>NZ_CP178734.1:0-5739267 GCF_047324215.1 Sodalis sp. RH19
CCCCTATAATGCGCCTCCATCGACCGGTAACGTGAGCAGTATCACACTCTACCGGAAACGAGTCAGAAGACAGGCCGAACGGGCTTGACACTGAAAGAGGAAAGCGTAATATACGCCACCTCGCGCCAGACTGATTACAGCGGCGCACTGCTCTTTAACAATTTATCAGACAATCTGTGTGGGCACTCACAAGACCGTATCGAAACACAAAAATACCAAGTCTTGAAGAGTGAACAAACAGTTAATTCATAAGATTAACAGTATGACAATCTTTGAGCATCAAGCTTTTAATTGAAGAGTTTGATCATGGCTCAGATTGAACGCTGGCGGCAGGCCTAACACATGCAAGTCGAGCGGCAGCGGAAAGTAGCTTGCTACTTTGCCGGCGAGCGGCGGACGGGTGAGTAATGTCTGGGGATCTGCCTGATGGTGGGGGATAACTACTGGAAACGGTAGCTAATACCGCATAACGTCGCAAGACCAAAGTGGGGGACCTTCGGGCCTCACGCCATCGGATGAACCCAGATGGGATTAGCTAGTAGGTGAGGTAATGGCTCACCTAGGCGACGATCCCTAGCTGGTCTGAGAGGATGACCAGCCACACTGGAACTGAGACACGGTCCAGACTCCTACGGGAGGCAGCAGTGGGGAATATTGCACAATGGGCGCAAGCCTGATGCAGCCATGCCGCGTGTGTGAAGAAGGCCTTCGGGTTGTAAAGCACTTTCAGCGGGGAGGAAGGCGATAAGGTTAATAACCTTGTTGATTGACGTTACCCGCAGAAGAAGCACCGGCTAACTCCGTGCCAGCAGCCGCGGTAATACGGAGGGTGCGAGCGTTAATCGGAATTACTGGGCGTAAAGCGTACGCAGGCGGTCTGTTAAGTCAGATGTGAAATCCCCGGGCTTAACCCGGGAACTGCATTTGAAACTGGCAGGCTAGAGTCTCGTAGAGGGGGGTAGAATTCCAGGTGTAGCGGTGAAATGCGTAGAGATCTGGAGGAATACCGGTGGCGAAGGCGGCCCCCTGGACGAAGACTGACGCTCAGGTACGAAAGCGTGGGGAGCAAACAGGATTAGATACCCTGGTAGTCCACGCTGTAAACGATGTCGATTTGAAGGTTGTGGCCTTGAGCCGTGGCTTTCGGAGCTAACGCGTTAAATCGACCGCCTGGGGAGTACGGCCGCAAGGTTAAAACTCAAATGAATTGACGGGGGCCCGCACAAGCGGTGGAGCATGTGGTTTAATTCGATGCAACGCGAAGAACCTTACCTACTCTTGACATCCAGAGAAGACTTCAGAGATGAGGTTGTGCCTTCGGGAACTCTGAGACAGGTGCTGCATGGCTGTCGTCAGCTCGTGTTGTGAAATGTTGGGTTAAGTCCCGCAACGAGCGCAACCCTTATCCTTTGTTGCCAGCGAGTAATGTCGGGAACTCAAAGGAGACTGCCGGTGACAAACCGGAGGAAGGTGGGGATGACGTCAAGTCATCATGGCCCTTACGAGTAGGGCTACACACGTGCTACAATGGCGCATACAAAGAGAAGCGAACTCGCGAGAGTAAGCGGACCTCACAAAGTGCGTCGTAGTCCGGATTGGAGTCTGCAACTCGACTCCATGAAGTCGGAATCGCTAGTAATCGTGGATCAGAATGCCACGGTGAATACGTTCCCGGGCCTTGTACACACCGCCCGTCACACCATGGGAGTGGGTTGCAAAAGAAGTAGGTAGCTTAACCTTCGGGAGGGCGCTTACCACTTTGTGATTCATGACTGGGGTGAAGTCGTAACAAGGTAACCGTAGGGGAACCTGCGGTTGGATCACCTCCTTACCGAAAGATACGTAATGTGAAGTGTCCACACAGATTGTCTGATAACTGTAATGAGCAAACAGCTCGTATGGTTTACACGTGAAGCCCGGCTTCGCACGTGCAAGGCATCGTCCGATGATAGGAGAGCAACGCGATGCGTTGTTCGACTAGAAAGAGGTCGCTTACTTTCATTAATGAAAGTTTCGCCTTACACGGAAAAGCAACGCGGCGCGTTGCAAGCATTTTCCGTGTCCCCTTCGTCTAGTGGCCTAGGACACTGCCCTTTCACGGCGGTAACAGGGGTTCGAACCCCCTAGGGGACGCCATATCCCGCTGTCTATTTCAGAGCACACTCTTATGAGTATGCTGCGAAATACATGCTCTTTAACAATCCGGAACAAGCTGAAAATTTGAAAAAAAACATGCTGAGCAAAATCAGTATGCGATTCTCTCAAAGCAAGCAAACCTAATAAGGTCGCCGTGTCGATGGTGACCTTGTTGAGGGATGAGCGAGAAAGTCCCGGCCAAGGCGCACGGCGCGCAGCCAGCGGAGTGGACTGTATGTCCATGAGCATGGCGAGCACCGCGCAACACCGGCAGGGACCTTTCGCAGCCATTCCGAAGACACTTTAGGGTTGTGAGGTTAAGTGAATAAGCGTACACGGTGGATGCCTAGGCAGTCAGAGGCGATGAAGGACGTGCTAATCCGCGAAATGCGCCGGTGAGCTGATATGAAGCGCTATCAGCCGGCGATGTCCGAATGGGGAAACCCAGTGCAATTCGTTGCACTATCATTACGTGAATCCATAGCGTATTGAGGCGAACCGGGGGAACTGAAACATCTCAGTACCCCGAGGAAAAGAAATCAACCGAGATTCCCCTAGTAGCGGCGAGCGAACGGGGAACAGCCCAGAGTCACCATCAGCGCCTGCATCAGGAGAACGGTCTGGAAAGTCCGGCAACACAGGGTGATAGCCCCGTATCCGAAGGTGCAAGTGCTGTGAGCTCGATGAGTAGGGCGGGACACGTGATATCCTGTCTGAAGATGGGGGGACCATCCTCCAAGGCTAAATACTCCTGACTGACCGATAGTGAACCAGTACCGTGAGGGAAAGGCGAAAAGAACCCCGGCGAGGGGAGTGAAATAGAACCTGAAACCGTGTACGTACAAGCAGTGGGAGCCTTGATTTATCAGGGTGACTGCGTACCTTTTGTATAATGGGTCAGCGACTTATATTCTGTAGCAAGGTTAACCGAATAGGGGAGCCGTAGGGAAACCGAGTCTTAACTGGGCGTTAAGTTGCAGGGTATAGACCCGAAACCCGGTGATCTAGCCATGGGCAGGTTGAAGGTTGGGTAACACTAACTGGAGGACCGAACCGACTAATGTTGAAAAATTAGCGGATGACTTGTGGCTGGGGGTGAAAGGCCAATCAAACCGGGAGATAGCTGGTTCTCCCCGAAAGCTATTTAGGTAGCGCCTCGTGAATTCATCTTCGGGGGTAGAGCACTGTTTCGGCTAGGGGTCCACCCCGGATTACCAACCCGATGCAAACTGCGAATACCGAAGAATGTTACCACGGGAGACACACGGCGGGTGCTAACGTCCGTCGTGAAGAGGGAAACAACCCAGACCGCCAGCTAAGGTCCCAAAGTCATGGTTAAGTGGGAAACGATGTGGGAAGGCACAGACAGCCAGGATGTTGGCTTAGAAGCAGCCATCATTTAAAGAAAGCGTAATAGCTCACTGGTCGAGTCGGCCTGCGCGGAAGATGTAACGGGGCTAAACCATGCACCGAAGCTGCGGCAGCGGACATATCACTTAAGACAATTGTACGGAAAACGATTGACGGAGCGCAGCGACGTCAATGCGTTCATCACGTCGAGTTGACTTAAGGATATGTCCGTTGGGTAGGGGAGCGTTCTGTAAGCCTGCGAAGGTGGCCTGTGAGGGCTGCTGGAGGTATCAGAAGTGCGAATGCTGACATAAGTAACGATAAAGCGGGTGAAAAGCCCGCTCGCCGGAAGACCAAGGGTTCCTGTCCAACGTTAATCGGGGCAGGGTGAGTCGACCCCTAAGGCGAGGCCGAAAGGCGTAGTCGATGGGAAACAGGTTAATATTCCTGTACTGGGTGTGACTGCGAAGGGGGGACGGAGAAAGCTAGGTTCGCCGGGCGACGGTTGTCCCGGTTTAAGCGTGAAGGTGGAAAAAGCAGGTAAATCCGCTTTTTCATTCAACACTGAGGCGTGATAACGAGCCACTACGGTGGTGAAGGAATTGATGCTACGCTTCCAGGAAAAGCCTCTAAGCTCCAGGTCACATCGAATCGTACCCCAAACCGACACAGGTGGTCAGGTAGAGAATACCAAGGCGCTTGAGAGAACTCGGGTGAAGGAACTAGGCAAAATGGTGCCGTAACTTCGGGAGAAGGCACGCTGGCATTAGGTGGAGGGACTTGCTCCCCGAGCTGAAGCCAGTCGCAGATACCAGCTGGCTGCAACTGTTTATTAAAAACACAGCACTGTGCAAACACGAAAGTGGACGTATACGGTGTGACGCCTGCCCGGTGCCGGAAGGTTAATTGATGGGGTTATCCGTAAGGAGAAGCTCTTGATCGAAGCCCCGGTAAACGGCGGCCGTAACTATAACGGTCCTAAGGTAGCGAAATTCCTTGTCGGGTAAGTTCCGACCTGCACGAATGGCGTAATGATGGCCAGGCTGTCTCCACCCGAGACTCAGTGAAATTGAACTCGCTGTGAAGATGCAGTGTACCCGCGGCAAGACGGAAAGACCCCGTGAACCTTTACTATAGCTTGACACTGAACATTGAGCCTTGATGTGTAGGATAGGTGGGAGGCTTTGAAGTGTGGACGCCAGTCTGCATGGAGCCAACCTTGAAATACCACCCTTTAATGTTTGATGTTCTAACTCCGGCCCGTAATCCGGGTCGAGGACAGTGTCTGGTGGGTAGTTTGACTGGGGCGGTCTCCTCCTAAAGAGTAACGGAGGAGCACGAAGGTTAGCTAATCACGGTCGGACATCGTGAGGTTAGTGCAAAGGCATAAGCTAGCTTGACTGCGAGAGTGACGGCTCGAGCAGGTGCGAAAGCAGGTCTTAGTGATCCGGTGGTTCTGAATGGAAGGGCCATCGCTCAACGGATAAAAGGTACTCCGGGGATAACAGGCTGATACCGCCCAAGAGTTCATATCGACGGCGGTGTTTGGCACCTCGATGTCGGCTCATCACATCCTGGGGCTGAAGTAGGTCCCAAGGGTATGGCTGTTCGCCATTTAAAGTGGTACGCGAGCTGGGTTTAGAACGTCGTGAGACAGTTCGGTCCCTATCTGCCGTGGGCGTTGGAAGATTGAGAGGGGCTGCTCCTAGTACGAGAGGACCGGAGTGGACGCACCACTGGTGTTCGGGTTGTCATGCCAATGGCATTGCCCGGTAGCTACGTGCGGAAGAGATAACCGCTGAAAGCATCTAAGCGGGAAACTTGCCTCGAGATGAGTCTTCCCTGTGGCTTTAAGCCACCTGAAGGGACGTTAAAGACGATGACGTTGATAGGTCGGGTGTGTAAGCGCAGCGATGCGTTGAGCTAACCGATACTAATGACCCGTGAGGCTTAACCTTACAACACCTAAAGTGTTTGACGCAAAGAGAGCGTCGCCCCGAGGGGCGACGAGAGAATTTTCAGCGAAGTTCCGGATAAAGGCCGATGGTCATCAGAAGCAGGATGACGGTTGGTAACGAATTTGCCTGGCGGCACTAGCGCGGTGGTCCCACCTGACCCCATGCCGAACTCAGCAGTGAAACGCCGTAGCGCCGATGGTAGTGTGGGGTCTCCCCATGCGAGAGTAGGGAACTGCCAGGCATCCAATTGACGAAGCCCTCTGTGCAAACAGAGGGCTTTTTCATGTGCGTAACCCTGGCGGTTCGCTACTCGAGTAAGAGAGTAGGACAACAGGCGGAGCCTGTTGAACGCCGCTTGCGGCGGCCCGAAGGGTGGCCGCCGCAGGCGGACATCAACTGCCAGGCATCCAATTGACGAAGCCCTCTGTGAGAACAGAGGGCTTTTTCATGTCCGTAACCCTGGCGGTTCGCTACTCGAGTAAGAGAGTAGGACCACCGGCAACGCCGGTGGAACGGAGCCGCAGGCGACGGCCCGCAGGGTGCCTGACGCAGTCAGGCATCCACTGCCAGGCATCCCATTGACGAAGCCCTCAAAGAAAACAGAGGGCTTTTTCATGTGCGTAACCCTGGCGGTTCGCTACTCGAGTAAGAGAGTAGGACCCCCGGCAACGCCGGTGGAACGGAGCCGCAGGCGACGGCCCACGGTGATCTGGAAAGCGCTTAGTTTACCGTGGCGAGGTAATTTGAATGTATAATAGACATTAAACTGACTTCTCAAATCGAATATCACCATCCGCTAAGTATTCCTTAGGGTGCCACCCGAGCTGGCGATAAAAACCGCTGGCGCGGCTGTTGCCGTCTGTTACCAGCCATATTTTTTGATGGTGCTTGAAAAGATGGGATTCGGCGTTGGCCAGCAGAACGCGGCCTAGTCCAAGCCCTTCAAATTCAGGGCGTATGAACAGGGCAAATACGCTTGCTTCAGCGGTGCAGGCCATAGAAAAACCAGCAGGAATTTGCCCTATCTCGGCAATCCAGACGCAGGGGGAGGCAAGAATCGCGTCCCTGATGGCAACAGCAGTAATTCCCATTTCCGTAAGCCGAGCGCGTGAGATCTGGTTCTCTCTTACGCTTAAGCGAATAGCAAAAATAGTATCGATATCCGTGATCTTGGCCAACCGGACACGTATTTTATCATGATTTTCGCCAGGTAAATTGTCTGGCGTTTCATGTCGCGACATCAATGCCTCCCTGCGGATTAATCCAAATATGAACTTATCATAATAGAAGTCTTAATTTGCGCTCCGCGCAGACGAAAATTGCTGGGAACAGGTCCAGATGCAACGTCTTGGCCTGTTAGCATACGGCAATATCCTCGGTTATTGAGTATACAGTTATTTTAGTTAATCATTTATTGAGATAATACAGACTATAACCCGCCGAAGCCCCCGCCACATCCCAGGCGAAGTCCTTCCAGCTCCAGCCGCTGCCGGCGGCGCGGCTGTCGAACGTTTCCTTCAGCGCGCCCAGCGAAAGGGCGAAGGCAAACCCGATATTGCGGCTGCGGGCCGGGGAGGCATTTTGGTGTTCCGCCACCGCGCTACCCGCATAGGCCAGTGTGGCGGAAGAAATAAAATGCGCTGTTTTATCGCGCCCTGTCCAGTTGTCCTGCGCCATATGGGCGCAGGCGCTGCAAAAAATCAGCGGAAGAATAATAACCGTGCGACAAGCGAGATGACTGACGTGATGAAATGGCTGCCTGGGGCTTTTTGACATGGTTGCGTTCCGCTGGTTCAAACCGTCGGCCTGGCGGACACTACGGCATCCCTGAACCGACGGCGCCGGTTTGTCTCCGGCGGGTCATTTCAAGGAGGCCGCCGGTGGAAAACCGCGATGATGCCGGAATGACATTCCTGTGTGCCCAAGGGCGAATCTATAAAATACGGCTGATAAGGCGATCGATACGGATACGCCGCAGCCGGCGGATCAGCTTGCGTACTTTGACCGGATAGTCGCCGATACCTTGCAACTCGGTATAATGCGTGACCGAAATGGTATGGGTACGGATAAGTTCGAGTTCATGCTCGCGCTGCGCGCGCAGTTCGCCCTTCGGGTCGTGGATCAACAGCGCGTTTTCCAGATCCAGGCGCCAGGCGCGGGGATTAAGGTTATTGCCGGTCAATAATTGCCATTCGTCGTCAACCCACATGCCTTTGAGGTGATAGGTATTATCGCCGTCTTTCCATAACCTGACCACCAGTTGCCCATTGTCCACATAACGCTGCAACCTTCCGAGAAAACGGCGCAGGTTGATTTCATATAAATAGGGCAAGGCGCCGATAATCTTAAACGGCTGATCTTCGGGAATATAAAAATCATTGGCCGTTTTATCGCCGACGATGATTTCCACCTGCCTGTTCTGGCGCAGCAGAGAAATGATATTGCGCACCAGCAGCGCCGGCATATTAAAATAGGGGGTGCACAGGGTCAGTTTACTGTCGGCGCATGACATCAGGTGATGAATGGTTTTATTCAGCGGACTTTGCTTGCCTAATCCCACCAGGGGCGTGATGGTCAGTTCGTCATCGCCGGCCGAGCCGTTGCAGGCATAATCGGCATCGCGCAAAGACTGGCGGAACATGCGCGTATCGTTTTTGATTTCAATACTTTTGGGACGATTTGGATTATCCAGCCGGTTGACCGCGGGCGCCGTCAGCAGGTGCCGCTTAATATAACCCAGCATGCACTCGGCAAGCTGAGGGTTGTGGATCAGTTGATAACGATCGTAGCGGTATTTATCCAACTGATGCAGGTAGACATCGTTCAGGCTGGCGCCGCTGTAAATAACGGTATCGTCGATAATGAAGCCTTTGAGATGCAATACGCCCAGGGCTTCGCGGGTATTGACCGGAACGCCGTACACCGGTACCGACGTGCCGGGATGATCCTGCGCCATGCGGCAATACCAGTCGGCGTTGGTGTTTACCGCCGCCGCGCCTATGCGCCCACGCTGCGCGCGATGCCAGTCGACCAGCACACAGATCTCAAGCTCCGGCCGCAGCTCGCGGGCCTGGTAGAGGGCCGAGAGCACAGCCTCGCCACCTTCATCCTGCTCAAGATACAGCGCCACCAGATAAATACGCTTCTTGGCACCCGCAATGGCGTTAAGCAAGGCGATACGGAAATCTTCAGGACTGTACAGCGTTTGTACGTCAGCAACCGTCTGGGGAATTTTGGGCAGTTGTGCAAGGTGTTGTTGGTGTTTGGTACGTCTAAAGTTTGACAACATCACAGTGCGCTTCTTCTCTTGTCATCGTATGGTGGAATGACCATATGCAAAAACACAAATGTGTGGAATCGGCCATAATAACATTACTTTTCTCCATTGTGGCTATGTTTCGCCGCAGGTTGATGCGCGCTTGATGTTAGACCGGGGGTGGTTGCCGGGTTTCGCCCGCAAGCGACAGCGATAGCGCGACAATGCCGTCTTCCAACTGCAGATCGACGGTAAATCCCAGTTTTTTTGCCAGTGAAATCATGCCGTGGTTGCTGGGCATGGTGATGGCGTTCAAGCGTCTGAGCCCGTGATCGCGGGCGTAGGCAATCATTTTTTGCAGCAGCAGGCGGCCTAAGCCCATTTTTTTGAGATCGGACCTGACCAGTACCGAAAACTCGGCCTCGGTATTGTCCGGGTCGGAAAAAACGCGCGTGACGCCGATAATGGTGTTTCCCGCGTCGTTTTGTCTGATCGCGACAAACGCCATTTCTCGATCGTAGTCGATTTGGGTCATATAAGCCAAATCTTCATGGGTAAATTCTGTGATCTCACTGAAGTAACGATAATAAAGATCTTCCGGCGTGACCGCGCCGATAAACTGCTTTAGCAGCGGTTCGTCTTCGGGCAGGATGGGCCTGAACAGGCATTGCTCGCCGTTTTTCAGCGTGACCACCGATTCCAGCGCCTGCGGATAAGGACGGATCGCCAGGCGTGCCTCGGGGTCGCCCGGGCGTTCGGCCAGTTCAAGGCTGACATCCAGCACCGTCATATCGCCGCCGCAGGCCAGCAGCGGATGGATATCCAGATGGACGATTTCCGGGCAGTCGAGCAGCAGGTTGGAGACCTGCACCAACAGGCGGCTTAACGCGACAATATCCAGCGAATAGAGCGGACTATGGGTGCGGATAGCGCCTTTTTTCAGGCCCTGGCGCACCATATTCTGCGCCAGCGTCATATTAAGCGGCGGCAGGGCTACCGCCGTTTGGTCGGCCTGTCGCCATTCATGCCCGCTTTCACCCAGCAGGATTAGCGGGCCGAACACCGGATCCTGTTCGACCAGGATGCGCAGTTCCTGGGTGCCGGCCCGGCTGGCCATGCTTTGTACCAACATGCCCTCGATGCGCGCCTGAGGAAAGGTTTGCGCCACGCGTTCCGCCATGGCGTTGGCCGCCTGGGCAACTTCCTGCGCATTGCGCAGCGACAGCATCACGCCCTGGACCTCGGATTTATGGGGGATGTCCGGCGAGCGCAGCTTCAGCGCCACAGGGTAACCAATACGGTCGGCAACGGCGACGGCCTCGGCGGTGTCGCCGGCGATCCAGGTGGGCAGGGTGGTTAAGCCATAAGCCTCGATAATGGGGCGCACCTCGTGGGTCGCCAGCCGGGTAATGCCCTGTTCCAACGCCTGGCGGATCAGGGCGTGCGCCTGGGCGGTATCCACCGTCAGGCCGACCGGCAGGGCCGGTGTTTCCATCAATTGCTTTTGATTGCGCCGGTATTCCGCCATATGCATAAAAGCGGTGACCACGCCTTCAGGGGTGCGATAGGTGGGTAGCCCCGCCTCCGTGAACAGGCGTCTGGCCTCCCGGGAGGAAAATTCGCCGCTCCAGTTGGTCAGCAGGGTGACCTGCCGGCCGCGGGGGTGAAGCTTGGCCAGCTCGATAACCTGCTGCGCCGTCTCGCTGCTGGGGGCGGCGGCGCTGGGCGCGTGGATAATCAGCAGCGCGTCGTAGTCGGTGCTGTCAAGCAGCGCCGTCAGGGCGGCGCGATAGCGGGCCGGAGTGGCGTCGTCCGCCAAATCAAGCGGGTTGGCGGCGGGCAGGCCCTCCGGCAATACCGCCTGCAGGGCCTGACGGGTCGCGGTGCTCAACGTCGCCAGCTTGCCATGACGGCTGAGCAGCTCATCCAGCGCCAGGGCGGCCGGGGCAATGCCGTTGCTGACGATCATCAGCCGTTCACCGCGCAACGGGCGCATATGGCTTAGGGTTTCCACCGCTGAAAATAATTCGTGGGTATCGCGCACCCGCAGCAGCCCGGCACGCTGGATTGCGGCGTCGTAGGCGGCATCCCTTCCCTGGGGATAGTTCAACAGGCGCTGCGCCTGCGGGCTGCGCCCGCTTTTGATGACCAGTATAGGCTTGTTGCGCGCGGCGCCCCGGGCGGCCGACAGAAAGCGCCTGGCGTCGCTGAGGTGCTCCAGGTGCAGTAAAATGGCGCTGGTTTTGCCGTCGCGCGCCAGGAAATCAAGCACATCGTCCACATCGATATCGATACTGTCGCCGAGCGCGATAAAATAGGAAAACCCGATTTCGCGCTGCTGCGCCCAGTCCAGCACGGTATTGGATACCGCGGCGGACTGGGAGATAAACGCCAGCTTGCCTTTATGGATGGGCACCGGGGAAAAACTGGCGTTCAATCCTTGCCACGGCGCCAGTACCCCCAGGCTATTCGGCCCGAGCAGACGCATGCCGTGACGGGCGGCGCAGGCTTTCAGCTCGGTAAACTGGGCCGGTGGCGCTGAGAGGATAATCGCCGTTTTGCAACCCAGCCTGCCGAGGTCGTCGAGCAAACCGGGATTGCGGCTGGCGCGGGTGCACAGGATCGCCAGGTCCGGCGCCAGGGGCAGGCTCGCCACGTCCGGATAGCTTAAAACGCCGCATACCGCGGGATAGCGCGGCGTTACCGGCAATATCGGGCCGCCGAACCCGCCGTTCAGCAGATTACGCATCATCAGGTTCCCGGCCCGGCCCGGCTTGTCGGACGCCCCCAGCACGGCGATGGATTTTGGTCTTAGCAGCGCTTCCAAACCTCGTTGACTCATCGGTGGTCTCCTATCCAGTCCAGCCGCATCCGACAAGTGTAAGCGCATTAAGGCCGGGGTGTTGTGATGGCGGAAGATATTTGCGCGGTGTTATGGTGCGATTTACCCAATAGGTAGCGGCTGCGAAACAGCGCAAAATGCGCGCCCAGGCGATCCGCCGCCGCCGCGTCCCCCGTCTGGCGCAGCAGGGTGGCGGCCACCTCGGCGGTGCAGTGGTGGCCTTCGCCGTGCGCTTCCCGCAGACGATAGGCGGAGACGGTAGCCAGGTTAAGGGATAATATCGGAAAATTCGCCAAATAGGGGCTTTTGCGAAACATCTTGCCGGCCTCGGACCAGGTGCCGTCAAGCAGAATAAACAACGGCGGCTTGCCGCAGGCATCGATTTGCGGCACCACGCGCCGGTCCGGGGCGACGTTGTGCGCCGGGAATACCACATAAGGCTGGCGGGCGGGGTCGGCAATAGCCGATAGCAGTGCCGTATCCGGCTCGGTGCGCGACCAGAGAAAAGCCTGGGTATCCGGCAAGATATCGGCGATCAGGCGTCCGGTATTGCTGGGTTTCAGGGGCTCGGAGTCAAACATGATCAGGCAGAAACGGCTGACCGACGTCATGGGGACAATGCGATCGCACAGGCAAACGGGCTGCGGCAGCAGGCAGTGTTCGCAGCGCACGACCCGGCAACCGCGCGCGCGGTACGGCCGGGTGGCGCGATCGAGACGATATTGGCGTAGCGCCAGCACGGCGTTGTTTGTCATGGGAAGCCCGCAAGAAAAGAGAGAGTTTACCGGAGCGGGCGGGGAAAGCGGACAACTATTTACCGACGGAGCTGTCGGGAAACGCAGTGTCGCGCCGCGCCGGGCCACCCGCCGCCACAGCATGTGGGGGTGGCCCGGCGGCGGCCGCTTAAGACGGGCTCGGAATGGACAGGCCTTCGTCCAGCCACTCTTCAAACGGCCCTTTGGGCATGGCGCCGTGCAGCGAATCCACCATTTTACCGTGCCTGAACACCATGATGGTGGGAATGCTGCGGATGCCGAAACGGGTGCTTAACTGGGGCTCCGCTTCGGTATTCACCTTCAGGAAACGTACCGAGCCGCGGCGCTCCGCGGCAACCGCCTCGAAAATCGGCGCGAAGCCGACGCAGGGGCCGCACCAGGGCGCCCAGAAGTCGACCACCACCGGCAGATCGTCTTGCAGCAGCTTATCGAGGGAGTCGGTGGTGGCATGCACCACTTTGCCGTCCAGCAGCGCCTCGCCGCAACGGCCGCATTTCGCGCCGTCGTTGACCTTCTGTTCCGGCAGCCGGTTGGTGGCCAGACAGGATGCACATACTGTATTCATACAATTGCCTCTTATGGGTGGAGGTTAAACCGGCAACAGGGCGGCCGGGCGATGAGATCCACGCTTTATCGAAATGATGTTCTGAAGTATGGTGAAAGAAATGTGAAGGTACAAAATGATTTATCCGATGGCTTCGATAGTTGCTGGCTTTTACCTCTACCCGGTAGCTAAAAAAGACAAGATCAGGTAATCTTCGCGCCCAGCATATGGGTGGAGAGACAAATGAGCGATTCATTAAAGGGTAAAAACGGCAAGGTCCGTGTTATGTACGTGCGCAAAGAAGAAGAAGAGCAGCCTCGTCGTCCTTCTCGTCCACCCCAGCCGGGCCGCGATGCGCCCCGGGGCGATGCCCGCCGCGGCGACGCGCCCCGCGGTGATGACCGCCGTGGTGACGCGCCCCGCGGTGACGCCCGTCGTGGTGACGCGCCCCGTGGTGACGCCCGCCGTGGCGACGCGCCCCGGGGTAACGCCCGTCGTGGTGACGCGCCCCGCGGTGATGCCCGCCGCGGCGACGCGCCCCGCAGGGACAGACCTTCCACCGCGCCGGACTCCCCCTGGAAGACCCTGTACCAAAACGATGAGACCCCCGCGGTGGCCGATCACGGCGGCATCAGCGGTAAAAGCCTGATCGACCCCGAACAGCTGCGGCGCCAGCGGGCGGAAGAAACCCGGGTTTACGGCGAAAATGCCTGCCAGGCCTTATTCAAAAGCCGTCCCGATTCCATCGTGCGCGCCTGGTTCGTGCAATCCGTTACGCCGCGCTTTCGCGACGCCCTGCGCTGGATGGCCGCCAATCGCAAAGCCTACCATGTGGTGGAAGAGGACGAGCTGGCGCTGGCATCCGGCACCGATCATCACGGCGGCGTCTGTTTCCTGATTAAAAAGCGCATCGGCCTGGATGCCGTTACCTATCTTGATAAAGCCCTGGATAAGGATTGCGTGCTGGCGCTTGAGGATGTCTCCAATCCCCATAACCTCGGCGCAATGTTGCGCAGCTGCGCGCATTTTGGCGTGAAAGGCGTCATGACCAGCGACAGCGCGGCGCTGGAGTCCGGCGCCGCGGTACGTACCGCCGAAGGTGGCGCGGAGCATATCAGCGCCATACATACCGATGATTTATTCGGCGATTTGGACCGTTTCCGCCAGGCGGGTTATACCATCGTCACCACCTCGAGCCACAAAGGCGCGTCGCTTGGCCGGATCAATATGCCGGCGAAGATGGTGCTGGTGATAGGCCAGGAGCGGGCAGGGTTGTCCGACGCCATCGTGGAACAGGCGGATCTGGCGATTTCCATCGGCGGTACCGGGCGGGTGGAAAGCCTGAACGTGTCGGTGGCTACCGGCATACTGCTGGCGGAGTGGTGGCGGCAAAACCACGCTTGAGTGTGCGGCGGGTTTGCCGGGCAAAAAGAATAACGCGAAGCGCGCAGGGACAAAAACGCCGCACTCATTGACGCGCAGGGAGGCTCACAGGGAGGTGAGCCATAATCGCGCGCGCAGGTCAGGCTATTTCGTCTTCGACAATTAATTCGTCCAGTTTGGCCAGCAGCTTGCGCGTGAGCGTTTCAAGCTGCTTCTGCTCGTCGGTATTGAGGGTAGACCAGAGCGTTACCAGGCACTTATGCTGCGGCGGCAAGAGATTATTAAGAAAGTTTTCGCCGGCGTCGGTCAGCTGCAAATGCAGGCAGCGGCGATCGTTCTCACTCTCTTTACGCACAATCCAGCCCCGTTTTTCCAGCTCATCCGCGATGCGGGTGGCGTTGGTGCGCGACGATCCCAGGGCGGAACTGAGTTCAGAGGGCTGGATACTGTGATTTTCCTGGGACTCCAGGGTCAGCAGGGCCATAAACAACGTTTCATTGATGCCCTGGGCTTTCAGCATGCGGTTTCTGTTTTCCAGCAATTTACCCTGCATATGCATGCATAGCCGGGTCAGCAGGATTTCCTGGTAGGGAAACTCGGGACGCTGCTTAGCGCGTTGCGCCAACATTTGCTCAATGGGGGTGAAGGAACTGTCCATGATGATTTATGCCTCATTAGTTTCTATGGATATAATAACTAATGTAATCACTCAAGTAAATATTGTCGTCCTGAAAAGTTTAGAGAGCTATAGATTAGGGCATGACTAATTTATATACCAAGCCAAAGCACAGCGCCCCGGCCAGGGTGGCGATGACGATGCTGCGGGTGCGGTAAAAACAGGCCGCCAATACCGCGAAACCCGCCAGGGTAGGCAGTAGTTTCGCCGGCGCGCGCAGCACCTCCGGCACACTGGAGACCACCAGTAGCGCGCATATGGAGGCCAAACCTATGCCGTCCAAAAGACGTCCGGCCCAGGCGCCGGCGGGGCCGGCTGATTTACGCCCGCCGCCAAAACGCAGCGGCAGGTAACGGAACAGATAATTCGCCGCGCCGACCACCAAACCGATGATAATCACGCTGGTATGCATTTATTTTTCCTCCCTGGCGGCGCGCGCCGGGCCCAGCAAGGCCCCCAGGCATCCGCCGCCGATGCCGGCCAGGATCGCCATCGGAATCGACAGCAGCAGCAGCCCGGCCAGCGCGCCGGCCAGCGCCGCGGCCAATACCAGGCTTTGCCGGCGCTGAAATGACGCCAACAGGAAACTGAGGAACAGCGCCGGCAGCATGAAGGACAGCGCGGCCTCAACCGCCGGGTAGTCGTTCAGCGGGCCGTTGCCCGACAGCGCGCCGACGGCGGTGCCGACGACCCAGGATAGCCACGAACAGACCGCGACGCTTATCATCCAGCGTTCCGACCAGCGGCGGTTATCCTTAATCAGTTTGGCGATGGCCGCGGCAAACACCTCATCGGTCAGGCCGAAGGCCCATAGCGCCGTGGCGCGCCGCGACAGGGCGCCGGGAATACGGTGACGCAGCGCCGGGCCGTACAGCAGATGGCGCACATCCATGGCCATGACGGTCAACGCCGCGACCCACAGCGATATCCCGGCGCTGAGCAGGGTGGTTATCACGAACTGGCTGGCGCCGGCATAGATAACGCAGGAAATGAAGAGGCTTTCGAGCGGCGTAAAGCCCAGCTTAACCGCGTTCAGGCCAAAAGCGAACGCCACCGGCAGGTAGCCGATGACGATGGGCAGGCTGTCCTTGATGCCCTCGCGAAAGGTGGCCGGCGTCCCTGGGGCCGCCGGCAGGTGATCCTGGCTTGCGTCCATGTGCGTATCTCCCATGGCGACACTTCCGGCGACTATCGCCCTCCGGAACGCCGCGACAGTCATCCCGCCGTGCGACGCCCTCAGGCGGCCGCTACGCCGCTGTCCTCATGATGCTGGCCACGCCACCATAACAGCAGGTTGAGCACGCCCAGCGCCCCGCCGGCGACGCATACGCCGGTCCAGCCGGCCATCTGGTAGGCCGAGGCGGAAATCAGCGAGCCCAGGGCGCCGCCGATAAAATAGCTGGTCATATAGCCGGAGGTGAGACGGTTACGCGCTTGCGGCATGCGGCGGTAAATGACGCTCTGGTTGGTGATATGCACGCCCTGCACCGCCAGATCCAGCACGACGATGCCGGCGATAAGCGCCATCACCTGATGCTGGCCGTACCAGATAAAGGCCCAGGAGACCAGGAGCAGCAGCAGGCCATAGCGGGTGGTGATTTTTGCCTTGCCCCGGTCGGCCAGATGCCCGGCCCTGGATGCGGCCAGGGCGCCGGCGGCGCCCGCCAGGCCGAACAGGCCGATTTTAGCCTCGGAGTAAAAAAACGGCGGCGCGGCCAGCAGGAACGCCATGGAAGTCCACAGGTTGCTGAAGCTGGCAAAGGTCACGCAGCCTATCAGCGCGCGGGTGCGCAGCACCGGCGTGGTGACATACATGCGCAGGATGGAGGCCAGCAGCTGCGGGTAATTCAGATCGGAATACTGTTTATAACGCGGCAGGGCGAACCACAGTATCAGCGCCATGACCACCATCAGCGCGCTGGCGAACCAGTACACGGTGCGCCAGCCGCCGAAGCTTGCCAGGGCGCCGGCGACGGTACGCGCCAGCAGGATACCCAGCAGCAGACCGGTCATGATCATACCGACCACTTTGCCCCGCTTCGCCGGATCGGCAAGCGTCGCCGCCAGCGGCACCAGGATCTGCGCCACTACCGAGAATAGACCGGTCAGCGCCGTGCCGGCTATCATCAGCCACAGGCTGCCGGCCGAGGCGGTGACCAGCATACCGGCGGCGGCCAGCAGCGTCATGACCACTATCATGCCGCGCCGTTCGAACTTATCCCCCAGCGGCACGATAAACATCAGGCCGCAGGCATAACCCAGCTGGGCGGCGGTGACGATAAACCCGGCCTGGTTCACCGACAGGTGATACGACTGGGCAATGGTGTCCAGCAGGGGTTGCGCGTAATAATTACTCGCGACCGACAATCCGGTGGCGATAGCCATGATAATAATCAGCGCCGGACTTAAACTTGGGTGATCTGTTTTTGTTTTCATTGGTGAGTCTGTTTACCAATCGGGGGGCTATTATTCCCCATAAGCGCCAAAAAAACGAGGGGCGAATGCCCCCCGTCGGTTAACGTGACCTGTTTTCGCGCCATAAACGGGCGCGAAGACGCCGTATCATTTAGCGGCGGCGGCCGTGGCGGCGCTTATCCAGCCGTCGAATACCGCCTGGTGCGCGGCAATCCAGCCGTTGGCGTGGCGTTCGATATCCGCCTCCGAGGCCTGGCCCTCATGCATACGCAGGTTCTGCGCGTTCACATCGCTAATGGGCAGACGCATGATGGCGAACAGTTTCGCCGCCGCGGGATTGGCCTTGGCCCACTCTTTATTGGCGACGATACGCATGGTGTTTACCGGGAAGCCATAGTCGGCGCCGTTGGGCAGTTTGGTACTGATGTCCTTCTGCTTGCCGGGCAGGGAAGAGAACGGCACCTGCAGCCATACCACGTCCCGGCCCGGAACCAGCACGTCGCTGACCCAATAGGGCGTCCAGGTATAATACAGGATCGGCTTGCCTTCCTTGAAGCGCGCCATGGTGTCGGCAATGATGGCCGCGTAGTTGCCCTGGTTGTGCTCCACGGTATCGGCCAGGCCGTAGGCCTGGATCTGGTGGTTGATCACCGCCTCGCAGCCCCAGCCTGGGGTGCAGCCGGTCAAATCGGCCTTGCCGTCGCCGTTGGCGTCGAACAGTTTAGCCAGCTTGGGATCCTTAAGCTGATCGATGGTTTTGATATGGTATTGATCGGCGGTCTTTTTGTCGATCAGGTAGCCCTGGGCCGCGCCCTCGACATAGTTGCCCTGGCGATAGAACCTGGCGTCGCCGCCGGCCGCCTGATACTGGTCCGCGTGCAGGGGATCCCAGTTAACCGCCATAAAGGTAGCGTCGCCGGAGGCGATGGAAGTATAGGCGACGTTATAATCCACCTCACGGCTCGATTTGACATCGTAGCCCAGCTTTTCCAGCGCTTTGTTGACCAGCAGCGTTTGGAACGTCTCTTCGGATATCGTGCTTTGCAGGGGCTGCACCTGCACGCCCTTGCCCGGCAGATCGGCGGCAAAAGAGAGTGGCGCGGCAAGCGCCGCGGTGAGCGCTAACGCCCAGATTCCGGTGTGATGCATGGAATATCCTTCTCGTTGATTTTCATCATGTATTTTAACTGTCAGACGCCGGGGGCGGGGAGCCCGCGCCCGGCAAAGGGTCAGGCTTTTTTGGCAAACGGGCGGGTGAACAGGCCCAGGGGACCGGCGGCGTACCAGCGGCGGTTGCCGCGGCTGCGGCTGTCGCGTCCCAGGGATTGCGTCAGACGATCGAGGATTATGGCCAGTATCACGATGCCGACCCCGCCGATGGTGGCAAGCCCCATATCCAGGCGGCCGATGCCGCGCAGGACCATCTGGCCCAGGCCGCCGACGGCAATCATCGAGGCGATGACCACCATCGAGAGCGCCAGCATCAGCGTCTGGTTAATCCCGGCCATGATGGTCGGCATCGCCAGCGGCAACTGTACTTTGAACAGCAGCTGGCCGGGGCTGGCGCCGAACGATTCGGCGGCTTCTATCAGGTCTTCCGGCACCTGTTTGATACCCAGGATGGTCAGGCGCACCACCGGCGGCAGGGCGAAGATAATGGTCACCACCACCCCCGGCACATTGCCGATGCCGAACAGCATGACGATGGGCACCAGGTAGACGAACGCCGGCGTGGTCTGCATGGCGTCCAGCAATGGGCGGATGATTTTGGCCGCGCCATCGCTGCGCGCCAGCCAAATGCCCAGCGGCAGGCCTATCACCACGCAGAAAAACAGCGAGGTGAGCACCAGCGCCAGCGTGACCATGGCCTGCGCCCAGGCGCCGATGGCGCCGATAATCGCCAGCGAGACCAGGGTGGCGATGCCCATGCCCAGGCTCGACATCTGCCAGGCCAGCAGGGCGAACACCAGGATGGCCACCGGGGCGGGCATGCCCAGCAACAGATGCTGGAAGCCGCCGAGGATGATATCCACCGGCACGCGGATACCCTGGAACAACGGCCGGAAATGCAGCACCACCCAATCGATGCCGTGGGTGACCCAGGTATCGAGCGGGATCAGGGTAGTGTGAAACGGATCCAGCAGATTAAAATGCTCAGGCGCGGGAGCCGGCCCGCTGTTGAGCCAGTCGGCGCCCTGCTGGGCGGTGTGCGCCCCGGCGCCGTCGGCGGGAGGCGTGGCGGTATTGCCCCAGGCGTCGGAGGCGCTGCCCGCTCCGTTGGCGGGGGCGGTCTGCGCGACGGCGTCATGCTGCTGCGCGGCGGCCCCGCCCCAGGGATCGGCGGACTGCGGCGCGGCGGACTGGGCCTGGCTGGCGTCGGCTGCGGGCGCGGCCTGCGCGCCGCCCCATGGATCGGTGGTTGGCTTACTCATTGGTCGCCCCTTCTTTGTCTAATGCCTGTAGCAACATGCCCTTGGAAATAATGCCGATATATTGATTCTCCTCGCCGACCACCGGTACGGCGCAAGGCGCCTGGGCGACGGTGGAGATCAGCTCGCTGAGCGGCATATCTCCCGGCACGGGCACGGGGCTCTCGAGCAGCGCCTGTTCCAGGGGAAGATTGGCCGCAAGGGCGGCTTTCAGCGAATCGATGGACACCACGCCGATAAATTTCTGGCCGCGCTCCAGGACATAACCGAAATCGCGGTCTTCATCCTGCAGCAGCTTAAGGGCGGAGCGGGGGCCGAACCCCGGCGTCTTGCGGATAAGCGTTACCGGACGACGGCGCGCGATATCCTTGGCGCTGAAAACATGGCTGACGTCTACGCCGCGAAAGAACGTGCGCACATAGTCGTTGGCCGGATTGTTGAGAATTTCATCCGGCGTGCCCACCTGCACCACCACGCCGCCCTGCATGATGGCGATGCGGTCGCCGATGCGCATCGCTTCGTCGAGATCATGGGAGATAAATACGATGGTGCGCTGATGGCGGGATTGCAGCTTCACCAATTCGTCCTGCATTTCGGCGCGGATTAACGGGTCGAGCGCCGAAAAAGCCTCATCCATCAGCAGGATATCGGGGTCGTTCGCCAGCGCCCGCGCCAGGCCGACGCGTTGGCGCATGCCGCCCGACAGCTCGTCGGGCCAGGACAACGCATGCTTATCCAGCCCCACCTGCGTCAAGGCTTCCAGCGCCTTGGCGTGGCGTTCCTGCGCCGGTATGCCGGCCAGCATCATGCCAAACGCGGTATTGTCCAGCACGTTCAGATGCGGCATCAGCGCAAAGGACTGGAACACCATGCTGATTTTTTTTCGCCGCACCTCGCGCAGGGCGTTGTCGGATATCCGGGCGATATCGACGCCGTCGATCAGCACCTCGCCGCGGGTCGGTTCTATCAGACGATTGAGAAGGCGTACCATGGTGGATTTACCGGAACCGGATAATCCCATGATGACGAATATCTCGCCTTCTTCAATGGCCAGACTGGCATCTTTCACGCCCACCGTCAGACCGGTCTTGGCGAATAGGGTATCCTTATCGTGCCCTGCCTGAATTAGCTTAAATGCCCGTTCGGGATGCTCGCCGAATATTTTATAGAGGTTTTTTACTTCAAGTTTAACAGCCATGCAATTATCAAATTCCCGTATGGTTTTCTAATATATTTAAGGGTCCTGCCAAAATAAAAACGCTGTATACCCTAACATACTGAGCATTTGAGACAACCCCCAAGGCCTAATCCAGTTGAATATCCCGTCCTTGAGCCGCTATCGTTTCAGCCATTTCGGCTAAACGTGACAAGGGCTTAGGGAAATAAACAGTCTTGCGAATTTTTTTAATGCACAGGCACGGTTTTGGCGTGAATTTCATGCGTCAAGGGCTAAGAGTGAATAATTTTACGGCAGAAAAGACGATAGGTCGTGTGGGGCAGGTGATACGCAGGGAACCGCGGGGATGAACCCTGGATATATAATTCCCTCCCATGGGAGGGAAACAATTAAATCGGGATGGCGGAATTTATAATAAATAACGGCATGGGTAAGCCGTTATCAGCGGAAATAGTCTCTTACCGGGCGCGGAAAAATAGCTCCTGCGCGCCGGGGAGATTAAAAGGCCCAGTCCTCGTCCTCGGTATTGACCGCGCGGCCCATCACATAAGACGACCCGGAACCGGAGAAAAAATCGTGGTTTTCGTCGGCGTTGGGCGACAGCGCGGATAGGATTTCCGGATTGACGTTGGTCATCGATGCCGGGAATAATGCTTCATAACCCAGGTTCATCAAGGCTTTATTGGCATTGTAATGCAAAAATGCCGTAACGTCCGCTGTCCAGCCGACCCCGTCATACAGCTGCGCGCTGTAAAGCAGTTCGTTCTCATACAGGTCCTGCAGCAGGTCGTAGGTAAAGGTCTTGATCTGCTCGCGCCGCTCGGGCGTGGCCCGTTCCAGCGCACGCTGGAATTTATAGCCGATATAATAACCGTGCACCGCTTCATCACGGATAATTAACCGGATCAGGTCGGCGGTATTAGTGAGTTTTGCCCGGCTGGAATAATACATCGGCAGGTAAAAACCGGAATAAAATAGAAAGGACTCCAGAAAGACGCTGGCGACTTTTTTCGTCAGCGGATCGTCATGGCGGTAATGACGCAGAATAATGGCCGCTTTATTTTGTAAGGCTTCGTTCTGCTCGCTCCAGCGGTATGCCGCATCCACCTCCGGCATGGCGCACAGCGTGGAAAATATCGAACTGTAGGAGCGCGCATGCACCGCCTCCATAAAGCTGATATTGGAGAATACCGCTTCCTCGTGCGGCGTTACCGCATCGGCCATTAATGCCGGCGCGCCGACGGTATTTTGCACCGTATCCAGCAATGTCAGCCCGGTAAATACCCGGATGGTCAGTTCCTGTTCCTGCGCGGATAATGTCGACCACGAGGGGATATCATTGGACAGCGGTAATTTTTCCGGCAGCCAGAAATTCGCGGTCAGGCGGTTCCACACCTCCAGATCCTTATCGTCTTCAATCCGGTTCCAGTTTACCGCCTGGACGCGGGAGATCGGTTGAGCGGTGGTCATGGTGATAGTCTCCTTTACCGTTACAGCGCGCACGAGACGCAGCCGGCGACTTCAGTGCCTTCCAGCGCCAACTGGCGGATACGTATGTAGTACAGCGTCTTGATGCCTTTTTTCCAGGCGTAGATTTGCGCCTTGTTGATATCGCGGGTGGTGGCGGTATCCCGGAAAAACAGCGTCAGCGACAGGCCCTGATCGACATGGCGCGTGGCGGCGGCGTAGGTATCGATGATTTTTTCCGGCCCGATTTCATATGCGTCCTGGTAATAGTGCAGGTTATCGTTGTCCATAAAGGGCGCCGGATAATAGACCCGGCCGGTTTTACCCTCTTTGCGGATCTCGATGCGCGAGACAATCGGATGGATGCTGGATGTGGAATGATTGATATAGGAAATGGAGCCGGTCGGCGGCACCGCCTGCAGGTTCTGGTTGTAGAGTCCATGCGCCATCACCGACGCGCGCAGCGCCAGCCAATCCTCGCGGGTGGGCAGGGCGATGCCGGCCTGGGCGAACAGCGCCCGCACCCGTTCGGTTTTAGGCCGCCATTGCCGTTCGACATAGGGCGTAAAGTAGTCTCCGCTGGCATAACGGGAGTCGGCGAAACCCGCGAAGGTCACACCCCGTTCGATGGCCAGGCGGTTTGACGCCCGCACCGCATGGTAGGTGACGGCGTAAAAGTACATATCGGTAAAATCCACGCCTTCCTCCGAGCCGTAGTAAATATGCTCGCGCGCCAGAAAGCCGTGCAGGTTCATTTGCCCAAGGCCGATGGCATGGGAGGCGTCGTTGCCTTTGACGATGGAGGGCACAGAATTTATCCGGCTCATGTCGGATACGGCGGTCAGGGCGCGCACGGCGGTTTCCACCGTATTGCCCAGATCCGGTTCGTCCATGGCGCGGGCGATATTCAGCGAGCCCAGGTTGCAGGAGATATCATGGCCGACCTGCCGGTAGCTGAGATCCTCGTTATATTCAGTCGCGCTGTTGACCTGCAGGATCTCCGAGCACAGATTGCTCATATTGATGCGGCCTTTGATGGGATTGGCGCGGTTTACCGTATCCTCGAACACCATATAGGGATAACCCGACTCAAACTGGATTTCCGCCAGCGTCTGGAAAAACTGCCGGGCGTCGATGCTGGTCTTGCGGATGCGGGGGTCGGCCGCCATCTCATGGTATTTTTCACTGATGCTGAGTTGCGAAAAAGGCTGGCCGTAAATCCGCTCGACGTCGTAGGGCGAGAACAGGTACATCGGCTTATTGTCGCGCGCCAGCTCGAAGGTGACATCCGGAATGACCACGCCCAGCGACAGGGTTTTGATACGGATTTTTTCATCGGCGTTTTCCCGTTTGGTATCGAGGAAACGCATGATGTCCGGATGATGGGCATGCAGGTAGACGGCGCCGGCGCCCTGGCGCGCGCCAAGCTGGTTGGCGTAGGAAAAGGCGTCCTCCAGCATTTTCATCACCGGAATAACGCCGGACGACTGGTTTTCGATACGCTTGATCGGCGCCCCGGCCTCGCGCAGGTTGGTGAGCATAAAGGCTACGCCGCCGCCGCGTTTGGACAACTGCAGCGCCGCGTTGACCGAGCGGCCGATGGATTCCATATTATCCTCGATGCGCAGCAGGAAACAGGAGACATACTCCCCGCGTTGCTGTTTGCCGCAGTTGAGAAAGGTGGGGGTCGCGGGCTGGAAACGTCCCGACAGCATTTCATCCACCAGCCTGGACGCCAGGGCGCCGTCGCCGGCGGCAAGCGTCAGCGCCACCATGCATACCCGGTCCTCGAAGCGCTCCAGATACTGTTTGCCGTCAAATGATTTCAGGGTATAGCTGGTATAGAATTTCAGCGCGCCCATAAACGTCTGGAAACGGAACTGGCGCGCGTCGGCCTGCCGGAACAATGCCTCCAGGGTGTCCTGGGAGTAGGGGGCCAGTACCTGCGCCTCGTAGTAACCCTCATCCACCAGATAGCGCAGCCGGGCGGCCAGGGAGGGAAACCGCCGGGTGTTGGGCACCACGTGCTGCTCGAAATAGCGCTCGACGGCCTGCCGGTCCTTATCGAACTGAATATTGCCGTGCTCGTCATAGAGATTGAGCATGGCGTTCAGGGCATGATAATCCGCCAGCGCCGGACCGGGTTGAGTGATGTTCAGTTCTGCTGTTGCCAAAATGTGGTTACTCCCATACGTACCCGCGCCACGTCTTCCGCCGTACCCAATAGCTCAACGCGATCAAGGAACGGCACCTGGCATTTCCTGGCGATAATATCGCCCGCCAGACAGAAGGCTGCGCCAAAGTTACGGTTACCGGCACCGATGACGCCGCGGAGCCAGGAACGGTTAGTTGCATCGTTAAGAAAGCGGATGGCCTGGGGCGGCACGGCGCCGTGCTGGCTGCCGCCGCCATAGCTCGGCACTATCAGGATATAGGGCCGGTCCACCTGCAGTTTCTGGCTGGTCGCCAGGGGAATGCGCAGCGCCGGCAGCGTTAACTTGCCGACAAACCGATGCGTATTTTCCGAGCTGCTGGAAAAGTACACCAGCAGCGGTTGCGCAGATAACATGATCGGCTCACGACGCCAGGGCGGCGGCGGCAAGCAGGTTGATTTTATCCGGCCTGAAGCCGCTCCAGTGCTCGCTGGGCGTCTGCACTACCGGAACCTGCTGATACCCCAACGATTTCACATGGGCCAGCGCCTGGCCGTCTGCCACCAGATCCACTAACCGATAGCTGATGCCTTTTCTGTCCAGCGCGCGGCAGGTGGCGTGACATTGGACGCAATCCGGTTTAGTGTAAATAGTAATAGTCATGATTCGCATTCCCCTTACGCGTTAACATTATAGTGGTAATATCGCCCAGGCGGTGCTGGCCGGTAGGGTGGCTTGCCTGGAACTAATACTATATGTAGATATTATTTTTATCAACCACACAATATATGGGATGATGCGACATTTTTTTACTGAGGGCGGGGAACAGGCGACAAAAAAGCCCGCGCTCCTTGGGGAGCGCGGGCTGCGGTACTGCAAAGGATACGGCTGGCGGTGCAAGAAAATAGTGATGTCTTGAAAATCACCCGGCACGGTTACCAGGTAGGAGGTCCTGCATCACCCCCGCGTCTCTTATTGCCCATCGGCCTTAACGGCGCGAGAGCAACACGCCGAGCACGATACCGACCGCGGTAGTGATGCCAAGGCTCTGCCACGGTTTCTCGACCACGTAATTTTTGGTCTGGACCGCGGTGTCGCGGGCGTACTGTCCGATACGGCTGGTGCCGCCGGCGCGCGCGCGCGCGTCTTTCAAAACGTCTTTAGCTTTACTGCGCAGCGCGTCCAGCTGTTCTTTGGTGGTTTTTTCAGACGTACTAAGCAATTCATCCAGTGTATCGGCTAACAGAGAAACATCGTCTTTAATATCTCTTTGCAGATCATTTTTTTCAGCTTTCGTAAACATTTGTTTCTCCCTTTTGGCTAATGATAGTTTAACTGTAGACTATCCACGCCATTCCTGCCGCGGCGGTAAGGCCGCCTGCCGTCGTCGGGACAGGCGTCGGCGGGGCCGGAACAAGCGCGACGGGCGGCTTGGCGCGGTCTGGCGCGTTGCCGGAGCCCGGCCGGAGCCGGTTTTTGGATTAATCCGAAATCACGCGCTGCGTCTACTGACCGGACGCTTAACTGATTACATTAGCTGGGATCACTTCACTGTGACTGAAGAGAGGACAAATAATGTATTTAAGACCCGATGAAGTCGCTCGCGAACTGGAAAACTCCGGATTCGAAAGAGATTATATCACCCGACAATGTTACGGTTACCGTAAAGGTCACCACTATGTCTATGTGAATCGGGAGGCTAAACTGGGCCGAACCGCCCTGGTCGTTCATCCTTCGCTGCGCGATAAAAGCAGCCTGTTTGCCGCCCCGACGTCGCCGGTACGCTCCAGCGACAACTATCAAGTCTTTCCTTCCGATCCGGACGGCAAGCCCGACAGCCATTACGGCATCCCCCATGGTTTTTCTTCCCGCGCCTCGTTAACCCGCTATTTGCAGAAAATGTTCAATTAACCCGATCCCCTCCACGGTGGATTCATCATGCTATACCGGCGTTTGGTCATGCCATCAATCGCCGGTGGACGCGCACTACTATGATGAAAAATTGCAACATCTGCACTTTCATAGGTCATTTTTCCAGCATGATCCCGGCGGGCGGATCGATTCGCACGGCGGGATTGAGCCATTAATCAGTTAATTAATTGATTAGTTAACCGATGGCACGCTAGTTGCTACTTCCCCTTTATCGGTACGCTACCACGGCCGGCCATCGCCGCAGGCGTCATGACGTGTCTGCCGGTGTTTACGCCCAGATCATCGGGTAAACCAGATAAAGACCTTTCGGGAGTATTGCAAGCATGAGAATGACACCATCCCTGCTCCACGCTGTGTTGTTGTGCGCCGGCCTGACTCTGTGCGGCGCGGCGAGCGCCGAGGACCCGGCGCCGATCGCCATGGACAACGCCCTGCACGCGCTATTGCCGGACAAGATCAAAACCCAGGGCGTTATCAATCTGGTGACCGATGCCCATTACCCGCCGTGCGAGGTGTTCGCCGATGATAATAAAACCATGGTGGGGTTTGAGCCGGATCTGTGGAACGCCATCGGCAAAGTGTTGGGGGTGGGCATCAATCCGGTCTCCATCGATTTCGCCGGCTTGATCCCCGGCGTGAAAAGCGGACGTTACGATATGGCGATGGAATGCATTTCCGACAGCCTGGAGCGTGAAAAGCAGGTGACCTTCGTGAACTATGCCTATGCCACCAATGAAGTTTATACCCTGGCCAGTAATAAAAGCATCGTCAACGATCCGTTATCGCTGTGCGGCCTGAAGGTCGGCGTGCAGTCAGGCACCGATTTTGAACATGCCATCAGCGAAATTTTTTCACCTAACTGCACGAAGAATAATAAACCGGCCATTAAGGTGACCACCCTGCCGTCGGCTGACGCCGTGCTGCTGGCGCTGTACGCGGGACGTATCGATTTTGTGCTCAACGACGCCGCCGCCGCCGCCGAAATCAAAAAAGTGGCGCCCCGGCCGATTCGCACCGTGACCATGCCGCTGATGCCGAAATATTATCTTGGCATCGTGGTCAAGCCCGATAACCAGCAACTGGCCCAGGCCCTGCTTGGCGCGCTGAAGGTACTGTGGTCCAACGGCGAATACGCCCGCATCATGAAAAAATGGGATTTGGAACCCGTGATGCTGGAACAGCCGGGTATTAATCTGTTCACCACCCGCCCGATGCAATAAGCGCGCAACCGATGATGCGGGCGGATAAACAGACCGGGACAGCCCCTGTCCCGATTGCCGACAGCCAGCTGCGGTGCGATGTGCTGGTGGTGGGGTCGGGCAGCGCCGCGTTAAGCGCGGCGCTGAGCGCGGCGGCGGCGGGACTGGCGGTGCTGATCGTGGAAAAAGCCGCTGTCCTGGGCGGCACCTCGGCCATGTCGGGCGGCGCGGTATGGGTGCCCGCCAATCATCACGCCCTGGCCCGCGGGGTCGAGGATAGCCCCGCGCAGGCGCTGGAATACCTGCGCGCCGCCGCGCCCGCGGGTTGGCGCGCCGGCGAAGACCGGCTGTGGGCACAGTTTGCGCGTTCCGCGCCCGAGATGCTGCGTTTTCTGGAAACCCATACGCCATTGCGTTTCAGCCTGACGCCGGAGGCCGATCCGCTGATGGACTGCGCCGGCGCCAAGGCCTTCGGCCGTATGCTGACGCCCGATCCGCTGCGGGCCGGGGTGCTGGGCAAAAGACGCTGTCCGGTCAGGCGTTCCCCCCTGCCTCAGGTCTATACCTACCAGGAAGTCATCGGCGAGGATATCTATCATCATCCGGTCAGGGTAGCGCTCAAGCTGGCGCCACGGCTGCTATGGCGCGCCATCACCCGCACCCGCACCAAGGGCGCGGCGCTGATTACCGGGCTGCTGGCCGGCTGCCTGGCCCATGGCTGCCGGATCGAAATGTCGGCCAGGGTCGTTGATCTCATCACCGACGCCGCGGGGGCGGTCACGGGCGCCTGGTTCAGCCGCGACGGCCGTCTGACCCGGATTACGGCCCAGCGCGGCGTGGTGCTGGCCAGCGGTGGTTTTGAATGGGATGCGCTGCGGCGCGCGGCGCATTTTCCCGGGCCGTTTGACGCCATTTCCAGCCCGCGCACCAACGAGGGCGACGGCCACCGCATGGCCCAGGCCGTGGGCGCGCGGCTGGCGCACATGGATCAGGCGAATATGAGCGGATCGCTGCCGACCCGCTACGAAGGGCGTCCCTATGGCCTGTCGGTGTTTTTTCAATACGAACCCAACGCCATCCTGGTTAACCGAGAGGGCCGGCGTTTTACCAACGAGTTTGCCTTTAACCTCGGCGAAGCGCTGGATGCGCGTGATGGGCAGGGCGGATTACCGCGGCATCTTCCCGCCTGGCTGATTGCCGATGCCCGCCTGCTGTGGCGCGCGCCGTTTTTGCTGGCCTGCGCCCTGCGCAGCCGGGGATGGATGCGCAGGGCCGGCAGCATCGGCGCCCTGGCGGACCAGCTTGGTTTGCCGCGGGCATCCCTGGAGGAAACCGTTGCGCGTTTTAACGATTTTTGCGCCCGCGGCGTGGATGAGGATTTCCAGCGGCATCTGGCCGCGGGCCATGGGCGGGGCGATCGGCGTTTTCACGGCGGCCTGCTGCCTATCCAGCGGGCGCCGTTTATCGCCGTGCCGTTTAACCGCAGCTTCACCGCCACTAAAGGCGGCCCGCGCACCGATGAGTTCGGCCGCGTGATCCACCTTGACGGCCATGTGATCCCCGGGCTGTTCTGCGCCGGCGTGGCCATGGCCAATCCCATCGGCACCCGCGGCGTCGGCGCCGGCACCACGCTTGGACCTAACCTGACCTGGGGCTATATCTGCGGGCGGACCCTGGCCGCCGGTCCGGCGTCGGGAGGCGGGGATGATGTTTTACCGGCCGCGGGCGTCGCTTCCCCGGCCATCACCACGGAGTTGTCATGATACCTGATATCAAACCCGCGCCAACCGCCCTGGTAACCGGCGGATCCAAAGGCATCGGCCGCGCCGTTTCCCTGGCGCTCGCCCGATCTGGCGCCAATATTGCATTGCTGCTCAGGCGGGATCGGGATTCAGCCGATCGGCTGGTGGCGGAGATCCGCCAAACCGGGCGCCAGGCGCGCGCCTATTATGGCGACATCACCGATCGCGGCGCGGTTGGTTCTCAGGTGGCCGCGATCGCCGCCGAGTTCGGCGGGATCGATATGCTGGTGAATAACGCCGGCGCCACCGCCGCCGGCGAGTTGCTCAGCCTGGACGATGACGCCTGGCTGCAGGTGGTGAATATCAACCTGACCGGGTGTTTTGTGGTGGGCACCGAAGTGGCGAAGATCATGCGCGCCCGGGGCGGGGGCGGCATCGTGAATATTGCCGGGGCGTCGGCCCATCGCTGCTATCCCGGCGCCGGGGCCTTCGGCCCGAGCAAGGCGGCGGTGGTCAATCTGACCCGGCAGATGGCCGTGGAATGGGCGGACTATGGCATCCGGGTCAATGGCGTCAGTCCCGGGCCGATACGATCCGCGGCCGGCGACTGGCAACGGCGTGAACCGCAGCTGGCCGCCGAGGTGGCGCGCCTGCCGCTGCGGCGCGCCGGCTTGCCGGAGGAGGTGGCCGCGGCGGTGGGGTACCTGCTGTCCCCCGGCGCCGCCTATACCACCGGCCAGATGCTGGTGGTGGACGGCGGCGGGCTGTGTACCTGGTATATGACGAGATAGAGAGGCGGTAACGATGTCAGAACACGATACGCCGGCGGTGGCCGCTTATCAGGTGGTAAAACGATTTCACGGCCAGGAGATCCTCAAGGGCGTGGATCTGCAAATACGGCAGGGGGAAGTGGTCTGCCTGATCGGACCTTCCGGTTCCGGCAAATCGACCTTTCTGCGCTGTATCAATCACCTGGAAAAAATTGACGGCGGCGCGCTGTACGTCGGCGGGGAATTGATGGGCTATCGCCGGGTGGGCGATAAGCTCTATGAACTGAAAGAGGCGGAAATCGCCCGCAAGCGCGCCGGCATCGGCATGGTGTTCCAGCGCTTTAACCTGTTCGGCCATATGACCGCGCTGGAAAATGTGATCGAAGCGCCGATGCGGGTGCGTAAAGTGCCGCGCGCCGAGGCGCTGGAGCAGGGCAGGAGCCTGCTTGCGCGGGTGGGATTGTCGCATCGGCTGAATGCTTATCCCGCGCAGCTTTCCGGCGGCCAGCAGCAGCGCGTCGCCATCGCACGGGCATTGGCGATGAAACCCGCGCTGATGTTGTTCGACGAACCGACCAGCGCCCTGGATCCGGAGCTGGTCGGCGAAGTGCTGGATGTCATGCGCGGCCTGGCCGAGGAGGGCATGACCATGGTGGTGGTGACCCACGAAATGGCCTTTGCCCGCGAAGTCGGGGATAGCGTGGCGTTTATGGATAACGGGGCGATCATCGAAAAAAGCCCGCCGGCGGAAATGTTTCAGCGCCCACAGCACTCCCGGACGCGTGCTTTCCTGGCTAAACATCTTGCCGGCAAATGAATTTAACTAACGAATTGTTTTATATGGATTTAATTTTAATTAAAAAATTAAATTGCGTCGGTTTTTTTATTGACAGTATCAGAATGCAGGTGCATATTATTAATTAACTGATTAATTAATACCGTTGCCGGCGCCGTATCCTGCCTGTGTTAACAGAAGTCAGCGAGCATGAATGAGAGATAACATGACAGATAACCAGCAATATCAGGCCGTGGGGCAACACCCGCGCAATAAGGGCCATGACGCGCCGGCCTTTCCCCACGACGCCCTGACCGTGGTGCCGACCCGCTATCCGGGGCGCTGGATTTCAGTGGCCGTCTGCACGCTGCTGCTGATCATGCTGGTGCATTCGATGGTAATGAATGAGAACTTCGGCTGGCCGACCGTCGGACATTATCTGTTTTCGCCGACCATCCTGACCGGCTTATGGGTCACCCTGTGGCTGACGTTGACGATTATGCTGCTGGCGATTGTGCTGAGCGTGGTGATAGCTACCCTGCGCCTGTCCGCCAACCCATTGCTGGCGCACTTCAGCTCCGGTTATATCTGGTTTTTCCGCGGCACGCCGGTGCTGGTGCAGTTGATTTTCTGGTACAACCTGGCGGCGCTGTATCCAGAGGCCTATATCGGGATACCTCATGTGTTTACCCTCTACCAGGGCAGCATGAACGATATCATTACCCCCTATACCGCCGCCATCCTGGGGCTGGGGCTGAATGAAGCGGCGTATATGGCGGAGATTATCCGCGCGGGCATGTCCTCGGTGGATAACGGCCAGCAGGAAGCGGCCCGCGCCCTGGGCATGAATAAAGCGCAATGGCTGCGGCGGGTTATTCTGCCCCAGGCGATACCTTTTATTATTCCGCCCACCGGCAACCAGGTGATCGGCATGCTGAAAACCACGTCGCTGGTGAGCGTGATTTCATTATCGGATTTATTGTATTCAGCGCAGTCGATTTATTCGCGGACGTTTGAAAATATTCCGCTATTGATCGTGGCCTGTATTTGGTACCTGATCGCCACCACCGTGCTGAGCTGGCTCCAGGGGCGGATTGAAAAATATTTCCGCAAGGGCCAGGGTGCGCCGGCATGATCATAAATAGCGTTGACATCGGTTGATATTATCTTCAGGGGATTGTGATGAAATTAGGCCTGTTTAATTTAATGTCTTACCAGGATAATCCCCAGGGAATACAAGGGGTGATTAAAGATACGCGCGTGATGGTGGCGCTGGCTGAAGAAATGGGTTTTGAAACCGCCTGGTTTGCCGAACATCATTTTACCAATTATTCCATCAGCGTCTCGCCGTTATTAATGGCGGCCCATATGGCGGGATATAGCCGGCGCATCAAGCTCGGCACCGCGGTTATCGTCCTGCCGTTATACCAGCCGATGCGCCTGGCGCAGGAAATCGCCCTGGTGGATCGCCTGACCGAAGGGCGGCTGGTGCTGGGCATCGGCAGCGGCTACCAGGCCTATGAATTCGAACGCTACAATATTGATGTTGAACAGCGCAATCGCGTCCTGCTGGATAACTGGCAATTTATCGAGACGGCGCTGACCGGCGGCAAGGCGGCATCCTTATCCCATAACGGCGAGCGGGTGGAAACGGACTTTTTACTGACGCCTCTCCAGCAGCCGCTGCCGCCGCTGTTTATCACCACCACCAATCCGGCGTTGTTGCAGCGGTTTACACGCTGGGGCGCCACCGCGTTTATCACCGCCGGCTGGCGCGGTTCGCCGCGCCTGAAGGAGATGGCCCTGGACGCCAGGCGGCAATGGCGCGAGGCCGGCCTGATGGCGTCCACGCCGCTGGCGGTGCAGCAGTATATCCACGTCACCGACAGTAAAAAAGCGGCGCTGGACGCGGCGGAACGCGCATTATTCGTCGCCAGGATGATAAGCGCCCTGCACGGTAAGACGCTGGAGACCCAGGGCGCGTTTATCACCGCGCCTAAATTCCCCGATGAACCGGACGCATCGGTGGTGCGTGATAATTTGATTATTGGCGACGCGCATTATGTCGCCGAGCGGATTATTAACGAAGTAACGGATATTAATCCTTCGCACTATAACTGTTTTTTCCAATTTGGCGATATGCCGATCGAGGCCGCCAGGCAATCTTTGGAGAAATTCGGGCGTGAGGTGATTCCGCTATTGGAAAAAGCGCTGGGTAAGGTCACGGTGGATATTCATTAAAGACTATCCCGTATAACCTCTTACCCACAATATTTGTTAATCGAGGGGATAAATCATGCCTGACTATTCACGGCGGATTGACTGCGCAATTGACGACAGCGCCACTATCGTGGAAAAAATTAAACAGCAGCGTTCCGATGATGCCGCCTTATCATCGACGCTGCCGCCGGAAGCCTATAATAGCGATGCGTTCTTTTCCCATGAAATGGAAAAAATATATCGGGGGGATTGGATTTTTGCCGGCCATATATCGCAAATACCCCATGCCGGAGATTATTTTACCCTGGATATCGTTAACGAACCGCTGGTGGTGACGCGCGACGCGGAAGGGATAAACGTGATGTCCGCCGTCTGCCTGCACCGCTGGGCGCCTATCGTCTCGGGCAGCGGCAACGCCAAGGCCCTGGTGTGCCCGTTCCATAACTGGACTTATGATCTGACCGGCAACCTGATCGGCGCGCCTTATATGAACCAGGCGGCGGAATTCGACCGTAAGCAATGCAAGCTGCCGCGGATCAGGCACGAGATTTTCCACGGCCTGATTTTTATCACCTTTTCGGATCAGGTGGAATCGATAGCGCAACGGCTCAAGCCGCTCAACGCCATGTTCGACAAGTACCAGGTGGCGGAGCTGGATACCGCTTATACCCTGGATTACGACTGTCCGTTCAACTGGAAAATGGCGGTGGAAACTTTTATGGAGTGCTACCACCATTCCGCCGTTCACCGCACCACCCTGGAAGACAGCTTTCCCGGACGCCTGAGTTATATCGGCGAGGACGGTCCCGGCTGGACCTTGTGCCACCAGCCGCTGCGCAAGAATGGCGAACTCTCGGAGGTGCTGACCGAGGGACTGATCCCGCTGTCGGGGTTCAGCGAGCAGGATATGCGCCAAATCGACCTGATGCTGATCTACCCCAGCTGCCTTATCGGCCTCAATCCCGACCGGCTGAGCATCAGCCAGCTGCTGCCCATCAATAAGCATATGACCGTTTGGCACCGCCTGGTGCTGGTGTCGAAAGCGTCAAGCAGCCAACCCGGTTTTGCCGACACCGCCGCCGCCATGAAGGCGTCCAGCCTGTCGATTATCGATGAGGATCTGGCCATCAACGCCGCCCAGCAGCGCGGCAGCCTGTCTTCGCTGGCGCGGCCGGGACGACTGGGACATTTGGAAACCACGGTCTGGCATCTGGCCAATTATATCCGCACCCGCATCTAGGGCGGACGGCGCGTGGCGCCGCACGATAACGAAAGGACGTTGCATGAAAATGGTAAAACTCGGCCGGTCGGGGCTTGAGGTCTCCGCACTGTGCCTGGGCTGCATGACCTATGCCCGCCCGGAAAAAAGCGGTTACGCCTGGACGCTGGATGAGCGGCAAAGCAGGCCGTTTATCCAAAAGGCGCTGGAGCTGGGGATTAATTTTTTCGACACCGCCAACGCCTATGCCAAAGGCGACAGCGAGGAAATCCTCGGCCGCGCGCTGCGGGATCTCGCCCGGCGCGAGGATGTGGTGATCACCAGCAAGGTGTTCAACCCCATGCGCCAGGGACCGAACAGTAAAGGACTGTCGCGCAAATGCATCATGACCGAAATCGATGCCAGCCTGAAACGCCTGGGAACGGATTATATCGATCTCTACCAGATCCACCGTTGGGATTATGACACCCCGCTGGAGGAGACGCTGGAGGCGCTGCACGACCTGGTGAAGATGGGCAAGGTGCGTTATCTGGGCGCGTCCTCCATGTATGCCTGGCAATTTTGCACGGCGCTGCACGTGGCGCGGGAAAACGGCTGGACGCCGTTTATCGCCATGCAGAACCATCTCAACCTGCTCTATCGCGAGGAAGAGCGGGAAATGATGGGGCTGTGCCGAGCGCAGGGCATCGGGGTAACGCCGTGGAGCCCGCTGGCGCGCGGACGCCTGACCCGGCCATGGCAGCAGGCGGCCGCCACCGGACGCGGCGCCAACGATGCGTATGCCGGCTTTTTATACTCGGCCACCGAACAGGCCGACCGGGCGGTGATTGAAGCGGTCACCCAGGTGGCCGCCGCGCGCGGCGTACCCCAGGCCCAGGTGGCGCTGGCATGGCTGTTTACCAAACCCGAGGTGGCGGCGCCCATTATCGGCGCCACGTCTTTCCGTCACCTTGAGGACGCGGCCGGCGCCACGGAAATGACCCTGACGCCTGATGAAATCGCGGCGCTCGAGGCCCCTTATATTCCCCATGCGATCGTCGAGCACACCTGATCCGATACGCGATATTTACCTACAGAGCAGAGCCTATTATGAAAAAAAGTCAGCAGCAGATAGCGGAAATTGCCCAGCAGTTAAAGCAGAAAGGGGTGGAATATTGCATGGGCGCCTATGTGGATATCCACGGCGTGCCCAAAGGCAAGGTGGTGCCCATCGGCCATTTCAGCCAGATGGCGGCCGGATCGGAGCGCTACACCGGCTATGCGCTGGACGGACTGGGCCAATTGCCCAATGAGGATGAGCTGACCTCGATACCGGATTTGGATCATATCATCCAGCTGCCCTGGGAGCCGAAAATCGCCTGGATGCCGGCGGACAACGCCTTTAAGGGCGAACCCTACGCCCTTAATACCCGCGTGGCGCTGAAAAACGTGCTGGCGCAGGCGAAAGAAATGGGATTTGGTTTTAACCTGGGCATCGAATGCGAAATCTATCTGCTCAAACGCGGCGAGGACGGCGGACTGTCGGTGCCGGAAAAAGACAATAAGCTGAATAAGCCCTGTTACGACCTGCGCGGCTTTGTCGATCAGTTCGCCTGGCTGGATAAGGTCTCCACCACCATCAACGATCTGGGCTGGGACCTCTATTCCCTGGATCACGAGGACGGAAATTCGCAATACGAATTTGATTTCAACTATGCCGATGCGCTGACCAGCTGCGACCGGTTTATCTTTTTCCGCTTTATGGCCAAACATTACGCCAAGGAATTGGGCCTGGTGGCGACCATGATGCCCAAGCCCTTTGCCAATAAAACAGGCACCGGCGCCCATTTCAATATGTCGTTATACGATATCGGCAGCGGCGCCAATATCTTTGCCAGCAAAGACGACCCGCGCGGCCTGGGCCTGTCCGATACCGGCTATTATTTTATCGGCGGCCTGCTCAAGCACGGCCGGGCGTTGTGCGCGGCGTTCGCCCCCACCGTCAACAGCTATAAACGCCTGGTGCGCCAGGGCGCGATGAACTATTTCTCCTGGGCGCCGGTGTTTAACTCCTATGGATCCAACAACCGCACCAACTCGGTACGGGTGCCCGCCGGCGGCGGCCGCTGCGAATCGCGCAACGCGGACGGCGCGGTCAATCCTTATCTGGCGGCCACCCTGGCGCTGGCGGCGGGCCTGGAAGGCATCCGCGAAAAAATCGACCCGCGCGAGCCGAACGAGGACAACCTGTATGCCATCAGCGAACAGGAGCGCCGCGCCCGCGGCATCGATTTCCTGCCGCAAAACCTGCAGGAAGCGGTGGAGGCGTTCTCCGCCGATCCCTTTATCGAAGCCACGCTCGGCACCGCGCTGCGCGATGAGTTCGTGAAATATAAAACCCAGGAATGGAACAACTACCATCTGCACGTCAGCCAGTGGGAAATCGATCAATACAGCACGATATTCTGAGGCGGGGCCTGTATTGCCCGTTACGCGATACCGTTAAACCACGCGGCGGCGGATGCGTTCCACCGTCGCGATGCCGGCAGGGCGGCGATTTATGAACGTATCACAGCATTTTTTTGAGGTCATGGTGGTGGCGAAAAGCCACCGGGGCGACGGGGTGGTGTTTCTCACCCTGGCCCGTTCCGACGGCGCGCCGCTGCCGCCGTTTTCCGCCGGGGCGCATATCCAGCTGCGCCTGGCGGACGGACTGCTGCGGCAGTACTCGTTATGCGGCGATCCGGCGCGGCGCGATAGCTACCGGCTGGCGATCCTGGCCGCCCGCCGCTCCCGTGGCGGCGGCAGCTATATCCGCGATAGCCTGCAGCGGGGGGATAGCCTTTGGATATCCGCGCCGCGCAATGATTTCCCGCTGGCGGAGCGGCGGGAGCCGGCGCTGCTGCTGGCGGGCGGTATCGGCATTACACCGCTGCTGGCGATGGCGCTGACGCTTAGGGCGCAGGGGCGGGAGTTCGGGTTGCACTATTACGGCAGGCCCGACACCCTCGGCGCCTTTATGGAACAGCCGGATTATACGCGGCTTGCGCGGCATATCGTCCCCCATTGCCGGGACGGCGCAGCCCCTGCTGACGCGGATTATCAGCAGTCCCTGGCGGTGGTGATCCGCGACTGGCAACGGCGGCACGGCCGGTTCAGCCTGTACTTCTGCGGCTCGCTGCCGTTTATGCAAAGCGTGCGCGATCAATGCGCCGCGGCGGAAATTCCCGCCGAGGCGTGTTTTTATGAGTCCTTTACCCCGCCGGAGGTGCGCGGCGAGACCACGTTTGACGTCGAGATTTTCAGCACCGGCGCGGTTATCCCGATACCCGCCGATCTGAGTATTGCCGAGGCGCTTAACCAGGCGGGGGTGGCGGTGGAAGTATCGTGCGGACTGGGGGTTTGCGGCACCTGTCTGGCCGGGGTCAAGGCGGGCATACCGGATCACCGGGATGAGTACCTTAGCGCCGCGCAGAAGGACGCGAACAACAAAATCATGCTGTGCTGCTCACGGGCGCGCTCTACACGTTTAGTGATCGATCTTTAATACCATCAGAGGAGTCAAGCTATGTCCGTTGCACCTTTTCACCTGGCAATTCCTGTTTACGACCTGAACGCCGCGCGCCATTTTTATGGTGAAATTTTTGGCCTTGCAGAAGGACGCAGCAGCGAGCAGTGGGTGGATTTTAACTTTTTCGGCCACCAACTGGTTATCCACGAGCACCCGAAAACCCCGAGCCAGGAGCACGCGCATACCAATCCGGTGGACGGCCACGATGTGCCGGTGCCGCATTTTGGCGTGGTACTGGCCTGGGACGACTGGGAAGCGCTGGCGGCCAGGCTGACCGCCCACGGCACCGCCTTTGTGATTGAACCCTATATTCGTTTCAAAGGGCAAATCGGCGAGCAGGCGACGATGTTTTTGCTCGACCCCTGCCAGAATGCCCTGGAGTTCAAGGCGTTCAAGGATATCGGCCAGCTGTTCGCGCACTGAGGTCCGGCGCCGCCGGCGTTCTTTAATAACCCGATTATCCCCGCGCCGCCGCGTGGCCGGCGGCGCGCCGGATTTATTTCGTCTTGACGTCCAGATGCTCGAAGACAAAGTCCCGCATACAGTTAATGGCGTGTTTATATTTGAATGTAGGGAACATGACGGTGCGAAATAACACCCCATCGAGAAAGGTGGAGATAAACATCGCCATATCCACCGGATTGACCTCGCGGAAAACGCCGGCGGCGATGCCGTCCTTAATGGTGTTTTTCAGGATCACCGACTCTTTTTCATAAAATTTCTTCACGGCTTTGTCGATATCGGGCGTACGCCCGTTGGTGCCGGCGTAATCAAGGCTAATCTTGGCTAATTTCTGCAGCAGGTAGAATTGCAAAATGTGGATTTGGATCCACAGGAACAGTACGTCCTTGGGATTATCCGCATTCATTTTGATGGAATCAAATTGCTCGAAGGCCTTTTCCACCGTGGATTCGATGACCTTGAGAAATAGGTTTTCCTTGGAGCCAAAATAATAATAAATCAAAGCGGAATTAAGCCCGGTCGCCTCGGCGATATCCTTGATGCGGACCGAGGAGTAATTTTGTTTGGCAAACAATTCCAGCGCGGAGTCCTGCAGGGCATGAGCGACATCGTTTTGCAAATTCTTACCATTTTTAGCCGCGACTTTTTCTTTTATGTCATTGGTTTTCATACATTGCGTCCGGGCAGCCCAATTCTTTGAATGGCGTTATTGCAGCATGGGGATAATCAGTTTTAATAGGTGAATACTACCACAGGCGGGAAATCAGCAACAAGTTAACTAGCTGATTAATTAACATCTATCATACCGGCTACGCCGGAGGGAGGCATCATGCCGGATTACCACGTCTGCGACCTGGGCGCGTTTGCGCTGGAAGGCGGCGCAACGCTTTATGACGCCACATTGACCTATGAAATCCACGGCCGGCTTAACCGGCGGCGCGACAATGCCGTGCTGTTGCCGTCGTGGTACACCGGCACGCACCGATCCTACCGCGCGATTATCGGCGCGGGGCGGGCATTGGACCCGGCGCGCCATTGCATTATCGCCGTCAATATGTTCGGCAACGGCGTTTCCACCTCGCCCAGCAACTCCCCGCGCCAGGGCGGACCGCTGTTTCCGGCGGTGACGGTAGGGGATAACGTGCGGGCGCAGCACCGGCTGATTACCGACTCTCTGGGTATTGAGCAACTGGCGCTGGTATGCGGCTGGTCGATGGGGGCGATGCAGGCCTGGCACTGGGCCGCGGCCTATCCGGCGGCGGTGCGGGCGCTATTGCCCATTTGCGGCAGCGCGCGCTGCTGGCCGCTGAATCATGTGTTTCTGGAAGGAGTGAAGGCGGCGCTGCGCGCGGATCCGGCGTTCAATGACGGCCATTATGCCTCCCCGCCGCTGGCCGGGCTGGCGGCATTCGGCCGGGTCTATGCCGGATGGGCCTATAGCGCGGCCTTTTACCGTGACGCGCTGTATCAGGGACTCCACTTCGCCACGCGCGAGGATCTGCTGCGGGACTGGGAGCGCGATCATCAGGCGTGGGATGCCAACGACTTGCTGTGCATGCTGCGCACCTGGCAGGATGCCGACGCGGGGCGGGCGCCGGGATATGGCGGCAGCCTTCAGGCGGCGCTGGCGGCGGTTACCGCCAGGACCATTGTGATGCCGTGCAATACCGACCAGTATTTCACCCAGGAGGAGGCGTTTAAGGAGTTTTCATGGCTTAAACAGGGGAAATGGCGGCCGCTTACGTCCGACTACGGCCACTGCGCCGGCGCGCCCGGACGTTTTGCCGCGGAAACCGCCGTTATCGAGCAAGCGATACGCGAACTGCTTACTCAATAATCTCCAGTTCCACCACCCGGCCCTGGTCAAACCAGGTTTCCAGGCCGGTGACGCGCAACTGCAGGTCGCCTTCGATAACTTCGCCGATATACGAAATAGGCAAAGGCTCTTCGGCGGTATCATCGCCGTACACGACGCAAAATTGCTGGCGCGGGCTGTAAAAACACACCGACCCGGTAACCTTGCCGTATTTTTCCCGGCGCATTTTGCCCACTTCTTCGGTTTTGAATTTATTTTCCCACGGGGCGACGATGGGCATGGTGAAAAACACCATATCGCCGATAAGCTTGCCGTGCTGCAAGACGCTTTTCATCGGCAATTTGGCCCGCAGTTCCTTAACCAGGTTGGGCACTTTATCTTCCCATACCTCGATAATGCAAATAGGTTCGTCCGCAACGTTCATTCTGAGTTTCATTCTGGCACCTGATGATAACGTAAAAGGAAATAAGATAAGGGAGGTCAGGCCGGTTTAACCCGGCGGAAGCCGTCGCCAAGGCCCCATGGCAGAATAAAATCAACCCACATATGCAGGCGGTTGGCGTAGGACAGCGCCGCATGCGACAACCGGCACAGGTCATGCAGGGTGGTGCATTGGCAGGCGGTATCCACATACAGATGGATCATGGCGGCCGCGTGGGGCAGGCTGACAAAATCAAAAAAGTCCGCTTTATAGCCGATGATTTCCTTAATAATGGCTTGCAGCGTCGCCAAATCGGCGTCGGTATCCTCCGCCACGCGGATCAGGCCCCACAGCATTTCGTCGGCCATGGTGCGCGCTTCCCCCTCGGCGAAAATAATAGTGCTCAGGTATTGCCCGCGCGCGCCGGTACCGCGCGGCACGATACCCTTGCCCAGATCCCGCACTTCGTCCGGCTGCTCGAACCATATTTTTTCGCGCTCCTGCTCGAAACGCGCGATTACTTCGTCGACGGTCATTCTGATACTCTCCGGTTGGCTTGATAAAGCTATCTAAAGCTTATTAATTAATTAACTAATTAATAAGCAAGTAATATGCCAACAGAGAAACAGCGATGAGCTCTTGAATAATCAATGTGTTGCAAAGGATCCGCGCTGACCGTCTTTCCCCGCCGTTCAGCGCGAACGATAGTGGTGCATGGGTTGCACCACGTTAGCCGCGGGCGTAGGCGGCCGCGCGTTCCACCAACGCGTCGTCGGGACGCACGCCGGTATACAGCACAAACTGTTCCAGCGCCTGGATGGCAATCACCTCGGCGCCGGTAATCACGGCTTTGTCATGCAGGCGCGCATATTGAATCAGCGGAGTTTCCGCCGGCAGCGCCACCACGTCGAACACCCGCCCGGCCCGGGCGATATACGGCTCGCTGAAGGACAGCTCTTCGGCCCCGGCGCCGCCCGCCATGCCCACCGGCGTGACGTTGATCAGCAGCGCGGCGTCCAGCCCGGTTTCATCGGCCTGCCAGCGGTAGCCGTAGAGTTCCGCCAGATGACGGCCGGTTTTTTCATTGCGGGCGATAATCACCCCCTGGCGGAACCCGGCATTATGCAGCGCGCCGGCCACGGCTTTCGCCATGCCGCCGCTGCCGCGCAGGGCAAAGGCGCTGTCCGGGCTGACCTGATGCTTTGCCAGCAGGCGCTCAATGGCGATGAAGTCGGTGTTATAGGCTTTCAGATAGCCGTCGGTGTTAACGATAGTATTCACCGACTCGATGGCGCGCGCCGAGGAGTCAAGCTCGTCCAGGTAGGGGATGCAGTCCTCTTTAAACGGCATCGACACCGCGCAGCCGCGGATGCCCAGCGCCCTGACGCCGCCGATGGCGGCGGCAAGATCGCGGGTGGTAAAGGCTTTATAGATATAGTTCAGACCGAGCTTTTCATAGAGATAATTATGAAAACGCGTGCCGAAGTTGCCGGGGCGGGCGGCCAGAGACATGCATAACAGGGTATCTTTATTGATATTCATCATAGGGTCCTATTGCCTGAGTCGTAAACAAATGCCGTTACGCTGTGGATAAAAGGATATCACATCATGGCGCCGTCATCCGGCGGTTACCGGCGCGGATGGCCGGGCTGAAACATTGCCGCGCGCTTCTGGCATAACCGCGAACCGGTACTACACTCCAATAAGGCGTGTCTTACCACTCCAATTTTCCCGGCCGTCGTGCCGTTTACCTCATGCCTTCACCGGCAGGAACTATATTGATTATCTGACTGTCCATCGCATGCTGGCAGACCTTGCGGGCGGCGGTCGGCATTGTGACTGGATATACTAAAAATTATGCGCAGGAGACGAGTTTGATGGCTAAGGGATCGTCGAAGAAGGTTAACGAAATTGTTATTCCGACCACTACCACCACCATGGCGAGCAAAGTGGATAATCAGGTGGTGGTGACCATTGATAATAAAGGGGTGCGCATTGCCCATCCCAATAGCGATCATGACATTATCAGCCGCCTGGACGCGGATCGCAAAACGCGCGTCAGGGAAGGCATGCCGGTACCGCTGGGAGCAACCTGGGACGGACTGGGCGTCAATTTCGCCATTTTCTCCGCCCACGCCACCAAGGTGGAGCTGTGCCTGTTCACCGAGGAGGGGGAGGAGTATGACCGGATAGAGCTGCCGGAATATACCGACGAGGTCTGGCATGGCTACCTGCCCGACGCGCGTCCCGGCCTGCTGTATGGCTATAGGGTCCACGGTCCTTATGCCCCCGAGGAAGGACATCGTTTCAACCCCGCCAAACTGCTGCTCGATCCCTATGCCAAACAGATCTGGGGCGAGCTGAAGTGGGATGACGCGCTGTTTTCCTACGACTTCGAGGCGGAAGATAAGGATCTGAGCCTGGATGAGCGCGACAGCGCGCCTTTTATGCCGAAATGCCGGGTGATCGATCCGGCGTTTTCCTGGCCGTCCAACGGCAAAAGTTTTATCCCCTGGGAAAAAACGCTCATTTATGAAACCCATGTGCGCGGCTATACCATGCGCCACCCGGCGGTACCGGAGCATCAGCGCGGCACCTTCTCCGGCCTGAGCACGCCGCAGATTGTCGATTACATTAAATCACTCGGCGTGACCGCCATTGAACTGATGCCGATCCACGCCTTCGCCGACGATCGTCATTTGCAGGAAAACGGACTGCATAATTTCTGGGGCTACAATACCCTGTGTTTTTTTGCGCCCCATCCGCAATATATGGCCACCTCGACGGTCAATGAATTTAAACAGATGATCGCCACGCTGCACGCCGCGGGTATCGAGGTGATCCTGGATGTGGTGTACAACCACACCGCCGAAGGCAACGAGCTTGGGCCTACGCTGTCGCTCAAAGGTATCGATAATGCCAGCTACTATCGCCTGTTCCCCGAGGAGAAGCGTTATTACATTAACGATACCGGCACCGGCAACACCATTAACCTAAGCCACCCGCGGGTACTGCAGATGGTGACGGATTCCTTGCGCTACTGGGCCACCGAGATGCAGGTGGATGGCTTCCGTTTCGATTTGGCGACTATCCTTGGGCGCGAGGCGTACGGCTTTGACGAGGGTTGCGGCTTTCTGGACACCTGCCGCCAGGACCCCATCCTGAGCCAGTGCAAGCTGATTGCCGAACCCTGGGACTGCGGCCCGGGCGGCTACCAGGTGGGTGGTTTTCCGCCGGGCTGGTCGGAATGGAACGACAGATATCGCGATTCGGTACGTAAATTCTGGCGCGGCGACGAAGGGCAACTGGCGGACTTTACCACCCGTTTGGCCGGATCCGCCGATATCTTCAATCATCGCGGCCGTAAACCCCATGCGTCGGTAAACTTTATCACCGCCCACGATGGTTTTACGCTTAACGATTTGGTGTCCTACGAGCATAAGCATAACGACGCCAACGGCGAGGATAACCGCGACGGCCACAGTGATAATATTTCAGCCAACTATGGCGTCGAAGGCCCCACCGACGACCCGGCGATTAACGAGCTGCGGCTGCGCCAGATGCGCAATATGCTGGCGACGCTGATGTTCTCGCAGGGTACGCCGATGCTGCTGGCGGGAGATGAGTTTGCCCGTACCCAACAGGGTAATAACAATGGCTATTGCCAGGATAGCGATATCAGCTGGGTAAACTGGGAGATCAACGATAAGGGCGAATCGCTGATTTTATTTACTTACCGGCTGATTGCCCTGCGCAACCGTTTTCCGATTTTGCATCGCGGGCGTTTTCTCAGCGGCAAGCTCAATGAGAAGCTCAATATTAAGGATGTGACCTGGGTGCAGCCCAACGGCGAGGAAATGTCGGAGGAGGCCTGGGGCGACGCCAATCTGAAGAGCATCGGCATGCTGCTGGACGGTCGCGCGCAGCCTACCGGGCTGCTGCGGGTGGGATCGCAGAGTACCGTGCTGTTGTTGTTCAGCGCCTCCCACGAGAATCTGGTCTTTACCCTGCCGGAGGTGGCGCACGGGTACGGCTGGCGGCATATATTTGATACCTTTCAGCCGGATGATATCAATGAGCATAGCTTTGGTTTCGGCCATGCCTATACCTGTCCGTCGCGAACGGTGGTGCTGTTTGAACTGGTGAATACCAAGACCACGATGGTGGTCGCTTAAGCCGGCCTTAAGCAAGTAAGGTGTTAGCGGGCCTGCCACGTCGCGGGGCCCCGGTCGGGCGGGGGAAACCCGCCCGCCCCCCTGGCCACGTTTCCCCATCACGACCTCTGCGGTAAACCCTGCGCACTCTTTTCACGTTTTTTTGCTAAATATTCACGCCCCGCTGCCGATACTCCTTAAACGCAAACCCTTTGGAACGAGTTAATCAGAAGGATAACCGTTGCCCTGTTGTGGCTACCGAACAACGGCAACATGCCATGGGACTTGAGATGAGATGAATACGTTCCCCCACAGCGCCTTAAGATTTATCCGCCAGTTTGACTTTGGCGACGATCTGCTGCTGGACGCGGTCTATTTGATGCTGCGCAATCCTTTTCTGACGCAGGCGACATTAGCGCGCGAATTCAATCTGAGTTTTATCCAATCGGATGTGTTATTCAAAAAGTTGATTGAAGTTAATAAATTCCTAAAGACTAATTATTATGCCATGTCTTATGTAGCCAATAACAGAATCGCCGATGCCGTTAAGCTTTGGTCTAACCATCACCGCTCGGATCAGGGCGCGGCGTTGAAGCTTGATGCGCAGATCCATGATAAATTAATTGACCTGGCGCCGATTTTTTTTGATAAACGGCAGGAACTGGTCTTTACCGACGGTTACGGGTCCTATTTCCAGTTCAATAAAGATACTGAAATCACGTTGATGGTTAAAGGGGTGCTGAGTAAAATTCTTGAACCTTATCAAAAGGTTATTTTAGATGCCGATTCAGTCAAGGCCTTTATTCTTGAGCAGGTCGACATCATGCGCGATGTGGCGGCGGTGTCCGGCCAGGATGTTGATATCCGGACCACGGTGATCAAGGCGGGCTGGAATGTAAACCTTATTACGCCGGAACGGGTGATTATCGCCGATAAATGCGGCTGTAAGGCGGCGATCACCTGTATCAATAAGACCCTGCCGACCAATACCCTGCAAAAAAGCAAAATTAACTACGGTTGCGATATTTCAGTTTATCTGGATAACGCGATGTCTTTGGTGGATGATTTTTACGTTAACTGCAGTTCTGAGGTGTTCAATACCAGGGAATTTTATAATATAAATATATAAAAGTCACCGCAAGGAAGGGTATGGACGTGCGCATCATGCCGGTTGAGGCCAGCGACCCGGAGTTTGCCCGCCTGGTCGCCGCGCTCGACGCGTATTTAATACCGCTGTACCCGGCGCAAAGCAATCATGGCCTGCCGATCGGCGCGCTGCGCGCAGCCGGGGTGCGGGTTTGGCGGGCGGGCATGCGGGCCGCCGGCTGCGTCTGCCTGTTTGTGGGCGAGGATACGCTGCCGGAGATCAAACGCCTGTATGTCGATCCGGCTTTTCGCGGCTGCGGTATTGCCTCGGCATTACTGACTCGGCTGGAGGGTTGGGCGCGCGGCCAGGGATTTCGCGACCTGTATCTGGAAACGGGCATTTACCAGATGGATGCCGTGGCGCTGTATGAAAAACAGGGCTTCAGCCGCGTCGGCCGTTTTGGCGCTTACCCGGATGATCCCCTGAGCCTCTATATGCATAAGCCCATTGCGGATAATGTCTTTTAAGCGCCCTTCGCGCCAGGCGCCGCATTTTGGGTTCGCTTGCCGCGACAGGCGGCTCCCCATGGCGCGGGCGGCGCCAGCCGGGTTGCGTCGTGTTATCTTTTCTTACTCGCCAGATATTCGTTCTGGAAAATACACATCCGGATGGTGTTGCGGTATTCGCCGTTGACAAAATATTCTTTCAGCAATACGCCTTCGACCTTGAAACCCAGCTTGCCGTAGATATGGATGGCCTTTTCGTTTTCCTGATCGACAATCAGATACAGCTTATGCAGGTTAAGCACCATAAATCCATAGTTCATGGCCAGCTGCGCGGCAATGCTGGCATAGCCGTGCCCCTGATGGGCCGGGTCGACCAGGATCTGGAACTCGGCGCGGCGATGGATATGATTGATTTCAACCAGTTCCACCAGGCCGATGCCCACACCTTCCTTATCGATGATAAACCGCCGTTCGCTTTGGTCATGGATATGCTTGTCATAAAGGTCGTTAAGTTCGACAAAAGCCTCGTAAGGTTCCTCGAACCAATAACGCATGACAGTTTCATTATTATCCAGCTGATGAACGAAATGCAGATCTTCCCGTTCTAATGGACGAAGCTTAATATTATAACTATGCGATATTTCATTTTCCACAATCATGATGGCTGCCAGGCATGCTTGATTATATTCCCCATAATAAAAAGAATGATATTATAAGCTAATTAATGATTAGTGGTTTTAGAAATAACATTCATGACCAAAACACCACCAATGATCATGAACATACCGAGTATGGCATAGATATCGAGCTTTTGGTCAAAAAAGAAATAACCTGAAACGGCAACAAATACAATGCCTAAGCTTGCCCATGCCGCATAAGCGACGCCCACGGGCATGGTTTTGAGTACTTGGGAAAGCAATATAAAAGAAATACAATACCCGACAATAACGATAATGGAAGGGTACATTTTGGTAAAACCCGCGGAGGCTTTTAACGAACTTGTGGCTATGACTTCAGAAATTATTGCTATTAACAGGTACAGATAGGTCATAAGATTATTCTTTCGGTTTCTAAATGGCTACTGATATTATCATAGCCCGCCTGCAGAAGAAAATTGGCAATATTATGACAAATTCAGTGAATAATCTCTGTAATCATTGCTCTAACGTGGACGTGTTACGGGCAACGGTAACGGATGGGCGCGGGGGTCGTCGCCGCCGCGCCGCCGCCCACGCCGCCGCAGGCTAAATATCCACGGTGCGCCGGAAAGCGTTGCCCGCGCCGTCAAACAGGTGCGCCTTGTCGGCGGGGATGGCGAGATCCACCGTATCGCCCAATGCCAGGCGCCGGTCTTCCCCGTGCCGGAGTATCACCGGCTCGCGGTCCGGCAGTGCAATGTATAAATAAGCCGCTTCGCCCAGATGTTCAATGTGCTGGATACGCCCCGACAGCTGCCGGTCCTGCGGCGCGCACAGCCGCAGGTGCTCGGGACGGATGCCCACACAGACGTCGTCGCCGTCGGCGAGCCTGGCGTCGACGCAAAGCTCGACGGCGTCGGTTCCGTCCAGGGTGACCGTCGCCCGGTCGGCCCCGGCGCCGGTTAACCTCGCCGCCAGGAAATTCATTTGGGGCGACCCGATAAAACCGGCGACAAAGCGATTGACCGGGTGGTGATACAGCGCCAGCGGATGGCCGACCTGGGCAATGGAACCCTGGCTGAGCATGGCGGCGCCACTGTTGAGCAATACGATTTTATCAGCCAGCGTCATGGCCTCCACCTGATCATGGGTGACATAAATCATGCTGTTGCCCAGCTCATGATGCAGTTTGGCAATCTGGACCCGGGTGGCGACGCGCAGCGACGCGTCCAGGTTGGATAACGGCTCGTCGAATAAAAAGACCTCCGGGTCGCGCACGATGGCGCGGCCAATGGCCACGCGTTGGCGCTGGCCGCCGGACAGGGCCTTCGGCAGGCGGTCGAGCAGCGGGTCAAGCTGAAGGATGCCGGCGGCGTCGTGCACCCGCCGCGCTATCTCCCGCTTGTCGACCTTGGCCAGCTTCAGGCTGAAGGCCATATTGTCGAAAATGGACATATGGGGGTACAGGGCATAGCTCTGGAACACCATGGCCACGCCGCGCTCCGAAGCCGGCAGGCGGTTGACTACCCGGTCGCCGATAATAATATCTCCCGAACTGATGGTTTCCAGCCCGGCTATCATGCGCAGCAAGGTGGATTTGCCGCAGCCCGAGGGGCCGACAAACACACAGAACTCCCCATGCTCGATATCCAGGTTGACCCCGTTGATGACCTGGGTGTTGTGATAACTTTTAAAGACATTGCGTAAGCGTATGGCAGCCATCGTCCGGCTCTCCTGTTGTAGGGTGGTCGGGCGTTATTTCACGCCGCCCATGGTTAAACCCCGGACCAGATGTTTTTGCACCAGCAGTCCCAGCACCAGCATCGGCAGCATAACCAGCGTGCCGGCAGCGGTGAGCGGCCCCCATTCGGTGCCCTGGAAGGTGAGGAACGAGGTGATGGCCACCGGCAGGGTCTGGGTGGATTCGCCGGACAGGGTGAGCACGATCTGGAACTCATTCCAGATAAAAAACAGCGTCAGCACCCCGGACGCGGCCAGCCCGGTACGGGCCAGGGGAAGAATGATCCGGGCGAAGACCTGCCATTCGCTGGCCCCGTCCACCAGCGCCGCCTCGCGTAATTCCGGCGGAATATCCTCGAAAAACGTGGTGATCATCAGGATGGTGAAGGGCACATTGGCGAGGGTATAGACCGCAATCAGCACCAGGTAGCTGTCGGTCAGGCCGAGGGACGTCACCAGGTAGTAGGCCGGCAGCACCAGCATGATCACCGGGGCAAAACGCAGGCTCATGATAAATTGCTTGGCGCGCGCCTTCTTGATGACAAAAAACACCAGCCCGTAGGAGAACAAGGCCCCCAGCAGCAGGCACAGCAGGGTGGCGGCCAGGGAGATCACCACGCTGTTAAAGAAGGCGCGGATAAAATCGCTGTTACCGAGTACGGTGGCGTAGTTGTCCAGGATGGGCGTAAAAAACAGCCTGGGCGGCATGGCGAACGCGTCGATATAGGTTTTGAACGACATCGACACCAGCCAGAAAATCGGCAGCAGGAAAAATGCCAGGATAAGCACTAACAGAGCATAAAACCCCGCCCAGCGGCCGGTGCGTTTCAGAGAATCAGGCATCTTTCATAATCCGGTTGCTTGCCATGGAGAGCACCAGGATAACCAGCAGCGTGTTGATGATGGCGATCACCACCGCTTCGCTGATGCGAAAATCCTGAAAGCCGGTCAGGTAGGCGAACATGTTGGTGGTTTCGGTGGCCAGCGCCGGCCCGCCGCGCGTCATGACATAAATCAGATCGAACGACTTAAAGGCGTCAATCATGCGCAGGAACAGGGCGATGAGGATAATCGGCTTGAGCATCGGCAGTTTGATATAGGCCAGCAGGCGCCAGCCGCGCGCGCCGTCCAGTTCCGCCGCCTCCAGCGGCTCTTGCGGCAACGAGTCCAGGCCGGCCGATACCAGCAGGATGATAAACGGCGTCCATTGCCAGACGTCGGCGACGATAAGCGACGCCATGGCATAGGACGGATTGCCGAGCCAGTCGACGGGGGCGATGCCCAGCAGGCCGGCCAGGTAATTAAACAAGCCGGCGTTGGGATCGTAAAAAATGCGCCAGATAAGGCCGCCGACGATGGGCGTGACGATCATCGGCAGCAGCAGCAGCGCCCGCGTCAGTTTGCGGCCGGGAAAATCGCGGCTGATAAACAGGGCGACGGCGCATCCCAGCGCCAGCTCGATAAGCGTTGCCGCCGCCACGTACACCAGCGTATGCCACAGCGAAAACCACAGGCGCGGCTGCTGCAGCACGTCGATAAAATTGGCCAGCCCGACAAACCCAAACGGCGGCGGCGCCATCATGTCGATATCGTGCAGCGCCAGGTACAGCGAATAGCCCAGCGTGTAGACCGACACCGCCATCAGTGCCGCCAGCAGCGGCACCGTAAACGCCCAACGTGTAAACGTTGCTTTCATGTTGACTCCGGTCCCGGTTTCACCGCGCGAGGGCTTTATCGTTCTGGCGGTTTGCCGCCGCCATGGCGTCCTCGGCGGACAGGGTGCCGGCCAGGGCCTGGGACAGCGCGATGCCGGTGTTATTGATCAGAATGGTGGCCTGCGGCACCGTGGGCAGGTAGTTGGGATTGCCGTTTTTCAGCGCCGCCAGCATGCCGTCCTTAAACGCGCCGTACTTACGCACGAAGGCCTCGCTGTTAATGGCGCTCAGGGAGCTGACGCCCGCGTTGGGATTAATCTCCACCGATTTCATCTGCGTTTGCTTGTTGGTGGCCCAACTGATGAATTGCCATGCCGCCTGCTGGTGCTTGCTGGCGCTGGCCAGGTACAGGCCATGCACCTGCAGCGCCGAGCTGCCGCCGGGATGACTGCCCGGCTGCGCCGGAACCGGGGCGTAGCCGACCTTGCCGACCACCGTCGATTCCCGGGCGTCCTCGTTATAGCCGCCGTTGACCGTGGAATCGATAATCATGCCCGCTTTGCCCTGCTGGAACACCAGGCGGTTTTCCTGCCAGCCGAAATTGGCCGCGCCGATGGGGCCGTAATTCTTCAGGATATTAACGTAGGCCTTGGTGGCCTCGATGGCTTCGGGACTGTCGACGGCGGATTTGCCGTCCTTGATCCATTGCCCGCCATAGCCCCACAGAAATGCCGCCCAGGAGAAGGTGTTATGGATGCCCTGGCCGCCGCGCAGCGTGATGCCGGCCATGTGGCCGCCGCTTTTTTCCTTGAGGGTTTTGGCCGCCGCCAGCAGTTGGTCAAAGGTGGTCGGCACCGCGATGCCGTATTGGGCGAACAGGTCCTTGCGGTACATCAGAAACGTGCTTTCGCCGTACACCGGCACGCCGTAATAACGGTCTTTATAGCGCAGCGTATCGGCATAGCTTTTGACGAAGTCCGCGCGATCAAAACCCGCGTCGGCTTTCATCAGCGGGTCGAGCGGGGCGATGTAACCCGCCGAGGCGTAGCCCACCCCATGCACCCAGTCGTCCATGACGACGTCATAGCGGCCGCTTTTGGAGGAAAAGGCCAGTAGCGCCTTGGACGTCAGATCGGCGTAGGGGACGATTTCCGCCTGTACCTTGATGCCGGTCGCCTTTTCAAATTCCGGCAGCATGGCCTTGATGGAGTCGCTGGTACTATGGCCTTCCAGCAATACGCGCAGGGTATCCTGCGCATGGGCGCCGCCGGCGCAGAACAGCCAGGCGCAGACGAGCGCGGTAAACCGGGAGAGCGTCGTTTTCATGCGTAAATCCTTATTCAGTGGATAAATGAGGCGATCAGACGGCAACGACCTGACCGGTACGGGCGGATGCCATGATCGCAAGCGTAATCCGTAACGCCTCGTTGGCCTCTTCTCCCGTGGCGACCGTGGTACGGTTGCTGCGGATATCGCTGATAAAGGCCATCAGTTCCTCGCGCAGGTCGCCTTTGATTTCGCCCTGGCTCAGCGGCCAGTGCTGGGTATCGATATAGCGGTTGGCGGTTTCGGATGCATGATAAAGGCCGGACTCGCCGCACTCGATTTCAAACAGGCCGGCGGTGGTCAATATTTCCATCTTGGCGTCCAGCAGGGTCCGTGAACCCGCCGGCAGCGCCCAGGCGCTTTCCAGATTGACCACCGCGCCGTCGGCAAAGCGGATAATGGCGAAAACCGCGTCCTCGGTCCCCAAATGCCCGAGGCGCTTATTGGTGGTCTGGGCGTAAACGCTCACCGGTTTGGTGCGGTGCAACAGCCAGAGGACCATATCCACGTCGTGCACGGTGACATGCAGCGGCAGCGGCAGGCTGCCGCCGTAGCGCGCCGGTCCCTCAATGGCCGGGCTATTGCGCCGCGCCGCGATATGGCTGATCTCTCCCGCCTCGCCGGCTTCAATGATGTCCCGCGCCCGTGAATAGCGCGGGTCGAAACGCAGCAAAAAGCCGATGCCGAGCTTGACGCCGGCGGCATGGGCCGCGCCGACAATCTCCTCGCCGTCGGCCAGGGCGGCGGCGATGGGTTTTTCCAGGAAGATATGCTTGCCGGCCCGGGCGGCGGCCAGGGCCGGCGCCAGATGGAAATCATCCTTGGTGCAGATGCTGACGATATCCAATCCCTCAAGCGTCAGCATGTCCTGATAATCGCTAAAACATTGGATGCCGGGAATAAACGCCTTTACCGCCTCGCAGCGCGCCGGATCCGGATCGGCGATGGCGATCACTTCCACGCCGTAGAGCTGGCTGAACACCCTGGCATGCATGGTGCCCATAAATCCCGCGCCCACCACGGCGACTTTCAGTGTTCCGTCTTTCATCGACTGGCCTCTTGGTTTTTTGTTGGGCGGCGGCCCGGCCGGGTGGCTTCGGGGCCGCGGTCCGCCGCTGTCGCTATTGGTTTTTATAGGATAAGCAATACAATAAGCATGCCAGTTTAAGTCCAGATTAGAGCCAGATGCTTAAAAGGGTTCTATATTATTAACTTAACGAAACTGTTGCGTTTTTATTCCTGAGTATCAGGCTGTTAATCTCACGCTACGCATAACTATTAGCACAATTATTGTGCATTTGAATAGCTTTAAGCACCTTTTTTGTGCGTTGCTCGATAAAATAAAATACCAGTTTACATATTTGGTATTGTTGTGGTTAGCTGGCGGTGCCGAGGTTATTTTTTAAGGAAAACGACGCAGATGACCCTGAATGAACTTAAGCACCGCCTGGTGGTATCCTGCCAGCCGGTGACCGGCGGACCGATGGACCGGCCGGAGATTATCGTCGCCATGGCGCAAAGCGCGCAGTCGGCCGGCGCGGCCGCGGTAAGGATCGAGGGCGTGGAGAATGTGCGTCGGGTGGCCGCCGCGTTGACCATCCCGGTGATAGGCATCGTAAAACGTGATTTAATCGATTCACCGGTGCGTATCACACCTTTTATAGCGGATGTGGAGGATCTGGCGCGGGCGGGCGCGTCGATTATCGCCTTTGACGCCACCGACCGGGTCAGGCCCGTGCCGGTGGCGGAACTCTACCGGGCGGCGCGGGCGTGTCAACGCCTTATCATGGCGGATTGCGCCTGCCTGGCGGACGGCGTGGCGGCGGCAGGTCTGGGCTGCGATCTGATTGGCACCACGCTGTCCGGCTATACGGCCGGCACCGCCGATCAGCCGATGGCGCGCCCCGATTTGGCACTGATTGCCGCCCTGGCGGCGCGGGGTTATAACGTGATGGCGGAAGGGCGCATCCGCACGCAGGATCATGCCGCCGCCGCCCTGGCGCAGGGCGCGTTCGCCGTAACCGTCGGCTCGGCCGTTACGCGCGTTGAGCATATTACCCAATGGTTTATCGAGGCGCTGGCACAGGCCGCAACCCGGAGCTGATTATGGCGACTATCGCGCTGGATATCGGCGGCACCAAAATCTCCGCCGCCAGGGTGGAGCAGGGGCGCTGCGTGGAACGGCGGCAAACGCCGATGCGTTTTGACGAGGCCGGGTTTATCACCGCCCTGCGCGAGGTGACCGCGTTTGGCGTCACGCCCGGCATGATCGCGGTAGCCGCCACCGGTTTCGTGCGCGCCGGGCGGGTTTATTCGGTCAATCTGGACACCATCCCCTTTTGGCGCGGATTCCCGCTGGAAGCGGCGCTGCGCCAACTGTATTCCTGTCCGGTAGTGTTGATGAACGATGCCCAGGCCGCCGCCTGGGGCGAGTATAGCGTCCGGCAGGGACGGGTGCGCAACCTGCTGTTTATGACGTTGTCCACCGGCGTCGGCGGCGGCCTGGTGCTTGACGGCGAACTGCGCACCGGCGGGCACGGATTGGCCGGACATCTCGGCCATGCCACGGTGAGCCGCCCGCCGGCCGATGTGATGCCCGGCCGCGGGGGGCCGTGCGGATGCGGCCGTTACGGTTGCCTGGAATCCGTTGCCTCGGGCACCGCGCTGGCGCGCCAGGCCGGGGCGCTGTTCGGGCGGGCCATCGACAGTCGCGCGCTGTTTGCGCTGGCTGCCACGAGCGCGCGGGCAAACGATATCATCGACAACGCGGCGGCGGCGGTGGCCGAGGCCATCGCCAATACGCATATGCTGCTGGATATTGATGAGGTGGTGATTGGCGGCAGCGTCGGGCTGGCGGCGGGCATGCTGGACAGGATCCGCCAGGCGCAGGACGCGTTGCCGCCGCTGGGACGGGTCGCGGTATCAGGCGCCGCGCTGGGCGCGGACGCGGGGCTTATGGGCGCCGCCGGCTGGGCGCGGCGCGGCGCCGGTTAATGCCCGCCGGCTGTTCCCGGCGTCTGCCGCCCGTCAGTACAGGCCGTCGCGCTGCAGTTCCACCACAAAATCATAACTGTCGCCCCGATACCAGGTATGGGTATATTCAATCGGGCGTCCGTCCTCAAGATAACAGTGGCGTTCCACATGCAGCGCCGCGCTTTGCGGCGGCAGCTCCAACAGCAGCGCATTTTCGGCCGATAACGGTTCCGCGCGCATTCGTTGCAACGCCCGTTTCGGCATATGGCCGCTGCGTTGCAACACCGCGTACAGCGAGTCGCCAAGCCCGTCGAGCGACGGCAGGAAACCCTGGGGGATGACGGCGATTTCCACCGCCATCGGCCGTCCGTCCACGGTGCGCAGCCGTTTAAGGCGGTAGACCAGCGCGCCGGGAGAGAGATTCAGCGCAATGGTTTCCGACGGCGAGGACTGGATCAACTCGCGCTCCAGCCAGATGGCTCCCGGCTGATGGCCGCGCGACAGCATGTCCTCGCTGAAGCTGGTTAACGACGATAAGGGTTTTTCCAGCCGGCCGGCAACCTGGCTGCGGGCGCCGCGCCGCTGGATAATCACCCCGTCTTGGGCCAGCTGGCTTAACGCCCGCCGCACCGTCACCCTGGATACCGCCAGGTATTCCGACAGCTCGCGTTCGCTGGGGATGGTATAGCCGCCTTTGATCAGGCCGCCGGCCACCAGTTCCCTGAAACCTTTTTCCAGCCGCTGGTACAAGGCTCCGCCGCTCTGGTTGCGCTCGTTGCAATAGGTCTTCAGTAACTCGATTAACTTATCATCCATAAGGGCGGGCCGCTGGTGCGTGTTTAACGATGTTCACTGATTGTAATCGAAGCCGCCGCGGGCGCATACCCTTACCCGGCATTGTCCTGTCCGGCGAATATCCCCTGGGGTGAAAGGCCGGGGCGAATTGGTACGATAGCTTTGCGTTCAAAAATGACAGGTTGATCACGAAACGCAACTAAACCCGCTGCGCAGTCTCATTATCGTCCTCTGCGTGCCGATAAACCCTTACTTCTCTTTTTAGATGGCTAAGGTCATGAAAAAATTACTCCATTTACCCTTTATGGTGCAGCTATTCAGCGGCTTCGCTATTATTATCGCGTTGATGCTTTGCCTGGGCGGCGTGTCCCTCTACCAGCTCAGCGCCAATAATGACCATATCGACGCCTATCGCAATAACTGGCTGCCCGGGGTGCGCTATACCCTGGAGATGCGCGGTACGCTAGCCGAACTGCGTTTGCAGCAGGTACAATATATTTCTTCTCCGACGGACCAGGATCGGGAGTCACACCGGCTGGAACTGATGCAGGCGGTGGCGAACTTCCTCCGCGCCCAGAATGCCTACCTGGCGCTGAATACGCCCTTAAGCTCCACGCCGTTATTCAGTCAGATCATGGCCAACTTCAATCAGTTCAGCCTGGCGAACGATAAGATGATCGCGGCCATGTCGGAAAATGATGTCACCGGGGCCATCCGCATCAGCGGCGATACCTCGCGCAAATACCGCACCCAGCTGATGGCCGACCTGGCCACCATGGTCGACCGGGAAGTGGGCGGTAGCCAGGAGGCGGCGAGACAGGCGGCCCGGGGCTATGATATCGCCAAATACAGCCTGATGGGCCTGTCGCTGTTCGCCCTGCTGATCTCCGGACTGCTGGCCACGGTGATTTCCCGTAATCTGTGGCGCCAGCTGGGCGGCGAGCCGGCCTATGCCACGTCGATTATGCGTAAAATCGCCGCCGGCAACCTGACCACCGGCATTAAGCTGAGCGCCAAGGACAGCAGCAGCCTGCTGGCCGCGCTCAACGCCATGAGCCAACAGTTGCGCGATACCATCAGCGGCATCATCAGCGGCAGCGAATCCATTTCGGTGGCCTCCGGTCAAATCGCCCAGGGCAATACCGACCTGTCGCAGCGCACCGAAGAGCAGGCGGCGTCGTTAATCCAGACCTCGGCCAATATGCAGCAACTCACGCAGACCGTACACCACAACGCCGATAACGCCAAGGAAGCCAGCGAACTGGCGGTCGCTACCTCGCGCACCGCCACCCAGGGCGGTAAAATCGTGGCGGAAATGCTGACGCATATGCGCGATATTTCCCAAAGCTCGAAAAAAATCGTCAATATCATTGCCGTTATCGAGGGCATTGCTTTCCAGACCAACCTGCTGGCGCTTAACGCCGCCGTCGAGGCGGCGCGGGCCGGCACCCAGGGCAAGGGCTTCGCCGTGGTGGCAAGCGAAGTACGCACGCTGGCGCAGAAGAGCGCCGACGCGGCCAAGGAAATCAAATCGTTGATCGAGGGCACGGTGGACAAAATCAGCGCCGGATCTGAACGGGCGGATAACGCCAGCAAGGCGATGACCGAAATCGTCGACTCGGTGGACAAGGTGGCCGCCATCATCCACGAAATCGCCACCGCCAGTAACGAACAGCATATGGGCATCCAGGAAGTGGGACAGGCGGTGGCCCAGATGGACCAGGTTACGCAGCAAAATGCGGCGCTGGTGGAGCAGGCCGCCGCCGCCGCCCGTTCGCTGACCGAACAGGGCCAGGAGCTGCGCCGGGCGGTGAGTTTCTTCCAAACCGCCTGATGCCGTCGGCGTAACACGCTCCCGCGGCTAAGACCTGGAGAGGGTTTTAGCCGGCGGGAGTTTTTTTATGGCGCTTGGGCATGCTTTCCCTATTTTCGCCGGCTTTGGCGTAAGACATCGTCATGGGATAAAACCGCCCGTCTTTATCCATCGGAGGAGCGGGCCGCCCCGGCGGGCGATTTAACGGCGCCGGCTTTGCCGGAACCGCTGAAGGTTTTGCCGACCATGACGATCACCACCGCCAGGATAATGATGCCCAATGCCAGCCACTCGATGGGATTAAGGCGCTCGCCGGCAAACCCCATGCCGAGCAGCACCGCCACCACCGGATTGACATAGGCATAGCTGGTGGCCAGTGCCGGACGGGCGTGGGAGAGCAGGAACATATAGGCGTTGATGGCGATAATCGAGCCAAACACGATCAGATAGCCGATGGCCAGCAGCCCCGCGGTATCCGGCATCCGCGTCAGGCGCTCGCCGGTAAGCAGGCTGGCGACAAGCAGCACCGCACCCGCCACGATCATTTCCACCGCCCCGACCATCATGCCCTTGGGCAGATCAAGCCTTGAGCTCCAGATGGAGCCGAACGCCCAACTGACGGAGGCCACGATCACCAGCAGGGCGCCGAGCGGGTTGCCGGTCAGGTTACCGCCGGTATTGAGTAAAATAATGCCGGCCAGGCCGAGAACAATGCCGAACCACTCCAGGCGCGTGGCGCGCAGTCCCCAGATACTGCCGAAACAGGCGGCGAACAGCGGTACCGTGGCGACAATCACCGCGGTAATGCCGGACGGCACCTGCCTATGTTCGGCCACCGTCACCAGGCCATTGCCAATCGCCAGCAGCAGGATGCCGATCATGCCCGCGTTCACCGCCTGGCGCGGCGAGGGCAGGGACTCGCCTTTCAGGCGCAGCACGGCGAACAGGATAATACCGGCCGTTAAAAACCGTACGCCGGCCATCAACAGCGGCGGCCAGCTGTCCACCCCGACGCGGATAACAAAATAGGTCGAACCCCATATGATGTAGAGTGTAAACAGCGCCAGGACCAGCTTCAGTCCGTTTGAATCGCGTAATTGCATGTAGCTGCCTTTTAAGCCTAAACGTTCGGATGATTAGTAAACCTTTTTTTATGGCTGTTAATATATTCTTTTTGTCGTAATCCTCCAGTTAAACAACGAAAATAGCCGTATAACACCTTCGATTCAACAGCGGGCGCAACGGGGAAAGCTATGGATAAATATGATGAACTGATACTGCAGGCGCTGGTGGAAAACGGCAGGCTAACCTATGCCGAGCTGGCGCGCCGGGTTAATCTCTCGCCGCCGGCGGTGGCGGAGCGGGTGGCGAAGCTCGAGACCAAAAAAGTCATTACCGGCTACCACGCCCACGTCAACCTGGAAAAACTCGGCTTGCCGATCACCTTTATCGTCGAGCTGCGCCTTAACCATAACCACTGGCAAAATACGCTGAAAATGCTGACGCAGATCCCCGAAATCCTGCAATGCTACCGGGTAACCGGCGAAGCCTGTGTGATTGTCCGCGGCGCGGTCAGGGATATGGCGGCGATGGAAGCCTTTATCGAGCGGGTAAGCCAATTCGGCGCCACCAAAACGTCGATCATTCTCTCGGCGCCGGTGGAGCGTATCGCGCCGCCGGCGCTGATGGTTGCGGAGACGTTAAAAAAAGCGTGATAAGCTTCACAAAAAATTGACACGGCGGCTCATTTTGCTAAACTGCGAAAAGTGTGATGAACATCACATTAATGTCGGATCAATGTGAGGAATCAGCAATGAAAATTATACGTAAACTTAACAAATTTTTGAAAGAACAAGGCAATATCCACGCACAGGCGGCTAAATATAGCCTGTATTAAGCGTGGCGCATGCCCCGGGGGCCTCATCCGGTGTTGCCGATGCGCCGCCCGCCCTCTTTATCCCAGACGGCCCTTTTCAGGGCCGTCTGCCGTTGCAGGCAGACAAGCGCCCGCCTGAGATAGCCGCTTTCGCCTGCCGCCATACCGGCCCGGCGTCGCAGGCAAAGATACTATAGATTTTACGACATCGACCGCCTCTCCCCCAGCGCCTATCTTGAAAGCAAGAGTCATCGCGCGTAAGGAGACCGGCCGTGAACACCCGCCGCACGCAACCTGTCCAACGTCAAACCCCCGGGCAGTTTATTCTTTACACCGTCATCGCCGCCTCGAGCGCGTCCCTGGCCGCCTGGGGCAGCGCGACGCTTGCGCTGGAGGTCTGGGTGATGTTCGCGGGCCTTATCACCTGGTTCACGCGCCCGACGTCCTGGCGCGCCGGGCTGTGCGCCATGATCTGCCTGTGGCTGGGAATTGGGCTGGGGGCCGTTACCCAGATAATACTGCCGGCGTTGTCGCCGGCTCTGGAGCCGCTGGCGTTGCCGCTGGTGGTATTTTGGGTGGCCATCCTTATCGTAAGCCTGCGCGCGACCCGTATCGTCGATAACACGCTGGCCTGGTTCCTCGGCATGGTCACGTTCTATGCCTCCGGGCTGGAACCGGCGCCCGGCATGTTTAGGGATCTGTGCGGCGCATCCGCCATCGGCGGGTTCGCCGGTTGGGCTTGCCAGGCGCTGCACCGGCGTTGGAACACGGCCTGGTTTATCCCTTAGCCCAGTTCGATAATCTCATGGCGGCCGCTTAATATCGGCCCGCTGAGAATTTTATAGCCGTCGCGGTCGAACCCCTGCGCCACGGTGCTCAGGCCCGCCGCTTCGCCAAGGCTTGCCACCGAACCGAGATAGAACCAATTGTTGACCACGTGGATTTGCCGCCGATCGCCGCTGTGTTCCACCAGGCCGATGGCGCCGGCGTAAGGCCATGCCACGATGCGCATCTGCTGCAGCGCGTCCATCAGGCGCAGCTGGTGTTCCTCCGGGCTTTCTTTACCGCAGCAGGCGCCCGCGCAGCGCCCGAGATGGAACCGGAAGCAGGCGCGTCCGTGGCTGAGTTTTTCCAGGCCGAGCAGGCTGTAACATAATAATTCGCTGTCGCCGATATCCAGCAGGGTTTGCTGGGCGGCGCGGCGGCTGGAAAACAGGCCGTACAAATCCGGCGTGCGGGCAAAATCGATCTCCTTGGCCGAGACGATGACGGGCATGCCGCGCGCCAGGTGAATCGAGCACAGCTGGCGACTGCGCCGCAGCCGTTTATTGTGCAGCGGCTGGAGCGCCTTGATCATCTGGGCCTCAAGCAGCAGGGCGCCGATTTCCCCGGCGGTGAGGTGGTAGCTGATGCGCCGCGATTGCCGCAGCATGCGCGCTTCTTCGGCGGTGCGCAGATGCGACATGACCCGGCTGCGGATATTGACGCTTTTGCCGATATACAGCGGCATCACGTCGCTGTCGCTATGAAAGACATACACGCCGGGCGCGGCGGGCAGGCCGTCGATATACTGACGCAAATGTTCGGGATACTGATAGGCCTCGGCGGGGTCGAACTCCCTGCGGGTGGCGGACAGACGCTTATACACTGACTGAACTCTTATTACTGTTGTTTTATACAGCATAACAGGTTATTTTTTAACACGACAGCGCAAAATAACGTCTGATCGTTATTTTATGCGGCATTATGCGGCTTATAACCTGTGAAGGTGATCATCCTCCTGCCGGTGACGGAGCAAATGACATTCCCGCAGCAGTTGCCGGTCGGCTAAAATGTCCGCGGTCGGCCCCTGGGCCGCAAGACGCCCTTCGCGCAGCACAAAACACCGATCGGCGATGTCCGGGACAATGGCCAGATCGTGGGTGGCGGTGATAAGCGTACGCCCGCGGCTCTCGCGCAGGAATTGCACCATATTGCCCTGGCTTGCCGGGTCCAGGCCGCTGCAGGGTTCGTCGAGCAATAACACCTCGGGTTCGATAATCAATACCGACGCCAGGGCGACGCGTTTTTTTTCGCCGCCGGACAACCGATGGGGCGAACGGTGGCGCAGATGCGTGATGCCGAATTGCTCCAGCATGGCGTCGATACGCCCGGCGATGCGCGGTTTATCCCACCCCAGTTGCAACGGGCCGAAGGCCAGCTCGTCATAGACCGTCGGGTTAAACAATTGCACATCGGAATTCTGGAACACCAGTCCCACCCGGCGCCTGAAGGCGTAAGCCTCCTCGTCCCCGCGCAGGGCGGGTTCATCGAGCGCCCGGCCGAACGCGCGCACGCTGCCCGCGTTGGGGAAATAAAGCCCGTCCAGCAGGCGCAGCAGGGTGGACTTGCCCGAGCCGTTGGCGCCGAGCAGGGCGATACGCTGGCCCGCCCGGATCTGAAGCGTGATCTCCCGTAGCGCGGGCAGCGACTGGTAGGCATAGCTGACCTGCTGTAAATCATAGACCGGCGGCGTGGTTAACGATGGGGCCTGGTTCATGCGTATTGCTCCTGTTCCCGGGGCGTCATTCAGGGTAGCCGCAGCCACTGGCAGCTAAATCCGGCCAGCGCCAGCAGCATAAACACCGGCACCGCGCGCCAGTCCTGTTTTTGCAGACACAAATCGTCCATTAGCCTGATTTCACCGCGAAAGCCGCGCGACAGCATGGCCAGATGAACCTCCTGGCTGAGATACAACGAGCGCTCCAGCAGGCTGCCGGCCGCATTGACCGCCAGCCGGCGGCGCTCGCCGGCGGGCAGGGGGCCGACCATCCGGCTGGCGCGCGCTTCAAACAGGGCGACCGCGCCGCTGAGCAGCACAAAAATATAGCGATGGGTCATGCCGAGGATCATCACCGCCACTTTTGGCACCCGCAGCGATCGCAAGGCCTTGAGCAGGCGGGGCCAGGGGGTGGTCAATACCAGCAGCAGCGCCAGGGTGGCCGACGTTTCGGCCCTGCCGATCAGCAGCAGGGCCACGCGCAGCCCTTGCGCGGTGACGGTAAGCGACGTGAAGGGCAGGGCGAAGAGCGGCGCGCCGGGTACCATAAACAGCGCCGGCAGCGCCAGCACGCCGGTAAACAGCAAAACGCCGAGCCATACCTGGCGCAGCAGCCTGGCCAGCGATAGCGCCGAAAGCCGCGCCATGATCGTCGCCGCCAGCAGCAGGCCGGCCAGGGCCAGCAGCGAATGCACGGCGACGGCGGTGATAATCAGCGCGCCAAGGCCCATCAGCTTCACGCGCGGGTCCAGCCTTTGCAGCCAGCCCGGCCGGTCGGCCATTGTCTGGGCGTCATCGGCATGCGCCATGGCCGCCAGCAGGCCCGCCAGCAGGCGCGCGATAAAATGCCGGCTTCCCGGCGCGCGCCGGTGGCTGAAGGAGGGTTCGCGCACCGTTTAACGGTGACCCGAGGACGGCCGCCAGGCCGCGGCGCGCGTCAGGCGCGCCAGCAGATAAAACGCCAGCAGGATAAGCCCGCTGCCCATAATGGCCGACAGCACATACCCGACGCGGGCGTTTTGCATAAATGCCGGGGCATAGTCCGGCATCGGCGCTGACCAGAGCGCCTCCAGGCGCTGCATGCCGGCCGGCGCGCCCTGCGGCGGGGCGATATTGCCCGAGGCGCGGGTGATTTCGGCCCTGGCGCCGGCATCCTGGAAGTCGGCGGCGCCCCATTCCCCCCAGGCGGTGCCGGCGGCCAGCAGGCCGAGCGGGCTGATGATCATCACCACCGCCATGCCCAGCCACAGCGCGCGCACCGGCCGCCAGCCGGAAAGGCGCGCGGGCACGCACGCGCCGCCGGCGGTGGCGCGCAGCAGGTCGGGGTTGGCTTTTTGCAGATAAGCGACAATACCGCCGGTTACCACGGCTTCCGCCAAACCGGCAAAGGTCAGGTGACCCAGCAGCATGGCCGGCACCGCCACCGACAGCGGATAGGGCGCATACAGCGGCGCTCCGGCGGCGTCGGTAAACAGCAGGGGCTGGATGCCGAACTCCACCGCCGCCAGCAGCGCGGCGATATTAATGGCGCAGTAGCCGGCCACCGTGGCCGCCACCACCCGCCGCCGGGCGGTAATGGCCGACCCGGCGGCAATCAGGCGGTAAAGGCCGTAGGCCGCCAGCGGACCGACGATGGCCATATTCAGGCAATTGGCGCCGAGCGCGGTAATGCCGCCGTCGCCGAAAAATACCGCCTGGATAAACAACGCCATCGAGACGGCCAGTACCGCCGCCCACGGACCCAGCACGATGGCCGCCACCGCCATGCCCACCGCGTGCCCGGTGGTGCCGCCCGGCAGCGGCAGGTTAAACATCATGATGACAAAACAAAACGCCGATACCACCGCCAGCAATGGCACCAGGCGGGTATGCAGCAGGCGTTGCACGCGTTTTTGCGCCACCCACCAGAAAGGGGCGGCGATCAGGAAGGCAACGGCGCAGGTGGACGGGCTGAGATAACCATCGGGAATATGCATCGGATAACCCTGTGTTCAGGCCGCGCGCATAGCGAACAGGGCGGCCGGGGGGCAAAACTTTCGTGGAAATCAGTATGCCTCCGCCGTTCATACTTTTCCATAAAAAATCATACCGGGTTCATTGATCGAGCACAATTAACCGTCAACTTTCCCGCCGGCCGCTAAGCGCCCGCCACGGTTCCCTACCCTAAACCGGAAGGCTGTCCTAAACGTGTTTATGGGGATGCCGGTGATCTTTATCATGATCATGGCCGCTTGCATGACGGTGATCGGCGGTTGTCACGGCATCGGCCGGGATCATTGCGGCGTTTTGCGTGGCGGCGGCGTCCAGCGGTATCAGGTTAATGCTGCCGTGGCGCACCCCGGTCTGGGCGATCACCGATTGGGCAAAATCGGTTAATACCCCCAGCGGCCCGCGCAGGATGGCGGTCTCCACGCACTCGTCGTGGCTGAGATGGGCATGCATGGTGGATACGGTCAGTTCGTGATGATCGTGCTGCAGTTCGGTCAGGCGGGTGGCCAGTTGCCGCTCATGGTGATCGTAAACGTAACTGAGCACCGCGATAAAGGCCGCCCCGGGGTTGGCGGTGGCCGCCTGCTGGCCCAGGTCGCGCCGCAGCATATCGCGGAACGCCTCCGAGCGGCTGCTGTAGCCGCGCAGCCGCATCAGTTCGTCCAGCTCGGCCGCCAGCCGGTCGTCGAGGGAAATGGTTAATCGCTGCATAGGGCATTCCGGGTATCGGGGAAAACCACAGTGTGGAACATTTTTACCGCCAGGCAAAGGATATCGGCAGGTTTAGCCTCAGATAGTCACCAGACCGCGCACCCCGTCGGTTTCCATATCCGCGCCCAGGCCACGCTGCACGATCTGCCCACGCGACATCACCAGGTAGCTGTCCGCCAGGGCGGCGGCGAAATCATAAAACTGCTCCACCAGCAGGATCGCCATATCGCCGCGCGCCGCAAGGGTTTTGATCACCACGCCGATCTCCTTGATCACCGACGGCTGGATGCCTTCGGTAGGTTCGTCGAGGATCAGCAACTGCGGCTGGCAGGCCAGCGCGCGCGCAATCGCCAACTGCTGCTGCTGGCCGCCGGACAAATCGCCGCCGCGCCGGTTTTTCATCTGCGCCAGCACCGGGAACAGCTCGTAGACCGAGGCCGGCGGCGCTTTGGCGCGCGCGCCGGAAAAACGCGACAGGCCGAGCAGGATATTTTCCTCCACCGTCATGCGCGGAAATATTTCCCGTCCCTGCGGCACATAGGCAATACCGGCCTGCACACGCTGGTGGGGGCGGCGCTGGTTGATAAGCTCTCCCTGCCAGCGAATGCGGCCGGTTTTGGCCGGCAGCAGGCCCATCAGGCATTTGAGCAGGGTCGTCTTGCCGACGCCGTTGCGCCCGAGCAGGCAGGTTACCTGACCGATTTGCGCCTCGAACGACAGGCCGCGCAGGATATGGCTGCCGCCGTAAAACTGATTTAACTCTTCCACCTGTAGCATTATGTTCCCCTGCGTATGAGTAACCCTGGCCTGATAACCGGCGCCGATGCGCGATATCCTCCCGCGCATCATCACGCTCATCAGCTCACCGCCCCAGGTAGACTTCAATCACCTGCTCGTTGGCCTGCACTTCGCGCAGCGACCCCTCGGCCAGCACCTGCCCCTGGTGCAGCACGGTGACATGATCGGCGATGGTTTCCACAAAACCCATATCATGCTCCACCACCATGAGCGAATGTTTACCGGCAAGCGAGCGGAACAGCTCGGCGGTATAGGCGGTTTCAGCATCGGTCATGCCGGCGGCCGGCTCGTCAAGCAGCAGCAGGTGCGGGTCTTGCACCAAGAGCATGCCGATTTCAAGAAACTGTTTTTGGCCGTGGGACAGCAGGCCCGCCGGGCGCCGGCGCAGCGGTGCGAGACGCAGCGTGGCGAGCATGGCGTCGATGCGATCGCGCTGTTCATCGCTCAGCTTATGGCGCAGGCAGGCCCAAACCGATTTATCGGTTTTCAGCGCCAGCTCCAGGTTTTCAAATACCGTCAGCGCCTCGAATACCGTCGGCTTCTGGAATTTACGGCCGATGCCGGCCTGGGCGATTTGCACCGGGCTAAGCCGCGCCAGGTCGATATGCTGATCGTAAATGGCGCTGCCGCTCTGCGGACGGGTTTTACCGGTAATCACATCCATCAGGGTGGTTTTTCCCGCGCCGTTGGGGCCGATAATGCAGCGCAATTCGCCCACGCCTATCTGCAGCGACAGGTCGGTAAGGGCGCGGAAACCGTCGAAGCTGACGTTGATATTGTCCAGCGTCAACACCGGATCGCGCCGCAGGCGATGGATATCGGCGGGATAGGCCTGCGTCAGCAGGTCGTCCGGCGCGTTCATTCGGGCCGCCTTTTGCGCAGCAGGCCGATAACGCCCTGCGGCAACAGCAGCGTCACCAGGATAAACATCAGCCCCAGGAACAATTGCCAGTACTCCGGCATGGCCATGGTAAACCAGCTCTTGGCGCCGTTGACGATGCCGGCGCCGAGCAGCGGCCCCACCAGCGTGCCGCGGCCGCCCAGCGCCACCCATATGGCCGCCTCGATGGAGTTGGTTGGCGACATTTCACCCGGGTTGATGATACCCACCTGCGGCACGTACAGGGCGCCCGCCAGGCCGCACAGCACCGCCGACAGCGTCCAGACGAACAGCTTGAACCCCTTCGGGTCGTAGCCGCAGAATATCAGCCGGTTTTCCGCATCGCGCACCGCCGTCAGCACCCGGCCGAATTTACTGCGCGCCAGGGCGAATCCCAGCAGCAGGCTCGCCGCCAGTAGCAGCACGGTGACCAGGAACAGGCCCACCCGGGTGGTGGTGGCGGTTACCTGGAATCCCAATAAGGTGGTAAAACCGGTAAAACCGTTATTGCCGCCGAAGCCGGTTTCGTTGCGAAAAAACAGCAGCATCGCGGCATAGGTCAGCGCCTGGGTCATAATGGAAAAATAGACCCCTTTGATTTTGGAGCGAAAGGAAAAGTAGCCGAACACCAACGCCAGCAGGCCGGGGGCCAGCATAATCAGGCACAACGCCCAGGCAAAGTGCTGGGTGCCGGCCCAGAACCAGGGCAGCTCGCTCCACGATAAAAAGGACATAAACGCCGGCAGGCCGTCTCCCGCGGCCTGGCGCATCAGGTACATGCCCATGGCGTAACCGCCGAGGGCAAAAAACAGCCCATGCCCGAGGGACAGCAGCCCGGCATAACCCCAGACCAGATCCAGCGCGATGGCCACCACGGCGTAGCACAGGATTTTGCCCACCAGGGTCAGGGTATAGGTGGAGATATTCAGCGGATGCGCCGCGGGCAGCAGGGCCAGCAGCGGCAGGATAACCAGCGCGATAAAAACCAGCGCGCCCAGGATCATGGCGGTGCGGGGCGCCTTTTGCAGGCCGGTGAGGGTTAAGGGTTGGCTCATCAGTCAATGACCCTGCCTTTGACGGCGAACAGTCCCTGGGGACGTTTTTGGATAAACAGCACGATAAGCGCCAGGATCAGGATCTTGCCCAGCACGGCGCCGATTTCGGGTTCGAGGATTTTGTTGACGATGCCCAGCCCGAACGCCGCCGCCACGGTGCCCGCCAACTGGCCGACCCCGCCCAGCACCACCACCAGGAACGAATCGATAATATATCCCTGGCCCAGCTCGGGGCCGACGTTGCCAAGCTGGGACAACGCCACGCCGCCCAGGCCGGCAATGCCGGAACCCAGGCCGAAGGCCAGCATATCCACCCGGCCGGTCGGCACGCCGCAGCAGGCGGCCATGGCCCGGTTCTGGGTTACCGCGCGGATATGCATGCCCAGCCGGGTTGTATTCAGCAGCAGCCAGCACAGCGCCAGCACGCACAGCACGAACAAGATGACCGCCAGGCGGTTGTAGGGCAGCACCAGGTTAGGCAGCAGCTGGATGCCGCCGGAGAGCCAGCCGGGGTTGGCGACGCTGACGTTTTGCGCGCCGAACAGCATGCGCACCCCCTGGATCAGCACCAGGCTGATGCCCCAGGTCGCCAGCAGCGTTTCCAGCGGGCGACCGTATAAATGACGGATTACGGTGCGTTCAAGCAGCATGCCGATAACGCCGGTAACGGCGAAGGCCGCCGGCAGGGCCGCCAGCGGGTAGAGCGGCAGCAGTCCCGGCGCGTAGTGCTCCATAAACTGCTGCACCAGATAAGTGGCGTAGGCGCCCAGCATCAGCATCTCGCCGTGCGCCATGTTAATCACCCCCAGCAGGCCGTAGGTAATGGCCAGGCCCAGCGCCGCCAGCAGCAGTATCGAGCCCAGGGACAAGCCGGTAAAAGCCTGTCCGAGCAGGTCGCCTATCATCAGCCGGCGCTGAACCTGCTTGAGGCTTTTCAGCGCCGCCGCGCGTACTTGGGCCTCGGGTTCGGCGCTCTCCTGCGTCAGCGCCTGCAGACGTACCTGGACATCGGGATCGCCCGATTCGCCGAGCAGCGTGACCGCCTGCAGCCGCACCTCGGGCCGGGGATCGGCCAGTTGCAGATTGGCCAGGGCAATCTGCAGCGCGTCATGCACCCGCGGGTCTTTTTCCAGCGGTAAACGGGCCTGCAGCAGCGGCAACTGGTCGGCCTGCGCTTCGCGCTGGAGCGCAGTGGCGGCCTGTAGCCGTATGCGGGCATCGTCGCTGACCAACTGGTGAACGGACAAGGCGGTGGCGATAAGGTTGCGCAGGCGGTTATTCAGCCAGACTTTCTTGACGCCGCCGGTGGGCGCGGCGTCGCCTTCCATCGGCGTCAGCGTGGTGCCCTGCTGGATAAAGGGTTTGCCGGCGGCGTCGATCACCATGGTCTCCTGGCGCAATGCCTGCAGCAGCGGCAGACGGGCGGCATCCGGCGCGCTTGACCACGCCTGGAGTAATTTCGCCTGATCGGCGCGGCTGGCCGCCGCAAAATCGGCGGCGGGGCCGGCCAGAGCCAAGGCCGGCAGACATAGGCATAAGGCCACGCCGAGGCCGAACCTTCGCAATAATAATGATAGATAGCGCATATTTTTCGTCCCGTGCTGCGTCAAAAACAGAGGGCGCCTCTGCCGCCTCAGGCGTTTGAAGCGGGTAGGGCGGGCGCGAAGAGTAGAGCGCGGCCCGGCCCCGGTTTCCGTGTTTACACCTGGCCCGCCCTATCCGTAAGCCCTTTTACTGGGTGCTTTTGACCGGATGATCGGGTTTTTTATCGTTGCCGGCGATAAAGGGACTCCAGGGCTGCGCGCGCACCGGCCCTTCGGTTTGCCATACCACGTTAAACTGGCCGTCGGACTCGATCTCGCCAATCATCACCGGTTTATGCAGATGGTGATTGGTCTGATCCATGGTCAGGGTAAAGCCGGACGGGGCGGCGAAGGTTTGCCCGGCCATCGCCGCGCGCACCTTATCCACATCGGTGGACTTGGCCTTCTCCACCGCCTGCGCCCACATATGGATGCCGACATAGGTGGCTTCCATCGGGTCGTTGGTGACCACGGTATCGGCGTTGGGCAGATGGTGGGACTTGGCGTAGGCTTTCCATTGCGCGACGAATTTCTTATTGGTGGGATTATCCACCGACTGGAAATAGTTCCAGGCCGCCAGGTTGCCGACCAGCGGTTTGGTGTCGATGCCGCGCAGTTCCTCCTCGCCCACCGAAAAGGCTATTACCGGCACATCGGTCGCCTTGATGCCCTGGTTGGCCAGCTCTTTATAAAAAGGAACGTTGGAATCGCCGTTGATGGTGGAAATCACCGCGGTTTTACCGCCGGCGGAGAATTTCTTGATATTGGCCACGATGGTCTGGTAATCGCTATATCCGAACGGGGTATAGACTTCCTCGATATCTTTATCCGCCACGCCCTTAGAATGCAGGAAGGCCCGCAGAATTTTATTGGTCGTACGCGGATAAACATAATCGGTGCCGAGCAGGAAGAAGCGCTTGGCGCCGCCGCCGTCATCGCTCATCAGGTATTCCACCGCCGGGATAGCCTGTTGGTTGGGGGCCGCGCCGGTATAAAACACGTTGGGCGACATTTCCTCGCCTTCATATTGCACCGGGTAAAACAGCAAGCCGTTCAGCTCCTCAAATACCGGCAACACCGATTTGCGCGAGACCGAGGTCCAGCAGCCGAACACCACCGCCACCTTGTCCTGGGTCAGCAACTGCCGGGCCTTTTCCGCGAACAAGGGCCAGTTCGACGCCGGATCAACCACGACCGGCTCCAGCTTTTTACCCAGCACCCCACCCTGGGCATTGATTTCGTCAATGGTCATCAGCGCCACGTCTTTTAACGGCGTTTCCGAGATAGCCATGGTGCCGGATAAGGAATGCATCACGCCGACTTTAATCGTGTCGGCAGCCAGCGCCCCCCAGCTGATCCCCATGCCGATAACCGTGGCGGAGAGGGCGAAGGCTTTCAGTAATTTACGTCGTTGCATGCAATTCACTCCTGAATTTATGAGGATTAACAATGGCCGGCGGGACAGAATGGTTCAAAGCAATCCCCGTGCCAGTTGCGGCGTCGCGGCCCGGCGGCGTTTGCCCGGCTTTTCCCGCGCCGGCGGCGGCGCCTTGCACCAAATACGGGCGCGCGTGCGGCATGGCGGGGCGCCTGGCGCCTTTTCAGGCTGATCACGCACGTTCAGGATTATTTCAGGGCGGCAGGGATCGCCAAAACCGTGCAGAGTCCTTTCTTAGCGACCTTGCGCGCGCATGCCGCGGAGCGAAGGCAAGACGTGCGCGGGGTTTGCGCGCTTCGCTCAATTTATAGCCATGTCACTGGCGCGTTTCATAAGGAAAGCTAAACTGAAAAGGCTATTCGATAACCGATAATTTTCTTATTTCCGCAATGCCGTTATTGATTGAGAGGTGAAAAATGGCCGATTTACATGACAATTATCTGGACTGGCTGCGTGATGCCCATGCCATGGAAGAACAGGCCGAAAGCATGCTGAAACGCATGGCGGGGCGTCTTGAGCACTACCCGGCGCTGGAGGCCCGCATTAAACAGCATATTGATGAAACCATCGAGCAGCAGCGTCTGGTGGAAAGCGTTATTAAACGTTATGATTCATCCAGTTCGACATTTAAGGATATGGCGGGCAAAGTGGCGGCCATGGGCCAGGCGATGGGCGGCATGTTTGCCAGCGATGAAGTGATCAAAGGCGGCATTAGCGGCTATACCTTCGAAAATTTTGAAATTGCCTCCTATACCGCGCTTATCGCCGCGGCACAGGCGGTGGGCGATACCGAAGGGCAACGTATTTTCACGCAGATCCTGGAACAGGAGAAAGCGATGGCCGCCTGGCTGCTGGAACATCTGCCGGAAACCACCCGGCAATTCCTGGCGCGTTCGCAGGCGCCGCATACGGAAGCTAAAAAATAATGGCTTATCCGGCACGATAACGGCCTTAGGCACGGGCAATTATTGCCGGCGTAACCCATACTGCGCTTACGGCGCGGCGCATCGGGTCCCGAAGAATTGTTTTCGCCACTCATCGGGACAACCGGGCCGGAATATTCCAGGCGTCGCGCCGTAAAATACGCTCTTTATGTTGGTTAAAATGCAAAAAACCCGGCAATAAATACCGGGTTTTTGCGCTGATGATATTTACTCAACCTTAAACGAGCCTATTAATGCTATGACCATACAGGGTGAAATGTATTATAAAAATACTTACCTTGTTAACATGCTGATATGGGTTATTTTTTACCGGCATCCGTATTTACTTTAACACTGGCCAGCTTGGATAATTTGATGTCGGTATCTTTTTCTTCCTGCAGCGTTTCGGCCAGCAGGGTTTTAGCCTCGGTATACCCCAGCAGCCCCGCCAGGGTGGCTAACGTGCCGTAGGTGGCGATTTCATAATGTTCAACTTTTTGCGCCGCGGCAATAAGACCTGCATCACGTACCGGGCCTTTTTCAACCTCGTCGATAATTTCCTGGCCTTCTTCCACTAATCCTTCCATTGCCATGCATTTCATACGCTTAATCTTGATATTCGGTGTGACTTCCACCAGTTTATCAATACGCTCGATTTGCCCATGCGTTTGTTCCAGATGAAGCTTAAAGCCATCAATCAGCTGAGGATCGGTAGCGGCCCGGGCCATTTTCGGCAAAGCGCGGGTGATTTGCTTTTCAGCGCTGTATACATCTGAAAGGGCATGGATAAAGAGGTCTTCAAGAGTCTTGATATTCATCGGGCTCACCATCACGTTGTTAGGATTATAGGTATAATCAGCGATGTTAACTTAGTCGGCTGATAATAATAAGCCTAGTATACCGTTGCGAATTAGACAAACCATGAGCGGCGGCCATGGCGATATTTTATATAAAAGTTTATTGTTGCGATTAATATCAAAAGGTTGGCGGGAACAGCCGCATATTATAGGGCTTGTGCGGCGGTAAAAATGGGCGGCATTTATCAGATTAAATTCCCTGGATAAAATACAGAAATGTTCTACCCGATATGCCGGGGTATTAATGCGGCGCGGGTGTTATAAACGACAACAATAAAGGCATAGCGCAGGCATCTTTGCCGGGCGGGGACCGGAAACAACTGGTCGGTCCCCGCGCAACCGCGGGGCCGCCCGCTAAAATAATTCGCCCAACGCCGCGGGGGTGAAATCCGCCATATTCCCCGTATCGCCGGCGCGCACCTTGGCCGCCCAGTGCGGGTCGCTTATCAACGCACGCCCGACCGCTATCAGGTCAAACTCATTGCGCTCCAGCCGCCCGATGAGATTATCCAATCCGACCGGGCTGGCGTTTTCCCCGCTAAAGCTGCCGATAAAATCCCCGGACAAACCCACGGAACCCACGCTGATGGTGGCGGCGCCGGTCAATTTTTTCGCCCAGCCGGCGAAGTTAAGCCCGTTTTCCCCATCCTGCTCCGGGAATTCAGGTTGCCAGAAACGCCGTTGCGAGCAGTGCAGCACGTCGGCGCCCGCTTCCACCAGCGGTACCAGCCAATCGGCCATCGCGTCCGGGGTGGTCGCCAGCCTGGCGGCATAATCCTGCTGTTTCCACTGGCTGACGCGCAGGATAATCGGATATTCAGGCCCGACCGCCGCGCGCATTTCCTTTAATACCTCGGCGGCAAAACGGGCGCGCTCTTTAATGGTGGCACCGCCGAAACGATCCGTACGCCGGTTGGTGCCGGACCAGAAGAACTGATCGATGAGATAGCCATGGGCGCCGTGGATCTCAAAAGTATCGAAACCCAGCCGCTTGGCATCGGCAGCCGCCCGGGCATAGGCGGCAAGGGTATCGGCAATGGCCTCGTCGCTCATGATCTCGCCGCGGGGCATATCCGGCGCCGCCAGGCCTGAAGGACTCTCCACCGGCACATCGGGCACCCATTCGGTCTGGAAACTGGCCACCGCGCCCACATGCCACAGCTGCGGTCCCATTTTACCGCCGGCGGCGTGGACTTCATCGATTACCCGTTGCCAGCCGGCCAGCGCGTCCTGGCCATGGAAAAACGGCACGTTCGGATCGTTCCTGGCCGCCGGCCGGTCGATTGCCGTACCTTCCGACAGGATCAGCCCCACATCGGCTTCGGCGCGGCGGCGGTAGTAGGCGGCTACGTTATCCCCCGGCACTCCGTCAGGTGAAAACGAGCGGGTCATGGGGGCCATGACGATACGGTTTTTCAATACCAGCGATTTTATTCGCAAAGGCTGGAACAGGATATCGACTTGCGGTGCGCGCATACAGATCATCTCCGGTTAACGTGAAGCTTTTGATGGTATATTATGTATACTGCGAGTCAATCAGGCACTTTGACGCTACCAGGTAGCCAAAAGGAAACCACCATGTCGGAAGTTGAAGACACCGCCATCCGCTATGCCGGCGACAGCGCCGTGCCGGGAGAGCACTGTCCGGTTTTTTCCGCGGCGCATTGCCCAAGCCGCATGCTGCTCGACCAGATTGCGGATAAGTGGTCGGTGCTGATCCTGGCCGCCCTGTGCGCCGGGCCGTTGCGTTTCAACGTTATCAAACGCCGTCTTGATGGTATTACGCAAAAGGCGCTGACCCAGAGTTTGCGGCGTCTGGAGCGCAACGGCATCGTGGCGCGGCGCGTTATTACCGCCTCGCCCATCGCGGTGGAGTATCAAATTACGCCCCTGGGTCATACGCTAAAACAGCCTTTCCAGGCGCTGCACCAATGGACGGTGGAGTACCTGTCCGAAGTGGAGCGCGCGCGGGCCACGTTCGACCACAATAGCTAATACGCGCCGCCGCAGGGCGGATTGATAACATCTTCATGCGCGCGTCTGTTCAGGACGGCGGCGTGAGAGACAGCGGTATCTTGCTGGGCATTCCGCTGATTTCGCGCGTCAGCCGGGGCACCAGATAGCCGGAAACCTTGGTGGATAGCGTACTGACAATGCGCCTGGCTTCGTCGTCGCCCACCATAAAATGCGCCGCGCCCGCGACCTTATCCAGCGCAAAAAGATAGTAGGGCAGGATACCGGCGTTAAACAGCCGGTTGCTTAACGCCGCCAGGATATCGGCGCTGTCATTGACGCCGCGCAGCAGGACGCTCTGGTTAAGCAGTGTCACCCCGGCGTTGCGCAGCCTGCCCATGGCGCCGTCAACGTCGGCGTCGATCTCATTGGCATGGTTGATATGCGTCACCATAATCGCCTGCAGCCGCGAAGCGGCCAGCATCCGGCATAATTGCTCCGTAATGCGCGCCGGTATCACCACCGCCAGCCTGCTGTGGATGCGCAGGCGCCGGATATGGGGAATGGCCTGGAGTTCGTCGGCCAGCCAGGCCAGTTCATGATCCCTGGCCATCAGCGGATCGCCGCCGGAAAAGATAATTTCATCGATCTGCGGATGCGCCCGGATATAGGCTAAGGCGTTACGCCAGTTAGCCTTGTTACCGCTGTTTTCCGGGTAGGGGAAATGGCGGCGAAAGCAATACCGGCAGTTGATGGCGCAGCCGCCTTTCACCAGCAACAGCGCCCGGTTGCGGTATTTATGCAACAGCCCCGGCATCACGCAGTCATGCTCGCCGAGCGGGTCGGCGACATAGCCCGGCGTGACGATAAATTCGTCCGCCGCGGTGATAACCTGCCGCAGCAAGGGGTCGTGTTCATTACCCTTTTCCATGCGGTTGACAAAACCGCGTGGCACCCGCAGCGGGAAAAGACGGCGCGCCGGCCGGCCTTGCCGCAGACGGGGATTATCGCTTAGCCCCAGTAATGATAATAATTCATCAGGATCCGAAATAACCTCGGATAATTGTTTTTGCCAGTCGTCCGCGGAAGATATGGCCTTAAAAGGTCTATTCACTGTTTTTTCTTTATATGTAAGCTAACGATTTATTAGTTATTGTAATTAATGAATTGGGTTAATTAACGGATGGCCGCGAAAAAAATCCCCGCATGGGTTATATCACCGCGCCATAACGGTTCAAGATGGCCCGGCCACTACGGCGGTGACCGCGTTTTTCAGCGTGGGGATAAGTCATGGCCGGCCATCTTAATTTTCTTTTAGATTAACGTGTTTTTTTAACGATGGAAAGTCGTCTTTATTAGCGGATGAGATGAACCCACGCCAAACTATAGGAATTTGGTTCAAAATATGCAGCAATATAAATTCCTATTTATTTACGACTGGGCTTTATGGGCGCCGGCGACATCGCCGCGCGTATACGGCTTATCGGCGACGCGGGCGTGGCCAGGCCTGCCTGATGATATGCCGGTAAAACGCCGGGTAGGAATCGCTGTAATAACGCAGGTCCCCCTTAATTTGCCGGTGCACCCGCGCCAGTTGTTCCATGGGTAATGAGGGGAAGCGGTGGTGTTCAACGTGATAATTATTGCCGTTGGTATACCAGCTGATCAGCGGATGGGCCTGGATGGTGCGGGTATTGTCGCAAACCCGCACGCTGGACTTATCGCAGCCGTAATGTTCGGGTAATTCTATTAAGCTATGGATGGGGGCGGCGAAAAACAGCAGAGGAAGCAGCCAGCACTGGATAAAAATATCACTGCCGGCCGCCAGCGATGCGCCGGCGGCGGTAAAAAAAATCCCGCCCATCAGAAGATATTCGTTGCGCAGGATGTGGGGGTTACTGGTCGCGATTTTTACCGGAAAGGGACGTCTTTTTACGGCGTGGATAAACTTCATTAATTGTGAATAAAAATGATTTAACATAAAAAAAATGCTAATCCTATCCCACAGCCGCGGCGGGGAGCGTAGATCGTGTTTAAAAAATTCCTCGTCATCCGCCCGGCCGAGCGCCCGGTGATGAAACAGATGACTGTCGCGATAGGCTGAATATGAGACCAGCATCGGCAATCCCAGCAGAAATCCGGCGCCATGATTGGCTTTTCTGGAGCGGAAACCTGTATGGTGCAGCGCCTGATGCTGCAATTCCACGCCATGGGCAAATCCCATCCCCAGCAGCAATTGCAGGAGCAGCCGGATGGGCCAGCGGTCCACGGACACAATGCCGTAAACGCATAAGCCTAACCAGCAGGCCCATAATGAAAACTTCGCTGAATAAATAACAAACCATTTAATAGGCTTGCTTTTATACTCTCTTAATATTGCATGCGATATTGCGTTTTTATCCATAAAACGTTTCCCCCGGCGATCACGGATGTTATTAAATGACAAAATAACATCAGAAATAATTTAAAATATTAAACAGGCAGCGATATGAGGACGAGAATACGGTTGCCAGAAGTTATATAACAATATATATTCGCCGGCTGTCAATACGCTATGATGAAAATGATTTAGCATGACTGATTGATAAAAAGTTAATTTTATTTAAATATAATAAAATTATAAAAATAATATTTATACGTGGCTATGCCGCCGTGAGTCACGGCGGGGTGAGATAAACGCGGCGGGAGAGGGATATTAGCCAGCGGCCACGGATTTATGACTCTTTTTTCGGAATAATGGTGATTTTGCCGTTTTGCTCCAAAATGGCATAACGAATCTGGTCCAGGTCCAGGATGCCGTCCGATTTGCGCGCGCTGGTCAGCAGATCGTCATGGGAAATCTTGGTCCGCTTGAGGCGCAGCTCCAGCACCTTGCCGTCATCCACCAGCAGCAGCGGCGGCCCGTCGGCGGCCAGCCAGACAATATGGTATTTATCCTTCAGCCAGGAAAGCACCAAATCAAGGCTTATCAGGGTAACGATGGAAATCGTGGCGCCGATCACCGAAAAATCCTCGCCCAGGATCGCCTGTTGGCAGGCTTCGCTGATAATCAGCAGCAAAATAAAATCGAAACTGTTCATTTCAAGCAACGTGCGTCTGCCCGATATGCGAAAGACCACGATCAGGATCAGGTAAATAAAGGCCGCTCTTAATACCATATCCATGATGTTCTCCCTAAGGATAAACTAATTGGTTAAACGTTATTTTTTCATTATCGGAAAGTGCGATGGTATTGGTGAAGTAGCCCATTTTATTTGGTTTTAGGGTGACGTAAATACTGTGCCAGCCGTCTTTTTTGGCGATCGGCTGGGTTAATGTCAGGGCGTTATCGTTGATAATCGAAACATCGGGGGTGGGTTGGATAAACTCGATATCGTAATTATCGAGGATATCACCGCGCAGGACGGCGGTAAGCTGGTTTTCTTTATTGATTTTTATGCGGATTATAAAATGAGTCTCCGTGCTGTTACGGGCGAAGCGGTCATATCCAAGGATCATATTGCCCCCGGCTGATTGCGCGGATGCATTGCTGAGTACGCCTTGGGAAAACAGTCCCAGGCAGGCCGCGGCAATAAAGATAAACAGCAGCACAAAGCCGAGATTCTGCATTCTCCAGGCGAAAAGCTGGAAGCGCATATTTTCTTTTACCGGATAATGCCTGCTGCGATAGTCGTCGGGTAAGTGGTCGTTATCCATTTCCGTTACCTCGAAAGCCGATAGATAAAGAAGATAGCCAGGTTACCTGCTCGTTTAACCTTCTGAAAAGTATAGGCGTAAAAAAATAACGGCGGCTGAAAATAACGCCTGCGGGCGAGATGCGCGCGGCGCGGCAGGGCCCGGCAGCCGGCGCCAGACGGCGGAAAACGTATGGGGATCACATTTTTCCAAGCCGGTGGCGATAAAAGAGGAATGGGATATGAATCACGCTTTGCGCCAACCCGGCATCGCGGTAGGATATGCCGGTGCAGCAGTGGTTTTTCCGGGTATGTGCGGCGGGTTACGGATTCACGTCCGCCTTGTGCCTGTCGATATCTTTTATAAGGATACCAGAATGGTCAATATCAAAGAGTTTATGCGTGTTTTTAAAGAAAAATTGACGCACCAGCATAACGTTGCCCCGCGTGATCCGGATATTGCCTCTTTGATTAGCGCCTTGGGCGAGCAGGAAAACATTGTGGATGTCGATGCCTGTATTACTCGGCTGCGGGTTAAGGTCAAGGATCTGGGCAAGGTCAATACCGGCCAGATCCAGCATCTGGGCGCGCTCGGCGTCGTGGTTATCGGCCAGGAGGTGCAGGCTATCTTCGGCCGCCAGTCCGATAACCTGCGCCGTGAGCTGGCGGAACGCTTCGGCCTGGAAAGCAGCCAGGAAAAGTAAGCCCCGCTTTCACCTCTGCATGTTCCCGCGCGGCGGCGGGCGGGACGTTGCCCCACGCAGGCCTAGCGGCGCGGACGCTGTAACAGCGCCAGCGCCGTCAGCATGACCACCATGCTTAACAGCATGGCGATACTGGCCATGGCCATGCCGTCGCCTACCGAACCTTGCTCGAACTGGCGCCAGATAAATACCGATACCGTTTGCACCCCGGGCGGCGCCAGCAACAACGAGGTCACCAGTTCCCTGGACGCTACGGCAAATACCATCAGCATCGCGGCCAGCAGCGCGGGAAATACCAGCGGCAGCACGATATAGCGCAATGCCCGCGCGGCGCTGGCGCCGTGCACCCTGGCCGCCGGCTCCAGGCTGGATCCGAGCTGGCGCAGCGCGGCTCCCGTATAGCGCACCGGGTAAGGCAACAACAGGCAACTGTAGGCCAGCAGCAGGATAACCCAACTATCATAAGGCGTTACCGGCCAGAAACGCCGGTTCCAGGCCAGGATCAGGCCGACGCCCACCACCACGCCCGGCAGCGCGGCCGGCAGCAGCGACAGCGCGTCGATACAGGCCGTGGCGCGGCCTCGGGTGCTGTTGATAAGCCAGGCCACCATCAATCCCACCAGACCGGTAAACAGCGCGGTGCCGAGCGCCAGGCCCAGGCTGGTGGCCAGTGCGTCGGCCGCCTCGCCGTGCTGCGCGAAGAGATTGCCGAAATGGCGCAGCGTCAGGTTGGCCGGCGTCAGTCCGCCGGATACCGTGGCGGAAAACGCGGTGGCCAGCATGGCGGCCACCGGGGCCGCCACCGCCAGGCCGGCGATCAGGCCGAACAGCACCACCACCGGCCAGCGCCATACGCCGAGCGGCCGCGAGGCGATAGCCGCCGGTTTTCCGCCGGTGATGGCCACGTCACGGCCGCCGGACAGGGTGCGCTGGATGCTGTACGCCGCCAGCGCCAGCGCCACCAGTAATAACGAAAGCAGCGATGCCGAGGTTAAATCAATGGGCCAGTCCGCCAGGCGCCGCTCGATGCCGACGGTCAGCACCGGCGCACCGGCGCGCATGCCCAGGGCGGCGGGCACGCCGTATTCCTCGATGGCCAGGGTAAACGCCAGCAGCAGGCCGGCGAAAATGGCCGGCAGCGCCAGCGGCAGGGTGACCAGGCAAAACGCCCGCCACGGCCCCGCGCCGTGTACCCGCGCCACGTCCGCCAGACGGTGGCCGCCCGCGGCCATGGCGCGCGACACCGCAAAATAGACCACCGGGAAAATCGTCAGCGTCATGACCAGCACCATGCCGGCGCGGCTGAACAGGAGCCGATCTAATTGCAGGCCGGTCAGTTGCTCAAGGTAACCGCGCCGCTGCAACGCCAGCATCCAGGATAAGCCGGCGATATAGGGCGGCGTCAGGAATGGCACCAGGATCAGCACATCCCAGACCCGCGCCAGCGGCACGGCAAACAACCCGCGCAGCGCGCCCAGGGGAATGCCCAGCAGGGCGCAGGCCAGCGCCACGCCCAGGCCGGTTTGCAGCGTGCCGCCGAGCAGCGCGGGCACCTGCGGGTCCCGCCACAGGGCCGGGACCGCGCCAAACGCATGCGCCAGCGAGCCGGCGGCCAGCTGGGGAAAAATGGCCTGCAGCAGCACAAACAGCGCCGGCAGCGCCACCAGCACCAGTAATGCCGCCAGGGTCAGCAGCGGCAGGAAAAAAGCGCGCATCGCAAAGCCTAGCGCTGGCCGAACAGTTTGGCGAACCGGTCGAGCACCTTGTCACGCGTGGCGGGCTGGGCGCCCTGCGCCGGCAGCAGCCGCAAATCGCTGAACAGCGGGCGTTTGGCGCTGATATCGCTGCGCGCGGGCATCAGCCAGGCTTCTGCCACCAGCTGTTGCCCCTCCGGGGAGAGCGCATAATCGATAAAAGCCCTGGCCTGATCGGGCTGCGGGCTGGTTTTCAGGATCATCATCGGACGCGGGGCGATCACCGTGCCGCTGGAGGGGAAAATCACTTTCACCGACTCGCCTTCCTGCACGCTGTTATAGGCGACATAGTCCACCGCGCCGAACACCGCCGCCCTGGCGCCCTGCAGTACCGGCGTCAGCGCCTGGGCATTGGGCCCGGCGATAATCATTCCGTTGTCCTTTAACTGTCCGAACAATGTCCAGGCTTTCTCGCCCAGGGCATTTTGCAGGCCCATCAGCAAATCCAGCGAGGCGCCGGACAGCGCCGGATCGGGGGTGGTCACCTTATCCCTGAATGCCGGCTGCGCCAGGTCCTGCCAGTCATGCGGCTCCGGCGTACCGCTGGCGCTGTTCCAGACGATACCGAGGGCGGAGATGCCCTGCGCCACATAATAGCCGGTTTTAAACTGCGCCGGCACGCTGGCGGCGTTCGGGCTGCCGTAGGCCAGCAGCCATCCCCGTTGTTGCAGTTCTTCCGCGGTATCCCATGAAGCGGAAATCAGGACATCGGCGCGCGGGTTGGCCTGTTCGGCCTCCAGGCGGGCCATGACTTTACCGGTGGTGGCCTGAAAAACATCGACCTTGGTCCCCGATTGCCGCTCATAGCCGGCCGCCAGCTTTTTGGCCAGGGAGCCGGGACCGGCGGTATAGAGGGTCAGCGCCCGGGCGTCGGCGGCCATAAGGGTGGCGGCGGCAATCATGATGGATAAAGCTCCTGTGCTGATACGGCTTAATAAACGGTGGGTGGTCTGCTGCATGTGTTTTCCCCGGTTCAAGTGGCGTGATAATTGACGATGCGCCCCTGCGCCATATGCGCGATATGCTGGGCAAGCTGTTGCGCTTCACCGCGATCGTGGGTGACGTAAACGGCGGTAATGCTGAGCTGCCGGAGCAGGCGGGCCATTTCGCCGCATAACGTTTCGCGCAGTTCGCGGTCGAGATTCGATAGCGGTTCGTCGAACAGCAGGACCCGGGGCTCGGCCACGATGGCCCGGGCCAGGGCCACCCGCTGCTGCTGGCCGCCGGACAGCTCCGACGGCTTGCGTCCGGCGAAGGCGGCCAGGCCGACCCGCTCCAGCGCGTTGTCGACCCGCAGCCGGCGTTCGGCGCGGGCCACCCGGCGCATGCGCAGCGGGAAAGCGACATTTTGCGCCACGCTCATATGCGGCCACAGGGCATAGTCCTGAAACACCATGCCGATATCGCGTTGTTCGGGAAGAATACAGACGCTATGGCTCGCCATCAGCCGCGGGCCGAAATGGATCTCGCCGCGCGCGGGCTGCAGCAGGCCGGCCAGTAATTTCAGCAGAGTGCTTTTACCGCATCCCGAGGGTCCGAGCAGGGCCAGGGTCGTGCCCGCGGGCACATGCAGATGGATATCCTCTAATACGCGCTTGCCGCCAAACTGATGGCTGAGTCCGCTGATGACGATTGGCGTGCCGTCGTTAGCGCCGAGGTTGCGCATGTCGGGCCCCCGGGCGAAACGTCAGGCAAACGGCCGGCGCGCGGCGGCTGGCGGCGGGGATGCTACGGCAATGGCGCTTGGGGGAAAATAGGGCGCGGGACAAACCTTCCGGCGCTGACCGTCGACCGGAAGTTCGCCCCTGCGCTAAGGACAGGCGGGCGTACATAGTATTATCCTCTTTGGGACTTTATCTTCGCTGGAGTATAGAGAGGGAATATGACGGTTTTATTGCCGCAACGGTAAAAACGCCATTCAGGCTTTATCGTTGCGGCCGATAAACGGCAGGGTCCGGCCGGGCTACAGTTTTACCGCCAGATCGCGAATGTGTACCGGCAGTTCAGTGCGCAGCGAGCGGTTGGCGGCAATGCCGGTCAGGATGGACATGGCGCCGTCGCGGTAGCTGGCCGCGCGTTTCAGCGGGTCCGGCGCCGGCGCGCCGAACACATCCGCCAGCATAACCTTATCGCCGCCGCCGTGGCCGCCGGCCAGGAAATCCACCGTAGCGTCATAGGGCGCGGCGAACAAGGGAAATACCCGTATAGAGCAGCTCTCGATAGCGCCTTCCAGCTCTTTTTCGCCGCCGCTGTTCACATAAGACGTTTCCACCAGTTTCATCTCCAGCCGGCCCCGGCTGCCGTTGAACACCACGTTCAGTCCTTCCCACGGCAGGTAGGCGTTCAGGGAATAGGTCATGATGGCCTTGTTTTTATAGCGCACCATCACGCCCATGACATCCTCGATACTGATGCCGTCGTCGAAAACGCTTTTGTCGCGATAATAACCGTCCTCATGTTCGGCGTTGAGGTAAAGCTCGCGCAGCGGTTCGCTTTGATCCATGTGCAGGGCGAAGGGATCTTCGGCCGCCGCCTCGCTGCCGAAGGCGCGGGAATAAAATTGCGCCACCCCCCGGCTTTCGGCGTTATCCTTGCCGTAAAAACGCAGGTCTCCCTGGGCATACACCGTTTCCGGCTCGCTGTTCAGCCAAAAGTTGACCAGGTCGAAATGGTGGGTGGATTTATGCACCAGCAAGCCGCCGCTGTTGCGCTTATCACGGTGCCAGCGGCGGAAATAATCGGCGCCGTGCCGGGTATTCAGCAGCCACTCGAAATGCACCGAAAACACCTCGCCGATAGCGCCGCCGGCAAGCAGTTCGCGGATTTTGCTGTGATGCGGGGCATAGCGGTAGTTAAAGGTCACGCGCAGGCTCTTGCCGGTACGGTTAATGGCGTCGATAATCGCCTGGCATTTTTCCTCGTCGATGGTCATCGGTTTTTCGCTGATAACATCGCACCCCAATTCCATGGCGCGCACGATATAACGATGGTGGGTGCGATCGATAGAGGTGACGATGACGGTATCCGGCCGGGTTTCGGTTATCATGCGATCAAACTCCAGCGCGGTATACATCGGCACGCCGTCGTGGCCCGCCGCGCCGATTAACCGGTTGGCGTATTCCATTCGCGTGCGGTTGGTATCGCAAAAGGCGACAAACGCGCCCCGGGTGCGGTATTCCCCGGCGATAGCCTGCAGATAAAGCCCAGCCCGGCCGCCGGTGCCGACCAATGCATATTTTTTCATGTTATCGTTCTCCCGTATTCCTGGTATTACAGTACATGAGGTCTTGTCTTCTGGTGATTCAACGCTGGAAGTCCGGCCTGTTGACAGGCTAAAGCGGATGCTTTATACCCGCTGGACCGGCCTTGCTGTCTTCGCGCCGCTTGATTAGGGAAAATACCGTGCCGCAACGTCTGCTGGAAATTAACTCCCCGCTTATCTGGCACTGGCCGCATTTCCTGGAAATGGCGGCGGTGATGGAAAAATACCGCTTCACCGGCCTGGTGATTCACCAGCAAAATATCCTGGCGCTGCTGGCCCCGCCCCCGGCCCATTACCAGGGCGCGGATAAAGCCAATCTGCAGCATGAATGGGAAGGCGCGTTGCTCTACCTGCGGCGCGTGAGCGCCTATTGCCGGGCGAGGCGGCTGACGGTGTGGCTGCAGGGCGAGGCCTTTCCGCAGGACGGCCGCATCGAGCATAAATTTCCCGAACTGTCCCTGGCGGACGACGCCGGCCAGGGGGAAAAATTCCTGTATTATTTTTATACCGACGTGGTCAGCGCGTCGCTTGCGCAACTGCCGCTGTTTGACGGACTGATCCTCAGCCTGCAAACGCCGGCGTTTAATGAAACGCAGTGGCACGCGCCGCTGCAATCCCTTCACCTGCAGCTGCGGCGGCAAAATAAAAAACTGGTGCTGCGTGATTACACCGATGACAGCTGGCCCCGCCGGCAGTTGCAGCAAACGCTGGCGCGGCTGCCGCCCGATGTGCGCGCTTCGCTGAAGGCCACTGCGGTGGACTATCGCCCCGGCTTTGCCAATAATCCGGCCATCGGCGCTTTTGAACAGCGCAAAATATGGCTTGATATTGATTTGTGGGGCATTGATTACGGCTGGACCCTGCTGCCCTGCCTGCTGATTGATGAAATCCAGGGCCGGCTGGGGTGGGTGCAAGCGGTGGTTGGCGAGCGGCTGGAGGCCGTTAGCGTGCGTATCAGCTGGGAATGGGTCAACAACGGCTCGCTCCTGGACTCGGTCAATGAAAGCAATCTTTATGGCCTGGCGCGCATGATAAGCGGCGCGCCGCCGGTCGCCGCGGCCACGTTGTTCGACGACTGGCTCGAGACCCGCGGGGTGCGCCCGCCGGACAGCCTCCAGCGCCAGAAACTGCGGCAGCTGTTTTTTACCAGCTATGACTGGATGTGCAAGGCGCCTTATCTGCTGGGGCGGATAATGCATCGCCACAGCCAGATCCCGCAGGATATGGATGACGCGCTGCGGCTGATCCACTCCGACGCCCGCGGCGCCAACTGGAGCCAGTCTTTCCAGCCGCTGTTTCCGGCTGACGATAACGCCGCGGGCCTGGCGCAGCGGGAGCTTAGCCGTCTTGAACGGCAGCAGGCGGAGTTCCTGGCCCGTCATCTGCGGCATATGGCACAGGCGCTTTTGCAGGAAGCCGCTTTGCCGGCCGCCTGGACACGTGACCTGGCGGCGGCCTGGGAACGGGCGGACTGGTATTCGCGCCTGTTCGGCCACGTCCGGCAACTGATCGAGCTGCACTGGTTTATCCATCAATACGGCTGCAGCCGCGCGCTGCGCGCCGAGCTGGATGATGCCGTCGCCGCCGCGGAGCGCTGCGCGGAAAAAACCGATCGCTGGCTTGACGAGAGCGCCGATGCCCATCCCTTTTACCTCCGCATGATGATGAATCCGGCCCGGCTGTATGCCCTGGCGCATCCGGGGCGTTGATATTGCCCCGACGTGAAGAGGCTAAACGCCTGGCGGGATAAAACCTACCGGCATAATGTCGCCGCCGGCCCGTGCGCCAGGATAAATGGGAAAAATGTGAGGGGGTTCATAAAGTGTTGTGCGTAAATGTGACGACAATCACGCGCGGCGGCGGCAGCAAGGTGATGTCGGCCCGTTAACAGGGGATAAAGCGTGCGCTGGATCACAACCACGCTAAAGGCGCGGAAAACCCGGTCCGTGCCGGCAGAGGCGGTAGCTCCCCGTCGTTGCGCGCCGCGCCGGCGGCGGCAAGAAAGGTCGCGCGTCCTCAGGGCCGCGCCGCAGGGGGACTAAGCCGCCAGCCGCTATCCGCCCAGGTAAATACCATCGGCACCGGCGAAGGCGGGTAGTCGTCATCGGCAAGCAAATGGACCGAGAGCGTCGTGTCGCGATCCGTTAACCGGTTGGTGGCATACAGGATGCGCAGATTGACATCGGCGTCGCGGGGCAGGCGGCGATCGTTGCGTTCCCACTGGGTAATAAAGGCTATTTCCACGCCCAGTTCATGGCCGAGCGACTGGCGGGATAAATTCATCTCATGACGCAGGAAACGCATTTCAGACGACACCAGGGGGCCGCGGCGGTTAATTAACTCCAGGGCGATTAAACGATGCAAATCCGCCCCATCCTGAATGGCGGTAGATGTTCTTGTTCCAGTATCTTTATGCTTATAACCGTTAGTTAGCCAGACATTTGATAGTCCACAATCTATATATCGAAACATAAATTTTCCTTGTAATAGAGCATCCTGGTTACTTATGACTTATAAACAAAGATAGTTCTCTTGGCAATACCCGGATAATTCATTGATACATGGCATTTAATAGAAAAGGGATGATATAAAAATAATTTTTTAAATTCAGTGAGCGCTGGGGAAGTATTGTCATTAAAGGGGATAAAGAACCCAAAAACGGCGGTCGCGGTTGTTGCCAATGGGAGGGTATTGTAATTATTTTCATTAATTAAATTATAATTACCTCATAAGCTAATTTGTGCCGGGCCGGGCGCCGCGCGGTAACCGGCGCTTTACGTGACGGCAACGCGGTTTTTGCCGGCGCCGGGATGCCATAATCTAAAATAAAACGGCATTTCATTTTATTGAATAGTGATGCCGGTTTCTTTATCATAACGCCAGGCGGTCAGGTCGCCCGGCTGGCCGCCAAGCGAAGACCGCAGGACATCAACGCATTCTCGCCTCATCCTTTTCACTGACTACGGATAACGCTTTTATGAAAATCGCACTGATTAACGAAAACAGCCAGGCTGCTAAAAATGAGCTTATCGCCGCCACCCTGACCAAGGTGGTCGAGCCGCTGGGTCACCAGGTGTTTAACTACGGCATGTATTCCGCCGACGATAAGGCGACGCTGACCTACGTTCAGAACGGCATCCTGGCCGCGATATTGCTGAACTCCGGCGCGGCGGATTATGTCGTGACGGGCTGCGGAACCGGCGCCGGCGCCATGCTGGCCTGCAATTCCTTCCCGGGCGTGATCTGCGGCCTGGCCATTGATCCCGCCGACGGCTATATGTTTGCCCAGATTAACGACGGCAATGCCATCTCCCTGCCGTTTGCCAAGGGATTCGGCTGGGGCGCGGAGCTGAACCTGCAGTATATTTTCGAAAAGCTGTTTGAAACCGCCGGCGGCCAGGGGTATCCCAAGGAGCGCGTGGTGCCGGAACAGCGGAATAAAAAGATCCTGGATGCGGTGAAAGCGGTGAGCTATCGCGATTTGCTGTCCATCCTGGCCGATCTCGATCAGGATTTGCTGAAGGGCGCCGTCGCCGGGGCTAAATTCAAGGAATATTTCTTTGCCAACTGCCGGGATAAAGCCATTGCCGGCTATATCGAAACACTGGTAGCGTAACGACAGCCCGCCCATCCGGGGCGGGCCGCGGGCGAAATCCGCCTGAAAACGCTTATCCAGGCCCGGGGCTTGACGTCATGCAGATAAAAGATATTCCCTTCGGCACCACGGATTGGTCGCGCGTGGACCCCACGCACCATGCCGGCGCGCGCGGGGAAGCCCTCTGGCGTACCTGTCATTTCGGCGATATCCGCGTGCGTATGGTGGAATATTCCGCCGGTTACCTGGCCGATCACTGGTGTGTCAAAGGGCATATCCTGTTGTGCCTCACCGGCGAGTTGCATACCGAACTGGCGGACGGGCGTATTTTTACGCTGACGCCGGGCAACAGTTACCAGGTGGCGGATAATGCGGAAGCGCACCGGTCCTATACCGACCGGGGCGCCACCCTGTTTATCGTCGACTGACGGCGCGGGCCGCGTTATCGCGCGTCAATCAGCGGACCGGTGCTATCCCGATCCACCAGCGTAAAACCGACATCCATGGCCACGGGCGGTGCGCCGTTGGGGTCTTTTAACCGCTCGAGCAAGGCCGCCGCCGCGCGCTGGCCGATATGCGCGCCGTCGATTTTAACCGTCGACAGCGCCGGAAAGGTATGGGCGGCAAAATTCATATCGCCGAACCCCATGACCGCGATGTGACCGGGTATGGCGATCCCCCGGCTGGCGGCCTCGGTCAAGACGCCGTGCGCCAGGGTATCCGAGGTGCACACCAGGATAAGCGGCCGTCGTATCCCGGCGGATGCGGCCTGGGCCGCCGCCGGGCGTTGCAGCAGATGCAGTAGGTTTACCAGGCCTTGCCGCCCCTGTTCCAGAGTGGGCAAACCGTGGAACGTCTGGCGGTCGAGCGGGGCGATGCCCTGCTGGGCCAGCTGGCGGATAAAACTGTTGCTGCGCCGCATGCCGCGCGGGTCGTCTACCTCAATCAGGGCAAAATCGCGGTAGCCCTGCGCCAGCAGGTGCTGCGCTTCACGCTGGCCTATGGTCTCATGGGAAAACCCCACCAGCATATCAATGGGATCGTCGGTCATGTCCCAGGTTTCCACCACCGGGATGCCGGTGGCGCGCAGGCGTTTGCGGCTGACCTCGGTATGGATGGTGCCGGTGAGGATAATGCCGTCGGGGCGGCGGCTGAGCACCACTTCCAGCAGTTCCTGCTCCTGGGCGGCCTGATAGCCGGAAATGCCCAGCAATACCTGGTAATTTGCCTGCGCCAGCCTGGCGGCGATGGCCTGGAAGGTGTCGGCGAATATCGGGTTGGTGAGCATGGGCACGACCACCGCCACCAGGCGCGTGCGATTGGACGCCAGCGAACCAGCGATCTGGTTGCGTACGTAGCCGGTTTCTTCGATCACCCGCAGTACCTTGAGCCGGGTGGCGTCCTTGACCTGATTGGGCTGGTTCATCACGCGGGAGACGGTAATTGGCGCCACGCCGGCGAGTTTAGCCACATCAAAGAGGGTTACGCCGTGGGTGGAGCGCGCGGTGACGGGGCGGGGGTTTTTAGGCTTGGGCATGATATGGCTCGGCAAGGAGAACGCCGACAATGCTACAACGGCGCGGGGATACGAGCAAATCAAAGCGACCCGCCGGGGCGATTATGCCATGCGGTGTGTCGCGCGCTTTTCTTCCACCCAGGTGCCGATGGACTGCCAGGGGATAAACACCGATACGCCCAGGCGTTTATTATAGGCTATCACCACGCCCACCACCGCGCCGTCATCGCCGTATACCGGCCCGCCGCTCATGCCCTGGACCACGCCGGAGGTGGAGGCGAAGGCGGGACAGCCGTCGTAATGATCCTGGTAGGAGGCAATGCCGCGCGATGATACCGGCAGCGTGCTCAGCGCCGAATAACCGTACATGCGTACATTTTCACCGGCCACCGCCGGGCGAAAATCCACCCGGCCCTTGCCGGCGCGAATCAGAGCGATGTCACAGACCTCGTGGTAGGCCACCACGTCCATCATCATGATTTTGGCCACATGCCTGGCGGTGAGGCTGTAGCCGTCGCCGATGGGAAAGCTGGTGCCGACCGCGCCGGCCAGCGCCGGGATGCCGATAAAACGCATATCGGCTTTAGCGCGGGTGTCTTTATCAAAGCCATATTTTCCGTACGAGCAGCCGGTGAGTAAAAATAGTGCTGCCCATAGCGCGTGGGAGTGTTTTAACATAATTGATCCTGTCGTAATGTGTATGAAGGTAATTAATTAACTTTGGTTAAAAATGATATGCTTCTTCTATTTTATGGGTGAGGTGTTTTTATTTCCAGCGGCGCAGGGTGACGGGTTATATCAGGGCGCGGATAATTAAATACCTATAAAATAATTACCGTTATAATACATTATCAGGGCGTTGATGTAATGGGTGTGTGGTTTTTTTTGGCGAATATTTATTATGCTTAGATCATTATTAATATATCCTCATTAATCCAAAGGGGCGTTTTAGGCGCGCGCTGCGATCGGGTTTAGGCGGCGGGGGAAGCGGCATTGCCTTATGGGGTATAAGATTAGGTGAAAAAGTGCTTTCACGCGGTGGTGATTTATGGTTATAACAGTACAACTGTCATATACAGTCGGTAGGGTAGCGTTTCAGGGTTAACCGGCCCTGGAAGGTCAGGCTTCTTGTCCACAGCCAGGAGAATCGAGATGATTGTCGATCGTTTAAAGCGTCTGTTTGTCACCCAGCCTGAAGAGCCGGTCAGCGATATGTTTACCGGATCCGAGACGGATGCCCTGTTTAGCGCCATGGGCTGCGAGAATATGCCGGTGTATATCCCGGCCGACGTTTGGCAGCGGGTGAGCGATATGGAATACCGGATCCATTCTGATCACGCGCAGCGGATCTAGCCTGCCGTATTTTCCCTTGCACACGTCTGCTTTGAGATGGGTGTTGGCGGGCATACCGCGCCATGGGGCCTCGGTCGGGCGGGAAAAGCACGCCCGATTCGACCCCATCGGCACGCTCTCCCTTGAACACGTCTGCGTTGAGTTCGGCGTTGGCGGGCATACCGTGCCATGGGGCGCTCGGTCGGGCGGGAAAAGCACGCCCGATTCGACCCCATCGGCACGCTCTCCCTTGAACATGTCTGCTTTGAGATGGGTGTTGGCGGGCATACCGCGCCATGGGGCCTCGGTCGGGCGGGGAAACCACGCCCGATTCGACCCCATTGGCACGCTCTCCCTTGAACACGTCTGCGTTGAGTTCGGTGTTGGCGGGCCTACCGTGCCATGGGGCGCTCGGTCGGGCGGGAAAAGCACGCCCGATTCGACCCCATCGGCACGCTCTCCCTTGAACACGTCTGCGTTGAGTTCGGCGTTGGCGGGCATACCGCGCCATGGGGCCTCGGTCGGGCGGGAAAAGCACGCCCGATTCAACCCCATTGGCACGGTCTCCCTTTAACACGTCTGCGTTGAGTTCGGTGTTGGCGGGCCTACCGTGCCATGGGGCGCTCGGTCGGGCGGGAAAAGCACGCCCGATTCAACCCCATTGGCACGGTCTCCCTTTAACACGTCTGCATTGAGTTCGGTGTTGGCGGGCATACCGTGCCATGGGGCGCTCGGTCGGGCGGGAAAAGCACGCCCGATTCGACCCCATCGGCACGCTCTCCCTTGAACACGTCTGCGTTGAGTTCGGCGTTGGCGGGCATACCGCGCCATGGGGCCTCGGTCGGGCGGGGAAACCACGCCCGATTCGACCCCATTGGCACGCTCTCCCTTGAACATGTCTGCTTTGAGATGGGTGTTGGCGGGCATACCGCGCCATGGGGCGCTCGGTCGGGCGGGAAAAGCACGCCCGATTCAACCCCATTGGCAGGCTCTCCCTTGAACACGTCTGCTTTGAGATAAGTGTTGGCGGGAGGCGGTTTCAGGCGCGGTTAGAAAATCGCTTGATACAGTTGTTCAATATCGGCAATCGAGGCGGCGCGGGGATTGCCGCCGGTGCAAACATCCGCGAAGGCCGCTTTGGCCAGTTGCGCGATATCTTCTTTTTTCACGCCCAGATCCCGCAGCGACGCGGGAATACCCACATCATGACACAGCTGTTTGACCGCATTGATGGCGGCGGCGCGCGCCTGGGCGATATCCATGGTCTTCGCCGCTTCAACGCCCATCGCCACGGCGATATGGCGGAATTTTTCCCCGGTGTGCGCCGCGTTATAGGCCATGATGGTGGGCAGCAGTACCGCGTTCGCCACTCCATGCGGCGTATCATAAAACGCGCCCAGCGGATGTGCCATGCCATGCACCAGCCCAAGGCCGACATTGGAAAATCCCATGCCGGCGACATATTGACCCAGCGCCATATCCTCTACGCCACGCGCGTTGCCTTGTACGGAATCACGCAGGGACCGCGCAATGATTTCTATGGCCTTGAGATGGAACATATCGGTGAGTTCCCACGCCGCGAGGGTGGTATAGCCTTCTATGGCATGGGTCAGGGCGTCAATGCCGGTGGCGGCTTTCAGGCTGGCGGGCATGCTGGCCATCATATCGGGGTCGATAATCGCCACCAGCGGAATATCATGCGGATCAACACAGACAAATTTGCGCCGGTTTTCCCGATCGGTGATAACATAATTGATGGTGACCTCGGCGGCGGTGCCGGCGGTGGTGGGCACCGCCAGGATCGGCACACAGGGTTTTTTGGTGGCCGCGACGCCTTCCAGGCTGCGGACATCGGCAAATTCGGGATTATTGATGATAATGCCGATGGCCTTGCAGGTATCCTGCGGCGACCCGCCGCCAATGGCTATCAGATAATCCGCCCCGGCGGCCTTAAAAGCGGCAACGCCTTTATGGACTATCTCTATGGTGGGGTTCGCCACCACCTCATCATAAATCTGGAAGGGCAGTCCGGCATGTTTAAGGAGATCGGTTACGCGGGTGGCCACTTCAAAGCGGATGAGATCTTTATCGGTAACCACCAGGGCTTTGTGGTAGCCGCGGGTGCGCGCTTCGTCAATGATATGGGTGATGGCGCCTTTACCGAAATAAGAGGTTTGATTAAGGATCATTCTATTAGCCATAATAAATAACCTTTGTTATAGCGGAGGGTAAGTTAATATTTTCACCTGCGGTCGTGGACGACAAGTGTTATTAAATGCTTCACTTCACATTAACGGTGAATTAAAAAAAGCATCAGGAATAATGAAATATTTTTCACCTGGAAATATATTGGCTTTGTTATTAATGCTAAATGCCGGGAGCGAATGTAATTATCCTGTTATTGGCGGGGTGGGGGTGTTCCCGCGCGCGCGCGGCGGCCGGTTTACGCGGCGGTGGACGCCTGGGCGTTACGATAATTCCGAATATGGCCGTGAAACGGGCTAACCAGCTAATTTCACCGGCTAATTTGCCTCCCCGGCCCCAGCTTATGGCGTGAGTGGCTATAGTTATAAATCAGCTACGGGTTATGCTAAGGCTGACCGTGGCCAGTTTAGCCGGATGGCGTATAAAAATGGAGAGTTAACCTATGATTACACGCTCTTTCAGGTGGGCCTGGAGAAGATTTCTAACCATGGGCATGTCGCTGGGTACCGCGTCAGGCCGGGTTTTTTCAACGGCGCTGGCAAAAAAAAATAAATATAATATCAATGTACGCCAGGGACCGGATGCCTTATTGGGGCAGTTGTACATCGATGTGCAGACGGCAAAATTATTTTCCGATCAGAAGACCTTTGCCGATGCGGTGCCGCGCCGTACCCCGGCGGCCATATTGTCCGATTATCAGGCGAAAAAGCGGCGCAAGAACTTCAAATTGCGGACGTTTGTCGAGAAAAATTTTATATTCCCCACCGACCGGGTGAAATATGTGCCGCCTAACGGGCAAACCCTGCGCGAGCATATCACCACCCTGTGGCCGGTGCTGACCCGCAATACCTCCACCGTGAGGCCCTATGATTCGCTGCTGCCGCTGCCGAAGGACTACGTCGTGCCGGGCGGACGCTTTCGCGAAGTCTATTATTGGGACAGTTATTTTACCATGCTCGGCCTGGCCGAATGCGATAAGTGGGAGCTGGTGGTGGATATGACCGATAATTTCTCCCATGAAATCGATACCTATGGGCGCATTCCCAACGGTAACCGCAGTTATTACCTGAGCCGCTCGCAGCCGCCGTTTTTTGCCCTGATGGTGGATTTGCTGGCGAGCAGGGAAGGGGACGGCATCTATCAAAACTATTTGCCGCAGCTGAAAAAAGAATACCAGTACTGGATGGAGGGAGGCGACGCGCTGGAGAACGGCGCCGCCGCCGAACGGGTGGTGCGCATGAAAGACGGCGCGCTGCTAAACCGTTATTGGGACGATCTGGATACGCCGCGCACCGAGTCCTATATGGACGATATCGTGACCGCCAGCGAGGCCACGGATCGCCCGGCGGGGGAGGTATACCGGGACCTGCGGGCTGGGGCGGCATCGGGGTGGGATTTCAGCTCGCGCTGGTTCGATGATCCGCTGGCGCTGTCGTCTATCCGCACGACGTCCATCCTGCCGGTGGATCTGAACGCGCTGCTCTTCCATCTGGAGCAGACGCTCGCCAAGGCCAGCCTGCTGAGCGGCAACCATGATGCCGCCAGCTATTACAGCCAGCGGGCGGAGCGCCGTAAGCAGGCGATTAACCTGCACCTGTGGAACGAGGAGGGCGGGTATTACGCCGACTTCGACTGGCGCCAGGATAAGCTGCGCGATCAGCTGACCGCCGCCATGGTTTTCCCCTTGTATAACAAGGTAGCGCCGCTGGAGCGCGCCACCCGCACCGCCCAGACGATACGCGATCAGTTGCTCAAACAGGGCGGGCTGATTACCACCACCAATGTTTCCGGCCAGCAATGGGACGCGCCGAACGGCTGGGCGCCGCTGCAATGGGTCGCGGTGGAGGGGTTGCGCAATTATGGTCTGGACGAGCTGGCGGAAGATATTGCCACCCGTTTCCTGGGCAACGTGCAGCGGCTGTTCAACAATCAGCATAAGCTGGTGGAGAAATACGTGGTGGAAGGCAGCGGCCTCGGCGGAGGCGGGGGCGGCGAATATCCGCTGCAGGACGGTTTTGGCTGGACCAACGGCGTCACCCTTAAGCTGCTGGATATGTATAACGACAAGATGCCGGACTATACGGATACCGCCAGCCAGGCCGAGGCCACGCTGGAACCGGCCGCCGCCGTCGGCGCCTGATAACGCCCGGTTCCCTGCAAGCCGGCGGGGAAGGTGGCGCGACCGAAGCGCCGCCTTGGGGTTTTTTCAGATCTGATTGTCCCAGGCCGCCAGTTGTTGAGCTTTCAGCATATCCTCCACCGCCTGGGGCACCACGTTACGGAATTTTCCGTTGTCGGCGGGGACGATTTCAATCATGCGATCAATCATTTCCCGCGCATCGAGATGGCCAAATGGCGATGCCAGCGCCTCGTCGAACTGCGCGCGCAGGTCGGCTCGCCGGGTAATATTGTTTGTGTCGTCGAGCCAGCGGAAGGCCGTATCGGCCATGGTCTCGTTAAAACCGGTATAATAGGCGCCTGGATTGATGGTCTGGACTTTGATGCCGTGCCCGGCCAATTCCTGCTGCATCGCCTCGGCAATGGATTCCAGCGCATGCTTGGTCGAAGCGTAAACGCCCCAATTGGCGGGTGAGAACAGCCCGCTCATCGATGAGGTGAAGACAACCTTTGCGTGCTTGTTCTGCCTGATCCACTTTTTGACGAAGCTTTGCGTCAGCGCGAGCGGAAGAAAAACGTTGACCTCGTAGTTATGGCGAACGAGATCGAGCGGAATTTCGAAAACCGGACCGCCCTCGCCCATGCCTGCATTATTCCAAAGCACGTCGATGTCGAAGCTTTGGGCGTAGGCCATGTCATGCGCGTCGAGGAGATCAAGCTTTTCCACCCGCAGATTGGCTAGGCCCAGAGCCTTGGCTTTTTCGCGCAACGGCGTTACCTGCGGCGAGCATTGCACGGTGGCGATAACCTGGTGGCCGTTGCGCGCCAAGCCGATGGCGGCCGCTTCGCCGAAACCGGAGCCGGCGCCGGTAATAAGAATGGTCTTGTACATATTATGAGGTCCTTACTTTGCAGGTGGTTAGGGTTGTGACGCTTGTCTGACGCGCGCCGAGATGGCGTTTTTGGGCAATGCTGAAATAAAGGTTCTGATCAATGCGGCGATTTCCCCGGGCGATTCCAGGGGGGATAGATGTCCGGTGCCCGCCAGCACGCGCATCCTGGCCTGGGGGATACGCGGTAGCAGTTCCGTCTCGAGCGTGGAGACGCTGTCGACCCGATCGCATTCACCCGCAATGACCAGGACCGGCACCGTAATCGCGCTTACCGCGGCCGAAATGTCCTCTTGGCTGGAGTGGCGCGGCCAGGCGATTTTTGCCGCCGCGCCGCCGCGCAGACTGTCTTCGATAACCTGACGCCGCTGGCCTTCGGTGAGAGGCTTTGCCGTAAGCACCTGGTCGATGGTGGCGGCAACCGAGGCCGCGGACGCGTACGCCGCCTCCATGCCGACGAGCATCTCGGGCGGCAACCCGAGCGGCGTGGGTGGCGAAGGAGCGACCAGCACCAGCCCGGCCAGTCCCTCCGGCTGGCGCGACGCGATCAATTGAGCGATCTTACCGCCCATGGAGTGCCCAACCAGCACGAAATCCGACAAACCACGCGCCCTGATCACCCGTTCAACGTCATCGGCGAAATCGGTCAGCGCATAATTCTCCCGCGGCGCATCCGACAAACCCCAACCGCGCAAATCGACGGCGAGAGTGCGCCAGGCGTTTGCCAGGGCGGCGATGACGTGGCGCCAGGTTCGGGACGACCCGCCCCAATAATGCAGGAAGATAAGCGTCGGGTCGCTTTTGCCCTGTTCCTCGACATGGATATAGATCTCCCCGTTTACGGCTGTCATGGCCTCTCCCGTCTGGATGTTCAAGAAAGCGTTTTGCCCGCATACGTACCGGTTTGACGTAGGGCGTGGTCATCCTTAGTGAAATCTGCTAATATCCAACATCTGTCACTTTTTTTAAATCTAACATATGTCTGATTTTGATGCAAGTCCCCCCAAGGAAAAACGAACGCGCCGTCCCGTGCAGGAACGGTCGCTGGAACGCATGACCCGGGTCATCGAGGCGGCGGAGCGCATGCTCGAGCAACTGGGCCCGGAAAAAACCTCGATCCCCGCCCTTGCTGCCCTGGCGGAAGTACCTAGGGCCAGCATCTATCCCTTCTTTCCTGATAAGTACGCACTGTTCGCGCATATCTCGCAGATCCATATGCGCCGCCTTGCCGACGCCATCGCGGATTCGGACGCCGCCCGCGCCCGTACGCTTAGCGCGTGGGTGCGCAGAGTGATAGATATTTGCGTGGAGTATTACAACGCCCATCCGGTGGCGAGCGTGCTGTTGCTGAATGGTTCTTTTAGCGATACCGACCGTGCCGCCCATGCCGTCAAGAACGCATCAATCGGACGCTTGTTGCGCGACACGGCCGCGCGCTTGGGCGAACTGCCGGCATTGCCGGCGTCGCCCGACGTTGCGACCCTCGCCGTTGAAATTGGCTTCGCTTGCCTGAAGTTCGGCTATGTCCAAGACGGCCGCATCAATAACGCGGTGCGAAACGAAGCCCTGCGGGCGGTCATGGCCTATCTGGACCGCTGGCGGGACGACGTTAAGTCCACGGGGAACTGACGGGCAGGGCGGCGGCGGTTCGCCGCCACATCCAGGCGGCGGGCAGGAACCCGGCGGCCTGGATGCCCGCGGAATAAAGGGCGCCGCGCCGCCGTTATTTCCATTGCCGTTAAATAAAATGATGTTTTATTAAAAATAAACTATTTTTTTATATCTTTGACCTCGATCGTTATTCTCTTCGTTTTTCTGCCACTGGACGCAACGTTCTGGCAACCGCAGAAAGGTTTTCATTGTTGGTTGGTTCTATCTTGAACCGCGTTATAACCGGCAGATTCAAGTGTTCTTCAACCTTTGTCTAACCAGATACAATCCTGGACATCACAGCAATGAAAATACGTTCCATAGGTTTACCGCAATACCTGGCTTATGGCTCCGGCGATTTCCTGGGCGCGGGCACCACCGCCCTGACCGCCGCCTGGCTGCTTTATTTCTACACCACGTTTTGCGGCCTCTCGCCCATCGAGGCCACCTTTATCTTTGCCTGCGCCCGGGTGCTGGACGCCGTGGTCAGCCCGCTGATGGGCTACCTGACCGATAACTTCGGCGGCACCTGGCTGGGCAAGCGCTTCGGCCGCCGTAAGTTTTTTATCCTGCTCGGCATTCCCTGCGTGTTCAGCTACTGCCTGATGTGGGTCGGCGGCATGGGCTACGGTTATTACCTGCTGACCTATCTGCTGTTCGACGTGGTCTACACCATGATCCTGGTGCCCTACGAAACCCTGGTGCCGGAAATGACCGACGATTTTAAACAAAAATCCAAGTTCTCCGGCGCGCGCATCGCCCTGGCGCAGCTGTCCGCCATCCTGGCCGCCTTTTTGCCCGGCATCCTGCTGTCGCATTTCGGCAAGGACAACGCCATTTCCTTTTTCTACGCCAGCGTGGTGTTCGCGGTGATCTGCGCGCTGGTGCTGACCCTGGTCTACCTGTTTACCTGGGAGCGGCCGGCGGCGCTGAAATCGGAGGCGGTATTAAAGCTTGAGCGTGAAAAACAGCAGCTGACCCTGGGACAAAGCCTGCGGCGCCTGCATATCGAACTGTCCTCCACGCTGCGCGTGCGCATCTTTCGCCAGCATCTGGGCCTGTACCTCGGCGGCTACATCGCCCAGGACGTGTTCAACGCGGTGTTTACCTATTATGTGGTGTTCGTGCTGATGCAAAGCGCCACCGTGGCCTCCAACCTGATGGGGGTGATGGCGATCCTGCAGTTCGTGGCGGTGATCGGCATGATCCCGCTGTGCATCCGCTTCGGACCGGCGCCGTCCTACCGGCTGGTGGTCACCCTGTTCGGCCTGAGCGCGCTCTCCTACGGCGTGCTGTACTACGCCGGCCTGAGCGACACGTTCTCGCTGCTGCTGCTGGTATCGGCCGTGGCCGGCCTTGGCCGGGGCGGCATCAACTATGTGCCCTGGAATATCTACACCTATATCGCCGATGTGGACGAGGCGATCACCGCCCAGCGGCGCGAGGGCATCTTCGCCGGCATCATGACGCTGACGCGCAAGGCGTCCCAGGCCGGGGCGGTAATGCTGGTGGGGGTGTTCCTGCAGCTGTCGGGGTTCGTTTCCGGGCAGAAAGTGCAGTTGCCGCAGGTAAGCCACGCCATCCTGGCCATCCTGTGCATCGGCACGGTGCTGGTGCTGACCGCGGGTTTCATTATTTCCCTGCGCTTTAAGCTGAACCTGAAAACCCACCGCATCCTGCAGCTGGAAACGCAGAAAATGCGCGCGGCCAATCATCCGCTGCCGCAGCAGATCACGCCGGAGGCACGGGCCACCGTGGAGACGCTGACCGGCATGAAATACGAATCGCTGTGGGGCAATAACAACATCGGCTACCTTAACCGCCATAAAGGTGCGCCGGAAAAAGCCGTACCGCAGGAGCATGCCGTTTAAACGCTGAAAAAGAAAAGCCATAAACAATAATTGGCCGCACCGGCCAAGGGATAAATATGGACGTAACACAGCAATTCACTATTTGAATTTTATTTTAAATTAATTAATTGAGGGTTGGAATAAAATGAAATCTTCTGTTCTGTGGTGGGTTTTACCGTTGGTTTTTATTGCCGGCAACGGCAACGCGGCCGAGATTGTCAATAAAGACGGCAACAAGCTCGATCTGTATGGCAAGGTCGATACGCTGCATATGTTTAGCGATAATCCGGGCATCGATGGCGATCAAACCTATTTCCGTTTTGGCTTTCGCGGCCAGACCGAGATTAATTCGTCCCTGACGGGTTACGGCCAGTGGGAATACCAGGTCAACGCCAACCAGGCGGAAAGCAGCACCAGCACCAGCGTCACCCGCCTCGGGTTCGCCGGCCTGCGCACCCAGCAGTACGGGTCGGTGGATTACGGGCGTAACTTCGGGGTGCTGTACGATCTGGGCGCCTGGACCGATGTGATCCCCGAATTTGGCGGCGACGCTTACGGCATTGACAATTTTATGTTTAAACGTACCAGCAACCTGCTGACCTATCGCAATAACGTCCTGATCGACGGCCTGAAGCTCACCGCCCAGTACCAGGGCAAGAACGGCAGCGCCACCGAAACCAATAACGGCCGCGATGCCCTGCGCCAGAACGGCGAAGGCTACGGCGCGGCGCTGATTTATGACTTTGGCGCGGGTATCAGCGCCGGCGCTACGTTTGCCACGTCCGATCGAACCGAGGGACAAAATAACCTGGCCTACGGCCATGGCGATAAAGCCGACGCCTATCGCGGCGCCCTGAAATATGACGCCCACCAGATCTACCTGGCGGCCACCTATACCGAAACCTATAACGCGACGCCGTTCGGCAGCAGCAGCCACAGCGTGTATGGTTTTGCCAACCGGGCCCAGGTGGTGGAACTGTTGGCGCAATATCAATTCACCAACGGCCTGGCGCCGATCGTCAGTTATTTGCAAACCCGCAGTAAGGATATCGAAGGCTATGGTAATCAGGATACGCTGAAATACCTGGCCGTCGGCGGCGCTTATTTCTTCAATAAACGCATGTCCACGGACGTTATCTACAAAGTCAATTTACTGAAAAATAACGACTTCACCAAAAACAGCGGTATCAATACCGACGATGTGCTGGCGGTGGCGCTGATTTATTATTTCTGATTAATCAGTTAGGCGTTGGCCCAAAGCGATGGGCCAACGCCGCGCGCGCCCCGAGTCTTCCCTCAGGCGGCGAACCGCATTCACTTCTGCCCTAGCGCGGCTCCAGGTTATCGCCGTCCACCCGCCAGCCGCCCCCAAGGGAACGGTAAAGATCAATTTGCGCCAGCAGCACGTTGTTGCGCAACTGTATTACGCTGACCTGGGTGGCGAACAGGGTACGCTGGGCATCCAGTTCTTCCAGGTAAGACGCGTAGCCGTTGCGGTAGCGATTATGGGCGATGCGCAACGCCTCGCTTACCACGTCCTCCTGCCGCCGGGTTTCCGTCAGCTGTTCCTCTAGCCGCGTGATGGCGTCCAGACTATTGTTCACTTCGCTGAACGCCGATCGCACCACTTTTTCGTAATTGTAGAGGGCCTGGTTGCGGGTGGCGGCGCTGATATCCACCTGGGCGTTCAGGGCCTCGCGGTTGAGCATCGGCGCCAGTACGCTGCCGCCGATGCTCCACAGCCGGAAAGGATTATCGATAAGCTTTTCCAGGGCATTGTCCTGCAGGGTGCCGGAGGCGGTCAGGTTAAGCGAGGGCAGCAAAGCGGCGCGGGCGGAGCTTAGCGTCGCGTCGGCGGCAATCAGCTGCCGTTCGGCCTGGATGATATCGGGACGCCGTCGCATCAGCTCCGAGGGCAGCAGGGTGGGCAAGGGCAGGGGGCGCAGCCGGCCGGCATCGTCGCCGCGCGGGATGGCGCCGGGATTAGCGCCCAAGAGAATGCTTAGCGCGTTTTCCTGTTCCGTTATCTGATGCGACAGCTGCGGTATCTGGGCGCTGGCGGCCTGGTATTCCGCCTGCGCCTGCACGTATTCCAGCCGCGATGAATAGCCGGTTTCAAACTGCCTGCGCGCCAGTTTCAGCGAATTGCGCCGTGATTCCAGGGTGGCGCGGGTTAACGCCAGTTGCCGGTCCAGCGCGTACAGCGTCAGATATCCCGAGGCGACGGACGAGGCCACCGTCAGCATGGCCGCCGCCGCCGCGGCCTGCTGCGCTTCCAGGCTTGCGCGCGCGGCGGCGGCGGTAGCGGACCGCCGTCCCCAGAGATCCACGTCATAACCCGCCTGCAGCGTGCCCTGGTAGACCGTGCTATAGACCGGCAGGCCGGTGGCCGACGACAGCACCCGGGCGCGGGTGCCGTCGACGCCGGCGTCCAGCGACGGCAGGCGATCGCCGTTGGCCGCGCGCAGCCGGGCGCGATATTCGTCAACCCGGGCGCGGGCGGTGAGGATATCGGTATTATTGCGCAGAGCCTGTTCAACCAGCCGGCTTAATACCGGATCGTTAAATTCCCGCCACCAGCGCGCCTCCACCGGCGCCGCCGGGCCCACCTTTTCGCGCCACTGCGCCGGGATAAGCAGGCTTGACTGCGCCGCCGGCTCGCGCCCAGGGTGGCAGGCGCACAGCAGCAGGAGCAGGCCGGGCGCGGATAAACGCAGCAGGAGGGGTTTCGCCGGCATCAGCGTACCTCGCCTTGCTGGTTTTCGGCATTCAGGGTATTGATGCTGACTTCCACCGACATGCCGGGACGCAACCGCCGGTAAAGAGGGCCATCATCGTGGATTTTTATCCGCACCGGGATGCGCTGGGCGATTTTGACAAAGTTGCCGGTGGCGTTATCCGCCGTAATGGCGCTGAATTCCGACCCGGCGGCGGGCGAAATATTTTCCACCTCGCCGCTAAGGCTGGCGTAGTCCAGTGCATCCACCCGGATACTGACTGGTTGTCCCAGCCGGATGGCGGCCATTTGCGTTTCCTTCATATTGGCGATCACCCACATCTGCTCGGGCACCAGCGACGTCAGGTGGGTGCCGGCGCTGACATACGCGCCCTGCCTGACCGAGATCTGGCCCAATTGCCCATCGCGCGGCGCGACAATGCGGGTATTGGCCAAATCAATCTGCGCCAGTTCCAGCGCCGCCTGCGAGCTGGCGACATCGGCCTCCAGCGACGCGCGGTTGACGATGACCGTCTGCAAATCCTGCCGGGACATCTCCAGCGCCGCCGTGGCCTGGGCGATATCCGCCCTGGCCTGGCTGTAGCTGGCGCGCGAGGCGTCGCGCTCGCGCACGGATAACGAGCCGTCGGACATCAGGTCCTCGACGCGCTTTAAATCCAGGCGCGCTTTTTCCGCCTGCGCCTGGGCGTTGACCACCGCCGCCTGGTTGCGCGCAATCGCCGCCTCGCTGCTGCGCCGTTGCTGAATATTATTGGCCAGCGCGGCCCGTTTCATATCCCGCTGCGCCATGGCCTGATGCACCCGTTGCCGGTAAATGCGCTCGTCAATGGTCATCAGGAGATCGCCTTTGCGCACCCAGGCAAAATCCTGTACCGCGACCTGAGTGATATAGCCGCTGAGCTGCGGGCTGATGACGGTAACCTGGCCGCGAACATACGCATTGTCCGTGGTCTGCACCTGGCGGGTAAACGGCGGCAACTGCCAGGCGTAGAGGATGACCAGCACGCCGACAATGGCGATCGCCACCGCCACCAGGGTGGTCAGGATACGGGCATAGCTGCTTTTTTCCTTTTCCGGCGCCGTGGCCGGGCCGTCGGGTTGCTGACTCATTGTTGCTCCATTAATGGTTAACCTGGCGCCGGGCCTGCATCCGCAGCCGGAACAGTCGCCATAAAATCCAGACCAGCGTTGCCAGCGCAATGGCCGCGGTCAGCATATACACATCGTTATAGGCCAGCGTATTGGCTTCCCGGGTGGCGACGGCCTGTAATTGCGCCAGTCCCTGCGCGCTTAACAAATCGCTGTCGTTAAGCACGCCGCCATAGGCGGCGCTATAGCTGCCGACCCGCTCGGCCACCAGGGGATTTTGCAGGCTTAGCTGCTCTGCTATCTGGCTGGAATGAAACTTTTCGCGTATGACCTGGAATGTGCCGAGCAGCGCTGATCCCAGCAGCCCGCCCAGGTTCTGGCTCATGCCGAACAGCACTGAAAAGCTCACCAGGTTGCGCGGCTCGGCCACCACGCCGCCGATGCCGGCCAGCAGCGCCGGGGCCAGGAAAAAGGCGCTGCTGAAACCGAGTAAAAACTGGCTGATATACAGATTATCCGGTCGCGTCAGGCTGTTGGACTGCGCGTCCATCAGCGAGGCGAAGGTCATCAACACGAGAGCGATAATAATAGGGCGGCTGAGATTTTTGGGATTAATCGTCAGGGCGCTGATGACGATGCCGGCCACAATACCCGCCAGGATCGCCAGGGACAAACCGCGCATCTGATCGTTGAGCAGGCCGATTTGCTGCAGGTAGCCGATGGCGCCGGTGTTTTGCTCGGCCAGCACGATACGGATCAGCAACATGATAAGCCCAAGGCGCACGATACTGCCGCTGCTGAGCCAGCGGATATTCAGCAACGGATTGCGGCGGTTGCGTTCCACCAGGATGGCGCCGGTAATCAGCGCTACGGCCAGCGCCAGCGAAACGCCAATCCAGGGCGCGGATAACCACCAGTCGATGCGGCCAAGGGAAAGCACCGCGCAGATAAGCCCCATGCCGGGCGCCAGCAGTATAAACGTCAGAAAGTCTTTTTTCTCAAACACCTTGATGCGATCGCTGGGCGGCAGCTTAAGCAACAGCACGCCGCCGAGCGACAGCAGGGCCAGCCCCAGCTCGAACAGATAAAGGCCACGCCATTCATTAAGGGCCAGCAGTTCCGAGGAGAACAGCCGCGCCAGCGGAATCGCCACCTGCGACGCCCCGATGCCGATGGTCAGGCCCTTCAGGCGGTGCCTGGCCGGAAAAGCCTGAATTTGGTAGTAAATCGACAGCGAGCTCAGCGCCGCGCCCACCATGCCGTGCGCGGCGCGCACCATGATGGCGGAATTAAGATCGTTCACAAACAGGTGAAAAAACGCCACTAAGACATACAGCACCAAAAAGGCTTCGGTAAATACCCGCAGGCCATACTGCTGGCGAAATTTCACCAAGAGCAGGTTTATCGACACATTGGTCATCAGATAAACCGCCGGCAGCCAGGCAATCTCGTTGGAGTAAGCGCCAAAAGTGCCTTGCAGGTTGCTCAGGTTGGCCGTCACCAACGCATTGCCCAGCCCGCCGGTAATTGAAACCAGCACGCCGACGATGCCGTACGCAATGCGTTTTGGCACGGGGTGCAGCGGGGTCGAGGGCGAACCGGGAAGCGCGGGCTTCTCATGCGGCAGCCATTCGCGCGGGGCGTAGGGATCTTTTTTTGCCATGGTCCTCCGGCCGCGTTGTGAATGATTGAGAGTAAACAACAAAATTTCTTATCATTAGATAGCAAATTAAACCTAGCATGACATATTGGCGGTTCCTAGCGGGCTGGCATGATTTTCTTCATTTCGGGGTGTTTTTCGTGAAGCCGTCTAATACCGCGGCATTGAGTCATTTGCGCCGCATTCCGCCGGCGCTGTCTATACTTAACAAGAAAAACAGGCGCGAAATGGTGTGGTATCTGACGAATCGGAGCGTGCCGTCACAACGCTTACGCGACAATGACTCAAGCGTTGCCTTCATCATGCCGATATAACCCTGATGCATGAAATAATTTATTTTTTTAATTATTATTTTTGACGTGATTCGCAGAGGCACACATGAATGATTCGCCGTCGGATAGGGAAGAGGAAAAGCGTCTTGCCGTGCTGGAAGAATATGGCATCCATTCCACATTATCGGAAATAGGCTTTAACCGGTTAGTACACCTTACCGCCAATATTTTTAAAGTGCCTATTGTGCTCATTTCGCTGATCGAAGCCGAACGCCAGCTGTTTGCCGCCAGTATCGGCATCGCCTCCTGCGAAACGCCGCGCGATATCTCGTTTTGCGCGCACGTCATTCGCCGGCACGATATCATGGTGATTCCGGATACCCATAAGGATCCGCAGTTCCGGGATAATCCCTTGGTGACCGGGGAGCCTTTTATCCGTTTTTACGCCGGTATTCCGTTACGCAATCAGGATGGGGTCGCCCTCGGCACGCTGTGTATTATCGACCGCGTGCCCCGGCCGGGGCTGAGCGCGGGCGATAGGCAAAATATGCACGACCTGGCCGCGCTGGTCCTGGACCGGCTGGAAATGCGGCGTCTGGAACGCGCGCGCAACGCCAGCCAGTTTCGTTTCGAAAATATTGCCCATACGTCCCCCGACGCCATTGTCTGCGCCGACGATAAAGGCATCATCACCTTTTGGAACGCGGCGGCGGGCAAACTGTTGGGGTATAGCAGCGAACAGATTATCGGATGCAACGTCAGCGTGCTGGTGCCGGACGGCCTGGTCGGCCGTCTGCAGCGCCTGGCCGGCGCCGGCGACGGCACACAGCGCGGCAGCACCCTGGAACTGAAAGTGCGCTCCGCCGACGGCGTCTGGATCCCGGTGGAACTGTCCGCGTCTTCGTGGGTGGACCACGATCGCATCACCTTTGGCGCCATCCTGCGCGATATCACCGAACGGCGCCGCAACGAAGAGCGCTTGTTCCAACTGGCGCATATGGATCACCTTACCGGGCTGGCCAATCGTACCCTGCTGGGCTTATGTCTTGAGCAAACCCTTAGGGACGAGGACGCCGCCATCATCATGCTGGTGGACCTGGACGGCTTTAAGGACGTTAACGATAACCTGGGCCATGCGGGCGGGGACGCGGTGCTGGTGGACGTGGGTTTCAAGCTGCAAAACTGCGTGCGCTCGGGCGACGTGGTCGCGCGTATGGGCGGCGACGAATTCGCCCTGTTGCTTCCCGGACTGTCCGATGCCAAGAGGGCGGCGGAAATCGCCGATCATATCATTGATGAAATCAACAAGATTGTCACCATCGACGGCCAGCCGGTCAATATCGGCGCCAGCGTCGGCATTGTGCTGTATCCCGTCCACGGTCTGACCATCCAGGAACTGCTGACCAGCGCCGATTTGGCGCTTTACCAGGCCAAGGCCGACGGCCGCCACTGCCGCCGTTTTTTTACCCGGGAACTGCGTGAATTATCACAGGCCAAGCGCTCTTACCAGGGGGAACTGGGCAGGGCATACGATCGGGATGAATTCGAACTGTTTTACCAGCCGCAGGTGAGGCTGGCCGATAACGCCATCGTCGGCGCGGAAGCCCTGCTGCGCTGGCGCCATCCGGAGAAGGGGTTGCTGGGTCCGGCGGTATTTATTCCGGCGCTGGAGTCCGGTCCCTGGGCCGAGCGCGTCGGGGAATGGGTGATCAGGACCGCCTGTCGCCAGGCGGCGACCTGGCGCGATCGGGGCGTAACCGAGTTTCGCATGGGCGTGAATCTGTTCAGCGCCCAGTTCAGGACCGGCACGCTGGCGCAACAGGTACGCGCCATCCTGCAGGAAACCGGCTTACCCCCGCAGGCGCTGGAATTGGAAATTACGGAAAATATCATCCTGCGCCACGATGAACATATGCTGAAGCCGCTAAGGGAACTGCGCGCGTACGGCGTCGGCATCGCTTTTGACGACTACGGCACCGGCTATGCTTCTCTGAGCATGCTGAAACATTACCCGGTGACCCGCCTGAAGGTGGACCAAACCTTTGTGCGCGCCATGGTGGATTCTCCCCCCGACGCCGCCATCGTCCGCGCTATCCTGTACCTGGGCAGCAGCTTTAAGCTGGAGGTGATCGCCGAGGGCGTGGAAACGCTTGAACAATGCGAACGCCTGAAGAAAAAAGGCTGCCTGGAAGCGCAGGGTTTTCTGTTCGGCAAACCGATGCCGGCCGATGATTTCGCCGAACGCCTGGGACTGGTGCGCTGAGGTGACGTCAAAAGCGCGCGTGTTTGCTGGCGCAGGGCATAAGGACGTTAAGCCTTTATATCTCGATAATAAGGCAGGCTGTCTTGCAGGGTCTGGGTATCGTTTTTCAGATGCGTCAGCAGTAAGTGCGTTAAGCTGAAAATCCGCCAATGATTGTCGAGACCGGTGGGGGGATTTCCGCTGCTATGCGCATGTAACCGCGTGTCCGGCCGGGATGGAGGGTACAGTTCACGGTTGTAAAGCGTGCAAAGCCGGCAAAAATAGCATTGATGAGCGGTGTTGTAGTCTATTGTCTCTGATGCGTTGGCATGAAAATGCATGGCGGGTGTTCCAGGACCTGAATGTTGCGCCAACTGCTGGCGCAGCCGGAAATCGAGCGACAGCATATCGGCGAATTCGGATTTTATACGGTTTATCTGTGATTCTATATTCAGCATTTTGCCTAAAGCAGGGTTAATGCGCGGCATGTCGCTTCCGGCCATCACCACTTTCGGGTCGATAGTTAAGGCTGCTGTAATGTCCGCCCATGAAATGTTTTTCATGGGCGGGTCACCTGGGTTGTCGGCGGTTATCGCATGATGCGCCAGACTGTCGAGCAGGGTATCATTATCCTTTTTCAGCATTGATAACAGGGTATGGGTTAATTTAAAAACCCCAGAGTTTAAATCGCGATAGCGGGCATGATATTCTTTCGCGGAAGTGCAAGGCTGTGGATTGCGCTTCAATCCTTGGAAAAAATTATTGTAATGCGTCCAGAACACGCAAATATTGCATTTGTCGGGATGTTGCATATCGGCATCCTGGAGAGTGAATGTATGCACGTGGCCATCAGCGTGGGCGGTCAACGGGGACTTCCCCATTAGCCGGCGAAGACCGGTATTTTGCGCCAGCGTCTTATTTAATTCTTCGAGCAGCTTAATGATATGGTCTTTTATCTGCCATGTTTTTTCCAGATATGACGGGCTAATGGTGAGGACCTCATAGAGATGCGCTGCAACATCCGGACTGGGGCGGGTTGCAGTTTTGTTTGCCGTTTCCTGCGAGTCAGGTAGGCCCGCAATGCGAACCCCGGCAAGGGAACGGATAACGTCGAGCAGTTTATCGCTGTCTTCTCTGATGAGGTGATGCAGTACGGATGCGAGTGTTAAAAGAACGGTGTCGCTATTTTGGCGTTGGCCGTCCTGATCTAGGTTAAGCACGCCCGATTGCGCCTTTGCGGTTTCCATTACGGTCAGTAATTGATGGTAGGTAGCCAAAAGCGCGCATATCTGGCATTGATGTGGCGTGGCGGAATGTGCTGACGTAATCTCACTGGCGTGCAGGTGATGTTCTTGTCTGTGTGCCTGCGCCTCATCTGCTAGCTGAATCAGTCTGCGTGATTGGTTATTGCGTAAAATCTCCTTGGCTAATTTTTCTTTCATCGTCCTTAATCCCCGCTTAACCTGCCAGATATCCTCCTGGTTTTTTGTTTGCAGCGGATTTATAGGGAGGGTACGCCCTGCGGGCAGAGCGCTATCGGCAGGACAATAGCGAGGCGGAGCGCCTGAATCTGGCGGTTGGCGATTGTTAATCGCCACCAGTCCGCCAGAGAAGGTATTGCCTTCAATCCTATGCCTTTTGACGGGGGGGCGATTGACTTGAGAATCGTTTTCCGCTCTGGCTGTGGCCGGCCTGCCGTTTTTACGGATAGGGATAAGGGCTGGCAGCTCTCTTCGTGGATTGTGTATTTTCCACGGCATCGTATTTTCAAATAATGGCCCCTTGGCAAGTAATGACCGTCCGGCGATGGTTTTATTATATTCTTCGATATCCCGATGTTTAACGACACCGGAAATAAAACCAAGGGACGAGGATATTCCTCTCATCGAAAATTCTACCTTTTCGTAGCGGTAAAAACGCATCAGCTATTTATTTGATAAATAGTATATGCTAATTATTTTTGGGGATTATTAAAGTACCGGTCTATCACAAAATTGATACATCCCCATTATATTGACTGCCGCATCTTAAATAACTGAAGCTATACCAATTAACAATGAACATTAAACCCGTTGCCTTGCCGCACCGGCGGTTAATCCGGTGTTGCTTTGCGGCGGCGCGTACCGCCGCTACAAATTAATGCGCTCGAAGCGTTGGATCATGGCCAGCGCCAGTCCCTGGGCCGGGTCATAGCTATGGGAGAGAAAGCGGATTTGCGTATGGCCGTAGGCAAAAGAGAGGGTGGTACGGCGCGCCGTGGCCAATACCTGTTCGGTAAACAGCGACGAGGCATTATAGGCGCAGTCGATAAGCAGGGTGCGCGGGTTGACCAGATGGATGATCTGGCTGAGCGCCTTGCCGAGCAATTCGCCCGCCCGGCCGATAACCTGTTCCACTATCTGCGGCGCCGCCGCGCGATTGGCCCACTGCAGCCCCGGCTGCAGCTGATCCAGCTGCGCATTGATGGCCCTGAGTGCGATTAACGATTCCAGGCAGCCGCGTTGTCCGCAGGTGCAAAGCGGCCCGTCGGCGGCGACGTTCAGGTGCCCGACTTCGCCCGCGGTCCAGCTGCCGCCATAATAAACGCCCTGTTCGGTCAGCAGCGCGCCGCCGATGCCCTCGGCGATCCGCAGGTAAAAACCGGGTTCGGCTCCCGGCTGCCGGGTGCCTTGCTGGCGCGATACCAGCGCCGCCGCCTTGACGATATTCATCACGCCGACCGGTATCGGCACGGTTTCGCCCAGGGTCGCCAGGAGGTCGACCTGTTGCCAGCCCAGATGCGACGATACGTGCATCACGCCGGCAAGCGGATCGATAATACCGGGAAAGCCCACGCCGATGCCGATAAGTTCGGGATAACGCCGGTGCATCCATTGGACGACGCGCGTGATTTCCGCCAATACCGGGCCGGGGGCGACGGTATCGATAGCCAGCGTTTGCTGCTCGATGACCTCGGAAAAATAGTCATAGACCGCCCAGTGCAATTGCTGGCGCTCGACCATAATGCCCGCCGCCTTCATTTTATCCGGCAGCAGCGCAATATGGATTTTGGGGCGGCCGATGGTGTTGGATTGGGCCACGCCCAGTTCGGCAACGTAGCCCCGGGCGATAAAATCATCCACGATCAGCGAAATGGTATTTTTGCTTAACGACAGCGCGCGGGCAATATCCAGGCGCGAACTGACGCGCTGTTGCCGCAAGAAAGACAGGACATGCTTTTCATTGTACTGGCGCAGCAGCGCGGGTCCTTTTCCTGGCTCTTTCATAGGCTGGCTTACCCTAACCTCCGGCTGAATATCAGCGGGCATTATGGCATAACCATTGATGCCCGGAAAAACCTATTCATCCCGCCAGACGCATTCTCCCCGCTGATAAACGGCCAGCACGGACAATCCGCCGCGCCGGTCTTCGTCAAGCGCCACTGCGTCCAGCGGGGCGCCAACCGCCAGACCATGCCGCGTCGGCAGGTTAAGCAGCGCCGAGGGACGTACCGACGCCATCTCCCACGCCTCGCGGCGCGTGGCCAGGCCCAGGCGGAGCAGATTATTCACCCCGTACAGTAATGAGCGCGCCGATCCCGCCAGCAACCGCGGGTTATCGGCCATCGCCAGGCGCCCCGTGTCGCTCAGGATCACCTCGCCGCCGATATGCAGCCGGTAGCGTCCGGGCGGCATGCCGGCCAGGCTGGTGGCGTCGCTCACCAGGATGCCGCGTTCACCTTTGACGCGCATAAAAACCTTCATGACCGACGCCGGCAAATGTTCGCCGTCGCCAATCATGGCGCACCACAGCCGGTCCTGCGCCAGTTGCTCCCAGATATAGTTGGGGTGGCGCGGCAGCAGCAAATGCGCCCCGTTGCCCAAATGGGTGGACAGCGTGGCGCCGGCCTCGACCGCCGCGTCTATCTGTAACGCGTCGGCGGCGGTATGACCTAAGGCGACCACCACCCCGGCTTGCGCGCAGCGGCGGATAAATCCAGGGGCCTGCGGCCATTCGGGCGACAGGGTCAGCAGGCGTATATCGCCCTGCGCCGCGCGCTGGAAGCGTTGAAACAGCGTCCAGTCCGGTGCTTTGACAAAACGTTTGTCATGCGCGCCGCGTGGTCCGTCCTCGGGAGAAAGAAACGGCCCTTCCAGATGGATTCCGGCCACGCTTTGCCCGACCGGGGCAAAGCGCCGGCGGGCATTGGCAATCGCCGCCGCCATCCCGGCGATCTGCTCATCGCCGTTGGTGATGACCGTGGGCAGGAAGGTGGTGACGCCCTGTCGCCATAATTCCCGGGTGACCTCCAGTACCGCCTGTTCATCAATCGGGCAACGGTTAAAATCAACCCCCGCATAACCGTTGACCTGCAAATCCACCAAACCGGGCGCCAGGATGGGCAGGCTATCATCCTGCGGCAGCGGCCGTATTTCACGGATCAGCCCGCCGGCGGCGTGGATCTCGATGCTGGTTAACTCCCGGTAATCCCTGCCGCGGATACAAACCTTATCCATGCGTTAGCTCTCCATACGCGTCTACGTCGGTAAACAGTGAACAGGCGGGGTGGGTACGCAGAACGGTGGCGGGGCAGGCGGTGGTTACCGGCAACGCCAGCATGGCGCGCACCGCCGCGCGTTTGCTGCTGCCCGGCACCATGCAAAACAGGCGCGATGCCGCCATCAGGGTGGGCATGGTCAGGGTCAGCGCGTGGGTGGGAACCGCGTTTATCTCGCCGAAGCAGCCGTCGTTGACCTGCTGCTGGCGGCAGACCGGGTCCAGCGCCACCACTTTCATGACGGCGGGATCGTGAAAATCCGCCACCGGCGGATCGTTAAACGCCAGATGGCCGTTTTCTCCCACCCCCAGGCAAACCATATCCACCGGCGCGCGGCTAATCAGCGCGGCATATTCGCGGCACACGCGGCCTGCGTCGCCCGTCGGGATCAGATGGACTTGCCCGGGGCGGACGATATCGAACAGATGCCGCTTAAGATAGTGGCTAAAGCGCTGCGGTGAATCGGCGGGCAGGCCGATATATTCATCCATATGAAACGCCGTCACCCGCGACCAGTCTATATCCCCGGCCGCCGCCAGGGTGGCCAGGAACTCATTTTGCGAAGGGGCGGCGGCAAAAATAATCCTGACGTTATCCTGGGCGTTCAGGCGGTTACGCAGGCAGGCGGCGGCGGCCTCGCCGGCGTGGCGTCCCATTTGCCGGCGATCGGCAAACACCTGGACGGATAAATTCTCGCACCGACGGTTCAGTAGCGGCAATGACATACCAAGCTCCTTAGTTTTGGCCGGATTCGGGTTTACGCAGGTTGTGGATGGGTTCGGCAGCCTGCGCCGTGCCCTGATCCTGGTTTAACGCGGCCAGCAGAATGTCCACCTGCGGGCTGACCGGACTACGCCGCAACATCCCCGCCAGCGTATAGACAATCAACGAGGTGAAGACCGGGATGGCGACGATTTGCGTGGTGCTCATGCCCGGCACGACGAATTTTACCGCGAAAAATGCCGCCACCCCGGCCGCCCATGAGGCAATGGCCGCCGTCGGGCCGCATTTTCTGAACCAGGGCAGCAGGCCGAGCAGCATGGGGATCGAGATGGGGCCGACCAGGCCGCCGAACCAGACGATAAGCAGGGTCAGCACGCCGCCGAACCGGCTGGCGTTAACCGCGATAAGCAGGGTGGTCAGGATAAACAGCACCACGGTTACCCGCGCCACCACCAGGGAAGACTGGCCGTTGCCGAACCGGCGCGGAAACAAAACCGGCAGGATATCGCGCGTGACCACGGCGGTAATGGCGTTGGAGTCCGATGAGGTCATCGACAGGGTATGGGTAAACATCGCCACCAGCACCAGACCTATCAGGCCGTTGGGCAATAGCTGCATCGCCATGATGGAGTAGGATTGCGTCGGATCGGCGATATGGGGGAACAGTACCGGCGCCGCCCACATGGGATAAAACAGCACCAGCGGCCATACCAGGTACAACACCGAGGACAGCAGGGCGGCCTTGTGCGCGTCCCGCCCGCGCGGCGAGGCGATAAACCGCTGCGCCAGGTTCCAGGTGCCGCCGTTGTAGCTGAGGGTATAGATGACAAAATAGGCCAGCATAAAGCCGAGCGTATAGGGCTCGCGGATAATATCGGTATGGGCCGGCGGCAATTGGTTCCAGACGGTGAGCAGTTCGTGCGCGCCGCCCAGATGGGCCGCCACCGCCACCACCATCACGATGGCCGCGATAAACTGCACGATAAACTGGCCGAAGTCGTTGCAGGCATCGGCCCATAACCCGCCCATCACGGTATAAAACAGGCATAATGCGCCGGATATCGCGATGCCGTATACCGGCGCGAGCCCGGTGAAGACATTAATGATAATGGCGATGGCCGCCCACTTGGCGCCGACATCAAAGGTTTTCAGCAGCACGCCGCTCCAGGCCAGCAGCTGTTGCGTCGGCACATTGTAGCGCGTGGCGAGATATTCCATCGGCGATTCGATATGCATGTGGATGCGCAGCCGCGCCCAGCGCGGGGCGAAAATAAACGAGCCGATAAACACCGCAATGGAAATGGGCAGCGCCCACCAGAAATAAATGGTGATGCCATAGCTGTAGGCCACCGCGGCGTAAGCCACGAACACCGCCGCGCTATAACCCGACATATGATGTGAAATGCCGGAAAGCCACCAGGGCATTTTACCGCCGGCGGCAAAAAAGTCCTTGGTGCTGCCCACTTTGCGCATGGCCCAAAGCGTGATCGCCACAATCATCAGCGCATACAGCGCCATGACCACATAATCTGTTCCGTTCATAGCTCACTCCGGTAGCGGGTGGGGTTAGCGCAACGAGGCAGCGTGACCGCCCAGCGCGACATATAATCCTTAATTAGGACTAATTGATTAAATTTTTATTTGGAATCTTCTCATTGATAGCTAAATTAATCCTAAATAATGACTAATTGACGTTAGCATAGCTTGAGAAGCCCGAAAGAGAGTTATATCACATTTATCTGCCGGCGCAGGAGGCGGGCCATAGGACTTTGATATGACCCGCCGCCGCGGCTAAAAATTGCCCGGTTGATGGGACGTTCCGAGCATCTGATCATACACATCGGTGCGGCGGTCGCGCAGCACCTGGTTAAAGGCGTTCCAGTTGCGATGACGTTTGGCATCGGCCAGGTTAATGGTCGCCATGATGATATAGGTATCCGTGGCGCTGGCCGGTCCCGCCACCGGCCAGCCGGTATAGCCGACAATCAGGCTCTGGCCGATAAAAGGCTGATGGCGTTCCACGCCTACCCGATCCGCCGCCGCTACAAATACCGAATTGGTATGCGCCGCCGCCATGCAGATGATATTGGCCATGGCCTCGCGGTTGGGATCCTGGCCCGGGATCGGCACCCAGTTGGTGGGGACGCAGACAATCTCGGCACCCTGCAATGCCGCCAGGCGGAAGCTTTCCGGAAACCAGCAGTCATAACAGATATGGCACCCCAGGGTGCCGATGCGGGTTTTGAATACCGGGAAACCCAGGTTGCCCGGCGCGAAATAAATAGCTTCATCCCCCCACAGATGCACTTTGCGGTAGCGGCCGATAAACCCTTCCGGCCCGATGATAGCGGCGGCGTTATACAGCAGTTCGCCCTCGCGCTCGGTGATGCCGGCGACAATATACACCCCCAGCCTGCGGGCGCAGTCGATCCAGGCGCGGCAGGAAGGGCCGTCTGGCAGCGCTTCTCCCAGCGCGAAGGCTTCGTCGCGGGTGGCGAACACATAGCCGGTATTGCACAGCTCGGGCAACACCATCAGATTCGCCCCCCGCGCCGCCGCCTGTTCGATCATGGCGATGGAGGTGTTGACGTTGCGCACGGTCTCGCCAAAAACCGGCTCCATTTGCAAGCAGGCTACGGTGACTAAGGCTTCATTCGGTTTAGGCGCCATGGCGGCCTCCGGAGGATAATGTCGGTAACGAGGATCCCTGCTAATCGGCGGATTAACGGGTGGTCAGCCAGCCCAGCATGTTGAGCAACAGCTGTTTATAACCGGGCCAGTCGATAAAATTCTGCGGCAGCCAATGGGGGCTGATATCCGAGGTCCAGACCAGCGTGCGCCCGCGCCCGTGGGCACCGGTCACCAGCAGCGGGTGTCCGCCCAGCTCATCCGGCAGGCGCGCCAACACATCGCTGCCGTCCTTGGGCACCACCTCGTTGGCGCCCAGCAGCAGCGGCCAATCGCCGGTAATATTGTTAAATAGCGCATGTCCCTGCTTTCGCGGGTCGATAACCGGACGGAACCCCTGCGGCACCTCGATGCGGTCGTCATAAGGCAGGCATTCCACCGGCAGCGCCTGCTCCACGGCGGTGCGGTGCCAGCGCGCCTTGCCGTCGATGCCCTGGAAGCTCAGGTAGCCGCCGAACATGGCCAGGGCACCGCCGGCGGCAGTCCAGTCGCGCAGTAAGTCAAGACGATTGGCCACCGTTTTACCGTGCAGCCAGACATCCGGATGCAGCAGCAGCGAGTTGGCGCCGATATCCGACAGCAGGATGGCGTCATAACGGCTAAGCTCTTGCCCGGTAAAAGGGAATTCCTCCACCGCCACGTGCGCCGGCATATGGGTCAGGGCAAATTCCGTACCGGCCAGCGCCGCGATGATCGCCTTGGCGCCCGAATGAAAGGTGACGCTGCCGAACTGATCAAATCCCTTGAAATGGGTCGCTGACGACACCCATGTCTCTCCCACTAATAATATCTGTTTCCGACTCATGTTATTACCCTCCACAGGCATGGATCATTTTTGTGCGGCCCGCCCCTTTTTAGCGCAGCATTTAAGAGAAGTTGAACCGTTTCAATTAATAAAATTGTCATTTTTATCATGTTATATCAAGCATAAATTTATTTATAAAACGATATTGACATATAAAGATTGAACCGTTTCAATATGGATTGAATCGCTAAACATTGATCATTCTCCCGCCGGTGTATTGATGATGAACACGGGAGGCTATAATCAGTGCACCGGGGATCCACGCCCGGATATTGCCATGTTCCCCCGACGCCGCCATATTTCCATGCCGGTCATGTTTGCTAACAGGATGCCGCTATCATGCCTTTATCGCCACCGCCGATGAAACCCCTCTGGACCTATCGTCCCGGGCCGGATATCGCCCTTGAGGCCCCGGCCGGGCTGCGCCAGGCGCAACTTTTGGCGAAAGCGGCCGCCCAGGCGGGCCTGGCCGCGGTCCGGCCGGGCGTATCGGAGTCCGCCGTGGAGGAAACCATACATGCCTATCTGCGCGATCAGGGCGCGGCGGGCATCTGGACCATTACCAACGTCGGCCTGGGCGAGAACGCCAAAGTCTGTTTCCCGACCCAGGGACCGGGCGCGCAGGCCGCGGCGGCGCGCGACGTACTGATGGTGGATGTGCATCCCATTACCGCCGAGGGCTTCTGGGGCGACTGCACCCGCTGTCGCGTCGTGGGCGATTATCCCGAGGCGGTGGACGCGCTGCGGGCGCTGGAACATATCCACCGCGATACCCTGGCGTTATGCCGGCCCGGCATGCCGGCCGCAGAGCTGTTCGGCCTGAGTCACCAACGCCTGACGCGGGAAGGCTTTATCCTGCTGGATTTGCTGGGTAATATTGGCCATTCCCTGACGGCCGGCGCCGCCTATACCCTGGGTTTTATCGATGCCGGCAACGACACGCCCATGTGGGGAGCCTGGGCTGTGGAACCCTTTGCCCGGCGCGGCGACGTAGCGGTCAAGGTCGAGGACGTGGTCTGGTTCGGCCGTGAGCGATGCGAGGTTTTGTAACGGAAACCGAACAGATTCTATAGTGCGCTATCCGCGAAGGGATAGCCCAGAGGCAACGTCATGACAGTTCCCAAGTTATCGATTCAACAGGTTACGCGGCGCTTCGGCGCGATGACCGCCCTGGCGCCCACCGATCTGGACGTACGCGCGGGCGAGTTTGTCTGCGTGGTCGGCCCGTCCGGCTGCGGTAAAAGCACGTTGTTCAATCTGGTGTCCGGCGTACTGACACCTGACAGCGGTAAGATCCTGATAGACGGCGACGATGTTACCGGCCGCAGCGGCCATGTCGGCTATATGCTGCAAAAAGACCTGCTGCTGCCCTGGATGACGGTTATCGACAATATCGTCTTGGGCGCCATCCTTAAAGGAGGCGCGACGCGGGAGCAGCGCGCGGCGGGGGTGGCCCTGGCGGAGCGCTATGGCCTGGGCGAATTCATCAATCACTATCCGGCGGCGTTGTCCGGCGGCATGCGCCAGCGGGTGGCGCTGATGCGCACCCTGGCGATGCGGCATGACGTGATGCTGCTCGACGAGCCGTTCGGCGCGCTGGATTCCCAGACCCGCCTGGCGATGCAGCAATGGCTGCTGACGGTCTGGGCGGAGCAGCACCGCACCGTGGTGTTTGTTACCCATGATATCGACGAGGCGATTTTTATGGCGGACCGGGTCGTGGTGATGACGCCCCGTCCCGGCCGTGTCCAGCAGATTTTCAGCGTGGATATCCCGCGTCCGCGTCCGCTGTCCTGCCTTACCAGCCCCGCATTCACCCAGTTGAAACGACACATCCTGGATCTGATTTACACTGAACAACCGGCACAGGAAGCGCTTATCCATGATCAACATCCGTAAGCTGTTATTGCCGCTGGGCGGCCCGCTCGTGGCACTGCTGCTGGTGCTGGCGGTCTGGGACACGGCGGTGCGTTATTATCAGATTCCCGCGTATGTCCTGCCCTCGCCGCAGCTCACCTGGCAGCACGCCTTATCGGACTGGTCGGTGCTCTGGATCGGGTTCCAGGCCACCTTCACCACCTTTTTGCTGGGGTTTGTCCTGGGCGCCGGCGCCGGATTCGTCTTTGCCGTGCTGATGGATGCGATCCCCGGCGTGAAAAGCGTGCTGTATCCAATTTTGATCGCCAGCCAGGCGGTGCCGGTTATCGCGATTTCCGCCGCGCTGACGATCTGGCTGGGCTTCGGCCTGGCGCCGAAACTGGTGATTGTGGCGCTGGTGGTATTTTTTCCGGTGGTGGTCAACGTGCTCGACGGGCTGAACTCCGTGGATAAGGATATGCTTAATCTGGTACGGTCCATGGGCGGTTCCCGCCTGAGCATCTTCCGCTACGTTAAGCTGCCGGCCACCTATACGCCGCTGTTTTCCGCCCTGAAGCTGTCCGCCACCTTCAGCGTCACCGGGGCGGTTATCGGCGAGTGGACCGCGTCCACCAGCGGCGGCCTGGGCGCTTATCTGCTGCAGGCTAACTCAAGGCTTAATACTGCCGGCACGTTTTCCGCCATCGGTTTTCTGGCCTTGCTGGGGGTCTTGAGCTTTCTGCTGGTTATCCTGCTGGAATATCTGGTTACGCCGTGGCGCTCCTCGTCGACCGCCAGGCGCTGGTCGCGGCGCTACTGGCGCCGTTAGTTTAATCCCGCACAGGACGCCTGATGACCGATGATAGCGTAAAGCCTGGCAGGCCGGTACGGCCTACGATTCGCGACGTGGCGCGTTTAGCCAATGTTTCCATCGGTACCGTCAGCGCGGTGCTTAACAACAGCGCGCGGCCGGTGGCCGCGGATACGCGCGCGCACGTGCTGCGCTGCATTGCCGAGCTGAATTTTGAACCCAACAACGCCGCGCGCAGCCTGAAACACCAGCGTATTTCCTCCATTGGTTTTATCGTGCCGGATCTGGGCAATGCGTTTTTCGCCGACGTGGCCGAAGGCATCCAGGGCGTGCTTGACCACCTTGATTGCCTGCTGGTGCTGTGCATGACCTGGGCTGATACGCAGCGCGAGGAGTATTACGCACAGGTGTTGCGTACCCAGCGCCTGAACGGGGTGATCTACCTGTCCGGCACCGGTCTGCCCAGCCCCTCGCTGATGAGGCTGGCGCAGCAAGGCGCGGTGGTATTTGTCGATGAATGCCTGCCGGGGATCGACGCGCCTTTTATCAGTGCGCAAAACCTGCTGGGCGCGCGCGCCATGGCGCAATATGTCCTGGGGCGCGGGCATCGGCGGCTGGCCGTCCTCGGCGGGCCGCGCGGATTGTGGACCAGCGAACAGCGCCTGGCCGGATTTCGCGAGGCATTTGCCGCCGCCGATATTATGCCGGACTCGGTGCCGGTATTAAGCGGCGACTATACCGAGGCGTCCGGCAGCCGGGCGGCGGATACGATTATCAATCTGCCGGCGACGGAGCGCCCTACGGCGGTGCTGTGCGCCAACGATCTGATAGCCATAGGCTTTATACGCCGTTGCCGTGAGCGTGGTATCGCCGTGCCGGAACACATCAGCGTCACCGGCTTTGATGATATCCCCGCGGCGCGGCTGCTCAGTCCCGCACTTACCACGGTACGCCAGCCGGGAAATGCCATGGGCCGCGCCGCCGCCACCCTGCTGTTGCAGCGCATCGGTGCCCTCCCGGACGCGCCCTGCCCAAGTGAATTCTCCACCGAGCTGCGCATCCGCCATTCGGTGGGGCAGGGACCGTCGGCCTGAGCCGCGCGGGTCGGCCGCGCATACCATGGCGGGCGGGACGGCGGCTGCGGTTAATTGCGCATGGGATTGTCCCTTAGCGGCGGGAATGTTCCTTTGCGTACCTTGTTATATTTCCGGTAATAACGCTTATTACGGCGTAGAACGGATATACCGACCAAAAAATCAATATGTTATACCGCCTCGTTTATTATTTTTATCAGGTGTGTATAAATATTTTTATAAATTTTTGAGTGGTAATTTGTTGTTGATTTAATTAATAAAAATCACCATTTCTATTATGTTAATGAATAATCCCATAAAACATAAATGCAAAAAATACATCTTTTTCAGTATGTTGAAATTCATTGTGAGGGTCATTTTCACCTAAATGCCGTATTTGCTCCTTTAGAGAACCTTGCCTAACATTAATTCCATTGATGATGAGTCACGTGTAATAAATAGTCATCAATAAACAGTTCAAGCCCGTTAAATGAGTAGTATTAATAAGATGGGTAATATCTAACGGCTTGATGATATCATCTGAAATTGGAGATTAACATGGCTGAACATCGTGGCGGTTCCGGCAACTTCGCCGAAGATAAACAGAAAGCGTCCGACGCGGGTAAAAAAGGCGGTCAGCAGAGTGGCGGCAACTTTAAGAACGACCCTGAAAAAGCCTCGGAAGCAGGCAAGAAAGGCGGTCAACACAGCCATGGCGGCGGCCGCAGCTCTTAGTTAGCATCGGGGAAAACAACGCGTTACCCGCACCGATGAGATGAAAAGCACTTTGGTAAAAACTGCTGATACCCTCTAAATGACCGTCGTGTCGTAATAGGGCGGATTGATTAAGTGATGACAGGGTTAAGGTAGTCATTGCGCCTCCAAAACGGGTTTTGGGGGCGCTGAATTTGCCGGGTGCGCAGCGTGGCTATTATCGTCGTGCTATTAAGGTGATAGCCGCATCTTCACCGGAAAGTTTCTGTTCTGAGCGGCTGTTGATTTATTTAAATTTTTTTGTGCCTATGATACCGGAGAACAATTAAATTATGGGAATCAATAAATGACGCACAAAAAAAAGGATTAAAAGAGCAAATCGCCCTTTCTTCAGGCGCCTGGGCGGGCATTTGTAGACGCCAAGCCAACAAATCAGCGATCAGGGTTCATCAGTATCATTTTCCCATCGCCCATACTCTTATCTTCCGCATCCTCTCTGTGCCCCTTCAGGCTTTTTACATCCACGGGTGGTTAACGTCCATGTCACCGGATAGGTATCCCGCGGGAAAACCCCTATCACCTTGATGCAGGGTGATTGCTCGCTGAAAGATAGCGCGGGATAGCGTCCTTTAGCCGGGTCTGCGCACCCAGCGTCATCTGGACGTGCGCCTTAGCTGATTTTTTGCCACTTCCACTCCTTGACGTCGGGCAGATCGTCGCCGTGCTCGCGCACATAATGATAATGTTCATCCAGCCTGGCCTTGAAAAAATCGATGGCGGCGGCGGCCTTGGCGGAATCCTTCAGTCCGGGAATGCGTTTGATCGCCGCCATGGCCAGATGGAAACGATCAAGTTTATTCAGCACGGTCATATCGAACGGCGTGGTGGTGGTGCCTTCCTCCATAAAGCCGTGCACATGGATATTGGCGTGATTTTTCCGCTTATAGGTGAGGCGGTGGATCAGGAACGGATAACCGTGATAGGCAAAAATCACCGGCCGGTCGGGGGTAAAAAGCCTATCGAAAAATTCATCGCTGTGGCCGTGCGGATGCTGTGTCTCGGACTCCAGCGCCAGCAGATCCACCACGTTGACGACCCGGATGCGCAGCTCCGGCACGTGCCGGCGCAACAGCTCGACGGCGGCCAGCGTTTCCATGGTGGGCACGTCGCCGGCGCAGGCCATCACCACATCGGGGGCGGTGGTGCCGTCCTCGTTGCCGGCCCAGTCCCAGATGCCCAGACCGGCCTCGCAGTGTGTCACCGCCTCGTCCATAGACAGCCACTGCGGCGCGGGCTGCTTGCCGGCCACGATCACATTAATGCGATCGTAGGTTTTCAGGCAATGATCGCCGACCCACAGCAGCGTATTGGCGTCCGGCGGGAAATAGATGCGCACGATATCAGCCTTTTTATTGGCGACCAGATCGACAAAACCCGGATCCTGATGGCTATAGCCGTTATGATCCTGGCGCCAGACGTGCGAGGACAGCAGGTAATTGAGCGAGGAAACGGGCTTGCGCCAGGGCAGGGCGCGCGACACCTTGAGCCATTTGGCGTGCTGATTGAACATGGAATCGACAATCTGGATAAAGGCTTCATAACAGGAAAACAGCCCGTGGCGGCCGGTGAGCAGGTAGCCTTCCAGCCAGCCCTGGCACAGATGCTCGCTCAGCACCTCCATCACCCGACCGTCCTGGGACAGCTGCTCGTCGTAAGCTTTGGTTTCCTCCATCCAGACCCGGTTAGTGGCCTCGAACACGCTGCTTAAACGATTGGAGGCGGTTTCGTCGGGGCCGAACAGGCGAAAGTTGGCATTATCCGCATTGAGCCGGAAGATATCGCGCAGGTACTCGCCGAATATTTTGGTGGCTTCGGCCTGGATATCCCCCCGTTTCTTGCTGGCCACCGCATAATCCTGGATTGCCGGCGCCTTCAGCGCCTTACGCAGCAGACCGCCGTTGGCATTGGGATTGGCGCCCATGCGCCTGCCGCCCTCCGGCGCCAGTTTGCGCAGTTCCGGCAGCAAACGGCCGTTGCCGTCGAACAAATCGTCCGGGTTATAGCTGCGCAGCCAGTGTTCCAGGATCTGCCGGTGGCCCTCGTCCTCGCGACAGCCCGCCACCGGCACCTGATGGGCGCGCCAGAAGCCCTCGACCTTTTTGCCGTCCACCTCTCTCGGCCCGGTCCAGCCCTTGGGGCTGCGCAGGATAATCATCGGCCAGCGGGGGAGCGATTGCGGCGCGGCGTTGCCGGTGAGCGCGTCGTTTTGGATGGCGCGGATCTCATCGAACGCCTGGTCGAACGCGGCGGCCATCAGCGGATGCATTTTGGCCGGCTCATGGCCTGCGACGAAAATCGGCCGGTAGCCGTAGCCCTGGAACAGCTGACGCAAATCGTCATCGCTGCTGCGCCCGAGCAGGGTAGGATTGGCGATTTTATAGCCATTAAGATGCAGGATAGGCAGCACCGCGCCGTCGCGGGCGGGGTTGATAAATTTATTGGAATGCCAGCTGGCGGCCATCGGCCCGGTTTCGGCCTCGCCGTCGCCGATAACGCAGGCGGCGATCAGATCGGGATTATCGAACACGGCGCCGTAGGCATGGACCAGGGCATAGCCCAGCTCGCCGCCTTCGTTAATGGAACCCGGCGTTTCCGCCGCCGCATGGCTCGGAATGCCGCCGGGAAAGGAAAACTGGCGAAACAGTTTGCGCATGCCTTCGGCATCGTCGGAAATATCCGGATAAATCTCGCTGTAGGTGCCTTCCAGCCAGGTATTGGCCACCATGCCGGGGCCGCCGTGCCCCGGCCCGCAGATATAAATCATATCCAGGTCGCGGGCGCGGATAACCCGGTTCAGGTGTGCATAGATGAAATTAAGGCCGGGAGTGGTGCCCCAGTGGCCGAGCAGGCGCGGCTTGATATGGTCCGGCAACAGCGGCCGGCGCAGCAGGGGGTTATCCATCAGGTAGATCTGGCCCACCGACAGGTAATTCGCCGCCCGCCAGTAGCGGTCGATCAGCGCCAGTTCGGCGGCGTCGGGGGCGGAAACCTGCGAGGTCGTATTTTCCATGTCATTGCTCCTTCGGAGTAGGTTCTACGGAATGGCTCTATCTCAAGTCTAGCGTGGGATGGCGGCCATGCCCGGCGCACGGCCCGTGGAACTATGAAGAAATGTATCTCAAGCGGGGTCGCGGCGCGTGCCGCAGGACGAGCGGATGATCATCTCGCCGCGCAGCTGCAGATGGCGCGGCGCGTCCTGGGGAAACTGCAGCCGGTTAAGCATTAGGAATATGGCGTTCCTGGCAATATCGCCAAAGGGCTGTTTATAGGTGGTCAGCGGAATACCGAGCAGGGCGGAGTATTCATTATCGTCAAAGCCGACGACATTAACCTGGCGGCCTATCTGGCCGCAGGTGGATAATAATTTCATGGCGGTAAAATCATTGGCGCAGACAATATTCGTGGCGCCGCCGTCGAGAACGCCGTTAATAAAGTCCTTATCCCCCGCCAGACCCTTGTGCACCCAGCCTTCCTGCGCTTGGATGCCGGCGTCCAGCAGCGCCAGCTTATAGCCCATGATGCGCATTGAAACGGTATGCGCCGAATAGTTTTCACATAAAAAATCAACGCGACGGGTCGCGTTTTTTAATAAATGGCGGGTGACTTCAAAACCGGCGGCAATATTATCAATGCCCACCAGATCGTAGGCGCACTTATTGGGATAGGCTTTGAAATCGCTGTCAACCAGGATGACTCTGATATTGAACAAAGAAAGTTTTTGCAGGATCATCTGGTTAATTTCATCGGCGAAGGGATGGAACTCTATCGGTATAAAAAATATCCCGTGAACATTATTTTTAATGTAGCGATCGATGATGTTTTCAATGGTCTGGATTATTTTCTGCTTACTGGCGTCGATGCCCATGGTGACGATGCCGTTCCAGACCAGGGAGAAATTGAACTGCTGGGAGAGCGATGCAATGGACTTAAAGATCTGCTCGAACAGGAAGCCGCTTTCATTGGCTTCCATGCGCGGCGAGAGGATGCCGAGGGTCAGTTCTCCCTGCGCCGCCGCCGCCGGCTGCTGCCGCGCGCAGACATAATGGCCGGACCCCTGGGTGCTGCTGATAAGCCCCAGTTCCCGCAGTTTGGACAGCGCCTTGGAGACGGTGGGGCGCGATACCGAGAATTCATCGCATAATACCGATTCCGACGGCAGACGCTGGCCTTCCTGGTAAATATTGTCGCGAATGCGCTGTTCGATATTCAAAAAAACGCTATCCAGTTTACCTCTTTTCGCCATGATGATTCTTTTGCCCATGCTGAAATTAATTATCCAAAAGAAATGAGTGAGGACCGCTGGATTATTACAGCTACTGTACAACATGCGTCGCGTAATGTTGCAAAACACCATAAATGATAAAAGTTGTAAAATCAAGCGGGTTATTCGGCTGATAAATACGGCGATAGCGCCTATGTTTAGCGGCCGATTATCCTGTTTCAGCGATAAATAAACCCACGAGCAGCGCGCTAAATCGAGATTTTTTTCCGGTTTTTTTCGCCGCCCCGGCCGGGCGGCATTTTTGTTCAATCTTTATGTCGCCGCGAATGCCGTAGCCGCCGCGGATGCGAAGCGCGCCGCGCCAGGTCGCGGTTTGCTGCCGGCGTCATAGCGCTCCTGCTGGGGGACAGGATGTCAACAGGCAGGTAACGGAATATGACGCAATAGTAATGTGATCCTTATCACTTAACTGCACATTTCATCATAATATTTAACATTTCGGCGTAAAAAATGTGATCAATATCGATAGATATGCCAAAAATTTATCGTATGTTGTATGCATATGTTGGCTAATTAATTTTACATATCAGCTAACATGTAAATTATATTGTGCCTCCCGCCGACGATGATAAAAGTGAGGAATTGCCGATGTATACCTACAAAGGCCTGGTAGAACAGGTGATAGCGGAAAACAAAGCCACCCTGCTGGCCGTGGATGAAGCTGAAATAAGCCAATTGATGGATGAAATTTGTAAAGCAAAGACCATTCAACTCTATGCCATGGGGCGAATGCAACTCTCGGTGCGCGCGTTCGCCATGCGCCTGAAACACATGGGGTTCGACAGCTATGTGGTCTACGACACCACCACGCCCTGTCTTGGCGCGGGCGACTTGCTGATCGGCCATTGCGCGGTCACCAATGTCGAGCTGAACGTGATAAAGCTGGCCAAGGAGGCCGGCGCCCGGGTGGCGCTGCTTACCGCCCATCCGGAAAACGAACACGGCGGCTATGCCGATCTGACCGTGCGCGTGCCGGGACAGATTTTCGGCGGCGACCAGGAAGTGCCGTCAATCCAGCCGATGTCCTCGCTGCTGGAGCAATCGCTGTTTCTGTTTGTCGATATCATTACCATGCTGTTGATTGAAAAAACCGGTATTTCCCTCGACGAGATGAAAACACGCCATACCAATCTGGAAGGCTTGCCGCAAAAATTTGCCTGAGACCCTTACCCTTATTCAAAAAGGTTCCACGATGAAAGACGGTGACATTATTCAAATAGCGCATCTGGTGGAAAACCTGGATGACGCCATGGCGCATTATTATCAAGTATGCGATATCGGCCCCTGGGATGTGTATACCTATGGTCCGCACAATATTCGCCATTCCCTCTATCGCGGCAAACCGGCGGAGCATATTTATAAAATAGCCGTGTGCTGGGTTAATGGAATTCAAATGGAATTAATGCAGCCGGTCAGCGGTTATAGCATCTATGACGAATATATTGAAAAGCACGGCTACGGCCTGCACCACATGAAGCTGTATTTCCAGGATTGCGACCAGGCGATTGCGCGTTATGCGGCGCGCGGCTACCAGGTGGTGCAAAGCGGCAATATAGGTGACGATGTTTTTTATTATCTTGATACCGAAGAACGGTTTCAGGGCGCGGTGATCGAATTAGGCAATGCCGGCGCTATCCCGCAACCCGAAAGCCGTTATCCCGCCTGATAAAGCTTAGTCAGCGATAAGGAAAAACCATGAAAAAGATCAATGCAATGGCGCTCTGCATGCTGTTGGGCGCGTCCGTCAGCCTGTTGCCCAGCATCAGCGGCGCCGCCGACAAGGAATTAACCATGGTGGGCATCCCGAAATTACGCTCCGCCTGGTTTAACGATTATGAAAAAGGGCTGAAAAAAGCCGGTAAGGATTTTGATGTCAAGGTCTATCAGCAGGCGCCCGCGTCGCCGGATGAGGCGCAGCAGGTGCGTATTATCGAGGATTCGATAAGCCAGGGCGTTAATGCGCTGTTGGTGGTGCCGAACAACGCCAGCTCCTGCGAGCCGGTATTTGCCCGCGCCCATGAAAAGGGCATCGTGGTGATTACCCATGAATCGGTGAATCAGCCCAATGCCGATTACGATGTGGAAATGATTGAAAATGAAAAATTCGGCAAATATATGATGGATCAATTTGCCCAGCACGCTAAAGACGGCGGGGAATATGCCATTTTTGTCGGCTCGCTTACCGTGCCGGCCCATAATATCTGGGCGGACGCCGCCATCAAGGAGGCCAAGGAAAAATACCCGAACCTGAAGCTTATTGCCGACCGTTTCCCGGTCAGCGAGGACCGTAACGCCTCGCGCCAGAAAACGCTGGAACTGCTGTCGACCTATCCGGATTTAAAAGGCGTGATCTCCTTCGGCAGCCAGGGCGCGCCGGGTGCCGCCCAGGCGCTGCGCGAAAAGGGGCTGGTAGGCAAGCTGACCGTGATGGGCACCACTTCGCCCAAGGAAAGCGCCTCGTTCCTCAAGGACGGTTCCATTACCACCTCCGTGCTCTGGAGCCCGGGCGATGCCGCCTATTCCATGACCTATATCGCCAAGATGATCCTTGACGGCAAACGCGATCAAATCAAGAACGGCCTGGAAATCCCCGGCATCGGCAAGCCGGTTGTCGACGGCAAAAATATCATTTTTGATAAGCCGCTGACGGTCACCAAGGAAAACTACAGCCAGTACGATTTCTAATCATAGCCACTCCAGGCGTGGCGCCCCTGACCGGGAACCACGCCGTTACGCCTGAGGAATACGACATGGAATTTCTTGCCGTTGAACATGTTACCAAGACATTTGACGGGGTCACCGCCCTCAATGATGTCAGTTTTGACATTAACGTCGGGGAAATTCACGGTTTAGTGGGGGAGAACGGCTGCGGTAAGTCGACCCTGATGAAGATTGTCGCCGGGGTCCTGGCCTACGATCGCGGTTTGCTGCGCATCAACGGCCGGCGCATCGAAAAATATTCCGCCATCGAGGCGGTAAAACAGGGTATCGGCATTATCTACCAGGATCTGTCGTTATTTCCCAACCTGACGGTAATGGAAAATATCTACATCAGCCAGATGATCAACGACCAGAAACCCTGGGTGTTTTCCAGCGCCTATCAGGAGCAGGTGAAGGCCATTATCGGGCAGTTGGGCGTCAGCCTGGACCTGGATGCCCTGGTGGAGGATTTGCCCATTGCCAAACAGCAATTGGTGGCCATCGCCCGGGCGCTGATCAACGACTCGCGGCTGATTATCCTTGATGAGCCGACCACCGCCCTGACGCGCACCGAAATCAAACATCTGTTTACCCTTCTCAACCGCCTGCGCTCCCGGGGCATCTCGTTTATTTTTATCAGCCATAAGCTGAACGAACTGCTGGAAATCTGCGATCGCATTACCGTCATGCGCGACGGGCGGCTGATCGACACCGTCGCCGCCCACGCGCTGACCACCGCGCGGATTGAAGAGCTGATGCTGGGGTATGAACTGACCTATCCGCCGCGCGTCTCCCATGCCACGCAGAACGTGCTGCTGAGCGTGCGCGGGCTCAGCAAGAAAAACAGTTTCCAGGATATCAGTTTCGATTTACACCAGGGCGAGGTGCTGGGTATCGCCGGCCTGCTGGGCGCGGGGCGCACCGAGCTGGCGCTGGCGCTGTTCGGCGTGGAGCCGGCCCAGGAGGGGCAAATACTGATTGATAACCGTCCGGTGCGCATCGGCGGCATCAGCGCCGCCGTGGCCAACGGCATTGCCTATGTGCCGGAGGACCGGCTCGCGCAGGGGCTTATCATGGAGCAAAGCATTGCCGCCAATACCGCCATCTGCTCGCTGAAGGATTACCTTAATCCGCTGAAACTGATTAACAGCCGCAAAATGCGCGCCGCGGTAAGGGGATTGCTCCAGGGCATGCAGGTGAAATACGGCGGCATGGATAAAGAGATCCGCATGCTGTCGGGCGGCAATCAGCAAAAAGTGGTGTTGGCTAAATGGCTGGCGACCAATCCGCGCATCTTTATCCTCGACAGCCCGACGGTGGGCATCGACGTCGGCGCTAAAAGTTATATCTACCAGACGGTGAAAGAAAAAGCGGCGGCGGGTATGGGCATCGTGTTTATTTCCGACGAACTGCCGGAGCTGCTGGCGAATTGCGATCGCATCATCATGATGACCCGGGGGCGTTTCGGTAAGGAATACGCGACCGATGCCGTCGACAACGAGGCGTTGCAGCAGGAGATGGAAAGTGCCTGATATCAAGAGGTGGTCTTATTATGGCTTTTGTTAAACTTTTTAAAGCGCGTGAAGCAGTGCTGTTAATACTGATTATCGTATTTTCCATCGCCATCGCCCTGATCAATCCGGCCTTCCTGTCATTGGACAATATCGCCAGCCTGCTTAAATCCTATACGGTGCTGGGGATCTTCGCCCTCGGGGTGCTGCTGGTGCTGCTCTCCGGCGGTTTCGACGTGTCGTTTACCGCCATCGCCCAGGTGGCGCAGTACGCCGTGGTGTATTGGTTTTTGCAGGCCAATCTGGACAATATTTACCTGGCGATTTTGTGCAGCATGATAATCGGCGCGGCCATGGGCTTATTAAACGGCGTCATAATTTATTATTTCAAGATTACCGCCATTATCGTCACCATCGCCACCAACAGCCTGTTCTACGGCTTATTGTATGTCGTGACCCAGGGCGACCTGATTTACGATATTCCGCCGTCGTTCCTTGGGCTGGCGGAGTTAAAGATTTTCCCGCTGCATGCCGCCAACGGCTCGCTTTACGGCATCAGCTTTGTCACCTGCCTGTGGTTCTTGCTGGCGATTGTCCTGCATTTTTTCCTGCGCCATACCATCCTGGGGCGCAGCCTGTACGCGGTGGGCGGCAATGCGCTCTCCGCCGAACGGGTGGGATTCAACCTGAAAAAAACCACCTTGTTTATCTATACCCTGGTGGGGGCCATTTCCGGTTTTGCCAGTATCGTCCAGGTGTCGATTGTGCAAACGGTGATCCCCAATTCCATCGTCGGGTCGGAACTGCAGGTCATCGCCGCCGTGGTATTGGGCGGGGCATCGGTCACCGGCGGGCGCGGCACCGTGCCGGGCACGCTGCTCGGGGTACTGTTGTTCGCCATTCTCAGCAATAGCCTGACCCTGCTGAAAGTCTCTCCCTATTATTACAACGTATTCACCGGCCTGGTGATCCTGGTAAGCGTAGCGGCTAACGCTCTGCAGGTCATCAAGCAACGGCGTTCGCGGGTGCGGGTTTTGGTTGAACTTAAGGAGCCATCATGAAAGCGGTCGGCAATAGTAATACACTACCGGGCGCGGCGGCGGGCCTGCCGCCGGCGCTGAAAGAAAACGCCTCGCTGTATGTGGTGCTGGCGGCGGTCTTTATGGTGATGTATGCCTTGAACGGCGACAAATTCCTCAGCCTGCAGAACTTCAGCTCCATGGCGTATCAGCTGCCCATCGTCGGTTTCCTGTCGCTGGGCATGATGATTTCCATGTTGTCCGGCGGCATTAACCTGTCGATTATCGCCACCACCAACCTGAACGGCATCGTCATCGCCCTGTTTTTGCAATCCGTGTCGGTTAACGGCATGAAGCTGGCCTCGGGCGAGATGGTGGCGCTGGCCATTTTCCTGGGGCTGCTGGCCTGCATTCTGGTGGGCGTAGTCAATGGTTTGCTGATAGCCCTGCTGAAAATTCCGGACATCCTGGTGACCCTGGGCACCATGACCTTGATTTCCGGCCTGAATGTGGTCTTTACCAAGGGGTATACCATTACCGGATTTCCGCCGGCGCTGGTGAATATCGGCAATGGCCAGAGTTTCGGCGTGCCCAACTCGCTGTATCTGTTTGCCGCCGCCGCCATCGTCGCCTCGGTGATCCTCAATAAGACCCGGTTTGGTTTTAACCTGTACATGATGGGTTCCAATCCGGTGGCCGCGCGCTTTTCCAACGTCAATACCGTCAAGGTGACGGTGATCCAGTATGTGCTGTCGTCGTGTTTCGCCGCCCTGACCGCGCTGGTGATGATAGGCCAGCTGAACTCGGTCAAGGCCAGCTATGCGGATTCGTACCTGCTGGTGGCGGTGCTGGCGGCGTTCCTGGGCAAAGTCAGTCCGTTCGGCGGTTTCGGCCGCGTATCCGGCGTGGTGCTGGCGGTGATTATCCTGCAGCTTATCTCCAGCGGCCTGAACCTGCTGCGGCTGGATCCGTTTATGATCACCGCCACCTGGGGCGGCATTATCATCGTCATCGTGGTGTGCCGCGGCCTGTTTGCCTGGCTCGGCAAGCGGCTAAAGCAGCGCAACCCGTGACAGACATCGGCATAACAAAGGTATCCGTATGTATATTGGCATTGATTTAGGCGGCACCAAGACCGAGGTTATCGCGCTGGATCCGGCGGGCGGCGAGCTGTACCGTTACCGGGTGCCGACGCCGCGCGACGATTATGCGGCGACGCTTGCCACCATCCGCGATCTGATCCTGGGGGCGGAGCGGGCGGTGGGCGAACAGGGCTCCATCGGCATTGGCATTCCCGGCAGCCTGTCCCGGCTGACCGGCAAGGTCAAGAACGCCAATTCGGTATGGCTTAACGGCCGGCCGTTCAAGGAGGATTTGGGCGCGCTGCTGGGGCGTCCCATTACGGTTGCCAACGACGCCAACTGCCTGGCGATATCCGAGGCCACCGACGGCGCCGGCGCCGGCGAGGAAATGGTGTTCGCGGTGATCATCGGCACCGGCTGCGGCGGGGGCCTGGCGGTCAACGGCCGGGTATATGCCGGCCATAACGGCATCGCCGGCGAGTGGGGCCATAATCCGCTGCCCTGGCCCGACGCGACCGAATTGGTATACCAGCGCGAGGTGCCCTGTTACTGCGGCAAAACCGGCTGTAATGAAACCTTTATCTCCGGCACCGGTTTTGCCACCGCCTACCGGCGCGCCGCCGGGGCGACCCTGAGCGGCGCGGAAATCGCCCGGCGCGCCGGGGACGGCGACGGCGACGCCGAACTGGCGCTGCAGCAGTATGAGCGCCGCCTGGCCAAGGCGCTGGCCGGCGTGATTAATACCCTGGACCCGCGGGTGATTGTGCTGGGGGGCGGCATGAGCAACGTGGATCGGCTGTATACCACGCTGCCGGCGCTATTGCCGCAATGGGTATTCGGCGGCGAGTGCGATACGCCGGTGCGCAAAGCCCGTCATGGTGATTCCAGCGGGGTTCGCGGCGCGGCCTGGCTGCCGCGCATCGATTAGCACGCCGTGTCTGTCTATCGGCGTAATAGAATGGGTCGGTAACGCCATTAAAGGTCTATGCTTAGCGGTATAGACCTTTTTATCTCTTGAATGGAGCACAACGCCATGACCGACCCTAAAACCGATGCGGTAAAAACCGGCGAATCCAATGCCGGCGAAGGACAGAAACCCGAGGATGTGACCATCAGCCAGGGGCTGGGTAAGCTTTTCGAGGCGGAAGAAGAATTGACCGATGAGCAGACGGACGCCATGGCCGAAAAGGCCCGGGCGGCGGCCAAAGACAGCCGGGCCGAACGCGATAACAAGAACGCCCAGATAGCCTCGGGCAACGATAAATAATCGCCCCCCCGGGGCTTATTGCCGCCGGCGCGCCCGCGCCGGCACGCCGCGCATCCCGCACTGAAATTTCGTGACCGGCCTCTCACCATCTTATTCATTTGCACAAATAATTTCATTTCCCCACGCGCAACACTGTGCCGTTTTCCAATGTTGGCGCAAAAACCGCTAACTATAATGACTTATATCCCAATAACTTAACGCCGATATCCGGCAAATAAACCGACCGCGTAGAGGCACAGGTTATGAAGATTACCGCGATTGAAGTGATGCGCGTGGCGATGCCGTTCACGTCCGGCAGAAGCAGCGACCAGACGGGCGGCGGCGGGGATGACGCCTATAATGCCGCCTCGCGCGAGCTGACCCGCATGGAAACATTATTGGTGCGTGTGACCACGGACGACGGTCTGCAGGGATGGGGCGAGGGGTTTGGTCATTTGTCCAATCCCGTAACCTACGCCGCGCTGGACGGCCCGGTGGGACGATTTTTCCTCGGCCGGTCCTTCGACGGCACGACCGCGGGCTTAGGACAACTGATGGATCACGCGCAGCGGGCTTTTCATGCCTTTGGCCGCAGCGGGCCGGTCCAGTTCGCGCTGTCGGCGATGGATATCGCCTTATGGGATCTGTGCGCCAAACAGGCCGGTAAACCGTTGTGGCAGCTATTGGGCGCCGCACGCGGGGAAATTGGCGTGTACGCCAGCCTGGTAAGCTATGACAACGACCCGTCGCAGGTGGCCGCCCATGCCCTGCGCGCCTACCGCGCCGGCTTTCGCGCCATCAAGCTGCATGAAACCGAGTATGCCGCCATCGCGGCGGCGCGCGACGCCTTGCCGGACGACGCGCAGCTGATGGTGGACGTAAACTGCCCGTGGCCGGTGGACGAAGCCTGCCGGCGGGCGCAGGCCCTCAATGAACTGGGCCTGGCCTGGCTGGAGGAACCGGTCTGGCCGCCGGACGATCTGGCCGGACTGGCCCGGGTGCGGGCCTGCGGCACGCCCATCGCCGCCGGCGAAAATGCCCAGGGCGTGCAGGGATTTCTACAGCATTTCGCGGCGGGGGCCGTCAGCGTCGCCCAGCCGAGCGTGGCCAAAATCGGCGGCATCAGCGCCGCCCTTGACGTTTACCGGCTGGCGCGCCATTACGGGGTAAAAGTGGTGCCGCATTGCTTTTATTATGGCGCGGCGCTATTGGCCACGGCGCATCTGGTGGCCACGTTGCCGGAGGATATCGCGCTCGAGGTGCCCTATTTGCAGTGGCCCGAACCCTTATATGCCGAACTGGATTTCCAGCCGCGCCTGCGGCTGCCCACCACCCCGGGGCTGGGATTCGCCCCGGATGAAGACCTTCTCGCACGCTACCGCGTTGCCCATAGCAGCCTGACCCGGGAGAAAGCCTGATGTTTAAGCATAACTATCGTTTTATCGTGGCGTTGCTGCTGTTCGCCGCCGGCATGCTCAACTATCTCGATCGCGCGGCGCTCTCGGTGATGGCGCCGCTGATTAAACAGGATTTGCATATCGGCGATGCGCAGATGGGCATTTTATTCAGCTTCTTTTTTGTCGGCTATTGCCTGTTCTGCTTTATCGGCGGCTGGGGGGCGGACAGGTTCGGCCCGCGCAGAGTGTATGCCTGGGCCGCCGGCTTCTGGTCGTTCTTTTGCGGCGCCACCGCCCTGGCCACCGGTTTTGGCCATCTGCTTATCGTGCGCATCCTGTTCGGCATCGGCGAAGGACCGATGGGCACCACCACCAATAAATCCATTTCCAATTGGTTTCCGCGCCGGGAAGTGGGCAGGGCGGTGGGCTTTACCAACGCCGGCCAGCCGCTGGGCGCGGCCGTCGCCGCGCCGATTGTCGGCCTGGTGGGGCTTAACTTCGGCTGGCGCGTCTCTTTTGTGGTGATTGCCTGCCTGGGCTTTGTCTGGCTGGCGCTGTGGCTGGTATTTTTTCGCGACCGTCCGGAGCAGCACCACCGCGTCTCCCCGCAGGAGGTGGCGCTGATCACCGCCGATCGCCCGGCCAAACCCGCGGCTGCGGCCGCCGGCGCGCAGAAACACGGCGTGTTCTTTTTTGTGCTGTCGATGCCGGTATTGGGCGTGGCGGCGGCGTTCTTTTGTTTTAACTATATCCAGTTCTTTTTCCTGTCATGGCTGCCCAGCTACCTGACGGATTTCCAGCATCTGGATATCAAGAGCATGAGTATTGTCGGCATCCTGCCCTGGCTCGGCGCGACGGTCGGCTTTATCGGCGGCGGGCTCGTCTGCGACGCCCTGTTCCGCAAAACCGGCAACTTCCTGCTGTCGCGCAAGCTGGTCATCGTGTGCGGCCTGGCCATCGCCGCGCTGTGCGTGCTGATGACCGCCTATGCGTCCAGCTTAGGGGCGGCGGTCACCCTGATAACCGTCGCCAGCGTTTTCGCCTATATGACGCCGCAGGCGTGCTGGTCGCTGTTGCAGGATATCGTGCCGGCGCAGCGCATCGGTTCCGCCGGCGGGTTTGTCCACCTGCTGGCCAATTTGGCCGGTATCCTGTCCCCCGGCATCACCGGCTTTTTGATCCAGTACGGCGGCGGCTACCATTCGGCGTTTATCCTCGCCAGTATCCTGGCGGTGGCCGGTATCGTGGTGATGCTGCTGTTTGTGCGCCAGCGCAAGGTGGATAGCCTTCGCCTGCAGGCCGCTTAGGCTTCACTCCCCTTACGCGCGCGATGCCATGCCTGGCCGTCGCGCGCGGGCCATTGCTAAGCCGCCAGGCGGCGATAGGCGATGCCAAAAAGGAGCGCCTCCTTGCCCGCCGTTTGCCGCCGCGCCGGTTTTCGTCCCTCAATTGATGATCCACGACAATAACCCCCGGCGCCCGGCGGCTAAAATAAAGCGCGCGCCCCGCTTTGCCATGACGATAACCAGAAAGCGGCGCGGCGCTGAAAAAGAGGCCGGTTGCGCTTTCGTTTTCCGGTAATGATGCCGGCGGGTATGTCAGGGTGGGAAAGCGATGAATGAAGACGCGGTGGGTCTGTTAATCGAGCGGTGGCGCAACGATCCGGCCGGCACCTATCAAAGCTGGTTTTTATGGGATCAGCGCATCAAGAATTTCCGGTCGATCCGCCGGGGCATCACGCAGGTGGTGGATGAAATCGAGCGCGGGGTCTTCGGCAATCAGTATCGCGGCTCGTCATTGGAAACCATCGTCCATTCGATTGCGGAACAGCGGCAGATATTCAAGGGCGCCGATCACGCCTTTTTATGGAAGCCCAAGCTGCGTATTCCCGATATTTATGAAAACGCGGACCATCAGCGCGCCTTCGGCCATTTGCTGTTTACCTGTGCCGGCTGCACCGGCGCCGACCCGATTATCAGCGCCATCCACCACATCGATCGCCTGGCGATTAAGGGATTGGGGCCGGCGGTGGCCAATTTGCTTTATTTTCTCCATCCAACGCTGATGCCGCCGTGCAATACCGCTATCGTCAAAGGCTACAATGCCCTCACCGGCGCCAACGTTAAACTGGGCAAATGGCAGGAGTACCTGGCCATGCGGCGCGGCATTATCGCGCTGAACGAGACCTGGCGCCCGTTGCTGTCGAACGATTTTGGCGCGATAGCGGGATTATTGTTCGATCTGGGCAGCGGGCGTTACCCGGTTCCGCCCCGCGCCGATGACCGCGAGGGGCGCCGGATCTGGGAAGCGGATCTGGCGCAGGTGCGTGCCGACGGCGTCGGCGCGGCCAAGGCGCAGCAGCTGGCGGGCGAAAACGAGCGCACCCATACCGAGATCCAGGGCTGGCTGCGCGATCTGGGCCTGGCCCTGGGCTACAGCGTGTGGATTGCGTCCAACGATCGCCGGCGTCCTTATGGCAACGGCGTGCTCGGGTCCGGCTGCCTGGAGCAGTTGCCGGCGGATATTGTCGCCTCGCCCGCCGCCGACGCCATCCGGCTGATTGACGTGCTATGGCTGAACGCGCAGCGCGATCGGGTGATGGCGGCGTTTGAGGTGGAGCATACCACCTCGATCTACTCCGGCATCGTGCGCATGCTGGATCTGGCCCTGAGCGGCGATACCCAGGCCAGCGAAGGGCTGTTCCTGGTGGCGCCGGACAACCGTGAGACGGAGGTGCAGGCCCAGCTGCGCCGTCCGGCCTTCAGCCGCGTGGCCGATATGAAAGTGCGTTACCTGCCCTACAGCGAATTGGCGAATCATCGCGCAGCGCTGGCGCGCTTCGGCAACGGCATCAAAGGCATGTACGCCATCTCCAAAGACCTGGCCTGATCGCGGGGGCTGCTTGATGGTGGCCGGCACGGGCGGCGGCTGTCGATTTTTTGTTCGTCAAAAGTGCCATCGGCGGCGGCGATTCGTCACCCGTGACGGTGAGAAACCGACGCGGGTTGTGCGTCTTCCCGCCGCCGGTTAGGTTGCGCCGGCAGCTTAGCTGTGGGCATTGCCCGGGCGCAGGTAAATCACCCAATAGGTTAATCCCACCAGCAGGCCGCCGCCGATAATATTGCCGATGGTCACCGGTATCAGATTATCGACGATAAACTGGCCCACCGTCAGCGAGGCGTACTGATCCGGCGAGGCGTGGATGGCCTGCCAGAAGTCCGGCGGGGCAAAATCACGGATAAGAATAGCCAGGGGAATCAGGAACATATTGGCGATGCTGTGCTCAAAACCGCTGGCGACAAACATACCGATGGGCAGCAGCATGGCGAAGATTTTATCGCTGAGCGAATGGCCCGAATAGCTCAGCCACACCGCCAGGCAGACCATCAGGTTGGCCAGGATCCCCAGGCAGACCGCCTCGATAAAGGTATGGTGCATCTTGTGATCGGCGGTTTGCAGCACGTTCAGGCCCCAGCCGCCGTTGCCCGCCATATACTGGCCGGCAAACCAGATCAGCGCCACGAAAAACAGCGCCCCCGCCAGGTTGCCGATATAAACGTTTATCCAGTTCAGGGTCAATTGCCGCCAGGTGATTTTGCCGCTGGCCTTGGCCACCACCGTCAGTACCGTTGAGGTAAACAGATCGGCGCCGCACACCACCACCAGGATCAGGCCCAGCGAAAAACACAGCCCGCCCACCAGTTTGGTCAGGCCGCCGGCGGGGCCGGGACCGGCGGTCACGGTAATATAAAAAGCAAAGGCAATGGAGATGAACATGCCGGCGGTCATGGCCAGGAAAAAGGTCATCTCCGGTTTTTTCATGGTCTTGTATACCCCCGCCTGCTCGGCCATTTTGGCCATTTCCGCAGGCAGGCGCAGATCAAAATAATTTTCGCTATTCATAATGACTCCCGGTTATTTTTGCAATAACTGCTTGTTATTTACCTTCAGAACATGTGCTTACAGAGATAAAAAGCGTGAGACGCGAGGATTAATGCATTTCCCATACCAGTGTTGATTAATGATAAGATGCCGGGGGCGGGGTAGGGTAAATCTAGGGCATTGAGCGGCAAGGAAAAATGTAAAAGAGAATTATTTTCATCACGGTGCAAAATAATTATCCGCCGTGAGAAATATAAATCGTAATATAATTAAATATATATCGATTGCGCCGTTTTTGCCCGTTACGGCGCGGCCGCAAAATGAAATGCCGCATCAGATCAAATTAATGACCCGCGTGAATATTTTTTCCCTCCACTCTCCTTTAAAATACAGCGAAGGAATAAATGTGAATATTGCGAAACTATCCTGATGCTCAAGACGTCGAATGATACTGAACATAGCGGGTTATGGCAGGATGCGATCATCGAGCTCTCGCAACGGCTTTTTTTCCAGCGCGACGCCGAATCCCTGCTGGCCGCGCTGTTGCCGCTGCCGATCCCCTGTCAGTGTATTGACCTGATGCTTTCGCTGCCCAAACGCCACCTGATTTGCGATAAGAACGGCGCGCGCGCCGCGCCGGCGCCGCTTCCCGACGACGAACTGGCGGAACCCCTTAGCCGGTGCGCGTTGCCGGTCGCCTCTCCCCGCAGGCAGTTTGGCGAGGTGATATTTACCCGCGCCGACGGCTACCATTACAGCCGGGACGAACGGGCTTTTTTGCGCCGCCTGGCGCAGCTGCTGGCGCTGGCGCTGGAAAATCTTGGCGTCCATGAGACCCTGCGCCAGGAAAACGACCAGTTGCGCCATGAGCGCGACCATCACCGCATCCTGGTGGATGTCACCAATTCGGTCCTTTCCTGCCTGGATATGGATGCGCTGGCCGCGGAAGTATCAAAGGAGATACACCGGTTTTTCGGCATCGACTATATCAGCCTGGCGCTGTGCGAGGGCGGCGGCGACAACGCCTCGCTTAATGTTTACCTGACCCGCTATACGGCGGGCACGCCGATGCGCCGCGAGCAAAAGCGCGTGCCCATGGCGGGCAGCCGCCTGGCGGCGCGGGTGTTGACGGAGTGCCGGCCGCTGCTGGTGGATTTGCGCGACGCGCCGCAGCTTGGCGACGAAGATCCCCATTTGGCGGCCATGCTGGATGACGGGCTGCAGACCTTATGCCTGCTGCCGCTGGTGTTCGGGCACAAGCCGCTGGGCATCCTGAAACTGGCGCTGTGCAGCAGCGACACGTTTAGCGAGGACAACCTGCGCCTGCTCAGTCAGGTCAGCGCCCGTATCGCCATCGCGGTGGACAATGCCCGTTCCTATGATGAGATTTCCCGGTTAAAGGATAACCTGGAACATGAAAACATCTGGCTCAACGAGCAGATGCACGACAGCGGCAGCTTCGGTGAAATTATCTGGCAAAGCGCGGCGATGAGCGCGCTGCTGGAGCAGGTGGAAATGGTGGCGGACAGCGACAGCACGGTGCTGATTTTAGGCGAAACCGGCACCGGCAAGGAGCTGATTGCCCGCGCCATTCACAACCACAGCGCGCGCAGCGGCAAACGCATGGTGAAAATGAACTGCGCCGCCGTGCCGTCCGGCCTGATGGAAAGCGATTTGTTCGGCCACGAAAAGGGCGCCTTTACCGGCGCCATTACGACCCGCCAGGGGCGTTTTGAGCTGGCTGAAGGCGGTACGCTGTTTCTCGACGAAGTGGGGGACATGCCGCTGGAACTGCAGCCCAAGCTGCTGCGGGTGTTGCAGGAGCGTGAAATCGAACGGCTCGGCGGCAGTAAAGTGATTCCGGTGAACGCGCGGCTGATTGCCGCCACTAACCGCGATCTGAAGCAAATGGTGGCGGATCGGGAATACCGCAGCGACCTGTACTACCGGCTGAACGTTTTTCCCATCACCATCCCGCCGCTGCGCGACAGGCCGGAGGATATTCCGCTGCTGGCCAAGTTTTTTACCCAGAAAATCTCCCGGCGCATGAACCGCGCCATCGACAGCATTCCCGGCGAGACCCTGCGCCAGCTCAGTCAGTATCCGTGGCCGGGCAACGTGCGCGAGCTGGAGAATGTGATTGAGCGGGCGGTGATCCTCACGCGCGGCAATACGTTGAACCTGCGCCTCGATGAACTGCAGCGCGCCGCGCCGGTGGCCGACGCGCCCGCGACCCATGCGGCGCCCAGGCCAAGGCCCGATACCGCCCCGCCGGAAAACGACGAGGCGGAGCGGGTGCGGATTATCCAGGCGCTGCGCGAGGCCAACGGCATCGTGGCCGGGCCGCGCGGCGCGGCCTTCAAGCTGGGCGTTAAGCGCACCACGCTGCTGTCGCGCATGCAGCGCCTCGGGATTTCACCTCAGGAATGGTAGCCCGCCTCGTTGCCGGATTCGCCATGCCGGGAGGGTAAAAAGCTGGTTTGCGCCTGGCTGTTGTTGATAATGCGATTATTGGCTATCGGGTGAATATCTGCCGGCACAGGTTGGTTTTAGGGGAAGCCGGTGAGGGTTAGGTTGGAGACGGTTTCGCGTTTATGTGGGATCGGAGACGGTTTCGCGTTTATGTGGGATCGGTGGCGGTTTCGCGTTTATGTGGGATCGGAGACGGTTTCGCTTGCCTTGCGTTCGGTGGTTATATGGAATGCCGGGTGCCGGCAAGCGACAAGGAGGTTCGCTGCGCCCGAACCTCCTTGACCTCCGGGCGTCCGGCAGATCGTGCGCCGCTGCGCGGTGCCCGGCATCACGCATCCCGGCTTTTGGACCGCACGGGACGCGCTCCCGGCGCGGCCCTTAGCTTTCGCCGCTCCCGGCGGCTCATCCAGCCGTGCTACGCGCCGCCGGCGCACTCTATGCCGGCAACAAGGTCAACACCAACGTCTGTTGGATGATGCGTTTTTGCCAGATTTCAGGCGCATGCACTTTCCGGGCAAATGATCGGGGACTTACGGTCTATGGCCGAATTCTACTGGCTAAATGCTAAATGCTAAATGCTAAATGCTAATGTCGAATGCTGATGCTGATGCTGATGGTGTTGGATGTTGGATGCTGAAGATTGAGGATTGAAGATTGATACTTTCCGGTATGACCTGATACTTCGCTGTGCCATTGCCTGCCATTGTAATTAGCCGCATCTCAATTGCATGCCGGCGCCCAATAAACAACAGCGACTATATTGTTCCCAATAAAACCTCACTGACCGCGACATAGGTCCCGGCATAGAGCGCGCTGACGTTGCCTGTGACCCCGGCATGAGCCGCCGGGAGCGGCGAAAGGCCCGGTGGCGCCGGGAGCGCTAACCGGGCCGGTGCATAACGGGGGCATGGGCGGCGGAAGGCATCGCGCAGCGACGCGCGACCTGCCGGGCGCGCGGAGGTCAAGGAGGCCGTCGCGGTACGGCCTCTTTGTCGCTTGCCGGCGCCCGGCATTCCATATAACCACCGAACGCACGGCAAGCGAAACCGTCTCCGATCCCACATAAACGCGAACCCGTCTCCGATCCAACATAAACGCGAACCCGTCACCGATCCCACATAAACGCGAACCCGCCACCGATCCAACACAAACGCGAACCCGTCACCGACCCAACATAAACGCGAAACCGTCACCGACCCAACATAAAAAAACCGGTGCCAGCCTAGCATACAGGCTAAGCCGACACCGGTTTAACACTGCTATCAGGCGGGAATAATCGCGTCATCCACCGCATTGCGCAGCCGCGCCTTCAGCTGGCTATATTCCGTCTGTACGTAACTTTCCGCCCAGCGCTGATCGGCGATGGCCTCCAGTTTCACCGCGCAGTACTTATATTCCGGCGTTTTCGAGATAGGATCGAGATGATCGATCGTCAGCTCGTTACAGGCGCCAATCCACCACTGATAGGTCATGTACACCGCCCCGAGGTTGATGCGCTCGCTTACCGAGGCCCGGGTAATCACCTTGCCGCGGCGCGAGGTCACCCACACCAACTGCTGATCGCGGATACCCAGCCGTTCGGCGTCCTGCGGGTTAATCTGCACATAACCCGGCTCGTCGGCCAGGGTGGCCAGCGCGGTACAGTTGCCGGTCATCGAACGGCAGGAATAATGCCCCACTTCGCGCACGGTACAGAGCACCAGCGGGAAGTCGCCGTCCACCAGATCCATCGGCGCGCGCCACTCGGCGGCGAACAACAGTCCCTTGCCGCCTGGACGGTCAAACTTATTGCCCGCATACAGCCACGGCGTGCCCGGACTGCTTTCCTCGGTGCACGGCCAGGGAATATACCCGTACCCGGCCAGCTTCTCATAGGTGGCGCCCACATACAGCGGACACAGGCCGCGCAGCTCGTCCCAGATTTCCTTGGTATTGTTGTAATGCATCGGATAGCCCAACGCAGTGGCCAGCAGGCTGATGATTTCCCAGTCCGGCTTAACGTTAAACTTCGGCTCGATGGCTTTTTCAAAATGCTGGAAACCCCGATCCGCCGCGGTATAGACCCCCTCATGCTCGCCCCAGGACGTGGCGGGCAGAATCACGTCGGCTTCCGACGCCGTCTTGGTCATAAAGATATCCTGCACGATCAGCAGGTCCAGCTGTTTGAACGCCTGGCGCATCACCGACAGATCCGGCTCGGTCTGCAACGGATCCTCACCCATCACATAGTTGGCCCTGATTTCGCCGCTTAGGATCTTATGCGGCACGTCGGTCAGGGTAAAACCCGGCTCCGGATCAAGCGTTTCCACGCCCCAGGCGCGGGCGAATTTTTCCCGCGCCGCCGGATCGGTAACCGGCTGGTAGCCGGGGAACATATTCGGCAGCGCGCCCATATCGCAGGCGCCCTGCACATTATTCTGCCCGCGCACCGGGCCGACGCCGACGTTCGGCTTGCCCAGATTGCCGGTCAGCAGCGCCAGGCCGGAAAGCCCTTTCACCACATCCACCGCCTGGCCCCATTGGGTCACGCCCATGCCCCATAAAATGGTGGCGGTGGGCGCGGCGGCGTACATGCGCATGGCTTCCCTGATTTGCTGCGCCGGCAGGCCGGTAATTTCCTCGGCATATTCCGGCGTATATTTGGCCACGATGGCGCGGTATTCGTCGAACCCTTCGGTATGGCGCGCGACGTAATCGGCGTCATACAGCCCTTCGTTGATCAATACGTGGGCGAATGCGTTCACCAGCGCCATATTGGAGCCGTTTTTCAGCGGCAGCCACAGGTCGGCCAGACGCGCGGTTTCGATACGCCGGGGATCGCAGACGATCACCTTGGCGCCTTTCTGCTTGGCCTTCAGGATGCGCCGCGCCACGATAGGGTGCGAGTCAGCCGCGTTATAGCCGAATACCAGCAGGCACTTGGTGTCTTCGATTTCGCAAATGGAGTTGCTCATGGCGCCGTTGCCCAGCGTCACCTGCAGGCCGGAAACCGAGGGGCCGTGGCAGACACGGGCGCAGCAGTCGACGTTGTTGTTGCCGATGACCGCGCGGGCGAATTTTTGCATCACGTAATTGGTTTCATTGCCGGTGCCGCGTGAGGAGCCGGTCTGCATAATGGCCTTGGCGCCATATTTCTGCTTGATGTCGCGCAGGCGGGAACTGGTATATTCGATCGCCTCGTCCCAGGACACTTCCTCCAGGTTGCCGCCTTTTTCGCGGCGGATCATCGGGCTGCGCAAGCGGGGGGTCAGCAAGCGGGTGTCATTGAGGAAATCCCAGCCATAATACCCCTTAAGGCATAATTGGCCCTGGTTGGTGACGCCGTCCGCCGCTTCCGCGCCGACGACATTACCGTTTTCAACCAACAGGTTGATCTTGCAGCCGGAGCCGCAGTACGGACATACGGTGAGTGCTTTATGCATTATGCCATACCCCTTGTGGAGGATTTTTTACCTATCTTCCAGCGGTTAATAAAAGAAGCGGTCATGACAGGACGGCGCTGAAGCCTTCCAACGCGGCCCGCTGACGTTTTTTCAGTTTCATCATTTCGACGGTTTCGTGGGTCATCAACACCAGCGCGTCGGTGGGACACACATTCACGCAGGCCTGGCCCCCGGCATGGCCTATGCACAGATCGCATTTCTGCGCTTCCGCCTTAATGCTATGGCCGGCTAATGGATTACGATCGTCATACACATGGCGCGTGACGATGTCCATGGCGCCATAGGGACAGGCGACGGCGCAGGTTTTGCAGCCGATGCATTTTTCCTGCAATACCTGGATGGAATCCTCGGCGTGGATAATGGCGCCGTTCGGGCAGGCATTGGCGCACGGGGCGTCCTCGCACTGCCGGCACAGCACCGGAGTGCTGATATTCCACTCTTTCATCACTTTCAGGCGCGGCAAAAAATTGTCGTGATTGAGCGCGCCGGGGTGGTCGCCGTTGTGCGCCATGACGCAGGCGACTTCACAAGTGAAGCAGCCAATGCATTTTTGTGGATCGGCAATAACGAACCGGTTCATTCATTTCTCCTCGCGGTTCCATCTGTCGTGGTTCTCGGCCCGGTGGGATGGGCGAGATTATATCCCTATATAAAGCATGGTTTATGCCAGTTTGCACGCGCCGTGCTGTTTTTTTAAGGCTATGAAAAACAAAGAATAAAATCCGGCATTTTTTGACCGCCGGCTGATGATGGGCCCGCAGGCGCCCATATCGTCAGATCCGCTGGCGAACCGGTCGACAAAAGTGTCGACCGGACCAGGTGTCGATAACACGTGACGGGGCGGCATGCGCCGTCCTCAGTCATCCTGCTCGGCGGGCGCCAGCCAGGTGAAACCGCCGTCGCCCCGCCAGTGCGCCAATTGCGCATACAGGGTTTCGACCGCCTCCCTGACCGGCGCGGTCATGGGGAAATAAAATGCCACCACATCGGGCTGGATACCGATAAACCATACCTCTTCCACATCTTCCTTTAATTGATCGATCACAAAGCTCAGCGGAAGATTATGGGTACTCATGATAAACATGTCGGCGATGATGGCGGGGTCCACCAGACGCAGCTCCCCGGGCTTCAGCGACATATCGGCGGCATCCACCACCACTACCCGTTTGGGACGCAGGGCGCGCACCCGGTGGACCACGTTTTCCGGCGCGGATCCGCCGTTGACCACGGTCCAGCCGGCCACCGGCGCGCGCGCCATCAGCTCCGCAAGCCACGGCCCGGCGCCGTCGTCGCCCATCATGCTGTTGCCGACGGTCAGCACGACGCTGTCGGACACGTCACCGGCGTGGCCGCGGCCGGCCGGCACCGTCTTGCCGTCGCCAGCGTGGTCGTCAACGGTCATAATACTCTCCGCACAATCAGGTAAATGGCCGGCTCGGCGGCGATTTCAGCCAGCAGGCCGATCAACCGGGCGCTCCATGTCCCGAAGGGCGCGGGCTGGTTTGCGCGCAGCGGCGCAAAGGCGTTGGCCAGCAGGTCGGTATGGGTGCTGTCGATGACGATTTCGCCAAAGGTCAGCAGGCCGTGCATTTTGCGCCGCGCCTCGCCTTCCGGCAGCAGGGCGATCCACTGTTCGTATTGTTCCAGCGGGCAGATGAATTCCTTGTTCAGGCAGTCAATGACCCCCACATGGTGGCCGATGGCCAGAGAGTAATACATCACCTGTTTGGCCTGAGCGGGCATGTCGTCGTCGCTGTCCAGAAACTTTTGGCGCAGCGACCAGAAATAGACCTCAGCCATGATGGGCCTCGCTGTTCAGGGTCAGCATCAGCTGCGCGACGATATCCTGCAAACGCGGATCGTCGGCTTGCCGCAGCCAGTCGTCCACCCGCTGCGCCAAGACCGCGGGCGTGGCGCCGGGCAGCAGCGACAGCAGGGTGTCGCTGATTTCGCGTCCCGCGCGATAGCCCGCCATGCGCCGCGCATCGCGCTCGACCAGCACCCGGGTATGCAGCGGCACGTCCGGCAGCAGCAGCGCCGCTTTCTCGTCCGGCTGCTCCTGGTGCGATTCGCCTTTCAGCTTTTGTTCCAGCAGGCCGAGCGCCACGGCAAAACCGTAGATGGTGGCGGCGGGCGTGGGCGGGCAGCCGGGGATCCAGACATCGATGGGCACGATGCTTTCGCTGCCGCTCCAGACGCAGTAAAGATCGTGGAAAATGCCGCCGCCGCAGCCGCAGGCGCCGTAGGAAATACAGATTTTCGGATCCGGCGCCGCGGCATAGGCGCGCAGCGCCGGCACCCGCATCGCCCGGGTTACCGCGCCGGTAAACAGCAGGATATCCGCGTGGCGTGGCGAGGCCACCACCTTGATGCCGAAGCGTTCGGCGTCGAACAGCGGGGTAATGGCGGCGAAGATCTCGATTTCACACCCGTTGCAGCCGCCGCAGTCCACCCGGTAGACATAGGCCGAGCGCTTGATATTCTGCAGCAGCGTTTTTTTGAGCGCCAGAGTATGCGGGTCGGGCGCCACGGGGATGCTGACATGGTGTTGCAGCGGGATGTCTTGCTGGCTCATTGGCTTTCTCTCCCCGCGTCGTGCGGCAGGCGCAGATCGCGGTTGCTTTGCAGGTTCTGGTGACGCTTACAGTCAGGGCAAGTTTCGAACTGCGGGCGCAGCGCGTCCAGCGCGGCTGCGTCCAGGCCGGAATGCGCCAGCAGCGCCAGGGTATAATCGATGGATTTTTTGGCGGTAAAGGGTTGATGGCATACCCGGCATTTCTGCAGGGTAAAGGTGGCGTTCACATACAAATCCGCCTTTTGCGTCACCGCCATTTCAAACTCCTCCGACAGCACGATGGCGCGTGTCGGACAGACTTCCTCGCAGCGGCCGCAGAAAATGCAGCGGCCGAGAAACAGCTGCCAGCGCCGCTCGCCCGACGCCAGGTCCGTTTCCATGGTCAGGGCGTTGGCCGGGCAGACGCTGGTACAGGCGGCGCAGGCAATACACTGCGTGGGGTCATACTGCGGCTTGCCGCGAAATCCCGGCATCACCTCAAGGGGCTTGAACGGGTATTTTACCGTTGGCTCGCCGGCTTTCAGGATGGTTTTAAACAGTTTGAACATCGTTCAACCCTCTACTTAAGCGGCGAATGGGTGCGTTCAATGCCATAGCGTTCCAGCTCCTGATAAGGCACGGTTTTCGCCCTGCGCTTGTTGATATCCACCAGCGTCACGCGATCGGTGCAGGAATAGCAGGGATCGAGGCTGCCGATGATCAGCGGCGCATCGGAGATATTGTTGCCGCGCAGCATATACCGCAGCACCGGCCAGTTGGCGTAGGTGGCGGCGCGGCAGCGCCAGCGGAACAGCTTCTGGTTATCGCCGAGCATGCTCCAGTGCACATCCTCGCCGCGCGGCGCCTCGGAAAAGCCGAGCGCGAATTTATGCGGCTGATACGTAAAGCCCTCGGTGAGCAGCGGGCCGCCGGGCAGGTTGTCCAGTCCGTATTCAATCATCGCCAGCGAGTCCAACACCTCTTTTACCCGTACCATGACACGGGAATAGACGTCGCAGCCGTCAAGGGTAAACAGCGTTTTCGGCAGGTTGGCGTAGTTGGCGTAGGGGTGATCGAAGCGCAGGTCGCGCTTAAAGCCGCTGGCGCGGATCATCGGTCCCACCGGGCTGAAATCGCGGGCGATTTTCGGGTCCAGCCGGCCGATGCCCTGGGTGCGCTGCGCCATGTTCGGCGTGCTGAGCAGCATATCCACCAACTGGACGAAGTCGGCGCGCATTTCGGCCACCAGCAGCAGCGTTTTCAGCCGCTGCTCCTTGAGGATATCGCGCCGGATGCCGCCGATCAGGTTCATGCCGTAGGTCTTGCGGGCGCCGGTCAGCAGTTCCGCCATGGTCATGGCTTTTTCGCGCACGCGGAAGAACTGCATAAAGCCGGTGTCAAAACCGACAAAGTGGCTGGACAGGCCGATATTCAGCAGATGGCTGTGCAGGCGTTCCACTTCCAGCAGGATGCTGCGGATGGCGTGGGCGCGCGGCGGCACCACGATGCCCAGCGCGTTTTCCACCGAGTTGGTATAGGCCACGCTGTGGGTAAAACCGCAGATGCCGCACACCCGGTCCGACAGGAAGGTGACCTCATTATACCCCATGCGGGTTTCCGCCAGCTTTTCCATGCCGCGATGGACGTAGAATAGCCGGTAGTCGGCATCGACAATCTGCTCGCCGTCGACAAACAGCCGGAAGTGGCCCGGTTCGTCGGAGGTGATATGCAGCGGGCCGATGGGCACCACCCGGGTCTCGCCGGCGGCGTCGTTCTCGAAGGGATAGGTTTCGGTCTCAGTGGTCGGCGTCGGGCGCTGGCGATAGTCCATGCTGTCCTTGCGCAGCGGATAGAGATCCTCCGGCCAATCGTCGGGCAGCACCAGGCGCCGTTCGTCCGGCAGGCCCACCGGGATCAGGCCGTACATATCGCGGATTTCGCGTTCGCCCCACACCGCCGCCGGGACGCGCGGCGTCACCGACGGGAATTCAAGGGTCGTGGCGCTCACCAGCGCCTTGACGATGATCCAGCACTTCTCGCCCTGTTCCATCGACAGCACATAATAGACGGCAAAATCGCCGCACAGGGTACGCTCATCGTTGCCGAACAGCACCGACAGCCAGCCGCCCTGGTTGTAGTAGAGAAACTCCACCACCTCCGGCAGGGCGTTAACCTTCACCGTGATGGTTAACTGATTGGCCGTTTGCCATTCGTGGGCCAGGACCGCCGCGGGGAATTTTTCGTTTACCTGCGCCAGGTAACCCAGGCCGAGTTTGTCGGAAATGATGTCTGTCACTTTACTTCTCCTGACGGGGAATGAATGGGCGTTGCCGTCCCGGTATCCAGCGCGGCCCAGGGCCAGCTGAACGATGCCACATCGTGGTTAAGCACGATGGTGGCGGCGTTTTCCAACAGCCCGATCACCGGCCGGGGAATACAGGTGCCCATCACCAGCATCAGCACCAGCAGCACGGCCATCGGCAGCGTGGTCAGCCAGCCCAGTTCGCCTTTGCTCGTCGCCTCCGGCCGGTCGCCGAACACGGTCATGGCAATCATGCGCACCAGCCCGCCGAGCACCACGGTCAGCAGCAGCAACAGCACCAGGGTAAGAATAAGATGGCCGCCGGCAAGTCCCGCCGCCACCGTCATAAATTCGCTGAGGAAGATATTAAACGGCGGCATGCCGCCCAGCGCCAGCGCGCCCGCCGCCATCATAACGGCGGTAAAGGGCGCGACGCGCATCATGCCTTTTACCGCGCCCATATCGCGGGTGCCGTATTTCAGCAGCACATTGCCGGACCCGCAGAATAATAAGGTCTTCGTCAGGCTGTGGTTGAGGGTATGCAGCAGCGCCGCCAGCACGCCCAGGGGGCCGCCGATGCCAATCGCCACCACGATAAGTCCCATGTTCTCCACGCTGGAATAGGCCAGCAGCCGTTTGATATCGCGCTGCACCAGAATGAAAAACGCGGCTACCGCCACAGACAGCATGCCGAATACGATCAACAGGCGGCTGGGGAACACCGGGCCGATGGCGGCGCTGATAATGATGTAATAGCGCAGGATAACCAGCAGGGCGCAGTTGAGCAGCACCGCCGACAGCAGGGCGCTGGTGGGGCTGGGCGCTTCGCTGTGGGCGTCGGGCAGCCAGGCGTGCATCGGAAACAGGCCGGTCTTGGTGCCGAAACCAATCAGCACGAACACAAACGCCAGATGCATCAGCGTCGGATCCAGCAGGCTGGTGTGCTTGAGCACTTCGGTCCAGAAAATCGCCTGGCCCGGATCGGGCAGGACGCTGGCGGCGTTGGCGTAGACCAGAATGGTGCCGTACAGGCCGAATGCGACGCCGACGGTACAGATAATGATGTATTTCCAGGCCGCCTCCAGCGAGGAGCGCTGGCCGTAAAGGCCCACCAGGAACGCCGAACTGAGGGTGGTGGCTTCCACCGCCGCCCACATCAGGATCAGGTTGTTGCTGCTCACCACCAGCAGCATGGTGAATAAAAACAGATGAAAAAAGCCGTAGTAGTGACACAAGGTGGTGACGGAAATTTCACCGGTGTCGACTTCATGGCGCATGTAACCCATGGAGTACAGGCCGGTGATGAAACCTATAATGCCGAGGATGGCCAGGAACAGCGCGCCCAGGCTGTCGATATACAGCCAGCGGTGCGCGGCCAGCAGCGCTCCTTGCGCCATGACCTGGCCTACCACCCACAGCGCTTCCGCCAGCAAGGCGATGATGCCCAGGGTGTGCAGGGCGGTGACCAGGCCGCGCGCCGCGCCGCCGGCGAACCGGCAGGCAAAGGCCAGCAGCGATATCGCCAGTGGTGTAACCAGTAATATCAATAACATAGCGGTATTGCTCATCTCATTACCCCTTCAGCGCCGTCAGTTGATTAACATTCAGCGTGTTGAGCGTACGGTAGATTTTGCGTGCCATGAACGCCATGATAAGCACGGCGAAGATAGCGTCGGTGGCAATACCGATTTCCACCAGCTCCGGCGCCCGGTTGGCCAGCAGCGCCAGCGTCAGGTGCGAGCCGTTTTCCATCAGGCAGTATCCGAATACCTGCTTGAGGATATTGCGCTGGGTGACGATACACAGCAGCCCGAGCAGGAAATGGCCCAGCGACACCGCCAGCGCCGGTTTCAGCGCGGCCACCATCGGCAGGTTTACCGGCGCGACGACAAACCAGCACAGCAGCACGATAATCGCCGCCGCCAGCATCAGCAGGGTCGGGCTGATAATGCCGCCATCCGCCCCGGGATCGGACAGTTTGCTAAATGCCCTGGCCATGATCAGCGGCACCAGCACCACCTTGGTGATCAGCGCGCTCAGGGACCAAAGCATCAGCTGGTGGGCCTGGAGCGTTTGCGCCAGGGTGAAGAAAATCAGCACCAGCACCAGCGATTGCAGGGCATACAAACAGCAGGAGACCATGGGGCGTTTGGCGCCGATGACCAACAGCGAGGTGAGCATCATCAGGCCCGCGAGGTTATTGACTATCAGAGATCCGGTCATAAATTTGTTCCTTATCCAAGCCAGGCGACGGCAATAAAGCTGGAGCACAGCGACATCACGATCAGAACCACCAGCACCGCGCGCATGGCCAGCGGCAGCGGCGCGGCCTGCGCCACCGCCTCGCTGGGCTTGCCGGGAACCACCCGTCCGAACCAAAAAAGCAGCCAGGCGAAGCTGGCGACAGACTCAATCAACACCAGGATCATCAGAGGCGTCAGCACCCAGTACTGGCTTGACAGGGCGAAGCCGGCGGCGAAAATCGGGAACTTGCTGAAAAAGCCGTTGAACGGCGGCACGCCGGTAATGGCCAGCGCCGCCACGCAAAAACCGATGCCCAGCAGCGGCATCTTGCCGATGACGCCCTTAAGCCTGGGCAGCATGCGGGTGCCGCAGCTGTAGCTGAAGGCGCCGGCCACCAGGAAGAACAGGCTCTTGGCGAAGGCGTGGTTAAAGATGTAGGCGATGCCGCCGTTGAAGGCCTCCTTCGACCCGAAGATCGCCAGCGACAGGGCGAAAAAGATATACGCCAGCTGGGTGATGGTGGACCAGGCCAGCAGCCGTTTCATATCCTTTTGCGGCAGGTACATCATAAAGCCGTAGATCATGGTCGCCACCGCCATTACCATGCCGACCCAGCCGATGATATGCGGTACGTCGCCGGCGGACAGGATGGCGCGGGCGAAGATATACACCCCGACCTTGACCATGGACGCGGCGTGCAGATAGGCGCTGACCGGGGTCGGCGCCTCCATGGCGTCCGGCAGCCAGGCTTGCAGCGGCAACTGGGCGGACTTGCCCCAGGCGGCGAACAGGATGCCGCCGAACACCACCAGCGCGGGGGTGCCGTGCAGCTGGCCCAGGGCGCTGAGGGCGAAGGTGCCGGTGGTGATAAATAGCGTCGCCGCCGCCAGGTACAGGCCGATGGAGGCGAAGTGGGTTATCAGCAGGGCTTTCATGGCGGAACGCTGGGCTTTCGGCGTCTGGTAGTAGCCGATCAATCCCCAGGAGCAGCCGCCGGTGATTTCAAAAAACAGCAGCTGGCCGAGCAGGGTGGACGACAGCACCAGCCCCGCCATGGCGCCGATAAACACCAGCAGGAAGGCATAATAACGATTGGTGCCCTCATGGGGATGCTCACGGTTGCCGTTGGTAAGGTAACCGGTGGAATACAGACTCACCAGCAGGCCGAGAAACACCACCGCGAACAGGATCAGGGTGCTGATGCGATCAACGGTGACGCCTATCAGCGCCGTGTCGCCATACGACAGCAGGGTATAGGTGGCGTCGAGCTTGCCGCCGCTGAAAAACGCCTGCGCCAGCCAAAGCGTGCCGAGCGTCGCCAGCAGCGCAAACAGGGTGCAGAGCCATTTCGCCAGGCGTTGGGGCAGGCAGGCGGTCAGCAGCGCGCCGGCAAATGGGACCAGAACAGTCGCAAGGGCTATATTCTCCATAATAAATTTCCTGGCTCCTTAAAGTCCGGTGAGGTAAAAAACAAAGGACAGCGCGGCGACGCCGAACCCCAGCCAGGTCACGCGCGGAATCAATAAAAAGCGCCCGCGCGCCAGGCTGTTTTCCAATAGGGAAGCGAGGGTAAACACCACGACAAGCTTGATAACCGTGGCGACCAGCGCCCAGAGCAGCGACGGCGCGGTCAGTTCCGTGACCTTGCCGAAGGGAATAAATACCGCCAGGAACAGTTCGGCCATCACCACCTGTTTCAGGCCGATGCCCCACTTCACCAGCGCCAGGCCGGAACCGCTATACTCGGTCAGCGGCCCTTCCTGCAGTTCCTGTTCCGCCTCCGCCACGTCGAACGGAATCTTGCCCATCTCGATAAAGGTGGCGAAGCCGCAGGCCAGCAGGGCCAGGAAGGTGGCGGTGGGGGAAATCCAGCCGGCGGAAAGCGTGGCGCTGATGGCGCCGATATTGGTGGAGCCGGTAATCAGCGCCACCACCAGCAGCGCCAGGATCAGGGTAGGCTCCACCAGCACGCCCAGCGTCAGCTCGCGGCTGGCGCCGATGCCGGCGAAGGTGCTGCCGGTATCCAGCCCCGACAGCGAAAAGAAGAACCGGAACAGCGCGAACAGATACAGCAGGGCGATCAGATCCCCCGCCGCGCCGAACGGTGAAAAGCGGGTCAGCACCGGCAGGGTCATGGACACCAGCAGCATACTGCCCAGCAGCACATAGGGCATGACGCGAAATACCGGCCCCGCCTGCTCCGGCGCCACGTCCTGGCGTTTGAGCAGCTTGGCGATATCGCGGTAATCCTGCCACAGCCCGGGTCCGCGCCGGGAATGCATACGGGCGCGGATTTGCCGTGACAGGCCGGTCAGCAGCGGCGTCAACGCCAGCAGCAGCAGCGCCTGGACCAGGGCGAACAGCCCCATGGTCAGCGACGGCAACGGTTGTATCAACATGGTCTCTCTCCTCAGAGGGCGGTGACAAGCAGCAGGATGACCAGCGCGGCGACCACGTACAGGCAGTAAATGCGGAAATCCCCGCCCTGCAAGACCTGGACCCGCGCGCCCAGGCGCTGGGTGATACGTACCAAGGGGTTGATGATATCCTCATCCCAGAAGGGTTCGACGCGGCCCGCGCCGAGCGTGGCGTACTCCAGCGCCTGTTTAAGCCGGGGCGACGGGTCGAGCCGGCGCCTGAGCCCGTAAAGGGTGGCGAACATCACGCGCAGCGGCTGGGTAAAGCTGCCGGCCGACATGGCCATCAGCGGTTCCCAGGCATAACCGCAGGCCCAGGGATCGCCGCCGCGGCGATAGCCCGGCTGGGCGCCTTTGCGCAGCAGGTAAATCGCCAGCGGGATCAGCGGCAGGGCCAGCAGCAGGATAAACATCATCAGCGGCGACATCATGGCCTGGCCGGCCTGCTGCGGCACCAGCAGCGTCCCCTGGACCACGGTAAAATCATGGGTATGGCTCAGCCCGGCGGCGACGTTCGCCAGCACCGGGGCCACCAGGGACGCGCCGGCGCCAAGCAGTACGCACGACAGCGCCAGCAGCAGCATGGCCGTGGTCATCTGCCAGGGCACCTCGCGGGCCTGGGCGGCTTTATCGCTCCTGGCCGCGCCGCAAAAGCTGATGCCGTAGACCTTGACAAAGCACATCGCCGCCAGCGCGCCGGTAATGGCCAGCATCACCATCGCCACAGGACCGCTCAGGCGCATGATAAAACCGCCGTCATGGCTCATGGTGAACAGGGATTGATAGGTGTACCACTCGCTGACAAAACCGTTGAGCGGCGGCAGCGCGGAGATGGCCATACAGCCGATAAGAAACGCCATCGCGGTAAGGGGCATCAGGCGGCCAAGGCCCCCCATTTTTTCCATATCGCGGCTGTGCACGCGCCAGATAATGGCGCCGGCGCCGAGGAACAGCAATCCTTTGAAGACCGCGTGGTTAAGTAAATGATACAGCGCGCCGAGCAGCCCGAGCGCGGCCAGCACCGGATGATGGGCGGCAATGCCCACCATGCCGACGCCCACCCCCATCAGGATGATGCCGATGTTTTCCACCGTATGCCACGCCAGCAGGCGCTTGATATCATGCTCCGCCAGCGCGTACAGCACCCCGAGCACCGAGGACACCGCGCCGAAGGCCAATACCAGGATGCCCCACCACAGCTGGCTGGCGCCCAGCAGGTCGATGCCGACCTTAATAATGCCGAAAATGCCGATTTTCACCATGACGCCGGACATCAGCGCCGAGGCGTGCGACGGCGCGGCGGGATGCGCACGCGGCAGCCAGCTGTGCAGCGGCAGCATGCCGGCCTTGGCGCCGAAACCGAAAAACGCCAGCAGGAACACCGCCGAGGCGCCGGCGGGCGACAGCGACAGCCCGCGGAACGACGCAAACTCCAGGCTGCCGCTCTGGCGCCACATCAGGAAGAACGACACCATGATCAGTACCGACCCGGCGTGGGCGATAAAGAAGTACAGCAGCCCGGCGTTAACGGATTCTTCGTCCTGATCGGCAATCACCAGGAACCAGGACGCCAGCGACATCATTTCGAAGAAGATGATGAACCAGAAGGCGTTGTCCATCACCACAAGCGTGGCCATCGAGGCGATAAACAGGTTCATAAAGAAGCCCATCGCCGCCGCGCCGCGGCCGATATATTCGCGCACATAAGCGATGGAGTAGAGGGCGCACACCGTCACCAGCAGCGAAATCACCAGCAGCATAAAGGCCGCCAGCCCGTCCAGGCGCACGCTGAAGGCGGCAAAGGGAAAGGGGCCGGCGGCGGCCCAGGTCAGCGTCTCGCCGCTCAGCAATACCGGGACGGCGGCAAGTCCGCCCAGCACCCCGCCGGCCATCGCCGTCAGACCGGCGACCCATATCGCCAGCGCTTCCCGGCGCGCCAGCAACAGCGACAGGATGCCGCCGATAACGTACAGCCCGAGCGAACCGCTGAGTAATTGAAAGGGGCCCATGTTTATTCCTGCTCCGGTGTAGGGGGGGAAAGAAAATCCAGATCCGACGACAGCCAGCGCGCCGCATAGTTGCGCCTGCGCCGGCTGGCCTGTTCCACCGCGCCGTCATCCACCAGCACCAGCGCGTCGGTCGGGCAGACCTTGACGCACTGCGGGCCGTCGGGATGGAAATCGCACAGGTCGCATTTCACCGCCACGCTCCGGACCCCGGCGTTCCAGGCCAGGAACGGATTCATGTTCTGCGGGCTTTCCGGCACATCGGCCAGTTGCCGCGAGGGAATAAAATTCTCGAACAACGTGGGGATATTCACCGGCGTACTGCCCGAGGGCGTGATGGCGCCGAAGGGACAGGCCAGTCCGCACAGTTTGCAGCCGATGCACAGGCTTTCATTGAGCTCGATGGCGTCAGGACCATGGGTTATGGCGTTGACGGGGCAGACGCGGGCGCAGGGCGCGTCTTCACAATGGCGGCACAGCAACGGCGCGGTATGCTCGCCGGTACGGGTTACGTAAAGCCGGGGGTGCGACTGCAACCCCACGGCCTTATGCACCTGGGTACAAGCGGCCATACAGGTGTTACAGCCAATGCAAAGCTGTGGTTCCGCGATAACAAAGCGGTTCATAACCCTCTCCTCCAGGAGAAACGGATGACAGTCAGGCTGCATGCTTAATCGATGCCCGCGACTAAAGCATATTCCATGCCAGCGGTAGGGTTATAGCCGGCAAGGCCCGTGGCGCGGGCATCGGTGGGAGGGTGATCAAGGAAAAAAGGCGCGGGCGAGGGTAATATCGTCATAAGTGTCGACCCCGGCGGCCGCGGGAGTGTCGTCATAAGTGACGACGTGCCGGCGCCGGGGGCCGTGAAGGGAACAGCGCCGCCGGGGCTGGCGTCAGTCCTTTGATTTTTAAGTTTAAATTATTCGTGCCGGCGCGCCAGACCTGGCATCCCCCTTGCATGCGCATGATAAGCACTGCCACGGTCCCCGCGTCCGGAAACGCCCGCGGGACCGCCGCTCCGGCCTGGCCGCGGCCAGCGTCGCGCGCGAAGTCTTGACCGGGCGCTCACCCGACCTTAAGCGGAGCCATTAATGCATGAATTAACACTGGCGCAGAACACGCTGGAAATCCTGGAGCAGCAGGCGCGGTTAAACGGCGCGCGGCGCGTAACCGGCGTTTGGCTGTCCATCGGCGCCTTCTCCTGCGTGGAGGCGGAATCCCTGCATTTTTGTTTCGATATGGTGTGCCGGGGCACCGCGGCCGAGGGATGCGTGCTGCATCTCGAGCAGCAGCCGGCCGAGGCCTGGTGCGAGCGCTGCCTGCGCCACGTCATGCTGCCCGACGCGCCGCTGCTGGTCTGTCCGCTGTGCGGCGGGCATCAGCTGCAAACAGACGCCCATGACCACATCCAGATCAAACGACTGGAAGTGGCGTAACGTTATACTGGGCCTATTCACGATGTTAGGAGACTTGCCATGTGCAGTACCTGCGGTTGTGCCGAAGGCGAACGTCATATCGAGGGTGATGATGATCGCCACTCTCATCATCACCACAGCCATGCCGATCACGACCACGCTCATCATGACCATAGCCATGCCGATCACGATCACCCTCATCATGACCATGGCCACAGCCATCATGACGCCGCCCACGCCGCTTCGCCGCGCCGCATCAGCCTGACCGCCGCCGCGCCTGCGACGATAATCCATCATCACTATCACGGCGACGTGCATAATCATTACTACAGCGTGGCGCCGGGGCACATGCCGCCGCCGGCCGCCGGGCGCGTTATGGATCGCGACGGAAATGCCGGCAGCGGCGCCGGACGTGCCGCTTATCCCGCCGGGGATACCGGCGGTTCGGCGTTTATTCCGCAGTCAGGCCCCCAGGGGGATCTTGATTACGGCCAGGGCCCGGCGGGTACCCATGCGACAGGCCTTAGCCAGCGCCGCATGGTGGAAATCGAGATTGACGTGCTGGATAAAAACAACCGGCTGGCGGCACGCAACCGGGCGCATTTCCAGGCGATGAATATCCTGGCGCTGAACCTGGTTTCCAGCCCCGGATCGGGTAAGACCACCCTGCTGACCGAAACGCTGCTGCGGCTGCGGGACCGGGTCAGCTGCGCGGTGATCGAAGGCGATCAGCAAACCACCAATGACGCCGACCGCATCCGCGCCACCGGCGTCCCGGCCATTCAGGTCAATACCGGCAAAGGCTGTCATCTCGACGCGCAAATGATCCATGACGCCGCCCAACGGCTGGCGCCGCCGGAGAGCAGCCTGCTGTTTATCGAAAACGTCGGCAACCTGGTGTGCCCGGCCGGTTTTGATCTGGGCGAGCGGTTGAAAGTGGTGGTGCTGTCGGTCACCGAAGGAGAGGACAAGCCGCTGAAATATCCCCATATGTTCGCCGCCGCCGGGCTAATGATCCTCAATAAAACCGATTTGCTGCCCTGGGTGACGTTTGACGTCGATATCTGTATCGCCAATGCCCGCCGGGTGAATCCGGCGATTGCGGTGCTGATGGTGTCGGCCACCACCGGCGCGGGCATGGACGCCTGGCTGGGCTGGCTGACGGATCAGCTGGCCGGCGGCCGGACAGCGGCGGACGCGGAGGCACAGTCATGTGCATAGGCATTCCCGGCCAGGTGATGGCGCTGGATAACGACAGCCCGGGCAACGCCTGGGTCGATGTGTGCGGTGTTAGACGCCGGGTTAACGTGCGGCTGGTTTGCGCCGACGAGGCCGCCATGGCCGCGTTGCCGGGTCAATGGATCCTGGTGCATGTCGGGTTTGCCATGAGCCTGCTCGACGAGCATGAGGCGCGGGAAACCCTGGAGGCGCTTCAGGCCATGGGCGAGGTGGAGCCCGACGTCGGTTATTTCCTGCGCGGAGGTGAGCCCGATGCGGTTCGTTGACGAATACCGCCAGCCCGAGCTGGTGCGCGGCCTGGTCACCCGCATCGCCGAGCGCATGCCTTTTACCGGCTATACGCCGGCGCGCCCCCTGCAGATCATGGAAGTGTGCGGCGGCCATACCCATGCCATTTTTAAATTTGGTCTCGATAAATTACTGCCGCCGTCGCTGGAATTTATTCACGGTCCGGGCTGTCCGGTTTGCGTGCTGCCGGCGGGGCGCATCGACGCCTGCCTGGAAATCGCCCAGCGGCCCGGGGTGATTTTTTGCACCTTCGGCGACGCCATGCGCGTGCCCGGCCGCAACGGGTCGCTGCTGACCGCCCGCCAGCGGGGCGCCGACGTGCGTATGGTCTGGTCGCCTCTTGACGCGCTGGCCATTGCCCGGGCGAACCCCGACCGGCAGGTGGTGTTTTTCGGCATCGGGTTTGAAACCACCATGCCCGCCAGCGCCGTCACCCTGCAGCAGGCGCGCGCCGACGGCGTGGAGAACTTTTTCCTGTTCTGCCAGCACATCACCCTGATGCCGACGCTGAAAAGCCTGCTGGTGCAGCCGGATGTGCGCATCGACGGTTTTATCGCCCCCGGCCATGTCAGCATGGTGATAGGCGAACAGCCTTTTGCTTATATCAGCGATGTTTGCCATAAGCCGGTGGTGGTCACCGGCTTCGAACCGGGGGACATCCTGCAGGGCCTGCTGATGCTGATCGAACAGTACGCCGCGGGGCGCTGCACGGTGGAAAACCAATACCGGCGCGTGGTGCCGGGGCAGGGTAACGGCCTGGCGCAGCGCGCCATGGACGAGGTGTTCATCACCGCGGGCGCCAGCGAATGGCGCGGCCTGGGGGTTATCGACGATTCCCGCGTCAGCCTGCGTCCGGACTGGATGGCGTTTGACGCGGAGCTGCGGTTCCATCCCGCCCAGCAACCCGTGGCGGATGACCCGCGCGCCCGCTGCGGCGCGGTGCTGACCGGGCGCTGCAAGCCGGCGGACTGCCCGCTGTTCGGCGGCGTCTGCACGCCGGAAAACGCCTTCGGCGCGCTGATGGTTTCATCGGAGGGGGCTTGCGCCGCCTGGTATCAATATCGCCGGAGTGAGGCATGAACAAACAGATTACGCTGGCGCATGGCAACGGCGGCGGCGCCATGCAGGCGCTGATAAGCGGAGTATTCCTCAGCGCCTTCGACAACCCGCTGCTGTGCACCGGGGAAGACCAGGCCCGCTTGCAGCTGAGCGAAATGACCGCCCTGGGCGACCGGCTGGCCTTTACCACCGACAGCTATGTGGTCGACCCGCTGTTTTTCCCCGGCGGCGATATCGGCAAGCTGGCGGTGTGCGGCACCGCCAACGATCTGGCGGTCAGCGGCGCCACCCCGCGCTGGCTTTCCTGCGGTTTTATCCTTGAGGAAGGACTGCCGCTGGAGATCCTGGAACGGGTGGTGCGGTCGATGGCCGCCACCGCCCGCGACGCCGGCATCCAGATTGTGACCGGCGACACCAAGGTGGTGCCGCGCGGCGCGGTGGATAAATTGTTTATCAATACCGCCGGGCTGGGCGTGATCCCGACCGGCATCGACTGGGGCGCGTCCCGTATCCGCGCCGGCGATCGCATCCTGGTCAGCGGTACGCTGGGGGATCACGGCGCCACGATCCTTAACCTGCGCGAGCACCTCGGCATGGAGGCGGATCTGGTCAGCGACTGCGCGGTGCTGGCGCCGCTTATCGCCGCCCTGCGCGATATCGGCGGCGTGCGTACCCTGCGCGACGCCACGCGCGGCGGCGTGACCGCCATCCTGCATGAGTTCGCCCGCGGCAGCCTGTGCGGCATGAGCATTAACGAGGCGGCGCTGCCGGTAAAAACCACGGTGCGCGGACTGTGCGAACTGCTGGGGCTGGAGCCGCTGAATTTCGCCAATGAAGGCAAGCTGGTGCTGATAGTGGACGCGGCGGCGGAGCAGCAGGTGCTGCGGGCGCTGCGCGCGCACCCGCTGGGACGCGACGCCGCGGTCATCGGCGAGGTGACCGGGGATAAACAGGTCCGGCTGCGCGGGCTGTACGGCGTTAGCCGTTTGCTCGATCTGCCCCATGACGAACCCCTGCCGAGGATTTGCTAGCGGAGAAGACGATGGCGCACAACGGCGTATTGTTACGCATCACCGGCAAGGTCCAGGGGGTGGGGTTTCGGCCCACGGTCTGGCAGGTGGCCCACCGCCTGGGATTGACCGGCGACGTCGGCAATAACGCCGACGGCGTAGAGGTGCGCCTGTGGGGCCACGATGCCGGGCGGTTTATCGCCCAGCTGCGCCGGGACTGCCCTACGCTTGCGACCATCGACGAAATCGATATCCTGCCCTGGCAGTGGGCGCGCCCGCCGTCGTCGTTTACCATTATCGAAAGCCGCGGCGGCGCGATGAAAACCCAGGTAGTGCCGGACGCGGCCACCTGCGGCGACTGCCTGGCCGAGCTGTTTGATCCCGCCAATCGCCGTTTCGGCTATCCTTTTATCAACTGCACCCACTGCGGGCCGCGTTTTACCCTGATCCGCCGCATGCCCTACGATCGGCCCAATACCGCCATGGCTGCGTTTCCCCAATGCCCTGATTGCCTGGCTGAATACCACAACCCCGCCGACCGGCGTTTTCATGCCCAGCCGAACGCCTGTCCCGCCTGCGGGCCGCAGGCCTGGCTGGCGGACCGCCACGGCGGGCGGCTGGCCGCTGCCGATGACGCCATTACCGAGGCGGCGCGCAGGCTGCTGGCCGGGGAAATCGTGGCGGTGAAAGGCTTGGGCGGTTTTCACCTGGCCTGCGACGCCACCAACCCGGCGGCGGTGGCGCGGCTGCGCGCGCGTAAACGGCGGCCGTCCAAACCGCTGGCGGTAATGATGCCGGACAGCGACTGGCTGCGCCGCTGCCTCGGGCATGCCGACCCGGCGCTGGTGGCGTTGCTGCAATCCGCCGCCGCGCCCATTGTGCTGGTGCCGTTGCCGCCCTGTGCGACGGCGGTCGCCTACGGCGCGGACGTTGCCCCCGGGCTTGCCGCCTCCGCTGCCGGCGCGCCGGCCGATCGGGCGTCCGGTGACGGCGGCGCCCCGGCGCCCGGTGCGATAGGCGCGCAGGCGCCGCTGGCGCTGTGCGCCGGTATTGCGCCCGGCTTGCATGAAATCGGCGTGATGCTGCCGGCCAGTCCGCTGCAACATCTGTTGCTGCGTCGCGCCGGACGGCCGCTGGTCATGACCTCCGGCAATCTTAACGGCCGGCCGCCGGCGCTGGATAACCGCCAGGCGCTGGATGAGCTGGCCGCCATCGCCGACGCCTGGCTATTACACGATCGCGATATCGTCCAGCGCGCCGATGATTCCCTGGTGCGCCTCAGCGCCGGGGGGGTGGAGATGCTGCGCCGTTCCCGCGGCTATGTGCCCGACGCCATCGCGCTGCCTCCCGGATTTGCCCTGGCGCCGGCCATACTGGCCATGGGGGCGGATTTAAAAAACACCTTCTGCCTGCTGCGCGACGGACAGGCGGTGCTCAGCCAGCATCTGGGCGATCTGGCGGATGAAGGCATCCAGCGTCAGCGGCAGCAGGCGCTGGCGCTGTTTCACGCCATCTGGGATTTTACGCCGCGGGCGGTGGCGGTGGACGCCCATCCCGGCTACCTCAGCCGGCGCTGGGGCGCGGCGCTGGCGACCGAATGCGGCTTACCCTGCCTAACCATCCTGCATCATCACGCCCATCTGGCGGCCTGCCTGGGTGAACACGGCTGGCCGCTCGACGGCGGGCCGGTAATCGGCCTGGCCATGGACGGACTGGGCTACGGCGGCGCGCGGCGGCACGACATTCCGACGCGGGACATACCGCCGGATGACGACAGGCGCGGGGACGGCCTGGCGGACAGCGGGCATGAGGGCGGCGCCCTGTGGGGGGGAGAATGCCTTCTCGTGGACTACCGCGAATCCCGGTGGCTGGGCGGCCTGCCCGCCGTCGCCCTGCCCGGCGGCGATCTGGCGGCGCGCCAGCCCTGGCGCAACCTGCTGGCGCAGTGGCTGCGCTTTGTGCCCGACTGGCGCGGCCTGCCGGAAGCCGGGCATATTCCCGCGGGCGCGGGCGAGCTGCTGGCCAGGGCGGTGGCGCGCGGGATCAACGCGCCGCCGGCGTCTTCCACCGGCCGGTTATTTGACGCGGTGGCCGCGGCGCTCGGGGTGTGTGCCGGCGAAACCAGCTGGGAAGGGGAGGCGGCCTGCCGGCTGGAGGCGCTGGCGTGGCGCGGCGCCGGGCAGGGAGGGGAGCCGGCGGTGACTTTGCCCGTATCGCTACCCGTGCTGGATAACCGGCTGGATATGGCGACCTTCTGGCGTCAATGGCTGGCCTGGCGCGCCGGCCCGGCCGAACGGGCCTATGGCTTCCACCTGGCCCTGGCGCGGGGATTCGCCGCGCTGGCCCGGCAGGCGGCGGCGCGCCATGGCATCGGCACGGTGGTCCTGTCCGGCGGCGTGCTGCATAACCGGCTGTTTCGCGAACTGCTGGTGCGGGAACTGCAGGGCCTGCGGGTACTGGTTCCCTCCCGGCTGCCGGCCGGCGACGGCGGACTGGCGCTGGGACAGGCGCTGATCGCCGCCGCGCGCCTGCTAGGCTGAGCTGTCCCGGCACGGGGCTACGTCCGCTGCGTCTTCCCGGCCTTTGGGATCGGCCGCGGCCGGATTTTCCGGCGCCGCGCCGTCAAGCAGGGCGGCATACTCCCGCTGCAGTTCCCCGCAGCCGAGCTTCAGCCGCTCGTACAGCTGGCGTACCGCCGGCGAAAATTGCCGACGGTGCGGGCAGATAAGATGCAACGGCACGCGATCGCCGCCATAGCCTTTCAGCACCACCTCAAGCCTGCCCGCGCGCACGTCATGGCATACCTCCAGCCAGGACTTATAGGCGATCCCCTCGCCGGCAATGGCCAGGCGGCGCACCACTTCCGCGTCGTCGCTGGTCAGGGTGCCGCTTACGCCCACCGCCTGCGGCTGGCCGTGCGGATAAAAACGCCACTTATCATACACACGGCCGTGCAGCACAAACGTCAGGCAATCATGTCCGGCCAGATCGGCCGGGGTCGAAGGCCGGCCGCGGCGCGCCAGATACGCCGGCGACGCCACCACCACCCGCCGGTTTTCCGCCGCGAGCGGCAGGGCGACGTAGCTGGCGTCGTCCATAATGCCGTAGCGGAAGGCCACATCCACCGGATCCTTGAAGATATCGGTCACCTGATCGGATAAATAAAGCCGCACCTGCAGGTTGGGATGATCATGACGAAATTGGGTGATCCAGGGCAGCAGCACGTTACGTCCCAAATCGGACGGGGCGGCGATTTGCAGCATACCGTGCAGGCCGGCCGGCTCCTGATGCAGCAGGTCCTGCCCCTCGCGCAGGCTGCGCAGCGCTGCGCGGGCATAAGGCAGATACTGCTCCCCTTCGGCCGTCAGGCGCAGGCTGCGGGTGGAACGGGCAAACAAACGGATGTTCAGCTCCCGCTCCAGGCGCTTGATCGCCGCGCTGACCTGGGCCGGCAACAGATCCGCCTCCCGCGCCGCGTTCGAAAAGCTGCCGAGCGCCGCCGAGCGGACAAACAACGCCAAATCGTCAATCCTTACCATGTTCCTTTCCCATCACCGGGCCGGCCGCGCCATGCCAAGCGTGCGCCGGAAATAAACCATACCGGCAGTATAACGCTGAATAAGGGGCGGGACGGTGGACAAAATGCGGCCGCCGGCGGGCAGGCGCCTATGGAGTATGGCGCGGGGCGCCCGAGGCAATGACTGTTTACATAATCTTGATAAATGATACAAATCCACAATAAAAGTAAGAGTATTACGTGCTATAAACAAATAGTTAACAATTTAAAAACATATTATTCCGCTCTGTTCTCATCCGGGTAGCGGGGAACCCCCCGGCGGCATACCCAGGCCTGGCTTATTTTTTCCGGTGCCACCGTAAAGGTGACCGATTCAAAGATAGGACAATGACTTATGTTTAACTGGACCCCTACACAGCGCAACGTGGCATTCGCCTGTTTTGCCTGCTGGATGCTGGACGCCTTCGACTTTTTTATCCTGGTATTTGTGCTAAGCGATCTGGCCGCGTGGTTTAAAACCGATATCGCCAGCGTTTCCATCTCGATTATGCTGACCCTGGCGGTGCGTCCGTTGGGGGCGTTGCTGTTTGGCCGCCTGGCCGAGAAGTATGGCCGCCGGCCGATTCTCATGATCAACGTGCTGATGTTCTCGCTGTTTGAATTGCTGTCGGCCTGGTCGCCGACGCTGGCGCTTTTTATTGCCTTCCGGGTGGTATACGGCGTGGCGATGGGGGGCATCTGGGGCGTGGCCTCGTCACTGGCGATGGAAACCATCCCCGACAGGTCCCGCGGCCTGATGTCGGGCATCTTCCAGGCGGGATATCCCGCCGGTTACCTGCTGGCGGCGATTATTTTCGGCCTGTTTTTCGAGAGCGTCGGCTGGCGCGGCATGTTCCTGATCGGGGCGCTGCCGGTGCTGTTGCTGCCCTATATTTACTTCAAGGTGCCGGAATCGCCGGTATGGCTGGCGGCCAGGGAACGCAAGGAGAGCGTGGCGCTGCTGCCCATTATCCGCGCCCATTGGAAGCTCTGCCTCTATATGGTGGTGCTGATGGCCTGCTTTAACTTTTTCAGCCACGGCACCCAGGATCTTTATCCCACCTTTCTGAAAGTGCAGCACGGCTTTGCTCCCCATACCGTCAGCATCATCGCCATCGGCTACAATATCGCCGCCATGCTGGGCGGCATCTGTTTCGGCTCCCTGTCGGAAAAAATAGGGCGTAAAAAAGCGATGATCATCGCCTCCCTGCTGGCCCTGCCGGTGCTGCCGCTGTGGGCGTTCGCCAGCGGGTCGGTGCTGATAGGCCTGGGCGCGTTTCTGATGCAGTTTATGGTGCAGGGCGCCTGGGGCGTGGTGCCTACCTACCTGACGGAGCTGGTGCCCGCCAATTCGCGGGCGGTGCTGCCGGGCTTTGTGTACCAGTTGGGCAACCTGATTGCCTCGGTGAACGCCACGCTGCAGTCCCGTATCGCCGAAGCGCACGGCAATAACTACGGCCTGGCCATGGCCATGGTGGCAGGCACCGTGGCTATTCTGATCAGTATTCTGGTCAGCTTCGGGCGCGAAACGCAGGGCAAAACCATTTCCGGCTATGATAACGGCGGCGGCAGCGGCCGGCCGAAGGTGGAATCCGCCGCCGGCACGGGCAAATAAGGGCCAGGGGGCGTCGATGGCGGTCTTAGGGATAGCCGGGGCGCACCGGCGTCTGGAAGACCGCCATTTTGCCGGCAAGATTGTGCTGCTTGGGGAAGAGGACTGACGCAGGTGACGTCGGCCGCCGGTTACCGCTCCGCTCAGGCAATCTTGCGGCGGAACATCCAGTAGGCCGCGCTGCCGGTGGTGGCGGTGATCGCCAGCAACGGCCACAGGCTGTGCCAGATAATGGCGAAATCCGCATCCTTGAGGTAAATCTCTTTAATGATATCGGTAAAATGCCGCACCGGGTTTACCCAGGTCAGCGTTTGCAGCCACGACGGCATATTCTCCACCGGCGCGACATAACCCGACAGCAGGATGGCCGGCATGATAAACACAAACACGCCGATAAACGCCTGCTGCTGCGTCGAGCAAAGCGAGGAGATCAGCAGGCCGAACCCCACCAGCGACAGGCCGTAGATCAGCATGGTGCCGTAAAACAGCAGCAGCGAGCCGGCAAAGGGAATGCGGTACCCCAAAATGCCGATAATCAGCACGATGGACGCCTGGATACTGGCCACCACCAGCGCCGGCACCGCTTTGCCGACAAAAATCTGCCAGGTGGTCAGCGGCGAAACCAGCAGTTGATCCAGGGTCCCTTGCTCCCGCTCGCGCGCCACCGACAGCGAGGTGACGATCAGTACGCCGATGGTGGTGATCAGGGCAATCAATGACGGCACCACAAACCATTTATAATCCAGGTTGGGGTTATACCAGTTGCGTATCACCAGTTCGCTGTTATTGGGTTTAACCTGCCGCGCCGTCAGCTCCAGTTGGTAATCGCGGATAATCTGCTGGATATAGTTGGCCGCTATCTGCGCGCTGTTGGAGTTGCGCCCGTCCAGCAGTAACTGCAGCGGCGCTGGAATGCCGGCGGCCAGGTCGCGTGAGAATTGCGCCGGGAAACGCACCACCAGCAGGGCGCGCTGGTTATCCAGGGTGCTTTGGATCTGCTGCGGGCTGCGCAGCCATACCACCGCGGTAAAGGCTTTGGCCTTGGCGAAGCGCTGGGTCAGCTCCACCGAGGCCTGGCCGCTGTCCTCGCTGTAAACGGCGATGGTGGCATGGGTCACCTCAAGCGTGGCGGCAAACGGGAACAGCAGCACCTGCAGAATAACCGGCATGATCAGGATCGCCCGCGTTTGCGGCTCGCGCAGCAGCGACTGCAGTTCTTTGACGATAAGCGTCCATAAGCGATAGAACATAACCCTTCCTCAATCCAGCCTGCGTTTGGTTTTCCAGGCCGTCAGGCCGATAAATCCCACGGCGGACGCCACCAGGAACAAGGTATTCACGACTAAAATCCCGGCGACATTACCCGCCAGGAACAGGCTTTGCAGCGTGCTGACAAAATAGCGCGCCGGGATGATATAGGTCACCGCGCGCACCACGGCGGGCATGCTGTCTATCTGGAAAATAAAACCCGACAACATCACGGCGGGCAGGAACGCCGCGTTTAGCGCCACCATCGCGGCGTTGAACTGGTTGCGCGTCAGGGTGGAAATCAGCAGCCCCATCCCCAGGGTGCTGGCGAGAAACAGGCTGCTGATGCCGAACAGCACCGCCAGCGAACCGCGGAACGGCACGTCCATGACAAACACCGCCACCGCCATGCACAGCGCCATCGCCACCATTCCCAGCACGTAATAGGGCAGCAGCTTGGACAGCAGCAGTTCGCTTCGCGTCACCTGGGTGGAGAGCAGCGCCTCCATGGTGCCGCGCTCCCACTCGCGCGCTATCACCAGGGAGGTCAGGATGGCCCCGATCACCGTCATGATAATGGTGATGGCGCCGGGAATGATAAAATGCTGGCTGACCGCCGCCGGATTGAACCAATAGCGCACCTTGACGTCGATCAGCTGATGAAAGGCGCGGCCCCGATCCTCGGCGCGCTGCTGTTGCCATATTTGCCAGATCCCCTGGGCATACCCCTGCACGAAATTGGCGGTATTGGGTTCGCTGCCGTCGGTAATCACCTGGATGGGCGCGCTGTTGCCGGTCCGGTCCATATTGATGTCGAAATCAACCGGGATCACGATCAGCCCGCGGATTTTTCCCGCCTGCATCAGCGCCAACAGCGCGCGGCGGTTATCGCTGATGGTCGGGGCGATATAGGGGGAGCGGGCAAAAGCCATGGCCAGGTCGCGGGCATCCTCGCTCTGCTGTTCCATCAGGATGCCCACGTGCAGGCGGCTGGAATCCAGGTTGATGCCGTAGCCGAAGATAAACAGCAGCATCAGGGGAATGACAAAGGCGATCAGGCCGCTGCTGGGATCGCGCAGGATCTGGCGCGTTTCCTTGTCGCACAGGGCGAGCAGCCGCCGCCAGGAGAACCGCGTTGCGTTATGCCGCGTCATTGCCGCCGTCCTTGTCAAAGTTCTGCACCAGCGTGATAAACGCCTGTTCCATGGTGGGATTCGGCGTCTCCTGGTCTGCCGTTTGCTGTTTCAGCTCGTCCGGGGTGCCGCTGGCAATCAGCTTGCCGTGATACACCAGGCCGATCCTGTCGCAATATTCCGCCTCGTCCATAAAATGGGTGGTTACCATCACGGTGACGCCTTTTTCCACCATGCCGTTGATATGCAGCCAGAACTCGCGCCGGGTGAGGGGGTCGACGCCGGAGGTGGGCTCATCAAGGAACAGGATATCCGGCTCGTGCATCAGCGAGCATGCCAGCGCGAGGCGTTGCTTAAACCCCAGCGGCAGCGCGTCGGGCGTCTGGTTGAAAATGGGGCCGAAATCGAACGCCTCGCTCATCTGCGCGATTTTCTGGCGCTGGCGCTTACCGTGCAGTCCATAGACGCCCGAGAAAAACCGCAGGTTCTGCGACACCGTCAGATTACCGTAGAGCGAAAATTTTTGCGCCATATATCCCAGGCGCTGGCGGGCTTTGCCGGAGCTGGTCTTCAAGTCCATTCCCAGCACCAGCGCCTGGCCCGCGGTGGGGATCAGCAGGCCGCACATCATTTTAAAAGTGGTGGATTTACCGGCGCCGTTCGGGCCCAGCAGGCCGAAAATTTCCCCCCGGGTCACCGTGAAATCCACGTTATCGGTCGCGGCAAAATCACCGAACTTCTTGGTTAGCCCCCGGGCCTCGATCACCGTTTCATGCCGGTCGCCGGTTACCTGCGGCATAATATCCGCCAGCGCCTGTTGGGTGGCCGGGCCGCCGCCCAGCAGATCGATAAAGGCATCCTCGAAACGCGGCGCCGTTTCCTCGATATTTGCATCGGACAAGCCGAGCGCCCGGCCCAGGCCCGACCGGTCGGCGTCTTTTTTCAGGATCAGGCGCACGGCTTTGCCCTGGATGACGCCGTCGCCTATTTGTTCCAGCCGCAGCGCGCGCCGCAGCAACTGGCGGTTGGTGCCGGCGGCGTCATGGGCCAGCCACGTGCGGCCCGCCATGGTCGCCGTCAACGCTTTTGGCGCGCCGCTATAGATCAGTTCCCCTTGGTTCATCAGCAGCACCTCGCGGCACTGTTCCGCTTCGTCCAGGTATGAGGTGCTCCACAGGATCAGCATGCCGTCGTCGGCCAGTTCATGCACCATGCGCCACAGCTCGCGGCGGGAAATGGGATCCACCCCGACTCCCGGCTCGTCGAGCAACAGCACCTTGGGCTGGCCTATCAGCGTGCATGCCAGGCCGAGTTTTTGTTTCATTCCCCCCGACAGCTTGCCCGCCAGCCGGGTGGTAAAGGGCGCCAGCGCGGTAAAAGCCAGCAGGCGCTCGAAGGTGTGCCGGCGCTGTTCGCCGGTAATGCCGCGCAGGCTGGCGTACAGCGTCAGGTTTTCCATCACCGTCAGGTCTTCATACAGCCCGAACTTCTGCGGCATATAGCCAAGGATGGCGTGCAGGCCGGCGTCGTCGCCCACCGGATCCAATCCGGCCACGCGCAGGGTGCCCTGGCTTGGCGTCAGCAGGCCGGCCAGCATGCGCAGCAGCGTGGTCTTGCCCGCGCCGTCCGGACCGACCAGCCCGGTGACCCCGCCGCTTTGCAGGGTGATGGTCAGGCTGGCCACCGCCGGTTTCGCCAGGGACGCAAAGCGTTTCTCCAGCGCATCCAGCACAATCTGGTTAGCGGGCATAAACATTCCCGCCGGCGGGCTGTGCCGCGGTTGGCTCCTGGCCGTCGGCGAAATCCAGGGTCACCGGCATGCCCTGGCGCAGCCGGTCGTCGGCATCGGTGACGATAATCCGCAGGCGATACACCAAATCGGTGCGCAGTTCCGGCGTTTCCACGTTTTTAGGCGTGAACTCCGCCGTCGGCGAGACAAAGCCGATTTTACCGTGATAGGCCTTGTCCGGCAGGCCGTCGGCGCGAATGATAATCCGGGTGCCGGGCACCGCCTGATTGAGGTTGCGTTCATCAATATAGGCGCGCACCCACACCGGCCGCGTCAGGGAAAGGGTAAATACGGTGTCGCCGGCGCCAAGCATGCTGCCGGCCTCCTGCGCCCGGGTCAGGATAGTGCCGCCCGAGGGCGCCGCCAGCATGGTATCGGTTGCATCCAGGGCGGCCTGGTCCCGCGCCGCTTGCGCCTGGGCGAGATCCGCTTCGGCGGAGGCGATCTCCTGCGGCCGGTTGCCGGCCAGGTACTGTTGCAGCTTATCCCTGGCCGCCTGCAGGTTGGCCTTGGCCTGGTTGCTGGCGGTCAGCGCGTCCTCCAGCTGGTCGGCGGAAATGGCCCGTTTGGCCCAGGCGCCCTGCTGGCGATGGTAAAAACTGTCGGCATAATTGAAGGCGGCCTGCAACTGCGCCATCTGCGAACGCACCTGGGCGATTTCTTCGTTGCGATACCCGGAGCGGGATAAATCCAGTTTGGCCCTGGCGCTGTCCACATTGGCCTGGGCCTGCGCGAGGGCGTTGCGATAGGGCGCATCGTCCAGTTTCGCCAGCACCTGGCCGGGATGCACCACATCGCCTTCATCCACCGCCAACTGAGCCAGACGGCCGCCGACGCGGAAACCAAGGTTAACGGTGCGGATATCCACATTGCCGTAAAGGGTCAACGGCCGGTTTTGCTGGCGGTGGTAGTACATGACGCCATAGATCGCCGCGCCCAGCAGCGCGATAACGATGACGGCCGCGGCGATACTTTTTTTATTCATGATTTTTTGCCTGTGTGGCCGGCCTGTTCGGCCCGCAATCCATGAAGGAACCAATCGATATGCTGTGTCAGCACCTGGTTGATCTGGGTAACCTGCGCCGGGCCCAGGTCGCTCCATCCGGTGCGCAGCAGGATGGTTTCCCGCGCCAGCCGGAACGCCAGCACTTCCCCCAGCAGGGCATGCGTGTGGACAATGGTGGCGACCGACAGCGGATCGCAGCCGGTAAAACCTGCCACCAGCCGGGTGATGCGCTGATGCATCGGCGCAATCGCCTGCTGGTGGATAATGGCGTAGGCCCCGGTGGGGGAGAGCTGCTCCCGCGAGATGATTTTACTCAGATTCAGCGTTTCGCTGCGGGCCAGCAGCCCGGTCATGGTCAGCAGGGACTCATGCAGATAACGCCGGCACTGCCCGGCATCCACCTCCGGCTGCGCCAGCAGCGCATCAATTTGTTGCGCCTGTGAATACAGGGACTGGGCGATAAAATCCGCGATCCATTGCGCGACCGCCAGGTACAGCCCTTCCTTGGAGCCGAAATAATAAAAAATCGCCGCGATATTTTGCCCGGACAACTGGGCGATTTCGCGCGTGGTGGCGGTCTGCGGGCCTTTTTCGCCAAATAAGGTAATGCCGGCGGCGATCAGCTGGGCTTTCGCCTGTTCGCCGCGCGCGGTGGGGGCCGGAGAAGGGGGCATGGTGGCTCCAATAAAATAAGTCAAACGTTTGATTAACTTTAAACCCCGCCCTGTTCGCTGTAAAGGACAGCCGTGATTTATTTATGCAGCGGGAGGCGGCCAGCCGCGTCAAGGATGACGTTTCCTGACCGGGGAAACAAACAGACACGGCGACGCCAACATATTCACCGGTCTTTACAGTACTTTAGATAATTAGTTAATGATTGATAAAATATTACTTGATCCGCGGCGCCAAGATGTCTATCATTTACTTATCGAACGTTAACAAATTAACGTCCAGTCCATTAATGCTTCATACCATGAGAACAGACATTATGAAAAACCTGACACTTGCCATCGCAGCCATCGTATTCAGCACCGTTTCCGCCGGCGCCTTCGCCGCCCAGGAAGTCACCAGCCGTCCCGCCGGCGAACATTCCATCGGCGTGGTATCGTCATCCACCACCAGTAACCTGTCCGATCTGGAATCCCAGCTGGCCGCCAAGGCCGATGCCGCCAACGCCACCTCGTATCGTATTATCGGTGCCGGCGGTAATGACACCCTGCGCGGCAGCGCCGAGCTGTATAAATAAGCTCAACGTAAAAAAACAGCATAAAAAAAGCGGCCGCAGGGCCGCTTTTTTTTGCGTTTGATAAACCTTAGAACTGATAGGTCAAGCCCAGGCCGACTTGGTCATCGTCGGCGATGCCCAGCTTATTGTCTTCGCTGAGACGGTTGATTTTATAATCAACATACGCATTGATATTCTTGTTGAAGAAATAGGTCAGGGACGCGTCATAGTATTTCACCAGATCGACATCGCCGATGCCTTCAACATCGCTGGCCTTGGACTGGAAGTAACCGAACATTGGTTTCAGGCCAAAATCGAACAGATAAGAAGCGATGGCTTCGAAGTTCTTGGTTTTATTGGCGTAGCCGCCGGTGATCGGGGTGTAGTTATGCGTTTCGCCGTACAACGCGGCGGCATAGACGCCGGAATTGTCATATTTCAAGCCGCCCGCCCAGACGTCGGCTTTGTCGCCGTTACCGAGAGCCAGGCTGTTTTGCGGCTGGGTGCGGTTGGACGAGGCATAGGTGCCGAGTACCGACAGGCCGAAATCAAAGGTATAAGACGCCGATGCGCCGTAACCGTCGCCGTTGGATTTGTTGGCGGCACGGGCGTTACCGGAATTTTCGTCGTTGGCGCCCTGGTATTGCAAGCCAAATTTCAGACCGTCGACCAGGCCGAAGAAGTTGTTGTTGCGATAAGTGGCCACGCCGGTGGTACGGCCGCCCATAAACACGTCGGCGGCGCTGTAGGTCAGGTCATCGAAGATTGGCGCGGTATCGGTTATCGCCGCGACATCATAAGCGATGCCCCAGTTGCGGCCGTAGTCGATTGAGCCGTAGTCTTTCAGTTTCAAGCCGGCAAAGCCCAAACGGGTTTTGGTGCCGGTCAGCGCGTCGGTGCCGCCTTCAGTATGGTTGGCCTGAACATTGTATTCCCATTGGCCGTAACCGGTCAGGGTGTCGTTAATCTGGGTCTGGCCTTTGAAGCCAAAACGCATGTAACTTTGGTCGCCGTCAATGGTCTTATTGTCACTAAAATAGTGGCGGGCGCGCACGCTGCCGTACAGATCCAGCTTGTTGCCGTCTTTGTTATAAATTTCCGCGGCGTGCAGAGCTGGGGCAATCAATGTCGCTAAAACGGCCAATGCTATCTTCTTCATTCCTGTTTTTCCTTACCAAATACTCTCGAGTTTATAAAAAGGACTCAACCTTTTGATGGCTGATGTCCTGAGCTAACCAGCATTTATAATTTAAAAATAAAAGCTCAGAGAACGCGCAATGCTAATTTAAATATCACCCTGTGGACCGATTTCGCAGGATAGTAGCAGCAAAATCGTCACGAAGATTGTGAACTTTTCATTAAAGTAGGAATCTACCTATCATAGAGCGCTATGCCGCGCGGTACGCTACCTTAACTTGTCATACAGATTTAAAAGTTGAGAGCCATCACAAAACCCTTTTTTTATTTAAGGGTTTAACCCAATGGCCGTATCAAGCTACCTTCCGGCCGGTGATGAGCGCTGCTTAAGTCAAATCCGCGGTCAAAAAGAGCCTGGCCAGCATCAGTACTGCTCGTCTCTGATGCCCCGCGTGGCAGCCAGCCAGATCGAAATTGGTATAATACATTTTACCCGGGCCAGCACCGCGCGCGGCAAGAAGTCATTGTCCGTGCCGTTATTGCCTTACTGTAAATAACACTTGTCAAGATAATATTTATCATTTGTATAACAATTGTCGCGACAATACGGCAGTAGCAAAACTTATCCGAATACCGCCGCCTTAAAGTTAACTTATCTTAAATTAACCGGACAATCCGTTTTTGCCTGTGCCCGTACGCCGCTTACTTTGCATTATCATGACAAAATAAACAAAGTGTTTTTTTTGATATAGATATTACCTATCACAGCATAATAACCCTTTACTCGCCGCACAGCCTGGGCATAACCACCATAAAACATTGTCAATTTGCCCAACGTTGATTAAGTAAAAAAAGCATATCGTTATTTAGCTAATAGTAACCATGATTAATAATATGCTTATTATTTAACTCCAGGCTCCCGCACCAGGCTCGCCGAGAGCCGGTCCAACAGCATGGCCATCAGCACCACCGCCATGCCGCTTTGCAGCCCCTGGCCGATGTCCAGCTGCTGGATGCTGGTCAATATATCGTTGCCAAGACCGCCGGCGCCGACCATGGAGGCGATAATCACCATCGACATCGCCATCATGATGGTTTGGTTTACCCCGGCCATAATGGCCGGCAGCGCATTGGGCAACTGTACCTTCCATAATAGCTGCCGGCGGGTGCAGCCAAACGCCAGGCCGGCTTCCACCAGGCTTTTGTCCACCTGACGGATGCCCAAATCGGTTAAGCGGACCACCGGCGGCATGGCGAACAGTACGGTGGCGAAAATGCCCGGCGGACGGCCGAGGCCAAACAGGATCGTGGCGGGGATCAGGTAGACGAAGGCGGGCATGGTTTGCATAAAGTCCAGCATCGGCCTGACAAGCTGGCCCGCCCGGTGCCGCCGGGCTATCATAATCCCCAGGGGAATGCCGGCCAGCAGGCTGAATAACGTTGACGCCAGGGTGAGCGCAAGCGTGACCACGGCATGTTCGCTGTAGCCGCTATAAATGATATACAGCATCGCCAGGGCGCTGAACACGGCGAACCCCTTGCCGACGCGCCACAGGCTCAATCCCACCGCAATCACGGCCAACCCCCAGGGCGAAAGCCAGCCCAGGCCCAGCTCAAGGGCGCCGGCAACCGTGTCGATCACCTTGGCCACCGCGTCAAAAAATCCGCCGCAGTGTTCCAGCAGGTAACGCACGCCCGCGTCGATCTGCGCGCTGAAATCAACCGTTCCGGTCATGGGCGGGACTCCCGGTGCGCGGGTGACTGGCCGCTGAACGCGCCGGCATAATCTTCGGCCAGGACGAAACGCGATGTATCGACGCCGGAGAAAAAACGGCGCACGTAGGCGTTTGCCGGCGCATTGACGATTTGCTCGGCGGTGCCGATCTGGATGACCCGGCCCTGCTGCATAATGGCAATGCGGCTGCCGATACGCAGCGCCTCCTCGATATCGTGAGTGACAAAAATGACCGTTCGCCGCTGGCCGGCCTGCAGGCGCAGCAGCAGTTCCTGCATTTCGCGGCGGTTGGTGGGATCGAGCGCGGAAAACGCCTCGTCCATCAACAGCAGCGTGGGATTGACCACCAGCGCGCGCGCCAGGCCGACCCGCTGCTGCATGCCGCCGGACAGCTGATGCGGCAGTTGTCCCGCCACCTGCGCCAGCCCCACCTGCGCCAATACCGCCAGCGCCTGCTTATGGCGCTGCGCCGTGCCGACACCGGCCAGCTCCAGCCCGAAGGCGGCGTTATCCAATACGCTGCGTCTCGGCAGCAGGGCGAAAGACTGGAACACCATGCCCATTTCATGCCGGCGCAGCTGGATAAGCGCGGTTGCCGATAGCCCCGATAGCGGTTGTCCGCTGAAAAACACCTCGCCGGCGCTGGGTGTTATCAGGCGATTGAGGGTACGCAGAAGGGTGGATTTGCCGGAGCCGGATAAGCCGACGATGACAAAGATCTCGCCGCGATAAATATCCAGCGAAATATTGTTTAACGCCACCGAGCAGCCAAATTGGGTAAATATGTCGGCAGGGTCCATGCCCTGTTGCAAACGCGACAGGGCATGCCGGTCGCCGTCGCCGAATATTTTATACAGCCCGTCAATTTTTATCAGCGTTTCATTCATCAGATTTTATTTTTTTGCCATGTCCCAACCATAAGCACAGGCTATAAGAAAAAAGAACGGCGCAATAAAATATTATCGTCTGAGTTATAACTAAATGGTTTAAACCAATTGACCGTAATGGGCGTTATTTTCCTCATGCTGTTTAAAACTGAACGATTCACGGATTAACCATTTTTTAACTTTCTGGTAAAGCAGGCGATTATTTCCCCGCTCCGGCTGAATTAAATAATAACCGCGCCCGGTTTTTAATTGCGGCCCGCAGACGATCAGTTCGCCGCTATCCAGGAATTGATCCACCAGCGGCTTCCAGCCCAGCGCCACGCCCTGGCTTTTCAGCGCCGCCTGGATGACCAGCGAATAGGCGTTGAAGGTCAGGGAGGTCACGCCGTCGTCCGGCTCCACGCCCTGGCCGCGAAACCAATCCTGCCAGCTCAGCCAGCGCCGGGGCAGGGTATCGGGCAGGTTGAGCAGCGCCAGCGCCAGCAGGTCCCGGGCCGCAGCCGGCCTGCCGAACTGCTGGAAAAACAGTGGGCTGCATACCGGCACCACCAGTTCCGGAAACAGCATATCGCTGTGGCAGCCGGGGATCTGGCCGTCGCCAAACGAGATGCCCAGATGGGCGCTGCTGTCGCGCAGGGAGAACTCGTTGGGCGAGGTGGATATCTGCACATCGACATTGGGGATCAGCTGTTGCAACTGGTCCAGGCGCGGCAGCAGCCAGTAGCTGGCAAAACCCATGTCCGTATCGATGCGCAGCACATCCCGTTGTTTTTTCAGCTGGATTTTTTCTATTTGCTGGCTGATCTCCTGCAGGCTGGCGCGCACGATCTGGTAAAGCTGCTCTCCGGTGTCGGTCAGGGCCACGCCGCGGTGGCGCCGTTCGAACAGCGTGGCGCCTAATTGATTTTCCAATAAATTGATGCGCTGGCTTACCGCCGGCTGTGACGAACCTAATTCCTTCGAGGCGGCGGTAAAATTAAGATGACGCGCCGCCGCTTCAAAAACAGTCAGCGCCTGTAACGGCGGCAGCCGGAAATTGTTTGCCATAACGTCCCCTTATAGACCGATAAGAAATTAACCGGTTCACAGCAAAATATATTTGTGCGATAAAAATAACATTGAGCTGTAAATTTATTTAAAGCGAAATTTAACTATGCTTAGCAAAAAACCGAATATTGTTATTCTTATGGCCGATCAGCTTGCCGCCGGCGCGCTTTCCGCTTATGGAAATAATGTCAGCAAAACCCCGAATATAGACAGACTGGCGCGCGAAGGCGTGGTATTTACCTCCGCGTATTGCAATAGTCCATTATGCGCGCCATCGCGCGCGTCGCTGATGACCGGCCAGTTAATTTCCCGTAACGGCGTATACGATAATGCGGCGGAATTTCGCGCCGAGAGTCCGACATTCTGCCATTATCTGCGGCAGGAAGGCTATCGCACCTACCTGGCCGGCAAAATGCATTTTTGCGGGCCGGATCAGTTGCACGGGTTTGACGAACGGCTGACCACCGATATCTACCCGGCGGATTTCGGCTGGACGCCGGACTGGCGTCATCCTGAACGCCGGCTGGACTGGTATCACAATATGAGTTCGGTACTGGACGCGGGAGAATGTATCCGCACCAACCAGCTGGATTTTGACGACGAGGCCCTGTTCCACACCCGGCAAAAGCTGTTTGATTTGGCCAGGCGGGACGACGGGCGGCCCTTCCTGCTGATGATGTCGCTCACGCATCCCCACGATCCCTTCGCCATCCCGCGCCGTTACCTGGATCGCTATCGCCCCCAGGATATCGACCTGCCCAGGGTGGCGGCGGGGGACGCGCCGCCGGACGCGCATTCGCAGCGGCTGCGCGCCATGTATCAGCTGACCGACGGGCTGCTGGATGATGACCACATCCGCCGGGCGCGCCATGCCTATTACGGCGCCCTGGCCTATGTCGACGATCGCTTCGGCGAGGTGCGCGACACCCTGGATGCCACCGGCCTGGCCGACGACACCATTATCATCCTTATCTCCGATCATGGCGAAATGCTCGGCGAGCGCGGCCTGTGGTACAAAATGAGTTTTTTTGAAGGCGCGTCGCGCGTGCCGATGATCATCCACGCCCCCGGCCGCTTTGCGCCCCGGCGCGTTGAGCAGAATGTGTCGCTGGCCGACCTGCTTCCGACATTGCGCGAGCTGGCCCATGGCCGGCCGCTGACGGAAGAGGAGCAGGCCGCGCCCCTGGACGGCCGCAGCTTGGCGCCGCATCTGCGCGGCGAAGCGGGACCGGACGGGGTTTACGGCGAATATCTGGCGGAGGGCGCGCTGGCGCCGATGGTGATGATCCGGCGCGGACCGTGGAAATTCATCGCCTCCCTGGGGGAACCCGATCAGCTCTACAATTTGCGCCAGGATCCCCTGGAACTGGCCAATCTGGCGTTATCGCCGGCGTTTGCGCCGCAGCTGCGGCAGTTTCAGCAGGAAGCACAGGCGCGCTGGAACCTTCCCGATCTGAACCAGCGGATCTTAAGCAGCCAGCGCGCCAGGCTGTTCCTGACCGGGGCGCTGGGGCGGGACGGCGCGCCCGACTGGGATTATCAGCCCTGGCAGGACGCCAGCCACCGGTTTATCCGTAACCACCAATCCCTGGACGAGCAGGAGGCGCTGGCGCGCTATCCGCGCCCGCCTTCAACGCTCTGATACTGTTACCTGTGAGGAAGATTATGCGCGTGCACGCCGCTGTTGTTGCCTTGGGGCTATCGCTTGCGATGGGCCTGCCGATCCCAACCCGCGCCGCCGGGGAGGCCGATTGTCAAACGGTGAATATGTCCGATCCCGGCTGGTCCGATATCGCCGCCACCAACGCGGTCGCCGGGGTCCTGCTGCAGGGCCTGGGCTATCGCCAGCAGGTGCAGAATCTCTCGGTGGCCCTGGCTTACCAGGGCTTGAAGACCGGGCAACTGGACGTGTTCCTCGGCAACTGGATGCCGGCGCAGCAGCCGGTGATTGAAAAATACACCCGCGACGGCGCGGTCAAGGTGGTGGGCGCCAACCTGGCCAGCGCTAAATTTACCCTGGCGGTGCCGGACTATGTGGCGCAGGCCGGGGTAAAGGATTTTGCCGACCTGGAAAAATATGCCGACCGGTTCGATCATAAAATTTATGGTATTGCCCCCGGCGCGCCCGCCAACCAGAACATTAAGAACATGCTGGATAAGCATGATTTCAACCTGACCGGCTGGACGCTGGTGGAATCAAGCGAAAGCGGCATGCTGGCCCAGGTCGGGCGCGCGGTGGGCAAGCAGCAGTGGATAGTGTTCCTCGGCTGGGAGCCGCATGCCATGAATACCCACTATAAGCTGACCTATCTGAGCGGCGGCGATCGTTATTTCGGGCCGAATTACGGCAGCGCCACCGTGAATACCGTCACGCGTAAGGATTTTGCCGCCCAATGCCCCAATACCGGCCGGCTGTTTACTCAATTGACGTTTAACGTCGATTTGGAAAACCGGATAATCAAACGGGTGCTGGATGATAAGCAGACCGCCAATGAGGCGGCCGCGGCGGAGCTTAAGCAGCATCCCGAACTGCTGGAACGCTGGCTGGACGGCGTTACCACACGCCAGGGTCAGCCGGGGCTCGCCGCGGTGCGCCAAGCGCTGCAGCTCTAGCCGGCGGCGCTCAGGACCGCCCGCGCCCCAGTGCGCGGGCGGTTGTGCTTACCGCGGTTATTCGTCGAAGGGTTCCCCCAGCGTCAGCATCAGCCGGTTGGCCCAGGCGAAAAACGCGGTGGCCTGCACCAGATCCAGCAGCGCCAAATCGCTTAATCCCAATTCGCGCAGCCGCGCCAGCTGTTGCTCCCCCGCCACGGCCGGGGTGGCGGACAGGGCGGCGGCGAAATCAATTATTGCCTGCCAGCGCGGCGACTGGCCGCTGCTGAGCACCGAACCCGGCGGGGTGTCCAGCAGCCGCTGTATGTCGTCCGGCTGCTTGGACAGCTGCCCGGCCTTGCGGGCGTGTACCGAGGCGCAATAGATGCAGCCGTTGACTTTGCTGGCCACCGCCGCGGCCAGCTCCCGCTCTTTACGCGCCAGGCCGCCGGAAGTATAAAAAATGCCTTTGTCGGTCAGCGTTCGCTGTTCAAGCACCGGCAGGTTGCGCCCCAGCAGCCGGAAATAGTCGGAGTCGGCATGGCCGTTGTTCACCAGCACACTTTGCTGCTGGGGGGTGAATTCGGTTAATTTTTTGGCGGCGAGCCAGGGCTCCCAGCCCAGCTCCCGCTGGGTAAACGCCAGGGGAGCGGTACGCCCGCCGCGGGTGGTGCCCCCGGTACGCCAGCGTCCCGCCGGCGCCGCCTGATCCGACGGCGTATCCACCGGCCGCTGGTTTATCAGCCGGTAGCCGCGCAGCAGACGGCTTTGGAAACTGACAAACGCGACCAGCTGCGACAAGGTCACGATGGCGTCAAGGGACCACCCCGCCCGCCGCAAATCCGCCAGATGTTCCGCGGCGGCGGCGGCGGGACGATGGCTGAGCAACTGGGCATGGACCAGCGCCGCCTCAAGCCTGGCGCTGCCGGCGGCCGGCGCGGCCTGCCGGAGCGCATAAAAGTCGGCCAGGCGGCTGTCGCCATGCCATAACGCGACCTGCCGCGCGACCTCCAGCCGCTCCGGCAGGGAAAAATCAATGCCGTCGCCGGCGGTGAACAGCGCCTGGTAACTGCCCTGAATATGACGGGTCGCCGCGTCGCGGGTAATACGCGCCGCCGCCAGGGGGGAATCCGGCGCAATCTCCGCCAGGTGGTCGAGTATATCCTCGTTTGCCAGGGTATCGGTCATAGCCTCTCCTGTGAAGAACATGTGGGGGTGCGGTAATCCGGCGCCTCGGCGCTGCGCTGCGCCGAGGGTGTCCAGCCCAGTCCGGGCGCCACCTCCTGGGCGATAAGCTCCAGCGAGCGCAAAATGTCAGCATGGGGCGGGTCGATGGAGTGGACCTGGAAAGCCAAATCGGTCACCCGCGCCAGGGCGGTATCCTGCCGCAGCGTCGCCAATACCCGATCGGGGGTGCCGAGATGGACGTCAAAGGCGGCGATAAGATCATCCAGGCGATCGCCCCGCGGGGACTGTCCGGCGGCGCGGGCGTTTTCCGCCTGGCGGCGCAGCCCTTTTTCCGCCAACCGGCGCGCCAGGTCGCCGTCGTCGGCGGCAAACGCGGTGCGGGAACCAAGGATGCGCGGCGCGACGCCGTCGGGCAAGGCGTCCAGATAAGCGTCGATAATGGGATTCTGGATGGCATCCAGCGGCATGTCGGGCGTATGTTCGGGACGGGGCTGGGTGCGCGAGAGCATCAGGCCGTCGCCGGCGGCGCCGGCGCGGGCGCCGCCGTCAACTGAAAACGTCGCCTGCCATACCCTTCCCGCCAGGTGCGGGGCGGCCGGATACAGCCGGTTGCCGCCGGCACCGATCTCCTCCCCGCGCCAGGCCGCCAGCAGGATGGCCAGGTTGGCGCCGAAAGCGGCGCCGCGCTCGCTGCTTTGCAGGCCGAACGGCGGAAAAGAAGACGGCGTGCCGCCGGAGCCCAGGCCGATCTCCAGGCGTCCGTCCGCCAGGAGATCCAGCACCGCGGTATCTTCCGCCACCCGCAGCGCCAGCTCCATCGGCAGGGTGATGACGCCGGTGCCCAGGCGGATACGGCGCGTTAACGCCGCCACGTGCGCCAGAAATACCAGCGGCGCGGGCAGGCCGCCCTCGGCTTCATGAAAGTGATGTTGGGCCACCCAGGCGGTGTCGAAACCAAGGGTTTCGGCATGCGCAATCTGCTCGGTCGCCAGACGATACCGTTGCCGTGGATTAACCTCATCCAGCAGCCGGGTAAAAAAACCTAATCGTTTACCGCTGATAGTGCTATTGCTCATAAGGTATCCCCTGGTTGCAGCCGTACGACGTCATGATCAGGTCGCCGGCCGGGTATGGCATTGATCAATTCCCGGGTGTACGCGTCGCCGGGCTGGCTGAAGATGCGCCCAACGGCGCCGGCATCCACCTGGCGGCCTTTGTACAGCACGGAAACGCTATGGGAAATCTGGCGCACGATGGCGAGATCGTGGGAGATGAATAAATACGTCAGGCCCAACTGCTGCTGTAATTCCTGCAGCAGCGCCAGGATCTGCGCCTGTACCGTCACATCCAGCGCCGAGGTGGCCTCGTCGAGGACCAGGATGCGCGGCCGCAGGATCAGCGCGCGGGCAATGGCCACGCGCTGGCGCTGGCCGCCGGACAGTTCGCGCGCTTTACGATCCAGCAGCGCCGGCGGCAGGGCGACGCGTTCGGCCATCTCCTCCACCCGCCGGCGGCGTTCGCTTGTGCTCAGCGGGTCGAAATTGCGCAGCGGTTCTTCTATAACGTTAAACAGACGCTGCGACGGATCAAGGGAACCGAAGGGGTTCTGGTAGACCAGCTGGATTTTCTGGCGTAACCGGCGCAGGGGCTCTCCCCGCAGTCCGGTAATCTCGGTGCCGTCGACAAACGCCCGCCCGGCGTCCGGCCGCTGGAAACCCAGCAGGATACGCGCCAGCGTGGTCTTGCCCGAACCCGATTCACCCACCAGCGCGTGGGTGGTGCCCTGCGCCACGGTAAACGACACCTGGTCCACCGCGCGCAGGGGCGCCGCGTTCTTGCCGCCCAGCGCAAAGGTTTTGCCGATATTCTCGACCACGATCGCCATCGGCGCGGCGTCCTGCCGGGGCAGGGGGGGACGGGCGCGCGCCGACAGCGCCGGGGCATCGTTAAACAGCTGGCGGGTATAGTCGTTTTTGGGCGCGCGCAGCACCTCCGCGGCCGGCCCCTGCTCTTGTATCCGCCCATGGCGGAACACCAGCAGGCGATCGGCGCGCTCGGCCGCCACCGCCAGATCGTGGGTCACCAGCAGCACCGCGGTGCCGAATTCGCGCCTGAGCTCATCGATCAGGTCCAGGATACGTTTTTGCACCGTGACGTCCAGGGCGCTGGTGGGTTCGTCGGCGATAATCAGCGCCGGGCGCAGCGCTATGGCGATGGCGATCAACACCCGTTGTTTCATGCCGCCGGACAGTTCGTGAGGATACTGATGAACGCGCAGCTCGGGATGCGCCAGCCCGACGCGGGTTAACAGCGCGATGACCCGGGCATCGCGCGCCTTGCGTGGCATACGGCCGTGGATGGCGAGGATTTCCGCCACCTGGCTGCCGATGGTCTTGACCGGATTAAGGGAACTGGTCGGGTCCTGCGGGATCAGGCTGATGCGCGCCCCGCGCAGGGCGTCGAGGCGACGCTGCGGCCAGCGGGCGATGTCAACGCCGTTAAGGCGGATGCCGCCTTGTTCCAGCCGGCCGTTGTCCGCCAGCAGGCCGATAATCGCCTGGGCGATGGTGGTTTTGCCCGAGCCGGACTCGCCTACCAGGGCCACCACTTCGCCGGCGCGGATGCGAAACGAAACGTCATGCACCACGCGCCGACGTTGCCCCCCCGCCTCGTAGGCGATGCAGACCTCATCCAGCTCCAGCGCCGGCTCTGCGCTATCGCGCGCGGCGGCGGGCTTGCCGCCCAATCCGGGTAAAGCGTGCAGCAGGCTCATCAGCGGCTCCTGGCAAAAGACTGACTGATACGGTTGGCGGACAGCACCACCAGCACCACCACCACGCCGGGGAAAGTGGTCAGCCACCAGGCGGTGGAAATATAGTTACGTCCTTCGGCAATCAGCAGGCCCCATTCCGGCGTCGGCGGCGGCGTTCCGTACCCCAGGAAGCTCAGCGTGGAAATAGCCAGGATGGCGCTGCCGAACTGCAGGGCGGAAAACGCGATAACCGAGGTCAGGGAATTGGGCAGGATATGCCGCCACAGGACGGCGCCAAAGGTGCCGCCGCTGCCGTAGGCCGCCTCGACGTAATCGCTGTGGCGCACCCGCACCACCTCCGAGCGGGCGAGCCGGGTAAAGTTCGCCACCGAGGTGACGCCCACGGCGATCGCGGCATGCACGGTGCCGAAACCCAGCAGAATAATAATACTCAACGATAACAGCAGCCCCGGTATCGACAGCAGGACATCGATAAAACGCATGATCAGGCTTTCGGCGATGCCGCCGGTGGCGCCGGCCACGACGCCAAGCAGCGTGCCCAGTACCAGTCCCACGCTCACCGCCACCAGGGCGCCCGACAGCGAAAACGCCGCGCCGTAGACGATGCGGGCATAGAGATCGCGTCCCAACTGGTCGGTGCCGAGCCAATGATCGGCGCCCGGCGCCAGCCGCTGGGCGCCGGTTATGCCTTCGGTACCGCTATAGGAGGTAAACAGCCCCGGCGCTATCGCCCAGCAGAGCACGACGGCAATCACCAGCCAGGACAACAGCAGGCCGGGGCGCACTACGGGCAAAGGCCGCCGGCCACGGCGCGCCGTGGCGCCGGCGCCGGCCGATGGCGGCGGCGCGGCGGGGGCCGGCGCGGGGGTATTTAAGGGCAAGCTGCTCATGGCGCGGCCTCCGTCTTGGTGTTCACGCGGGGATCGAGCAGCGGATAGACTAAATCCACCGCCAGGTTAATGGCGACAAAGGCCGCGCTGGAAATCAGCACCAGCGCCTGCAACACCGCCACATCCTGGTTATTGACCGCCTGCAGGGTAAGCTGGCCCAGGCCGCCGCGGCCGAACACCGTTTCGGTTATCAGGGCGCCGGCAATCAGTTCGCCCAGCAATAGGCCGGCCATGGTCAGGGCCGGCAGGGCGGCGTTGCGCGCCACATGGCGCCACAGCACGCCGCCGCGGCTGCCGCCCTTGGCCCGCGCCACCGCCACGAAGGGCAGTGTTTGCACCTCGTCGATGTTGCGGGAAAGGATCTGCGCCAGCGGGGCGGCAATCGGCAGAGCCAGGGTGATAACCGGCAGGATCAGCCCCTGCCACTCGCCGGGATTGACGACCGGGATAAGCCTGAGCCGGAAGGAAAACAGCTGGATCAGGGCGATGCCCAGCCAAAAAGTGGGCACGGAGATAAACAGCGAGGGCAGGGCGTGCAACAGCGATCGCAGCCAGGGGAACGTCGTCAGGCTCGACAGAAACGCTATGCCGAGCGCCAGGGTCGCCGCCACCAGGAAACCGGCGGTCGCCAGGCGCAGCGTGGGGGGCAGATTGGCGGCCAGCAGTTGCGTTACCGGCACGCCGGCCTGCACCGAGTACCCCAGATCGCCGCGCAGCACATTGCCCGCCGCGTGCAGATACTGTTGCCATAAGGACACATCGGCGCCGTACGCGGCGCGCATATCCGCGATTTGCGCCGCGCTCAGGCCCATATCCGGATCCTGGAATTTTATCAGGACGGCATCCCCCGGCAGCACCTGCAATAAGATAAAAGAAACGGTGAAGGCCGCCCAAAGCACCAGCAGCGCCTGTCCGATACGTGCGGAAAAATAACGGTTCATTCTGGCCTCCTGGGCGTTAGGGCCGCCGGCGCGGTTTAGTGTTTTTCCAGCCAGGCGCCGTAAAACGACGGCCGTCCCACCGCCTCGAAGCTGACGCCTTTCAGATAGGGCGCGCCGGCAAAGACCTGCGGCTCTTCAAAAATCGGGATAACATAGGCCTGTTCGAGCAGATAACGTTGGGCATCGCCCGCCAGACGCAGCCGTTTTTGCCCGTCGACTTCCGCTGAGATGGCCACCAGCAGCGCGTTAAGCTTATCGTCGCTAAAGGTGTTCACCTTGCTGCTCAGACCGCCTTTTTGCAGCAGCGCGTCACGATTGGTGGGGTAAAACTCGCTTTTAATCACATCCGGATCGGCGCGGCCGACTTCCACCACGTTGACCGGGGTTTTCAGCGGGTCCAGACTGTCCGCCGCCTTGCTGCCGGCATCGCCGGCCAGGATATTCAACCGCGCTCCCACCTGTTTCCACTGCTGCGCCACCAGTTGCAGGACTTCTTTATTTTGCGGCTGCGGCGGCGATTCATAGATGGTCAGCGCCAGCGGCCGGCCGTCTTTCTGGCGCACGCCGTCCGCGCCCGGCGCCCAGCCGGCCTCATCAAGCAGTTTTTTCGCCTGCTGAGGGTCAAAAGCCAGTTGGTCCGCCAGGTTAACGTAGCCGGCCGCCGTGGCGGCAATCACCGACGTCGCCTGGGGATAGTGCGGCGAAAACAGGGTTTCGACGATCTGTTTGCTGTTGGTGGCGCGCAGGAGAGCCTGGCGGACCCGCACATCGGCCACCAGAGGGTTATCCGGCCGGAAGGAAATGCCGTCGTTGACGCCGCGCGTCGGCGCGGCGTACAGGTTAAACTGCTGTTCGGCGACCTGTTTCTCGTCGTAGGCCTGGACCTGGCGGATAAAATCCGCCTGGCCGGCCAACAGCGCGCCGATACGCACGCTGTCTTCCGGCGTTATCAGGTATTTGATGCCGTCAAGATTGGCCCGCCCCTGCTGCGCCAGATTTTTCGGTCCCCAGCGGTAATCCGGCCGCGCAGCCAGATCCACCTCGCGGCCCAGGGTTTCCCCGCTGACCACAAACGGCCCGGAGCCGATGATATGGCGGGCGTCGCCCAGGGCATCGAAGTTTTGCGCCAGCGTGCCGAGCGATACCAGCCCCGATCCGATGGTGGCGGTGCCCTGCAGGAAACCGGGCGATGATTTTTTAAAGATGAATTTCACCGTCAGCGGGTCAATCACTTCGCTGTGATCGTAGTTGTTGATAACTTCCGACACCGGCAAGTGATGTTCTTTATTGCCCAGGCCAAAGGTATCGAAGTTTTTCGCCACCGCGTTGGCGTCAAGAGGCGTGCCGTCCGAGAAGGTGACGCCGGGGCGGATTTTAAAGGTGTACTGCGTTTTATCGTCGTTGGTGGTCCAGGATTCGGCGATCCAGGGCTCAATGGCCAGCGTTTGCGGATTTTGATAGGTCAGCTTATCGGTAATCTGGTTCAAAATGCCGCCGTTGGGATAAAAACCGCCGGCCGGCGGGTAAAGATTGGTGTGCGCCTGCTGCTCCAGATAAATCAGCGTGCCGCCCTGTACCGGGGTGGCGGCGCTGGTTGTCTCTGCGGCCGCCGCGGCGGCGAGGCTGAGCAGCGCCAGCGTCAGGCCCGTGACGCGGAAATGTTTGAAGCCATTAAAACCAGGATGCTTGTTGTTGGAACGGTTTTTTTTCTGCATGACGAACCCTCAGGCGAAACATGGGAGCCAATATCGGGTAAATACCGCGCCAGCAGAACAGATATATTCAAATATCCATTGCCGGAAAAAGCATAACCAAATAACAATCCTGGCTAACTTTATAATAAATACAGCTAAGCGATCCCTGGCCTTTAATAAACGCGTTATAAACCGGCGTTCGCCAAATAGATAGAAGAATAAAATATATCTCATATTTTATTGTTTCTTCTGCCGCGACGAAGCTTCCCCTACTATCCCGAACATTATTAGCATCTCAAATAATGATTAAAAAATAATCAGTGAAATTAATCATCAGCTTAACGCAGTCCCGGCAGGGGTAATAAGGATCGACGGGTTATGATCGTGCTGACGAACGTGAGCAAGATATTCGACGGTGATAAAACGCCGATCGTGGCGGTGGATAATGTCAGTCTGCGCGTAGGGCGCGGCCAGATTTACGGTATTGTCGGCTACAGCGGCGCGGGCAAAAGCACGCTGGTGCGCCTGCTGAACGGGCTGGAAAAACCCAGCGACGGCGAGGTATGGGTGGCCGGCCAGGATATCGCCCGCGCCGGCGGTGAACAGCTGCGCCAGGCGCGGCTGAAAATCAGCATGATTTTCCAGCATTTTAACCTGCTGTGGTCGCGCACGGTCAGGGACAATATCGCCTTTTCCATGCAGATAGCCGGCGCGTCCAAAGCCGCCATCACCGCGCGGGTGGCGGAACTGGTGGCGCTGGTGGGGCTAGAGGGCCGGGAAAACGCCTATCCCTCGCAGCTCAGCGGCGGGCAAAAACAACGGGTGGGCATCGCCCGGGCGCTGGCCAACAACCCCGAGGTGCTGCTGTGCGACGAGGCCACTTCGGCGCTGGATCCGCAGACCACCGACAGCATTTTGGATTTGCTGCTCGACATTAACCGCAAGCTTAATCTCACCATCGTATTGATTACCCACGAGATGCATGTCGTGCGCAAAATCTGCGGGCGGGTGGCGGTGATGGAGGCGGGGCGCGTGGTGGAGGAAGGGGAGGTGCTGGAAGTGTTTACCCATCCCCGGCAGGAGATCACCCGGCAATTTGTCAGGCAGGTCAGCCAGTATCAGGAGATTGAACAGGCCTTTAACCCGCTGCTGGTGCAAAACCTGCCCGGCGCCATCCTGAAGCTGACCTTTGTCGGTCTGAGCACCCATCAGCCGGTGGTGGCGGAGCTGACGCTGCGTTATCAGCTGCCGTTGAATATCCTGCACGGCAAGATGACGCATACCGCCAGCGGCGTGTTCGGCGAGCTGTGGCTGCATGTGGCGGCCGATGAGGCGCTGCTGGCCGCTATCCTGGCCGATTTGGCCCGCCACGGCATCGCCACCGAGGTGGTAAAACATGCTTGAGTCCCTGTTTCCCCATCTGCGCATTGACCAGCTTTGGGCGGCAACCGCGGATACGCTCTATATGACCGCATTGGCCGGCCTGGCGACCTTTGCCCTGGGCATCGCCCTTGGGCTGGCGCTGTTCCTCACCGCCCGCGGCGGCCTGTTTGCCCATCGCATTGTGTATGGCGCGATCTCGGTGCTGGTGAATGTGTTCCGTTCCATTCCCTTCATTATATTAATCGTGCTGCTGATCCCGTTTACCAAAATCCTGATCGGCACCATCCTGGGCGCCAACGCGGCGCTGCCGGCCCTGATCGTCGGCGCCGCGCCGTTTTACGCCCGCCTGGTGGAGATCGGACTGCGCGAAGTGGATAAAGGCGTGATCGAGGCGTCCCGCGCCATGGGCGCGCGCCCCGCCACCCTGATCTTTCGCGTGTTATTGCCGGAGTCCTCGCCCGCCCTGGTGTCGGGCATCACCGTCACCCTGATAGCGCTGGTCAGCTACAGCGCCATGGCCGGGGTGATCGGCGCCGGCGGGCTGGGCAACCTGGCCTATCTGGAAGGATTCCAACGCAACCATAACGATGTCACGCTGGTGGCGACCGTGATGATTCTTATCATCGTGTTTGTTATCCAGCTGCTTGGCGACGTCATTACCTCACTGCTTGATAAACGTTAAACAGACCGGGATACCACATTATGAAAAAAAGCCTGACACTTATAGCCGCCGCCACCCTGACCGTCCTTAGCCTGTCGGCTCAGGCCCGGGCGGATACCCTCACCGTCGGCGCTTCCAACGTGCCGCACGCCGAGATCCTTGAGCAGGCCAAACCCATCCTGGCCAAACAGGGCATCGACCTTGAAATCAAACCCTTCCAGGACTACATCCTGCCCAACACCGCGCTGGCGAGCGGCGATATCGACGCCAACTACTTCCAGCATGTGCCGTACCTGAACAGCGTGCTCAAGGATCACGCCGGCGACAAGACCTATGATTTCGTCAGCGCGGGGGCCATCCATATCGAGCCCATCGGCATTTACTCGAAGAAATATAAAAGCCTGAAGGCGCTGCCGCAAAACGGCAAGGTGATCATGCGCGATTCGGTGGCGGAAGAAGGCCGCATCCTGTCGATTTTTGAACGCGAGGGCGTGATTAAACTGAAACCCGGCGTCAGCAAGGTGGACGCGCGCATTACCGATATCACCGACAATCCGAAACATCTTCAGTTTCTGCCGAATATCGAAGGATCCCTGCTGCCGCAGATGTATAACAATAACGAGGGCGACGCGGTGGTCATCAACGCCAACTACGCCATCGACGCCGGGCTTAACCCGGTTAAAGATCCCATCGCGGTGGAAAGCGGCGAAAATAACCCCTATGCCAATATTATCACCGTCCATCGCGGCGATGAAAATAAGCCGGATATAAAAGCCCTGGTCAAGGTACTGCATTCCAAGGCCATTCAGGATTGGATCCGCGAAAAATATAAAGGCGCGGTAATCCCGGTTAATAATTAATAATCCCTGTACAGGGCCGGCAAACCGGCCCTGTGGCGTTACCAGCCCTTTACCGCGTCGCCGTGATAGATTTTATCCGCCGCCGCGGCCACTTCATCGGTTTGATACGCTTTCACCAGGTTTTTTATCTTATCGCTATCCTTATTGTCTTCCCGGGCCACGATCAGGTTGACGTAGGGAGAATCCTTATCTTCAATGAACAGGCCGTCCTTATGCGGGGACAGGCCGATTTGCGTGGAATAGTTGGTATTGATGATGGCCGCGTCGACCTTGCCGTCGTCAAGCGTGCGCGGCAGCTGCGCCGCCTCGATTTCGACAATTTTCAGGTGCTTCGGGTTGGCGGTAATATCAAGCGAGGTCGGCAGCAGTCCGGTGCCTTCCCTGAGTGTGATCAGCCCGTTTGTCTGCAGCAGCAGCAGCGATCGTCCCAAATTGGTCGGATCGTTGGGGATGGCGATTTGCGCGCCGTCCGGCAACTGGCCGATGGCATGGATTTTGCGCGAATAGCCGGCGATGGGGTAGACAAACGTTTTGCCGACCGCCGCCAGCTTATAGCCGCGCTCCTTGATTTGCTGATCCAGGTAAGGGCCGTGCTGGAAGGCATTGGCGTCGATATCCTTGGTGTTCAACGCTTCGTTCGGCAGCACATAATCGGTGAATGTCACCACCTCCACGTCCAGGTTGTACTTATCCTTCGCCACTTTTTTTACCGCGTCCCACAGCGGCTGGTCGATGCCCGCGCTGATGCCTACCTTGATATGGCCGGGGTTTTTATCCGCATTATCGCATGCGCTTAACAATAGGGGGATGGCCATCATGCCGGCAAGGGCGATGGTTTTATAGGTGAGTGTCATGTTACCGCGACTCCAGAATAGGTCAATGGCCGGAGAATTATCCGGCTGGGTTGAAGGTATGGGCAAATCCGGCGGTCAGCCCTGGGGCATGCGCTTTTATTAAAGGTTACAGCAAATGACAGGGGTAATATATTGCTGAAAGTGCATTAATAAATGATGAATTGTTCTGAGCATTATTGTCGATTAAGAAATAAGAAAATCGTATATAATCAATAAGTAACTATTTTTCCTGCCGTTAAGTGAGATAATACTCACAGAACTATAATTTTTACTTTAATTAATAAAACTGCAACAGTATTTGGCCCATAATGTTAACACGACTCCCCGCGCTCAGGTGCCCCCATGGTTCAGTTACCGGTTCATTCCGCCGTTCGTTTTTACCCGCAGCGCCTTGCCGGCGCCCCGGCGCCGGACGGTGTGTTAAGCGAGCGCTTTTTGCGCCAGACCGTGCTGAACAAAAGCAAACCGGCGATTATTACGCTGGATCGCATCCTGAGCTATGGCGAACTGGCCCGCGATGCGCGCTCCCTGGCCGCGCATCTGCGCCGGCTGGGGGTAGGACATGAAACGCCGGTGGGGGTATTATTGGCGCCGGGTATCGAGCATATCACCGCCCAGGCGGCCGTTATCCTGGCCGGCGGCAGCGTGGTGCCGCTGGACGTGTCGCTGCCGGACGAACGGCTGGCCGCCATGCTGCGCCAGTGGCGGGTGCTTTTTACCCTGACCGATGCGCCTTGCCGGGAGCGGGCGCTGGACACCCGTTTGATCATTCTTGAGGATATCGCGGTGGGCGACGGTAACGATAGCGATTTTATGCCGCAGCCCACGTCCCTGCCGCAGCGCACCCACCTGCTGGTGACGGCGCAAACCGGGCGGCCCGCCAGCCGTGAGCTGGACGCGCACGGCCTTGTCGGCCAGGTCATCAATCGCCGGCACGTGCGGGTTAATCCCGACGATCGGGTAGGCTGCATCGCCGCTGCCACCGGTTGTGCCTATCAGCTCGAGGTCTGGGGGGCGTTGCTTAACGGCGCGGCGGCGGTGGTGCTGCCGCAGGATATCGTGCGCGATGCTTCCCGCTTAACGGCGGCGCTGGCGCAGTTCGCCATCAGTATCCTGTTTATTCCCGCCGCCCTGTTTAACCAGGTGGCGCGCAGGTATCCGGATGCTTTTCGCAGCTTGCAGTACCTGCTGGTGGAAGGCGACGGCCTTGATGACGCCAGCCTTACCCGGGTCATGCAGCACGGGGCGCCGCGCCATGTATTAAACGGCCGGCCGGCTGCCGGCAACGCGGCGCGCTCCTTATATCACGAGATCCCCTCCGCCGGCGCGGCGGCGCATACCGCGCGCCCATTATGATGAACGCTGATCCCACAGCTGCTGCATTTGTGCCTCCATCGCCGCGGGATCACGCCTGAGGCTATCCCACACGTCCCGGGCGCGCTTATCGGCCAGCACATGCTCCCGATCGTGACGGATGCCCTCCAGGGTTTGTTCCGCCACCTGCGCGGGCGATACCTTGGCGGCGTCGATGCCCGCGGTCATATCGGTATCGATAAACCCGGCGTAGACGCCGATAACGCGCGTTCCCTGCGCCCGCAGCTGGATGCGCGCCGCATCCGTGATCGACAGCGCCGCATGTTTCGACGCGCCGTAGGTGGCGTTAAACGGCGAGGTGAACCAGCTCACCACGGACAGCATATTGACCAGGGCGCCGCCGCCGTTTTTCGCCAGCACCGGCGCAAAGGCGGTCATCATCGCCAGCAGCCCGAAGACATTCACGTCCATTTCCCGGCGCATGGCGTCGCCGGCACCCGCGGCCAGTATCGGGCTTTGCAGCAGGATGCCGGCGTTGTTGACCAGGAGGGTCACATCCGCGCACGCAAGCGCCGCCGCGGCAACATCGGCCGGCGAGGTCACGTCCAGCTTCACCGGTGTGAGACGCGGATCGGTAATGGCGGCTGGATTGCGCGCCGCCGCGTAAACCTTGGCCGCGCCCGCGTTGAGCAGCGCCTCGGCATAGGCCTTGCCAAGCCCGCGGTTCGCGCCGGTCACCAGTGCGATACTGCCTTCTATCTGCATAATGTCTTCCTCCGCGTTTATCCCTGCATCAGCGTCAGCAGGGTGGTGATGATGATAATGCTGATAAATATCGACAGGGAACCGGTAAAACTGGATACCGAGCCCAGGGAACTGCACCGGGCGGTAAACATCGGCGACAGCGCGGATATCGGGGCAAATACCGCCACCGCCAGCACCTGGCGGATTTCAAGCGGCAGCGGGGTGCCATAATAAAACAGCGCGGCCAGGAGGGCGCCGGCGCCATAACGCAGCGCCAGCACCTTAGAGACGTTTTTCAGCTGCGACCGGTCAATATTGATTTCAAGCATCATGCCGATAATCAGCATGGCGATAAAAGGATTGGCGTTGCCGACGATAGACGTCAGTATGGTGACCTGGCTTGGCAGATGGTAGCCGCACAGGGCCGCCACCAGCAATAGCATATAGACGTCGAACGGAATAGAGGAAAATAAGCGCTTGAAGGTGTTTTTCAGGCCGGTATTAATACCGATGACATTGGACGCGGCGACATAACTGCCGCCGGTGCAGATAACCGAATTACCCGCGTCAAACAGGCAGGTGGCGACGATGCCCACCGGACCGAGGAAGCTTTGCACATAAGGCAGGGTAAAACACCCGATATTATAGCCGGGCGAATTGATCATATAAAATACTTTGGTGTCATTGTCGCGTTTGCGGGCAAGAAGATAGCCCGCCGCCAGCAGCAGGATATTACAGAGAAATCCAATCAGCACCAGAACCAGCAGGGAAGGGTCCACTTCAAAGCTGGCAAAGCCGGTGATGACCGCCGCGGGCAGCGTGAGGTTCATCATTATTTTCGATAAGGCGATGCTATCGGATCGCTGCAGCACGCCGTATTTCTTTAACAGATAACCGACCACGATAATAAAAAAGAACGAGAAGGCTTTAATGAGGACGTCAAGCATATCATGGCCCAGGCGACATAATGCATTCATCATACATTACCGGCTATAGCCATTACACCGTTTTATGACCGGATGTTATTTTGTTTTTACCGACCGGGAAACAGCGTATATATCCCCGGATTCCAGCACCGGACGGGAGAAACCGCGCCGGGCAAGGTTAAGCATGGCCAGGCCCAGGGTTTGCGTGGTCAGGATACGGCGGGGAAACAAAGGCCTAAACAAAGACATCACCGGCGTCAGCAGCAGGTAAAGCACGCGGTACAGCGGCGTTTTCGACCGCGCGCCGTGTTTAGGCAGGATGATGCCGGGGCGAACAATATACACCGCTTTCAGCGGCAGGCGTTGCAGGGCGTTTTCGGTGCCGCCGCGTACCCGCTGCCACATGGTGCGGCTTTTTTCCGCACTGTCGGCCCCCGCGCCCGAGAGATAGACAAAGGTCGCCGCCGGGCTTATCCGCGCCAGCGCCTGCGCGGCGGCAAGGGTCATATCATGGGTAATGGTCGCGTAGCGTTGTTCGTCCATGCCCACCGAGCTGACCCCCAGGCAAAAAAATGCGGCGTCGATACCGCCGAGCCGGTGCGCAATCGCGTCATACTGCAGCAGCTCGGTGTGGATCAGGGTTTGCAGTTTGGGATGTTCCACGCGCGGCGCCGAGCGCCCCACGGCGACGACCGCCGTCACGTCTTCAGCCAGCAGGCATTCCCGCAGTACGCCCTGGCCCACCATGCCGGTGGCGCCCCAGATCATCACTTTCATGGTTTCTCTCCGCGGGCGCGGCCGCGTTATTCGCCTTCCACGCCCTGGATGATAAACGTCCGGTAGGTCGCGCCGCGAAACCGGTGCGCCACCGCCTCCTGATACTCGGGACTATCATACCAGGCTTCGGCCGCCTCGAAGGTGGGAAATTCCAGGATCACCGCGCCTTCCACCGCGCCGCCGTCGGTATGGCGCAAACGCCCGTACAGCGCCAGGGGAACGGGCTGATGGATAGCGGTGCTTTTCCCCGCCTTCTCGCCGTAGATTTTCATTTGCTCTGGATCATTTACCGCTTCACGTACCGCAACAAAATAGGCCGGCATAGTCGCTCCCGGGGTGTGAGGGGCAGGGGCGTCGCCGCCGCCGCCGGATAAAGGGGTATCCCGGCCGGACAGGCGTCCGGGCCGGGCTTATCGGTAAGGTGCTCGCCGGCCGTCAGCGCCAGCCGCCGGAGGCGCTGATGCGTTCGCCGGTCAGCCAGGCGGCGGCGTCAGACACCAGGAACAGCGCGACGGCGGCAATATCCCCCGGCAGGCCGAACCGGCCCAGCGGCGTCTGCGCAATCAATTCTTTTTCAAAGTCGCTGCCCACTATGCCTAACCGGGCGGCGCCTTCGGTTGCCACGCCGCCCGGCGCGATGGCATTGACCCGGATGCCGCGTGCGCCCAGTTCCCGCGACAGGCCGACCGTCAGGGTATCAATCGCCCCTTTGGTCGCGGCATAAATAGCCGAGCCGGGGGTGGGGTGGGTGCTGATCGCCGAGGTAATGTTGATAACACTGCCGCCCTGGGGATTAAAATACTTTAGCGCTTCCCGCGTCGACAGGATAGTGCCGAGCACATTGATATTAAACTGGCGGTGGAACTCCGCCTCGGTCACCTCTTCAAGCGGTCCGAAGGCGAAGACCCCGGCGTTGTTTACCAGCACGTCCAGCGCGCCGTAGGCGTCCCTGGCGGCGCTGAACACGCGCTCGACATCCGCCGCGTTGCCCACGTCGCCCTGTACGGCAATCGCCTTGCCGCCGTCGGCGACGATCCCGGCGACCACTTTATCCGCATCCTCGCGGCTGGCGGCATAATTAACCACAACCGACGCGCCGGCGGCGGCAAAGCTTTTGGCGATAGCGGCGCCAATGCCCTTGGATGCGCCGGTGACGACGGCGACTTTACCTTGCAACTGACTCATAAGCAGACTCCGGAGGGTGGATAGGATGAAGTACGTTAGTTCGGAATTTATGAACTATCTTAGTTCGTAAAGTATGAACTATTGGACACCTTGTCAACAATCTGCTATAAATTTTTTATGAGACCGATAATGCACCCCGCGCCTGAAGACATTACCGTAGAGGGGATTTTGCATGCCCTGTCCGATCCCCTGCGCGTTCATATCTTCGCCGAGATCGCCCGGGCCGGGTGCGCCCGGCCCTGTTCGGCGTTTCTTGCGTTCAGCGATCGCGCCGTGCCGAAATCCACCTTGTCCCAGCACTTCAAGATATTACGGGAAGCCGGCCTGATCCGCAGTGAACGCAAAGGGGTGGAAGTGCGCAATACGTCCCGGCTTGACGATCTGCAGGAACGCTTCGGCCCCCTGATCCAGGCCATCCTCACGTCCTACGCCGCGCAGTGCGCCAGAGAGCGCGACAATACGACTTCTGTTTAATAATTTTATTGCAGTATATGAATATATCCCGCCGATAATATAAGTAATATACAATCGTAACTCTTCTCGCCGGCACGTCCGCGCTAGTAAATCCGGGTAATGGATATTTATGTTATCGTTATAGATAAATATTATTAAATACGAAGGAGTTTTATGGTGAATTTTATACCGTCAAGTATCGCGTGCTTATTAAATAAAATTCCGACTGATGACATCACTGGAATGAATGCAAATCATAAGGGCGCTTGCAATAAAAAATTAAATAATATCGTTTTCGCCGCCAATGATAATAGCGTATTCGTCCCTGTGATCACAAATCAACGCCCGATGAATAGACGGGTGGCTTTAGTCTATGGTTTTGCTAATGTCCGTAATCTTGACAGCGGGGACGGCGTGACTCAATTTACCCTTGATCAGCTTAACCAGGCGCTGGGTATCACTACCGAGCAACTGGATTATCGTAAAATCAGGCAACTACGCCTGGGGGTTGCCATTAGCCGCCGCAGGGTGAGGCGTTTTACCGTATTAACGGGTATCGACGGCGCGACCGCCAAAATGTTGCTGATGTCATGGCGTGACTTTTTACGGGATAATTATGATTTTATATCCGTAAAATCTCGGTTGCTTGAGAAAATAGAAAAATGCCGGATCTTAGGGAGGAATTGCGAGTGCGCAAAAAACATATTGCTTAAAAACAGCCCTTCCAGGCCGCGCTTTGATGACGGGTTATGGCGGGATACCAGAGCGCTGGCGAGAAAATTTATACGGCGGGGCGATGTGGCGGGTTTTAAAGCCTTGCGCAGGCGCGGCGATAAAAACAGGCCTCATCTGGCGGGGGCGATAAAAACGATGCTATTAAGACGTATCATCAAGCTGGGGCTGGAGTGGAGCAATTATTATAAGATTATGGTTAATTTCGATGTGAATTTCCGGCACCAAACCGCCATGAAAATTGAAGGCCGTCAGGATGAGCCGTATTGGCCGCTGACGTATTCCGCCTATCGCTATTGCCAGCGGCAATTGCATGATCACGTGAGTATCCGAATCGTGCCCAGCGCTTACGCCGACACCACGCCGATCCTGCGGATGTGAGGGTAGGTCATGGGGAAACCGGGCGATCGCCCGGTTACATATTATATGTGCCGGTTTCCGCGCGCCGGCAACTATAATGGGCGCATGCGTCAACGGCCGAGCTCGGCCTTTGGCATAACCGGTATTATCAGCAAGATAAACATCATTGCCCCGGATGAGAAAAACCATGGAAAAACCGACTTCAGCCGCCACGCCCGACGCCGCGGACGCCGCGCCCGCAAAGATTGATCATCTGCGTTTCCACCGCCGTCACGCCCATTTGTCCGCGCCGTTCGGCAACGGCTGGTTTGCGCGTAAGGCGGAAGGTTTCGCCCGATTCTTCGGCACGCCGATGTTTTTAGGGGCGCAGACGCTGATCGTTATCGCCTGGGTATGCATCAATACCTTTGGTTTCGCCAAATTCGATATCTATCCGTTTATCCTGCTTAATCTGGCGTTCAGTCTGCAGTCGGCCTATGCCGCGCCGCTGATCCTGTTGGCCCAGACGCGCCAGGCGGAGCGGGACAAGGCGCATGCCGACGCGGATGCCCAGCATCGCGAGGCGCTGGCCGTCGCCAATGCCGAACGCCAGGAGCGGGCGGCGCAAACCTCGGCGCAAATCATGGTGCTGCTGCAGCAAAATACCGAGCTGACCACTCTGACCAAAAACCTGAGCGAGCGCATTGAGATGCTGGCCGCGGAATTGCACAAAAAACTGTTGCTGGATGCGCCAACACCCCAGGGGTGACGGATCGCCGCCCGTGGTTAACGACGGCTGCGATCAGTTGGCCGCATTGGCCGGCATCCTGCCCGCCAGAATACCCACCAGTCCGTCGCGCAGCAGCGACGCCATGCGCAGGCGCGTGGCAAGCGTGGCGCTGCCCAGATGCGGCAGGCCGAATACGTTGTCCATCTGCCGGTAGGCGGGATGGATATCGGGCTCGCCGGCGAAAACGTCCAGCCCGGCGGCGGCCACGTGGCCCGCGTTGAGCGCGGCGATCAGCGCGTTATCGTTGATAATGTCGCCGCGCGAAATATTCACCACCACCGCGCCCTTGGGCAGCTGCGCCAGCAAGGGGGCATCCACCACGCCCCGGGTTTCCGGGGCGGGCGGACAGGCTATGCAAAAGTAATCACTGTGCGCGGCGAGGTCGGCGAGGGAATCGTGATACACGGCGTGTTGTTCGGCCGCGGGCGGCAACCGGTGCCGGTTATGGTAATGAATTTCCATATCAAAACCGCGCGCGCGCCGGGCAATGGCCTGGCCGATGCGGCCCATGCCGAAGATCCCCAGGCGCTGGTTCCAGACATCCTTGCCCAACAGCTGGTCCGGCGCCCAGCCCGGCCAATCACCGCCTTTTAACAGACGCAGCCCTTCCAGCGCGCGGCGGCCCGCGCCCAACATCAGCAGCAGGGCGGTGTCGGCGCAGGATTCGCTCAGCACATCCGGCGTAAACAACACCTTGATGCCGCGCGCCTTGGCTGCCGCCAAATCGATATGGTTGGTCCCCACCGAATAGGTGCAGATAGCCTTGATGGAGCGCGGCAATTGTTCGATGGCCTGGCTGTCCAGCGGCATGGCCAGGGAAACCAATAACGCCTGCACGTCGGTCATGGCGGACAGCGACGCCAGGGTGCCTGCCAGCGTGCTTTCCGTGGTATGGCGCAGGGTGAAATGCGCGCTTAATAAGGTATGGGCCTGCGTAAATAGCGGGCAGGCCATAAATAGCACCGGTTTATCAGACATGGTTACCTCGTCGCTTATCTCCGGTCCGGCGGTGCAGGACCCCGCGCGGGCATGCCGCGGACGAGGGTTATTCTAGCGCAGGCGCGGCGGCGGGCCAATCGCCGCCGGGCGCCAGGCCGGCTGGAACCCGCGCCCGGCGCCCGGCAACCCGCTCCGCCGGCGGCGCTGGCCGCCATCAGGCCTGGTATTGCAGGTACACCACATGGGTTTGCAAATACTCTTCCAGCCCGTGGCGTCCGTCGGCGCCGCCGATGCCCGACTTGCGCCATCCCGCGTGGAAGCCCTGCATGGCCTCGAAATTTTCCCGGTTAATATAGGTTTCGCCGAACTTCAGTTTTTTTATCGCCGCCATGGCGGTATTGAGGTTGGTGGTATAAATCGAGGAGGTCAGGCCGAATTCGCAGTCATTGGCCATTTGCACCGCTTCGTCAAGGGTGCGGAAGGTCGTGACCGGCAGCACCGGGCCAAAGGTTTCCTCATGCATGATATCCATCTCATGCTTTACATCCACCAGTAGGGTAGGCTGGAAAAAATAGCCCTTATCGCCCGCCCGCCGCCCGCCGGTGACCACCCTGGCGCCTTGCGCCACGGCGTTATCCACTTTGTCCTGCACGCTTTTCAGCGCGGCCGCGTCAATCAACGGCCCCATATCCAGGTTTTCTTCCCGGGCAGGATCGCCAAAAGTCACCTGGTTAAACGCCGCGGTGAGCCGGGCGATAAAGTCATCCTGAATATCTTCCTGCACATACACGCGTTCGGCGCAGTTGCAGACCTGCCCGGTATTGATGACGCGGGAGGCGACTATCGCCTTGACCGCCAGATCCAGATCGGCATCGTTCATGACGATGGCCGGCGCCTTGCCGCCGAGCTCCAGCGAGACCTTGGTAATGTTTTTCGCCGCCGCCGCCATGGTCTGCTCTCCCGCCGCCACGCTGCCGGTCAGGCTTACCATACCGACTTTTGCGTTGGCCGCCAGCTCCTGGCCCACCACCGAACCCCGGCCGGTCACCAGATTAAACACGCCGCGGGGCAAGCCGGCCTCGTGCACGATGCCGGCAAAGGCAATGGCGTTGTTCGGCGTCAGCTGGCTGGGTTTTACGACGATGGTATTGCCGGTGATAAGCGCGGGCGCCGCTTTGCGCGCCACCAGGAAAAAGGGAAAGTTCCAGGGGAGGATGCCGGTGGTCACGCCGATGGCTTTTTTAAACACAAAAATATTCTCGTTGCGCCGGTCGCTTTGTATGATCTCGCCCTCATAGCGCCGCGCCCATTCGGCCATATAGTCGAGATAATCGGCGGTAAACAAGACCTCGGTCCTGGCCAGGCCCTGGGTCTTGCCCCCTTCGGCCACGATAATATCGGTTAGCTCCTGTTCCCTGGCGCGGATGCCCTGGGCAATTTTATGCAGCCACACGCCCCGTTCCTGAGCCGGCAAGTCTTCCCAATCATGCTGCGCCCGCGCGGCGGCGTCGATGGCGTTGCGCACATCGTCCGCATCGGCGTCCGGTATCTGGGATATGACTTCCTCGGTGGCGGGGTTGAGGACATCAATCCATTTATCGCTGCGGTTGGAAACAAACTCGCCGTCGATATACATCTGTTGCTGTATTATTGCCATCGCTGCAACTCCATTAAGAAATTGTAGGGTTATTGTTGCGCATTGGATAAAAGTTTTACTCCGGCCGTCGTAATAATGCAATGGCCCCGGCGGCGGCATGGGTCCCCGCATCCCTGGCTTTTGCCGCATTTTGCGCGCAGTATCTTTGTCTTATTGCCACGAGGAAAAATAGTCTGGCAACCATTTCAAGAACGCTGTGATTAATATCTCAAAAATACCTTGTCCGGCAGACAGGCAATATTAATGTGTAATTTTGAGCAATATCACAGAAATCCATTGACCGCAGGAGGGGGCGCCAACGCGTTGAGCGTGACGCCCTGCTCATTATCAGAGCGTACGCAGGGCGCTGAGCAGTTCGCTGGTGGTGGAAGGGACAAATTCGGTTATGCTGTAGTTGGCCACTTCCTTAAAGGGGTCCTGCGCCAGGATCGCATCCAGATCGGGACGCGGCAGGGTCCGCGTCAGGATGATGCCGCCGATGCGCGGCACTTTCCTTCCGGAGGCCACAAAATCGCCGGTGGCGAAATAGTTACGCAACCAGGCGAGGTGCGCTTCCAGCAGCGCCTCAACTTTTTCCATGGGCTCTTCATACGTTAAATCAACGATAAACATCTGCGGCTCCTGCGTGATTTATGATGCCGTCAGGATAAACCTTAACAGTGGCAACCTCCACCTGCCGATGAAACCCGACCGGGATTTGTCGCGTGACAGGGACGCACTATTAACGCACTCTTTATGGCAAGAAGATGACGTACCAGGTGAACTTGATGAACAACCTGCATTGGTTGAATAAAACACGGGCCATTATTTTATTTACCCTGATGTTGCTCACTGCTTTTTTAATCATCAGCTGGAGCAGCTATGAGGTGGCCAGGCAATCGCTCAACGACGAAATCGAAGAAAACACGCTACCGCTGACCAGCGACAATGTCTATTCCGAGATCCAGCAAGATCTGTTAAAACCGATATTTATTTCTTCCCTGATGGCCCATGACACCTTTGTCCGCGACTGGGTGCTGGTGGATGGCGAGCAGGATCCGAAGGCGATGATTCGCTATCTGAGCGAGATCGATCGGCGTTTCGACACTATTTTTTCCTTTTTTGTCTCCGACAAAACCCGGCGCTATTATGATCCCAAACGGGTTTTGGAAACCGTCTCCGAGCAGGAGGATAAGGATCGGTGGTATTTCCAGATAAAAGCCACGGCCGGCGACAAGCCGTATTTTATCGACGCGCGCCCCGATCCCGAGGACCATACTCACCTGGATATCTTCGTTAATCATAAGGTTATGGATTACCAGGGCAATTTTATCGGGATTACCGGCATCGGCCTTTCCGTCGAAAAAGTCAAATACCTGATTGAAAAATATGAACGCCGCTATAACCGCACCATTTATTTCGTTGATAAAACCGGGGCGGTCATATTGCACGGCACCACCTTTAAACGGCCGCTGCAAATCCGCTTGCAACCGGGACTGGGCCCGCTCGCGACGTCGATTCTGACCGTGCCGGGCGGCAGCTATCAATATGATTACCAGGGCAGGCAGGTGCTGCTCCATACGCGCCTCATTCCGGAATTCGACTGGTATTTGATGGTGGAGCAAAGCGAGCATCCCCTGGAGCGGGTCCTGTTTATGACGCTGCTTAAGAACCTCGGCATCGGGGCCGGCGTCAGCGTACTGTTTATCCTGTTTTTATGGTTGACCATCGGCGGCTACCAGCGCCGCCTGGAAACCATGGCCACCACCGATAAACTGACCGGCATCATGAACCGTCAGGCGTTTGAGTATCGCTTCCAGCGTTTGCGGGGGGCCAGGGCGGCAGAAAACGCCCCGCTGGCCATGGCGATCATTGATATCGATTATTTTAAGCAAATCAACGATCGTTATGGTCACGGCGCGGGCGATCGGGTCATCCAGCATATCGCCCGCTTAATCCGGACGTCCCTGCGCCGCACGGATTTCGTCTGCCGCTGGGGCGGCGATGAATTTTTGGTGCTGCTTACCGAATGCAATGGCGATGAGGCGCTGCGGCGCATGAATACCCTTTCCCACGATATCGGGCAGTCGGAGGTGGTTACCGACCGGGCGGTGATAAGCGCCACGGTCAGTTGCGGCGTGGCGGAACACCGGCCAATGGAAAACCTGGACGCCCTAATCGATCGCGCCGATATTGCCTTATACCAGGCGAAAAAGGCGGGACGCAATCGCGCTGAAAAACGCGATTAGCATCGGGCAAGACGCCGCGCGCCGCCGGTATTGTTGCCAGCGCGGGCAAATGATTTATAGTGCATGTTCCTATTTATCGACAGCGACCGTGACCGTATGACTTTCTCCCGCACCGCCATTGCGGTAACGCCCGCGCAACGCAAAGCGCTGATTGCCGGCTCAGTGGGCAATTTTATTGAATGGTACGAATTCGGCGTTTATGGTTTTCTCGCCACCCTCATCGCCGCCAATTTTTTTACCCTGCAGGGCGAAAGCGCCGCGGCCAGCCTGGTGCTGACCTACGCCGCCTTCGCCCTGGCTTTTTTCTGCCGCCCGCTGGGAGCGATAATTTTTGGCCGTATCGGCGATCGCCTCGGCCGTAAGCCGACGCTGATTACCGTTATCATCATGATGACGCTGTCCACCGCGCTTATCGGCGTAATGCCGACCTACGCCACCCTGGGCGTGGCCGCGCCGCTGCTGCTGACCCTACTGCGTATGGTGCAGGGGATTTCCGCCGGCGGTGAGTTCGGCGGCGCGGTGGCGCTGATGACCGAGTTTGCTCCGCCGGGCAGGCGCGGCCTGTTCGGCGCCTGGCAATCATTCACTGTGGCCCTGGGATTGCTGGCGAGCGTGGGCATGGTGGCGCTGCTGGGCGCCTGCCTTACTCCCGATCAGCTGCATGTTTGGGGCTGGCGCATTCCGTTCCTGCTGGCGTTGCCGATGGGCGTCGTCGCGCTGGGCCTGCGCCTGCGCCTGGAGGAAACGCCCACCTTTCGCGCCATCCATCACGACGCCGCGCCGGCAGCGCCCTCGGCGCCGGCGCTGGCCGTCGTCAAGGCCATCATGCTCGGCATCGGCCGCATGATGGGCTGGTCCGCCGCGGGCTACACCTTTCTGGTGGTCATGCCCGCGTATTTGCAAACGACGCTGCACGCCAGTTTTTTACAGGCGCTGGTCGCCACCGTGCTTGGCAACGTGGGTTTCGCCCTGACCATTCTGCCGGCGGGTATGCTGAGCGATCGGATTGGGCGCAAGCGGGTGATGGTGGCGGCGATATTGGCCACCATCCTGTTTACGTTTCCGCTGCTGCATCTGCTGCAGGATCCGTCTAGCCCCCTGGCGATGAAGGCGCTTGCGGTGCTGGTCGCCGGCGCGGTGGTGGGGCTGCTGGCCGGTCCCGGGCCGGCGATGCTGGCCGAAATGTTCCCGACCCGGGTGCGTTATACCGGTCTCGGTCTTTCTTATTCGCTTTCCAACGCGGTATTTTCCGGCTGCGCGGGGCTCATCATTACCGGATTGATAAAACAAACGGGTAACATTGATATACCGGCTTATTATGTCGTTATAATTTCAGCAATCAGCCTATTGGCGCTGATAACCCTGCGCGGCGACGATCATTTGCGTTAACGCTTCAGCTAAGGGCCGCGTCCGTCCTTAGCTGAACAGGCTGTGGATCAGCTTGAGAAGCTCACTGATAAACTGTAATGTCGGCAGCATGGCATTATCCTCTGGGCAGCGGTGACAGGGGGTATGCCGGCGCGCCGGTGGCCCCGGTCTATTATTAAACATAACATCATTTCGTTCAATCCGGACGTCCCGGTTCCACGGATAAAATAAAGTTGTGTTAACCCGTGCCCGGTCTAAACTAATAATGCTAGTGCAATAAAAGTGTCTGTTGTTATTTTGCGGTCATCGGCACTTTGTATATTTCTTACCAAATCATCACCTAATGCATTGGAGTTAAAATGACCCTATATCATGAAGGTAAGAGAACGTTTGCCCCCTCCAAAGATAAAGCGCCCGTCAAGGACAAACCTTCTGAAAAAGCGAAGTCGCCGGCAAAAGCCAAAAGTGACGACAAAGATAAAAAAGACGATAAGGCCAAGGGGAAAAGCAGCACCAAAAAATAATGATGCCGCCGGCAGGGCGCACTGTTAGCCTAAGCCCATGGGCTGCTGATGTTAACTATCAGCAGCCCATGAATTTTTTATAATCCAGCTAAAAAGCGCAATGCTATAATTCAGAACACCGGCACTTTCCGTGTTGCCTCGATATTATAATATAAAAGAACAACACCACAGGTTTATGGAAACTCGACTGATGAATTCACAACTCAACGCCGCCGCCGGCGCTCTTGCCGAAACATTACGCCGGGATAGGCTCATATTGACCACCGCGGAATCCTGCACGGCGGGCCTGGTGGCCATGGCGCTGTGCGCCGTGGGCGGCAGCGGTGATTTTTTCACCCGCGGCTTCATCACTTATACGGATCGCGCCAAACATGAAGTATTGCGCGTCGGATGGCACGCCCTGGAAACCTATACCGCCGTGAGCGAACAGGTCGTGAAAGAGATGGCCGCGGGCGCGCTGCAGGTCGCAGGTGAAGATATCGCCCTGTCGGTCAGCGGCTACGCCGGACCCGAGGACGGACCTGACGGCACCCCCGCGGGCACCATCTGGTTCGGATGGGTTACGCCGGATAACAAGGTCCATGCGCAGGTAAAACGGTTCAGCGGCGATTGCGAAGCCGTTATTGAACAGGCGGCTGTTTTCGCGTTGGTCAGGATGCGCGAATTACTGCAAAATAAATAGCGTCTTCATGGCAGGGCGCGTAATACCCGGCACGGATTACCGCAGGCCACGACATTGGCGGGAATCGGGCGCGTCACCACGCTGCCCGCGCCGATGGTGGTATTTTCACCAATCGTCACGCCTGGCAGGATAATGCAGCCGCCGGCAATCCAGACATTATCGCTTAGCGTAACCGGTTCGGCCCAGCCGATATGCCGGCCGCGTTCCCCGGGGTCGAGCGGATGATGGGCGGTGTAGAGCTGCACGTCCGGGCCGATAAACACATGGTTGCCGATGTTTACCGGCGCGCAGTCGAGCAGGACAAAATTAAAATTGATAAACACATGGCTCCCGAGCCGGGTGTTCATGCCGTAATCGACCCGCAGGTTTTTCTCGATATGCACATCATCGCCGATCTGGCCGAAGATTTCCGCCAGCAGCTGCTGCTGCCGTGCCGTTTCACGATGCCCGAGGGCATTATAGCGATCGACATTATCCCTGACGGCGTGCCGTATTTCGACCAGTTCGGGATCGTTGATAAAATAATGCTCGCCCCGGCGCATTTTCTCCAATTCGCTCATTGTATTGCCGCCTTTTGTTAAGCGTTAACCATGCCGATAAACCCATCCCGCACCGGGTCCGCCAGCGTGGGGTTCCAAATCATGCCCACCTCCCAGCGGGCATAGGCTCCCTGCAGCGGGATCATCGCTATATTCCTGGGAGCGATGTGCGCGGCGCTTTCCGGCACGATGGCGATTCCCACGCCCGCCGCGACCAGCGCCATCAGGGTTTGCATATCCCGGGTCTGCTGGACCACCCGCGGGCTAATCTGGTTAAAGCGCAAATACTGTTCTATCTGCTGATACAGCCCCGGCCCTTTATCCGGCAAAAGCTGGACCCAGGGCTGCGCCAGCAGGAAATGCCGCCACATCCGCATGTCGGGGTCTCTGGCCGGCAAGGCGGATTTATTGGCCGCCAGCACCAGGCTTTCCGACATAAACCGTCGCCCCTGCAGCGGCGGATCCACCGGCAGGCGCATAAAAGCCAGCTGCAGCTGGCCGGATAATAAGCGGGCATGCTGTTGCGCCGAGGACAGGTCCTCCAAACTGACGGTCACGTCCGGATACGCGCGCCGGAAGCGGGCAATCAATTCCGGCACCGTTTTTAAGGCGGAGATGCCAAAACCGATCGCCAGGTTGCCGGTGGTCCCTTTCGCCACCCCAAGGGCATAGTGCCTGAATGTCCCTGCCAGCTCCACCAGTTCGGCGGCTTTCGGCAACAGCAATTCTCCCGGATGCGTCAGCAGGGCGCCCCGTCTTCCCCTGACAAACAGCGTGATGCCCAGCGCATGTTCCAGGGCTTTAATCTGTTTTGACAACGCCGGCTGGGTAATACACAGCTGTTGTGCCGCCTCGCGGTAGTTCCTGGTAGCCGCCAGGATGACAAAGGCGCGCAATAATCGATTATCCATTCCAAACGGTTATCAATGGCGAAATTTAAGTGATTATATTTCAATCATTTTTTGCGCTCTACTGTTTTCGGACCTAATGAATGCTCTTGTGATCCCGCTCACATAGCGTTCCGGTTATCCGGTAGATAAAGGAGAATGGCATGAAACAACAGCATTTTATCTTTTTGCGCAAGGCCGACGTCATCACCCCCCAGTCCCTGGACGATCCGGCGGCGGGCATTATTATCCGCGCGGTACTTTTGCAGGGGTTCAGCATCTCCCCGCTCCAGGTACGCGCGGCGGACAGTCGCGAAGCGCTGGACAAATTCCGCCGGGACGCGGCGGAGGCGGGCGTTTTTGTCCCGACGCGGCTGCTGGAGTAAATCCCGCCGGCGGCCGTAAGGGGCCGCCGGTAGGTTCCATTCCCCCGGCCGGACGCAAGATCCGGCAATATCCCCGTCCGGCAAAACCACGTATCCCCGCTGTTGAAAAAAGAAGCATATCGTCGTAACAATGACACCTAGGAATTTTCCTATAGTCTTAATATACTCGCGCGCTGATGAAAACGCGGGCGAATTAATATCCCCAGTTTTTGGCGATCTGTATGAAATAACTGTACCGATAAAAGCGTAACGCGATGGCCCCCGAATGTGGTCAGGACGGGTCATATTTATCAAAAATCCTAACCGGTTTACTATCAATGAATTTGTTAATTATATGTGTGATTCTTGTTTTAACTATGCTGTATAGTTTTCACCGGCATGCGCAATTTATTGCCAGCAGAAGCTTGCCTAAAAAACGGCATAAAAAAGAAATAAGATTATATGGCTAAATAAAATTACCGTTACCACCCGTAATACGACATCAGGCTTTCTATGCTGTAGACAATAGGGTGGCAACCCATGGCCGCCAGGAGTCGATGATGAACAAGGCGGCATAAAATTGGTGTAAATCAATGGTTATTTCATGGGTCATTATAATGACGTCATAGCGAACATTCCCTTAAACTCGCGTGGATAAGGATGTCATGGCATGTCCGAAATATAGAATTTCTCAATGAAAAATTGATTGACGCTATTTGTATATTACAGGGCATCATTTTCATTAGCAGTCGCAAGGCTCTTCTTTGCAATGCATGTTATCAGCAGGCACAACAGTGAAAGAAATTATCTTTATCTTGGCGTCATTATTGACGGGTTGCAGCGCGGTAGGTCATTATAATGTCGACAAGACCGCCAGTAACAAAGCGGATTTTCATTTTATCGGTATTCCTGTATTGGCGGGCGCTGTCGGCTCCAGTTTCCCGCTGACGGAAAATTACAGTCTTACCGCCGGGCATGTGGCTAAATTAATGATGGTCCGGGTAAAAGCCTATAATCCCGTCTGCGATGTGGCCATAATCTACCATAATAATAAGGGACGGGCGTTGCCCAGGCTGGAATCAGCGGTTAAAGGCGAACGCGTCAATCTTTATGGCTACAACGCCTATACGACGCTGCCCACATCGTCATCCGGCACGTTACAGGCCTTCGGCTGGTGGGATAAGCCCGGCACCAGTTGCCGGATGGGGCTGACCGACGCCGGGGGCATCCAGGGCATGAGCGGCGGGCCGGTATATGTGGCCGACGGCGCTATCGTCGGCATCTTTACCGCCACGCACCCGAAACGCAGGCAAAGCATCTTTGTCCCGTATCAAAATATCGCGGCTTGGGTGGCCACCGAAATGGACGGCAAGGACTTGGCCAGCGTGAGAAAATCAACGGCAATGCCCGACTTGCCGACGCCGGCGGCCGCGCTCCCCGTGGCCAGAGTCGCTGTCGGCGGGCTACACTGACGGGACGTTCAGTCCTCTTTGGCCAACTGTTGCCGATAGGCCTGGGGGCTGATGCCGATATTGCGCTGAAATACCCGCCTGAGCACATCCGCGCTGGTAAAGCCGCATTTGGCCGCAATCTTATCCAGGTTCATGGTGGTCATTTGCAGGTAGCGCTGCGCGGTTTCCAGGCGGATGTTCTCGATATATTTCGCCGGCGTCGTGTTCAGCTCATGTTTAAATATTCTGATCAGGGTGCTCCGGCTCATGGCCAGCTTATCCGCCAGCACATCAACGGTAAGTTCCTGGGCTAAATGCTCATGTATCCAGGGTTGCAGCGTTTTCAGGCTGCGGTGGCTGGAGTATTGCGCCAACAGTGAAAAACTGAGCTGAGCCTGATCGGCGGGCCGGCGCAGGAACATCACCAGCTCCTTGGTCACTTCCCCCGCCAGCCGGTCGCCATGATCGTCGGCGATAAGGTTAAGCGCCAGATCAATGCCGGAAGACATGCCCGCGGAGGAATATATTTTGCCATCCTTGACCCAAATGGGCTGCTCCTCCACATGAACTCCGGGATGATGTTTAGCGAATTCATCCAATACGCGCCAGTGGGTCGTCACGTGTTTTCCTTCCAGCATGCCCGTCTGGGCCAGGGCGAAGATACCGCCGGAGACGGTGCAAATGCGGCGGGCCCGGCTTTCCTGGCTGCTGATCCATTCAATGGTATGCGCCGGATACAGGCCGAATGATGCAATAGTGGTGGTGATGATCAACGTATCGATAACGAACGTATCCCATTTTTTATCAGTCAGGGCGGAATGGCCCAGCAGGCTTATTCCCGCTTCAGTTTCGATGGTTTTATCCGGTCCGGCGGAGACCAGTTCCACCTGGTAAGGGGATTTATTTTCCGCCAGCGTATTCGCCAGACGAAACGCTTCCATTGGACCGGCGACATTTAAAAGATCGATCGGTGGAATACCCAGAATCACTATTTTTTTTGTGGGTATGCGATTTGGCATGCTTAATGACCTTGTGCGGATAAACAAGTGTTGCAATAGTAGTGGTTAACATCTGACGCAAATCGTCGGTAAATTGGAAATTTGCTACCATTGGCCTTAATTTTTATAATCATCTGCAAGGTGGAAAAGTTGTGAATATTAATAGCCGGATAGTAAGATAATGTAAAGCGCCTTGGCAAGGATTTGAAATGATTAGATACATTTTAATATATAAGTAATATTTATTTCCGCTGTTTAAGCGGTCAGCAAAAAATGGACAGTATGGCAAGAAAAAACACTTAAAACATATATTATTAATTACTTTAGGATATATTCATTTTTACAGCAGTGCCGGAAAGCCCGGCGCCAGCAGAGCTGAAAATTAAGTATATTTATGAAATTAAACGTTTTTATTATTAAGATCCACTGAGGTTTATGATGGTTTATCAGATTTTACTGAGATATAATTAAACAGCGTTTTCCGCGAAGACGTACTGTGCAAGGCAGGGGAATTATCGTGCCGGGGATGGAATTTCATTTTTATATTCATTAATCATTCATTACGTAATCCTGCGCAATGGGCCGGATCGGGCAAGCGATGACGGCATTAACGCCTTTTAAAGTATGGCGGATCATGCCGGGTAAATATCAATCCGGGATGGTGTTTTACCGAATAGTCATCCCGCCGTGGCGGCGCAAGACAATATTGGCTTTGGCGTTACATGAATGTTAAATGCGTAACAATTGTTCTGCGATAATGCATTATTACGGCAAGCGAGAATATGTCCCGGCCGAAACAGTCCTCACTTTCCAGGCGGCAAAGGGTTAACGTCGCCAGGGAAACCCGCTGGCGTATTTACCTAATGGGTTCCATTAAATGGAACTGGAAATATAAATCCGGCAAATAACCGCCGTTCAGTTTTAAAGAAATTCCCGCTCAGGCCTGCGCCGAATTCACGTCGCCCCTTTGCCGTCTTCGCGGACGGTGTTCCCGGGGCGCGGTGCGCGTCCCGGGACGGGCGGGGAGATCGTCGCCGCTACTCGCGCACTTTCACCGCAATAACGGTCATGACGATGGCATAGATGATAAACGCCGCAACGGTTGCCATGATTCACCTCCTTCTTAAGGTTAACTTAAGAAATCTTACCCCCGGCCACGAGCAAAAATTAAACAAAAAATGTCATGCGGATCTGCTTGTGCGCCGCTGGCATGTGACAAGATTCCAGGTCAAATTTTTTACAGGAGTCATCACTGGTGACTTTAACGGTTAAAAAAACCTTGAATGTGGGAACGGAGACAGATGAACAGCTCAAATACGAAATGGTCTCCGGCGGTACCAATCAGGGCATCCGCGCCACGGCGTACCGCGAGATTGTCTTAGGTGAGGCCAGGCGATGGCACCAAACGCCGCGCTGATCCTGCATCCCCGCCTGTTGTGAGCGCCGCGCCCCCAATGCCGGCTTCCCGGCTGGCCAAGGCGCGGTTTTTGTTTACCGGCGAACCCACAGGCTTGCGGCCGTCGCGATAACTGATTAGCGCCCGCTGAATTGCGGCGGGCGCCTTGCCGCCAGCGCGCGCATGCCTTCGTCGCGATCGTCGCTGGCGGCAATCAGCGCCGACAGCGAACGCTCATAGCCGATGCCCGCCGTCAACGGCATATCAAAACTCGCCAGCACGGCGCGTTTGGCCATTTTAACCGCCAGCGGGGCCGCCGCCGCCACGCTATGGGCAATCTCCATCGCAACGGCAATCAATTGCCCGGGCGCGGCAATGCGGCTTATCAAGCCCGCCGCCAGCGCTTCGGCGGCGCACAGACGGCGCCCTGTCAGGATCATGTCCATCGCCATGGCTTTACCGGCCGCTTTGACCAGCCGCTGCGTGCCGCCCGCGCCGGGAATGATGCCGATATGCGTCTCGGGCAGCCCCAGCCGCGCGGTATCGTCGGCAATAACAATATCGCATAACAGCGCCAGTTCCAGCCCGCCGCCCAGCGTGTGGCCGGATAACGCCGCAATCAGGGGGGTGTCGATGGCGGCGATGCGATCCCATTTTTCGCTGAAGCCGCTGACATAAAGCGCAACGGCGGATGCGCCGGCCAGTTCGCCGGTATCGGCGCCGGCGGCGAAAGCCCGGGGACCGCCGGAGATAACCACCGCGCGGATATCCGCATCGGCATCAAGCGACGAGAGTTCGGCGTAGAGTTCGTCCAGCATGCCGGCGCTCAGGGCATTCAGTTTTTCCGGCCGGTCCAGCTGGATATGCGCCACGGCCCCGTCGCGGCGACAGGAAATAAAGCTCATGACGACCTCTTCGCGGTCAGCAGGCTAATGATGTCGTTGCGGTGTTCCATGCCGGTTTTGATTTCTTCCTCGCTCCAGACATAAAAGCCCCGGCCGCTTTTTACACCGAGATGGCCTTGCTTCACCCGATCCAGCACCCACGCGGGCAAATGGGTATCGTTGGCCAGCTCCGGCAACAGGATAGCCGCCACGTTGCGCACGGTATCCAGCCCGGCGAAATCCATTAATTTCATCGGCCCCATGGCGGACCAGCGGGGCGCAAGGGTGCTTTGTACCGCGAAATCCACGTCCTCGACGGTGCCTATGCCCGCCGATACCAAATGCAAAGCCTCGCGCAGCAAGGCGTATTGCAAACGGTTGACGATAAATCCCGGCACGTCTTTGTCGACGGCGATGGTCGTCTTTCCCAGCGCGCGGCACAGCGCCGTTGTCTGCTGAAAGGCGGGCTCGCCGGTCAGCGGTCCCCGCACGATCTCAAGCATCGGCATCACGTCCGCCGGGTTAAACCAGTGCAGGCCGATAAACCGCTGCGGCCGCCGCAGAACGGTGGCGATAGCGCCGATCGGCACGCTGGACGTATTGGTGGTCAGCAGGCAGTCATCGCCGACATGCTGCTCAATCTGCCGGAAAACCTCCTGTTTCAGCGCCAGGTTTTCCGCGATGTTTTCCGACACAAACCCCGCACCGGACAGGCAATCCGCTAATACGGTGGTGAAGGTCACCGGCGCGTCCCCCCCGGCGAGGGTCCGGATCACCGGCTCCGCTTTCTCCAGCGAGGCGGCAGTGCGCGAATAGAGCGAAACGGCAAAGCCCCGCGCCGCGAATACCGCCGCGATGCGTGTTCCCATGGTGCCGGCGCCGATTACGGCGATTTTATTTGGCTGCATAGCGTTTTGCTCCGTTGCCGGGTTAAATAACACCGCGTTGCTGGAGTTCATCCAGCTCGCGCTCGCTCAGGTCCAGGATGTCGCCCAGGATGCCGCGGGTATGCTCGCCCAGCCGCGGCGGCATCAGTTCAGGCGGCTGCGCCATGCCGCTCAGCTTGACCGGCTGGGGGAGCAGGCTGATTTCGCCGGCGGTGGGATGAACGACTTTTTGCAGTAGTCCCCGCGCTAAGGCATGCGGGCTTTGCAATACCTCGTCCAGCCCCCAAACCGGCGCGGCGGGAATACCCGCCTGGTCGAGCAGCGTCACCGCCTGCGCCACGTTTTTATCCCGCAGCCACGCCTCGATATAACCGCGCAGCTCGGACTGATGTCGCAGCCGCTGCGGATCGGTGGCGAAGCGCGCGTCCTTATCCAGCCCGGGCTGGTCAATGGCCGCCGCCAGACGGGCGAACAGGCTGTCGTTGGCGACCGCGATGACCACGTGGCCGTCGGCGGCCCGGTAACTGTCCATCGGCGCGCTGATGGGATGCGCATTGCCCAGGCGCCCGGCGGAGGGTTTGCCGCCCAGCAACTGGGTGAGCGAGACCATTTGCAACGAGACCATGGCGTCGAGCATCGCCATGTCCACCTGCTGGCCGCGGCCGGTGATGCCCCGTTGCAGCAGCGCGGCCAGCACGCCCCATGAACAATAAAGCCCGGCGACGACATCGCCGATGGCGTCGCCGACGCGGGTCGGCTCGCCGTCCGGCCAGCCGGTCGCCTGCATAATGCCGCCCATGGCCTGGATGACGTGATCATACGCGGCCTTATGCGCCAGGGGGCCCTCCTGGCCGAAACCGGAAATGCTGGCGTAGATAAGCCTGGGATTGATTTCACTTACCGCGCCGTAATCAATGCCCAGACGCCGGGTCACCCCGGGGCGGAAGTTTTCCACCAGCACATCGGCCGTTGCGATCAATTGCTCCAGCAGCCGCCGGCCCTCGGGGGTTTTAAGATTCAGGGTCAGGCTTTTTTTGCCGTGGTTGAGCAGCATGAAATAACTGCTTTCGCCGCCGATATGCGGCCCGAAATCACGGGAATCATCGCCTTTGCCCGGCATTTCTATTTTAATCACCTCCGCGCCCAAATCATTTAGCAGGGATGCGCAATAAGGACCCGCCAGTACGCGCGAGAGATCGAGCACCCGGATGCCTTCCAGCGGCCGCGGTGAAACGGGGATCGTCATAGGCGCGCTCCCGTAGCGGCGCCATCGGCCAGCACGGGTTCCAGGGCTTGCGATAACCGGCCGTCGGCGATCAGCCGCCGGATGGCCAACATATCCGGATACATCTCGTCGTCCCGCTGGCGGAACGGCACTTCCCGGCGTATTACCGCCAGCACCGCCCGGGTTCCCCGCGCGGGGCGCAGCGGCCGATGGAAATCAATGGCCTGGGTGGCGCAGAGAAGTTCGATGGCCACGATATCGACGGCGTTTTGCAGGGCATCCAGCGCTTTACGCGCCGCCGTCACACCCATGCTGACATGATCTTCCTGGCCCGCGCAGGTCGACACCGTGTGAACGCTGGCGGGAGAGGCCAGGGCGCGGTTTTCGCCAGCCAGCGCCGCGGCGACATAAGGCGGGATCATCATGCCGGAATACGCCTCGCCTTCCTGGATCAAAAATGCCGGCAGACCGCTGAGGTGGCTGTTGGTCAACCGGTCGGAACGCGCCTGCGACGCCGTGCTGAGCTGCGCAACGGCGATCGCCAGCGCGTCAAGACACAGGGCGGTGGGCGCGCCATGGCCGTTGCCGCCCGGCAGAACCTGCAGCTCGCCGTCCTCCACCAGAAATACCGGATTATCGGTGACGGAATTGATCTCGGTGGTCAATACCTGCCGGCACCAGGCCAGCACGTCGCGTACCGCGCCGTGAATTTGCGGAATGCAGCGCAGGCTCAGCGCATCCTGCACGCGAAAATCACGATAGCGGTCCAGTATTTCACTGTCCTGGAGCAGGCAGCGCAGGATGCGCGCCGTCTCCAGTTGGCCGGGATGCGGACGCAGCGCGTGCAGACGGGCATCGTAACCACGGATATTGCCTTTCAACGCCTCCAGGCTTATTGCGCCGGCCGCGTCGGCGACCGGCAGCAGCGCGGTAAATTCCTCCACCGCCAGGCATCCCAGGGCGGTGATTTCGTATGTGCCGCTGACCAGGGCATGTCCCTCGCGCGGTCCCGGCGTGCGCATCTCGATACCCGCCCGGCGCAGCGCTTCCCCGCCGGGCAGCAGTTCCCCCTGGTACCAGGCTTTGCCGTGGCCGAAAACCGCCAGGCCGATATGCGCGGTGGCTATCAAATACCCCACCGACCCTTTGGCGGGCGCCCAGGGAATAACACCCCGGTTCAGCATCATCGCCATGCTGGTCACAAGAGACGGACTGACGCCGCTATAACCCTGCAACAGCGATTTAATCATTACCGCCATCATGGCGCGCACTTCCCGGGGCGCCAGATCCGCGCCGGTGCCGCAGGCATGGCTTTTCAGCATGTTCAACTGCACGGCGGCGATTTGCGGCGAGGACAGGCGCTGGGTAACCAGATCGCCCACGCCGGTGGTCAGGCCGTAAATCACTTTATCCGCGGCCAGCGCCCGGTTGATTTCCTGGTGCACCGCCGCCATGCCCGCCAGCGCCGGCGGATCGAGCCGTACCTCGGCGCCTGCGGCAATCGCGGCGATATCGCCGGTGGTGGTCGCGGTTTTGCCTAACAGAATGCTATCCACTAAAGCCATATCATGCTCCCGACCGGATGGTTTTCATTCACCGGCATTATTTATCCAGGCCGTGCTGGGTCAGCCATTCCTTTGCCACCGCATCGATACTGTCAAAATTGGCCAGTTTGCCGTTCATGACAATCAGATCATCGGTGGTAAGCTGGGCGGAAATCTTATTCAGCGTGTCACCGACCGGGGCGCTGAGTTTGTCGGCGGCAATCAGGGGCACGATATTTTGCGCCGGGAACAGATGCTTGGGATCCTCCAGGGCCACCAGGTTATTTTTTTTCATCGCCGGGTCGGTCGAGGTCATATCCGCCACCTGGATTTGATTATTGACCAGCGCCGACAAAGTCAGCGGTCCCGCCACATCCAGTACCTTGAAGTTTTTAAAGGTCAGGCCGTAAATGTCTTTTAAACCCTTCACCCCCTCGCGCCGGCTTTTCCATTCCGCCGGTCCGCCCAACACCAGTTTGCCGGCGACGGGCTGCAGGTCGCTGATGGTCTTCAGGTTATATTTTTTGGCGGTTTTGTCGGTAACCGCCAGCACGTCGCTATCCTGCGCCCGGGAGATGGACAGCATCTTGATCTTGGCGGGCAGGGCTTTACCCAGCGCGGCCTCGACATCTTCCACGCTATGGGCCTGGGTTTTCTCGTCCAGATAGCTCAGTGTCGCGCCGCTGTATTCCGGGATTAAATTAATGGAACCGTCCAGCAAGGCGGGCATATACACTTCCCGGCTGCCGATGTTTAATTTCTTTTCCACTTTGATATTTTTCGCGGCCAGCGCGTCGGCATAGATCGTGGCCAGCAACTGGCTTTCCGGAAAATCCGCCGATCCCACGATAATGGTCCCGATATCGCCGGTCGCGGACGTTTTATCATCAGCCGATGCCGGGGCGGTCTGCAATAAAACGGCGGAAAACAACGTTGCTGCGAGCAATTGATTCATTTTCATTTTGACGGGCTCCGGTTAATGATATAGGCGATTGATATAGTGGGTTAATAGAATAAAAGGCTTACGCCGGCGCTCGCGCCGCTGTATGCCGGATGAGACCATGAAACGAATGAACAACGAGAAGATAAAATCCACCGCCAGGGCCAGCGCGCCCACCGTAATGGCGCCGGCGACCATCTGCGGATAATCGTTTTGCGCGCGGCCGTCGATAATCAACCGGCCCAGGCCGCCCAGCGACACATAGGCGGCAATGGTGGCGGTGGAGACAATCTGCAGCGCCGCGCTGCGAATGCCGGACAGGATCAGCGCCAGCGCGCAGGGAATTTCCACGGTCAGCAGCAGGCGCCAGGGTGAATACCCCATGCCGACGGCGGCGTCGATAACGCTGGGATCAATGGCGGTCATGCCGGAATAGATCCCCATCATAATCGGCGGCAGCGCCAGTATAATCAGCACAATTAGACAGGGGACGATAAACGCCAGATCCGATTCGAACACCGGGCCGAAAATAATGACCAGTAAAATAATCAGGCCAAACGTGGGCAAGGCCCGCATGGCGTTGGCGATACCGATAAGCGTGCGTGTGCCTTTGCCGGTATGGCCGACATAACAGCCAATGGGAAAAGCGATAATCAACGCGATAAGCAACGCTTCGGCGCTGTAAATAACATGCTGGGTGATTAATACCAGCAGGCCGTCATCGCCCAGCCAATGGGCGCTGTCCATAAACCACGCTATCATCGTCCGCTCCGTTTAGGTTTCCAGGCCGTGATCTTATTCGCGCCCAGCAGCAGTAAATTATCGAGAACCAGGGCCAGCGCGATACATAAGACGATGCCGGCGATAATCGGCGTCAGGAAATGCAGCTGGAACCCCTGGGTAAACAGCGCTCCGAGCTGCGGCATGCCCACCACCGCGGCGATGGACACGATACTGACATTGGATACCAGGACCACCCGCATCCCGGCGGCGATAACGGGAACCGCCAGGGGGAGCTCCACCAGCAAGAACCGCTGCAGCGGCCGGTATCCCAGGGCCACGGCGGCCTGGCGGGTGTCTTCCGGCACGGAATCCAGCCCGTCGCATACCGTGCGCACCAATAATGAAAACGCGTACAGCGTCAGCGCAACCACCACGTTAAGCGTGTCGAGAATTCGGGTGCCAAGGATCCCCGGCAGCAGCACAAACAACGCCAGGGAGGGAATGGTATAGAGCAGTCCGAGCATATTGAGCAGCAGGTTCTTGATATGCGCGCTGCGATAGATAACGATCCCGGCCGGGATGGCCAGGATTAACCCAATCAATACCGGCACCACGGACAAATACAGGTGCCAGCACAGCAGGTTGAAAATGGTGTCTTTTTGCGCCCAGAGCCAGTCAAACCGCATGGCGTTGCTCCACGTCCATCGGTTGACGCGCGGCGCCGAACGCCTGCTCGATATTCACCGAACCGAGTAATTGCCGGTTATCGTCAACGACGATCCCCCGGCCGGAAGGCGAGCTCAGCACCGCGTCCATCAGTTGCCGCAGCGAGCCGCTCAGCGGCGCAAACGTACCGCTCAGGTTAATGTCGCCGGCCAGGATATGGCTTTTTGGCTGGGCGACATCAAACCAGCCCAGGGGCTGGTTGTCAGCGGTCACCAGTATCCACCGGCCCTGCGCCCGCTCACGGGCCTCGGCGACCGGCATCCCCACGGCGGCGCAGGGTTCGCTGGACAAGGCCAGGCCGGAGGGGATGGCGCTAAAGGCCAGCTTACGGTAGCCACGGTCCCGGCCGATAAAATCGGCGACAAACGCATCGCCGGGATGGTTAAGCAGCCTAGACGGCGCGTCGATCTGCGCCAGCCTGCCGCCGGGCCTGAACACCGCCACCCGATCGCCCAGCTTCATGGCTTCATCAATATCGTGCGTGACCATAATAATGGTTTTACCGATATCGCTTTGCAGGCGCAGGAATTCATCCTGCAACTGCTCGCGCACCACCGGATCCACCGCGCTGAAGGGCTCGTCCATCAGCATGAATTCCGGATCCGAGGCCAGCGCCCGGGCAACGCCTACCCGCTGCTGCTGCCCGCCGGACAATTGCCAGGGATAACGCTGGCCCATCTCCGGCGACAGGCCCACCCGCGCCAGTAAATCCAGCGCGGTTTTCCGGGCGGCATGCCGCGTCGCGCCGTTAAGGCGCGCGGTAACGGCGACATTATCCTGTACGGTTTTATGCGGGAATAAGCCGGCATTCTGGATGACATAGCCTATCTTGCGCCGTAGCCGCACCACATCCATATCCTGCGTGGATTGCCCATTGAGCGTAATCACGCCCGAACTCGGCTCAATCAGCCGGTTGATCATGCGCAGCGAGGTGGTTTTGCCGCAACCGGAGGGGCCGACCAGAATGGTGATTTTTGCCGTAGGCGCGACAAAAGACAATCTGTCCACGGCAACGGTGCCATCGGGGTAAAATTTGGTGACATTGTCGAATGCGATCATGGCTTATCCATCAAATTTATAATCCGCGCTGTAAAATCAGGCATGTATATTCTTGTATGTACAACCAAGCAATTTAGATGCCAACTCCAGTCGGATGTCCGCCCGCCCGCAGCGGTGGCGGGACGCCCCGTTGCCTGCGCGATGATGAGTTAGGGCGGGAGCCTGGATGTTCCATCATGTAGCGCGGCGCACTGTAATGAGGCACCGCCATCAACAGAGTTTGCCTAATGGGTAAGGGGGTATGGATAAAGAGGGGAGGGGCTTGGCGTGGGCGCGGCTATGCGACCGCCATAAGCGCAAAAAAAAACGCAAATCCATGATCATATCTTGATATGGATTTGCGCCTTGATGAAAAATTTTGTCTTACTTTTACCGCGCTATTATTCCGCGGTATTGACATGCTGGTTAGAACTTTGCGTTACCGGATAGGTATTGGCATAGCTCTGGTAGTCACCGCCGGCGGCCATGGAAACTGCGGGGGCGAGCATGGCGGAAATAAGGGCTAAAGCTGCGATGGTCTTTTTCATGATTGATATCCTCTCGTTCTGTTTGTACGGGTGAAAGCCTTTCGCTTTCGATGTGATTAATATAATGCTCATTAATTAAATAGTCTAGTGAATAAATTTGTTTTTATTGTTCAAATTATTTGATTTGATGTGGGGTTTGTCCGCTATTCGACCTGACAAAAAGCGCAATGGCTTCAATAACGCCCGGAGCCAGGGGAAGGTTCGCATCGGCATAGGCGGCCAGATTGATGCTGGGCTCATCAACTGCGACCCGTTTAAGCACATGATTGGTGTCGGGGATCAGGAGAAGGGTAGAGGCCGGCGCGAACTGATGGAGACGTTTGGCATCCGCAATACCGACCTGGAGATCGCGTTTTCCCTGCAGTATCAGCACCGGCTTGTTAACCTGCTTGATGAGTTGCGCGGGATCTAAGGCAAAGAGGCTGATCAGGAAGGATTGCACCGCCGGCCGGAATAACGCCTCCAGGGCCGGCGGCACTGCTCTGGCATCTATGAGCTGGCCGGACGAAAGCGCGGCGATCGCCTTGGCGGCCGCGTCAAGCAACGGCGCGTTGGCGGGGTTGGCGCGCAACTGGGACATCAGCACTTCGCCCGCCGGCTCGGCCGGGGCATGCGACCAATATCAGCCCGGCTATATGTTCCGACGCTCGTGTTAGTGCGCTAAGCGCCACTAAACCGCCTTCACTATGGCCAAGCAACCATACCGCGTTTGTGCCGGTACGCCGGCGCAGGGTGTTAATCCAGTTGTGAATGTCATCGACATAATCAGCGACGGTCACCGCATCCGGGTCCGGTACGGCTGCCGCGCTGGCAAACATGCCGCGCTTATCGATGCGTGCGCTGACTATCCCCTTGGCGGCCAGTCCTTCCGCCAATAATTTATAGGGCGCGGCTTTTATTCCCAGTACGCTATTGCCGTCGCGATCCGTTGGGCCGGACCCCGGGATGATAAGGACCACTGGCGAACACTTATCTGGCACTCCACTAAGGGTTCCCTTAAGCGGCCCCATTGGACCTAACGCGTCAATAGTGCTCATCGGAGTTAACCCGCGCCGATAAAGTTAACATAACCGGGGAAAACCCCGGCAAATCAGCTGAATTCAATAAATACAAATACACTGGGATCTCGCAGGCAACGTTTACTGACACTGAATCTTATAGCCCAACGGCCATGTTGTCTCTTATTTTGCGGGCATACGGGTCACGTTGCGCCGGCTGGCGTGGCCCAGGCGGCGCTGATGGCAAATCATGCTGGCAAGGCCACTCAAGGCGGGCAAAAAAAATCGCAAAACCACGACTTTTGCGCCATGGTTTTGCGATTTAATCAATTTTTTTGTCTTTTACTACATGACGCCCTTATTCGGCGGTATTGACGTGATGATTACTGCTTTGCGTCACCGGATACGTGTTGGTGTAGCTTTGGTAATCACCGCCTGCCGCCATGGAAACTGCTGGAGCAAGAACGGCTGCGATAAGGGCGAGGGCTGCGATGGTCTTTTTCATGATTGATATCCTGTGTGGTATGAGTGAAAGCGTTTTGCTTTCGATGGAATAAATATAACGCTCATTAACATAATGGGATATCGAATAAATTCGCTGGTGTTGTTCAAATTAACTGATTTATAGACCAGGTGGTATAGGCCACGGATAACCTCAGGCGGTTAGCCGCGGTGGCGTCATAACAGCAATGCGGCGAGACGGATGTCCTGGCGAAAAAAAAACCTGTCCGGCGCTCTTAGCCTGGGCGCGTATGCCACTCATAATATGCCGATTTCAACAGTCCGTTTCATGCCTTTCAGCCAGCGTGATAAACAGGGGGGCATTAATTAGTACGCATATTGTGGCGTTATCGCTGGCATTTCTGATTCGGGCATAATTTTACGTCTTTTTATGGCCCGCGACGGCGGCTGGCATAAGCTGCAGACAAACCCATAAACCGGATGATGGGCATAAGTGACAAAATGGCCCTGACAATGGCTACAGGGCGTTAATTGCAGCATGCCGCTATTGACAAAGCGTACCAGGGTCCAGGCGCGGGTCATGGTCAGCAGCGGTAACTCGTCCACCTGCGGCGGGCACTGCTCCAGATAGAGGTGATAAGCCTGGATAATTATCGCTATATCGCTGGATTCGCCGTTTTTCTTTAATGCCCGGAAGATATTATAAAACATAGAGGAGTGGATATTCTGCTCCCATATCATATACCAGTCGGTAGAGAACGGCAGCATCCCTTTCGGCGGAGGGCTACCGCGCAATTCCTTATAGAGTTTGATTAATTTGGGGCGGCTGATCTGTGTTTCACATTCCAGCATCTGGAGACGGGCCCCCAGGGTGATCAGTTCCATGGCCATTTGGATATCTTTTGCTTCCTGAATGATGCTTTTATAGGTCATGGTCACCCCCTTGGGTTAGGTAAAGGCACTATTTTTGCGCTTGTACGTTTTGCTAACACAGTCGACAAAACAATACCCGTATGAAGTTGCTGCAATTCGTCAATCCGCGACTCTTGGGTCAGCAATCTGATGGTCTGATGTTCATCAAAGCGAAACAGGCATAAGAGTTGACTGGCTTCCGACAGTTTCGTCATTTGTGATGGCATCAGCTTTTTCAGCGTATCGGCCATGTCTTCATCAATACCCAGGCGAAACATTGCGGCGGCTTTATCCTGATTAATCAAGCGTTGCGCCAGAAGTAAATAGGAAAAATTAAGATCGAAGATATATTGGCGAATTTCTTTGGCGTTCATTTTTTCATCCTGACAATCACCGTTAATCATAATTAGAGTATTGATATTATTATTTATATAAAACAAGCACTAAAGAATAACAATCCAACGCATAACATCACACATTCGGTCATATTCGTCTCTCTTTTCCTGATTGCTGCTAAAAATAGCCTGGTATCACCGGGCAATTATTCACTATTAACTAGCCGGAGAGCTCGTCTGTCATACATTAGTTGTATGACCAACCAAATAGATGAGATGCCATTTATTTTCATGAAAGTTAACAACTGATACCTTCTCGCAACCAAGAATTAAGTGTGAAGCCATCAATATTTGACTTAATTGCTGCGAGGATAATAGTAACAAAGTATTAATTTTATATTAAGACAACGCGTTTAATTAAGCAAATGTTACAGCGATCGACATATTAAATAAATATCTATAAAAATCAACCACTAATGATTTATTGACTTTTTGCTATTTTTTAGTAATAGCTGATATTAAAAATATTAGCTTGGTAATTAAATTGAAGTGTTAAATATTTAGGCTCTTTATTTTGCTTAAAGTGCATTTAACATGAATTTTTAGTGGCAAAATTGTGACTTAATCAAAATTATATGCAGTAAGTGAATCCATTCGCGCTCAGCCGAGCGTAATAAGGTAATAGTGTTGCGGTATTTTAACAATTACCTATTAAGCCAGCGTATGCCGTAATGATAATTAATACCCTACTGCGCATAACATACCCGGCAACGGCTTTCCACAGTGTGTAAAGGTTGTATCGCTCAGCGACGGGTGAGTAAGCAGGGGCGGCTTGCGTGCGGCAGAGGGTGCGTCAATCCGGGCGCCTCTCCCGGCCGGTGTTTTTTTTTGGGTCTTCCCCTGTTGTTCCCCAGCGTGCCTAGATATCCGAATTAATATGCTCTTTACAGTAACGCTTTTTATATTCCAGCGGCGTCAAACCGGTTAGCCGGCGAAACAGCCGCCTGAAATATCCCACATCCTGGAAACCACAGCGTTTTGCGATATCGGCAATGATGCCGCAGTCCGCAACCAGCAGCTTTTCTGCGTTGCCGATGCGCCGCCGGTGAATGGCCTCGGTAAGGGTCATACGGAACGTCATTTTATAGACCCGGCCCAGATAGTCGGCATTGCAGAAGAGTTGAGACGCCAACCCGGATGCGGTAAGGGGCAGATGGAACTGGGTGCCGATCAGCTGTTGCGCTTTCCATGCCAAGGCTATGCCCGGTTCCGCCGGTTCAGTGCTTTCGGTCCAGCCGTCCGCCACCTGTTGCAACAGCAGCAGCAGAATTAATTCCAGCGAGGAAGGGGGCGATCGGTTTTCCTGCTCGCTGAGAAACAGTCTAAACAGCGTAACAAACCGGCGTGGATCGCGTATTTTACTGTATTGCGGTATAGGTAATTTAATCGCCTGTTCTTTGGCGGCATTACTGGCCGTCATGCCGAAGTGCAGCCAGTAAAATTTTAAATCCGCGGGAAAATTACCTATGCCCGTATGTTCCCGGCCTGGCCATAATAAAAGCGATTCCCCGGCTTTGACATAAAAATCATGCTGGTTCTCTCGAATCGCTAATATCCCCTGTTCAACAAAAATTAATTCATAGGATCCCAGGACGCGGGTGGGGTGGTGGCCCAGGCCGCGGGAAATAAAAAGGCCGCCATTTTCAATTCTAATGGGGTAATTAACTGATATTTCTAGCATAATCAATTACCTTGGTTGCCGTTTTCCCTCACCTTAGCAAACCTGACTGGGCATGTCAGGTAATATGAACGCACTATTGATCTGCTTCACAATTTTAAATCCATGTCGGAATTGTACCCTTTATCTGCCTTTTCCTCACCTTGTTGCGGCCCCGGTAGTGTGCGACGTTTAACCGGTGGAACCCTAAAAATGCTTATTACATTGAAGCGTTAACTTCTTAACCCTTCCGCATGCCAATAACGCGTTATCGGCGAGGAGAAAATAATGTCAACCACCTCCATTCCCCATACGGTTGCCCCGGCAATAACCGCCGGCAGCTATTTATCCATGCGTGAAAAAATCGGTTACGGTTTAGGCGATGCGGGCGGTACCGTTATTACCTGCCTGATGATGAATTTCCTCACCTTCTTTTATACGGATATATTCGGACTCACCCCGGCGCTGGTCGGCATTATGTTTATCGTGCTGCGCGTCGTGGATGCCGTTTCCGATCCCCTGATGGGCGTGGTGGCTGACCGGACCGTAAGCCGTTGGGGACGGTTTCGCCCCTGGCAACTATGGGCCGCGCTGCCCATCGGTATTATCGGTATCCTGACGTTCACCGTGCCCGATGTGGGCATCCATGCAAAAATCCTCTGGGCCTTTGTCACCTACCTGATGCTCTCCCTGAGTTATACCGCCATCAATGTGCCCTATTGCGCGCTGATAAACACCATGACCGGTGTCCACCGGGAGGTGATTTCCTGTCAGGCCTGGCGTTTTGTGCTGTGCGGCGTCGCCGGTTTCCTGGTCTCGGTGGGATTGCCCTGGCTGGTGGAGGCGCTGGGGCGCGGCCATGCGGCCCAAGGCTATCAACGCGGCGTCGCCGTGCTGTGCGTTATCGCGGTGGCGATGTTTTTGTGCTGTTTTTTCTGGGTGCGTGAACGGGTGCCCCTGGCGGTGATGGGTAAGTTTTCGCTACGGGACCATTTGCGGGGTCTGCGGCAAAACGATCAGTTGCTGCTGATGTTGCTGATGTCATTTTTGCTGATAAATGTCTTTAATATTCGCGGCGGCGGCTATATGTATTTTATTACCTATGCGCTGCACGGCAGCGCCGGCTACGCTTCGCTGTTTTTTACCGCCGTCACCGTGGCGTCCATTCTTGGTGCCATGATCGTCAATGGCCTGTCACGGCGCATCGATACGGTAAAACTCTATTATTACACCAATATTACCCTGGCGGTCCTGGGCATCCTGATGTGGTTTATCCCCATTGGCGAGGCGTACCGCACCCTATGGCTGGCGCTGATTTTCATCAACAGCATTATCCTCGGTTTTACCCTGACGCTGCATTTCTCCCTCATGGCGTTTGCCGATGATTATGGCTTCTGGAAAACGCGTATCCGCTCATCCGGCATGAGCTTTGCCTTTAATCTGTTTTTTATCAAACTGGCCTGGGCATCCAGCGCCGGTATTATCAGCCTGGTGTTCGTTCTGGTGGCCTATGCTCCCGGCATCGATCACCAAACCCCCGCGTCGCTCCACGGTATCCAGATGATGGAAACCCTGATACCGACGATATTCCATTTATTGCTGGCGGTAGCGTTGCGTTTTTGCCGGCTGGACAATACCAGTATGGCCCTTATATCCCGCGATCTTCAGGACCGCCGGTTGGCATAAACATTGATTAAACATTGATTAGGTAATCAAAAATGGAAAAAACATCCGAAATCGACCTGCATCATATCAAGCTGACCGATTCCTTCTGGCTGGATTATCAGCGACTGGTCAGGGATGTGGTCTTGCCGTACCAGTGGGAGGCGCTAAACGATCGTATCGCCGACGCGGAACCCAGTCATGCCATAGAAAATTTCCGCCTCGCGGCCGGACGCAGCCAGGGAGAATTTTACGGAATGGTATTCCAGGACAGCGATGTCGCGAAATGGCTGGAGGCGGTGGCCTGGATGCTGTGCCGGCAGCCGGATCCGCAGCTGGAGCGTACCGCCGATGAAACCATTGAGCTGATCGCCGCCGCCCAGCAGCCGGACGGCTACCTGAATACCTATTTTACCGTGAAGGCGCCGGAAAAACGCTGGACCAACCTGGCGGAATGCCATGAGCTGTATTGCGCCGGACATATGATTGAAGCCGGCGTGGCTTACTACCGCGCCACCGGCAAAACCCGCCTGCTCGAGGTCGTGTGCGCCCTGGCCGATCATATTGACGGGGTTTTCGGCCCGGGTCCCCGGCAGTTGCATGGGTATCCGGGCCACCCGGAAATCGAGCTGGCGTTGATGGAATTGTATGACGTCACGGCCAATCAGCGCTATCTCGCCCTGGCGCGCTATTTTGTTGAGCAGCGCGGTACCGAACCTCATTTCTATGACCTTGAATACGAGCGCCGCGGCCGCACTTCCCACTGGCACAACTACGGCACGGCCTGGATGGTGAAAGACAAGGCGTATAGCCAGGCGCATAAACCCATTGCGCTGCAGGAAACGGCGGTAGGCCATGCGGTCAGGTTCGTTTATCTGCTGGCGGGCGTCGCCCATCTGGCGCGTGTCAGCGGCGATGATGAGAAGCGCCGCGCCTGCCGTCGCTTATGGGACGACATGACCCGGCGCCAGATGTACATTACCGGCGGAATCGGCGCCCAAAGCCATGGCGAGGCGTTTACTTCCGGTTACGATCTGCCCAACGACACCGCTTATACGGAAAGCTGCGCGTCCATCGGCCTGATGATGTTTGCCAGGCGCATGCTGCAAATGGAGGCCGACGGGCAGTATGCCGACGTGATGGAGCGAGCGCTGTATAATACCGTGCTGGCGGGCATGGCTCTTGACGGCAAACATTTTTTCTACGTCAATCCGCTGGAAGTCCATCCTGGCGCCATTAAATGCAACCATATTTACGATCACGTTAAACCGGTGCGCCAGCAATGGTTCGGCTGCGCCTGCTGTCCGCCCAATATCGCCCGGTTGCTGGGCTCGCTCGGCAATTATATTTACACCCGCAACGACGAGACCCTGTTTGTAAACCTCTATATCGGCAGCGAGGTGACCCTGCCGGCGGGCGATCGCTCCCTGACGGTGCGGCAAACCGGTAATTACCCTTGGGACGAGACCGTTACTCTCGCCGTCAGCTGTGCGTCGCCGACATCCTTTACGCTGGCGCTGCGTTTGCCGGGCTGGTGTCCGTCGCCGCAGGCGATGCTGAACGGCGAACCGGTGGCTATGGCGCCCCGGCGGGGATATGCCTATTTCACGCGTACCTGGTCTGAAGGCGACAGTATTCAACTGACTTTGCCGATGCCGGTGCGCCGGGTCCGCAGCAATCCGCTGGTGCGCCAAAACCTGGGAAAGGTTGCTTTGCAGCGTGGACCGCTGGTGTATTGCCTTGAACAGGCCGATAACGGCGATAATCTGCACCAGTTGCGTTTGTCCGCCGGAAGTGATTTTCGCTTAGTGCCCGGTGAAGGCGTGCTGGCGGGGAAAACCCTGATCCAGGCGCCGGGGGAGGGCCTGTCGCCTGCGGATGTTTCGCAACAGCCGCTTTATGATTATGACGGAGAACCTCCGCGGCGCCGGCAGCAATCGCTGCTGTTTATTCCCTATTTTTGCTGGGCCAACCGCGGTGAAGGGGAGATGCGGGTATGGATCGCAGAGGACTGATTCGATATCGCCGTATAAAGGAGACGCGGGGCAGGGAGCGCCCCGGGGCGGCAGCCCTGCCTGAATCGTCAGCGCAGCGATGGCGGCAGCTTCGCCGGCCCGGGCGAAAAAGATTGTCTATGCCGGCCGGCTATCGTGCCGGACATCACCGCGGATCGCGTATGGCGGCGAAACGCAATTGGGATGTCTTCCTGGAACGAAACGCCGCCACTTTCATCCGATTGCCGCAAGTCGCCATGCTGCACCAGCGGCGGCGGTGCGATTTGCTCAGGTCATGGAAGAGCAGAATGCAGTCATGGGCTTCGCATTGGCGTACGAATTCGAATTTATCGCCCGTAACCAGACGTACCAAAGCATCGGCCACAGGCCAAAGCAGGCTTGCCGGGCTGCTATCCCGGTGGTGAACACCGATGCGCAATTCCTGCGCTTCGCCATCCCATTCCAGCCTCTTCACCGGACAACCCGCCGCAAGCACCTGATTGATGGCGGTGAAATCGGCTAGAACGCCTTTCATTGCCGCGTTCACCACTGCCCGCGCACAGTCGCGAAGCCCGCGGGCTTCAGCCAGCAGGCCACAGGGGATCTGCTGGTTAGCGCCATCGGGCCAAAGGCCCGCCAGCTTCAGCCAGCTCGCGACGCTTTGATCGTCGGTTAGGCAGTCATGATGTTGGTCGCCCACACCGTACTCACTGTTAATGAAATCGAGGGCAAGATTGTCCGCCAGAAAGAGCGGGCCGGAAGACGTGCTGGTCGGATTCATAGTGACCTGTAACTAATAAAATATATTTGACAGGTTACCAAAAAACCACGTAACCTTCAAATGACAAATTTAACGGTTACAAAAGGAATTATCATGACCTCTTCCAAATCGATTGCAGCTACCGGACCCGCGACTTCTCTGCTTGTTGACGGTGCGCATTCCGCCAATGCTATCGGCCCCATTCGTTACCGCTACGTGCAGGTGGCTGATGTGAAGGTTTTCTACCGCGAGGCAGGCAACCCCAGCGCACCCACGCTACTGCTGCTTCACGGCTTCGCAGCCTCATCGTTTATGTTTCGCGACCTTATTCCCGAACTGGCCGAACGCTATCATGTGATCGCGCCGGATTTACCGGCCTTTGGTTTTACCGCGGCCCCGGCGCGGGGCGAGTACGCCTACACCTTCAGCCAGCTGGCGCAGACCATCGGCCAGTTTACCGAACAGCTTAAGCTCGATACCTACGCGCTTATGGTTCACGACTACGGCGCCCCGGTGGGATGGCGCCTGGCTGTCGCCCATCCTGAGCGGGTGACCGCCATTATTTCTCAGAACGGCAACGCCTATGAGGAAGGATTGGGCGATAGCTGGGCACCTATTCAAAAGTACTGGCGCGAACCGACGCAGCAGAACCGGAACGCCCTGCATGACTTTCCGACACCGGCCTCGATTAAGTGGCAATACCTGGAAGGGGTTACCGACAAGGATTCGGTTTCGCCAGATGGCTATACGTTGGAAGGGCTCCAGATATCGCGGCCTGGCAATGCGGACATTCAGCTCGACCTGCTTTTGGATTACGCCTCCAACGTAGCAATGTACCCCGCCTTCCAGGCGTACTTCCGCAAGTACCAGCCACCATTGCTGGCGGTTTGGGGAAAGAACGATCCGTTTTTCCTTCCGGACGGTGCCGAAGCCTGGAAACGCGATCTGCCCAAGGCGGATATTCGCTTCTATGACACCGGGCACTTCGCGCTTGAAACCCACGCCAGGCAAATCATTCCTGTGATTCGTGCGTTCCTGGACAAGAATATAGGGTAGCAGGTCGGTTTGAGATGTTGGCCAAGGCAACCGCTCAATTCAACAGGCTTATCCACAGCGCTCCTGGCCAAGGGATCTGCCGGGAATGCCATTGCTATCAAAGTATTGTCTGCTTTTTGCCAGAGCAGACTTTGAAACAATTCTAAAAACGCCTGACAACGAAATGACGAACCAAAGTGAATCTGCTCTGGATAGGTCATCCATTCATGCCACTTCTACACAATTAAACAGATGACGACTATGTTTATCTTTCGTAAGGTAAATGGCGATTATATGGATCAAAAGGGCGTAATTATGGGAAGATTTCACGGTAAACGTGTACTTATAACGGGTGGCACCAGCGGCATTGGGCTGGCGGGCGCGCTACGAATTGTGAAAGAGGGAGGACAAGTTGCCATCACGGGGCTGAGTGAAGAACGTCTGGCCCAAACCCGCAAACTGTTGCCGGAAACTGCACTGATCCTGAAAAGTGATGCTGCAAGTGAGGCTGATATTGATGCGCTCGCAACGGCAGTCAGCGGCTGGGGGCACCTCGACGGATTGTGGCTGAATGCGGGTTACGCAGAAATTGGCGCACCGGAATCCGTTACGGCCGACGCCTTTAATCGCATGATGAATGCCAATGTTCGCGGGCCCATGCTGCAGCTTGCATCACTTTCCAACACGTTGAACCCAGGTGCATCAGTGTTGGTCACCGCATCGTCTTCAGTCTATGAAGGTGCGCCCATGACGAGCTTATATGGTGCAACAAAAGGCGCCGTTGTCGCCATGGTAAAAAGCTGGGCCGCCTCACTGGCCGCGCGCAATATTCGCGCCAACACGCTGGTGCCAGGACCTATCGAGACTAATTTTAGACACTTCATGTCCGGGGAGTCGCGGCAAAAGTTTGAAGATTTTGTGGTAAGCCAGGTGCCTCTCAGGCGAGCCGGTACAGCTGATGAAGCTGCCGCCGTCGCACTTTTTCTGCTTTCAGATGATGCGTCCTACGTAACCGGAAGCCAGTATGCTGTGGACGGCGGGCTGGTTCACTATTAATGTGAAACCCAATTTAGAACATTATCTTACTATATGATTTGGTAATCTATTCATTTGCCTGTTTTGGGCATTTGGTTCACGCTGACGCTACAGGCAACTGCTACGAACGAAAGGGTGGTCAGCGGTTAATAAGAAGGTAATAAGATGCTTTTGCCAGATTTGAGTTTTAAGCAAACCCTATGTCAATCGTCATTTCAAGAATGAGTCGTCCGCTGTTTATTTCTCTGGATGGGCCCAAGGGAGTCGGCAAAACCACACTGTTGGAGGCCATTACGAAAGTACTCAGGGCAGATAACAAGACGGTGATCCGACTTTGCGAGAAAAAAAGCGATCCCTACAGGAGGGAAACAATGGCCCTCGTGAACAGGCTCGCTAGAAATCCCACCCTGGATTTGGAATTGGAAGTTTGTGAACGCTTTGCCGATAGCCGTGCCTGGATTTCCGAGCATGTGCTGACTAAACAGCCACCGGGCAGCATTATCTTAATGGATCGTTGGTACCCGTCGGAAGCCGCGTTTCGCCGGATGGTTCCATTTGCAGAGATCTTACAGCTCAACATTGAACGAAACGTGCGAACGCCAGACCTGCATGTCGGGGTTGTTACTGCGCCTGACATTTCATGGACAAGGGCCGCGGCCAGAACGCGTGGGCTAAGTAGTACGGTAATTCATAAGCTGGAAGAGCATGTCGCCTGTACCAAGGCGTTTGAGCGAGAAATTGCAGATCACGGCTGGGTTTTATGCCGTAATGAAGGAATCATCGAAGACGCAACGATGCAGGTTATTTCTGAGATCTACAGAGTGCTTGGATGCCCTATAGGCATCGGTTTTGCGGGCAGGGCTTCTGCCGCATGTCGCCAGTAATTACAGCGACCTATTCCGTCACCCTCCACCCCAGTGTGATCCTCAGATTTGTGTTGCGTCTACAGAATCGAAACCACTCAGTATTTTCAGTCTTGGTATGATTTACCGGGCTGGCTGCCAGCCACGGTCGTGAATACTCATTGAATCGGCGCTGCTACTGACTCTATCTTACTCATAGCAACACGAGGCCTTTAGCACGCCTGTTTGTTGTTCTTTTCGTTCGACTTTGCAAATCTTCTCTGAGGAGCCCGACATGATCACCTTTCATCAACTCACCGCCACCAGTCTGGGTGGCCAGCTCATCTCTATGGCCGACTATGCGGGTAAGCTGGTTCTGGTGGTTAATACCGCCAGCCATTGTGGCTTCACGCCACAATACGCAGGCCTTGAATCGCTCTACAAGAAGTTCGCCGCGCAGGGTCTGGTGGTGCTTGGTTTCCCCTGTAACCAGTTCGGTAATCAGGAACCCGGCAGTGCCGATGAAATCGCGCAGACCTGCCACATCAACTATGGTGTGAGCTTCCCGATATTCGAAAAAGTGGAGGTCAACGGCGCTGCTACGCACCCGGTGTTTCGTTACCTGAAAGACGAATTGCCCGGTGTGCTGGGTGGGCGGATCAAATGGAACTTCACTAAGTTCCTGATCGGACGCGACGGCAAACCGGTCAAGCGTTTTGCACCGTTCACCACCCCAGAGAAAATGGAAACCGTAATTCTTGCTGCACTTGAAATCTAAGTGTTCGTGTAATTCGAATTGTCCACATTTAGAGAGCTTCCGATAAACTGATTATGCCCGAGTGGGATTAACGTCCGCTCTTCGCTCATAGCTGACATGCGCTCCTTGCAACAGGCAGCATTGTGCCAGGAGCGGACGTCGACATCTGAATTCCCTTTCAGTCAAGACCACCAGAATGACCACCAATCGACGCTGATGAGCGAATCAGGGGGCTGGGACGTAGTTACTTATTGTTAGAATTGGGGACATGGTGCTGCATCAATTCAACGATCCAATCAATAAAAACTCGCAGTTTGGCGTTGACATGGCGGTTCGGCGGAAACGCCAGGTACAGGGGCATTGGATTAATACGCCAGTGTTCAAATAGCGGAGTCAAGGAGCCACAAGCCTGATGTGCTGCCGCCATATAGACTGGCAGCGCAATCACGCCTAACCCGGCTAGCCCAGCTTCGAGGTAAGCATTGCCATCATCCACTGCAAGCACATAGCTGCTTTTGATTTCAATATGTTCACTCTCACAGTGCAGCACCAGAGGATCAATCTTACCGGTGCGTGAAGACAAGAATCCCACTATGCGATGGTCGGTGTTTTCCAGATCGCGCGGGTGCGCAGGAGCGCCAAGGCGTTCCACATAGCTGGGGGCGGCGTAGACGCCGATTTGCAAATCGCCGACATGGCGTGCGATCAGGGACTGGTCGGTGATTTCGCCACCGCGCAAGACGCAATCCACATTGTCGCCGATCAGATCCACCACCCGGTCGCTCACGCCCATGTCGAACTGGATATCAGGGTAGCGTGCGTGGAAAGCCGGTAGCGCTGGCACCAGCACAAGGCGGGCCAGCGGACTGGGCACATCCACCCGTAATCGTCCTCCGGGCGTAATCGCCGCACTGGAGAGGCTGTTTTCAGCATCCTCCATGTCCGCCAGCAGGCGGATGACGTGCTCGTAGTAGACCGCGCCGTCGGGAGTGACACCGTGCTTGCGGGTGGTGCGATGGAGTAACTTGACGCGCAGGCGCGCTTCCAACTGCTGAATAAGTTGCGTCACCGTGGTTTTGCTCATATGAAGCGTCTGGGCAGCCTTTGTGAAGCTACCTGCCTCCACCACGCGAGCAAAGGCGCGCATCGCATCGAAACGATCCATTCCTTATCCTCTCTTTCTCACCGATTGTTTGGATTTTACAAACAATGATGGACAAAGTCGCCTGTTTATCCGCCCGATCCAGTACCTGTAAAGTGTCTTTATGTTCACCGGGCAGATTTCGCCCATTGCAAAGGTACAAACATGACAACACGTGAAGCAGTTTTTCCCTTCGGTCGGCAGGCGCTCTATGAGCGCAATCGCTATTCACCGGCCATCAAATCCAACGGTTTCTTGTTCGTTTCGGGGCAGGTGGGTAGCCGGGAGGATGGTTTGCCTGAACAGGATCTTAAAGAGCAGATCAGGCTGGCATTCGATAACCTTAATGCTGTTCTCGCGGCTGCGGGCTGCACGTTCGGTGATGTGGTTGACGTTACCCTCTTTGTCGTCGATCCCGAGTCAAACGTCGACGCTATCTGGAGTATCCTGCCAGAATATTGGGGGGAGGCGCCTTACCCTACGTTGACCGGGATCGGCGTGACGTGGCTTTACGGATTCCAGTTTGAGATTAAGGTGATTGCCAGGCTGCCCTAAGCGTTACGGGTCTTTCCGCCAGTCGAAAATTCAACAGGGCAGACCGCGCTGCCTGTAGAGGCAGCAGAGAGATTTCTGAATTGCTATATGCCGCATCGGGATGGTTTGCCAGGCTGGTCAGGATTTACTGATGAGACAGAGGAAAATTTATGAAAGCAGCGGTTTATGACGTGGAAGGCGCTCCCGGCGTCCTGAAATATGTCGATATCCCCGATCCGGTCGCAGGACCTGACGACGTTCTGATTTCTGTCGAGGCTATCTCGATAGAAGGTGGAGATCTGATCAACCGCCGTTTAACTCCGCCGCCTCTTCCTTCATGGATCGTCGGCTACGCGGCCGCGGGCACAGTTGTTGCAGTAGGATCGAACGTCCGTAGCCGTACGGTTGGGGACAGAGTCGCGGCTTTTCACATGCAGGGATCACATGCGGAACGTTGGTCTGTGCCCGCGGAACGAACCTGGCTTATACCCGATGGGGTGGATATGGCAGAAGCGGCGGTTTTACCGATTTCTTTTGGAACCGCGCACCATTGCCTTTTCACTCGAGGCATGCTCCGGCACGGAGAAACCGTCCTTATTCAGGCAGCAGCTGGTGGCGTGGGGCTCGCGGTCGTTCAGCTTGCCTCACAAGCAGGCGCAACGGTCATCGCCGTGGCAAGCGGAACGCAGCGAAGAAGCCGGTTGCTGGAACTTGGTGCCGATCATGTCGTGGATCGTGCAGAGAATAACGTCGTGGACAGTGTCAGACAGTACACCCATGGCAGCGGTGTTGACCTCGTCATCGATCCGGTGGGGACGACGTTGCCTGCTTCGCTTTCTACACTCGCTCCGGAAGGACGTCTCATCTTCGTCGGTAATGCGGGCGGTGGAGGCCTGACTGTCGACTTGTGGCCGCCAATGCAGTCTAACCAGACACTCATGGGGGTATTCATGGGACCCCTTTTTGAAAGGCCCGGAGTTCGGGCAAGTGTGGACGACATGTTGCAGGCTTTAGCAGCAGGGCGCATCAGGATTGTCATTGACCGCATCTTCCCCCTGGCCAGCGCTGCTGCGGCCCACGAATTCGCCGAGACAGCGAAACCGCTTGGGCGCATCGTTATGAAGCCATGAGGTGTGTTTGACCCGTATGAGCGCGCTGGGCTAATTACTGTGTTCTGGTGTCAAGGCTAAGTTCAGATGTCAAGGGTAGGGAAAAGCTGAAATGTCCGCTCTGTGCCAGAAGCGGAAGTTGCTGACATTGTGCTATGGTGATAATTGGGAACGATTCATGAGGTGTGCGGCTCGAGACTGGCTGACGTTTAAATTGTGGAGAAGAGAATGACAAATGATTTGATTGCGCTTTCTGCTATTGGAGTTGCTATCCTTTTTGGCGCAATGAGCCCGGGAGTCAGCTTTCTTCTCGTTGCCCGCACGGCCATGTCCAGTTCACGACGGGCGGCATTATCTGTGGCGGCAGGTATGGGTTTTGGTGCGCTTATTTTTGCTGCCATAGCGTTAGCGGGCCTTCACACACTGCTGACATTGGTTCCATCACTTTACACGGGCCTGAAGATTGCCGGTGGTTTTTATCTGTTATGGCTTGCGTTAAAAATTTTTCGGCGTCCTTCAAACAAGTTTATCGATTCCGACGTTACAGAGGAAGTAAGCGCCTCAAAAGCTTTTCTAACTGGCGTATTTACGCAAATCAGTAATCCCCATACAGCTCTGGTATTTGCCAGTATTTTTTCCGCAGTGCTTAGCAAAAACATTCAGCCTGCTATGTATATTATCCTGCCATCAATGGCTTTCGCTATTGATGTACTCTGGTATGCAGTCGTAGCATGCGTATTATCAACGGATGGGCCGCGTCAGGCTTACATTAAATACCGTAAGTTCATAGATAAATTAAGCGGGGGAGTCATGGCCTTTCTGGGAATACAGCTTCTGTTAAAGTGATTTAAACGATTACAAACTAGGCTATGGATGTGAAACATTAAGGTCGGCTCCTCGCTCTCAGCAGCCGTAGAAGTCCCTCTAGTGGGCAGTTTTGTGCCAGAAGAAGACGTCGCTAAGTCCGCACTGCATTAATTATTGGGGAACTGGTCAAAGCACATGGTTTGCAGCCGCTGGAACGCCAATCCGCTGCCCGGCTCGTGGCCCATGTGCTTTGCGTTAGGCTCAAACAATTCTCAATTCATGATAAAAGGAAAATAACAAAGTGAGTAGAAACCCATTGGAAGCACCTGAATGGCATGCTCTGGGTCGAGAAGCATCATTAGTCAGGCATCTCATTGGATCAGGCGCAACAGCTATAGGTAGGGCCAATTACGCAGATAAGATGGGTGAATATTACACTGCATTCTTTGGACTTTCAGTTGGGTTAGAAAGGCTTTCAAAGTTAATATTGGTTGCGCGTTATGCTATTGAGAATCAAGGAAGAATGCCTGATGAGCAAGTTGTGAGGAAGTTTGGGCACAAACTAATCGACTTGACCAACGAGGTTGAAAATATTTCCGAAAAAATGCAACTCTCGCTGAGATATTCACGACCTACAAAAGAAATTCCCCACAAGATACTTGAATGTTTAGATTCATTTGCTGATGCCCGACGGGGTAGGTACGCAAATTTTGCTTCATTAGGCAACCCCAATTTAACCAGTGATGAACCTATTAATAAGTGGTGGGGAGAAGTAGCTGAGTGCATACTAAAAAGGCATTATTACGGTAAGGCCGCTCAAAGACGTGTTGAAAGCAATGCTGAATTAATTGATGCTATGATGTCACCGTTTACGATGGTAATACATACGAATGAGAGCGGGAATACTATGCGAGACGTTAAGTCTACCTCTATACGCACTGGCCAAAATGTCATTGTGCAAAAGTGGGGGAGATATCATTCTCTAGTTATCGCTCGCTGGCTTGCAACGGTTTTATCTGAGCTTTCTCATATCGCTTGCTATAAACATGGTATAGATGGTTTTTTTGGCCTGAATGAATACTTTGATAGTTACACTGTTGACGATAGTTTTTTAAAAACTAGAAAGATATGGCCTCTTAAGTAATAACAAGCCTAACAAACACTATCACATCGCGCCTACGCCGCTGGGCTCGCAACTTGTTGCGAGCTTGTGACCTGCTCCCCATTGCTCAAGACACCTCGATGTAAGTATGCATTCCGAACTTCCGCTGTTCGCTCTCAGCAGACCTTCAGCGTAACGTGTTTGTCTGCTGTGTGCCAAGAGTGGACGTTATGTCGGTTCTGAAACAACGCTTTTCGAGGTGACGTCCTCATCCCATTGATGAAGACGTCACTAACATTACGGTCTGTCAACCTGCGGAGGTTGAAGCTGGAATTCGGGCAATGACCTTAATTTCAAAATCGAATCCCGCAAGCCAGGTCACTCCAACGGCTGTCCAGTTCGGGTAAGGGGGCTGCGGGAAAATTGACTGTTTCACCTGCATAATCGTCGGAAACTGATTTTCCGGGTCAGTATGAAAGGTGGTGACATCAAGCAGGTCGTCAAACGTACAACCAGCTGCTGCAAGAGTCGCTGCCAGGTTATCAAACGCAAGTTGCACCTGCGCGGCAAAATCCGGCTCCGGCGTACCGTCGGCGCGGCTGCCAACCTGGCCGGAAACGAATAACATATCGCCAGAGCGGATCGCGGCGGAATAACCGTGTTCTTCATAGAGAGCATGGCGGTTAGCAGGAAAAATAGGTTCACGCTGGATCATGGCATGTCCTTTCTTGAGTCAATGTGTGATGCGGGATGCGCGGTATGTAAAATTGATTTAATATACGCGGCGTATGTTGAATTAATCACACATACGCCGCGTATGTCAAATAACATCCGTTACGTATGTCAAAAAGGAGATCGTATGGCCGCCAAATGCCGCGCTGAAACAATGGAAGAGAACCGCGCCAAATTGATTACGGCAGCGCGGAAATCCTTTGCCGAAAGAGGTTTTGCTGCCGTATCAATGGATGAATTAACCGCCAGCGTTGGCCTGACACGTGGGGCGCTATACCACAACTTTGGTGATAAAAAGGGGCTGCTTGCCGCTGTTATTGCTCAAGTAGATGGTGAAATGGCACAACGAGCCAAAGCCGCCGCCGCGACTGCCGGTGACGACTGGGAAAGGCTGCTGGCTGAAGGGATTGCCTACATTAAGATGGCGCTGGACACAGAAGTAAGGCGCATCGTTCTGCTTGATGGTCCGGCTTTCCTTGGGGATCCTGCACAATGGCCCAGCCAGAATAGCTGCCTCGAATCCACCCGCCAGACCGTTATAAAGCTGATCGAACGCGGCGTACTTAAATCGGTTGACGCGGATGCCGCTGCACATCTGTTAAACAGTGCCGCGCTGAATTCCGCACTTTGGATTGCTGCGAGCGACGATCCTCAGCGGGCGCTGCCAAAAATTATTGAGGTGTTTACTCAACTGGCAAGCGGCTTACGGAATAGTTCCAATAAACTACGATGAGACGCTTATAGGGTGGGGTGAGCGACGACCTTACAGTGCGCACCAAACAACTTAGTTTGGGTAATTACATTTGATCTGACAGTCAGCCCTGCGCCACGAGCAAACACGACTAACATCGCGGCGCGTTAATCAATGGAGAGCAGATCGCCCGCTCCTAGCTTACTCCTCTACCACTTCTGGTTTTTTGGAAGCGGTTAAGTGATTTGCGAACAGGTATTTCATGAGAGGCGAATAGCCATTCATTCTTCCGGGTAGGAAATTCGATATCCGCCATCAGCCATGAGAACGCTGGCAAACCCCCGACGCTCTAAGTGCATGCCTGCAACGAGCAGTTTTTCCCTGACTGCCTGTTCCAGGAGTTTTTTCCGTGTGTCTTCGGCCTGAGCGGGGTTGCAGTCAAATACAATGGAAACGGCCGGGTGTGCTGACTGGATATGCGGGAAGTGGACGATGTCTCCCCATATCAATAAGCATTTATCACCTGAATCGATGCGGAATCCGGTATGGCCTGGCGTGTGACCCGGCAGCCATACCGGGAGAATGCCCCCGGTTATCTCCTTCCCGTCCAGAAAGCGCAAGTTCTGCGCATACGCTTCTAACGTTCGGCGGACCAGCTTAAAATTACGCTGCCCACGCTCGCTGGCCATTTTTAATCTTTCATCATCCCGCCAGTATTCCGCTTCAAGAGGATGAAGATAGAGTTCAGCATGTTTATAGACTGGCCTTCCTTCAGCATCCAGCAGGCCGCCAATATGGTCAGGATGGCCGTGCGTCAATAAGACGGTGTCCACGTCAGCGGGGCTTACCCCCGCTGCACCGAGGTTCCTTTTGAGCAGCCCTCCGACGTTGTTCATGCCTCCCGCGCCGGCGTCAACCAGAATGGTGCGTCCCTGACCGCGGATCAGATAACAGTTGATATGGATATTACCGGGTTCAGCGATCCCGGCGCTGTGCTGAATTAACCCAGCATCCGCTGTCTCAATGCCTGAAAGTAAATCCAGGCTGGCTGACATATTGCCATCACTCAGGGCGGTAACCAGAAAATCCCCAATCTGACGGGATGTGAAAGGCGGATGGTTCATAAATTCCTCATGGTCAGTTTAGAGCGAATATTTGTGGTGCGCTCGAGCCAAAACAGCGGATACGCGCCATTAGCCCCGAGGCCTGCCGAATGGCCAGATCCAGTTCACGCATAAACTTTTCCATTACGTCCGGCACACGCGATTTTGTCAGGCGATAACAGAGTTCGGCATACACCGGATGCCCGCATCCCGGCCTGACATCGACATATATGATGTGAACTTTTTCTGCTTCTGCGCCGAGAATCTCACTGCACAGTGCGCGGCAGATATGGGTGAAATCGGGGAGATCGGTGAACCTGTCAGACTGATCTTCAGAAATGTAAAAAGTCAGATTTGGCATGATTTTATTGTTTTCCTCTCTGGTGACACTTAGCCGGGTTCTGCAATTGCGGTGTAAGCGTTTCGTAGAGGTATGCTCCGGGGATTTCTGCTAACTGCGCGGCATTTTCACGTGCAAGAACGTACGCAACGCGCCGTTCCGGGGATTTATCCAGCCCTGACGCCTGCATTTCCAGTGCCCGGTATCCCAGCCCGGTCTCGATAAAGCCGATCGGCCGGGCGCTGAGCAGCAGCAGTTCATCCGAGGATACGGCCGGAGCCGGGCCTTCACACTCATACAGATTACGGTGCCAGTCAGTGATGTGCTCCTGCCAGCGCGAGAAATTACCGCCGCCTTTCAGCCGGTATTCGTCACTGGAGATCACATCCGCATCCTTAATGGTATGAATGGCGAGATAAACAGGGCAGCCAGGTTTCAGGGCCCGGAAGCGCTGGGAAGTGCTGAATCCGGTGACGGAGACCAGCGCCGGCAGTTTTTCCCGGCTGTAAAATTCATTCCAGTCTTCCTCGCTTCCGGGATTGGCATAGGTGCATTCCACGATATACAACATTGACTAACCTCTGCATGAATAAACGGCAGGAATCTAATGAGCCCGTTTAATGATTTTTCATCATGCTACATGCTGTTTTTTTGGCTATAAATCGATATTATTTCATGGTTTAGTGATATTCAGTCACTGATGGGTCACCCTATACACACAACAGGGGCGGTTTTATGCGCAGAAAAATTCCCAGCAGCACTTCCCTGCAGGCTTTTGAGGCTGCCGCAAGGCACGGTAATTTTGCCCGGGCCGCAGAGGAGTTATCGCTGACGGAAGGCGCCATCAGCCGGCAGATTGCGCGCCTTGAATCTTTGCTGAACTGCAAACTGTTTGACCGTACCGGAAGCCGCGTCAAGCTTAATCCTGTAGGTGCGCGCTATGCACATCACATACGCGAAACGCTCGAACGACTCGACAGGGATACTCAATACATAATGGGGATGCCTGAAGGAAGCAAAAGTCTGGAAATTGCCGTCCTGCCGACGTTTTCCAGTCGATGGCTGATTCCCCGCCTGAACGGCTTTAGATCTATGCATCCGGATATCACATTACATATTGCGGCCAGAACCGACCCATTCATTCTCACCGGGAGTGGCTTTGACGCCGCAGTTCATTTTGAACATCCCGCATGGGCAGGGATGCGTTTGCATTTTCTCTTTCAGGAAAAACTGGTGCCTGTATGCCATCCTGCACTGTTAACGGACAAGAACGTCTATGAGAGGTTGAACGAACTACCGCGTATTCACCGGCGGCAGAATCCGGAAGCATGGCATCACTATGCCCAGGAAAACGGAATAATCTTTGATAATCCGGCGCAAGGTGTCCGGTATGACCTTCATGAAATGGCAATAGCTGCCGCTTTGGCGGGACAAGGCGTGGCAATGGTGCCGCGTATGTACGTCGAAAAAGAACTGCGTAGCGGAGCGCTTGTCGCACCCTGGCCAGAATCAGAAAACCTGAGCAAAAAATTCTGTTTGGTAAAACCGGTGGAAACAGGAATAAATGAACCTGCACTGCAGGATTTTGAACACTGGCTACTGGCTGAAATTAATGGCGGGACATGACAGAATTGGGGTGACATAGTGTGGGCTGGTGTATGCCAACCGTCCCTGCCAAAATGAGGACCGGACTGCTAAGCGTCATCGGAACCATCATGAAATTCCGTCGCTGGTTACTGGCAGAATCACAACAGGCGCAGCTCAGTTACCATTACTACATGAGTATTTACTCATGCCTCGATGACGACACTTCACTTTTCATCCGGGCGCGCGCTGTTTAGCATGAGCCTATGCCTGGACACATTATTTTGCTTACGTTATTCGCCGCCCTGCAACATGCCAGCTGGAACGCCTTATTACGCGGCGGTATTCACATCAGGAGAACACAAGATGTCTGATCATCCCACAATTGCTCTTATTGGTCCGGGTGCTATCGGTACCACCATCGCCGCTGTACTGCATGAAGTTGACCGCACGCCGGTCCTTTGCGGGCGCACCGCGCATCCGCAGTTAATTCTGCGTCACGATGAGGGTGAAATTGTGGTGCCCGGTCCGGTATTGACTCGTCCGGCGGCTATCAGCCACCCGTTCGATCTGGTGTTTATCGCGGTGAAAACCACCCAGGTAGCTGACAGCGCCAACTGGCTGGCCGCACTGTGCGATGAAAACACTGTGGTATGCGCACTGCAAAATGGCGTCGAGCAGAAAACCCAACTGGAACCCTTGGTCAACGGCGCAACGGTGCTGCCTTCGGTAGTGTGGTTCCCGGCACAGCGCGAGCCGGATGCCTCAGTCTGGCTGCGCGCCAAACCGCGCCTGACGCTGCCGGATGTGGCGCCGGCAAAACGGGTCGCGGATGCGCTCAGCGGCACACGCTGCGCGGTTGAGCAGTCAGCCGATTTTATCTCCATCGCCTGGCGCAAACTGCTGCAGAATGCGGTCGCTGGTCTGATGGTACTGGCGAATCGCCGTGCCGGGATGTTCTCACGCGAGGATATCACTGAACTGGCACTGGCTTATCTGCGTGAGTGTCTGACGGTTGCGCGAGCGGAAGGTGCCGTACTGGATGATAACGTTCCGCAGGAAATCGTTAACGGCTTTCATCATGCGCCTGCGGATCTGGGCACCTCCATTCTCGCGGACCGGCAGGCCAATCGCCCACTGGAGTGGGATATCCGCAACGGTGTGATACAGCGTTATGGTCGCTCACAGGGTATTCCCACGCCCATCAGCGACGTGCTGGTGCCATTGCTGGCGGCAGGGAGCGAGGGGCCGGGCTGAAATCCTAAGGGCAGGTCACGCCAGCCTCTGATAGACCCGCCAAACTCATGCCGCACGGTGATCAGGTGCTCAATCTGGTACAGCCTCATACATTACGGGTATAATCACACAAATTATTCGACTGTTTGAGAAACGAAGATGACAAAACTCACCTTACAAGAGCAGATGCTAAAAGCTGGATTAGTAACCAGCAAAAAAATAGCCAAAGTCCAAAAAACGGCTAAAAAATCACGGGCGCAGGCCCGTGAGGCAAGAGAGGCTGTGGAAGAAAATAAAAAAGCACAGCTTGAACGTGATAAACAGCTCAGCGAGCAACAAAAACACGCTGCTTTATCGAAAGAATATAAAGCCCAGGTGAAGCAGTTAATTGAAATGAATCGAATCAATATTGCCAGAGGCGATATTGATTTTAACTTCACAGATAATAATCTCATTAAAAAGATAGCTGTGGACAAGCTGACTCAATCTCAGCTGATCAGTGGCCGTCTCGCCATTGCCCGGTTGGTTGATGATAACAGCGGCGTGAGTAAATACGCTATTATCCCGGCGAGCGTAGCCGATAAAATTGCGCAGCGAGATGCGAACAGTATTGTATTAAATAGTGCGCTAAGTCAGGAAGAACAAGATGAAGAAGATCCGTATGCCGATTTTAAAGTGCCGGATGATTTGATGTGGTAATCAACGCCTTGCGGATGCTGATGTATGAAAAGTCCTTCCGGGCTTTTCATTAACATCGGATGTTCAGCCAGTACCGGAAAACGCAGGGTTATTCTCGACAGTCGTCAACGCCCGCGCTGCCGGCCCGACGGGATGACGTCTTTTGGCGTTCCCGCTTTTTATCGTATCCAGACTAGGGCTAGTCCCTTTTTGCTGTTATGGGTGCCAACAGGCGTGACCGGCAACGTGGTGCCATGAGGATGGCCGCGGGGGGGGCCCGCCTGTCACAGCACGTCTTATGTTAATCCGAGGTTACGCAGCAGAAAAAAACCGCTGACGCTTAACTTGCATACCGGCCGGTAGGTATCTAGTATTGGTTTTTATTTCAGGAGAAAACCATGTCTTCACTACTCGCTTACGCAGCACTCGCACTCGCCATCGTTCTGGAAGTGGTGGGCACCCTGTTTCTGGGCAAGTCTGAACATTTTACCCGCCTTATGCCCTCGCTAATTTGCGCTGTTCTTTATGCCTGTTCCTTTTATCTGCTGGCTCAGGTGCTGCGTACGCTTCCGCTAGGGATTGCTTATGCCTCCTGGGGAGGGCTGGGCATTATTCTGACGACCCTTATCGGCGTGGTCGTTTTCAGGCAAAAACCTGATGCGGCGGCCATCGCGGGTATCGCGCTGATTGTTGTAGGCGTGGTGGTGATTAACGGCTTTTCCAAGATGAGTGCCCACTGATGATGACAGCGTCCGGCAGACCAAAAAAAGACCCTGTCAATGTGCGCCGCCGTTTGCTCAATAGTACGGCAAGTCTGATGGCGGCCCGTGGCTTTGCCGGTGTCAGCGTCAGCGACATCGCCTCTGACGCGGGTGTGACCAAAGGCGGCCTGTTTCACCATTTTTCCAGCAAGCAGGATCTTATCACTGCGGTATTTGATGATGAGCTGGAGCAGTTCAATGTACTCCTTGAGGACTTCATGGCGCGTGACCCCGGCGGCTACGGTCGCTTTACACGGGCTTATATCAGGACGACAATTGTCGCCTGCACGGAAAAGATGTCAGCTCTGACGTTTTCTCTCTGTGCTGAACCTGAACTGATAACACGCTGGGAAAGCTGGCTCGCTCAGCGCCTGAAACAGCATCAGGAGACTGACAGTGCACCGGATCTGGAGATTGCCAGACTTGCGGCAGACGGCATCTGGTTCACGAGTCTGCTTAAAGGTGGAACGCCGGGAAACAGGGAAAGCCTGCTCAGCCTTCAGCAGAGGTTGCTTGCGCTGACACTGAACAATCATCCAGACCATATCAGCCCGGGAGTGGCAGATGAATAGGGCCAAAAACATTCCTTACTGGAAATGAGCGAATAAAATACGCGTGATTGATCTGGCGGCGGCGAATATACAGGCAGATGTGTACAACATGAAGTGAGACCGGATATATTATTTATATCAAATCCTCTTCCAGATGGAGCACCCAATGCCGGAATACCTTTTTTTCAAAAAGGGTAAGCAAACCATCGTGCTGGAAAGATCAGACACGGACCTGGCCTCTCGGCTGACCCATCAGGGTTATAAAAAACAATTTGAAGAGGTCAACGCCGCTGATGAAAAACACGCGCTTGCCCGCTTTGCTGATATCCGCCGGGAAAAACGAATAGATCAGCATAACTTCATAGCCGGCGCCGGAGCCATGCCCCTGATAGGTGTTCTGACGGCAGCGGCTGTTTTTCTTTTGCGCAAAAAATAGCCAGACCTGATGCTGCTGCCGCCACGTTAACTCTTCCGCAACGTCTGGCCGCAGCGTTTCACTCTGCGTCGCTGACGCCTTTACCTGGCCGTCCCGTTCGCATACCCTACATTTATCGTCCAGACTTAAACCAAAGACGTAGTCTGCGCAGGCATTGTGTTTTACACTGCGCGCTGCAAAAACTGATTAGATAAACGATTAAGCAGGCGGTAACGGCGATGAATGGAACGATCACAACCTGGTTTAAAGATAAAGGTTTTGGATTTATCAAAGATGAAAACGGCGATAACCGTTATTTTCATGTGATTAAGGTCGCCAACCCTGAGCTGATTAAGAAAGATGCGGCGGTGACCTTCGAACCCACCACGAATAACAAGGGGTTGTCGGCTTATGCCGTGAAAGTCGCACCGGAAAGCAAATACATCTATATCGCAGGCGAGCGTCTTAAGCTTACGTCGATCAAGTCTTATCTGGTTTACAGCGAAGAGGTGCCTGCCGATACCCGCATTGATAAAGAAAATGCGGTGCTGTCCGTAGGGGTGCTGATGAGTAGCATTCGGCCGAAATCAGCCACGAAGCCTGGCGAAATGCGTTCGCTGAAAAAACTGGCGATCACCACCTTTCAGGGAACGACGTTAATTTTCTCGGAAGATGAGATAGACGTGGATGCCACGGTAAAACTGCTCAAGGTTTGAAACAATTCGGACCGACCCCATGCCTCGACGAGCCGGCGGATAACGCCTGGCGTGTGTCCGTACCGCCGCCTTTACCCCCGGAACATTTCCATCTCCTGCCGCGGGAGGGAAAGACCTATGCCATTGGCGGCAGAAGAGAAAACGCTTCACAACATATCCAGACGATTTAGCGGCTCGCGCTGATCCCGAAGGATGCAACCCGGGTTGCGTTTCTTCTGATGCCTGTGCCGCGAAGCGGCACGCAGGCCGCTATCCTGAAAGGGACAATTTGTCTGGGGAGAAAATGCGGCGGCGCCTCCTTACCCATGTCAACCCGCTGCATACCTGGCCATAGCCGCGGGTGTGATCAGCATTACATAAACCGGTCCGCGCCGCCGGACGCTTCCACGGTGTGCCCGGTAACGAACTGATTGCGTGCGGAAAGCAAAAACGCGGCGATAACGGCGATATCCTCCGGGCGTCCGAAACGCCCGACGGGGGTTCTTTCCTTACCGAGAATGTCCATAATGTCCTCATCGGTTTTACCGGCCAGTTCCGGACGGCGCTCGCGAACGTTGGGCAGCATGTTGTTTGCCCAGTTTTCCGTCGCGACCGCGCCAACGCCAATGGCATTGACCAGAATGCCCATCGGCGCGACATCAAGCGCCAAACTGCGGGTCAAATTATTAATGGCCGCACTCAGGGCATGGGAAACGGTTAGCGGCGGGTTGGGATACAGCCCTCCGATGGAGGAGATGTTCACGATACGCCCCCACCGCCGCCGTTGCATACCCGGGATCACCTCGCGGCAAAAACGGCGCATGGCGGTAAATTTGGTGGCGGTCATCGCCTCCCAGTCTTCCTCCGTGGTGGTCAGCAGCGTGCCGGCATGGGCCCGGCCCGCATTATTGACCAGTAAATCAATGCCGGCAAATTGCTGCTCCGCCAGGCGGACTGCCTCACGGGGAAACGCGGCATCGGTCACGTCGCCCGCCAGCGGCAGCGTGGAGACGCCATAACGCCGCGCCAGCCTGTCGGCGGCGTCGTCCAGCCGCGACTGGGTTCTGGCCACCATCACCAGATGCACACCGTTTGCCGCCAGCTCTTCACAAATGCTGAAACCGATACCGGTGCTGGCGCCTGTCACCAGCGCCACTTTGTCTTTGAGATCCAAATCCATTACGGGCTCCTGCTGTTTAATTAGGGGGTCATCAGGTATAACGCATTTCATGCCCGGATGCTTGTTCACTGAAATCCAGATGTCTGAAATAAACGGCCAAAGCGCGTATTCCGGCTGCGCTGTTATGCCGCGGGTTTTCAGGATCACTGTGGCAGGAGGGGGCAATGCATTCTATACCCGACGCGCTTTCCTCCGGTTGTGCGCTGCTACCGGCTGTCACCTGTTGCCGCGTGGTGAAGGGACATGTCCGCCGTTTTGCGGGCGGTCCAGTTAAGAGAATTTAAAACTGCTCCAGCATAAATTCCAGAAACGCACGTACGGCAGGGTTTGAACGACGACTTTCATGCCAGACTGCCGAAATATTATGCCGTTCTACAGAAAAATCCGTCAGAACGGGAATTAACTCCTGGCGCCTTACCAAAGAAGCCGCCATAAAACTTGTCGCCATTCCTATTCCGGCACCGGCAGCGACTGCCGCTATAACGGCTTCGCTTGCATCAACGATGACAGTAGAGGACGGCACGATTTCGATCTCCCGCTCGCCAACCCGGAACGGCCAGCGAAAAATCCGCCCCGTATTTTGGTAACGCAGATTGACCGTTTTATGCCCTATGAGATCATTAGGGTGTTTTGGCGGGGCGCATTTGGCTAAATAATCAGGCGAAGCATAACAACCCATCTGATAGGGCGAAAGGCGACGCGACAGGAGATTTGAATCCGCGAGGTCGCCGAGCCGGATGGCAATATCAATACTTTCGTCAACGATACTGATCACGCGATCGCTTAACCGTAAGTCAATCGTCACTTTTGGATGCAGGGCGCAGAATGGCGCAAGCGCAGGGGCGATCATATGGAGGCCTATCGGCAACGATGCCGCAATGCGTAATGTTCCCGCGGGCTCTGCCCGCGTACGCATGGCTACCTGCTCGAGCTCCTCGGCATCGCGCAACAACCGTAAAGCCCTCTCGTGCAGCTCGCGGCCTTCAGCAGTCAAAACCAGCGAGCGTGTGGTGCGGGTGAATAAAGTGACGCCAAGACGCTGTTCCAGTCGCTGGATGCTCTTACTTATCGCTGAAGGTGAAACGGATAGCGAGCGCGCAGCAGCGGTATAGCTGCCAAGCGCTCCCGCGCGAGCGAATGCGATAAGACCGGTGAGTCTTTCAAAACCTATTTGTTCCTTCATGGCAACATTAAAGCGAAATCCAGCCCCATTATCAATCATCATTATTAGTCATATTATCTGGCAACTGAATCCCCATTAGAGTGAGCTTGTGATGACTGAAATGATGAAAGCAGTACGACTGCACGCGTTTGGTGGTCCAGAGAACCTTAAATATGAAGATGCACCCCGGCCAACGATGGGATGTACGGAAGTGCTTGTTCGGGTGTATGCGGTCAGTCTCAACCCGCCAGACTGGTATCTGCGTGACGGTTATCGGGCGTTGCCGCCTGAATGGTGGCCCCATCCCCACTTTCCGCTCATCCTGGGCACGGATATATCCGGTGTAGTCGTAGCGGTCGGCAAAAATGTTTCCGGATTCAGCATTGGCGATGAAGTCTATTCCATGGTGCGTTTTCCTGAAAGAGCCATGGAAGGCAGCGGTGCCTATGCCGACTACGTGAGCGTTCCTGCATCAGAGCTGGCGTTAAAACCTCAGAACATCGAACATGTCCAGGCCGGGGGTGCGCCGATGTCACTGCTCACGGCCTGGCAGTTCCTTGTCGAACTGGGGCATGACGCGCCTAATCCGTTTCAATCATTCAAACATACACCTGTTCCTCTAAAAGGCCGGACAGTAGTGGTCAACGGCGCCGGAGGAGGCGTAGGACACCTTGCGGTGCAGATTGCCAAGTGGAAAGGCGCGCGAGTGATTGCAGTCGCTTCTTCCCGCAATGAGGCGCTTTTACGCGATCTCGGTGCGGATGAGTTTATCGACTACACCAAAATAGCTCCCGAGACCGTAGTAAAAAATGCCGATCTTGTCATTGATACTTCAGGTGGAACGCGCGTTGAGCGCTTTTTGAACAGCATCAAGCAAGGCGGGGCAATGTTTCTTGTTAATCCTTTGCATTTTTCCGGGCAGAAGGAGGCCGCCGAAAGAGGAATTACGGTGTCAACAACGCAAGTGCGTTCCAGTGGCGCGCAACTCTCAGCGGCGGGTAGCCTTCTGGAAACAGGAATTATCAGGGTCGTCATTGATAGCACCTACCCTTTACAAATGGCTTCAGCTGCACATAAGCGTGCTTTATCAGGCAGTATCCAGGGCAAAATTGTGCTCCCAAACTTTTGAGTATTTCATCCCACCCCGCCATGCGTTGAGGCCGGCTGGACTGCAGGATAAGGAAAGTATAATGCTCATCATTTCCGGTTATATTTACCTTGAGCCTTCGGTCCCGGGGCAGTTTATGGCCGAACTTACATGATTCGCTAATGCTGTGCGACGGCGCGAAGGAACAAGGCCAAAGGCGACGTCAACGTCGTCCGTTCCCGGTTAAACGTGCTTTCATGGGAATAAGGGGGCTTCAGCGAAAATCTCTGTAGGTGTAAACAAGATTGGCCCCGCTAGAGGCCATATCAATCAGTTTCTCGCAATTTCCTTGCGGGCCAACTCCGCAAGAAACGCCGAACGGTTTTTGTAATGCCCGTTTGTCTCAATATAACGGTCGATGGCCGTAATGAGATTGCCGGGCATAGTGAGATTAAATTTAACGGCTTTGGTTTCGTACTTTGTCGGATCGAGCTCAACAAAGCCTAGGAAGCCGTCATCCTCTGACAGGCGATCATCGTGAATATAGGCTGAGGGATCAGTAGGGGCGGGAACGTGCTCGCCGCGCTCTGTGAGGGCTTCAGCATGTACACCGAATGCTTTTTCTGCATCGCGAACGGCTTCTTCCAATGTATCCCCGGCAAAAAAACAACCGGGAATATCGGGGAAATAACCGTCATATTCACCGCTTTTAGTTCCGAAAATGAAAACTGGATAGATCATTAAGTACCTCGCATGACTTACTATACTAAGGGTGAAAGCGCTATTAAAGGCAGCTTGCGCCGTCCTTTCTGTTAAATGACCTTTAGCCCCGAAATCTTCTTTACTTGTCTTAGAACTCCTTTTGAGATTTCTTTCCTTGGGTGGGGAAGGGTGATGATTTCCCTTACTCCCTCCTTTTCAAGCGTGATATGACTGCTTGCTTTTTGTTTCCTTGCTATCCATCCATCATTTATCAATAGCTTGATTAACTTAGCGCTTTCCATCCTGACTCCATTTTGTCCCTCTGTGGGTATAGTACCCACAGAAAAAATATGAGTCAATATGATAGTGGGTATAATAACCACTTTTAACAATACTGCCTCCGGGTGGCCATTCCTTGTTGGCCTATCTGTTAAATCTAACAATCAGCCACCATAGTCCCGCACCTACCTCGACAATATTGTGGCTTGAAATTTCTTCTGGGGTTCGGGTCACTAATCCGGGATCAGGGTCAGTCAGGTGGTTAGGCGATTGCGGCTCATTTCTGAGATAGGGCTGAAACTGTAAGCACACCGGTTTTAGTCCCACACACTTTTTGAGATTTCCGGATTTTCAGCCATCAGCCGGTACTCTTCCGGCGTCAGGTTATTCAGCGATTCATGAGGCCGCTCGCTGTTATATTCAGTCAGCCAGCACTCTGTGATTTCCCGTACTTCATTCAGTGTCCTGAACAGATAAAAATCCAGTATTTCTGTCCGGTACGTCCGGTTAGACCGTTCGATAAACGCATTCTGTGTCCGCTTGCCCGGCCTGATAAATTCCAGTATCACGCCATGTTCTTCCGCCCATTGCGCCAGCGATATCAGTTCCGGACCGTTATCCATCCGCAGTTTCAGCGGATATCCGCGATTTGCCACTACGTTCTATCATTTGCTACTTAATATGAGATAGCTAAAGTTGAATTGGTAATATGTCACATAGATTCACAAAGTGATTAAAAAGGGTCTCAATTTTGGCTGCTCCGCGAAGATCGGTATTTTCTTTCCTCTGAGGGCTCATCCCTGAAATTCTCTGGACTGACATCTAAGAAATGGCTGCGCGAAAGGAATATATTTTCAAAATTATTCAATGTAATCCATGGTATCGGGGGGAGCTTGTGAGGAGAAGGATGATACAACAATCTCTAAATTCTCGACTGAGTTGCAAATTCCCTATACCTCTGGCTTTTTGTCTGTACAAATAAACAGTATCATTGGTTATCGATATCAGTGCGATACCATGTTTCGTTTCCGTATAGGATGAGTGGCAACTTATGGCTATAGCAGAGTGTGATTTTGAGACGTTTGGCAACCGGCTGAACGACGTACTTACCCTGAGCGTTCCCATACGCACACCAGAAAAGCTTTTCGGCAGAGAGCGTCAGTTGGAGACTATCCAACTAGCGTTGAAATCACCAGGACGTCATGTGTTCATTTATGGGGATCGTGGGGTTGGTAAGACATCCTTGGCACATACAGCCGCAAATCTTGTCCAGTCCTCGGATAATGCTCCATTAATGGTCAGTTGCGATCCTGATGCTACTCTGGAGTCCGTAGTAGCTGCTATCTGTTTTCAGGCGCAAGGAAATACCCCGCGAAGTCGGTATAAAACCACCTCCTCTATTGGTCTGGCACTGCCGCTGGTGAAAGCTGAAACCCGCCTAGAAGAGCGCGACCCTAATGTGGTTGCTGTCACTAATATGTCTACCGCTGTGGCAGCCCTAAAGACGCTTGGTCAAGTTTACTCTCAAAGTACAGTGGTTGTAGTTGATGAATTCGATCTAATTCGTGATCCGCAGGAGCGCGCTCGATTCGGCATTCTGATCAAGCAACTGAGTGATGGTGACATCGCCTTACGTTTCATTTTTACCGGCATTGGTCAGTCCATTTCAGATCTAATCGGTGGGCACTTGTCCAGCCAGCGTCAGATTGAACAAATCGATCTTGAACGCCTGCACTGGAGCGGTAGGCAACGTATTGTGCAGACTGCATTTGATTATTTTAATCTGTCTATTCCTACCAATATTGCTGATCGCATTTGTGCGCTGAGCGATGGGTTTCCGTACTATGTGCATCTGATGTGTAGCAAATTACTTTATGAGTGCTACCAAGCAGAGGATACGGTGATTGAGGTAAATAAGGCCCTCTTCATGGCATCACTTGATGCTGCAGTCACTTCAGCTGAAGAGACGCTGAGACGTAGTTACGAATCAGCTACCTGCCGCGATGAGCATATGCACTACATTCTTTGGGCAATGGCTGAAGGTGCCGATCTTAATCGAGGGAAAGATCACATTATTGCCTCCTATGTACAGGTAATGAACCTTTTGAGTTTGGAACCACTGACGCAGAAAGCTTTTGATAGCCGATTTACAAGGCTGCGTAAGGAAAATCACGGTTGTATTCTGTCTCATGCTCTGGTTGGCACAAACGGTGTTCGTCCAAACTGGTTCCGTTTTCGAGAGAATATGATCCGCGGTTTTGTGCGGATGCAAGCGGAGAAGTGCGGCATAGAGTTGGATTTTGACCGGCACTACAGCGCCCATACGGCGAGTATACGTACTGCAGCTGTCAGAGGCGTCTTTAATCCGCTTAGTACGGTCGAGCGCAGCGTCGCACGCTTAAGGCGTGATGATGAAAAGGAAGAAACTCAATCCTCCACTTCTGGTAAATAACTTTGAGCTTTAAGTGGTAAATGCTTTGTTATTCAAGCGGTTATGCTTGTTTGATGCATGGGTTTTGGAAGCAGATAGTTAACAAGTCCATTTTTGAGCATATTAAGTGGAATAACTAAAAGTTGAAGGGCAAATTGTGCAACCTAATGGCTTCTATATGGCTGTCATTGCCTGCCGGGATGGCCATAACTATTTGCCCCACTGAATGCATAAAAGCATCACGAACTAGCGCTTCGGTATTAGAGTGATGTTCTTAAGAAGGTATGAGCTTGAAATCAGTATCCAAAGTGTAAGCAAGTTTAACCCGTGAACGAAGGCGTATACAGTGGGGTATTCAATCCCCTGGAATCTCGAGGTTTTTCTATATGACGGACAAGTCTGTACCGCTTATACGGTATTTTTCTCTGGTACCCAAATCTGAGACTGACTCAGACGAGAAAGAATTGCACTCACTCTGGATCGACCGGAAGCGCACTGGTTGGCAGGAGCTTGAGGAAGAATACCGTTGCGTCATATTGGCTGAAGCAGGTGCGGGGAAAAGCTTCGAGATGGAGGTTCGGGCAAAACATGTAGAGCAATCTGGCCGTGCAGCATTTTTCATCAGGATAGAAGATATCGAAGATGGCTTTGAGAATGCATTCGAAGTTGGCAGCGTGGATTCTTTTGAGCATTGGTTGGATTCGCATGAACAAGCTTGGTTTTTCCTAGATTCTATCGACGAGGCTAGGCTGGAAAACCCGCGTACTTTCGAGAAAGCAATTAAGCGTTTTGCCACACAAATAAAACCGGCGCAACAGCGTGCGCACGTTTTTGTTTCCAGCCGCCCCTATGCATGGCGAGCGCGTTCTGATCGAGAATTGCTGGAGCGATACCTGCCATTTGATAGACCAACAAAAGAGGATACGACTAACATAGATAGTCGCTCCTCAGAAATCGATATTGATGAGTCTGTTGAACCACAGAGTGCGCTACAGGTATATCTGCTCGCTCCACTTGATGATAGTGGGATTCGCATCTTTGCAGAACACCGTGGAACGCCACAAGTAGATAAACTGCTCATTGATCTTCAGCGTGCGAATTTGATATCGATGGCCGCTAGGCCGTTTGATCTTGAAGGCATCCTTGCTAAGTGGAAAACAGACCAAAAGCTTGATGGGCGGCTCGAGTTACTTCGACACAATATCGCACTTTGTTTGGATGAAATCGATCCAAGCCGCACGCAACGTCAGCCACTTAATAGAGAAAAAGCTATGAGTGGCGTACGTTTACTTGCTGCTGCGGTTATCCTGACTGGTGAACCTGGCATTCGAATTCCAGACTCGACTCTGCCTAACAAAGGGATTGATGCGGCGACTGTTTTAGGAGATTGGGAACCTGCAGAAGTACAGGCATTGCTTGAGCGTGGAATTTTCAACGATGCACTTTACGGTATTGTGCGATTTCGTCACCGAGAAGTGCGAGAGTTACTCGCGGCAGAATGGTTCAGTCATCAACTAGGATCTGGCCATTCTCGCCACGCAATAGAGTCTTTGTTTATTCGTGAACAATATGGCCATTCGGTCATAACACCTCGTCTGCGACCAGTATTGCCTTGGCTGATTTTGTTTGACGATGCAATGCGCCACAAAGCGCTAAAAATTGCACCTGAAGTTGCAGTCGAAGGAGGTGACGCAGCGCACTTACCCTTTACTGTACGTCAAGCCATCCTCGCAGATATTGTCACGCGTATTGCCGAAGATAGAGACGAACGTTCTGTTGGTGACAATAGTGCCATAGCCCGCATTGCCCACTCTGACTTAATTAAAGATGTCCTCAGTCTTATCACGGAACATCGAAACAATGACGATGCAATCTTCTTCTTAGGCAGGTTGGTTTGGCAAGGAGATATGACTGAGTGTGTACCCGCATTATCGGATATCGCAGTTGATTCAGCGCGAGGAATTTATGCTCGTATTGCTTCAGCACGCGCTGTGATGACGTGTGGGAAGCGGAGTCAAAAAGATCACCTCTGGTGCGAACTAAATATTAATCCTGATACGTTACCAAGAAAATTGCTTGCTGAAGTTTTAGAAAATGCTGACGCTGATATAATCTCGGTCGAACTATTACTTGTGTCAATCGACAAACTTGAAGCTTATGAGCGTTCTAACATAACTGGATTGGGCCGTGCATTGCATGGCTTCATTAAGCGTATTCCTTTAGATGGAGCTGCGCCGGCACTTTTGGTGGCACTCATTAGTGGCTTAAATGGCTATCTCAATCGTAAACCTTACATTGAACGGGGAGAATGCCATGCTTCAAAAGAGTTTACATGGCTCTTATCTCCTGCGACCCATGCCGTTGAAAGATTGATCTCCACTCATTCTGAGGAAGCACTTTCATCAGACCCACTCGCAATTATGTTGAAGGTACCAGCAGTGAGATTCTGGCGAAGTGGAGATTTCGACGAATATAAAAGCCTTCTCCATGTAATGGTACCAAACTGGAAAGAGTTGAATGATGCACTCTTCTGGCAAAGTATTGAGGAAGCACGTGAAAGTAGAGGTACGAAGAAATCCGAACGTGTAATTGATGATTTTTCTGTGCAGTGGCTCGGGCATTTTTGGAAGTTCGGGACAGACAGATTTGACGATGTTCTAGATTTTGTCACGACACGCGATTTTTTGGATGACAAGCTCGTTGCTGTATCTCTAGCCTGTAGACTTTATAAATTAGCTGGCGAACCTGAAGGATGGTTAAACGAACTAAAGCGTGTTAAAGAGGGGCAAGTGGAGGTGAAAGATTACCTTAATACTTTTTTGAATCCATCGAGGCCGCAAGCAGTCACCGAATGGGAAGAAAAAGAATCACGTCGACAGGCTGAGTGGGAAATTGAAAAAGAAGAGCGCAATCGCAACCGCATGGAATGGATTGAGCGTTTAAAAGCGACACCAGATGTTATTCGTAATCCTCCAGGTTTGAATCCGGGCGAGTTCAGTAATTATCAGTATCACTTATTACGCGAAATTGAAGGTAACAACGGTAGCCGTTCAGATGGTGCAAACTGGGTAAAATTGATACCTGAATTTGGCGAGGATGTTGCAAGAGCTTACCGTGATGCGGCACTATCACATTGGCGAACATTTTCCCCAGCTCTCAGATCAGAGGGAGGCGATACAAACTCGGTAGCCTATCATTTGATCTTTGCGATGGCTGGCCTTGAGATTGAAGCGAGTGAGAACGACCGTTTTCCCGAAAATTTGACCGAAGCAGAGGTTTATCACGCACTTCGGTATATTGTTTGGGAACTTAATGGTTTTCCAAACTGGCTTCAACGCCTACATCGAATTTACCCCGAATTGGTCTTGGACGCAGTACTTACTGAATTATACTGGGAACTTGCACATACATCTGCGGACCAGTCGCTGCATTATATTTTGCATGATTTGGTTAACTATGCTCCATGGTTGCATAAATATTTGGCTCCATCGGTTCTCGACTGGATGAAGCTACACAATATTCAAAACCCTGACGCACTCCGTGACTGCATCCAGATTTTGATGAGTGATAATGCTTATTGTGAAGCCGTTTCGGATTTAGCTCAGTTAAAAATTGCAAATAATCTATCAAGTGAGCAATTGGCAACTTGGTATGCAGTTTGGGTAGACCTTGACGCTGGTAAAGCTATTGTAGCTTTTGAAAAGTGGCTGATAAGCCTTCCCTCAAAAGAAGCATCAAAAGCAGCGCAGTTGTTTATAACAAAATTAATGGGTAGTCGTTATTCTTCTAACATGGGTTCTAGCCATGGAAACTCCCTCAGTGTGATACACCTTAAAGTACTTTATATTCTGATGCATACGTATATTCGAACCCAAGACGATATAGAACGAGTTAGCGGAGTGGCCTATTCCCCAGGGTTGAGAGATGATGCGCAAGATGGTCGTAACGCACTATTCAACAAGTTGTCCTCAATTCCCGGCAAAGAGACATACGTCGCTCTCATTGAGCTCTCCAGAGAACATCCTGTTGTAAAATCCAGATCGTGGATGGAAAGGCTAGCTTATAAACGAGCCGAAGAAGATACAGACTTAGAACCTTGGACAGCGCAGCAAGTGCGGGATTTTAGCCAATATCAGATGCGGACGCCCACGACACATCGACAACTCTTTGATCTCACAGTAGACCGTTTAATTGATCTTAAGGCATGGATCGAAAACGGCAACGACAGCCCCTACAAAACTTGGCAAAGAGTTGAGGGGGAAACTGAGATGCGAAACCTTGTGGCGGGATGGCTGAACGATCACTCTTCTGGACGCTACACATGCGCACAGGAAAACGAACTTCCTAACAGGCAGAGACCCGATATTTGGACTCAACATGCACTCATACCTTCGCCAGTTCCTATTGAGCTGAAGTTACTTGATAATTGGACTGGCCCACAGCTATGTGAGCGATTACGCAATCAACTTGCAGGCGACTATTTGCGTGAACACACTGCTGGGTGCGGGGTCATGCTTTTGGTCTGGAAGGGTAAATCTGATCAAGAGCACTGGCAGATTGGGGAGCAACGAGTTACGCTTTCGGGCTTGAAAGATGCGCTCAAATCTTATTGGGATACTGTCGCCAGTAATTTCCCTGGCGTAGTAGCAATTGATGTTATTTTAATCGATCTGACTGTTAGAGATGCGAAGTCAAAAGACTGAAGACGACCTTGCTGTAAAGGCTGCTTATTGAGCTATTGGTTTTGACCCCATATATCCATGCACCTATTCCCGCTTAGGTTGATGGTTTCCCCCTGCGCCGATATTCTCTTGGTGAGCGATATCCTAAAGCGTTGTGCGGGTGATATTCGTTGTAATGTTCGAACGCTAACGACAGGTTTAACACTGCCGTCTGGCTGTCCGGTTTTGGCATCATGCCGATATAATCACGCTTCATCGTCTTAACGAAGCTTTCTGCTACACCATTACTTTGTGGACTTCTGATCGCGGTCGTTCGGGGCTCCAGGCCCAGCATTTTAGCGAAGCTCCGGGTTTCATCGGCACGATAGGCCGAACCGTTATCCGTCAGCCATTCGAGGGGCGCTGTCGGCAGGTTTTGCCCGAACCGGCGTTCAACTGAGCGTAGCATAACGTCCTGTACCGTATCGCTGTCATAACCGCCGGTGCTGGCCGCCCAGTCCAAGGCTTCCCTGTCGCCACAGTCGATGGCGAAGGTGACCCGCAGCTTTTCGCCGTTATCGCAGCGGAACTCGAAGCCATCCGAACTCCAGCGCCGATTGCTTTCGGCCACCGCCACCCGGCCTGTGTGACGACGGGTATCCGGTGTGGGACGGGGTTTCGACTCTAACAACAAGCCGTTGTCACGCATCACGCGCCATACCCGTTTTGCGTTCACCCTCGGCAGACCTTCCTGCTCCGAACGGCGGCGCAGATTAGCCCAGATGCGTCGATAGCCATAACTCGGAAGGTCGGCAACTTCGGCACGGATGTGTTCCAGTAATTCGGCGTCATCTTGATGCCGCTGCATGCGACCGTCCTGCCAGTCAGCCTGCCGATAACGATAAAGCGAGAGCTGCGCACGCGACACACCCAGAGCTTCACTCACTGGTTTTACTCGTCGTCCCCGGGCAATAAGGGTCCGTGCGCAATCCATTTTTTTGCTTTGCCGTATTCTACCGCCTCCTTAAGGATCTCATTTTCCATGGTTTTCTTACCCAGGAGACGCTGGAGTTCACGGATCTGTTTCATGGCACTGTTTAACTCAGAAGCCGGCACAACTTCTTCGCCGGCAGAGACCGCCGTCAGGCTGCCATCCTTGTATTGCTTACGCCATTTAAAGACTTGATTAGCATTCACATTATGACGACGAGCGACAAGAGAAACGGAGCTTCCTGGCTGGAAGGTCTCCTGAACGATGGCGATCTTCTCCTGCGGAGTGCGACGACGGCGTCGCTCTGGCTCAGTAAGAACAGTACCCATGATTTCGCTTTGACCAGTCTTGAACATAGTTCCAAGCCTACCTCTTATTTTAGGCGGGTCAAAGTGTATGGATCATCAAGGGGCTAATACAGCTATAGTAAAGCCAAAAAAATAATAGCGTCTAATCGGACGCTATTAATACTTTACTCAATAAAATTGGTGGTTATCCAACTAACCGTAATCCTTTTATCCCACCTTCAATCATACTTCCACTATCAGCCGCACTTATAAAATCAGCCCACCATTGCATCATGGGACGGCGTTGCTCCAGGTAGTCACTGCGGTTATAAGCGCGGCGTACCTCATTTTTGTCCACATGAGCCAGCGCGGCCTCTATGACATCCGGTGAAAAACCTTGTTCATTGAGTGCGGTGCTGGCAATAGACCGCAGGCCGTGTGAAACAAGTACGCCGCCTAACCCGGCACGTTTAAGCGCCGCATTTACTGTTTGACTGTTCATTGATTGAGTTGGTTTGATGCGACTTGGAAACACATAATCTCTATGACTCAGATGTTTCATTATCTCAAGTATGGCTAAAGCCTCATCTGATAAGGGGACGATATGTTCCCTGTTCATCTTCATTCTTGCAGCAGGGATTTTCCATTCTTTGGCGTCGAGGTTAATTTCATCCCAGCGGGCTTCTGAGGCCTCGGCAGGACGCGTTATGGTGAGTAACTGCCACATGAACAGGCAGCGTGTTGAAAGTCCAATGTTAGCCGTGCGCATTGTCTGCATTAGCTGGGGCAATTGGTCAGGACGAATACTTGGCATATTCTTCTTTTGAGGCTTTTCAAAGGCTTTACCGATATTAACGCTCGGAACGGCGTCAATGAGCCCGGTATTTTGGGCGTATACCATCCCTCATTAATGCGCTGGCATAAGCGCCTGACCGTTTCCAGGGCCCCTCTCGCTTGAACCGGCTATATGGCTTTGACCAGAGTATGAGCTTTGATGTCGGTAATGCAGATTTCACCAATAACAGGAAAAACGTCTCTCTCCAAAGAGCGCCAGATATCTTCAGCATAATTTTCAGTTACGCTGGTTTTCTTCACATTCCACCAACGTTCGGCAATCAATTTGAAAGTGTTGGTTTTGGCTTCTTGTGAAGACCGGAGCTGCTCTTTCTGATGTTCAAGAGGATCGATCTGCTTTGCAAGTAACGCACGCGATTCTGCTCTCAGTTTCCGTGCGTCAGAAAGTGTGACCGAGGGGTAGGCTCCAAAACTCTGCTTGGTGCGCTGTTTGGTGAAAGGGCGATAGTAGCGAAATTGCCAGAGTTTACTGCCGCTCGATTTGATTAGCAGTGACAGGCCATCTCCGTCATACAAAAGATAATCTGCGTCTTTGGATTTGGCTGCTTTGATTTCCGTATCGGTCAACGGCTTGGTTTGTCTTGCCATGATCAGGATATGGGGGGAGGTCACAACGAAAACCATAATAGTTTTCATTGGGCCTATCAATGGGCCTAAAAGGATTGGATTTAATTAGGTGACTTCAGACTCGAGAGGATACAAAAAAGCCCCCAGGGCTTACGCCTTGCGGGCTTCTAGGACTTCGTTGGATGGCTCTGGTAACCATCAACCAAGAATTTGGTGGAGCTGGGGGGATTTGAACCCCCGTCCGGAATTATTACATCCTCGGTACTACATGCTTAGTCCAATCATTACATTCGCCAGTTAGCTGCGGATGGACACGCTACTAACAAACTAGCCTGATTAGATTTGACGCTTTGACCCCAGGCAGGATCTCTACGCGAGCTCTTTTGGGTTTGACCTCTCTTGATCCCCGTCCTAAGAGCGGAGGCTAGGGAGAGAGGGAACCATCAGTGGTTTAGACTGATTAAGCTGCTAAAGCAGCGGGTTCGTATTGCGAGTCGTTTGCAATTATTTTTTTTGAGGCTGTTTAACGAGGCCTACCTCACCTCGGCATGCACCTTGGGTTTCACAAATCCCGTCGAATCCAGAATCAGCCCCAAGTTGTTAATTTCATTATAGCAAAAATTCAATAGCGCGGCAAATCTTAACGGTTGGCGTTCTTCATAATGCGTGCTTTATCGACTTGCCATTCGCGGGATTTGACATCCTCACGCTTATCGAAATCTTTTTTACCCTTGGCGACGCCAATCTTGACCTTGGTCCAGGCGTTTTTCCAGTACAGCGACAGGGCGACCACGGTGTAGCCCTCGCGGTTCACCCGGCCGAACAGCGAGCTTAACTCACGCTTGTTGAGCAGAAGTTTACGCGTGCGCATAGGGTCGCATACCACATGCGACGAGGCGGCCATAAGCGGCTGGAAGGTGGCGCCAAATAAGAAGGCTTCGCCATCTTTAAGCAGCACATAGCTATCGCTGATGTTGGCCTTGCCGGCACGGAGCGATTTGACTTCCCATCCCTGCAACGCGAGTCCGGCTTCGAACTCTTCCTCGATGAAATATTCATGTCGGGCGCGCTTGTTTTGCGCAATGGTGGCTGAACCGGGTTTGTAAGCTTTTTTCTTTGTCATGATACTAAATATTATACAGTTTTATGGGCGGGAATAAAATGCTTTCCTTACGTTACCTTGCGGTATTGATGCTTTTTAAGACAAACGGGCGCCAACACTTTTTGTCTCGAGACAGATAAATGATAATATTAAGCAATGATCGTCAAGACAGGAACCCTTATGCCTCATATCAGTCGTTCCGCGTTAGTGCCCTACAGCGCGGAGCAAATGTTTGCCCTGGTCAATGATATTCGCGCTTATCCGGAGTTTATTCCCGGATGCACCGGCAGCCGCGTGCTGGCCAAGGAAGGAAACGAACTGACCGCCGAGATGGATGTTTCCAAAGCGGGCATCAGCAAAACATTCAGGACCCGTAATGTCATCACCGATAACGAAAGCATCGTAATGCGCCTGGTGGAAGGGCCATTCCGCTCGTTTGCCGGGGACTGGCGTTTTACCACGCTGAGTCCCGAGGCGTGCAAGGTCGAATTCGAAATGAGCTTTGAGTTTAAGAACCGGCTAATCGAGCTGGCGTTCGGGCCAATTTTTAAAGAGATGGCGAATAACATGGTCCAGGCGTTCACCCAGCGGGCAAAAGAGGTTTACCGTGCCGCCTGAGGCTGCGGATATCCGCGTGGAAGTGGTGTATGCGCTGCCTGAGCGGCAATACCTGCGGCAGTTGGTGCTGGCTGCGGGCAGTACGCTTGAGCAGGCGATACAGGCCTCGGGCCTTCTGGCAATACGGCACGATATCGATCTGGACAAGAATAAGGTCGGTATCTTTAGCCGCCCGGCCAAATTAAGCGATCTGCTCACCGACGGCGATCGCGTGGAAATTTACCGCCCGCTGCTGATTGATCCCAAGGAGCTGCGCCGCCAGCGCGCGGAACGCACAAAAAAGTAGAGGGTGCGCGGGACGACGGGGGCCGGCAGTGTAGGTAATATACCCCAGGCGCCCGGCCCGTTGCCCTCTCAAGCGTGTTAACTTCGCATTGCCCCGTTTTACCGCTGTGCCGCCTGCGCTGGGATTACTTCGCCAGGCGTTGCCGCTTCGCTTCAGTTCGGCTTTTTACCGCTGATTTACCCGCGCGGGGTATCCAATGACGGCCGGTTATCGATATTGGTCAGGGTGCCGGTGTTGTTAAAGGTCAGGGTAAGCGTTTGTTGCGTGACAGGCTGATGACCGGGCTGGCGGCGGAACACATAAAACCAGGTACTGCTGCCGAACGGATCCTGCATCATTGGCGTGCCCAGGATATACGCCACCTGCTGCTTGGTCATGCCGGTATGAATTTTAGCTACGTCAGTTGCTGTCAGATAGTTTCCCTGGTTAATGTCCGGGCGATAGACCAATCTTTCAAGCGTGGAGCAACCGGCGGTTAACATCAGGAGAACGACGGCAGCAGCGGTCAACGTCTTACAGCTCATAATAATCACATTCCTTTTAGGCATAGGATGCCGATGATAATAGACCTTGCCGACATTGGGAACCTCTACAAGGCCCATCTATGACCACGGGAACGTAAAAAAGTTAGCCTTTTCTAAGCTGCGAGCAGTTCTTTAGCGTTTGCCAGCGTATTTTTGGTGACCTCGCTCCCGCCCAACAGGCGCGCCAGCTCTTGCAGGCGGGCTTTTTTGTCCAGGGCGATCATTTGGGTTTCGGTCTCGTTACCGTCGGTATTTTTGCTGACAAAAAAGTGATGGTGACCGGAGCCCGCAACCTGGGGCAAGTGGGTTACGCACATCACCTGGGTGGATTCCCCCAGCCGACGCAGCATTTTACCCACAATTGCGGCGGTGGGGCCACTAATGCCCACATCCACTTCATCAAAAATCAGCGCCGGGGTATCCATCTTGCGGGCGGTAATCACCTGTATCGCCAGGCCGATGCGCGATAATTCGCCGCCGGAGGCCACTTTCGCCAACGGCTGCAAGGGCTGGCCGGGGTTGGTGGTGACCAGGAATTCGATACGATCCGCCCCTTCGGCGCTCAGCTGTTCGGCATCGAAATGCGTTGTGATTTCCAACCTGCCGTGCGGCAGGGACAGCTCGCGGATACTGCGGGTAATCAGGGCGGAAAGTTCAGTGGCATGATGCACGCGTTTTTCATGCAGCCGCCGCGCGGTTTGCACCGCCTGGAGGTGGTGCTGCGCCACGGTCTCGACCAGCGCCTGGGCGTCGGTGTCGTGCTGCTCCAGCAACTGTTGTTCTTGCAGCAACTGCTGATAAAACAGCGGCAGGTCTTCCGGTTTCACATGATGCTTGCGCGCCAGGGAGATCTGGCGGGACAGCCGCTGTTCCAGCTCATACAGCCGCGCCGGGTCCAGGTCGAGCCGATCGCCGTAATGGCGCAGCTCCTCCGCGGCCTCGGTCAGCTGGATTGAGGCTTCTTCCAGCAGATCCATTACCGGGGAAAGCGCGCCGTCCATGCCCACCAGTTCGCCTACCCGCTGCTGGACGGCGTACAGCTGGCCAAGCAGGGTCTGGTCCTCGCCCTCGCTGAGCATCTCAAGCGCCTGGCGGGTGGTGGTGATCAACTGGCCGCTGTTGGCCAGCCGCTTGTATTCCTGATCGATTTGCTCGAATTCGCCGTCCGCCGGGATAAAATCGTTCAGCTCCTTTAACTGGTACTGCAATAATTCGCGCCTGGCCTCGCGCTCCGAGGCGTGCTGGCGGAACGCGGCCAGATCCAGGCAGCTCTGGTGCCATTGCCGATAAGCGCCGGCCATGGATTGCCGCAGCGCTTGTTCATCCGCATAGGCGTCGAGCAGCTGTTTTTGATAGTCGGGACGCAGCAGCAACTGGTGGGCATGCTGGCCGTGGATCTGGATCAGGTGATGGCCCAGCTCGCGCAACTGCGATAAGGGCGCCGGCATGCCGTTGATAAACCCCCGCGAGCGCCCGTCATGGCCGACCACGCGCCGCAGCAGGCATTCATTGCCGTTATCCAGCTCATTGTCCGCCAGCCACCGCGCTGCCAGCGGGGCGTCGCCGAGGGCGAAACGCGCGCAGATATCCGCCCTGGGGGCGCCGGGGCGCACCATGCCTGCGTCGGAACGGCTGCCGAGGCACAAACCGAGGGCATCGATGGCAATGGATTTGCCCGCCCCGGTTTCGCCGGTGATAACGCTCATTCCCGATTGAAAATCAATCGTCAACTCGCGCACGATCGCAAAGTTAGCAATGGTCAGTTGAGCCAGCATGATACGTTTCCTGTATATAAAAACACAGCTGTTGTTAAACACAGTATAAACTGGTTTTATATACAGTAAAGAAACGAATGCTGATTTTCAGAATAATTTTTTCGACCAGCCGAGCTTGGTGCTGAGCGTATTGAAATAGTTGTAATCATGGGGATGGACCAGATCCAGGTGATATTCGCTGCGCCGGATAAAAATTTCCTCGCCCTCCTGTATCGGCAGCGCGATCTGGCTGTCGCAGCTGATCTCCAGTTCGCTGCTGGCCTGGGAAAATTTCAGCCGGATGGTGCTGCTGCCGTTGATAACCAGCGGCCGGGAGGACAGGGTATGCGGAAACATCGGCACCAGGACGATGGCGTCTAGGGGCGGGGTCAGGATCGGGCCGCCGGCGGAGAGGGAATAGGCGGTGGAACCGGTCGGCGTGGCGATGATCAGGCCGTCGGAACGCTGCGAAAAGGCGAAGCTATCGTCGATATACACTTCAAATTCAATCATATGCGCCACCTTTCCAGGATGGAGCACCACTTCGTTGATGGCGGTGCTGAGCCGTCCGCATTCATTGCCCCGGCAGACCTGGGCCTCCAGTAAAAAACGCTGTTCGCAGCGGTAATTGCCCGCCAGCACGTCCGTAAGCTGCTGCAGCGCGGAATCGGGATCGAGATCGGTAAGAAAGCCCAGATTGCCGCGGTTGATGCCGATGACTTTAATATCGTACCGCGCCAGGATGCGCGCCGAGCCCAGCATATTGCCGTCGCCGCCCACCACCACCGCCAGATCGGCCCGCTGGCCGATATCCGCCAGGCTGCCGGTAATCGCGCCGGAAAGATCAAGGTCGCGGGCGATGTGCTGCTCCATGATCACCTCATGTCCCTGCCCGATCAGCCAGTGGTACAACATCTCGTGCGTGGCCAGGGCGTTGGGATGACGCGGATGGCCGACAATGCCGATGCTTTTGAAAGGGGTGTTCATGTATTTGCTTTTCCTCGCCGTGTTTTGCTGACTACATTATGCGACATCCCTTGAATACCTGCTATTCATCCCCATAATAAGCGGAGTAGCAAGACTAAAAGGCTAAAACGCGGAGAACTCATGATGAGTAGTAAAGAACAGAAGATACCTGACGAGCAAGTCTCACAAGACATTACCACGGATGAGATGGATGCCGGGCAGCGGATGGACGCGGCGCCCGAGACGGAGAACGTCGTGGATCCGCGCGATGAGCGTATCGCCAGTCTGGAAGCCAAGCTGGAAGAATTGCAGCAGCGCGAGCGCGACAGCCTGCTGCGCGCCAAGGCGGAAATGGAAAATCTTCGTCGCCGCACCGAGCTGGATGTGGAAAAAGCCCATAAATTCGCCCTGGAAAAATTTGCCGGCGAACTGCTGCCGGTGATTGACAATCTGGAACGCGGCCTGGATATGGCCGATAAAAACAATAGCGAGCTGACCCCGCTTATCGAAGGCATCGAACTGACCCTGAAGTCGCTGCTGGACGTGGTGCGCAAGTACGGCATCGCCGTGGTCGACCAGACCCATGTGCCGTTCGATCCCGCGGTGCACCAGGCCATGACCATGCTGGAATCCGATGAGCACGAGCCAAACCATGTCATGATGATTATGCAAAAAGGCTACACCCTGAACGGCCGCCTGCTGCGTCCCGCCATGGTGGCGGTATCGAAAGCCAAGGCGTAGGATTTCCGCGCCCGCGAGCCGGTCGTCGAGCCCGATAACCGGCCCATTCCCTGTTCCCCCAGTTATTCCGACGGCAACCGCGGTTGCCAGTCAATCTCCGGTTTTCCCTGCTGTGCCAACAGGGCGTTGGCCCTGGAGAAATGCCCGCAGCCTAAGAAACCCCGGTGCGCCGACAGCGGCGACGGATGCGGCGCTTTCAGAATATGATGGCGTTGCGGGTCGATAATCGTGCCTTTTTTTTGCGCGTGCGATCCCCACAGCATAAAGACGATCCCCTCGCGCTGCTCGTTCAGCACGGCAATCACTTTATCGGTAAAGGTTTCCCAGCCCAGGCTGGCGTGGGAATGGGCCTTGCCCGCCTCGACGGTAAGCACGGTATTGAGCAGCATCACGCCTTGCCCGGCCCAGCTTTGCAGGCAGCCGTGCTCCGGTTTGGTAAAACCCGGAATATCATTGGCCAGCTCTTTGTAGATATTGACCAGCGAGGGCGGGGCGGGCACGCCCGGCCGGACGGAAAAGGACAGGCCGTGCGCCTGGTTGGGGCCGTGGTAGGGATCTTGCCCCAGTATCACCACCTTTACCGCGGCAAGTTCGGTGAAGCGGAACGCGTTGAATACGTCTTTTTGCGGGGGATAGATAATCTTGCCCGCCGCCCGCTCGCTGGCGACGAAGTTCAGCGTTTGCTGGAAATAGGGCTTGGTCTTCTCTTCGGCGAGCGCATCCCGCCAGGTTGGACTTTGTGTCATGGTACGCTCCATGTGGATTGGCGACTGGCGTTAGCTTACCGGCTTATGTCCGCAGGCGGAATCTTTTCCGCCGCCAGGGGCACGCCAACAAAATAAATAAAGCTTAAAAAAAAGTTAAATTAGTGAAAGTGATAAATAACTCAAAAATTGATATAAAACAAAAACATGACTTTTTGATGCGTTTCTTTACTACGGATAAATTGATTTAAATCAAGGAAACGATGCCGATTGGCTGGTATACAGTCAGTTAGACAAATTGGTTTTACCAAATACCCAAGCAGCCGGTAGCCTACCGGACGACGACGGGCAGATTTTGTAGCCACACCATGGAGACATTCTATGATTATCGGAACTCAAATCACCAAGGCCGACAACAAAGCATTGGTTAACTCTTTCTGGCTGCTGGATAACAGCATTGAACAGGCCCGTTGCCTGTGTGCCGTTGCCGGCTACGCCGACGATCAGGTCGTTGCCTTAAGCGAACTGGGCAATATCGAATACCGTCAAATTCCGCTAGAAGCCAAGGAAACCGTACGCGTGGAAGGCGGCCAGCATCTGAATGTCAACGTGCTGACCCGTGAAACCCTGGAAGACGCCGTGGCCAACCCGGACAAATATCCGCAGCTGACCATCCGTGTCTCGGGCTATGCCGTGCGTTTTAACTCGCTGACGCCTGAACAGCAGCGCGATGTCATTACCCGTACCTTTACCGCCGCCCTTTAACGGCGTCGCGGTGTATAAAAGGGAGCCTAGGCTCCCTTTTTGATTTCCGCTATTTCCGCACGGCAAAGACTCTGTATTAAAATCAATATGTTGCGTTTAGAAATGCTGAATTCCCGTCTGGATCAAAATATGAATATTCACCCCCTGCGCCTATTTTGACCAATGCCATTTTATGGCAAAACTATCTTTAACCTAATGAAATAAATTGTTTTTTTCATTCATTTACGCCGCGCTTGTTTGTGGCGCGCGCAGCTTTCAGCCGGAAATTAGCTGATTTAGGCGAAAAATGGCTTAAGGCGTTGAAACTTACCCCTAAGGCGACAAAAAAGCCGCCCGTGCGGGCGGCTTTTCAGGGCGCGTGATGGTTTATTCATCATGCGGTTTTGGCGTAACGGCCGCCGCCGCATCCTCCGCGGCCGATTTTGGCGCCCGGCGTTTGCCGATATTGCGCTTATCGCGTAAACGCACCTTGACCTTAACCTTGTCCTTCATCTGGCTCAGCTCTTTTTTCTCTTTGCGTTTGGCCAGCACTTTTTTCGAAGGTTTACCGGTGGTTTTTTCGGCCGGCGCACGGGTGACGGGACGCAGTTCATCCACCACCCGCGCTTTCAGCGGCTCGTTCAGGTAGCGGCTGATTTTACCCAACAGCAGATGATCGTGCGCCTCCACCAGAGAAATGGCCGAGCCTTTGCGTCCGGCGCGGGCGGTACGGCCGATACGGTGCAGGTAGACGTCGGCGGTGGTCGGCAAATCGAAGTTGATGACATGGCTGATATCGTCGATATCCAGGCCGCGCGCCGCCACGTCCGTCGCCACCAGCACGTTCATCCGCCCGTCGGTCATGCGGTTGATGGCTTCATTGCGTTTGGCCTGCACCATTTCGCCTTCCAGATAGCATGTGGCGATGCCGGCCGCGTGCAGCCAGCCGACCAGTTCATGCACCCGCTCGCGTTTGCGTACGAAAACGATAGCCTTGGTCACGTCCGGCAGTTTGAGCAGATGGGCCAGCAGGGCGGTTTTATGCTTGATATCGTCGGCGCGATAATACCATTGGGTGATCTTTTTACGCTCGCGCCGTGAGGGCGATGCGTCGATTTCCACCGGATCGTTTAGCAGCCGCTCGGCGAAATCCTTGACCGCGTTGCCCTCCAGGGTGGCGGAAAACAACAGGGTCTGCTTGCGCCAGCGGGTTTCGGCGGCGATCAGCTCCACATCCTGCGCAAAACCCATTTCCAGCATGCGATCCGCTTCATCCAGGATCAGCGTTTCCACCGCGCGGCAGTCAAAATTTTCTTCCTTGATATATTGCAGCAGCCGGCCGGTGGTGGCCACCACGATATCCTGGTTGTCGCTGAACACGATGGCATGATTCATAAACGCCACGCCGCCGGTGATGGTGGCGATGTCCAGGTGCGTATGCGCGGCGAGTTCCTTGGCCTGTTCCGCCACCTGCATGGCCAGCTCGCGGGTAGGGGTGATAATCAGTACCCGCGGCGGGCCGGATTTCCGGCGGGGGAAATCAAGCAGGTGCTGCAATACCGGTAACAGATAGGCGGCGGTCTTGCCGGTACCGGTAGGCGCCGAACCCAATACGTCGCGCCCGTCCATCGCCGGCGGGATCGCTTCGGACTGAATGGCGGTGGGGCGCTCGTAACCTTTATCGCGCAGTGCGGCGATCAGGCTTTCATGCAGGTCGAGTTCGGAAAATTGGGTTACAGTCATGGTCTACCTCTGGTTGGGGCGCAGATTATAGACGGATCGCGGATAATCTTCATCTGTTTCCGCGCAAACGGATGATTTCATCCGCGGCCGGTTTGCCATAAAGTACCCCGATATGTCCCAAAGAGCCTAATAATGATCGAATCGTTAAAACAGACTATGCCGCTGCGCCGGGACGGTTTTACCTTCAGGCAATTTTTTGTCGCCCACGACCGTTGCGCAATGAAAGTGGGGACCGACGGCGTGCTGCTGGGGGCCTGGACGCCCCTGGGCACGGCGCGGCGGGTGCTGGATATCGGCGCCGGCTGCGGCCTGATCGCTCTGATGGTGGCGCAGCGCGCGGACCCTGGCGTGCGCATTGACGCCGTCGAGCTGGACCCCGCCGCCGCCGGACAGGCGGGGGAAAATTTCGCCGCCAGCCCGTGGTCGTCCCGCTTGCGCATTTTTAACGGCGATATACTGGACTTTGCGCCGCAGGCGACGCCGGGGTTTTCCGCGCAACGCGGCGGGAAAGAGGATCCCGGGGCGGGATATGGGCTGATCGTCAGCAATCCGCCTTATTTTCCGGTCGGTTTGGCCACCAGAAGCGCTGAGCGCGATAAGGCGCGTTACACGGCGACCCTGACCCACCGGCGCCTGCTGGATGCCGCGCGGCGGCTGGTGGCCCGCGACGGCCTGTTGACGCTGGTATTGCCGACCGCTACCGGCGAAGAGGTCATTGCCATGGCGCAGCGCGGGGGCTGGCATTTGCATTATCGCACCGACGTGGCCGATCGCGCGGGAAAACCCTGTCATCGGGTGCTGCTGGGCTTTTCGCCGCAGGCGGGAGAACTGACGTATACGACATTGGCGCTGCGCGCTGGCGACGGCGCTTATTCCGCCGCCTATCGCGCACTGACCGACGGGTTTTATTTATCCCGGCCGGCAGGGTAGGACCGGCGGGCGGGCCGCCGGTTTGCCATGGATCAGGGATGCAGGATGGTCGGCTGCGGGTTGGCGGCCATTTCCGGATAATCCAGGGTGTAATGCAGGCCCCGGCTTTCTTTACGCAGCATGGCGCTCTTGACGATAAGCTCGGCCACCTGGGTCAGGTTGCGCACTTCCAGCAGGTTATTCGAGATACGGAAGTTGGAATAGTACTCGTCGATTTCCCGCTGCAGCAGGTTAATGCGATGCAGGGCGCGCTCCAGGCGTTTGGTGGTGCGCACGATACCCACGTAATCCCACATAAACAGCCGCAGCTCGTGCCAGTTATGCTGTAGCACCACCTCCTCGTCGGAGTTGTCCACCCGGCTCTCATCCCAGGCCGGCAGCTGTTTGGCCAGCTTGATGGCCGGCAGGCGCGTGCGGATATCCTCCGAGGCCGACCAGCCGTAGACCAGGCATTCCAGCAAGGAATTGGACGCCAGGCGATTGGCGCCGTGCAGGCCGGTATAACTCACTTCGCCGATGGCGTAGAGTCCGTCGAGATCGGTGCGCCCGTGCTGATCCACCATTACGCCGCCGCAGGTATAGTGTGCCGCCGGCACGATGGGAATCGGCTCTTTGGTCAGATCGATATCCAGCGTCAGCAATTTTTGGTAAATCATCGGGAAATGCTGGCGGATAAAGTCCGCGGGCTTATGGCTGATATCCAGGTACATGCAGTCGGCGCCCAGGCGCTTCATTTCATGGTCGATGGCGCGGGCCACGATATCGCGCGGCGCCAGCTCGGCGCGCTCGTCGAAATCGGGCATAAAGCGCGAGCCGTCCGGACGTTTCAGGTAGGCGCCCTCGCCGCGCAGCGCCTCGGTAAGCAGGAAATTACGCGCCTGGGGATGGAACAGGCAGGTGGGGTGGAATTGGTTGAATTCCAGATTGGCCACCCGGCAACCGGCGCGCCAGGCCATGGCGATGCCGTCGCCAGACGAAATATCGGGATTGGTGGTGTACTGATAAACCTTCGAGGTGCCGCCGGTAGCCAGCACCACGGCTTTGGCCCGGCAGGTTTCCACGCGTTCCTTTTCGCGGTTCCAGATATAGGCGCCGACCACGCGCCGGGTGCCGGGCAGGCCGATTTTATTGGAACTGATCACATCCACCGCGTTGCAGCGTTCCATAATATGGATATTGGGATGATTGGCCGCCTGGGAAACCAGGGTGGTTTCCACCTCTTTGCCGGTGGCGTCCGCGGCGTGCAGGATGCGCCGGTGGCTATGGCCGCCCTCGCGGGTCAGGTGATAGCGCTCATCGGGAGACGTGCCGGCATGGTGTTCCGTTTCCACGCCGCCGGTGCCGGTGCCGGATTCCGTATCGAACAACACGCCCTGGTCTATCAGCCACTGTACGCAATGACGGGCGTTGCCGGCGATGAATTCCACCGCCTCGCGATCGCACAGGCCGGCGCCGGCGATCAGCGTATCCTCGACGTGGGAGGCGATAGTATCGGTTTCATCGAACACCGCCGCGATCCCGCCCTGGGCATAATAGGTTGATCCTTCGTTAAGCGGGCCCTTGCTTAAAACCATGACCTTACAATGTCCCGCGAGACGCAGCGCCAGTGAAAGACCGGCGGCGCCGCTGCCAATGACCAGCACGTCGGTTACATGTTCAGTTAAAGGTTGCATAATGGGGTGGTTACCCTGCCAGAAATAATAGTTTTCCGATGTTAGCACTGTATGATTTAGGGCTGAACCGCTAATTGCTGATATTTTACCCGTGGGGGTATTTACGCATGTTTACTGACATCCGGAGGATTTCACGGTACCCTGCGCTTTCAATAGGGTGCCGGGCGTAAACGTGCCGCTTCGGCAGAGTGATTTCAGGATTCTGACACTATAAAACTTTATTTCATGATAGTCTGACTGCTTCCCGGCCAACGTGCTGGCGCGCCGAGATCCGTCCCCGATTACATTTAACAAAAAAGACAGGCGGGACGGAACTTTATGTATAGCGTAAACTCCAAACGGGAGCTTGCTCGTGTTATGGGTTTAGAGGCTGGCGGTACTATTTTTCGCGTGGAGATAAATTTGAGGAGAATTTACCTCGGATGAGCGAGCAGTTAACGGATCAGGTGCTGGTTGAACGGGTACAAAAAGGCGACCAAAAAGCGTTCAATTTACTGGTCGTTCGTTACCAGCACAAAGTGGCGAGCCTGGTATCCCGATATGTTCCCCAGGGGGATGTGCCGGATGTGGCCCAGGAATCGTTTATCAAAGCTTATCGCGCCCTCGAGTCATTTCGGGGGGATAGCGCTTTTTATACATGGTTGTATCGTATCGCTGTTAACACGGCTAAAAATTATCTGGTTGCTCAGGGCCGGCGCCCACCGTCAAGCGATGTGGACGCCAACGACGCCGAAAATTATGAAAGTGCCGGCGCGTTGAAAGAAATATCGAACCCTGAGAATTTAATGTTGTCTGAAGAGTTGCGACAGATAGTGTTTCGCACTATCGAAGGGCTTCCCGAAGATTTGCGTATGGCAATCACGCTTCGGGAACTGGATGGCCTGAGCTATGAAGAGATAGCGTCCATCATGGATTGCCCGGTGGGAACGGTAAGATCGCGAATCTTCCGTGCGCGCGAAGCTATTGACAACAAAATTCAACCGCTGATTCAGCGATAACGATGGCGGCAGGAGAAGGTACCCACGCATGCATAACGAAAAGCTTTCCGCTCTTATGGATGGGGAGTCGTTCGATAACGAACTGCTCAACGAATTATCCAGGGATGATAAGTTACAACAAAGCTGGCAACGGTATCATCTGATTCGCGATACCCTGCGCGGGGACATCGGCGCGACGCTGCATCTCGATATCGCCGACCGCGTCGCGCAGGCTATCGCCCGTGAGCCGGTCCGCCTGGTGCCCGATGCGGTCAAGGAATCGCAGCCGCAGCCCGAGACCTGGCACAAGCTGCCGTTCTGGCATAAAGCCCGTCCCTGGGCCGCGCAGATTACGCAAATCGGCCTGGCCGCGTGCGTGTCGCTGGCGGTGATTGTGGGCGTGCAACACTATAACCAGCCGGTCAACAACGATACCCAGCCGGAAGCGCCGGTGTTCAATACGCTGCCGATGATGGGCCAGGCGTCTCCGGTCAGCCTGGGTGTGCCTTCGGCGACCAACACCGCTGATAACGGTTCCCAGCAGCAGGTGCAGGAACAGCGCAAGCGTATCAACGCCATATTGCAGGATTATGAACTGCAGCGTCGGGTTCACTCCACGCAGCTGCAATTCGACCAGCATGAAACCCAGCAGGCCGCGGTACAGGTGCCTGGTACCCAGTCTTTAGGAATGCAACCGCAGTAATGAAGCCATTTTGGTGTGCTGTGTGTTTAATGACAGGCAGCCTGCTCTTTTCCTCCAGCGCGACCGCCGCCGATACGCCGGCCATGGCGCCCGGGGCGTTGTTGCAGCAGATGAGCCAGGCCAGCCAGTCATTGAATTATGAGTTTGCTTTTGTCAGCGTCAGCAAGCAGGGTGTCGACTCCTTACGCTTTCGTCACGCGGTGTATCAAAAACATCGCCTGGCCCAGCTGCTGCAAATGGACGGTCCCCGCCGCGAAATCTTACAGCGTGATAACGAGATCAGCTTTTTCGAGCCTGGTCTGGAGCCTTTTACGCTGGCCGGCGATCATATCGTTGATTCTCTCCCTTCTATCGTTTACGCTGATTTTGAACGCCTGGCCCAATTCTACGATTTTATTCCTGTCGGCCGCACCCGGGTTACCGATCGTCTGTGCGACGTGGTACGGGTTGTGGCGCGGGACGGCACGCGATTTGGTTATGTGCTGTGGATTGACGCCGCCACCAAATTGCCGCTGCGCGCCGATCTGCTCGATCGCGACGGCGAGGCGCTTGAACAGTTTCGCGTGATTTCGTTTATCGTGGATCCGCAGGTGCAGTCCCTGATGCAAGGTCTGGAAACGGTCAACCTGCCGCCGCTGCTGGCTATGCCCGCCTCGGAGAAAGCGGAGTTTGACTGGACGACCAACTGGCTGCCGGCGGGCGTGAGTGAAGTCTCGCGCAGCCGCCGTACATTGCCCGGCATTAACGTGCCTATCGAGACCAGGCTGTTTACCGACGGATTGTTCAGTTTCTCGGTAAATGTCTCGCAGGCGCAGCAGGGCGACGCGGAGCGGTTTATCCGCACCGGCCGGCGCACCATACACACCGAGGTGCGCGACAATAAAGACATTACCGTTGTCGGCGAATTGCCTCCGGCTACCGCCAAACGCATTGCCGACGGCGTTTTATTTAAGGCGCAACCATGATCAAAGAATGGGCGACGGTTATCTCCTGGCAGCAGGGTGTGGCGCAACTGCGCTGCGAACAGCGTTCCGGCTGCGGCAGCTGCCACGCCAGCAGCAGTTGCGGCACCAGCATCCTCAATAAAATGGGGGCTGACTCAGCGCATCAGCTAAAGGTGGAAAGCAAGCATCCGCTGGTGCCGGGGCAGCGGGTGGAAGTCGGCATCACCGAGGCCAGCCTGATCCGTTCTGCGCTGCTGGTCTATATGCTGCCGCTGGTGGGCCTGATCGGCTGCGCGGCCATTATGCAAGGCTGGTTTAATACCGACCTCGCCGCGGCCTGCGGCGGGCTTATGGGCGGTGTCGGCGGGTTTATGCTGGCGCGGTTTTTTGCCCGGCGCATCGGCAACGACCGCGAATACCAGCCGGTGATTTTGCAAGTCGCGCTGCCGCCGTCCTCGTTTTATCTCCGCCGTGAAACCCCATCCAGGGACTAAGGCCGTCTGGCCTTGCGGCCCCCATTACGACTTATGCCACTCCATACCATGATTAAAGCCGACGTCATTGCGCCTGATGATCTTCGCCGATGGCAATCTTGAGTAGCGCGAGGGATCGCGGGCATGGCTCGGCGATGCGGGAAGGGGGCTGTCATCGATGCTAACAGCGCCCACCTTTAATGATTTGTCCTTTCAGTGTAAGATGCCTCCATATTTTCACGGGTGGTTTGTACTTGTGCCCACGTCCGTGCCCATTGTCCTATTTTTTATCAAAAATACCCGAGAAAATTCCTTATAAATGAAGAACATTCGTAATTTCTCCATTATTGCCCATATCGACCATGGTAAGTCGACCCTATCCGACCGGCTGATCCAGACCTGCGGCGGCCTGGCGGAACGTGAAATGGAAGCCCAGGTCCTGGATTCCATGGACCTGGAGCGTGAACGCGGCATTACCATCAAGGCCCAGAGCGTAACGCTCGACTACAAAGCCAACGACGGCCAGATTTATCATCTTAATTTTATCGACACGCCGGGCCATGTGGATTTTTCCTATGAGGTTTCCCGTTCCCTGGCCGCCTGCGAAGGCGCGCTGCTGGTGGTGGACGCGGGGCAGGGCGTGGAAGCGCAGACCCTGGCCAACTGCTATACCGCCATGGAAATGAATCTGGAAGTGGTGCCGGTTCTGAACAAAATCGATTTACCCGCCGCCGATCCCGACCGGGTAGCACAGGAAATCGAGGATATCGTCGGCATCGACGCCACCGACGCGGTGCGCTGTTCGGCCAAGACCGGCGTGGGCATCCCCGAGCTGCTGGAGCGGCTGGTGCGCGATATCCCGCCCCCGCAGGGAGACCCGGAAGCGCCCCTGCAGGCGCTGATTATCGATTCCTGGTTTGATAACTATCTGGGCGTGGTGTCGCTGGTGCGGGTGAAAAACGGTACCCTGCGCAAGGGCGACAAAATCAAGGTGATGAGCACCGGCCTGACTTATAACGCCGACCGGGTGGGCATATTCACCCCCAAACGCATCGATCGCGACATCCTCAGGTGCGGCGAGGTGGGCTGGCTGGTGTGCGCCATCAAGGATATCCTGGGCGCGCCGGTGGGCGATACCCTGACCCTGGCCCGCCAGCCCGCCGATAAGGCGCTGCCGGGCTTTAAAAAGGTCAAACCGCAGGTGTATGCGGGCATGTTCACCATCAGCTCCGACGACTATGAGGCGTTCCGCGACGCGCTGGGCAAACTCAGCCTCAACGATGCCTCGTTATTCTACGAGCCGGAAAGCTCCACCGCCCTGGGTTTTGGTTTTCGCTGCGGCTTCCTCGGCCTGCTGCATATGGAGATCATCCAGGAACGGCTGGAACGCGAATACGACCTGGAGCTTATCACCACCGCGCCCACGGTAATCTACGAAGTCGTGACCACCGATAACCAGACCATTTACGTCGACAGCCCGTCCAAGCTGCCGCCGCTGAATAATATCCTTGAGCTGCGCGAGCCTATCGCCGAATGCCACATGCTGTTGCCGCAGGAGTTCCTGGGCAATGTGATCACCTTGTGCATCGAGAAACGCGGTATGCAGACCAATATGGTCTATCACGGCAACCAGGTGGCGTTGACCTATGACATTCCCATGTCGGAGGTGGTGCTGGACTTTTTCGACCGGCTGAAATCCACTTCGCGCGGCTACGCCTCGCTGGACTACGGTTTTAAGCGGTTCCAGACCTCGGACATGGTGCGGGTGGATATCCTTATCAACGGCGAACGGGTGGATGCCCTGGCCCTGATCACCCACCGCGACAATTCCCAGCGCCGCGGCCGCGATATCGTGGAAAAGATGCAGGAGCTGATCCCGCGCCAACAGTTCGATATCGCCATTCAGGCCGCCATCGGCAATCACATTATTGCCCGTTCCACCATTAAGCAATTACGTAAGAATGTCCTGGCGAAATGTTACGGCGGCGATGTCAGCCGTAAAAAGAAATTGCTGCAAAAACAGAAAGAAGGCAAGAAGCGCATGAAGCAGGTGGGGAACGTCGAGCTCCCGCAGGAAGCGTTCCTGGCGATCCTGCATGTTGGCAAAGACAGTAAATAACCCAAAGGAGTTGGCATGGCAAATATGTTTGCCCTGATCCTGGCAATAGCCACCTTGATAACCGGCATTATCTGGTGCGTGGATCGATTTAAACTGGCACCGGCGCGCCGCATCAGGCAGGCGCAGTTAAGCACGGCCGCGGAAGGTGACGCGGCACAGAACAAGGCCTTGCTGAAAAAGGCCAAACAGCCGGGCTGGGTTGAAACCTGCGGTTCCATATTCCCGGTATTATTGGTGGTATTTATTGTACGATCATTTATTTACGAGCCGTTTCAAATTCCTTCCGGTTCCATGATGCCGACGCTGCTGGTGGGGGATTTTATCCTGGTGGAAAAATTTGCCTATGGCATCAAAAATCCCATTACCCAGACGACGCTGATACCGACCGGTCATCCGCAGCGCGGGGACATCGTGGTATTTAAATATCCGCCCGATCCCAAGCTGGATTATATTAAACGGGTGATTGGTTTACCGGGCGATCGGATTATTTACGATCCCCTGAACAAAAGCGTGACGGTACAGCCGGGCTGCGCCAATAATTCGTCCTGTTCCAGCGCATTAGCGGTGACTTATAGCGACATGGCGCCGAGCGATTTTGTCCAGACCTTTGATTCCACCGGCAGCGGCGAGTCCGCCACCGGCTTCCTGCAGGTCCCGCCCGATCAGCAGGTGGACGGCGGCATCCGCCTGGCGGAGCGCACCGAGACCCTTGGCAACGTGACGCACCATATCCTGACGGTGCCGGGCCAGCAGGATCAGGTGGGAATGTATTACCACCAGCGCAATCAGCAACTGGCGGAATGGTCGGTACCGGACGGGCAGTATTTTATGATGGGCGATAATCGCGACGACAGCGCCGACAGCCGTTTCTGGGGATTTGTTCCGGAAAAAAACCTGGTTGGCAAAGCGACCGCGATTTGGATGAGTTTTGAAAAACAAGAAGGTCAATGGCCCACCGGCGTGCGTTTACGGCGGATTGGTGCAATACATTAATCAAATACGTTTTTTAAGCGAAGCATTATTATGCTTCCCGTTGTAGAATACCCCCTTCTGGCAATAAAGACTGGCCCCCGATTCGGGGGCCACTGCACACGAAACAGCTTTGATCCGGTATTGTCCCGACAGGCCTGTTCCGTCTGCTGTAGTTATTTGACGCATGGTTGAGTTATTGGTAACGCATGAATCCCATCTTAATAAACAGGCTCCAGAAAAAACTGGGCTACACTTTTCAACAGCATGAGCTTTTGTTACAGGCCCTGACACACCGAAGCGCCAGCAGCAAACATAACGAACGGCTGGAATTCCTGGGGGATTCCATATTGAGTTTTGTTATCGCCAATGCGCTGTACCTGCGTTTTCCGCGGGTGGACGAAGGCGATATGAGCCGGATGCGCGCTACGCTGGTGCGTGGCAATACCCTGGCCGAGATGGCGCGCGAGTTTGAACTCGGCGAGTGCCTGCGCCTGGGGCCGGGCGAATTGAAAAGCGGCGGATTTCGCCGCGAATCCATTCTAGCCGATACGGTGGAAGCGCTGATTGGCGGTATTTTTCTTGATAGCGATATTGAAAATATCGAACGCCTGATCCTCAATTGGTATCAAAGCCGCCTGGACGAAATCAGCCCCGGCGACAAACAAAAGGATCCGAAGACCCGGCTGCAGGAATATTTGCAGGGGCGCCATTTGCCGTTACCGACTTATCTGGTGGTTCAGGTGCGTGGCGAGGCGCATGACCAGGAATTTACTATTCACTGCCATGTCAGTGGCTTGCCGGAACCCGTCGTGGGCAATGGCTCAAGCCGCCGTAAAGCCGAACAGTCAGCCGCCGAGCAGGCGCTGAAAGAGCTGGAGCTTGAATGAACGAAGATAAAACCTATTGTGGATTCGTGGCGATTGTCGGACGGCCTAACGTGGGCAAGTCCACCCTGCTGAACCAGTTCCTGGGGCAGAAGATCTCCATTACCTCGCGCAAGCCGCAAACCACGCGCCACCGCATTATGGGCATTCATACCGAGGGGCCTTACCAGGCCGTCTACGTCGACACCCCCGGGCTGCATATTGAAGAAAAACGCGCCATTAACCGGTTAATGAACCGCGCCGCCAGCAGCTCCATGGGCGACGTGGAACTGGTGATTTTTGTCGTGGAAGGCACCCATTGGACGCCGGACGATGAAATGGTGGTCAACAAGCTGCGCGGCGTAAACTGCCCGGTGGTGCTGGCCATCAATAAAGTGGACAACGTCACCGACAAAAGCAAGCTGCTGCCGCATATCACGTTCCTCAGCCAGCAGATGGATTTTCTTGATGTGGTGCCTATTTGCGCCGAAACCGGGATGAATGTCGATACTCTCGCGGGTATAGTGCGTAAGCATATGCCCGAGGGCGAACATCAGTTCCCGGAAGAATATGTCACCGACCGCTCGCAGCGGTTTATGGCCTCGGAAATCATTCGCGAAAAGCTGATGCGTTTCCTGGGCGAAGAGCTGCCGTATTCGGTGACGGTCGAGATTGAGCGTTTTATCACCAACGAGCGCGGCGGTTATGATATCCACGGCCTGATTCTGGTGGAGCGCGAAGGCCAGAAGAAAATGGTTATCGGCAACGGCGGCGCCAAGATCAAGACCATCGGTATCGAAGCCCGTCAGGATATGGAAACCATGTTCGAGAACAAGGTGCATCTTGAACTGTGGGTCAAGGTTAAATCCGGCTGGGCCGATGATGAACGCGCCTTGAAAAGCCTGGGTTACGGCGACGACGTCTGAGGAACCCGCCGATGGAAGGCTGGCAGCGCGCATTCGTCCTGCATGGACGCCACTATAGCGAAACCAGCCTGCTGTTGGATTTTTTTACCGAAAACGACGGACGGGTGCGTATCCTGGCCAAAGGGGCGCGCTCCCGGCGTTCCGCCCTTAAAGGCGTGCTGCAGCCGTTTACGCCGTTGCTGATCCGCTGGAGCGGACGCGGCGAGGTGAAAACCCTGCGCAGCGCCGAACCGGTCTCCATGGGACTGCCTCTTACCGGTCTGATGCTCTACAGCGGCCTTTACACCAACGAACTGCTTTCCCGCGTGCTGGCGCACGAAACCGATTATTCCTCGCTGTTTTTTGATTACCTGCACTGCCTGCAAACCCTGGCCGGCGCCAGCGGCTCGCCTGAACCCGCGCTCCGGCGCTTTGAGCTGGCCCTGCTCGGGCACCTCGGCTACGGCGTGGATTTTCTGCACTGCGCCGGCAGCGGCGAACCGGTCAGCGATGAGATGACCTATCGTTACCGCGAGGAAAAAGGGTTTATCGCCAGCGTTATCATCGATCATTACAGCTTTACCGGCCGCGAGCTGCGCTCGCTTGCCGCGCGTGAATTCGCCGATATCGCCACCCTGCGCGCCGCCAAACGCTTTACCCGCATGGCCCTCAAACCCTACCTGGGCGGCAAGCCGCTGAAAAGCGCCGAGCTGTTTCGTCAATTCATGGCCCGGAAACCCCCGCTGAAAACGTTGCCCAACGGCGGCCCCTCCAGTTAAACTGGGATCTTTGGATCCACGCGTCACAGTAACCGAGGATGGTATGTCAGCACTGTTATTAGGCGTCAATATCGATCATATCGCCACCCTGCGCAACGCGCGCGGCACGGCTTATCCCGATCCGGTGCAGGCGGCGTTTATCGCCGAGCAGGCCGGGGCCGACGGCATCACCGTGCATTTGCGCGAAGATCGCCGCCATATCACCGATCGTGACGTGCGCCTGTTGCGTGAAACGCTGCATACCCGCATGAACCTGGAAATGGCGGTAACGGACGAGATGGTCGCCATCGCCTGCGCCACGCGTCCCGACTTCTGCTGCCTGGTGCCGGAAAAACGCCAGGAAGTCACCACCGAAGGCGGGCTGGACGTGGCCGGACAGCGGGCGAAAATGGCCGATGCTGTGGCGCGCCTTGCGGCGGCCGGCATCCAGGTTTCATTATTTATCGACGCCGACGAGGGACAAATCGCCGCCGCCGCCGCCGTTGGCGCTCCGTATATTGAAATCCATACCGGCGCCTATGCCGACGCCGCGAATGACCACGCGCGCCAGGTTGAATACGAACGTATCCGGCAGGCCGCGGTCTATGCCGCCGGCCTGGGCTTAAAAGTCAATGCCGGCCATGGCCTGACCTATCATAATGTCCAGCCGATCGCGGCGCTGCCGCAGATGCATGAGCTTAATATCGGCCATGCCATTATCGGCCGCGCGGTCATGAGCGGCCTGGCCGGCGCGGTGGCGGAAATGAAACGGCTGATGCTCGCGGCGCGCGCCTGATGGCTATCCTCGGCATCGGCACCGATATCGTTGAGATTGAGCGAATCGAGGCCGTGGTGGAGCGCAGCGGCGACCGCTTCGCGCGCCGCATTCTCAGCGACGCGGAGTGGGCGCAGTACCAGGCCCATCGGCAGCCGATACGCTTCCTGGCGAAACGTTTTGCGGTAAAAGAGGCGGCGGCCAAGGCTTTCGGCACCGGCATCCGCAACGGGCTGGCGTTTGCGCAATTTGAGGTGGTCAATGATGTACTGGGTAAACCCGGCCTGAAACTCTATTTACAGGCCGCCGCGCTGGCGATTAGCCTCGGGGTCACCAGCGTCCACGTTACGCTTGCCGACGAACGGCGCTACGCCTGCGCGACGGTGATTATCGAGGGCCAGGGCTGAAATCAGGGCGATAGGGAACCGGCATGGCAGGGGATAACCCAGGCCGGCATCAGGGCGATTATCGACGCGCGGGCGGCAATGACGAGGTGTAGGGGATGGCGCTTTATCTGGCTGGCAGAGAACGTCTGGCGCGTGGCCGTCAGAGTCGATCGCCGTGGTACATGACGACAAATTTTTCCCATAGCTGTTCGCTGCTCTCGCTACGCGCGGGATCCGGCAGGATGGTATTATCGATCGGGCACACTTTCTGACAGGTGGGCGTGTCGTAATGGCCGACGCACTCGGTGCAGCGGTTGGGGTCGATCTCGTATATCTGCGCGCCCATGGTAATGGCCTGGTTCGGGCATTCCGGCTCGCACATATCGCAATTAATGCACTTCTTGGTAATGAATAAAGCCATATCAATAACTTAGGTAATATCTTATTATAAATCATCAAGAGGACGGGTTGCTTATCAGCACGCCATTGTGAAAAGCATGTGTATTAATACAGTTCAAATCACATTAAAAACCAAAGCAGCAAAGGATTTTTAATGACGGGCACAGTACCACAAAGTACGTTAAAGGCCAATAATACGGGATTTTTAGCCGCAACCGCGTTCAGGCACGGCGGTAAACCGCCTGACGCAGGCGCGCGGTGAAGCCGGTGTTGCGGCGGCTAAAAATCATTTTTGCCCCCGCGCTGAATAAGTACCTGTGGCCCAAGGACGAAAAGAGCACCCCCCCGTATCTCATTATCCGGCCATGGCTTCAAGGTACTTTGCTTAACGCTACAATAGATTTTTAATAGCATACCTGCCGTTTTCACGCACAGGCGGCCTTTTTTATATCATCCGGCATAAATAGCCGCCGCCTGGGAAATAGGTGCCATCGTATTTCTTCGGGTGCGGGTGGTAGCCGATGGCTTTACCGTTGCCATCGCGGGCACAGGCGTTATCACCTTCCTGCTGCTGGTTCTTTGGTACGGCTCCGAATAATCCCGGATCGTTCCAAAATTGTTTTTGACCGGCGGCCGTGACGATTTTTGGTGAAACGTTGGAAGGCTGTTCTCCCGGCGTCCCGCTTAAATAGCTGCATCCTGAAGACATAAGGATTAAAAAAGACAAGGGTATTAAAAAAATAGATTTATTCATTGTTATTTATTCCTGGGTATGTTTGTTCTACCCGAAACCCTGGAAAGGGTTCCTGGTCGCAAAATGGTTATTTTATTTTTTAAACTTTGATGCTTTTCTGTTAAAAAATATAACGGCGTCAGTTTGCATGTGAGCCCAGTGATATTCAATAAAGAGGGGATGAAAAGTGAGTGAAATTTAAATGCATATGAAATTTTATAAGTAAAATAATGATGTGAAATGAATGTCCTATAACGCTTATCAGGATAAAGTGACGTTTTTATAATCAATATTGCGACGATTTTTATCAATGTCCCCTTGCATTAACTCCCTTTCTTATTATGACCTCTGGCGGTGCGCTTGACGTTTACATCAGCATTATCCGCCTGGGGGGCGCACGCTTGCGGCGGTGCTTTATCTCACGGGCCAAACGTGGTTATCATTTACTGACGCGGCTTTTGGCAAAACGGTTTTACGCTCAGGAAAGGAGGCCGCTGGCGTGAATTTGAGATACAGTATCGGCAATGCTCCTGCGCTTCGCGGCGCCCAGACAAAAAATCAACATGGCCGGCCCTGATGCCTTATGGGCAGCAGCACACGTTGAGTGGAAAATATGCAAAAAATTAAAGAACTGTTCTTCTTCGGTATGATTGGTGGTGTCGGTTTTATCGTCGACTCGGGAGTGCTGTATCTATTAAAGGATGCGTTAGGCCTGTATGCCGGACGCGGGGTGTCTTTTGTCTGCGCGGTGCTGACCACGTGGATCCTGAATAAAATGATTACCTTTCGCCAAAGCCGCAGTGGTCGCTCGGCCCTGTCCGAGGCCATCAGGTACGGTATATGTATGCTTAGCGGCGGGGCGGTCAATTACCTGACCTATTGGTTTCTGGTGTCCTGTTATGCCTTGGTACAGCAGTACCCGATTTTGGGGGTGGCGGCGGGTAGCCTGACCGGGATGGTATTTAACTATTCCACCGCCCGGTTTTTTATCTTTAATCAGAAAACCCGCCTGTCGGCGTCCCCTGACGGCAAGCCGAACCCGCGCTGACCGCGACGGGGCTACGCCTTTGGCACGGGCGCATTGAATGCTGAAACCGGCTGGGGATGCGGCCGGGGCCGCGCCGGCGCATCTCTCGTCAGGATGGGGATTATACTAATTTTTTGAGCAGTTCTTCGCTATGGCGGATGCGCTGCGGCGCATTTTCCAGGTCGCGCTGCACCAGCGCCATAAACAGCAGATCGGTCAGCGATTGCTGAGCGATGGTGGAGGAAATGGCACCGCTGCGCTGCGCCTGTTCTTCCGCCACCGTGTAGAGGGCGATATCGGCGTGCTGTTGCAGCGCATTAGGCGAGAAGTGAGTGATTGCCATCACCCGCGCCCCTACCCGGTGCGCCTCCTGCGCCGCCAGGTTAATCTCGCGGCGCGCGCCGCTAAAGGAGATGGCCAGCAGCAGGTCATGGGGGCTGACCGCCTGGATGGTGGCCAACAGTACGTGCATGTCGGTTTCCGCCACCGCCGACATGCCGATTTTCATCAGCTTATAGGAGAAATACTTGGCCACCAGGCCGGATGCGCCGATGCCGACGATAATCACCCGGCGGGCCTCCTGCAACATGGCCGCCGCCTGGCGGAGTTTTTCCTCGCTATTGATATCAAGCGTCGCCCGCAGCGCGGCCACTTTTTCCGTCAGCAGCTTTTCGCCCACCGCTTTCAGCGGATCGTCGCTTAAGATATGGTTATGCACCCTGATGGACGGCAGCTCATAGGCGCCGGCCAAGGTTTCGCTGAGCGCCAGTTTTAACGCCGTAAAGCCTTTGTAACCCAGCTTTTGCGCGAACTTCACCACGCTTGACTGGCTGACGCCTGCCTGTTCGGCGACTTTTTGCGAGCTGAGATGCCTTGCCTGGTCGGTTTGCGTTAAAAGATAATCGGCCAGCTTGCGGTCGTTGAGCGATAGCGAGCGATATAGCTGACGAATACGAAGCACACTGCTCATAACAAAAGACTCATAACGAAAAACTCATAAAACAACGGCCCATTAACAAGGGATTATAAATAAAGCGCCCAGGGTGAACATGCATGTCGAACCCTGCCATGGCCATTCCGCTCCGGAGACGACAGAGTACAGAATTTTCTCGCCTGCCGGAATTTAATATTCAATAATAGATTCAATTAAATGAATAAAAAATTCAATGGTGACGAGATGAACAATGATGTGGCAACCTTGGGCGCGTTGGTATCGGAGACCCGTAATCCGGCCTCGATGAACCTGGATATGCTCTCCACCCTGCAGATGGTGACGTTGTTTAATCAACAGGATCGCCTGGTGCCGGAGGCCATCGGCCGCGAATTACCCGCCATCGCCGGGGCGGTGGATCTGGCGGCGGCGGCGCTTGCCGCCGGCGGTCGCCTGATCTATCTGGGCGCCGGCACCAGCGGCCGGCTGGGCGTGCTGGACGCGGCTGAATGTCCGCCCACCTTCGGCGTGCCCGAAGGCATGGTGGTGGGGCTGATCGCCGGCGGGCCGGGCGCCTTGCTGAAAGCGGTGGAGGGGGCCGAGGATAGTCTGACCCTGGCCCGGGATGATTTGCAGGCCATCGGACTGCGCGCCGTGGATATGGTGGTCGGGCTGGCGGCATCGGGCCGTACCCCGTACGCGATCGGCGGTTTGCGCTATGCTGCGGGGCTGGGGTGTCCCACGGCGGCCATTTCCTGCAATCCCGGTTCGCCGCTGGCCCGTGAGGCGCGTATCGCCATTTCGCCCGTGGTGGGCCCCGAGGTGCTGACCGGCTCCACCCGGATGAAGTCCGGCACCGCGCAAAAGCTCGTGCTGAATATGATTTCCACCGGCGCCATGGTGAAACTCGGTAAGGTCTATCAAAATCTGATGGTGGATGTGAAGGCCACCAACATTAAACTGGCGGATCGCGCCTGCCGTATTGTGGCCGAGGCGACCGGCTGCGATACGGCGCGGGCCGGTGAAATCCTCGCGTTGACCGGCTATGCGGTGAAACCGGCGATTTTGATGATCCTCACCGGCGCTGACGCCGACGAGGCGGCGCGCCTGCTGTCGGAGCACCGGGGCTATTTGCGCCATGCCCTTGATGCCGGGAAATAAAACACCGTTTTCAGGGCGCGGTAAATAGGCTACATCCACCAGTACTGTCTACACTGATAACAACCGTATGCGCATGCGCGTATTTTTCCCCTTCCGGCGCCGGACATGTTTTCCGTGGGCCGGCATGATCGTTACCCTGGCGACGGGGACGGACGCCCGGGATCATAAGATATTTTAACCGGAGGAGTTGTTTTGAGTCGCACAGCAGCCTCGCGCATAGTTTTTTTCGATTTGGACGGCACGCTGCATCAACAGGATATGTTCGGTTGTTTTCTGCGTTATCTGCTGCGCCACCTGCCGCTGAACGCCATCCTGGTCCTGCCGGTATTGCCGGTCGTCGGCATCGGGCTATTGGTGAAGGGGCGCTCGGCGCGTTGGCCGATGAGCCTGTTGTTATGGGCAATTACCTTCGGCCACAGCGAAGCCCGGCTTATCAAGTTGCAGCAACGTTTTGTCGTCTGGTTCCGCCAGCGGGTCACCGGCTTTCCCATCGTGCTGCAGCGCCTGAACGACTATTTGGCCAGCCAGGATGCGCAGGTGTGGCTGATCACCGGCTCGCCGGAACCCTTGGTGCAAGGAGTGTACGCCGACGCGCTGTTTTTGCCGCGGGTTAAGCTTATCGGCAGCAGGATGACCCGCCGGCACGGCGGCTGGGTATTGACCCTGCGCTGCCTGGGGCATGAAAAAGTGGCCCAGCTCGAGCGCGAACTGGGCACGCCGCTTAAGCTGTTCAGCGGCTATAGCGATAGCCAGCACGACAGCCCGCTGCTCTATTTTTGCGAACATCGCTGGCGCGTCACCCGCGAGGGCGAGTTAAAACAACTGGATTAAAAAATCCCTTTATCCCTGTATAATCACCGGCTGCGAATCATCCGGGAGAACAGATATGCACGGCGAACAGGGCGACGAAAGCTGGATGCGCCATGCCCTCTCCCTGGCCGGCCGGGCCGAAGGCGAGGGCGAGGTGCCGGTGGGCGCGGTGCTGGTGCTGGACGGCCGGGTCATCGGCGAAGGCTGGAATCGTTCCATCGGGCGTCACGATCCCACCGCCCATGCGGAAATCATGGCGCTGCGCCAGGGCGGGGCGGTGCTTGGCAACTACCGGTTGGTGAATACCACGCTATACGTCACGCTTGAACCCTGCGTAATGTGCGCCGGCGCGATTATCCATGCGCGCGTCGGCCGGCTGGTCTTCGGCGCCAGGGATGAGAAAACCGGCGCGGCGGGTTCGTTGTGCGATGTGCTGCGCCAGCCGGGCATTAATCATTGCGTGGCTATTACCGAGGGCGTACTAGCCGGGGCGTGCTCCGCCCAGCTGAGCGCGTTTTTCCGTGCCCGCCGCGAGGCGCATAAAGCGCGCCGCCTGGCGCTGAAGTCCCAGGACCCGACGATTACGGAATAACGCCGCCGGGCCGGATCCAGGGCGGCGCGGCCACGGCGCCGGTCGCATTGGGCGGGAACAGTCCGGTGATCTGCGGCGGGATTTTCGCCGGCGCCGGGCCGGGCGTCGCGGCCGGTGACGGGGCTAGCGGTTCAGCCTCGGTCGCCGCCAGCTGCGCCGCCTTTTTCTCTTTCTCTTCCAGGTAGCCGTTCAGGCTCATTTCGTAGCGCCGGATATTTTCCACGTAATTGTAGGCTTGCTGGCCGCGCGCATAGCCGTAAGTGGTTTGCTGATAGTAGCGCGGCTGGCTGAGCATCGGCAGGCGCAGCTTGACGTCCACCCAGCTGTCGGGATTGCCCTGCTGCTTTGCCGTCAGGGCGCGCGCGTCCAGCATATGCGCATAACCCATATTATAGGCGGTCAGCGCAAACCAGATTTTTTCATCCTCGGGAATGGTATCGGGCACTTTTTGCATCATGCGTTCCAGATACAGCGCCCCGCCCCGGATGCTTTGTTCAATGTCCAGCCGATCGGTAATGCCCAGGCTATCGGCGGTGGCGCGGGTCAACATCATCAGGCCGCGCACGCCGGTGGGGGAGACGGCCTGGGGATTCCAATGGGATTCCTGATAGGAGATGGCCGCCAGCAGTTTCCAGTCGATTTCCTTGGCATATTGCTGGAACAGCCCTTGCAGCGTCGGCAGCGTGGCGTCGATGGAGGTCAAAAAGGTCTTGGTGTCCACGTAATCAAAACTGCCCACGTGGCCGAGATATTTTTCCTCCAGCCGCGCCATGGTGCCGTCCGCTTCCTGGCCGCTGAAAAAATCCAGCAGGGCGGCGGAAAGGTTGTCGCTATTGCGCCGCGGCAGATACCAGGTGACCGGCTCCTCGTCGCTGACGTCGAAGGCCACGGCCAGTTGCGGATGCACCCGTTGCAGCAGGCCGACGGTCGCCGAATCCACCAGCGTATAATCGAGCTTGCCTTCGGCCACCTGCTCCAGCAGCGCCTTGCTGCTGAGATCGGAGGATACCTCCCATTGCAATTGCGGATATTTTGTTTCCTTCAGGCCGCGCAGCAGCGAGATATGCGCCGACCCGGAGGAGACGGCCAGCCGGCCCTGCAGGGCGCCGAGGTTTTTCGGCCGCGGCTGGCCCAGGCGGTACACCAGTTGCTGGGAAACGTAATAATAGGCGGGGCCGGTGGTAAAACGCTGCAGGCGGTCGTTATTGTAGAGCAATCCGGCGGCGAGCAGATCGGCATCGTCGTTGTCCAGATCGTCGAACAGTTCATTGAGGGTATGGCGCTGGCGGATGACCAGCCTGACCCCCAGATAATCGGCGAAACGCTTCGCCAGTTCGTAATCGAAACCGGTTTGCTGGTTGTTGGCGGTATAAAAGCTCAGCGGAGCGTCGATGGTGCTGACGCGCAGCGTTCCCCTGGCTTTTATCTGGCTGAGTTTATCGTCCTGCATGCTGTGCCAGGGGACGTTTAACCACAACGCCCAGGTCAGCAAGACGGCGATAACGCCGGTCACGACATAATTTAATTTAAAACGCTTCAAATAGTTATCTCTCGCCGGGGCGATTTTATCGCGGTCTGTGATCGCGGTGTTATTATCTTTTTTTCCCTGGGGTCGGAGCATTTTGCTTAACAAAACGCCAAGGTGCAAATTTATTGCATTCCCGCCGCGGGGACGTTTTAACAAGAAGAATCGCAACAATAACCGCGCAAACGGTTTCGTCCGCCGCCGGGATTCTCTATAATGGCGCGCGTTTCCCCCCTGAAGCTGCGCTAAAGATGCGCCCCATGGCAAGCCGTACCCGAGCACCTTTGGTCGCCGGTTCAAAGACGAGAGATCTTTTATTATGGAAATACTGCGTGGTTCGCCCGCTCTGTCGGCATTTCGTATCAACAAGCTATTGTCCCGCTGCCAGGATGCCCGGCTTCCGGTCAGCGATGTCTATGCTGAATATGTCCACTTTGCCGACCTGAGCGCGCCGCTTTCCGCCGACGAGCTTGCCCGGCTGCAACGGCTGCTGAAGTATGGCCCCTCTCTCGCCGAACATGCGCCCCAGGGCCGGCTGCTGCTGGTTACGCCGCGTCCCGGCACATTATCCCCCTGGTCGTCGAAGGCCACCGATATCGCCCATAACTGCGGGCTGGCGCAGGTCAAGCGCCTGGAACGCGGGCTGGCGTTTTATTTCCAGGGCGCGTCGATGACCGGGGACCAGTGGCGGCAACTGGGGACGTTGCTGCATGACCGGATGATGGAAACCGTCTTCAGCGAGCTGGAGCAGGCCCAGGCGCTGTTTGCCCACCACGAGCCCGCGCCGGTGCGCACCGTGGCTATGCTCGCGGACGGCCGCGACGCCCTGGAGCAGGCCAACCAGACGCTGGGGCTGGCGCTGGCGCCGGATGAAATCGACTACCTGCTCGAGGCGTTCACCCGCTTGGGCCGCGATCCCACCGACGTTGAGCTGTATATGTTCGCCCAGGCCAATTCCGAACATTGTCGCCATAAAATCTTCAACGCCGATTGGATTATCGACGGCCAGGAACAGCCGAAGTCGCTGTTTAAAATGATCAAGAACACCTTTGAACAGACGCCGGAGTTTGTCCTGTCCGCCTATAAGGACAACGCCGCGGTCATGGAGGGACCGGCGGTGGGACGTTTCTTCGCCGCACCCGGCAGCGCCCGTTACGATTATCACCAGGAAGCGGCGCATATCCTGATGAAGGTGGAAACCCATAATCATCCCACGGCTATTTCACCCTGGCCCGGCGCCGCCACCGGCTCCGGCGGCGAGATACGCGATGAGGGCGCCACCGGCCGCGGGTCCAAGCCCAAGGCCGGCCTGGTGGGCTTTTCCGTCTCCAACCTGCGCATTCCCGGTTTCGGCCAGCCGTGGGAAGAGGATTTCGGCAAGCCGGATCGCATTGTCAGCGCGCTGGATATCATGACCGACGGTCCGCTGGGCGGCGCGGCGTTTAACAATGAGTTCGGCCGCCCCGCGCTGACCGGGTATTTCCGCACTTATGAGGAGCGGGTCGACAGCCATAACGGCATCGAGCTGCGCGGCTACCATAAGCCCATTATGCTGGCGGGCGGCCTCGGCAATATTCGCGACGGCCATGTGCAGAAAGGAGAGATCACCCCCGGCGCCAAGCTTATCGTGCTGGGCGGCCCGGCGATGAATATCGGTCTCGGCGGCGGCGCGGCGTCCTCGATGGCGTCCGGCCAGTCGGACGCCGATCTCGACTTCGCCTCGGTGCAGCGCGACAACCCGGAAATGGAGCGCCGCTGCCAGGAGGTGATCGACCGCTGCTGGCAGATGGGCGACGACAATCCTATTTTGTTTATCCATGACGTCGGCGCCGGCGGGCTGTCCAACGCCATGCCGGAGCTGGTCAGCGACGGCAATCGCGGCGGGCGTTTCCAACTGCGGGATATTCCCAACGACGAGCCCGGCATGAGCCCGCTGGAAGTCTGGTGCAATGAATCGCAGGAACGTTATGTGATGGCGGTGGCGCCTGAACAGCTGGCGGCCTTCGAGGCCATCTGCCGCCGCGAGCGCGCGCCCTTCGCGGTGATTGGTGAGGCGACGGAAGAACTGCATCTCAGCCTGGACGACAGCCATTTCAACAACCGTCCCATCGATTTGCCGCTGGACGTGCTGCTCGGCAAAACCCCGAAAATGACGCGCGACGTTGTCCGGCTGCCGGTGGCGGGCACGCCGCTTAACCGCGGCGGCATCGAGATGGCCGAGGCGGTAAAACGGGTGCTGCATCTGCCGGTGGTGGCGGAAAAAACCTTCCTGATTACCATCGGCGATCGCACGGTCACCGGCATGGTGGCGCGCGATCAAATGGTCGGGCCGTGGCAAGTGCCGGTGGCGGACTGCGCGGTCACCACCGCCAGCCTGGACAGCTATTACGGCGAAGCGATGGCCATTGGCGAACGCGCGCCGGTGGCGCTGCTGAATTTTGCCGCCTCGGCTCGGCTGGCGGTGGGCGAAGCGCTTACCAATCTGGCGGCGACCCAGATTGGCGATATTAAACGCATCAAGCTTTCCGCCAACTGGATGGCCGCCGCCGGCCATCCCGGCGAGGATGCCGGCCTGTATGACGCGGTCAGGGCGGTGGGCGAGGAGCTTTGCCCGGCGCTGGGCCTGACCATTCCGGTGGGCAAGGATTCGATGTCGATGAAAACCCGCTGGCCGCAGGGTGCTGAGCAGCGTGAAATGACGTCGCCCATGTCGCTGGTGATTACCGCCTTCGCCCGGGTGGAAGACGTGCGCGGCACGGTAACCCCGCAGCTGCGCGCCGGGCAGGATAACGCCCTGTTGCTTATCGATCTGGGCGCCGGGCATCAGGCGCTGGGCGCCACCGCCCTGGCGCAGGTCTATCGCCAGCTGGGCGACGATACGGCGGACGTGCGCGACGTGGCGCAGCTGGGCGGCTTTTATCGCGCGCTGCAGCAACTGGTGGCGGACCGCGTTCTGCTGGCGTACCACGACCGTTCCGACGGCGGCCTGCTGGTGACGCTATTGGAAATGGCCTTTGCCGGCCATTGCGGCCTGGATATCGATATCGCGGCCCTTGGCGAGGATACGCTGGCGGCGTTATTTAATGAAGAGCTTGGCGCGGTGATCCAGATCGCCGCCGGCGATCGGGATCGCGTCGAACAACTGTTCGCCGACCATGGCCTGGCGGATTGCCTGCGTTATCTCGGCCGGGCCGAAGCGGGCGACCGGGTGGTTATCCGCCGCGCCGACCGCGCGGTCTATAGCGAAAGCCGCACCCTGCTGCGCACCTGGTGGGCGGAAACCACCTGGCAGATGCAGCGTCTGCGTGATAACCCCGACTGCGCCGACGAGGAGCACGCCGCCAAGCAGGATGATAGCGATCCGGGCCTGAATGTCGCGCTGAGCTTTGACCCGGCCGAGGATATCGCCGCGCCTTATATCGCCAGGCAGGCGAAGCCCCGGGTGGCTATCCTGCGCGAGCAGGGGGTGAATTCCCATGTGGAGATGGGCGCGGCGTTCCATCGCGCCGGCTTTGACGCCATCGACGTGCATATGAGCGACCTGCTGTCCGGGCGCCGTGATTTGCAGGAGTTCCAGGCGCTGGTGGCCTGCGGCGGCTTCTCCTACGGCGATGTGCTGGGCGCGGGGGAGGGCTGGGCCAAATCCATCCTATTCAATCCGCGCGTGCGCGACGAGTTCGAGGCGTTTTTCAACCGTCCGCAAACCCTGGCGCTGGGGGTGTGCAACGGTTGCCAGATGATGTCCAACCTGCGCGAGCTTATCCCGGGGGCCGAACTGTGGCCGCGCTTCGTGCGCAACAAGTCGGAACGCTTTGAAGCCCGCTTCAGCCTGGTGGAGGTGACGCAAAGCCCCTCGTTATTGTTGCAGGGCATGGTCGGTTCCCGCCTGCCCATCGCCGTATCCCACGGCGAAGGGCTGGTGGAGGTGCGCGATGCCGCGCATCTGGCGGCGCTGGAACATGCGGGCCTGGTGGCGCTGCGGTTCGTGGATAACACCGGCAAGGTTACCGAAACCTATCCGGCCAATCCGAACGGGTCCCCGAACGGCATCACCGCCGTGACCAGCGCCAACGGGCGGGTCACTCTGACCATGCCGCATCCTGAGCGGGTATTCAGGACGGTGAGCAATTCCTGGCATCCCGGCGAGTGGGGCGAAGACGGTCCCTGGATGCGCATGTTCCGCAACGCGCGCAAACAGCTGGGCTAAGCCGGCCGTGGCGCTCACGGCGCGCGCGGCGGCATCCTGTGCGTGCCGTGGCGCCGTCCCGTCAGAGGCTAATCAGCGGCTGTCGGCTCGTTGCCGGCGCTTTTTTTTCACGTACTCCGCCGGTGGGGCAGCCGAAAGCAAAGTGTCGCTTTAATTCATTTCTTAAGATAATTCTGTCTCTTTTTAGAGACACTTAATTAATTGTTTTTTAATGATATTTTATTTTACTGCGATTTATGTCTCTTTCGGGAGACAAACGGCGGCGCCGGCCCGGGCAGTACAATGCGGTATAGGGGTCGGTACCAGAAAATGTTATTTATTTTCAACGTATTATAAAATTATTTTATTTGTGGCATGAATGCTGCATACTATGGCCCAGTTGCTCATTCACCCCGATATGACAGCGCCGTTTACGCTTAACCAACGGCTATTGCTTCATAACTACCGAATGACGCCAAAGAACGGTGCCTATCGTCCAACATACCGATAATTGCCTTACGGCTTTATCACCCACAGGACGACACGTTGAGTGAGGCACCCCCTATTCCGATAAAAAAGCACTTGCCCGCGGGCCAAGTGCTTTTTTTATGCTTTCTTCAAGCCACCGAACCGGATAGCATCGGCAAAGACTTTGTCGGCAATCACAGGATGATTTTTTTGAAGACGTGGCGTCCCTTTCCCCGATCTCTGCGGCAACTGGTGATCCTGGCCTTTACGCTGGTGCTGCTGCCCCTGCTGTTACTGGCTTACCAGGCCTGGCAAAGCCTGGATAATCTTAGCGAGCAGGCGGCGGATATCAACCGTACCACGCTGTCGGACGCCCGGCGCATCGAGTCCATGGGCAGCGTGGCGCTGGAGATGGAGCGCAGCTATCGCCAGTATTGCGTGCTCGACGATGAAACCCTGGTCACCCTTTACCAAAACCAGCGACGGCAATATACCCAAATCCTCAACGTCCGCGCCGGCATGCTGCCCGATCAACGCTATTATCAGCGGCTTACCCAACTGCTGGACCAGCTCGCCGCCATTCAATGCGAAAACAGCGGACCGAATGCGCAGGCGTCCGCCTTGCTGAGGGATTTTTCCCATGCCAACAATGATATGGTGCAGGCCACGCGCAATGATATTTTTACCCGCGGCCAGCAATTGCAGCGGGCCATCGCCGAGCGCGGCCGTTTTTTCGGCTGGCAGGCACTGCTGCTGTTTATGTTTAGCCTGGTGCTGGTGATCCTCTTTACCCGCATGATTATCGGTCCGGTGAAAAGGGTCGAAAAAATGATTAACCGGCTTGGGCAGGGACGGCCCCTGGACGATTGGGTCTCTTTTACCGGCCCGCGTGAAATCCAGTCGCTGGCGCAGCGCATTTTATGGCTTAACGAACGATTGTCCTGGCTGGAATCCCAGCGCCATGAGTTTTTACGCCATATCTCCCATGAACTGAAAACGCCCCTGGCCAGCCTGCGCGAGGGCACGGCGCTGCTGGCGGACGAGGTGGCCGGTCCGCTGACGCCGGATCAGCAGGACGTGGTGGCCATCCTGGACAGCAGCAGCCGTCACTTGCAACTACTGATCGAACAGCTGCTCGACTACAATCGCAAACTGGCCGACAGTCCGGCGGACTATGAAGATATCGCTCTCGGCGCCATGATCGAGCGGGTTATTACCGCCCATAGCCTGCCGGCCCGCGCCAAGGACATCCATACCCTGGTGGCGCTGGAGTGCGAACGCGTCAGGGCGCAGCCGGTGCTGTTAATGCGCGTGCTGGACAATCTCTACTCCAATGCGGTGCACTATGGCCCGGAATCCGGTAACATTTGGATCCGCAGCCGCACTTCGTCCGGTCGCCTTATCCTGGACATCGCCAACAGCGGAGAGCCGATCATGCCGGCGGAGCAAACCATGATTTTCGAGCCGTTTTACCAGGGCCGCGTTCAACGCAAGGGCGCGGTTAAAGGCAGCGGCCTGGGATTAAGCATCGCGCGTGATTGTATCCGCAGGATGAACGGCGAGCTTAACCTGGTGACGGTGGAGTATGCCGGGGTCTGCTTTCGGATAGAATTACCCTTAACCGCCGAGAATGAATAATAATGATGTTACGTACCGCACCGGCGATGGGCAGATTGACGCTAAGCTTTAATCGCCTGATTCGCTTTTCCTTGCCGCCGGCATCAATACGCGGGCTGTTCAGGCCGGTATGCCTGCTGCCCGTGCTGCTGGCGGGATGCCATGGTTATCCCGCTCACCGCGATGTGGCCGGCTCTTCCACGGCCCAGGTGCAGCAGGTCTCGCCGCCGAACCGTTTCGCCGCCGAATGCAACGAACTCTGGCAAACCGACGCAGAATCCACCCTGGCCGACCCCGGGTACTGGCTGCGCGCCATGCAGTGCGCCGAACGCATAACGCCCACCCAGGCGCGCGCCGAAGCCGGGCATCAGTCGGGCGAGACCTGGCATGACGCCTTCAGGCAGAGTATTTTGCTCAATTCAGCCGGCATCAGCGTGATTGAACGGCGCGAGTCTTATCAGCACCTGTTGGAATTCCGTTCCCAATTTCCCGCGACGATCTATCCGCTGTTTAAAATGTGGCGCCAGCAGCAGGCGCTGCGCCTGATGCTGGCGGAGGAGCGCAGCCGCAGCCAGCGGCAGCAGGAAACCAGCGCCAGCCAGATAGACATGCTGCGCATCCAGCAGATGGAGCTGCAGCGTAAGCTGGACGTGACCACCCGCAAACTGCAAAACCTGACGGAAATCGAGCAGCGGTTATCCTCCCGCAAGCAGCTGTCGCCGGATATGCCCGACAACGACGATAACGACGCGCCGGACGCCGCCGCGGGCCATGGCGCCGCCGGACCACAACAGGGAACCGGTAAATAATGAGCCAACATCAAACCGCCCATTTATTATTGGTCGACGATGATACCAGCCTGCTGAAACTGCTGGGCATGCGCCTGACCAGCGAAGGATTTACCGTCACCACCGCCGAAAGCGGCCAGGACGCCCTGCGCGTGCTGGCGCGGGAAAAAATCGATCTGGTGATAAGCGATCTGCGCATGGACGAAATGGACGGGCTGGCGCTGTTCGGCGAGATCCAGCGCCATCAGCCCGGCATGCCGGTGATCATCCTGACCGCCCATGGTTCCATACCCGATGCGGTAGCCGCCACGCAAAAAGGCGTGTTCAGTTTCCTGACCAAACCCGTCGACAGGGATGCCTTATACCAGGCTATCGATCATGCCCTGCAACTGTCGATGCCGGCGGGCGACGACAGCTGGCGCGAGTCAATCGTCACCCGCAGTCCCCTCATGCTGCGGCTGCTGGAGCAGGCTAAAATGGTGGCGCAGTCGGATGTCAGCGTGCTGATTAACGGCCAGAGCGGCACCGGCAAGGAGATCCTGGCGCAGGCGATCCATGCCGCCAGCCCCCGCGCCAAACATCCTTTTATCGCCATTAACTGCGGCGCGTTGCCGGAGCAGTTGCTGGAGTCGGAGCTGTTCGGGCATGCCAAAGGGGCGTTTACCGGCGCGGTGAGCAGCCGGGAGGGTTTGTTCCAGGCGGCCGCGGGCGGGACGCTGTTCCTGGACGAGATTGGCGATATGCCGCTATCCTTGCAGGTCAAGCTGTTGCGCGTCCTGCAGGAGCGCAAAGTTCGCCCGCTGGGCAGCAATTGGGATGTGGATATCGACGTCAGGATCATTTCCGCCACCCACCGCGATCTGCCCAAGGTGATGGCCGCAGGCGGGTTTCGCGAAGATTTGTATTACCGCCTGAATGTGGTCAGCCTGAAATTGCCGGCGCTGCATGAGCGTGCCGAGGATATCCCGGTGCTGGCCAATCATTTGCTGCGGGCGGCGGCGCTGCGCCATAAGCCGTTTGTACGCAGCTTTTCCACCGATGCCATGAAACGGCTGATGGCGGCCAGTTGGCCTGGCAATGTACGTCAGCTGGTTAACGTGATAGAACAGTGTGTGGCCCTGACGTCGGCCCCGGTCATCAGCGAAGCGCTGGTGGAGCAGGCGCTGGAGGGGGAAAATACCGTCTTGCCGACGTTTGTTGAGGCCAGATTGCAATTTGAATTACATTATCTGCGTAAATTATTGCAGATCACCAAAGGTAACGTTACTCAGGCGGCGCGTATGGCCGGACGTAACCGCACTGAATTTTATAAGCTTTTGTCTCGTCACGAGCTGGACGCTAACGACTTTAAAGCCTAAGTTGGCTCTCTTTTTATCCATGCTGCGCGGCCGGCGTCGCCGGGCTGCCTGAAAAAGGTTTTACGATGAAAAAAATCGATGCAATTATCAAACCGTTCAAACTGGACGATGTGCGCGAGGCGTTGGCGGAAGTCGGCATCACCGGCATGACCGTCACCGAGGTGAAAGGTTTCGGGCGCCAGAAAGGCCATACCGAGCTTTATCGCGGCGCGGAATATATGGTGGATTTTTTGCCCAAGGTAAAAATCGAGCTGGTGGTGGCCGATGATATCGTCGACAGCTGCGTCGATACCATCATGCATACCGCCCAGACCGGTAAAATCGGCGACGGTAAAATCTTTGTTTTCGACGTTGCGCGCGTTGTGCGTATCCGCACCGGCGAGCAGGACGAAGAAGCGATCTGACGCCCGCCGTTATTCCCGCGCCCGCGGCATATACCGCTGGGCGGGGAGTCCCGTGGTCATGAAAAAATTCCCCGCCGGCATGAAAAAAAATCCCAATCCCCTTGCGACCCGCGCGTGCCCGCCCTTATGGGCGCGCGGCGACGGAATCGTTTGCTTAAAAACCGGCGCGGGCCCTATCGGAGCAGGGGCAAAAAAGTTTACACTATCGCCATAGCGTCAACGGATTCTTACAATCTTTTTTTTCACCCCACAGCGATGCCAGCTGAGCCAGGAGAAGCGGATGTTAAAGCGTGATATGAACATTGCAGATTATGATGCCGAATTATGGCAGGCAATGGAGCAGGAAGTGGTGCGCCAGGAAGAGCACATTGAACTGATTGCCTCGGAAAACTACACCAGTCCGCGCGTCATGCAGGCTCAAGGCTCCCAGTTGACCAATAAATATGCCGAAGGTTATCCGGGCAAGCGTTATTACGGCGGCTGCGAATTTGTCGATATCGTCGAGCAGCTGGCCATCGATCGCGCCAAGGAGCTGTTCGGCGCCGATTATGCCAACGTGCAGCCGCATTCCGGGTCGCAGGCCAACTTTGCCGTCTATACCGCGCTGTTGCAGCCCGGCGATACGGTGCTGGGCATGAACCTGGCCCACGGCGGTCACCTGACCCATGGTTCGCCGGTTAACTTTTCCGGCAAACTGTATAACATCATTCCTTACGGCATTGATGAGAGCGGCCATATCGATTACGCGGAGCTGGCGCAATTGGCCGAAACGCATAAGCCGAAGATGATTATCGGCGGTTTTTCCGCCTATTCCGGTATTGTCGATTGGGCTAAGATGCGTGAAATCGCCGATAAAGTGGGCGCTTACCTGTTTGTCGACATGGCCCATGTGGCCGGCCTGGTCGCCGCCGATGTCTATCCGAACCCGGTGCCTCACGCGCATGTGGTGACCACCACGACCCATAAAACCCTGGCCGGTCCGCGCGGCGGCCTGATCCTGGCCAAGGGCGGCAGCGAAGAACTGTATAAGAAGCTCAATTCCGCCGTTTTCCCGGGCGGGCAGGGCGGGCCGTTGATGCATGTGATCGCCGGCAAGGCGGTGGCGCTGAAAGAAGCGATGGAGCCGGCGTTCCGTATTTACCAGCAGCAGGTGGCCAGGAACGCCAAGGCCATGGTGGCGGTGTTCCTGGAACGCGGCTACAACATTGTTTCCGGCGGTACCGATAACCATCTGTTCCTGCTGGACCTGGTGGACAAAAACCTGACCGGTAAAGAAGCCGATGCCGCGCTCGGACGGGCGAATATCACCGTGAACAAGAACGCCGTGCCAAACGATCCTAAGAGTCCGTTTGTCACCTCCGGTATCCGTATCGGCACGCCGGCGGTCACCCGGCGCGGTTTCGGCGAGCAGGAGGTGCGCGAGCTGGCCGGCTGGATTTGCGATATTCTGGACAGCATCCATGACGAAGCGGTTATCGAGCGCACTAAAAAGAAAGTGCTGGATATCTGCGCGCGCTATCCGGTTTATGCCTGATAGCCCCCCAGGCCCGCGCTCACGTTGATACGTCTGGTTTGAATATCGTGTTGGCGGGCCTATCGTGCCATGGGGCGCCCGGTCGGGCGTGAAAACCACGCCCGATTCGGCCCTATTGGCACGCTCTCCCTTGAAAATGTCTGCTTTGAGTTCGGTGTTGGCACGCTCTCCCTTTAACGCGCCATTTGCAAGAAGGGTATGCAATATTGGCTACCCGTTAAGGTGAATGTCGCCACGGTTATGTCGCTGCGGCGTTGGTTTCGCTTGCCTTGCGTTAGCATGTGCCAGGGCTTATGTCGCCCCGGCGTGGGTTTCGCTTGCCGTGCGTGCGGTGGTTATATGGAGCCGGGTGCCGGCAAGCGACAAAGAGGCCGTAGCGCGACGGCCTCCTTGACCTCCGCGCGCCCGGCAGGTCGCGCGTCGCTGCGCGATGCCTTCCGCCGCCCATGCCCCCGTGATGCACCGGCCCGTTATGCGCTCCCGGCGCAACGGGCCTTTCGCCGCTCCCGGCGGCTCATGCCGGGGGCACAGCCGCCGTCAGCGCGCTTTATGCCGGGACCTATGTCGCGGTCAGCGATGTGATTTATAGTACACCAGCGCCGCTGTGGGCTCAGTGGAAGGTAAGGGAAAGGTATAGTTAGACAGAGAAGCGGGTAATCATTGGTAAATGTAAAAGGCACTGCGACAGGTCAGTTATACATGCAGTCAGCAATTAGCAGTCATACGCTAATGCAATGTAGCCAGCATTCACACATTCAGCCGTCATGGAGTCATACAGCCAGTAGTCATGCCGCCGGCAATTATAGTCATATAACCATACAACCATGTAGACAGGCGTCTGGCATAAATGTGCGGCAGTGAGTAACAGATAGCAGGCTGCGAGCCTTATCCAAATTAGCCCAAAATTAATACCGATATTCTTCCCGGTAAGTACATAGCACTAAGAACCCCAAAACGCCTTATTGCTTTCAGGCGATGGTGTTGACCTGATGCCGGCATAGAGTGCGCCGGCGGCGCGCATCGCGGCTGGATGAGCCGCTGGGAGCGGCGAAAGCCCGGCCTGCGTCTGGAACGCATGCCGGGCGGTCCATAAGCCGGGAGGAGTGATGCCGGGAACCGCGCAGCGGCGCACGATCTGCCGGGCGCGCGGAGGTCAAGGAGGCCGTCGCGGTACGGCCTCTTTGTCGCTTGCCGGCATCCGGCGTTATATATAACCACCGCACGCACGGCAAGCGAAACCTCCCCCGTGACGGCATAAGCCTTGCCGCAAGCTAACGCCAGGCCAGGCCAGGCAAGCGAAACCTCCTCCGTGACGACATATGCCCTGCCGCAAGCTAACCCATGGCAAGCGATACCTTCGCCGAGGCGACATAAACCCTCGCAAGCCGCCGGCGAAATCCCCGCCAAGGCTGGCCGCTTTACATTTAAATGCGGTAGAAAAAGTGCGTCTATCTCTGTTAGGGCGTGCTGCGTACGCACCAGCCATTTGACAATAATAATGGGATCATAACCGGACAGACCCCTGGACCTGCAAGACGGTTACCCCGTCGTGCGGAAAACCACGCCCAATTCGCCTCTTAACGCGTCTGCTTTGCGTTCGGTGTGAATCTGTCTCAGCAGTTGCCGGCCGTGCCCGGGGTTTCCAAAAGCTGGCGGATGCGCTCTTGCTGGCTTTGCGCCAGCGGCAGGCGCACCAGCATCAACGGCGGGGAGAACAGCGGCAGCGGCATGGCGAACGAGGTCACCACCAGAACGGTGTTTTTGGGCGCGCCTTGCGCCTGGAATTCCGCCAGGGCCTGGAATTTGATATTCAGGGGCAGCAGGGTTAACTCGCGGATCTGCAGCTCCAGCAACTTCTCCTGCTCGCCGCCGCTTTTGGTCAGGATCACCACCTGTTTTTCCTGCAAATCATTGTCCTGCATCAGCCAGGCGCCAAAAATGACCGCAATCAATCCCATCTCTTCACGCGAAAAACGAATGCGATAGGCGGCCTCAAACGGCATAACCGCCGTCTTGGCGGTGCGCAGCAGCCGCGGGTATTTCTCCTCCACCTCCATTTGCAGGCTGTTGTCGATGCCCACGTGAAAATGACAGCGCTCCAGGGCCGCGCTGAGATGTGAAAACAGCTGGCCGGCCAGCATTTCCGGCTCATTGAAACTCATGCCGGCCAGTTGCTCGAAGCGTTTGACCAGTTCCTCCACCTCGTGCAGTAACTGCCGGTCCTCGCCGGAAGGCGAACGGGCGCGGTGCGGGGTTTTCAGCATCCGCGACAGGAGCGTCAGGCACAATAGTTCGGCGGGAGGGACCGGCCAATGGCGGAACATGTCCGTCACGGCGGCATACTCGGCTTTTTGCCGCAGCCACTGCTGCTGATGCTGGTTGAATTCAGGATGATCGGCCAACGGGCACTGACAAAGGATATAGCGCAGATAAATCGCGAGAAAAGCCCGGTCATACGGGGCGGCGGGGCGATCGATAAGCACCGTGAACCGCTCAACCAGTTCGTCTATTTGTAGCGCGCTTGCCTGAAAAGCGGCGGGAGCCTGGGACCAGAGCTGTTCCTGCAACGGCAGGAAATAGCGGGTTACTTTGTCCGCGCACAGGCGTAAGGCCCGGCGCATGCCTTCTATCAGGCATAGGCGCTGGTTCAGGATTGTGCCTTCGATCCGGTAGCTGCCGTCATGATGCGCAATCAGCTGAAGATGGTATATGCGTCGGATCTCGCTCTCTATATGAGCCAGATCGCGCCGTGTCGTGGGCAAATCCTCGCCGTTATAACGGGCCAGGGCGGCCAATGACAATGACGGCACGGGCGCAAAAAGCATCAAAAGCAAATGGCTACGGCGTTGTGGACCTGAAAGCGCTGGCACCTCTGGGGTGTTCAGGCTCATAGATGTGATGCCCTTACGTTAAGGAATACAGCTAATAATAGCGAAACAATTTCCCTAAGTGAGATTACAGCCTATTTTGTTTGCGGGCTTTAAGCCCGGTCACACTTTAGCCTTCCTAATCGTTCCGCCGGTTATGCAAAGTTGACCGAAAATGTCTTGCGGCGCGTTCCGGATTTCCGCTAGCATCTTCCCGGGGAATAACAGGACGGCAAAATGTTATGTGGCAACATGGGTAAAGACAGGGGTAATACGCCATGCCGGCGGTTGCCCCTCGGATTGTTTCTGGCCGTCGCCGGTGGTTTTTGCCGGCCGGTATATGCTCATCCACATAGTTTTATCGATATGAAAACAGACATCCTGGCGCAAGACGAGCGGCTTACCGGGCTGAAGATGACCTGGACCATGGATGAGATCACCTCAGCCGATGTATTTTATGACGCCGGCGACGCCAAACCGGATTCGGTGATCTGGAAAAAGCTGGCGGCGCAGATTATGGCCAATGTGCTGGGCCAGCACTATTTCACGGAAGTGTACCGGGACGGCAAGGCGGTGAAATTTGAAAACCTGCCCACGGAATATCATCTGGAGCGCAATGGACTCAAGGCGCGGCTGGTATTTGTGCTGCCGCTGGCGCATCCGCCGGAGCTGAAAGGGGCGCCCATCGTGTTTTCCACCTTTGATCCTACCTATTTTGTCGATATGACCTATGCGGATAAACAGGCCGTCAGCCTGCCGCCGGATTTGGCCGCGCGGTGCGCCATCGACCTGATGACCCCCGTCCCCAACGCGGCGCTGCAGCGCTATGCGCTGTCGCTGGATAAAGCGGCGGCGCCGGACGTCGATATGGCGCTGGGCAAACAGTTTGCCCAGCGGGTGACGCTGCAATGTCATTAAGGATGCGAACCGGCCAAGCGCCGGAGCCCAATCCCTGGTTCGGTCTGTGGCCGTTCTGGTTGTTTTTGCTGGCGTTGCTGGGCGCGCTGGGCTGGATATCGTTGCACTGGGCCAACATCATGACGCTAAGCATCGAGTGGCAGCGTCAGTTGCATCAGCAGCTGGCCCAGCTGATGCAGCAGGTGCAGCGTGATCCCGGGCGATACGGCGGCGCCCTGCTGCTGTTCAGCCTAACCTACGGCATACTGCACGCGGTCGGCCCGGGACATGGCAAGGTGGTTATCACCACGTATCTTTCCACCCATCCCGCGCGCTTAAAACTCAGCCTGACGATGACGCTTGCGGCCTCGCTGCTGCAGGGCGCCATGGCGATTGCGCTGGTGACGCTGGTGCTGGTGGCGCTGCGGCTCTCCTCCGGGGTTCTGCATCTGAGCGAAGCGTGGCTGGAGCGGGCCGGTTATCTGCTGATGATCCTTGCGGGCGTAATGCTGTGCCGCCGGGCGGGCCTGCGGCTATGGCGGACGCTGAGCCGGCGCTACGCTACCCGCGGGCGGGCCCTGCCGCTGGCGTATTATCCCCGGCTGACTTATTTGCCCTCCGGGGGCGGCGGGCCGGGCGATCATCACCATCATGGCGGCTGCTGCCACCGCCATCTGCCCGGCGATGAGGAGCTGGTCTCTGCGGAGGGCTGGCGTACCCGGCTGGCGGTGGTGCTGGCCATGGGCGTGCGTCCCTGTTCCGGGGCGGTAATGGTGCTGCTGTTTGCCAAGGTGCTGGGGGTTTATCTGTGGGGTGTGCTGTCGGCGCTGGTGATGGCGGCGGGGACGTCGCTGACGCTGTTGCTGGTATCGCTGCTGGTATTTTTCGGGCGCCGTTATGCCGAACACCTGACTCGCAGGCACGCAGGCGGCGCTGCGCGCGCTGCCGCCTGGGCGGCATTATCCCTCGCCGGCGGCATGGCGCTGATCGTTGCCGGCGCGGTGCTCTTCGCCGGCGCGCACTATGCGCCAACGATCGGCATCCGGCCTTTCAGCCAGTGAAGCTGATGGCGCTTAACGCCTTAACGCGTCGCTCAGTTCTTCGCGCATCGCGCCCAGCATGGCCTTGACCACGCGCGGGTTGCCCGCCACCAGGTTACCGGAGACCAGATGGTTATGGCCGCCGACAAAATCGGTGACCAGGCCGCCGGCTTCACGCACCAGCAGCTCGCCGCCGGCGTAGTCCCAGGGTTTCAGGCCAATTTCAAAAAAACCGTCTACCCGGCCGGCCGCCACATAGGCCAGATCCAGCGCGGCGGAACCGCTGCGACGGAAATCGGCGCATTGCTTGAACAGCTTGCCGACAAGGTTCATATAGGTGGCGGAGTGCTGTTTTAGCTTAAACGGGAAACCGGTGGCGATGATCGCCCCTTCCAAATCGCGGGAGGTGCTGCCGCGCAGGCGATAGCCGTTCAGCTGGGTGCCCTGGCCGCGAGTGGAGGTGAACAGTTCGTTGCGCATGGGATCGTAGACCACGGCCACTTCGGTGCGGCCTTTAATGCGCACGGCGATGGACACGGCGAAATGCGGGAGGTGCTTGATAAAATTGGTGGTGCCATCCAGTGGGTCGATAATCCATTGTACATCGGGGTCTTCGCCTGCCAGTTCGCCGCATTCTTCACTGATGATGGTGTGCTGGGGATAAGATTTGCGGATAACTTCGATGATTAAACGTTCCGCCTCGCGATCGACGTTGGTCACGAAGTCATTATCGCCTTTCTGGCTGGCTTCGACGGCATCGGGGGTTTCATAATGTTTGGCAATTAAATTACCCGCCTTTCGCGCAGCGCGAATGGCGATGTTGAGCATCGGATGCATGGATATCGTCCACTAAGATGTTAAAGAACTAAAACGGCGCAGATTATAGCAGAGCGCCAGCAATATGCCTACGGCTGTGATAAACTATTGACCATAATTCCTTTGCCTTGAAAGTCTATGCTGCACAATATCCGCGTCGTCCTGGTTGAAACTTCCCATACCGGCAATATCGGTTCCGCCGCCCGGGCCATGAAAACCATGGGATTAAGCAACCTGTACCTGGTCAATCCGCTGACGAAACCCGATTCGCAGGCCATTGCCCTGTCGGCCGGCGCCAGCGACATCATCGGCAACGCCACCCTCGTCGATACCCTGGACGAAGCCCTGGCCGGCTGCAGCCTGGTGGTCGGCACCAGCGCCCGCTCGCGCACCTTGCCCTGGCCGATGCTGGAGCCGCGCGAATGCGGCGTGAAATGCGTGCAGGAAGGCGAGCATGCGCCCGTGGCGCTGCTGTTTGGCCGCGAACGCGTCGGCCTGACCAACGACGAACTGCAAAAATGCCATTTTCATGTGCAGATCCCGGCCAATCCGGAGTACAGTTCCTTAAACCTGGCGATGGCGGTGCAGATCCTGGCCTATGAGGTGCGCATTGCCTTTCTCGAGCGCCAGCAGGCCGGCGTGCCGGAAAACCACGAACCGTCGCCTTACCCGCTGGTGGATGAGCTGGAACGGTTTTACCAGCATCTGGAGCAGGTGCTGGACCAGACCGGTTTTATCCGCAAGGCGCATCCGGGGCAGGTGATGAACAAGCTGCGCCGCCTGTTTGCCCGCGCCCGGCCGGAAAGCCAGGAGCTGCATATACTGCGCGGCATCCTGACCTCCATCGAGCAACAGCATAGGTCTCATGACGGGACACTGTGATATCGGACGGGAATACTTGAGTAAAACGGTTGGTTAAATAGTTGACTAAATTAGTCAGGAATGGCAGACTTTTACGATATTTCACCCACCGGGACCACCATTATGAGACTGACATCCAAAGGCCGTTATGCGGTTACCGCCATGCTCGACGTTGCGCTGCATTCCAACGAGGGGCCAGTTCCCCTTGCTGAAATTTCCGAACGCCAGGGCATTTCCCTCTCTTATCTCGAACAGCTGTTTTCCCGCTTGCGCAAGCATGACCTGGTGGCCAGCGTGCGCGGACCGGGCGGCGGTTATCTGTTGGGCAAGGCGGCGGATCAGATTGCCGTCGGCGCCATTATCACCGCGGTCGATGAATCCGTCGACGCCACCCGTTGCCAGGGAAAAGAAGCCTGTCAAAACGGCGAACGCTGCCTGACCCACACCCTGTGGCGCGATCTCAGCGTGCGCATCAGTGATTTCCTCAATAATATCTCTCTGGCCGAACTGGTCAATAACGAAGAAGTCCTGGACGTGGCCGATCGGCAAAACAACGATATCCGCCGCACCGCTACCGCCAACGGACGTATACAGGAAACCATTAACGTTAATCTGCGCGCATAAGCAGAAATACGACGGCTGCGATATACGCAGTGTTTCAGGGGCATATGAGCAATGAAACTACCGATCTACCTGGATTATTCCGCCACCACGCCAGCCGATCCGCGTGTGGCTGAAAAAATGATGCAGTATCTCACCATGGACGGTACTTTCGGCAATCCCGCTTCCCGCTCGCACCGTTTTGGCTGGCAGGCCGAAGAAGCGGTGGACATTGCGCGCAACCAGATAGCCGAGCTGGTGGGCGCCGACCCGCGCGAAATCGTGTTTACCTCCGGCGCGACAGAATCCGATAACCTGGCGATCAAAGGCGCGGCCACCTTTCACCAAGGGAAAGGCCGCCATATCATCACCAGTCAAACCGAACACAAAGCCGTGCTTGATACCTGCGCCGAGCTTGAGCGCGAGGGTTTCGAGGTCACTTACCTGGCGCCGCAGCGCAACGGTATTATTCTGCTGCAACAGGTGCAGGACGCCATGCGCGCCGACACCATCCTGGTGTCCATCATGCACGTCAACAACGAAATCGGCGTGATACAGGATATCGCCGCGCTCGGCGAGCTGTGCCGCAGCCGCGGCATACTGCTGCATGTGGACGCCACCCAGAGCGTCGGCAAGCTGCCTATCGATCTCAGCCAACTGCACGTTGATCTGATGTCTTTTTCCGGCCATAAAATTTATGGGCCGAAAGGCATCGGCGCGCTGTATGTTTGCCGTAAGCCGCGGGTACGCATTGACGCCCAGATGCATGGCGGCGGCCATGAGCGCGGCATGCGTTCCGGCACGTTGCCGGTGCACCAGATTGTCGGCATGGGCGAGGCCTACCGCATCGCCAAAGAAGAAATGGCTACCGAAACGCCTCGCCTGCGGGCTCTGCGCGACCACCTGTGGCAAGGGCTGAAGGATATCGAGGAAATCTATCTCAATGGCGACCTGGCGCAGGGCGCGCCAAATATTCTTAACGTCGGTTTTAACTACGTGGATGGCGAATCGCTTATCATGGCGTTAAAGGATCTGGCGGTGTCGTCCGGGTCCGCCTGCACGTCCGCCAGCCTGGAGCCGTCCTACGTGCTGCGCGCCCTGGGCGTGGAAGACGAGCTGGCCCACAGCTCCATTCGTTTTTCGCTCGGGCGTTATACCACTGCGGAAGAGATCGACTACGCCATCCAGGTGGTGCATCAGGCCATCGGCCGCCTGCGTGAGCTTTCGCCGCAGTGGGGCATGTACAAACAGGGCGCGCAGCGCAGCGGCGCCGACTGGGTCCGCCGCTAAGCGGCTCCTGTCATCTCCTTGTCATCCCGGCTGGTCATCCTGGCCGGTGATAACGTCCGCCCTTTCAGGTAATATCCTGTCAAATCACGATTAACCGTCACCGCGCGGGATACGCACGGCATGGGATTAAACATAAAAACTCTAGGAGCCTGGTTATGACAACCGAAGCGATGCCGGTGATGCTGGCAACCACCCCCGCCGACGCCCGCTGGGGCGAAAAAGCGCTGCTGAGCGTGAACGATCGCGGCATGACCATCCACCTGACGGGCGAAAACCGTCTGGCGGCGATCCAGCGCGCGGCGCGCAAAATCGACGGGCAGGGCGTCAGGCATGTGCGCCTCGACGGTGAACTCTGGGATCTCGAGGGCTGCTGGTCCTTTTGGCAAGGCTATCGCGGGCCGAAGGGACAGCGCGAGGTATCCTGGCCCGAGCTTGACGCCGCGGCCAGGCTGGAGCTGGATAACCGGCTGAAGATCATCGACTGGGTACGCCACACTATTAATACCCCGGCGGAAGAGCTGGGGCCGGAACAGCTGGCGCAGCGCGCGGTGGATATCATGTGCTCCGTCGCCTGCGACGACATCAGCTATAAGATCACCAAGGCCGAGGATTTGCGCGACAAAAACTATATGGGCTTGCATACCGTCGGCCGCGGTTCCGATCGCCAGCCGGTGCTGCTGTCGCTGGACTATAACCCGGGCGGCAATCCCGACGCGCCGGTGCTGGCCTGCCTGGTGGGGAAAGGCATTACCTTCGATACCGGCGGCTATAGCCTGAAAGGCAGCAGCTTTATGGATTCGATGAAGTCCGATATGGGCGGCGCGGCCACGGTGACCGGCGCGCTGGCGCTGGCCATCGCCCGCGGCCTGAAACAGCGCGTGCGTCTTTATCTGTGCTGCGCCGATAATATGGTCAGCGGCAACGCCTTCAAGTTAGGCGATATCATCCGCTATCGTAACGGTAAGAGCGTCGAGGTGATGAATACCGACGCCGAGGGGCGGCTGGTGCTGGCGGACGGCCTGATCGACGCGTCGGCGAAAAAACCGCGCATTATCATCGACTGCGCCACGCTGACCGGCGCCGCCAAGACCGCGCTGGGCAATGATTTCCACGCCTTGTTCAGCTTCGACGATGTCCTGGCCCAATCGTTGCTGGAGAGCGCGGCGGCGGAAAACGAACCGTTCTGGCGCCTGCCGCTGGCGGAGTTCCATCGCGCGCAGCTGCCGTCCAATTTCGCCGACCTGAGCAACGTGGCGGGCGCGGCGCATAGCGCCGGCGCCAGCACCGCCGCGGCGTTCCTGTCGCACTTTGTCGAAAACTACCGTCAGGGCTGGCTGCATATCGACTGTTCCGCGACCTATCGCAAGAGCGCCGTGGACCAGTGGTCGGCCGGCGCCACCGGACTGGGCGTCCGCACCCTGGCCAACCTGTTGCTGGCCCAGGCGGCGGAATAATAGGGCATTTGGCGGCACACCGGCGGCCCTGAGGCCGGTTATGCTGTCGCTTTGGTTTTCCCTGGCCGCCGTGCGGTGACCCTGCCGGCGGCCGGGACGTGATTGCAGGAAATACGTCATGAAAGCATCCCTCGATAATGCGCTGGAACAGGCGCTGGCGCTGGCGGCCAACGAGCCGGCCCATCGTCCGGCCTTTTTCAGCCTGTTGCTGGAATCCACGGTGTATGTCCTCGGCGACGCGGGGGATGGCTGGATTGCCGGCGCCGCCCGCCACGACGGGGAACAGCCGGTCAATTTGCAGCACTGGGAAAAACCGGACGGCACCACCGCCATTCCTTTTTTTACCTCACTTGACGCGCTGCAACAGGCCGTGAGCCAGACCCAGCCGTTCCTGGCGCTGCCCGCCCGCACCCTGTTTGCCATGACCGCCGGTGCGGAGCTGTTCCTGAACCCTAAGCTGCCGTACGGCAAAGCCTTCGGGCCGGATGAAATTACCGCCCTGATGATGAATGAAGGCGACGCCTTGACCGAGCGGGAGATCCTGGAGGGTGAAATGCGTATTACGCTAAGCGATCCGGCGGAAAAACCCGCGCAGATGATCGACTCGCTCACCCGGCTATTCGCGGATATCAAGCAGGTGCGCCGGGCGTTTGTCGTCCAGGTGCAGGACTCCCCGCAGGAGAAGCCGCACTGGCTGATTGGGCTGGAGTGCGAGGGCGATGAGGAAGCGACCATCCAGGCGGTGGGACGGGTTGCCACCGATACCGCGCCGGACGAGGAGCCGGTGGATATCTGCCTGGTCGGACAGGATGAACCGGGCATCAGCCACTACTTTATCCATCATATTACGCCGTTTTACGAGCGCAAATGGGGCAGTTGGCTGCGTACCGTGCGCGACAGCGGCAAACATTGACATCGCGTCCCCGCGCCGGGGACGCCGCCTGTGACGGCAAAACACTGCCGGCGCGCTACGCGTTATGCTCCCTGCCCGCCATGCCCGTTTCGGACGTCACGCCAACTCAGCCGGCGACGGGGACATCGTCCCGACCGCCCCATTCGCTCCAGGACCCGTCGTACAGCGCCACATCCTCCACCCCCAGGGCCGTCAGCGCCAGCACCACCACCGCGGCGGTAACACCGGACCCGCAAGCTGGCCACCAGCGGCCGGCGCAAATCCACCCCCGCATCGGCGAACAGCGCCCGCAGCGCGTCAGCGGATTTTAACCGCCCGTCCGCCACCAGCGTGTTCCAGGGCACATTGACGCTGCCGGGGATATGGCCCATGCGCAGGCCGGGACGCGGTTCAGGCGCCTGTCCGCTGAAGCGGGCGGCGGGGCGGGCATCGACAATCTGCGCCGACCGTCCGGCGATGAGGCGCCGCATCTGGGCTATATCCCGGACTTTATCCGCGGCAAACCGGCCCGTAAAGACGCCCGGCGCCGCGGGCACCGGACCCTGCGCCAGCGGCAGGCCGGCCTGCCGCCACCCCGCCAGTCCGCCCGCCAGCAACGACACCTGTCCGACGCCGGCAATACGCAGCATCCACCATACCCTGGGCGCGGAAAACAGCGAGCCGTCGTCGTAAATCACCAGGTGCTGGTCATCGCTGATGCCCAACTGCGCCATATCGCGGGCAAAATCCTCCGGGCGCGGCAGCATATGGGGCAGGGGGCTGGCGTTGTCCGAGAGGGCTTCCACATCAAAAAAAACCGCCCCCGGCAAATGTCCGTCGAGATACTCCTGATAAAGGTCGCGCGGCCCCTGGTAGCCTGGCGGCAGCATACGGGCATCGATAACCCTTACCTCGGGATCGTCCAGGCGCTCGGCCAGCCAGTCTGGGGCAACAAACAGGGATGAATTCATGCGGGCTCTCCGGTAACGGCCCGGCGGGCGCAGAGGCGCCCGCCGCGCAGCGGTAAGATAACCGGCATTGTCAGCGATTTTTCCGCGCCGGACAAGAGGAAGACGGCGCTGGCCGCCGCCGTTATCCGCACGCCGGCGCCGAAACCGGCTTTGCACGGCCTAAACGCGGAAAATGACGGATAGGACGCGTTTTCGTCCCGATGATAATGTTAACGTCCTGCGCATAAATTGCGTCGGCCTCAAGCACTTAGCCCACGTCGGCGTCCCGGCGGGACAATCTCGCCGGTTGGATGAAAATTACGCTAGAATTTATTTTTTATTTATGGAAAATAGAATAGCCCCTTGAAAAGTAGGGAATAAGCTGCATTTTTTTTAATGGAATGTTGCATTTCTGGTAGGCAAGCGGCTGTCCGATCCCTATAATCTGCGCCACTTAAACAGGCCGGTATAACAACTGATTAACCCGGTCTTCCATTGCTGTGTAACATAGAGGTCATAATGTCGATAGAACGTACTTTATCCATCTTAAAACCCAATGCGGTGGCAAAGAATGCCATTGGCGCGATTTTTAACCGTTATGAAAGCGCCGGTTTTACTCTGGTTGCAGCAAAAATGTTGCACCTTACCCGCGAACAGGCTGAAGGTTTTTACGCCGAGCACCAGGGCAAACCCTTCTTTGATGGACTGGTGGGTTTTATGATCTCCGGACCGGTTATGGTCCAAATACTGGAAAGTGAAAACGCCGTGCACCGTCACCGCGACATCATGGGCGCCACCAACCCGGCCAACGCCCTGGCCGGCACCCTGCGCGCCGACTACGCAGACAGCTTTACCGAAAACGCGGTGCATGGTTCCGACTCGGCGGAATCCGCCGCGCGGGAAATTGCTTATTTCTTCAGTGATGACGAAATCTGCCCGCGCACACGCTAAGCGTCGCGCATTATCGATAAAAAAGCCGGGCTTATGCTTTTAAGCCGCGCGGCTCTGCGCTAAAATCTATTTCCAATGCGCCCCGGATCAGGAGTTGACGAGGAGTTAGTCCGCACTCTCTCCGGGGCTTTTTTTATCTTTTCCACGCCATAACGTGTAATAACGAGGCATTTCTACATTATGTCAGAACAACTTATCACCGCGGCAGTCTCGGACGCCTTGTCCGACGCGCCCGCATCGGCGCCACCGGCTGGCGCGTCCGCCCATCAAAAACTGAACCTGCTGGACATGAACCGCCAGCAGATGCGGGAATTCTTCGCCGGCCTGGGTGAAAAACCCTTTCGCGCCGATCAGGTGATGAAGTGGATGTATCACTATTGCTGCGATGATTTCGACCAGATGACCGACATCAACAAACATTTGCGCGCCAGGTTAAAAGAGCTGACCGAAATCCGCGCGCCCGAAGTGGCGACCGAGCAGCGCTCCACCGACGGCACCATCAAATGGGCCATCAAGGTCGGCGACCAGCAGGTGGAAACGGTCTATATCCCGGAAGACGATCGCGCCACCCTGTGCGTGTCGTCGCAGGTGGGCTGCGCGCTGCAATGCACTTTCTGCTCCACGGGCCAGCAGGGGTTCAACCGCAACCTGCGCGTATCGGAAATTATCGGCCAGGTATGGCGCGCCGCCAGGATTATCGGCGCCGTCGGCGTCACCGGCCAGCGTCCGATCACCAACGTGGTGATGATGGGCATGGGCGAACCGCTGCTGAACCTCAACAATGTGGTGCCGGCGATGGAAATCATGATGGACGATTTTGGCTTCGGCCTGTCCAAGCGCCGGGTGACGCTGTCGACCTCGGGCGTGGTGCTGGCGTTGGATAAGCTCGGTGAAATGATTGACGTGGCGCTGGCTATTTCCCTGCACGCGCCCACCGATGCCATCCGTGATGAAATCGTGCCGATTAATAAAAAGTACAATATCGAAACGTTCCTCGGCTCGGTGCGGCGTTACCTGGATAAATCCAATGCCAACCAGGGACGGGTCACGGTGGAATACGTCATGCTGGATCATATCAACGACGGCACTGAACATGCCCACCAGCTGGCGGAATGCCTGAAAGACACGCCGTGCAAGATCAACCTGATCCCCTGGAATCCCTTCCCCGGGGCGCCCTACGGCCGTAGTTCCAACAGCCGCATCGATCGGTTTTCAAAAGTATTAATGGAATATGGTTTTACCACGATCGTGCGTAAGACCCGGGGCGACGATATCGACGCCGCCTGCGGCCAGCTGGCCGGCGACGTCATCGATCGCACCAAAAGAACGCTGCGCAAGCGTATGGCGGGCCAGCCGATTGACGTCAAGGCGGTTTGACGCCGGGAAACGGCATCGGGATTGAGTCCGCGCGCCTTGATTAACGGCATGGACGCTCACAGAACAGGATAAAGGGAACAAGCATGACGCTGACGCGGTTAAGTGGGATAGCAGCAGTAGTGGTTATTGCCTTATTGAATGGATGCGCCGGCGAAAAACCGCCGACCGATGTTTCCGCCCAGTCCGCGCAAACGCGTTTGCAGCTGGGCATGGAGTACCTGGCCGCCAATAACCTTGACGCGGCGCGGCAAAATCTCGCCAAGGCGGTCAAAGCGGCGCCGGACGATTACCGTACGCAGCTGGGCATGGCGCTTTATGAGCAGCGGGTCGGTGAAAACGACGCCGCTGACAGCCGTTACCGGCTGGCGCTGAAACTGGCGCCGCAAAACGCCACTGTTCTGAATAATTACGGTGCGTTTTTATGTAGTTTAGGGCAGTATGTACCGGCGCAACAACAGTTTGCCGCCGCGGCGCAAGCGGCGGATTATGGTCTGGTTGCCGACAGCCTGGAAAACGCCGGTTATTGCTTTTATAAGGCCGGCCAAAAAGAAGAGGCGCGGACGTTGCTCAGCCGCGCGCTAAAATACGATCCGGAGAAAGGCGTGCCTTTGCTGGCGGAAGCAGACCGGCAATTCAGTGAAGGGAAAGGCGACAAAGCACAACTATTATTGGATGTTTATCAGCATATTCTTCCGGCAAGCGCTGAAAGTTTATGGTTACAGATTCGTTTCGCTGCGTTAGCGGGACGCCAGAATGACGTACAACGTTATGGCGCACGGCTTGCGCGAAGTTTTCCACAATCTAAACAGTACCAGCAGTTCCTAGCTAATGAATACTGAAGCCCTCCAAGATCAAGCAGTACCGACGACGACAGGCGGACGCCTGCGTCAGGCCCGTGAACAAATGGGTTTGAGCCAGCAGGCCGTGGCGGAACGCCTGTGCCTGAAGGTCACTACCGTCAGGGAAATAGAAGAGGATAAAGCCAACCCCAACCTGGCCTCGACCTTTTTACGCGGCTACATCCGCTCCTATGCCCGATTGGTCCATGTCTCTGAGGAAGAACTCCTGCCGATGATGGCGAAACAGGCGCCGATCCGGGCCTCGAAGGTTGCTCCGATGCAGAGTTTTTCCCTCGGGAAAACCCGCAAAAAGCGGGACGGCTGGCTGATGGGGTTCACCTGGCTGATTTTATTCGTGGTCATCGGCCTGACCGGTGCGTGGTGGTGGCAAAATCACCAGGCGCAGCAGCAGGATATTACCGATATGGCCGATCAGTCCTCCAACCGGCTTGCGACGGGGGCGGATAGCGATAATACCGCCGCCACCCAGAACGGCGGCGATAATACGTCCACCGACGAGGTGGGGCAACCCCCCGCCGACCAGCCTGCGGAGAGCGAAGCACATTCGGTGCCGCTAGCCCAGTCGCCCGCCGCGGCGCAGCCCGCCACGCCCCAGCCCGCCACGCCCCAGGGCGCGGCCGTGCCGGCCCCCAACAGCACGGCAAGCTCCGCCCCCACGCCCGCCCCGGCTGAATCACAGCCCGCGCCGGCGCCGTCCGACACCACCGCCGGCGGCGGACTGGTGATGAATTTTACCGCGGATTGCTGGCTCGAAGTCTCGGATGCCAGCGGCAAGAAGCTGTTCAGCGGCACCCAGCGCAGCGGCGGCAAGCTTAACCTGGCGGGTCAGGCCCCCTATAAATTGAAAATCGGCGCGCCGGCCGCGGTACAGATTGAGTTCCAGGGCAAGCCGGTTGATCTTAGCCGTTATGTCAGGTCAAACCAGGTTGCCCGATTTACAATAGCGGCTAACTAAGCTTCTGTTCGGCAATTATGGAGAGAACATAATGCATAATAAAGCACCCATTAACCGCCGCAAATCGACCCGGATTAACGTAGGCAACGTGCCCATCGGCGACGGCGCGCCTATTGCCGTGCAGTCGATGACCAATACCCGCACCACCGACGTGGCGGCGACGGTGAAACAAATCCAGGCGCTTGAGCGCGTGGGCGTCGATATCGTGCGCGTTTCCGTGCCCACCATGGATGCGGCGGAGGCTTTCCGGCTTATCAAGCAGCAGGTCAATGTTCCCCTGGTGGCCGATATCCATTTTGATTACCGCATCGCGCTGAAAGTGGCGGAGTACGGCGTCGATTGCCTGCGCATCAACCCCGGCAATATCGGCAGCGAGGCGCGCATCCGCGCAGTGGTGGACTGCGCCCGCGATAAAAACATCCCGATCCGCATCGGCGTCAACGCCGGCTCGCTGGAACGGGATATCCAGGAAAAGTATGGCGAACCCACGCCCGAGGCCCTGCTGGAATCGGCCATGCGCCATGTGGATATCCTGGAAAAACTGAATTTCGACCAGTTTAAGGTCAGCGTCAAGGCGTCCGACGTTTTCCTGGCGGTGCAGTCCTACCGCCTGCTGGCCGCGCGCATCGAGCAGCCCCTGCATCTGGGCATTACCGAAGCGGGCGGCATGCGCAGCGGCTCGGTGAAATCCGCCATCGGCCTGGGGATGCTGCTGAGCGAGGGCATCGGCGACACCCTGCGTATCTCGCTGGCGGCCGACCCGGTTGAGGAAGTGAAGGTGGGATTCGATATCCTCAAGTCCCTGCGCATCCGCGCGCGCGGCATCAATTTTATCGCCTGCCCGACCTGCTCGCGGCAGGAGTTTGATGTCATCGGCACCGTCAACGCCCTCGAACAGCGCCTGGAGGACATTGTCACGCCGATGGACATCTCGATTATCGGCTGCGTGGTCAACGGTCCGGGCGAAGCCCTGGTCTCGACCATCGGCGTTACCGGCGGCCATAATAAAAGCGGTTTCTATGAAGACGGCGTGCGCCAGCGGGATCGTTTTGATAACGAGCAGATGATAGATCAGCTCGAGGCTAAAATTCGCGCTAAGGCGGCAATGCTTGATGAAAGCAATCGCATTACCGTTAATTTGATTGATAAGTAACTCAAAACCCGAAGAGAATCGACATGGCAAAGAACATCCAGGCCATTCGCGGCATGAACGACTATTTGCCGGAAGATACGGCTGTCTGGCAGCGCATTGAAGGCACGCTTAAGAACGTCCTGGCCGGTTACGGTTATAGCGAAATCCGCCTGCCCATCGTTGAGCAGACGCCCTTGTTCAAGCGCGCCATCGGCGAGGTAACCGATGTCGTGGAAAAAGAGATGTACACCTTCGAGGATCGCAACGGCGAAAGCCTGACGCTGCGCCCGGAAGGCACGGCGGGCTGCGTGCGCGCGGGGATTGAACACGGCTTGCTGTACAACCAGGAACAGCGGTTGTGGTATATTGGCCCGATGTTCCGCTATGAGCGCCCGCAAAAAGGCCGCTATCGCCAGTTCCATCAGCTGGGCGTCGAGGTGTTCGGCCTGGCGGGGCCGGATGTCGATGCGGAGCTGATTTTGCTGACCGCGCGCTGGTGGCGGGCGCTGGGCATCGACGGACATGTGGCGCTGGAACTGAATTCCATCGGCTCGCTGGACGCGCGCGCGCGGTATCGCGAGGCGCTGGTGGCTTTCCTCGAGCAGCATGAGGAGGCGCTGGACGATGATTGCCGCCGGCGCATGCATACCAATCCGCTGCGCGTACTTGACTCCAAAAATGCCGACATCCAGGCCTTGCTGAACGATGCGCCGGTCTTGACCGACTACCTTGACGACGAGTCGCGCGAACACTTTGACGGCCTGTGTGAACTTTTAGCGCGGGCCGGTATCCCATATACGGTTAATCCGCGTTTAGTGCGCGGCCTGGATTATTATAACCGTACCGTTTTTGAATGGGTCACCACCAGCCTTGGCGCGCAGGGCACCGTCTGCGCCGGCGGCCGTTACGACGGGCTGGTCGAGCAACTGGGCGGGCGCGCCACGCCGGCGGTAGGGTTTGCCATGGGGCTGGAGCGCCTGGTGCTGCTGGTGCGGGAAGCGAACCCGCAGTTCAAGCCCAGGGCGGTGGTGGATGTCTACCTCATTTCCTCCGGCAATGAGACCCAGGGCGCGGCAATGGCGCTGGCGGAGCAAATCCGCGACGCCTTGCCCGACCTGCGGTTAATGACCAATTACGGCGGCGGTAATTTTAAGAAGCAGTTCGGCCGGGCCGACAAATGGGGCGCGCGCCTGGCCCTGGTGCTCGGTGAGGACGAAGTCGCCGCCCAACAGGTGGTGATGAAGAATTTGGCCACGGGCGACCAGGAAACGCTGGCGCAAAGCGATGTCGCGGCGCGCCTGGCATCGATATTAGGTTAAGGAGAAGGACCACGTGGAAGTCTACAGCTCGGAAAACGAACAGCGCGAAGCGCTCAGTCGGTTCTTTGCGGATAACGGTAAAGCGCTGGTTATCGGCGTGGTCATCGGTATCGCCGCGTTGGTGGGCTGGCGTTATTGGCATAACCATCAAAATGACGCCATGATGGCGTCGTCTGCGTCATGGCAGCAGGTGAACACGGCGCTGACCCACGACGCCGCCCCGCCCGCCGTCGACGCCGCGCAGAAATTCGCCGACGCCAACAACAATAATTATGGCGCCCTGACCTCCATGGATCTGGCGCGTTTTTATGTGGATAACGGTAATTTCGCCGCCGCCGAAAAGCAGCTGCGAAAAGCGCTGACCCAGACCAATGAAGAAAACCTGCAGGCGCTGATAAACATTCGTCTGGCGCGTGTCCAGATCGAGGCGAAAAACGTCGACGGCGCGCTGAAGACCCTGGAAAAAGAAACGCATGCCGGCTGGTCGGCATTAGTGGAAGATGCCCGTGGCGACGCGCAGGTCATCAAAGGCAATAATCAAGCGGCGCGTGAAGCGTACGATAAAGCGCTTAAAGCGAACCCGCCTCAGGCATTACAAGCCTTGTTGCGCATGAAACTGAATAACCTGTCCAGCTAAGAGGGACCCCATGCAATTGCGTAAAACATTTTTCGTAGGTCTGATTTCCGTTGCCTTGCTCAGCGGCTGTTCCTGGTTTAGCGGTGAAGAAGATGTGGTGACCATGTCCCCGCTGCCGAAAGTGGACAATCAGTTTCAGCCTACCCAGGTATGGAGCCGCTCGGTCGGTAATGGTACCGGCGAGTTTTACTCCAACCTGCGTCCCGCCTGGCAGGATAACCGCGTGTTCGCCGCGGACCGCCGCGGTACCGTAACCGCGATGGATATTGATACCGGCAAGGAAATCTGGTCGGTGGACCTGTCGGAAAAGACCGGCTTCCTGTCGCGTAATCTTCCCGCGCTGTTATCCGGCGGCCTGGCCGTGGCCAACGGGCATGTTTTCGTCGGCAGCGAAAAGGCCCAGGTCTATGCGCTGAACGCCGAGGACGGCACCATCGCCTGGCAGGCCAAGGTGGCGGGCGAAGCCTTGTCGACGCCGGTGGTCAGCGACGGCCTGGTGCTGGTCCATACCAGCAACGGCATGCTGCAGGGTCTTAACGAAACCGACGGCGCCGTGAAGTGGACGGTTAACCTCGATATGCCGCCGCTGACCCTGCGCGGCGAATCGGCGCCGACGCCGGCGTTTGGCGCGGCCATCGTCGGCGGCGATAACGGCCGGGTCAGCGCGGTGATGATGACCCAGGGCCAGCTGATCTGGCAGCAGCGTATTTCCCAGCCGAGCGGCGCGACGGAAATCGCGCGTCTCGGTGATGTCAACATGACGCCGGTGGTGGTCAATAACGTGGTCTACGCGTTGGCCTATAACGGCAACCTGGCGGCGCTGGATCTGCGTTCCGGGCAAATTATCTGGCGCCGTGAAATCGGTTCGGTCAACGATCTTATCGTCGAAGGCGGCCGCATTTACCTGGTCGATCAGGACGATCGCCTGATTGCGCTGGATACCCAGGGCGGCGTTACCCTGTGGCGCCAAAGCGAGCTGCTGCACCGCAACCTGACGTCGCCGGTGCTGTTCGACGGGTATATCGTCGTTGGCGACTCGGAGGGCTATATGCACTGGATCAATACCGACGACGGACGTTTTGTCGCGCAGGTTAAGGTGGACAGCTCCGGCTTGCAAAGCAATCCGGTGGTTGCCGGCGGCAAGCTGCTGTTGCAGGCCAACGGCGGCGAGGTGTACGCCTTTACCCGCTAATGCCTGTGCTTATCCGCCGCTGACGTCTGGGCGCGCGGGTCATTAACGGCTCCTGACATGTTCAGGAGCCGTTTTGTCTTATATAATCAGCCTGATTAAGTGCTGAAACAGAAAAATTACCTGATGAGGTTGTAACAATGATACCTGTCGTCGCGCTGGTCGGGCGCCCGAATGTAGGAAAATCCACCCTGTTTAATCGGTTAACGCATACCCGCGATGCGTTGGTGGCGGATTTTCCGGGGCTGACGCGTGACCGCAAGTATGGTCGTGCAGAATGGGAAGGCCATGAGTATATCGTCGTTGACACCGGCGGTATCGACGGCACCGAGGATGGCGTCGAAACCCGCATGGCCGGGCAGTCGCTGGTGGCGATCGAGGAAGCGGATATCGTGCTGTTCCTGGTCGACGGCCGCGCCGGACTGATGGCGGCGGATCAGGGCATTGCCAAACACCTGCGCAGCAGGCAGAAAACCACGGTGGTGGTAGCCAACAAAACCGACGGCATTGATGCCGAGAGCGCGGTGGGCGATTTTTATTCCCTCGGGCTGGGTGAAGTCTTCGCCATTGCCGCCTCCCATGGCCGCGGCGTTAATGCCCTGATGGAAGAAGTCTTGCTGCCGCTGGTAGGCGATGGCGGCGCGGTCGAGGAGCCTATCGAGTATCCCGGCATGGAACCCTGGACCGAAGAAGACGAGGACGATTACGAAATCCCGCAGGACGAGGAAGAAGCGTTCGATCCGCAGTCCCTGCCGATCAAGCTGGCCATCGTCGGGCGTCCCAATGTCGGCAAATCCACCCTGACCAACCGTATCCTGGGCGAGGATCGCGTGGTGGTCTACGATATGCCGGGCACAACCCGCGACAGTATCTATATCCCCATGGTGCGCGACGAGCGGGAATATATCCTTATCGATACCGCCGGGGTGCGCAAGCGCGGCAAGATTACCGAGACGGTGGAGAAATTCTCGGTGATCAAGACCCTGCAGGCCATCGAAGACGCCAACGTGGTGCTGCTGATTATTGATGCCCGCGAGGGGATTTCGGATCAGGACCTGTCGCTGCTGGGCTTTATCCTTAACAGCGGGCGATCGCTGGTGATCGCGGTGAACAAATGGGACGGCCTGACGCAGGAGATCAAGGACGAGGTCAAGGAAACCCTGGATATGCGTCTGGGCTTTATCGACTTTGCCCGGGTGCACTTTATTTCCGCCCTGCACGGCAGCGGCGTGGGCAACCTGTTCGAATCGGTGAATGAAGCCTATCGTTGCTCCACCAAGCGCATCAGCACCGCGATGCTGACCAAAATCATGCAAATGGCGGTGGAAGAGCATCAGCCGCCGTTGGTGCGCGGGCGCCGGGTAAAACCGAAATATGCCCATGCCGGCGGTTATAATCCGCCGATTGTGGTGATCCACGGCACCCAGGTCAAAAACCTGCCGGACTCCTATAAACGCTACCTGATGAATTATTTCCGCCGCTCGCTGGAAATCATGGGCACGCCGATCCGTATCCAGTTCAATGAAGGGGAAAACCCGTTCGCCGGCAAGCATAACAAGCTGACGCCGAACCAGATGCGTAAACGCAAGCGTTTGATTAGTCACATTAAAAAAAGTAAATAAGCACGCGATGCCCACCGGGTCCGCGCTAAGCGGGTGAATTGCGGCCGGGTGCGGCTACACGTGGAAAAGGGGGAGGCGATCATGACGCCACGGTGTCCGGTATGCGCCGGTCCGATGCAGGCCGACGGCGAAGACCAGGTTTGCGAGCATTGCCGTCGCCGCTTTCAGGCGCAGGCTATCTGTCCCGACTGCGGGCAGCCCTTGGACGTGCTTAAGGCCTGCGGCGCGGTGGATTATTTCTGTCCGCGCGGCGACGGCCTGATTTCCAGGAAAAGGGTGGACTGGCATTACGCCGCGCTTTAAAACGTCCCCTTTTGCCATAAAATTTCCAATTCCGGCGGCGCGCTGCTCTCCGGCACCACGATTTCGGCCTGTGCCGGCTGCGCCTCTCCCGGCGGTTGGCCGACGATCAGGATGCGGTAAAACCGCTGATCGCCGCTGCCGGGCGCGCGGTTCTGCCCGCTGTGCTGGGCCAGCAGCGCCACGCGGCTGACCAGATGGCACAACTGCTCCCGCTGCGCCGACGACAGGTCGCACAGGGCAAAACGCTGTTGGGCGGCAAGCTTGGGAATATAGGCAAAGCCCCCCTCGCGCGACAGTTCAATCACCGCATGCTCGTTTAATAAAGATAACAGGTCCATCAGGCTCTCCCGGCATTATGTCAACGCAACACCCACTCCGGGCCGCATGCCGGCCCTTGCCGAGGCGAACGGCACGGGCCTTAAGACAATACGCCCACCTCGCGCCAGGCCTGCTCCACCGCCTTGGCCTCTTTAGCGGCAAAACGCTCGCCGGCGTGTTTCACGGTCAGTCTGGCGAAAGCGGCGAAGTCGGCGTTTTGTTTTAACTGGCTATCGCACAGCGTGGCGTACCAGATAGCACCCGCTTTTTCCCAGGCATGGCCGCCCAGGGCTATGGCCGCCAGGTAAAACGCCCGGTTGGGAATGCCGGAGTTGAGATGCACGCCGCCATTGTCCTCGCGGGTGTGCACAAAACCGGCCATGTCGGCGGGCTGGGGATCCTTGCCGAGCACCGGGTCGTCGTAGGCGCTGCCGGGCTTGGCCATCGAGCGCAGCCCTTTGCCCTTGATGGTGGCGGCCAGCAAACCGGCGCCAATGATCCAGTCGGCCTGTTTGGCGGTTTGTCCCAGGTGATATTGTTTCACCAGCGAACCGAAGACGTCCGACAGCGACTCGTTAAGCGCGCCCGCCTGTTCAAAGTAGATTAAATTCGCCTCGGATTCCGTGACGCCGTGGGTTAATTCATGGGCCACCACGTCGATAGCGATGGTAAATCGGTTAAATATTTCACCGTCGCCATCGCCAAATATCATTTGTTCACCGTTCCAGAAGGCATTTTGGTAATCGGTACCGTAATGCACGGTGCCGGTCAGCGGCAACCCTTTGGCGTCCAGCGAGTTGCGCTGGAACACCTGCCAATAAAAATCGTAGGTGACGCCCAGGTAATCGTAGGCTTCATTGACCGCAACGTCGTTCCCCGCCGCCTGGCCTTCCCGCCGCACCGCCTTGCCGGGCAGGTTAGTGGTGTTATGCGCGTCATAAATGGCGCGTTCCACCGTGCCGGCTTGCGCCGTCGGCTGGTAACGGGCCGCCACCGGGTTCTGTCCCATCAGGCTATAGACATGGTTCAGGGTATGCCGGGCATACTGGCGCTGGTGTTCGCTGCCTTTTTCGATAATGCGCCGCAGTATATAGGGTGGAATAACGCTCAGGTGCCGCCGGTATAGGTTTTCCATTTTACCCCCTATCAATAATTAGCATTTTATTAAAGTATAGGGGTTTTTATCATCGCGACCAAAGCGGATCGCTAAGCCTTGGCTGCCGGCAGGTCGTTGCCGGTGGCGGGCGGCGCGCCAGAAACCGGGCTCACCCGCCGCGGGGCTAGCGTTGGTATTTGATAAAATCGGTCTTATGGGCCACCTTGTCATACAGTTTCATGGCGGAATGGTTCGTGGTGCGCGTCGTCCAGTACACATTGGCCATGCCGTGGCTGTCCGCATGGGCGTAAACCCGTTCGATCAGCTGCCGGCCCGCGCCTTTGCCGCGCGCCGATTCCTCCACATACAGGTCCTGCAGGTACACGACTTTTTCATGATACCAGCCGTGATCGTGCACGATACAATTGACCAGGCCGATAAGATGCCCCTGCAACAGCGCCACATAGGCAAACATGCCGGGGCAGGCCGGGTCGAGCAGGCGCGCGAAGGTATGCTCATATAGCGCATCGTCGCGGATGGTGGAGTAAAAACTTAAATAACGGCGCCAGAGGAATTTCCATTCCTCTTTATTTGCAAGCGTCATGGCACGGATAACTATCCTGGTATCATCAGTCATGGGCGCCTCCCCGGTCCGGTATGGTCGAGGTTGATACCGGTGTTGGCGATAAAATGGCCGCGCTGTCAAGGGATACCCGGCGCCAACGCAACCTGTAATCATATTCCCGCTCACAGAGCAGATAATCCTGATGCACGCTCGGGCTCCAGGAGTCATCGCCGCCCACGCCCATATGGCGGGCGTCCAGATGCAGCCACAGGCCCGGTTCCGGTCGCAGCAAATGCCAGTGGGTGGCGCGGGTGAGCTGCCCGGTGCCGTAGGGGCTAAGGGAAAAATGGAAATTGCCGTCGATCCGCCAGTCGCCGAAGGCCACTTCACGGGTAAAACAGCGCAGGCCGTTTTCCACCGGGAAAATATAAGGCGTATACATCTTATCCAGCGGCAGGCGCCAGCGGGAGAATTGCGCCGAGGCGAGGCGATCGGGATAGTTTTCGTGCGGCCCCAGCCCCAGCCAGGACACCTCCTGCGCGCCGGGGGCGAGCTGGCATGCCGCGCCGACGCGCGCCAGGGGCGGCAGGGACGGCGACACCACCACCCGGACCCGGTTTTCCATCTGGCCGGCATGGTCGATGGTCGTGTGCCAGTGGCTTTGCAGCAGCAGGCGATCCTGGTGGAAATAGCCGTGTACCGCCTCGAACACAACCCGATCCGCCAATTGATCGGCGCGAAGCCGCAGGCAGCGGTGCTCAAGGTCATACAGGCCGGCGGCGCGCCAGCGCTCCACCCAGGCGTTGGGGTCGACGCAGTCCGCTTCGCTGATGCCGATATCGTTATCCAGCGGCGCGCGGATAAACTGATCGGTCAAGGGGCTGAGCAGACCCGGCGCGTCGCCGCGATACCACTGGGTTAACTGGCCGCGCTGTTTATCCACCACCCAGCGCTGATCGTGATGGCGGACGATAAACTCGCCGGCATTCTCAGACAGACTGGGCGTTGCGTCCGTCGGGCGGGGGGGGCCGGAGACGATGGGCGCCATAAACCCGCGGGCCAGTTTCCAGTGCGCCCAGGCCGTCTGATGTCCGGCGGGGGACCAGGGGGTGGCGGCAGGCTGCTCGACGCTGACGCGCAGATACCATTCGCCCGCCTTTTCCGCCTGCGGCGGAAGGTCGCCTAACGTCAGCGCGGCGTGTTGCCCCGGCGCCAGCCGCAGCGGCGTCGCGCCGCTTAACAGCGGATCGCCGTCGCATTCAAGGGTCCAGCGCAGCAGCTCGTTATCGCTGGCGCGAAACAGATATTCGCTGGCGACGTCTATTTTCAGCGGCCGGGTGTCCAGCAGGCGGAACTGGAAAAACTGCTGCTGGTGCTTTGCCTCCACCAGGGCCGGATGAGGGGTGCGGTCGGGAAACACCAGGCCGTTAAGGCAGAACTGGCGATCGTTTGGGGTATCGCCGAAATCGCCGCCGTAGGCCCAGAACATCCGGCCTTCGCCGTCCTGGCGCTCGAGCGCCTGATCCGCCCAGTCCCAGATAAAGCCGCCCTGCAGGCGCGGATGCTGGCGGAAGGCGCGCCAATACGCGGCAAAACCGCCCAGGCTGTTGCCCATGGCGTGGGCATACTCGCATAAAATCAGCGGACGCTGCTCATCGGGCAGGCCGATCCATTTTTTTATCGACCATTTCGGCACCGCCGGGAACGGCTGATCTTCATCGACGCGCGCATACATCGGGCAGAGGATATCGGTGGCGCGGGTATTGGCCCCGCCCCCTTCATACTGCACCGGCCGGCTGGGATCATGGGCTTTCACCCATTGATACAAGGCGTCATGGGTGGCGCCGTGGCCGGACTCGTTACCCAGCGACCAGATGATGATGCTGGCATGATTGCCGTTGCATTGCACCATGCGCGTAACCCGTTCGCTGAATGCCGCAAACCAGGCCGGGTCGTCGGCCAGCCGGCTCATGGGTTCCATGCCGTGCGTTTCGATATTGGCTTCATCCACCACATACAGGCCATACCGATCGCATAACCGATACCACAGCGGATGGTTGGGGTAATGCGAACAGCGCACCGCGTTGAAATTATTCTGTTTCAGCAACAGGATATCCCGGCGCATCGTTTCTTCGTCCATGACCTGACCATGGGCCGGATGATGCTCGTGACGGTTAACGCCGCGGATCAGCAGCGGCTGGCCGTTAAGGCGCAACAGGCCGTCGCGTATCTCCACCCGGCGAAAGCCTACGTCATATGCCTCGGCTTCCACCAGCGCGCCCCGGCCGTCGCGCAGCGCCACCACCGCCCGGTATAAATCCGGCGTTTCGGCGCTCCACAGGCGCGGCGCGGCCACCGGCAGCGCCAGGGTAACCCGCTCCGGATAGCGGCCGCGCTCGTCGATTATCGCGCTGCCGAGCGCAGAACATTGAGCGGCCACGCGCAGGTCACCCCGCCAGAGGGCGACCTCGACGCTATAGTCCGCGGCGGCGCCGGCGGCCTGAGGGGTAATCGCGATGTCCACGTCCAGCACGGCGTCATGCAACAGCGCATCCAGCCGGGTGCGGATACGGATATCCGTAAAACCGACCGGCGGTTTATGCAGCAGGGACACCGGGCGGAAAATGCCGCTCATGCGCCACATATCCTGATCTTCCAGATAGCTGCCGTCGCTCCAGCGCAACACTAAAACACAAAGCCGGTTGCGGCCCTGATGCACATAATCGCTCAGGTCAAATTCCGCCGGCAGGCGGCTATCCTGCGAATACCCCACCCAGTGTCCGTTGCACCACAAATAAAACGCCGAATTAACGCCGTTGAAAATAATCCGCGTCCGCCCCTGGCCGGCCCAGCCGTCGGGCAGCAGAATATCCCGCGAATAGCAGCCGGTGGGATTATCCTGCGGCACATAGGGCGGATTGACCGGGATAGGGTATTTGACATTGGTATAAATGGGCCGGTCATAACCGGCGGTTTGCCAGTTTGACGGCACGGCCATGGCCTGCGCGCCGGGCAGATCGTCCTCCAGCCAGCTTTCCGGTACCGCCTGGGGGCGTGGGAAATAGCTGAAACGCCATTCGCCGTCCAGGGAACGGCGTTGTTCGCTTTCGGTGTCCCGACGCGCCAGCTCCTCGTCGCGCCAGCTATGGAAGGGCGGATGGGCGGGCAGCCTGCGGTAATGGGTCGCGCCGGGATTTTGCCAATCCCCGCGCGCCAGCACCGCCGCCAGCGAGGATAACGACGATGCCGGGCTGTTTTCTTGTGTCGGGGATAGCGGCATGGCATACCTTCTTTAGGGTGATGATTGCCCGGGCGTCTTTGGCGGTGATGCCATGGCCGGCAGGGAAAGCATGTACTTTGTTCACATAGTATTTCAGTTAAATGCCAATGTATACGCCATCGCCAAACGGCGGACAGGGGCGTTCAGGGTCCGTGCACCCGGCCGCCGGGGCAAGGCGGCTTGGCGGGGGAAAAAAACGCGATGACCGCTGTGCGCCTGCTTGCCGCGGCGGGCGGAGGCGGGCGGCCGGCGCATAGCCGGCCGCTGTGTGGGTTAGATAGCTTTGGGCAAGGTATCCCACAGGCCGGCGGACCCGGCGGCGCTGCCCTGGGTAGCCTCGACGCAGGCCAGCTGCAGGATCCCGCTGGTATAGGCGCGTATTTTATTGGTCATTTCAACGCTGCCGTCGAGCGGGCGGCCGTAGGAGGGGATGATTTCCTGGAGCTTGGCGCGCCAGGCGGGGGAGGCCGCCTGCTCCCTGAACATGCTCTCAAGCAGTTGCAGCATAATCGGCGCGGCGGTCGAGGCGCCGGGCGATGCGCCAAGCAGCGCCGACAGACTGCCGTCCGCCGAGCTGACCACCTCGGTGCCGAACTGCAGGATGCCGCCTTTCCTGGCGTCTTTTTTAATGATTTGCACCCGCTGGCCCGCGTCGGTCAGTTCCCAATCCTCCAGCCTGGCCTCGGGATAATATTCCTTCAGCGCCGCCAGCCGTTTTTTATCCGACATAAACGATTGACTCACCAGGTACCCCAGCAGGCCGAAATTATCCAGGCCGACACGGATCATCGGCATCAGGTTCTGCCACGTCAGCGAACCGAACAAATCAAACCAGGAGCCGCGTTTAAGGAATTTACTGCTGAACGTGGCGTAGGGGCCGAACAGCAGGGTGCGCTCGCCGTCCAGCATGCGGGTATCGATATGCGGCACCGACATCGGCGGCGCGCCGACCGACGCCTTGCCGTAGACTTTCGCCAGATGGCCGTTGACCACCTCGGGCCGGGTCGTCACCAGGAACTTGCCGCCCACCGGAAAGCCGGCATAACCCCGGGCTTCGGGAATGCCGGATTTCTGCAGCAGCGTCAGCGACGCGCCGCCGGCGCCGATAAAAATATGGCGTGCGCGCACCGAGCTTTGCCGGCCGTTGTTGTTCAGGTCGGCGACTTTTACCGTCCAGGTACTGTCGTCGTTGCGGCTGATATCCAGCACGTCGTGGCGCAGGTGCAGGTTAACGTTCGGCCGCCGTTCCAGCGCGGCGAGCATCTGCCGCGTCAGTTCGCCGAAGTTGACGTCGGTGCCCATGGCCATGCGCGTGGCCGCCACCTTTTGGAACGTGTCGCGGCCCGCCATGATCATCGGCGCCCACTGCCTGATGACGTGGCTGTCCTCGGTATATTCCATGCCCTGGAATAACGTGCTGCCCTGCAACGCGGCATAACGCTTGCGCAGGAAATTAACGTTTTCCTCCCCCCAGACAAAACTCATATGGGGAACGTTATTAATAAAGGATTTGGGGGCGCCGAGAATATTATTTTTTACCAGATAGGCCCAGAATTGGCGGGAAATTTCATACGCCTCGTTGACCGCCACCGCTTTGGTGATATCAATCGAGCCGTCGGCCATTTCCGGGGTGTAATTTAACTCGCAGTACGCCGCATGGCCGGTGCCGGCGTTATTCCAGCCATTGGAGCTCTCTTCCGCGGTCTTATCCAGACGCTCATACATATTGATGGTCCAGTCTGGCTCAAGTTCCTTAAGGTAGGTTCCAAGCGTAGCGCTCATGACTCCACCGCCGATCAGGACAACATCCACCGGGGCGTTATTCGCAGCCGTTTGCCGTTGGGACGATGCCAACAAATTCATGCAAAGGGGTGCGATGAAATGCTCTTTCATGCGCAGTGTCTCTATTTAAGAAAATTAAGTATACCGCAGGGCAATATTATTGAGGTTGCTTTGAGCCCAATACTGTCTGCTTAGCGTTTTTGATTCTATTAGCCGTCAACGGCTAAGTAAACTAAAAAGTGATGTTATCACCTGGTTAAGATACATAAAGCTTATAGGTTGTAAATGGTTGATAAACAGCTGTTTGTCCAAAGGTGCTGATTAATTTTTACCATTCATTAACAAATGCTTACTCTCTTTTTATCAGGACAAAAAAGGCATTTTAAGTGTAATCTGCGATGGTTGACCCATTAGGCAGCCGGATCCTCTTTATTACGGGAATAATTAGCAGCTCGTCATTTCACTCTTTTTTTCCGTAGCGCAGAAGTTGTTTTCATGGCGGCTGGATTGATATTATTTTTGCTACTCGGGAGCACTACGGCGACGCGCGGTTAATTATTTCCGCCAATCCATGGCCATCACAGATCTCAGGAAGGATATGACAAGCACCCCGACGGATTCGGCTGACGGCAGCCGCTACTGGCAACAAAATTTGTTTGTCTGCGTCTTTGGTTCGTTCACCACCATTATCGCCATGACCCTGCTGCTGCCGTTCCTGCCCCTGTATGTAGAACAGCTGGGCGCAACGACCCACGCCGCCATCAGCCTCTGGTCGGGCCTGGCCTATGGCGCCACCTTTTTCAGCGCGGCGCTGACCGCGCCGCTGTGGGGACGCCTGGGCGATCGCTATGGCCGCAAGCTGATGCTGATCCGCGCCAGCCTCGGCATGGCGGTCGCCATGACGCTGCTGGGCATGGCGCACAGCGTCTGGCAACTGGTGGCGCTGCGCCTGCTGGCCGGCCTGCTGGGGGGCTATGCGTCGGGGTCCATGATCCTGGTGGCGACCCAAACCCCCAAAGCGCGCACCGGCTGGGCGCTGGGCGTCCTGTCTTCCGGCATCATGGCCGGTAATTTCATCGGTCCGCTGATTGGCGGCAGCCTGCCGCCGCTTATCGGCATCCGCGCCACGTTTATGGTGGCCGGCGCGACGATTTTTATCTCCTTCCTGGCGACGACGTTTTTGTTGCGCGAGGAACCGGGCGCCGCCATCAGGCGCAAAAAAGAGAGCGTGCCGGAGGACGCCGCCGGGTTTACCCGGCCGGTGCTGGCGATGCTGGTTACCGGCACGCTGCTGATGGTGGCCAATATGTCCATCGAGCCGATTATCACCCTGTACGTGGCGCAACTGGTGGCGTCCACGCAGGTCACGTTTGTCGCCGGACTGGTGATGGCCAGCGCGGCGCTGGGCAGCATTGTCTCCGCGTCCTGGCTCGGCAGGCTGGCCGATCGCAACGGGCCGTGGACGGTGATAATCGGCTGCCTGCTGGTCGCGGGGTTATTGCTGATCCCGCAGGCGATGGTCACCCGCGGCTGGCAACTGGTGGTATTGCGCTTTTTTATGGGCGTGGCGCTGGGCGGGCTGCTGCCCTGTATCGCCAGCGTCATCCGCCATAACGTGCCGGACAAGATTGCCGGCAGGATGCTGGGTTATTCCACCTCGGCGCAATATGTCGGCCAGGTGGCGGGACCGCTGCTGGGCGGGTTTATCGGCGGGCATTTTGGTATGCGGCCGGTGTTTTTCGGCACCTGCGCATTGCTGGTGATTGGCGCGGGCTATAACGCTTTTGCCCGCCTGGCCTCCGCGCGCGGTAATCAGAATTAATCAGGCGTCCGGCGCCGGCCCCGGGCGTTATCCGGCGTCTTTGGCGCGCCGCGCGGATTTCGCCGCGGCGGGCGTGACGCTCAGCACCTGGCTTTCCACCCGCCCGTCTTCCAGACGTGTTGACAGGATATCCCCCGCCTTCACCTGCCGGGCCCGTTTGACCAGCGCCCCCCTGGTATCGGTGGTAACGCTGAACCCGCGCGCCAGCGTTTTCAGCGGACTGACCGCTTCCAACTGGGAGCACAGCATGCCGAAGGTCCGCTGCTCCCCGCTTAACTGCCGGGTGATGCCCTGCGCCAGCCGGTAGCGCAGCGCCTGTATGTGCCCCTGCTGGTTCAAGCGGCCGCCGATCGCCTGCCGCAGCCGGTAGCCTAAAGACTGTAAGCGCTGCTGCGCGTGATTAATGCGCGGCAGCGGCGCCCGCTGGCCCAGGCGCTGGAGCAAACGCTCCTGGCGTAAGCGCGCCTGGCGCAACTGCCCCTGCAGGCTGTCGTCCAGCCGGCGGCGCAGTTTTATCAGCGCCGTTTGCTGGCGCGCCAGGCGCAGGTGCGGATGCTGTTGCTGCAGGCGGTGCTGCATCCGGGTCAGGACCTGCTGGCGCTGTGCCATAAAATAGTCCATCGCCATTTCCAGGCGCTGCTGCTGGGACTGTAATTGCCGAGCCAGCTCCAGCTGATTGCGGCTGACCAGCTCCGCCGCCGCCGAAGGGGTAGGGGCGCGCAGGTCGGCGACAAAATCGGCGATGGTGACATCGGTTTCATGGCCGACCGCGCTCACCACCGGCAGGCGGCTGGCAAAAATCGCCCGCGCCACCCGCTCATCGTTAAAGCCCCAGAGATCTTCAAGCGAACCGCCGCCGCGGCCCACGATCAGCACGTCGCACTCGCCGCGCCGGTTGGCGGCCTCGATGGCGCGCACGATCTGCGCCGGCGCGTCCTGGCCCTGCACCTGGGTGGGATAAATCACCACCGGCAACGAGGGATCCCGGCGCCGCAGAATATTGAGGATATCATGCAGCGCCGCGCCGCTGGCGGAGGTGATCACGCCGACCCGGCGGGCCGGGCTGGGCAAAGGCTGCTTATGGATGCTGTCAAAAAGACCTTCGGCGGACAGGCGCTGCTTAAGCTGCTCGAATTGCTGTTGCAGCAGGCCGTCGCCGGCGGGCTGCATGCTTTCGGTTACCAACTGGTATTCGCCGCGCGGTTCGTACAGCGTCAGCGCCGCCCGCACCAGCACCTGCTGGCCGTTGCGCGGCAGGAAGGTTACCCGCCGGTTGCTGTTGCGAAACATCGCGCAACGCACCTGGGCGCGATCGTCCTTCAGCGTAAAATACCAGTGGCCGGAGGCGGGCTGCGAGAAGTTGGAGATTTCGCCGGTCAGCCAGACCTGGCCCATTTCGCCTTCCAGCAGTTCGCGCACCGTCTGGTTAAGACGGGAGACGGTAAAAATCAAGGCGGTGGGCGGTGAAGACATGTGAGCCAGATCAACTTCTATAAATAAGGGTTAATCGATTGATATTACTTATCGCTCAGCGCAGATCAAGCATTTTTTTTAAAAAGTGCTGGAGGCAACCGGTTACGTTCTGTATAATGCCACGGCAATATTTTATACATTCATCCTGGTGAGATATTGCTATGTTACGTATCGCAAAAGAAGCTCTAACGTTCGACGATCTCCTCCTGTTACCTGCACATTCCACGGTGTTACCCAACACGGCCGAACTCGGCACGCAACTGACTAAAAAAATACGCCTGAATATTCCGCTGCTCTCCGCCGCCATGGATACCGTGACTGAAGCGCCCCTGGCTATCGCCCTGGCCCAGGAAGGCGGCATTGGTTTTATCCATAAAAATATGTCCATCGAACGCCAGGCCGAAGAAGTCAGCCGGGTGAAAAAACACGAAAGCGGCGTGGTCACCGATCCCAAGACCGTCACCCCCGCCACCACCTTATCCCAGGTAAAGGAACTGACCGCCCGTAACGGTTTTGCCGGCTACCCGGTCGTCACCGACGACAACGAGTTGGTGGGCATTATCACCGGCCGCGACGTGCGTTTTGTTACCGACCTGTCCCAGCCGGTTACCGCGGTCATGACGCCGAAAGAGCGCCTGGTCACGGTAAAAGAAGGCGAGGCACGCGAAGTCGTGCTGCAGAAAATGCATGAAAAGCGCGTGGAAAAGGCGCTGGTGGTGGATGCGCATTTCCATCTGCTCGGCATGATTACGGTCAAGGATTTCCAGAAAGCGGAGCGCAAGCCCAACGCCTGCAAGGACGAGCACGGCCGCCTGCGGGTAGGCGCGGCGGTAGGCGCCGGCGCCGGTAACGAAGAGCGTATCGACGCGCTGGTCGCCGCCGGCGTCGACGTACTGCTGATCGATTCCTCCCACGGCCATTCCGAGGGCGTATTGGAACGTATCCGCGCCACCCGCGCCAAATATCCCGACCTGCAGATTATCGGCGGCAATATCGCCACCGGCGCCGGCGCCATCGCGCTGGTCGAGGCCGGCGTCAGCGCGGTTAAAGTGGGCATCGGTCCCGGCTCCATCTGCACCACCCGTATCGTCACCGGCGTGGGCGTGCCGCAAATCACAGCCATTTCCGATGCGGTGGAAGCGCTGGAAGGCACCGGCATCCCGGTTATCGCCGACGGCGGTATCCGCTTCTCAGGCGATATCGCCAAGGCCATCGCCGCCGGCGCCTCCTGCGTCATGGTCGGGTCGCTCCTGGCCGGCACCGAGGAATCCCCCGGTGAAATCGAGCTCTACCAGGGCCGTTCGTTTAAATCCTACCGCGGTATGGGGTCGCTCGGCGCCATGTCCAAGGGCTCCTCCGATCGCTATTTCCAGACCGACAACGCCGCCGACAAGCTGGTGCCGGAAGGTATCGAAGGCCGGGTGGCGTATAAAGGCCGCCTGAAGGAAATCGTCCACCAGCAAATGGGCGGGCTGCGCTCCTGTATGGGCCTGACCGGCTGTGCTACTATCGACGAGCTGCGCACCAAGGCTGAATTTGTGCGTATCAGCGGCGCGGGTATTCAGGAAAGCCACGTCCATGACGTCGCCATCACCAAAGAATCCCCGAATTACCGCATGGGCTAAGCGCTGCGCACGGCGCGGCGTTGACCCGCGTCGGCGGCCCGCAGTCAATTACGCTTCGGATGGCCGAGTAACGGCCCTCCCAGCTGTTATTCTTCCCGGCCGCGGCCGGGACGTATTTTATTTGCTATCCGCTCCTGGAATATGCCTTCTATGACAGACAATATTCATCAACACCGCATCCTGATCCTGGACTTCGGCTCGCAATATACGCAGCTGATCGCCCGCCGCGTCCGTGAGCTCGGCGTCTATTGCGAACTCTGGGCCTGGGACGTGACGGAGGCGCAGATCCGCGCCTTCGCCCCCAGCGGCATCATCCTTTCCGGCGGCCCGGAAAGCACCACCGAACTGAACAGCCCCATCGCCCCGGACTATGTGTACCGGGCCGGCGTGCCGGTCTTGGGCGTTTGCTACGGCATGCAGACCATGGCCATGCAGCTGGGCGGCCGGGTGGAAGGCTCCAGCCAGCGCGAGTTCGGCTACGCCCAGGTCGAGGTGGTGGCCGACAGCCAGCTGGTGCGCGATATCCAGGATTCCTTAAGCGTCAACACCCGGCCGCTGCTCGATGTGTGGATGAGCCACGGCGATAAGGTCACCGGCATTCCGGCGGGTTTTGTTACCGTCGCCAGCACCGAAAGTTGCCGGTTCGCCATTATGGCCGACGAAGAACGGCATTTTTACGGCGTGCAATTCCACCCGGAAGTGACCCATACCCGCCAGGGACAGCGCATTCTGCAACGCTTTGTCCTTGATATCTGCCAGTGCGAGGCCCTGTGGACGCCGGATAAGATCATCGAGGACGCGGTCAGCCGGCTGCGCGCGCAGATAGGCGAGGATCACGTGATCCTCGGTCTGTCGGGCGGGGTGGACTCCTCGGTCACCGCCATGCTGCTGCACCGCGCCATCGGCAAGCGTTTAACCTGCGTGTTTGTCGATAACGGCCTGCTGCGCCTGCACGAAGCCGACCAGGTGCTGGAAATGTTCGGCCAGAAATACGGCCTGAATATCGTCCATGTCGCCGCCGAAGAGCGTTTTCTCAGTGCGCTGGCCGGCGTGGACGAGCCGGAGGCCAAACGCAAAATCATCGGCCGGGTATTTGTCGAGGTTTTCGATCAGGAAGCCAGCAAACAATCCCTGGTCAAATGGCTGGCGCAGGGCACCATCTACCCGGATGTGATCGAATCCGCCGCCTCCGCCACCGGCAAGGCCCATGTCATCAAGTCCCATCACAACGTCGGCGGCCTGCCGAAAGAGATGAAACTGGGCCTGGTGGAGCCGCTGAAAGAACTGTTCAAGGATGAAGTGCGCAAAATCGGCCTGGAGCTGGGCCTGCCCTACGATATGCTTTATCGTCATCCCTTCCCGGGACCGGGTCTTGGCGTGCGCGTGCTGGGCGAAGTGAAGAAAGAATATTGCGACCTGCTGCGCCGCGCCGACGCGATTTTTATCGAGGAACTGCACCGGGCCGAGCTCTACCATAAGGTCAGCCAGGCATTTACCGTATTCCTGCCGGTACGCTCGGTGGGCGTCATGGGCGACGGCCGCAAATACGACTGGGTGGTCTCGCTGCGCGCGGTGGAAACCGTCGACTTTATGACCGCTCACTGGGCGCATTTGCCCTATGAGTTCCTGGGCCGGGTGTCTAACAGAATCATCAATGAAGTCGATGGGATTTCAAGGGTGGTTTACGATATATCGGGGAAACCGCCGGCGACGATTGAGTGGGAATAAGTTTTTAGCATCCACTGAGTTCCGCTAACGTCTCAAATCGCCAGTGAAATCATAGGATTTATTGGCGATTTTTTTTTGTGGGCCATGGGGATCCATCTGGCTTTATATGGAATAGAACTCCAGCATAAGGTCGGTTGCCTCGAATGAGTTTTTTGATATAGGGTGATGAAACTCTCCACGGCGAAAACAGCTGTGTATTTAGTTTGATAATCAACGGATGGCCCCGAATGATTCCCAGCCATTTAAAACAAATTAATACCACTCAAGGGGACATTTATGGGAGATAAAAGCAAGGCTTTTCGGCTCCTTCATGAAATGCCGGATACTTTTATTATTCCTAATCCCTGGGACATTGGGACGGCCAGAATACTTGAAAGTATGGGATTCAAGGCACTTGCTACGACCAGCGCCGGTCTTGCATTCTCCTTAGGTGTACCTGAAGGGCGGGTTTCGTGGAAGCAGACTATTGATCATTGTCAGGCCATTGTTGAATCAACGTCTCTGCCAGTGTCAGCGGATCTTGAAAAAGGAATTGGTGATGATCCAGACAGTGCCGCGGAAACCATAAAAATTGCGGTCAATATTGGTCTGGCAGGTTGCTCCCTCGAAGATCATACCGGTCTGCCCGATGCCCCGGTCTATGATTTAAGCCTCGCAGTCGATCGTATTGAAGCCGCAGTAAAAGCACGGGAAGCGCTGGATCATGATTTTGTGATCACGGCTCGCGCCGAGAATTTTATGTGGGGACGTCCTGATTTGGATGATACGATCCTGAGATTACAAGCTTTTGAAAAGGCGGGAGCTGATGTACTTTATGCTCCCGGCCTTCACGATCTTTCAATGATCAAGACCGTTTGTGAATCAGTGACAAGGCCAGTTAACGTTGTTATGGGATTGCCGGGTGAGACGTTCAGTGTTGTGCAACTGGCCGAAGCGGGAGTGAAACGTATCAGCGTTGGTGCATCAATGGCCAGACTGGCATACGGTTCTTTTGTTCAGGCAGCCCGCGAGATATGCGCTGAAGGTACTTTCGGTTATTCAAAGAAGGCTATTGGTTTCTCCGAACTGGAGGCATTTTTTAGAAAGTCTGAAGGTGCTTAGCCTTCTAAGCTCAGGTTTGCATTTCTGCCTGCCGTGTGCAATTCGTCGCGCTGATCCCTCAAGTCCTGGTCATCGCTCAATACCCTGGCGTAACCGATCCGCAGCCGGCCGCTTTCCTGGTCGAGCGTACAGGGGCTGTGTTTGTCTCTCATGGCGCCCCCATTGTGTTGCAAATATTGCCGCATATTATAGGGAATTTGCGACTGACTTTTGCAACGTCTGAGCGCCAGGAAAAACCGACGGCGAGGTGTTGTCGCAAAACGTTGGACTTAGGCGACAAATGACAAAGATAAAAAGGGAATATTTCTTTTCACCCCCTCAGACTGGCGAAAATGCGCGGTAGACCCAGTGGCCTTATTGTCGCCCCGAAGAGCGAATTAACCTGTCGTCGCCAGTCGGCTAGACGGCCTTAGCACAGGTCACAAGACTGAAGGGTCGCACCGCATATCAGACGGCCACGAAGCCACCATCAACGAACAGTTCCTCACCACCGACAAAGCTGCTTTCGTCCGACGCCAGAAATAGCACGGCTTTGGCGATTTCTTCAGTCGTGGCGAGCCTGCCGAACGGGATGGTTTGCTGCATCCATTCTTCAGCGCCGGCGTTGTTTTGCAGATAGGTCTGCATTGCCGGGGTCAGTACCATGCCCGGCGAAACGACATTCACCCGAATGCCCTGATTTTTCAGGTCGGTCGTCCAGGTGCGGGCGAGCGAGCGGATCGCCGCCTTCGTCGCGCTGTAGACAGATAGATTTGCAAAGCCCTTGCTGCCTGCTCCTGATCCAGTCAGCACAACCGCGCCGCCAGCAGACATCAGCGGCAGGGCTTTTTGCACCGTGAAGACCGTGCCCTTCACATTGATGCCGAACACGCGATCGAAATGGTCTTCCTCAATGCCACCGATGGGTGCGGATTCCGATACACCAGCATTGGCGAAGACCACATCCACGCGACCTTTTTCTCGCTGGATCTGTGCGTACAGACGATCAAGGTCGGCAAGATTGCTGACATCGCCTTGCACCCCAATGGCACCGTGCCCGATTTCCTTCAGAACCTCATTTAGGCGCTCTTGGCGGCGGCCAGTGATGTACACATGAGCGCCCTGTTCCGCGAAGGACGCCGCCGTGGTCAAACCGATGCCGTCCGTGCCGCCCGTAACCACCACAACCTTATTTCCAAATCGTTTCGTCATGTCGTGAGCTCGCTTTCGTATCAAGTGGAGGATTGCTCCATTTATTATATGGAGGTATCCTCCACTTAACAAGTAGCAGCGAGACTATTCCTTTGACCGATGAACCCACATTGAGAGCCGATGCGCAGCGAAACAGAGAGCGTATTCTTGCCGCCGCCGAGGAAGTGTTTCTTGAAAAAGGCGCGAGCGCCTCATTAGAGGACGTTGCGAAACGAGCGGGCGTAGGAATCGGCACGCTATATCGGCGCTTTCCAACACGCGAAGATCTATTGGCGGCGGCCTACAGCGCTCGTTTCCTGGCATTAGCAGAAACCAGCCGTGCCAGAAACGCAGAGCTTGCCCCACTGGGCGGCTTGCGGGCCTATCTCGAAGAGCTGGTTCAATACACTACGGTCTATCGCGGCCTCGCGGCCTTGCTCGGAACGGTTCTCCAGGTTGGAACGCCGGGATGCCTGGCAACCAGTGGGGAAGGGGTCCGTCTTTTGGACCTGGCGCAGAGAGGCGGAGCTATTCGGCCTGATGTCACTTTCGACGACTTGGTGTGCATCGCAACGGCAATCTCACTCGCTGTCGAGAAAGACAGCTCTCCGCAAGCACGGATCGCGCATCTGGTGAGCCTGTTTTTGAATGGAGTAGGCGTGCGTTGAAGCCACATTTGGGTCGCCGATTTTAGGATTTTTGCGACACGGCAAGACACATTTTTCTGGCGCCGCTGATAAGCCCTGACATATTGGGCCGGAAGCAAGATCGCTTTATGGCCGAGCTTTTGTATCTCTCTTGCCCAGTGATGCGATGCTCCACAAGCTTCCATAGCAACAGTCATAGGCGGTTGCTGAGCGTAAACGGCTACGCGGAAGTTTTATCTTGCCAGCCGGTTTTCCGTAAGCATGGGTACTGAAAAGATAAAAGGTCGTTTTAGCCAGATCGATGCCGGTAATTTTCATTTCAAACAGGGTATCCCTCTTACTTTTTCTTCTGATGATTAAAGTTTAACCATCATGGCGGAAATGGATGCTGTCGTGAAGAAGGGGGAAGATCATCTCATCGCTTACGCTTACGAGCAAACAGGCAGCGGTGGATTAAAAATAGCGCATCGTTCTATTGACAGGCAAATAAAGATCATGCAAAACTAAACAGTACGGTACGGTTTAGTAGGGTTTCCGCTCAACGCCTTGCAGTAAAAGCCGTGACCTAAGGCCGTACCTTAAATAATCCCAGTTGTTAACCCATTTGGAGTCTTTATGAACCGACTGATTTTACCTTTATGCATGCTGTCGATATTCGTCCTAACCGGCTGTGTGTCGTTATTTTAATCTATGGACGGGCGCGAGTTTATTGAGCATCGCGATCTCGGGGGGTGAATATGAAAAGAATCATTTGGCTAAGCTGTACGCCATTAGTGTTGATGTTATCCGGCTGTATTTCCTTGGGCACGCATCTGTAACCAACGCCTGCCGGCAACGCACGCCGGCGGCGTGGCGGAACACTTTGATTGGCGGGTTAGCCGCGGGAGGAAAACCGCAATGCGGCTACTATAATAATAGCCGCATGTCACTGGCACAGCACTCACCAAAGGATAGGCTGGAGGGGGAGACTAACGCGACGATTGCTTTATCAGATTAATGATCCGATTACCGAGGAAAATAACATGTTTTTGGTGAATTCACCCAGGGATTCCGCGTCTTCCCTGCGTCGCGCGGCCAATTTTTTTATCGCCTCAATTTGTGTTGATGCTTCAACTTCCTGGTCCAGTTTATAAAACCCGTCGGCGGTGATTTTTGCTATCTCGGCGTCGTGCAGCTGCTTACTTTCGTAAACGTTTAATGCCGTGTCGTTGGTATAAAAAACGTACATTGCCATGAGGTTAGCCTCGTCATCTTGTCGCAATGGTCAATCGATTGGGCAGGGTCCTCGCGGGACTGGCTTCCCTTCACCGATCGCCCCGATTCCCAAGCTCTGGTCGTGCAGGCATTACCCCGGTCAGCGCGCCCGCATCGCTGCGCTGACCACGATAATCCGGTAAGGGTCAGTGTATATAGACGTGATGTTAGCAATGGTAGCCGGATAAGTTTTATCTATAACGCGGGCTATTGTCGCGATCGCGATCACGCCCCTGGATATGCTCACGATCCCGGTCGCTTAACCGGCCTTGGTGGTGGTTGTAGCGATCGTCATAGCGCCGGTCCGGGTGCCGGTCGTGTCCGCCCACCATCAGGCAGCCGTTGAGTAAAAAAGCCAGCGCGATGTAAACTGGCAATAGTATTTTTTTCATAGTGTGGTTTCCTGCCTCTATGCAGTTTAATCATCAGATAACCCCAGGGCGCCACGTTGCGCGGCGGCCCGCAGGCGTGGGTTATGGCGCGGCGCAAACGTCGCGATTGTCACGAACCCAGTTCCTGGCCTGGGTGGCAATCTGCGCCGCCAGCCGCGTTATCACCTGGCGTTGCGACGCTAGCATAGTCGCATCTTCGCCCAGTGCAAGCTCAGTGAATTGGCTGTGGCAGGTAAGCCCGATGCGCCGATCGCCGCTGAGCCGGCTCAGGCGCCAATCGGCGGCAAATTCAACAAACTGTCCGGGCCACACGTCGAACTGGCGCTTGGAGGTGAATGGTAAGTATCGGCAGGGAGTCGGTGCGGTTGGCCAGCCCGGACATATCCCGGGTGGCCAGGCGTGCGGCGCAAGCTGGCTAAGTGTTTCCCGGCCAAGCGCCAGGCGGATTGCGCGCTGTCAAACTGCGGCGGCGATCTCGGATGCAAAGGCGCGATAAGAGCGCAGCGGGCGTCCCAACAGCGTGGTGAGGCGTTCGACGTCGCCGGCATCCGGGAGCATGCCTTCGGTGAGGAAACGCTCTCCCATCAGGCGCATGTCGTAGGCCATCCAGCCCGGCATGAATTGCCGCAGGCTGTGCTCAAACCCCGCGGTGTCGTTGCCGGGGAAGGCGATCGGACGCCCGAGGACGTCGGTCCAGATGGCGGCGACGTCAGGGCCGGTCAGCGTCTCGGGGCCGACCAGGTTGATCCGCTCAAGCGGGAGCGCCGCGGCGGACTTCTCGCGGCGCAAGAGTTCGATGGCCGCGATCTCGCCGACGTCGCGCGCGTCGATCATGGCGAGCCCCTTGCTGCCGATCGGCATCGGGTAGATACCGTGGCTAGTCACCACGTCCTTGATGGTGACGTCGTTGTTGATGAAGTAGGCGGGGCGCAGGATGGTCGCGGTCAGGCCAAGCTGCTCGATCATCCGCTCGACGGCGAACTTGCCCGCAAAGTGCGGCACGTTCGGGTAGCGGTCGCTGTGGATCACCGAAAGGTAGACGATCCGCTCGATGCCTGCGTCGCGGGCGAGATTGAGCGCGATCAGCGCCTGCGTGAATTCGTCGGCAACGACGGCGTTGAGCAGGAACAGCGTCGAGACGCCTGATAACGCGGCGCGCAGCGCGTCGACGTCGAGCAGGTCGCCCTGGACGATGCCGACGCCGGCCGGGACGTTGGCTTTCGCGGGATCGCGCACGAGCGCGCGGACATCGGCGCCGCGCTTCACGAGCTGTTCGACGACTTGGCGGCCGACAGTGCCGGTAGCGCCGGTAACGAGAATGGTCATGATGATGTCTCCATGGTTTAGGTTGGTTGGTTTATTTCAATGTGGCGCAGTGGATTCACAGGGAGAAATCCACCACGGTCTTGCCCACCTGTGGCTGCGTCCGATTACGCTCGATAGCCGCGGGCAGTTCGCCGAAGGACACGACGGCGCCAATCCTGGACTGCAAGCGTCCACGCGCCACATCTTCGGCGATCGCTTGCAGCCGTGCGGCATCCGGCGTGTTCATGAACCAAAGGCCGCGGCGCCCTGCCGGGGTGCTCGCCAGTATGGCCGGCGATGCGGTACTGACGATGACGCCATCTTCGGCGAGGACGGACCACGAGCGGTTCAGCACCTCGCCTCCGATGTAGTCGAGCACCAGGTCGATATCGCTTGCCGTGGCTTCGAACTGCTCTTTATCGTAGGCAATAACCTGGTTCGCGCCCAGGCCGCGGACATAGTCGGCGTGGCTGCCCAAGGCGGTGGCGTACACCACGGCGCCGGCTTGATGTGCGTATTGCACCGCGAAGCCGCCCAGACCCCCGGCCGCGCCCTGGATCAGGATGCGCTGCCCGGAACCGATGGGGCCGGCGAAGTTCAGGCTTTGCCACGCCGCCACCGACGCGACGGGAAGCGACGCCGCTTCGACGAAGCTCAGCGAGTCCGGCACCGGGCTGAGATTGGCTTCGTTCACCGCCACCAGGTCGGCGTAGGCGCCCAGCCCGCCGAGCGGTCCCATGACGCGATCGCCTTTGCGCAACCGGGTGACGCCCGGGCCTGCCGCTTCGACGACGCCGGCGAGTTCGATGCCCAGGACGGTCGGCAGTTGCAGCGGGAAAGCGTCCCGGACATAGCCTTCCCGGACCTTCCAGTCCAGGCCATTGACGCCGGCGGCCTGGACGCGGACCAGCACCTGGCCTGCGCCTGCCGTCGGCGCCACCACTGACGAAATCCCGACGGCGGCGGGGCCGCCGTACTCGTTGAGCACCAGTGCACGAATGTGGTTCATAAGAAACTCCTTTAGGGTGTGGGTTGCGTATGACCCAACAATAAAGGGTTTCATATTCAAAACAAAGACTCTAAAATATAGACAACTTGTATTGAAAATGAGACATCATGAATTTAAACGCCCTAGAGGATTTTCAGCTGGTGGCGGCTCACGGCGGCTTCGGCAAAGCCAGCCGCGCCAGCGGCCGGTCTAAGGCAACCCTGTCGCGCCGTGTCGCCGATCTCGAAGAAGCGCTGGGCATTAGGCTTATCGAGCGGGGTACGCAGCGCCTGGAGTTGACCGAAGCCGGCCACCTGTTGCTGAGCAGAACGGAGGGGCCGATGCGCGAGGTTGTTGAAGCGGTGGCGGCGGCACGGGACGGCCTCGGGACGCCGCGGGGCCGTCTGCGCCTCGCGGCACCGCTCCTGTTTTCGCAGTTGGCGCTGGGGCGGCTTGCCGCTGAGTTCCTGGTGCTCTATCCCGACGTCCAGATCGACGCCGTGGCGGAGGATCGTCTCGTCAATCTCGTGGAAGAACATGTCGATGTCGCCATCCGCATCAATCCGGGCAAGGACAGCACATTGGTCGGCAGGTGCTTTGCCAGGGACAGGCTGGTCCTTGCCGCCGCGCCATCCGTTCAGATGCCGACGGGGCGACGCGACAAGCCTTTCCAGGTTCCGGCGGTCGTCATGCCTTCCTATCGCGACGGCGATATTTGGTCGGTCCGCAACGGTCAGTTCACCGTCGAACCACAACCTGTTCTGCGTTTGTCTTCGCTCCTGATGGTGCGGGACGCCATTGCCGCCGGCGCCGGGGCGGCGATGCTGCCGCAGTCCATTATCGGGAGCCTGCTGGAAAAGGGCGAACTGGTGATGTGGGGGATTGCCGGCGACGAAGTCGAGCTATGGGTTCTACACACGTCGCGCCGTTTGCAGAGCGCCAAAGTCCGGGCCTTCGTGGAGTTCATGTGCAACCAGTATCCCCATGGATCCTTTACCCTGCCCATGGGGGATAATGGTTTGCGCCAACCGCTCTAATAGTCTGCGCTCGGGCGTAACCGAAAGCGCCTGTACCAGGCATCCAACCGCGGATGATCTTCGCCGAAGGGAAGGCTGAACCTCTCGCGCGCCGTTTGAAAAATCGGGAAGACGGTGAAGTCGGCAATCGTCGGTTCATCGCCGGCGAGGAACGCGTTCCCGCCAATGTCTTTCTCCAGGATATCGAGAAGTTCCGATAAGTAGCGGGAGATGCGATCGGCCGTCTCCTGCGACGGGGCCGGCTCCTTTGCCGGGAAGGCGTTGGTCTGGTTCCAGAGCCACAACTGGCCCCGGGCGACCAGATCGCTGCCCAGCCTTTCAAGCGAGCGCACGCGTGCCCGTGAGAGAGGGTCGGAACCTATCATCGGCCTGTCCGGAAAGCGTTCCTCCAGGTATTCGACGATCGCCGCCGAATCAGTGATCGCAAGGCCGGTATCGGTTACCAGGGTCGGGGCCCTGCCCGACGGATTGATGCCCAGGTAGCGAACGGAGCGATGCTCGCCGTTCGCGTAATCGAGTTCGTAGCGTGGGATGTCGATCCCTTTCTCCGCGAGATAGATGATGACTCGCCGCGGGTTTGTGCCCATGCGAAATTGATACAGCAACATTGTTCCAACCTCTTGTTTGTAGCTTGATGTCAACGCCGACAGAATTGCGATCCTTTACGGCAACGTAACACGGCCTCCCAACGTATCGCGCGTTGTTGCCCGGGATTATCCGCGGTAACGGGATCATGTTTAACGTGCCGCTTAGCCGGTAGCATTGTCCGCTGATTGGCACAACGGGGGCGGCAATGGATCCAGCATGACAGGGCCAGCCGCATCTCGTCGTCGCCAAAGGTGCCAAAGGGCCGGTTACGCTTCGGCGGCCTGCCGCCTGATTCATTGCGACGCGCCACTTGAGGCCAGGCAGCATAAGCGTTGCCTCAGCTCATCCACCAGAGGCGGTCGCGGCGCAAATCAAAGGGGAAATGGCCGCAAGTATTTCAGTGCCATCCGTTCGCCGCTTCGAGTTCTGGTGCGCGACAGTAAGTGGGTGGTAAGCCGGTAAGCCATAACATACCTTGCCGCCTTACCGTGCCTGTAAAGGGAACCGGGTGGAAAAGAACGATCTTAACCTGGGAGTCATTATGTACCATGAGAATATTTTGGATGATTTGTTGATATGGATTGAAAGCAATCTTGAGGCGCCGCTGAATGTGGGGATACTCTCCGCCAAGTCCGGCTACAGCAAATGGTATTTACAGCGATTGTTCAAAAAGCTCACCGGGTATTCCCTTGCCACCTACACCCGCAAAAGAAGGTTGACCCGTGCGGCCGAGGAGTTGCGCCAGTCGGCAATCACCATCAAGGACATCGCCCATAAATACCAATTCGACGATCATTCGGCCCTGACCCGGGCGTTTAAAAAAAATTTCCATATCACGCCTTCGGCGTACCGGCGTTTACCCGTGCGCACGGATTATGGTTTACAGCCGGTCCTCACATTAAAAAACAGCCCGCGCCTAGGCCCCGGTTATCGCCTTTAAATTACCTATTGGCCCGCCAGTAACGGGAGGGCGGGCCCTGCGCGGTTCATCTCGCCCTGGCCGTCCGTAATGACGTGACGTCGCGAATGGGCGGCGCGCCGAACATGCGCCGGTACTCGCGGTTGAACTGCGTGACGCTTTCGTAGCCGACCCGGATCGCCGCGGTGCCGGCATCGATATTTTCTCCCAGGAGAATGCGCCGGGCTTCATGCAGCCGCAGATGCTTTTGATATTGCAAGGGACTCATCGCGGTCATGGCCCGGAAGTGATGGTGCAGCGTGGAGACGCCCATGGCGGCCAGTTCCGCCAGGTTCTCGACGCGCAGTGGTTGCGTATAGTTTTCCCGCAGCCAGGCGATCGCCTTGGCGGTTCGTTGACTTTGCGTACCGAGTAAGACGGTTTCCCGAAAACGCGTCCCCGCCGAACTGGTGAGGATGCGATAGATGATCTCCCGCTGGATAAGCGCACCCAGATGGGGAAGATCCCGAGGCTTGTCGAGCAGATCGACCAGACGCGTCACGGCATTGAAAAGCTCAGGGGTGGCGGGACCGGTTGCCATGGCCGTTCCCGCCACAGGCGCGTTCGATGCGTGCGTATCCACGTCGGCGATGATTTGCCGCGCCGCCTGAAGATCCAGCCTCATCAGCAACGAGACATAGGGGACCGCGGGGCTGGCCTCCAGCACCTCGGTCACGGTAGGAAGATTGACCGCGGTCAGCAGGAAGCGGGACTCGTCATAGAGGTAGGTGGTATTGCCGAGCTGAACGCGCTTCCTGCCGCGAATAATCATGGAAAGGCTCGGCTCATAGAGATAGGACGTCGGCGGTCTCGGCTCCCTGACCTGTGCAAAGCTCAGGCCGGGCAGAGTCGTGGCGCGTTCCTCGCCGTCCCCGACAAAGGCCGTGATCCGGCGTGCAAGCCCGGCACGGATGTGTTCGGTTTCATTGCGCAGGCGGCGATCTGCTTCGTCAGGTTCAAAAATCATGGCGGCCTTTCTGATGCGATGGTGTAGGACGTCAGTATACTCAATCGTGGTGGTTGATTGATTGATTAATTTCCGGCAAGGGAATGGCTCAGCCGCTGAATTCGCTATCGCGATCCGATCCTGTCTGTGTAATATGCACAGAATAGGCATCGGGCTATATCAACGGGAAAAAGAGTGCGGGATAAACAAATTTCTGAACAGCTCCGGGCGTTGCACGGGGCGCTGCTGGGGATCGTGAGCGTGATGAACCGTCCGCAGAACGATGAAGCCATGGTACGGGAGGCCGGCATTGCGCTCGATCGGGCCTTGTTTCCACTGCTCGTATTGATAGAGCGTCTCGGACCCATCGGCGTGGTGGGCCTTGCCGATCGCGTCGGGCGCGACCACACCACGGTCAGCCGCCAGGTTGCCAAGCTTGAGAGCCTGGGTTTGGTGACGCGTCGGCCCGGGATGATCGATCGCCGCCTGCGGGAAGCGGAGGTAACGCCGAAGGGAAAATTAATGACCGATGCCGTGGATGCCGCGCGGGAGCGGAGGGGACGGGCGATTTTTTCGCATTGGGATCCGGCGGAATTTGACGAACTGGTGCGGCTGGCGTGCCGGTTTGCGCACGATCTTGAACGCTCTGCGTCCGACAATCAGGCCGATGCATAGCGCGCGCGGGTTATCTTCTAAGGCATCGGCATTACCGGGCAATAAAGGGTAGGCATCGTATTTTGCCGCTGAGCGGCGGTACCCGGCGGGGGTATTTTTGACATTAAGCAGCGGATTCGCGGCGGGCAAATACGACCTAATCATGGCCGGTTTATCAGATATTGAATCAGTGGAGATGATCATGTTATCCGTTGGCGAAGACAACATCGCATGCACCCACGCTGTTTTAACCGTCATACAGGTTAATGACTGCACCAGTGCCTATCATCCATCGTAATGAGCGTTTTATGTATAAAACAAAGCCATTTCCCTTTATCGCCCTGTCCCTGCTTGCCATCACCCTAAGCGTCCGGGCTGCCGACGCAGCGCCGGATGCCTATCGCGCCGACGTCGATCGCGCCATCCTGCCGATGATGAAAAAGCACCAGATTCCCGGCATGGCCGTGGCCCTTACGGTGGACGGCAGGCACTATTTCTATAACTACGGGCTGGCGCAACGGGCACCGGCAAAAAAAGTGACGTCCGATACCCTGTTTGAGCTCGGGTCGGTGAGTAAAACGTTTAACGTGGCGCTGGCCGCCTATGCCGCACAGCACAATAAATTGGCCTTATCCGACAAGGTCGGGCAATACCTGCCCGTCTTGCGGGATACCCCTTTCGGCAACCTGACGCTTATCAATTTGGCCACCCATACCAGCGGCGGGCTGCCGCTGCAGGTTCCCGATGCCGTAACCAGCGAGGCGCGGCTGATGGACTACCTGCGCGCCTGGCGTTCCGCGCAGGGCGCCGGGCAGGGGCGCTCTTATTCCAATATCAGTATCGGCGTCCTGGGACTTATCTCCGCCCGGGCAATGGGAGGAACCTATGCTAATCTGCTGCGGGACGTCATCCTGCCGGGGCTGGACATGCGCCATACCTGGATTACCGTGCCGGAACAGGAGATGAAAAACTATGCCTGGGGGTATGATAAGCAGAATAAGCCGGTACGCGTCACTCCCGGCCTGCTGGGCGAAGAGGCCTATGGCGTAAAATCCACCGCCGCCGATATGATCCGCTTTGTCGACGCCAATATGCTGGGCAATGGCGAGGGATCGCCTGTGCAGCAAGCCGTGACCGCAACCCATCGCGGCTATTTCTCAACCACGAAATACACCCAGGATATGATTTGGGAGCAATACCCCTGGCCGGTGGCGCTGCAGACGGTTATCGACGGGAATGCGGATGATATGACGTATGCTATCCAGCCGGTAACAATCCATACCCCTCCCACGCCGCCCAATCAGGCCGTTTTCCTGAATAAAACCGGCGCCACCAACGGCTTTGGCGCCTATGTGGCCTTTATCCCCGAGAAAAAAATGGGCATCGTGATGCTGGCCAACCGCAACTATCCGAATGCTGAGCGCGCCCAGGCGGCATGGCGGATCTTTAACGACATAGCCGGGCAGGACGCCCTGGCGCGCTAAACCCGCGCGCCAAGCGAGGGGATCGGCAGCTTGATAAAGTCGACGAACGCCCTGAGCGCCGCCGGCATATGGGGCTTGTTGGGATAATAGAGATAAAAGCCCGGAAAGGGTTTGCACCATTCTTCCAATACATGGATCAGCTCCCCGCGGTCAATATAGGGCGCAACAAAGCTTTCGGGCAGGAACGCGAGGCCGGCGCCTTGCAGCGCCGCCGCAAGGAGCAGATCCGTGTCGTTGGCGGTAATGGCGCTGTCGACGTCGACGGCCAGGGAGCCGTCCGGACCCTGGAAGCTCCAGCGGTACAGCGCGCCGGTCTCGTGCCAGCGGTAGGTGACGCACCGGTGATCGCGCAGCTCCCGTGGCGCCAGGGGCGCCGTTCGGCCAGCGAAATAGGCGGGTGACCCGACGACCGCCATCTTCAGGTCCGGCGTCAGCCTGACCGCCACCATATCCTGCTGCACCAGCTCCCCCGAACGGATCCCCGCGTCAAACCCCCTGGCCACGACATCGGTAAGGCTGTCATCAATCACCAGGTCAAGCCATACGTCAGGATAAAGCGCCTGGAACGCCGCCAGGACAGGCGTCACCACCAGGCGGGCGGCAATACGCGGCAGGTTCACGCGCACCACGCCGCGCGGCTGCAGCTGGCAGGCGCCGACGTCCCTGACGGCCCCCTCCATATCGGCGACCGCGGGGCGCAGGCGATTGGCCAGGTCGCTGCCGGCTTGGGTTGGCGCCACGCTGCGGGTAGTGCGGTTAAGCAACCTGGCGCCCAGGCGCTCCTCAAGCGAGCGGATGGTGTGGCTGAGGGCGGAGGGCGACAGGCCCAGCCGCCGGGCGGCGCGACGGAAGCTTCTTTCTTCCGCGACGGCCATAAAAGCCAGCAGCTCGGCGAATTCCGCGCCTTTCATACAGTTGCCTCACATTCAACAGATTGTGCCGATTATAGCGCATTATCATGCACTATCCAGGATGCGATACTGTGCGGACCCTAACCTCAAGGGCCTCTGCCGGGCGGATGATCGCGCGGGACGCCCTTTCCGCCAAGATGCAACGGAGTACGTGATGACAAAAACCATGAGACGTTGGGAGATGGACGCCATAGGCCGGGACCGGCTGGCGCTGCGGGAGGTGCCGATTCCGGCGCCGGGGCGGGGCGAAGTCCTGGTGAAGGTGGCCGCCGTCTCGCTCAATTATCGCGACAAGATGGTAACCGAAAGCGGCCGGGGTTTACCCATCGCATTTCCCTTCACCCCCGGTTCCGATCTCGCGGGAACGGTGATCGCCGCGGGCGCGGATGCCGCCCGCTTCAGCACCGGCGAGCGCGTCATCTCGACCTTCACGCCCGGCTGGATCGACGGCGTCCGGCGCGGTGACGCCCGCACACCGTCCTATCGTACCCTGGGCGGTTTTTATCCCGGCGTGCTGGCGGACTATGTGGCGTTCCCGGAAGACTGGTTCGTGCGGGCGCCGCATACGCTGGATGATGCGCAAGCCAGTACATTGCCCTGCGCCGGGCTTACCGCCTGGTTCGCGCTTGTCGAGCGCGGCCGCCTGCGCGCCGGCGAGACGGTGCTGATCGAGGGAACGGGCGGCGTTGCGCTGTTCGGCCTGCAGATCGCCAAGGCGCATGGGGCCGAAGCCATTGTCTCCGCCAGTGCCGACAAGCTGGCGCGCGCCATGGCGCTGGGCGCGGATCATGGCATCGATCGCCGGCACGCAGATTGGGTGGACGCGGTACTGCGCATCACCGGCGACCGCGGCGCCGATCATATTCTCGAGCTGGTCGGCGGACCGCACCTCGGCAAGGCCGTCCAGACGGCGGCTGTCGGCGGGCGCATCTATCAGATTGGCGCGCTGGAGGGGTTCGAGGTGTCGGCTCAGGCCATGCCGCTGATGCTTAAGGATGTCAGCATCCAGGGTATAGGCACCGGCCATCGCCGCGCGCTGGAGGATCTGGTCCGGGCCGTCGACCGGACGGGCCTGAAACCGGTGATCGATACCCGCTATCCGCTGGCTGATCTTGCCGCGGCGCTCGATCATCTCGACCGCGGCGCTTTCGGCAAGATCGTTATGGAAATGTAGCGCCCGGCCAACGGCGCCAGCTTGCGGAAAGCCTTCGCCGCAATATCCCCAGGCGTTCTGGCGCGTCTTTGCGCGGGCGCTGCGCAATAGCGCCGACAAATTGTCTGCCGCCTAGCGTTGGCCTGGCTCCCAATCCGGGCTGTAGCCGCCCAGCTGCGGGTGATACATCTCGTCGCCGTCATGCTGGGTAAACTCGACGTTGAGCCGATCCGCGCGCAGTCCCAGTATTTCGACACAGTGCGCGCAAAGCGCCTTGGCCACCGCCATGCGCTGGTCGGCCGACCGGCCTTTGCGGATGTCCAGCATCAGCACCGAAACCGGCTCCGGCGCGCTATCGGCCGCCGTAATACGCCAGACGCCGCCTGCGCCCAATTCCCGGATGGCGATGCTGATACGCCGGATATCGACGGACATCATATCGGCATAGGTGGCGCAGAGTTTGGCGGCCAGGCGCTGCTTATCCGGCGTGGCATAATGGCCGTTTACATCAAGTTGCAGATAAGGCATGGGCTCTCTCCTTCACAGTGAAACACGCGGGCAGGGGCAAACAGTGTAGCGCCGGATAGCTGCCAGGGCTATAATAGATGATGCTGATAATGTATATGCCATAGTGGGAGTTGCCATGCCGCGGGTATCAAGAGCCGAAACCGAACGCAACCGCGTCGCCATTGTAGACGCCTCGTCACGTTTGTTCCGTGAACAGGGCCTGCGCGTCAGCGTCGCCGATCTGATGGGCGCGGTGGGCTTGACGCATGGCGGGTTCTACGGGCATTTTGCGTCGAAGGATGAACTGGCCGCCATTGCCTGCGCCAAGGCCTTCGGGGATTCGGTTGAGCGCTGGCATGCGCGCATGGACGGAACCGGGGACCCCGCCGCGGCGCACGCCGCGCTGATTGAGGGATATCTCGCGCCGCAGAACCTGACGGCGGTGGCAACGGGGTGCCCGCTGGCCGCCTTGGCCACCGATGTCGCCCGTGAGCCGCAAGACAAGCCCGTGCGCCTGGCGTTTCTCCAGGGGCTGGAAAAACTGATTGCCCTGCTTGCCGATGGGCGGGAAGAGGGCGATGCCGGCGCTGCGCGGGAAGCCGCACTGGCTGAGATGGCCACCCTGGTCGGGGCGCTGGTACTGGCCCGGGCCACAAAAGGGCAGGCGCTCGCGGATGAGATTATGGCGAGCGCCAGGCGCCATCTGCTCGCCGGCGAAGCCCAAAACATACCGGCTTCTTCCTGATCACCGGCCGAAAACCGCCGTGCCGGTCAGGAAAAATAGCGTGGGTGGTCGAGATCGGCAATCAGTCCAGGCTGCTCCGGCCGCCAGCCCAGCTGTTCGCGGGTCTGCCGGCTCAGGGCCGGGCTGTTAAGCGCGGCGAAGTGCGCGAACCAACCGAAGTGTGCGGCGGCTTCACCGGCGGTCTTGGCGACGACCGGCAGGCCCAGGCGGCGGCCGATAACCTCGGCGATCGCGCGAAACGGCACCCCTTCTTCTGCGACGGCATGATAGCGGGCGCCCGCAGCGCCTTGTTCAAGCACCAGCCGGAACAAACGCGCCGCGTCGAGCCGGTGCACGGCGGGCCAAAGATTAAGGCCCTCGTCCACATACGCTGAAACGCCCCGTTCGCGCGCGATGCCGATCAGCAGCGGCACAAAGCCATGATCGCCCTCACCATGGACCGAAGGCGGCAGGCGTACCAGCGAGACGCGCACGCCCTGCGCCGCCAGCGCGGCCACCGCGTTATCCGAGGCGACCCGGGGTATCGCATCGGGGCCGGCCGCCGGGACATCGTCCTCGGTGGCGCTACGGCCGAGCGACATCAACCCGGTGGCGGAGGTGACCACCAGGGGGCGGCCGCTGCCGGAGACCGCGGCGCCGAGCGCCTCGATGGCGCGCCGGTCTATCGCGCAATTTTCCTTCATTTTGGTGAATTCGTGGATAAAGGCGGTATGAATGACGCCGTCGGACAGGGACGCCCCGGCGCGCAGGCTGTCCAGATCTTCCAGGCTGCCGCGATGCGCCTGGGCGCCGGCGGCGATAAGCGACCCGGCGGAGGCCTCCGAACGGGCGAGACCGAGCACCTGATGGCCGGCGGCGATCAGTTCCCTGACAATGGCGGAGCCGATAAACCCCGTAGCGCCGGTAACAAAGACACGCATGATAGCTTCTCCAGAGAGGTATGGGCGAAGAGCTACTATCGGCTTTCCGGCCGTATGGGTAAAGTAGTGACGTTATACGGGTATATCGACTAACAGGTTCGGCAATGACCCTGAACGGGCTTTCAGGGCCGCAATACGATGCGCGCGCCGTCGTTATCAGCGGCCCAGGCCCGCGCGACCTCCGCCAGCGGCATGGATTGCGCCGCGATGGCAAAACCGGCCTCCGGGGCCGCCGCCAGCACGCCCTGGATGGCCGCCAGCATGCGCGGAAACGGCACGCTGCCGATGCCGCTGCCCATCAACTGCAACGCGGACGACCGCAGCGCCGCCCCCGGCAGGGTGATATCGGCCCCGCTTAACGAGCCGATTTGCACAAAACGAATCGGCACGCCCTCAGGACCGGCCTTGGCGGCGGCTATAGCCAGCGTTTGCGCGCTAACCCCCCATAAATAATCCAGCACGATATCGACGCCCTGGCGAAATTCGTGCGTAAAGGCCTGCTCCTGGGCGTTCAAATCCTGGACCAGCGGAATCGTCACGTCGGCGCCAAGACGGCGGAGATCGCCGAACGATGCGGTCCGGCGTCCCGTCGCAATGATTTTCCCGGCGCCGAGATGCCGGGCAATCTGGATTGCCAGGCGGCCGGACGTGCCGGCGGCGCCGTTAATCAGCACCGTTTCACCCCCGCGCAGCCGGGCGCGTTCCACCAGGGCCGCCCATGACGACATGCCCGGTATGGCCATGGCGGCGGCGGAAACCTCGTCCAGGTCGTCCGGCAGGGCGATGCAATGGCCCGCGTCCACCAGGCATTGCTCGGCCATGGCGCCGTAAGGCTGCTCCGGCAACAGAAAATAGACGCGCCGGCCGTCTTGCGTGATGCCGGTGCCATCGATGCCGGGAATAAACGGCAGCGCGCTGTCGGCGCTGTAATGCGCGCCCGACGCGCGATTCCTGGTGATGTGGCTCAGCGACGACGCGCTGACGCGGATCAGGCTTTTGCCCGGCGCGGGCGCTGGTTCACTGAAGTCTCCGTAGACGGGGGGCTGGCCCGCCGTTGTTACGATCGCTGCTTTCATTCCGTTTCACCCCTGGGCGCGAATCCGGCCATCCCCGATGGCAACCGGGTTCAAATGGATAATATGTGTATTATGCACATACATGGCCGCCAGGAAAAGCCGCACGGAAGAATAAATCGTCACGGCAACAGACGCCCGCGCATCGTCCTGTAACCCCAAGACGGGGGCAGCGGCCACGAAAACGCGGCGCGGGCGCGCCTGGCTACTGCTGCCGTATCCTGCGGTGCATCAGATAATATTTGCCGTGCTCGGAAACACCGGATGAGATAATCGTCCAGCCGTGACGCAGATAGAATTGCTGCGCGCCCACATTCTCCTGCAGGCATTTAAGCGCCATGGTGCCGCGGCAGAGCGGATAGCACGCCGTCAGCAGCGCGGTGGCTACCCCGCGGCGCTGCCAGGCAGGATCGACAAACAAATTATGCAAAAAGCTGTCCGGCAGCCAAAGCGAGGCAAAACCGGCAATATGGCCCTGTATTTCGGCGACGATGATCTTTTCATCGAACGTGGCGCCGTCAAAATCCTCCAGCCGCCACTGCCGGTTATCAAGCCAGGTCCAGCCGGCCTTGCGTGCCGACAGATAGAGAGTACGCAGAAAAGGACGATCCGCTTCCCGGTAATCCCTGACAACCACATCCTCTTTTTTCATCTGAAACCTTAGTTAACTTATTGATTTGTTACCTTCTCAGTATCAAGTTTAACTTATAGATGGAATAAATAATATTGTGCTTATTATTTCCAGGCGGTATAGGATGCGGTGCCGGCGCGGTGCGGTCCGCCGGCAGGCGATCGCGATTATTATCCGGTCGCATCTAGCTGAAGCTTAAACTAGATTAATATAAACGCGGGATGCCGCTGAGGATAAACCGTCTTAAACACCGGTATGAGGGTAGCGCAAGCCCTGGGCGGCAGTCATTAGCGCCGCAATGATTGATAAAACTGTTAGAGGTTGCATCCATAGCCTGCCTCTTATATTATCCAAAATCCCACCGGTATTACATGTTGAAACTGCTCTTTATTACCCCTTATGGATAATAAATGATGAGTGTTAGTTAATATGGCAGGCATATTTTATGGAAAAACCCTTAGAGAATAATCAAGATTTCTTTATCCAAACGATGAAAATAGAAATCAAACTTTATCTTCAGCAGATATTCAAGAACGCCAACGCGTTCTGTTTTGCCTACTTTATGATGAATAAAAGCGATAACTTCCCAGCCTATATAATATCCGACTACCCCAGCGGCTGGCTGAATCAATACCGCAGTTACGGTTATCAAAAAATCGACCCGGTGATGCTCATCGCCTGCCGGAAATTCACCCCTTTTTTTTGGCCTGATAATCCGTCGATAATACAAGAGCATAGCTTTTTCAGGCTGTCAAAATATTACCGGCTTGACAGCGGCTACACTTTTACGTTGCATGATTGCGATAACAACCTGGCTACATTAAGCATCAGCAACCGCCAGGGAAAGGAGGACTTTTATCATTTTATTGAGCAAAACAAAGAAAGACTGCAGATGCTGCTGATTAGCACTCATGATAAGGTATTGAACTTTATGCAAAATACGTTGCCCAACGCCACGTCCCATGGCGAGAGATCACACGTCCAGGCGCTGTCTCCCCGGGAAAAAGAAGTATTATTCTGGGCCAGTGTCGGAAAAACCTATGGCGAGGTCGCGACCATCCTGGCAATACGCGAGGGAACGGTAAAATTTCATATCAGAAATATTATTGATAAGCTAGGCGTTACGAATGCAAAACATGCCATCAGCCGGGCCACGGAACTTAAATTATTTGGTTAACTATCCATTTATCATTTCGCGCAACGTGATCACAACCCTGTCCATCTGTGGGAGTTTTATTATGCTGTCGGCTTAAAATGGACAGCGTTGCCAATATATTTGCAATCATTTATATAGTGTTTAAGATGCAGGCGTTGCCGCGAGAAATTTGATGCTATCATTGCCCGGTGATTCTTCTGGCTGTTGAAGGTAGGCATGATTAGATTCTGTCTTTTTAATTTATTAGCTTTGTTTTCATTAACGGCATATTCCTCTGAGCATCTCCATAAAATAATTTTAATCGATCTCATGAATAATAAGCCAATGTTTTGTCATGCTGAGCCCCGTTGGCGCTTTTCCCCGCCGATAAAAGACGATCCCTGGCTGGCCGGGCGGTTAAGCGCGCTGGCCGAGGCGGGATTTGCCCGCCTGGAGGGGGCCGGGGACAGTGCGCAGTGGTGGTTGACGCCCACCGGTGCCACGGGTGCGCAATTCTGCGGGGACGTTTGTTACGGCCGGATGTTGGTCAGTCCCCAGCGGCCCTGCTCATAGCCTTATTATTAAGTCTGCTGATAATTGTGTTTATGAGATCGACGCCGGCGGAGGGACCAGGCTCCGCCGGCAAACTCACCATTGATCTTTTCTCCCGCCCGCCGGATAATCATGCCACTTGACTCGGGGTGTCCGCCGCTGTGCGCCGGACTGAGATTTTACCCGTATGACCTGATCTGGATAATGCCAGCGTAGGGAAGTCACGGCCTGTTGTCCCGCCGGGTCCGTCTTCCTCAGCGCCGGCTGGGAGCGCTATGATTACCGAACCTGCCGAACTGCCCGGCTTAGCCGCCGCGTCTTCCCTTACCCTGCTGCGCCAGCGCAAGCCATTAGTCCATTGTATGACCAATGACGTGGTACAGGCGTTTACCGCCAATGCGCTCCTGGCCGTCGGCGCCGCCCCGGCCATGGTGATCGAACCCCGTGAGGCGGTTCAGTTCGCCGCCATGGCCGATGCGCTGCTGGTGAATATCGGCACGCTGACCGCGCCGCGGGCCGAGGCGATGATGGCCGCCATTACGTCGGCCAATCAGGCCGGCACGCCATGGGTGCTGGATCCGGTGGCCGTGGGCGCATTAACCTTCCGTACTGAATTTGCCCGGGGCATATTGACGTTAAAACCCGCCGCCATTCGCGCCAATGCCTCGGAAATCCTGGCGCTGGCCGGGCAGCCGGCCCTGGGCCGCGGCGTGGACAGCGCCGACGACTCCCGCTACGCCCTGCCTTTTGCCCGCCAGCTGGCCGCGGACTATGGCACCCTGGTCGCGGTTACCGGCCGGGTGGATTTTATCACCGACGGCGATCGGGTCTGGTCCGTAACCGACGGCGACGCCATGATGACGCGCGTCACCGGTACCGGCTGCGCCTTATCGGCCGTGGCGGCGGCGTTTTGCGCCCTGCCGGGCGATCGGTTGCAGCATCTGGCCGCCGCCTGCAGGATCATGGCGCGGGCCGGGCGGTTAACCGCCCGGGACGCGGCGGGTCCGGGCAGCTTTGCCGTCGGCTTCCTCGACCGGCTGTACGGCCTGCAGGAGGAGGATATACAATGAAGCGCTGCCATAACCTGCTCAGTATCGCCGGCACCGATCCCAGCGGCGGCGCCGGTATCCAGGCTGATTTAAAAACCTTCTCGGCGCTTGGCGCCTATGGCGCCACGGTCATCACCGCGCTGGTGGCGCAAAATACCCGCGGCGTGCAGTCCATCTATCCTATCAGCGCTGAATTCGTCGCCGCCCAGCTGGATTCCGTGCTCGGTGACCTGCGTATCGACAGCGCTAAAATCGGCATGCTCGGGCAGGCGGACATCGTGCGGACGGTGGCGGCAAAACTGCGGCAATATCCCATACCCTATGTGGTGCTCGATACCGTGATGGTGGCGAAAAGCGGCGATTTCCTGCTGTCGCCGGATGCCGTGAGCGCCGTGCGGGATGTCTTATTGCCGCTGGCGTCCATCATCACCCCTAATTTGCCGGAAGCGGCGGCGCTGCTGGGCTGCCGCGCCGCCGCCAGCGAGGAGGAAATGCGCCGGCAGGGCCGGGAACTCCTGGCCTACGGCTGCCAGGCGGTGGTGATGAAGGGCGGCCACCTGCATGGCGACTCCAGTCCCGACTGGCTTATCACCGCCACGGACGAACGGCGTTTCGACGCCGTCAGGGTGAACACCCGGCATACCCATGGCACCGGTTGCACGCTCTCCGCCGCGCTGGCGGCCCTGCGTCCGCTGCATGACGACTGGGCGCAAACGCTCGCGGCGGCCAAAGCCTGGCTGCAGCAGGCGCTGCTGCATGCGGATGATCTACAGGTCGGGCAGGGGATCGGGCCGGTCCATCATTTCCACCAGTGGTGGTGACATTCCGGTGAGAATGCCCTGGGCAAAGTTAAGCAGCGAGCGGGCGTCGTGCAGATGCCGGGCGTCGAAGGCGTTGAGCAAATAACTGTTCTCGCCGCGGTGCGGGCGGATGCGCAATGACGGCAGGGGAGTGCCGCCCCGGTATTCCGGTACCGCCGTATAGATATACCCCGGCTGCATCTGGTTGTCTTCATCGCGCCATAATAATTGCAGCGCCGGATAAGGGCCGAGACAGCGGCCGATAAAGACATTCCCGGCCCAGAAACCTTCGTACTCGCCGTCTTTTTGCAGTCGTTTTTCGCTGAACACCGGCGCGTTGATCAAGCCTGATAGCTGGTCGGGCGTTAACGTCTGCAGCAGCTGATGCCACAGCGGATTGCCGTTTTCCAACTGCCAGCAGGCCATGCCGATATAGTCGTTAAGCGCCTGCCAGTCCTGCTCCAGCATGCGCTTGACCGGCTTATCGGTCATATTGCGAAACTGCATCAGCGGGCTGACCATATCGCCCAGCGTATTGTAGGTAATCAGCGTCATGGTGCGCGGATTGCGGCGCAGCGACAGCCAAAGGATTAATTTCGGGATGCGGAACTCAATGGATTGCACGCTGAGCCGGTACTGGTTCTCTTTGGTCAACACAAAACCGTTGGAGGTGCCGCGCTTTTCGCGGTAGTTATGGATAACCACCACGCTGTGGGACCCCATCCAGCCGGTAATATAATGTTCTTTGTCACTCTGGGTGACTTTCATATCCTCGACCATGCCGCACAGGCTTTTTTCCGTCAGCGTCTCCAGGGGATGGGCTTCCCCGGCGCTGTAGTAAAGCGTTTGCGGCGCGGGCAGGGCGGGTGAAAATGCTTGCATGATAACTTCCTGAAACAGCTACATAGCCTATAGATTACCCTAAGTTGTTATACAAATTCTTGCGCGTGTCGTCCCGGACTGTCGAAAATGTGCGTAAGATCAAATCACTGGCGGCGACATGGCCGGTTCCCCTAGGCCAGCAGCGGACAAAGGGGCGGCAGACGGCATGCCAGCGCCGCCGGCAAGATGGTAATCAGGAATTTTTTTCCCTTCAGCGGCTCACCGTCGAGGTTGAAGGTGACCTCATGCGGCGCCTCGATTTCAAGCCAGGGCAGAGAAGCGGCGATGACATGGGGGTTTTGCTCATCGCTGGTCAGGCTGTTGAGGAGGATCGGCAGCAGCGCCTCCGAGGCGAAAACGCGCAGCTGCAGCAGGCCGTCGTTGATCAGCGCGTCCGGGCAAAGCGCCTGCCCGCCGCCGGCCTGGCGGCCGTTGCCGATACCGATAACCAGCGCCTCGCCCGCCCAGTTAAAGCCCGGGCCGCGGATTGCGCAGCTGTCGGCTTTCAGGGTATCCATGCGCAGCAGGCCATGGATAAAATAGGATGCGCCGCCCAGGGCGGATTTCAGCTTGGCCGGCGTCTCGGCGGTGATGCGGGTGCCGAAGCCGCCGGTGGCCATATTGATGAAATAACGATCGTGATTAACCTGGGCGATGTCGATATCCACCGCCTTGCCGTTAATGGCCAGCATCAGCGCTTTATCCAGCTCCTGGGGAATGGCGCAGCTGAGGGCAAAATCGTTGGCGGTGCCCAGCGGCAGGATACCCAGGCAAGGGCGGCGCGCCGCCGGCAGCAGCGCCAGGGCGCTGGCGATTTCGTTAATGGTGCCATCGCCGCCGCCGGCGATGACCGTGTCCACCCGCAGGCGAACGGCTTCCTCGACGTAGCGCTGCGCGTCTCCATGCTCCCAGGTAACGCGCACGTGCAGCGGAAAACCGGCTTCGCGTTGCTGCTCCACCGCCAGTCTGAGCTCTTCGTTACCCGCGCTTTTGCCGTTCACGATAAGCAGTGAGGCGGGAGTGGTTGCCATGGCTGATTGCATCAATGCCTTTCCTTGAAGTAGGGGTTTTCATACAGAAATGATAATGCGTCATGAAGGGGCTTTTCGCCAAATAAAAAGCCAGCTCAAGGGAGGATGAGCTGGCGAAAGAGGTGGTTCCTGGTGAGGCTGGGTCATTGTTTTGCATTTTGATTCAGCAAGCGCATTATACGCTTTGCCCCCGGTACGTATTGTGACCCAATTCTAATTTCCGGATGACCAATGCTGAATTTCTCTGAACGATCAGCCCGCGGTGGTGTCCGCCGCCGCGACGCTGCCGTGCGGATTACGCGTGGTGGTGCCCGGCAGGTTTCGCAACAATATGGCGAAGCGCACGTCGATAGCCTCCGGGATCGGCAGGTAGACCCTATGGCCGTTGCCCGGCGCCACGTCGGCGTCGGCGCCTTTGCCGGTGACGATGCGTTCCAGGGTAAAGCTGATATTGCCTTGTGGGGTCATCAGTTCCACGCTGTCGCCGCGGGAGAATTTGTTTTTCACGTCCACTTCGGCCAGCCCGTCGCGCCGGGCGCCGGTAAATTCGCCGACGAACTGCTGGCGGTCTGAAACAGAATAACCGTAATCGTAATTCTGCTGATCCTCATGGACATGGCGGCGCAGGAAGCCTTCGGTATAACCCCGGTGCGCCAGGCCCTCAAGCGTTTTGAGCAGGGAGACGTCAAACGGCTTGCCGGCTACGGCGTCGTCAATCGCCCGGCGATAGACCTGGGCGGTGCGCGCGCAATAATAAAAAGATTTGGTGCGGCCTTCTATTTTCAGGGAATGCACGCCCATCGCCGTCAGGCGTTCCACGTGCGCGACGGCGCGCAGATCCTTTGAATTCATGATATAGGTGCCGTGTTCATCCTCGAACGCGCTCATATATTCGCCGGGGCGCTGGGCCTCTTCCAGCATGAACACCTTGCCGGTCGGCGCGCCGATGCCGAGCGTCGGCTCAACTTGGGTAACGGCGATCGGCTCATGCTGATGAACGATATTGCCTACCTCGTCTTCCTTGCCCTCCTGCACGTTATATTCCCAGCGACAGGCATTGGTGCAGGCGCCCTGGTTGGGGTCGCGCTTATTGAGGTATCCCGACAGCAGGCAGCGGCCGGAATAGGCCATGCACAGGGCGCCGTGGACAAACACTTCCAGCTCGATTTCCGGTACCTGCGCCCGGATTTCCGCAATCTCCTCCAGCGACAGTTCCCGGGAAAGGATCACCCGGGTCAGTCCGGCCTGCTGCCAGAATTTTACCGTTGCCCAGTTTACCGCGTTGGCCTGGACCGACAGATGGATGGGCATGGCCGGAAACGCCTGGCGCACCAGCATAATCAGGCCGGGATCGGACATGATCAGCGCGTCGGGACCCATCTCGACCACCGGCGTGAGATCGCGGATAAAGGTTTTCAGCTTGGCGTTGTGCGGGGCGATATTCACCACCACATAGAATTTCTTACCCAGGCTATGGGCTTCCTGAATGCCCGCGGACAGGTTTTCGTGGTTGAATTCGTTATTGCGTACCCGCAGGCTATAGCGCGGCTGGCCGGCATAGACCGCGTCGGCGCCGTAGGCAAAAGCGTAACGCATATTTTTTAACGAACCGGCGGGTGAGAGTAATTCCGGAGTAAACATGATAAATCTCGTCTGATGTCAAGTCAGGCTGCCCCTGCGGGGGCAGTGCAGCACGGGATTTTAGCCCCTGGCGGGGAAAAGATCAGCAAAAACCGCTAACAGGCAGGGTTAATTCATCGCAACGGGGACACCGGATGCGCCCCCGGCGGAACGGATCAGGCCGTCAAATCCATGATCTCTTTCGTGGCGGCGCATTCCATCGCGGCTTTGATGCCTCGTCGGGCGGCGGTTTCGGAATTGTAAGGACCGCTTTGGCCGAGGATTTGATAATTGCCGCCCCGCAGAATAAAATACGCATGCCGGTCCCGGCTGCTTTTCAGCTCGTAGTTATTCTCGTCGGGGGCATTGTAACGGGCGAAACGAATGGCATTTTCCGCTGACGCCTTGCTGCAAAAGGTGGCGCTGGATAAAATGATTTCGTCGTTATTACCCTTTAATTTGAATATGAAATGCCCGTTCTTCACTTTTTCCAGCTCATAATGTACGGTTGCCATGTCGGCTCCTCCTCAACGTTGCACGGCGCCTTCGCGCTAAATGAAGTATAGGAGACGATCGCGGCTGTCACCGTGGCTGAATCGGTTAAATTAAATCTCCGGGCTCGGCTTCCCAGCGATAGCCCATGCCGTAGACGGCGCGGATAAACACCACATCGTCGGCCAGGGCTTCCAGCTTGCGGCGTAAGTTCTTGATATGGCTGTCTATGGTGCGGTCGGTCACCACGCGGTAATCGTCATACAGCTGGTTGAGCAGGGCTTCGCGCGAGAAGACCTGGCCGGGCGCGCCGGCCAGTATTTTCAGCAGGCGGAATTCCGCCGGGGTTAAATCCAGCGCCAGATCGCGGTAGCTGGCCTTGAACCTGTTCTCGTCGATTTTTAACGGACTGGGCTGCGGCGCGCAGGCCTGCGGACGATAGCAGCGGCGCATGATGGCCTTGACCCGGGCCACCACTTCCCGCGGGCTGTAAGGTTTGCAGATATAATCATCCGCGCCGATTTCAAGGCCCAGCAGGCGGTCGATCTCATCGGTCTTGGCGGTCATCATGATAATCGGCACATCGGAAAAGCGCCGGATATCGCGGCACACCGACAAGCCGTCGCGGCCCGGCAGCATCAAATCCAGCAGCACCAGCGCGGCCGGCGTCTTCAGCAGATAGTCGGCCACTTCGTCGCCCCGCGTCAGCCAATGGGTGCGATAATCCGCCGCCTGGAGGTAATCCACCAGTAATTGCCCAAGCTTGGGCTCATCCTCGACGATAAGGATGGTTAGCGGCGCGCTGTCGAGTTCGCTCATAGAGTCCTGGGTGCCCGTTGATCGAGGGGTAATTGTACCGTGATTTGCAGGCCGCCAGAAGCCGAATGCGCGGCCGATATGCGTCCCCCGTGCGCCTCGACGATATTCTGGCAAATAGGCAGCCCGAGCCCCGAGCCGCCGCTGGCGCGATTGCGTGAGCCCTCGGTACGGTAGAAACGTTCAAAAATCTGCGTAAGCTGGTCATCCTCGACCCCGGGCGTGCTGTCCCGCCAGCGCAGCGTCAGGCTGTCTTCCCGTATCCATCCCTCGACGGCCACGCTGCCCGGGGCGTCGGTATAACGCAAACTGTTTTCCAGCAGGTTGAGGAACAGCTGCGTCAGGCGATCCGCATCGCCGAATATCCATGCCTTGTCGGGCAGCGCCAGGGTCAGGTCCAGCCCTTTGAGCACAAAACGTTCCCGAAACGAGGCCGCGGCGATAGCCAGGATATGGATGGCGTCCACCCGGTCCTTGCGATAGGCCAGCGCGCCTGAGTCGGAGAGGGAAAGCTGATGTAAATCATCCACGAGCTTGGTCAGGATGGCGACCTCCGCCTGCAGGGACGCGAGGGATTCGCCGGTGGGCTGGCGCACCCCGTCCTGCAGCGCTTCCAGCTCGCCGCGCAGTATCGACAGCGGCGTGCGCAGCTCGTGGGAAATATCGGCCATGAACGCGCGGCGCATGGCGTCGTTTTTTTCCAGCGACATGGCCAGTTGGTTAAAGTCATTGGCCAGCCGCCCCAGCTCATCCTGGGTGCCGGTCTCCACCCGGGTTGAAAAGTTGCCGGCGGCCAGCTGATGGGTCCCGCTCACCAGCCGTTTGACCGGCGCCAGCAGGCCGCGCGCGGTCAGCCAGGTAACCGCCGCCGCCAGCAGTCCCGCCAGCGCGACAATCAGCCAGCTGGTGCGCCGCTGCTGGGCGTCGAAATTGATATCCGCATCGCGTGTCAGGCGCTCGACCGGCGTCGACATCACCCAGCCGACCAGGGTGCCGTTCACGTTGATCGCACGGCGCGGGCCTTCATCCGGCAGGGGGCCGCCCGGCCCGACCAGCTTTTGCCGCTGCGCGTCCACCACCCAGATCTGGGTGCGCAGGCCGTGGGGCGGCAGGTTCTTGCCCTCGTCCAGGTTTTGTTCAAAGGAACGCAGCAGCTGATAGACAAAACGATCGTTATTGCGCAGGAAACGCCAGTCGCCGTGCAGCTGGTACTGTTCGGCCAGCGCGGTGCTTAACAGCTCGATGCGCTGGTTATTGCTACGTTTAATATAATCGATAAAACCGCGCTCAAAGCTGACGCGCACGCCCCAGTGCATGGTAATCACCACCAGCATGCAGGTGGCGAAAATGGCGAGGAACAGCTTTGCGGTAATGCCGAATTTCATCTTCTTACGCCTTATTGGCCCTTCGGGTCGCTTTGGGATAATAGCCCATTGGGCGAGGTGTCCGGCGGTACGCGCATAAATACCAGCGCCGGCAGGGCAATCACCACCGCCATGCATAAATAGGTGGCGATAAACACGCCGTGGATATCGCCTGTCGCCAGCGGCGCCTGACCGCCGGCAAACAAGCCCAACAGGATGCCCACCGTGGTCACGCCCAGGCTCATGGACAGCTGCATCACCATCGACAACAGGCTGTTGCCGCCGCTGGCCAGCGGATCGGGCAGATCCTTGAGCGTCAGGGTGTTCATCGAGGTGAAACGCATGGCGTTAACCACCCCCTGGAAAAACAGTACCACCGGGATGACGTAAGTCCAGCCCGCCAGCGCCACCAGCGGAAACACCAGGCTCACCGCCGCCAGCCCGAGCGTGGCGCCGGTCAGGACGTTCCGATAACCGGCGCGGTTGACCAACTGCACGATAATGCGTTTGGTGCCCATGCTGCCTATCACCATCGGGATCATCATCAGCCCGGCGTGGAAAGGGGTGTAGCCCATGCCGAGCTGTAAAAACAGCGGCGTCATAAATGGCAGCATGCCGCTGCCGATGCGGCCCAGCAGGCTGCCGAGCAGGCCGATGGCGAAGGTGGGCGTTTCAAACAGCCGCAGGTTAAACAACGCGTTTTCATTGCGCCTGGCGTGCAGCCAGTAGCCCAACAGCGCCAGCAGGCCGGTCAGCATCAGGGCGGCGATATACGCCGGGGGGATATTCAGCCCTTTATGGCCCTCCAGCCCCAGGGTCATGGTGGCCATGCCCACCGCCAGCAGGAAAAATCCGCCGATATCAAAGCCGCGGGTTTCCATTTTGTAGTTCGGCATCAGCAGCCAGGTGATCAGGGCGCCGACAATCCCCACCGGCAGGTTAATCAGGAAGATCCAGTGCCAGCTGGCGTATTGCACCAGGAAGCCGCCCAGGGCGGGCCCGATCAGCGGCCCGATCTGTCCCGGCATGGTGACAAACGCCATCGCCGCCATATACTGCGAACGCGGCACGATTTTCATCACCGTCAGGCGGCCCACCGGCACCATCATCGCGCCGCCGATGCCCTGCACCACCCGTGACAGCACCAGTTCCTGCAGCGACCCGGCCCGCGCGCACAGCAGGGAACCCAGGGTAAACAGCACGATGGCGCTGAAAAAAACCTTTTTCACCCCGAACCGGTCCGCCAGCCAGCCGCTGGCCGGCAGCATCACCGCCACCGTCAGCACATAGGAGACGATAACCGAATGCATATGCAGCGGGTTTTCCTTCAGGCTATGGGCCATCGAGGGCAAGGCGGTATTGACGATGGTGGTGTCCAGCGTTTGCATAAAAAAGCCAAAGGCCACCGTCCACAGCTGCCAGTGCACAGAAGCGGAGGGCCGGGGGTCGGCGGGGGCGGTGTTATGATGAAAGGGATGCCATTGCATATCGCGGTTACTCTTGCTCGGGGATAACGATGCCGGCGCGGGACGGACGCCCTTTCAGACGCAATTTATCAAAAAACAGATAAATCACCGGCGTGGTGTACAGGGTCATCAGCTGGCTGACCACCAGCCCGCCGACGATGGTAATGCCCAGGGGCTGGCGCAGCTCGGCGCCGTCGCCGCTGCCGATCACCAGCGGCAGCGCGCCGAACAGCGCGGCCAGGGTGGTCATGAGAATGGGCCTAAAGCGCAGCTGGCAGGCCTGAAAAATGGCATCCGCCGCGCTGATGCCGCTTTGCCGCTGGGCGGTCAGGGCGAAGTCCACCATCATAATGGCGTTCTTTTTGACGATGCCTATCAGCAGCAGGATGCCTATCATGGCAATCAGGCTGAACGGGGCGCTGAACGCCTCCAGGGCCAGCAGCGCGCCGATGCCCGCCGAGGGCAGGGTGGACAGGATGGTCAGCGGATGAACATAGCTTTCATAGAGGATCCCCAGCACGATATACACCGTGGCGATGGCGGCGATGATAAGCCACAGTTGGGATTGCTGGGTCTGCTGGAAGACCTTGGCCGTGCCGGCGAAGGTGCCGCGCACGCTGGCGGGCACGCCCAATTCCGTCATGGCGCGTTCGATGGCGCCGGAGGCGGTGGACAGCGCCACGCCTTCCGGCAGGTTAAAGGAGATGGTCGAGGCAGCGGACAGTCCCTGGTGGTTAACCGACAGCGGGGCGTTGGCCGGTTGCCATTGGGCAAACGCCGACAGCGGGATCGGCTGGCCGGCGCTGTTGATCAAAAACATGTGGTCCAGCGCGCTGGGGTCCTGGGTATAGGCCGGCGCCACTTCCATCACCACTTTATATTGATTCAGGGGCTGGTAGATGGTGGATATCTGGCGCTGGCCGAACGCATTGTTAAGCAGATTATTGACGTCCGAGACCGCCAGACCCAGGCTGGACAGCACGTCGCGATTATAGATCAATCCCAGCTCCGCCCCTTTATCCTGCTGGTCGGAGTTCACATCGGCCAGTTCGGGCAGCGCCGCCAGCGCCAGGCGCACCTTGGGTTCCCAGGCGCGCAGATCCGCCAGATCGTCCGCCAGCAGCGTGTACTGGTAGGCGGCGTTGGACTCCCGCCCGCCGACGCGGATATCCTGCACCGCCGACAAATACAGATCGGCGCCCGGCTCCCGGGCAAGCTTGGCGCGCAGGCGGGCGATAATTTCCTGCGAGTTTTCCCGGCGTTCGGATAACGGCTTCAGGGAGATGTACATCGAGCCGGCATTGGTGCGCGAGCCGCCGGTATACCCGGTGACATTGTCCACCGCCGGATCGGCCGCCACGATTTTCATAAAGTCCTGCAGCTTGCCGCGCATCGCCTGGAAGGAAATACTCTGATCGGCCTGGATAAACCCTTGTATCCGCCCGGTATCCTGCTCCGGCATCAGGGTTTTGGGTATGGCGATATACAGCCATACATTCAGCGCCAGGGTGGCCAAAAACAGCACCAGCACCCAGCCGGCATGATTAAGCACCCAGCGCAGCGAACGGGCGTAGCCGCCCTGCAGCCGCAGCAGCAGGGCGGTAAACCGATCGGTTTTTTTAGCGGCGCGCGCGGTATCCCTGCCCAGCAGGCGGGCGCAAAGCATGGGCGTGAGCGTCAGCGACACCACCAGGGAAATCATGATAGCCACCGACAGCGTCACGGCGAACTCGCGGAACAGCCGGCCCGGCAGGCCGCTCATCAGCAGCAGCGGAATAAATACCGCCACCAGGGACAGGCTCATCGACAGTACGGTAAAACCCACTTCACGCACCCCCAGCAGGGACGCCGCCAGGGGATTCATACCGGATTCCACGTGACGGGCGATATTCTCCACCACCACGATGGCGTCATCCACCACGAAACCGGTGGCGATGGTCAGCGCCATCAGCGAGATATTATTCAGGCTGAACCCGCACAGGTACATGGCGGCGAAGGTGCCGATCAGCGACACCGGCACGGCCAGCGCCGGAATCAGCGTCGCGCGCCAGGAGCGCAGGAACAGCAGGACCACCAGGATCACCAGCGCCACCGCAATCACCAGCGACTGTTCCACTTCGTCGAGGGAGGCGCGGATAGTCGGCGAGCGATCCTGCGCCACGTTCATCTCGATGCCGGCCGGTATCGAGGCGCGCAGGGCGGGGATGGCCGCCCGGATGCTTTGCACCGTGGAAATGATATTGGCGTCGGGGGAGCGGAAAATCACGATCAAAATGGCCGGCTTGCTGTTGACCATGCCGGCGTTGCGCACATCCTGTACCGCATCGCGCACGTCGGCCACGTCCTGCAGCCGCACCACGCCGCCGTTTTGGTAGTGCACAATCAGCGGCTGGTATTCCCGCGCAGTAGACAGGGCGTCGTTGGTGCGGATTTGCCAGCGGGACTGGTTGTCCTCCAGCGCCCCCTGCGGGCGGCGCACGTTCGCCTGGCTGATGGCCTCGCGCACTTCGTCAAGCGACACGCCCTGGTTGAACAACGCCTGGGGATTGAGCTCGACCCGCACCGCCGGCAGCGAGCCGCCGCCGACCGTGACATTGCCGACGCCGTCCATCTGGGAAATATTCTGCGCCAGCTGGGTGGACGCGATATCGTAAAGCTGGCCCTGGCTGTAGGTGTCCGAGGTCAGGGTCAGGATCACGATCGGCGCGTCGGACGGATTCACCTTGCGGTACTGCGGCCGGTTGGGCATGCCGCTGGGCAGCAGGCTTTGCGCCGCGTTCAGCGCCGCCTGGACATCGCGCGCGGCGCCGTTGATATCGCGGTCAAAATCAAACTGCAGGATAATGCGCGTGGTGCCCAGGGCGCTGGTGGACGTCATCTCGTTGACGCCGGCCACATGGCCCAGCGCCCGCTCAAGCGGCGTGGCCACCGACGAGGCCATGGTCTCGGGGGAGGCGCCGGGCAGGGACGCCGTGACCAGCAGCACCGGAAAATCCACCTGCGGCAGCGGCGCCACCGGCAGCAGGCGAAAGCCTATCACCCCGCACAGGGCAATCGCCAGCGTCAGCAGCAGCGTGGCCACCGGGCGGTAGATAAACAGGGCGAAGAATTTCATGTCGTTTCCGGCTTATCGACAACGGCCCGGCCGCGGCGCGACAGACGGTCGAACAGCAGATAGATCACCGGGGTGGTGAACAATGTCAGCACCTGGCTCACCACCAGCCCGCCCACCATGCAAATTCCCAGCGGCCGGCGCAACTCCGCCCCGACCCCGGTGCTGAACATCAGCGGCAGGGCGCCGAACAGCGCGGCAAGGGTGGTCATCAGGATCGGGCGAAAGCGCAGCAGGCACGCCTGGAAAATGGCGTCATAGGGCGTCATGCCTTTTTCCCGTTCGGCGGCCAGGGCAAAGTCGATCATCATGATGGCGTTTTTCTTGACGATGCCGATCAGCAGGATAATGCCGATTATGGCTATCACGTCCAGCTCGTGGCCGGACAGGATCAGCGCCAGCAGCGCGCCCACCCCGGCGGTGGGCAGGGTGGACAGGATGGTGACCGGATGGATAAAGCTTTCATACAGCACGCCCAGCACGATATACACCGCCACGATGGCCGCCACGATAAGCCATACGGTGCTCTCCAGCGCCGATTGGAACGCCAGCGTACTGCCCTGGAACCGGGTGGCCACGGAGTCGGGCACATCCAGATCCTGTTCCGCCTGGGTAATGGCCTGCACCGCTTGGCCCAGCGAATACCCGGGGGCGAGATTGAACGAGACGGTGGCGGCGGGGAATTGCTCGAGATGGTTGATGGACAAGGCGCCCAGGCGCTGCTGTACGCTGCTGATGGCGCTTAGCGGCACCATATTGCCGTCGGCGCCCCTGATGCGGATATCGTCGAGCGCCGCGAGCCCGGAAAGGGTGTCGGTATCCTGCTCCAGCACCACGCGGTATTGGTTGGCCTGGGTATAGATGGTGGAAACCAAGCGCTGGCCAAAGGCGTTATACAGCGCGTTCGCCACATCGGCCATGCTGACGCCCAGGCGGCTGGCGCTGTCCCGGTCCACCTTGATATAGGCTTCCAGGCCGCGATCCTGCAAATCGCTGCTGACATCCCGCAGCTGAGGCAGGCTTTGCAACCGGGTGAGCAGCGGCGGTATCCATTTACCCAAATCGGTCAGGGACAGGGACTGCAGGGTAAACTGATACTGGGTATGGCTGAGCTGGGTATCGATGGTCAGGTCCTGCACCGGCTGCAGGTAAAGCTGGATGCCGGTCAGGCCGGCGGTGGCCCGCTGTAGGCGTTCGATCACCACGCCGATCCTGTCCTGGCGCTTATCCAGCGGCTTGAGGTTGATCTGCAGCCGTCCGCTGTTCAGCGTGGCGTTGGCGCCGTCCACGCCAATCAGCGAGGATACGCTTTGTACCGCCGGATCGCGCATGACGACCGACAGCACCTCCTGCTGGCGCTGGGCCATATTGCTGAACGACACGCTTTGCGCCGCCTGCACCGTGCCCTGGATCACGCTGTTGTCCTGAGTGGGGAAAAATCCTTTCGGGATAACCAGATACAGGACAATGGTCAGCGCCAGCATGGCAATCGCCACCGACAGCGTCAGCCAGGGATGAAACAGCACTTTGCGCAGCCAGCGGCCGTAGCCGGCCACCAGTTGTTCGAACAGCCTTTCGCTGGCGCGGGTAAAGCGGTTCTGCCGGCGCAGGGATTCGTAGCTCAGCATGCGCGCGCACATCATCGGCGTCAGGGTCAGGGACACCACCGCCGAAATCAGGATGGCTATCGCCAGGGTCACCGCAAATTCCCGGAACAGCCGCCCGACGATATCGCCCATGAACAGCAGCGGGATTAACACCGCGATCAACGACACGGTGAGGGAAATAATGGTAAAGCCTATCTCGCCGGCGCCCTTCAGCGCCGCCGCCAGGGGTTTTTCCCCCTGTTCGATATAACGGGAGATGTTCTCGATCACCACGATGGCGTCGTCCACCACAAAACCGGTGGCGATGGTCAGCGCCATCAGGGTCAGGTTATTGACGGAAAATCCGAGCAGATACATCACCCCGAAGGTGCCCACCAGCGACAGCGGCACGGCCACGGCGGGGATAATGGTGGCAGCGGCATTGCGCAGGAACAGGTAAATCACCATCACCACCAGCGCAATGGACAGCAACAGTTCAAACTGCACATCGCTGACCGAGGCGCGGATATTGTCGGTACGGTCGGCCAGCAGCGAGACGGTGACCGACTTCGGCAGGCTGGCGGTTAACGAAGGCAACAGGGCGCGGATGCTGTCGGCGGTGGTAATGACATTGGCGCCGGGCTGGCGCTGGATATTCATGACAATGGCCGGCTGACGGTTGGCCCAGGCGCCCAGGCGGTTGTTCTCGGCGCCCTGTTCAATGGTCGCCACATCGCGCAGCCGCACCGGCGCGCCGTTTTGCCAGGTGACGATAAGCCGGCGGTAATCCTCGGCGGATTTCATCTGATCGTTGGCCGACAGGGTTACCGAACGCTGCGGGCCATCCAGGCTGCCCTTGGCGGAATTGACGTTGGCGGCGTCGATGGCGGTGCGTACGCTTTCACTGTCCAGGCCATAGGCCGCCAGGGCGGGGGCGTTAAGCTTGACCCGCACCGCCGGGCGCTGGCCGCCGGAAATCGAGACCAGCCCCACGCCGCTGACCTGGGAAATTTTCTGCGCCACCCGTGTTTCCACCATATCTTCCACCTGGATCATCGACATGGATGTCGACGTGACCGCAAGCGTCATAATGGGCGGATCGGCGGGATTGACCTTGCTGTATACCGGCGGATTGGGCAGATCGTCCGGCAGCAGGTTGGTGGCGTTATTGATGGCCGCCTGCACTTCCTGTTCCGCCACGTCAAGCGGCAGCGACAGTTGGAACTGCAGCGTAACCACCGACGCGCCACCCGAGCTTTGCGACGCCATTTGCTTTAATCCCGACATCTGGCCGAACTGCCGCTCCAGCGGCGCGGTGATGGCGGAGGTGACCACGTCCGGGCTGGCGCCGGGATACAGCGTCACCACCTGGATCGTGGGATAATCCACCTCGGGCAGCGCCGACACCGGCAGCGTCCGGTAGCCGAGGATACCGGCCAGCAGGATGGCGATCATCAGCAGCGTCGTGGCGACCGGCCGCAGGATAAACAGGCGCGAGGGGCCGCCGCTATGGCTGGACGGCAGCAACTCCATCAGGATTTTTCCCCGCGGCGCGCGGGGGCGCGGGGGCCTGCGGCGGGCTGCGTGCTGGCGGGGGCGATAACCTCGACCTTGACCCCTTCGGTCAGCCGGTCAAGACCGTCGGTAACCACCCGCTGCCCCGCCTGCAGGCCGGCGGTGATCACCACCTGCTGGCTGTCTTCCATGCCGGTGGTGACCCGGTGCTGGCTCACCTGGTCGTCATCGTTCAGGACCCAGACAAAATGGCCGTCGTTGCTCATCTGTACCGCGGCGGGGGGGATCACCACCGCGTTTTGCAAGGTGTCGACCTTCATGCGGATATTGACGAACTGATTGGGAAACAGGCTGTCGTCGGCATTGGCAAAGCGGCCCTTAAGCCTTACCGTGCCGGTGGTGGCGTCGATTTGATTGTCCAGGCTGAGCAGCGCGCCCTCGGTCAGCTTGGTTTTATTGGTGCGATCCCACACTTCAATCAGGGGCGCGTTGCCGGTTTTCTGCGCGGCGATAACGCTTGGAATATCGCTTTCCGGCAGCGTAAAGAGCACATCGATCGGCCGCGTCTGGGTCAGCACCACGATGCCCGTGGTATCGCCGCTGGTGATAAAATTACCCACATCCACCTGGCGCAGGCCGACCCGGCCGTCCATCGGCGCGGTAATGCGGCTGTAGGCCAGTTGCAGCTCGGCGCTGGCCACCGCCGCCTGGTCCACCAGCAAAGTGCCCTCGGCCTCGCGCACCAATGATTGCTGGGTGTCGAGCTGCTGACGGGAGACCAGGCTGGTTTTGACCAACTGCTGGTAGCGCGCCATATCCTGCCGGGCGTTGGCGAGCGTCGCCTGGTCCTTCGCCAACTGCCCCTTGGCCTGCAGCAGCGCCACCTCAAACGGCCGCGGATCGATTTGCGCCAATAACGTCCCCGCCTTGACCCATTGGCCCTCGGCGAAATGCAGCGCCATCAGCTGGCCGTCCACCCGGCTCCTTACGGTGACGGTGCCGGCGGCGGTCACCGTGCCCAGGCCCGTGAGAAACCGCGGCACCGATCGGGACTGCGCGGTGGCCGCCTGCACCGGCGACAGCGTTTGCGCGTGGCGCCCGGCGCGGCCGCCACGCCGCCCGGTCTCGGGGCGGGCCGCGCCCGGCCGGGCGGCGGCGGTGGGTTCGGCGGCGGGCTGTTCCCGGACATGCCGCCATATGAAAAACGCGCCGATAAGGAGGATCAGCAGTGTCGTTATCAGGAGCAATAAGCGTCCATTGCGTTTACCCTTCATGTATCGCTATACCTGTAATCATGCGGACAAGGCATCAGAATCGCACGTTCCCGCATAAAATAAGAATGATATACCCAGTTTAGCCAAAAAAACGCGGGTAAAAATGGAGGAAGTGTGGAGGTATTGTCAGGGTTTGTCGTTCTGGTATGAATATTGCCCCGAAAAGTGCTTTCCGGGGCCTGCGGACGCATCAGTTGGGGGCGGACACGTCGATATCGCCGAAATATTTTTTCGCCAGGGTGCCGATGGTTCCCTGGGCCTTCACCTTGGCGATGGCGTCGTCCAGCTGTTTTTTCAGGGCGTCGTCGCCTTTGCGAATGCCGAAGGCGATGCCGCTGCCGAGGATGGCGTCATCGCTGACCGCGGGTCCGCTAAACGCAAAACCCTTGCCCTGGGGCTGGGACAGGAAACCGGACTGCCCGGCCGGCGCCAGCACCAGCGTGCCATCGAGGCGGCCGGAGGTCAAATCCATATAGATCTGGTTTTGATCCTGGTAGGCCACCACATTCACGCCCTGGCCGGCCCAGTGGGCGTTGGCGTAGGATTCCTGGATGGAGCCTTGCAGCACGCCGATGCTTTTACCTTTCAGCGCGTCCGGGGTCGGCTGCAGCCCCGCGTCGGCGCGGGCGATAAGTTTGGTGGGCACCCGATAGATCACCTGGGTGAAATCGATGGCCTGGCGGCGCTTCTCGGTGACATTCATCGCCGAGTTGATGGCGTCGAATTTGCGTCCCTGCAGCGCCGGGATTAAACCATCGAATGAGGTATCCAGCCATTCGCATTTGACGCCGGCGGCCTGGCACACGGCGTTGCCCAAATCGATATCGAACCCCTGCAATTCACCGCTCGGCGATTTGGATTCAAACGGCGGGTAAAGCGCTTCCAGGCCAAAACGGATTTTGCCCTCGGCCGCCATGGCCGGCAGCGCGGCCATGCCGCAGGCCAATATCAACAGTGTCGCTATTTTTTTCATTGTCGTGTCCCGTCATAGGTAGTGTGTGAACGTCAAAAAAATACGGCCATCCCGGCCACTTACGCCTGGCGCCATGCGCAAAGCCGGCGCGCGCCTTCGCGCAGCGTGGCTTCATCTTTGGCGAAACTGAGCCTGATCATGCCGGTTTCGGTGCCGTCGCTGTAAAACGCCGACAGGGGTATCGACGAGACTTTGGCATCGCGGATTAATTTTATAACCATATCGTTATCGCTGTCCGCCGAGAAATGGCTGAACTGCGCCAACAGGAAAAATCCGCCCGCGCTGGGCAACAGTTTAAACGGCGAATCGCGCAGGGCGCGGGTCAGTATATCGCGCTTTTGCTGGTAAAAAGCCGCCAGGCCGAGATAACTTTCCGGCTTGCCCAACGCTTCGGCAAACGCATACTGCATCGGCGTATCGGCGGCAAAAACCATAAACTGATGCACCTTGCGGATTTCCAGCATCAGTTCGGCCGGCGCCAGGCAATACCCCACGCGCCAGCCGGTGACGCTGTAGGTTTTACCGAAGGACGAAACCACCACGCTGCGCTCGGCCAGGGCGGGATACGCCGCCATGCTGCGGTGAGGCGCGCCGTCGAACACCATATGCTCATACACTTCGTCGGAGAGGATCAGGATATCGGTGCCGGCGGTCAGGGCGGTCAGCCGTTGGATATCTTCTTCGCTGAACACCATGCCGGTAGGGTTATGCGGGCTGTTGACGATAATCATGCGCGTGCGCGGCGTCACGGCCGCGGCCACCGCGTCCCAATCGATAGCGTGCTGCTCCAGCGGGATTTTCACCGGCACCGGCACCGCCCCCTGCAAGCGGGCGATGGGGGAATAGCTGTCAAACGCCGGTTCAAAATAGATCACCTCGTCGCCCGGATGCACCAGGGCGCTGATGGCGCTGTAAAGCCCCTGGCTGGCGCTGGCGAGTATGGTGATTTCGCTTTCAGGATCATACCGGCAGCCGTACAGGCGCTCGACTTTATCCGCCAGCGCCTCGCGCAGGGCCATCAGTCCAGGCATGGCCGCATACTGGTTATGTCCGGCACGCATGGCTTTCGCCACGCCGTCTATCAACAGCGGATCGCAGTCAAAGCTTGGCGCCCCCGAGGACAAATTCAGGGCCTGGTGCTCGGCGCTCAGCTGTCCGATGGTGGTGAAGATCGTGGTGCCGACATCGGGCAACTTAGACCTGGGGGGAATAACGCTCTGCATGGGAACAACCTCCTGGTAGGGTTAAAACCGCAAAAGCCGTGACACGTAAGGCTGGATGAATCATGATTAAGCAACATATCCGGCCGCGCGACAACCGATCCTTTATCATGCATGCCATGCGCCGGGAACATGCCTGGAGCGCGGCGATAATCTCATCAGCGCGGCGCAGCCGCCTTCGCCGGCCCTATTACCACTGGAGCCATGCCCGTGGATGTTTCATCAATCCTGCTGTTATCCGGAGCCGAATCATGAATCCGCTGCCCTCGCTGGACGTGCTGAAAACCTTTATCGTAGTCGCTGAGCGGCTAAATTTCACTCATGCCGCGCGACATATGCATCTCACCCAGGGCGCCGTCAGCCGCCAGATAGCCGGCCTGGAACGGCACCTGGGCTGCGCGCTGTTTATTCGCCAGGCGCGGGGACTGGAACTGACCGAGCAGGGCGCCGCCCTGCTGGCGCCGCTGCAGCAGGCGCTGGGGCAAATCGACGCCACGCTCGCCCTTGCCGCCAGGCGCACGGGCACGCTGCGGGTAAAATGCCCCACTTGCGCCATGCGCTGGCTGCTGCCGCGCATTATGCAACTGCAAAACCAGCATCCGGAAATCGATATCGCCCTGACCACCTCATTCTCGCACGGCGTTAATTTCGCCAGCGAACATTTTGACGCGGCGGTGATCTTCGGCCGGCCGGAGAATAAACGCATCCAGGCCACCCCGCTGTTTGATGAAATACTCACTCCGGTGTGCATCCCGGCACTGTGGACCGCGCCTGACGCCGACGTCGCCCGGCTGGTGGATAAAACCCTGCTTCATCCCACCCGCGATCGCCGCGATTGGCTATTATGGTTAAAGACGGCGGGCTGCGACGTAGCGCCGCTGACCAAGGCGCAGCATTTTGACACGCTGGATCTGGCCATGACCGCGGCCCTGCAGGGATATGGCATCGCCATGGGCGATCTCTGCCTGCTGGAGTTCGATCTTGAGGCCCGGCGCCTGACGGCGCCGTTTCCGCTGTGCATACAAAGCGGCGCCTCTTATTATCTGATTCATCCTGAGCAAAAGGTCCTGTCGCCTTCGCTTACGCTGTTCAAGCACTGGCTGGAGCGGGAGGCGCGGGAGAGCCGGCAAAGGCTGGCGCGTAACCTGGGGAGTGCTAAGGTAGTCAGCATGGCAAAATAGTAACGCTCAACAGCAATAAGGGGGTATCACCATGGAAACAAGAACACTGGGCCGTTCCGGGATTACCGTGCCGCCGCTGGCATTCGGCGGCAATGTATTTGGCTGGACCATCGACCGGCAGATGTCTTTTCGCCTGCTTGACGCCCTGGCGGAGCGCGGGCTGAATTTCATCGATACGGCCGACGTCTACTCGGCCTGGGTTGACGGCAACCAGGGCGGCGAATCCGAAACCATTATCGGCGAGTGGCTGAAAAAAAGCGGCAGGCGGGACGGGATGATTATCGCCACCAAGGTGGGCAAGCCCATGGGCGGCGATAAAAAGGGGCTGTCGGCGGGGTATATCAAACGCGCGGTGGAAGAGTCGCTTAAGCGCCTGCAAACCGATTATATCGATCTGTATCAATCCCACGACGACGACAAGTCCGTACCGCTGGAGGAGACCCTGGCCGCGTTCGACGCCTTGATTAAAGCAGGCAAGGTGCGGGCCATCGGGGCGTCGAATTATGAAGGTCCACGCCTGGCGCAGGCGCTGCGCATCAGCGAACAGAATGGCCTGGCGCGTTATGAAACGCTGCAGCCCAAGTTTAATCTCTACGATCGCCAGGAATACGAGCAAAACCTGGCGCCGGTGGTGACCGCGCATGGCGTTGGCGTAATCAACTTTTACGCGCTGGCAAGCGGCTTCCTGACCGGTAAATACCGCGCCACCGAAGATGCCGCCAAAAGCCCGCGCGGGCAAAGCGTGGTCGAGGGATACTTAAACCCGCGCGGCCTGCGCATCCTGAAGGCGCTGGATGCCGTCAGCGAGCAGCACCAGGTCACGCCGACCCAGGTGGCGCTGGCCTGGAATCTCAAGCAGCCCGGCATCACGGCGCCTATTGCCAGCGCAACGTCGGTGGAACAGCTTGACGAACTGGCGCAAGCGCTTGAACTGCGGCTCAGCGCCGAGGATGTCCGCGTGCTGGATGAAGCCAGCGCCTGGAAATAAACCTCGCGGCCGCGGCGCGCAGCCATGCCGGGAGGAGCCACGCGCCGGGTAGGGCATCATACCGGGCGGGCGGCTTCACTTTCCCGCCCGCGGGCGTTAAAAGGATTTGACCAGCACACCCTTGGCGGGCTGCGCGGTTCCTGTTCTGATCAGGGAATCAAAGGATTTTTCCGCTTTCATCACCTGTTGAAAAAATTCTTCCGGCGTCAGGCCGGTGGCCTTGCCGCTCATATAGGCCAATGCCAATTCTTTTGCCTGAAAACGTGAAAAATTATACATTTTTTGCCTCGGATAACGTTAATTTTATGCACAAAAAGTGGGCCGGATAAGGGTATTAATCCTTTATCTATCGGCCAGCACCGAATGGTCATCATTCCTTTGTCGCCGATGAAAGCATATTACGTTAATGCCTTATCTTTGATAGCTGCTTTCATAGATGGATTCGATAGCTGAAAGTTAACGTTTTGCAATAATACGCCGTGTCGAGGCCGGATGCAGTTTAAGCCGGTGGGGTGGACGGATGGGCCTGGCAGTTAATTCTCCGCCGCAGTTGGGGCAGGTATTATTAAGTTCATTGGCGGCACAGTCGGCGCAGAAGGTGCATTCATAAGAACAGATGCGCGCCTGATGGCTTGCGGGGGGTAAATCGCAATCACAGAGTTCGCAGTTCGGGCGTAATTCAAGCATCTTTTCCCCACGTAATAAAGTTTGACGGCAACTTGTGATTTTTAACAAAATATATTGATATAGTACAGGCCAAAAGCGGCCGGGATGAGGTCCATTTCGGGACAGATATCCCAGGGTCGGGTTAATGTCCTTACACGGCGGGGTAGAATGAATATACGTCATATGGCGGAAGCTGATTTTCCCGGCATCTGCCGCTGGTTTAACACCGAAAAAGAGCTGGCGCAATGGGGCGGTCCCCTGCCGCGTTTTCCCCTGGATCCGCCGCAATTAGCTGAAATGCTCGGCGAATCGGCCGGCACGCCTCCCCGGAGATGGCTGTTTTGCGCCGGGGAGCCCGGCGCGGCCACCGCTACCGCCCAGGTGACTTTTGACTGGCGCAACGGCGTCGCCCTGCTGGGGCGGGTGGCCGTGAACCCCGCCAACCGGGGGCAGGGCATCGCCATCCCCTTCCTGAGCGCCATTGTGCAGCGGGTGTTTGCCGAGCCGCTGATTGAGCGTCTGGAACTGAATGTCTACACCTTTAACCAGGCGGCAATCCACACCTATGAAAAACTGGGTTTTATCCGCGAAGGCGTGCGCCGCAGCTCGGCCAAAGTGGGCCGGGAGCGCTGGGATACCGCCCTGTACGCCATGTTGCGCGGTTCTGGCGCCTTGGCTTAACGCCATTTTAGCCCCCTAATCCCCGGTGCCTTAACGCGCCCAACGGTTAATTTTATCTCGCCCTATAGCTGAACCCGGGTCGGCGGGTAACCCTGCTTTTCCCGCCGGGGAAGGCGGTGTTGGGGTGTTGGCATTATAACGCGTTCACCCTTGCGCACCGGCATGGCGCATTTTTATCGCTGTTACCGGTTGGGGTGCAGGCATGGCACCAATATGGTGCGCCATGAGGGCGTGAGCACAGGTAATCCCCGGTTGAGAATTGGCTTAAATATTGCTACGGAAAGGCTTTGGACTTGTTATCTCATGGCCTGTCACTACAAGGCCATGGTATGCCGTGCAGTAGGGTGCTATGACAAACGACACTGTTCTACCCGTGCCGCCGCCCGCGGGCTGGCTGGGTAAGCTCGCGCTGGGATTCGAGCGGCGCCACGGCCGGACGTTGCTGACGACCCGGCGGCATAGCGGACCCTACCGGGTGCAGCGGGCGTTTTATCCCCAGGCCGATCACCCCCACGTCTATTTGCTGCATCCGCCGGGCGGCGTGGTCGGCGGCGACCGGCTTGAATTATCGGTCGCCATGGCGGCGCAGAGTCATGCGCTGCTGACCATGCCGGGCGCCACCAAATTTTACCGCAGCGCGGGCCAGCTGGCCCGGGTGTCGCAGCGATTTTCGCTCGGCGAGGACAGCATACTTGAATGGCTGCCGCAGGATAATATCCTGTTCCCGGCCGCCAGGGTGGCTATCGATACCGAGTTCCGGCTGGCCCCCGGCGCGCGCCTGCTGGGCTTTGAAACCCTGTGCCTTGGCCGGCCGGCGGCCGGCGAAGCCTTTACCTCCGGTAGCCTGGATGCGTCCCTGCGCATTATCCTGCCGGGATCGCCGGGCCTGTTCGAGCGGTTGCGCATCAGCGCGGGCCGGCTGGAAAAACTGGGCGGCCATCCGCTAAGCGCGACCTTTTATGCCACCCCCGTCACCGAGAAGATGCTGGCCGAGGTGCGTCTGCTGCTCGACGCCGCCCATGCGCCGGCGGCCGGCGCCAGCCTGCTGGATTCATTGCTGGTCGTACGGGTGCTGGATAATGATAACCAGCGGCTGCAGCATCTGCTGCACCGGATCTGGGCCTGTTTACGGCCCGGGATGCTGGGGCTGGAAGCGTCGCCCCCGCGTATCTGGGCAACCTGAGGAGTTGAAGAATGGAATTGTCGCCAAGAGAAAAAGACAAGCTGTTGCTGTTTACCGCCGCCCTTCTGGCGGAACGGCGGCAGGCCCGTGGGCTGAAGCTGAATTATCCGGAGGCGGTGGCGCTGATAAGCGCCGCGATCTTGGAGGGCGCGCGCGACGGGCTGACGGTGGCCGAACTGATGAGCCTGGGCCGCGAGGTATTAACCCGCGATGACGTGATGGAAGGGGTGCCGGAAATGATCCCCGACGTGCAGGTGGAAGCGACCTTCCCCGACGGCACCAAACTGGTGACGGTCCACGATCCGATAATCTGACAAGCAGCGAGGCGTTATGATACCTGGTGAAATGTGTATCGCCGAGGGCGATATCGAGCTTAACACCGACCGCGATCGCGTGACGGTTACCGTCGCCAACCATGGCGACCGGCCGGTACAGGTGGGATCGCATTACCATTTTTTCGAAGTTAATCCGGCGCTGAAGTTCGATCGCGCGGCGGCGCGCGGGTTCAGGCTGGATATCGCCGCCGGCACGGCGGTGCGCTTCGAGCCGGGGCAGTCCCGGGACGTTACCCTGGTGGCCTATGCGGGCAAACGCGAAGTCTACGGCTTTCGCGGCGAGATCATGGGCAAGCTGGAGTCATCGTCATGAGCAAAATTTCCCGCCGCGCCTACGCGGAAATGTTCGGCCCCACGGTGGGCGACCGGCTGCGGCTGGCGGATACCGAGCTGTGGATCGAGGTGGAAAAGGACTTTACCCTGTATGGCGAAGAGGTAAAGTTCGGCGGCGGCAAAGTGATCCGCGATGGCATGGGGCAGGGGCAGATGACGTCGGCGTTTTGTGTCGATCTGGTGCTGACCAACGCCCTGATTATCGATCACTGGGGTATCGTTAAAGCGGATATCGGGGTTAAGGACGGACGGATCGTCGGCATCGGCAAGGCGGGCAATCCGGACATCCAGCCCGGGGTGACCATCCCCATCGGTCCCGGCACTGAAGTGGTGGCGGCGGAGGGCAAAATCGTCACCGCCGGCGGTATCGACGCGCATATTCATTTTATCTGCCCGCAGCAGGTGGAAGAAGCCATCTGCGCCGGCGTAACGACCATGATCGGCGGCGGCACCGGGCCCGCGGCGGGCACCAACGCCACCACCTGCACCCCCGGTCCCTGGTATCTGGCGCGCATGCTGCAGGCGGCGGAAACCCTGCCGGTCAATATCGGTTTTACCGGTAAGGGCAACGCGTCGCAGCCGGCAGCGCTGGCCGAACAGGTGGAAGCCGGGGCCATCGGCCTGAAGCTGCATGAGGACTGGGGCACCACGCCGGCGGCCATCGATTGCTGCCTGGGCGTGGCGGATAAGTATGATGTGCAGGTGGCTATCCATACCGACACCCTGAACGAAGCGGGATTTGTCGAGGATACGCTGGCCGCCATCGGCGATCGCACCATCCATACCTATCATACCGAAGGGGCGGGGGGCGGCCATGCGCCGGATATCATCAAGGTGTGCGGCCACGCGAACATCCTGCCCTCATCCACCAACCCCACCATGCCTTATACGGTGAACACCATCGACGAGCATCTGGATATGCTGATGGTCTGCCACCATCTTGACGCCGGCATCGCCGAGGACGTGGCGTTCGCCGAATCGCGCATCCGGCGTGAAACCATCGCCGCCGAGGATATCCTGCACGATTTGGGCGCCTTCTCCATGCTGTCGTCCGACTCGCAGGCGATGGGCCGGGTGGGCGAGGTGATCCTGCGCACCTGGCAGGCGGCGCATAAAATGAAGGTGCAGCGCGGCCCGCTCGCGCCGGACGGTGAGCGCAACGACAATTTCCGGGTCAAGCGCTATATCGCCAAATACACCATCAACCCGGCCATCACCCACGGCATATCCCATGAGGTTGGCTCCATCGAGCGCGGCAAGCTGGCGGATCTGGTGCTGTGGTCGCCGGCGTTTTTCGGCGTCAAGCCGGCGCTTATCATTAAGGGCGGCATGATCGCCATGGCGCCGATGGGCGATGCCAACGCGTCGATTCCCACGCCGCAGCCGGTCCACTACCGCCCGATGTTCGGCGCGCTCGGCGGCGCGCGCCATGCCACGCGCATGACGTTTTTGTCCCAGGCGGCATACGGCAACGGCCTGGCCGGCCGGCTGGGCCTGCAAAGCCTGCTGGGCGAGGTCAGGCACTGCCGCCACGTCAGGAAGGCCGATATGATCCATAATCACTGGCAGCCTACCATCGAGGTGGACGCGCAGACCTATCAGGTCCGGGCCGACGGCGAACTCCTGACCTGCGAGCCCGCCGATATTTTACCGATGGCGCAGCGCTATTTTCTTTTTTAACCGAGTCGGGAATCAGGATGATTGTTTTAACGAAACACCTTGATAAGGCTTTGGCGGCTACCGCCACCGTGACGCTGGATCTGGATACACGCATCAAGAGCCGGGCCCAGGTGCGGCTGGACGACGGCCGCGAGGCCGGCCTGCTGTTGCCGCGCGGGCAAGTGATCCGCGGCGGGGACGTGCTTGCCACCGAAGACGGCGACGAAGTCGTGCGGGTGATTGCCGCGCCTGAAACCGTCTCCACGGTGTATGCGCGCGATACGCTGCTGCTGGCGCGGGTCTGCTATCACCTGGGCAACCGCCATGTGCCGTTGCAGATCGAGCGCGATTGGGTGCGCTATCAGCACGATCATGTGCTGGACGCCATGGTGATGGGATTGGGCGCGGCGGTCAGGACCGAGCAGGCGGCGTTCGAACCCGAGGCCGGGGCGTACCAGAGCGCGCCCCATGGCCATCATCATCCGCACTGATATGCTGGAGCAAACCGCGCTGCTGCGCCTGATGCAGCTTATCAGCCCCAGCCTGCCGGTGGGCGGCTTTACCTATTCGCAGGGGCTGGAATGGGCGGTGGAGGCGGGCTGGGTTATGTCAGGCGACGCCTTTGCCGACTGGCAGCGGCAGATTATCGCCGACACCTTAGGCGGCCTGGACTGGCCGGTATTGATCCGCCTGTACCGGGCCTGCGCGGCGGATGACAGCGGACAATTTGCCCGCTGGAGCGATTTTCTGCTGGCCGCGCGCGAGACCTGCGAGCTCAGGCGCGAAGAACAGCAGCGGGGCCAGGCGTTAAGCCGGCTGATCCTGGAATGGCCGGACCTGCCGCTGGACGGCGCATGGCTGCCGGCGCTGCGCCAGAGCCAATTGGCGGGTATGGCCTGGCTGGGCTGGCAATGGGCGATTCCTCTGGAGGCGCTGGCCATGGGCTACGGCTACAGCGTGCTGGAAAGCGGCGTCATGGCGGGGCTGAAGCTGGTGCCGTTCGGCCAGCAGAAGGCGCAAAGCCTGTTACGTGAGCTGTCCGCGCTGCTGCCGGCGGCATTCGCCCGCGCCGGGCGGCTGGAGGACGATGCGCTGGGCGGCAGTTTTCCGCTGCAGGCCATTGCGTCGTCCCGCCATGAAACCCAGTATTCACGCCTGTTTCGTTCCTGATGATGTCATTATCGGGCGCAAGCGGCGGACGCTTCGCTCCCTGGCCTGGGCACGGGACGGGCCATGGGACGATGCGCTATTTTGCGATGTTATCCGGGAGTTAAGATGCAAGAATATAAACAACCCTTACGCGTCGGCGTCGGCGGTCCGGTGGGTTCCGGCAAGACCGCGCTGCTGGAGGTGCTATGTAAATCGCTGCGCGATCGCTACCAACTGGCGGTGGTGACCAACGATATTTATACCAGGGAGGATCAGCGCATTCTCACCGAGGCGGGCGCGCTGGCGGCCGATCGCATCGTCGGTGTGGAAACCGGCGGCTGCCCGCATACCGCCATTCGCGAGGATGCGTCCATGAACCTGGCGGCGGTGGAGGATCTGGCGCGCAAATTCGGCAATCTGGACATTATTTTCATCGAAAGCGGCGGCGATAACCTGAGCGCGACCTTCAGTCCGGAGCTGGCCGATCTGACCGTTTACGTGATTGACGTGGCGGAAGGGGAGAAGATCCCGCGCAAAGGCGGGCCGGGCATTACCAAATCCGATTTCCTGGTGATCAATAAAATCGATCTGGCGCCCTACGTCGGCGCCTCGCTGGAGGTGATGGAGCGCGATACCAACCGGATGCGGCCAGCGCGCCCATGGGCGTTCACCAACCTGAAAACCGGCGACGGCCTGGATACGCTCATCGCCTTTATCATCCGCCAGGGCCTGCTGGAAACCGACGGCGGGTTGCCGCGCTAAGCCGCCGGCCAGGCGCTAAGGCCGCCGCCCGGCTTCAGGCGATGAACTGGCGCTGCGCCCAGCGCGCCAGTCCGGCGGTGACCGAGCCGAAATCATCGCCGCCGGCGATCGGAATGTCCGGCAGGCTGCGCTCAAGCGCCTGGCGCAACAGCGGCGAGCGGGCGCTGCCGCCGGTGAGATAGACCACATCCGGCCGCGGCGCGGCGCCCTGCGCCAGCACGTCGTCCACCTGTTGCCGGATCCGGCCCAGCGGCGCCCTGATGGCCTCCTCCAGTTCCGCCTGGCAGATGGGCACCTGCATGCCGGGGCGGATAAACTCCAGGCCCGCCCGGGTCGCCGGTTCGCTGGACAGGGCGATTTTGCTCTCTTCCGCGCTCTTCACCAGGCGATAGCTTAACCGCTGCCGGTAGACCTGCAGTAAGGCGCCGACGCGTTCGGGATCGGCGGCGTCGCGGATCAGTTCACGCAGGAACCGGCCGTTATTGCTGCTGTAAAAATCACCCTGCGCCGGGATATCGTTAATCGCCACCGCCTGCCAGAACGGCAGGGCGGGCAGCGCCAGGCCTTTTTCCGTCATGCCGCCCAGGCCCAGCTCCGGCATCAGCGATTTAAACGCGAGCATGATATCCAGATCGTTGCCGCCGACGCGGCAGCCGCTGTGCCCCAGCAGGCTTTGCCGGCGATCCCGCTGCTTCAGCCATTCCGGCCCCATCAGCAGCAGCGAGCAGTCGGTGGTGCCGCCGCCGATATCCACCACCAGGACAATTTTTTCCCGATCGAGGGTGGCTTCGAAATCCAGCCCCGCGGCCACCGGCTCGAACTGGAAGTCGATATCGGTAAACCCGGCGCGTGAGGCGGCCCGCTGCAAAATATCCTGGGCCTGACGGTTGGCTTCCTCGCCGCCGGTGCCCTGGAAATTGACCGGCCGGCCAATCATGGCCTGGGTAATGGGCGTGGACAAGGCCGCCTCGGCCTGGCGTTTGATATAACGCATCATGGCGCAGACCAGATCCTCGAACAGCGCAATCTGCTGCGGCTTGAGACCGTTGGCGCCCAGGAAGGATTTAGGCGATTTGACGAAATAAACCTCTTCGGGATCGGCAATATAATTTGCCAGCGCCTGCCTGCCGAACTGCAGGCTTTGCTCCGTCAGGACGATATCTTCTTCCCGGTTGGCGTTAATCGCCCGGCGCAGCAGCCGTTGATTTTCATCACTGCCGGTGGGCACCTGCCAGAACTGATGCAGGTATTCGCTGACAGCCTCGCGCGTCGGCGCGCAAAGCATAGAGGCCATATAGGGCGACGCGCCGTCCAGCGGCAATAAGCGCGGCCGGTCGCCGTCCATCACCGCGACCGAGCAGTTCGCGGTACCGTAGTCAAAACCAATAAACATCGCTGCCTCCCCATGCCGATGAGGCGGGGAACTTTACAGCAATGTCGGGGAGCAGGCAACGGCGCGCGACGATTATTGAACAGTGAAATAGCCTTTATTCAATAGGGTGGACAGCGGCAGGCTCTGGCCTACGGTTTCGCCGGCGGCGAAATCGACGCCGATGGCGGCAAGGGCGGCGAGCGTGGCGGGCTGGTTGGCGGGACCGGCCAGGGAGCGCGCCCGCAGGCGATGGATATGGCCGTGGATCACCCTGACCATAATATCGTCCATCTGGCTGCAATGAACATTGGCGATAAACGGGTCAGGCAGCCTGATATAATCGATATGCCCCGCTTTCAGCTTGTTAAACGCGCCTAAATCGGCGCCGAACTGATTAAGCATGATGGGGTAGCCGTACTGGCGCAATCGGTCCGCGGCCAGCCCGGCGGCGGGATAAGCGGCCATGAAATCCTCGCCGTCGAGACTGATAATCAGCCGGCGCGCGTTCAGTAAAGGATGGCGCTCGCCGAGAGACAGCAGCTCATCCATCATGTCTGCGTCGGCCAGCCCTGCCATGGACAGGGGGAGTACCAGGCAAATCCCCTGGGCGGCGATGGCGGCGCCATGGACGGTGAAGATCTGACCTAGCAGCCAGCGATCCACCGCCAGCGATAAATGACGCGCCCGCGCCGCGCGCATAAAGTCTTCCTGGCTGACCAGTAATGCGTCCCGGCCCTGGATGACGAAACTTATCAGGTAGAAACCCACCTCAAGCCTGGCATCGGGCGGCGCGACCGCCTCGATCTGCACGTGGAGACTCTCGTTATCCATCATATCAAGCAGCCGCTCGCGGCTCAGGATATCCTGTGTTACCGACGCGGGGCCGGCGGGATCCTGCCGCGCCTCGTATAACAATACCTGGCCGCGGCCGCTATGTTTTGCCGCATAGCAGGCGCTGTCGGCCTGGGCCATGACTTCCTTGGGATCGCAATTATCCGCCGATATCAGCGTGACGCCGGCGCTGCCGCCGATACGGAATAATTGCTCCTGCCAATAAAAGCGGTAGGCGTTAACCGCATCGATGACGCGCTGGGCCAGACCCTGTGCCTCGGGTAAGGGACAATCGGTGAGGAGCAGGCCGAACTCGTCGCCGCCGAGTCGCGCCAGGCAATCATACTGCCGGATATTGTCCTGCATCAGCAGGCCGAGCTCCAGCAGCAAGGCGTCGCCCGCCGCGTGTCCGGCCGTGTCGTTAATCTGTTTGAACCGGTCCAGATCGATAAAGACCAGGGCGTGACGGCGTTTTTCGCGCGTTGCCGTCAGGAGCGCGGCATCAAGATGCTGTTTGAAACTGGCCCGGTTCGGCAGGCCGGTCAAGACATCATGGGACGCATTGTAACTGAGCTGCAACAGCAACTGGCGCGACTCGCTGACATCCTTGATAACCAGCACCGCGCCCAGGATTTCCCCCTTCAGGTTCTTGAGCGGCGTGGCGCTGTAATGAATATCGAACAGCGTGCCTTTGCGGTTGTTGAGCACCAGATCCTGGCGCAGGGTCAACCCCTCGTGGGGCCCGGTATTGACATCGTCCATCGACATGCCCACCCGCGGGCCATCGACGCCGAGGCTGATATGCATAATGCTGTCGATATGCCGGCCATGGGCTTTCTCCTGGCGCCAGCCGGTCATCTTTTCCGCCACCGGGTTCATGAAATTGACGCGCATCCCCTGGTCTACGGAAATCACCGCGTCGCCGATGGAATCGAGGGTAATATGCAGCCGTTCCTTTTCCTCGTGCAGGGCCTCCCGGAGGCGGACCTCGCTGGTCATATCCAGATTGACGCCCAGCATGCGCACCACCCGGTCGTTCTCATCCATCAGCATATTGGCGTAGGCGCGGATATGGCGGATTTCCCCGCCGGGATGGCGAATGCGGAATGTCAGCAGGAACGGCTTATTTTCCTCCAGGGATTCGTTCAGGGTTTGCAGGGCCAAAGGCCGGTCTTCATCGATAATGCGCGCCAGCCAATAGTCATAGCTGACGGTTTCGCCGGATTGCATGGCGTAAATTTCCATCATGCGCTTATCCCAGCTCATGATTTTCGCCTCGACATCCCACTCCCAGATACCGACGCCGCCCGCCTCGTTGGCCAGGGTAATGCGCTCCATCAGGCGCTGGTTGATAATATTGTTGTGTTTGATTTCGCTGATATCTTCTATTTGGGAAATAAAATAGAGCGGCTTGCTCTTCTGGTCGCGCACCACGGATACCGCCAGCAGCGCCCAGACAATTTCCCCATCGCCGCGGATATAGCGTTTTTCCAGCGTATAGCTATCAATATGGCCGTTAACCAGATCGTTGAGTTGGATAAGATCGGAACTGAGATCGGCCGGATAGGTGATCTCCTGGAAACTGAGCTTCTTCAGTTCGGCGGCCTCATAGCCGAGGAACCGGCACAGCGCTTTATTCACCTGCATCCAGGTGCCTTCCAGCGAGACCAAGGCCATGCCGATGGCGGAATACTCCATGGCGTTGCGAAAACGGGTCTCGCTTTGCATGATATGGCCGCGTTCCAGGCGAAAGGCGTACATGACCATGGCCATCGCATTGGCGGGGATCAGGATCATCAACAGCGGTATATGCAATAAAATGGCGAGGTGATTGCTGGTGGGTAAACCCACCTTGATAAACCCGGAACCCAGCGTAATGAATAATGCCAGGGTGGTGACTAAAAACAGGCCGAAGGCCTCAAAACGCGGCAAGCGTATGGCGCCCATCAGCAGCGGCAGAATAATAATGGTAAAGGGGAAGGGTAAAAACCGCAGGGCAAAATAGCTGATGACCAGCGTCAGCAGGATCATCAGCAGCAGTTCCAGCCAGGACCGCTGTTTTAGCATCAGCGGCAGCGTCTGGTGCCGGCAGAGCATGCCCACCGGCGTCAGCGCCAGGATGCCGATGGCCTCGGCGGTAAACCACTGCGGCGCGAACGCCATGAAACCGATATGGGCGGGCGCGGCAAGGAAACCCGCGGCCAGCGCGCCGAGAAAGGGGATCAGGAGAACCGCAATCAGGAAAAACTTCATCCAGGGCACGATGCCGTCCAGCGGATCGAGGGGATCTAACGTCCATTTCAGCAGCCAGGCGCCGCAGGCGGCCTCGGCAAAGGAAATGCCGATCAGGGGCAATGCGGCCGGCATATCCTCCGCCATCAGCCTATGGGCGGCAATGACCGCCAGTGCGCAGCACAGTATCATCGCCGGCCAGCGGCGCCACGGGCAGGAAAACAGCACCGACAGCATAACGGCGGTGACAAGCCATAAGGGCGACAAGGGTTCGGCGTAATGATTGAGGCGCAGGCAAGCCATGGACAAGATGAAAACCAGCAACGCTACCGCCGCAATAAATATCCCTGTTTTTTTAACCTTATAAGCGGAAGCTGCGTCGTTGGCATGCATAATAGAATCCTAGGCTTTCTTATAGTTAGAATAGTCCAGAAACCGCATAAAAGTGTGTTTTGGCCGTTTATACATAAGCAAAGGACATAATAGGTCTGGTGGTCTGCGCCTTGCACCGCGCCGAGGTCAGAAAAAGGGCGTATTAATGCATTAAAAACAGCGTCGCCAGCCCGAGAAAAATAAAAAAACCGCCGGTATCGGTCACGGCGGTAATCATCACGCTTGATCCCACCGCCGGATCCTGGCCGAAGCGTACCATGGTGAGCGGAATCAGCACCCCCATCAATGACGCCAGCACCAGGTTAAGCAGCATGGCCAGCATCATGACGCCGCCAAGGCCCGCGTCGCGATAGAGCAGCCAGGTGACGATGCCCATAATGCCGCCCCAGACCAGGCCGTTGATCAACGCCACGCCCAATTCCCGCAGCAGTAAAAACACCGCGTTGCCTTTTTCCAACTGATGCAGCGCCAGCGCGCGGACAATCATGGTGATGGTTTGATTACCGGTATTGCCGCCGATGCCGGCGACGATGGGCATCAGGGCCGCCAGCGACACCAGTTGCGATATCGTGCCTTCAAACAGTCCGATCACCCTGGAGGCGATAAACGCGGTGCACAGGTTGACCGCCAGCCACGCCCAGCGGGTGCGCACCGTTTTGCTCACCGGGGCGAAAATATCCTCGGCGGGGCTTAAACCACCCAGGTTACGCAGGTTGCTGTCGTTTTCCTCAAAAAACAGATCGACCATATGTTCGATGCTCAGCCTGCCCATCAGCTTGCCTTTGACATCGACCACCGGCGCGGTAATCAAATCGTAACGTTCAAACGCGCCGGCCGCGTCCTCCGCCCGATCTTCCGGATGAAAGGTAGTGGGATTGGGATCCATGACCTCAAGGACCTTTTTCTGCAGCGGCTTAAGCAGCAGCGTGGACAGGGCCAGTTCCCCCACCAGCAGATTGTGGCGATCGACGACAAAGAGTTTATCGGTATTGGCCGGCAGCGTTTTGCGTAAGCGCAGGTAGCGTTGCACCGTGGCGAGCGTTACGTCGGGACGAATCGCCGCCAGTTCGAAATCCATATGATGGCCAACGCTATCCCGGTCAAAATTCATCATTGCCCGTACCTGGGCGCGCTGGTGCGGTTCCAGGGACGTCAGCATGCGGCCGACCAGATCCCGCGGCAGATAGCGGGCCAGGTAGGCCTGCTCGTCGACATCCAGCGGCCTGATGGCATTGAGGATATCGCGGTTGCTCATTCCGGCGATCAGGCTTTCCCAGACGCTTTCAGAGGCTTCCACCAGCGTTTTGCCGCGCTTATCGTTGCCCACCAGCCGCCAGAGCGCCAGCCGCTCATCATGGGGCAGGCTTTCCAGCAAATCCGCCAGATCCGCCGCGTGCAGGTGCCGTTGAATCGCCACCAGCCGGCCGGTCTGGTCGGAAATGAGCTGGGGAGCGACCGAGGTATCGCGCGCCGGCCTTCCCAGGATGCTGTCGACCAGCGCCCGGTTGGACAGCAGTAAACCCAGTACCTGACGGCGCAGGCCGGTCAGTTCCAGGGAGTGTTGTTTGATGGCGGGCATAGCGTGCGTTCCCCGTGTTTGACTATGGGCTGCGGGCGGATAAATCGGTTACCGTCGCAAGCAGTATAGATAGCACAGCGGGGCGCGGGAAGGATCGGACGCGATAAAAGCGACGGGGAAAACGGTCGCGGCGCAGCGGATTGCGCGGGCCTGTGCCGGAACAGCTTACAGCCGACTACACGCGAACGGCGGCGGGGGCGGGATTAATCGTCGTGGCTATTGTCGACATTGATGATCTGGCCGGCCGGTTCCGACAGGGTATCCTGGTGATGGTCCCAGGCGCCAAGTGTGGCGAAGATCAGACGGGCGAATAAAAAAATAAAGCTGATAAACAGGATCCAGCGAGTCATTCGCACCGAGGTTCGTCGTCTGCGCATAGGATAGGCCAACTTCACTAAAGGGGTCCTTTCAAGGTTATGGGATAACGGCATCGGTTGTCATTATAACCGCATTGGGGAAGCGATTGTATGATCTCCGGACGCTTTTCAGTCATAGGAATGTTATACATCCATGTCAAACCGCACACAAGCCGCACATGAGCCTGGGGCGGTAACAATGGCCTGGGGGCGTAAGCCATAGCGCGCCATGGCCCCCTACGCCGGGAGCCTCTGCGCGCCGCGGTTAACTCACCGCCTCGGCTTCCTCGGTGATATCAAGGCGCCAGCCGGGAACTTCCGCCCAGTATGCTTGCTCCCGTTCCAGATCCAGCTGCACCAGATTGTTCTGGGCGAAAAAACCGGCCGGGAACACCAGCGTCCAATGATGCTCGTGGGTCAGCAGCCGCAGCTGCGTCGGCGAAGTGGCCTGGCGCTGGTTATTCAGCAATACGGCCAGCCGCAGTAGCTGCAGGCAGGGCAGAAAATGCTTTTTCTTGAACAGCGTCAGGCGCGGCATGTCGTCGAGCTTGATGCCCTTGCGGTGAAAACGCACCAATGTCGCCAGCAACAGCTGCTGTTCCTGGTTAAATCCCGGCATATTGGTCTGCTGCAATATATAGGCCGAATGACGCTGCAAACCGCTATGGTTAATACCCAGGCCCACTTCATGCAACTGCGCGGCCCAGATCAACAGCGCTTCCAGCTGCGGGTTTTGCAAATCCTCGTTCTGCCGGCACCATTGCTGATACAGATGGTCGGTGGTGTCGCAGACGCGTTTGGCCTGATCGCTGTCGATATTGTAGTGTTCCGCCAGGCTTCTGGCGGTGCGCGAGCGAATATCCTGATGCCGGAAGCGGCCTTCCATCTCATACAGCACCCCTTCGCGCAGGGCGCAGTCGGAAAGCTGTAATTCACTGATGGCCAGGGCATCCACCACGCCGCACAGAATCGCCAGGCCGGGCACGAACACGCTCTTTCGCTCCTCGGACAGTCCCGGCAGGTTCAGGGCGCTGAAATTTTTAAACTTCATGATTTTGTCATGCAGCAGTTGCAAACGCTCAGGCGTAATGGCGCCGTCCTTTTCGCCCAGCGCCAGCAGCACTTCACAGGCCGCCTTGATGGTGCCGGACGCGCCCAGGGCCACCTGCCAGCCGAGAATGCGGTATTGCCAGGCCAGGGTTTCCACTTTTTGCGCCGCCGCGAGGCGGGCCCGTCGGAAATGCGCCGGGCTGATGACGCCGCCGGGGAAAAACAGATTGCCGAAACTCACGCACCCCATCCTGCGGCTTTCCACCAGGATAGGCTCGAAATTTTCGCCAATCACCAGCTCAGTCGAGCCGCCGCCGATATCAATCACCAGCTTGCGGCCTTTTTCGGATTGGGTATGCTCCACGCCCATAAAAATCAGCCGCGCTTCCTCATGGCCGGAAATAATTTCAATCGGGTAAGGGATCACCTGCGCCGCCAGGGTGAGAAACTTTTCGGCATTCACCGCCTCGCGCAGGGCATGGGTGCCGACAATGGTCACCCGCAGCGGGGAAAACCCCTGCAGGCGCTCGGCAAACAGCGCCAGGCAGTTTATCCCGCGCTCTATGGCCTCGTCGCTTAACACATTATTGGCATCCAGCCCGTCGGCCAGGTGCACCCGCTGCTTTAGCCGGCTCAGCACTTGCAACGCGCCGTTGACCACCCGGGCGACCACCATATGGAAGCTGTTCGATCCCAGATCGATGGCCGCGAATTCTTCGGGTTTGGGCGTGGTTAAGTTATTTAATGGCATACGTCAGGCCTGATCTCCGGATTGCTCAAGTCGCTTAATATAATCATAGATGGCTATCTGCGCACGTACCTTACGACGATTGCCGCGCGGGACATAGCGATTACTGAGGGCGGCATCAATATAGCGCGCTTTTACCGTATCGCTGAACAGTAATGCCAGAATATCCAGAACCTGCTGCTTGAGGCGCGGGTCCAGCAGCGCCACCGCCACTTCGATACGGTAATCGATATTGCGGGTCATCCAGTCGGCGGAGGAGAGGAATACCTTTTTATCACCGCCGTTTTCAAAGACATAGACCCGATCGTGCTCCAGGTACCGATCGACGATGCTGGTTACCTGGATATTGTCGCTGATGCCCGGCAGGTTGGGGATCAGCGAGCACATGCTGCGCACCAGGATACGGATGCGCACCCCCACGCCGGAGGCCGCGTACAGCCGGTCGATAAGCCCCTGATCCACCAGGTTGTTAATTTTAAGCGTAATGCCCGAGGCAAGCCCGGCCTGGGCATTGGCGATTTCCTGATCGATCATCTGGTACAGCATATGGCGCGAATTCTGGGGCGATACCATCAGATAATCGAAGCTGACCGGACGATAAGGATTTTCGATAAAATTAAACACCCGCCGCACTTCGTTGGTAATGCGCGGGTCGGCGGTAATCAGAGAATAATCGGTGTAGAGGCGAGCGGTTTTTTCATTGAAGTTGCCGGTGCCGATATGCGCATAGCGCATGATCTCCTCGCCTTCCATGCGCGATATCAGGAACAGCTTGGCGTGGATCTTAAGCCCAGGGGCGGAGAAAATCACATGGACGCCGGCCTCGGTCAGCCGTTTTGCCCAGTGGATATTGGCTTCTTCATCAAAGCGCGCCTGCAACTCCACCACCACGGTGACTTTTTTGCCGTTATGGGCGGCATGGATCATGGCGTCGATAATGCGCGAATCTTTCGCCACCCGGTAAATATTGATTTTAATCGACAGCACGTTGGGGTCGAAGGACGCCTGGCGCAACAACTCCAGGACGTGCTCGAAGGTATGATAAGGGTAATACAGCAATATATCCCGTTCCCGGATGGCGTCGAATCCGTTGCGGAAGTGTTCGAACCACGTATGGCGCAGGCGCGGCAACGGTTTATTCACCAGGTTGGCCTTGCCGACGTTGGGGAAGGTAATAAAATCCTTGAAATTATGGTAACGGCCGCCCGGGATGACCGAGTCATAGGATGAAATACCCAGCTTATCCTTGAGCATTTCCACCATGCTGTTGGGCATATCGCGCTGGTAGACAAACCGTACCGGCTCCGCGGTCAGGCGCTGCTTAAGGCTTGACGACATCAGCTCCAGCAGGCTCGACTCCATTTCCGTGACCAGGTCATACTCCGCGTCACGGGTCATTTTCATGGAGTAGGCGTTCAGGGTATCGTAGTCAAAAAAGCCGATAAAAATATCGTCAAGACAATAGCGCAGGATATTATCAAGCAAAATCATTGGTTTGCGACGGCGTGGCGGCTCGGCGGGCAGATTGATAAAACGCGGCACTTTATCGGCCGGAATTTCCAGCAGGGCGTAGTTGGTCTCCTGGCCGCGGATAATCTCCACCGCCAGATAGGTATAGTCATCCTTTAGGAATTGCACCAGATTCGTGTCATGCTGGATGAGGATCGGCGTAATATGCTGGCGCAGCTGCTGTTTGAAATATACGCGCAGCCACTCCTGCTGATTGGGGGATAATTGCCGTTCGTTAATCAGGAATATCTGGTTGCGCGCCATTTCCAGCAGCAGATCGTTATAGAGATTATCGAACTCCTGCTCGGCATTGAGCACCTTGGCCTGGATTTTATTGAGCAGATGGCGCGATGTTACCTTGGATCCTTGTTCTTCGCTTATCAGGATGCGCCGTTTTAATTCCGCGAACCTGACTTTATAAAACTCGTCCAGGTTGTTGGAATAAATGCCTAAAAACCGCATCCGCTCAATGAGAGGATTGGATTTGTCCGCGGCTTCCTGCAAAACACGTTCATTAAACGATAACCAACTCAGTTCTTTTTCGCTGTAAAGCTTTTCCTGACCCATTGCCACTCCGTTAATTTGTTCAGGAAGGGGGGATCCTGTATTAAGAGTATTATCGCCCCCACGGGAGCAAAGTCCATCAGAACAACCTTCTTAAGATTGTCATCTTAATATCTTACAGGCAACATAGGCTTCCTTAATCAGTACCGACCATAGGGTTGACTCTATATAACAGAGGAATATGACAATAAAACGGCTATCCAATACGAAAACCGCCGCCTACCGTCGATGGAGCGACCGCGTGACGCGCGGCCTCGTCAGCGGCGGCGGGGCATTGGTGCTGTTAACGCTGTTGGTCATGTTTTTTTATCTGCTGTACGCGGTATTGCCGCTGTTTCGTTCCCCCTCGGTCACGCCGCTTGGCGCCGTCCCCTGGAGTCAGGCGGTAAGGGATCAGGCGGCCGCGCCGCCGGACGGCGCTGGCGTGGCCGCCATTCAGGCCATGGGTATCGACGCCTCCCTGTCCAGCGCTTATGTTATTGATGGGCGCGGGCAGGGACATCTGCTGCCGCGGCGCGGCGCGGCGCCGTCCGCGGCCGGCCTGATGGCGGATTTTGCCGGACTGGCGGCGGCCAGCGGCGGCCAGCCGCTGTACCTCTTGCTTGACCGCCGCGGCAACGCCCGTCTGGCGCAGCCGAACGGCCGCGCCGCCGCGCTCTCCTGGGTATTTCCGTTCGGGGAAAACCCGCTGCCGTTAAGCGGCGACGGCCAGCCGCTGCGTCATGCGGCGCTGGCGCAGCCGGCGGAAAAGCAGGCGGTCATGGCGGCGCAGCTGGCATCCGGCCGGATTCTGGTCGCCCGCCTGGGGCCAGACGGCTTGACGCGTAGCGAACTGACCCCGGACGACGGCACCGTCGATGAGGTGCTGCTGTCGCCGGACGGCCGCCTGCTGTATCTGCGGGCCGAAAACCTGCTGAGCATCTACCGGCTCAACGACGACGGTCAAATCCAGCTGCGCCAGCGGCAGGCGCTGGCGCCAGCGGGCCCGGCGCAGGTTACCCTGCTGCCCGCGGACGGCTCCCTGCTGGTGCGCGCCGCCGGCCAGCGGCTCGCCCTGTGGTTCGATGTCAGCGATGATAAAGGACATCATTTGGCGCGCATTCGGGAATTTGCCGCCCCGCTGCCGCCCGGCGCGCAGATCCTGGCGTCGGCGCAGCGCGCGGTGTTCGGCGTGCTGGCCCCGGACGGTACGTTCTCCCTGTTCAGCGCCCGCCAGGAGGTCCCCCTGCTGCAGACGCGTTTGGCGCCCGCCCTGCGCGCGGTATTCAGTCCGATAATCGGTGAGCCCGGCCCCAGCCCCGGCGGCGGGGCGGATGAGGCCATCGTCACCCTGGATGCCGGCGGCTGGCGCATCTGGCGGCTCGATACCGCCTTCCCCGATATCAGCTGGCGCACGCTGACGCAAAAAATAGCCTATCACCACTATCCCGCGCCGGCCTGGGTCTGGCAATCCACCGCCGCCGGCGGCCTGGACGGCGGCAAATTCAGCCTGGTGCCGCTGCTGGCCGGCACCCTGAAGGCCGCCGGTTACGCCATGCTGTTCGCCACCCCGCTGGCGCTGGCGGCGGCAATGTATACCGCCTGGTTTATGGCGCCGGCGCTGCGGCGGTGGATCAAGCCGGCCATGGAAATCATGGGGGCGGTGCCAAGCGTCGTTATCGGCCTGATCGCCGCTCTGTGGCTGGCGCCCTACTATAGCCGGGTGCTGAGCGGCATTTTGCTGCTGCCGCTCTTGCTGCCGCTGGCGATACTGGCGACCGGCTGGGGGGTCAGCCGGTTGCCCGCCCGCCTCGGCGCCCGGTTTTCCGCGGGCTGGGACTGTCTGCTGCTGCTGCCCGTGGTGGCGCTGGTGGTTTGGCTGGCGTGCCGCCTTTCGCCCTGGATCGATGCGGCGTTGTTCGGCCAGCCCCTGTCGGGTTGGCTGGGAGACGATTTTAACCCGCTGAACGCGCTGGTGGTCGGCACCGCCATGGGTTTCGCCCTGGTGCCGGTGATGTTTTCTCTGGCGGAGGACGCGCTGTTCAACGTGCCGGCGCGGTTGATCCAGGGATCGCTGGCGCTGGGCGCAACCCCCTGGCAAACGCTGCTGGGGGTCACCCTGCCGTCCGCCGGCGCCGGCCTGTTTTCGGCGTTTATCCTGGGACTCGGACGCGCCACCGGCGAGACGATGATCGTGCTGATGGCCAGCGGCAACATGGCGCGCGTGGACGGCAACGTGTTCCAGGGGCTGCGCGCGCTGGCGGCCAATATCGCCATCGAGATACCCGAGGCGTCGCTTAACAGCGGGCACTATCGGTTATTGCTGCTGACAGCCCTGGTGCTGTTTATCTTTACGTTCCTGATAAACACCCTGGCCGAAGCGCTGCGCCTGCGCCTGCGCGCCCATTACCGCCAACAGGACGGGGAGACGGGATGAAGCACTGGTTCCAATCCGGCCGCCCATGGGTCTGGCTGACGGCCGGTTCGGTCAGCGTCAGCCTGCTGGCCATGCTGATGCTGGTGGCGTTGCTCAGCCTGCAGGGCATGCGCCTGTTCTGGCCGCAGCCGGTATATCAATTGCAATTGGAGACGGCGTCCGGCCAGCCGGACACGTGGATCGGCGAAATCTACGCCGAAAAACGCGCCGCGCCGCCCGGCGGCGAGGGGGATAAATTTTATATTATCCGCACCGGCGGCGCCTCAGCCGCCCGGGATTTTTATCGGGTGCGGGCGGATCGGGTGGTGGCGCGCTCCCGCCCGCCGGATCTGGTGGTGCTGGAACGCAGCGGCTATGGCAGGGAGTATGGTTTCCTGCAGGGCATGACCGAGGACGGGCAACCCCTGACCGCCGACGATATGCCGCGGGCGCTGCAACAGCGGCTGGCGTCAATGGCCACGCAGCGCCGGCTGGCCGCGGGACTGCGCGCCAGGATGCAGGCCGACCTTGGCCAGCGCGCCGAACGGTTAGCCGCCCGGCGGCAGCAATGGGAAAAAGACGGGCTATGGACGCCGCTCAACCAGGCGCTGTACCGCGCCGGCCAGGGTGAGCTCGAACACCAGGCGCAGAGTCTCTCCCGCCAGGCGGCGGATATTGATAAAGAGATGGACCGCGATCGGGTGCTGCTGCGTGACGCCCGGGGCGCCACCCGCGAGATACCGCTGCGGGAAATCGAGCGCGCCTGGTATCCCAACGCAATGGGATTTATGGCAAAAGTCAGGCTTTGGGCCACGCAAATCGGTCATTTTGTCGCCCGCGACGCCAATGACTATCCGGCGCAGGCCGGGGTTTTCCCGGCCATTGTCGGCACGCTGCTGCTGGTGATGCTGATGTCGGTGATGGTGATGCCGCTCGGGGTGATGGCGGCGGTGTATCTGCATGAATATGCCAAGTCCGGCTGGCTGACCCGGCTAATCCGTATTGCGGTGGGCAACCTGGCGGGGGTGCCCTCTATTGTGTATGGCGTGTTCGGCCTGGGCTTTTTTGTCTATGTGCTTGGCGGTACGCTGGACCAACTGTTTTATGCCGATGCGTTGCCCAATCCGACCTTCGGCACCCCCGGGCTGCTGTGGGCCGCGCTGACGCTGGCCCTGCTGACGTTGCCGGTGGTGATCGTCGCCACCGAGGAAGGCCTGGCGCGCATTCCGCCGTCGCTGCGCCATGGGTCGCTGGCGCTGGGGGCCACCCGGGCGGAAACGCTGTGGCGCGTCGTGCTGCCGGGCGCGGCCCCGGCGATGATCACCGGGCTTATCCTGGCGGTGGCGCGGGCGGCGGGCGAGACCGCGCCGTTGATGCTGGTCGGGGTCATTAAATCCGCGCCGCTGCTGCCGCTGGACGGGGTGTTTCCCTATCTGCACGCCGAGCGGAAATTTATGCATCTGGGCTTCCAGATTTACGATATGGCGCTGCAAAGTCCCGATAGCGACGCGGCGGGTCCTTTGGTCTTCGCCACGGCGCTGTTGCTGGTGGTGATCGTGGTGGGGCTGAACCTGGCGGCCATCGGCCTGCGTCACCGCCTGCGGGAAAAATACCGCGCGCTGGCGCTTTAATGGAGTGTGATTTATGTCCCTGCTAACCCCCGATCTCTTTGCGCAGATGCCGGATGTCCAGCGCTTTACCCCGCAGCAGACTGTCCTGGAGACCGAGCATCTTAGCGTCTCCTACGGCGGCCGTACGGTGCTTGAGGATATCACCCTGCGGATCCCGCGGCAGCGTATTACCGCGCTGATCGGTCCCTCCGGCTGCGGCAAATCGACCTTGCTGCGCTGTTTTAACCGCATGAACGATTTGAACGATGATTGCCGCGTCGAAGGCGCGGTGCGCCTGTCGGGGCGGGATGTCAACGACGCGCGGCAGGATGTGGTGGCGCTCCGGCGGCGGGTGGGCATGGTGTTCCAGCGGCCCAATCCCTTTCCGAAATCCATCTACGATAACGTGGTATACGGCCTGCGCCTGCTGGGCATTCGCGACCGGCGGGTGCTGGACGACGCGGCCGAGCAGGCGCTGCGCGCGGCGGCGCTATGGCATGAAGTAAAAGATCGGCTGAAGGAGAATGCGTTCCGCTTGTCCAACGGCCAGCAGCAGCGGCTGGTCATCGCCAGGGCGATAGCCATTGAACCGGAAGTATTGCTGCTGGATGAACCGACCTCGGCGCTTGATCCCATCACCACGCTGACCATCGAGGAACTGATGATTTCGCTGAAAGCGCATTTCACCCTGGTGCTGGTGACCCACAATATGCAGCAGGCCGCACGGGTATCGGATTATACCGCCTTTATCCATCAGGGCAGGCTGGTGGAATACGCCGGCACCGATCGGCTGTTCACCTCGCCCGCGCAGCGTAAGACCGAAGAATATATTACCGGCCGCCTGCGCTAATTCGCCTGGCCATGTTACCGGCGAAGGGCGTCGGCGCCCAGTGAACGTCATTACCGGCCGGGCGCCGTGGCTGCCGACGGCGTTATGGCGCGGCGCGGCGGCGTTTATTCCGCCGCGTATCCCGCCGGCGGCAGGGGCGCGCCGTCCAGCCAGGCGGCGCCTTCCCGCAGCGTAAGCCGGCCGTCCAGCAGCCAGCTTATCACCAGTGGGTAGATGTCATGCTCCTGGGTTTTAATCCGGGCGATCAGGTCGGCCTCGGTGTCGCCGGGGAAGACCGGCACTTTCGCCTGCAGGATGACCGGGCCGCCGTCCAGCTGTTCCGTCACGAAATGCACCGAGGTGCCGTGTTCGCGATCGCCGTTGGCCAACGCCTGACGATGGGTATGCAGGCCCGGATACAAGGGAAGCAGGGAAGGGTGGATATTCAGCATCCGTCCCGCGTAATGGCTGACAAAGTCCGGCGACAGGATGCGCATATAACCGGCCAGGATCACCGCGTCCGGCTGATAGCGGTCGATGGCCTCGCATAGGGCGCGGTCGAAGGACGCGCGGTCGGGATAGTCGCCGGGCAGCAGCGCGCGGGCGGGCACATCGGCGCGGGCGGCGCGCCTGAGTCCTAACGCGTCGGCCCGGTTGCTGAAGACCGCCGCGACCCGTGCCGGCATTCTTTCCTGCCGGCAGGCGTCGATCACCGCCTGCAGATTGCTGCCCTCGCCCGAGATCAGCACCACCAGCTTTTTCATTAACGGATAATGACCCGTTCGCCGCCGGCCAGCGCCTGGATCTCGCCCAGCTTCCAGGCGGTCTCGCCCAGGCCAGCCAGCAACGACAGCGCCCGATCGGCGCTGTGCGCAGGCACCACGACAATCATGCCGACGCCGCAGTTAAAGGTGCGGTACATTTCATGGCGGCTGACGTTGCCGGCCTGCTGCAGCCAGCCGAATACCGCCGGCCATTGCCAACTGCCCTCGTCGATGACCGCCTGCGTGTCCGCCGGCAATACCCGGGGGATGTTTTCCCAAAAACCGCCGCCGGTGAGGTGGGCGATGGCGTGGATCTCGGTTTGCGCGATAAGCTCCAGCAGCGCCTTAACATAAATGCGCGTCGGCTCAAGCAGGTGATCGGCCAGGGGCTTGCCGTCCAGTTGGGTGGTGAGCGGGTCGGTCTGGCTGAACTCAAGGATCTTACGCACCAGGGAATACCCGTTGGAGTGCGGGCCGCTTGAGGCCAGGGCCAGCAGAGTATCACCGGCCTGTACCTTGCTGCCATCGATGATTTCCGATTTTTCCACCACGCCGACGCAAAAACCCGCCACGTCATAATCCTCGCCATGATACATGCCGGGCATTTCCGCCGTTTCGCCGCCGACCAGGGCGCAGCCGGACTGTTTACAGCCTTCGGCAATGCCGGTAATCACCGCCGCCGCGGTATCCACATCCAGTTTGCCGGTGGCGAAATAGTCCAGGAAGAACAGCGGCTCGGCGCCCTGCACCACCAGATCGTTGACACACATCGCCACCAGATCGATGCCGATGGTATCGTGACGTTTTAAATCCATCGCCAGACGCAGCTTGGTGCCGACGCCGTCGGTGCCGGATACCAGGATGGGTTCGCGGTATTTCTGCGGCAGGGCGCATAGCGCGCCGAACCCACCCAGCCCGCCCATGACTTCCGGACGTTTTGTCTGTTTCACCACACCTTTGATGCGGTCTACTAAGGCGTTGCCGGCATCAATATCCACGCCTGCGTCTTTATAGCTGAGAGAGGTTTTATCGGTCACTGCAAGATCCCCACGGAGATGGTATGTTGGCTTGTATTCTGGCGCAGGCAATTCTAACAGCGTGGGCAATCGTTTGCGAGTGGTGATGTCAAACGCCCTCCCGGCTTTTGTTGTCCAGCCTTTATTTCGCTTAACGGTTGATCAGGATCAGCTATTTTCGTATGGCGCAGTAAATAAAAGGGGTTATAATCTCGCGATTTTTTTGCGCAATTAATGCTACTTGGGGAGAATAATGATGAAGATCGTTGAGGTAAAGCACCCGCTTGTGAAACATAAATTAGGTTTGATGCGTGAAAATGATATCAGCACCAAGCGTTTTCGTGAATTGGCCTCTGAAGTGGGAAGTTTACTGACCTACGTAGCAACCGCCGATCTGGAAACTGAAAAGGTCACCATCGAGGGATGGTGCGGTCCGGTGGAAATTGAACAAATCAAGGGCAAGAAGATCACCGTGGTGCCTATCCTGCGCGCGGGCCTGGGCATGATGGACGGCGTGCTGGAAAACGTGCCCAGCGCGCGTATCAGCGTGGTCGGCATGTATCGCGATGAAACCACCCTGGAGCCGGTGCCTTATTTCCAGAAGCTGGCCTCGAGCATCGACGAGCGCATGGCGCTGGTGGTCGATCCGATGCTGGCCACCGGCGGCTCGATGATCGCCACCATCGACCTACTGAAGAAGGCTGGCTGCAAGAGTATCAAGATATTGGTCCTGGTGGCGGCGCCCGAAGGTATCGCGGCGCTGGAAAAAGCCCATCCCGACGTCGAGCTGTATACCGCGGCCATCGACAAGGGGCTTAACGAGCACGGCTATATTATGCCGGGCCTCGGCGATGCGGGCGATAAACTCTTTGGCACCAAATAAAATCAAGCCGGCCGGCAGGCCGGCTTTTTTTTGCTTCTCACTTTAAGGAAACTCAACATGACCCGTCGCGCCATCGGTGTTGATGAACGCCCGCCACTACTGCAAACCATCCCGCTCAGCTTTCAGCATCTGTTCGCCATGTTCGGCGCCACGGTGCTGGTGCCGATTTTATTTAAAATCAATCCGGCCACCGTCCTGCTGTTTAACGGCATCGGCACCTTGCTGTACCTGTTTATCTGCAAGGGCAAGATCCCGGCGTACCTGGGTTCCAGTTTTGCCTTTATATCGCCGGTGCTGTTGTTGCTGCCGCTGGGCTATGAAGCGGCGCTGGGCGGCTTTATCGCCTGCGGCGCGCTGTTTTGCGTGGTGGCGCTGATCGTCAAGGTCGCCGGTATCGGCTGGATTGACGTGGTGTTTCCGCCGGCCGCCATGGGCGCCATCGTCTCGGTAATCGGCCTGGAACTGGCCGGCGTCGCGGCCAATATGGCGGGGCTGCTGCCGACGGAAGGCGCGCCGGTGGCGAGTTCCACCATTATTATTTCCCTGGTGACCCTGGGTGTTACCGTGCTGGGATCGGTGCTGTTTCGCGGCTTCCTGGCCATTATCCCGATCCTGATCGGGGTGCTGGTGGGCTACGCGCTGGCCTGGGCGATGGGCGTGGTGGATTTATCCCCGGTCGCCGCCGCCCATTGGTTCGCGCTGCCGACCTTTTATACCCCGCGCTTTGAGTGGATCGGCATCCTGACCATCCTGCCGGCGGCGCTGGTGGTGATAGCCGAACACGTCGGCCACCTGGTGGTGACGGCCAATATCGTCAAAAAAGATCTGTTGCGCGATCCCGGCCTGCATCGCTCGCTGTTCGCCAACGGTTTTTCCACCATGCTGTCCGGATTTTTTGGATCGACGCCCAATACCACCTACGGCGAGAATATCGGCGTGATGGCCATTACCAAGGTCTACAGTACCTGGGTTATCGGCGGCGCGGCTATCCTCGCCATCCTGCTTTCCTGCGTCGGCAAGCTGGCGGCGGCCATCCAGGCGGTGCCGGTGCCGGTAATGGGCGGCGTTTCCCTGCTGCTCTACGGGGTGATTGCCGCCTCGGGCATCCGGGTGCTGATCGAATCGAAGGTGGATTATAATAAACCGCAAAATCTGATCCTGACCTCGGTTATCCTTATCATCGGCGTCAGCGGCGCCAAAATCCATCTGGGCGCCGCCGAACTGAAAGGCATGGCGCTGGCCACCGTGGTGGGTATCGGCCTGAGCCTGCTGTTCCGGGTCATTACCCTGGTGCGCGGCGAAGAAGTGATTATCGAGGCGACCGAACTCCCGGCTCCCGAATCCGCCGAAAAATAACCTCGCGCCCACGGGTGTACGGATAACCCGCGGCCGGTGCCCGGCGGTGAAGCAATACGCCGCCGCGGCCATTCTATGATAAACTAGATCGGTTCCCGCCCGTATGCATAGAGGTCTTTCTGAACACGCCGGCACAGCTTTCCTTACCGCTTTATCTCCCCGACGATGAAACTTTCGCCAGCTTTTATCCGGGCGAAAACAGGTCGTTGCTGGCGGCGCTGCACAGCATGCTGGCGCAGGAACACGGCAGCTACCTTTACTTTTGGTCACGCAAGGGGGGAGGCCGCAGCCATCTGATGCACGCCGCCTGCGCCGAACTTTCCCAACGGGGGGAGGCGGTGGGGTATGTGCCGCTGGATAAGCGCACCTGGTTTGTGCCGGAGGTGATGGACGGCATGGAGCAACTGGCGCTGGTCACCATCGACAACATCGAATGCATCGTCGGCGACGAACCCTGGGAAATGGCCATTTTCAACCTGTACAACCGCATCCAGGAAACGGGCCGCACCCGGCTTATCATCAGCGGCAACTGTCCGCCGCGCCAGCTGAACCTGAATTTGCCCGATCTGGCCTCGCGCCTGGACTGGGGGCAGATTTACCGCCTGCAGGCCCTCTCCGATGAGGAAAAAGGGGCCGCGCTGCAGCTGCGGGCCCGGCTGCGCGGTTTTGAGCTGCCGGAAGATGTCAGCCGTTTTTTGCTCAAACGGCTGGAGCGGGATATGCGCACGCTGTCGCATACGCTCGATCAGCTCGATCACGCCTCCATTCGCGCACAGCGCAAGCTGACCATTCCCTTCGTCAAAGATATCCTTAATCTGTAACGGCCGCGCGCCGGATAAGCAACGCACCGTGCCCGGCCCGGCGCAATGCTTATGACTTCTGGAAGGGTTTAAAGCGTTTTTGCATCTGGCGCAGCTGGTCGATGCGCGCGTCATAGCGCGCCTGCTGCAGGCTGCCGAGCTTAACCTGCGAGCTGGCGCTGCTTAACGCCCGCACCGCCTGATCCAGCTCGCCGTTCAGCGCCAGGCTTTCGGCGCGCGCCGCCAGTTCCTGATCGCGCAGTCCCTGGCCGGCGTTGGCCTGCGCCAGCAGGTCCCAGCCGTTGGTGTCGTCGGGATGATTAAAGGTGTAGCGGTTAAGCAAACGGCTGGCATCGGCAAAACGTTTCCCCTCCACATAGGCGTTCGCCAGGTTAAGCAACAGCACCGGATTCGCGTTGTTGTCCTGGACCTTCACCAGCGCCTCCAGGCGGGTAATGGCCCGGGGAGCCTGCTGTTGCGCCAGATCGATATCGGTCATCAAATCCACGAACCAGATATTGGCCGGCTGTTTGGCCAGCAGGGGTTGCAGCGCCCTGCGGGCGTCGTCGTATTTTTTCGCCTGGTAGAACAGGATGGCCTGGCCGTACTCGGCGGCAAGCTGCTGGCGCGCGTTGCCTTTTTTCCAGGCGGCGATCAGATCGTCGTCCAGCACGATGCCGCCCGAGCCGTACATGCCGAGGATACGCGCCTTGGCCAGATAAAAATCCTGCGACGAATCGATGACCAGATGCTTCATCTGGTTCGCCCGGTTGCGGATGTCCGACAGGCGGCTCATCGGCAGGGGATGGGTGAGCAGCATTTCAGGCGGCGCGGTGGAGTAGCGCACCCGATCGGAAAGCTTTTGCAGAAAGTCCGGCATGGCCTGGGGATCAAACCCGGATCGTTGCAGCACCTGGATGCCGATACGATCCGCTTCCTGTTCGTTCGCCTGGGTGAAGCTGATCATGCCCTGCTGGGTGCCGGCGATGGTGCCGCTCAGGGCCGCCATGCCCATTTGCGGATTGGCCATGGTCAGTAATATCGACCCCAGGGCGCCGGCCCAGGTCAGGGGAGCGTTGCGCTTCTGGTCTTCCATCGCCCGCGCCAGATGGCGCTGGGTGACATGGGAAAGTTCATGGGCCAGCACCGAGGCCAGCTCGCTTTCATTGGCGGTATAGTAGAACAGGGCGGAATGCATCACCACATTGCCGCCGAAAAAGGCGAAGGCGTTCAGCTCATCGCTGTGGATCAGGAAAAAATGGAATGGCGTACGCACCGAATTGGCATGCGCCACCAGCACGCCGCCCAGATGATTGATGTAGGCGTTGAGGAGGGGATCGTTAATCAGCGGCGCGCCGCCCCGCATCTGGCGGACATAAAAATCCCCCATCTGCATTTCCTGGTCGATGCTGAGCGTGCTGCCGGCGGTGGTGCCCATATCCGGCAGCTGGTCCTGCAATTCGTCGGCCAGCACGGGCTGCCCGCCCGCGACCATGGCGGTCAACAGGCCGGCGACAAGACTTTTTTTCATCCATGTGTACATAAACTATCCAACCTTAACCTGGGTGATATCACTTGGACAGCCAGGGCCGGAAAGTGTTCTCACCGCTGGCGCGCCCGGTGTACGGGCACAGCGGACCCGGCGGGGCTACGCCTCCTGCAGATAAGCCAGCACGATGTCATGGTGGTCGCTGGTCTTGAAGTCGTCGAAGACTTTTTCAATCCTGCCGTCCAGTCCCACCAGGAAACTGATGCGATGGATGCCGTCGTAGGTTTTGCCCATAAACGATTTTTCGCCCCAGACGCCGAATTCCTCGGCCACCTGATGATCCGCATCGGACAATAAGGTGAAATTCAGCAGCTCTTTTTCGGCGAAGCGCGAGAGTTTCTCCGGTTTGTCGGTGCTGATGCCCAGCACTTCCACACCCGCTTTTTTCAGCTGGTCCATATTGTCGCGCAGTCCGCATGCCTGGACGGTACAACCGGGCGTCATGGCTTTGGGATAAAAGTAGACCAACACTTTTTGTCCCTGGAAGTCGGTCAGACTGACCTGTTCGCCGTCCTGATCGGGCAAACTAAATTTCGGTGCGGTATCTCCGGCTTTCAGTGGCATCATTAACATACTCCATCTTTCTCTTGATTCTGTGGATGATTCACAATGCTAATACTGCCTTGCGCATTCAGTTCTGTACAGAGCTGATGAAACCTATCTTCGATCTGTTCCACCGGCCAGCCGGAGGGACCGTGCGCGGTAATCTGGATATTCAGGCGCGGCGGCGCGTCGCCCCGCGCCGGCTGGGTCTTGGAGGCCAGCTCCGCGATATTCATGTGCTGGCTGTCGAACAGATCGGTAAAACGCTCGATTAAATGCGGCGAGTCCTGCACATCGACCTTGACCCAGACGGTATTCGGCGTCGCCTGCTGCTCGCCGGCGTTGGTGCGTTTCATGACAATCAGCAGGTCCAGCTCGGCGCCCTTGAGCGGCAGGGTGGATTCGATCAGGGTAATCGCATTCCAACTGCCCGACAACAGCATGATAAGCGTAAACTCTTCACCCAGCATGGCAAGACGGCTATCTTCAATATTGCATCCACAGCTGCTGACGTGACGGGTAATGGTATTGACGATACCGGGACGGTCGGTGCCAAGCGCAGTAATGACCAGATAGTGTTGTTGTGACTGTGGCAAAATGGTGCTTCCTGTCATGGCTGATGTGATTTACATGGTAACCCTAAAAAAAACCTGCTGCCAAGGGCTTACATGGCCGATGTTTGCTTGCTTTTGGATAGGTGACAAAAGTACCATGAATAACCTGTTTGTGGAGGGGATGGTCAATGTTTACGGGAAGCTTTATTGGCAGCATAGTTGCGCTGGTTACACCAATGGATGACAAGGGTGCCGTCGATTGGGTAAGTCTAAAAAAATTAATCGATTATCATGTGGCCAGCGGGACGTCGGCTATCGTCTCCGTCGGGACGACAGGGGAATCGGCGACGCTGAGCCATGACGAACACGGCGAAGTGGTGATGCGCACCCTGGAGTTAAGCGACGGGCGCATTCCGGTTATCGCCGGCACCGGCGCCAATTCCACCGCCGAGGCGGTCAGCCTGACGCAGCGCTTTAACGATAGCGGCGTGGTCGGATGCCTGACGGTGACGCCTTATTACAATAAACCGACCCAGGAAGGGTTGTTCCAGCACTTCAAGGCGATTGCCGAACACACCGATCTGCCGCAAATCCTGTATAATGTGCCGGCGCGTACCGGGTGCGATATGCTGCCGCCGACCATCGGGCGTTTATCGAAAATCAAGAATATCGTGGCTGTTAAGGAAGCGACGGGGAACTTAAACCGCGTCAGCCAGATCCAAGAGCTGGTTGATGAGGACTTTATCCTGTTGAGCGGCGACGATTCCACGGGTCTGGACTTCATGCAACTGGGCGGCAAAGGCGTGATTTCCGTCACGGCCAATATCGCCGCGCGGGAAATGGCGGAGCTTTGCGCTCTGGCGCTGCAGGGCAATTTTGCCGAAGCGCGCCGCCTGAACCAACGCCTGATGCCGCTACATCAGAAATTATTTATTGAATCCAACCCAATTCCCGTTAAATGGGCCTGTAAAGCATTGGGATTAATGGCAACCGATACGTTACGTTTGCCGATGACGCCGCTGACCGAGAATGATAGCCGTGTTGTTGAGCAAGCTTTAACGGATGCCGGTTTGCTATAACTCTGTTAGGGAGAATTGATGGCTTATTTATTGCAAAAGTCGATGGTGGCAAAAGTGGTGGGCGCGTCGTTGTTCATGCTGCTTGCGGCCTGTTCCAGCGATCAACGTTACAAACGGCAGGTCAACGGCAACGAAGAATACCTGAAAGCGCCGGCGCTGCGCCCGCTCAACAGTCCATCAGGGATGATCCTGCCGGTGCAGACCGGGGATTACGAAGTGCCCGTCGCGAACGCCCGCGGGAACGTGGGCAAGGGACTGGATATTCGTCCTCCGGCGCAGCCTTTGGCTTTGCTTGATGGTTCCCGCTCGCAATATACGGGCGATACCGCGGTCATCCAGCTTGAAAACAGCGCGCAAACCCGCGACCTTTGGTCCAAGGTGGTCGCTGTGGTGCAAAGCAAAGGTTACACCATCGCCTCCCGCCAGGACGGCAGCCAGACGCTCAATACCGATTGGGTGCAGTGGACGCGGGCCGACGAGGACGTGCAATACCGCGGCCGTTACCAGGTCAGCCTGCGCACCGAGGGCTACCAAACCTCGCTGATGGTTAAATCCTTAGGGCTTGAGCAGCAGGGCAATCCGGTCAGCGCCCCGGCTATCGTACAGCGCTATACCGTCGCCATGCTGAACAGCGTGGCGCAGGGGATTGAACAGCTCGACAGCGACCAGGCAAGTAAAATCGCCTCGGGCCAGACGGCGGATCTGAGCGTTATCAGCGGCGCCGACGATTCCGGCCTGCCGTTGCTGGTGGTGCGTTCCCCTTATGCCGTGGTATGGCAACACCTGCCGGCGGCGCTTGAAAAAATCGGGATGAAGGTCAAGGATACCAGCCGTCCGCTGGGCACTATTTCCGTGACCTATGATGCGCCGGGCAGCGGCACCTGGGACGACCTGGGCGTCAAGGATCCGGATCTTCTTAACGGCGACTACAAGCTGCAGGTCGGCGATCTCGGCAACCGCAGCACCTTGCAGTTTACCGATCCGAAGGGCCATACCCTCGCCCAGGCGCAAAACGACGCGCTGGTGGCGGTGTTCCAGGCGGCGTTCAGTAAGACATCGAGTAGGTAATATCAGGGGCTAACGCCCCGTTGTATTTGCTGGCCAACCTTCGTAGGCGTTTGTAGCGCCAGGATGGGCAAGGTGAATAAAGGTAGCGCGCCAGGGATGGCGCGCCCGAGCCGGCATGGACGTATTGACGGCGGCTTGATGAACTTCTACCCGCGGGCAGCGGTTTGTTAGCAAACAGAGGGCCTACGCCCTTTTTTATTTTTAGTCTGCGTTATCTGCCACTGGAGTAAAAAAGATGCAAAAGTTAGCTGAGTTGTATCGCGGAAAGGCGAAAACGGTCTATACCACCGCCGATCCGGATTTGCTGATTCTGGAATTCCGCAACGATACGTCAGCGTTAGACGGTCAGCGCATTGAGCAGTTCGAGCGCAAAGGCATGGTTAACAATAAATTCAACTATTTTATCATGACCAAACTCGCCGAAGCCGGGATCCCGACGCAAATCGTGCGTCTGCTTTCGGATACCGAAGTGCTGGTGAAAAAACTCGCCATGGTGCCGGTCGAGTGCGTCGTGCGCAACCGTGCGGCGGGCTCCCTGGTGAAACGCTTGGGGATAGAGGAAGGGCTGGTGCTCAATCCGCCGTTGTTCGATATGTTTTTGAAGAACGACGCCAAACACGACCCGATGATCAACGAGTCCTACTGCGAGACCTTCGGCTGGGCCAGCGCACCGCATCTGGCGCGCATGAAAGAACTGACCTACCGGGCCAATGACGTGCTGAGTAAAATATTTGACGATGCCGGCCTGATCCTGGTGGATTTCAAACTTGAGTTCGGCCTGTTTAATGGCGAGGTGGTGCTGGGGGATGAATTTTCGCCGGACGGCAGCCGCCTGTGGGACAAAGCCACCCTCAATAAGATGGATAAAGACCGTTTTCGCCAGAGCCTGGGCGGGGTTATCGAAGCCTACGAGGAAGTTGCCCACCGTATCGGCGTAACGCTGGACTAACGACGCAATCGTTTCCCTGCCGTCGCCGCGGCCTGCCGACCGAGGCGACAGGCATGCCGCGTCATGCCGTTTTTCCCGCGCGCGCCTGCGGACGGCGCCGTCCAAAACGGCATTTTGTGCTATCCTCCACGGTATAACTAAACAGCCGTAGGTAAGCGTATGCGTTGGCAAGGACGTCGCGAAAGCGATAATGTTGAAGACAGGCGTAATTCATCTTCCGGCGGCGGTGGCGGCATGCGCATCCCGCTGCGCGGCAAGACGGGCGTGGTGGTGCTGATCGTGGTGGTGGTGGCCGGTTATTACGGCATCGATTTGACGCCTTTGCTTACCGGCGGCGGCCAGTCCGTGCAGCAGTCGTCACCGCAGCGCGCCAGTCCCAATGACGACGAGGCGGCCAAATTTACCTCGGTGATGCTGGCCACCACCGAAGATACCTGGAAAGAGATTTTCCAGCGCACCGGCAACACCTATGCGCCGCCTAAGCTCGTCATGTACCGCGGCGCCACGCAAACCGGTTGCGGCACCGGCCAGTCGGTGATGGGGCCCTTTTATTGTCCCGCCGACAGCACGGTCTATATCGATCTGTCGTTTTATGATGAAATGAAAAATAAACTCGGGGCCGGCGGCGATTTTGCCCAAGGATATGTGATTGCCCATGAAGTGGGGCATCATGTCCAGCATCTGCTGGGCACCGAGCAAAAGGTCAGGCAAATGCAGCAGGGCGCCACGCAGCAACAGATCAACCAGCTTTCGGTAAAAATGGAGCTGCAGGCGGATTGTTATGCCGGCGTGTGGGGCAACGCCATGCAAAAACAGCAGATCCTCGAGACCGGCGATCTGCAGGAGGCGCTGAACGCGGCCACGGCGATCGGCGACGACCGCCTGCAGCAGCGCGGACAGGGCAGGGTGGTGCCGGACAGCTTTACCCACGGCACGTCGCAGCAGCGTTATACCTGGTTTAAACGCGGTTTTGACACCGGCGATATGAATCAATGCGATACCTTTGCCGGTCGCTAAAGGACTCAGCAGGGACTACACCATGACATTTCTGGATCCTACGCTGCTGATTTTGCTGGCGCTGGCGGCGCTGGGCATTATCAGCCACAACAACACCGTTACGGTGGCGATCCTGGTATTACTGATTATCCGCATTACCCCGCTGAGCCATTTTTTCCCCTGGGTGGAAAAACAGGGGCTGACGCTGGGCATCATTATCCTGACCATCGGCGTCATGGCGCCCATCGCCAGCGGCACCATTTCCGCCGGCAGCGTCATGCACTCCTTTCTGCATTGGAAATCACTGCTGGCAATCCTTATCGGCGTGGCGGTGTCCTGGCTGGGGGGGCGGGGCGTGTCCCTCATGGCCCACCAGCCTTCGGTGGTGGCCGGGTTGCTGGTGGGAACGGTGATGGGCGTGGCGCTGTTTCGCGGCGTGCCGGTCGGGCCGCTGATTGCCGCGGGCATACTGTCGCTGTTGATTGGCAAAACCTGACATGGACAGGGCGGCTCCCGGCGTGACGGACCCCTGGCGCGCGGCGACGGCCCGAATGCGGCGCGCCGGCGTGCGCCGTTTGCTGGTGGTAAGCGGCGACGCCGAATGGAGCCTCGCGCAGGCGCAGATGCTGCGCGGCCGGTTGCCCGGGGACTGGCCCTGGATTGGCGCGCCGCCGGAGGACTGGCCGCTTTGCTGCTCGCCCGCCGCATTCAGGACGCTGTTGGGGCGTGAATTCAGGCACGCGGTGTTTGACGCGCGCCACGGCCTGGCGGTCGACGCGCTGGCGGCGCTGGCCGGCACGCTGCGGGCCGGCAGTTGGCTGGTGCTGCTGGTGCCCGAATGGGCATCCTGGCCAACGCGTCCCGATATCGATTCCCTGCGCTGGAGCGAACGTCCCATACCCATTGCAACCCCCCATTTTGTGGCGCATTTCCGGCAAAGCCTGTTGGCCGACCCCGGCGTGGCGCTGCTGCGCCAGCACCAGCCGCAGGACGCTATTTTTACGCCGCAGCCGGCGCTCCCACGCTGGCGGCCGCCGGCACCGGGGCCTACCGATGAACAGCGGGCAGTATTGTCCCGGCTGCAGGCGGCTAAAACCGGTATTTTTGTCCTGACCGCGCCGCGCGGACGCGGCAAATCGACCCTGGCCGGGATGCTGGCGGCGCGCAGCGAAGGACACTGCTGGGCGACGGCGCCCGCCAAAGCCACGGCCGAGGTCCTGGAGCGGCATGCCGGTCACCGTGTCCGCTTTTTCGCGCCCGACGCCCTGCTGCTGCAGTGCCGCCATCATCCGGCGGCGGACTGGCTGCTGGTGGATGAAGCCGCCGCCATTCCCATGCCGCTGCTACGGGAACTGCTGGGTTATTTCCCCCGGGTATTATTGACCACCACCGTGCAGGGCTACGAAGGCACCGGACGGGGTTTTCTGCTTAAGTTCTGCGCAACGCTGCCGAGATGGCATCACCTTACCCTGGAACACCCCCTGCGCTGGGCCAAAGACGACCCGCTGGAGCGCTGGCTGGGCGCGGCGCTGCTGTTCGCCGAGCCGGCGGAGCGGGACGCCGCGCCCCCTGACGCCGCCCCGGCGCTGATCCGTCCCGCCCGGGAACACTGGTTGTCCCATCCCCGGGAATTACAGGCGTTCTACCAGTTGTTGGCCAGCGCCCATTACCGTACCACCCCGCTGGATTTACGCCGGTTAATGGATGCGCCGGGGCAGTATTTTATTGCCGCCCGGTCGGGCGATCGCTTAACCGGCGCGCTCTGGTCGGTGGCGGAGGGCGGTTTGCCGCCGGCGCTGGCCCATGAGGTCTGGGCGGGAAGAAGGCGCCCGGCGGGCAGCCTGGTCGCCCAATCGCTGGCGGCGCACGGCGGCCTGTGGACGGCGCCCTGCCTGCGATCGCGCCGCATCAGCCGCATTGCGGTGACCGCGGCCGGGCGCCGCCGGGGGTGGGGACGGCAGCTGGTAGCGTGCATGGTGGCCGGGGCCGCGCCATTGGATTTTGTCTCGGTCAGCTTCGGGCTGACCGCCGAGCTGTGGCGGTTCTGGCAGGCGGTGGGATTTCATCTGGTGCACATCGGCACCCATCGGGAGGCCAGCAGCGGGTGCTACAGCGCCATGGCGCTCTATCCGCTCAGTTCCGCCGGTCATCGGCTGGCGGCGCAGGGCGCGGCGCTGTTAACGCGTGATGGTGTTATCCACGCAGACGCCTTCCATGCCGCCGGCGCCGGCGGCGGACACGGTTGCGCACGGCCGGCCGCCGACGAGCTGGATGATGACGACTGGCGCAACCTGGCCGGGTTCGCGTTTGCCCGGCGAACGCCGGAGGCCTGCCGCATGTCGCTTAGCCGGTTGCTACGCCGGTCGGACTTGCCGCTGGCGGCGTTGCGGTTATGGCTGGAGCAACGGCTTGACGTCAACGCTATCGTGGAGCAAACGGGATTAAGCGGTAAAAAGGCGGTGATAACACGCTGGCGGGAGGAGACCGCGCGGGCGCTGGAAGATATCAGTAGCGACACTTGCCGCCGCTGGCGTGACTGGAGCGCGCCCGGCGGGCACCTTCAAGGGGCGTGACGCAGCAAGACCCGTCGCCTCTTCACGCGACGGAACCTGCCGTTATCCCAAACCGTTATGGTTTCTTTTTCGGCCAGTCGTCGTCGTCCCATTTTGCGTTGTTGTCGCGGTGCGGCGGCAACTCGGGCTTGTCTTTCAGGTAGCGTTTCACATCTACGCGGCGCAACTCTTTAATGCCGCTTATCAGCATACCCGCCAGGATAATTAAAATAATCCACCAGTAGTCCGCCAGCCAATGCATATCCTTACTCCTTATCCACATTTCCAATATAACGGCGAAACAGGGCCGGCAATCGAGGCGTCAGCCAGGATGCGCCTGCCACATCGCGGTCTTTCCATGATGCCAGCAGTAATTGCGGCGTTAGCAGCCGCTCCGCCTCCTGCGCCAGGGGACGATAGCTCAGGTGCCAGGGTTCCGCGGCCACGCCGCCGCGGTCATGGGCGTAGGGGCGGTAAAAACCGTATCCGGCCATCCATTCGCCCAGCCAGTCGGCCAGCGGGGCAAGATAGCCGCCCGGCAGATACTCCCAGGGTTCCAACTGCAGCGTCGCGCCGGCGGGCAATAAGTCCGGATCGTACACATCCAGATCGCTGCCCCAGTGATGGCGGCTGGCGCCCGGCAGCGCCGACCAGCGCAGGATGGCGTGGCAGCGCTCGGCCACCGTCAGGCTTTGACTGTCCAGCGGCCGGCTGTGGTTATCTAATAATGGCCGCTCGCCGCGAAACTTGCCATTCCAGATAGCCAATTGGCGGTCAAAATCACGAAAACTGCTGGCCGGCTGCAGATTGAAACCCGCCTGGCGCGCAGCCTGCCGCAGGTCTTGAAAGGCGGTGACCGCCTCGGGCTGCAGGCGATGGCGATCGCACAGCGGCGCCAGGTGCCGGTCGGTCTGGCCGGTCAACATGTCCGGCGTCATCATGGGATCAGTTGCTCCATGATGCGCTGATACATCCGGCTTAGCAATTGCAGGTCGGCGGCGCTGACGCATTCGTTCACTTTATGGATAGTGGCGTTCACCGGCCCCAGTTCCACCACCTGCGCGCCCATGCGGGCGATAAAACGCCCATCCGAGGTGCCGCCGGTGGTTTCCAGGCGCGGCGTCAGGTCCTGGTAATGCCTGACCGCGTTGATGACCGCCGCCACCAGCTCTCCGGGCGGCGTGAGAAACGGCTGGCCCGATAACCACCAGTCGATATGGTAGCGCAGCCCGTGACGCTCCAGCAGGGCCTCCACCCGGGACCGGATCAGGGTATCGGTCAGTTCGGTGCTGAAGCGGAAGTTGAACTGCACCAGCAATTCGCCCGGAATCACATTATTGCTGCCGGTACCGGCGTGGATATTAGCGATTTGCATGGTGGTGGGGGGGAAAAACGCATTGCCTTCGTCCCAGACGATCGTCACCAGCTCATTGAGCGCCGCCATGGCGCGGTGCACCGGATTATCCGCCAGATGCGGGTAAGCCACATGCCCCTGGGTGCCGAGCACGGTAAGCGTGGCGGTAAGCGAACCGCGCCGGCCGTTTTTCACGATATCGCCGACGCGCAGATGGCTCGACGGTTCACCCACCAGGCAATAATCCAGCCGCTCATCGCGCGCCATCAACGCTTCCACCACTTTTACCGTACCGTCGGCGCCGGTGGCCTCCTCATCCGAAGTGATAAGGAATGCCAGCCGTCCCCGATGCTGTGGATGCTGGGCGACGAAACGCTCGGCGGCGACGATCATGGCGGCCAGCGAACCTTTCATATCGGCGGCGCCGCGGCCGAAAAGCATGCCGTCGCGCAGGGCCGGCTCGAACGGCGGATTATCCCAGCCGAGAGCATCGCCCGCCGGCACCACGTCGGTATGGCCGGCAAACGCCAGGGTTCTGCCCTCGCCGCGCCAGGCCCAAAAATTGTGCGTGGCACCAAAGTTCATCGGCTCGATGGTAAACCCGGCCGCCCGCAGGCGGTCAACCAGCAGCGCCTGGCAGCCGGCGTCGTCGGGGCTGAGGGACGGGCGTTTGATTAACTGCTGCGCCAGCTCCAGTACCGGACAAGACATGTCAGGCCTCCTTGTGGGTGATGAAGAGTTGGTAGCCTTCGGCGTCGAAACCCACCATAAGCCTGCCGTCAGGGGACTGCAGCACCGGCCGCTTGATGACGGCCGGCTGGCCGACCATCAGCGCCAGCGCCCCCACGGCCCCTTCGGCCGCCTGCCGCTCGGCGTCGCTTAGCTTGCGCCAGGTGGTGCCGCGGGTATTAAGCAGCGCCTGCCAGCCCACGCCGTCCGCGAAACCCTGCACTAATCCGCGGTCGACGCCATCGACGCGATAGTCGTGGAACCGGTAAGCCACCTGCCGCTCGTCAAGCCAGCGGCGGGCCTTTTTTATCGTATCGCAGTTTTTGATACCGTAGAGCGTAAATGCAACATCCGGGTCTGCCATGGCAAAGCGTTACCTGTAAAAAAACATTGTTGCGCCAATAATGCGGGAAAATGGCCGGAGGATCCAGACGGCGGGGCAATCATTGCTTATCGTTATGGCCGACGGGCAATACTGTCTTTTTTACCGCGCTAAAAACCCTATTATTAACCCAAGTGATAACATAATGTGCCAATAATTTAACTTATGCATCGATTTATTATTTTACGCCCATGTATCGCTTTACCGGGGTTGCGTTTTTTCTGCCGGGCCATAGTGCTGTTTATTAAAAAGCAGCGCCAAGACAATGAAGGCAATAAAGGATTTCTTGCTGCGCTTATAAAGGGTTGCGTTCGACTCCCTGACACACGCTTTTAAGCATTCAGGGTGAATATGTTTTTTTATCATTACCTGGTCCATGGGCGCCAAACCATAAAAAGAACTTATGAAGAAAGCGTAGGGCAAATGCCTGGTTTTGCCTGTTCAAATGCGGATATTGCGATGATGATTAAAGATTTGTTGTTTAAAATCAGCAATTAATTGCAATTTTTAGCAAATTGCAATCATTGCGGCTGAATTGTCACATTTTTGATCTAAACATTAACCATTGCGGGGAAAAAACCGGTCATTGCCGGAGAGTCGTGCATCAAAACAGGGCATTAGCCCCCTGAGGCTAATATATTATGTGATCTCTACGGGCAATTAAAATTAATACATCCGTAGCCCTCTTTTATTTTCTAAAGAGACTTTGTATAATCGCCGTACAAAAAAGAGAGGCAGGGTATGATTGATACAGAGTTAGTCACTTGGAAAGATTTCATCGAAGCAATGCTGCGCAAGTAGTGGCAAGCTGAAAAAAGGCGTTGTTCCTTTTTAACGCTAACCAGCTTGGAAATCATCGTACGAATAAACGGCCACCTCTCATCAAGGTGGCCTTTGTCGTTTTAGCGGATTATCGGTTTAAAGCCGGGTTGGGCCGTCGCCGGGCGTTACGTCCGCGTTATCCGGCAATAACTGGATATTGGCGTCCGGATGATCTTTGGTCGGGAAGCGCTGGCGGATCAGCACAAAAAACAGCGGGATAAAAAAGATCGCCAGTATCGTGGCCGAGATCATGCCGCCGATAACGCCGGTACCGACCGCGTGCTGGCTGGCGGACCCCGCTCCCCGGCTGATGGCCATCGGCAGCACCCCGAAGATAAACGCCAGCGAGGTCATCAGGATGGGCCTTAACCGCATGCGCGAGGCGTGCAGGGTGGCCTCGATCACTCCCTGGCCGCGCTGGTTCAGCTCATTGGCGAACTCTACGATCAGAATGGCGTTTTTCGCCGAGAGGCCGATAACCGTCAGCAGGCCGACCTGGAAATACACATCGTTTTCCAGCCCGCGCATCCAGGTTGCCAGCAGCGCGCCCACCACGCCCAGCGGCACCACCAGCATCACCGAAAAAGGTATCGACCAGCTTTCATACAGCGCCGCCAGGCTCAGGAATACCACCAGCAGCGAGATAGCGTACAGCGCCGGCGCCTGGGAACCCGAGAGCCGTTCCTGATACGACATCGCGGTCCATTCCAGCCCCATGCCGTTGGGTAGTCCCGCCACCAGCTTCTCCATCAGGTCCATCGCCGTGCCGTTGCTCACGCCGGCCGCGGCTTCGCCGACAATTTCCACCGACGGAACGCCGTTATAGCGTTCCAGCCGCGGCGAGCCGTATTCCCAATGCGAGGTGGCGAACGCGGAGAAGGGCACCATGGTGCCGCTGCCGTTACGCACATACCAGCGATACACGTCGTCGGGTAGCATGCGGTATTTGGCCGCCGCTTGCACATAGACCCGCTTGACGCGGCCGCGATCGATAAAGTCGTTGACGTAGTTGGAACCCCAGGCGGTCTGCAGCGTATCGTTAATATCGTCAACGCTCACGCCCAGGGCCTGCGCCTTGCGCTGATCGATGTCGATCTGCAACTGCGGACTGTCGTCCAGACCGTTATGCCGCACGCGCGACAGCTCAGGCGAAGCGGCCGCCTGTGACAGCAGCTGGTCGCGCGCCTTCATCAATGTGTCATGGCCCTGGCCCGCCTTGTCTTCCAGCATCAAATCGAAACCGGCGGCGTTGCCCAGGCCGGAGATGGCCGGCGGATTATTGGCCAGCACCCGCGCCTCGGAAATATGGCTGAACTCCTTGGTGGCGCGCGCGATAATGGCTGATGCGGTGCGATCGGCGCTCGCGCGGTCATCCCAGTTCTTCAGGCGGATAAACATCCTGGCGACATTTTGCCCGTTGCCGCCGGGACCGGCGCCGATGGTGGAGAATACCGACAGCACATTATCTTTTTCATGGGTCAGGAAGTAGTTTTCCACCTTGGCGACCACCTTCAGCGTTTGTTCCTGGGTCGCATTGGTGGGAAGCGTCACCTGTCCCATAAACACCCCCCGGTCTTCCTCGGGCAAGAACGACGTGGGCAGGTGCAAGAACAGAAACGCCATGCCGGCCAGCAGCAGGCCGTACAGCAGCAGCCAGCGCGCCGTGCGTTGCAAAATGCGCGTGACCCCCTGCTGGTAACGTTCCGCCCCCCGGTCAAATACACGGTTAAACCAGCCGAAAAAACCGCGCCGCGCGTGCTGATGATTTGCCGGCAGCGGTTTAAGCAGGGTGGCGCACAGCGCCGGGGTCAATATCATGGCCACCAGCACCGACAGCACCATCGCGGCGACGATGGTGACCGAAAACTGACGATAGATGGCGCCGGTGGTGCCGCCAAAAAACGCCATCGGCACAAACACCGCCGACAGTACCAGGGCGATGCCCACCAGCGCGCCCTGGATCTGGCTCATGGATTTGCGCGTGGCGTCGCGCGGCGACAGGCCCTCGGTGCTCATCACCCGCTCGACGTTTTCCACCACCACGATGGCGTCGTCCACCAGCAGCCCTATCGCCAGCACCATGGCGAACATGGTCAGGGTATTGATGCTGAACCCGCTGGCAGAGAGCACCGCAAAGGTGCCGAGCAGCACCACCGGCACGGCGATGGTCGGGATCAGGGTGGCGCGGAAATTCTGCAGGAACAGGTACATGACCAGGAACACCAGCACAATGGCTTCCAGCAGGGTTTTCACCACGTCCTCGATGGAGGCGGTGACAAACGGCGCCGTTTCATAGGCGATTTCGGCCTTCAGGCCATGGGGGAAAAAGGGCGCCAGCTCCGCCAGCTTTTGTTTTACCAGCCGGTTGGTATCGAGCTCATTGGCCCCGGAGGCCAGCTTGATACCCATGCCCGCCGCGGCCATGCCGTTATAGCGGGTCAGGTAATCGTAGCTTTCCGAACCCAGCTCGATGGTCGCCACCTGGCCGAGCGTCACCGCCGAGCCGTCGCTGTTGACCCGCAGGGTAATGGCGCGAAACTGCTCCGGCGTCTGCAACTGCGACTGGGCGTTAATGGTGGCGTTAAGCGCCTGCCCGTTCACCGCCGGCGTGCCGCCCAGCTGGCCGACCGCCACCTGGCTGTTTTGCGCCTCGATGGCCGTGACCACGTCGGCGGTGGTTAACTGGTAATTGACCAGGGCATCAGGATTAAGCCAGATGCGCATCGAGTATTGCGACCCGTAGGCATCGATGCTGCCGACCCCGCTGACCCGGCTGAGCGGTTCTTGCAGGTTGCTCACCATATAATCCGCGATATCGGATTTATCCATCGAACCGTCGGTGGACACAAAGGCCACCATCATCAGGTTGCTGTCGCCGGTCTTGGTGACGGTCACGCCCTGGGTCTGCACCGCCTGCGGCAATCGTTTCATCGCCACCTGCAGTTGGTTCTGCACTTCCTGCATCGCTTCGTTGGGGTCGGTCCCCGCCTCGAAAGTCAGGGTGGTGGTGGCCTGGCCGGTATTGCTGCTTTGCGAGGCCATATACAGCAGATTATCCAGGCCGGTCATGTTTTGTTCGATAATCTGGGTAACGGCATTCTCCACCGTTTTAGCGGAAGCGCCGGGATACTTGGAGGTAATACGCACCGTGGGCGGCGTTAATTTGGGATATTGCTCAATGGGCAGCGTAAATATAGCCATGGTGCCGGTCAAGGCAACGATAATTGCCAGTACCCAGGCGAAAATCGGGCGATCGATAAAAAAATTAGCCATTCAATAAAACCCCGGGGCGAGTGTCCTGTTATCGTACGGCGAAAGTGACATTGCTCGCCGCCATGGTACTTTACGCGCCGGGACCGAAGAAAACGTGGAGAAAAAAAGGAGATCGTGTAAAGAAGTACTAGTGTCGTTGTATCCGGGGCGCACGCCGCCGTTTTCCACGCCGGTCGCGCGCGGCGCCAAGCCTGTTCCCACCGTATCCTTTATCGCGGTTTGCCCGGAATCGCTCTCGCTCCGGCGCCGGTTTGCGTTATGATCAAGATCACAGTTCCAGGTCTTTAGTCGGATTATAGAGGGCGTCATGGCGTTTATGATCAAAATTATCGAAAATAAGTTGTTATCGGACCATTGGTTTGTATTGCGGAGATTTGTTTTCGAACTGCAAAGAAAAGACGGCACGCCGGTACGCCAGATGCGCGAAGTCTACGACCGCGGCAACGGCGCCGTCATCCTGCTGTATAACCGCGCCAAAAACAGCGTGGTGTTGATACGCCAGTTCCGTATGCCTACCTACGTTAACGGCAACGCCACCGGCATGCTGCTGGAAGCCTGCGCCGGCCTGCTGGACGATGACTCGCCGGAGGAGTGCATCCGGCGCGAAGCCATTGAGGAAACCGGCTATGCGGTGGGAACGGTGGAGAAACTCTTTTCGGCCTATATGTCGCCGGGCGGCGTTACGGAAATCCTGCATTTTTTTGCCGCCGAATATGACGATGCGCAGCGCGACAACAGCGGCGGCGGTATTGATGATGAGGATATCGAAGTGCTGGAGCTGCCGTACCCTGAGGCCATGGCGATGGTGCAGGACGGCCGCATCCAGGACGGCAAGACCATTATGTTGTTGCAGCAGGCGCACATCCGGGGCTGGCTGAAGGCATAACGCCCAGGCGGCGGCGGACGGCTGGGTAATCGGCGGCTGTAACGAATCGCGTTAATAAAGTACTGGATAAATACACAGCTATGCTGTATATTTATTACACTACCGACAGGGAGCCTGTCTCCCGGCAAAGGCTCCGGTCCGGTGGTGAACCATAATGGGCTCTGTTCGGCGATATGCCCGCACTGCCTGTTTGCCGTACTGATAAAGACGTGGGGAAAGCTATGATGATATCCGCAGCGGGTTTTGAAACCCTTCATCAAACGGTCTCGATGAGCAGCCGTGAACTGGCCGGTCTGACCGGCATCTCCCACGGTGAAGTGAAACGCCTGATCAACAGCCTGGACGCCTCCCGGCGCCTAAGCCAGCCTGTGCGCGCGACGGATTATCAACGCCCGGACGGAACCTCCCAGGAATATCAGCTGAACAAGCGCGACTCGCTTACGGTCATTGCGCGGCTGTCGCCGGGCTACACCCCGGCGGTGCTCGATCGCTGGCATGAACGGGAAATGCAGCACGACCTGCCGGACTTTACCAACCCGGCGGTGGCGGCGCGCGCCTGGGCCCAGGAATATGAACGCCGCCAGGCGCTGGAAAACCGCCTTGCCGCTATCGCGCCCAAAGCGGATTTTTTCGATCGCTACGTGGTGGTCGACGGCGCCCTGGGGTTTCGCCAGGTCTGCAAATTACTGAAAGCCAAAGAGCCGGATTTCCGCCAGTTCCTGCTGGAACGCCAAATCATGTACCGCCTGTCCGGCGTGCTCACGCCGCACCAGCAGCACCTGGAGGCGGGGCGCTTTGAACTGTACCGTGGCACCGGGGAAAACCGCCACGCCTTTTCCCAGACCCGCTTCACGGCCAAAGGCGTAAAATGGGTTGCCGGCTTATGGGCGGCGCATATCGCCCAGGAACAAAAAGGCGCCGCGGCCTGAGTACCGTTTCCGCCGCTTCCCGGCATAAAAAAAACCAGCCGGCAAATGCCGGCTGGTTTCAGAAGCAGGGTAGTCACGGAGAATGAAATCCGCAGGTAAACCTGTTCAAGGCAGAGCGTGCCGATGGGGTCGACTCGGGCGTGGTGTTGCCGCCCGACTGAGCGCCCAAGACTACTTTAACAAGCCGCGCGCTTTTTCCAGCACATTCTCGACCGTAAAACCGAACACCTTAAACAGTTCCTCGGCCGGAGCCGATTCACCAAAGGTGGTCATGCCGACAATGGCGCCGTTCAGGCCGACATATTTATACCAATAATCGGCAATGCCGGCTTCAATCGCCAGGCGCGCCTGCACCCCATGGGGCAGCACCGCTTCACGGTACGCCTCATCCTGCTTATCAAACACGTCGGTGGACGGCAGCGACACCACCCGCACCTTACGGCCCTCGCCGCTCAGTTTCTCCCACGCCGCCACCGCCAGCGACACTTCCGAGCCGGTGGCGATAATAATAAGCTCAGGCGTACCCTCGCTGTCTTTCAGGACGTAACCGCCGCGGGCGATATCGGCCAATTGCTGCGCGCTGCGATCCTGCTGCGCCAGGTTCTGGCGCGAGAGGATAAGCGCGGTAGGTCCGTCATGACGCTCAAGCGCCTGCTGCCAGGCCACGGCGGTTTCCACCTGGTCGCACGGCCGCCAGTTGCTCATGTTCGGCGTCAGCCGCAGGCTCGCCAACTGCTCCACCGGCTGATGGGTCGGGCCGTCCTCGCCCAGGCCGATGGAATCATGGGTATACACCATGATCTGCCGCGCCTTCATCAGCGCCGCCATACGCACCGCGTTGCGGGCATATTCCACGAACATCAGGAAAGTGGCGGTATAAGGCACAAAGCCGCCGTGATGCGCGATACCGTTGCCGATAGCGGTCATGCCGAACTCGCGCACGCCGTAATGAATATAGTTGCCCGCGGCGTCATCGGCGATGGACACCGATTTCGACCAAAGGGTCAGGTTGCTCGGCGCCAGGTCGGCGGAGCCGCCCAACAGTTCCGGCAGCAGCGGGCCAAAAGCCTCCAGGGCGTTTTGCGAGGCTTTACGGCTGGCGATACTGGCCGGGTTGGCCTGCAGTTTTTCGATATACGCCTTGCTCTGCGCCTGCCAGTCGGCGGGCAAATGGCCCTGGGTACGGCGCTTGAATTCCGCCGCCAGCTCCGGGAAGGCTTTTTCATAGGCGGCGAATTTTTCGTTCCAGGCGGACTCTTTGGCCGCGCCGGCCTGTTTGGCGTCCCACCCGTCATACACCTCTTGCGGGATGACAAACGGCGGCTCGTTCCAGCCGATGGCCTTACGCGTGGCGGCGACTTCGTCGGCGCCCAGCGGCGCGCCGTGCGCCCCATGGGTGCCGGCTTTATTCGGCGAGCCGAAGGCGATTACCGTCTTGCACATCAGCAGCGACGGCTTATCGGTCACCGCGCGCGCTTCTTCAATCGCCGCTTTCACCGCATCGCTGTCGTGACCGTCAACACCGCGCACCACGTGCCAGCCGTAGGCTTCAAACCGCTTGGCGGTATCGTCGTTAAACCAGCCCTCCACATGCCCGTCGATGGATATGCCGTTATCGTCGTAGAACGCCACCAGCTTGCCGAGCTTCATGGTGCCGGCCAGGGAGGAGACCTCGTGGGAAATGCCTTCCATCATGCAGCCGTCGCCTAAAAAGACATAGGTATGATGATCGACGATCTCATGGCCCGGACGGTTAAACTGCGCCGCCAGGGTGCGTTCGGCGATGGCGATGCCCACCGCGTTGGCGAGGCCCTGGCCCAATGGGCCGGTGGTGGTTTCCACGCCGTCGGTATAACCGTATTCAGGGTGGCCCGGTGTTTTGGAATGCAGTTGACGGAAGTTTTTCAACTCTTCGATGGGAAGGTTGTAGCCAGTCAGGTGCAGCAGGCTGTAGAGCAGCATCGAGCCGTGGCCGTTGGAAAGGATAAACCGGTCGCGATCCATCCATTTCGGATTGGACGGATTATGGTTCAGATAATCGCGCCACAACACTTCGGCGATATCCGCCATGCCCATCGGGGCGCCGGGATGGCCGGAGTTGGCTTTTTGAACCGCATCCATGCTTAAGGCGCGGATGGCATTGGCAAGCACTTTACGAGAGGTCATTGAATGCTCCAAAGATTACAGTTTGGCCGCCAGGAGGTCTTCCAGGCTCTGTTGGTCCACCGCAAACTGACGAATGCCTTCAGCCAGTTTATCAACGGCCATCGGATCCTGGTTGTGTTCCCAACGGAATTCGGGTTCGGACAACGGGGCGGGCTGGTGAAAACCTTCAGTGGAAGGAGAGAGCTTGCGCTCTACCGGTTCTTCGCTGTTATGCAACTCTTCCAGCAAGGCCGGGGAAATGGTCAGGCGATCGCAGCCGGCTAACGCCAGGATCTGTTCCGTCTTGCGGAAGCTTGCGCCCATGATCACCGTCTGGTAGCGATGTTCTTTATAATAATCATAGATAGCGCGCACCGACTTAACGCCCGGATCCTGTTCCACATCGTACGGTTCCATCGGTTTACGCTGGTTATACCAGTCATAGATGCGCCCGACGAACGGCGAAATCAGGTATACGCCGGCTTCGGCGCAGGCACGGGCCTGGGCGAACGAAAACAGCAGGGTCAGGTTACAGTTGATGCCTTCCCGTTCCAATTCCTCCGCCGCCTTGATGCCTTCCCAGGTGGAGGCCAGTTTGATCAGGATACGGGATTTATCAATGCCCTGATCCTGGTAAAGGCCGACCAGTTTGCGCGCCTTGGCCACGCACATACCGCGATCGAACGACAGGCGGGCATCCACTTCGGTGGAGACGCGGCCCGGGACGCTTTTCAGTATTTCGACGCCAATATTCACCGCCAGTTTATCGCTGGCATTGATGATCTGCGTTTCCCGGGTGCCGCCCTGCTTGCGGGCATAGGCCAGCGCGTCTTCAAACAGCGGCTGGTAGGCGGTCAGGCTGGCGGCCTTAAGGATCAGCGATGGATTAGTGGTGGCATCCTGCGGGGTATAATGACGAATCGATTCGATGTCGCCGCTGTCGGCCACGACGGTAGTGAATTGCTTTAGCGCTTCTAACTGATTCATTTCTCAACTCCATGAAGAAAATAATACATCTGATCTAAGTTACAGTTAACCTAAGGATAACACTGCCTCAACAAGACGCAGAATGAAATGCGCTTTTTCTGATTATTATAATGGACAAAAACGATGGCGGCCCCGCGGCAAGCGGGGCCCGGGCGCCGAATAAAAAGCGGCGGCCCGTCCGCCGCCGGCGCCGCCGTGTGCCGGGTGAAACCGCGGCGTCGTCAGCCTTTGGCCTGCTGCAGCCACTTATCCAGCTCGCGGGCGAATTCCTGGCGTTCGCGCTGGCTGAGCGGCGGCGGCCCGCCGGTCTGGATGCCGCTGGAGCGCAGGGTATCCATAAAATCCCGCATGGTCAGCCGTTCGCGAATCGTCTCGGGCCGGTACATCTCGCCGCGCGGGTTGAGCGCCACCGCGTCTTTTTCCAGCACTTCCGCCGCCAGGGGAATATCGGCGGTGATCACCAGATCGCCCGGGCCGACGCGGCGGACGATTTCATTATCCGCCACGTCAAAGCCGGCGCCGACGCGCAGGGTGCGGATAAAGGGCGAGGGCGGCACCGCCAGGGTCTGGTTGGCCACCAGCGTCACCATGACCGACAAACGTTGCGCGGCGCGGAATAAAATCTCCTTGATGACCTTGGGGCAGGCATCGGCGTCAACCCATATCGCCATTAACGTTCTCCTTGGGACAGCCAGTCGCGCACCGGCAGAAAGTCGCGGTACAGCGCCGCCTCCGGGCTGTCCGGCTGCGGTTGATAATCATATTCCCACCGCACCTGCGGCGGCAGCGACATCAGAATGGATTCCGTGCGCCCGCCCGAATGCAGCCCGAACTGCGTACCGCGATCCCAGACCAGGTTGAACTCGACGTAGCGCCCGCGGCGATAGAGCTGAAACTGGCGTTCCCGCTCTCCCCACGGCAAAACCTTGCGCCGGCGGACTATCGGCAGGTAGGCGTCCAGGTAGCCTTCGCCCACCGCACGGGTAAAGGCATAGGCCCGCTCGAAATCCGGCGTGTTGAGATCATCGAAAAACAGCCCGCCGATGCCGCGCGCCTCGTTGCGGTGTTTCAGGAAGAAGTAGTCGTCACACCAGCTTTTGTAGCGGGAATACACATCGTCGCCAAACGGACGGCAGAGGTCATGGGCGGTCTGGTGCCAGTGCACCGCATCTTCCTGGAAACCATAAAACGGCGTGAGATCGAAGCCGCCGCCAAACCACCACACCGGATCGGCGCCGGGTTTTTCGGCGATAAAAAAACGCACGTTGGCATGGCTTGTGGGAACGTAGGGGTTGTGCGGATGGACCACCAGCGACACGCCCAGTGCCTGAAAGCTCCGCCCGGCCAGTTCGGGCCGGTGCGCGCTCGCGGAGGCGGGCAGGCGCGCGCCCTCCACGTGGGAAAAATTGACTCCCGCCTGTTCAAATACCCGGCCCTGGCGCAGGACCCGGGTGCGCCCGCCGCCGCCCTCGTCGCGCGTCCACAGGTCTTCCCTGAAGGCGCCGCCGTCTTCCGCGGCTAGGGCATGGCAGATTCTGTCCTGCAGATCCAGCAGGAAGCCTTTGATATGTCCAATATCAGGTGAAGTCATGTCGCAAGCCCTGGTTGATTGCGCGCGGGGTTAAGGCCGCGCGGAGATATAGGCCATGCAGTATAACCTCGCCGGCTGCCGTGACCAACCGCCGCAACGCCCCTTAGGGGCGGGTGGCGCCGCCCGCATGCCGCTCATGGGCGTCGAAATAGGCGAAAAAGTCCACGATGCCGCTGCTGATGGCCGAGGCGATACGATCCTGAAACGCCGCGGTTTCCAGCAACTGCTCCTCCCGATGGTTGGTGATAAAGGAGGTTTCCACCAGCACCGACGGGATCGAGGCGGATTTCAGCACCGCGAACGCCGCCTGCTCGGTATGCTGGCTGTGCAGCTGATGCACCGGCCGGATATGGTTAAGCAGGTGGCGGCCCAGCGTCAGGCTGTTTTTAATCGTATCGGTCTGCACCAGATCAAACAACACCTGCTGCAGATAATTATCCTGCTGCCGGTATTTGCCTCCCGCCACGTCATCGGCGGCGTTTTCCTTTTGCGACAGATATCCGGCCATGGCGCTGCTGGCGCCGCGATTGGACAGGGCGAATACCGACGCGCCGGCGGCGTCCGGGCTGGTAAACCCGTCGGCGTGGATGGAAACAAACAGATCCGCCCGGTGCTCATGGGCCAGCTCGACCCGCCGGAACAAGGGAATAAATTCGTCCTGCTCGCGGGTCAGCCGGGTCTGGATATGGCCGTGCCGCGCCAGGTTGTCGCGCACCTTGTTGGCAATCGCCAGCACCACATGCTTCTCCTTGGCGCCCTGATGGCCAATGGCGCCGGGATCGATGCCGCCATGGCCGGGATCAATCATCACGCAGTGCGGACCGCCGGCGGGCCTGGGCGCGCCCGGGCTTGCGGGCAGCAGCGCGCCGGCGGCAAAGCCCGGCCGGGCGGTCAACGAGGCCAGCGCCAGGCACGACAGCAGCATTTGGCGGCGGGATTGCAGAATATTCAGGGGGGCGGAGGGTATGACTTTTTTCATGACCATAGCTAAAACAGACCGGATGCTGAGGGTTGGCGGCAAATGTTAGGGTATAACATAAGAATCTCCCGCGATCGATGGCGGAACTATGTCCATCTATTACCTGCCGGCGCGCGGGAAAAACCGTTATCAGGTTAATAAGCAAGAAATAGCGCTCCCGGCGACGATGTTATTTGCCTTCAGGGTAAATAACGCGATAATCAGGCTATTAGGTTTATTTGCTTGAGATTACGGCGGTCAGCTATGGAAATCCGTGTATTTCGTCAAGACGATTTCGAGGAAGTGATTACGCTTTGGGAACGTTGCGATTTGCTGCGTCCCTGGAACGATCCGGAAATGGATATCGAGCGCAAAATGCAGTGCGGCGCCGACCTGTTTATGGTGGCCGAGGTGGCGGGGGAAGTGGTCGGCTCGATTATGGGCGGGTACGACGGCCATCGCGGCTCGGCCTATTATCTTGGCGTACACCCCGATTACCGCGGCCGGGGCATTGCCAACGCGCTGATAAGCCGTCTGGAGAAAAAGCTTATCGCGCGCGGTTGTCCGAAGATCCATCTGATGGTGCGCGAAGACAACGAGGCGGTGATCGGCATGTATGAAAAGCTGGAATACGAACTTATCGAGAGCGTGACCCTGGGCAAGCGGCTGATCGAGGATCAGGAGTACTAGCGCGGCGGGGGAAGGGCCGGTGGTCGTGCCGGCCCCGGCCGGCTTATTGCTTCAGGAGATGTTCCACGTCCACGTTCACGCCGTGGCGGTCCTTATCCAGCTTACCGCTGATGACCAGTAAATCCTTGGGAGAGACATCCTGCCCGTTCCATTTATCATTATCGATTTCCACCTCGATACTGCCGGTATGGTCGCGAAACAGGTATTTATCCCCGCCAAGCTTTTTCTCGATATTGCCCTGCAGGGTGACCCAGGCATTGTCTTTCATCCCCTTGGCCTGCTTTATGGTGACCTGCTTGGCATCGGCGGAGCCTCTGAAGCCGCTTTGCTGTTTGTCGGGGGGCGGGGGCGGCTCGTCGCCGTGAAAACCGCCGTTTTGCGCCAGTGCCGGCAGGCTGCATAATAGGATAAGCGCGGCAATTGTCGCTTTTTTCATCATCAATAGTTCTCCTTTTAAATCGGCCCATGCCGCCGTAACCGGTGGAATGGGCAGGGTAGAATCCCGATTATTTATTTATACAATGAAAACCTAAGCATGGCACATGGCGCTTGATTTGCGAGCCCGCCGTCATTACGGGGCCGGTAAACAGACATTAACGCACCCTATAATTCGTTATCCGCCGGAATGTTCCCGTGTTAGAAACGGGGTTTGTCAAAAAATCCGATAAATGGCACTTTACGTCGCTTGCGGTATCCAATACCGCAAACGCTTGCCGGAATCTTTGTTAAGGAGTTTACATGAAGCAGTTGCGCCCGTTGATTATCGGGCTTCCCATTTTGTTGGCGGGCTGTTCGACCCTGTCCAATTTCTCCTGGTCCAGCCTGTCGCCGTTTAACTGGTTCGGCAGCAGCGCCACTGTCGGCGATACCGGCGTCGGTAATGTTACCGCCGCCACGCCGCTGGAACATGAGGCGCTGGATAAGGCGCTGAACGGCAATTATCGTTTGCGCGGCGGCATGGAGACGCGCAGCGGCGGTATCGTCGCCTTTTATCAGGCGTTAAAAGACGATCGGGTAAAAATGACGTTTTACGGTCCGCAGGCGGGGAAGGTTGAACGCGTGGAAGTGACGGACAGCGACATCGCCAGCGCCTGGGGCGTAAAAATCGGCACGCCCTTCAGCAGTCTGTACGACAAAGCCTTCGGCGCCTGCGCGCGCGGCGCAGGCGAGGATCAGGTGGTGTGCGCCGCGCCGCAGAGCCGCCATGTGAGCTATGTTTTTTCCGGCACCTGGCATGGTCCGGATGAGCTGATGCCGGCGGACGACACGTTAAAAAGCTGGCGGGTCAGCAAAATAGTCTGGCACGCCAACAGCGCCGGTTAAGCCGTTTCCCGCCGGCGGCGCGCATGAGATGCCGGCGCGGCTCACCGCCGCAGCCGGCGTTTTTTTACCCTGGTTCCCAGCCTTAACGGCCGCCGTCGGGCGGCGTTTTACGCACCATGAGGGTGCTTATAGCTTTTCATGCTCTTAAAGCAGAAAAAGGTATAAAAAACCGTTACAGGTTATAGGGCTGTTATAAATAAACTGTATCACCATAAGGCAGGTTTTATAACGCATGAACCAAAGGTAAAGAATGAATCAAACGCTGATTTCAAGCCGTGCAGTCAAAGGTTGCATCGCGGCGGTATTGCTGGCTTGCGGTCCGGCGCACTCGACTGAATTGCTGAACAGCTCCTATGATGTGTCGCGCGAGCTGTTTGCGGCCCTGAACCCGGCGTTCGAGCAGCAGTGGCAAACGCAGCATCCCGGCGACACGCTGACCATTAAACAATCCCACGCCGGCTCCTCCAAACAGGCGCTGGCGATTTTGCAGGGCCTGAAAGCGGACGTGGTCACCTACAACCAGGTCACCGACGTGCAGATCCTGCACGACCGCGGCGATTTAATCCCGGCGGATTGGCAAAGCCGGCTGCCCAACAACAGCTCGCCGTTTTATTCCACCATGGCGTTCCTGGTACGCAAGGGCAATCCCAAAAATATCCATGGCTGGAACGATCTGGTGCGCGACGACGTGAAGCTGGTGTTCCCCAACCCGAAAACCTCCGGCAACGGGCGTTATACCTATCTGGGCGCCTGGGGCGCCGCCAGCCTTGCGGACGGGGGCGACGAGGCGAAGACCCGCGCCTGGATGCAGAAATTCATCGCCAATGTCGAGGTTTTCGACACCGGCGGCCGCGGCGCCACCACCACCTTTGCCGAACGGGGCCAGGGAGACGTGCTGATCTCCTTTGAATCGGAGGTGAATAATATCCGTAACCAGTACGGCGCCGACAACTATGAGGTTATCGTGCCCGCGGTGAATATCCTGGCGGAATTCCCGGTGGCCTGGGTGGATAAAAACGTCGAGAAAAACGGCACCCTCGAGGCGGCGAAAGCCTACCTGAATTACCTTTACAGCCCGGCGGCGCAGCAGGTCATCGCCAACTTCTATTACCGGGTCAATAATGACGCCATCATGACGGCGGCAAAGGATAAATTTCCGGCAATCACGCTGTTTCGGGTCGAGGACCAGTTCGGCGGCTGGCCGCAGGTTATGACCGCCCATTTCGGCAATGGCGGCGAGCTGGATAAATTAATCGCGGCGGGACATCGTTGATGTTGGCCCTGCAAAGCAAACGCGTGCTGCCCGGTTTCGGCTTGAGCCTGGGCAGCAGTCTGCTGTTTGTCTGCCTGATTTTATTATTGCCGCTGAGCGCGCTGGTGATGCAGCTCGCGCAGATGAGCTGGCAGCAGTATTGGGAGGTGATCACCAGCCCGCAGCTGCTGGCGGCCTATAAGGTCACGCTGCTGTCGGCGGGCGTCGCCTCGCTGTTTAACGCCGCGTTCGGCATGCTGATGGCCTGGATCCTGACGCGCTATGATTTTCCCGGCCGCCGGCTGCTGGACGGATTGATGGATTTGCCCTTTGCCCTGCCCACGGCGGTGGCGGGCCTGACCCTGGCGACGCTGTTTTCCACCACCGGCTTCTACGGCGCCTGGCTGGCGCACTTCGGCATCAAGGTATCCTATACCTGGCTGGGCATTACCGTGGCGATGGCCTTTACCAGCATTCCGTTCGTGGTGCGCACGGTGCAGCCAGTGCTTGAGGAACTGGGTCCGGAATATGAAGAAGCGGCGCAAACTCTGGGCGCCAGCCGCTGGCAGTCGTTTCGCCGGGTGGTATTGCCGGAGGTGGCCCCGGCGCTGCTGGCCGGCGCCGCGCTGTCGTTTACCCGCAGCCTGGGCGAGTTCGGCGCGGTGATTTTTATCGCCGGCAATATCGCCTGGAAAACCGAGGTCACCTCGCTGATGATTTTTATCCGGCTGCAGGAGTTCGATTATCCCGCCGCCAGCGCCATCGCCTCGGTGATCCTGGCGGCGTCGCTGCTGCTGCTGTTCGCCATTAACGTCTTGCAATCGCGCTTCGGCAGGCGCCTGGGAGGTCACTGATGGCTGATATCTCCGCCTTTAACGGCGCGGAACGCGTGCGAACCGACTGGCTGAAATGGCTGTTAATCGGCACCGGCATGGTGATTTCCCTGCTGTTTTTGGTTATCCCTATGGGCTACATTTTCGTCACCGCGCTGGCGGAAGGCCTGGCGCCGGTTTGGCGCAACCTGAACGATTCGGACATGCTGCACGCCATCTGGCTGACGGTGCTGGTGGCGCTGATCGCCGTGCCGGTCAACGTGGTGTTCGGTACGCTGATGGCCTGGCTGGTAACCCGGTTTAACTTCCGCGGCCGGCAGCTACTGCTGACGCTGATGGATGTGCCGTTTGCGGTATCGCCGGTTGTGGCCGGCCTGCTGTATCTGCTGTTCTACGGATCCAACGGCCCGCTGGCCGGCTGGCTGGACACCCATAATATCCAGCTGATGTTTGCCTGGCCGGGCATGGTGCTGGTCACGGTGTTTGTCACGTGTCCGTTCGTGGTGCGCGAGCTGGTGCCGGTGATGCTAAGCCAGGGCAGCGACGAGGATGAGGCGGCGATTTTGCTCGGCGCCTCCGGCTGGCAGATGTTCCGCCGGGTGACGTTGCCCAATATCCGCTGGGCGTTATTGTACGGCGTCATCCTCACCAATGCGCGCACCATCGGCGAATTCGGCGCGGTGTCGGTGGTTTCCGGCTCGATTCGCGGCGAGACCTATACCTTACCGTTGCAGGTTGAATTGTTGCATCAGGATTACAACACCGTGGGCGCCTTTACCGCCGCCGCGCTGCTGACGCTGATGGCTATCGTTACATTATTCCTGAAGAGCGGTTTGCAGTGGCGCCTGGCGCGCCAGCAGGCGCATCTTCGGCAGGGGGAGCAGTGATGAGTATCGAAATCGACAATATCAGCAAATATTTCGACAGCACCAAGGTGCTGAACAATATCTCCCTTGATATTCCCACCGGCGAGATGGTGGCGCTACTGGGGCCGTCCGGTTCCGGCAAGACCACCCTGCTGCGCATTATCGCCGGTCTTGAACACCATAACAGCGGCCATCTGCGTTTTGGCGGGCAGGATGTCAGCCAGCGTCATGCGCGCGATCGCCATGTCGGTTTCGTGTTCCAGCACTATGCGCTGTTTCGCCATATGACCGTGGCCGACAATATCGCCTTCGGCCTGACGGTATTGCCCAGGCGCGCGCGTCCCTCCGCCGCCGCCATCAAGCAGAAGGTGGCGCAACTGCTGGAGATGGTGCAGCTTGGCCACCTGGCCAACCGCTTTCCCTCGCAGCTTTCCGGCGGACAGAAACAGCGGGTGGCGCTGGCGCGCGCCCTGGCGGTGGAACCTGAAATCCTGCTGCTCGACGAGCCCTTCGGCGCGCTGGATGCTCAGGTGCGCAAAGAACTGCGCCGCTGGCTGCGCCAGCTGCATGAAGAGCTGAAATTCACCAGCGTGTTTGTTACCCACGACCAGGAAGAAGCCATGGAAGTGGCCGACCGCGTGGTGGTGATGAGCCAGGGCAATATTGAGCAGGTCGGCACGCCGCAGGACGTCTGGCGCGAGCCGGCCACCCGTTTTGTGCTGGAGTTCATGGGCGAGGTAAACCGGCTGGATGGCGAAATCCGCGGATCGCAGCTGTATATCGGTCAGTATCATTGGCCGCTGTACTATGCGCCCATCCACCAGGGCCACGTGGATCTGTTCCTGCGTCCCTGGGAAATGGAGATCGGCGATCAGCCCAGCGATCGTTGCCCGCTGCCGGTGCAGGTCATTGATATCAGCCCGCGGGGGCATTATTGGCAACTGCTGGTCCAGCCCGTCGGCTGGCACCAGGAGCCCCTGAGCGTGGTATTGCCCGGCGCGGGCGTGACGCCGCCGCGGCGCGGCGAGCGGTATTACCTCGGGGCGCAGAACGCCCGCCTGTATGTGGGCGATAAGGCGTTGCAACCCGTTGCTTTCGCTGAAAGCGCTTGATAAGTTCTTTACCTTACCCCTTCTCGCAACAGGCGGCCCGGCGGCCGCCTGTTTTATTATTGGAATAGCGACGTGACAACCCTTGAACAATGCATAGGCAATACCCCGTTGGTAACATTAAGCCGTATGGGGGCGGGGACCGGCAGCGAGATCCGGGTTAAGCTGGAAGGCAATAACCCGGCCGGCTCGGTCAAGGATCGCGCGGCGCTGGCGATGATAGCCCAGGCGGAGCGGCGTGGCGAAATCGCGCCGGGCGATAGGCTTATCGAAGCCACCAGCGGCAATACCGGCATTGCGCTGGCGATGATCGCCGCCATGAAGGGCTACCGGCTGCGGCTGCTGATGCCGGAGAACATGAGCATGGAGCGGCAGGCGGCGATGCGTGCCTATGGCGCCGAGCTGGTGCTGGTGAGCCGGGAGGAGGGGATGGAAGGCGCGCGCGATCGGGCGCAGGCTATGGCGCGCTCAGGCGAGGGCAAGGTGCTCGATCAGTTTAATAATCCTGATAATACCTATGCCCACTTTTCCACCACCGGCCCGGAAATCTGGCGGCAAACCGCGGGCGGCATCACCCACTTTGTCTCGGCCATGGGCACCACCGGCACCATCACCGGCGTCGGCCAGTACCTGAAAAACCAGAACGGCGGCGTGCGCGTTATCGGGCTGCAGCCCGCCGAAGGCAGCGCTATCCCCGGCATACGCCGCTGGCCACAGGCCTATCTGCCAGGCATATTCCGCCCGGAGGTGGTTGATGTGATCATGGATATCCACCAGCGGGAAGCCGAGGATACCATGCGTCAGCTGGCGCGCGAGGAGGGCATTTTCTGCGGCGTCAGCTCCGGCGGCGCGGTGGCCGGCGCGCTGCGCATTGCCCGCGAGGCGCCTGGCAGTCTGGTCGTGGCGATTATCTGCGATCGCGGCGACCGATATCTTTCCACCGGCGTGTTTGACGCGGTCTGAACGACTTACCTGATTAGCGGTCTGCATAAGGGGATAATTCGCCTGCCCGGCGCGGTTTTATGCCATGCTTAGGCCTGATGAAGAGAGATGCCGCTGTTATGGAGAAAAACATGAAGATTTTGCTGGTTGACGACGATCAGGAACTGGGCAAGATGCTCAGTGAATACCTGTCCGCTGAAGGATTTACCACGTCGTTGGCCCTGACCGGAAAGGAAGGCGTCATCGGCGCGTTGTCCGGCGACTATACCGCCATGGTGCTGGATATCATGCTGCCGGATATGAGCGGTACCGATGTGCTGCGCCAGGTGCGCAAAAGCAGCCGTATCCCGATTATCATGCTTACCGCCAAAGGCGATAATATCGACCGGGTGATCGGGCTGGAAATGGGCGCCGACGACTATATGCCCAAACCCTGTTATCCACGCGAACTGGTGGCGCGGCTGCGCGCCGTGATGCGCCGGTTTGACGAGCAGCGCAGTGAACCGCCGGAATCGGGGGCGGTACGCTATGGCGAACTGACGCTCAATCCCGCTACCCGCTCCAGCCAGTGGCAGGGGGTGGCCTTTGACCTGACCGCCTCGGAGTTTAATTTACTGGAACTGCTGATGCGCACGCCGGATCGCGTGGTTTCGAAGGACGACCTGTCGGAAAAGGGATTGGGCCGTCGCCGCGAGGCCTACGATCGCAGCGTCGATGTCCATATCAGCAATATTCGCCAGAAATTATCCGTTTTGCCCGGCAGTAATCTGAGCATTGAAACCGTGCGCAGCATCGGTTACCGGATTCGCTAATGGCCAACCGGGGTCGTTTGTTCTGGAAGATACTGCTGGGATTCTGGCTGATTTTCCTGTTGATTACCCAACTGCTCTGGGTGGTTTTCTCCCTCTACGGCAGCCATCACGAGCCGCCCGAGGAAAATATCGCCCGCCGTATCGCCAACCTGCAGCTTGACTCCGCCGCGTCCGTACTGGCCAGCGGCGGGACACCGGCGTTCGAGGCCCTGCGCGCGGCATGGACGAGCACCGATCGGCAGTTCTTCTCCTTTGTCGCCGACGTCGCCGATCCGGTCGCGGACGATACCACCCGCTTCGGACCGCCCGACATCATCAGCCGGCGGGTTACCGCCGCCGACGGACGGCATTACCTGCTCAGTTACGATCTTCTCGGGCTGCGCCATGACGCGCACCAGGGACGCCGCGGCAGCATTTTGCATATGCCAAGCCCGTTGTTCTGGCTGGGCCTGACGGGCGGGCTGCTGTTCAGCATGCTGCTGGCCTGGAACCTGACCCGGCCGATGCTGATGCTGCGCAGGGCGTTTGAACGGGTATCCCGCGGCGATTTAAGCGTGCGCCTGCTGCCGGTGATGCGTCGGCGCCACGACGAAATTACCGACGTGGCCAAGGATTTCGACGCCATGGCCGAACGGTTGCAGGTGCTGGTCAGCGATCGCGAGGCGTTGCTGCACGACGTTTCCCATGAGCTGCGCTCGCCGCTGGCGCGCCTGCAGCTGGCCATCGGCCTGGCGCACCAGAATCCGAATAATGTTTCCGCATCCCTGGATCGCATCGAACATGAGGCGGGCCGTCTGGACCGGATGATTGGCGAGCTGCTGGCGCTCACCCGCGCCGAGCACCAGGGGTCTGCCGGCGAAGACTATTTTGATCTGTACGGGCTGGTGGAGGCGGTGGTCAACGACGCACGCTACGAGGCGCAGGTGCCCGGGGTGGAAATCGCGCTGAGCGCCGCCCAGCCGGAAGACTATACCGTGAAAGGCAATGCGGAAATGATGCGGCGCGCGGTGGAAAATATCGTGCGCAACGCCGTGCGTTTTTCCACCCACGGGCAACGTGTCAGCGTGACGCTGTCCCGGGTGGAGACTCAACTGGACATTACCGTTGCCGATCAGGGGCCGGGCGTGGAGGAGAGCAAGCTCTCGAGTATTTTCGATCCCTTCGTGCGCGTCAATTCGCCCTTGAACGGCAAGGGCTACGGTCTGGGCCTGGCGATCGCCCGCAAGGCGGTGCTGGCGCACGGCGGGCAGGTGGAAGCGTTTAACGGCGCCAGCGGCGGCCTGGTCATCCGTATTCGTATTCCTCACTGGGCCTGAACCCTGCGCGTGCTTAAGGGTGCAGATGGCGTAGCGTCGGGCCAGTTTTTTAGTCAACTGCTCGACAGGATTGCGGGTGAGGTTTATGTTGCCGTAGTGAGGGTTTCGCTGACGCTTGCGGGTGAGGTTTATGTTGCCGCGGCGAGGGTTTCGTTTGTGGTTTGCGGGGCGGTTTATGTTGCCGCGGCGAGGGTTTCGTTTGTGGTTTGCTGGGCGGTTTATGTTGCCGCGGCGAGGGTTTCGTTTGTGGTTTGCGGGGCGGTTTATGTTGCCGTGGCGTGGGTTTCGCTTGCCGTGCGTGAGGTGTTCATAGGTATTGCCGGGCGCCGGCAAGCGACAAAGAGGCCGTACCGCGACGGCCTCCTTGACCTCCGCGCGTCCGGCAGATCGTGCGCCGCTGCGCGGTGCCCGGCATCACCCATCCCGGCTTTTGGACCGCCCGATATGCGCTCCCGGCGCAATCCGGGCTTTCGCCGCTCCCGGCGGCTCATCCAGCCGTGATGCGCGCCGCCGGCGCACTCTATGCCGGCACCACGTCAACACCATCGCCTGTGAGTAAAATAGCGTTTTTGGGTTTCTTGCGGCATGCACTTACCGGGAAAAATATCAGTATCCATTTTGGCCCAGAGTCTACCCGCTGATGGCCGAAAGTGTAATGCTTACTGTTAAAGCTTAAAGTTGAATGATAAACACTTTACTGCCTAACTGCCTAACTGCCTAACTGCCTAACTGCCTAACTGCATGACTGCATGACTGCATGACTGCTAAGAGCATGCCTGTATGACCTGTCTTTTGCTCTACCAACTGCATCTATAACGGTCAATCGTCTGCCGACGCCAGACCCTATCCCAGGCAACAGCGTCGCGATCGCTTCATAGGCTGCAGGCGAACAGCGACATGTGGACCGGCATAAAGCGCGCTGACGGCGCCAGTGGCCCCGGCATGAGCCGCCGGGAGCGGCGAAAGGCCCGGTTGCGCCGGGAGCGCTAACCGGGCCGGTGCATAACGGGGACATGGGCGGCGGAAGGCATCGCGCAGCGACGCGCGACCTGCCGGGCGCGCGGAGGTCAAGGAGGCCGTCGCGGTACGGCCTCTTTGTCGCTTGCCGGCGCCCGGCATTGCATATATCCACCGCACGCACGGCAAGCGAAACCCACGCCGCAGCAACATAAACCTTACCGCAGCGGCATAAACCTTACCGCAGCGGCATAACCCTCGCCGCAGCGACATTCACTTGCACAGAACCTAAAGACCACCTCAGTCCCATGGCGCGACGAACCCCATGATCACCGGCCGCAATACAGACGTGTTAAAGGCAAATCATGGCAACACCGGGTTCAGCAAAGAGAAACGGCACCCGCTGGGGTGCCGTTTGCGCCGGACGATAACACATCCTGGCTGGGACTGGGTTGCCTGGTATTATTTCTTTATACGAATAATGGGTGTTTCGCCTACAACAACACTGCCGGTCAGCTTAATCAGTTCCTTGATCTCATCCATATTGGAGATCACGACCGGAGTCAAGGTGGATTTGGCTTTCTCTTCCAATAACGGCAGATCAAACTCAATCACGACGTCGCCTTTCTTGACGCGCTGACCTTCCTGTGCGATACGCTTAAAGCCCTCGCCCTTCAGCTCGACGGTATCGATGCCGAAATGGACAAAAAGCTCGATCCCGCTATCGGATTCGATGGAAAAAGCATGGTTGGTTTCAAAAATTTTCCCAATGGTGCCGTCAACCGGTGCCACCATTTTGTTACCGCTGGGTTTAATGGCAATGCCGTCGCCCACGATCTTTTCGGCAAAAACGACATCAGGCACATCTTCAATGTTAACAATTTCACCTGAAAGGGGTGCAACTATTTCTATGCTTCCCATGTCTTTCTTATCATCGGAAACCAGAGATTTCAGTTTATCGAACAAACCCATGATCTTCTCCTAAGCATTTATAGCGGGTCAGCGTCGTGAAATCAGCAGAGCGTTTTTTCTTCAATGAATTTGTTTATCAGATTCATCAACTCGTCCGCGGTCGGTTGAGCTAAAGCTTCCTCTGCTAACGCCTTTGCATCGCCAAAATTCGTATTACGAATAATTTTCTTGATGCGCGGGATAGAGATAGCACTCATGCTGAATTCATCCAGTCCCATCCCTAATAACAGTAGTGTAGCACGTTCATCACCTGCCAGCTCGCCACACATACCAGTCCATTTACCTTCCGCGTGAGATGCGTCAATAACCTGTTTAATCAGCGTCAACACCGCCGGTGACATGGGGTTGTAGAGATGCGAAATTAACTCGTTACCGCGATCCACCGCCAGAGTATACTGAGTTAAATCGTTTGTCCCAATACTAAAGAAATCAACTTCTTTCGCCAGATGATGGGCAATGGTCGCGGCGGCCGGTGTTTCCACCATCACGCCCACTTCGATAGACTCGTCGAAGGATTTCCCTTCCTCGCGCAACTGGGCTTTCAGCAGGTCCAGCTCCACCTTCAGTTCGCGCACTTCTTCCACCGAGATAATCATCGGGTACATGATGCGCAGCTTGCCGAAGGACGACGCCCGCAGAATGGCGCGCAGCTGCGCGTGCAGCATTTCCTTGCGATCCAGGCCGATGCGGATGGCGCGCCAGCCCAGGAACGGATTGTCTTCTTTCGGCAGGTTCATATAAGGCAAATCTTTATCGCCGCCGATATCCATGGTGCGCACGATAATGGAACCGGTGCTGAGGGATTCCGCCACGGCTTTATAGGCCTGGAACTGTTCTTCCTCGGTCGGCAGGGAGTCGCGATCCATAAACAGGAACTCGGTGCGATACAGGCCCACGCCTTCGGCGCCGTTGCGCTCGGCGCCCGCGACGTCGCGCACCGTGCCGATATTGGCGCACACTTCGACCTGATGGCCGTCAAGGGTAATGGCCGGCAGGTCCTTCAGCTTGGCCAGCTCGGTCTTTTCCAGCACGTACTGGCTGTGCAGCGCCTTGAGTTCTTCGATTTGCTGCGGCGTCGGATTGACATACACCTGGTTGTTGACGGCATCAAGAATCAGATAATCGCCATTAACCACGCTTTTAGTGACGTTGCCGGTGCCCACGATGGCCGGCAGTTCCAGGGAACGGGCCATAATGGACGTATGGGAGGTGCGCCCGCCCAGATCGGTGACAAACCCCAGCACCTTGTCAAGATTGAGCTGCGCCGTCTCTGAGGGCGTCAGATCGGTTGCCACCAGCACCACTTCTTCGGCGATGGCGCTTAAATCGATGATGGGCATGCCGAGAATGTTGCGCAGCAGCCGCTTGCCGATATCGCGCACGTCAGTGGCGCGTTCCTTCAGATATTCGTCGTCAAGCTCTTCCAGCGCCTTGGCCTGGGTCTCGATAACGTTGTAAACGGCGGCGTCCGCCGTCGCCAGGTCTTCTTTGATAAGGGCTATGATATCCTGCTCAAGCTCTTCGTCTTCCAATAACATGATATGGCCTTCGAAGATTGCTTCCTTTTCTTCACCGAAGGTTTCGCCAGCTTTGGTTTTGATCGCTTCCAGCTGCGCGGATGCTTTGGTACGTCCAGCCAGAAAACGCTCGATTTCCTGCTCAACCTGGTTGGCAGAAATCTTTTTCCGGTTGATGACGATGTCATCTTCCTTTAGTAAGAGCGCTTTACCAAAGGCGATGCCCGGTGATGCTAAAATGCCTGAAATCATAACCCTACCTTACTCACTCGTGACTCGCGTTAACGTAAAAAAACGGGCCTGGATTACTCAAGCTCTGCCATCAGTTTAACCAGATGTTCCACAGCTTTTTGCTCGTCTTCCCCTTCGGCGATAATGGCGACCACGGTACCCTGGGTCAGGCCCAGCGTTTGCAGTTTGAACAGGCTTTTTGCGCTGGCGCTTTTACCGTTGGAGCTTACGGTGATATCGGAAACGAAGCCTTTGGCTTCCTTGACAAACTGAGCGGCAGGGCGGGTATGCAGACCATTAGGTGCGGTAATCGTGACTTCTTGCTGGAACATTATGTTTCCCCAACTTATTAGATGATATCAGTGTTGTGGGGCTAAAGTTTAGCTTAAAACATGGACTTTAGCCTATATGGTTAGTGCCTGAGTATGTTACAAAGACAAAGATGTATGCGAGCAAAAAACGGTATAAAAGCATTTCTGGCTAACGCTTATGAAAGCTGTGATACGCCGTTGTGCCATTTACCATTATGCCGCTTTTGCGCCAAAATCCATAGGGCGTTAATCGATTCAGCTAGCAGAACAATTAATAGCCTGATTAATTTCATACATCGAAATAATTGTCTGCTTAAATACAAGACAGAGCCAACAAAATCAATTATGCAGGGGGCAAAAATTTGATCTACTCCACAAAAAAGCACCCGGCAGGGTGCTTTTTGGGGTAGAAGCGCACATAAGCGACGATGGATTTTACTGCTGCAACTCTTTTTCGGTAAACACATCGGCAAACAGCGCGGTGCTGAGATAACGCTCGCCGGAAGAGGGCAGTACCACGACAATGGTCTTGTCGGCGAAGGCCGCGTCTTCCTGTAATTTCAGCGCGGCGGCAACCGCGGCGCCGGAGGAAATGCCGGCGAGAATGCCTTCTTCTTCCATCAGGCGGCGGGCGGTGGCGATGGCCTCGTCGTTGGTGATCTTCACCACGCGGTCAATCAGGCTCAAATCCAGGTTTTCCGGGATAAAACCGGCGCCGATGCCCTGAATTTTATGTGGGCCGGGCTTGATTTCTTCACCGGCCAGCGCCTGGGTGATCACCGGCGAGTCCGTGGGTTCAACCGCCACCGAAATAACCGCTTTTCCCTTGGTCTTTTTCAGATAACGGCTCACCCCGGTCAGGGTGCCGCCGGTGCCGACGCCGGCGATGAAGACGTCGACATCGCCATCGGTATCTTCCCAGATTTCCGGGCCGGTGGTCTGTTCATGGATGGCCGGGTTGGCCGGATTGCTGAACTGTTGCAGCATCAGGTAACGCTTGGGATCGGTGGCCACGATCTCTTCCGCCTTGGCGATGGCGCCCTTCATGCCTTTCGGCCCTTCGGTGAGCACCAGGCTGGCGCCCAACGCCTTGAGCAGCTTACGGCGTTCGGTGCTCATGGTTTCCGGCATGGTCAGGGTCAGCTTATAGCCCCGCGCCGCCGCGACATAGGCCAGGGCGATGCCGGTGTTGCCGCTGGTGGGTTCCACCAGTTCAACGCCGGGTTTGAGCACGCCGCGTTTTTCCGCGTCCCAAATCATATTGGCGCCGATGCGGCATTTCACGCTGAAGCTCGGATTACGGGATTCCACTTTCGCCAGAATACGACCATTGCCGATGCGGTTTAAGCGGACAAGGGGCGTATGGCCGATGGTGTAGGAATTGTCTTCGTAAATATTGCTCATGGCCGGTCCTTTACTGTAAGTGCAAATTAGGGGAATGATAACCAAAGCATACCCTTTCGCATGGCCGACGGAAGTAAAAGAATAGTATATCGATATGTTATTAAGACATAAGTTTTAAGAACGTACCGCCGGGGGGCGGGCCATTACCTCATAGGCACCGGCGCCGCGAAATCGGTACGATACCTGTCGACCCACATCGCCGTGGCGCCGCATACCGCCACCGGCATAATCACCAGATTAAGCAAGGGGATTACGGTACAAATATAGACCAGGGCACCGAACTGCAGGTTCTGGGCTTTGTGTCGCGCCAATGCGCGGCGCATGGCGATAAAAGGCACTTTGTGATTATCGAAGGGATAATCGCTGTACTGGATGGCCATCATCCAGGCGCCGAACAAAAACCACAGCACCGGCGCCACGGTCTGGCCGAAGGCCGGTATCAGGTGCAACAGCAGCAGCGCCAGAGCCCGCGGCAAGTAGTACGCCAGTTTAAGCCATTCGCGGTGCAGGATGCGCGGCGTATCCCGGACCATGGCCATGACCCCGCTGTCGGGCAGGGTATGACCGGTGAGACGCGCTTCCAGCTGTTCGGCGAGCAAACCGCAGAACGGCGCGGCAATCCAGTTGGCGACGGTGCTGAAAAAATAGCTGAATATCAGCAGCACCGCCAGGACGCACAGCGGCCATAACAAATAGCCCAGCCATTGCATCCAGGCGGGGATATGTTCCATCAGCCTGGGGATCCAGATATTCAGACGTGTGTACAGCCACCAGAACGCGCCGCCGAGCAGCACGATATTCATGATAAGCGGCAGTACAACGTAGCGTTTGATGCCCGGCAGCATGATTAAATGCCAGCCGCGGACAAAATAATGGCAACCGCTGCGGGATTTTGTATCGTTAAACATTTTTTTCGACCATTTTTTATACGGAGAAAAAGGAAAACGGACGCATCGGCTACGTCAGTATTTTGTCGTTTTAGCACTTTTGGTTGAAAAAACAGCAAAAAACTGTGCTGATGCTATCTTTATTGTCAGAAAGTACCGCGCGGACTTGCACTTGTCTACGCAGGCAAATAGAGTTAACAGAGTAAATGTTTGCCGCCGTGGCAATGAATTAGAACAACTGAGATGGCAATGATGCAGGATTTGCGTCTGATATTAATCGTTGTTGGTGCGATCGCTATCATAGCGTTGCTCTTGCACGGCCTGTGGACCAGCCGTAAAGAACGCTCATCGGTTTTCCGCGATCGCCCGGTTAAACGACTGAAACAAGACCGACAGGATCAGGACGAGCCTCCGCTGGAAGAGCGTGATGAAGGTGTGGGCGAAGTCAGGGTAACCAAGGTCCGTGCCGACGACGAGCCCGCGTTTGGGCGCTATGACACGCAGGAACCCGAGATTCGCGTCCCGGGAGGACATGCGCGTGGACCGCGTTCGCAGCAGGAACCGGGTTTCGGCAATAAGTCCGCAACCCCGGGGCGCAATAACTTCGATCCCCTGCTCGATGATGTCGACGCCGACAGCGAGGCGGAAGAAGCGGAAGACGAGCTCGCGCCGCCCGCTCCGGCGCCGCGGATGAAGACCTCATTTTTCAAAAAACGCCAGCAGGCCGTGCTGCCGGACGAGCCGCCCGCGGCTCCCGCGCCGTCCCGCCCCCGTGAGGAAACGCGCGGCGACGCGCCAAGGGACGCCGACCCCCAGCCGGCCAAGCGCCGGGAGACTGTACTGGTCCTGCACGTCGCGGCCCACAACGGCACCGTCATCGGTGGCGAGGAACTGCTGCAAAGCGTGCTGCAGGCCGGCTTCCAGTTTGGCGAAATGAATATCTTCCATCGTCACCTGAATCCCGCGGGCAGCGGCCCGGTGCTGTTCAGCCTGGCGAACATGGTCAAACCCGGATCCTTTGATCCCGAGGAAATGGCGGCCTTCACCACCCCGGGCGTCTCCATGTTTATGATGGTACCCTCCTATGGCGACGCGCATCAGAATTTCAAACTGATGCTGCAATCGGCGCAGCGTATCGCGGACGATTGCGGCGGCGTGGTGCTGGATGATGAACGCCGGATGTTAACGCCCCAGAAGCTGGATATCTACAAGGCGCGCATTCGCGACGTGCTTGATGTTAACGCCAGCGCCTGACGCCAACGGCTGTTGCGCCTGATTTTCACGCCCCCCGCTTGCGGGGGGTTTTTCGCTGATGGTGAGCAATGGAACCAATCAATCAACAAATAGACGCCCTGCGCGCCCTGCTGCGCCGTTATGAATATTTTTATCATGTGATGGATGAGCCGCAGGTGCCGGATGCCGAATACGATCGGCTGATGGCGCAGCTGCGCGAGCTGGAAGCGCAGCATCCTGAACTGCTTACCGCGGATTCCCCCACCCAGCGCGTCGGCGGCGCGCCGCTGACCGTCTTTCACCAGATTCGCCATGAAGTGCCGATGCTGTCGCTGGATAACGTGTTTGACGAAGACGGTTTTCTGGCGTTTGACAAGCGGGTGCGCGATCGCCTGAGAAGCGACGACGACCTGGTGTTCTGCTGCGAGCTGAAGCTCGACGGCCTGGCGGTCAGCCTGCTGTATGAAGACGGCCGGCTGGCACGCGCCGCCACCCGCGGCGACGGCACCACCGGCGAAGACATCACCGCCAACGTGCGCACCATCCGCACCATCCCCCTGCGGCTACAGGACGGCGACGGACCCCATCCCCAACGGCTGGAAATCCGCGGCGAAGTGTTTATGTCCGAGGCCGGTTTCCAGCGGCTGAACGACGACGCCAAACGCGAGGGCGGCAAAGTGTTCGCCAATCCGCGCAACGCCGCCGCCGGCTCGCTGCGTCAATTGGATCCGGCCATCACCGCCAAACGGCCGCTGACCTTTTTCGCTTACGGCGTCGGCCTGCTGGAAGGCGGCGAGCTGCCCGCCAGCCATTGGCAACGCTTGCAGCTGTTTAAATCCTGGGGCGTGCCGGTCAGCAACCGTATTAGGTTGTGTACCGGCGCCGAACAGGTGCTGGAATTCTATCGCCATGTCCAGGAACAGCGCGCCAGCCTGGGCTTTGATATCGACGGCGTGGTGATCAAGGTCGATTCCCTGGCGCTGCAGCAGCGGCTGGGTTTTGTCGCCCGCGCGCCGCGCTGGGCCATCGCCTATAAATTTCCGGCGCAGGAGCAGATGACGCGGGTGCGGGACGTCGAGTTCCAGGTGGGCCGTACCGGGGCGGTAACGCCGGTGGCGCGTCTGGAGCCGGTGCTGGTGTCGGGCGCCATGGTCAGCAACGCCACCTTGCACAATGCCGATGAAATCGAGCGCCTGGGGCTGAAAATCGGCGATACGGTGATTATCCGCCGCGCCGGCGACGTTATCCCCCAGGTGGTGGGTGTGGTGCTGGAGCGACGCCCCGGCGATGCCCGGCCGATCGTCTTTCCCACCCATTGCCCGGTGTGCGGCTCCGACGTCGAGCGGGTGGAAGGCGAAGCCGTGGTACGCTGTACCGCCGGCCTGGTCTGCGGCGCCCAGCGCAAAGAGGCGCTGAAGCATTTTGTGTCGCGCCGGGCGCTGGATGTGGACGGCATGGGCGATAAAATCATCGATCAGCTGGTCGAGCGCGAGCTGGTCAAGACGCCCGCCGATCTGTTCCGCCTGAATAAGGACATCCTGGCCCGTCTTGATCGCATGGGGCCGAAGTCGGCGCAAAATCTGCTGACGGCCCTGGAGACCGCCAAACAAACCACATTCGCGCGATTTCTGTATGCCCTGGGCATTCGCGAAGTGGGGGAGGCCACCGCCGCCAACCTGGCGGCGGAATTCAAAACCCTGGATGCGCTGTACGCCGCCGATATTGACGCGCTGGTGAGCGTGCAGGATATTGGTAAAGTGGTGGCCGCCCATGTGCGCAACTTTTTTGACGAGCAGCACAACCTGGATGTTATCGCCGAGCTGGTCAGCCCCGCCATCGGCATCCACTGGCCGGAGCCGGAGGCTGCGCCCGCCGAAGACAACAACCCGTTCGCCGGCAAGACCATCGTGCTGACCGGCTCGTTAACCGGGCTTTCCCGCGACGAGGCCAAGGATCGCCTGGTGGCCCTGGGCGCCAAGGTCAGCGGCAGCGTGTCGGCCAAGACCAATCTGGTGATTGCGGGCGAGGCGGCCGGCTCCAAGCTGACTAAGGCGCAGCAGCTCAATATTCCGGTAATAGATGAGGCGGAAATGATGCGCCTGCTGGGCGAGTGACACCGATCCCGGCCCAAGAGGAGTCAATCATGGAGAAAGAAGATCTGGTGGCCATCGCCAATACCGAAATGCCGTTCGGCAAATATCAGGGGCGGGCGCTTATCGATCTGCCCGAGCCTTATCTGCTGTGGTTTGCCCGTAAAGGTGAATTCCCCCAGGGCCGGCTGGGGGAACTGATGTCGATTACGCTCGCCATTAAAATCGAGGGGCTTGAGGGGCTTATCAAGCCGCTTAAGCAAAAAAAATGAATTAATATCGTCGAGAATACAAAATATGCCTTAAGTTAGAGTAATTATTTGGGGACTATATTTATAACATTTGTGTATTGTTGACACCTGAGCTGCGCCAAGGCTATTTTTAAGGTGTATTTTCGCACTAAAGCTCAGCATAGCTGATTCTGATACATTTCAATCAAAGTATTTTTAGTGAAATTTACTGATTCCAAAGGCGATTGAGGCGCCGCGGCAATAAACGGTCTGGTTCCGGTCTTTTTATATCATCCAGCAGTTCTCATTTACGCCGACCTCGCGCCGACATACTCCACCGGTTATGAAAACGGGAAGCCCATTTTCCGAAGGGAGGCACGGTCAAGCAAAAGTGTCGTGGTATGAGGATCACCTATTTAGGTGAATGAACCAGGTAGAATACCCGGCTCATGTTGAAAACAGCGGCAGTGTCAAATTTTGGGGTTCAGTACATCTTAGGCACTTCTTACCGTCGAGCGGCTTCAAAATTCCTCATTATTGCTAAGGGATGTAGGGTTACGTAAAACTACGCATTAAGCTTTATAATCAATGCGTTGAATAATGCTTTACAATTAAGAAATTTTTAACCCGCTGCTTTTTTATCAAACCCTTTATTTTTCAATTTATCTTCTAGATAATTTATGAAGGCGGAGCCAACAACTTGACGCCCCAGGTTTAATTTCATTTTGCGTACTAACTTGAATTTAGAAATATCTTCTGGTGTTATCAATAGGTCAACAGGCGTTATACTATTTTGACTCATGTGAATAGTTCCAGCTTCCCCGTTTAAAATAAATTTACCACTTTTGTTCCATGCGGCAATTTTATTCATCAGAGCTGATATAAAATTTATTTCTTTACATATTATATTAGCCCAAGGATCGAGTATGTAATATTCATTGTTTATTTTAACACCACATGCTACGTGATTAGAATATTTATTTTTTTCAAAACTAATAAACTCTGGACATAAATGATAACTTTCACAAAAGGCATAAGTTATTCTTGCCATTTCGCCGCAATTCCCAACTTGATGGTCGACTGAAAATTTGATATATTCTTCAAGAAATCCAGTATTAGGATATTCACGGCATAATCCTAAGAGTCTTATCGTTTCGATGTGTTCATCCCAGCGAACTTTTATATCATCGTTGGTCTTTATCTTATTACTCGACTTGAAACGGCTACCCTTGAAAAAATACCGAGTTTTTTTTAATATGCCGTTAAGGAGTTTTAATTTATCATCAGACGTCACTACATTTGCTAAAGCTGCTGTCTTATCAACTTCAATTTTCTCTAAGACAACGACCAATTTCTCCGCGAATCCAGTTCTTATAATCCCAGCCGCAATAATCTTAATTAAGTCATGTGAGTAACCGTAAAACCCATAAACCTTACCTTCAGCATTAACTGAGAGATTCACAACTGCACCATTTTTGAATGCAAAACGAATCTTATCATACTTAACATCGAAAAAGGCGCGGCAGTGGTTAAATTCAACACATTCACCTTCCGTAGTTAATGTCTCAGCATAGCGAGAATTAATTACATCGATTAAAGACTCAGATAAATTGTCAAGGCTAATGAATTTCTTGTTCATTATAAATGATATGTAATCATTAGTTCTATTATTTTTAGGAGACACTACATGGTTTGATTGATTATATTTAAAGGGAGTTGTAAGAGTGTTTAATAATACTTTATTCGTAAATAATTCGCAAAATTTTAGATTTCCCACTGCTTTTTCGTCAAAAATCAGCTTTGTATTAACAGCAAAATTTCCCGCTTTTTTTAAACCTTGTAGGGGATTTGGCAAGAAGGAAGCGTCATCGTAAAACCTACGACATCCATATGAGGGCTTAGTGTTTATTGAGCTCGGTGAGTTGAATGTTAACGTAGTTTGCATGGGTTCTCCTGTGATCGTCTTAAAATTTTTTACACAACTTAATATTATTTACCTTAGGCCAGATAAATTAGAGGGTGCTCCAATTTTTCAGCACCATAAGTTAATATTAGCCAATGCAACAAGCATTAACTAGTAATAAATTATTTTCCCGCGTTGATTGAATAATAATTGCACACATCTTCTCATTATCACATCTGTTGAACATTATATGTTGGATTATGACTAAATACATTTTAATGATCCTTTAATGCCCTTCTGCCTACTACCTCACCTTTCTCTTTCACCCTATAAACAGGTTCATATTAATGATGCATGTTTCAAATTTCTTTAAGGTACGATTAGTGCAATCATTCAATTAGGCGTGTTCTCCAGAAATTAATAGCAAGCTTATGTGATATTGAGTGTTTGTCACATTAATTTTCACCAATGAACATATCCACCGATGACTTGTCCGAGAATGATGGAGGTGATATTAGAAAATATTTAATTCAAAATATACATAGCCATAATATTTATCCTGTCGTCGCTGGCGCGTTGGATTAATTAGTTCACGCTTTATGGCCCGGAAGGTCTAAAACCATAGCCCCGGGACGTGGGCGACGCTGGCCGTTTGAGTATATCTGCGCACTATTGAGTTAGCTTGTTAAACACTCGCCGGGAGATTTTGGCTATCAGCGCTCACGCTGGAGCACAAAGTTATTGGCAATCAAAATCAATGAGATAACAGGTTGTCGTTTACATGCTTCAACGGTGAGACGTTGGCTTCCCGCTGCCGGGCTGGTGAAGGGCAGCGCCAACGCTATGCATTCGTGACCCTAGCTTGATACAATAACCAGAGATCACAGCGGCAGTTCAATGTGGTAGTTGCTGAACAAAGTGCACCACGTTATGAAAATGGTAAGCCCATTTTCCGGAGGGATGCACGGTCAAGCAAAAGTGTAACGATATTATGATCACCTCCTTAGAAAGATTATCTAAAACCTCAACATCAAGAGAATGGCATCCATTTTCCCATTTTGTAATGGTTGACAGGGATCGCTCAAGCATTCTGCCAAGATTGATTTTAGAGAGTCCGCGAGCGACCCTGGAAAGTCCACTCTCCTTTTACACCTGCTTAATTTTTAACGCTTTTTAAGCGTTGGCAGCACTTGGTGAAGTACTATGATTTTTGCTCATTATTTAGTGCTCTATCAATTTATCGACAGACCCATTCAGTGGGAAGGTTTTCATATCTTTATAAGTAGATTTAACGCCCTTAGCGTTCACCCCGGATATAGGCCGTTCCCAGGGCGTAGGGCAAGCTGGCGCGCCGGCCGAATGCGACCAGCACCACCATCACCGCCATAAACGGCAGCATCTGGATCACATCGGTGGGCATATCCACCCCCAGCACTTGCAGGGCGGTGGTCAACGACAGGCAGGCGCCGAACAGCAATGCTCCCCCCAGTACCCACAGCGGCCTGCCGCGCGCCAGCATCGCCAGCACAATGCCGATAAAGCCGTTGCCCTGGGTCATGAAGGGCACAAAAATACCGGCGCCGACCTGCGACATAAAGGCGCCGCCAAGCCCCGCCAGCGCGCCCGTCACCAGTACCGCCAGCGTGCGTGTCCACAAAACGCTTACCCCGGCGGCGTCGAGGGCGGCGGGCTTGTCGCCGGCGGCCTGCAGATACAGGCCAAGGTTGGTATGGCGATAGACCGCGGCAAACAGCGCCACGCACCCCACCGCCAGATAGACAACCAGCGGCTGGTTGAACAAGATGCGCCCGATAAAGGGTATGCCGGACAGCAGCGGCAGCGCCACGCTGTCGATTCCGCCCAGGCGGGGGTAGGTGCGGCTGAATTGCAGGTAGTGCAACAGCGCGGTGGCGCCTTGGGCGCCGAGCGTCAGCGCGATACCGATGACGATCTGATTAAGGCGCAGCCACACGCACAGCACGGCCATCAGCAGGGCGATGAGTATGCCGCCGGCAGCGCCGCCCAATAGCCCCATGCCCATGGACTGGGTCTGCCAGGCGGTATAAAAACCCAGGTAGGCGCCGGTGAGCATCATGCCCTCCAGTCCGATATTCAAAACGCCGGCCTTTTCCGATAACTGTTCGCCCAGGCCGGTCAACAACAACGGTACTCCGGCGATAATCGCCCCCAGCAGCAGGGACGAGAGAAAACCTTGCGTCAGTAAATCCATATAATTTGCCTTATTGCCCGCCGGCACGGCCGCGCCGCCGCTGCGCGACCATTTCCGTCAGGCCGAGCACGATAAGCAGCACGGCTACCGTGACCAGGGTAAAATGGTTGGGAACGCCCATCCGCCGGGCCGCGCTTTCGCTGCCGATGGACAGCACCGAAAAAATAAAGACAAAGGCGATGGTGGCGAACCCGTTGAAGCGGGCCAGAAACACCAGCGGCACCACCAGCAGGCTATAGGCCGGGTTCCAGTCGGCGCGCACGTTGCCTTCGATGCCGATAACCTCCACCGCGCCGGCCAGGCCCGCCAGCGCGGCGGACAGGGCGAGTACCGCGATGGTCAGCGTCCCGACCGGCAGGCCGGCATGGAGCGCCGCGCGCGGATTGGCGCCGACGGTGCGCAACCGCAGCCCGAAGGCGGTGCGGTTCATGAGCCAATGCACCGCGATCACGGCAAACAGGCCAATCAGCAACCCGCTTGAGGTATGGGTGCCGAACAGCGGCGGCAGCCGCTGCGCATAAGGAAGGGTACGGGTTTCCGGCACGGTGGTGGCGGGATCGGCGAACACCAGCTTGACCAGCACATTGGCCAGCGAAATGCCTAAAAAGGACATCATCATCGTGGTAATGATTTCGTTAATATGCTGCCAGGCCTTTAAGATGGCCGGCAGAATCGCCCATGCGCCGCCCATCAACGTACCGGCCGCCATTGCCGCCAGTAGCGTCAGCCACGACGGCGCCCCGAGCTGATTCAGCGGGGCCGCCACCGCCGAGGCGATAACCGCGCCCAGTAAAAACTGGCCGTCGCCGCCCAGGTTCCACAGACCGGCGCGAAACGCCACCATCAAACTGGCGGCAATAAGCAACAGCGGCCCCATGCGGGTCAGCGTCGCCTGCAGGCCCGAGGGCGTCATCAGCCCCTTTTGCAGAATAAAACCGTAATAATCCAGGGGATTGACCCCCATGATCCGCAATAGGGCGCCGGTGATCACCAGGGCGATAACCACCGGCGCCACGGACAGCCCGGCGCGTGCCAGGGCGGATTTAAGCCGGGCCGGCGACAGCCGTCGCCCCCAGGCAGGACCGGAGCGACCGCTCATGTCATGGCTCCGCTCATCAGCTCGCCGATGCGGCCCCGGGCCGCCGGATTATTCTCCACCATGCCGATTATTCCGCCCTGCGCCATCACTGCGATCCGGTCCGCCAGTTCCAGCAGTTCCTCCAAATCCGTTGATATCAGCAATACCGCCATGCCCGCACCGGCCGCGCGGCGTATCCTCCCGCGGATCGATTGCGTGTTTTGCAGGTCGAGCCCATGGGTCGGCTTGGCGAAGATGACCACCCGGGCCTGGCCGCTAAGTTCGCGCGCCAGCAGCGTCTTTTGGATATTGCCGCCGGACAGCTTGCCAACCGGCGTATCGACCGCCGGGGTACGGATATCGTATTCCAGGATTTGCCTGAGCGCGTGCCGTGCAATAGCCGCCGGCTGCACGATGCCCCGCCGCCAGAAGGGCGTGTCGCCTATCTGCTTGAGCAGCAGGTTAATCGAGACCGGAAAGGTGGCGACGGTACCTTCGCCCAGCCTGTCGTCGGTGACGTAGCGCAGACCGCGCCGGCGCCGCTGGCCGATGTTTTCATGGTCTATCCGCTCGCCGTCCAGGCAGATTTGCCCGCCGGCCACCGGGCGCTGGCCGGCCAGCGCCTCGGCCAGCTGTTTTTGCCCGTTGCCGTCGATGCCGGCGATGCCGACGATTTCACCGGCGCGAACCATCAGATCGATGCCGGCGATCGGCACCAGCGGATCCTCTACCGCCAACCCCTGCGCCTCGAGCACTGGCTTACCGGCTGTTTTCGGCGCCGGCGCCGCGGCTGCCGCGGCTGCCGCGGGCGTCGCGGCGGCCTGGCCGGGAATGCCGAACATCATTTCGACCACTTCCTGGGTCGTCTGCGGGGCGGTAAGGGATTTGAGCCGTTCAGGCCCTATCTCGCCGGCTTTACGGCCGCGGCGCAGCACCGAGATGCGATCGCCCCAGGCCAGCGCCTCGTTAAGCTTATGGGTGATGAAGACCACCGCCAGGCCCTGCGCCACCAGCCGGCGCATCAACCGCCCCAGTTCGTGCGCGTTGTCGGGCGTCAGCATGGCGGTGGCTTCGTCAAGGATCAGCACACGGCTGCCGCGCAACAGGGTACGAACGATTTCCGCCTGCTGCAGCTCACCGAGTGAGAGCGATCCCGCCAGGGCGAACGGGTTGACCCTGACGCCGATATCCCGGGCGATGGCATTAACCCGATCCGCATAATGGCGGCGCGCGGGACGCCGCCACCAGGGATCGCCGAGGGCGATATTATCCACCACGCTTAATGCCGGCACCATCATGGCATGCTGGAACACGGTGCCGATGCCCAGCGCGCGGGCGCGACGGGGGGAGGACAGCGATTCGACCCGGCCCCCCACCGCGATATGCCCCTCGTCAGGTTGCTGCAGCCCGGAAAGCATGGCGACCAGGGTGGATTTCCCGGCGCCGTTTTCCCCCAGCAGCACATGAACCTCGCCGGGCCACAGCGCCAGGTCAACCTGGTCATTGGCGATAATGCCGGGATACCGCTTGGTGACCTGGCAGACGGTCACGACCGGGCAGGCCGATGAAGGCAGATTCTGGCTCATCATGATCTCGATAACGTTAAGCGGAGCGCGACGGGCGCGCCCCGGCCGGGGCGTTTGCCGCCGGACTATTTACCGCCGGCGGCCAGCAGGGCGTGCAGCGATTTAGCGTCGTAATCCGCCGGCACGGTGATTTTACCGCTGATGATGTCGTCGCGCACCGCGTTGACGCTCTGCCAGATATCGTCCGGGATATGGGCGGTTTTCAGCAGACTGATCGAGCCGTCCGCCAGCGAAGTCTTGTAGTTGTGGGAGCCGAATTTATCCTGCTTGAGATCCTCGATCATGGCGGTGTAGACCGGCGTCAGGTTCCACAGGACGGAACTGAGCAGGTTGCCTTTATCAATGGGGGATTTGTCGCCGATGACGTCGATAAAATAGACTTTGCCGCCGTCCGGCGCCGGGGTGGTTTCCACCGCCTGCAGCATGCCGAAGCTCGAGCCGTTGCCCTGGCCGAAGATAATATCCGCGCCGGCGGCGATAACGGAGGCCGCCACGCGTTTACCGCCCGCGGCATCGCTGTACGCCGCCGGGCCGATCACCGCGTAACGGATTTTAATATCGCTCCTGGCCGCCCTGGCGCCGCGGATAAAAGCCGAGGACTGCGCGTTCCAGGCCGGCGGTTCGCCGGAAACCACGATACCGATGGTGCCGCTGCGCGTCATTTTCGCCGCCAGCGCGCCGGCCAGGTAGGCCCCTTCCTGGCCGCTTACCGTATAATCGGCCACTTTGCCGGCTTTTAACGACGACGGGCTGTCGGTGATGGCCACCGGCACATTGGCCTGCGCGCCGATTTCCGGCCCTGACTGGTTATAACCGCTGGCGTGGGCGATGATAAGCTGCGCCCCATCTTCCGTCAGGTCGCGCAGCGTGGGGCGGATATCGCCGTAGCCGAGGTTCTCCGCCACCATGACCTTGACGCCCTCTTTGGCACCGGCCGCCCTGGCGGCGCTGATGCCCTGTTGGTTCCAGCCGAAATCAGTGCCGGGTTCGGGGGTGACTATGGCGATAGTTTTAATATCAGCGGCATAGGCCGCTGAACAGAGCACCGACAGCACCGACATCGCAGCCGCGTATTTTAACCAACCTTTACCCATCATCTTCTGTCCTCGATACATTTTATTGTTGACAATACGGCTAATAAAATCTTTTCTGATGCATTCCTAACGGATAGGACCTGTTTACTGGAGCACTTTATGACACTAAAGGGGCTAGTATTGCCCTGTTTGTTTTTTTTCACCACCGCAATCTACGCCGGGGAATCAACAAATTATCAACGCGGTACGCGGGGATTAACCCCTTTTCTGGTGGTGGTGAATAACACCGGCCATCGTCCCCTGGATTGCGAAGCGACCACCGCCCACTGGTATTCGGTCCCGTTGGGCGCCGTTGCCCCCGGCGCGACGCTATCCACCGGGCTGTGGAAGAATATCGCCAGCGGCGAGGTGATTATCCTCAATGACCATCAGGATCGGTTGCCCGTTCAACGCTTCTGGTGCGGCGAGCAGGGGCGATCCTGGCAAACCCGCTACGAGGTGGCCTTGTCGACGCACCGGGGCGAAAGCCCGCGCTCCCTTACGCTCGACTGCGCCGGCGGCGCGGATCCCATCCAGTGCCGCGTCGCGCCCAGCGGTTTGTAGCCCGGGCGGTTTCTTAAACCCTTCTTATCCCGGCAAGACATAACGTTTGAATATTGCTTTAGCCCGTGCTTAGCTTAACCGGCCGGGTACGGTGGATAGCGGCAGGCCATAAAGACCGGGCCGGGATAGGTAAAAATAGCGCCCGGCGCGCGTAAAGCCGGGGCGTTGCGTTTTTGACCCAAGGGAAGGGGAATCACTATGACATCCGTGTTGGCAAAGGGTAAGCCGCACCGGCTTAAGACCGGCGCCGAGTTCAAGGCATCCCTGGAGGATGGACGGCGGCTGTGGGTTAACGGCAACAGGCTTGGCAGCGTGATGGACGACCCCGCGCTGGCGGCGGGGGTCAATGTGCTGGCGTCGATGTTCGACGACCAGTTCAGCGCGGAGCATGCCGACGCCACCACCTGCGTCGATCCCGCCAGCGGGACGGTGGTCAGCCGCGCCTGGCAAATTCCCCGGACCTGCGATGATCTGCGCGAGCGGCGCAAAATGATTGAATACACCTCGCTCAAGACCGGCGGCACCTTCGGTCGCCCGCCCGATCTGGCGCCCGCCATCGTCGTGGGACTCTATGCCCTGCTGCCTGTCTTTAAAGCCAAGCGGTCCGCCCTGGACGGCTGCCGTCCTGATTTTGCCGAAAATATCGAACGCTACCTGGCCTATGGCCGCGATAATAACCTGACCGCCGCGGAAAGCCTGGCGGGTCCGCAGGCCGACCGATCGTCGCCCAAGGCGGGCTGGGAGTCGCTGCTGCGGGTAAAAAGTATCGAGCGGGGCGGGATTCGCGTCTCCGGGGCCAAAACCGTCGGCTCCGTCGCCGCCCAGGCCAACGAGATTTTTTTCACCAATCTGGGGAGTCACCAGGAAACGCCGCCGGAAGCCTGCATCTGGGGGGCGATCCCGGTTAACGCCGAGGGAATCAAATTGATTTCGCGGGAAATGGTCTCCCATCCCGGCGCCGATCCGTTTGACCACCCCATCGCCGGGCTGGGGGAAGAAGCCGACCAGTTTATTATTTTCGATAACGTTTTTGTGCCCGCCGAACGTATCTTTAATCTTGGCGATCCCGACGCGATGCGGTATTACGGCCCGGTATGCGTTTTTGCCCACTGGCATGTGCTGACACGGCTGGCGGTAAAGGCCGAGCTGTTTGTCGGCGCCGGGCAGCTGGTGCTGGATGTGCTGGGCACCGGCCGCATTCCCGCCGTGCAGGCCATGCTGGGGGAGCTGATTGAATATGCCCAAACCCTGCGCGCCTTTATCTATGCCGCCGAAGCGCAGGCGCGTCTTACCGAGGGCGGCGTAATGGCGCCCGATGCCGGCATGCTGACCGCCGGCCGCCTGTATTCCATCCGGCACTATCCGCACATTGTCCATATCCTGCAGGAGATGTGCGGGCAGGGGCTGGTGATGCGTTTTGGCAAGGCGGCCTTCGACAATCCCGATATCGGTCACGCGCTGCGGGAGTTATTGGCCGGCCACGGCGCCAGCGCCATGGAAAAAGAACGCTTGATGAATTTTATCTGGGATATGACCACCGGGGCGCTGGCCGGACGGGTGGCGCTGTTCGAGAACGTGAATGCCAGCCCTGCGCCGCGGCTGCGCGCCCGGCTATTCGAGGAAGTGAAGCGCGATGCGTTCGTCGGCCAGGTAAAAAAACTGGCCGGGCTGGCCTGATGACCGCACGGCCGCGGTTGCCGGGCCGCGCCAACACATCGCCGCCGGCAACGTCGCCGCGGCGGTTAACGGCCGGCGACGCTCTCCCGGGTTTCCAACTGACGGTCCAGGAAGTTCCCCACTACCTGCATGCAGGCCGCGCGCTCCTCTACGTGCGGCATATGGCTTGATTGCTCGAATATCACCCATTCGGCGCCGGCGATATGATCCTTGAAGGGCTGCACCACCTCCGGCGCCGCCTCGTCGTAGCGGCCCGATATCAGCAGCGCCGGCACCTGTATCCGCGCCAACCGGTCAATAATGTCCCAGTTTTTCATGGTGCCGATAACGTGGAATTCCGTCGGACCGTTCATGGCATGGTACACCGTCGGGTCGGCGTCCATGGCGGCGAAGGTGCGCGTGACTTCTTCCGGCCAGGGCGTAAGCCGGCAGACGTGCCGCTGGTAAAATACCCGGGTGGCCTGGCGATACGCCTCGCTGTCCAGGGTGCCCGCGGTTTCGTGCTCCACCAGACAGCGCTGTACCGGGGCCGGTAACTGGGCGCGCAGCCTGGCCGCCGCCTGTAGCCATAGCGCCATCGACGCCGGCGAATTGGCGATGACGATTGCCTTGAGACCTTCCGGGCGCAATACGGCGTGCTCCGCCGTCAGCATCCCGCCCCACGACTGGCCGAGCAAGGCATAGTTGTTGCCGATGCCCAGATGCGCCAGCAGGTTATCCAGCTCCGCCAGGAACAGCGATACCCGCCAGAAGTCGGCTCCCTGGTCCGGTAAATGGGTGGAACGGCCATTGCCGAGCTGATCGTAATGGATGACCGCCCGGCCGCTGGCGGCGATATCGCGGAACGCGTCGACATAATCATGGGTGCAGCCCGGGCCGCCGTGGACCACCACCAGGGGTGTCTTGCCATTATGGAGATCGCCGCAGATGCGGTACCAGGTTTGGTATTGCTGAAACGGCGCGTAGCCTTCGGTAATGCTGTACATGACGGTTTACCTGTCGGTTAAGGATAACCTAGGGTAAAACAGCGCGCCCGGCGGCGGATAGCTAGAGAAAATGCTAGGTATTGCGCCGGCTCAGCTGTCGAGCAGGCGGTAATGCATCGCCCGCACCACGGCCTGGACCCGGTTGCTGGCCCCCAGCTTGCGTGCCGCGGAGTTCAAATGCAGCGTCACGGTGGCAATCGAGCGCGACAGCTTGCGGGCGATCTCCTTGGCGGTCAGCCCCTCGGCCGACCAGCTCAGGCACTCCCGTTCGCGTTTGCTGAGGCGCACATACTGGCAGGTCAGCATCTGGCGGTCGAATAGCGGATAAACACGCTCCTGAAAGGTATGGGCCAGCAGGCCCAGCTCCGCCAGAGTCTGGGTCAGATCGCGCTCCCGGCCGCCGCCGCTGACGATGCCGGTCAGGGTGGCGAATCCCCCCTGCGGCAGGTGCAGGGGCACCGTGGCGCCGCAGGGCATATTGTTGTCGCGCATATAGTGCGTTACAGGCTGATGTCGCTCACCGATGATATCGCGCAGCAAGGTCGTATCCGGGCGCTGATAAGACCAAACGAAAGGCGCGCAGCTTTTCAGGGCGTACAACTGCACTGGATCCACCTGGTAGTAGCCGCTTTCGGTCCATAGCTGCCGCATATCCTCCGGCACATTGCTCATGCGCAGCACCGACGGCGTAATGAGTTCGCCTTCCAGCGAGCGCGGCACCGGCGTGTAATCATAAATCAGCGCCTCCATGCCCAGCCGGGCGCTTTGCCGGTACAGGTATAAAAAGGCGTCGTCAAGACTGCAGCCGGCCTGCGGCGTCGGCAATGCATCGGTTACCACAATGCTCATCGGCCCCCCTTATCTCTTCCAGTCTCCATGGCGCCAGGGCATGGATCCTGCAAAGCCATTCCCGTATCGCTTCCGGCGCTCGCGACGCTTGTTGTCGGCTACCGGATGGCATGCAATTTGGATGCCACGCCGCCCGGGGACCGGAGGCGAAACCTAGCATTTTTACTAACTGTTCAGCGCCGCGGCTTATGCGTAGCGTAAAGACATCATCATGGCGGCGTGGCGCGGGCCGCCGGCAAGCACCGGGGGAGATATGTGGAGTGAGATCAGGCCTGACCGGCAAGTGGATATTGAGGTCGACGGTTATCGGGTGACGGCCTACGAGTTCGGCGCGGGCGACGAGACAGCGCTGTGCCTGAACGGCGGCCCGGGGCTGCCCTGCGACTACCTGCGCGAAGCGCAACCCTGCCTCAGCAACCACGGCTACCGGGTGGTGGCGTTTGATCAATTGGGCACCGGCCGGTCCGATCGGCCGGATCTGCCCGGATTATGGACCATGGCGCGCTATGTGCGTGAAGTGGACACCGTACGCCGGGCCATGGGACTGGATCGGGTGCATCTGCTCGGTCATTCCTGGGGCGGCTGGCTGGGCATCGAGGTGGTATTGCACCATCTAGGTGCAATCAAACGCCTGATGCTGGAAAATACCGCGGCGGATATACCCCATCAACGCGGCAGGGGGTAGGGAGAATGCACCGTTATCGCTTTGTCCTGTTCCGTCCGCTGCAACTGGTGCCGGTATTGCTGGGCATCAGCATCATCACCTTTATGCTGGTGCGCGCCATCCCGGGCGATCCGGCGCGCATTCTGCTGGGGGTGCGCAGCACCCCGGCGGCGATCGCGCGTATTCGCGCCCAGTATGCGTTGGATCAGCCATTATGGGTACAGTACGGCTATTTTCTCACTAACCTGCTGCACGGCGAGCTGGGACGCTCCATTGTCTATCGCGTCGATACCCTGAAACTGATTATGACCCGCATTGAGCCCACGCTGTGCCTGGTCGCGGGCAGCGTGCTGCTGGCGCTGCTGCTCACCGTGCCGCTGGCCGCCGTCGCCGCCCGCCGGCGGGGGAGCGCCGCCGACCAGGTTATCCGGCTGCTTTCCACCGCCGGACTGGGTTTTCCGGCGTTCTGGCTGGGCATTATGCTGATCCTGCTGTTCAGCGTCACCCTGGGCTGGTTTCCTGTCTCCGGTTATGGCGACGCGTGGAGCGCAAGGCTGCATCACCTGGTGCTGCCCTGCCTGACGGTGGCGTTGGCGCTGTCGGCGGTGCTGACGCGTAACCTGCGCGCCAGCCTGCTGGCGGAGCTGAAGGCGGATTACGTCACCGCCGCCAGGGCGCGCGGGCAGGAGGAGGGACGTATCTTCTGGCGTCATGTCATGCCTAACTCGCTGGTGCCTACGGTCAACCTGCTGGCGGTGAATATCGGCTGGCTTATCGGCAGTACGGTGGTGATTGAAAGCGTCTTTGCCATCCCCGGCATGGGCCAGCTGTTGGTCAAGGCGATATTCAGCCGCGACTATATGGTGGTGCAGGGCGTGGTAATGGTGTTTGCCCTGGCGACGGTGCTGGTCAACCTGCTGGCCGATCTGCTGACCGTGGCCCTGGACCCGAGGGTCACATTATGATGCCCGTCCAGGCCGTCCGCCATTTTTCCGTGCGCTGGCTACCCCGGCGAGCGGCGCTGCGCGCGGGCATGGGTATCCTGCTGATGTGGTGTGTGCTGGCGGCGCTCGCCCCCTGGCTCGCGCCCTTCGATCCCCTTTACCAGAATGCGGATGCGCGCCTGCTGGCGCCAGGCCTGCCGCACCCGTTCGGCACCGATAACTTCGGCCGCGATATTTTCTCCAGGATCCTCTGGGGGGCGCGCGTCGATTTGCAGATCTGCCTGCTGGGCGTGGTGTTTCCGTTTACCATCGGCACCATCGTCGGGGCGTTGTCCGGTTATCTCGGCGGTCCCGTCGACGCCTTTATCATGCGCTGCATCGACATTGTGCTGGCATTTCCCTTCCTGGTGCTGATGCTGTCGATTATCGCCATTATCGGACCGGGGCTGGGCAGCTTTTATATCGCCATGGCGCTGGTGGGCTGGGTTTCCTACGCCCGGCTGGTGCGTTCGCAGGTCCTGATCCTCAAGCATAGCGACTTTATGCTGGCGGCGCGCAGCCTGGGGTTTAGCCACGGACGCATTCTGTTCGCCCATTTATTGCCCAATGCCCTGACCGGCTCCATCGTGTTTTCCATGTCGGACTGCGTGCTGGTGTTGCTGAACGGCGCGGCGGTGAGCTATCTCGGCCTCGGCGTACAGCCGCCGACGGCGGAGTGGGGGGTGATGATTGCCGAAGGGCAGAGCTTCATCACCACCGCCTGGTGGATCACGACTTTTCCGGGACTGGCCATCGTGCTGCTGGCGATGGGCTTCAGCCTGCTGGCCGATGGCCTGGGCGATAAACTGGGGGCACGGCCATGAGCGCGCCGGTACTGCGGGTCAATCACCTGACCGTCAACAACCGCCAGGGCACCGCCCTGGTGGAGGATGTTTCCTTTACCCTGGCGGCGGGCGAAATGCTCGGCCTGGTGGGCGAAAGCGGTTCAGGCAAAACCGTCACCTGCCGGGCGCTGATGCGGCTGCTGCCTGGGGAAGGATTAACCATGGGCGGCGGCGAGGCGTGGCTGGGCGAGACCGATATCATGACCCTCGATCCCCGCCAGATGACCCGGGTGCGCGGCCATCAATTGGGCATGATTTTCCAGAATCCCGCCAGCCATCTTAACCCGGTGATGACCGTCGGCGGGCAGATCGCCGAAAGCCGCCGCGCCCATTTCGGCGCCGGGCGGCGGGAGGCGCGTGCGGCGGCCGTCGGCCTGCTGCGCCGGGTGGGCATCCCCGATCCCGAACGGCGGGTGGATCATTACCCGCATGAGTTCTCCGGCGGCATGCGCCAGCGGGCGATGATCGCCGTGGCGCTGGCCTGCGAACCCAAAATCCTGATTGCCGATGAGCCGACCACCGCGCTGGATGTGACGGTACAGGTGCAAATCCTGCGTTTATTAATGGATCTGCGCGACCGGCTGGGCCTGGCCATTATTATGATCACCCACGATCTGGGCGTGGTGGCGCAAACCTGCGATCGGATCGCGGTGATGTATGCCGGCCGATTGTGCGAGGTCGGCGACAAACGCCGGGTACTGGCGCAGCCGCTGCATCCTTATACCCAGGGATTGATCGATTGCCAGCCCGTGAGCGAAGGCGGCGGCGGCCGTTTAAAGACCATCGCCGGCCAGCCGCCGTCGGCGGATGGCTTTGCGCCGGGCTGCCGGTTCCATACCCGCTGTCCGCGCGCCGGCGAGGCATGCCCGTCCGTGCAACCGCCGCTGCTGGCCGCGCGCGGCGATCCGGCCCACGGCGCGGCCTGTTTTTATCCTCTGCATGCGTTAACCCACCGGGAGGGATCATGATCACCAACGCCTATCCATTATTGGAAGTCGATGAGCTGCGGGTGTCGTTTCCCCTGTCCGGCGGCAATCCGCTGCGCTGGAACCGGCCGCGGGTTCAGGCGGTGAACGGCGTATCGCTGCGTATCCACCCCGGTGAAACCCTGGGACTGGTGGGCGAGTCCGGCAGCGGTAAAAGCACGCTCGGCCGCGCCATCCTGCAATTGGAGAAAAGCACCGGCGGCAGCGTACGTTTCGACGGCCGCGACGTAACCCACGGCCTGACGAGCGATATCGCCCGCCTGCGCCGGCAGACGGCGATGATTTTCCAGGACCCGTTTTCATCGCTCAATCCCCGCCAGACCATCGGCGCCGCCATCGCCGAAGTGCTGCGCGTGCATCGCAAAGTGCCGCCGGGGGCGATAACCGCCCGGGTGGCCGAACTGCTGACGCTGGTGGGGCTGCAGCCGGCGCAGGCGGATAAGCGGCCGGGCGCCCTGAGCGGCGGGCAGTGCCAGCGGGCCGGCATCGCCCGCGCTCTGGCGCTGGAGCCGCGGCTGATGGTGGCGGATGAATGCGTTGCCGCGCTGGATGTCTCCATCCAGGGGCAGATTATCAATCTGCTGATGGATCTGCGTGAGCGCATGGGGCTGGCGATACTGTTTATCGCCCACGATCTGGCCATTGTCCGCCGCCTGTGCGATCGGGTGGCCGTAATGTACCTGGGACGTATTGTCGAGGAAGGCCCGGTGGAATCGGTATTCCATTTGCCGCGCCATCCGTATACCGCGGCGCTGGTGGCGGCCATTCCGGAAATCAACCCCGATCTGCCGTTGCCCGCCGAGCCGCTGGCCGGCGAACCGCCCAGCCCGATTGCCATTCCGCCGGGGTGCGCCTTTCATCCCCGCTGCCGTTATGCCCGACCCGCTTGCCGTACCGGTTCCACCCCTGATACCCGGCATGTTGCCGACCATGCTTTTGCCTGTGTGCTCGACAGAAATACCGGCGAAGCCGACTTTCCTTTTCAATGAGGTATGTTAACCATGAAGCGTAAGCATTTTAACGTTGCCGCCGCCGCGGTCTTTCTGGCGCTCAGCGCGGTCGGCCAAATCGCCGAAGCCGCCGGGGTATTGAGCATTGGCCGGCGCGAGGATTCCACGACCTTCGATCCGATTAAGTCGGCGCAAAACGCCGATAACTGGGTGTTTTCCAATGTATTCGACGTGCTGGTGCGGGTGGATAAAAACGGCACGCGCCTGGAGCCGGGGCTGGCGGAAAGCTGGGAAATCTCCCCCGACGGCAAGGTCTATACCTTTAAGATGCGCGATGCCAAATTCTCCGACGGGTCGCCGGTGACCGCACAGGATGCGGTGTTCAGCCTGCTGCGCATCCGCGATAATGAAGGGTCCTTATGGCGCGACTCCTACAGCGTCATCGATAAAGCCGAAGCCACCGGCCCCCACACCCTGGTGGTAACGTTGAAAACGCCGTCCGCGCCGTTCCTCTCGCAGCTGGCGCTGCCGAATGTGTCGGTGCTGCCGGAAAAAGTGGTGAAAGCCATGGGCGAGGAGGCGTTTGCCGAAAAACCGGTGGGCTCGGGCGCCTTTAGCGTCAAGTCCTGGACCCGTGGCGAAAAGGTGGTGCTGGTGAAGAACCCCTATTTCTGGCAGGCGGATCGCGTCAAGCTGGACGGCGTGGAATGGCTGACGCTGCCGGACGACAACACACGCATGCTGAAAGTGCAGGCGGGTGAGCTGGACGCGGCGCTATCGGTGCCGTTTTCCCGCATCGCGTCATTGCAAAAAGACCCCAACCTGGACGTGCATCTGGATCGATCCACCCGCGAGGATCATTTGCTGATTAACCACGAGCATGGCGCGTTGGCCAAGGTCGAGGTGCGCCAGGCGCTGGATTTCGCCATTGATAAAAAAGCCATTGTCGATACCGTGACCTTCGGTTTCGGCCATGTCGCCAACTCTTATATTCCCGAGGGCGCGCTGTTTCATTATGCGGACAACCTGCAGCGTCCCTACGATCCCGAGAAAGCCAGGCAGATGCTTAAGGCCGCCGGCGCGTCGGATCTGAAGCTGAATTATGTCGTCAACGCCGGGGATGAGGTGGACGAGCAGATCGCCATTCTGCTGCAACAGCAACTGGCCAAGGCCGGGGTAACGGTGAACCTGCAAAAGGTCGACCCAAGCCAGAGCTGGGATATGCTGGTGGCGGGCGAATATGATATTTCGGTGATGTACTGGACCAACGATATCCTCGATCCGGATCAGAAAACCACCTTTGTGCTGGGCCATGACGCCAATATGAATTACATGACCCGCTATCATAACGATAAGGTCAAGGATCTGGTGGCCGCGGCGCGGGTGGAAATGAATGCCGGCAAGCGGCAGCAGATGTATATCGACCTGCAAAAAATGGCCAAGGCGGACGTGAACTGGATCGATTTATATTACAGCCCCTATCGCAACGTCAGCCGCAAGAATATCAAGGATTTTTACCAGAATCCGCTGGGACGTTTCGCGCTTGAGGATACCGATAAGCTCTAGCCCGAGGGCAGGGGGCGGACATGCGCATGCTCCCTGCACCGGCACGCGTCAGACGGCGGTGAATTCCCCCTTTATCTGCACCAAAAAGCATCATGGCGCCCGTGTTTATGCCTCCCGGCCGGCGCTTTAATCAACGATTCGGCTGTTTTATCAGCATATTGGCCTCAATTCACCGTGCTCCGCTGATGTGGTATGACCTTTGCACCTTTACAAATACTTACATAGCCTAGGACACCATTATGCAAAGCACAAAAGTGGCACCGGTTTTGAAGCGTACGCTGGGGAGTTTCCATTTGTGGGGCATCGCCGTGGGCCTGGTGATTTCCGGCGAGTATTTCGGCTGGAGCTACGGCTGGGCCCAGGCGGGCACGCTGGGCTTCCTGGTCACCGCGGTGGCGGTGGCGGCCATGTATTGCGCCTTTATCTTCAGCTTCACCGAACTGACCACCTCCATACCCCATGCGGGCGGTCCCTTCGCCTACGCCCATCGCGCGTTCGGTCCCACCGGCGGTTTTATTGCCGGTTTCGCCACCCTGGTGGAATTTGTCTTTGCCCCGCCGGCCATCGCCATGGCCATCGGCGCCTATCTTAACGTGCAGTTTCCGGCGCTGGAACCGCGCTGGGTGGCCCTGGCCGCCTATCTGGTGTTTATGACGCTGAATATTCTCGGCGTCAGTATCGCCGCCACGTTCGAGCTACTGGTCACCCTGCTGGCGATATTTGAGCTGTTGGTGTTTATGGGCGTGGTGGCGCCGGGCTTCGACCTGGCCAACTTTACCCGCGGCGGCTGGGCCGGCGCGGAACACTTCAGCGTCGGCGCGTTTTCCGGTATTTTTGCCGCCATTCCGTTTGCCATCTGGTTTTTCCTCGCCATTGAAGGCGCCTCCATGGCGGCCGAAGAGGCCAAGGATCCCCAGCGCACCATTCCCCGCGCCTTTATCGGCGGCATCCTGACCTTAACGGCGCTGGCGCTCGGCGTGATGGTGTTTGCCGGCGGGGTGGGCGACTGGACCAAACTGGCCAATATCAACGACCCGCTGCCGCAGGCGATGAAGATTATCGTCGGCGGCAGCAGCGGCTGGCTGCATATGCTGGTCTGGCTGGGACTGTTCGGGCTGATTGCGTCGTTCCACGGTATTATCATGGGATACTCGCGCCAGATTTTCGCCCTGGCGCGCGCCGGCTACCTGCCGAAACCGCTCTCCAGGATCAACCGGCGTTTTCGCACGCCGCATCTGGCGATCGTTGCCGGCGGCGTGGTGGGCATCGCGGCGATTTTTTCCGATTCCCTGATTATCATCGGCGGCCAGCCGTTAACCGCCAACATCGTTACCATGTCGGTATTCGGTGCTATTGTAATGTATATCATCTCCATGGCGTCGCTGTTTAAACTGCGCCGCCTTGAACCCCGGCTTATCCGCCCGTTCCGCGCGCCGCTGTATCCGTTTGCCCCGGCGCTGGCGCTGGTGATGGCGGTCATCTGCCTGGTGGCGATGATCTATTACAATCAAATGCTGTTTATGATTTTCGCCATAATGATGTTATTGGGTTATGCCTATTTCCGCCTGACGCGTTATGCCCGCGACGCGGCGGCGCCGGATCCGCAGCTGACGTTATCGGACTGATCCCGGAGGGTTGATGTTTCACGCCACGCTAAGTCATCGCAGCTACCGTTTTGCCGATTTGCGCGAACTGATGGCCAAGGCATCGCCGGCGCGTTCCGGCGATTACCTGGCCGGAGTGGCCGCCGGCAGCGCCGAGGAGCGTATGGCGGCGCGCATTGCGCTGGCGGATGTGCCGCTGACGGTATTTTTGCAGCAGCCGCTTATTCCTTATGAAACGGATGAGGTCACGCGCCTGATTATCGACGGTCACGACGCGGCGGCCTTTGCTCCCATCGCCCACCTGACGGTGGGCGATTTCCGCGACTGGCTGCTGTCCGAGCGCACCGACAGCGCCCGCCTGACCCAGGTCGCCGCGGGCATCATGCCGGAAATGGCCGCGGCGGTAAGCAAAATCATGCGTAACCAGGATCTGATCCTGGTGGCGAAAAAATGCCGGGTGATCACCCGCTTTCGCAATACCATCGGCCTGCCGGGCCATATGAGCGTCCGGCTGCAGCCCAATCATCCCACCGACGATCTCAAAGGCATCGCCGCCAGCATGCTCGACGGTTTGCTGTATGGCAGCGGCGATGCGGTGATCGGCATCAATCCCGCCAGCGACAGCCTGCCGCTGTTGGAAAAACTCAACTATATGCTCGATGACGTGATCAGCAGTTTTGCCATTCCCACCCAATCCTGCGTGCTGACCCATGTCACCAATACCATCAAGCTGATTGAGCGCGGCGCGCCGGTAGATTTGGTCTTCCAGTCGATAGCCGGCACCGAGGCGGCCAACGCCGGTTTCGGCATCAACCTCGCGCTGCTGGATGAAGCCCGGCAGGCGGCGCTGAGCCTGAACCGGGGCACGCTGGGCGACAACGTGATGTACTTCGAGACCGGGCAGGGCAGTTGCCTGTCGGCCAATGCCCATCACGGCGTCGATCAGCAGACCTGCGAAGCCCGCGCCTATGCCATCGCGCGCCGCTTTAAACCCTTGCTTATCAATACCGTGGTGGGATTTATCGGACCGGAATATCTCTATGACGGCAAACAGATTATCCGCGCCGGGCTGGAAGATCATTTTTGCGGCAAGCTGCTGGGCGTGCCGCTGGGGTGCGATGTCTGCTATACCAATCATGCCGAGGCCGACCAGGATGATATGGACACGCTGCTGACCCTGCTGGCCGCCGCCGGGCTGACGTTCTTGATCGGGGTGCCGGGCGCGGACGATATCATGCTGAATTATCAAAGCACGTCGTTCCATGACGCCCTGTATGTACGCGAGCTGTTCGGGCTCAAACATGCCCCGGAGTTTTCCGCCTGGCTGCAGCGTATGCAGATTATCAACGCCGACGGGATGCTGCGCGACACCAGCGGCCAGCATCCCCTGCTGCAACATCATGTCCTGGAGTGAGCCATGAGTAAAACTGTCCCGCCGCCGGCCGGCAAATATCCGGTGGGCAATAGCGTCCATGCCAACCCCTGGGAGGGCCTGCGGGAGTTTACCGCGGCGCGCATCGCGCTCGGCCGTTCCGGCTCCAGCCTGCCTACCCGTGAACTGCTCAACTTCGGGCTGGCCCATGCCCAGGCCCGCGACGCGGTGCATCAACCCTTTGACAGCGAATCGCTGGCGCGACAGCTGGAAGCGGATGGCATAACCACGCTTACGGTGCACAGCGCGGCGCAAAACCGGGAGACCTATCTTTGCCGGCCGGACCTGGGCCGCCGTCTTGGCGACGACAGCCGCAAGATGTTAACCGCGTATCCGGATAAACAGGCCGATATCCTGCTGGTAGTCGGCGACGGCCTGTCCTCGAAGGCGGTACATCGCCAGGCGGTGCCGTTTATCCGCGCGTTGACGCCTTACCTGGCGCTGTTGGGGCTGAAAATGGCGCCGGTGGTGCTGGCACACCAGTCGCGGGTGGCCCTGGGGGATGATATCGGCGCCTGCCTGCAGGCGCGGGCGGTGGCAATCCTGATTGGCGAGAGGCCCGGCTTATCCTCGCCTGACAGCCTGGGCATCTATTTTACCTGGGAGCCCCATATCCGGCGCCTGGAGTCGGAACGCAACTGTATCTCCAATATCCGTCCCGAGGGGCTGGATTATCCCCAGGCGGCCTTTAAACTGGCATGGCTGCTTGAACAGGCCGGGCAGCGGCGTTTATCGGGCATCGCGCTGAAGGATGAAAGCGACAATCCGGCCTTATACGGCCTGATTAAGCCCTTGTTTAAACAGGCCGAACGCCTGCCGGGCAAAATGTGATTATACTTATGCGGATAGCGCCGGTTTTCCTGAGCGTTTGACCCGATAAGGATACCTTCACGATATGAGCCACCCTGTTTCCTGTATTTTATCCGTGGACCAGGGACTGCCGTTCGGCCCCGCCGATCTGCTTACCCTGGTTGCGCCGGCGCGGGCCTGGTCCTGTCGCTTTGACATCGCCTTATATCACGATGAGGATTTTGCCGCCCGGGGTATCAGGCTGCCGCCGTCAATCGCCGGCGCCGCCGTTAAACGGCGCGGGGAGTATCTGGCGGGGCGCATCGTCGCCGGACGCGTATTAGAGGATGCGGGCTATCGCCATTTCGATTTGCTGGCGGGGGAAGACCGGGCGCCGGCCTGGCCGGACGACGTGCAGGGCGCGCTGACCCATCACGGCACGCTGGCCATCGGTATAGGCTGGCGGCGCCCAGGCCGTCCGGTATCCGGGTTGGGCGTAGATATCGAAACACTGATTAACGGTCCCCGCGCGCTGGAACTGTGGCCCGGTATCATCAGCGCCTGGGAGCGCGAGTATTTCGCCACCCTGGAACTGCCTTTCGCCGTCGCCCTGACCCTGGCGTTTTCCGCCAAGGAGAGCCTGTTCAAGGCGCTGTATCCCTCGGTCAAGCGTTACTTCGATTTTCTCGACGCGCGCGTGGTCCGCCTGGCCGGCAACCGCATCACCCTGGAGCTGCAGGTCGAACTGACGCCCGCGCTGCCGGTGGGCATGCTGTTTGAATGCGGTTATGCCGTCAGGGAGGAGGATGTGCTGACGGTGCTGGCGATCGGCAACGACTGAGATCCTGCGGCTGCTGCTGGCCCGGCGAGGCTGGCCGGTTTACCAACGAGGCTGGTCGGTTTACCAAATAGTGCGCTTTTCTCCATGTGGAAAAGCCCGCGCCGGCCGATTTCTCCATGTGTAAATATTTGGTTACAAAACTGACGGTTGTTTACGTACTTTAGCCGCAGTATAGTCCCCCGCCTAATAGCTGCCTAGGCAAAGATTATTATGGACCATTTTTCCGCTGACGATATTGATAAGGTCTATGCCTGGGGACGGCAAATCCACCGGTTGAACCTGTGCAAGGATCGTATTCTTGAACGCTATCTGGAACCCTACGAGATTACCGCCGCCCAGTTCAAGGTCATGTTGATGATGAACCGGGACGGTTTAACCACGTCGGCGGAGCTATGCCGCTGCATCTCCCTTGATAGCGGCGCCATGTCGCGCATGCTGGACCGGCTGCAGAATAAAAAGATGATCATGCGGGTGCGCAGCACCACCGATCGACGTCAATTCCATCTGGCGCTGACCGAGCAGGGGCATGCGTTTTGCCGGCAGATCCCGCAGATAGCGCTCAAGTCCTTTAATGATTTACTGGCGCCCCTGACACCCTCAGAACTTAATGAATTCGATCGCCTGCTGAAGAAGCTGGCGATCCCTGCCGGTATTTAAGGAGTAAATTTTACTATGCCGTTGCGCATTCGTTTATTACCGTTGCTCTGCTCGCTGATCCTGGCGGGGTGCGCCCTGCCGAATGGTTTACATACCGAAGGCCGGACGCTTGATGTCGCCAGCCTGCACAGTGAAAACACGCTGAAGGCCAATACCCTGTCCAGCGCCGGCTGGCCGGCTGCCGACTGGTGGAACAGCCTTGGCGACCCGCAGCTTAACCTGCTCATCCAGCAAGCCTTGCGTTCCAGCCCCGATCTGCAGGTGGCGGACGCGCGCGCGCGCCAGGCCAGCGCCACGGTCCTGGCCGCCGAGGCCGATCGCATGCCGACGCTTGATGCTAACGCCGGCATCACGCGCGAACGCATGTCCGCGGTGGACGATCCTACCGGGCAAGGTAAAAGATATGCCACGCTGCGCACCCTGTCGGCGAACTTCGATTACAGCTTCGATTTATGGGGCGGGCAGCGTGCCGCCTGGGAAGCCGCGGTCGGTCGGGCCAACGCCTCGGAGGTCGATCGCCAGGCGGCCAGGCTGACGTTGTCCGCGGACGTGGCGCGCGCCTACAACACCCTGGGCCAGGCCTGGGCGATGCAGGATCTGGCGCAAAAAGATCTGGAGCGCACCCGCACCATGCTGAATCTGGCCTCCAAGCGTCTTAACGCCGGGCTGGACAGTAAATTCCAGTATCAACAGACCGAAAGCCTCGAGGCCTCGGCCGAAGCCAGCCTGACCGACACCCAGCAGCAGGTGCGCGCCGCCGGCATCCGTCTGGCGGTATTGCTGGGGCAGGGCCCGGATCGCGCCGCCGGCCTGCCGCGGCCGAAGCTGATTGCGCCGTCCGTCGTCAGCCTGCCGCCCACGCTTCCGGCCGAGCTGCTCGGCCGCCGGCCGGATCTGGTGGCCGCGCGCTGGCGGGTCGAGGCGGCAACCAAGGATATCAAGGTCAGCCGTACCGCCTTTTACCCCAACATTAACCTGACCGCCGCCGCCGGCACCAAATCGCTGGTGGGAGACGCGTTCTTTGGCGCGCCAGAACGTTATTTCAGCATTGGACCAGCCCTGTCGCTGCCCATCTTCGACGGCGGCCGCCGTCGCGCCGATCTGGCCGGCAGCAATGCCGATTACGATCTGGCGGTGGCGCAATACAACCAGTCGCTGGTGTCGGCGCTGGGGGATATTGGCGATGCCATTACCCGCCTGAATTCACTGGATATCCAAATCCAGCAGCAAATGCGCGCGCGGGATATCGCCAATGATTCATGGGGCAATGCCATGCAGCGCTACAGCGCGGGCGTCGGCAACTATCTTGATGCCCTGAGCGTAGAACAACAGCTTATCCAGGCCGAGCGTCAGCTGGCCGCGTTGAATGCCGATCGTACCGACACCGCCATCTTGCTGATGCAGGCGCTGGGCGGCGGCTTTCATTCTTCCGTTTCTTCCAATGCCGCGCAAAACGTGGCCATGAATCAAGCACACTGAGAACTATTTTATGGCTGAGAATTCCACCAACGCTCCAACAGATAACAACGCCGCGCCGGTCAATCCGCCGGCGAAGTCGGGTAAGCGCAGACTGATGTTGTTGATTTTAATGGCGATAATTATTGTGGCCGCTATTGCTTTTGGCCTTTATTATTGGCTGCACGCCCGTTTTTTTGAATCCACCGATGATGCCTATGTCTCCGGCAATCTGGTGCAGATTACGCCGCAGGTGTCGGGTACGGTTACCGCCATCGCCGCCGATGACGGCGACTTTGTCCGCCAGGGCCAGGTATTGGTGCGCCTGGATCCCAGCGATACCATCGTCAACCAGGAAAGCGCCGAGGCCAATCTGGCCAAGGTCGTGCGCCAGGTGCGGGGATTATACAGCAATGTGGATAATTACAAGGCCATGGTGGCGGCGAGCAAGATCCAGCTGCAGCGCGCCCGGGACGACTACCAGCGGCGGGCCAACCTGGCGCGCGACGGGGCGATATCCCAGGAAGAGCTGTCGCATTCACGCGACGCGCTGACCTCGGCGGAAACCTCGCTCACGTCGGCCCAGCAGCAGTTAAGCACCACGTTTGCCCTGGTGGACGACACCACCATCAGTTCCCATCCCGATGTGAAGGCCGCGGCCGCCCAGCTGCGCAAGGCCTATCTGGATCATGTGCGCAGCACCATGGTGGCGCCGGTCAGCGGTTATGTGGCCAAGCGTTCCGTGCAGGTCGGCAGCCGCGTGCAGCCGGGCAGCGCCCTGATGGCGGTAGTGCCGCTGGATCAAATCTGGATCGACGCCAATTTCAAGGAAACACAGCTGGTGAAAATGCGCATCGGCCAGCCCGTGGAAATTGATGCCGACCTTTACGGCGGCGATGTCGCCTATCGCGGCAAGGTCGAAAGCCTGGGCGTCGGCACCGGCAGCGCCTTCTCGCTGCTGCCGGCGCAAAACGCCAGCGGCAACTGGATCAAGATTGTCCAGCGTTTACCGGTGCGCATTCGCCTGGAGCCCGATCATCTGGATAAATTCCCGCTGCGCATAGGGCTGTCCACCAACGTGACCGTGAACCTGCACAACCAGGACGGCCCCGTGTTGGCGGTTAATCCGCAAGAGCAGCCGCGTTTCGCCACCGATGTCTACGACCATCAACTGGTGGAAGCCGATAAGCTGGTGGCCCGCATCATCCATGAAAATGGCGAGCAGGCCATGGCCGCCGGCCAGGGTAAAAATTAATGCGGAGTCGCCATGAGTGAACAATCGTTTCGTCCGCCCAGCCTGGTCTTGGCCACCATCGGACTGTCGCTGGCGACATTTATGCAGGTACTGGATACCACGATTGCCAACGTGGCGTTGCCGACCATTTCCGGCAATCTGGGCGTCAGCTCGGAGCAGGGGACCTGGGTTATTACCTCGTTCGCGGTCTCCAACGCCATCGCCCTGCCGTTGACCGGTTGGATGTCGCGGCGCTTCGGCCAGACCAAACTGTTCCTGGCGTCGGTGCTGCTGTTTATCATCACCTCGTTTTTGTGCGGTATTTCGCAAAGCATGACGCAATTGGTCATTTTCCGCGCCTTGCAGGGGTTCTTCGCCGGTCCGCTGTATCCCATGGCGCAGACCCTGCTGCTGTCGATTTATCCCGCCGCCAAGCGGGGGATGGCGCTGTCGCTGCTGGCCATGGTGACGGTGGTGGCGCCCATTGTCGGTCCGCTGGCGGGCGGCTGGATTACCGATAACTACACCTGGCCGTGGATCTTCTTTATCAACGTACCCATAGGTATATTTGCCGCCATGCTGGTGTTCGCCCAGTTAAAGGGGCGCCCGGAGGAGCAGGAGCACCAGCCTATAGATTATATCGGCCTGGGCCTGCTGGTGGTGGGCGTCGGCCTGCTGCAGGTGGTGCTGGATAAAGGAAACGACCTGGACTGGTTTGGGTCCAACTTTATTATCATCGGCGCGCTGATTGCCGCTATCTCGCTGACAGCCCTGGTGATTTGGGAGTTTACCGATAAACATCCCATCGTTAATCTGCGACTGTTCCGCTACCGCAACTTTTCATTCGGCACCCTGGCGCTGGTATTGGGGTATTCGGGCTTTTTCGGCATCAATCTGTTACTGCCGCAGTGGCTGCAAACCCAATTAGGCTACACACCGGTTTGGGCGGGGCTGGCGGCGGCGCCGATCGGCATACTGCCGGTATTCATGTCGCCGTTGGTGGGGCGCTATGCCCATAAGTTCGACCTCAGGCTGCTGGCGGGCGGCTCCTTCCTGGTGATCGGCGTCAGCTGCTTTATGCGCGCTGATTTCACCACCCAGGTGGATTATTATCATATTGCGATGATCCAGGGCTTTATGGGGATCGGCGTGGCGCTGTTTTTTATGCCGACCACCAGTATCCTGCTCTCGAGCCTGTCGCCAAGGGAGATTGCCGACGGATCGGGACTGGCAACCTTCCTGCGCGTATTGGGCGGCAGTTTTGCCTCTTCGTTAACCACCTGGATTTGGCAACGGCGTGAAATTTTCCACCATGCGCAGTTGACGGAAAACATCACGCCCTACAGCGCCAACACCCAGGAGTACATCGCCGGGCTGGGGGGCGCCAGCCAGACTGCCATGGCGCAACTGGATAAGCTGGTGGAAAGCCAGGCGTATATGCTCTCCACCATTGACTACTTTACCCTGCTGGGCTGGATGTTTTTTGCCCTGATCCTGGTTATCTGGCTGGCGAAACCGCCGTTCAGCGCCCAGGGCGGCGGGGGCGGGGCACACTAACGTCATTGCGCGCATTCTTCATGGCGGCGTCCGGGCGTCGCCATGACTATCCATGACTTCACGGATAAGATCGATAAACATGCGTAAACCGGCCGGCACCAGCCGGTGTCCCGGATAATACAGGCGCAGCCCCGCAAACCGCGGACACCAGTCTTCCAGTACCGGCGACAGCGCGCCGGACAACAGATAGGGCGCCGCCGCCGATTCACTCACCCAGGCCAGACCGGCGCCCGCCAGGGCTGCGTCGATCATCAGCGGCTGGTTATCCAGCGTCAGCGGGCCGCTCACATTCACCACCCGCTTTTCGCCCCGTCGTTCAAATTGCCAATGCAGCGGCGCGCCGCTGGGCAGCAGGCTGCGCAGGCAGCGGTGCCGGACAAGTTCGCCCGGCTCCTGCGCACGGCCGTATAAGGCAAAATACGCCGGCGCGCCCACCACCAGAAAACGCAGCGGCGGCGAGCAGGGCACGGCAATCATATCCAGCGGCACGCTTTCCGCCAGCCGGATGCCGGCGTCGAAGCCCTCCGCGACGATATCCACCAGCCGGCCGTCGGCCACGATCTCCACCGTCATATCGGGATAACGGCGCAAAAATTCCAGCACGATCGGCCGCAGGATCATCCTGGCCGCCGCTTCGGCGGTATTGAGCCGCAGGCGCCCGGACGGCGTCAGGCGAAACCGGTTGACGCCCTCCATGGCCGCATCGATTTCATTGAGCGCCGGGCGCACCCGGTTTAGCAATTGTTCGCCAGCCTGGGATAATGAAACGCTGCGGGTGGTGCGGTTAAACAGACGCACCCCCAGACGGCTTTCCAGCGTCGCCACCCGGTGGCTAAGCGCCGACGGTGAAATGCCGAGCTGGCTGGCGGCCTGACGGAAACTGCCGGCCGACGCCACCGCGTCTATAGCCTGCAGTTCGAACAATGCCGTATTCTTCATTGTGCTATTTCCTGCATCAAATCATGTCAAATTAGGCCTATTGTTGCATGCTTTCAACGGATTTATGCTGGCCGCAGGCATTCACGCCTTTCCAACGGAGTCTGTCACCCATGGCAAAAACCCTGCTCATCACCGGCACCTCTTCAGGCATCGGCCTGGCCGCCGCCGGCTATTTTGCCGATCAAGGCTGGAACGTGGTCGCCACGCTACGCCACCCGCAGCCGGAATCCCCGCTGGCCGGGCGCGATAATATCTTGCTGACCAGGCTGGATGTGGAGGATGCGCACAGCATCGGCGACGCCATCGACGCCGGCATGCAACGCTTTGGCGCTATCGACGCGCTGGTCAATAACGCCGGCTTCGGCCAGTTCGGACTGTTTGAGGCCGTGACCGAGGCCCAGATCCAGCGGCAGTTCGCCGTCAACGTTTTCGGGGTCATGGCGGTGACACGGGCGCTGCTGCCGCATTTTCGCCGCCAGGGCAGCGGCACTATTATCAATCTCAGTTCCGGCGCCGGCCTGTTCACCCTGCCGATGATTTCGCTTTATTGCGCCAGTAAATTTGCCCTGGAGGGGTTTAGCGAAGCGCTGGCCTATGAGCTGGCGGCGGTGGGCATCGGCGTAAAACTGGTTATCCCGCACGGCGGCGTGACGGAAACCCGGTTTGTCGAGCGCCAGGGCGAATATCAAGCCCAGGATAAAGGATTAACCGATTACGCGCTTTTTATCGCCAAGACGCAGCGGGCATTTGCCGCGCTGGGCGCGGCCAGGACCATCAGTGCGCTGGATGTGGCCAAGGTTATCCATGAGGCGGCCACCGATGGGTCGGATCGTTTGCGTTATCTGATCGGGGACGATAGCCGGGGATTTATCCGCGCCCGGCGCGAATTGCCCGAGGATGAGTATATTGCTTTTATGCGGGAAAGATTTTGCTGACAGCCCGGCTGCGGATAACGCAAAGGGAGCCATCAGGCTCCCGGGTGGTCATCAACGGAGTGCTTATTGCAGATGGGTTTTCAGTTCGGTCGCGGCCTGCAGGACTTGGGAACGCACCGCCGGCACCTGGCTTAACGGGTTTAACAAGCCGAAGTCATGGATCATGCCGTTATAACGGGTGATGGTAACGTCTACGCCGGCGGCATCCAGTTTGCGGCCATAGGCTTCACCCTCATCGCGCAGTACGTCCAGCTCGGCGGTTTGGATAAGCGTCGGCGGCAGGCCTTTCAACTGGGCCGGGGTTGCCATCAGCGGCGAGGCGTGAATATCCTTGCGCTGCGCGACATCCTTGGTATAAGCATCCCAGAACCATTTCATCATATTACGCGTTAGGAAATGGCCGTTGGCGTAGGTTTTATAGGAAACAGTATCGAAATTCGCGTTGGTCACCGGCCACATCAGGGCTTCGAAACGGATTTTCGGCGCGCCTTTTTCTTTTGCCATCAGCGCCACCACCGTCGCCATATTGCCGCCGACGCTGTTGCCGGCCACGGCGAGACGTGAGCCGTCGACGCCGATTTCCGCTCCATGTTCGGCTACCCAGCGCGTTGCGTCATAGGCCTGGTTGATGGCCACCGGATAATGCGCTTCTGGGGAAGGCGTGTAATTTACAAATACCGCCGCCGCTCCGGATTCCACGACCAAATCACGCACCAGGCGTTCATGGGTGGGGAAGTCGCCCAGGATCCAGCCGCCGCCGTGGAAGAACATAAATACCGGCAGCGTGCCGCTGGCGCCGGCAGGTTTGACGATGGTCAGGGAGATATCCTTCCCGTCGACGTTAATGGTTTTTTCGCTGACATCGGCCGGCGGCAGCTTGGCGTTGGCTTGCGCATCAACCAATACCTGGCGTGCATCTTGCGGCGAAAGCTGCTCCATGGGTTTGCCGCCCTGGCTGTTCAACGCGTTCAGGAACGCCTGGACCTGGCGATCGGCGGCGGAGGTCTGGCCCGCGGCAAACGCGCTGCTCATGCCGAGCGTCAACAGTGAAGCGGTAAACAGGGTGGTTAATTTGTTCATGATAAATTTCCTTGTGTGATAAAAGGTATCGCCGGGGGCGATGGTGGCGGTTATGCTACACGCATCATTAAATAGTGAAATAATATATAGCACACTATTTAATTGGTTGTAACTCTGTCCTGAAAACGTTAGCACAGGTGCGGTGTCTTGGAGGTTAACTGGGTCTTTCCGGCCTTGCTAAGTTCCCTGGAGGTAATTTAGTTAACTCGATATTAAATAGCAAGCTATTTAATAAGTTTTTTTTAGCCACCCCAGCCGCTCGCGTTCCCCGCGAGCCGATTGACGGCGCCGCTTGTGGGATAGGTACATGTTTAAAAAACATTTAATCAGATTAATTTTCGGTCTGTGTTCGCTGAAAGCAGTATACACATCCGACAGCTATGCCAGCCTGTTTCTGGCCCGATGACAAAATATATCGCCTCCCACAGTGGGTTTTACTGTAAGGTACCGCCGGGCCAGAAGATGGTTATGACATCCATCAATTAAGTTCAAAAGCCATGAGTCGGGGGAAACATATTTCCCAAAAAATAACGCACAGCCTGATGGTAGTGCGTTCTGCATGAGCGTCTGGTCGTCAGTCCTTTCTGCGCTCCGCAAGTAACGCTGAAATTGCCTGCGAAGCCATGATGGCCCGGGGGAAACCACCCGGAATAATCACGATATTGGCGATTTCCTTAATTTCTTCTTCGCTGGCACCGTGATTGAGGGCATAACCGGCATGAATCTTCAAAAAATCCGTCAGACCCAGCGCTGCGAAAGCCGTACAAAGCGCAATCTGACGCGTGCGAATGTCCAACACGCCGGTGCGATCGAAAATTTCACCAACCGCGAATGCACTCACGGCATTTGAAAGAAACGGGAAGTCACGTTCCAGTGCATCCAGTGAAGCAGGCTGCGGTGCGCCATTGGTCAGTAGACGTATGATTTCCTCACCTCGCTGACGACGTTCAGTGGTGGTCTGGCTGAGGTTAATAGCGGATTGTGTCATGTTTATTTCTCCTGTGTTTGGTCACGGGGCGGCACCGGAGGGCTGAGGTAATCGGTCGTGTCAAGAATCAATCCATCACGGACCCGCCAGATGAAACACGCTTCCAGATCAAAATGTTCCATCCCAAAACCCTTTTCACCGTGGTAGGTGAAGGAACCGATCACCAGTTCGGGGTCCGTGGTATCAATGAAATGAATCGGTGTCGCACGCAATTTCACTCCTGTGGCGAAAAAACGTTCAAAATGCTGTTTTAGGCCTTTACGTCCTTGCAGCAACGAGCGCTCATCACGTGCGATGGGATGGCGGACAACTGCGTCAGGTGCATACAGCATGTGCAGTTCGTGCCAGTTATCACTCGAAATATCATCGACCAGCTTTTGCATCGCTGCCCTGGGTGTTAAGTGGATCATGTGATATCTCCTTTCCGATTAGGAAGATTGCAGCTTGTCGAGCGAACTGGCGAAGTCGTTTTTCTCAAACTCCACCGTCTGCGCTCCCATAGCGAGAAACGATTTCATCCGGCGTTGAGCTTCGCCACTCACCAGCGTCTGATTAAGGGTATGACTCTCTTCGAGCAGGCCGAGATGGATCGGCAGATGATCGGCAGCATCCACCGCCACTTTGGTGAGTGCGATAGCCTGCGCCGGGAAAGTTGCAATCCGGTGGGCTAGCCTCTTCACAAAGGGTTTGAGCTCGGCCACTGGCATCGCACGGTTGATAAAGCCATAACGTTCAGCCACATCAGCGGCGATTTCATCGCATCCCAGAATCACTTCAAGTGCCCGCATACGTCCCAGTAGGCGTGGCAGGCGCTGTGAGCCCGTTGCACCAGGCAGCACGCCCATAGCCACCTCGAATTGCATCAGGACCGAGCGATCAGAGGCAAAAGCCATATCACAGGAGGTAAGAAACTCCGGCCCAATCCCGACTGCACGCCCGTCAAGCATAGCGATAGTGGCCTTAGGCAGCGTTCGCAGTGTTTCCAGAAGGGTTTGCAGTGGGTTGAGTGTGTTGCCTTTCGGCGGCACCCGATCACGGGGGCCGAGAAAGAGGTTGAGATCCGCATGTCCGATAAAAAAATCGGGGTCAGCACTGTCGAACACAATGGTGCGTACCCTATCATCCGTTCGCAATTCCTCAAGCAGTAGTGTCAGTTCCCCGATCACTTCAGGGGTGACGAGATTGAGGGGAGGATTGTCAAACGTGACAGTGGCCACGCCATCATCCAGTTGCTTACGCAGGGTGGAATATCGCTTGTCAGGCATCAAGGTTCTCCTATTAGTGTGTCTAGTGTGTCGACAAGCATACATATTATAAATAAAATGATAATCGCCGTTATTTTCAATTAACTATGTCAGTTAGGATATATAATTTACACCTCTATGAAATCGACTCTATTTAAAGACTACGAAGCGTTCATCGCTGTTGCGACAGCCGGTAGCTTTAATGGCGGGGCTCGTCTGCTGGAGATTAGCCCTTCAGCGATGAGCCAGATCATTCGTCGCCTGGAGGAGCGGACCGGGGTCCAGCTTTTTCATCGTACCACTCGAAGTGTGTCCACAACCGATCAGGGGGCACAACTGTTGGCACGCCTGAGCCTGGCGTTTCAGGAAATTGAAGCCGCAACCCGGGAACTATCCTGGCAACGTGAACACCCGGTCGGGAATGTCAGGCTCGTTATGCCGCGCGTTGCCTGGAAAGATCTGATCGCCCCTCGTCTTGCGACATTTCATACCTCATACCCGGAAATCACTCTGGAAGTTCGTCTGGACGATGCCTGGATCGACATCGTCAGTGAGGGATATGACATTGGTTTTCGCTTAGGTGAATACATACACCCGGAAACGGTCGCCTTTCCGGTTGGCCCTGCACTACGACAAATTCCGGTGGCTTCCCCCGATTACCTTGCGGCCAATGGAACACCAGAACACCCCAGAGACCTGGCTCGCCATCGATGTATTAACTGGCGGCAGCAGCCTGATGCCTCGCCTTATAACTGGGAGTTCAGTAAAGGCAGCGAGAAAATCACCCTTGCAGTACAGGGGCCACTGACCATCAATGATCGGCGTGAAGCGGTACGGGCCGCAACAGAGGGTCTGGGTATTGCCATGTGGGTCGAGCACCATTTACAGGAAGAGATTGATAGCGGGAAGCTGGTGCCTTTGTTGCAGGAGTGGTGTCCTGTCTATCAGGGCTTCTGGGCCTACTATTACCGTGATAAGCACATCAGCGCAGCAACCAGAGCCGTGCTCGATTTTTTACGCAGCAAAACCGCGGCGGTATAGCTGAAGTTATCGGGCCAGTGTCACCCCGGAACGAAAGCTGTTGGGTCGTGCAGGATGACTCGGCCGCTGGCCTCGCCCTTCGGGTCGTCGCCTGGCGGCAACGCTGTCTCGCTGCGCTCGACTCGAACCTGCGCAGGTTCAAATCCGCACGACGCGCGAAATATTGAGGTATTGGCTTGGTTTGAAGTTTGAGGGGTATTCTTGAAAGTGGTGGGTCGTGCAGGATGACTCGGCCTCCGGCCTCGCCCTTCGGGTCGTTGCCTGGCGGCAACGCTGTCTCGCTACGCTCGACTCGAACCTGCGCAGGTTCAAATCCGCACGACACGCGAAATATTGAGGTATTGGCTTGGTTTGAAGTTTGGGGGGTATTCTTGAAAGTGGTGGGTCGTGCAGGATGACTCGGCCGCTGGCCTCGCCCTTCGGGTCGTCGCCTGGCGGCAACGCTGTCTCGCTGCGCTCGACCCGAACCTGCGCAGGTTCAAATCCGCACGACGCGCGAAATATTGTAGTATTGGCTTGGTTTGAAGATTGGGGGGTATTCTTGAAAGTGGTGGGTCGTGCAGGATTCGAACCTGCGACCAATTGATTAAAAGTCAACTGCTCTACCAACTGAGCTAACGACCCACTTAAAAGGACAGAAATGGTGGGTGATGACGGGATCGAACCGCCGACCCTCTCCTTGTAAGGGAGATGCTCTCCCAGCTGAGCTAATCACCCATTTCTGTAAACGAACATCAAAACAATACCGACTTAAGAAGTGGTGGGTGATGACGGGATCGAACCGCCGACCCTCTCCTTGTAAGGGAGATGCTCTCCCAGCTGAGCTAATCACCCACTTCTTACCGCGTATTACTTCTATTTCTCACAGCGGAGCCACTTAGAAAATTAAGTGGTGGGTGATGACGGGATCGAACCGCCGACCCTCTCCTTGTAAGGGAGATGCTCTCCCAGCTGAGCTAATCACCCCGCCGTGTGGAGTCGCATTATAGGGATACTGCCAAGTGAGTCAACGATTTTTGAAAGTAAAAAGTGTGTTCGTCGTAAAATTAGTCAAGATGAACGGGTTTGCGCCTTTAATCTCTGCAAAAGGAGCAGCAAAAGTGGAACAGCGTTGAGGAATCGGGCTGGAGTGGTAGAATATTGTCCACTTTTTATAACCGGCCGGGAGTATTGCTCCCGACTGTCAGCCATGCGTAATAAGGCAGTGTTCCTGATGAAAATTAAAACCCGTTTTGCGCCCAGCCCCACCGGCTATCTTCATGTCGGCGGCGCCCGTACCGCTTTATATTCATGGCTGTTTGCCCGTAGCCAGGGCGGGGAGTTCGTGCTGCGTATCGAGGATACCGATCTTGAGCGCTCCACCCAGGAAGCTATCAACGCCATTATGGACGGGATGAACTGGCTGAACCTGGATTGGGACGAAGGTCCCTACTACCAGACCAAACGTTTCGACCGTTATAACGCGGTGATCGACGACATGCTGGTGCAGGGCACCGCCTATAAATGCTATTGCTCCAGGGAGCGCCTGGAAGCCCTGCGCGAGCAGCAAATGGCCAACGGCGAGAAACCGCGTTACGACGGCCGCTGCCGCCACAGCCATGAACAGCATGACGATGCCGAGCCTTGCGTGGTGCGTTTCGCCAATCCCCAGGACGGCTCGGTTATCTTTAATGATAAGATTCGCGGCCCGATTGAATTTAGCAACCAAGAGCTTGACGACCTGATTATCCGCCGTACCGACGGCTCGCCCACCTATAATTTCTGCGTGGTGATTGACGACTGGGATATGGCAATCACCCATGTTATCCGCGGTGAGGATCATATCAACAACACGCCGCGCCAGATCAATATTCTCAAGGCGCTGGGCGCGCCGGTGCCTGAATATGCCCACGTCTCGATGATCCTGGGCGACGACGGCAAGAAGCTGTCCAAACGCCACGGCGCGGTGGGCGTAATGCAGTACCGCGACGACGGTTTCCTGCCTGAGGCCCTGCTGAATTACCTGGTGCGCCTGGGCTGGTCCCATGGTGATCAGGAAATTTTCTCCATCGAAGAAATGAAGCAGCTGTTTACCCTGGACGATATTAGCAAATCGGCCAGCGCCTTTAATACCGAAAAGCTGCTGTGGCTTAATCACCACTACATTAATCATCTGCCGCCGGAATACGTCGCCACCCACCTGGTATGGCATATGGAACAAGCGGGCATTGATACCCGCAATGGGCCGCAACTGGCGGAGCTGGTGACATTACTCGGCGATCGCTGCAAGACCCTGAAAGAAATGGCGGCCTCATGCCATTATTTCTATGAGGATTTCGAGCAGTTCGACGCCGACGCGGCCAAAAAACATCTGCGCCTGGTGGCCCGCGAGCCGTTGGTGCTGGCGCGCGCCAAACTGGCCGCCCTGACGTCGTGGTCGCCTGAACACGTGCATAACGCTATCGAGGAGACGGCGGCGGAGCTCAACGTGGGCATGGGCAAGGTAGGGATGCCGCTGCGCGTGGCGGTCACCGGCGCGGGCCAGTCGCCGGCGCTGGATGTCACCGTCCATGCCGTCGGACAGTCACGTTCGTTGGCCCGTATCGATAAGGCGCTGGACTATATCGCCCAGCGCGCCGGATAAACCGTTCGTTATCGAGGATTTGACGGCTTTTTCAGCGTTTGATGCGTTAATTTCAATTAGCCGTTGACACTGTTTGCCGGGTTTCATATCATGCGCCCCGTCCACCAGACATGATGTGTCGGGTACGGGGCTATAGCTCAGCTGGGAGAGCGCTTGCATGGCATGCAAGAGGTCAGCGGTTCGATCCCGCTTAGCTCCACCAATCACCTCGATTGGCCTGATATGATGATGTGTTACGACGGTGTTCGTGTTACCCAGGAAGTACGTTGGGGCTATAGCTCAGCTGGGAGAGCGCTTGCATGGCATGCAAGAGGTCAGCGGTTCGATCCCGCTTAGCTCCACCAAATTAAAAAAACCGGCTTCTGGCCGGTTTTTTGTTTTTATATCTTGTGCGTGCATGCCTGGCGCCGCCTCGATTTATCGCGTCAATCCTATAAAAAAGGCCGGGTTTCCCCGGCCCCAACCGCACCGTCGTTATGACGGCAAGATGGACGGCGGTTTAAATTACCAAACCGGTGATGGCGGCGGACAGCAGGCTGACCAGCGTCGAGCCGTACACCAGCTTCAGGCCGAAGCGGGATACCACGTTGCCCTGGTGTTCGTTCAGGCCTTTAATCGCGCCGGCCACGATGCCGATGGATGAAAAGTTGGCAAACGACACCAGGAATACCGACAGGATGCCGACGGAATGCGCGGACAGTTGGCCGGCAACCTTTTGCAAATCCATCATGGCGACAAACTCATTGGAGACCAGCTTGGTGGCCATGATGCTGCCGACCCGCAGCGCCTCGTCGCCCTGGATGCCGATGACCCGGGCAAAGGGATAAAATATATACCCCAGTATGCCCTGGAAGCTGATGCCGAACACCAGGCTGAACAAGGCGTTTATGGCGGCGATAATGGCAATGAAGCCAATCAGCATGGCCGCGACGATAATGGCCACCCGGAAGCCCGCCAGGATATATTCACCCAGCATTTCGAAAAAGCTCTGTCCTTCATGCAGATTACTCATCTGCAGCTCTTCTTCCTTGCCGACCTGGTAGGGATTGATCAATGACAGCACAATAAAGGTGCTGAACATATTCAATACCAGAGCGGCCACCACATAGCGCGGTTCCAGCATGGTCATATAGGCGCCGACGATGGACATCGATACCGTCGACATCGCCGTGGCCGCCATGGTGTACATCCGGCGTTCGGACATCTTGCCCAGGATATCCTTATAGGCGATGAAGTTTTCCGATTGCCCCAGGATCAGCGAACTGACGGCGTTAAACGACTCCAGCTTGCCCATACCGTTAATTTTCGACAGCAGGGTACCGATGATGCGGATAATAAAAGGGAGCACCCGGATATGCTGTAAAATACCTATCAGGGCCGAGATAAATACAATCGGACATAACACATTCAGGAAAAAGAATGCCAGGCCCTGTTTATTCATATTACCGAAAACAAACCCTGTCCCTTCGGCGGCAAATCCTAGCAACTTATCAAACAGCGCCGAGAATCCCTGCACAAAACCCAATCCAATCTGCGAGTTGAGGAAAAAATAAGCAAGCAGGACTTCAATGACTAATAGTTGAACAATAAAGCGCAGCCTGATTTTTTTACGATCGTGGCTGACCAATAACGCCAGGATTGCCACTACGGCAAGAGCGAGGACAAAATGAAAAATCCGGGACATAGTTGCTCCAGTTATGAGGCAGGCAATAATTTGCCGCTCATTCTATGTAACGGTCGAACTAAAAACGAGTTATAAGTTGCAAATATATAAAAATCCTCTAGCAGAAGATGAGGATAGCGAGGCGGTCACAGATAAGTCGCGAAAAAAGTTAAATTTATATCCAATTATGTTAATAGTGTGCTAATGTAATCTAGTAACCCATTGGCGCTTCTAAGCCGGTCCAATTAGGGATGAAACTGTCATTAGGCTGGGTTTTGCCCCCTTTATGCTCATCATCATCGTCATCTATCGCAGAGATAACCCGAAACGTCCTAAATGCGCTTGATAATTATTATCGTTTGGATAGGATGAAGCTAATTCGATGGATCATAAGGGTCACTGATATGCTGAATAGCCGAACTGCGGACGGTGTCAATCGCGCATCACGCAAGGTAAAGCTCTCATTGCTTGGCCCGGCGTTTATCGCGGCGATTGGCTATATCGACCCCGGTAATTTCGCCACCAATATCCAGGCGGGCGCCAGCTTCGGGTACCGATTGCTCTGGGTGGTGGTGTGGGCCAACTTTATGGCCATGCTCATCCAGCTGTTGTCGGCAAAGCTGGGTATCGCCACCGGCAAGAACCTGGCGGAGCATATCCGCGATCGCTTCCCGCGCCCGGCGGTGTGGGCCTACTGGATACAAGCTGAAATCATTGCCATGGCCACCGATTTGGCGGAATTCGTCGGCGCGGCCATCGGTTTTAAAATGCTGCTGGGCTGCTCGCTGCTGCAAGGCGCAATCATTACCGGCATCGCCACATTCTTGATCCTCATGTTGCAACAGCGGGGTCAAAAACCACTGGAATTGGTCATTGGCGGGCTGCTGCTGTTTGTCGCCGCCGCCTATATCGCGGAGCTGTTTTTTTCGCAACCGAATATGGCGGAACTGGGTAAAGGCATGCTGCTGCCCAGCCTGCCGAACGGCGACGCGGTTTTCCTGGCCGCCGGGGTGCTGGGCGCCACCATTATGCCGCATGTGATTTACCTGCATTCTTCCTTGACGCAAAACGGACTGCACGGCAACCGCGCCCAACGCTACTCCTCGACTAAACTGGATGTGGCCATCGCCATGACCACCGCCGGTTTTGTCAATCTGGCCATGATGGCCACCGCGGCGGCGGCATTTCACTTCAGCGGGCATACCGGCATCGCCGATCTGGATGAGGCCTACCTGACCTTGGCGCCGCTGCTGAACCATACGGCGGCGACGGTATTCGGTTTAAGCCTGGTGGCGGCGGGCCTGTCCTCCACCGTGGTGGGCACCATGGCCGGGCAGGTGGTGATGCAGGGATTTGTGCGCTTTCACATACCGCTGCTGGTAAGGCGGGTGGTCACGATGCTGCCGTCCTTTGTGGTTATCATGATGGGGCTGGACCCGACCCGTATCCTGGTATTAAGCCAGGTCCTGCTCAGCTTCGGCATTGCGCTGGCGCTGGTGCCGCTGCTGACCTTTACCGGCAACCGCGTCCTGATGGGCGACATGGTGAATTCGCGTCTGATCCAGACGTTGGGGTGGGTTATCGTGGCGGTGGTGGTAACGCTGAATGGCTATTTGATGGTGGGCACCGCGTTCGGCCTGTAACCGGACTTTATCTTCTCCGGCTATCCGATACGCCACCCTACCGCGGGGGCCGCACCCGGCGCGTTAAGGGCAATGCGTGTCTATGGGGTTGGTCGGGCGCGGTTTATGCGCCCGACCGAGGCTCCGTGGCACGCCGGGCCCGCCAATACCGGGCGGAAATTGCGGGCCGGCGCGGCCTTATGCCAGTATCGCTTCGATACGCGCCAATTCGTCGGCGCTGAATTCGCGATTGGCCAGCATCCCCACCGCGTCGTCTATCTGCGAGGTTTTGCTGGCGCCAATCAGCACCGACGTTACCCGATCGCCGCGCAGCACCCAGGCCAGAGACATTTGCGCCAGCTTCTGGCCGCGTTCCAGGGCAATATCGTTCAGGCGCCGTACCTTATCCATTTTCTGCGCGGTAAGCTGTTCCGGCGTCAGGGTCAGACCCGGTCTGGCCGCCCGCGAATCCTGTGGTATGCCGTTCAGGTAGCGGTCCGTCAGCTGACCGCCGGCCAGCGGCGAAAAGGCTATCGACCCCACGCCGTTCTCAGCCAGCACATCAAGCAGTTCCGGTTCCACCCACCGTTCAAACATGGAATATTTGGGTTGATGAATCACGCAGGGGGTGCCGAGGTCGTTTAATAGCGCCAACGCCTGCCTGGCGAGCGCGGCGGGGTAGTTGGACAGGCCGATGTAGAGCGCCTTGCCCTGGCGTACCAGCAGATCCAGCGCGCTCATGGTTTCGGCAAGCGGCGTAGCGGGGTCCGGACGATGATGATAAAAGATATCCACGTAGTCCAGGCCCAGACGGCGCAGGCTCTGATCCAGGCTGGACACCAGGTATTTTTTCGAGCCCCAGTCGCCGTAAGGCCCGGGCCACATGGTATAGCCCGCCTTGGTGGAAATAATCAGCTCGTCACGGTAGGGGAGCAAATCCTCGCGCAGCAACCGGCCGAAATTGGCTTCGGCGGATCCCGGGGGCGGCCCGTAGTTATTGGCCAGGTCAAAATGGGTAATGCCTAAGTCAAAGGCGCGGCGCACCATGGCGCGGCTGTTTTCCAGCAACGTGACGTCGCCGAAATTATGCCACAGGCCGAGCGACACCGCCGGCAGTTGAAGACCGCTATTACCGCAGCGACGATATAACATATCGTCGTAACGCGTTGGATTGGCCAGATAAACCATAAAGTATCCTTTTATCATTACTATCACGGTAGGAATCGGTTACCGCTTAATTCGCCGGGCAAGCGACGGCATAGGCTTACCGGCAACGGTGGATTATCCTGGTCGGATAATATATTGCGCTTTGCATCAGTTAAGCGATAAATTCCATTAAAAATAACTCAGACTACTGACAAACAAACGTGCGCGAGCTTGTCGCGGGTGTGATGGGCAAGCACCGTTTTATCATCAAACTCAGTTAAAAATAACCCTTCCCTGACAAACAATACAAGCGCTACGGGTGCCGCGGCATTGACCCGGTCGAAGACGCACGAGGATCACACAGTGAAAACACTAGGGCTTTTAGGCGGCATGAGCTGGGAATCCACTTTACCTTATTACCGCTTGATTAACCAAGGCATTAGCGGCGCATTGGGCGGGTTGCATTCGGCGGATCTGGTGCTGTACAGCGTCGATTTCGCCCAAATCGCCCGCATGCAGGCCGAGGGTGATTGGCAACGGGCGGGCGATCTGCTGGCGGCCAAGGCGGTATTGCTGCAAAAAGCCGGTGCCGAGGCCATCGTCCTTTGCACTAACACCATGCATAAGGTGGCGGACACCATTGAATGGGCCTGTCCACTGCCGCTGTTGCATATCGCCGATGCCACCGCCCGGGAAATCAATGCCCGTGGCCTGCGGCGGGTCGGGCTATTGGGCACCCGCTTTACCATGCAGCAGGATTTTTATCGCCGGCGGTTCGAGCATCCGCACGGCATCGAAATCACCGTTCCGGGCGCTGCGGAAATGGACGCGATTCATAACATCATTTTCGAGGAGTTATGCCTGGGCAAGATCCGCGATGAATCGCGCCACACCTTCCGGCGCATTATTGCTTCGCTGGAGAGCCAGGGCATCGAGGGACTGATCCTCGGCTGCACCGAAATCGGCCTGCTGATCGGCGAAGACGACGCAACGGTGCCGCTGTTCGACACCACCACCCTCCACGCCGCCGCCGCGGTGGCCTTTGCCCTGGGATAAAGGCGAATCCGAAAGCAAACTCAATTTATAGCATTGGCCAATATAACTGGTATTATTATTATATTAATAAATTGTTTATGTTTGCTGCCGGTAACCCTCCGACGGCAAGTAGAAGAGTTAGCGGAGCCTTACATAATGACAAAATATGCCCTGGTCGGTGACGTTGGGGGAACCAATGCCCGGCTGGCGTTATGCGATATGGACAATGGCGCGATTTCCCATATCCACACCTATTCCGGTAAAGATTACGCCACCCTTGAAGCGGTGATCCGTCACTACCTGACCGCGCAAAAGGTCGAGGCCACGGAGGCCTGTATCGCTATCGCCTGTCCGATAACCGATGACTGGGTGGACATGACCAACAGCACCTGGGCATTTTCCATCAAGGCCATGAAGGACAGCCTGGGATTGGCGCGCCTGGAGGTCATCAATGATTTTACCGCCGTCTCGATGGCGGTGCCGATGCTCGCCGCCGGCGATGTGGTGCAGTTTGGCGGCACGCAGGCGCAGGCCCAGGGGCCGATTGCCGTGTACGGCGCCGGCACCGGCCTTGGCGTGTGCCATCTGTTGCATCTGGACCAGCGTTGGATAAGCCTGCCGGGCGAAGGCGGCCATGTCGACTTCGCGCCTAACAGCAAAGAGGAAGCCGATGTCCTGGCGGTGCTGCGCGGCGAGTTCGGCCATGTGTCGGCCGAACGCGTATTATCCGGCCCCGGGCTGGTTAATTTGTACCGCAGCCTCGTCACCATCGATGGCCGCGTTCCGGATTCACTGGAGCCGCAACAGGTCACGGAACAGGCCGTCGACGGGAGCAATGACGATTGCCGGCGCGCGCTGTCGCTGTTCTGCGTGCTGATGGGGCGTTTTGGCGGCAATCTGGCGCTGAACATGGGCACGTTTGGCGGCGTTTATATCGCCGGCGGCCTGGTGCCGCGCTTCCTGGAATTTTTCCGCGCCTCCGGTTTTCGCGCGGCGTTCGAGGATAAAGGCCGCTTTAACGATTACGTACGCGATATCCCGGTGTTTCTGATCAGGCACGAACAACCGGGCCTGCTCGGCGCCGGCGCGCATATGCGCCAGCTGATGGGTCTTCAACTCCAGGTTTCGGCGTGATTTGACTACACGCCGGCTGTTGCCGACAGGGCGGCTTATTCCGGCGCCTTTACCCTCTTGCCCTGCATGCCCGTGGGCACGGTTCTGCAGCCAAACCCCGGCTACAGCCGCATCAATTGCCGGAAAGCCCTGACCTTGCTGCGGCTGACCGGCACTTCAAAATCCAGATCGCTCAGGCGTAGCAGATAGGTATTATTAAACCAGGGCACAATCTCACGAATTTTTCCCAGGTTCACCACATACGACCGATGGCAACGGAAAAAAAACTCCTCCGGCAACCGGCCGCAGAATTCCGTGATGGCCATCGGCATGACAAATTCCTCGCGCCGCGTATAGACCAGGGTCACCTTTTCCTGCGCCGCCGCATAATAGATATTGCTGATATCGGTAACGATAATGCGCTCGTCTTTGATCAAATTAATGGCGTGTTGATTCCGCCGTCCCGGCGCCGCCCCCGCAGCCGGCGCCGGGGCGGCCTGATGCTGCGCCTCCAGCTTTTGCAGCATGGTGATGATGCGCGATTCCTGATAAGGCTTCAGGATATAGTCAAAGGCTTCCAGCTCAAACGCCTCCACCGCATGCTCTTTATAGGCGGTAATAAAGACTATTTCCGGCTTATGGCTGAATTTACTGATATTCTGCGCCAGCAACACGCCGTCCAGGGAGGGGATATTGATATCGAGAAAAATCACATCCACCTCATGATGCTGCAGGTAGCGCAGGACATCCAGTCCATCGTCGAACGTGGCCTCGATAGTCAGGCCGCTGTGCTTATGGATAAGGTAGCGTAATTCTTCCTGGGCGAGGAATTCGTCTTCGACAATTATGGCTTTCATGGTGCCTCGCGGTTAAACATGTCCTCCATGGACGTTATGCCGCCAGCTTGTGGGGCTGGGGGGTAATGTAAAACCAGATCTCGGTGCCCGGTTCAAGACGGCGGATATGCAGCCCTTCGCCATATAACAGCAATACCCGGTGATGAACATTCAGCAGGCCGATTTTCCCGGCCGGCAGTTCATTGCGTTTAACCTGCTCGATGACTTCTGCGCTGATGCCACCGCCGGTGTCTTTTACCGCAATACGGATACGTCCGCCGGTATCCTCCCGCACGGAAATCACCACCACGCCTTTACCGCGGCAAGGCTGGATGCCGTGCACAATAGCGTTTTCCACCAGCGGCTGGATGAGCAGGCTGGGCAGGGGGAACGACAACTCTTCATCGATATCAAAAATAACGCTCAGCTTGCTGCCGAAACGCGCCTGCTCGATGGCGATATAATCCTGGATCTGATAAAGCTCTTTTTTGATATCGATTTGCGCGCCGTTTAATTCCAGATTGTACCGCAGGTAACGGGAAAGATTGGTAATCAGCTGCCGGGCGGTATCCGGATTGATGCGGATCGACGAGGAAATGGCGTTAAGCGCATTAAACAGGAAATGCGGATTAATTTTGCTTTGTAACGCGCGCAGTTCCGCCTGGTCGGCCATTTCCCTCAGCTGTTCGATGCGCGACACCTCGATCTGCGTCGAAATAATCTGCGACAGGCCGATGGCCATCACTTTGAGTGAATTGGTGATCTGATGGGCGTGGCAGTAATAGATCTTCAGGGTGCCGGTGACCACGCCTTTTTCCCATAACGGGATAATGATAAGCGAATGGATTTGCGGCGTACGGTCCGCCTCGTCATTGTTCTTGATGGTGATGTTGCCGCTTTGAATACTTTCCCTGGTCATATCGCTGATGATCTCATGGCCGATATTGTACAATTCGGCCCCGACCCCGACATAAGCCAGGATATGATGTTCATTGGTGATGGCCACGGCGTCGGCCTTGATATCGGCGCGGATGATATCGCAAATGGTGGTGAGGGATTCGCTGTTGATATGGCGAAAGTAGGGCAGGGTCTTATTGGCGATATCCAGCGCCAGCTTGGCTTGCCGGGCGGCGATCACCTCTTTTTCATCCTCGACCCCCTGCACCAGCAGCACGATCATGCCGATGCTGACCCCGCCGAGGATCATCGGCAGCGCAATTTTGGACACGATATCCAGCCCCAGGGACATCGGCTGCGCCCAGAGAATGACCAGCAGCATGGTCAGGCACTCGCACAGCATGCCGCCCAGGATGCCGATGCCCCAGCGGCGCTCTTTTATCACCCTAAGCTTGATCCAGCCCGAGACAAAACCCGCCACCACGCTGCTGATAAGGCAAGGCACCGAGGTCGGGCCGTCGATATCGATCAGATAACGGTGCACGCCGGCGATAATCCCGGTGGCGATGCCTACCCAGGGCCCGAATAAAATACCGCCGGACATGACCGCGATAATCCGCACGTTAATCAGCGAGCCTTCCACATGGATGCCGGAATAGGTGCTGAAAATGGCAAACAGGGAAAAAATGGCGGTGACCGCCAGCAATTCCTGGCGGGTGTGCTGTTCTTTTTGCAATAACTGGCGGAACTGGCGGACGCGCGTCAACAAAAACAGGCAAATCAACATTAATGCCGCCCGTTCATAGACCGCCAGCAGCATTTCGAACATTTCTTTCACCACGACATCCCGGTAAATGACCAACCTTTAGCCGTTACTATAAGCAATGGACGCCTGAGATTCCAGATTTGCCGCCGCGGCCGCCGTCGGGGATCGCGGCGGCTTCGGCCGCCATGACGCGAGAAGTGCCGTAAAACGGGGAAGTCTGAGTAAACATAAGGGGATTTCATTTACCGGCATAAAACGCCTGCCGCACGGTTTTTAGGCCAACGGCTACCGCAATAAAGGGGAATAATCGATAAATAAAATTTCATATTTCCTCTTTTTATCTTGTCCGCCGCGATGTCTGCCGTTGATATTGAAATCATGCCGAATATAGGATAGCTTCATGGACAGGCCCACGCATGGGCCGGCGTCGCTCGGATGGTCCGGGCGCTAACGTACAACGAGGATATTATGGCCGCATCCGGTTTGCCACGGCGTTTTACACGCATCGATCGTCTCCCCCCCTATGTATTTAATATCACCGCCGAGTTGAAAATGGCCGCGCGCCGGCGCGGAGAGGATATTATTGATTTCAGCATGGGTAATCCCGACGGGCCCACGCCGCCGCACATCGTGGAAAAGCTTTGTACCGTCGCCAAACGGGAGGATACCCATGGATATTCCACCTCCCGCGGTATTCCCCGGCTGCGGCGCGCGATCTCGGGCTGGTATGCCGATCGCTACGGCGTCGAGATCAATCCAGACAGCGAGGCCATCGTCACCATCGGTTCCAAAGAGGGCCTGGCCCATTTGATGCTGGCGACGCTCGATCATGGCGATACCGTACTGGTGCCGAATCCCAGCTATCCGATACATATCTACGGCGCGGTGATAGCCGGCGCCCAGGTGCGCTCGGTGCCGCTGGTGGCGGGGGTGGACTTTTTCCGCGAGCTTGAGCGCGCCATTCGCGAAAGCATTCCCACGCCGAAAATGATGATTCTCGGCTTCCCGTCCAATCCCACGGCGCAATGCGTCGAGCTGGACTTCTTTGAACGGGTGGTGGCCCTGGCCCAGCAGTACGGCGTGCTGGTGGTACACGATCTCGCCTATGCCGATATTGTTTATGATGGATGGAAAGCGCCGTCGATCATGCAGGTGCCAGGCGCCAAGGACATTGCGGTGGAATTTTTCACCCTGTCGAAAAGCTATAACATGGCCGGCTGGCGCATCGGGTTTATGGTGGGTAATCCGGAACTGGTCAACGCCCTGGCGCGTATCAAAAGTTACCATGACTACGGTACGTTTACCCCCCTGCAGGTGGCCGCCATCGCCGCGCTGGAAGGCGACCAGCAATGCGTACTGGATATCGTCGAACAATATCACCAGCGCCGCAATGTCCTGGTGCGCGGCCTGCACGAGGCGGGATGGATGGTGGATACCCCAAAGGCGTCCATGTATGTCTGGGCCAGGATCCCGGAGCACTATGCCCATCTCGGTTCCCTGGAGTTCGCGAAAAAACTGCTGTCGGACGCTAAGGTCTGCGTATCGCCGGGCATTGGGTTCGGCGACTACGGCGATACCCATGTACGTTTCGCGCTGATTGAGAACCAGGATCGTATCCGGCAGGCGGTACGCGGCATCAAGGCCATGTTCCGCGCCGATGGCGTGCTGAAAACCGCCGGCGCCAAGGCCATCACGGACTAGGGAACGGCTACCCGGCCCGGCGGAGGGGGAACGTCTTCTCTTCCGGTCCGGCAACACGGCATTCGTCCCCGCATACGGCGTTTTGCTTCGTGGGTGGGGATAATGTTGTGTTGATTGATAAATATTTCTAATGAATTAATCCCTGCACAACAGCGCCCTATACGCGTCAATGGGACTACAACTGGCGTGGGCGCCATGGTGGCGGTCATCGCGCACAATACTTACAGTTCAGAAGATGTTATCCTACTCACAATAAGAGTAATATAAGCAGGCTATGTTTAGTGCCGTGGCAACCTGTTGGCCGCGATTTCGTCCAGGTAGGAAACTATGAGAAACCTTGTCATTGATATATTGAAAAAAATGGCCAAAGCGGATGCGGCGGCAAAAGAGCTGACTGCCCAGGTTGAAGCCCAGTCCCTGCTCCTGGCCGCGCTGGTGCTGACTGTCGGGCAGGGTAGCTCATCGGTTATGGCGACCAACATAGAAAAAGCCATTTTATCGGCTTCCGGCGCCAGCGAGGAGATTCTGCAAACGGATGTGGATTTATTATTGGCGCATTTTGTCCGGTTGATCTCAGTCTCGCAGTATGTTGAAGTCAACGGCGACGAAGAAAAGGTTAACAACGATTAATAGCCCGTGGCTTAACGGCGCGGTGATATCGTAGTATAACTTATTGATGTTATTGTCGTTTAAATAATAAGCGCTGGCGCGCTGCCCATCAGCGTGGCTTCCTGTTTCCTATGCCGGCGGGCAGGTTCCGGCGGCAATATCCTCATTGATTGCCTCTGATAATAGCGCATTAGCCAATAATTAAAACAATAACCCCTGCAATAAGATAATAACAAGCCTACAACACCCAGGAAATATACCAGCAAAATATTATATTAATTAGTATAATGTCAAAGTGTAATCACTTTTAAGTGGTATGAAAAAAGCCGCTATTTTATGGCGGGTCCTGCCGGATCAACGCCATCAGCCTATCTCAACGCAATACGACCCGGTTTCGCCACGCTGTTGCTGTTAAAGCTTATTTACTCCCCATCATCTGTTATGTCCCACCTGTGGCTCGGCCTTGCGATAGATCTGCTTTTTGCCATGATGCTTTGCCACACGGTGGTGACGGTGATATTTCTGCACTGTTTTAGGATGATATTCATCCCCGGCATGGGCATACGTAAGGGGGGCAAAGGGTAGGGCTAATACTACAGTCATCATTGCGATGATGAATTTCTTCATGTTAATGCCATGCCTTTTAAAATGTTTCCATTATGTGATAGCACATCCCACCAGCGGAAATGCGCGCTTACCTGATTATTCTAGCGCAAAAATGGCTTGCTGCTCTTTTATCTCCGCCCCGGCCGCTGCCCGCCCATGATGGACACACCTGGCATCGCGGTCACGCAGATAGCGACCGGGTGAGGTAAACATGGTTAAGCCCCGTCAGACCCAGCGTTGGGCGCTAAAGGCGATCTCCTTCCCGAATTGCCCGGATTGCCCACCCGCGGAATCGATCAAGCTCCCCTACTAGGCCGGCATGTTCATGATACTGATGGCCCTGACGATTGTTCATCAAGCGCAGCCCTGCGGCGGGACGCGCCAGGGTTAAGGGCCAGCACCGCCGGGCCGGCAACCTTTAGCAGCGTGGACGGCTTACCTTGTGTAAGGGTTGGAGGAAAACCAGGCGGTTAAGGGCCAAAGCATATGACACTCGAGCAATTCCAACAGGCGGCTAATATCAGCGCCGGGTTAGCCGCACGCTGGTTTCCGCATATGGCGGCTATTATGGCTGAATTCAGTATTAATACGCCGCTGCGCCAGGCAGCTTTTATTGCGCAAATCGGTACGGAATCAGGTGGATTTACCACAGTAGTGGAATCGTTTAATTATTCGATAAACGGACTCAAGATATTCGGCAATCGCTTAACGCCGGCACAGCGCGAGGCGTTGGGCCGCCAACCTTCTGAAAGAACCCTGCCTATCGACAGGCAGCAGAAAATAGCCAATATTGTTTATGGCGGCAGATACGGAAATACGCGACCGGAAGACGGCTGGTTATATCGCGGGCGAGGTTTAAAACAGGTGACCTTTTATGCTAATTATGCCGCCTGCGGTAAAGCGCTCGATTTAGATCTGCTTGCCGACCCTGATTTGCTCTTAGCGGATATCAATGCCGCACGTTCGGCCGGATGGTTTTGGCAGGCCAATAAATGTAACGCTTTTGCCGATATTGGCGATATGGTGGGGCTGACTAGACGGATTAACGGCGGCGTCAACGGCTTGGCCGATAGGCAGGCCCGCTATAAAGTCGCCGTGGATGCGCTGCGCTGAAAATGCCGTGGCGTGCCGTCCTGGCGGCTGATATGACCGTTTGTGCGGCACCCACGGTACCCGGCGGCATCCCTGTATAGTCCTCGCCGGCGCGAGGACTATAAGTGCGAATTATCAATTTTTGCAATTAGCGAACTGTTGTTATTGTGAATATTCCCCACAGTCTTGCTGACAGGATGAAACGCAAACTCCCCCACCGGCATGGCGCAATCATGGGCCAGCTCCTCGGCGCGCCCCGACGTCGTATCCGGCGATATCCATTCTAATGACGCCTTTCGCGTCATGATCAGCGGCCGCCGGTCATGGATATCCACCAACCCCTTATCACTGGCCGCCGTCACGATTACAAAACCATCATCTTCCGGCGCGTCCAGGGCATCGGGATGGAATCTGCCTATTGCGGCCAGGTATACCGGCTTCTTATTTTTATGATAGATAAAATAGGGTTGTTTAACTTTTGTATGGTCCGGGTCTTTCTTCCACTCATATCATACCAACCGTCGGCCATCACCAGCGCGCGGCCATGGTGCCATAGCGGCTTAAACATGCGGCTGGCGGCGGCAGTTTCTAACCGGGCATTAATCAGGGGAGGGCGGCCTGCTTCTTTGGCCCAGGCGGGCTGATAACCCCAGATAACGGGATCCAGATGCAGCGTATCGTCGCGCTGGTTCAGCAGCAGAACGCGACTGCCTGGAGCAACGTTGTAGCGGCCTATCGGCTCGCCATCCAATGCGCCCGAAAACGCAACATCACTTCGCAGGAAATCGAGATAGTGTTCTCTGGTATTAAATTCAGCAAATCGGCCGCACATGGTCGTCATCTATATTGCAGAGAGATCTTAAGTATAGACGGGATAGAAGAGACAGAACTGTGGCAGCCCGACAATAATTTAAATTGTGCCGTAAAACTAAACCGACCATTTTCCCGTCATTAATCCTTTCAGTAATCCGAAATTTAATGCTTCCATAATATCATTAATAAAAATGGGCCATAATGGGCCAAAGCACTGCGGGGCTCACACTATTAACAATTACTTCTCTCATCAATAATTGTTTATTTGAAATGCAAGGCTAGTTATTTTTTTATTAAAGCGAAAAAATTCGTTAATTAAAAACCTTAAGCCGTAAAATTAAGGATGTTATTTTATTACGCTGTACTTTAGGCCAGTAGTTAGTCACTCCTTGCGATGATACAGTTTTTAAATATCATCAATGACCGGGGGTAATTATGAGTAATGACATATGCAAGTGTACTGTGGTTCCTGAAGTTAATATTACAAACACCATGCGTTACGTTTTTGACCAATTAAAAAGTCCCATAGCGATAAGAGATTTGTCCTCCAGGCTGGTTTATTGCAATCAGCCGCTTGCTCTACTCGCAGACAAAAAGTCGCCTAATGAAATCATTGGTAAATTCGACAGTGAATTCGATTGCGCTATATTAGATACCGAGGAATCAATAGAGAATTTTGCCAAACAATATAAACGTATATTTGAGACGCAGACTCCTTTTTCTACGTTGGAGCTACATCCTCATGCTGTGGATTTTCCATTCATATTTCATAAAATCCCTTATTTTAATGATAAGCACGAATGCATAGGTATGCTTGGTTATAATACACAACTTACAGTATATACACTTAACGACTATGTAAAAGGGCATATGCCGGGATCACTATTATTGAATAAGCCGGATGACACTTTCACTGAGCGCGAGTGCGAAATAATGTTTTATCGCTTGCAAGGTTTGAAGTCAAAAGAGGCTGCTGCTAGGTTAAATCTTTCATTAAATACATTTAATAACTATATGCAGAAGATTTACAATAAAGTGCATGTAACAGAGATCGGGGAGTTAAGGGATTTTTGCGAGAAACATAATTACCATCGTTATCTCCCCAAGAGATTTCTAACTCATGAAGCAATTAATTTCAGCGATTCAATAATCTGATCTTTGCTTTGGTCAGTTCTGGGCGGGGGTGAATGTAAATCTCCCTTCCGCTCAGTGTCATACGATTTTCCGGCCATGTCCGTTTCGCAAGTTCAGCCTTTCATACTGACCCCACCCCGAATTCTGCCCCACCCAAAATCGCCAATCCGACGTGATGAACCTGTAGTCCCTCCGGTTTTTAGTACCACTGCAATGAGGATCTCCGACCAGTTTTTGCCTTGCGTAAATAACTGGCGGCATATCGCCGAGTGAGCTTTGTGGACGCTCCTCGTTATATTCTGTACGCCAGCCCTCTATTAAAAACCGCACTTCGGATAGCGTCCGGAACAGATACATATCAAGTATTTCTGTTCGCAGGGTTTTGTTGAACCGCTCGATAAATCCGTTTTGCATTGGCCTACCAGGCTGAATAAAATCTAGCATGACACCGTTATCCTCTGCCCATTCAGCCAAGGCAACAGCAGTAAGTTCTGGTCCGTTGTCCCTTCGAATATAAGCCGGATAACCTCTCTCGCTGCTGAGTCGGTCCAGGATACGGACGACACGATGAGCCGGTATATTTAAATCAACTTCGATTGCCAGTGCTTCCCGATTAAAATCATCGACCACATTGAACAGGCGGAACCTTCGCCCATCTATCAAGGCATCACTCATAAAATCTACTGACCAGCAGTAGTTCATTTTATGCGGAATAACCAAAGGCTGGGGATGACGGTTGGGCAATCCTTTTTTCCCCTTACGCCTGAGGTTTAACTTCAACAATCGAAATATTCGGTAAACCCGTTTTGCATTCCAGCTCTGTCCGAACTGACGTAACTTATTGAACATCAGACCAAAGCCATAGGCCAGGAATGTCCACGATCCCAGGGGCAGTCCATATTATGCCAACAAGTGTCTACAAAATAGAAGAATATATTGGCCGAGTTGAAGATTTTTGGGTAAAAGGTTATTATGATAGTGAGGCTACAGTTGCATATGCATTTGAAAACGCAAATATTGATTTGTTAAAATTATTTTTTCTTAGGGCAACGGATTTTGGTTATAGTCAGCAGCAATTTATAACACAAGCGATAGTTGACGAATGTCTAAATGTAATGAATGAAGTCACAGGAGGCACAGTAAGAGGGCAAGAGATTGCTGTTAGTTTTGATCTTCGCTTTAGAGAGAGGTACGGAAAGGTTGCGTTCATCTGTACGCTTGGCGGTGAAGGAATAACTGGTAAATATGAATTTTTATCTACAGCAAGATATGCAGCCTTAGCAGGAAACGAGAATGTCTGGAGTCAGATTTATTCAACTGTGACTGAAGGTGGTACATATCTTGATAGGGTAATAACGAAAAAAGATATAGCCGATTTTTTTTATAGTGTTCATCCCTAAATTATAGTGGTTTTTAGGATGATTGTTGACCTGCCTCTATAACGTATGCACCGCAAAAAAAACGGGGTTGCCCTAGTTGTGGCGCCCCCCTTTCCAAAATCTGAAAACCATAAACACATTTTCAATATCAAAATGATAAGAGTCTTGGCTTAGGTCGGCCTTCCCTGGCCCTTTGGAAGCACCCACGCACTTTACCTAATTATTAAATATCAATATTATTAAAGTTAGTTTTTACTCTACACTTTAAGACAGTAGTTGTTAACCTCCTGCGGTGATAAAGTCATTTAAATATCATCAATAGGAGTAAGTTATAATGAATAATGATAAATGTAAGAGTAGTATCGTTCCAGAAATCAATATACCGAACTCAATGCGATATGCTTTTGATCAGCTAAAAACCCCTTATGGCATAAGAGATTTGTCTGCAAGATTAATTTACTGTAATCAGGCTGCCGCTGATTTGCTTGGCGCTAAATCACCCGCGGATATTATTGGTAAGTATGATTGTGAAATTGACAATAACCTTTTCGCAGTAGATGGCGTAGTAGATGAATTTGATAACCAATACAAGAGGGTTATAAAAACTCAGGAACAATTTTCAACGTTAGAACTGCATCCTCATGCGGTTGACTACCCCTATATATTTAGGAAGATGCCTTTTTATAATGATAATCATGAGTGTGTTGGTATGTTTGGATATAATATAGAGTTAACGGTATATTCCTTAAATGACTACGTTAAAGGTCATATGCCAGGGTCTTTGCTTCTAAATAAACCGGACGACACATTTACTGAGCGAGAGTGTGAGATAATGTTTTATCGACTGCAAGGATTAAAATCAAAGGAGGCTGCCGAAAGGTTGAATCTTTCATTGAATACATTCAATAATTATATGCAGCGGATATATATCAAAGCTCGCGTAACAGATATTGGTGAACTAAGGGAATTCTGTGAAAAACACCGTTACAATCGTTATCTTCCCAAGAGATTTTTAACCAGAGAATCAATTAATTTCGGCGACTCAATCATTTAACCAGTCTCATATGTGATCCTAACGCGGTGGTTAAACTAAAGCTCCCCACCGCTCAACACCCTACGATTTACCGCCTCACCCGCCCTTCACAATCCACTGGCATCATGCTTATACTGTACAAAACAACAGTAATGATCCATTTGAGTATGCGAACATGATTTTTATTGGGCCGTTGAACTTGCCGAAGTAATACCCCCCCCTCTTTTTTTGGGGCGGGTGCCCGCTGGCTTCCCCAGCCCAGCCCAGCCCAGCCCAAGACTATATTGAAAACCATATAGATTTAAATCAGTTATGTGTGAGCCATCCAGCCGCTACCTATTTCGTCAGGTGATCGGTGACTCGATGATCGAGGGGTTTATCAACGAGGGCGACATGCTCATTGTAGACAGCGCGCTCACAGCACAGCATGGACAGATTGTTATTGCGGCGGTTGACGGTGAGTTTACTGTCAAACAATTGCAGCTCACCCCTACACCGCACCTGCTGCCTATGAATACGGCTTATCAGGCCATCCCAATCCGTTTAGAGGACAACGTCGAGATATTCGGCGTAGTGACGTTTCTCATTCACTCGGCACCCTGACCATGTTTGCCCTGGCGGATGTGAACTCGTTTTACGCATCCTGCGAAACGGTATTTCGTCCAGATCTGAAAGGTAAACCCGTCATCGTCCTGAGTAACAATGACGGCTTGCCAGGAATGCGCTATCAGAAAGCAGGCGTTATGTTGGGGGATTTTTATGGTCTGGGGGTGGCTCAACTGGTGCTATTCGATGAGCATAGGCCGCGGGTTAACAGCGAGGCGCTTATGAAGGTCTTGGACGGGATAAACCACTCTGGTATAGGGAAAGTATGGTTTGCGGGGCAGGGAATACAGCAAGCCTGGAGGATGAAGCGCGCATTGCTTTCACCGCGCTACACGACGCAGTATAAAGACTTGCCGGTTGTTAAAGCCAAATAAAAGCCCCGGCATAAGCCGAGGCTGTTTGTCAGCCAATACAGCGGCTGAAGGCTAAACGCAGGGCGGCGCCGATTTCAGCGGGTGAGCTATCGGCGGGGGTACGGACGTAGTCAGACTCTGTTATGCCATCTCCACTCCATGCCTCTAGCTTTACGTGACGGCTAGGTCTGATTGTTATCATTCCATTTATGCAATGTAATGAACAGCTTTTCATGTTTTTGAATAATGCTTTTCGGGACGCGAATTCGAATTTTTCAATTGTTTTGGCTACCCATAAGTTATATTCCTTGTCCATGTCTTGGTGGTTGAAAAAAACGGCATACTCATCTAATTTCAATGTGCGACTTTTAGATAAAGCTATTAATGTACTTTCACCTACTGTTTCTTCACTAGAACTCAATGAAAGGAAAATGGAAGGAACAGTAAAATCTTGTCGAACACGCCCTAAGCCTGAAAGCGTCTCGAGGCATATAAATTTTTCATTGCAAGATGCACTTGCCCAATAATCAACATTTTGTATGAAAGTCATTATTCCACCCTTGTCACCAATACTTTAACGCTTTTACTTTCACCATACGCTATGACACGCTCGATTTGCAACCATTGGGATTCATTTGTTGTGGCGGGAACGGCTAATCTCAATTCTTTTTCTTTTATCATGGAATCTGAAAGAAAATCTTTTCCAAGCTTATATTCTTTAAAATTAGCTGCATCATCAACATATTTTTTTAAGTCTCCGAATATTTTTTGTGGTTTTGCTATTTTAGCTGTCGTTAAAGTATTCATAGTCTTTGCACTGATAGCTGTTCTAGTCGCGGGGTCGTAGAAATCAAATGCTTGGAAATTTTTCGTTAATTTGGAACCTTTTGTGAAATTTGGTTCTAAAAATTTTTCCCACGGCAATCCCTGCTTATCAATAGGATATCCCCATTTAATTCCGGTATCGGCAAGCTTAACAGTAGGGTACCTAGCTAATGTGCGTGCTATCCAAGATTCGGCCTTAGAGGCTATTTTAGCCCCCGCTAAAACCCCGGCCTGTACTGCAACTTTCCCTACTTTTACTGCGCCAACTCCGACAGCCCCCAGCGATGCCACATCAGTGACAAGCTTACCTCCTTCAACGCCTGCCTCAAAATATCCAGCAACACCACCTCTTTCTTGGGCAGCAACCATTTCATCAAGATGAGCTACCCATTTATCCTTCATCGCCTCGGATACGTTACCAAGTACGTCGCCACTATTAACGAGCGCTTTAAGTGCGGCATACGTTTCAGAGTAATGCATTCCGGCTTGGATTATTCCATTTACGGTGTCGTTCAGCTCAGCGGGGATACCCGCGGCCATTCCACCGGCAAATGCGACCGTCTGACTTGCCTCAATCGATGCCCATTTAGCCTGCGTGCCCAGGTCACATACCAATGTCTCACAATTGGTAACTTCATTTTTCTTCAGGGTTTGTTGCTTAGTGTTCAAAAAGCTAAGTTTATTAATCAATGAGTCAACTTTGGCTGATTTTTCTTTGGAATATGCAATGTATTCATCAATTTTACTATTGATATTAGTTATATTTATTAATTCAAGTTCTGAGCGTGAAATTATTATTTTTTTATTATTTAGCTCAGTGTGACGCAACTGATCCCATTTTTTAATCAAGCGTTCTTTTGGCTCCGGCTCAAGATCTGAGTTATTAACGTCGTTAATGCAATGATCAAAATGATGATTTATCATTGATAGATGGCTTTGTTGTAATGCAAGTCTCGCATGAGTTTCATTGAGCCATTGTTCAACTTTTTGTGCTTTTTCTTTAAGAGTGAAGATGTTGTTTTTAATTTCAATATCTTTTTGCGTAACTGATAAATGAGAGTAAATTTTAACTCTGAATATATCAATCAAATTTTTGATGCTATCAATTTCATTATTATATAATTTGTTGCGCTCTGCCGCTTCCTCGTGGCGATTCTTAACGGCTCGATGATGGATTTCTTCTGATTCGTATTGTGATTTTATTATTTTTAGATCGAAATCGCGCTTGGCAACATATCTTTTCAACTGTTCTTCTTTTTCTTTGAAATATACAATGCATTCATTAATTTGATTATGGATATGAGTTATATTGCTTAATTCAAGTTCTGAGCCTGATATTATTATTTTCTTGTTGTTTAGTTCCGTATGGCGCAACTCGTCCCATTTTTTAATCAGGCGTTCTTTTGGCTCGGGTTCAAGATCTGAGTTATTTAGGTCGTTAATGCAATGATCAAAATGATGATTTATCATAGATGGGTGGCTTTGTTGTAATGCAAGCCTTGCATGGACTTCTTTAAGCCATTGTTCAACTTGCTGTGCTTTTTCTTTAAGAGTGATGATGTTGTTTTTTATTTCAATATCTTTTTGCGCAACTGAAGAATGTGAGTCAATTTTAACTCCGAATATATTAACCAAATTTTTAATGCTATGAATTTCTTTATCATATAATTTATAACGCTCTGCCGCTTCCTCGTGGCGACTCTTAACGGCCTGTTGATGGGTTTCCGCAGAATTGTATTGTGATTTGATTATTTCTAGTTCAAAATTACGCCTGTAAGAATATCTTTGTATTTCTTGTTCATTTTTCTGCAATTCAAGCAGTTGCATTTGAAGTTTTTCATTTTCTCTAGCTAATTCCTGCAACCGGTGCTCATCTTCTTGCCTTTGTTTTTCCGCTATTTTCTTTGCTTGCTGAAAAGCTCTAGATTTTCCAAGCAAGTCACCAGCGAGTTGCATAGATGCCATACTTTTTTCCATCTGTGTACGGAATTGTGCCTGTGTGCTTTGTACGCTTGTTGCAACAATAGAGTTAGAAATTTCTCGTTGTTTTGTTAGAGAAACTTGCATTTTGTTATGTAGGTTTGTCTGTAAATTCCTCACTATCTCCAAGTCGGCGTTCCTGTGATTTAAAGAAATTTTTTGATCTTCAATCAATTTTTTCACTTGTTGCTGATGCGCGTCCAGCTTGGTTGATTCGGTAGCCATTAATTTTAAGTGTGCCAGTTTTGCCTCGATAATATTCTTTTGTGCCTGTTCAATTTGTTCTCTGGCATTTTTATGAATAGGCACAACGTTTTCTATATGTGATAAATTGGCATTTATTTCTTGGAAAACAGCATCAGAGGCGTTATAAACTCCACATAATATACTACTGAACGGTTTTGAACGGTCAAAAGGAATATCTATACAATTTTTTGTTATTGCTGGTGGATTGGCATAAACAGTGAGTATTTCTTCCATACTTTTACCCAGTATTGATTTGTGAATTATTACTTTCGATGCTTAATAGCTTGCACGCTCTTCGAATGCATTGTTTGCTTAAAAACTTAAATTAATCACAATGAGGGTCACAGAAAGATAAATGGTGTGCAGATAGTAAAATTTTTCTAGGGTGAATAAAAAATTATCTGTGGGGTAATAATTACAAGTTATTCGCATTACGGAAGTAGAACAATGGGGGAATACAAATTCATGAAATGAATCGGCGGTTACAGCTCATGATTATCGGTCTATTTGATAATCCCTACTTTGTCGTTGTGAGTATTGCCGATAGCTTGACTGACAGGGTTGAAAGAAAATTTTCAGCCGGTATGGTGAAATCGTGCGCCAGCTTCTTCGGCGTTTCCCAGCGTTGTCTTGGGCGATAGCCATTAGAGGCGTACCTCCCGCGTCATCGCTAAGGGATGGCGGTCGTGGATATATACCAGCCCTTTTACTGGCCGCCGTAACGATAATAAAGCCGTCGTCTTGCGGAGCATCAGGGTGAAACCGGCTTATCGCGGCGAAGAAGATCGACTCTTTGCTTGAGTTTCAGGTGGGTTTAGTTCGCATGCAGACGTGACGCGAATCGAGACGGGATTTGTTTAGCTGGAATTATGCGGATTTAAGCGGTGTTGGTGTCCCCGACAGGAATCGAACCTGTAACTAGCCCTTAGGAGGGGCTTGTTATATCCGTTTAACTACGAGGACCCTGTAGCGGGCATGATTATACCCGATTATGCACCGAAAATAAGCACTTAACGGCGCGTTTGCTCATTCCTTCGACAAACGCGGGCAAAAAAATCCGTTTGCCCGCGCGCGGCGCGGCAGTCAGGGCCTCCGCCGCCAGGCCCTGCCGTGCTACTCCTCACCGGTATCCACCTTCTGGCGGCGGTCTTTCCGTTGCCCGTCGCGGGCGGCGTCTTTTTTCAGCGCTTCCTTGCGCTGGCGGCTGAGGTCGTTGCGGATCTGCGCATGGCTGAGCAGGGCAAAGATAAAGGTGCCGCCGACGATATTGCCGGCAAGGGTGGGCAGGGCGAACGGATAGATAAAGTGATGCCAGGGGATATCGCCGTTAAAGACCAGGTAGAACACTTCCACCGAACCCACGACAATATGGGTAAGATCGCCAATCCCCACCAGATAGGTCATCAGGATAATCACCAGGATTTTGGCATTGCCCGCGGAAGGCATCATCCAGACCATGGAGGCGATAATCCAGCCGGCAATAATGCCGTTGGCGAACATATCGCCGGGAGGATTGACCATGATCGCCTGCGATAGGGCGACAAAGGCCTCGCGCGTGGCCGGATTAAAAATCGGCATATGGAGAAAGGCAAACGCCACCACCGCGGTGCCGGCAAGATTGCCCAGCAGCACCACGCCCCACAATCGCAGCAGGATCAGGATATTATGGCCGGTGGGCTTTTGCATAATCGGCAGCACCGCGGTCAGGGTGTTCTCGGTGAACAGCTGCTGGCGCGACATAATGACAATAATAAAACCCAGGGTATAGCCCAGGTTTTCCAGCAAAAAGCCCGCGGCGCCCTCGGGCAGATGGGCATGCAGGATACCCTTGGCCATCAGCGACGCGCCCATCGACAGGCCGGCGGCCACCGCCGACCACAGCAGCGCCTGGCCGTCGCGTTCCAGCTCCTTTTCACCCTCTTCGCGGATCATTTCATGTATGGCGGCGGCGCGCGAAGGAAGATTCTGTTCTTTCACCTCGATATCGGTATTGGCGTCATGCTCGTCACTCTCCACGGCGACGCCGGGATCATCATGTTTGTTGGTCTCGCTCATCCGCATTCCTCATCCGTATCCGTCGGGTTATTAATACATTCGCTATTAATCAATAAGCGTAGCGGTATTTTGTTCCGGCGGCGCTAAAAGAAGTCCGCCGGGTCGGCGGAGTCGCCGGTAGAATTGTCACCAGCCGGGGGCAATACGTAACAAAATTTTAACTTTGCTGGTATTTGTTGCGTTTTATTGATCTAATACAATCCTTCCTGGACCGAAAAAGAATGCAATGGCGATGAACAGCGCTGCGATAGTCGCCTATGCTATGATCGCCATACAATTAATGATGAATTGGGTTTCTGATGCTGGAAGCAAACAACCTGTCCTGTATTCGTGATGATCGCGTGTTGTTTTCCGGATTGAGCTTCCGCATTTCCCCCGGGGATATTGTCCAGGTCGAGGGCGCCAACGGCGCCGGTAAAACCTCTTTACTGCGGATCCTGGCCGGGCTGGCGCAGCCGGACGAGGGCCAGGTCAGCTGGCGGCAGCAACCGATTCGCCGCGAGCGCGGGTTGTATCACCGCGAGATGCTTTTTATCGGCCATCTATCCGGGATTAATCTGTCCCTGACGCCGCTGGAAAATCTGGCATTCTTCCAGGCGCTGGGCGGCGGCGGACGCAATGAGGCGGACCTGTGGCGGGCGTTGGAGCATGTGGGATTGTCGGGATACGAGGACCTGCCCGCGGCGGGGCTGTCCGCGGGCCAGCAGCGCCGTATCGCGCTGGCCCGTCTGTGGCTGAGCCCCGCAGCGCTGTGGATCCTGGATGAACCGCTGACCGCCATCGATCAACAAGGCGTGGCGCAGCTGATGTCGTTGTTTGCCGCGCACGCCGACGCGCGGGGCAGCGTGCTGCTGACCACCCATCAGGCGCTGCCGGACACGCATGCGCGGGTGCGCAAAATGGCCCTGGCCGCACGGCAGGGGGAGGCGGCGCCATGTTCTGGCTGATTGTGCGCCGCGAGCTGCGGCTGGCCTTGCGCAACCGCGCTGATATCGTGAATCCGCTGTGGTTTTTCCTGATCGTGATTACGTTATTCCCGCTGGGGGTGGGGCCGGAACCGCAGTTGTTGCGGCGGATCGCGCCGGGCGTCATCTGGGTGGCGGCTTTGCTGGCTTGCCTGCTGTCGCTGGAGCGGTTGTTCCGCGATGATTTTCATGACGGCACGCTTGAGCAGTTGCTGCTGTCGCCGCTGCCGCTGCCGCTGGTGGTGATGGGCAAGATCTGCGCGCATTGGCTGGTCACCGGGTTGCCGCTGCTGTTGCTATCGCCGCTGGTGGCCCTGTTCCTGGCGCTGGACCGCCACACCTGGCAGGCAATGGCGCTGTCGTTATTACTGGGAACGCCCACCCTGAGCCTGATCGGCGCTATCGGCGCCGCCCTGACCCTGGGATTGCGTAAAGGCGGGGTGCTGCTAAGCCTGCTGTTGCTGCCATTATTTATACCGGTACTGATATTTGCCACCGCCGCGCTGGATAACGCCGCGCAGGGGCTACCCTTTGACGGCTATCTGGCGATCCTCGGCGCCCTGCTGGCGGGAAGCGCGCTGCTGGCGCCTTTCGCCGCCGCCGCCGCGCTGCGCGTGAGCCTGCAATAACCTGCGGACTGTCGGCAAGAGCAGGCCGTGTTATGTATTTTTACTGTGAGCAAAACAATAATGTGGAAGACACTACATTTGTGGGCGAAGCCGGAGCGGCTGTACCAGCTGTGCGGCCGGCTGATACCGGTTCTGGCGCTGGCGAGCGCGGCGACGCTGTTGCTCGGCTGGGGCTGGGGATTCGGTTTCGCCCCGCCGGACTATCAGCAGGGCGATAGTGTCCGCATCATGTATATCCATTTGCCCGCCGCCATGTGGTCCATGGGTATCTATGCCGCGATGGCCGTTGCCGCGTTTATCGGCCTGGTCTGGCAGATGAAGATGGCCGATTTGGCGGCGGCGGCCATGGCGCCGGTGGGGGCGGCGTTTACCTTTATCGCGCTGGTTACCGGCTCCGCCTGGGGCAAACCCATGTGGGGTACCTGGTGGGTATGGGACGCCCGGCTGACCTCGGAGCTGGTATTGCTGTTTCTCTACCTCGGCGTTATGGCGCTGTACAACGCGTTTGAAGATCGGCGCCTGGCCGGGCGCGCCGCCGGCATCCTGATCCTGGTGGGCGTGGTCAATATCCCGATTATTCATTACTCTGTGCAGTGGTGGAATACCCTGCATCAAGGCTCGACCAATATGCAACAAAGCATTGATCCCAGCATGCGCACTCCGCTGCGCTGGGCGATCTTCGGTTATCTGCTGTTTTTCGCCACCCTAACGCTGATGCGTTTACGCAACCTGATATTGCAACAGGACCGCCATCGCCCGTGGGCGGTGGCTCTGGCTGATAAGGCGCGGCGATCGTGAGCCCGGCTTTCACCTCCTGGACGGCGTTTTTCGCCATGGGCGGCTATGGTTTCTACGTCTGGCTGGCGGTAGCGGTTACCCTGGCGTCGCTGGCCGGATTGATAGCCCATACCCTGTGGCGGCGGCAACAGCTGCTCGACGCTATCCGCAGGCAGCAGGCGCGCGCCCTGCGTATGCGCCGTGGCGGCGCGCCGGCCGATCCGTCCGCGCGTCGGGGGGATGCCCGATGACGCCGCGCCGTAAAAGCCGTCTTTACCTGGCCGTCGTGATGCTGATGGGCGCCGCGCTGATAGTCACGCTGGTGCTCTACGCGCTCAGTTCCAATATCGATTTGTTTTATACGCCGCGCGAGATCCTCGAGGGCAAGGGCGAGCGGCAGGAGTTGCCGCATATCGGGCAGCGCCTGCGCATCGGCGGCATGGTCATGCCGGGATCGGTAAAGCGCGATGCCCATACCCTGAAGGTCACCTTCAGGATCTATGACGCCGTCGGCTCCGTACCGGTCACCTATGACGGCATTTTGCCGGATCTGTTTCGCGAAGGGCAGGGCGTGGTGGCGCAGGGCGTGCTGGGCGCGGGCAATCTGGTCCAGGCGCGTGAAGTCCTGGCCAAACATGATGAAAACTATACCCCGCCCGAAGTGAAGGATGCGATGAAAACCCATTCTCGGCCCGCCGGTCAACGCGCCATGGCCGAAGGCGCAGTGCAGGCCGGCATGACTGGCCAACCCCAGGACCGGACGCAACGCCTGGCGCGCGGCGAAATACCCTACCCCGGGCAGGATACGGCCCAGGCCGCGCCGTCTAAGGAACAGCCATGATGCCGGAACTCGGTAATTTCCTGCTGTGCCTGGCTATCGGCCTGGCGCTGTTGCTGGCGGTGTATCCGCTCTGGGGCGCCTCGCGGCAGGACGCCAGGCTGATGGCGGTGGCCAGGCCGTTGTCCTACGGTGTGTTTGCGTCCATCGCCGGCGCCTTTGCCTGTCTGGTCTATGCGTTCGTGGTCAATGATTTTTCCGTGGCTTATGTCGTGAATAATTCCAATACCGCGCTGCCGGTGTATTACCGGGTCGCCGCCACCTGGGGCGCCCATGAGGGATCGCTGCTGCTGTGGGTGCTGTTGCTCAGTTGCTGGACGCTGGCGGTGGCGCTGTTCAGCCGCAGCATGCCGGATGAGGCCGTCGCCCGGGTTCTGTCGGTGATGGGCATGATCAACAGCGGATTTCTGGCGTTTATTTTGCTCACGTCCAACCCGTTTGCGCGCACCCTGCCGGATATTCCCATCGACGGGCATGATTTAAACCCGGTGCTACAGGATATCGGCCTGATTTTTCATCCGCCGCTGCTGTATATGGGGTATGTGGGTTTCTCGGTGGCGTTCTCGTTCGCCATCGCCTCGCTGATTGCCGGCCGGCTGGATACCGCCTGGGCCCGCTGGTCCCGTCCCTGGACCCAGGCGGCCTGGATTTTCCTGACGCTGGGCATCGTGCTGGGGTCCGCCTGGGCCTATTATGAACTGGGCTGGGGCGGCTGGTGGTTTTGGGATCCGGTGGAAAACGCCTCGTTTATGCCCTGGCTTGCCGGTACGGCGCTGCTGCACTCTCTGGCGGTGACCGAAAAACGCGGCACCTTCAAATCCTGGACGGTGCTGCTGGCCATCGCCGCCTTTTCCCTGTGCCTGCTGGGGACCTTCCTGGTGCGTTCCGGGGTATTGGTGTCGGTGCATTCGTTTGCCTCGGACCCGGCGCGCGGCATGTTTATCCTGGCGTTCCTGATTCTGGTGATCGGCGGTTCGCTGCTGCTATACGCCATCAAGGGCGGCAAGGTAAGGAGCCGCGCGCAGCACGAGGTTTTCTCCCGCGAGACCTTCCTGCTGGGCAACAACGTGCTGCTGATGGCCGCGATGCTGGTGGTGTTGCTCGGCACGTTGCTGCCGCTTATCCATAAACAGCTTGGCATGGGCAGCATCTCCATCGGCGAGCCTTTTTTCAACAGTATGTTTACCTGGCTGATGGCGCCGTTTGCCCTGTTGCTCGGTATCGGGCCGTTAATCCGCTGGCGCCGGGACGAGGCGAAAACGCTGATTAAACGCCTGGCGCTGGCCATGGCGGCCACGCTGGCGCTTTCCATCCTGCTGCCCCGGCTGATGGGCGATGAGATCGAGGCCATGACGGTGGTGGGTCTGATGATGTCGCTGTGGGTGATTATCCTGACGCTGATGGAGGTGCACGAGCGCGCCACCCATCGCCACCGCTTTATCCGCGGGCTGGCCCATCTTACCCGTAGCCATTGGGGCATGGTGCTCGGCCATCTTGGCGTGGCGGTGACGGTTATCGGCATCACCTTCAGCCAGAACTATAGCCTGGAGCGCGATGTGCGCATGAAAACCGGCGACAGCGTGGACATCAAGGCGTATCACTTCGTCTTCCGCGCCGTGGAGGATTTGCGCGGTCCTAATTATACCGGCGCCGCGGCGGTGTTTGACGTGACGCGCCATAACCACCCGGAAGCCATGCTCCGGGCGGAAAAGCGCTTTTACAGCGTCAGCCGCACGGTGATGACCGAGGCGGCCATCAGCGGTGGGTTGACCCGCGACTTATATGCCGCGCTGGGCGAGGAGATGGATGACGGCGCCTGGGCGGTCAGGCTCTATTATAAACCCTTTGTCCGCTGGATATGGCTGGGCGGTCTGTTTATGGTGGCCGGCGGCCTGTGCTGCCTGGCCGACCCCCGTTACCGGGCCGACAAAAAAGCCCGCCGGGCCGCACGTCGGGTGCCACTATGAAAAAAAAGCTGCTGTATATTCCGCTGGTGCTGTTCCTGCTGCTGGCCGCCGCATTTATCGTGCAATTGTCACGCAATGCCCATGGCGATGATCCCACGCTGCTGGAATCGGCGCTGATCGGCAAGCCGGTGCCGGATTTCCGGCTGGCGTCCCTTGACGATCCCGCCAGAACCTACGATCGCTCGGTACTGCGCGACGGACGGCCGATGCTGCTTAACGTCTGGGCCACCTGGTGTCCCACCTGCCGGGCCGAGCACCAGTTCCTCAATACCCTGGCGGCCCAGGGCGTCAGGGTGGTGGGCCTGAATTACAAAGACGATCGCCTCAAAGCGGTTAACTGGCTGAATACGCTGGGCAATCCCTACACGCTGAGCCTGTACGACGGCGACGGCATGCTGGGGCTGGACCTGGGCGTCTATGGCGCGCCGGAAACATTTCTCATCGACGGCCGGGGGATAATACGCTATCGCCACGCGGGCGATCTGAATGCCGACGTCTGGCGGCGCGAGGTGCTGCCCTTGTACCAGCAATACGCCAAGGGGACATGAGCATGGCGATAAAATGCATTATGCTGTTGCTGTGCCTTTGCCTGGGTTTTAGCGCCGGCGCGGCGATAGATACCCGGCAGTTCAACAGTGTGGCGCAGGAGCAGCAATACCGGGAACTGACCCAGCAACTGCGCTGCCCGAAGTGCCAGAACAACAGTATCGCCGACTCCAATGCGATTATTGCCGCCGATATGCGCGCCAAGGTCTATCAGCTGATGATGCAGGGCAGGAGCAAGGAGCAGATCATCGCTTACATGGTGGCGCGCTACGGTAATTTCGTGACTTATGTGCCGCCCCTTAATCCACTGACGATTTTTTTGTGGCTCGGGCCGCTCGCGGTGGTGATCGCCGGCGGTTTGACCGTGGTGCTGCGCGCGTCGCGGCGTGGCGGGCGCAGTCCGCTATCCAGCGAGGAACGGCAGCGTCTGGCGCGGTTGCTGGAAAAAACCAATCGGGAACAGCCATGATAATAGCCGGCATGACCTTTACCCTACTGCTGACGCTGGCCTGCGCGCTGTTTGTGCTGCCGGCGCTGCGCTACCGCCGGCAAGGCGGCGCGATAACCCGCGACAGCCTGAACCAGGCGTTTTTTACGCACCGGCTGGATGAACTGGCCCAGGATGAGGCGCAGGGCGTGGTGGCTGAGCGCACCCTGCATATTGAGGAGCTGCAGCAAAACCTGTTGTCGGATATCCCCGTGGCGCCGGCGCCGGCCAGACCGCCGCTGGGCGCGTGGGTCCTGATCCCGGGCGCGGCGGCTCTGGTGCTGGTTACCCTGGCGTTTTACGCCTGGACCGGCGGCGCGTTCCAGGTATGGCGCTGGCAGCAGACGGTGGCGGAGATGCCGGCGCTGCGGGCGCGCATTATGGACCCGCATGCCAGCCAGCTGTCGGCGCAGGAGCTGGCGCGGTTTGCGGTCGGGCTGCGCGCCTCGCTGCGCGAACATCCGCAACAGACCCAGGATTGGCTGATCCTCGGGCGCATCGGCGTGGTAATGAATGATGCGGCCATGGCCACCCAGGCGTTTGAACGCGCCCATCGTCTGGCCCCGGACGATGACGCGATTACGCTCGATTACGCCGGGGTATTGACCCGGTCCGCCGACGCGGGCGACAACCAGGAAGGCGACAGCCTGCTGCGCGCGCTGCTCAAACGGCAGCCAGGCAACATCACGGCGCTTAACCTGCTGGCGGTCGGCCTGTATCAACAAGGCGACTACGCGCAGGCGATAAGCCTGTGGCGCCAGGTATTGACCCTGCTGCCCGCGGGCGATGTCCATGGCGACGCCATCAGGCGCGTGATTAACCAGGCGCGCGCGTTGTCAGGCCAGGAGACGGCGAAACTTACCGTGGATGTTACTTTGGCGCCGGCCCTGGACGATAAACCGCCGGCACAAGGAACGCTGTTTATTTCGGTCACCGACGGAAAAAGTCCGGTACCGGTTGCGGTTAAAACTTTGCCATTGAGCCGCTTTCCGTTATCGTTAACGCTGGATGACAGCAATGCCATGTTGCCGGAGCGTTTGCTTTCCGCCCAGCGACAGGTAAAGGTACGGGTGAGGATTGCCCGTGACGGTGGCGCCGACGCCAGGCCCGGCGACTGGTTTGGCGAGAGCGCGTTGCAGGATTTCAGCGGCACCGGCCGGATCGCCGTGCGCATAGATCAACACATGCCCTAGCGGCCGGCATAACAATAATAAATGGAGTTGAATGATGAATTACCGCCTGTCAGGTTTGGCGCTGGCCAGCGTATTGCTTCTGGGATGCGCCAGCGATAAAACCGATCCGTCTTCACAGCAGCGTTCGGACCCTCTGGAAGGGTTTAACCGTACGATGTTTGATTTTAACTACAATGTCCTGGATCCGTACGTGGTGCGTCCTGTGGCGGTGGCCTGGCGCGATTACGTGCCCAAGCCCGCGCGCAACGGCCTGGGTAATTTTCTGAGCAACCTTGAAGAACCGGCCTCCATGGTCAACTATTTCGCCATCGGCAAGCCCTATGAAGCCATGATCCACTTCAACCGTTTTTTCCTCAATACCCTGTTGGGGATGGGCGGCCTGATCGACGTGGCGTCCATGGCCAATCCCAAGCTGGCTAAGGAACAACCGCGCCGGTTCGGCAGTACCCTTGGCACCTATGGCGTCGGCTACGGTCCTTATGTAGTGCTGCCGGGTTACGGCAGCTTTACCCCGCGCGAGGATCTGGGCGGGGCGGTGGACAACTTCTATCCGGTGTTAAGTTATCTCACCTGGTGGATGTCCGCCGGTAAATGGGTATTCGAAGGCGTGGAAACCCGCGCGCAGCTGCTGGACTCCGACAGCCTGTTGCGCAATTCCGCCGATCCTTATGCGCTGGTGCGCGCCGCCTATTTCCAGCGGCATGATTTCCTGGCCAGCGGCGGCCGGCTGAAACCACAGGAAAACCCCAACGCCCAGGCGATACAGGGCGATCTGAAGGATATCGATTCGCAATAGCCGGCGGAGCCGGCCCTATCAACGTTGGGTGTACAGGAGTATGATAAGCCGTAGATACTTTTGAACGGCTTATTATTGTCAAACAGGTAAATCCTGTGGAGAAGATTGCAATGACTCACTCTATTAACAAATGCAGTGCTGAAGAAACCGCCGCCTGTTGCTGTGTCGATGTCGGCACTATCATTGATAACGAAGACTGCACGGCGTCGTTCAGCAAGGTGTTTGAACAGCGCCAGGAAGCGGAAGCCATGCTGGCGATGCTGACGGAAAAAGCGCGCGCGGTGGAATCCGATCCCTGCGACATCAGCAGCCGCATCGAACCCGTTAAGGGCGGCGTTGAGCTAAACGCTGATTTTACCTTCAGCTGCCAGGCTGAAACGCTGATTTTCCAGCTCGGTTTGCGTTAATCCGCTCATGACAGGCCCGTGACCGGGCCTGCGTTTGATGACCCATGGGCAAGATTATACCGGCGCCGTAACCCTTTCCGTCCTTGTCGTTATCGCGCCCGGGCGCGCAATTATAGCTTACTTTACCGTGGGCCGGCGCCCGCGGCGTCGTTCCAGACGTCGTGATCCCTGGCGCTACGCTTTATTTTTCGTGCCATCATGCCAATATTAAGCTTATGAGCGGATTGGCCCGTGGCCGCTTGCTGATTTACCGGTTCCGGCCACTCTCCGGGGGATATTCGTAAATATGTTACTTAGCCTGCACCTTTACCGGTAATAGTTGTCATACGCTAATAGCCTCAGTCTGCTGCGGGTTTTTCCCCTATGGAAAAGCCTGGCGGAGGATCAATTAACGTCCATGTGTTGACTCCATGGCGGGTATTGATGTAAAAAGCAGCGTTTTATTTACGCGATTTCGAGCGCAAAGGCCCGGTCGTTGCGTTTATCTTTCGCGTTTTTGTCAAACAACAACGGTGCACTATGCAAGTTTTAATTATGCGGCACGGCGACGCTCAGCTCGAAGCGGCCAGTGATGCGGAAAGGCCTCTGACAGTTCGCGGTCGTGATGAATCACGCCTGATGGCATGTTGGTTAAGTACCAGGATCCTCGATACCGATCGTGTGTTGGTCAGTCCTTATCTGCGCGCCCGGCAAACGCTGGACGTGCTGCGTGACGAACTGGTGTTGCCGGACGGCGAGGAAAGCCTGCCCGAACTCACGCCGGGCGGCGACGTCGACCTGGTGTGTTGTTATCTGCAGGCGCTGGCGAATGAAGGCCTGGGATCGGTGCTGATCGTTTCCCATCTGCCGCTGGTGGGCTACCTGGTCGCTGATTTATGCCCCGACGAGCAGGCGCCGATGTTCGCCACCTCGGCGGTGGCCTGCGTCACCCTGGAGGGCGAAAGCGGCCAGGGCAAACTGGAGTGGCAGGTCAGCCCGGCGCAATTGCTGGTGAAAGTCTAAGGCGCGTTATGCGCTAAGTTCAATCAGGACCAGCAGCGCCGCGTCGCCGCCGAAGTTTTTCGGCGCCTGGTGGAAGCCCAGCACATCGGGGTGCTGGGCCAGCCATAACGGCGTTTGCTGTTTCAGGATATGTTTACCGTGGCCGTGCATGACGCAGGCGCAGTGCACATGTTCCCGCCGGCAGGCGGCAATCAACGCCCCCAGTTCCTCTTTAGCCTGCGCCTGGGTCAGCCCGTGCAGGTCGAGGAACAGCTCGGGGGTATAATCCCCGCGCCGCAGTTTTTTCACCTCATAGGGACTGGCGTCCGGGCGTACATAACGCGCCGGCCCTTCACTGTCCAGCAACGGCTGGAACTCATCGGAAAAATAAAAACTGGCGTCCACCTGTTCCTGCATCAAGCGCCGGGCGGGCAGGACGGCCCTGCTGCGGCGCGGCTTGGGGGGCTTGACGGTATCTTGGCGCAACGGGCGCGTACCGGCGATGGATTCCCGGAACAGATGGCGTTCTTCATCGGCCAGTTGGTATCTTTTTTTCATTCCCTGCTCTGCGTTTGCTGCTTTTATGCAAGTTTACCCCGTCTTGTCATTTTCCGGCGAAATTTTCCATTTCCGGCGCCATTTTCCCCCAGCGGTAAAAAATGTCGGCCATCACGCGACATGACGGGGCGATGCCTGCTGCTTTGTCGTGCGCTTCATGGCAAACTATGTCCTTAGAACCGCATCATGCCCTGGGGTGAAATAATTGGACAAAATTTTTGTGGATGAGGCCGTCGCCGAACTGCACAGTATTCAGGATCTGCTGCGCTGGACGGTCAGCCGTTTTAACGCCGCGCAGATTTTCTACGGTCACGGCACCGACAATCCCTGGGACGAGGCGTTGCAGCTGGTATTGCCCAGCCTGTTCCTGCCGCTGGACCTGCCGAAGGACATGTATGGGTCGCGGCTGACGTCCAGCGAGCGCTACCGCATCGTGGAGCGGGTGGTGCGCCGGATAAATGAACGTATCCCGGTGCCTTACCTTACCAACAAAGCCTGGTTTTGCGGCCTGGAATTCTATGTGGATGAACGGGTGCTGATCCCCCGTTCGCCCATCGGCGAGCTTATCGACGATCGCTACCGCGACCTGCTGCCGCATCCGCCCGGCCATATCCTGGATATGTGCACCGGCAGCGGCTGTATCGCCATTGCCAGCGCCTTTGCCTTTCCGGAGGCGGAAGTGGATGCGGTGGATATTTCCGCCGACGTTCTGGCGGTGGCCGAGCACAATATCCAGGCGTATGGACTCGACGAACGGGTCACTCCGCTGCGTTCCGATCTGTTTCGCGAACTGCCGGCCCTGCGCTACGATCTGATTGTCACCAATCCTCCCTATGTGGATGAAGAGGATATGAACGACCTGCCGCAGGAGTTCCACGCCGAGCCGGTGCTGGGGCTGGCGGCGGGCCGCGACGGCCTGAAGCTGGTGCGCCGCATCTTGGCCTGCGCGCCGCAGTACCTGAATGACGACGGCGTGCTGATCTGCGAAGTGGGCAACAGCATGGTGCATCTGATCGAGCAGTTCCCCGACGTCCCGTTTAACTGGCTGACGTTTGACCACGGCGGCGAGGGGGTATTCTCACTGACCCGCGAACAGCTTGTGGCCTGTAGCGATTGCTTTACAATATTCCAGGATTAACCGGTATGCGTGTTAACACATTGAGAGAGGCGTCCTGATGGCAGGGAATAGTATCGGCCAATTATTTCGCGTCACCACCTTCGGTGAATCACATGGGGTGGCGCTGGGGTGCGTCGTCGACGGCGTGCCGCCTGGCCTGCCCCTGACCGAGGCAGACCTGCAGCAGGACCTGGACCGGCGCAAGCCCGGCACCTCGCGCTATACCACCCAGCGGCGCGAGGCGGATCAGGTGAAGATCCTGTCCGGCGTGTTCGAGGGGGTGACGACCGGCACCAGCATCGGCCTGTTGATTGAAAACACCGATCAGCGCTCGCAGGACTACAGCGCCATCAAGGATGTGTTCCGTCCCGGCCATGCCGATTACACCTACGAGGTGAAATACGGCGTGCGCGATTATCGCGGCGGCGGCCGCTCGTCGGCGCGGGAAACCGCCATGCGGGTGGCGGCGGGTGCGATTGCCAAAAAATACCTGGCGCAAAAATTCGGCGTGACGGTGCGCGGCTACCTGGCGCAGATGGGCGACATCGCCTGCGAGCTGAAAGACTGGGACCAGGTCGGGCAAAATCCGTTTTTCTGTCCCGATCCGGACCGGCTGGAGGCGTTGGACGAACTGATGCGCGCCCTGAAGAAAGAGGGCGACTCCATCGGCGCCAAAGTCACGGTGGTGGCGGAACATGTGCCCGCGGGCCTTGGCGAGCCGGTGTTCGACCGTCTGGACGCCGATTTGGCCCATGCCCTCATGAGCATTAACGCGGTGAAGGGCGTGGAAATCGGCGACGGCTTTGCGGTGGTGGCCAAGCGGGGAAGTGAAAACCGCGACGAAATCACGCCGCGGGGATTTACCAGCAACCATGCCGGCGGCGTATTGGGGGGCATCAGCAGCGGCCAGGCGATACTCGCCCATCTGGCACTGAAACCCACTTCCAGCATCATGGTGCCTGGCCAGACCATTAACCGCGCCGGCGAGCAGGTGGAAATGGTGACGCGCGGCCGCCATGACCCCTGCGTGGGCATCCGGGCGGTGCCCATCGCCGAGGCGATGATGGCGATGGTATTAATGGACCACTTCCTGCGCCAGCGCGCGCAGTGCGGCGATGTCAACTCAACCCTTCCTCAGTGGTAATATGATGCGGCAATGGATAGTCGGATTACTGGCCCTGGCCTCCGTCCAGGTGTTTGCGGCGCCAACGCCGTGGCAGAGCATCAATCATCCGGTTCCCGGACCGGCGCAGGCCATCGGCGAGTTCGCCAACGGCTGCATTATCGGCGCGCAGCCGCTGCAGCTGCAGGCGGCCAACTACCAGGTCTTGCGCCCGGATCAGCGGCGCTTTTACGGCCATCCCGATCTGCTGATGTTTATCCTGCGCCTGAGCAATCAGATCCGCCATCTCAACCTGGGCGACGTGCTGCTGGTGGGCGATATGGCCATGCCCGCGGGCGGGCGTTTCGGCAGCGGCCACGCCAGCCATCAGTCGGGCCTGGACGTGGATATCTGGCTGCAGCTGCCGCGCCAGCGCTGGACGGCGCAGCAGTTGCTCAAACCGCAGCCCCTGGATCTGGTGACGGCTAACGGCCGCGATGTTAATCCGGCGGTATGGCAGCCGCAAACCGCGATGCTGATCAAACTGGCCGCCGAAGACAGCGAGGTCACGCGGATTTTTGTCAGCCCGGCGATTAAAAAGCAGCTGTGCCGGGTGGCGGGCGAGGATCGCGGCTGGCTGACCAAGGTACGTCCGTGGTTTGGCCATCGCGCCCATATGCACGTGCGCCTGCGCTGTCCCGCCGACAGCCTGGAATGCCGTGAGCAGGCGCCGCCGCCCGCCGGCGACGGCTGCGGCGCCGAGCTTGACAGCTGGTTCCTGCCGCCGAAACCGGGCGTGCCGCCGGTGAAAAAAACGCCGCCGCCGCTGCCGGCATCCTGTCAGGCGCTATTGGATCGCCATCTGATCACGCAATAACCGACGCCGCCGCGGGCCGGGGAGCGTCCGGCACGGGTGCCGGTTGGCGCCGCCCGGCTTCATGCCGGGCGGGTATGGTTTTTTTACCACTGGATTCATTCATTCATGGATTGGTTAGCGGTTTCCCCGCTGGTGTTTGCCTTGTTGTTTTTCGTCAGCATGCTGGCGGGGTTTATCGACTCCATTGCCGGCGGCGGCGGGTTAATTACCCTGCCGGTGCTGCTGGCGGCGGGATTGTCGCCGGCGCAGACGCTGGGCACCAACAAACTGCAGTCGGTGGGCGGTTCCTTCTCCGCCAGTCTTTATTTTGTGCGCCAGCGGGCGGTGGATATCGGCAACCAGAAGCTGACCATCGCCATGACGTTTATCGGCTCGATGACCGGCGCGATACTGATCCAGCATCTGCGCGCCGACCTGTTGCGCCAGGTATTGCCGCTGCTGGTGATAGGCATCGGCTTGTATTTTCTGCTGATGCCGCATATCGGCGAGGACGATCGCAAGCGCCGCCTGTCCGCCTGGCCGTTTGCGCTGGTGGCAGGGTGTGGCGTCGGCTTTTATGACGGGTTTTTCGGCCCCGGCGCCGGCTCTTTTTATGCGCTGGCCTACGTGACGCTGTGCGGCTTTAACCTGGCGAAATCCACGGCCCATGCCAAGGTGCTTAACTTCACCTCCAACCTGGGCGGACTGCTGCTGTTTATCTTTGCCGGCAAGGTGGTGTGGAGCGTGGGCGTTGTCATGCTGGCCGGGCAAATCCTGGGCGCGCGCCTGGGCGCCCGCATGGTGCTGACCAAGGGGCAACGGCTGATACGCCCGACCATCGTGGTGGTATCGCTCCTGATGAGCCTGAAACTTTTGTACGATAGCCATGGCGCGGCGATTGCGCTCTGGCTGTCTTCATTGTGATAACCGAACCGAGATTATGTCTAGCGAAACCCATGATGTTCAGCACTTGATCGCCTTGTTCGACGGCTGTTTTGCCGACACGCTTAACACCCGGCTAATCAGGGGCGACGACGAACCCATTTACCTGCCGGCCGATGGGGATCTGCCTTTTCACCGCATTGTTTTTGCCCATGGCTATTACGCCAGCGCCATGCATGAAATCTCCCATTGGTGTATCGCCGGCGCCAGGCGCCGGCTAATGGTGGATTTTGGCTATTGGTACTGCCCGGACGGGCGCGACGACACCACGCAGCGCCAGTTCGAGCAGGTGGAAATCAAGCCCCAGGCCCTGGAATGGCTATTTTGTGCGGCGGCGGGGTTTCCCTTCAATGTCAGCTGCGATAATCTCAATGGCGATAGCGAGCCGGACCGTATCGCGTTCCAGCGCTTGGTGCATGGGCAGGTCATCCGCTATCTCGACCAGGGTATTCCTGACCGTGCGGCCTGTTTTATCCAGGCGTTGCATGCGTTTTACCATACCCCGCCGTTAACGCGGAGCCAGTTCCGTTCCCCGGTCGCGATAGATGCCGCCCCGACGTTGCAGAATGAATGAGGACATTCGATGATCGTAACTTTTGAAACGCGTATCCTGGCGTTAATTGACGATATGGTGGAGCATGCCACCGACGATGAATTATTTGCCGGCGGCTATTTGCGCGGCCACCTGACGCTGGCGGTCGCCGAAGCGGAGGAAAATAACGAGCATACCCTTGAAGCGCTGCACGATCGGGTACAGGCCTGCCTGGCCAAGGCTATCGGCAATGGTGAACTGTCGCCGCCGGATCAGGTGCTGGTGCTGGGCATGTGGCACCGGCTGTATGAACAGGCCAAAGCCGTACCAACGATAAACGAAATTTAAGTTATCACACGCCATCCTGGCCTATCACGTACAATCCGGCATTAACGTGATGGACGTTTTTCAGGCTGATGGCGCCAATTTACAGACCTTGTTACAGTAGCATTTGCGGCGTTATTTCCTGCGGCTCGCCGCGTGAACGCCCGTGTATCCCTGCCGCGCGTACCGCCGGCACATACCCGTTCCCCCCTGAATCACGCCAACGCGCCATCCCCTTCCGCCGGACATTAACAGGCCTGGCCGTCCGCGCCGGTAGTACCCTTACCTCCGTCTTATCAGGAAGCAGAAACTCAATCACAAGGAACGATGATGTCTGGCTACCCCATACACCCTAAAGACACCTGTCCGCCGCGCCGTCTGACCGGCCTGATACCGTTATTTACCCTGGTGGCGGCCCACCACGCCGTCGCCCATACTGTGCCCGCGCCGTCCGCCGCCGCGCCGCCGGTCATCGCCGACAGCGATGTGATAACGGTAACCGCGCCATTGCATTCCCCGCTGACCGTCGTCACGTCCCCCAAGACGCCGCGCCAGCCGTTGCCGGCCAGCGATGGCGCCGGTTACCTTAAAACCATTCCCGGCTTCGCCCAGATCCGCAACGGCGGCACCAACGGCGATCCGGTTTTTCGCGGCATGTTCGGATCCAGGCTGAAAATACTCGCCGACGGCGCGGAAATCCTCGGTACCTGCCCAAGCCGCATGGATGCGCCGACCGCCTATATCTCCCCGGAAAGCTATGATGTCCTGACCCTGGTCAAAGGCCCGCAAACCGTTCTGTGGGGGCCGGGCTCCTCGGCGGGCACCCTGCGTTTCGAACGCGTCTTTCCGCATTTCGATAAGGCCGGCGTAAAAACCCAGCTTGGCCTGCTGGCGGGATCCAACGGGCGCCGGGATGAAACTGTCCAGGCCGCCGTGGGCAATGCGCTGGGCTATATGCAACTGTCCGCCAACCAGTCCCGCGCCGGCGACTATCGCGACGGCGCGGGACGCCGCGTGCCCTCGCGCTGGGATAAATGGAACGGCGACCTGGCGCTGGGCTGGACGCCGGATGACGCCACCCGGATGGAGCTGACCCTGGGCCGCGGCAACGGCGAGGCCAGTTATGCGGGCCGGGGCATGGACGGCGCGCAAATCAAACGCGAAAGCCTGGGCGCGCGCTTTGAGAAAACCGGTATCGGTGATGTGCTGGACCGGGTCGAGGCCCAGCTCTACTACAGCTATGCCAATCATGTCATGGACAACACCAGCCTGCGCTCTCCCGTGCAGCAGCCGGCCGCCGCCCGTTGCTGCACGATGCGCGCACGCCAGGGGCCGCCAAACGCCGCCCGGCGCAGTAACCCGGATCGCCGCACCCTGGGGGGGCGCGCCGCCGGCACCTGGCTGTGGACCGATTTCCAGCTGCAGTCCGGCACGGACATGCAAACCAACACACATCGCGTCAAAAAAAGCACCGGCTGGGACCGGGATGCGCGTTTTCAGGATTACGGCGTGTTCAGCGAGCTGACCTGGCATGCCTCCGGGCATAACCGTATTATCGGCGGCGCGCGCCTCGATCGCAGCCTGGCGGACAAATACGATGATACTGGGTCGCGGTCGCGCGCCGCAATCCTGCCCGCGGGCTTTATCCGTTACGAGCAGCAGCTGAGCGCGCCGCTGCTGTGGTATGCGGGCATAGGTTATACCGAACGTTTTCCGGATTATTGGGAATTATTCAAACCCAAAGCCGGACCGCGGCCGGGATCCGATCCCTTTGCCGCGCTGAAAAGTGAAAAAACCACCCAGATCGATGCCGGCTGGCACTACGTGAATGGCGGTTTTAACGGGTGGCTGTCCGGTTATGCCGGACGGGTGGATGATTTTATTTTAGTCAAATACGACCCGAACAATGCCTACGGCAGCCAGGCGGTCAATATCAGCGCCCATATCATGGGCGCGGAGCTGGGCATGGGGTATCGGCTGGCCGAACACTGGAAAACCGACGCCAGCCTTGCCTGGTCGTGGGGCAAAAATACCCGCGACGGGCGTCCGTTGCCGCAGATGCCGCCGCTGGACGCCCGTGCCGGCCTGACCTATGAACGGCAACGCTTTAGCAGCACCGCGCTATGGCGCGTGGTCAGCGCCCAGCGCCGCATCGCCGCCAACCAGGGCAATGCGGCGGGTAAGGATTTTGCCGCCAGCCCCGGCTTCGGCGTCCTGTCGGCCAATGTGGCCTACAGATTAACCAAAGGCATCAAGCTCAGCAGCGGCGTCGACAATATCCTCGACAAGCGCTACAGCGAGCACCTCAACCTGGCGGGCAACAGCGGCTTCGGCTACGCGGCCGATAGGCCGATTACCGAGCCGGGCAGGACCCTGTGGGGCAGGGTGAATATGGTGTTCTAGCCGCCGGAGGGCGGGGCAAAAAACCGGCCGTGCTTTGGGCACGACCGGCGGCATAAAACATGAAAACGGTTAAAACCGGTAGCTGAGCCCCAGGCCGAAGACATCATCGGCCGCGATGGACATTGGATTATCATCTTTTAACAAGTTGATTTTATAGTCTGCATAGACCGACATGTTTTTATTGAAGAAATAGGTCAGGCCCAGATCGGCGTATTTGATCAGGTCAACATCTCCATAACCCTCGATCTGTTTGCCTTTCGATTGAAAATAACCTATTTCCGGCTGTAGGCCGAAATCGAACAGATATTGTGCCACCGCCTCCATATTCTGTGCCTTATTGGCCATGCCGATAGAACCTATGGGCGCCATATTGTGCGTTTCGGAATAAAGCGTGGCCAGGTACAGGCTGTGGGCATTATATTTTAGGCCCGTAGCCCAATTTTCCGCTTTGTCGCCCCGGCCATAGGCAAGTTGTTGCTGCGCCTTGGTGCGATTGGACACTGAATACGCGCCCAGTATGGCACCGCCCCAGTCAAAAGTATAAGAGGAAGAAAAACCGTAACCATCACCATTCGCCTTGGTCGCCATGCGTGCGTCGTTAGAGTTTTCATCATTGGCACCTTGGTATTGCACCGCAAATTTCAATCCATCGGCCAGACCGAAAAAATTGTTATTACGATAGGTCAAGAGGCCGGTTGAACGACCGCTCATAAAACTGTCTGAATAACTGTAGGTCAAATCGTCAAATATCGCCGCAATATCTGTGATGGAAGCGACGTCATACAGCACCCCCCAATTCCGTCCATAATCCAGAGAGCCAAAATTGCTCCATTTCAGGCCAGCAAAGCCCAGGCGGGTTTTATTGCCCGATAAGGCGTCACTGCCGCCCTCGGTGTGATTGGTCTGAACATTATATTCCCATTGACCATAACCAGTAAGCTGGTCATTAATCTGGGTCTGCCCTTTGAATCCGAAGCGGATATAACTGTTATCACCATCGCTGCCAGTGTAATTACTAAAATAATGCCGCGCTTGCACACTGCCGTAAAAATCGAGCTTGTTAGCATCCTTATTATAAATTTCCGCTGCCGACAGATAAGGCGCGGCGAGAATAATCACAGTTGCTGCCATTGTTTTATTCATTGTTTATTTTCTCATATAATGATTATTGGAGTTGCTGCGTTTTAAAACAATAGTTCCCCTGAGAGGGAGAAATTAACGTTCTCCCCCTTCGCATCATGCTGCTTGAACTTAAGGTGGCGCGTTAAACCGCCGCGCTAACGGTAAAGAATGAAAAATTGGCCGTGCCGGCCTGGCCGTCTCCTTTATTGCGCGCCACGGCAAACAAACCGGCTTTTGCTCCTACCCATTTCCCCGGACCGGCGGCAAATGCGGTGGGCAGCAAGGTAAAAGCCTGGCCATCAGCGCCGTAGGAAAACGTACAGATGGCATCCCGCCTGACGGTAATGCGCAAATAGAGCGGCGTGGCGTCCGGCCAGGGTACCAGGTCGCGCTTGGAGATATTGACCTCGCCGCCATCGCCCCGCCAGCCTGTATCCCAGGTCAGGCAATACCGGCCTTGGGACCGCTGCACACTGAGGGCGGCGTAACGTTCGCCATAGATAATAATGCCGGCCTGCTCGCCGTCATGGCGTAGGTCCGCCGTCATGCGGGTGGTAAGGGTAAATTCCCGGGCGGGGAATTTCTGCAGCAAGAGATTGGCAGCATCATAGAGCGAAGGCTGGCCGTCGCGCAGCGGCAGGTGTTCGCAGGCTAAGTGGAGGCCCCGGTTATCCAGGCTCGCCCAGTAGGGCTGGGGATTGGCCTGCCACTGCCATTGCAAGCCCGGACGGGCCGATAAGAAATCATCCGACGTGCGCGGTTCACAGGGCGCGCGGGAAAGAGCGGTTGCAGGTTTTACCCAACGTTCCACGGGTTCGCCGCAGGCGATCACCGGCCAGTCATCCACCCAGCGCAGGGGTTGCAGATGAACCAGGCGGCCATAGGTCCCGGCGTCCTGAAAATGCATAAACCAGCTTTCGCCATTATCAAGCTCCACCCAGCCGCCCTGATGCGGACCGTTGACTGCGGTATTGCCCTGGCTCAAGATTTTTCTTGCTTCATAAGGACCCTGGATGCTGCGCGCGCGCAGCACCGCCTGCCAGCCGGTGGCCACGCCGCCGGCCGGGGCGAAGATATAATACCAGCCGTGGCGCTTGTACAGTTTAGGCCCTTCAAGGGTCGGCAAGTCGGCGCTGCCGTCATAAAGCGCTTGTCCTTCGTCCAGCAGGGTCTGGCCATCCGGCGACATGGCGCACAGCTGCAGCCGATGTTTTATGCCGCTACGGCTATAAGCAAAGGCATGAACCAACCATGCCCGGCCGTCGTCGTCCCAGAAGGGGCAGGGATCGATCCAGCCTTTAGCCTGTTTCAGACAGTGCGGCGCTGACCATTCTCCCAGCGGGTCGGTTGTTCGGCACATAAAAATGCCCTCGTCAGGTGTGCTGAAAAACACCCAAAACAGGCCGGCGTGATAGCGGATGCTTGGCGCCCAAACTCCTTTCCCCGGCTGAAAGGCGTCATACCCCGGCAATGCCAGGCACGGTAATACATGGTTAACGATTTGCCAGTTGACCAGGTCGGTGGAGTGCAGGATCGGCAGCCCGGGCATATGATTAAAACTGGAGGCCACCAGATAAAAATCATCTCCGACGCGTACAATGTCCGGGTCCGAATAATCGGCATGTAGCACTGGATTCTGATAAGTTCCGTCACCCCGATCGGGGCGCCACGGGGAAAGCTCATTGTCATGCATGATTAATGTCCTTTGACGAAGATAAATGTCGCCGCGACGCAGTACCGCCCATTAAAGGCGATTCGCCAGCGGCTCGTCACCGGTAATAATGATATCGCCGGCCGCGGCCTGCGGTATCAGCTGGCGCTGCGCCAGGTCCGCCTGGATATTTGCCATGGTTTTATCATCGAGCTTATAGAAACGGGTCAGCCAATATAAGACCAGGTAAGACAGGCTGGGGCCGACGGTCAGCAAACCGATGATGCCGGTGGTGGCCAGAGCGCTTTGTGTCGTCGATCCGGCCTGGTAGCCAAACCAACCCAGGGAAAATCCCACCAGCGCGCCCGCCACCGCCATGCCCAGTTTCAGCGCGAACAAATTGCCGGAGAAAGAAAGGGCGGTTATGCGCCGGCCGGTTTTCCATTCACCGTAATCCGCGGCATTGGCCATCATATTCCATTTAAAGGGCTGATACATTTGATGGAAAAAGCCAATCAGGAAATAAAGCGGGAACACGACGCTTAGCCATTTCGGCGGCATAAAGAACATAATCACGCCGGTGAGAACCAACAGTAAATTAATGTTTTTAAACATGCTGACCGCATTAAAGCGTTTAGCGAAAAAGCCGGCTGCCATTGCGCCGAGAATGGTGCCTACGACGCTGGTGGTAATAAACGCCGTTTTCATCGCCGTGCCTGTCAGGTCGGAATGCTGCGGATCAAGCATTAGGTAAGTGGCGTAATAGAGCGTGGCGGCGCTGCGCATGACGCCGGCCATGCTGGAAAAGAACGTGATGATGGCCACGATGCGCCACTGATCGTTGGATAGCAGATTTTTTAGATCGCTTAATACGGTTTCATTGCCGCGTGCCTGCGGGTTGATTTGTTCCTGGGTAGTAAAAAAACAGATAAACAGCATAATGACCGCGAGGACACCCATGACCGCCATCGTACATTGATAGCCCAGTTGTTTATTTCCTTTGCCGAACCAGTCCACCAGCCATAATGTGCCGATGGAAACCACCAAACCCGCCGCCGATGAAATGGTAAAACGATAGGATTGGGCGGAAAGGCGATCTTTTTCATCCGAAGTGATGACCCCGCCGAGAGAGCAATAAGGAATATTGATAAAGGTATAGAACAGCATTAACAGCGTATAGGTAATATAGGCATAGACTAGTTTGCCGGTGCCGGTGAGTTCGGGCGTGGTAAAAGTGAGCACCGCAATAACGGCATATGGAACGGCAAACCATACCAGCCAGGGCCGGAAATGTCCCCATCGGGTGCGTACCCGATCCGCTAATAAGCCTGTCAGCGGATCCGATACTGCATCTAAAATACGGGTTACCAGGAACATAATGCCGACCGCGGCCGCTGATATACCATATATATCCGTGTAAAAATAAGTCAGAAACATGGTTACCGACGAATAAACGATGCCACATGCGGCATCTCCCATGCCAAAACCCATTTTTTGCCAAACCGTGAGTTTTTTTATTCTTATCATCATTCATCTCCAGTTAAATGAAAAATCATCTTTTTAGCGCCGCCATTTTATGGATTATTAACAACTGCAACTATTGTAAATTTATGTATGAGCATTATGATTTTTGTTAAATGAGATTATTATCACAAATCGCATGCATCCAGGTAGGTGCGATTTTATGAAAATTAATAAAATAAAATATTAAAAATCAATACGTTATGATTATTCTTGCGGTTATAGTTATTGGTCCTTTAACTTTTGGAGAAAAATCATCCCACGGGTAGAATCAACATTCTATGGACGCTTAAATGTGATATTGATCACACTATAAAGGAGGATTACGCACAAGATATCATACCAATTGTAAAAGCATTCATTTCTCAGAGGTGTAATAGGTATAACAACAGTCGCCATTTTAACCGCCTGCGCCCGGCGTAAAACCGGTCCCCGGCAGAATGGGTATGAGTTTTGGGTGGGGTTTTAATCATGGATTCATCCGCAGGATAATTTCTATTTTGGTAAATATCATTCACCCAGAGAAATATCAGTATTCATTTAACCGGGTGAATATAATATCTTCTTTTACCGAAGTGGATTTATATTTCACGCCCCTTTAACACTTTACGCAGCCAAAAACGATTGGGACTTAATGCCGCCGACTGCGCCAGGCTTAGCGGCAGTGGCTCGCCGAATATCTGGCCGGCCAGGATCTCCGCCGCCAAGGGGGCGGTGCATAAACCGCGCGACCCCAGGCCGCCCAGCATAAACAGATTGGCATACACCGGCGCGTCCGCCACCGCCTCGCCGGCCAGCAGGCGTCCGGGCAGATCGCCATACGCGCGTTGGGTGGCGGCAAAATCCGGCACGCCGCCGAGCATGGGCAGATGATCCCTGGCGCTGCTGCGTATGCTGGCGCGTGCCTCGCCGGCGCTGACATCAACGCACTGTGCCCAGGATTGCCCGGGCAGGCAGGCGATTAACCGGTCGCGGTTGGCCCGCTGCTCATCGGGGCGGTAAGTCACGTCCTCGTCGTCGCGCCGGGCGCTGGCGCCCAGACAGTGGGAGCGAAAGCCGGGGCTTGCGGGCGTCAGGTAACCGTCATAACACAGCACCTGCTTCAAGGTCCGCAGCGCCGGCTGGTCGGCAACATAGCTGACCTGCCCGCGCACGCTGGTCAACGGCAGCCGGGCGGTAATAGGCCATTGCAGCATGCGGTGCCCGGCGGCCAGCACCACCGTGGCATGGCGGGCCTGGCGCCCCGCGCCGAAATCCAGCAACCAATCGTCCGCGCCGGCGTTTAATCCCCGCACCTCATGGCCGTAGTGCACCGCCATGCCGCGGGACTGCGCGCGCGCGATGATGCCGGCGGTGAATTGGGCGGGGTTGAGCCAGCCTCCCAGCGGATAGGTGACCCCGCCGCTGCCGGTGGCAAGCCCGGTCAGCGCGGGCATGTCTTCGCAGGCCACCGCGCTGATGAGCTGCGCGGGCCAGTCCGTGGCCAGGATTTGCCGCAGCTTGCGCCGGGATCGGTCGTCATAGGCCAGTTGCGTGACGCCGCACCACTGGTGCTCAAAGATGACCCCCTGGCGTGCGCACTCCTGGTAATAGTGGTGCGCGAAAGGAAAAGCGATAGCAAAAAACTGCGCCAGCTCGTCATCCTCATTATTCAGCAGTGGATATAAGGCGCCCTGGCGATTGCCTGACGCCCCCTGGGCCGGGCCGCTATCGGCGCAATAAAGAGTCACCCGCGACCCGCGGCGCTGCAGGGCCTCCGCCGCCAGGGCGCCGGCAATTCCCCCGCCGATAATCGCCACCTCAAGCGGGTCGCGCGCGGGGCGCCGGACGTACCAGGGCGCGCGCGGCGCTGTCGCCAGCGGCGCGGCCAGGCTGCCGGCCAGCATTTCCCGCTTGCGGCCGAAACCCGGCGGCTTAAGGACGGTAAATCCCGCCTGGCGCAGGCCGCGCCGCACAAATCCCGCGGCGGTAAAGGTGGCGAAGGTCCCCTGCGGCGCGGCGAATCGCACCATGGCGTGAAACAAGGCTTCGCTCCACATGCCGGCGTTTTTCGCCGGGGCGAAGCCGTCCAGGAACCAGGCATCCACCCGGCCGGACAGGCTGTCGTCCAGAAGCGGCAGCAACGCGTTGATCTCGCCATACCATAAATCCACCGTGACGGCGCCGTCCGCCAGGATCAGCCGGTGGCAACCGGGCGTCGGCAACGGCCAAAGGCTGCGCAGCCCGGCGGCATAGCCGGCCAGCTCCGGCCAGCGCGCATGGGCCTGCGCCATATCCTCGATTTTCAGGGGGAACTGCTCGAAGCTGATAAAGTGCAGGCGTCGCAGCGGCGCGTCGGGCCGCCGCCGTCTGAACTGGTCAAAGGCCTGCCACAGCGCCAGAAAGTTAAGTCCGGTGCCGAAGCCGTTTTCCGCCACCACCAACGATGCCCGCGTATGTTGTGCAAACCGCTCCGGCAGTCCGTTGCCGGCTAAAAAAACATAGCGGGTTTCTTCCAGTCCATCCTGGCTGGAAAAGTAGATGTCATCAAACTGTCGGGATACAGGTGTACCGTCTTCATTCCAATTAAGGATGGCGTTGCAGATAGGCGCGCGATTCACGGCGTAAGACTCTTTTGTCAAGAAATGTTGAGATTTTAACGAGGTGTGCTTTGCGGCGCAAATTTTGCAAACTTCGTCTGATCGGACTTGTTCAGCGTACAACTGTACGCTAAAGTGCGTCACAGAATCTTATATATAAATACAAGAGGTATTAAATGAAACGTGCAGTGATTACCGGCCTGGGGATCTTATCGAGTATTGGTAATGACCAGAAAGAAGTCCTGGCATCTCTGCAACAAGGCCGCTCCGGAATCACTTTTTCCCAGGAATTGAAAGATTCCGGTATGCGCAGCCATGTGTGGGGGGATATTAAACTTGATACTAACGGGCTGATCGATCGTAAAATTGCGCGCTTCATGAGTGATGCCTCCATTTATGCCTACCTTTCCATGGAGCAGGCTATCCAGGATTCCGGGCTAAGCCCCGAGCAGGTTTCCAACGATCGCACCGGCCTCATCGTCGGTTCCGGCGGCGGCTCGCCGCGCAACCAGGTTGCCGGTTCCGACGGCATGCGCGCGCGCGGCCTGCGCGGCGTCGGCCCCTATATGGTCACCAAGGCCATGGCTTCCGGCGTGTCCGCCTGCCTGGCGACGCCGTTTAAAATCCGTGGCGTCAACTATTCCATCAGCTCCGCCTGCTCCACCTCCGCGCACTGTATCGGCAACGCGGTGGAAATGATCCAACTGGGCAAGCAGGACGTGGTGTTTGCCGGCGGCGGCGAGGAATTGTGCTGGGAAATGGCCTGCGAATTCGACGCCATGGGCGCGCTGTCTACCCGCTATAACGAGACCCCGGCCAGGGCGTCCCGTACCTATGACGTCAACCGCGACGGTTTTGTCATCGCCGGCGGCGGCGGTATCGTCGTGGTGGAAGAATTGGAACACGCGCTGGCGCGCGGCGCGCATATCTATGGCGAAATTATCGGGTACGGCGCCAACTCCGACGGCGCCGACATGGTGGCGCCTTCCGGGGAAGGGGCTATCCGCTGCATGCAGATGGCGCTGAAAGACGTCGATACCCCGATCGATTACCTCAACGTACACGGCACCTCCACGCCGGTGGGCGATGTCAAGGAACTGTGGGCCATCCGTGAAACCTTCGGCAGCCAGCAGCCGGCGTTTTCCTCCACCAAAGCCATGACCGGCCACTCCCTGGGCGCGGCGGGGGTGCATGAAACCATCTATACCCTGCTGATGCTGGAGCATAACTTCATCGCGCCGAGCATTAATATCGATGAGCTCGATCCGCAGGCCGAAGGCATGAATGTCATCACCGCACCCACCGAGCGGCGGCTGACCACGGTAATGACCAACAGTTTCGGGTTCGGCGGCACCAACGCCACCCTGGTCATGCGCAAGTATCTCTAACGGGCCGATGCCCTTGGGCGTGCGTTAGGCAACGTCTATCGGGCATGCGGGAATATCCTCTCCCTGACCGTAATTAAAAAACCATCCTGCCGGCGTGTCCGCATGCAGGATGGTTTTTTTGTCGGCCAATCAGCTCAGATCAGGATCCAGATCAGCAACAGGACTCCGGCCACGGCAATCGCCATGATCCAGCGCGAGCGGATGGTTTTTGCCGCCGGCGTCATCGGTTCGGTGGCGATAAGCGGGCTCATGGCCGGCTGCAGCAGACGGGGGTCGGGGGTTTGATGCTGGCTTTGCGTGCGGGTAAGGCGATAGATAAACAGGAACTGCATTACCGCGCCCACCTGCGCCGGCGTCAGCACGCTCTGGGGCAGCGCGTTGAAATGCTGTTGGCAGTACGCTTCTATTGCCTGCTGTTCATCGCTATTGGTCGGCTGTTTCAGGGTGGCCTGCACCGATGCCAGGGTAGGGGAGGCCTGCTGCGACAGCGTCATATGTCCCTGCAGAAATTGCATCAGCAGCTGGAAATGGCGCGCCGGGATAGGATCGCCCGCTTTCAGGCCCATCATGGTCATCACGCTTTGCCAGATTTCCGCCGGGGATTCGCCGGTGACCGCCGCCAGGCGGGTAATCTGCTGGTTCAGGGCATGATGTTCGGCCGGCAACAGCGTGCGATCGGTAATGGCGGACTGCTGTGGCTGCGGGATATTCAGCTGGCCGTTTTGCAGTAACGCCACCACCTGCAGCAACTGCTCGGGGCCAAGCTGGCTTAGCACGGTATGACCATATTCCCGGCGAATAAAATCACTGACCGCCTGGCGGTTGTTACCCTGGGGCAGCAGTTCGGTGAGCTGTTGCATAAGCTGGCGCCCGGCGTGGGTTTGCTGTGCCTGGCCCAGCCTGGTTTGCAGCAGCTGTTCGGCGGGCTGGAAATGGCCCGCCGTCAGCTCGCCGTCGTTGGCGATATTCAATTGATGGCGCAATGCGGCCCAGATCTCCGGGGCCTTGCTGTTGCTTAACGCCATGATCTTGATAATCAGACGTTCCAGGGCGGTGCGTTGCGCCGTGGTCAGCGGCTTTTCACTCTCCGGCCCTAAAGGTGCGCTGCCCGCGGCGCCATGGGGCGGATCGCCCTGTAAAGGTGTACCGGGGCCACTTACAGGTTGCATATGACTCATCCTTTAGCATAGGGCGCTGTCGTCCAGCCCGGCCATAGCAACTGCGTTATGGCATCGTGCGCTCAGATCAACAATGCGGCGAATGATAACAAGCCGCCGTGGCTTGCGGTAGCGGCACGCGTCAGGAAGGCATTTTCTGCTCTTTACCTGGCCTGCGTATCAGGGGAATGCGCAGCCGTTGTGCCAATATAACTCCCAACAGTGTAATCCCACCGCCGACGACGTGATAGCTGTGCAGTCGCTCATGTAAAAAAAGTACCGCGATGGCGGCGGTAAACAGCGGCGCCAGGTTCATAAATATCGACGCGGTATTGGCACCCAGCCGCATTACCCCCTGGATCCACAGGTAAGGCGCGATCAGGGACGCGGCGATACCGGCAAAGATCACCAGCGGAATATTGCGCGCGGTCAGGCCAACGTCCGGCGCCAGCAGGAACCCCGGCAGCAGGAGCAGCACGCCGAACGCCACCTGGATATAAAGCGATTGCCAATTGGGCAGCGGTATCGTCCAGCGCCGGGTCAGTACCCCGTACAGGGCATAGGACGCGGATGCGCCTATCATCATCAGCTCGCCGCCGCCCATGCCGTGGCTCAGCAGCACCCGCGGATGCCCCGCGCTGACCAGCCAGACCAGGCCGCCGAACGAGAGCAGGGTGCCCAGCAAGACGCCCAGCGTCGGCACGGCGCGCAGCAGCAGGATACTCAATAGCACCGTCAGCAGCGGAATCAGCGAATTCAGTATCCCCATAAACAGTGCGCTCACGCTGTGCGCGGCATAATAAGCCAGGCTTTGGTACAACACCATGCCCAGCAGGCCAAGCACCAGCAGGCGCCAGCCCTGGGCGCGCACGACGCGGCGGTTGCGCAGCACGCCGGGCAGGACAAAGGGCGTCAGTATCACCAGGGCCACCAGCCAACGGTAAAAGGAAATCGCCGCCGGGTCGATGGCGCTGGCGGACATTTTGCTGACGATGGCGTTGACCGACCAGATCAGCACGGCCAGCAGGGGATAAAAAATAGTCATGCGACGGTCCTTTTAACGTCAATCCGCCATGATACGGTTCTCAGAGTAGCCTGGCGGATAAAAGGGTTTTTCTTAGGGCATCCTAAACATAAGCGGGCAATAATAATACGGTATTAATATGTTGTGCCAATCCCGTGCGCGATAGCATTGGGATTTTTCCCCGTTCGGTGGCAAAATATTCCCCCTTTTTAACACGCAGGCCGCTGGCTTCCGGAGTCGGATGTGAAAATACTGGTCGATGAAAACATGCCCTATGCCCACGAATTGTTCAGCCGGTTGGGCGAGGTCGTGCCGGTTGCCGGACGCCAGCTGTCGGCCGCAGCGCTTGCGGGCGCCGATGCGCTGATGGTGCGCTCGGTCACTCAGGTTAACGCCGGGCTCCTGGCCGGCAGCGGCGTGAAATTCGTCGGCACGGCGACCGCGGGCACCGATCATGTGGATGAAGCCTGGCTGGAGCAGGCCGGCATCGCTTTTTCCGCCGCGCCGGGTTGTAATGCCGTCGCGGTGGTGGAGTATGTTTTTTCCTCCCTGCTGATGCTGGCGGAGCGCGACGGCTTTTCCCTGCGTGATAAAACCGTCGGCATTATCGGCGCAGGCAACGTGGGTGGGCGGCTCGATCGCCGCCTTAAGGCGCTGGGCATCCGCACCCTGTTGTGCGATCCTCCGCGCGCCGATCGGGGCGATGACGGGGATTTCCATCCGCTGGCAACCCTGGTGCGCGAGGCGGACGTGCTGACGTTCCATACCCCCTTGAACATGTCCGGGCCTTATCGCACCTGGCATCAGGTGGATGCGGAACTGCTGGCGGCGCTGCCCGACGGCCGTATTTTAATCAATGCCTGCCGCGGCGCGGTGGTGGATAACGCCGCGCTGCTGGCCGCCCTGGAGCACGGGAAAAAAATGCGCGCCGTGCTTGATGTCTGGGAACCGGAGCCGGCGCTGTCGCCATCGCTGCTGTCTCGTGTCGATATCGGCACGCCGCATATTGCCGGCTATACGCTCGAAGGCAAGGCGCGCGGCACCACCCAGGTTTTCGAGGCATACAGCGCTTTTCTCGGCACGCCGCTGCGGGCGCCGCTCGGCGAGCTGTTGCCCCGGCCGTCGGTAGAGCGGGTACGGTTGCACGGCGGCCTTGACGAGGCGATGCTCCGCCAGTTGGTCCATCTGGTGTATGATGTGCGCCGCGATGATGCGTCCCTGCGCCGGGTGGCGGCCATGCCGGGAGAATTCGACCGGCTGCGCAGGCAGTACCATGACCGACGCGAATGGTCGTCGCTGTGTGTTGAAAGCGATGACGCCGCGGCGGCGGCGACGCTGCGCGAACTCGGTTTTAACGCCCTGCTGGCCGGCGCCCGCTAGACACCCGACCGTACCTATACCCTAACGTGAAGTATGGCTGGTATAACCTTATTGCGCGGGCAGGCTCTGCCTCCCCGCCCCGATGATGCATTGCTTTGGAGAGTTGTTATGTCTGACGGCTGGAATATCGCCCTTTTGGGCGCAACAGGCGCGGTCGGTACGGCGCTGCTGGAATTGCTGCAAGAGCGGCAGTTCCCGGTAGGTGAACTGTTTTTACTGGCCAGCGAGCGCAGCGCCGGTGAAACCCTGCGTTACGACGGCAAAAGTATCCTGGTCGCCGACGCCGCGCAGTTTGACTGGACTCAGGCGCAACTGGCTTTTTTCGTGGCGGGCAGCGGCGCCAGCGCGCTTTATGCTGAACCCGCCGCCGCCGCGGGCTGCGTGGTTATCGATTCCAGCGGCCTGTTCGCACTGGAGCCGGACGTGCCGCTGGTGGTGCCCGGCGTCAATGACGCGGTGCTGGCGGATTATCGCAACCGCAACCTGGTGGCGGTCGCCGACAGCCTGACCAGCCAGCTGCTGCTGGCGGTGAGGCCGCTTACCGACCTGGCCGGCATCGCCCGGCTGCATGTCGTCAACCTGCTCTCCGCTTCCGGCCAGGGCAAGGCGGCGGTGGACGCGTTGGCGGGCCAAAGCGCCAGGCTGCTGAACGGCCTGCCCACCGAGCCGGGCTTCTTCAGCCGCCAGTTGGCGTTTAATATGTTGCCTCTGGTGGCGGACGAACTGGGCAGCGTCCAGGTTGAGCGGCGCCTGGTGGATGAAGTGCGCAAGGTTCTGCAGGACGAGGGATTGCCGATTGCGGTCAGCAGCGTCCAGGCCCCGGTATTTTACGGCCACGCCCAGATGGTGCATCTGGAAACCCAGCGGCCGATGGGCCCTGAGGAAGCGCGCGACGCGTTAACGGCGGGCGAAAGCATCAATGTCAGCGAGGAAGGGGAGTATCCCACCCAGGTGGAGGATGCCTCGGGACAGGCGCACCTTAGCATCGGCTGCCTGCGCAACGATTACGGCATGCCGGATCTGCTGCAATTCTGGTCGGTGGCGGATAATGTCCGCTTCGGCGGCGCGCTGATGGCGTTGCTGACCGCGGAGCTGCTGGTGGCGGAGTACTTTTATTAATGTCCCGGGAAGTATTCGCCGGTCAGCCGGCAACGTCCAGGATAGCGCTGGGCATTGAATATGACGGCAGCCGTTTCTACGGCTGGCAGCGCCAGTCGGAAGTCGTCAGCGTCCAGTCTTGCCTGGAGCAGGCCTTATCCAAAGTCGCCAACGAGCCGATCGCGGTGCAGTGCGCCGGGCGTACCGACGCGGGAGTGCACGCCACCGGCCAGGTGGTGCATTTCGACACCGGCGCGCGGCGCGAAGACTCCGCCTGGACCCTGGGCGTTAACGCCAACCTGCCGCCGGACGTGGCGGTGCGCTGGGTCCGCGCCGTCGCGGGCGAATTTCACGCGCGTTTTAGCGCCACGGCGCGTCGTTACCGCTATATTATCTATAATCATCCTTATCGCCCGGCAATTTTATCCCGGGGCGTGACGCATTATTACCATCAGCTGGATGCGGATATCATGGAGCGGGCGGGGCAATGTCTGCTGGGCGAACATGATTTTACATCGTTCCGCGCCCTGCAGTGCCAGTCGCGCACGCCCTGGCGCAATCTAAAACATCTGCAGGTCACGCGCCACGGCGCTTATATCGTGGTGGATATCAAGGCCAACGCTTTCCTGCATCATATGGTGCGTAATATCGTGGGCAGCCTGATGGAAATAGGCTGCGGCAACCGTCCGCTGGAGTGGATGAACGAATTACTGGAAGCACGGGATCGCGCCCTGGCCGCCGCTACTGCCAGGGCGGAAGGGCTTTATCTGGTGGCGGTGGACTACCCTGGCCAGTTCGATTTGCCGTATCCTCCCATGGGACCGTTATTCCTGCTGGATTGACGGTACTGAACATATCATTTGCGCTTCCGGAATTCTGAACATGGAATTTATAAGATTTATTATTGATTTTATTCTGCATATTGACGTCCATCTGGCGGAATTGGTGGCGCAGTACGGCATCTGGGTCTACGCCATCCTGTTTCTCATTCTGTTTTGTGAAACCGGTCTGGTGGTGACGCCCTTCCTGCCCGGCGATTCGCTGCTGTTTGTCGCGGGCGCGCTGGCGGCTTTGCCGAGCAACAGCCTGGATGTGCATCTGATGGCGCTGCTGATGGCCGCCGCCGCGATATTGGGCGATGCGGTCAACTACACCATCGGGCGGCTGTTCGGTGAAAAACTGTTCAGTAATCCCCATTCCAGGATTTTCCGCCGCAGCTACCTGGACAAGACCCACCAGTTCTACGCGCGTCACGGTGGTAAAACCATTATCCTGGCCCGGTTTGTGCCGATTGTCAGGACGTTCGCGCCCTTCGTCGCCGGCATGGGACATATGTCCTATCGCCATTTCGCCCTGTTCAATATTACCGGCGGCGTCATATGGGTAGTCCTGTTTACCTATGCCGGTTACCTGTTCGGCGATCTGCCGGTGGTGCAGGAAAACTTGAAATTATTGATTGTCGCCATCATTCTGCTGTCTATCCTGCCCGGGGTGATTGAGGTATGGCGCCACAGGCGCGCCGCCGCCCGCAGATAAACGCGCGGGATTTGTCCGCGCCATGGATGATTTGTGAGCGACGGGCAGAGTTTTCTATCCCAACTCGTTGGCGGTTATGGTTTAATGGGCGACATTTTCAAAGGCTCTTCATCGCGCCGTCCAGGCGCGTTGAATAAGGCGGCGGCAAGACAACGACGGACGTCCTGCCGCGCCGCGGCCAAGGTATGAATAGCGGACTGGCGCTTGCCAGGTTCAAACAGAAAGGTTATCGATGAGCTGGATTGAACGAATACTTAACAAGAGCACTATCACCCCGGCGCGCAGGGCGAATATCCCCGAAGGCGTATGGACCAAGTGTGATAGCTGCGGGCAGGTACTCTACCGTGCCGAGCTTGAGCGCAACCTCGAGGTCTGCCCCAAATGCGATCATCATATGCGCATGACCGCCCGCGCCCGCCTGCATGCCTTTTTGGATAAAGGCAGCGAGGTGGAGTTGGGCAGCGAGCTGGAACCCCGGGATATCCTGAAGTTCAAGGACTCGAAAAAATACAAAGATCGCCTGGCGGCGGCGCAAAAGGCCACCGATGAAAAAGACGCGCTGGTGGTAATGAAAGGCACCCTATACGCTATGCCGGTGGTCGCGGCGTCTTTTGAATTCGCCTTTATCGGCGGCTCTATGTCGTCGGTGGTCGGGGCGCGTTTTGTCCGTGCCGTCGAGCAGGCGCTGGAAGACGAATGCCCGCTGGTCTGCTTTTCCGCCAGCGGCGGCGCCCGTATGCAGGAAGCGCTGATATCGCTGATGCAGATGGCGAAAACCAGCGCCGCGCTGGCGAAGCTGCGCGCGCGCCGTTTGCCTTATATTTCGGTGCTTACCGATCCGACCATGGGCGGCGTATCCGCAAGTCTCGCCATGCTCGGCGATTTGAATATCGCCGAACCCAAGGCGCTGATAGGTTTTGCCGGGCCGCGCGTCATTGAACAAACGGTACGGGAAAAACTGCCGGCCGGGTTCCAGCGCAGCGAATTCCTGCTGGAGAAAGGCGCCATTGATATGATTATCCGCCGGCCGGAGATGCGCCTTAAACTGGCGGGACTGCTGGCCAAAATGACCGGCAGGCCGCAGCCGGAAGCGGAACATTCCCATGAGGCGAGGCCTGAGACGATCCACGAAGAGCGTCCGGACGAAGTCTGAGGACGGGGCCTATGGAAAACCTTGTTGCTCCACAAGCCACCTCGCCGCTGGCGGCGTGGCTGCATTATCTTGAACGCCTGCACGCCAAGACCATCGACCTCGGCCTGGATCGGGTAGGCCTGGTCGCCGCCGATATGGCCCTGCTGCGTCCCGCCCCCCGGGTTATTACCGTCGCGGGCACCAATGGCAAAGGCACCACCTGCCGGCTGATCGAGGCGGTATTGCTGGCCGCGGGATTCAAGGTCGGCGTCTACAGCTCTCCCCATCTGCTGCATTATACCGAACGGGTGCGCATCCAGGGGCGGGAACTGCCCGAGGCGCAGCACAGCGCGGCCATGGCGGCGGTTGAAGCGGGGCGCGGCGCCACTTCCCTAAGTTATTTCGAGTTCGGCACCCTGGCGGCCTTTTGGCTGTTCAAGCAGGCACGGCTGGACGTGGCGGTGCTCGAGGTCGGCCTGGGCGGGCGGCTGGATGCCACCAATATCGTTGATGCCGATGTGGCGGTGATCACCAGCATCGCCCTTGATCATACCGAACTGCTGGGGCCGGATCGCGAGAGTATCGGCCGGGAAAAAGCCGGTATCCTGCGGGCGGGCCGCCCGGCTGTGGTCGGCGAACCGGATCGACCCGCCTCAATCGACAGCACGGCGCTCGCCGTGGGCGCGCTGCTGTACTGCCGCGATCGCGACTGGCGCTTCAGCCGGGACGGCGATACCTGGGACTGGCGCGACCAGCAGTCGGCGCTGACCGGATTGCCGCTGCCGCTGATTCCGCTGGAAAATGCCGCCACCGCCCTTGCGGCGCTCCGGCGTTTTCCCCTGCCGGTCTCCGACCAGGCCATCCGCCGGGGACTCGCCGAGGCGTCCCTGCCGGGCCGTTTCCAGGTCGTCGGCCAACGGCCGCTGCGCATCCTGGATGTGGCGCATAATCCACACGCCGCCGGGTATCTGGCGCAACGGCTGGCAACCCTGAAAATCCGGGGGAAAGTGCGCGCCGTGGTGGGCATGCTGGCCGACAAGGATATTGCCGGCACCCTGGGCTGCCTGCGCGGGCAGGTGGCTGAATGGTATTGCGCCACCCTGATTGACGCGCGCGGCGCCACCGCGGCGCAGCTGGCGGCCCATCTCGATCATGCCCGGCAATTTGACGATGTGGCCTCGGCCTGGCGACAGGCGTTGCAGGATGCCGACGCCGATGACTGCGTGCTGGTGTTTGGTTCATTTCATACCGTGGCGCCGATCGTTGCGATAACAGACCCGGAGAAAGAACGTGGCGAGTAAGTTTCAAAACCGCTTGGTGGGAACCATCATCATCGTCGCCTTGGGGGTTATTGTCCTGCCCGGGCTGCTGGATGGCAAAAAAAAGCACTACCAGGACGAGTTTGCCGCTATTCCCCTGGTGCCTAAACCCGGCGACAGCGACGAGGCGGATGCCTCGCCGCAGGCCAACCAGGCCCTGCCCAGCCAGCCGCCGGAAGGCGCGGGGGCGGCGGTAGAGCAGGCCAGCCAGGCGCCGGATGCGGACGACTCCGACACGCCGGACGCCCCGCAGCCAGCGTCGCCGCCGGTGAAGGCAGCGCCCAAGGCCCCGCCGCGCGAGACGGTAAAGGCCGCACCGGCCAAACCCACCGCCGCCGCCCGCCAGGAGCCGGTCAAACCCACCGCGCGACCTGAGCAAGCCAAACCCGTCGCCGCGCCCGCGCCGCGCATGGAACCGGCCAAGCCGGCCGCGAAACCCGAGGCCCGCACGGAAATCGCCGAGGCCAAACCCGTTGCGCCGCGCACGGACGCGGCCCCTGAAGCCAAACCGGTCGCCGCGCCTAAGCCGGTGGAAAAGGAAACCCCGGAACAGGCGCCACAGGGACAAGCCTGGGTAGTGCAGCTCGGGGCGCTGAAAAACGCGACCAAGGTAACGGAAATTGTCGGCAAGCTGCGCTTGTCCGGTTACCGGGTCTATACCGTGCCGTCGACGCCGGTGGCGGGGCAGATTACACGCATTTTCGTCGGGCCGGACGCATCGAAGCAAAAGCTGCAAAGCTCGCTGCCTGAAATGAACCAGCTCAGCGGCCTGAGCGGCCAGCTGCGGGCTTACCAGCCCCGGTAATAGATATGCGGCAGGCCCGCTCGCACCGTCCTTGCACAGGGCGCGTTAAAGGGAGAGCGTGCCAATGGGGTCGAATCGGGCGTGGTGTTCCCGCCCGACCGAGCGCCCCATGGCGCGGCAGGCCCGCTAGCACCGTCCTTGCACAAGGCGTGTTAAAGGAAGAGCGTGCCAATGGGGTCGAATCGGGCGTGGTGTTCCCGCCCGACCGAGCGCCCCATGGCGCGGTAGGCCCGCTAGCACCGTCCTTGCACAAGGCGTGTTAAAGGAAGAGCGTGCCAATGGGGTCGAATCGGGCGTGGTGTTCCCGCCCGACCGAGCGCCCCATGGCGCGGCAGGCCCGCTAGCACCGTCCTTGCACAGGGCGTGTTAAAGGGAGAGCGTGCCAATGGGGTCGAATCGGGCGTGGTGTTCCCGCCCGACCGAGCGCCCCATGGCGCGGTAGGCCCGCTAGCACCGTCCTTGCACAAGGCGTGTTAAAGGGAGAGCGTGCCGTCGCCGGCCTATCTTCCTGCGGCGATTGGCTTTTTTTAATCGCCGTTATTTATTTAACTTTGGGCAGGAATTCCGCTGCGCAAACGTTTTCGTTTTCTGATAGAATTCGCCGCGAACCAGCTTCGGGGCGGATGACCAAGGGATGCATGCATGATCTGGGTTGATTACGTCATTATTGGCATCATCGTATTTTCTGCTCTGATAAGTCTGATTCGCGGGTTTATACGTGAAGCATTATCATTAGTGACATGGGCATGTGCGTTTTTTGTGGCCAGCCACTATTATGTTTATCTTGCTATCTATTTTACCCGCTTTGAAGATCAGCTGGTTCGTAACGGTATCGCGATTGCCTTGCTGTTCGTGGCTACCCTGATCGTCGGGGCAATCGTCAACTACGTGATTGGCTCTCTGGTGGAGCGGACCGGTTTATCCGGCACCGACCGCGTGTTGGGCGTCTGTTTCGGCGCACTCAGGGGCATACTGGTCGTATCGGCCATGCTATTCTTCCTGGATACCTTCACCGGCTTCTCCCAGAGCGCGGACTGGCAGCAGTCCCAGCTTATACCGCAATTCAGCGGTATTATCAGATGGTTCTTCGACTATCTGCAAAGCACGTCGAGTTTCTTACCCAAGCATCTCACGCTTTGGTAACGCTGATGAGGAAATGACATTATGTGCGGTATTGTCGGTATCGCCGGATTTATGCCGGTCAACCAGTCGATTTATGACGCGTTAACGGTGCTCCAGCACCGTGGGCAGGATGCCGCAGGCATCGTCACCATTGATGCATTGGATTGCTTTCGCCTGCGCAAAGCCAATGGCCTGGTGAAGGATGTATTTGAAGCACGCCACATGCAGCGTTTGCAGGGGACCATGGGCATCGGCCATGTACGTTACCCCACCGCCGGCAGTTCCAGCGCCTCCGAGGCGCAACCCTTCTATGTCAATTCCCCGTTCGGCATCACCCTGGCGCATAACGGCAACCTGACCAACGCCCACGAATTACGCAAAAAATTATTCGAAAAAGGACGCCGGCATATCAATACCACGTCCGATTCGGAAATCTTGCTGAATATCCTGGCCAGCGAACTGGACCGCTTCCCGGACTACCCGCTGGAAGCCGATGATATCTTCGCGGCGGTTGCGGCCACCCACCAGCAGATCCGCGGCGCCTATGCCGTGGTCGGCATGATTATCGGCCATGGCCTGATTGCGTTTCGCGATCCGAACGGCATCCGCCCCCTGGTTATCGGCAAGCGCACCCTCGCCGACGGACGCAACGAATACATGGTGGCTTCCGAAAGCGTGGCGCTTGATACGCTGGACTTTGAGTTCCTGCGCGACGTGGCGCCGGGCGAGGCGGTGTATATCACTGAAGCGGGCCAACTGTTCACCCGCCAGTGCGCCGAAAACCCCCAAAGCCATCCGTGCCTGTTCGAATATGTCTATTTTGCCCGCCCGGATTCCTTTATCGATAAAATTTCGGTCTACAGCGCCCGCGTGCGCATGGGGCAAAAACTGGGCGAAAAAATCGCCCGTGAATGGGAAGACCTGGATATCGACGTGGTGATCCCCATCCCGGAAACATCCTGCGATATCGCGCTCGAAATCGCCCGCATCCTCAACCTGCCTTACCGCCAGGGTTTTGTAAAAAACCGCTACGTGGGCCGTACCTTTATCATGCCCGGCCAGCAGGTGCGCCGCCAATCGGTACGCCGCAAACTCAACGCCAACCGCGCCGAGTTCCGCGATAAAAACGTACTGCTGGTGGACGACTCCATCGTGCGCGGCACCACGTCCGAACAGATCGTGGAAATGGCGCGCGAAGCCGGGGCGCGTAATGTCTACCTGGCCTCCGCGGCGCCGGAAATCCGTTTCCCCAATGTCTACGGCATTGATATGCCAAGCGCCACCGAACTGATTGCCCACGGCCGCGAAGTGGACGAAATCCGCGCGCTGATTGGCGCGGACGCGCTGATCTTCCAGGACCTCGGCGACCTCGAGGCGGCGGTGCGGGAAGATAACCCGGATGTGGTACAATTTGAATCCTCGGTATTTAACGGTATTTACGTCACCAAGGATGTCGACCAGCGTTATCTCGACTATCTTGAATCGTTACGCAACGACGACGTCAAAGCCGTCCAGCGCCAAAACGAAGTCGAAAACCTGGAGATGTATAACGAAGGGTGAGGGGCGCAACCCGCACCGATCCCCCGGCGGTTAACCGGTAGACGATATATGCACCCGGGCGGTAACACGCGCCGGGTGTTTTTATTATGGGCGGCGCCGATCCATCCGGCGTCCGCGACAGGGAGAACTGACATGAAACGACTGATCGTCGGCATTACCGGCGCCAGCGGCGCCATTTATGGCATCAGGCTGCTGCAGGTGCTCAAGGCGCTGGACGGCATTGAAACCCATCTGGTGCTGAGCAACGCCGCGCGCCAGACGCTGGCCCTTGAAACCGATTACAGCGTGCGCGATTTGCAGGCCCTGGCGGATGAGTTCCACGATTGCCGCGACATTGCCGCCAATATCAGCTCCGGCTCCTTCCACACCGCCGGCATGGTGATTCTGCCCTGTTCAATGAAAACCCTGTCGGCCATCGTCAACAGCTACAGCGACAGCCTGCTCACGCGTGCGGCCGACGTGGTGTTAAAAGAGCGGCGCACCCTGGTGCTGGGCGTGCGCGAAACGCCGCTGCACGTGGGCCATCTGCGGCTGATGACCGCCGCCGCGGAAATGGGCGCCGTCATCATGCCGCCGGTGCCGGCGTTTTATCACCGTCCCGTCACCCTGCACGACGTGGTCGACCAGACCGTCAACCGGGTGCTGGACCAATTCGATATCGCGCTGCCGCAGGACCTGTTCCAGCGCTGGCAGGGCGCTAACTGACGGTGAAAATCCTGCCGGATTTATTCGCGGGATGTGAAGCCGCCGGCATTTTTATAGGTTGTTTCCAGCATAGCGACGCAACCTGATGGCGCGTTCTGATAACATTGCACCAATAGTGATCAGGCTGTGTTTTTTTATGGTGCAGCCGCCCCGCGGCACCCGCCCTGACGCTATGCCCTCAGGCTGGAAACGGCGCGGGTTCGCCCCGGCCCGGGTAGTAAATAAGCAGGTCAGCCGGTTTTGTGCGCAGGTGGTCGGGCTATTGGCCACTCGCGCTGAAATGGCACGAAAAGTGCAACTCATTCCGCTGAAAACATCACGGTGTGTGCCTAATTAAAATTATTCCGAGGGTAATGTATGAATAAGCTGGTTAAAGTCCTTCCTCTGGTATTTGCTCTGGCCGCTGCCGGCAGCGCGTATGCCGCCGTGCCCAAAAATATTAAAATCGGCACCGATCCCACCTATGCGCCGTTCGAATCGAAAAATGCCAGCGGCGAACTGGTTGGTTTTGATATTGACCTCGCCAAAGAGCTTTGCAAACGTATCCAGGCTAAATGCACCTTTGTGGAAAGTGATTTCGACGCCCTGATCCCCTCGCTGAAAGCGAAAAAAATCGACGCCATCATCTCCTCGCTTTCCATCACTGAAAAACGCGAACAGGAAATCGACTTTACCGATAAGCTGTATGCCGCCAATGCCCGCCTGATCGCCAAGGCCGGCACCACCATTACCCCGACCCTGGATGCCCTGAAGGGTAAACGCGTCGGCGTGCTGCAAGGCTCCACCCAGGAAGCCTATGCCAACGCCAACTGGGCGCCGAAGGGCATTGACGTCGTCGCCTATGCCAACCAGGATCTGATCTATGCCGATCTGGCCGCCGGCCGTGTCGACGCCGCGTTCCAGGATGAAGTGGCCGCCAGCGAAGGTTTCCTGAAACAGCCTGCCGGTAAAGGCTATGTCTTCGCCGGTCCGGCGGTTAAAGACGATAAATTCTTCGGCGTCGGCACCGGCATGGGCCTGCGTAAAGATGAAACCGATCTGAAGGCCGCGCTGAACAAAGCCTTTGCCGAGATGCGCAAAGACGGCACCTACGATAAATTTGCCAAGCAGTATTTTGATTTTGACGTGTACGGCGGTTAATCCTGTCATTTTGTGTTTGCCCGCGCCTTGCGCGGGCGAATAGTTGTTATCCTCCGCCAGGACAGGATATGATCGATGCTTTATGGTTATTCGCAACTCATCATTAACGGTGCCCTGGTTACCCTTGAGCTGGCGCTTACGTCGGTGGTGCTCTCGGTAATCATCGGCCTGATCGGCGCCGGCGCAAAACTTTCCCGCAGCCGTACCCTGGCAGGCATTTTTGACGGCTATACCACGCTCATTCGCGGCGTACCCGATCTGGTGCTGATGCTGCTGATTTTCTACGGCCTGCAAATCGCCCTGAACAGCCTGACCGAAGCCATCGGCATGGACCAGATTGATATCGACCCCATGGCGGCCGGCATCATTACCCTCGGTTTTATCTACGGCGCCTATTTTACCGAAACCTTTCGCGGCGCGTTTATGGCAGTGCCGCGCGGCCAGATAGAAGCGGCCACCGCCTTTGGTTTTTCCGGCGCGCAGATTTTCCGCCGCATCATGTTTCCGGCCATGATGCGTTTCGCGCTGCCCGGTATCGGCAACAACTGGCAGGTTATTCTCAAGGCCACGGCGCTGGTCTCGCTGCTGGGCCTTAACGATGTGGTCAAGGCCACGCAGCTGGCCGGCAAGGGTACTTATCAACCCTTTTATTTCGCCATCGTGGCGGGGGTGGTCTACCTGATTTTCACCACCTTGTCCAACGGGGTGCTGTTATGGCTGACCCGGCGTTATTCCATGGGCGTTAAGAAGGCCGAGTTATGATTGAGATCCTGCGGCAATATGGTCCGGCTTTGTTATGGAGCGACGGTTATCGTTTTACCGGACTGGCGGTAACACTGTGGCTGCTGATTTCTTCCGTGGTTATCGGCGGGGTGCTGGCGGTTTTTATGGCGGTGGCGCGCGTGTCGCCGCGTCCCTGGGTGCGTTTCCCGGTCTGGCTGTTTACCTATATCTTTCGCGGTACGCCGCTGTATGTGCAACTGCTGGTATTTTATTCCGGCATGTACAGTCTGGAGATTGTGCGCGGCACGGATATGCTTAACGCTTTTTTTCGCAGCGGCCTGAATTGCACCATACTGGCGCTGACGCTGAATACCTGCGCCTATACCACTGAAATCTTCGCGGGCGCCATTCGCGCGGTGCCGCACGGCGAAATCGAGGCGGCGCGGGCCTATGGGTTCACCTGGTTTAAGTTGTACCGTTGCATCATCCTGCCCTCCGCGCTGCGTACCGCCATCCCGGCCTACAGTAACGAGGTGATCCTGATGCTGCACTCCACCGCCCTGGCCTTTACCGCCACGGTTCCCGACGTGCTGAAGATTGCGCGCGACATCAACGCGGCGACCTACCAGCCTTTTTACGCCTTCGGTATCGCGGCGGTGATTTACCTGATGATCTCTTTTGTGCTGATAGGGCTGTTTCGCCGGGCGGAAAAACGCTGGCTGCGCCACGTTAAGCCGCAATAATCCCATTACGCGCAGGATATGACTATGCAAGATACCAAACTGTTGATTAAGGAGCTGCACAAGCGCTACGGCGATCAGGAAGTCCTGAAAGGGGTTTCGCTGGAGGCGCGCGCGGGGGATGTTATCAGCATTATCGGCTCCTCGGGGTCGGGTAAAAGTACATTTTTACGCTGTATCAACTTCCTGGAAAAACCGAGCGAGGGGTCGATAAGCGTCAATAATATCGATATCCATATGGTGCGGGATCGGGACGGGCAGTTGAAAGTGTTCGATAAAAAACAGCTGCAGCTGCTGCGGACCCGGCTGACCATGGTATTCCAGCATTTTAATTTGTGGAGCCATATGACGGTGCTGGAAAACGTGATGGAAGCGCCGGTGCAGGTGTTGGGATTAAGTAAGAGCGAGGCGCGCGAGCGGGCGGTGCTGTATCTGGATAAGGTGGGCATTGACGCGCGCGCCCAGGCGAAATATCCAATCAATCTGTCCGGCGGCCAGCAGCAGCGGGTGTCCATTGCGCGCGCGTTGGCGATGGAACCGGATGTGCTGTTGTTTGATGAACCGACCTCCGCGCTGGACCCCGAGCTGGTGGGCGAGGTGCTGCGTATTATGCAGAAGCTGGCGGAAGAGGGTAAAACCATGGTGGTGGTGACCCATGAGATGGAGTTTGCCCGGCATGTGTCCAATCACGTTATATTTTTGCACCAGGGGGTTATCGAGGAAGAGGGGACACCGGCCGATGTGTTCGGGAGCCCGAAGAGCGCCCGGTTGCAGCAATTCTTGTCCGGCGCTCTCAAATAGGCGCGCTCTTCCTTGAACACGACTGCTTTGAGAGCGGTGTTGGCGGGCCTACCCTGCCATGGGGCCTCGGTCGGGCGGGAAAACCACGCCCGATTCGACCCCATAGGCACGCTCTCCCTTGAACACGACTGCTTTGAGATAAGTGTTGGCGGGCCTACCCTGCCATGGGGCCTCGGTCGGGCGGGAAAACCACGCCCGATTCGACCCCATAGGCACGCTCTCCCTTGAACACGTCTGCTTTGAGATAAGTGTTGGCGGGCCTACCATGCCATGGGGCCTCGGTCGGGCGGGAACACCACGCCCGATTCGACCCCATAGGCACGCTCTCCCTTGAACACGTCTGCTTTGAGATAAGTGTTGGCGGGCCTACCATGCCACGGGGCCTCGGTCGGGCGGTAAAATCATGCCCGATTCGACCCCATAGGCACGCTCTCCCTTGAACACGACTGCTTTGAGATAAGTGTTGGCGGGCCTACCATGCCATGGGGCCTCGGTCGGGCGGGAACACCACGCCCGATTCGACCCCAAAGGCACGCTCTCCCTTGAACACGTCTGCTTTGAGATAAGTGTTGGCGGGCCTACCATGCCATGGGGCCTCGGTCGGGCGGGAACACCACGCCCGATTGACCCCATAGGCACGCTCTCCCTTGAACACGTCTGCTTTGAGATCGATGTTGGCGGGCATACCGTGCCATGGGGTGCTCGGGATTTATTCGTCTTTAACGATATCGGCCAGCGCGTCCCTGAGCTCCATGTAGCGAAAGGTAAATCCGGCCGCTTCCAGGCGTTTGGGGACCGCCCGCTGGCCGCCCAGCATCAGCGTGGCGCCTTCGCCCATCATCAGCTTTACCGCCGCCGCCGGAGCGCGCATTAAGGCCGGGCGGTGCAGCGCCTCGCCCAGGGTGGCGGCGAATTGTTCATTATGCACCGGGTAGGGCGCCACCAGGTTGAACGGGCCGCTTAACCCGTCGGTGTTCAGCAGGAAGATCAGCGCATCCACCATGTCGTCGATATGGATCCAGGACAGGAACTGGCGACCGTTGCCGATAGGTCCGCCCAGCCCCAGTTTAAACAGCGGCAGCAGTTTGCCCAGTATGCCGCCGTCCGCCGCCAGCACCACGCCGGTGCGCGACAGGCAGACGCGCGTGCGCGGACTTTGCGCGCTCAGCGCCAGCTCTTCCCAGCGCTGACATAAGGTGTGGGTGAATTCGGCGACCGGCGGTTCGTCCTCGGTGACCAGGATCTGATCCTGGTTGCCGTAAAAACCCGTCGCCGATCCGGAAATAAATACGCGGGGCGGATCGTCCCCCTGGCGTATCAGCTGGCTCAGGCGTTCGGTCACGTCCCAGCGGCTGCGGCAAAGACGATCTTTTTGTTCCTCGGTCCAGCGCTTATCGGCAATAGGCTCGCCCGCCAGATTGAATACCGCGTCAAACGCATCCAGGTGGGGACATGAGGCCAGCGTGGTCAGGGTGGTCACGTGGGTACCCAGTTTTTGCTGGGCACGCTGGGGATCGCGGGTCAGTACCGTGATCTGGTGCGACAATGTCAGCAGCCTGGCGATCAGGTGCCGTCCAATAAGCCCGGTTCCGCCGGTGATCAAAATTTTCATATTTGCCCTCGCTTCCCGCAATGCGCACGTCAATTAACAGCTTGGTTACAAGCATAGGCCATTTTTGCGGGAAAATGAGTGAACAAAACCCCTGAACTGACAATAAATTGACAATTAAACCGGTAAAATAAACCGCGCCGCCGGCTGGACGGCGCGGCGCGTGGGCTAGGCTTTTTGCGCGGGTATCTGATAGGCGCGCTCGACCGCGGGGCGGGAGCGAATGCTGTCGAACCAGCGCCGTACCGCCGGGAAATCCGCTAAATCGATATGCTGACGCTCGTGGGAAACGACCCAGGGATAGGTGGCGATATCGGCAATGCTGATGTTGTCGCCGGCCATATAGGCATGGCGGGCCAGTTGCCGGTTTAAAACGCCGTACAGGCGCACGGTCTCAAGCTGGTAGCGCTCGATGGCGTAAGGCACCGGCTTGGGCGCGTAATGGCTGAAATGGTGGTTCTGGCCCAGCATGGGGCCAAAACCCGCCATTTGCCAGAACAGCCATTGCAGCGTGGCCTGGCGCTCGCGGAAATCCTTGCTGATAAGCTGGCCGGTTTTATCCGCCAGATAAAGCAAAATCGCCCCGGATTCAAACAGGCTTAACGGCGCGCCGCCGTCGGCGGGTTGCTGGTCGACGATCGCCGGTATTTTATTGTTGGGCGAGATGGTGAGAAATTCCGGCGCGAACTGTTGGTTGGCGGAGATATTGATCGGATGGATTTGATAAGGCAGGCCGGTTTCTTCCAGGAAAATCGTTATTTTATGGCCGTTGGGCGTGGGCGCGTAATAGAGGTCAATCATAGAAGCTCCTTGTGAATGTATAGCCGCGTGATGACACTCTAGAACAAATGCCCGTTGAAATCACCACCCGTTCCGGCCGCCGCATCATAGCGCCGTTACCGGCGCCGGTAAGTTTGTTAAGCTTGAGAGATGATGAACAACCAGAGGATGCTGCCATGAAACTGATGTTTGCCGCCGATATACACGGCTCGCTTGCCGCTACCCGCCGTATGCTGGCGGCCTATGACGCCAGCGGCGCCCAGTGGCTGGTGCTGCTGGGCGATTTGCTTTATCACGGCCCGCGCAACGCCCTGCCGGAGGAATACCAGCCGGCGGCGGTGGCGGAGCTCCTGAACGGCTATGCCGATCGTATCATCGCGGTGCGCGGCAACTGCGACAGCGAGGTGGATCAAATGCTGTTAACGTTCCCTATTACCGCGCCCTGGCAGCAGGTCCTGCTGGAGAATCATACCCGGCTGTTCGTCACCCACGGGCATCTTTTCAATCCCGCCAGCCATCCCCCGCTGCGGCGTGGCGACGTGGTGGTCTACGGCCATACTCATATTCCGCAGGCGGAGCGGCGGGAGGATATCCTGTATTTCAATCCCGGCTCGGTCAGTCTCCCCAAAGGCGGCTTCGCCGCCAGCTACGGCCTCCTGGAACAGGAAATATTACGAGTTGTGTCATTGGAAACGAGCGAGACTATTGCGCAAGTGGCGATTAACCACTAAGTTATGACGGATCCACTCGTGCAAATTTTTTTATTTTATTACAATTAAGGTGCGCGGCTCTCCCGCGTCTCGTTAACAAGGGATTCGAAAGATGGTGGAACAGAGTCAGGCTGCTGGCGTGGAATGGGTTGACATCGTCAACGAAGAGAATGAAGTCATCGCCCAGGCCAGCCGTCAGCAGATGCGCGCAGAACGTCTCAGGCACCGCGCCAGCTACATCGTGGTCCATGACGGCATGGGCAATATCCTGGTGCAGCGCCGTACCGCCACCAAGGATTTTTACCCGGGTTATCTGGATGCCACCGCCGGCGGCGTGGTGCAAAGCGGTGAAAATATGCTTGATTCCGCCCGCCGGGAAGCAGAAGAAGAGCTGGGCATCGCCGGCGTGCCGTTTGCTGAGCACGGGCTGTTCTACTTTGAAAACGACCATTGCCGGGTCTGGGGCGCGCTGTTCAGCTGCGTCACCCACGGTCCGTTTGCCCTACAGGCTGAAGAAGTGGAGGCGGTCAAATGGCTGCGCCCGGAGGAAATCACCGCCCGCTGCGATGAATTCACCCCGGACTCCCTCAAGGCGCTTTCGCTTTGGATGAGCCGCAATAACCAGCAAAGCCACGGCAAGCCTTTACCTCCCTCCGCCCCGGAGCAAAAAACCGCAGAAGAGTAACTGCCTGCCTCAAGGCTAATCTGGGCATGTTAAAGGTAATACCTGTCTTGGCGGCTGAATCGGGCGTGGGTCTCGCTTGCCGTGCGGGGCGATTTGTGTTGCCGTGGCGGGGGTTTTGCTTGCCGTGCGGGGAGATTAATGTTGCCGTGGCGAAGGTTTCGCTTGCCGTGCGTTCGGCGGTTATATGGAATGCCGGGTGCCGGCAAGCGACAAAGAGGCCGTACCGCGACGGCCTCCTTGACCTCCGCGCGTCCGGCAGATCGTGCGCCGCTGCGCGGTTCCCGGCAACGCCGCATCCCGGCTTTTGGACCGCCCGATATGCGCTCCAAGCGCAATCCGGGCTTTCGCCGCTCCCGGCGGCTCATCCAGCCGCGCTGCGCGCCGCCGGCGCACTCGATGCCGGCACCACGTCAACACCATCGCCTGTGAGAAAAACAGCGCTTTGGGGTCCATCGCGGCATGTGATTACCGGGAAAGGTATCAGTATACATTTTGCGCTAAAGTTTACAGTTTGATGGCTGATGGCTTAATGATTACTGTTAAAACTTAAAACTTAAAACTTAAAACTGAATGATGAATGTCTTATTGCATGACTGCATGACTGCATGACTGCATGTCCAACTTTTCGCTGTGCCAGCTGCATTCCGTACCCGTTGTATTCCAGAACCGTCAATCGCATTCCGACGCCAGACTTTATCCAAAACAACAGCGCCACTATTGCTACATAATATGCCGTGCGAACAGCGACATGTGGACCGGCATAAAGCGCGCTGACGGCGCCTGTGTCCCCGGCATGAGCCGCCGGGAGCGGCGAAAGGCCCGGTGGCGCCGGGAGCGCTAACCGGGCCGGTGCATCACGGGGGCATGGGCGACGGAAGGCATCGCGCAGCGACGCGCGACCTGCCGGGCGCGCGGAGGTCAAGGAGGCCGTCGCGGTACGGCCTCTTTGTCGCTTGCCGGCACCCGGCATTCCATATAACCGCCGAACGTACGGCAAGCGAAACCCCCGCCACGGCAACATAAACCTCCCCGCAAGCAGGTTAACCTATCCCGACGCCAGACCCTATCCAACACAACAGCGCCGCTATCGCTTAAAAAAATACATTACCAACAGCGACATATGCCCCGGCATAAAGCGCGCTGCCTTCCGGGCGCGCGGAGGTCAAGGAGGCCGTCGCGGTACGGCCTCCTTATCGCTTGCCGGCACCCGGCATTCCATATAACCGCCGAACGCACGGCAAGCGAAACCATCGCCATAGCAACATAAATCCCCCGCACGCCGCCAGCGCAACCCCCACCCCGGCGACATCGACGTGGCGACGTTGACCTTGACGGATGCCCAAGAGGGCCCGACCCTAGGACTCCCATAGCCCGCCAGGACCCGGGACCGCGATCGCGGAACCTACACCCGGCGTGTTAAGGGAAGCGCATGCCAATGGAGAGGCGAACCGGGCATGTATTTTCCGCCCGACCGAAGTCCCCTGGCGCGGTAGGCGCGTAACCACCCATCCCAGACAAGGCGTATCAAGGCTACCCGCACAAATAAAAACGCCGGCTTGCGCCGGCGTTGTGCTTACTACTGACAGGGCCAGCGGGCTTATTTAGCCGTTTCAGCCTGTTTGGACTGGATGGCGGTCAGGGCGATGGTATAAACGATATCGTCCACCAGCGCGCCGCGCGACAGGTCATTAACCGGCTTGCGCATCCCTTGCAGCATCGGCCCGATGGAGATCAGATCGGCTGAACGCTGCACTGCTTTGTACGTGGTGTTGCCGGTGTTCAAATCCGGGAAGATGAACACGGTAGCTTTACCGGCAACCGGCGAATTCGGCGCTTTGGACAGCGCCACATCGGCCATAATGGCGGCGTCGTACTGCAACGGACCGTCAATCACCAGGTCAGGACGTTTTTCCTGCGCCAGACGGGTGGCTTCACGCACTTTTTCCACATCGCTGCCGGCGCCGGACGTGCCGGTGGAGTAGGAGATCATCGCCACGCGCGGTTCGATGCCAAAGGCCGCGGCGGAATCAGCGGACTGAATGGCAATTTCGGCCAGTTGTTCCGCGGTCGGGTCCGGATTAATGGCGCAGTCGCCATACACCAGCACCTGTTCCGGCAGCAGCATAAAGAACACCGAGGACACCAGCGAACTGCCCGGCGCGGTCTTGATCAACTGCAGCGGCGGGCGGATGGTATTGGCGGTGGTGTGAACCGCGCCGGATACCAGGCCGTCAACTTCGCCTTGTTCCAGCATCAGGGTGCCCAGCACGACGTTATCTTCCAACTGCTCGCGCGCGACCACTTCGGTCATGCCTTTGCTCTTGCGCAGCTCCACCAGACGGGCCACGTAACGTTCGCGGGCCACTTCCGGGTCGATAATCTCGATGCCTTTACCCAATTCCACGCCCTGCACGGCGGCAACGCGATGGATTTCGTCCGGATTGCCCAACAGCACGCAATGCGCGATGCCGCGTTCAGCGCAAATAGCCGCCGCTTTCACGGTACGGGGTTCATCACCTTCGGGCATCACGATACGCTTGCCGGCCTGGCGCGCCAGCTCGGTCAGCTGATAACGGAACGCCGGCGGCGACAGGCGACGCGAACGCTCGGAGCTGGCGGTCAGGGACTCGATCCAGTTGTTGTCGATATGACCGGCAACGTAGTTCTGCACTTTTTCCACCCGGCTATGGTCGTCGGCCGGCACTTCAAGGCTAAAGCCCTGCAGGCTGAGTGAGGTCTGCCAGGTATTGGTCTGCACGGTGAACATCGGCAGGCCGGTCAGGAAGGCGCGATCGCACAGGCGTTGGATGCGTTCGTCCACCTTATAGCCGCCGGTCAGCAGGATGGCGCCCAGTTCCACGCCGTTCATGGCCGCCAGACAGGCGGCAACCAACACGTCGGGACGATCGGCGGAAGTCACCAGCAGCGAACCCGGGCGGAAATGCTCCAGCATGTTCGGCAGGCTGCGCGCGCAGAAGGTCACCGAACGCACGCGACGGGTCTGGATATCGCCTTCGTTGATAATGGTGGCGCCCAAATGCCTGGCCATGTCGATGGCGCGCACGGCAATCAGGTCAAAGCTCCAGGGTACGCAACCCAGTACCGGCAGCGGACTGTTTTCAAACAGCTGCTTCGGATCGATATTGGCGACGCTGGCCTTGGGCGTGTCGTCAAAGATTTCCGACAGGTCCGGACGGGTGCGGCCCTGTTCGTCCACCGGCGCGTTCAGTTTATTGACGATAACGCCGACGATGCTTTTATTCTTGCTGCCGCCGAAGCTGGAACGGGCCAGCTCGATGCGTTCCTTCAGCTGATCGGGCGAATCGTTGCCGAGCGACAGCACAAAGACGATTTCCGCGTTCAGCGTCTTGGCGATTTCATAGTTCAGCGCGTTGGCGAACTGATGTTTACGGGTCGGCACCAGGCCTTCCACCAATACCACTTCCGCGTCTTTGGTATTGTCATGATAACGGGCGATGATCTCTTCCATCAGCACGTCTTGCTGGTTGGAGCCCAGCAGCGACTCCACATAGCTCATGCGCAGCGGTTCGGCGGATGGAATGGTGGAGTTGGCGCGGATAATATTCGTGGTGGCGTCAAGACCGTCATCGCCGGCACGGGGCTGCGCGATCGGCTTGAACACGCTCAGGCGCACGCCTTTCTGCTCCATGGCGCGAATGACACCCAGGCTGATGCTTGTCAGGCCGACACTGGTGCCGGTTGGGATCAACATGATTGTACGGGACACGGCTAAACCTCTTTCAACGGTTGCTCGTTAGTCAAACAAGTATTCCGCCGGCGCTTGTCCGGCGGAACGGAGATACTGTTACGCCGTCAGACGGGCGGCATCCTGGGCAATGACCAGTTCTTCATTGGTGGTGATGACAATCGCCGGACGGCTGGCGTCGGTGGTGATCACGCCGCTGTTGCCGAAACGGGCCGCTTCGTTGCGCTTCTGGTCGATTTCAAAGCCCAGCAGGGCCAGTTTGCCCAGGGTCAGTTCGCGCACCTTGGCGGCGTTTTCGCCGATGCCGCCGGTGAAGATCACCGCGTCCAGGCGACCGTCCATCAGGGCGGTATAGGAACCGATATATTTCGCCAGGCGGTGGCAGAAGACATCCATGGCGCGCTTGGCTTCAGGTTTCGTATCGTAATTGTCGATAACCCAGCGCATATCGCTGGTGACGCCGGTCAGGCCCAGCAGGCCGGATTCCTTGGTCAGCAGTTTATCGATTTGTTCAACCGACATGCCCATGGCATTATGCAGGAAGAAGATAATGGCGGGATCGAGATCGCCGCTGCGGGTGCCCATCACCAGGCCTTCCAGCGGGGTCAGGCCCATGGAGGTGTCAACGCTCTTGCCGTTGCGCACTGCGGTAACCGAACCGCCGTTGCCCAGGTGGCAGGTGATCAGGTTGACGTCTTCCACCGGTTTATCCAGCATGCGCGCCGCTTCATGGGTCACAAAGTAGTGGCTGGTGCCGTGGGCGCCGTAGCGGCGGATGCGGTGCTCTTCATATAACGCATAGGGCAGGGCATACAGGAACGACTCTTCCGGCATGGTCTGATGGAAGGCGGTATCGAACACGGCGACGTTTTTGTCGGCCAGTTTTGGAAACGCCTTGAGCGCTTCGTTGATGCCGATGATATGGGCCGGATTATGCAGCGGCGCAAACGGGATGGAATCCTTGATGGCTTGCAGCACATCGTCCGAGAGCAGGGCGGAGGCGGTATACTTTTCGCCAACATTAACGACGCGATGGCCGATTGCGGTGAGCTGCGCTGATAATTCTGGTTTTTGAGCGAGAATTGTATTAACAATAAAGCTCAACGCTTCGCTGTGCGCGGCGCCGTTTCCTAACGCAGCTTCGTGCTTGCCGCCGTCCATCTTCCATTTGATGCGCGCTTCCGGCAGGTTGAAACATTCTGCGAGGCCGGAGAGATGTTCTTCACCGTTGGCAGCATCGATAATGGCAAATTTTAGGGATGAACTGCCACAGTTAAGAACCAGTACTAGCTTACTCGACATGGAAGTACCTATTTGTTGTGCATGGTTAATAAATCATCAATCAGCTATAAAGCGTAGCGCATTACGCCGTTGAGATTTATGATTAACATCATGCCAAAGTGCGTTTTATTTGACATGAAATCGAAAACTGTTGAAGTTAAACATTTTTTTGAAACACGTGTTTACTTATCGCGGTTAATCGTAGCGACATTACACGGAATCGTGCTGCTCAGGCGGCGCAAACGGTGCGTAGGGGCCAGCCATAAGGCGGCAATAAGGATAACGATTGCCGGTAGTAAAGACAAAATATATTTAAAAGTTATACAATTTGATTGTGATTTTGCACAAAAATTTTAATTTTTATTCGTAAAGTTGAGGCCCGCTATGGCGACAATTCCTTCCGGTTCGGTAAGCTGGTACAAAATTTTCCAGCGCGGACAAGATTATATGAAAACCTGGCCGACCGAGAAACGCCTGGCGCCGCTTTTTCCTGAAAACCGCATGATCGCGGCCACCCGCTTTGCCGTGCGCTACATGCCGGCGGTGGCGGTCTTTACCCTGACCTGGCAAATCGCCCTCGGCGGCCAGCTTGGGCCGGCGGTGGCCACCGCCATCTTTGCCTGCAGCCTGCCGATGCAGGGGCTGTGGTGGCTGGGTAAACGCTCCGTGACGCCGCTGCCCCCCACGCTTTTGCACTGGTTCCATGAAGTACGCCATCAGCTTAACGAGGCGGGTCAGGCGCTGGCGCCGGTGGAAGGCGTGCCGACCTATCAAATGCTGGCCGACGTGCTTAAGCGTGCGTTTAAGCTGCTGGATAAAGCCTTCCTGGACGATTTATAAGCGTTATGTCGCTGTCCGCCAGCCGCCGCCCCGGGCAGCGGACGGGCGATATTTCGCCACCTGCTGTCTTAAATCAAAAAAGCGCCGGCTTCCGGTACCGCCATCGTACGCATTATGCGATGCTAGCGCCAGACGACTAGAGGCACCCACGGGGCGGCGCTCGCCATTGGCGCGAACAGTTCGGCGCCCCACGGTATACAATCAGGAGTGGATGATGGAGATGACAAACGCCCAACGGTTAATTCTGTCCAACCAGTATAAGATGATGTCCATGCTGGACCCGGACAACGGCGAACGCTATCGCCGTCAGCAAACCATTGTGGAACGCGGCTACGGCCTGCAGATGCGCGAGCTGGACCGTGATTTCGGCCAGTTGAGCGAAGACGTCTGCCGCACGATTATCGATATCATGGAACTGCACCACGCGCTGCAGGTCTCCTGGTCGAACCTGAAGGAAAAACAGGACATCGACGAGCGTCGCCTGGCGTTCCTTGGCTTTGACGCCGCCACCGAGGCGCGTTACCTGGGCTATGTACGCTTTATGGTCTTTACCGAGGGACGCTACACTCACTTTGATTCCGGCACCCACGGTTTCAACGCCCAGACCAAGATGTGGGATAAATATCTGCGAATGCTGGCCGTCTGGCAATCCTGCCCGCGCCAATATCATCTCAGCGCGGTGGAAATTACGCAAATTATCAATGCCTGACGGCTTAACCCGGAGATATGCCTGTGCTGTGTAAAGGTTTTTTATTTGACCTTGATGGAACCTTGATTGATTCATTGCCGGTGGTGGAATTAGCCTGGGGAAATTGGGCCAGGCGGCGGGGGGTTCCCGTCGACGAGGTGTTGAACTTTATCCACGGCAAACAGGCTATTACGTCGTTGCGCCATTTTATGCCGGGGGAAAGCGAAGAACGCATCCAGTCCGAATTCAGCGCGTTGGAAAAGTTCGAGGCGGAGTGCATCGACGGGGTAACGGCGCTGCCCGGGGCGGTGGATTTGCTTAACCGGCTCAACGCGCTGGATATTCCCTGGGCCATCGTGACCTCCGGGTCGATGCCGGTGGCCACCGCGCGGCTGCGGGCCGGGCGCCTGCCGCAGCCGGCATGGCTTATCACCGCCGAGCAGGTCGCCCGCGGCAAACCCCAGCCGGACGCCTATCTGCTGGGCGCGAAAAAACTGGGGTTTGCGCCGGTGGACTGCATCGTCGTGGAGGATGCCATCGCCGGCATCCAGGCCGGCCTGGCCGCCGGCTGTCCGGTCATCGCGGTCAATCCGCCGCCGGAAACGCCGCAGAAAGAGGCGATCGGCCTGCTCCTGACCTCCCTGGAACAACTGGTGATTGAACGCGACGGCCAGGGTGCGCGCGTCAGCCTGCGCACAGCTTGAGAGAAATCAACTGTTTAATGATTTAGCCCCGCCATCCCGGGGCTTTTTTATGGCATGATTGGCCGCAGACACCGCTTTATAATCCGGGAAAACGTTGTGAATAACGAACTCATCTGGGTGCTGGCCCTGCTGTTGATCGCTATCTTTCTCTTTACCACCAACAAAGTGCGCATGGATGTGGTGGCGCTGCTGGTGATCATCGCCTTTGTCCTGAGCGGCACCCTATCGTTGCCGGAAGCCACCGCCGGCTTCAGCGATCCCAACGTCTTACTGATCGCCGCCATGTTTGTCGTCGGCGAGGGCCTGGTGCGTACCGGCATCGCCTACCAGGTCGGCGAGTGGCTGATGCGGGTGGCGGGCAAAAGCGAAACCCGCATGCTGATCCTGCTGATGATCACCGTCGCCGCCTTGGGCGCCATTATGAGCTCCACCGGCGTGGTGGCGATATTCATCCCGGTAGTGCTGAGCGTGTCGCAGCGCATGAAAACCTCCCCCAGCCGCATGATGATGCCGCTGAGCTTTGCCGCCCTGATAAGCGGCATGATGTCCCTGGTGGCGACGCCGCCCAATATGGTGGTCAACAGCGAATTGGTGCGCGACGGCGCCGAGGGCTTCGGCTTCTTCGCCGTTACGCCGGTGGGCGTGGTGGTGCTGGCGTTGGGCGTCGGCTATATGCTGGTGGCGCGCTACTGGCTGGGCGGCGGCGAGGCCAGCCATGAGCGGGAGCAGTGGCAGCGCCGGACGTTCCGCGATCTGATCCGCGATTATAAGCTGACCGGCCGCGCGCGTCGCCTGGCCCTGCGCCCCGGCTCGCCGCTTATCGGCCAGCGCCTGGACGACCTCAGGCTGCGCGATCGCTACGGCGCCAACGTGGTCGGCATCGAGCGCTGGCGCAAATTTCGCCGGGTAATGGTAAGCGCCGGCGGCAATACCGAACTGCGCCAGCGCGATGTATTATTAATCGATATGTCCGCCTCCGAGGTGGATCTGCGACAGTTTTGCAGCGAGCAGCAGCTGGAACCCATGGTGCTGCGCGGCGAATATTTCTCCGAACAGGCCAGGGATGTGGGCATGGCGGAGGTGAGCCTGATTCCCGATTCCGAATTGGTGGGCAAGACGCTGCGCCAGGTGGGCTTTCGCAGCCGCTACGGCGTTAACGTGGTGGGCATCCGTCGCAACGGCGAGGCGATGGCGGGCAAGCTGATTGACGAGGAGCTGACGCTTGGGGATATCCTGCTGGTGATTGGCGACTGGAAGCTGATTCGCCAGCTGCAGCTGAAGAAAAACAATTTTATCGTACTGAACCTGCCGGCCGAGGTGGACGACGTGGCGCCGGCGGTGAGCCAGGCGCCCCACGCGCTCTTCTGCCTGGCGCTGATGGTGGCCATGATGCTGACGGAGGAGATACCCAACCCCATCGCCGCCCTCATCGCCTGCGTGCTGATGGGCAAGTTCCGCTGTATCGATATGGAAAGCGCCTATCGCGCCATCCACTGGCCGAGCCTTATCCTTATCGTCGGCATGATGCCCTTTGCGCTGGCGCTGCAGAAAACCGGCGGGGTGGACCTGGTGGTGCGGCTGCTGATGGATATCTCGGGCGGGGCGGGGGCGCATATCATGCTGCTGAGCCTGTTTATCCTCTGCGCGGTTATCGGCTTGTTTATCTCCAATACCGCCACCGCGGTGCTGATGGCGCCGATCGCGGTCGCCGCGGCCAACGAGATGGCGGTGTCGCCCTATCCCTTCGCCATGATTATCGCCATCGCCGCGTCCTCGGCGTTTATGACCCCGGTCTCGTCGCCGGTCAATACCCTGGTGCTGGGGCCGGGAGGCTATAAGTTCGGCGATTTTGTCCGTATCGGCGTGCCGTTTACCCTGCTGGTGATGGTGGTGAGCGTGGTGCTGGTGCCGATACTCTACCCGTTTTGATCTCACGGCGTGCGCCCGGCACGACTGTATCCGGACGGAGGTACGGGGCTAGAGCGGCGTGTCCTGGCTGATCTCGTCCAGGGACAGGCTGAAACTGGGCACAAACACCCGGATAAAGTACTCCATCTCCGGGCTGCGCCGCTGCTCCAGGGTTTTTTCCAGCCGCGCCATCGCCATGGTAAATTCATTATTGCCCGCGGAGATCTCTTCCAGGCACTTCAGGTAGGCACACAGGGTATCCGCCTGTTTCACCACCGCTTTTTCCTCTGGCTGGTAATAATCGTCGTCAAGCAGGGCGCGGTAGTCGTCCCGCAGCTCGGCCGGCAACATGTCAATCAGCTTCTGCTGGGCGATCTTCTCGATGTTTTTATATTCGTGGGCCATCTGCGCGTTAAAATATTTGATAGGCGTCGGCATATCGCCGGTCAATACTTCGCTGGTGTCATGGTACATCGCCAGCAGCGCGATGCGCTCCGGGTTCAGGGCGCCGCCGAACTTACGGTTGTTGATCACCGCCAGGGCGTGGGCGACAAACGCCACCTGCAGGCTGTGCTCGGAGACGTTTTCGGTGCGGACGTTGCGCATCAGCGGCCAGCGGTTAATCAGTTTCAAACGGGAAAGATGGGCAAAAAAGTGGCTTTGGGTCATGATGCGCCCTTACGGCAGGTGAATAAGGGATCTATTGTGCGCACAGCCGGCGGATTATGCAAATCCGCCGGTTCCGTGCCGGGCTGGCCCGAACGGCGTGGGTCACTGATGATAATGCTGCAGGAAGCGCCCCAGTTTGCCGATGGCGGTTTCCAGGATGTCGACATGCGGCAGCGTCACGATGCGCAGGTGATCCGGCCACGGCCAGTTGAAGGCGCTGCCCTGGACCAGCAGCACTTTTTCCTGTAGCAGCAAATCGAGCACCAGCTTCTGATCATCAAGAATATTGAAGCGCCGGGCGTCGATGCGCGGGAACATATACAGCGCGCCGCTGGGTTTGACGCATGACACGCCGGGAATATCGTTGATCAGCGCCCAGGCGCGGTTGCGCTGTTCATACAGCCGGCCGCCCGGCGCGATGAACTCGCTGATGCTCTGGTAGCCGCCAAGCGCGGTCTGGATGGCGTGCTGCATGGGGACGTTGGCGCAAAGGCGCATCGACGCCAGCATTTCCAGCCCCTCGATATAGCCCCGGGCGTGTTTTTTCGGCCCGTTCAGCACCATCCAGCCCTGGCGAAAACCGGCGACGCGGTAGGTCTTGGACAGTCCGTTGAAGGTGACCGTCAGCAGATCCGGCGCCAATGCGGCGATGGAGTGGTGCTGCGCCGCGTCGTAAAGGATTTTATCGTAGATTTCGTCTGAGAAGATGATCAGGTTATGCTGGCGGGCAATTTCCACCAGTTCCAGCAACATTTCCTTACTGTATACCGCCCCGGTCGGATTATTGGGATTGATAATCACCAGGCCGCGGGTACGCGGGGTGATTTTGCGGCGGATATCGTCCAGATCCGGAAACCAGCCGGCCTCTTCATCGCACAGGTAATGCACGGCATTGCCCCCGGAGAGGGACACCGAGGCGGTCCACAGGGGATAATCCGGCGCCGGGATCAGCATTTCGTCGCCGGTATTGAGCAGCGCCTGCATGGATTGCTGGATAAGCTCCGATACGCCATTGCCGATAAAAACGTCCTCGACGGTCAGGTCGAGCATATTGCGCGCCTGGTAGTGCTGCACAATCGCCTTGCGCGCCGAATAAAGGCCTTTGGAATCGCAATAGCCCTGCGAGGTCGGCAGATTGCGGATAACGTCCACCAGTACCTCTTCCGGCGCATCGAAGCCGAACGGGGCGGGATTGCCGATATTCAATTTGAGGACTTTATTGCCTTCTTCCTCCAGGCGCTTGGCTTCTTTCAGCACCGGACCACGAATGTCATAACAAACATTTTCCAGTTTGCTGGATTTTTCTACAGGTGAAATCACGATATTAGGCCTTCTCACAGGTAAACGTATTCCAACCATGGAATCACGCGTTCTGCATAATGTACTCTTCCGCTCTGATTTTTTGAAGGATAACGGGTGGATGCGCATCGAATGTTAAGATGGAAAATAAGAAACAGTTAAAAATTTATTTTCTTCGCTAATTTTTTAGATTAAAAAACTATTAAAACACCATCATGTCAAGATTTTAATGCTTTAAAATCCTATAAGAACAGTTAATTTGCGATTTTTTGCGTATTTTTTATACTACTTGGACCTGATAAAGGTTACTCTGCTAAATGAAAGGCGGTGGGCGGCGGTCAGCCGACGAGGACAAGGTTACAGTAAGCGACACCATTATATCGCTTCCCCAAGGGTAAAACACGGCGGGAAAATTAACCCGCTTTGCCTGACGCGCATCACACTTTTTATCGGGGTAAAGTATTGCCACTTCATCTGTTTGTGAACATTTATCCATAGAAAAATAAAGGTCACATTTTGATGCTTACAAATTATTGTTGTTTCGTTTATGGTAGCTATTTATGGTATACATTTATGCAGGTGTGCATTTAGAAAGAGATTTATTTTGATCGTATAAACAATAGTTAAGAAAAATTTATGTTAATTATGACGGTTGGGATAAGAAAATACGACTTAACCGGTAATATTCAACATTTATTTTAAATACCAAGGCCGGTTTTAATAAATTACATTTAAGTTTTGATGTGTCATTCAAGCCGTTACGGATTTTTTTTCTGCGCTATGCAAATGATATCATTGTGAAATTTAGTGTCTCATCCAGGACGAGGGCTGGATTTCGAGGACCGGGGCTACCTTTTATATCGGTTAGAGCTTTGTTTGATGAGTGCGAACTCCCCAGAGATTAAAGCATGTACCAGTTAACATAACGGCCGTGGTAACGTCGCTATGGTATGAAGGGGATATGCTCATAACAGTTTTAGCTTGGAAATGATTTTTTTGAAACGCCAGGGTAGTAGTGTGTAATTAGAATACAAAAGTGAAGACAATATTATGACCAATGCAAATCGTCCAGTGCTCAATCTTGATCTTGATTTATTGAGAACGTTTGTTGCAGTCGCTGATCTCAACACCTTTGCGGCCGCTGCAGCATCAGTATGTCGAACACAGTCGGCTGTCAGCCAGCAAATGCAACGATTAGAACAACTTGTCGGCAAAGAGTTGTTTGCCCGTCACGGTCGCAATAAGCTGTTGACCGAACACGGAATACAATTGCTGGGTTATGCCAGGAAAATTTTACTGTATAACGACGAGGCATGTACTTCCTTGATGTACAGTAATATCCAGGGGGTGCTGACCATCGGTGCTTCCGACGATACTGCCGACTCAATTTTGCCTTACTTACTCAGTCGTGTAACGCGGATCTATCCAAAATTAGCGATTGACGTTAATGTCAAACGCAGCCCTTTGATGCAGGAAATGCTGACAAACGGCGAAGTGGATCTGGCTATTACAACATTGACTAATCCAAATCATCCTTACGTTACGCTGCGTTCGTCGCCGACGTTATGGTTCTGTTCGTCGGATTACCGCTTTATTCCAGGGGAAGTTATTCCGCTGGTGGTGTCCGATGAGCCCAGTCCCTTTCGCGCCATGGCCATCGAGCAACTGCAGGCCGCCGGCATCTCATGGCGCATCGCCTACACTGCTTCTACCCTGGCCGCCGTGCGCGCCGCAGTAAAAGCGGGATTGGGCATTACCGTCCGGCCGGTGGAGATGATGAGTTCCGATCTGCGGGTGCTGGGGCAAAACGAAGGATTGCCGACGCTGCCCGATACGCAGTATGTCCTGTGTAAACATCCCCAGTGCGAGAATGAACTGGCCATGGCTATCTTCAGCGCGGTACAGACCGGTAACGACTCCTATAAACCAGACGTGGCCCGCCCGGTAAAAGGGGAGGGGGAAAGCTTCACGGTCAGTGACGAATAAATGAAATCAACTGGATATTAAGCCCCTGAAAATGGGGCTTAATTTTTCGTAAAATATAATTTATGCTGTAATAATGTAGTTTTATATTTCAACAGGTCTTAAAATACAGTCTTCCCGCCTGGTATCCCCGGTCCGTCATCTCCGTCGCGCATTAGCGCGCGCACACCAGAACTGGTTGTTTTTTATTCATGCCAACTAAATCAAAACACTGTTTCTATAATGTTTTTTGGTTAATGGCGCACAGAATGTGCATCTTTTATTCTGATTAGTTGCAAAATTGTGCCCTGGATCAAATTTTGCCCTTACCGATTGCGCGGAATAACGTGATTTTGCCTGAAAATGGTATAGTTACCTGCGGGCAATCATGGTGTCATAGAACCGCCCTATGTTATTGCTATGTTGCTGGCGCGCAACACTGACTCGATTAAGCTAAAATCGTGCGCATCAAATGTTAATTAGATATTAACTGTGTAAATTACTATGAAGTTTCTTTTGTCCAAGTTGACAAAAGGTTATGTAAAGGAGTAAAAACCCCACACAATGGCTGTGTATGCCGGTGGCAACAGCGCGGTGCGGTTTTTTCCTACTCCTTCCCATAAATCGATGTGGTGAGTCGAACTGCCGTTGACGAAGAGCAGACTGCAAAATGCCACTTTTGATGAGCAAAGAAAATGTCAATAACCACTGAAGTTACCGCCCATTACTGGGCGTTCGCCGTATTCCTCGTTGGTGCCGTCGGCCTGTGCTGCTTTATGCTGCTGGGCGGTTTCTTATTAGGCGGACGCGCCCACTCCCGCTCAAAAAACGTGCCCTTCGAGTCCGGTATCGACCCGGTGGGGACGGCAAGACTGCGTCTTTCGTCTAAATTTTACCTGGTGGCCATGTTTTTCGTCATTTTTGACGTGGAAGCCCTGTATTTATACGCCTGGTCGGTATCCATCCGCGAAGTCGGCTGGGTCGGTTTCTTCGAAGCAGCCGTTTTTATTATTGTGTTGTTGGCGGGCCTGGTGTACCTGGTGCGCGTCGGCGCGCTGGACTGGACGCCCGAGCGTTCCCAGCGTCTCAAGCGCGCGGGCCCAATCGCCGAAAACCAACGTCATCAGCAGTAACAGCGAGGCATAACCATGGATTACACCCTCACCCGTGTTGAGCCGGACGGTGAGAATGGCGGTGAAAATGACCGTTATCCCCTGCAAAAACAGGATATCGTCGCCGATCCCCTGGATGGGCACGTCAACCGCAGCGTTTTTTTGGGTACCCTGGAAAACGCGTTGCATAATGCGGTGAACTGGGGCCGGGGCAACTCGTTGTGGCCGTATAACTTCGGCCTGTCCTGTTGCTACGTCGAAATGACCACGTCCTTTACCGCGGTGCACGATGTGGCGCGTTTCGGGTCGGAAGTTATTCGCGCCTCACCGCGCCAGGCGGATTTCATGGTGATCGCGGGCACGCCGTTCACCAAGATGGCCCCGGTCATCCAGCGTCTTTATGATCAAATGCTCGAGCCGAAATGGGTGATTTCCATGGGCGCATGCGCTAATTCCGGCGGTATGTACGATATTTATTCCGTCGTGCAGGGCGTGGACAAATTTTTGCCGGTCGATGTCTATATTCCCGGCTGCCCGCCACGTCCGGAAGCCTATATCCAGGCGCTGCTGCTGTTAAAGGAATCCATCGGCAAGGAACGGCGTCCGCTCTCCTGGGTGGTGGGCGATCAGGGGGTTTATCGCGCCAATATGCAGTCGGAGCGCGAGCGTAAACAGGGCGAGCGTATCGCGGTAACCAACCTGCGATCTCCCGACGAGATTTGACGCGCGCGGCGATGTGGCGGTTGTCGTCCATAATCATTTAACGCGCACAGTGGCATGACGCCGGCACAGCATTAATTTGGTGAAAATAACTATGACAGAGTTGATGACGCAACATCTCGCCCAGCCGGCCTGGCAGACCCGGGATCATCTTGACGATCCGGTAATCGGCGAATTGCGTGACCGTTTTGGCGCCGAGGCGTTTACCGTCCAGCCCACCCGTACCGGCATTCCGGTGGTATGGGTCAAACGCGAGCAGATTCTCGAGGTCTTGACGTTTTTAAAAAAACTGCCGAAGCCCTATGTAATGCTCTACGATCTGCATGGCGTGGACGAGCGCCTGCGCACCCATCGCCAGGGCCTGCCCGCCGCTGAGTTCACCGTGTTTTATCACTTGATATCCATCGACCGCAACCGGGATATCATGCTGAAGGTGGCGCTCTCGCAGAGCGATTTCCATCTGCCCACCGTGACCAAAATTTTCCCCAACGCCAACTGGTATGAGCGCGAAACCTGGGAAATGTTCGGCATGACCTTTGACGGCCATCCGCATTTGACCCGCATCATGATGCCGCAAAGCTGGCAGGGCCATCCGTTGCGTAAAGACTATCCGGCGCGCGCCACCGAATTCGATCCTTATATGCTGACCAAGCAGAAAGAGGATCTGGAAATGGAAGGGCTGACCTTCAAGCCGGAAGACTGGGGCATGAAACGCGGGCGCGAAAACGAAGATTTCATGTTTCTTAACCTGGGGCCGAACCATCCGTCGGCGCACGGGGCTTTCCGCATTATCCTGCAGCTGGACGGCGAGGAAATCGTCGACTGCGTGCCCGATATCGGGTATCACCACCGCGGCGCGGAAAAAATGGGCGAGCGCCAGTCGTGGCACAGCTATATTCCCTATACCGACCGGGTGGAATACCTCGGCGGCTGCGTCAATGAAATGCCGTATGTGCTGGCGGTGGAAAAACTCGCCGGCATCGTGGTGCCCGAACGGGTCGAGGTGATCCGGGTCATGCTCTCCGAGCTGTTCCGCATCAACAGCCATCTGCTGTATATCAGCACCTATATCCAGGACGTCGGCGGCATGACGCCGGTATTCCTGGCCTTTACCGACCGGCAGAAAATTTATGACGTGGTGGAGGCCATTACCGGCTTTCGCATGCATCCGGCCTGGTTCCGCATCGGCGGCGTGGCGCACGATCTGCCGCGCGGCTGGGACGGCCTGCTGCGCGACTTCCTGAACTGGCTGCCCAAGCGCCTGGATTCCTACGTCAAGGCGGCGCTGCGCAACAGCGTACTGCGCGGAAGGGCCGAGGGCGTCGCCGCCTATGGCGCCCAGGAAGCGCTGGATTGGGGCGTGACCGGCGCCGCGCTGCGCGCAACAGGCATCTCTTTCGACGTGCGTAAATGGCGTCCGTACTCCGGCTACGACAAGTTTGATTTCGAGGTGCCGGTGGGCGACGGCGTCAGCGATTGCTACAGCCGCGTGATGCTGAAGGTGGAGGAGATGCGCCAGAGCCTGCGCATCCTTGAACAATGCCTGAACAATATGCCGGAAGGCCCGTTCAAGGCCGATCATCCGCTGACCACGCCGCCGCCGAAAGAGCGGACGTTGCAGCATATCGAGACCCTGATTACCCACTTCCTCCAGGTCTCCTGGGGACCGGTGATGCCGGCTAACGAATCGTTCCAGATGATCGAGGCCACCAAGGGGATCAACAGTTATTACCTGACCAGCGATGGCAGCACCATGAGCTACCGGACCCGTATCCGCACCCCGAGTTTCCCGCATTTGCAGCAAATTCCCTCGGTGATTCGCGGCAGCCTGGTATCGGATCTCATCGTCTATCTGGGCAGTATCGATTTTGTTATGTCAGATGTGGACCGCTAATTATGCATGAACATACAGATACGCATGGGCGCGACGCCGCCCCCGGCCGCCAGGACGACACCGCCGCCTTTGTGCTCACGGCCCAGGAGCGAGAGGCCATCGAGCATGAAAAGCACCATTATGAAGATGCCCGCGCCGCCTCCATCGAAGCGCTGAAAATCGTGCAGAAACAGCGCGGCTGGGTGCCGGACGGCGCCATCGCGGCGATTGCCGAGGTGTTGGGCATTCCGGGCAGCGATGTGGAAGGCGTGGCCACGTTTTACAGTTCGATTTACCGCCAGCCGGTCGGGCGCCATATCATTAAATATTGCGATAGCGTGGTGTGCCATATCACCGGCTACCAGGGCATCCAGGCGGCGCTGGAGCAAGCGCTCGATATCAAGCCGGGGCAGACCACCGGCGATGGGCGCTTCACCCTGCTGCCCACCTGCTGCCTGGGCAACTGCGACAAGGGGCCGAGCATGATGATTGATGACGACACCCACGTTCATCTGACGCCGGAAGGTATCGGTCCGCTATTGGAGCAGTATCGATGATCAAACAGATTGTACGTACCGCCGAAATGCATCCGTTGACCTGGCGCCTGCGCGACGACGGCCAGACGGTATGGCTTGACGAGTATCGCGGCAAGAACGGCTATGCCGGCGCGGAAAAAGCGCTCAAAGGCATGTCCCAGGACGACATTGTCACCCTGGTCAAGGACTCCGGCCTGAAAGGGCGGGGCGGGGCGGGGTTTTCCACCGGCCTGAAATGGAGCCTGATGCCCAAGGATCCGGCCATGAACATCCGCTATCTGCTGTGCAACGCGGATGAGATGGAGCCGGGCACCTATAAAGACCGCCTGCTGATGGAGCAACTGCCCCATTTGCTGGTGGAAGGTATGCTGATTGCCGCTTTTGCCCTTAAGGCCTATCGCGGATATATCTTCCTGCGCGGCGAATATATCGAGGCGGCGGTGAACCTCAGGCGCGCCATCGCCGAAGCCACCGAGGCCGGTTATCTGGGCAAGAATATCCTCGGTACCGGCTTTGATTTCGAGCTGATCGTCCATACCGGCGCCGGGCGTTATATCTGCGGCGAAGAGACGGCGCTGATCAATTCCCTGGAAGGCCGCCGCGCCAACCCGCGCTCCAAACCGCCGTTCCCGGCCACCGCCGGCGCCTGGGGCAAACCGACCTGCGTCAATAACGTCGAAACCCTGTGCAACGTGCCGGCCATCCTTGAGAACGGCGTGGACTGGTACAAAGGCATCACGGCGGGCAAAAGCAGCGATACCGGCACCAAGCTGATGGGGTTTTCCGGGCGGGTCAAATATCCCGGCCTGTGGGAATTGCCCTTCGGCATCACCGCGCGCGAGATCCTGGAAGATTACGCCGGGGGCATGCGCGATGGCCTGACGCTCAAGGCGTGGCAGCCGGGCGGCGCCGGCACCGACTTCCTGACCGGCGATCACCTCGACCTGCCGATGGATTTCGAGAATATCGGCAAGGCGGGCAGCCGCCTGGGCACGGCGCTGGCCATGGCGGTGGATAATGAAATCAATATGGTATCCCTGACGCGCAACCTGGAAGAGTTTTTCTCGCGCGAGTCCTGCGGCTGGTGCACACCCTGCCGCGACGGCCTGCCCTGGAGCGTGAAGCTGCTGCGCGCCATAGAAAAAGGCGAGGGGCAGCCGGGGGATATTGAAACGCTGGAACAGCTGTGCCGGTTCCTCGGCCCGGGCAAAACCTTCTGCGCCCATGCGCCGGGCGCCGTCGAGCCGCTGCAAAGCGCGATAAAATATTTCCGGGAAGAATTTGAAGCGGGAATTGCAACGCAGCATATCGGTAATACCCGCACTATTGCCGGTATCCAGCCAAACTTGCTGAAAGCGCGTTGGTAACCCTGCATCCGCGCCTTTAGGCCAAACGAGGCCGGGCGGATGTTATGCACCCGAGACGCATTTTGATTAACGCCCGCGCTATTGCGGGCCACACTTGAGCATGCTGACTATGGCTACCATTCATGTAGACGGCAAAGAATACGAGGTTAAGGGGTCGGACAACCTGTTGCAGGCATGTCTTACCCTGGGTCTCGATATTCCTTATTTTTGCTGGCACCCGGCGCTGGGCAGCGTCGGCGCTTGCCGCCAGTGCGCGGTCAAGCAATATCAAAACGCCGAGGATACGCGCGGCCGGCTGGTGATGTCGTGCATGACGCCGGCGTCGGACGGTACCTTTATCTCCATCGATGATGAAGAGGCGCAACAGTTCCGTAAAAGCGTGGTGGAGTGGCTGATGACTAACCACCCCCACGATTGCCCGGTGTGCGAGGAGGGCGGCAACTGCCATCTGCAGGACATGACGGTCATGACCGGCCAGAATTTCCGCCGTTACCGGTTTACCAAGCGCACCCACCGCAACCAGAACCTCGGCCCGTTTATCTCCCACGAGATGAACCGCTGCATCGCCTGCTACCGCTGCGTCCGCTACTATAAGGATTATGCCGACGGCACCGATCTGGGCGTCTACGGCGCCCACGATAACGTCTACTTCGGCCGTCCCGAGGACGGCACGCTGGAAAGCGAGTTCTCCGGCAACCTGGTGGAAGTGTGCCCGACCGGGGTGTTCACCGATAAAACCCATTCCGAACGCTACAACCGCAAATGGGATATGCAGTTCGCGCCCAGCATTTGCCAGCAGTGCAGCGTGGGGTGCAATACCAGCCCCGGCGAGCGTTACGGCGAGCTGCGGCGCATTGAAAACCGCTTTAACGGCAGCGTTAACCACTACTTCCTGTGCGATCGCGGCCGTTTCGGTTACGGTTACGTCAATCTCAAGGATCGTCCGCGCCATCCGCTGCAGCGCCGCGGCGACGACTGGATCGCCCTGAACGCCGAACAGGCGATGCAGGGCGCGGCCGACGCGTTGCGCCACGCCAAGAAGATGATCGGCATCGGCTCTGCGCGCGCCAGCGTGGAAAGCAATTTCGCGCTGCGTGAACTGGTGGGCGCCGCCAATTTCTATACCGGCATCTCCGGCGCCGAGCAGGCGCGGCTGGCCCTGATGCTGGACGTGCTGCGCAACGGCGGCGTGCATACCCCGTCGCTGCGCGAAATGGAAAGTTACGACGCGGTGCTGGTGCTGGGCGAGGATTTAACCCAGACCGGCGCGCGCATCGCCCTGGCGGTACGCCAGGCGGTGAAGGGCAAGACCCGTGAAATGGCCGCGGCGCAAAAAGTCGCCGACTGGCAGATTGCCGCCATCCAGACCATCGGCCAGCATGCCCGCCATCCGCTGTTTGTCACCAGCGTCGATCGCACCAAGCTTGACGATATCGCCGCCTGGACCTATTGCGCCCCGGTGGAGGATCAGGCGCGCCTGGGCTTTGCCGTCGCCCACGCGCTGGACGACAGCGCCCCGGCGGTAGCGGGTCTGGATGACGAGTTGCGCGCCAGGATCGATGTGATCGTGCAGGCCCTGGCGGGCAGCCGCAAGCCGTTGATCGTCTCCGGCAGCAACGCCGGCAGCGAGGCGGTGATTGCCGCCGCCGCCAACGTCGCCCGCGCGCTGAAAGGCCGCGGCGCCGACGTCGGCATAACCTTCGTGGCGTCAAGCGCCAACAGCATGGGACTGGCGCTGATGGGCGGCGGTACCCTGGACCAGGCGCTGGAACAGCTTGAGCAGGGCGCGGCGGACAGCGCGATCGTGCTGGAAAACGATCTGTACCGCCACGCGCCGGCCCAGCGGGTGGACGCGGCGCTGGCCAAAACCGTCAATCTTATCGTGCTCGATCATCAGCGCACCGCCATCATGGATAAGGCCAACCTGATCCTGCCGGCGGCCAGCTTTGCCGAAAGCGACGGTACGCTTATCAACCAGGAAGGCCGCGCGCAGCGCTTCTTCCAGGTATACGACCCGGCCTACTATGATGCCGAGACCATTATGCTGGAGAGCTGGCGCTGGCTGCATTCGCTGCACTCCACCTACCTGGATCGCCACGTGGACTGGACCCAGTTCGATCATATCATCAGCGCCTGCGCCGAGACGCTGCCGCAGCTGGCCGGGATCAAAGAGGCCGCGCCCGATGCCGGTTTCCGCGTCAGCGGCCAGAAGCTGGCCCGCGAGCCGCACCGCTACAGCGGTCGCACCGCGATGCGCGCCAACATCGACGTGCACGAGCCGCGCCAGCCCCAGGACAAGGACACCATGTTCGCGTTCTCCATGGAAGGCAACAGCAGCCCCCAGGGCATGAGCAAGCAGGTGGCCTTCGCCTGGGCGCCGGGCTGGAACTCCCCGCAGGCCTGGAATAAATTCCAGGCGGAAGTGGGCGGACACCTGCGCCACGGCGATCCCGGCGTACGGCTGCTGGAAGCGGGCGAGGGCCGTATGGACTGGTTCACCGACGTGCCGGCGGCGTTTGTCGCCCCGGTCGACGGCCAGTGGCGCGTGGCGCCGTACTACCATCTGTTCGGCAGCGAGGAAACCTCCCAACGCGCCGCGGTGATTCAGGAGCGCATGCCGCAGCCTTACGTGGCGGTAAGCCGCCAGGACGCCGAGCGGCTGGGCGTCAACAGCGGCACGCTGTTGGAATTCACCTGCGCCGGGCAGTCGCTGCGCCTGCCGGTCAGGTTTAGCGACGCCCTGGCGGCCGGTCAGGTGGGCCTGCCGTTGGGCCTGCCCGGCATTCCGCCGGTGTGGGTAGGACAACGCGTTGAAAACCTGCGGGAGGCCGCGTTATGAGTTGGTTAACATCGGACGTGATTGACATCATTCTGACGGTACTGAAAGCGGTGGTGATCCTGCTGGTGGTGGTCACCTGCGGCGCCTACATGAGCTTTGCCGAACGCCGGCTGCTGGGCCTGTTCCAGAACCGCTACGGACCCAACCGGGTCGGCTGGGGCGGTTCGCTCCAGCTGGTGGCGGATATGCTGAAAATGTTTTTCAAGGAAGACTGGGTGCCGCCGTTTTCCGATCGCATGATCTTCACCCTGGCGCCGGTTATCGCCTTTACCGCTCTGCTGGTGTCTTTTACGGTGATCCCGGTCAGCCCGACCTGGGTGGTCTCGGATCTGAATATCGGCGTGCTGTTCTTCCTGATGATGGCGGGCCTGGCGGTGTACGCGGTGCTGTTCGCCGGCTGGTCGAGCAATAATAAATACTCGCTGCTCGGCGCCATGCGCGCCTCGGCCCAGACCCTCAGCTACGAGGTCTTCCTGGGCTTGTCCCTGATGGGCGTGGTGGCGCGCGCCGGTTCGTTCAGTCTCGGCGATATCGTCGCCTCCCAGGCCCATCTGTGGAATATCATTCCGCAGTTCTTCGGTTTCGCCACCTTTGTGCTGGCGGGCATCGCGGTCTGCCACCGGCATCCGTTCGACCAGCCGGAAGCGGAACAGGAACTGGCCGACGGCTACCATATCGAATATTCGGGCATGAAATTCGGCCTGTTTTTTGTCGGCGAATATATCGGCATCGTCACGGTGTCGGCCCTGATCGTCACGCTGTTTTTCGGCGGCTGGCAGGGGCCGTTTTTACCGCCGTTCATCTGGTTTGCCATTAAAACCGCCTTCTTCATGATGATGTTCATCCTGATCCGCGCGGCGCTGCCCCGTCCGCGCTATGACCAGGTGATGTCGTTCGGCTGGACAATCTGCCTGCCGTTAACGCTGCTGAACCTGCTGGCGACGGCGGCGGTCATTTTGTACAACGCTCAATGAGGGGTGAATAAACCATGACGTTAAAAGAATTAGTGTATGGTGCCGGCACCCAGCTACGCAGTATCTGGATGATCGGCATGCAGGCGTTCAGCAAGCGTGAAACGCTGATGTATCCCGATGTGCCGGTCAATACGGCGCCGCGTTTTCGCGGCCGCATCGTACTGACGCGCGACCCGGACGGCGAAGAGCGCTGCGTGGCCTGTAACCTGTGCGCGGTGGCGTGCCCGGTGGCCTGCATTTCCCTGCAGAAAGCCGAGACCGCGGACGGACGCTGGTATCCGGAGTTTTTCCGCATCAACTTTTCGCGCTGCATTTTCTGCGGCCTGTGCGAAGAGGCGTGTCCGACCACGGCTATCCAACTGACCCCGGATTTTGAAATGGGTGAGTACCGGCGCCAGGATCTGGTTTATGAAAAAGAAAATCTGCTGATTTCGGGGCCGGGTAAATATCCGGAATATAATTTTTACCGCATGGCCGGTATGGCGATCGACGGGAAAGATAAGGGCGAAGCGGAAAACGAAGCCAAACCCATTGACGTCAAAGGTTTGCTGCCCTAAGGAGTTAAGCATGGAAGTCGCTTTTTATTTGTCAGGCCTGGTGGCGATACTGGCAACCCTGCGGGTTATCACCCATACCCACCCGGTGCACGCATTGCTTTACCTGATTGTCTCGCTGCTGGCTATCGCCTGCGTATTCTTTGCGCTCGGGGCCTATTTCGCCGGCGCGCTGGAAATCATCGTCTACGCCGGCGCCATCATGGTGCTGTTCGTGTTCGTGGTGATGATGCTTAACCTCGGCGCCGCCGACCAGCGGCGCGAACGCGGCTGGCTTGCCCCGTCCGCCTGGGTCGGGCCGGGCATACTGTCGCTGCTGTTGCTGGCGATCCTGATCCGGGCCATTTACGGCGTGCCCGATCACGGCATATCGGGTGAGGTGATCAGCGCCAAGGCGGTGGGCATCGCGTTGTTCGGACCTTACGTCCTGGCGGTGGAGCTGGCGTCCATGCTGCTGCTGGCCGGGCTGGTGGTGGCGTTCCATCTCGGGCGTGAAGATCGCGAGGGCGATGCGCTGCCCAAGGGACCCAAGCTGCCCGATGCCATAAAAAGAAAACCGGAGGAGCAGGCATGATCCCGTTAACGCACGGACTCATTTTGGCCGCCATTCTGTTTGTACTGGGTTTGACGGGCATGCTCATCCGCCGCAACCTGCTGTTTATGCTGCTGGGGCTGGAAATCATGATTAACGCCTCCGCCCTGGCGTTTATCGTTGCCGGCAGCTACTGGGGACAGGCCGACGGACAGGTCATGTATATCCTGGCCATTAGCCTCGGCGCCGCCGAGGCCAGCATCGGCCTGGCGCTGCTGCTGCAGCTGCATCGCCGCCGCCAATCCCTGAATATCGATAACGTCAGCGAGATGCACGGATGAACCTACTCTATTTAACTATTCTGTTTCCCCTGGTGGGGTATCTGCTGCTGGCGTTTTCACGGGGACGCTGGTCGGAAAACCTGTCGGCCCTGGTGGGCGTCGGCGCCGTCGGCCTGGCCGCGCTGACCACGGCCTGGGTAGCGGTTGATTTTCTCGGCACGCGGGAAAGCGCGGCGGCGGTATTCAACCAGCCGCTGTGGACCTGGATGACGGTGGGCAAGTTTAATATCGCCTTTACCCTGTCGCTGGACGGCCTGGCGCTGACCATGCTGTCGGTGGTGACCGGGGTCGGTTTCCTGATCCATCTGTTTGCCTCCTGGTATATGCGCGGCGAAGAAGGTTATTCGCGCTTTTTTGCCTATACCAACCTCTTTATCGCCAGCATGGTATTGCTGGTGCTGGCCGATAACCTGCTGCTGATGTATCTCGGCTGGGAAGGGGTGGGGCTGTGCAGCTACCTGCTGATTGGTTTCTATTATAAAGAATCCAAAAACGGCGCGGCGGCGATGAAAGCCTTTATCGTCACCCGCGTCGGCGACGTGCTGCTGGCGTTTGCCCTGTTTATCCTGTATTCGGAACTGGGCACGCTGAATTTCCGCGAGCTGATGGTACTGGCGCCGCAGCATCTGGCGGTGGGCTCCACGGCCATCACCTGGGCGACGCTGATGCTGCTTGGCGGCGCGGTGGGTAAATCGGCGCAGCTGCCGCTGCAAACCTGGCTGGCGGACGCCATGGCCGGCCCGACCCCGGTGTCGGCGCTGATCCACGCCGCCACCATGGTCACGGCCGGCGTATACCTGATCGCCCGTACCCACGGACTGTTCCTGATGGCGCCCGAGGTCTTGCACCTGGTGGGCATCATCGGCGCGGTTACCCTGGTGCTGGCCGGTTTCGCCGCGCTGGTCCAGACCGATATCAAGCGGGTGCTGGCCTACTCCACCATGAGCCAGATCGGCTACATGTTCTTGGCGCTGGGCGTGCAGGCTTGGGATGCGGCCATTTTCCACCTGATGACCCATGCGTTCTTCAAGGCGCTGCTGTTCCTGTCCTCCGGTTCGGTTATCCTGGCCTGCCACCACGAGCAGAATATCTTCAAGATGGGCGGGCTGCGCAAGTCCATCCCGCTGGTCTATATCTGCTTCCTGGTGGGGGGCGCGGCCCTGGCGGCGCTGCCCGTGATTACCGCCGGTTTCTACAGTAAAGACGAAATCCTGTGGGGCGCGCTGGCGAACGGCCATTTCAACCTGATGCTGGCCGGGCTGGCGGGCGCGCTGCTGACCTCCCTCTATACCTTCCGCATGATCTTTATCGTGTTCCACGGCAAGGAGCAGATCAAGGCCCATGCCGGCAAAGGCATCAGCCATCACCTGCCCCTGCTGGTGCTGCTGGTGCTGTCCACCTTTATCGGCGCGCTGATTACGCCGCCTTTGGCGGGCGTGCTGCCGGACAGCCACCTGGGTGAAGAGGGCAAGATCACCCTGGAGATTGTCTCCGGCGTGGTGGTGATCCTCGGTATTCTGCTCGCCGCCGGGCTGTATCTCGGCAAGCGCCGCTTGGTGCATGCCGTGGCCGCCAGCGCCCTGGGACGGTTCTTCACCGTCTGGTGGTTTAACGCCTGGGGCTTCGACTGGCTGTATGACAAAGTGTTTGTCAGGCCGTACCTGGGCGTTGCCCGGCTGCTGCAAAGCGATCCGCTGAACAGCCTGATGAGCGTGCCGGCGGTGCTGGCGCGCTGGGCCGGACACGGGCTGACGCTTAGCGAGAACGGCCAGTTGCGCTGGTATGCGGCATCCATGAGTCTGGGCGCCGTGATTGTGGTGGCGCTGTTGATATTCGTGTAAACGGCGGCGGCGTTAAATGACACGCGCGGGGCGGGAAGAACACCGGCATCATGTCTTCTCCCGCCAGTAGGTAAGTTTTCAGGTTTTTTTCAATTTAGGGATGCACAACGCCATGCTACTACCTTGGCTAATACTTTTCCCCTTCATTGGCGGTCTGCTGTGTTGGCAATGCGAGCGCTTCGGTACCAAGGTGCCGCGCTGGATAGCCTTGATCGCCATGGGGCTGACTCTGGCGCTCTCCCTGCAGCTGTGGCTGCAGGGCGGGTATTCACTGGTTTCGGCGCAGGGCCTGCCGCAGTGGCAATCCGAGTTTGTGCTGCCGTGGATACCGCGTTTCGGTATCTCGTTCCGCCTGGCGCTGGACGGTCTGTCCCTGCTGATGGTGGTGCTGACCGGCCTGCTGGGCGTGCTGGCCATTCTCTGTTCGTGGCGTGAAATCCAGCGCTACCAGGGCTTTTTCCATCTTAATCTGCTGTGGATCCTGGGCGGCGTCATCGGCGTGTTCCTGGCCATCGACATGTTCCTGTTTTTCTTTTTCTGGGAAATGATGCTGGTGCCGATGTACTTCCTGATTGCCCTGTGGGGCCATAAGGCCTCCGACGGCAAGACGCGCATCACCGCCGCCACCAAGTTCTTTATCTATACCCAGTCCAGCGGGCTGGTGATGCTGGTGGCGATCCTGGCGCTGGTGCTGGTGCATTATCATGCCACCGACGTCTGGACCTTCAATTACGAAGACCTGCTGCATACCCCGATGTCGTCGCTGGTGCAGTACCTGCTGATGCTGGGCTTCTTTATCGCCTTCGCGGTGAAAATGCCGGTGGTGCCGCTGCACGGCTGGCTGCCGGACGCCCATAGCCAGGCGCCTACCGCCGGTTCAGTCGACTTGGCGGGCATCCTGCTGAAAACCGCCGCCTACGGCATGCTGCGCTTTTGCCTGCCGCTGTTCCCCGAGGCGTCCCACCAGTTCGCGCCCATTGCTATGTGGCTGGGCGTGGTGGGCATTTTCTACGGCGCCTGGATGGCGTTTGCCCAGACCGATATCAAGCGCCTGATTGCCTATACCAGCGTTTCCCATATGGGGTTTGTGCTGATTGCCATCTACACCGGCAGCCAGCTGGCCTACCAGGGCGCGGTGGTGCAGATGATCGCCCACGGCCTGTCCGCCGCCGGGATGTTTATTATCTGCGGCCAGCTGTATGAACGTCTGCATACCCGCGATATGCGCCAGATGGGCGGACTATGGGGACGGATAAAATTCATTCCCGCGCTGTCGCTGTTCTTTGCGGTGGCGACGCTTGGGATGCCGGGTACCGGCAACTTTGTCGGCGAGTTCCTGATCCTGTTCGGCAGTTTCCCGGTGGTGCCGGTGATTACGGTTATTTCCACCTTCGGCCTGGTTTTTGCCTCGGTGTATTCGTTGATTATGATGCAGCGCGCTTATTACGGTCCGGCGAAATCGCAGGAACCCTTGCCGGGCATGACGATGCGCGAGCTGTTGATCATTATGCTGCTGGTGGTGCTGCTGGTGCTGCTGGGCTTCTTCCCGCAGGCGGTGCTGCAAACGTCCGACGCGGCAATGAGCAACGTTCAGCACTGGTTCTCGCTAAACGCAGCAGGATCAGCTGTTTCAACTCTAACAACAAGGCCGTAATTCGCCATGACAATAACTCCTCAACAACTGATCGCACTGTTACCGCTGTTGATCGTCGGATTGACGGTGGTGGTTGTGATGCTGTGCATTGCGTGGCGACGCAACCACTTTGTCAATGCCACCCTGACCGTTATCGGTCTGAACCTGGCTTTACTGTCGCTGTTTTTTGTCGGCCAGGCCGGCCCGATGGATGTGACGCCGCTTATCCGCGCCGACGGCTATTCGATGTTCTATACCGCGCTGGTCCTGGCGGCGAGCCTGGCCACCAGCACCTTCGCCTATCCGTGGCTTGCGGGCTACCCCGGCAACCGCGATGAGTTTTACCTGCTGGTGCTGATTGCCGCCATGGGCGGCATCCTGCTGGCCGGCGCCAATCATCTGGCCTCGATGTTCCTGGGTATCGAGCTCATTTCCCTGCCGCTGTTCGGCCTGATAGGGTATGCCTACCGGCAAAAGCGCTCGCTGGAAGCCAGCCTGAAATACACCCTGTTGTCCGCCGCCGCCTCGTCGTTCCTGCTGTTCGGCATGGCGCTGGTCTATGCCGACACCGGCGCCCTGGGTTTTGGCGCGCTGGGACAGCGTCTGGACGACGCCATGCTGCACCAGCCGCTGTTGCTGGCGGGGCTGGGCATGATGATTGTCGGCCTGGGCTTCAAGCTGTCGCTGGTGCCGTTCCACCTGTGGACGCCGGATGTGTACCAGGGCGCGCCCGCGCCGGTGTCCACCTTCCTGGCCACCGCCAGCAAGGTGGCGATTTTCGCCGTGCTGATGCGCCTGTTCCTCTATACGCCGGTGGTGAATAGCGACGCGCTGCGCCTGGCGCTGGCCATTATCGCCTTCTGCTCCATTATGTTCGGCAACCTGATGGCCATCGGCCAGACCAATATCAAGCGCCTGCTGGGGTATTCCTCCATTGCCCATCTGGGCTATCTGACGGTGGGTCTGATTGCGGTACAGGCCCATCAGCTGGCCATGGAGGCGGTGGGCGTTTACCTGGCCGGCTACCTGTTCAGCAGTCTGGGCGCCTTCGGCGTGGTCAGCCTGATGTCCAGCCCCTACAGCGGTCCGGATGCCGACTCGCTGTTCTCCTATCGCGGCCTGTTCTGGCACAAACCGATTTTATCGGCGGTAATGACGGTGATGATGCTGTCGCTGGCCGGCATCCCGATGACCCTGGGTTTTATCGGTAAATTCTATATCATGGCGGCCGGCGTCGGCGCGCACCTGTGGTGGCTGACCGGCACCGTGGTGCTCGGCAGCGCTATCGGCCTGTACTATTACCTGCGCGTGATGGTCAGCCTGTATCTCAGCCCGCCGGAAAGATTGCGCCGGGATACGCCGAGCAACTGGGCGCTCACCGCCGGCGGGGTGGTGGTGCTGATCTCCTCCGTGCTGGTGTTGCTGCTGGGTATCTTCCCGCAGCCGCTGATCTCCCTGGTGAGACTGGCGCAGCCGTTGATGTAACACGTTTTTCCCCTCCCGGTTACCGCGGCGGGAGGGCCGCGCGGGGCGGCGGTCGCCATGGCCGTTGCCCGACCCGGCCGTAAACGCGTCTGACTGAATAAACGAAATAGTTCTCGTTAAAAAATGCTTTATTGACCCCCGTCATTGTTTCTTAATGCCATTCGGTGATAATGAAAATAACTCTCATTGACGTTTGGCGTTGGCTCGATGTTCACTTCCGTTTTAAAATACCTTCTCTGCAGCGCTGTCCTGTTCCTGGGCATATCATCCGCCTGGGCGGCCGATGATTACCAGACGTGGGTCACTGATATCCAGGGACGGCTGGACACCACCGCGCGGCTGTATCAGCAGCAGCAGAACGACGCCGCGCGCCGCGAGGTGCAAATGGCCTATTTCGAGGTATTCGAAAATCTCGAGGGGCCGATCCGCATCAATATTTCCGCGCAGAAAAGCTATCAAATGGAAAGCCAGTTCGGCGAGATCCGCCGTCTGATCGGCGAGGGCAAGCCGCTGGCGGAAGTGCAGGATAAAATCAACGGCTTGAAAAATGAATTGACCGGCGTGCTGCCGGCATTGTCCGGCGGCCATCAGCTGGTGGCCGCGGGCCAGCATGACGCCTATAGCAATACGCAAATCGCCCTGTACTGGCAGCAAAGCTTTAAAACCATCGACGATCTGCTGGCCGACGCCCTGACGCAATACCAGGCGGGACAATATGCCGCCGCGAGCCAGCGCGTGCAGCAGGCGCATTTTCAGGGCTATAAGAATTCGGAAATGGAAATGTCGGTGCGCAATAACCGCTCCGCCCAGCAGGCGGCCGCCATCAACCAGGAATTTATCGCCCTGATCGCCCTGGCCGCAAAACCCGATCAGATGAATGACCTGTCCTACGGCGTCACCCAGCTATTGCAGGATCTGGAAGACCTGCTGCCGGGCCTGCCCACCACCCGTCCCGACCAGCCGGTGACCGCGCCCGCAGCCAACGCCCCGGCCAGCGCCGCGGCGGGCGGCGACGCCCAGCCCGACGCCAACTGGCGGCAGGTCGGCGACGACATCAACGCCGCGGTAGCCGCCGCCATCGCCCAATATCGCGGCGGACAGGCCAAAGCCGGCATGATGGCGATACAGGACGCGTATTTCGACCGCTTCGAAGCCACCGGCATGGAGAACAAAATCGGTTCGCGCGACGCGGCGTTTAAATCGACGCTGGAAGGCTATTTCACCCGCCTGGTCAGTCTAATGAAAGCCGGCCAGTCGGTCGCCCAGATCCAGGAACAGGCCGACGCGCTCGCGCAAAATCTCACCAAAGCGGTGGAAATGCTGGGCGAGGGCGGCGAAAGCCAGTGGACATTGCTGGTGTACAGCCTGCTTATCATCGTGCGCGAAGGCATGGAGGCATTGTTGATCGTCGCCGCCATCGTGGCCTACCTGGTCAAGAATAAGCATCAGGATAAGCTGCCGCTGATCCGGCAATCGGTTTGGGTTGCCCTGCTGGCGAGCGTGGTCACCGCCGCGCTGTTCCAATGGCTGTTCGCCAACTCCGGCGCCAACCGCGAACTGCTCGAAGGCGTCACCATGATGGTCGCCGTGGTGACGCTGTTCTTTATGAGCTACTGGCTGCTGTCCAAAGTGGAGGCCCGGCACTGGCAGGCCTATCTGGAAGGCAAGCTGACGCTGTCCCTGACCACCGGCTCCCTGGCGGGCCTGTGGTTTACCAGCTTCCTGGCGGTGTACCGCGAAGGCGCGGAGACGGTACTGTTTTATTACGCCCTGGTGGGGGACGCCGGCAATATGGCCGGGCAACTCGCCATCCTGGGCGGTTTCCTGATCGGCTGCGTCATCCTGGTGATGGCGTACCTGCTGATGCGGTATACGGTGGTGAAACTGCCGCTGAAGCCGTTCTTTATGTTTACCGGTACATTTATGTATTTGATGGCCTTTGTTTTTGCCGGTAAAGGGGTACTGGAGTTAATTGAAGGTAAATTATTCGAACCCACGTTATTAAAGGGCATACCTGAAATAAGCTGGTTGGGGATTTATCCCTATCTGGAGACCCTGGCGCCTCAGGTCGTTTTAGTACTGGCCGCGCTGGTCGCCCTCTGGGTGATGCGCCGGCGCTCCGGTACCCTGATACCAAAACAAGAAACTGTGTGAGCGCACAAAGCAATTTTTTTGATGACTGAGGAATGAGAGTTGATGAAGATGAATAACAGCCTGGCGGCCGTGATGGCCGTTGCCGGTATGACCTGCGCCCCGGCCGTGTTTGCGGCCGAGCATCCGGCGGGTGAAACCGTCACCATGAATGAAATGCAGATTGCTGCGGTCTATTTACAGCCTATCGATATGGAACCGCGCGGCATGGGTTTACCCGCAGCCAAGGCCGATGTTCATCTAGAAGCCGATATCCACGCGGTGGAAGGAAACAAAAACGGTTTCGGCGCCGGCGAATGGATGCCGTACCTGACCATCAGCTACACGCTGGTCAACACCGATTCCGGCGACAAACAGGAAGGCACCTTTATGCCGATGGTCGCCAGCGACGGTCCGCATTACGGCCAGAATGTGAAAATGATGGGCGTGGGCAACTACAAAGTGACCTTCCATATCGAACCGCCGTCAAAAGCCGGCCTTCATCGCCATACCGACGCTGAAACCGGCGTGGGCCGCTGGTGGAAGCCATTCGACGTCAGCTACGATTTTAAATATATCGGCCTGAAATAAATCCGCCGCGCCACGGCTGCCTGGCGGCCGTGGCGGTATTGGCTCTTGTCGCAGCGGCCTGCCGGAGCGCTGCATGACGAAGTGTTTCCGGTTCTGAGTCGTCGTCATGAATTATTTTTTTGTTACCGCCTTGCAAGCTTTCCTGCCGGTGACACTGCTATGCGGATTAAACTGGGCTAACCGCCCCGCGCCATCGGTGCGCGCGCTGGTATGGGTCAACCTGCTGGCGCTGGCGGCCGGTACCCTGGCGGGCGTGCGCCTGCCCGGCGGCCAATCGGTGCAGCTCACGCTGGTTTTCTTGCAACTGGCGGGGCTGGTAGTGTTCCTGGCCTGCCAATTTTCCGTTTCCGCCAGGGTGGGCTACTGCTGGCAAGGCCTGCTGGTGGCCGGCGCGGCGCTGCACTGGAGCAACGATCCCAATTTAAGCGCGTTGACGCCCACGGGCGTCATCAACACCGATTTATTACTTAATCTGAGCGCGGTGGTATTGGCCGTCGCGTTACTGGCGCTGTGCGCGGTGCTGACGGCGATGCTGGTGAAGCGCCTGCCGGCGTGGCGCTGGCCGCTGCTGCTGGCGCTGGCGCTGCTGTTGTTGCTGCCGTTGTGCGGCCAGGCGACGCTACTGTTGATGAAACTGGACGTCCTCGGGCTGACCAAGCCGCGGCTGAGTTTTGTGTCCAACGTCACCAACAGCAACCCCTGGCTCAACTATATCAGCGCCTTGCTGATGGCGGCGCTGCTGGCGGGCTTTATTGCGCCGCTGCTGCGCCTGCGCGGCGGATATCGCCACCAGGTGGAGCCTATCGCGCGCCGCAAGGCCATCGCGCGCTATCGCAATGCCCGGCGTACCGCCGCAACGCTGCTGGCCGCGCTGCTGGTGGTGGTGGCCGCGCAGCTGTATTGGGATTTGGTGGCCTCGCAGCCGCCGCGCCTGTCGGAAGCGGTGCCCGTGACCCTGGGCGCCGACGGCCAGGTGCATATTCCACTCGAACAGGTGCGCGACGGCAAGCTGCATCGTTTCGTTTGGGTGGCCGAGGACGGCAAGGCGGTGCGTTTCCTGGTGATTAACCGTTATCCCGATCGCCTGCGCCTCGGCGTGGTGTTCGACGCCTGCCTGCTGTGCGGCGACCAGGGGTATGTGATGGAAGGCAACCAGGTGGTGTGCGTGGCCTGCGGAGTGCATATTTTTATCCCCTCCATCGGCAAGGCGGGCGGCTGCAATCCCATACCCATTGACAACTGGCGCAACGACGACCATGAGCTGACCATCGGCAAAGCGGCGCTGGTGGCGGGGGTCAACTATTTTACCACCGTGCTCACCCTGCAGGTGACCGATCCGGTGGACGGCAGCAAACTGACCAATGTCAGCGCCTCCCATAAATACAGTTACGGCGGCAAAATGTACTTTTTTGCCAGTGAAGACACTTACAATCGTTTCCGCGCGCAGCCGGCGCAGTTCGTGCCGGCCACCGCCGCCGGCAGCGACGAAGCGGAGGGCGAGTAGCTTATGTTGTGGCGTATGTTACGGCAGTCCTGGTGCAGGAATATCCGGCGCAAGTCCCTGGCGGTATTAACGGTGTTCCTGGCCGCCGGGTTGATTTCGGCGCTGCTGGCGGTCTCCATCGATATCGGCGACAAGATGGCGCGCGAGCTGAAATCCTATGGCGCCAATATCCTGATTGAACCGGCGGGCCAGGCGGCGCTGCCCGCGCTGTTTGGCGAGCGGGGCGCTCCCCTGTCGGGGCAGGATCTGATCGACGAGTCCGAATTGCCCAATATCAAGGATATCTTCTGGCGCAACAATATCATCGGCTTTGCGCCGCTGCTTGGCGGCGAAGTGCTGGTCAACGGCGCGCCGGTGCCGGTGCTGGGCACCTTTTTCTCGCAGCCGGTGAATGTGCCCGATGAAACGGATTTTCATACCGGGCAGCAAATTATCAGCCCCTATTGGCGGGTTACCGGTCAATATCCCCATGAACCGGTAACGCGGGAGCAGCCGCCCGAAGCGCTGGCGGGCAAGCAGCTGGCGCAGCGCCATGGCTGGCGGCCCGGCGACGTAGTGACGCTGGACGGACCGCACGGCCGGGCCAGCGTGCGCATCAGCGGCGTGCTCGCCAGCGGCGGCGATGAGGAAGGCCGTCTGGTGATGCCCCTGGCCACGGTGCAGCAACTGCTCGGCCTGCCCGGCAAAGTGCAGGCGGTACGGGTCTCGGCGCTGACGGTGCCGGAAAACGATCTTTCCCGCCGGGCCAGGGATAATCTCGACGGACTGACGGCGGAAGAATACGATCTGTGGTATTGCACCGCTTTTGTGTCGTCGATTTCCCATCAGCTGGAAGAGGCGATTTCCGGATCGGTGGTGCATCCTATCTGGCAGGTGGCGGCATCCGAAGGCGTGGTGATTGAAAAAATCCAGCTGCTGCTGGCGGTGGTCACCCTGGCGGCGCTGGCGGCATCGGCCATGGGCATCGCCTCGCTGATGACCAGCACCATTATGGAGCGCGGGCGGGAGATTGGCCTGATGAAGGCCCTCGGCGCCCGCCAGTGGCAAATTATGCTGCTGTTTTACCTGGAAGCGGTAATGAGCGGCGCCCTGGGCGGATTGCTGGGCTGCGTTGCCGGCTGGGGACTGGCGAAAGCCATCGGCCTGATGCTGTTCGGTGTGCCGCTCAGTTTTGCCTGGATTGTGGTGCCGAGCGTGCTGGTGATCGCCATCCTGATTGCCGTGATCGGCACCTGGTTCCCGGCCCGGCGCATCGCCAAACTGTATCCGGTGGAGGTGCTGTATGGCAATTAACATCGTGGCCGCGGCGCCGGGCCGGGGCGGACGGCGCGCCAAACGTCCGTCGGGACTGATGAACAATATGTTCTGGCTGCTGGTGGTGCGGGCGCTGCGGCTACGGCTGCAACGGGTGGCGGTGGTGTTCGCCGCCCTGACGGTGGGCGCGGCCATCGTGACCGCCATGGCCTCGGTCTATTTTGATATCAACGCCAAGATGAGCCAGGAGCTGCGCACCTTCGGCGCCAATTTTTACCTTGGTCCCGGCCATGGCAACAGCCTGCCGGCGGCCACACTGCAGCCGATTCTGGATCAGGCGCCCAAGGGGCTTATCAATGCGTCCAGCCCGTATTTGTACGGTATGGCCCGCACTGAACTGGAAAAAGTGGTGGTGATGGGCGTCTGGTTCGAGTCGCTGCAACAGCTGGTGCCCTATTGGCAGGTCAAGGGCGACTGGATTGGCGTCAGCTTTGACGACCGGCATGCGATGATCGGCGTGAAACTGGCCGATCGCCTGCACCTGAAGGTAGGCGATCGGGTAACCCTGGTTGACGGCCAGCAGCGCCAGAGCCTGATTATCAAGGGCGTGGTCGAAGCCGGGGACGCCACCGATAATATGCTGATCGTCAACCTGGAGCTGGCGCAGAAATGGCTGCATCAGCCCGGCGCCATCAGTAACGCCATGCTGAGCGTCAATAACGATATCGGTCAGGTGGACGCCTTTGCCGCCCGCTTGCAGCAGCAGTATCCCGACCTGGACGTGCGGCCGATCCTCAAGGTTTCCGCCTCCGAAGGCCAGGTGCTGGATAAGATCAAAGGGCTGATGGGACTGGTGTCGGCGGTGATCTTGATTTTGTCGTCGCTGTGCGTCAATACCACCCTGATGGCCATCGTCGGCGAGCGCTCGCGCGAGTTTGCCCTGCAAAAGGCGCTGGGCGCCAGCGCCGCGGATATCAGCCGGCAAATGCTGGCGGAAACCGGCATCATCGCCCTGGCGGCGGTGCTGGTGGGCAGCGTGTTCGGCTTTATACTGGCGCAGGTGCTGGGACATGCGGTGTTTAACGCCGCCATTGCCCTGCGCGCCCCTGTTTTTCCACTGACGCTGGCGTTATCCCTGCTGGTGGCGGCGGTGGCGGCCATCGTGCCGGTACGGCGTGCGCTGCATGTCGAACCGGCGCTGGTCCTGAAAGGAGAATAACCATGGCATCACCTATCCGGTTGATACAGCCGCAGCCCGCGGCGGAATATGTGATTGAGACCCGCGGCCTGTATAAACGCTTCGGCAAGGTCACGGCGCTGGATGATATCAACATCCGCATCCGCCGCGGGGAGTTCGTGGCCTTTATGGGCGCTTCCGGCTCCGGCAAGACCACCCTGATGAATATCCTCACTTGCCTGGATACCGTGAGCGAAGGCCAGGTGTTGCTGGACGGCGTCGACGCCGCCGCGCTGGACGAGGAGGGGCGGCGTAATTTCCGCGCCGACAAAATCGGCCTGGTATTCCAGCAATTCCACCTGATCCCGTTCCTGACCGCGCTGGAAAACGTCATGCTCGCGCAGCATTATCATAGCGTGGTGGATGAAGGCGCCGCCCGCGCCGTGCTCGACCGGGTCGGCCTGGGCGAACGCGTCGGCCATCTGCCCAGCCAGCTTTCCGGCGGGGAGCAGCAGCGCGTGTGTATCGCCCGGGCGCTGGTCAACGAGCCGCCGGTGATCTTCGCCGACGAGCCGACCGGCAACCTGGATGAGGAAAATGAACAACGGGTGCTGGACCTGCTGACCGATCTGCATCGCCAGGGCCGCACCATCGTTATGGTCACCCATAACCCCGAACTGGGCCGTTTCGCCGATCGTATCATCCGTTTGCAGCACGGTAAATTCCTGGGCGAGGAGCGAAATCATCATGAGCTGGCATCCCGTGGTTAGGTTGTTTTGCGCGCTGGCCCTGCTTGCCGCCCTGGCGGGATGCAAAGAGCAGCAGGTGGCCATCGGCGCGCCGGCGCCGAAACTGGCGGCGTTCGATCTCAACGGCCAGCCGGCGGCGCTCGATCAATGGCGCGGCAAGCCGGTGTACCTGACGTTTTGGTCCTCCGACTGCGGCGGCTGCGCGGCGGATATGAAACTGCTGCAAAAGCTCACCGACGTCTACGGCGATCGGCTGGTGGTGGTGGCGGTGAACACCGATCCGCAGCAGACCGATATCGCGCCTTTCCTGGCCGCGCTGCAGATCCATTATCCGGTGGTGCGCGATCAGCTGGGCATCACCAGGGAGCGTTACCAGGTGATCGGCACGCCGACGTCCTACCTGCTTAGCGCCGGGGGCACCGTGCTGGAGGCGCATCAGGGTTTGCAGGGCGAGCCGGCACTCGTCGCGATGTTCCAAAATGCACAACGGGATAAATCATGAAGAAGCTTATGCTGGGCATGTTATTACTCTGCGTCAGCGGTACGGCGCTGGCGGACGCCGCGGACGGGGCGCAAAAATATGCCCAGGGCTGCGCCGATTGTCATGGCCGCAAGGCCGACCGGGCGGCGTTCGGCAAAGCGCCGCCGCTGATAACCTTAAGCCGCGAACAGCTGGTAAGCGCGCTCACCGACCGCCGGGACGGCAAGATTGCCACCAGCGGCGCGGAGCAGCGGGCCAAGGCGGCGCTGAGCGATGGCGATATCCAGGGACTGGCGGATTATATCCGCTCCCTCGATCCGCAGGCATCGGCCGCGAAGCCGGCGGTAGCGAATTGATTTTAAGAATGATCTGCCCGTAATTGTTCGCCAGGACGCGCAATTTATGACTATAGTTAGAGTGACGGTCTTTCATCAGAACACGGAGAACAATTATGGTAACCCCGACAGATCCCATCCAACCGCATGAAACTCATGTTGATGATGACGTGCAGTTGCTGTCCGAGACGCTGGAGGAAGTGCTGGCCTATTCCGGCGACAAGGCGGATCAAAAATATGTTGAGCTAAAAACCCGTGCCGAAGCGGCGCTGGAAGAAGTTAAAAAACGCATCAGCCATGCGTCCGATAATTACTATTACCGGGCCAAACAGGCGGTTTACCGCGCCGATGACTATGTGCAGGAAAATCCCTGGCACGGTGTCGGTATCGGGGCGTCCGTCGGCCTGGTGTTCGGGCTGCTGCTGGCCCGTCGCTAAGGTTTCTGTGCCAAGTTATCCGGCTGGCGCGCTCACCAGCCGGTATTTTCCGCCGCCGCGCCGGCGGGAATGAACAAGTCATGCTATTTATTACGCCATTCATCATACTTAATGGCGCTAATCTTTCGTTTTTGCTTCCGTAAACCGTATAATCCATACTCTTAATTAGGTCTTGGGGTAGGGGTCTCTATGCTGACGTTACTCAACTCGGCGCTGCAACAGCATATTGATGCCGGCATCTCCGCTGGGCCCGGCCTGTATCAGATTGCGCTTCCCTGGACTCCCGGCAGCCATGTGCCGATGCTTGACTGGCTGCATGCCACCCCGCTGTATCCCCAATTCTACTGGCAGCATCGCGACGGCGCGCAGGAAGCGGCGGCAGGCGGCGGCCTGCGCATCTTCGATCGCCTGAGCAAGGCGCGGGACTTTATGGCGGCCCATAGCACGGCCTGGCCTGCGCTGCGCCTGTGGGGCATCAATGCCTTCGGCGGTGAAGACGATAACGACGCCGGCGATGATGACAACGGCGCCGGCCGCGGCGGCGAGCCGGAAAGCTGCCTGTTTTTGCCGCGCCTGACCTGGGAGCGCGACGGGTCGTCACACCGGCTGGTGCTGAACCTGGCAAGCGATGTTTCCCTGCGCGACGACGCCAGGCGGTGCCTGGCCTGGCTGCAGCAGGCCGCGCCCGCAGCACCCCTGGCGCCCTGGTCGGCGCAGCTGCGCGAAGAGGTGCACGAGCCGGAACACGCCCGTTGGCGAATGATGGTCTCCCAGGCCCTGGCCGCCTTTGGCCAGGGCGGATTAACCAAGGTGGTGTTGGCCCGCCGCACCCGGCTCGGCTTTAAAGGCCACCTCGACCCTCACGCCCTGATGGCGGCCAGCCGTCGGGTCAATCTCGATTGCTATCACTATATGCTGGCCTGGTCGGCGCAGCGGGCGTTTTTGGGCTCCAGTCCCGAGCGGCTTTACCTGCGGCGCCAGGAAATGCTGGATACCGAGGCGCTGGCCGGCACGGTGGCTACCCGGAGCCCCACGGCCAATGCCGGGCAACTGGCGCGCTGGCTGATGAACGATGATAAAAACCAGCGGGAAAACCTGCTGGTGGTCGACGATATTTGCCAGCGGCTGCAGGAGGCGGCGGTGACGCTCGACGTCATGCCGCCGGAGATCGTGCGGCTGCGCACCGTGCAGCATTTGCGCCGCGCCATTACTGCGCGCCTGGACTGCCGCGATGATGTCCGCTGTCTGGCCATGCTGCAGCCCACCGCCGCGGTGGCGGGGTTGCCGCGCGACGTCGCCCGCGCCTTTATCGCCCGCCACGAGCCGTTCGACCGGCAATGGTATGCGGGCTCGGCCGGCTATCTCTCGGATGCGCAGACGGAATTTTGCGTGACCCTGCGCTGCGCGCTGATGGAGCGGGAGTCGCTCTGGCTTTATGCCGGGGCAGGCATTGTCGAGGGATCGGATGCGGATCGGGAATGGCAGGAAGTGAACAACAAGGCCGCCGGGCTCAGGACCCTGTTTACCGGCGACCAAGCCGTCGCGCCGAATTAAGGGAATCCGGTTCTATATCAACATCCCGCGGCTGAAACAAAATATAATGCCGGAGCCGTTATTGATCGGCATCCGCGCCGCCGGGGTTATCCGCCGATCACGCATGGGTTCAGACGCGCACTGACAGAAGGTTCCATGACTACATCCGTTTTGCCAGACATGTCTTCACAATTTAACCGGCGCTGGGCCAGGGTGCTGCTGGAAACCCTCACCCGCCATGGGGTAGGGCATATCTGTATCGCGCCCGGCTCACGCTCCACCCCCCTGACCCTGGCGGCGGCGGAACATCCGTCCATCCTGTGCCATACCCATTTCGACGAGCGCGGGCTGGGGCATCTGGCCCTCGGCCTGGCCAAGGCGGCGCGCGGGCCGGTGGCGGTGATCGTTACGTCCGGCACCGCGGCGGCCAATCTGTACCCGGCGGTGATCGAAGCCAGCCTGACCGGGGAAAAGCTGATTATGCTGACCGCCGATCGGCCGCCGGAGCTTATCGACTGCGGCGCCAACCAGGCTATCCGCCAGCCGGGACTGTTTGCCGGTTTTGCCGTCCAGCGCGTGGATCTGCCGCGCCCGACGCCGGATATCCCTGCGCGCTGGCTGGTTTCCACCCTGGATCGGGCGCTGGCGGACCCGGCGCCGGGCGCGGTGCATATTAACTGCCCGTTCGCTGAACCGCTCTATGGCCCAGACGAAAACGGCGACGACGCCTGGTCGCGCGCGCTCGGCGACTGGTGGCAGGACGCCGGCCCCTGGCTGGCGCTTCCGCTGCCCGTCGCGCCCGCCGCCGCGCCGGACTGGGCGCAGTGGCGCACGCGTAAAGGGGTGGTGATTGCCGGGCGCATCCCCTGCGAACAGGGAGCGCGCCTGGCGGCATGGGCGGCCGCGCTCGGCTGGCCGCTGATTGGCGATGTGCTGTCGCAGACCGGCCAGCCGCTGCCTTATGCCGATCTCTGGCTGGCCCATCCCGAGGCGCGTCGGGTGCTGGATCAGGCTGAGTTGGTGATCCAGTTCGGCGGCAGCCTGACCGGTAAACGGCTGCTGCAATGGCAGGAGCAGTGCCGCCCGGCGGAGTACTGGCTGGTCGACCCGCTGCCGGGCCGCCTCGATCCGGCCCATCACCGGGGGCGGCGCATCAGTGCGCCCATCGGCGCGTGGCTTGGCGATCATCCCGCGCGCACGCAGGCTCCCTGGGCCCCTGAACTGGCCGGATTCGCCGCGCTGGCGCGGGATCGCATCCGGGCGGCGCTTGCCGACGGCCTGGGCGAAGCCCAGCTGGCCTGCCATCTTAACGATCTGCTGCCCGCGGGCGGCGCGCTGTTTCTGGGCAACAGCCTGACGATACGGCTGGTGGATGCGCTGGCCCAACTGCCGGCGGGTTACCCGGTATATGGTAACCGTGGGGCCAGCGGCATCGACGGCCTGCTGGCCACCGCCGCCGGCGTACAGCGCGCCAGCGACCGGCCGCTGCTTGCGCTGGTGGGCGATCTATCGGCGCTTTACGACCTGAATGCCCTGGCGCTGTTTCGTCATACCACGGCGCCGGTGGTGATCGTGGTCATCAATAATAACGGCGGCCAGATTTTTTCGTTATTGCCGACGCCGGAAGCGGTGCGCGAGCGTTTTTACGTGATGCCGCAGCAGGTGGAGTTTCGCCACGCGGCGGCGCTGTTCGGGTTGGATTACCTGCGGCCCGGGAACGCCGCTGAACTGCGCGACTGCGTTCAGCGCGCCTGGCGCCGGCCTGGGGGCGGGGCGGCCACGCTGCTGGAGCTGGCGGTGCCGCCCCGGGAGGGCGCGGATGTTTTTCGCCAATTGGTGGCCGGGATGGCCAGGCCATGAACCGCCATGCTCCGCTGCCGCCTGCGGCAATCGGCATTCCCGTCGGGCCGGGGAAGGGCGCCGGCTGGACGGTAAGCCGCCTGCGCCGGGGCGATCCCGGCCGGCCGTGGCTGGTCTGGCTGCACGGCCTGCTGGGCAGCGGCGACGACTGGTCGCCGGTACTGCCTTATTTCAGCGACTGGTCCCTGGCGACGCTCAACCTGCCGGGGCATGGGCCCGATGCGGGCGCTGCCCGTGCGCCGGCGTGCGCGCTTCACCGCGAGCAGGCGGCTGATGGCGGCGCCCCGCGACAGACGGCCGGGCTGGACTTTGCCGCGGTGTCCGCCGGGCTTGCGCATACGCTGGCCGCGCTGGGCATCACCCGCTATATTCTTATCGGTTATTCCCTGGGCGGGCGCATTGCGCTCTACCATGCCTGCCGGGGACGGTGTGGCGCGGGTAATATCCCCGGCGCCGCCGGCGCGAACGGTCAAGAGGGGCTGTGCGGACTGTTTGTCGAAGGCGCCCATCCCGGCCTGGCGCACCGGCGGGAGCGCGCGGACCGTCTGCGCCACGACGGCCTGTGGGCACGGCGCTTCAGCCGGCAGCCGATAACCGCGGTACTGGCCGACTGGTACCGCCAGCCGGTGTTCGGCGATTTGTCCGACGACGCGCGCCGGCAGCTGGTCGCGTTGCGCGCCGCCAATGACGGCGCGGCTGTCGCCGCCATGCTCCTGGCCACCTCGCTGGCGCGGCAGCCCGATCTGGCGGCGCGGTTGCGCGCGCTGGACCTGCCGTTCGGTTACCTGTGCGGCGAACACGACGGCAAATTTACCGCCCTGGCCCGTGGGGCGGCATTGCCCCTGGTCCCGGTGCCCGGCGCCGGCCACAATGCCCACCGGGCCAACCCGCCGGCTTTTGCCGGCCAACTGCTCACCCTGCTAGCTCCGTTTCATTAAAGGAATGTTTTATGCTTAAACCCAGCGAAGAACAGTGGTACGCCCCTATCGATTGGCGCGATTGCAGCGGCGATTTCGAGGATATCCGCTATCATAAGTCCGCCGACGGCATCGCCCGGATTACCATCAACCGGCCCCAGGTACGTAATGCGTTCCGGCCGCTGACGGTCAAAGAAATGATCCAGGCCATGGCCGACGCCCGTTACGACGAAGGCATCGGCGTGATTATTCTTACCGGCGAAGGGGATAAGGCGTTCTGTTCCGGCGGCGACCAGAAGGTGCGCGGCGACTACGGCGGTTATAAGGACGACAGCGGCGTGCATCATCTTAACGTGCTGGACTTCCAGCGCCAGATCCGCACCTGCCCGAAACCGGTGGTGGCGATGGTGGCGGGTTTCGCCATCGGCGGCGGCCATGTGCTGCACATGATGTGCGACCTGACCCTGGCGGCGGACAATGCGGTATTCGGCCAGACCGGGCCTAAAGTCGGCTCCTTCGACGGCGGCTGGGGCGCGGCCTATATGGCGCGCATCGTCGGCCAGAAAAAAGCCCGGGAAATCTGGTTCCTTTGCCGGCAGTACGATGCGCGGCAGGCGCTGGACATGGGGCTGGTCAATACTGTTGTGCCGCTGGCCGACCTGGAGAAGGAAACCGTACGCTGGTGCCGGGAAATGCTGCAGAACAGTCCGATGGCGCTGCGCTGCCTGAAGGCCGCGCTGAATGCGGACTGTGACGGCCAGGCGGGGCTGCAGGAGCTGGCGGGCAACGCCACCATGCTGTTTTACATGACGGAGGAAGGGCAGGAAGGGCGCAATGCGTTCGTTGAGAAACGCCAGCCCGACTTCAGCAAATTCAAGCGGAACCCCTGATGCGCAGCGCAACGATCTACCGCTACAGCCTGCCGATGGAAGCCGGCGTGGTGCTGCGCAACCAGCGCCTGAAAAGCCGTGACGGCCTGGTGGTGCGGCTGGAGTGCGACGGCCGTGATGGCCTGGGGGAAATCGCGCCGCTGCCCGGCTTCAGCCGCGAAACGCTGATCGAGGCGGAGGCGTCGGCGCTGGAGCTGCTGCGGCGCTGGGTCGACGGCGAGGACGCGGCGGCGGACGGCGGCGGTCTGGCGTTGGCTTCCGGCCCCGCGGCGCCGTCGGTGGCGTTCGGCATCAGCATGGCCCTGGCCGAGCTGGCGGGTGAACTGCCCGACGCGGCGCCTTATCAGACCGTGCCGCTGTGCACCGGCGATCCCGATAGGCTGATACCGATGCTCGCGGCGTTGCCCGGCAGGAAGATTGCCAAGATCAAGGTCGGCATGTATGAAGCGATCCGCGACGCCGTCATGGTCAACCTGCTGCTGGAAGCGGTGCCGGATCTGCATGTGCGGCTGGACGCCAACCGCAGCTGGACCCCGGCCAAGGCCGCCGGCTTTGCCCGCTATCTGGACCCCTCCCTTATCGCGCGTATCGATTTTCTGGAAGAACCCTGCGCCACGCCGGCGCAATCGCTGGCCTTTGCCCGCGATACCGGCATCGCCATTGCCTGGGATGAAAGCCTGCGCGAGCCGGATTTTCAACTCCGCGCCCAGCAGGGCGTGGCGGCGGCGGTCATCAAACCCACGCTCACCGGCAGCCTGGCGCGCTGTCGCGCGTTGGTTGCCCAGGCGCACCGGGAGGGACTGACGGCGGTTATCAGTTCGGCCATCGAGTCCAGCCTGGGCCTGACGCAGCTTTCGCGCCTGGCCGCCTGGCTGACGCCGGGTATCCAGCCCGGCCTGGATACCCTTACGCTGATGCGTTCGCAGCTGATCCGTCCCTGGTCCGGCAGCCCGCTGCCGTTATGCACCGCCGGGCAACTCTCTCAAACACGACTGGAGCCGACGGCCCGCCGCCTTTAAGGCAATCTCCGGACCGGCTTACTATGAAGATGCAATCATGATGACTTTCGCTACCTGGCCCTGGCACCATTGGGCGCAGCAGACGCCGCACAGTATTGCGCTGCGCGCCGACGACGCCGACTGGAGCTGGCGCAACCTGGTGATGCGCGTCGACCAGCTGGCCGCCGCCTGGCAGCGGGCGGGCGTCACGGTGGGCTGTGGAGTGGCGTTGCGCGGTAAAAACAGCCTGGATCTGCTGCTGGCGTATCTGGCCGCGCTGCAATGCGGCGCGCGGGTTCTTCCCCTGAATCCCCTGCTGCCGGCCGAACTGCTGGCGCAGCGCCTGCCGACGCTGAATATGGATTTCGGCTGGTGCGCGCGCGGCCTGCCCTGGCCCGGGACCATCGCGCCGTTAACGATAATCGACGCCGACTCCGCCGTCGCCGCCGCGCCGCTGGTGTCCTGGCAGGTTAACCGGCTGGCGACCCTGACGCTGACTTCCGGTTCCAGCGGCCTGCCCAAGGCGGCGGCCCATACCTACGCCGCGCATCTGGCCAGCGCCCGGGGCGTCACGCGGCTGATGGCTTTCCAGAACCGCCATCGCTGGCTGTTGTCGCTGCCGCTGTGCCATGTTTCCGGGCAAGGCATCGTCTGGCGCTGGCTGGCGGTGGGCGCCACGCTGGCGCTGGCCCGGGACCAGCCGCTGGAACGGGCGCTGGCCGGATGCACCCACGCCTCGCTGGTGCCGACGCAACTGTGGCGTCTGCTGCAGGGTGACCCGGCGCGGCTTAGCCTGCAGGATGTGCTGCTGGGCGGCGCGATGATCCCCCTTGACCTGACCCGCCGGGCGGAAGCGCTCGGCGTGCGCTGCTGGTGCGGCTACGGCCTGACGGAGTTTGCCTCCACCGTCTGCGCCAAGCGCGCCGATGCCTCGGGCGGCGTCGGTTCGCCCCTGGACGGCCGCGAACTGCGGCTGGTGGACGGTGAAGTGTGGCTGCGCGGCAGCAGCATGGCCGCGGGTTACTGGCAGCAGGGCCGGTTGCTGAAGCTGGCCGATGACGACGGCTGGTTTCATACCCGCGACGGCGGCCGGTTTGTCGACGGCGAACTGCATATCAGCGGCCGGCTGGATAATGTCTTTTTTTGCGGCGGCGAAGGGGTGCAGCCGGAGGATATCGAACGCATCCTGGCCGCCCATCCCGCCGTGCGCCAGTCGTTTGTGGTGCCGGTGGACGACGGGGAGTACGGCCAGCGGCCGGTGGCGGTGCTGGAGGCCGATGCGCCTTTTCCCGAGCTGCGCGCCTGGCTGGAGCCGCAGCTGGCGCCGTGGCAGCGCCCGATCGCCTATCTTGCCCTGCGCCAGGTGCTGCCGGACAAGCTGGACGCCGGCGGCATAAAAATCCCGCGCAGCCAGCTTACCCGGCTGGCGCAGGCGCAATTCGCGTTAAATCCCTAAAGAAAGGTTGTGTTTGTCGGTCCGGCTTTCTAAAGTGGCGGTATAAAGATGAGAGGAGAGAAGCATGCTTAGGGTAGAAATGCTGTGCACCGGCGACGAAGTGCTGCATGGACAGATTCTCGATACCAATGCGGCCTGGCTGGCGAACTATTTGTTTGAGCAGGGGCTGCCGATGAGCGCGCGCATGACCGTAGGCGACAACCTCTCCGCCTTGGTGGCGGCGCTGACCGAGCGCAGCCTGCGCGCCGATATCATGATCGTCAACGGCGGCCTGGGGCCGACCAGCGACGATCTCAGCGCGCTGGCCGCCGCCACCGCCACCGGCGAGGAACTGATCGAACATCCCGAATGGCTGGCGAAAATCGAAGCCTTTTTCGCCGAACGCGGCCGGGTGATGGCGCCGAGCAACCGCAAGCAGGCGCAAATTCCCGCCAATGCCGAGATGATCGATAATCCGGTGGGCACCGCCTGCGGTTTTGCCCTGCAGCTTAACCGCTGCCTGATGTTTTTTACTCCCGGCGTGCCGTCGGAGTTCAAGGTGATGGTCGAGCAGCAAATCGTGCCGCGCCTGCGCGAACGTTTCGATCTGCCGGATCCGCCGCTGTGCCTGCGTCTCACCACCTTCGGCCGTGCGGAAAGCGAGCTGGCGAGCCAGCTTGACGACATGACGCTGCCGGAAGAGGTGGTGCTGGGCTACCGATCCTCAATGCCGATTATCGAATTAAAACTGACCGGCCCGGCCCATGAGCGCGACGCCATGGAATTGGCCTGGCAAAAAGTGCGCGCGGTGGCCGGTGAAAGCGCTATTTTTGAAGGTACCGACGATCTGCCGACCCAGCTGGCGCAACGTCTGCATCAGCGTCCGCTGACCCTGGCCATCGGCGAACGTTTTACCGCCGGACTGCTGACCTGGCAATGCCAGAGCGCGGGCATGCCGGTCAAGGGCGGCGAATGGCTGGAGGCCCCCGGCCCTGAGATCGCCGGTACTGCCGATGGCGACACCTTCTCCGGGCACCTAAGCGCGGCGGATGCCCCCCCGGCCCACGACGCCCAGTCGCTTTTGCGAAAGCTGGCCCGGCAGGCGCAAGGGCTGGCGGCGCGTCACGGCACGCAGCTTGCGCTGGTGGTCGGCGATATGGCGCAGGACAGCCTGAGCCTGGCGCTGCACACGCCGGACGGCGATTACGCCCAAACGGTGGTGTTCGCCGTCAGCATACAGCGCCACGGCCTGAAAACCCGCCAGGAAATGGTGTCGCTGATGGCGCTGAATATGCTCAGACGTTGGCTGAACGGCTGGCCGGTCTACGGCGAGCACGGCTGGATACGCATCGCCGCAACCCTGGCGTAAGCGCCGCGGGCGGTAATCGGCATCACGGCGGGCCTCCGGTCTGGCGTTAACGTCGGACCAGGCACACCCCGGCTGCTCTCCCCCGTCAAGGCGTGGCTGTAATCACGGTTGCGCAGGCGATGCGCACAGCCGCCCAACGAGGTAATCGACGAAGCAACGCACCCTGGCCGGTGTGTGCGCTCCGCCCACGAATACCGCATGCACCTCCTCACCATCGCCGGGATTGAACGCGTCGAGGATAGGCACGAGCCTGCCTGCCTGGATGGCGTCTGCCACCGTCTCGGCGCAAACACGCGCGATCCCGATCCCTTCGAGGGCCAGTTGGCCTTCCGTATCGCCATTATTCGTTTCCACGCAGCCCGTGATCGGCAATGAATAATCGCGGCCGTCTTTGCGAAACGGCCACGTTGGCGCGGCGCGTTTGAAGTTGAAGCCAATACAATCGTGATGGTAGAGATCCTCCGGAACCGCCGGCGTGCCGCGACGTGCGAGATAGTCCGGAGACGCCACGATGACCTTATGGGTGACGCCAAGCCGGCGGGCGGTAAGCAGTCCGTCGGGCAGCGGCCCCAGCCGCACTGCAACGTCCGCCTGGCCCGCGGCGATGTCCACGACGGCGTCGGTGGCAATGATTTCCAGCAGGATGCCGGGGTATTGCTGCATGAACGCGCGAAGAAGCGGTACGACGAACATTTTTCCATACTGCAGCGACAGACAAATCCGCAGACGCCCCCTGGGGGAACTCTGATTCGCAATGGACTGCTCGGTTTCCTTCAGATCCGCGATGATGCGCCGGGCAGACGCCAGATAAGTCATGCCCTCGGGCGTGAGTATCAGCGAGCGCGTGGTTCGCAGCAGCAGGCGAACGCCAAGCCGTGCTTCGATGCGGTCGATGACCCGCGCGATTGAAGACGGCGCCACCTTCAGCCGGCGTCCCGCCGCCGAAAAACCGCCTTCCTCCGCGACGAGCACGAAGATTTCCAGATCGCCGGCCAGGGCCATAAATACCACCTGTGCGTTTTACGCAAAAGAATTGAGCAAATTCATAGCATAGACGTCCGCATGGCGTGAGTCTATCTTTGCATAAGGGAGTGCAATGCCTTTTAACCGTGGCCGCTGCGGTTGAAGCTCAACGCTATCCCCATCTCTGTGCAATCTACGGCACCCATGAGGAGAGGACTATGGTTTCACCTTACCAGATACATATTCCTGACCAGCGGCTCGCCGCGATCAGGGCGAAAGTCGAAGGTTATGACTGGCATTTGCTGGCGGATGCGGGCGGTTGGTCGGCGGGCGTCGGCATCGGCGACCTCAAACGGCTCGTCGCCTACTGGCGGGACAGCTATCAGTGGCGCGAGGTGGAGCGGCGCATCAACCAGCTCCCCAATTTCACGACGGTTGTCGAAGGCGAGCATATCCATTTCGTCCATGTGAAGGGAGACGGGTCCAAGCCCCCCGTACTCCTCCTGCACGGCTGGCCGGGCTCGTATCTGGAGTTCGAGCGGCTGCTGGCGCCGCTTGCCGCCGATGGGCACGATGTCATCGTTCCCTCGCTCCCAGGCTTTGCCTTCTCGAACCCCATCACCGGCGTTATCGGGCCGCGCCGGTCGGCCGAGCTTATGCACGGGCTGATGACGCGCTTGTTCGGCCAGGCGCGCTACTTCGTCCAAGGGGGCGATTGGGGGGCGCATATCGCCAGCTGGCTGGCTCACGTGCGGCCGGACGCGCTGCTCGGTTTCCATATCAATATGGTGAGCATCTTCGCCGGGGATAGCGTTCCCACCACGCCGGAGGAAAAGGATCTGTTCTCCCGCCGCGCCGCGATCCTCGATTGGGAGACGGGCTATAATCACGAGCAGGAGACGCGCCCGCAGACACTGGGCGTCGCGCTGGCCGACAGCCCGGTCGGCGCGGCCGGCTGGATACTCGAAAAATTCGGTAAATGGTCGGATCTGCCGACGACGGCCGACGGCGGTCCGGACATCTGGAGCACATACTCGGAAGAGGAGTTGCTCACCAATATCATGCTGTATATCGCGACGCCGGCGGCGGTCACGGCAATGTGGATTTACCATGGCAAGCGCCTGGAAGGCGCGGATCGGTTCCCGGCCGGAACCCGCGTCCAGGCGCCGATGGGCGTCGCGGCGTTTCCCGATCCCGTCTTTCTGCCGACGCCACGCTCGTTTGCCGAAAAGACCTACAATATCGTGCATTGGACGGACATGGAGAGGGGCGGCCATTTCGCCGCGCTGGAACAGCCGGATCTGATGTTGGCGGACCTGCGCGCGTTCATCGCCACGGTGTTGGCCGCGCGCTGATAAGGCGCGGCGGCTTCGTCTCCGGGGTGCCGCAGCGCCTTTACGTCCCAGGGCTTCAATGCCAGCGCCGGCAACGGCCCTGTTTTAACGCGACTGAGTATCCCCGGCGGGGCGGAGCGGGGCGGCAAAATCCTCCGCATCCACATCATAACCCGACGGTTCCCAGCGAATCGTCAACAGCGCCGCCAGTCCGGCCAGCGGCGCGATGGCAATCACCCAGAACACGCCGGTATTCAGCAATGCCGCCAAGACCGGAAACAGGAACAGTGAAACGGTGGAGCTGGCGCGCATCAGCGTCTGGTTAAATCCTACCCCAACGCCGCGCAGCGAGGTCGGATAACTTAACGACGCGAAGGTCATGCTGTGCGAACCGGGGCCGATGCCCTGACCGAATAAAAACAGCGCCAGCATGGCGATAGCCAGTCCCGCGTGCAGCCCGTCGGCCGGCCGGCCGATCAGCGCCAGGCCGATAAGCGCCGCCAGCTGGAAGGCATACCCCAGCACCGTCATGTTCCAGGCGCCGAAACGCGGCACCCAGCGCACCGCTATCAGCCCGCCGACAAACGCAAACAGCAGGTTCAGCGCCAGCGACGCCAGAATCGTGGTCAGCATGGACTGCGCCAGGAAACTGCTGATGATCACCGGCAGGCCGAACGCCACGGCGTTATAGGCAAAAGACGAGGCCACGGCGATAATGGTCGCCAGCACGGTGCGCTTAAGGTAAATGCCTTTGAGCAGTTCGCCGTAATTGCGAAAACGCGCGCGGCGCGCGGGTACGGCGGCCGGGCCCTTGCCGGCGTCCGCCGCCACCCGGGCGTTAATGCCGTAGGAGCGCCTGAGGATGCGCGCCGCGCCGGCCAGATCGCCCTGATTGGCCGCCCATACCGGCGACTCGCTCATATATTTGCTGCGAATGGCGATGATAAACAGCGCCGGCACGGCGCCGAAACCCAATATCAGGCGCCATAGCCAATCGGTATACCCCGCGGGCAGCACGCCGTATAGCAGCAGCACCAGCAGGTACGACACGCTGATGGCGGCATACCAGGTGGGGCACCACATGGCGATGCTGGCCGCCTTGTTGCCCCGTCCCTGCAAACGGGAAAACTCCGCCAGGAAGGCCATGGCCACCGGCAAATCAATGCCGACCCCCAGCCCCATCACAAACCGCGCCCCGGCCAGCACCCACTCGTTGGGCGCAAAGGCGCAGGCCAGCGCGGCGATGACAAAAAAGAACATATCCGCCATAAACACCCGGTAGCGGCCGATTTTATCGGTCAGGTAACCGCCGAAAAACGCGCCGACGATAGCGCCGAAGGTGATTGCCGAGGCCACCATGCCGGTGCCGGCCGGCGTCAGGTTAAACTCGCGGGTAATATCCTTGACCCCAAAGGCCAGCGCCCCCAGATCGTAGGCGTCGAGGAACACGCCGCCCAGCGCAATGCCGATAATGATGCCGGCATGATTGCGTTTTTGCGTACCGGCGTTGACCAGTTGGGAGATATCAGCGGCGCTCTTGATAAATACCGGATCGCCTTCGGGCGCCATATCGGCGTCCAGCGTCGCGGTGTGGGCGGTACTCAGGAGTAGGGACATAGCGTGCTTATTGATTAAATCGAAAAGGTAAGGCGCAGCATACCCAGCGGCCGGCCCCAGGGAAAGGCCGAAAAGTTATAACTTAATACAAAATAATAGGTTGCACGCTGCTGGTGCAACCCGCGGCGGCATTACAGCTCCAGTTCGATATCCGCCACGGGCAGGCAGCAGCAGGGCAGGATCTCGCCGGGCCGGATAAACGCCAGCGGAGCATGCTGATATTGTACCTGCCCCTGCGCCAGGCGCAGGCGACAGGCGCCGCAATAACCCGAGCGGCACTGGGATTCCACCGGCACCTGGTGCGCTTCCAGCGCGTCCAGCAGCGAACCGTGGCGGCTCTCGCAGGCCAGGCGCGTCCCATCGCGGCGCAGCGTGATCATAGGCAGGGGCAGGGACACGGCGGCTTACAGCTGAAAGTCGCTAAGGTCGTCGGCGTTGACCTCGGAGTCAATCTGGCCGACAAGATAGGAGCTCACCTCCACCTCCTGCGGCGCCACCTGTACGTTATCGGACACCAGCCAGGTATTGATCCAGGGGATGGGATTGGAGCGGGTGGCGAACGGCAGTTCCAGGCCCACCGCCTGCATGCGGATATTGGTAATATAATCCACATACTGGCACAGGATATCCTTGTTCAGCCCGATCATCGAGCCGTCGCGGAACAGATAGCTGGCCCACTCCTTTTCCTGCTCCGCCGCCAGCACAAACAGGTCGTAGCATGCCTGCTGGCATTCTTTGGCGATCTCGGCCATTTCCGGGTCATCCTCGCCGGAACGCAGCAGGTTCAGCATATGCTGGGTGCCGGTCAGATGCAGGGCCTCGTCGCGGGCGATCAGGCGGATAATCTTGGCGTTGCCTTCCATCAGCTCGCGCTCGGCGAACGCAAAGGAGCAGGCGAAGCTGACGTAAAACCGCACCGCCTCCAGGGCATTGACGCTCATCAGGCACAGATACAGCTTTTTCTTCAGCTCGCGCAGGTTCACCGTCACTTCCCGGCCGTTCACCTGATGGGTGCCGACGCCCAGCAGATGGTAATAGCCGGTCAGCTCGATCAGATCGTCGTAGTACCCCGAAATATCCTTGGCCCGCTTGAGGATCTCCTCGTTGGTGACGATATCGTCGAACACCAGCGACGGATCGTTGACGATATTGCGGATGATATGGGTATAGGACCGGGAATGGATGGTTTCCGAAAAGGCCCAGGTTTCCACCCAGGTCTCCAGCTCGGGAATGGAGATCAGCGGCAGCAGCGCCACGTTGGGGCTGCGTCCCTGGATGGAGTCGAGCAGGGTCTGGTATTTCAGGTTGCTGAGGAAAATATGCTTTTCATGCTCCGGCAGCGCCTGGAAATCGATACGATCGCGCGATACGTCCACTTCTTCCGGCCGCCAGAAGAAGGAGAGCTGTTTTTCAATCAGCTTTTCGAAAATATCGTATTTTTGCTGGTCGTAACGCGCCACGTTAACGTTCTGGCCGAAGAACATCGGCTCGAGCAGCTGGTTGTTTTTATGCTGTGAAAATGTGGTATAGGCCATGGTCACTCCTGTTACCCACGGACGGCGCCAGCGCCGCCCGCGGCCGGTGTTAAATCTTACAGGCGCCGCTTTCGCAATCGTCGGTCTCGGCGGCGGCCTGCATATCTTCCTGCGCATCTTCGGCGCCATCGCGGGTATTTTGATAATACAGCGTCTTGACGCCGAACTTATACGCGGTCAGCAAATCTTTCAGCAACTGCTTCATCGGCACTTTACCCGCCGGGAAACGGGACGGATCGTAGTTGGTATTGGCCGAAATCGCCTGGTCGACAAACTTCTGCATGACGCCCACCAGATGCAGGTAACCGTCGTTGTTGGGCATTTCCCATAACAGTTCATAGGCGTCCTTCAGCCGGTTGGACTCCGGCACCACCTGGCGCAGGATGCCGTCCTTGGAGGCCTTGATGCTGACATAACCGCGCGGCGGCTCAATGCCGTTGGTGGCGTTGGAAATCTGCGACGACGTCTCGGAGGGCATCAGCGCCGAGAGGGTGGAGTTGCGCAGGCCGTGCCGCTGAATATCGGCGCGCAGGGTTTCCCAGTCATAATGCAGCGGCTCGCTGCAAATGGCGTCGAGATCCTTTTTATAGGTATCGATGGGCAGGATGCCCTGGGCGTAGGTGGTTTCGTTAAACCACGGACAGGCGCCGCGCTCCTGCGCCAGTTCGTTGGATGCCTTCAGCAGGTAATACTGGATGGCTTCGAACGTACGGTGCGTCAGGTTATTGGCGCTGCCGTCGGAATAGCGCACGCCGTTTTTCGCCAGGTAATAGGCGTAGTTGATCACGCCCACGCCCAGCGTGCGCCGGCCCATGGCGCCGCGCTGCGCGGCCGGGATCGGATAGTCCTGGTAATCGAGCAGGGCGTCGAGCGCGCGCACCGCAAGCGTCGCCAGCTCTTTCAGGTCATCCAGGCTGTCCAGGGCGCCCAGGTTAAACGCCGACAGGGTGCACAGCGCGATTTCCCCGCTTTCGTCGTTAACGTCTTCCAGCGGTTTGGTCGGCAGGGCGATTTCCAGGCACAGGTTGGACTGGCGGATCGGCGCCACGGACGCGTCGAACGGGCTGTGGGTATTACAATGGTCCACGTGCTGGATATAGATGCGGCCGGTGGAGGCGCGTTCCTGCATCATCAACGAGAACAGATCCACCGCCTTGACGCGCTGCTTGCGGATACTGTCGTCCTGCTCATACCGGGTATACAGCCGTTCAAACTCTTCCTGGTCGGCAAAAAAAGCGTCATACAGCCCCGGCACGTCGGACGGGCTGAACAGAGTGATGTCCTCGCCCTTGACCAGGCGCTGGTACATCAGCTTGTTAATCTGTACGCCGTAGTCCATATGGCGCACGCGGTTGCCTTCCACCCCGCGGTTGTTTTTCAATACCAGCAGGCTTTCCACCTCAAGATGCCACATCGGGTAAAACAAGGTGGCCGCGCCGCCGCGCACGCCGCCCTGGGAACAGGACTTCACCGCGGTCTGGAAGTGTTTATAAAACGGCACGCAGCCGGTATGGAAGGCTTCGCCGCCGCGGATCGGGCTGCCCAGCGCCCGGATGCGGCCCGCGTTGATGCCGATGCCGGCGCGCTGCGAGACATATTTGACGATGGCGCTGGAGGTGGCGTTGATGGAATCCAGGCTGTCGCCGCACTCAATCAGCACGCAGGAGCTGAACTGGCGGGTCGGGGTGCGCACGCCGGACATGATGGGCGTCGGCAGCGAGATCTTAAAGGTGGAAATGGCGTCGTAAAAACGTTTCACATAGTCCAGGCGGGTGGCGCGGTCATAACCCGAGAACAGGCAGGCCGCCACCAGGATATACAGGAACTGCGCGCTTTCGTAGATCTGGCCGCTGACCCGGTTTTGCACCAGGTATTTGCCTTCCAGCTGTTTCACCGCCGCATAGGAAAAATTCATATCGCGCCAGTGGTCGATAAAGCCGTCCATCAGGGCAAACTCTTCGGCGCTGTAGTCTTCCAGCAGATGGCGGTCGTATTTGCCCATTTCCACCAGCCGGGTGACGTGATCGTACAGCTTCGGCGGCTCAAACTGGCCGTAGGCTTTTTTACGCAGGTGGAATACCGCCAGGCGGGCGGCCAGGTACTGATAATCCGGGGCATCGCGGGAAATGAGATCCGCCGCCGCCTTGATAATGGTTTCATGGATATCGGCGGTTTTGATGCCGTCGTAAAACTGGATATGGGAGCGGAGCTCGACCTGGGAAACCGAGACGTTTTCCAGGCCTTCCGCCGCCCAGTCGATCACGCGGTGGATCTTGTCGAGGTTGATTTTTTCTTTACTGCCGTCGCGTTTTGTAACAAGCAGACTCTGGTTCATAAGCCGCAATACCTGTCTGAGTGACCCCGGGCTTTATGCTCGCGCATAAGAAAAATAGTGTCTCCCGTTGCGGTAAAACACTATATATAGGGTTTTTCGTTAATTTGATAACAAGATAGTGACAAACCGCAGCCAATGCAAGGGACTAAAACGCCCAATTTTGTGGATAACTTGGGGGTGAAATGTTAACGGATTATTTAAAGCGCTATTTCACCGGCGCTTAGCGCATGTCAATGGCCGGCGAAAAAAATTCGAAAAGGGATTATTTGGTCTTTTATTAAACTAGGGGTAACGATTTTCGCTACCCCTGTCGGTCAAGACGCGTGGCGCGTATGCAGCATATAGTTAACGTCGACATTGCCGCCGAGGGTAAAACGATCGCGCAGCGGATTATAATGCAGTCCGATGATATGGCGCTCGCGCAGGGGAGTGCTTTCCAGCCAGTTCAGCAGCTCGGACGGCTTGATAAATTTCCTGATGTCATGGGTGCCGCGCGGCACGATGCGCAGCAGGTACTCGGCGCCGACGATGGCCATCAGCCACGACTTGGGGTTGCGGTTCAGGGTGGAGAAAAACACGTCGCCGCCGGGTTTCACCAGCCGGGCGCAGGCGCGCACGATCGAGGCCGGGTCGGGCACGTGCTCCAGCATTTCCATACAGGTGACCACGTCATAACGCCCGGGATTGGCCGCGGCATGGTCTTCCACCGTTTGCTGGATATAGTCGATGTTTATCCCGGTCTCCAGCGCGTGCAGGCGCGCCACCGCCAGCGGCTCGGTGCCCATGTCAAGGCCGGTCGCCCGCGCCCCTTCGCGCGCCATGCTCTCCGTCAGGATGCCGCCGCCGCAGCCCACGTCCAGCACGTCTTTACCGAACAAGCCCCCGGCGCGGCCCAGGATATAGTCCAGGCGCAGCGGATTGATCCGGTGCAGCGGCTTGAATTCGCCCTCCAGATCCCACCAGCGCGAGGCGACGGCGTCAAATTTGGCAATTTCCTGCTGATCGACATTGTCGTGGCGCACAACGTCCTGTTTATTGCTGCTGACTTCCGGATTCATCACGCACGCTCCCTTATCGCGTTGGTGTTTGCATTCATACAGGTGTTTCCCGGGAAGAATCTTCCCGCCTGCGGCAAGTATACCGTTAACCGCGCAACTGACCAGCGGCATAACGGCGGAAATCACCGGCGCGGATGCTTCCGGGCGCCGACTATTTTCCCTGAATCACCGATGTATGGTATACTTTGGCACCTTCAAATCCGGGTAGATGCATCAATTAGTAGAGGGATAGCGGCTGCATGAGCGACCTTGCCAGAGAAATAACACCGGTCAACATCGAAGAAGAGATGAAACGCTCTTATCTGGATTATGCCATGTCCGTGATTATCGGACGTGCGCTGCCGGATGTACGTGATGGACTGAAGCCGGTACACCGCCGCGTTTTATTCGCGATGAGTGTGCTAGGTAACGACTGGAATAAACCTTACAAAAAATCGGCCCGTGTGGTCGGGGACGTTATCGGTAAATATCACCCCCATGGTGATTCCGCGGTCTACGACACCATCGTGCGTATGGCCCAGCCGTTCTCGCTGCGTTATATGCTGGTGGATGGCCAGGGTAACTTCGGTTCCGTCGACGGCGACTCCGCCGCGGCGATGCGTTATACCGAAATCCGCATGTCGAAAATCGCCCATGAGTTATTGGCGGACCTCGAAAAAGACACCGTGGACTACGTGCCGAACTACGACGGCACCGAGCAGATCCCCGAGGTCATGCCCACCAAGGTTCCCAACCTGCTGATCAACGGTTCCTCCGGTATCGCGGTCGGCATGGCCACCAATATTCCGCCGCACAACCTCACCGAGGTGATCAACGGCTGCCTGGCCTATATCGATGATGAAAATATCAGCGTCGAAGGGCTGATGGAACATATCCCGGGGCCGGACTTCCCCACCGCCGCCATTATCAACGGCCGGCGCGGCATTGAAGAAGCCTATCGCACCGGACGCGGCAAAATCCTCATTCGCGCCCGCGCGGAAGTGGAAGCGGATGCCAAAAGCGGCCGCGAAACCATTATCGTGCATGAAATTCCGTACCAGGTGAACAAAGCCCGGCTGATCGAGAAGATTGCCGAACTGGTCAAGGACAAGCGTATCGAGGGCATCAGCGCCCTGCGCGACGAATCCGATAAAGACGGCATGCGCATCGTGATCGAAATCAAGCGCGACGCGGTGGGCGAGGTGGTATTGAACAACCTCTACTCCCAGACGCAGCTGCAGGTGTCGTTCGGCATCAATATGGTGGCGCTGCACCAGGGCCAGCCAAGGATCATGGCGCTGAAGGATATTTTGTCCGCCTTTGTCCGCCACCGCCGCGAAGTGGTCACCCGCCGTACCATTTTTGAACTGCGCAAGGCGCGCGACCGCGCCCATATCCTTGAAGCCCTGGCCGTGGCGCTGGCGAATATCGATCCGATCATCGAGCTTATCCGCAACGCGCAGAATCCGACGGAAGCCAAGGCCGGGCTGGTCGCCCGTCCCTGGGAGCTGGGCACCGTGGCGGCCATGCTTGAGCGCGCCGGCGACGACGCCGCCCGCCCGGAATGGCTGGAGCCGGAGTTCGGCATCCGTGACGGCAAATATTACCTGACCGAACAGCAGGCCCAGGCCATCCTGGATTTGCGCCTGCAGAAACTGACCGGACTGGAGCATGAAAAGCTGCTCGACGAGTACAAAGAGCTGCTGGATCAAATCGCTGAACTGATTATTATCCTGGAAAATCCCGATCGGCTGATGGAAGTGATTCGCGAAGAACTGAACGCGATGAAAGAGCAGTACAACGACCCCCGCCGCACTGAAATCACCGCCAATACCTCGGATATCAATATCGAAGATCTGATCAACGAGGAAGACGTGGTAGTGACCTTGTCCCACCAGGGCTATGTCAAATACCAGCCTCTGACCGATTACGAAGCCCAACGGCGCGGCGGCAAGGGCAAATCGGCGGCGCGCATCAAGGAAGAAGACTTTATCGACAGGCTGCTGGTGGCCAATACCCATGACACCATCCTGCTGTTTTCCAGCCGCGGCCGTATGTACTGGATGAAAGTATATCAACTGCCGGAAGCCAGTCGCGGCGCCCGTGGCCGGCCGATCGTCAATCTGCTGCCCCTTGAGCCGAATGAACGCATCACCGCCATCCTGCCGGTGCGGGAATATGAGGAAGGCCGCCATGTGTTTATGGCGACCGCCAGCGGCACCGTGAAGAAAACCGCGCTGACCGAGTTCAGCCGGCCGCGCAGCGCCGGCATCATCGCCGTCAACCTCAACGAGGGCGACGAACTGATCGGCGTCGATCTGACCGACGGCAAGAACGAAGTCATGCTGTTCTCGGCCTACGGTAAGGTCGTGCGCTTCCCGGAAGGGCAGGTGCGCTCCATGGGCCGTACCGCCACCGGCGTGCGCGGCATCAACCTGGCCGAGAAGGATCGCGTGGTGTCGCTTATCATACCGCGCGGGGACGGACCCATCCTGACCGTTACCCAGCATGGTTACGGTAAACGTACCGCCCAGGAGGAATACCCCACCAAATCCCGCGCCACCCTCGGCGTGATCTCGATTAAGGTGAGCGAACGCAACGGCGAGGTGGTCGGCGCGGTGCAGGTGGCCGATACCGATCAGATCATGATGATCACCGACGCCGGCACCCTGGTGCGTACCCGGGTTTCCGAGGTCAGCATCGTCGGGCGCAATACCCAGGGCGTGACCCTGATCCGCACCGCTGAAAACGAGCATGTGGTCGGCCTGCAGCGCGTGGCCGAGCCGGTTGATGACGAAGAGCTTGACAGCGTCGAAGGCCTGGCCGATGGCGACGAAATCGAAGACGCCGCCGATGAGGATATCGATGGCGAGGACGCCGGCGACGATATCGGCGCGGACGACGATGACTCGGCGGACGGAGACGACGAGCCGAACGCCTGATTGCCGCCGCCGCCCGGTGTCAGCATAGCGCCGGGCGGCACGGCCGCCCCGAAAGCCAGCCGCCGCGCTGGCTTTTTTTATAGGGGGCCGGTAGTGTAACGCATACGCTGGCCTCCGATTAAAGACTATTACCGGAACGTGACTTTCTTGAAATACTTCACATCATTTCGCACAACGGTAAAAATATCCCGCTATCTGTTCCGCACCCTGGCGCTATTGCTGTGGGCGCTGGGCGCGCTGCTGTCGGCTTTTTACATTATCAGCCAATTACACCAGCGCGAGTCCGATCTGCGCCAGGAGTATTACACCAGCTACGGCCAGGCCCAGGCCTATATCACCCGTTCCACCACCATTATGCGGGAAATTAAATATGTGGCGGAAAACCGGCTTAACGCCGGCCTGCCGGGACTGGATATGCTTAACGGCGTATTTGCCGGCAAGGCCAGCCGCCCCGATATTTCGCCGCTCTATCCCACTGCCGACTGTAGCGGCACCGGTACCGAATACCATAACGCCGTCGATTCCCTGAGTTATTTCCTCAGCTACTGGAAAGACAGTTTTTCCGATGCCTACGACCTTAACCGGGTGTTTTATATCAGCGGCGAAAGCCTCTGCATGGCGGATTTCAACTTCCGCGGCACCGCGGGCACGGCGGCCTCCCTGCCGAAAAGTCTGCAGCAGGAGATAATCAAATACCGCAACGCGCGCCAAAACGGACGCGAGGACGACTTGTATTGGGTGGTGCCCGGCGCGCGCTCCGGCAGCGGCTCGCTGTACGTATTGACGCCCATCTATGTCGCCAGCAAACTGCAGGCGTTGCTGGGTATAGAACTGAGCATCCGGCTGGAGGATTTTTCCACCGCCAGTACCCTGCCTATCGGCATCACCCTGCTGGATCAGGGCAATATGCCGGTGCTGTCGCTAGCCGACGGGGAGCGCAAAGCGTCGGCGCTGACGGAGTATCCGGCGCAGGCCAGCTATTACGGTTATACGGATAGCTATAAAAACCTGGTGATGAAAAGAAACCTGGCGCCGTCGTCGTTGAGCATCCTGTATTCACTGGCGCTGACCACGATGGTGGAAAATTTCAAGCCGCTGATTTTTAATGCTTTGTTGTTGAATGTCCTGTCGGCCACCCTGCTGTTTATGCTGGCCTGGCTGTTTGAGCGCAGGATGTTCTCCCCGGCGGAAAAAAACGCCCTGCAGCTGGAGGAGAACGAGCAGTTTAATCGCAAAATCGTCGCCTCCGCGCCGGTGGGCATCTGCATCCTGCGCATCAGCGACGGCGCTAACCTTATCAGCAATGAGCTGGCGCATAATTATCTCAGCCTGCTGACGTTTGAGGATCGGCAGCGCATCATCCATATCATCTGCGGCCAGCAGGTGAATTTTGTCGATGTCATGACCAGCAATAATAATAACCTGCAAATCAGCTTCGTGCATTCGCGCTATCGTAATGAAAACGTCGCCATCTGCGTGCTGGTGGATATCAGCGCCCGGGTAAAAATGGAGGAATCCTTGCAGGAAATGGCGGCGGCGGCGGAACAGACCAGCCAGGCGAAGTCGATGTTCCTGGCCACGGTCAGCCATGAGTTGCGCACCCCCTTGTACGGTATCATCGGCAATCTCGATTTGATCAAGACCAAGGCGCTGCCGGACGGCGTCGATCGCCTGGTGATGGCGATGGACAACTCTTCCGCGTTATTGCTCAATATCATCAGTGATATCCTCGACTTTTCGAAAATTGAATCCGAACAGCTGAAAATCGAGCCGCGGTGTTTTTCCCCGCGGGAAGTGGTCAGCCATATCGCCGGCAATTACCTGTCGCTGGTAGTGAAAAAACGCTTAGGGTTGTACTGCTTTATCGATCCCGACGTGCCGCAGAACCTGCGCGGCGATCCGGTGCGCCTGCAGCAGGTGTTGTCCAATCTGCTGAATAACGCCATTAAATTTACCCACAGCGGTTGCCTGGTGATCCGCGTTTATCGTGACGCGGATTACCTGCTGTTCCAGATACGCGACACCGGCGTGGGCATCCAGCAGCGCGAGCTGCTGCGGCTGTTCGACCCCTTTGTGCAATTGGGCAGCGGCGGGCAGCAGCAGTCCCATGGCACCGGGCTGGGGCTGGCCATCTGTGAAAAGCTGGTCAATCTGATGGACGGCGATATCGCCGTTGAGTCCGAGACCGGGCTGGGAAGCCAGTTTACCATCCGGCTGCCGCTCTACCAGGCAAGCTACGCGCCGCCGGTGCTGAGCAGCGACCTGTACGGGCGCGTCTGCTGGTTGCATGTGCGCAATGCGGCGCTGGAGGCTTACCTGATCCGTTTGCTGGGCGCCGAAGGCATGGCGGTTAAACGCCATACCTGGCAGGACATTGACAACGAATCCGTGTTCATTACCGATGACGATGATGCGCCGGCGCAACGCCCGCGCGTCTGGATCCGTTTTATGGTCAACCATATCGGCCCCGCGCAGGAAATGTCCGCGGGGGAATGGTGGCTAAGCTCGGCCTTCGCGGACGCGCTGCCGCTGCTGTTGCTGAAAATCTGCCGCGATGACCAGAAGACGGTGCCGGCGTTGCCCTCGCCGGCGGCCATGATGCAGAACGCCTGCGACCTTAATAACGATATCCGCATCCTGGTGGTGGACGATCACCCCATTAATCGCCGGCTGCTGGCGGATCAGCTTGAATCGCTGGGCTATCAGGTGATTACCGCCAACGATGGGGTGGATGCGCTGGGGACGCTGCAAAAACAGTCGGTGGATATCATCCTTACCGATGTCAATATGCCGAATATGGACGGCTACCAGCTGACCCGGCGCTTACGCGGGCAGGGCGTCCAACTGCCGGTGATTGGCGTGACCGCCAACGCCCTGGCGGAGGAAAAACAGCGCTGCCTGGATGCGGGCATGGACAACTGCCTGTCCAAGCCGGTCACCCTGAGCGTATTGCAGCCGGCGCTGGCGCATTTCAGCCAGCAGACCCGGCGGCAACGCCAGCAATCTCCCGCCGATGCCGGTTAAAGCCAATGGAATGCGCTGCGTATGGCGGCGCCATGGCACGAGGGACGGTGAGGGTATAGAAAAGCACAAGGTCGCGGGGGACGTCGGCATATCGGACGGGCGGCGTAGTACGCCGCCCGTTGCGGCAAGAGGGGCGTTACTCTTTGTCCACCGGCGCCATACTGACTGACGACAGGTAATTAAGCAGGGCGATATCATTTTCCACGCCCAACTTCAGCATGGCTGATTTTTTCTGGCTGCTGATGGTCTTGATGCTGCGATTGAGCTTTTTGGCGATTTCCGTGACCAGGAATCCCTCGGCGAACAGCCGCAGCACTTCACTCTCTTTTGGGGAAAGGCGCTTATCGCCATAGCCGCCGGCGCTGATGCGCTCAAGCAGTTTCGCCACGCTGTCGGGAGTATATTTTTTACCCTTTTGCAGCGAGGCCAACGCCTTGGGCAGGTCGGTGGGCGCCCCCTGCTTAAGGACGATACCGTCGATATCCAGTTCCAGCACCGCGCTTAAAATGGCCGGGTTGTTATTCATGGTCAGCACGATAATCGCCAGGTGCGGGTAGTGGCGTTTGATATATTTAATAAGGGTGATGCCGTCGCCGTATTTCTCGCCGGGCATCGAGAGATCGGTCACCAGGACGTTGGCGTCCAGCTTGCTCAGGCTGTTGATTAACGAGGTGGAGTCTTCGAATTCACCGACAACTTTAACCCACTCGATGGATTCCAGGGATTTGCGAATGCCAAACAGGACGATGGGATGGTCATCGGCAATGATGACGTTCAGATTATTCATAATGTTGACTACCTTGCATGCTGTAGCAGTTTAATAACAAAAGCATCAATTTGGTGGATATCGTTGCCGATTTTTGTATTATCATTTTGCATAGTAGCTTGTTTTATATGTTGTTCCAGGGTTTCACATAACACCTTGCCCGGAACCAGGTTCAGCATGGCAAAGACGCCTTTGAGGCGGTGCGCGGTCTGGGCCAGAGCGCTCAGGTCGCCGCTCTCGGCTTCAGTATACAGCCTCTTGACGTCATCGGGTACTGTATCGACGAATAGCGGAAAATAGCCGCTCGAAAAGAGCTGTTCCAGGGCCGCGTTCTCCTGGTTCCCAGGCGTCGTATCCATGTCCCTGCCGCTATCCGCCTGGGCCAGCCTCAGCTCCATCAATTGTAGCATTGCGTCCAGCAGCGGACTGCTCAGATTATAATTAACCCGCAGACGGTACGGCGAAAGCGAGGTAATCGCCGGTTCGCCGCCGTGCAGCAAAATGGCGAAATCCTCCAGGCGATTGCTATCGTCGGTCAGCAGCAGGTCATGATCCTGGACCAGATGGTGCTCATCGGGATACAGACATTTCCCTCCCCACTGGGTCACCATGGCGTTGACGATGGCGCGGACTTCCTCATTGGCGATATCCAGCAGTACCTGCGTATCCTCCAGGATCTTTTCCTGTTCATCCGCGTCCTCGCCGCCGGCCGCCGGCGGCAGCTGCAGCCTGACCCGGTAGCGGGTGCCGATATCGGCCTTGCTATGGATATCCAGGCCGCCGCCCAGCTGTTTACACAGCTTCGAGCACAGGAACCAGGTCAGGGCCGACCCGCGCTGGTAATGATCTTCGCGCGCCCGGCTGACAAAGGGCTGGTGCAGGTTCGCCAGCTCTTCGGCGCTGATGCCGCTGCCGGTATCGCTGATGGTGCACAGCAAGATATCGGGGCGGGACGGGTCCTGATCCACGGATAAGACGATTTTGCCGTACTGTGTGCTGATAATGCTGTAATCCAGCAGCAGCGAAATGATTTTTTTCACCGCCAGCGCGTCGCCCCAGTGCCGCTGGTTTAAAGGCAAATGGTAGTGGTGATACAGGGTCAGCCCTTTTTGCGCCACGGCGGGCAAACGCTCCACCAACAGGGCGTCGATAAGTTCCGCCAGCGAAAAGTCCGCCGGATTCGGCTGCCAGTCCTTAATTTCCAGCGCCGTCAGCAGGCGCAGGTTATCAAACAGCGCGGCCAGGCGCGAGGACTCGCATTTCAGGCCCGCCAGGCAGCGCTTGCGATCCTCGTCGGTCGCGGCGTGCGCCAGGGCATCGGTTAATTCATTTATCACCATCAGCGGGCGGCTTAACTCATCCTGGAAGTTGGTGAGAATGGCGCGCCGCGCCTGGTGGTTTTTCGCCAGCTCCTGCTGCGCCTGCTGCAGCCTTTTATTCACCAGCACTTCTTTATCGTGATCCAGCAGCTGGAACAGATAGGTCTCCGGGGAAAGCTGGCTTTTGAACATGCGGATTTCATACACTTCGTTATTGACCGTCGCCTGGATGATGCCCTGGTGGCTTTCGGCCAGGTTGGCGATTTTTTGCAGGCTGAGATGGGGCAGCAGATGATCGCCGATCTTATTGCTGGCGACCAGGGTGTTATCGCTGAAATTGTACACCAGCAGCCCCAGGGGCAGATTGGCTATCACTTCCTCGCTCAGGATACGGTGGGATTTCAAATCGTGCGCCATATTCGCGCGCGGGCGCAGGAAATGCTGGCGCACCAGGTAAACGCCCAGCAACGAGAGGGCGATCATCAGCAGCTCAATGGCAACCGGCCAGATATTATTGCGCAGCAGATCCAGGATCAGGCCGCCCAGCGGCACGCGGTACACCAGATTCAGCGGCGCATTGCTAAACCGGGCGGTGATGGCGAGCGCCGACCCGGTTATCACGCTGGTTGCCGGCTGCGCGTTGTCCGGCTCGTCTTCCTCGTCGCCATTGGCCGCGCCGGCGCCGACCAGGGAGAAATTGGCCCGCGCCATGTTCAGCGGGATCACATCGCTGACCGGCAGATCGAAGGCGACGATGGTGGCCAGATGCCCCGGCTGGTTGATGATGATCCGGTGAGTAAAGTAGTAGTCGTTCTGGAAACGGTATTTGCGCAGCGGCGAAAAACTTTCGCGTTCATCAAGGATATTAGCCTGCTGCAGCATTTCGGCCCGACGGGATTTTACCAGGGCGCTGATAAAGCTGTCTTCGAAACGCGGCGCGATATCCCGCAGCGGCTGCGTGGAAATCAGCGTCAGGCTGTTGTCGACGCCGTTGAGATAAAATAAAGAGTAGTTATTGCTCTCGCCGCCCCACAGCACGTCCAGGTAATCCGACATCTTCACCGCCGTGGCCAGGGTGGCGCTTTCATGGGCGCCAAAGATCAGTCCGTCGGTTTTTCGATGGGGTTTTTCAATGTAGAACACATCGGGACGCAGGCGGGTTTCGTGAATATTCCCAAGCGTCATGTCGACCGGGCCGGTACCGGTGGATTGCTCATAGAGGCGATCCGCCACGAAACGGTAGGTATCGATGCGTTTTTGCAGCGCCACGGTGATGGTGGTCATGCTGTGCTTTTTTTCAATGATATAGGCATTAACGGCATGCAGGCCAAACAGCCATAACGACAGCAGCAATAATAAAATAAACACCACCAGGCCGCGGGTGAGCGCGGCCGGTGTCAGGGTCAGGTTCTTGATTTGCATATTTTTTTTATCACCGGCTTTCTTTATCGGGTCACCCGGCGCGCGCTCAGGGTAACCACCAGAAGTAACAATGCGACGCAGCCGAACGCGGTGAACAGGCTGGTCAAATGGGCAATAAAGCCGATCAGCGCCGGGCCGGCCAGGATACCGGCGTAACCGACGCCGGAAATGGCCGCCAGGGCAAGATTAGGCGGCATATCCGTTTGGGTGCCCACGACGCTGAACAGTAGCGGCACCAGGTTGGCGGCGCCCAGTCCCACCAGCATAAAACCCAGCAGCGTCACCAGCGGTTGATCGATGAAAATGGCCAGCCACAGCCCGGCGGAAGCGCACAGACTGCCGGCCGCCAGGGTGCGGAACCGGCCGATGGCGTTGATAAGCCGATCGCCGTTCAGGCGCCCAACGGTCATGGCGATGGAGAACAAAACATAGCCCAGGCCGCCCATGGCGCTGTCAAGCCCGCGCTCGACGGTCAGGAACAAGGCGCTCCAGTCCAGCATCGCGCCTTCGGCCAGGAACAGGATAAAACAGAGCAGTCCGATAAACAGCACTTTACCGCGCGGGCGCACGAACAGCGGGCCGGGATCGTTTTCCTGCGGTTGCGCCAGCAGGTCTCCCGCGGCGTACAGCAGCAAGGCCACGATCGCCAGGTCGGCGACGGCAATCGACCAGAACGGCGTACATCCAAGCCACAGCAGAATACTGACCAGACCGGCGCCGGCAATGCCGCCGATGCTGAAAAAACCGTGAAATCCCGACATCATGGCCCGGCCGCTGGCTTTTTCCACCGTCACCGCCTGGATATTCATGCTGATGTCCATGGCGCCGAGCGCCGCGCCGAACAGCAACAGGGCGACGCCAAGGGATACCGGGGCGGGCGCCAGCGCCAGGGCCGGCAGCGTCAGGCAAAGCAATACCCCGGCGCCGGTAATCATCCGCCGGCAGCCGAGTCTGGCGGCCAGCGGCGCCGCCAGGGGCATGGCCAGCAGCGAACCGATGCCCAGGCACAGCAGCAGCATGCCGAGGGCGGCGTCATCAATATCCAGGCGCAGCTTGGCGAAGGGAACCAGCGGCGCCCAGGCCGACATGCCGAAGCCGGCGATAAAAAAAACGATCCGCGTGGCGATACGTACCGGCAGGCCGATGTGCTGCTGCGTATTGTAAGTCGTGGTCATGAAGCTTTCCGCATATCCTGCCTGGAATTAAAGAGTAAAGCGGCGCCGTTATGCACGGCCGCCGCCGCTGTCGCCGCCCCGACGCTCAAGCCACAGCGCGATCACCTGTACGATATAGTCTTGTTGCGCGGCGCTCAGCGCCTGTCCTTTCGCAATGCCGTGCCATTTTTCCAGGCATCCCCGGCAGCAGGTGGCGGTGGCGTGCTGGGCGACAAATACCGGATGGCCACGCCAGGGCGTTTGCTTGCCGTCTTTGGCCGGGAGCGCCGGCGCCAGCCGGGCGGCGATAAAATCACGCGCATGGGCAAGCACCACCGCCATACCTTTATTATGCAGGTAGGTAAGGTCTTTTTCATTCAGCCGGAATGTTGACCGGAAAGCGGAGCGCTGTAAGCGCTCCCAAAGGATGTCGAAATTCTGATCTTGTCCCATGGTGCCCCTTGCTGTCCTGCGGTGTGGCCGTAAATCCCCGGTATCCGGGAAAATGACGGCATAAAGTGTAGCATGACCAGGGCCGGATAACGAAGTACGCCTTGCAAGGCGGGGCCGGCTGAGGCGGCGGGGACACGTGCCAGGGCAGGGTGCGCCGGTGGGGGTCGCGGTAAAAATAAATGATTTTTAATGTGATCAATATCGTATTTTTTTATATTCCTTTTCATGTTATAGCGGCTGAATAATAAATTACCCGCCAATTAAATTGATGTTTATAAAAAGAACTTTAGGTGAAAATGATGTCGGGCGGCAATAACGATTTATTTTCTAACATTTATTAATAAATGTTAATATTTTCACGATACGCCAAAAAAAAGCCGGTCTTCTAACCGGCGAGGGAAAAACATCAGTGATGAGAGTAACAATGAAAATTAATGATGATAGCGTAGATAATATTAGTTAAAAATAAATTCATTTTTTGCCACAAAGTGCTATTAATGAATGATAATTTTATGTCATTGATATTAATCGATAAAATAAATTTTCTGTCAACATTTTTATCTGGGGAACACCGCCGGCGACGGGTGGAAATGGGATAAGTTCCCTTGGGGAAACATGACTAAATATAAAGCTTGCATTTTGAAACATTGTAAGCCACTTGGTATCATTTTATCGCTAGTATAAAAATGCATTTAACGCAAAATGAAATGGCTTATCGAGGCGTAATAAATCCTGTAAGCACCCAAAACAATGGTGGCCAAAGATAATAAATAATTGAGGATAAAAGAATGAAACTTCACGTTCTCTCCCTGCTCATACCCGCATTGCTGGCCGCCGGTTCGGCCGGCGCGGCAGAAATCTACAATAAAGACGGCAATAAACTGGATCTGTACGGCTCACTGCATGGTTTACACTACTTTTCCGATAATGATGGCAACGACGGCGACAAAACCTACACCCGTATCGGCTTCAAAGGCGAAACGCAGATCAACGACCAGCTCACCGGCTACGGCCAGTGGGAATACGAAATCAAGGCCAACAATACCGAGGGCAGCGATTCTACCGACGGCGACCACACCCGCTATGGTTTCGCCGGGGTGAAATTCGGCGACTACGGCTCGTTCGACTATGGCCGTAATGACGGTGTGCTGTACGATGTCGCCGCCTTTACCGATTTGCAGCCTGAGTTTGACGGTTCCACCTACGGCGCCGATCAATTTATGTTCCAGCGCACCAGCGGCGTGGCGACCTATCGCAATAACAACTTCTTTGGCCTGGTGGATGGCCTGAAATTCGCCCTGCAGTATCAGGGCAAGAATGCCGACCCGGAAGAATCGGCAAACGGGCGCGATGTATTGGGACAAAACGGCGAAGGCTACGGCATGTCCCTAAGCTACGATCTCGGCATGGGCGTCAGCGCCGCGGGGGCCTTTTTTAACTCGAAGCGTACCGACGACCAGAACGGCGCGCGCAACTACAACACCATTATGGGACGCGGGGACCACGCGGAAGGCTACTCGGGCGGGTTGAAATACGATGCCAACCAGGTTTACGTGGCGGTCATGTTTACCCAGTCGTATAACGCGGCGCCTTTCGGTTCCAGCGACTCAAGCGTGTACGGCTACGCCAACAAGGCGCAAAGCTTCGAAGCCTACGCGGATTATAAGTTTGATTTCGGACTGGTGCCGTTCGTGGGCTATAACCAGACCCGGGGCAAGGATCTTGGCCGCGCCGGCGACAACAATACCTATCAAAACGAAGATTTGGTGAAGTTTGTCGACCTGGGCGCCAGTTATTACTTTAATAAAAATATGTCCACCTATGTTGATTACAAGATCAATTTGATGGACGACAATAACTTTACCGATGCCGCCGGCATTAATACCGACGATGTGGTGGCGGTAGGCCTGGTGTATCAATTCTAAACAGCGTGCGGGAAAGGGGGCGGGCGCGCCCTTTCCCGTTATTGGGCATTATTCCGGCGGTTGAGTTAAATAAATCATAAACAACGCACATTGGCCGCGATGTGAAAAACAGAGATATAGAAATATATTAGCTCGATAATAGAATAATTTAATTGCTTTTTGCGCGCTGTTTGATTCGAACACAAAAAATATGATATTATTTTAACTATTTGATATTTAACGAATTAAAAATTAATTTTAAAAATATTTATCCCGTATTGGTCAATAAATAAAAACCCACTCTCATTTATCCTCTATTTATATTGCTGCTTTAATATCCATTTCCTGTGGTTGAATAGCAAAATTCGATTAGGTATTATCGCGGCTCATGTCAAAATCCATTTTTTTAGCGGATCATTTTTTCCTGCCGAAAACAGGATTATTTATCTGGCAGTGCTGCAATAATTTTATACACCGAGGATATTATAATGAAACTACGTCTTAATTATGCCCTGATGCCGGCATTAGTTTTTACCGGCGCGGCGGGCGCAGCCGAGATCTACAATCGGGACGGTCAGAAGCTGCATTTAAACGGTACTTTGGCTGGAGTGCATTATTTTAAAAATAATAGTTCCGATAGTGATGAATCATATATGCGCTTCGGTTTTCGCGGTGAAACCCAGGTCAACGATCTGCTTACCGGTTATGCCGAATGGCAATACCAGGCGCAACTGGCCCGGGGTGAAAAGGACGAATCACGGGACAGCACCACCCGTTTGGGTTTCGTGGGGCTGAAGTACGGCGATTATGGCTCGTTCGATTACGGTCGCAACTGGGGCGTCCTGTACGATGTACTTTCCTACACCGATAAGCTGCCGGAGTTTGGCGGCTTTTTCCAGGCCGACGGTTATCTCGCCCAGCGGGCGAGCAACCTGGCCACCTACCGTAATACGGGCTTCTTCGGCCTGGTGGACGGGCTTGACGTCGCGCTGCAATACCAGGGCGCCAACGCCGCCGGCAAAAAGAAAGGCGAGGGCCGCGGCCGCGGCGCGGCCAACGGCAATGGTTATGGCATGTCCCTGGGTTATGATTTGGGCCGGGGTTTAAGCGCCGCCGGCGCGTTCAGCAGCGCCAGCCGCACCGAAGGCCAGAGGAAACTGGCCTATGGCGGCGGCGACGGCAGGGTTAACGCCTATTCGGGTGCACTCAAATATGACGACAAAAACCTGTACCTGGCGGTGATGTATACCCAAAGCTATAATCTGGTGCGGTTCGGCGAATTCAAGGATGATAAAAAAGTCAGCGGCTTTGCGCATAAGGCGCAAACTCTGGAAATGGTGGCGCAGTATATGTTTGATTTCGGTCTTACGCCGTCGCTGGCCTATCTCTGGACCACGGGGCGCAATATTGAAAAATACGGGCGCCAGGATCTGCAAAAGTTTATCGATATCGGCGCCACCTATAATTTCAACAAGAATTTGGCGACCCATATTGATTATAAAATCAACCTGCTGGGCGGCAATACCTTTACTCAGGAAGCTGAAATTCATCGGGGGAATATCGTTGCGGCGGGGCTGACGTATCAGTTCTGAGCAAGGCTGGGTTGGCAACGCCCGCCGGAGCGGCGGCAGGACGGCAGGCTGCCTGTCCTGCCCGCGTTCCGCCTGTGGGCGGACTCAGGGGCGCTGAGGCCCGCCATGGCCAGGCGCTAACGGTGCCGCTGGCGAATCAGCGATTTCTTCCGCGTATCTTTAACTGCCATAACCAATGAAAATATCGCAATGCCGAGCAATACGGCGATGAGAATCAAATTCTGCATTGTCTTTGCCCTCTATTACACTTACAAAAAGCGATTTTGCGGGAATTTACCCTGGGCCGCCATCAGAGCATTCTGTATAACAGCTGAAAAAACAACAACAATACTGTTTCGCTTCCACTATTCTACATAGATGGCGCGGCTGATTCCGGATTACCTGCCCGTGCCTGCCTGCCCCCTCGGGGATCGGTTATCACTTGCCCATCATGGCTTAAGGGAAATGATTTATGACATTATCTGCATTATTTCGTCATGCGGCGTTAGGCGCGGCCGCCGTGCTGGCGCTGTCGGTCACCGCTTTTTCCGTCCAGGCCGCCCAGGCGCCGGCCAAAGTGACCTTTGTCCAGGAATGGCCGGTGGCGGACGGCTTTTGGATCCCCTGGACGCTGGGTAAAGCCAAGGGTTTTTATCTGGAAGAGGGGATTGACCTGAATATCGTCGCGCCGCCCACGGTGGCCGATACCATGAAATTTCTCGGCACCGGCCGTGCCGACGTGGCGTTTACCACGGTGATGGACATCATTTTCGCCAAGGAGCAAGGCGCCCCGGTCATCGCCATCGGCCGTTACGGCAGCGGCAATAACTGGGGGATTTTTACGCCGCAGGGTAAGCCGGTAACCGTCGCTGAACTGAAGGGTAAAAAAATCGGCATCTATAATGACGCCTGGACCAAGGCGCAGCTGTCGCTGATGTTGAAAAGCGCCGGCATGACGCTTGACGACGTGCAGATGGTTGCCGCCGCGGATGATACCGTGCCGCTGCTGCTGCAAAACCGGGTGGACGCCACCACCGGCATCACCAACGCCGAAGGGACGGAAATAGCCGTCACCACCGGCAAAAAGCCGGAGTACCTGGCGGCTACGGCGCACGGCGTGCCCGATACGCCGATCTTTATGTTCGCCGGCAACCAGCAGTGGCTTAATAAGAATCCGCAGCTGGCCAAGGCCTTTATGCGTGCCACCGCCAAAAGCATCCGTTATGCCATCGAGCACCCCGACGAAGGCACGGCGGCTTTTGCCGCCCAGTACAGTAAAGCCTATGATCCCGCCTTCGTGAAACAGCAGTGGCAGGACACTATGGCAATACTGGGCAAACCGGGCAAGGACCAGCTCAGGCTGGACGATAGCGCCTGGAGCGCGCTGCTGGGCGCCGTTACCAGCCTTGGCATTGTCAAGCAGACGCTGCCCGCCGCTCAGTACTATACCAACGACTACCTGCCGCAGGAATAAGCCGGCTTCGGCGAGGCAACCCCGTCGCGCGGCGCGTCCCCGCCGGCGGTTTTGGCCAGCGCCCGCTCGATGCGCTCCGTCCCCAGCGCAAAGGGCAGCCGCGCGGCGTTGTCCGCCGAAATTTTCACCCCCAGCGCAATCTGTTTAATGCGCTGGTCAATCGCGTCGGTGATGCCCAGCTGCCGCAGGGTGATAGGCGTGGAAAACAGCGTCAGCAACTGCAATAAATGGGCCTGCGCCGCCAGGCTGTCCGGCCGGTCGTCGTCCAGATAGGACTGTACCACCAGCCCGAATCCCACCAGTTCGCCATGCAAAAATCCGTGCAGATCGGGATGGTAGGTCATGCTGTTGTGCACGGCGTGGGCGACGCCGATACGGGGAATTTCATCGCGCATGCTGTTGGCCATGCCGGCCAGGGCAATCACCCCGTCCAATACCCTGGCCAGCACCGGCGTGGCCAGGCCGGCCTCATTATCGGCCAGCGCCTGCGCGCCCGACTGCTCAAATATATCCAGCGCCAGTTTTGCCGCCTGCGCCTTGAGCACCAGCGACAGGCTGCTGTCGTCCCGACGCAGGTAAGGCTCGAACTCATACCATTTGGCCAGCGCGTCCACAATACCGGCCTTCAGGTAGCGCACCGGCGTGGCGGCGATAATCGCGCTGTCCACCAGCACCCATTCCGGGGTGCGCTGCAACGGCATGGAGTTCAGATGGCCGCCGGCCTCGGTGTATAGCACCGAAATCGGCGACCAGGCGGCGCATGTGGCGGCAATGGTGGGCACGGTGATAAGCGGCAGTTGTCCGCAGGATTCGGCGATACCCTTGGCTGTGTCCAGCACTTTACCGCCGCCGACGCCGATAACCAGCCTGATGTCCTGCGCCTGCGCCTGGGCGCTGAAGGCGGCGATAGTGGCGCGGGTACATTCGCCCTGTAAAAAATAGCGCTGGAAACCGATGCCGTGGGCGCTGAAGCTGGCTTCCAGCGCCGGCTGCGTTGCCTGCCAGGCGCGCGGGCTGGTAATGATCATCACCCGTTCGCGCGTTATTGGCGCGACGTAGTCGCCGATGCGGTTAATCAGTCCGGCTTCGTTAAGGTAATTCTGGGGTGCTTTAACCACAATCACGATATGTCTCTCCTTGCCAGCCGGCCCGGCCGGCGTGGGTTTATAGGGCGGATGCCCCGCGCTATTTCTGCATGCCCCAGCGCTTGACGGTGACGCGCTCGAGGGTGGTGAAAATCAGGCCTTCCACCAGTAAGCCGATAATGATCACCGAAATCAGCCCGGCAAAAACCCGATCGGTAAAGAGTTCGTTGCGGTTCTGGAAAATATACCAGCCCAGCCCGCCCTTGCCGCTCGACGCGCCGAACACCAGCTCGGCGGCAATCAGGGTGCGCCAGGCAAAAGCCCAGCCGATTTTCAGGCCGGACAGAATCGAGGGCAGGGCGGCGGGAATCAGGATATGCCAGACGTAGCGCAGGCCGCGCAGTCCGTAATTGCGGCCGGTCATGCGCAGCGTATCGGAGACCCCGAGGAAACCGGTATAGGTATTCACCGCCATCGGCCACATCACTGAATGCACCAGCACGAAAATCAGGCTGTTTTCCCCCAGGCCGAACCACAGCAGCGCCAGCGGCAGCAGCGCGATGGCGGGCAAAGGATTAAACATCGAGGTCAGGGTGCTTAATATATCCCGGCCGAGACGGGTCGATACCGCCAGCGAGCTTAACGCCAGCGCAAGCAGGGTGCCGATGGCGTAGCCCTTGATCAGGGTGCCCAGCGACAGGCCGATCTTGGCCGGCAGTTCGCCGCTGGCCATATCCTGGGTAAAGGCGGTAAAGGTCTGGATAAAGCCGGGCAGCAGCAGATCGTTGTTTTGCCACCGGGCGGCGATTTCCCACAGCGCTATCAGCACCAGCAGGATGGCCGTTTTGCGCAGCCAGGTAAGATTCCACAGCCGTGTCGACCAGGGCAGCGGCGTAGCCAGGCTCAGTTCGGCTATCGGCGGCAGATCCCGCTGATATTCGGGGCGTATCGGAGGATTTTTGGTCATGGCAACGCTTCCTGACGGTATGGCTTAGGGCTAAAAATGATCATCGCGCGCCGCCGACCACTTTAAACCGTGGTTTGTCCGCGACCGCGCGATCGGTCTGGGACGCCGCCGGATCGCTGAATAACAGGTCGTGGATGCGGCGCGCGGCCTGCTGGAATTCGCTGCCGCCGAAGTCGTTGATGCCGAACTGATGGCTGTTCATCTCCGCGCGCACCCGTCCTGGATGGGGCGACAGCAGCAGGATGCGGCTGCCGACCACCAGCGCTTCCTCAATGGAATGGGTAACGAACAGCAGGGTAAAGCGCACCTCTTCCCACAGCGCCAGCAATTCCTCCTGCATTTTGCGCCTGGTCAGGGCGTCGAGGGCGGCGAAAGGTTCGTCCATCAGCAGTACCTTCGGCTCCATCGCCAGCGCCCGGGCGATGGCGACCCGTTGTTTCATGCCGCCGGACAGGGTATGGGGATAAGCATCGGCAAACGCCGTCAGCCCCACCTTGTCGAGAAAATACCCGGCGCGTTCACGGGCTTCGGGCCGCCGGGCCTTGCCGCTCGCCAGCAGCGGGAACATGACGTTTTCCAGCACGGTTTTCCAGGGCGGCAGCTGATCGAACTCCTGAAACACCATTAGCCGGTCCGGCCCGGGCTGCGTGACGCGTTCGCCGTCCAGCAGAATGCTGCCGCCGACCGCGGGCAAAAAACCCCCCACGGCTTTCAGCAGGCTCGATTTGCCGCAGCCCGACGGCCCCAGCAACACAAAACGATCGGCCGGGAAGACATCAAAACTGACATCATGGGTGGCCCGCACCACGCGCTGGCGCGTGCGGTATTCCAGGTTCAAAGCGCCTACCCGCAACAGCGGCGCGTTATCCGGAGCCTGCTGGATATGTAATGTCATGGTGCGTTTTCCTTTTAACCGGAAGCCCGGATTCAACTGCCGGGCAGGGCGTAGGCTTCGGGGAAGAAGTAATCCTTCCACGAGCCGGCGCTGTTTTTCAGGATGCCGAGTTCATGCAGTTTTTCCGCGTAGACAAAGGTTTTCTGCGGCGCGATGGTAAAGTCATTTTCCGGATCGTTGACAATTTTCTCGATAAGCTCCAGCGGCAGATGGGATTGCTCTACGCGAATATAGGTCTTGGCCGCCGCGTTTTTATCGGCTTTGATGATCTGCTCCGCCTCGGCCAGGGCGTCAAAAAACGCCTTATAGGTTTTCGGGTTTTCGTCATGGAATTTTTCGGTGGCGTACAGCAGGTTAAACGTGCCTTTGCCGCCCAGCACATCGTAGGAGCTCAGTATTTTGTGGATATTGGCATGTTCCAGCGCCTGGTACTGAAACGGCGGGCTGGAAAAATGCGCGGTAATTTCCGCGCCGCCCGAGATAAGCGCGCTGGTCGCGTCGGGATGCGGCAGGCTCAGGGTAATGCTGTCGTATTTTTTATATTCCGCGTTGCCGAACAGGCGCGCGGTTTCAATTTGCAGGGTGCGGGATTGAAACCCTACCCCGGCGGCGGGGACGGCGATCCGGTCTTTATCGCTCAGGTCGCTGACGCTTTTCACCGCCGGATTATTGCTCAGCAGGTAATTGGGCATGGAGCCGAGAGCGGCCACCGCCTTGACATTCTGTTTGCCGCGGGTGCGGTCCCAAACGGTCAGCGCCGGCGGCACCCCGGCGGAGGCCACGTCCAGCGCGCCGGTCAGCAACGCTTCGTTCATCGCCGTGGCGCCGGAAATGCTGTGCCAGTCCACTTTGATATCCAGGCCCTGCTCTTTGCCGTGCTTTTCAATCAACTGCTGGTCGCGCACCACATCAAGGATCAGATAGCCGATGCCGAACTGCTGCGCGATGCTGATGGTGCCTTCCGCCCGCGCCGGGACGCTGCCCAGGAAAATACCGCAGGCGGCAATGATGCCGATACCTTTGAACAAAACATTCATTAATGTTATCCCAGAATAAGAGAAGAAAATGATTCCTGCCATCATAAAGTGATGCGGTGATAATTGTTAAATCGTTTTTTGGAATAAATTAGAAGCAGATGTTTATGCGTTATTTAACTTTGCTTAGTGCATTAATGGCAATAAACGATAATAACCTAAAGTCATTTTACGTCTATCGATAGTTAATTGTTGTCTTTGGGTGGAAAGTTCTTCGGCGATATAGTGGCGGCAACGATTAAGCATGATGTTCATGGCAATAAACAGGGCGCCGTGCAACGCCAGGAGAATATAACGTGCCGCTTTTCCAGCATTCCTTTTTACGCGACTATGTCGCCGCCCGGCTGACGGATATCAAGGTCGCGCCTGACGTGGCCGCCATGGTGGCGGATAATCTGGTGGACGCCTGCCTGAAAGGGCATGACTCCCACGGCGTGACCATGTTGCCGCGCTATATCGCCGCCATCGCCGAAGGCGGACTGCATCCCGATGCCCGCGCCACCGTCACCCTTGACGCGGGCGCCGTGCTGTCTTTCAACGGCGGCCAGGGGTTCGGCCAGGTGGTGGGGCGCCAGGCCATGGATGCCGGCATACGGCGCGCCGGGGAATACGGTGTCGCGGTTATCGGCCTGGCCGACGCCCACCATCTGGGACGCATCGGCGCCTGGGCGGAACAGGCGGCGCAGGCCGGGCTGGTCTCCATCCACTTTGCCAATGTCAACAGCCGTTCGCCGGTGATGCCCTGGCAGGGGGTGCAGCCGCGCCTGGGCACCAACCCGTTTTGCGTCGGCATTCCGGTGGCGGGGGGGCATCCGCTGATCCTGGATTTCGCCACCAGCATTATCGCCGGCAATAAGGTGCGGCTGGCCTGGAACGCCGGCCAGCCATTGGCGCCGGGATGCATCGTCGATGATAAAGGGCAGCCCGCCGTCGACCCGCGCTGGCTGATGACCGAACCCTTCGGCGCGCTGCTGCCGTTCGGCCAGCATAAAGGGTCGGGCCTGTCGGTGGTTTGCTCGCTCCTCGGCGCGGCGCTGACCGGCGGCATGACCGAGCGCCATGACAACCGGGATAAGCAGCGCATCCTCAACAGCATGCTGTCGATCGTTATCGACCCGGAAAAACTGGGCGGCGCCGACAGCTATCGCCGGGAAATCGCCGGCTTGCTCGATTGGGTGCGCAGCTCCCGCGACGACAACGCCTTATTATTGCCCGGCGACGCCGAGCAGGAAAAATATCAACAACGCCTCAGCCAGGGCCTATTTATCGATGAGACCAGCTGGCGGCAACTGGCGGCGCTGGCAACCCCCGGCGTCGCGACACTCTGATTGTTCATTCTCGCTCTCAATCCAGGAAAAACATTATGCATCTGGCCCGTTTTCCCCGTCTGACCCTTGGACAGTTCCCCACTCCCTTGGAAGCCTTGCCCAATTTAAGCCGCTACCTCGGCGGTCCGACCCTGTATATCAAACGCGACGATAACACCGGCCTGGCGAGCGGCGGCAACAAAACGCGTAAACTGGAATTCCTGCTGGCCGACGCGGTACGCCAGGAGGCCGACGTGGTGATAACCCAGGGGGCGACCCAATCCAATCATGTCCGCCAGACCATTGCCGGCGCCGCCAAACTTGGCCTGAAAACGCAGGTTCTGCTGGAAACGCGGGTGGACCGGTTCGGCGAAGATTACCAACGCTCCGGCAATATCCTGCTGGATAACCTGCTTGGCGGCGCCATCGTAGAACATCTGCCGGCCGGCAGCGATATGCAGGCGGCCATGGAACGGCTAGCCGACACCCTGCGCGCCCAGGGCCACCGGCCGTACGTCATCCCGGGCGGCGGCTCCAATCCCATCGGCGCGCTGGGCTATGCGGCCTGCGCCGAGGAACTGCTTTACCAGTCAAGCCAACAGCGGCTGCGCATTGATCATATCGTCCACGCCACCGGCAGCACCGGCACCCAGGCGGGCCTGGTCAGCGGGCTGGAAGCCAGCAACAGCGGCATTCCGGTGCTGGGCATCAGCGTGCGCGCCCCCAAGGCCAAACAGGAAGAAAATGTCTATGCGCTGGCCTCCCGCACCTGGCAATTGCTTGGCGCGCGCGGCGAACTGCCCCGCGATCGCATCAAGGTCAACAGCGATTATGTGGGGGAAGGGTACGGCCTGCCCACCGACGGTACCCTGGAAGCCCTGCGCCTGCTGGCGCAGCTCGAGGGCATCTTGCTCGACCCGGTCTATACCGGCAAGGGTATGGCGGGGTTGATCGACCTGATTCGCCAGGGGCAGTTCAAGCCGGGTGAGAATGTGGTCTTTATCCATACCGGCGGCTCGGCGGGACTGTTCGGCTATCGCCAATTGCTGGAGCAGTCGCAGCAATGAGCCGTTTCCTGCTGGGGATCCTGGGGGGGATGGGGCCGCTGGCCACCGTCGACCTGATGCAGAAAATCATCGAGGAAACCCCCGCGCACAGCGATCAGCAGCATGCGCCGGTGGTGGTCTGGAACGTACCGCAAGTCGCCGACCGGCAGCAGGCGCTGGCCGGCACCGGTCCGTCGCCGCTGCCGCAGCTACTGCACGGCGTGCGCCGGCTCAACGGCGCCGGCGCCAGCCATATCCTTATCGCCTGCAATACCGCCCACCACTGGTATGGCGAGCTGGCGGCGGCCAGCCGTGCGCCGCTGCTGCATATTGCCGACGCCACGCTGGACAGCCTGCGTCCGGAGCGGGGCGAACGGATAGGGCTCATCGCCACGCAGGGCACGCTGGACGCCGGCTGGTTCCAGCAGCGCATCGCCGCGCTGGGCGGCGAAACGCTGACGCCGCTGCCGCAGGAGATGCGGGAATGGTTTGTGCCCGGCTGCTATGCGGTAAAACGCGGCGATCTGCGCGGCGGCGGCGAGCTATTGTCTCGTCTTGCGCAGGCGCTGGCGGCGCGTGGCGCCGCACGCCTGATCCTGGCCTGCACCGAGGTGCCGCCGGCCTTTGCGGCCATCGACTCACCCTGGCGGTCGGTAAGCGTTGACCCGACCCGGGCGCTGGCCCGGGCCGCCGTCCGGCATTGGCTGGCGTACCGCGACGGCGTCTGATTGACTTAGCGGCTAAAGGCAAAAGCTTAGAAAAATTTTTGCTTTAGCCGCCGCATGCGCAGCGCCGTCGCCGGCTGATAATGTCCGGCCAAAAAAGATAAAATTTAACCTACTGTTAATCCTGTCTTTTTATTATTTTCCCGCGTTAATCTGTTACCGCGTTTTTCCTTAGTATAAAAAACTATAAGTTACCGTTTTTTCTTATTTGTCCCTTTAGCTATTACTCGGTATGAATATAGCCATATTAAAGATAAAGGAGGGGCGTCGCGTGAACTTTCAGCAACTACGTATTATTCGGGAATCCGCCCGTTGCAATTATAACCTGACTGACGTGGCCAGTATGTTATTTACCTCCCAGTCCGGCGTCAGCCGCCATATTCGTGAACTGGAAGAAGAGCTGGGCGTGGAAATTTTTATCCGCCGCGGTAAACGTTTAATCGGCATGACGGAACCGGGTAAAGCCCTGCTGGTAGTGGCGGAACGTATATTAAGCGACGCCAATAATATTCGGCGCATCGCCGATGTTTTTGCCAATAATGATTCAGGCGAACTTTCCATTGTTACCACCCATACCCAGGCGCGCTACAGCCTGCCGGCGGTGATCAAGGAGTTTCGCGCGCTGTATCCGCGCGTGCGCCTGGTGCTGAACCAGGGCAGCCCGGAGGAGATTGTTTCCATGCTGCAATCCGGCGAAGCGGACGTGGGCATCGCCAGTGAAAAGCTGATGGGCGAAGATCAACTGGCGGCGTTTCCTTATTACAGCTGGCACCATACGGTACTGGTACCGGAAGGCCACCCGCTGACGCAGGCGGGTGACATAACGCTGGAAACCCTCAGCGAATATCCGCTGGTTACCTACCGGCGCGGCATCACCGGCCGCTCCAGGCTGGACGTGGCTTTTCAGGCCGCGGGGCTGAAGCCGGAGGTGGTGCTCAGCGCCCAGGATTCCGATGTTATCAAAACTTATGTCGAGCTGGGACTCGGCGTCGGCCTGCTGGCGGACATGTCCTACAATCGCGAGCGCGATACCGGCCTGGTCAGCCTCAACGCCGAGCATCTGTTCGAAGCCAGCACCGTATGGTTGGGGGTAAAACGCGGCCAACTGCAGCGCAAATATGCCTGGCGCTTTATCCAGCTTTGCAACCCCCAGCTGTCCCTGACCGAAATCGAGGAACAGGTGCTTTCGCCTCACGCTCTCGAGACCGCGCTGGATTATCAAATCTAACCCCGGGCGCACCGCCCGGCCCGTCAACGTCGCGCAAAGGTGTTGAGGGAAGTGCGTGCCTATGGGGCGAATGGGGCATGGTTTTCCCGCCCGCCCGAGTCACCGTCGCGCAAGTTCAGTGTTTCGGCCGGTAATGATCTGGTGATCTTGTCACCTGGCTGCTGTGTGTAGCACGCAATGACATAGAGAGATAAACCTTTTTTCTGAATGTAAATCTGCAGCGGCCAGCCTTGGCGGGGGGGCGCTTGCGTGTTTATGCTGCTGCGGCGAAGGGGCGTGTGGCGAGGTTTATGTTGCCGCGGTGAGGGTTTCGCTTGCCGGCGCCCGGCATTCCATATAACCGCCGAACGCACGGCAAGCGAAACCCCCGCCGAGGTAACATAAACCTCACCGCCGCAACAACATAAACCTTACCGCCGCGGCAACATAAACCTCACCGCCGCGGCAACATAAACCTTACCACCGCGGCAACATAAACCTCACCGCCGCGACCTAACCCATCCACGGTCGCATAAGCGCGCCAGAACTGCGATCGCCGCATCTACCCACGACAAGTTATAGGAAATGCACGTCTATCTATAAGGTTAAATCAGTCGCGGCTTTCCCACCCGGCCGGGGCCCCATGGCATGCCCTCCCTCGCCGGGTTCAAAGCAGACGTGTTAAAGAGGGAACGTGCCGCCAGCCCGGCGTTAATCCACCGAAGCCGCTTGCGCGCTGGTTTGCGTCACTAGCAGCGCGGACAGCGCCTCATCGGCCAAACGCGCGAAATAGGCCGCCGCCGGATAAATCACCTGTTCGTCGGGATTAAACCGCGGATGGTGCAGACCGAATTCGCTGGCCGAACCGATGCTGACAAAGGTCCCCGGCACCTGCTGCAGATACAGGGAAAAATCCTCGCCTCCCATTTGCAGCTCCGCTTCCTGGACCTGATAACCGGCGTCGGCAGCCACCCGCTGGCTGAAATCCGCCCAGAAAGGCGTATTCACCACCGCCGGCGGCCCCGGATACCACGACAGCGACGCCTCCGCGCCCATGGCGCTGGCCACCCCGTCAATCACCCGGGTCAGAATATCCGGCACTTTCTCACGCACCTTCACATTATGCGTACGCACTGTGCCTTCCAGCTCCACCGTTTGCGGCAGCACGTTCCAGGTATTGCCGCCCTGAATACGCGTCACGCTCACCACCAGCGATTCCAGCGAGCTGAAATTCCGGCTCGGCAGGGTTTGCAGCGCGTTCACAATCTGGCTGGCGGTCACGATGGTATCAATACCCTGCTCGGGTTTGGCCGCATGGGCGCCCTTGCCGGTCACCGTAATCTGGAAACGGTCGATATGGGCATAAAACGCGCCGCGCCGGGTGGCAAAGGTGCCCACCGGCAGCTCGGGCGCGTTATGCATGCCGAATACCGCCGACACGTTCTCCAGCGCGCCGGCGTCAATCAAATGGCAGGCGCCGTTGAAATTTTCTTCCGCGGGCTGGAACAATATCCGCACCGTGCCCGGCAGGGTGGCTTCGCGCGCTTTTAATAACAACGCCGCCCCCAGCATCACCGAAGTATGGACGTCATGGCCGCAGGCGTGCATAACGCCTTCGTGGCGCGAACTGAACGGTACGCCGGAAACTTCATCGATAGGCAGCGCGTCGATGTCCGCGCGCAGGGCGATCAGGGGAAAGGGTTGTTTGCCGATTTCGGCCACCACGCCGGTCTTCAGCGCTAACGGTAAAATCCGGATGCCGGCCTCCGTCAGCCAACGGGTGATCCTTTCCGTTGTGGCGAATTCCTGGTTGGACAATTCGGGATAGGCGTGCAGTTCGCGTCGACAGCTAATCAATTTTTCAGCAATATTGCCAGACATAGGGTATGACCCTTTTGTGAGATAATGAATATCGGATAAAAAATTATCTTAGCGGTTAATGTTAAATTGCAGTAAATACTGTTCGGTTATATTACATAGCCATCGGGTCTGATGGCAGGAAGGGGGCCGCCGCCGCCCCCTTTATTCTGCATGCTGAGCCGGGCGTTACTCGTCTTTAGGGAAATCCGCGCCGCGGGTGACGTCTGCCCAGCCATCAAAATCCCGCTGCAGGAGTTTGATTTTTTTATGGGCGTTTTCGAGCGCGGGGTTGCCCAGCAGTAAACGCAACGGCGGCTGCTTGGCTTCCACCGCCTTGACGATGGCCTTGACGGCGCGCACCGGATCGCCCGGCTGCTTGCCGCTGTTATCGCGACTGACGCGGGCGCGCGCATGCGCGGTTTCGGCATAGTCGGCGATGGTCTGCGGCGCCTCATTGGCCGAACGGCCGGCCCAGTCGGTGCGAAACGGCCCCGGCTCGACGATCAGCACCTTAATGCCCAAGGGTTCCACTTCCTGCGCCAGCGACTCGGACAAGGCTTCCACCGCGAATTTCGTGGCGTGGTAAAAACTCAGCGAGGGGAAGGTGGTAATGCCGCCGATGGAGGAGATATTGACCACGGTGCCGCTGCGCTGCTTGCGCATGGCCGGCAGCACGGCCCGGGTCATGGCGGTCAGGCCCCAGACGTTGATATCGAACATGCGGCGCACATCGTCCATATCACTCTCTTCGAACGAACCGAAATAACCGATGCCGGCGTTGTTCACCAGCACATCGATACGGCCGAACTTTTCCAGCGCGGCGCTCACGGCGGCGTCCACCTGTTCCTGGCGCGTGACGTCCAGGGTTAAGACCAGCGCATGATCCTCATGGCCGGCGATCAGATCGTTGACCTGGTCCGGATTACGCGCGGTAACGACCGTCGGATAACCCAAAGACAGGGTATGGCCGGCCAGTTCCCGGCCGAAACCCGTGGAGCAGCCGGTAATAAACCATACTGGTTTTTCGTGTTGCGTCATCATTATTCTCCAGATTGTTCAGGATAAGAGCCTCGTTACACGCAGGCGGCAAAGCGGCTGGTTAGCATAGTGTAATACCCCGGCCTGGGTTGCAACCGACGGATGATGCTGACCGGGGGGAAACGGCGCCCCGCCATGCCGCGTCGGCGCCATAAATAACCGTTCAGTCCATATCATTACCGGATAATGACGGGTTTGTAATGGTGCTGTTAATCAATAAAGCAACATCCGCTAAATCATGGCGGAATAATGTAATGCAGCTATCATTTATCGGCCGTTTCATTATTGAGCCTTGTTTTCCCACCGGAAATTCGCCAATAAAATTTATCCATATCCCGGTAAAATATTTTTTTAAAACTAAAAAAAAGTGCTGAAAAAGAACCTAATCTCAAGTTTCTGTGAGGTTAATCACGCCAAATGCTAAAAGGCGATAATATACTCCGCGTCAAATAGAAACGGTATTTCAATTTAAATGAATTTTTGTTTCTTTTTGTGATCATCAAAGTTGCGCTCTCAATATTCACTTCATTTCTCTGGGATGGTAAAAGATGAGGATAATAAAAAACTTACGTTGGTATATGATCGGAATGGTGATGCTGGCCACCGTGCTTAACTATCTGGCGCGCAATTCGCTGGCAGTGGCGGCGCCGACCATCATGCAAGAGATGCATTTTACCGTGCAGCAATATTCCTATATCGACGCCATATTCAAAGGTTGCTACACCCTGACGCAACCCGTGGCGGGCTACATCCTGGACCTGCTGGGCACCAAGTTGGGCTATCTGCTGTTCGCCATTGCCTGGGCGGTGCTGAATATGGCCCACGCCTTCGCCGGCAGCTGGGTGGCGCTGGGTATCCTGCGCGGCGCGCTGGGCATGGCGGAAGCCGCGGTGATCCCGGCGGGCCTTAAAGCCTCGTCCGAATGGTTTCCGGCCAGGGAACGTCCTGTCGCCGTGGGCTGGTTCAACGCCGGCGCCGCTGTCGGCGGCGTACTGGCGCCGCCGCTGGTAGCCTGGGCGATTATGGTGCACAGCTGGAACTTCGCGTTTTTGTTAACCGGCGGGGTGAGTTTAATCTGGGCGGTGGGTTGGTACAAATTATATAATACCCCGGATAAACATAAAAATATCTCCTCTGAAGAACGCGAATATATCTATGCCGGACAGGAATCCCGCCATCACAGCAGCAATACACAAAAAGTACCGGTAAGCCAATTACTCAAGGATAGCCAATTCTGGGGTATCGCTATTCCGCGCTTTTTAGCCGAGCCGGCCTGGGGCACGATTAATGCCTGGGTACCGTTATTTTTATGGAAAGTCTATGGCTTTGATTTAAAGCATATCGCCATGTTTGCCTGGATGCCGCTGCTGTTTGCCGATGTGGGCTGTATCCTCGGCGGCTATATGCCGGGCTTTTTCCAGAAACATTTCGGCGTTACGCTTATCGTGTCGCGCAAGCTGGTGGTGACCGTCGGCGCGCTGTGCATGATTGGCCCCGGGCTTATCGGTTTATATCACAGCCCGTATTTCGCCATCGCCATGCTGTGCTTCGGCGGTTTTGCCCATCAGACGCTTTCCGGCGCGCTGATTACGCTGTCCTCGGATCTCTTCGGCCGCAATGAAGTCGCCACCGCCAACGGCCTGACCGGCATGATAGGCTGGGGCGGTTCGACCTTGTTTACCCTGGTGGTCGGCGCGCTGGTGGGCATTATCGGCTTCTCGCCGCTGTTCCTGATGCTGTCGATATTCGAAATTACGGCGATGATTATCGTCTGGACCGTGGTAAAAGGGCGTCCCGATAAAACGGCGCTGCAGCCAACGCCTGTGGTCTAGCGGTATAACGACAATCACTATGCCGGGACGGACCTACGTCCCTGTAGCGAAAGATGACGTCCCGCGCCGCAGTCCGGCCGGGACGTTGCTATTTTTTATCACTTCGTCTCCAGGGCAGGCAGCCTGACAGGGCATTATCCCGCGGCGGTTTTTTTGCGTAGGGCGGCGGCGGTTCGTCATGCGGGGAGAGGGGAGCAACCGCCCCGCGTACGGGGCCGCGGCCATACTCAGTGAATGACGCCGGGCCGGACATGGACGCATTTCTGGTATTGACCGGCGCTTTATAGCGCGGATAGGTTTTCGTCGGATTGCCGGCCGGCACGATCCGGGCGGCGGACGCTTTGCCCGCGCTCACGCCGGTGCCGGTGCCGGTCTGCGTGGCCCCGGCGATGCCGTTCTTCACGGGCGCGGGGGAAGAGAGGGCCAGCGGCGTGTTGCTCACCGTTTCAGGAAGGGGAAACGTGGTGGAGTTGATGGACGTGCGTCCATAAGGACCATAAGGAATGGAGGGGGGGGCGAAGTTGTAGCGTGCGTTGATTGACGAGCGGTCGATATTCCCCTGATAAAACGCCGGCGAATGATCGTAACGGTTATAGCGTGTGTTTAAATAAGCATTATTCATTACCGATGGTACTCCTGTCATGGGGGAACACTGTGGAAATCCCGCGGAAAAAGGGAAAGATGAAAATGATGATAATGGAACACATGACTTAAATAACGGCCTAATGACGCCGTTTGCGCAAGGACGGCGGCGGTGAATGTCTTATTGACCGGCAAAACGCCGGGGAAAAACCCATGCGCGGATAAAGTGTCGCTTCAGGTTCCGGCCGGTTTGGGCTATCTTGTTCCCGGGCGATTCCACCACTTTTTTACCGTCGGCGCCGCGCGCCGTTAACAGGCCGTTATGGACAATCAAACCGATAAGCAAGCGCCTTCGCAGACTCTCCCTCCCCAGGGCGGCGGCCGCTGGTGGCAGCAGGGTAAACCGCCGGACTACCGTTTTTCGCTGGCCAACGAGCGCACCTTCCTGGCATGGATTCGCACGGCGCTGGCTTTTCTGGCGGGCGCGGTGGGCATCGATCAGTTCGCGCTGGGCCTGGGAACGCATGAGGTGCGCGCGGCCCTGGCGGTGCTGCTGTCCGTCATGGCGGCAAGCCTTGGCATCATGGCGTACCGCCGCTGGGCGGCCAGCGAGCTGGCCATGCGCACCGGCGCTTCCCTGCCGCAGACCCCTCTGCTGCTGATGATGGCGCTGTTTGTGGCGGCCGTGGCCCTGGCGTTGACCGTGCTAATCCTGATGCCATGAGCGGACCTCTCTTGCCCGGCGCCGGCGGCGCACCGCCGCCGGACCCCGGCCTGCAGCCTGAGCGTACCTGCCTGGCCTGGTCGCGCACCGCTTTCGTCGCCGCCGTTAACGCCTTGCTGCTGCTGCGCGCGGCGGCGACGGGCGGCAACCGGCTATTGCTGGCCGGCGGAACGCTATTGTTAATCCTGGCGGGCATGATGTGGCTGTGGGGATATGGCCGTCTGACGCGTTCGGCCGGGCAAGGCCGCTGGATGATGGCGCTGACCATGCTGACCGTGTTGTCGGTCAGTGTCATGACCGTGCTGTCGGCGCTGGGCTGAGGAAAAAACCATAATAACCAGCAATGCTATGGAACTGTGATGTTTATCACTGCAGGGTCTTAAGAATAATCTTAATATACACATCATCCTTTACAGAGCTAACGCCTTGGCCCCGGGTCATGAGCGCCGGAGATAAGCGCCGGAAAGGATAACGTCATTTTTTGACGGCCCCGGTGACGGGGCTTTTTTCCTCAGAAAAGCGCATCGGCCACTTACCTCCTCGCAAGAGGGAGTACAGCAAAGGTTGTCGGTGCGCTTCTCTGTCTCTATCGTCCAGTCATCCTCTCCGATCATGCATACATAAACGAAACAAAACCAATAATAATCACGGCGAGCGCTGCGAGAAAAGTAATGTCGTTAGTTTGCATAAGTCACCTCCCTTTCACCTGTCATCATTGTGGCCTTAACAGGATGAAACGAGTGTGACTGAACAACCATTTTGCTTATGTAATAAGCAAAATGGGGTTAATGGCCGGCCCGCGGGCAATCTTGCGCGTAGCCGCTATCGTCCCGCCGGGCGGCAAAAAAAATCGCATCCGGGAATAATCCGTATCCGCGCGCGTCTTATCCGTACCTATGCACCGCTTTGACGGAGATAAGATGCCTTTCACCCCACGCTGCCGGTGGTCCGCCGCCGGCATACTTGCGGCCCTGCTAATGACCGCCGCCCATGCCCATGGTGATAGTTATGCCGCGACGGCGGGCGCCGATACGGCTGGGCCGGCCACTGAAGCGCCTTTCCTGCGCGAGAATGATGCCGCGATGACGCAAATGATGACCGCCATGACGCTGACGCCCAGCGGCGACGTCGATCGCGATTTTGTCGCCATGATGACGCCCCATCACCAGGGCGCTATCGCCATGGCGCAGGCGGAGCTGCGTTATGGCCGTAACGAGCGGCTGCGCCGCATGGCGCAGGAAATTATCATAACCCAGCAGCAGGAAATCACCGCCATGCGCCAGGCGCTGGGGGACCCGTTGCCGGCAAGCGCGCCGGCGCCCGATCTCATCCCTGCCGGCAGCGCGCGCGCCGGACATTAACGTCATAGTTCCCACTGAAAGGACAACCATCATGAAATCATCCTTTATGGCCCTATCGCTGACCCTGCTTACCGCGCCGCTGTCCGGCTGGGCCGGGCAGGCGCCGCGCGCCGCCGCAAGCGCCGATATCCCCGTCAGCCATCATGACCGGGTCTACGCCGCCGAACAGTTTTCCAATACCCTTTCGGTCACCGACCCGGCGGACAATACCCTGCTGGGGGTCATTCGCCTGGGCGATCCGCAGCCGGGCAACCTCAGCCCGCTGTATCGCGGCCAGGTGCTGGTGCACGGGCTGGGCTTTTCTCCGGACGGTAAAACCCTGGCGGTGGTCGCCATCGGCACCAATTCCGTGACCTTTATCGCTACCGCCACCAACCAGGTGAAACACACCACTTATCTGGGACGGGCGCCCCATGAGGCGTTTTTTACCCCCGACGGCCGGGAAGTGTGGGTCACGGTGCGCGGCGAAGATTATATTGCCGTACTGGACGCCGCCAGTTATGAGGAAAAGCTGCGTATCAAGGTGCCGGCCGGGCCGGGCATGCAGATTTTTTCGCCGGACGGCAAATACGGCTATATCTGTTCATCCTTTAATCCTGAAACAGTGGTGGTTTCCATGGCCGATCACGCCATTGTCGGACGGGTGAAACAGGCCAGCCCGTTCTGCCCGAATATTGCGGCCACGCCCGACGGCAAACAGGTGTGGTTTACCCTTAAGGACTCGGGGAAAACCCAGGTGTTTGCCGCGCAGCCGCCTTTTCAGCTGCTGAAAACGCTGGATACCGGACCTATTACCAATCATGTCAATATCGCGCATAATGCCAAAGGCACCTTCGCGTATATTAGCGTTGGCGGACTTAACCAGGTAAAAGTGTTCCGCACCGATGATTTCACCCAGGCGGCCACTATCGCCGTAGGCAATTTACCCCATGGCGTCTGGCCGTCCGCCGACGGCAGCCGGGTTTATGTCGGCCTGGAAAATGACGATGCGCTGGCGGTTATCGATACGTTAAGCAATAAAGTTACCGCCACCATTCCCATCGGCCAGGCGCCGCAGGCATTGGCTTATGTGCCCAACGCGGTGCCGGAGGGGGACGGCAGGGCCGGTTTACAAACCCTGGGCGTGGCCGGGAAGGCCACGCATCTGGCGTTGCGGCGCGTCGGCGCGGCGGGGGGGCCGGCACCGACCACGGTATCGCTGTTTGACCAGGGCCTGACGCAGGTGTTGCAGGCGGCGGTGACCGGATTGGAGCCCAAACAGGCTTATCTGCTGGCATTGGCCACGCGCCCCGACGGCGGCGGCGGGGTACAGCCGTTAAGCGCGTTTATGACCAATCCCGCGGGCGCGGCGATTGTTAACGCTATCGGACCGATTCGCCAGGTCGTCCGCCAGGACCGCAAGGCGGAACGCCGCTATCTGGTGGTGGTGAAAGGGACCGCCGAAAACTATGGCGCGCCGGTGCAAATCCAGGCGTTGTAACGCGCCATGTCATAAAAGGAAGCTGATGACCATGTCCGGGCTTACCGATCGCCAGATAAGGGAAGTACTGCCGCAGCTGCGGCGCTTTGCCCTGTGGCTGACGCGCAATCCCGCCGGGGCTGACGATTTGGTCCAGTCCGGCCTGGAAAAAGCGTTAACCGCCTATGCGGCCCTGCAACATGAGGACAACCTGCGGGTATGGCTGTTCTCCATTCTGTACCGGCAGTTTATCGACGGGGAGCGCCGCAAAAAACGCTATTTACGTCTGTTATCGCTGTTTAAGGGAGAGGAGGAATATGCCGCCTCGCCGGAGGACCTGGCGCTGACGGATGGCGTGCTGGCGGGGTTCGCCTCGCTTCCCACCGATCAGCGGGCCATCCTGCTGCTCGTCGCCGTCGAGGGTTTGCGTTATAAGGAAGTGGCCGAGGCCCTGGACATCCCCCTGGGTACCGTGATGTCGCGGCTGTCGCGCGCGCGCAGGCAATTGCACGATTTGGCGGAAGGCACCGCCGCGCCCGTTAATCCGTCGTTAAGGAGATTAAAATGATGACCCGGACGCCCACTGAAAATGATTTACACGCCTATGTGGACAACCAGCTCGATGAGCCGCAGCGCCGGTGGGTCCAGCAATACCTCTCCCGGCATCCCGAGGCGGCGAAAAGGGTCGCCGGCTGGCAAACTGAAACCCAGCGGCTGCGGGTCGCCTTGACCCATGACGAATCCCTGACGCAGGCGCCGGACCTCCAGACCCGTCTTGTGCAGGCGCAGGCAATCCGCCGCCGCATCCAGTCCCGGCGACAGACGCGCTTGGCGCTGGCCTTTACGCTGCTTTTTTCCCTGGGCGCGGGCGGTATTGCCGGCTGGCAGTTCCGGGACCTGGAGATGCAGCGCCATGCCTTGCCGATGGAGGACGCGGTACATGCCTACCAGCTGTTCAGCCAGGATAAACTGCCGGTGCTGGACGTGGTGGCCGATAACCGCGGTGACATGGACAATTGGGTCAGCCGCTATTTTATCAATGGCGCCATGCCGCCCAACCTGGAGGAATATGGCTTCACCCTGGTCGGGGGGCGCCTGATGGCGACGGATACCGGTCCGTCGGCGTTAATCGTTTATCAGGATAGCCAGGGGGTGCGGGTGACCTATTATATCCGGCCATCGGGGAGCAACGGCCTGAAGAGCGGCAAACGCGAGGCCGGCAACCTGCTGGCGCAGTACTGGAGCGACAATAAATACAGCTACGCCGTGGTCAGTCCGGTAAACAGCCGCCGCGCGCAGCCGGTGCAAAATGCCATCGCCGCCTATACCGCCGCCCATAGGCTCTAAGGACGGCCGTGCCTGACTAATGCCAGGATTCTGCCTGGCCGTCGCTTATCGCCGCCGGCCATGAGCAGCAGTGGCGATCACCTTGCCGCTGAAACCAATAATGTCCGGTTCATTTTATTTCAGTGACGAAGCTATCGCGGCTGCGCCGGACTTTTTTCAGGTTCACCAGCCAGTCACCTTCGGCCGCCCGGTAACCGAGGGGCAGCATAACCACGCTACGCAGGTTTTTCGCCGGCAAACCGAGGATGTCATCGACCGCCGCCGGATCGAATCCTTCCATCGGCGTGGCGTCAACCTCTTCGAACGCCGCGGCAATCAAGGCCGCGCCCAGGCCGATATAAGCTTGCCGCGCGGCCGCCTGATAGTTAGCCTCCGTGCCCCGACCGGCGACGATACCCAGCAACATCTGGCGATAATTTTCCCAACCTTCGTTTTTAAAACCCCGCACGTCGTTGGTAAGGTCGAACATCATATTAACGCGATCGGGCGTGATGTCGTCCCAGGCGGCGAAAACCAGCAGGTGCGAACAGTCGGTAATCTGCGCCTGATCCCAAGCCACGGTGCGAATCTTTGCGCGGATATCCGCGTTGCTGACCACGAACAGCTCAAAGGGTTGCAGCCCGCTTGAGGTAGGCGCCAGCCGCACAGCTTCAATGATACGTTCAAGCTTTTCGGCGGGCACGCTTTTCGTCGCATCGTACTTCTTGGTGGCATAGCGCCATGCCAATCTTTCATTAACGGTGGTCATCTTGGTTTCCTTCAGGTGTGAATGTGCATGCCGGGATTGCGCCCGGGCTTGCGGCGTAGTGTCGGCCCCGGCAATCCCGGGGTTAGCGGCAAAAGGCGAGCTGGCTAAATAATAGCAGCATCACCGCCCCGGCAAAACCATGCCGCGTGCCGAACATTCAGATGTTACCGCAATGGCATTGCGCAAGAGGCGCAGGCTGTTATCGGGTTCATCCCTACCGGCAGTCCACGCCGGATAATAACGTCCGCATGGCCATCCGCATTTTTATTTTTGTTTATATTTGATTTATACAAAGTGTGGCATAACCTGCGATTCCGAAATGTATAACACCGGATCCTCCCGGCAACCGGTATAAGTCCTACGTGTAATAGTGTGCGGTAATGATGATAAATGATGATGTGGTGTATTGCTTTCAGGGAGCAGTAACCTGATGTGGTTATTTAAATGGGCGGCGATTCCCCTACTGGCTTTGGGTATAATGCCTGAGGCGCTGGCAGTAAATGTCTGTCATGATCCTACGCTGGATAAGAATAAGGGTTTATGGCGGAATTTTACCGCCAATATCGCTAAAACATGGAACGCCTCACCCGACCAGGATATTTATGTGCCGGTAATAACCTGGCATAATCGCTATTTTTATGATGACGAGCATATCCGGCGTTATAATGAGCGTCCCTGGGGTTTGGGATATGGCATTTCACGACTGGACGAACGGGATAATTGGCACGCACTCTATGCCATGGCTTTTAAGGACTCCTTTAACCGCTGGGAACCTTTCGCCGGTTATGCCTGGGAATCGCAATGGCGGCCCCTTGCCGATAACGATTTCAGGCTGGGAGCGGGCTTCACGCTTGGGGTCACGGCCCGGCATAATTGGCGTTATTATCCCATCCCGGCCCTATTGCCGCTGGCGTCGGTCAGCTATCACACTATTACCTTCCAGGGCACCTATATTCCTGGTACGCGCAATAACGGCAATGTCGTTTTTGCCTGGCTGCGCTGGCGTTTTTAACCGACGGCGTCTTTGACCACCCCGCCGGGTGAGGGAGGAGGAGCCGGGGCGATAGACGCGTTCACACCCGTTGGGCGCGTACCAGCGTCAGCGAACTCATGGTCTTTGCCAGCCGGTTATGGTGTTCATCGGTAAAATATTGTTCCTCCATTTCACGCGACGTCAATTGTTCGATGATGTCAAAATGAAACGGCGCCAGGAATTGGGCGGCTTTATCAGCCTCTATACCGAACGTCCAGGCTTCACCGAGTTTCCTGACTGCCGCCACGCATTCTTGCAAACCATATTGGCTATTTTCTCCGGCAATCGCTGCGGTATCCACATAATCAAAAAATACCTGGCTCCCCGGACCGCCGTGCCGGCTAATGGCGGTAAAAATAGCCTCGACCTGTTCCGCTTCCAGATAATAGGTCAGCCCTTCCAGCACAAAAAAACATTTTTCGCCGCGTGGAATTGCAAGCTGTGTCAATATTTCGTTTATGCGTTGCCGGGAAAAATCAATGGCGATAAAATGAACGTTGGCCGGAAAATCAATATCTATTTTTTTGAAAATAGCGCGTTTCTGTTGCTGCATATCAGGATGATCGACTTCATACACCTGACAGTGCCTGAGTTGTTGCTGGAAGCGGCAGCACCTGGAATCAAAACCGGCGCCAAGAATAAAGACCTGTTTACAGTCCGCGGGCAGGGTCATGAAAATGTTATCCAGGAAGTTTGTCCGGCCTAAAATATATTCATAAGCGCCGGGCGGTACCGAGGCATTAAACATCTCGTCGTTAAGTAAAAAAGATTTATGCATCAGCGATAAAAATGAGTTCAATGCATAACAGATCATTACCGCAATAAAATCGTCGCCTTTAAAGTGTTGACGTGTTTCGCCAAAAGATTTGGCCCGAAACAGACAGGTCATTTCAGCGGTGGAAGAGAAAAAAAGCTTTTTTTTCGACATAGGCCGGATCCGCCGGTAGATAAAAAGGCATTGGCGCCCTCAGAAATCAGAAAGCATAGTAGCGCTGTAAAAAAGGACAATGTTCCAGATAACATAACGTGAGCGGCATCATAAAAGACGCGCAGGCCGCGCCCCGCGGCGCGTAGGCACGGATTCGACCGTGGGGCCGGCCGCGCCGGGGCAGGGTATAAACAGGACGAAAGATGCGTTCCGACTTGCGGCTTGGTTTGTCTGTGCTAAACCTTTAGTAGGCCTAACAAAAGGAGTTCGTTATGAAAAAAAGCTTATATGTTTTATCCGCATGTATGTTCACCATCCTGCTGGCGGGTTGCGCCGATAATAATTATGCCATGCATACCAACGACGGACGCACCATTGTCAGTGAAGGCAAACCGAAGGTAGATGACCAGACCGGTATGATAAGCTACAAAGATGCTAATGGAACCAAGCAGCAGATCAATCGCAGTGACGTTAAGGAAATGATGGAAATCCAACACTGACGCATAACATCGCGCAGAGACGAAACCCCACCCTGCTGGGGTTTTTTTATGGCCGCAATAGTAGAATGTTATCCTGCTGGCGCTAACGCCGTTTTAATCCGCCAGGAAATCAGCCTGGCAAATCCAGCCATAAGGGCCGGTAATGAGTTAATTCCAGAAATACCATTAAATAAAGCAACCATCAATTTTCACGATCATTTACCCGATCGCTTTGGTATTAAAGATCACTCGCCCAGACTTATTTAAGCGAACGATCCGATGGTGAAAGCGGTATTTCATGCCCGGCCGGCGAAAGAGGTCATCGGCAAGCGCGCGGTCCTTTTGACAGCCAGGTCATTCTCACCGCTAAACGCCGTGCAGGGCCTTTTGATATTGACCGGGCGTTACCCCCATAAAGCGCCGAAACCAGCGGGTAAAATGGGCCTGGTCGGCAAAACCGGATAAAATACCCGCCTGGCTGAGAGGGCATCTGTTGCGGATAAGGTGCATGGCATAGCGCACCCGGGCCTGGCGCTGGTAGGCGTGGGGCGTCATGCCGTATTCGCGCTCAAACGCGCGCAGCAGGCGAAACGGCGGTATGCCGGTTTGGACGGCGATATCCATCAGACTGACGCGATCCCCCAAATGTTCATCCAAAAACGCCCGCGCCCGCCGCACCGCGCCAAGCTCCGGTCCGCCGTCCGGCGATTTGGCGGCGTCTTTAACGTAACGCTTCATCAGCGTGTCGGAAAACGCCAGATAAGCCTGATCGCGAAATAACAGCGATCCCTGGGTCTCCGAGCTGCGGTGTAGCGCATACAAAATAGCGTTAATCTCGGGATCCCTGATAATGGGGCCGGAAATCGTCAAGGCATGCCTGGCGCCGCGCTCGTCAACCAGCTGATGCAGATAAGCGATATCCACATACAGGGTACGCAGGCTCCACCCCTGCGCGGTGACGGGCCAGCCCGCATGCGGTTCGTCCGCGTCAATGGCATACAGATCGCCGCGCCGGGCGATAAATTCATTGCCCCGCGTGCGGATGCGGATATTACCTTCAGTGAGCAGGGCGAAACAGGCCGTATCATGGGTATGCACATCATAGGAAAAATCAACAAATGTGCCGCGCAGCAGCTCGGCCTTCAGGTCGGGCGACCGCCAGACATTGACGTCGGAAGGGTTGAACGGCATGGGGACATCCTCTGGGACAAGGGGCGCAAACACTCCTCTGTTAGGGTACATCACTTTGAAGAACCCAGGCAACGCCGGCACGCAGGGTCCGCGCCGCCCCGGCGTTTATGCCTGCGGCTATTTTAGCAGCCCGAGTTTGGCCACGATTTTGCTTATGGGCTTACGCTCGCCGACCAGGGCAAGGCCAACATACTGTAGTTCTTCGGTGGCCACGCGGGCTACCGCCTCGCGAAAAGCGGCGTAGTCGGTGGTCTGCTGGCCCTGGACGGGAAAATCAATAATGTCGCAACCCGACCCGGCGCCTTTGGCTCTCAGGGCGGACAGCGTGGCGCGATCGGCCGCCAGAACGGTAATGCCGATGGGGATAAGGCCGGGATGTTCGCACCCGCTGGCGTCGACCAGGGGCAAGCCGACCAGCGCCGGATGGCGCTGGCCAACGGTAAGGGCGATGACGGCGGCGGCGTTTGCCGCCCTGCCCACGGGCAGTTCGCTATCGACCACGATAACGCAGCGTTCGGGTATTTTGGTTGCTTCGGACATGCCTGGGACTCCATGAAATAAAAATACCGCTCTATAATGCGGCGGCCCGTCGCCGCCGTCTTGAACGCTATTGCAGGGAGAGAAGCGCTTGGGGGGAGGAACCGCGTGGCCACGCGCTGAAAGGCCTGCGCGACGGCGGAAATAAGCCGTGGGGTCCGGCGCTGTAACCGGCGGCCGTCCGGGTAAAAGGCCTGTCGCGGCGGCGGGCGGCGCGACAGGACGGTTCCTTAGCGGCGGATGGCAAAATGCGCCGCTAAGGGGTCGGCCACCTGCCGCGGCAAATCGGCCTCCCACGCCAGATAGGCGGCGCTGGCGGCGGCATTGCCCTCATGGCGATCGTGCAACCAGAACAAATAATCAATCTGTTGGTCGGCGGGAGGATCCTGCGGACTGCTTTGCACCGTCAATCCCGCGGCCTGCCAATCCTGCGGCTTTCCGGACACGCGTTTGGCATCGAATCCGGCGTCGATTAAATCACGCACCACGCCTGCGGCCAGCGTCCCTTGCCCGGCAAACACCAGGATCTCGCCGGCCGGCGGCAAGTCGGCCGCGATCCGCGATCGGTTTACCCAGCGCGTACCGGCGGGATGCGCCCGGCGGTATTCCCAACTGCGATCGGCGCTCAGGCCCAGGGCGCCGGCGTCCAGCCGTTGCCTGGCCGCCGCCGCGTCGATAACCGGGACGGGCGGCAACGCCAAGGGCAAGGGCGCCGTGGGGTGAGATGCGGTGTTCGCCCCATCGAACCCGGGCAGCACCACCGCGTCCCAGCCGAGCTGCAGCAGCCAATGGGCGGTGGTAGTGGCGCGCACCCCGTCATTATCATTAAGCACGATGCGCGCATTGCGCGTGCCCGCCCATTTGTCCAGCGACTGTACCAGCTGTCCGCCCGGCGCCCAGCGGGCGCCGGCCCGGTGGCCGCGCTGATATTCGTCATGATTACGGACATCGAACAGATAGGTGGTGCGCTCCGGGTCCGATTGCCATTGCCCGAGCGTGGCCGCGTCGATAACGTTTACGCCGTAGCGTTGTGCCAGCGCGTCCGCCCGTGCGCGGGATGATTGCTGCGCCCGTTTGCTCAGCGGTGGGAAGTAGCGGGCATCGTCCCGTACCGTCGCCAGATCGGCCAGCCGCCAGCCCTGGGTGCCGCCGGACAACGCCACCACTTTATTAGGCACGCCGGCATTAATCAGGGTCTGCGCGCCGATGATGCCGCGCGTGCGGCCCGCGCAGGAGATCACCACCAGCGTCTCGGGCGAAGGCACCAGGTCCTCGAAGCGATAGAGCAGTTCGGCGCTGGGTACGGCGATGGCGCTGGGCACATGGAAGCGGTCGTATTCCTCTACCGTGCGGCTGTCCAGCAGGACGTAATCCTCCTGGCGTTCGATCAGGCGCGCCAGTTCGTCCGGAGCGATATCCGGCGTATGCAGCAGGTGTTCGACAAACTCGGCAAAGGCTTTATAGGGCACGTTGACGCCCTTGAATAACGGGTAACCGCCGCGCTCCCAGGCCTGTACTCCACCGGCCAGAAAATAAAGCCGGTCATATCCCAGGGCGGATAAGCGCGTTATGGCCCGCGCCGTCACATCCTCGTCGTCGCCCAGCAGCACCAAACGCGTGCCGGCGCGGGGCACCAGCGGGGGCAGGGCGGTTTCGAGCAGACTGTAGGGAACGTTAACCGCCAGCAGCGGATGGCCCTCGCCATAGGGGCCTTCTTCGCGGATATCGATAAACGCCAGCTCTTCGCCGTCGTCGAGCCAGTCCAGCAGGGCGGCCAGCGTAACGGGCCGCCCGGCGTCATGTTGTCGTGTCATAAAATGCCTGTATGAAGAAATAATGCGTTAATAACGCAGGCCCGCCTGTTTTAGCAGCGGCAGGATCCGTTGGCCGAAATAAGCCAGCTCGGGTTGATAGTCGACAAAACACAGTTGCAGTCCGTCGCAGCCGATAGCCTTGAGCCGGAGGATTTGTTCGGTGATCTGCTCCGGCGTGCCCACCAGTTGGATATTGCCGCCGACAATACGCTCATCCCGCTGGTGGCCGCGCCAGGACCGGCTATCGCCGGTAGCGTGGGTATGGAAAAATCCGTCCACCGCGCCATGGTCGGCCTGGGCGATGATCGCCTGATATACCGCCTGCGCTTCGGCTTCGGTATCGCGCGCGATAATCATCGGATTGACCAGGATCCGCACGTCGCGGTTGATTGCCTGTGCCGCCGTCCTGACCTGGCGGGTAATATCCGGCAGCGCATCGATGGCCGCCTCGAACGACGCGCCGGCGGGGCTGGTCACGAAAATCAGGTCAGCCTGACGTACCGCATGGGCGATGCCGGCGGCCGAACTGGTGGCGCTGACTATCACGGGCCGGCCATAACGGGGTTTGGGCGTGACAAACGCCTGGTTCAACCGCCACCGGTCGCTGTGGTAATCCAGGTTTTCCGTGCCGGCCCAAAGCTGCTGCAGCAGCGAAACATATTCGTCGGCAAGGATATAGCGCTGGTCGTGGCCAGGCTGCTCCTGGCCGAACATGGCCCATTCGTCTTTACGGAAACCGGTGACGACGTTCAGGCCCCAGCGGCCCCCCGACATATGATCAAGCGTCGCGCCGAACTTGGCCAAATGCAGGGGATGCCAGGGGCCATAAAAAATATGCACCGTGGAAATCAGCAGGATGCGTTCGGTAATGGCCGCCAGGCCCGCCGCGGTCATCAGGGTGTCGAGCGCCGTTTCGCGATAGCGGATTTCTCCGCCGAACCCGCCCTTTGGCAACCAGTGCGCCGGTCCGAACACCAGTTCAAATCCCAGCGCCTCGGCCTGGCGCGTTAGCGCGGCATTGTAATCGAAGGTCCAGTCGGTGCCCCGGGGATAGGACGACATGGTCCAGCCGCCGTTATGGATGGGTAAAAACAGCCCGAGCATCAGCGGCTGTTTCATGGCTATGCCCAGGGGGCTGTCCGGCGGGAGCGGCGGCAAAACGGGATAATGCATAGGTAACCTCAAATTTTAGTGCCGATCGGGGGCAAACGGTCGTTTAGCACGAAATCGCCGATGATCTTGGTTTTGTAGGCGATGGGATCATGGGTGGTATGCGTGCGCGCATTGCGCCAGTGCCGGTCCAGGTTCAGCGGCTGTATCGTCGCGCCGGCGCCGCCGACGCGGTAGAGCATTTCGCTCACGCGCAGGGCTGCCTGTTCGGCCGCGACCTTGGCTTCGGCGACGGCGACCGAGGCCTCGCCCAGGGCGCGTTCGGCGTCCGCGCCGCGCCAGAATAACGCCATGGCCTGCTCAAGCACGCCGGCGGCGCGCCCAACCATGGCTTCGGCGCCATGAGCCAGCACCGACATTTCTCCCACCGCCTGCTGGACATACGGGTCATCGCCGGCCCGGTCAACCCCGGCGTCGCTGACGGGCCGGGCGCGGTTGCGGCCGTAATCGGCGGCATCCTCCAGCGCGGCCAGCGCGATGCCGGTATCGATTACCGCGTGCAGCAGTTGGGCAAAGGCGCCTTCATACGTGCGGCGGGTTTTCCATTCCGGCAGCGGCAGGATTTCGTCGTCGGCCAGCGCGACATGTGTAAAAGTCACGCTGCCGCTGGCGGTAGTACGCTGCCCCATGCCGTTCCAGTCATCCTGGATATGGACGCCGGCCCTGTCCGCCGGCAGCAGCGCCAGCGCCCGGCCGCCCTGGTCATCATTGGCCAGGACATAAAAATAGTGGGCGAACAGGCTGCCGGTGGCATAGTGCTTGGTGCCGTCCAAACGCCAGCCGGCGCCTTCCCGGACCAGGCGCGTGGCGATTTGTCCGACCGCGCCGGTATGGCGTTCGGCGGAGGCATTGGTGATCAGGGCGCCGTCGCCGATGGCGCCGAGGTAGCGCCGCTGCTGCGCCGGGGTGCCGTAAATGCGCAGCTTTTCGATGCCGCAGGCGTGGGGCTGGATGGCCTGGGCGATATTCGGATCGCCTTTGGCCAGGGGCAGCATCAGGCGCACCCATTGGGTCAGGCTGACCTCGCCGCCGCCGTATGCGCGCGCGACCCGTGCCGCCAGCAGGCCCGAGGAGGCCAGCGCGGCGATTTCCGCCTTGGGCAACAGCCGCTCCTGGTCGCGGCGGGCGGCGCCGGCGCTGAACTGGGCGCTGAATTGCCCGGCCGCCGCCAGTAGCCGGGAAAAAGTTAGCGGGGCATCATCCCCTGAGGCCAGGTCAGTCACGATAGTCGGGCTCGCGCCGGTCAAGCAGACGCCGCAGCGCGTCGAAATGCAGCTGATAGCCGGGTTTGTACTGCGCGCCCGGCGCATCGTGCAGTGGGGTGTTATGAATCTGGTCCTGTACCTTATCCACCTGCTCCGCGCTCAATCCCCGCAGTCGCTGGCCGGTCCACAGGGCAAACAGCTGCACCCGCGCCGCGCGCTCCAGGGTATACAGCCGATCGTAGGCTTCGGCGGTGGAGCGCCCGGTCACCAGTACGCCGTGATTGCCCATAAACAGAATGGTCTTTTCGCCCAGGATCGCCGCCAGCCGTTCGCCTTCCCGCGGATCGCGGGCCAGGCCGTCGTAACCCTCGTCGTAGGCGATTTGGTCGAGCAGCAGCGCCTCGGTCTGGCCGAGCGCCAGCAGATGCTGGCTTTCCAGCCGGGTCAGCGCGCCGGCATAGGGCATATGGGTATGGAACACCGCCTGGTGTTTGGCATGGGCGGCATGGATCGGCGCATGTATACAGTAAGCGGAACGCTGGATGATGCCTTCCCCGTCCAGCTGCGTGCCGTCAAAACCGATGGTCATCAGCTCGCTGGCCCGCACTTCCGACCAATGCAGGCCGAAAGGCGGCAGCAGGAAGCGATCGTCGCTGCCCGGCACCGCCAGGGTGAAATGATTATAAATGCCTTCACTGAAATCGTGCCAGACCGCGAGACGGTGCGCGGCGGCGAGATCCAACCGCGCCTCGTGCCGGGCCGTCGCGCCGGGATCGTTGGCGGAGAACAAACTCATATTATTTTCCTTCAGGTTGCAAAGAGACATCTTTCAGCGACGATAAGGCGCCGTCCGGCGCGGTGCTCACGCCGTGAAGCCGGGTGCTGTAGACGGTGAAATTCTGCTGTTCCACCAGGGGAATAACCGGCAGGTCGGTCTGGGCCAGACGCTGGAATTCATGGAATTCGCCCGCGCGCTTGCCGGGGTCTATTTCCACCTGCAGCCGCTCGATAATCCGGTCCATGTTGGGATTGGTGTAATTCGAGGCATTGGACCAGGGCGTGCCTTGGGCGATATTTTTGCTCCAGTAGTGGCGCAGGCCGCCGATCTGCGGGTCCATCATGGGCACCCAGCGGCCGGTCTCGATATCAAAATCGTAATCGCTGTAGATGCGCTTGATAAATGTCGCCAGGTCCTGGTTACGTACCGTCAGCTCAATGCCTATCTTGCTCAGGCTCTGGCGGATAAATTCCGCCTGATTCTTGAAACCGTCGTTGACCGGGAAATAGTCGATGGCGAGGCGGAAACGTACGCCGCCGGCCTTGCGCGGGTAGCCCGCTTCGTCCAGCAGCTTCTCGGCGGCGGCGGGATCGAAGGCATACTGCGGCACGCCGTCGGTGGTATAAAAACGCTTCAGCGACGAGGGAACGGGACCGGTGGCGGGTTTACCCAGGCCGTACCAGACCACGTCCACCAGCGCCTGTTTATCGATTGCCCGGTCGATGGCCTGGCGCACCTTCAGGTTGGCCAAAATGGGGTTGCGCAGGTTGAATTCCAAAAACGTATAGGCCGCCGACGAATCGTAGCCCTGCTTGGTCACCACCAACTGCGGGTTCTGGCTAAGGCGCTTTACATCGGAAAGGGGCACCGAATCATAGGGAGCATACAGCACGTCGCCGGTTTCCAACGCGGCGGCGCGCGATCCCGCGTCGGGGATAATGCTAAAGATAACCTTATCGACCTTGGGCTTGCCGCTGTCCCAATAGTCGGGGTTGCGTTCCAGCGCAATATATTGTCCCCGCTGCCATTGCACAAACCTGAAGGGGCCGGTGCCCACCGGTTTGGCATTATAAGGGCTGGTGCGCACGTCGGTGCCGGCAAACAGATGCGCCGGTAAAATCTGCGCCTCGTTGGCGTTCAGCGAACTTAAGATCACCAGAGAGGGATGTTCGAGGCGAAACACCGCGGTATGGTCATCCGGCGTTTCCACGTCCTTGAGCGCGGCAAACGTGGTGCGTCCCCGCGGATGGACTTTTTTCCAGACTTCCAGCGCCGAGTATTTTACATCCGCCGCGGTAAAGGGCTGCCCGTCGTGCCATTTAACGCCCTGGCGCAGGTGAAAAGTGATGCTCAATCCGTCCGGCGCCACTTCCCAGGAGGTCGCCAGGCTGGGCTGCGGCTGCATCTCCTGGTTATAGGACACCAGGCCTTCATAGATATTATTGGAAACCACGCCGTTAGGAAAATTAGTATTAAAGGCGGTGTTCAGCGCAACGGGCTCGGGTTGCACCAGGGCGACCAGATTACCGCCGGCGGCCAGGGCGGGCCAGACGGTCAGGGTAAAACTGATGCCGATAGCGGCAAAAATGATTTTTGGCAAAGGCAGCTGAAAAATAGGCATAAATGATGACCTTACATCCTCGGTAATTATCTGGTCCGGCGTGTGGTAATAAAAAAACTTTCTTTCATTAACAATTTGGAAACACCCTAAAATATAAATTAAGGCTGCTTTTAGCCAATGCTTTTTTTGAATTAACTTAGAACCAGCTCAGTAATAAATTCGATAGCACAAAGTTGTCTATAAACAGCAATTATTGATATTTAATTAAGTTATCTTCGCCGGGATAGACTTTCTCCGCTGTTGAAAAACATCGCCTGCACAGATCCGGAACCATTATTTATAATAAAAGGTTTAAACAGATGTTAAGATCATGCCTGTCCGCCTTATCCGTGGGAGCGCTCCTGCTGGCATCCAGTTTTCTGGGCGCGGCCGGGGCGGTGGAACCGGCGCCCGTCAGGGGAGGAACCCTGATTGCCGCTATTTATCCCGAGCCGGTCACGCTGACGGCGACCTATAACAACCAATATGCCAATCGCGTGATTTCAGCCAATATATTTGACGGCCTGGTGTATTACGACGACAGGTTTCAGCCCCAGCCCCGCCTGGCGACTTCCTGGGAAGTGGCGCCGGACGGATTGAGCATCACTTTTCACCTGCGCCAGGGCGTTAAATGGCACGACGGGCAGCCCTTTACCGCGGCGGATGTAAAATACTCGGCGCTGGAAGTCTGGAAAAAAGTGCATTCGCGCGGGCGATCGACCTTCTCGGCATTAAAAGATGTGGAGACCCCGGACAACTATACGGCCATATTCCGCCTCAGCTCACCCTCGCAGGTAATATTAAGCGCGCTGGACGGCGCGGAATCGCAAGTGGTGCCGAAACATATTTTCGACGGCAGCGATATTCGCAAGAACCCTGAAAATGCGCGGCCCATCGGCACCGGTCCTTTTCGCTTTAAAGAATGGAAACGGGGGCAATATGTGGTATTGGAGAAAAATCCCGATTATTGGGATAAGGGCAAACCTTATCTGGATCGGGTCATTTACCGGTTTATCCCGGACGCGGCCGCCCGCAGCGGCGCGCTGGAATCGGGGGAAGTATCCTATATTCCCTATGCCGGCGTACCCTTTTCCGATATAGCGCGCCTGAAAAAAAATCCCGAGCTCAAATTTGAATCCCGCGGCTATGCCTATGCCGCGCAGACCTATTTTATAGGCTTTAACCTGCGATCGGCTGTTTTATCCAATGTGAAAGTGCGGCAGGCTATCGCCCATATCATCGATCGCCAGCGGTTAATCGATACCGTCTGGTATGGGCAAAGCAAGCCGGAATACAGCGTGGTGCCCGCATCCCTGACCCGGTTCTATACGGACGATATTCCCCGTTATGATTACGACGTGGCGAAAGCGGGTAAATTACTGGACGAGGCGGGTTATCCGGTGAAAGCCGGCGGCAAGCGTTTCACCCTGCGTCTGTATACCGATCCCAGCTCCGGCCAGTTCCTGCTGGCGGGAGAGTTTTTGCGCCAGGAATTCAGCAAGATCGGTATCGATCTCGCGTTCTCACCGCTGGATAACGCCACGTTCCTGAAAAAAGTCTATTCGGACTATGACTTCGATATTATTTTCCAGGGCTTCGGCGTGATGCTCGACCCGCAAATGGGGTTGACGCGGGTGTTTGACTCCAAAGCACAATCCCCGGGGGTGCCCTACGCCAATGCGTTCGCGTACTCCAGCCCGGAAACGGACCGGCTGATAGCCGCCTATCAAAATGAGGTCGATCCACAACGGCGCATCGCCATTATTGGTCAGTTTCAACGGCAAACCCTGACTGATTTACCGTTGCTTCCGGTAATGGAAGCGCCTTTTTTCACGGTATACAACCGTAAATTGCACGGACTGGATTTTTCCCCGGCGGGCGCGCACTCCGGTTTTCGCGACGCCTGGATCGCCGAACAGCCCTGATGGCGACGGCGTTGATGCCACCACTTAACGGTCCCAAGCGAGGGTCTTTATGTCTTTATCTTCTTCCACCATCGACGCCGGGCCGGCCGGCCGATTTGCCGAAGCGGTCGCCGGGATTGATACCCGCGCCGGCGATGTGATAACCCGGGCGGCGGAACTCGGCGCCAGGCTGGCGGCCGACGCCTCGAGACGGGACAAGGAACGTATTCTGCCCCATGCGGAACTGGACTGGGTGCTGCGGGCGGGTATCGGCGCGGCGCGGGTGCCCGGGGCCTATGGCGGGCCCGAACTGTCTTATGCGGAACTGGCGCGCATCGTCATCCTGCTGGCGAAGGGCGATCCCAACGTGGCCCAGGTGCTGATCCCGCATTTCACCTCGGTGGAGCGTATTCGCCTGACGGGCACCGCCTCCCAGCAGGCGCGTTATTTCCACGGATTGCTGCACGGCGATTTAATCAGCGGCGCGACCGGCGAACGCGGCGGGCAGTTCGTGGCGGAGATGACCACCCGGCTGGTGCAAACGCCGCAGGGGCTGCGTTTGCGCGGTAAAAAATTCTACAGCACGGGGGGCCTGATGGCGGATCGACTGCGGGTTACCGCTAAGGATGATCGCGGCGACACAGTTTCGGCGTTTGTGCCCCGCGCCCGGCCGGGCATTGTGCAGCACGACGATTGGGACGGCATGGGGCAACGGTTAACCGCCAGCGGCACCACCGAATTCCTGGATGTCGCGGTGGCGGACGAGGAGGTGATGTTCTACACCAGCGACGAGGGCAAAAAGCGCAACTACCAGCCGGCGGCCACGCAAATGCTGCATTCCACCATTGAGGTGGGCATCGCTCTGGCGGTTCTGGACGACGCCGTGGCCTGGGCGCATCGCGGCGCGCGGCCGCGCGCCGATTCCGGGGTACAGCGCTCCGTCGACGATTGGTTTGTCCAGCATACCATCGGCAATATCATCGCCCACGCGCATGGCGCCGAGGCGGCCCTGCTGCGCGCCGCCGCGCTGGTGGACACCGCGGCGTCCGCCTGGCACGGCGGCGAGACCGGGGATGAACTGGAGCAGAAGCTGATAGACGGCTCCATCGCCACGGCCGAGGCGAAAATCGTCTGCAACGGCGCCGCCCTCAGGGCGGCGGAGCTGATTTACGAGGTCGGCGGCTCTTCCGCGACGCTGCGTGAGAACAACTTTGACCGCCACTGGCGCAACGCACGCACCCATACCACCCACGACCCGATCAATCACCGCTATCGCGTGGTCGGCAATTATTACCTTAACCAGACGCCGCCCCCCATCACCATGTATGACTGATGGGGGCGGGTGGAAGCAGGGTAAACAAGCGGAGCGCTAACCTTGACACAACAGAAAAAACAGCTGCGCCTGGGCGCGTTTTTACAGGATGTCGGCCATCACATCGGCGCCTGGCGGCATCCCGACGCCCCGGTTAACGCCGGCATGAACCTGGAGCATTTCAAACTGCTGGCCCGCCGGGCCGAAGCGGCCAAGTTTGATATGATTTTCTTAGGCGATCAGATGACTTTCCAGTACGAGGAGGACGAATATATCGGCCGAACGACGCGCACGGTGAACTATGAACCGCTCACCCTGCTGTCCGCCCTGGCGATGGTAACCGAAAAAATCGGGCTGGTGGCCACCGCCTCCACCAGCTATAACGAGCCGTTCAATGTTGCGCGCAAGTTCGCTTCGCTCGATCATATCAGCGGGGGACGGGCGGGCTGGAACGTGGTGACCTCCTGGACGCTGGGCGAGGCGCTGAATTTTAATCGTGACGAGGTTATGGAGCACGGCCTGCGCTACCAGCGCGCCCAGGAGTTCGTGGACGTGGTGCAGGGATTATGGGACAGCTGGGAAGACGACGCGCTGCTCAATGATAAAGCGACGGGGCATTTTTTCGACCCGCGCAAACTGCATGTGCTGGATCACCAGGGGCGGTTTTTTAAGGTGCGGGGCCCGCTGAATATCTCGCGCCCGGTCCAGGGGCAGCCGGTGCTGGTGCAGGCGGGGTCGTCGCACGACGGGCAGGACCTGGCCGCGCGCCGGGCCGAGGTGATTTTTACCGCCCAGCGAACGCTTGAGGATGCGCGGACGTTTTACCGCAGCGTTAAACAGAAGATGGCGGCTTACGGGCGCCATCCCGATCAGTTGCAAATCATGCCGGGCGTATTCCCTATTATCGGCGAGTCCGAGTCTCATGCCCGGGAAAAATTCGAGCAATTGCAGTCATGGGTCGACCCGGAAATCGGCTGGCCGGTCCTGGCCCGCCACCTGGGCGGCGTTGATCTGTCGTCCTACCCCATCGACGGGCCGCTGCCGGAACTGCCGCCGACGCAGGGAAACCAGAGCCGGCAGGGGCTGCTGGCGGCGTTCGCCCGGCGTGAAAATCTGACCATCCGCCAGCTCTACTGGCATGTCACCGGCACGCGCGGCCATTGGGCGATTTTCGGCACGGCGGCGCAAATTGCCGACCAGTTGGAGGAACGGTTTACCGGCGGCGGGGCGGACGGCTTTAATATCATGGCGCCCTGGCTGCCCGGCGGCCTGCTGGAATTTATCGACCAGGTGGTGCCGGAACTGCGCCGGCGCGGCTTGTTTCGCCACGAGTATACCGGCGCTACCCTGCGCGACCATCTGGGGCTGGCGCGGCCGGCCAACCGTTATGCCGGCCGGGCGACGGGAGCGCCAGCATGAGCGGCGCGGCGCGGCATGAAATGAACCTCGGCGTGTTTGTCGAGATGACCGGCCGGCATCTGGCCAGCTGGCGCCACCAACAGGTTAATCCCCTGGGGCCAATGGATTTCGCCCACTACCGGCAGGTGGCGGAGATCGCCGAACGCGGTCTGTTCGACCTGTTCTTCCTCGCTGACGGCCTGGCCATCCGCGACCGTTCGGCCGAACGCCTTGGGCGGGGGCCAAAGGCGCATTTTGAACCCATAACGCTGCTGTCGGCCCTGAGCCAGACGTCACGGCATATCGGGCTTATCGCCACGGCGTCGACCACCTTTAACGAGCCTTTCCATATCGCCCGCAAATTCGCCTCGCTCGATTTCCTGAGCGGCGGCCGGGCGGGATGGAATATCGTCACCTCCTCAAGCGATGCGGAGGCGGAAAATTTCGGCGCCGGGTCCATCCCGCCCGCCGGGGAGCGCTACCGCCGCGCCGGGGAGTTTGTCGACGTGGTGCGCGGCCTGTGGGACAGCTGGGATGATGATGCCATCGTGGCCGAGCGGGACGCGGGCGTCTATTTCCGGCCGGAAGGACTGCATGCCCTGGACCACCGGGGCGAATTTTTCAGCGTGCGCGGTCCCCTGAACATCGCCCGGCCGCCGCAGGGCCACCCCCTGCTGGTGCAGGCCGGTTCATCGGTGGCCGGCATGGCGCTCGGCGCCAGTGTGGGCGAGGTTATCTATACCGCGCAGACCACCCTGGCGGACGCGCAATCGTTTTATGGCCAGTTAAAGAGCCAGGCGCGGGCGGCGGGGCGATCGGCGCGCGCGCTGCGTATTTTGCCGGGATTGTTTCCGGTGGTGGGCCGCACCCGGGGCGAGGCGCAGGAAAAATTCGATTATCTGCAATCGCTTATCCACCCCGAGGTTGGCTTGGCGCAGCTTGAGCACCATCTGGGCGGCATCGACCTGTCCGGTTATCCCCTGGACGGGCCGTTGCCCGACCTGCCGGCGGCCGGCGGGGAGGGCGCCAACAGCAGGATCGCGCTGCTCCGGCATATCGCCCGGCGCGATAACCTCACCATCCGTGATTTATATTTGCAGGTGGCCATCGCCCGGGGCCATCCGGTGCTTACCGGCACCGCGGCGGATATCGCCGATATGATGACCGCCTGGTTCCAGGAGGGCGGCGCGGACGGGTTTAATATCATGCCGGGCTGGCTGCCCGGAGGCCTGGCGGATTTTGTCGACCTGGTGGTGCCCGAGCTGCAGCGGCGCGGGGTATATCGCCGGCGCTATCAGGGCGCGACCACCCGGGAGATTATGGGTCTGGCGCGCCCGGCCAGCCGCTATGCGGCGCGCGATCATTATTAAGGAACAGGTATGCCGACAGACCATGACCAGCAACACGCCTTGCGCCCAGGCGGGCGAGAAGACGATACGTCCGGGCTTATCGCGGCGGCGGAGCAATTCAGGCTGCGTTTCGCCGCCGGCGCGGCGCGGCGCGATAGCCAGCGGGCCTTGCCCCACGAGGAAATCCGCGCGCTGCGGCAAAGCGGGCTGCTGTCGATGCGGGTACCGCGGGAATACGGCGGCCTGGAAGCTGACTTGACGACATTTTCCCGCGTGATATGCCTGCTGGCGGCGGGCGATCCCAATATCGCCCAGGCGATCGCGCCGCAATTCGCCAATCTGGAAAAACTGCGGTTATATGGCAGCGCCGCGCAGCAGCGGCACTACTTCGATCGGGTGCTGCGGGGGGCAATGATGGGCAACGCCGCCGCCGAACGTGACGGCGCCTTTATCGGCGACGTGGCCACCCGGCTGACGCGGAAAAATGGGGAGTGGCGCCTGCACGGGCGCAAGTATTACAGCACCGGCAGTCTGTTCTCCAGCCTTATTCTGGTCACGGCGGTGCATGAGGAGGGGGGCCGGGCGGCGGTGTTCGTCCCGGTGGATCGCCCCGGCGTGACCGTCAGCGACGACTGGGACGGCATGGGACAGCGCACCACCGCCAGCGGCACCACGGTGTTTGACAATGTGCTTATCGCCGAGGGGGAGATCTTACGCATTCCCGCCTATGGCCAGCGCCGCACCCATGAAGGCGGGTTCGCGCAGCTGATCCATGCCGCCATCGACGCCGGCATCGCCCGGGCGGCCCTGGAGGACGCCTGCGCTTACGGGCGTAACCAGGCGCGCGCGCTGCGCGAAAGCGGCGTCAGCGGCGCCACCGCCGATCCGTATGTGCTGCATACCGTCGGTGAAATGGCCATTATCGCGCACGGTGCGGAAACCCTGCTTGAGCGCGGGGCGCAAGCGCTGGACCACGCCCTGGCGGCACAATGGGCCGGCAGCGAGGCGAGCGATCGCCTGCTGGGGGAGGCGTCGATTGCGGTGGCGGAGGCGAAATACGCCACTTCCGAGGCCGCCGTCAGGGTGAGCGAAATGATCTACCGTCTTGGCGGCGCCTCGGCGACCTCGACGGCGCTTAACCTTGACCGACACTGGCGCAACGCGCGTACCCATACCACCCACGATCCCGTGGCGTATAAGGCGCGGGCGGTGGGGGATTTTTATTTAAACGGCATACTGCCGCCGATCAATACAAAAATTTAAGGAGCGGGGTTATGGAACTCGGATTAGCGGGGAAAGTGGTGCTGGTCACCGGCGGCAGCAAAGGCATCGGCCTGGCCGTCGCCCGGGCTTTTTTGCGCGAGGGCGCGCGGGTGGGCATCGTATCGCGGGATACGCGCAATCTGGCGCAGGCGCGGCTGGCGCTGGCGGATGACGGGCCGGAGATTGCCGTGGCGCGTGCCGATCTTAGCCACAGCGATGAGGCGGAGGCCGCCGTCGAACAGCTGGCCCGGCAGTTGGGGCCGATTGATATCCTGGTGAACAGCGCGGGCGCCGCGCGCCGCAACCCGCCGGAATCCCTCGACAGCGCCGCCTGGCATGCCGCCATGGACGCCAAATATTATACCTATATCCACGCCCAGGACGCGGTACTCAAACGCTGGGTGGCGCAGGCCGCGGGCGCCGGCGCGCCGGCGCGCCAGGTAGGCGCCGTGGTCAATATTATCGGCACCGGCGCGCGGGTGCCGCATCCGTCGCATGTGGCGGGCGGGGCGGCCAATGCGGCGCTGCTGTTGTCCACCCTGGGACTCGGACAGTATTACGCGCGTTACGGCATCCGGCTTAATGCCGTCAATCCGGGCTATACCTTAACCGATCGCATTGATCAGACCGTCGATCATGAAGCCCGGCGCTTGGGGATAACGTCCGGAGAGGCGCTAAGCCGGCTCAGCGGCGGACTGCCGCTGCGCCGTTTCGGCCGTCCCGAGGAAGTTGCCGACGTGGTGTTGTTCCTGGCCAGCGAACGCGCCAGTTATGTGGTCGGGGCATTTATCTCGGTGGACGGCGGGCAGCACCCCGTTTTTTAGGTACACGCCGGCCAGCGGGGCAGGCGCCCGCCCCTGGCGCCATGCGCGTGCCGGGTATCAGGCCGCCGCCAGGATCAGGCTGCGCGTGTAGGGATGGACCGGGGCGTTCAGCAGGGTCATGGCGTCCCCCGCCTCGACCACGTTACCCTCCTTCATGACGATAATCCGGTGCGCCATGGCGGCCACCACCGCCACATCATGGGTAATGATCAGATAGCTCAGACCATGCGCGCGCTGCTGTCGCTGCAGCAGGGTAATGATTTGCCGCTGGATGGTAACGTCCAGAGCGCTGGTAGGCTCGTCCAGCACCAGAATATCGGGGTTGATAATCAGCGCCCGCGCAATGGCGATGCGCTGGCGCTGGCCGCCCGAAAATTCATGGGGATACCGGTGCAGCAGCCCCGGAAACTGGGTTTCGTTAAGACCCACCTCGCCGAGGATCGCGGTAATACGCCGCTCCCGCTCCCGCGCCGACAGTTCGGGATGATGGAAATGCAGGCCTTCGCCCACCACCTGGGCAATATTCAGGCGCGGGGACAGGGAAGAGAAGGGGTCTTGGAATACCGCCTGTATTTTGCGCCGTTGCGACCGGCGCGCCAGGGAAGAGTGCGCATTGGCCTGCTGCCACGACATGCCGTCGATAAGCAGCGAGCCTTCATGATCCATCAGTCCCAGCACCGCGGCGGCCAGCGTGCTTTTGCCTGAACCGGACTCGCCGATAACGCCCAGGGTTTGTCCGCGCCGCAACACGAAGTCGGCATTTTTGACCGCCTGGAATCGGTGGCGCCGGAACCAGTTGCCTATTCCCGGATGCGAAACCGGGTAGCTTATCTGCAGGTCTTTGCCCTCCAGGCGCGGGTGCTGCCCGGCGTCGTCTGCGGCGACGGCGCCGATGTCCCGTTGCGGACGGCTGTTGATCAACTGACGGGTGTAGGGATGTTTTGGCGCCTGGAACAGCTGTTCGGTCGGGGCGACTTCCACGATATTGCCGGCTTCCATGACAATGACCCGATCGGCGAAACGGCGCACCAGGTGCAGGTCGTGGGTAATAAGCAGGATGGATAAGCCGTTCTTGCGCTGCAAAGCGGACAACAGTTCAAGGATTTGCAGCCGCAGGGTCACATCCAGCGCGGTGGTCGGTTCGTCAGCCAGCAGCAGTTTGGGCTCGCCGGCCAGCGCCATGGCTATCATGGCGCGCTGGCGCTGCCCGCCGGAAAGCTGGTGCGGATAGGCATTGGCGCGCCGTTCCGGCTCGGCGATGCCGGTTTCCGCGAGCCGGGCCACGGCATGCTCCCAGGCGTCCTTACGGCCCATCCGCCGCTTTAGCCGGTAAACTTCGGCAATCTGTTCCCCGACCCGATGCAGGGGATTAAGCGCCGTCATCGGCTCCTGGAAAATCATCGAAATATCCTTGCCGCTGACGGCGCGTACGTCCGCCTCGGGCAGCTTGAGCAGATCGGTATTGCCGTACAGCGCCTGTCCGGACACGCTGGCGCCGGGGATCAGGTGTAATAAACTCATGGCGCTCACGCTTTTACCCGATCCGGACTCGCCCACCAGGGCGACCTTTTCATGCGGCTTAATATGAAAAGAAATGCCGTGCACAATCTCTTCGCCATTAAAACCAATACGTAAATCCCGCACGTCAAGCAGCTTGAGCGGTATCGGTCCGTCGACGGCGGCGGTCGGTTTCTCTTCTGTTGCCATCGTAATCTACTTCCTATGCAGGCGTGGGTTATAAATATCGTTCAGGCCGTTGCCGATCAGCATAAAGCCCATAACGGTCACGAAAATAGCCAGGCCGGGCAGGGCGGTCATATACCAGGCGGTACGCAGCACCTCGCGCCCTGAGCCGACCATGCCCCCCCAGGTCACCACGCTGGGATCGCCAAGCCCGAGAAAGGATAACGACGCCTCGGATAAAATAACCTGCGCCACCAGTACCGACGAGGCCACCATCACCGGCGCGATGCTGTTGGGCAAGACATGGCGGGTGATGATGCGCAGGTGTCCAAGCCCGATGGTGGCGGCGGCGCGCACGAACTCCATTTCGCGCACGCGCAGCGCCTCGCCGCGCACCAGGCGCGCGATTTGCGGCCAGGAGGTCGCGCCCAGCGCCAGGGAAATGCTGAATGTCGAGGGACCCAGCACCATCACCAGGGCGATGGCAAAGAGTAAGCGCGGCATGGTCAGGAACACTTCGGTCAGGCGCATCAGGATATCGTCAACCCAGGATGCGCCGAAATAACCCGCGATCACGCCGATGACAATACCGAGCACCACGGAAAGCGCGGTGGCGAACAGGCCGATCATCAGCGAGGTGCGGGCGCCATACAGCAGGCCGGAAAGCATATCGCGGCCCATCATGTCGGTACCGAGGGGAAACCGGGCATCGGCGCCGGGCCAAATCGTCGGGCTGCCGACCATATTGCGCGGGTCGCCGGGGAAAAAATAGGACGCCGCCGCCGCGCCGCACAGGATCAGCAACAATAACAGCAGGCCAATCTGCGTGGAATATGAGCGGGCCAGCCGCGCGCGAAAACCGCGAGATATCATGGGCGGCGTCTCCCGATGCGCGGATCCAGCGCGACATAGATCAAATCCACCAGCAGATTCATCAGCACCACCAGAAAGGAGCTGAGCAAGAAAATGCCCAGCAGCAGGTTGAGGTCGCGGGAAAATACCGCGTCGTAGGCCAGCCGGCCGATACCCGGCCAGCCGAAGACGGTTTCCACCACCACCGAACCGCTGAGCAGTCCGCCGATTTCCAGGCCGGTAATGGTAATAATCGGCAGCGCGGCATTACGCAGGATATGGCCGAATATTACCCGCCATTCGCTTAATCCTTTGGCCCTGGCCGTGCGCACGAAGTCCTGTCCATAGACTTCCAGCATTGAGGAACGGGTGATGCGGACATACATCGACAGAAAGAACAGGCTCAGCGATAACGCCGGCAGGATCAAATGCCTTGCTACGTCCAGTAGGTAATAGACCTGACTGGCGTAGTCGGCGCCGACGGTGGCGATGCCGCTCACCGGAAACCAGCGCAAATTAATGGAAAATACGACGATCAGCAACAAGCCAATCCAGAATAAAGGCGTGGCAAAACCGATGGTGGAAAAAACCGAGATCAGCCCGTCCAAGAAGGAACCTCGGTAGCGCGCGGCAATAATGCCCAGCAACACGCCAACCAACAGGGCGAAAATAATCGCCGTTAAAGACAGGGAAATGGTCGCAGTCAACCGGCTGAGGATTAAGTCGGCAACAGGCATGTTTTCCCGAAAGGAATAGCCCAGGTCGAAATGCGCCAGCGACTCGAGATAATGAATAAACTGCTGCCAGATCGGAATATTCAGCCCATATAATTCACGCATTTCCGCCATATATTCCGGCGTGGCCCCGCCTGATTCTCCTGCCACGACATCAATAACATCCCCGGGCGCTAATTTCATTAACACAAAGGCCAACAGCACAATGGTAAACGTGGTGGGCAAAATCTGGAACAGCCGCCAGCCTATATAGCCAATTCTCCCCTGCATCGCTTATCCTCCCGTTAAAAATAAGGATATGGGGTGTTTACCGTCATTAAACCAAGCTAATTTCATAAGGTTTACTCTATTCTCCACGTCGCGCCTGTCAGCGGCGCTGCCGAGGCCTACGAGGCTGATGAGATATGCAAGGGGCTGAATTGCGATTGCCTTTCCAGTGCGCGGGTAAAGGTCTCCAGGGATTCCAGCAATCTGCCTTCAAGCGCGGCGCTTAACAACGGATCGCCATCGTAGCGGGTGATTTGGCTGTCTTCTGAGAAAACGCCGTGCAGGATCTCTTGGGCTTTCAGCGCGTTAAGCACCGGCTTGAGGGCATAATCCAGCGCCAGCATATGCCCTGCCGAGCCGCCGGTGGCCAGCGGCAACACCACTTTATGCTCGAACGCGCGCTCCGGCAGCAGATCCAGCAGGGTTTTCAGCGCGCCGCTGAACGAGGCTTTATAAATAGGCGTGCTGATAATCACGCCATCGGCTCCGGCAAGCTGCCTGACAAAGTCATTGAGCGCGGGGCTGTCGAAATGCGCGTACAGCAAATCTTCCGCGTTAAAATTAAACACATTCCAGGGGGTAACCTTAATACCCCGTCCCTCCAGCCAGCGCTGGGCGATAGTCAACAGCGCCGCCGAACGCGAGGGCGAACGCGGACTACCGGCCAGGGTAATAACATTCATTACAGCTCCTTGAAACAATCATCATATTCTGCCAATACAAAATATCTCAAAATAAATACAGCGCCATTACATATGCGCAACCACCTTATTACGCATGTAATAAAAATAAAAATATCTTTTTTGGCTTTCTATAGCTGAATAAATGATGACCGCCGGCGTTAAGTCTTGCCAGCAAATCGCGCTACATGTTATGTTATAAAGTAACAATAACTGGCGTTTATAGCGCGCGTTTATCAGCAAGGAGAGAAAATTGAATCGTTTAACCCTACCATTAGCGGTGGCCATGATGGTGTCGAGCCCCGCCGTGTTGGCCAAAACGGTCGATACGGTAGCCAGTTTTTCCGTACTGGCCGATATCGTAAAACAGGTTGGCGGGGATCATGTCACCGTGACCAGCCTGGTGGGCCCGGATGGCGATCCCCACAGTTTTGAGCCGGCGCCGAAAGACAGCCAGGCGTTAAATAAAGCCGACGTCGTGTTTGTCAGCGGCCTGGGGATGGAAGGATGGATGGATCGCCTGATCACGGCGTCAGGCTATAAGGGCAAGATCATTACCGCGTCCACGGGCGTAAACACGCGCAACATGGAAGAGGAAGGCAAAACCGTCACCGACCCTCATGCATGGAACAGCGCCAAAAACGGCGCAGTTTATGCCCGCAATGTTATGCAGGCGTTGATTGCCGCGGATCCTGAGGATGCGGATTATTTTCGCCGGCAAGGGAGCGCTTATATACAAAAACTGGAAAAGCTGGACAGCTGGGCAAAAAGCACCTTCGCCGCCATCCCGGCGGACAAACGTAAAGTGATTACCAGCCACGATGCTTTTGGTTATTTCGGCGCCGAGTATGGCGTGGAGTTCCTCGCCCCGGTCGGTTTCTCCACTGAAGCCGAAGCCAGCGCCAGCGACGTCGCCGGCTTGATCAGGCAGATTAAGGAAAAGCATATCAAAACCTACTTTATTGAAAATCAAACCGACCCGCGCCTGGTGAAGCAGGTGGCGGCCGCCAGCGGCGCGCAGCCGGGTGGCGAACTGTATCCGGAATCGTTATCGAAAGCCGGCGGGCCCGCGACGACCTACGAGGCGGCCTTTAAACACAATGTCGAGACGATAGCCGCCAGCATGCAATAACCCTAGCGCCGCCGCGTGGCGGCGGTGGGCGTCACAACCACGGTTTTGCCCGCTGCAGTATCTTCAACTATATTGAGGCTATCCCGACGTATTCCATTGCGAACCTATCGGTATAGCCTTCCGCGCGGCACTATGTCCCCTGGCCAGGGTTCCAGGTCAGGGAGATGGATTTCCCCATTTTGGGTAAGCGCGCTAATTAAATGGAGATATCCATCATGTCAGCACACCAGCACGATCTCAAGGGGAAGACCGTCGTCATCGCCGGCGCATCCAGCGGTTTTGGCCGGGGAACGGCGCTCAAACTCGCGCAACTGGGCGCGAACGTCGTGCTTGCCGCAAGGCGGGAGGCGGCGCTGGAAGATCTGGCCGCACACATCAGGTCCACCGGCGGCGCGGCGCTGGCGGTGCGGACCGATGTCAGTGACGCCGCCGACGTCGAGCATCTGGCCCAGGCGGCGCTGGAAGGGTTTGGCGGCATCGATATCTGGATCAATAACGTCGGTATCGGCGCCCTGGGGCTATTCTGGGATATTCCGCCGGCGGATCATGCGCGCATTATCGACGTTAACCTGAAAGGGCTCCTGTTTGGCGCCCACGCGGCAATCCGGCAATTTCGCATGCAGGGGTTCGGCACCCTGATAAACACCGGGTCGATCGACAGCGAAGTGCCCCTGGCCTATCAGGCATCCTATGCCGCCTCCAAGGCCGCGGTGCTGAGCCTCAGCCGCACGCTCAACGAAGAGCTGCGTCTGGATGGCAGCGCCGCCAATATCAAGGTGGCGACCATAATGCCCTGGGCCGTGGATACGCCCTGGTGGTTGCATGCCGCCAATTACAGCGGCCATGCGCCGCGCATGGCGGCGATGGACGATCCCGCGCTGGTGGTGGATGCCATCGTCGGGGCCTGCGTCAATCCACAGGAAGAAACGCCCGTCGGCTGGAAGGCCGGTTCCTCCAATATTTCCCATCATCTGTTCCCGGATTTGACCGAGCGGCTGTCAGCGGACATCGCCGACCGCGAAGTTCATAAAGCCCCGCCGGTGGCCGCTACGCAAGGGGCTATCTATGAGCCTATGGCGGAGACCCTGCGCATTGAGGGTGGCATTCGCGCGAGAATGAAACGGGAAGACGAGGAGGGCAGGCAATCATGTTTATAAAGACCTGCGCCAGACCCGGCGCCCGCGCTTAAGCCGCCGCCTGGCTTTTCAACCATGCTTCAGACGAAAAAAAACCAACCACAAGTGGTTGGTTTTCTTCAGGATGATTGGTCGGCATGAGAGGATTCGAACCTCCGACCCCCGACACCCCATGACGGTGCGCTACCAGGCTGCGCTACATGCCGACTGCATGGGCGCCTATACTACCTTGTCCTGCGTTGATTGCAATAGCCCATTGAATTGACTGCTTTAGATTTAAGCAGTTAATTGGCAATAAAGCGTTTTTCGTCCGTTAGTACCTGCAAAAGCAGCGCCAGCTGCGGTTTGGCGTTATGAATAACGTCGCCATTAAGATCGTAGGTGCGGTAATCACCGTTGCTTTGCAGCACGATGCTCTGGGTCGGCGTATTGATAACCAGCGTGCCGTTATCGCCGCTGACCACCCAATCGTTGCTCCGCCTTGGGGCAAACAGATCCTCGCCCTGGGTATAGTCGCTGGCATCGGTGGCGACATGCAGCAGGCGCTGCATCAGCGTGGCGGTGACATCGTTGTGGTAGGTCAGCTTGGTCACCACCTGCGGCGGCGTGCCCGGCCAGTGGATGATAAGCGGCACCTGCAACTGGTATCGGTTAAGGCGTGTACCGGCTTCCCGATGGCCGTTCTTGCGATCGTTGAGCTCCAGCCCGTTGGCGGCGGTAATCACCACCACCGTATGCTCCAGGTCTCCCCTGGCGCGCAGGGTGGCGATAATCTGGCCGATATAGCCGTCCAGGCGCTGAGCGCCTTGCTGGTAATGCTCCGCCAGGTTGGGCTTGTTATTCAGGCCGGCGTTGATATCCGTGCCGTTGAATTCCACGTAAGAATACCAGGGCGCATCGCCGGTGGACGCCGCGCGCCACTGTTGCCATTGCTGGGCGGTCTGGCTGTCGGGCTGGCTGACCGGCTCCGGCAGGCTGAAATCGGTCAGCAGCGCCTGCCTGTCCAGCGGGCTGCCGAAGCCGTTGGATGAGAACAGGCCCAGCTGATAGCCCTGCTTGCCGAGCGCATCGAATAATACCGAGGTCTTGCGCGCCGCCAGGATGCCGTCCATATAAGAAGACGAAATGCCGTAAAACAGCCCGAACAGCCCGGTATCCGCATGATTGCCGGTGCTGAAATGGTTGGTGAAACGCACGTTGTCGGCGGCGAACTGCTTTAACGCCGGCATCTGTTGGTCGACGGTATCGTTGCGTAGGGCGCCGGTGGCGATGATCAGCAGGTTATATCCGCTGCCTTTATTCTGGAATTGCAGCGGGCTTAACGGGTATTCCACCGCCACCGCCTCGGGATTGCCCTGCTGCACCAGGCGGCGCTCGTATTCCTGCGCATCCAGCAGGCCGTGCCGCTCCAGGAAGCGGCGCGCGGTCATGGGGTAGGATAGCGGCAGGTTGGATCGCTGCATGGTAATCGGCCGGTAGAAATTGGCGTCCGCCCAGATATAGATAATGTGCGAGGCGAAAAAGGCGCAGATAAGCACGATAGCCACGGGCTTGCCGATTTTACGCCGGTTAAGGCTGCGCAGCTTTTGCCATGACCAGGTGCCGAACAGCATTTCCACCAGGAAGATGATGGGGATGCCGATAAACATCAGCTGCCAGTCGCGCGCCAGCTCACCTTCGTCGGGGTTGACCACCAGTTCCCAGACCACCGGATTAAGGTGGAGGTGGAAACGGGTAAACACCTCGGTATCCACCAGCAGCAGCGTCAGCCCGGCGGTGGCGATAATGGCCGACAGAAAGCGCAGCAGTCGCTGCGACATCACTACAAAGGTCAGCGGGAAGATAATCAGCAGGTAAAGGGTAAAAACGATAAAACTAAAGTGGCCGAGCCAGCTGGTGAACGCGAAAACGCGGCCCAGCAGCGAGCCGGGCCAGTCGGCGACAAAAAGATAGCGGCTGCCGAGCCCAAGGCTAAGCAGGATGTTGAAAAGGGCGAACCAGTGACCCCAACTGATCATTTGGGAAACTTTGTCACGGTAGCGCTGGCTATTTGTCACCATAAATCAGTCTTGGCAGCTCATTAATGCGTATCGTGAGTCCGGACGGAGGAGAGCAGCGCCTCGCCGAAGGAGTTTGCCAGGGTTTTGCGCTGTTCCGGCGCCACGCTGGTGTTGATCACATGAGTAATCATATTACCCAATACCATCAGCGACAAATCGGTTGGCGTACGGTGCTTTTCCAGCACCGCCGACAGTTCGCCCAGCAATGCTTCAACCTCTTCGTCGCTATAACGGGATGCTTGCGGCATAATATATTCTTAGTAATCTGTTAAAGTCCGCTATCTTACCGTATCAACTCCGCTTTTTCCGCTTTTTTATCGCTTTTCAGCCGGGGCGCCCCTGCGCAATGTGCTGTGCCAGCGCAACACCGGTTGAGCTGCGGGCTATTCAGTGTTTGAATACGCACCTGGCCCGAAGGAGAATAAATCATGAGTCTGGATATTGACCAGATAGCGTTGCATCAGCTTATCAAACGCGATGAGCAAACGCTGGAACTGGTATTGCGCGATTCGCTTTTGTCCCCCAGCGCGGCGGTGGAGGAGATGATGGCGGAGCTGCACCGGGTATATAGCGCGAAAAACAAAGCCTACGGTCTGTTTAACGAGGGCAGCGAGCTGGCGTCGGCGCTGCGCAGCTGCCGTAAGGGCGATGAAGACTTCCTGGCGTTTACCCGCGCCGCCACCGGCAGGCTGCGCGACGAACTGGCCAAATATCCTTTTGCCGAGGGCGGCGTCGTTTTGTTTTGCCAGTACCGCTACCTGGCGGTGGAATATCTGTTGATCGCGGTGTTGAACAGCCTGAGCAGTATGCGGGTGAATGAACAGCTTGATATCAGCAGTACCCATTATCTGGATATAAACCATGCGGATATCGTGGCGCGTATCGATCTGACCGAATGGGATACCAATCCGCAGTCTGCGCGCTATCTGACGTTCCTGAAGGGACGGGTGGGCCGTAAGGTGTCCGACTTTTTTATGGATTTCCTCGCCGCCAGCGAAGGGCTGGACGCCAAAGCGCAGAATCGCGGGCTGCTGCAGGCGGTGGATGATTATTGCGCCGATGCCCAGCTTGATAAAAGCGAGCGGCAGAATGTGCGCCAGCAGGTATACAGCTACTGTAAGGATCAGCTGTCGTCCGGCGAGGAGATCGCGGTGGCCGAGCTGTCCGAGACCCTGCCGCCGGTGGGCGATAAAACCTTTCAGGCGTTTGCCAGCGGGGCGGGGTATGAGCTGGAGGAGAGTTTTCCGGCCGACCGCGGCACCCTGCGCCAGTTGACCAAGTATGCCGGCAGCGGCGGCGGCGTTACGCTGAATTTTGACGCGCAGCTGTTGGGCGAGCGTATTTTCTGGGACCCCGCCACCGATACCCTGACCATCAAAGGTACGCCGCCGAACCTGCGCGATCAGCTTACCCGTCGCCAGAACGGCGGAAGCTAGAGTACGGTGTTGGCGGGCCTGCCGCGCCATGGGGCCTCGGTCGGGCGGAAAACCACGCCCGATTCAACCCCATCGGCACGGTCTCCCTTGAATACGTTTGCTATGAGCCCGGTGTTGGCGGGCCTACCGCGCCATGGGGCTTCGGTCGGGCGGAAAACCACGCCCGATTCAACCCCATCGGCACGGTCTCCCTTGAACACGTTTGCTGTGAGTACGGTGTTGGCGGGCCTACCGCGCCATGGGGCAAAAAAAAACGCCGCGTAAGCGGCGTCCTTTTATCGTATCGGTTAGTCGCGATTAAACGCGGACAAAGTCGATATGAGTCAGTTTCGGTTTGAACGGATGGCGTTGTACCGCCTGAACCTTAACCTGAGTTTCGGCGCCGTCGATAACCAGTGATAATACGTCGCTATAGAAACCCGGTTTGGTTTGGGTATTCAGCACGATTTCGTGGTCCATCTCGATAGAGACCGGCGCTTCGGTGCCACCATAAACGATAGCAGGAAACTTATTCGCTAGACGCAGGCGGCGGCTCGCACCCTTACCCTGATCTTTACGCACTTCTGCATTAATAATTAACATGTATTTTCTCGATACTTAAAAAAGTAACCCCGCTACAGGCGACCCAGCAGCAGGTTGGATAGACGTGCTTTAAAGTAAAGCGGGCGGAATTCTACCGGAAATACCCCGGCGGGGCAAATAAAACCCCGTCAGCCGCGCAATTCGTGGGCCAGGCGATAACGGCCCTGGTAGTCGAAAATCTTTTCCCTTACCTGCCAGAACGCGCCCTGGCGGCGCGCGACGACAAAATCCGGCGCGCGCAGCCGGTCCGCCGCGCGCTGGATATCGGCGGCGGTTTGCCAGGGAAAGGGCACCCCCGGCGCCCGCTGGTGCAGACGCAGAAAACGGTGCTCGAACACCCGCCGCTGGGGCGGCGTATGCAGCCGGAAACGCTCGGCGACCTCGGCGCCGTCCTCATCATGGTAGGTGATGCGCAGCCATTCGCCTTTGCCGTCGCCCCCGCAGTCAAGCGTCATGCCGCTGCAGCGCAGCACCAGCGCGTCCTTGAGCCGCAGCGCCGCCTTGAGCATATCGTCCGGATCCACCAGGATTTTATCGCATTCGTGGCAGCGCCTGGCGGCGATATCGTTTTCGGCGCCGCAGTCCGGACAGATCTTGCAGCGGAAGCGAAAATCGCATTGGCGGCGTTCGCCATCTTCCTGTTCCTCGAAACCCTGGCAGCGGCGGCCGTAGTGTTCAATGACTTCGCCCTCCGGCGTGGTTTTGCCCCAGAACATATTGGCAAAGCCGCAGAGCGGGCAGAATACCTGGACCGGCGTGCCGGTTCCGGCCGGTTTGGCCTGGCCTATCTCGGGAGAAAATAGATCGTGGCCGTTGCCGGCATAGTCGAGAATCAGGCATCGGGTCTTGCCGGGATAGAGCCGGAGTCCGCGCCCGACAATCTGCTGGTACAGGCCGACCGACTCGGTGGGCCGCAAGATGGCGATCATATCCACATGGGGAGCGTCAAAACCGGTGGTCAGCACCGCCACGTTAACCACGTAGCGTAGCGATTGCCGGCGGAAGGCGTCGATCAGCCGGTCGCGATCCGCCTGGGGCGTTTCGGCGCTGATAAGCGCCGCCTGCGCGGGCGGCAGCAGGCCGAGGACTTCGCGGGCATGTTCTACCGTCGCGGCAAAGATCATCACGCCGCGCTTATCCGCCGCGTACTCCTGTATCTGGCCGACGATAAGCGGCGTGATGCGGTTTTGCCGCCGTACTTCGGTATTCAGCTCCGACTCGGCATAGTAGCCGTTGATATTGGGCGACAGGCGGCTGAAGTCGTAATGCAGCACCGGCATATCCAGGCGCTCCGGCGGCACCAGGAAGCCGTGCTTGATCATATAGTGCAGCGGCAGCTCATAGACGCAGTCGCGGAAGAAACTGCGCTCGTCGCCGCGCACCATGCCGTGATGGTGGTATTGGTATATCCATCCCTTGCCGAGGCGGAAGGGCGTGGCGGTCAGCCCCAGGATGCGCAGCGCCGGCCGGGCGAGGCGCAGATGGCGGATGACCTGCTGATATTGGCTGTCGTCGCCGTCGCCGAGCCGGTGGCATTCATCGATAATCAGCAATGAGAACGCGCTGTCGAACTGATCCAGGTTGCGCGCAACGGACTGTACGCTGCCGAACACCACTTTGCCCCGGCTGTCCCGCTGCTGCAGACCGGCGGCGAAGATATCCGCCTCCAGTCCCAGCGCCTGGAATTTTTCATGGTTTTGCGCCACCAGTTCCTTGACGTGGGCCAGGACCAGAACCCGGCCGCGCGCCAGGCGCGCCAGCTCGGCGATCACCAGGCTTTTGCCGGCGCCGGTGGGCAGCACGATCACCGCCGGTTCGTCGTGGCGGCGAAAATGATCCACCGCCGCGTTGACCGCGTCGCGCTGATAAGGACGTAGGGTGAAGGACATCTCTAAATGAATCTCGTTGTCGGCTATGCTCGGCAGGCAAGCCCCGTTATACTGTGATTTCACTTTATAAGCATATGCGGCATTCGCCGCCTTTCCCGCACGATAGCGGATTCGGGCCATTTGGTCCGGCCGCGCGCCTCCCTTACCGGGCGGGTGGAGCATCGTTGCCGGGCGCTTTCCAAGATTACAGGCAAAACGACGTTAATGCGACTGGACAAATTTTTATCTCAACAGTTAGGTATCAGCCGGGCGCTGGTGCAACGGGAACTGCGCGCCAAGCGGGTGACCGTCGACGGTGATACGGTGAAACAGGGCGCGTTCCAACTGCTGGCGCAACATGAAGTGCGCTTTGACGATCGGGTCCTGCACCAGATACTTGCCCCGCGCTATTTTATGCTGCACAAACCCCAGGGCTATGTGTGCTCAACCGACGATCCCGATCATCCCACCGTGCTGTATTTTATGGACGAACCGGTGCCGGACAAGCTGCACGCCGCCGGACGCCTGGACATCGATACCACCGGCCTGGTGTTGATGACCGACGACGGCCAGTGGTCCCACTGGATCACCTCGCCTAAACATCACTGTGAAAAGACCTATTTGGTGACGCTTGAGGATCCGCTGGACGGGGATATCGCGCGTCAGTTTACCGAAGGGGTGATGCTTCACGGCGAAAAACTGCCGACCCGGCCCGCACAGCTTGAGCAACTTGCCGAGCGTGAAGTGCGCCTGACCATCAGCGAAGGGCGTTATCATCAGGTGAAAAGAATGTTCGCCGCGGTGGGTAACCATGTGGTGGCGCTGCATCGCGAACGTGTCGGCGCCATCGTGCTGGATGCGGATCTGGAACCCGGCCAATACCGCGCGCTGACCGCCGATGAAATCGCCGGCATAGGCGCGCCGGCACGTCCGTGACAACAACGGCGGGCGGTGGGTCCGCCGGCCGTGCAGGATTGATAAAGGCATGAACGAGGAGTCGTACAACGTGCAAGCAGACCGGACATCCCATATCGGTTTAATCGTCATCCTGGGTTTATTGTCGATGCTGATGCCCTTGGCTATCGATATGTATTTGCCGGCCATGCCGCTGATTGCCTCGGAGTTCGGCGTCGGCGCGGGGAGCGTGCAGATGACCCTGAGCGCCTATGTGCTGGGGTTTTCCATCGGCCAGCTGTTTTACGGGCCGTTGGCCGATAGCCTGGGCCGTAAGCCGGTGATTCTGTTCGGCACGTTCTTTTTTGCCGTCGCCGCCGCGGCTTGCGCGCTGTCGCAATCGGTGGAGCAGCTGATCAATATGCGTTTCTTGCATGGTCTGTCCGCCGCCGCCGCGAGCGTGGTGATCAATGCGCTGATGCGCGATATGTTCACCAAGGATGATTTTTCACGCATGATGTCGTTTGTGGTGCTGGTGATGACGGTGGCGCCGCTGCTGGCTCCCATCATCGGCGGCGTGCTGCTGGTGGTGTTTAACTGGCATGCCATTTTCTGGATCATGAGCCTGACGGCGCTGGTGGCCACCGTGCTGGTGATGCTGTATATCCGGGAAACGCTGCCCAGGGAGCGGCGGCAAAAGTTTAATCTGCGCACCACCATCGGCAACTTCGGCGCGTTATTTCGCCATAAGCGGGTGTTCAGCTATATGCTGGCCAGCGGTTTTTCCTTTGCCGGGATGTTTTCGTTCCTGAGCGCCGGGCCGTTTGTCTATATCAATCTTAACGGCGTTTCACCGCAGAATTTCGGTTATTATTTTGCCCTTAACGTCTTGTTTTTGTTTATCATGACGCTTATCAACAGCCGGAGCGTGAGGCATTTCGGGGCGCAGAAGATGTTCCGTTTCGGGTTGTTTATCCAGTTGCTGATGGGTATCTGGCTGTTGATCGTTTGCGGCATGAACCTGGGGTTCTGGCCGTTGGTTATCGGCGTGGCGGTGTTTGTCGGTCTGCGTGGCGATGGTGACGTCCAACGGCATGGCCGTGATCCTGGATGATTTTCCGCATATGGCCGGTACCGCCTCGTCGCTGGCGGGAACGCTGCGGTTCGGCGTGGGCGCGGTAATCGGTGCGTTGTTGTCGCTGGCGACGTTTTCCAGCGCCTGGCCGATGGTATTGTCCATGGCGTTTTGCACCATCAGCGCGATGTTGTGTTATCTGTATGCCAGCCGTCCGCGGCGGGCGGCGCGTACCGCGTCATAGCGTTTTCCTTTTCACACGCCGGGCGTTGGCACGTTCTCCCTTAACACTTCTGTTTTGGGTTTGGTGTTGGCGGGCTTACCGTGCCATGGGGTGCTCTGTTGGGCGGGAACACCACGCCGATTCGACCCCATTGGCACGCTCTCCCTTTTACACGTCTTGTGTAGGTTTGGCGATAGCCGTCCTGGCAACATTGGGCTTCCGTGAAGATAAATGTCGCCCCGGCGAGGGTTTCGCCTGCTTTGCGTTAGCGTGCGTCAGGGCTTATGACGCCTCGGCAAGGGTTTCGCCTGCTTTGCGTTAGTGTGCGTCAGGGCTTATGTCGCCTCGGCAAGGGTTTCGCCTGCTTTGCGTTAGCGTGCGTCAGGGCTTATGTCGCCTCGGCAAGGGTTTCGCCTGCTTTGCGTTAGCGTGCGTCAGGGCTTATGACGCCTCGGCAAGGGTTTCGCCTGCTTTGCGTTAGCGTGCGTCAGGGCTTATATCGCCACGGCAAGGGTTTCGCCTGCTTTGCGTTAGTGTGCGTCAGGGCTTATGTCGCCTCGGCGAAGGTTTCGCTTGCCGTGCGTGAGGTGTTCATAGGTATTGCCGGATGCCGGCAAGCGACAAAGAGGCCGTACCGCGACGGCCTCCTTGACCTCCGCGCGCCCGGCAGGTCGCGCGTCGCTGCGCGATGCCTTCCGCCGCCAATGTCCCCGTGATGCACCGGCCCGTTATGCGCTCCCGGCGCAACGGGCCTTTCGCCGCTCCCGGCGGCTCATGCCGGGACCACCGGCGCCGTCAGCACGCTTTATGCCGGGATATCTGTCGCGGCCAGCGCTGTGATGTATAGGGCATCGGCGCCGCTGTGGGTTTAGTGGAAGGTACAGCAGACAGAGAAGCGGCTAATCATTGTGCAATGCAAAAGGCACCGCGACAGGTCAGTCATACATGCAAATATACATGCAGTCGGCAGCGGGTAATTATCAGTCATACATCATGCAATGCTGCCAGCATTCACATAGTCAGCGGTCATATAGCCAGTATGTCATGCCGTCGGCAATTACAGTCATGCAACCATACAACCACGTAGCCGGGCATAAACCCGCCACAGTGAGAGTAGGTAGCTGGCCGCAAATCTTAGCTAAACTAAACTAAGCCAAGCTAATTTAAGTTAACCCAAAATTAATACCGATATTTTTCCCGGTACGTGCATATTACTTACTACCAAAAAACGCTATTTTACTCACAGACGATGGTGTTGACGTGGTGCCGGCATAGAGTGCGCCGGCAGCGCGCATCCCGGCTGGATGAGCCGCCGGGAGCGGCGAAAGCTAAGGGCCGCGCCGGGAGCGCGTCCCGTGCGGTCCCAAAGCCGGGATGCGTGATGCCGGGAACCGCGCAGCGGCGCACGATCTGCCGGACGCGCGGAGGTCAAGGAGGCCGTCGCGGTACGGCCTCTTTGTCGCTTGCCGGCACCCGGCAATACCTATGAGCACCTCACGCACGGCAAGCGAAACCTTCGCCGAGGCGGCATAAACCCTGCCACAAGGCAAACCAAGACACAGCAAGCGAAACCCGCGCCGAGGCGACATAAACCCTGCCACAAGCTAAGACAAGACACAGCAAGCGAAACCTTCGCCGAGGCGACATAAACCCTGCCACAAGCTAAGACAAGACACAGCAAGCGAAACCTTCGCCGAGGCGACATAAACCCTGCCACAAGGCAAACCAAGACACAGCAAGCGAAACCCGCGCCGAGGTGACATAAACCCTGCCACAAGGCAAGCCAAGACACAGTAAGCGAAACCCGCGCCGAGGCGACATAAACCCTGCCACAAGGCAAACCAAGGCACAGCAAACAAAACCCTCACCGAGACCACTTAACCCCTGACGCCCCCTTTACCTTTTATTTATCCTGAAACCTTTTGTAGCGCATCGGTTACAAATAGTCGCAAATCTGCGCTTGTGTTTCTTTTCCTCGTAATGATAATCAATATCGTTTTAATTGACGTTTCTTTACTTTTTCTCGCCCCCAAAAGCATCGAGGTGATGGGTATGTTTGTGCCTTTTCTGATTATGCTGCGTGAGGGTCTCGAGGCGGCGCTGATCGTGAGCCTTATCGCCGGCTATCTGAAAAAGACCGGCCGCGGCCGCTGGCTAAAAGCGGTGTGGGTGGGCGTGCTAAGCGCGGCGCTGTTGTGCCTGGCGGTGGGTGTCGTCATTAACGAAACTACCGGCGAATTTCCGCAAAAGCAACAGGAACTGTTCGAGGGCATCGTGGCGGTGCTGGCGGTCCTCATCCTGACCTGGATGGTGTTCTGGATGCGCAAGATGTCCCGATCGATTAAAGCCCAGTTGGAAAGCGCCGTCGATCAGGCGCTCAGCAATGCCCGCGGGCAGGGCTGGGCGCTGGTGGGCATGGTGTTTTTTGCCGTGGCCCGCGAGGGGTTGGAATCGGTGTTTTTTTTGCTGGCGGCGTTTCAGCAGGACGTGGGCATCGAGGCGCCCATCGGCGCGGTGTTGGGATTGGCCTGCGCCATCGTCTTGGGGATGCTGATGTATTACGGCGGCATCCGCCTGCGCATGGAGAAGTTTTTCAAATGGACCAGCCTGTTTATTCTGTTTGTGGCCGCGGGGCTGGCGGCCGGGGCAATTCGCGCTTTCCACGAAGCGGGATTATGGAATGGTTTCCAGGCAATCGCGTTTGATTTCAGCGCCACCCTGTCCACCCAATCGTTGTTCGGCACCTTGCTTGAGGGGCTGCTGGGTTATCAGGAAGCGCCCACCGTCAGTGAAGTGGCCGTGTATTTGTTATACCTGGTGCCGGCCCTGGTGATGTTTTTCCTGCCTGCGCGGGGCAACCGGACGACACGTGTCGCCGGATAAAATCCATTAAATTGTTCCACTATTCAGGGTAAAAAAAATGTCCAATATGCAACGCTTCCGTCGCCGCATTCTTCCTGCCGCCTTACTGGTGGCGCCGGTGCTGTCGGCATGGGGCTGGCCCGCGCTGGCGGCCGATATTCCTCAGGTCAAGATTACCGTTAACGATAAGCAGTGCGATCCGATGGCGCTGACCGTTAAACCGGGCAAAACGCAGTTTATTATTCATAACGCCAGCCAGAAAGGGCTGGAATGGGAAATCCTCAAGGGCGTGATGGTGGTCGAGGAGCGCGAGAACGTGGCGCCGGGCTTTACCCAGAAGATGACCGCCACCCTGGAGCCGGGGGAATACGATATGACCTGCGGCCTGCTGAGCAATCCGAAGGGCAAGCTGACGGTTTCGGCGGACGGCGGCGCGGGCGCGGCGAAACCGGATGCCATGGCGCTGGTGGGGCCGATTGCCGATTATAAAGTCTATGTGCTGCAACAGGTCGGCGAGCTTGTCTCCCATACCAAGACCTTTACCGATGCGGTGAAGAAAGGCGATCTGGCCACCGCGCAGAAGCTGTTTGCCCCCACCCGCGTGTATTACGAGCGTATCGAGCCTATCGCCGAACTGTTCTCGGATCTGGACGGCAGTATTGATGCCCGCGAAGATGATTTCGAGCAGAAATCCGCCGACCCGAAATTCACCGGTTTCCACCGGCTGGAAAAAATCCTCTTCAGCGATAAAACCACGGCCGGCACCGCCCCGTTTGCCGATCAATTGTATAAAGATACCCAGGATCTGCAAAAACGCATCGGCGACCTGACCTTCCCGCCGAGTAAAGTGGTCGGCGGCGCCGCCGGACTGATTGAGGAAGTGGCCTCCAGTAAGATCAGCGGCGAGGAAGACCGTTACAGCCGTACCGATCTTTCCGATTTCCAGGCCAATATCGACGGATCGCAAAAAATCGTCAACCTGCTGCGCCCGCTGCTGCAAAAAGCCGATGCGCCGCTGCTGGCGAAAATTGACGGTAACTTTGCCAAGGTGGATAACGTCCTGATGAAATACCGTAATAAAGACGGCTTTGCGTCTTATGACAAGCTGACCGATGCCGATCGCACCGCGCTCAAAGGCCCGATCACCGCCCTGGCGGAAGATCTGGCGCTGCTGCGCGGCGTGCTGGGGCTGGAGTAGGGTTGAGCGCCTGATGAGTGCTGATAAAGATAAAAACAGCGGTAAGGCGGCGTCGCCATCACGGCGCCGCTGGCTGAAGGGGCTTGGCGCCCTCGGCGGCGCCCTGGCGTTGCGCAGCGCGGCGGCGGCGCCGGCTCCTGCTCCCGATGAGCATTCCCCCGGCACCTTGTCACCCGACGAGCGCTGGCAGCGCCAGCCGTTTTACGGACCCCGGCAGGCCGGCATCACCACGCCGCAGCAGGCGGCCATGATGCTGGTGGCGTTTGACGTGCTGGCCGGGGATAAGGACGATCTGCGGCGGTTGTTTCGCGTGCTGACCGAGAGGATTGCATTTTTAACCACCGGCGGGCAGGCGCCGGCGGTGGATGATAAATTGCCGCCGATGGACTCCGGCATTCTGGGCGAACATATCGCTCCGGATAACCTGACCATCACGGTGGCGGTGGGCGACTCGTTGTTTGACGATCGTTTCGGCCTCGCCGCGCTGAAACCCCGGCGGCTGCAAAAGATGACGCGTTTTGCCAACGATGCGCTGGACGCTGATTTATGCCATGGCGATCTGCTGTTGCAAATTTGCGCCAACGGCAGCGACACGGTGATTCATGCGCTGCGGGATATCATTAAGCATACCCCGGATCTGCTGAGCGTGCGCTGGAAGCGCGAAGGCTTTATTTCCGCCAGCGCGGCGCGCAGCCGGGGCAAGGAGACACCGATTAATTTGCTGGGCTTCAAGGACGGCACCGGCAATCCGGATACCCGCGACCCCGGCCTGATGGATCGGGTAATCTGGGTCGGCGCCGGTACGGATGAACCCGCCTGGGCGGTAAACGGCAGTTACCAGGCGGTGCGCATTATCCGCTTTCACGTCGAGTCCTGGGATCGTACGCCGCTGCACGAGCAGCAGACCATCTTCGGCCGTGATAAGCGCACCGGCGCGCCGCTGGGCATGGCCAATGAACATGATGTGCCCGACTACAGCCGCGATCCGCAGCGCAAGGTCATCCCGCTCGATGCCCATATGCGTCTGGCCAATCCCCGTACGCCCGCCACCCAAGGCAACCTGATGCTGCGCCGGGGCTATAGCTATTCCCTGGGCGTTTCCCGCTCCGGCCAGCTGGATATGGGATTGTTGTTCGTCTGCTTCCAGCAGGATCTGGAGCAGGGGTTTCTCGCCGTGCAGCGCAGGCTTAACGGCGAGGCGCTGGAAGAATATATCCAGCCCATCGGCGGGGGCTACTTTTTTGCCCTGCCGGGGGTAGAGCGCCAGGACGGCTATCTGGCGCAGTCGCTGCTGGCATAACGCCGGCGGTTTTCCCTTCTGCCGCTTTGCCGGAGCGGCTGCCCTGCGCCGGCGAGCATGTCGATTTTCCCGTGAACCGCCATCGCCTTTACCCGCCGCGACGGCGGGAGCGCATCCTATCCTTCCTCCCGTGGCATTATTTTGTTCGTAAAATGTAAATAATAAGCTCAGTTAAAGTTATGCAAATGCATAAAAAACAGTTGTGCTGCGGCGTTTAACGCGGTACATATAGGCCGAAAAGAGATCTGTCTCTCATTTCAAAGGTATCTGTGCTGTTTTTATGAACAAATTGACTGCTAATGTCACGCTAAGATTATAGTATTGTGATAAAATTGTTACTAAGTAGTTTAATCGTCTGGGGACGTGGAGTGACAAATCTACAGTTATCCGTGGTGCATCGCTTGCCACAATATTACCGCTGGCTGAATGGGTTTAGCGGCATCAAAGTCGAACCGATATCCGCCGGTGATTGCGACGATAACGACCTGATTGGCCTGACGCTGTTAAGCCATGAAGGCGATACGGCGTGGGAAGTGATGCGGGAACTGGCGCGTTCCCTGGTGGAAATCCAGGTCACCTGCTCGGTGCTGGAATGCGAAGGGCAGCCTTGCCTGTTTTTGCACCGTGACGATGAATGCACCGGCCTGTGCCGGCTGAAAAACATGGGCGTGGCCATCGCCGAGCCCGCGTCGGCATCGTACTATTCTTAAGACCAGTACCCGGGCGCGCCGCGCTTACCCGGCCGCCAGCAGCAACTGGCGGGTATACTCCGCTGAGGGTGCGTCGAACACCTGCCGGCAGGCGCCCTGTTCCACGACTTCCCCTTCCCGCAGTACCATCACCTGATGACACATTGCCCGCACCACCTGCAGATCGTGGCTGATAAACAGGTAGGTCAGCTGGTGTTTTTCCTGCAGTGACTTCAGCAATTGCAGGATCTGCGCCTGCACCGATCTGTCCAGCGACGAGGTGGGTTCATCAAGAATTACCACGTCCGGCTGCAAAATCAGCGCCCGGGCGATGGCGATGCGCTGGCGCTGCCCGCCGGAAAATTCGTCGGGGTAGCGATGGCGGGTGTCGGGATCGAGTCCCACTTCGCTTAGCGCGGCAATCACCCGCCGGTCCTGTTCCTCCGGCGAAAAATGATGATGCACGCGCAGCCCCTCCACCACGATTTGCGCCACCGTCAGCCGGGGATTCAGCGCCGAGTTCGGGTCCTGGAACACCACCTGGATACGGCGGCGCAGCGGCAGCATGCCGCGCCGGTTAAACTGATGCAGCGGCTGGCCGTCAAACCAGATCTCGCCGTCGGATTTCAGCAACCGCAGCACCGCCAGCGCCGTGGTGCTTTTGCCTGAGCCGGATTCGCCCACCAAGCCCAGGCTTTCGCCGCGCCGCAGGCTAAATGACACCCCGCGCACGGCGCTTTTTTGTCCCGCCTGGCGGCGAAACAGCCCCTGGCGCCCGGAAAAGGTCACGCCCAGATTAGCGACCCGCAGCAACGCCGGCGCCCCCGGCGGCACCGGCAGCGGCTCGCCTCCCGGCTCCGCCGCCAGCAGACGGCGGGTGTAAGGGTGTTGCGGCGCGCTGAACAGGGCGTCGCGGTCGCTGATTTCCACGCATTTGCCCTCCTGCATCACCGCCACGTTGTCCGCCAGACGGCGCACGATATTCAGGTTATGGGTGATAAACAGCAGCGCCATGCCCATCTCCCGGCGCAGGTCGGTCAGCAATGCCAGGATCTGCGCCTGTACCGTTACGTCCAGCGCGGTGGTCGGCTCGTCGGCAATCAGCAGTTTGGGCCGGGTGAGCAGGGCCATGGCGATCATCACCCGCTGGCGTTCGCCGCCGGAGAGCTGGTGGGGGAAATCCCGCAGCCGGGATTTGGCCTGGCGGATACCCACCCGATCGAGGCTGGCCAGCACTTCGGCGCGGGCTTCGGCGCCGCGCATGTCCCGATGCAGCGCCAGCACCTCCAGCAGCTGTTTTTCCACGCTGTGCAGCGGGTTGAGCGACGACATAGGTTCCTGGAAGATCATGGCGATGTCATTGCCGCGCACGCGCCTGAGCGTTGCGTCTGGGGCATGCAGCAGGCTCTTGCCCGCGAACAGGATATCGCCGTGGGGGTAGTACACCTGCGGCTGGGGCAGCAGGCGCAGGACCGACAGGGCGGTAACGCTTTTGCCCGAGCCGGATTCGCCCACCAGCGCCAGCGTTTCGCCGGCGTTAAGCGCCAGCGTCACCTTATCCACCACCTGCCGGGTTTGATTGCCCTGGCGAAAGGCGACGCTCAGTTCCTTGATTTCTAACAATGGCGTGGTCATAGGTTAATGCGCCTTGCTGGGGTCAAAGGCGTCGCGCACCGCTTCGCCGATAAAAATCAGTAATGACAGCACCAGGGCCAGCGTAACAAAAGCGGTAATGCCGAGCCACGGCGCCTGGAGGTTATTTTTGCCTTCCAGCAACAGATTGCCCAGGGACGGCGAGCCGATGGGCAGGCCGAAACCGAGAAAATCCAGCGAGGTCAGGGTGGTAATGGACCCGCACAGGATAAAGGGCAAAAAGGTCAGCGTCGCCACCATGGCGTTGGGCAGCATATGGCGCAGCATGATCATCCGATCGCTGACCCCCATGGCCTGGGCGGCGCGGATATAGTCGAAATTACGGGCGCGCAGGAATTCGGCGCGCACCACGCCCACCAGGCCCATCCAGCCGAACAGCACGGTGATGGCCAGCAGCCACCCGAAGTCCGGCGGCACGACGCTTGATAATAAAATAATCAAAAACAGCGTCGGCATGCCGGACCAGACCTCGATAAAGCGCTGTCCCCACAGGTCCAGCCGGCCGCCGTAATAGCCCTGGCTGGCGCCGACGATAATGCCGATAACGCTTGAGAGCAGAGTCAGCGCCAGGCCGAACAGCATCGACAGCCGGAAGCCATACAATAAGTTGGCCAGCACATCCTTGCCGGTGCTGTCGGTACCCAGCCAGTTCTGCCGGCTTGGCGGCGACGGGAAGGGCCGGGCGGTGGCGAAGTTAATGGTGCGGTAGTCATAGCGTACCGGCGCCCATATCGCCCAGCCGTGCGCGGCCAACCGCCCGGCGATATAGGGATCGCGGTAATCGGTCCTGGTCGCCAGCTCGCCGCCGAAGGTGGTCTCGCTGTAGTTAAACAGCAGCGGCGAATAAAATTGTCCCTGGTAGCGCACCAGCAGGGGCTTGTCGTTAGCCACCAGCTTCCGAGGCGAGGCTCAGGATAAACAGCAGCAGAAATAGCCATAACGACCAGTAGCCCCGGCGGTTGCGGCGAAAACGCGCCCAGCGCGCCTGGTTGACGGAACTCAGTCTCATTGGCGGCCCTCGAAATCAATGCGCGGGTCGACCAGCGTATAGGTCATATCGCTGAGGATATTGAGCAGCAGGCCGATCAGGGTAAAGATATATAACGTGCCGAACATGACCGGGTAATCCCGTTGCAGGGTGGCGTCGTACCCCAGCAGCCCCAGGCCGTTAAGGGAAAACATCACCTCAATCAGCAGCGAACCGGTAAAAAACATGCTGATAAAGGTGGCGGGGAAACCGGCTATCACCAGCAGCATGGCGTTGCGAAACACATGGCGGTAGAGGATCTGGTTTTCCGTCAGCCCCTTGGCGCGCGCGGTGGTGACGTATTGCTTGCGGATCTCGTCCAGGAACGCGTTTTTAGTCAACATGGTCAGGGTGGCGAATCCGCCAATCACCGTGGCCAGCACCGGCAGCGTGATATGCCAAAGATAATCGGTGATTTTTTTATACCACGGCAGGCTGTCGAAATGGCTCGAGACCAGACCGCGCAACGGGAACCAGTCCAGATAGCTGCCGCCGGCGAACAGCACAATCAGCAGGATGGCGAACAAGAAGGCCGGGATCGCGTAGCCGATGATGATAAGCGTGCTGCTCCAGACGTCGAAGGCGCTGCCGCTGCGCACCGCTTTTTTGATGCCGAGCGGGATCGACACCAGATAGATGATAAGCGTGCTCCACAAGCCGAGGGTAATGGAGACCGGCATGCTTTCCCTGATCAAATGCATTACCGTGGCGCCGCGAAACAGGCTGTCGCCAAAATCAAAGCGCATATAGTTCCACAGCATGGTGAAATAGCGCTCATGCAGCGGTTTATCGAAGCCGTAGCGCCGTGTAATCTCCGCAATCACCTCCGGATCCAGGCCCCGCGCGCCGCGGTACTGGCTGTCGCCGATCTGGCCGCCGTGCAGCGTTTGCACGCGGGCGGCGGGGTCGCTGTGCCCGGCGCTGAAGCCGCTTTGCTGGCCCATCTCAATGGCGGCGATGGCCTGATCCACCGGTCCGCCGGGGGCAATTTGCACGATAAAGAAGTTCAGGGTAATGATGGCCCAGAGCGTCGGGATCACCAGCAATAAACGGCGTAACAAATAGGTTAGCAAGCGGCTCCTCCCTTAGAGCTTTGTCGATAGTCAGACGCAGGACGCACCGGGCGGCCGCGGCCGGCGTCAGCGTCGTTCCGCGGGCAGCCTGGCCGCCCGGTTGACATCATACCACCAGGTATCGAAACCCAGCGCATAGGTGGGTTTAACGGCCGGCATGGCGAATTTATCCCAATAGGCCAGACGGGTCTGGTGGGAAAACCACTGGGGAATCATAAAATAATTCCAGGTCAGCACCCGGTCCAGCGCCCGCCCCAGGGGCAGCAGCGCTTTTTCGTCGCCCTGGTGGCGCACGATTTCGTTGATCAGGCGGTCAACCGCCGGATCCTTGACGCCGGGGCGGTTATAGCTGGATTCCACATAGGCGCTGCCCCACAGGATTTGCAAATCGCCGCTGGGGTAGGGGAAGGCGGCATAGCTTGACGGCATCATATCAAAATCACGTTTGCGCAGACGGTTGGTAAACTGCGCGCTGTCCACTTGACGCAGCGTCATCTGTATGCCCAGGCGCTGCAGGTTGTGCTGGAAGGGCAGGATGTAATTGCTGCTGTTGCTGCCGCTCATCAGCATCATTTCAAAGGCAAACGGCTTGCCGGTTTTGACGTTGACCAATTGCTGGTCCTTTAATTCCCAGCCGGCCTGCTTTAACAGCCCAAGCGCCTTAAGCAGGTTTTTGCGGTCATAACCGCTGCCGTCCGATACCGGCGGCTGGTAGCGTTTGGTAAACACCTCCGGCGGCACCTGGCCTTTCAGGGGCGCCAGCACCGCCAGTTCGTCCACGCCGGGATAGTCCCGCGCCGCATAGTCGGTATTGATGAAATAGCTGTCGACCCGCTGGTACCCCTGGTAAAACAGCGCCTTGTTCATCCATTCAAAATCAAACGCCAGCGTCAGCGCCTCGCGCACCCGCCGGTCGGCGAACAGCGGGCGCTGGATATTAAATGCCAGCCAGGGCGTTGCGACCGGCGCATCGTTGGGTATTTCCTGCTTGATGATATAGCCGCGTTCCACGTTGCCGCCGTGGTACTGCGTGGCCCACAGCTTGGGCGAGCTTTCGATGCGCAAATCAAACGCGCCGGCTTTAAACGCTTCCAGCGCCACGTTGTCGTCCAGGTAATAATCATAACGGATGCTGTCAAAATTATTACGGCCGCGGTTGACCGGCAGGTTGGCCGCCCAATAATCGCGGACACGCGAGTAGGTGACATACTGCCCGGTACGCCAGGACGTAATGCGGTAAGGCCCGCTGGCCGGCGGCGGCGAGGTCAGCGGGTCGCCGAGTTTGTGATGCTGCCAATAGCTTTCCGGCATAATCGGCAAGGTCAGCAGGCCCAGCAGCATCTCTTTATCGGGTTTGGGAAACTCGTAGCGTACCGTGAGCGGCGCGATGGCTTTTACCGTGACGCCTTTGTAATAAATACGAAATTGCGGCACCCCTTCGGTCATGAATTTGCCGAAGGTGAAGGCCACGTCCCGGGCGGTGATGGGCTGATGGTTGTGATACTGCGCCTGGGGATTGATGGACACCTCCATCCAGGAAAAATCGCTGGGATAGCGCGCCGATTCCGCCACCAGGGGATAATAGCTGCCCATCTCATCGTCCGAGGTGATAAATAAACCGTCATAGAGCTGGTCGGTGCGCATCGCCGCCGAGCCGCGCAGGGCAAAACGGTTAAAATTGTCAAAGGTGCCGATGGCCGCCAGGGTTATGGCGCCGCCCTTGGGCGCGGCGGGGTTGACGTAATCAAAATGGCTGAAGTCGCTGGGGTATTTCGGTTGGCCCAATAGCGCAAAAGCGTAGCTTTCATTAATAGTGTCAATAGTGTCGGCGCGCGGGCCGAGGCAGACGACGCTGAGAATCAGCGCAATCCAAACACGTGGAAACATCAGGTTACGCTCCTGGGATAACACCAAATAGTATTGAAAGGGCAAGCCGCTGAAGGCTGTCTATTATACTAATGCCTAAAACAATGCCATTAACGGTTTTTTTGCCATTAATGTCAAAATTATCAATCAGATTATTAAGCCATACACCCTTTAATCAGGAGGACGACGGTGCGCAAGTCCATTGCTACCCTATCCATGGCCGGCAGCCTGCCGGAAAAGCTTGAGGCCATCGCCCGGGCGGGGTTTGACGCCGTGGAACTGTTTGACGACGATCTGCAACGCTTCCCCGGTACCGCGCGCGACGTTAAACGGCTGCTCGACGCGCTCGATCTTGAGGCGGTGCTGCTGCAGCCGCTGCGCAACGCCGACGGGGCGCCCGCGGCCGGCCGCGCCGGCGTGCTGGCCGAGGCCGGGCGCATGTTTGACGCCATGGCAGAACTGGGATGCCGGCAATTGCTGGTATGCAGTTCGGTGGACCAGGATGCCCTGGCGGACGAAGAGGCGCAAAACGGCGATCTGCTGCGCCTGGCCGAGTTGGCGCAGCGTTATGGCTGCGCCATCTGTTATGAGGCCCTGGCCTGGGGGCGCCATGTGCATCATTACCGCCAGGCCTGGGAGCGGGTCAGCACCGTCGCCATGCCCAACCTGGGCCTGGCGCTGGACAGCTTTCATATCCTGGCCCTGGCGGATAACCTCGACGGCCTGGCGCACATCCCGGCGGAAAAAATCTTTTACGTGCAGATGGCCGATGCCGCGCCGCGCCCGCGGCCGTCGCAGCCGGTAGACGCCTGGAGCCGGCATCATCGCTGTTTTCCGGGCCAGGGCATCCTGGATGTCGCCGGTTTTGCGCGCCAAGTGGCGGCGGCAGGGTACCGGGGCATCTGGTCGCTGGAAATTTTCAGCGACCGGTATCAGCGGGAAACGCCGCAGCGCATCGCCGCCGAGGGGTTTGCCTCGCTGGCGTGGCTGGAACGGGAGATAACGGCGCGCCGGCCATAATTAGCGTGCCCGCGGGCATGGGATGTTGCGCCCATATATTGCCTTAACTGATATATTATCGTGCTTAATAATTAGCCGATATGGCGCAATCGCGGGCGGGCTGGCCGCCGGTAGCATAACGGCAAACGGACAAATGACGCGGATTATAATAATTAATATGTTGATAACATGCAGGCAAATATGTTAAGGAGCTGGGAATATAGCGGCGAGAATAGTGATGAGCTTCGAAGAATATGTATTAAGCAAAAAAACAGATATACAAATCTTTAATAATGGTCAAAAAAAAACCGCCCGGGCAGGCGGCTTTTATCTCGTTCGGCATTCAGGACATTTAAATAATAACCGTTAATTATCAGGAGTTGCTGTTGCCGCGCATTGCCGTGGTCATCTGCCCCTTGGCGCCGCCGGTTAATACCCGCCGTGCTTCCCGATAACGCTTGTTCCAGTAGGTTTCCGATAGGCTGGAAATGGTGACGCCGCTGGTGGTGGATGCGTGGACGAACTGATCGTTGCCCAGGTAAATCCCCATATGGCGCCCGGTGGAACCGGCATGGAACACGACCAGATCTCCTGGACGCAGCTTGGTGCGCTGGATTTTAGCGCCAATACCCTGCTGCTCGCTGCTTGAGCGCGGCAATTCCAGGCCAAACTGTTCATGGAACGTTTGCTGTACAAAAGCCGAACAATCTATACCACGTTTAGAGCTGCCGCCCAGGCGATACCGAACGCCTTTCCATACGGCATATTGATCCATAATTTTCGTCTTCACATCGACATTACGGACCATATCTTCGAATTGATCCTGAGAGGCTTGCAGTAAAAAATCACTTTTATCGTTGACTGCATGCATCTCAGCTGTTTGTTGACTGCCATGAGAACTACAGGCGGAAAGCATAACTGCCGCCGCCACTGCGGGGATTAACCGCAGCACATATCTCAAAATAGGTTGAGATTTGACCATTATAAGTGTTATCCCTTAAAGTCCTTAGCGACGGTGCCGCTATAAAATACCGAGCGAATCGAGAATAATGCGCAAATACTGATTGACCAACCGTTATTCCTGCATTGTGTGGTATTACTCACACATTTTTATTAGCGGGAAAATATCAGTGTATAAGTACAGCGAATTCGAGGGTACCGTAATGAATAAGGGAAAGCGAGGATTTTTATCGACTATTTTATAACTTTTGGTGATGTGAAATAGTATTAAATTAAACGTTAAGAATTGGATCAAAAAGCCCCGCCGTTTGCCGGGAATGGCGGCGGGCGGGCATTGTCGCCGCCCGGGGGCCGGCGATCCCGCAACCTTCCCGTAACGTGGCGACCGCCGGACGCCGTCACAGGCCGCCCCCGCTATAATTAATTCCTATTGATATCGCCGGTCGCGCACGCCCGGCAAGCGCTGGTTAAACCAGCTCACCGCCTTATCGCTGGCATCCGTCATCAGCCACCAACTCAGGCCGACCAGCACCACCGACAGCGATCCCACCGCGATATCGCTGAACCAGTGCGCGCCAATCATCACCCGGGGCAGGGAGAACAGCACCACGATAGCCATGCCGCAGGCAAACGCCCGGCCGCCGAAATAGCGCAGCATATAGGCGGCAAAAATCATCAGCATCATGCCGTGGTCGCCCGGAAAGCTATCCATGGAAGCGTCCTTGGTGGGAATGCGGCTAAATTGCGACACGCGCACCACGCCGTCCTCATTTTGGAAAAACAGCGTCGGGCTGGGGCGGCTGACCGGCAGCAGGTGCCCCAGCTGGTTAAGCACCAGCGCCGAAAGCAGCATGACGATGCCGAGGCTTATCAATTGATAGCGCCGATCCGGCGGGGTGCGCAACAGGCAGCGGAGGTAAAGCAGGCCCATCGCCAGCAGGGAGGTGATATCGAACGCGCGATAGTTGGTGACGGCCAGGAACACGGCATAACTATGGCTACTGGCGGCGATATGATTAAAAAACAGGAAGATCGCCGTATCCAGCCGCGACCAGAATCCGTGGTGCGAAGGCAGGTACCATGAGACAAAAAGCGCGATGCCCAGGATATTGAGCAAAATAACGGCAGGTAAGCGACGCATGACTCAGCACCTATAAAACAAGTGACTAAATTAAGGTGATTATAGTATTCCTGCTAATTTAAACGAATCTTCAACAAAGCCGTTTGCAGCGCGTTCCAATCCGCCGGGGCGGGATTGATCAATTCAATCCGGCTGTCGGGCGGCGGTGCGGGCAGAGTCTCGATGCGCAAGTCCTGGCCCTGGCGGTTGACCTGCAGGGTGCCTTCGGGGATGCGTACCACGGCCTTGACCCGTTCCACCGGCGCCAGCCGCGCCCACTCCAGCAGGCCGATGGTATCGAAGGTGGTGGCGCCGTCAAAAATCCAGCCGCAGGACTGGTAGCCCTGGCCCTGGTTCAGCGCACGCCGCCAGCCGGTATTGCCCGGCAGCCGCAGCGCCGCGAGTCCCGCCTTGGGCGCCGGGGGGGCGTGATGGTGGGCGCCGTCGGGCAGTTCGCGCGCGTTCAGGCGCGGCAGGTCCAGCAATGACAGCGGCACCCGGCCCTGGACGGCGTCGACTATTTGGCGTCCATCGCCGTGCCCGGCGGCCCACTCGTCCAGCAGCACGCGATCCTGCGGCTGGTAGCTGTCCTGCTTGTTGGCGATAATGACATCGGCGGCGGCCAGCTGGTCGCGGAAGTTTTCATTGTCGCGGTAACGTGCGTCGCCGAGCTGGCGCGCGTCCAGCAGGCACAGGGTGGCGCGCAGGGTCAGCCAGTTTTCATATACCGGCGAGGTGAGCAAAGAGAGGATTTGTTTGGGATGGCCAAGCCCGGTCGGCTCGATCAGCAGCCGATCGGGGGTGTTGCGCTGCAACAGGGTATTTAATCCCACCTGCATGGGCAGGCCGTTGACGCAGCACATGCAGCCGCCGGGAATTTCCTTGAGCATTGCGCCGCTGTCGGCCAGGAGCGCGCCGTCGACGCCAATCTCGCCAAATTCATTCACCAGGACCGCCCAGCGTTCGCCGGCCGGTTTTTGCGCCAGCAGATGCAAGAGGGTGGTGGTTTTCCCGCTGCCGAGAAAACCGGTAATCAGGGTGGTGCGGGCGATCATGGTCGTCCCCTGGCGGACGGGGAGAGGGCGGCGGCCACCGTCGCTTTGGCGCCGTCCCGCGCCAGCGCGAGATACGCCGCGGTGACGGCGGCGGCAAAGGCGGGGCTGGCGGACAGATCCGCGCCGAATACCGAACGCAGCGCCAACAGCGCCAGCACCCGCGGCTCGCCGTCGGGGCTGTGGCCGACGATGCGCCGCAGCTCGTCGCTGAGCGGATCGCGGATATCAATAGGCGCGCCGAGATCGTCGCGGCCGCCCACATAACGCATCCAGCCTGCGATGCCCAGCGCCAGCAGGGGATAGCCGTCGCCGTGGGCGATATGCCAGCGCACCGGGTCCAGCATGCGCTGCGGCAGCTTTTGCGTGCCGTCCATGGCAATCTGCCAGGTGCGGTGTTTCAGCGCCGGATTGGCGAAGCGCGCCAGCAACTGCGCGGCGTAGGCGGCGAGGTCCACTTCCCCGGCGCCCAGGCGCAGGGTGGGCGCCTGTTCCTGCGCCATCATCGCGGCCACGGCGGCGTGGTAGCCCGGGTCCGCCATGCAGTCGCTGATATGCTGGTAGCCGGCCAGATAGCCGAGCCAGGCCAGAAAGGAATGGCTGCCGTTCAGCATGCGCAGCTTCATTTCTTCATACGGCGCGACGTCGGGGACAAACTGCGCGCCCGCCGCCTGCCAGTCCGGCCGGCCGGCAACAAAATTATCCTCGATAACCCATTGGATAAAGGGTTCGCAGGCGATGGCGCAGGGGTCCGCCACGCCGATAAGGGCGGCAATCTCAGCCAGCGTTTCTTCCGTGGCGGCGGGCACGATACGGTCGACCATGGTGGCCGGAAACGACACCTGTTCCCCGATCCATGCCGCCAGCAGCGGATCCCTGGCCTGGGCCAGGCCCAGCACCGCCCGCCTGAGCACCTGGCCGTTGCCGGGAATATTGTCGCACGACAGCAGGGTCAGCGGCGCGAGGCCGCGCGCATAGCGCAGGCGCAGCGCCTCCACCAGAATGCCCGGCACGGTGCCAGGCGCCCCGGGATGCAGGATATCCGCCTGGACGCGCGGATTGGCGCGGTCCAGCTCGCCGCTGTCCGGCTCGATGCAATAGCCTTTTTCGGTAATGGTCAGCGAGACGACGGCCACCTGCGGCTCGGCCAGCTTTTCCAGCACCGCCGCGATGCCGACCTCTGCCGCGATAACCGACTCGCGGACCGCGCCGATAACGTGCGCCTGCTCGCCGGCGCCGTCTTTTTCCAGCACGGTAAACAGATGATCCTGGGCGCGCAGCGCCTGCAGTAAACCGGCGCTGTGCAGGCTGACCTCGCAGATGCCCCAATCGCCGCCAACGGCGTTAAGCGCCCGATCGGTCATTACCGCCTGATGGGCGCGGTGAAACGCGCCGAAACCGATATGTACGATGCGGCTCTTAAGCAGGCCGCGATCGTAGCCGGGCTGTTGCACCCCGGCGGGAAGGTGATGCGAGGCAAGGGTCGCCATGATGATGCACCCCGTCTGGCCGTTGGCCTGGAAATGGTTAGTCGGCGCGGCTCATATAGCGACGTTCCGCCACGTGAATACGGATCTTTTCGCCGCTGTTCAGGTATTCCGGCACCGAGACGGTCAGGCCGGTGCTCATCAGCGCCGGCTTGGTGCGGGCGCTGGCCGACGCGCCTTTGATGCCGGGCGTGGTTTCGATAATCTCCAGATCCACCGTTTGCGGCAGTTCCAGCGCCAGCACCTGGCCTTCCAGGGTCAGCACCTGCATGCCGGGGATGCCGCCTTCGGGGATAAACAGCAGTTCGTCTTCTATCTGGTCTTTCTTGAACAGGTACGGGGTATAGTCCTCGTCGTCCATAAAGACATATTCTTCGCCGTCGATATAGGAAAACGTCACCGAGCGGCGCACCAGGTTGATGGTCTCGAGGATATCGTCGCCCTTAAAGCGCTCTTCCACCTTCAGGCCGGTGCGGACGTCGGAAAACCGCATCTTATACAGCGTACTGGCCCCGCGCGCGCTTGGGCTCTGGATATCAATGTCTTTTACCAGCAGGAGTTTGCCGTTGTAATTTACCGCCATGCCGCGCTTAATTTCGTTTGCTCTAGCCATCAAAGTGGACCTGTATAATTGTATCGGAGTCTATGGCGACACGTTACCGTTGCCCGGGCCTTCAGGCAAGGGGGAAAAGTGCGTGTCGCGGGGCAGCGGCGAATCTACATCACGAATGCGCCACATGCAATAACCGGCGCCGGCAATCATTAGCAGCGCCACAAAAAACACCGTATGGTACTGCCAGATTTCCGCGATAAGCCCGGCGGCCGAACCGGCGATAATCCAGCCCACCCGTCCGGTATTGGTAAACAGCGTGGTGGCGGCGCCGGCCTGGCCCGGCATCAGATCCTGAAAATAGATCATGCCGATGCCGGCCAGAATGCCGATAAACACCGCGTTCAGCGACTGCAGCGCCAGCAGCGCCATAGGGGCGGTAAACACCAGCAGCCCCAGGTAAAACAGCAGCCCGGCGCCGACGGCGATGCGCATCAGCAGCCGGTTGCCAAAGCGCCTGGACACATAGCCGGCCACCAGCATGGTCGGGATCTCCAGGCCCGCGGCGGTGCCCATCAGCATTCCGGCCAGTTTTTCAGGCAGTTGCAGCTCGTGGATGAGATAGAGCGGCATATTGATCAGGTACATGCAGTTGCAGGTCCACATCAGCGTGCAGGCGGCGAACAGCAGCATCGCGTCGCGGCGGTTGCGGCGGGGCGCCTCCAGCACCGCGGCGGTTTTCAGCGCCGATTTGCGCATCGACGGCAGCGCCAGCCAGACCAGCGCGCCGCAGGCCACGAAGGTGACGGCGGCCATCATATACATCACTTTGAAACCAAAGCCCAGCGCCAGGGCAAAGGCCAGCGGCGGTCCGATGACCCAGGCCAGGGACACCTGCGCGCGCATTACCGAACTGAACATGACCGCCTCGCGCCCCGTCTGCTCGGCATGTTCGCGCGCCAGGGCGAACATCTGCGGGTTGGCGGTGGAACCGAAGCTGGTCAATAACACGCCGCAGGCCAGCAGGACAAAATAACTGCGGTTAAAGGCAAACAGCACGCAGCCTGCCGCGCCCAGCAGGCAGCATTGCAGGATCAGCCGTTTACGATCGCCTTTTTTATCCGACCGGCCGGCCAGGAACTGGCTGACCGCGATGCCTATCACCGCGCTGCCGGTATAGAACAGGCCCACCATAAAGGGCCGGGCCGCCACTTCCGTGGACAGGAACAGGCTCAGGGTCGGCAGCTGCAGTGCGCCGGCGATGCCGGAGAGAAAAGCGATAACCAGAAAGGCCGGGGCGGTCATATCCGGAAGGCGCCGCGGGAGGGCGATAGGCGTATGCATGATAATGGCGTCGGGATCAGGACAAATGGACGCCCGAATAATACGCCTGTTGGCGAAAAACAACAGCCGGCGGCGAAAATAAATCCACTTCAGCATGACGTCGGCCGGCGGCAAGGCGCGCCGCCGGATCGCTGCGCGGGCGGCCCCGGTCAGGCCGCGGCGGGCATGGGGGATGGGGTCTTCAGCAGCGCGTCAGCAAAAGCCGTCCCGGCGGGCCGGGACGTGCCTGAATAACGATAAACTGTGCGGCGCTTCAAAGATCCGACAGGAATAGTCGACGGGCGCTTGCAATCACGTCGCCAACGTCGGAGACTTTATTGAAACGTTTCAGCGTGATTAGACAGGCGATGCCCCGGACCATCCCGCTGTTGGTGCGTATCGAAGCTGAATCGATTCAATATTAGCAATATCAGCAAGCGAGGAGAGATATGTTTGATTTGTCATTAAAAGATATTCATCTCGGCGCCCAGGCGCAGAGCAAGACGGAGGCTATCGCCCAGATCGCCGCGGCCATGACGCAGGCGGGTTATGTCGACGCCGGGTATGTGGACGGCATGATGAAGCGCGAGCAGCAGACGTCCACTTTTTTAGGCAACGGCATCGCCATCCCGCACGGTACCACGGATACCCGCGACCTGGTGCTGAACACCGGCGTGCAGGTATTTCAGTTTCCGCAGGGGATTGACTGGGGCGAGGGCCAGACGGCTTATGTGGTGATCGGCATCGCCGCGCGCTCCGACGAGCATCTCGCGCTGCTGCGCCAGCTTACCCATGTCTTAAGCGACGATGCCGTGGCGGCGCGCCTGGCGAGCACCACGTCGGCCGAAGAACTGCGCGCCGCGCTGACGGGTGAAAAGCAGCCGGCGCCGTTCCTGTTCGATATCTCCCTGATGGCCCTGGGCGTCCCCGCCGGCGACATGGTCACCCTCAAGGCGCTCAATGCCGGCCGCCTGCAGCTGGCGGGCGCGGTGGACGTCGCGTTCGTCAGCGATATCATCAGCGGCCGCCCGCTGAACCTGGGGCAGGGCGTCTGGCTGAACGACAGCACGCGCGGCAATCTGGCCAGCGCCGTGGCGATCAGTCGCCCGGCGACGGCGTTTGTCGAGGACGGTGAAAGCGTGGCGCTGCTGATTACCGTCGCCATGGCAGACGATCGGCCGCTTGACGTGCTGAACGTCATCGGCGACCTGCTGCTGGCCGGCGAGGCGAGCCGCCTGCTGACCGCCGACGCTCCCGCCCTGCTGGCCCTGCTCAGCGGCGAAGCCGCGGCGACGGATGGGGTATTAAGCGCGGAATTCGTGGTGCGTAATGAGCATGGCCTGCACGCCCGCCCCGGCACCGCCCTGGTGAACGTGATCAAACAGTTCGACAGCGTCATTACCGTCACCAACCTGGACGGGTCCGGCAAACCGGCCAATGGACGCAGCCTGATGAAAGTGGTGGCCCTGGGCGTGAAGAGCGGCCATCGCCTGCGTTTCACCGCTGAAGGCGCCGACGCCGAACAGGCGCTGCAAGCCATCGGCGCGGCGATTGCCGCGGGACTCGGGGAGGGCGCGGCATGAGCAGACGCGTCGCCACCATTACGCTGAACCCGGCTTACGACCTGGTCGGCTATTGCCCCGAAATTGAACGCGGGGAGGTTAACCTGGTGCAAACGACCGGACTGCACGCGGCGGGAAAAGGGATAAACGTCGCCAAGGTGTTGAAGGATCTTGGCATCGACGTCACCGTCGGCGGCTTTCTCGGCAAGGAAAACCAGGACGGTTTCCAACTGCTGTTCAGCGATCTGGGCATTGCCAACCGTTTCCAGGTCGTGCAGGGGCGTACCCGCATCAACGTCAAGCTGACCGAGAAGCAGGGAGACGTGACCGATTTCAATTTTTCCGGATTTAACGTCACGCCGCAGGACTGGGAACGCTTTGTCAACGATTCGCTGACCTGGCTGGGCCAGTTCGATATGGTGGCGGTCAGCGGCAGCCTGCCGGCGGGCGTGCCGCCGGAAGCCTTTACTGAATGGATGATCAAACTGCGCAGCCACTGCCCCTGCATTATTTTCGACAGCAGCCGCGAAGCGCTGGTGGCCGGGCTGAAAGCCGCGCCCTGGCTGGTCAAGCCTAACCGGCGCGAGTTGGAAATCTGGGCCGGCCGCAAGCTGCCCACCCTGGCCGACGTGGTGGTGGCCGCCCATGCGCTGCGCGAGCAGGGCATCGCCCATGTGGTGATTTCACTGGGCGCCGAAGGCGCGCTGTGGGTCAACGCCTCGGGCGCCTGGCTGGCCAAGCCGCCGGCCTGTGAAGTGGTCAGCACCGTCGGCGCCGGCGATTCCATGGTCGGCGGCCTGATCTATGGCCTGCTGATGCGCGAGTCCAGTGAACATACGTTACGCCTGGCGACCGCCGTGGCGGCTTTGGCGGTCAGTCAAAGCAATGTCGGCATCACCGATCGGCCGCAGCTGGCCGCCATGATGGCCCGAGTGGATTTAAAACCGTTTAATGACCAGTTGGAGGCACAATGAAAACGCTGCTGAAAATAGACAGCTCGCTGGGGCAGGCACGATGCCACCTGGTGAAAAAAATATTGGTCGATGCCGCGCCGAAAGCGGGTTTGACCCTGGTTGACTCCGCCGCCGACGCCGAACTGGTGGTGGCGGTGGGCGGCCTTACCCCCGATGCCGCCCTGAACGGCAAGCGGGTGTTTACCGGCGAACCGTCCCAGGCGGCCAGCCAGCCGGAAGCTTTCCTCGCCCGCGCCAAGACCGAGGCCAGCCTGTACCAGGCGTCGGCGGAAACCACGCCCGCGGCGGCGCTTGCCGTCACCGGACCCAAACGGCTGGTGGCCATCACCGCCTGCCCGACCGGCGTGGCGCACACCTATATGGCGGCGGAAGCCATCGATGGCGAAGCCAAAAAACGCGGCTGGTGGGTGAAGGTGGAGACCCGCGGCTCGGTGGGGGCGGGTAATGCCATCACCGCCGAGGAAGTGCAGCAGGCGGACCTGGTGATCGTGGCCGCCGATATAGAGGTGGATCTGAGCAAGTTCGCCGGCAAACCGATGTATCGCACCAGTACCGGCCTGGCGCTGAAAAAAACCGCCCAGGAACTGGATAAGGCGGTGGTGGAGGCCAAGGTGTACCAGCCGTCCGCGCAGGGCGGCAATACTGAATCCGGCGAGACCAAAAAAGCCTCTCCCGGTCCGTATCGCCATCTGCTGACCGGTGTTTCCTATATGCTGCCGATGGTGGTGGCCGGCGGCCTGTGCATCGCGTTATCCTTTGTTTTCGGCATCCATGCCTTTGAACAGCCGGGAACCCTGGCTTCGGCGCTGATGACCATCGGCGGTAAATCAGCGTTCGCCCTGATGGTGCCGGTGCTGGCGGGCTTTATCGCCTTCTCCATCGCCGACCGTCCGGGCCTGACGCCGGGCCTGGTGGGCGGTATGCTGGCGGTCAGCACCGGCGCCGGATTTATCGGCGGTATTATCGCCGGTTTTCTGGCCGGCTACGTGGCCAGGCTTATCAGCACCAAATTGCCTTTGCCGCAAAGCATGGCGGCGCTGAAACCGATACTGATCATACCGTTAATCGCCAGCCTGGTGACCGGCCTGGTGATGATCTATGTGGTGGGCACGCCGGTGGCCAGGATCCTGACCGGCCTGACCAACTGGCTGCAGTCGATGGGCACCGCCAACGCCGTACTGCTGGGCGCCATCCTCGGCGCCATGATGTGCAGCGATATGGGCGGGCCGATCAACAAAGCCGCCTATGCCTTTGGCGTCGCCTTGCTCAGTACGCAAACCTATGCGCCGATGGCGGCGATTATGGCCGCCGGCATGGTGCCGCCGCTGGGCATCGCGGTCGCCACCCTGCTGGCGCGCAATAAGTTCGATAAACCGGAACGGGAGGCCGGCAAGGCCGCGTTTGTCCTCGGGCTGTGCTTTATCTCCGAAGGCGCGATACCCTTCGCCGCGCGCGATCCGTTCCGGGTGATCCCGCTTGCCATGATCTCCGGCGCCGTCACCGGCGCGCTGTCGATGTTCTTCGGCGCCAAGCTGATGGCGCCGCACGGCGGTATGTTTGTGCTGCTGATCCCGGGCGCCATTACGCCGGTGCTCAGTTACCTGGTCGCCATCGCGGCGGGCACCCTGTTGCTGGGCGTAATGTACTCGGTACTGAAACGTCCGGACGCCGAACTGGCGAAAGCGCTGGCCTGACCCGGCCCGGCACCCCGGGGCTCAATGCTCCGGGGCGCCGATGCTTCTTTTACGCCCCGCGCGCTATCGTCCCGCGCGGGGCGTTTTTTATAACGCCACGTCAGAACACCTTGCTTTGCAGCGCCCATACCGCCGCCTCCACCCGTGACTTCAACCCCATTTTTTTCAGCAGATGTTTCACATGTACCTTCACGGTGCTTTCACTGATATCGAGCCTGCGGGCGATGGTTTTATTCGGCAGGCCGTGGGCGATAAGCTTCAGGATATCGCGCTCGCGCGGCGTCAACTGCCCGCTATCCCGCGCGCCGCCGGGACGGTCATCGCGCAGGCCGGCCGCCAGCACCGGCATCAGCGCCTCGCTTAATACCATCCTGCCCGCCGCGGCCTGGCGGATGGCCGCCAGCAGATCTTCCGGCTCCATATCTTTCAGCAGGTAACCATCGGCGCCGCGTTTCAGGGCGGTAATCACATCGTCCTGATGGTTCGAGACGCTGAATACGACGATGCGCCCGGAAAGGGGCAACCGGCGCAGGCAGTCCAGCGTATCCAGCCCGCTCATGCCCGGCATCTTTAAATCGAGCAGGATCAAATCCGGATCCAGCGTTTCGGCCAACAGCACCCCCTGCTCGCCGTTGGCGGCTTCGGCAACCACTTTCAGGCCGGGGTCCATGCCGATAAGCGCCCGCACGCCGCTGCGCAGCATCGGGTGATCGTCAATCAATAAAATCGTGGCGACGTCGGATTCGCTCATGGTCTGTTCCTGTTAATAGGATGATGCCGGTTGCCGCGGCACGGTTACCCGTACTTCGGCGCCGCCGCCGGGGAGATTCGCCACCCGGCAGTCGCCGTGCAGGTTCCTGGCGCGATCCTGCATGATAACCACGCCGTAATGATGCTGGCGCTGATGTTCCTCCGGCAGGCCGCGGCCGTTGTCACGGATGCTGAGCACCAGCGCATCCGCCTCCAGGTCGGCGGTAAGCGTCACCCGGCTGGCGCCGGCGTGTTTGACGATATTGGTTAACGCTTCGCGCGCGATCTGCGTCAGGTGGATGGCCTGATGGGACGAGACGGCTTGCGCCGGCAGCCGATAGATGAACTCAACGGCGAACCCCAGCCGCGCCGAAAATTCCTCCACCGTGGTTTGCAGCGCCGCGCGCAGGCCCGGCTCCGTCTGGCGCAGGCGAAAGGTGGTCAGCAGCTCGCGCAGCTGGCGGTAGGCGGTATTAAGCTCGTCGCGCATTTGCTGCATCAGCAGCTGATTTTCAGGCGCGGCGTGCGTATTTTGCATTTGCAGAACGCCTATTTGCAGCTTCAGGCAGGAGAGCGACTGGGCGATGCTGTCGTGCAGTTCGCCGGCAATGGCCGTGCGCTCGGCCATCAGCATCAGCTGCTGCTGATGCTCGGCCTGGCGTTCCAGCGCCAGGGTGCTGGTCAGCTGTTCGACCAGCGTGGCCACCAGCCGGCGCTGCGTATCATCCAGCCTATGGCGCGGCGGATACTGCGCCAGCATCACGCCGTATTGACCTAATTTATCGTGCAGGCGCCAGCTGAGCTGCTCCGTCCCGGCTTCACTTAAGTCGGGCGCCGGCGGCCGGGCGGCAATCCGCGCCGTATCGACAGGCGCGGGTCCGCCCGCGGTGTCGGCCATCCCGCCCTGTATCGCGATCGCCCCGGCATCCGGCGAAGCCGCCTCGCCGTCTGCCTGGACGCCATCCAGTCCGGGATCGCGATCGTTTTCATAGAGCCGGATCTGGATTTCCCGCAAGGGGATCAGGGTCTGCAATTCCTCCAGCACCGGTCGCAGGCGGCCGGGCAAAGGCGCGCCGGTATGCAATTGCCGGCTGGCGCGATAGAGAAAATCCAGCACGCGGTTTTTTTGCCGCAAATCGGCGGTGCTGTCCGCGATCCGCTGCTCCAGCTCGGTATACATCTGCGACAGCGACTGCGACATACTGTTCAGGGTAAAGCCCAGCTGATCCATTTCATGATATCCGCCCGGTTCAGCGCCGGCCGGTAGCGGATAGCGCTGGCTAAAATCGCCGCGGCTTACCGCTCTGGCCTGGTTGAGCAGGTGCCGCCAGGGACGCAGCAGCCGGCGGCGCAGGTAAAGGATGGTGCCGGTCAGCACCAGCAGGGTCAGGGCGATGATGATTTTCTGCACCAGGGCCACCAGCGCCAGCCGGCGCTCGGTATTGCGATCGAGATCCGACACCAGCGCATCCAGCCGGCGCACGAACTCCGCAACGCCCCGGGCGGCGTCCGCGGGGCGCTGCGCCCGCAGCAGCAGCGGCTTAAGCGTGCCGTGCCAATGGTCGCGCAAATCCAGGTACTGCGGGGTCAGGCCTTCGCGCTTCACCGGCTGGCGCAGATCGTCGCTTAACTGGTCCCGTTCCAGTTCGGCGAGCAAGGGGTCGCTGCTTTGATCCAGCGGCACGCGCGACAACAGCCGGTAGCTTTGCATGCGCAGCGAGCCGGCCTTATTGATGGCATGGGCGTTGCCTTGCATGCTTTGCGCCATCCATAACGACAGGCTCATGCCGCCGATGCCCAATATGCCCGACAGCAGCATCAGCAGCGCCACCTGCTGGACGATGGATAACGGCGCGAAAAGAGCTTTGATCATAAGGCAGCGTTCCCAGGTCAAGCGCAGGCGAGCGGCGGATGGGGCCATTGTTCCTGATCCCCGGCGTTAACCCTATACCCCTTTAGGAGTACCCACAAATAGCCGTGAGCGGGGCAGGGGTTACCCCTCTCTTCGTGGCCGGGCCATAACCTGATGAATCATAGGGCCTTGCCGGAAAAAAAGCACTACTTACAAATGATAGGACCGGCCGGACGCCGCGCCGGCTAACGGGTTATCCCTTGATTTGCATCAAGTTCGCCCGTCCCCGCCTTGCCTAGGGTGGCGGATATCACAACGAATCCCCCTACATGCCCGAGGACTTTATGACTCTACTTTCCCGTTCAGACGCCGCACCACGCCGCCGGGGCGCCGTAATCGAGGATTGGCAGCCGGAACAGCCCGAGTTCTGGCGCACCCGCGGCCAGCCGGTGGCCCGCCGCAATCTCTGGATCTCCATTTATTGCCTGCTGCTGTCGTTTTGCGTCTGGATGCTGTTCAGCGCCGTGGCGGTCAACCTGAATAAAGTGGGATTTAATTTTTCCACCGATCGGCTGTTTCTGCTTACCGCGCTGCCGGCGGTGTCGGGCGCTATTCTGCGGGTGCCCTACTCCTTTATGGTGCCTTTGGTAGGCGGGCGGCGCTGGACGGCGATCAGCACGCTGTTCCTGGTGATCCCCTGCCTTTGGCTGGGCGTGGCGGTACAGGACCCGCTGACGCCCTACGGCGTATTTATCGCCATCGCCCTGCTGTGCGGCTTTGCCGGCGCCAACTTCGCCTCCAGCATGGCCAATATCAGCTTCTTTTTCCCCAAGGCCCGCCAGGGCGGGGCGCTGGGGTTGAACGGCGGCATGGGCAACCTGGGCGTCAGCGTGATGCAACTGGTCGCGCCGCTGGTCATCTCCACGTCGCTGTTCGCCGTCTTTGGCGGCACCGGGCGGGTGCTGGCGGACGGCAGCCGGTTATTTCTGGAAAACGCCGCCTGGATGTGGGTGCCGCTGCTGCTGATTGCCGCCGTGGTGGCCTGGTTCGGCATGAACGATCTGGCTACCGCCAAAGCGTCCCTGAGTAAGCAAATGGTGGTGCTCAAGCGCGGCCATATGTGGGTCCTGAGTTTTCTCTACCTGGCGACCTTCGGTTCGTTTATCGGCTTTTCCGCCGGTTTCGCCATGCTGTCGAAGACCCAGTTTCCCGCGGTGCAGATCCTGCATTACGCCTTTTTTGGTCCGCTGATCGGCGCGCTGGCGCGCTCGGCCGGCGGAGCGCTGTCCGATCGGCTGGGCGGCATCCGCGTGACTCTGGTCAACTTTGTGCTGATGGCCCTGTTTGCCGCTCTGCTGTTCCTGACCCTGCCGTCCAATGGACAGGACGGCTCGTTCGCTGCTTTTTTCACCGTATTTATGCTGCTGTTTCTGACGGCGGGGCTCGGCAGCGGCTCCACCTTCCAGATGATCGCGGTGATCCTGCGCAAGCTTACCCTGGACCGGGTCAAGGCGCGGGGCGGCAGCGACGACGAGGCGCAGCGCGAAGCGGCCACGGAATCCGCCGCCTCGCTGGGCTTTATCTCCGCCATCGGCGCGGCGGGGGGATTTTTTATTCCCCAGGCTTTCGGCACCTCGCTGGCCCTGACCGGTTCGCCGGCCGGCGCGATGAAAGTATTCCTGGCGTTTTATGTGGTGTGCGTGCTGGTCACGTGGCTGGTTTACGGCCGCAACCTCCATCGCGGCATGGCGACCAAAAAACCACGTTGAGGACCTGGGCGCCGGCGATTGCGCGGCGTCCGGGCTCGTATTTTGACCGCAGGTCCACGGGACCTGTCTTGCAGGAGAACATCCGATGAGCCATTTTCTCGACCGGTTCCGTTATTTCAAACAGCTGGACCAGACCTTTGCCGACGGGCACGGCCAGGCGATGAACACCAATCGCGACTGGGAGGAAGGCTACCGCAGCCGCTGGCAGCATGACAAGATCGTGCGCTCCACCCATGGGGTAAACTGCACCGGTTCATGCAGCTGGAAAATTTATGTCAAAAGCGGGCTGGTCACCTGGGAAACCCAGCAGACCGATTATCCGCGCACCCGCCCGGACCTGCCGAACCATGAGCCGCGCGGCTGTCCCCGGGGAGCAAGCTATTCCTGGTACCTCTACAGCGCCAACCGGCTGAAGTATCCGCTGATGCGTAAGCTGCTGCTCACCCTTTGGCGCGAAGCCCGCGCGCGGCACGCCGATCCCGTGGACGCCTGGGCCGCCATCATGAGCGACGCGGCGGCCACCCGGGCCTATAAGCAGGCGCGCGGACGCGGCGGCTTTATCCGCTCCAGCTGGGCCGAGGTGAATGAGCTGATCGCCGCCGCCAATGTCTATACCGCCAAGACCTATGGCCCGGATCGCATTATCGGTTTTTCGCCGATCCCGGCCATGTCGATGATTTCCTATGCCGCCGGCGCGCGCTATCTTTCCCTGATAGGCGGCGTCTGCCTGAGTTTCTACGACTGGTATTGCGATCTGCCGCCGGCCTCGCCGATGACCTGGGGCGAGCAAACCGACGTGCCGGAATCCGCCGACTGGTATAACTCATCGTATATCATCGCCTGGGGCTCCAACGTGCCGCAAACACGCACCCCGGACGCCCACTTTTTTACTGAGGCCCGCTATAAAGGCACCAAGACCGTGGCGGTGACGCCCGATTACGCCGAAATCGCCAAGCTGTGCGACCAATGGCTCAGCCCGAAACAGGGCACCGACAGCGCCATGGCGCTGGCGATGGGCCATGTGATTTTGCGCGAGTTTTACCTGCAGCGGCAAAGCAGCTATTTCCTCGATTATGTCAGGCGCTACAGCGACCTGCCGATGCTGGTGCTGCTCGAACCTCGGCCCCAGGGATTTTACGCCGCCGGCCGCCTGCTGCGCGCCGCCGATTTGGTGGACGGCCTGGGGCAGGACAATAACCCGCAGTGGAAGACCGTGGCCATTGATGAAAACACCGGCGGGCTGACGGCGCCGCAGGGGACGATCGGCTTTCGCTGGGGCGAGCAGGGCAAATGGAACCTGGAGCAGCGCGACGGCGGCAGCGGGCAGGAGGTGAAATTACAGCTCAGCCTGCTGGGCCGCCACGACCAGGTGGTGGCGGTGGGGTTCCCGTACTTTGGCGGCACGCCCAGCGAGCATTTCAGCCCGGTGCCGCTCAACGATATCCTGTTGCATAAACTGCCGGTCAAGCGCCTTACGCTTGCCGGCGGCGGCGAGGCGCTGGTGACCAGCATCTACGATTTGATGCTGGCCAACTACGGCCTCGATCGCGGACTGGGCGACGACAACTGCGCGCGCGATTACGACGATATCAAAGCCTATACCCCGGCCTGGGCGGAGAAGATCACCGGCGTGTCGCGGCACAATATCGCCCGCATCGCGCGCGAATTCGCCGATAACGCCGATAAAACCCACGGCCGTTCGATGATTATCGTCGGCGCCGGGCTGAATCACTGGTATCACATGGACATGAGCTACCGGGGCCTGATCAATATGCTGGTGTTCTGCGGCTGCGTGGGCCAGAGCGGCGGCGGCTGGGCGCACTACGTCGGTCAGGAAAAGCTGCGGCCGCAGACCGGCTGGCTGCCGCTGGCGTTCGGCCTGGACTGGCAGCGTCCGCCGCGCCATATGAACAGCACCTCGTTTTTCTATAATCACTCCAGCCAATGGCGCTATGAAACCCTGGCGCCGCAGGAACTGCTGTCGCCGCTGGCGGACCCCGCGCGCTTTACCGGCAGCCTGATCGACTTTAACGTGCGCGCCGAGCGCATGGGCTGGCTGCCTTCCGCGCCGCAGCTGAACGTCAATCCGCTGCATATCGCCGCCAAAGCGCGGGATGCCGGCCTGTCGCCGGTGGACTATACCGTGGCCGGCCTGAAAAGCGGGGCGCTGCGTTTTGCCGCCGAGCAGCCCGACGCGCCGCAGAATTTCCCGCGCAACCTGTTCGTCTGGCGCTCCAACCTGCTCGGCTCGTCGGGCAAGGGCCATGAATATATGCTCAAATACCTGCTGGGCACCGAAAACGGTATCCAGGGCGAGGATCTGGGGCGCCAGGGCGGCGTTATGCCGGAAGAAGTGGAATGGCGGGAGCAGGGCGGCGAAGGCAAACTGGATCTGGTGGTGACCCTGGATTTCCGCATGTCCAGCACCTGCCTGTATTCCGATATCGTGCTGCCCACCGCCACCTGGTATGAAAAAGACGATCTGAATACGTCCGATATGCATCCCTTTATCCATCCGCTGTCGGCGGCGGTGGACCCGGCCTGGGATTCGAAAAGCGACTGGGAGATCTATAAAGGCATCGCCGCGGCGTTTTCGCGCGTCTGCCAGGGGCACCTGGGCCTGGAGACCGACGTGGTGACCCTGCCTATCCAGCACGATTCCGCCGCCGAACTGGCCCAGCCGCTGGGCGTGGAGGACTGGAAAAAAGGGGAATGCGAGCTGATCCCCGGTAAAACCGCGCCGCATATCATGGTGGTGGAACGGGATTACCCGAATACCTATGAGCGTTTTACCTCCCTTGGACCGTTGCTGGACAAGCTTGGCAACGGCGGTAAAGGCATCGGCTGGAACACCCAGGTGGAAATTGATTTCCTGAAAAAACTCAACCTGACCAAAACCACGGGGGCCGCCGCCGGCCGTCCCAATATCAATACCGCCATCGACGCCGCCGAGGTGATTTTATCGCTGGCGCCGGAGACCAACGGCCAGGTGGCGGTAAAAGCCTGGGCGGCGCTGGGCGTCATGACCGGGCGCGATCACCGTCATCTGGCGCTGAACAAGGAAGACGAGAAAATCCGTTTTCGCGACGTGCAGGCCCAGCCGCGCAAGATTATCAGCAGCCCCACCTGGTCCGGGCTGGAGGATGAGCATGTCTCCTACAGCGCCGGTTATACCAATGTGCATGAGCTTATCCCCTGGCGCACGCTCTCCGGCCGCCAGCAGCTGTACCAGGATCATGAATGGATGCGCGCCTTTGGCGAAAGCCTGCTGGTGTACCGCCCGCCCATTGATACCCGCGCCGCGGCGCCGCTGCTTAACGCCAAGCCCAACGGCAACCCGGAAAAAGCGCTGAACTTCCTCACGCCGCACCAGAAATGGGGCATTCACTCCACCTTCAGCGACAACCTGCTGATGCTGACCCTGTCGCGCGGCGGGCCGATTGTCTGGCTGAGCGAAGACGACGCCCGCGAGCTGGGCATCATCGATAACGACTGGATCGAGGCGTTCAACGCCAACGGGGCGCTGATTGCCCGCGCGGTGGTCAGCCAGCGCGTGCCGGCGGGCATGACCATGATGTACCACGCCCAGGAGCGCATCGTGAATATTCCCGGCTCGGAAATCACCGGCCAGCGCGGCGGTATCCATAACTCCGTTACGCGGGTCTGTCCCAAGCCCACCCATATGATTGGCGGCTATGCCCAGCTGGCCTACGGCTTTAATTATTACGGCACCGTCGGCTCCAACCGCGACGAGTTCGTGGTGGTGCGCAAAATGGACCGTATCGACTGGCTGGACGACGAACATAACGATGATGCGCAGGGCAATGCGCTCGCCGGCACCCACCGCCCGCAGGAGAAAGCACAATGAAAATCCGTTCCCAGGTCGGCATGGTGCTGAACCTCGACAAATGTATCGGCTGCCACACCTGCTCAGTGACTTGCAAAAACGTCTGGACCAGCCGCGAAGGCATGGAATACGCCTGGTTCAATAACGTCGAAAGCAAACCGGGCATAGGTTACCCCCACGCCTGGGAGGACCAGGATAAATGGCGGGGCGGCTGGATCCGTAAGATCAACGGCAGGCTGCAGCCGCGCATGGGCGGCAGGGTGGGCATATTGGCGAACATTTTCGCCAATCCCCACGCGCCGGAAATCGACGATTATTATGAGCCCTTTGATTACGACTACCAGCATCTGCACACCGCGGCGGCGGGCAAGCATCAGCCCGTCGCCCGTCCCCGTTCGCTGATTACCGGGCGGCGGATGAAAAAAATCACCGGCGGCCCCAATTGGGAGGAAATCCTCGGCGGCGAATTCGAGCATCGCGCCAGGGACAAAAACTTCGAGCATATGCAAACGGCCATGTACGGCCAGTTTGAACACACCTTTATGATGTACCTGCCGCGCCTGTGCGAGCATTGCCTGAACCCGGCCTGCGTGGCCACCTGCCCGAGCGGGGCCATCTACAAGCGCGAAGAGGACGGTATCGTGCTTATCGACCAGGAGCGCTGCCGGGGCTGGCGCATGTGCCTGACCGGCTGTCCCTATAAAAAAATCTACTTCAACTGGAAAAGCGGCAAGTCGGAAAAATGCATTTTCTGCTATCCGCGCATCGAGGCCGGCCAGCCGACCGTCTGCTCGGAGACCTGCGTCGGGCGCATCCGCTACCTGGGCGTGCTGCTGTACGACGCCGATCGGATAGAACAGGCCGCCGCCGCCGGGCAGGAGCGGGATCTCTACCAAAGCCAGCTGGATATCTTCCTCGACCCGCAGGATCCGGCGGTGGTGGCGCAGGCGTTGGCGGACGGTATTCCCCAGGGGGTGATCGAGGCGGCGCAGAAATCACCGGTCTATAAGCTGGCCATAGACTGGAAGCTGGCGCTGCCGCTGCATCCGGAATACCGCACGCTGCCGATGGTCTGGTACGTGCCGCCGCTGTCGCCCATCCAGTCCGCCGACGACGCGGGCGCCTTACCGCACAGCGGCGTGCTGCCGGACGTGGAAAGCCTGCGCATCCCGGTGCAGTACCTGGCCAACCTGCTCACCGCCGGCGATACCGCTCCGGTGCTGCTGGCGCTGCGCCGCCTGCTGGCGATGCGCCACTATAAGCGCGCCGAAACGGTGGAGGGCCGGGTGGACACCAGCGCGCTGGAGCAGGTCGGCCTGTCCGAGGCCCAGGCGCGGGAAATGTACCGCTACCTGGCCATCGCCAACTATGAGGACCGCTTTGTCATCCCCTCTAGCCACCGCGAGCTGGCCCGCGACGCGTTCCCGGAAAGCAAGGGCTGCGGTTTCAGCTTCGGCGACGGCTGCCACGGCAGCAATACCCGTTTTAATCTGTTTAACAGCAAGCGCATCGACGCCATTGACGTCAGCGTAAAAACCGGTGGCACCCCCCATGATTAGCCTGAAGATTATCGGACGTTTATTGGATTATCCGGACGAGCCCCTTTGGGCCGCGCGGGAGGAACTGATCGCGGCGTTGGGCGGCGCCGGGGAATTAACCCTGCGGCAGGCGGCCCGCCTGATCGGGTTTATCGGCGATTTTTGCGCCCAACCGCTGCTCGACGCGCAGGAGGCTTACTGCGGCCTGTTCGATCGCGGCCGCGCCACCTCGCTGCTGCTCTTCGAGCATGTGCACGGCGAATCGCGCGATCGCGGCCAGGCGATGGTGGATTTGCTGGCGCAGTACCGGGCGGCCGGCCTGGCGCTGGACAGCCGCGAACTGCCTGATTTCCTGCCGCTCTATCTGGAATATCTCTCCAGCCGCGACCAGGCGGCGGGCCGCGAGGGTCTGGCGGATATCGCGCCCATCCTGGCGCTGCTCGGCGCCCGGCTGCGGGCGCGGTCTAACCATTATGCCCTGCTGTTCGACATGCTGCTGGCGATCTCCGGCAGCGAGTTGCGCGGCGCCAGCCTGGATAACAACGTCGCCCTTGAGGCGCGGGACGATACCCCGGCGGCGCTGGACGCGGTCTGGGAGGAGGAACAGGTCAAATTCCTCGCCCCGCCGGACTGCGCCTCCGGCGAACAGGTCCGCCATCAGCGCCGGTTTGCCGGCGCGGTTATCCCGCAGTACCTGAGCAGTGATTTCAGCGCCGCTCCCGGCCCGGCCCGCGGCCGCGCGCACAGCGGCGCCGCGGTTGACGCGCCCCGGCGCGCCACCGATAAGAAAGGAGACTAGCCATGTCGTTTCTCAATCTGTTCTTTTTTGATATCTATCCCTATGTAGCCGGCACCATCTTCCTGGCCGGCAGCTGGCTGCGCTACGATTATGGCCAGTACAGCTGGCGCGCCGGCTCCAGCCAGATGCTGGATAAAAAAGGGATGCGCCTGGCGTCCAATCTGTTCCATATCGGCATCCTGGGTATTTTTTTCGGTCATCTGTTCGGCCTGCTGACGCCGCACTGGGTCTATGAGCCGTTTTTGTCCGTAGCGCTAAAGCAGAAAATGGCGATGGGGGCGGGGGGCGTTTGCGGCATCCTGACCCTGGTGGGCGGGGGCCTGCTATTAAAACGCCGGTTGCTTAATCCGCGCATCCGCGCCACCTCGAGCGTCGGGGATATCCTGATCCTGACCCTGCTGGTGGTCCAGGTGATCCTCGGGCTGCTCACTATTCCGGTATCCGGCAGGCATATGGACGGTGCGGAGATGATGAAGCTGGTGGGCTGGGCGCAGGCGGTGGTCACTTTCCACCCCGGCGCGTCGGCGCACCTTGAGGGCGTGGCGGTTATCTACCGGCTGCATATGATCCTCGGCATGACGCTGTTCGTGCTGTTTCCGTTCTGTCGGCTGGTGCATATCTGGAGCGCGCCGGTGGAATACCTGACGCGGCGCTACCAGGTGGTGCGCAACCGGCGCTAACGCAACTTCGCCGGTGCCGGCGCCCGGGCTTGTGCGGTCCGGCGCCGCGCATTGCCGATCGCCGGCCGGGACCGTTAGACTTCGCGCCGATCCGGGTCCAGGGATTTCAGCCAGGCGATTTCCTGCGCCCAGATCGCCGGCTCAACGGTCTCCAGGATCATCGGGATAGCGTTAAAGCGCTTATCGGCCATGATCCACTCGAACGCGGTTTTGCCGATATTACCTTCCCCCAGGCTGTGATGGCGATCCACCCGGCTGTTGAACGCGCTTTTGGCGTCGTTCAGATGCATGCCGCGCAGGTAGGAAAAGCCGACGATATGCTCAAACTGGCTAAAGGTATGGCTGCAGGCATCCTCGGTACGTAAATCGTAGCCGGCGGCAAAGGCGTGGCAGGTATCGATGCACACGCCCACGCGGCTTTTATCCTCTACCCCGTCGATAATCGCCGCCAGGTGTTCAAAGCGAAAGCCCAGGTTACTGCCCTGGCCGGCGGTGTTCTCGATCACCGCCGTCACGCCCTGGGTGCGTTCCAGCGCGATGTTAATCGACTCGGCGATGCGCGCCAGGCAGGTTTCCTCGTCAATTTGCTGTAAATGGCTGCCGGGATGGAAATTCAGCCGCGTCAGCCCCAACTGCTGGCAGCGGGTCAGTTCGTCGATAAAGGCGTCGCGGGATTTTTCCAGCGCGTCCGCCACCGGGTGTCCCAGGTTAATCAGGTAACTGTCGTGGGGCAGGATCTGATCGGGAGAAAAATCATATTCCGCGCAGGCGGCGCGGAATTTTTCGCAATCCTCGTCGCTCAGTTCCGCCGCTTTCCATTGCCGCTGGTTTTTGGTAAATAACGCAAACGCCGTCGCGTCCAGTTCGTGGGCGCGGATAACCGCCTGGTCCGCGCCGCCCGCCGCGCTTACATGGGCACCTATATACTTCATGTCTTCTCCTTTTTGACGTTATTATCGCACTGATAATGCCGCTAAAACGCCCGAAAGGGAAAAAAACATCCCTTTTAGCCCAGCAGGCGCTGTACGGCGGCGTTCACCAGGGCGCCGCCCGCCATCAGCCAGAGAAACAACGCCAGCGCCAGCAGCAGCGGCCGCAGTCCGGCGCGTTTAAGCGCCCCGATATGCGTGGTCAGCCCCAGGGCGGCCATTGCCATGGCCAGCAGCCAGGTATCCAGGGTGGTGATGGCCGCGATAAGCCGTGGCGGCAACAGCTGCAATGAGTTCACGCCGGCCACCGCGATAAATCCCAGGGCAAACCAGGGAAACGCGAGGGGGGCGCCGGCCGGGCCATGGGCCCCTGGCGTGCGCCGCCGCAGCCAGGCCGACAGCAGCAGCAGGAACGGGGCCAGCAGCATCACCCGGATCATTTTGCTGATCACCGCCGCGTTTTCCGCCTCCGGACCGACGGCATGGCCCGCCGCCACCACCTGCGCCACCTCGTGCAGGGTGGAACCGGTATAAATACCGAAGGCGGTGGCGCTGACGCTCAGCCAGTGATAATGCGCATTCAGCGCAAACAGCGCCGGATAGAGAAAGAGGGCGGCGGTGCCGAACAGCACCACCGTCGCCACCGCCACGGCGGTTTTATCCGCATCCGCTTTCAGCACCGGCGCGGTGGCCAGCACCGCCGCCGCGCCGCAGATGCTGCTGCCGGCGCCGATAAGCATGGCGGTCTGCCGGTCCAGCCCCAGCCCCCGGCATCCCAGCCGGCAGGCCAGCAAAAAGGTCGAGGACAGCATCAGCACATCAATCACCACCCCGGTGGCGCCGACAGCGCCGATTTGCTGGAAAGTCAGGCGAAAACCATACAGGATAATGCCCAGGCGCAGCAGCCGCTGCCGGGCGAACTGCACGCCGGGGTCACACTGATGAAGCCAGGCCGGCGTGATGATATTGCCCAGCACCATGCCCGCCAGTATCGCCAGCGTCAGTGCGCCAAGCCCCAGGCCGGCAACGGCGGGCAGGTCGCCGGCGCGTATGGCCGCCAGGGTAATGGCCGCCGCCAGCAACAGCCCGGACAGGCGGCGCCCGGCCAGGCGGATCGGGGGTAATAACTTTTCATGGCGCAGGGATAACATCGTTTCGCTCCTCTATTCCCGGATAAAAACAGGGTAATGGGCGCTGGCATAAAAGAGAAATTGATTATATGTTTATAACCTATCGTTATTAGTGGTTAAGCGTCACGTCAAGGAACCCGTATCTGATGCATATCACCCTGCGCCAGCTTGAAGTCTTTACCGAAGTGGTTAAAAGCGGCTCCACCATTCAGGCCGCCCTGGCGCTGGCGTTGTCCCAGTCCGCCGTCAGCGCGGCGCTGACCGAGCTGGAAAGCCAGCTGAACCTGCAGCTGTTCGATCGGGTGGGCAAACGGCTGGCGATTAACGAGCACGGACGACTGCTGTATCCCAAGGCGATGGCGCTGCTGGAGCGGGTGATGGAAATCGAGCAATTGTTCCATGGCGGCAACGGCGCGCTGCGCCTGTTCGCCAGCAGCACCATCGGCAACTATATCCTGCCGGAATTGATTGCCGGCTATCGCCGCGATTATCCCGACACCTCGCTGGAGCTGCAGGTGGGCAACAGCCAGGACGTGGTAAATGCCGTCATTGATTTTCGCGTCGACCTGGGCTTGATTGAAGGCCCGAGCCACAATCCGGATCTGGTTACCCAGCCCTGGCTGCAGGATGAGCTGGTGGCGTTTGCCGCGCCGGATAATCCGCTGGCGGGACGCCGGCTGGCGCTGGCGGAGCTGGCCGGCGCGCCCTGGATCCTGCGCGAGCAGGGATCGGGCACCCGGGAAATCGTCGATTACCTGCTGCTGGCCCGGCTGCCAAGCTTTCTGCCGGTCATGGAACTCGGCAATTCGGAAGCCATCAAGCACGCGGTGCGCCACGGCCTGGGCATCAGTTGCCTGTCGCGGCGGGTGGTGGCGGAGGCGCTGGCGCTCGGCACCCTGGTTACGCTGGATCTGCCGCTGCCGCCGCTGATGCGCACGCTTTACCTGGTGCATCACCGGCAAAAACACCTTTCCCAGGCGCTGGCTCGTTTCCAGGACTACTGCCGCCAGTTCGACATGCTCCCGCGCTGAGCGTCCGGCGATGTCGCGCCACCGTCCCGGACCGGCGGCCGCGGCAAAAAGCGGCAATCTTCCGCCGTATTGCTTATAATTTCCTGCCGATCATGAAGGTCTCTTATAACCGGCGCGTTGCGCTATCCCCCGCCGCCTGATTTGTTACAATCCGCCCTCGATTTTTGTACGGACAGACTGAACAACCATGTTGCAAAACCGCATCGAACCCCAGGCCGCGCCGGGCCTGCGGCGTGAACTTAAGGCACGCCACCTGACCATGATCGCCATCGGCGGCTCCATCGGCACCGGGCTGTTTGTCGCCTCCGGGGCGACCATCTCCCAGGCGGGTCCCGGCGGCGCGCTGCTCTTCTATATCCTGATAGGCCTGATGGTTTATTTCCTGATGACCAGCCTGGGCGAACTGGCGGCCTACATGCCGGTGTCCGGCTCGTTCGCCACCTACGGCGCGCGCTACGTCGAGGAAGGGTTCGGTTTTGCGCTGGGCTGGAACTACTGGTACAACTGGGCGGTGACCATCGCCGTCGATCTGGTGGCCTCGCAGTTGGTAATGAACTACTGGTTCCCCACGGTGCCCGGCTGGATCTGGAGCGCCATATTCCTTGCCATTATGTTTTTGCTTAACGCCATTTCGGTCAAGGGCTTCGGCGAGGCGGAATACTGGTTTTCACTGATCAAAGTGGTCACGGTGGTGATATTTATCGCCGTGGGCGTACTGATGATTGCCGGTATCCTGCGCGGCGGCGAGGGTGCGGGCTGGCATAACTGGCAGGTGGGGGACGCGCCTTTCGCCGGCGGGTTCCCGGCGATGATCGGGGTGGCGATGATTGTCGGTTTCTCTTTCCAGGGCACCGAGCTTATCGGCGTCGCCGCCGGCGAGTCCGCCGATCCGGGCAAGAATATTCCGCGCGCGGTGCGCCAGGTGTTCTGGCGTATCCTGCTGTTCTACGTGCTGGCCATCCTGATCATCAGCCTGATCATCCCCTATACCGACCCGAACCTGCTGCGCAACGACGTCAAGGATATTACCGTCAGTCCGTTTACGCTGGTGTTCCGCAACGCCGGTTTGCTCTCCGCCGCCGCCGTAATGAACGCGGTGATCCTGACCGCCGTGCTTTCGGCCGGCAACTCCGGCATGTATGCCTCCACCCGCATGCTGTATATGCTGGCCTGCGAAGGCAAGGCGCCGAAAATCTTCGCCAAGTTATCCCGGGGCGGGGTGCCGCGCAACGCGCTCTACCTGACCACCATCATGGCCGGCCTGTGCTTTCTGACCTCGATGTACGGCAACCAGACGGTCTACCTGTGGCTGCTTAATACCTCCGGCATGACCGGCTTTATCGCCTGGCTGGGCATCGCCATCAGCCATTACCGCTTTCGTAAAGGGTATATTATCCAGGGCCGCCGGCTCAGCGACCTGCCGTATATCTCGGGCTTTTTTCCCCTGGGGCCGATTTTCGCCTTTGTGCTGTGCCTGCTTATCACGCTCGGGCAAAACTACCAGGCGTTTTTACAGGATCGCATCGACTGGTACAGCGTCACCGCCACCTATATCGGCATCCCGCTGTTCCTGGTTATCTGGCTGGGTTACAAATGGAGCCACGGCTCGCGCCTGGTGCCTTATCGGGAGATGATTTTCCCCGCCCGGCCCGATGCCGCTGAACGCCAGGACGCCGCAGCAGCGCCCGCGCCCCTGCGCTCGGAGAGCTGAGCCGCGGGACGGCGAATGATGCGCCCACCGTCCGCCCGGCCTGTCGCGCGCGTCGTCCCCTCGGGTGATCCCGGGCGGCGCGCCGGCCTGGGTTTATAGCGCGATTGGCTTTTTATATGCCGAAAAAATGCTTACCCATTGCCCGGATACCCAATAAGATATTCTTCCCATTCCAGCGCGGGCCGGGTCGGCTAGGTCAGTTCGCACGGCGCGCGGTTTTATACAGGCCAAGGCATGTCATACGCAATCCGTGTACAGGTATCTCCCGATAATTACTATTCCTACCCCGGCGCCATCGAACAGCTGGTCCATTTCTATCCTGCGGACGTGCTGGCGAACGCGGTCTGGATTTACGGCGAACGGGCGCTGGCGGCGGCGCGCGCCTACCTGCCGGCGTCCTTTGACGCCCCCGGCGCGGTGCGCATCGGTTTTGCCGGCCATTGCAGCGAGCGCGACGTTGCGGATCTGGCGCGCCGGGCCGGCGGCGACCGCCGTGTGGTGATAGGCGTCGGCGGCGGGGCGGTGCTGGATACCGCCAAGGTGGTGGCCCGTCGCCTGGGCATCCCGCTGGTGGCTATCCCCACCATCGCCGCCACCTGCGCCGCCTGGACGCCGCTCTCGGTCTGGTACGACGACGCCGGGCAAGCCCTGCGCTTTGAAATCTTCGCCGATGCCAACCACCTGGTACTGGTGGAGCCGCGCATTATCCTGGCGGCGCCGAAAGATTACCTGCTGGCGGGCATCGGCGATACGCTGGCGAAATGGTATGAGGCGGTGGTGCTCAGTGCCGAACCGGAAAAACTGCCGCTTACCGTACGCCTGGGGCTCCAGACCGCGCTGGCGGCGCGCGATGTGCTGCTCAACCAAAGCGCCGCGGCTCTGACGGCGCTGGACCGGGGCGAGCTAAGCCAGGATTTTCTTGATGTGGTGGACGCCATTATCGCCGCCGGCGGCATGGTGGGCGGCCTGGGCGAACGCTACACGCGGGTGGCGGCCGCGCACGCGGTCCATAACGGCTTAACGGCGCTGCCCGCCACCGCGTCCTTTTTGCATGGCACCAAAGTCGCCTACGGCATCCTGGTCCAGTGCGCCCTGCTGGGACAACATGACGTCCTGCGCGCGCTCAGCGCCGCCTGGAGCCGCTTCGGCCTGCCGACGTCGCTGGCGGCCATGCGCGTGGATATCAACGACCGCGACGCCGTCGGCCAGCTCATTGCCCGCACGCTCCAGCCGGGAGAATCCATCCATCTGGTGCCGATCGCTTTAAACGAGGCTATTGTGCTGCAGGCGCTGCGCGACGTCGAGGCTGTCGCCGCCGGTGCGGCAGCGTAAGCATGGCGGGTAAAAGGGAAAGCGTGCCTATGAGGCCGAAGCAGCCACGGCGTTTCGGGGCACCGGACGCCCCCGTTTCGCCAGGCTCGCTGTCGGCGGATTCACAGTGGACGGGCGTTAACGGTTAAGATGCAGCGCGTGAAAGCGCAGATGATCCTCGATAAAACTGGCGATGAAAAAATAGCTGTGATCATAACCCGGCTGGATGCGCAACGTTAACGGCCAGTCCCGCCGCCGCGCCAGATCCGCAAACTTCTCGGGCTGCAGCTGCGTCGCCAGAAACTGATCGGCATCGCCCTGATCTATCAGTATCGGCAATGGCCTGGCCGCATCCCCCGCCAGCAGGACACAGCTATCGTATTCCCGCCACGCCTGCGTGTTATCCCCCAGGTAGTGGCTAAACGCCTTACGCCCCCAGGGCACCTCCGCCGGATTGACAATAGGCGCAAACGCCGACACCGAACTAAACCGTCCCGGGAAACGCAACGCCAGCATCAGCGCGCCGTGGCCGCCCATGGAATGCCCCATGATCGCCTGCCGGCCGCTTACCGCAAACTGCCGTCGCACCAGCGCCGGCAACTCTTCGGCCACATAATCAAACATCCGGAATTGCCCGGCCCAGGGTTGCCGCGTGGCGTTAACGTAAAACCCCGCGCCCTGGCCCAGATCATAAGCCTCGTCATCCGGCACATCCGCGCCTCGGGGGCTGGTATCCGGCATCACCAGCAACAGGTTCAGCTCGGCGGCCACCCGCTGGGCGCCGCTTTTCTGCGAAAAATTCTCATCGCTGCACGTCAGTCCCGACAGCCAGAACACCATATGCGGCGGTGCCGCGTGCCGATCGGCGGGCGGCACGAACAGGCTATAGGTCATCAGGCCGCCGGTACTCGCCGCACGATGGCGAAAACGGCATTGCCGGCCGCCGAACAGCCGGTGCTCATCAATACACTCAGGCATCGCATCCATCACATATTCTCCAGGACCACATCGTTAACCGCACACCCGTTCCCGGGCGCGGGCGGGTATTGCTCAATAATCAGTTTTTTCAGCGCCGCCACGTTGGGGCTGAACGCATCGGCGCGCCAGATAAGCCACGTCGCCACATCGGCGGTGGGCGCCGGCAATTCATGCACCGACACCCGCCGCCGATCCGGTAATTGACGCAGCACCGTCAGCGGCAGCATGGCCACGCCGGCGCCGCTGGCGACGCAGGCCAGCATGGTATGATACGACTGAATTTCCAGGATCGGACCGGGCGCCACGCCCTGCTGTGCAAACCACGCTTCAAAGCGCCGGCGGTAAGAACAGCTGGGGCGAAAGGCGAACAACGTCTTGCCGGCAATCTCTGCCGGGCTGTCGATCGGCGGCTGATCGAGCGCGGCAATCAATACCAGCGTCTCGGCGAAGCTGTAGCAACCTTCTATTTCAGCATAGTTCACCGGACCGTCCACCAGGGCGGCGGCCAGGGTGCCGGCGCGCACGCCGTCCACCAGCTCCCCCGAGGATCCGGTCGCCAGCGACAACGACACCCGGGGAAAACGCTGATGATAGGTGGCCAGCAGCGCGGGCAGGCGGATGGCCGCAGTGCTTTCCATGGAGCCGAGGGCAAAATTGCCCGTCGGTTCCCCAGCGTGGGTCATGCTGATGGCCTCTTCGCTCAGCGCCAGGATCCGCGTGGCGTAGCCCAGGAAATTATGCCCCATGGGCGAGAGCCGCAGGCGCTGTTTTTCGCGGATAAACAGATCGGTTCCCAATTCCCGCTCCAACTGCCGCAGCCGGGTGGTCAGGTTGGACGGCACGCGATGCAACTGCTCGGCGGCGCGCGCCAGCGAACCGGTATCGGCGGCGGCGCAGAACATTTTCAGCTGGGTCAGATCCATGTGTTCTCTATTTGTCAGTAAGTTGGTCTTGATTATTCATTTTTCGTGAGTTTAGTGATCGTGCATGCTATTGGCAAGATGAATATTTCTTGTGGAGAAGGTATGGCGATAAAAGTGGCCCTGAGCGGCTTTCTGGCACTGTTGGTGGCGATGGGTATCGGCCGTTTCGCCTTTACGCCGCAGGTACCGCTGATGATAAGCGCGGGGCAGTTAACCCTTACCGGGGCGGGGGTGGTGGCGGCCTGTAATTATCTGGGCTACCTGGTGGGCGCCTATGACGCCATGCGCGCGGGCAGGGGGCTGGAAATACGGCTGTGGCTTGGGCTGTGGGGGACGGTGGCCATCACGCTGCTCTGCGCCGTTACCCACAGCCTGCTGGCGCACTGCCTGCTGCGTTTGCTGGCGGGCGCGGCCAGCGGATGGGCAATGGTGCTGGTGGCGGCCTGGACCGGCGACCGGCTGGTACAACTACGTCGCCCGGCGCTCAGTGCCGCGGTGTTCGCCGGTCCCGGCGCCGGCATCATGGTCAGCGGCCTGCTGGCGCTGGTCATGCATCGCCTGGATATCCACGCCGCGGGCGCCTGGCTGGTCTATGGCGTTACGGCGCTGCTGCTGGTGGCGCTTATCAGCGCGCATCTGCCCAGAGGCGGCGCGCTGACGCGCCAGGGCCCGGACGCCGCCAGGCCGGCGCTGACGCCACGGCTGAAAAGCCTGGTCTGGAGCTACTCCCTGGCGGGTTTCGGTTATATTCTGCCGGCCACCTTCCTGGCGCAGATGGCGGCCGCGCGGTTTCCCGGCAGCGAGACCGGCCACTGGATCTGGCCGGTGTTCGGCGCCGCCAGCATGGCGGGCATCGGGGTAGGCATTCTGACGCGTCATCGCCTGCGCGCCGGCCAACGGCTGGCGCTGACCCTCTGGGCGCAAACGCTCGGCGTCGGCCTGATGATCGCCATGCCCGGCGTCGCCGGCCTGATGGCGGGCGCGGTGCTCACCGGCGGCGGTTTTTTGAGCGTGGTGCAACTGACGCTGGTCTGCTCCCGCCGCCAGGCGCCGGATCATATGCGCTACATGACCGGCCTGCTCACCTGCGGCTACGCGGTCGGACAGCTTATCGGCCCCATGCTCTCCGCGCTGGCCAGCAGCCTGACCGGCCGGCTGGAGCCGGCGCTGATGACGGCGGTGGCCGCCCTGGCGCTCGCGGGCGCGCTGGCATGGCGTCAGCCTTGAACCGGTAGTCACGGGCGGCGATGCGGTAAAACCAGTAAAAATTTCATGGCGCATGCAACACATTCACTGGATAAACGCGGCGCTCTCTACTAGAGTGGGGGCGCATCTTGACGTGATGAGATCAAGAGCAGCCAGGCCTGCCGGAGAAGAAAAAGTATGCTATCGCTGACAACAGAAGCCGCATTGGTGCATGAAGCCTTAATGACGCGCGGCCTCGAAACGCCCCTGCGCGGGGAAGTGCTGGACGGGGAAACCCGCAAACGGCAGATTGCCGAGCACATGACCGCCATAATGAACCTGCTTAACCTGGATTTATCCGACGACAGCCTGGCGGAAACGCCGCACCGGATTGCCAAGATGTACGTTGATGAAATTTTTTCCGGCCTGGATTACGCCAATTTCCCCAAAATCACCCTGATTCAAAACAAGATGAAGGTGGATGAAATGGTCACGGTACGGGATATCACCCTGACCAGCACCTGCGAACACCACTTCGTGATTATCGACGGCAAGGCCACCGTGGCCTATATCCCGAAGGACAGCGTGATTGGCTTATCCAAAATCAACCGCATCGTGCAGTTTTTCGCCCAGCGCCCGCAGGTGCAGGAGCGTCTGACCCAGCAAATCCTGGTGGCGCTGCAAACCCTGCTCGGCACCCTGAACGTGGCGGTGTCCATCGACGCGGTGCATTACTGCGTGAAAGCGCGCGGTATCCGCGACGCCACCAGCGCCACCACCACCACGTCCCTGGGCGGATTGTTTAAATCCAGCCAGAATACGCGCCAGGAATTTTTACGGGCCGTACGCCACCACAACGGCTGATGCGGCGCTGATATGCGTTACGGCGCGGTGCGCGCCGCCTGATAAAAGAGGTTGCCCATGCGCGAGCGCATCGCCATGCTGGACTGCGCGCGGGGGATGGCGATTCTCGGCATCCTGCTGATGAATATTACCGCCTTCGGCCTGCCGAAGGCGGCCTATCTCAATCCGGCGTTTATGGGCGCGCCTTCCCTGGCCGATGCCTGGACCTGGGCCGTGATGGACATGGTGGCGCAGGTCAAGTTCCTGACCCTGTTCGCCCTGCTGTTCGGCGCCGGCCTGCAAATGCTGCTGCCGCGCGGCGGCCGCTGGATACGCTCGCGGCTGTTTTGGCTGATGGCCTTTGGCCTGATCCACGCCATCTTTTTCTGGGACGGCGATATCCTGCTGGATTACGGCCTGGTGGGGCTGCTGTGCCTGGGCGCCATTCGCCACGATATATCGTCCGGGCGCCTGATCGGCGCCGGCATCGCCCTGTACGCCATCGGCCTCGGCATCCTGGTGCTGATGCAGGCGATGCTGGCCGGCGCCGCGCCGGGGCGGTTCTGGCTGCCCGGCGTGGCCGATCGCATTTACGAATACTACTGGCAAACCACCGGCGGTCCCGAAGCCTGGAGCGTGCGCCTGGCGTTATTGCAATCGAGCCTGATGTCGCTGGCGGCCCAGTACGGCTGGCTGCTGGCCGGCGCCATGCTGATTGGCGCCGGGCTGATGCGCAGCGGCTGGCTGGCGGGCAACAGAAGTCCCGCCCACTACCGCGCCATGGCGTCCTGGCTTATTCCCCTGGGGCTGGCGATAAACCTGCCGTCGGTGGTGGCGCAGTGGCAATCGGGCTGGGCTTATCACTGGTGCGCGTTCCTGCTGCAAATTCCCCGCGAGCTGGGCGCCCCGTTCCAGGCGCTCGGCTACGTGGCGCTGTGCTACGGCTTCTGGCCGGCCATCGGCGGCCTGCGCGTCGTGCGCTGGGTGAGTAACGTCGGACGCATGGCGTTGAGCAACTACCTGCTGCAAACACTGCTGTGCACCCTGGTGTTTAACCAGTTCGGCCTGTTTATGTCCTTCGGCCGCACCGGCCTGTTGCTGCTGGTGCCCCCCGTCTGGCTGGCCAATATCCTGTTTTCCACCCTGTGGCTGCGGTTTTTCCCCCAGGGGCCGATGGAATGGACATGGCGCCGCCTCACCCGGCTGACCGCCGGCGCCCCGGCGCGCGCGGCGGACTAAGGTCCTTCCCCGCGGCGGGGCATCGTTATCCATTAACCCTGGCGGAGGCGGGATTGCCGGGAGAGTGCGCCATTACTTTAATCATTCATCAAAGCATGTGCCCGCTTAAGGTTAGGTTAATTTTTTCATGGTTAACTGGCGCTAATATTTCCCTGAGCTAACCTGAATATGTGGTTTAATATTGCGAAAGCGGCGCCGCGCCCCACGGTCAGCCCGTGGTTTTTTAATATTATCGTGGCGCTGGTCATTACTTTTTTCCAGAATATCGTTTATTTTAGAAAAGTCCTGCAGCTCGTCGATATATCAGTAGGCTACAACTTACTGTTTTTTATCAGCATGCCCGTTACCCTGTTGTTCGCGCTCAATTTATTATTCAGCGTGATCCTGCTGCCTTATATCCGCAAGCCCATCGTCATCCTATTGTTTTTCAGCGACGCCCTGGCGCAGTATTTTATGCAGGCGTACGGCATTATTATCGATCGGGGCATGGTCCAGAACACCCTTGACACCACGCTTGTGGAAAGCGTCGCCCTGCTGACGCCGCGCCTGGCGCTGTATCTGATCGTCTTCGGTATTTTGCCCTCGCTGCTGGTGTTGTGGATCAAGGTCAGGCCGGTGGCGTTTTCCTGGTCGAATATCGGTCTGCATTTCCTGAATGTCCTGGTATCGCTCTGTGTTATCGCGCTGGTGGCCTCTTTCTTTTATAAAGACTACGCTTCGCTGATGCGCAATAACCAGCAGCTGGTGAAAAACCTGGTCCCCAGCGATATGGCGCTCGGCGGCTATTCCTATTACAAGCATGATTACGTCAAGAAAATGCCCTTCACCGAGCGCGGCCAGGACGCGCATATTGTCCCCGCGATTCATGACAATCATAAAAAGAACCTGATCATCGTGGTGGTGGGCGAGACCTCCCGCGCGCAGGATTTTTCGCTGGGCGGCTACGGCCAACTGACCAACCCCAAGCTGGCGGCGGACAACGTCATCTATTTTCCGGACACCTCGTCCTGCGGCACCGCCACGGCGGTATCGGTACCCTGCATGTTTTCCGGTATGACGCGCAGGCAGTATGACGGCGAAAAAGCCGACAGCCAAAGCAACGCGCTGGATATCATCCAGCGGGCGCAGGTGGATGTGCTGTGGCGGGAAAACGACGGCGGCTGCAAGGATGTCTGCCTGCGGGTGCCCACCGAACAGCTCAGCACCTGGCATCTACCCGAACTCTGCGCCGAAGGCGTCTGCCTGGACGAAGCCCTGCTGCGCAACCTGGACGGCTACATCAACGCGCGCACCAAGGATACGGTTATCGTGCTGCATACCATGGGCAGCCACGGCCCGACTTATTACCAGCGCTACCCGAAAACCGCCGCCGCCTTTGCCCCCACCTGCGACACCAACGAGATTCAAACCTGTTCGAACCAGGCGCTGGTTAACACTTATGACAATACTATTGTCTATATAGACGACATGCTTGATAAGACCATAAAATTGCTGCAAGCTCATGGCGATAGGTTCAATACCGCCCTGGTCTATCTGTCAGATCACGGCGAATCCCTGGGCGAGAACGGTATCTATCTGCACGGCATGCCTTACGCCGTGGCGCCGGCCCAGCAAACCCATATCCCGATGCTGATTTGGCTGTCGCCCGACTATATCCAGGCGCATGCCGTCCGGGAAGACTGCCTGCGAGACCGGGCAAAACGACAGGCCTACTCACACGATAATCTCTTCTCTACGTTGCTTGGACTGACCGATGTCAAAACGCAACTCTATCAGCCGGATCTTGATGTTTTACAACCTTGCCGGGATGCGCAGCAATGAAAATTCTGATCATCGAAGACGATAAGTTATTGCAGGACGGCCTGCGAATGGCCCTGCAGCAGGAAGGCTACGCCAGCGACTGCGCGGGTAATCTGCGCGACGCGGAACATCTGATGGACAGCACCGCCTACAGCCTGGCAATACTCGACCTGGGCCTGCCGGACGGTGACGGCATGTCGCTGCTGAATCTGTGGCGCAAGGCGGGAAACGACGTGCCGGTGCTGATCCTGACCGCGCGCGATGGCATCGATGAACGGGTGCACGGTCTAAACCTGGGGGCGGACGATTACCTGGTCAAGCCTTTTGCCCTCAGCGAGCTGCTGGCCCGGGTGCGCGCCATTATCCGCCGCCATCAGGGCAAAAGTAACAATCAGCTGTGGGTGGATAATATTTCACTCGACCTGAACAGCCACGAAGTGACCCTGGACGGCAAGATTATCGAACTGACGCCGAAGGAATTCGCCATTCTTTCCCGGCTGATGCTGCGGGCGGGGCATCGCATCCACCGCGAAATCCTCCATCAGGATCTGTATAACTGGGATGACGACCCCTCGTCCAACTCGCTCGAGGTCCATATTCATAATCTGCGGGCGAAAATCGGCAAGGATCGTATCCGCACCCTGCGCGGATTCGGTTACCTGCTGACCAAAACCGCGGCAGGGGAGCCGTCATGAAAGCCGCCGACGGTCCGATGACCAGCATGCGCTGGCGGCTTATCGTGGTGCTGGGCATTATCCTGCTGTGTTGCCAACTGATTACCGTTATCTGGTTATGGCACGAAAGCAAAGAACAAATCGACCTGCTGGTCAACCGTACCCTGGCGGAGAGCGTGCGTAACGAGCACGTTAACCAGGAAATACGCGAGGCCATCGCCGCGCTCAGCGTGCCGTCGCTGATGATGATTATGTTCACGCTGTTCTTCTGCTTCCAGGCGGTGAACTGGATAACCCAGCCGCTCTCGCGCCTGCAGGACGCGCTGGGATCGCGCGGCGCGGAAAACTTTGAGCCGCTGCCGGAGCTCGGCAATATCCGCGAGGTGATCGCCGTCACCCGCAGCCTTAACCAGCTGTTGTTCCGGCTGAATACCACCTTGCAGCAGGACCGGCAGTTTACCTCCGACGTGGCCCATGAATTACGCACGCCGCTTTCCGGCATCCGGCTGCACCTGGAGGTACAGGAAAAGCAGTACGGTATCGACTGCCAGCCGCTTATCGAGCGGGTGGACAATATGTCCTATACCGTGGAACAGCTGCTGCTGCTGGCGCGCATTCGCCACGATTTTTCCTCCGGCCATTACCAAACGGTCAGGTTCAGGGACGACGTTATCATCCCACAGCAAAGCGAACTGGACGAGATGGTGGAACAGCGCGGACAGCGGATACGCTGGCTGCTGCCGGAAACGGAAATCATTTTCCAGGGCAATGCCATCCTGATGCGGCTGCTGCTGCGCAACCTGGTGGAAAACGCCCACCGCTACAGCCCGGCGGACAGTATTATCGTCGTGCGGCTCACGCATGACGGCGCTGACGGCATCCAGCTTCAGGTGATTGACGAAGGGCCGGGCGTCGACCCGGCGAAAGCGGTGGAACTGACGAAGGAATTCGTGCGCATGGATCAGCGCTATAACGGCATCGGCCTGGGATTAAGTATTGTCACCCGCATTGCGCAGCTGCACAACGGCCGCTTCGAGCTGGTCAACCGCGACGACCACTCCGGCACCATCGCCCGCCTGTTCCTAACCGAACCGGCCTAGGAGACCGCCATGCTATCCGACGCGTCCGCCCCCTGGCTGTATAACCTGTTTATCCTGGCGTTGCTGGCCAGTGGTTACGCGCACCTGGCGTGGAATAAGGCGTTTTTGTATATCATCCTCAGCCTGGCGGGCACGCTTGCCGCCGCGGCGACGGTTTTCAGCCGTATCGACGCATCCAGCCCGGCCGCCGCCTGCTACATAGTGCTGCTTATCAATGCCTCCTTTGTGCTGGTTTCGGTGGTCAGCGCCTGGTCGCTGTCATTTTACTCCCGGGCGAAAAAACACCGCCGCCGCCGCGATGATTAAGTATTTCGTGATAGGATAGGGTGAAATAACAAAAAAAAGCCCCTAAATAGTTACAACATCCACCAAGTATCCCCTCACCGATCCTTCCCCTCCGGCCAATGCGTGCGAAAGCGCCTGGCAGATAAAATGCCAATAATGTATGTAAACGGTTCCGGTCCTGTGACCTGATTCACGCTGTGTTGCGATTAAACCGGTTAGGATAGCGCTTTATGTTTCATAAGTGTTATGACAATCAGGAGCGTCAGGAGGGCATAAACCATCAATGTCCGCCGGTTTGGTCGAGAATACCTGGGCGAAAAGCACCATTAACAGGGGATGAGATGATCACTATTCGTGATGTGGCGCGGTTGGCCGGGGTATCGGTGGCAACGGTGTCACGGGTATTAAACGATAGCGCTATCGCCAGCAAGGAAGCGCGCGACAAGGTGATGAAAGCGGTCAAGGAACTGGGTTACCGGCCTAACGCCAATGCGCAGGCGCTGGCCACGCAAATCAGCGACACCATCGGCGTGGTGGTTATGGACGTATCCGATCCGTTTTTCGGCGCGCTGGTGAAAGCGGTGGACACCGTGGCGCAGCGGCATAAAAAAAACGTCCTGATCAACAACAGCTACCACCAGGCGGATAAAGAGCGCCATGCCATTGAAGTGCTGATCCGCCAGCGCTGCAGCGCGCTGGTGGTCCACGCCAAGATCCTGTCCGACGAAGAGATGATCCCTTTTATGGTGCGCGAGCCGGGCATGGTGTTGATTAACCGCATCCTGCCGGGCTTCGAGCACCGCTGCGTGGGGCTGGACAACGTCAGCGGCGCCCTGATGGCCACCCGTACCCTGCTCAAGCAGGGGCACCGGCAGATTGGCTATATCGGTTCCAACCATCCCATCGAGGATGAGCGGCAGCGGCGCCAGGGCTACCTGCAGGCCATGGCGGAGGAGGGGATCGCGCCGCCGCAAAGCTGGCAGGCGTTCAGCTCGCCGGACCTGCAGGGCGGCGAGGAGGCGATGGTGGAGCTGCTGGGGCGCAACCAGCAGCTGACGGCGGTGTTTGTCTATAACGACGGCATGGCGGTGGGGGCCCTGGCGACGCTGAAAGAAAACGGTATCGCGGTGCCGACGCAATTTTCGGTGGTGGGGTTCGACGATATTCCCATCTCCCGCTATACCAGCCCCAATCTTACCACGGTGCGCTATCCCATCTTCGCCATGGCGGTCGCCGCCACCGAGCTGGCGCTGCTGGGCACGGCGGGGCGCATCGACGAGAAGCAAACGCACCTGTTTATGCCGACGCTGGTGCGCCGCCATTCCGTGGCGCCCTGGAAAAACGTGGCGGCGATCGCGTCGTCATCAGAAGATGAGATGTAACCGCTTCCAAACTGTGAGAATATTCACAGTTTCTTAACATTGATCCCTCTATGCTAATGGTGTTATTCCCTCACGATGCTATCAGGTCAACATCGCGAGGGCTTTTCGTACAGGGATGTCGGTAAAACCACGGAAGGAATTTGTCTGCCTTTGAGTAAACCTACCTATTTCCGGAGAAACTAATGAATAAGAAGGCATTAACCCTTACCGCTCTGGCAACCGGCCTGTTGCTGTCCGTCGCCGCTCATGCCGCCGATACCCGCATTGGGGTAACTATTTATAAATATGACGATAACTTCATGTCGGTGGTGCGCAAGGCAATAGAAAAAGACGCCAAAGAAGCCAAAGGCGTGCAACTGCTGATGAATGACTCGCAAAATGACCAGTCAAAACAAAACGACCAGGTGGACGTATTGATTGCCAAGGGCGTCAAGGCCCTGGCGATTAACCTGGTCGACCCCGCCGCCGCGCCGGTGATTATCGAAAAAGCGCGCGGCGCCAATATTCCCGTGGTGTTTTACAACAAAGAACCCAGCCGTAAAGACCTGGACAGCTATGACAAGGCCTATTACGTCGGTACCGAATCCAAGCAGTCGGGCATTATCCAGGGCGAGCTTATCGCCAAGCACTGGAAGGCGCATCCGGAATGGGATTTGAATAAAGACGGCGTGATCCAATATGTACTGCTTAAAGGCGAGCCGGGACATCCCGATGCCGAAGCGCGCACCGCCTATGTGGTCAAGACCCTGACCGACCAGGAAAAGATCAAGGTACAGCAGCTGCAGCTGGATACCGCCATGTGGGATACCGCCCAGGCCAAGGATAAAACCGATGCCTGGATGTCGGGTCCGAACGCCAACAAGATTGAAGTGGTGATCGCCAATAACGACGCCATGGCCATGGGCGCGGTGGAAGCGCTGAAAGCCCACAATAAATCGGCCATTCCGGTATTCGGCGTCGATGCCCTGCCTGAAGCGCTGGCGATGGTTAAATCCGGCGCTATGGCCGGCACCGTGCTGAACGATGCCGACAACCAGGCCAAGGCCACCTTCGACCTGGCGAAAAATCTGGCCGACGGCAAACCGGCGGCGGAAGGCACCAACTGGAAACTGGATAATAAAGTCGTCCGCATCCCCTATGTCGGCGTCGATAAAGATAATTTAACGCAGTTTATTAAGAAATAATCCCCACTCCCCCCATTGGGCCTGACGCCCGAGGGGGGATTTTTCTGTCTTATCCTAGCCGGGTATAACTATGGCCGATATTACGACCGAACAGCCAGGCGAATGGCTGCTGGAAATGAACAACATCAGTAAATCATTTCCTGGCGTCAAAGCATTGGATAATGTGAACCTCAAGGTGCACTCCCACTCCGTCCATGCCTTGATGGGCGAAAACGGCGCGGGTAAATCCACGTTATTGAAGTGCCTGTTCGGCATTTATAAAAAAGATTCCGGTAGTATTATTTTCCAGGGAAAGGAAATCGATTTCAAAAGTTCCAAAGAGGCGCTGGAACATGGCGTTTCCATGGTGCATCAGGAACTGAACCTGGTATTACAGCGTACCGTCATGGACAATATGTGGCTTGGGCGTTATCCGCGCAAAGGCCTGTTTGTCGATCACAAAAAGATGTACGCCGACACCAAGGCCATATTTGACGAGTTGGACATTAATATCGATCCCTATGATAAAGTGGCCACCCTGTCAGTGTCGCAAATGCAGATGATCGAGATTGCCAAGGCGTTTTCCTATAATGCCAAAATCGTCATCATGGATGAACCGACCTCGTCGTTGACCGAACGCGAGGTCAATCATCTGTTCAGTATTATCCGCAAGCTCAAGGCGCGCGGGTGCGGCATTGTTTATATTTCCCATAAGCTGGAGGAAATTTTCCAGCTGTGCGATGAAATCACCATCCTGCGCGACGGCCAGTGGATTGCCACCCAACAGGTGGAAGGCCTGACCATGGACAAGATTATCTCCATGATGGTGGGGCGTTCGCTCAGCCAGCGCTTCCCCACGCGCGAAGGCGAACCGGGCGAGGTGATCCTGGAGGTGAAAAACCTGACCTCGCTGCGCCAGCCGTCGATCCGCAATATCTCCTTCGACTTGCGCAAAGGGGAGATTCTCGGCATCGCGGGCCTGGTGGGCGCCCGGCGCACCGATATTGTCGAAACCCTGTTCGGCATTCGCGAAAAAGTGACCGGCACCATCATCCTGCATGGCAAGACCATCAAAAACAACAGCGCCAACGAGGCGATCAACAACGGTTTTGCCCTGGTGACCGAGGAGCGGCGGGCCACCGGTATCTACGCCTATCTGGATGTCGGCTTTAATTCGCTGATTTCCAATATCCGCAATTATAAAAACAAAATCGGGCTGCTGGATAATTCGCGCATGAAAAGCGATATCCAATGGGTTATCGATTCCATGCGGGTAAAAACGCCGGGCCATCAGACCAATATCGGTTCGTTGTCGGGCGGCAACCAGCAAAAAGTGATTATCGGCCGCTGGTTATTGACCCAACCGGAAATCCTGCTGCTGGACGAACCGACGCGCGGGATTGATGTCGGGGCTAAATTTGAAATTTATCAATTAATTACCGAGCTGGCGAAACGCGGTAAGGGCATTATTATTATTTCGTCCGAGATGCCGGAACTCCTGGGGATCACCGACCGGATACTGGTAATGAGTAACGGTCTGATGGCGGGGATTGTGGAAACGAAACAAACTTCGCAAAACGAAATTTTACGTCTTGCTTCCGTGCATCTTTAATTTTATAGGGTTCTTATTATGAATGTGTTGAATAAGAAAAGCATGCTCACTTATTTAAAAGAGGGCGGCATTTATGTGGTGTTATTGGTACTGCTGGCTATTATCATTTTTCAGGATCCGACTTTTTTAAGCCTGATAAACTTAAGTAATATCCTGACCCAATCATCGGTGCGTATTATTATCGCGCTCGGCGTGGCGGGGTTGATTGTTACCCAGGGCACCGACCTGTCGGCCGGGCGCCAGGTGGGGCTGGCGGCGGTGGTCTCGGCGACCCTGCTGCAATCAATGGAAAACGTCAATAAAGTCTTTCCGGATATGCAAACCCTGCCGATCCCGGTGGTTATCCTGACGGTATGCGTGATCGGCGCTTTTATCGGCCTGATTAACGGCGTGGTGATTGCTTATCTTAATGTGACGCCTTTTATTACCACTCTGGGTACTATGATCATCGTGTATGGCGTCAACTCGCTGTATTACGATATTGTCGGCGCCTCGCCCATCGCCGGCTTTGATTCCCATTTTTCCACCTTTACCCAAGGGTTCCTGCGCTTCGGCGATTTTAAGCTTTCCTATATTACGTTTTACGCGGTGTTTGCCATTCTGTTTGTCTGGGTGATCTGGACCAAGACCCGCTTCGGTAAAAATATCTTCGCCATCGGCGGCAATCCGGAAGCGGCCAAGGTTTCCGGCGTCAACGTGCCGCTGAACCTGATTATGATTTATGCCCTGTCCGGGGTGTTCTATGCCTTCGGCGGTATGCTGGAAGCCGGGCGTATCGGCAGCGCCACCAATAACCTGGGCTTTATGTACGAGCTGGACGCCATTGCGGCCTGCGTGGTGGGCGGGGTATCGTTCGCCGGCGGGGTCGGCACGGTGGCGGGGGTGGTGACCGGGGTAATTATCTTTACGGTTATCAACTATGGGCTGACCTATATCGGCGTAAATCCTTATTGGCAGTACATTATTAAAGGGGCGATTATTATCTTTGCGGTGGCGCTGGATTCACTGAAATACGCGAAGAAGAAATAACAGCCTCAGGCGTAGGTGCGGGGTTGTCAATGGCCCCGCGCTTACGTATTTTCATCTTGAAAACGTACAGAGAAGAGACTAGAATGTTTTCAAGTTGAAAACGTCATGCTGGGAGGCAAAACGATTGCACGTTATCAGCAGGCTGCCGTTCAACGAGGCGCGGGCGGAATTCCCCAATAGCGCTACTGCACTTGTTGATCTGCTAATGACATTGGAAAAAGGCAGTTTCAGCAGCCCGGAGTCGATGAAAAAGGCGATATCTTCTCTAGACAATTTTAAGTATCGGGAGAAGTGGTGGGTGATTGATGTATCAGGAAATACGCTACGGATCATCGCGTTTATCGATTTTCAATTGCAAAAGGTTTTCATCAAGCATATCGCCAGTCATGCCGACTATGACAAATTGACAAAATATTATCGGGAGCATAAAGAATGACTACGCTCTATGGTAAAAATCACCTCAATGCCGCCAGTGCCGAAGGCATAATTTCCGCATTTGGGAACGTCGTGAAAATTATCCCCCTGATGACGGGCAACAAAAGTGAAACGGAATACCACCAGGCGCTGGAGTTGATTGAGTACCTGATCGACCACGACGAGCTTGATAATCCGTTGTTTGAACCGCTAGCGGCAAAAATCGCCGAATATGAGAGCAGTGCGCCGGAGTTCGCTGAATTAAACAAAGCGCTTGACGGGATACCAGGTGGAATTGCAGTTTTGCGCACGATTATGGATCAGCTTGGACTCAAAGCGGCGGATCTTGAGAGTGAATTAGGTTCTAAATCCAACGTAAGCAACATACTGAACGGACGGCGTGCATTGACTGTACATCATATAAAAGCACTCTCTGAGCGCTTTCACATTCCTGCCGAAATGTTCATTTAGCGGTTGAATTGTCGTTCTGAAATACCAGAATTTTATGATAAAAAGGCAAAGGCGGCCCGGGCTTGCTGTCAAAAAGGGCTGTTGTGGCCCTCGGTGAGAGTTTCGCTGGCGAGCGCGAAACCCTCCCCAGGCGATATAAACCCCGGCTCCGCTATTAGTTATCCAATTCGCCCATGGATTTAACCTGATCGCGATTAATCTGCTCAGTTTTGCCGGTCTCGGCGTTTTTGTAAGAAACGAGGCCGGTATCATCATCAATCTGTGGTTTACCATCGGTGACGATGGTCCTGCCGTCGGTGGTTTTTATCGCCTGATTGGATGAGCAGGCGGTCAGTAAAAACAGCGAAGCGCAGCTGAAAACCACTGAAACCACTATATTTTTAATCATTATAATCTCCTCTGATGAACGTTAATTAGATTGTGAATTTTTCATCTTAAAATCTAGCAGAGAGTTGACTGTTTACGAGCCGGTTGATGAGGTATCCGTGCCATTGGTCTTTATTTTAGGAATATTGGCGATTATTTGTTCATTTTCAATGCTAAACCACCCATCGGCCTACCGGCGGGAACCTACGGCGGTAGGACAAGGGACCGGGTCGTTATCGGGGCGGCAACCCCTCAGTCAGGTGCGTTTCGCACCAATAGGTAGGGTCTGGTGCGGTTAGCGCATATCCGGCAGACGATCGCTGATATCGTTGTTCGGTTCGGGTTTGGGCTGGGTTTCAAGCAGTTGCTCCGGTGATACCGCCGGGTAGCCTTGGGTGCCCTCGGGAATTTCGTGCGGCGCGGGAATGGGGATTTGCGGCCCCAGGAAGCGGGGTTCGCGTTTCATAAGGTACAAGTCCGACAGGGCGCCAAGGCGGGCGCCGATTTCCCGCAGCCGGACCGAGAACATATTCTTGGGCGAGGGCACGGCGAAACACTGGGCCTGGATACCCATGCGCATGGCGATAAACAGCGCCCTTTCGCAATGAAAGCGCTGGGTGATAATGGTGAAATCGTTGGTGTCGAAGACCTTGCGCGTGCGGATGATCGAATCAAGGGTACGAAAGCCGGCGTAGTCGAGCACGATGTCGCCGGCGGGCATGCCGTGGGCAATCAGGTCGCGGCGCATGGTGACCGGCTCGTTATAGCTTTGCAGCGCGTTGTCGCCGCTTAGCAGCAGATAGTTGGCCTTGCCGCTATTGTAGACGTTAAGCGCGCCCTGGATGCGATAGAGATAATACTGGTTAATGATGCCGGCGCGGTAGTATTTGGCGGTACCCAGCACCACGCCCACCTGGCGGTGGGGCAGCAGTTGCAGATCTTCATAGATATAAGGCGCAGTTTTCCAACTGATCCAGCGATCCAGTCCGAATGCCGTTAACAGCAAAACGCCCGCGATAATAATCAGGGAATATATCAGGCGCTTCCACATGCCGTAAGCCTTAACCTATCCTGCCGCAAAGTCATTGCCCAAGGCTACTTTACCTGCCCGGCCGAAGCAAGGAGCGTGGCGGCTGAATACGCCCAATGTGACAATTTGTTGAGGCGCGTCAGAACGGCGTGCGCCGGTAGTGGCGATACTGCGGATGCCAGAAATTGTGCTCGATGGCGATGGACAGCACCTCCTCCGGCGTGACCATCGCCACACCGTGCACCTGCGCCGCCTTGCCGACTTCCATGGCGATCACTCTCGACACGCCCTGGATATCGTTGATATCCGGCAACAGCGCCCCATCGGCGCCGTTAACCAGCGGCGAACAGTCGGCCAGGGCGCGGCTGGCGGCGATAAGCATGGCTTCCGTCACCCGCGTCGCGCCCGAGGCCAGGACGCCCAGGCCGATGCCCGGAAAAATATAGGCGTTGTTGCACTGGGCGATAGGATAAACCCGGTCTTTATAGCGCACCGGCGCAAACGGACTGCCGGTGGCCACCAGCGCCGCGCCGTCGGTCCAGCGAATCACGTCTTCCGGCGTGGCCTCTACCCGGGAGGTGGGATTGGACAACGGCATGACGATGGGACGCGGGCAGTGAGCGTGCATCTCGCGGATAATTTCCTCGCTGAACAGGCCAGGCTGGCCGGAAACGCCGATCAGCACCGTCGGCCTGGCGTTGCGCACCACATCCATCAGCGAAATCGTGTCGCTGTCCAGCCGCCAATCGGCAATCTGGTCGCTGTGCTGCACCAGGCGGCTCTGGAAATCCAACAGGTTGGCCAGCTTATCGGTTAACAAGCCGAAACGGTCGACCATCAGCACCCGCGCGCGCGCCTGGTCCTCGCTCAGGCCCTCGGTGCGCATCTCCGCGACGATCTGTTCGGCGATACCGCAGCCGGCGGAGCCGGCGCCCAGGAACACCACGGTCTGATCGCGCAGACGGCTGCCGGCGGCGTGGCTGGCGGCCAGCAGGCAGCCCAGGGTTACCGCGGCGGTGCCCTGGATATCATCGTTAAAGCAGCACAGTTCGTCGCGATAGCGGTTAAGCAGGGGGGTGGCGTTTTTCTGGGCAAAATCCTCGAACTGCAACAGCACATCGGGCCAGCGGCGCTTCACCGCCTGGATAAAGGCGTCGACGAACTGATCATACTCCTCGCCGGTAATGCGCGGATGGCGCCAGCCCATATACAGGGGATCGTTAAGACGCTGGGGATTATTGGTGCCGGCATCCAGCACCACCGGCAGGGTATAGGCCGGGCTGATGCCGCCGCAGGCGGTGTACAGCGACAGCTTGCCGATGGGAATGCCCATGCCGCCGATACCCTGATCGCCCAGGCCCAGGATGCGTTCGCCGTCGGTGACCACAATCACTTTTACATTCTGTTTGGTGGCGTTTTGCAGCATATCATCGATTTTGTCGCGGTTACCGTAGGAGATGAACAACCCCCGGGCGCGACGGTAGATATCGGAAAAATGCTCGCAGGCCTCGCCCACGGTCGGCGTGTAGATAATCGGCAGCATCTCGCTCAGATGACCGTCCAGCAGACGGTAGAACAGCGTTTCATTGGTATCCTGAATATTGCGCAGGTAGATATGCTTATCGATATCGCTGGTAAAGTCCTGATACTGCCGCCAGGCGCGTTCGGTTTGCTCCTCAATGCTCTCCACCGCTTCCGGCAGCAGGCCATGCAGGTTAAAGTTATCGCGCTCCTCAATGGTAAACGCGCTGCCTTTATTCAGTAGCGGAAATTCCAGCAGTACCGGACCCGCATGGGGGATATAGAGGGGACGCTTGCTTTCGTGTTCCAATTCCATGACTTTTCCCATCGCTTCGCAAAAGATTCCAAAAGGATAAAAGATTGTGGCGAAGGATGCATGTTTTCATTGGTAATTTGTTATTTAATGATTAACTTATAAATAATTGGATACTCCAGCCGGCCCCGATCGGCACCGCCCGGCGGCAACGCAGCGCCGCCGTCGAAGACGTTATCGGCGGGAAAGGGGCTTATGTCAGCCAATACCTGGAGATCTCGCCGCAGCCCAGCGCCGTCAGCGTCGATCGCGTCGCGTCCCACTGCGAAAAAGGCGCGCCTTCGCGCTCCAGCAGTACCGCGCGCTGCAGGGTCGCGCAGTCGGCGCCGGCCATATTCAGTAATATCAGCGCCGACTGCAGCGGCGGCAGGCTGGGATTAAACGCTGCGTTTTCCGCATAGCGGCCGGCAAAAATGCGCCCATCCGCCGTTTGCAGCGCCACCGCGCTATGCGCCTGACTATAAGGCGCGTGGCTCTGGTTGGCGGCCTGCAACGCCTGCTGCGCCAGGGGATCGTTGACGCCATCGGCACTTTTCCCCGGGCTGCCGGCTGCGGGCTGTCCGGACGCCGCCTGGACCGGGTCCGCGCCTTGCGCCGCGGCGTAAAGCGTATCCGCGCGCGCGCCCGGCGATTTCACCGCCCTGGCGCCGCGCCCATTGGGCGCCATCATGCCGTACTGATGATCCACGCCGTCCATCAGCAGGGTATGAATGGCCAGATCGCGCGGGCCGAACGCGTCGGGCAGATAATTGCCCAGCGTGGCGGGCGAACGGTCGGGCAGGTAAATCATCAGGTCAGTGCCGCTGTTCAGCTCGTTCATAAACTGCCGGCAATGGCCGCATGGCGTGTAGTTGACGCTGATGCCACGCAGGCGTTTTTCACCGCGCAGCCAGGCATGATTGATGGCGCTTTGCTCGGCATGCACCGTTTGCTGCAGCGGCGCGCCGATAAATTCCATATTGGCGCCGAAATAGAGGTTGCCGCTAACGCCGCGCGCCACCGCCCCGACGTTAAACCGCGAGACCGGCGCCAGGGCGCAGGCGGCGGCCAGGGGCAGCAGCGCGAAGCATAAGGCGTCTTCGTCCATCCCGCCGGCCCGCATCAGGCTGGCGGCCTGGGCGGCGCTTAGCCAGCCGCTGAAATCGGCCTGGTCCAGTTCATGCGCCAGCGCGGACCGCAGGGCCGGTGCCAGGGCGTCCAGTGAGGGGGTAAACCGTGCGTGCATAATGATTCCCTGAGCATTTATTATGGAATCATTTTAGACGTTGTAGGCTTAAATAAATATGATCAATATCTTATCGTGCGGCCTGGCGGTTGCCGGCGACGACCGGGTCAAGCACATTATCGCATCAGCCTGGACGGGTCGCCGGCGGGTGCCGGCGGCGGCCGGGTCAAGCAAATTATCGCATCAGCCCGGACGGATGCCGGCGCGGCGAGATCAGCCGAACGCCCGCAGCAGCAGCGGGAACAGGAACGGCGCGATAAGCGAGGTGATAATGCCGCAGATCACCAATGCCAGGGAACTGAACGCGCCTTCCTGAAAATCCATCTCGGCGCAGCGGGCGGTGCCGAGCGCATGGGACGCGGTGCCCATGGCCAAGCCCCGGGAGGCTTTGGTGGTGATACCCAGCAGCCTGAACAGCGTATGGCCGAATACCGCGCCCAGGATACCGACAAAAATCACGCATACCGCGCTGATGGCCGGAATACCGTTAATGGACTGCGCCACCGCCATGGCAATCGGCGTGGTCACCGATTTAGGCAGGATCGAGGCGGCAATCTCCGGCGTGGCGCCCATCCACAACGCGATGGCGGTGCCGCTGACCATGGCGGTAACGCTGCCGACAAAACAGATGCTGATAATGGATTTCCAGCGCGCGCGGATCTGGTGCAGCTGTTCATACAACGGGAAGGCCAACGCCACCACCGCCGGTTGCAGCAGGTCGTTGAGAATTTTACTGCCGGCAAAATAACGCGCGTAGGGAATGCCGGTGAGCAACAGCAGCGGGATAATCACCACCATGGAAATCAGCAGCGGATTGAGCAGCGCCATGCGAAATTTCGCCGCCAGCCGCCTGGCGCCAAAAAATACCGCAAGCGTAAGCGGCAGCGACCACCAGAAATTGGCTAACATTATTGATCCTCAGGGGGGCGCGGCTGGCCGGCCACCGGACGTTCACGGTGGATGTAATGCGAGCTATAGCCCACCACCACCATGACAATCAGAGTACTGATAACGCAAGACACCACCAGCGGGCCGAACTGCGACGACAGCTCGTGGTAATAGTTCATCACGCCCACGCCTATCGGCACGAACAACAACGCCATATAGCGGATCAGCAGATGACAGCCGGGCTTGAGCCATAACGGCGGCAGCAGTTGCAGACAGAGCAGGATAAACAGGATCAGCATGCCCAGGATACTGCCCGGAATGGTAATCGGCAACAGCGTGGAAAGGAAATCACCGACGAACAGGCACAGGTAAATCAAGGCAAAGGCGCGAATAAAGGCCCAGCCGTTTACGATGATATTGCGCATTATCTCAACCTTATTTCTAATCGCGTTTATCATACAATTAATTCTGACACCGTGCCACCGCTCACGGTTCGTCCGATGAAATGACCGGGCCAGCTTATCAGCTATGCCGGTAAAAATCGTGCCGTGACCAAGGCGGATTTAAATGTATGACTTATCGCACGGCAATCTCCCGGCCAAACTGTTAACAAAGTAGATTCATTTGCCGACGAAGGATCCTCGTCAGGCGTGTTTGCGATCAGAAGAGGTTTTTACTATGGCTATTCCACGTTTTTATGGTGTTATTCCGCCCGTTCCCACCCTTTTTACCGCCGATGAGCAACTCGATGAAGACAGCATGGCGAAACTGCTGGACAGTCTGATTGCCTCTGACGTCAACGGCCTGTTTTTCCTGGGAAGCGCCGGTGAGTTTGCCCATATGTCGGAAGCGTTGCGCCTGCAGACGGCGGAGTTCTGCGTTAATTACGTCAACAAGCGTAAACCGGTTTTAATCGGCATTGCCCATTCCGGTACCCGCGAGGCCATCCGTTACGGCCTGCACGCACAGAAGATTGGCGCCGATGGGGTGGTGGCGGTAAATCCGTTTTACAATCCGCTGAGCGAGGAAAATCTTTATCTGCATTATAAGCATTTGTCCGACGCGCTAAGCCTGCCGATTATCATCTATAACTTCCCGGGGCTGACCGGCCAATCGATTCCGGTGGCGGTGATCCGTCGGCTGGCGGAGACCTGCGCGAATATCGTCGGCCTTAAGGATACGGTGGATACCCTTAACCATATTCGGGAAACCATCCACGCGGTTAAACCCGTGCGTCCGGATTTTGCCGTATTTTCCGGCTATGACGAATATCTGTTCGGCACCCTGATACTCGGCGGCGACGGCTGTATTCCGGCCAGCGCGAATTTTGCCCCGCAGTTGACCTGCGGCATCTACCGGGCCTGGCAGGAACAGGATTATGCCCAGGCGGTCAAGCTGCAGCAGCGCCTGTCGTATATTCCGGAATTGTATAATTATGATTTGCCGTTCTATAACGTGGTGAAATACGCCATTAAGCTGACCGGGGTGGATATTTCGGTGAATTCGCTTTGGCCGGCGTCGCCGCTTACGGAAGAGCTGAAGGAGAAGGTAAGGAGCGCGCTGGTCAGGAGCGGGGTAATTTAAGAGGGGCATTGCGGTTGGTGGGACTACGGCTGGGCAGGGGGTTGAGCTTGCCTAGGGGTGTTTACTGGCATGGGAGAAGGTTTTGCCTGGGCGGGCGCGTTTATCGGCATGGGGGAAGGTTTTGCCTGGGCGGGCGCGTTTGTTGGCATGGGGGTAAGTTTTGCCTGGGCGGGCGCGTTTATTGGCATGGGGGTAGGTTTTGCCTGGGCGGGCGCGTTTGTTGGCATGGGGGTAGGTTTTGCCTGGGCGGGCGAGTTTATCGGCATGGGGAAGGTTTTGCTTGGGCGGGCGCGTTTGTTGGCATGGGGGTAGGTTTTGCCTGGGCGGGCGCGTTTGTTGGCATGGGAGAAGGTTTCGCTTGCCATGCGAGGCGGATTTTTATGCCGCACCGTGCGGGCAATCGACCCGGGGCGGGCAGTCGCCCCCGCCCCGGGACCCCGGGCTTCCGGCAGATCGTGCGCCGCTGCGCGGTTCCCGGCATCACCCATCCCGGCTTTTGGACCGCACGGGACGCGCTCCCGGCGCGGCCCTTAGCTTTCGCCGCTCCCGGCGGCTCATCCAGCCGCGATGTGCGCCGCCGGCGCACTCTATGCCGGCACCACGTCAACACCATCGCCTGTGAGTAAAATAGCTTTTTTGGGTTTCTTGCGGCATGCACTTACCGGGAAAGGTATCAGTATTCATTTTGCGCTAAAGCTTACAGTTTGATGGCTAATGGCTTAATGCTTAATGCTTACTGTTAAAACTTAAGCATAAAGTTGAATGATGAACGCCTTACTGCATGACTGCATGACTGCATGACTGCATGACTGCATGTCCAACTTTTCTCTGTGTCAGCTGCATTCCATAGCCATTGCCTCCCATAATGGTCAATCCCATCCCGGCGCAAGTCTCTATCCTAAGCAACAGCGCCGCAGCCACTTCATAAAACGCATGGCCAACAGCGACATGTGGACCGGCATAAAGCGCGCTGACGGCGCCTGTGCCCCCGGCATGAGCCGCCGGGAGCGGCGAAAGGCCCGGTGGCGCCGGGAGCGCTAACCGGGCCGGTGCATAACGGGGGAACTGGCGTCGGAAGGTATCGCGCAGCGACGCGCGATCTGCCGGGCGCGCGGAGGTCAAGGAGGCCGTCGCGGTACGGCCTCTTTGTCGCTTGCCGGCGCCCGGCACTACCTATGAACACCTCACGCATGGCAAGCGAAACCCCCTCGGGGCGACATAGGCCATGGCGCAAACGCCCCTCGGGGCGACATAGGCCATGGCGCAAACGCCCCTCGGGGCGACATAGGCCATGGCGCAAACGCCCCTCGGGGCGACATAGGCCATGCTGCAAACGCCCCTCGGGGCGACATAGGCCATGCTGCAAACGCCCCTCGGGGCGACATAGGCCATGCTGCAAACGCCCCTCGGGGCGACATAGGCCATGGCGCAAACGCCCCTCGGGGCGACATAGGCCATGGCGCAAACGCCCCTCGGGGCGACATAGGCCATGGCGCAAACGCCCCTCGGGGCGACATAGGCCATGCCGCAAACGCCCCTCGGGGCGACATAGGCCATGCCGCAAACAAAACCCCGTCGTCGCCGTGCTGTATGCCGGCTTTAAAACCGCGCTATAGCTCTGGACCATTCAATTTGCGGCCTGCCTGCGCGGTCTGGCGGGCGGATAATCACGTGCTTTCTTCACTTTCCCGGCTAAAAACCGGGACTCAATCACAAAGAATGTGTTGTTACGGCGGCGCGGCGGGTGTGGTGAAACCCGCGGTGGAATAACCACAGGCTAAGCAGCGTGGCAAGTATCAAGACCATAAACAGCGAGACCGGCGGTGCATAGGTCAGGATGGCGCCGGTGAGCAGCGGATTGGCGGCGCCCCCGAGATTACCCAGGTTTTGCATGCCGTAATAACTGCCTTTTAAATGCGCCGGCGCGATAAAGTCGATAAACATATATTCCACCGGGATAATAATAATTTCCCCCAGCGAAAACAGGGCAACCGCGATCATCCATAGCGGCAGGGCATTGCCCGCCAGCATAAAGCCCAGCAGGCCAATAATAAAAAACAGGCTGCCCAGTAATAGCCACGGCATCAGGGTCTCGCGGCGGATATTACGGCTGACGGCATATTGCAGGGTGATGACGATAGCGGCGTTGACCGGCAGGATAATCCCCACCACCCGATAAGCAAACACAGCGTCGAACTCCACCATCAGGTATTGCGAAATACAGCTGGCGAACTGACTGCATACCAGGCTGCCGAGTGCGCCTCCCAGGGTAAAAAAAATCAGCCGCTTATCGTGGCGCAGCACGTCCAGGGTCGTACGGAAGTTGATTTTTTCCGTTACCGCCGCCACGTTATCATCCGCCCGGGCCGGCGGGCGGCCATAGCGCGGCAGCAGCATTGCCAGGGTCAGCGTGGCCGCGGCGGCCAGGACGCCGGATAAATAAAACGGCAGCACGGCGCTGCTTTTCGCCAATAACACGCTCAGCGGCGGGCCGATGGCCCAGCCGACGTTGATCAGGGTGTAATTAGCGGAAAACGCCTTGATGCGCCGCTCAACGGTCAGCCATTCGGCAATGCTGGCCTTCAGGGTAATGGAGTACAGGCTGTACGCCGAATTAATCAGCGCCACCAGTATAATCATCGGCAACAAAGCGCCCCCGCCGAGCGGCAGCAGAAAAAACGCCAGGGCAAATACCATGATGGCGCAAATAATCAGGCGATTTTTATTAAACCGGTCTACCAGATAGCCGCCATACAGGCTAAAGATAATGCCCAGCGTCAGCCCCATACCCAGCACCAGGCCGATTTTTCCCGGCGGCATGCCGCCCTGCCTGGACAGATAGATGGCAATAAACGGCAGCGTCAGCCCGCGGCCGATGGTTAATATTAACGATGTGATTAACAACAGCCGGATAATGGGCGGGAATCCTTTCATGACCAATTTTCTCATGGTAAATAATAAGGCGTACACCCAACCTTAATCTAAATTGCGCACCATGTGGAGTTAAATTGATAACGAAATGAAGGTATTAGGCTGCTGCCAAAAGGGGGGTTTTTACACGGAAAATCTGCCGGGTCGCCGCAGAGTACCGCGACCCGGTTTTACACCTTGCTTAAGGAATTATTTAACCGCCATGCCCGGCAGGGCGCCGGCGTCGGGGCTAAGCAGGAATATGTCGCTGCCGCCCGGTCCCGCCGCCATCACCATGCCCTGGGAAACGCCAAACCGCATCTTGCGCGGCGCCAGGTTGGCCACCATCACCGTCAGGCGGCCCTCCAGCGCCTGCGGATCGGGATAGGCCGCGCGGATGCCGGAAAACACCTGGCGGGTTTCGCCGCCGATATCCAACGTCAGCTTCAGCAGCTTATCCGATCCATCCACCAGCTCGGCGCGCTTGATAAGCGCAATGCGCATATCCACCTTGGCGAAATCGTCAAAGGCGATGGTCTCAAGCAGCGGCTCATCCGCCAGCGGACCGGCGACGGCGGCCTTGGCGCCGGCGGCATCCGCTTCTTCCCTGGATTCGTTAACCATATTCGCCACGTGCGCGGGATCGATACGGCTGAACAGCGCCTTGAAGGTCGTAACCCTATGGCCCGTGAGCGGCGTGTGGATGCCGTCCCAGTCAAGCCGCACGTTCAGGAACGCCTCGGCGCGTTCCGCCAGCGACGGCAGCACCGGCTTGAGATAGGTCATCAGCACGCGGAACAGGTTAATGCCCATTGAGCAGATGTCCTGCAGATCCCCCTCGCGTCCCTCCGCTTTCGCCACCACCCAGGGCGCCTGCTCGTCCACATAGCGGTTGGCCAGGTCGGCCAGCGCCATGATTTCGCGGATGGCGCGCGAGGATTCACGGGCATTGAACGCCTCGGCGATGCCGACGGCGGCATCGGTAAAGGTCTGGTACAGCGCCGGGTCAGCCAGGGTATCGGCCAGACGGCCGTCAAAGCGCTTGGCGATAAAACCGGCGTTGCGCGAGGCCAGGTTAACCACCTTATTGACGATATCGGCGTTAACCCGCTGGACGAAGTCTTCCAGGTTCAGGTCGATGTCGTCGATATGCGACGACAGCTTGGCGGCGTAATAATAACGCAGGCAATCCGCGTCAAGATGCTTAAGATAGGTGCTGGCCTTAATAAAGGTACCGCGCGATTTCGACATCTTGGCGCCGTTCACCGTCACATAGCCGTGGACAAACAAATTGGTCGGCTTGCGGAAATCGCTGCCTTCAAGCATCGCCGGCCAGAACAGGCTATGGAAATAGACGATATCCTTGCCGATAAAATGATACAGCTCGGCATCGGAACCCACGCGCCAGTATTCGTTGAAATCAATGTCGCCGCGTTTGTCGCACAGGTTCTTGAACGACCCCATATAACCGATGGGCGCGTCCAGCCAGACGTAGAAATACTTGCCCGGCGCGTCCGGCACTTCAAAGCCGAAGTAGGGCGCGTCGCGGGAGATATCCCACTGCTGCAGGCCGGATTCAAACCATTCCTGCATTTTGTTGGCCACCTGCTCCTGCAGCGCGCCGGAGCGGGTCCAGGCTTTCAGCATATCGCTGAAGGCCGGCAGGTCGAAGAAGAAGTGTTCCGACTCCTTCATCACCGGCGTGGCGCCGGACACCGCCGATTTAGGATCGATTAAATCGGTCGGGCTGTAGGTGGCGCCGCACACTTCGCAGTTGTCGCCGTACTGATCGGGGGATTTGCACTTCGGGCAGGTGCCCTTGACAAACCGGTCCGGCAGGAACATTTCTTTTTCCGGGTCGAACAACTGGGAAATGGTGCGGGTCTTGATATAGCCGTTATCTTTCAGCCGATGGTAAATCAGCGTCGACAGCTCGCGGTTTTCATCACTGTGCGTCGAGTGGTAGTTATCATAGCTGACGCCGAAACCGGCAAAATCCTTCTGATGCTCCTGGTTCACTTCATCGATCATTTTTTCCGGCGCGATGCCGAGCTGCTGGGCCTTAAGCATGATCGGCGTGCCGTGCGCGTCATCAGCGCAGATGAAATAAACCTGATTGCCGCGCATTCGCTGAAAACGGACCCAAATATCTGCCTGGATATGCTCCAGCATATGGCCGAGATGAATTGAACCGTTAGCGTATGGTAACGCACAGGTTACCAATATTTTTTTCGCGACTTGAGTCATGTTGGGAATGTGCTTTTATCAGATGAAATAAAGAGTTTCGATGGTAACCGATAGCGACACCTCACGTAAACAAGCGCCGCCAGTTCTGTTATGCTATGGGCATCGGTTACCACCCCCAGAATGAGAAATTAAGGAGCCGTGATGAATCCTCCATCACCCGAACAGTCTACTCCCGAGGTGCTGCGCGCCCAGGTCGCCAAGGTGCTCGCCCGCTTCAAGCACCCCACGCTCAAACGCGGCCTGGCCGAACTCAAGGCGCTGAACCACTGCGCGCTGCTGGACGGCACGCTGCATATCGAACTAATCATGCCCTTCGCCTGGCACAGCGCCTTTGAGGAGCTGAAGGAATCCGCCAGCGCGGACCTGCTGCGCGTCACCGGGGCGCGGGCCATCGACTGGACGCTGGCCCACAATATCGCCACGCTCAAGCGGGTCAAGGATCAACCCGGGGTAAAAAACGTGCGCAACCTGATTGCCGTCAGCTCCGGCAAGGGCGGCGTCGGCAAATCCAGCACCGCGGTTAACCTGGCGCTGGCGCTGGCCGCCGAGGGCGCCCGCGTCGGCCTGCTGGACGCGGATATCTACGGCCCGTCGATTCCCGCCATGCTCGGCACCACCGAGGAACGCCCCACGTCGCCGGACGGCCAGCATATGGCCCCCATCATGGCGCACGGCCTGGCCACCAACTCCATCGGGTATATGGTAACGGAAGATAACGCCATGGTCTGGCGCGGGCCGATGGCCAGCAAGGCGCTGCTGCAGCTGCTTAACGACACCCTGTGGCCGGAGCTGGATTACCTGGTGCTGGATATGCCTCCGGGCACCGGCGATATCCAACTGACGCTGGCGCAGAATATCCCGGTCACCGGCGCGCTGGTGGTGACCACGCCGCAGGATATCGCGCTGGCCGACGCGCGCAAAGGTATCGTGATGTTTGAAAAAGTCGGCGTGCCGGTGCTCGGCATCGTGGAAAACATGAGCGTGCATATCTGCAGCCACTGCGGCCATCTGGAGGCCATCTTCGGTACCGGCGGCGCCGAAAAACTCGCCGAGCAGTACCACTGCGCGCTGCTGGGGCAACTGCCGCTGCATATCAGCCTACGCGAAGATCTGGACCGTGGCCAGCCGACGGTGGTCAGCCGGCCGGACAGCGAGTTCACCGAGCTCTACCGCCAACTGGCGGGACAGGTGGCGGCGCAGCTGTACTGGCAGGGCGAGGTTATCCCCACCGAGATATCGTTTAAGGCATTATAAGGGCAGAATAATCCTGCTTATGTGTTATGGCCGGCACGGGGTGATAAAAATGGATGACGTGCCGGACCCACGGTTCCTGCCCTTGACGTCGCCGGTGAGGCTATCTTCCTTACTTGCCCGGGTAACGGTAATGTAGTAATGTTACTACATACGCTGTGTTATGAGGGGGTGATAAGATGAGCGTAACCTACATATCAAGTCGGGAACTCAATCAAAACATTACCAAAGCAAAACGGGATGCTGTCAAAGGTCCGGTGTTTATAAAATCCCGCAACAAAATAACCCATGTTCTGCTGAGCGAAGAAGCCTACCGCAGTATCACGGGGGGGCGTAAAAGTATTCTTGACGCGCTGTCTCCCCCCGATGGTGAATCGTTCGATCTAGAAACGGAACGCGCGCACATTCAAGCAAGGCCTGTTGAGTTTTAATATGTTTCTGTTAGATACCAATGTGATATCCGAGCTTTTTAAGGGGGATAAAGCTGATCCCAACGTCAGGGAATGGGCGGCAAGTAACGAACACTATGAAATGTATACTTCCGCATTAGTTATTATGGAAATTGAAAAAGGTATCTTACTAAAAGAAAGGAAAGATTTAACGCAAGCGGTCAAATTGCGGTCTTGGTTTGAGCATACAGTAATAAAAGGTTTTCATGACAGGATCCTGGCAGTTGATGCCGCTGTAGCGCTATGCTGTGCCAAAATGCATGTCCCTGACCCTAAATGTATGACAGACTCATTAATCGCAGCAACCGCCATAACGAACCGTCTTACGCTTGTTACCCGCAACACGAAAGATTTCGGATTAACCGGCGTAACGTTATTAAATCCCTGGCTGTGACGGCCAGTTGCCCCGCCGCCAGGGGCGGGGATTGATCGGGATTGTCGTTACATTCCCTTAAATTCATTGCCAGTAGCTGCCACGTTGCGCAACGCCCCAGGATTAACGCAGTTTTGAGTCACATCGCCCGCCAGCGCGGCAATCAGGTTGTCCACCGCGCAGGCCACCATGGCGTGGCGTGTTTCATGCGTTGCCGAACCGATATGCGGCAGCGCCACCACGTTGGGCAGCGCCAGGAGCGGCGAGGTGGCCGGCAGCGGCTCCTGCTCGAACACATCCAGCCCGGCGCCGCGTATCACGCCGTCTTGCAGGGCGCGTATCAGCTCCGGCTCATTGATGATTTTACCGCGCGAACCGTTAATCAGGATGGCGCCCGGCTTCATCTTGCTGATTTCGGCGTACCCGATCAATTTCTCGGTTTCCGGCAATAGCGGCAGCACCACGCAGACAAAATCCGCCTCGGCCAGCACCTGATCCAGGGTAGCGCGGCGGGCATGGAGCAGGCTCTCCGCCTGTTCGTTCACCTTATCATTGTAATACATCACCGGCATGCCGAATCCCAGATGCGCGCGTTTGGCCACCGCATACCCGATACGGCCCATGCCGAGGATGCCGATGGTCTTGCCGTTGACGTCGGTGCCGTAATATTCCTCGCCGATGCTGCGCCGCCATTCCCCGCGCTTCACCAGCTCCGCCAGCTCCACGGCGCGCCGGGCGCTGGTCAGGATCAGGGTGAAAATGGTGTCGGCGGTGGTTTCGGTCAATACGCCCGGGGTATGCATCAGGGTAATGCCCCGGCGCGTCAGTTCCGGCACGCTGAACTGATCATAGCCCACCGAAATGGTGGAAATGGCGCGCAATCCGGGCGCGGCATCAAGCAGTTCGTTGCCGATGGGATGGCTGGCGCCGATCAGGCCCTGCGCATGGCGCAGAGAGGCTATGACCTCTTGCCGGTTGGCGTCGGTGATGCTGTCGAATCGGGTCAGGTTAAAAGCAGCCTGCAGCCGCGCCAGTTGATCGGCGGGAATAGTTTTATACAGGACGACGTTGGGTTTCATAACGATTCCTTTTGCAATTGGTTATCAGCCGCGCCCGGATTGCCGGACGGAGCCGTATGTCTCTGCCCCGGGCAGCTCCCGGGGCACAGCGGCGCCTGCCCGGCGGCAGGGGCGCGACGGTGGGGCCGGTTTGACCCGCAGGTGCATTACCTCCGGCAGCCGCACGGCGTATCGCGCGGTCTGGTGACGTCCTTTACGCCGTCAGTGCGCCGGTGGTGCTACCCGCCATGGCCCGCGCCAGCTGCCGGCGATCCGGCAATCCTTCGCTGTCGCCGATAACCTGGATGGCCAGCGCGCCGATATGGTTGCCGCGCACAATCGCCTCATCAAGCGTCAGCCCCTCCAGCAGGGCGCTAACCACGCCCACCGCAAAACCGTCGCCGGCGCCCACGGTATCCACCACGTTAACCACCCGCACCGCAGGCACAACGCCCTCAGCACCGGCGTCGGTTTTATAATACGCGCCGTCCGCGCCGGTCTTGATCACCACCGCCCGCACGCCGTGCGCCAGGTAAAAATCCGCAATCGCCTCAGGACTTTCGTGGCCGGTCAGGATCAGGCCTTCCTTAATTCCCGGCAGCACATAATCCGCGCTGAACGCCAGCGCATTCAGGCGGGATACCATCTCTTCCCTCGAGCGCCATAACACCGGGCGCAGGTTGGGGTCAAAGGAGATAGTCTTGCCGCGCTGCCTCATCCACTGCGCCGCATGGGCGGCCAGCTGATAAGATTCCGGCGACAGCGCCGCCGCCACGCCGCTGAGATGCAGATGCCGGGCGCCGCCGAAGTATTGCTCATCAAAATCCGCCATGGAGAGCCGGCTGGCGGCCGAGCCCTTACGGAAGTACTCAACGGTGGGATCGGTTCCATCCTCCGCTTTGGATTTCAGCTGAAAGCCGGTAGGGTAGGCCGTATCCAGGGTGACCGCACGGCGGTCCACCTGCTCCGCATCAAGGGTATCCAGAATAAAACGTCCGAAAGAATCGTTGCCCAGACGGCTCACCCAGCCGGATTTCAGCCCCAGGCGCGCCAGGCCGATAGCGACATTCAGTTCGGCGCCGGCCGCGCGGCGGACATATTGGCTCACCGTGTGCAATTCGCCGCCGGCGGTGGCGACAAACATGGCCATCGCTTCGCCGAAGGTCACCACGTCCAGGGTCTGGTCGTAGTCAGTAGGAATAGGGTTGCTGGACATAAAAGATACTCCTCAAGACATCAATACAGGGTGGCATCCGGGCGGGCGCGGACAGGGCTAACCTGGCAGCCGGCGCGGCAAATACGCTGAGAAGAGTATGGAACCGGTTCCATCGGCGATCTATCACCTCATGATAAAAATTTGAAGCGGATCACGATTTAATTACCAGCGGGGAATTCCTGGGATGCGAACAGGCATAAACAGGGAAGAAGAATGAAACGGCGCGCCGATACCCCAGAAGGGAACGTGAAATACCCTGCCGCCGCTGCAGCGCCGGCGGGCGAGGTGGCATGAAAGCCGCATTTCATGCTGAGAACACGTGGAATAAACGGCATTGCAACAGGCCGCCCAGGGCGATGCGGCCATGGGCTTCATAGCGGATAAAGGGCTTACTGCGGGGTGATCTGCACGGTATCCGGCAACGCCAGCCGCCCCTTGCCGTGCAAATCCGCGCGCGTATACACCCGCTCGATGGGCGCCACCGTCAAGGCTATCTGCTCCAGCAATCCCTGGGTCGGCGCTTTTTTCCCCTGGACGACCAGCAGCAGCGGCAGCAGCAGCACCGCGCTCAGTTGCCCGTAGGAGAGGGGGCGGATAGCGGTCCGGCGGGAATACTGCATCAGCAGGAACGAGGTACTGATGGTAAAACCCAAGGCCAGCCCGGCGATCACCTCGGAAACCGAATGGGCATGAATAACCACGCGGGAAAATCCCACGGCCAGCGCCAGCAGATAACCGAAACACACCGCCGCCAGCCGCCAGCCGCGGGAGGCGCGGCTGGTCAAAATCCAGATCATCACCGGCCAGATACTGGCGGAGAGCGCCGAATGGCCGCTGAAACCGGTAAAATCATACATTCTGCTGCCGACGCCCCAGCCCATAAAAGCCAGTTTCGATATCACGACCACGGCGCCCGCGGTAGCGAACAGCAGCAGCCACTGCAGGCTGGTGCGCCGGGTATCGGCTTTCCACAGCAGCAACATAACGATAATAACCGCGCAGGGCAGCAACAGCATGCTATCGCCAAAAAACGTCAACCAATGCCAATTCATCCAATACCGCTCGAAAGTAGATTAAAAATGCCACTGTATATACCTTACGCAAACTTCCGGCCCCTCTCCAGCATGAATTATCTTAAAAGTGTGACATAAATCGCGGTAATCATCGGTCTAAACCGCGTAAAGCCACGTCAGATAAACGCTATTGCTGGCATCCGTTTCTCCCGCACTCTATAATTGCCGCGTCAAATGCGCCCCGGCGCAGCCCTTCATCTTTATAACACCAGGCCATTTATTGTATGACTGACAAGCCTCACCAGTGCGTCATTATCGGCATCGCCGGCGCCTCCGCCTCCGGGAAAAGCCTGATAGCCAGCACGTTGTACCAGGAACTTTGTGAGCAGGTCGGCGACGAACATATCGGCATTATCCCAGAAGACAGCTATTATCAGGATCAAAGCCACCTGACCATGAGCGAGCGGGTCAAGACCAATTATGATCATCCCAGCGCCATGGATCACAGCCTGCTGTTCCAGCATCTGCAGATGCTCAAGGCGGGCCAGGCCATCGAAATGCCGGTCTACAGCTATGTCGAGCACACCCGCCGGCCTGAGACCATCCATCTGCGTCCCAAGAAGGTGATTATCCTGGAAGGCATACTGCTGCTGACCGACCTGCGGCTGCGCACGGAAATGAATTTTTCGATTTTCGTCGATACGCCGCTGGATATCTGCCTGTTGCGGCGCATGAAGCGCGACGTCAACGAACGGGGCCGCGCCATGGATTCGGTGATGGAGCAATATCAGAAAACGGTACGCCCGATGTTCCTGCAGTTTATCGAGCCTTCCAAGCAATACGCCGATATTATTGTACCCCGCGGGGGAAAGAACCGTATTGCCATCGATATCCTGAAGGCAAAAATCAGTCAGTTTTTTGAATAATCCCCCTAACGCAGGCGGGTAGGGTTCACGGCGCCGCCGGCGCTACGACCCCCAGAACGCTTATGGAGAAATAACGATGAGACTGTGCGACAGCGATATTGAAGCTTGGCTGGACGACGGCAGGCTGGATATCAGCCCGCGTCCGCCGGTGGAACGGATTAACGGCGCCACGGTCGATGTGCGCCTGGGCAATCAGTTCCGGGTGTTCCAGGGCCATACCGCGGCCTTTATCGACCTCAGCGGCCCTAAGGAAGAAGTCTCGGCCGCGCTCGATCGCGTCATGAGCGATGAAATCGTGTTGCCGGAAGGCGGCGCCTTCTTTTTGCATCCCGCCGAACTGGCGCTGGCGGTCACCCTTGAATCAGTCACCCTGCCGGATAACCTGGTCGGCTGGCTGGACGGCCGCTCGTCCCTGGCGCGCCTCGGGCTGATGGTGCATGTGACCGCGCACCGCATCGATCCCGGCTGGCAGGGTAGGATCGTGCTGGAGTTCTATAATTCAGGTAAGCTGCCGCTGGCGCTGCGTCCGGGCATGCTTATCGGCGCGCTGAGTTTCGAGCCGCTGAGCGGCCATGCCGCGCGGCCGTATAATCGCCGCGAGGATGCGAAGTACCGCAACCAACAGGGCGCGGTGGCCAGCCGGATTGATGAGGATTAATTCCGTCAGACGAACTGTATGGCGCAGACTTTTTTGAGGATGGCATGAGACGATTTCTGACGACGCTGGTTATTTTGCTGGCGGTTTTGGTGGCAGGCACTACTGCGCTGGTGTTGCTGATCAATCCCAATGACTTTCGTAATTATATGGTCACCAAGGTTGAGCAGCGCAGCGGCTACCGGCTGCGCCTGGACGGCGATCTGCGCTGGCACGTCTGGCCGCAGCTCAGCATCCTGGCCGGACGCATGACGCTCACCGCGCCCGGCGCCGCCGTGCCGGTGGTCAGCGCCGAAAATATGCGCCTTGATGTCCAGCTCTGGCCGCTGCTGTCCCATCAGCTCTCGGTAAAACAGGTACTGCTGAAGGGGGCCGTCATTACCATCACGCCCGACAGCGAAGCCCGCCGGCCGGAAAATGCGCCCATTGCGCCCGCCGGCACGCCCGACCTGACGCCGCACTCAGGATGGTCCTACGATATCGCCAGTTTAAAGGTGACCGACAGCCTGCTTATCTGGCAACGGGAGCCAAACGAACAAATCAACCTGCGCGATTTCAACCTGGATGTGGAGCAAACGGCGGCGCGGCTGGCCAATATCACCTTCTCCAGCCGCATTAACCGCGATCAGCGCGACGTGGCGGTCTCCCTCAGCGGCAAAGCTGACCTGAGCCACTACCCGCGCCAGCTGGCCGCCAGCCTTGACCGTTTTAACTATGAACTCCACGGCCAAGGGTTACCGGCCGAGGGCATCAAAGGGCAGGGTAAATTCAGCGCCGACTATTCCGCCACCAACCAGACCGTCGAATTAAGCAACATGTCCTTCAGCGCCAACGACAGCGAGCTGGCGGGCCAGGCCAGCGCCAAACTGGGCGACGCGCCGGTTTATCAGCTCGACCTCACCGCCAAGCGCCTGAACCTGGACACGCTGCTGGGCATCAACGCCGGCGGCGGCAATGACACGCAAAGCCATCGCCACAGCGCCAAGCCGGTGATCGCCGCCATCGGTAAAGAGGAACAGCCGCTGGCGGTATTGAATGATTTCAACGGCCAGCTAAACCTGACGGCGGATCAGGTTATCTACCACGGGCTCAATATCACCGGCTTTAAAACCCAGGCGGATAACCGCCGCGACCATCTGTCGATCAATACCCTGGGCGGAAAACTGGGCGACGGCGAATTCAGCCTGCCGGGCACGGTGGATACCACCGGCGCCAGGCCCCGTTTTGAATTAAACCCAAGCTTAAAACAGGTGGCGCTGGGACCGCTGCTGCAGGCATTTGCCCTGCCGCAGACCCTGACCGGCCGGCTATCCGTGGACGGGCAATTGACCGGGCAGACCTTCAGTTTCCGGGATTTTGCCGAAAACTGGAGCGGCAAAGGCCGGATGCAGCTCGATGATGCCCGCCTGGAAGGATTGAATATCCAACAGCTGATTCAACGGGCCGTCGAGCGCACCAATAATAATGTCACGGCGCAAGAGCGCAACGAGACCTACTCAGCGGTAAAACAGCTTACCGCCGACGCCACGCTCGAGCGGGGCAATCTGCGGCTGAACAATCTGGCGGGAGACTCGGACCTGATGTCGCTTGCCGGCACCGGCGTGCTCGACCTGCCCGGCAGGCAGTGCGACGTGAACCTCAATATCCGGGTGCTTAAGGGCTGGCAAGGCGAGCCGCAGCTGACCGAGGCGCTGGTCAATACCGCCATCCCGCTGCGCGTCTACGGCCCCTGGGACAGCCTCAGCTATCAGCTGCACGTCGACCAGTTGCTGCGAGACCGCTTGCAGGACGAGCTAAAGAAACGCCTGGACGCCTGGGCGCAGAAAAACCAGGATCACCCGCAGAACAAAAACGTGCAAAAACTGCTGGATAAGCTGTAACGGGGCAGGGGACTAACGGAACGCGGGGGCCTAAGGCTTGTCATGGCTAAGCCCCCGCGCCGCCGCGTATTCTCAGACTTCGTATTCAGGTAAGGTTTCGGGGGTGATGCGTACCTTTAATATCCGGTGGCTCTCTACTTCCAGAATCTCAAACAGATAATTATCAATACTCAAGGTATCGCCTTCCTTGGGGATCGCCTGCGTATGCTCCATCAGCAATCCCGCCAGGGTATGGTATTCCCGCCGCTCTTCCAGCGGAATACCGATATAGCCGACCAAATCCTCCAGCGGCAGGTACCCATTCACCGTCAGGGTGCCGTCATCATGCTGCACGATATCATGGCGCGGGTCGATTTCTTCGTTTTCCAGCGGCAGGTTGCCGGCAATGGTCTCCATCACATCGCTCAGGGTGATAATACCTTCCACCGACCCGAACTCATCGACGATAAACGCAAAATGGGTATGCGCCTCGCGAAACTGCTCCAGCGCCAGCAGCAGCGACAGCTGTTCGGGAAACACCAGCGGCTGGCGGATCAGCGCGCGCAGATTCAGCGGCTCATTGCGCAACTGCTGGGTTAGCAGGTCGATAACGTGCACCACGCCCAACGGCTCATTGGACGCGCTGTCCTCGGTAATCACCAGCCGCGTATGCTGGTTATTTTCCAGCAGCGGGATTATCACCTCGGGCGGATCGCGCAAATCGATATGCTCGATATCATGACGCGAGGTCATCACGCTGCTTACGGTGCGCTGGGCCATGCCCAACACCCGTTCAATCATGCGCCGCTCCTGCTCGTTAAACACCTCCTGGCCCTCGCCGTCGCTGTCGGCAATCAGAGAGGAGGTCTGCGCGTCCAGCTGCGCTTCTTCGTGTTTGCCGTTCAGCATGCGCAGCACCGCCTCGGCGGTACGCTGGCGCAACGGCACGCTGGAAGATAAAAACCGCCGCCGGTTAAACTGCGCTAGCTGGTTCAACGCCTCTATGGCCACCGAGAAGCCGATGGCGGCGTACAGATAGCCTTTGGGAATATGATAACCAAAGCCATCCGCCACCAGGCTAAAACCAATCATCAGCAGAAAACTTAAACACAGGATCACAATGGTGGGATGGGCGTTGATAAAACGGGTCAGCGTCTTGCTGGCCAGCATCATCACGCCAATGGCCACCGCCACCGCCGCCATCATCACCGCCAGCTGATCCACCATGCCCACCGCGGTAATCACCGAATCTATGGAGAACACCGCATCCAGGATCACGATTTGCGTGACGACCGGCCAAAAGCGCGCGCCCTTGCGCTGTGTCTGCGTCTCTTCATCCTTGCCTTCCAGACGCTCGTTAAGCTCCATGGTGGCTTTGAAGATCAAAAACACACCACCGGCCAGCATAATAAGGTCGCGGGCGCTAAAGGGGTGTCCGGAGACGCTAAACAGCGGTGCGGTCAACGACACCAGCCAGGACATCGACGCCAGCAGCACCAAACGCATCAGCAGCGCAAACGCCAGGCCCACTATCCTTGCCCGATCCCGCAGGCTCGGCGGCAGCTTCTCCGCCAGGATGGCGATAAACACCAGATTGTCGATGCCCAACACCAGCTCCAGCACGATAAGCGTCGCCAGGCCTGCCCAAATCGTCGGATCGGCGATCCATTCCATAATCGTTACTTTACCTATAACAATGACTGTTTCAGGGGAATGATGGGAGGTAACGCGGCAAAACTCAACCGATCATTACATCCAGCGGCGATAGCAGAGGGGTGATGGAGCTACAAAAGGATAAAAATGATATATGGACAAAACATTAGCGTCATTAATTAATATGCAACACCTATCACTGACTTGAAGGTTGAACTAACTCAAACTGGTTATTATCTAGTTGCTTTATTAATGTTAATAACCTGCTAAATGGATGCGCATCGCTCAAAGAGTATGCTGGATAAGAAATTGTTATTTCTCAAGCAGATCGCAAGCATAAACCGCGGAAGTGGTGAAATTATAGGCAATTGTCGTCTTGGCGCAACAAACCTGAGGGTAGTCTTATTCCTAAAACGTGGCGCAGGGGTCATCGAAACCTTGTAAAGAGATAATTAATAATTAGTATAACAATGATGAGGCATATGTTGTGCCAATTATATTGTTTTTGGTCAAAAGATAGGCATGGAAAGTGCGGTTTTGTGACTGACCGCGCACAAAGACACGTGAACCCCTGAAGTTTTGGACCCAAAAAAGACCGGAACCCGATAAAAAAGACCAACAGTGCATTGGTAGCTACAAGCCAAGGGCGGTAGCGTGTTTTTACGTAACCAAGGCACAAGTATATCCCCCAGCCTCAAACGGACCGGTAATCACACTGTGATCTGATCAGTCAACCGATAAACGTGCGTGTCATGACAATGCCGTCGATTGGCAATGTGTTATGGCTTCGGTTTTACGGTAGTACATAAAGTCTCAATATTGGCTAAAAAATGACCTATTCTCTGACTGGAATGAGATGCTCATCTGTATCGGCCAACGGGGTAAAAGCTTTAGTGATAAATAAATTTGTTACTAAGCAGAAATTCTGCTGATTTTTGCTGACAAATCCAGCATTCCTCAATACAAGCGACTATTCTCTATGCTGAACATGGTGTAAGGCGATGATGAACCTTTGCATAAATGAATACTTAATCAAATATGTGCAGAATGATCAGGTTTATAGTTGAATTTATCTGCTATTTTTGGTCAATTAGTTGTACCACTACTTAAGTGATATGCGTTGCGCAGTGAGACCATGATGGCGTACAGACAGGGCATAGTAAGTGAAAAGATGAACAGCGCTAAGTTTTGGGGCTTTTTTTTGGCATTAACATCCTTGCGTAAGGCGATACCAAAGACTTGGATACGCTTTTTACTCGAGCAACAGCGATAGTGATGATAACTCAATGATGAAAACAAAACTTAAGTTGATGCCGCTTTTGGTGTCGGTTGTCTTGATTAGCGGATGTACAGTTGTACCTGGTTCAAATATGACAACGCGTGGCAAAACAGTAATAAAATCAGATGATTCGGATTTTGATATTGGCAAGTATGTGAATGTTTTTGCTATGACGCCCTCGCTTATCGAACAACTACGCACCAAACCTATTGTCGCTCAAAACAATAGTCAACTAGATCGTGAACTACAGAACTATGAGTATCGAGTTGGGGTTGGAGATGTGCTTAGTGTTACGGTTTATGATCATCCAGAGTTGACGACACCCTCGGGTACTTTTCGTAGCGCTAGCGATGCCGGAAACTGGGTACATGCAGATGGGACTATCTTTTATCCTTATATAGGTAAAGTTAACGTCGTCGGAAGGACTGTAACTGAAATTCGGTCAGATATTACCAGCCGACTCGCGCAATTTATAGAAAGTCCGCAGGTAGATGTAAGCATTGCGACCTTCAGATCACAGAAAGCTTATGTGACTGGGGAAGTGAGTAAATCAGGGGAGCAACCTATTACTAATGTCCCGCTGACCATACTGGATGCTATCAATAATGCGGGAGGTCTGAGCGGAGACGCAGATTGGCGAAATGTGATTCTTACTCACAATGGTAAAGGGCAATCTATCTCATTACAGGCTCTAATGCAAAATGGTGATTTACAACAAAATCATCTACTTTATCCTGGTGATATTTTGTTTGTTCCGCGCAATGATGATTTAAAAGTGTTCGTGATGGGTGAAGTAACTAAACAAACAACTCTTAAAATGGATCGCAGTGGCATGACTCTAACTGAAGCGCTAGGTAACGCAGAAGGGATAAGCCAAACGACGGCCGATGCTACGGGTATTTTCGTCATTCGCCCAATAAGAAATAGTGGGCCGGGTAGTAAATTAGCAAATGTTTATCAGCTGGATCTGTCTGATGCGACGTCTCTTATCCTCGGAACTGAGTTTCGATTACAACCATATGATATGGTCTACGTAACTACAGCTCCAATAACGAGATGGAATCGCGTTATCGGTCAATTGGTACCGACAATAAGCGGAGTTCGTAACGTATCCGATGGCGGACGTAATGCCGGAGCATGGAACTAAGTAATGCTAGGAAAAATACTTGTAGTATGTGTAGGCAACATTTGTAGGTCACCTACAGGTGAAAGATTGCTGATGAAATATTCACCAACAAGTAGCATCACTTCAGCTGGCATCAGTGCAGTTGTAGGACATGCGGCTGACATAAAAGCGGAAAAAATTGCCAAGGAAAACAGCCTGAGTTTGAATGGTCACGTTGCTAAGCAATTGACGGCGGAAATGTGCACAAAAAATGAATTGATCCTCGTAATGGAACAGGAGCATTTTGATGCAGTGTGTCGGATTGCTCCAGAAGCGCGAGGAAAGATCATGCTCTATGGGCATTGGCTCGGTAAACGTGAAATTCCGGATCCCTATAGAAAAAGCGAAGAAATCTTCAGATTTGTCTACCAATTGCTTGATTCCGCAGCACTTAAATGGGCTCAAGCACTCAAACGATAATCAAGGAATGTAATGAGTGACACTAATAAACTGGCGTTATCCACTGATAACCCTGATGAGATAGATTTAGGGCGAATTTTCGGCACCTTAGTTGATAACAAATGGCTCATTTTGTCGATTACCATAATATTCGCGATTTTAGCTATTATGTATTGCGTTCTTGTCACCCCGATTTATCGTTCTGATGCATTAATTCAGGTTGAGGGAACACCGGAATCTTCCATCTTAGATAATTTGAACAGCGTTTTTCCTGGAGGGGCAGCGCCGACTTCCGATACTGAAACAGTCTTAGTGCAATCTAGGCTAGTAATAGGTAAAACTATTAAAGATTTAGATCTTGAAGATGAGATAAAAAGAAAATATTCACCTCCCATAATAGGTGGATGGTTCGCAAAATTATCAAAATCGAATAACGATTCAGTGAGTATTGCTACTTTTTCTGTACCTGACAATTATATTAATCAGCCTTTTATAATAAAGGTCCTAGATAAAAATAGATATACATTAGAAAAAGATGGCGAAATACTTCTATATGGAAATAAGGACGAGTTGGTGCACTCGAAAGGGATAGTGCTTAATATAAACAATATCAATGCCTCTGCTGGTGCGCAATTTGTTTTAACTAAACGCCATTTCCTAAACATATACAATGAGTTACTTGGTGCATTAACTGTTGCAGATAAAGGCAAAAATACGGGAATGTTGGGGTTAAGCTACGATAACTCTGATCCCGAAAAAGCCACTGAAGTATTGAATAGCATTTCAGTAAATTATGTCCTGCAAAATGTTCAAAGAAAGACAGAGGTGGCTGAAAAAAGTCTGGAATTTATTCATGAGCAAATGCCTATTGTAAAAAATAGTTTGACAGTCGCAGAAAATAAACTGAACGATTTTCGTCAAACGAATAATTCTGTCGACATGTCATTACAGTCAAAATCATTACTGGATACGATAGTACAACTCGACTCAGAACTTAATGAACTGACTTTTAAAGAAACGGATATATCTAAACTATACACAAAAGATCATCCCGCTTATAAGGCCCTTATAGAAAAGAAAAAGATCCTTTCAGACGAAAAGGAACAGCTCAATAAAAGCATATCGGGATTGCCAAAAACACAACAAGAAATTGTAACATTGACTCGCGACGTTGAAGTGGGACAACAAGTTTTCATGCAATTACTTAATAAAGAACAAGAATTGCAAATTGCAAAAGCAAGCGCTGTGGGCAATGTTAGGATCATTGATCAAGCAATGACAAGACTTGCGCCAATATCTCCTAAAAAGGCAATTATAATAATTTTGTTCACATTTTTAGGCTTCTTAGTTGCTATTGCATTGTGCTTAGTTAGAAAAGCATTCCATCGAGGTATCGAAGGACCCGCAGTACTAGAAGCACTAGGAATGAATGTCTATGCAAGTATACCACTATCAGAATGGCAGAAATCGCATGATGAGAAATTAAGGCTGGCTAGCCAACGCCATAAGAATGCAAAGATCGAAGTTTTGGCACTAGGTAATCCAACTGATCTGGCCGTTGAAGCTATCCGAAGCCTTAGGACGAGTTTACATTTTGCAATGATGGAAGCAAAAAACAAGGCTCTAATGATTTCTGGGGTAAGCCCTTCTATCGGCAAATCATTCGTCAGTTCGAATCTCGCAGTTGTACTTGCGCAAACAGGCAAAAAAGTATTACTCATAGATGGTGATTTGAGAAAAGGTTTTATTCATCAATCATTCGGTAATTTAAGCAACAAAATAGGGCTTTCAACAATTCTATCTGGTCTTGCTGCCAATGGCGATGGACTACAAAGTATTGAAAATGTAGAAACTTTAAGAATCTTAACACGAGGTCAAGTTCCTCCGAATCCATCAGAGTTGCTCATGGGAAAAAGATTAGCTGAATTACTTGCATGGGCTGAAACACATTTTGATATTATTGTTATAGATACGCCTCCTATTCTGGCTGTAACCGATGGTGCGATAATAGGCAGCCTCTGTGGGACATCACTTTTAGTAGCAAAATTTGAAGATAATACCGTGAAACAAGTACAAGCAAGCTTAAAACGATTTGAACAGAATGGAATTATGATCAAAGGTGTCATCTTGAACGTTGTAATGAAACGTGCTGCTAGCTATTATGGTAATGAAAGTTATGGTTATTACGAATATGATTATCAGTCTAAAAAAGACAGTGATGGCAAGGATTTATAACATTTTAAAATAAATACGAAATTGCCTGAAATAATAAAAAGCAAACATAGGGTCTGATTAAATGAAAGTGACATTTTCGTACACCAAACTTGACGCAACTAGTAGACTGAAAATGATTCCAAGCCTTGATGTATTGAGGTTGCGAGGATAAAATGTGAAAATTTTTATACGCTATATAATATTATTTTCGCTAATATGTTCAGTCACAAATTATGTGCCTTTCAGCTTAACTGTCCTACTCTTTTTACCATTAGCTCTTATAGAGATATTTTATCGAGATCATGGATTACGTTTTAAAAAGATTGAGTTTTATCTTTTAGGCCTTTTTATCTATATCATATTTTCAACCTTAACCTATAACCCATCATCTTTTAGTGAATATGATTTTTATAGAAGAGATGGGAATTTTTTTATTACTTATTTAGTCCTATTAGTTTTTATATTTTTACCATATGAAATCAATTTTGAGATAAATAGTTTACTTGAAAAAATACTAGTTTTATTTCTTGTTATTTCGATCCCTGCATATATCCTAATTCCCACTGAAGCCGAGAATGCAGGAGTCCATCATTATTTATTTGTATCTCATAATGCCGCTGGAGGATTCTATTCCGTTATGGCTTCTATGGCAATAGGTTTATATCTAGTTAACCGCAAATTAGTGTTATTAGGCTGTACATTAGCTTTTTGTTTTCTACTTTATATGAGTGATTCAAGAGGAAGCATCCTCGCGATTTTTGGAGCTTTAGCATATTCAATATTTAAGTTTAAAAGACCAGGCCTAGTAATAGCAATTTTCTTTGCTCTACAAATAGTAATTGTAAATATAACTTATCCAGCATGGGTCGATAGTGGAAAATATATGTCCCCGGAAGCAAATTTCACTGCGTCCGTCAATGTTAAATTCGAACGTGCGGGGACCTTTGTTGATCGGTTGTATTATCTCTGGCCACGGGCTTATGATAATTTTTTACATTCGCCGCTTTTAGGATTGGGATTTGGGAGTTATGATGATCTTTATTATGAATATATAAATGTGGTACCACATATATATGCGATTAAAGAGGGCGGCATCACTCGTCATTCAGACTCGCATGCACATAACTCCTTATTAGATATAATGGCTGAATTAGGTCTATTAGGCATATCATTATACGTATTGCTTTTCTCAGAAATAAATAAAAAAATTGTCAAAATTAAGTCATTCAACCCTGGTTTATCTAAAGCTTTGAGTCTCTCTTTATGGACATGTGTATTTTCCGCCGCTACGGAACATCGTATCACTACGCCAGCGCAGATGGTGCCATTTTTTATATTATTTGGCATGGCGTATGTTAAATATTTCAAGAAAAAAAATGTAGAGATAATCAATCATATCTCTTAAGGAATTGCTGATGACTGCAGAAAAATCGATTAGCATTTATATACCAACCTATAATCGCCCTGATTTCCTAGATAGAGCATTAGCATCCGTAGAAAGGCAAACTTATAAAAATTTACAAGTACTAATATGTGATGATGGCTCTGATAAGAATTACGAAGAGATATATGAAAAATATAAAAACAGCTTCTCAGATTTGATCCTTCTTCGGAATGAAAGTTCGAGAGGGGCATGTCATTCAAGGAATAGAATGATCCAGATCGCCGATGGAGAATATATAACAGGATTAGATGATGACGACGAGTTTTTACCTGATAGGATAGAAACATTTGTTCAAGCAAAGGAGTTATCAGAATATGCTTACCTTTGTGCTGGGCAACTAACAAAAACCAAAACGGGAATTTACAGACAGCCTCATCAACCTGGAAAAATAGAGCTTAGTCATTTATTCAATAGAAATTATGTAGGTAACCAAGTTTTTGTCAAAACTGAGGCTTTTAGAATGATAAATGGCTTCGATGAATCACTTCCAGCTTGGCAAGATTATGACGCTTGGGTGCGCTTGACGCAATCCATCGGTTCAGGTTTTAAATTACCTTGCCATACGTATCAACTTAATATCGATCATGAAGAAGGGCGTATCAGTACTTCACCAAAAGCAAAAATGGGTTATGAATTATTTCTTCAACGATACGATTGCTTTTTGAGCAAAGGAAATAGATCAAGCCTTTTTTTCCAAGATAAAATAAATAGAAATCAGAATATATCACTGCAAGAGCTTTTTAATAATTACAGTAGTAACACTCTCAAAATGTTTGTAAAACATACTATCAACAAAAGATTTCCACTTCTCAAGAGTATTCTTTATAAACATAAGAATGAAGGTAAAAATGGCAAAAATCAAAGTGCTACATATTTCAGATGAATATGAAGGTGGGGGAGCAGAATCGGTTTTCCGTGATACAATTTCAACATGCGAAAAATTAGGTTTCGAAAATGAAGTGTATTACAGTGATTCAAAAATATCAGCCTTCGCTTATGTTTTTTCTTTAAAAAATTATAAGGCTTTAAAAAAAATAGTGAAGAAATTCCAGCCTAATATAATTCATATTCATAATTATTACCATTATCTAACTCCTAGTATTCTATATGCCTTAAGGAAAGTTAAAAGAGAGCAAAAATTTAAAGTTATATTTACAGCTCACGATTATCATCTCATTTGTCCTAATAGCGGCCTTCAATATTTTGATGGCGGAATAAGGAGAAATTTTGATGAAAAAAAGAATAATATCTCTTATAGAAATAAGTTTGACGATAGGTCAATAATTCATTCGACTTTGAAATTATTTCAACATAAATTTAATTATGGACTTTTAAAAACTGCATCTGTTATAGATACAATAATTAGTCCAAGTTACTTCTTGCGAGATGTTTTTCACAATTATGGCATAAGTATACCAATAAAAGTCATCAGAAATCCTATTTCTTTAACGCCTTCTGATTTGATACCTAAAGTTGATGGTGAACCAAAAAAGGAAGAAAATAAAATAAAATTAGTCTTTTTTGGGAGATTATCTAAAGAAAAGGGTGTTGAAAGTTTTTTACTGAAATTACATAAGGAGTTTAATGATCCCATTGAATTGCATATATTTGGTAATGGCCCAGAATTAGAAAATCTTACTAATTTAAAATTAAATAAAAATATTAATATAATATTTCATGGGTATATTGAAAGGGTTGAACTTAATAAGCTGATTAGAAATTTTGATATTTTTATACTCCCTTCTATATGGTATGAAAATGCGCCAATTTCAATAATTGAAGCAGCGTTTGCGGGTCTACCATGTCTCGTTACAAATCAGGGGGGGTTAAAAGAGATGGCGTCATTAACTGAACACTTTGCTACGTTTGATTATGAGAATGATAATATATCTGAATTAATTAACGGGCTCATCTTAAAAAAAAGTAAAAATTATCTGCTTAACGAGGATGATTTCACTTATGATAACTATGAAAAAAATATTAATAAATTGTATTTAGAATTACACAATCAAGTTGAGGAAAATGAATGATTGACGCAAAAGTAGCGATAATACATGATTGGTTGGTCGTCTGTGGAGGAGGAGAAAAGGTTCTTTCTGCAATTATCGATACATTTCCAGATTGTGATCTTTTTAGTACAATAGATTTTTTATCCACGGATGATCGTTATATAATCAGGAATAAAAAAGTTCATACGACATTTATTCAAAATTTACCTTATGCGAAAACAAAATACAGAAATTACTTACCTTTAATGATGTTGGCAATCGAACAACTCGACCTTTCAAGCTATGATATTATCATAAGCAGTAGCCATGCAGTGGCGAAAGGAGTTATTACAGGCCCTAATCAGCTGCATATATGTTATTGTCATTCTCCAATCAGATATGCATGGGATCTTCAAAGTCAGTATCTCAAGGAGTCAGGCTTAGAAAAAGGTGTTAAAAGCTGGATTACGCGATGGTTGCTGCATAAAGTCAGAATATGGGATTACAGAACTGCTAATGGAGTTGACTATTTTATTGCTAACTCAAAATATATCGCTAAAAGAATAAATAAGGTTTACGGTAGAAAAGCTGATATTATCTATCCAAATGTCGCTATTGAGGATTTTGAGACTGAAAATGAAAAAGACGATTATTATTTCACAGCTTCACGAATGGTGCCATACAAAAAAATAGATCTAATTGTTGAATCATTTAAAATGATGCCAGATAAAAAGCTTGTTGTCATTGGAGATGGACCACAATTTAGCAAAATAAAAAAATCAGCAGGTTCAAATGTCGAATTGCTAGGGTATCAAAAATTTAATATCCTTAAAGAGAAAATGACAAAAGCGAAAGGTTTTATATTCGCTGCTGAGGAGGATTTCGGAATAATTCCAGTTGAGGCACAGGCTTGTGGTACTCCAGTAATAGCATTTGCTAAAGGTGGGGCATTAGAAACTGTTAATGGCCTGGAGTCATTATTTCCTACAGGGATTTTTTTCAAAGAACAAACATGTGAATCGATCATTTCTGCAATTGAATCTTTTGAAAAGAATTATGGAATCATTAATGCTACTAACTGTAGACAAAATGCGGAAAAATTTAGTACGTTAAGATTTAAAAATGAATTAAAGGACTATGTAACTGAAAAATGGAACATATTTCGTAATAATTAAAATGATTGGTTGCCATTTATTTTGAAAAAATATCCCTTCGTAAATATTATGATAATCACTCGAATTAAGTAAATATTTATACTTAAAGTGCTACTTTAAATGGGATGATATTCAACTAAACCTATTAAATATGGAATAGATTTGAAATGTAATTGTTTAAGAAAAAATATATATACTAATAATCAGATGTAATTTTTAAAAAAATTAGAACTAAAAGAATCGACAAGAAAATATAAGTAAATATACGTACATTTCTTATTTAAATATAAGAATATACCTACAAAAGTTTGGTTAACGCAATTTACTTCGTAAATAATAGTTTATATCGATATGCTAATAAATGAGGATGTAAACATTGATTGCTTCAATAATTCATACAACTGATTATGATGTCATTTAAACTCCGAAAAATTGATTATGTATGGATAAATTATGGCACATTTAAATAAAGCCGGAACGCCAACAAATGCATCGCTGATATCAATGGCTCAACGCTTCACTGATATTTTTATAATATTTCTTGGTCTGGATTTTGCGTGTGCAATGAGCAAAATGGCTTTTGACAATAGCTATTTGTTAATGGCACTAATGGTCTTGGTCATTTTTCAAATGATAGGTGGTATGACCGATTTTTATCGTTCATGGCGCGGGGTAAAAATCTCTACTGAATTTAAATTACTATTAAAAAATTGGACAATTAGTTTTATCTTTAACACTGGTATTTTATTTTTTTATACAAATGATAGAAATCAAATAAGCTTATTCTTATACTGGTATATTGCTGTATTTATTGGTTTGCTGGTTTCAAGAACTTGTATTCGATATGTCACGGGGCTTTTAAGAAACTTAGGATATAATACTCGCAGAGTAGCTATCGCCGGAAGCCTTCCCAGTGGTATCAAATTGGCAAAAAGTTTTATAGATGCTCCATGGCTAGGTTTCCAAGTTGTAGGTCTTTATAATACTGAAGTTTTAACTGATTTACATGATCTTACTTATCGAGGTGATTTTAGCCAACTTGCGGCTGATGCAAGAGAGGGTTTGCTAGATCGCATATATATTGCAATATCAATGAACCAAGAAGATGAAATAAAAGAATTACTCAGTAAATTAATAGACTCTACTTGCTCTGTAATGTTTATACCAGATACTTTTACTTTTGATATATTGCAATCAAAATTCGAGGAAGTTAATGGCACTCCTGTAGTATCTCTTTTTGATACACCGATGAGTGGCATTAATATGGTGTTAAAAAGGTTAGAAGATATTATCCTTTCATTTTTTATATTGATTTTAATAATACCTGCATTAATATTAATTGCATTGGTTGTAAAAATAAGTTCTCCTGGTCCGGTAATATTCAAGCAAGTGCGTTACGGAATGGATGGCAAACCAATTAAAATATGGAAATTTAGATCTATGACTGTTATGGAAAATGGCGCAAATGTTGTTCAGGCAACTAAGTATGATACCAGATTAACTCCAGTTGGCGGTTTTTTAAGGAAAACCTCTCTTGACGAATTGCCACAGTTTATCAACGTCCTTAAAGGCGATATGTCTATCGTTGGTCCACGGCCGCATGCTGTTGCGCATAATGAACAATATCGTCGATTAATACCTGGATATATGCTCCGTCATAAAATGAAGCCTGGCATAACCGGTTGGGCTCAAATCAATGGTTGGAGAGGTGAGACTGATACGCTTGAAAAAATGGAGAAGAGGATTGAATATGATCTTGAATATATACGCGCTTGGAGTGTTTTTCTAGATTTAAAAATCGTATTCTTCACTATATTCAGGGTTTTATTAATAAGCAAGCCTATTAGACAAAGTATATTTTCCCGCTATATGTTATAAATTTTACGGATTTTATAGCGAATGCTTTAATTACACGTTTAGGATAATTTTATGCGGAAATGCTTTTTTTTTACTTTTCACTCCTAATATGTATCCAAATTCCATTTGCAGACGGCATTACTTTTAAGGACTTCAACTCTGCTAATTATCTTCCTCCTGGACAGGCTGCTGCTACTTTAGGGTTAGGCTGGGTTCGAGAAGATTTATCGTGGGCAAATATTGAAAAGACTAAAGGTTATTATAATTGGAATAATTTTGACCAAAAAGTCTTAAGGGCACATTCCGAAGGTGTTGAAGTTTTACCGTTGCTAGCATATACGCCGGATTGGGATAGAGTCATACCACATACCGCAGGTTCTCCTCCTAAAGATTATTCTCGCTGGCTTGCGTTTGTGCGAGCGGCTGTTGAACGTTATACAAAGCCACCATATAATATCAAATATTTTCAGGTCTGGAATGAGCCGACGAAAAAGGCAAGCTATTGGTTAGCTAGCCAGAATGAGTTTATTGATAAAATTTATATTCCTGCTGCAAACATCATTAGAAATAATAAAGCAAAAGTTGTTTTTGGAGGGTGGCCAGCATCTAATTCATTAAAAGAATATGAGGAGACGCTAAATTATCATGACGCTATATCTTACACAGATATATTAGATGTACACTATCGAAATTTAGGAGGATATAACACTTTATTTAAGAAATATATCGCAACTGGGAAAGTAATGGGACTATGGCAGACTGAACTAGGTTATACAACTAGTCCTGAATTTATTAGTAGAGTATATATACCACTTCTCCATTGGGCATTGAAAAATAATTGGCATTCAAAAGAACAATATAAAGTATTTTGGTACCCCGGCTGGGGAAGTATTGAACAGGAGCCAAGAGGCCTAACGACAACAAAAAATCGACAAGTTCTTTTAACATCCAACGGGCAAGAATTGGCTTTAATTACTTCAATTTTTGGTGATGGCGCCTTATCAATACTACCAGTAAATGTAACTAAAGTTGATAAAAATGAAGTGTATGGATTTAAAGTGGGCTTAAATAAAGGTGTTATAGCAATTACTCGGGATTTTAAAAGCGTGCAAGCTAGTACTATCACTTATCATTTTAATGAAGGGAGGAGCATAAATGAAGCAAATATTTTTTATCCTGGCGGTGAGAGGCAACTAATCAAATTAGAACAAAATTCTAGTAATACAACATTAACATTAGATGAAAAAGTATTTAGATATACGTGTGTAAAATGTTTTTCTAGCACTATATATGTAGTCTATACAACTAAATAGATGCGCAATGCTAGCTCTAATTGCATTTTTTTGATATCTTATTAGTGTTATCTAAGCACCTTATTGTCATTTAATTATTAGAGGTGAGGATGAAACTGGTTTTTTTTGTTATGGAATTCCCTGTTCCTTCAGAAACATTTGTTATGAACCAAATAACGTATTTTATTGATCATGGATACGATGTTAATATCATTGCTGTTTTTCCTGGAGATTTTATTAATACACACAAGGATTTTGTTAATTATAAACTAGCATCTAAAACGACCTTTTTACTACCTCGAGAAAATAAGAATAAAATACTTAAGGTTGTGATGCGGAGCTTAATAGTGGCATCTAATTTTTATAAATATTTAGTCCGCGATGCTTTGAGTTCAAGACAATTTGGAATACATTCAAAAAATCTCATTTTGCCAAGCATTATGGCATTAAATAATAAAAAGATTGATGCGGATTATTTTTTGGTCCATTTTGGGTTTTCTGGTGTACTTGCAAATAAGCTAAGGAAACTAGGACTTTTTAACGGAAAAATAGCAACAATCTTTCACGGGGCAGATATTTCCCGTGCTGATGTGTTATCTTTGTATCATGATGATTATATAAGGTTATTTGATGATACCGAAATTTTATTGCCTGTTAGCTATCTTTGGAGAAATAAACTTATTACATTGGGTTGCAAACCTGATAAAATCCGGGTTATCAGAATGGGTATTAATCCAAAAAACTTTAAATTAAAAAAAATACGCGCGCCAGGTTTGAAATTAAAAATTCTTACTATTGCAAGATTAGAGGATAAAAAGGGAATTAACATAGCAATAGAAGCTTGCGCTATCCTAAAGGCTCGTGGTGTTCAATTTAGTTACGAAGTCATAGGTAGTGGAGTTCTGATGTCTAATTTACAAGAGCAAATAGATAAATTACATCTTAAAAATGATGTTAAGCTATTAGGTTTTAAAGCACAGGAAGACATAATGGCTTATTTGAACGAAGCAGATCTTTTTTTGTTACCTTCTCGGACTGCTGAAAATGGCGATATGGAAGGTATACCTGTCGCGTTGATGGAGTCGATGGCTGTAGGTACTCCTGTTATTTCTACTTATCATAGTGGGATTCCTGAATTGATTGAAGATAAGGTTACAGGCTGGCTGGCCCCTGAAAATAATGCTATATGTATTGCAAATATTATAGAAAAAATAGTTAAATCTGGTGATTCAAATTCATTAATAATCACTAATGCTAGAGAAAAAATTGAAAAAGAATTCAATCAACTTGAATCTTATGCAAGCCTTGAACGTGTATTAAATGAATTTATGTAAGTATCAATTTAAAGAAATCAATTCGTATTAAACAAATTTAAGTCAATATTTACATAAGCACAATATGATTTGATTGTTTTAATAGCTATGTTTTCATTTAGCTATTTGCATTGCTTTTAGATTGCTAGAATTTATATAATATCACACGTTCAATAAATGCCAGATAATATATTTTTATCCTTTCTGACATAAAGAAAAAATCAGTCGTCTTACAATATATAAATAAAGTGATAAGTATTAACATGAAACTATAAACAGCACGATAAATGTTGTGACTTCTCAGAATCAATATCTGACAAATGTAATGTTGTTATTTATCTAAATTATATATTAACTTATGTGAAAAATTTTATTTAATTAAATCATTATTGCCGCAAAATTGCCGCAAATGTTATAGTAGATGATTGGTTAATATAGCACGTCAGATTTTCCAAACGGAATAAATTATGAATGAATCTAGACTTGGAAATACAATAAGAAACGCTCGAGTAAGTTTATTTTTTTATCTTATAATATTGTTAGTGACATTTTACTCACGAAGTTTTTTTATAAAGCAGCTAGGTTCGGATTTTGTTGGTTTAACAACCACGATGCTGAACATTATCGGGTTCCTTAATTTAGCTGAGATGGGATTTGCCTCGGTAATCGCCTTTGCTCTTTATAAACCTTTATTGGAAAGGAATAAAGAAGAAACAAATGAGATTGTATCGGTATTTGGTTATATATATCGACTTATAGGTTATATCATAATTTTTTTTGGGATTCTATTAGCCATAGGTGTGTTATTCTTCTTTAAAAATAGTGGTTTTGATTCCACTGCTATTTTAACTGTTTATCTTACTTACTTAATTACTACGTTGCTCGGTTTTTTTGTAAACTATAAAGAAGTGTTATTAGTTGCTGACCAAAAAAATTATATAAAAATAAGTATATATAATAATGTAAGACTTGCTAAAATCGCTGTTCAAATGCTAGCTATTAATTATATAAGCGATAGCATTTATCTTTGGATTATATTGGAGCTTATTTTCCTTTCCTCATATTCTATTTTTTTAAACTTAAAAATAAAAAGAATTTACCCCAACCTTACAAGTGTTGTTAAACAAGGCAAAGAGCTATCACACAAATATGCATTTATTTTCACGAAAGCAAAGCAAGCTTTTTTTCATAAATTTAGCACATTGATTTTACAAAACACCGCAAATGTTTTCGTATACTTTTTTTCCTCGTTAAATATGGTTACTAAATATTCAAACTATATTATTATTTCTGCTTCGATAGTGACTTTACTATCAAGCTTATTCGATAGCACCAATGCTGCTGTGGGAAACCTTGTGGCTGAAAAAAATACTTCACGTGTGTTGAAAGTGTATTGGGAATTGCAGGTTTCTCGGTTTTGGCTAGCGACATCAGTAGTTTTCACTTGCTTTATCACAATAGATATTTTTATAAGCTCATGGGTTGGGAATGAATTTATTCTTGATACTAACATTAAGTTATTTATTATTTTAAACCTTTTCATAATGATTATAAGAAAAACAAATGATGAATTTCTTGGCGCGTGCGGATTGTTTAAAGATATCTGGGCTCCGATTACTGAAATTATAATTAATGTGGCAGTAATGATAATCTGTGGGCGAATTTGGGGCGTAATTGGGATTCCATTAGGTGCATTTATTAGTATGGGGTTGATAGTTATTATATGGAAACCATTTTTCTTATACCGTGAATTTATGCCTCAGAAAATTAGCATTTATGTGATTAATCTTGCCAAGTATATAATAATTTCATTGTGCACTATTTATGTGGTCTCAAAAATACCTTTATTCAATAATTCTGCTCCTGATTCTTATTATAAATTTTTGTGTATTGGCGTCCAACGTTTTTTTGAAATGCTTATAGTTAGTTGGATCTTATTTATTATTTTCACCGATGAGATGAGGGATTTTTCAAAAAGATTTTATAAAATCATACGTAAGTAGCTTTGTTTGTTTTTAATCCTTTTTTGTGATTGTTGTTTTAGGTGGGTATATGTCTTCTCAAAATTTACTTGTAAGTATATTGATACCTGTTTTTAATGCGGAGAAATATATAGAAAGAGGTCTGCTTTCCGTTATCAACCAGACTTATAAAAATTTAGAGGTGATCATTGTTGATGACCATTCTATGGATGCCTCTTTACAATGTATTGAAAATTTTCGATCGAGTCACCCACAAATAAAAATAATTGTAATAAAACACAAGACTAATCTTGGCGTTTCAGCTGCAAGAAATAGCTTATTAGATCATGCAAACGGTGACTTATTCGCATTCCTTGATGCGGATGATTATTTTGCAAATACTTTGATTGAGAAATTAATTTATTTAATAAAAGAAAAAGACGTTGATGTTGCTCAATGTGCTTTCTTCAAGGAAAATGATAATGGTCAATATAAATCGATCTATCCGATAAGAACTTCCCGAATGGCTTTAACTGGCCATCAAGTTATTTTGGAAATGCTAGAAGGAAAAATTCCTGGTTTTTTATGGAATAAAATATTTAAACGACATGTATTTGATGATGTAAGATTTGATATAAAGAAAAAAGCATTTGAGGATTATGAGGTTTTGTTAAAGATTTTCCTTAATAATGCCTCGTTGTTTTCAACTTGTGAACCATTATACTATTATATCCAACGACCTCAATCTTTAACAAAAAAATCATATTTGGAAGCTACTACGAGGTTGGAGTATTTAGATTTGACTAAGGAATTAGTATCGCCTGCATTACAAAACAAAAGTGATAAACAATTGCTTTTAGTCCATGAGTATTCAGTAATCATAGATGTGGCTCGATTTATCGCTAAAAATTATGCAAATGAATCTTCCTCATATGACGGTATTAACACCTGCAAAAAAAGACTATCCCTTATTGGTCTTTTAAAAATCATGTCCAGATTAAGTATTAAAACATTTGTTGCTGCCTTTATTTTAATATCATCGCCTCGAGTATTTATTTATATTTTGAATTATAGAAAAAGAAATGTTCCAATTAGTTAATTAAGAAATCGTGGTTTGATAATTTTATCTAAAAAGATGAGTGTCCGAAATAATAATTTTCTTGTGGCGCAAATTAAGTGAGATCGCGAAAGAATAATATTCTTCAGCAACCGATAAATTTTGACGATTGAAAAAGGAAATCGCGTTAGGTATACCAGTTTTCAACTTAATTATAAATTATAGTATATATTGCCTTATTAATTGATAACAGATACGAAGTGCTTTTTTTACCCATTCCAGAGCGAATTTGATTATGAAAGAGCGGCACACCCGAATCTACCAGCAGCATATTGACGCATGACGACACTGTGAATCAGCTAAAAAAATTATTGTTCATATTATTTGCTGTTTTAACCTCTTGATAATTTATACACTTCGACGCGTCTAAAATTAGACTTAGGCTTAAATCTATTAGAATTACATCTATGTTTAAGACTTGTCAAAGCGAAATCAAGGATACTGTTTGTACTGAGCCGGAGCGACGTCGCCGCCGTACTCCGCAGGAGAAGATCGCTATCGTTCAGGAGTTCTTCCAACCAGGAAGCTCTGTTATTCTTGTCGCTCGTCGTCATAATGTGGATGCTTATTAGATCTCTAATTGGCGTAAGCAATACCAGAACGTCAGCCTGACGGCAGTCTTTACCTGCGAAGTAGTTATGCCGGTTTCTGAGTTAAACAATGCCATGAAATAAATCTGCGACTCCAACGTCTCTAGGGCAAGAAAACCTGCAAAATGAGGTCCTCAAGGAGGCGGTTGAATACGGCAAAGCAAAAATTGTTTGGTTCGCTCATGTTTTGCATGTCCGTCTTTGACCGAATCAGTTTGCGTAAATGTATCCGACCTCTCACGAGTCAGCCCGCTTTTGACGGAAAGGTCATGATGGGATAGGCATGCTCAGTTTTTATCAAATGGATCGGCTACGGATGCTGCTTTTTTGCCCCACATTTACTGACCATCGTGTCACTGTTTTGTCATCAGGTAAACCCTGCAAACTTTATAGATGGATGATATAAAACTATATTTACCGCACTTGTGGTAGATAAAATGTCGCGTTATGGGTTAATACGACCCAGAGCACTCGTGCAAGTTTGTTAGCCTGTGCCACGATCACCTTATTTCGGTGCATACCTCTGGCCTCCATTTTATCTATCCATGCGCCCAATCGATCTCTCGTGCGATCAAGGTTCAAAAGGCCTGTCCTGGCACCATGGGTAAGTAATTTCCGAAGACAGGGGTTTCCGCGTTTGCTGATGCCCAGCAATCGCTGTTTACCACCAGTAGAGTATTCTCTCGGGACTAACCCCAACAAGGCAGCAAGATCGTGACTAGATTTAAACTGGTTACCATTTCCGGCAAAAGCAGTGATTGCTGTTGCGGTTAATATACCAATAAAGGGTATGGAAGTTAGTTTAGTTGCAGTAACGTCTGCACTGGGATTGTATTAGCCCCCTGATGATCCATACACTTTGACCCGCCTAGAATAAGAGGTAGGTTTGGAACTATGTTCAAGACTGGTCAAAGCGAAATCATGGGTACTGTTCTTACTGAGCCAGAGCGACGCCGTCGTCGCACTCCGCAGGAGAAGATCGCCATCGTTCAGGAGACCTTCCAGCCAGGAAGCTCCGTTTCTCTTGTCGCTCGTCGTCATAATGTGAATGCTAATCAAGTCTTTAAATGGCGTAAGCAATACCAGGATGGCAGCCTGACGGCGGTCTCTGCCGGCGAAGAAGTTGTGCCGGCTTCTGAGTTAAACAGTGCCATGAAACAGATCCGTGAACTCCAGCGTCTCCTGGGTAAGAAAACCATTGAAAATTAGATGCTTAAGGAGGAAGTAGAATACGGCAAAGCAAAAAAATGGATTGCGCACGGACCCTTATTGCACGGGGACGACGAGTTAAGCCAGTGAGTGAAGCTCTGGGTGTGTCGCATGCGCAGCTCTCGCTTTATCGTTATCGGCAGGCTGACTGGCAGGACGGTCGCATGCAGCGGCATCAGGATGACGCCGAATTACTGGAACACATCCGTGCCGAAGTTGCCGACCTTCCGAGTTATGGCTATCGACGCATCTGGGCTAATCTGCGCCGCCGTTCGGAGCAGGAAGGTCTGCCGAGGGTGAACGCAAAACGGGTATGGCGCGTGATGCGTGACAACGGCTTGTTGTTAGAGTCGAAACCCCGTCCCACACCGGATACCCGTCGTCACACAGGCCGGGTGGCGGTGGCCGAAAGCAATCGGCGCTGGAGTTCGGATGGCTTCGAGTTCCGCTGCGATAACGGCGAAAAGCTGCGGGTCACCTTCGCCATCGACTGTGGCGACAGGGAAGCCTTGGACTGGGCGGCCAGCACCGGCGGTTATGACAGCGATACGGTACAGGACGTTATGCTACGCTCAGTTGAACGCCGGTTCGGGCAAAACCTGCCGACAGCGCCCCTCGAATGGCTGACGGATAACGGTTCGGCCTATCGTGCCGATGAAACCCGGAGCTTCGCTAAAATGCTGGGCCTGGAGCCCCGAACGACCGCGATCAGAAGTCCACAAAGTAATGGTGTAGCAGAAAGCTTCGTTAAGACGATGAAGCGTGATTATATCGGCATGATGCCAAAACCGGACAGCCAGACGGCAGTGTTAAACCTGTCGTTAGCGTTCTAACATTACAACGAATATCACCCGCACAGCGCATTGGGATATCGCTCACCAAGAGAATATCAGCGTCGGCGGAAATCATCAGCCTAAGCGGGAAGAGGTGCACGGATATATGGACTCAAAACCAGGGATGCTGCTCAATTCTTTTACGTAAGAGCAGTAAACGTTCTTCGATAGCTTTATATTCCTTCCAAAGCTCGTTAAGAATGGTTCGCATGGCAGGTGTGAGTTCATTGTTTTCATCTGTCAGTTTATCCGGCACATCGCGGACTAAATAATTCGCACCAGTACCAATAGTAATGCCGTACTCAAGTAAACATGCCCTAGCCTGATTTATAACAGATATTTGATGTAAAACCTGACGTTGCCGAACCCAATGAAGGACTTTAGATCAAGCTGCGCCTCAGTTTTTAGAGCAACGAAGCGCACCGTCGCACGTGAAATGGCTTCGGCGATGGCCTCAGCATCAACAATATCGGTTTTGTTTGATTTGACGAAAGGATTTAAAAATTGAGCGGGGACGATTCGAGCCACATGTCCGTATGCTTTGCCTTTCTTGAAAGCCAATTACTACCTGGACAGGCTTCCATCCCAATCGTCATTGATGACGAGCGGGGAAAAAAAATCAATAAGCCGTTCTATTGTCATCCTTGCTCGGAGTGAAGGTTTACCGCTCGAATTAAGGCCGACGATATGGAAGGAATTTTTACCAACATCAATGCCTAAATGAACAATATCCGGGATCGGTTTATTTTTCGTTATGCATCTCATTAGTGAATTAGCGTAACCCCAAAATTATACACGGGGGCGGGGCGAACCATCCCATTAATGGATTGCGCTCGGCCCCTTATTGCCCGGAGACGACGAGTAAAGTCAGTGAGTAAAGCCCTGGGTGTGTCATGTGAGCAGCTCTCCCTTTATCGTTACTGGCAAGATGGCCGCAAAAGTGGTCTCAGGATGACGTCGAATTATTGGTCGTACCTGTGCCGAAGTGGCCAACCTGCCGAGTTATGGCTATCGGCGCATCTGGGCGAATCAGCGTCGCCGTTTGGAGCAGGAAGGTCTACGGGGGGTGAACACAAACCGAGTATGGCGCGTGATGCGTGATAACAGCTTGTTATTACAGCTATAGCCCTTGCCCAAAACGGATGTCCGTCATCACACTGGCCGCGTGGCAGTCTACGAAAGGAATCTATGGCAACGTGCTAATATGTTGATGGTGTATCCTAAAAAACCAAAAACAGCAAATGAAGGATTATACGGCAGCAACCTATGTTTTGAGGCGGACATAAAAGGCACGCAATTCATATGTAGTCGATGGTTTTTACATGACTAACTGAGCATGATCAGCCCCAATGTGTTTAAACGAGCCTGATTGTGGGAAATCATGAGAACAGAGGATTTTCGGGTCTTGTGTGCAGTTCAATCACATGCTAGGAATATCCGCCGCTCTTGGGTTAATCGAAACATCAGGTATTTATTACTATCATAGATTTTATAAAGTAGAGTAAATGTTATTATTTTTGCTAAGCTTGGTTTTTGATATTTCACTACAAAGAATATTTCAACCATCTTAAAGTTTATTGATAAAATAAGAAAGTTGGGTATTGTTTGATATTAACGCTGAATTATACTCATTGGGGGTTTATTAGTTGAGGTATTACATGAGAGATTTTTTTTTCAAAATTAATTTAAAATTAATATATATTATATCCGAAAGACTAAAGAATGGAAAATGCCTTGCGTCTAAAAAAATAATCAATTTTCTACTGGAAATTAAACATAAGCTAATTGTAAATAAATTGAAACACAAATTCAAACATATCTTGAGTTCTTTTTTGTCACCCGATTCGAAAAGTATACGACATTTCTCAAATGAGAAGAAAATTTGGATATGTTGGTTTCAAGGTGAGGATGCTGCGCCAGCCCTTGTAAAAAAATGCATTGGAAGCATTAGAAGTTCCTCTAGGGGCCATGAAGTGGTTGTTATTACAGATAATAATTATGCTGATTATGTATCCATCCCATCATATATTGTGGGTAAATACGAGTCTGGGATAATATCGAAAACGCATTTTTCTGATATATTAAGAAGTTGTCTGCTTCACGAAAGAGGTGGACTTTGGTTAGATGCCACAATTTTTTGTCTAAATGATTTGCCTCTTGCCTTCTTTGAATCAAATTTCTGTACTCTTAAAAGTAATAGACCTGAGGATAAGGTTCATATTTCCCATGGGAAATGGACAGGTTACTGCATGTCAGCAAATTGCCAATATAAACTAATTTCATTTTTGAGAGAATGTTTCTTTGAATATTGGAAAAATGAAACAAAGTTGATAGATTATTTTTTAATTGATTATATTATCAAAATAGCATATTTGTCTTTTGATGATGTTAAAGAAGATATCGATGCTTTGCCCTGCTTAGGTGATAATCGTGATTTATTAATGTCTTTGCTAATGAATGAGTTTAATGATGAAGATAACAAAAAATTGCTTGCTGACGATATCAAGATTTATAAGCTGAGCTATAAAATCGATTGCTCAAAAAGTATTTCTAGCAATAAAACATTCTATGATTTTTACTTACATTTATAATAAAGTTGATAATTATAAGGTGATTAATAAATTGACTCTTATAGTGGTTAAGTTATTGAAGATTAAGGTTTTATTGATCACTTTCATTTAACCAGATCAGCGAAATCGGATTTTTCTACCTCTTATTTCAGAGAAAAAAGAGGTGCCGGGTAAGAAAAATCCGAGTTAATTGAAGTTAACTGAGGAAAAAAAAGCTTTTGCATTGAAACTGGCGGAGGGCGGCACACTACTAGTGATGAAATGTATCCCAAGATGGGCTTCTCTATAGCTACCTAGCTTTTTCTATTCAGATGGAAGAAGAATTCGGTGGTATGGGCGTGGACGAGCTGTGGCGCTTGTGCTAGTTGGAAAAATTCAATTAGCGAGAAAACGGCTTATTGTCTACCTCAGCCTAGACAAGAATACAATAAGGTACTGCAGAAAGTACTAAATGAAAGCTTTTTAAGGCCTGGCAGGTAAGAGCTAAGTTGTCAATTTTTTGTTGATGCTTACCGGATAGATGATTGTCGTGCCTGCCAAGTGATTCGCATAAGTCCTTGATTTATAATTATCGTTCTTGCCGTGATGACTGGGTACTGACGATGCGGATCCGGGAGATTGTCGAAACCCGTATTAGTTACGGATGCGAGCGAATACTCGTATAACTAAAGGATAAAGATTGGTGCGTGAATCACAAAAAATCGCACCAAATATACAGCCAGGAGGGCCCGAATTTTCGGCGCAATAATCCTTATAATTGTTACATTAATAGTAATGAAAAAATTGTAACCGCTAGCTATTGGTGTAGAAAAACTGATTAGTGTAAATGCCGATATGCTGTTCTTATTGTCGGTAAGTCTATGATCCAGGATGTCTCGAAAACCGTTGAATATCTTAAGCTGAATATCTATAGTGAATGCCCCCTGTATCATGAATCTTATCGCGTAATGGAGCAGCAGCGATATAATATTAATCAGAATTCTTTCAATTTAATATTATCTCTTTAAAACCTGGGTGTATGTTCTCTTCGCAAATGCATCATCGCGCCGAGTATTGGGGTAGTATTTTTTGGTGCAAAGAGTATAACTCTTAAAGATAAAACCTTTCGACTAATTGGATATCAATACTAATTGGATATCAATCTACTTTTATCATGATTGGTTCCTTCCATATGCTACAAAATCTATCGAAAACCCCATTAGAGTTGTTGCAAATTCAGTCAGGTTCATATCTGGGTGAAGATGATATTATACGAATAAAAGATCATTCTAGTCTTTGATAATCATTGAGGGGATTTATGACGCTGCTTTCCTGCTTTAAAGCTTATGATATCCGTGGAAAACTGGGCGATGAGCTTAATGAGGATATTGCCTATCGTATCGGTCGTGCTTACGGAGAATTTCTTAAACCAAAAACGATGGTAGTGGGCGGTGATGTGCGCCTGACCAGCGAGTCGTTAAAACTGGCATTAGCCAACGGCCTGCGTGATTCGGGTACCGATGTGCTGGATATCGGTGTCAGCGGCACAGAGGAAATCTATTTTGCGACTTTTCATTTAGGCGTCGATGGCGGCATAGAAGTCACCGCCAGCCATAACCCACTTAACTATAACGGTATGAAACTGGTACGGGAAAACTCTCGTCCCATAAGTGGCGATACCGGCCTGCGCGATATCCAACTCTTGGCTGAAGAAAACGCCTTTGCGTCGGTCGAACCGGATAGACGTGGCAGCTACCAGCAAATATCCATCCTTGAGGCATATATCGATCACCTGATGGGGTATATCGACCTGGCCAATTTTACCCGTCCAATGACGTTAGCCATCAATTCGGGCAATGGTGCAGCAGGGCATGTGATCGACGCAATTGAGCAACGGTTCAAACATGCAGGCGCGCCGGTGAATTTTGTTAAAGTCCATCACCAGCCGGACGGTAATTTCCCCAATGGTATCCCTAATCCACTTTTGCCGGAGTGCCGGCAGGATACAACCGATGCGGTAAAAAAATCTGACGCGGATATCGGCATCGCGTTCGATGGCGACTTCGACCGCTGCTTTCTGTTTGACGAGCATGGGAACTTTATTGAAGGATATTATATCGTGGGCCTTTTGGCCGCAGCATTCCTGGAAAAACACCCCGGCAGCAAGATGATCCACGATCCCCGCCTGAGCTGGAATACCATCGATATCGTATCGAAGTTGGGTGGTACGCCGGTAATGTCTAAAACCGGGCATGCTTTTATCAAGGAGCGTATGCGCAAGGAAGACGCCATTTATGGCGGAGAAATGAGTGCACATCACTATTTCCGCGATTTTGCCTACTGTGACAGCGGCATGATCCCCTGGCTGCTGGTTGCAGAACTGCTGAATATCAAAAACAAAACCCTGGGTGAACTTGTTAACGACCGCATGTCGGCCTATCCAGCTTCGGGTGAAATTAATAGTTCTATCAAAGATCCTAAACCGGCTATCCAACGCGTATTAGACGCATATTCAAAAGGTGCGATTAGTGTTGATCACACGGATGGCATCAGTGTGGAGTATGCGGACTGGCGATTTAATCTACGCAGTTCCAATACCGAACCAGTGGTAAGGCTAAACGTCGAGAGCAGAGGCAATACCGAGCTTATGCGTGAAAAAACAGCAGCGCTGCTGAATATCCTACGAACCGAGTAATCATTACCAGTTATCTGGTGCTATGATTGTTACAAAGTTCAACGAGTCATGTCTCTTCTCATATTATGGGTAATTATTGAATGAAAACATTGAAAGCCGTTATCCCCGTCGCCGGTCTGGGTATGCATATGCTACCGGCAACCAAGGCCATTCCTAAAGAGATGCTGCCTATCGTCGACAAACCGATGATCCAGTATCTGGTGGAAGAGTGCGCGGCGGCAGGTATTAAAGAAATAGTATTAGTCACGCACGCCTCCAAGAACGCCATTGAAAACCATTTCGATACCTCTTATGAATTGGAAGCATTACTCGAAGCGCGGGTAAAAAACACCTTGTTAGCCGAAGTACAGGCGATCTGCCCCAAAGGCCTGACCATCATGAATGTGCGTCAGGGTGAACCGCTGGGGTTGGGCCATGCTATCCTGTCGGCCAAGCCAATGTTGGGCGATTCACCGTTTGTGGTTGTGTTGCCGGATATCCTGCTGGACGATTCTACCTATAACAACCGTACCGAAAACCTGGCTTCTATGGTTAAACGTTTCTATGAAAATGGTCATAGCCAGGTGTTGGTGCAGTCCATGCCGCGCGAGCATCTGCCCGAGTATTCTGTTATCAGTTGTAATGAGGATGTCTCTGAACCTGGTGATCATGCGCTTATTCAGTCGTTTATTGAAAAACCCCAAGACCTGAGCACAATTGATTCAGATTTGGCGGCGGTTGGGCGCTACGTACTATCTGCGGATATCTGGCCATTGCTGGAAAAAACCGAGCCGGGCGCCTGGGGCCGCATCCAATTGACTGATGCTATCGCCTCCCTGGTGAATCATCAGCCGGTAGATGCGCTTTACCTGACCGGTAAAAGCTTTAACTGTGGCCGTAAGCTGGGCTATATGCAGGCGTTTGTTACCTATGGCCTGCGTAACGAGAAATGGGGCAAAGATTTCCGCGAGAAGATCAAAAGCCTGCTGTAGAATTTAGTGCTTAGCTGCACTTAAAGTTATCCAAGGAGATTGTATGGCGATTCTTGTCACGGGAGGAGCCGGCTACATCGGCTCTCACACGGTATTGTCGTTACTCGAGCGCGGGGACGACGTGGTGGTGCTGGATAATCTCTGCAACGCCTCCGAGATATCTCTTGATCGCGTATCTGAACTGGCGGATAAAGATATTATTTTCTACCAGGGAGACGTGCGCGATCCCGATTGCCTGCAGCGTATATTCGATGATCACGACATTAGCGCGGTGATCCATTTTGCAGGTCTCAAGGCGGTAGGGGAATCATCCCGCATGCCGCTGGAGTATTATCAGAATAATGTCTCCGGTACGCTAGTATTGTTGGAAGAGATGCGGCGTGCCGGCGTGCATAATTTTCTCTTCAGCTCTTCCGCCACCGTTTACGGCGAAAATGCGCCGGTGCCTTATATCGAAACTACTCCGATCGGAGGCACTACCAGCCCATATGGTACATCAAAAGTGATGGTTGAACAGGTGCTGGCAGATTTTGCCAAGGCTGAACCGCAGTTTTCCATCATTGCTTTGCGCTATTTTAACCCGGTGGGCGCCCACGAGTCCGGGCGAATTGGTGAGGATCCAAACGGCATTCCCAATAATTTATTGCCTTTTATCGCCCAGGTTGCTGTAGGGCGCCAGGAAAAACTCAAGATTTTTGGCAATGACTATCCCACCGAAGACGGCACTTGTGTACGTGACTATATCCATGTTATGGATTTGGCCGACGGGCACCTAAAGGCATTGGATCATCTGGCAGAGATTAAAGGTTATAAAGCTTATAATCTTGGCGGAGGGGTGGGTTCATCAGTGCTGCAGATGGTACATGCCTTTGAGAAAGCTTCCGGAAAGACCATACCTTATGATATCGTGCCGCGTCGGGAGGGTGATCTGGCCGCGTTTTGGGCTGATGCCTCGTTGGCTAAAAAAGAGCTCGGCTGGTCGGTTGCCCGGGATCTTGATTGCATGATGCGAGATACCTGGAACTGGCAGGAAAAAAATCCTACCGGTTATAATGCTTAAGCATTTGCCAATTGTTAAAAGCCCATCATTAATCGATGGGTTTTTTAGGTTATGATATAAAGCATTCTCTCGCATAGAAGTTAAAAAATTAGGCTTACAAATTATAATCCGAATAATATGTTATTTAAAAAAATTAATGGTATTTGTTGCCAGAAAAAATTGCATTTTGGCGGCATATCACGGCGGATCACCAACTTGAACGGCCGTTGCGGTCGGATCCAGATTATTGCTGGAGTAAAGATTTTGTTGCTGGTGATAGGTTTTACGGCTACCGTTTCAGAGTACTAAGTGTTGTCGGTAATATTAGGTGGCTATGCTTAATGAATGATGTTGGCCCGTTGCTTAATGGGCTATTATTGGTAGTGAAAATTTATTCATCAGCATGCAATGCATTATTTTTTATATAAATGTTTGCATAATTACTTTTACCTAATACCATGAAGGTATAAATTAACAATTCTTATCTTCAACCGTCATATGTCGACTGGAATGGCTCCCTTTCACTGGTAATATACACAGCCCGTGCTTTTCAGTAGCTAATCAGGTTTTCAACGGAAGATTAAATATGGCGACTAAAAATGAAATACCCAACTCGGTAAATCTCACAATAAACGGCCGCATCGCATCCTAGTTTCGCATCAAAATAAATGGTGATATTCATCAATATAGTGGATATGTACCAAGCGGCGGCAAACGTCCGTCCTCGCCAGCGATCAATCTGGGTGGACAATGGCTTGCAGAATGTGGATTCCTCACTGGTGGTCAAATAAAAGTGTTGGCGAAGCATGGGCGCTTGGTATTAAAGGCATTTAACTATGCAATGATGGATATTTTGTATGCTTGATAGTGATATAGGTGAACTCATTAGTAGGCTAAAATAAGCAATCGCACGCTGCCTTATCAGTTGCCTTTAAACGTCTGGTCCAACTGCGCCATCAATGTCTCAAGCCGGCTGACGCTGCTGGTCGTCTGCTGATTGATCGCCGCAATCAGAATGCCATACCCATCGGGAGCATTGGTGACGTGGACCACGTAGCTTTTATCATGATCGTCAGTGCTGGTGGCGATGCCGGTCCAGTTTGGCAGGCCGCCCGTATGGCCGTAAGTGCCCTGATTGATAAAGCGTAAAGCTGATTCGTTAGTCTTAAGATAATTAACCAGGGTATTCAAAGTTTGATTTTTGGCTTCGGCAACACTGAAATTGACCACCGCATTCTCGCTGATAAACGAGCTGGCGACGCTGCCTTTTCCGGAGGACAGGGGCCTGACCGTCCATCCCGCTAAATCGGCTTTTTTTAAAGTGACGGGGTTTTGCCATTGGGTTTCTTCCGTGGCCGCATCCGCAAACCCGGGTGTTTTGACGGACGACGGTCCGTTGAGGGATGAGGTAAAGGTTTTGGCGCCAAGCATTATTTGGGTCATGCGCGGCAGCGGGAAAAAGTAGTATGCCGCGAGTGCTAAACCGCAGGCAGGCAGCGCCCAACTTAGCCAATGTCTGCGCTGACGTGTGCTGGGCGTAAGGGAAACATTGGACCGACCTGCTTGAGACCATGTTTTGACGGCGGGCGCCGTATTGTTTACCCGGGGCAGGGGCGGCGGAGTCGCCTTAAGCAAATGTTTTAACTCAGGCGTGTCGTCCAACCGAGTCCAATGATTAAATCCCTCGCGCCAGACAATACTTTGCGCGCCGAGCACCTGGCGTTTTAACAGCCGTTTTAGCGTCGGTAAGGTTACCGGACCGTGCTGGATATCGTTTGCAATGTACCACCACCTGGTCATAACGATGTCCATGTAAAAAACGGTAGGGTATTTTATCACCAATCCAGACTGTTAAAAGTAAGAATCATATGGGGAATGATGTATTAAGGCTTACTTTTCAACATTTCAGAATTTCTGTATAGGTGAAGACGCAATGCATGATCGCTTTTCCGCATGCAGTTCCCTGGGAAACGCCATGGCGCAACGTTAACCCGACTTCGGTGAGTATGATAATATTACGCATCCCGTTGCCGGGCTTTATGGAATGTTGCAACATGAAAATTTTAATTACCGGCGGAGCCGGTTTTATCGGTTCCGCCGTTGTACGGCAGATTATTCGTCATACTCATGATCAGGTCGTCGTCGTGGACTGCCTGACCTATGCCGGCAATCTTGATTCCCTGGCGCCTGTCAGCAATGACTCGCGCTATGCATTTGAACGGGTAAACATCTGCGATCGCGCAGGCCTGGACCGGGTTTTTGCGCAATATCAGCCGGATGTGGTGATGCATTTGGCGGCGGAAAGCCATGTGGATCGCTCCATCGACGGGCCGGCGGCATTTATGCAAACCAATATTATCGGCACCTATATCCTGCTGGAGTCCGCCCGTCAGTATTGGTTGGGGTTGAGTGCCGCCCGCCAATCCGCTTTTCGCTTCCATCATATCTCTACCGATGAAGTCTACGGTGATTTGCCCGGCGGCGATGAGCCGTTTACCGAGACCACGCCTTATGCCCCCAGCAGTCCCTATTCCGCCTCCAAGGCCTCCAGCGATCATCTGGTACGGGCGTGGCATCGCACCTACGGCCTGCCGGTTTTGATCACTAACTGTTCCAACAACTACGGTCCTTATCACTTCCCGGAAAAATTGATCCCGCTGACCATTCTTAACGCTATTGCCGGCAAGCCTCTGCCGGTCTATGGCGATGGCGCGCAAATCCGCGACTGGTTATATGTGGAGGATCATGCCCGGGCACTGTATCTTGTGGTTACTCAAGGCGTGGTGGGCGAGACGTATAATATCGGTGGGCATAATGAGCGCAGGAATATTGATGTGGTGCGTACCATCTGCTGTTTACTGGATGAGTTAATGCCCGATAAACCGGCGGGGATAGGTCATTATGAAGAGCTGATTGCTTTTGTTGCCGATCGTCCCGGCCATGATCTGCGCTACGCCATAGATGGCGCCAAAATCAGGCGCGAATTGGGCTGGCGCCCGCATGAGACATTTGAGAGCGGCATCCGCAAAACCGTTGCCTGGTATTTGCATAACCAAACCTGGTGGCAGCGTGTGCTTGACGGGTCGTATAGCGGTGAGCGGCTGGGGTTAAGCAGATAGATAAGGAAAGGTGAGCTGATGAAAGGAATAGTGCTGGCCGGCGGTACGGGGACCCGGCTGTATCCCATTACCCGCGGCGTATCGAAGCAATTATTGCCGTTATATGATAAGCCGATGATTTATCATCCCATTTCGGTATTAATGCTGGCGGGCATCCGTGATATTTTGATTATCACCACCCCGGAGGACATGCATTCTTTTCAGCGGTTGCTGGGGGACGGTAGCCGGTTTGGTCTTAATTTTTCCTATGCCGAGCAGCCAAGCCCCGACGGGCTGGCCCAGGCCTTTATCATCGGCGAAAAGTTTATCGCCGGCGGGCGGTGCGCCATGGTGCTGGGTGATAATGTGTTTTTCGGCCAGAACTTTGTCGCCAAGCTGGAGCATGCCAAGGCGCATGAAATCGGGGCCACGGTATTTGGTTATCATGTGGCCGATCCGGAGCGTTTTGGCGTGCTCGAGTTCGATGACCAGTACCGTGTGCTGTCGCTGGAAGAGAAACCCCTTAAGCCGAAGTCTAATTGGGCTATTACCGGGCTGTATTTTTATGATGAGCAGGTGGTGGAACTGGCTAAGCAGGTCACCCCCTCGATACGGGGCGAATTGGAGATAACCGCGCTGAATGAGTTCTACCTGCAAAAGGGACAGTTGAATATTGAATTGCTCGGCCGTGGTTATGCCTGGCTGGATACCGGTACGCATGAAAGCCTGATCGAAGCCTCGGCGTTTATCCACACCATTGAGAAACGCCAGGGGTTTAAAGTTGCCTGCCTGGAGGAGATTGCTTTTAATAAAGGCTGGCTGGATAAGCAACAGGTACTGGAGGAGGCGCGGTTAATGAGTAAAACCGAGTATGGGCAGTATTTGATTCAGATAGTCGGCGAACGAGGGGAGTGATGATACCCGTGACTTGTAACACGCCTGGCGTGCAAAACCAAAACCACTGTCAGCCTGAATAATTTACCTTGTTTATTGGTATTGTCATTAAGTAGTGCTAATCATTATGATATTATTTATTATGAAAATATACTAACTTCCAGAGGGTGAATCCCATGGCGGCTGGTATGTCGGCACCAACTTTTGGCTTTCAATAAAGAATGACGTTGCCGCGGTTATGTTACGGTAACTTACTGCATACTCTAGGGAAAAAAATGTTACTTCCAATTATTATGGCTGGCGGCACCGGCAGCCGTTTATGGCCAATGTCCAGAGAGCTGTATCCAAAGCAGTTCCTGACATTGCACGGTAAACAGTCAATGCTGCAAAGCACTGTGTCCCGACTGGCTGGCATCAATGCCCGCGAGCCGTTGGTTATTTGTAATGAAGAACACCGTTTTTTAGTGGCGGAGCAACTGCGCCAGATTAATCAGTTAGCGCGCAATATTATTCTTGAGCCCGTGGGCCGCAACACCGCGCCGGCGATAGCGTTGGCGGCCCTGAGCGCCGTGGCGAACGGCGACGATCCCTTGTTACTGGTTCTGGCGGCCGACCATGTTATCGAGAATGTCCCGGCCTTTCATCAGGCGATAAAGAGTGCCATGCCCTTCGCCATCGCGGGGAAACTCGTCACTTTCGGTATTGTCCCCACCGGCCCTGAGACCGGTTACGGTTATATTCACCGGGGTGAAAAAATCGGTAGCGAAAGCGACAAGGTGTTCAACGTCCATCGTTTTGTTGAAAAACCCGATTTGGCTACCGCCGAGGAATACATTGGCACTGGCGAATATTATTGGAACAGCGGCATGTTTATGTTCCGGGCCCGGCAATATTTAGCTGAATTGGGTAAATTCCGTCCGGATATTCTGGCTGCCTGTCAAAAAGCATTTGCCGCGCCGGAACAGGATTCTGAGCAGGAATTTATCCGTGTTGATAAAGATGCTTTTTTTGCCTGCCCGGATGATTCGGTGGATTATGCGGTGATGGAAAAAACCAGTGAAGCTATCGTCGTGCCGCTGGATGCCGGCTGGAGTGATGTGGGCTCATGGTCGGCGTTGTGGGAAGTTAACGACAAGGACGAAAATAGCAATGTCCTGACCGGGGACATTTTCTTGCATAACGTTAACAACTGTTATATCAATACCGATGAAAAACTGGTCGCGGCCATAGGCGTCGAAAACCTGGTGATTGTCAATACCAAGGATGCAGTGCTGATTGTGGATAAATCGAAAGTGCAGGACGTGAAAAAAGCCGTCGATTATCTTAAAACACATGCTCGCAGTGAATATCGTCGCCACCGGGAGTCATACCATCCGTGGGGACGTAATGACAATGTGGTCAGCCAGCCGCGTTATAAGGTCAATCGTTTGACAGTCAAGCCAGGCGGCGTGTTTTCGCAGCAGATGCATCATCATCGGGCCGAGCATTGGGTGATCTTAGCGGGCACCGCCAAGGTTACCCTTGATGATAAGACTTACCTGATAACTGAAAACCAGTCGACCTTTATTCCCATCGGCGCCACGCACATGCTGGAAAACCCCGGCAAAATTCCCTTGGAATTACTGGAAATCCAGTCCGGCGCCTATTTGGGTGAGGATGATATTATTCGTATTAAAGACCTGTATGGCCGTTGCTGAAGTTTGTTTCGGTAACATTATGAGATTGCCAGGCCGTTAAGGCAAACGTCACTGCGCGATCCATTAGGGTCGCGCAGTGCGTATCTGAGACAAATCAATGTGCGGGCAAGGGCATCAAAAGCTTTTTTGTAAACCCGCAACCGGTTTCCCCGCCAAGATTTCGCTACTACGACAAGAAATAACGCCGCCTTTGCCGGTTAAAACCCATCGGTCCGTGCAGGTTAACCAGCGTTTATGGCTATAATTTAATCATTCGTGCTTATTCTCCGGAGGAAATGCGATATCACTTCCTGTTATCATAGGCCGCTGAATTACGGCCGGGCATTTTCATAAGGATTTCGCAGCCCGGGATACTTCTTCGGAACTATCCGAAGTTAGCTTTGATAAGCGAGGTAAGGTTAGCCCGATTTGACGACTGATGTATAATTTGCCCCCTGAACTGTGTCCGCGTCGCCTGGACCGGCCTATGAGCCGCAGACCGCCGTTGGTTGCCTGGGGGCGAGAGGGTGCTCATCCCACAAGTTTATTTAACTAAATCAAGACCATAATCAATGGCCGATCTGGAAATTTGAGGAAAACATGTCTGCTCTATCTTGTTTTAAAGCTTATGACATCCGCGGGAAACTGGGTGCTGAGCTTAACGACGACATCGCTTATCGTATCGGCCGCGCTTATGGCGAGTTTTTGCACCCCCGCACCATGGTTCTGGGCGGCGATGTACGCCTGACCAGCGAATCACTTAAACATGCGTTGGCCGAAGGGCTGCGGGACGCTGGTACGGCAGTGCTGGATATTGGTGTGAGCGGTACGGAAGAAATCTATTTTGCGACCTTCCACCTTGGCGTAGACGGCGGTATCGAAGTGACAGCCAGTCATAATCCCATGGATTATAATGGCATGAAGCTGGTGCGCGACAAGGCTAAACCGATTAGTGGCGATACCGGTCTGCATGATATCCAGCGGCTGGCCCAGGAGAATAAATTCCCGCCGGTGGATGCGGCAAAAAGGGGCGGCTATAAAAAAATCGATATCCTTAATGATTATATATCGCATCTGATGGGTTATATCGATCCGAAAAATTTTGTTCGTCCTATGAAGCTGGTTGTTAACTCAGGCAATGGCGCAGCAGGGCGCGTTATCGACGGTATCGAAAACCGCTTCCGCCTCGCGGGTGTCCCTGTGGAATTTATTAAAGTTCATCATCAGGCGGATGGCAATTTCCCTAATGGGATCCCCAACCCGCTTTTACCTGAATGCCGTCAGGATACAACCGATGCGGTCAAACTTTCTGGTGCTGATTTTGGCATAGCGTTCGACGGTGATTTCGATCGCTGTTTCATGTTTGACGGCGATGGACGTTTCATAGAGGGCTATTATATTGTCGGCCTTCTGGCTGAGGCTTTCTTGAAAAAACAGCCTGGGGCGAAGATCATTCACGATCCGCGTCTCACCTGGAACACTATTGATATTGTTACCGGAGCCGGTGGCAAGCCGGTCATGTCCAAGACCGGCCACGCGTTCATTAAAGAGCGCATGCGCAAGGAAGACGCTATTTATGGCGGAGAAATGAGCGCCCATCATTATTTCCGCGACTTCTCATATTGCGACAGTGGTATGATCCCCTGGCTACTGGTGGCGGAAGCTGGTGGCGGTAAAAGGCCAGTCGCTGAGCGAATTGGTGAGTGATCGGATGCGGGCCTATCCGGCTTCCGGCGAGATCAATTTGAAATTGAATAATTCTCAGGCGGTTATTGCCGGCATTGAACAAAAATACGCTCCGACCGCGTTGCATATTGATAAAACCGATGGCCTGAGCCTGGAGTTTGCCCAGTGGCGTTTCAATCTAAGAACATCTAATACTGAACCCGTGGTGCGTTTGAATGTGGAAGCCAGAGGTGATGCGGCATTGATGGAAGCGAAGACCACTGAAATCATGACCTTGCTCAATGGTGACAGCCAATGCTGAACGGTCTGATCGGTGGCGTCGCCCGCTATCGAGGGTTCATTATAGACAGTATCAAGCGCGACTTTCAGTCCCGTTATCAGCGCAGTTTTTTGGGCGCGCTATGGCTCATTTTACAGCCGGTAGCGATGATTTCTGTTTATACCCTGATCTTTTCCGAATTGATGAAAGCAAAACTGCCGGATATCAGCGGTCCTTTTGCCTACAGTATTTATTTATGCTCAGGGGTGTTGACTTGGGGTTTATTTACCGAAACTCTGAATGGGCTGGTTAACATATTTCTTACTAATGCTAATATTTTAAAGAAGCTTAGCTTTCCACGTATTTGCTTACCGATAATTGTCTCGGCATCCGCTTTTATTAACTTTTTGATTATTTTCGGTTTATTTATTATTTTCTTGGTTTGTACAGGCAATTTTCCTGGCCTGGTATTTTTTAATGTTATCCCCATATTACTATTGCAGATGGTGTTTGCCGTCGGGCTTGGTGTTATCTTGGGGGTCATGAATGTTTTTGTGCGCGATGTCGGTCAGTTTGTTAACATTATTTTGCAATTCTGGTTTTGGTTTACCCCTATCGTTTATGTTAGTAAAACCCTACCGGATTGGGTTAGAGAGGCATTGGTGTATAACCCTATGGCGGTGATTATCGGGTCTTATCAAAATATACTGCTCTATCATAAAAGCCCTGAATGGTTGACGTTGCTACCGGTAACGATTGTGTCTTTAGTGCTGTTTTTTATCGGTTGGCGTATGTTTAAGAAGCATTCGGCCGATATTGTGGATGAGTTATAATGACCATTATTTCCGTACATAATGTAGGCAAGGCCTACAAATATTACTCTTCCAAATGGTTGCGGCTGATAGAGAAACTTGATCCGGCAGCTAAGGAACGCCACCAAAAAAAATGGGTGCTCAAGGATATTTCTTTTTCTATTGAAGCCGGAGAGGCTGTAGGTATCGTTGGGGTTAACGGCGCCGGCAAAAGCACGCTGCTAAAATTACTAACCGGCACAACGCAACCGACCTGCGGAGAGATTAACATCAATGGCAGAGTTGCGGCCTTGCTTGAATTAGGCATGGGCTTTCATCCAGACTTCACCGGACGCCAAAATGTCTATATGTCAGGTCTTATGATGGGGTATAACCGCAACGATATCAATAATCTGATGCCGGAAATCGAGAAATTCGCCGATATTGGCGAATATATCGATCAGCCGGTACGCATCTACTCAAGCGGCATGCAAATGCGATTGGCCTTTGCCGTAGCCACCGCATCCCGTCCGGATATTTTGATCGTTGATGAAGCGCTCTCTGTCGGCGACTCGCGTTTCCAGGCGAAATGTTATGAACGTATTGCCGGTTACAAAAAGCAAGGTACCACGTTGCTGTTGGTCTCCCATAGCGCGGGGGATATCGTTAAACATTGCGACCGCGCTATTTTTCTCAAAAATGGTTCCATTGAAATGGATGGACCTTCCCGCGATGTCACCAATCGTTATTTCGACGAATTGTTCGGCAAATCTGTTGCCAAAAATGGTGTCCCTGAGACTGCAGCAGATAGCCCCGAGACGCTGTTTAGCCTCAATACGCCCACTGGCGATAACTTAGCCGATCTGTTTTCATCCCGTCACGGTTACCGCGCGGAAGAATACCGCTGGGGGCAGGGTGGTGCCAAAATCATAGATTACGATATTCGCGCGGGGGGTATTAGTTATCCCTCTAGTATTGAAAGCAATACTCAAACCGACTTTTATTTCAAAGTCGCTTTTGAGCAAGATTTTGATAATGTGGTTTTGGGTATTCTGATCAAAAGTCTCGAGGGGTTGTTTTTATATGGTAGCAATTCATATTTGAGTTCCCGCGGGCGCGTAACTACGATTTCAGTCAAAGCCGGCGATGTCAGGGTTTATAAATTCAGCTTTCCGATGAACCTGAATCAAGGTGATTATCTCTTATCCTGCGGCGTATCGTCCGGTCATCCTCAAGGGGAGGTCGTTCCCCTTGACCGTCGTTATGATTCGATAATACTGCATGTTGGACGGAATATTGAATTTTGGGGCGTAATTGACCTTGAATCAACATTCGAAATTTGTTAATTGGATCGAACCAGATGACAACGACAGATAAACGCATACAGCTACTTGTGTCTGAGCTCCCCGAAGTATATCAGGCAATTTATGGTCACCCGGAATGTGCTCAGGAAGCGTCCAGGAATTGTTTTGATCGTTTAAAGGTTATCGATGGGGTGTATGAACACTTATCGGCAAAACTGGGGCGTCCGCTGCGGGTATTGGATTTAGGCTGTGCCCAGGGATTTTTCTGCTTAAGCCTGGCCGCCAAAGGCGCCAGTGTGAAGGGGATTGATTTCCAGCAGCAAAATATCGACTTGTGCCGCGCCCTGGCCGCGGAAAACCCTCAACTCAAGGTGTCGTTCGAGGTAGGGCGTATCGAGGATGTTATTGATGCGCTCTCGCCCGGAGATTATGACCTCGTTACCGGACTGAGCGTCTTTCATCATATCGTACATTTACACGGTGTGGATAAGGTCAAGGCCTGGTTGAAACGGCTGGCGGATTGCTCCGAGGCCCTTATACTGGAGTTGGCGCTGCGCGATGAACCGTTGTACTGGGGTCCCTCTCAGCCTGAAGATGCACGCGAACTCATCTCGGATTGCGCTTTTTATCATCAGTTGACAAGTTTCGATACTCATCTTTCGAGCATCACCCGTCCTTTATATGTTGTAAGTAACAAATATATCATCCTGGATGATATTTTTGCCCTCTTTACTGAGTGGCGCGACTGGCCCTATAAAGCGGCGCAGGGGGCCCATAAAGGAAGCCGGCGTTATTATTTTGGGCATGATTTTGTTTGTAAGGTTTTTAACTTTGATATTAAAGGCAGCAAACTTTCCGCTATGGAAAGCCAACGCAATCGTGATGAGATAGCCAGCGAAAGCGCTTTTTTAAAGCAACCGCCGGCGGGTTTTCCCGCACCGGAATTTCTTGGCGGTGGCATCAGCGAATACGATGGCTGGCTTATGATGGAGCGATTGTCTGGAGAGCTGTTGCTGGATTTATTGAGCCGCCGTGCGCCCCTCAATCATGAGACGCTGCTCAATTCTCTTTTGGTTCAACTTACCGCCCTCGAACAGGCCGGTTTGTATCATGATGATGTGCGTAGTTGGAATATACTGGTTAACGATAACAGTGAAGCGCGTCTGATCGATTTGGGTTCAGTCGCGACTGAAAAGACCGATTGCGTCTGGCCCCATGATCCTTTTCTGGCGTTTTTTATTCTGGTTAATGAAATATTTAACCCGCCGGAAATTAAAATTAATTTTTCCCGGCCCTTTGCGCTAAGCCCTTTTAACCTGCCGGAGCCGTATGATAATTGGCTGTACGCAGTGTGGCAGTTGCCTAAAGCACAATGGTCCTTCGAGACTATGCTGGCATTACTGCAATCACGCGTGTCTTTGCCTGCACCCACAACGGATAATTACGGTTTTAATCAATGGATTGCTGCGGTTGAAAGAGGGATGCAAATGTATCAAATACATTTACACGATATGGAACTATCGTTAGCGGAGCGCATTGATCAACAGGATGTCCGCGTCGAATTGCTGGCACAGGAAATGCGCAAGGGGATCGCCGAGTGTAAAACGGCTTTGGATGAACGGATCCCATTTGTTGATGAAATACTTGCTACGCTTCACAGTAATGGTGAAATGTCGGAGCAGAAAATTTTCGATTTGAGTCAAGAATATGCTTATATCCAACAGAAACTGGCCGAGAAAGAAAGCCTCAACGCAGCGCAAAGCGGCAAAGCCAGCGACAGTCTGCGCGATTTATTGACTGAAACACAAAATATCAACATGCGCTTTGCTGAGATGCTTACTGCTGCAGGGGAACGCAACGACAAACTAAGTGATATCATTGCTGGCGAAGAACAGCAAATCAAACAGTTATCGGCGATCAATCAGGATTTGGCCCATCGCCTTGAAGCGATAACCCAAAGTAACTCCTGGCGTTTCACATTCCCTTATCGCTACGCCGGCAACCAGTATCATTTGTTGCGCCAGTATGGCGCTAAGCAACGTAGCAAGCATGCCATCAGACGAATACTGAAAGCGGCATTTTACCGTATTCAACAGCGGCCGGTCATGAAATCCCGCTTGAGAATAATGCTTAATAAAATAGGAGCATATAATGCAGCGCTCCGTCTTTATCGCCGTATCTACCCCGAAGCTATCGAGCCGGTGATCGTTGAGCAGGCAATTAATAATGAAATCGTTAAAACGCAACTACAATCGCAGTTAATCGATCTAAAAAACGTGCCGCGGCAGGTACAAATTATATTCAATAAATTAAAAAACGATAATAAAGAAGGTTGATTAAATGCATATTCTTATTGACGTGCAGGGATTGCAAACACAAAGCAAATTTCGGGGTATAGGACGCAGTACTTTGGCCATGAGCCGGGCAATCATACGCAATGCCGGTGATAATCGAGTAAGTATACTGGTTAACGGTATTTTTCCTATTGATAACATTGAAGAAACACGGCATCTTTATCAAGATATATTACCTGCCGAGGAAATATTTACTTTTTCAGCCCATGGACCAGTGGTCGCTTGCCATGCTGAAAATCAATGGCGTCATCAAACGGCGGAAGAGTGCCGTAATATTGCGATTGCCAACATTAATCCTGATATTGTTTTTGTTATCAGTTTCTTTGAAGGCCATGTTGATGACTATATTGTCTCTATTCCTGACTTTCCGGTAAAATGGCGTACCATTTGCGTTTGCCATGATTTAATACCATACCTTAATAAAGAAGTGTATCTTGCTGACGCTAATTTCAGAGGCTTTTACCTTGAACGTTTGCATGAATATGAATATGCGGATGCGATTTTTGCGATTTCTAATTCTGCAGCTGATGAGGTTAAACGCTTCACGTCCATCGATCATAAACGGATTTTTAATATTTCATCAGCGGTTGAACCTGAATTTTGCCGCCTGGAGTTAGATAGCCAAGCCAGGGCCCGATTAAAAGAACGTTATAATTTACCCGATGAATATCTGCTTACGCTCGCTATGATCGAGCCGCGTAAAAACATTAATGCATTACTTCAGGCATTTGGCATGTTGTCCGAGGAATTGCGAGATCGTTATCCCTTGGTGATGGCGTGTAAGATCCGCCCCTACGATTTAGAACGTACGCTTGAGATGGTGGAAAAATATGGTATCAAGCCTAACCAAATTGTATTTACCGGCTATTTGCCTGATAGTGATTTGATAGCCTTATATAACACCTGTAAATTGTTTGTTTTCCCGTCGCTGCACGAAGGATTCGGGTTACCTCCCCTGGAGGCCATGAGTTGCGGTGCGGCCACGCTGAGCTCTAACGCTACCAGTTTGCCGGAAGTGATCGGCTGGTCAGAGGCGATGTTTGATCCAAATGATGTCAATGCCATTAAGGCAGTAATGGAACGCGCTCTGACGGATGAGGATTTTTTCTTGGCGCTTAAAAAGCATGCCCTGACCCAGTCTGGCTTGTTTTCATGGGATCGTACCGCCCATATTGCCTGGGATAGTTTTGCGCACATAATGAATACGCCAAAAATGTTTCGAGTCTTTGACGGCACGCCTGAGCAATCGACGGATGATATCCTTAATCGCATGATGTCGAAAACGCATCACCTCAGTGATACGGATAAACTCGGCACGGCATGGGCTATTGCACGCAATAATTTCAGCCAGCACCAGCGGCAATTAGCGATAGATGTATCACGCTTTTTGCAACCGCTTACCACAGCTGCAGCGCCGGCGCCGTTAGAAGCGCTGACGGCAAGCCTGCTGGCCGGCAATGTCCCTGGTTATCAGGTCAGGGCCATCAGTTGCAATGAGGCGGGATACTATCATTATGCAAATCGCTACCAGGCTGCTCATCAGGGGCATGATTGGGGGGATGATGAGCCCATTTTATTAAAAAAAGACGATATTGTGCTGGTCAACGTGCCGGCCAACGGCGTTTTTCCCCTGAATACTCAACAGTGGGATACGTTGAGGCGCGTCGGCACAACGGTTTATTGCCTTCTTCAGGAACAAGAGATTTTTATCAACGCTGCGGATGCCGATGCCGACCGGCAGACGAACAACCGCCCTGTATTGAGCGCCCTGGCGAGGCATACCGACGGTATCATTTGTGCTTCTGATCATCAGGCCGATCAACTACGGTTGTGGTTAAAGGAATGTGCTGAAGAGGTGATGGCAAACCCTTACCTTAACGTTTGCGCGTTGAATGCTGCCGGGCTTAACCTTCCGCAGGACATACGGCTGTTATTAAATAAACTGCCATTATTACGACCGGCTGGAAAATAAACAGCCACTGTACTGTCCCGCCAGTGGCTTAGGGCGCAGGCGGGAGTACGTTTAAATTCTATAAGGTGCGGGTATAAAGCGTATCGCATCGGTTTTGTATCCATAGATGAGAATGGAAATAATCATAGTGAAAATTATGTTTTCCACCGATGCCATCAAGTATCCCCTTACCGGGGTGTGCCGCTACGCGTTGGAATTACTGAAACAATTGCAACAAAGCAGTGCTATCAGTGAATTGAAATATTTCAACAACCTGAAGGTGGTCGATGCATTGCCCGATCATGCCGATAAAGCGCTGCCGTCGAGTCCGCTGAAAGAATGGCTAAAAAAACGTGCAACATTGATTGAAGTCTACCAGCATCTTTACCCTTTGATGCAAAAGAGAGCGTTGCGCGATTACCGCGATTATATTTATCATAGCCCGAATTACTATCTGCCCGCCGGCCTTGACCGCGCAGTAACCACGTTCCATGACATTTCGATTTTTACCTGCCCGCAATACCATCCCCACGAGCGGGTTCGTTACATGCATAAAGCTATGCAGGCCAGCCTAAAGCGCGCCAGTCGCGTCATCACTGTGTCTGATTTTTCCAGGCATGAACTAGCCAACTATTTCAATTACCCCAGTGAAAAAATCGATACGACCTATTTGGCCTGTAGCGCGGAATTTTATCCCAGGGAAAGCGCGCAGTTGCAGCCGCTGCTGACAAGGCTTGGCCTGACCGAGCAGGGATATACCCTGTTTACCGGCACCATCGAGCCGAGGAAGAATATCGCCACGCTGCTTACCGCCTATGAACGGTTGCCGCAAGAGGTAAGGATGCGCTATCCGTTGGTGCTTTGCGGCTACCAGGGCTGGGGCAGCGAGGAGGTGCATCGGCGCTTTGAACGTGGCCAGCGCCAGGGGTGGCTGCATTATTTAGGTTATCTCCCTAACCACGACCTGCCCTTATTATTTGCGGCGGCGCGGGTGTTTGCCTTTCCGTCACTATACGAAGGTTTCGGCCTGCCGGTGCTTGAGGCAATGGCCTCCGGGGTTCCCGTGGTCTGCTCCAACGCCGCCTCTTTGCCGGAAGTGGCCGGCGACGCCGCCAGTATGTTTGACCCGCTGGATGTGGACGCATTGACTCTGGCTCTTGGCACCAGCCTTGAAGATGAACATCAACGCGCGAGTGCGATAGCCGCCGGCCTGGCGCGCGCGCGGCAATTTTCATGGCAGCGTTGTGCTGCGGAAACGATTGAAGCCTACCGGAAGGTCTGAATCCTGTTATGTTGAAAATACTTCACCTTTATAAAACCTATTATCCCGATTCTTACGGGGGAATTGAACAGGTGATCTTCCAATTAAGTGAAGGGGCGTTTGCCAACGGCATATCATCAACCGTTCTGGCGCTTAGCCCAAACGGGTCCAGTGATAGCAAGCCGTTTTACCGCCACCATGTCGCCTATAGCGCCATCAGCTGGCAGTTCGCTTCCACGCCTTTTTCCTATAAAGCGATTGGTCATTTTAAGGCCCTTGCCGCCGGGGCGGATATTATTCATTACCATTTTCCCTTTCCATTTATGGATATAATGCATTTTGTCGCCGGAATTAAAAAGCCGACTGTCGTGACCTACCATTCCGATATCGTCAAACAAAAGGCGATGCTGCAGCTTTACCGGCCGTTAATGAACCGTTTTCTGACCAGCGTTGACCGTATCGTGGCGTCATCGCCAAACTATGTGGACAGTAGCCCTGTTTTGCAGCGCTTTTTGCCTAAAATAAGCGTTATCCCCTTTGGTTTGGATCCGGCGTCGTATCCGCCGGCCAGGGATGAGCTGCTTGAGGCATGGCGATCCCGTATCGGCGGGCCTTTCTTTTTGTTCATCGGTGCGTTTCGTTATTACAAGGGCCTGCAAACTTTGTTGGCCGCGGCTAAAATCAGCGGTTATCCGGTGGTGCTGGTCGGCGTCGGTCCCATGGAAGGCGAGTTGAAGCAACAAGCGGCGCAACTGGGGCTGAGAAATATTCATTTTCTCGGTGCGCTGCCGGATAAGGATAAGATTGCTTTGCTTACGTTATGCTACGGTATCGTCTTTCCATCCCATCTGCGCTCAGAAGCCTTCGGTATTACTCTGCTGGAGGGGGCAATGTTTGCCAAGCCTATGATTACGTGCGAGATTGGTACCGGCACCACGTTTGTTAATATTCACCATGAGACCGGCTTGGCGGTTCGTCCTACCGATCCCGAGGAGTTGGCCGATGCCATGCGGCAGCTCTGGCATAATCCTGTACTGGCGCGGCGTTATGGCGACAACGCCCGGGAGCGTTTCGATGCGATGTTTACCTCGGCGAAAATGGTCGAGAGTTATATCAGTTTGTATCGTTCTTTACTGTAGACGTTTTCTGGCATGTCATACACGCTCGCGGCGGCAAGCCAGCCGCACCGTTATGTTGGCATGGAATGCGTAGCGAACAGTGACTATCGCACCAATAACTACCCGTCGCCCGTAAAGCTGGGTTAACATATCATCCACATTTTATAACCTGCCGGCCAACGTGTGGCCGCAGGTGGTTCATACTTAAGACACATACTTCAGACAGGAGTTGCTTAATGTCCACACAACAGATCGGCGTAGTCGGTATGGCGGTAATGGGGCGCAATCTGGCGCTGAACATTGAAAGCCGCGGTTATAGCGTGTCCATCTTCAACCGTTCCCGCGAAAAGACGGAAGAAGTGATCGCCGAGAATGCCGATAAGAATCTGGTGCCTTACTACAGCCTGGAAGAATTTGTCAATTCACTGGAAAAACCGCGGCGCATCCTGCTGATGGTCAAAGCCGGCGAAGGCACCGATAAAACCATCGACTCGCTGAAACCCTACCTGGAAAAAGGCGATATCCTGATTGACGGCGGCAACACTTTCTATCGCGATACCATTCGCCGTAACCGCGAGCTGTCCGCTGAAGGGTTCAATTTTATCGGCACCGGCGTTTCCGGTGGTGAGGAGGGCGCCCTGAAAGGCCCTTCCATCATGCCCGGCGGGCAAAAAGCCGCTTACGACCTGGTGGCCCCGATACTGGAGAAAATCGCCGCGCGCGCCGAAGGCGAAGCCTGCGTGGCCTATATCGGTCCGGACGGCGCCGGTCATTATGTTAAAATGGTGCATAACGGCATCGAATATGGCGATATGCAGCTGATCGCGGAGGCGTATGCGCTGCTTAAGAATGCCCTGGGCCTGAGCAATGACGAGTTGGCCGCCACCTTCAGCGAATGGAACAAGGGCGAGCTGAATAGCTATCTGATCGACATCACCAAAGATATCTTCACCAAGAAAGATGAAGAGGGTAACTACCTGGTCGATGTTATCCTTGATGAGGCCGCCAATAAAGGGACCGGCAAATGGACCAGCCAGAGTTCGCTGGATCTGGGCGAACCGTTAAGCCTGATTACCGAGTCCGTGTTCGCCCGCTATCTGTCGTCGCTAAAAGATCAGCGCGTCGCCGCCGCGAAAGTATTATCCGGTCCCGCGCCGCAAGCCTTTAGCGGTGATAAAAAAGAATTTACCGAGAAAGTCCGCCGGGCGCTCTATCTGGGTAAAATCGTCTCTTATGCCCAAGGGTTTTCCCAGTTGAAAGCCGCGTCGCAAGAAAATAACTGGAACCTGAACTACGGCGAGATCGCCAAGATCTTCCGTGCCGGTTGCATTATCCGCGCGCAGTTCCTGCAGAAAATCACCGACGCCTATGCCGAAAACGCCGACATCGCCAATCTGCTGCTGGCGCCTTACTTTAAAAAGGTGGCCGACGATTATCAGCAGGCGTTGCGCGACGTGGTGGCCTATGCGGTACAGCACGGCATTCCGACCCCGACCCTTTCGGCCGCCATCGCCTATTACGACAGCTATCGCTCGGCGGTATTGCCCGCTAACCTTATCCAGGCGCAGCGCGACTATTTCGGCGCGCATACCTATAAGCGCACCGACAAGGACGGCGTGTTCCATACCGAATGGCTGGAATAAGACTGCCCGGCAAACCACTGTGCTGGGTGCCGGTGTAAGCCGTCTGTAACCCGGCGGTGTAGGGCATAGGCACCGTCGTGATGTCATCGTAAACCGTCCGCGAAACCGGGCGGTTTTTTTATGTTTGCTTCCTGAAGAATCGAGGGGGGTTCAAGAATTAACTTCTGTCGCGCAGGCCGGATGCAAAGCGCCGCCGCATAGCGTAAATATACCTGCCGCTACCATAAAAAACGGGCTAACCTTGCCAATCATAAAGAGGAACATGCCATGCTGCGTTCGCTATTATGCTGTCATTCCCCAAGTGAGCCTGAATCTGTTGCCCCGCCGGGCGTTGCCAACGCGTTCTCATCCGGGAGCTGCATTCCCGGCGCGCTGGCACGGGGAATCAATGCCGTTGCCAACCGATGCTCCCAGGCGCTGCGCATGGCGCCGTCGCTTGAGGCCGCAGGCGAGGCGCGCCCGCAGGGCCTGGATACCTTATCCATGGAGCTTTTAACGCGTATCGGCCATTCTCTCTCGCCTGGGGATTTACTCAGATTATCCTGCGTTAATAAAACATTATATGAGCGGCTGAAAACGCAGCGGGATAGCATTATTCTAACCCGCAGCCTGGCGTGCCGGTGCGGTTATCCGCGTGTGAAAATGCTGATGGGCAGTGACGACACCCCGGGTGTCCTGGCCGCGTTTCCTCCTCACTACCAGCTGGCGCCGGTTTTGCGTATCATTGAAAGGGTGAGCCCGCCGGACGAGGCGGCGGCGGAATGGCTATATCAGCGTCTTAGCCAGATTATCGACGCCTGGCCGGATTCACTACAAAACCAGGGCTGGACGGCGCTCAGTTATTACCGCCTGCGGGGATTATCCGCCTGCGCCCTGGCCGATGCCTGCAAAGACCTGTTACGTAAGGGGCCGGTGCTGTCGACGGTATGCCGTGAGCATGTCGGCGAAAATATCCTTTACCATTTCAGGCTATTGCGGCAGCGGGATCGAGGTGAGATTATGCTGGGGTTGCTGGCGCTGACGGTAAGCTATCGCCGGCGGACCCGGGAAGCCATACTGGCAGAGCTGTCGCTTGACGTTCTTCATCTCTGCCCGGGGCATATATTACCGGCATTGGATGCATTGCTTGCGGCGGTATTAACCCTGCCCCTGGACGGAAGATTGAGGATCTTCCGTGAACTTAAGTATCAACTGCCCCATATTCTTTTGCCCAGACTTAATCATCAGGTGGCAATCCGATTGATTAACGCATGGCGGTGTACTTAGGTATAAATGAATAATTAACCTATTCTACCATTTTTATGTCAAGAATACGCGAAAAGGTTGCCCCTTAATAAAGCCCTAAATGCAGTATCAACAGGTCGTGATAATGAAGTGAAAATACCTTAATCATTTTTCAACAAATTCATTAAACCGGATGAAAAAGAAGTGAATATTCAGGATAATTTTACTGCTTCCTGATAATTCGGAGTTATATTGCCACGGACTAATGAATAATAAAATTAATCGCAATAATCTGCGGTTTTTTGACGAAATGGCTTGTAAATATAATCCAAAAATGACGGAAGCATTACCCGTGGCGGCGGCCCGGTATCATAAATTCAAACCGATCGCGGTCGTTGTGCTCGGTGGAAAATAACACATCCGTAATGTTCTTAGACTGTGTTTTTTTGTGTCTCAATCATCAGGAGTATCAGATGCCAAGTTGGTTATACTGTTGCGGTTTTGGCCCCATCACGCGAAAGACGGATAATACCCCGATAGCCGGGCCGGCGCCAACGTCAGGGGGGTTCAGCGCGCTGTCGTTCGCGTCGAACCGCCATGGGCCGCCGCTCAGTTTAGTTCCTTATTATCCACCCCCTTTGGATGCGGGATTCCCGGCCGTTCCTGAACTCAAGAACATTAAGGGCGATTCACCGCCTCCCAGCTACACACCGCCTCCCAGCTACAAAAAACTGTTCCCAGCCTCGCCTTCGCTGCGCGGCAGTTCAGGATCGGGCAGCGCCGCGCCATGAAGGCTAACGCCGCAGCCTTAACCATCGTAGCCGGCGCTGAAAGTGAATCTAGCCCGGTCACGACGGCGATGTTATCCATGCAGCAATGGCGCCGCCAAGGGATAAAGAGGCGTTTCATATTTGATTCAGATTTACCTGTCATATTGACGATTTGTTTAAAGTTAGCGCCGGATAATCATGCTGATAATGATTCAATTAACGAACGTATTTGCTCTAAGCATGCCAGGTAAACTTATCAGCAATATTTTTAGTTTAATATATTATAAATAAGGAGTTTACAATGATTTATGATGGTTTAGTTCCTAAAAGTAATCATGCACCTATTCAGCACAGTGTATCAACGAATTCAGACAATAATGCATTTTTTTCATCTCTGCGCGATAAGCTGACCGGGGTCGCCAATGCTTCCCAGCGGCCGTTGCCCGAGGGTCTGCTTGCGCGTATAGATAATAGCCGGGGAGGCGAAGATATCGATGAAGCATTATTTAATGATATTCACGCTTATTTACAAAGGGTAAGGAACGAATACCCGGATGACGCCACCCGTCCTGAAGCGGCCGCGGCTAATGATGCCGGCAATAAACCGGCCGGATCAGCGACCTCTTTTTCTTTGGGGCAAAAGGTATTGCGGGAAGCCTCGCGTATTCATGGTCAAATAAAATCGCTGGATAAAGAGAAGTTAAAACATGAAGCTAACCGTATTTTAGAGCAGATAGGGGATGAAGCTGCGCGTATTGATCCACAGAAGATAGGACATGAATTTAACCGTGTTGCAGAGCAGACAAAGAATGAAACTAAGCGGGCTGTGGAAAAGGTTCGCAATTTTTTTAAATAGTGATGACGAATCACCGCGGTTTTACATACCCCCGATCAATGAGCGGGGGCACATAATACGCCTTATCTGCCGCCGGGCGGCTTGCTGGAGCGGTTATTGATGCCGCTCGCGCAGCCGGCCGATAACCCGGCTTAAATCCAGATCCTGATCCTGCAGCAGCACCAGCAGGTGATAAACCAGGTCCGCCGCCTCGTTGGTCAGTTCTTCACGGTCGTGCACCGTGGCCGCCAGGGCGGTTTCCACGCCTTCCTCTCCCACCTTCTGGGCGATGCGTTTGGTGCCGCTGGCATACAGCCGGGCGGTGTAGGAGCTTTCCGGGTCGGCGGTTTTCCTTTGCGCCAGCAGGGTTTCCAGGTTATGCAGGAAACCCCAGTCGGTGGCGGCCGGATAAAAGCAGCTGCTGGCGCCGGTATGGCAGGTGGGGCCGTCGGGGTTGGCCAGGATCAGCAGGGTATCCCCATCGCAGTCGGGATAGATGCCCACCACGTGCAGGACGTTGCCGGAGCTTTCGCCCTTGGTCCACAGGCGCTGCTTGCTGCGGGAAAAAAAAGTCACCTTGCCGGTGTCCTCGGTTGCCTGCAGGGCCTGGGGGTTCATATACCCCATCATCAATACTTCACCGGAAATGGCGTGCTGGACAATGGCGGGCATCATTTGATTTGTTTTATCCCAATCCAACTGGTCGCGCTGCTGTGTGGTTAACATCTGATCTCTACTCCCTGTTGTGCGAGAAAGGTTTTTAACTCGCCAATATTAATTATCTGCTTATGGAATACCGAGGCCGCCAGCGCGCCGTCCACGTCGGCGTCGCGAAACGCCTCAAGGAAGTGTTCGGGCGCGCCCGCGCCGCCGGAAGCGATCAGCGGCACGTGGCACAGCCCGCGGATCAGCCGGAGCTGTTTCAGGTCATACCCGTTGCGCACGCCGTCCTGGTTCATCATATTGAGCACAATTTCGCCGGCGCCGCGTTTTTGCGCTTCCGTCACCCAGTCGGGCGTTTCCCATGTCGTCACCCGGGTGCGGGTTTCATCACCGGTATATTGATTGACCAGGTAACGATCGGTGCCGCTGTCATGCCAGGTGTCGACGCCGACCACGATGCACTGTACGCCGAACCGGTCCGCCAGGCGGCTTATCAGGTCGGGATCCGCCAGCGCCGGCGAGTTAATGGAAATCTTATCGGCGCCGAACGACAGGATACGGCCCGCCTGCTCCAGGGTTTTAATGCCGCCGGCGACGCAAAACGGGATATCAATCACTTCCGCTACCCGTTCCACCCAGCTCTGGTCCACCACACGATCGTCCGCGGAGGCGGTGATATCGTAAAATACCAGCTCGTCCGCGCCTTCCTCGGCATAACGCCGGGCCAGGGGCACGATATCGCCGATAATTTCATGATTACGGAACTGTACCCCTTTCACCACCTGGCCGGCGCGCACGTCCAGGCAGGGAATTATACGTTTTGCCAGCATGCGATAGCCTCCTCAACGGTAAATTTGTCTTCCAGCAGCGCGCGGCCGACGATCACGCCCTGGACGCCGGTGCCGCGCAGCCGGGCGATATCCTCCAGGCAGCCGATGCCGCCGGAGGATTGGAAGGCGATAGCGGGCCAGGCGCGGCAGATATCCTGGTAAAGCGCCACGTTCGAGCCGCCCAGGGTGCCGTCGCGGGAAATATCGGTACAGAGTACGTGCTTGAGGCCGAAGGGCTGATACTCGCCAATCGCCTGCTCCAGGGTCATGCCGGAATTTTCCTGCCAGCCGCTGACCGCCACCTCGCGCTGTCCGTCACGGTCGATGCGTACGTCCAGGGCCAATACCAGGGCATCGGGACCAAAACGCTCAAACCAGCGCTGTACCTCGCGCGGCTGGCGGATGGCGGTGGAGCCCACCACCACGCGGGTGGCGCCGGCATCCAGCAATGCCGCCACATCCTCCGCCGTGCGGATGCCGCCGCCAATCTGCACCGGCGTGGGCCGAACGCCGGCCAGCAGGGTTTTCAGTAACGGGATCTGGCGGGCCGCGGGGTCTTTGGCGCCGGTAAGGTCCACCAGATGCAAAAGCTGCGCGCCCTGCCCGACATACTGCTGCAGACGGGCGAGGGGATCGCCGCCGTATTGGCGCTGGCGGCCGTAATCGCCCTGATGCAGCCGCACCACTTCGCCATTTATTAAATCCAACGCGGGAATAATCACCGTTTACATCTCCAGAAAATTCTTCAGCAGTTGAGCGCCCGCGGCGCCGGAGCGTTCAGGATGGAACTGCACGCCGAAAAAATTATCCTGCTCCACCGCCGCGGTAAACGGCTCGCCATAATGGGTCTGGGCTATGGTGGCGGCGCACAGGGGCATGGCGTAGCTATGGACAAAATAGAAGTAGCTGCCGTCGCCGATGCCGCGAAACAGCCGGTTGTCATGATGGGGATGCACCTGGTTCCAGCCCATATGGGGCAGGGGCAGGCCAAAATCGGTCATTTTGTCGATCGGGGCGTCGATAATGCCAAGCGTCGTGATGCCGCCGTTCTCGGCGCTTTCGCGGCCCAGCAACTGCATGCCGAGGCAGATGCCCAATACCGGCTGGGTGCAGGCCTTGATAAGCTCAATCAGGCCGCGCTCACGCAATTGATCCATCGCCGCCCGGGCGGTGCCGACGCCGGGCAGGAACAGCTTGTCCGCATGCAGCACGATATCGGTATCGCGGCTGACCACGGGCTGGTAGCCGAACCGGCGCACCGCGGCGGTAACCGAGAACAGATTGGCGCAACCGGTATCAAGTATCACGACCTTCATCACAGCACTCCTTTCGAACTGGGCAGGGTGTTGCCTTGCACGCGGATAGCCTGGCGCAGCGTGCGGCCAAAGACCTTGAACAGGCTTTCGACGCGGTGATGATCGTTTTTGCCTTTGGTTTTCAGGTGTAGGGTGCAGGCCATGGCATAAGACAGCGAGCGGAAAAAGTGCTCGACCATTTCAGTGCTTAAATCACCGACGCGCTGATAAGTATACTCCGCTTTATATTCCAGGTGCGGGCGCCCGGATATATCCAGCGCGCAGCGCGCCAGGCATTCGTCCATCGGCAGCATATAACCGAACCGGCCGATGCCGCGTTTATCCCCCAGCGCCTGGTTAATTGCCTCGCCGAGCGCCAGGGCGGTATCTTCCACCGTATGGTGATCGTCGATATACAAATCGCCCTTGACCGCGATATTCATGCGAAAACCGCCGTGGGTGGCGATCTGATCCAGCATGTGGTCGAAAAAGCCGACGCCGGTATTGATCTTGCTGCCCCCCTCGCGATCCAGCCAGACCTGCACATCGATATCCGTCTCCTTGGTGACGCGCTTGACGTGGGCATGGCGATCGCGGCGGGTGAGCAGGTCGGCAATCGCCTGCCAGCCCAGGGTCTCGGGGTGATAGCGCAGCCCATTGATACCCATATTATGCGCCAGCGCGATATCGCTTTCGCGATCGCCAATCACGTAGCTATTGGCGGTATCGATGCGGCCGTCCTCCAGGTAGCCGGTTACCAGGCCGGTGAGCGGCTTGCGGCAGTCGCAGCCGTCAGACGGCAGGTGCGGGCAAATCAGCACGTCGTCAAACACGATGCCCTGGGAGCGGAAAATCTGCATCATCAGGTTATGCGGCGCATCGAAATCCGCCTGGGGAAAGCTGGCGGTGCCCAGGCCGTCCTGGTTGGTGATCATGACCAGGCGAAAACCGGCCTTTTGCAGATCCAGCAGCGCGGGAATAACGTTGGGTTCCAGGGCCAGCTTATCCAGGCGATCCACCTGGAAATCTTCCGGTGGCTCGCTTATCAGGGTGCCGTCGCGATCGATAAACAGCAGTTTCTGGCTCACATGGCCTCCTTGCGGGAAACGTCGACGTCGCTGCGCAGCGCGCGCAGGGCGTTAACCACCCGCTCGCATTCGCCGCGGGTACCGATGGTAATGCGCAGACAGTCCCGCAGGCCGGGCTGGGCGCTCTGGTTGCGCAGGATAATGCCCTGATCCCACAATGCCTTGAAGGCGCCGCTTGCCGGGTCAAAGCGCGCCAGCAGGTAGTTGCTGGCGCTGGGATAGACGTCCAGCACGCAAGCGCATTCCAGCAGGGCCGCGGCCAGCCATTGGCGGGTGGCCGCGATCTCCGCCACCCGGGCGCGCATCAGCGCCAGTCCGTCGGCGCTGAGAGCCTGTTCGGCGATATCCGCCACCGGCAGCGGCAAAGGGTAGGGGGCAATCACTTTTAATAGCAGCTGGATCACGTCCGCGCCGGCCAGGGTGAAGCCGCAGCGCAGCCCGGCCAGGGCAAACGCCTTGGACAAGGTGCGCAGGATAACCAGATGCGGGTAGTCGGCCAGCCAGCCGGCCAGCGTCGCCTGCGGGCAAAACTCGATATAGGCCTCATCGGCCACCACCAGCGCGCGTCCCCGGGCCGCTTCCAGCAGGCGCTTGATATCGTCCGGGCGGATAATATTGCCGGTGGGATTATTGGGGCTGCAGATATAAACCAGCTTGACGCCATCCATCTGCGCCTCGATGGCCGGCAGATCCAACTGCCAGTCGTCGCGCGCCGGCACGGTGCGCCGGGCTACGCCGAAGGTTTCGGCGCTGACGCTGTACATGCCGTAGGTGGGCGGACAAAACAGAATGGCATCCCGGCCCGGCTCGCAAAACGCGCGGATCAGCAGTTCGATGGCTTCATCGGCGCCGCGGCAGGCCAATACCTGATCCGGCTGCAGCCCCGCATAGGCGGCGTAACTGTTAATGACCCCCGCCGGCTGGCAGTCGGGATAGCGGTTGAGGTTGCCGGGACGCGGTTCAATCGTCGGGGGCAGCGGATATTCATTGGCGTTAAGCCAGACATCCCCTTTGCCGCCGAGGCGGCGCGCCGATTGGTAAGGCTCGAGCGCCAGTACATTGGCGCGCGCCAGTTGGCTGATGGACATTATTGCTCCTTATCGGCCGTTAACGGCGCAGGGGTGGATGAGGCGGCCTGGGCCTGGTTAAGCGCGGCGACGCGCAGCGTAACGGCGTTTTTATGCGCGGTGAGCTGCTCCGCCTGCGCGAGGATCTCAATGGTGGGGGCCAGCCCCAGCAGGCCCTGCGGCGTCAGCGCCTGTACCGTCATGCGTTTTTGGAAGTCCGCCAGGCCCAGGCTGGAATAGGTGTTGGTATAGCCATAGGTCGGCAGGACATGATTGGTGCCGGAGGCATAGTCGCCGGCGGATTCCGGCGACCAGTCGCCCAGGAACACCGAGCCGGCATTGGTGATGTCGGCCACCAGGCTTTCGGCGTCCCGGGTCTGGATAATCAGATGCTCCGGCCCGTAGCGGTTGCTGATGGCCACGCATTGGGCCAGGTCGCGGGCTATGATCAGGCGGCTGGCGCTGAGCGCCTGACGGGCGATGGCGGCGCGGGAAAGCAGGGCAAGCTGTGCGTCCGTTTCCAGCGCCACGGCTTCGGCGATGGCCGCGTCGGGGGTCAGCAGGATCACCTGCGAATCCGGGCCGTGCTCCGCCTGCGAGAGCAGGTCGGCGGCGATAAACGCCGGCGTGGCGCCGCTGTCGGCGATAACCAGCACTTCGGACGGACCGGCGGGCATATCGATGGCGGCCCCGCCCGCGCGCTGGCTTATCTGGCGCTTGGCCTCGGTCACCCAGGCGTTGCCGGGACCGAAGATTTTATCCACTTTCGGAATCGATTCGCTGCCGAACCCCATGGCGGCGATGGCCTGGGCGCCGCCCACCTGGAAGACGTCCTGCACGCCGCACAGTTGCGCCGCATAGAGGATTTCATCGGCAATCGGCGGCGGCGAACAGAGGATCACCCGGCGGCAGCCGGCGATGCGCGCGGGCGTGGCCAGCATCAATACCGTCGAGGGCAGCGGCGCGGAGCCGCCGGGAATATAGAGACCCACCGACGCCACGGGACGGGTGAGCTGGCGGCAGCGCACGCCGGGCTGCGTTTCCACATCCACCGGCGGCAGCTGCTGGGCGCGGTGGAAGCAGTCGATATTGGCCACCGCCGTCGCCATGGCCTGTTTTACCGCGGGCGACAGGCGATCGGCGGCCTGGCGGATGGCCAGATCGCTGACGCGTAATTCCGCCGTGGCGATATGGTCGAACCGCAGGTTAAACGCTTTGATGGCCTGGTCGCCGCCCTGGCGGACGCTATCGATAATCTCGCCGACGGCGCTGCTGATGCGATCGGACTCCGCCACCGCGGGACGGGCCAGCAACGCGGCCTGTTGGCCGGCCGAGCAGTCGTCCCAGCGTACCGGCGTGGAAAAAGGGGAGGTGGTCATCGGCCGCTTACTCCATCATCTTTTCAATCGGCAGCACCAGGATTGAGCTGGCGCCGAGGGCTTTCAGGTTTTCCATGGTTTCCCAGAACAGGGTTTCACTGCTGACCATATGCATGGCGACGCGGTGTTTATCGCCGGCCAGGGGCAAAATGGTGGGGCGTTCCGCGCCCGGCAGCAGGGCCACGATCTCGTCCAGGCGTTCGGCCGGGGCGTGCAGCATAATATATTTGGATTCGCGCGCCTGGATAACCCCCTGGATGCGGATCATCAGCTTATCGATCAGCGCCTGTTTGGCCGGCGGCAGTTCGACGTCGCTTTGAATCAGGCAGGCCTTGGAGCGGTAGATCACTTCCACTTCCCGCAGGCCGTTGGCCTCAAGGGTTGCGCCGGTGGAGACCAAATCGCAAATGGCGTCCGCCAGGCCGGCGCGCGGCGCGACTTCCACGGAACCGTTGAGCAGACATGACTTAAAGTTGATGCCGAGTTTGTCCAGGTATTGCTTAAGCAGGTGCGGATAGGAGGTGGCGATGCGTTTGCCCTGCAGGCATTGGGGACCCGTAAAGGGTTCATCCAGCGGCAGGGCCAGCGACAGGCGGCAGCCGCCGAAATCCAGGCGCCGCAGCATGTAATAATGCGGATCCTCGCCCTGGGCGCGGCGATTAAGCAGCTCTTCCTCCAGCACGTTTTCACCGATGATGCCCAGATCCACCACGCCGTCCATCACCAGGCCGGGGATATCGTCGTCGCGCACCCGCATAATATCTATGGGCATATTTTCCGCAAAGGCCAGCAGGCGTTGTTGCTGCAGATTGATTTTAATGCCGCAATGTTCAAGCAGCTGCTGTGTATCCGTGCTCAGCCTGCCTGATTTTTGCATCGCTATCCGTAACCGTGATTTGTCCAAGATACTGTCCTCTGCCTGAAATAAAATGTGTTAAGCCCAAAAAAAAACCCTCGGAAGATATCTTCCGAGGGCTCTCTCTTACATTCTGCGCCACTGGAAGATATTATGTCTTCCAGCACCAAACGCCTGAAAGACTAGTCAGGGTGATGGTGATGATGGTGGTTAAACAGAACGTTGTTCATCATAATTTCCGTTGTACTGGGTTGAACAGTCTAGGTTGTACTGTCGCGCTGAAAATTACCTACGTAGCATTACATTTGTAGCGAGTACAGTAGTAGCATGGCCAGGGTAGGCCGTCTTAAAATCAAAACTAACGATCTTTAGTGGCAAATGCAACTATTTTCTTTCTGTGGGGCGCGGGCCCGCGCGGTCGGTTTTGCAGAAGTTCACGCCTTAACGTACCAGACGCCTGAGGGAGAAGCATATATGAAAAAAATCGCCATAGTGGGTTTAGGCTGGCTGGGAATGCCGCTGGCGTTATCGCTGCTTGCCAGGGGATATCGGGTGGCCGGCACTAAAACCACGCCGGACGGCGTCGAGGCGGCCAGGATGTGCGGCGTGGAGTGCTATCCGCTGGTCCTGACGCCGGAAATCAACGCTGAGCAGGACGACCTGGCGGCGCTGTTCCAGGTGGACGCCTTGATTATTACCCTGCCGGCGGGCCGCACTATGGAACGCGCCGACGACTATTTGCTGGCGGTGCAGCAGGTGGTGGACAGCGCCCTGGCGTTTGCCGTGCCGCGCATTATCTTCACCAGCTCCACCGCCGTGTATGGCGAGACGGCGGGCCTGCTGCGCGAAGACAGCCCGCTGGCGCCGGTAACGCCCGCGGGCGCGTGCCTGGTGGAGCTGGAGCGCTGGCTGCATCGCCTGCCCAATACGTCGGTGGATATCCTGCGCCTTGCCGGGCTGGTGGGACCGAGCCGCCATCCCGGCCGGTTCCTGGCGGGCAAGACTGGGTTGCCGGGCGGGTCGCACGGCGTTAACCTGGTGCATCAGTCGGATGTCATCGCCGCCATTGAGCTGCTGCTCAAGCTGCCTAAGGGCGGGCATATCTATAATATCTGCGCGCCGCGCCATCCGGCAAAGCGCGATTATTATCCGGCCAGGGCGCGGGAACTGGCATTGACCCCGCCGGAATACCTGGCCGACGAGGCCGGCGATGGCCGGGCGCAGGATAGCGGTAAAACCATCGACGGCAGCCGGATTTGCCGCGAGCTGGGGTTTGAATACCTGTATCCGGATCCGGCCCTGATGCCGATGCGCCTGTCGTGAGCCGGGCGGGGGCGTCAGGGCCTGATTGGCTAAAGACGGGATGTGGTTAAAAGCCGGATTTGCCAAAAAACGGCCTTGGCGCTATGTTTTTAGAGCAGGCGCAATATCGCGCCTGCCGGTTTGCTGTCCGCCAATGTTATGCAAAAGGGATGTTTCAGCGGGTAAACTATGCACAACCACCTAGCAATAGATGTTCTCAGGACGCGGCCCGCGCAGCAGATGGATACGCAGGCGCGGCGCGCAATGCTCGCCGACGGGCAGCGAACCAGCGCGTTCCAGCGTGAGATCGCCGCTTACCTGGCACGCCACCCCCGAACGCAGCAAGTCGATATTTTTCTCACCGATCTTAACGGCGGTTTCCGCGGTAAACGTATCCCGCTGACCGAACTTTCCACGATTGAAAACGGATGCTATTTCCCCGCGTCGCTGTTTGCCATCAACCTTTACGGCCACACGGTGGAGGATGCCGGGCTGGGGCAGGAAAAAGGCGAGCCCGATCATGTCTGCGTGCCGGTCGCCGGTACCCTGGCGCCATCCGCCGCCGATCCCGATTCAACCGCCCAACTGCTGCTGACCATGCTTGATGAGGACGGCGCGCCTTTTGACGTCGAGCCGCGCAATGTTCTCAATCGGGTGTGGCAGCAGTTGCGCGCGCGCGGCTTTAGCCCGGTGGCGGCGGTGGAACTGGAATTCTACCTGGTGGATCGCGCGCGCGACGCGGCGGGCCGGCTGCAGCCGCCCTGCGCGCCGGGAACCGGCGATCGCCATACCCAAAGCCAGGTGTATTCGCTGGATAATCTCGACCTTTTTGCCCCGGTGCTCAACGATATCGACCGGCTTGCCTGCCTGCAGGGCTTGCCCGCCGCCGGCGCCGTGGCGGAGTCCAGCCCCGGCCAGTTCGAGATTAACCTTCACCATGGCGATAACCCGCTTACCGTCTGCGACCAGGCCCTGCAGTTAAAGCGGCTGGTGCGGCTGGTGGCGGAAAACCATGGCATGCAGGCCACATTTATGGCCAAACCCTACGAGGCGTTTGCGGGCAGCGGATTGCATATCCATCTGAGCCTGCGCGACGGGCAGGGTAACAATGTGCTGTCCGACGGCTGCGGCTGTCATGCCGGCCTGATGTGCGACGCCCTGGCCGGCATGCTCGATTTAATGCCGGCTTCCATGGCGCTGCTGGCGCCCAACGTTAACGCATTCCGGCGCTTTCAGCACGGCATGTATGTGCCTGTGCGGGCCAATTGGGGCTATAACAATCGTACCGTGGCGCTGCGCATTCCCTGTAGCGATGGCGATAACCACCGGGTGGAATACCGGGTGCCGGGCGCGGACGTCAATCCTTATCTGGCGCTGGCCGCGGCGCTGGCGGGCATGCTGCACGGCCTGGATAACCAGCCGCCGCTGCCGGAGGAAATTACCGGCAACGGCGGCGATGAACACCAGGGCGCGCCGCTGCCGCTGCGGCAAAGCGAGGCACTGCGGGCGTTTCGGGAGAGCACGCGCCTGCAGGAATTACTGGGCGCGCGTTTTTGCCGGGTTTATCATGCCTGCAAGCACGCCGAACTCAGCCATTTCGAGCAGTTGGTGACGCCAACGGAGATCGACTGGATGCTGAAAAACGCCTGATTGTTAATCAAACTGATAACTTATCCTGTTAACGGCCAGACCCAGTTTTTCCCGTTCCCGCCCGGTACCCAGGTCGCGTGGACTTTCCAGCGCATCAAATGCGATTTTGATAGCGATATTGCCGTCATCGCTGTCAATATTATCAATGGCAAACTGAATGCGCTGATCCCCTGGCGGTAAATCGAGGTCTTTGATTTTTTTATCACGGTAGTAAATTGCCCCTTTGACCGGTTGATTGGTTGATGCCGCTAGGGTAAAAACGCCTCGCCGCCAGGGTGCCGCTTTATGAAAGGCCATCCGCGCCGTTAGTCCTTCGGTCCAGCGATAGTCCGGCTCCGAGGATTTTCTCCAGCCTTGCCAAATATAATCACTGTGTTTCCAGCCGAAACGAAGTTCGCCGGCGGAGGCAAGCTCTGGCGCGGAGTAGGTGATGATAGGGCGGTTGTACACATAAAATAACAGGTTGTTAAAGCTGAGTTTTTCCTCAGGCTCACCGAATTGCCTGACAATGCCGTCAAGACATAGCTGCAAATCCGGACATTCCTCGCCGCCTTTGGCCACGGCGATAAACTGTCTTTGCGGCTTATCGTTGGTTTCAGGTATATACCAATAGTTAAACGTTTGCGACCGGCCGCCGCGCAGCATCAGTCCGGTGGCCTTATCAAAGCTGACAGGGCGTATCAGTATTTTCCACTGGGTATCCCAAGCGAGCGCCAGCGTTTTGGCGTCCCAATAGGGGCCGAAACCGTAAGATAGATCGTTTTTTTCCAGAAAAGCGCGCAATTCGCTCATGGACCGATCCTGGCCATTAGCGGCAACCTGCCAATGGGAGTAGATACCAGACAAAAACAGAATGCCCAGGAAGCCCAACAGCGGTTTGTGCATGCGATACACCGCGCTGGTAAAGATAGCGATAATGGCCAGATAGACAATGTTAACGAAAAAACGCGCGCTATAGGAGGCCCCGGGGACACTGCTTAAAATAAAAGCCGAGGTAATCCCAGCCAGGGAAAGAAAGATAACCCTATCAAGATCATCACGTTTAGCCATGGTGATAAGGGCATAAAAGTAGAGGAGAATAAGGATGATGGCCGAAATTATCTTCAGATTATCTGTCTGGATAAAAAAGACATTCAGACTGCCCCCCACGCCCACCAGAAACCAATAGGCATTTGCCAGCATCTGTTCAGGCGCGCCCAGCGTGAAACGGGCCACCGGTAAATGAAGAAGTCGTTCAATAATATGTGTAAAAAGGATAATGCCGGTAATAAATAACGGAATAACATATTTTTTGGGCTGCGTCCTGGCGATAAAACCAGAATAGAGACTGGTCAAAAATAATGGCAGAAAATAGGCCGCCTGAAACCAGGGATCCGAAACAGAGGCTATAATTATCAGCGCACAGAGTCCAATCTCATAAGGAAAACTAAATTGTTGCGGTTTAACAATATACAGATAAACGCATGCCAGCCCATACAAATTAGTCAGGTTATGGGAAAAGGGATGTGAAATATAGGCTACACTGTAAGCAAATACGGATAAACCGCAGAAGAATGGAATCAACAAAAAGGCGTAACGGCTGCGGGTTTTGTGAAAACAGATTAAGGATGATATCACCGCGGCTAAAAAAACCTGGGAAATTTCAATAAATTTAATAATGGATATTGAAGTGGATCCTGTAAGTTTAAACAGCAGGAAATGAATAGGGTAGGTGGATAAGTACCAGTTATCCACCGTGGGCCGCCACTGGGATAACACCGAAAAACCATGAAGCTGGATTTCATGCCAAACGATAATTGAATTGGCGACATCATTGTCCGCACTGAAGTTAATCATCACAAAATGATAACTTAATATCATGCCCAATATAATATTTATTGCAAAAAAGGAAGGGTGCAGCCAAATGCTGTAACCCCGTTGCCCACTTTTTTTCATTCCTGATCTCTCTGGTGTTTATACTTCAGGCTAGGGTGAAACATAGCCGGTTATAAAGTTAATGTCAGTTTATTAAAGCTGTTGCATATAATCAAACAGCGCCTTCAGGAGGCGGGTTTTTTGCTCATCGCCGGCATGTTCGGCATAGAGCCGTTCCAGGTTTTCCACATAGGCTTGCAGCGTTTCCGGGGTAAATAATCCTTTGCGGTATGCCAGCCAGCGTTGCTGTTCACCGTCATCGAGGGTGTGGGGAAAGTTACGCGCCCGATAGCGAAACAGCAGCGGGGCAAGGCGCGGGTCGACAAAACTGATATCCAGCGCCGGCAGGTTAACGGGATCGGTTGCCAGGATAATATCCATGGCCGCGCGGTCGGCATCGCTGAAAAAACCATCGTACAGCTGGGCGTCGACGTTATCGGATCCGGCAAAGGGCTCGGCTTCGGCATACAGCGCCACCACTTTTTCCCGCACGCCGGCGTGCCGGCGCAGCACCTGCAGGTTTTGCAGGCAGCGCTCGCGGTCAATCCCCAGGCGTTCCGCATCCTCCGGGCGCAGGGTACTGGCGGGCGCCAGCACCGGGCATTTATTGATATGCACCAGTTTAATCGGCACCGCGGACAGTTCGCCGAGCTTATCGCGCCGCGTATAAAGGCGGGTACGCAGTTCATCGGCGCTGAGATCCAGAAGTACCTCCATATCGCCGGCCAGGTCGCAGACGATCAGGGCGTTTGGGTTCTCCGGGTGCCAGGCCAACGGCGCAATCCAGCTGGTATTGCCGCGCCCGGCGCCAAACATGCCCGAAACATGGACCAGCGGTTTCATGGCGGCGATATCCACCAGGCTTTTCAGCTTTTGCTTGCCGCGATGCTGGTAGAGATACTCGAACAGCTTCGGCTGCGCCTGTCGGGCCAGCTTCGCCATGGCAAGCGTGGCGTGGACATCGGCCATGGCGTCATGGGCGTTGGCGTGTTCAACGCCGTTGGCGCGGGTAAGGTGCTCCAGGCGAAAGCTCGGCAAACCGTCATCATTAAGCGGCCAGTTGATGCCCCCGGGACGCAGCGCGTAGCAGGCGCGCATCACGTCCAGCAGGTCCCAGCGCGTATTGCCCTGGCGCCAGCTGTAGGCGTAGGGATCGTAGAAATTGCGGTAAAAAATATTGCGCGTCACTTCGTCATCGAAACGGATATTGTTGTAACCGAGAATGCAGGTATCCGGCACGCTGAACAACCCATGGATCCGCCTGGCGAATTCCGCTTCGCAGACGCCCTCGCGGGCGGCCTGCTGCGGCGTGATGCCGGTAATCAGCACCGCCTCGGGATCGGGCAGGTAGTCGTCGGCCGGTTTGCAGAAAAATACCTGGGGCTCTTCCAGCGGTTCGAAGTCCAGCCCGGCGCGGATCCCCGCGAACTGGGCGGGCCGATCCAGCGCCGGATGTTTGCCGAAGGTTTCGTAATCATGCACCAGAAAGCTCGGTTGCTTGGGAGTAATAGCCACGATGGTCAAAAGTCCGGTTGGGTGGATAGCGCCGATCGTTATCATCGGCTTTATCGGCGTATTATGTCATGATTAACCGCTAAACCCTACCGGGATGACCGGCGAATCACCGCGTTTGGCACTGGAAACCGCTGTGGCAGCCGGGATGGTGCGGCTCGGTTAACGGCGCAAGGGCGATACAGTATGGGGTCACCGGCACTATTGTACCCAAGGTGTTTTAATAGCGAAACTTCACGTAATTGTGGTGCCGGGGAAATCAATAGTAGGGCTTGTCCCGCCAACCCAAGACACGGCAATCACTTATGAGGCCGTGGTAACACCTGTAGTCCCCCTGAATTTAGCCTTCCCGCGTAATGGCGTTCTCTGGTTAAAATACAATTAACGGAAGGCTCCTCATGAAAAAACGCGTTTCACCGAATCTCAGATCCTGCGGGTCTTGGAAGAGTTTGTCAGTATGCTTCATGTACCTCTGCTGTACTGTTACGCTTATACCACGGTCCGGAACTGATATTGCTTACGCTGGCGCACTGGACGGCAGAGCATAGCGTGATACTGGAATTTATCAGGCCGGGCAAGCCGACACAGAATGCGTTTATCGAACCGTTTAACCGGACGTACCGGACAGAAATACTGGATTTTTATTTGTTCAGGACACTGAATTAAATACTGAATATAACAGCGAGCGGCCTCATGAATCCCTGAACAACCTGGCGCCGGAAGAGTACCGGCTGATGGCTGAAGATCCTGAAATCTCAAAAAATGCGTGAAACTAAAAACGATCTACTTACACTACAATTCAGTGGCTTATCAGAACAGCTTGCGGAAAGTCTGCATGTCACATCAGAGAAAAGTAAAGATAGGCGGCCCTCCGCAAAGGAGAACCCGCCTGATTCGTAATTATTTAAGGCTAATTACATGATTCCATACCATTATTTTACAGTCTCTGACTTCAATCACGCGATCGGGCATGCCAAATTTTTGCCGGGCAATTTGTTCTATATGATTATTTTCAGCTATGACGAAGTTATTCCCGGCGTCATACCATGAATTTTTTGTCAGCCATAGATAGGGATCAATATTATCATTTACCGGCGCAATGATAATATCACCTAGCGCCGCCGTTTCAGAAGCATACCAGAAAGTCGCAAAACCACGGGTTAGGCCATTCTTCTGAAGCGTTTCACGTATTTCGACTTGTACTGTACGGGCAGCATGTTGGTGCCTGTATCCATGTAGGGTGTTTATCGCCAAAACGATGGTGATAAAAATAAACAGCGCTTGCCATCGTTTAGTCAGGACGATGTTTCGCCCGACCAGTATCGACATAAACACATAGACAGGGAATAAATAGCGGCCTGAGGCTAAATCAATAGGCATATTGCTTGCGAGAAAGGCAACACTAAGCGTTACTCCCGCCACCATAAGTGAACAATCGACAAAAGACAATGTTTTGATATTCTTTGCAACTTTTACAACGCCTACTAATAATGCTAAAAATAATAAAAAATGCAGTAAGTTAAAAATTGCGCTTGTGTCTTGTATGGGTTTGCCGAAAAACATCGCATCAAAAAAGTGAAGCGAGCATAATACAAATAAATAAATATTATTAAAAATTTTATCAAATTCAACAAACGCAGGCAGTGTCGTGCCGGGAAGATGAAATCCATTCATTAGCAGGAATAACTTTGCTATTACCTTGCTAAATAAGTAGCCAATCACGGCGAAAATTAGAATATCTGCATTACGCCATTTCTCTCCCTTAAGTACATCTATAAAAAATGAAATAAAGATAGGTATAAATAAAAGATAAAGGGAAATTCTGTCACTAAATAATATCAGGGCAAATGCAAAGGGCAAGATGATTTTCAGCGTAATGCTTTTTTTGCCGGGGCGCTGATAATGATCAATTAACAAATATGTGATTAATATGGCTACATAAGTGCCGATATGTATACAAGGTCTTACTGCTATTGTGGCGATAAAGCCACCGGGAACAGCGAATACTGCAAAGGGCAACCAAATATTTGATTTCGCTTTTACCTTTATCAAATTTATTGCGGCGATACTTGTTGCAGCGTACAGAATGCCGGGTATAACATACCATTGCCAAATGTGATAACCAAAAATCTTAGTGAAAATACCATAAAAAATAACATCAGTAAAAAAATAGGTTTCGGTAGAAAGATGCCAGTCTTGTAAAAAGAAATTACCCTGGCCTAAATCTTTACCTTCCAGAAGAATAGAAGCTCCATCAGAATTTAGAGGGATTATTTTTGCAATATATGCATAGATGACTGATAAAATAATAAATGCTAATAGGTTCAGTATTAAACATTTCGTTTTATTATTTAACATCGTTATAACCTTTTTCCTCAGAAATAAAGAACTTTGGCCTGCGTTTGGTCTCGACGTATATTTTTCCTATATATTCCCCAATAACGCCAAGAGATAGCATCTGTACGCCGCCAAGAAAAAATACCCCTATCATTACTGACGCCCAGCCATCAACTGTACGACCTAATAATTTTTCAATGATAGCATAAATACCTGCCAGGGTTGAAATGGCAGCTATAGATAATCCAAACACTGCAATCATTCTCAACGGCGTTATAGTTAACGAAGTAATGCCCTCAACAGCAAGAGATAGCATTTTTTTCAATGGATACTTTGACTCGCCAGCAACTCTACTACTTCGTGAATAAAAAACTTGTGTCGAAGGAAAACCAAGCATTGGGATTAAACCCCGGATATAAATATTTTCTTCGCGGTAATCCAGTAAGGCGTTAAGGGCCACTCTGGATAATAGCCTAAAATCAGCATGATTTTGAATTTGATTAACACCCATGAATGACATGAGCTTATAAAATAGTAACGCAGTATTTTTTTTAAGAAAAGTATCTGATTGCCGATTGTTTCTGACACCGTAGACTACATCGAATCCTTCATGGTATTTAACTACCATATCCTCAATAGCATTAGTATCATCTTGCAGGTCGGCATCGATACTGACAACAATGTCTGCCTCAGATTTTCCCAAACCTGCGATAAGGGCAACCTGATGTCCTTTATTGCGGGATAATTTTATACCTTTTACGTTATCATGATCTTGGCAAGACTCAGAGATAAGACGCCAAGTATCATCTTTACTGCCATCATCGACAAATAAAATGCCACTTTGTGATGAAATTAACTCTTTGTCTTTTAACCGATTGATGATATTTCTTAATTCAGCCAGACAAAAAGGGAATGCCTCGGTTTCATTATAGCAAGGCACGACTATATCTAGTGACGGACATTTTCTAAAGGTCTTCATTTCATAACCCAAATTTTGTTAATGATAAAACCAGTAATAGTATATGCAATCATCCCAAATAGTTGTACAACATAAATAGAATCCGGAATGATGAAAAGTACAAGTTTGATGATAACAACATTGACGATATACGATAACAAACAACCGAGGGCGAATTTTAGCATCCTGTAGCCAGTTATTTGTTGACTGAAAGTGAATATGCTATTGATAAAATAACTGAAGAGAATACCCACAACATAGCCAGAAAAATTGGCCAGGTACATATTTGTGCCTATTGCCATTAGGGAAAATATGACAACAGCAGTGACTGCAGTATTTATTAATCCTACCAAGCAATATTTATAAAATTGAACTGATGAAGGTTCAAAAAAAAGCTTAGCCATCTCATCGATACCGTTACGCTTGATTAAATTAACATGTAACAATTATGGTATCACTTTATTATCAATAAATCATCAAAATGAAGAAGAAGAATGATGATTGATTTTTTATTTCAACAATATGAATGATAAGGATTTTGTTGGACAATGGTGTTTTTTTAACCATTGAAGGCGGCGTGTTAATTAGCGGCTATAACTTTGTTATCAATGCTGCATAAGTCTGGCAATGATCATTGGCTAGACCCTGACTGAAGCGTATGTAATAATGCGCCGGTGTTGATATTCTCTGGGCGTGCGGTAACTAACGCGCTATCCAGCGGGTTTTCTTTCGAGTCTTCCAGCATCCTTTCCAGAGTCAATACCGTTGCCCGGTTACCCGGGGTTGGCATTTTGCCGATATCATTATGCTCCATCATATTTATGGCGCTTTCCGCTCAAGCACACCCTGTTATTACGCAAATATCGCTACGCCCGTTTTGCCTTCATCGGGGTGAGGCCTTCAGCCTCTGACTGGGGAGACTGGAGGACACATGCCCGGCGATAGCCGTAAATCGCATAGACCAACGCTTGCTGAATATGCGCCACCAGCATGCGCTTACCGATTGGATGAAGCCGTCGCCCAACCTGAAAGTTGGGATTATGGTGAACATGAACGGATAATTGCGCACGCGAGATGTCCTGCGATTGTCCCGCCTGCCGGGCGTCGTCCCAGGTCACCAAGCGCGCGCCATTCGTACCGGGATAGCCAGTATCATGGCGGTTTGCACCGGGAACCGAAGCGGTAGCCGCGATGGTGATTAAACAGTGCTTATGGACCTTTTATGGATAATACCGCATGCATACATTAATTATCGTGGTGGTTGGCCTGGCATTGCTCGGCCTGTTTACCTATAGCGCGCATTTTGTCGGCCGCCCGGCCATAGCGACGGCGGTAAAGGCTTTTATGGTGCTGTGGCTGGTCATCTCCCTGGCCAACCTGGGCGTGGGTGTGTTCCGCGCCGGTTACACGCTGCTGGAAGAACTGCCGGTGCTGGCGCTGGTGTTCGGCGTTCCGGCTATTGCCGCGTTATTGGTGCACAAGCGTTTAAACAATAAAAAATAGTCTGCCTGGGATAACGGCACGCCGGAGTGGGAATAGATTACCCCGCCATGGCTGCCGCCGGGCTGGGTGGCGCCTGGACTTTTCACGGCCCTTGCGTACGGTTTAACCGCCGCGACATATCTTAATTACGTCATGCCGCCATGCCGCCATCAGCCCCCCGAGTAGGTTTATCACCAGCGCCGCCAAGGCGCGCCGTGCCGCCGGTGGCGGGGGCCGGGTGATATTTGGACGCGCACAATTATAGCCGATGTCTGATTTTCAGTAAGAGATAGTTCAAGCTTTCCTGGCGGATCACATTTATGAAAATTGCGTCTGTCAAAACGGTTTAAGCAATGTTATGAGAAATAGTAATAAAACATTTCAGTCATTCCTGCACAGCGTTTTATTCAGTTAGCTAATACATTATCAAGGAGCGGGTGTATGCGAAACATTGCTTCCCATCTGGTTTGGGTGTTGGTTGCCGTTGCGGGCGCTTTTGGGATGGGCGTTATCGCCTTGCATAACGGCGAAAAAATTAACGCGTTGTGGATCCTGGTGGTGGCGGTGGCGGTTTATCTGATTGCCTATCGCTATTACAGCCGCTTTATCGCCAGCCGCGTGCTGCGGCTGGACGCGACGCGCATGACGCCGGCCTATCGCCATAACGACGGACTGGATTACGTCCCCACGAATAAATATGTGCTGTTTGGGCATCACTTTGCCGCCATTGCCGGCGCCGGTCCCCTGGTCGGTCCGGTTCTGGCGGCGCAGATGGGGTATCTCCCCGGCATGATCTGGATCCTGGCGGGCGTGGTGCTGGCGGGCGCGGTGCAGGATTTCATGGTGCTGTTTGTGTCGACGCGGCGGGACGGACGATCGCTTGGCGACTTAATCAAACAGGAACTGGGCGCGGTTCCCGGGGTGATTGCGTTATTCGGCACTTTTATGATCATGATAATTATCCTGGCGGTATTGGCGCTTATCGTGGTTAAAGCCCTGACCAACAGTCCGTGGGGCGCGTTTACCGTGGGCTGTACCATCCCGCTGGCGATTTTCATGGGCATCTACCTGCGTTTTATCCGGCCGGGTAAAATTGGCGAGATCTCGATCATCGGCTTTATCGTGCTGATGGCCGCCATTATCTACGGCGGCGATATCTCCCGCAGCCCCACGCTGGCGCCTTTCTTTACCCTGGACGGTAAACAGCTGACCTGGACCTTGATTATCTACGGCGGCGTGGCGTCCATCCTGCCGGTCTGGCTGCTGCTGGCCCCGCGGGATTATTTGTCCACGTTCCTGAAAATCGGCACCATCGTCGGGCTGGCGATCGGCATCGTGTTTATCGCCCCGACGCTGGAAATGCCGTCCATGACTCGTTTTATCGACGGCACCGGGCCGGTATGGTCGGGTACGCTGTTTCCTTTCCTGTTTATTACCATCGCCTGCGGCGCGGTGTCGGGCTTCCATGCGCTGATTGCCTCGGGCACCACGCCCAAGATGCTGGAAAACGAGACCCAGGCGGCTTTTATCGGCTATGGCGGCATGTTGATGGAATCCTTCGTCGCCATCATGGCGCTGATTGCCGCGTCGGTTATCGATCCGGGCATTTATTTTGCCATGAACAGTCCGGCGGCGGCGCTGGGCGGCACGACGGTGGAAGCGGCGGCGGCGGCGGTCAGCGGCTGGGGATTTGAGATCACCCCGCAGATGCTGACCGACTACGCGCAATCGGTGGGCGAAACCAGCATCGTGTCCCGGGCGGGCGGCGCGCCTACCCTGGCGGTCGGCATGGCGCATATACTCAGCCAGGCCGTGAGCAGTATCAGCATGGCGTTCTGGTATCATTTCGCCATTCTGTTCGAAGCGCTGTTTATTCTCACCGCGGTGGATGCCGGCACCCGCGCCGGACGGTTTATGCTGCAGGATCTGCTGGGCGTGGCGGTGCCGTCGCTCAGGCGCACCGATTCGCTGGCGGCCAATATCATCGCCACCGCGCTGTGCGTGGCCGCCTGGGGGTATTTCCTTTACCAGGGCGTTGTGGATCCGCTGGGGGGCATCAATACCCTGTGGCCGCTGTTCGGCATCGCCAACCAGATGCTGGCGGCCATGGCGCTGACCCTGTGTTTTGTCGTGCTGTTCAAGATGAAACGTCATGTCTACGCCTGGGTGGCCGGCGTGCCGATGGCGTTCTTATTGGTGTGCACCACCACCGCCGGGCTGATGAAAATCCTGTCCGGCGACCCGCGGGTGGGGTTCCTGGCACTGGCGCGTAAATACCAGGCGGGCATCGACCAGAATCAGATAATCGCACCGGCCAAAACCATGGAGGAAATGGGACGGCTGGTATTCAATAATCAGCTGAACGCCGGGCTGACCGCGCTGTTTATCTTTGTGATGATCAGCATTTTGTTATTCGGCTTACGTTCGGCCTACCAGGCCTACCGGCTGGATAAACGCAGCGATACGGAAGTGCCTTATCAGGCCTTGCCGCTGATGAAATAACGGGGCCGGCCCGCGCCGATCGCCGGCGCGGGTGGTTTCGTCCGCTATTTAAATCCAGGCGAACAGGCCGATAACACAGAGCCAGAATAAACCACTTAGCAGGAAAACTAATCTCCAGGCTAACGAACGTGAGATGTTTATCATATATCCAGGTATATCATTTAAGAGGTATAAATAAAGGCGACAAAACCTATTTCGTGAAAAATGGGCCAGATAATCGGCTTTACCAAGAACTATTCGTTATCTTAGCCCATAAATAAAAACTATCACAGTGGGGTCTGAAAAAAAGGATCTATTTTATCGTTAACCTATTAATTAATATGAAATTAAAATAGCGTTAAAATTATTTTATTTATAATTTAATATTAATATGAATTTATACGGATAAGAGTTATCAGTAAATAAGTTGTTTTTTGACAAAATAAACCTGGCACATTAGTTTGTTATTCAATTAATGCAAATATGAATAAAGAATTAAGTAATTAAATAAGATTAACAAGCATTGCCATGAAATGGGCGAAGCCGGCGCTGCGGCCGGCTCTGCCCGTACGATGAAGGGCGCCGCGCCTCAGGGCCGCAGCGTTTTGCGCATCTCCTTGACGTCGTCGGCGTTGACCGGCGCCGCGGCGTTGCCCCAGCTGTTGCGGATATAGGTCAGGACATTCGCCACCTGGGCGTCATCCAGGTTCCAGGCGAAGCTGGGCATGGCGGGCGCGGTGGGACGGCTGTCGGTGGCGCCCGCGCGGCTGCCGGCCAGCACCACGTTTATCAGCGAAGCGGCGTTGGGCGCGCGGATGAGCGGATTGTCGGCCAGGCGCGGGAAAATATTGGCCTCGCCGGTGCCGGAGGAGTTATGGCAGGCCGAGCAGCGATCGAAATAAATGGCCTTGCCCGCCACCATCCGGCTGTCATCGGCGGCCAGGGCCGCGGGCGCCTTGTCCGTTGAGGCCTTGCCCGCCTTCAGGTAGACCGCCACCGCCTTGAGGTCCGCGTCATGCCAATGCTGGGAAGAGTGTTCCACCTCTTCCGCCATCGGGCCGGAGGCGATATCGAAACGGTTGACGCCGGTGCGCAGGTAGGCTATCAGATCCTCTTCGCTCCATGCGCCGATGCCGGTATGCGCGTTATTGGTAATATCGGGGGCCCACCATGCCCCCAGGCTGTTGCCCTGCAGAAAATTGTCGTTCTTGTCGCCGCCCAGCAGGTTCTTGGGCGTATGGCAGGTGCCGCAGTGACCGGGGCCTTCCACCAGATAGGCGCCGCGATTCCATTCGGCGGATTGGGTCGGGTCGGGGGTGTAGACGCCCTTAGTGAAATTCAGCCAGTTCCAGGCAATCAGGCTGGTGCGAATGTTAAACGGAAACGGCAGCTGATTGGTTTCCACGGGGTGGTAAATGGGCTGGAGGGTTTGCAGGTAGGCCCACAGCGCCTGATTGTCCTCGCGGCTCATTTTGGTATAGGCGGTAAACGGCATCGCGCCGTAGAGACGTTTGCCGCCATGGCCTATCCCTTCCGACATGGCCCGCTGGAAATCATCAAACGTCCATTTGCCGATGCCGGTTTCCACATCCGGCGTGATATTGGCGCCCAGCAGGGCGCCGAATGGCGTGTCGATACGGAACCCGCCGGCAAAGGGTTTGGCGGCATCCGTGGTATGGCAGGCGGTACAATCGCCCACCACCGCAAGGTAGCGGCCCTTTTCCACCTGATCATACTCCGGCTGCGCCTGGGCATGTCCCGTCCAGGCGGCCAGCGCCAGCAGGCCGGCGTAAAATGAAATCAGCTTTTTCATGCGGTGATCATCTCCCCGGGGCGTTGCAGGTAGTAGTGGCGAATGGCGTAGGCGGCCTTGAAGGCCAGCGCCCCCACGGTGCCGGTGGGGTTATAGCCGGGATTCTGCGGGAAGGCGGAAGCGCCGACCACAAACAGGTTGGGCACATCCCAGACCTGCAGATGTTTGTTTACCGAGCTGTTGGCGGGATCGCTTCCCATAACAAAGCCGCCGACGATATGGGATGACTGATAGGGCGCCGAATTCCAGTGGCCCTTCATTGGGCGCATATAGTATTCCCGCGGATTCATCGCCTTGGCGATCTCGCCGACTTTGCCGGTGCAATACGCGGCCATCTTCAGATCATTGGGGGAGAAATCGAAAGTCACGCGCAGCAAGGGCCGGCCCAGAGGATCTTTATAATTGGGATCCAGGGACAGGTAATTGGTGCGCGTGCTGTAGCTGCTGGCCTCGCAGCCAATGCTCATGCTGCTCAGGTAGTTTTTCTTGACCTGGCGCTTGAACTCGCTGCCCCAGGTCGGCGCGCTGGGCGGGGTGGGGTGATAGGCGATCGGCGCGGCGCCGATGGGCGTGACGCGGATGCTGCCGCCGCCGAAAAAGCCCAGGCCGGTATGATCGAAATTGTCGTTATTGAAATCATCGATGCCCATGCCGACCGCCCCGGCGCCGATAAACGGATTAAAGTTTTTATTATCAAAAAACAGCTGTACCGAATTGGCGGTTTGGTAGGCGTAGTTGCGGCCGGTGGTGCCGGTATTGGTCACCGGATCGTAGGGTTTTCCCACGCCGGATAACAACATCAGGCGCACGTTTTCAAAGGTAAATGCCGTGACGATGACCAGGTCGGCGGGTTGTTCCCATTCATCGCCGGAGGAATCAATATAGACCACGCCGGTGGCACGTTTGCCCGTGGAGTCGAGGGTGACTTTCATGACTTCGCTGTTGGTCAGGGCGGAGAAATTGTCCTTGCGCACCAGTACCGGCAGCACGGTGGTTATGGCGCTGGCCTTGGAATAGTTGGCGCAGCCGTAGTTGGTGCAAAAACCGCAGTAGGTGCAGGGGCCCATGGTCACGCCCAGGGGGTTGGTATACGCCTGCGATACCAGGGATGAGGGAACCGGAAAGGCTTTATAGCCCAGGTTTCGGGCGGCTTCGGCAAACAGCGTCGGGCCGTAGGGCTGCTTCATCGGCGGCGTGGGATACTCGCCGGAGCGCATGCCCTCATAGGGGTTGCCGCCGTCGCGCCGGGTGCCATTGACATTGGACGCATAGCCCGAGGTGCCCGCCAGCCGCTCGAATTGCATATAAAACGGCTCCATCTCCTGCCAATCGGTGCCCCAGTCCTGCAGGGTCAGTTCTTTTGGCATGGCGTCGGCGCCGTAGCGTTCCAGCAGATGGCTTTTCAGGCGGAATTCTTCCGGCTGGAAGCGGAATGTGATGCCCGCCCAATGGTTGCCTGCGCCGCCGGTGCCGTTACCAGGATGAAACGATCCCCAACTGCGCATGGGCAGGGCGGTTTGCGACGGATCGTTGCGTACGGTAATGGTATTTTGTTTGGTGCGCAGCATCAGTTCCTGGCTGCGGTTATAGCGCAGCTCGTCGGTCACCGAGGCGACGTTAAAATCCCGCGCGGTATCGCGCCACGGGCCGCGTTCGATGGCAATGACTTCCAGGCCGGCGTCGGTCAGTTCATTGGCGATAATCGCCCCCGCCCAGCCCAGACCAATCACCACCACATCGGTTTTGGGGAGTTTCTTTGCCATAATGGTGTTATCCCTTGGTTTTCCATTGCTCACTGCCGCCAATGCTTACCGGCGTTAAATGAAGATCCTGATTATGCTGTTCGATAAGATCGCGGTAGTCGTACCGCGCGCCCGGAAAACCAATCATTTTCCATGACACCATATCGCGGTTGCCGCCGTACATCGGGTCGGCGAAAAAGCCTTCCATGGTGTTGTCCAGCACCTGTTTGAAAAACAGTTTGGCGTCGATATTGGCCAGTTTGATATCCCCTTTTTCCAGACCGGTCAGAATGTTATCGCGCTGTTCGGGCGGAAGTTCGTGAAAGGCTTTCTGAAAGGTGCTGCGGCAATACTCATCCAAATCGGCCAGGCCGATGCGGTAACGCTGCTGGGGCACCAGGGGGGATTGGTCGCCCTGCTCGGGGGTGCCCTCCTGAAAAGGGCCTTCACGGTAAAGCCGGGAGAAGGTGCCGTAAAACCCTTTCATCTGACGGTCGATGAATACCACGCATCCGGCGTCTTTGCCGCTGACGCTGAGCTCATCGGCGGGGATAAACCGCTCGACCATGGCTTCAAGCGTCGCCACTTCCTTATCGTTAAAAAACAGCCAGCCCTGGTCGGCAAAGGTTTCCGTCGGGTTGTGCGCGAAGGGCTGCCAGCCCGGCGCGCCGGCGAGGGTGGCCGCCTTGGCGCTTACGCCCGCGCCGATAGCCAAGGTCGCGGCGGAATAGGAAAGAAGCTGCCTGCGGGTTACCCCCGGCAGCGTTTTTTTTCTTTTGCGCATATGTGCTTCCCGTCTCTTATTGTGGCGTGCCTGTGCAGGCTCCGCACTGTTATCTGCGGTAAACGACCGGCTAAGCCGGGGTCGTAAACCCCATAACTATAAAGGATTCTTCCTGCTAGCAAATTATGAATATGTTGCTAACAATTACGTAACTTTGCAATGGTACCGGTTCCTACCGCTCCGGCAACACAGGCCGGCTGCGGAGCAGCAATGTGAGCATTAGATTTATCTGCTTGAATTAACGCATCAAAATCCGACGGGATGCGTTTAGCCCCCCGGTAAAAAGATGTAAGTGAATTAGACAGGCTCCTTGACGCCGCGGGTTTTACCTGGCGGCCTGACCGGACGCCAGGGGCGTCTGCAAAACCGCTCGCTAAACGGCGCGCGTCGAGACGAACCTTATGATTAATAATATTTTTATGTTATGTAGCATTATAGCGGGATAACCTTACCCTTTAGGAAAAGAGTTGTTTATAGCGCCATGGTTACAATTTGAAATATGGAAGACTAATTATTGATGTGAAAAGTAGTTAATTTCATTAAACTACCTATCCCGCTTCGTTTTTGCCAGGTCGATTTCCCGTGCGTTTGGACAGACAGATTTCCTCACTAGAACATACCATTTACCAGCATTACCGCATTGCCCACGGCCTGCGCATCGGCCTGGCTTTTGTGCTGACCTTTATGATTATCCGTCTGCTGGATATTCCGGAGGGCACCTGGCCGCTGATCACGCTGGTGGTGGTAATGGGGCCGATTTCCTTTTGGGGCAATGTCCTGCAGCGGGCGGTTCAGCGCATTATCGGCACCGTTTTTGGCGCCGCGTCGGGGCTTATCGGCCTGCGGCTGGAGCTGTATTCCCTGCCGCTGATGCTGATATGGTGCGGCCTGGTGATGTTTATCTGCGGTTACCTGACGCTTGGCAAGCGTCCCTACCTGGCGTTGCTTATCGGCATCACCCTGGCGGTGGTATGCGGCGCCGGGGCGGGGGATATGCAAACCGCCTTGTGGCGCAGCGGGGATGTGATTATCGGTTCGCTGCTGGCGCTGTTGTTTACCAGCATCTACCCGCAGCGGGCGTTTATTCACTGGCGCATGAAGATGAGTTTCGGCCTGATTGCCCTCAGCAAAATCTACGCCGCCTACCTTTCGCCCAATATCATCGAACGCCCCCGCCTGGACGGGCGCCTGAAAAAACTGCTGGCCGATGTCAGCAAAACGGGCACCCTGGTGACGCCGGCCAGCAAGGAAAGCGCGGTAGCCAAAGACGTGTTCGACGCCATCCAGGATCTCAGCCGTAATATCGTCTGCGTACTGGAACTGCAAATCGACGCCTGGTGGGCCTCGCGCGAGAGCCACTTTATCCTGCTCAACGCCACCACCCTGCGCAGTACGCAAAGGGTAACCCTGCGCGCGCTGGTGACCCTCGCCGAGGCGCTGCGCCAGGGCAATCCGGCGCCGATTGTCGCCAATAGCGGCGAACTGGCGGTCATCGCCGCCGAGCTCAAATTATTAATGGAGCAGGCCAGCCAGCGTAACGAGGTGGAGGCGCCGATATTCGGCTACGTCTGGCTGAGCCTGAAGCTGACGCAACAGCTGGAGCAGTTGGCGCGGCTGCTGTGTCAGGCGTTGCGTAAGCCATTGCCGCAACAGGAAGAATGAATTATGGCCCGGCGGTAAAAACGGGTAACATAGTGAAATGCCATTGCACCGGATAGCTGCTACTCTGTAAGGTAATGACTATGCGTTTGCGCACCGTTTTCAACCTATGACTTCAGCAAGGAAATTGACATGGATCACATCAAGCCTTCATTCCAGGATGTCCTGGAGTTTGTGCGAATGTTTCGCCGTAAAAACAAGTTGCAGCGTGAAATAGCCGATAACGAGAAAAAAATCCGCGATAATCAGAAGCGTGTCCTGCTGCTGGACAATCTGAGCGACTATCTCAAGCCGGGCATGACCATCGAGGAAGTGCAGGCCATCATCGCCAGCATGCGCACCGACTATGAGGATCGCGTGGATGATTACATCATCAAAAACGCCGAGCTGTCGAAAGAGCGTCGCGAACTGTCCAAAAAATTAAAAGCCATCGGCGAAGTCAAGGCTATGGCCGCAGGCGCCCCTGAGGCGGGTAAACACATCTGATCGTTCTGATGCCGGTCCACCCGTGGCAACCTGAATCGCCGCCGGCGGACCGGCTTTTTTTACCGCCGGCAATAAAAAATTGAAATAACGTATTCATTCAATAAAAAATAATAATCCTCGTTCAATAAATAAAATTCCTAAGAATAAAAAATATAATGATAACATACGCTCAATTTTATGATTGTCGCTGAGGAAATGCGCCGCTTCACCATTGCAAGGTTCCCCTAGCCTGAATAATATTGTAGATTAACGGGATAATAGTATAACAGATTAAACATAATCATATATACAATGGTTATGGTGTGTATGATTGACCTTGTTTTATTATAAAGGCCGTATGCTTAATGATAGTTACTTAATGATGGTTACTTAATGATAGTTAATTATGATCCATTAACAGTGGCGAGCTATTTACCAGCAAAGGATGGAAGAAGCATCTCCCGCAATCAGAGCCTGTTTCTGACGGAAAGGGAGCCGACAACGGCATACGCAAAACGCAGGTAAGTTATTTCATGACTATCAGGAAATATCAAATCGGTATTATTATTCGCCCGATTTTATTATTATTTACAATAATAATATTATTTCAATCCATGGAGAATGCCAGGAAATCAGCACCGCTGATCCAACCCGTTTTACCTGTTTATTACCAAGGGCCATGGTCCCCGGCGGCGCAGACGGCAAATCCGTTTTGCCCGGTCCCGGATTGCGCCACGAGCGGTTTAGCCGTGCAATGTCCCTGTGCGTATCATCAGCACGCTTTTGGCGCCGGCAATATCAGGGCGGTAAACAAGGATAAACTGTGCCAACGTCAGGAGCCGGGCGATCGCAGCGTTTACCGCTTTATCAAGAGCGATATAAAACAACGGGTAAAGCGGGCAATCAGGCGCTTGCTGCGCCTGGGCCAAAAATAAACGCCGCGCCCAAAGCCGCGTTGCAAGGCAAGCGCACGGGGCGCGCCCGCCATCGCCAGGTTTTAGGCCGGCGTGTGGCAGGGCGCGCCCCGTCAATGGTGCACCACCGCCAGCCGCTGGATATTCTTTTTGATCGCCGCCGCCGAATCATCAAACTGACGCTGCTCCACTTCATTTAAATCCAGCTCGATAATCTGCGCCACGCCGCGCTGCGCCAACACCGCGGGTACGCCGATCGCCAGGCCCTGCTTGCCATATTCGCCGTCGAGCACGCAGGAAACCGTCAGGGCGCGATGGCTGCTGGTGAATACGTTGCGGCAAATTTCGGTAATGGTGCCGGCGACGCCATATTCGGTGCAGCCCTTTTGGGCATAGATTTCAAAACCCAACTGACGCGTCCGCTCGCCGAGCGCCGGGAAATCCAGCTCATGACCGGTTTTCAACCGGCTGTATTCATTAAGCGGCATGCCGTATACCGAGCAGTGCGACCACACCGGGAATTGCGTATCGCCATGCTCGCCAAGGATAAAGGCGTCCACGCTTTGCGCGGCGATATCCAGTTGTTCCGCCAGGATGCGCCGTAAACGCGTGGTGTCCAGCCAAACGCCGGTGCCCAGCACCTGATGCCGCGGCAAGCCGGACAGCTTCCATACCTGATAGGTAATGATATCGCACGGGTTGGTGGCGATGAGGAAAATTCCCTTGAAGCCGTTGCGCATCATCTCCGGCACGATGTTGCCGACGATGCGCGCGGTGCCGTCCAGCTCGTCCAGCCGCGTTTGCCCCGGTTTCAGGCCGCCGCCGGACACGGTAATCACCGCGATATCGACATCCGCGCAGTCGGTTGCCGGCCGGGTGCTGATAACGATACGGCTGGGCATATACGCCGCCGCATCCGCCAGATCCTTGCGATGACCCTCAACCAGCTGTTGGTTTAAATCCACCAGGATGATCTCCTCGCAAAACTGCTGGTTGAGCAGGGCATATGCAGCGGAAGAGCCGACATTGCCCGCGCCGATAATCATCACCTTACGTGGTTTCATGCATTTTACCTCGAGAAAAAGGGTTACGTGACCCGGCACACGGCCTCGATGCCGCCGCAGTTTAACAATTTTAAATGAATTATGGCCTGATTAACAAAATGGTATTCTTATACGCGACCTTGTTTTCCTCACCCAGACCTACCGAGCGACGTTATGGCTAAATTTGAATACGGCACCAAAGAGCTGTCCTGGCTGGCAAAAAGGGATAAACGCATGGCGCAGGCCATCGAGCGCATCGGGATGATTGAGCGGCCCCTGATGCCGGACCTATTCGCGGCCCTGGTCAGGAATATTGTCGACCAGCAGATTTCCACCAAGGCCGGCCTGACGGTAAACGCCCGCCTGGCGCTGCTGGCGGGCGCCATTACCCCCGCCGCCATGGAAAGCCTGACCGCGGAACAAATCCAGTCCTGCGGCATGACCATGAAAAAAGCGCTCTATATCAAGGGCGCCGCCACCGCCGCCATGAGCGGCGAGCTGGATCTGGCGGCGCTGCCGTCCCGCCCGGACCCGGAAGTGATCGCCACCCTGTCGCGCCTGCCGGGCATCGGGGTCTGGACGGCGGAAATGCTGATGATTTTTGCGCTCGGCAGGCCCGATATCCTGAGCTGGGGCGATCTGGCCATTCGACGCGGCATGATGAATCTGTACCGCCATAAGGAACTGCCCCGCGAGCGCTTCGAACGCTATCGCCGCCGCTATTCGCCATACGGCACAACCGCATCGCTGTATCTGTGGGCCTGTTCGGCGCCGGGGTTCAGCATACACGCCCCGATTGTCCCTGGCGATGCGCGCAGCGCCGAACCGTCAACGGCGGCGAAATAATGCCCAGGCGGGCCGAATCACGGCAAAAAAATACCCCGCGGGCGGGCGCCGGCGGGGTAGAGGGAAGACGATAATCAGGCGCTGAGCCAGCCCAGCTTAATCACAAACAGAATCGACAGCACGATCAGCGCCGCGTTCAGGTCGCGGGTGCGTCCGGCCAGCAGTTTTACCACCGTCCAGGTGATAAAGCCGAAGGCGATGCCGTTGGCGATAGAGTAGGTCAGCGGCATGGTCAGCGCGGTAACGGTGACGGGCGCCGCGACGGTGATGTCCTTCCAGTCGATTTCCGCCAGGCCCGAGGTCATCAGCACCGCGATAAACAGCAGGGCGGGCGCGGTGGCGAATGCCGGCACGCTGGAGGCCAGCGGCGCGAAGAACAGGCTGAGCAGAAACAGGATGCCCACCACGATAGCGGTCAGGCCGGTACGGCCGCCGGCGCTGACGCCCGCTGCCGACTCGATATAACTGGTGGTGGTGGAGGTGCCGAGCAGCGAGCCGAACAGCGCGGCGGCGCTGTCGGCGATGAGCGCTTTACCCATGCGCGGGATATTGCCCGCCTCGTCGGTCAGGCCGGCGCGTTTGGTTACGCCTATCAGGGTACCGGAATTATCGAACACGTCCACGAACAGGAACGCGAACACCACGCTTACCAGGGAAATATTCAGCGCGCCGCGAATATCAAGCTGCAAAAAGGTCGGCGCAATGGACGGCGGCATGGAGATCACGCCGAAAAATTGGCTGTAACCCATGGCGATGGACAGGAACGTCACCGCCAGGATGCCGATCAGTACCGCGCCGGGCACCCGGCGGGCTTCCAGCACTACAATCAGCACAAACCCCAACATGGCGAACAGCGGACCCGCTTTGCCTAAATCGCCCAGGCCCACCAGGGTGGCCGGATTGGCGACCACGATGCCGGCGCCTTCAAGGGCGATAATGGCCAGGAATAACCCAATCCCGGCGGCAATGCCCGAGCGCAGCGGCAACGGAATGCTGGTGATGATCCACTCGCGGATCTTGAAAATCGACAGCGCGAAGAAAATCAGCGCCGATAAAAACACCGCTCCCAGCGCAATCTGCCAGGTATAACCCATATGTAAAACCACGGTATAGGTAAAGAACGCGTTTAGCCCCATGCCCGGCGCCAGCGCGATCGGGTAGTTGGCGATAAAGCCCATCAGCGCCGAACCGATGGCGGCGGCCAGACAGGTGGCGACAAACACCGAGCCTTTATCCATACCGGTGGCGCTCAGGATCGACGGGTTAACAAACAGAATATATGCCATTGCCAAAAAGGTGGTCAGCCCGGCCAGAATTTCGGTTCGTACGTTGGTACGATGGGCCTTTAATTGAAATAGTTTTTCTAACATGGGAGTTTTCTCATTGAAGTTGTCTGCACAGCCAAAGCAATCGCTATGCCACTATTGCAACCGCATGCCAAAGGCGGCAATGGGTGAGGCAGGCGCATTATATAGGTAATTCTAAATTTGCCGCAGCAAAAACGTAATCGGTTGCGCGGACGGCGGCACCATAAGCGTGCCGTCGCCTCACCATTAAGGTGCGTGGGCGCCTTTATGGTGCGCGGCGCGGCCGCTCCGGTGTGGCGCCAGGGTCGCGGCCACCCTCGGCAGACTTGCGTGACATCACATTTCCACACGTCTTTTTGACCTCTCTCACGCTTCACGCATCAGAAATCAACCCTTTCTTGAACATTTTTTTCACATTATCTATACATAGCGGTGTAATTTATTTCTTTCTTATGAAATAAATTACAGCGATTCCCGGGCTCGTGGTTCCGTTGTTGTTTCGCCGTCGCGGCTGAGCCAGGCCAACCCATCGTTTTCCGGGGAAATACCATGATAAAACACCTGCTTGCGTTGACCCTTTTTCTTGCCGCCCTGGTCGGCGGCGCCCAGGCTGCGGCTGACGACGGCCCCCAGTTTCGCTGCAAGCCGGGCGAAACCTATTATATGAATGTGATGGTCACCGGCGTGGAGTATTGGTTTCCGGTGTATGAGATGTTCAAACAGGCGGCGCACCAGCTGGGCTGTAAAACGGTGTATGGCGGCACGCCGGCGTATGACGTCAACCAGCAGTTGGCCAGCTTTGAACAGGTACTGGCGCAAAAACCGGCCGGCATTTTTTTGCATCCGATGAACCCCGATCCCTTTATCGAGCCGATTAACCGGGCGGCGGAGGCCGGCATCCCGGTGGTGACCTTTGCCGCCGATTCGCCCAACAGCAAACGCGTCGCGTATATTACCTCCGATAACTTTCGCGAAGGCCGCGCCGCCGCCGACCTGATGGGCAAAGCCATTAACGGCAAAGGGGAGTACGCGGTGCTGGAAAATCCCGGCCAGGACAATCACGACCGGCGGGTCAGCGCCTTTATCGACGAAATGAAAACCCATTACCCGGATATCAAACTGGTGGGCCGCGCGGCGACCAATCAGGATCCATCGAAAGCCTACAATGCCGTACTGTCTATCCTGCAGGCGCATCCCAACCTGTCGGTGCTGTTTATGCCGGAAGCCAGTTCCGCCATCGGCGCCGCCCAGGCGGTGGTGGAAAACGGCGGTAAGGTTAAGGTGATAACGGTGGACGTGAACGCCAAGGTGCTGGATATGATCAAGGCGGGCCAGGTGTTCGCCGCCATCGATCCCAACCAGGGGGTGCAGGGCTATATGGGATTTATGACGCTGTTCCTGGCGGCGCATCCTGACCTGATCGATCCGATGAATGATGCCAAACGCACCGGCGCCAACCCCTTTTCCTTCCCCTTGCTGGATAACGGCTATGCCGTGGTCACCAAAGATAACGCCGATGATTTCCGCTGGGACGGCTATTTGAAACGCCGGGGCACCAAAGGAATTAATGAGTAGGGTACCCGCCACGCCGGCGCGCGGCGCGCCGGTTGTCTGCGACGCGTTCACGCGCGGGAAGTTCGCCATGTCATTACATTTAACCCTGAGGGAGAGGCCATGTCAGCACCCCTAGCTTTACGGCTTAGCGGCATCAGCAAATCCTTTGGCCCCGTCAAGGCATTGGATAACGTCGAGTTTGCCCTGGCGGCCGGGGAAATCCACGCCCTGGCGGGAGAAAACGGCGCGGGAAAATCCACCCTGATGAATATCATCGACGGCATCATCAAACCCGATGCCGGACGCATCTGGGTGAATGAGCGGCCGGTTGCGATCCACTCTCCCGCCGACGCCCAGCGGCTGGGCATCGGTCTGGTTCACCAGGAAATCGCCCTGTGCCCTGATATTTCCATTTATGAAAATATTTATATGGCCCATATCAACGGGTCGGGAAAGTCCTGGATCAACCATGGCGCATTGCGCCGCCAGGCCCAGGCGGTGATGGACAGGCTGGCGCCGATCCCGGTAACCGCCCGTGTCGGCAGCCTGCCCTTATCGCAGCAGCAGCTGGTGGAAATCGCCAAGGCGCTGACGCTTGACTGCCGCATCCTGATTCTGGACGAACCGACCGCGGCGCTGACCGAGCCCGAGGCGCAGCGGCTGTTCGCCATCGTTCGCCAACTGCGCGCGCAGGGCATGGCGGTGATTTACATCAGCCACCGCATGGCCGAAATCTTCTCGCTGTGCCAGCGGGTCACCATTATGCGCGACGGCCGGACTGTGGGCTGTGAAAACCTCGACGCGCTGACGCCGGACCAGGTGATTACCCGGCTGGTGGGGCGCGAACTGACCCGCCTGTACCCGCCCAAGCGCGCGGACTGCCGGCATCTGGCGCCGGTGCTGGCGGTCGAGGGGCTCTCCGACGATCGGCGGTTCTTTGATATTTCCTTCCAGCTGCGGCCAGGGGAAATCCTGGGCATCGGCGGCCTGATGGGGTCCGGGCGCACCGAAATCGCCCAGGCTATTTGCGCCATCGATGCCCTCAAGCGCGGCACGGTGTCGGTAAACGGCGGGGCGGTTCGGCTGCGCCATTATGCCGATGCCGTGCGCCTGGGCATGGCTTATCTGTCGGAAGACCGCAAGGCGGCGGGATTGTTTGTCGATATGCCTATCGATTGGAATATTTCATCGCTGGATATCGCCGCCGTATGCGGCCGCTATGGCCTGCTCAGCCGGGACGCCGAACGGCGGCAGGCAGAGAGGCTGGGGCGGGAGGTGTGGCTGAAAAAAGGCCGGCCCGGCGATCCGGTGTCCTCGCTTTCAGGCGGCAACCAGCAAAAGGTGGCGCTGGCCAAAGTGCTGTCGGTCAAGCCCGCCATTCTGTTTCTCGATGAACCGACGCGCGGGGTGGATATCAGCGCCAAGGCGGAAATTTACCACATTTTGCATCTGCTGGCGGAAAGCGGGGTGGCGCTGGTGGTGATTTCATCCGAACTGCCGGAATTAATCGGGCTGTGCGATCGGGTGCTGGTGGTGCATGAGGGCCGTATCGGCGGCGAGGTCGCGGGCAATATGCTGACGGAAGAGAATATCATGCGTCTCGCCGCCGGCGCGGCGGCTTAACGACAGGGTAGCGCGGTAACGTAAGAGGTAACGCCATGACCATTAACACGTTTTTATTATCGGCAAAAGGCGTCAAAGCGCCCCTGCGCTGGTTCGGCGCGGTTTTCCGGCAGCGGGAAGTGGGCCTGACGGTAATCATCATGCTGATTTTCATGATTATGAGCTTCACGTCGCCCTATTTTCTGACCTGGGCCAATATGAAGGCGATGCTGCTGTCGTTTTCCATCGAGGGTATCGTGGTGGTGGGCATGACCATCCTGCTGATTGTCGGCGGCATCGATTTGTCCGTGGGGTCGGTGGTTTGCCTGTCGATGGTGGTGGCGGGGCAGTTGTTCCTGTCGGGGCTGGACCCCTGGACGGCAAGCCTGGCCGGCATCGCCGCGGCGGCGCTGGTGGGCCTGCTGATGGGACTGACCGTCACGCGGATCGGGCTGAGCCATTTTATCGCCTCTCTGGCCGCCATGGTTATCGTGCGCGGGCTGTGCATGATTATCACCCAGGGCACGCCGCTGTCGCTGTTTACCCTGCCCGCCACGTTTAAGTTTGTCGGCCAGGGCACGGTATCGGGCGTTCCGTTTGTGATTATCCTGTTCTTTATCCTGGTGGTGGCGTTCGATTTCCTGCTGCGCAAGGCCGCGGCGTTCCGCAAGGTGTTTTATACCGGCAGCAATGAGCGGGCCGCGGCGTATTCCGGTATCCGCGTGAATAAAATCAAGCTGCTGGTGACGGTGCTGACCTCCACCCTGGCGGGTCTTGCCGGCATTATCTATATGGCGCGCCTGGGTTCCGCGACCCCGACCTTTGGCGTGGGCATGGAGCTGAACGTGATAGCAGCGGCGGTGATCGGCGGCGCCAGCCTGAAGGGCGGCACCGGCTCTATCCTCGGCGCGGTGTTGGGCGTGGCCCTGCTGTCCATCGTCACCAGTTCGTTAATCCTGATCAATGTCTCGGTTTACTGGCAGGATTTGATTAAAGGCCTGATATTGCTGGTGGCGGTGTCAATGGATCATATTATGAATAAATACCGCAGCGCCTGATCGTTTCTCTACTTCGCGATTCCGGGAGTGATGTTAATGGATAATTTTATCGAGCCGCCGTCGTTTACCCTGACGCGCCAGATCTACCGGGTACTGGTGATGTATTACCTGGACGGTAAAAAGCAGTCGGAGATAGCGGAACACACCCATTTATCGGTGGCCACCGTTAACCGGATGATCCGCCAGGGCAGGGACACAGGCATGGTGGAGATTACCATCCGCTCGCCGTTTCTTTCCGCCCATCAGCTGGAGCGGGATCTGGCGCGCATCGGCGGGCTGCAGGACGTGGTGGTGGCGCCCAACGTGACAGGCGGCGACGACGCCGATTTGCACGTGGTGGGCGCGGCGGCGGCGGATTTCCTGCTCAGCCGCGTCAAGGACGGCGATACCATTGCCCTCACCGGCGGCAAGGGCGTCAGCGCCATGGTGGACGCCCTGTCCACGCCGCGCCGGTTTCGCGTCGACGTGGTGCCCGCCCTGGGCTGCGTGCAGGGCAAACACTATACCGACGTCAACCATGTGGCGTCCGAACTGGCGGCCAAACTTGGCGGCAAGGCGTATCAAATCCACGCGCCGCTCTTTGCCGATACGCCTGCGCAGCGGCAAATGCTGATGGAGGTCAGCCAGGTGCATCAGGTGTTGCAGCAGGCGCGCGAAGCCGATATCGCCATCGTCGGCCTGGGATCGATCCATGCCTCCAGCTCCAGTTATTATGATTTAAACCCATCGGTGCGGCATGCTCAAGCCAGCGTCGAGACCAGCGGGGCGCGCAGCGAGGTGCTGGCGCATCTGCTGGACGCGCAGGGACAGCCCGCCTGTTTTGCCGATAACCAGCGGCTGGTGAGCCTGACCCTGGAAGAACTGCGGCATATTCCCTTTTCGTTTGCCGTGGCGGCGGGCAGCGATAAAATCGAACCGGCCAGCAGCGTGCTGCGCGGACGCTATCTCAAGGGCATCGTCACCGATGAATCCACCGCCGCGGGCATTATCGAACTGTCGTCGCCGGATCCTCAACAGGAGGCAGCATGTTAAACAGCACGAATTCCACGGAAGACCCGCAGGCGGCGACCCTGTCCGACCGCGCCGGGCGCCTGGCCGAGCTGCGCCGCCGCCGCGCGACGCCGGTGCTGATCGTCGGCGGCGGCATTAACGGCATCAGTACCTTCCGCGAACTGGCGCTGCAGGGCATTCCCGCCATTCTGGTGGAGCAGGGGGACTGGTGCCAGGCGGCCAGCGGAGCGCTGTCGCGCATGATCCACGGTGGGCTGCGTTATCTTGAGACCGGTGAGTTCGCCCTGGTCAAGGAATCGGTGGTCGAGCGCGACCGGCTGCTGAAAAACGCCCCGCACTATGTGATGCCGCTGCGCACCACTGTGCCCATTGATTCCTACTGTTCGGGATTGGTGAACGCCGGTAAGCGCTTTGTCGGCCTGACCGAGCGGCCGTCGCGCCGGGGGGCCATGGTGATCAAGGCCGGCCTTTCGCTCTACGATCTGTATACGCGCGCGCAGGGCGCCATGCCACGCCATCGGCTGACGGGCGGCGGCGAAACCCGTCGCCAATGGCCGGAATTCAACGATTGGGTCAAATGCAGCGCCACCTATTATGACGCCTGGATCAACTATCCGGAGCGGCTGGGGATCGAACTTATCGAGGACAGCGAACGGGCCAATCCGCAGGCGCTGGCGATCAATTATCTTAGCCTGGCGGGCATGGACGACGGCGTGGTGACCCTGCGCGACGGCCAGAGCGGCGAAACCTTTACCCTGGCGCCGGAACTGGTGATCAACGCCACCGGCGCCTGGATTGACCGGCTTAACGGGGTGCTGAGTCCCGCGGCCCCGGCGCCGCGGCTTATCGGCGGCACTAAGGGGTCGCATCTTATCGTGCGCAACGCCCGGCTGCTGGCGGCGTTAAACGGCGGCATGGTGTATTACGAAAACCAGGAGGGGCGGGTATGCATTCTGTTTCCCTACTTCGGCAATGTACTGGTCGGGTCCACGGATATCCGCACCGACGATCCGGACGACGTGATTTGCGCGGAGGATGAAAAGCGCTATATCCTCGACTCGCTGCGCTTTGTCTTTCCGCGTATCGCCATCGCCGACGAGGAGATCCTGTATACCTTTTGCGGCATCCGTCCCCTGCCGGTGAGCGATACCACCGTGAACGGCCGCATTTCCCGCAATCACTCCCTTAAGGTCATTCCCCCGGCGCCCGGGCGGCCGTTTACCACCCTGTGCCTGGTGGGCGGAAAGTGGACCACTTTCCGCGCCTTCGGCGCCCAGGCGGCGGATCTGGCGCTGCGCCACCTGGGCGAGCGGCGCCGGGTGACGACGGAAGACCTGGCCATCGGCGGCGGCCGGGATTTACCCGGCCAGGCGGAGCGACCGGCCTGGATCGGGGAACTGGCGGCGCATTATCATAGCGATGCGGCGCGGGTGGCCCAATGGGTATCCCGTTACGGCGGCCGCGTGACCGCGCTGCTGGATTTCGTCACCCGATCGCCCGATCGTCCGCTGCGCCATCATCCCGGCTATACGGTCAATGAGCTGCGCTTCCTGATCGCCCGCGAGCAGGTGGTGAGGCCGGAAGATGTGCTGGTGCGCCGCACCGCCATGGCCATCGCCGGCGAACTGACCCCTGAGCTTGTCGCCGAAGTCACGGAAATCGTGGCGCGGGCGCTGGGCTTAAGCGACGATGAACGGCGCGCCAGCCTTGCCGCCGCCCTGGAGAGCCTTGCCGAGCGTCACGGCCTGGCGCGGCTGGCGGCGCCCGCGCCGCAACCCATCCCCCATCCATCCGCCCAAGGAGCGCCCGATGTCATTCAATCCTAAAGCCCGCATGAGCCGTCTGTTCCGTCAGGGGCGTTGCCTGGACGTGGCCATCGATCACGGTATCGCCAACGAGCCGGATTTCCTCGTCGGCCTGGAGGATATGCCCGCCGTGATGGCCAGCCTGGTCGCCGCCGGGCCGGACGCCATCCAGGTTAATTACGGCCAGGCCGATCTGCTGGCCGGGGTCGACCAGCCCGGCAAGCCGGCGCTGGTGATGCGCGCCGACGTGGGCAACGCCTACAACAGCGCGCGCCATCGCGAGATGTGGGCGGTGCTGCACAACCCGGAGGAGCCGATCCTGGCCGCGCTGCGACTGGACGCGGCGGCGGTGGTGGTCAACCTGTATATGATCCCCGACGAACCGGGCATTTTCCGCCAGTGCGTGGAAAATATCGGCCGCCTGCGCCATGCGTGCGATAAATACGCCATGCCGCTGATGATAGAGCCGCTGGTGATGGCCCCGGCCGGGCAGGGCGCCGCCTACGCCTCAATTGGCGATGTGGAGAAAATCGTGCCGCTGGTGCGCCTGGCCCGGGAACTGGGGGCCGATATCGTCAAGGCCGATCCCACCGACCGGGTGGAGGATTTCCACCGCGTGGTGCAGGCCGCCCGCTGCCCGACGCTGGTTCGCGGCGGCGGCAAGGGCCGGCTGGAGACGGTGCTGGAAAAAACCGCCGGCCTGATGGCCCAGGGCGCCAGCGGCATGGTCTATGGCCGCAACGTGTACCAGCACAGTAATCCCGCCCAGGTGGTCAGGGCCCTGATGGCCATTATCCACCAGGGCGCCGACGGTCCCACCGCGTTTGAGATCTACCGGCGCGGCCAGGCCGGTTCCGGCGCTTAAGCCGTGCGCCATCGTACCCTTCTCTGTGGAGACGTTATATGGACGCATGTCTGTTAGGTATAGATGCCGGTAATACCATGATCAAAGCCGTGCTGTTCGACCTGCGCGGCCGGGTGCTGGCGGTGGCGGAGCGCGGCGGCGCCACACATCAACCCCGCCCCGGTTACGCCGAACGTCCGCTGGCGGATATCTACCAGGGCGCAACGCAGGCGATCCGCGATTGTCTGGCGCGCGCAGCCGTTGATCCGCGTAAGGTTATCGCCGTGGGCGCGGCGGGTCACGGCAACGGCCTGTATGCGCTCGATCAGGCAGGGGCGCCGCTTATCGGCATTCAGTCCATCGACAGCCGGGCCGCCGGCCTGGTGCGGGAACTGGAACAGGCGGGCCTTGCCGGGGCCATTTATCAATGCTGCCTGCAAAAGCCCTGGGCCGCGGCCACGCCGGTGCTGCTCAGCTGGCTGAAGCGCCATGCCCCGGATCTGTACCGGCGCATCGGCACGGTGCTGTTTGCCAAAGACGTGATCGGCCATTTCTTAAGCGGCGTCGCGTCGGGCGAGGTCTCGGACGCGGCGGGATCGGGCCTGCTCAATTACCGCACCCGCCAATATGATGCCGAACTGATGGCGCTTTATGATCTGGCCGATGCGCTGCCGCTGCTGCCGGCGCTGCGTGAATCCTGCGATATCAGGGGACATGTCACCGCGCGGGCGGCGCGGCTTACCGGCCTGCCGCGCGGCATCCCGGTGGTGGCGGGCATTTTCGACGTGGTGGCCAGCGCCATCGGCTCTGGGGTGGTGCATACCGGCGAGGCGTCCATAGTCGCCGGCACCTGGAGCATCAACCAGGTGGTCGTGGACGCGCCAAATTACCGGCGCCCGGTATTTATGAATTCCATTATTGAGCGGGACCGCTATATGGCCATCGAAGCCAGCGCCACCTCCGCCGCCAACCTGGACTGGTTTATCCGCGAGTTCGACGACGGCCGCGACGGCGGCGGCGCGGCGCGCTGCAGCGCCAGCGTCGCGGCGGTCAAGCCCAGCGTCCAGTTGCCGTTATACCATCCCTATCTCTACTCCGGGCGCAAGGACGGCCCGGCGAAAGCCGGTTTTTACGGCCTGAACGGCTGGCATACCCGCGCCGATATGCTGTTTGCGCTGTTTGAAGGCGTCACCTTCGCCCATCGCGCCCATATCGACCGGCTGCGCGCCGCGGGTATCCCCTTTACGCGGGCGACCCTCTCGGGCGGCGCGGCGCGCAGCTGCATCTGGCCGCAAATGTTCGCCAATGTGCTGGGCATCCCGATTCGGGTGGCGGACTGTAGCGAAACCGGCGCGCTGGGCGCGGCGATTTGCGCCGGGGTCGGGGTGGGAGTCTATGCCGATATGTCGGCGGGCGTGGCCCACGCGGTCACCCTTACCCCGACCGGCTACCTGCCGGACGAGGCTTTGCACGCTTTCCATTCCACCCGCTACCGGTTGTTTAAACGCCTGGAGCTGGCCATGGGCGATCTGTGGGACGAGGAAGCCGACGGGCGGGAAACGCCGTCCGCGGCCGCCACCGCCGCGCCATCCTGACGCGGACGCGTCCGGATCGGGCGGAGCTGTTTGTCGCCGGGGCGCGCTCAGGCCGGGAGCGCCGCCCGCTTTCCTGGCGGCGACACCGCGCGTCCGATCATATCGTCTCGTGAGCGCGGGGACACCGGCGGTAAACTTGTGCGCAGGCAGGGACAAATCTGCTAATCTTGGGGTACCGATTCATACGGGATGCCCATGCCATGTTTAATAATCTTGCAGTCTGCCAGGCGGTATTGAACGCGCTGCCTGACGCCACATTCCTGAAAGATGAACAGCAGCGGGTGGTGTTCCTGAATCGCAAAGCCTGCGAATTATTCGGTAAATCGCCGGGGGAGATGCTGGGGCATTCTCCGCTGGCCGGCCTTGACGATAAGCTGGTGGACATCATTACCGAGCGGGATCGTTACGTTCTGGAAACCGGTGAAGATGTGGAATACGAACATCAGATGCTGAACCGGAACAATGGGCAGACGTCGATGATGGTGCGCTGCTCGCGCATTATCTTTCATGACGTGCCCTATGTGCTGGTCTCGCTCAATGATATTACCATCCTGCGGGAATCCGAGGCCCAGACCCGTTACCTGGCCTACCATGATATCCTGACCGGACTGCACAACCGCACCGCGCTTTATGAACAGCTCAACCAGGTGGTGGTGCCCGGGGTCGGCAAGCATGCCGGCGGCCTTCTGCTGCTGATGGATCTCGACGGTTTTAAAAATATTAACGATACCTACGGCCACCAGGCCGGGGACTTTGTGCTGTGCGAATTTGCCCGCCGGCTGCAGGGCGTGGCGCCGGAGGCAAGCCTGGTCGCCAGGATGGGCGGCGACGAGTTTTCCCTGCTCACCGATAACCCCCTCGCGAGCGCCCAGGCGGAAGAATTGTGCCGCCGGATCGTCAACCTGACGCAAACGCCGTTTACGCTGACCGGCGCGTCGCCTTTTGTCACGGTATCGGTGGGCGTGACGGTGATTACCGAGGCGGTTATCACCGCCGGCGAACTGCTGCGCAAGGCGGACGCCGCCCTGTATGAGGCGAAACGGCAGGGTAAAAACGTGCACTGTTTCTATTCCGAGTCGCTCGACGCCAGCCTGAGCAGCAAGCGGCGCATGGAAAAGGCGCTGGCCAACGCCCTGTCGTCGGGCCGGGATATTACCTGCGCCTACCAACCGCTGATTCGCGCCGCCGACAACCATATTATCGGCGTAGAGGCGCTGGCGCGGTGGCATGACGAGGAACTGGGCGAAATTTCCCCGGTGCAGTTCGTGCCCCTGGCCGAGGAAACCGGGCTGATTATTCCCCTGGGCAAGTTTATTCTGCGCCAGGCGTGCCGCGAGATGCTGCGCTGGGGCGATTTATCGCTGTCGGTCAACGTGTCGCCTATTCAGCTGCGCGACGGCGGATTCGCCCGTATGGTGCTGGCGCTGCTGGCCGAGCTGCGTTTCCCGCCCGAACGCCTGGAGCTGGAACTTACCGAAACGGCCATCATGAATTCCGATGCCAACAGCAAACATCAACTGGTCCTGCTGCGCGAGGCGGGGGTGCGGATTTCCCTGGATGATTTCGGCACCGGTTATTCCAGCCTCAGCCTGCTGAAAGATATCGTCGTCGACAGCCTAAAAATCGATCGTTCCTTCGTGCAGTTCGTCACCCAGTTAAAGGACACCGCCGCCATCGTCACCGCCGTCTCCCACCTGGGGGTAAAACTGAACCTCGAGGTGATTGCCGAAGGGGTGGAGACGCCCGAGCAGCAGCAATTTCTGGTGGACGCCGGCTGTACCCAACTGCAGGGGTTCTTATTTTCCAAACCGCTGTCGGAGGAAAAACTGGGGCAACTGCTTGGCGATATTTCCCGCAGCAGCCAACGGGGCGGGGATAGCGAGCGGGAAATCAAAGGCTAGGATGCGCCCTCGCCGAAATTGCCACAATACGCGAGTACCTGGGGCACGGCGCGCTTCACCCGCGTAATGACGGCGACCTGCATTTTATTCGCGCCAGGCGTGGTATTGGCCGGCGAAAACCAGGCTTATGGCCAGCTTTTGCCAGTTATCCGCCGCCATGCCCGCGCGGACGCAAACCCTCCGCCGGGAGAGAATAATTATTGGGCGGGCGGAAAAAAAACGGCCCGCAGCGATGCGGGCCGTCGATAATGCGATACCTGAATCAGAACTGATAAACCAGGCCCAGGGCCACAACGTCGCCGCTGTTGACGCCAAGGGAGTTATCGTCGTCGATGCGGTTGATAATGTAATCAACATAGGTCGACATGTTCTTGTTGAAGTAATAGGTGGCGCCGACTTCGTAGTATTTAATCAAGTCAACGTCGCCGATGCCTTCAACGTCCTTAGCCTTGGACTGGGTATAGCCGATGGACGGACGCAGACCGAAGTCGAACTGATATTGCGCCACCAGCAGGAAATCCTGGGTTTTATTGGCAAAGCCCACGACGTCGACGCCGGCCGGGGTCGTGCCGTCGATATAGGTGGCGTTACGGGTTTCGCCATAAGTGGCGGCCAGATAAAGGTTGTTGGCGTCATATTTCAGTGAGGTCGCCCACTGTTCGGCACGGTCGCCCTGGCCAACGGTGGCCAGGTTCTGGCTATCGGTGCGATCCGAGGAAGAGTAAGCGCCGACAACGCCGACACCGATGGGCGAAATATACGAAATTGAACCGCCGTAGCCGTCGCCGTTCGCGCGGGCGATATCCGACCGATCGTTTTTACCCTGGTATTGCAGGGCAAAACCCAGGCCGTCGACCAGGCCGAAGAAATTGGTATTACGGTAGGTGGCAACACCCGTGGTACGGCCGACCATGAAGTTATCGGAGTAAGCGGTTTCACCACCGAACTCCGGCAGCATATCCGTCCAGCCCAGGGCATCGTACACCACGCCGTAATTACGGCCGTAGTCAAATGAACCGTAATCGGCAAATTTCAAGCCGGCAAAACCCAAACGGGTTTTGGTGCCGTCGGTGGCATCGTCGCCGCCTTCGGTTTTGTTAGCCTGGATGTTATATTCCCATTGGCCATAGCCGGTCAGCTGATCGTTGATTTGTGTCTCGCCTTTGAAGCCGAAACGCACATAAGACTGATCGCCGTCGGACGCGTAGCCATCGTCATCGGCAAAGTAATGCAGACCGTCCACTTTGCCGTACAAATCCAGTTTATTGCCGTCTTTATTATACACCTCAGCCGCGCTGGCTACTCCCGACGCTAACAAAGCCGGGATCATCACTGCAAGGATGCTATATTTCATCGAAATGATACCTTATAAAGTATTTTTATTTAATACGGGCCTGTGCCCGCGCCACTGCCTGAACACTGGAGATAAGGATTTGTTGCCTTGGCCTTTTTCATCCCGTGGCCAAGGCGGAAGCGCATCGAGTAGACACAGGAAGCACCAATGGGAGAAGAAATATTAACGCTATTTATTTAAAAAGCGAAACGCAAAATATGAAATTTTGTGATCGGTGTTTAACTATTGTAATCAAAGACGTTGGTTTGCAATTAATATATAAAAGTTATATGACACTAAATGTCAAAAATAACACTTACGGCTAAAAATGACATTTTTATACAGGATGGTTTTTCAATATATTATTAAAAGTAACTATTTGTTATTATGTGGATAATAGCATCAAACGTTAAAAAAGGCACCAGAGGATAATTTTGGCACAATATGTTAAAAAGATTCCTAATAGTATGGCAATTGCCATTTAAGGTCAAAAATAGCATTTATAGTTCACGCGGAAGATTTAACACTGCTTATATCTCAGGCGAGAATTGTCATTTTATGTAAAGTCGCTGCATGTCGCGTCAAAAAAAGCATTAACTGTCATAACAGCATGATTAATGAATAAAATAATAGATAGAATCTTGGGATTAAACAGGGAATAATCGCTTTAGTTATTTCTCTTTTATCGGGGATTCTACCGCGATATAAAGATTTTGAGGCATAAGGTTTTTTATGAACCGATCCGGGATTATTGGCGATTTGCTGGCCTGGCTGGAAGAGCAGTTGGACAAACCCCTATCGCTGGACGACGTAGCCGCCAGGTCGGGTTATTCCAAATGGCATTTGCAGCGAAAATTCAAAGAGACGACGGGCCAGGTGCTCGGCGCGTATATCCGCGCCCGGCGCCTGTCCCATGCCGCCATGGCGCTGCGTCTCACCAGCCGGTCGCTGGCGGACATTGCGCTGCAATATCATTTTGAATCACAGCAAACCTTTACCCGCGCGTTTAAAAAGCAGTTCCAGCAAACGCCGGCCTTTTACCGGCGTTCGTTGCGCTGGGATTTTTTCGGCATCCAGCCGCCGATAGGCCGCGCCTCCTGCGCCTATGCCCCGGCTGAAATCGTTATGCTGCCGGCGCTGAGGCTGGAAGGCATTACCCGCAGCTACACCTGCACGCTGGAGCAGTTAAGCCGTCACCGTGCCGAGCTGCGCGCGCAGTTCTGGCGCACTTTTCTGGAAGAGGCGCAAAGCAGCCCGCCGGTGGTTTACGGCCTGTGCTACTCGCGTCCCGCCGTTGATAAGAACGGTGAAAACGAAGTGTTTTATACCACCGCCGCCGAACCGGCGTTTTTGCCGGTCAAAAGCGATAATCTGCAGGAACTTTCATTGAACGCCGGCGATTATGCCTTGTTTACCTACCTGGGGCCGGCCGGGGGGCTGCAGGGATTTATTATGGATCTCTACAGTGTCTGCCTGCCGCTGATGCGCATGGTGCGGCGCGACGGCTATGATATCGAACGTTTCCACCGCTGGCCGTCATCCAGTAACGATGACGGCAGCGGCGAAATCCACTGTGATTACCTGATCCCCATTCTGCAGACTGCCGCCGCCGACGTCATGCCAGTACAGGGACCGGCGGCGTAACCGGATGTGCGTGTCTTACGGGCCGGCTAGAACTGATATACCAGGCCCAGCGCCACGACGTTGCCGCGGTTACGGCTTAACTGGTTGTCCTCGTAAATACGGTTGATGATATAATCGACATAGGTCGACATGTTTTTGTTGAAGTAGTAGGTGGCGCCGACTTCATAGTATTTAATCAAGTCAACGTTGCCGATGCCTTCGACGTCCTTCGCTTTGGACTTGGTATAGCCGATGGACGGACGCAGACCGAAGTCGAACTGATATTGTGCCACCAGCAGGATATCCTGAGTCTGGTTGGCAAAACCCGTCACCCCGACGCCGGCCGGGGTTGTGCCGTTGATATAGGTGGCCCTGCGCGTTTCGCCATAGGTGGCGGCAAGATAGATATTATTGGCGTCATATTTCAGCGACGTCGCCCACTGTTCCGCGCGCTTGCCCTGGCCGTAGGGAGCAAGATTCTGGCTATTGGTGCGATCCGAGGAGGAGTAGGCGCCGACAATGCCGACACCGATGGGCGACATATACGAAATTGAACCGCCGTAGCCGTCGCCGTTCGCGCGGGCGATATCCGACCGATCGTTTTTACCCTGGTACTGCAGGGCAAAACCCAGGCCGTCGACCAGGCCGAAGAAATTGGTATTACGGTAGGTGGCAACACCCGTGGTACGGCCGACCATGAAGTTATCGGAGTAAGCGGTTTCACCACCGAACTCCGGCAGCATATCCGTCCAGCCCAGGGCATCGTACACCACGCCGTAATTACGGCCGTAGTCAAATGAACCGTAATCGGCAAATTTCAAGCCGGCAAAACCCAAACGGGTTTTGGTGCCGTCGGTGGCATCGTCGCCGCCTTCGGTTTTGTTAGCCTGGATGTTATATTCCCATTGGCCATAGCCGGTCAGCTGATCATTGATTTGGGTTTCGCCTTTAAAACCGAAACGCACATAGGACTGATCGCCATCGGATGCATAGCCGTCATCACCGGCGAAATAATGCAGGCCATCGACTTTACCGTACATATCCAGTTTATTGCCGTCTTTGTTAAATACTTCGGCCGCGCTTGCGGCCCCCGACGCGAGCAGGGCCGGGATCATCACTGCTAGTAGGGTATATTTCATCGGAGGGATACCTTATAAAATATTTTTATTTAATACGGACGTGAGCCCGCGCCACTGCCTGCATACCGGAGATAAGGGTGTGTTGCCCTGGCCTTTTTCATCCCGCGGCCAGGGCGGAAGCGCATCAAACAGACACAGGAAGCACCATTGGGAGATAAAATAATAACGCCTTTTTTTTAATAAACGGAACTTTAAATATTAGGTTTTGTGATCTCGTCATAAATATTATAATTCACTGCTTTAAAGGAAATTAATAAAAAAAACTTAAGCGGCATTCAGCAAGGTATTGGATATTACGGCAATAATCAGATTTTTTCACTGAATAGGTAGTTACTGGTATCCATAGGGTAATCAATTGTAATTGCGCTATTAATGGTATTAAAACTTTACGGCGGGCATGCCGATATAGGCTGCCTGGTCCGGGGGGATAATTTTAACGCATTTATTCATGGGTATCTTAAGCCGAAACAAGCAATGAATTTTAAATAACAATTTTTTTTAATGAATATATTCTTGTGTTATCAAATCATGGGATGCAAAGCCGGCGGTAATCGGCCGGCGGAGATATTGTTAGCAACCGGGTGCGGGAATATATGCGCCTGGCCCAGAGGCGGGAAGGCGCCGCCCACATCCGCCCGGCATGCGGCGATCGGTTGCGGCGGCCATCGGTAACCCCCCGATCCCCGGCGCGGCCGGGGAGGTTAGGCCAGAGCGCGGGCCAGCAGCGTTATCGGATGCTCGCAGGGCTTGCCGGTGGACATCTCGATTTGCCACTTGCAGGTTTCGCAGTCGGTCACCACCAGGTCGACGCCGCTGCGTTCGATCTGCTGGAACAACGGGGCGCCGATATCCTGCGCGGTGGCATAATTCTCCGATTTGAAACCGTAGGTGCCGGCGATGCCGCAGCACTGCGAGTCCAGCACCACCAGGTCGAGGCCGGGGATGCGCCTGAGCAGTTCCAGGGTATACAGCGCCCAGCCCATTTTTTCCATATGGCAGGGGGTGTGGTAGGCCACCCGCAGCCGCAGCGGCTTCAGGTCCAGCGTTTTGCCCGCCTCGAGCCGGCGGTAGATATAGCGGGTGGCCAGCTCGACACGCTCGCGCACCGCCGACGTATCCACGTCCAGCAGATGGGGATACTCCTCGCGCAGGGCATGGATGCAGCTGGACGAAGTGCCCACCACCGCCATGCCGTGCTCCAGCACCGCGTGTTCAAGCGAGGCGGCGTTGACCCGCGCCTGTTTTTGCGCCTGGGCGATAAAGCCGTTGGCGATAAGCGGCACGCCGCAGCATTTCTCGCGTTTTAACAGCTGCACCCCGATATCCATGGCGTTCAGCACCTTGATCAAATCCTTGCCCAGCTGCGGGTGGTTGTAATTGACGAAACAGCCGTGGAAAAAAGCCACCCGTTCGGCATACTGCCGCTGGATATCGGCCTCCTGGCGGTACCAGCGGCGGAAGGTGCCGAATGAGTATGTCGGCAACTGGCGGCGATGGTCGATTTTTAACGTTTTATCCAGCAGCCGCCGCACCGGTTTCAGTCCGGTGGCCATATTCACCACCGGCGCCAGGGGGGTGGAAAGGGATCCCATGATGTCGGTATGGCTGAGAATGGCGTCGCGCAGGCTAGGTTTGTGCGCGCTGTAGCGGGCCTTGGCCCGCTGGATAATATCGCCGATGCGTACTTCGGACGGACAGGCCACCTCGCAGCGCTTGCAGTTGGAGCAATATTTCAGCGCGTCGTCGTAGAGCGTCGGATCCTTCAGGCGCAGCCGTTCGCCGTCCGGCCCCGCCTGCTTCGGCCCGGGATACAGCGGATTGACCCGTGATACCGGGCAATAGGTGGTGCAAACGGTACATTTCAGGCAGCTCTCAAAGCTGTTATCAAAGGGCAGGCTCATGATTTTCCTCAAGCGTAACGGCGATCCTTCCCGCGGCGTGCAGCGCGCTTACCAAAGAAACCCCCGCGCCGCAGCCCTGGCTTAACGGATCATAGCCGCCAAGCACCGCGCCGACGGCATACAGGTTTTCCAGCGGTTCACCGCCAAGCAGCGCCCGCAGGCGGTCATCGGTTTTAACTCCGAACTGCAGATAGGGCTGGGGGGCGAAAAAATCGGCTCGGCTCCAGGTATCCCGCTCCCCGTCGCCAAACATGTCCAGACCAAACACCGGTTCATAGACCCGCTCATGGGTGGACGCCAGTCCATTGCTGAAAAAACTGCCGCTGGCCAGCACCACCTGGCGCGCGCGCACCGGGATATCGGCGTGGTTGCGGGTGGAAACGCTGATGATGCGCCGGCCCGCGAACCGCGCCTTCAATACCTTGTCGCCCGGCATAAAGACGCCGCCCAGCCGGTTAAGGCGCCGGCGCAGCGCCTGGAACAACCGGATGCCCAACAGCGAGGGCGGCAGGGTCGGCAGCAGGTAGATTGGCCGATTGACGAGTCCGCGCAGCCGTTCAAGCGGCTGCGGCGAGTCCAGTCCGATACAGGCCGGCAGAATAAGGCATTGCGCGTCCCCCGCCAGGCGTTCAAGCTCGGCGGCCAGGGCCGGGATATTCTCAGGCAAATCCAGTACCCTGGCGATATTAACCGCGCGAAATTCACTGGGATTGGCGCGCAGCCGGTCGAGCGCGGGCAGGCGCAGGCAGGCCACAACGGCATGTATGCCTTGCTCCGCCGCGAGGGAGGCGGCGGCGATGCTGGCCTCGAAATCCAGAAAACCCTCGATGTCTATCACCGCCACCCTTTGCCAGGGCAGGATGCCGTCCCAGGGCGTTACCGGCACCTCTTCGGGACTGAGCCAGCTTGCCTTGCGGGTGCCCAGCGGCGTAATGCGCTGATGGTTATGCTGCGCCCGGCCCGTCAGCGCAATGTCGCAACGGGCCAGCAGCGCCTGCGCGTCCGCGGCCCGGGCCATGACCTCGCGCGCGCCCAGCAGGCTATAGGGATGCTGCGGCGCCTGTTCCGCCAGCGCCGCCAGCGCGTCGGGGGGGGACGCCACCGGCGTGCCGTCCGGCAGGCGCGACAGCAGATCCAGCGAGCCGGAAGAGAAATACAGCGCGCTTTGCCCGGCGCTGACCACCGCCGTACGGTGGCCTTGTTCCGCCAGACTGACGGCGCAGCTAAGCCCGGCCAGGCCGCCGCCAATTACCACGGCATCAAATTCCATCATCGGCCTCCGTGTTCTTTTGGCTATCGTCCCGGGCGGCGTGACGGGCATCGCCGTCCAAACCGCACAGGCCACGATAGACCCAACTGGTAAATTCGCTTTCGCGCAGCGCGTCTCCCCAGGCCACCGGCCTGATGCCTTTCCAGCGCTCATTCAGGAACGCCGACAGCTGGCCGATGGACTGGCGCGGGGTGGCGACGTTAAGACGGGTTAACAGCCCGGCGGCGCGGCAGGCGCACAGCTCGCCCTGGCAGGTGCCCATGCCGACGCGCGTGCGGCGGCGCAGGTCGGTGAGGTTATTGACGTTCAGGGCCTCCACCGCGTAGCGGACTTCTCCCGCCGTGACCGCCTCGCATTCGCAGACCAGGCTGTTGGCCTGGCGGTCGCCCCACAGTACCTGGTTGGCGCGATCGCCGTGGCGATAAACGGCGGAGCCGGAGATGCTGGCGGGCAGCGGGCCGGCGGCGCGCCCGGCCTCTTGCGCCGGTTTCCTGGATCCGGGCAGGGCGTGCTGCGCCGTGGTGCAGGGCACGGTGATGCCCAGCTTGGCGCAGACCGTATCCGTGGCCCATTCGGCCATCAGGCGATAGGTCATCAGCTTGCCGCCGGTAATGGTGATAAAGCCCTCCAAGCCGTCGCGTTTGGCATGGTCCAGCAGGACAATGCCGCGGCTGACGTTGCGCCCGGAAGGATCGTCGTCGCTGGCCACCAGCGGCCGCACGCCGGCGTAGGCGCGCAGTACGCGCGTGTGCGCCAGGCGCGGCGCCAGCAGCGCGCCTTCGCGCAGCAACAGGTCAACCTCGTCGGGGGTGACCGTCAGCCGGTCGATATCGCCGTAATCGACGCGGGTGGAGGTGGTGCCGATGAGGGAAATGGTATCGCCCGGCACCAGGATATCGGCATCGGCCGGGGCGCGGCAGCGGTTAATGACCAGGTTGTTGATGCGGTGTCCGAGGATCAGCAGCGCGCCTTTGGCCGGGAACATGCGGATGCGCAGGTCGGCGTATTCGGCGATATGCTGTCCCCAGATCCCCGCGGCGTTGACGACCACCGGCGCGTAAATATCATGTGTCTGGCCGCAGGCATGGTCGAACGCGCGCACGCCGCGCACCCGATCGCCCTGGCGGATAAGCCCCGTGACGCTGTGGTAGGTTAAAAAACGCGCGCCATGCTCGCGCGCGTCGATCATATTGGCGGTGGTCAGGCGAAACGGATCGACGGTGCCGTCCGGCACCCGCACCGCGCCGATAAGCGCCGGATTGACCGCCGGTTCCTGCCTGAGGGCCAGCTGCGGATCGATGGCCTGCGCCTCGATGCCGGCATCCAGGCAGGCGGCGATAAATCGTTGCTGATACGCCAGCGAATCCTGCGGTAGGGTGATAAACAGGCCGTCGGTGGCCTCGACGCAGTGATGGGCGATACGTTTGAGGATGCGGTTTTCTTCGATGCATTCGCGGGCGGATTCGCTGTCTGTGACAGCGTAACGCGCACCGCTGTGCAGCAAACCGTGGTTGTGGCCGGTAGCGCCGGCGGCGATATCGTCGCGCTCGAGCAACAGGCACCGCAGCCCACGCAGGGCGCAGTCGCGTGCGATCCCCGCCCCGGTGGCGCCGCCGCCGATGATAATGACGTCCGTCTCCTCATGGGAATAACGGTTGCTCATATTCTCTCCCATAGATTAATCCCCTAGTGAGCGGATGGTTATAGTAGGATTAACGCATAAAATGGACAGGATTTGTGTGATAAAGAACAATAACGAACAATAAACGAAAATAAAAAGCGCGATTACTTACTTTATTGGCTCGTTGGCTCGTTGGCTCGCGGCAATGTCGGCGGACGTTTAGCGCGGGCCGAAAGCAGGGACGCGGGGCAATGCGGCGGGGGTTTCGTTTGTGGCTTGTGGGGCGGTTATGTGGCTGCGTCGTGGGTGTCGCTTGTGGCTGGTGGGGTGGTTTATGTGGCTGCGGCGGGGATGTCGCTTGTGGCTGGCGGGGTGGTTTATGTGGCTGCGGCGGGGGTGTCGCTTGTGGCTGGCGGGGCAGTTTATGTGGCTGCGGCGTGGGGTTCGTTTGTGGCTTATGGGGCGGTTTATGCTGCCGTGGCGTGGGTTTCGCGTGCCGTGCGTTAGGGTGCGCTAGGGCATATGTCGCCTCGGCGAAGGTTTCGCTTGCCGTACGTGAGGTGTTCATATGTAGTGCCGGGCGCCGGCAAGCGACAAAGAGGCCGTACCGCGACGGCCTCCTTGACCTCCGCGCGTCCGGCAGATCGTGCGCCGCTGCGCGGTGCCCGGCATCACCCATCCCGGCTTTGTGGACCGCACGGGACGCGCTCCCGGCGCGGCCCTTAGCTTTCGCCGCTCCCGGCGGCTCATCCAGCCGCGATGTGCGCCGCCGGCGCACTCTATGCCGGCACCACGTCAACACCATCGCCTGTGAGTAAAATAGCGTTTTTGGGTTTCTTGCGGCATGCACTTACCGGGAAAGGTATCAGTATTCATTTTGCGCTAACGTTTACAGCCTGATGGCTGATGGCTGATGGTTGAAAGCGTAATGCTTACTGTTAAAACTTAAGCTTAAAGTTGAATGATGAATGATGATGGCCTTACTGCATGACTGCATGACTGCATGACTGTATGACTATATGTCCAACTTTTCGTTGTGTCAGATACATTCCATACCCGGTGTATTCCATAACGGTCAATCGCATTCCGACGCCAGACCTTATCCAAAACAACAGCGCCGCTATTGCTACATAATATGCCGTGCGAACAGCGACATGTGGACCGGCATAAAGCGCGCTGACGGCGCCTGTGCCCCCGGCATGAGCCGCTGGGAGCGGCGAAAGGCCCGTTGCGCCGGGAGCGCATAACGGGCCGGTGCATAACGGGGGAACTGGCGTCGGAAGGTATCGCGCAGCGACGCGCGATCTGCCGGGCGCGTGGAGGTCAAGGAGGCCGTCGCGGTACGGCCTCTTTGTCGCTTGCCGGCGCCCGGCATTCCATATAGCCGCCGAACGCACGGCAAGCGAAACCTTCGCCGAGGCGGCATATGCCCTGGCGCACCCTAACGCATGGCACCTTAACGCACGGCAAGCGAAACCCACGCCACGGCAACATAAATCTCCCCGCAAGCAGGTTAACCGTATCCCGACGCCAGATTCTATCCAAAACAACAGCGCCGCTATTGCTACACAATATGCCGTGCGAACAGCGACATGTGGACCGGCATAAAGCGCGCTGACGACGCCTGTGCCCCCGGCATGAGCCGCCGGGAGCGGCGAAAGGCCCGGTTGCGCCGGGAACGCATAACGGGCCGGTGCATAACGGGGGAACTGGCGTCGGAAGGTATCGCGCAGCGACGCGCGATCTGCCGGGCGCGCGGAGGTCAAGGAGGCCGTCGCGGTACGGCCTCTTTGTCGCTTGCCGGCGCCCGGCAATACATATAAGCGCCGAACGCACGGCAAGCGAAACCTTCGCCGAGGCGACATAAATCTCCCCGCAAGCAGGTTAACCGTATCCCGACGCCAGATTCTATCCAAAACAACAGCGCCGCTATTGCTACACAATATGCCGTGCGAACAGCGACATGTGGACCGGCATAAAGCGCGCTGACGGCGCCTGTGCCCCCGGCATGAGCCGCTGGGAGCGGCGAAAGGCCCGTTGCGCCGGGAGCGCATAACGGGCCGGTGCATAAGGGGGAACGGGCGTCGGAAGGTATCGCGCAGCGACGCGCGATCTGCCGGGCGCGCGGAGGTCAAGGAGGCCGTCGCGGTACGGCCTCTTTGTCGCTTGCCGGCGCCCGGCATTCCATAAAACAACTGAACGCACGGCAAGCGAAACCTTCGCCGAGGCGGCATATGCCCTGGCGCGCCCTAACGCATGGCACCCTCAAGCACGGCAAGCGAAACCTTCGCCGAGGCGACATATGCCCTGGCGCACCCTAATGCATGGCCCCCAACGTACGGCAAACGAAACCCCGCCCCACAGCATAAGCCGCAAGCGCAACCCTCCGCAGGTTTAATCATTATCAGGGGAAGATCCGCCACCCGGACGCCGGGCGGCGGAAACATCAGTTTAAACGCTTTACGGGGAACGCGTTGCGCGGGCCTATTTAACGGAGCTGCCGATCATCGCCTCGGGCCGTACCCATTGGTCGAACTCCGGCTCTGAAACATAGCCCAGTTTCAGCGCCGACGCTTTTAGCGTCAGCCCCTCTTTATGGGCTTTTTTTGCAATCTCGGCCGCTTTGTCATACCCGATATGGGTATTGAGCGCGGTGACCAGCATCAGCGATTCATTCAGCAGTTGGCTGATGCGTGCCCGATTGGGTTCGATGCCGCCGGCGCAGTGCCGGGTAAAGCTGCTGATGCCGTCGGCCAGCAGGCGGATGGATTGCAGCATATTATGCGAGATAAGCGGCCGGAAGACGTTCAGTTCAAAATTGCCCGACGCGCCGCCAAAGTTCACCGCCACATCATTGGCCATAACCTGGGCGCACAGCATGGTCATGGCCTCGCATTGGGTGGGGTTGACCTTGCCGGGCATAATCGAGCTGCCGGGCTCGTTTTCCGGGATGGCGATTTCGCCGATACCGCAGCGCGGCCCGGAGGCGAGCCAGCGCACGTCGTTGGCGATTTTGAACAGCGACGCGGCCAGTCCTTTGAGCGCCCCGTGTCCTTGTACCAGGGCGTCGCAAGAGCCGAGCGCCTCGAACTTGTTCGGTGCGGTGACAAACGGCTGCCCGGTCAGCTCCGCCAGGGCCTTCGCCACCCGTACGGCATATTCCGGATGGGTGTTAAGGCCGGTGCCCACCGCCGTGCCGCCCAGCGCCAGTTCGCTCAGATGCGGTACCGTCGCCTCGATATGCCGCGCGCTGTGGCCGAGCATCGCCGCCCATCCGGAAATTTCCTGTCCCAGGGTCAGCGGGGTGGCGTCCTGCAAATGGGTGCGCCCGATTTTCACCACGTCGCTGAATGCTTCGGCCTTTTGTTCCAGGCACGCCCGCAGCGTAGCCAGCTGCGGCAATAATTGAGTGCGCAGGGCAATCACCGCCGCCACATGCTGCGCGGTGGGGAACACGTCGTTCGAGCTCTGGCTTTTATTGACATCGTCATTGGGATGCACCAGGCGCGTATCGCCGCGCTCCCCGCCCAACAGTTCGCTGGCGCGGTTGGCCAGCACCTCGTTCATATTCATATTGGTCTGGGTCCCCGAGCCGGTTTGCCAGATGGACAGCGGAAACTCCTGCGGATGCTTTCCCGCCAGCACTTCGTCGGCGGCGGTGATAATGGCCTGCGCCTTGTCGCGGGCCAGCAGGCCCAGGTCCAGGTTCACCTGGGCGGCGGCGCGTTTGGTCATGGCCAGCGCAGCGATAAGCTCCGCCGGCATCTTTTCCTGCGAAATGCGGAAATGCTCCAGCGAGCGCTGGGTCTGCGCCCCCCATAGCCGGTCGGCGGGCACTTCGACGGCGCCCATGGAGTCTTTTTCAGTGCGGATATTTTCCATAATGTGATCCTTATGCGATAAACAAAAATAAATCGCGCGGCGGGTGTTCCATCCGCCGCGCCGCGCGATGCGAGTCGTGTTTATAAAAAGCCGTAGGCGGCGGCCAGGATCCAGCCGACAAGGCTGGAGACGCCCACGCCAAGCAGGCCCACCAGGATAAAGCTGTGGTTGATGACATACTTGCCGATATGGGTGGTGCCGGAACGGTCAAACTGGATAGCCGCCAGGTCGCTGGGATAGGTCGGCAGGATATAATAGCCGTAGCAGGCGGGCGCCGAGGCGACGATATAGGCCGGGTCGACGCCGATGGCCAGGGCCAGGGGCACAATCGCCGCCAGCGCCGCGGCCTGGGAGTTGACGAACTTCGAGACCACCAGCAGCGCCAGCGCGTAGGCCCAGGGATGGACCTTGATAATGGCGCCGAGGCTGGCTTCGATTTCGGCCAGGTGCGCGCCGAAGATGGTTTCCGCCATCCAGGCGATGCCGTAGACCGCCACGATGGCAATCATGCCGGAGCGGAAGACTTCGTTTTTCGAGATGGCCGCCGGGTTGGTTTTGGTGGCGATGATAATCAGGGCGCCGGAAAACAGCATGCACATCTGGATAACCAATACCATCGACAGCCGTTTGCCGCCGAACACCGGCAGCAGCTGCGGCATCGCGCCCAGCAGCGCGACGACGGCGATGGTGGCGAGGAAAATCCACATCGCCACCCAGTTGCTGCGCGGCAGCTTCTGGTTGAGCAGGGTGGCGGTATCGCCGTAGACATAGTGGCGGTTTTCGGGGTCGGCGATAAATTTCTGGAACACCTCGTCCTTATCCAGGTCCTTGCCGCGGAACCAGCTGAAGATACCGATGGCCAGGATGCCGCACAGGGTGGAGGGAACGGTGATGGCCAGCAGGTCGAGGAAGTCGAGGTGGCGGCCGTTAAAAGACACATTGCCGAGCATGGCCACCAGGGAGACCACCGCGACCGACACGGGGCTGGCGATAATGCCCATCTGGGCGCCGACGGAGCTGGCGGCCATGGGACGTTCGGGGCGGATATTATTTTTAATCGCCACGTCGTAGATGATGGGCAAAATGGTGTAGACCACATGGCCGGTGCCGCAGAGGATGGTCAGGCAGCAGGTGACGAAGGGGGCGACGATGGAGACGTATTTGGGGTTGCGCCGCAGGAGTCGCTCGGCGATTTGCAGCATGACGTCCAGGCCGCCGGAGGCTTGCAGGGTGGCGGAGGCGGCGACCACGGCGATAATCACCAGCATGACGTCGACCGGGGGTTTACCGGGTTCGAGATGGAAGACGAAGACCAGGATAACCAGCCCGATACCGCCCAGGAGGCCGAGGGCGATACCGCCCTTTCTGGCGCCGTATAACAGACAGGCCAGAATAACGGCCAGTTGAATAAAAAATGCCATTTGTACTTTTCCTTTGTTTAATAACTTTATTTAAATTCACTGCTTAACAAATAACTCCGTTTAAAACCATAATGATTGTGCTGAATCACATACCGACGCTTTTTTTAGTTAATAATATGATTTAATATTTTTATGTTATAGCCAATCTTATTTAGGCAAATCATATTGTTGTTTAGATGTTAATGCTTATGATGTGAAATAATTAATTTGATTTAAGGGCGGGAATTAAACACTATTGCTGGCGAAACCCGCCGCCGCCGCACCGGCATGATGCGGCGGGCGGTATTTACTGGAAACACTGGCGCAGCGCCTCCAGTTTTTCCGGTAATAAGCGGTAAAAATAGACCGGGCGCCCCATGGAGCCGTAAAAAATGGTGGTGGTAAGAATATCCGCCTCCGCCAAATATATCAGGTATTTGCGGCAGGAGACCTTGGAGATGTTGATGGCGTTGGCCAGCATCTCGGTGGAAAATTCCCGATCCTTGCTTTGCTCAATCCACTCGCCGATGGTGCGCAGGGTAATAACGGTCAGGCCTTTGGGCAATTTTTTATGGCCGTGATCGGCGTCGGCGGTTTTATGGTGAATTAAATGGTCGATATCGGACTGCGCGCAGTTTTCGCGCAGGTCGAGTAAATTGACCTCCTCGCGGTAGCTGACCAGCGCCTGTTCAAAACGGGCGAACTGAAAGGGCTTGATAAGATAATCCACCACGCCGTATTTGAACGCTTTTTTCACCGTGCCGACATCGGTGGCCGAGGAAATAATCAAGACATCGGTTTGCTCGCTGATTTCACGGATGATGGGCAGCAGATCCAAGCCGTTATCCTGCTGCATATAAATATCCAGCAGCACCAGATCAATTTTATCCCCGGCCGCCATCAGCAGCGACCGCGCTTGCTGCAGGGTGGAGGCGGTGGCGTGGTATTGAAACCCGCTGACCTGGCTCAGGTAGCATTTGTTCAATTCGGCCACCATGGCGTCATCGTCGACAATCAGAGTATTTATCATAGGGTTACCCCGTTTTTATCCGATATGGCAAAGTGATGTCGAAGCGGGTGCTCACCCCCGGTTCAGACGTAAATTCCATCCATCCGCCCAGCCGTTCCACGCCTTCCCGGGCAAGATAAAGGCCGATGCCGCGGCCGGTGCCTTTGGTGGAAAAACCGCGCTGGTAGACCGTGTTCCCCACGGCCGGGTCGATACCGGGGCCGTCGTCGCTCACCGTGCACTGCAGCAGCATATCATCCCGATAGAGGAAACTGACGGTGATCGTGCCTTTTTCGCTCTCGGACAGGGCATCCATGGCATTTTCAATCACATTGCCCAATACGGTGATAAGGCAGGCGGTGGTGTCGTTATCATCGGTATCGGGCAGCCAGCTGTCCTCGGTAATCACCAGGCCGATATCAAGGTCGCGGGCGCGGTTAATCTTACCGAGCAGGAAACCGGCGATCACCGGCGATTTGACGATACGAATCAGGGTGCCGATTTCATTTTGATAATTATTGGCCGTTTTCAAGATATAGGATTCCAGCGCCTGGTAGCTTTTTAAATGCAGCATGCCGAGAATCACATGCAGCTTATTCATAAATTCATGGGATTGCACCCGCAGGGTATCGGCATAGGCCGACATGCCGTCCAGACGCTCGAGCAGGCGCGCCACCTCGGTTTTATCGCGAAACGTGGCAATAGCGCCGACGATGTCCTCGCCCACGATCACCGGCACGGTATTGGTCAGCAGCACGCTGCCGTTGATATGGCTTTCCCGGTCGCGCTGGGGCTTGCCGGTTTGCAGCACGTTGCGTAAATAGAGCTGCGCCGGCCAATTCTTGCTTGCCGCGTCCAGCAGCAGGTTTTCCCAGGGGCCGTGCTGTTTGAACAGCCGTTTGGCCTCGTCGTTGATAAGCGTAATCTGGCCGTCGGCGTTGACGGCAATCACCCCTTCCTTGACCGATTGCAGCATGGCGTTGCGCTCCTCGAACAATTGCGCGATTTCATGGGGTTCGAATCCCAGCATGATGCGCTTGAGCGCCTTGACCAGCAGCCAGGTGCCGATACCGCCCACGGCGGCGCCGATAAGCGCGGTCCACAGCAGGTTCCAGCGGTTGCCGTTGACGATGGTCTGTACCGTATCCAGTGAAATGCCAATCGCCACCACGCCGATTTGCCGCTGCGCGGCGTTATAGACCGGGGTATAGATACGCAGCGCCCGCCCCAGCGTGCCCTGGTTAATCGCCTGGTGTTCCCGCGCCTGGAGCGCCGGCAGTATATCGTCGCCGACATAGAGTTTACCCAGCAGTTCGGCATTCGGATGCGAATAACGTATCCGGTTCATATCGGTGACCACGACAAAAAACAGGTCGTTGCGTATCCGCGCGGCTTCGGCCACCTGCTGAATGGCGCCCGGATTGCCCTGGCCGCCCAGGCCCTGCACCACCTCGGGATCCTGCGCCAGGGTGCGGGCGATGGCGAAGGCTTTATCCCGCACGTTGTTCTCGGCCAGTTCGCTTATCTGGCTGAAAAACAGCATATGGACCACCACCAGCACGGAAACGATGACACCCGATACCATGAGAATGACGGAGGTGCTCAATGTCAGCGGCGCTTTGCGGGTGTCTCTGGCCATGTGTTCTCCGTGTTCGCCAATCGTCTTGCCCGGGATGATACGACAAAATAAGGCTGAAGGAGGGGTATTTTGCTGCCGTTATCATTACGCCGCGCCATGAATAAGATGGTAAAGACTCTGCTTGCTTCTGACGCGGGTCTGCTTCACACTCCCGGCAAAAATAGTGGCGGGCGCGCATAAAACCAGCGCCTGATTATGCCGTGGCTGAAAATAATCTCCGGTAGAGGATTATTTTACTTAATAAAATAACAGAATAGTTATTTAATGGCGTGCGTCGTGGAAATATAATGCATAGAGGTCCAGCCTAACAAAAAACAAATAAAGTAAAATTTTAGAGTAAACATTTTGAAATAATATTGGTTAAAAATGTTCTTGGTCACAAATAATAAAAATATAAATTGTCATTTGGCCCTAAATTGATAGAGATCAATTTAACCCTCTCATAATAATTTCAGGGTCTCAATGACGCAGCCGTGCTTGAGCAGCGTTGCCATGTAAGAGGCCCAAAACCACTATGAATACCCGCATTACTCCCCCGGGGGTTGATCGCCGTACCTTTTTAAAACTGTGCGCCGCCCTGGCCGCCACCATGGGCCTGAGCAGCCGCGCGGCCGGCGAAATGGCCCGCTCCCTGGCGCAGCCGACGCGGCCGCCGGTTATCTGGATCGGCGCCCAGGAATGCACCGGCTGCACCGAGTCCCTGCTGCGCGCGACGCATCCGACGCTGGAACACCTGCTGCTTAACGATATTTCCCTGGAATACCATGAGGTGCTCTCCGCCGCCTTCGGCGCCCAGGCCGAGGACAATAAGCAGCGCGCGGTGGAGCGGTACCGCGGCAAATATGTGCTGGTGGTGGACGGCTCCATCCCGCTCAAGGACGGCGGCGTGTACTGCATGGTGGCCGGCAAACCTATTGTCGAGCATATCCGTGAATGCGCCGAGGGCGCCGCCGCCATTATCGCCATCGGGTCCTGTTCCGCCTGGGGCGGCGTGCCGGCCTCGGGCAGCAATCCCACCGGGGCGGTCAGCCTGCAGCAGGCCCTGCCGGGCAAAACCATTATCAATATCCCGGGCTGCCCGCCCAATCCGCATAATTTCCTGGCGACGGTGGCCCATATCATTACCTGGGGGCGCGCGCCGGCGCTTGACGCCGCCGGCCGGCCCACCTTTGCCTATGGCCGTCTGATTCATGAAAACTGTGAGCGGCGGCCGCATTTCGACGCGGGGCGTTTTGCCCGGGAATTCGGCGACGAGGGGCATCGCCAGGGGTGGTGTCTGTACCATCTGGGCTGTAAAGGACCGGAGACCTACGGCAACTGCCCGACCCTGGAGTTTTGCGATGTGGGCGGCGGTATCTGGCCGGTGGGCATCGGCCATCCCTGTTATGGCTGCAATGAGCAGGGCATCGGCTTTACCAAGGGGATTTTCCAATTGGCGAATGTGGAAAACCCCACCCCCAGGGCGGAAAAACCCGCCGTCCATCAGCCGGAAGGAGCGCCGCGCTCCGCCACCGCCACCGGCCTTATCGGCGGCGTGCTGGGGGTGGTGGCGGGCGTCGGCCTGATGACGGTGCGTGAACTGGGCCGGGCGCAGAATAAACAGCGCCGGGATCGGACCGACGCTTCGTCCCGGGAGGAGTGAGCCGTGAACCGACGTCATTTTTTTAAACTGACCTGCGCCGGGGCCTTGCTGGCGGGCGTACCCGCCGCCGCGCTGGCGCAGGCGCAGAATAAACCGCCCATTCCGGGCGCGCTGGGCATGCTGTACGATTCCACGCTCTGCGTGGGCTGCCAGGCCTGCGTGACAAAATGCCAGCAGGTCAATCATTCTCCCAGGCCAGCCGCGGGGAAAACCTATGCCGGCGGCGCGGCCACCTGGTCGGATAATGACAAGCTCAGCCCGTATACCAACAATATTATCCAGGTGTGGACCTCCGGCACCGGCAAAAATAAGGATCAGGCCCAGGACGGCTACGCCTATATCAAAAAGCAATGCATGCACTGCGTAGATCCGAACTGCGTATCGGTCTGTCCGGTGTCCGCGCTGAAAAAACACCCCACGACCGGCGTGGTGCACTACAACGCCGATATTTGCACCGGCTGCCGTTATTGCATGGTGGCCTGTCCGTTTAACGTGCCGAAATACGATTATGACAATCCGCTGGGCCAAATCCATAAATGCGAGCTGTGCAACCAGCCCGGCGTCGCCCGGCTGGATAACGGCGGCTTGCCCGGATGCGTCGAGGTCTGTCCCACCGGCGCGGTGATTTTCGGCACCAGGGAAGCGCTGCTGGCCGAAGCCCGCCAGCGTCTGGCGCTGACCCCGGGCGTTGAATATCTGTATCCCCGCCAGACCCTTGGGGATGGGGATCGCTATGCGCGCGCCCTGCCGCGGTATGAACCGCATATCTACGGCGAGAAAGAAGGCGGCGGCACCCAGGTGCTGGTGCTGGCCGGGGTGCCGTACCAAAACCTCGACCTGCCGGCGCTGGCGGAGTTGTCCACCGGCGCGCGCTCGGAGCATATCCAGCATTCGCTGTATAAAGGCATGGTATTGCCGCTGGCGGTATTTGCCGGGCTGGCGCTGCTGGTGCGGCGCAATACCCGCGACGGACACGACGGCGACGATAAGGCCGCCGGGCCTGATCTATCCGGCGCGGCCGGCGACGATGCGCCGGGCGGGCGGGAGGCGTCAGGCGCCAAAACGACGCGCGTAGCGCCACCAGGAGAGAATAATCATGACGATGCATAAGGCCAGCCCGCTGGGCGGACGTCTGTTCGCCAGGCCCATTATGTACCTGGCGCCGCTGGTGATACTGTGCGCGGGGCTTATCCTCAGGCGACTGCTGTTCGGCATCGGCTCGGTGGCCAACCTGAACGGCGGTTATCCCTGGGGCCTGTGGATTGCCTTCGACCTGCTGGTGGGCACCGGCCTGGCCTGCGGCGGGTGGGCGCTGGCCTGGGCGGTCTACGTCTTCAACCGCGGCGAATTCCACCCGCTGATGCGTCCGGCGCTGCTGGCCAGCCTGTTCGGCTATTCGCTGGGCGGGTTGTCCATCACCATCGACGTCGGCCGCTACTGGAACCTGCCGTACTTTTATCTTCCCGGCTATTTCAATACCTCGTCGGTATTGTTTGAAACCGCGGTATGCATGACCATCTACATCGGCATCATGGCGCTCGAGTTCGCGCCGGTACTGTGTGAAAAGTGGGGATGGCACGCTCCGCGCAAATGGCTCGATAAAGGGATGTTCCTGATCCTGTCGCTGGGCGTTCTGCTGCCCACCATGCATCAATCCTCCATGGGGTCGCTGATGATTGCCGCCGGCATCAAGGTGCATCCCCTGTGGCAAAGCTACGAAATGCTGCCGCTGTTTTCGCTGCTGACCGCCTTTATCATGGGGTTTTCGATGGTGGTGTTTGAAGGTTCGCTGGTGCGGGCGGGGCTTGCGGGCCGCGGAGCGGACGAAACGCCGCTGTTCACGCGCCTGACGCGCATTATCGCCGTTTTCCTGACGATCTTCATCCTGCTGCGCTTTGCGGAAGTGATCTGGCGCGGCAAGACCGGCTATTTATGGGCGGGCGATCGCTATGCCGCGCTGTTCTGGGCGGAAATCGGCCTGATGCTGGCGCCGTTGCTGATGCTCTGCCTGCGACGCTGCCGCCGGGACGCCCGCGCGCTGTTTATCGGCGGGCTGTGCATGCTGTCGGGCGCGGCGCTGTGGCGCCTGGATTATTCCCTGATCGCCTTCAATCCCGGCGGCGGGTACCGCTATTTCCCCGCCGTGGGTGAAATCCTGATTTCAGTGGGCTTCGTCGCTATCGAAGTCTGTGCTTACATAATGTTGATTCGCCTGTTGCCGGTCCTGTCCGGGACGGCGGACCGCCATCACGATCGTCCGATTGAGGTAGAGCATGAGCCAACGCATCACCATTGATCCTGTTACCCGTATCGAGGGCCACCTGCGTATTGATTGCGAAATTGAACAGGGAAAAGTGGTCAAGGCCTGGTCGTCGGGCACCATGTGGCGCGGCATGGAAGAAATTCTCCAGGGCCGCGATCCGCGCGACGCCTGGATGATTGTCCAACGTATCTGCGGGGTGTGCACCACGGTGCACGCCATCGCCTCGGTACGCGCGGTGGAACACGCCCTGGGCATGAGCGTGCCGGTGAACGCCCAGTATATCCGCAACCTGATCCTGGCGGCCCACAGCATCCACGATCATATCGTGCATTTTTACCAGTTGTCGGCCCTGGACTGGGTGGATATTACCTCGGCGCTCAAGGCGGATCCGGTGAAAGCCGAAACGCTGCTCAAAGGCCTGTCCACCTGGTCGCTGAACAGTGCGGCGGAGTTCGCCAGGGTACAGCAAAAGATCAAGGATCTGGTGGCCAGCGGTCAACTGGGCATTTTCGCCAACGGTTATTGGGGGCATCCGGCCATGGCGCTGCCGCCGGAAGTCAACCTGATTGCGGTGGCTCATTACCTGCAGGCGCTGGAATGCCAGCGCGACGCCAACCGCATCGTCGCCATGCTGGGCGGCAAAACGCCGCATATCCAGAACCTGGCCGTCGGCGGCGTCGCCAACGCCATCAACCCGGATATGCCCAGCGTGCTGAACCTGGAACGGCTGATGTATGTCAAAACCTTTATCGACCGGCTGGGCGACTTTATCGAGCAGGTGTATAAAGTCGACTGCGTGGTGATCGCCGCCCACTATCCGCAGTGGCTGACGCTGGGGCGCGGGGCGCGGCATTACCTGAGCGTGCCGGAGCTGCCGCTGGATGGCAAGGGCGAGACCTTTTGGCTGACGGGCGGTTATCTGGAGGACGGCGACGCCGCCCGTTTCCGCCCCATCGCCAGCCATACCGACCCGTTCCTGATGGACGGCATCCAGGAAAGCGCCAAACATGCCTGGTACCAGGACGACGAGCCGCTGGCCCCCTGGGAGGGCCGTACCCGGCCGCAGTACACCGGCTGGCAGGAGGACGGTAAATATTCCTGGGTAAAATCACCGATATTCTACGGCCAGACGGTGGAGGTCGGTCCGCTGGCCTGGCTGCTGTGCGGGCTGGCGGCGGGCCACGAGGGCGCGCAAACCCACTTTTCGCAGCTTGGCGCCGCCTATCGCCATCTTACCGGCAACACGTTGCGCGAGGCCGATCTGCATTCCACCCTGGGGCGAGTCATCGGCCGCACCGTGCACTGCTGCGTGCTGAAAGACTCGCTGAGCGTGATGTGGCAACTGCTGGTGGACAATATCGGCCGGGGCGATCACCAGACCTTTATCAAGCCGGACATTCCGCTGGATAAGGAACTGCGCGGCGTAGGCTTCGGCGAAATGCCGCGCGGCATGCTGTCGCACTGGGTGGTTATCAGGGATGGCAAGATTGCCAATTACCAGGCGGTGGTCCCCTCCACCTGGAACGCCGGCCCGCGCAACGGGCAGGACGTGCCGGGGCCTTACGAGCAGTCGCTGGTGGGCACGCCGGTGGCCGACGCCGCCCGGCCGCTGGAAGTGGTGCGCACCATCCATTCCTTCGACCCCTGCATGTCATGCGCCGTGCACCTGGTGGACGCGACCGGCCGGGAAGTGAACCGGGTAAAGGTGCTGTGATGCGTATTCTGGTGCTGGGTATCGGCAACCTGCTGCTGAGCGATGAAGCGGTGGGGGTGCGCATCGTTGAAGCGTTGGCGCGCCGTTACCGGTTCACGCCCGCCATCGACATCCTGGACGGCGGCACCTCGGGCATGGAGCTGCTGGAAACCCTGTCCGGCCGCGATCATCTGATCGTGGCCGACGCGGTGCTCGCCGGCCATGCCCCCGGCGCGGTGGTGGTGCTGCGCGACGATGAGGTGCCCGCGTTCCTGACGCAAAAGCTGTCGCCGCATCAGCTGGGACTGGCCGATGCGCTGATGGCGCTGCGCCTGCTGGACGCGTTTCCGCGCCGCCTGACCCTGGTGGGCGTGGAGCCGCAAGCGCTGACCATGCGCATCGGCCTGACCGATTGCGTGGCGCGGGCGGTGGAACCGGCGCTGGGGCAGGTGATTGCCGCGCTGGAGCAAAGCGGCGTGACCGTGTCGGCGCGGGATGCCAGCGACGCGCCCCCCGACCCTGACGCCGGCCCCTTTTCCCGGCCCGACGACAATGACCCTTTTGATAAGGGAGATACCCATGCCGCGGTATGAAGATCCTCCCGCCCGGACAAGGGCTAATGAGGCCGCGGCTGCCGTCGGCGACGCGCCCGCGTCGTGGCTGGAGCCGCTGTTCCGGCGCATCGCCGATGAGCGCATGCGCGATTTGCCGTTTTTCCGTCCGGCGGTGCCGGTACGCGCCTGCGGTTTCACCCTGTTTGAACAGCAGTGGCTGGGATGCCTGCTGACCCCCTGGATGCTGAGCCTGTGGGTATTGCCGGGGCCGGGCCAGGAATGGCCGCCGATGGAAAACGGCGCGCGGCGGGCGCTGGCGTTGCCGTGCGGCAATGTCACCTTTATCAGCGGCGAGCTGGCGGGCCGGAGGCCCTATCTCTCCTGTTCCCTGATGTCGCCGCTGGATGCCGGGCTGACCGGCGCCGGGGCGGTCGCCCTGGCGGAACACTGCGTGAAAATGGCGTTGTCGTTGCCGGTGCGTGACGGCGACAGCCCGCCGGACGCCGATCGCCGCGCCTGGCTCACCCGCGGCCGGGGCGGCGCCCCGGATGCATGAGCTTTCCCTGTGCTACGAGGCGCTGGCGCTGATTGACCAGCAGGCCCGCTCGCACGGGGCGCGGCGGGTGACCGGGGTCTGGCTGGAACTGGGCGCGCTGTCGTGCATCGAGGAAAGCGCCTTGCGTTTTTCGTTCGGCACGGCGTGCCGCGGCACGCTGGCCGAAGGCAGCGCGCTGCACCTTGACGTGCGGCCGGCGCCGGCCTGGTGCTGGTCATGCGGCGCCGCCGTCGAGATAACGCACCATGGCGCGGGCTGCCCGCGCTGCGGCGGTCACGCGTTGCAGGTTAACGGCGGCGACAGCCTGCGCGTCAGGCAGCTGGAGCTGGAGTAACATCCCTTGGAGAGAGTATGTGCATAGGCATTCCCGGTAAGATCGTGGCCGTCGGGGCCGATATTCACCAGCCGGCCTGTATCGAGGTCTGCGGCGTGCAGCGCGCGGTAAATATCGCCCTGGTATGCGAAGGCGAACCCGCCGCGCTGGTCGGCCAGTGGGTATTGGTCCATGTGGGATTCGCCATGAGCCTGCTCGATGAGCAGGAGGCGCGTGAGACGCTGGCGGCATTGCAGTCCATGCAAATGGTCGGCCTGGAGCTCGACGAAATGAGACAGGATGGGAAGCTGCGGGTAGTGGGCTAAAAACAACGCCCGATAACGGCAACGCCCCGCCACCCGGGATACGGGTGGCGGGGCGTTGCTGATTAACGTGCGGATAGGGGGTAGGTTAACTTGCCCTGGTTAAAAAATGCCCACCAGCGTCACCACGGTCAGGATGGCGGCCAGTCCGTAAAACACCCATTTGCCGGCCGGCACATGAATTTTCAGGTCATGCGTGCAGTGATAAATGCGATGCAGCCCGCACCACAGCGGCAGGACAATCATCAGCAGCCAGAACAGGCGGCCTATCAGGGTATGGCTGAACGCGAGCACCCGCGGATAGCTGAGCGCCTCGCCCGGATACCAGCCCAGCGGCAGCAAAAAGGCCACCAGCAGGATTATCACCGGCGCGACGATGGCGCTCCACATGCCGCCGGCGCCGAACAGGCTCCAGAAAACCGGTTCATCGGCGCGTTTCGGATTTTGATTCATAGCGTTCTCCTGATTAAACGACAAGGGCCACGGCCAGTATCACCACCGTCACCACCAGCGTAACGCCCCAAAGCGTGGCGATAAACGGCGCCGGACCGACCTTTTCATCCTTGACGACCAGCACGGTGGCCTTGGGCGCCAGCTCAAACCAGGTTTTGGTATGCAGCAGCGCCGCCAGCAGCGTCAGCAAGTTAAGCGCCAGCACCACCGGGTTTTGCAGGAAATGCACAAACCCGTCCCAGTTCGCCTCGCCGGCCTTCAGCGCATACAGTCCGTAGATCAGTTCCAGGCTGAACCAGACCGCCGGTACGGCGGTGCCTTCGCGCAGCATATAAAAACGGTAGAACCCCAGCTTCTGCCACCAGTTGGCCGGCATGCTGCGAACGTAGGGCTTGCGTTTGGTTGTTATCATGTTAATCACTCCCTTAGCGAGGTTTCAGCATGGCGATCATAAAGTCCTGGGTGCTCGCCACTTTGCCCTGCTGAATGGCGGCGGCGGGATCCACATGTTTGGGACACACCTCCGAGCAGTAGCCGACGAACGTGCAGCTCCAGACGCCGTTTTCGCCGTTCAGCTGCGCCATCCGCTCCTTTTTGCCGTGGTCGCGGTTATCCAGATTGTACCGGTGCGCAAGCGTAATGGCCGCCGGGCCGATAAACTCCGGATTCAGCCCGAACTGCGGACAGGCGGCATAACATAAGCCGCAGTTGATGCAGCCGCTGAACTGATGGTATTTGGCCATCTGCGCCGGGGTCTGCAGGTTGGTGCCTTCCGACGGCTGGCGGTTATTGCCGATGATATAGGGCTTAATCGCCTCCAGGCTCTCGATAAAATGGGTCATGTCCACCACCAGATCGCGCTCGATGGGGAAGTGGCCCAGGGCCTTGACCTTCATGCCGTGGGGATATTCGCGCAAAAAGGTTTTACAGGCCAGCTTCGGCACATCGTCCACCATCATGCCGCAGGACCCGCAAATGGCCATCCGGCACGACCAGCGGAAGGACAGGTCCGGCTCCAGGTTATCCTTGATATAACCCAGCGCGTCCAGCAGCGAGGTTTGCGCGTCATAAGGCACGTCGTAAACCACGGGATGGGGGGCCTGATCCTGCTCGGGGTTATAACGCATTACCTCAAGCTTCAGCGTGTTCATCTCAGCCATTGGCCTGCTCCTTATCCTTTTTATCCTGTACCGCGGCCGCGGCGCCCTCGCCGCCGTACATCCGTTTGGCCGGCGGCAGGGTGGTGATCTTCACGTCGCTGTATTCCAGACGCGGCGCGCCGTCGGGATTATAAAACGCCAGGGTATGCTTGAGGAAATTCACGTCGTCGCGCTCGGTACAGCCCTCATCGAGCCGCTGGTGGGCGCCGCGCGATTCCCGGCGGTGGAACGCCGAATGCGCCATGCAGTCGGCCACCTCCAGTCCGTTGCCCAACTCAATGGTGTAGAGCAGATCGGTATTAAACACGCTGGAGGTATCGGTAATGGTAACCCGTTTAAACCGCTCTTTCAGCTCGGCCAGCTTATCCATGGTTTTTTGCATCAGCTCTGGCGTACGGTAGATGCCGCAGCCTTCTTCCATCGACAGGCCCATCTCGTCGCGGATGGCCGACCATTTTTCATTGCCCCGCTGGTCCATCAGGCGTTGCAGGGTGGTTTCCACGTCCCGCGCCTGGGCGTCGAGGACGGCGTTATTGGCGGCCGGCGCGGCCGCCGCGCTGGCCGCGGCCTGTTCGCCCGCCAGGCGGCCGAACACCACCAGCTCGGCCAGGGAATTGGAGCCGAGACGGTTGGCGCCGTGCAGGCCCACCGAGGAGCATTCGCCGACGGCAAACAGGCCGCGGATGCGCGTTTCGCATTGCTGATCGGTTTCAATGCCGCCCATGGTGTAATGGGCGGTGGGGCGTACCGGGATGGGATCCTTCACCGGATCGACGCCGACATAGGCCTTAGACAGTTCACAGATAAACGGCAGCCGTTCCAACAGCTTTTTCTCGCCCAAATGGCGCAGGTCGAGATAGACCACGTCGCCGCGCGGCGTGGCGATGGTGCGCCCGGCGCGCCATTCGTGCCAGAACGCCTGGGACAGCTTATCGCGCGGACCCAGTTCCATATATTTGTTTTCCGGATGGCCCAGCGGCGTTTCAGGCCCCATGCCGTAGTCCTGCAAATAGCGGTAGCCGTCTTTATTGACCATGATGCCGCCTTCGCCGCGGCAGCCTTCGGTTATCAGGATGCCGGAGCCGGGCAGGCCGGTGGGGTGGTACTGAACAAACTCCATATCGCGCAGCGGCACGCCGTGACGCAGGGCGATGCCCATACCGTCGCCGGTGACGATGCCGCCGTTGGTGTTATAGCGATAAACGCGGCCGGCGCCGCCGGTGGCCATGACCACGGCGTTGGCGCGGATGCAGATGCGCGTGCCTTCCATCATATTGATGGCCACCAGTCCGCGCGCCTGGCCGTCGTCCACCAGGATATCCAGCACGAAGTGCTCGTCGAAGCGCTTGATCTGCGGATATTTCAGCGAGGTCTGGAACAGCGTATGCAGAATATGGAAACCGGTTTTATCGGCGGCGAACCAGGTACGTTCGATTTTCATCCCGCCGAAACGCCTGACGTTCACCCGGCCGTCGGGCTTGCGGCTCCAGGGGCAGCCCCACAGTTCAAGCTGGGTCATCTCCTCCGGGCAGTGGCGGACAAAATGATCGACCACGTCCTGCTCGCACAGCCAGTCGCCGCCGGAGACGGTATCGTGGAAATGGGAGTCAAAAGAGTCATGATCCTGGGTGACGGCGGCGGACCCGCCCTCGGCGGCCACGGTATGGCTGCGCATGGGGTATACTTTCGATACCAGGGCGATAGTCAGGTTGGGATGGGCCTGCGCGGCGGCAATGGCGGCGCGTAAACCCGCGCCCCCCGCCCCTACGATGACGATATCGGCATTAAAGGTTTGCACTTTATTCTCCTGCTCATCGGACATTGCATTAAAATCAACAAAACGCAGCGGGATATTTAATTGACTTTAATAATTAAAATAACTGAAAATTTTTAATTAACTAAATTAAGCACACTAATTAATTTGATTCTTCTAATGATGCCATACATTCAGATAATAATAATATATTCCGTATGGGCAATAATGCGAGTGTGGATGAATACAGGTATGATGTAGATCAACAAAAAAAAGAGAAGTGAAATCATTTTGTTAAATTGACGGCAAAGCGGAATAATTGGCATTCAGCTATTGATGTCGCGCGCGGACAGGGAACGGCAACTGCCCGCCGGGACGCGCCGCCGTCCCGGCAGGGTTATTTTGACGTCAGGGCCGCCGGCGGTTAAAAACCATAACGGATGGCGTCCTTGCTTTGCTGCATCAGCGCATCGATTTTCTGGGAAAACGCCTCGATGCCCGCGCTGTCGCCGCGCTGGGAGCACTGGCGCCGTTTCAGGTTGTAGGCTTTCATCAGATGCGCCTGGGCGGGGCCGGGCTTGCCGTAGCACGCGACGCTCTTTTCCCAGCAGGCGATGGCGGCGTCCGTGTCCTGCCGCTCAAACAGCGTCTTGCCCAGTTCGTTAAGCGCTTTGGCGCATTCTTTCGGCGCCAGCCCCTGCGCCAGGATAGTATCAATAGACGAGACCATGGATCCTCCGCGTACGGTTAATGGAAAAAGTTAAGAATATGACCGAACACCAGTCCGACGCTGATGACATCCGAATCACTGAACGTGACGTTGGAAAACCCATACTGGCCGAGCAGGGGCAATAGCAACGCGGGCAGCAGGGTAATAAACAACCCATGGAACACGCCGCCGATGATGGCGCCGCGCCGTCCGCCGACGGCATTGCCGAAAATACCCGCGGTGCCGCCGGCAAAAAAATTGGTCAGCATGCCCGGCAGGATCATCGCCAGTCCCATGCTTGGGAACAGGAACATGCCGATAACCGAGCCGATGGTGGTGGAAATAAAACCGATAATCACCGCGTTGGGGGCATAGGGGAACAGCACCGGGCAGTCCAGCGCCGGAATGGCGTTGGGCACGATGCGCAGCGCGATGCCGCGAAACGCCGGTACGATTTCCGCCAGCAGCAGCCTGACGCCCGCCAGCAGGACATAAACCCCGACCACGAACTGTACCGATTGCAGGAAGGCATAGACCAGGTAGTTAACGCCGTGGGCATAAGGGGCGATCACCAAGGGGCCCGCGGCGATGGACGGAATCAGGTAGATCGGGATCATCACCACCATCATGGAGAGATACGTGTCCTGGAGAAAGGAAAACGACTGGGGCAGCTCCAGATCCTCGGTACTTTTGCCGACATCGCCGGTAAGCTTCGCCACGCCCGCCTGCACGATATAACCAATAGTGCAGAAATGGCCCAGCGCAATATCGTCCGACCCCGTTATCTTGCGCACAATGGGCTGCGCCAGCACCGGCATGCCGACCGCCATGACGCCGGCGATAACGCCGCCGATAAGGATTAATTCCGTCCCCCGCAGCCCGCCCATGTAACCGATAACCGAGCATACCGTGGCCATCCAGAGCGAGGCCTGGCCGGTGAGGAAAATATATTTATAGCGAGTGAAACGGGCGATAAGAATATTAATTACAAACGCCAGAACCATGATCAGGGCGGTTTCCCGTCCCAGGGTTTGTTGGGCGATGCCGGCAATGGAACCCACGTCGGTGACCACCCCGCGCATATGGAATCCTTTCTGGAATACATCGCCGAGGAAGTTGAGCGCAGTGACGATAATATTGGCGCCGGACAGCAGGACTAAAAATCCTAATAGCGTTTTAAGCGTGCCGGTAATAACCTGGCCGGGGCTCTTTTTTTGCGCGATAAGCCCAATCATGGCGATCAATGATATCAGTATCGACGCCTGGCCGAGCACATCGTTGACAATAAAATGGAGGAAAGACATAATAAGTCCCCTGTAGGGTTTGCAACAATCGGATTATCAATCAATCAATATCAAGCCAGGTAGCCTTTTTCCTGTAATACTGGCGTTAGTTTTTCTTTTATTTCGTTTTTATCAACCAATCTTTTAAGGTAAATAATAGTGGCATTTATCGTATAATGCTGGAACTGTGATCGGAAGTTTTCGCCAGTCATTATTATATCCGCCCTGCTTGACGTGGCGCTGGAAATATCACAATGAGACAAATCGGCATCCACGCCCAGATCTTTCAACGCGGCCTCAATACTCATTTCGCACGCAAAACTGCTGCCCAGTCCCGCCCCGCATACCGCCAGAATTGATAATTTTTTCATAATACAGGTTCCTTAAGTGATTCATCTGTAGGGTAACCGCCGCCATCGGGCCGGCATGACGCCGATGACGATAGCTCAATACCGCTTCCGGCGGACAGCCTGCGGCCTGCCCATCCTGAATAGCCATTAACCGGCCATGCGCCTGGCCCACCGGCGTTGATGGCCGCCTGGGTTGATGGTTATCGCCCCTTAGGGTGATACGTTAAAAATGGCGCAGTATGGCCAAAATCTCTTGTTCATCCCGCGCATGTTTTAAGGTATTTACCGCCTCCTCATCGCAAAATAATTTTGACAGGCTCGCAATCATTTCAATATGTGAATGGCTGTCGACGGCCGCCAGGGCAAAAATAACGTACACCGGATCGTTATCTTCGCTGCCGAAGGTCACGCCTTGCGAAACGATAACCAAGGACAAGGCGGTTTTAATTACCCCTTCCTCCGGCCGGGCATGGGGCATGGCAATGCCTTCGCCCAAGACATAGTAAGGGCCTATTTGTTCATGCATGGCGTAAATAGCCTGGAGATAACGGCTCTCAACCGCATGCTGATCGATAAGCGGCTGCACCGATAACGCCACTGCGCTTTGCCAGTCTTTCGCCTGATTAATTAAGCGAACGTTACTTTCGTTAATCCAGTCCGTTAACATAAAGACCCTTTTTAGCTAGGTATAGATATATACTAGTATGTTTCTGTTTCCTTATAAAAACTGTGATCCATCTTTATCTATTTCTACAATATTGTAAATAATAATAAAGAGTTGTTTTGAAAAATAATGCCAAATACTATTACGGGCTTTCTTTATATATGAAGAAGGCCTTTTTAAGCAGCAATGTTCTATTATATTCGGTCAGGTGTGAGTTATCTCCTTACAGTTTGTGGTTATATCACCGCGGCGCGCGGCAATGTTTGCATTATCCAGTCGTAAATAACGCGGGTATCCTGCGGTTGGTCCTGGTCGACGCTAAAGACCGGCCCTAATGCCATCGGTCCGGCGCGTTCCGCCAGCGCCCGCAGTTCGGGTAGATATTCCGCGCCGGGATGGCCGGGCAATCTGTCCGCCAGGCGCGCGGCATAGCGGGCGGCCGCCAGTTGCGCGGAAATCCGGCACCACACTTCGACCAGGCGCGTCACGCCGGCGTGCGCCAGATAATGCGCTAATAGCTCCCGGGGCTGGAAGCCAAACCAGGCGTCTATGATAAAGGTGCTTCCCGCCGGGGCCTGCGCCACGATGGACCAGATGACCTGGTAACTGGCTTTGCCAAGGGTACGGTTCATCGTGCGGTCGACACCGCCCAGATGCTGCAGAAACGGGTTTTTGATCCCGTCCAGGGATAACGAAAGCCAGCCGGACTGCCGGGAGAGGCCTGCGGCGAGGGTGCTTTTACCGGAGGCGGGGATACCGTTGATCATGATAATCCGCTTGCCGTTGTCACTTTCCGGCCGGTCCTGATGCGACGCCTGGGCGCCATTAGCAGGAGAAAACCGGATGCTGTCGGTCGCCGCGCCCTTGTCAGACATGTTTTACCTGCTCCGTTAACGCGTCTCTCGTCGGCCGGGTCGCGTGAAAATATTGTTTAATCACGGCCTGAATTTCGTTCAGCCGGGGAATAGCCAGTGTTTCCAGTTTTTGCCGGGTGGCCTCACGGTCCAGGGAAATACAATCTTTCCATAACGAACGGCCCGCAATGACGCCGGAGGCGCCCTTGCTCATGGCGTCCGCCACCTGGGTCAGGAAGGTGGCGTGATCGACGCCCGCCGAGAGCACGGCCCAGGGCACGTCGCCGGCAAGCCGGGTGATGTCCGCACAGGCCTGCGGCGAACCGGGATAGGGTAATTTCAGCACCTTGGCCCCGCATTCCAGGCAGATTTTCGTGCCACCATAGATAAGCTCCGGGATTTTCTGCTTATATTCCTCGTCCGTTTCATCATCGAGTTTATACGTCAGGAACTCAACCACCAACAATAAATCCTCGCGGGTGAAATCCTCGATGCATCGGCGCAGTATAGCGATATTGTGCTGGTTCGCCCCGGCGCGATCCGAGCGCAGATACACCATGATCTTGCCGCCGGTGGCGCCGAGCTCGCGCACCCGCCGGGCGTTGATATGGTCAACCAGCCGCGACAGCCGGTAGCCTTCGGGCGTGGTGTCGAACCCGGAGGCGTCGAGGCCTATCAGCAGCGCCGTGTCGCGCGCAATGATGCCGTCGTCCACCAGCTGCGGCACGGCGCAGACCGGATCGACCAGCACGCATGACGCCTTGCTTGCCAGGTAACGGGTGATATCGGCCTTGATCAGTCCCAGTTCGTGTTCGGAAATCTGCGCCTGCCGGGCGGGATCGTTGGATAGCAGGCTGCGCATGGCACCTCGCTGATCGCAGGCGATAACCAACATGGCGCCGTTGCTGCCACAGATTTGTTGATAGCTGCGTAATTCTGAGGTGGACATTTTTGACATGAATTTCTCCTTTACCTGAAATTTATTACAGACAAAAAACGCGGTGATACGTTGTTACCCTTTGTCATCATCGTCCTTGATTAAATGGGAGAAAATGGTCCCAATGCTGCGGTTTATAAGGGGTTTCTCCCTGGGGAACGATTGCAATTTCCCGCATATTGCGCAATAATTCCCCATCGACAGAGGTGAGTGTAATACATTACAGAAAGGAATTTCAAGCTGAAAGAGCCAATTTTGCAAGATCTTGCAGCTACTCGCGCCATGATGCATATGGTGGCGAAGCTGCATTACGAGTCCGACATGCCCCAGGTGGAAATTGCGCGCAAGTTCGATGTCTCCACCGCCACCATTTCACGGCTGCTGAACAAGGCGCGTGCCGCCGGCATCGTGCGCATCGAGGTGGTGGCGCTCTCTTCGCCTGAGAATATGACGGCGGACCTGATTAAGCGCCTGGGATTAAAAAAGGCCTTTGTCGTCGACGCGCCGCCGGCCAACGTCCTGGGCTCGCTGGCCGCGCCGCTGGCGTCGCTGCTGGAACAGGCGGGACTGGGCGCCGGATCGGTGCTGGGCATCGGCTGGGGCAGGGCGGTGCGGGAGGTGACCCTGACGGGCATGCCGCGGTTGCCGGGCATCCTGACCGTGGCGCTGAACGGCGGTATGCAGCAGGCCGCTCCCCATTTCCAGATTACGGAGTTCGTCCGGCGCGCCGCCGAGCAAATGGAAGGCAAGCCCTATTTCCTGCATGCGCCCTATATATCGTCCGCCGAGCTGCGCGACGCGTTTCTCGCCGATCGCAGCGTGCAGGATATTATTTCGTTATGGGATCGGCTGGATGTGGCGATTGTCGGCATCGGGCTGACCCATGCGCCCAAACCCGGCGAATCCACCACCGCCATCGCCGATGAAAAGACGCTGAGCCGGGCCGCCGGCGACGTGCTGCGCCATTACGTGACCGAGACCGGCGAGGTGCTGCACTGGGAAGGGGAGGCGCGCATGATCGCCGCCTCGCCGGAACAGCTCAGGCGCACGCCGCTGACCATCGGCGTGGCCGCCACGCCGGAAAAGGCCGCCGGCATTATCGGCGCGGTGCGATCGGGCATGATCAATTCCCTGGTGACCGATGTGAACACCGCCCAGGCGATACTGGACCGGCTGCCGGCGGGTTAACCGGCCTTTGCCGGGACGGGGACGGGGGATAAAAGCCAGCGCCCGGCGCAACGGGGCGCTGGCAAGGAGGACGACGCGCCGAGTCTTCAGCGTAAGGCGCGGCACGCGCGGGTAATGCGTTCGCAGGCCTCGCTCAGGCGGCTATCGTCGATGGCGTAGGCGATGCGCAGGTAAGGCGACGCGCCGAAGGCCGAGCCTTGCAGGGTAGCGACATGGCCGGCGTCCAGGAGATAGGCGGCAAAATCGCTGTCGCTGGCGAGGGTGGCGCCCGCCGGTGTTTTTTTGCCGATCATGCCGGCGCAGTTGGCGAACACATAGAATGCCCCCGGCGGTACCGCCGCCGCCAGGCCGTCGATGGCGTTGACGCAGGCCATGATGACGGCGCGGCGCCTGGCCAGGGTCGCCATCCAGGCGTCCATAAATCCCAGGCCCTGCTCCAGCGCCGCCACCGTCGCGGCCTGTGAAATGGAGCTGGGATTGGAGGTGCTTTGCGATTGCAATATCTGCATGGCCGCCACCAGCCAGTCCGGGCCGCCGGCATAGCCCAGCCGCCAGCCGGTCATCGAGTAGCCTTTCGACACGCCGTTTACCGTCAGCACCCGATCTTTCAGCCGGGGCTCTACCTGCGCCAGGGTAACGAATTCGCCCGCCGCATGGCAGATATGCTCGTAGATATCATCGGCCATGATCAGCACCTGCGGATTGTCGAGCAGCACCGCGGCCAGCGCCTTCAGCTCGGCGCGCGAGTAGACCGCGCCGGTGGGGTTGTTGGGGGAGTTCAGTATCAGCCAGCGGGTCCTGGCCGTAATGGCGGCGGCGAGATCGGCCGGGCGCAGTTTCCAGCCGTGGGCCTCGGCGCAGGGTACGATGCGGGCTTCGCCTTCGGCCAGCGCCACCATATCCGGATAGGATACCCAATAAGGGGCGGGGATGATCACTTCGTCGCCGGCCGAGACTGTCGCCAGCAGGGCATTGAAGATCAGCTGCTTGGCGCCGCTGCCCGCGATGACCTCCTGGGGCGCGTAGTCGACGCCGTTTTCGCGGCTGAATTTGGCGATGATGGCTTTTTTCAGGGCCGCCGTGCCGGGAACGGCTGTGTATTTTGTTTCACCTTGTACAATCGCATCTATGCCTGCCTGTTTGATGTGCGCCGGTGTATCGAAGTCGAGCTCGCCTTCACCGAGGTTAATCACATCCACGCCGGCGGCGGTTAGCGCGCGGACCTGATCGGAAATCGCCGCGGTCGGCGATGGTCTCACCCGGCGTAAGCGAGGCGCAAGTAATTCAGCTGACATCATTTCCCCTATCTATGAAATAATAAAATTGTATTATGTGATACAATAAAATCAATTTAAGCTATCACGTCTCCAGGCGGATTGCCCAGACTTTTTTTGCCGTGTTCCGACCATTAAGGACTTATCGCCATGACATTGCTCTTTGTTGCGCACGACACGCCGGAACCGGCGCTCTATGGGGCCATGGCCGCCATCCTGGCGCGTCGGCTGCGCCTGCCGCTGGCGCACCTGGCCATTGCATGGGATACCGCCCTCTATCCCGACGCCTGCCAGCACGCGATAGCCGCCGGCGCGCTGGTCACCAGCGGACTGATATGGCACGAACGCCTGAGCGGCGACGCCATAGATACGCCGAAGCGCTGGTCTGAACTGGCCGCCCTGCCGGCCGGACGGGACTGGGTGATCCCGCTCGGTCCGGCGCAGCTGGCCGAGTTGCCCGGCCGGCTGCGGGCGCTAAGCCGTCTTGCCGTGGACTATCAGCTGATCCGGGTGGATATGTCGCCCCAGGGCCTGGTTTTTCGCCGCAACGGCGCCATCGAAAGCGCCTGGGGGCAATGGCGCCGCGACGGCTTTGGCCGCTGGCGGGAAACTTCCCCTGACGATGCTATCGAGATCGTGCCTGGCGTGGCCCCGACCGGGGCGTTACCCGCCGTCGACCCCGGCCTGGGCAACGGGCGGGATGCTCCCGCCGCCGCGCCCCACAGCCTGGCCGGGGCCGCCGCTTCGCCGCTGGCCATCGTTTTGCTCGGCACGCGGCGGGATCAGCTGGAGGCCTATCCCGCCGCCGTCGCCGCGCTCGGCGATGCCGCCGACGCCCTGGCGCTGCGGCTTAATATCCTGTTTGCCTCGCCGCAGGAGCCTTGCGGCGATATCCTCAAACGCGCGCACGGCGTCCTGTTGCCCGGCGGCGCCGCCATGGCCAACGTGGCCGGGCAGATAACCGCGGCGCGTTATACCCTGGATAACGCTGTTCCCACCCTGGGCTTATGCCTGGGCATGCAAACCATGGCGACGGCGGTGGCCCAGCGCATGCTGGGCTCCACCGGGGTAAATCTGGCCGAGGCCGATCCCCTGGCGCCGGTAAAATCCTTTGTTCCGCTGGCGGAAACGGCCGGTCTTCCCCGGCACCGCCTGGGCGACCATATGATGCTGAGCGAGCCCGGCAGCCGTATGCACCAGTTGCTCGGCGACCGGTCAACCCTGCGCTATAACCACCGTTTCCACCTTAACCCGGCGCTGAAGCGGGATCTGGACATCGCCGGCCTGCGCTTCAGCGCCACCGATGCCAGCGGCGCCATTACCGACGGTATAGAATTTACCCGCCATGTATTCTATCTGGGGGTACAGGGCCACCCCGAGCTCTCGTCTTCCCGCCGCCGGCCGCATCCGCTGCTGATGGCGTTTTTAACCGCCGCGGCGCGGCGGCGGGAGACGGGGCTATAACGCCGCCGATACGCCGGCGCGCGGGTCGGCGGCCAGGCGCGCCAGTTCGGCCGCCACCTGGGCGATGACGTCCGCTTCCAGATCGAGAAGCGGCGCGCGCACATGGCCGCCGTCGAAGCCGCGCAGGTTCATGGCGGCCTTGACCAGTTGCGGCTGGCCGTGGCGGCGGGCCAGGGCGCGGTAGGGATACCACAGGCTATGCAGATCGCGGGCGGTGGCGGCGTCGCCGCGCTCAAGCGCGCGATAGGCGGCCAGAATGATTTCCGGCAGCGCGCAGCTGTTGGTGCTGCTGATGCCGTCGAAGCCGCACATCATCGGCCCGAGGAACGCCAGATCGGAGGCGCAGAATAGCCGCAGGCGGCCGGACAGGCGGTTGGCGATCTGGTCGATGGCGGTCGGATTCAGATCGCCTTGCTTAATGCCCACCACGCCCCCGATATCCGCCAGCTGTTCCAGTACCGCCGGCGGCAGCGTGATGCCAATGCCCGGCGCGTTATACACCAGGATGCCGGTGCGTGAAAGCGGGGCCATTTGTTTAAAGAAACTCACGATCTGCGCGTCGGTCACTTCGGAGACAAACGGCGGCGTCACCATCGGCAGGCCGCCCAGTTCGCCGGCAAGTGCCGTTAAATCGCGCACCGTGCGCGCGTCGGAACCGGCGCTGCACAGCATCACCGGCACCCGGTCGCCCACCACGTCCATGACGTGGCGAAATAACCGGGCGCGCTCATCGGCGCTCATCGCCGGGAATTCACCGTAGGTGCCGCCGATCAGCACGCCGTCGTAGCCCAGCCCGATGACCCGCTCGATATTGCGCGCCAGTCCCGCGAAATCAAATGCGCCGTCGGCGGTAAACGGGGTAACGGTGATATTAAAAATACCGCGCAGGCGTGCCTGGCTTTCACTGATGTCTTTCATAACTATGCTTTCCTGTCTGACCTGATAACGAAGAACCGATACCGCAGCCCGGCCATGGGGCCGGGCGCGTGGGAGAGGTTGCGCCGCCGGGGCGGAGCATTGCCGGCGCGGCCTGGCCGCCTTGGCGGGCGCCGGCCAGGCAGGCGCATACAGCGCCCGGCTAAAGCCGGTATAACGGCCGGTCCACCGCCCCGAGGGCCCGGCAGCCGGTTTCGGTCACCACGATGGTTTCGCTGACGCCGACGGTGAATTCACCATAGATTCTCAGCGCGGGCGGAATATGGAAGGTCATGCCCGGTTGCAGTTCGGTGGTGATGCCGCTGTAAAGACTGAGGATTGCGCCTTCGCCCCAGTCCGGCGCGAACGACACGCCGATGGAATAGCCGGTGCGTTTTTTAAAGTTATCGGTATACCCGGCGCGGTCGATCACTTTCTGGCAGGCGAGATGCGGGGCCTCGCAGGTGGCGCCGGGGCGGATGGCGTCAAGGGCCGCCTGCAGGGCTTCCTGACAGGTTTTTTCCATTTCCAGCGCCACGGCGGGCGGTTTGCCCAGCCACGCCGAGCGCATCAGCGCCGCGTGATAGCGATCGTGGGTGGCGGCCATTTCCAGGAAGATAGGATCGCCGTCCTGGATTTTGCGCCGGCGCCAGGTGCCGTGCGGCACGCCGGTACGCGGGCCGGAGGAGACCAGCGGTTCCATGCCCATATATTCGGATCCGGCGGCGATGGCCGCGCCCATCATGGCGGCGACCAGGTCGTTCTCGGTGGCGCCGGCCCGGATGGCCGCGCGCCCGGCCAGCATGCCCGCGTCGACATAGCGGGCGGCGTGGGCCATTTTTTCCAGCTCGGCGGCGGATTTCACCGCGCGCAGCTGTTCAATCACGCCCGCCGCGTCGTGGATAACGCCCAGCTCGGCTTGCAACGCTTCGTAAACGGCAATCGGCAGAAACCAGCCGCGTTTATCAATGCCGATGCGGCGCCGGGTCCAGCCGCGGTCCTTCAGCACGCCCAGCAGAAAATTCACCGGATTATCGCCGTCGGTATAAATGGCGGCGTCGCGGATAAAGGTGTTGGAAATAAAGTTAAAATATTCCAACTGGCGGATAACGAATACCGGATCGCCCTCCACCGGCAGCACCAGGGCCTGAAAGGTGTAATATCCCGGCGTCTGCTGGCCGGTGAGATAGAAAATATTTTCCGGACCGGTGATGACCATGACGTCCAGCCCGGCCTGGGTGAGCAGGGCGCGCGCGCGCTCGACGCGTCCGCGGTATTCCTCTTCGCCAAAGGCGGATTCGCCGCCCGGCGTCACGCGGCCCAGATCGGGCAACGGGGTCTTGTTTACTGCGCTTGGGTTTGTCATTTACAGAACTCCTGGATGAATTCCGCCCGGGCGGGGTCAAAACCGACCCCCAACCCGGACGCGCAAGGGCTGCAGACCAGCCCTTGCTGATAGATAAGTCCGGCGACCGGATCGTTGCCCAGCCCGTCGGCGCCATACAGTTCGGCATAGGCCGGGCGGGAGGCGCAGGCGACATGCAGCGCGGCGGCGGTGGCCGCCGCGCCTTCATTCATTTGGCCTATCATAAAAGGCACGCCGGCGGCGTTAAGCCGCCGCGCGGCGGCAAGGGCCGGGCCGATGCCGCCCATTTTCACCAGCTTCAGGTGCGCCCAAACCTTGCCGCCCAGGCCGATGACGCGGGCCAGATCCGCCTCGCTGCTCATGCTTTCGTCGAGCATCAGCGGGATCGGGCTGGCGGCGGCCAGCGCCGCGTAGCCGTGTTCCGGGTCGTCGGCCGCGCCATCGGCAATCGGCTGCTCCATATAACGTAAATCGTAGGCGGCCAGGGCCCGCAGGCGCGCCAGGGCCTCGCGCGCCGGCCACTGGCCGTTGGCGTCCGCCGCCAGGCTGATGCCGGCGCCAAAACGGCGGCGCAGGGCGGCGACGCGGTCCAGGTCCTGGTCAAATCCGGCCACGCCGACCCGCAGTTTCAACTCGGTGAAACCCCGGTCCACATACGCCTCGGCCTGTTGCAGCATTTGCTCGCGCGAGGACCAGAACAGCGTCTGGTTAGTGCGATAGCTCACCACCGGCGAAGACGCGCCGTCCTGCGCCGGCGCAATGGCCACGGGGTGCCGCTCCCGCGCCGTTTCCCCGCCTGGCGGCACGGCGCCGCCCGCGTCCCGGGGACGCGCCAGCAACCCGGCGACGCTGATGCCTTGGCGCCGGGCAAGCAGGTCATGCAGCGCCACATCAAGCAGCATGCGCGTCGGCGCCAGAATTCCTGCCGCCCAGGTATCCAGCCCGGCCAGCAGTTGCGCGGGGTCCAGGGCAAGATCCAGCCGGCGCAGGCAGCGGAGGACGTCGTCCAGCACCTGCTGCGGGCTGTAGCCGTTCAGGTAGGCGATATTCACCCGCACCTCGCCCAGGCCCTGGAAGGCCTGATCCTCCAGCAGCAGGTAAAGCTCGTCCAGCGCCGCCACGCTGCCCGAGGAGGCGGTATACAGCCGTAGATGCGGGTAGCGCAGCGCGGCGCGATACAAAGTGGCTTTCACCCGGGCTCCTTAGCGGCTCATCATCGCCAGCGCCACGTCGCGATAGATCTCGCTGGCGGCAATAAATTCATCGATGGGCACGAACTCATCGGGTTTGTGCGCGTCGGCAAGGGATCCCGGGCCGATAACGATGCCCTTGGTGCCGAGACTGCGAAAATGCACCAGATCGCAGCCGCCCTGGAAGCCGAACGGCCCCGGCTCCGCATTGCCGTGGGCGCGACAGGCATCCAGGCCCGCCAGTACGATGGGATCGCCGGAGTCGGTTTCCGTCGCGCCGCCGGTGGTCGGTTTAAAGGTGACGATGTCGCTGCGCACGCCGAACTTTTCCCGCGCCAGCGTAAGCAGATCGCGGATCTCTTGTTTAACCTGCTCTTCGTCTTCCCCCGGCACCATGCGCCGGTCCAGCAGCAGCTCGCAGCTGTCCGGCAGCACGTTATCCGCATGGCCGCCGTTGATGCGCGTCACCGTCAGGCTGGCGGATCCCACCAGCGGGTGGCAATGGCAGCGCACGCTGTGTTCGTGGGCATGTTCCACCAGACCCAGCAGCTGCGCCGCGCGGAAGATGGCGTTTTCGCCCAGCTCCGGCGTGCCGGAGTGCGCGGTAACGCCGTGCACCCGCACCAGCGGACGCAGGCTGCCTTTATGGGCGGAATAAGTGCTGTTAGAGGTCGGTTCGCCAATCACCGCGTAGTCGATTTTCGCCGGCGTCTCGCGCACGTAGAATTTGGCGCCTTCGCTGGCCACCTCCTCGTCGGCGACGAAAATCCCCATCAGGGTGCCGCGCCAGCCGTCGCGATGCGCCGCCAGCATGCGCATCGCCTCAAGCATCGCCACCAGCGGCCCTTTGGCGTCGCAGGAGCCGCGGCCATACAATTTGCCGTCGCGCTCGGTAAGCGTAAAGGGATCCTGGCTCCAGCCGTCGCCCGCCGGCACCACATCGATATGGGTGTTAAAGGCGAAGCAGGGACCGGCGCCATTTTCCAGGCGCGCAATGACATTGGTGCGGCCAGGGAGGTATTCGCTAAGCGTCAGGTCAAAACCGGCATCGGCCAGCAGCCGGCTGATATGTTCCGCCGCTTCGCGCTCGCGCCCCGGCGGGTTTTCGGTATTGATTGCGACCAGCGCGGCAAGATCGCGTTTCATCCTGCCGATATCGGGCGATGAAAGACTCATCGACATCTCCTGAGGTGAATAAACGCCCTGACGAGGGCATGCATGATTGGCACTAACTATCAGTGCAATATCTGGTCGAGGAAGCGCTGCGCCCGCTCGCTCACATCGCCGCCGAAAAACTTCTCGCTCGGGGCGTTTTCAATGATTTCGCCGTTTTCCATAAAAACGATATGGTTGGCGGCGCGCCGGGCAAACCCCATCTCGTGGGTGACCACGATACTGGTCATGCCCTCGGCGCTCAGATCGGCCATGACGTCGAGCACCTCGCGGATCATTTCCGGATCCAGCGCCGAGGTCGGCTCGTCGAACAGCATCAGCTTGGGTTTCATCGCCAGGGCGCGGGCAATGGCCACCCGCTGCTGCTGGCCGCCGGACAGCTCGTCGGGAAACGCGTCGGCCTTGTCCGGTATGCGCACCTTGCCCAGCAGTTCCAGCGCCTGGGCCTGGGCCTCGGCGCGGCTGACGCCGCGCACCGTCATCGGCGCGAGCATAATGTTTTCCGCGGCGGTGAGATGGGAAAACAGCTCATAGCTTTGAAACACCATGCCGATGTCCTGGCGCAGCCGGTGCGGCTTGATATCGGCATGGGTAATATCCTGGTTGCGGAAAAAAATGGCGCCGCCTTCGATGGGTTCCAGCAGGTTGACGCAGCGCAGCAGGGTGGATTTGCCCGAGCCGGAGGGGCCTATCAGCACCACGGTGTCGCCCTCGGCCACGTTAAGCGAACAGTTTTTCAGCACATGCTGCGCGCCGAAATGTTTATCGACGCCGATGATCTCCAGAACCGGTTTTGTGCTTTTCATCATTTTTCCCTCAGTGTGTCGTGCCGGTACTGCCGCGCAGCAGGCGTTCGGTGAATGACAACGCCGGCTTTCTGCGTTTTTTCGGGTCGAGGTAACGCTCCAGCCAGGCCTGGCCCAACATAAAGAGGGTGGTCAGCACCAGATAATAGATACCGGCGGCGCACAGGGCCTCGAAATAGCGGAAGCTGGCGCTGGCGGTCTGGTTGGCGATAAGAAGCAGTTCCTGCACCGCAATCACCGAGACCAGGGCGCTGGACTTGAGCATGCTGATCATCTGGTTGCCCATCGGCGGCAGCACAATCCGCGCCGCCTGCGGCAGCACGATCTTGCGCATGATCTGCCCGCCGGTCATGCCCAGCGCCATGCCCGCGGTGCGCTGTCCGCTGCGTACCGCCTGCAGTCCGGAGCGCAGGATTTCGGCCATATACGCGCCCTCGTTCAGCGACAGCGCCAGGATCGCGCAGGTAAACGCCGAGAACCGCACGCCGAAACCGGGCAGGACGTTATAGACAAAAATGATTTGGAACAGCACCGGCGTGCCGCGAAACAGCCAGAGATAAAAGAAGGCCAGCCCCGTGCAGATACGTAACCGGGACTCCTGTAACAGGGCCAGCACCAATCCCATGATGATGCCGAAAAACAACGAGCACACCGTCAACAGCAGGGTCATTAACGCGCCCTGGAAGAACGCCGGGGAGAGCAGGTACTGCCAAACAAGATCAAGGGACATGGACTTTCCTTAAACGCCGGGACCGGTCGGAAAACGTGGTGATGATCAAAAAATAGCCACCGACGCGGGGAACTGCCATTTCGCGATCAATTTCTGGTAGGTGCCGTCGGCAACAAGTTCTTTCAGGCCGGTTTCAATCAGGGTTTTCATCTGCGCGTCGCCTTTGCGCAGCGCAATGCCGATATGGGTATCGGCCTCGAATTCATCGCCGGTGGTTTCGAAGGTATCGCCTTTTTCGCTCAGCAGCGCCACGGCGCCCGGGGTGGAAAGAAATTCAGCATCGGCCCGCTTTTGCGCCACCGCCACCGCCGAGTCGGTGGCCGCCGGGAAGGTCATGACGTTAATGGCCGCCTTGCCGCCGTCCTGGCACGCTTTGCTGCTCACGCGCGCCTGGCTTTCCTCAATGCCGCCGAGGGTCACGGCAATGCTCTTGCCGCACAGCGACAGGTCGCGGCCGGTAATCTTCTCCGGATTGCCCTTGGCGACCACCACCCGGCTGCCGATTTTCAGGTAAGGCACAAATTCCACCTGCTCGGAACGCACCGGGTTGATATACATCGCCGAGTTGATGATATCCAGACGCTTACCCTGCAATGCCGGGATCAATCCCTTGAACTCCATGGACATCGGCTGCGGTTTCAGCGCCAGCTTGGCCGACAGGGCGTTGATCAGGTCGATATCAAAGCCGGTCAGCTTGCCGTCCTTCATGTATTCAAACGGCATAAAGGTGGCGGCGGTGCCATAGGTCAGCTCGCCCTTACTGACCAGCTCAGGCGCCGCCTGGCTCATCAGGGGGGCGCCCAGACATAACGCGGCCAGGGTAACGACGGCATAGCGACGCAAAAACAAGTTTTTAGACATGTCAGGCTCCGGGGGTGATGAGCGTAATTGCTCTTTGTGTATCATTAAATACAATTGAAAGGGGTTGTCAAGGCTCTTTTTTGGTGCACATTCTGCACTATATAAGGGCTTGCACGCTATTTGAAGGTGTTATTGTTTAATGGGTTATTGTATAATAGTATGCAACAAATACTTTTTGGATGCGGCACTCCATGACTCAAACGGCGACGGCCAGCGGACGGCGACTGGCAAATCAAATCCTGGATCTGATACGCGAGGCGAAATTCGAGCCGGGGCATCACCTGCGCGAACAGCAACTGGCGGATATGGCGGGCGTCTCCCGCACCCCGGTGCGCGCGGCCATGAAACTGCTGTGCGAACTGGGCATCATCGAAACGCGGCGCAACCAGGGATTTTTCCTGGTTAAGCCCTATGATGAAATCCAGCGCATCAGCATTGATGTACCCGCCAGCAGCGATCAGGACCTGTATGAACAGCTGGTCCGGGACCGCATCGCCGGCAAACTGCCGGAATCCCTGACCCAAACCGAGATCTCGCAGCGCTATGACGTCGATCGCAATGTCCTGGCGCGCACGTTGCTGCGCTTGTCCGAGGACGGACTGATTGCGCGCAATAAAGGCCACGGCTGGTCGTTCCTGCCGACGCTCAATACCGACGTGGCGTTCAGCAACGGTTACCGGTTCCGGCTGATGATTGAGCCGGGCGCGCTGCTGTCCCCCGGCTTCCAGGCGGATAAAAACACGCTCAGGCGCCTGCGCCAGCAGCATATGTTCCTGATTTCACACCCGGATATCTTAAGCGTCGACGGGCGGCAGATTTTCGACACCGACGCCAGCTTCCATGAAACGCTGGCGGAATTAAGCGGCAATATTTTTATCCTGCAGGCCATCGTACAGCAGAACCGCCTGCGTCGTCTGCTGGAATTCGGCAGCTATACCAATAAGCAGCGGGTGCGCGAATGGTGCGGCGAACATGTGGCGATCATCGACGCCGTCCTGGAAGGACACATGGCCGAAGCCGCGGAAATCATGCGCCGTCATCTGCAATCCGCCTACGAAAACGGACGCACTAAGGTCAGTAAAAGCAGCAAGCCGGATTAAGGCGGCCCGCCAACACCGGGCTCAAAGCAGACGTGTTCAAGGGAAAGCGTGCCAATGGGGTCCAATCGGGCGTGGTATTCCCGCCAAACCGAGCCCCATGGCATGGTAAGCCCGCCAACACCGGGCTCAAAGCAGACATGTTCAAGGGAGACCGTGCCAATGGGGTCAAATCGGGCGTGGTGTTCCCGCCCGACCGAGCGCTTCATGGCACGCCAACATTGCGCTAACACCAGGCGGAATACACCGCTGTTAAATCATTATTTCAATCAAACAGGAGTCGGTAATGGATTTTGGCATTCAGGGGCGCGTAGCGCTGGTCAGCGGCGCGGGCGGCGGCCTCGGGCGCGCCATCGCGCTGGCATTGGCGGCGGAAGGCGCCAAGGTGGCGGTCTGCGGACGCACGCAAAACACGCTTGATGAAACCGTGGCGCTGATTAACGCGCAGGGCGGCAGCGCCCGCGCCTGGACACTGGATCTCACCCGCCAGGACGCCTTTGACGCCATCCTGACCGATATCCGCGCCGCCCTCGGGCCGGTAGCCATCCTGGTCAATAACTCCGGCGGCCCACAGCCCAGCGGGGCCGCGGGCGTGGCGCCGGAACTCTGGAACGCCCAGTTTTCCGCCATGGTCGGATCGCTCATCCTGCTGACCGACAAAGTGTTGCCGGACATGCGCGCGGCGGGCTGGGGCCGCATTATCACCAGCACCTCGTCCGGCATCGTGGCGCCCATTGCCAATCTCGGCATCTCCAACACCCTACGCCTCGCGCTGGCCGGCTGGTCGAAAACCCTCGCCGCTGAAGTGGCCCGCGACGGCATCACGGTAAACGTCATGGTGCCGGGCCGCATCGCCACCCGACGGGTAGGGCAGCTGGACGCCGCCCGCGCCGCACGGGAAGACCTCAGCGTCGAACAGATAGCGGCTAAAAGCGCGGCGACGATCCCGGCCGGTCGCTACGGCAAACCCGAAGAATACGGCGCGGTGGCGGCATTCCTCGCCAGCCGCCAGGCCTCTTATATGACCGGCGGCGTAATCCGCGTCGACGGCGGCATGATCCCCGCCCTCTAAGCCACGCTTCCCGCCGGCCCGCACCTGGCCGGCGGTCTCCTCCGTCCGCGATCTACGCCCCGCCGGCGCGCCTCAAAATGGTGCAGTCCCCCCTCACCGCCGCGCAATTTTTTTATATGCGCCTACTCACAAATTAAGAAGATAACGAAAAGGCGCTATTGCGCCGGTGGATTCTTTAACTATATGTTAATTTTTCTTACAATAATTGTTATGGGACATAACGCATGTCGACGAAATTCAGTATTCCTATGGTCGGTATGGCTGTTTTACTGGGCGCAGCCGCCCCGGCACTGGCGCTGCCGGCGGGCTACCCGGCCGGCTACCAGCAAGTGGTGGACGGCGCGAAAAAGGAAGGCAAGGTTATTATCTATTCCACAACCGATACCCAGGCCGCGGGGCCCCTGATCCAGGGATTCGAGGCGGCGTATCCCGGAATAAAAGTGGAATATAACGATATGAACAGCACCGAACTGTATAACCGGTATATCAGCGAGCAGGCGGCGGGCGGCAACAGCGGCGACGTTATCTGGAGCTCGTCCATGGATACCGCGCTCAAACTGGCCACCGACTATGCGCTGCAATACGCCTCGCCGGAAGTGAAAAACCTGCCCAAATGGTCGGTATGGAAGGAAAAGGCCTATGGCACCACCTTCGAACCGCTGGTATTTATCTACAACAAACGGCTGATTGCGGCCAATGAAGTTCCCGCGTCCCATGCCGCGCTGGCCAAATTAATCCAAAGCCAGCCGGATCGATTCAAAAACAAGGTCACCACCTACGACATCGAAAAATCCGCCCTCGGATTCATGCTGTCGGTACAGGATATGAAGGCCGACCCGCATTACTTCGACACCCTGGCCCAGACGGCCAAAGGAGGATTGTCGGTACAGTCGTCCACCGGCACCATGCTGGAACGGGTCTCCTCCGGGGAAAACCTGATCGGCTATAACATCCTCGGATCCTATGCCGACGCCCGCATCAAGACCGACCCCTCCATGGGCGTTTCTTATCCCAACGACTATATCCTGGTGCTCTCGCGGGTCATGTTCATCAGCAGCGAGGCGCAAAATAAAAATGCCGCCAAACTCTGGCTGGATTATGTCCTGTCGCCGCAAGGGCAGGACGTACTGGCCAATAAGGCCGATATCACCTCACTGCGCAATGATATCGCCGGCGACAACGATCTTGACGGCATGACCAAAAAATTGGGCGGCGCGCTCAAGCCGATCCCGGTAGATGAAACCCTGCTGGAATACCTGGAACAAAATAAACGGCTGGAGTTCATCAAACAATTCCGCGCCGCGGTGAACAAATAACCGGCCGTCAGGGATCATTATGAAGACATTGCGCACTACCTGGCGGCGTTTGCCGAGAGGCGTGGTCGTGCTGTTAACCGCGCTGGTTATCTATGTACCGCTGTCATTTATCATTATCCAAAGCTTCCTGTCCGCCCCGTTCTTTTCACCCTCAAAGGTGTTCAGCCTGGGGGCGTTCCGCTTTATCTTCACCGATCCCGACTTCTATAAAGCCCTGCGCAACGGCTTTATCCTGGCCTTCGGCCTGGTGGCCATCGCCATCCCGCTCGGCGGCATCCTGGCGTTCCTGATGATCAGGACCGACCTGCCGGGCCGCCGGTTTATCGAGCCGCTGATCCTGGTGCCGGTGTTTGTCTCGCCGATGGTGCTGGCGTTCGGATACGTGGTGGCGGCGGGGCCGGTAGGCTTTTTCTCGCTCTGGGCGCAAAGCCTGGTGGGCTTTATTCCGTGGGATATCTACGCCATGAGCAGCATCGTGGTCATTGCCGGTCTGACCCACGTGCCGCACGCCTATCTGTACATTTCCTCGGCGCTCAGGAGCGTGGGATCGGATGTGGAGGAGGCGGCGCGCACGGTGGGCGCCACCCCGCTGCAGGTGATGCTCTCGGTCAGCCTGCCGATGGTGCGCCCGGCGATCCTCTACGCCTGCGTGCTGCTGTTTTTCCTCGGGCTGGAAGTGTTCGGCCTGATGCTGGTGCTCGGCGATCCCGAAGGCAACCTGGTGCTGGCCACCTATCTGTTCCAACTGACCAATAAGCTCGGCACGCCGTCCTATCATCTGATGGCGGCGGTGGCGGTAGTGCTGATTTGCCTCACCGTGCCCCTGGTCATGCTGCAGCGGCGGCTGATGCGCACCGCGAACCGCTTTGTCACCGTCAAAGGCAAAGCCGCGCAGGCCAGGCTGCTGCCGTTGGGTAAATGGCGCTGGGTGGCGGGCGTGGTGGTGGTGGCGTGGCTGACGGTCACCATCGGCGTACCGCTGGCGGGCGTCATGCTGCGCGCGTTTATCACCAACTGGGGGGTGGGGGTGGATATTTGGGCGCAGCTGTCGCTCAAGACATTCCGCCTCATCCTCGGGCAGACCAATCTGATGCGCGCCATTGTCAATTCCATCAGCATCGGCGTGATTGGCGGCGCCATCGCGGTAATGTGTTATCTGTTTATCGGCCTGGCGCTGCATCGCAAACCGGACGGCGTCACCCGTTTTATGGATTACAGCGTGCTGGTGCCCAGGGCCGTGCCCGGCCTGCTCGCGGGGCTGGCGTTTTTATGGGTGTTCCTGTTTATTCCCATGTGGCTGGATCGCTCCCTGAAAGACGGATTATTATCGGCGCTGCCGTTTGCCGACGGGCTGCGCGAGCATTTTATCGTCTGGCTGCGATCCTTGCGCAACACCATTTTCAGCGTATGGCTGGCATACACGGTGGTTTGGATGGCGTACGGGCTGCGGCTGATCTCCTCGACGCTGCTGCAGGTGGGGCCGGAGCTGGAAGAAGCCGCGCGCAGCACCGGCGCGAGCCAGGGCCAGGTCACCCGCCATGTCACCATTCCGTTATCCCGCTACGGCCTGATCGGCTCCTGGCTGCTGATGTTCCTGATCTTCGAGCGTGAATATTCCACCGGCGTATACCTGCTCTCCCCCGGCACTGAAACCATCGGTTCGATGCTGGTGTCGTTGTGGGCGGCGGGGGCCATCGACATCGTGGCGGCGCTGTCGTTTATCAATATTTTGATTGTCGTGCTCGGACTGGGCGTCGCCTTACGTTTTGGAGTGAAAATGTATGATTGAGCTGTCGGTGGAGAACCTGCACCTGAAGTACGGCGATAATTCGGTTTTGCGCGGGGTATCGATGCAGCTGGCGCAGGGGGAGGTGGTGTCGCTGCTGGGGCCTTCAGGCAGCGGCAAGACCACCCTGCTGCGGGCGGTGGCCGGGCTGGAAAAACCCACCGAGGGCCGCATCGCCATCGGCGATACCCTGCTGTACGACGGCGCCGCCGGCGTCGAGCTGCCGGCGGAGGAACGCAACCTGGGGCTGGTATTCCAGTCCTACGCGCTCTGGCCGCACAAAACGGTATTCGACAACGTCGCTTACCCCCTTAAACTGCGTAAGGTGCCGTCCGCGGAGCTGACCCGCCGCGTGCAGGCGGTACTCGATCAGCTGGGCCTGGGGCATCTGGGCCAACGCCACCCCCACCAGCTCTCGGGCGGACAGCAACAGCGGGTGGCCATCGGCCGGGCGCTGGTCTATAACCCGCCCATTATCCTGCTCGACGAACCGCTCTCCAACCTGGACGCCAAACTGCGCGAGGAGGCGCGGGTGTTCCTGCGCGAGCTGATTATCCGGCTCGGCCTGTCGGCGCTGATGGTCACCCATGACCAGCACGAGGCGATGGCCATTTCAGACCGGATTTTATTGCTCAATAACGGCAGGATAGAGCAGCAGGGCACCCCGCAGGAAATGTACGGCGCGCCGGCGACCCTGTTTACCGCCGAGTTTATGGGCAGCAACAACCGCCTGAACGGCCGCGTGATGGAACTGCGCGAGGGGCGGGCGCGCATCGACGGCCAGGACTGGTCGCTGTGGGGCGGCGCCGGCGCGGGGCTGGCGGTCGGGCAGGAGGCGGCGGCCGTTATCCGGGTGGAACAGGTACGCTTTGCCGACGGGGCCGCCGATGCCGGGGATAATACGCTTTCACTGCCGCTGCTGACCCGCATGTACCTTGGCAACCGCTGGGAATACCTGTTCCGCACCGCCGCCGAGGGCATACCGGTGCGCGCCTATGGCGATACCGCCGCGCGTGACGGGCTGTGCCGGCTGTCATTGCCCGCCGGACAGGTCTGGATCTTTCCTTTATAGACGTTGAACGCCGGCTGACCCCGGACCGGATTAAAAAGTGACACCCTGTCACGTCAATATCGCCCACCAGCGTTCCCGCTGGCCTTTCTCGTTACCTCCTTCCCGCAGGCCGTTGACCCGGCGCTTACCCCGCCGGCGACAAAATGATTGTTTGTGATTATATAAAATCATAATTGATTAAATGTGAGCATGATCAAGGTAATCATGGCGCATATAACCTATAAAATAGCCAAGACAGGCAAGAGTAATGCGGTCAAAATGACAAAATATAATCAATATAACGACATCAGAACAGGGCGTCGGAGGCGAGGCGGGATTAATGAATATCAATAGCACCGTTATCAGCGGTTACCAGGCGCTTAGCGACATCGGCTACCTTATTAAGGATAAGCGGCGCGTGCTGCTGGTGACGGATAAAAATATCGCCGCCATACCCGCGGTGCGCGCGGTGATGGCACAGGCGCGCAGCCCGGACCGCCGGGTGGATATTATCGACAGCGTGCCGCCGGAGCCGAGTCAGCATGACGTCGCGCGCATCCTGGCGTCGCTGGAGGTGCGGGACGTCGATATGGTTATCGGCATCGGCGGCGGCAGCGTGCTGGATGTGGCGAAACTGTTTTCGGTGCTGTGCGTGCCCGGCGCGCCGACGCTTGACGCGCTGCTGGCCGGCGAAAAACCGCGCGCCCGCGTCGCCTCGATGCTGATCCCCACCACCGCCGGCACCGGCTCGGAAGCCACGCCCAACGCCATACTGGCCATTCCGGAACAAGAGACCAAAGTCGGCATCATTTCGCCGATCATGCTGCCCGATATCGTGGCGCTGGCGCCGGAACTCACCACCAGCATGCCCGCGCATATCGCCGCCTCCACCGGCATCGATGCGTTATGCCACTTAATCGAATGTTTTACCGCCACCGTCGCCAACCCGGTCAGCGATAACTATGCCCTGATCGGCCTGAAAAAACTGTTCGCCAGCCTGGAAACCGCGGTGGCCGAGCCCGCCAACCTGGGAGCGCGTCTGGATATGCTGTGGGCATCCTATTACGGCGGCGCGGCGATTGCCCACGCCGGCACCCATTTGGTCCACGCCATGTCCTACCCGTTGGGCGGCAAGTACCATATTCCGCACGGCGTGGCCAACGCTATCCTGCTCGCTCCCTGCATGCGCTTCGTACGGCCGGCGGCGGTAAAGAAATTCGCCCGGGCCTACGATCTGCTGCCCACGGCCGATACGTCGCTTGACGAGGAAGAGAAATCACACGCGCTGGTGGACTATTTCGCCGCGCTGGTAAAACGTCTGCGGCTTCCCGCCAGCCTGGATGAGCTGGGGATCGCCGCCGATAATCTCTCTTATCTGGTGACGGCGGCGCTGGATGTACAGCGGCTGATGAAAAATGTCCCCGCGCCCGTGAGCGCGGCGGATGTCCGCGGCATCTACCTGGCATTATTTCCGCAAAAGAATTATTGATTAATCAAGAGGATATTATGAGCCATACTATTCAAGGCGTACTGACCGCCATCGTCACCACCTTCGACCCTCAGGGCGAATACCATCCCAAGGAGATGCGCGCGCAGATCCGGCGCCAGCTGGACGCCGGCAACGGGATTTTCTGCGGCGGCACCAACGGCGAGTTCTTCGTGCTTAACGAGCGTGAAAAGCTGGCGGTTACCGAAACCTGCGTCGATGAAACGGCGGGCCAGGCGGCGGTGGTGGCCCATATCGGTGAAATATCCACGCGCGATACCATTCGCCTTGGCCGGCAGGTGGCCAAACTGGGGGTCGACGCGGTTTCGGTGATCACGCCGTATTTTGTGCCGCTGAAACAGGATGAATTAATGTCTCACTACCGGGCGGTGGCGGACGCCCTCGAGGTGCCGGTATTCCTCTACAATATTCCGGCGCGCACCGGCAATACGTTACAGCCGGATACCGTGCGCGCCCTGGCGCAGCACCCCAATATTATCGGTATCAAGGACAGCGCGGGCAGCTACGAAAGCCTGAGTGGTTTCCTGGCAGTCGCCGCGGACATCGACGGTTTTAACGTGCTGAATGGCCCTGACTCCCTGATTCACCAAGGTTTTGTCGACGGCTGCACCGCCTGTATTTCCGGGCTGGCCAACGTCGCGCCCCGTGAAATCAACGCCATCTGGTCATTGTTCCATACCGGCGATATCGCGGGTTCGCGCCGGGCGCAGGAAAACGTGACAGGGTTGCGCACCGATCTTTACAGCGTGGCCTTTTCTCCGGCGGCGGTGAAAAAAGCGGTGGCGCTGATGGGCCATGACGTGGGCGAAAGCCGTTACGCCGTCCGGTTCAGCGCGGAACAGGAGCAGAAGATTCGCCAGATCGTGAATCAATATCTGCAGTGATGGCGGCGCGGCACCCGGGTGCCGCCTTGTGACCTACCAGGACGCTACGATGAAAGTGATCTGCACCTCGCCCTCGTTTGCCAAATACGATGCTTCCCCCATCGACCGGCTGCAAGCACAGGGTTTTGAACTGATAATGTTACCCGCGGACGCGCCCCTTGCCGCCCTTGAGCCGCATCTGGCGGACACGGTGGCGATGATCGTCGCCTTTACCGAGGTCAACGCCGCGTTGCTCGACGCAGCGCCCGGCCTGAAGATCGTCTGCAAACATGGCGTCGGCGTCGATAATATCGATCTGGACGCTACGCGCGCGCGCGGCATTTACGTCACCAACGTACCCGACGCCAATAAGCATGCCGTCGCCGACTTTGCCTTTTCCCTGATGCTGAGCGGCGCGCGCCAGGTGACGCAGGCGGTGGCCGGCACGCGCGCGGGCGATTGGCCGCGTATTTTTGCCACCGACGTCTACGGCAAGACCTTAGGCATTGTCGGCCTGGGCAATATCGGCAAGCAGGTGGCCCTGCGGGCGCGGGGATTCGCTATGCGCGTGCTGGCGTTTGATTTTTACCCGGACGAACGTTTTGCCGCCGAACACGGCGTCGAATTCGTCACGCTGGACAGGCTGACCGCCGAAAGCGATTTTATTACCCTGCATACGCCGCTGACCGATGAGACGCGCAATTTATTCGACGCGGCGCGCATCAAGCGCATGAAGTCCTCGGCGTTCCTGATCAACGTGGCGCGCGGCGGCGTGGTTAACGAACAGGACCTGTATGCGGCGCTCAGCGACGGGGTCATCGCCGGCGCGGCCGCCGATGTGTTTACCCAGGAGCCGCTGGCCGCCCATCCGCTGTTTACGCTGGCTAATTTCCTGCCGACATCCCATATCGCCGGCTATACCGACGGCGCCATCAGCGCCATCGGCGAACGCTGCGTACAGCAGATTATCCAGTGCGTCTGCCAGCATGAGCGGCCGGTGAATATCATGAACGCGCTATAACGGCGTCGAAAATAACGGGCGCGGCCGCCGCCTGGTATGCAATGCCGGATAATACGTTATCCGGCGACTTAAACCTCTCCTCTACAGGCTCGTTGACGATGAATACAATAGCTGCTAAATCGCGCATTCGCTGGTGGGTCGCCGGACTGATGTGGCTGGCCATTGCCATTAACTATATTGATCGCACCGTACTCTCCGCCGCCGCACCGCACCTGATCAAAGAACTCAGCCTGAACGCGGAAATGATGGGCTTTATCATGGCCGCGTTTTTCTGGTCCTATTCGCTGCTGCAAATTCCGGCCGGCTGGTTTGCCGACCGTTTCGGCCAGAAAAAGGGGCTCGGCCTGGCGGTGGCCTGGTGGTCCATCGCCACCTCGGTCATGGGGCTGGCCACCGGGTTTAAATCCCTGCTGGCGCTGCGCCTGGCATTGGGCGTCGGCGAGGCCGCGGCGTATCCCAGCAACGCCGGCATTACCGCGCGCTGGTTCCCCGACACGGAACGCGCCACCGTCTCCGGCCTGTTCGACAGCGCCTCGAAGTTCGGCGGCGCCGTGGCCATGCCGCTTATCGTATGGATGATTTATATGGTGGACTGGCGGCTGACGTTTATGATCATCGGCGGCATCGGCATACTGTGGGTGATCGCCTGGTATTTCATCTATACCGAAAACCCGGCGGATCATAAACGCATCAGCGCGCAGGAAGTCAGCTATATCCTGGACGGACAGGTGCAGAAACACGGCGACAAATCCGTGCTGCCGATGCGGTGGTACAAGCTGCTGCGCTATCGCAATATCTGGGCCATGTGCCTGGGCTTTTTCACCATAAACTATACCTCCTATTTCTTTATCACCTGGCTGCCGACCTATCTGGTGCAGGAAAAGGGCATGGATTTTATCAAGATGGGCATGGTGGCCGCGCTGCCGCTGATCTGCGGCATGGTGATTGAAGTGGTCGCCGGCTGGGCCTCGGATCGCGTGGTGGAGAGCGGGCGCCTGTCATTGACCGCCACGCGCAAGCTGTTCCTGACAGTCGGCCTGCTGATGGCGCTGTGCATCGGTTTCGCCCCGTTTACGGATTCCATTTTCATGACCGTGCTGCTGCTGTGCGTGGCGAAATCCGGCACCACCGTCGCGGCTTCGCAGGTCTGGGCGCTGCCCGGCGATGTGGCGCCGAAAAACAGCGTCTCCATCGTCGCCGGCCTGCAAAATACCGTCTCCAACCTCGGGGGCGCCATCGGTCCCATCGTGACCGGCGCCATTGTGGCGGCCACCGGCTCGTTTACCTTTGCGCTGGTGTTCTCCGCCGGGCTGGTGGTGCTCGGCATTATCAACTACCTGTTCCTGATGGGGAAGGTGGAGCCCATCGTCGAGGACGCCCCGGCGGGCAAACGGCCGGTGTCCCTGCGCAGCCGTGCCTAGCCTGCCGCACATCATCGCCCGGCCGCCGCCGGCGCGATGATGTGTGTTCGGATACCTGCCGTTAACCATCATGTTATGGAGGCTTTATGTCGCTTGATTCCAATAACAGCGCGGCTATGCCCGAGACCGTCGTTAACGCGAGGGCTATGGGAAAAATGCGCTTTCTTATTCTCACCGTACTGTCCGTCGGCATCGCGATCAATTATATCGATCGCGCCGCCATGAGCGTGGCGATGCCGTTTATGTCGGAGGAATTGCATTTATCCAGCACCGACAGCGGCCTGCTGTTGTCCGCCTTTTTCTGGAGCTATGTGTTATTTCAACTGCCCGGCGGCTGGCTGGTGGATAAGTGGGGACCGCGGGTAACCTTCGCCATCAGCAGCCTGGGCTGGGGCCTGGCCACCGCCGCCTGCGGCCTGGCGCACGGCATCGGCGCCCTGGTGGGGTTCCGTTTTGTGCTCGGCGCCGTCGAGGCCCCCAGCTATCCCGCCAGCGCGGCGACCGTCACCCGCTGGTTTCCGCGCCAGGAGCGCAGTTTTGCCGCCGCCACCTTTAATAACGGCAGCAAAATCGGCGGCACCCTGGCTATCCCGTTGATCTCGTTCCTGATAGCCGGGGTGGGCTGGCGCATGACCTTTGTCATTTCCGGCCTGGTGGCCGTCATCTGGGCGGCAGGCTGGTACCTGTGGTATCGCGACCCCCGCCAGCACGGCACGGTGTCGCGGGAGGAGGTGGCGTTTATCGAGGCCAACCAGGAGCAGGCCACCGGCGCGCCGATGAGCGTGCGCCAGCTCATGGCGCAGCGTACCGTGCAGGCCATGATGGCCGGCTTTTTCTGTATCAACTTTGTTTCCTATTTCTTTTTTACCTGGTTTCCCACCTATCTGGTGGAAACCTTCCATCTTTCGCTGATGAAGTTCGGCCTGCTGGGCATGTTGCCCGGTATCGCCGCCATTGTCGGCGGCTGGTGCGGGGGGCTGCTATCGGACAGCCTGGTAAGGCGCGGCGTTTCGCTGTCGGTGGCGCGTAAAATTCCGCTGGTGGGCGGTATGCTGGGCAGCTCGGTGATTGGCCTGGCCGCTTTTTCACCTACCGTCACCCTGGCGCTGTCCGCGCTCTGCTTCGCCAACTTTGCCGCGACCTTCGCCTCGGCGGCGCTATGGGCGCTGCCCTCGGACGTGGCCCCCAACCGCGCCAATGTCGCCACCATCGGCGGCATCCAGAATATGGCGGCCAATCTCGCCGGCATTATTTCACCGATACTGATAGGCGTGCTGATGCAGTTTACCCATTCTTTTGTGATTCCCCTGGTGTTGGCGGGGATCGTGGGGCTGTTCGGCGCGTTGATTTATGCCGTGTGGCTGCCCAGGGTCGAGCCGATGCGCTTAACCCCGCAGGCGTAAGGAGAGGACGATGAGCGAACAAACGCGTTGGACCCGGCGTCCGGAATACGCCACCTGGGGCGATTTTGGCCCCGACGATCAATTGGGCCGGCTTAATTTGCTGACGCCTGAGAAAGTGCGCGAGGGCGTGGCCGAGGTAAAAACCGGTCGCACCTTTTGCCTGAGCCTGCCGCTGGATCTGCCCGGCGGCACGGCGATGAATCCCAGGCGGCCGCCGCCCAGGCTTAACGCCACGCGGCGCGGCGAGCATCCCAACATGACCTATCCGCTGTCGCGCGATGACGCTCGCCTGACCGATATTATCTGCGACGACAGCGTGACGCTGGCGCTGCAATATTCCACGCAGTGGGACAGCCTGGCGCATATGGGCCAATGGTTCGACATGTGCGGCGACGGCACGCCCGAAATGGTGTTCTATAACGGCTACCGCGCCGGTGTGGATATCATCGGCGAGCGTGATTTCCGGCCCGGCTGCGGCTGCGGCTGCGGCCAGGGCGGCCACCAGGGCGCAAAGCGGCTGGGTATTGAAAATATGGCGCGGCATGGCGTCCAGGGCCGGGCGGTGATGATCGACATCAAAAAGCATTTCGGCATCCGGCGCTTTGCCTTTGGCTATGCGCAGCTGCAACAGATCCTGGCGGCGGACAATATCGTCATCCGGCCCGGGGATATGGTGTGTTTCCGTACCGGTATGGATGAGGCTATATTTGCCATGGGCGGCGCCCCGGACGCGGATTATCTCGCACATCATTTTGCCGGCCTGGACGGCGGCGATCCGGCGCTGCGCCAATGGGTTGCAGAATGCGGCGTGGTAGCGTTAATCGCCGACAATCCGGCCGTGGAAATATTGCCGGCGCGCCCGTTGCACCAGGATTTTTATCCCTCGCATCCCCTGCACGATCTGTGCCTGTTCCGGCTGGGCGTTTACCTGGGCGAGCTGTGGCATTTAAGCGAACTCGCCGATTGGCTTTGCGCCCATCAACGCCACGCGTTCTTGCTGACCGCGCCGCCATTGCGGCTGCCGGGCGCGGTAGGCTCGCCCGTCACGCCGGTTGCCACGGTGTAAGCCGTGATAAAAAGAGATCCCCGTACCGACGTCCCGGCGCCGCGGCCGGGAGGTCAGCGAAAAGGGGCCCGGACGTCACAGCGGCACCAGATAGGCGGGAATTTGCACCTTGGGCAGCCCGAAAGCGCTGCTGAACCGCTGCAGCCAGCGTTCATCCGCACGCTGGAGATGGCGGCACAGGGTATCCGCCGCCCCCTGATGGTCATGGGCCAGCAGCAGATCGTAGATGTGCAGGTGCTCGTGCAGGGCATCCTCGATTAACGATAGCGGGATTTGCAGCACCGGATCAAATAAATAGCGGGTGGGAACAAATAAAATCCGTGTGCGCGCCAGCGTCTGCAGGATTTCTTTATTGGGGCAATACGACAATAAAATGTCGTGCAAATCGTTTTCGACCACATCCATGTTAAACCCGTCGCGCGGAAAGCCGCCCAGCGATTGTTTTACCCGGTTGCGCGCCTGCTCCATATGAAGCCTTGGCGCCCGGGGCGCGGCCTGCAGCAGGGCCGGCGGCTCGAGCAGCCAGCGGATTTCGTAGAGATGATGCGTTCGTTCCGGCGTCACCTGGGGCGCAATCCAGCGGCCGGGCGCGTCTTTGCTGACCAGCCCGACGCTGTGCATCCGGGCCAGCACATCCCTTACCACCGTGCGGCTAACGTTAAAATGTTCCGCCACGCGTTCTTCGATAATACGCACGGACGTGAAAATAATACTGGCGCACAGCGCCTGTTCCAGCTGGCCGTACATGCTTTCCCAGCGCGCTACGGCCGGGATTTTGATCATATCCAGATTGGCATGGTGCGCCACGCCGTCCGTCGCGCGCGCGCCGGCCACTTCATAACCGCGTCCCTCGACTTCCTGGATAAGCTGTTGCTCGCAGAGTCTTTTCAGCGCATGGCGCGCCGGGGAACGGCTGATGCCGAACGCCTTGGCCACATGCACCTCCAGCAGTCTTTCGCCCGGAGAGAGCCGGCCGTCGTCGATCATGGATTTCAACAGCTGATAGGCGCGATGCTGAATAGAGTGTTTATCCGTAGATTCCGACATAGCTTAATCATTTCAATGAGTACCTGTTTATCAGCATATCACAATCAAATCGCCGCCATCGGCTAGCGGCATCGTTTTTCATTATGCCGTCCCAACGCATCAAACTCCTTACGTGATCGCTCTCACATCCAGGGCATAAAAAGTGACGGATTTATCATTTCGTTAACTTTTTTTTGACATGTTGATGCATTTCGCCTTAAGTAAATGTGTTTTGTATGCAAAGTACATATTAATGCCTGCGCCGTCGCCAGCCGGTGATGGCCGGGCAAGGGGAAGACGGATGAAGATATTTCGGTGGGGAGACGCCGGGCGGGAACGGCCCGGCATGATTGACCGTCAGGGAGAGCGGCGCGATCTGGGCGGCGTAATCGACGACTGGCGCGGGGCCGCGCTTTCCTCCGGCCAGCTGCGGCGGCTGCACGGCCTGGATGCGCGCACATTGCCGCGGGTTCCGGCGCAGGCGCGTTTGGGGCCCTGTATCGCCGGGGTGGGTAAAATCATTTGCGTCGGACTGAATTATCGCGACCACGCCCGGGAGGCCGGGATGGCGTTGCCCACCGAGCCTATCCTGTTTTTAAAAGCGGCCAGCGCCATCACCGGTCCTTTTGACGCCATCGAAATTCCTCCCGGGGCGGCCAAGGTCGACTGGGAAGTGGAGCTGGGGATTGTTATCGGCCAGGACGGACGTTACCTGGAGCCGGGGCGGGTGATGGAACACGTGGCGGGCTACTGCCTGTTCAACGATGTGTCGGAGCGCGCCTATCAGCTGGAGCGCGGCGGCCAGTGGGATAAAGGCAAATGCGCCGATACTTTTGCGCCCCTCGGGCCGTATTTGGTGACGCCGGATGAGATTACCGACGTGCAGGATCTCCCGCTGTGGCTGGAGGTGGACGGCGTGCGCCGCCAAGACGGCTCCACCCGCGATATGATTTTCGGCGTGGCGGAACTGCTGGCCTATGTCAGCCGGTTTATGAGCCTGCAGGCGGGGGATATTATCGCCACCGGCACCCCGGCGGGCGTGGGCATGGGATTACGGCCGCCAGTCTATCTGGCGCCCGGCCAGCGGGTAAGGGCGGGCATCGGCGGGCTGGGCGAGCAGGATAATCCCGTCGTCGCGGCCGGGGCGGGCTTATGAAGCCGGTCATCACCTGCGTGGACGATCTCCGCCGCCTGGCACGGCGGCGCGTGCCGGGATTATTTTACGATTATGTCGACAGCGGATCCTGGACCGAGTCCACCTACCGCGCCAATAGCCTCGATCTGGCGCGGCTGCATTTCCGCCAGCAGGTCGGGCGCAATGTCGCCGATATCAGTACCCGCGCCACCATTTTGGGTCAGCCGGCCGCGCTGCCGCTGGCGCTGGCGCCCGCCGGCCTGACCGGCATGATCTGGCCGGATGGCGAAATTCTGGCCGCCCGCGCGGCGGCGGCGGCCGGCGTGCCCTACACCCTGTCCACCGTCAGCATCTGCAGCATCGAGGATCTGGCCGCCCGGCTCGCGCAGCCGTTCTGGCTACAGCTGTATATGATGAAGGATCGGGGGTTTATCGCCGATCTGATCGCCCGCGCCCGCGCGGCAAGCTGTTCCGCCCTGGTGCTGACGCTGGATTTGCCGATCCAGGGGCAGCGCCATAAGGATATCCGCAACGGCCTGTCGGTGCCGCCGGCGCTGACCGCGTCCGGCATCCTGTCCATGCTGTCGCACCCGCGCTGGTGCGCCGCCATGCTCAGAACGCCACGCCGGACGTTCGGCAATATCGTCGGCCATGCGCGGGGAGTCACCGATACCCTGGGTTTTGCCGAGTGGGTCAGCCGTCAGTTCGACCGTACCGTTACCTGGGACGATATCGACTGGGTGAAGCAGCGCTGGGGCGGCAGGCTGATTGTTAAAGGCATCATGGACGCCGGCGACGCCCGCCGGGCGTTCGGCGCCGGCGCCGACGCCATTGTCGTTTCCAACCACGGCGGCAGGCAACTGGACGGCGCGCCGTCCAGCATCAGCGCGCTGCGGGCGATTGCCGACAGCGTCGGGGATGCCGGCGAAATCATCATGGACGGCGGCATCCGCAGCGGCCAGGACATGCTGCGCGCCCTGGCATTGGGGGCGGACAGCGTGATGATCGGACGCGCTTTTCTGTACGGTCTCGGCGCCCTGGGCGAGCAGGGCGTGGCCCTGTGCCTTGACATACTGCGCAAGGAGCTGGAAGCGACCATGGCGCTGTGCGGCGTCACCGCCCTCGGGCAGCTTGGTCCGGACGCCATTGTCGATTATCCCTGGCCTGCCGTCGCCTCGGCGCCGGCGCCGCGTACCCCCGCGCTTCGGTCCATCGCCGAGGCGCCCTGAACATCAACCCTGGATCCTGGAAAGGAGTGTTATATGTTTGGCGATTACAAAATGCATCCCGACAGCGGCGTCAATCCTCCCTACGCGCCGGCTTACCCCGTGGAATGGGAATGTCCGCTGCGCACGCTGGAAGTGGTGACCCGGGTCGAACGGCGCAAGGTAGAGGCGTTGCTGCGCGATACCCCTTTCGAACTGGTCAACGACCGGGTGGCGTTCCGTTTCATGCTTTCGCCCGGCCATACCCTGGCACTACACAGCGGGGAAATGTTTGATTTGATGGTCACGGTGCCGGTGCGTTACCAGTCGTTGTTTACCCAAACCCATATCTTCATGTATTGCAGCGACCCGATGGGCATCTGCGCCGGCCGCGAGCTGTTCGGCTACACCAAAAAGGATACCCACTACGCCTTCCGTGAAACCGACGACGGCCGAATCAGCGGCTGGGTGCGGCGGCGCAACGTGCCGCTGGCGGATTTCCATTTTACTCCCGACGCCGCGGCGCCGCTGGTGCTGCTCACCGACGAGGCGGAACAGCCGGCGGGCGAAATTCATGTGCGCCGCCTGCCCGATCCGGAAAAACCGGCCACCGCCTATGCCGATGTGGTCTATCGCCGCACGCCGCTGCGCTATTCGGCGCCGGTACGCGGCCATATCGACTGGACATTGCACGCCAGCCCGTTTGATCCCATCGCGGCGCTGGAGCCTGAGGTGCTGAGCGCGCATTTCATGACCTCGGATGTGTATGGCGGCGGGTTCGCCGTGGAAGATCGCCGCCTGCTGGCGCGTCTTTATCCCTGATCGCGGAGAGCACCATGATGACAGATCCGGTGGCGATTATTACCGGCGCGGGCGGCGGCATCGGCCGCGCGGTGGCGTTAACCCTGGCGCGGCAGGGATGGCGCCTGGTGCTGGCGGAACAGGAGGCGCAGGCGCTTGAGGCGTGCCGGCGCGCGTGCGCGTCGCTCGGCGCCGAAACGACGGCTGTGGCCGGCGATATCGGCAGCGAGCGCGATGTGGCGGCGCTGGCCGGCGCCGCCGCCCGTCTCTACGGCGGATGCCAGGGGTTTGTCAGCTGCGCGGGCATGGCGGGCGCCGTGCGGGAGATAAGCGACTACCCCGGCGACATGTTTCGCCAGGTGCTGGCGGTAAATACCTGCGGCACCTTTTATTGCCTGAAGTACGCGTTGCCGCTGCTGCGCCGGCAGGGCGGCAGTTTCGTGGCCATCGCCTCCACGTCGGCGATACGCGGCCGTGCCAACATGGCCGGTTATGTCGCCAGTAAACACGCGGTGCTGGGCCTGGTCAGGAGCAGCGCGCTGGAATGCGTCGGCAGCCAAGTGCGGGTCAACGCCGTACTGCCCGGTCCCACGCAAACCGCCATGATCGAGGCCATCGATCGCATGGCGGCCGAACAGGCGCCGGGCGGCGGCATCAAACGGGCGACGACGGCGCCGTACGGCACCCCCGACGATGTGGCGCAGATGGTGTCGTATTTACTGTCACCGGCGTCCAGTCATATTAACGGCGCGTCGCTGGTCGTAGACGGCGGCGGCACCGTGGCCTGATCCCATCCCCCTGGAGGAGATGCACCATGAGTTCAAAAATTATCACGGCGCAGTATGCGCCGCGGGTGACCGCGCAGCATAAACGGGCGCTGGTCGCCGCCTGCATCGGTAATTTCATCGAGTATTTTGACTTTGTGATTTACGGCTATTTCGCCTCGGTGATCGCCCGGCTGTTTTTCCCGGCGGAAAACCAGGCCGCCAGCCTGCTGCTCACCTTTGCGGTGTTTGCCATCAGCTACGCCTCCCGTCCCCTGGGCGGTATTATCTTCGGCCATCTGGGCGATCGCTACGGCCGCAAAATACCGCTGTCGATTGCGATTATGCTGATAGCCGGCTCCACCACGGTCATCGGTTTAATGCCGACCTACGACACCATCGGCCTGGCCGCGCCGGTGATCCTGACGCTGGCCCGCTTGATCCAGGGAATCTCGGTGGGCGGCGAATACGGCGGCGCCACGTCGTTTATTTCCGAATACGCGCCGCCGCACCGGCGGGGGTTATATACCGGCTGGCAAACCTTCACCATCGGCCTGGCGCTGCTGGCCGGCGGCGGGGTGGCGACGGCGCTGACCGCCCTGCTGTCCGCCGAAGACCTGCATGCCTGGGGCTGGCGCCTGCCGTTCCTGGCGGGGCTGCCCCTGGGGTTCGTCGGGCTTTATCTGCGCCTGAAGCTGGAGGAAACGCCGCATTTCGCCAAGGTGAAAAAATCCGCCGGGGTGGAAAAAGCCCCGCTGCTGACGGGATTACGCCAGGAATGGCGCGCCATCCTGATCGGCATGGGGCTGATCGCGGCGCCTTCCGCCTGTATTTATATCTATTATATTTATTCGCCCACCTATCTGTCGGTGGTGCTGGGGTTCTCCCTGGCGCAGGCGCAGCGCGCCAATCTGTACAGTCTGGCGTTCTATTGCTGCCTGCTGCCCGGGTTCGCCTGGCTGAGCGATATCATCGGCCGGCGCCCGCTGATGATCGCCAGTTCGCTGGCCATTGCGCTGGTCACTTATCCGGCGTTTCATCTGCTTAACGCCGGCAATTTTAACCAGACGGTGCTGGGGCTGTGCCTGATGAGCCTGGCGTTTGCCCCGCATTCGGCCACCGCGCTCTGCGCCATGGCGGAAATCATGCCTACCCGCATCCGCTATACCGGGCTGTCCGTCAGCCTGAATATTCCCGTCACTCTGCTGGGGGGTACCGCGCCTTTTATCGCCACCTGGCTGGTGAGCGCCACCGGGGATTTGCAGTCGCCCGCCTGGTTTGTCATCGCCGCCGCCGGCGCGTCGCTCATCGCCGCGCTGGCCTATGGCGAAACCCTGCGCAGCGGCCTGCGCCATCATTAGCCCTGGAGAAGAGGACGATAAAACCCAGCGGCAAAGCCGTACGGGTCAGCGGCGGCGGTCTTGGCCATGCCGTCGCCGCCATCGCGCGGGCGCTTGCGCCGTTCTCACTCACACCGGTATGGAAATGTGATGCAGAGTACGTTATAGATATCCGTCATCACCCACCCGCTCTCCCGGACAGGAAACCGACCCATGCCAACTCCCTATGACTACCTGCAACGACACGCTTGCGAACTCCTTGGCGATATCAAGCGCCTGGTACAGGCGCAGTCGCCGTCGTTAAATAAAACCGCGGTGGACCGGTGCGGCGCGGTGCTGCAAAGCATGGCGGTCGAGCGCCTGGGCGCGGACGCGCAGGTATACCGGCAGGAGACGCTGGGCGATCACCTGTCCTTTTCCGTCGGCGAGGGGCCCGGGCTGACCTGCATTCTCGGCCACTTCGATACTGTGTGGGAACTCGACGAACTGGAGATGGCTGAACGGGACGGCAAGCTTTTCGGTCCCGGCGTGCTGGATATGAAAGCGGGACTGGTCCAGGCGATCTGGGCGGTGCGCGCCTTGCAACAATGCGGGTTGCTGCACGGCCAACGGGTCGTCTTTATATGCCCGTCGGATGAGGAGCTGGGCAGCCCCAGCTCGCGTCAATGGATAGAGCGGCAGGCGGCCGGCGCCGATCGCGTGCTGGTGGCGGAACCAGCCGTTGCCCATACCCATGAGGCGAAAATCGCCCGCAAGGGCGTGGGCCGCTTTGATATCAGGATTACCGGACGCGCCGCCCATGCCGGCAATAATCCGGAGGAGGGCGTCAGCGCCATCCAGGAAATGGCGCATCAAATCCTGTATCTGCACAGCCTGAACGCGCCGCAGATGGGCACCACGGTTAACGTCGGGGCGGCGCAGGGCGGCGGCAAAATCAATGTGGTGGCCGACCAGGCCTACCTTGGCGTGGATTTGCGCGTCACGCATATGGCGGAGGCGGAACGCCTGCTGGCGGCGATTCACGGCATCTGCGCGACACTGCCGGGGATCAGCATCGAGATAACCGGCGGCATGTCCCGGCCGCCGATGGAACAAACGCCGCAAAACATGGCCTTGTTTAGCCAGGCGCAACGCGCCGCGCAACGGCTGGGCGTCGCGCTGGCGGGCAAGGCGGTGGGCGGCGGCAGCGACGGCAATTTCACCTCCGCGCTGGGCATCGCCACCCTTGACGGCCTGGGCGCCACCGGGGCCGGCATCCATGCCCGCCATGAACATATCATTATCGCCGATATCCCGCTGCGGGCCGCGCTGCTGGCCGAAATTATCCGCGGAGAAATCGACTGAGGCGCGGCCGGCATGGCGCCGGTAGCGCCTCAGGGGCTAGGGCTAGCGGCCGAGCAGCTCGACGAATTTTGCCAGCCATTGCGGGTGGGCGGGCCAGGCCGGCGCGGTGACCAGGTTATCGTCCACCCAGGCCTGATCGACGCCGATATCGGCATACTGGCCGCCCCCCAGGCGAATCTCGGGCGCGCAGGCCGGGTAGGCGCTGCAGGTGCGGCCCTTCAGCACGCCGGCCGCCGCCAGGATCTGCGGTCCGTGGCATACGGCGGCAATGGGTTTATCGGCGGCGTCAAATTCCTGCACCAAGGCGATCACCGCGGGATTGAGCCGCAGATATTCCGGCGCCCGGCCGCCCGGGATCACCAGGGCGTCATAGTCCTGCGCCCGCGCGGCGGCAAAATCGGCGTTAAGCACAAAGCGATGGCCCGGTTTCTCGCTATAGGTCTGCGCGCCGTCAAAATCATGGATCGCGGTCAGCACGTATTCGCCCTTGCCTTTATCGGGGCAGACGGCGTCCACGCGATGGCCCAGCATCTGCAATGCCTGGAACGGCACCATGGCTTCATAATCTTCGACGTAATCGCCGACCAGCAGCAAAATCTTTTTTGTGGTCATGATGAAAACTCCCTGGAGAGGTGGAGGAGAAAGGCACAAGATTCAGCCCATGTCAGCGCAGGGCCAGCCGGGCATTCACTGCCCTGATGACGCTATTTTAGCTTAAAAAGCGCCTGAATAATGGCATTTGGCTAACAAAACAGCCCCGGGACGGCCTGCGCCGCAGCGCCGGCGGGGGCTTATCGTAATGCGCGCGCTAAGAGAGGTTTCGTCATAACCGGCGCCGCGATAGGGATATTTTGCCGCCTGCCCAAGAAGTGTGACTGCGTTCAAAACACCGTGTTGAACCATCTAGTATGGTAGTGCGCATTGTTTATCATCAGCAGGTGTGAAATGGCATTTATCGACCGGGATTTTTTGTTAAAGAGCGATTGCGCGCGCGAGCTTTATCATCAGGTCGCCGCGCTTGCGCCTATTATCGACTACCACTGCCATCTTGATCCCCGGGTTATCGCCGAGGATCGTCCTTTTGCCAACCTGACCGAACTCTGGCTGGCCGGAGATCATTATAAATGGCGCGCCATGCGCGCCAACGGCATACCCGAGGAATTCATTACCGGCAACGCCTGTGCGATGGAAAAATTCCAGGCCTGGGCGCAGACCGTCGAGGCTTGTGTCGGCAATCCGCTCTACCACTGGACCCATCTGGAGCTTAAATTCTATTTCGGTATCACCGAGCCCCTGAACGGTCAAAACTGGCGGGGCGTTTGGGATCGGGTCAATCCGCTATTGCAACAGCCATCGTTTTCACCGCGCGGATTGATACGTCAATCCAATGTCGAGGTCATTTGTACCACCGATGCCCCGACCGATTCCCTGGAATACCATCAGGCGTTGCGCGATGACGCGGATTTTGCCACCCGGGTGCTGCCGACGTTCAGGCCCGACGAGGCGCTGGAGGCCGACGGCGACGTATTCCGGCGCTTTATCGCCCGTCTTGAGCAACTCAACGGCGCCGCCATTCACCGTTTTGACGACTACCTGGCGGCGCTGGATGCCCGCGTCGGCTATTTCCACCAGCATGGCGGCAGGCTTTCCGATCACGGCCTGACGCGTATTGCCTATTTACCGTCCACGCCAATGGAACAGGAAGCGCTGTTCCAGCGGAAAAGGGCGGGCGACGCGCTCGCGGGCGACGACCAGGTCCGTTACCAATCCGCGGTGCTGCTGGCGCTGGCCGGCTTTTACGCCAAACGCGGCTGGACCATGCAGATCCATTTTGGCGCGCTGCGTAACGCCAATACCCGGATGTTTCAGCAGCTCGGCGCGAATGTCGGTTACGATTCCATTTGCGATCAGTCCGACATCGCGCCGCATCTTAACCGGCTGTTCGACGCCATGGCGCAACGGGACGCCCTGCCGACAATCATCGTTTATAACCTGGATCCGTCGCTCAATGACGTGGTGGCCTCCACGCTGGCCAATTTCCAAACCGGGGGCGGGGTTAAATCGAACATGCAGTTCGGCGCCGGCTGGTGGTTTAACGATACCCGGCGCGGCATGATCCGCCAGCTGACCACGCTGGCCGACCACGGACTGTTAATGAATTTTGTCGGTATGCTTACCGACTCGCGCAGCTTTATTTCCTACACCCGGCATGATTATTTTCGCCGCATTTTATGTGATCTGATTGGCGAGTGGGTCACGGCGGGACATATTCCCGCCGACCAGGCCTTGCTGGAAAAACTTATCGGTAATATTTGTTATCAGAATGCCAAGGTTTATTTTGATTTTTAGCGATCGCTGTTATTGCATGAGTCAGATTTAATATTTGAGACATAATATTATTTTTGACTTTATCGTCATTTTTTAAATGCAGCGAATAATTATCTATTGTCTCGCCGCATAAAATTTAAAATAGAGGCTTAACGTTATGTCGAGGAAAGTCACAATACCTATCGGTATCGGCTATGGCCTTACCGATATCATGGGCGGGGGGGCGTTTACCGTTATCGGCGCCTGGCTGTTGTTCTACTATACGACCTTTGTCGGCCTGTCGCCGATACAGGCGGCGTCGATTGTGGGTATCGCGCGTATTGTCGATGCTATCGTCAGCCTGTTTATGGGAAGTTTTACCGACCATTTTTACAAAAACTATTTTGGTAAAAAATTTGGCCGCCGGCGCTTCTTTTTATTAATCGGTTCGCCGCTCATGCTGGTCTATGCCTTATTGTGGCTTAACGGCATGAATTATTGGTTTTATCTGTCGGTATATTTATTATTTGAAATCATTGCCGCGATGGTGCTGATCCCCTGGGAAACCCTGCCGTCGGAAATGACCAAGGACTTTAACCAGCGCACCAAATTATCGACCTGTCGCATGTTCCTCTCGGCGATGGGCACGTTCCTGGCAACCTTCATTCCGGGATTGCTGATTGGCCATTTCGGGGAAAACAACCCTACGGCCTATTTGGTTAACGGCCTGTTTTTTGCCGTGCTGTTCGCGGTATGCATCATGGTCTCGTATAGCGTGACCTGGGAGCGGGCGTTGACGCCGGCCATGCTGGCGGATCTGGATCGCGCCAAATCCACCGATAAACACAGCGTTGGCGAGCAATTAAAGCGCTTTGGCCGGCTATGGATAGAGTATGGCTCGACGCTGAAAATACGCGCTTTTCGTAAACATATCGCCATTTACCTGCTGTCTTTTACCGCCAAGGATATCTTTAATACCGTCTTTGTCTTTTTCTGCGTGTATTGCCTAAGCGTCTCCGCGTCATTTGCCGCGGGCCTGCTTTCCCTGAGTATTATCGGCCTGCCGGTGACATTATTGGCGGGCATGGCGATTATTAAATACGGTCCCTCCCGCCTGTATATTTGCGGCTATACCATTATGCTGGTTTGCCTGGGGGCGCTGCTTGCGGTGTACCTGAATAATCCGCCGGCCAAGGTCCTGATGCTTTACGCTATCGCCATCACCTACCAGATAGGACGCTGCCTGTTGGAATTTACCCCCTGGAACGTCTTTCCGTTTATTCCCGATATCGACGAGATGGTGACCAAAAAACGCCGCGAAGGGCTGTTTGCCGCGGTGATGACCTTTTCCCGCAAGACAAGTGTTGCCATCGCCACCTTTTTTGTCGGCGTGATTTTGCAGGAAGGGGGGTTTATTACCGGCAGCGCCGTGCAGTCCCCGCAGGCGGTAAAGACCATCGCCATGCTGCTGTTTATCGGCACCGGCGGCCTGCTGGTGCTGGCGCTGTGCGTCGCGCTGACGTTCAGACTGAATAAACGCACCCATACCATTCTGGTGCAGGACATCGAGCGGCTGAAGAACAACGGCGATAAACGCCAGGTCGACCCGCGCACCCGGGCTGTCGTCGAAGACCTGACCGGCTATAGTTATGATAAGGTCTGGCCGGATACCGTGCCGGAAGTGGCGCCGGCGGCCGCGCCGGAGACGGCGTAAAGGTATTGCGCCGCGGCGGCCGGGCTGATTCCCGGCGCCGCGCGCCGCTGTTTCTCATCCCGCCATCCCCGCGGCCGGTAGCGCCGGCCGCGTTCCGTACGCCCATGACGCGCTATTCAGTCATCCTCAAACCATTCGCCGTTGCGCTCGCTAATAGGCGTAATGGAGAAAATCATTTCCTGCAAATGGAGGCGCATCGCCTGTTCGGCGGCGTCGGCGTCTTTGGCTTTAATGGCGCGGAGAATATGATGATGCTGTTCGATAAGCCGGTCCGGCGGCGAGACTTCGCTTAAGGTCAGAAAACGCACCCGGTCCATCGCCGCCTTGATATTTTCCACCGTTTCCCAGGCCAGGGCGCAATCAATGCTGCCGGCGATAAGCCGGTGAAAATCATCATCAAGCCGCAGGAACTCAAAGCTATCGTTTTTTTGCGCCGAGCGCGATTGCAGCTCCAGATTATATTCCAGCCGCTCAAGATACTCCGGGCGGGCCTGCCTGGCGGCGCGGCGTACCACGGCGCTTTCCAGCGATTCACGGATAAAACGCCCGTCCTCAACCAGCCTGGCGGAGATTTTACGCACAAAGGTGCCGCGCTGGGGCAATACCTGGACCAGCCCGGTTTCCGCCAGTTTAATAAAAGCTTCGCGCACGGGTTGGCGCGAGACATTAAACCGCGCGGAGATTTCTTTTTCGGAAAGCAGCGAACCCGGCGGGATTATGCAGGTGACAATCTCCTGGCGCAGGAAACGGTAAATCTGCTGATTTACCGGCTGACCGGCATGGAGGATATGGGTGAGCGACATAGGATATTGACCGTTTTATCAAATAGCTTAGCTGAATATATTACAATTGCCGGTAAGTCTAAAGGGATGATGCACCCGCTATTGCCGTTATGTCGGCTGGCGCCGGCTTATAGTAATACGATAAGCTATATGCGGTAATAACGGCGGGCAAACAGTAGGGGGGATCGTGGGATGCAAAAACGGCTCGACCTGGGTATCGGCGGTCAATCTCTATCACCAGGCTACGCCGGGGCCTGCCGCGCCTTGCGGCGTGCGCCGTCTATCGCGCCCGGGCGGTATCCCGGCCAGGCGGGCTGACGATGGCGCCGTTATCCCGCCGCCGGCTCTTGCGCCTCGGCGCCGGATGGGCGGCCTGGAGCACCCTGGGCGCAAGGGTTTCATTCGGCGCGCCGCCGGTATCCCCGCGGCCGCCTTCGCCAGGAGCATCGCCTATGCCGACCCGTCCTATCCCTTCCTCGCGCGAAGCGCTGCCGGTTATCGGCCTTGGCACCTATCGCGGCTTTGATGTCGCGCCCGGCGACAGTCAGTATGCGCGGCTTCCCGCGGTGCTGGATGCGTTGTTTGCCGCCGGCGGCACGGTTATCGACAGTTCGCCCATGTACGGCCGGGCGGAGCGCACCACCGGCGAACTGCTGGGGGCGCGGCGGCTGCGGCCCCGGGCCTTTCTCGCCACCAAGGTATGGACCTCCGGACGCGAGGCCGGCATCCGGCAAATGGAGGCGTCGTTCCGTTTACTGCAAACCGATCGCATCGATCTGATGCAAATCCATAATCTGCTGGACTGGCAAACGCACCTGCCCACCCTGCGCGCGATGAAAGCGGCGGGACGCATCCGCTATATCGGCGTCACGCACTATACCCCTGCGGCGTACGATGCGCTGGAGAGCCTCATCAACGCCACGCCGCTGGATTTTCTGCAGATTAACTATGCCCTGGACGATCGCGCGGCCGAACAACGGCTGCTCCCCCTGGCGCGTGACAAAGGGGTGGCCGTTATCTGCAACACGCCGTTTGGCGGCGGGGGGCTGCTCAGGCGCCTGGGGGCGACGCCGCTGCCCGGCTGGGCCGCAGACGCCGGCGCCGCGTCCTGGGCGCAGCTGGCGCTGAAGTTCGTGCTCGCCAATTCCGCCGTCACCTGCGCCATACCGGGCACGGGCAATCCCAGGTACATGGCGGAAAACGCGGCGGCGGCGACCGGACCGGCGCTGACGCCGCGGCAGCGGCGCGAACTGATCGCTATGGTCTGATGGCGGCGGGCAAACCGGCGTGACGTCCACCCGCGGCAGTCCAGCCGCGCGCCGCAGCCGCCTTGCCGCGAAAATCGCGGCGAACTCCCGCGCGGCTGATCCTCACTCAGCCAGGCTGTGGCCGGCAATCGGCGCCGGTCGCCTTCAGCACGCTGGCGATATTATGCCGGTGTACCGCCTCATAGGGCTCGAACCAGGCCACCGCGCCGGTCGCCAGCGAGGCGGCGGCAAACTCCACCAGCGGCAAAGCGGCTAATTCCGGGTGTGCCGGCAGCCGGAGCAGCTGTTCCACATACCGCTGCGTGGCGGCGATCAGGTCGCGCGGGTAGCCGCCGGCGGCAATCATCTCTAAGCGGCCGTGGTTCGGCAGGATCCGCTGGAAATCCCACTGCCCGAGGCGGGCCAGCTCGCGCAGGTGTATCGCGAGCCGTCCGGGTTCGGCGACATAGGTCAGGGTATCCTCCAGCGTGTCGCCGGCCAACAGCAGCCCCAGCGAAGGGATGCGCACCACCAGGCCGTCCGCGCTGTGGATATCGTACTGGCGCAGCTCCAGGGAGAGGGCGCCGACGGTCAGGTCCAGGCGATCGGTAAAGGTGGTGGTGGGCAGGACCAGCGGCGTAATGGGCGGGGCGCCGTTTTCCAGCTCTTCGCGGTGTTCTATCAGCAATTGCCGGGTCAGGTCGCAGGCGATGATTTCGCAATCGGCGAACGCCGCGTTGCCCGCGACATGATCGGTATGCCAATGGCTCATGATCACCCTGATGGCGGTGACGCCCTCTTCTTCCAGGATGGCGCGGATCGCCGCGGCGTGATCGAGCGTCATGTGGGTATCGTACACCACCGCCTCGTGGCCCGCGATGATGGCGTAGGTGGCGGTGCCGAGAGAGAAGGCGCCGTCATCGAGCCAGTTAGCTTGCGCGCCGTAAAGTCTCTTATGGGGGATGCGCCCGTCGTAAAAGGCCATGATCCCGGGCCAGGGGCGGCAGACGCGCAGGGTGGCGGCCTGGGAAACGCTATGCTGATGATCTGACATGCAACACCTGCCTTGATTGAGAATGCCGCGCCGGCGGCCGGTCAAAAACCCTACGCGCGGCATGCGGCGCGAGAGTGCCCGCTTTGACTATACCCTATGGGCCTTTTTTTAGGCATAGACTTGCATAATGATAGTCACTGGCGGTATGCTACTTTCAACTTGATAGTTACCAGCCGGAGCGCCCGCCCATGACCAAGACCGATTTCAGCGCCATGCCCTGTCCCATCGCCCGCAGCCTGGGACGGGTAGGGGAATGGTGGAGCATGCTGATCCTGCGCGACGCCTTCTACGGCCTGACGCGATTTTATGAATTCGAGGCCAGTCTGAAGATCGCCCCCAATATGCTGACGCGCCGGTTAACCGAACTGGTGGAAAACGGCCTGCTGGAGCGCAGGCAGTACAGCGATAAGCCTCCCCGCCACGAATATCACTTGACCGAGGCCGGACGCGATTTCCAGCCGGTATTATGGGCGTTGCTGGCCTGGGGCAACGCCCATTTCGCCCCCGAAGGCATCGCGACACAGCTGGTCAACCGGGAAACCAACGTGCCGGCGCAGCCGATACTGGTGGATGCCGTAACCGGTGAAAAAATGACCGACGCGGCCTGTCGGGTAGGCCCGGGACCGATGGCCAGCGAGCAAATGCGCTACCGCATGGCATTTTTGCAGCTAAAAGAAACGACCGGGGATGACAACCTGCGTTTTAACCCGCCCGCTAAAAAATTTGCTTAACAGGATAGCCCGATGAACACGCCTCTCAGCGCAAGCGACGCGCCGCCGCGCGGCATGAAAAAAAGCCGCGTCCTGATGCTTATGGCCTTGACGGCCGGCGCGGCAATACTTACCGGTTACGGCTATTTTTGGTGGACTCAAAGCCGCTTTATGCAGACCACCGACGATGCGTATATCGGCGGCGACATCACCACCATCAGCGCCAAAGTGGCGGGATATGTCGCAAGCGTCGAGGTCACCGATAACCAGGCGGTGCATGCCGGCGATGTGCTGGTGCGCCTTGACGATCGGGATTACCGGGCCGAACTGGCGAAAACGGAAAGCGAAATCGCCGCGCAGCAGGCCGCGCTGGTCAATCTGGCCTCGACGCGCAGTTTAAAGGAAGCGCTGATCGAGCAGGCCAAGGCCGCCATCGCCGGTTACGACGCGCAAACGGAACGCACCCGCCATGACCTGGATCGCTACCAAAAACTGCAGATGTCCGCCGCCGTCTCCGTGCAAAGCCTGCAAAAAGCCGAGGCCGACTACCGGCAGGCGGTGGCCGATGGCCAGCAGGCCCGCGCGGCGCTCCTGGCGGCACAGCGTCAGCTGGCGGTCACCGATAGCGAAAAAGGCCAGATCAAGGCCGCGCTGGATCAGGCCGTTGCCGGGCGCGATCTCGCGCGGCTTAATGTGGAGTACAGCCAGATCCGCGCGCCGATAAACGGCGTGGTGGGCAACCGGCGGGCCAGGTTGGGCGCCTGGGCCGGCGCCGGCAGCCAGCTGTTGGTCATTATCCCGGCCACGGGCTTGTGGGTGGACGCCAATTTTAAAGAAGATCAGCTGGCGGATATGCGGCCGGGACAGCGCGCCACGGTGCGGGCCGATATCCAGCCCGGGCGGGTGTTCCACGGTACGGTCAGCAGCCTGGCGCCGGCGACCGGCGCGCAGTTCAGCGTGCTGCCGACGGAAAACGCCACCGGCAATTTCACCAAAATCGTCCAGCGCGTCCCGGTGCGCATCAATCTTGACCGCGACGACGGCACGCTGGGCCTGCTGCGCCCGGGGCTGTCGGTAACCGCCGCCATCGACAGCCGCGAAGCGGAACGCCCGTGAGCGCCGCCGCCGCGCCGGCCGCGCATTCATCGGTGGCGGCCCTGCCGGCCGGCATGACGCTGCCCACCCGTATCTTCGCCTTTGCCACCATGTGCGTCGGCATGTTCATCGCCTTGCTGGATATACAAATTGTCTCGGCGTCGTTAAAGGATATCGGCGGCGGCCTGTCGGCGGGCACCGATGAAACCGTCTGGGTCCAGACCGCCTATCTGATCGCCGAGATCATCGTCATACCGCTTTCGGGCTGGCTGGCGCATGTGATGTCGACCCGCTGGCTGTTCTGCGTTTCCGCCATTGGCTTTACCTTATCGAGCCTGCTGTGCGGCTGGGCGTGGAATATCCAGAGCATGATTCTGTTCCGGGCGATGCAGGGATTTCTCGGCGGTTCGATGATCCCGCTGGTGTTTACCACCGCCTTTATCTTTTTTGCCGGGCCGCAGCGGGTGTTCGCCGCCGCCACCGTCGGCGGCATCGCGTCGCTGGCGCCGACGCTTGGGCCGACGGTGGGCGGCTGGATTACCGAAAACTATTCCTGGCACTGGCTCTTTTTTATCAATTTAGTGCCGGGGATTTTTGTTGCCGTCGCCGTGCCGCTTATGGTCAGGATTGACCGCGCCAACCTGGCGCTGTTGCGCGGCGCCGATTACCTTGGCATTGTGCTGCTGGCGCTCTGCCTGGGCTGCCTTGAGTACACTTTGGAGGAGGGGCCGCGCTGGGATTGGTTTGGTGATGGCGTTATCCTGGCCACCGCCTGGATTTCCGCCGTGGCGGGCGTATTGTTTCTCTGGCGCTCGCTAACCTTTGCCCGGCCGATTGTCGATCTGCGCGCGTTAAAAGAGCGCAACTTCGCCCTTGGCTGTTTTTTCTCCTTTATCACCGGCGTCGGCATCTTCGCTACTATCTACCTGACGCCGCTGTTCCTCGGCCAGGTCCGGGGATTCAGCGCGCTGCAGATCGGTATGGCGGTATTTTCCACCGGCATCTTCCAGGTCTTGTCCATTCCGGTTTATTCCTTTTTTGCCAACCGTATCGATCTGCGCTGGCTGCTGATGTTCGGCCTTGCCTGCTTTGCTTTCTCCATGTGGAATTTTATGCCGATTACCCATGACTGGGGGGCGCGGGAACTGCTGATACCCCAGGCGTTCCGCGGCATGGCGCAGCAGTTTTCCGTCGCCCCGGTCGTCACGCTGACCCTGGGCAGCCTGGCGCCGGAACGACTGAAAATGGCCTCGGGGCTCTTCAACCTGATGCGCAACCTGGGCGGCGCCATCGGCATTGCCTGGTGCGCGACGTTGCTCAACGATCGCACCAACCTGCATTATTCCCGCCTGGCGGAATCCCTGACGGCGTCCAACGAGGCGATGAACGCCATGCTGGATACGCTGGCCGGGCAATTTACCCGGCTCGGCTACGATCCGTCCTCCGCCGCCGCCGCCGCGTTGCGCCAGCTGTGGTCGCTGGCTTACCGCGAGGCGCGCACGTTAACCTTCAGCGATACGTTTATGGCGATCATGTGGTGCTTTATCATCGCCACCGCCATGGTGCCGCTGATGAAGAAAATAACCAAGCCGGCGGCGGCGCCCCCGGCGCATTGACGGCGGCAAAGGCTGGGGGCGCGGCCACGTTATTGCGCGCTCACGTCCGTGCGCTGGATTTTGGTATAAAGATAGACGGCCAGCCCGCCCAGGATGGCTACCGCGCCGATAACGCTGAATCCCGCCAGATAGGAGCCGGTGTTGCTGTACAGCACGCCAACGACAAAACCGGCGGTGGTGCCGCCGCCGCCCGCGCCGATGCCGTTAATCACCCCGGCCGCCGGGCCTACCGCTTCGGGCTGGACGCTTGAGGTGATAATCGACCAGATATTGGTGGTGTAGCTACTGGTGAAATAAGCGATGGCCAGGGTAATCAACGCCATTTTCGCCACCGGATTATCAATAACGGGCAACATGACCAGCAGTATGCCGGCGACGGCCAGTCCCGAGGCGGCGATCAGCCCGCGTTTCTGGGTACGATCGCTGATATAGGCCATCGGAATGGCGAACACAATCGCCAGCATATAGGGCAGGGAACTGGCAAACCCCTGCCACAGGCCGGTAAAGCCCAGCGAATGAACCAGCATCGGAATAAACAGCGTAATGCCCCAAAACAGCATGCCGTTGGCGAAATAACTGAATATCAATAACAGGAAGGGATAACCGCCGAGCGCCTGGAAAGTCAGTTTCCCGGCGGGACGCGCCTCTTCGGCCGCCGCCCCGCTGCCGCCATCCGGTGCGTTTTTCAGGAAAAGCAAAAATAACGGCACCACGATCGCCAGGCCCAGCCCGCCGGTGATATAAAAAATCCATTCCCAGCCCAGGGCGTCGTAAATGGGCGTCAGGATCAGGAACCCCAGCGCCAGCGCCAGGAACTGGCCGTAAAACTGGATAAGATTGGTGCCGCGCGTGATTTCATCTTTGGTAAACCAGGCGCGGGCGAAACGGAATTGCTGCGGCCAGTAAATGCCTTCCGCGATGCCGAGAATAATGCGGTAGATAATCAACAGCGTGGGCGAGGTGACCCAGGCGGTCATCACCTGGGCCAGCGACCAGATCAGCACCATGCTGACGATGGTGGTTTTGGGGTTCAGTTTGTAGGTAAGGAAGCCGCCGAAAAAATTCGCCACCGCATAGCCAATAAGAAAGCCGGTCAAGGCCAGGCTTTTGGTCGCCGCGCCGGAAAAACCCAGATCGCGTTCCATGCCGGGCAGCGCAATGGAGAGGTTTGAACGATCGAGATAAGCGACAAATAGCCCAATCATCAATGTGCCGCCGATACGGTACCATTTTGCATGACTCATATCCTGTCCCATTCTGTGTTTATTTTAATGATTCCATCGTAGGGTGACGTGGCCTGGCGAACGTGCCGGCCGTGTTATTGCGCGTAGCGCCGGATAAGGCTCCGGTCGATTTCAATGCCCAGCCCCGGTTTATCCGGCACCGGCATCGACGGCCCTATGACTAAGTCGGAAAGCTGTTCGCGAAAGACGTTGGGCGCCCGATCCAGCTCCAGCAGCGGTCGCGCCTTTACCATCGAGGGCACCGCCACCGGAATGGCGGAGATTAAATGCAGCGTGGCGGCCAAGGAGATGGCGGAACCCCAGAGGTGGGGATAACAATCAACGCCGAAGGCGGTGGCCATCACGGCGATATGCCACGCTTCGCCCAGGCCGCCGCAGGCGGCGACATCCGGCTGGGCGATGTCCACGCAGCGTTGTTCCAGGAACGGCCGGAAGCCAAAACGGGTAAATTCCGATTCGCCGCCGGCGATGCGCATATGCAACGCGCTTCTCACCTCGCGATAGCCGGTGAAATCATCCGGCAGCACCGGCTCCTCAAACCAGGAGATGTCCTGTTCCTCAATCATCCTGCCCAACTGGATGGCCTCGCGCGCGGTATAGGCGCGATTGGCATCCACCGCCAGGCCGGCATCGGGGCCGATCAACTGCCGCACCCGCGCCACCCGTTGCGCATCCTGGCGAAGCCCCAGGCCGCCCACTTTCATTTTAAAGGCCCGGTATCCCTGGTTCAGCGCCTCTTCAGCGTCTTTTTCCAGCGTATAGCGCGCATCGCCGGAATAATAAAAAGACGACGCATAGGCGGTGACCGGCACCGCGGCGGCGCCGCCCAGCAATGCCGCGATAGGCTGCCCCATGATTTTGCCGGCGATATCCCATAGGGCGATATCGATACCGGACAGCGCGGAAACCGCGATGCCTTTGCGGCCGAATTCTCGGGTGCGGTTGTAGAGGGTTTCCCACAACGGCGCGCGCTGCAGCGGATCCTGCCCGATCAGCAGCGGGGCGAATAATTCATTGATCAGCGCGGCGTTGGCCCTGGCCGGGCCAAAACACTCGCCCCAGCCGATCACGCCCTCGTCGGTGATGATTTCCAACAGGCAGCTGGCCCGGCTATCCCATAACCACTGGGACATGCCGAACTGCGTATCCAGTTTTTGTACCACCACGTAAGTCTTGATATCTTGAATGTGCATCGCTGCCTCCGGTCCAGCAGGGTAATCGATTACCCTGGCGGTAAAAATTAAGTCAGGGTTGAGTCTCGAGGGATCAGTTTCACCGGTAATTCAATGGCGTCCGGTCCATTTTGCGGTTCTTTTTTAATCAAATGGGCGATCAGTCTTTTCGCCGCGGCGGCGCCGACCTCGTAGGTCGGTTGCGCGACCACCGTCAGGCTGGGATAACTGACCGAGGCCCATTCGGTATCGTCAAAACCGATAAACAGGAAATCGGCGGGAATGGCATATCCCAGGACCTTGGCGGCCTTGAGCACCGCCAGCGCCAGCATGCCGTTGGTGGCGATAATGCCCAGCCGTTGCCGCGGGTCGCGCCGCGCCATGATATGTTGCAGGGCGTCGGCGACCGGCTCGACCTGGACACGGCCGATAATCTGGATTTCGCTGATGATGCCGTCGGCCCCGACGCGGGCGGCGTGCGCGCGGAAAGCCTCAACGCGTTCCATGCGCGGGCTGATCCCGGTGGTGGGCGGGCTGAGCAATGCCAGGGAACGGCAACCCTGCGCCCGCAAATGATCCACCGCCAGGGCCATGCCCTGCGCGTTATTCACGGTAATGGCCTGCACCGCCCCCTGGCTGATTTTACGTCCAACCAGCACCACGGGGGTCCGCTCGGCCAGGCTGGCGATAAGACCATCGTTGCCGCCGGTGGTATTTATCACAAAACCGTCGACCCGTTTCGCCAGCATCATCTCGATAAATTCTTTCTCCTTTACCGGCAGTTCCCTGGAATTGCAGACGAATATGGTATAGCCGAACGCCGCGCAGGCTTCCTCGATCCCTTGCAGGATGGCGATGGAATAGGGATTGAGGATATCGGACACGATCACCGCGATGGTGTTGCTTTTGGTGCTGCGCAGCGTGCGCGCCACATCGTTCGGTTTATAGCCCATAGCGTCAATCACGCTTTCAATGCGCAATCGGGTGTCCGCGCTCATCGCATGAAACTTGCCGTTCATATAACGTGATACCGTGGCGGTGGAGACGCCCGCCGCCTGGGCGACATCACGGATAGCTATGGGTTTTTGCATGTTTATTCGCATTAGGTAATCGATTACCTAATGTTAGATTCTCACTGCGAAACCATACTGTGATCCAGGGCGCAAAAATGATTTTCAGCTGACGGAAACGACCCGGTGGAGTGGGGAAACCGGGCGGCGGGGATGTCTTCCCGCCGCGCCGGCAAGGTCTTTACCGGGACGGAGGGGGATTAGAAGATGGCCTGATATAACGCCTTGATATCCTCCAGGCTGGTTTGCCGGGGGTTGCCGCCGGTACAGACGTCGTCAAGCGCCGCCTGCGCCAGCGCCGGGATGTCCTGTTCCCTCAGGCCGACTTCGCGCAGCCGCGCGGGAATGCCCACCTCGCGGCAAAGCGCCTTCACCGCGTCGATGGCCGCCGTCCTCGCCTGCTCAAGCGGCATGGCGGCCGCGTTCTCAACGCCCATCGCCACGGCGATCGCCCGGAATTTTTCACCGGTTTGCGCCGCGTTGTAGACCATAATATGCGGCAGAAGAATGGCATTGGCGACGCCGTGCGGGGTGTTGTAATACGCCCCCAGCGGATGCGCCATGCCGTGCACCAGCCCCAGGCCGACGTTGGAAAATCCCATGCCGGCGATATATTGCCCCAACGCCATGTCGTCCACGCCCCTGGCATCGCCCTGAACCGACGCGCGCAGCGAGCGGGCGATGATTTCGATGGCCTTCAGGTGAAACATATCGGTGAGTTCCCAGGCCGCCCGGGTGGTGTAGCCCTCAATGGCGTGCGTCAAGGCATCTACGCCCGTGGCGGCTTTCAGGGACGCGGGCATGCTGGACATCATGTCCGGGTCGATAATCGCCACCAGCGGAATATCGTGGGGATCGACACAGACGAATTTACGCCGTTTGTCCTCATCGGTAATCACGTAGTTAATCGTTACTTCGGCCGCGGTGCCTGCCGTGGTGGGTATGGCGATCACCGGTACGCTGGCCGCGGTGGTGGCGGCCACGCCTTCCAGGCTAAGCACATCGGCGAAGCCGGGATTAGCGATGATAATGCCGATGGCCTTGCTGGTATCCTGCGGCGAACCGCCGCCGATGGCGATAAGAAAATCCGCCTGGGCCGCTTTAAAGGCGCTTACGCCGCGTTTGACGACGGAGACCGTGGGGTTTGGCATCACTTCATCAAAAACGTCGAAGGCAAAACCCGCCTGATCAAGTAACGCGAATACCCGGGTGGCCACCTTAACGCGGATTAACTCCTGGTCGGTAACAATCAGCGCCTTTTTATAACCGTGGGCTTTTGCTTCATCGATAATATGCGAAATAGCGCCCCGGCCAAAATAGGCGGTTTGATTTAGGATCATACGATTAGTCATAATGATAACCTTCGGTTGATTTCAGAATTGTTAGTAAGAAGTAACACGTCTTGTTTTATGCGCATGGCGTAATAACAGGCGATATATCGCCTGTGGATTGATCTTTGCCGGTATCGTAACGCAAGCGCCGCCCCAAGACCTTCTTCCCATTGCCAGTACCGGACAAAAGATGGCAATCATGTAAAGATGCCGCGGGAGTGGTAAAAATCGGTTATAGGTGTGAAAAATTCAGCCTTAAAAAAGAACGCTTTTATTATTTTTAGATTTAAAAACAACACATTAATTTAAATTAGCATGGCATAAATTATGTACTTTATTTTACGATAATTAAGATTGTTGTCGATAAATGAGCGCGAATAATAAAAAAAATGAAACGTCGTGCCGATTTTTTTATTAATAATACATTGTTTTTTGAGCGATAAAAAATAAGCTTATGAGAACCTGCCGCAAATAAATCAATTATGTTTTTGTGATACTCATCACATCCCTCTTTATATGCGTGCCAGGGTGACGATCTGAATGGCGTGGATATGAAGGTAAGGCTCATTCCGATGCTTAGAATACAAAATTACATTGGCATTCATTTTCCGGCATGTGTCCCTATCACTTTATGCAAATTATTTTCTAAGGAATTGTAAATGGGCAGCTCAATTTTCCTCGGTATATTATGGCATTTCGTCGGCGCCGCTTCCGCCGCCTGTTTTTACGCGCCGTTCAAGCAGGTCCGGCGCTGGAGCTGGGAGACCATGTGGTCGCTGGGCGGGTTCTTTTCCTGGGTGGTGTTGCCCTGGACCGTCAGCGCCATCCTGCTCCCCGATTTCTGGGGCTATTTCGGCGCGTTTTCCTGGTCGACATTGCTGCCGGTATTTCTGTTTGGCGCCATGTGGGGCGTGGGAAATATTAATTACGGCCTGACGATGCGTTATCTCGGCATGTCCATGGGGATCGGCATTGCCATCGGCATCACCCTGATTGTCGGTACGCTGATGACGCCTATCCTGCAAGGGAAGTTCGGCGCCATGGCCGGCTCGACCGGCGGCCAGATCACCTTGCTGGGCGTGTTCGTCGCCCTGATAGGCGTCGGCATCGTCAGCTATGCCGGGGTAATGAAGGAAAAAGCGCTCGGCGTCAGCGCCCAGGAGTTCAGTCTTAAGAAGGGCCTGATCCTGGCCGTGCTGTGCGGGATCTTCTCCGCCGGCATGTCCTTTGCCATGGATGCCGCGGTGCCGATGCATATCGCCGCCAAAAATATCGGCATCAGCCCGCTGTACGTGGCGCTGCCCAGCTATGTGATCATCATGGGCGGCGGGGCTATCGTCAATCTGGCCTACTGTTTTTTCCGGTTGGCCACCAGGCCCGAACTGTCGATAAAAGCGGATTTATCCGTGGGGAAATCCCTGCTGATAGCCAATGCGCTGTTCGCCATCCTCGGCGGCGTCATGTGGTATCTGCAATTTTTCTTCTATGCCTGGGGACACGCCAATATTCCGGAACAATACCGTTATGTCAGCTGGATGCTGCATATGAGCTTTTATGTGCTGTGCGGCGGCATCGTCGGCCTGCTGCTCAAAGAGTGGCTGGCCGTGGGCAAAAAACCGGTGCGGGTGCTGAGCCTCGGCGCGATGGTGATTATCCTGGCGGCCAATATCGTCGGCCTGGGCATCGCCTCCTGAACGGGGCGGGCCGCCGGTGATACGGCACCCGGCCCGCCATTTACCGCCTGAGCGCCGTGCCCAGCCCCGCAAGCGTGGGCGTCAGGCTGGCCCCGTTCGCCGGGCGCGGGAAATCGGCGGCCGCCAGGCGCCAGAAGGCCGGCGTTTCATCAAATTGATGCTCCAACTGCTCAATGCCCTCGCTGATGGCGCAGGCCACCAGGCTGGCGGCATGCGCAATCGGTCCGCTGGGGTTATGCGGCGCGCAGCCGGCGCCGTGGGCGGCCGCAAGCGTTGCCACCTCCAGCACGCCGGTGATGCCGCGCGCATATTTGACATCCGGCATCACCACATCGTAAGCGCCGGCGGCGAGCCAGGGAAGAAACGCGGCGGGATGCGTCAGTTCCTCCAGGCCGGCCAGGCGCATGCCCAGGGTATTGGCTGCGCCGCGCAGGTGTTTCAGGGCGGGGATATTTTCCGGCGTTTCCGCCAGCGGGCACTCGAACCAGCTGACGCCAAGCGCCGCCAGTTCCGGTAATACCGCCGACGCGCCCGGCGGGTCGAAGCGCCAGTGGCAATCCACATACAGCTCGGCGGCGGGACCGATGGCCGCGCGGGTGGCCGCCACGCGCGCCAGCCCATCGTCCAGCCGCCGCCGGCCCAGCGGCGTCAGGCGGATATCGGGGGTCAGGCCGTCGAAAGGCGCTATCTTGATACGGTTAAACCCCGCCGCGCGCGCATGCTGCGCCGCCCGGGCGAAACCCGCCCCGTCGCGCTGGACGATGCTGCGATTGATATTGGCATACAACGGGATGCGGGTGCGGTAGCCGCCGCCCGCCAGCGATGCCGCATAGTCGCCCCTATCCTTGCCCCGGATATCCCACATCGCCTGTTCCAGGGCGCTGGCCATCGCCGCCTGGGGTACGCCGCGGGTTTCCCGGGCAATAAAAGCGGCAAGCGCCTCCCAGGGCTGTCCCAGCAGATATCGCCGGGCGGCGTCATGGCAGGCGTCGAGCGCGCCGGGCTCGCGCACCCAGCTGGCCTCGCCCCAGCCGCATGCGCCGTCCGCCCGCGTCAGGCGGATAAATGACCAGGTGGTTTTGGTTGTGACCGGACAATGCACCAGTTCCAGCGCGGCGATGCGCGAATTATTCATGGGGTTCCTTCGTGGCGGCGTCAAAGGTTTGCGACCCGTCCGCGGGCGGGGCGTGGTCACGCATCCGGTTGAGCAGCACCAGCTTTGCGCGCGCGGTATGGGCGGCGGTTACGGCCGCCGCCGCTTCACCGTCGCCGGCGGCGAAGGCCGCCAGCAAGAGACGGTGATCGGCCACCACGCCGGCAAAACGGTCGGCTTGATAACCGTAGCGTTTCCACAGGGCGCGGATCAGCCGCCAATGCCGCTCGAGAATCAGGCTGGCGTCGCGGTTGGCGGCAATGTGATGAATGGCGGCGTGAAAATCGCGATTGGCGGTAAGCGCCTCGGCGGCGTCGCCGCGGGCAACCGCCTCTTCGTGCCGCGCCCGCAGCGTTTCCAATTGTTCCAGCCACTGCGGCGTCATGCGCCCGGCGGCGCGGCGCGCCAGGTAGCTTTCAATCAACATGCGCACATCCAGCAATTCGGCCACGAAGGTCTCATCCACCGCCGCCACCCGCGCGCCCTTATTGGGCTGGGCGACGATCAGCCCTTCGCTTTCCAGCCGCTGCAGCGCCGCCCGTATCGGCATATGGGACACGCCGAAACGCGTGGCCAGCGCGTCGATGCGCAGCGGCGCCCCGGCGTCGAACTCCTGCCGGTTGATGATGGCGTCCCGAAGCCGGTCGGTAATGTCCGGTTCGCCGTCGTGGATGGGCTTATCTATTTTTCGCATAACGATATTTGATCAAATCATATGAGATGTGGAGTTATTTTCTGTTATAAATCGACTTTATTCAATAGTATTCGGACAACAACAGACAATAATTTGATCAAATAACGCATTGCCGTTGGTTGGTCCATCGTTGAAGCGAGTATGAGGGATAGTATGACGTTAAAGATGTTCAGCGGCCGTGCCCGCGCCGGCGGCCTGCTGCTGGCGCTGCTGTTAAGCTTGGCATTGGCGGGCGGCAAGGCCCTGGCGGCGGCGCGCGATACCCTGGTGATTGGACAAAGCGCCGATATCACCTCCTTTGATCCGACGGAACTGCGCATGGGCACCTTTGTGCTGACGCATCTGCTGTATAACACGCTGATCCGCCTGGATGCCGACGGCCGTCCGCAGCCGGAGCTGGCGCGGTCCTGGACCCGCTCCGACGACGGCAAAACGCTGACGCTTAAACTGGCGGACGGCGTGACGTTCCATGACGGCCGGCCGTTTACCGCCAGGGATGTGGCGTTCAGCCTGAACTATGCCCGCGATCCGGTTAACGGCGCCAATATCCTGCCGCTGGCCAAAATGATCGGCAGTATCGATACGCCCGACGATCGCACCGTGATACTGCATTTTGCCGGCGCCTCGGACGCAATCTTCGATTTACTGGATCTGGCGTTTATTATCGACGGCAGCGCGCCTAAAAAAATCAAAACCGGCGGCAACGGCACCGGTCCGTTTAAACTGAGCCGCTACCTGCCGGGCGAGGACGCGGTGTTTGTGCGTAACGAGGCCTACTGGGGGCCGCGTCCGGCGCTAAAGAAAATCACCCTGAAAGTGATTCCCGATCAGCAGTCCGGGGTGATGCAGCTGCGCGCCGGCACGGTGGATTTTTTGCCGTCTTTGGACCGGGAAGCCGCCGAACAGCTGGCCGCGGCCGGTTTCGCCACCGGCGCCGCCACCGTGGAGGGACGGGTGCTGGATATTACGCTGAATACCCGAACCCCGCCGCTGGATAAGCCCGAAGTGCGGCGCGCCATCGGCCTGGCGCTGGATCGCGCGCGTATCGCCCATGATATCGCCGGCCCGGACGCCCGGGTGAAATGCCTGCCCTGGCCGCATTTTAGCCAGCGCGAGGCGGCGGGGCATGAAAACGCCTGTACCTTCGATCTGGCCCAGGCTAAACAGCTGATCCAGCAGGCGGGCGCCGCCGGGGCGGAAATATCGCTGATGTCGCGCAGTCAGTCCGAGCCGCAGATTGGCGCCATGGCGCAGATGCTGCAAAGCGCGCTGCGCGACATCGGCCTGAAGGTGAATATCGTCGAAATGTCCGAGGCCGCCTATATATCGCGCCTGCGCAAAGGGGATTTCCAAATGGCGGCCCATGTCTACGCCCGCGCCGGCCGCGGTCCGTCCACCATCCTGATGTCGGCGGTGATTTTCCGCGCCACCGATAACCTGGCGGGCGTCAAATCCCAGCAGTACCAGGACGATGTGGCCCTGGTGACCTCGCGGCCGCCGGATGAACAAACCGATCGCGCCTGGCAGCGCATCGACAGCTTTATGCTGGAGCAAAACTGGGTATTGCCGGTGGCGACGCTGCCGGTGCTGTGGGCCTCCGCCAAGGGGCTGACGGGCGTGCGTTTTAATCTGGACGGCATGCCGATCCTGAGCGCGGCTTCCTTCCAGCCATGAGCCGGACCAGGAGAAACAGACGATGACCGCCTATCTGCTACGCCGGCTGATGCAGTGGATCCCGGTGCTGCTCGTCTCAAGCATTATCGTGTTCGCGGTGGTGCGCGCCATGCCGGGCGATCCGGCCGAACTGATTGCCGGGCCGGACGCAAGCCGGGAGGATGTGCAGCGCATCCGGGTGGAATATGGCCTCGACCGGCCGTTGCCGGTACAGTATGCCGCCTGGCTGGGGCATATGGCGCGCGGCGATTTCGGCGTCTCCTATATCTATCATCGCGATAACAGCGAGCTGATTTTCAGCCGCCTGACGTATTCCCTGCTGCTGGCCGCCACGGCCCTGTTCAGCGCGCTGGCGGTGGGGGTGCCGTTGGGCCTGGCCGCCGGCCTGTGGCAGGGCAAAGCCGTCGACTGGCTGGCGTCGGTCTTTTCCTCCGTGGCGGTGGCCACGCCTAATTTCTGGTTCGGCATGCTCGCCATCCTGCTGTTCGCCGTCACCCTGGGCTGGCTGCCGCCGGGGGGATTTGTCAGCCTTGATGAATCGTTCGCCGGTTTCGCCCAGGCGCTGGTGCTGCCTACCCTGACGCTTGGGCTGCACGGCGCGGCGGTGCTGGTGCGCTCGACCCGCGGCGCGGTGGTTGACACGCTGGGAGAGGGATACATCCGTACCGCGCGGGCCAAGGGACTGAGCCGCGGGCATATCATTTATTGGCATGTGCTGCGTAATTCACTGCTGCCGATTGTCACCATGACCGGCATTCTGCTGGGCCGCATGCTGGGCGGGGCGGTGGTTATCGAGTCGGTGTTCGCCTGGCCGGGCATCGGGCGCCTGCTGGTACAGTCCATTATCAATCGCGATTACGGCATGGTGCAAGGGATCCTGATCGTGCTGGTGCTGTTTTTCCTGCTGCTGAACCTGGCGGTCGATGTATTGTACGGCGCCGTTGACCCGCGCATCCGCCTGGTCAAGGGGGCGGCGTGATGAGCGCAGACGCTGTGGAAACGAGCGGCGCGGCGGCGGCCGGACCCGGCCGGCTGCGGTTGCTAAGGGCGCTGCTCGCCACGCCCTCCGGCCTGTTCGGCCTGTGCGGCGTGGCGATGATTACGCTTGCGGCATTGCTGGCCCCCTGGCTGGCGCCTTGCGATCCGGATGTCCAGTTTGCCGGGCTGCGGCTGGTGCCGGCCGGTACCGGCGGCCATTGGCTGGGCACCGACGAGCTGTCGCGGGATCTGCTCAGCCGGGCGCTGTTCGGATCGCGCATCTCCCTGCTGGTGGGGTTTATCAGCGTGAGCGCGGGCGCGGGACTGGGCATCGTGGCGGGACTGGTTGCCGGCATGGGGCCGCGCTGGCTGGACGCGCTGCTGATGCGGGGCTGCGATATCCTGCTGGCCTATCCCGGCATTTTGCTGGCGGTCATGACGGTGGCCATCCTGGGCGCCGGGCTGGCGCAAATCTGTATCGCGGTGGCGCTGGTGAACATCCCTATTTTTGCGCGCCTGATGCGCGCGTCGGTGCTGCGCGAGCGCGAGCTTGACTATGTGAAGGCGGCGGTGGTGCAGGGCAGCGGCCCGTGGCGCATCATGCTGCGTCATGTGCTGCCCAACAGCATCGGCGTGGTGATAACGCAGCTGGCGTCGGCGGCAGGCCACGCCATTTTGCTGGAGGCGTCCTTATCTTTTATCGGCCTGGGCATCAAGCCCCCGGCCGCCTCGTGGGGAACGATGCTCAGCAGCAGCCGCGATTACCTGGCGACGGCGCCGCTGTATGCCGTGGTACCCGGCCTGCTGTTACTGGTGCTGGTACTGGCGCTGAATCAACTGGGCGACGCGCTGCATAAGGCGCTCGACCCGCTGGGAAGGTCCTTATGACAAGCCATGAACTCCCGGCGCCGCTGCTGGAGGTGACGGGGCTAAGCGTTGATCTCGCCACCGGCCGGGAACGTTGCCGGGCGATCGATAATATCTCCTTTAGCGTCGAACGCGGCGAAACCCTGTGCATCGTCGGTGAATCCGGCTCGGGCAAGACGCTGACGGCGCTGGCGCTGATGTCGCTGTTGCCGGCGGGCATCGAGGTGGCCGCCGGCAGGATGCGCTTTGACGGCCGGGATTTACCGGCGCCGGAGGCGGGGCGGGGCGCCGGGCCGTACGGCGATGAGATCGCCATGATATTCCAGGATCCGATGTCCTCGCTTAACCCGGTGCTGACCATCGGGCGGCAGATTACCGAAAGCATCCGCCGCCACCAGCCCTCGCTTACCCGCCGGCAGCGCGCCGCCCGGGCGGAAGAGGTGCTGGCGCTGGTGGGTATCCGCGACGCCGCCGACAAAATGAAACGTTATCCCCACGAAATGTCGGGCGGGCTGTGCCAGCGCATCCTGATCGCCATCGCGCTGGTAAACCATCCGCGGCTGATTATCGCCGACGAGCCGACCACCGCCCTGGATGTTACCGTGCAGGCCCAGGTCATGGCGAGCATGCGCGCCGCCTGCCGGCTGACCGGCGCGGCGCTGTTGCTTATCACCCACGATATGGGCCTGGTGGCGCAGTACGCCGATCGGGTGCTGGTGATGTATGCCGGCCGTATCGTCGAACAAGGGCGGGTGGGGCGGATATTCCGCGCGCCGCGCCATCCCTATACCCGGGCGCTGCTGGAGAGCATTCCGCGCCTGGACGACGACGTGGACCGGATACTTGCGGCCATCAAGGGCGAGCCGCCGCTGATATCCCGCCTGCCCGCGGGCTGCGCCTTCCGCCCGCGCTGCCAGCTGTGCCGGCAGCGCCCGATCTGCGCCGGCCAGATACCGCCGCTGCGCGCGGACGGGGCCGATCCCGCGCATGCCAGCGCCTGTCATTTTGCCCATGAACTGGCCGCGCCGGTCCTCATGGAGAGGAACTAATCGCCTATGTCAAGCGCAGGTATACCGCTCGCAAGCCCCACCGCGCCACCGCCGCTGCTGCGGGTGGAGGGCATCGAAAAACATTACCCGCCGTCAGGCGGCGGTTTGCGCCGCGCCGCCGCCGTCATGGCGGTGAGTGGGGTGGATTTGACGCTGAACGCCGGTGAAACCCTGGGCCTGGTGGGCGAGTCTGGCTGCGGCAAATCCACCCTGAGCGCGGTGCTGGTGGGGCTGACGCGTCCGACCGCCGGGCGCGTCTGGTTCGACGGCGAGGATATTACCGCCCTGCCCAGGCGGCGCAACGCCAGGCTGTGCCGGGAATTTCAAATCGTCTTCCAGGACCCTTACGCATCCCTCAACCGGCGCATGACCGCTTTTGATATTATCGGCGAGCCGCTTACCGTGCATCGCATCGGCAACGCCGCCGAGCGGCAAAAACGGATTTATGCGCTGATGCGCCAGGTGGGGCTGGATCCGGCGCTGGCGCAGCGTTATCCGGCGGAGTTTTCCGGCGGCCAGCGCCAGCGCATCGGCATCGCCCGCGCGCTGGCGCTGAGACCGCGGCTGCTGATTCTGGACGAGCCGGTCTCGGCCCTGGACGTGTCGATACAGGCGCAGATCCTTAATTTACTGAAGCAGTTGCAGCGGGAGCATGGGCTGGCCTACCTGTTTATCTCCCATGATTTGCGCGTGGTGCGCTATATGGCGCCGCGTATCGCCGTGATGTACCAGGGGCGCATAGTCGAAACCGGCGGGCGGGAGCAGATTTTCTCCGCCCCGGCCCATCCCTATACCCGGGCGCTGCTGGCGGCGGTGCCGCCGGCCGAACCGCAGTGATGCGGGTAGCGCCGCAACACCGGCGGGTTGCAGTGAAACCTGCGCCCGGCGCGGGGCTTCCCCAGCGCCGGGATGACGGTACGGCCGCAGGATCACAGCGGCGGCAGTATCCCCTGGTCCCCCACGCTGTCAATCAACGCGCCGGAGGCCACCAGCTGCGCCGCGGCGGCGATATCGCCGGCCATATACCGATCCACCGTCAACGGCGCAATCTGCTCCCTGACGCGGCGCGCCGCCATCGCCAATGGCGCGCTGGTCCGCAGCGGCAGCCTGAATTCAAGGCCCTGTACGGCGGCCATCACCTCAATGCCGAGGATGGCGTACAGATTATCCAGCATCCTGCCCAGCCGCATGGCGCCGTGGCAGGCCATGGAAACATGATCTTCCTGATTGGCTGACGTCGGGGTGGAGTCTACCGATGCCGGATGCGTCATCTGCTTGTTTTCGCTCATCAGGGCGGCGGAGGTGACCTCGGCTATCATCATGCCGGAGTTCAGTCCGGGCGCGGCCACCAGAAAGGCGGGCAACCCAAAGCTCATGGCCGGGTCGACCAGCAGGGCGATGCGCCGCTGGGCGATAGCGCCTATCTCGGAAATGGCCAGCGCCAGGATATCGGCGGCGAAAGCCACCGGCTCCGCGTGGAAATTACCGCCGGACACCACGCTGTTATCGGATAACAGCAGCGGGTTGTCGGTAACGGCGTTCGCTTCGCGCGCGAGCGTGACGGCGACCTGGCGGATCAGGTCCAGGGCCGCGCCGGCCACCTGCGGCTGGCAGCGGATACAATAAGGATCCTGCACCCGCTCGTCGTTTGCCAGATGGCTTAAGCGGATTTCCGACCCGCGCAGCAGCCAATTGAGGGCCCGCGCCGTATCAATCTGACCGGGATGGCCGCGCAGCTGGTGAATCTCGTCATGGAACGGCGCGGTGGAGCCCATGACCGCATCGGTGACCAGCGCGCCGGAAATCAGCGCCGACTGTAGCGCCCGGTGCGCCCCGAACAGCCCTTTCAACGCCAGCGCGGTGGACGCTTGGGTGCCGTTGATCAAGGCCAGTCCTTCTTTGGCCGCCAGGATGATAGGCCGCAGGCCCGCCTGCTCCAGCGCCTGCGCCGCCGGCATGCGCTGACCGCGCAGCTCCGCGTCGCCTTCGCCCATCATGGCGGCCACCATATGCGCCAGCGGCGCCAGATCCCCGGACGCGCCAACCGATCCCTGGCTTGGGATCACGGGCATGATATCGTGGGCCAGCAGGGCTTCAATCAGGCCGATAACCTCATAACGCACGCCCGAGGCGCCCCGGCCCAGCGAAATCAGTTTCAGCGCCATGATCAGACGCACCACCGGTTTGGCCAGCGCGTCGCCCACGCCGCAGCAGTGCGACAAAATCAGGTTGCGCTGCAGTTTTACCACATCGTCAGCGTGGATACGCACCGAGGCCAATTTGCCAAAGCCGGTATTGATGCCGTAGACCGCCGCTTCGCCCTGCACGATTTCCGCTACGCGCGCCGCGCTCTTGCGAATGGCCGGCTCCATCGCGGGATCCAGCCGTACGGGCTCGTCGGTCCGGTAAATACACTCAAGTTCAGCCAGCGTGACGGCGCCGGGTTTTAACATAATCGTCATGGTTTTTTCCTGCCAATAAAAACATCAACCGCGCCGCGGCCAAAGCGCGGCGGCCTGGTCAGCCGGCAAACGCCGGCGCAAGCCGCCCTGTTGCCCCTTGCTCAGACCAGCTCGACGGTCAGCCAGATGGGGGTTTTGGTGTCAAAGGTGCTTTTCCATACCTCGGCGCCGACCTTATCCAGGCGATCGGCATGCTCGGGAATGACCTCTCCCAATACCGGTTGGGCCAGGTCCTCGGTGGTCGGTCCGTACTGCACGATAAATTTCTGGCCGGTGGATTGGGAAAAACGCAGCCGCCCTTTGGGCGCGTCGCAGATCCGCTCGCGCACCTGTATCGGCGCGGTGGATACCAGCGGGCACCAGGCGTACATGGATTCGCCGGTGACCACGGCGTGATCTTGCAGGACGGTAAAAGGCAGGGCCGCCATCAGGTCCTGGCATAACTCCGGATTTTCATGGACCGCCAGATAGGCATCCACGGTAATATCCAGCGGTTGCCAGGTCAGGCGGATCTTGCGGCCCGGCTTGATATGCACCCGCCGGGATGCATCGGCAATGGCGGGCGCGGCCACCTCGGGGTTGGCGTAGGTAAACTGCTTGCCCAGTCCCCACGGGAAATAATGGAACGACCAGGCGGCAAACGTATCGGTATAGATGCAAAACGCCCGGATCGCCTCTATCGCCTGCTGGCGCGATGTCGCCCGCGGCAGCCATTCGCGCAGGGACAGCGCCAGTTTGCCCAGCTGCGGGAATCCGCTGTAGCGCAGGTAGTTGCTGTACGGGTGATCGAAACTGTCGAGGATAAAGCAGAACTGCGGCAGCGTGATATCCGGGTTTTCAATGATTTGCAGCAAGGGATAATAGGTATACATGGAATAATCGCGCATCATACCGGCCGCGATATCCCAGGTACCGAAATACTGGCCGTAGCTGCCCGCCTGGTTCTCCAGGGTTCCGGTGCGAAAGGCGTAAATCTCCGCGGGCTCCTCGCGGGCCATGGCCGCGGTTTGGCTGCGAACGTGATCGATCACATCCCCCAGGCTGGTATAGCTCATTACGTTCTCCTGTCATGGTTTTCGCTAAAACGTGCGCTGGCGGCCCTTATGGCGCGGCGGCGCGGACAGGTTTATTGTATATACAATTAATATTTATGTATATACAATTAATAATAAGCACGAGGCTTTTCTTCAGCGGGCGTGGCCATACTCCCTGACAAAGTGGCCCGGGGTCACCTCTTTCATAAAACCGGGAGCCCTGCCGTCAAGCTGGCCGGCGTCGAAAAACAGACGCGCTTTACTCCGTTCCCGCGCGGGGTCGGCTTCCAGGGTGGCGCTCAGCAGCGCCTGGGTATAAGGGTGGCGGGCATCGTGAAAAATGGCCTCGGCGGGGCCGGTTTCCACGATCAGACCGCGCAGCATGACGGCCACCCGATGGCAGATATGGCGCACCATGCCCAGGTCGTGCGAAATAAACAGATACGCCAGCCCCTGTTCATCCTGCAGCTGTTGCAGCAGGTTTATGATTTGGGCCTGGATGGAGACGTCCAGGGCGGTTATCGGCTCATCGGCCACGATCAACTGCGGCGACATGGCCAGCGCCCGTGCAATGCAGACGCGCTGGCGCTGGCCGCCGGAAAATTCATGGGGATAGCGGCCGAGATGACGGGCGTCCAGGCCGACTTTGGCAAACAGGGCCCGCACGCGCTGCATAAGCGCCTCACGGGGTATTTTGCCCTCATGGATCACTATGGGATCCGCGACAAAACGGCCGACCGTCATCCGTGGATTGAGGGAAGAATAGGGATCCTGGAAAATAATCTGCATCACCTTGCGCAATGGCCGCAGCGCGGACTGGCTCATACCGACCAGGTCGCGGCCGTTAAGCAATACCTGGCCGCCGGTCGGCCGTTCCAGCTGCATCACGCAGCGCGCCACCGTGCTTTTGCCCGAGCCGGACTCGCCCACCAGCCCGAGGGTTTCCCCCCGCGCCAGGGTAAAGCTGACGCCGTCAACCGCCCTGAGCACGGCGCGCGCGCCCAGTAAAGACGCGCCGGCGGGATAGTCTTTGCATAATCCTTCCACCTGCAGCAGCGGCGGGGCGCTCGGGGGCATGCCGTTCATGTCGCGTTATCCTTATCAAGATCCGCCAGGCAGCGGGGCAAATCGTACCAGGCCGCCACCCGATGGCGCGGTTCATCGGGCGAGACGGGACGCAGCGGCGGCGCGTCAAGAAAACACCGCGCGGTGGCGAACGGATTGCGCGGCGCAAAAGGGTCGCCGGGCGGTCGCCGCGCCGGATCCACCGGCTGGCCGGCAATCTGGAACAGCGGTTGCCGGGGTCGCTGTCCCCGGCCGGGGATCGATTGCAACAGCGACCAGGTATAGGCGCTGTGGGGTTGGCTGAACACCCTTTCCACCGGTCCCGTCTCCATGATCTTGCCGGCATACAGCACCTGCATGCTGTCCGCCATCGCGGCCACCACGCCCATGTCATGGGTAATCCAAATGATGGACATCTTCATTTCGTCGCGCAGATCGCGGATAAGCGCAATAATCTGCGCCTGGATAGTCACGTCCAGGGCGGTGGTCGGCTCATCGCCAATCAGCAGTTTGGGTTTGCAGGCAATCGCCATGGCGATCATGACCCGCTGGCGCATGCCGCCGGAAAACTGAAAGGGATACTGCCTGACGCGCCGCGCGGGGTCGGCGATGCCCACCAGGCCGAGCAGGTCGACGGCGCGCCGGCGCGCCTTGGCATGGCTCATCCCCAGATGATGCACCAGGGGTTCCGCCAGTTGCCGGCCAATGGTCAGCACCGGATTAAGCGAGGTCATCGGCTCCTGGAAAATCATGCCGATCTGCGCGCCGCGGATGGCGCGCAGCGCTTTATCCGACAGGCTCAGCAGGTTGTGCCCCTGGAACATGACCTCGCCGTGGACCAGGGCGCGGCTGCGCGGCGGCAATAATCCCAGCATCGCCAGCGCCTGCATGCTCTTGCCGCTGCCGCTTTCGCCGACGATGCCCAGCGTCTGGTTATCCTCCAGGCTATAGCTGATATCGTCGATAATCCTGACCGGCGGCGCGCCGCGTCCGGCCGGAACGGCCACGGTTAAATTACGCACGTCGAGCAAAGGCTGCATGGCGCTACTCCCCGGCGGACTTCAGTTTGGGATCGAAATAATCGCGCAGCCAGTCACCGGTAAAGTTGGCGCCCATCACCGTCACGACTATCGCCAGTCCCGGAAAGGTGGTGACCCACCAGGCGGTGGCGATATACGCGCGCCCCTCCGCCAGCATCCGGCCCCAGCTCGGCCAGGGCGGCTGCACGCCCAGCCCGAGGAAACTCAGGCTGGCCTCCAGGAGAATCACGCGCGAAAACTCCAGGGTGGCGATCACCAGGATGGGCGTCAGGATATTCGGCAAAATGTAATAGCGCAGGATATGCCAGGGCCGGGCGCCGACGGCCACCGCCGACAGGACGAATTCCCGCTGCCGCAGGGCCAGCACCTGCCCGCGCACCATACGGGCATAACGGATCCAACTGGTCAGGGCCAGGACGATAATCAGGTTGCCCAGGCTGGGACCGGTGGCGGCGATAATGATCAGCGCCAGCAGAATCAGCGGTATCGAGAGCTGCATATCGACAATACGCATCAGCAGGCGATCGATGAGGCCGCCGGCGTACCCCGAAATCATGCCCACCGCCACGCCGACGAGGCCGCCAATCAACACCGCGTTAAACCCCACCATTATCGAGACCCTGCTGCCGTACAGCAGCCGGCTCAACATATCCCGGCCCAACTGATCGGTGCCCAGCGGATGGGCGTCCGGCGCAAAAAAGCGGTACGTGGGCGGCGCCAGCCGCAGGGCCAGATTGCCGTGTACCGGGCTGGGCAGGGGGATCACGAAGGTGGCCAACACGCCCAGCAGCAATAACGCCATGATAAGCCAGCCGACAGCGCCGATGGCGCTCGACCCAATACGCCGTCCCACGGCGCGCATCACGTTCATGCGGCTCATCGCGTTTGCCTCACGCGCGGGTCCAGCAGGCTATAGAGCAAATCCACCCCCAGGCTGACCAGCAGGAACAGGCATGACACCACCATGACTCCCGCCTGGATCACGGGAAAATCACGGTTCGCCACCGCCTCGACAATCAGCCTGCCGACCCCCGGCCAGGAAAAAATGGTTTCGACCACCACCGAGCCGCCGAGCATTTCGCCCACCAATAGCCCGCTCATGGTGACCACCGGCAGCATGGCGTTACGCGCCATATGCCAGGTCATGATCACCCGCGGGGGCAGGCCCTTGGCGTGCGCCGTGCGGATATAATCCTCGCTCATGACGTCGAGCAGGCTGGAACGGAACAGGCGGGTGATATTGGCGGCGACGAAAATAGACATCACGGCGGTGGGTAAAATCAAATGCAGCGGGCTGCCGGTGCCGCCGGTGGGCAGCCAGCCAAGATCGACGCAGAACACCAGGATCAGCATAATCGCCAGCCAGAACGCCGGCGTGGCCTGTCCGAGCATCGCCAGGGTCAACACCAGGAACTCCCATACCGAGTTACGGTAAAGCGCGGCAATCAAACCGGCCAGGCAGCCCGCCAGAATGCCGGTCACCGCGGAAAGCGCCGCCAGCAGCAGCGTGGCCGGCATCCGTTCCAGCACAATCCCCAGCGCCGAATGCTGGTAAAAAAAGGATTGGCCGAAATCGCCGGCCAGCGCATGGCCGAGAAAACGCAGATATTGCTCCAGCAAGGGACGCTGCAGGCCGAGCTGCTCGCGCAGGGCCTGCAGGTCGGCGGCGCTGGCGCCCTGGGGAAGCAATAAAGAAACCGGATCCCCCAGTAACCGCGACACCAGGAAAATAAGGGTCACCAGGCCGAATACCGCCGCCAGGGCTTCCAGCAGTCGGGACAGAATATATTTCGCCACGCGCCACCGCCTGTTTATTTCGCCACTAAATCGAAAACCCGCACCCAGTCGTCGCCGCGCGTTTGCCAGGTGAATCGCTTCGATGTGGCATAGGTCAGCGGCTGGTTAAATAAAAACACCAGCGGCGCCTGTTCACGCATCCGTTCGGTTGCCTGCTGGTACCAGGCGGCGCGTTTTTGCTTATCAACCGTTGAGCGGCCTTTCATCACCAGGCCGGCAAAAACGTCATCCTTCCAGTAAGCGCCGGGGTCGGTGGGCAGATACAGACCCAATAGGCCGTCGGCGTCCAGGGTCGGCCAGGCCTGGCCTAAAAACGCTGCCTGCCCCATATCGCCGCGGGTATAGGCGTTGGACCAGTTGGCGTATTCCATTTCCTTGATGCTGACGTTCAAACCCACTTCCTGCAGCTGGGCGGCGATCACCTGGCCGATTTCCTGGCTTAACAGATAACGTCCCAGCGGCACCTGCAGTTCAAAGGAAATGGGCTGCGGCAATCCCGACTCGGCGATAAGCTGGCGCGCCTTGTCCGGATCGTAGGGGTAGGGCTGCAGTTTATCGTTGTAGCCGAAATACATGGGCGACAGCAGCTGGCCTTTGCTGATGGCGCCGTGACCGTTATAAATGGCGTCGATAATGCCCTGGCGATCGATGGCGTAGTTCATCGCCTGGCGCAGCTTGAGGTTGTTGGCGAAGGGCGGCTTGAGGTTATTCATTTTAATGATCATCGCGCGGCTGCTTTCTCCCCAGCCGGCATGGGCGATGCCGCTGCTGTTGATGCGCGCGATATCCGTGGGCGGAATATCCAGCGCCAGATCCAGCTCGCCGGCCAGCAACGCCGACACCCGTACCGCCGGTTCGCTTATCATGCGCAGCACGACTTTGTCATGCGGCGCCGGCGTGCCGAAAACCTGGGTGCCGAAATACGTGGGGTTGGGCGTCAGCACCACCCGTTCGCCCGGCACGTATTCCGCCAGCTGATACGGGCCGCTGCCCATGGCTTCGCGGCTGGGATCGTGCGTCGCGGTCCATGACGGCTCCATCATGAACAGCATGCTCAGCTGCGCCACCAGCCCGGGGAAGGGCATGCGCGTAATGATTTTCACTTCGTCGGGCGCCACGACGTCGACATGATCGATCAGGCTATACCATTCCTTGACGCGGGTTTTATGCGCGGGATCGAGTAAATGATCGAAATTCCACTTTACCACCGCGGCATCCAGCGGCTTGCCATTGGCAAAGGTAATGCCCGGGCGCAGCTTGAAGTCCCAGGTGTTGTCGTCGATAGCCTGCCATGATTCCGCCACGACGCCGGTAATGCCGAGGTCGGGATTGCGTATCACCAGCGGCGAGTAGATATGGCTGATGACGCTTAAATCCGTCTGCACCACGGTGGCCTGCTGCGGATCAAGCGTCGTCACCGCGGCGGAAAAGGCAATATTGACGGTATCCGCCAGCGCGACCGCCGGCAGGCTGCCGGCAACGGATAATAACGCGGCGCAGCCCAGCAGTCGTAATTGGCGCGCTTTGCCTGACAAGGCAAGCCTGAGAACATGACACATGGTTGATCTCCAGTATGAGAGAACGGAGCGATGGGGAAAATCAGTGCATCCTGAGGTACTGCAATTCTTCCGCGATAACCGCGGCCATCATCGTCAGGCTGACCGGCCGGTTTTCCGCCGTCAGGCGTTTAATGACCGCCAGGCGCAGGGACTGGCGCAGGCGGCGCTCCTCGCGCATCAGGCTCATGGCCAGCGCCGCCCGGATTTCGCGCGGCCAGACCCGATCCAGGCGATCGCGCGCGCTCCCAAGCGTAAACAGGCCGTGCGCGACGCTGCTGTGCCCGGCGCGCAGCCGCGCGGTGGCATCGGGGTCGAGCCGGCCGCTGTCGTCCACCGCCACGCCGTAACTGGCCCGGGCGTTGTAGACGGACACCAGGCCGCGCCGCACATCGTGGGCAACCTGGCGCGGATCGCGCAGAAAAGGGTCGCCAAAGCCGCCGCCCGAGGGCGAGGTCAGGCGCACCACGTCGTGGCGTTGCATCTTCAGGACATCAATCTTGCCCAGATTGCGCTCATCATCGGTGCCGGGATTGAGCAATACGGATCCCAAATGGCCGCATTGCCCACCCCGCGCGCCCCAGGACTGAAAATAGAAACGATTCATGCCGCGCACCGTCATCACCGCCTCGGGACCCGTATTTTCCAGCTCCAGGGCAATGGCGGCGCCGCTCTGCCAGCGGCCGGGCGCCTGGCTGTCGGTCACCAGGCCATACCGTTTCACCCGCATCACCGTCTCGGCCTCGATGGTTTCGGCAGGCACCGTGCGCAGATAACCGGAGCGGGAGTCCACCCCGTCGGTGCCGTCGAGGCCGAAACGTCCGCCGCCGCCGCCGCACAAGGGATTGATCACGCTGACGCGATTGCCCTCGCCATGGGGATCTTTGGCGGAAACCACAATCACTCCCGACATGCCGGGACCCGCCGCCGTGAGACCGTCGGCCAGGGCGGCGTTCAGGCAGCCCAGGATGACGTCGTAAACGCGGGTGCTGGTGGTGACCCGCGAACCGCCGGCCGCCGGAAATTCGGCGTTCATCACCGTGCCGCGCGGGGCGATGACCTCAAGGGCGCGCAGCAGGCCCGCGTTACGCGGCGCTTCCGGCTCCCGGGTCAGGATATAATAGATAAACGCCTGCAGGGTATAGGGGTGGGCGCGCGCGCCGGTGACGTAGTTAAAGGCCGCCGCCACCTGCGGGTCGGTGCCGCTGAAGTCGAATACAATGCGCTCGTCGCGCACGCGCATCACGGCGTGGATATGGATAAAATCTCCTTCGCTCATGCCTTCGACATAATCGGCGAAGGGATAATCCCCGTCGGGGATGCGGCGTATAACCTGGCGGGCCTTGGCATCGGCCAGGGCCATGGACGCTTCCATGCCCGCGCGCACCGCCGCCACGCCATAGCGCTGGCACAGTTGATTCAGCCGCTTATCCATACTGGCCAGCGCCGATATCATGGCCTGGAAGTCGCCCCACAGCTCATCGGCGATGCGGCTGTTATCGATAAAGATATTGCGGATGGCGGTATCGAGCTGTCCGCGTTTGTAGAGTTTGGTCGGCCTGACGCGCAGGCCTTCCTGGAACACCTCGGTAAACGCCGGCGAAATACTGCCCGGCACCGCGCCGCCGATATCGGAGGCATGCACGAACGACCAGGCCAGGGCCACCAGCTCATTGCCGACAAAGACCGGCCGCACCATGGAAACATCCATGATATGCGTCACCATTCCGTCGGTACTGAAAGGGTCGTTGGTGATAATGCAATCCCCGGGCTCAAGATGTTCTACGCCGATGCCGTGCAGGCCGCCGGCCACCGGCAGGCCAATGAAGGCGTTAACGCCGTTGTGGCTGGGATAGGCGAACATTTCGCCTGCCGGCGTGGCCAGTCCGCATTGAAAATCCTGTACCAGTTTGACGAAGGTGGTATGGGCGGTGCGATACAGGGTGACGGAGGCTTCTTCGACAATGGCGTTAAAGCGATTATTCATGATGACCGTTTGGATGGGATCCACAATCAATGCTCCTGCGTCAGGATAATGTCGCCGCCGGCATGCACCCTGGCGGTAAAAAAGGGCGGGACCAGCACGGTGGCGTCGCTCTGGCTGATAATGCACGGCCCCGGTACCTGGGCATCCACTCCCAATACGGTGCGGTCATAAACCGGGCAATCCTCCAGCAACGCCGCGCCGATATGCAGCCGCCGAAAGCCGCGGGGGCGGGGTCGGCCGCCGCCCGCCGGCCGCGTCGCCGCATTGCCTTCCGGCGCGGCCAGCGCGCCGCGCACCCGCACCCGCAGTTCGATAAATTCAACGGACGCCTCCGTGTCGGCATGGGTATGCAAGCGTAAATGCTCCGCGTGAAACGCGGCGACGGCGAGCGTGGTGCTGATGCCGTCTGGGGCGGCCGCCTCAATGCGCACCGGGATCTGGAACGACTGGCCGCGATAGCGCATATCCGCCCAGTACTCCAGGGCGATCGCGACCACGTTGCCAGGGTCGGTCTGCCGCGCCAGCCAGGCCCTGGCCGCGTCCGCCAGCCCGGCAAAGGTCTGTTGCAAGCGCGCCGTATCCATCGCGCCCTGCTGTACGATGGCGATGGTGTCATGGGTCAGTTCGGCGACCACGCCGCCCACGGCGCAGAATACCGACGGATTGTTGGGCACGATAACCCGTGGGATGCCGATTTCCGCCGCCAGCAGCGGACCGTGGATGGCGCCGTTGCCGCCGAACGCCACCAGGGTCACGTCCTGCGGATCGACACCGTGGCGGGCCAGATAAGGCAATACGCTGGCGACCATATTGGAGGTGGCGATGGCGATGGCGGCGCCGGCCGCGTCCGTCTCCGTCGCGGCCATGCGCGCGGCCAGGGGAGCGAAGGCGGCGCGGGCCGCAGCGGTGTCCAGGGGCATCTCGCCGCCGAGAAAAGTGGCGGCGTCCAGATAACCGCATAATAAGTAGGCGTCGGTCACGGTAGGCTCGGCGCCGCCGCGCGCAAAACAGGCGGGGCCGGGCCAGGCGCCGGCGCTTTTGGGGCCGACGCGGAACACCGGCCCGTCGAAACGGCCGATGGAACCGCCGCCGGCGCCTATCGCCTCGATGCCGGTAACCGGCATGGTCAGAGGGAACTCGCCGACCTCGGTTTGCTCCACCACCGTCGGCATGCCGGCGCGGATCAGGGAAATATCGGTGCTGGTGCCGCCCATATCCATTGTCAGAAAATGCTGCTCCGGCGCCGCGCGGGTAATTAGCTGCGCCGCCGTTACCCCGGAAGCGGGGCCGGACAGGAGCGTATGCACCGGGAAATGGCGCGCCTCGCGCGCGGACATGGCCCCGCCGTTGGAGCGGGTGATAAACAGCTGGACGTGGCGCAGACGGCTGGTCAGGTAGTGTTCAATCTGCCCCAGGTATGAGGACATCCGGGGCTTAACATAGACATTAAGCAACGCATTGACCGCCCGCTCGTATTCGCCGGGGCGCGGCCACACCTCGCTGGACAGGCAGACATCCAGGGACGGCGCGAGCCGCCGGATCAATGCGCGCGTTTCCCGCTCATGGCGGGGATCCTGATAGCTGTTGATATAGGCGACGGCGATGCTGTCGAGCCCGGCGGCCACCACCTGCGCCACCGCGCCGGCCACCGATTCCGCCGACAGCGCGTCGATAACGCCGCCGTCAGCCGCCATGCGTTCGCGTATTTCAAAAACCTGGTGCCGCTCGATCAACGGCAGGCCGCGCGTGCCGCGCAGATTGGTGGGATCGAGCAGACGCAGGCGCTGCAGTTCCAGGATATCGCGAAATCCCTGGGTGACGAACAGGGCGACCGGCGGCTGTGAACGCTCGATCACGGCGTTGGTGCTCACAGTGGTGCCGTGCATGACCACCACCGGTTCTTCCGGCCCCACGGCCAATGCCGACAATAACCGCTCGAAGCCCTGTTTAAAACCCTCGGCAAAATGGGGCGGAGTGGAGGGCACTTTAAAACAATATAACGGCGCCTGCCGCGCGTCGCTGCGCCAGACGACAAAGTCGGTGAACGTGCCGCCGATATCAACTCCCACTCTTATCATGCGATTTGCCCTTGTGCCGCCGACGCCGCGTCCCGGCGAAAATGGCGCCCTGATGAAGTCTATTGGTATATACAATATAATAAAGAACTGGGATGTAAATATCATTATGATGAAAAACAGATCAATATTCATACGAATATCCTATGATAAAGCAGCGTTAAAACAGTAAATTAATGTGTTTATCGGGGTGGAAACGCCGTGTTCATATAGGCTTATTTTATGTATATACATAAAACGAAGATAAAAATGAATAAGAAAAAATGATAGCGCGAATTTGCTTTTTGTTTTGTATATACTTAATCGCTGATACTTTGGGAAAACCTCCATTATGAGCAAAAACGAGTCACCGCTACACCAAGCCCCGCCCGCTCACGCCGAGCCAAGTCCGCTCATCCCTAAGCGTTCGCGGGTCAAACCCCTGCCCATCCATCAGGGCATCCAGAACGATATTAAAAACAAAATCCTCAGCAACGAGTGGCATCCCGGCGATCGGGTGCCCACCGAACAGGAATTGATGGCGGTCTATCAATGCTCGCGAATGACGGTAAATAAAGCGCTGTCGACGCTGGTGGCCGCCGGGATGATTGTGCGCAAGCGCCGGAAAGGGTCTTTCGTCGCCATGCCGCGTGTCGAGGAGCCGTTGCTGGCCATTCAGGATATTCGCGCCGAAGTCCTGGCCAGCGACAGCATGTACAGTTTTTCGCTGCTGTCGCGCGGCATCCGCACTATTACCGACGCGGTCGAAGCGGAACATATCGGCATACCCGTTAACGCACGCATGCTATGTATCGATGTCATGCATTACGCCGATAACCTGCCTTTCGCCCTGGAGGCGCGCCAAATCAATCTGGCGGTAGTGCCGCAAGCGGCGCAGGAGGAGTTTATCGAGATGCCGCCGGGCAGCTGGTTGTTAAGCAATATCCCCTGGTCGGAAGGCGAGCACTCCCTGCGCGCTATTTCCGCCGACGATGTGCTGGCGCGGCAATTATCGGTATCGCCCGGTACGGCGTGCATTTCCATTGCCAGGCGCACCTGGCTGTCGGGGGAGCTGATCACCTTTGTGCGCTTGATTTATCCGGGGGAACGCCACCGCTTTTTAGTGCGTTTCGGGCCCAGCCCGGCGAATTTGCAGCGGGATACGCCCAACCCGGGCTGAAACCCTCCCGGTGTTTTTGGCTCACATCCGTATGGGCACGAGATTGCCGCTAAACACGCCGGCGCGTTTTGAATACTGGCGTATTGCGCTAAGGGGTTTCGACGCTATGGCCGCTTTATGGATGAGTTCGCGCCGGAGCCGGCGGAGAGCCTTGGGGCAAGGATTAGGTTGTGCCGGTGGGGGTTTGGTTTGCGGTTGGCGGTAAGCTTTATGTTGCCGTGGCGCGGGTTTCGCTTGCCGTGCGTTAAGGTACCCTGCGTCAGGGTGCGCTAGGGCATATATCGCCTCGGCGAAGGTTCCGTTTGCCGTGCGTTAAGGTACCCTGCGTCAGGGTGCGCTAGGGCATATATCGCCTCGGCGAAGGTTTCGTTTGCCGTGCGTTAAGGTACTCTGCGTCAGGGTGCGCTAGGGCATATATCGCCTCGGCGAAGGTTTCGCTTGCCGTGCGTTAGGATGCCATGCGTCAGGGTGCGCTAGGGCATATGTCGCCTCGCGAAGGTTTCGCTTGCCGTGCGTGAGGTGTTCGTATGTGTTGCCGGGTAACGGCAAGCGACAAAGAGGCCGTACCGCGACGGCCTCCTTGACCTCCGCGCGTCCGGCAGGTCGTGCGCCGCTGCGCGGTTCCCGGCATCACCCATCCCGGCTTTTGGACCGCACGGGACGCGCTCCCGGCGCGGCCCTTAGCTTTCGCCGCTCCCGGCGGCTCATCCAGCCGCGATGTGCGCCGCCGGCGCACTCTATGCCGGCACCAGGTCAACACCATCGCCTGTGAGTAAAATAGCGTTTTTGGGTTTCTTGCGGCATGCACTTACCGGGAAAGGTATCAGTATTCATTTTGCGCTAAAGTTTACAGCCTGATGGTTAATGGCTAATGGCTAATGCCAAACGATAAATGCTCAAAGCCAAATGGCTAATGCTAAACGTTAAATGCCCAAAGCCCAAAGCCCAAAGCCCAAAGCCCTATGTCTAATGTCTAATGTCTAATGCCATATGCTCGCTTCCGGCTTTAAATTAAAAGCGCCAGGTGCGATGTATCTAATACGCTTACAGATTCGGGGGACTAGGGCATAGGCCTGGTTTGGCGGGCTGTAATTTCATGCTGCGGCTGTTTACCTCAATGATTGTCAGCTTCCCGGCTCACTCTTCCTTCTCCTTATCAACAGCGGCGCTATTGTTTCTTACTATTTATTACTGACAGCGATAGTCGGGCCGGCATAGAGCGCGCTGACGGCGCCTGTGAACCCGGCATGAGCCGCCGGGAGCGGCGAAAGGCCCGGTTGCGCCGGGAGCGCTAACCGGGCCGGTGCATAACGGGGGAACTGGCGGCGGAAGGCATCGCGCAGCGACGCGCGACCTGCCGGACGCGCGGAGGTCAAGGAGGCCGTCGCGGTACGGCCTCTTTGTCGCTTGCCGGCACCCGGCACTACATGAAACAACCGAACGCACGGCAAGCGAAACCCCCACCGGCGCAACATAGTCCTTACCGCCAGCCAAACCTCCACCGGCGCGGCAGACCCCCCCGCAAACGATATAAATCTATCCGTCCTGAAGTCAATCCGGTCAAAAGCCACTACATTTGATATCTTATGTATATACTCTAATAATAATTTAATTTTGTTAAAAAACATTATGTTAACTTAAATCTATCTAAAATAGCGCAAAAATCATCCATATAATTATCTTATTTGTATATACATAACTTGACGCCCCGTTTTGCTGGCGGTATGTTCAATTTCATCGGGTTAAACAGATGTTAACGGCCTGGATATCATTCTCGTGTGACGACGTTATCAACAGCAACCAAGGTGTCGGGAGAGCAGGGTGAATAAAAAACAATTGATTATCGGTACCGTGTTAAGCCTGTCGTTCGGCATCGCGCCGGGGTGGGCAAACGCCGCCGTCGCCGCACCGGCGGATATCAAGGCGAAAGGGCAACTGACCTTTTGCTCCGACCTGGAAAACCCCCCGGCGGAAGGCATGGCCGAGGACGGCAAAACACCCAGCGGTGCCGCGGTGGATATTATGAATGCGCTGGGCAAGACCCTGGGGGTGAAAACCCAAATCGATAATTATCAATTTTCCGGTATTTTTGCCGCGCTGGATACCGGCAAGTGCGACCTGGTCATGGCCAGCCTGGGGAAAACCCCGGAACGCGCGGAGCGCTATGGGCTGGTGGATTACTGGCGGGTAAAGTCCGGCCTGCTGGTGGTCAAGGGAAATCCCCTGCATCTGGCGTCGTTTGCGGATCTCTCGGGCCGCCGGGTGGCGGCGTTGATGGGCAGCCGCAATGAGTCGGTGGTCAAGCAGGAAAGCGACAAACTGGTGAGCGAAGGTAAACCGGCGATTACCCTGGTGTCGTTGGGCACCAACGTCGCCGCGTTCCATGATTTGCTGCTGGGCCGCGCCGATGCCATGGTCGGCGATACGGTGGTGATTAATTTTTACATGTCGAAGGCCAAAAATAAATTCCAGACCGTCGATATGCCGGTGCCCGCCAAAACGTGGGTGGTGGCCATGGTGAAAAACAATACCGACCTGCGCCAGGCGATCCAGGCGGCAATGGATGAACTGAATACATCCGGCGCCATGACGAAAATCGTCCAGAAATGGGGTATTGAACATGGCGTAGCCCTGTGCGACAGCGAGCACCCCTGCGATTGACGGGGCGGGGCGACCATGCTGTGAGGAGCGTACCTTGCTAAATCAAATTCATATGCAATTTAATCTGCCATTTTTCCTGAATTTTGTGTTTCATCCGCAAGCCGTTTTATTTCAGGGGCTGATATTAACGATTGTTTCCGCTGTACTGTCCCAGCTTATTGGCACGGTATTAGGTATTACATTGGCAATGGCGGGAATAAGCCGCTTATGGATATTAAAGGCGTTTAACCAGCTTTATATTTGGTTTTTTCGCGGCACGCCGGTATTGGTACAATTGGTACTGATTTATTTTGGCCTGCCCTATTTACTGGGTTTTGATATTTTCCCCGCCGTGATGCCGTTGGGGCCGTTCATGATTTCCGGGGCGGTGGTCGCGGGCATTGTGTCTTTCGCCCTGCACGAGGCGGCGTATATGAGCGAAATTACGCGCGCCGGCATTATATCCATCGACAGCGGCCAGGCCGAGGCCGCCAAAGCGCTGGGCATGCCGCCGCGGTTGCTGATGCGGCGCATTATTCTGCCGCAGACCATCCCGGTGATTGTCCCCGCGCTGGGCAATCAATTTAATAATATGCTCAAGACCACGGCGTTGCTCAGTATTATCGGTGTTTCAGAAATGTTTCGTGTCGCGGAGCAATTACAGGCCGCCACCTTTATGACGTTTGAGGTTTATCTCGGCATCTCTATTTATTATTTGCTGCTGACCGCGTGCTGGACCGCCATCCAAATGCTGTTGGAAAAAAATCTCAACCGGCATTTAAAAGGGGCGAGCATAAAGCGGCGCGCCAAAAAATCCTCATCTCTTTTAGCGGAGCTTGCCGATGAGCGTTAATCAATCAGATAGCCTACCGGATGCGGTCGTCTGCCGTGATGTGATGAAATTCTATGGCGAACTGCCGGTACTGCGTAATGTGTCGTTGACGGTGAAAACCGGCGAAACCACGGTGATTATCGGCCCGTCCGGTTCGGGAAAAACCACGCTTATCCGCTGTATCAACCGGTTGGAGAAAATTCAGCAGGGCACCATCCACGTCGGCGGCGCCCTGATGGGATACCGCATGAAAAACGGCCTGATGCAGGAAGACAGCGAGAAAAATATCGCCAAGCTGCGCCAGCGCATCGGCATGGTTTTTCAGCGCTTTAATTTGTTTTCACATATGACCGCGTTGCAAAACGTCATGGAAGCGCCGGTAAGCGTCCTGCGAATGAATAAAAAACAGGCGCGCGACAACGCCGCGGAATTATTGGCCCGGGTGGGCCTGGCGGATAAATTAGCCTATTACCCCACGCAATTATCCGGCGGGCAGCAGCAGCGCGTAGCGATTGCGCGCGCGCTGGCGATGAACCCGGAGGTCATGCTGTTTGACGAACCCACCAGCGCCCTTGATCCCGAAATGATTGGCGAAGTGTTAAGCGTAATGCAGGACCTGGCGCGCCAGGGCATGACCATGATCGTGGTGACCCATGAGATGGAATTTGCCAGGAATGTCGCCGACCGGGTGGTCATCATGGACGGCGGCGAAATTATCGAGCAGGGACCGCCGCAAAAAATATTTATTGCGCCGGAGAATCCAAGAACAAGGACCTTTCTGAATAAGGTATTACACAAAATATAAACATCGCCCGGCGGTGGATTATAAGACAACGTATTTTTACCAACGAGGAATAAAGATGGGACGTTTAATTGATATAAGCTGGCCCGACCTGGGCGTTACCGTGGTCGCTGAATTAAATGATGAAAAGAACCCCGAGCTGTGCGAAGAGTTCTGGCAGCACCTGCCGTTTAAAGTGCTGCAGGCGCATCCGGTTGTGTCCGGCGCATCCATGTATGCCTGGACGCCCATCGTCAGCAGCGCGCCGGTGCACCATCGCGAAATGATTACCGATTGCCCGGTGGGCCGGCTGCGTTATTCCCAGTCAACGGGCAATAAAATGTCGATTCAATATGGCGTCGGCCTGGAGCCTTTGGCCCAGCCGGTATTGGGACAGGTGCTGGAGGAATATTGTCATTTACTGCCCGATGTGGGCAAGGCGGTGTGGAATAATCTCTTCTGGCAAAAGGATAAGATTTTTGTCGAGGTTTCCGCTCATGATAAGCAGGCCCACCCGGGCGTACCGCGCCAGCCCGCGGCCACCACGGACGCGGCCAAACGCTTCCTGGCGGAAGCCGACAGGATCCAACTGACGGAGCCCGAGGACCTGCGCGCCATCCGTTTGGGACAGGTGGAGTCCACCGGCACCTACGGCCAGTATTTTACCGCCTGGGATTTCGCCAACGGCATGCTGCGTGATTATATTATGTATACCATGTACCCGTTACTGACGCTGACCAATACGCTTTCGTTGCAGGATTTTAATAAAACGCTGCGGGAATTCGACGTGCCTTACTCCAGCTATTTAGGCGTCAGCGGGTTATATCAGTTGGAAGAATACGCCGGTATCTTGCGCGAGGCGGTAGCCGCGGCGCAAACCAAAGAAGAACTTCAGGAATTGCTGCGCGCTTTTCTGAAATATGGCAATCGCCTGTGCGCCTGGTCTTATCACTATTTCCCATGGTATCTGGGCATGTTCTATAACCGCCAGCTCGGCGGCCAGGAATTTCCGGGCCGTTGGAATCCTGAAAAAGTCTGAGAATAATGGCCACGCGCCCGCGTTAAGCCCGCCGGAACGCTTTTGCCGGCGCAAACGGCCTGCGGCGGGTCGCGCGCCGCATTCAGCCGGGAGGCAATATGTTGACTATCACACCCCAGGATAAAGCGGCGTTTCAGCGCGATGGCGCCGTTATTATCCGCCAGGCCTTTTCCCGCCAATGGCTGGAGAAAGTGGAGCAGGGCATCATGGCTAATATCGCCGCGCCCAGCGATCACGGCCGCTATACCGACCCCGAAACTAAACTGTTTTTCCAGGACAGCGATAACTGGCGGCGCATTGCGGCCATCAAACAATTTGTTTATGAATCGCCCGCCAAGGAAATCGCCGCCGGCCTTCTAGGGGCCGGCAAAATCAATTTCCTGCATGATCATGTGCTGGCTAAAATGCCCGGCGCTTCCCAGCGCACCCTGTGGCATCAGGATCAGCCGTATAGCCCGGTGGACGGCAGTGACTTTTGCACCCTTTGGCTGCCTACCGGCTCCGTGACGCGCGCCACGGCGCTGGAATTTGTCGCCGGCTCGCACCGCTGGGGTAAATGGTTCCGTCCCCAGTGGTTCGCCACCGGCCAGCTGCGCGAGGGCGACGACGACAGCTGGGACATCCTGCCGGATATTGAAGCGCGGCGGCAAGACTACCGGATTATCAGCTGGGCGCTGGAACCCGGCGACTGCCTGGTGTTCCATGGCCTGACCCTGCACGGCGCCGCCGGCAATTTCCAGGACGCGCCGCGGCGGGTGTTATCCACCCGCTGGACCGGCGATGACGCGGTTTTCCGCTACCGCAGCGGGAAAATGTCGCCCCCGGCGCCGCTACAGGACGCCCCGCAAGACGGCGGGGCGCTGGATTGTCCCTCCTTTCCGGTCGTCTGGCGGGCACCGCGCCGTGGAGGGCATTAACCTCGCCATCGCACCGGGCGAGCGGCTGGTGCCCAGCGGCTGCGGTAAAACCACCACGCTGCGCATGGTGGTAGGGTTTATCCAGCCTGGCGGCGAGTTCCTGTTAAACGGCCGCCAGGTCGCCGACGCCCGTTTTTATGCTGCCGCAGTAATATTAAGTATTTCCCCCCGTCGGCCGATAACATTATACGTTGAATTATTCTTTATTTTCCGAATCAGTCAAACCGCCTTGTTTCCACGCATCAATCGCTATTTTTATTGGGGAAAGTATGGATAATTTTCAACAAGAGGTAGAGGAGAGAACCAATCTCACCTCATCGAACCGATTTGAACTGCTGTTATTCCGCCTGGGGTCGCCCCCCGATGAAGAACACGCCGAATTGTACGGCATCAACGTGTTTAAGCTGCGTGAAATAGTGCCGATGCCGAAGCTGACCAAAGCCGCCGGCATGACGTCGCCGCTGATGGGCATGGCGAATATCCGCGGCGAGATTATGCCCGTTATCGATTTGCCGGCCATCGTCGGCTGCGTGCCGAAGACCGGGTTGAATATCTTGCTGGTAACGGAATATGCCCGCAGCACCCAGGCTTTCGCGGTGGAATCCGTCGACGATATCGTCCGTCTTGAGTGGAGCCAGGTCCTGGCGGCCGAGGCGGGCGTCAGAAGCCGCAATATCACCAGCATCGCGCGCCTGAACAATGATAAAACCGACACCCCGCTGGCGCTGGTGCTGGATGTTGAGCAGATTTTGTATGACATCATTCCCGCCAATCGCACGGCGCACCTGGAAAGCGAAAAGAAGCAGACCTTTACCCTGAAACCAGGGGCGGTGGCCATTGTGGCGGAGGACTCCAAAGTCGCCCGTTCAATGCTGGAACAGGGCCTGACGATGATGAACATCCCCTTCCTGACGCACGTCACCGGCCTGGAAGCCTGGAAAAAAATCAATAAAATGGCGGAAGAAGCGCGGGCGGAAGGCATACCTGTCACGGATAAAATCGCGTTTGTGTTAACCGATCTGGAAATGCCCGAGATGGACGGTTTTACCCTGACGCTGAATATCAAACGCGATGAGTTCCTCAAACACATTCCCGTTATTATCCATTCGTCCTTGTCGGGCAGCGCCAATGAGGACCATGTGCGCAAGGTCGGGGCGGATGCGTATGTGGCAAAATTCGATATCAACGACTTGGAGTCCGCCATCAAGCGGGTGCTGCCGTAAAGACGGCCGCGGTTCCCTTAGCCGTCATGGCGCGGCCGGAATCCTGCCCCCGACCGCGCCGTTGCTGTCGCTCTTAGTTCAGCCTGGCCTTGGAAAAATCACTGCCGTTAAGGCTGACGCTGTAGCCGGTGACATTGGCGCGCGTGGCATAAAAGGTTTTACCGTTTGCCAGCGGCACCCACGGGGCCTGTTGATGGAACACGTCCTGCGCTTGTTTATACAGCGCGGCGCGCTGGGCCGGATCGCTGATGACCTTGGCCTGTTTTATCAGCGCGTCATACTGTTTATCACACCAGAACGCCGCGTTGGACCCGCTGTTGATACTGTCGCATCCCAGCAGGACATTGGCGAAATTATCCGGATCGCCGTTATCCGACATCCAGCCGAACAGCGCGGAGGCGTGTTCGCCCTTGCGGATGCCGGCAAGGTATTCACCCCATTCGAAAGTGATGATTTTTACCGTCACGCCCACCTTGGCCCAATCGTTCTGGATCATTTCCGCGATGCGGCGGGAGTTGGGATTATACGGGCGCTGCACCGGCATCGACCATAAATCCGTGGTAAAGCCCTGGGCAAAACCCGCCTGCTTCAGCAAGGCCTTGGCCTTGGCCGGGTCATAAGGATAATCGGCGAGATCCTTATCGTAACCGAGCATATTGGGCGGAATGGGCGATTTCGCCACCGTGCCGGAACCGAGAAATACCGCGTTGACAATCGCTTTTTTATCCACCGCATAGTTTAACGCCTGGCGCACCAGAACATTATCGAACGGCTTTTTCGCGGTATTAAAGGCCAGGTAGCCCACGTTCATGCCGTCCACGCTGTGCAGCACCAGATCTTTATTGCTTTTGATTTGATCAAAATTGACCGGATTCGGCGCGGGGATAATCTGGCATTCATTTTTCTCAAGCTTGGCCAGACGCGTGCTGACGTTGGGGGTAATAGAAAAAATCAGGCGTTTGGTGGGCACGTCGCCCTGCCAGTAATGCGGATTGGCCTCGTAGCGGATCAGGGAGTCGACTTTATAGTCTTTCAGGTTATACGGGCCGGTGCCGATGGGATCGGTGTCCACCCGCTCCGGCGTGCCGGCCTTCAGCATGGCGTCGGCATATTCCGCGGAGAGGATGGAGGTAAAGTCCATGCCCCAGTCGGCCAGGAACGTGGCGTCGGGTTTGCTCAGGATAAACTGGACATGCCGATCGTCCAGTTTTTTCACTTCCTGGATAAGGGTACCCAGGCCGACGTCGTTAAAGTACTCATAGGCGGCGTGGGACACGTTATGATAAGGGTGATTGTCGTCTTTTTGCCGCAGTACGGAGAAAATAACGTCGTCGGCGTTAAAGTCGCGGGTCGGGGTGAAATATTTATTGCTGTTGAACTTAACGCCCTGGCGCAGGGTAAACGTATAGGTTTTGCCGTCGGGACTGATGGTCCACGCCTCGGCCAGGGAAGGGATGGGCAGATTATCGCTTTCCCGGAAAGTGATCAGCCGGTTATACAGCACCTGCGAGCTGGCGACAAATGACGGGCCGGAGCTGGCAATCTGCGGGTTGAACGATTCAGGCGAGGCTTCTGAGCAATAGACCAGCACATCGTTGGCCGCCGCCAGCGCGCCGCCCGCCGGCAGCATCGCGGCGATCAGCAGTGCGAGAGAGGTTTTGCGTAAATCCATTTTTATTGCCTTAATAAGGTGATTAATAGGAAATGAATCCGTGATTGTTCGTCTTGCCATTATAAGCGGCGGCAGGCGAAATGGAAAAAATCCTCTGCTTATAAATGCCCGGCTTTTAGGTATAAGCGCTGCCCTTTGGCAGTATTGCCTGGCGATCTGCCGGCGGAATTTGCCAGCCGGGAGACATTCTTCTTGTAAAGAAGGTGTGATCTCTGCGGGAGGGCGGGCATTGGCAACGCCTGGTAGCGATACCCGCAACCGAATGCGGATTTATCCGCGGCCAGGCGCCGGTTACACTTTCCCCTCGCGACCCATCCCGGCAAGGCGGCCTATCGGCGGCAGGGAGAGGAGAGGGTGGGGAAGGATCCTTTCAGCCGCGCGGATATCAACTACATCCATTGGAAAACCTATGTTATATGAGCTGACAACACTGTCCGTGCCGGCGCTGGAACTTGATACGGCTTCAGCCCGGGCCTGGGCATGGGTGACGGCGCCCGGTGCCGGGGGAAGAGTGGTGGGTTTCTGGCGTACCGAGCTTGGCGAGCTGTTCCAGTTACTCCTGCTGCGCGAGTTTCACTCAGAAGAGGCATTGTGGCGGGAGCGACGGCGGGCGCAGCTGGACAGCACGCCGTTTAATATCGTAAATGCGCAAATCGCCCTCAGCATGGAAAGCTATCAGCCTTTTCCTTTCCTGCCGCCCGCGCCGTCCCAACTGGCGCAGCCGGGGGCCTGTTATGAATTCCGCACCTATTGGCTGAAGCCCGGGGGATTATCTCCCACGCTTGCGGGATGGGCGCAGGCGCTTGCGCCGGCGCAGGCTTACACCTCGCATCTGATCATCAATATGTACGCGCTGGACGGGCCGCCGCGCATCACGCATATCTGGACCTTCGCCAGCCTGGAGGAGCGCGCCCGTTTACGCGCGGAACACTATGCCGCGGGACTGTGGCCGCCAAAGGGCGGGCCGCAGCAGATTATCCGGGCTGCCTCGTTTATCTGCCTGGCGGAAAACCGCCGCGCCGGGGATGCCTGACGCCGGATTTGCCGGCGCCTGGCGCCGTGCCTGGCAGTCAGTCCCGGCGGCGAAAAGCGTTGTTTTGCCCGGCGGCGCTGGATTATGCTGTAGTTCTAGCCCCCCGCCAAGGAGATTCTATGACCACCAGCCTGATGATCGCCAACCGGCAAACCTGGTTCGGCGCCGGCAGTATCAGCCAACTGCTTCCCCTGCTGCACGCCGACCCGCAGCCGACGCTGTTGTTCAGCTGCCGCTCGTTCCTTGGCGGGGCGATCTATGCCGGGATGGCGGATGCGCTGGCGCCCCTGCTGGTCGGCACCGAGATCGTCGGCCATGAGGCGTCGCCGCAGGATATTGACGGGTGGGTGGCGCGCTGGCGCGGCAAAGCGCGGCGCATCGTCGCCATCGGCGGCGGCAGTGTGCTGGATGCCGCCAAGGCGTTCGCCGCCCTGGCGGAGCATCCTTTGCCGGCGCTGCGCTATATGGAAAAGGTGGGCGACGCCAAGGTGAGCGGCGCTACGCTGCCCTTAATCGCCATTCCCACCACCGCCGGCACCGGCAGCGAAGCGACGCAAAACGCCGTGATCACCGATACCCGCACCCATAAAGTCAAGGCGTCGCTGCGCCACCCGAACTTTGTGCCGCAGGTGGCCATCCTGGACCCGCAACTGCTGGCCGGCGCGCCGGATGCGGTGCTGGCCTGCTGCGCCATCGACGCGTTCACCCATCTGTTCGAGGCGTATCTGTCCAAAACGGCAAGTAGCCTGTCGCGCGAAATGTCGCTTACCGGTATCCGTCTTTTCCTGCGGGCCTGGCCGGCGTTAAACCGCAGCGCCGATGCCCGCGAGGCTATCATGCAGGCCTCCTACCTGGGCGGGCTGACGCTGAGCATGGCGGGACTGGGCGTGATCCACGGCATCGCCGGTGAAGTCGGTGCCTTGCGCAGCTACCATCATGGCCAGGTCTGCGGCCGGCTGCTGCTGCCGTTTCTGCAACTGCTGGCGGACAGCGACCACCCCCGGCAGCGGGCACTGATGGCCGCATTGGCCGTCAGCGTCCTTCCCGCAGGTCGGGACGACCCGGAACGTTATCTGCAGGAATTTATCACCCGCAACGCCATTGTCCCTTTCTGGCGGGACGACCTGCCGCTCAGCCCGGAAGAATTGGCGGTGTGCCTGGAAAAATCCACCAGCAAAAATGCGCTGCTGGACTACCCGCCGGCACAGCTCCGGCACATGATTGTCACGGCGTTTCGCATCGAATAGCGCCATCAGCCCGGCGGTGACCGCCGGCATCACACGTCACGCGCTCTCCCGAAGCCCGCGCGGGGAAACATAAGAAGGATTTCCTATTCTGCTTATCCTCGCCGCTCAACCCCCCTGTCGCCAAAATCAAGATTACCGGTTTTGCCAATAGCACGTTTTGGTAATAACCCATGACGCACAGCGATAGCCGGGAAAAATAAGTATTTATATCAATCTATTAATTTTGCAAAAAGTAAAAGTGTTACCGGTAACTGTTTTTGAAGTTTACATAAGTTAACATTTTTATAACTTGTGCTGACAAAAATTCCGCTTATTCTGGCGATAAAATTATCATACAAATAATTATTAGCGCCCTACGTTACCGGGCTGGTGACGGTGGCGCTCAGCACATTGATTAACACCCTTAATGGAAGATCTATGAGCAAGCAAAACGATGAGGACATCCCCTCACGGCGGCGTTTTTTGCAACAAACGCTGTCGATTATTCCCCTGGCCGCGGCGGGGGGCGGCCTTGTTTCCTTCGCCGGCCAGGCAACCTCCGCCACATCCGCTGGCGTTTCCGCCCACTACGTTCCCACCTTTTTTAATAATGATGAATGGCGCTTTATCCTGGCCGCCGTCGACCGGCTGATTCCCACCGATGAATATGGGCCGGGCGCGGTAAGTGAAGGCGTTCCGGTTTATATCGATAAGCAAATGGAGTTGCCCTACGGTTACGGCCATCTCTGGTATATGCAGCCTCCTTTTGCCGACGCCGCGCCCGAATTGGGTTATCAGTCCCCGCTGGCGCCGCGCGATACCTATCGCCGCGGCATCAAGGCCGTCAACGATCATTGCCGGCAGTTCTTTGCCAAAGAATTCGCCGCCCTGAGCCAGCAACAGCAGGAATCCGTGCTGCGCGAATTGGAAAGCGGCAAGCTGACGTTTGCTAACGTGCCGGGCGCGCTGTTTTTTGCCCAGTTGCTGGACAACGCCAAAGAAGGTTACCTGGCCGATCCCATGCACGGCGGCAATCAAACGCTGGCGTCATGGAAGCTGATTGGGTTCCCGGGCGCGCGCGCCGATTACCAGCAGACGATGGACAACCCCAATAAGCCCTATCCATTGGGACCGGTCAGTATTTCAGGGAAAAGGAGCGTCTGACGTGGCGATAAAACAAGACCCGGTCGATATCGTTATCGTCGGTTTCGGCTGGACCGGTTCGCTGATGGCGATGGAACTGGCGGAAACCGGCCTGAATATCCTGGCCCTGGAGCGCGGCGAGCAGCGCGATACCTATCCCGATTTCGCCTACCCGCGCATAATGGATGAATTGACCTACGGTATCCGGTTAAAGCTCTTTCAGAATGCGTCAAAAGAGACGGTAACCGTGCGGCATACCACCAGCGAAACCGCGCTGCCTTACCGGCGTTTTGGCTCCTTCCTGCCGGGTGACGGCGTCGGCGGCGCCGGTGTGCATTGGAACGGCATGCTGTGGCGCCCCCTGGAGGCCGATCTGCGCATGCGCAGCACCGTGATTGAGCGGTACGGCGCGGATTTTATCCCCCAGGATATGACGGTGCAGGACTATCCCTTTACCTACGCGGAGATGGAGCCGTTTTTCGATAAGTTCGAAAAAATTTGCGGCACCGCCGGACAGGCCGGCAATCTCAAGGGCGACAAAATCGCCGGCGGCAACCCCTTCGAGGCGCCGCGCCAGAACCCGTATCCGACCAAGCCGCTCAAGCAACAGTATTCCGGCATGCTGTTTAGCAAAGCGACGACCGAACTGGGCTATCATCCGTTTCCGCTGCCGGCGGCGCTGTGCAGCGAACCTTATACCAATCCCTATGGCGTTCAGTTGGGGGTGTGCAACTACTGCGGTTTTTGCGAGCGCTTCGGCTGCTTTAATTACGCTAAGGCGTCGCCGCAAAGCACCGTGCTGCCGGCGCTCTATCAGCATAAAAACGTTGAGCTGCGCACCCAGTGCCATGTGCTGCGCGTCAATACCGATGCCGCCGGCACCCGGGCGACCGGCGTCACCTATATCGACGCCAACGGCCAGGAAGTTGAACAGCCCGCCAGCCTGGTGGTGCTGAGCGCGTTCCAATTGCACAACGTACGTTTGCTGCTGTTGTCGAAAATCGGCAAGCCTTACAATCCCGCCACTGGCGAAGGCGTGGTCGGGCGTAACTATGCCTACCAGATGAACGGCGGCGTCGCGTTGTTCTTCGACCCGGACACCCATTTCAATCCCTTTGCCGCCACCGGCGCCACCGGTACGTTTATCGATGATTTCAACGCGGAAAACTTTGACCACGGCGGGCTGGGATTCATCGGCGGCGCCACGCTTTCCGCCACCATTACCGGCGGGCGCCCCATCCAGCAGATGAGCATTTCCAACCAGGCGCCAAAATGGGGAACCGGCTGGAAGAAGGCGATCAAAGATAATTACCTGCACACCATGAGCGTCGGTTCGTCCGGATCGGTGATGCCGTATAAACAGTGCTACCTCGATCTCGACCCCACCTATAAAGATCATCACGGCCAGCCGCTGCTGCGCATGACCTTTGACTGGCAGCACAACGAGCTGAAAATGACCCATTTTATCGGCGGCAAGGCGGAGGAAATCGCCAAGGCCATCGGGCCTGAGCATTACGAAATGGGTTTTAAAGGCATGAACGCCCACTACGATGTACGGCCCTACCAGTCCACTCATACCACCGGCGGCGCGGTGATGGGCGATAATCCCGCCACCAGCGTGGTGAACAAGTACCTGCAAAGCTGGGATGTCCCCAACCTGTTTGTGCTGGGCGCCTGCTGTTTCCCGCAGAACCTGTCGTATAACCCCACCGGTATTGTCGGCGCCACCGCGCTATTTGCCGCCAATGCGATTCGCACGCAGTATTTGGCCAACCCCGGACCGCTGGTCCAGGCTTAACAGGGAAGGGACTGAGATGAGCACTCTATGGAATGCAGCGCTTCCCTTGCTGGCGCTGGCGCTGTTGCCGGCCGCGGTCAACGCGGCAGCCGATAGCCAGCCGGCCGGCAAAGGACAATATCTGGCCACCGCCGGCGACTGCGTGGCCTGCCACACCGCCGCCGGCGGCAAGCCGTTTACCGGCGGGCTGAAAATGTCCACGCCGCTGGGGGCGATTTACTCCACGAATATTACGCCGGACAAAGACACCGGTATAGGCGACTACCGCTATGAGGATTTTGCCAAAGCGGTGCGCGAAGGCGTGGCGAAGGACGGCCATCACCTCTACCCGGCCATGCCTTATACCGCGTTCGCCAGGATTAATGATGAAGATATGCACGCGCTGTATGATTTTTTTATGCAGCAGGTGCCGGCGGTGAAGCAGGCCAATCGCGACAGCGATATCCCCTGGCCGCTGAATATGCGCTGGCCGCTGGCGGCCTGGAACTGGGTATTTCATGATGATGATGCGTTCAAGCCGGACCGCGGCCAAAGCGAAGAGTGGAACCGGGGCGCCTATCTGGTGCAGGGGCTGGAGCATTGCGGCACCTGCCATACGCCGCGCGGCATCGCGTTCCAGGAGAAGGCGCTGGATCAGTCCGACGACGCCTACCTGACCGGCGGCACGCTGGAGGGCTGGCATGCGCCCAATCTTACCGGTACGGGCAAAGACGGCCTGGGGCGCTGGTCGGCGGATGAGCTGGCGATGTTCCTGAAAACCGGCCGTACCGATACCAGCGCGGCCTTCGGCTCCATGACGGATGTGGTGGAACACAGTACGCAATACCTGAATGACGCGGATTTGCGGGCGATGGCGGTCTATCTTAAATCGTTGCGGCCGTCCGCCGCGGCGCCGGCGCCGTACGCGGATGATGTCACTTCCGCGGCGCTTATCCGGGGCGATATGAGCAAACCGGGGGCGCAGGAATATATGGACAACTGCGCCGCCTGCCACCGTATCGACGGCCGGGGTTATGCCAAAACTTTCCCGGCGCTGGCGCGCAATCCGGTCGTGTTGAGCGACGATCCGTCGTCGTTAATCAGCATCGTTTTGCATGGCGGTAAAATGGCGGTCACCAGGGACGCCGTGACGGGCCTGACCATGCCGGACTTCGGCTGGCGCCTGGACGACAAACAGGCGGCGGATCTGCTCAGCTTTATCCGCGGCGCCTGGGGCAATGACGCGCCGGCGGTGAGTGCCAACGCGGTGGCAAAACTGCGCCACGCGACGTCGACGGTGGAGCGCAAGGACCCCAATAAGGCCAATGAGCCGAATACCGGACAGGCGCATCAGTAACGCGTTTAGCCTCCGCGCCAGGCGTACGCGGGTGCCGCGTACGCCCGTCCCTCCCGGCCGGCGGCGCGCCGTCAGACCCAGAAAATAAGCGCCAGCAGCTGCGGCGACAGAATGCGCAGGAACATCACCATCGGGTAAACCGTGGCATAGGAAAGCGCCGCCGCGCCGCTGGTGCCATGCAGGGCGTTGGCGAAAGCCAGCGCCGGCGGGTCGGTCATCGAGCCGGCAAGCATGCCGCAAAGGGTGAGATAGTTCATCCCGAACACCACGCGCGCCAGCAGGCCGACGCCTAGCAGCGGAACGGCGGTGATGATGATCCCGTAGCCCAGCCACGACAGGCCGTCGCCCTGGATCAGCGTGTGCACGAAACCGCCGCCGGATTTAAGGCCCACCACCGAGAGAAACAGCACGATGCCCAGCTCGCGCAGCGCCAGGTTAGCGCTGGGCGGCATAAACCAATAGAGTTTGCCGATACTGCCGATGCGTCCCAGGATAATCGCCACCACCAGCGGTCCCCCGGCCAGGCCGAGGCGCAGCGCGGCGGGAAAGCCCGGTACGTACAGCGGCAGCGAGCCCAGCAATACGCCCAAACCGATGCCGATAAACACCGGCAGCATCTGCACCTGCTGCAATTTTTGCCGTGCGTTGCCCACCAGCGCGGCCACGGCATTGATTGCCTCCGCCCGGCCCACCAGGTTGAGGATATCGCCGAACTGCAGACTGGCATGGCTGCCGGCCACCAGTTCCACCCCGGCGCGGTTCAGCCGGGAAACCACCACGTCGTATTTCTGTTTAAAATTCAGGTCGCGGATCTTTTTGCCCAGGACTTTTTCGTTGGTGACCACCACCCGCTCCATGCGCAGGTCGGTGCCCTGCATTGACAGCGACGTATCCACCTGCTGGCCGATCACCAGGCGCGCTTTCTCCAGATCGCTTTTCAACCCCACCAGGTGCAGCAAATCGTCCTGTTGAATCAGGGTGGTCGGCAGCGGAACAATCAAGCTCTCGCCGCGCTTTAAGCGCGAACAGACGATTTCGCTGCTGTTGAGCACCGGCACCTCTTGCATCGCCAGCCCCTCGAGATTGGCGTTGACGACACGGATATTCATGGTCTGCAACTGGGCGTGGCCGGCGCCGCTGGCGCTATCGAATTGTTCCGCCTCGCGCTCGACATTAATGCGCAATGCAAAGCGAATAAACCACATGGTCAGCAGGATGCCGCAGATGCCGAAGGGGTAGGCCATGGCGTAGCCCATGCCCATCTGGTTAATCTGGGCGGGACCGGTGCCGAGATCGGTGAGAATTTGCTGACCGGCGCCGAGGGCCGGCGTATTGGTTATCGCGCCGGCAAACACGCCGAGCACCACGGGCAGGGGGACGTTAAACGCTTTATGGATCAGGGCCGCGAGCAGCATCCCCAACACCACCACCAGCATGGCGAAAAGATTGAGCCGCAGGCCGGAGACGCGTAATGAGGAGAAAAATCCCGGCCCGACCTGGATGCCGATGGTATACACAAACAGGATAAGCCCGAATTCCTGGATAAAATTCAGCATATCGCCGTTCAGGCTCAGTCCCGCCGTATGGGCGAAATGGCCGACGATAATGCCGCCGAACAGCACGCCGCCGATACCCAAACCCACGCCGTATATACGCCAGTTACCTATCCATAACCCTATCACCGCCACCAGTGCCAGCATGCTGACCGTCAGTGCTATATCGCTCATTGCCGCATCCCTGGAAAATCATGAGGTTGTTGTCGGGTATTCTGGCAGAGGCGTGGCGAAGGAAATGAGGTAAAGAGCACAAAACATCAAGCTATATGAACCACGGGTGATAGTTGCGTCTATTGATTATCGAGCTCATCTTCCAGCCTGCGGCAGCCTGGTTCATGACCTGATCGCATAGCGGTTCGTCTTATAAATTTGATTGCCCCGGATTGAGAAGATACATTAAGAGAAAAATGTTCAGCGCTTGTCGGCCGCAGCATAGACATCATCGTTATCGCGCTTGCCTATAGCGATGACAGCAACAGGATTTCCTTATCATTAACTTCATAAACCAGCCGGTAGCCGCTGGCCCGGAGTTTAATTTTATAACGGTTGCTGCTGCAATGCAGCTGAGCTGAAGGTACATGCGGCTGCATAAGGCGCTCGGCAAGTTTCTTTTTAAACTGATCCCGCACGGTATTACCCAGTTTATGCCACTCCTTTAGCGCCCGCTTTTCAAATTTTAATTCATAATTCATCGAGTTTTACGCTGATAAACGCAGGGTCAACCAAACGCTCATCAGCAATCCGGTTTAACTCGTCATCTTCCGCCAGTTCCCGATAATAAGCGTAAAGCTCGGGGGGGACGCAGTAAAACGCGGGCTCATTACGGTTTAGGATAGCCACTGCGTTGCCTCCGCCGTCGGCGACCGTCCCCATCGGGTTACGTTTTAGCTCAGTAATACTGGCGGCGGTAGAGGTCAAAATTGTAAAGGTCATTTTTAGTCTCCTGTTAGCTTCGCTTGTTTTAAGTCTTTTAAAGGTGCTTTTCAAGGCGCCTCTAAACACACTTCTAAGAGCGACCCTACCTGTTTAAATAATGGTGGTTTGCATCAATTTCAATCTCATCCGCTTATGCCGTCTTTGGGACTGGTGATATTGAAAACCCTGCGGGACAGTGGCGTGGTCCCGCGCATACGGACGTTCGTCGAGCGGGAATCGGCAAAGGTATCTGGACGCGCGATAGTGGTCTTTACCTGTACGGCAGGTCTTATCGCGTCAATTTGCTTGATTGATAACACCGAAGGGGATATGCACGGAGGGAACAACCGCGCTGGCGGTCAGAAGATAGGGAGACCGATCATCGAAAAAAATGTGTGGTTTCAGTACCCCTCATACCTTGCCTTTTTCAATACCGCCGAGAAAGAATGCGTCATTCGCCATCACGCCCCAGCTCTTCTACGTGTTTAAGGCGCGTTCATGTGATGGCGCATTACTGGCGGTGACTATGGAAATTCTCAGGCGATTTTCATAACCCGGATGTAGAATCTTATACTTTTCTTCCACGGATTGAATTTTCGCCATCCTGGCAAGAAGTTCCTTTAAGGGGCTAGGATTGTGCGGCTGCATGACGTTTTTGACTTTGGAACTCGTGAAATTTCCGGTATTCTTCCTCTCCCTGGCTTTTGAATACCGCGTCGGACCCTGTCAAATCAAAAACAGCGCTCGAGTAGACGCCAATAACATGACGATGCCCAAGATCGTAGACCATTCAATTTTCCTCAGTTTTATTCTCCCCTGAGACCTGAGACTGCCTTTAAGCTTGCCGCCCGGCGCATCAGGATCTCGCGCCGGCGGTTTGCGCCACCAGTACCTGGATGCCCAAGGCTTCGAAAGCGGCTTTTGCGTCGGAGGTAATGCCGCTGTCGGTAATCAGATAATGAATCTTGCGCCATTCACAGGGCAGGGCGAACATCGAGACCTTATCGATCTTGGTGGAGTCCGCCACCACAAATACCGTATTGGCCGAATTGATCATCGCCGTTTTCACCTTGATGTCCGTTTCGCTGGGATAGCTCAGCCCGGCGCGCGGTGAAATGCAGGCGGTGGCCAGGAACAGTTTTTCCGCCAGCATATTTTCGAAAAAGCTGGCGGCTTTCTCGCCGGAAGTCGACAGGGTGGGAAATTTAAAGGTACCGCCGGTCAACAGGATATTCACCCCCGGCTCGCCGCCTAATTGCAGGGCGATATTGACGGCGGTGGTGATGACCGACAGCTTTTTGATATGGTTCAGATGATTGGCGATAGCCGTGGTGGTGGTGCCCGCATCCAGGATAATCGTGTCGCCCGGCTCGATAAAACTGGCCGCCAATTGCCCGATGGCGTCTTTTTCGCCAAGCTGGGTCTGGCGCGCCAGCAGCAGCGCGTGGGTATTCTGCTTGCCGTCCAGCAGCGTCGCGCCGCCGTGGTAGCGTTGGATATAGCCTTGCTGCTGCAGCACGCGTAAGTCTGAACGGATCGTCGCTTCGGTCAGGTCAAAGGTATCGGTAAGCATTTTCACCGACACGGTGCCGTCTTCTTTTATCATTTCCAGTATTTTGCTGCGGCGATGCTGCATATCAGCCCACTGCTCATTTTTGCTTTTCAATCATGATACTCCTATCGGTATTCCATCCCCCGAGGCTTACCGGCAAATAGTAACGTCGCGCGCAGGCGAAAGCGAGTTGCGTCGGTTGTCTTTTTTTTGATTTTCATTCGAAAATGAACAGGAAAAAGATAGCTAAAAAATCCTACATTTCAGCAGGTTAATCAGGGTCAATTTTGCCATCAAATTTATAACACGCTGAAAAACAAGCTTATGTCATCATATTCAGTTTTTGTTTGAAACCTGATCCTGGCCTCATAAATGATCAAAATGACAATATATAGTTTTATTCGAAAATGAATTAAACCACCCCCGCGCGCGAAAATCGCCATCATTTACCGGCTGTGACGACGGCCTTTCACCCATGGAGACCCGTGATGAACGATAATCAGTATGACGTCAATCTGCGCTATGGCGTGGACCCCGCGCAATCGCTGGCCGGCAAGGTGGCGGTGGTCGCCGGCGGCCTGGGCGGCATCGCCATGGCCGCCAATCGCATGATGCTGGCGAAAGGCGCGGCGCTGGCGCTGCTTTATCCGGCTTTCGACAGCGCGGGCAAAGCCGCGGCGGCGGCGGAATTGGGCGAGGACCGGGTCAGCTATATCGAATGCGATGTCAGCGACCCGGCGCAGGTCGCGCAGGCGTTTAACCAGGTGGAGCAGCGCCAGGGCCAGATCGATATCCTGGTGAACTGCGCCGGTTACGTACAGCTGGAGCCGGCAATCGACACCGCCTTCGACCAATGGCAAAAACATCTGGCGGTAAACCTCACCGGTCCGTTCCTGTGCGCGCAGGCCGCCGCCCGCAGCATGATAGCCCGCGGCCGCGGCGGGAAGATCATCAATATCGCCTCCCAGGCCGCCTCCATCGCCATCGATAATCATTGCGCCTATACCTCTGCCAAAGCCGGCCTGCTGGGCATGACCAAGGTGATGGCGAAAGAGTGGGCGCCGCACCGCATTAACGTCAATACCCTGTCGCCCACCGTCGTATTGACGCCCATGGGCGAGAAAGCCTGGCGCGGGGAGAAAGGGGAGCAGATGAAAAAATTAATCCCGCTGGGACGCTTTGCCTATACCGACGAAATCGCCGCCGCCATTGTGTTTTTCGCCAGCAACGGCAGCGACATGATTACCGGCGCGGATCTGATGATTGACGGCGGGTTTACCATTTGGTAACCGGCCCGCCGGAGGACGAATTCAGGCCAACCACGTTGTGCACCCGTTGTACCCACGGTAAAAAAACAATGATCACGAGAGACCTTATCATGAAAAAATATCTTACCCTGTTCGCCCTCATGGCGGGTTGTTATCTGCCGCACGCCTTCGCCGCCGAGAAAGGCACCATCGCCATCTTGGTCAACTCCCTTGATAACCCCTATTACTCCGCCGAGGCCAAAGGCGCCGAAGCCAAAGCGCAGGCGATGGGCTACAAAACCCTGGTGCTGTCCCACGGCGAGGATGTGAAACGCCAGGGGGAACTGATAAGCCTGGTTATCGGGCGTAAAGTGCAGGGCATCATTCTGGATAACGCCGACTCGCAGGCAAGCGTAGCGGCGGTAAAACAGGCTAAGGACGCCGGCGTGCCGGTGGTGCTTATCAACCGGGAAATCCCGGTGGACGGCGTGGCGCTGGCGCAGATCACCCACAATAACTTCCAGGCCGGCTCCGATGTGGCCAATGAATTCGTCGAAAAAATGGGAGAAAAAGGCAGCTATGCCGAATTGACCTGCAACCTGGCCGACAACAATTGCGTGACGCGTTCAAAATCTTTTCACAATGTCATCGACCAGTATCCGGAGATGAAAATGATTGCCCGCCAGGACGCCAAAGGCAACCTGCTTGAAGGGAAACGTATCATGGACAGTATCTTACAGGCCCACCCTGATATCAAAGGCGTGATATCCGGCAACGGTCCGGTGGCGCTGGGGGCGATAGCGGCGCTCAAAGCCGCGGGCCGTAAAGATGTCACCGTGGTCGGCATTGACGGCAGCAACGATGAACGCGACGCCATCAAGGCCGGTGATCTTTATGCCAGCGTCATGCTCCAGGCACAGGCCATCGCCTCCCAGGGCGTGGAAATCCTTGACCAGTATCTGCAAAAAGGCAGCTATAGCGGTAAGGAACGCATCATGTTCCGCGGCATTCTGATTAAACAGAACAACGCCGATAAAGTGAACGGTTTTAATTATCAGCAATAACGACGGCGATCGTCACCGATGTGTATCGCGCCCCGTGGCTGCGCGGGGCGCGTAAGGAGATAAAACGGATGTCAACGCGCATGCTATGGGCGGTGCTGGTTGCCGTGGCGTTATCCGGCTGCCGCATCGTGTCGGAGCGGCAGCTGGCGGAGCTGAAAAACCCGCCGAACGCCAATGTAGCCAAGGCGGCACAGTTATTCGACCAGAAAATAGCGCCCCAGGTGATCGCCTCCGCCAGGCCGTTGGGCAGCCTGCTGACGCAAATCGGCCATGCCACGGATTTTGACGCCGCCTGCCAGCAGTTCGGCTACCGCAGCCAGGAAGAAAATCCCTGCGTGTTTGCCGTCTCGGTGACCGGCGCCATCAGCGAGGTGAATACCACCTCCCGCAACGGTCAGATAGTGATAAAGAGCGACGACGCGGCCGGGGAAGTCAACGTGCAGATTGGCCCGACCTTTCGCGGCACCGATTTGCGCGACAGCTATCGCGGGCTGAGTTATGCCGACTTTAACGATCAGAATCTGTTTGGTGATTTCAGCAAGGCCATTAACCAGCAGGCCATCAACACCGTGGCGAAACAGACCTTTGCCGTCGGCGGCAAAGTAACGGTGTACGGGGTGTTCAGCGCCTTTGATACGCCGCAACCGCCGCTGCTCATCACGCCGGTTAAGATTACGCAATAAGGAGAGCGCCATGGCAAACCCACGCACCGCCGCCGCCGCCGAACCCCGGTCCCATTATGTCAACGATCGGGTTACGCCGCGCGCCTCCCTGCGCCAGGGCGCGCCGGTCATTATCGAAACCCGCGGCGTATCGCGGCTCTATCCGGGCGTGGTGGCGCTCGATAATGTTGATTATCGGGTCTACCGCAACCAGGTTAACGTGCTGATCGGTGAAAACGGCGCCGGTAAATCCACCATGATGAAAATGCTGGCCGGCGTCGAAACCCCCACCAGCGGTCAAATCCTGCTCGACGGCCAGCCGGTGGCGCTCGGCTCCACCCATCAGGCGGAAAAACTGGGTATCAGCATTATTTTCCAGGAACTGAATCTGTTTCCCAACATGACGGTCATGGACAATATTTTTATCGGCAATGAGTTTTTCCAGCGCGGCCGCATTAATGTGACTTACCAGTATCAGCTGGCGAAGGCGCTGCTCGAACGCCTGGAGCTGGATGTCGATCCGCTCACGCCGCTGGAGGAGCTGGCGATCGGCCACCAGCAGTTGGTGGAGATCGCCCGCGCGCTGTCAAAAGACACGCGGGTGCTTATCATGGACGAACCGACGTCGGCGCTGAGCCAGTCCGAGGTCAAGGTGCTGTTCAATGTTATCGAACAGCTTAAGCGCCGCGGCGTCACCATTATCTATATCTCCCATCGGCTGGAGGAACTGATGGCCATCGGCGATCGCATTACGGTCTTGCGCGACGGCAAATTCGTCGCCGAGCGCGCAATCGCCCAGGCGAGCATCCCCTGGATCATCGCCAGCATGGTGGGGGAAAAAGCCAAGCATTTTGATTACAGCCCGGCGGTGAAAGGGGAGGAGGTCCTGGCGGCCCGCGGCCTGACGCTGCTGCATCAAAATGGCGGCTACGCCCTTAACGGCGTCGGTTTGACCCTGCACCGGGGGGAAGTGGTGGGCGTGTATGGGCTGCTGGGCGCCGGGCGCACTGAGCTGTTCAAGACGCTGCTCGGCGTGTTTAAACCCGATGCCGGCGAGATAACCCTCGGCGGCCGGCGCATCGAACACCTTTCGTTCCGCCGGCGCCTGGCGCTGGGCATGGCGCTGGTGCCCGAGGACCGGCAGGCGGAAGGATTGGTGCAGTTGCTGTCGATCAAAGCCAATATGACCCTCTCCAGTTTGCGCAGCAAACGCTTTTGGCAAACGCTGCTGCCGATCCGCAATGACAAGGAGTCCGGTGCGGTGCGGCGGATGATCGATACACTGGCCATCAAAGTCAGCGATGTCGATCTGTCGGTCACCTCCCTGAGCGGGGGCAACCAGCAAAAGGTGGTGCTGGGCAAAGCCTTGCTGACCCAGCCGCAGGTGGTATTCCTCGACGAACCCACCCGCGGCATCGACGTGGGGGCGAAAACCGATGTGTATCATTTGATCGGCGCCATGGCGCAGCAGGGACTGGCCGTGATGTTCTCCTCGTCCGAACTGGACGAAGTGATGCAACTGGCGGACCGGGTCATTGTCATGGCCGACGGTAAAATCACCGCCGACCTGCCACGCGCCGGGGTAAACCGGGAAACGCTTATCCGCGCTTCGACGCCTCATGATTAAGGACAGGTTATGCAAAGCCGAAAATATCTCGTTTATATGTATTTGCTCAAGGCGCGCACCTTTATCGCCCTGCTAATCGTCATCGGCTTTTTCAGCGCCATGGTGCCGAACTTTATCACCACCTCGAACCTGCTGATTATGACGCAGCATGTCGCCATCACCGGCCTGCTGGCGGTGGGCATGACGCTTGTGATCCTCACCGGCGGCATCGATCTGTCGGTCGGCGCGGTGGCCGGGATGTGCGGCATGATCGGCGGCGCGCTGCTCACCCTCGGCATCCCGCTATGGGGCGACAACCTGTTGTTTTTAAACGTGGTGGAGACAATTATCGTGGTGGCGCTCGCCGGTACGGTCATCGGCGCGATCAACGGCGTGGTGATCACCCGGCTGGGGGTGGCGCCCTTTATCTGCACCCTGGGCATGATGTATGTGGCGCGCGGCGCGGCGCTGCTCACCACCGACGGCAAAACCTTTCCCAACCTGTCGGGCCTGGCGGCCCTGGGCAATACCGGCTTCGCCACGCTGGGTTCCGGCACCCTGCTGGGTGTGTATAACCCGATCTGGCTGATGATCGCCATCGTATTGCTGGGCATGTACCTGACTAAAAAAACGCCGCTGGGACGCTATATCTACGCCATCGGCGGCAACGAGCCGGCGGCGCGCCTGGCCGGCGTGCCCATCGTGAAAGTGAAGATTTTCGTCTATGCCTTCTCCGGCCTGTGCGCCGCCCTGGTGGGACTGGTGGTGGCCTCGCAATTGCAAACCGCCCATCCGATGACCGGCAACATGTTCGAGATGGACGCCATCGGCGCCACGGTGCTCGGCGGCACGGCGCTATCCGGCGGACGCGGGCGGGTGTTCGGTTCCATTATCGGCGCTTTTGTCATCGTGTTTCTTGCCGACGGCCTGGTGATGATGGGCGTCAGCGAATTCTGGCAAATGGTGATCAAGGGCCTGGTGATCGTCACCGCCGTGGTAATCGATCAGTTCCAGCAGCGGCTGCAAAGCAAGGTCACGCTGATGCGCCGCCACGAAAAAAAGCAGCAGGCGGCGCAGCAGGCGATGTCTGAGGCCAGCCATGGCTAAGCGCCGCGCCGGCTGAACGCGCGGATCCATTCCGGCGCGCGGCGGATGTCGTCGCCAACAACGTGGAGATAACATGATGAAACGAGATTTCAGTGGTAAAACCGTGGTGATTACCGGCGCCTGTCGCGGCATCGGCGCCGGCATCGCCGAACGTTTCGCCCGCGACGGCGCCAATCTGGTGATGGTCTCGGACGCCGAACGGATATTCGCCACCGCCGATCGGCTGCGGCAACAATACGGCGCGGACATTTTACCGTTGCGGGTCGACGTGACCGACGAGGCGCAGGTGCGGGATCTGTACCGGCAGGCGCTGGAGAAATTCGGCGCGGTGGAGGTGTCCATCCAGAACGCGGGCGTCATCACCATCGATTATTTTGATTCGATGCCGAAAAGCGATTTTGAGCGCATATTGGCGGTAAATACCACCGGCGTATGGTTATGCTGCCGCGAGGCGGCGAAAATCATGGTGAAACAGCGGTACGGCAGCCTGATCAATACCTCCTCCGGCCAGGGACGGCAGGGGTTTATCTATACGCCGCACTATGCCGCCAGCAAAATGGGGGTCATCGGCATCACCCAAAGCCTGGCCCATGAACTGGCGCCGCATAATATTACGGTCAATGCGTTTTGCCCCGGCATTATTGAAAGCGAGATGTGGGAGTATAACGACCGGGTCTGGGGCGAAATCCTCAGTACCGACCAAAAGCGCTACGGTAAAGGCGAACTGATGGCGGAGTGGGTACGCGGCATTCCATTGAAACGGGCCGGGCAGCCGGCGGACGTCGCCGGATTGGTGGCGTTTTTAGCCTCCGACGATGCCCGCTACCTGACCGGGCAAACCATTAATATCGACGGCGGCCTGATCATGTCCTGACCGCGGCGGCGGCATGAACAAAAATGTTCATGAGGTGAATTGATTGCATCACCAGACGGCGGCATGATGCTAAAGCCCGGCACCGGTGTTAACCGGGCGGTCTTTCAGCACAGGTGTCCATGCGCATGGCGAAAATCAACACAGCAATGATTGAACAGATACTGGCCCTGGTCGGCGGGGGGAATAATATCGCGGTTTGCGGCCACTGCATGACGCGGCTGCGGCTCACGTTGAAAGACAGCGCGCGCGTTGATGGCGCGGCGCTGAAAAAAATCGCCGGCGTGCTGGGGGTGATCGAGGGGGATGATCAGCTACAGATCGTGCTCGGCCCCGGCAAGGCGCAAACCGCGGCGGATATCATGAATGCTGCGCTAAGCCGCGTGGAGCCGCAGGCCGACGAGGGCGCAGGCGATCTCATCACTATCGCCGCGCAGAATAAAAGGCAGCTTAAATCACGCCAGAGCGGCGCCCTGCATCACTTTTTCACCCGCTTCGCCACCATCTTCACGCCGCTTATACCCGGCTTTATCGCCGCCGGATTACTGCTGGGGATCGCCACCCTGCTGGAGCAAAGCCTGGTTATCGGGGTTGCGTCGCCCAATGCCTGGCTTATCGGCATCATCGGTTATATGAAAGTGTTCAGTAAAGGCCTGTTCGCTTTTTTGAGCATCCTGATAGGCCATAACGCCCAAAAGGCGTTTGGCGGCACGGGAGTGAACGGCGCCATTATCGCCTCGCTGTTTGTCCTGGGTTACGTCCCGGACGCCAGGGTCGGGTATTATTCCGGTATCGACAGCTTCTTTGGCCTGCCCATCGATCCCAGGGGCAGCATTATCGGCGTGCTGATCGCCACCATCATGGGCGCCTGGGTCGAGCGCAGGGTGCGCAGGGTGATGCCCGATAATCTGGATATGATTCTGACCCCCGTCATCACCCTGCTGATCATGGGGGCGGTGACCTTTGTGGTGATCATGCCGGCCGGCGGGGCGCTGTATAAGGGCATGTCATGGCTGTTTCTGCACCTGAACGGCAACCCGTTCGGCAGCGCCGTCCTGGCGGGCCTGTTCCTGCTTGCGGTGATGTTCGGCATTCACCAGGGTTTTGTCCCGGTTTATTTCGCCCTGATGGATGCCCAGGGGTTTAATTCGCTGTTTCCAATCCTGGCCATGGCCGGCGGGGGACAGGTGGGGGCGGCAATGGCGCTGTACGTCAGGGCGAAAACGGGTTCGCTGCTGCGCGCCCAGATCAAGGGCGCCATTATCCCGGGCATCCTCGGCATTGGCGAGCCCTTGATCTACGGCGTCACGCTGCCCAGGGTAAAACCTTTTGTCACCGCCTGTCTTGGCGGCGCCGTCGGCGGGTTCTTCCTGGGCGCCGTCGCCTATCTGGGATTACCGGTCGGCCTCAATACCGTTTTTGGTCCTTCCGGTATCCTGTCCATCCCGCTGATGACGTCCGCGCAGGGCATCTATGCCGGGATGTTGGTCTATAGCGCCGGGCTGCTGGTGTCCTATGCCGCCGGCTTTATTATCACCTGGCTCTGCGGCAGCAAAAACGTTGATTTAAGTTAATTCCCCCGCCGCGGCGTCCCGCCGATGTTGCGCTTTGTGACGAAACATTTGTCGGCAGGTGGGGGGAATGCGCGCATAACGCCCAGCATCGATAAATAATGTGGCATAATGGCGTCCATCTGGGCATAAAGAGATAATGGATAATGCTACTAATCAGTGCGGCAAAAGGTATCGGGCTGCGCAAGAATATTGCGCCGGTCATTCCCTCAAGCGCTGAAATAGGGTACAAGGCTGCATGAAAATTCCAAATAGAATCCAACCGCTGGTGGATGACGGTCTGATAGACTCTGTGGTCCGTCGCCTGCGCAGCGGCAAAGAGGCCGACGTTTACACCGTGTTATGCGGTGAAGAGATTCGTTGCGCCAAAGTTTACAAAGAAGCCACGCAACGCAGCTTTAAACAGGCCGTGCAATATCAGGAAGGGCGCAAAGTCCGTAACAGCCGCAACGCGCGCGCGATGCAAAAAGGCTCGAAGTTCGGACGCAAACAGCAGGAAGACTCCTGGCAGACGGCGGAAGTCAATGCGCTGTTCCGCCTGGCGCAAGCCGGCGTGCGCGTACCTCAGCCCTATATTTGCCTGGACGGCGTACTGCTGATGGAGCTTATCACCGACGCCGAGGGCGTGGTCGCGCCGCGTTTGAGCGACGTGATCCTGACGGAAGAAGAGGCGGTGGCCGATTTCGCCGTCATGATCCGCAATATCGTGCGGATGCTGTGCGCGGGTATCGTCCACGGGGATTTATCCGAATTTAACGTGCTGATGGATGCCGACGGGCCGGTGATTATCGATCTGCCCCAGGCCGTCGATGCCGCGGCGAACAATCTTGCCGCCGCGATGTTCGGGCGCGATGTAAATAATATGACCGAATACTACGGACGGTTCGCGCCGCGGTTGCTGGAAACCCGCTATGCGAAGGAAATCTGGGCATTATATGAAGACGGTAAATTGACCCCGGAAACCCTCCTGACCGGGCAGTTCGCCGAAGATACCCATAAAGCCGACGTCGATTCGTTGCTTGATGAAATCATCGCCGCCGAATATGAATATTATGACCGGCAGCGGGCACAAAAAGAGCGCGATTTGTAGAAACAACGTGAACGGCCGCCAAAATACTCTGCGTAAATCACTTTTTACCCCTATTTTTCGCTAAAGTATCAATAACGCTGATAGGGATGGGGAGTATCGCTACAAATGGATGTACTCAGATTTTTGCTGCGCCTGCCTTTTATACTGATAAAGGGCCTGTTGCGCGCGCTGGCTTTTCTCCTGGGTCTGCTCGGCCGCATCATGAAACCGTTAGTCGGCAATATCCACTGGCGCGCCCCTGCCTGGTGGACGGCGCTGTCCCGTGGGCTCAAGCGCGGCGTCGGGCATATGGAAGGCGGGGCGGATAAACACCCGCTCGCCGTCAGCCTGTCGATTCTGGTCTTGCTGTGCGCCGCGGGCGCGGCCGTTTACGGCTGGCACTGGTGGCTGAACCGGCCGCAGCTCATCGAATCGGCGCCGATGGTGCCTGAGCAAACCAGCGTCAGCGTCAGCGGCCCGGAAGCGGTGAATTACGCGGCGCAAAAAGCCGCGCCGCAGCAGGCTATCTTCAATTTCAGCAACGCCGCCGCGCCGCTGAGCGATGTCGGCAAGGTCGTCGCAAAAGGCATTGCGCTCAAACCGGCCGTCGCCGGCGAGTGGCGATGGGTGAACGACCATAGGTTAGTCTTCACGCCGAAAAATCCGCTGCCGATGGGCGCCGAATATGAAGTGAATTTCACCCCGGACGTCCTGCTCGCGCCGCAAACCACGCTGGCGACCAGGCGGTACGCCTTCAGCGCGCCGGCGTTCGGCTATCAGCTTGGCGAAGCCGAGTATTTTCAGGACCCGCAGGATGCGCAAAAACGCAGCGCGATTTTTAACGTTACATTCAACGCGCCGGTGGATGCCGCCAGTTTCGAAACACGGATTGCCCTGGATCTGCTTGAAGGTAACGCCAAGTCCGGGTCGAAACTGCGTTATTCCGTGGTCTATGACCAGAAAAAGCTCAACGCCTGGGTGCACTCCGAACCGCTGCAACCCCTGGATCACGGCGGTTCGGTGCGTATCGCCATCGGCGCGGGCGTGAAAGCCGCGGTGCCGTCCAATGCCACCGCGCAGCCCGGCGGCGCGACGGTTTCCGTGCCGACGCTCTACAGCCTGGCGGTTAAAGAGGCCAGCGCGCAGATCGTTGATGCCGATGGCGCCAGCAGCCAGCGCGCGTTGATTCTAGCCTTCAGCGATGCGGTAAAGGATAAAGACCTGCGCCGCGCGGTGAAAGTCTGGCTGCTGCCGCAGCACAATCCAAACGATCGAGACGCCGCCGCCGGCCCGGATGACTACGCCAACTGGGAGATCGGGAACGTTGAAAATAACGTGCTCGCGCAGTCCTCGCCCGTGGATGTCCAGCTTAATGACGCCGAAAACGAGTTCCAGCCGCAGTTCAGCTTTCGTTTCGATGCCCCGGCGCACCGCGCCATGCTGGTGGAAATCGACAACGTTCTGGTTTCTGCCGGCGGCTATAAAATGCCGGAAAAAGTCTACCGTGTCGTACCGGTGCCGGAGTATCCCAAATCCCTGCAATTTGTGTCGCAAGGCTCGCTGCTGTCGGTGAACGGCGACAGGCAAATCAGCTTAGCCGCGCGTAACGTGCCGGGATTGCGTCTCGATATCAAACGGGTGATTCCCAGCCAGCTACAGCACATTGTGTCGTTCAAGAGCCGGCAGTATTCATCGGCGGATTTCAACCGCCTGAATGATGAGTATTTTACCGAGCGCTTTACCTATCAGGCGGCGGTGAACAGCGGCCATCCGGGGGAGGTAAATTATCAGGGCGTTGATCTCTCCCGTTATCTTTCCACCGATCCGCGCTCGCATCGCGGCGTCTTCCTGCTGACGCTTACGGAGTGGGATCCCAACAAAAAGCAGGCGACGCCGGCCGCTGACGACGGCAACCTGTACCAGGACGATGACCAGCACGAAGAGGAGGCCGCGGCGGGGGATTCGCGCTTTGTGGTCGTCACCGATCTGGGCATTATCGCCAAGCGCGCGCAGGATAAAACCCGCGATGTATTTGTGCAGTCGATTCATAGCGGTACGCCGGTCGCCAACGCCAAGGTGTCGGTTATCGCCAAAAACGGCGTCACGCTGCTGACCCGGACCACCGGCGCCGACGGCCACGTGCGTTTTCCCGCGCTGGATGTCTACACCAGCGAGCGCGCGCCGGTCATGTTTCTGGTGGAAAAAGAGGGCGATGTGTCCTTCCTGCCGGCCGATAGCAACAATGACCGCGGTCTCGATTTCTCGCGCTTTGACGTCGACGGGGAAGAAACCCCGAACGATCCGCGTACGCTGAACAGCTATCTGTTCTCCGATCGCGGCGTTTATCGCCCGGGGGAGACCTTTCATATCGGCCTGATTACCCGTGCCGCCGACTGGGGCATCGGCTTGGCCGGCGTGCCGGTGCGCGCTGAAATCCACGATCCGCGCGACAAGCTGATGAGCACCATTCCGCTGACGCTGGGCGCCGGCGGTTTCAACGAGCTGAGTTATACCACCGACGATAATTCCCCCACCGGCGAATGGAACGTCTATCTGTATCTGGTCGGCAAAGACGACGCGTCGTCGACGCTGCTGGGGCATACCGCGGTGAACGTGAAAGCGTTCGAGCCGGATCAGTTGCAAGTGAAACTGCAGCTGACGCCGGATCGCCGGCAGGGCTGGGTCAAACCCTCGGAACTGCGGGCCAATATCGATGTGCAGAACCTGTTCGGGACCCCGGCGCAGGATCGGCGCGTCACGTCGAAACTGACGCTGCGCCCGATGTATCCGAGCTTTGATCAATACCCGGACTACGCGTTCTACGAAGATCGCCAGAACAGCGATGGGTTTGAGACCGCGCTGGAGGACCGCCAGACCGACGCAAACGGCGCGGCGGCTATTCCGCTGGATCTGACGTCATACGCCGACGCGACCTATCAATTGCAGCTGCTAGCGGAAGCCTTTGTGGCCGGCGGCGGCCGTTCCGTCGCGGCCACGGCGCGCGTTCTGGTGTCGCCGTACGATTACCTGGTCGGGGTGAAGGCGGACGGCGATTTGGGCTACATCAATCGTGACGCCGTCCGTCACCTGAATGTCATCGCCGTCGACCCTTCGCTCCGGCGGATCGCGCCGCCGGCGTTGAAAGCCGCGCTGATCGAGCAGAAATACATTTCCGTGCTGACCCGGCAGGATTCCGGCGTCTATAAATATCAATCGAAAATGAAGGAAGTGCGGCTGTCTGAACAGCCGCTGGCGCTGACCGAGCAGGGCGCCGATCTCAAACTTGCCACCGGCCGGCCGGGCGACTTTGTGCTGGTGATTGAAGACGCGCGGGGCAAGGCGCTGAACCGCATCGCCTATAGCGTCGCCGGCAACGCTAACCTTAGCCGCGCCCTGGATCGCAACGCGGAACTGACGCTGAAGCTGAACCAGGCGGAATACGCGGCGGGGGAGGACATCGAGGTGTCGATTAACGCGCCGTACACCGGCAGCGGGCTGATAACCATTGAAAAAGACAAAGTCTACAGCTGGCAGTGGTTCCATACCGATACCACCAGTTCGGTGCAGAAAATCCGCGTTCCGGCGGGCATGGAGGGTAACGGCTACATCAACGTGCAGTTTGTGCGTGATGTGAATTCCAATGAAATCTTTATGAGCCCGCTGAGCTACGGCGTCATGCCGTTTAAAATCAGCACCAAGGCGCGTCAGAACAGCCTCGGTGTCGCGGTGCCGGCAGTGATTAAACCGGGCGAAAACCTGGCGATGACGGTGTCTACCGACGGCCCGCAGCAGGTTGCGCTGTTCGCCGTCGACGAGGGCATTTTGCAGGTGGCGCGTTATCGCCTGAAGGATCCGCTCGAGTATTTCTTCAGCAAACGTGAGCTGGGCGTTAAGAGCGCGCAAATCCTCGACCTGATCCTGCCGGAGTTCAGCAAGCTGATGCAACTGGCGGCCGCGCCGGGCGGTGACGGCGGCGAAGGACTGGATCTTAACGTCAATCCGTTCAAACGTCAGCGCGACAAGCCGGTGGCGTATTGGTCCGGCATTACCGACGTGAACGGCGAGAAGCGATTTGATTATCAGGTGCCGGATTACTTCAACGGCAAAATCCGCGTAATGGCGATTTCCGTAACGCCGGACAAAATCGGTAAAGCGCAAACCTCGGCCGTCGTGCGCGACAACGTCATCATGACGCCGAATGTCCCGGCGATGGTGGCCCCGGGCGATGAATTTGATGTCAGCGTCGGCGTCAGCAATAACCTCGAAGGACTGAACGGCAAAACTGCGGCGATTGCGGTGCATCTCACGGTTCCACCGCAGCTGAGCGTGGTCGGCGGCGCGGATCGCGACCTCCAGCTTGCCGAAAAACACGAAGGCGCCATCAGCTTCCGCCTGCGCGCCAATGCCGTTCCGGGCGATGCGCCGCTGGTGTTTGACGCCCAGGTGCGGGATGACGCCGGTACCGACAAAGCCAGCCGCCGCACGCTCAGTATCTCGGTGCGTCCGGCCATGCCATTTCGCACCCAGTCCATCATGGGACGCATGAGCGGCCGTAGCCAGGATATCGCCGGTTTGCGCCGGATGTTCGATGCTTACGCGGTGCGTAAAGCGGCGGTCTCCAATTCGCCGCTGGTGCTGGCCAGCGGGTTGTCGCAATATCTGGCGGATTATCCGTATTATTGTTCCGAGCAGATCGTCAGCCGCTCGATTCCGCTGATTCTCGCGGGCGCGCACCCGGAAATCAACGGCAATCAAAGCCAGGCGGAAAACGGTAAGCAGTTGAAAAACATGCTGGCGGTGCTGCGTTCGCGCCAAAACGGCAGCGGCGCGATCGGCATGTGGCGCTCGTCGCCGGAAACCGATCCGTTCGTAACCCCGTATGTGGTGCAAGCCCTGCTGGAAGCGAGAGACGCGGGATATGCCTTGCCGGACGGTATGCTGGACGAGGCGAACGCGGCGCTGCGCGCGCTGGCCGCCAACCAGCATGACGACTTGTATACTCTGCGCCTGCGCGCGTGGGCGTCCTATCTGCTGACCCGGCAGGGGGAAATCACCACCAGTTCGCTGGCGTCGGTACAGGACGCTTTACAGCAGCGGTACCCCGACAGCTGGAAAACCGATCTCGGCGCGCTGTATCTGGCGTCGGCTTATCGCCTGCTGAAAATGGACGATGAAGCCAATGCGCTGTTGCAGCCGACCTGGACGCAACTGGGCAACGCATATGGAAAAGCCTGGTGGACCCAGGCTTATTTCGACCCGTTGGTACAGGACGCGACGCGACTGTATCTCATCACCCGTCACTTCCCGGAAAAAGTGTCCTCGATTCCGCCGCAGGTGCTGGAAAATATGATCAGGGCGCTGAAGGAGGAGCGCTACACCACCTATTCATCGGCGATGAGTATTCTGGCGCTGGAGAGTTACTCCGCGCAGGCGGCGGCACAGGCCACGGCACCGGGCGCGCTGAAAATCACGCAAATCAGCGCGGATAAACAGGTCGGGCCCAAGCTGATTTCCAGCATGCAGGGGTGGCTGGCCAAAGGCGATTTTACCGCCGATGCGCAAGCGATTCGCGTTGAAAATGGTCATGACGCGCCGGCCTGGTATGTGGTGACGCAGGCCGGCTACGATCTGGCCGCGCCGGAAAAAGCCATAGCGCGCGGCCTGGAAATCACCCGCAGTTACACCGATGACCAGGGCAAGCCGGTAACCCGGGTAACGCTGGGACAGACGGTAAGCGTGCATCTGAACATACGCGCCAACGCCAAAGAAGGGCAAAGCAATCTGGCGATTGTCGATTTGCTGCCGGGCGGATTTGAAGTGGTGCAGCAAACGCCGCCGGAACCGGCGTCCGGCCAGGGCGATGGGGACGCCGACGAGAACGGCGACGCCAACGCGCCGCCGTCTTGGCAATCGCCGCTGGCGGCCTCCGGGTCCACCTGGGCGCCGGATTACAGCGATATCCGCGAAGATCGTGTCGTTATTTACGGCAGCGCCGGCCCCGTTGCGCAGGAGTTTGTCTATCAGATCAAAGCCACCAACACCGGCAGCTTTGTCATCCCGCCGGCTTATGGCGAGGCCATGTATGATCGTGACGTCCAGGCGCAGTCCATCGGCGGCCAAAAACTGCTGGTCGGCGCGGCGGCTAAACAATAATATGCCGCGGTCAGCGCCCCGCCATGGAGGACCGGGGCGTAAACCGCCCTGGGTATTGAGATGAACCTCTTTCCCGTGTTATCCGCCGCCGCGCAACGCCGGCTGCAAAACATTGCCATGGCGGTTTTTTTACTGGCGTTGCTGGTATTGGCATGCCGGTTGTGGCCTCATCCGCCGCTTTCCCGGGGGCAACCTTTATCGTCGGTCTACTATGACCGGCAGGGTACGCTGATGCGTATCGCCCTCGCCAGCGACGACCGCTACCGTTTATGGACCCCGCTGGAGCGGGTTTCCCCGCTGGCGGTCAAAGGCCTGCTGCTGCATGAGGACCGCTGGTTTTACCTCCACCCCGGCTTCAACCCGTTCAGCCTGGCGCGGGGGTTCTGGCGCAGTTATGTCGCGGGCGGTAAAATGCAGGGCGGCTCGACCATCACCATGCAGCTGGCGCGCATGCGCTGGCATCTCAATACCCGCGCGCCGTCGGGCAAAATCATGCAGGTCCTGCGCGCGGCGCAGCTGGAACTGAGTTACTCCAAACACGATATTCTCGAAGCCTACCTGAATAGCGCCCCCTATGGCCGCAATATAGAGAGCATCGGGGCGGCCAGCCTGATTTATTTCGACAAGGCGCCGCAAGATCTGACCTTGCCGGAAGCGCTGACGCTGGCGGTGCTGCCGCAGTCGCCGCGTTATCGCATCGATGCCGGCGCCGGCGTGCTGGGCGCCTTGCTCTCGCAGGCGCGCAACCGGCTGTTCCAGCGCTGGCAGCGGCACTACGGCGTCGACGCCAGCCAGGGCGCGCTGTTCAGGCTGCCGCTGGCGCTGCGCCAGCCCGAGCGGCTGCCGTTTATCGCGCCGCATTTTATCGAGCAGCTGCGCCAGCAAAACCAGCGCTATATCGGCACCGATACCCGTATCGACACCACGCTGGACGCCGGCTTGCAGCGGCTCGTCGAGCGGCAGGTAACCGCGTTTATCACCCGCAACGAGCGCCGGGGCATCCATAATGCCGCCGTGCTGCTGGTGGATACCCGCGATATGGGAATACGCGCGCTGGCCGGGTCGGCGGATTATTACAACCGCGGCATTCAGGGACAGGTGAATGGCACCAACGCTAAACGCTCGCCGGGGTCGGCGCTCAAACCCTTTATTTATGCGCTGGGCTTGGAGCAGGGCGTGCTGCATCCGATGACTATCCTCAAGGATGTGCCCTCGGCGTTTGGCGCCTATGCCCCTGAGAATTTCGACCGCCGCTTTCTCGGTCCGGTCACCGCGACGGATGCCCTGAACTTCAGCCGCAATATTCCCGCCGTGTTCGTCGCTTCGCAGCTCCGGCAGCCGTCGTTTTATCAGTTCCTGCGGCTCTCCGGCATTGCCGATATGTCCAGCGAGAACCACTATGGCCTCGCGCTGGTATTGGGCGGGGGCGAGGTGACGATGCAGGAACTGGCAAAACTGTATGCGCTACTGGCGAATCGCGGCGAGCTGCAAGCGTTGCGGATGCAAAAAACCGATCCGCGTTCCGCCCCGGTCAGGTTACTCAGCGCGCAAGCCAGCTTCATCACCCTCGACATGCTGCGCCAACACCGCCGTCCCGGCGATACGCTGGCTCAACAACCCGCATCGTTACCGGTCTACTGGAAAACCGGCACCTCTTGGGGCTTTCGCGATGCGTGGAGCGTCGGGATTTTCGGCCCTTACGTCCTGGTGGTATGGGAAGGGAATTTCGACGGCGCCGGCAATAATGTCTTTGTCGGCGCGCAAGCGGCCGCGCCGCTGTTCTTCAACATAATCGACGGCATTAACGCCAGTTATCCCTCATTACAGGAACCGAAGCAGCCGTTTCCAAAGCAGCTGAAACGGGTCGATATCTGCCTCGCCAGCGGGGATTTACCGACGCCGTGGTGCCGGCAAACAGGCAAAACCTGGTTTATTCCCGGCAAGTCGCCAATCAAGGTCGATACGGTGTATCGCCCGGTGCGGCTGGATAAACTGACCGGCGACGTGGCCTGCCCGCCTTACGATGAAGATAAGACCCGCACCGAGGTGTTTGAGTTCTGGCCGTCGGATCTGGCGAACGTCTTTGCCCAGGCCGGCCTGCCCAAGCGCAAACCGCCGGCGAATCACTGCCAGGATGGCGGCGTGGACGTCAGCGGTAATCCGCCGCGGATTACGTCGCCGTTAAAGAACACGACCTATACCCTGAGGCAATCACAGCCGGGGCGCGACCGGATTTCGTTTAATGCGGTGACGGATGCCGACAGCAACCGGGTGTACTGGTTTGCCGATGATATCTATCTCGGCAGCTCCGCCAGCAAAACGGCCCTTGATTGGCGGCCCATCAACAGCGGGCGCTACCGCATCCGGGCGATCGACGATCGCGGGCGCGCCGACAGCCGGTTGGTGAATATTGAGATTGTCGATTAAGGCGGCAAAACGCGCGGCGGGTGAGCATACGGCCTGGCTGTTGAGATGGGCGCGCCGGGCCGCGCGATGCCGCAAGGCCCGGAATACCGGCCTGGGCCGGCGTCAATGGAACGCGCACAGATAGCCCCTTTTGCCAAAATACTTGCCATAATAATCTTTTGGATTGGGATGATAACCGATGGCTTTGCCATTTCCCTGCGCGGCACATTCTTTATCGCCCTCATTCTGGTATCTTTCCGGAACAGGGCCGAACAGTTTAGCATTATTCCAAAACTGCTTTTGCCCCGGGGGGCTTACCAGCTTTGGCGGCGTCACGGAAGGCTTGGTGCCGGGCGAATTAGCAATATAGGCGCACCCGGAAGCGAGCAGCATAAAACCGGCCAACATTATGGAAAGGGTGGTTTTTGTCATAACAGATACCTGAATAAGCTGTGTATTAAATGTCGCGTAATAGCGATATGTCCAGATGCAACGTGCGATGTCAATTTTATTGCATTGCGTTAATGTGTAAATAAAAAATAATAATCCATTCTTACAATAAATTCAGCGCTGAATAAACACGCGTAATTGAGTGTTGATATATATTTTCCCGATTAATTCATTATTAATACACTTACAAATTACCGTTCATAATGGGCAGGTGCAATTGCCACTTTTATCATATCCGGTTATTTTTTTGCTTTGAGAAAACTCTCAGTAAAGAGTAATAAAAACCCCATAAAATTCAAGCGGTAAAAATAATTAATATATTAACCGATTTAAAATTATCCCGGCGTGATATCCGTTGCGAATATCGGCAATTGCGTTTGTTATCATTTATGTCCCCAGGGTCACGCGCTATAACAACACCGCGGTAAACCTGAAACGGCGCGTTTACCGGCCAAGGGCGGCCAAGGGTGCGACGGCCTCTAGCGCTCGAATGGCGGCCCTCGGCGCCAAAACGGCCATTTATGAATCTGACTCATAGCCACATTATATTTTCATCAGGTTACCCGGGAAGGGTTCAAGGCTAAGATGAGGTTTCTGCCACCTCCCGTATACGCTAAAAAGAACATTATGAAGAAAACAGAAAGACGAGTGCTTATTGCTACAAGTCACAATACCGGGCTGTTATTTATCGTCATCCTGAGTGCTTTAATGGCATTCACCTCGTTGTCGACAGATATTTATTTACCCGCGATGCCGGCCATGTCAGCCGATCTCCGGGGGAGCGCGGAATTGACCATCACCGGTTTTTTAATTGGCTTTACCATAGCACAGCTTATTTGGGGGCCAATAAGCGATCGCCTGGGGCGCCGGGTGCCGTTATTTATCGGGATGGTGCTGTTTACCCTCGGGTCCATAGGCTGCGCCATGTCGCGTGATATTACTCAAATCGTCTTCTGGCGGGTATTCCAGGCGATGGGCGCCTGTATTGGACCGATGCTGGCGCGCGCGATGATCCGGGATTTATTTACCCGCACCCGCGCAGCGCAAATGTTGTCGACGCTGATGATGATTATGGCCATCGCGCCCATAGCAGGTCCGCTGCTCGGCGGACAGATGATCAGGGTGGCGTCCTGGCACGCCATTTTCTGGTTACTGGCCATTATAGGAACGCTGATGTTTATCTCCTTATGGTGGCTGCCGGAAACGCTGCCGCAGGCGCGGCGGATCAACGCCTCACTCGCTGGCGCTTTCGCTAATTATGTTTCTTTGCTGAAGAACAGGACATTCATGCGCTATACGCTGTGCGTGACCTTCTATTATGTTGCCGCGTATGCCTTTATTACCGGTTCGCCGTTTGTCTATATCAGTTATTACCAGGTTGATCCCCAGCATTATGGCTGGCTGTTCGCCATAAACGTGATTGGCCTGATGGCCATCAGCGCCGTCAACCGTAAGCTGGTGCAGCGCCACAAACTGGACACGCTGCTGAAAATAGCCACCTCGATTGCCGCCGCCGCCGCGGTGATATTGGCGCTGGCGACAAAAATGCAGGTGGGCGGTATCGTGCTCATTGTCATCAGCGTGTTTATCTTTTTTTCCATGAACGGGGTTATTGCCGCCACGTCTACCGCCGCGGCAATGGATGACGTGCCGGGAATGGCGGGATCCGCCTCGGCATTAATGGGTTCATTACAGTACGGGAGCGGGATTATTTCATCCCTGTTGCTGGCGTGGCTGAGCGACGGCACGCCCTGGACGATGGCCTGGATCATTGCGCTGTTCACCTCGGCCAGCGCCCTGATGGTGATACGGAAAAGCCCGGGAAGCGCACTATCGTGATAGCGCGCAGCAGAATCGCAAGGCAGGCGTGGGGCGCGTATTGCCATGGCGCGCCGGGAGGCGAGCCATAGTATGGCGGGGCTTACTGCTGATACTGCTCGTCGGTGACTTTTTCCAGCCAGTCGACGGCTTTGCCGTCCAGGGACTCGGCAATGGCGAGATGCGACATGGCGGAGGTGGCCGACGCACCGTGCCAGTGCTTAACGCCGGGCCGTATCCAGATGATATCGCCCTTATTCATGACCTGGGCCGGCTTCCCCCATTCCTGCACCCACCCCTGGCCTGCGGTGACAATCAGCGTCTGGCCCAGCGGATGCGTATGCCAGGCCGTGCGGGCCCCGGGCTGGAACGTGACGGTCGCGCCCCCCACGCGCGCGGGCGGCGTGGCCTGGAATGGCGCGTCGATACTTACCGTGCCGGTAAAATAGCTCTCCGGACCGCTGGCGGCGGGCGTGGAGCCGTGTCTGGTAATATCAATCATGGATGTTTCCTCAGCAAAAGTGGCCGACGGAGGTAGCGCCAACGGTAAGGCGGATATCATCAGTCGATTTATGACTATTTTCTCCAGCATAGATGCCCGACGATAATGACCAGCCTGCTGGTCATTATGATGTGAATAAGGCTGGGAAAAGCGAGAATCCTTTTTCGAGGATGCCACCGCCAGCATAAGGCAAAGATGATTAATGACAATGGGACCATTATTCATAGGACTTATTCATCATGCTCATAAGTGATATCAGTCCTACATTCCCTTTCCTCGCCAGCCCCCCGTCCTTGCATCATAGGTGTCGCCGCTGTGGCGACACCTATTCGCCAATATATCGCGTAAGCTCCATGGCATTATTTTTGCGGCAGCGCCGCCGTTAAGGCACGCTGAAATCATCAATGAGGTTTATTTGAACACTAACCAGACTTCAGGCGGCGCGTTGCGCAAGGCCTGCGTACTCCTGTCTGCCTGCCTTATCGCGGTGGCGAACCCGCTCGCCTTCACCGGGCCGGCCGTGGCCATTCCGACGCTCGGCCGGGCGCTGGAAGGCAGTTCGCTGGAACTCGCCTGGATCTCCAATGCCTTCATGCTCGCCTTCGGCAGCTGCCTGATGGCTGCCGGAGCGCTCGCCGATACCTTTGGACGGAAGAAGATCTTCCTTTGCGGGGCCTGCGCCCTGTGCATCGTTTCGGCCGCGCTTGCCTTCTCGCCAAACCTGTTCACCGCCGATCTGCTGCGCGCCGCCCAGGGCGTCGCGTCGGCGTTAGCGTTCTCCGGCGTGATGGCGGCGCTGGCGCAAGAATTCACCGGTCCCGGCGCCATCAGGGCTTTCAGCGTGGTCGGCACGAGTTTCGGCATCGGCCTGGCCTTCGGGCCGATAAGTTCAGGGCTTATGATCGCTATCTTCGGCTGGCGCTCAATCTTTTTCCTGGCGGCGGTCCTTGCCGGCGCGGCGTTCCTTCTTGGCACCGGCGTGGTGCGCGAATCGCGCGATCCCGACGCCGCAGGCCTCGACTGGAAAGGCGCCGTCAGCTTCACCGCCGCGCTGGCTTTCCTTACCAACGGCATTTTGGTCGCGCCGGCGGCCGGCTGGCTGGCTACGCCGGTCATTGTGTCTTTGGCCGGCGCATTGCTCCTCGGCGCCGTTTTTGTCCTGGTAGAAACCTCCGCGCGGCGGCCGATGCTCGACCTGTCGCTGTTTCGTATTCCGCGTTTCGTCGCTGTACAACTGCTGGCCGCGGCGCCGGCTTACGCTTTTGTGGTCCTGCTGGTGCTGCTTCCCATCCGGCTCGTCGGCATCAATGGCATGAGTGAACTGAAGGTCGGATGGATCATGATGGCGCTTTGCGGTCCGCTCCTGGTCCTGCCGCTCATCGCGGGCCTGCTCACGCGATGGTTTTCCTCCGCTGCGCTGTGCGGAACAGGGCTGATGCTGTCGGCCTGCGGTCTCTTATGGCTGGGCCGCTGGGCGGGCGGCGAGGCCGGCCCGGCGCTGATTGCTCCGCTCCTGCTGATCGGCATCGGCATCAGTCTTCCCTGGGGGCTGATGGACGGGCTCGCCCTCAGCGTCGTGCCGCGCGAACGCGCCGGCATGGCGACGGGCATCTTCAACACCACCCGCGTGGCGGGTGAAGGCATCGCGCTCGCGATGGTAAACGCGCTGCTTGTGGCGTTGCTTATCCCCCGGTTTGATTCTTTACTGCCGGAGGCGCCATCATCGGCCAGCGCAGCCGCGCAGCGCCTGGCAGGCGGCGATTTGGCAGGGGCGAATGCCGCCCTCAACGCGTCTTCCCCTGAGGCCCTGACCGCAATTTACCAGAGCGTGTTCAGCCTCCTGCTCGACGTGCTTTCGGCAATCGCGGCAATAACCGCCATCGTCATCTTTATCGCATTGCGGGGCGCGGGACGCACGGCGGAATTGACGCGGTCATCGAACCCGTGACACCGGCGGTATTTTTACCCGTGCTTACGGATGGAGCCGGGCGCCTTTGATTGCCTTATCGACATCCTTGCGCGGGCCACGCACGGCAAGCCCCACTAAATCCGGCCTGTGCGCGTGCTCGGCGCGAAAAACCCTGCGCCCTTCCTCGCCATGGGATTGATCAAACATGGCGTTCACATAGGCGGAACACGTCAGGCCCCTCTCCTGACCAACCCGCAGCGCGCGTAACAGCGTATCCTGCGAAGCCGAAAATACGACTATAGGTTGCCCGAACAGTCGGGTATATTGCCGCTCATCCGCATCGATATATATCTCGCTCATGGCCTCGGGGGAGGCATCGCCAATGCCTGTCGCCAGAAAAGCCGTGACGTTCAGTTTTTTCCAGAGCGGGAGGGGATCCAAAAGTATTATCGCGGTCTTGGTCAGAGGTACCATATCGTCATTCACTATCGCTGGTTGAACATTATTCTGCGGTAATATAATTTTCTCACATAATATTCGGCGCTAGGAAGTGTATAAGGCGAGAGGCGCGAAAATACGAACGCGGTTCGCGGCACATCTGTTTAAGTGTCTTGCCGGACCATGAAATCCTGAATATTCTTCAGCCTTAATAGCCTGTATGCACCTTGGAAACACGCCTGAAAAAAACGCAGGGAAATGCGGCGGCCATTTTTTCAATCCGCGTCGTCGCCATCCATTAACGGACTCGGGCCGCGTTCCAGGTAGGTAGAGAGGGCGATATGGCTATGCGTGGAAGACACGCCCTCTATTTCATGAATCTTGCCAAGCAATGCCTCCAGGGACTGAGTGTCTTGCGTGCGGACCTTGAGCAGGATAGCGCTTTCCCCGGTGACCGTGTGGATTTCCTCGACTTCATTAAAGGCGCGAAATTCTAGAATCCGGCGGGTACTTGTCCAGTTTTTGGTGTCAACGTGCACGAAAGCAAGCAAGGGGCGGCCTAGCTTTTTGCCGTCCAAGAGGGCGACCGTGCCTTTGATGACGCCATCCTGTCTTAGACGCTTGGCCCGCTCGTGGATGGCGGGCGGCGATAAATGCATTAACTGGCCCAGCTCGGCGTAACTTCTCGTTGCGTCCTCCGACAGCAGGGCGAGGAGCTTGCGATCCGCCGCGTCAAGGCGGGAAAAGGCGCTTCTTGCGGTCTGTTTGCTTTTACTCACGTGTTTCCACCCCCGAAAGTATTGACGCTGGTTCGGCATCATAAAACACCCGGGGAATGAGATAAAGTCATTGCAAGTGACCCCGTCTCATATGAATGCCACATCCCGCGTGTTATCGGTATTGGCCGTTTTGTTACGTTATGCCGGCTGCTTTATTCTTGTTGATCGTTAATACAGCCGGCGGCAGATTTTGCCTCGATGAGTGCGCTTGAATATTCCCCAAGGCAAACAGCGAAAATAAACGTCTCCTTGCCATGATATTAATCCTCCTGGCATACCATAACGGCAAAAAAGGTGTTTTTGCGATTCAATTTGACATTATTGTTAACGCAAGCCTTACGTTATCGCGGCCGGCGTTAGGGTAATATCCACTCTTTCTGAGAATGATTGTTCTCAAAACATAACGATTGAAAGAGTGAACCGATGACGCATCCAAAATTACTGATTATCAGTATGTTTTTGTTGATTGCCGGCTGTGATGACTCGACCTCGCCAACGGCCGGACAACCAGCCGCCATACCGCAAGTCAGTATTGTCACGCTACATACCCAGCCGGTAACACTTACCACCCAATTACCCGGCAGGACCACGGCGGTAAAGGGCGCGGAGGTCCGGCCGCAGGTCGACGGCATTATCCTGAAGCGGCTTTTCACCGAGGGTGCCGAGGTGAAGGCCGGCCAGCCGTTATATCAGATCGACCCCGCCACGTATCAGGCCGCCTATGATAAGGCGCAGGCGACGTTCACCAACGCCGCTGCGCTGGCCAAACGCTACAAGCCGCTGTCGGAAGCCCACGCCGTCAGCGGCCAGGTTTACGACGATGCGGTCGCCGCCGCCAAAGAAGCGGCCGCTGATGTGGAAACCGCGCGGGTCAATCTGAATTACACCCAGGTCAAGGCGCCGATTTCCGGCCATATCGGCCGGTCGATATACACCGAGGGCGCTTTGGTGACCAGCGGGCAGACGAGCTATCTGACCACCATCCAACAGCTGGATCCGATGTACGTCGATATCAGCGAATCCTCTCAGGATCTCTTGCGTTTGCGCCGGGCGCTGGCGCAGGGCCATCTGAAATCGGCCGGCGATAACGCCGCGGCGGTACAACTGACCCTAGAAGACGGCAGCATCTATCAACAGGAGGGCAAGCTGGAGTTTTCTGAAGTGACGGTGGATGAGGGGACGGGATCGGTAACCCTGCGGGCATCGTTCCCCAACCCGCATAACGAACTGCTGCCGGGGATGTTTGTGCATGCGGTCCTGCGCCAGGGCGTGCAGGAGCAGGGCATTCTTATTCCCCAGGAAGCGGTCGGCCATGACGTCAAAGGTAAACCTTACGTCTATGTGGTGAAAACCGATGACACCATCGAACAACGCACTGTCGCCACCGGCGAAATGATCGACGGGGAGTGGCTGGTGGTGCAGGGGCTGCAGGCTGGTGAAAGAGTCGTTACCGACGGGCTCCAGAATATCCGCGCCGGTATCAAGGTTAACGCCAGCGAACGTCGGAACGCCGTCGCCTCAACGGGCAGCAACAACTCTTCGATGACCGATCCGTCGGCACAATAGGGGAAACAAGATGTCGAAGTTTTTTATCGAACGTCCCATTTTTGCCTGGGTCATCGCCATCGTCATTATGCTGGCGGGCGGCTTGTCCATCTTGTCTTTATCGATCAACCAATACCCTAATATCGCGCCTCCGGCTATTTCGGTTTCCGTGACCTATCCTGGCGCAAGCGCGGAAACCACGCAAAAAACCGTGGTGCAGGTTATCGAACAGCAAATGAACGGCCTGGACAACCTCCGTTACCTTGAATCGCAAAGTAACAGCGACGGCAGCGCCACCATTATCGCGACCTTCGATCAAGGCACCGATCCGGATACCGCGCAGGTACAGGTACAAAACAAGGTTTCGCTGGCGGAGTCGCAATTGCCCACCGAGGTGACCACCCAAGGGCTGAGGGTCGCTAAATATCAGGCCAATTTCATGATGGTGGTGAGCCTGATTTCGCAAGACGGCAAATTGAGCGATTCCGATCTGGCCAATCTCCTGGTGTCCAAACTGGAAGACCCCATCGCCCGTACCAAAGGGGTGGGCGACTTTATGGTGATGGGTTCCGAATACGCCATGCGTATCTGGCTGGACCCGGCCAAATTGTATCAATATTCCTTGATCCCAAGCGATGTCAGTACCGCCATTACCCGGCAAAACGTGCAAATTTCTTCCGGTAAACTGGGGGGGCTGCCTTCGGTAAAGAATGCCAAATTCAGCGCCACGATTATCGGTAAAACCCGCCTGGAAAGCGTGAAACAGTTTGAAGATATCCTGCTTAAGGTGAATACCGATGGCTCGCAGGTGCGCTTACGCGATGTCGCCAATATTGATTTGGGGCCGGAAGATTACAGCATTTCGTCAACTTTTAACGGCAAGCCTTCATCCGGGATGGCGTTAAGACTGGCCAGCGGCGCCAATGTGCTGGATACCGCCAAAGCGGTCAAAGCCACCATCGCCGGTCTGCAGTCTTCCCTGCCGGACAACGTCAGGATCGAATACCCGTACGAAACCTCGCCGGTGGTCAGCGCCTCGATAGAAGAGGTGGTCAAAACCTTGTTTGAAGCCATTGTGCTGGTGTTCTGCGTCATGCTGCTGTTTTTACAAAATCTGCGTGCCACGCTCATCACCACCATGGTGGTGCCCGTGGTCCTGCTTGGTACGTTTGGCATACTGGCGGCCTTTGGGTACTCGATCAATACGCTGACCATGTTCGGTATGGTGCTGGCGATAGGCTTGCTGGTGGATGACGCCATCGTGGTGGTGGAAAACGTCGAGCGGGTCATGTCCGAAGAAAAGCTCGGGCCGAAAGACGCCACCATCAAATCCATGGCGCAAATTCAGGGCGCGTTGTTTGGCATCGCCCTGGTGCTGGCGGCGGTGCTGGTCCCGATGGCTTTTTTCAGCGGCTCCACCGGGATTATTTATCGCCAGTTCTCCATCACCATTGTTTCGGCCATGGCGTTGTCGGTGCTGATGGCGCTGATTTTCACGCCGGCATTATGCGCCACCCTGCTCAGGGCCTCGGCGGGAGAGCGATCGCAGCGCGGTTTCTCCGGCTGGTTCAACCGCAAATTTGATTCGGGCACCGTGCATTACACCCGCTATGTCGGCGGCGTTATCTCACGGCGCGGGGTATTTATGCTGGTTTACCTGCTTATCGTGGCGGCCACCGGTTATTTGTTTACCCGTGTTCCCGGGTCCTTTCTGCCGGACGAAGACCAGGGCGTGATGATGATGCAGGTGACCCTGCCGGCCAACGCCTCGGCGCTGCGCACCCAGCAGGTCCTGATGGATATGGAAAACTATCTGCTGGACAAGGAATCCGCCTCGGTGAGCTCGGTATTCGCCGCCAACGGCTTCAGCTTTTCCGGCCGCGGGCAGAACAGCGCCATGGCGTTTGTCAAACTCAAGGACTGGAGCGAGCGCGGCGGCAGCAACCTGTCGGTGCAGGCGCTGGCCGGCCGCGCCATGCAGCACTTCGCCACGTTAAAAGACGGTAAGGCCTTTGCGCTGATCCCACCGGCGGTGATGGAGCTGGGCAACGCGACCGGTTTTGACTTCTACCTGCAGGATAACGCCGGCAAAGGCCATGACGCCTTGATGGCGGCGCGTAATCAGTTCCTGCAACTGGCCGCGCAGGATAAACGCCTGACGGCGGTACGTCCCAACGGGATGGAGGACGAACCGCAGTACCAGCTGCTTATTGATGACGAGCGCGCCAGCGCGCTGGGCCTGAACCTGGACGATATCAACGATACGCTGTCCGCCGCCTGGGGTTCCACCTATGTAAACCAGTTTATGTATGAGGACCGCGTCAAGCAGGTCTACATCCAGGGCAACGCCTCATCGCGCGTGACCCCGGAAGATCTGGATAAATGGTATTTCCGCAACGGCAGCGGCCAGATGGTACCGTTCTCGGCTTTCGGCAGCGGTAAATGGATCTATGGCTCACCCCGCTATGAACGTTTCAACGGCGTCTCGGCGGTGGAGATCATGGGATCGCCGGCAAGCGGGTTGAGTTCGGGCGCCGCGGTTAAGGCGGTCAATGACATCGCCGCCAAATTGCCGCAGGGCTTCAGCGTGCAGTGGCACGGACTGTCTTATGAAGAACAATTGTCCGGCTCGCAGACGCCGGCCCTGTACAGCCTTTCGGTGCTGGTGGTATTCCTTTGCCTCGCCGCCTTGTATGAGAGCTGGTCCATACCTTTTTCGGTGCTGCTGGTGGTACCGCTTGGCGTGTTGGGCACCATCGGCGCGGTATTGCTGCGCGGATTACAAAACGATGTCTTTTTCCAGGTCGGGCTGCTGACCACGGTCGGGCTGGCGGCGAAGAACGCCATCCTGATTGTGGAGTTCGCCAAAGAGCTGCATGAAAAGCAGGGCAAAGATCTGGTCGAGTCTGCCATTGACGCGGCCAGGCTGCGTATCCGCCCCATTATCATGACCTCGATGGCGTTTATCCTCGGCGTCTTGCCATTGACGATTTCCCATGGCGCCGGATCGGGCAGTCAACATTCCATTGGCACCGCCGTGGTGGGCGGCATGCTTACCGCTACCTTCCTGGCCATCTTTTTTGTGCCGATGTTTTATGTCGTCGTGGTCAACCTGTTCACCCGTAAAAACAAAAAAGCATCGCAGTCCGAGGCGACCTCTCATGAATAAACGTTATCTGGTTCCGGCCCTTGTGCCTGTTATGATTTCCCTGGCGCTGGCCGGCTGTACCTTGCAGCCGGCGTACCACCGGCCGGCAATGCCGGTGGCCGCGGACTGGGACGCCGCCGGCCAGCGCGGCAAGGCGGCGGACGGCGCGGATATCCGCTGGCAAACATTCTTTACCGACCCGGCCATGCATCAACTGATCGGCCTGGCGTTAGCCAATAACCGCGATTTGCGGGTAGCGGCGCTGAATGTCGAGACGGCGCGCGCGCAATTCCATATCGACCGGGCCGCGCTGCTGCCCACGGTAGATTTGTCCGCCAGTCAAACGGCGGAACATTTGCCGGGGAACCTGTATTCGACCCAAAGCTCCGGGCCGGTAACCTACCATCAATACGATGCCAGCCTGGGCGTCACTTCCTGGGAGATGGATTTTTTCGGCCGGGTGCGCAGTCTGCGCGACAAAAGTCTGGAAAGCTATCTGTCGACCGAGGCGACGCAGCAGGCGACGCAAATCAGCCTGATTGCCGAAGTGGCGACGGGATATTTGACATTGTGTTCGGACAATGAATTATTACTGTTGGCGCAACAGACCGCCGCCAGCCAGCAACAATCCTATGATTTGACCAAACGCAGCTATGATGCCGGCGTCAGCACCTCGCAGGACTTGGCGCAAGCGGAAACCACGGTGCGCAGCGCCCAGGCCGATGTGGCGCAATATACCCGCCAGGTACGGCAGGATATCAATGCGCTGCGCCTGCTGGCCGGAACCGGGCTGCCCGCCGGTCTGGCCGAGCATGCCCGCCTGGATAAAGAGTGGCGTTTCCCGGCGACACCGGCCGGCCTGCCGTCCGATTTGCTGACGCGGCGGCCGGATATTATTGCCGCCGAACATACCCTGAAAGCGGCTAACGCCAATATCGGCGCGGCGCGGGCGGCATTTTTCCCAAGCATCAGCCTGACGGCGGCGGGCGGATCCTCAAGCAGCAGCCTGGGACATTTGTTGGAAGGAGGGACCGCGGCCTGGTCGTTTGTGCCGACAATCACCCTGCCAATTTTTGATGGCGGCGTGAACCGGGCCAATCTGGATATCGCTAAAACCTCGCAAAAAATCGAGGTGGCGAATTATGAAAAATCCATCCAAACCGCGTTTAAAGAAGTCTCGGACGCCCTGGCCGGCCAGTCGACCTATCAGGACGAACTGGCCGCCCGTTCGCTGAACACCGCGGCCAACCAGCGAAACTATGATGCGTCGAATATGCGTTATCGCCAGGGTGTGGATAATTATCTGTCTGTGCTGGTGGCTCAGCGTTCGCTTTATAGCGCGCAACAGTCGCAAATCACGACGCAGCTGGATTTGCTGCAGCAACAGATCACCCTTTACAAAGTCCTGGGCGGCGGATGGAAACAGTAGCCCTGGCGGTCAACGCCATCCGTCCGCTATCATCGGCGCCTGGCGATTGCCTTTTAGCCCGACTTATCGGTAAATTTATTGCTGGCCCCGGGAAAGGATTAGCACCTGATGGCAACTAAAAACAAACCCCTGGTGCCCGACAGGCAACAGAAAATTGCGGATCGGCGCGATCATATTATCGCCGCCGCCCGCCTATGCTTTCGTAAACACGGTTTCCATGGCGCCGGTATGGCTGAAATCGCGGCGCAGTCCCAGTTGAGCGTCGGCCAGATATACCGGTATTTCACCAATAAAGAGGCGATTATCGAAGAAATCGCGCATCGTATCGTCAAGCATCGGGTGCAACTCATGCGTGATAACGATAACAACCTGGAACATATGGCCCTGGCTTTGGCGGATCACCGGCTTTTGGATGGCGATGAGACGGAAATCAACCAGGCATTGATGCTGGAGGTCTCGGCGGAGGCGACGCGCAATCCGCGCATTGCCCGGATTCTGCTGGATGTTGATGCCGTGCTCTTTCGGGAAGGCTGTCATATGCTGATGCAGTCCTATCCGGAGATGAGCCATGACGCCGCCGCCAACCTGGCGGAGCTGATAGCGGTGCTCAGCGAGGGAACCATGCTGCGAATCTTGACGCGGCAGCGGCAAACCACGCATGAGGGTTTGGCGCAAATCTATCTGAACCTCTTCTCGGCGGTATTTCCCGCCAGGCCCAAAACCGGTCCCGAGTAATGCATTTGCAAGCAACAGGGCCTGGGAGGCCCGTAGGCGAATGCGCCGGGAGAACCCGCGCACGCGCTGACGTGGTCAATCTCCCGACGCACGGGGGTTGCGCGCATCCACGGCGGTATTGGCGCGATAGAGATAAAGCGCGATGAAAAAGCCCATCGCCGCCGCAATCCCGCCGACCAGAAATAGGCTGCCGTAGCCGGCGCGGTCCGCCAGAAATCCCGCCACAGGCCCCGTCAAGCCATAGGCGAGATCCTGGAAGGCCGCGTACCCGCCCATGGCGCTGCCGCGCAGATGCGGCTCCACGAGATGGACCACTTCACGCCCCATGGCCGGAAAGACCAATGAGCACCCGAGTCCGGTAAGGAATGCGCCGGCAAGGGCGAGGGAGGGATCGTGCGCGCTCCAGATAAGAATCTGGCCGATGGCTTCGATTGCCAGCGATCCAAGCGCCACGGGAAGGCCGCCCATGCGATCGGGCAGATGGCCAAATAGCACGCGGACCAGGACGAATCCGCAGCCGAAAGCCGTCAGGCCCAGCCCGGCGTAATGCCATTCCTGATGCAGGAAATAGAGGGCGAAGAACGCGCCGATAGCGGCAAATCCAATGCCTTGAAGGCAAACGACCACCCCATGCAGCCAGATTCTGCCGAGCACGTTCGTAAAGGCGGGGCGTTTGCCGTGCGCAGACGGGGCGACGCCGGCCACGCGCCAGATCGCCAGCAGGCCCAGGGCGCAGAGCAGCGCGCTCACAGCCATGGTGCTGGAAAAGCCAAACCATTTCAGCAGCGCCAGTCCCACCGGGCCGCCGACGGCCAGGGCGCCGTAAATGGCGGCGCCGACCAGGGCCAGTACCTGGCCTGAACGCGCGGGCCCCACCAAACCCACCCCCCATAGGATAATGCCGACGCCGGCCAGGCTTTCGCCCAGGCCGACCAGCAACCGGCCCGCGATAAGAACCAGATACGCAAGCCAGGGGGCGTAGGGCAAAAATCCCGCCCCCGACGAAATGAGAGCCCCGCACGTATAAAAGCCCAGCCCCATCCTGACCGCATACCTGGCGCCACGGCGGTCGGCCAGGTTGCCGGCATAGCCGCGGGTCAATACCGTCGACAGAAAGGCGACGCCAACGCCGAGACCTGCGTAGACATTGCCGAATCCCAGCTTCCCGGTCACGAATACGGGAATGACAGGGAGAGGAATGGCCACGCACAAATAGGAAACAAACAAGATCGCCATCAGCAGCATGAGGCGTTTCTGCGCGGGATCCCGCTTAAGCGTATCAGTCATAATGCATTAATCCCTGCAAAGCGCCACCCCGTGGCGCCGGTAATGAATATTGGCGTAATGGCATCGCCTGAATGAAAAACATGGGAAGTCATGCTCAACCGAGTTTGATGGACAATTCCACGTCTTGGGCGAATGGCGTGGACAGGTAGCTCCCCGGCGGGCGAGCGCACGCGCGCCAGATAATCGGGGCTGTAGTCGGTATTGTCGGCGACGATGAGCGCCCCCGGCCGCAGCCGCTTTTCGACCAGGTTAAGGATGTCGCTATAGAGCGACTTGGCGCCATCCAGCAACAGCAGGTCGATGGACGGGGGCAGATCGGCGGCCAGCGTTTTGAGCGCGTCGCCGGCCCTGATCTCCACCAGGTCGATCAGCCCGCCGGCGGTCAGATTCGCGCGCGCCTGCGCCAGCTTGGACGGTTCAAACTCGCTGGTGATAAGCCGGCCGCCGCCGTTGTCGCGCAGCGCCGCCGCCAGGTATAACGTCGAGATGCCGAACGACGTGCCGAACTCCACGATGGTGCGTGCGTTGGCGCTGCGCGCCAGCATATAAAGAAGCGTGCCGGTTTCGCGCGAGACCGGCAGCCAGAGGTCTTTCAGGTGCCCATAGAGCGCGAGATAGTCAGTCTTGCTGTGCATAAAGCGTTCGCGTTCTTCGTGCGCCATTGCCGCCCAGGCCGGACTGCGCGCCTCGTCCGCCTGTTTGAACAGGCGATCCAGCAGGGGAGCCAGCGGAGCGGTGGAGAGTGTGGTGATCATAAAAGCGTCCGATAGTGGAGGGCTGATGTTGACCGCCTTGCGGCGGCCGGATAATATGAGTAATTACTCGCGTTTTAGAATACGACTAATTCGTCATGTTTCCTATTCGCATTCACCTTCACGTTGCCAGGGCCCCCATGACCCATCGCCGAAACCCGCAGATTTCCTCACGAAAAATACCCCAACAGGCGCGTTCGGCAGAGCTTGTGGCCGCGATTCTCGAAGCGGCTACTCAGGTTTTAAAGGAAGAGGGCGCGCCGCGGTTCACCACCGCGCGGGTTGCCGAAAGGGCCGGTGTGAGCATTGGATCGGTGTATCAGTATTTCCCGAATAAGGCGTCGATCCTTTTTCGTCTCCAAAGCGATGAATGGCGGCAAACCACGGAATTACTGCGGCGCATCCTTGACGATGGCGGGACACCGCCGCTGGAGCGTTTGCGCATATTAGTTAACGCCTTTATTCGCTCCGAATGCGAGGAGGCCGAGATGCGCGTGGCGCTAAATGATGCCGCTCCCCTCTATCGGGATGTTCCCGAGGCGCATGAGGCCCAGGCGGCGATCGACCAGGCTGTGCAAGCCTTTATGCGGGAGGTGCTGCCCAACGCGTCGCTACCAGCCCGGGCACTGGCAAGCGACCTGATCATGACGACCCTCAGTACCGTGGGGAAACATTTTTCCGCGGGTCCCCGTACCGCCGCCGAGATCACCGCCTATTCCGACGCCATGGCGGATATGTTCTGCGCCTATCTCGAAGGGATTGGCCATCGTTGAACCGGGCGTTTTTAACCGGGGTTTTATCGTGATTCAAATCGCAATTTTGTTATAAAGAGCGGGATAATTAATTTGTAATCGATTACTTTTGTGCAAACACGTTTTGTAATCGATTACTTTTTAAGGCGAGGCAACTCATGATGTCAACACTGGAAAGCAGTGAAGTCAGCCAAGTACAGCATCGGTTCCTGATACCGCGGCTGTCCCTGATGATGTTTTTACAATTTTTTATCTGGGGAAGTTGGTCGGTTACCCTGGGGCTGGTGATGGCGCATCACAATATGTCATTGCTGATTGGCGACGCGTTCTCGGCGGGGCCCATCGCTTCGATTTTGTCCCCGTTTGTGCTGGGCATGCTGGTCGATCGCTTTTTTGCTTCCCAGAAAGTCATGGCGGTGATGAATCTGGCCGGCGCGGCGATCCTCTGGTTCGTGCCGCAGGCATTGATCGATGGCAACGGCACGCTGCTTATTGCCCTGCTGTTCGGCTATACGCTCTGTTTTATGCCGACGCTGGCGTTGGGCAACAATATTGCCTTCCACAGCCTGAAAAATGTCGATAAAAGCTTCCCTGTGGTGCGCGTATTCGGCACCATCGGTTGGATAGTCGCGGGCATATTCATTGGTGTTACCGGCGTGTCGGCCAGCGTGAATATTTTCTGGGTGGCGGGCATCTGCTCGGTATTGCTGGCGGTTTACAGCCTGACGTTGCCCCATACGCCGGCACCGGCCAAAGGGCAGCCGCTGGCGCTGCGCGATCTGTTCTGCGCCGATGCGTTCGCGCTGCTGAAAATCCGCCATTTCTTTGTGTTTTCGCTCTGCGCCATGCTGATTTCCGTACCGCTGGGCACCTACTATGCCTATACGGCGTCATATCTTGCCGATGTCGGCATCAGCGATGTCAGCACCGCCATGTCCTTCGGCCAGATGTCTGAAATCTTTTTTATGCTGGTTATTCCCCTGCTATTCCGCCGGCTGGGCGTCAAATACATGCTGCTGATAGGCATGCTGGCCTGGTTCGTCCGCTACGCCTTTTTCGCGCTGGGCGTCAGTGAGGAAGGCCGGTTCCTGCTGTATCTCGGCATTTTGCTGCACGGCGTGTGTTACGACTTTTTCTTTGTCGTCGGTTTTATCTATACCGACCGCGTCGCCGGCGCAAAGGTCAAAGGGCAGGCGCAGAGCATGATCGTCATGTTTACCTATGGCATCGGCATGCTGCTGGGTTCGCAGATTTCCGGCGCGCTTTACAACCGCCTGGTGGCGGGACAGACAGTGCCGCAGGCGTGGGTCACCTTTTGGTGGATCCCGGCGGTGTCCGCCGCCGTTATCGCGGTAATTTTCTTCTTTTACTTTAAATATAAAGAGCCAGAGCATGTTTGAGTTTGGGAGATGTAATGAAAACGATTAAAGGTCCGGGCATTTTTTTGTCCCAGTTTATCGGGAAGCAACCCCCGTTTAATACGCTTGACGGGCTGGCGCAGTGGGCCGCCTCGCTGGGATATACCGCCTTGCAGATCCCTTGTAATCACAAGGCGATATTTGACCTGGAAAAAGCCGCCGCCAGCCAGATCTATTGCGATGAAATCCTGGAAAAACTGGCCGGCCACGGACTGACCATTAGCGAGCTTTCCACCCATCTCGAGGGGCAGCTTATCGCCGTCCACCCCGCCTATGACCTGGCGTTCGATAACTTTGCTCCTGTTACCGTCAGGGGAAACCCGGGGGCGCGCCGGGCATGGGCGACCCAGGCGTTGAAACAGGCGGCCGCCGCGTCCGCAAAGCTGGGATTAACGGCGCACGCCACCTTTTCCGGCTCGCTGGCCTGGCCGTATTTCTATCCCTGGCCGCCGCATAACCAGACGCTGCTGGACGAGGCGTTTCATGAACTGGCGCTGCGCTGGCGGCCGATACTGGACTGTTTTGACCAGAACGGGGTGGATGTATGTTTTGAGATCCATCCGGGTGAGGACCTGCACGACGGCGCCACGTTCGAACGTTTCCTGGCGCGGGTGGATAACCATCCGCGCTGTAATATCCTGTTCGATCCCAGCCATCTGCATCTGCAGCATATGGACTATCTGGCATTTATCGATCGGTATCACTCGCGCATCAAAGCCTTCCATGTCAAGGATGCGGAATTTGCGGCAAACGGGCGCAGCGGTGTTTACGGCGGCTATCAGAACTGGATGGACAGGCCGGGGCGTTTCCGCTCTCCGGGCGACGGTCAGATTGATTTTAAAGCAATATTCAGCAAGCTGTCCCAGTATGACTTCGACGGCTGGGCGGTGTTGGAATGGGAATGCTGCCTGAAGGACGGCGAAACCGGCGCCCGTGAAGGCGGCGACTTTATCCGCCGCCATATTATTCCGGTCGCCGCCCGGGCTTTTGATGATTTTGCCGCCGGCAATGAGGACCGCGCAGACGCGCGCCGTATGCTGGGGCTGGGGGAGGATGCTACTCATGATTAACGTCGGTATCGCCGGCACGGGTTTTATCGGCCCTGCCCATATTGAAGCCATCCGCCGGCTGGGATTTGTCGAGGTGGTGGCGCTGTGCGATACGCCGCTGGCCGACGCCAAGGCTAAAGCGGCGCAGTTGAATGTTCCTTATGCTTACGGCGACATTGATGACTTGCTGGCCCATCCCGGACTCGATGTGGTGCATAACTGTACGCCCAACCATTTGCATGCCGACATCAACCGCAAAATCCTGCGCGCCGGCAAACATGTTTTTTCGGAAAAACCCTTGTGCCTGACCGCCCTTGAGGCGGGCGAACTGGTCGCCATGGCCGAGCAGGCAGGGGTGGTGCACGGCGTCAGTTTCGTCTACCGGCAGTTCGCCATGGTGCAGCAGGCCGCCAGTATGCTGCGCCACGGGCGGTTGGGCCGGTTGTTTTCGGCGCACGGCAGCTACCTGCAGGACTGGATGCTGCTGGAGACCGATTACAACTGGCGCGTGGACGCCGCCCTTGGGGGCAGCTCCCGCGCCGTGGCGGATATTGGCTCGCACTGGTGCGACACGGTGCAGTTTGTCACTGGCCGGCGGATTACCGCGGTCATGGCGGATTTATCCACCGTCTGGCCAACGCGTAAAGCCAATATGCGGGGCAATTCGACGTTTTCCGCCGGGCAACAGGACGCGCGTTACGAAGACCGCCCGGTTACCACGGAAGATATGGGGTTTGTCCTGTTCCGCTTTGACGACGGTAGCAAAGGCTGTTTCAGTGTGTCGCAGGTCAGCGCGGGCAGAAAAAACCGGCTGAGTTTTGAGGTGAACGGCAGCGATGCTTCCGTCGCCTGGGATCAGGAAACGCCGCAGCAATTGTGGATCGGACATCGAACAGCGGCCAACCAGTTGCTCTGCGACGATCCGGGGCTGATGAACGCCGACGTGGCGCACAGTGCGCACTTCCCCGGAGGGCACATTGAAGGCTGGCCGGATGCGTTCAAGAACATGATGCTGCAATTTTATACCGCCGTGCGCGACGGCCGGGCGCCGGCGAAGGGCTGCAGCCCGTTCGCCACCTTTTATGAGGGTGCCGGCGTGATGCGCGTTATTGATGCCATCGTGCAAAGCCACCGGCAGCAGGGCTGGGTTACCGTCGCCGATTGAGAACGGACGCCCGGCGCGCAGACAGAAACGCCGGGCTTTGATTCATGCCGCAAGTAAACTGTGGTAGCCTCTGGTAATAGGGTGATGACCGCAGGATGTGTTGTCGTAATGTCGATTCAAAAAATAGCTAAACTGGCGGGAGTCTCGGTGGCAACGGTGTCCCGGGTGCTGAATAACAGTGATACCGTGAAAGTCCATAACCGCGAGCGCGTTTTGGCGGCTATCCGCGCCAGCAACTACCAGCCCAACCTGCTGGCCCGTCAACTGAGAACCGCCAGAAGCTCCATGATCCTGGTGATGGTCTCGAATATCGCCAATCCCTTCTGTGCCGTGGTGGTGAAAGGGATTGAGGAAGAAGCGGAAAAAAACGGCTACCGTATCCTGCTATGCAACTCGAATTCGGACATCGAACGGTCAAAATCAAGCCTGGGATTGCTCTCGGGCAAAATGGTCGATGGCATTATTACCATGGATGCGTTTTCAACCTTGCCCGAGCTCAGCGCCATGATTGGCCAGACGCCGTGGGTACAGTGCGCGGAATATGCCGATGCCGGCAACGTTTCCTGCGTCGGTATCAATGATACCGACGCGGCGGAGCATGCCGTCCGGCATTTGCTGAAACGCGGATGCCGCCGTATTGCGCTTATCAATCACGATCTCAGCTACAAATATGCCCAGCTCAGGGAGCGGGGCTATAAAACGATACTGCGCCGGCAGGCCCCCGGTTATGAAGCCATTGCGTATGCCAGCGACCTGAGCAGCAGGGCGGGCAAGGCGGCCATGGAAACATTGCTGGATGCGGATCCGCGCCCGGATGCGGTGTTTGCCGTATCCGATACGCTGGCGGCGGGCGCCATGCGCGCCATTGAAGCCGCCGGACTGTCCATTCCGCGCGATATCGCGGTAGTCGGTTTCGACGGTTCTGAACTGGCCGAGATGGTGTCGCCCCAGCTCACCACCATTGAGCAGCCGTCGCGGGAAATAGGCCGCCAGGCCGTTTCCCTGCTGCTTAAAAAAATTGATAACCCGGACGCGCCGGCGGAACGCGTGATGTTGAACTGGCATTTTATTGCACGGGCCAGCGCTTAATCCTGCTCCCGATAACCCGCTAAGGTAGGGCGGCAGGATAGGCTATGACTGCGAGGCATAAAAAGAGAGATGCCGGGCCAGCGCGTTGATCTCGTTATCAAAAACCTTGCTGTTTTCGTCAATAACCAGATAAAGGGCGGTTGAGCGTGTCTGGCCATACATCAGCGGTAAGGGGACAAGTTCACCGGACTGAAGCTGTTTTTTAATATGCTCAACGGGTAACCAGCCATAGCCGATGCCATGGACTACCGCGTCTATGGCGGATTCAATGGTGGTGAATGTCCAACTGTCCGTCACGGAAACGGCTTCTTTTGGCGGCGCATCCTGACTGATATGGGTCAGTTCAATACGCGGCCATGAGGCCAGGGCGTTGTCCATGATCGGGTAGGGCTGCGACAGTAACGGATGGGACGCATTGACCACCGCCATAAAGGTGAGTTCAATAAGTTTGTTACCTGTGGCCGTCAGATCGTCACGCCAGGTCACCAGGTAGAGATCGGCCTGGCGGGCTATCAGCTGCTCGGTGGTCTCGCTGCGAAGCACTTCCATCAGGTCGATGCAAATAGCCGGGTACTGGCGCTGAAAGGCGCGCATTGCCCCGAAGAGATGATGTTTGGGGAAAATACTGTCAACAGCCATGCGCACGCGCATCTTGTCGCCTTGTTTTAGCATTAAGGCGCGTTTTTCCAGCGCGTAAAACGACCGCAACAAGGGTTTCGCCTGCTCAAGCAGGCAGAAGCCTTCCTTGGTCAGCTCCGCCTTACGCCCGTTGAGGGTCAACAGGGGAAGCCCCAGGCGTTCCTGCAATAAACCGACTTTATAACTTATGGCCGACTGGCTGCGGTTGAATTTTTCGGCCGCCTTGGCAAAGCTGCCTTCTTGCACAATGGATTGTAATAATTCCCATTGCTCCAGGGTGGTTTTTAATGCCATAACCAATCCAAAATTTCGTTTAATATGTTCTGATAATACGTTTTTTAATCTAACAATAAAATGTTTATAGTATAAAAAACGGATGAGGAAAAGGGTATGAATACCTTTGATAAGAACGATTTAAGCGGTTTTGTCGGCAAACATTTAGTGTATACCTATGATAATGGCTGGAATTATGAAATTTATGTCAAAAACGCCGCTACTCTTGACTATCGCATCCATAGCGGGATTGTAGGGAATCGCTGGGTGAGGGATCAGCAAGCGTTTATCGTTCGCGTCGCCAATAAAGTCTATAAAATATCCTGGACAGAGCCCACCGGCACGGATGTCAGCCTGATCGCCAATCTGGAAGACAATATCTTTCACGGCACCATATTTTTCCCGCGCTGGGTCATTGATCATCCGGAAAAAACGGTTTGTTTTCAAAATGATCATCTCCAGGAAATGGCATTGCTACGCGAACAAGGCCCAGCCTATCCCACGGAGGTGATAGACGAATTTGCGACGATAACCTTTATTCGCGATTGCGGCGCGGATAACGAAACGGTAATAAATTGCGCGGCAGATGAACTGCCGGCTCATTTTCCTGAAAATCTAAAGTAATAGCGACGCTATAAGACCCTGCGGAAAGGACGCAGAAATAGCGTCCTTATTCCTCGCTATCCGGCTGGTGAAATAACGAAATACTACCTGCATAGTAGGCCCAAGCGCTGGATTCGGGCAAAACGCCGATACCGTCGCATTAAGGTGTGTATACGTCCAAAGCAGCTAAAAAGCGTTGCCTTAAATGCGAGCTTTAAATGAGGTTATAGTATGGTTATCTTGTCTATGTGGAAATGATGAGTCATTTCCCTGATAAAGACAAAATACGTAAGGCTGGGGACTTTTTCCGGGGGGATAGCAATGGCAGAATAGGACAACCTATCCGCCAGCGTGTTGAACGCCGCTTCAATCTCTGATGGTAAAATGACGTTAGACCCATCGAGGTAAATACTACTCACCTCTTTCATTAATTCATCTTGGCACAACGCGCCGCCGTTAACGGGAAATAGGTCTTTATCGGATTCAATCATCTCTTCAATGCGATAAATCAACATTTCCAGGTCATACGCAGTGAGCATTCCTGACTTAAACAGGTGTTTGGCGGCATGAACATAACCTGCCGGGATTTTTATCGCGCGATCCCCCCCTTGCCGGAGAAAGCTTATCGATTCGGATTTAATGGAAAACTCAAAAGTATTCATCCCCTGGGCCCTTAAGTGAGCATAGCGCGAAAACAGGATTAAATGTTAAGTTCGTGGCAAACAAGTCTAAGCGTTTTCATCAAACTCGTTAGTCTCTGATAAAGCTATTTACCGGAATTTTCATTAAAGATTTCTTACCTGTAACTCAATATTCCCTGAAAATATTGCCAAACTACACTGCGTTTTCTGACAGGCTTCTTAGCAGAAAAGAGCGGGTCCGGCACGTTTTCAGACACACTGGGGGAATACAAATCACCCGTTTAAATTGAAGCGCCGGGCGATATACTCAGCCGCTTTTTTTATACCCGATATAGAAAGGGTATGTGATATCCCGGGTTCGAAAAGGGTTTCGACCTCGATACCCGCATCGCTCAGCCGGACGCAGGCATTTTCGCTTTCCCGCCAGGGTATTACGGCATCCGACGTACCATGGATAAGAAGCGCTTTTGCGTGTATTTGCCCGCTCCAGGGCTCAGGGGAAGATAAGCGTCCGGAAAAAGCCACAACCGCAATCAGTGGCAGCCGGTTTGTGACCAATGCGTCCAGGGCCATAATAGCGCCCTGGGAAAAGCCGAGGAGAATAAGCTGGTCCTCACCCGGCACGAAGTCATGCTGCCTGAATATCTCCCTTAAAACCCCGTCAAACGCGCTGCGCGCCTCCGCGATACGACGTGGCCGGGAATTTTCTGTAATGTCTTGCACGCTAAACCATTGATAACCGGCGTTACCACCGGCAAAGGAAGACGTGCCATCGGGCGTGGAAAAAATAACGTCAGGCAGTAATTGGCGTAAAAGCTGTGCCACTCCCTCCATACCCGCCCCCGAGACTGCCGACACCATGTAGCAGAACAACTAATTTTTTCATTTCAGCTCGTCCTCGTGAAAACCATAATCGTGCAAGTCTGGCCCCATCGGCACGATGCCATTGGGATTCAGTGCTTTAATGGAATAATATCCCTGTTTGATATGATCCATGTTAACGGTTTCGTTTATGCCCGGTACCTGCAATAGGCGCCGGGTAAACGCGAAAAGAAATTGATATTGCCTAAGCTGGCGGATATTACATTTAAATAAACCGTGGTAAGCCGCGTCGAATCGAATCAATGTCACGAACAGACGGATATCCGCCTCGGTCATCTTATCCCCCGTGAGATAAACACGCCCGTCGCTCAGGCGTTTCTCCAATGTGTCAAGCATACCGAAAACATCATTGCAGGCTTCCTGATAGCTGATTTGCGAGGTGGCAAATCCAGCCCGGTAAACGCCATTATTCAGCGCCGGATAGATTTCCGCATTTAATAAATCGATCTCCGCCTGAAATTCAGGCGGATAGAGATCGATATCGGAACGAGCCAGCGTCCCGAAGCCGCTGTTAAACATACGCACGATATCAGCGGATTCATTACTGACAATGGTTCGACTCTTTTTATCCCACAGCACCGGCACGGTGGCGCGGCCAGTATAGTTAGCATCGGCACGCGTATAGAGTTGATGCAGCCATTCCACCTGATTGAGATCATCGCGGTTGGCTCCCGGATAATCACCAAAGTGCCAGCCCTCGTCAAGAAGCCAGGGTTCAACGACTGATAGGCTAACCACATCCTCCAGTCCTTTCAATTTTCTGGCTATTAAGGTACGTGACGCCCACGGACAAATCAGCGCCACGTACAGATGGTAGCGCCCCGGCTCGGCCTTGAAACCGCCGTCACCCGTAATGCCCGGCAACCCCTCGGGGGTGACCCAATGACGAAAACTGGAAGCCTGACGAACAAATCCGCCTTTCTCATCTTTTGCCTGTACGGGATGCCATTCGGCGGTCCATTTTCCATTAACAAGCATGCGGGTTCCCCTTAACGCTGACTCAAGGTTGGTTTAAGCGCATATTTACCATCGCCAGTGAGCGCCAGAACGATCAGCCCGATAATCCAGAAGGCGGGAAACTCCCACCCGCCATTAGGGTTGGTGAAGAAAAAGCCGGCGGGTCCGTGAACGGTAAAAATCGCGCCCAGTAGTATAGGGATAAGGATCACCGCCACTACGCGGGTATACACGCCCAAAATCAGTGCGATGGCTCCCACCAGTTCCACCGCCATGGTAATATAGGCAAGACCGCCGGGCAGGCCGAGCGAGGCGAAAAATTTGGCCGTTCCCGCGGGCGTAAACACAAAAAATTTCAGGCTAAAATGGGCCAGAAACAAGATACCCAGCGCCAGGCGCATGATCAGGGCGGCATAAGGTGCGGTACGCGTGTCGGTCATGGTAAGTTCCTCTCAGTCGGTTGATGTGAGGAAGATACCTTATTTCCATTATGGATATTATCCCATCATTCAGATTAAGTTTTGTTCCAAAATGGAAATTATCAGGTCATCAACGCGTTTATTCATCGCGTTGACTCAGGCTGCTTTTTCATTTTTGACGGATATCAGAAGAAAATATAAATCAGGCTGGGCAGGTTTATCCCCGCCTGATGACCTGAACCGACGGCCTGGATAAAGCACTTTATATCATCATCATTTTATCTGTTCTTATCCCCTGGCGGGCCTTTGTTTGCTATGGTGACGCACCGATAGCCTTGTTGCCGGAATCAAAATGGAAAGACTGGACTGTGATCGTATGTTTATCGCGGTGATCGAGACGGGCAGTTTTACGGCCGCGGCACAGCGGCTGTCTACCAGCCATGGGCAGGCCTCTAAACTGATTTCACGGCTTGAGAAGGCGCTTGCGGTTACTCTGTTCAGGCGCAGCACCCGCTCGCTGCAGCCGACGGAATTAGGACTGGCGTATTACGAGCGGATCCGCCCTTTGCTGGCGGAATATGATGCGCTGAATGAAGATTTACTTAACGCATCTAAAGGTCTCTCCGGCCAGCTGAAGCTGTCGGCCCCCGTCACTTTCGGCTCCACTCAGCTTACCGCGCCGCTGATCGCTTTTGCCCGCCGTTACCCCGACATAGAGCTTGATGTCAGTTTTTCTGACCGGCTGGTGAATGTTGTTAATGAGGGCTTCGATCTGACTTTACGTATAGGCGACCTTGATGACAGCAGTCTCATCGCCCGTAAGCTCTGTGATATCCGTATCGTCATGGTGGCATCAAGAGACTACCTCAACGATCACGGCACTCCCTCGCATTGGGGGGAACTAGCCGATCATAACTGTATTCTGGACACCAATTTTCGCGATCCATTTCTCTGGCCTTTTCTGGATGATAACCAACAGTTACATGTTCATTCGGTCAGAGGGAAAATGAAGTTCTCAAATGCGGAGGTTTGCCTGCGCGCGGCCACCGAAGGAATGGGCATTGCCCGTCTACCCGCTTTCGTGGCGGGCGAGGCGCTACAAAACGGGCGGGTCATGCCCGTGCTTGGACATTATGAAGCTCCGCCCCTGGGCCTTTACGCTGTTTATCCCCCGGCAAAATATTTGGCTCAGAAGTCCCGGGCGCTGATAGATTTTCTTGCCGACCGCTTTTCCGGCCAACCGGAATGGGAAAAAAACTGGCTATAAAATCCCTTAAAGCCAGCGGGGGGCGTACTTAACAGGGTTAACGCGTGGCTGCGGAATCCAGGAAATAATGCCCATAGCGCTAAATGGGCATGACGGCGGCACTTATCACGGCGCGGGGAGCCGAGGCAACGGAGCGGTTATCCGCGTTTTCCTAGCGCCCGGCGACCTAGCGGTGGCTAATGCGAAACGACACCCGCTGTGGATGATTCACCGACACCAGATATTCCACCGGCTGCTGAAAACGGTCGGCGATCACGCCCCGGTATACCAGCGCCGGGCTGTCCGGCGGCGCGTTCAGTAACGCCTGCTCTTCTTCATTCATGATGCCGACCCGGATAGTGCCCTCGTCGGACACGCCGAAAATGTGATACCGCTCCGCCAGCAGCCGGTACAGCGAACCATTCTGCTCCAGCATCTCCGCCGTCAGATCCGGGATTATGGCGCGGGGGAGGTAGCTGGTTTCCAGGCAGAACGGCTCGCTATCGGCCAGCCGCAGGCGTTTAATCATCACCAGCGGATCGCCGGCGCTGATTTTCAGCAGCGCGGCGAGGCGGGAACTGGCCTGGGTATCCTGGAAATAAATCAGCCTGCTTCCCGGCACCGCGCCATTAAGCTCGGTGATCTTGCTGATACCCAGTTCAATCGCCTGGGTCAGCGGGCGCTCTATGGTGGTATGGGTCAGCCAGGTGCCCTGGTTGCCGCGCCGCTCCAGCACGCCGCTCGCGACCAGTTCATCAATGATTTTGCGCAGCGTCATTCTGCTGATGCCCAACTGGGCCGCCAGATCCCGTTCCGCCGGGATCTGATCGCCATCGTTGAACTCAGGGGTGCTCAATAAATTCAGCAATGCCTGCCTGGCCTGCAGATAGGCCCGGCGTGGACGGCGCTTACCTTCGCTCGGCTCGCTCATGGTCTGTTTTTTAGTCCGGATTACACTGGGGCAATGGGGCCAGTATAGCCGCTCAGCCGTTGTTCCGTCATCGGAAATTCATCGGCGCCGCGCGATAAAGGGCCGGCATTAAGCAGACCATCACGCCATCACGACCCGTCAGGCCGGCATAAAACAGAAAAATGAATTGCGTATCTCACGGCGCAGGCGTATATCTTGTATGGTCTATTTTATGGTATATTTATCAGGAGTAAATGATGAAAAAAACGCTTGCCCTGTTATCCCTCGGCCTGGCTTTGGCGGGGCTCACCTGCCAGGCATCAGCCCAGCAACAAATCCGGTTCGGCACCGATGCCACCTTTCCGCCGTTTGAGTCGAAAGCCGCGGATGGCAGTCTGCAGGGCTTTGACATTGATTTGGGCAATGCGATCTGCGCTCATCTCCAGGCTAAGTGCGTGTGGGTGGAAAACAGCTTTGATGGCCTGATCCCGGCGCTGCATGCCCGCAAGTTCGACGCCATCCTTTCTTCGCTGTCGATCACCGATGAGCGTAAAAAAGCCATCGACTTCTCCGATAAATTATTCAATACCCCGGCGTATCTGATCGCCGCGAAAGACAGCGGCCTCAAGCCGACCGCCGAATCCCTGCGCGGCAAGCGCCTGGGCGTGCAGCAGGGGTCGGTATTCGAGGCCTATGCCAAGAAACATTGGCAGGATCAGGGGGTCGAGCTGGTTTCCTACCCCAGCGCGGAAGCGGTCTATGCCGATTTGGTGGTCGGACGTTTGGACGCGACCCTGGATGATGCGACGGTGGTGACCGACGCGCTGTTGAACAAACCCCAGGGCAAGAATTTCAGCCTGGTTGATCCGCAGGTAAAAGACGATGTCATTTTTGGCCCCGGCACCGGTATAGGCGTGCGTAAGCAGGACGACAAGCTGCTGGCACAGCTCAACGGCGCCATTGCGGCGATCCGCAGCGACGGCACCTATGATCAGCTGGCGAAAAAATATTTTAATTTCAATGTGTATGGCGACTAATTTATGAATACTGCAGCAATTATTTCTTCCCTTATTGAACAGCGTTTCCGCCCGCAGGGTGGGCTGCGCCAGGTGTTCCTGGTGGCCTGCGGCGGTTCGCTGGTGGATATGTACCCGGCTAATTATTTTCTTAATAGCGAATCCACCACCCTGCACAGCTATATGATGACCGCCAATGAGTTTGTCCATGCCGCGCCGAAGACGCTGGGCAGGCAATCGCTGACGATTGTCTGCTCCCACGGCGGCGATACCCCCGAGTCGGTGGCGGCGGCGGAGCTGGCCCAGCGCCGGGGCAGCGCCACCGTCACCCTGACCCATAACGAGCGGGCAGGCCTGATCGATTTCTCCGACAGCAATCTGCTGTATGCCTGGGGCGATGACAGCCAGGTTATCAATAATCCGATGGCGCTGATTCTGAGCCTGTGCGTCGAGGCGTTGCAGCAGACCGAAGGCTTCGACGGCTATGCCGATTTCCTGGCCGGCATGGAGCAGATCGACGGGGTTATCGCCCGGGCCCGTCGTCAGGTCCAGGCGCGCAGCGCAGCGTTTGCCAAACGCTATGCGCAGGAGTCGCTTTTTTATATTCTTTCCAGCGGAGCGTCCTACGGCCATGCCTATGGCTTTGCCATCTGCTCGCTGATGGAAATGCAGTGGCTTAACGCGGCGTCCATCCACAGCGGCGAGTATTTCCACGGTCCGTTTGAAGTGACGGATGCCAATACGCCTTGGATTTTGATGATGAACGAAGGCCGCACCCGGGCGCTGGACGAACGGGCGCATGCCTTCCTGGGCCGGTATGGCGATAAGGTGGAAATTATCGATGCCCGGGAACTGGGCCTGGGCGTGATGCCGGTAAGCGTGGTGGACTATTTTAACCCGATACTGTTTTACAGCGTGATGTGCGAATACCGTGCCGCGTTGGCCAATGAGCGGCGGCATCCGTTGGAGACGCGGCGGTATATGGGACAGGTGCCCTACTGAGGGACGACATGATGAAAGTACTCGGACTAGGCGATAACGTTATCGACCGCTATACCCATACCGGCATCGGTTATCCCGGGGGGAACGCGCTTAACTTCAGCGTATACGCCCGGCTGCTGTCGGCCGAGGCCGCCTATCTGGGCGTCTTTGGCGACGATCGGGCGGCGGAGCATATCCGCCGCGTGCTGGCGGCGAGGAGAGTGGACATTTCCCGCTGCCTGGTGGCGGCCGGCGAAAATGGCCATGCCAGCCTGACCATCGAACAGGGGGAGCGCCGCTTTCTCGGCTCCAACGCCGGCGGCATTCGTCAAAAAATAGCCATGGATTTTGCCCTGGAGGATATGCCCTGGCTAGGCCAGTTCACACTGGTGCATACCAGCGCCTACAGCTATGCCGACGCCCTGTTGCCGGCGCTTGGCATGCTGCCTGGCCGTTTATCCTATGATTTTTCAGATGATTTTGAAATTGAGCGGGCGTTGCCGCTGTGTCGCTGGCTGGATTACGGCTTTTTCTCCTGCGCGGACCGCAGCCTGGGGGAAACACGGGAAGTGCTTGCCGCGGCCCGGCATGCGGGCTGCCGCCTGCCGATCGCCACCCGCGGAGCCGAGGGCGCTTTGCTGTTCGACGGCAGCCGCTGGTTCAGCCAGGCGCCGGAGATGATCACGCCGGTGGATACCCTTGGCGCCGGAGACGCTTTTATCACCGCGTTCCTGCTGGCCCATGCCGCGGGTGACACGCTGGCGGAAAGCCTGCGCCGGGGCGCCGGTTTCGCCGCGCGGATATGTATGGTGGAAGGGGCATTCGGCGAGGGCATGATCTACTGATTTCCCACGCCGCGCAATACGCGACAAGATTGCCGGTGTCGGCAGGATTCAATGGCTTCAGGTAAAGCGGCGCCGGCTGATGAAATAGCGCCATTCCCCCCATCGCTGCCGGCGCAGCCTGTTTTACCGCGGCAAATCTTCGCCTGACTGCGGGGCATGCGCGGACGCCGCGCCGTATTTTTGCTGGCATTGGCGGCGAAACTGGGTCGGCGAAATCGTTTCATGCAGCCTGAACTGATGGCGAAACGTGGCCTCCGAGCTGTGGCCGGAGACTTCGGCTATGCGCGCGATGGACAGCGACCCGCTGCTCAACAGCTCCCTGGCATAATCCAACCGGCACTGCGCCAGCCATTGCATCACGGGCAGTCCCATGGCTTCCTGGAAATGGCGTTGCAGCGTCCGCTCGGACATCATGGCGCGTTTTGCCAGCGAGGAAACCGTATGGGTCAGTATCAGGTTGCCCCGCAGCCAGTCAACCAGGGAGGCAATGCGGTTTTCCCCTTTTTCCACCACTTTGGTTTTGATTAACTGCTGTTGGCTCCCTTCCCGGTGAAAAGGGATCACCAGACGCTGCGCCACCATATTGGCGACACGGTGGCCATAGTCGTTCTTGACCAGATGCATCAGCATATCCAGCCCGGCCGCCGATCCGGCCGAAGTCATGATTTGCCCCTGATCAACATACAGCGCCGAGGGCAAGACGATGGTATCGGGATAACGTTGCGCCAGCAGCCTGGCGTGATGCCAATGGGTGGTGACGCTTTTGCCGTGCAGCAGGCCGGCCGCCGCCAGCACAAATACCCCGGTACAGATGCTGCAAATGCGCGCGCCGCGCCGGTAGGCGTCACGCAGGCTTTGCAACAGGCGTTCCGAAGGGGTTTCATTGATATCCCGCCAGGCCGGTATGATGATCGTATCCGCCGTGGCCAGCACATCGAGATCGGCTTCTATCTCCATGCGGATACCGCCGACGGCATGGATCAGGTGCTTATCAGCGGTACAAACCGTAAAGCGGTACCAGTCGACGTTCAGTTCCGGGCGCGCCACGGCAAAAAATTCCACCACGCAGCCAAACTCGAAGGTTCGCAGCCTGTCGTAGGCTACCGCCACGACATGGTGGCCTTTTTTGGCATGATTTATACGCATCTTGTCCCTTCCTGTCCTATCAAGCCCGGTAAATATCATTACATAATATCCCTATTAGTGAGCCGTATAGAAGAGTAATGCGTTTGCGCGGGTATGGCTTGATGGCATTTTATTGCTGTTCCATAGGGGAGGTGGCATGAGGATCGCTCTGATCAATCCGCAGACGGAAACCGTGGGGATGCGCGAACTGTATGATCAATATGAAAACCTGGCGCTGGCGCTGATTGCCGCCCAGCTACGGCCGAGCGGGCATAGCGTGGAGCTGTACGATTTGCGGGTGGACGGTTTAACGGAAAGCGCTATGGCCCAGCTGATCGCCCAGGAAAAATTTGCCCTGATCGGCTTTAGCGTGAATTACGCCACCCTGCATTCGGCGTTGAGGATAAGCCAGCGGCTGGCGCTGTTTGCCGATCCCAAACCTTTTATCGTCCTGGGCGGCGAGCATGTTTCGTATGAGGATGTCGGCATTCTGTCGGCCTATCCGTCCATCGACGCCATTTGCCGGGGAGAAGGGGAGATTACCTTCCACCGCATGGTCGACGCCCTCAGCAACGGCTTTCCGCTTAACGATGTCGCCGGCATCACCTGGCGGGACCGGGCGACCGGCGAGTGCCGTATTAACGCCAACCGGGCGGCGAATAATCATCTCGATGGCCTGTGTTTCGCGGCCCATGATATTGCGCTGAAAAGCGTGCGTACCGCCAGGCCGGTCAAAACCGGCATTTTAATGAAACGCGGCTGTCCTTACCCGTGCGTATTTTGCAACGCGCAGCGTTTCCTGGGCAATGAGTCTACGGGCATCCGGGCGCGCTCGCCCGCCAATGTCGTCAAAGAAATGGCGGCAATGCAACCGCTGGTCAAGCAAACCCGGGGATACCTGCATATCTTTGATGCCACCTTTGTGACGCCGGCCAGAGAAAACCGCGCCTGGATCGAGGAATTTTGCGACGAGATGGAGCGGCGATCGTTAACCTTGCCGTTGGACGCCTTTATCCGCGCCGACAGCGTTGACATCAACAAACCCAGGGATCGGGATCTGCTGCTGCGTCTAAGAAGCGTCGGTCTTATCAGCACCTATTTGGGCCTGGAGGCCGGTGATAATGAACAGCTTGATTTGTATAATAAAAAAATCGTCCCCTCCGAATCAAGTAAGGTTTACCACTACCTCAAATCCCTTGGCATGACCGGGTCTACCAACGGCTGCATTACCTTTTTCCAGGACGTGACGCTGCGGCAAATACAAAATAGCGTGCTGTTTTTGTACGGCGTCGGGCTGGCGTCGTTATGGAATATTGCCTCGCGCGCCGAAACGCTGCCCGGTATTCGTCTTAATCACCAGACGCGGGTACACGAACGGCACGTGCCCTGGGATGTGGAGAATTATCATTTCAAGGATGACAAAGTGGCCACGCTCTACGCTTTCATCCGCCGGATAATCGACCGCTATGAGATTATTCGCCTGGAAGACCGTATGCTGCGCGAGATTCGCGATGCAATAAAAGTGACGCAATTTTACTGCGGCATCACCGGTTACTCCCATCTGGAGAAGGCCTTCGATCAGCACGTCAGCACGATTCAGGGCGATACGGTGGAGTTTGTCATGGGCCTGATTAGCGAATTATCCTGCCAGGACACCCTCTCCGATCGTTTGCTGCGGGCTGAATATAACTATATTGCACGTCTGGAAGAGAACATGAAGAAGCTGTTCATGTTTTATGGGACCAAATAACATGCGCATGAAAGTCTATATTACATTATCCCTTTCCGCCTTTTTTTGGGGTGGTTCGGCAATAGCGGGTAAATATGCCCTGGCGGTATTTATTCCTTCGTTCGTCACCTTTGTCCGTTTTTTCCTGGCCGCGGCGATCATCTTTATTTTAATTGATAATAAAAAACAGCTGCTGCATATCAACTGGGTGACCCATATGCGCATGCTGGTCACGGCTGTTTTTGGCGTGACCTTATGTTATTACTTTTACTTTAACGGCCTGAATATCAGCAGCGCATTCAATGCCGGCATTATCGAGGCGACCATCCCGCTGATTACGCTGCTGATGGCGTCTTTATCCGGCATGGAGCGCGTTAAACCCTGGCAACTGCTGGGATTGATTGTTGCCTACCTGGGGGTGGCGATTACCATCAGCGGCGGCAATTGGCATAGTGTGCAGGATTCATCCTACAATTATGGCGATATTATGCTGTTAATCAGTACCTTATGTTTTGGCGTTTATAATGTGTTAATCAAAAAATGGCACATTCCCATCCCGGGCATGGTGCGGATGTTTTTCCTGTTCTTCTACGGCAGCCTGGCTTTTTTACCTTGGGTATTCATTGATGCGTATCATCAGGTGGCATTTTGTTATCCCGGGCGGGGGATCACCCTTATCAGTATTGCCTCGATAATTTTTATGTCGATCGGCGGTCTCGGTGCTGGCTTATTTATTCTTTAATCAAGGCATCGACGAAATCGGGGCGACCAAAGCGGCCTCTTTTATCAATTTAGTCCCCTTTATTACAGTATTCCTGTCGGTATTTGTGCTGAAGGAACCGGCCGGCCTGGCGCAGTGGGTCGGCGCTGTGGTGATCATTTCCGGCGTCATGCTATCGAACCGGGTGAAGACGGATAAAGCCGCTATCCCGCCGGAATTACCGATCCGCTAGTGGCCGTCTTCAGCGGGATTAGGGTGTTATTCTCCGCGCAGCGCCCGGGGAAACAGCAGATTATTTTCCAGGTTAACATGTTCCATTAAATCATCGGTAAATTCATTAATGCCTGCATAAAGCGCACGCCAGGTCGTACAAGCCATGGCCGGCGCCGTCCCGTTATGGGTCAATTCACTGATGATTTCAAGCTGCCGCCCGGCATCGTCATGCTCAAGCTCCATGACGGAAATCGGCCCGGCCGCATGGACGCCCATTCCCTGCTTAATCATCGGGAACAGCACCTGCTCCTCTTTCATCATATGATCCCCCAAATCCCGGCAGAGTAGGGTCAATTGTCGGGCCAGCCCACGCGGGCATGCCGGTTTATCCTGATGTACCCGTTCTACTTTTTCCGCCATCAAAATCAGTTCCGGCAATTGTTCCCGGTGGCGCTGATGATAGCGCGCCAGGATATGATCAATCAGTTCAGTCAAGGCGCTGTCCTGCCAGGGTCGGGTTTCACCGGGCTGCTCCATCAATGCCGCCAGTTGCGTTTCAATCAGTTCAATGTCCAGGAGTTGTTTTTCGGCGGCCCGCAACAGGGTCTGTTTGCCCCCACAGCAAAAATCCAAACCGTACTCACGGAATAGCCGGGTGGCGCGCGGAATGGTTATAGCAAGAGAGCCAAGGGCCTGATCGCGATACTGCATGGTAACACCTTAGAGAGAGGGAAAATTTATGATGCATTATACATGCATCTTTTAGCGTGTTGCCATAATCCCTAGTAGGTAGACGCATTGACGCTGTTTGGGCAATGCCTGCGGACGGGCTGATCTTGGGGCGCGACGGGCCGTGCGATCGCCGTCCGGGGGCAGCCCTGGCGGCAAAGCGCAACCAGACGACAATAAAGTCAAGGTATTATCCCCTATTGTCACTGTACGGTATTGTTTCTGTTGTATGCTTTTGTTTTGCTTAAGTGTCGCAGGGGAGGAATGAAATGCACCATATCGTTTTGCTTTTATCATCATTTTTCATGGCCGGGGCGGTATTCGCCAGCTCGGTGTCGACTGTGACGGTTCCTCATCTGTCGTCCGCCATAAACCAGCGCCTGTTGGTGATGAAAGATGTCGCCGGTTACAAGGCGGAGCATCACTTGCCCGTAGAAGACCTGGCGCGGGAACGGAAGGTGGTGGCTTCGGCCCAGGAAGATGCCAAGGCCCTGGGCCTGGATCCGCAGTCTGTGCTGCCCTTTATCCAGGCTCAGATGGATGTGGCCAAGGCTATTCAATACCGTTATCTGGCTGACTGGTTATCCAGCCCTGAACCGTCATGGCAACCGAGAAGCCTTGATGAGGTCAGAGGGGCCATCGCCGACCAGGACAAGGTGATACTCAATTCGATCGGCCAGCGGTTGCTCGCCGGTGGTTTCAGTGAAGCGGATAAGGCGGAAATGTATAATTTGCTGCATGCACCCCATCTTAGCGACGCGGATAGGCACCGCCTGGTTGACGCGCTGGTTAAAATTAAACGCCGGCTGTAGACTCGGCCGGGTTTGGCCCCGCCATCCCCCAGCGTGATGGCGGACGGCAAGGGCCGCTGCCGCAAATGCGCAAGCTTTGCCACCTCCGCGCCTCGCTGGTTCGGTGTGTTCAATGTCACGCGGGCAGTGCTGCCCTTAATGCGGGCACAACGTTCCGGCCATGTTATTACCGTCTCTTCGACCTGCGGCATCACCGGATTCGACGGCGCATCCATTTACTGCGCGACGAAGTTTGCCGTCGCGGGCTGGTCCGAATCCCTGAGCATCGAACTTGAACCTTTCGGGATCAGGGCAACCTGCATCCATCCGGGTCCTTTTCGCACTGATTTTCTCGAGTCAACCTCGGTCAGGTTCGGCGATCGCGTGGTTGATGATTATCAACAGTCGAGTCAAGCCAAGCGCGGGGCCCTCGCCAATACGAACCATAACCAGGACGGAGATCCGGTTAAATTTGGCCAGGCCGTGGTCAGGCTTGCCGAAGATAAAACGCCGCCGGTGCGATGGGCTGCGGGGACGAACGCCTTCGAGACACTGATGGCGCGCGCAGACGAGCTTCGCCGCAGCGCGCACGAATGGCAGGCGCTGTCGCAGTCAACCGATATCGGCTAAGGGAAATAACCTGTCCTTAATGGCGGCGGATGCGCGGCCCGGGTCGGCGTCTGCGCACGCCAGCAAATAACGGCGTAGGTGGTCAATCGCCATTGGACGTTCCTCTATATGCCGGCGGTGCTTGATATGGAACGCGCCATAAAGTCCGTCAGGTTGCGGCGTGGAGGTGCTTCCACACCGCGCCGTAAGTGCCCAGTTCGCTGAAGCCGCCATCGGCGGCGAGATCGATGCCGGTGATAAAGCTGGCGGCATCGCTGGCGAGAAACAGAACCACTTCTGCCATCTCCTCGGGACGGCCCGCGCGGCCCAGCGGTGTCAGCTCGACCAGCGCGCGAAATAGCGGACCGGCCGGGTCCATCATCGGCGTGGCTATGACGCCGGGATGGAGCGCGTTAACACGGATGTTGGCGGGGGCGAGCTCGATCGCCGCCGATTTGGTCAGGCCGCGCACGCCCCACTTTGACGTGGAATAGCCAGCGACCGGATGGCCCATAATGCCGGCGGTGGATCCCAGGTTGACAATACTGCCGCCGCCGCCGTGCTTCATCAGGGGTGCGCACGCCTGTATGCCGAGAAACTGCCCGGTAAGGTTGACGTTCAACATGCGCTCCCATTCCTCCCGCGTCGTATGGGTGAGGGCATGGCGAACATTGGCGCCGGCGTTGTTAATAAGAATGTCGAGCCGGCCTGTCCGTGCCTCGATCTCGGCCACCACCCGCTGCCAGGCGCCGGCATCAGTCACGTCAAGGCGCGCAAAGCTGGCACCCGCCCCCATCTCTGCGGCGCGCGCCTGGCCTTCCTCCTCCAGCACGTCGCAAAGGAATACGCGCGCGCCCTCCTGAACAAATAAACGCGCTTCCGCCTCGCCTTGTCCGCGCGCGCCGCCCGTGATCAACGCCACCTTATGCTCAAGCCTGCCCATGTCATTTCTCCTTGCGCTGTCTTACTCATACGATTTATCGGCGCAACCGCGCCGGAATCCCCAGACAAGAACTATAATTGAGCACTTTCATTTGGATAATCCGCTTAATTCTGCGAACAGACCCAACCAGGAGTGTGAAATGGACCGACTTGAGAGCATGGCCGTGTTTGTCCGCGTGGCGCAAAAGGGCAGCTTTAGCGCGGCAGCCAAGGTCTGCGGGTTGTCCCCCACCATGGTGGCGAATCATATTCAGGATTTGGAACGCCGGCTCGGAACCAGGCTTATCCAGCGCACCACCCGCCGGCAAAACCTGACGGAGGTGGGACAGGCCTTCCTCGCCGACTGTTTAGACGTGCTCGCCCGCGTCGAGACGGCGGAAGATGCGGCGCGGGAACGCCATGGCAGCCCCACCGGGCGCTTGCGGGTTAGCGCCACTGTGTCGTTCGGCACCCATGTCGTCACGCCGCTCATTCACGATTACCTCAGGCTCTACCCGGACGTGGAGGTCGACCTGCGGCTAACCGACCGGATCGTTGACCTGACCGAGGAGGGCATAGAGGCCGCATTCCGATTCGGCGACCTGCCGGATAGCGGGTTGATTGCGCGGTCACTGCGCCCTTGCTTCAGGCAGGTTTGTGCCGCGCCCGATTATCTGGCGAAGCATGGCGTACCGCTAACCCCCGCTGACCTGGCACAACATGCGTGTCTGCTGTTCCGGGAGGGCGCGCCGCGCAACCGCTGGCAATTCGCCGGCATGCCGCCAGTCCAGGTATCGGGCCGCTTGGTCGCCGATAACGGCGCCGCATTGTTGTCGGCGGCGCGGGAGGGTTTAGGCGTGGCGCTGCTGGCGGATTTCGAAATAGCCGCTGACCTGGCCGCGGGGCGTCTGGTCAGGCTGCTGCGCGATACCGCCACGCCGGCATGGCCGCTGGCTCTCGTTCATCTGGCCGACCGGCGCATGACGGCCAAGCTGCGCCGGTTTGTGGAACTCGCGCTTCAACGGCTGGGGTGATCGGTCAGTGGCCGATGGATTCCAGCGGCGCCCAGGGAGTTCAATGGCGGCACTATGCCGGCACTATGCCCGGCACTATGCCGCTGGCTAATAAGTATGAATACGGCGCCGTGAGGCGCCGTAATGAAGAGACCCGGATGTGAATTTTTTTTCAATGCCGGGCCTGCTCATAGCGCGCGTCCACGGCGTGGACTTCATTATCTGGCGCATGGCTTCCACTATCGGTAAATTCAGTGAGATCCAATTTATGCGTTTCAGGCGCACAGGCCACGGCGACAACGGTAACCAAACTCATGGCAACGGCCAGGCAGGCGACAGGCCAGGACGCGCCACCCGCCATGCTGGACAGGACGACGGCGGCTAAGGGCGCAATGCCGCCTGACAAGGATGCGCTGATTTCGCGACCAAGGGACAATCCGCTAAAGCGCACTTTCGATGGGAAAACTTCCGAGAAAAACGATCCCTGGGTGCCGAGCATGGCGGCAACGCCGACACCGACACCGAGCGTCATGGCGATGATGACTCCCCAGGTGGTCCCGGTATTCACCAGCCAGAAAAAGGGGAAGGCGAAGACAGCTGAAAAAACGGCGCCGAACATGTAGATGGCGCGGCGCCCAAACCGGTCAGACATCGCGCCGAACATCGGCGTGGTGCACATGGCTACGCCTGCCGCGATGGCAACCGCTATCGGCCCCACGGACGATGCCATATGCAGGGTGCCGACGATATAGGTAATGACAAAAGTCTGATAGACATAACTTACGCCGCTCTGCGCCACCTGGGAGCCGGCGACCACAAGCAGGCTCCTGCGCTCAGTGCGGACAAGATCACGCAGCGGGCTCTTGCTGACGGCCTCGGTTGTCGACAGTTTCTCAAACGCTGATGTTTCGGAAACCTTCATACGAATTAACAGTGCAATGACCACCAGCACAGAGCTGAACAAAAACGGCACCCGCCATGCCCAGGCTAAAAATATCTCTTTTGGCAGTTGGGTGAGTACAGCAAACGTACCTGCCGATAGCAACAGACCGATATATACGCCCACTCCCGGGAAAGACGAATAAAATCCCCGGCGATGCGGTGGTGCGCTTTCCGCGCTGAGGATAGCCGCGCCGCCAAACTCCGCTCCCGCGCCAAAACCCTGAATCAGCCGCAAGGTCACGAGCATCGCCGGAGCCCAAAGGCCCACGGAATCATAGGTCGGCACAAAACCAATCAGCGTGGTCGCAATCCCCATTATTAATAATGTAATCACCAGCACTTTTTTCCGGCCGATTTTATCCCCCAATTGGCCAAAATAGACGGCGCCAAAGGGGCGGACGAAAAATCCGAGGGCAAGTGTGGAGAAGGCCAATAACGTAGACACAACTGCATGCCCCTTGGGGAACATGATTTCATTAAAAACCAGCGCTGCCGCCGTGCCGTAAAGGAAATAATCAAACCATTCCAGCGCAGAGCCGACCAGGGAGGCGGCTGCTACCCCTTTCATAGATGGATGTTTTGCGTGACTCATAGGGTTTTCCCCTGTTCTGTGGCTATAGTTATTCCTCATCACCAAAGATGATTAGGGTGTTTGATAATAAGATGTTCAGCTGTAAAAGGGGTCCGCTAAACACGGACACCGGATAGTGAGGCGTTATTCCCCTTTGAAATGCGGCGTGCGTTTTTCTTTAAACGCGGCTTTACCTTCCCGTGCATCGTCGGTGTAAAAGCATAGGGTACGCAGGTCGCGCTCGTAGCGAACAGCCTGGTCGAGCGGCATATTGACCGCGGCGCGCATGTTCAGCTTCGCCGTCTGGGCCGCAATCGGCGGGCGTGACGCAATAGTGGAGGCCAGCGCTTTCACCGACGCCATCATCGCTTCGGCCGATTCAAACAATTCATCAACGATGCCCCATGCCAGTCCGGTGGCGGCGTCAACCGGATCGCCGGTGTAAAGCATGCGCGACGCGCGGGACGCGCCGATGGTTTTATTCAGGTACACCGCCATACCGCCGCCGCCGACCCAGCCCAACTTGATTTCCGGCGCGCCAAAAAGGGCATTACGGGTGCTGACGCGGATATCACAGCACAAAGCCAGCTCCAGGCCGCCCCCGAGGGCGTAACCGTTAATCGCGCAGATCGTGGGTTTGGTGATTTCCGCCATCGCGTCGCAGTGATCGTGTTTCATACGGTGGATCCACGGAGACGGGTAAGAATCCAGCTCTTTGATATCGCTGCCGCAGCAGAAGGCTTTAGGGCCGTTTGCCGTCAGTACCACCACGCGGACGTCAGGCGCTTCGTTACACCATGAAGCAAGTTTCGTGATGGCGACCGACATGGCGGGGGTGACGGCGTTCAGTTTTTCCGGGCGATTCAGCGCGATAATGGCGACGCTGTCCGCCAACGTAAACTGCACGTTGGGATCAATTTCAAAGTCGAACTCAGCCATCGATTTTCTCTCCATTGGTGCGGATGACCGTGCCGGTTTCCTTCAGGGCGGCGATTTGCTGCTCAGTGAAGCCCAGTTCGGCCAGGATTTCATCCGTATGCTGGCCGACAAACGGCGTCGGGCGATAGATGGAAGAGGGGGTTTTGCTGAATTTAATGGCGAAGCCCGGCGTCTTCACTTTCCCTTCGCTCGGATGGTCGTATTCGACGAAGGTTTCGTTGTGAATGACCTGCGGATCTTGCACCACGTCTTCATAACCGTAGACCTCACTGCTCCACAGTCCTTCCGCATCAAAAGCGGCCCGCCATTCTTTGGTGGTGCGCTCCCGCAGTTTTTCGCGGGTCACCCGGAAAATGAAATCGCGCTGAGGCAATGTATGCCCGTCGACTTCATCTTCCATGGTGTCGAATTCAGGCACGTCGAGGATTTTGCCGAGCGTGGGCAGGTGCGGCGTCACCAGGGTGATATAGCTGTCGGCCGTTTTAAACACACCATACGGCGCGCGGATATAACAGTGCCCGTGCGGTTCTTCGCTGCGGCGCTGCGGTTTGCGGCCCTGCGTGAATACGGTCATTTCCTGCATCTGGTTGGCGATGATCGCATCCAGCATGTTGACCTGGACCAACTGGCCTTCGCCGGTACGTTCACGGTGAAGGAGCGCCGCCAGCGCCCCTTCAAATGCGGTATACGCGGTAATGGCGTCGACCACGTACTGGCCGGAAGGTTGGGGCGGGGTACCGGCCGCACCGGTACTGAGCATGGCGCCGCTGAGCGACTGCAACAGTAAATCCTGGCCCGGGCGTTTTGAATAGGGACCGGTTTCCCCGTAGCCGGACATTGAAACATACACTAAATCCGGTTTTATTTTTTTCAGGGTTTCATAGTCCACGCCCAGACGCGCAGCGACACCCGGGCGATAGTTTTGAATAAAGACATCCGCTGTTTTAACCAGCTTATACAACAGCGCCTTGCCCTCTTCATCTTTCAGGTTCACGGCCAGGCTGCGCTTGTTACGGTTCAGGGACAGAAACGACGTGTTGATGACGTTTCCAAATGCGGCGCCGGCCGACGTGTGGCGTTGCCATTCGCCGGAGGTCGGCTCGACTTTAATCACATCGGCGCCCATATCCCCCATGCGCAGCGCCGCAAACGGCCCGGCCATCGCAATTGAACAGTCAAGTACCCGATACCCTTTAAGAATTGACATAAAACGACCTCTTGCTCTCAGAAACGCCGCCATCCGGGGCGGGGATGATTGATGGAAATAATTTAGGCGAAATTTATTAGATATTATATATAATATTTAAAAAAGTGTGATGATGATCGAAATTTCTATGCGTGCTAACCGATAGAATCAGGGTCAGTGTTTGGTATCTTATTAATTAATAAAGGAATTATAATGAAAACATTCAAAGGGTTAACCTGGGATCATCCGCGCGGCCACCGGCCTCTTCAGGCGTGGGCGCGAGAAGACGGTGCGGTAAAGGTGGACTGGGCTGTCCAGAAACTGGAAGGTTTTGAGTCCCATCCCATTGATGAGCTCGCCGAGAGATATGATTTCCTGATTGTCGATAATCCCGGCATCGGTGAAGCGGCGGAGAAAGGCTGTTTACGTCCCCTGGAGGCGTTTCTAAGCGAGGCGCAGTTATCCTTCCTGCGTAACAGCAGCGTAGGTCCCTCTTTTGACAGTTACCAGTATTACGGCCGGCACTGGGCCATTCCCATTGATGCCGCCGCCCAGGTTTGCGCGCTGGCCGGGCAGGCCGCCTCGGCCCAGCCGGACACCTGGCAGGAAGTCCTGCGTTTGAGCCGGTTAAACCCGGGACGGGTGGCGCTGTCGTTGGGCGGACCTCATGCGCTTTTGACATTTTATGCCATTAGCCTGTCGCTGGGGGGCACGCTTTTTTTGGGCAATGATTTTGTCCTGGATAAGGCGGTGGCGGCCCAGGCGCTGACATTTATGAGGGAGATTTATTCCTCTCAGCAGCCCGGGCTGGTTGATCTTAACCCCATCGGGTTGCTGGATGAAATGGCTCAGGGACGTGTTGACCTGTGTCCCGCCATTTTCGGTTATGTCAATTACGCCACGCCTGACGACGGCAGGCCCGTCAGCTTCGTTGACATTCCCCACTGCGGCGAACCGGCTATGCGTGGATCCATTTTGGGCGGGACCGGGCTGGCGATTTCCGTGCATTGCGGGCTAACGCCTGGTCTTATCGACCACATCATGCGGTATGTGTCAGAACGCGTACAGTCCACGCTGGTGGTTGAAAACGGCGGACAGCCCGCCAATGTCCGGGCATGGCATGATCACCATGCCAACGAACTGACGGGCAACTTTTTCCGCAACACGTTTTCAACCGTTGCCAATGCCTATGTCCGGCCAAAGTATCACGGCTACATCCCGTTCCAAGACAGTTCATCCGCCATCGTCCGCGATGGCCTGGTTAGCGGAAAACAGGCCGGGGATATCTTCGACGCCATCCGGGAAAACCACGGGCGCTACCTGCCCTGAGGAATATGCGGATTTATCCCTACGCCCGCCCGGCAGCGTTAGGGAAACTAAAGGGCGCGTTTTATCGGGCTGTGCTGTATGAGATTTGGCGGTCAAAGCCCAGGATGATGTGGTCCGCTGATTTACTGCGATACATTTCCGCGTCCCGCCGCTCTATGGCATCGATAATCTCATCATGCTCATCGCACAACAGTTGCAGGTCAGGCACGCCGCGCTCCTCGTGAAAGCGGCCCACCTGCGGTCCATAGTTCAGGGTGGCGTACATCTCGATAATTAAATCATTACGTGACGCAATGACAATGTGCTTATGAAATTCGGCATTAAGATTAATGAAATAACTGTACTGTTCATACCGGGGGCCATAATGGTGGGTACGCATGGAATCATTGAGCTGGCGAAGATAAGCGATTTCATCCGGCGTAATATTCGTAAGGACCATGTCGGCTATGGCAGGCTCAATCAGCAGGCGCGCCTGCTGCCACTGGGCAATATCCCGGGCGTCGGGTTTATCCGCCACCCGGAATCCTTTGTTATGCTCCAGTAAAATGAGTTTTTCTGCGGCGAGACGAAACAGCGCTTCCCTCACGGGTATGCCGCTGACGCCAAACCGTACGCTCAGATTTTTAACGATAAGCCGCTCACCGGATTTAAGCTGATTGGAAATGATCTCCTGCTTTAGCAGCTCATAAACTTTATGGCTGATGCTCTCGTGCTGCAGCATAGGGCCTCTACGGATTATACAAAATATATAATATCCTAACACTTATACTACTTACTGGCAATTTAACATATTGGCAACAAGCCGCCCTGATCAATATTTATCAATCCGCCTGGGCTTTTCTTATTTTGCGTCTCTGGCAGGGAATCCCTTTGCCATTAACTGGCAATATAGGCGCAGGGAAAGAACGCTTGCATGATTAACACCAAAGAATGAACGCTGTAATCCTATGGAGAGGTCTATCAAATACATAGGGTAATACAGGTGTGACTGGGTTAAGTCCGCGTATAGAGTAGCAATGAGAATACATAAAAGGAGTATGGTCATGAGCAATTCGATTGATGAAGAAGCAAAAGACGCAAAGCCGATTGTTGAAGCAGAAAGAGAAGCATCAGAGAGTAAATGCCCTTTTCATGAAGGAAATTCCAATAAGGCATCCGGCGGAGGGACACATAATCGGGACTGGTGGCCTAACCAGCTCAGAGTCGACCTCCTGAATCAGCACTCAACCCGCTCTAACCCGTTGGACGAATCCTTTGATTACCGCCAGGAATTCGCCAAATTAGATTACTCCGCGCTCAAAGCCGACCTGAAAGCGCTGCTCACTGAGTCGCAACCCTGGTGGCCCGCCGACTGGGGCAGTTATATCGGTCTTTTCATCCGCTTGGCGTGGCATAGCGCCGGGACTTATCGCGCCGTCGACGGGCGCGGCGGCTCGGGACGCGGCCAGCAGCGCTTCGCACCGTTGAACTCCTGGCCAGATAATGTCAGCCTCGACAAGGCGCGCCGTTTGCTGTGGCCGGTGAAGCAAAAATACGGGCAAAAAATTTCCTGGGCCGACCTCTATATCCTTGCGGGCAACGTCGCTCTGGAAAACTCCGGTTTCCGTACCTTTGGCTTTGGTGCCGGGCGCGAAGACGTATGGGAACCCGATCTGGACGTGAACTGGGGCGGCGAGACAACCTGGCTTGAACACCGCCATCCTGAATCGCTGGCGCAATCACCGCTGGGCGCAACGGAAATGGGGCTGATTTACGTCAATCCCGAAGGCCCCAACCACAGTGGTGATCCCGCCTCGGCCGCCCCGGCTATCCGCGCCACCTTCGGCAATATGGGGATGAACGATGAAGAGACCGTTGCGTTAATCGCCGGCGGCCATACGCTGGGCAAAACGCATGGCGCAGGTCCCGCCAGCCATGTCGGCGTTGACCCTGAAACCGCGCCTATTGAAGCGCAAGGCCTGGGCTGGGCGAGCAGTTTTGGCTCGGGTGCCGGGGCTGATGCCATCACCTCCGGTCTGGAAGTGATCTGGTCGCAGACGCCGACGCAGTGGAGCCATAACTTCTTCGAAAATCTGTTTAAATATGAGTGGGTACAGACGCGCAGTCCGGCGGGCGCTATCCAGTTTGAAGCGGTCAATGCGCCGCAGAGTATTCCTGATGCCTTTGATGCCGAAAAAAAACGCAAACCCACCATGCTGGTCACCGATCTGACGCTTCGTTTCGATCCGGAGTTTGAAAAGATAGCGCGTCGTTTCCATGACGATCCCCAGGCTTTCAACGAAGCCTTTGCCCGGGCGTGGTACAAGCTGACTCACAGGGATATGGGACCCAAGGCGCGTTATATCGGGCCCGAGGTGCCAAAAGAAGACTTAATCTGGCAGGATCCGCTGCCGCTGCCGGTATATCACCCGACCAGCGCCGATATCGCACTGCTGAAAGAAAAAATTGCCGCATCCGGCCTGAGCGCCGGTGAACTGGCCTCGGTGGCATGGGCTTCGGCATCAACCTTCCGCGGCGGCGACAAACGGGGCGGCGCAAACGGGGCACGGCTGGCGCTGCTACCGCAAAGAGAATGGGACGTGAACGTCATTGCCGCCCGCGTCCTGCCCACGCTGGAAGCCATTCAGCAGTCATTGCAAAAAGCTTCCCTGGCGGATGTGATCGTGCTGGCCGGCGTGGTCGGTGTAGAACGGGCGGCGAAAGCGGCCGGCGTTGAGATTGATGTGCCTTTCACCCCAGGTCGTGTGGATGCCCGCCAGGATCAGACTGATATCGCCATGTTCGAATTGCTTAAACCAAAAGCGGATGGTTTCCGTAACTATCGCGGTGTTTTCGACAGTACATCGACTGAGGATCTCCTGATCGACAAGGCACAGCAGCTTACCCTCACCGTGCCGGAATTAACGGTGCTCATCGGGGGTTTACGGGCGCTTGGAACAAACTACGATGGCAGCCAGCTTGGCGTGTTTACAAATAACCTGGGTGAACTTAATACTGACTTCTTTGTAAATCTACTGGATATGGCCATTGAATGGAGAGCCATCGACTCCTCAGGTGAACGATTCGAGGGGCGCTATCGCGCCAGTGGCGAGGTCAAATACAGTGCAACGCGCGCCGACCTGGTATTTGGCTCTAATGCCGTATTACGCGCATCAGCAGAGGTTTACGCCAGCAGTGATGCCAAAGAAAAGTTTGTTAAAGACTTTGTCGCGGCCTGGACGAAGGTGATGAATCTGGATCGATTCGACTTATAAAAATTGTTGACCGGCAGCAACGATAGAGATCGCCTGGTAAAAAGCCCGTTTCAGGGAACTGACGCGGGCTTTTCTATGTCTGGTGATGCGAAAAGAGCCTGTGCCCGTAAGCGGGCCGGAAGACGGGTGAGTGCCTATCATGCGCCTGAAGAATAACCGGCTTATGCTGGCTGACAAGACCTGCGGCCTGGCGCTACGTTTATCGGCTGACCAGAAATGGCACCTTGTTTTTCCGCATTGCCGATAAACCTCACAGAAGTTCCTGTGCCTACAAGGCTTACGGCTGGCGAATCAAAGCCCGATTCGTCAGCCGGCACAAAAGGGCGCCTGACAGGGGAAAACGGCGCCGGGCTTCCCAGTCTTTGCGCCCGTTAGTTTTCCCGGGAGGAGAAACACCTGTGCGTCAGTTTCAGCCTAAACCATCCCTGACCCGCTTTTGGTTAACGCCTCGTCATTTCTACCCGGCGCACACGTCCGGGCCACATCAGTAATAATTTAGCTGAAACGATAAAGCAAATGTTGTTGTATAACGCAAATATAAAGTAATGCATCGATGTTATTTCATTATTATTGCGATATGAACCCCATTTTTATCGCATTTTTAGTTCACTTTTCTATCAGGTGAAGCTCATCACATTTCTTTAACCTGCTTGCCGGTAGATTTTCTTAGGCAAAACAATAATCGATTCAGCAAAAGGGAAGAGAAATGAAAACTAAACTGGCTTTAACGGTACTTGCAGTCATGATTTCGGGTCATGCCGCGGCTAAAACCTGGGTGCTGACAAGTGCTGAAGTGGGCGCTGAAAAGGGAAACTGGAAGATTTCAAGCACAGAGCTGAAGGTAAAGGATAAGACGTTCAGCATTGAACAGAAAGTGCTGCATGGCGGTAAACAAGAAGGCAGCAAAGTGATTGTCATCAGCAGCAAAGATGGCCTCACCATTACCCTGAGTCCAACCCGCGGGATGAACCTGCTGCGGGTTGAAGGCTTCGGTTCGAAAATGGGCTGGGATTCCCCCGTCAAAGAGGTGGTCAACCCGGCGTTTATCAATCTGGAAAGCCGCAATGGGGTGGGCTGGCTGGAAGGTTTTAATGAAATGATAGTCCGCTGTGGCTATGAATGGACCGGTCATCCGGTTACCGCAGACGGTCAAATCTACACGCTGCATGGTAAAGCGGGCAACACCCCGGCCTCACAGGTGGAAGTGGAGGTGGCGGATACGGCGCCCTATGAAATTCATATTCGTGGCCTGATCAAGGAAAGCACCTTCAAGAAAGCCGATTTGCAGACCATGACCGAACTGCGCTATGTGCCCGGTAGCAACAGTTTCAGCCTGCATGACGTCTTAACCAACCATGCGGATTATCCCCACGATTACCAGATTATCTATCACAGCAATTTCGGCGCGCCGATTCTGGAAAACGGCGCGCGCTTCCTGGCGCCGATGGCCAGTATCAGTCCGTTTAACGATTATGCCAAAGACGGACTGAAGACATGGCAAACCTTTGCCGGTCCGACCAAAGGGTTTGATGAAATGGTTTTTAACATCAGGCCGCTATCCGACCAGAACCACCAATCACTGGCGGCAGTCGTGAACAAAGAGGGAGATCAGGGCGCATCCATCCAGTTCGATACCCGTCAGTTACCCGTGCTGACGTTATGGAAGAATACCGATACGGTAAAACAGGGGTATGTAACGGGTATCGAACCAGGCACCAGCTATGCTTACCCGGTCACCATCGAGCGTGAGCAAAAACGCGTTAAGCAACTGCAGCCGGGAGCCAGCACCCAGTTTGATCTGACCTATACATTACTGCACGGCAAAGAGCAGGTCGCAGACGTTGAGAAGAAGATTGCGGCTATTCAGGGCGAGACCAAAATCGATGAAAACGCCGTGCCGATAGCGAAGGAGTAAATCGCCAGGCTAATGCTCCCGGAAGTCCAAATCCGGGAGCACAATGACAGGGATTGCGGTATCAGCGTTTGCGGAGCAGGCATATCAGGGGGCCGGGCATGATTTTTTCGTGCCATGCCAGCATGCTAAGTCGGTTAAACGAAGATGAGGCTTTTCCTGCCAGCGCCACGATGCGTCCCGCACGCTGGGCCATTCCCCGCGGCGCCGTGTCACCACGCGACAACTTCATCAGCCCAAGGCGGATTCGCCCCCGCGCGCGACACGGTAATCGCGGCCGCGCCAACCCCGAGCGCCAGCGCGGCGCGCATCTGCTCCTCGTTCAGTCCGGCAATGGCCGCCTTGGTCAGCAACCCCTGGGCGTGCAGGCTGGCCAGTATCCCGGCATTTACCGTATCTCCGGCTCCCACCGTATCCACCACGGGTACCTTGACCCCCGGAATATGCACCCTGGCGGCGGCCGAATAGGCGTCGGCGCCGGCAGCGCCGCGGGTGATGACCATCAGGCTTGGACCGCGCGCCAGCCAGCGGCCGGCAATCTCCTCGTCGCTGCCGCTTTCCCCGAACCAGGCTAAATCCTCGTCGGAGAGTTTGACGATATCCGCCAGGGCCATCATGCGTTGCAGGCGGGCAAGATAGGTCTCCCGGTCGGCGATGAAGTTGGCGCGGATATTCGGGTCGAGGAACATCACCCGTTGCGGCGCGTCACGCGCCATCAGGGCTTCATAGACGCTGCCGCAAGGCTCGGCGATCAGGCTAATGCCACCGAACAGCAGGGCGGTCGCCTCTTGCGTGGCCGGCAGATCGCTTTCCGTCAGCATGCGGCCCGCGGTATTCTCGTCATAGAAGGTATAGCGCGCCTGGCCCTCAACCAATTGCGCAAACGCCAGCGTGGTCGGGAGCGCGGAGCAGGCCGCATGCGTGCCATCGACATTGGCGCGCGACAGGGCGTCGCGCAGTATCCCGCCCATAAAATCGGATGACAGACCGGAGAACAACCCCGTCGGCACCCCGAGCCGCCCAAGGGCTATCGCGGTATTGAACGCCGCGCCGCCGGGGCAGGGAAGAAAGGCGGCTTCCCCGCCCGCGGTAACGCGGGGCAACATATCTATCAGCGCTTCGCCGCAACATAAAATCATCAGCGTTCTCCTTCACCCACCGTGACCACCGGCGGTGTTTCAAGCTGGTCGGCAACTTGCATCCAGCATGCGGCGAAATGACCGTAAGCGGTTTTGATCGCCACCCCGGTCGGCAGTTCCGGGCATTCATTCTCGCCGTTGCTGCCCCAGTTCACCCAGCCGGACTGGCGGCGCTGCACAATTTGAAAGGCGCCGGAGGGGCGTGAAGTCCACCAGACCATGGCGCGGCACGCGTCCTGGTGGTATTCCACCGTTTTGCTGGCCGGTCCCGGGAAAATCGTTTCATGCGCCATGGCGGAGACATCCACCGCCTGGTCCGTCAAGACCCAGGGGCGGTCATTCAGATCGGCGCTGACGTGCGCGCGGGCTCTTACCCGGGCCAGCCTGTCCCGCAGTTCGTCTTCGTCGAGCACGTTTTCCCAGGCGCAGAACAGGCGCCAGTAGAGATCCCAGTGGGCCGACGCCATATCCGCCAGCCGGGCGCGGAACTCTTCAAATTTCGGGCTGTGATTCGCTGAGTTGGCCACCGTATCGGCCACCATCGCCACCAGTTCCCCGGCGTAGGGATCGCCGGCGCGATAGCGCGTTCCACCGTAGGCGGCGAAGCGATCAAATACCAGCTGTCCCGGGCCGCCTTCAAACTCATCGCCGACAGTGATTTTATCGGTTACCGAGCGGCCGTTGATCTCGGTCTGGAAGCTATCGACCCGGTAGCGGCGCTGAAAGAAGGGTGTTTTATAAAAAAATTGCCAGTCGATGCTAAAGCGCTTGCCGCGTAATTCCGGCAGCAGACCGTCGGGGATCACCCCATGCATGCGGTAATGATGCAGTACCGGTCCGCATTCCACGGTTTCAATGGCCACCGTGGTATGTTCGGGGGGGTTGATCAGCCCGTTTTCCGGAGTGAAAAAGGGGCCATAAAACCCGCCGATGGCGTTATTCCCGGACGGCAGCAACTCAAAACCATCCCCGGCGGCGCGGAAATGGCGGATGCCCCACTTCGATGAACCCGCCCCCTGGGCGGTGCCGCGGCACAGTTCAAGATCGAAGGCGCCGGTATCGAGGCGCGCGAAACAGTCAATTTCTTTGCCGGGCAGCGGCTGAATACCGCCGAACCGCGCGGCTTCCACCGCCGTACAGGGCCGCTCGAGGGTGAAACGAAGCCGGCCGGTAAAGCTGACGGTAGCGATAAAGCGGGTGCGGCCATGGCCTGAACCGGCGGCGAGCCGCTGGCAGAGCACCGGCTCGCCACTGTCGGTGGCGGCCAGCCACAGGTCGCCGGCAACATCCCGTTCGATGGCGAATATCACGGGTTCATGCACCCGCTGCCCGGAAAGCGGATCCGTGACGGTAATGGTATCTGACATGCAGGGTCTCCATAACAAGAGGCATAGAGTCCGCTGCCGCGACAGCGGACTGAGTAAGGGAACATCCAGGCGGCGTTATGACGGCGGGGTTTTTTGCCGGCGCCAGAAGGTGAACAGCTCCGGGCGCTGTTTAAGCCCGTCGATGGCCACCGCCAGGATAATAACGATTCCTTTGATCAGTAGCTGGGTGAAGAAGGGGACGCTGAGGAGGATAAGCCCGGTGCTCAGCACGCCAAGAATAATGGAGCCGATCAGCGTGCCGATAATTCGTCCGCGTCCGCCCGACAGGCTAGTGCCCCCCAGCACCACCGCGGCGATGGCGTCCAGTTCATAACCGGTGCCCGCCGTGGGCTGGGCCGAGATAACCCGCGCCGCAAAGATAATACCCGCCAGGCCCGAGCAGATGCCGGCAATAACATACACGGAGGTGGTAATGCGATTGACTCGCACCCCGGCCAGGCGCGCCGCCTGGGCATTGCCGCCCACCGCGTACAGGTGGCGCCCGTAGCGGGTGCGCTCCAGGATAAACCACGCCAGCACATACACCACGGCCATGATGATCACCGGGATCGGGATGCCGGCCAGGTAGCCGTTGCCAAGTTCGCGAAAGCTCAGGCTGCTTGACACAATGGGCTGGCCTTCGGTGATGGTGTAGGCCAGTCCGCGTAAAAATGTCATGGTGCCCAGGGTAACAATAAACGGCGCCAGCGACAGGTAGGCCGTCAGCGTGCCGTTGATAAGCCCGCAGGCGGCTCCGGCGAGGGTGCCGGCGAGAATCGCCACCGGCGCCGGCCAGCCGGCCATGGCCGCCACCACGGACACTACGCCTGAGACGGCGACAATAGAGCCGACGGACAAATCAATCCCGCCGGTCAGGATCACAAAAGTCAGTCCCGCCGCCAGGATCGCGTTCACGGATATGGAGCGGGCGATATTCAGCAGATTGTCCACCCGATTGAAATTCGGGGCGAACAGCGACATCAGTAGCACCAGCGCCAGCAACACCATCAGAATTCCCACCCGATCCCACCAGCGGGCAAAATCAAACGGCGCCCGGGCGGCCGGCGTTGCGGAAACAGGATTCTCTTTGTTCATATTACCCACCTTCACTTTCTTCCGGCTGACCGGCAAACGTCCCCGTGGCGTGAAGCATCACGATCTCTTCCGTCGCCGTTGCCGAGGACATTTCATGGACGATGCGTCCGTTACGCATCACGAGAAGCCGATCGCTGATACCGATGGCTTCGGGTAAATCGGATGAAATCACCAGCACCGCTTTTCCGGCCCGGGCCAGCTGATCGATAAGCTCATAAATTTCCCGCTTGGCCCCGATGTCGACCCCGCGGGTGGGCTCGTCAAGGATCAGCAGCCGGGAATCGCGCAGCAGCCAGCGCGCCAGCGCCGCCTTTTGCTGGTTGCCGCCGGATAAGTCCTTTACCGGCAGGTCGAGTGCGTTGAGCCGCAGCCGCAGCCGGGCCATCTGTTGGGTAACGGCGGCGCGCACGGCGCCCTGCCTGATCACGCCGGCGGTGACGTAGCGGTCAAGCGAGCTGAGCGCGATATTGCGCTCAACGGAATGGTCCAGAAACAGCCCCTGCGCCTTGCGATCCTCGGATACCATGCCGATCCCATCGGCAATCGCGGCGGTTGGATCGGCGGGGGCGCTTTCCCGTCCCGCCAGACGCACCGTACCCGCCGTGCGCGGGTCGGCGCCGAACAGCAGGCGGCCGATTTCGGTCCGCCCCGAGCCGATAAGCCCGGCCATGCACACCACCTCACCGGCCCGTACCTGAAAAGTCACCGGACCGACCTTATCCCCCGCCAGGCCGGTCACACCCAGTAGTACCTCCCCGGGCACGCGGGCGTCATGTTGATAAAGATCAATGATTTGCCGCCCCACCATCATGCGCACCACCTCGGCGGGAGAGATATCGCGCATGTCCCGGGTGCCCACCCAGCCGCCGTCGCGAAACACCGTGACGCGATGCGCCAACTGCCAGACTTCCTCCATACGATGCGAGATGTAAATCATGCCCACGCCCGCGCGGCTCATTTGGTTAATGATACCGTAGAGCGCCTGCGCTTCAGTGCGGGACAGGGCGGCCGTCGGCTCGTCAAGCACCAGGACGCGCGCATCCTCGCTGACGGCGCGGGCAATCTCCACCATCTGCTGCCGGCCGATGCTCAGCGCACCGAGCGGCTGGCGGGGATCAATATCCGCCTGGATGCGCTCCAGTTTTTGCCGTGCCTCCCGGTACATCCGTTCCCGATCCAGCCACCCCAGGCGGGTCAGTGGCTCCTGGCCCAGCGCCAGGTTTTCGGCCACCGTCATATCCGGCACCGTGTTAAGCTCCTGGTGGATGATGGCGATGCCGTTGCTGCGCGCATCGCGCGGCGATCGGATAGCGATAGCATTACCGTCGATCAGGATGCGACCGCTATCGCGCGCCACATTGCCGGCCAGGATCTTCATCAGCGTCGACTTGCCCGCGCCGTTCTCGCCCATCAGGGCGTGGACTTCCCCGGCCCGCAATTCGAAGCGGACATCATTTAGCGCCAGCGTGGCGCCATAGCGTTTCGAGATCCCCTCAAGCTGTAAAAGGGGGTGTGCCGTTCTGTCAGCCATCGTCCTCACCCTGCGGAATAGGCCGCGTCGCCCATCCCGCCCGTGTTGATGTTTCGCCGCTTACCAGCCCGGGTAGCCGGCCACGTTGTCGCGCGTGACCAGCACGCTGGGAATAAGAACGGTGCGCGCGGCAACCGGTTTGCCAGCCGCGATATCCTGGGCAATCTTAATGGCCTGGTGCACCATTTCCCCCGGATTCTGCGTGGCGGTGCCGATAAAGGGCGAGCCTGATCGCTTGAGCTCGTCCACTGCCTCCGGGCTGCCGTCGACGCCTGTGACCTTAATACCTCCCGCCTTGCCCGCCTGTTCCACCGCCAGCACGGCGCCCAGGGCTGAGGGGTCGTTCATGCCGAAAATACCGGTGACGTCGGGGTGGGCGGTCAGCATATCGGTGGTCACCGCCAGTCCGGAGGCCCGGTCGTTGCGGGAAGACTGTTGCCCGACAATCTTGATGCCGGGGTATTTTTGGGCGACGTTTTTACAGCCCTTAATGCGATCTATAATGGTCTGGATAGGCGTACCGTCCACCAGTAGTACTTCCCCCTTGCCGCCCATTTGGGTAAATAAGTAGTCACAGGACTTTTCCCCGGCCTGCACGGCGTTGGTCATAACGGCGGCGTCCGCCCCTTTGGCCGGGGTATCCACTGCAATCACAATGATGCCGGCGGCTTTGGCCCGTTCGATAGCCGGCTCGATACCGGATTCATCCACAGCGGAAATCACGATCAGATCCACCCCCTGCTGAATAAAAGCGTCGATCTGGGTATTCTGGTTGGACAGATCCAGCTGGGCGTCCTGGACGTTCAGCGTCGCGCCGATCTCGCCGGCCATTTTTTTGCCGCCTTTGGTCATGGCGGAAAAAAATGGATTCGACATGTCCTGGACCATTAACCCGATGCGGGCGATCTTTTTCGGCGCGGCCTGCGCCTGGACCGCGGGCGCCAGGCTGAGCGTGGCGGCGACCACGGCGGCGACGGCCACGGACAGACATGTTTTATGGATTATTTTCATTCGATTCCCCTTCACTTCACGTATTGTTGGATAGCACAGGTGTAGGTACAGCGCGCCGGGACATCCTGCAAAGGCGTTGCCCGGTTACGACTCTTCTTTCTTTTTGGACGCGGCGGGAAAACCGCAGCCGCAGGACTGGCGGACGATAAGCTCCGCCGGTACCTGCTGTTGATACTCGCGCCGGAATACGGGCAAGGGCGTCGCGTTTTGCGGCCCGGTTTGCTCACCGATCAGCGCCACCAGCATTTCGGCCGCGCGCCGGCCGATCTCTTCGCTGTGTTCGTTCAGGGTGGTAAGTGGTGGGTTAAGCAGCGGCGCCCAGTCGAATTCGTCATAGCCGACCAGCGCCATGTCGGCGGGAATGGCGATCCGGCGGTCCTGCAGGAGTTTTAACGCCCCCAGCAGCAAGGGGTTGTTGCCGGCAATCAGCACGTCCGGCAGCCGCGCGGTTTGTTCCAGGTACTGTCCGAGCATGGCATATGCCGAGTGCGTGTCGTTATCGGTTTCCAGCACCACCAGCCGGGCGTCATGGCGGCGGGCCGCTTCGCGTATGCCGCGTTCGCGCTCAAAGCGCGTGGTCCATTTTTCCGGATAGATCAGGAACAGCCATTCGCGATAGCCGTGCCAGGCCAGATGGTCTCCCACCAGCAGGCTGGCGTTATAGTTATCGGTGGTGACGCTGGGATGGCTGTTTTCACCCAGGGGGGCCGAGTCAACAAAAACAATGGGGATCCCCCATGTTTCCAGCAGCCTGATGTTGTCGGGGCTCAGCGTCAGCGTGGCAATCACGCCGGCCATGCGTGACTCGATAAGCCGCTTGATCATCCGGTCTTCAAGGCAGGGATCGTACACGCCGTCCACCGCGACATCGCCCACCACCACCGTCCAGTTCGAGGGCCGCAGCGTTTGCTGGATGCCGGACATCAGGTTGAGGTAATAAGAGTTTGACGCGTGGGCGGTGATCACCGCCACCGAATCCCGGCTGGACCGGCGCAATTCCTGCGCCGCCCGATTGGGAACATAACCCAGTTCCCGCGCCGTCCGCAGGATCATGTTGCGGCTCTCCTCCGACACGCCTTCACCGCCGTTAAGCGCCTTGGATACCGTAAACATGGATAAACCCGTGGCTTGGCTGATGTCCCGCATAGTGACTTTTCGCATGGGCATTTTCTGGTCTCAATGGCGGTTTTAATACCGACCTAAACGTTTATGTTGTTAAGCTAAACGTTTAGTTAGCCGTTTTCAGTGAGCAAAATCTCGTTTTCGGCGCTTTTATACCCAGGGTAACGCGATGTGGCGGCCACGACTGCCTGAGGATACTGTGGTCCAGGCGCGTATCCGCGCCGCGAGCGGTGAGCTACCCACCGCAACGCTAAGGAAATGGTGTTATTTGAAAAAGTTAAAAATGAAATTAACCAAAAGCGGCGCTATTTAAGTGCAGGTGCGCACATATTAAGTGCAGGCGGTCGTGGAGGTGATTTTTATAATAAAATTCTTTTATAGTAAAAAGAAATCAGTAATAAAAAGATTTTATTCATCGTGACATTGGTTGCATGGAAAATTTAATTTATTAATTTAAATCAATGATAATTCATAGGGTTAAGTAAACGTTTTTGTTTAATTTTATAAAATAAAAAAGCTGGCATAGTGATTGCAATATTTAACCGTGCTCGAAGCGCATGGTAAATTAAATTATATGCTGTTTTTTATTACTCATTAAATATAAAGGTTGAGGCATTATGAATTTTTCGGGTAAGAAACACACAGGCGCTTTACTAGTATTAATGTGTTCGCTGTTGAGCGCCTCTGTCTGGGCGCAAGATAATAATATCCTGAGATTCGGCACGGCATTAGGCTACGCGCCCTTTGAGTATCGCGGCAGCGACGGTCAGATGACCGGTTTCGAAATAGAGCTGGGCAATGCCATCTGCGCCAAATTGCAAAAAAAGTGCCAGTGGGTGGAAACGGAAATATCTACCATGATCCCGGCCTTAAAATCGCGAAAATTTGACGCAATTCTCGCTTCTATCGGCGTTACCGAAGCGCGTAAAAAGCAGCTTTTATTCACCAATAAAGTCCATGTCGGGCATTCGCGTCTTATTGCCAGGGACGATGCCGGATTCAGTGCGGATACCGCGAGTCTGGCCGGTAAAAGCGTCGGTGTCGAGCAGGGCACCAACGTAGAATCTTTTGCTAAAAAAGTGTGGGCGCCGGCGGGAGTAAAAGTGATCTCTTATAGCAATCAGGATCTGGCCTATAGCGACCTTCGTTCCGGCCGGCTGGATGCCGTGCTTACCGGTGAAGTGCAGGGGGAACTGGGCTTCTTGTCCACGGATAAGGGAAAAGGCTATCGCTTTGCCGGCAACGCCATCGAGGATCCGCTGCTGGGCACCGGTGAATCGGCTATCGCCGTCGACAAAAATAACCAACAGCTGGCCGACAATATTAACCAGGCGTTAAAGGAACTGCATGCCGACGGCACCTATCAGAAAATAGCCCGCAAATACTTTCCGCCCAGCATCGATATTTACGGCCAATAACATTACCGGCGAAACGAGGTATTTATGATCCCACAGGGCTATAGCGATATGTTGCTCGCCGGTATCGGCATGACCGTCCGTCTATCCCTGGCTTCACTGGCGGTGGCAATGCTGCTCGGACTGGCGGGCGCGGTAGCCAAGTTATCCGGTAGCCTGGTCTTGCGCGGTATTGCCACTCTCTACACCACGGTCATTCGTAGTATCCCTGATTTGGCCATTATGCTGCTGGTATTTTACAGCCTGCAAATGGGGCTTAATAACGCCACCGACGCCTTTGGCTGGCAACAGATCGATATTAATCCCTTTGGCGCCGGCGTGATTACCCTGGGTTTTATCTATGGCGCCTATTTCACCGAGACCTTTCGCGGTTCCATTATGGCGGTGCCTGCCGGCCAAATGGAGGCGGCCAAGGCATTCGGCATGGGTGGCTGGCAGAGTTTTCGTTTGATTATGTTTCCCCAGATGATGCGTTTTGCCCTGCCCGGGTTAAGCAATAACTGGCTTATTCTGGTCAAGGCCACCGCATTGGTATCGATAATCGGCCTGTCGGATATTACCAAAGCGGCCCAGGAGGTCGGTAAAGGATCCGGGCAACTCTTTTTCTATCTGGTGATTGCCGCGTTGTTCTATTTACTGGTCACCAGCATATCCGGCGTGGTGATTGCGCTCTTGAGTAAACGTTATGAGCTTGGCGTGAGGGAGGCGGGATTATGATTGAAATTCTGCAAACTTATTGGAAAGCCTATATCTGGCATGATGGCTACCAATATTCCGGTTTGGTAATAACCCTCTGGTTATTGGTTGCCTCGCTGCTGATGGGGTTTTCATTTTCGCTACCATTATCTATTATGCGTGCCTCAAAAATAAAATATTTCTCAGTGCCGGTATGGTGTTTTACCTATGTTTTTCGCGGCACGCCGCTGTATATTCAGCTGTTGATTATTTACACCGGCGTCTACAGTTTGCAATGGGTGCACGATCAGCCGCTGTTAAATGATTTTTTCCGCAATGGTTTTTATTGCGCCATACTGGCGCTGGGCTTAAATACCACGGCATTTACCACAGAAGTATTTGCCGGAGCCATCCGCTCTATTTCCCCAGGTGAGATTGAAGCGGCGCGGGCATTTGGCATGAGCCGGCATATGCTGTACCGAACCATTATTCTACCCTCCGCGCTGCGGCGCGCTTTACCTTACTACAGTAATGAAGTCATCCTGATGTTACACGCGACGGCCATAGCCTTTACGGCCACGGTGCCTGATGTGCTGAAAGTGGCGGGGGATGTCAATGCTGAGACGTATATTTCCTTTCAGGCTTATGGCATTGCGGCACTGATTTATTTAATGGCTTCATGCGCCCTGATTACATTATTCCGCCTGGGTGAGCGTCGCTGGCTGGCATTTATGCGCCCGATGAATACATAAAACATTTTTATTTTGACAGGACAAGGCATTGGAAAAGCTCTTTGTTGATAATTTTAGTAAAAGTTATGGCGATAATCTGGTATTGCGTGGCGTATCACTGCGCGCCAAGGCCGGTGATGTCGTCAGTCTGATCGGCGCCAGCGGTTCGGGCAAAAGTACGCTACTGCGTTGTATTAATTTTTTAGAGCGGCCGGATGACGGTGCGATATTTTTTGACGGTAAATTGATAAAAACAATTAAAGACCGTCAAGGCCGGATGCAAGTCGCCGACGGCAAAATACTGCAAAAGATCCGTACTCGCCTGAGCATGGTGTTCCAGCATTTTAATTTATGGAACCATCTTACCGCGCTGGAAAATATTATGCTCGCCCCCGTCAATGTTCTGGGTATGCAAAAAAAGGATGCCTATGAACGGGCTAAACTTTATCTGGATAAAGTGGGCTTACCGATGCAAATGGCCAACAAATATCCTTCGCATTTATCCGGCGGCCAACAGCAGCGCGTGGCCATTGCCCGGGCGCTGGCCATGGAACCCGACATTATGCTGTTTGACGAGCCAACCTCCGCCCTGGACCCGGAATTGGTGGGTGAGGTGCTCAAGGTCATGCAACTGTTGGCGGAGGAAGGCCGCACCATGATCGTCGTCACCCATGAGATGGGCTTTGCCCGGCATGTCTCAAACCAGGTGTTGTTCCTGCACCAGGGAAAAATTGAAGAGCAGGGACGGCCACAGGAAGTGCTGACCCATCCCCAAAGCGAACGGCTGCAATGTTTTCTCAGCGGTAATTTGAAATAACGCGTCACCCACGGGGCGTGTAAACATCTGTTTGGCGTAGGGCTGGCGACACCCCTGCGTCGGTATATCCCGAAAGAGGCTGTTATGAACCAGGAAAAATTGACACAACTGATCGAAAAATTTGGCAATCATATTGAAGACGGCAAAATTTATAATCCGGATTTCGCCGCCGCGGGAAAAGTGCTGGAGGCCAGTCGCGCTCCCGGCCACAGCCGGTGGCCGTTGGCCGACCCGGCGACCTTCCTCAACCTGGCCTATGACGCAGGCGCTTACCAGCAACAGTTCGCCGGCCTGGATGTCGCTATCATCGGCGTTCCCATGGATCTGGGCGCCGGCGACCGTCCCGGCTGCCGTTTTGGTCCGCAGGCGGTGCGCTCGGTCAGCCGCGTAGGGCCTTACGATCGCATTCTGAATATTGCCCCGGCCGGCGTACTCAAGGTGATGGACGTTGGGGATGTGGCCTTCACCAATCCGCGCAGCCTGGAACAATGTCACCAGGATATTGAAAACTATTATCTGCGCGTGATGGATGCGGGAGTGGTTCCGCTTACCGTCGGCGGCGATCATTCCATTACCTATTCCATTCTGCGAGCGGTAGGTAAAAAGCAGCCGGTAGCCTGTGTGCATTTTGATGCCCACTGCGATACGTCCGGTGCTTACGGCACGAAATACCACCACGGCGGACCGTTCCGCCAGGCGGTGCTGGACGGCGTGCTGGACCCGGAGCGATGCGTGCAAATCGGTATCCGCGGCGGCGGCACCTACCACGGCGAGTTTTCCCTCGAGTCCGGCATGACCGTAATTTATGGTGAAGATATCCTGGAAAAAGGCACCGCCTATGCCATCGAGAAAATCAAAGGAGTGATAGGCGATCGTCCGGTGTATATCTCCTTTGATATTGATTCGGTTGACCCCGGTTACGCCCCGGGCACAGGGACGCCCGAAGTTGGCGGCCTGACGCCGCGCGAGGTACAACAAATCCTGCGTTCGATGGCCGGCATGAATATCGTCGGCGCAGACGTCGTGGAAGTGGCGCCTCAGTACGATGCCACCTCGAACACCGCACAAATCACAGCTCAGGTGCTGTTCACCGAGCTTTGTCTTATCGCGCTGGCCAAACGCTGAGAATAATGAGGCTGGTTCCCGCACGCTAAGGCGCGGTTACCGGCTGTTATAGGGATGATTTTTTCATACGGGCACTTTATGCTTCCAGTTACCGCGCGGGCACGTCGTGCAGGAAAGCGCTTTTTACTCCTTGATAATATGCTGCTGGAACTGGGCTTTTCGGCGGTTTTTCCCCTGTTATCGGTGCATTTTGTCGAACAATTGGGCTGGCCGGCGGTTATAGTCGGGGTGTCGCTGGGTATTTGGCAGTTTATCCAGTCGGGCACCAGTATTCTCGGCGGCGCCATTGCCGACTATTTTGGCGCTAAACCGATGCTGGTGATCGGCATGTTGCTGCGCGCCGCCGGCATGGGCCTGATGGGTTTTGCCGATCGTGGCTGGATTTTGATGATGGCCTGTACGCTTGCGGCCATTGGCGGCATGCTGTTCTCTCCTTGCCGATCGGCGCTGGTGATAAAACTGGTACGCCCCAACGAGCGCGGGCGCTTTTACTCGATCCTGATGGTTGAAGACAGCGCTTTCCGGGTGCTGGGCGCGCTGTTGGGCAGCTGGTTATTAATGGCCTATGACTTCCAAAGCGTTTGTTTCGCGGGTATGGCCATGTTTATCCTGGCTGCCGGCTGGAATGCCTGGAAGCTACCTGATTACAAGCTTTCCAGCGTCCGTGCGCCCATTCTGTCGGGCATGGCGCGGGCATTTAACGACAAGCCGTTTCGCCGTTATGTCATGATCCTGACCGGTTATTACACGCTCAACGTGCAGGTGATGCTGATGTTGCCCATCGCAGTACAGGCGGTGGCCGGTTCGCCGGCGGCGGTGGGCTGGATGTACTCCATTGACGCGGTGATGGCCCTCCTGCTGCTTTATCCATTGGCGCGCTGGAGCGAACGCCGTTTCCGTCTGGAGCAACGGCTGATCTTCGGCCTGGCATTAATGGCCGCCAGCCTGGTATTGGTCGGGTATGTGGACCGGCTTATGGTGTTGTTCAGCCTGGTCATCTTGTTTTATCTTGGCTCGCTTATCGCCGAACCGGCGCGCGAAACGCTGGGCGCGGAGCTGTCTGATTATCGCGCCAGAGGCAGCTACATGGGCTTTAGCCGCATGGGCGCGGCGGTCGGCGGGGCCCTTGGCTATAGCGGCGGCGGCTGGCTGTATGATTTCGGCACGCGTACCGCCACGCCTGCGTTGCCCTGGCTGATACTGGGCGCTATCGGTCTGGTCACTCTGGTTGCGCTTTATATGCAGTTCAGGAACCATCCGACGCAAATTGCCAGGTTGCGCAGCCTGTAGCCGCGGGCGCCGGGGCGGACAGCAGCTGGATAAAGCGCGCCAGGCGCGGCGTGTGCAGGGCATGATGCCGGTACAGCAGCCAGGTGTGATTGGTGATCGGCTTATTATCTTCGTCGAATATGGGGCAGGGGTGCAACGCGGCATCGAAGGGAAGGTAGTTGGATAAAATGGCATAACCCAGTCCGTGTTTGACCATTTCCAGGCAGACTTCCAGTTTGTCCACCGTCATGGCCACCCGCGGCGGGGCAGAGAAACTGGCGTTCCACCAGCGATCGAGCAGGGTACTGATATAGGGACCGTGGCTGATGCGGATCTGCGGCAGATGAGGCAGATCCGCCAGGTCGACCGGGCGATGGTAAACGATAAAAAAATAATTTTCATCCACCATGTGTTTGCCCTCTTTCCAGTTGAGATCGTCTTTAACCAGCGCCAGATGCACGTCATTGCGCTGAAGCTGGTGGAAAATTTCCAGACTCAGGCCGGTGGTGACATTCACCGCCACCTGGGGATGCTGGGCGATGAAGTCTTGCAGCAGCTTTGGCAGCCGGTAGGCGGCATAATTGCTGGAAGCGCCAATGCGTATTTCTCCGCGCAGCCGGTCACCGCATTGCTGCAAATTTTCTTTCATATCCCGGTAGTCCTGCAATACCTTAACCGCATAGTGCGCGATTTGTTCTCCTTGCAGAGTAAACGTGAGGCTTTTGTGGCTCATGTCGAAAAGCTGCACATCCAGCTTTTTCTCAATCTGCTTGAGACGGTAACTGAGCGCCGGCTGGGACGTATTAAGTAATTGGGCGGCGCGGGTAACGTTTTTTAATTCATAAACGGTACGAATAATCAGCCAGTCTTTATCATCCATCACGGTACTCCTTAGCCCGGAACGGGTAACCGTTCCGGGCATGTTGCCATTCGGCCCGTTTTCCCGGCGCCTATGCCTTTCAGGACCCTTATGGGTCTCAACGCACTGGCCTGACCTGGCCAATGGCGGACAGCACCACGCACATCACCAGCCGCAGACCGATATCCTGGGTTAGCGAAATACCGGCTCCGGCGCACGCGACCACTGTTATAGCCCAGACTGAACAGCCGGGGGATAAGAATAGCATAAAAATCCAAGGTCTCTTCCCCCTTGCCCAAGGTAGAAACGCCAACGGTAATCAGGAACATGACGAAGGTAATCCGCCACGCCCCGCGCCGTTTAAAACGGTGCGCCACCCGGCTGATGCCGGCAGCAATTCACCAAAAGAATGCGGCTTATCAATGTGCTGGCAGGCGCCGGGACCGGGCATTTATTCGCCACTGCGTTTGATGCGGAAAATCATCGCCTGTACCTGGGTAATACGCAGGAAGCTCGGTTAGCCAACAGCTCAGCGTTCTGCGTCGCGGGGATTTTGGGTTGAACCCCGAACCCTGGACATCATTTTCAACAACTTGACGGGTAATCAACAGACGGCGCTGGGCGTACGTATAGGGTCTTCCCCCGTATTGCAAGACGGCAGTCATAATGATAGTGACAGGTTTGCTTTCGTAAACCTTTTACTTTTTCTTCTGATTGAAGTTTATTCATCATGGCGGAAATGGATGCTGTCGTGAAGAAGGGGGAAGACCATCTCATCGCTTACGATGAAAAGTCCTGCTATACCGGAGAACAGATTGCGGTTTCATGACAATTTAATTAATTTTTTATTTTATAAATACTGTTTTAAAAAATAGTAACCCTAGGTTACTATTTAGGATTATTCCAAATGTAGAAATTATTTTTTGCTGTTTTAATGGCTGCCATGGCATAAAGACCTTGCCATGATCGCTAACCATAAATAATAGAAATCCAGTTACGGATTATATTATCGATGGACGTTTCTGAAACGAATAACATAGGAATTACATCATGAATATGAAACATTTTTTTTTGAGTTTTATCCTAGTTACGGGTTGTGTCAGCACCGCAATGGCGCATGATGCCAGCTCGGCCAGAGCCGCTGCGGACTCTGCCCGTAATTCGGCTCGCAGTGCAGCGGACTCCGCCCGCAGCAATGCCGCAGAACGCGCCTCAAAGGCTGAGTCCTCATTCGGCAGTCAGCGTTCGCAGGCCCAGGCCGCAGCGGACTCCGCCCGCAGCAATGCATCAGAACGCGCCTCAAAGGCTGAGTCCTCATTGAGCAACCAGCGTTCGCAGGCCCAGGTCGCAGCGGACTCCGCCCGCAGCAATGCATCAGAACGCGCCTCAAAGGCTGAGTCCTCATTCGGCAGTCAGCGTTCGCAGGCCCAGGCCGTAGCGGACTCCGCCCGCAGCAATGCATCAGAGCGCGCCTCAAAGGCTGAATCCTCATTGAGCAACCAGCGTTCGCAGGTCCAGGCCGCAGCGGACTCCGCCCGCAGCAATGCATCAGAACGGGCCTCACAGACTGAGTCCTCATTGATCACCCAGCGTTCGCAAGTCCAGGCCGCAGCGGATTCCGCCCGCAACATGGTGGCGCGATCTGAGTTGCAGGACGGGGCAGAAAAGTAGGCGCGGGATAGTGCATTCGCAAACAATCACTGTCAATTGAATGATGATAGTTAAACGCTGAGATAAAATCCTGTTTGAATAAGTTCGGTGGCGTACAGCATAATCGATCTCTCGGTATGTTCAGGGCCTGAGTAAGTATTATTTTTTTAGTATTCACGCCAGTACATATCGGGATTTTTAAAATATCAGACTGCTATATTTTCTTCCTTTATAACATGGTCATTACTGAATAATTTTTTTTGTGACAATATTTGAAATGTTTTTATATTTAATTTTAATCGTTAATTTTTTATTGCACACCAAAATGCCTGCATTCCGATTTATTCAACAGTGTCTCGCTGATAATGACAGGCCCGTGGTACACAGCGACAGAAGCGCTCATTACCGTTGGCCGGGTTGCTAACCGTCCTGGTTGGTGAACTGACGTAAGGTCCGCAATCATGATGGGCTTACCGGCAGGAACCTGTTCTGGCCCGTCGTTGGCCAAACCAATAGGCGCAATGGCTTGCGGATGCGGAATGGGCTGTTCCGCAATGGCTATAACGGCGCGGCGCTTGCATGTTGCTCAAAGTCCAGTTTATCGGTAAGGCAAATGGACAGAATGGACGCATCTTGTTCTCCCTGCGTCACAAAGGCGTGCGGCATCGAACTATCAATGTAGGCGCTGTCGCCGGGCAATAAGCAAAGCGGGGCATACCAGGCGGTATGCAAAATGGTTGTCCCGCTGATCGCGTAGATAAATTCTTCGCCTTCATGGCAGGACCATTGGTCCTGCGGCGGCGCTTCGCGTGCGGTAATCTGCATGACTATTGGGATCATGCCCTTATGGGTCAGTTCCTCGGCGTGCACATTGTAGATGTAATGCGCGTTGGTAAATACCAATCCTTCTCCCGCGCGGGTGACGGTCCGGCGGCCCGCCACCGGCGGACGGGCATTTGCTGCGGACGACGCGTTCTGCCTGAACAAATCGCTGAAGGACAAATCGAAGGCGTTGGCAATTTTGGTGATGGTGTCGAAGGAGGCCGATACCTGGCCATTTTCTATCTTTGACAGCGTCGAGATGGACACTCCGCAGTTTTTCGCCACCTGTTCCAGCGTCCAGCGCCGTTCCACCCGCATGGCCTTAATCCGTTTGCCGAAATCCTGCTCGGTGGTCAACGCGGTCCTTATACCTGCCGTTTTACTGTAGCTATTATTCTCCATCGCCCGCTCCGGAATACTGAGTACCTACTTAGCGCTGAAGTGTACGTTATTTTCTCATGGATCGCTTATTTTTTACTATAAGAAAAACATTTTGGTGTAAATGAAAAATAGGCGGCATGATGTGAAAACCAGCGCAACCCGCGGGTCCGGGAAAACCGGCGGCGGTTGATTCATTAAGCTACGGGAGAAGGACGTGAGCGAAACCATTATTGCTACCGTTTCCATGCAGGCGTTTTATGACAAGCCGCGTAATGTCGGCAATATCCTCGCGCTACTGGCGCAGGCCGTCGCCGCCGGCGCCAGGCTGGTGGTGTTTCCCGAGCAAATTTTGCAAGGCTACCTGACCGATACCCTGAGTCTGGATTTCGATAACGTGGCCTGGCAATTCGCCAACGCCGAAGTGATCGAAAGCGGGGAGGGCATCGGCCAGATCCGCGAGGCGGTGATCCGGCATCAGGTCTATGCGGTAGTGGGCATGACCGAGCGCCATCCCCGTTACCCGGAAGTCCTGTTCAACACCGTGGTGCTGCTGGGACCGGGCGGGGAGGTGGGCCGCTATCGCAAAGTGCACCAGCCGGGGGACGAGAAGCATGTTTATTATCCCGGCGAGGGTTTCCCGGTATTCGATACGGCGCTCGGCCGCATCGGCATGCTGATTTGTTATGACAAGGTGTTTCCTGAAAGTACCCGCGAACTGGCCCTCAACGGGGCGGATATCATGATCATGCCCACCGCCTGGGGGCTGGCGGGCGACAGCCGGGACCCGGAGCAGGATTCCATGGTCGACAGCTATACCCTGTTCGGCCGGGTGCGCGCGATGGAAAATCAATGCTGGATGGTGGAATCCAATTTGCACGGTCCCCATGGCAACCTGCTGTATCACGGCCACAGCCGCATCATCGATCCGCGTGGCCATATTATTGCCGATACCGGCAATGCGGCGGGCATCGCCCTGGCGAGCGTCAACATCCGGCAGGATATCACCCGCGCGCGCAGCGTAGGGTATATGGGGTACTTTTTCCTCAAAGATTATGTGCCGGTGCGGGCATCCGATCCGCCGTTAACCGTCCGCCATTACCATGCCAGACAGGTGGGGGAATAACGCCATGCCGCATACCCTGGAAGCAGTTAACATCTCCAAAAGCTATGTCTCGGCCGCGGGGCCGGTGGCGGTGCTCAATGCCCTGGATTTTCATGCCGATGAAAATGAGTTTATCTCCTTTGTCGGCCCCAGCGGCTGCGGTAAATCCACGCTGTTTAATATTATCACCGGCCTGCTGGCGCCGGACGACGGCCACATCATTATCAAAAACCGCGAGACCACCGGCAGCCCCTCGCCGGATCTGGGCTATGTCCTGCAAAAAGACCTGCTGTTCCCCTGGCGAACCGTGCTGGAGAACATCATCCTGGGCCTGGAGGTGCGGGGAATAAATAAAAAAATCGCCCGTGAACGCGCCGCCGACTTATTGCGTACTTACCACATGGAAGGGTACGAGGATAAATATCCCGCCCAGCTGTCCGGCGGCATGAAACAACGGGTGGCGTTAATGCGCACCATGGTTACCGAGCCCGAAATCATCCTGATGGATGAAGCGTATAAGGCGCTGGATTATCCGCTGAAAGTCTCGCTGGAGTCGGAACTGCTGACGGTGGTGAAACAGCAGAAAAAGACGGTGATATTTATCACCCACGATATCGAGGAGGCGGTCACGCTCTCGGATCGGGTCTATGTCATGAAAGCCAGGCCGGGCGAAATCGTACACGAGATAAGGGTCGATTTGGAAACCGACAGCATGATCATTCCCGAGCGCCGGCTTTCGCCGCGCTTCAATGAGTATTACGAAATGATTTGGCGCAGCATCGGCGCCGCCCCGGTCAATATATGAATGTTTTTCGCGAGGCGCAATCATGAGCAGTATTCCGCAACCTACCCGGGTGAACACGTCCCGCAAGAGCGAACGGCTGGAGTCCTTTTTCCGTACCCCGGCCGTCAGGCGCTATACGTTGCTGCTGTTGCAGATACTGATAGTGGCCGGCCTGCTGGCCGGCTGGGAAATCGGCGTACGCAACGGCAGCATCAGCAAGTTCCTGTTCGCCAGTCCCAGCATGGTGTGGGAGGTGCTGGTGCAGCGCTTCCAGTCCGGCGAACTGCTGGCCGACATTCAAATCACCACCTACGAGACGCTGATAGGCTTTGTCGTCGGCGCGATAGGCGGGTCTATCCTGGGATTGTTGCTGTGGTACTCCAAATTTATTTCCGATCTGGCCGCGCCCTTTATCGCCGCCATCGGCGCCATTCCGGTATTGGCCATCGCGCCCATCACTATCATTTGGTTTGGCACGGAAATGCTGTCCAAAGTGGTTATCGTCGCCTTCTCCTGCGTGGTGGTTTCGCTGACCACCTCCTATAAGGGCGCCCTGCGCACCGACCCCGACCTGATAAACCTGCTGCGGTCCTTCGATGCCTCGCGCACGGTGATTTTCGTCAAGCTGGTAGTGCCGTCCGCCATGCTGTGGGTCGTGTCCGGCCTGCGCCTGAACGTCGGTTTCGCCCTGGTGGGCGCCATCGTCGGGGAATACATCTCCTCCGACGCCGGCGTCGGCCATATGATCCTGCTGGGCAGTTCCAATTTCGGTATGAATATCGTCCTGGCGGGTATTGTGCTGGTGATGGTTATGATGCTGATTTTCAACGGGTTAGTTGCTTTACTCGAACGTATGATTCTCTCATGGGAAAGGGCCTGAAAAATGAATACAAGCAAGCGTATACGTAGTTTTACCCTGGCTGCGGTACTGTGCGGCGCGGTGTGGGGGTCGGCGTCGGCGGCGCAAACGCCGGTGCGCATCAACCAGGCTTTTCAATCATTGCTCTACCTGCCGCTGTATGTCGCGCAGGAACAGGGCTTTTTTAAACAGCAGGGCCTTGAGGTCAAGATCAGCACCGGCGGAGGCGGCTCCCAATCCTGGGCGGCGGTGATCGGCGGTTCGGCGGATTTTTCCATCCAGGACCCGGTGTTTGTGCCGAAATCCCATGAAAATGGCGGCGGCGGAGTCGTGGTGGCCGGCGTGCAAAACGCGCCGACGGTGTTTATCTTCGGCAAGGACGCCACGCCGCTGCAAAATAACCTGAGCTTTTTGTCCAATAAGCGGGTGGTGACCAGTCCGCAGCCCGACACCACCTGGGCATTTATGAGCTATCTGATCAAGCAGCAAAAATTAAGCAATGTGAAGCTGGTGCATGTGGCTATAGGCAATGAAATCCCGGCGGTGGTGGCCGATCGTGCCGACTACGCGCTGGCGGTGGAGCCGCAGACCTCGATGGCGGAAAAGCAGAACGGCCTGCATGTGGTGTATTCATTTTCCGCCAACCAGGACTGGTTTCCCTTTGCGTTCTCCAGCCTGACCACGACCCAGGACTACATCGACAAGAACCCCGCGCAGGCGCAGGGCGTGGTGACCGCCTTTGAAATGGCGTCGCGCTTTATTTACAGCAATACCGACCGGGCGGTGGAGATTGCCGCCAAATACTTCCCCAATGTGCCCAAGGATCTGGTGCGCACCGCGGTGCTGCGCGAAATCGACGCCAAGGGCTATCCGGAGAATGTGCTGGTCTCGCAAAAAGCGTGGGACAACAATATGAACATTGCCCTGTATGCCAAAAACATCAAGGCCTATCCCTCGGCCGCCACGTCCTACGACAGCAATGTGAATACCGAACTGGCCGGCAAAGCCAAGCAGGCGGTAGATGCCATGGGTAAACAGTAGGAGCGGGGCCATGAATGATGAAATCGCCGCGCGTTTGGCGCTGATTAACCTTTATACCCCGGCGGATGCCGCGCTATTACTCCCATTGCTTGGCGACTGCGCGCAGCGGGCCGCCGGCGTGGCCGCCTACGGCGCGCGCCATTTCCCGCCGGCCCTGTTGCCGGCCACCGCTTGGGTCTCGCCGCTGCATCCGCCGACGGCGATGGCCGTGGAGGAGGGCTGATGGACGACCTGTTAGCGTTTTCCATGGGCGAAGCCGGACGCCGGGTGCGAGCCCGGCAGTTCAGCTTCCCGGAGCTGCTGGAGGCCTGCCTGGCACGCGAAGCCGCCACCCGCGATCTGAATGCGTTTAACGCGCTTTATCGCGATCAGGCACGCAACGTGGCGCAGGCCAGCCAGACGCTGCTGGAGCAGGGCTACGATCTCGGTCCCCTCCAGGGGATGCCGATCGCCATTAAAGCCAATATCGCCCTGGCGGGGCAGGAGATGCACGCCGGCAGCCGGATACTGGCCGGATCGCTGGCGCAGCGCGATGCCGGGGTCGTGCGGCGGTTAAAACGGGCCGGCGCGATTATCATCGGCAGCACCAATATGCATGAATTCGCCTGGGGCGGCACGACGGATAATCCCCATTACGGCCCCAGCGGCAACGCCTGGGATGGCAACCGCATACCAGCCGGCTCAAGCGGTGGATCGGGCGTGGCGGCGGCGGTGCGCAGCGCGCTGGGCGCGCTGGGCACCGATACCGGCGGGTCCATCCGGCTGCCCGCCGCCATGAATGGCGTTACCGGGTTGCGCCCGGGCGTGGGACGGATCGCCACCGACGGCATTTTCCCGCTGGCCGCCAGTCTCGACACCGTCGGGCCGCTGGCCGGCTATGCCGAAGACTGCGCGCTGATGTTCAGTGCGCTGACCGGCGATACCGTACCCGCCGCCTTACCCGATCTGCACGGCCTGCGCATTGGCCTGCTGGGGGAGTATAGCGAGAAAGTACAGCCGGACGTGGCGCGCGCCTATCATGATTTGACGGACTGGTTCCGCGCCGCCGGGGGCCGCTGCGAAACCCTGTCGTTCAGCGGACTGGAGCAGGCGGTTAATGCCCTGGTGTTAATCAATCTGGCCGAGCCGGCCGCGCTGCATGCACCGTGGCTGGCGGACCGGGCCGGGGAGTACGGGGAAGATGTCCGCCTGCTGTTGCAGGCCGGCCTGGGCATCAGCGCGGTGGAGTATTTGCAGGCGCAGCGCTATCGCACCGCATTACGACAGCAAATGGTGGAAAAATTCAACCAAGTGGACGTGATACTGGCACCCACGCTGCCGTTTACCGCGCCGTTGAAAGGCCAGACGCAGGTACGCATCGGCGATGATGAGGAGAGCGTGCTCACCGGCAATATGCGCTTTAACGCGCTTGCCAGCCTGGCCGCGCTGCCCGCCCTGAACCTTCCCGCCGGTTTTGACAGTGCGGGCTTACCCATCGGCATGCAGCTGATTGGCCCGGATGGCGGCGAACAGCGACTGATGGGCATCGCCGCCTGTTTCCAGCGGGAAAGCGACTACCACCGGCGCACGCCGGTTATGGTCAACCGTTGAAAAAACTGCTGTTCCAGGATGTGCTGATTCTGCTGGTGGTAGCATCGGGCTGGGCGTTCAACGTGATCGCCATGAAATTCGGCCTGATGGAACTGCCGCCTCTGCTGATGTTGTTGGTTCGCTTTATGATTGTGGCGGCAGTACTGGTGCCGTTCAATCCAATACGGTGGCAACAGGTCCCGCTACTGTGTTTATTGGCATTTACCTTTGGTTTTGTTCACTTTTCACTGCTGCTGCTCGGTATGCGCTATACCGATGCCGGCAGCGCGGCCGTGCTGGTACAGATGGGGACCCCGATGGCGATGGCGCTGGCGGCGGTATGGCTGAAGGAAAGGCTCACATTGCGGCAGATAATCGGTGTTTGCGGCGCTGTGGCGGGCGTGGTGGTGCTCTCCGGCAGCCCCGCGCTGAATTCATGGCATGGGCCGGCTTTGCTGCTGTTAAGCGCCGGCGGATGGGCCGTGACCACTATTGTGATTAAGCGATCGCCGCCGATCCCGCCGCTGGCGATGACCGGCTGGCTGTCGCTGTTTGCCATTCCCCTGGTTTCACTTTGTTCCTTCCTAACGGAGCATCACCAATTGACGCTGTTCCTGGCGGCGGGCTGGCGGGGTTGGCTTGGGATAATCTACAGCGCGCTGGGTTCGTCGCTGATATCCTATTCGCTCTGGTACTGGTTATTGAAAAAGTATCCGGTAAACCAAATCCTTCCCTGGTCGCTACTCAGCCCGGCGCTGGCGGTGTTGTTGGGGGCGGCGATACTGGGCGAAAAACTGGATCAGGGCAAGCTGCTGGGCGCCGTACTGGTTGTCGGCAGCATTTTCATCGCGGTGATGAATCCGGGACGATACGGCCGAGGAATCCCCATATCCGCGGAACGTCGCCGGCGTTAAAAAAAGTCTCCGGCTGAATACCGCCGAACCGCGCGGCTTCCACCGCCGTACAGGGCTGCCCGACGGTGAAATGAAGCCGGCCGCTAAAGCAGACGGTAGCGATAAAAGGGGTGCGGCCACGGCCCGGTTTAGCGTCGGGTGACATTCATTTGCGGTGTCAGAATGCGTTACGAAACACCTGATTGGGTTGGTAAAATCATTGTGCTTTTCAAAAAATAATGATTATTATTCTCATATAAAGATCGGGACGCCATGACGTTCCGGCTCTTGCTGCTTCTTGATGCAATGTGAAACCCCTTTTAGCTGCCTGGCGCTGGCCCGGCGGCAACCTCAATTCATTGAAATGGAGATAGTATGGACGTGATAACGACCACCGGCGGACGGCCGGGGCCACGCGCGGCGTATGCGCTGCTGCTGGCTGGCGCGCTGTTGTTTACCCTGGCCCAGGAGGCATGGGCGGCACAGGAGCCGCTGCGCAAACCCGTCGGCAAAGGCGCTTACGAGATGGCGTACAGCACGCAAGGCGACGCGCTTTACCTGGCCACCTCGCAAAGCCGCAAGCTGGACAAAGGCGGGGTGGTATATCGCCTCGACCCCGCCACGCTTGATATCACCCAGATTATCCACAACGATATCAAACCCTTCGGCGCCGCCATCAATACCAAGACCGATACCCTATACTTCGGCAACACCGTCGACGGCGCCGTCACCGCCATCGACGCCAAAACCGGCGCGGTAACAGGCCGGCTGGTGCTGGATGGGCGCCAGCGTTCTGACACCGTCAAACCGCTGGCGCCGCGTGAGCTGGTGGTGGACCAGGAGACCAATACCCTTTATATCGCCGGACTGGGTGAGTCCAGCGTGATATGGGTGGTGGACGGCGCTACCCTGACCCTGCGCGCCACCCTGGACGATATCGGCAAAATGGGCACCGGGCTGGCGCTGGACGCGGCGGCAAAACGCCTGTACGTGACCAATGCCGACAACGAACTGCTGTCCATCGACACCGTCACCAACAACGTGGTGCTGCGCAAAAAGCTCGATGAAACCGCGACGGAACACTTTTTCCTCAACCTCAGCCTGGACCCGGCGACGCACCGCGCGTTTATCACCGATTCCAAACAGCCGCAGGTGCTGGTGGCGGATACCCGCAACGGTAATATCCTGGCGAAAATCGGCGTGCCGGCATCGCTGGCTGTGCTGTTTAACCCGACGCGCAACGAAGTCTATGTAACCCACCGCCAGGCGGGGCAGGTGAGCGTGATCGACGCCAAGACCTATAACGTGCTGCGCACCATCGCTACCCCGGTGCACCCGAATAGCCTGGCCCTGTCGCCCGACGGCCAAACGCTGTATGTCAGCGTAAAGCAGGCCTCCAGCCGCCAGCAGGAAGCCACCAGCCCGGATGACGTGATGCGTATCGCGCTGCAGTAATACCCGGCAGGGCGCGACGGCGTCCTGCCTGACCCTTTCCGATATGCCGCCCGCCCCGGAACTGGACGTGCCGGAGGCACGGCGCAAGCGGGGCATTTCCGCTGCGGGTTGCCCAACGGCGGTGGCAGGCTCTGGGCGCTTACCCGATTACTGCTGATATTCTCCGGCAACCGGCTTTGCATTCCCCATTCAAGACGTCGCAGAAAGCGCGGCCTGGCTCACGCACTGGTATGCTCAGAAAACCACCGTTCTTCACATTAAGGAGAAAATGTGAAGAATTCCCGCATTCATATACAATGATAACGATTCTTATTACTATTCGTATTCTCTTGGGAAAATATAAATTGCAATAGGATCATAATAAATGTGTGTAACTAAAAATTTCACTATGGGACCGCTCGCCATTTTATTCACCGCCATTTTCAGCAGCGGCGCCGGCGCCGAAACGACGGGGGAAACCGACAGCGAGGACGTGATGGTCGTCAAGGCCACGGCCGAAGAGGAGCTGAAACAGCAGCCCGGCGTATCCATTATTACCGCGGACGACATTAAAAAAGAAACGCCGGTAAATGACCTGTCGGATATCATCCGCAAAATGCCCGGCGTCAACTTGACCGGCAACAGCGCCTCGGGCAGCCGCGGCAACAACCGCCAAATCGATATCCGCGGCATGGGGCCGGAAAATACGCTGATCCTGATAGACGGCAAACCGGTCACGTCGCGTAATGCGGTGCGCTACAGCTGGCGCGGGGAGCGCGATACCCGCGGCGATACCAACTGGGTGCCGGTGGAGATGGTCGAGCGGATCGAAGTGTTGAGAGGGCCTGCGGCCGCGCGCTACGGTTCCGGCGCTGCGGGCGGCGTGGTGAATATTATCACCAAGCGGCCGACCAACGATTGGCACGGGTCGTTATCCCTGTATACCAACCAGCCGGAGGATGATAAGGAAGGCGCCACCAAACGGGCCAATTTCAGCCTGAGCGGTCCGCTGATCGACGATGTGCTGACCATGCGATTGTACGGCAATATCAATAAAACCGACGCCGACAGCCCCGATATCAATACCCAGCAAAATGGCTCCTATGCCGCCGGCCGCGAAGGGGTGCGCAACAAGGACATCAACACGCTGCTATCATGGAAAATCGATCCCCGGCAAAGCATGGACTTCGAATACGGCTACAGCCGCCAGGGCAATATCTACACCGGCGATACCCAGTACAGCAATGGTAACGTCAGCAGCCTGGTGCCGACGCTGTATGGCGAGGAAACCAACCGCATGTACCGCCAGAATTATGGCGTGACCCATAACGGCGTCTGGGACTGGGGCCAGTCCCGCACCGGCTTCTATTATGAAAAAACCAATAATACGCGCCTGATGGAGGGGTCGACGGGACGCGTAGAAGGCATGATCAATAGCGACACCTTCTCCACCAGCCGGCTGGAGAACTACAAAGCCAATACGGAGCTGAATATCCCGCTGAAGTTATGGGTGGATCAAACCGCTACCCTTGGCGCCGAATGGAACCGCGAAGAGCTGAACGACCCGGCATCGATGCATGCCACCAGCCAGACCAATGCGAACATCGGCGGTGTATCGGGCAATCCCGCGCTGCGCAGCAGTAAAAATAGCGCGGAATTAAGCGCGCTCTATTTTGAAGATAATATCGAAGCCCTACCAGGCACCGACCTTATCCCCGGACTGCGTTTCGATTATCACAGCAAGTTCGGCGCCAATTGGAGCCCCAGCCTGAATATGTCCCAGGAGCTCGGCGATTTTTTCAAGCTCAAGGCGGGCATCGCCCGGGTGTTTAAGGCGCCTAATCTGTATCAATCAAGCGAAGGGTATTTATTGCGCACCAATGGCAACGGCTGCCCGGCGGGGGTCGCCACCGGCGCCTGCTACCTGCTCGGCAACGATGACTTAAACCCGGAAATCAGTATCAACAAAGAGATCGGCCTGGAATTTACTGCCAACGGCTATGACGCCGGCATCACTTATTTCCGTAACGATTACCGTAATAAAATCGTGGCCGGCACCGATGTTATCGGCACCGCGTCGGACGGCGGCAATATCCTGCGCTGGGAAAATGGCGGCAAGGCGCTGGTGGAAGGGCTGGAGGCTAATCTGGCGATACCGGTGCTGCCCGATACGCTGAACTGGCGTACCAATGCCACTTATATGATCACCTCCGAGAATAAGGAAACCGGCAATCCGCTATCGGTGATTCCCAAATACACCATCAATACCCTGCTGGACTGGCAGGTTAACGATAAATTGTCCGCCAATGCGGCCTGGACCATGTACGGCCGGCAGAAACCGCGTGAATACGCGGACATACGCAACGAAGTCGGCTCGCTGTCCAGCAAAGAACTGGGGGCTTATTCCGTGCTGGGCGTCGGCCTGAATTACGATGTGACAAAAAATGTCCGGGTCAATGTCGGTATCAGCAATCTGCTGGATAAACGCATTTATCGTGAAAACGAAGGCGCATTAACATATAACGAACCAGGACGAGCCTATTATGCCGGCTTAACCACGTCGTTCTGACGGATATTGCGCCGCCGGACAGCAGAGAACCCTGGCGGCGGTGAAAAAACGGGGATGGCCGGCAGGTCACTGCCTGATCCCTTCAACTGAAATAAGCACGTCCACCTGCTGCGAGGCCGGACCCAGATCCGTGGTGATATTAAAATCTTTTAGCGCCAGGGTTCCTTCAGCTTCGAAACCCGCGCGATAGCCGCCCCAGGGATCGTTGCCCTGGCCGACCAATTTGGCTTCCAGGGTAATGGGTTTGGTCACGCCGTTTAACGTCAGGTTGCCGGTGATATCCCATTCATCGCCGTCTTTTTTCACCTGCGTGGAGGCGAAGGTGGCCTGGGGATATTGTGCTACGTTGAGGAACTCCGCGCTCCTGAGATGTTTATCGCGTTCCGCATGATTGGTATCGACGCTTGCGGTGTTAATCACCACGTTCACCTTGCTGGCGGCGGGATTATCAGCGTCGAATGTGAAGCCGCCGTCAAAATCCCTAAAACCGCCGTAGAGCCAGCTGTAGCCAAGATGTTTGATCTTGAATTGAATAAAAGCATGCTGGCCCTGTTTATCAATTTTATACTCCGCCGCAACGGCTATGCCCGAGGCGAAAAATAACGCGACCGTCGCCAGGCCCAGGCTAGTCTTTTTCAGCATGGTGTTTTTCCTTATATTGCGCAGGTTGATGAAGGTGATACCCAAGCATCCGCTTAAGCGTGATGTCGCCATCGATAAAATGATGTTTTAACGCGGCCAGGCCGTGCAATACCGACAGGATCACCACGCACCACGCCAGGTACAAATGGATGTCGCCCGCTAAATCGGCTTGCCCCGCCAGGCCGCTCAGGGTGGCCGGAACGGAAAACCAGCCGAATACATTTATCGGCTGCCCGTCCGCGGTGGAAATCAAATACCCGCTGGTAAGCAGGGCGAAGAGCAGGATATATAAAGTCCAATGCGCCAGCACCGCGCCGGCGCGGGTCAGCGGCGAGTAATGGCTGAGGGGTTTGGGCGGCGGGGAAATAAAACGCCAGATCAGGCGTAAGATCATCATGGCGAACAGGAGACAGCCGATGCTTTTGTGCAGTTCGGGCGCGCGATGATACCAGGTCGCATAATAGCCAAGCGTCACCATCCACAGGCCTAGCGCAAACATACCGTAAACGGCCAACGCCACCAGCCAGTGGATAGCAATGCTGATATGGCCGAAACTGTCGGCTGAGTTGCGCCAGCGCATAAGGCATCGTCCTCGTGGGTTGCGTTACCCTTGGTCAACAAATAAAACAGATTGAAATAAAAAAGCAATTTAAGTCGTGTCAAATACGTTAAAGTTTTGTAAATAGAAACAACGAGTCCTGCCTTGGAAATGTTGGCATCAGACGTGGGCAAGGTTATTTTTAAGCCCGCGGAGAACGGCGTTGGCATAGGCCCGGTAGCTGATGCTAGATCAGCCATCCAAGGAGTAATGTGGCGCCGATGACCGTCGATGCTCCGCCGATCCGGGTGGATATCTGGGCGAACGGCATCAATGACATGCGGTTTGACGCTGATAGAATGGCAACGTCGCCGGTCCCGCCCAGTCCGCTGTGGCAGCATGTGACGATGGCGGCCTCGATCGGGTACATATTGAGATAAGGCGCAATCAGAAAACTCACGACGCCCATGGAAATGACCACCGAGGCACAGACGATCACATAGCCGAGGGAGAACACCGCGACGACGCTTTCCAGCGGGACATACAGCATGCCCAGTCCAATCATAAGCGGCCATACCAGTGTGGTGGATACAAATTTATAAAAACTATGGGCTCCTTCCTCCATCTTTGCCGGGATCACCCGCGCGTATTTACACAGTACGGCAATCAGAATCATCAATACCGGTCCGGGAATATGAACCCATTTTTCGACTAATCCCCCAACGATGAAAAAGGTGCAAATCATCAATAAACCGCCGCCCATCAGCGCAAAATCCACCGGACGTTCTTCTTCTTTTCGGGCAAACAAGGCATTTTCCGCCGCCGACCTGATTAATGTGCCATCGCCACTCCAGTGAGTGCGGCGGGTGCCCAAACGGGCCAGCACGCCGGCGCAGACGATAGCGAAAATATTGCCCACGACGGCGGCGGGAGCCAACTGCGCCACGTAAACATCCGGCGAGGCGCCCAGGATGGCGGAATAAGCCAGGGAAAGGGGTAAAATACCTTCGCCAATCCCGCCGCCCAGGATGGGGACGATAATAAAGAAAAAAGTATGGTAAACGCTATACCCGAATAATTTACCCACCACCAATCCGCTTATCGCCGCCGTTGCGGTTCCCGCCAGCAAGGGTATAAACATACGGATCATGCCTTGCACCAGGACAATACGGTTCATGCCGAGGATACTGCCGACCACCAGGCTGGCGATAACAAAATACAGCAGGTTGGCCTCCTTCATTAACAGGTGTACCGTCTCCAGGGTATTAATTTTAAAAACGCCAAAAAAAACCATTACCGACGGTACCATTAGACAAAGAATGGCTGGGCCGCCAATATCGCGCAGCACGGGAATCCGTCGGCCAATATGCGACAGCAAAAATCCCAGGGTCATAATGACGGCCAAACCACCAATCATATTTTTAGGCAGGTAGCTGGAATAGGCGGAAATAAACACGATGCTGGCGATGGTAATGAAAAGAATCAACGGCACCGAACTGATATCAGCGCCGTTGCATTGCCTGAAGAATGTCGATGAGGGCGACGTTGCTGTTTTTTCATAATTCTCAATTGGTTTGTCGATTTTTTCCATTATAATCACCTTGCTGTTTTGGCGGTGCGCTGATAAGAGGTTAATGGGTTTTATTGATTAAATAGCTGACGTTAAATACATATTATAAAATTATGATGTTTTATTTTATACTCAGACGTATAATTTGTGTGCGCTACTCATCACACAATCTTTTTGGTAATTTAATTAATCTTTGTTTAATTAAAAAACTTTAAATAGTTAAAAATGCATATTAATAATTAAATTTAACTGAGAGTTGCAACCTGACATGCTATAACAGTCACCACTGATGGGTTTTTTAGCCGGGTGCGGACAACTGCTTTATGCCAAGCTGCTCGCCGGCTGTGAGTGGAAAAATATAAATACAAGCGTATTTATTGATGTTATCTGCGAGGGTTGTGAAATGGCATCGTGCAAAACGTTGTACACACATTATACCGGGTCATTGCTGCTGGATAATCCCTTGCTGAATAAGGGATCGGCTTTCACCGAACAAGAGCGTCGCGCCCTCAATCTCTGCGGACTGTTACCGAATCAGGTCGAAACCATCGGCGAGCAAACGGAGCGCGCTTATTCTCAATACTGCCAATTTAAACGGGATATTTCGAAACATATCTATTTGCGTAATATCCAGGATACCAACGAGACATTGTTTTATAATTTGTTGCGTTATCATCTTGACGAAATGCTGCCGATTATTTACACCCCAACGGTTGGCGAGGCCTGCGAGCGATTTTCGGCGATCTATCGCCGCGCCAGAGGGTTGTTTATTGCCTATCCGGACCGGGATCGTATTGACGACATGCTGCAGAATTTCTCTAAACATGATATCAGAATCATTGTGGTTACCGACGGGGAGCGCATTCTCGGGTTGGGCGATCAGGGCATTGGCGGCATGGGCATTCCTATCGGCAAGCTCTCTTTATATACCGCCTGCGGCGGCATTAATCCGGCACAAACGTTACCGATCATGCTGGACGTCGGAACCAACAATATGCAGTGCCTGGACGACCCGCTGTATATGGGCTGGCGGCACCCGCGCATAAACGATGACGAATATATGGCCTTCATCGACGCCTTTATCGTGGCGGTCAATACCCGCTGGCCCCGCGTCTTGTTGCAGTTCGAGGATTTCGCCCAAAAGAACGCCATGCCGCTGCTTGAACGTTATCGCCATACGCTGTGCTGTTTTAACGATGATATCCAGGGTACCGCCGCGGTAACGCTGGGAACCCTGATCGCCGCCAGCCATGCCGCGGGCGGCCGGTTACGCGATCACCGGGTCGTATTCCTCGGGGCGGGTTCCGCCGGCTGCGGCATTGCTGAAAATATCATCGCGCAAATGATGGCGGAAGGGGCCGGAGAAAAAGAAGCCCGTGCCCAGGTCTTTATGGTCGATAGATTTGGTCTGTTGACCGACGATATGCCCAACCTGCTTGATTTCCAGCGCCGGCTGGTGACCGCCCGCTCCTCGCTCGCCGGCTGGGGCCTGACTACACCCAGCGTCTCGCTGCTGGACGTGGTGCGTCACGCCAAGCCGAGCGTGCTTATCGGCGTCTCCGGCCAGACAGGGCTGTTTACTGAGGAAATCGTGCACGAAATGCTGCGCCACTGCCCGCGGCCGATTATTATGCCGCTGTCCAATCCGACATCGCGCGCGGAGGCCCGGCCGCAGGACGTGCTCGCCTGGACCGAAGGCGCGGCAATGATAGCGACGGGCAGCCCGTTTGCGCCGGTGATTTACCAGGATCGACGCTATGATATTCCCCAATGCAATAATGCGTATATTTTCCCTGGCCTGGGGCTGGGCATTCTTGCATCGGGCGCCAGCCGCGTCACCGATGGCATGCTGATGGCGGCCAGCCAGGCATTGGCGGCCACTTCGCCATTGGCGATGACCGGCGCGGGGCCGCTACTGCCGCCGGTGAATGATATTCAGCAAATATCGCGCGCGATCGCCGTTAAGGTGGCCAAAACCGCCCAGGAAGAAGGCGTGGCGTCGGTCATGTCGGAAAAGGACCTTGCCCGGTCATTGGAGCAGAATTATTGGCAGGGTGGTTATAGCCATTATAAACACTCATCTTTTTAAATCGTTTATGCGCCACCTGGGGGTTGGGGCTATCGGTCCGGCACCCGGTTTGTGTTTTTTTATGCCCATGAGTGTTATGAGGAATGCCGATGGATCCCTCCCACATCATTTTTGCCCTGCTGGGCTGGTTGGAAAATAACTTGGATCAGCCATTAATAATGGATCGGATTGCGAGTAAATCAGGTTATTCAAAATGGCATTTACAACGTATGTTTTCCAGAATAACCGGTACGACGCTGGGTTCATATACCCGGGCGCGCAGATTGTCCCGGGCAGCGGTGGCGTTATGCGTCACCGATTTACCCATTATTGATATTGCCATCAGATATCATTTTGACTCCCGGCAGAGCTTCACCCGGGCGTTTAAAAAACAGTTTGGCCAAACGCCCGCCTTTTACCGCGATACGACGGAGTGGCCGTCGTTTGGCATTTGTCCTCCGATACGACCAGGCGCCGCGACTATACCGCCGCTCACCTATGTCACCTTACGGGATGTGCAGTTATACGGCGTCACCAGCAGCTATACCGGGTCGCTTGGGCGGGATAGCACTTTTTTTCGCGCCGATTTGCATACGGATTTTTGGTTTCACTATTTGGCGCAAGCGCGGATCTTACCGTCCGTCTTGTTTGGTCTAAATCATGTACTGCCGAATAAAAGCCCTGAAATGGGGCAGGAAGTCATATTCCGTTACACCACTGCGCTTCAGCCAAAGTATGCCCCCATAGGTCAACCGGTAATACTGGCGGGCGGTGAATACGCGCTATTTACCTATAACGGAGATACGGGCGGCCTGCAGAATTTTATTTTGATGCTGTATGACACTTATTTGCCAAAGCTGAAATTAACGCGCCGTCAGGGGCCGGATATAGAGTGCTTTTATCCGCAAGGCAAAGAGGAGATAGCAACGCTGCATCAATCGAATTGCCAATACCTGATACCGGTATACCGCTGAAGACATCGTTGTCCTTGCCTGGCGGTATCCCAATGCGCTGTGCGGGTGATATTTGTATCCGGGGGCGTCCGGCCGGGTAACGAAGGCAGGGGTGCGAAGCACGATCCCGATCGTTACTGATAGGGCCTTTACCACGCTGTCGCGCCAGGCCGATACGGCGAAGGCGTCCAACTATCTGATGAATCACTGGCAGGTGTTGTGTTACTACGCCGGCGATGGCTGGGCGGAGATCGATAACAATATCGCCGCAAACGCGCTGCGGGTAGTGAGCCCGGGCCGCAAAAATTGCCTGTTCTTCGGTTCGGACCGCGGCGGTGAACGGGCGTTGCACAAGCTAAACGGGGTGGAACCGGAAGCGTATCTGCGTCATGTGCTGGCAGTTATCGCGGAACATCCCATCAACAAGATCAAAGATCTCCTGCCGTGGCACCTCGACATCCCTGCTGAGTAAGGGGCAATACGGCGCTAGACGGTCGCCTACTATGATGCCGCGGCAATTTTTTATAGTGGCAAAAAAAAAATGGCACGACAGAGAATTTTTTTTCAAGCTGTCATCAGTGCCCTCCATACAAAAGAAAGTGGCACAACAAACAATAGCGCTGGTAAAAAATTCACCACGGAAAAAATTTTAATCTGTGCGATGCGAAGTCCCACGGCAATCATAATTATACCACCGCAGGCCGAGAAATCGGCGAAAGCCGCCTTATCCATATATGGCATAATCCACACCGCTAGTCCAAATAAAGCGCTCTGGATTAACAACTGGGGTATGGCCACCATCACTAAGGTAATCCCAAGTGACATCGAAAAAATCATCGCGGTAAAAAAGTCCATAATCGATTTAACCAGCAGCAGCTGATAATTACCTTCGAATCCTTCGGTCAATGCGCCGACTATGCCTAGTCCACTGGCACAAAACAGGACAATCATAGCGGTAAAACTTTGGGCGAATTCTTTTGCTGGCATAGTGCTACGGGTTTTGATGACTCGGGATAGCCAGTACTGAAGCTTTCCTGCCCCCCATTTAACGCCATGCTCCAGGGAAAACAATTCACCTAATGTGGTTCCAAGGATCAATGCGAAAATTACCGCCGGCATATTCTGTACTTTTATCACCATCACAATACCGATCGATATCGATGCCAGCGCAAAAGTTGCGGGTAATCCTTCACGTAGCCGCTCTGGTACATGTTTGGCGAATGAAATGCCTAGCAGTCCCCCAGAGATAATTGCCGCACTATTAAGCCATGGTCCTAACATGATATCCTCATGATTATCCTATATAGATTTGTTATCTTGTTTTTCGTCGTTTTCAGGCATAGGAATTAAGGTAAACCAGACTACCCCTTCCCATCGTGCACTGGCTGAGCGTCAGCGGTGTACATACAGCTGAAGTCACGCACATAAAAAGCTGGAAAAATCGCCAGGAAGAAGAACTGGCCGCGTGAATCGCCAATTTTATCTGCGCCGGGGGTCAATTCCCAGCGCCTAGGATAATATTAATGTGCCAATCCAATTTGCTGCATAAACGAGGCGTTGTCCCAGAACAAATACTCTTCATCCATCACGCCGCTTTTAGTCCAATGGCCAAGGGTGGCCATCGTCAGCTTAAATGGCTTGCCTGTGGGTGCCGCCATTTTGCCGTTTCCCAAAGGCATCGGTTTGGTGAAGGTTCCCTCCATCATGCCGATGACCCCGGTCCATTCGCCCGAACCAAAGCGCACCGGATGCACATTGATATGCGTATCCGGCGCAAAAACGAATGTTTGCTTTAATTCAACAATATGGGCCGCCAATCCTTTGGTCGTATGGCCGTCAGGATAATGCACCAGGATATCCTGGGCATGGCTTTCATGCAGGCGATCCCATTTCTGATGGGTATATACGTCGAAATCGAGAGTATCAAACGTTTTAAGATTGTTATTAACGTTTTTTTCAGCGCTCTGATATTTCGACAGTTCCTGCATCAACGGTGGTATGGCGTCATTCGCGCTTTTGGCTTTATCAGCGGCAAATGCGGAGGAAACAGCCAGCCCAAGCGCCAGTGCGGCAGTCACGACATGAGATGATAATTGCATGATAATACTCTTCTTATTAGATAGCGTGTCTGGACGCCGGTTATTTGTTGATAAGCCAGGTCGGCGCAATGGTGGTGCCAAGTCCGGCGCCATAGCCAAAGTAGATATTCAACCCGCCCAGCGGCTCAAGATAACGGGCATTTTTTAATCCGCCGGCATCAATCGCGCTAAAGCCCAGCGAGTGAACCACCGTGGATACCGTTTCTTTTGCCGATGCATCGTCAGCGGCGATAAACACCGGCACCGTGCTGCCCGCCAACTCGGGACCGGCGGCCAGTACCTGGGCAAATATCGTGTTGAAGGCTTTCACCAGACGGACGCCGGGGAAGGCGTTGGCGATTTCCTCGGCCGCGGACGTGACGTGTCCAAGGGTGAGCGACATATAATCGGCGCTCAACGGGTTGGTGATATCAATAATCACCTTGCCGTCCAGATTGCCAAGGGCGCGCAGCGCGTTCACCGCGTCACCGTAGGCGGTGGCGAGAATAATCACGTCCGCCCCGGCGGCCTTGGCGGGTTCCGTGGTTTTGGCTCCGAATTGCTTAGCCAGCGCTTCGGACTTGCCGGCGTCGCGCCCGACGATGTACACCAGATGTCCGGCTTTGGTCAGTTGTTTGACGAAACCTGCGGCCATATTGCCTGCGCCGATAACGGTTATTTTCATAGCAATTTCCTTTTGGTATAGGGGGTGATGGCGATGACTGAACAAGCGAATTGATACAATAAGCGTTTTTAATGGTGGGAAAAATGGCGCTATGAGAATATGACTATTACGTAAAACGTAATAATAAGAGAAATGAAGTGGATATCGTCAAAGCTATGCAGGTCTTTGCCACAGTGGTAGAGGAAGGCGGTTTTTCCAGGGCGGCGGATAAACTGGCGACATCGGGAGCGGCGGTGTCACGCCAGATTGCGGCATTGGAGAATCATCTCGGCGCGCTCTTGCTGCAGCGCACCACGCGGCGGCTATCGCTAACCGAACCAGGCGAGGCGCTCTATGAGCGTGCCCAACAGATACTTGCCAGTATCGCCGAAACCGAGGCTGTGGTGGGGCAATACGCGCTGCGGCTGTCCGGATCGTTTCGCATCAGTGCGCCGCTGTCGTTCGGTATCCATCAATTAGCGCCGGTATTGCCTGAGTTTCATCGGCGGCATCCGGACTTGCAGTTTGATATCGATCTCTCTGATCGGGTGGTTGATTTAGTACATGAAGGGTTTGATCTCGCCATCCGCATTACCCGAGCCCCGAGCCCCAATTTGATTGCCCGCAAGATAGCGCGCATCAATATGATCGTTTGCGCCGCGCCAGGTTACCTGGCCGAGCGCGGCGTACCCATGACTCCCGCCGATCTCGCCGGCCACGATACGCTGGGCTATTCTTATCTCAGCTCAAGTGATAACTGGGAGTTTTATGATGCGGCGGGAACAGCAATCCAGGTACGTATCCAGCCTACGGTGCATGCCACCAATGGCGATCTGCTGCGTCACCTGGCGTTGGCCGACGGGGGCATTATGGCGCAGCCGGATTTTATCGTAAGTGAGGATATCGCCAGCGGGAAGTTACAGCGGATCCTGACTGAATGGAGTTTTGGGGAATTCAATCTGTATGTGGTTTATGTCAGCCGCCGGTTCCTACCGGCAAAAATGCGGGTTTTCATTGATTATCTGGTGGAAGTCTGGGGCGAATTCCCGCATCGGTAAGCCTTCTCTATTCCTGATTCCCAGGATCGACTGGCACTCTGTTTGCACCGCGCTCAGCGCCAACTCCAGGGCGGGAGAATGGGATAGAATGGCTTTGCCATTGGCCATAGCATAGAGAGGCTTAGGCCTATCGATCGTGGGCACGACCCTGACCAGTTGATCAGAGGCAATCCTGTCAAGGAAATAGACTTCCCTGCCGCGCAGCGTTGATATATCAATCGTTTCATAAGTCGCGGCAAACAGGGTTTCGAAAGGATGACGAATCTTGGCTGCAATATGGCAGTAGCTCATCTTAGCCAGTTCGTTCAAACCCCAGCCCAGCCTGACACCGGTTCCCCGGCATCGACCAGATTCCGCTCTCATGGGTATTTTCCGCGTGAGTTAGGGTATTCCCTATCGTTTAACCTGGCTGGCGGGGCGGGGAAGTCATGGCCGTTGTCCAGCATCTCGGGCAGGCCCAGAATAAAACGCTGCTCGCGTGCGCACAGCGTTTGCGGGAGTTAACAGGCATGCTTGCCGTCCTGCTCACCCGTTGCCATCGGGGAATATGCATCCGCCATTGCGAACCTGTGCCTTCACCTCTTCGCTTACTTGCACGGGATGCTGACTGATTCTCGCAATGAACTCCTTTTGTCCCCGCACGTATGACTTCGCATCGTGCTGCGCGCTCCACAGGACAATGCTCAGCATGATGGGAATGAGGTCCAGGCCTTTCTCGGTCAGCGTATAGAAGTCCTTGCGCCCGTCATTGGGGCTGGGCGCCCGCGAGAGAATGCCTTGCGCCTCAAGAAAGGCAAGGCGGGAAGCAAGGACATTGGTCGCGATCCCCTCTTCCGATTTCAGGAACTCGCCGTAGGTCTTCTTACCGGCAAAAACGATGTCGCGAATGATCAAGAGCGACCACCGGTCGCCGAAGATCTCCACGCCGTAGTTTACCGCGCAGTGGGACCTGATTTCTTTATCTGTTGTTTTCATGGTGAAATATTAACATTGCTTGCATATCGCAAGCAAATGTTATGATTACTTTCTTTTTACAAGTAACAATACTTGCTTATTACAAGTGATATGGCTACCATGGTTTGTATGTTGAACGCGGTCACCGGATCGCCGCCGGCAAGCCATGAATGATTAGCCTTCTATCACTAAGGAAACTGCACATGAGCACTATCAGCATCATCGGCTCAGGCGGCATGGCCGCAGCGATCGGCGGCCTGGCCGCCAAGGCCGGACACACCGTCGAGGTGATGAGCCGCGACGCCGCCAAGGCGCGGGCGCTGGCCGGGCAGATTGGCGCCGGCGCGATCATAGGCACGTTCGGCGCCGCCCCGGCCGGGGATATTGTCATCCTGGCGGTTCCGTACTCCGCCGTTCTGGACGTCGTGAAGCAATACGGTGACAAGCTGGCAGGCAAGCTCCTGGTCGACATCACCAACCCCGTCGCCGCCGACCTCACGAGCTTTGTGACACCTGGCGACAGCTTCGGCGCGCGGGAGATCATGAAGGCCGCGCCTTCGGACGCCGTTGTCGTCAAGGCATTCAACACCCTGTTTTCCCAGGTCCTGGCCGCCGGCTCCTTCCAGGGGCGCTCGCTAGACGTCTTCATCGCGGGCGATGACGCGCGGGCGAAGGGGCATATCGCGGTATTCATTGAAAGCCTCGGGCTGCGCCCGATGGATATCGGACTGCTGCCCATGGCGCGGACGCTGGAACACGTCTGCCTGCTGTCGCTGGGCCTGCTCGCCCACGCCATCAAGCACACCCACTTTTCAATCGGGGTCAGCCTTCCCGGCTGAGCTCACCCGTAGCGCTATTTTTTCATCTCACTGACAGGGAACAGCACCATGCGCGTTTTAGTTACTGGAGGAACCGGCCATATCGGTTCGTACATCATCCCTGAACTGATCGCGGCCGGACACGACGTTACCGGCCTGGCCCGCTCGGATAAAGCCGCAGAGGCGGTGGCCGCACTTGGCGCCAAGGTGCGGCGCGGAGATATTTCCGACCTTGAGGGACTCAAGGCGGCGGCGGCGGACGCCGACGGCGTCATTCACGTCGCCCACAGGCAAGACCTGCTTCCCTCCGGCGGGATCGACGCCGTGGCCGCCGCGGAACGCCAGATCATGCTCGCGTACGGGGAGGCGCTGGCGGGAAGCGGCAAGCCGCTGGTCGTGTCGGGGAGCATCGGCGCGCCCGGCTGGGAAAAACTGGGCCGGCCAGCCACCGAGGAGGACCCGTCACTTCCCGGCGGCGATGCGTACAAGGGGACCCTGCGGGTGCGTAACGTCGTCGATCTCGCCGTCATCGGCCTCGCCGAGCGGGGCGTGCGGTCGTCGATCGTGCGGATCCCGACCATCGCGCACAGCACGACCGACGTCGCCTTCCTGCCATTGTTGATCGGGCTGGCGAAGGAGAAGGGCGTCATCGGTTATCCGGGAGAAGGCGCGAACCTGTGGCCGGCCGTACACGCCCGTGACCTCGCCATCTTGTTCCGCCTGGCGCTGGAGAAGGGTGAGGCGGGCAAATATTGGCATGGGGTCGAGAGTGAGGGCATCCCGTTCCGCGCCATCGCCGAGGCCATTGGCAGCCGCCTGAACGTGCCGGCCGTGAGCATTCCCGCGGACGTGCTGATGTTGCCGGGCTACTTTGGCTTCCTGGCAAATCTGGTCACGCTCGATCTCCCGGCATCAAGCCTTATCACCCGGCAGGCTCTGGGCTGGGAACCTACTCAGCCCGACCTGTTCGCCGATATGGATAACGGCCACTATTTCCCGACCGCCTGACGCGCGCTGTATTACCGGGGCGATGTCCCGGTAATACATGACGAGCAACCTGTTAACTGACGAGGAAACAATATGAGCACTCCCATCAGCACTATCAGCATCATCGGCGCCGGCGGCATGGCCACGGCAATCGCGGGCCGTACCATCAAGGCTGGGCACACCGTCGAGGTGATCGGCCGCGACCCGTCCAAGGCGCAGGCGTTTGCCGATAAGCTTGGCGCTGGCGCGACCACCGGGACGTACGGCGCCGCACCCAAGGGCGACATCGTCATCCTCGCCGTGCCATACGGCAGTGCGGCGTCGGTGGTGGCCGATTTCGGGGCGGCGCTGGGCGGCAAGGTGATCATCGACATCACCAACCCTATCGCACCCGACCTCTCGGGCCTCGTGTCCCCCAACGGCAGTTCCGGCGCGCAGGAGACGGCCAAAGGCCTCCCCGCCGGTGCGCATGTCGTGAAAGCGTTCAACACTCTCTTCGGCCCTGTGCTTGCCAAGGGGGGGCGGCTCGACGCGTTCATCGCAGGCGACGATGGGCAAGCCAAGGCCCGCGTTGCGACTTTCCTCGGGAGTCTCGGCCTGCGGCCTTTGGACATTGGTGCCCTGCATATGGCCCAGACGCTCGAATCGCTTGGCCTCTTGATGATCGGCCTGGCAAAAAACGGCGCCGGCACGTTCGATATTGCCATGCACGTCGATATCGGATTGGCGCGATGAGCACGCAAGGGAACGTGCAGATCGTGAAGGCACTCTTTGCAGCACTGGGCCGCGGCGATCTGCAAGGTGTGCTGGCGTTGACGGACGACGATGTCGAGTGGGTCATTCCGGGCGAGTGGCCGCTGGCCGGCACGTACTGCGGGCATACGGGGTTGGCTGATTTTTTTCACAAGGCCGCTGACAGGGTGGAAACGTCCATTTCTGCGCCCCTCGAATTTATCGCGCAGGCCGACCGCGTCCTGATCGTGGGTTTGAGCACGGGAAAAATAAAGGCCACGAACAAGGCGTTCGTGGACCATTTTGTCTTCGCCATGACGGTGCAAGATGGCAAGGTGACGCACATCCGGGAGTATATCGACACGCTGGCACTGGCACGGGCGGCCGGGATGGCGGCTGCAAACCTTGGCTGACCCGGGCATAACGGCCAGCGCGGTCGCCGTCGACGGCGGCCTGGCTTAGATCTAACAAACAAGGAGCACTGATGACGTATGCAATTATCGGCTTCGGCAAACTTGGCCAGGCGCTGGCCAAAGCCTTCGCCCGCAGCGGCATCGACGTATTGGTTGCTACCACGCGCGATCCGGAACGTTTTGCTGCCGATGCTGCCGCAATCGGACCCACGGTCATTCCCACCACACTGGCGCAAGCCATCAAGGCAGACATCATCTTTTTGGCCGTCCGTTACGAATCGCACCCGGATGTCGCGAAAACATTGTCGACCTGGCAGGGAAAGACCATCGTCGATGTGACCAACGCCTACGGCGTGCTCGCCGAGGAACTGAAAGGACAGGCTTCGGCCGCGGTCGTCGCGCAGGCTTTCATGGGTGGAAAAGTCGTCAAGGGTTTCAACCATCTGGGCGCTTCCGTTCTTGGGCAGGATCCGGCCGTCCATGGTGGCAAGAGGGCCGTGTTCCTCGCGAGCGACGACGACAGCGCAGCAGCAGAGATAGCGGCACTGGCGGAGAAGCTCGGTTTTGCTCCGATCTCACTTGGCGCCCTGGCGAAAGGTGGCCTGCTGGTGCAGGCGCGGGAAAAAGGCTGGGGTCAACTGATCTTAAAGGACCTGGTCAAGTTCGACTGATGAAACGGGAAGCACATGTCGATGCGATCCTGCCACTTTTCGCTAATCTTGAAGCGCTTAAACGACTATCCGGAATGAGCAGCAATATGCTTTTTCTAGCCAGATATTGCGATGACGGAAAGTGAAGCCTCTCTTTCCCGGTGCTGGATAAACAGCAGATTAACGCTGATGCCGGGTGACAAAATTGTCATCATCCCGTCACGCGTTAAACAGAACCAGATCTTTATACTCAATCGTAAATCAGGATAACAGTGGAATGAGACGTTTCGCTTAAGACCTGGACTGAAATAAAAACTGGGGTTGCGAGTCATAAATAAACCGCGGGTAGACATCCCGGATTCCGATCATGAAACGCTAACCATCTACTGTTTGTTACTGGAGAGTATGAACTATGAAAAAAAATCTTATTACCCTCGCTGTTGCCATGATCTTCGCTTCTTCCGCATGGGCAGCTGAAACCGTGGATGTGCATGACCAGATAAATAATGCCCAGGCACCGGCACATCAGATGATGTCATCAAAGCAGGATGCCGCAATCCAGGGAACTGATCCGAAAACGATGGATATGGATGAACATGGTAAAGCCGCGCTGTCACATGAAAATCTAAAAAATAGTAATTCCCCTGTCCATCAGAGTATGGCGGAAATGCACAAAAAGCAGATAAAAAACAAGGCGCCGGGTGACACTGCCACGTCAAAAACCTTTACTGACATGAGCGAGCATGAAAAGGCCGCCGTCGCTCATGAAAAATCCAATAATGGTCAATCATCGATTATTCATGAGCAGCAGGCCGAGCAGCATCGCGGCCAGGATAAAACCAACTGATCGCAAACTGCAAATCTGAGCACCCTCATTTAAATGTTTTTTCATGATGGCAAGAGCCTCTGATTCAGAGGCTCTTTTAACATGGTCCCCTGCTGAAGAGGGTTTTTAAAAACGTGTTACCCCATGAGTAATCTCTCACTTTCTTTTTTCTTGGCGCAGCTAGGGGTGGGGGAGTGATGCTGTTAGCATAAAGAAAGAGTGCGCTTGCATGCAAAGTAAGCCGGCGCGCGCCCGGGTCATTAAAAATTGCCAGGTTCGATAGTCATCACTCAACCACCGATCCCCGTCACGCAGCAGACTAAGCTGCCGGCGTTCACGCTGACTACCGGGCCATCGCCATTAAGCTCTCTTTCATTTTCGCTGAGTCGCCGTGTTATGCCATTCGCTGGCACGTTGCGGGATCTGCCACGCGGGAAACGCTATCCGTTGTGTATTCATGAATTCAGTTCAATAGGGCATGCGGGATTATGGCCTTAACGAGGGGGCCAAGTGCTTGTAGGCTTTTCAGTGACGGAGCCACCGCGTCCAGCGCTGTCGTGCTACTTGCGCAGCATTGCATTCAAAGCTTCGTCTCTTACGCCAGGCCGCCGGCTTTTTTAAAGCTGAGGGGCACATGAGGCGCGTTTTTACGACCCCCGAATTGATTGATGGAAACTTATTGTGTGTATTCAATGTAACGAAGCCAATTGGGGATCTCTGCCCGCCGAGTCTGGCCGTCCAACGCTATTGAAAATGGCGGGCATGGGATGGGGGGGCGCTCCATTGTGTGGGAGTAAGGCCTCCGTCGCCGGGGGAAAGACGGGTCCTGCATGGCAAGTATGACAGGCCAGGGGCACCGCGCCGCCGCCCGGGACCCGCTATGGACGTCCCGGTTTGTCCTGCTGCTGGTCAGCGCGGTGTTCATGTATATGATGACATTCATGCTCACCCCGACGCTGCCCCTGTTCGTGCAGGACATCGGCGCCGGCACCACCGCGGCGGGCGGCGTCATCGTCGCCGGATATACCGTCGGATCGCTCCTGCCCCGGCTTATGTGGGGCAGCCTTGCCGACAGCTGGGGTCGACGTCCCGTCTACCTGCTGGGCGTGGCGATCATGGCCGTCATCTCCCCATTGTTCACCGTCGCCGGCATACTCCCGGTGATCATCAGCCTGCGCCTGGTCCAGGGAGTCGGGTTCAGCGCCTCCTCAACCGGAGCCGCGACGGTCGCCGCCGACCTCGTTCCAGCCTCTCGCCGCAGCGAGGGCATCGGCTACTATGCGCTTGCCAATACCATCGGCATGGCCGCCGGCCCAAACCTCGGACTGATGATCCACCAGCAGTGGGGCGCCAACTGGCTGTTTATCGCCAGCGTCGCCTCCGGCCTGGTCGCCATCATCACCGGCCTATGGGTCGGGGATCGACGCCGGTGCCGACAATCCAAGGTTTCCCTCCCGACGTCGGTCCCTGATCCCGTAGTGTCGCCGCGGGGCTGGGAGCGTTTGCTCGAGAAGAGCGTGCTGCGCGTGTGTGCGGTCCTCCTGTTCGTCGTCATGCCCTACGGGGCGATCATGGCCTACGTCGCCGCCTATGGCATCCACCAGGGCGTCACGCACATCGGCCTTTATTTCACCGTCTTCGCCCTCGCCCTTCTCGTCGTACGCCTTGGCGTCGGACGGATAACCGACCGCTTCGGCGCGACAATCGTGTTCGTTCCCGGCGTCGCCGCGATGCTTGCCGGACTTCTCGTCCTCGGCTGGGCAGACGGTCTCACCGTCTTCCTGACCTCGGCCGCGCTGTTCGGCCTCGGCTACGGGGTGGCACTGCCGCTCCTGCAGTCCATCACATATGCCATTGCACCCGAGGACCGCCGCGGGGTTGCCAGCGCGACATTTTTTGCCACCGCCGACATCGGCTACGGACTCGGCGCCGTGCTGCTCGGCGTGTCGATTAGCCTCCTTGGCTATCGTATTGCGTTCGCCGGGCTTGCTCTCCTGGTCGCGATCGCCCTGATGCTGTTCCTGATACTTCTGCATCCGCAGCGACGACGCCGACAAGACGGTTGATCGCTGACGAAGGCTGCCACGAAGGCCTGGCATGACGGCCGCAGCGGCGTCATATCAGAAGGCAGTAGCTCTTTAGTGGCGCGGCAGCGCATTAAGCCGGATGATGCCGGGCCTGGCTGTGGCCATACGGGTGGGGGTTCCGCTGGGCTTATGGATTGGCCAGCTTTTCAGCTGGCATTTCGTGTTTGCCTTGGCGGGCGCGGTCGGATTAGTGACATGCCTGCTCATTGCCCGTTTTGTGCCATGTCGTGCAGGAGATGACGGCGCACATCAACCAGGCAGGATGCCCTTTGTTTCACACCTTGTTCCGCGTTGGATACGTATTTGGCCGGGGCGCCCCGCTAATAAGCATGCACTCTTAGCAGATTTAAGTCGGAAAATTTCTGTTCTGAGTTCGGCTTAGACATCCAGCTTGCGCGTAGCCAGCCATTCCACCATTGCCGGGTCACGATGCGAAAAGAAAGCGCTGGTCGCGGTGTCCATTGCTGCGACATGAGTCATTTCATCGGTGTTCAGTTCGAAATCAAGTACATTAATATTTTCTGCCATACGTTCTTTTCTAACTGTTTTTGCCAGAGAAACAATGCCGCGCTGATAAAGCCATTGCAATATCACCTGTCCGACACTTTTACCGTATTTCGCCCCTATTTTCGTTAATACTGGATTTTGAAAAAGTCCGTTGCGTCCTTCCGCAAATGGCGCCCAGGCTTCTGGCTGGATGCCACGACTTTTCATCCAGGGGACCGCCTGAAGTTGCTGATTGAACGGATTGACCTCGACCTGATTGACTGCCGGGGGGATTTTATTGAATGCCATTAAGTCCGCCAGGCGATCGGGATGAAAGTTGCTTACGCCTATGGCGCGAATTTTTCCAGTCTGATTCAGTTCTTCCATTGCCCGCCATGCACCGTGGACATCACCATAGGGCTGATGGATTAAATATAAATCGACATAATCAAGCTGGAGTCGATTAAGTGAACGCTCAAACTGCGCCTTGGCGCCGTCATAACTGGTGTCCTGCAACCAAAGTTTGGTGGTGATAAATAGCTCGTTGCGCGCAATGCCACTTTGTTTTAATGCGTTACCGACCTGGGTTTCATTCTGATAAGAGGCTGCTGTATCGATTAGACGATAACCGGTTTCAATGGCGGAAATGACAGCACGCTCGCACTCCGCTGCGTCAGTCATCTGAAAAACACCAAACCCAATCAAGGGCATCTCAATTCCGTTATTCAATGTTAGGGTTTGCATAGCGTTATCCTCTGTGAAAATATGAAAATGTGAAAATCTTTGTCTATCTATTTTATAAGGATAGCGTAGATGTCGTTATGAGATTAGTGGTTGTAATCCGCATGGCTTTATTAGCTGGATTAATAAATAGCAGTGATAATAACCATTTCTCGCGGCGTACCTTCTGGGGGGCCAGGGGCAGAGCTTTAATCGGCCAGCGATTGGAATTTGAATGAATGTTCGCCAATCAAGGAGAAGTGCATGTTAAAGTAAACAGCGTTTAACCGCGTAATATGCACCATGTCATTAATGCCCGGCCTGGCACGGACGCGAGGCAGATCAACACGGCCTCGCCGCCCGAATGGACTGGACCCTTAAAGATTATTATGGACAGACATAAATTGGCCTAATCTGATTAACGCATGACAAAACGATGACAATGCTGTCATTTTAGTGATCGTCTATTGATATCGGCTATCGGCTCACTAGAATGATGTAACAACGTCGTTGTGTCGGAGGATGCGTGAAATTATTGGTTGTTGAAGATGAGGTGAAGACAGGAGAATATCTCTGCAAGGGATTAACAGAGGCTGGTTTTATTGTTGATTTAGCGGATAACGGTATGACAGGCTATCACCTTGCAATGACAGCGGAGTATGATTTAGTGATCCTTGATATCATGCTGCCTGATGTTAATGGATGGGATATTGTCAAAATGCTGCGTTCAGCGGAAAAGGGCATGCCGATTTTACTTTTGACCGCATTGGGCACAGTGGAGCATCGGGTAAAAGGACTTGAATTGGGGGCCGACGATTATTTGATTAAACCCTTTGCGTTTGCTGAACTCTTGGCGCGGGTACGCACTTTGTTGCGACGGGGTACCACCGTTATTGCTGAAAGCCAGTTTCGCATTGCGGATTTGACGTTGGATTTGGTCACACGGCGGGTAACCCGGGGCGGTGTGAAAATTATACTGACCAGTAAAGAGTTTACACTTTTAGAGTTTTTTATCCGTCATACTGGGGAAGTATTGCCTCGTTCCTTGATTGCTTCCCAGGTTTGGGATATGAACTTTGATAGCGATACAAACGCAATTGATGTTGCTGTTAAACGCCTGCGGGCGAAAATAGATAATGATTTTACGCCAAAACTTATCCAGACAGTACGCGGCGTAGGTTATGTACTAGAGGTGCCGGATGCTGATTAAGCCGATGCAACGCCCTTTCTCTCTGGCCTTCCGGTTAACCTTCTTTATCAGCTTGACAACCATTGCCGCTTTTTTCGTCTTCACCTGGATTATGATCAATTCTGTCGAAAGGCATTTTGGCGAGCAGGATATAGCCGATTTAAAACAAATCAGCGCGACCTTGGCTAATATACTCAGCGAGAAAGAAGAATCTGAAAACATACGCTTAGATAAAATCATTAACGCAATTGTTAATCATAAAAATATCTTCGTCAATCTCGCAAATGATAAAAATCAGGTTATTTATCAATCCACGGACGGCCCTGATTTTACTAAGATAAGAGCATTACTTCCTGCTTTCGATAAAATTAATGCCAATAATATTATCATGTGGCAAGATGAATCCACAGGGGAAGCCGTTATCAATAACAGCAAAATGGAAGCGGCCAGTTATCGCGTTGTGGCACTACCTGTCAGTACCTTCGTTAACGGTAAAACGACAAGATATACACTTCTTATTGCACTTTCCATCGACTTCCATTTGCACTACATCCAAGAGCTGAAATATAAACTGATAATCACCGCGCTCTTGTTCAGTATGATTATTGTACTGGTTGTATTATTTGCTGTTTATCAAGGGCATGCACCGCTTAGACGTGTAAGCAGAAAGATAAAAAGCATCACTTCAGAAAATTTGCATGTGAGATTATTGTCAACGAAAGTACCCATTGAACTAGAACAACTCATTGTGTCATTTAATCACATGATTGGCAGAATTGAAGATGTTTTCACTCGCCAGTCAAATTTTTCCGCGGATATTGCCCATGAGATACGGACCCCGATTACTAACTTGGTGACGCAAACGGAGATTACACTTAGCCAGACTCGTTCATCAAAGGAGTATCAGGATATTCTTTATTCAAATCTGGAAGAATTTTCTCGAATGGCAAATATGGTGAATGACATGTTATTCCTTGCTCAGGCCGATAATAACTTACTTATCCCTGAATGTGTTTCTATTGATCTCAAAAAAGAAATTATCAAAGTATTCGATTTTTTTGAAGCGTTAGCTGAAGAACGCGGGGTAAGCTTGCACTTCATTGGCAGTCCATTATTGGTAAAAGGCGACCCTCTGATGCTACGCCGCGTTATCAGTAACCTGCTGTCAAATGCCGTACGTTATACGTCCCCAGGCCATTCAGTCACAGTGAGCGTGACGGATACTATCGATGATGTACAGCTAGTTGTTGAAAACCCAGGTACCCCCATACCCGCCGAGCATCTGCCGCGGCTTTTCGACCGTTTTTACCGTGTCGATCCTTCGAGACAAAGAAGCAGCGATGGTAGTGGTATCGGTTTAGCCATTGTGAAATCTATTATTGGCGCGCATCAAGGTAAGATATCCGTTACCTCCGATGTTATATCAACAAAGTTTATAATAAGCTTGCCAAAATAGCCATATTCAGCAAATCTTTAATGACACTCGAAATAATAAACTTGTGTCCATATTGATTATTTTCTTTACTCTGATCTATTGTGATTTAGTTTAGGTGTGTCGTTGGTGAAGGGGATGAATGCGTTTTATTGAAGTTACCGGTTAATTAATCATTCAACACCGAGTGATTGACTCCGGCGATGCGCCGGAGTCATCGGCTCCCTTGAGCAAGATAAAATGCTGTAAATTCCATGCGCAACGCAGTCACTCAGCGCACCCTCGTTTGTTTTTGGCGGATTAAGGATAAGTCTGTAACACTATAATTGTAACATATTGAATTGTATATATGTTTTAACTATCAAGAATGACAAAAATGTCATCATGCAGTCACGTGTTAAACAGAATTCGCGTTATATAATTAGTCTTAACTTGCAAGCATCCTGAGATAATATATGAGTTAACGGTTAATTCTTTTGGCGGCACAGCGTGCTGAATAATTTATCCTTAGCCCTGATTATTGAGCTATAACAATTTTTTTAACAAATGAGTCAGCTTCTGGAAATAAAACTTCGGATACTAGGTCTCTACCCATCTGAACGCTGAAGTATCCATAATTGGAGAATTTAAGATGAAAAAAATTATTTTGACTACCGCAATGGCCTTAGTTTTTGCTACGAGTGCTTATGCTGCGAGTGATGGCAATGTGCATGAGTCTGTTAATAACAGTAGCGCGCAGGCCCATCAATTGATGGTGAAAAAATCCCCAGAACAAAATAAGATTGCTGCTGGCAAGCTGCAGCAGGACCAACATGAGGAAGCAGCTAATATTCATGAATCCACGAAAAATGGACAATCCCAAGCCCATCAGTATATGGCTGAGCAGCACAAAAAAATGATGGGTAATAACCAGGAAGTGAAAAAACCGGTGACGGCCCAGCCCTTCAAGGATATGAATGAGCATGAAAAAGCAGCTGTCATACACGAGAACGGTAAAAATGGATTTTCAGAAGTCCATCAGCAAATGGCTGATGAACATTTGAAGAAAATGAATTGAGTTTCATTATAGGACCACAATTGTTCGTATGCCATTGTGGTCTTTCAAAAAAATAAATATCGTTAATATTTATAATGTTAATAATACCTAACATAATGAGGTAACTAAATGAACAAGAAATTATTAGTTGTGGTGATAGCGTTGATGTCTCCCGTAGCTGTGTTCGCCGCCGGCCAAAGTATGAATATGGATAATCAGTCCTCAATGTCGCCAGCAGCACAAGAGTACATGTCTGGAATGCAAAGTATGCATGACAACATGATGGCGGGAATGATGTCGTCCAACCCGGATGTAGCCTTTGCAAAAGGTATGACCGCGCATCATCAAGGCGCCATTGAAATGGCTAAAACTGAACTCAAATATGGTAAAGATCCTGAAATGAGGAAATTAGCGCAAGATATCATCAACGCTCAGCAGCCGGAAATCGATCAGATGCAAACCTGGGTGAAAAATAACAATAAATAATAACAAGTTAATTAATAGAGTTGTTAGCAGACGATAAAGCTGAGTTCCACTCCCGGTATACATCAGGAGATGAAATGCAGGCTTACGGGCTGCCCCGCTATAAATACCAGGTCTGCCGTCCAGGACGGGGCTTGGGCGTCCGGTGACTGGCGCTGAGGTTTACGGGTGGGTATATCAAAAGGGCTCGCAGCCGGGCCCATGGTATCTCGCGTTCCGCGCGATGTTGGCTTAGCGATGTCAGCACCGCCATGGTTTTCGGCCAAACGTCTGAAATCTTTTTTATGCTGTGCATCCCTTTGCTGTTCCGCCGCCTGGGCGTTAAGTACATGCTGCTGATCGGCATGCTGGACAGGTTCGTTCGCTACGCTTTTTTCGCCCTGGGCGTCAGTGAGAAAGGGCGGTTCCTGCTGTATCTCGGCGTCCTGCTGCACGGCGTGTGCTACGACTTGTTTCTGTCGTCGGTTTTATCTATACCGACCGCGCTGCCGGCGCAAAGGTGAAAGGGCTGGCGCAAATAAATGAGGTCCTGTAAACCTGGCTTGTACCGGTATACAACCGCGGGTTGTATCAGCCGGGTCAACCTGATTTGGCTGCCCGTTTCTTGATTTGTTCCAGAGCGGCATTAAAGCCCTCCGGCGTGCCGCTTGAGCCGGCAAGACGGTCCACTTTGACCTGCTCAATAGGCTTGCCGACCACGACCGCAGGAACCGCGTCGGCGAACCGCCGCTGATAATCCAGTGAAATGGGATTGGTAGCATGGGTTTTGATGTTTGCGGATGTAATGAGACCAGCATGCAGGGTAACGGTAACCGTGATAAACGAGGGCGCATTCCCGTATTGCCCCGTAGCGGTATAGGTGCCGTCCGCGTAGGCGGTGCGTATGTTTGCCACTTTCCATACTTCAGTGCTGGCGGTTACGGATGTGGATTGGCGTTCGGCCGCGTTACCGACCGGCCATCCAGCTGTCATGACGATAGAGGTGGCCATCCACGCCACTGTCGTTACTTTTGCTTTTACGTTCATCTCATTCTCTGGCTATATATGTAACAAGCGAGTCAGCGCGATACCGTGGGAAGATCGCATTAATACAGGCTATCCGGCTGAGGGCACATTGCTGTAGTGCTGTGCTAAGCGGTCGCGGCGTAACGAATCTCCATGAGGTGCCGATAGCAGGGATAAGGATCATTTGCCGAAGCGAATTGCTTGATTAGGGCGCAACCTGCTTTACAGGCCGAACAAGGATTTCCTGCACCAGTACGCGGGGCGGTTGAGCAAAGGCATAAACAACCGCCTGGGCGACATCCTCGGCGTGCAGGGCATCCAAAGCTGCGCGCCGCTCGCGTAGCGCCTGCTCAGGCAGGTTGTGGCCAAATTCCGTCCAGACCGCGCCGGGTTCAATAACAGAAACGCGAATACCTACCGCGCCCAGTTCCTTACGCAATGTTTCGTGGAAGCCGACCACGGCGTACTTGGTCGCGCAGTAGACCGACCAGCCTTCTACGCCATAGCGGCCGCCAGTGCTGGATATCGAGGCGATCATCGCGCCAGGGCGACCCTGCAGCAGCGGAATGGCGGCATGGGTGCAATTAAGCAGCCCAATCAGATTGGTATCGATCATGCCGCGCCATTGTTCCGGCGCACTCTCGGCAAAGGGGGCATGGATACCAAGGCCGGCATTGTTCAGCAGCAGGTCGAGCCCGCCGAAAGTCTCTTTTACCTGTGCAAACAGCCATTCGACCTGGCTATTGTCAGTAACGTCGGTCACTATAGCGGTCGCCTTGTTGCCAAGCTCTTCAACCAGTGCTTCGATTCGATCGCGCCGCCGCGCCGCCAATACGATATGGACGCCCTCAGCGACCAGCAGACGTGCCGTGGCTTCGCCGATGCCACTTGAGGCGCCGGTAATTACCGCGACTTTACCTTTCAGATCCTGCATTTGCATATGTTCATCTCCAACGTTATTTCTCACAAAATTAACACCCGACGCGGGCCTTTAGAGCGGCGGGATAGCGAGCGACTGAAATCTTGCCCTCATTATCAGTAATTGTCGGCAGCAGCATCACACGGCATCACAAGGAGGGTTATGTACCAGCCACAACCGAAGTGGCGTCGTCTATGCCATTGGCGATAAAGATTTACTACTCCTGAAATTTAGCTTTTACCCGGGTAGGTGACTAGATGGCAAAATCAGCAAAGACTTTTGAATCCATTTCATCAATGGCGAAATTAAACGACCATCAGGCGCGGATTTATACGCTATAGCAATATTTAGCAACCTATAGCAATACTCATTAATGAATCTCATTCAACAAGACATGCGTAATAGTGCTCTTAATCAAAAGAGAGTTTGCCCGTAGTATCCGGGTAGAAAACCACTCGGATTGAAGAGGAAGTTACTGTCATGAAACTTCTCAGCACGCTGATTCCCATTCTCTTGGTTAGCCTGCCGGCGCAGGCCACCGCCCAGGATGTTGTACCCGATACCCCAGCTGCGCGCGAGGCCAGAGAAACCGCGCCACAGCTCTTTGCCTACACCCAGAACGTGCTGTTTGGCGATTTGTGGAAGCGCACCGAGCTCATTCCACGCGACCGCAGCCTGGTGACCTTGTCCGCATTGCTCGCCAATGGGCAAGCGGCGCAGATGACCTCGCACATCAATCTGGCGCTGGATAATGGCGTTAAGCCCAGTGAAATCATCGGGCTGATCACTCATCTTGCTTTCTACACGGGGTGGCCGAATGCCATGTCGGCTGTAGGCGTCGCGAAGAGCGTTTTCAAACAACGTGGGATCACACCCGACACATCACGTCCCGAGTCGTCGGCACTGTTGCCGGTCGATAAGGCCGCCGAGGCTGAGCGGGCGGCGCTTGTAAAGGAAAATATCGCACCGGTTGCGCCCGAATTGGCGCGTTATACCGACGATGTTCTGTTTGCGGACTTATGGCGCCAACCCGATCTGGCAGCCCGTGATCGCAGTTTGGTTACGGTCGCTGCACTTATCGCCCGAGGGCAGCTCGAGCAGCTTTCCTTCCACCTGAACAAGGCCCGTGAAAGTGGATTGACGAAGACCCAGGCGGCGGAGGTTGCCACTCAACTCGCATTTTATGCAGGGTGGCCACGTGCAATGTCGTCCTTACCCATTATCAAAGCCGTATATGCGCAACCTGATAAGTAACGTGAAGAGGAAATAATAATATGATAGCAAGCCGCTGGAAACGACTCTGGGCTATTACGTGGGTGGTGGCCTCTATGGCCGCTGGTTTTAATGCGACCGCCGCTGACACAAACTCGCAAAAGCCGCTGGTCATTCAAGCGCAGGGAAGTTTTACCGTCGGCGGGAATGTGAACACCGCGCCGGGCACATTTGACCCCAAAAAGCCCATGGAGCCAGCAGGGCAAACCTATCACGGCGACCATCTCTATGCTTTTTATCAGATACCGGTCAATCCCCGGAAGTATCCCATCGTCATGTGGCATGGCGCCGGTCAATTCTCCAAAACCTGGGAAACCACGGCGGATGGCCGCGAGGGTTTTCAAAACATTTTTCTACGACGGGGTTTCTCCACGTATCTGATTGACCAGCCTCGTCGGGGAAATGCCGGCCGCAGTATGGTCGAAACCCTGGTCAAGCCTACGCCGGACGAACAAATGTGGTTCAACCAATTTCGCGTGGGAGTCTGGCCTGAGTATTTCAAAGGCGTGCAATTTGACCGCAGCGCCGGGACGCTCGATCAGTTCTTCCGGTCGATGACCCCCAATACCGGACCGTTTGACATGAATGTCGTCTCCGACGGTGCTTCCGCGCTCTTTGACAAGATAGGCCCAGGTATCCTGTTCACTCATTCGCAAGGCGGCGGGCCGGGCTGGCTGACGGCCATCAAGAACAAGAATGTCAAAGCTATCGTGGCATTTGAGCCGGGCAGCAGCTTTATCTTTCCTGATGGCGAGGTACCGGCGCCGATCACCAGTTCCTTTGATATTGTGCGGGGCGAGACTGTTCCCCTGGACAGATTCATGGCGCTGACGCGCATCCCCATAGTCATTTATTACGGCGACAATATCCCTGACAAACCGACTGACATGCCGGCCCAGGATAGCTGGCGCGCGCGTCTTGAAATGGCGCGCAAGTGGCGTGATGTCGTTAACAAGCACGGCGGTGATGTCACGGTCGTACATCTGCCCGAGATCGGTATTAAAGGCAACACCCATTTTCCGTTTGCAGACTTAAATAATGTCCAGATTGCGGATCTCGTGTCGACGTTCCTTGCCGAGAAAAAACTGGACTGACAAAACAACAGGTCAACCGCGGCGAGTAGCCCGGGCGCCGCGCAGGCAAAGACCGGTGGTCGCGATGATGGCGGAACATCTTGCCGGCGCGCGACGTTTTCACCTTTAGGAGTATTAATATGAAAAACAAAATGATCAAGGCCATGCTCTTGGCCGCCATGGTCAGCCTCTCGGCAGGCAATGCCGGGGCGGCGGACTATCGGAATAACCCGTTTACCCTGGTCTACGATGGCGCCATTACCCAAAATGAGCCCGGTAAGGTCAATATCCATCCGGTCACCTATAAGCTCAATGGCCTGGATATTGCCGCCAACGTCTATACCCCTGCCAACTATGATCCGAAGAAGTCCTATCCGACGGTGGTGGTAGCGCATCCGAACGGCGGGGTGAAAGAGCAGGTGGCCGGTCTGTATGCGCAGCGACTGGCTGAGCATGGCTACATTACCATCACCGCCGATGCGGCGTATCAGGGAGCCAGCGGTGGCGAACCGCGCAGCGTGGACAAACCGATGTACCGCATTGAGGATATCCACGGTATGGCGGACTACATCACTCAATATGCCGGCGTCGATGGGAAACGCCTGGGTCTGCTCGGCATCTGCGGCGGCGGGGGATACTCGCTGGCCGCGGCGCAAACCGACAAGCGATTCAAGTCGCTGGCGACGGTGAGCATGTTCAATTCGGGACGGGTTCGCCGCAATGGCTACAACGATTCGCAAATGGACACTATCCAGCAGCGCCTGCAGCAGGCTTCCGCCGCCCGCGCCCAGGAAGCGGCCGGCGGTAAAGTACTCTATTCGGGTGATGCCAATCTCACCGATGCGCAGATTGCCAAATTGCCGTTTGAACTGTATCGCCAGGGCTACGAGTACTACTGGAAGACGTATGCGCACCCCGGCTCAACCTTCAAGTACACCACCAGCAGCCTGCTGGACCTGATGCGCTTCGACGCCACCGACCATATTGATCTTATCCAACAGCCGTTGCTGATGATCGCGGGCAGCAAGGCCGACAGCCTGTACATGACCAAAGATGCGTTCCCCAAGGCCACCGGCACCAAGGACAAGGAATTGTTTATTATTGATGGCGCCACACATATCGAAACCTACTGGGTTCCCAAGTATGTGAACGCCGCCATCGGCAAGCTGACCGCCTTCTATGGAAGAACGCTGTAATTCAGGGACGTAGATGGTTTCGGGTGGATCGGCTACTTATCGCCGTTCACAACCATCAGCAAGCTGCGCCGTGCGGGTATTGCCGTCTTGCCATTATTCTTGGGGAAAAACACTACGGTTTCCCTATTCGTGGCAGAGATTGGCTGGCGGCAGCTTATAAAATTATAGAGGACTAATATTATGAAAGCTTACCGGTTGCTTGATTTTAGAAGCTTAGATGATCTTCAACAGTGTGAAGAAGAGACGCCGCGACCGCAACGAGGCGAAGTATTAATCCGGGTTCGGGCCGTTTCACTGAATTATCGCGATATTGCCATGCTGGGCAATCGCTATCCCCTTAGTCATCGTAAGGGCTTGGTGCCGACCAGCGATGGCGCGGGGGAGGTTGTCGACGTCGGGCCGGATGTGCACGATTTTAAAATAGGCGATCGGGTGGTGGGTCTATTCCATGCCCGCTGGTTTGGCGGGCGTATGCCGATGTATTCGAATCAGCGCGGTTATGGCAGTGAGAACGATGGCTGGCTTTGCGAATTCAAAGTGGTTAGCCAGGAAGCTGTCGTTCATATGCCCGACAATCTTTCCTTTGAGGAGGCGGCGACCCTGCCTTGCGCAGCGGTTACGGCATGGAACGCATTGAGCGGCACCGCGCAAATACGCGCTGGACACACCGTACTTATCCAAGGAACCGGCGGCGTCTCTATCTTCGCTTTGCAATTTGCCCGGGTTCTTGGCGCGTCGGTCATTGCAACAACCTCAAGTGCCGCCAAGGCGGAACGATTACGCCAGTTTGGCGCCAGCGAGGTTATCAATTACCAGGAAGAACCCCATTGGGGCGAGCGGGTGCGTGAATTGACGCAGGGCAAGGGCGTTGATCGTATTGTGGAAGTCGGTGGACCGGGAACTATCGCCGAGTCGCTGCGCGCGATTGCTCCTGGCGGCGAAATCGCATCCATTGGCTTTTTAAGCGCCCAGGGAGCAGGCATCGATTTTTTAGCGTTATTTGGCAGCCTGGCAACCTTCAGGCCGTTTTCAGTGGGCAGTCGTGAAACGCTGGAAGATGTTTGTGCGATTATGGCGATGTCCAATATCAAACCAGCGATTGACCGCATTTTTGAGTTTAACGATGCCAGGGCAGCTTATGCCCACCTCGACAGCGGTTCGCATTTTGGCAAGGTGGTCGTCCGTTGCTGAATGAATCGGACCGCCAACCGTGGTGAAACATAACGCCGCGCAAGCCGGCCTGGTCGATAGCGGTAAAGCCGTAAGATAAAGCGCTGCCCTCTAGCAGTAGGCTTACTCCGCCACGGGCCAAAGCATGGGGTTTCGCTAGTCTTTCGGCGGCGCTTCAACGTCTGACAACGCGAGCACGCCTTTTGAAAGCCGATCGCCTTGGATCTTGACTGACGCCACGGCCGCGTTGAGTTCGCGCAGTTCATTGGGAGTGAACCTTATCGCGGTGGCGCCAAGGTTTTCTTCCATATGGGCAATTTTCGTGGTGCCGGGGATCGGCACAATCCAGGGTTTTTGCGCCAGCAGCCACGCCAGCGCCAGTTGGGCCGGCGTCGCGTTCTTACGTTCGGCCCAGGTCCTGACCACGTCCACCAGCGCCATGTTGGCGCGCAGGGCATCGGGGGCGAAGCGGGGCACTGTAGCGCGAAACTCCCGCGGACCGTCGGCAACGAAGCGCGTATCGGCGGTGATCTTGCCGGTCAGAAAGCCCATGCCAAGCGGGCTCCAGCAGACAAAACCAATGCCCAGCTCCTCGCAGACCGGCAGGACCGCCGCCTGCGGTCCACGCCAAAGCATTGAGTACTCGTTCTGGATAGCCGTCAGCGGATGCACCGCATGCGCACGGCGGATGGTCTGGATGCCGGGTTCGGAAAGGCCGTAGTGCAGCACTTTGCCCTCGGCGATCAGATCCTTGAGCGCCCCGGCCACGTCTTCGATCGGCACGGCCGGGTCGACGCGGTGTTGGTAGAGCAGGTCGATGCGATCGGTGCGCAGACGCCGCAGCATGCCTTCGACCACGAGCTTGATGTGTTCCGGCCGGCTGTTGAGGCCGCCGAGCGGCTTGCCTGTCTTTTGATCGAAATTCCAGCCGTATTTGGTCTCAATGACCACTTTTCCGCGTATGCCCTGCAGTGCCTCGCCGACAATTTCTTCGGAGATGAAGGGACCGTAGGCTTCAGCGGTGTCGATAAGCGTAATTCCACGCTCGACTGCCGTCCTGATGAGTGTTATCGCCGCTTTCCGATCGAGGGGGCTATGATAGAAGTCGGATACCGAATCCCTGGTCGTACCCGGTACCCACTGGCAGCCCAGGCCAATGGAGGAGACTTCAAGGGTGCCCAGTTTGCGCCGCTGGCTGGCCGGCAGTGAACCGGCGGTGGAAGAGGTCTGGGTATCGGCCGCGAAAGCTGCGGACGTCATACAGGCAGAGAGCACCCATGGCGCAATGCCCAGGATTGCGGCTGAAGCCAGCAAATGACGGCGCTGCAGGTTTATTGTTTCGCGGCCACTTGGCTCGCGTTGTAAATCAATACCAGACATGGGCAGTTCCTTTGATTTGTCTAACTTAGGCAGCGTTGCCAGCGCGTCGGATTTGACTTTCAACAGTGTTACCGTCCGTCGTTCCCGGTTCGCCACCGCGCGATGCCAAAAAGCTAAATCCTTGACAAGGCGGCGTCGCTACTTCGTCGCTGCGTGCGACGTCGCGGTTTGATACTGGTCGTTCGATACTTTTTCCAGCCAATCGACCGATTTTCCGTCAAGCGCTTCGGCGATGGCCATGTGGGTCATACCGGTGGTGGCGGCGGCGCCATGCCAGTGTTTGGCACCTGGTGGGATCTGGACGATATCACCCGGTCGGATTTCTTGCGGTGATTTTCCCCATTGCTGAACCCAGCCCACGCCGGCTGTGACGATCAAGGTTTGCCCCAGTGGATGGGTATGCCAGGCGGTGCGAGCACCCGGCTCGAACGTGACTATACCGCCGCCGGCCCTGCCCGGCGAGATCGCCTGAAAACGGGAATCCACACGAACCGGCCCCGTAAAATTCTTCTCGGGACCTGCGCTGGACGCCTGCGAGCCGGCACGGGTGACCATCACCTCTGGAATCTGCCGGGCTGATACATTCGCAGCAAGAAGCAGCAAAACGGCGGTATTCAATGCAAGTGACTTCATCGGCGGTCCTTATCGTCCTGCTTAATTGAATGGATTCTTCCTTGAGCGGTTCGATAGGCTCAAGCGAGCTTTTGGTCAGTCGTTTATCACTACTGCTTTCAGCCATTCCGTCATACTTTCCATAGTGCGTCTTTGCTGATCCGCCTCCATCTCGAAACCCCATATCAACCGCGCATTCGAGGCGCGGCAATGAAGAGGCGAGGGACCTGTGCGACGCTGTTGTGACGCATTCTTACTATGAGCCTTACTATAGATAATGGATCTGGCGGCGACTAGATGGTAAAGTTGGGAAACACTTGTGAGTCATTTTCATGAATAATATCTATAGGGACTATGGCAATGCCGAGAGATAACTACAGTGATCTGTTGGTCTTCATTGCGGTGGCACGCGAAAAAAGTTTTACGCGCGCTGCCGCGCAACTCGGAATGTCCCAGTCGGCACTGAGCCACACCATGCGTTCCCTTGAAGAAAGAATGGGGGTCCGTCTGCTGACCCGAACCACCCGCAGCGTATCGCCGACAGAGGTCGGTCAACGCTTGATAGATCGCATTGCGCCCCGGTTCGAGGAAATCGAGGAGGAAATGACAGCCGTCGGCGAATTGCGCGACAAGCCCGCAGGCACCATTCGTATTTCAGCTACTGAAAATGCGGCCGAAACCGTATTGTGGCCCAGGCTGGTCAAACTGCTGCCCAAGTATCCCGATATCAAGGTCGAACTCATTGTGGAGTCCCGTTTTACCGATATTGTCGCTGAACGATATGACATGGGGATACGCCTGGGCAGTGAAGTGGCTCGTGATATGACTGCTATAAGGATTGCACCGGACATGCGTGTGGCGATTGTTGCTTCGCCAGACTACCTGGCAAGGCGTCCTGCTCCCGGAACGCCGCACGATCTCACGGAGCATGAGTGTATCAATTTATATCTGATGAGCCACGGCGAAATCTACGCCTGGGAGTTCAAAAAGGGCCCGCAGCAATTGAATGTGCGGGTCGACGGTCAACTGGTTTTTAATAGCACCAGGCAGATTCTGCATGCCGCGCTGGCAGGTTTCGGTCTGGGATATGTGCCGGAGGAAATGGCGCAGCCCTATATTAACCGTGGCGAGCTAATACAGGTTTTGAAAGAGTGGAGCCCAATATTTCCGGGGTATCACCTCTGTTATCCGATACGCCGTCAATCTTCTTCGCGAGCCATGGCCGTGCTGATTGAAGCGCTACGCTATCCGTCCGATCTGGCGGAGGTGTCCTAGAATGGCCCGCAAAAACTTCAGCCAGGTCCTCGCCTTTATCAACGTCGTGCGCGAAGGTAGCTTTACCCGGGCGGCTGCCTTGCTTGGCGTAACCCCTTCCGCATTAAGCCATGCCATCAGTGGACTCGAAGCTCAGGTGGGCGTCCAATTGCTGACCCGCACCACCCGGAGTATTTCCACTACCGAAGCCGGGGAGCGGCTATTCCTTAACGTTTCGACTCGTCTTGAGGAGATCGATGCTGAACTGGGCGTCGTGGATGCGCTGCGTGACAAGCCCGCAGGAACGGTTCGTATTACATCGGCTGAGCATGCTGCAAACAGTGTGCTGTGGCCAAAACTATCCAAAGTCCTCGGCGAGTATCCCGATATCAATGTCGAGATCACTATTGATTACACCATGGCGGACATCGTGTCCCAGCGCTACGACGCCGGTGTTCGCCTGGGCAATCAGGTGGCTAAGGATATGATCGCCGTGCGTATCGGTCCCGATATGCGCATCGCTGTCGTCGGCTCACCTGCCTATTTAGCAAAGCGGCCTCTGCCCGGGACGCCAAGTGATTTGGCTCAGCACAATTGCATCAATCTTCGGCTTCCAACCCATGGCGGCTTATTGCCGTGGGATTTTGATAAGGATGGACAGCAGGTCAAGCTCCGTGTGTCGGGACAATGGGTATTTAACAACAGTTCGTCCATCGTCAGGGCGGCACTGGCTGGACACGGCCTGGCCTTTGTCCCCGAAGATATGGTGCTTGAGCACATCGCCGAGGGAAGGTTGATTCGTATGCTTAATGATTGGTGCGATCCCTATCCCGGCTATCATCTCTACTATCCGAACCGGCGGCAATTTTCTCCTGCCTTATCCGTCATCGTCGATGCGCTGCGCTACCCGGAGTGATGACGCTTGTGATGCCGATATTGAATACTGGGAAAGCACCGGGCTGGCGCATTAACGGGAATCTACCGGCCCGCGTTCACTTTATCACTCGGGGATTGTGTTCATTTTAAGTCATGCTTTTTTTTATTTAGCTGGAGTAATTCATTGGCCCGAATCAAGGATTTCGACATGTCTTCGATCGACATTCTTTCATTCATGGCCATCTCGCGAATGATCGCGTAGGCTTCAAGTTCATCAACGCCCCGGATGGTGGAAATAATCACCTTTGCCTGACTGATGACATCGGCAATACGTAATTTGGTGGAAAGTTTTTCCATGCGACGGTTTAAGTCCTTCCAGTCGTAATGATTTTTAAATGCCATCACCAGGCTGGAAAGTACCCCGATTGGACGGATGGGACTGCTCATCAATGTCTTAGCCCCTACATGCAGCGCGGCGTCGATAACGGTGGGATTTTCATAATTGATAATGGCAATGACCGGGATATCCGTATGCTGCATCAGGTATTCATCAGCGAGGTATTCCATGCGCACGGCCCAGAATATCGCGTCGATATCGTCGGGCACCTCTTTTACTGGCGGCCATATTGTCAGGCTTTGGCAGCCAATACGGTGCAGTTGCTGCGTGAGAATTTTGAGGTCATCATCATCAGGATGAAATATAACGACTTTACAGCTCCTGATACGTCTGAAAAAACGCAGGCTGGCGCTTTTGTTTTTTGCCCGGTTGAAAATTTTATGCGTTATCATTATCAACCCCAGGCGGAGAATAGTTAACAAAGTAGGGATCTGCATCCACCCCTTGAGTGACTTCTTTGATAATGGAAAATTGCCCCTGTTTATTCACTTTGCCAATTTTAGGATACAATAATGTGTGATTATTGTGCGGATTGATTTTCACCCTTCCTTGCGGGGCGTCATATTCGCTGTTCAGCAGATACGGAAACAGCTGGCTTATGTCATCGGTATCGGATTTTGCCATTGCATTAGCGAAAAGATGCACCTGAAAATAGGCGGCCTCCCAACACATATTCGGCTCAACGGTATAAAACGGGCTAGATTTAAATCGGCTGAGAACGTCTTTATTGCGTTTAGAATCAATTGATTGAAAATAGGGCGCTGAAGTGATATGTCCTGCTGACACCCCCGTGCGCATTTCTGAAATTTCCGCTTCGCTGGTGGTCAGGCTGGCTATTGGAATTTTATCTGGATGAAGTCCTGCATCATGGCAGGCTAAATAAAATTCTTGGGTACTTCTACCAACCACTGTGGAAAATATAAAATCGGGGTGGGTTAATTTAATGTCCTGTACAATAGAGTGAAAATCTTCCCGGCCGGCATTCAGATCCACATAACGCTCGCTCACCACCGCCCCTCCCGGAAAGTTGGTCATGAAATCGCTCATGATGCGATTTGACTCATAAGGGTAAATATAATTACTGCCAACCATATAAACACGGGTACCATAATTGCTTGCCATATAATCAGCCAAAAAAAAGCTATTTTGATTGGGTGACGCACCGGTGTAGATGATATTGTTTGAAAATTCAAAACCTTCATAAGGTGTTGGGTAAAAGAGTAATTTTTGCCATTTTTCTATAATAGGCATCACGGCTTTTCGCGTGCTGGACATATAACAGCCGAAAACCACGTTGACCAGATCTTCTTTTATCAGTTTTTCCGCATAAACAGCGAAACGGTAAGGCGAACTGGCGGGATCGTAGTAAATAGGAATAATTTCCCTGCCATTGATTCCTCCATTATTGTTGATTTCTTCAATGGCAAAAAATGTTCCCTCCATTTGCGATCTTTCGATTTTTGAGGTGAATCCCGTCGAGGAGAATAAGACGCCAACCCTGACGGCATCACTATGCTTGTTTAATATCATTGGTTAATTTCCTTTTCCAGTTTTCGCCAGGATTTTTGTTGAATATGATATTTGGATTATATGTCATCCGCGATATCCAGTAGTTAAAAGCAGAATAAAAATAAAGCAACCGGATTGAAAATCATATTTACTTATACGATGTGATAATTGAATTACGTCGCTGGTAACGATTTACTTAGTCGGATGTGTCATAAGATGTTTTCTATCCAGCATATTAACCATGTACTAATATGTATGGCGATATTAAAATCTTTCAATAAATGCGCTGATGTATAAGAAAAACATCTTCAAGGGAATGATTTATGTAACCATCTTAATCCTAAGGAAAATTTGTAAAAAGATAAATTCGATATGCCTAATATCAATAGGTTAAAAAAAAATAATCTCATGTTGCCGGGGTGTTGACTTTAGGCACCCTGATGTTTAAGGTTTAACCATGTTATCGCCCAGATGGCCGATATCACTCCAGGCAAGAGAGCCTCTAAAAATGCGTTCAACCACGCATTTTTGGGGCTCTTTTTTTTTGCCTTGATGAGCTATAAAGCCCGCCGGCTTGCCGCCAGCCAGAATGTTGACTCTCTGGTTCGCGAAGACGGGCCAATGTATCGCCGGGCTGAAATGTTAAACACAGACGAGGTAGGATGTATGCCATCAGCGATTGGGATAGATTTACTACGCGGCAGGCCGGTTCCGGCCATCGGCAGTACCGATGCCAAACTGCGCCAGCGCAAACTTGACGCCTTAACCCGAGGTATACACCGTATCAGCGATGACGAGGCGGTGCCTTACAATGTTCATCTGGTATGTATCGGCATGGCGGCCAATGCTTTCTTGCGTCAATTTGTCAGCCAAATGCCCGACACTCTGCTGGATCATGAACGGTCACGGCTGAGCATCCTTTCGGTGGATATGGCCGGAGAGGCAGACGCTGGTCTCCCAGTATTGCCCGCGGCCCTGGACGGTAATAAATACTTTTATGAATCATTGGCAATCGAGCAAGGTAAACCCGATGCGCTTGGCGATTTTTTCAGCCAGCACGCCGCGCACCTCCAACTGGAATATCCCTTGATACCTAATCCGGATACCTTTGCTCCCTGGCTAACGGAATCGGAGCGGAACGCGCCGGACCGGGATAGCCTCAGCCGGGCCTATGTCAAGGCCATGTATAGCCTGGCCTATTATCACGGTGAACGGCCCGCCTGGCATGCCCTGAAAAGATTCGCCCAAAGCGTCGGCCAAACAGAAACCGAATCCGTGGTCTGCATTGTGTTTTCCCTGGCTGATGCGGTCGGAAGCGCTATTGCGATGGATCTCAGCCGGCATTTATCCACCGTGCGGTTCGGTCGCCGGATCCTGGTTACTGGCATAGGTCTGGCACCGGCTTCGGCGGCGAATGACACTATCGCGCCGGCGAATGTCTATACCACGTTAAATGAATTGGAATGTCTGTGTAATGATCAATTGAATCAGCGTATTACGCCATCGTGCGGTGATTTGTTCAAAAATCCCTTTACCGCAGGTTTCCTGATGGTGCCGGACCTGGAGCCGACCCCATCAGAACAAGGGAAGTTGTATCAGGCGTTATCTTCATTGCTGCAGGATCGCGCCGGAGCAGGGTTGTGGGAAATACTACGCCAGCTTAACTGGCTGGCGGCGCCATTGACGCAACATTCAGCCGCGCGTACCCCGTGGGGCAATCGCTGGCTGCACGTGTTGGTCATGATGGCGGTAAAAGAGCCATCGGCATTTGCCGCGTTGAAAAACCAGCTAGGCATTTCCGACGGCTATGAGCCGGCTTTTGTCGAAGTGGTTTGCGCGCGTTTGAGTAAAAAAACGGCCGAACAACTGACCCGCGCGATCCACCAGTCTTTCGGGCAGAACATCATGGTGAATCATTACGCCGCCGGCTCCGCTCAAGAGATGCGTTTTATCCTGCCGTCCCTGGCGAAAAGCGATCTGCGGCTGTTCGCGCAGGCGAAAACGCGTTATGACGCAAGTAGCCAAAATGAAAAAAGGCTATCCCATGCCTTATTACTCGAACAGGGTTTGCTGCTTTGCGAGCCTTCCGACGCGCAGACAGGCGTGGCCGGCCGCAATATCATAACCGGCAAACGATGGATAAATCTGCCATACCCGGCTATTCGGGGAGAAATATAAAGGAGTCCACCATGCCGCTTAACTGGAACGAAGTGATCATAAAATACGGTGACGGCTACCAGGTCCCCACGGTAGTGGGCGATAAATTTCTGCATATTGAGAAAGTCGATAATGAGGCTATTACCATCTCATCACCTATTTGGCGAACACAATTGCACAGGGAAAACCTGGAAAAAGGCGTCAGGTTAATAGAGGAAGGCATAATATCCTCCGACCCGGGATTATTTGTCGAAGACTATATCTTATATGTCGCCAATGAGCGGGCAACCTCCGTTGCGCATATCTTAAGAGATCTCGGATTTTTGGATAAAATCGAAACTTTCAGTGTTCGCTGTTGAATTCAGTGTGATTAAGTTGTGGCTTTGTACCGCATATCCAACCGAATATGCGCAATGTTAATCATGTACTCCAGGAGAATATAAAATGACAGCTTCTTTATATAACAGCGCTACCGGTGTCCAGGCTCCGCACTGCTTGCATGCCATCGGTATTGGCAGGACCGGCATTGCGTATGTGGAAGCTTTGCTGCGCACCGGTGAAGTCGAGGACTTATTGGAGGATCCGCGTGCCCGCTTTGCCGCCATGGTGGTTGATATCGGCGATCAGGATATGCAAATCGCCAAGGATTATGCCGGCGCCTTGGTAAAACGTCTTGAGGAGCGCGGCATTCCCGCTTCGCGTTTCAAATTCCAGGCTATTGTTCTGGATATGAAAGATACGGACAGCTACTTTTCAGGGATGAACCGCACGCGTGAATATCTGAAACTGGAATATCCCCGTTATTATTGGAATCCCAATTACGAGTCCTATGTGCCCCATGATACTAAATTCCCCAAGGCGGGAGAGCATTTCCCACGCTCCATTGCCAAGGGTTTATACGCCAATGCCTATTATGACGGCAACCGCCCGATGCATAACGCGTTGGAGCAATTCGTCAGCCATATTGAAGAGGCAACCTTACCCTCTATGATTACGGTGTCCTTCAGCCTGGCGGGGGGAACCGGCAGCGGGATCGTGATGGATTTGGCGCGCCACCTGGCGACGGTAAAACTGGGGCGCCGCATGCCTGTGATAGGCGTCGGCCAGTTGCCCCATAGCGGCGATCCGGATATCTACAAAGAAAGTCCAGGGCTTTACACCACGCTTAATGAGCTCGATTGCATGCTTGATGACGATAAAAATGCTGGCGTGACCACAGTTTGGGGCGATCTGTACCGTAGCCCCTTTACCGGCGGGTTCTTTGTCGTAAATCCAGAGCAAAGCTGGCAACGGCTGTCATCCTATACCGATACCGGCAATCAAAAAGTACGCCATGAATTTAAACAACTGGTGACTAATCGCTTCGTCGCCGATTCTTTTATGCGGTTCGCCGTGCTTGACAAGAGCCGGGTATTATTTCGTTCTTTACGTCCGACCGGCTTCACCGGCGCACCGCACGAAACCATCAGTTCCAAATCCCGCAACTGGACGCTGTTCAACGTTGCCAAGCTGACCCATCCCGGGGTACAGGTGCTCCCAGGACAAAGCGGCGATGTCTGGGATGAAACCCTGGCGCAGTGGACTAAGTTTATTGCGACTTTCGACGGTTTGACCGACAGTTTCGAAACCGATTTTGCCGAACTGCATATCCATTGCTCTCGCGAAATGAACCTGGAAAAACTGACGCACAATGTTAAGGAAGCCATTACCGGCAGCTATCTGATGGAAACCGGCTCGTCGCTGCAAGTCTATCATTACGAATTTTTTGATGCCCTGACGTCTTACTGCAACGTGATTTTACCCGGGGTGGCAAAAACCGATTTGGCCGCGTTCTGGAATAGCCAGAAGAATTACGATGCGCTCAACTGGAAAGCGAAGCTGGCTGAACATGCCTGGCTTATCGATCTCGGACCGATGATTTCCGAACCCGCCATTCGTTTTAAAGGCATGGCCGGTGAATGTATCTGGGGATGCGCCTGCTGGGTGGTGGTGCCTTACGATCAACTGCGCGGTGATGTATTGCCGCCGGCCAACCGTAAAGTGATTCGCGAGGAGGCGATTCGAAAAATGACGGAAACGGTGGTTGCCACACCGCAGTAATCACCCACCCTCCCAGGCTCGATTATTTCATCTTTAGGGTAGCTGACATAAAGGTCAACTGCTACAGGGGCTATTATGATTAACAAACGGCATATCGCCATCACAGTGATTACCGGCTATTTAGGTTCCGGAAAAACGACTTTATTAAATCATATGCTTTTGCAAAATGAAGGCGCCAAAATCGCGGTTATTGTCAATGAATTCGGTGAAATGAGCATTGACGCAAAACTGTTAGTCACACACAGCGATGAGCAGCTGATTGAATTTAATAACGGCTGTTTATGCTGCACGGTGCGCGGTGATCTTATAGAAACGATTGATCAGCTGATGCAGCGCTCGGATGATATTGAATATATATTTATTGAAACAACCGGCCTTGCCGACCCGGCGCCGGTGGCGTCCACTTTTTTTGTTTCCGATGAGATAAGCCGCCGCGCCCAGTTGGACGCGTTTATCTCGGTGGTGGATGCGGTTAATATTGATAAAAATCTTGCAGGTAGCCTGGAGGCAAAAGAGCAAATTGCTTTTGCCGATATTATCATCCTGAACAAAGCCGATCTGGTTACGCCCGAAAGGCTCCATCAGGTCAAACAACGGATACAATCTCTCAATCCCATTGCGCATATCCACGTCAGTGAATATGGCCGCGTGGATATCACCGAACTCATGAATACCCATGGCTTTAGTTTGACGGAAAAATTGAAAATTGAGCCTGATTTATTAACCGATCATACCCATGAGCATGACCCATCCATTTCTACCCTGGTGCTGCGGGAACGCTCGCCGCTGGATATTAACCGTTTCATGGCATGGATGACCGCACTGCTCGCTGTGGATGGCGATAAAATGATTCGGACGAAAGGTCTGCTAAATGCCAAGGGTTTTACGGAACCGGTGGTATTTCAGAGCGTGCGCATGCTCACCACGCTAAATCATCTCGATGAATGGATGGGGGATGCCGTACATGAAAGCGAGTTGGTGGTAATTGGTAAAGATCTTGATCCCGAGATGCTGAAAGCTGAATTTTCCCATTGCGTTTTTACCCCCCGGAACGGAGTGATTATATTATGACTGAATTAAACCTACAGCTATCAAGTTTACTGATCATGTTTGCCCTAGGATTGAGGCATGGCCTCGATCCCGATCATATCGCCTGTATCGACGGCCTGACCTGGCATGCTATCAGGCATAAGCATGGTCATGCCAAGTGGGTGGGGACATTGTTTGCCATCGGCCACGGCGGCCTGGTGACAGGCATTGCCATATTCGTAAGCTATTTTACGCAAACCCTTACCTTGCCCCCCCCTGTGCGGTTTTCCCTTGATTGGCTGCCGACGTTAATGCTCTTGGCCATTGGCGTGACAAATCTGTGGACACTAATGAACAGCGCCAATTACCGCCCGGTAGGTTGGAAAATGAAATTGTTCCCGACCCGATTATTAAAACAGTCCAATCCGTTGTCTATTATTCTGGTCGGGGTCATATTCGCCGCGGTGTTCGATACGGCGACGCAGGCGGCGGCGTGGGGTTATGTTGCCAGCAATAGCAATCAAAATTGGCAGGCGATGTATGCGGCCATCATGGGATGCGTATTTACCGCCGGCATGATGATAACCGATACCATGGATGGCAGGATTGTTAACCGGCTAAGCCAGCAGACGGAGTCAATACAGACAAAAAACGTCTGGCGCAACAGCCTGGGCTACCTGATTGTATTTATGTCTTTTTTCGTGGCTGTTTATAACATTACAGTCGAGTTTAATCCTGAAATTGCTTTTAACGAGCTTGTCTTCACTATGGTCGGGGCAGGGTTTGTCATTTTAATGTTGCTATTTTTAGCCTTTCATTATTTCCGTAATAAAAAATATAGCCATAAAAAATCCATGGATACGCTGGCCTAGATTATTGCCAGTGGAGTAAATGGCGATAAGTGTGTTATGCGTCACGCACCCTTATAAAGCAGGCCTGGGGTTATTCTTGTAATTGTTAAATTTCACATCGCAATGATGTGCCGATACCCTTTTTCTTAAAAACATGTAAGGAGTTAATATGCGTCATGGTGATATTTCCAGTAGCCCGACCAGTGTCGGGGTCGCGGTTGTAAACTATAAAATCCCGCGTTTGCATACCCGGCAGGAAGTTATGGAGAATGCGCGAAAAATAGCGGAAGTGGTTAAAGGTGTTAAATCAGGCCTGCCGGGGATGGACTTAATTATTTTCCCTGAGTATAGCACCATGGGCATTATGTACGATCCGGACGAAATGATGACCACGGCGTCGACCATTCCTGGTGATGAAACGGCGGTTTTTTCGGCTGCATGCCGTGAAGCTAATGTGTGGGGCGTGTTTTCCATTACCGGCGAACGGCATGAGGAACATCCGGCCAAAGTCCCGTATAACACCCTGATCCTGATTGACAATCAAGGCGATATTATTCAAAAATATCGCAAAATCCTGCCGTGGGTCCCGGTGGAGGGGTGGTATCCTGGCGATACCACTCATGTGGTCGCGGGACCGAAAGGGATCAATATTAGTCTTATCATCTGTGATGATGGTAATTACCCGGAAATATGGCGCGATTGCGCCATGAAGGGCGCCGAGTTGATTGTCAGGTGCCAGGGGTATATGTATCCGGCGAAAGACCAGCAGGTGCTTATTTCCAAAGCCATGGCCTGGGCCAATAACTGCTATGTCGCGGTGGCGAACTGCACCGGCTTTGATGGCGTTTATACCTATTTCGGCCATTCCGCCATTATCGGGTTTGACGGCCATACGCTGGGTGAATGCGGGGAAGAGGAGATGGGTATTCAGTATGCCCAGTTGTCGATACCTGAAATTCGCGATGCGCGTAAATACGATCAGTCACAGAACCATCTTTTTAAATTGCTCCATCGAGGCTATACCGGCGTCTATCATTCGGGCGATGGTGAAAAGGGCATTGCCGAATGTCCGTTTGATTTCTACCGGACCTGGGTGCTGGATGCGAAAAAAGCGCAGGAAAACGTGGAGCGCATCACCCGCGGCACCATCGGCGTGGCGCAATGTCCTTATGGCGATTTGCCGCATGATGCCGTCGGCAGCGAAAGCTGAGCCGCCATTGCTCTATCCCGTTGAAGATCAACCCGCAACCCGCTTAAGGAACCTTAAGCGGGTTGTTTATGCGTTTTAATCTCACTTTATTACACCGCAATATTCTTATTTCAAGCTGCAATTTTCATACGCAGATATCATACGCTGACGCCCGCCAGGCTTTGGAAGAGCGGTCGCGTTGGCCGGACGGTGTGTTCCTGCACAAGCTTGGCCGCCCTGTATCACGGCATCGCGCCCGGGTGTTGAATGCGCCCGAAAAGGTGATTGGTCCGGGACTGAGGGACCCTATTGTCGCCTCAAGCGGTGTTAATGCGTGGTGGCGCCATCTGTACAGGGTTATTGGTGAATAAGATTCATTGGTGCAATCTGAAATTCACCTCTAATCGTGAATTGCAATCCTTGATAACCTTATAAAGGTTAATTATTTAATATCTCATTAATTCGCTTTTAGAGCCTAATCTCTATAATTCGTAACGCAAAACAGGCGATTCCGGAGAAAAGTATGACGATGAATGTACGTGGTTACGCCGCACTGGCCGTGAAAGAAGATTTGGTGCCGCACAATTTTGTGCGCCGCGATCCCCGGGCTAATGATGTGGTGATTGAAATTTTGTACAGTGGCGTGTGCCATTCAGATATTCATAATGCTTACAATGATTGGGGCAATGCGACCTTCCCAATGGTGCCCGGGCATGAAATCATTGGCCGCGTCACCCGGGTGGGGGCGGAAGTTACGCGTTTTAAAGCCGGTGATCATGTTGGCGTCGGTTGCATGGTGGATTCCTGCCAGCACTGCGATCCTTGTAAGCAGGGGCTTGAGCAGTATTGCGAAGAAGGCAATACGCTGACCTACAACGATATCGATCGTCACGATAAAATGCCGACCTATGGCGGCTACTCCGAAACCATCGTGGTATCGGATAAGTTCGTGGTCAAAGTGCCGGATGGCCTGGATCTGAAGGGCGCGGCGCCGCTATTGTGCGCCGGTATCACTACCTGGTCGCCATTGCGCCACTGGAAAGTAGGCAAAGGGACCAAAGTGGCGGTGGTCGGCCTTGGCGGCTTGGGCCATATGGGGCTGAAATTCGCCAAAGCGTTAGGCGCCGAGGTCACACTCTTTAGCCGTTCTCCCGGTAAAGAGCAGGATGCGCGCCGGCTTGGTGCCGATCACATAGTGATCTCCACCGATGACGACCAAATGGCGGCAGTAAAAGGAGAATTTGACCTTATCGTCGATACGGTGCCTTATGTTCACGATCTTAAGCCTTATGTCACGACGCTCGCCCTTAACGGTACCTTGGTGCTGGTGGGCTATTTGGGCGAACTGGACCCGGTGCTGAACTCCGCACCGCTGGTCCTGGGACGTAAATCAGTCGCCGGTTCGGTGATTGGCGGCATTGCAGAAACCCAGGAAATGCTGGATTTTTGTGGTGAGCACGGCATCACTGCTGATGTTGAAATGATTAATATCCAGGATATCAATGATGCCTGGAAACGCATGCTGAAAAGTGATGTGAAATATCGCTTTGTTATAGATATTTCTTCTTTAACTGTATGATTAAAAATAAGAAAAGGCGACAGTACGTCGCCTTTTTCAAATAATCTTTTCAACTGATGATTAGTATTTATCGACTGCTAGAATTTTCACTCCTAATTATCTCCTGTTTTGCACAAAAAATCACCGTGACTCAACCTGTATTGTAATGATAAAAGTAGCTAATTACCTAAAATCCATACAGTATCAAGCCGGTAGAGAGGCCATGTCTATCACAAAACGATAGTGTACGTCCGCCTGTTCCATCCGCGTAAAAGCCTCGTTTATCTGATCCATACGGATCATCTCGCAGTCGGGCAGGATGTTTTTCTTTGCGCAGAAGTCGAGCATTTCCTGGGTTTCGCGAATGCCCCCGATGGGCGAGCCGGCGATCCGGCGACGGCCCAGGATCAGAGGCACGGTGCTCGGTTCGGCAAGGGGACCGACCTGGCCCACCAGTACTAATGTGCCGTCGATATCCAGCAGCGGCATATAAGGATTGAGATCGTGCTTGACCGGCACGGTGTCGATAATCAAATCGAACCCGGAGGCGGCTTTCGCCATGGCCTCCTCATCCGTGGAAATCAGCAGGCAGTCGGCGCCCAGGGCAAGGGCATCGGCTTCCTTGTTGGCGGTGCGGCTCAGGACAGTCACGTCCGCGCCCAGGCCAACCGCCAGCTTGACCGCCATATGGCCCAACCCGCCAAGGCCAATCACGCCGACCCGGCTGCCCGGACCGACGTTCCAGGTGCGCAGCGGTGAATAGGTGGTGATGCCGGCGCACAGTAGCGGTGCGGTCCGTGAAAGATCCAGCCCGTCCGGCACGCGCAGCACAAACTCTTCGCGCACCACTAAATGCTTGGAGTAACCGCCTTGTGTCGGTTCATGGGTAATGCGGTCCAGACCACAGTAGGTGCCGGTATTGCCTTCCCGGCACAGCTGCTCCTCTCCGTTATGGCACTGGTCACATTCCATACAACTGTCCACCATGCAGCCTACGGCCACCGCATCACCCACCTTATAGCGGGTGACGTCGGGGCCGACGTCGGTGACGCGGCCGACAATTTCATGACCGGGGACAATAGGGTAGGTTGTCCAGCCCCAGTCGTTATGCGCCGTATGCAGATCCGAATGGCAGACTCCACAAAAGAGTATCTCCATGGCGACATCGTTAGGGCGCAGCGCGCGCCGTTCGAATACAAACGGCGCCAATGGGGTAGTGGTACTGAAGGCGGCATAGCCGGTGGTTTTCATCTGTTGACTCCCTTGTTCTGGATAATGATAATTCAGGAACAGAACTCTTGAAGGTCCTGAATTGTCTGCTATTTATTAAAGCAGTCGTATCCGGCATTGTGAATATATCGCGTTGTGCTGTAAAAAGAGTAATACTTTGGCGGCTAAACAATAGGCGTATTCATGGATGATTCTTGCCTTATCCTCTTGGTTGATACCCGCAAGCCACTGCCAGAATATTAACAATGCCATTATCGCCGCCCTGACTGGGGAAATAAGTAAGCCGCGGCGGCGGAGATCTCAACTGGGAAAATCGGTGGTGACACTGATTTTTTCCCAGGCATTCACTTCTGTTAGCTGGGTTTCCAATTGGGAGCGGACATACTTAACGGCATCGCTGCCCAATAGCAGCCTGAAGGGCGCGTCAGCCGCCTCGACGGCCTTGATGATTACCTGGGCACCGCGCGCGCAATCGCCGGGCTGCTTACCATGGCTATTATCCTTTTCTTTCCGGCGCAGTCCGGCGGTATTGGCGTAATCAGCGATAACAGTCTTTGATTGCTGCAATGAACGGCCGGCAAAATCTGTACGAAACGCACCGGGTTCCACCACCAGCACCTTGATACCAAGCGGACTGATCTCTTTTCGCAGCGCGTCCGACATACCCTCTAGTGCGAATTTGGTCGCCGCGTAATATCCGGACCCTGGCTCGGCGCCGCGACCGGCGATGGATGAAACGTTGACGATGGCGCCGCTGCGCCGGGACCGCATGCCGGGCAGTATCGCCTTGATCATCTTTATTGGGCCAAAAAAATTGGTGGCGAACAGTTCGTCGACATCTGCCTCGTCGCCTTCCTCCACCGCAGCGCGGTAGCCGTGGCCGGCGTTGTTCACCAGCACGTCCACCCCGCCGAAGCGAGCTTCAGCCTGGCGCACCACCTCGGCGATCTGGGTGCTGTCGGTCACATCCAGCGCCACGGCCAGCGCGGTGTCGGGATAGGATGTGACAATATCCTGAACCTTTACCGGATCCCGCGCGGTAACCACCGCGTTCCATCCACGCTCAAGAACCGCCTGAGCGAGATAGCGACCAAGTCCGGTGGAACAACCGGTAATTAACCATGTTGGCATAGAGAAAGTACCTCAGAAAATTGTGTTATCGTTCGGGACGGAAGCGTTTTCTTTCGCATAAGCTACAGTTTTTAACAATGATGAAGCATCCGATAAGCAGATTCTTGAGTGATAGCTGATAAATATTCCTCATCAGTACTGAAAGGGGGAATATCATTTTTACTCACACGAACCTGATCAAAATCCATTCATTTCCGCAAAAGAATAATCAATTGCTTATATAAGGGACTATAGAAGAAATAGTGATGAAAAATTACTCTTATGTTTTACTTGCCGTTATGAGTGATATTCATGAGTCTTCGTGCTGGGATTACTTTACTTTCCGAGAGCCAGGACCATCCCTTCATATTCATTAGGAACAGTCATAGGTGATATAGCGTGGAAAAGGCGACATCGCCGAGGAGGAGAAAATTACCATTAATGCACCATTTTCATAAGTCTATGCGGATTTGCGGACTGTTTTATACAGTGTGCGCCTGTTAAGTTTAGTGTTGGAATAATCGCTGCGTTGGCTCTGGAAACTCTGGATACGGCCCATTAACGCTTAATAGACCCAAAAACGACGGAATAGTCATGCCATGCCCACAAAATTGATCAATGGCAAAAAAAGAGTTATCACCACACTCACCGGTTCGTTACGACGGATCGTTAATATCCAACCTGAAGAGATCCCGGCGCTGGCATGGTCCTGGCTGTATGTGTTTGCCCTTTTCCTGGCTTATTATGTGTTGCGGCCGATTCGGGATGAGTTGGGCGTGGCGGGCGGCGTGCGCAATTTGCCCTGGCTTTTTACCGGCACGCTGCTGGCGATGCTGGCGGTGAATCCCCTGTTTGCCGCCGCGGTGCGGCGATGGCCGCGCGAGCGTTTTATTGCAGTAACCTATCGTTTTTTTATCGTCAACCTGCTTATCTTCATGCTGCTGATGACGGTGGCCACACCCGGCCAATCGGTGTGGGTCGGCAGGGCATTCTTTATTTGGGTTTCCGTCTTTAATCTGTTTGTGGTGTCGGTATTCTGGTCGTTTATCGTCGATGTGTTCGACCGTGAACAAGGCAAACGGCTGTTTGGTTTCCTGGCCGCCGGGGCGACGCTCGGCGGTTTGGTGGGGTCGAGCCTGACGGCGGGTTTTGTTGAAATGGTGGGGCAGAACGGTTTGCTTATCATTGCCATGATCCTGCTTGAGATGGCCGTGTTTGCTTCGCGCCGGCTGTCCAGGGTCAGCGATGTCTTCCAACGCCCCCTGCGGGGCGACGAATCCAATAAGGCCCTGGGCGGGGGACTGTTCGCCGGCATGACGCATACCTTTCGCTCCCCCTATTTATTGGGCATTGCGTTTTTCATGTTGTTTTATAGCGTCACCTCCACCTTTTTGTATTTTCAGCAGGCCAGTATTGCCGAGGGTAATTTTGTGAACAGCGCGGCCAGGACGGTATTTTTTGCCCGTATAGATTTCTGGGTGAATGCCATCACCCTGGTTTTACAGCTTTTCCTGACCGGACGTCTTATCGGCTGGCTGGGCGTGGTGGTCACTCTGTGCGCGCTGCCGCTGTTTAGCCTGGTGGGATTTGCCGGCATTGCCGCCTATCCGGCGATCGGTTTATTCGTCGTGGTACAGGTGATACGCCGGGTGACGAATTTCAGCCTGGCAAGGCCCACGCGCGAGGTCCTGTTCACCTCAGTGGCTCGCGAGGATCGTTATAAGGCAAAAAATTTCATCGATACCGTGGTGTATCGCGTCGGCGATCAGGTCGCAGGGTGGACCTATGCCGGACTGGTGGGGCTGGGGTTGAGCATGACGGGTATTTCCATCGTCGCCGTGCCGCTTTCCGCGCTTTGGCTCGGCTTAAGTGTCTGGCTTGGGACCCGCAGCCAGCTAACGCTATCCAGAACTGTTAACAGAGAGACTGATTGAGATGAAGCTTTCGCGCCATACGGCTGTGGTCGCCCGATATTTGGCGGAAAAGTCATATGCTAAATTGTTTCAGATTGATTCGCAATAATATCCCTAGGGCATTCAGATGCTCACTGAAATAGATACCGTATGGCCGATGAAAAATAATAGATGAATATTTATTTCATGTAATTTTACTAAAATAGCCAGTTGAATTAATGAAAAAAACTCACAGGCCTTATCAATATATCGGTATAGTCAATTTTATTTTATTAGCTATACTAAAGTATTCTTGTTCTTCGCTGATTTTATTAAAGAAAGTTATATTTACTGCGGTGTCACTCTATCAGCAATCAATGTTTCTAAAAGAATAGGGTGTTTGGATTCTTTAAGGGTTTCGCGATACGGAAAATTGATATTTCGTTTGTTGAAGCTAAGTTCATGCTTTTCTATATTTTAACTGAGCTTGCGCGAAAATTTAATACCTAAATTTTCAGGGACTCTAAGAATGCAAAATCTCGATATCATGGTCATTGAACACGCAATTAATTGGATTAAAACACAACCGGTGTGGCTTTGCACCGTATTGAACACGTTTGGCTCTTCCCCCCGCCCACCCGGCACCATGATGTCTATCAATATGGCAGGTCAATTCTGCGGTTCATTGTCAGGAGGGTGTATCGAAGAAGATTTTATTCGCAGGATACAGGAAGGTGAGTTCCGGCATGCAAGCCAGGTTGTCCGTTATGGCGAGGGCGGGTTGCCCCCTGATCGCACATTGCCCTGCGGCGGTGTGCTTGATATTCTTATTGAGTATTTACCCGTGGCATCGCACTATACAAACCGTCTTGTGGAATTGCACCAGGCGCTCCTAGGGCGATTTTCTTTGCGAAAAGTCGTTGCGCCGCCGTTTAGTTGCGAATCTCTTGAAAAAGCGGAATGGCGTAGCAGTACGGTGGTAGAACGTCATGATGAAAAAATCGTTCTGACTATTGCGGCAGCGCCGCGCGTCATCATCGCCGGCTTGTCAGAAGTGGCCATTTGTTGCATGGAATTTGCCGTTGGGCTGGGTTTCGAAACCATCATATGTGAGACTCGGGACGATATCCTTGATAACTTCAGACATCGCATTCACCGCCAGGCCATCCTGAAAAATGTATTTCCCGCCAGGTACCTGGAGCTCAATGGTTGCCATGCCAATACTGCAATAGTGGCATTGACGCATGATCCGCGTATTGATGATTTGACCTTAATGGAAGCGGTCAATACCCCGGCGTTTTATCTGGGTGTGATGGGGTCGGAGCGTAATAGCAATACCCGGTTACGCCGGCTGGCTGAAATAGGGGGGTTAACCTCTCAGCAACTGGAACGGGTGCATGCACCTATCGGCATCAATATTGGCAGTAAAACCCCGGCGGAAATTGCCTTGTCGGTTATGTGCCATATTGTGAAAGAAAAAAATCATATCCCGTAGCAAGGATTATAGGGGCTTATTGGTGATAAGCCCCTTCCTTATTAAATCAATTTATCCATGGTGATAGGCAGTTCCCTGATACGCTTGCCGGTCGCGTGAAACACCGCATTGCTTATCGCCGCGGCAACCCCGACAATACCCAATTCTCCCACGGCTTTACCGCCCATGGTTGTCGCCTTGTAGTCAGGCTGGCCCACATCAATGGTGACAATCTCGGGAACGTCGGCATTGACCGGCACCAGATAGTCAGCCAAATTATTATTGATCACCCGACCGTTATTAGGGTCGATAATGCCTTCCTCGAGCAATGATTGGCCCAGCCCCATAATCATACCGCCAATCCATTGGCTCCGTGCGAGCGTGGGATTAAAAATACGGCCACTATCAAAGGCGCCTACCATGCGTTTGACGCGTACGGTGCCAAAATCCTGATCAACCCTGACTTCGACGAATTGAGCGCTCCAGCTGTGGGCGGAAACATCCTGCGGCCGGGTCATGGTATTCAGTGCTCCCACAATTTTATCCCGCTCCTCAGACGATGCATCCTGCGAAAATGTGCCGCCTGTCACCTCCAGACGGTCCATATTCGCCACCTGAAGCAATCGTGATAGGGTGATGGTCTTACTGGGGCGCAGCGCCATACGGATTTCGCCATTAGCCAGCACTAAACGCCCGCGGTCAACCCCATGCAGCGGCGAATCCGGCGTCTCGACAGCCAAGGTCAACAAACGCTCCCTCATCAAAGAAGAGGTTTTATTCACTGCGGCCGCCAGATTGCCAGCGAGCTGGGAGCCACCGGCAACACCAGCCCTGGGCAAAAAGGTATCGCCAAGCTGCACGGTTATCTTTTCTGAGGGGATTTGCAGTACTTCCGCGGCCGTTTGCGCCAGTATGGTATAGGTCCCGGTCCCTATATCCGCCCCGGCGCTCTGCAAAATAAACCTGCCGTCGGGTTGCAAAATGAGTTTTGCTTCAGCGGGCTGAAGGTTTACCGGATAGGTTCCCGAGGCCATACCCCAGCCGATGAGCTCACGACCTTCGCGCATTGACCGCGGCGCCATGCTGCGCTTAACCCAGCCAAAGGCTTTCGCGCCTTCAAGGTAAGCTTCGCGCAACCGGCGCAGGCTCCAGGGTTTGTTGAGCTGATAGTCATGATCAGCCCAATTACGCAACCTGAGTTCAAGCGGATCGATATTAAGCGCATAAGCCATTTCATCCATCGCCACTTCCAAACCGAAGGCGCTGGGGTTTTCTCCCGGCGCGCGCATCCAGCCCGGAGTCACGGTATTGATAGGCACGACACGATGGCGGGACTGCACATTGGGAATGCCATACAGCCGCGCCGTCACACGATTGCAGTTCTCAGCGTAAACGTCGTCTAAGGATGTTTCACTAAAACTGTCGTGAATAATGGCCGTTATCTTGCCGTCACGCGTCGCGCCCATCTCTAAATGTTGTGAGGTCGCCGCTCGTCCGCCAAAACCGGTGAACGTCTGCGGCCGGGTTAACGACACTTTCACCGGACGTTTTAACTCCCGTGCCGCGGCACAGGCCAGCGCAACATGACTGTAGGGCACCGGTTTGGAGCCAAATCCCCCGCCGACATAAGGAGAAATAATGTGGACATCGCTCCTGTCGATGCCCATCCATTCGGCGATCTCCACCTGGGCGCCCGCCACCCACTGGCTTGGCTCCCATACCGTCAGCTTGTTATCTTGCCATTGGGCGATACAGGCATGGGGTTCCATCGGCATATTGTATTCGCGTGGCGTGATGTAATGGCCGCTTATTCTAACGTCGGCGCTGGCCATAGCCTGCTGTGCATTGCCGATATTGATGCTAAGCGCATCCATGTTTTTAGGCTTGGCGTTGGGATCGGTCGCCGCGATCAGGGCCTGCGTCTCCTGATACTCAACTTTAACCAGCGAGGCCGCATAGGTGGCTTGCTCAAAAGTCTCGGCAATCACAATACCGATATTTTGCCCGTTGTGGATAATCCGGTCATCCTGAAGCGGAGTATAGGTTGATTGCGCCGCTCCCCCCTGGGATATCGGCGTGGGTCTGTGTATCTTCAACGTGTTTAAATGGGTGTAAACGGCGACGACCCCTTGCGCACCCAGGGCGGCGTCCGTCTGCATACCGATAATTCGGCCGCTGGAAATGGTGGATTGAATGACGACGCCATAAAGTACATTGGCTACCTGGTGTTCAACAGCATAGGTGGCTGCTCCACTGACTTTCACCGCGCCGTCGCCCCTCGGGCGGGCGGCCCCCAGGGCCTCATATTTCCCGGTTTCGGGCGGCGTGGCGGTCCCGGTTTGTTGCGCCGCCTGCGCCGAACCAAAACCAATACCGCTTCCATTGACGACGGAAGCAATGGCTGTCGCTTTAAGCAAGCCGCGGCGTACCTTATCGGTTTCTTGCTTCATGATAATCCTCCTGCGGTGAGCAATGCGCGGGTAATAACCTTCGGCGCGAGCACCATTTTAAAATGATTGTGCTCCAATGGCCGGGCATCCGCGATGACCAACTGTGCCGCTTCACTGATGTTTTCTTCACTGAATGTCTTGCCGCGCAAGGCGTTTTCAACCTGGACTGCACGCCAGGGTTTGGTGGCCACGCCGCCGAGCGCAATATGCACATCACGGATCATTCGACCATCCAGTTCGATACCCACCGCCGCGCTGGCCGCGGCGAACTCATAGGACGCGCGATCGCGCACTTTCAAATAATAGGAGTGTTCCAACGCGGGAACACGTGGTATTTCGACAGCGATAATGATCTCATCTGGCGCAATGTCGTGTTCCTTGTCAGGCGTGGTTCCAGGTAATTGATAAAATTGTCCAATAGGGACACTGCGTTCACGCTGGGCGGTATTGCGTAATATCACTCTGGCGTCGAAGGCCGTGAGCGCGACCGCCAAATCTCCCGGATACACCGCGACACAGCTGGCGCTTGCGCCAAGTATCGCGTGATTACGGTTAATGCCCTTAAGAGCGGCGCACCCGGATCCGGGGTGACGCTTATTGCACGCGGAAAATGTTTCCGGATCGCGAAAATAAACGCAGCGGGTACGCTGGCGCAGGTTGCCGCCAATAGTCGCCATATTTCTGATCTGGGGAGAGGCGGCCTGCCAAAGACTGCCGTAAACAACCGGAGCGAGATTGCGGCAATCCGGATGAGCTGCCAATTCACTCATCCGTACCAGCGCCCCGAACCGGATGGACTGCGCCGAGAAAAAAATGTCGCTCAAACCGGGCAGGCGGGTGATATCGATAAGCCGCTGCGGTTTTTCAACATTACACTTCATCAAATCCAGTTGGGTTGTGCCGCCGGCCAGAATACGCCCGCCTTCAGGGGTGACCTGCGACAATGCATCATCTAAAGTTTGTGCCCGATGGTAAGAGAATTCATTCATGCCGACTCCTTATTCAGCGCAAGGGCCGCCTGTTTGATGGCATCGACGATATGCGGATAGGCGCCGCAGCGGCAGATATTGCCACTCATGTATTCGCGGATCTCTTGTTCGGATCCGGCATGTCCCTCCCTGATGCACGCCACCGCCGACATAATTTGTCCCGGTGTGCAATAACCGCACTGAAAAGCGTCATGTTGCAAAAAACACGCCTGTACAGGATGTAAAGTACCATCGCGTTTGACCAATCCCTCGATGGTTGTTATCTGTTTTTCGTCTGCTTGCGCCGCCAGGGTCAGGCAACTCAGCACGCGTTTCCCATCAATATGTACGGTACAGGCACCACATTGGCCTTGGTCACAGCCTTTTTTAGTGCCTGTCAGCGCCAGGTGCTCGCGCAGCACGTCCAGAAGGGTAACCCGGGGATCAACAGAAAGCTCATGAGGCTCACCATTGACAATGATGTTTAACGGTATGTTTTCAGCCATATTTGTATTCCAGTAATAAGTAGGATTCATCTTGAATGCAACAAGGTTGCGCTCTCGTTATAATGGCGAATGCAAATATCCCTTTGACAAGGTGTTACTATAAGATTTAGCTATGTAAGCATTAAATGATAAATATCGGATCGTTTACTCTTGGCATGGACATAACCCAATTTTGAGTCTAAAAATACCCATCTGAATAGAGAGTCGTAATCAGTATTTATTATAATAACGATTAACTGCTATATCTCAGCCACCGGTGCAGATTTCTAATCGCGCATCTACTTTTTTAATATTTAGAATCCCTTCTATTATCATCGCTAAAAACGCTTTATTTTCTAATGATATGAACGTTTTTTAACTTAAATCATGACAGCATGAAACCGCGATAGCGTCATATATAACGTAGGGTCATGTTGTCTCTATCCTATGCCGTAAAATTCAAAACGCTGACATTCAGTAAACATTTTCACCGTGTAAGTTTAACAGGTGGGCAGCAATTGATTATTGTTGAAACTTGCTAGGCTTAGTGAAAATTATTCATAACTGTTCATCATATGATCTGGTTGTGTCGCCATTAAATCATGAATAAAAGGCGATAGATTTAGTGATTAAATCTCTTTAACGCATTGATTAATAGCATTTAATACATAAATTTATACCTGTGTCATTCCGAGTTTGGAAAACACGCCTCGATTCGCCACCCGATCTTTGGCAACACAATATTTCATACCTAATGAAGATAGCCGCGTTTTGGCGAGAGGATGCAATGTGTCATGGGTTCATTGATCAGGTATAGCATAAGGTTAACAAGATCTTGATTATCAGTCACAAAATGCCTAAACCACAATAAAGTTAACCTTCCAGATGTGAGATGTATAATTATAATGGTTAATCATGATATCGACGGTTGTACGTTATGGGGCGATTCATCGAATGTGTTGCGAGAGGGCAAGGGCAATGCTTCCTGTTGGTATACTGATTGCCGCCGCCGGTCACGGGCTTCGATATAGAACAGCCGGCGGTATAGGACTCAAACTCGAGCATCTGCTTGATAATGGCGTCACTGTGTTCCAGCAGACCTTGCTCAATGCGAGTCGTTCTGGCCTACCAATTCACGTTGTGACTCGTTCCTCTTACACGTCAATTCATCAGATATGCCGGACTTTCCACGTGACTTTTAGCTGTGCTGATACCGATGGGCTTGGAGAAACGATTGCCGCGGGGGTAAATACGTGTCGGGGCTGGAAAGGGTGGTTGGTACAATTAGCTGATATGCCTTTTGTCAGCCACGCTATTTATCAGCAAGTTGCACTTGCGCTTGACCAGCATGTGACTGTCAGGCCGGTATATCGTCATCAACCAGGGCATCCGGTAGGTTTTTCCGCGCAGGCGATTGATGTGCTTTTGCAATTGCGGGGCGTTTGTGGGGCAAAAGAGGTGCTGAGAAGGTATCCCCCCTTGCTAATAGATGTTAACGATAGCGGGGTGATTACCGATATCGACCTGCCGCCCAAGCCTGATGCACAAGTAATCTGATGTAACTATTGTTAATTTCAAGATGGATAGGGTGTCACGGCGTGGAAATAGCCATCGGGACGCTTCGGCCCTTGACCTCGGCTGCGTGTGATTAATTCATGGTTATGCCGCGGAAATAAACCATGCGGTAAGGTGAAAGGCATACCGCGGCGCATAAGGGAGTTTGAGGGTATTGAAAAGGCGGTATATGGGAAAATTTTCATTTGAGGCCATAGGAACCCGATGGGAAATCGAGACGCTTATCCCATTGGGGACCGGTGTGCGTCAATCCATCCTTGATAGGATCGCGCTATTTGAGGCGGTTTATTCGCGCTTTCGAGCAGATTCTCTGGTGTCTCGAATCGCCGCGGCGCCCAATGGAGGATGTTTTGATTTTCCTGAGGATGCGCACGCATTATTCTCTCTCTATGACCGGCTGCACGCCATAACCGGCGGTGCCGTGGATCCCTTGGTGGGGCGTGCCCTCGAATTGCTCGGTTATGACAGAAATTATACGCTTAAACCCGCGCCTGACCTGGTCAGGAACGCAGTAATAGAGAGTGACACAGCGGTCTGGTCGAAGGACATTATGCGTCAGGGAACTTCGCTTAACACACGCAGGGCTGTTGTGATCGATGTTGGCGCTGTGGGAAAAGGTTACCTGGTGGACATGGTTTCTGAAATTCTCCGAGATGCAGGTTTTGACCAGTTTGTCGTCGATGGCAGTGGTGATATCCGTCACTTTGGGAGATCCACCCTCCGGATTGGGCTGGAGCATCCGTTCAATCCCACAATGGCGATCGGGGTTGCCGCTTTACAGGGACGCGCGCTGTGTGCATCCGCAGTTAACCGACGGGCATGGGGTGATGGACTCCATCATGTGCTTGATGCCCGCACAGGACTACCGGTTCGAGATGTCGTTGCAACCTGGGCTGTTGCCGACGATGCCGCCACCGCGGATGGCCTGGCGACGGCGCTGTTTTTTGTCGGACAGGAACAACTGGTGGATTATTTCGATTTCGAATTTGTAAGGATGTTTGCCGATGGACACGCAGAAGCTTCCGGGAATTTTAAAGGTGAACTCTATTTCTGAGGTTTGCGAAACGCTAACGGTTGCACAGAACATTGCTTACCGCCAGAGCCGTTAATCCGGCGCTGACGTGAAGTTATTTATTAATTTCATTCAACATTGAATGCGTTATAACCCTCTTAATTAAAGTCAGCTTCCTACGTAAGATGGGTCGTGCTGAAAAAGAATTCAATGTGAGGACATAAATGTCATCCCGGCTTGGCGCTATGCCCTGTTTGCACCTTATAGCTTTAATGAGGACCGTTTGTCGCATTTGAATTCATCGATGCTGGATTTAGACAAACACAGACCACTGGCAATGCCGCTTCCGTTCGGGTTCTCAATGTGCTTCTTATTCGGGCGTCACCGACTGCCGCACCGCCCGCTTACGTCGATCTCTGGGGTGATGGTTTGTCTCGACAAAGAGGCAAAGCAATGCAGCAATTCACACGATGGCGGAGCCGTGCGATATAACATCTTATTGATATCACTCAGGGAGTGTGCGACATGAATTGTTTCGCCTGCAAAATATTTCTGACGCTCATGCTTGCTCATTTACTGTTAGCCGGCACTGCCATCGCCGCTTCGAAGCAGCCGCAGGCGGCTTTACAATCAACTGAAAGTGATCCCGGACCGGAGAAGCTAATGAGTACAAATAAACCTGTTGTCCTGGTTGTCGGTGCAAGCGGTAGCATCGGCAGACCGGTCGTCGCGGAAGCATTCAGGAAGGGATATGAGACCAGGGCTCTGGTGCGTGATCCGGGCCAGGCGAAATTGTTCCCCGCTGGCGTCCAGGTCGTCGTGGGTGACCTGACCCGGGCCGAGACACTGCACGACGCGGTCGCAGGCGTCACAGGCATCATCTTCACACATGGCATCAGCGGGAACGATCCGCAAGGAGCCGAGCAGGTGAACTACGGCGCGGTGCGCAACATCTTGAGCGTTTTGCAAGCCCCGGCGCGGATCGCTCTAATGACCACGGTCGGTGTCACGAAACCCACTATCGGACACGACTGGAAGCGGCGTGGGGAGCGGCTTGTGCGCGCCAGTGGTCTGCCTTACACCATCGTTCGTCCCGGATGGTTTGACTACAATACACCCGAACAGCACCGTCTCGTGATGCGACAAGGAGACACGCACTGGGCCGGATCGCCTTCCGACGGTGTGGTTGCCCGTGCCCAGATCGCCCAGGTCCTCGTCGCTTCGCTGACCTCGCCTGCCGCGAATCGCAAAACCTTTGAGCTGGTCGCCGAACAAGGCGCTGCCCAGTCCGATCTGGAGCCGCTTTTCTCGGCACTGCCGGTCGATCCTATCGACGGCTACGACGCCATTCGGGACCGGGACAGTTTACCCCTCGCCAAGGAACCCCCCACGTTTATCCGCGAACTTAATGCTGTCCGTGGGCGGTTCAAAGACTGAGTTCCATCGGGGAAGTGCTGATGGATTCCTCTGACTGTGCTCTCGGGGGCTTTATATCAGTGATCTCTTCCCATTAAACATTACTAGCCTGGCGATGGATTAACCAGAGGGGGGACTGGTCATAGTATGGCATACGTCACTGGTTTATGAATATCTTAATATAACTATATTTCAGCAATACTTCTTTTATAGAAGTTGATTATTAGCCCTACTGTTTTTTAGTATAAAGCTATGTTTTTGCGGTAATTTATTTTTTATCAAACAACTGTCACTCAATTTTAGTTACGACTTTTCAAAAAGTGCATTCATGATGATCGAATCATAATACCCCCAGATTTTTACAATTTGTTTATCCTTTATGCGCAGTACCCAGCAGTATTGCATATTGAAGTTCACGCCGTTTTTACCTTTACCGCCTGTAGCATGGAAACGCAGGCAGGCATAATCTCCGTCAACTATCATTGCATCGATGATCGGCACAGGCCATGATTCCAGTTTGTCATCAAGGTGGTTAAGAAGATTATTCCTGTAGTTTATCTTCCCCCGATAGCATCCTGAAACTGGCGAAGTTCCCAGTGCATTAAATTCCAGATCCTCGTGTAATGCGGCCATAAAATTCTCTCCCCATCCTTGGTTGGCTACCGACTGGAAAAGCGACGATAAGAACTGGCGATTTTCTTCACTCATTATGTATCTCCTGGCTGTTTATGAATTCTGACGTGTGCTTTTAAGAATATCAGAGAGACCGCGGGCTAACAGTTGACGCGGCGCATCGGTTCCGTCGACAGGAAGAAGCGTTCTGCTGCGTATTTTCCAGCGATTATCGTGACGTTCCAGCTCCCAACGATTAACCACTACCCGATGGATACGATACCCGGTAGAATATCCATGGTTGGCCATCTCACGTGGTTCTCCCTGTTGATCCAACTGTAATAGCTGTAAATAGGAGGTGACAATAGCCGTATCGCCTCGTAAGTCGATAAGCGGCAGCCCGGCAAAATGTGCTAGTCCGCTTTTAATTGCCTTTTCATGTGCTGGTCTGAGAATAAATGCTGCGATCGCGTTCACGCCTTTAGCACCATCTAACCCTTCACCTCGATTAAACACACCATCCTCCATATAAACAGAGGCCGTATATTCAGCGAGCCCGCTGTCGGCACTGGGGGGATGAGAGGCAATAAGCTCATAAATGGCCAGCTTATCTTCCGTTATCTGCAGTCGTTGTTCTAAGGTAAGTCGGTTTCTGTCAACCATTAGCCCCTTCTCCTAGTTTGCTGGTTTGTCTGGATTGCCGCTATTATAATTGTTCTTTTTAATTAATTAATACAGCCATAACTGGATGCAGTTATTAGAGCAATTTAATAATAGAGAGGTAGTAATGATTAGCCGTTCGGATTTTTTGGCGCTTAAGACTTTTATCATGGTGGCGGAGAAACTGAACTTCAGGGCTGTGGCGGACAAACTCGGTATATCCGCCTCTGCGGTCAGCCAACAAATCCAGGGACTTGAAGAGCGCTTGGGATTGAGACTTTTAAATCGCACCACACGCTCAGTGTGTCTCACTGAGGAGGGGCGAGTGCTGTATCTTCAAACTGCGCCATTACTGGAAAATCTTGCCGATGCGTTCATGCAAGCGCATTCGCGAAGCAGTATCGTTAAAGGAAATATTCGAATTCATGCCTTTCGTTCGGCTGCTGAAATGTTTCTGGATTGTAAGGTAGCGGGTTTTCTTGCCTCTTTCCCCGATGTGCATATTGATCTCACGATAAATGACTGCCCCGCGGATCTTATGGCGGGACGATTCGATCTCTCTCTACGGCTTGGTGAAGTACTTGACCCAGGATTAGTTGCGGTTCCCATTGGTGAGCGGTTACATCAAATAGTGGTGGCCGCGCCATCCTATCTTGAAGCACGTGGAAACATTAAACAGCCGGAAGATTTAAGCCAGCATAATTGCATTGGCTGGCGTTGGCCGGGCAAGGTGACCCCAGAGCCCTGGCAGTTTTCTTTTAATGGACAGTTAAAAAATATTTCCGTTACAGGAAATCTGGTAGTGGATGACCGGGAACGTCAATATCGGGCTGCCATCGCGGGGATCGGCGTTGCTCAGGTCACAGCGGAAAGAGTGAGTGTTCATCTCGACTCTGGCGCGCTTCATCGCGTTCTCGAGGCATGGGAGAGTCAGTTTGATGGATATTACCTTTGCTGGATCGTGGGTAAAGCTATATCGCCAGCGATGAGGGCATTTATTGACTGGTTGCGAAACGGATAATTTAGCCGGGGTTGTATCAATACTAGCAAGTCCTGGTTGTTCACTGATTTCACTGCTGGATCAGGCTACTTTGTTTCCATGAACCATTCCGGCCTGCCGTTGGTGCTTGAGTCGGTAGTTTTCGCCGGCAATCGGCACGATATGGGCATGATGCAGCAGCCGATCCAGTAGTGCCGCCGTCAGGGTGGCGTCATGCGCGAACGTTGCATCCCACTGCCCGAACGGCAGGTTACTGGTCACGATTAAACTGCCCTTTTCGTAGAGCGCCGCGATCACCTGGAAGAACAGGTTGGCCTGCTCGCGGTTCATCGGTAGATAGCCTATTTCATCGATGATAAGCAGGCGGTAAGCCTTGATGGCCCGGCGCATCACCGTTTTGCGCGTGTGCCGTGCTCAACGCCAGCAGCAAGTCCGATGCTGTCGTAAAACGCGTTTTGATGTTGGCCTGCGTTGCCTTGTAACCCAGCGCCATCGCCAAATGGGTTTTGCCCACGCCGCTGGGGCCGACCAACACCACGTTCTCGTTGCGTTCGATAAATCCCAGTCCGGCCAGTTCTTCAATCTGGCTGCGCTTAACGCCTTTGGCGAAGTCATAGTTGAACTGTTCCAGCGTCTTGATCGCCGGGAAGCCCGCCATGCGTGTCATCATGCTTTGTTTTCGCACGTTCCGTCCCGCGACCTCTTTGCGCAGCAACGCCTCCAGGAAGTCGCTGTAAGCCGTCTCATCCTTGGCCGCCTGCTGAGCCGCCGCGCCGTAGCCTTGTGCCATGAAGGAGAGCTTCAGAGTCTCGCACAACCGGGCTATCCGTTCATGTTGTAAGTTCATACCGCCATCCCTTGCCGGACGTTGAACAGCAGTTGCTCATAGACGGCCAGGGGTGCTGCTCAGGCGTCGTTTCTGCCAGCCGCTCAGGCACGATTGCCGGCCGACGTGGCGGGGCGGGCTCCTTTGCGGCTTGCCCTTGTGGCCGCGCAGCAGCGATATTCCCGCGCCAGGGCACAGCCAGCGCCTGTAGACAGGGCACTTCCTTTGCCAGCCGTGCCGCCGGCCTTTCCTGTGTCGTGCCGTGCACCCGGTCGTTGGCAACTTCTCGCAGCCAACGCGCCACTTCGGCATTGGCGGTGACGACATCGAGCTGCAAGCCGCTCTGGCTCAGACGACTTGCCGGCGGCACATAAAACGAACGCCACAAGTAACCGTTGAAGCGCTCGACCTTGCCCTTTGTCTGCGCGCGGTAGGGTTGGCACATTTCGGGAAGATGTGATTGTTCATGTTGGCAAGCAGACGTACGGAGTGGTTCTGTGACCAGGTTCGATTGCTTTTATGCCAGGTTAATGCAACGTGTTTAAAGGATTTTTCAGGGGAGCTGGCAGCTATCTCTGCGATACGTTGCTGTGCTGGATTGATATTCTGCGCCAGCGGCTTGCGTATGCCATCACGTTGCTGCCGGGTGTAAGCCAGAGAAACATCGGGATAAGCCCCTAAGCCAAGCCGGGATTCCTTACCATTGATGCGATATTTGATATAGCAGAGACGTGAACCGCCGGGATTGATCAAAAGGTACAGGCCATGAGAATCGGAAACTTTGAAGGGTTTAGCGGATGGTTTTGAGCTGCGGATTTTTGTGTCGTTAAGAGACATTTGGGGGTCACTCCGTCATCGAACCAACTTGACCCCAAATCTGACCACCAAATTCTCCCGATGCAGAGGGAAAACTGAAAATGCATCGGGAAGATTTCTCACGCTAACTTATTGAATATGAACCACATAGGGATTCGTAAAGCGGCATGAAAACAAGAAATTGGCTCCTCTGACTGGACTCGAACCAGTGACATACGGATTAACAGTCCGCCGTTCTACCGACTGAACTACAGAGGAATCGCTGGGTTCGCATAATAGCGATGGTGGTGGGCGATGTCAAAGGGGGAAGGGACGTAAAGGGTCTGTTTGCTCAGAGATTGCGCATTCGCCCGCATCCCGCCGCAATGCGGCGGGATTTTCTAGCGGATTATTATAAAAAGCCGTAGGCGGCGGCCAGGATCCAGCCGACAAGGCTTGAGACGCCCACGCCAATCAGGCCCACCAGGATAAAGCTGTGGTTGATGACATACTTGCCGATATGGGTGGTGCCGGAACGGTCAAACTGGATAGCCGCCAGGTCGCTGGGATAGGTCGGCAGGATATAATAGCCGTAGCAGGCGGGCGCCGAGGCGACGATATAGGCCGGGTCGACGCCGATGGCCAGGGCCAGGGGCACAATCGCCGCCAGCGCCGCGGCCTGGGAGTTGACGAACTTCGAGACCACCAGCAGCGCCAGCGCGTAGGCCCAGGGATGGACCTTGATAATGGCGCCGAGGCTGGCTTCGATTTCGGCCAGGTGCGCGCCGAAGATGGTTTCCGCCATCCAGGCGATGCCGTAGACCGCCACGATGGCAATCATGCCGGAGCGGAAGACTTCGTTTTTCGAGATGGCCGCCGGGTTGGTCTTGGTGGCGATGATAATCAGGGCGCCGGAAAACAGCATGCACATCTGGATAACCAATACCATCGACAGCCGTTTGCCGCCGAACACCGGCAGCAGCTGCGGCATCGCGCCCAGCAGCGCGACGACGGCGATGGTGGCGAGGAAAATCCACATCGCCACCCAGTTGCTGCGCGGCAGCTTCTGGTTGAGCAGGGTGGCGGTATCGCCGTAGACATAGTGGCGGTTTTCGGGGTCGGCGATAAATTTCTGGAACACCTCGTCCTTATCCAGGTCCTTGCCGCGGAACCAGCTGAAAATGCCGATGGCCAGGATGCCGCACAGGGTGGAGGGAACGGTGATGGCCAGCAGGTCGAGGAAGTCGAGGTGGCGGCCGTTAAAAGACACATTGCCGAGCATGGCCACCAGGGAGACCACCGCGACCGACACGGGGCTGGCGATAATACCCATCTGGGCGCCGACGGAGCTGGCGGCCATGGGACGTTCGGGGCGGATATTATTTTTAATCGCCACGTCGTAGATGATGGGCAAAATGGTGTAGACCACATGGCCGGTGCCGCAGAGGATGGTCAGGCAGCAGGTGACGAAGGGGGCGACGATGGAGACGTATTTGGGGTTGCGCCGCAGGAGTCGCTCGGCGATTTGTAGCATGACGTCCAGGCCGCCGGAGGCTTGCAGGGTGGCGGAGGCGGCGACCACGGCGATAATCACCAGCATGACGTCGACCGGGGGTTTACCGGGTTCGAGATGGAAGACGAAGACCAGGATAACCAGCCCGATACCGCCCAGGAGGCCGAGGGCGATACCGCCCTTTCTGGCGCCGTATAACAGACAGGCCAGAATAACGGCCAGTTGAATAAAGAAGTCCATACATTCCTCAAAGAAAGTTAACGTTTTTTGTTAACCGCTAATATCGGCCTGTTGACCACACAATTCGTTGCGTCAAATCTAAGATAGGGGTGTTATTACGAGAAAATTGATTAATAGGCGAGATGAGTCACAAGATATAATACCCTGAGTTATAATTGCATTGCCTTGTAATTAATGGATGATTATTGTTTTTGGTCAAAAAGAATAGCCGTTGAGGTTATTTCATTAACATAACTTCAACGCTATTCGGTTAATTCGCGCGGCAATCAGGCCGCGCCGAATTGGGCCTGATGCAGGCGGGCATAAGTGCCGTGCCGCAACAGCAGTTCCTTGTGGCTGCCCTGTTCAATAATGCCCTGCGTATCCACCACCACGATGCGATCGGCATGCTGGATAGTGGCCAGGCGATGGGCTATCACCAGCGTGGTACGTCCCCGTGACAGGTCGGACAGCGAGTGCTGGATGGCCTGCTCGGTGGCGGTATCCAGCGCCGAGGTGGCTTCGTCGAGGATCAGGATTGGCGGGTTCTTCAGGAAAATACGCGCAATGGACAGACGCTGCTTCTGGCCGCCGGACAACTTTACCCCGCGCTCGCCCACCAGGGTATCCAGTCCTTCCGGCAGGGCGGCGATCAGCTCGTCAAGGCGCGCCCGCCGCGCCGCCTGCCAGATTTCCTCATCGGTGGCGTCCAGTTTGCCATAGGCGATATTTTCGCGGATCGATCCGCCGAACAGGAATACGTCCTGTTGCACAATGCCGATATTGCCGCGCAGCGAAGCCTGGGTCATATCGCGGATATCGATGCCGTCCACGCTGATGCTTCCGGCATCCACGTCATAAAAGCGCGGCAGCAAAGAGCACAGCGTGGTTTTACCCGCGCCGGACGGGCCGACAAAGGCCACGGTTTCGCCGGCGCGGATGGTCAGGTTCAGATGGCTGAAGATCGGTTTATCGGCCCGGTAGCCGAAGCTGACGTCGCGATAGACGATATCGCCGCGCAGGCTGTCCACCGCCAGGGCGGCGGGGCGGTCGGTGATATCGGCCACGGTATCCATCAGCCCGGTAAAACGCTTAAAGCCGGCAATGCCCTTGGGATAGCTCTCCAGCACCGCCGAAATCTTGGCAACCGGGCGGAAAAAGACTTCCACCAGCAGCAGGAAACCGACAAAACCGCCGTAGCTTAGCTCGCCCTTGATAACATACCAGGTGCCGGCAACCATCACGATCAGCTGGACCAGGCGGGTGCTGAGATAACTTAGGGTCAGGCTGGCGGTCATGATGCGGTAGGCGCGCAGCTTGGTGGCGCGGTAGCTGTCGTTATCACGGGCAAACAGGGCTTCTTCCTGGCGTTCGTTGGCAAAGGCCTTGACCACGCGGATGCCGCCGATGCTCTCCTCGATGCGGGCGTTGAAATTACCCACCTGGCGGAACAGCTTGCGCCAGGTGTCCGTCATCTGCGCGCCCTGGCTGCTGACCAGCCAGGTCATGGCGGGGACAATGATAACGGTCAGCATCGCCAGCGGCACATGGACGGTGGCCATCAGGATAAACGCGCCGATAAACGTCATCAGGGCGATAAACAGATCTTCCGGGCCGTGATGGGCGATTTCGCCGACCTCCTCCAGATCCTTGGTGACGTGGGTGATGATGTGGCCGGTCTTGGTATTGTCGTAATAACGGAACGAGAGCTTCTGCAGATGATTAAACGCCTCGCGGCGCATATCGGTTTCTATGCCCACGCCCAGGGCGTGGCCCCAATAGTTAACCACCGCCATCAGCCCGGTATTGAGCAAATAAATCAGCAGCAGGCCGGCGGCGGAGACGCATACCAGCACCCAGTCCTGGGCGGGCAGTAATTTGTCGATAAAGAGTTTTACCGCCATGGGAAAACCCAGCTCAAGCAGGCCGGCGAGAATGGCGCAGCCGAAATCGAGCGCAAACAAGCGCTTATAAGGAAGGTAGTAGCTAAAAAAACGGCGGAGCATCAATGCGTCCTCTGACAAAATCGCAATGCGGGATCACTTTTACGATGATTATGAATATGTTGACCAAATGATAATGCCTCGTAATCGCCAGTAAGGTCAATGGGGCAGGGGGAATGGCGTGTCGCGCCGGTAAAGTCTTGACAATATATAGGTACAGGGAGTTATTATTTATATATCAACTAATGTGTTGGAATCTATTCCCTATGTCATCAACACCTACCTCGTCTTTAACCGATTCAACGCTGCCCGCTCCGTCGCCCAAGCGCCATTTCGCCAACCTGATTGCCCAGACCGCGCGGCAATGGCGGCGGGTTATCGATCGCAAGCTCCAGCCCTATGGCCTGACGGAAGCCACCTGGGTGCCGCTGTTATACCTGGCGCGCGCGGACAAGCCGATGCTGCAAAAAGACCTGGCCGAAGCCATTTATCTGGATGCGTCCTCGGTGGTGCGCCTGTTGGATAACCTGCAAAACCAGGGGTTTATCGAGCGGCGCGAAGGCAGCGATCGCCGCGCCAAAGAGATCCATCTGACCGAATCCGGCATGCAGCGGGTCCAGCAGGTGGAGGGGATGGCCCAGCAGGTGCGCGATCGGGCGCTGGCCGGCGTGGACGATAACGATATCGAACAAATGAACCGTTTGCTGGAACAGGTGCTGGTCAGTTTGGCCGTCGTCGACAGGGAACCCGTATGAATAGTGGTGTACACGAGCGGCGATTTCTGTCCCTCACCCGGTTTAAACGTCTTAACAATCGGCAGAAAACCTGGGTTATCGCCGGGCTGGTGGTGGTGATAGCGCTGGCTATCTGGTTTATCACCTGGCTTGACTGGCGTTTTGCCCATGTGGCCGAGAATGATGCCCATATTAGCGGCGAGGTGGTGACCCTGGCCAGCCGGGTGGACGGCTGGCTGGTGGCGCGTCCGGTGATGGATGGCGATCATGTTAAAAAAGGCCAGGTCCTGGCGCAGATCGACGACCGCGACGCCCGGCTGCGGCTGGCGGCGGTGCAAGGCGACCTGGCATCCGCCAATGCGCAAATCCGCTATACCGAGGCGCAGCGCCAGACCGCCGATTTAACCACCCAGGCCACCCTTGAGCAGGCGCAGGCGCAACTGACCGTGGCGGAGTCGACGCTGTCCGACGCCGGGCATCAGCTGGCGCTGGCGCAAGCCAATTTCCAGCGTGACGATAGTTTGGTGAAAAGCGGACTGACGCCGCGCAAGACCTGGGATGAAAGCCATACCGCCCTGCTGCAGCGTCAGGATCAGCAGCGGGAGGCCGAGGCGCAGCTGCTGTCGCAGCGGGCGGCGCTGGCCAATGCCCGGGCGCAGCGCGGGCAGCTGCAGGTGCTGGACCGGCAGATCGATATGCAGCGCCAGCAGTTGGTGGCGCTGACGGCGCAGGCGCAGCAGATTACCCAGGAAATCGCCGATCGTACCCTGCGCTCGCCGGTGGACGGGGTGGTGGATCGTACGCTGGGCGATGTGGGGGATTATGTGCAGGCAGGACAGTGGGTGATGATGGTCCACGATCCGCACAACGTCTGGGTGGAGGCGAACATTAAGGAAACGGCGCTGAATAAGGTGGCGGTGGGCCAGCCGGTGGATATCGGCATCGACGCCTATCCCGATCTGGTTTCCCATGGGCACGTGATCCGGGTCGGCAATACCGCCACCAATCAATTCGCCCTGCTGCCCAGTCCCAATCCGTCCGGCAACTTTACCAAAATCACCCAGCGGGTGCCGGTGCGTATTGCCTTTGACCAGGCCGACGCGCGGCTGAAACCCGGCCTGATGGTTGAGGTGGCCATCAATGTCGCCCATTGAGACCCAGGCGCAGCGTTTTGGTCCCGCGTATCGCTGGCTGGCCACCGGCACGGTGATGCTGGGCACCATCGCCACCACCGCCACCGCCACCATCGTTAACGTGGCCATGCGCGATATCATGGGGGCGTTTGGCCTGGGGCAGGATCAGGTGCAATGGCTCTCCACCGCTTTTTTAGCCTCGATGACCGCCACCATGCTGATGACCGCCTGGGTATTGGAGCGGTTCGGCTACCGGCGGGCGTTTGTCGGCGCGCTGGCGGTGTTTATCGCCGGCAGCCTGCTGGGCTTTGCCAGCGCCAGCGGCGCCGAAGTGATTTTGGCCCGGGTGCTACAGGGTTGCGCGTCGGGCATTATCCAGCCGATGGCGATGGTGGTGCTCTCGCAGGTATTTCCTCCCGCGCAGCGCGGCAAGGCCATGGGCATCTATGGGGTGGGCGTGGTGCTGGCCCCGGCGCTGGGGCCGACGGTCGGCGGCCTGATGGTCGATCAGTACGACTGGCGTTTTGTCTTTCTGGTGGTGGTGCCATTCTGCGTTGCCGGCATGGCGGCGGCGATGGTTATCCTGCCGGGGCTGGATAAGCAGGCCGCCGCGCCGCGCCGCAGGTTCGACGGCCTCGGGTTTTTGCTGTTGGTCTGCGCGCTGATCACGCTGCTCACCGGTTTGTCCAACGGCCAGCGCGAGGGATGGGATTCTTTTTTTATTATCGGCATGTTTGCCGCCGCCCTGATAACCGCCGCCGCGTTTATCCTGTGGGAACTGGTGGCGCCGCAGCCGTTGCTTAGCCTGCGGGTATTCAATAACCTGCGTTTTTCCGCCGGGTGCGTGGTGGCCTTCGCGCTGGGGGCCGGCATTTACGGTTCCACCTATATCATCCCGCTGTTTGTCCAAACCGTGCAGGGGTATACGCCCACCCGCTCCGGATTATTGCTGATGCCCTCCGGGCTGGTGCTGGGATTGATATTTCCCATTGCCGGACAACTGAGCGATCGCCTGCCGCCGCATCTGCCGGTGATGGCCGGGCTGGCGATTTTCGGCCTGTCCTGCTGGCTGTCCGGCGGCGTCGATGTCGATACCCCTTTCTGGACCATGGCCCTGTGGGTCGTGCTGGGTCGTATCGGGTTGGGCGTTATGCTGCCGGCGCTGAACGCCGGGGCGCTGCGGGCGCTGCCGGCGGATAAGCTGGCCCAGGGATCCGGCAGCCTTAATTTTGTCCGCCAGCTGGGCGGCGCCTTTGGCGTTAACCTGCTGTCGGTGATTATCGACCGGCGTACCATTTTTCACGGCGACGCCCTGGCGCAGGCGCTGACGGCCGCCAACGCCACGGCGGCGGAATCCATCTCCCGCCTGGCGCTGCTCTATTCCCACTGGGGCAATCCGTTCGGCAGCCGCTTACCGCAAGGCGTGAATCCCGGCTCAATGGCCTACCTGGAAACCATGCTGGTGCCGAAGGCGCAGCTGTTCGCCTATCAGGACGGGTTTTATATCGTGGCGGTGTTTTTCTTCCTGGCGATTATCCCGGCGTGGTTTATGCGCGGCCGGAACCGGCCGGCGACGCAATTGCAGGCGGAGCCGGCGCCTGCCGCGGTCACCGCGCATGACTGATTCCTCCGGGTAACGCTGCCCGCGACGTTCGCCAGGCCGGTTGGCCTGGCGTTTGCCGGATCATGATCCGGCGCAATAAACCGCGCGGTGGAACAGGTTACACTCGATTTTTATAGACGATCGGTCTATATTATTACCATGAATGAAAAAACTGTTGCCGCGCGGCGCGGGCGTCCGCCGAAAATCGCCCGGGACCAGCCGGATACCCGTGAAAATCTGATTCGCTGCGGTACCGCTATCCTGACCGAGCAGGGGTTCAGCGCCTCGGGTATCGACGGCATCCTGAAGCAGGTGGGCGTGCCGAAAGGCTCGTTTTACTACTACTTCGAGAGCAAGGAAGCGTTCGGGCAGGCGATTATCGACTACTACGGCCGCTATTTTCTGCGCAAGCTGGACCATTGGCTGCTGGACGAAACCCTGCCGCCGCTGGAGCGCCTGCGGGCGCTGGTGTCCGACCTCAGCCTGGGCATGGCGAAATACGATTTCAGACGCGGTTGCCTGGTGGGCAATCTCGGGCAGGAAATCAACGTGCTGCCGGCAAGCTACCGCCGCCAGCTCAGCGACATTTTGCAGCAATGGCAACAGCGGGTCGCCTGCTGCCTGCGGCTGGCGCGCGCCGCCGGGCAATTACCGCCGGACGCGGACTGCGAAGGCCTGGCGGAATTTTTCTGGATCGGCTGGGAAGGGGCGGTAATGCGCGCCCGGCTGGCCGGCGGCCCCCAACCTTTACAGCGGTTCGCCGACGGGTTTTTCGCCGGTCTGCCGCGCTGAACCCTTGCCGGGCTCACGATATTTAAAGACCATTTGAGGAATCAGCATGTTTAACGCAATCTTGGTTGAGAAAGACGAACAAGGCTATCGTGCCCGCCATACCCGCCTGGACGAGGCGCAGCTGCCCGCGGGCGATGTGCAGATAGATGTTGCGTATTCCACGCTCAACTATAAAGACGGGCTGGCCATTACCGGTAAAGGCCCGGTGGTACGCACGTTCCCCCTGGTGCCGGGCATTGATCTGGCCGGTATCGTCACGCATAGCGATCATAGCGCTTTTAAAGCGGGCGACGCGGTGCTGCTTAACGGCTGGGGCGTGGGGGAAAAACACTGGGGCGGGCTGGCGCAAAAAGCGCGGCTGAACGGCGACTGGCTGATCCCGCTGCCCGCGGGGCTGACCGCCCGGCAGGCCATGGCGATAGGCACCGCCGGTTATACCGCCATGCTGGCGTTGCTGGCGCTGGAGAAAAACGGCGTGACGCCGGCGGGGGGCAAGGTACTGGTTACCGGCGCCAACGGCGGCGTCGGCAGCTTTGCCATCGCGTTCCTCTCCCGCCTGGGCTATGAGGTAACGGCGTCCACCGGGCGTCAGGAGGAGGCGGAACATCTGCGGCAACTGGGCGCAGCCGAGGTTATCGACCGGGCGCAGCTTTCCGCGCCGGGGCGTCCGCTGGGTAAGGAACAATGGGCCGCCGCCATCGACAGCGTCGGCAGCCATACGCTGGCCAATGTCTGCGCCGGTTTACGCTACCAGGGTACCGTGGCCGCCTGCGGCCTGGCCCAGGGCATGGATTTGCCGGCAAGCGTGGCGCCGTTTATCCTGCGCGGCGTGACCCTGGCCGGGGTGGATAGCGTGATGCGCCCGGTGGCCGATCGCCTGATCGCCTGGCAGCGAATCGCCGCCCTGGTGGACGACGGCCTGTTAAACAGCATCAGCCGGGAAATCGGCCTGGGCGAGGTCATCGCCACCGCGGGCGCGCTGCTGGACGGCAAAGTCCGTGGCCGGATTGTCGTCGACGTTAATCGTTAACCGCCAGGCATCATGCCCCGCCGCCGAGCGGGGCATGATGTTGTACCCGCAAGGTCGTATTGCGCCGGTCACTGTTCATCAATACTGATTAATTAGCCTTTATTCAGCGCCTTATGCCACAGGTCATCTCACTCTAACGCACGTCCCGCCTCGATTGTTATCCTTATCCGCCGCGATATTTTGTGTAAAAAAACTCATCATTAATAGCGCCCCGGCGGCTTTTGGTCTATCCGTTAAGCATGCGGATAGAAACCATTTTGCCCCCAATCACAGTGACATGTTCCGGAGGAAATCATGAAAGCAGTCGTTTATAACGGTCCACGCGATGTGGCGGTGAAGGATATGCCGGACGCGAAAATCATCAAGCCAACCGACGTACTGGTGCGCATCACCACCACCAATATCTGCGGTTCGGATTTGCATATGTATGAAGGCCGCACCAGCTTTGAAACGGGCCGTATTTTCGGACATGAAAACCTGGGCCGGGTTATTGAAACCGGGGCGGGGGTGGAGCGCATCAAGGTCGGGGATTATGTTTGCCTGCCGTTTAACATCGGCTGCGGGTTTTGTGAAAACTGCGAACGCGGGCTGACCGGGTTCTGCCTGACCGCCAACCCCGGATCGGCGGGGGCCGCCTACGGCTTTGCCGAAATGGGACCTTATGAGGGCGGTCAGGCGGAGTTGCTGCGCGTGCCCTTCGGCGATTTCAACTGTCTGGTGCTGCCGCGCGACGCGCAGGAGAAAGAGGACGATTACGTGATGCTATCCGATATTTTCCCCACCGGCTGGCATGCCACGGAACTGGCGGGATTGCGTCCGGGCGATAGCGTCGCCATCTACGGCGCCGGCCCGGTGGGGCTGATGGCCGCCCATTCGGCCATCATCAAGGGCGCGTCGCAGGTGTTTGTGGTGGATACCCACCCAAGCCGTCTGGCCTTGGCCGAGAAACTCGGCGCCACGGCCATTAACGGCGTCGGCGACGCGGCGGTGGAGAAAATTTTAAACCTGACCGACGGGCGCGGCACCGACTGCGGCTGCGAATGCGTCGGCTACCAGTGTTGCGATAAACACGGCCATGAGGATATCTCCGTTACCATGAACAGCCTGGTGGCCTCCACCAAAGCCACCGGCGGCATCGGCGTGGTGGGGGTATTTGTTCCGCAGGATCCGGGTGCGCGCCAGGAGCTGGCCAAAGAGGGTAAAATGCCGTTCGATTTCGGCAGCTTTTGGTTTAAAGGCCAGCAAATCCGCACCGGCCAGGCCAACGTCAAGGCCTATAACCGTCAGCTGGCGCGCCTGATTCACCAGGGCAAGGCGAAACCGTCACAAATTATTTCCCATCGCCTGCAATTGGCGCAGGCGCCGGAGGCATACCAGCATTTTGACGATCGCGACGAGGGCTGGACCAAAGTCATCCTCAAACCCTGAATGATACGGCGTTGGCCCACAGGGAGGTGAGCCATACCACGACACCCGGGAGCGCTTTAGCACAACGCCGCAGGCGTTGGCCCGTGGGATGGCCCACAGGATGTGAGCCATGCATCGCGCCCTGGTCACGCGCTTTTAATCGTCTTGCCGCCATGCCCTGCCGCCGCTTTATTCTGTCTGCGCCAGGCCTTGATGCCGTTCATGCTGAAATATCTTTCAACATCTTCCCGCCGCGAAAGCGTTTTTTGCCCAAGCCAAATGTCAAAAACGCGCGTAATGTTATAAAGTCGTATAAAAAATGTTATATCCGGCGCGCCACAGGCCGCAAAACTGGAACAGGAGACGTTCATGGCTCGTTATACCCTTTTATCCGGCATGCTGCTGGGCATGCTTACGCTGTGCGCCCCCGCCGTCATGGCGGCGGACGCCCCCGCCAGACCGATGGCGGTGCGGGGCACGGTGACGCAGTTCAGCGGCGACCAGCTGAAGTTTACCGATCGCAAGGGCGCGGCGGTCACCGCCACCCTGAATGACAAAACCACCATTTCCGCGGTGGCGCAGGGTAAAATCAGCGATATTAAACCGAATAGCTTTATCGGCACCGCCGCGGCGCCGCAGCCGGACGGCACCTTAAAAGCCCTTGAAGTCCATGTGTTCGACCCGTCGCTGCGCGGTTCCGGCGAAGGGTTCCGGCCCTGGCAGGGATCCGACGGCCAGGTCGGCACCATGACCAACGGCACCGTGGGCACGCTGGTAAATGCCAACGGACGCACCATGACGGTGAAGTACCAGAACGGCGAAAAAAAGGTTGTGGTGCCGGATGATGTGCCTGTTGTGACACTGTCACCCGGTGATCGCTCGCTGTTGAAACCCGGCGCGCATATTATCCTGTTCCCGGCGCCGGGCAGCGCGGATCATGTCGTGGCGGCGCGTATTGTGGCCGGTGTTAACGGCACCGTGCCTCCCATGTAATATCCGATGCGTGTTTCAGGCCGGGCGGCGTGGCCGCCCGGCCTGTTAACCGGCCGATCCTGGAGCGCCAGTGAACCCACCTTCTTCCCCGTCGTTAACCAAAATACGCCGGCACCGCGCCCCGGTGCGCATCATGCACTGGCTGAATGTGCCGATACTGTGCGCCATGCTGATGAGCGGCTGGGGCATTTACAATGCCTCGCCGATTTTTCCCGCCTTTACCTTTCCCAGCGTCCTCACCCTGGGCGGGTGGCTGGGCGGCGCCATCGCCTGGCATTTGGCGGTGATGTGGGCGCTGGCGGCAAACGGCCTGCTGTATATTCTGTGGGGGATCGGCAGCGGGCATTTTCGCCGCGACTTCCTGCCGCTGACGCCGCGCACGCTGGCGCGCGACGTTAAGCTGGCGCTGACCTTGCGCCTGGCGCACCGGCTTGGGCGTTATAACGCCATTCAGAAGGCCTTTTACTGGTTTGCCCTGGCATGCGGGCTGCTGCTGGTCCTTTCCGGGCTGTCCATGTGGAAGCCGGTACAGCTTTACCGGCTGGCGGCGCTGTTTGGCGGCTTCGACCGGGCGCGGTATGTGCATTTTTTCGCCATGAGCGGCATAGTATTATTCGCCGTGGTTCATGTCGCGATGGTGATCGCCGTGCCGTCCACCTTTTGGCCCATGATCACCGGCGTTATACGCCGTTCGCCCCGGGATGCGCAGGATGAATAACAGATCAAACAGCGGATTAAAGCTCGAACCGGCGCAGCAGAAGGCGCTTTATCGTTTGCAGCGGCGTCTGTTGCTGCGCTCCGGCCTGACCCTGGGCGCGCTGACCCTGCTTACCGGCTGTAACCTGCAGGACGGCGACGAGGTGGATAAGGTGCTTTGGGCCATGTCGCGCTGGAACGACCGGGTCCAAGGCTGGCTGTTCAGCGGGCAGCGCCTGGCGCAAACCTATCGCGCGGATCAGGTTGCCAACCCGTTCCCCTTCAATGCTTTTTATCCCGAATATAATGTGCCGGAAATCGATCTCTCCACTTATCGGCTGGAGGTGTCGGGGCGGGTGGCCGATAAGCGGCCCTGGACGCTGGATACACTGCGGGCGCTGCCGCGGCAAAGCCAGATTACCCGGCTTATCTGCATTGAGGGATGGAGCGCCATCGGCCAGTGGAGCGGGGTGCCGCTGCGTACCTTTCTTGAACGGGTCGGGGCGGACCTGCGCGCCGGCTTCGTCGGCTTCCGCTGCGCCGATCGCTATTATTCCAGTATCGACATGGCCACCGCCCTGCATCCGCAAACCACCCTGGCGCTGGATTTTGCCGGCAAGGCACTCCCGGACGCCTATGGATTCCCGCTCAGGCTCAGGGTACCGACCAAGCTGGGCTTTAAAAACGCCAAGCATATCGTTTCCCTGTCGGTGGACAACACCAACCCCGGCGGTTATTGGGAAGATCAGGGGTATAACTGGTTCAGCGGCATCTGACGCCTGGATCATCAGGCCTGGCAAATCTGGTTGCGTCCCTGGCGTTTTGCCTGGTACAGGGCCGAATCCGCCTTGACCACCAGCCGGCTGGGCGTGTCCTGCCCAGCCTCCGGCAGGCCGACAAAAACGCCCAGGCTGGACGTCAGGATACCGGCCGGGCTGCCCTGGTGGGGAATATTCAACGCCACGATCCCTTGCTGGATGCGCCGCGCCACCGCCAGGGCGCCGTCCCGGTCGGTGGCGGGCAGCAGGACGATAAATTCTTCCCCGCCGTAGCGCGCCACCACGTCGCGGTGGCGCAGCGGCAGGTTTTTCAGGGTGTGCCCGATACGCTTGAGGCAATTATCACCGGCCACATGGCCGTACAGATCGTTAAATTGTTTAAAATAATCCACGTCCAGCAGAATGATGCCCAATACCTGCTGCGTGCGCAGCGCGCGCTGGAATTCATTGTCCAGCGACAGATCAAAATGCCGCCGGTTGTAAAGCCCGGTCAGTCCGTCCGAACGCGCCAGCCGCTCCAGCGACCGGTTTAACTTGCGCAGCTCCTGCTGGGCGTGGATGAGCTGTTGCTCGGCGCGCATCCGCGCGCGCGCCTGACGCATCAGCACCAGGCAGACCACGGTAATCATCGCGATAAAAATAAGCGTCATCACCACATGGTTGAACGCGTCCTGGCGCCAGTCCGCCATGGTCTGATCCAGCGACAGGCCGGTAGTGACGATCACCGGGAACTGCTTGAGATGCGTATAGCTATAGAGTTTTTGCGCCGGATCGGCTCCCAGGGCGCTGTTGACGATACCCGAGCTGTGCTGGCGGATATTATCCCGGTATAGCGGCGAACCGGCGATGGTGGTGCCGATGACTTTTTCATTATACGGGTGACGGTAAAGCACGGTACCGTTGTCGAGCAGCATCATTAACGTTGAATCATCGCTTATCATAAACCGGGTATAAAAGCTGCGGAAATGATCGATCATAATGCTTTCCAGCAGTACGCCGGCAAAACTGCCGTCGGGATGGTTGAGCCGGCGTGAAATGGGCACGATCAGCGCATTGGTCATGCGGCTGCGGATAACCTTGCCGATGCGCGGGGTCAGTTCGGGATGGTCGCGGTGATAGATAAAATAATCCCGGTCGGCGTAGCCGTTGACGGCGGGCAACCGCTCAGCCGCCGTGACGATCATCTGGCCCGTGGCGTCAAACAGCGACAGCGCGCTGATTTGCTTTAACCCGGCGGTTTTTTGCTGGAAAAGCTGATGCAGCCTGGGCAACTGCGCCGCGCCGCTGCCCAGGGCGGCGATCTGTTGCGCCAGTTCATCAAGCGTGGCTTCGGCCTGGGCGAAGGTATCGCTGGCATGCTGCGACAGCGCCTGGGTCAGGTTCATGGTGGCGGTCTGGGATTTGGCCAGCGCCGACTGGTAGGTTTGCCAGAGATGCCAGACGTTAATGGCTATCAGGGCGACGATCAGCAGCGCGGCGGATGCGCCCAATTCAAACAGCAGGGTAAAGCGGGGGCGTTCAGGCGATGGCGCCGTCTGTTTATCTGGCCGGGGAAAACCGAAATATCTGCTTTTTCTCATAAGGTTATATCAATGGCATACCTGGACTCTCGGTAACGGGACGGGACAACCGGCCGCCGCGGCAATGGCGCGCTACGCGGCCGGATTGCATTAGAAGTATTTATCTTCCGGGCCGGTTAGTCAAAGATAGGGCGGCGTTAATTCGCCGCCGCCGCGGCGCGGGCGAATTGTGGCGCCGCAGGCGGCAATCCAGGCCGGGTAAATTGATAATGATGCTTAATCACTCGCACAGATAAAAAATGGCGAATACAGCAGGCTGACCAGGATGGCGTTTTTATCGATACGCCTAAAGCTGGGCAACAGGGATGCGCCTACCGGCAGGAGCACCGGGCTGGCGATACCGTCGGGGGCGTTATCCAGCGTGGAGACAATTTCGCGGGTAATGGTTATTTCATATAAACCCTGCTGGTTTTGCTGCCGGTAACTAAAAAAGCGGCTCCGGTGCAGGTTATAGAGGCGATCGTCATGGGCCAGGGTGCCGTTAAGGGCATAAAAACCCTGGCTCGGACTGGTAAAAAACATTTTGGCTTCCACCGTGTAGGTTAACGATCCGGCGGGAATGGCTGAACGATAAACCATCAGGGCGGAACACTGGTAGCCGGAAATACCGCCGCGGTAATGACTGCGGTAAAACAGCGTAAGCGATAACAGGAGCAACGCCAGGATAAGCCAGATTCTTTTCATCAGACGTCCCAGTTATAAAAGTAGAAATTGAGGCAACCGGTGAGTTTACCGCCGGCCTCCTGTTCACATTTCGCCAGGAAAGTACGGCGGTTGATGCCGTCCTTTATCGTGGCGGCGGTACGGGAGAACAGCACCTTGTCATGGGCGTCGCAGCGTGCAATATTTCCCGCCATGGCCCGCTGGATATGCGCGGCCAGATCCGGGCGCTCCCGGTCGTTTATCGGACGCAAGGTATAAATATTGCATGAATCAATATTCTTAAAGAAATAGAGAGGCTGCCTGTCGTCTTGCCTGAAATAGACATAGGTAGTCGACGCGGTGATAATAATCGACAGCGCTAAAAATAAATTTATCATAAGTTCTTTAGTGAAAGGATCTGTCTTCGGGGCTACGGTCTCCATACCGCCGCCGTTATCATCGGCAATGGGTGTGTCCAATGCGGGATCCGGCGATTGATCATATACGGCGATAGCCAAACGATCGTTTAGCTTAAGTCCGCGTTTAGGCAGGGTGACGATGGCCGAGGCCTCCAGCCCAAGCGCGATCAGCGCTTTCCTGATCAGGCTGACCTGTTGATTTAAATTACCGTTGGAGGGGGATAAGCCATGTTTTTCCCAGACGTTGGCAAATAAATCTTCCCGGCTGACGGTATCTCCGTTGCCATGGGAAATAATAAGCGCTTCTAATACGCGCCCGGCTGTATTGGAGAGATTGACCGCCGTTTCATCATCCGCTAATAAGGATAAACGATATTCCAGCGTATTAAATACAATGCGATCGTTGATCAGATACTTCATTGCCTTCTCCATGCCGATGGACAGTGCGCCAATACTTATAGCCGCTATCAATATATGCACTGAAATAAAATAAATAAAAGCGCAGCCAGTAATAGGCCGGGTCGATAAAAAAAACTTATATATTTCCTGCGGCAAATTAATTTAATCATGGTGGCTATCTGTGCGGAATTATAGCTATTGCGATAAAAGGAAAGGTTAATACCGCTGGAAAACAACACAAACAGGGTTAATCGCCAAAAATGGCGTAAACATGCGCATAAAAAGCTGCCGGCGGCGCGACGCGGCGGCGCAAACCAATGACCCGCACTGATCGGACTTGTTCAGCGTACACTTGTACGCTAGAGTGACTTCCCCGAAGGCTACAATTATGGTAGTCACCTGCGCAAAACGGGCCGGCTTGGGGCACCAGGAGCGTTCAGCCATGCAAAAAACCAATATCGGCGCGATGGATTGCCCCATCGCGCAATCGCTTGAGCTGGTGGGGGAATGGTGGAGCATGTTGATTTTACGCGACGCCTTCCAGGGACTCAGCAAGTTTGATGAATTTCAGCGCAGCCTGGGTCTGTCGCCGACCATGCTTACCCGTCGGCTGAAAACCCTGGTGCGCAACGGCATTTTATACAAACAGGCCTACAGCACGCGTCCGGCGCGGTTTGAATATTTACTGACCGAACGGGGCGAGGCGTTTTTTCCGGTACTGCTGACCCTGCTGCAATGGGGCAACCAGGCCCTTGCGCAGGAGGATATCGCCATCGTGCCTGTTAACCGCCGGCATGCCGGGAAAGTCGCGCCGGTGCTCGTCGACCGGGATACCGGCGAGACGCTCACCCATCTAAACGTCACAATTGCCGCCGGGCCGCGTGCTGGTGAAAGCATAAAGCGTCGGCTGGAAACAAGACAGGAAAAGCAAAACCATCATGATGCATATCCGCACAAGGAATTTTTATGAGTAACCGTCGAATCGTTATTACCGGTATGGGCGCGGTATCGCCTTTAGGCTGCGGTACAGAAACCGTATGGCGGCGCCTGCTGGCGGGCCAGTCCGGCATCCGCCCCTTGCCGGAGGCGATGGTTGCACAACTGCCGGTGAAAATCGGCGGCCAGGTTCCCGACCCGGAACAAGACCCGGAAGGCGGCCTGTATCCGGACCGTTTTGTGCCGCCGAAAGACCAGAAGAAAATGGACCGGTTTATCCTGTTCGCCATGGCGGCGGCCGATGAAGCGCTGCGCCAGGCGGGCTGGACGGCAAGCACGGATGAGCAGAAAGAACGCACCGCGACCATTATCGCCACCGGCATCGGCGGTTTCCCGGCCATCGCCAACGCGGTGCGCACCTCGGATAATCGCGGTCCGGGCCGGCTGTCGCCCTTTACGGTGCCGTCGTTTCTCGCCAACCTGGCCGCCGGCCATGTTTCCATTAAACACCAGTTCAAAGGGCCGATCGGCGCGCCGGTTACCGCCTGCGCGGCGGGTGTGCAGGCTATTGGCGACGCGGTGCGCCTGATCCGCAACGACGAGGCGGATATTGCCTTGTGCGGCGGCGCCGAGGCCGCCATCGATACCGTCAGCCTGGGAGGGTTTGCCGCCGCCAGGGCCATTTCCACGCATTTCAACGCCGCTCCCGCCACCGCCTCGCGTCCGTTCGATCGCGACCGCGATGGTTTTGTCATGGGGGAAGGCGCCGGACTGCTGGTGGTTGAAGAACTCGAGCACGCGCTGGCGCGCGGCGCCACGCCGCTGGCGGAAATCATCGGCTACGGCACCAGCGCCGATGCCTACCATATGACGTCGGGTGCGGAAGACGGCGACGGCGCCTACCGGGCGATGAAGATCGCCCTGCGCCAGGGCGGTATCACCCCCGCGCAGGTACGGCATCTGAATGCTCATGCCACCTCGACGCCGGTGGGGGATCTGGGCGAGATCAACGCGGTAAAACATCTGTTCGGCGACCACAGCGAACTGGCCATTACCTCCACCAAATCGGCCACCGGGCATCTGCTGGGCGCCGCAGGCGGCCTGGAAGCCATCTTTACCGTGCTGGCGCTGCGCGACCAAATCGTGCCCGCCACCCTTAACCTGGACAATCCCGATCCGGCGGCGGCGGGTTTGCATCTGGTGCGCGGCGAGCCGGAACCGGTGGCCATGACCTATGCGCTGTCCAATGGTTTTGGTTTTGGCGGCGTGAACGCCAGCATCCTGCTAAAACGCTGGGAATGATTGCGTCGCTTTCCCGTCCGTCAGGGCGGGAAAGCGTTGTTTCCCGCCATCAGGGGCGCCGCGTTGACGCGCTTGATATCGTCTCCGATGGCACGCCGGGAGCATAAGTTTCCGGCGTGGCGCCGCTCTTAGGTCCTTGTGCAACCGGGGCACTCGTTATATATTTCATTACACACCGAATTCCTCCTCCCATAGCGATTATTATGTCTCACTTTGCAGCACGTTTACGCGTTTTCCTCACGTTTGTCCTCCTTTCCCTGGCGATGACGGCCAGCGCCGGCGCTGCCGCGGCGCGGACCCTCACCGATCAGCTGGGGCGCAGCGTTACGCTACCCGACCGCGTGGACCGGGTGGTGGTATTGCAACATCAAACCCTGAACCTGCTGGTGCAACTGGACGCGGCGGACGACGTGGTCGGCGTGCTGTCGAGCTGGAAAAAGCAGCTTGGACCGGATTTTGCCCGCTTCGCTCCGCGCCTGGCGACCCTGCCGATGCCCGGCGATCTTAACCAGGTGAATATCGAAAGCCTGCTGGCGCTGCATCCCCAGGTGGTGTTTGTCGCCAATTACGCGCCGCCGGAAATGATCAGGCAAATAGAATCCGCCGGGATCCCGGTGATCGCGGTGTCGTTACGCCAGGATCAGCCGGGGGAACAGGGCAAGCTCAATCCCGCCATGGCGGATGAGGAAGAGGCATACAACCAGGGCTTGCGCCAGGGTATCCGGCTGATAGCCGAGGTGGTAAACCGCCGGGATCAGGGCGAGGCGCTGATTAACTATACCTTCAGCGCGCGGGCGCGTACCGACGACCGGCTCAAGGACATTCCAGCCGATAAGCGTATCCGCGTGTATATGGCCAACCCGGAGTTAACCACTTACGGCGCGGGCAAGTATACCGGCCTGATGATGCGCCACGCCGGCGCGCTGAACGTGGCCGCCGCCAGCGTCAGCGGCTTTAAGCAGGTGTCGATGGAACAGGTGCTGGCCTGGGATCCGCAGGTGATTTTTGTCCAGGACCGCTATCCTGAGGTGGTGCAACAGATTAACGGCGATCCGGCCTGGCAATCCGTCGACGCGGTTAAACATCACCGGGTCTATCTGATGCCGGAATATGCCAAGGCCTGGGGATATCCGATGCCGGAGGCGCTGGCCGTCGGCGAGCTCTGGATGGCGAAAAAGCTCTATCCGCAGCGTTTTGCCGATGTGGATATCGATAAGCAGGCCGATGCCTATTATCGCCATTTTTACCGCATGGCGTGGCGGCCGCGTCCCGATGCCGGCTAGGGCGAAGCCAGAGCTTAGCGCCGCGGCCCCCTGGCTGCTGGCGGTGCTGACGATCGCCATGGTTTTCCTGTCCCTGGGCATCGGGCAGTTCAGCCTGTCGCCCCTGCGCGTCATGCAGCAACTGGCCCATCCCCTGCAGCCGGGAACATTGGACTACCAGGTTATCTGGACCATCCGTATGCCGCGCATCCTTACCGCCTGCCTGGCGGGCGGGGCGCTGGCGCTGTGCGGCGCCGCGTTGCAGGGGGTATTCCATAATCCGCTGGTGGATCCCCATATTATCGGCGTCAGCGCGGGCGCCGCGTTTGGCGGCACCCTGGCTATCCTGCTTGGCCTCGCGCCGCTGCTGCTGATGGCCTCCACCTTTTTCTTCGGCCTGCTGGCGCTGCTGCTGGTGTATATGATTGCCGCCACCCTGGGGCGCGAAAACCGGCTGATGCTGATCCTGGCGGGCATTATCCTGGGCGGCTTTTTTGCCGCGCTGGTCAGCCTGCTGCAATATCTGGCCGATACCGAGGAAAAGCTGCCGAGTATCGTATTTTGGCTGTTGGGCAGCTTCGCCACCGCCAGCTGGCATAAGTTGCTGATGCTGTTCGCGCCGGTACTGGGCGCGGGTACGCTGCTGTATCGCCTGCGCTGGCGCATCAATATTCTTTCCCTGGGCGACGACGATGCGCGCGCGCTGGGCATGGCGGTGGTTAACCTGCGGCGCCTGGTCTTGGTGCTGTGCGCGCTGCTGACGGCGGCGCAGGTGGCGGTCAGCGGCAGTATAGGCTGGATTGGGCTGGTGATCCCGCACCTTGCGCGCATGCTGGTGGGCGCCGATCACCGGCGCCTGTTGCCCACGGCGTTCTGGCTCGGCGGCGCCTTTATGGTGCTGGTGGACGATGTGGCGCGTACGCTAAGCCAGGCCGAAATCCCTCTGGGCATTATTACCGCGCTGCTCGGCGCGCCGCTGTTTGCCTGGCTGCTGATCCGCGACAGCCGCGGGAGAACGCAATGATCGGCGCTACGCTCAATGCCCGGGGCCTGGCATTCGGTCATGGGGAGCCGTTATTCCGGCCGCTGGACTTCGCCTGCGAGCCCGGCGAGATCTGCGCCGTCCTTGGCGCCAACGGGCGCGGCAAGAGCACGTTGCTGCATACCCTGGTCGGTATTCTGCCCGCACTGAGCGGCGATATCCGCTGCCACGGCGGTATTGGTTTTGTCCCGCAGCGTTTTACGCCGGCCTTTTCCTACCGGGTGTTTGATATCGTGCTGATGGGACGGGCGGGCCACGTCGGGCTGTTGCAGATGCCCTCGCGCCGGGACGAAGCCATGGCCCGTGAGGCGCTGGAGATGCTGGGAATCGCGGCGCTGGCGCCGCGCGCCTACCTGTCGCTGTCGGGCGGACAGCAGCAACTGGTGCTGATCGCCAGGGCGTTGGCGACCCACAGCGATTTGCTGGTGCTGGATGAACCCATGGCGGCGCTGGATTTGTTTAACCAGCAGGCGGTGATGCGCCTGATCCGCCGGCTGGCCCGCCGCCATGGCGTCAGCGTGCTGTTTACCACCCACGATCCCTGCCATGCGTCGCTGCTGGCCGATAATACCGTGCTGCTGTTGCCGGAGCGGGAGTGGCTGCACGGCGCCTCGCGTACGGTATTAAGCGAAGAAAACCTGAAACGCGCCTACGATATCGTGGTCAAGGGGATAGATATTGATGACCGGGGCCGGCAACATCGGGTCCTGGCTCCGCTGTTTGACCTGCGCGGGCCGGATGCGGCGTCATAAGATTGCGCCAAGCGGGCGCTATGGCGATTGTCTCGCCTGCGTCGCGCTCAGGACAAGGGGGCGCAGGGGGACAGGAATCCGGCTTGGCGCAAAAAAAACTGCCCCGGCGCCGAAAGAATAAAGTCCGCGAGCGCGCGGGCCGGCGCCGAACGCAGCGCCAGGGCATAGGTGGCGAAGACATTATGGCAGTCCGGGATAACGACCACCCGCAGCGTCGGATCCTGTTCAAGCCTTGGCGCGTAATGCGCGTAGCCGATAAAGATATCGGCCAGCCCACGGCGGATAATCCACCCGGCGGCCAGCTCGCCCGCGGGAATGGGCGCGGTATCCGCGCCGCCCACCAGCGGCCGGGCGCGCTGTTTCAGAGGGGCCGCGCCGGTATGCAACAGGGCGGCGGCGGTATTGAACAATTGCCAGGCGTAGTCGCCGGAAGGATCGCAGCCTGGCGTGGAGGTGCCGATAACCAACCCGGGATCGCTCAACAGCGCCAGCCAGTCGGCGCCGTCGGTGCGCGGTCCGCGTTTTACCGTCAGGCACAACCGGTTGCGGGCAAAGGGCCGGACCTCCAGCGCCAACCCCTTTTCCCGCAGCCGGGCGGGATGGCCGGTATTGGCCGAGGCGAACAGATCGCAGTGCTCGCCCGCCTCGATGCGCCGGGACAGCAGGCCGGCGGGGCCGAACTCCACCGTCACCTGTTGGCCGGCAACGGTACGGTAACGGGCCAGCAGCGGCGTTAGCGCCGGGCGCAGGCTGCCGGCGGCCAATACAATCAATGGTGACATGGTTTTCCCGTTAATAGGCTTGCTTTATGTAGCATCTGGATCGCTATTATATATGCTATTCATGGCCATTCTGTAAATAAAAGAAACCATAGCGTCTAACCTTATATTATCTGGCATTAGCGCAGCCGCCCTTTTGTTTTTTGGCTTGATATAATCATAATCAAAAGGCTTATTCTCAGCTATATCAGTAAGAAATCTTGCTATAAAATCGGCATTATCCATGACAGCATTTGCTTTCAACATCGGATCCCTAAGCAGCAGTTCACGAATCTGCTGCTTACCCAGGGCCATGTTGCCGCGATCGTAATTGAATGCCCTGGCAAAATCATCCTCAATATTAACGTAGTTTGTACAGCGGTTGTTTAGCGCATCATCAAAACTCTCCATAAACTCACTGGCATCTCCCACTCTGCTTGTAGAGGGTGATATCAAGAAATCTAATGAACCGGAATGGTGTGAAACTTCATGCAGCACGGTGTGGCGGGGTAGGGTGCTCAGGGGCTGCGCGGCATAAAAATTATCAACCATAATGATTACCCTGCTTTTTATATCGTCCGCATAAGTAAATCCCATGGGACTTTGGGCGCGATATGCGTAGGGGCGCGCCGATGTGGAGCAAGTGGCGAAAATGATGCTTTGTTTGGTGGTTTCGAAGTACTTTACAATCTGTTCGGTGTGATATCTCAGCCTGGTCATGGCCTGGAAAATAATGGACGGATCATCGGTTTTCAAAACCTTTGATAAATAACATTTTATTGGATTTTTTTCAGGATATTGCATAATGCCTTCCGGCAGTGTCATCGTTGTCCTATGGAACTTGTCCTTAACAAACGCCGCATGGCTATGGGCTCGATCCACTTCCTGAATAAATTGATTGATATGGTTTCTCAGCAAAGAAAATTCCGCTGGAATTTTTAAGATATCTTCTCCATAACCAAACTGGTAAGTTGTCGGCGAAGCATAATGCTGCTTAATAGCATCGGCAATATCGCGGGTATGGTCGAATTTATACGGATAAAGTTCAGCATAGAATCGGTTCATCGGCGCCATAAACGTGGAACGGTCGGGTATGCCAGCCAGATCAACCAATGGGTTGTCGGCCCATGCGGGCTGAGGTGGGTGCCCGTGGTTATTATTAAACATAAATTGAAGCTTTTGCTGTTCTTGTCCCCCACCAGCCAGGATTCCCGATTTAGATTGCGCGGTGTGCTCTCTTACCGGCGACGATAGCGGTTTTCCCTCATTGAGCCTGACCGGTGGTGGTATGCTCTTTTTCATTTCCGCGAATTTCAGTTTATCAACGAGTTTATCAAACTGGTTTTTTTTGCCATATTGTTCAAAATGTTTAATTAATTTTCTTAGGGAATGGCTGCTTATGGCGGACAATATGTCAACGCCAGGATCAGCGGCCTTGAGGGTACCTATTAGCAGAGAAGTGCTTTCTTTACCGGTTGGCAGCCTGATGTGATGGATAACTTGAGCGCCCGCCGACTTCAGGGTGTTTTTAGTCAGCGCATTACCAGCAAACACCATTTGGCTTTTACTCAACCCTTTGATAATACTGGCGCCAAATTTTTGGCTCACATCGGCTATTTTCGCAGTCACGGTAAAAAACGCCACAGCGTCCAGCAAACAGGCGGGAACGGCTTTTTCAAGATCGTGCTTCAAAGCACCATCAACACAGTCATAAAAGGGGATGATATTTTTTGCCACAGCCCATATTTTTTGCAGGTCAGAGAGCGTATATCCCGACTGATAAAGGGCATTATAGAATGTCTCCCGGTGGCTGTTTGTCATAAAAACAGTCAAGCCGTCGTTGGTTTGGTCCTCATTTTTGATGACGCTTTTTTCAGCCTCTCCGTTAAAATAGGCAATAAGCGGATGTAAATTACTGTATTCTTTTCTGCCATCATGCGGCAGATGCTGGTCAAACCGCATAATGTGATAACCAATGCCGATTTTCCCCTTCATGGCATAATAGCGTTTTTCACCGCTGAGGCTCACTGAAAAAACATCCGCTTCTTTGATATTATCAAAATCATAGTGGCCAGCGCCATTATCCCGCATGGCGGGAATAAGTGCGTTAGCCTTTAAGAAGGGTATTATCCGCAGGCGATGAATGATGGCGTGGTCTGCTAAAATAAAGTCACGCTCAGTTTTTTCTACTGAACCAAGCGCATTTTTGATCAGGATTTCATCCCACTCGGAATAACGGTCTGCGACAATATTGGTGTGCTTTTTGTACTCATTATCAAGGCTTTCCGGCGCTGTTTTACAGGGAACAAAGACGTTGTTTAAATAGGCTTCTTTGGCGTGCTTTTTGCCTTCACTGTTTCTCTGTTCAAGGGTCATCGCCGGATTGACCATGATGGTCAAAGGAAAAATAGTGTCGCGCGGGCAACGGTCAATGATACTGTCGGCAAGCTGCCCCCGTGTTAGCCATTGTTCTACGGCTTTCTTAAAGCGGTTGATTTTGTTGTCGAGGTCCTCGAGCGCGTTCCTTACCTGGACTCTGTGCGCCCGGTATTCGTCCAGCGCCCTGGCCCGCAGTAGCAACGGATTTGACTCCTCCTCGGCAATGAATTTCCCAGGATGGTTAACGGCCTGGAAGAGCAGGGCGGGCAGCGAGTAGTATTTAAGCATATCCGCGCTGACGCCGTCGCGCAGCGCAATATCCCATAATAGCGCGCCGGTTTTTACCACCTCGCGCCAATGGGTTTCCCCCAGGTTTATGCCGTTTTCATATAAAAATAATGAGCCGGAGAACAGCGAGGCGAATTCAAAATCATCCAGGGATAAGTGTTTTACCTGTGGGTCACGACCATAATAAGTCAATAGGGGGATGTGTTTGCATACCTCGCTGTCCCATTTGTTTTTTAATATCGCCTGGTCCGTTTCAGTCAAGATATTAAAATCCACTTTCCCTTCCGCTTGTAAGCCCTCAGAGGAAAGCAAGTACCTTATGCTGTCGATGGTAAACATAAAAGGGTAGCTGGCGTTAGCGACACTTATCGCCATTGCCATATCGGGTGATGTTCCCAGTATATTGTCGAAAAGCCACTGCCCGATGACTGAGCCGGCTTGTTCCGATGATAATGTGTCGTTCTTATGGGCGTCATAAAAATTGGCGGCGTTCAGCAGCAGCCGGGCGATAGATTTTTTATCCTTCGGCTCCGCGAAAGATAGGTATTTGGCAACCGCGGCGGTTATCTCCACCTTACTGAATTCATGCGGTTTCTTACCTTTATCCAGATAATGGGTTTTCTTGAGAAATCGAATAATTTGTTTGTTCTTATTGTGCAATTCGGCTGCGAACGCCCCGTCCCCACGCGTCGTAACATGGCCGCGATAGGGGTTAAGTCCGCGTGATGACGATGCTGTATCCTCCGGCAACGTTGCAAGCGGCATAAGCCTATTCAGGTCTGTACTGTTTAGCGCACCCAACGCTAACGGGTAAGGAAGAAGATTGTCCCGCACGCCGGCGCCTGCCAGGCCGCCGTCGATATTTCCCGACCGCCAGCGAAGAAAAGAGCCGTAAGCACAGGTCGCGCCGCCCAGAACGGCAACGCCCGCGAGCCAGATCTTCCAGTAAGACCTGGTTTGGCCGGCCGGCCGGCGGGTATCCGATGGTAATTTCAGGGCAACCTGTTCAGAGGAACAGGAGGCAACGTCAAGACGGTGTGAAAATGCCGTTTTCCCAGGCACAGGGCTTTTCTGTGCCTGATCCGCTTGGGGAACGGACTGATAAGGACCAGAACAGGGAGGTGAAGTGAGCGGAAGTCCTTTTTGCATGGGTGTATTCCTCAAAGCGAAACACGAAGAGGTATACATATTAGTTGTCCCGGGTAAAACAGTACGGCAACGGGATATCTCCGGACGGGTTAGGGGACCCGGCGGACAGGTGGAATTGCGCGCCGGGGTGTAGATCATGCCTTTCCGCCAATATGTTTTGGTTATGCTACCCTGAAGGGAAATAGATAATGAAAAAGTGTTTTATTTTCTGGACGTGATACGTGTCTCATAATGTTATGCAGACTATGCCTTGCTTCATAGTTTGACTGTGCGCGCTCTTTATACTAGAGGGGATCTAACGTCGAACCATTCCTTTACAAGTCTTAAGAGAATACAAGGGATCCTACAATGGACGAACAGCTAAAACAAAGCGCTTTGGATTTTCATCAGTTCCCGCAGCCCGGCAAGATCCAGGTTTCCCCGACCAAACCCTTGGCCACCCAGCACGATCTGGCGCTGGCCTATTCGCCGGGCGTCGCGGCGCCATGCCTGGAGATCGCCCGGGATCCGCTGGCCGCGTTTAAATATACCGCGCGCGGCAACCTGGTGGCGGTTATCTCCAACGGCACCGCGGTGCTGGGCTTGGGGAATATCGGCGCCCTGGCCGGCAAACCGGTGATGGAAGGCAAGGGCGTTTTGTTTAAGAAGTTTTCCGGCATCGATGTGTTTGATATCGAGGTGGATGAGCTGGATCCCGATAAGCTTATCGAGGTGATCGCCGCCCTGGAGCCGACCTTCGGCGGCATCAACCTGGAGGATATCAAGGCGCCGGAATGTTTTTATATCGAGAAAAAACTGCGTGAACGCATGAAAATCCCGGTATTCCACGACGATCAGCATGGCACCGCCATCATCTGCACCGCCGCGGTATTGAACGGCCTGCGGGTAGTGGAAAAGAATATGAGCGACGTCAAGCTGGTGGTCTCCGGCGCCGGCGCCGCCTCCATCGCCTGCCTGAACCTACTGGTGGCGCTGGGGCTGCAGCGTCATAATATCGTCGTTTGCGATTCGCGCGGCGTAATCTTCGAGGGCCGGGAAGAGAACATGGCGGAAACCAAGGCCGCCTACGCCATCAAGGATAACGGCATGCGCAGCCTGGCGGACGCCATCCCCGGCGCCGATATCTTTTTGGGCTGCTCAGGCCCCGGCGTGCTGACCCAGGCTATGGTGAAGACCATGGGGCCGCGGCCGCTGATTCTGGCGCTGGCCAATCCCGAGCCGGAAATTCTGCCGCCGCTGGCGAAGGCGGTGCGCCCCGATGCCATTATCTGTACCGGCCGCTCCGACTATCCCAATCAGGTCAATAACGTACTTTGCTTCCCGTTTATTTTTCGCGGCGCGCTGGACGTGGGCGCCACCACCATCAATGAGGAAATGAAGCTGGCCTGCGTGCGCGCCATCGCCGATCTGGCGCTGGCCGAGCAAAGCGATGTGGTGGCTTCCGCTTACGGCGACCAGGATGTGTCGTTCGGGCCGGAGTATATTATTCCCAAACCCTTCGACCCAAGGCTTATCGTCAAGATTGCCCCGGCGGTGGCGCGCGCAGCGATGGACTCCGGCGTGGCGACCCGTCCCATCAAGGATTTCGACGCTTATACCGAAAAACTGACCGAATTCGTCTATAAAACCAATCTGTTTATGCGGCCGATTTTCGCCCAGGCGCGCAAACAGCTGAAACGCGTGGTGCTGGCGGAAGGGGAGGAGGAACGCGTACTGCGCGCCACCCAGGAAATGGTCACCATGAAGCTGGCGCTGCCGATCCTGATCGGCCGCCCGAGCGTTATCGAGATGCGCTTGCAAAAGCTGGGCCTGCAGATTATCGCCGGCAAGGATTTTGAAGTGGTGAACAATGAATCCGACCCGCGTTTTAAGGAGTACTGGGGCGAATATTACCAGATCATGAAACGCCAGGGCGTCTCGCCCGAGCAGGCGCAGCGGGCGCTGATCGGCAATCCGTCGCTGATAGCCGCCATTATGGTGCGGCGCGGCGAGGCCGACGCAATGATCTGCGGCACCGTCGGCAGTTATCAAGAGCACTTTGCGGTGGTGGAATCGGTCTTCGGCTATCGCGAGGGCGTGCATGTGGCCGGCGCGATGAACGCGCTGCTGCTGCCCAGCGGCAATACCTTTATCGCCGATACCTATGTCAATGACGACCCGACGCCGGAGCAACTGGCGGAAATTACCCTGATGGCGGCCGAGACGGTGCGGCGGTTCGGCATCGAGCCCAAGGTGGCGTTGCTGTCGCACTCCAGTTTCGGCAGTTCGGATTGCCCGGCGGCGCGCAAGATGCGCAAGACCCTGCAATTGGTCAACCAGATGGCGCCCGATTTGGAAATTGACGGCGAGATGCACGGCGACGCGGCGCTGGTGGAAAGCATTCGCCGCGACCTGATGCCGGACAGCCCGCTCAAGGGCGCGGCCAACATCCTGATCATGCCCAATATGGAGGCCGCGCGCATCAGCTATAACCTGCTGCGGGTGTCCTCTTCCGAAGGCGTTACCGTCGGGCCGGTGCTGATGGGGGTGGCGAAACCGGTGCATATCCTCACGCCGGTGGCCTCGGTGCGGCGTATCGTCAATATGGTGGCGCTGGCGGTGGTGGAGGCGCAGACGGAACCATTGTAACCCCGCGGTATCGACGGGCCCGGCGCGCCATGGCTATGCTACTGCGCGCCGGGTTGCGCGTCCGGCGGAGCGCGGCGATATAAGCGCCGCGGATGACCGATATTGCCATAGCGCATTTCCACGCCGAGGAACCCGGTGTCAACGCAATATTCCAGATAGCGGCGAGCGGTGGTTTTGCTCAGCCCGGTGCGGCCGACGATATCGTCAACCGAAAGTAAATCACTGTCACCGGCGCTGAATATCTGCTTTACCAGACCGAGGGTATTTTCCTCGATGCCTTTGCTGCCGGCCTCCTGACTGAAGGTTTTCGACTGGAGCTGGTAGAGGATATCGACATTTTGCTGATCCACCACCTTAAACGCCCGCTGAGTCAAAGCAAACTGGATAAAACGCTCCAGGGAATGACGCAGGCGCTTCCAGGATACCGGTTTCAGAATATAGTCGAACGCGCCGCAGCGGATGGCCTGGCTGCAGGTGTTCATGTCGCTGGCGGCGGTAATGAAAATCACCGAGCACTCAAGCCCGCGCAGCAGTTCGCTGTCGATAAGCGAGATACCCTGGCCGTCGGGGAGATAATTATCCAGCAATATCAGCCGGGGACGTTTTTGCAGCAGCTGTTCGCGCGCTTCTTTCAACGTACCGGCAACGCCCACCAGCCGGAGCTTGTCGTGGTTATCGATAAAATCGGCATGCAGCCGCGCCAGTGAGCTTTCATCTTCAACAATAAGCACGTCAAAAATTTCAGGTTGCATAATAAGGTTCATCCGGGGTGAGGGGGCCCACCGTGGTCGCAAGGCTGGTTACGGGTATAAATACGGAAAATACCGTCCCGTAGGGTTGGTTGGCGGAGACTTCTATCGCGCCGCCGGCGTGGTGGACGTAGCTGGCGACCAGATGCAGACCCAGGCCATGGTCGCCATGAAGTTTGGTGGTCACGCCAAACGTAAAGATGCGTTCGACGTTGTCCTGCGCGATGCCGATACCCTGATCGGCGATTTCAATCACCAGTTCCCGGTCGCCGCCAACGATATAGACTTCGATCGGGTAATGCTCGCCCTCGCGCTGCAGGGTCGCTTCAATGGCGTTGTCGAGGATATTGCCGACCACCGACATTAATTCGGTGTCGCGCAGGCGGGGAGGAATGCGGGTTAAATGACAGGCCGGGTCGAACAGCAACTGCACGCCTTTTTCGCGGGCGCCGGCATATTTTCCCAGCAGCAGGCCGCACAGCGCCGGCGAGCAGAACCGCGCGGAGATGAAATCGAGTATTTCCTGGGCGCTTTCCGATTGTGCTTCAATATAATGGATGGCTTCGTCGTAACGTTTCATATGCAGCAAACCGGCAAGCGTGGCGGTCCAGTTCAGCTGTTCATGCCGCAGGATGCGCAGGTTGTCGGCATAACGTTTCACCTGGCTGAGTTGAATGCTCAGGCTATCGATATCCTTTTGGTCGCGGAAACTGATCACCCACCCCTGCAACTTGCCTTCCAGCATGATCCTTACCCGGCTGGCGATAACCGTGACGTCGTTGAACAGGCATATTTCGTCATGGGTGTCGCCGGCCAGCATGGTGTGTTCAGCGAGGAAAGCGATGGGTTTAATTACCGCCGACAAAGGGCGGCCGCGCAGTTCGCGCGAGGTGGCCGACAGGGATAATAATAATTTTGCCGCCCGGTTAATTTGCGCAATCCTGTATTCTTTATCAATGGCTATCACCCCTTCGAAGATCGATTCCAGCAGCGCCTTTTGCTGGCGCACCAATAAACCGATTTCCCGCGGCTCCAGTGAGAACATTTGCTTTTTCATGGTATTGGAAAACCACCATGAAAAGATAAACAACGCCAGCAGCAACAGTAATGCCACCAGCAGTATGTTAACCAATTTGCCGGCGCTGAGGGTGTCGATATGCGTTTTCAAATAGCCAATGGAGACGATGCCGATAATATTATTATGCTTGTCGAAAATAGGCGCTTTGCTGCGCAGGGATATGCCCAGACCGCCTTTACGAATGGAGATAATATTTTTCCCCGCCAGCACTTCGCTATTATCCCCGCCGATCATCGACTTGCCCACCTGCTCCGGATAACGCGAATGATACAAATGCAGCCCCTGCTGGTCGCCGATAACGATATAACTGGCGTCGCTGCGCTGGGCCAAGGTGTCCATCAGGGCGGCGATTGCGGCTATATCCTTGATTTTGACCGCGTCTATCAGCGATGGGATCATGGCGATTTCCCGCGCCTGCACCTGGGCCCGCGCACCGATTTCCGCATACAGTTGTTTATCGAGATCGTAGTAATAATAAATACCTATCAGCGTAAGCAGCAGCGAGAAAAAAACGATAAGGCTTATAAAAAGCTTTATATGGAATGAGATTCTCACGCGCATAATATACTTCGGCCATAGGAAGAATGATTACCTGATAATTCAGCTTATCATGATTAAAAAAGGCTGTAAGGGGCTGCCCCGCAAAATGTGATCGCAAACACAGCCTGGCAATGCTTTAGCCTTCCTCGTCCCGCGATTAAAAATAGCATCAGGTAAATATAATACATTCCCATCACCTTTCATTAACATATACCCTTGCCGGGAATTAAAACCATTAAAACACTAAAAACCATTAACGCCATAGACACCATTAAAACTTCATGGCGTTAAATTGAATCTATTGATTGTACATGAAATAATTAAAACCATTAAAATCTTAAATGCCTTTAAAATAGCGGTTTTAATTTGAATGCAATCACATATTTCATGCGTACTGGTCTTTATTATGCCTGCACTAATTGATAAAGGGGCAGATAATGAGCACGACAGATGATTCATATATTGTTGTCGCGGATACAACACACGCAAAAAAAATTTCCGCAAAGGAAAAATGGTGGCATATCCTGGATACCTGGAAAGTAGGTATTATTCCCCTGCCGCTATTTTTATTGGCCGGGGCGCTGATCGGCATTGATTGCCTGAGCGGGAAATTACCCAGCGATATCGTGGTAATGGTGGCCACGCTGGCATTTTTTGGCTTCGCCTGCGGTGAATTCGGCAAACGACTGCCGATTATCGGTAAAATGGGGGCCGCCGCCATCTGTGCCACCTTTATTCCTTCGGCGCTGGTGCATTACGGGTTATTACCCGATGTCGTGGTCGCTTCCACCACCGCGTTTTTTAAAACCACCAATATTCTTTATCTCTATATTTGCTGCATTATTGTCGGCAGCATCATGAGCATGAACCGGCGCACGCTGATCCAGGGATTCCTGCGCATTTTTTTCCCGATGCTGTGCGGCGAAGTGGCAGGCATGCTGGTGGGCATGGGCGTCGGGCTGATGCTCGGCCTGCCGCCGTTCCAGATTTTCTTTTTCCTGATCCTGCCCATCATGGCCGGCGGCGTCGGCGAGGGCGCCATTCCGCTCTCCATCGGCTACGCCTCGCTGTTGCACATGGAGCAGGGAGTGGCGCTTGGCCGCATCCTGCCGATTGTGATGCTCGGCGGCCTGACCGCCATTGTGATTGCCGGCTGCCTTAACCGCGTGGGCAAGCGTTATCCCCACCTCACCGGCGAAGGCAACCTGATGCCCACCAGGCCCGGCGCGCAAGACGCCGCCGACGCGGAACCGGCCCAGGCCGCCGCCGGTAAAACCGACGTGACCACCATTGCCGCCGGCGCGCTGCTGGCCGTGCTGCTCTATATGGTGGGCATGCTGGGCTATAAGCTTATCGGCCTGCCGGCGCCGGTGGGCATGCTGTTTATCGCGGTGCTGATCAAACTGGCCCACGGCGTATCGCCGCGCATGCTGGAAGGCTCGCAGGTGGTATATAAATTCTTCCAGACATCGGTGACCTATCCGATCCTGTTTGCCGTGGGCGTGGCCATCACCCCCTGGCAAGAGCTGGTCAACGCCTTCACCCTGACCAACCTGCTGGTGATAGTCAGCACCGTCGGCACCCTGGTCGGCACCGGTTTCCTGGTGGGCAAAAAAATCGGCATGCACCCCATCGACGTGGCCATCGTCTCCTGTTGCCAGAGCGGGCAGGGCGGCACCGGCGACGTGGCCATCCTCACCGCCGGCAACCGCATGGCGCTGATGCCGTTCGCCCAGATTGCCACCCGCATCGGCGGTGCCATCAATGTCTCGGTCGCGTTGCTGGTCTTGGGCAATTTTATTCTCTGAACCGGCGCCGGCGCCGGTAGTTAACACAGGAATGTTTATGAAACTCGCAAGTTATCTTCATCAGGGCACCAAAAGCTACGGCATCGTCACGCCCGGCGGCATCGTGGACCTGGGCCGTCGTTTCGGCCAGCGTTATCCGGATTTGAAGGCCCTGCTGGCGGGCAACGCGCTGCCCCTGGCCCGCGAACTGGCCGGCGCGCCGGCGGATATTGCCCTCGCCGGGCTGACGTTCCTGCCGGTAATCGAACATCCGGACAAAATTTTATGCGTCGGCATGAACTATGCCGCCAAACGCCGGGAGTTCAATGAAATGAATCCGGCGCCCACCCTCTTCGTGCGTTTTGCCGATTCACAGACCGGGCACGGCACGCCGGTCGAAAAACCCAGCCATTCGGCGGAGTTTGATTACGAGGGGGAACTGGCGGTGATTATCGGCCGGGGCGGCGAGGATATCCCCGCCGATCGCGCCTTATCCCATGTCGCTGGCTACAGCTGTTATATGGACGGCTCCGCCCGCGACTGGCAGCACACCTGGTTCACCGCCGGCAAGAACTGGCGGCGGACCGGCGCGTTCGGACCCTACCTGACCACCGCCGACGAAATCCCCGATCCCCATGCGCTCAGCATCCGGACCTGGCTTAACGGCCTGATGGTGCAGGACGACAATACCCGCAGCATGATCCATAGCATCGCCGAGCTGATTGAATATATCAGCACCTTTACCCGGCTGAATGCCGGCGATGTGATTATTACCGGGTCGCCGGGCGGCGTCGGTAAAAAACGCACGCCGCCGCTGTTTATGAAGGCCGGCGACTGCATCGAGGTCGAAATAGAAAATATCGGCCATTTGCGCAATATGGTCATCGACGCGCAGCGGCCCACGGCCGCCGCGGCGTCCCATATCGCCGCGTAGCGCCGCGCCTGCGCCGCCGGCTTTTTACTCCATGATAGGAAAAACTGTATGTACGATCGGGACCCCCTGGACTTTTCCGTGCTGACCGTTAACCACCCGCGCGATAACCTGGCGGACGTGCGCGCGTTGCTGGAGGCAAGTCTTCTGGGCATGGACGCGGATATCGCCAGATTCGTGGTGGCCCGCAGCGGCGGGCGGCTGGTGGGATGCGCCGGCATTGCGGGAAATGTGATCAAATGCGTCGCGGTGGCGGCGGATTACCGGGGCGATAACCTGAGCGCACGGCTGGTGGGCGAGGTGGAGCAACTGGCCATACGCCAGGGCCATTTCCATCTGTTCCTGTATACCCGGCCGGCGAACATCGGCGTATTTCGCGGCTGCGGTTTTTACCCCCTGGCGCAGACGGGCCAGGTGGCGGTGCTGATGGAAAATACGCCGGTGGGCGTGCGGCGCTACAGCCGTTCGCTTGCGCAATATTACCGGCCGGGCGCGCCCATCGGCGCGGTGGTGATGAACGCCAACCCCTTCACCCTCGGCCACCGCTATCTGGCGGAACAGGCTGCCGCCGCCTGCGCCTGGGTGCATATCTTTGTGGTGCGCGAAGACGTGTCGCTGTTTCCGTATGCCGCGCGCCTGGACATGGTGCGCCAGGGCGTGGCGCATCTGGCCAACGTGACGGTGCATGACGGGTCCGACTACCTGATCTCGCGCGCCACCTTTCCCGGCTACTTCCTGCGTGACGCCGGGCTGGTGGGCAAAACCTACAGCGCCATGGATTTACTGATTTTCCGTCATTATATCGCGCCGCCGCTGGGCATTACCCACCGTTATGTCGGCACCGAGCCCTATTGCCCGGTGACCCATCAATATAACCACGATATGCACGAGTGGCTCGAAGACCCGGATCGCGCGGCGCAGCCGCCGTTGCGGGTAGTGGAGATCGCGCGCGCATGCCATGCGCCGGGCCGGGCGATATCAGCTTCCGAGGTGCGGGCGCTGCTTTCGCAACGGCAAATGGCGCGCATCCGCGACCTCGTCCCGCCGAGCACCTTTGCTTATCTTTGCCGGCGCGAGACGAGGCCGCTGGCCGGGATCTGCGCAACGGGCGCGTAATGTGGCCCGGGACCTTTTATTTAGCCGTGTTTTTTAATCAGGAACGCATTATGAAAATCATACAAGAGGCCCTGGCGGGCACCTTTGAGTCCAGCGATTTGCTGGTCAAGGTCGCGCCTAACAGCGGCGAATTAAGCGTGGTGATCAACAGCGAGGTGATAAAGCAGTTCGGCGCGCAGATCCGCCGGGTGATCGACGCGACGCTGGCGGCCATGGATGTCAAAGAAGGACTGATCATTATCGACGATAAAGGGGCGCTGGACTGCGTGATCCGCGCCCGCGTGCAGACGGCGGTGCTCCGGGCCGCCGGGGCCGATCGCATCCAATGGGAACACCTGTCATGAAAAAGCTTCGCCGCAGTATGCTGTTTATCCCCGGCGCCAACGCCGCCATGTTGTCCACCGCCTTTATCTACCGTCCTGACTCCATCATGTTCGATCTGGAGGACGCGGTGTCCCTGCGCGAGAAGGACAGTGCGCGCATTTTGGTATTCCATGCGCTGCAGCACCCGATGTACCGCGATATCGAAACCGTGGTGCGCATCAATCCGCTGAATACGCCCTTCGGCCTGAAGGATCTGGCGGCGGTGGTTCGCGCCGGCGCCGACGTGGTGCGACTGCCTAAAACCGACAGTCCGGAGGATATCCACGAGCTGGAAACCCATATCGAGCGCATCGAGCGCGAATGCGGGCGCGAGGTTGGATCCACCCGCATTATGGCGGCTATCGAATCCGCCATCGGCGTTATTAATGCGGTGGCGATAGCCCGCTGCTCGCCCCGGCTTATCGGCATCGCGCTGGCGGCGTTCGATTATGTCATGGATATGCAAACGGAGCGCGGCGACGGCACGGAACTGTTCTATGCCCGCTGCGCGGTGCTGCACGCCGCCCGCGCCGCCGGGATCGACGCCTTTGACGTGGTCTATGCCGATATCAACGACGATGCCGGTTTCCTGCGCGAGGTCGATCTGGTGCGCAAAATGGGTTTTAACGGCAAATCGCTGATTAACCCGCGCCAGATTGAACTGCTGCACAACGCCTACGCGCCCACCCAGGAAGCGGTGGATTACGCCGAGCGCGTCATCCAGGCGGCCGAAGAAGGCGAACGCAACGGGCTGGGGGTGATTTCACTTAACGGCAAGATGATTGACGGCCCCATTATCAACCATGCCCAGGTGGTATTGGAGCGCGCCCGGGCTTCCGGTGTGCGGCGGTAAGTGTTTTCACGTTAACAGAATGACAGGAATACCTAATGAGTGACGTAACAGACGATTTACAGGCGCAGTACCGCCATTTGCCGCCGCTGGCGCCGTTCAGCCATGCCAACAGCCTTACGCCGTGGCTGGCCGACGGCCAGGCCAAACACCAGCGTAAACTGTGCGCCAGCCTGGAGCAGGCCATCGAGCGCAGCGGCCTGCGGGACGGCATGACCATCTCTTTTCACCATGCCTTCCGTGAGGGCGATATGGTGATCAACCGGGTGGTCGAGACGCTGGCCCGGCTGGGATTTAAAAACCTGACGCTGGCCTCCAGCTCGCTGATGACCTGCAACGATGCGCTGATCGAGCCGATCCGCGCCGGCGTCATCAGCAAAATTTATACCTCCGGCATGCGCGGCAAGCTGGCGGACGCCATTTCCCACGGCCTGATGGAAGAACCGGTGCAAATCCATTCCCACGGCGGCCGGGTGAAACTGCTGCAGGACGGTGAGCTGAAGATAGATGTGGCCTTTCTGGGCGTGCCCTGCAGCGACGAGTTCGGCAATGCCAACGGCACCCAAGGCAAATCCCGCTGCGGTTCGCTGGGATACGCCATGGTGGACGCGCAGTTTGCCCGCAAAGTGGTGCTGCTTACCGAGGCGCTGGTGCCGTTTCCCAATATGCCGGCCAGCCTGGGGCAGGATCAGGTGGATTATATCGTGACGGTGGATCAGGTGGGCGACCCGGCCAAGATAAGCGTGGGGGCGGCACGCGTGACCAGTAATCCGCGCGAGCTGATGATTGCCCGCACCGCCGCCGATGTCATCGAACACTCCGGCTATTTTGTCGAGGGTTTTTCCCTCCAGACCGGCTCCGGCGCATCCTCCACCGCCTGCACCCGCTTCCTGGCGCAGAAAATGGAACGCCTGGGTATCGCGGCGCGCTTTGCGCTGGGCGGCATTACCGGCAGCATCGTCGATCTGTTTGAGCAGGGCCTGATCGCCAGGCTGCTGGATACGCAATCCTTCGACGGCCAGGCGGCGGCCTCCCTTGAGCACAACGCCAATCATATCGAGATCTCCACCAACGTCTATGCCAATCCCGGCGCCAAGGCCGCCTGCTGCGACCAGCTGGATATCGTGATTTTAAGCGCCCTGGAAATCGACCTGGCGTTTAACGTCAATGTGATAACCGGCTCCGACGGGGTGATGCGCGGCGCGTCCGGCGGGCACTGCGACGTGGCCGCCGCCGCCAACCTGACCATCGTGGTGGCGCCGCTGACGCGCAGCCGGATCCCAACCGTAGTGCGCCGGGTCACCACCCTGGTGACGCCCGGCGAGAGCATCGACGTTCTGGTGACCGATCAGGGGATTGCCGTCAATCCGGCGCGGCCGGAAGTGCGCCAGCGTCTGGTGGACGCCGGTCTGGAGGTCTTGGATATCGAACAGCTTTATCAACGGGCGGTGGGGTTGACCGGCGAGCCGAAGGCCATCGCGTTTACCCGGCGCATTGTCGGCGTTATCCGCTATCGTGACGGCAGCGTCATTGACGTGGTGCGCCAGGTTCAAGAGGACAGCTAAATGACGATCGCCGATTCACTGCAGTTCGCCGTTTCGCTGGAGGAATTGCTGACGGCCCGGGATCTGCGCGCCGCGCGGCAAACGGAATGGCTCACGCGCCACCGGCGCCCGCTTATTTCATTGACCCTGGTGTCGCCTGGCCCGGTGAAGGATTCGGCCCGCTACCGGCGCTCGATGCGCGCCGCGCTGGCGGCCTGCGACGCGCTGCTGGCGCAGCGCGGCTGGCCGGTGCTGGCGCGCGCGGTGTGGTGGCCGGACACCGGTCCGGAGGCATTTTGGGCGGTGGATCATGCCGCCGTGGAAATCAAGGCCGCCACGGTGGCGCTAGAGCAGGAGCATCCCCTGGGGCGGCTGTGGGATATTGATGTGCTTTCCCCGGCCGGCGGCGTTATCGGCCGCCGCTCCCTTGATCAGGCGGGACGGCCGTGTTTGCTGTGCGACCAGCCCGCCCATGCCTGCGCGCGGTCGCGCCGCCATCCGCAGGAAGAGGTTATTGCTAAAATAGAGGGGCTGCTGGATGCTTATTTTGCCCGCTGATAACGGCGTTCGGACGGCCGGCGCCGGCTACCCGGTATGGGCTGCGCCATCCGCGTCGCCAATGATATGGGATGACGCCGGCCGTCAGGCCGCGCCGCCGCCAGCGCTTGATCTGCTGGCCGCCGCCGCGCTGCGCGAGGAAGTGATGCTGACGCCAAAACCCGGGCTGGTGGACGGCCGCAACAACGGCGCGCACCGCGATATGGATTTGCCGCTGTTTATGCAAAGCATAACGGCCATCGCGCCCTGGTTCGGCCGGTTTATCGCGTTGGGCGGGCGGTGCGCCGGTATGCCGGCGGAGCGGGTACTGGCTGAAATCCGCCCCACCGGCCTGGCCTGCGAGCACGCCATGTTTGCCGCTACCGGCGGCGTCAATACCCATAAAGGGGGAATTTTTTCCCTGGGCTTGCTGTGCGTCGCCGCCGGGCGCCTGAGCGGGATGGGGCAGGCGTTGACCCGCAGCGGGTTATGCGCCGACGTGGCGGCGATCTGCGCCCGGCTGGTGGCGACGGAACTGGCCGGTTGCCGCCGGGCGGCTACCGTGGGCGAGCATATTTACCTGCGCCATGGCCTGACCGGCGCGCGGGGCGAGGCCGCCCGCGGATTCGCCACCGTGCGCGATCATGCCCTGCCGGCCTGGGATCGGCTGCTGGCGGTGGGGACGGAAAGAGAAAGCGCGCTGCTGCACTGCCTGCTGGTGCTGATGGCCCATAATCCCGATACCAATCTGGTGGCGCGCGGCGGCCTCGGCGGGCTGCGGTTTGTGCGCGGCTATGCCCGGCGGCTGCTGGCGGACGGCTGGCGCGAGCAGGATCTGGAGGTCATGGATCGCGCGCTGACGCGGCGCAATCTCAGCCCCGGGGGCAGCGCCGATCTGCTGGCGGTCATGTCCGTGCTGGCGCGGTTCCCGGCATGAACCTTCGCCGGCCGGCGCAGCAACGGGCCGTGAACGGGCAGCCTGGGCCAGAACGCGCCGCGCCCGGCGATACGGCGCGCTCTGGGCCGGGCGTTTATCCGCCGCGGGCCGCCGACGGCCAATCGCCCGCCGCCGACGTTTATGCGCCGCTGCGCGTGATACTGGTGCCAGGCATCAACGACAGCGGCCCCGAGCATTGGCAAACCTGCTGGCAGCGGGCGTTTCCCGCCTGGCGGCGTATTGCCCAGCGCGACTGGCTGCAGCCGGATCTCGACGGCTGGCAAACGGCCATCAGGCGCGCGCTGGACGCACCGGCGCCGCCGGCATTGCTGATAGGCCATAGCTTTGGCGCGTTGTCGTCCTGGTATTATGCCAGCCGCTGCGCCGGCCAAATAGCCGGGGTCGTCCTGGTGGCGCCCGCCGAGCCGGTGCGCTTTGAAATCGAGGATCGCATCCTGCCGGTACTGCTGCCGGTGCCCAGCCTGATGTTCGCCAGCCATAACGATCCACTGCTGGCGTTCCCGCGCGCGCAATACTGGGCCGACGCCTGGGGCAGCGAACTGGTGGATGTGGGGGAGGCCGGCCATATCAACGCCCAGTCCGGTTTTGGCGCCTGGCCGCACGGCCTGGAGTGCGTGGCCCGGTTCGCCCGCCGGCTGGCGGCGCGATACTAGGGGCGTCGCCGCGCGGATCGGGCAAAAAAATCAACGCCCGAAAAATGTCGTCGGCAAAAATACATTCCTTTAAGATGGCGCTTATGTTGGGTTACAGGGTGCCGATCGCGATGTTTTTTGAACTGCCTGATGTGGATACGCTATACGCCGCGCTGCTGGCGCGCGACCCGGTCTATGATGGTTTTGCGTTCGTGGGGGTCAAAAGCACCGGCGTGTTTTGCCGCCTGACCTGCCCGGCGCGCAAGCCCAAAAAAGAACATGCCGTTTTTTACGCCACCGTGGTCGAGGCCATGGAGGCGGGTTTCAGACCGTGCAAACGGTGCCAGCCCCTGTCGTTGTTCGGCGCGCGGGATAAAACCCTGGGCATGCTGCTGGCCCGCCTGGAAAGCGACCCGGAAAAAAAATGGTCGGAAGACGACCTGACCGCGGCGGGTTTGGATCCCTCCACCGTAAGGCGGGCGTTTAAACGCCAGTTTGGCGTCACCTTTCTTGAGATGGCGCGGCTGCGCCGGCTGGGCAAGGGCATTCACCAACTGACGATGGGGGCGGACGTCATCGAGGCCCAGCTGGAGGCCAGCTTTGAATCGGGCAGCGGTTTTCGCGCCGCCATTACCCGGCACCTGGGCATGAATCCCAGCCAGGCCCGGCGGCACCGGTTTCTGAAAAGCCGCTGGCTGGACACCCCGCTCGGCTCCATGCTGGCGGTGGCGGACCAGCAGGCGCTGCACCTGCTGGAGTTTGCCGATCGCCCGGCGTTGCCCGCGGAACTCACCCGGCTCAGGAACCTCACCGCCTCGGAGATCGTGATGGATAGCACGCCGGTCACCGACCAGTTGGAGCGCGAGCTGAACGACTATTTCGCCGGCGCATCCTGCCGCTTCGCCACGCCGCTGGCCGAGCATGGATCGCTATTTACCCGCCGGGTCTGGGATGCCTTGCGCGCCATCCCCGCGGGCCAGGTAAGAAGCTATTCGGCGGTGGCCGCCGCCATCGCGCGTCCCACCGCGACCAGGGCGGTGGCCCGGGCCAACGGCGCCAACCAGATTGCCATTTTGATACCCTGCCACCGGGTCATCGGCGCCGACGGCACCCTGACCGGCTACGGCGGCGGCTTATGGCGCAAGCAGTGGCTGATCGAACACGAAAAACGGCGGTTCTCAGGCGAAGGGCGGGGCGGGCAGCAAAATGTCGTCGATAATGCCTAATACGCCGGCCTCATTATTCGAGGCGGCGAGGTAACGGGCCGCCGCTTTGATCGTGTCCGGCGCGTTGGCCATGGCGTAGCCGTAGCCCGCCTGTTGCAGCATTTCGAGGTCGTTGCCGCCGTCGCCGAAGGCCGCCACCTCATCATCCAAGATATGCCATAGCCGCTGAAGTATCCGCAGCCCGTTGGCCTTATGCAGGCCGGGAATAATCAGATCGACCGACCCATGGCCGCTGGATACCGGGGTGACGATGCCCTCCAGTTCAGCGGCGATAAAACGGATAAACCCGGGTAATTTTTCATCGGGCAGCGAGAGCGCAAATTTAAATATCGTGCCGGTGACGGCGGAAAAATTATCTACCCCCGCCAGGCGATGATAATAACGGTTGATCCGCCGGTAGAGGTGCGGTGCGACGCTGTTAAGCAGATAGGCGCTTTCCCTGGCGCAGACGACGGTGTGCAGATAAGGTATCTCCGCCAGCACGGCCAAGATCCTTTCATAGTGTTCCCGGCTGAACTCGCCGCAGAACACTTCCTGGCCGCCGTTGACGACGTAGGCGCCATTCTCGGCGACAAAGGCGATTTCACCGGCAATGTCGGGGAAAAAGGAGATCAGCTGGTAGTACTGATTACCGCTGGCCACCACAAACTTTACGCCCCGCCGGCGCAGGCTGTCGTATTGCCGGCTGAATCGCTGCCGGTCATAATTTTTGCCGTCGTCCAGGAACGTGCCGTCCATATCCACCGCAATCATTTTGATGCTCATCCGCGCTCCAGAGTCTGTCGCCGCGCTATTGTGTGCCGGGGCGGCGGGCAGGACGACTTTATAAAAGTGTTTTATAAAGTGGCAAATTATCGGGAATTCCAGCGGCTGTCAAGGACAACATCGTACTGGCCGCGCTATCGCCCGGGAGGGTCGTCTGCCGCGTTTTTGCCGGGATCATAGTCGCCAGCGCGCAGCGTGAACAGCAGGCTGGGTACGTGGCCCGGCACATCGTCAATGCTGCCGGCCCGTACGAGTCCCGCTTTAATCAGCACCCGCTGCGACGACAGATGGTTTTCCCGGACGGTGGCGGAGATCTCCGCGAGCCCGAGCGCGCCGAAGCCGGCGGCGACCGCCGCCCGCGCAAATTCGGTGGCAAGGCCCATTCCCCAGGCATCGGCCGCGAACCGGTAACCCAGGTTATTGATGACCCGGTCGCCCAAGGGGCGCACGCTCAGGCCGCCAAAGCCGATAATCGCCTCCGGCCCGCGGTTGAGCTTAATCGCCCAGGTGCCGAAACCGAAAGCCTGCCAATGGGTCAGCCAGCCGGCCAGCACCCGCTTGGCATAGGCAAGATCGGGATAGGGACCGGCGGGATTAAAGGTCTGGGTTTCCGGGTCGCCGTAGATGCGGTACAGGCTGTCGCCGTCGCTTACCCGTACGGGGCGCAAATGCATTCTCTCGGTGTACAGTTCCAATGGCATCCCCCGGTTATTGTTCCAGCAGTAACGCCATCATAACGCTTGCGCTTGATAGTTCTGTATAAAAAACATTAAAACCCGCCATCCTCACGCAACGGCCAATTGAATGCCATACTCAGGGCTGAAATCAGGAATCTCATCCATCGGGAGTAACAATGAGCAAAAAAAAGCACCATAACGACGACCAGGAATCACCCTCCGCGCAGATCCCGTCCGGCAAGGAGTACGATCAGGTCCTGCATTTACTGCAGGTAGAGCTGGTCAAGCTGCAGCGCGAAATCATCAGCGCCAACGATAAAATCGTGGTGATCTTCGAGGGCCGCGACGCGGCGGGCAAAGACGGCATTATCAAAACCATTTCCGAACACCTGAGCGCGCGTGAAATCCGGGTAGTCGCCCTTGGCAAACCCTCGGAACGGGATCAGGCCGAATGGTATTTCCAACGCTACGTGGCGCAGCTGCCGGCGGCGCAGGAAATGGTGCTGTTCAACCGCAGCTGGTACAACCGCGCCGGCGTCGAGCGCGTGATGAAGTTTTGCACCGACGAGCAGTACGAAGAATTTATGAACACCGTGACGGATTTTGAACAGCTGCTGGTGCGCTCGGGCATTAAGCTTATCAAATATTATCTGGATATCAGCAAGCGCGAACAAAAGGAGCGGCTGGAATCCCGTCTCACCGATCCCCTGAAACAGTGGAAAATCAGCCCCATCGACCAGCAGGCCACCAAGCTGTGGAAGCCGTACAGCGAGGCGCGCAACCTCATGCTGACCCGCACCCATACCCCGACCACGCCGTGGATAGTGGTGCATACCGACGATAAACATACGGCGCGCGTCAATATCCTGCGCGACCTGCTGGGGCGCCTGCCATACCAGGGCAAGGATAAGAACCTGGCTCTGCCGGACCCGGAGGTGCTGTATGCCTTCGATACCGTTTGCATTGAAAACGGCCGGCTTGCGCCCTGACGGCCGGCGCGGGACCCGGCGCTGTCAGGTTGACCGCCGGCGCGCCTTGCCTTGCGCCTGCGCCCCGGGCGCGCTATTGTCATAGGTCGTTTGCGCGGCATGACCGGCGGCGCCCGGCGTTCCCCTGGCGGGGCGTGCCGCCGATGAAACCTGGCCCTCTATCATTTGAAAAGGATAAAACATGACCGAGTCTCTTTACGACATACCGCTTAAACACATTGACGGTACTCCCGGTAGCCTGGCGGCGTACCGCGGCAAGGTGCTGCTGGTGGTCAACGTGGCGTCCAAATGTGGGCTGACGCCGCAGTATGAAGGGCTGGAAAAACTTTACCAGGAACGGCGCGCCGGCGGGCTGGAAGTGCTGGGTTTTCCCGCCAATAACTTCAAGGGCCAGGAACCGGGCAGCGACGCGGAAATCAGCGACTTCTGCGCCGTCAACTATGACGTGCACTTCCCGATGTTTTCCAAATTATCGGTGCTTGGCGAGGATCAGCATCCTTTATACGCCCAGCTGACCGCGGCGCAACCGGTGGCTACCGGCGACGGCCCGTTTCGCGAGCGCCTGAAGGGCTATGGGGTCGACCCCACCAATCGCCAGGACGTATTATGGAATTTTGAAAAGTTCCTTATCAACCGGCAGGGCAAGGTTATCGCGCGGTTTGCGCCCGATGTCACCGCTGACGATCCGCGGCTGCTGCGCGCCATCGACGCCGCGCTCGGCTAACCCCCCCTGCGGCCCGGACTGGCGCGGGCGGGGCCGGCGCCGGCGCTTAATCCGGGGCGCTATTCCTCTCATCCCACCGCCGCGGCAAAAGCGCCGTAAACAGCGCGGATATCTTATCCCGGCAAGGCCGGTATGCTAAAATCAGCGCCAGGCGATTTTCTCCCCAGTCATGGGATGAATAGGGTTTTGCAATGATTACCATGCAGGATGTTGCGATCAAGGCGGGCGTCTCCAAATCCACGGTGTCCCGTGTCCTGTCGGGCGATAATTATGTCAAGGAAACAACGCGCCAACGGGTATTCAAGGCTATTGAAGAATCCGGCTACCGTCCCAACCTGCTGGCCAGGAGCCTGGCGACCAAAAATTCGCAAAGTATCGGCCTGATCGTCACCAACACCCTGTTTAACGGTCCTTATTTCAGCGAACTGTTGTACCAGACCGCCAAAATGACCGAAAACTACGGCCGGCAGCTTATCCTGGTGGACGGGAAACACAGCGTCGACAGCGAGCTTGAAGCGATCCAGTTCCTGCTGGATCGCCGCTGCGACGCCATTATTATCTATCCGAGCTTCCTGGGTGAAGCGGAGTTGATGGGCCTGATCGCCCGGCACGATATCCCGTTCCTGGTGATCAACCGCGATTTGCCGCATGCCCGCGAGCATTGCGTATTCGCCGATCATCAGCGCGACGCCCGCGAGGCGGTGGCGTATCTCATCGCGCAGGGACACCGGGACATCGCCTTTATCACCGGCGCGGCCGGGTCGCCCACCGCCGCCGCGCGCGCGGCGGGATACCGCCTGGCCCTGGACGCCGCGGGCATACCTGTGAATGAATCGCTGCTCGCCGCCGGTCAATGGTCGTTAAACAGCGGGTTTAACGCCTGCCTGGCGCTGCTGGACGGCGCGGCCGCCTTCAGCGCGCTGGTGTGCGCCAACGACGATATGGCCATCGGCGCTGCCAGGGCGCTGCGTGAGCGCGGCCGGGCGGTGCCCGGCGAGATCTCGTTGCTCGGTTTTGACGATATTCCCGTGGCGTCTTATCTTAATCCGCCGCTGACCACCGTGCATGTGCCGGTGGCGCAGATGATTGAAAGCGCGCTGGAGCAGGTGGTCAACGTACTTGACGGCAAGGGGGTATCGCCGCTCAAGCCCTTTAGCGGCCGGCTGATGGTGCGCGACTCCGTTATTCCCGGTCCCTTCGCCGGGCGGTAAATGACCGCCCGGCGAAGGGGTGCTGGCTTAATACCCGATATCCGTCTCCAGGCGCTGTCCGTTGCTTTTAATCACCCGCTGGTACCAGAAAAAACTCTTTTTCCGCAAGCGGGCCAAATCCTTCAGGTCGTGCTCGTCGCGATTGACATACACGAAGCCGTAGCGTTTGCCGATGCCCTGATGGGTGCTGACCAAGTCAATCGCCGACCAGGGGCAATACCCGAACAGCGCCACACCGTCGGCAAGGGCTAACCGCAACTGGCGTATATGGTCGCTGAGATACCGGATACGGTCATCGTCATACACCTTGTTGCCCGCCGCCAGCGTATCAAATGCGCCCAGGCCGTTTTCGGTCACGATCAGCGGCAGGTGGTAACGCTCATAAATTTCCCGGCAGGTCACGCGCAATCCCACCGGGTCGATATACCAGCCGAACTGATTATGTTCCAGATGCGGATTATCGGCGCCGATATACACCGCGCGATCCATGCCGGGCAATTGCTGATCCTCGATGTCGCGTGCGTTGTCCGGGGCGGCGTTTTCCCGCGGCACGTCCGCCGCCACCGTGGTGGAGGCATAATAATTAAAGGCGATAAAATCAGGACGCCCCTGCGCAAGCAGGTTCATGTCCTCGTCGGCGATGCGCGGCAGATAGCCTTTTTCCGCCATAAAACGCCAGGCCAGCGCGTTATACCGGCCATGGCAGGCCAGATCCAGGTAAAGCCAGTTGCGGATGGACGAATAATTATTGGCGGCGATCGCATCCTCCGGGCGCGGGCTGGCCGGATAGACGCAGGAAATATTCGGCGCCGGGCCGATTTTGGCGGCCGGCAGCAGCTCATGGCAGGCGATCATCGCCCTGGCCTGCGCCAGCATCATATGGTGGTTTTGCTGGTAGAGGGTCTTTTGCGGATCGGGGGTGCCGGGGGGCAGGGTACCGATGACGTCGCCTTTCAGGATCATCATGTTCTGTTCGTTGATCGTCAGCCAGTAGTGGACACGATCGCCGAAGAGGGCAAAGGCGGTGCGGGCAAAGCGTTCAAAGGCCGCGATGGTGCGCGGGTTCGACCAGCCGCCCTGAAGCTGCAGCGCCCAGGGCAAATCGAAATGGTACAGCGTCACCAGCGGTTCGATGCCGTGGCGGCGAATGTCATCAATCAGCCGCTGGTAAAAGGCCACACCCAGCGGATTGAGCTCGCCGTCGCCCTCGGGATACAGCCGGCTCCAGGCAATGGAAAAGCGGTAGGTCTTCAGCCCCAGTTCGGCGAACAGGGCGATGTCCCCGGCAAAGCGGTGATAGTGATCGCTTGCGACGGTGAAATCGCTCAGCGCCGGCGGGAATTGCGCCCGATCGATCACCGTCGGGCCTTTGCCGTCCTCGTTCCAGGCGCCCTCCACCTGATACGCCGAGGTGGAGGCGCCCCAGAGAAAGTCCGCTGGAAAAGGGGGCAACGTCTGATAATGCATATCCATCTTCCTCAGTGAGTATTGTGATGACCTTTGCGCGGCTTATGCCGCCTGCGGCCGGGTCTGCGGCAGCGGGCGATCCTGCGCCAGCAGCTGGCGTTCATAGATTTTGAAAAAGGGGTAATACACCAGGGTCGACACGACCAGCAGCACCACCACCAGCAGCGCCGCGCGGAGATCCCAGCCGGTGGACCAGGCCGCGCCGATGGGGGCCGGGGTCGTCCAGGGCGCCATGGAAATCACCCGGCCAACCAGTTCGGTGCGGGTGGCGATATACGCAAGCGTGGCGTTAATCAGCGGCGCGGTGATAAAGGGAATAAACAGCGTCGGATTCATCACCACCGGCGAGCCGAAAATCACCGGCTCGTTGATATTGAACAGGCAGGGCACCAGGCTGAGTTTGCCGATGGACCGCAGGTGGGCGGAACGGCTGCGCAGATAAAGCAACACCAGTCCCATGGTGGAGCCGGAGCCGCCGATGACGATAAAAAACTGCCAGAAGGGTTCGATAAAGATATGGGTCAGCGGCTGGCCGGCGGTCAGTTCCTGCTGGTTGATGCCAAGATTAGTCAGCCAGAAGGCCTGCAGCATGCCGCCGACGATGACCGCGCCGTGGATGCCGGCAAACCATAATAAATGGCAGATCAAGACCGCGATCAAAATCGCCGGCAGCGTATCGGCGGCGGAAATAATCGGGCCGAACAGCGCCATGATGGCTTGAGGCAGCAACATGCCGAACTGCGATTGGATAAACAGGCTCAGGGGATAGAGGGTAAAAAATATGGCCAGCACCGGAATCAGTAAATCAAAGGATTGCTGTATTTTCGGCGGCACCTGCTCCGGCAGATGGAAGCCAATATTCCTGACTTGCAGAAAATGCATTAATTCGGTGGCGAAAATCGCCACCAGCAGGGCGGTAAATATCCCGGTGCCGCCCAGCGAGGAGACCGGCAGCATTTTATCGGTTTGCGGGGCGGCTACCACCATGAACGCCATCAGCGATAACATGGCGGCCATAAACCCGTTCATTTTATAACTGTTGGCCAGGTTATAAGCGATGGCGGCGGCAATAAACAGCGACATAATGCCCATGGTCATATTGTACGGCATGAGGATAACCGACTCATATTGCGCCGCCATGCGCAGCCACCATTGCGCAAATGCCCAATCGCTGGTGGCGGAAAAAGGCGGGTGCGCGAACACCAGCATAAAGGAGCCGACGATCAGGAACGGCATGGCGGAAATAAAACCATCCCTGATCGCCATTACGTGGCGCTGGCTGGATAATCTGCCCGCAATGGGACTGATGGTGTTTTCAATGACGCCAAATACCGATGCGCTAATTCCGGACATAGTTTCTCCTAGGCGTTAAGCAGCGCCAGCGTGTCGTTTAATATCTTTTCGCCGTTCATCATGCCGTAATCCATACTGTTAATAACCACGATGGGTTTATGCTGCTCATCGGCGATGATTTTGAAATCGCCGAGCTTATATTTGATCTGCGGCCCCAGCAGGCAGCAATCGTAATGGGGTAATTGCTCGGCAAACTCTTCCAGCCCCACCGCTTTTATTTCGACGTCCAGTCCTTTTATTTCAGCGGCTTTCTGCATTTTTTTCACCACCATGCTGGTGGACATTCCGGCGGCGCAACACAATAGGATCTTTGGCATACAGCGGCCCTCTTATGACATGGTGTAGGGAGTAATACCTGATGGACTTTTTTTCTGCAACCGGTTTCAGAAACCGGTTGCGGTTTTGTGATGACGGTCAATGGCCGGTCCGCGGCGGGGCGGGGCAATCGGTGACATGAGACGGCTTATGCCGACAACTGTCGGCGGCCTCACGGCATAACTCACACAAAATAGGAGAAAATAGCGTTCCAGAATATTGCCGGGGGTTGCGCCGTGCCACGTACTATTATGTTGATCCCAACCGACCTTAGCGTCGGATTAACCAGCGTCACCCTGGGCGTGATCCGGGCCATTGAGCGCAAAGGCATACGCCTGAGCGTATTCAAGCCGGTTGCCCAGCCGCGCGACGGCAGCAGCCGGCCGGACCAGACCACCGCCATCATCCGGGCCAACTCCGCGATTGCCGTCGCGCCGCCCCTGGAGATGGGCTATGTCGAGATGTTGTTGGGATCCAATGCGCGCGACGTCCTGATGGAAGACATCGTCGCGCGTTATCACAGCGCCCTGGGACAGGCGGACGTGGTGCTGATCGAGGGGCTGATGCTGACGCGGCGCCACCAGTTCGCCAACCAGCTGAACCACGACATCGCCAAGGCGCTGGGCGCGGAAATCGTGCTGGTCACCGCGCTGGGAACCGGTACACCGGCGCAGTTGCGGGAGCGGCTGGAGCTGGCGTGCGCGGGCATCGGCAAACACAGCGGCGTGGCGGGCGTCATCATCAATAAAATCAACGCGCCGCTGGACGAACAGGGCCGCACCCGTCCCGACCTGTCGGAAATCTTCGACCAGGCCAGCCAGGACGGCGCCGCCGATGCGGCGTTGCCGCCGTTCAGTCATTTTCCCATGCCGATCCTGGGCGCTATCCCCTGGAGCATGGCGCTTATCGCCACGCGCGTCATCGATATGGCGCATCACCTTAACGCCCGTATCGTCAACGCCGGCGATATCCAGACCCGGCGGGTGCGTTCGGTGACCTTTTGCGCGCGCGGGCTCACCGGCATGGTCGACCTGTTTCGTCCCGGCTCGCTGCTGGTGACCTGCGCGGACCGCCCGGAAGTGCTGGTGTCGGCCTGCCTGGCGGCCATGAACGGCGTGGACATCGGCGCCATCCTGCTGACCGGCGGCTATGATATCGCGCCGTCGATAGGCCGGCTGTGCGCGCGCGCGTTCCAGACCGGCCTGCCGGTATTGATGGTGGACACCAATACCTGGCAAACCTCGCTTAACCTGCAAAACTTCAACCTGGAGGTGCCGGCCGAAGATCATCAGCGCGTTGAAAATCTGCAGGACTATATTGCCGGCTATATCGATGCCGGGTGGGTAGCCTCCCTGACCGCCGTCTCTGAACGCCCGCGCCGCCAGTCGCCGCCGGCCTTCCGTTATCAACTGACCGAAATGGCCCGGCGGGCCGCCAAACGCATCGTCTTGCCTGAAGGCGATGAACCCCGCACCATCAAGGCCGCGGCGATCTGCGCCGAGCGTGGTATCGCGCGCTGCGTGCTGCTGGGCAACCCCGATGAAATACGCCGTATCGCCGCGGCGCAGGGCGTGACGCTGGGCGCGGGAATCGATTTGATCGATCCGGCCGCCGCGCGGGGACATTACCTGGCGCGGCTGGTGGCGCTGCGCCAGGGCAAGGGCATGACGGAGCTGATTGCGCGGGAACAGCTGGAGGATAACGTCGTGCTGGGTACCCTGATGCTGGAACAGGGGCACGTGGACGGCCTGGTCTCCGGCGCGGTGCATACCACCGCCAATACCATCCGCCCGGCGCTGCAGCTGATCAAAACCGCGCCGGGCAGTTCGCTGGTGTCATCGGTGTTCTTTATGCTGTTGCCTGAACAGGTGCTGGTGTATGGCGATTGCGCCATCAATCCCGATCCCGACGCCGGGCAATTGGCCGACATCGCCATCCAGTCGGCCGACTCGGCCGCGGCCTTCGGCATCGAACCGCGCGTGGCCATGATCTCCTACTCCACCGGCACGTCAGGCACCGGCAGCGACGTGGATAAAGTGCGCGAAGCCACCCGGCTGGCGCGCGAAAAACGCCCCGATCTGGCGATCGACGGTCCTTTGCAATACGACGCCGCCATTATGGCCGATGTGGCCAAAACCAAAGCGCCCGATTCGCCGGTGGCCGGTCAGGCCACGGTGTTTATTTTCCCGGACCTGAATACCGGCAATACCACCTACAAAGCGGTTCAGCGCTCAGCGGCGCTGGTTTCCATCGGGCCCATGCTGCAAGGCCTGCGCAAGCCGGTCAACGACCTTTCGCGCGGGGCGCTGGTGGACGATATCGTCTATACCATCGCCCTGACAGCCATTCAGTCCATGCAGCAATCGCCACCCGTTGAAATTTAGCCGGGGCAAACGCGAAAAGATGTCTATACTCATTACGTTATCTCTGACTGAGCTCATTTCTTTCATAAGACGTAAACTCTGTTTAGAACGAGGCAAATGCGCTGGAAACAGCAAGTCAATAAACAAAGGAGTTTTCCATGGGCATCGGAACAATCGTCTTAATCGTATTAATACTTCTGCTAATTGGTGCTTTCCCGAGTTGGCCCCACAGCCGCAGCTGGGGTTATTACCCAAGCGGCCTGCTCGGCGTGGTGGTCGTCATTCTGCTGATCTTGGTCTTATTGGGCAGGATTTAACAATTAATCCGATGCTTTAATCATTATCGGATGTATACGGGGACCTGCTTTGCGCAGGTCCCCATTTTATTTGCGCGGGGCAGTGGAGGCGGGAGCTAGTGTTTAACCACGTACAGGTCCCGGGCGTAGACATATCCCAGTGGGCTTTCATGGAAGCCGCCGATATAGGGTTTGACCAGTTTTACCGAGACATATTGATAAACGGGGATGGCCGGTGATTCTCTGGTCAAAATATCCTCGGCCTGCTGGTAATACCGCGCCCGATCCTCTTTTGTCGACGCGGCGGCGGCATTATTTACCGCCCGGTCGTAATCCGCGTTACTGTATTTTGCCGTATTATTGCTGTCGTTGGTGACGTAGTTATTGAGGAAGGTGGACGGTTCGTTATAGTCGGCTATCCAGGCGTAGCGCACCACGTCGAAATTAGGCCCGTGTAGGGTGTCAAGCATGCTCTTCCATTCCTGGCTGTTAAGCGTGGCCTCCACCCCCAGGTTTTTTTTCCACATGGAGCTGGCGGCGATGGCGATGCGCTGGTGCGATTCGGAGGTGTTATACAACAGCGAGAATTTCAGCGGCCGCGCCGGGGTAAATCCGGCCTGCGCCAGCAATGTCCTGGCCTCGGCCACCCGCTGCTGCTGGGTCCAGCCAGCGTAAACAGGGGGGGTGAGCGCAAAGCCGCCGGTGTTGTCCGGGCTGAACAGATAGGCCGGTCGTTGGCCTTGCCCCAGCACTTTTTCGGCGATAATGGTTTTATCCAGCCCCAGGTTAAGCGCCAGCCGCACCCGCGGATCGTTAAACGGCGGCTTTTGCGTATTAAATTCATAATAATAGACCGCCAGCTTGGGCGAAATATGCACCTGCGCGCCCAGGTCCGTTTGCAGCGACCGGAATAACGTTTGCGGTACGCTCGCGGTAATATCGATTTCACCCGCCTTATAACGATTGATATCGGCGGTTTCCGACGCGATGGGCAAATAGGTGATGCGGTTAATCACGGTATGCTGGTTATCCCAGTAGCGGCTGTTCCTGACACCCACCACTTTTTCATTCACTACCCATTGCGCCAGGGTGAAGGCGCCGCTGCCGACAAAATTCTGCGGCTGGGTCCATTTATCGCCGAACTGCGCGACGGCCCGGGGATTAATCGCCACCAGGGACGGATGCGCCAGCATGCTGAGAAAGGCGCTTACCGGCTGGGTGAGGTCGATTTGCAGCGTGGCGTCGTCCAGCGCCCGCACGCCCAGGCTGTCCGCCGGCTTTTGGCCCGAGGCGATCTCGGCGGCGTTCAGCACATGCATGCTTACCAGATAACTTTCGTAAGGCGAGGTGGTGGCGGGATCGATTAAGCGTCGCCAGCTGTAGACCAGATCGCCGGCGGTAATCGGCTGGCCGTTCGACCAGGTAATGCCGGGGCGCAGGTGAAAAATCCACACCCCGGGACGGGGATTATCCCAGCCGGCGGCAAGGCGCGGCGCCACGGCGCCGTGGTTGTCGATGCTGACCAGTCCGTCGAAGAAGTCGCTGATGATATTAAATTCCACATCGCTCTCGACCCGGTGGGGATCGAGGGAAGCCGGCTCGCTGCCGTTATTGCGCACGATGTCCTGCCGGGCCGCCAGTTCGACTCCGGCGGGCACCTCGGCGCCCAGGGCCGTGGCGGCCGGCAACAGCGCGGCCATCGCGCCCAGGGTAAATCCCGCCAGTGTAATGCCCGGCAGTCTGGTTGTCTTCATGCCTCCCCCTCCTTATTGTCGCGGATAAATAATGTCTGTCCGGCAGTCTCCACCATTCCTACCATCAACATGGCGCGCCGTCCAGGCCTGGTCCCCGTGGCGCTTAACGCCGGATAAATACGCCGCCGCCGGTGCCGGGCCGGGGCATGGCGCGATGCCGGGCGGTGTGCATGGCATGACCGACATCAAGAATAGCGCCGCTAATCAGGACAATATGCGTCCCACTGTCTACGCTTATCTACATTGACCGACATTGCACTTCCGCAGTCGGCAGGTTCTGCTACAGGAGTTTATTATGCGGCGTATTGTGTTTTTCATCGCCACGGCCTTAACCGCCAATATGGCGTTGGCCCAGCCCCAGCCGGCGGTGCATACCGCAAGCCTGGTGGGCGCCGACGGCAAGGATATGGGTAAGATTACCCTTTCGGACGCGCCTAAAGGGGTGATTATGCGCGTGGAGGCCACGGGGCTTGCTCCCGGCTGGCACGGTATTCATTTCCATGAAAAGGGGGTTTGCGATGCCAAAGATAAGTTCAAGGACGCCGGCGGGCATGTCCACTCCGCGATGCCGGTGGTGCATGGTTTGTTGAACGCCAATGCCAACGATCAGGGCGACCTGACCAATATCTACGCCGGCGCCGACGGCAAGGCCTTTGCGGAAATCTATTCGACGCTGGTGTCGGTGACGCCCGGTACCCCGCGCCCCGCGCTGCTGGACGGCGACGGTTCCTCGGTGGTTATCCACGCCAATCCTGATGATTACCAAAGCCAGCCCATCGGCGGCGCCGGCGACCGTGTCGCCTGCGCGGTGATAAAATAACCCACCGGCAAGCCCGCGCGGGAACGTGCGGCGGGTATGATGGGCAAGCAGAACTTATGGCGAGGTTGACGTCTTGCCCATTATGCCGGTTTGTTCCCCAAACACCTCTTCATCACCTGAGCAATCTCGAATGGCTATATAAGGCTGTTTTTGCCATAATGGCTAAATCATACCGCTCGCGGAGATTACACCATGATCACGGAACTGCTTAATTTCGATGAATTGCCGCAGGCAAACGCCTCGCAAGTGAAAAACAAATGGGGGGAGGTGGTGCGGAGGGTGCATCAGGGCGGAACCCTGGCCATTACCAATCATTCCACCGTGGAAATGGTGCTGCTGGATGTCGCCACCTATCGTGAATTGACTCACTCTTTGCTGCTGCTTAAAGCACGTGAGCAATCGGTACTGGATGACCTGACCGACAGGTTCAATGCACGGCTGGCGGTGCTAGAAAATCCGGACGCCGCCGTGAATGTAGCTTCTGTGCTGGCGCGGCGGGGGGCGCTGAAACGGCGGCCCAAGGCGGGCGAGGGCTTCTAATGGCGCGGCCGTTTATTTTTGTTCTGGCGGGCGTTAACGGCGGCGGCAAAAGTTCGGTGGGCGGCAGCCTGCTGGCAGAGCACGGCCTGGCATGGTTTAATCCGGATGCCTATGCCCGTGAGCTTATGACCCAACTGGGGCTGGAGCCTGACGAGGCGAACGGCCGGGCATGGACCTTTGGACGTTCGCGGCTGGAGGCCGCCATCGCCGGGGGCGCCAACTATGCCTTTGAAACCACGCTGGGCGGCAATACCATGCCACGGCTGCTGAGCCAGGCCTGCGAAACGCATGAGGTGATCATGCTGTTCTGCGGGCTATCATCACCGGAGCAGCATATCAGGCGCGTACAGCTGCGCGTGAGTCATGGCGGCCATGCCATACCCTCCCAGAAAATACGGGAACGGTGGGTCACGTCGCGGGCTAATCTGATAAAGCTGCTGCCGTTGCTTGCCCATGTGCAGGTTTTCGATAACAGTCTGGATGCCAGGCCCGGCGACGCAATTCCGGACCCGACTCTGGTGCTTGAAACGGTGCGGGGGAAAATGGTATTTCCCCCGGCCGATGATGCCCGGGCGTTGAGCGCCACTCCGGCTTGGGCGCGGCCGCTCCTGGAGGCGGCTATGGAACTGGCGGAGTGAAGGGGCTATTGCTTGACGTCCACCTGATAAAAAATATGCTTGCCGAAGGGGTCGATTTCGTAGCCGGTGACGTCCTTGCGCACCGGTTCAAAAATGGTTGAATGGGCAATCATCACCGCCGGCATCTGCTCGTGCATCATGTCCTGCGCCTGCTGGTAAAGCGCGATGCGCCGGTTATGGTCGCTGCTGGCGCGCGCTTCGGTAATCAATTTATCAAACGGCGCGTAACACCATCTGGCCGAATTGGAACCGCCGTTGGCCGAAGTGCAGGAAAACAGCGGGCCGAAAAAGTTATCCGGATCGCCGGTGGCGGTGGTCCAGCCCATCAGCGCCGCCTGATGCTCGCCGCTCCTGACCCGCTTCAGGTACTCGCCCCACTCATAGGTGACGATATTGGCCTTGACGCCGATTTTCGCCCAATCGGACTGGATCATTTCCGCCATGCGCCGGGCGTTGGGGTTATACGGCCGCTGTACCGGCATCGCCCACAGATCGATGGTCAGGCCGTCGGGGAACCCCGCGTCCTTGAGCAGGGCGCGGGCCTGGTCCGGATTAAACTCATAATCGCGCAGATCCTCCTTGGCGCTCCAGACCCCCGGCGGCAGGATATTTTTCGCGGCGGTACCGGTGCCCTGGAAGATGGCCGCGATAATCGCCGGTTTGTTAATGGCCATGGCCAGCGCCTGGCGTACCTTCACGTTGTCAAGCGGCGGCTTTTGCGTATTAAAGGCCAGAAAACCGGTGTTAAGCCCGGCTTTTTGCATAAGCGTAATATCTTTATTGTCGCGCATGCGCGGCAGATCGGCCGGATTGGGAAACGGCATGACCTGGCACTCGCCTTTTTCCAGCTTGGCGAAGCGCACCGAGGCGTCGGGGGTAATGGCGTAGACCAGACGGTCAAGCTTGGCCTTGCCCTGCCAATAGTCGGGGAAGGCGCTGAACAGAATGCGCGAATCCTTTTGATACTGGGTCAGCTGGAACGGTCCCGTGCCGACGGGATCCCTATCCACCCGTTCCGGCGTGCCGGCCTTTAACATGGCGTCGGCGTATTCGCTTGACAGTATCGAAGCGAAATACCAGGCCAGATCGGCCAGGAACGGCGCCTCGGCATGGGCAAGGGTAAAGCGCACGGTGTGATCGTCCACCTTGTCGATGGCGGTCAGCAGCGTGCCGAACTCCAGGCTGTCAAAATTGGCATAGGTGCCGTTGGACACATTGTGGTAAGGATGCTGCTTATCCTTTTGCCGCATAAACGAAAAAATCACGTCGTCGGCGTTGAAATCACGGGTGGGCTTAAAGTATTTGTTACCCTGGAATTTTACGCCCTGGCGCAGATGGAAAGTATAGATCTTGCCGTCGGCGCTGATATCCCAGCTTTCGGCCAGGCTGGGCTGCAGCTCGGTGGTGCCGGTCTTGAAATCCACCAGCCGGTTATAAACCGGCACCGCGCTGGCATCCACGCTGGTGCCCGAGGTATACAGCTGCGGGTTAAAGTTTTCCGGCGAGCCTTCCGAGCAGAACACCAGCGTTTTGGCCGACGCCGCGCCGCTGACGGCCAGCGCCAATGCCGCCAGCGTCACTATTGCCGCCGACGGACGTCCCGTATTGGTCTTTGTTCCTTTACCTGATAGGTGATTTAATCCCGGCTTCATATCATATCCCCGAATAATGGCTGTCCGCCAAAAGCACAAGCCTCATTCTTATCAGTATGCGGTTCATAAATAAAGCCATTTTGATGCTAAAATCCGACCGCCTGGCCGTCGCGCCGGCTGTCGCTGGCGGCGACATAACCGTGGTCGCGATCCGCCGACAGCCGCCAGATAAACTGGCCCGAGCCGAAATCCATATAAGGATCGTTAACCGATTTCAGCCGGTGGCCCATGGCGCGCAGCTGTTCCGCCACCAGCGGATTGACGGTGGATTCCAGATCCAGGGTAAAATCACGGTTGACCTTCCAGCGCGGCGCGTCGCAGGCGGCCTGGGGCTGCTGGTGGAAATCCAGCATGCGCACCAGCGTCTGCATATGGCCCTGCGGCTGCATATCGCCGCCCATGACGCCAAAACTCATCTGCGCCTGGCCGTCTTTGGTCAAAAAGGCCGGGATAATAGTCTGGAACGGGCGCTTGCCGGGCGCCACCACGTTAACCGAACGCGGGTCGCTGGAGAACCCGGCGCCCCGGTTTTGCAGGCTGATGCCGTAATCCGGCACCACCACTCCCGACCCGAAGCCCATATAATTGGATTGGATAAACGAGACCATCATGCCGCTTTCATCGGCGGTGGCCAGGTAAACGGTGCCGCCGCTGGCGGGCAGGCCGGCCTGGGGATCCGCCGCCCGGCCCGGCTCGATCAGGCGCGCCCGGCCGGCCAGATAGGCTTTATCCAGCATTTGTGACGGCGTCACATCCATGCTGGCCGGATCGGCAACGTAGCGGTAGACATCGGCGAAGGCCAGCTTCATGGCCTCGATTTGCAGATGCTGGGCCGCGGCGCCGTCAAGGGCGAGTCCGGCCAGATCAAAGTGCTCCAGGATGCCGAGGGCGATAAGCGCGGCGATGCCCTGGCCGTTGGGCGGCATTTCATGCAGGGTATAACCGCGGTAGTCCTGGCTGATGGGCGTTACCCATTCCGGCTGGTAGGCGGCCAGATCGCCGCGCGTCAGGCTGCCGCCGCTGGTCTGTGACCAGGCGACGATTTTTTCGGCGATTTCGCCTTCATAAAAAGCGCGGCCGCCCTGCCGCGCCAGCAGCCGCAAGCTGCGCGCGGCGGCTGGAAAGACAAACTTTTCGCCGATATCGGGGGCGCGCCCCCCGGGCATAAAGGCGTCGGCAAAACCGGGCTGCCCGGCCAGTAGGGTCACCGCCGCCCGCCATTTCGCCGCGACAATCGGCGCAATAGTCACGCCGCGCTCGGCCACGTCGATGGCGGTCTGCATCAGCCGTTCGAACGGCAGCCGGCCGAAGCGCTGGTGCAGCGCCGTCCAGCCCGCGACGGCGCCCGGTACGGTGACCGAGTCCCAGCCCCGTTCCGGGCGTTTGGCCATGCCGTTGCCGTCCTCGCCATGACGGCGGCGGAAGTGGGCCAGATCCCAGCTGGCCGGCGCCGGGCCGGAAGCGTTGAGGCCGTGCAGTCGCGCGCCGTCCCAGACCATGGCGAAGGCATCGCTGCCCAGGCCGTTGGAGCAGGGTTCCACCACCGTTAGCGTCGCGGCGGCGGCAATGGCCGCATCCACCGCGTTGCCGCCGTCCAGCAGGACGCTGTTGCCGGCCTGGGCGGCGATGGGGTGGGACGTCGCCACCACATTGCGGGCAAATAACGGCGCGCGTACGGTGGGATAGGGGTTATGCCAGTTAAATGTCATGCTGTGCTCCCGGCGTGGCCTGGGGGGATGGGTCATCCTGGTGAAGGCGCCGCTCCGCCTCGAGCAGCAGCGCGCGGCGGTCGATCTTATTGGTGCCGGCCAGGGGAAAACTGTCCACCAGCCAGATATGGCGCGGATGCAGGTAGGCCGCGCCGTGGCGCAGGGTAAACGCCTTCAGTTCCCCGGCGCTGGCCTGCCGGCCGGGGCGCAGGATCACCCAGGCCACCGGCTTGGTGCCTTTTATCTCGTCCGCCACCGGCACCACGCAGGCCTGTTGTACCGCGGGATGCCGTTCGATAAGGTGCTCCACTTCGCTCGGGTAGATATTCTCGGCGCCGCTGACGAACATATCGTCCAGCCGGCCGATAAAGGTATAAAACCCCTGGTCGTCGCGGGCGAACACATCGCCGGTGATATAATAACCGTCATCGGTAAACGGCGGCCGCAGGTCCGGACGCTGGTGATAGCCCTGCATCAGGCCCGGGCTTTTCAGCTCCAGAATGCCGCGCGCGGCCTCCCGGCCCTGGGGATCGCGCAAACGCAGGCTAACCTGGGGATGGGCGGCGCCGGCGCTCAGCCGCGGTGTGGGGATGCCCCGCGGATGCGGGCCGAATACCACCGGTCCGCCTTCGGTGGTGCCGTAGGCGTTAATGATGCGCGCCTGCGGCAACAGCTGGCCGATTTGCTGGAACAGGCTGTCGGTTACCGGCGCCGATCCCATGCGCACTACCCTGACGCTGGTTAAATCACTGCGCGCCAGTAAATCCTTTTCCTGCAGCATCATGGCGATCATCGGCGGCACCGCCGTCAGCCAGCTGCAGCGGTAGCGGCTAATGGCGTTAATATAGTCGCGGGCGCTGAACTGCGGCAGCAGCACGGTGGTGACATGGCTGGCAAGCGTTAACAGCGCCAGCGCCAGCGCGTTCATATGGTAAAGCGGGGCGGCGATTAGCACCCGCTCGCCCTCCAGCTCATGGTTCTCAAGGCGGGTACGCACCACCCAGGCATGGCTGGCATGGGTTAATCGCACCCCTTTCGGCATGCCGGTGGAACCCGAGGTATACAGCAGCAGCGCCAGATCGTCCGGTCCGGCGGGGAAGGGCGTCAGCTCTCCGGGGTCGATAAAGGCCGCCAGCCCGTCCGCGCCCGCGCCGTCAAATACCACGCGCGGCAGGTCGATCGCCGGCCGGGACAGCTGATCGGCATCGCCCAGCAGCACACGGGCGCCGCTATCGCGCAGGATATTCTCCAGCGTCTCGACCGGAAATTTGAAATTAATCGGGACGGCCACCAGCCCGGCGCGCAGGATGCCCAACAGACTGGCAATATAATCTATGGAGTTGCGCCCCAGGATGGCGACGCGTTCCCCGGCGCGGTAGCCCCGCGCCAGCAGCGCGCGTCCGATGCCGTCGGCGCGCGCGCCGAGTTCGTCAAAGGTGATTTCCTGCGCGGTGTCGTCCGCCAGCGGGGCGATAAAAGCAATCTGCCCGCCCGGCTGCCGGGTATCGATCATGGCGCCCAGGTTGGTTGTCTGCATCATGGTAAAAACTCGAGTAGGGTGGATAATTCGGGCAGCGCCACCTGTAACCGTCCCGCGCGCCAGCATAGCGGCAGTCCCTGCGCCTCGGCGCCCCGGGCGATGCGCGCCAGATCGCCGCCCAGAAAATGCACGGCGGCAAACATCTCCCGGCCCGCGGCGGGCAACGGCAGTCCATCGAACCGGCGGGCAAAGGCCGCGTAATCGGCGATATGCAAGGCAAAATCACGCCCGGTATCGCCCAGGCGCCGGTATTGACGCCCGCAGTGCTCCACATCGCCGCTGATCACGGTCAGGCCGGTAATGCTTTGGACCTGGTTTTCATGGCTAAGCCATTCGGGACGCCAGACCCATTCGGGGGTGTGGTGCTGGCAAAAGTACACCCGCCCGGCGGGAAAGGTTCCGGCGGCAAGGCGCACCGTGGTGAACCTGGCCAGCCCATGCTCATCGCCGCTGGCCACCTCGCGGGAAAAATCCTGGATCGGCTGCAGGGCAAAACCGGCGTCCGCCAGCGCGCGCGCGGTGCCCCCGGCATCCCGGGTGGCGAACACCAGGCCGTCGATACCCGCCGGACTGTCCAGCAGCTCCTGGCGCAGGCGCCCGCCGTCGGTGGGCAGGCCGACGATTTCAAGATAGCGATCGGCAAACATCATCAGGTAATTAATCGACCCCAATGAATGGTAGCCGCGCGGCGTCAGGGTAAAACCCAGCGCCCGGAACCACTGCGCCGCCCGCTCGGTGGCGAAGTGGGTATTGATAACCAGATGGTCCAACGGGAGGGTCATGATGGTTTCCTAGGCGGTTGCCGTGGCGTACAGTCCGCGCCCGCTGGCCACCAGCCGGCCCTCGCTGTCGAACACCCGCGCCTCGGCGCTGGAAAACTGCTTGCCCACTTTGATCACGGTGCCGACGGCGGTTAAATCCCCTTTTGCCGGACGGTGGTAGTCGACACGCAAATCCAGGGTCGGCACGCCTTTGCCGGTAAACGCCACCAGCGCCCAGTCGGCGGTCAAATCCACCAGGGCGGCCAGGATGCCGCCGTGGGTATAGCCGCCGGCGGGGTTAACCACCCACTCCTCGCGCCAGCGCGCCTTCAGGGTAATTTCGCCCTCGCCGACGGTCAGGACTTCCAGCCCGAGCCATTGATGATACGGGCCTTTTAACAACCGCTCCTGGACTTCGGCGGCGGTGGGGACGGTAATATCGGTCATAATCTGTTCCTTAATAGCATGCAGTCTGCAAACAAAACGGCCGGACGGCGCGGGGCCATAAACCTACCCCGGCCGGCCGGGTCGCGCGCGGCGTTACGGCGCGACGATCACTTTGCCCAGCACCTCGCGATCGCGAATCAGGCGCAGGCCTTCCGCCGCCTGTTCCAGGGGCAAGACCCGGTCGATAACCGGATCGATACGGCCGTCGGCGATCATCGACAGCAGGTCTTCGAGGTTGTCGCGATAGAAGCTGTTGGAACCCTTGATGGTCAGCTCGAAGCTCCAGACATAACGCAGGTCTTCCTGCGGGTCGTAGCCGGCGGTGGCGCCGCACACCAGCAGGATGCCCCCGCGTTTCAGACACTTCAGGGAGGGGCGCCAGGTATCGCCGCCGGTAAAGTTGATCACCACATCGACGCCGCCTTCCGTGGTGCGGCGCTGTGGCTTGCCGTACTGGCCGATGGCCCATTTTGAAAAATCCGTTTCACGGTAATTGACCACATGATCGGCGCCGAGGGCTTTCAGCGCCTGGGCTTTTTCCTCGCTGCCGGCACAGGCGATGACCTCGGCGCCCAGATGCTTGGCCAGGATCACGCAGGCGGTGCCCACGCCGCCGCTGGCGCCCAGGATCAGCACCCGGTCGCCTTTTTTGACGGTATTATGGGTTATCAGCATGCGGTGGGCGGTGCCGTAGGCCACCGGCAGCGCGGCGGCCTGTGCAAAGCCGACGCCGGCCGGAAGCCTGATAAGCTGCAGCGCGTCCACCGCGGCATATTCGGCCATGCCGCCGTCGGTCATTTCACCCATCAGGCCGACGCCGGGCTTTAACGGATTGACCAGCACCCGATCGCCAACGGACCAGCCCTCGACGCCCGCGCCCAGTTCGGTAATTGTGCCCGCCAGATCCAAGCCGATCACCACCGGCAGCGGCACCTTGATGCCGGGCATGCCCTTGACGGTAAACACATCGTGGTAATTAAAGGACGACGCGCCGACGCGCACCACCACATGGCCGGCCGCGGCGACGGGACGCGGCTTGTCGTTCACCACCCGCAGTTGGTCGAGGTCGCCGTGCTGCTCCAGAATTAAGGCTTTCATAACGTTACTCACAGATTGCTCCTGATTACTTGATGGATTTGGCGGCCAGGTAAGGGCGGTTATCGAACAGGCCGTCGTCCAGGTCGCCCTTGATGGCGCCGCTGGCGACAAAGACCTGATGTTCGCGCTTCAGGGTGTCGATATCCGCCGGCTCGAACTCGATACGGTTCATGCTGTCCCAGCGGCTCATGTAGACCTGCGCGTCTTTTTGCGGCAGGTTGGCCTGTTTTTGCAAAATGGCCACCACGGCGTCGGGATTCGCCTTGCCCCAGGCCAGGGTATCGCGCAGCGCGGCAATGACTCGCGCCACGGTGTCGGGATGCTGGTTAATCAGATCGGCGCGCACCGCGCCGACGCCGATATAGGGCAGGGCATCGGTATGGGTCAGTTTTTTCCATTCGCCGGCAAAGCTGCCGATGGAGGTCACCTTCAGTTCGTCAAGCTGGCTGATGGTCAGCGAGCGCAGGGCCGCGGCGTCCACCTGCTTTTGCGCCAGGAACTGCGCCAGGCGCGATTCATTGCCGCCAATCAGCGAGAAATCCGCCGGCTTGATAGCGTAGTTCTGCTGCAAAATGGTGCTGGCGATAACCGCCACCGACGAACCGGCCGGCGACATGCCGACTTTTTTACCCTGTAGCTGCGCCAGGCTGGTTATCGGCGAACCGGCCGGCACCACGAACTGCACGTCGGCCGGCTGGGTGGCGGCGAAGATTTTGATCGGCACGCCTTCTGACGCGGTGCTGAACACGCCCGCCAGCGGCGCGCCGAAGGCCAGGTCTATCGATCCCGAGGCCAGCGCCTTGATGGGGGCGTTCACATCGGGAAAATGGATAAATTCGGCGTCGATACCGCGTTTAGCCAGGAAATCCCGGCTTTCCAGCACCGCGCCGTACCCCAGGCTGACGCCGCTGGTCCAGTAGCCGATGCGGACTTTTTCCGCCGCCTGGGAACCCAGGGCCAGCAGCGTGCCGGCGGCCAGCGCAGCCGCCATCAATATCTTTTTCATAACGATTATTCCTGTGTGCGTTGTTTCCAGCGGAAAAGATGACGTTCCAGCGGCTTGAGCAGCCCTCCTTCGAGCAACAGCATCATGGCCACCAGCAGTAAGGTCCAGGCGAACACCTGATCGGTTTGCACCAGATCCCCGGCCTGGCGCAGACGGTAGCCGATACCGTCCGAGGCGCCGAGGGTTTCGGCCACCAGCGACACCCGCCAGCCAAAGCCGAAGGCCAGCCGGGCGCCGGAGAAAAAGTAGGGCAGGATGGTCGGCAGGTAGATCTTGAAGAGCGTTTGCCAGCGGCCCATGCGAAAACTGCGCGCCAGCTCCACATACTGCGCATCCACGGTTTGCGCGCCCTGCCAGACGTTGGTCAGGATCAGCGGCATGGCGGTCATGAACACCACAAAGATGGTGGTGGCGCCGGAAATGCCGAACCAGATAATGGCGAATATCGCCCAAATGGCCGACGAGACGGTATTGAACACCGCCAGCAGGGGTTCGAAGAACTGCGCCAGCAGCCGGCTGGCGCCGAGCGCCAGGCCGAATACCGTGCCCACTAGCGTCGCCAGCAGAAACCCGGACAAGACGCGGGAGAAGGTGATGCCGATATCGTGCAGCAGGGAATCGCCATGCCACAAGGCTTCCAGCGCCTGCCAGGTCTTCAGCGGTCCCGGCAGCACGAACGACGGCATGCGCTGGGACGCCAGCCACCAGATAACCAGGAACAGGGCAAGCAGCACCAGGCGCTGGCCGATAAGCGTAATCCAGGATGCGGATGATTTCATGTTCACACCTCCAGCCTTAACAGGCGCGACTGTTCCGCAACCGCGCGCTCGGTGGGCACGCGGGGATGGGGCAGCGACATCTCGATGATTTTATGAATACGGCCGGGGTTGGGTTTGAGCAGCACTACCCGATCGGCCAGCACCACCGCCTCTTCCACGTCATGGGTGACCATCACCACGGTAACGCCTTTCAACTGCTGGATACGCAGCAGTTCGTTATGCATCACGCCGCGGGTTTGCGGATCGAGCTTGGAAAAGGGCTCGTCCATCAATAAAATTTCCGGCTCCACCACCAGGCTGCGCGCCAGGGCCACCCGGCTGCGCATGCCGCCGGAGAGCTGATGCGGCCAGGCGTGGCGAAAATCATGCAGCCCCACCAGCCGCAGCGCGTCGTCGACCTTTGCCGCGCGCTCGGTGCGCGTCAACCGGGTATTCTCCAGCCCGAAATTAACGTTTTGCTGCACGCTGCGCCAGGGCAGCAAGCGGTCCTCCTGGAACAAATAGGCCACTTTCTCCCAATGGTCGAAGCGGGCGGCGGACTGGCCCTGGATAAAAACATCGCCCTCGTCGGGGGTCAGCAATCCGGAGAGGATATTGAGCAGGGTGCTTTTGCCGCATCCCGAGGCGCCGAGCAGGGCGAGGATTTCCCCCTCGCGTACCGCCAGGGAAATATTGTCCAATACCCGCAGCTGGCCGAAACGCTTGCCGATGCCTTCGGCGCGGATAATTTCCCCCGCCGCGGCATCCTGGGACCGCGCCGCCAACGTCATCAATGGCGGGTTCATAAGGACATGCTCCGCTCGAGGATCGGCAGGATCGCGCCGCCTTTGCTGAGCGTGGCGTAGACCTTTTCCATCGTCATCACCTGGAAGGTCTCGATATGGCGGCGTGCGATGGTCTCCACCCGCCGGGCATCGCCATCGATAAACGCCTGAATCATGGCGTTATGATCGTGCTTGATCTCGGGTTTGGTTTTCTGCACGTTAAAGCCCAGCGCCACCAGCCGCGACATTTCGTCCATCAGGCTCGACAGGGTGCGGATCAGGTGGTTATTGCCCGACGCCCGGGCGATGGCCAGGTGAAAGCGCTTGTTGGCGTTCATAAAAACATCGATCTGTTCCGGCAACGGCGCATGCAGCTCCACACGGCAGGCCGCCTCCAGCTCGCGCAGTTCCTGGATATCGACACGGCCTACCGCCAGCCGCGCCGCCAGCGGTTCCAGCTGGACGCGCAGGGTGAAAATCTCCTCGACGTCCTGCACGGTAATCGGCGCGATGCGGTACCCTTTGCGCGGACGCGATTCAACCAGATGCTCATGGCACAGCCTCGCCAGCGCCACGCGGCAACTGCTTTTGCCGATGGCATAATTTTCCATCAGCTCCGGTTCGGTAATCATGGAACCCGGCAGCAGGCGGCAGCAAAGAATGTCGTGCCTGATGCGGTTATAGGCGACATCACCCAGGGGTAAATCCGCTGTCTTGCTTAATAATGGCATGTGACCGTCTCTTCCTCTGCTTGTGAGCTGCTCACTGATTAACTCTGGGGCGCTTAATAAACCGCAGTGTAGGATGAGTTAAGCGCGGTGATCCAATATGAAAAAGTGATATCTTATGCCGAAAATAAGCTAATCTGAGCAGCTCACAATATCGCGCCGACCCATGGCGGGACTTCAGATAAATATCGGCTATCGTCAGCAATGAATGTTATTTGACGGCCCGGGCCGCCTGCCGCTTTAGTATTAAGACGCAAGCTAAAGGGGTATTAAAATGACGCATTATGTTGACCTGCCCGGCGCCGGCCGGAACCGAAGCCGAAGCCGTAAAGTGGCGTTTGCCGCGTTTATCGGCACCACCGTAGAATGGTATGATTTTTATATTTACAGTACCGCCGCGGCGCTGATTTTCAGCCATACCTTTTTTCCGCCTTCATCCAATCCGCTATCCGGTCTGTTGGGATCTTTTGCCGCTTATGGCGTGGGCTTTTTTGCGCGCCCGCTGGGCGGTATCATTGCCGGCCATTTCGGCGATCGGGTCGGGCGCAAACGGGTGCTGGTCTCCTCCCTGGTTTTAATGGGCGTCGCGACGCTGCTGACCGGGTTATTGCCTACTTATGCCGTCGCCGGACTGTGGGCCACCGTCCTGCTGGTCTTGCTGCGGTTGCTGCAGGGTATCGCGACGGGGGCGGAATGGGGCGGCGCCTCGCTGCTGTCGGTCGAGCACGCCACGCCGAAAAACCGGGGATTTTTAGGCTCTTTCACGCAAATCGGCTCGGCGGCCGGCATGCTGCTGGCGTCGGGCACGTTTCTTATCGTCAGGGCGTCGATCAGCGCGGACGCCTTTGCCGCCTGGGGTTGGCGGCTGCCTTTTTTGTTCAGCATCGTGCTTATCGGCATCGGTATTTTCGTCCGCCTGCGTATTGACGAACCCGAGGCTTTTTTGCGCGCCAAGGCCGCCGGGAAAATACAGCGCTTTCCCGTGGCGCAGGCGATCCGCCGGCATCCGCGCGGGTTGCTGGTCACCATCGGATTACGCCTGGCGCAGCCGGCGATGTATGCCATCCTAACCACGTACGCGCTGAGCTACCTGGTATTAAAACGCGGCGACGCCACCATGGCGCTGACCGCCGTTCTGGTCGGTTCCGCGGCGGCGATTATCGCCACGCCTTTCTGGGCGCTGCTCTCCGACAAAATCGGCCGCCGCGCGCCGGCGGTCTTCGGCATCCTGGGCATCGGCATTCTGGTCTGGCCGTTCTTTTGGTTTTTGGACCACGGCAATCTGACGTTTCTGCCGCTGGTGGTGGCCGTGGCGCTGGCGGTGTTCGACGCCGCGATATATGGACCGGGCGCGGCCTGGTTTTCGGAGCAATTTCCCATCGAGGTGCGCTACAGCGGCGTCTCCATCGGTTATCAGGTAGGGACGCTTATCTCCGGCGGCCTGACGCCATTTATCGCCACCTATCTGTTTTCGGTGGGTGACGGTTCGCCCTGGCTTATCAGCGCCTATATCTCGTTTTACGCCCTGTTAAGCCTGATTGCCGCCTTCGCCGCGCAAGATCCGGTGCGGGATGGCCGTAACGCGGCACGCGCCGCGCCGGCGGGCGCCGTCTCGTTAGATGCCGAGGATCTCGCATGAGCCATCAACATGATGCCGATATTTTGGCGACGCTTGAGGCCGCCAGTCCGCATGCCGCGGCGTTCAGAAACCTGTCCCGCAGGCATTGGAACAATGGGGCGCTAAGCAGCAGGGATAAACATCTGGTGGCGGTGGCGGTCGCGCAGGTGACGCGCTGTGCTTATTGTATTGAACACCATGCGCGGTTGGCGCGCCGGCTGGGCGCCGTCAGGAACGACGTCTTGGCCGCCGCCTATATCACCGCGGCGCTGGAAACACTGCCGGGCGGCGATATCGATATTAGCGCGGACGGCGCTATTAGTGTGCGATCATCGCCGTTGAGCGGACTGCCGGTGGAGAACGACCGCACTATTTTCGTTAATACCCTGCTGAGGGAACCGACGCTGCCGCTGACGCTGCGTTATGTGACCGCCGCCGCGGTGGCCCTGGCCAAAGAGCGGGAAGGGCTGCGGCTGGCGTTTCACCAGGCGGCGCTGCGGGCCGGGGCGCTGCCGCAGGCGCTGGAAGAGGGGTATGCGGTGGCGTTGGTGCTCCGGGCCGGAGCGGTATACGCGCATACGCTGGGCATTGCGAAAGCGTTCGAATAAACCCGCGCGCAGCCCGGGTCAGGCGCCGGCTTCGGCCCCCAGCAGCGCCAAGGCCCGGGTGCGCAAGGCGATAAGCGTGGGATGATTACGCCTGCGCGGATAGGGCAGTGCGACCGGGATGGTTTCCAGGATACGCGCGGGACGCGGTCCGAACACCACGACCCGGTTGGCCATCAGCAGCGCTTCCTCCACGTCGTGGGTGACCATCAGCACGCTGTAGCGCTTTTCCCGCCACAGGCCGACCAGTTCCCCCTGCATACGGATGCGCGTCAGCGAGTCCAGCTTGCCCAGCGGTTCGTCCAGGATCAACAGACGCGGGTCGTTGACCAGCGCGCGGGCCAACGCCGCGCGCTGCGCCATGCCGCCCGAAAGCTGCCGGGGATAGGCCTGGGCAAACTGCGCCAGCCCCACGCGTTCCAGCACCCCATCGACCCGCCGCCGGCCCCGTTCGTTAAGTAATCCCTGCGCTTGCAGGCCCAGCGCCACGTTTTGCCAGACGGTGCGCCAGGGAAACAGCGTGGGATCCTGGAATACCACCACCCGCGCCGGATCGGGCCGCCGAATAGGCTCGCCGTCTTCCAGCAGTTGGCCGGAAAGCGGATTTTCCAGGCCGGCCACCAGCCTGAGCAGGGTGGATTTGCCGCAGCCCGACGGTCCCAGCAGCGCGATAAACTCGCCGGGCGCCACGCTGATTGAGACCTGCTCCAATACCGGCAATAGCCCGCCGCCAAGATCAAAACCATGGCTGACCCGGTTTATATCCAGTCGCAGACCGGCGCCGGCGCCTGACGGCGTAAAGGTGGACGGAGCGTCGGGCTTATTGATGATCAGGGTCATATGCTGTTTCCTTAAATAAATAGCGAAAGCTTATTGCCGCATAACGATAATTACTTTATGCATATATATCCGGCACTTTTTTCTTCCCCTAACGTAACGCGGTAAAAATTCCATCACAAGCGCACCTATGGTCTAATTAATTATATTTAATTCCAGAATGATATTTACTTATTGAGAATTGCGGCGTAGTTATATTGTCACTTCATCTGCTGAATTAAACGTTTTAGCCGGCAAAGGTAAACGTTAATAATATGCTAAATATCGCCAAACAATGTTAATTGATAATAACATTTATCCCCTGTCAGGCAGCTTAAATGAGAATGGGTTTGATTAATATACTTTATGGCTACACACATTTGAGTATATTCATTGGGAACGCATTTATAAAGAATAAAAACGCATATACCCGCAGCGGATAATGTCGCCTTCATTTTTTGGCTTCTTTATCGGCCAGGCTATATCGCCAAAAATTACCGGGAGGTTATATGACATCCGAGGCATGGGAGCCGGCGGCCTCGTCCGCCGCGGCAGTCTCTGCGCGAGGGCAAGGGCAGGACTTGGGGTTCTGGACCATGGGCTTTTGCGCCGCCGTCGCCTGGGGCGCGGTGGCGGCGCTGATGATCCTCTGGCCGGATAAACCGGTCGGTTTTGCCCGCCCGCTTTATATTGCGCAAACGCACGCCCTGGCGGCGGGCATCGCCCTGTTATTATTATTGTTTTCCCTGGGAGAACGCCTGCCGCTGCTACGCTTGATTATCGCCCCGCTAACGCGCCATGTCCGGTCCGGTGGTAAATGGTTTTTTGCCCTGGCGCTGTTTGTCGCGGCCTGGGAGGTGTCGACCGCCAAGCTGGCGTGGCTGCCGGCGCCGTTTTTCGCGCCGCCGCATGCGCTGGTGGAAGCCTACGCCACCGACTGGCTCCGGCTGGGCGACAGTCTGCTGCACTCCCTGCGTCTGCTGTTCTTCGGTTTTTTATTCGGCAGCCTGAGCGGATTTTTAACCGGCGTCGCCATCGGCTGTTCAAAAAGTCTGGGATATTGGCTGCACCCGATATTACGGTTTCTCGGGCCGGTGCCGTCAACGGCATTATTACCGCTGACGCTTTATTTCTTTCCTTCCAGCTTTTCGGCGGCGATATTCCTGATTGCCCTGGCCACCTGGTTTCCGGTGACGGTATTAACCTGGTCCGGCGTGGCGAGCGTCGATAAAAGTTATTATGACGTGGCACGCACCCTGGGCGCCAAACCCCTGTTTCTGATTACCCGGGTGGTTATTCCAGCGGCGCTGCCGCATGTATTTGTCGGCCTGTTCATGGGGCTGGGCGCCTCTTTTTCGGTACTGGTGGCCGCCGAAATGATGGGAGTGAAATCAGGCCTGGGCTGGTATTTGCAATGGGCGCAGGGTTGGGCCGCTTATTCCAATATGTACGGCGCGCTGATTGTGATGGCGTTATTATTTTCCACCTTGATAACGGTGCTGTTCGCCGTGCGCGATCGTTTGCTGGCCTGGCAGAGCGGGGCGGTGAAATGGTAATTATTGCGGGTTTCGGCACCCATAAATAACGCCGCAAATCGTATTTTTTATATTTTCTTTCGGGAGTCATGATGGCGAATATTAAGGTTACAAGACGGCATTTTTTGCAATCGGCGGGCGTATTGGGCGGCGTGGCCCTGGGCGGAGGGCTATTCTCCGGCTTACCCCTGGCCCGGGCCGTGGGCGCACCCGTCGCCGCGCCGCTGAAAACCGTGCGCATCGCCTGGCATCAGGCCGGCATTTGCCAGGCGCCGATTTCAGTGGCCTATAAAAAGGGGTTTTTCACCAAGTACGGCTTGCAGGTGGAAACGGTCAACTTTACCGACGGCGATACCCCGCTGGTCGCGCTGTCAACCGGCCAGGCCGAGGCCGGCATCGGCATGGCGCTGCGCTGGCTAAAACCCCTGGAGCAGGGGTTTGACGTCGCCCTGACCGTGGGTACCCACGGCGGCTGCATGCGGCTTGTCACCGCCAAAAACAGCGGCATTACCCAGGTGCGGGATCTGGTGGGGAAGGCGGTGGCGGTAAGCGACCAGGCAAGCCCGGTAAAAAACTTTTTCGCCATCCAGCTGGCTAAACAGGGATTCCATCCCGACAGCGATGTCAATTGGGTACAATATCCCGAACAGTTGTCCGGCGAGGCGCTGCGCAAGGGCGAGGTACAGGCGATTGCCGCCACCGACCCGCAGGGCTGGCTGATCCGTGAACGCGACGATCTGTTCGAGGTGGCCACCAACCTCAGCGGCGCTTACCATGATCGCACCTGCTGTGTACTGGCGCTAAGCGGCGCGCTGGTGCGCAACGACCCCGGGACCGCCCGGGCGATAACCCAGGCGGTGGTCGACGCCCAGCAGTGGGCGGTGGATAATCCTGAAGAAACCGCCGAGATCTTCGCGCCTTTTCTGCCCAGCACCATCAGCGCGGCGCAGGTCAAGGCCATCCTCGCCGAGCATACCCACGGCCACCACACCACCGGCCATCATCTGCGCGCCGAGCTGGCGGCCTACGTGGATGAACTGAAAACCATTAACGTCATCCGGGCCGATACCGATACCCGTACGTTTATCAATAAAACGGTGCCCGATATTTTAAGCGCGTGACGCCGTCAACCGGCGGTGAGTAAAAATTCCGCCAGCACCATGGCGTGGTTGCGCAGCGTATCCCGCGAGGCATAAAGTAACGTGACATCCCCCGTGGCGGCGCGCGTAGCCAGGGGGCGCCACGCCGCCTCATTGTCCCGCAGCTCCTGGCGGTAAGCGGCGCGGAAACCGTCATAGTCCAGCAAAGAGGCATGAAACGCCTGCCGCAACGCCTGCGACGGCGCGACCTCTTTGCACCATAAATCCATCGGCAGGGCGTTTTTTTTCACCCCGCGCGGCCACAATCGATCAACCAATACCCGGTAGCCGTCGCCGGGTTCAACCGGTTCATAAACGCGTTTGCAATAAATCATCCCGCCTCCGTCGCGACCAGCGCGGTATCGCCTTGGGTGCCGTACCGCGCATGCCTTATTATGCGCAGCGTTCCCGCCGCCCCGCCATCATGCAGCAGCGCCGGCGGCGAAAGCAATATCACCGCGCCGGTTAAACAGCGGCGCGCGCGATGCCGTTATCCCTGAACAAGGTTTTTCAGCCTGCCCGGGTCCTGGCCGGCGCTTTTGCTTTACCCCGCCGGCGGCCGACAGGAAGGCGCTGACCAGCATGGCGTGCGTCAGGCGCGCCGGCCGGCTTCCAGGGTCTGCGCGGTCCAGGCCGCCACCTGTTCACTCAGCGTCAGGCCAAGGCCGGGACGGGTGGGCACCAGCATGCGGCCGTCCTTGATCGCCAGACGTTCATTAAACAGCGGTTCCAGCCATTCAAAATGCTCCACCCAGGGTTCGGTCGGATAAGCCGCCGCGAGGTGCACATGCAGCTCCATGGCGAAATGCGGGGCAATCATCAGGCCGGCATGCTCGGCCAGCGCGGCCACCTTCAGGTATGGCGTAATGCCGCCGACTCTCGGGGCATCGGGCATCAGGTAATCCGCCGCGCGGTTTTTGATAAATTCCCAATGCTCGGCGACGCTGGTCAGCATCTCGCCGGTGGCGATGGGCGTGTCAAACTGCGCCGCCAGGGCCGCGTGGCCTTCCGCGTCGTAACAATCAAGCGGCTCCTCGATCCAGATAAGGTTCAGCGCTTCGAAATGGCGGCACATACGCTGCGCGGTGGGGCGGTCCCACTGCTGGTTGGCGTCCACCATCAGCGGGAAGCCGTCGCCAAGATGCTTACGGATGGCGCTGACCCGCTGAATATCCAGCGCGCAATCGGGCTGGCCGACTTTCAGCTTGATGCCGCCGATGCCCTTCTCCCGCGAGATATCGGTGTTTTTCATCAGTTGATCGAGGGGCGTGTGCAAGAAACCGCCCGAGGTGTTATAGCAGCGCACCGAATCGCGCTGCGCGCCCAGCAGACGCGCCAGCGACAGGTTGGCCCGTTTGGCCTTCAGGTCCCATAGCGCCACGTCAAAGGCGCCGATGGCCTGGGTGGCCAGCCCGCTGCGCCCGACCGACGCGCCGGCCCAGCACAGCTTGTCCCACAGTTTGGCGATATCGCTGGGGTTCTCGCCGATAAGCACCGGCGCAATTTCGCCGGCGTGGGCGAACTGGCCGGGTCCGCCGGCGCGTTTTGAATAACTGAAACCCAGCCCTTGATGGCCGTCGCGGGTTTCGATTTCGGCAAATAAAATGGCGATTTCGGTCATGGGTTTTTGCCGGCCGGTAAGCACCTTGGCATCGCTTATCGGATTGGCCAGAGGCAGGAATACCGAGGAAACGCGTACCCAGCTGATGGTATCGTTATCCGCGCATTGAGCAGTGGATGGGGTAATGGACATCATACATTCTCCTGTGAAAGGGATGGGGGTTAGGATTGTTTTGCACCGGCGGCGAAATGTCCGGCGCCGGGCGTCGCCGCGTCCTCGCTGTCGAGGCGGCGCAGCCGGCCGACGATAACCAGATAGGCGAAGGCGCCGAGCAGGCCCATGGCGGCGACATACACCAGCGCCCAATCAAATGAACCGAATTGCTTGATTATCACGCCGATGGCGATGGGGGTAACGATGCTGGCCAGGTTGCCGCACAGGTTAAACATGCCGCCGCTGATGCCCAGGGCGTGCCGGGGGGAGACATCGCCGACGATGCACCAGCCGAGGTTGCCCACGCCTTTGGCGAAAAACGCCAGCGACATCACGGCGATGATCAGCGGAACGGATTGCACATAGTTGGCGATAACGATGCTGCTGGATAATAACAGGCCGCAGATAATGGGGGTTTTCCGTGCCGCGGTCAGGCTGAAACCGCGGCGCAGCATCCAGTCGGACCAGGCGCCGCCGACGATACCGCCAAGACAGCCGGCCACCGCCGGGATGGCCGCCGCCAGCCCCACCTTGAGGATGGTCATGCCCTTGGCCTCGATAAGATAGGTGGGAAACCAGGTCAGGAAGAACCAGGTGATGGAGGTCAGGCAAAACTGCCCCAGGTAGATGCCGAGCATCATGCGATTAGCGCCGATGGTCCTGATCTGGCGCCAGCTGAACGGCGTCGGCGCCTCGCCGATGGACGCCAGGCCGCCGCCAGCTTCGATATAATCCAGCTCCGCCTGATTGACCCGTTTATGTCTGGCCGGGTCCCGCACCACATAAAACCACAGCAGGCCGATCAGGATGCCGGTACCGCCGGTAAAGAAAAACACATGCTGCCAGCCCCAGGTACTGAGCAGCCATAGCATGACAGGGGTGAAAATCGCCAGCGCGGCGTACTGCGCGGACTGGAATACCGCGGTGGCCATGCCGCGCTCGTGCCCGGGGAACCACATCACCGTCAGCCGGTTGTTGGCGGGGAAGGCCGGTGATTCCGCAATGCCCATCAAAAAGCGCAGGACAAACAACGCCAGCAGGGCGGAGCTGAACAGATCGACAAAACCCTGCAGAAAAGTCAGCACCGACCAGGCGATCAGGCTGACGCCCAGCACCAGGCGCAAGCCGAAACGATCGAGGATGATGCCGCCTGGAATCTGCATGCCGGTGTAAGCCCAGCCAAAGGCGGAGAAGGCGATGCCCATCGACACGGCGTCGAACCCCAGATCTTTGCGCAACATGGGCGCGGCGATGGACAGGGTGGCACGATCAACATAATTAAAAATGGTCACGAGAAAAATCATCGCGAGTATCAAATAGCGAACATTCGTCTTCGCCGGGACGGTGTTATTGTTCACGTTATTTCCTTTTTGTAGGGTACCAGGCGGCGCTGGGTAGATAAAAAGGAGATGGGGTTCGATATGATTGCGCAATCATTTACGATCGCGGGAACACCAGGTCCGATGACTGACACCGATCATGCTAATATGATTGCGCAATCATTCAATAAAAAGACCTGTTATTTGTGAGCCAATTCATATTAATTTTGTGGTGCCGCGTTCGATCAGGCTAAAACCGGTATCGATGCGCAGCGGGGCGGGCTCCTGGTTTTTAGCGTTAAAACGCGCCAGCAGCGCCTGGGCGACCAGCAGGCCGATCCTGGCGCCGTCCACCCTGACGGTGGAAAGGGCGGGAAAAACCTGCGCGGCGCTGGACAGATCGCCAAAACCCATGACCGACAGCTCATCCGGCACCCGGATTCCCCGGCTGGCCGCCTCGGCGAGCACCCCCTCGGCGATGGTGTCAGAGCTGCACACGATAACTTCGGGTAAGCCGTGCTGCGCCAGAATGCGTGTTAACCCTTCGCGCCCGGAGGCCAGCGTGGCGGGAGCAGGCATAATCTCGATGGAAACGTCCTGCACGCCGCAGGACGCCAGTTCGGCTATCACGCTGCGGCTGCGGCGCAAGCCGCGCGCGTCCTCAAGGGTGAGCAGCGAGAAGCGCCGGTAGCCGCGCTGGAATAAATGATTCGCCACCTCGATACCCACCTGCTCATGGGAAAAACCGATCTGCATATCGATGGGCGCGTCGCTTAAGTCCCAAATCTCCACCACCGGTATGCCCGCTTTGCGCAGCTTCTCGCGGCTTTCATCGGTATGCAGCGTGCCCGCCAGCACGATACCGTCGGGGCGGCGGCCCAGAATGGCGTCGAGCAGTTGCTCCTCCCGCTCGCTGGAGTAGCCCGTCAGGCCCAGCAGGGTTTGATAACCCTCGGCGGTCAGGCTGTCCATCAGCGCCTGCACGGTATCGGCGAAAATGGAGTTGGCGATGGTGGGGACAAAAATGGCAATCAGCCGGCTTTTGCTGGTGGCAAGCCCTCCCGCCAGCATATTCGGCACATAGCCGGTGGCGCGCACCGCGGCGAAGACTTTTTCCTGGGCCGCGGGGGAGACCAGCTCCGGGCGGTTCAGGGCGCGCGACACGGTGATGGGGGAAACGCCGGCTATCCTGGCGACATCGATAAGGGTAGGGCTTTGCGCCGACGCGCTGGCGGCGTTTTTAGTGGATTTTTTTACCATAATTACCGTCTTGTTTAACTGCAGTTTCCGCCAAAATACTGTCTTTACCCAACCCCTGATCCCGGCATGCCGCCATGGCAATGTCATCATTGGGCAATAAAAGGCGCCTTGGGCGTTGCCGGTAAAAGAGTAACACATTGCCATGGGAGTATCAGCGGCGGGGGCTATTTATGCGGCTTGCTTCTGAAGAATATCAGCCTCTTGCATTCCCTGGAATCATTTTGGAATAGCGCGCTGAAGCACCGTCGGCGGCCTGCCGCTTAAAGATAAAAGCATCGCCATGGTTGAGACTGGCCGGCGCCACCGGTGTTACCGGACTGCTGACTGCGTTCCCCGCCCTTATTCTGCTCAATCTGCGGGCCGTTGGGGAATATGCTGCTTATTATGGGTGCCTGTGCTGGGCGCCGTTATCGACGGAAGTGCCAACGTTTGCTTTACGGCTAAGGTATGCGAAGCCGCTGCGCATCTTTACCGCGAGCGCTTTTTTGGCAATGAGATATGGCGCCAATATCATAAAATGAGGATGAGCGGGGCGCTATGTCCTTATCAAATTAATCGGGTTGAGTAACTGTTTATATATTTCATCAATACATATTGACATTAACCAGAAAAATGTACCAGAGTGGAGTGGCTGACGCTGATGATTTTTTATCAGCGCGCCGCATAGGCTGTTATAGATATATTATTTAATGCTTTTAGATGCGTCATTAAAATATTCCACATGAATTATTCCACATGTGTTTAATTTGAACATAGTTTCCAATAATAATAAATAAAACTATTAAGCGTTCTTTGATGCGCAGCAACGAGCGTAATAAGAATGTATCAAATAATGCAATAAGAATGTAATAACAAGTGCGCTAAAGGATGCGATTATGGCATGGAGCAGACCTATGGATAACACTGACTCTAATGGGCGTATTATTTATCGCTCTAACAATCCAACCCGGCTTTGGTGCTATACCCCTTCAATAGTAAAAACGACCAGCGGCAGGCTGGTTGTGACCATGGATCTCGGTGGCCCCGGCCTGGATAACCAGGAAGCCAGCAACGGAAGCCGTACAAAACGCCGCGGCATAGGTAAAATATTTATTTCCAACGATCAGGGCCGGCACTGGGCTGAGCAGGGATCCTTTCCCTTCTGGCACGCGCGGCTGTTCGAATGCCAGGGCTGCCTTTACATTATCGGCAACGCTGGCGATCTCTATATCATCAGATCGCAGGACGACGGCTTGACGTGGTCGGCGCCGGCGGCACTGACCCGCAATCAATTGTGGCATGGTTCTGCGACGAATATATTGCAGGAAAACGGCGCTATCTATATGTGCATGGATTTAAGAACCGATTTGGGCATATCCGGCTGGAACGTCGCGGGGCTGACGCCGGTCGTACTGCGGGGCAATGGGCGTGATAATCTGCTGGACAGGTCGGCCTGGACATTTTCCACCGGTTTTTCCTTTAACGAAAAATTCAACTATTGCGCGGCGAGCTTCGGGGAGAATTTTGGTATTCCCTTTTATCCTTCCGAAACCGCCGGTCCACGATCCCTGATGCCGACCATCAACGCCTCCCCGCCAGGCTGGCTTGAGGGGAATGTGGTCCGAATAACGGATCCTAAACATATCTGGCACGATCCCGCGAATGCAACGCTTTACATCATCATGCGCACCAATACCAACGGCAGCGGTTATGCCGCGGTGCTTAAAGCGGTGGAGCAGCGGGACGGCGGTATCGCCCTGCAGGTCGTTACCGCGCCGTCGGGCAAGTTATTATCGTTTATCCCGTTTCCCGGCGGCAGCCTGAAATTTTTTATCACATACGACACCCTCACCCACTTGTATTGGATGGCATCTTCAATAATCACAGACTCAATGTGTAAATTATCCGCCACGCCGCAGGGAAGGTATAATTTACCGTCGAACCAAAGAAATATTTTAGGGCTTTATTATTCATCCAATTGCATTGATTGGGTGCAGGCGAGCGTTATCAGCAAAGGTGAAACAGAATATCACGCCAGGAATTACCCCTCTTTTGTCATTTCAGGACAGGACATATTTTTGGTGGCGCGATCCGGCGATTGCTTTGCAAAAAATGGGCAATATACCAACCTAATCACATTTCACATTATCAAAGACTTTCGGTCACTGGTGATTTAGCAAAAGGAGGATGAATGAGCATGAATTATGCCATTTCCGACGCGCTGTATAAAAAAGCGTCGAATGTTATTCCCGGAGGCGTGTCCAGTAATAATCGGGCCAACTGGCAACCGCACCCCCTGTTCTATCAAAAAGCGCGAGGGGCATATGTATGGGATGTCGATGAAAATAAATACATAGATTATGTCCTGGGCCGGGGGCCGTTAATTACCGGTCATTCCCATCCCCGTATCCTTGACGCCATTGCGCAGCAATATCAGGCGGGCCAATTTTTCGCCGGGCAAACCGAACTGGAGATTGTCCTGGCGGAAAAAATAAAAGCCTTGGTGCCCGGCGCGGAGATGGTCCGCTTTTGCAATTCCGGCTCGGAGGCGGTGCATGTCGCGCTGCGCCTGGCCAGATCCGCCACCGGCCGTGAAAAAATCATCCGTTTCGAGGGGCATTACCACGGCTGGCTCGACAATATCGCCTGGGGATTCAGTACCCCGGAAGACACCGCCCAAGATACCGGCGCCCTGTTAGCCATGTCGCGTGGGCAACCCGCCGGCGACGCCGGTAATATCCTCGCGTTACGCTGGAACGATACCGACGCGCTGGAGCGCGTGTTAGCCAGCCAGGCCGGGGATATCGCCGCGGTGGTGACCGAGCCCATCATGTTTAACAGCTTCTGGAGCAATATCCTGCCGGAAAAAAACTATCTCGCCAGAATGCGGGAGCTGTGCGACCACTACCGTATTCCGCTGATATTCGACGAAATCCAAACGGGTTTCAGGACAGCTATAGGCGGCGCCCAGGCCAGGTATGGCGTAATCCCCGATATCGCCACTTTCGCCAAGGCGCTGGGCGGTCCGGTTTGCCTGGCGGCTGTCGGCGGTAAAGAACAGTATATGCGATTGCTTGCCGGCGCCCAAACCTTGCATACCGGTACCTATAATGCGTTCCCGCCTTTCCTTGCCGGCGCAATAACTAACCTGGAAATACTCGCCGATAACGGCGGCGCGGAGCTGGCTAGGATTCATCTGCTGAGTGAGTCGCTGCGGGCGGGATTACAAGACATTGCCGACGGCACGGCGTTGCCCCTGCAAGTCAGGGCAAGTCCCGGCGCGGTGACCACCACTTTTCGGGCAGCGCCGGCGGTTGCCCGCGATTATCGTACAGCTCGGCGTGAACTCAGCCATCCGCTGCTCGTCATGTGGCATGCGGCATTGCAGGCGAGGGGCGTCAGGATTACCCCCGAGGGACTATGGTATGTCTCCACGGCCCATTGCGCCGCTGATATCGACTACACCCTTGAGCAAGCCGCCGCCGCGGTTGCGGCGCTGGAACAGACGGGGGGGCTCGCATGAGCGGAGCGTGCGTAAATACCGTAGCGATACTACTGGAGCCGGGGCGGTTTTCTTTTGCCAGCCGTCAGCTTGAGGAAGAGGTCGCCCCTGGTTATGTCAGGATAAAAATAAATTATTGCGGCGTTTGCGGTACGGATAAATCATTTTATCTGGGCCACAGGAACGAAGGCTATCCCGTATCGTTAGGGCATGAACATTGCGGTGTGATCAAAGCCGCCGGCGCCGGCGTAATCAACTTGCAGCCAGGCAGCCAGGTGGTTATCGACCCCAACTTTCGCTGCGGTCAATGCCATTATTGCCGGCAAAAAAAAGGCCATCTTTGCGTCAGGGGCGGTGAGCAACATTATACCAACCGTGGGTATGCCGGGTACATAGACATCCATTATTCGTACGTCCATAAATTACCCGCTTACCGGAAAGATCATATCGGCGCGCTTGTAGAGCCCCTCTCGGTGGCGCTTCATGCCGTGGCGTTAAGCAATGTATCGGGCCGTAAAGGCGAAATATTGGTGCTGGGCTGCGGCGGGTTGGGGAGCTTGCTTATTTTCGCGCTGCTCGAAATCACCGGGGCCGATGTTTATATCCATGATCATAATGATTATAAAGTCGACCAATTACGAAGCCTGTATCCGGACCGAATCAAGGCCCCCATGGCCGGGCAACGCTTTCAACTTATATTCGAAGCGACCGGCGCTTCCCGTGGCTTTCGCCAGGCTTGTGATCTACTGGATAAATGTTCCAGGCTGGTGGTGCTCAGCAGATACCATGCCGATGAGCCGTTTATTCCAGAACGATTACCCTGGAAACAGCCTGAAATCATATTGTGTCATCTGAATGGCGATAGTATCCATATGGCCGACGCCGCGGCGCTGCTGGCGGATAATTGGAGTACGCAGCATGATAATTTACTGAGTTTTCATTCGCTTGAGGATATTAATAATGTTTTTGCTAATTATGGGAAAATTAAATCCAATAAAAAAATCATCACGCATGAGCAGCTTTAAAGCGCGATTCAACCGAGGATAATATGAATATCGTCACGATTATTCCCAGCCGGTTGGCCTCAACCCGGCTACCGAACAAGGCGCTGGCCGATATTAACGGCCTCCCTATGATTGTTCACGTTTGGCGGCGCGGCATAGAAGCCGATCTTGGGCCGGTCATTGTCGCCTGCGGCGATAAAGCGATTGCCGGGGCCATCCGCGACGTGGGAGGTGAGGCGGTCATGACCGATCCACGGCTTAACAGCGGGTCTGACCGGGTATTTGCCGCACTGGAAGCTGTCGACCCGGCAGGCAAATATGAGGTGATCGTGAACCTGCAGGGAGATATGCCCACGGCCAATCCCGCGATGCTGACAACGCTGGTGGCGCCGCTGCGCCGCCCCGGCGCCGAAGTGGCGACGCTGGCATCGGTTATCGCCGCCCCGAACGAGCGGCTTTCCGATAGCGTGGTTAAGGTGGCCGTCTCTATGCCGCCGGGAAGCAAGGCCGGACGGGCCATCTATTTTAGCCGCAACACTATTCCCTGGGGCGGCGGCGAGCATTATCACCATATAGGTCTGTATGCGTACAGGCGCGATGCTTTGACCCGCTTTTCCCAACTGCCGCCCAGTCCGCTGGAACAGCGGGAAAAACTGGAGCAACTGCGGGCATTGGAGCACGGCATGCGCATCGATATTTCCATTGTGGATGTCAATCCCCTGGGCGTTGACACCCTGGATGACCTTAATATAGCGCGCAGTCTCCTGGTCTGAGCCCGCGCCATCATGTTATCAGGAGGAGAAATATATGGATAAGCAAGCGATACTGCATATTGGCGGCAGGGTTATGGTTAAAGAAGCCGATGCGTTATATGCGATAGCCTCGTCACTCGGCAACTCCGGCTTTTATGAGGCGGTTAATTTAATTCATGCGTCCACCGGCCATGTCATTATCCTGGGCGTAGGGAAGAGCGGGCATGTCGGGCGTAAAATTTGTTCCAGCCTGTCATCCATAGGCACACCAAGTTTTTTTATCCATCCGGTTGAAGCGAAACATGGTGACTTGGGCATGATTACCGCTGATGACATTATTCTCTTAATTTCATATAGCGGCAGAACCGAAGAAATCATGCAGCTTGTCCCTATTTTACATGAACGCGGCGTACCGATAATAGCGATAACGGGGAATAGACTTTCACCCCTGGCGGAAAGTGTGGATATTACCATTGCCTTTGATATCAAGGGCGAGGCCTGTTCCTATGATATCGTGCCCACGGTGAGCGCGAGCGCCACGCTTGCTATCGGGGACGCCATGGCCATTGCGCTTATGGAATTGAGAGGATTTTCCGCGCAGGATTTTTCCAAAAACCATCCGGCGGGCCATTTGGGCGCGCTGTTGGCTGCAAGGTAATCCTCCCTTTTACCCCTTCGCCCTGCATCAGAGATAGCGTGGTGCTGGTGGTTGAAGCACGCCTTCCGGCGTGCTCCCGGCAGTTAATGCGCCGGCTGCGCCGCCGCTGCCGGATCGTGTTTTTTGCAGTCCGTGAGCGCGCCGCAATAGGCATCCAGCAGTTTCAGCGTGACGCCGTTGGTCCAGCCGAAGCCGTCCTGCAGCGCATATTCGCCGCCGCCGCCGCCGCCCAGTCCTTTGCCTTCGACCACATATTTTTCCACCAGCTTGTGCTGCGCGTCATACAGATTTTGCACATTTTTAAGAAAACGGGTGCCGATGGACTGCGCCAGGGCGTCCTGGCCGTAATTTTGCAGCCCTTGTACCGCGACCCACTGCAGGGGCGCCCAGCCGTTGGGCGCATCCCATTGCTGGCCGTTATTGACGGTGGTGGTGGTTAATCCGCCTTCTTTCAGCAACTGGTCGCGCACCGCCTGCGCGGTGCTGACCGCACGCTCGCGCGGCGCGATACGCACAAACAGCGGGAATACCGTGGCGGCGGTGATCGGGCGGGTGATTTTTTTCTGCCGCCAGTCATAATCGGTGTAATAACCGTCCTGCTGGTTCCACAGCACGCGGTTGATGGCGTGGCTGCGCGCGTCGGCCAGCCGGGTATAGCGCAGTTCGTCCCCGGACGCGCCGGCGGCCTTGCTGGCGCGGGACAGCGTCTGTTCCAGATGGAACAGCAGGGCGTTCAGATCCACCGGGATAATGTCGGTGGTATGGATAGTGGCGAGATCATGGGGATCGGTCAGCCAGCGCGAGCTGAAGTCCCAGCCGGAGGCGGCGCCGGCGCGCAGGTCGCGGTAGACTTCCGCCGCCGGCCGGTTTTTCGCCCTGGCGGCGGTGGCGATATCCTCCATCCAGGACTCGGTGCGCGGCACGTCGCGATCGTCCCAATACCGGTTAAGCAGGCCGCCGTCGTCCAGGCGCACCACGCGTTCGGCGGCGGCGCCCTTGGCGAGGCCGTCGGCGCCGCGCATCCAGTAGTCGTATTCCTTTTTCAGCTGCGGCAGGTAGCGCGCATACACCGCGTCGCCTTCCTGCGCGGCGAGCAGTTCCACCATAAACGAGAAAAACGGCGGCTGGGAGCGGCTCAGGTAATAACTGCGGTTGCCGTTGGGGATATGACCGTAGGTATCGATTTCATGCGCGAAATTATCGGTCATGTTTTTGACCCGTTCCCAGTTGCCGCTTTCGGCCAGGCCCAGCATGGTAAAATAACTGTCCCAATAATACACTTCCCGAAAGCGGCCGCCGGGCACCACATAGCTTTCCGGCAGCGGCAGCAGTGAATCAAAGGGTGGCACGCTATCGGTTTTACGGGTCAGCACCGGCCAAAGCCCGTCAATATGCGCCCGCAGGGTCTGTCCCGCAGGCGGCTGGTAGGGTTTGCCTTCGCTGGGCAGGATAAAATGGGTCGCGACAAAACGCTTGAGATCGAACCCGGCCTGGGCGTGCTGATCCTGATACTGCGCCAGGATGGCGGCGGGGTTCTCCCGCGGCACCGCGTCGGCAAAGGTTTTCTGATCGGGGAAAATTCTGGCCTGCTGCACCGCCTCGAACAACGGCCCAAAAAGAATATCGGGCGGCAGCACCGCCGCCGCGGGGGCCAGGGGACCGGATTCGACCGGCTGAGGCGCGGCCATGGCGGTAACGGCGGGGCCGGCACCGGCCGCCAGAACTATCGCCAACAGTATGTTCCTTAATCCAACTGAATAAGGCGCCAGCATGGGTATCTCCTTTTGGATAGGGCGCCGCCCGCCATTGAACCGGCCGCGGCGCGGGGAGGGCATTGTTATGCCTTTGAATAGACAAGATTTAGCAATTTTAGCCGGATTTAACGCCGGCGATGGGATATTTGACCAAAAATGGGGGCTGGTTCAAAGTATTGGCGGGATAATTCTATTTCCAGCACTCTATATCTTTTATCGTTGAGTTATTTTTTCCTGCGGTATCCGCTTATTGTTGCGTATGTTTCATCAGATCGGCGGCGCTGGTATAATAATGAGAAGAGTATTTATTTTGCGAACATGTTATTGTAATTTATTGGAAAATAATTTCTTATTAATATTAAATATAATGAATATTTCTCAGCGTTTGCAGGTCATAAATCGCTTAATGTCTTAACGGATAATTCCGCACTATTCATGGCGAATATTCCCTGACCACAGGATAAGCGTTAAGCCGGTTCGGAGGGTGTCCAGCCGGCAGGGGCAACCCTGCCCGGCTCCAGCCCGCCGGGCTGGTAATGGACAACCGCACCGGCGACTACCGCGTTATGGCAAGGTCAAGCGGGGCGGCGCCGGGTTTCAGCGTCTGCGGCTCCCGGCCGGCGCGGAACAACACCGCGTCGTAAGGCCCCGCCAGCCGCGTCTCGCCGTCGGCGACCGTCAGCCAGTCGCCCTCCGGCAGGCCGATCACGGTCATCTCCGGCCGGGCACGCAGCAGCTCGGCCAGACGCTGGTTGCGCGTTTCCCCCTGATGTCCGGCGGGCAACTGATTGGTATAGTGGGGATTGATCTGGTAGTCCACCAGTCCCAGGGACGCAAAACCGCCCGGATCGACGATCGGCATATCATTGGTGGTGCACAGCGTGGGGCAGGCCAGGTTGGCCCCGGCGCTCCAGCCGATATAGGCCGCGCCCTGGCGCACGCGCTCGGTGATGGCCCCCAGCAGCCCGCGCTCGCGGCAGCATTTCAGCAGATGAAAGGTATTGCCGCCGCCGACGATAATCGCCTCGGCGCGGGCCACCGCCGCCGCCGCGTCATCCAGCGTGTGTACGCTTGTCAGCTCGATGCCCAGCGGCGCCATGGCCTGGCGTACCTTGGCGGTATAATCGTCCCATGCGACGGTGACGCCGGCAAAAGGTACAAACAGCGCCTTGCGGCGGTTCTTTAACAGCGCGCGCATCGGATCGACGGCATGGGCCAGATAGCCGTGGCCGGGCAGCACCGAATTACTCAGTAACAGCAGTTCCATACATCCACTCCTTAATGAATTACCATGGCGGCTTTGCCGGTCGCGGCGCCATGGCTTCCATGGCTACAGTAGGGCGGCCAGCAGGCGGGCCAACAGGGCGTTCGATAATATCACCGGCAGGCCGGTGGCTTCACGCACTATCCGGCGATGCTGTTCGGTATAGCCCATGCAGTCCATGACAATCACGTCCGCGGCCTGGGTCTTCAGCGCCAGGGCGGCGGCGGTCAACTGCTGCGGCGTACTGTTGTACGGCGACGCGGCGGCATACACCGGCGGACGCGCCAGGGCGCGCCATTTTGCGCCTTCGCTCGCCATCTGCTCGGGCAACGGCACCAGGATGCCGGCCTGGCGCCCGTTCGTCAGCGCCGTTACCACCGGCGGCACCAGCAAATCGGGTTCCAGCAGCCAGGCCTGCCCACAGCCCAGACCGTGGAATTCACCGGTGCATAACAGCGCGATGGTGCGGCAGCCCACATGTTCAAGTTCATTGAGTTTTGCCTGGACCGCCTCGCGAACCGCGCTTTTACCCAGGATCACGGCGCTGCCGTCCAGCAGCCGGGTCGTCAGCACCGCCTCGCCGGGCCGGACGGGAAAGCGCCGGGCGATAGTGGCGTGATCCAGGCCGTCGAGCACGCCCAGATGGATGCATTCCACCCCCGCGGGCAGGTGCTCGGTCAGGATAGGGGTAATATCGGCGCGCGGCGCCTGGCCGATGGTCAGGGTACCCAGTAAGGTTGCGGACATAACGACCTCGCTTATTGACGTTGCTGTAAATGGGCCAGGGAACCATACAGTTCCAACAGGCGGGCGTATTCGGCGCTATCGTAAAAACTGCAGGTGCCGCGGGTAAACTCCTTGGCGACTTCCACCACGAATTTGGCGGCGGCGGCGATATCGGTTTCCTGGCTGGCGCCGGTGCCGCAACCGGGTACCGCGCTTTGCGCGCAAATGGCCACGCCCACCACCGGCGCCGCCGTGGCGATGGACGGCTGCAGGATACTGTTGAGATGGAAAACGCCGTTGCCGTAGGGAGTAATATCCTGCGTGGTAATGGGAAAGGTCACCGGCAGCCGTCCGCTGGTCATTTCCATAATGCGCAGCAGATCTTCCGCCACGCGCAGGATGTAGCCCTGTTTCACCGTGGGCGACAGGGCAAACCCATTATGGTTGATGATACGATTACCCTTGGTGGTGTCGATGGACAGCACCGCGTCCATTTCCGGCAGCACTTCCTGAGCGTTCATCTCTTCGGTTTCCACCGGCGAATCCATAAAATCCACCGGCTCATGCGGCCGGGTCGGCGCGTCGGGGCAAATATGGGTGGTGATGATCACATCGCCGGGCAGGCTATCGCCCTGGGTTTGCATATGCGCAAGCTTAACGGCGGCGGCGATGGCGGCTACGGCGCCGTCGGCGTCGGATACCAGGCCGATGCGGGTAGGGCGCGCGCCGATGCCGCCCAAACGCCCGACAATACCCAGCGTCGGGGCCGCGCCGCCGCCGCGTTTCCCCTGGGTGCCGGGGATAACGACTTTGACGAAATCGGTTTTGCCCTTGGGGCCGCTGATTTCGGTAATGCTGACCTGGGCCGCGGGATAGGCGGCCAGCAGTTGCGCCACCGTCTGCCCGCTGGCAAAGGCGGAGTCGAATGCTTCAAATACGTGCAGGGTCTGTAATAAAGTCATAAATATCTCTCAACGAAGGGTCAGGATAGCCCGGGTTGCAAAAACGCCATGGCCCGCGGATACCGCGTTATTTACCGCTCTTGCCGGCAAAAACCGAATTAAAGAAGCTGAACAGGGCATCGCCGGCAATCAGTCCGGCGGCAAAGACCTCCAGCTGATGACGGCGCTGCTCACCGCCAAGGCGCAGCACCACCAGGCGTATGGCGATACCGATCAATACCGCCCACCCGGCCAGCGGATTGGCAATCAGCAGGCCGGTGGCCAGCAGTACGCCCAACTGGCGCGAAGACCCGCCTATCCATTGGATCAGGGCGCCCGGCACCGCCCAGATCAGCAGTGATTTGGCAATGTCCGTGGACACGCCGGCCTGGATGGTGGCGGCATACACTTTAGCCACCGGCGGCACCAGCCCCTTGGCGAAGTAGCCCTGGTAGCTGAGGTAGACCACCGGCATGGCGATAACAAAGGCGATCAGGGCGGCGAACAGCTGCTGGCGGCGTCCTTCCAGCTCAAAAGCGATATCGGCGTTATTGCCGCGCAGGATAAACCCGGCTTTCAGATCGTATCCCATATCGGCGAACGCCGGCCCGGTGGCCACCGAGAAACCGCACAGCATGACCAGCGCCACCGGCGGAAACCCAATCATGATGCCGATAATCAGGGTAATAAGCGCCACGGCAAAAGCCGGGAACCAGCCGGAATGCATGGCCGCCAGGCCGACGATCAGTTCATGGATAAACGCGGCGAAAGCGGCATAGACGATAAAGGCCAATAACATGCCCATCGGCATTGCGGTATACAGCCCGCCGCCCAGCGCAATCAGCGTGGCAATAAGGATATACCCTGCCGCGCCAAGCCCGAGGGAGCCGAGAATATGGCGGCGGTCGGCGTCCGCCGCGCTCAGCGCATCGGCGGTGGCGGTGGCACGATCGAGTTTCTTACCGCGGATCATGGCGATCACCTGGCACAGCGCCACCAGGCCGGCGCCGATCATCATGCCGTGGGGAATATAGTTTTTATTAATATCGAACCCGGTTAACGGCAGGCTGTAACCGCGGATCAGCAGGCCGACGCCGAACATCGACAACGCCCAGATATTACCGATAAACGCCGTGCCCAGCGCCGCCATGGGGAACTTAAACCAGGAACCGACGGCGCCTATCAGCAAGCCGGCGCCGAGAATGCCCGCCTGTTGCCCACCCTGATCGCCGGCCTTGATGGATTCCGCCGCGGCGACGCCCGGCGGCCAGGCGCCGGCGGCCGGAAATACCGTGGTGTTGAACATGCGGTAGAGCAGATAACCGTCCAGCAGCATGGCCAGCGAAACGCCGATAAACATCGGCAGCACGAGATCCGGCCGGCCGAAAATATAAGGAATGCCGATGGGCAGCAGCAAGCTGTTGGCCGCGCCGAAGGTGGCGGATGAAATGGCGCTTTGCGCCAGGTTCTGGATATGTATGGAGCGGAAACGTTTGAACAGCTGCAGCGGCACCCGGGCGATGATCATCGCCACCAGCGCGCCGATAATCGAGGTATTGGGCGTGACGCCAAGCGTAGTCAGCAGCTGGATGCCGATGACCGCGCCAAAGATGCTGAGCACCGTGAGAAACAGCAAGGTGCCCGGGTTAAAGCTGCTGGGATGCTGACGATGTGACATAAACCACTCCTGAAAATAAAGCAAAATAACGGCGAAATGCGGCCACGGGACCCTGCGTCCGGCGGTTAGCGAAACCAGTAGGGGTCGCCGACCTTTTTGCCGATTTGCATCGCCGCCGCGCACAACAGCCGGGAAAGACGCTGGATTTCCGTGTCATCCGCCATCGAGGCCGGAAAGGTCAGGCAAAACGCCACGGTTTCGCCGCTGTGGGGGTCGCCCACAGCGCAGCTGACCGACGCCGCGCCGGCCACCGCTTCGTTAACCGCCGACGCCCAATGGCAGCGGCGCACGACCGCCAGCCGATCCATCAGCTGGGTGAAATGCATCGGCAGGTCGTTGGCGGGCGACAGCACGGCGCGGAACTGGGCGTTCAGCTGGGTATCCGGCAGCCGGGCCAGCAGCGCGCGGCCGGTGGAGGTGCCCCAGGCCGGCGAGCGGGATCCCGCGTTGCGGATCACCCGCAGCGCGTGCACGCCTGGGATAACGCGCAGTACCAGCACATCGTTGCCGTCAAGCACCGACAGGTAACCGGTATGCCCGGTTAATCCGCACAGTTCGCGCAGCGCCTGTTCGATAAGATCCGTTAATGAGGAATTGCGCCGCACCAGATGGGTCACTTCCAGCAGCATCAGCCCGGGCTGATAGGCGAGCGAGCTGGCGTCCCGGTCCAAAAAGCCCGCTTCGGCCAGTTGCTTTAGCACGCGGGAGGCGGTGCTTTTGGGGAATTGCAAATGTTCGACCAAATCGGTCACCGTCACGCCGCGTTTCAGGGTGCTCATCAGGCGCAAAATCGCGGCGGTACTGTTCAGTATGCTCATGCTTATCTCATAAAATGGAACTCGGTCCCGTTATATAAGATAAGCAAAGGGCGTGCCAGTAGCGTTGTAATTATATCTAATTGATAAATATTGGATTTTTTTAGAGGCCTGCTTCTTGGCGATATTACATGTAAAAGGCTATGCACTAAATAGGTGCTTTTGCACCATCATGAGGCACCGGCTCCCCGCTAAGCCGGGCATTGGCGCGGCGTGCCCAAGCGATGCCGCCGTCGCGCCACCCGCGGCAAAAATTAATTTGGCGCGGAAATGAATCAAAGGAATCATTTTGTCGCATCGTCTTCCCGACGGCGCCCTTCGCCAGCCGTACCTGCCGCCGCGAAAATGAATCAATTGAATCATTAGTAATCATTTTTGGCATACCTGTTGCAATCATGCTTATGACGATAGGCATTAGGGACCCCTTTTATGGATCAGCTCACGCTCACTCAGGCCATTAATGCCCAGTACGAGTCCCTGCCGAAACAGGTGCGGCTGGCGGCCAGATTTGTCCTGGATCACCCGCAGGAAGTGGCGGTGATGTCCATGCGTGAACAGGCGCGGCTGGCGGGGATCCCGCCCTCCACCATGACACGGCTGGCCAAGCGCCTTGGACTCAAAGGGTATGACGATATCCGCGCTGTTTTTGTCAACGCGGTGCGCGCGAAAGGCTATGAATACGGCTCAAGGGTGCCGGCGCTGGTGGAAATGAAACAGAAGGTGGGCGAGTCTTCCCTGCTGCTGGAGCTGGCCAATACCACTGCCGGGCATATCCAGGCATCCTGCCGGGACGACAACCTTGCCGCCATGGTGCGCGCCGCCGCCATCCTAGCGCAGGCGCGGGATATTTATTGTCTTGGCCTGCGCTCGTCTTTCCCGGTGGCGTTTCATTTTTGCCATGTGGCGTCCTATTTCAAGGATAACGTCCATTTGGTGGAAGGGGCCGGGGAGAGCGGCGTCATGGCGCTGATGCGCACTCTCGGACCAAAAGACGCCCTGCTGGTCTCCTGCCTGTCGCCTTATTCGCGGCGCACGGTGGCCCTGACCCGCTACCTGTCCCAGCAAAAGGTGAAAATCGTCGCCATCAGCGATAACGCCAGCTCGCCGGTGGCGCGTCTGGCCGGTGAGACCATCCTGGTGAAAAAAAAGACCGCCTCTTTTTTCGACACCATAACGCCTGCCTTTATGGTGAGCGAATTACTGGTGGCGCTGATGGCCGCCACCTCGAAAGTGGATGTACGCGCCCTGGTCAGCGAGACCGAGGAAACGCTATGGGCAATGGGGGAGTGGTGGAGCGTGGATTGACCCGCCGCCGTTACCCACGTTTTTAGACAACCAGTACAGGACATGACTATGACCCGCTATAAACCGGAACTGACCACCGCGCCGAAACACGGCCATAAAAGCCTGCTGTATTCGGAAGTGGTTACCGACCTCAATACCCTGGAGTCGGTGGATATCGCCGTGCTGGGTATCCCCTACGGTTCGCCTTACTCCATCGATGAGGTGACCAACGACCAGACCAATGCGCCCACCGCCGTGCGCCAGGCCACCGATCGCGCCGTGCGCAGCATCGAGCGCTATGATTTCGACATCGGCGGCCCGCTGATGGACAACCAGCCGATCCGGATGGTGGACTGCGGCGATATCGCCGGCGACGCGCGTGAACTGGGCGGCCATTATGACGCCGCCGAAGCGGTGGTGCGCAAAATCATTTCCCTGGGCGGCATGCCGCTGGTGATAGGCGGCGACCATGGCATACCCATTCCGGTATTGCGCGCGCTTGACACCCTGGGCCCCATTACCCTGGTCCATATTGATGCGCATCTGGACTGGCGCCAGGAGGTTAACGGCGTGACCGACGGTTACTCCAGCCCGATACGCCGCGCCTCGGAAATGGCGCATATCGGCGAAATTTTCCAGATCGGCCTGCGCGCCAACGGCTCGGCCCGCCAGGAGGAAGTGGACGCCGCGCTGGCGTATGGCGCGCATCTTATTACCGCCCACGAACTGCACGATGAGGGCGCGCAGTCGGTGCTCGATCGTATACCCGACGGCGGAAACTACTACATTACCCTCGATGCGGACGGTATCGATCCTACTATTATGCCTGCCGTCAACGGCCCGGCCCTGGGCGGCGTCACCTATTGCGAGGCGCGGAAAATCATCCACGGCCTGGTGAAAAAGGGCCGGGTGGTGGGCATGGATATCGTTGAGATCACGCCGAAAAAAGACCTGAACGGCATTACCGCCATTACCGCCTGCCGTTTTTTTGTCAACCTGATCGGCATGGCGGTGAGAGCGGGGTATTTCAGGAAATAACATCTAAGCCATTACTGCCGGCGCCGGCGCGGATGCGGCGCCGGACCTGGTTCCTTTTTTCGTCTACACAGGATAATCGTTATGAAAAGACACTTCGTGATAGCGCTGCTGATGGGCGCGCTGGCCGCTTTTACCCTGACGGCGGCCAACGCCGCCGATGTGCTCGATAACATCATGAGCCAGAAAACGCTGCGCGTGGCGGTGCCGGTGGATTACCCGCCCTATGGGTACGTAGGCGGCGATATGGCGCCGCAGGGGCTGGATATCGACGTGGCCAATCTGCTCGGGCAAAAGCTGGGCGCCAAGGTGATCCTGGTGCCGGTTACCGGACCGAACCGGGTGCCCTACCTGCAAACCGGTAAAGCGGACATGACCATCTCGTCGCTGGGCAAAACCGCCGAGCGGGCCAAGGTTATCGACTACAGCATCGCCTACGCGCCGTTTTTTGACGCGGTCTTCGGCGCCGACAAGACCCAGGCGGCCAATTTCGGTGAACTGGCCGGCAAAACCGTCGCCGTGACCCGCGGTTCAATGCAGGACGAAGAGCTAAGCCGGCTGGCGCCGGACGCGCAGGTAAAACGCTTTGAGGATAATAACAGCACCATCTCCGCCTTCTTGTCGGGCCAGACGCAGTTGGTGGCCATCGGCACCACGGTTGCCGCCGCGATGAAGCAAAAGCATCCGCAGTTGGACCTGCACCTGAAGGTAATTTTATCCAATTCGCCTTGTTACGTCGGGTTGCCAAAAGACCAACCCGCCCTGCTGGCCAAGGTCAACGAAATCCTGCGCGCCGCCAAGGCCGACGGCACCCTGGATAAGATTTCGCAAAAATGGCTGGGCGCCCCGGCGGGCGACCTGCCGGAATAAAACGGGATGCCGGCGCGCGGCATGACGATGACCACGGAGCGCGCACCGGCGCAGGGTCTGATGAACACCAGCGGACCCTGGCGGGCCCGGCTGGTTGACGACGCCAACAGGCCACGGCAGGAGCGGACATTATGACAACGACAGGTACTCCGGTTTGGCCAGAGCGGGGTGATAAACCCGGCGGGGCGGCCGTAGAAGTTGCCGCGCCGGGCGACACCCGGCCGCTGGCGCAGTGGGTGGCGGCCCTGGTTCCCGGGGAGATTCCGCAAGCGGTGAGCCGGGTGGCGCTGCGCTGCCTGGTGGACACCCTGGGCGTGATGCTGGCGGGTTCGGTTACCCCCGTCGCCGGCCGCGCCCGGCGGTTAACGGCGCAGACCTCGGCCGACGGTCACGCGGCGGTGGCGGGCGCCTCCCGGCGTCTTGCGGCGCCGGCGGCGGCGTTTGCCAATGGCGTCGCCGCCCACGCCCTCGATTTTGACGATAACTGTTATGCCGGATTTGTCCATGGCTCGGCGGTGATTGTTCCGGCGGCGCTGGCGGTGGCGCAGGCGCGCCATGCCGACGGCGCGGCGTTGCTGACCGCGCTGGTGGCCGGGGCGGAGTGCCAGTACCGCGTCGGCATGGCCCTTGGCCGCACCCTTTACGATCGCGGCTGGTGGACCACCGGCCTGCTTGGGGGCATCGGCGCGTGCGCGGCGGCCGCCAAACTGCTGGCGCTGGATGTGGACGCCACCGCGCATGCGTTAGGATTGGCGATTGCCGGCGCCGGCGGCATGAAATGCGCGTTTGGCAGCGACGCCAAACCACTGTTGGCGGGGCGCGCCGCCGAGGGCGGCGTGACGGCGGCGCTGCTGGCGCAACAGGGCGCGAACGGCCCCGCCGGCGCGCTGTCCCATGGCTACGGACTGGCGGCCCTGTGCAACAACGGCGAACTTGACGCCGGATGGCTGGCGCCGGGGGACGGACGCTGGTGCCTGCTGGCGCCGGGAGTGGATGTTAAACGCATCCCGGTCTGCCTCTCCTCACATGCGGCGGTGGACGGCGTGCTGGATCTGGCGAGGCGCCACCGGCTGGAACCGGACCAGATAGCCGGCATCGCCTGCGACGTGCCGCCGGTAGTCATGGCGAACCTGATCTACCCGCAGCCGCGCACCGCCCAGCAAGCGCAGTTTAGCCTGCCCTTCGCCATCGCGGCGTCGTTACTGTTCGGCGAACTGACCCTGGACCATCTGGACGACGGACTGATGACGGATAAGACCCTCATTGACCTGATGAGCCGGGTGAGCATGACCAGCGGCGCGCGCTGGGCCGACCCTGCGCTGTTCACCGACGCCCCGGAAGGCGCGGACGTGACGATAACCCTGCGCGACGGCGCTAAATTGCAGTGTTTTGTCGCCAAGGCCGCCGGCAGCGCCGCCCGCCCGCTGGAAGACCGGGCCCTGGGCGATAAATTTCTGCGCTGCGCCGCCCGCTGCCTGGCGCCGCAGGCGGCCGGACAACTGCTGGCGAGCCTGTGGCGGCTGCCCGTTATGACTGACGTGGCGACGCTGGTGCTGGCGGAACCGACACCAAAGGAGCATGGGTAATGGTTTTTGATTTTTCCCCGATTCTGCAGCAATGGCCGCTATTGCTTGGCGGTACGCTGGTCACCCTGGCCATGACGCTTGTGTCCACGCTGCTTGGACTGCTGCTTGGCATCGCCTGCGGCTGGGCGCGGGCCCACGGCGGCGTTTGGCTGCGTTTCGCGGTGGGGTGCTATGTCGAACTGGTGCGCAATACGCCGTATATCGTGCAGCTGTTTTTTATCTTTTTCGGCCTGCCCGCCCTGGGATTGCATATGTCGGCCGTGACCGCAAGCGTACTGTCGCTGGTGCTGAACCTCGGCGCCTACGCGGCCGAGATCACCCGCGCCGGCATTGAGGCCACGGCGCGCAGCCAGGTCGAAGCCGCCCAGAGCCTGGCGCTGGACCGCTGGCAGATTTTTACCCGCGTGGTGCTGCCGCCCGCGCTGTCGCGCGTCTGGCCGTCACTGATAAGCCAGGTGATTATCATCATGCTGGGATCGGCGGTTTGCAGCCAGATATCCACCGAGGAACTGTCGTTCAGCGCCAACCTGATCGCCAGTCGCTCTTTCCGCAATTTCGAAGCCTTTATCGTCGCCGCGGTGATTTACCTGGCGCTGGCGGTGATGGTGCGCCAGTTCCTCGGCTGGCTGGGGCCGCGGTTTATCTTCGGACCGTCGCTTGGGAAAAAATCATGAGTGATTTCTCTTTATGGGACATATACCGCAACCTGCTGCTGGCGCTGCGCTGGACCGTCGGCCTGTCGGCCATCGCGTTTGCCGGCGGCGGCATCGTCGGCGCCATCCTGTTGGTGCTCAGGCTATCGCACCGGCGCTGGCTGCAGGTGCTGGTGATCCTCTATGTCAATCTGTTCCAGGGCACGCCTTTGCTGCTGCAACTGTTTTTGACCTATTTCGGCCTGGCGCTGCTGGGCGTCGACACCTCGCCGCTGTTCGCCGCCAGCCTGTGCCTGACCTTGTATGCCAGCGCCTATCTTGCCGAAATCTGGCGCGGCAGCGTGGAGAGTATTCCCCGCCAGCAATGGGAGGCATCCGCCAGCCTGGCGTTAACCTTTGGCGAACAGCTGCGCTACGTCATCCTGCCCCAGGCGCTGCGAGTAGCGGTGGCGCCGACGGTGGGGTTTTTGGTCCAGGCGGTGAAGGCCACCGCCCTGGCGTCGGTGATAGGCTTCGTCGAGCTGACCCGCTCGGGACAAATTATTTCCAACGCCACCTTTGCCCCGTTCCTGGTCTACGGCAGCGTCGCGGCGCTTTATTTTATCCTGTGCTTTCCGCTGTCTTGGTGGAGCCGGCATTTAGAAAAACAACTCATCCAGGGAGCCGACGGACATGACTGATAGTACTCCTGCGGACACCGCCTTCGCGGTGGTCGATATTCGCGGCCTGCACAAGCGGTTTGGCGACAATGAGGTGCTCAAGGGCATTGATTTACAGATTAAACGCCAGGAAGTGGTCTGCATCCTGGGCAAGAGCGGCTCGGGTAAAAGCACGCTGCTGCGCTGCATCAACGGCCTGGAAAGTTTTGAGGAGGGCGAGCTGACGGTGGACGGACAGGCCATCCGGCAGCATGACCCGGCCGCCATGCGCGAGCTGCGCCAAAACGTCGGCATGATTTTCCAGAGCTTTAACCTGTTTCCGCACCTGACGGTGGGTAAAAACGTCATGCTGGCGCCGACGCTGGTGAAAAAAATGCCGCGCGAACAGGCGGAGCGCACGGCGCGCGTTTTGCTAAAACGCGTCGGCCTGGAAGAGAAATTCGCCACCTGGCCCGGCAATCTTTCCGGCGGCCAGCAGCAGCGGGTGGCGATTGCGCGCTCGCTGGCGATGAACCCCGAAGTGCTGCTGTGCGACGAAATCACCTCCGCCCTCGACCCCGAACTGGTGGGCGAAGTGCTGCAGGTGATCGAAGGGCTCGCCGCCGACGGCATGACCATCATCATGGTCACCCACGAAATGGGCTTTGCGCGCAAGGTCGCCGATCGCATCGTGTTTATGCACCAGGGGCGCGTCCATGAAATGGGAACCCCCGAGGACATTTTCGATCATCCGCGCACCGCGGAGTTAAAACAGTTCCTGGCGTGAAACGCCGGGCGAATGCCATACCCGGCCGGGGGCTTTCCGGCCACAAACCTAAAATCGCAACAATGGAGAACGCATCATGAGTCACACCCGTATCCGCCCCTTCAATACCAAGAAAACCTATCCCGAGCAGAATCTGGATAACGATTTGTGCCAGGCCGTGGTGGCCGGCAATATGGTGTTCCTGCGCGGCCAGATAGGCCAGGACCTGGATACCCGCGAATCGGTGGGCAAGGGTGATGTGGCCGCGCAAACCGAGCAGGCCATGTACAATATCAACATGCTGCTGGAAGAAGCGGGCAGCAAGCTTGAGGATATCTGTAAGATTACGGTCTATCTGACCGATGTGCGCTACCGCGAGACGGTCTACAACATTATGGGCCGCTGGCTGAAAGGCGTGTTCCCGGTATCCACCGGGCTGATGATCACCTCGCTGGCGCGCCCGGAGTGGTGGGTGGAGATCGATGTTATCGCCGTAAAATCATAACCTGCCCCGCGGCCTGGCCGGTTGCCGCGCAGCAAAAGGCGGGGCGCCCCGTCATCATAAGCACGCCGCGCGCGGGATAGAACGCCTTGATAGCAGCGGCGTTAACGCCGGCCCGATACCGTGAAACCAAAGGAGCCGTAATTGAGCGATGTCATAGAACTGCTGTCGACGCTGGTGGGTTATCCGACGCTAAGCCGCCGCTCCAACCTGGCGCTGATTGATTTTGTCGAATCCTATCTGGCCGGTTACGGTGTTGCCAGCCGCCGGGTTTACAGCGCCGACGGCGAGCGCGCCAATCTGTACGCCACCATCGGCCCCGTCGATCGGGGCGGTATCTGCCTGTCCGGCCATTCGGACGTGGTGCCGGCGCAGGGGCAGCCATGGCGCAGCGATCCCTTTGTCCTTACCCGGCGCGGCCAGCGTCTGTATGGCCGGGGCAGCACCGATATGAAGGGCTACCTGGCCTGCGTGCTGGCGATGGTGCCCCGCTTTATCCAGGCCGCCCGGGCCGCCGATGCCCGGCCGGTGCATATCGCCATCAGCTATGACGAGGAGATCGGCTGCGTCGGGGTGCGCGGGTTGCTTGCCGAGCTGGCGCGCGACCGGGCGCGGCCCACCGGGTGTATTATCGGCGAGCCGACCCTGATGCGCGTCGCCACCGCCCATAAGGGGAAAAGCGCCTGGCGCTGCACGGTGCAGGGGCAGGCGGCGCACTCCTCGCAAAATCATCTGGGCGTGAATGCCATCGACTACGCCGCCGAACTGGTTCTGTTCCTGCGCAATCAGGGACGGTTGTGGCGCGACGGCGATACCGACGCCCGCTACGAACCGCCCTGGTCAACGGTACAGGTGGGCACCATCCACGGCGGCAGCGCGGTCAACGTGGTGCCCGATAGGTGCGAGTTTGATTTTGAAATCCGCCCGCTGCCGCACACTCGCCACCACCTGCTGGCAAACGCGCTGGATAACGTGGCCCGGGAGCTGCTGCCCGCGATGCGCGAGGTGGCTGAAGGCGCGGATATCCGGCTGGAGCTACAGTCGGAATATCCCGGGCTGCGCGACGACGGCTCCATCGATGAGCTCAAACAACGCTGCGCCGGCGCGCTGGAACAGGTGTCCTTCGACTCGCTGTCATTCGGCACCGAGGCGGGACTGTTCCAGCAGGCGGGTATTCCGACGGTGGTGTGTGGACCGGGGTCCATCGCCCAGGCGCATAAAGCCGATGAATATGTCACCCTCGAACAGCTGGAACTTTGCCAGGCGTTCCTGGGCAAGGTGGTGGGCTGCTAAGCAGGCAGCGGGAGAGCGGCTATTGCGCCTTGAGCTGAGCCATTAGGCTGTGCGCGGCGCGGCAATAAACAGGCATTGCCGCGCCGGCGCCGTCACACCAGGGCCACGGCCCGGATGGGCGAGGCCGAACCGCCCTTGATGCGCAGCGGCAGGGCGAGGAATAAAAAGGTCTGCGGCAGGGCGTCAAGATTGGCCAGGTTTTCGATAATCAAGGCGCCGGCGCCCAGCACGATGTGATGGGAGGGATAATCGGCGTTGGTATAGGCATCCAACGACATGGCGTCCGTGCCAATGGCGTTGACGCCTTTATCGATCAGATAGCGGGCGCCGTCGGCGGACAGTCCGGGCCAATCGGCGATAAACGCCTGGTGGTGCGGTCTGTTGCGCCATTTTTTATCATAGCCGGTGCGAAATATCACGATATCCCCGGCGTTGATAGCGCCGTTCTGCGCCTCCCAGGCCGTAATCGCGGACAGGGCGATTTCCTGGCTTGGCTGCAGAAAAGAAACATCAATCTTGATGCCCCGGCCGATTAACCGCCGTGCCGCCACGGTCTCGATGGTGGCGCCGCCGGCGATAAAATGGGCGGGCGCATCCACATGGGTGCCGCAATGATCGCCCATATGCAGCAGGGTATTATAATTGCCATCGCCGCCGGCGATGGTCTCCTCGCTGCTTGTATGGAATTTGGGATGGGTCGGCCAGACCGGCATCAATTCTTCATAGAGATGGTTCAGCTCGATAATATCTTTCTTCAGCAACAGCTCGGCCAGTTCAGTATTCATATCACATTTTCCTCACGTTGACCGTTTCTTTGATCAGGAACAGCGGGATACAGGAGAGGGCCAGCACGCCGACGATCACCATATAATGCACGTCGAAGCCAAAGTGATGGATAATCCATCCGGCCGTCGGCGCCACCAGGATGCCCGCGATGCCCACCGCCAGGCCGATCATCAAACCCATGCTCGAGGCCGCCGCCTGGGGCGCCGAATCGATCAGCAGCGCGTAGGCCACCGGATAGGGGGAATTGCGAAACAGCCCCCAGAAAATCAGGATGATCCAGCCGACGGTGGCGGAGGTAATAAACATGCACAGCGCCGCCGCCAGGATCCATCCCAGGATAATGACGCACAGTGAAATCCTGCGGCCTTTGATATCGGAATAACCGCCCCACAAAATTTGCCCAATCCAGCCGGTAATGCCGGAGGCGCCGGAAATAATCGCCGCGGTGGAGAGGTCCAGCCCCACCTCACGCGTCAGCTGCAGTGTAAGGAAATTGGCGATGCCCATCTCCGCCCAGGTAAAACCGAAAATCAGGGCGATGGCCAGCAGGCAGTTGCGGTTCTTCAGGCAGGAAAAGGATTCCTTCAGGGTATGCCTGAGGTTGCTGGGCCGGCTTTGCCGGTGGTCCTCAATCGGCACCGTCAGGTTATTGTCTTTGATCCAGGTATAGACCTTATCCTGGTTTTTCCGCGTGCCGACAAAAAACTGCAGCACGACGATGCTCAGGCCAATCAGCGGGATAAACAGGAAGGCCTGCCGCCAGGTGCCGAAGGCCAGGATCAGCGCAATCAGCGCCGGCCCGATAAACTGCCCGAGCGGGAAGCCGGTATGATGCACGCCGATGGCGAACCCGCGGTTTTCCTTGTGCCACCACTCACCGAGCAGGGCGACGTTGATGGGCTCGGAGCCGCCGGTGCCCATGCCCATCATCACCCGCAGGAACTGGAAGGCGCCGAGGGTTTTGCAAAAGGCGGTGGCGACGCCGGCGACCACTTCGAACAATACCGCCACGGTCCAGCTATAGCAGCGTTTGTAGCCGGTGCCGATATAATCGGAAAATATCCCGAAAATCACCGCGCCCAGCAGCGTGCCGATAAAACTCAGGGAATTGAGCCAGCCGGCCTGCATTTCGCTAAGATTGAAATCCTTCATGATAGCCGGCAGCAGCGTGGGCAAGATGATCCGGTCGATGGAGTTCATCAGGATGGCCAGGGTGGTAATGACCAGCATCCACCAGGATATCGGATGCGCCTTCGGCAGGAACCGGCGAAAACCGCCGCCGTTATCGGGTTGCTGCCCGGAGGGGGAGTGATGACCGCCGGGGGCGGTGGTATCGCTGTCTTGATGGTGCATTCTGAATTTTCCTCACGATGATTTTTATTATATTGCAGGGTCAAACTTAACTTCGGGGACTGCGGTGACTGCCTGGGACGTTTTGGGTTATGCAAAAAACGGGGACTCTCACTATAGGCAGAACATAAATAAATATTGTGTCAACGACGATACGTAATAAGCCGCGAACCCGCCCGCGCGGGTTGGCGTGCCGGTGCGATGTTATCCGCCGCGGGATAGCCGCGCGCGTTCAGGCGCGATAACGGCCGGGGCGCAACGCCCCGGCCGGCGTTGCCGGCAGAAAACTTGGGCCGGTCAGCCCGCCGTGGGCCACTGCGCCACGGTTTCGCGGGCGCCGTGGGTCAGCAGCGTTTGATAGGCCTGCTGCACCCGTGCGATAAACCGCGGGTTGGCGGGTAAATCATCGCCGAATACCGCCTGCAGGGAGAGCAGGGCATGCACCCGTTCCGCGCCTTGTTCGCTTTGCGCTACCAGGCCTTGTAGCTGGTCAAGCAGCGGATCGCTGACCTCGATGGGCTGGCCCTGCTCATCGACGCCGCCGACAAACCGCATCCAGCCGGCAACGCCCAGCGCCAGGTAGTCAAAGCTGTCGCCCTGGCGCAAATGCCAGCGAATCGCATCCAGCCAGCGCTGCGGCAGTTTTTGCGTGCCGTCCATGGCGATCTGCCAGGTGCGGTGTTTCAGGGCGGTATTACGGTAGCGCGCTATCAGGGAATCGGCGTAGGCCGCGAGATCCACATCCACGGTGCGCAGCGTCGGCGCCTGCTCGTTTATCATCAGCTTCCTGGCCGCCGCGACGTAGTGCGGATCCTGCATGCAGTCGCTGATGTGCTGGTAACCGGCCAGGTAGCCCAGGTAAGCCAGGAAGGAGTGGCTGCCGTTAAGCATGCGCAGCTTCATTTCCTCGTAGGGCAGGACATCCTTGACCAGCTCCGCGCCGACCTTTTCCCAGGCGGGGCGGCCCTGGACAAAATTATCCTCGATAACCCACTGGCAAAAAGGCTCGCAGGCCACGCCGGCCGGGTCGTTGACGCCCAGCAGCTGTTGTATTTTCGCCAGGGTTTCATCCGTTACCGCCGGCACGATGCGATCTACCATGGTGGACGGAAAGGTGGCGTTGCCCTCAATCCAGCGGGCAAGGCCGTCATCCTCCAGCGCGGCCAGTTCAAGCACCACATTGCGCGTGACATGGCCGTTCTCCGGCATGTTGTCGCACGACATTACGCTAAACGCCGGTAAGCCGCGCTGCCGGCGCAGCTTGAGCGCGGCGACGATCACGCCGGCCACCGACTGCGGCTCATCCGGGTGGGCAAGGTCATGCTGGATAAGCGGATGCTGCTGGTTGAGCTTGCCGCTGGCGGGGTGGTGGCAGTAACCTTTCTCGGTGACGGTAATGGAGACGATGGCGATGTCCGGGTGCGCCATGGCGTCAAGTATGGCCTGGATGCCGTCGACGCTTTGGTGCATGGCGCGTTTTACCGTGCCCACCACGCGGCAGTTCCAGCCCGTGTCGGCCATTTCCGAAACCGAATACAGCAGATCCTGGCGCTGGATATCGGCGATCTGCTTCTCGCCGCCAATCAGGTTCACCTCGCAATAGCCCCAGTCGCTGCCATGCTCCGCCGCCAGCCGGTCGGCGTATACCCCTTGGTGCGCGCGATGGAACGCGCCGAATCCGAGATGGACGATGCGTGTCTTGATGCGGTCGCGATCGTATTTCGGCGTGCTGACGCCCTCGGCCACGGGACTTGTTGCTGATAATGTCATCATAATCATAGGCTCGGTGTTGAAATGAAAAAGGGACAGCGCGGCGATGGCCGGGGGCCATCGCCTGGATCACCACATCAGAATTTCAAGATGACCTTGCAGCAATGGCGCTGATCTTTCTCGAATATCGTCAATGCGGCTTCCACTTCCGCTGCGTCCATATAATGGGTAATCAATTTGGCCACATCGATCTTGCCCTGCACCATCCACTCGATAACCTGGGGAAAACGGTGGCTGTTCAGGCGCGAGGTGAAAATAGAGATTTCCTTACTGGTGATGCTCTGCTGCGTCACGCTGCTCGCCTCGCCGGAAAATCCCAGCAGGCCGATGCGCGCCGCCGGCGAGGCGAGATTGACCGCCTCCTGCAGGATGGCGGGGTGGCAGGCGGCATCAATCACCAGCGTCGGCCGGATGCCCTGTTTCGCCAGCTCGTCCTGCAAGGACAGGCCGGTATTGTTGATCACCTGGTCGGCGCCGCTGTCCAGCGCCATCTCAAGACGTTCCGCGATGCGGTCGGCGACGATTACCCGGCTGACACCATACACCCCTTTCAGCACCTGTACAGCGGTCAGGCCCATCGGTCCGGCGCCATACACCAGCGCCACGTCGCGCGGCGTGGGCTGCAAAAAGGCGGTAATATTGGCGGCGATGGTAAACGGCTCCACCATGCTGGCCACCTGGTCCGGTATTTCCGCCGGGATGACGTAGGCATTTTCAGCCGGCGCGCAGGCGTACTCGCTAAAGCCGCCGTCGCGGTGCACGCCGATAACCGACAGTTCGGTACACACATTCGGCCGTCCCACCGAGCAGGGATAGCAATGGCCGCAGCTGACGACCGGATCGACCGCCACCCTTTCGCCGATACGGCCCGCGTCCACGCCCGCGCCCACCGCGTCGATTTCGCCGAAAAACTCATGGCCGATAACCCGGGGATATTTGGCGAAAGGGTTGTGTCCATGGTAAATGTGCACATCGGAGCCGCAGATGCCGGCATATTTTACCCGCACGCGCACTTCACCGGCGGCGGGTTGCGGGATCGCGCGCTGCTGGATCGCCAGTTTGCCGGGTTGTTCGATAACTACGCTGTTCATCGCCGCTTCTCCTGTTACCAGTTCCACAAGGTGCCGTCTTCCAGACGCGCCACCGGTAAATGGGCCGGTTCGTAGGGGTATTTCGCCGCCAGTTTTTCATCGAATTCGATGCCCAGTCCCGGCTTGTCGCCCGGATGCATATAACCGTCGTCAAATGTCCAGTTATGCGGGAACACTTCCAGCATCTGTTCGCTATACCCCATATATTCCTGTACGCCGAAGTTAGGCACCCACAGGTCAAAATGCAGCGCCGCCGCCATGCAGACCGGCGAAAGGTCGGATGGGCCGTGCGAGCCGGTGCGCACCTGGTAAAGCGAGGCGAAATCCGCAATCCGGCGCATGCCGGTAATGCCGCCCGCATGGGTAATGGTGGTGCGGATATAGTCGATCAGCTGCTCTTCGATAAGCTGTTTACAATCCCAGATACTGTTGAAGACTTCGCCCACCGCAATCGGCGTCACGGTGTGCTGGCGGATCAGGCGGAAACTGGACTGGTTCTCCGCCGGCGTGGGATCTTCCATCCAGAACAGGCGGTAGGGCTCGACGCTTTTACCGAAGCGGGCGGCCTCGATGGGCGTCAGGCGATGGTGCATATCGTGCAGCAGGTGTTCATTAAAGCCGAATTTCTCACGCACCGCCGCGAACAGCTGCGGGGTAAAATCGAGGTATTTTTCCGTCGACCACAGCTGCTCTTCCGGCCAGCTGCCCTTGGTGGCCGGCTCGTAGGCCAGGCCTTTGCCCTTGGCCATGCCGTAGGTGGTTTTCATGCCGGGTACGCCGCACTGCACGCGAATGGCCTTGAAGCCCATTTCCTGATGTTTGGCGTAATCGTCCAGCACTTCGTCTATAGTATGGCCAGTGGTATGGCAGTACACCATGACGCCGGTACGCGACGCGCCGCCCAACAGCTGGTATAGCGGCATATTCGCGGCCTTGGCCTTAATGTCCCACAGCGCCATATCCACGGCGGAAATGGCGGACATGGTCACCGGCCCGCGCCGCCAGTAGGCGCCTTTATAAAAGAATTGCCAGATATCCTCGATTTGATGGGCGTCGCGGCCGATCAACTGCGGACAGACATGGTCCTTAAGATAGGAGGCTACCGGCAGTTCGCGGCCATTAAGCGTGGCGTCGCCCAGCCCCGTGAGGCCGTCGTCGGTGGTGATTTTCAACGTCACAAAATTTCTGCCGGGGCAGGTGACAAAGACTTCCGCTTTTACAATTTTCATCAATATGACCCTTAGCAACAAACAGGTTGACCACTAATCAATGCATACTACCATACAAGTTACGTTAAGGTATTTTTGCTACATTGATCACATTTTTACGTTTATCTCGCCCTATCCCTCCATCGCCGGGGCGCTATGCCCGCCAACGCCGTGCTACAACACGCACGTGTTAACGCGGGCCCCCGCTTAATGCCTGGTCCAGTCCTGGTATTCTTGCTTGCGCCGCAGCGGCGCCGTCTCCGGCATCAGCGCCAGGCCTATTACCGACGCCACCCCCAGCACCGTGACATACATCGCCAGACCGTAATAATGCCCGCCGGTGACCTGCAATATTTTTACCGCCACCAGGCCGAGCACGCCGCTGCCGATCAACGAGCCGATTTGCCAAATAAGGGCGATGCCGCTGCAGCGGATATGGGTTGGGAACAGTTCGGGGAAAAAAGACGCCTGCGGCGCGTAGCACATGCTATGCCCAAGGGTCAGCACCAGTATCATCACCAACTGCGTCAGCCAGAAACTGTCCTGGTTAATGGCCAGGAAAAACGGCACGATCATAATCACTTGCAGCAGCGCGCCCGCCATATAAACGGGTTTGCGCCCCAGGCGATCCGACAGATGCCCCATTAGCGGGATGGCGGGGATCTCCAGCGCCACGGCGATAATCATGGTTTCCATCAGCAGGTTGGTACTGAGATTATTGGCCTTGACGTAGGCCAGCACAATCACGGTAAACATGGCGAAGACGCAGGCTTCAATCAGCTTCGCGCACACCCCCTTGACGACGATGCCGGGAAAGTCGCGGATCACTTCCATGACCGGACGCGACTCCACGGCTTTGGTGGCGCGGATTTTAGCGAACACCGGCGACTCGTCGATACGCAGGCGGATAAACAGCCCCACCACCACCAGCAGCAGGCTGAGCAGGAACGGAATGCGCCAGCCGAAGCTCATCATCTGCTCGGGGGACAGGGCGGCGTTCAGCGCGGCAAACAACGCCAGCGGCAATAAAAAGCCCAGCGGCGCGCCGATTTGCACCCAGCTGGCAAAAAAGCCGCGCCGGGCGGGCTGTGAATACTCGGCGGTCATCAGCACCGCTCCCGCCTGTTCGCCGCCGACGCCGAACCCCTGCAATATACGGATTAGGATCAGCAGCACCGGCGCCCAAACGCCGATTTTCTCATAGGTGGGCAGCAGGCCGATGCAAAACGTACCGAGACCGACGATCAAAATGGTGATCACCAGCGCTTTCTTGCGCCCGACTTTATCGCCGATATGGCCGAAGACGATGCCGCCGACGGGGCGCGCCAAAAAGCCCACCGCATAGGTGGCGAAGGCCGCCAGGGTGCTGACCAGCGGGTCGCTGCTGGGAAAAAACAGATGACCGAAAAACAGCACTGCGGCGGTGCCGTAGGCAAAAAAATCATAATATTCCGCCGCCGTGCCGATGGCCGACGCGCTGGCAACGCGGCGTATCAACGACCGTGAGTCTTTTTCGCTGAGCGTTTCTGTCTGAGTCGCCATGTTTTCACCTTTCAGTAGGGGGAGGTCATGCCGGAGGGAATGCAACAGGAAAAATAGTTCTGAACCAACTACCATACAAGTAATAAATGGTCATTTTTCAGCGGCGATCACATTTTTAGCCAAAACCGCCGCCATGGCGTGCACTCATCAGCAGGAAAGGGAAAGCGGCCCCATGCCGGGGCCGGGGGGTTAAAGAATAACGCTGCCGAGCAGGAAACCGAACACCACCGAGAAGGTGACGCCCAGCGTGCCGGGAATAAAGAACGGATGGTTAAAGACAAACCGGCCGATACGGGTGGTGCCGGTATCGTCCATCTGTACCGCCGCCACCAGGGTAGGATAGGTCGGCAGGATAAACAGCCCCGAGACAGCGGCAAACGACGCCACCACGGTCAGGGGCGAGACGTTCAGCGCCAGCGCCATCGGCATCAGCGCCTTGGCGGTGGCGGCCTGCGAATACAGCAGTGCGGAGCAGAAAAAGAAAATCACCGCCAGCAGCCAGGGATGGCCCTGGATAACGCCGCCCGCCGTCGTTTTGATCCAATCCAAATTGGCCTGGACAAACGTATCGCCCAGCCAGGCCACGCCCAGGATACAGATACAGGCGCTCATTCCCGCCTTAAAGGTGCTGGAATTGATCACCGCTTCGGTGGCGACGGCGCAGGTGAGGGTAATCAGGGTGGCGACGCTGAGCATAATGATAAGGATGGCGCTGGTGGTGGTCATGACCGGGGTTGCCACCAGGCCGAGGCCGGGACTGTTGATAATGGCGTAGGCGACGACGCCCAGCACGCCGGCAAGGAACAGCAGCACCGATATTTTCGCCCGCGGCTTGATCTGCGTCACCTGGTTGCCGCGCAGGGCGACCAGGCCGTCCTCAAGCCGTTTCAGATAAACCGGGTCATCGGACAGCCTGGCGTTAAACAGTCTCCCGACCAGCAGCGACATCAGCACCACGCCGCAAAAGGTGGAGGGAATGACCACCGACAACAGGTGGATATAGCTCACGCCATGGCTTTCCATCACGGACGACATATACACCACCGCCGCGGATATCGGCGAGGCGGTAATGGCGATTTGCGCGGAGACCACCGCGGTGGAGAGGGGACGGCAGGGTTTAATGCCCTGTTCCTTGGCCACTTCCGCAATCACCGGCAGGGCGGAAAGCGAAATATTGCCGGTGCCGGCAAACAGGGTCAGGAAATAGGTCACCACCGGCGCCAGCAGCGTAATGTGCCGGGGGTTTTTACGCAGTATTTTTTCCGTTTGCTGTACCAGGTAATCCATGCCGCCGGCGACCTGCATGGCGGCGATGGCGGCGATAACCGCCATGATGATGGAAATGACGTCGAACGGGATGCTGCCGGGTTTAACCCCGAGCATCGCCAGGACCAGCACGCCGAGGCCGCCGGCAAAGCCGATGCCGATACCGCCCAGGCGGGCGCCGAGGAAAATAGCCAGTAAGACAATGATAAGTTCGACCGCTAGCATAACCGGCCTCCCCGTGGCTGGGACCTGAACCCTATCGCCGCCGGTCTTATCCCGCCAGGAGAAGAGAGACTGTCATGGAAAAATACCGGAAAGACCTGAAGTGTGAAGCAAATAGGGCCGCTGGGACGAGCGTTTAACATGCAAATCTCCTTTTAAGCATCGTATTGACGAGCAGATCGGTAAAAATAGGGCTATTGGCTGTATTTCCAAACGGATCAACCACGATTATTATTTCTGGCCCAATCATATGCTGTTTTTCCGGCAATACATGTCGCCAGATCACTATCCACGGTCGTGAAAACGACAGAATGTGATATCTGCGATTATTCTCACAAATCCTTCAGAATTATCGCGCCCGTCTAGGGTAAGTTCAGGCATTACCGGCAACGGACAGCGGCTGGCGGGTGTGATGGCGATGTGCGGTATAGGGCTGAAAAAATCCCAACGGTGCGCCGGCGTTACCGGATGGGGGGACGCTGTAAGTTACCGTGCAACAGTATGGCGCTAAGCCGGATACGGTCAGCTCCCTGGAGAGCAGGGTCCGCATTGCAGTGAAAGGGTTTTCCGCGCGGGCTTGGGGCCGGCAGGGAGGGCGGTGCGGGTTATGTCAAATCGTGCAGGTCTTTCGCCTGCGGCTTGCCGAGGCGGATATCGTCGAAGGCGACCGTCAGCCCCGCGCGTTCCGGCGTGCAGCACATCACGCCGGCGAACCAGGGCGGCGCGGACGGAAACGGGCAAAGGCGCAGCAGCGGCCAGTATTTCCCGTCGGCGGAATATTGCAGCCGCACGCAGCCGTCGGCGAGCGTCAGACGCAGCCAAAAACAGCCGGCGTCGCCCGCGAACGGCATGCTTGACCAGTCGGAGTCCGGCGCGGTCAGCACGCTGCCCATCATCGGCTGGTCGTCGGTATATTCGATCCCCGCTTTCAGCCAATGCCTCTGGTCCTTAAGCACCATCAGGCCGGCCTGATCGTATAACCGGCGATAATCGCCGCGCACGCGCGCCTGCAATGTGAAATCCGCGCGCATATCGCAGCCGAACACATGGCCGGAATGACGCTGGAATCCGTACCAGGTCCGTTGCCAGAAATCCGTCTTGCCGTTGGTCGCCACCCGCAGCACCGACCCGTTCAGGGCCCATTGATCCGGCTCGTTCAACCAGCGCCAGCCTGAAAAATCCATCATCGCCTCTCCCTGGGTTATTGTCCGCAGAAAAGAGTAGCTGACGTCCTTGATACGCGCAAATTAAGCCTAGGTCACCACGGTTTCGACGCTGCCGCGCGCGGTGATGGCGCTGCCCATGCCCGCCGTAATGGAAAATACGACGGCGATAATCTGGGTCGGCGTCAGGGTTTCCGACAGCATGACAAAGGCCACCAGCGCCGCGACGGCCGGCTCCATGCTGACCAGGATACCGAAGGCCTTATGCGGCAGCCGCTTTAAAGCGGCCATTTCCAGCGTCATCGGCAGGGAACTGGAGAGCAGGGCGATAAGCAGCCCCATGGCCAGCAGGTCGGGACGGGTAAGGATGGCGCCGGCATCCATCATGCCCACCGGCAAGGTGACCATCGAGGCGAACACCAGGCCGACGGCCACGGTTTGGCCCGAGTGCAGGTGGCTGACGGTCTTGCCGAACACAATATACAGCGCCCAGCATAACGCGGCGGCCAGCGCAAACAGCACGCCGGACAGCGGCAGCCCGCTGTCGTTGCCGCGCAGCGGCAACAGCAGCAGAACGCCGGTAACGGCCAGGGCTATCCAAATAAAATCGCTGAGTTTGCGGGAATACAGTACGGTAACGGCCAGGGGGCCGACAAACTCAATCGCCACCGCCAGGCCGAACGGGATGCTTTCGAGGGCGAGATAAAAGCACAGGTTCATCATCCCAAGCGTCAGGCCGTAAAGGGCGATGGATTGATATTCGCGCAAGGTGATTGACGCCCGCCAGGGACGCCACAGCAACATCAGGACGATGGCGGAAAACCCCGTCCTGAGCGCGGTGGTGCCGGTGGCGCCGATCAGGGGAAACAGCAGCGCCTTGGCAAGCGAGGAACCGATGCTGAGCGACAATATGGAACCCAATACCAACAGAAAGGGAATCAGTCTGGCGGCGGCGGAGGATGACATGAGACGTTCCCTTTAATGTGATGATTTAACCCGGTGACAGGCGCCAGTTATCTTCCGTGCGCGGCGGTTCAGAGATCTTCCAGCGGCACCTGTTTGAGGGTTTCCACGCGCATCAGCAGCGCGTACAGCGGCTGCAGGCGGGTAAAATCCCGCATCAGCCGCGCAACCAGCGCCGGTGAAAACAGGGAGGCGATATTATTATCCGTCGTCATCACGGCAAAGGATTTGCGATTGTACCAGCTCGCCAGCGCCGGATCCTGGTCTTTGATAAGCGGGCGTTTATAGCTTTCGCCGGCCAGCGCAAACGGCGCGCGCGCGCAGGCGGCGGCGCGGGCAAACTCTTCCGGCTGGCGCAGCATCAGGTGGCGAAAACGGTCCATGGTGGCTTTGCTGGCGGAGTAATAGCCCAGGCCATAATGAAAAAAATCGGGGGTGATTTCGAAAAAAAACACCGGCGCGTCGGTCCATTCCTTTGAATGGCGTTTAAAGGTCAGCCACATCCGATTGCGAAACAGCGATTTATCGCGGGAAAACCGGGTATCGCGATACATGCGCGACAGCGTTTTGCCCACCGCCGGGCGCGTTTCGACCTGGTCGTCGATGGCCAGCATCGCCGGGGCAAGATCCTCCACCAGGGCGCGAAACGGGGCCAGCAGATGACGCTGATACTCCCCGCGATGAGACTCGAACCACTCCTTGCTGTTTTCCTTGACCACCTGTTGCAGAAATTCCAGCCCGGTGGGCGTAAAACCCTGGAAAGAAGACGACGGCACTGTGACGACCTTAATGTGATTGGGACGGTTTCCCGCGGTTGCTATAGCCATTGTGGCGAGTCGGTCCTGACCTTTCAACCGGATTTTCGCCTGACGGCGTCCGCGGGGATAACGCGATTGGCGCCATGGCCGGCGGATAAATGCCATGGACGGGAAATAATGCGTTAAACATTGTTACAATAAAAAATGAAATTTCCCTGAGGATAGGCAAAATCAGGCGCATTACTCAAAAAGGGTTGATATAGATCAACCTAACCTGCGCGCCGTTTTTTTCTCTTTTTAATTAAAATAAGATTGCATTACTATGTTTGGCAACGTCCTGAAAGGCCTCAGCATGATCCGGCCACGGCAGTATTCAGGAAACAATTTAATAAACCGGATTGACGCATTTTATCAATAACATTTTCTACCCTGTTCAATGAACGATTTAAGGGTGGGTCGTGTTCCGTTCAAATAAGAATTATTCACAATGAAATCATTTTTTAAAATTGATTTCACTCTCGTCAACCTAACGCAAATATAGGAAGAGTTCCGGTGAAGATAAAAACGTCTTATGGCCTGAGCTGGCTGCCCCTGGTGGTGATTGTCGCCATCGCGCTGGCGCTGTGGCCGCTTACGCCGCCAACCGGCCTCAGCGCGGCCGCCTGGCATTCCGCGGTGATTTTTGTCGCCACCATCGTCGCCATCGTCGCCAACGTCCTGCCCATCGGCGCCATTGGCATTATCAGCATCACTATTTTTGCCCTGACGTATGCGGCGGGTGATAAAACCGCCAGCGGCGCCATCGTGACGGCCCTCAGCGAGCTGAACAGTTCGCTTATCTGGCTTATCGTGGTCGCGTTCATGATTGCGCGCGGGTTTATCAAGACCGGGCTTGGGCGGCGCGTGGCGTTGATGCTGATTCGCCTGTTGGGCAAGCGCACCCTCGGCCTGGCCTACGGGCTGGCGTTTGCCGACCTGCTGCTGGCGCCGGCCATGCCCAGCAACACCGCGCGCTGCGGCGGGGTGATCTATCCCATCGCCGATTCCCTGGCGCGCAGTTTTAATTCGCACCCGGACGATGCCTCGCGCAGCAAGATCGGCACCTTCCTCATCGTGTGCATCGGCAATGTCAACGATATTACCTCGGCGCTGTTTATGACCGCGTATACCGGCAATCTGCTGGCGGTCAAACTGGCGGCCAACGCCGGCATCCATATCACCTGGTTCGGCTGGTTTATGGCCGCGCTGCTGCCCTGCGTGGTGTCGCTGCTTATCGTCCCGCCCTGCATTTATTATCTGGTTCGCCCGGAGATCAAAAAAACCCCGGACGCGCCGGTATTCGCCGCCGCCGAGCTGGAAAAAATGGGGCCGCTGGGCAAGGGCGAATGGTTAATGCTGGCAACGGTGCTGCTGCTGCTGGTGCTGTGGATTTTTGGCACCTGGCTTGGCATCGACCCCACCACCGCGTCCTTTGTCGGCCTGTCCTTTTTGCTGTTGACCGGTGTCCTGACCTGGGAAGAAATTAAAAGCGAGAAGGGCGCCTGGGATACGCTGGTGTGGTTCGCCGCGCTGCTGATGATGGCCAACCAGCTGAAAAATCTGGGGTTCACCACTTGGTTCGGCGATCTGATCGGCACCAATATCGGCCACCTTATGGCCGGGACCAGCTGGGTCTGGGTACTGCTGCTGCTGAACGCCGCCTATCTTTATACGCATTATTTTTTCGCCAGCGGCAACGCGCAGATTGCGGCGCTGTACGCGGTATTCCTGGCCGTCGGCATGACGCTCGGCATTCCGGTGCTGCCCATGGCCTTTATGCTGGCGTTTACCAGCAGCCTGTATTGTTCCTTAACCCAGTATACCCATGCGCGCGGTCCCATCCTGTTTGGCGCCGGCTATGTGCCGACCCGTGTCTGGTGGCGCACCGGTTTTGTGGTCAGCGTGATCAACCAGATTATTTTTATGGGCGTGGGCCTGACCTGGTGGCGGGTGCTGGGGCTGTATTAATCCGCATCCAGGGCTTATCCCGGCATTGCCCTGGGGGCGCCGGGATAGTATTTTCCCGGCGCAAACCCCACCGGGCGCGCGTCAGGAGGTCGAGCGGAGTTTAGGGTATTTTTTCAGCCAGCGGCCGCTGGCCAGGCGCCAGTAGAAAAACAGGCCGCGCACAATCCAGTCCAGGAACATTCCCAGCCAAATGCCCACCACGCCGAAACCCAGCACGATCCCAAGCGTATATCCCACCACGATGCGGCATCCCCACATGCCAAGCATGGATATCCACATGGTGAAACGCGCGTCGCGCGCGCCCTTCAGCCCCGCAGGCAAGACCCATGACGCGGCCCAGAACGGCATAAACGCGGCGTTAAGCCAGACCAGTATTTTCACCACGTGGATAACATCCTCCTCGCGGGTATAAAACGCGGCCAGCAGACCGGCGAACGGCACCGAGAGGAAGGCGATCAGCGATAATCCCAGGGTGGACAGCCAGAAGATATGCTTCAACTGGCGTTCCGCCTGGCCGCGCTGGCGTTTTCCCAAACGCGTGCCGACAATAATGGTCGCGGCGGACCCCAACGCATTGCCGGGCAAATTGATCAGGGAAGCGATGGAAAAAGCGATGAAATTGCCGGCAATCACATCGGTGCCCATACCCGCCACGAACACCTGGGTCAGCAGCTTGCCGCCGTTAAACAGCACTGATTCAATACTGGCGGGAATACCGATGCCCAGCACTTCCTTCAGGATGCTGGTATCCAGCCGGTAAAAATAGCTCTTCAGCGAAATTTTCAGCGCCGGGTTAAACCCGATCATCAGTACGTAAATTACCGCCGCAGCGCCGATATAGCGGGTGATGGTCAGTCCCAGGCCGGCGCCGATAAACCCCAGTCCCGGCCATGAAAACACGCCGTAAATCAGGATAGTGCTGATAATAATATTGAGGATATTCATCCCGCCGTTGATAAGCATCGGGATCTTGGTATTGCCCGCGCCGCGCAACGCGCCGCTGCCGATAAGCGCGATGGCGGCGGCCGGGTAGCTCCAGGCGGTGATTTTCAGGTAGCTTAACGCCAGGGCTTTCACCTGCGGCGCGGCGCTGCCGGCGATCACATCGATAATCGCCTGGCCGTAGAATTCGATTCCCAGCGCCAGCAGCACGGCGATCACCGTCATCAGCGCCAGCGATTGCCTGGTGGCGGCGCGTGCCCGCTGGGGATTGAGTTTCCCCAGGCTGAACGCCACCACCACCGTGGTGCCCAGATCCACGGCGGCGAAAAACGCGATGATCACCATGTTAAAACTGTCGGCCAGGCCCACGCCGGCCATGGCTTCCTTGCCCAGCCAACTGACCAGGAACGTGCTCAACACCCCCATCAGCAAGACGCACATATTTTCGAACAGGATCGGCACCGCGAGCGGGGTGATTTCTCGCCAGAACAGCACCCGATAGGAATGCCGTTTGGGATACCACGCCGTACGCTCGATGGCGTGCCGCAACGCTACTGTGATGTTTTGCAAGATAGTTCCAGCTGTAGAAAAAGACGGGCGCTTTACTTGATGATGGTAAAAGACCTGTGAATTTGCAAAGTCTTTTTAATCAGCAGATGTGACGGGCGCTGACGCCCGGGCTAGATGAGGGATTCGTGCACGAGGGATTGCAACACGCTTAACGGTGCCCGCCTGGGATCGCGCATGGCGGACAACGGCAGCATAAAAGTCTGTTCAAGCAGGAATTGTCCGTCCATCGCCGCGTGGGGCGTTTGATCGGAAAAACAGATCCAGGTGCTGCCCGGCGGGAATGCTATCACCAACTGCGGGCCGTCGCGCTGATAGTTCGCATCGGCTTTCATGGCGTCATGCAATTGCAGCATCAGATGATCGTAACGGCTGCGCCGTGTTTGGGTGATGCCAACGGCGTTTAGCCACCAGCTTGCCAAAGGGGAATAGCGCCTGAGCCGCGGCAGAAAACGCTGCGCCAGCGGGGGGAAGGGCTCGCCGATGCGCCAGGTACGGCTTATGCCATAAGGATTGATATTGGTGAAAACGCGCAGTATGCGCTCGCCGCGGTTGGGTCGTGAAGGAAAGGCGTCCACGTGCAGGCGGCTATCATCCTTGCGCCAGGAGGCCCTGGCGCGCCAGTCGGCGACCTGATGCAGCCGCAGGGTACCGGCCGGGCTGTGGCAGGCGTCAAGGTAGGCCGGTAGCAATGACGCCATCAGGGCGCGGCAGTCCTGATAATAACGCTGCAGCAGTTGCCGCGCCGCCGGACGCTGCTCCGGCGCCGCCACGCCGTCCAGCCGGTCGCGATCGGGCCGATAGCTGATATTTTTGCGTTCCGGCTCCAGCAGGACGGGATCGAGCAAGGCCTCTTCTTGCGGGGTTAATATAAAAGACAAGCGGGGTAAATACAGAATTTTGCCCTCTTCCAGCGCCGCGACGACGGCGGACGCGTCTGGCCGGTCAAGGTGCCATTGCTGGTAAGGCAGCGTCATCACGGCAAGCTCATAGGCTATTGAGTTCGGCATAATAATTCCTGGTATAAACGGACGATCCGGTTATTTTTTTCGGCGGTCATTGCGACTGGATAATACTTTTATCCAACATTACTATTATTTAGAGATATATTTCGGGAGCCGGAGCAATAATTTGCCAAGTTATTAATTGAATAATTATAATCGTAAATGAGACAAGGAAATAAACAGTCGCCAAATAAGCACCAGATAAATTTATGTTTTACCGCGGTCGCCATCACGCCACGAGGCGTGGAATGACAGGGTAACCAGACCAGTGAAAAATCGCTATGATGGTTACGGTCACCCTTATTAATGTATAACTTCCCGGCGATATATCATTTTAATTAATGCCGTATCCGTCATGCAATAAACCGCGCCGTTACAGGTTCAGTAAATCCACGATGGCGTCCACTACGGCCTGCGGCGCTTCCTGGGGAATATTATGCCCGATGCCCGCTAACAGGCGCCGTTGATAATAGGCGGAAAATTTATCGCGATCGGGATCGGCGGCGCCCGGCGCGCCGGTGTCGAGACCCGCGCCCACGCCGTCGTCAAGACCGCATAGCGAAATGGTGGGCACCGCGATAACCGGCAGGCGTTGTAACCGATCCTCGATCGGCTGCAGTAGGGGATCTCCCGCCATATAGCCGTACCGGTGGCGGTAGGAATGGATCACCACCTCGACAAAATCCGGGTTGTCGAATGAGGCGGCGGTGCGCGCGTAGGCGGCGTCGGTAAAATGCCAGGAAGGCGACCATAACCGCCACAGCAGGCGGCAAAAAGCCGCCCGGTTGGCCGTCAGTCCGGCGCGGCCGCGCGGGGTATGGAAATAATATTGGTACCAGTACCGGTGCTCCGCCTCGGGATCCTGCGGCGCGGCTGAAGCGGCGATATCCTGGATATTGTAACCGCCCGCGCTGACCAGGGCCGTCACCCTGGCGGGCCAAAGAGCGGCGAGGATACAGGCCGCGCGCCCGCCCCAGTCATAGCCCGCCAGGACGGCCTTCTCCAGCGACAGCGCGTCCATCATATCCAGCAGATCACGGGCCAGGGCGGCCTGCTGCCCCGAGCGCATGACGCCGTCGTTGATAAACCGGGTGGGGCCGTAGCCGCGCAGATAAGGCACCATCACCCGGTAGCCCCGCGCTACCAGCCCAGGCGCCACGTCATCATAGGCGCGCGGATCGTAGGGAAAGCCATGCAGTAAAATCACCGCCGCGCCGTCCCGCGGACCATATTCCTCATAAGCCAGGTCGAGCATGGGGGTGCGCACGTGCCTTGTCGCGGGAAGTTTCATCAGGGCGCTCCTGTGGTGTATGCCGCAAGGTGATAAGTCAGTATAGAACGGTTGGCAACCGGCGATGATCATCCGTCGTGCTTCGTAATGCGAAATAACATGCGAGTGATTAGTATTTATATTTTATCGCCAGGGGGAGGGCGTTATACCCATAACGGACTTGTTTTTTTAAAAATCTGGCGGGTCGTTTTATTCTTTATTTCGCTTATGGCGGGCCGGGTGCGCCGGCGATATTTTTCGCCATGGGGAGAAAGAACGTCTTTATTCTCCCCGTTGTACGGTCAATAGGGCGAAAATCTGTGCGCAAACTCATATTTTAATTCTTTAATGAATCAATATTATTTAAATGCAAAGAGGGATTTAATAAATAACTAATTGAATTTTAAGTATTAATTAATTCAAGAAGTGTTATATAAAATTATATATATCGGTTTTATTGATGCCGGACAATACCCCTGTCTATCCTAAGGGTAATCTCATTGCGAGGATGATTATGCCGCAATGAATTTCCGCCGCGCTTTCTGTGTTCGGTAGCATTTTATGCGTGGCGAGACTGTTCCGGATTGATGTCATCGTTAAACAGGGATTTGAGATCTTCAGGGTGAATTATCATGAAAAGCAAAAATAATAATACTTTACTAAATATCCCCCTAACTCGGCGAAATCTGGTGAAGGATAGCGCAGTGTGCGGACTGGCGCTGGCCGCCGGCGGCGTGGCGCTGCCGTTCAGCCGCCAGGCCCGGGCCGACGGAGATCCGGCAACCCTACCCCCGTCCCCCGCCGCTGAAAAAATCGTCTGGAGCGCCTGTACGGTAAACTGCGGCAGCCGTTGTCCGCTGCGCATGCATGTGGCCGATGGCGAAATCACATATGTGGAAACCGATAATACCGGCAATGACGTGTATGGGGATCTGCACCAGGTACGCGCCTGCCTGCGCGGGCGGTCGATGCGACGCCGGGTCTATAATCCCGATCGGCTGAAATACCCGATGCTGCGGGTAGGGCAACGTGGCGAAGGCAAATTCAAACGCATCAGCTGGGACGAGGCGTTCGGTTTAATCAGCGCTAACCTTAAGCGCATTATTAAGGATTATGGCAACGAGGCCATTTACCTGAATTACGGCACCGGCACGCTCGGCGGCACCATGACCCGCTCCTGGCCGCCGGGGAAAACGCTGATTGCCCGCCTGATGAACTGCTGCGGCGGCTATCTGAACCATTATGGCGACTACAGTTCGGCGCAAATCGCGGCGGGATTGAACTATACTTACGGCGGCTGGGCGGAAGGCAACAGCCCGACCGATATCGTAAATAGCAAGCTGGTGGTGATGTTCGGCAATAATCCCGGTGAAACCCGTATGAGCGGCGGCGGGGTGACCTATTTGCTGGAGCAGGCGCGCGAACAGTCCAATACCCGGATGGTGGTTATCGATCCCCGGTATACCGATACCGCCGCCGGCCGCGAAGACGAGTGGCTGCCCATCCGGCCGGGCACGGACGCCGCGCTGGCTTCTGCGCTGGCTTATGTGCTTATTAGCGAAAATCTGGTGGACCAGCCCTTCCTGGATAAATACTGCGTCGGTTATGACGAAAAAACACTGCCTGCCGGCGCGCCGGCCAATGGCCATTATAAAGCCTATATCCTGGGCCAAGGCCAGGACGGGACGGCGAAGACGCCGGCCTGGGGCGCCGCCATCACCGGCATCCCCGCCGCGCGCATCATCCAGCTGGCGCGGGAAATCGGCAGCGCCAAGCCGGCCTATATCTGCCAGGGGTGGGGGCCGCAGCGCCACGCCAACGGCGAGACGACCACCCGCGCCATCGCGATGCTGGCCATCCTGACCGGCAACGTCGGCATCAGCGGCGGCAACAGCGGCGCCCGCGAAGGGTCCTATGAAATCCCCTTTGTCCGTATGCCGACGCTGGAAAACCCGGTAAAAACCAGTATTTCCATGTTCTTATGGACCGATGCCATCGTGCGCGCCACCGAGATGACCGCGACCCGCGACGGGGTACGCGGCAAGGACAAGCTTGACGTCCCGATAAAATTTATCTGGAATTACGCCGGCAACTGCCTGATCAATCAACATTCCGACATCAACCGTACCCATGACATCCTGCAGGATGACAAGAAATGCGAGATGATTGTGGTGATCGATAACCATATGACCTCGTCGGCCCAATATGCCGATCTGGTGCTGCCGGATTGTACGGCGTCGGAGCAAATGGATTTTTGTCTGGACGCGTCAAGCGGTGATATGGGGTACGTGATTTTTGCCAGCCAGGCTATCAAGCCGCGGTTCGAATGCAAGAATATCTACGATATGACCAGCGAAATCGCCCGCCGCATGGGGGTCGAGCAGCAGTTTACCGAAGGGCGCACGCAGGAAGAGTGGCTGCGTTATCTTTATCAGCAGTCGCGGCTGGCCGTTCCGGCGCTGCCGGGATTTGAACAGCTCCAGGCCCAGGGCATATTCAAGCAGCGCGATCCGGACGGCCATTTCGTGGCTTATAAAGCCTTTCGCGCCGATCCGGCGGCCAATCCGCTCACCACGCCCTCTGGTAAAATTGAAATCTATTCCGCCGCGCTGGCAACGCTGGCGGCTACCTGGCAACTGTCCCCCGGCGATGAAATCAACCCGCTGCCCGTCTATAGCCCGGGTTTTGAAAACTACGATGATGCGCTGAATAAAAAATACCCCTTGCAGCTGACCGGGTTTCATTACAAGGCGCGCACTCATTCAACCTACGGCAATATCGCTATTTTAAAGGCCGCGAACCCGCAGGAAATCTGGATAAATCCCCTTGATGCGCAAGCGCGCGGGATCAAAGACGGCGACATTATCCGCATATTCAACGACCGGGGGGAGGTGAGGATCAATGCCAGAGTCACGCCGCGAATGATGCCCGGGGTAGTGGGTTTGGGCGAGGGCGCCTGGTATGCGCCGGACGGGAATCGTATCGACCATGCCGGCAGCATTAACGTGCTGACCACGCAGCGCCCTTCTCCGCTGGCCAAGGGTAATCCTTCGCATACCAATTTGGTGGAAGTTGTCCGACTTTAAGGAGTAGTCCATGTCGACACAATATGGATTTTATATTGATTCAAGTCGTTGCACCGGCTGCAAGACCTGCGAAATGGCCTGCAAAGACTATAAAAATCTGGCGCCGGACGTCAGTTTTCGCCGCATTTATGAATATGCCGGCGGCACATGGCGGCAGGAAGCGGACGGCAGCTGGCAGCAGAACGTCTTTAGCTATTATCTCTCCATTGCCTGTAATCATTGCGAGGATCCGGCCTGCGTCAAGGTCTGCCCGAGCGGGGCCATGCATAAGCGCGATGACGGCCTGGTGGTGGTTAACGAGGATGTCTGCATCGGCTGCCGCTACTGCGCCATGGCCTGTCCCTACGGCGCGCCGCAGTATAATGAGGCGAAAGGGCATATGACCAAGTGCGATGGCTGCCAGGAGCGTTTGGCCGTCGGTCTGAAACCGGTCTGTGTCGAATCCTGTCCCTTGCGGGCGCTCGACTTCGGTCCCATTGAGGATCTGCGCCGGCAACACGGTACGCTGGCTCAGCTGGCGCCGTTGCCGCAGGCTCGCTACACCAAGCCTAACATTGTGCTTAAGCCTAACGCCAATAGCCGTCCTTGCGACGATACCACCGGCTATCTGGCTAATCCGAGGGAGGTGTAATATGGGTACGGGATGGCAGGAATGGCCCCTGATTTGGTTTACGGTGCTGGGGCAGTGTGTGGTGGGCGGGTTTATCGTCATGGGGCTGGCGCGGATGGCCGGCCATTACGATGCCGGGCAGCATCTGCGGCTGCATCGCTGGATGAGCGTTCTCTGGCTGCTGATGGGCCTGGCGTTTCTGGCGTCGGTGCTGCACCTGGGCACGCCGCTGCGGGCGCTTAATTCGCTCAATCGGCTGGGTTCGTCGGGACTCAGTAATGAAATCGCCGCCGGGTCGCTGTTTTTCGCCGCGGGCGGCCTCTACTGGCTGCTGACGGTGACGGGCAGGATGCCGCGCGCGCTGGGCAAGGCGTGGCTGGGGCTTGCCATGGCGCTGGGCCTGGTATTCGTCTATGCCATGACCCGGGTTTACCGGATTGATACCGTACCCACCTGGAATAACGGCTATACCGCGCTGAATTTCTTTCTGACGGTGCTCATCGGCGGGCCGCTGCTGGGCGCGCTATTGCTGCGGGCCGCCGGGATCGAGATCCGCCGCCGCCGGATGCTGGTTACGCTTAGCATCGCGGCGTTGCTTGTCAGTATGGGGGCTGCCGTCATGCAGGCGGCCGGACTGGCGGCAATACAGAGTTCAGTGCAGCAGTCCGCCGCGCTGGTGCCCTGGTACGGCGAACTGATGGCGCTGCGGCTGGCGCTGGTCGTCCTTGGCCTGGGCTGCTGGGTCTGGCCGATGCTGCGGCGCGTCAACAGCGGCGTCGCCGGTCTGGCGCTGGGTTTTGCCTTGGTGGTGGCGGGAGAACTGGTGGCCCGCGGGGTATTTTATGGATTGCATATGACCGTCGGCATGGCTGTTGCCGGTTAGCGTGCAAAACGGCTTATTCGGCCGGGGTGCTGCATTCCCGGCCAGGTGAATGCGCACGCTACCCTTAGGCCGTCATCGCCGATACCCGTTTCATGAGCTGGGCGTGCCGCGCTGGCGCCCATCGCCTCAGGACTGATCAATAAGCGCCAGCAATTGCCGATAAACGGCCGGATTGGCCATCAGCACCGCATTACCGTTCATCAACCCCTGGTTATGCATAAAATCATTCGTCACGCCGCCGGCCTCGCGCACCATAACGATGCCCGGCAGGCTGTCCCAGGCGTTCATATGGGGTTCGTAATAGCCGATCAGCCGGCCGGCCGCCACATAGGACGTCATCAACGCGCCGGACCCGTTGCGGATAAACATGCCGCCGGCGCGCAGCAGGTTGCCGATAAAAGGCGTAAACACCCCGGGGGCGACCCGGCCCGAGGTCCCCACGCCCACCAGGCCGTCGCGCACCGCTTGGCCGCCGTGTACCCGCAGCGGCGTATCGTTGACAAAGGCGCCTTTGCCGGCGCAGGCGTGGAAGATTTCATCGTGGTTGGGATCGCAGACCACGCCGATGATGGGTTCGCCCTGGATAACCACCCCGATGGCAACGCACCAGGTATGCAGTCCGTTGAGAAAAGCGCTGGTGCCGTCTATCGGATCGACCACCCAGGTACAAGACGCGGTTTGGCCGCCGCCGGTTTCCTCGCCGAGAAAGCCATCCTGCGGGAACCTGGCGGTGATGGCCTGGTGGATAAGGGCCTCCACGGCGCGGTCGGCAATGCTGACCACATCCTGCAAATCCCCGCCCTTATGCTCCACGTCCAGCCGGTGGCGCTGCTGATAAAAGGCAAACGCGCGGCGGGCGCCGGTTTTCGCCAGTTCACAGGCAAAACGGTAGCGTTCGTCAATATCCTGCTGAGTGACTATGTCCATTTCCGCCTCAATATTATTATCTCGTCTCTCGTCGTCTACCGGCCCTTGCCGGGCGGCGGGGCTGGCAGCAATGATGATATACGCAGGCGCATCACATCACATCTAGATGACGGCAATATGACCCGCGGGATGTCCTGACCCTTTACCGGCCGGCGCATTTGCCCGATGATGTCATCCCCGGTTGCGATTCGCCGGCGCTACCCGCTACCGCCGCCGGGGAAACCCCTCTAACGGAGAAAATACATGATTGTTGAGATGCGTGTTTATCATTGCCTTCCCGGCCGCCTGCCGGCACTTCAGGACCGCTTTAGGAATACCACGCTGGCTTTATTTGCCCAGTACGGTATCGAGCCGATAGGTTTCTGGACCACCCTCATCGGCCCCAGCAACCATAGCCTGACCTATTTGCTGAAGTGGGACAGCCTGGCCGATCGCGAGGTCCGCTGGAGCGCCTTCCAGGCGGATACGGCGTGGATAGCCAAGCGTACGGCCAGCGAGGCGGATAAACCTATTGTCGAACGTATTGAAAATTCCTTTTTAACGCCGACGGACTTTTCCGCTCTTCGCTGACAAGACGACACTCCGGCCCGGTGCGGATTAACATGCGCAGTTTATGCGGTCCGTGCCGGGCTGGCCGCGGAAAGGAGTGCCGGCGGTGGTGAGCGCTATAAAGAATCAGGGAATAAGAGAATTTTTGGCGGTATTCAGTGTGACGATAGCGGGTTGATAGATTTGGATATCCTGGATGATGTCGAAGGAGAAATAATGTCCGTCCCGGCTGGGGACAAACTCTGAATCAGGTATAAACGCCGCGCCCTCCAGACCCGCATTGAGCAGATCCAGAATCAGCCGCGGCTCGGACACCTTCATCAGGATATTCACTTCCTCAATCTCCGCGTAGAGTTTATTCAGCAAGAATTCATAGGTTCCCTCGCCGTCGATACGGTGATGCAATATCAGCGGCAGCTTGCCGATGTCGGATAAATTAACGCGCTTGCCGGCGAACGGGCGGGAAAATGAGGCTGATAATACGGCGATAAGTTTTACCGGCGCCAGTTCGCGTACATAAAAAGAGCTGCATTCCCTGGGGCTTTGGATCAGCGCGATATCCAGCGCCTTTTGCGCCAATAACGCTTCAAGATGGCTGGAATCTGAGACCAGTACGTTAATATCCCAGTCAGGCTGCCGCTGGTAAAAATCCAGCAGGGTTTGGTTAAAATAACGCAAATACAAATAGGATACGCCGATTTTGACCACTCTTTTTTGCCGGGTGGCGATAGCGATGGTCTGTTTTTTCAGCGCGTTAACCTGGCTTAACACCTCGCAGGAATGGCGGTAAAGAAAGGCGCCCGCCTCGGTGAGCAGCATTTTTTTCGGGGTGCGGATAAACAGCGGCGAACCGATTTCCGCCTCCAGCTCGTGCAGCCTTTTGCCCAGCGGCGGTTGGGCGATATTCAGCAGCTTGGCCGCCTTGCTGATCGATCCCTGCTCGGCGATAGCGCAAAAATACCGCAGCCTTTTCAGGTCCATTCCACTCTCCCGGTGCCCCCTGACGTGAGCACAGCATAGCAGTAAATCCCGGTACCGCTAAGATGGGCCGCGGTATTTGTGTCAAGGGGATGGCCTGGCGATCAGTGAATAAACAGGGTCCAGAAATGGGAAATGGGCAGCACCAGCACCAGCGCCGGTAAGAGATTTCCCACCGGGAACGATTTAATGCCGGCAATACGAAACCCGGTGGCCAGCATGATAAATCCGCCGGCGGCGGTAAAGTCGCCCATCATTTCAGGGGTGGTGTGCGGCATAATCAGCACGGCGGCCGAGGCGATGCACAGCTGGATAACTAACTGCGGCACGGCAATCAGGGCGACGGCGTAACCCAGCACGGTGGCGAAAATCGCCGCGGTGAATATATCCATGATGGATTTAACGAACAGGATATTGGCGTCGTGGGTCATGCCTTCGGTCATGGCGCCGATAATACCGGTGCCGCTGGCGCAAAACAGCACCAGGATCGCCACGAATTTTTCGGTGAATACCGCCGGATCCAGCTTGCCGTCATCCGCTGAAAAACGATTGGCAATGCCTTTGGCGATATTACCCATCATGCCGATACGTCTTTCCAGATAAACCAGCTCGCCGATGGCCGCGCCGACGATAAGCGATAATATCACCACCGGCAGGCTGTGGATTTTGACAATAAGCGCGATACCCAGCCCCATTGAGGAGAGACCGAAGGTCAGCGGTAAGGCAATGCGCAGCCGCTCGGGGATTTTGTCGCCAAAAAATGCGCCGACAATACCGCCCGCCAAAACGGCGCAGCCGTTGACGAATGGACCAATTAACATCAATTATTCCTTAGAATGAAGACTATTTCCGCATCAGCCGCGCGGGATTTCGCCCCAGCGTTTAAGATTGCCGACGTCCAGACCGAATAAATCCAGCGCGCGGGCGGCGCTGTGACGGACGATATCGTCCACGCTTTGCGGGGCCTGGTAAAAGGCGGGAACGGGAGGGAATATTATCCCGCCCATTTCCGTTACCGATTGCATGTTTTTCAGATGGGTAAGATGCAGGGGGGTTTCCCTGACCATCAGCACCAGCCTGCGCCGCTCTTTTAAAATCACATCGGCGGCCCGGGTCAGAAGATTGCCGGCCAGTCCATGGGCAATCGCGGCGAGACTGTTCATTGAACAGGGCGCGATTATCATGCCGAGCGTTGTAAACGAGCCGCTGGCTATCGCGGCGCCCAGATTGGTTACGCTGTGCACTTCATCCGCCAGTTTCACCACCTCCTGGCGCTCATAGGTCGTTTCGAGCGCCCTGGTGGCTTCCGCTCCTTTGCTGATGACCAGATGCACTTCAATATCCTGTTCATGTAGCAGCTCCAGCACTTTCATGCCGTACTGGAACCCGGAAGCCCCGCTGATGCCTACGATAATGCGCCGCTTACTCATCTTAACAACTCGGTTTATTTAAAATCAGGCAGAAATTTCCGCACGTCGACTTTTTTGAATTTGGAACGGACAAAGTGCGATTTCAGATGAAAGGGTACCGTGCAGTCAAAAATGGTTTTACAGGATACGCCCTGCTGCGAAATGCTCGGGCTGTATTCCGGCACCTGCGACGGGTCCAGGGGGTGGCAACGCACGCCGGGGATAAAGATGGTATCGACGTCGCCCTGATAGCGGGTCTGCATCGCCCACAGGATATCGTCGGTATCAAAGATATCGACATCCTCATCGACCAGGATGACGTGCTTGAGTTCCGAAAACGCGGCGAAGGCCAGCAGCGCCGCCTGCCGTTGCCGGCCTTCGTCAACCGGCGAGGCTTTTTTGCATTGCAGCACCGCCAGCAGCTTGCCGCCGCCGGAGGTGTGGGCATGCACGTTCAGCACCCGCCCCGGCATGGCCCGTTCAATCATATCCAGGATACTGGCCTCGGTGGGAATGCCCGCCATGCTGACATGCTCGCCGCTGGGACCGAGGGTGGTTTGCAGGATCGGGTGTTTTCGGTAGGTGACCGCCTTGACCTTGATAACCGGCAGCGCCGCCTTGGCTTCGCCGGTATAACCGGGGAATTCGGGCATGGCTTTACCGGTATGGGTGTTCTGGTCTTCCCGCACGCGTACGTTGGGCAACAGTTCGCCTTCGATAACAATTTCGGCGTGCGCGATGGCGCGCTCGTCGATGGTCAGGCAATTGACCAGCTCGACGGCTTTGCCGCGCAGCGCGCCGGCGATACTGAGTTCGTTAAAGCCAAGCGGGGTGGTGGGCGGCTCGAAGCAGGCGGCGATTTCGATGGCGGGATCGACGCCGATGCTGATGGAAATCGGCAGCGCCTGTCCCAGCCGTTCGGCTTTTTCACGGAAGGCGTCGATATGCCGGCCCGGCGTCAGCCACATGGACAGTTCATCGCGGCTTTGAATGCAAAGACGATGAATGGTGATATCGGATTGTTTGGTTTCCGGGTCGGAGGCGTAGCATAACCCCATGGTGAAATACGGGCCGGCATCTTCTTCGGTATTGGTCGGCGCCGGTAATAATGTCCGCAGGTCAAACGCCGGATCCGAGGCGAGATGGACCACTTCCTGGCATACCGCCTTTTCCTTGCCGACCACGACCGGCGCTATGGCGTTGGCTACCGATTCCTTTAACAGGAAACCCAATCTTTCCGGTGCGCAGTTAAGCAGATGGCCCACGCGTTCGCGGGTAGACATCAGGCCGGTCACCACGCGCACGCCGGGGAATCCCTTAATGGTATTGAACATCATCGCCGGCCCTTTGCGTGTCGGGCGCTGGCAGGTGCCGCCCGCGCCGACGTAGCGATAGACGCCGGATAATTCAGCCTCGGGATCGACCTCGACATCGGTGCTGACGAATTCACCGGCAATCGTTTCCAGTAGGGCGATGGCCGACCGGAGATCCTGTACGGGTTGCCGATCGGTGTTAGGGTTCTGTTCTGACATTTTTCCTCCGAAAAGACAGTGATATACATCCTGCGAAGACTATATCCCCGGCCACGTAATGGATAAAGTACCGTTTATATTCAGCCGGTAAACCTTTTTGGTTTAGATAAGCTCATGAAAAAACACGCCGCAGCGTATTTCCCGCTCTCCCGCCATGACCGCGGAAACCCGTTTCGTTTGCGGTTGCGGATCTGCTAGATTAATTCGTGTCCAGGATGAAAGGAGCGATATCATGACCCGTCTTAACGCTAACGATTTTGATCCGCAGCTGCTTGAGCTGTATGACTATTACGTCCATGGCAAGATCACCAAGCGTCAATTCCTGGTCAAGGCGGCGCACTTCGCCGTCGGCGGTTTGACCGCCGCCGGCATACTGTCCTTGCTCAGCCCCAATTATGCCCTTGCCCAGCAGGTTGAATTTACCGACCCGGATATCGCCGCGGAATATATTACCTACCCGTCGCCCAACGGCCACGGCCAGGTGCGCGCTTACCGGGTGCGTCCCGCGGCGGCCAGGGAGCCGGTGGCGGGGGTGGTGGTGGTACATGAGAACCGCGGGCTCAATCCGTATATCGAGGATGTGGCCAGGCGCGTCGCCAAGGCGGGATTCGTGGCCCTCGCCCCCGATGGACTCAGCTCCGTCGGCGGTTATCCCGGCAATGACGACAAAGGCCGCGAACTGCAGCAGCAGGTGGATCCCACCAAACTGATGAATGATTTTTTCGCCGCCATTGAGTATCTGATGGGGCGCGGGCAAACCAACGGCAAGGTGGGCATCACCGGTTTTTGCTACGGCGGCGGGGTGGCCAACGCGGCGGCCGTGGCCTATCCCGAGCTTGGCGCCGCCGTGCCTTTTTACGGCCGGCAGCCGAAACCGGAGGACGTGCCGCGCATCAAGGCGCCGCTGCTCTTGCATTATGCCGGGCTCGATACCCCCATTACCTCGGGCTGGCCCGCTTATGAGACGGCGCTGAAAGACGCCGGCAAGACCTATGAGGCCTATATTTACCCCGGCGTGAACCACGGATTCCATAACGATTCCACGCCGCGCTATGACCAGGCGGCCGCCGATCTCGCCTGGCAACGCACCATCGCCTGGTTCCGGCGTTATCTGGCGTAACCGCGGCGGGCCTGATGCCGCGCCAGCGGCCTCTTATGCTCCGGGGGCGTCGAGGTGGGTGCTTTTCAGCTGGTTATCCTGCTGATGGCGTTCGAGCGCCAGCGTGATCAACCGGGTGATAAGCTCGGCATAGCCGATGCCGCTCGCCTGCCATAATTTCGGGTACATGCTGATATTGGTAAAGCCGGGCAGGGTATTGACCTCGTTGACAATGGCGTCGCCGGCGGCGGTGAGGAACAGGTCCACCCGGGCCATGCCCTGGCACTCCAGCGCCTGGTAGGCCTTGACGGCCATGGCGCGGATGCGCTCGTTGACCAGGGCGGGGATATCGGCGGGGATCGCCACCGTCGCGCCCTGTTCGTTGATATATTTGGTTTCGTAACTGTAAAACGCGTCGCTGAGAATAATTTCTCCGCAGCCGCTGGCCTGCGGCTGGTCATTGCCCAATACCGCGCATTCGATCTCGCGCCCGGTAATGGCCGCCTCCACCACCACCTTATGGTCATAGCGGAATGCCAGTTGCACCGCGTGGTTGAATCCGGCTTCGTCGGCCACTTTGCTGACGCCGATGGAGGATCCCTGGTTGGCCGGCTTGATAAACAGCGGCAGCCCGAGCCGGGCGCTGACCGAGGCGAAATCATGGCTGGCGCTATTGGCCCGGGTCAGGGTCACAAATGGCGCCACCGGCAGGCCGGCATCGCGCAGCAGACGTTTGGCGATGTCTTTATCCATGCAGAGCGCCGATCCCAGCACGCCGCTGCCGACAAACGGAATATTGGCCATGCGCAGCAGGCCTTGTAACGAGCCGTCCTCGCCGAGCGTGCCGTGAACAATGGGAAAAATCACGTCCATCTGCGCCAGCGCGCTGGCGTTACGGCTTTCGATAAGCTGATGGCTCGCCTGTCCGGGCACCAGCGCCACGCCGGTATGGGACGGGTTCAGGGCGATACGGGCCGGATTGTCCTGATGAAGCAGGTAATCCGAGGCATCGTTAACGTGCCAGATGCCCTGTTTATCGATGCCCAACAGGGTCACATCAAATTTTTCACGGTCGATATTGTCAACAATGTTTTTCGCCGATTGCAAAGAGACCTCATGCTCGGCCGATTTCCCGCCAAAAATGACGCCTACCCGAATCTTTTTCATCTGTTGATCCTTATGGTTGCCTGCTTTTATTGGCAGGCCACTGTCGTCTGGCTGGCGTGCGCCGGCAAACCCATGGGTGTTGCCGTCCCGTCCGACCACATTATCACCGATGCCGCACCTTGCGCCAGATGCCGGCGCCGGGGCCGCCGGGCAACCGCTGACGGCGCCCTGGCCTCAGGCCGCATTTTTGCCGCGCAGCCGCCAGCCGGCGGCGAGAAGAATAAACCACAGCGGCGTGACCATCAGCGCCGCGCGGGTATCCTCCTGCAGCGTCAGCAACACCAGCACAAACAGGAAGAAGGCCATGCAGACCCAGCACATCACCTTGCCCAGCGGCATTTTAAAGCGCGACTGCCGGTGGCGCTCGGGATAGCGTTTCCGATAGGCCAGGTAAGAGCAGAGAATAATGGTCCAGACAAACATAAACAGAATGGCGGATACCGTGGTCACCAGGGTAAATACCGTCATCACGTTCGGGATCAGGTAGATCAGCGCCACGCCGATAAGCAGGCACAGGCAGGAGAACACCAGGCCGTTGGTCGGCACGGCGCGACGCGATAGCAGCGCGAAACGCCGGTGGGCCACGCCCTGTTCCGCCAGGCCGTACAGCATGCGGCTGGTGGAAAACATGCCGCTGTTGGCCGAGGAGGCCGCGGAGGTGAGCACCACAAAATTCACCACGCTGGCGGCGGCGGGCAGGCCGGTCATCATAAACATCGACACAAACGGGCTGTGGTCCGGCGCCACGCTGTCCCAGGGCGTTACCGCCATAATGGCCATCAGCGCCAGCACGTAAAACATAATCACCCGCAGGGGGATGGCGTTGATGGCGCGCGGCAATACGGTGTAGGGGTCGCGGGTTTCCGCCGCGGTGGTGCCGACCAGTTCAATCCCGACAAAGGCGAATACCGCAATTTGGAACCCGGCGAAAAAACCGTCGAGACCTTTGGGAAACAGGCCGCCGTGCTGCCAGAGATTCGCAATGGATGCCGTGCCGCCGGCGGGCGAGTGGTAGTGCATCGCCGCCAGCAGCGCGCCGGTCGCGATCAGGGCGACGATGGCGATGATCTTGACCAGGGCGAACCAGAATTCCAGCTCGCCGAACAGCCGCACGGTGGCGATATTCAGCGAAAAGAACACCGCGACGCACAGCAGGGCGCTCATCCAGATGGAGAAGCCGGGAAACCACAGCTGAAAATAGGCGCTGATGGCCACCACGTCGGCAATGCCGGTCACCACCCAGCAGAACCAGTAGGTCCAGCCGGTAAAGTAACCCGCCCAGGGGCCGAGCAGGTCGGCGGCGAAATCGCTGAAAGATTTATAGGCCAGGTTGGAGAGCAGCAGCTCGCCCATCGCGCGCATCACGAAAAACAGCATAAAACCGATAATCAGATAAACGAAAATGATCGAGGGCCCGGCCAGGCTGATGGTTTTGCCGGAACCCATAAACAGGCCGGTGCCAATGGCGCCGCCGATGGCGATCAGCTGGATATGGCGGTTATTCAGGCTGCGTTGCAGCGTATCCGCAGGCGCTTGCGTTGCCGGGCTCTGTGTAGAATGTTCAACCATATAGACCTATTCCTGTCAGTGATGTTGTGTCGGCTCTGCCGGCCGATAGCTGTGAAAGGGGAACCGTTTCGCGGGGCATAAGATAAAGTAATAATGAGGCGGGGGGGTAATGGTTTTTTATTGCGGCGCCGGGGGCTTTTGACCGGATCAGCGCTTCGCACCCATCATAAAGGCCAGTTTACGGCCGCCGCGGGTCTGTTCCAGCGCCAGTTTAACCGACAGGGTCAGCGGCACCGCCAGCAGCACGCCGGTCATGCCCAGCAGTCCGTCCCATACCACCAGGGAGATGATCACGGTGCTGGTGGTCATATCCAGCTTACGTCCGATGATGTAGGGCTCCAGCATGCATCCCAACAGCAGGTTCAGCGCCAGGAACACCATCAGCACCGCCGCGCCCGCGCCGGCGCCGTTAAAGATAAACGCCTGGATGACCGGCGGTATCGCGGCCAGCACCGAGCCGATGACCGGGATAAAATTCAGCAGGCAGGCCAGCGCGCCCCAGATAAAGGCGAACTTGACCTGCAGCAGCAGGAGGGCGCCCCAGATAATCAGGCCGCTGACCAGGCTGGAGAGCGTTTTTATCGCCAGGTAATGACTGACGAAGCCGATGCCCTGGCGCATGGCCGCCATGCCCGGCGATGAGGCGTGCAGCAGGCGCTGGCTTTTCGCCACCAGGGCGGGCACTTCGATAAGCATAAACAGCACCATCAGGAACACCACCAGTACCGTCGACAGAATGTCCGAAATCCGGCCGAGGGTACGGGTGGCCATCCGCAGCAGCTGGCCCGGGTCGAGATAGGTCATGACGTCGTCCGGCGTCAGCGTGACCCCGGCGCGCGCCAGCGGGGCCAGTCCGGCGGACAGGGGACCGGATAGCAGGCCGCCCGCCTGGCTGCTCATCTGGTTGAGTTCCGGCAGGGCGTCCATGATGTTGAGCAACGTGAACAGCAGCGCGATGAGCAGGCCGCCGCTCAGCAGCGCCACCCCCGCCAGCCGCGGCAGGCCCAGGCGTGTCATCAGGCCGATCAGCGGCTCCAGGACAATCGCCAGAAACAGCGCCAGCAGCAGCGGTACGATAACCGGGGCGGCCAGATGCACGCCCGCCAGCACAATCACCACGCAGGCCAGCAGGCGCAACACGTCAGTCAGGGCTATCTGCTGTTTATCATGAATGGTCATGCGGTGTGCTCCCGGAGTGCGCCATCGTTGCCGCCGCGCCATGTCGCCGGCATGGAATCCGGCCAATATAGCGCGGGAAACCGGCATTTGCCGTGACGGCCGTCCACCGGTTTTCACTTCATATTGAAAGGGAATGCGGCTGAAGGTTAATCATACAAACCGTCGCGTTGCACGGCGGAATGGTTTTTATTGTCGCGGATGCGGCGCACGGAATCCCTGATCATCAATTTGCCGTTCAGCAGCAGATTGCCCACCGGCGCGTCGGGACACAACAGCCGCTGCTGCAGCGTCCTGACGGCCTCCACGCCCAGTTCGTCGCGCGGCACGTGCACCGACGTCAGCGGGATATCATGAATCGCCGCCAGGTTAAAACCGTCCATGCTCATCACCGACACATCCTGCGGCACGCGCAGGCCGGCCTGGCGCAGGGCGTTGACGGCGCCCACCGCCATAAAATCCCCGCCGGCCAGAATGGCGCTTGGGCGCTGCGCCGGCGGGCAGCGGCGGATAAAATCCCCCAGCGCCCGTTCCGACTCCGCGGTACCGAACCCTTGCACCACCAGCTGATGGCGTTCTTCGTCAAAGGGCAGGTTATGGGCATGCCAGGCTTCGCGTATCCCGTTCATACGCAGTTCCATGGTGTAGCGTCGCAGGCATTGCAGGGTCAGGATATTACGGTGTCCCTGCTCGAAGAGGTAATGGGCGGAAAATTCGCCAATCAGCTGGTGATGCGGCGATACCGAGGGCAGGCGCATGCGGCGATCGTAACAGTTGATCAGTACGCAGGGTTTATGCAGTTCGGCCGCCAGGGTATGGATGCGGTCATCATCAATGCCGACCAGCAGCGCCGCTTCCGTCTGCGGCTGGTTCATCCTGGCGAGGAACAGGGCGGCGTCGCTGTCGTTCTCGTCCAGCGCGCAGTAGCGCAGCCGCACCTCATGCTGCTCCAGCGCCCGGCTTATTCCCTGGATCACCTTGTAATAAAAAATATCGGTACGCACGTCGAACGCCCGCGGCGGGGCAAACACCAGCAAACTGTTCAACAGCAACCGGCCGGTGGACAAATTATTCATGACCCCCTCCAGCCGGGCGGCCTGTAGTACGCGGGACCGCGCCGCGGGACTGGTATTGGCTTTGCCCGCCAGCACCCGGGAAACGGTACTGATGGACAGTCCCGTTTCCCGGGCGATATCGGTGATTTTCAACTTTTCTTTCATTTTGTGATCGCCTTCAAATTAGCAAATGAAAAAATTTTCATAACGCCTTCAGCAGCGTCCCCGGGCCCCCGGCGCAGAGAGGCGCCGGATTCACTATCTCATGAAAATCTTTGCAAAAAATGGCCTCGACCCGCGTTTTGGGCTCTTTTACTGTCGGGCGATGGTCACGTTTTACGTCTGGACGCGGGCGGTGTGAATGAGGGTAATCCGATGGACGGCAAGCCGGCGGAACGCGCAGCGTCTCCCGCCTCGCGCCCGCCGTTCGCAACCTGGGGTAAATCATGAATCTTGAAGGCCATACCAAAGCGCTTTCCCTGGCGGGTAAACGGGTAGTGCGAAATTTACGCTGGTGGATGCTGGCCCTGTTCCTGCTTGGGGTCACCGTTAACTACATCACGCGCAACGCGCTGGGGATCCTGGCGCCCGAGCTAAAAGTCAGTCTGCATATGACCACCGAACAGTATTCGTGGATCATCGCCGCCTTCCAACTGGCCTATACGGTGTTCCAACCGTTTTGCGGCTGGCTGATTGATGTGATTGGTTTAAAAATGGGGTTTTTCGTTTGCGCCCTGATCTGGTCGGTCATGTGCCTGCTGCACGCCGGGGCGGGGAGTTGGGTGCAACTGGCCATCCTGCGCTTTTTTATGGGCGCGTCGGAAGCGGCGGCCACACCCGCCAACGCCAAGGCGATTGGCGACTGGTTTCCTAAAAAAGAACGTCCCGTGGCGGCGGGTTGGGCCGGCGTCGGGTTTTCCATCGGCGCCATGCTGGCGCCGCCGATCATTTATCTGGCGCACGCCAGCTTCGGCTGGCACGGCGCCTTTTTTCTCTCCGGCGGCCTTGGCCTGCTATGGGCGGGCATATGGTGGTGGCTTTACCACTCTCCCGCGACCCATCCCAATCTGGGCGAGGATGAACGCGGGTTTATCGGCCAGGACCATGATCCCGACCCGGTTCGGCAGCCGTTCTGGCAAGCGCTGAAAACCATTGCCCGGCTCAAGCGTTTCTACGGCATCGCCATTCCGGCCTTCCTGGCCGAACCGGCCTGGGGCGTGCTGAGTTTTTGGGTGCCGCTCTACCTGGCCAACGAACGCGGCATGGAACTGAAACAGATTGTGCTGTTCGCCTGGCTGCCGTTTCTCGCCGCCGATTTAGGCAGTATCGCCAGCGGTTATCTTACCCGCCTGTATATTCGCTGGTTTGGCTGTACGCGCATCAATTCGATCGTCGCCAGTTCCATCACCGGCGCTTTTCTGATGTTGTCGCTGGCGTTGATGACGCTGGTGCAAACCCCCTGGCTGGCCATCCTGCTGATTTCCATTGGTGGTTTCGGCCATCAGGTGATCTCCTGCATGCTCAGCGCCCTGGTGGTGGAATCTTTCGATAAGGGCCAGATGGCGACGGTGAACGGCATGCGCGGTTCCTGCGCGTGGATCGCCAGTTTTCTTTTTTCATTAATTATCGGCGTCACCGCCGATACCATCGGCTTTAACCCGCTCTTTGTCGCGATGGGTTTTTTTGACCTGATCGGCGCTATTTTCCTGGTGATGTTTATTGCCGAACGGCGCGTTGGCGCGCCGGTATGACGTAGAGGAAGCAACAGATTATGAAGACGTTGAAACAGTGGCAACTGAACCGGCAAACCGACCACTTTATTGAGCTTAGCGTGGACGGCGCGCATCTTTTCCGCCTGTATGTGCTGGAAAATGGCCTGTTCCGCGTGCTGATCAAAAAGGGCGGGGAGCTGGCGCTCGATCGCACCTGGAGCATCGCGCCGCAGCGGGATGTCCCCTGGGAAGGGCGGGATCGCGAATATATCGATGATTTTGCCTTGCCCGCCTTCGAGCTTGAGCATTGCGACAAGTCCCTGCGCCTGAGCACCGACCGGGTGAGGGTAACGGTGCACCAGCCGCTGTGGCTGGAATGGGAATACCGGATAGCGCCGGGCGGCTGGCTGCCGCTGGCCTGCGATCGTCCCACCGGCGCGTATTTGCTTAACGCCCATGGCGACGGCGCGGAGCATTATCAGCGCCGGTATGGGCAGGACCGTTATTACGGCCTGGGCGAAAAGGCGGGCGATCTTAATCGCCTCGGCAAGCGCTATGAAATGCGCAATCTCGACGCCATGGGGTATAACGCGGCGTCCACCGACCCGCTGTATAAGCATATCCCGTTCACCATCACGCAGCGCGGCGACGCCAGCTTCGGCCTGTTCTACGATAATCTCAGCAACAGCTGGTTTGATTTAGGCAACGAGCTGGATAATTACCATCCGGCCTATCGGCGCTATCGCGCCGAGGCGGGGGATCTGGATTATTATCTGTTTCTGGGCCCGCGCGTGCTGGACGTCACCAAGGCTTTGGTGCGGCTGACGGGCAAAACGGCGTTCGGCCCCAAATGGAGCCTTGGCTACAGCGGGTCGACCATGCATTACACCGATGCCCCGGACGCCCAGCAGCAGCTGCTGGCTTTTATCGCCTTATGCCGCGAACATGCCATTCCCTGCGATTCGTTCCAGCTGTCGTCCGGCTATACCTCCATTCACGACAAACGCTATGTTTTCAACTGGAACCGGGAAAAGTTTCCGCGCCCGCGGGAGATGACACAGGCGTTTCACCAGGCGGGGATCAAGCTGGCCGCCAATATCAAACCCTGCCTGCTGCGGGATCATCCCCAGTATGCCGCGGCGGCGGAGCAGGGTCTGTTTATCCGCGATTCCCAGCATGACGGCCCGGCGAACTCGCTGTTTTGGGACGACGAGGGCGCCAATCTCGATTTTACCAACCCGCGTACCCTGGCCTGGTGGCAGGGAAATGTCACCCGGCAACTGCTGGAGGTCGGCATCGACGCCACCTGGAACGACAATAACGAATATGAACTGTGGGACGGCGAGGCGCGCTGCCAGGGGTTTGGCCGTGAAATCGCCATTAAACATATCCGCCCGGTCATGCCGCTGCTGATGATGCGCGCCTCCCTGGCCGCCCAGCAGCGGTTCGCGCCGCAAAAGCGGCCGTATCTGATTTCCCGCTCGGGCTGCGCCGGCATGCAGCGTTATGTCCAGACCTGGAGCGGCGATAACCGCACCAGTTGGCAAACGCTGCGGTTTAATACCCGTATGGGGCTGGGCATGAGCCTGTCCGGGCTTTATAACATCGGCCATGATGTCGGCGGTTTCGCCGGCGACAAGCCGGATGCGGAGCTGTTTGTGCGCTGGGTGCAAAACGGCGTGATGCATCCGCGTTTTACCATCCACTCCTGGAATGATGACGGCACGGTCAACGAACCCTGGATGTACCCGTCGTCGACGGCCATGGTGCGCTCGGCCATCCGCCTGCGCTATCGCCTGATGCCCTATCTGTATACCCTGTTCTGGCAGGCGTGCAGCGAGGACGAACCTATGCTGCGCCCGACGTTTCTCGATCATGAGCACGATGAGCGCACCTTTGCCGAAACCGATGATTTTATGCTGGGGCGCGATCTCCTGGTCGCGAGCGTCGTGGAGCCGGGCGCGCGTAAAAGGCGGGTCTACCTGCCGGACAACACCACCGGCTGGTATGACTGGCACAGCGGACAATGGTTTGCCGGCGGCCAGGATATCGTCCTGGACGCGCCGCTGGAGCGCCTGCCGATGCTGGTGCGGGCCGGGGCCGCCATTGCGCTTTCCGGCTGTTATCAGTGCCAGGATCCCACCCTGGATGATGAACGCCGCCTGGCGCTGTTTCCCCTGCCGGGGACAGAGGAAAGTTCGGGAATGCTGTACGAGGATGACGGCGAAAGTTTCGCCTGGCGGGACGGGCATGCGCTCTGGCTGGAATGGGATATGCAGGCCGGTCCCGGCCGGGTGGATATCCGGTTCCGGCGGCGCGGCGATTACCGGCCGGCCTGGCGCGAGCTGGTCCTGCAACTGCCCGCAGGCGATACGCGCGCGCTGTATATCGACGGCGCGCGCACCACCCGATACCTGCTGGCCTAGGCCGGCGACGCCTGCAGGCTGGGACGGCGCGTTCGCCCCGTGTCCGCCGCCCGGCAGGTCCCGGCTTTTTATCCGCTGAACGGGCCAGGCCTCATGGCGACGGCGCCGCGGGCCTGGCGCGCATCAGCGCCATGCGGCCTGGCCGCCTGCTCTTATGCCGCTTTTCGCCGTTCGCGCGGGTGTCACTGGTATGTAAATTAAATGTGATGGAGATCGGTAAACGAACAAAAAATACTTGTATGGTAGTAAGCATCTGCATATCTTTTCACCACATTCATTCGGCGGGCGCCATTGCGCGCCGCTGATGGCATGTATAACGGAGATATCCCCTCTCTGTACCTGAAACTGTGCCTGAGACAATTTGCAGAGAATAACCCTATGAGTATAAAAACAGAGTCAACACGCCATCAGCCGGTACGAAGCACCGCTGATCTGGTCAAGGTTTCCGTATCCGGCTGGCTGGGCACCGCCCTGGAGTTTATGGATTTCCAGCTGTATTCGCTGGGCGCGGCATTGGTTTTTCATGAGGTGTTTTTTCCGGAACAATCCGCCGCCATGGCATTGATCCTGGCCATGGGCACCTACGGCGCGGGGTATATCGCCCGTATCGTCGGCGCGTTTATCTTCGGCCGGATGGGCGATACCATCGGGCGCAAACGGGTGCTGTTCATCACCATCGCCATGATGGGTATCTGTACCACGTTAATCGGCGTGTTGCCTACCTACGCCCAGATCGGCATCTACGCGCCGTTACTGTTGATCATTCTGCGTATTATCCAGGGGCTGGGCGCGGGCGCCGAAATCTCCGGCGCCGGCACCATGCTGGCCGAATATGCGCCCAAGGGAAAACGGGGGCTTATCTCCTCCCTGGTCGCCATGGGGACCAACTGCGGCACCCTGTCGGCCACCGCGATTTGGGCCGTGATGTTTTTTGTGCTGGATAAAGAGCAGTTGGTGGCCTGGGGCTGGCGTATTCCTTTTTTATCCAGCATCGTGGTGATGATTTTTGCCATCTGGCTGCGCCTGAACCTGAAAGAAAGCCCGGTTTTTGAAGAGGTGAAGGACAGCGGCGAAGGCAAGGTCGCGGTTACCGACGCGGTGCTTGATACCCATTCCCTGGCGGCGATGTTCGGCAGCAAGGCCTTCTGGCTGGCGACCGGGCTGCGTTTTGGCCAGGCCGGCAATTCAGGATTGATCCAGACCTTCCTGGCCGGCTATCTGGTGCAGACGCTGTTGTTTGAAAAAAAGATCCCCACCGACGCGCTGATGATAAGTTCGGTGATAGGCTTTCTCAGTATTCCCCTGATTGGCTGGCTGTCCGATAAAATCGGCCGGCGGTTGCCTTATATCCTGCTGAATATTTCGGCGATTATCCTGGCGTATCCTATGCTGTCGATGATTGTCGACAAGAGCAACGACGTTAACACCATTATGGCCTGCATTATCATTATCCATAATTTCGCCGTGCTGGGGCTGTTCGCGCTGGAAAATATCACCATGGCGGAAATGTTCGGCTCGCGTAATCGTTTCACCCGGATGGCGATTTCCAAGGAGCTGGGGGGATTGGTCGCCGTTGGGTTCGGTCCCGTCCTGGCCGGTATTTTTTGCAGTATGACCGGTTCCTGGTGGCCGATTACCGCGATGATCGTCGTATATTCCTGTATTGGGCTATTCTCCGCCGCCTGTATGCCGGAAGTGAGGGATCGCGAGCTGAGCACCCTGGAGGATGCGGCGTAATTCGCCTGCGGCGGGCTTATGTTGCCGCGGTGAGGGTTTCGTTTGTAGTGCGCGGTGAGGCTTATGGTGCCGCGGCGGTAAGGCTTATGTTGCAGCGGTGAGGGTTTCGCTTGCCGTGCGTGAGGTGTTCATATGTATTGCCGGGCGCCGGCAAGCGACAAAGAGGCCGTACCGCGACGGCCTCCTTGACCTCCGCGCGTCCGGCAGGTCGTGCGCCGCTGCGCGGTCCCCGGCATCCCCCATCCCGGCTTGTGGACCGCCCGGTATGCGCTCCCGGCGCAAACCGGGCTTTCGCCGCTCCCGGCGGCTCATCCAGCCAAGATGCGCGCTGCCGGCGCACTCTATGCCGGCACCACGTCAACACCATCGCCTGTGAGTAAAACAGCGTTTTGGGGTTCATCGCGGTATGTGATTACCGGGAAAAATATCAGTATCTATTTTGGGCTGATGGCTGAAAGCGTAAGGTTTAAGTTGCATGAATGATGAACGCCATATTGTATGACTGCATGACTGCATGACTGCATGACTGCATGACTGCATGACTGCATGACTGCATGACTGCATGACTGCATGACTGCATGACTGCATGACTGCATGTCCAACTTTTCGCTGTGCCAGCTGCATTCCGTACCCGTTGTATTCCAGAACCGTCAATCGCATTCCGACGCCAGACCCTATCCAAAACTACAGCGCCGCTGTTGTTTCATAATATGCAGCGCCAACAGCGACATGTGGACCGGCATAAAGCGCGCTGACGGCGCCTGTGCCCCCGGCATGAGCCGCCGGGAGCGGCGAAAGGCCCGGTGGCGCCGGGAGCGCATACCGGGCCGGTGCATCACGGGGGCATGGGCGACGGAAGGCATCGCGCAGCGACGCGCGACCTGCCGGGCGCGCGGAGGTCAAGGAGGCCGTCGCGGTACGGCCTCTTTGTCGCTTGCCGGCGCCCGGCAATACATATGAACACCTCACGCACGGCAAGCGAAACCCTCACCGCGGCCACATAAACCTCACCACCGCGGCCACATAAACCTCACCACCGCGGCCACATAAACCTCACCACCGCGGCCACATAAACCTCACCACCGCGGCCACATAAACCTCACCACCGCGGCCACATAAACCTCACCACCGCGGCCACATAAACCTCACCGCCGCGGCCACATAAACCTCACCGCCGCGGCCACATAAACCTCACCACCGCGGCCACATAAACCTCACCACCGCGGCCACATAAACCTCACCACCGCGGCCACATAAACCTCACCGCCGCGGCCACATAAACCTCACCGCCGCGGCCACATAAACCTCACCGCCGCGGCAACATAAGCCTCACCACCGCGGCAACATAAGCCTCCCCGCTAGCGAAACCCCCTCCGGGTGTCCAATGGCGCTAAATCAAATCACATACCGTGCCATGGGGCGCTACACCAGCTTTAACGCCCCCTGGCGCCGGGCTTTAAGACGCGCCGCGTTTGTCTGCGGTATTGTGCTCGAAATCAGCCGCGTCGTGGCGCTCATGCAACTGCTCGGCGGGATCGCCCCAGGTACGGTTGACCTTGCGTCCGCGCTGCACGGCGGGGCGCCGGCTGATGTCCTCGGCCCAGCGCGTGAAATGCCGGTAGGAGGTAATATCCAGGAACTCGCCGGCGTCATACAGCCCACCCTGCACCAGGCTGCCGTACCATGGCCAGATGGCGATATCCGCAATCGAATAATCCTCGCCGGCGATAAAACGGTGTTCGGCCAGTTGCCGGTCCAGCACGTCGAGCTGGCGTTTGGCTTCCATGGTGAAACGATCGATGGCGTATTCAATTTTTACCGGCGCATAATTATAGAAGTGGCCGAAGCCGCCGCCCAGATAAGGCGCGGAGCCCTGCAACCAGAAAAGCCAGTTCAGCACTTCGGTGCGCGCGGCGCGCTCCTGGGGCAGGAAACGCCCGAATTTTTCCGCCAGATAAAGCAGGATGGAACCGGATTCAAATACGCGGATAGCCGGCGACGCCGAACGATCGAGCAGCGCGGGAATTTTGGAATTGGGATTGACGGCCACGAAACCGCTGGAAAACTGATCGCCTTCGCTGATGCGGATAAGGAACGCATCATACTCCGCGCCGCTTTCGCCCAGCGCCAGCAACTCCTCCAGCAGGATGGTGATTTTCTGCCCGTTAGGCGTGCCCATGGAGTAAAGCTGCAGCGGATGTTTACCGACCGGCAGCGTCGCCTCGTGGGTCGGGCCGGCGATGGGGCGGTTGATATTGGCGAACGCGCCGCCTTGTTTCGGCTGCCAGGTCCAGACTTTGGGCGGTTGATAGTTATTTTCCGACATAGTGCGGGTTAGCCTTCAGGTAAAAAACGTGAGTTAAGTGTAGCAGCCCGGCGGATGCAGGTTTAACCCTCTGTGGGATCGCCTGGCAAAAAAGCAGCGGGCGCAGGCCATTCTTCTGCCATGCCGCGAGGCGTTAACCGTTGCGCGCCATAACGCGGCGGGTGAGGATCGGCAGCGAGATCACCGCTATCAGCATCAGGCCGACGATAATGGACATCACGATGCCGGGCACGTTCAGCAAGCTCAGGCCAAAGGTCACCAGCCCCATCAGAAAGGCGGCGATGATGACCCCGGTCATGCTGCCCGATCCGCCCAGTACGTTGACGCCGCCCAGCACCACCATGGTGATGACGCTCAGCTCCCAGCCCAGCGCCAGGGTAGGGCGCGTGCTGCCCAGGCGCGAGGTGAGCAGCACCGCCGCCAGGCCGGATAGCAGTCCCACCAGGACAAAAAGCGTCAGGTTATGGCGTTTGACGTTAATGCCGGAATAATAGGCCGCGACGGGATTATTGCCGATGGCGAAGGTGCGGCGCCCGAAGTTGGTCCGGTGCAGCAGGAAGTAGAACAGCAGGGCCAGCAGGATAAATAACGCGAACTCGAACGACAGCGCGCCGAACACATACCCCTGGCCGAAAAAAGCGAAGCCGGCGGGGTAATGGTTGATGGACTGGTCGCCCAACAGCACATAGGTGATGCCGCGAAATAGGCTCATGGTGCCGATGGTGATCACGATGGAGGACAGATTCAGGCGCGTTACCAGCAGGCCGTTGATCAGGCCGCACAGCAGCCCGACCGCCAGGCCGACGCAGACCAGGCCCGGCGTCGCCAGCCCGGCCTGCGCGCAAAATCCCATCAGGGTGGAGCTGAGCGCCATAATGGATGCGACCGACAGATCGATTTCCCGGGCGATAATCAGCATGGCCATCGGCAGGACGATAATGGCTTTTTCGGTGAAATTAAACGTAGCGTCCGACAGGTTCCAGAGATTGAGGAAATAAGGGGATGCGGCGGCGTTGACAGCGAAAACCAGCAGCGTCACGACCAGCAGAAACCCCTCCCAGCTCAGCAGGCGGCGGACCAACGGATGCTGGCGCAGGGGGACCGGCTCGGGCTGCGGATGGGAGGATAAGGTCTTGTTCATATACTGCCCTCTTTTTTCAGCCCCGGCTGCGGCGCCAGCGCGGCGTCATGCAGGATCAGGCGTCCCTTACGCCGGTTGGCGCGTTCATTCATCATCACGGCGATAACAATCACGCCGCCGGAAATCGCCATCTGCCAGAATGGCGATACGCCGATAACCGGCAGGGCGTTATTGATAACCCCCAGGAACAATGCGCCCAACAGGCAACCCGCCACGGTGCCGATGCCGCCCATGGTGCTGATGCCGCCGATAACGCAGGCGGCGACGATCTGCAGTTCAAAACCGTTGGCGACATCCACGTAGGCCACCGCGAACCGGGTGATCCAGAGATAGCCGCTGAAGCCGGCCAGCGCGCCGGAGATGCAGAAGCTGATAAACTGCATTTTGCCGGCGTTGATGCCGGCATAGTACGCCGCGGTGGCGTTGCCGCCGGCGGTATACATGGCGCGCCCCGTGCGGCTGTAGCGCATGAAATAGCCCACCGCGGCCAGGACGGCGAGCGCGCACCACCCAAGGATCGGCAAATGCAGGAACAGGGTGCGGGGCAGGCTTAGGAAACCGGGGCTCATCTGGTGGGCGTTGATCCAGCCGCCGCCGGACAGTAAAAAGATAATGCCGCGGTAAATACTCATGGTGCCGAGCGTCACGACAATCGAGGGAATGCCAAGTTTCCACACCAGCAGGCCGTTAATGGCGCCCATCGCTAAACCGCCGGCCGTGGCGATAACCACCAGCAGCCCGATCGGCAGCGCCGGGTAATGAAAGTTCAGCAGCGCCACGATCATGCCGGTCAGCGCCAGGTTGGCGGCCATCGATAAATCGATGCCCCTGGTCAGCAGCACCATCATCTGCCCCAGGGCCAGGATAATCAGGATCGCGGTATCGTTGAACATTTCCAGCAGGTTGCCGGGCTGCAGAAATTCCGGCGCGCGGCCGCCCACACCCAGGATCATCAGCAGGATCACCACGGCCAGGAACAGTTCGCGGTGTTTAAGTAATGTTTTCATTGTTTATGCTACCTCAAGGCCGGCGCCGCTGGCGACACTGACTATCGTTTCCGCCGTGACGTCGGCGGCGTTGAATTCGCCCACCATCAATCCCTCGTGCATCACGATAATGCGGTTCGCCATGCCCATGATTTCAGGCAGCTCGGACGAGACCATAATCACCGCCAGCCCCTGGCCGACCAGTTCGGCCATAAACTGATGCACCGCCGCTTTCGAACCGATATCGATCCCCTTAGTGGGTTCATCGAGGATCACGATGCGCGGCCGCGTCGCCAGCCATTTGCCAATAACCACTTTTTGCTGATTGCCGCCCGAGAGGGTTTCCACCGATTGCCGCCAGCTGAACGCCTTCACCTGCAGGCGCCGGGCGTAGTCGTCGGCCAGGGCCATTTCTTTGCTTTCATTGAGGATGCCGTGCGGATTCAACCGGCTCAGCTGCGGCAGGCTGATGTTTTGATAGATGGGCAAAGCGATTACCGCCCCCTGCTGCTGGCGCTCCTCGGGCACGTAAACGATCCCGGCGTCGATAGCCTCGGCGGGGTTGGCGAAGCGCCGCGCTTTGCCGCCGATAATGATGTCCCCCCGGCTGGGCTGGGTGACGCCGAACAGCGCTTTCATTAACTCCGTGCGCCCGGCGCCGACCAGGCCGTAAAACCCCAGGATTTCGCCCTGGCGCAGCTTGAAGGAGATGGCGGAAAACTCGGTCGGATGGCTCAGATCGCGGACCGCCAGCACGGTGTCGCCGGGCTGGTGCGTGGGCGCGGGATAGGCCTGGCTGATTTCGCGCCCGACCATCATGGTGACCATTTTCGCCTCGGTCATATCGCTGATATGTCCCGAACCGATATAACTGCCGTCGCGCAGGACGGTGTAATAGTCCGAGATGGAAAAAATCTCATCGAATTTATGCGAAATAAACAGGATCGCTTTGCGTTCCTGTTTTAACCGCGCCACGATGCGGTAAAATTCGCTGATTTCATGTTGCGACAGCGCCGCGGTCGGTTCGTCGAGGATCACCACCTGGGCGTCGAAGGAGAGCGCGCGGGCAATTGCCACCATATGGCGCTGCGCGATGCTCAGCTCTTTCAACACCGCGCGCGGATCGATCTGCACGTCCAGCCGGCTGAGGATCGCGCGGGTTTGCCGGTGCATCCGCGGCCAGTCGAGACGTTTAAATACCCCGCTGACCAGGTAGTGGCCGGCAAAAATATTCTCGGTCACCGACAGCTCGTCAAACAGCACGGTTTCCTGATGGATCGCGGTAATGCCCAGCTTATGGGCGGCGTCCGGGGTGGCCAGTTTTACCGGGATGTCTTTATAGAGTATCTCGCCTTCCTCCGGCTGGTAAATCCCGGTCATCACCTTCACCAGCGTCGATTTGCCCGCGCCGTTTTCGCCAATCAGCGCCGTCACTTTGCCGGGATAGAGGTCGACCCGCACATTTTCCAGCGCGCGCACGCCCGGAAAGATTTTCGTGATCCCCTTTAACGCTAACAATGGTGTGGCATCGGCCATGACGTCCTCCGCATTACCCTGCCGCCAGCATAAACGCCGGCTTATCCCGCCCGGGGATAAGCCGGGGCCCACATCAGAATATTTTGGAAAATTTATCGATATTGCCGGCATCATAGACAAACGGCTTCGACATGGCGCCGTTGCCGTCGGCATCCAGCTGCACGTTGCCCAACCGGCCCATGCCGGCCTGGGTGGCGGTGGTTTTGCCTTTCACCAGATCATAGGCGAGATACGTGGCCGCATAACCCAGATCGATCGGGTTCCAGATGGCGAAACTCTTGGTGGCGCCGGATTTGACCGCGCCGGCCATTTCCGAGGGCAGGCCCAGGCCGGTCACGTAGACCTGGCCGATCTTGCCCTGGTCCTTTACCGCCTGCGCCGCGGCGACGATGCCCACGGACGACGGGGAAATGATCACCTTCAGGTTGGGGTAGGTCTTCAGCAGGCCGACGGTTTCACGGTAACTTTTATCAGACAGATCATCCCCATAAGCCACGGTCACCAGGTTGACCGACGGATAGTGCGGCAGCACTTTTTTCATTTCCGCAATCCACAGGTTCTGGTTGGTGGAGGTGGGTGTGGCGCTTAAGATCGCCGTATCCCCCTTTTGCAGGCCCAGGGCGGTGATGGCGTCGGCCGCCAACTGTACGTTCATCTGGCCAATCAGGTCGTTGCTGGACGGATTGAGATGGATCTGGCGACCCTCCTTGGCCACGCCGGAATCCCAGGACACCACTTTGATGCCGCGCTGCATGGCTTTTTTCAATACCGGCACCAGGGCGTCCGGGTCGTTGGCCGAGACGGCGATGGCGTCCACGCCTTGCGCAATCAGGCCGTTAAGCACTTCAATCTGCGCTTCCGCGGTGGTGGTGGTGGGCCCGGTATAAATCACCTTCACGTCGCCCAGTTCCTTGGCGGCCTGCTGGGCGCCGACGTTCGCCGCCTCGAAGAAGCCGTTGCCCAGGGATTTTGCCACCAGCGCGATTTTGATTTCGGCGGACGCCGTGCCGGCCAACGCCAGGCAAGACGCCATCAGGGCACAACTGAGTATTTTTTTTAATGTCATCGTATGTACTCCAGCTGATAATACTGCGTGGGAAATACAGGGTAATAAAAAGGACGCGGCATGGTCGTGACGCCCGGCGCAATTGCGGTTCCGGATTGAGGCTGCGGCAAAGCCGCTGTAGGGTCGTGGCCGGCAATCATAAGCATGAACCTTCCTGGAAGGTAGTGTTATGACTCTAGAACCTGGCGCCGCGCGCCGCCTTTACGCCATTGCCATCTCTTGCCGCACAGTGGCAATGACAGAAAGATGCGGATGAGCGGTATCACAAATTAATAACATTTATTCCCGGGCGTAAAACCGGGACAGGATGGCGACGCCGTCACGCGCCTGGCGGGCCCGGCACGCTATCCTGGCGCGGTTAATATCATCCCCCGGCGCATCCCGTTTCCGTGCGGCCGAACCGCCTTCGCCGCGCTTTTCAACGTCATTTCAAGTTGTTAGCTGATAAATATATAAGATATGCTGCGATGATATTTTGCAAATTCCGTCCATTCTGTATGGTGAGGTCATGACAGTCACTCCCTTACCCCGGCAGGAAAAATTATGCAGCGCTTGTTAACCGCCCTGACGTTTTTAACGCTTTTTTCACTCACCGCCGCTTCCGCGGCCTATGCCGGCGCCACCCTGGACCGGGTTAACCAGACCAAGGTGCTGCGCGACGTACTGGTAAACGATTATCCGCCGTTTGGTTTTATCGATGACAATAACCAGCTGGCCGGGTTTGATGTCGATGTGGCCAGGGCCGTGGCGCAAAAACTGGGCGTAAAGCTCGAGCTGGCCACGCCGGGATGGGAGGCCATCGTCGGCGGCAAATGGCGGGGGCGCTGGGATATATGCATCTGCTCCATGACCCCCAATACCGAACGGGCGAAAGTCCTTAATTTTCCGGTGCCATATTACAGTTCGCCGGCGGTGCTGGTGGTGAATAAAGATGAGAAAAATATTAAGGGTGCCGCCGACCTCACCAATAAAAAAGTCGGTGTCGGTATTGGCTCCAGTTATGAAAGTTACCTCAATAAAAGCCTGGTGATCCCCGGCGCCCGTCCCATTGTTTTCCCGTTTGATCATGTGCAGGTGGTGCCGACGGATGAAACCGTCGCGTTCCAGAACCTGGCCCTGGGCGCCGGCGCCCGCCTGGACGCGGTAGTGTCCGACCTGGCCACCGCCAAGGCGCGTATCGCCAAAAGCGATCGTTTCCGCATCGCCGGCGAGCTGTATGCCGAGCCAAACTGGGTCGCCACCGATAAAGGGGACGCGCAATGGGATCAGACCGTGGCGGATACGGTAAACGCCCTGCGCGCCGACGGAACGCTGGCGCAGATTTCGCGCCGCTGGCTGGGAGAAGATATTACCCGGGCGCCGAAGTAATGCCGCCGTCGTCCGTCGCCGGCACGGAAAAACCGGCTCCCGACGGCGCCGCGTTCTTGCGGCAGGGCCGCGCCGGGTTCCGGCTGCGCGCCACCCTGACCTGGGCGCTGTTGCTGGCGCTGCTGCTGGGGCTGTTTTCCCGTCTGGATCTGGATTTTGCGCTGATAGGGCAAAAACTGCCGTTTATGCTTGGCCTGCGCCTGTCCCCGGACGGCTTTATCCAGGGCGCGGCCCTAACCCTGGTGATTACCGCGCTGTCGATGCTGTTTTGCACGCTGCTGGGCATAGCGACCGCCGCCGGCCGCTTGTCGTCCAGCGCCGTCGCCTTCGGCTGCGCGACGTTTTATACCTCGCTGTTTCGCGGCACGCCGCTGCTGGTGCAGGTATTGATTATCTATCTGGCGCTGCCGCAGGCGGGCATTGTGCTCGGCGCCTTCAGCTCCGGCATCATAGCCCTCTCGCTTAACTATGGTGCCTACCTGGCCGAAACCATTCGCGGCGGCGTCATTGCCGTGCCCCGGGGCCAGACCGAGGCCGCCATGGCGCTGGGATTGCCGCGCGGGGTGATTATCTTCCATATTATCGCGCCGCAGGCGCTGCGGATTATCGTGCCGCCGGTGGGGTCGCTGTTTATTTCCATGCTGAAAGACTCGTCGCTGGTGTCGTTGATGGGGTTATGGGAGCTGAATTTCCTGGCGCAATCCTATGGCCGCAGCACCTATCATTATATGGAAATGCTGACGACCGCGGCGGCCATTTACTGGCTGATGTCCATGGTGCTCGAGCTGTTCCAGGGGCGGCTGGAACGCCGTTTCGGCCGGGGTTACCCGCAGCGCGGCACGCCCCGGTGAGCCTGCGCGGGCGGCATCACTTCACTTTATTCAGGAGTCGCAAATCATGAGCAACGCCGAGCAAAAAAACACCCGCCGCGGCATCACTGTTCTGGATGGCGGCATGGGCCGACTGCTGGAACAGCTGGGCGCGCCGTTCCGCCTGCCCGAATGGTCGGCGCTGGCGCTGATCGAGGCGCCGGAGTATGTTACGCGCGCCCATCAAATCTACGCCGACAGCGGCGCCCAAGTGCTGACCACCAATACCTTCGGGCTGGTGCCGCATATGCTGGGGGAGGCGCGTTTTCACCGCCGGGCCAGGTCGCTGGCCGGGCTGGCGGGACAACTGGCGCGCAGCGTGGCCGACCAGGCCGGCGCCGCCCGTCCGCCGTCCGCCATATTGGTGGCCGGCTCGCTGCCGCCGCTGTTTGAAAGCTATCGGCCGGATAAATTCATCCCCGCCCGCGCGGATGAAATACTGACGCCGCTGATCGCGGGATTGGCCCCCTGGATCGACTTTTGGCTGATTGAGACCCAGAGTTCGACGCGCGAGGCGCTGACGGCGCTGAACGCGGTCAGGCGTGTCAGCCCTCTGCCGGTGTATGTCGCGTATACTCTTAAGGACGAGGCCGGGCGCACCGGTCCGCCGGAGCTGCGCTCGGGGGAACCGGTGGCGGACGCCGCGGCCGCGACGTTGCGGGCGGGCGCCGCCGGAATATTGTTTAACTGCAGCCAGCCCGAGGCGATGGGCGAGGCGATCGTCGCGGCCCGGCGCGTCATTGACGCATCGGCAACCCCCACGGCGGCGCTTGGGGTCTACGCCAACGCCTTTATGCCGGAGCCTCCTTCCGATGAACCCTATGCCGGCATTTCGCGCCTCAGGGACGATCTCAGTCCGGAAAACTACCTGAAGTGGATCCGCCGCTGGGTCGGCCAGGGCGCCACCATGGTCGGCGGCTGCTGCGGCATCGGCCCCGCGCATATCGCCGCCATACGCAACGCCGGGAAAGATATTTTTCCCGGCGGGGTTGATGAATCTTAGCGGACATGGGATGCAGACCAGCAGATGTTTGCCAAGGAGGGAAGGGGGGAGAAACGGCCGGGCTTCATCAGCCCGACCGCGCCGTTTACTCTACCGAGACGATTTCAAAATGATGTTTGCGATCGACGATATAGCCCTTCACCTCCTTGCGGATCGGCTCGTAGACCGTGGAATGGGCAATCAGCAGCGCGGGCGCCTGGTCGTGCATGATCACCTGGGCCTGCCGGTACAGGGCGGCGCGTTTTTGCGGGTCCGACTCGATCCGGGCGGCCTGGATCACCGTCTCAAAAGGCGGGTAGCACCATTTGGAGTAATTGGAACCATTGTGCGCGGCGTCGCAGCCGAATAACGTGGCGAAAAAATTGTCCGGATCGCCGTTATCGCCGGTCCAGCCCGCCATCATCGTCTGATGCTCGCCGTTTTTTGCCCGTTTCAGGTACTCCCCCCATTCATAGGTGACAATCCTGGCGGTGACGCCGATTTTTGCCCAGTCCGACTGGATCATCTCAGCCATGCGGCGCGCATTCGGATTATAAGGACGCTGTACCGGCATGGCCCACAGGTCGATGGCGAACCCGTCCGCCAGCCCCGCCTCCTTGAGTAATTGCCGGGCCTTGGCCGGATCGTAGGGATAGTCCTGCACGGCGTCGTTATAGCCCCACAGGATCGGGGGGATGAGATTTTTCGCCGCCTGTCCGCCGCCGAGATAGACCGCGTCAAGGATGGATTGCTTATCCACCGCCTGGATTAGCGCCTGGCGGACCTTAAGCTGGTCCAGCGGTTTTTTTTCCACGTTAAAGGAAAGATAGCCGACGTTCAGGCCCGCCTGTTCCTTTACCACGATGTCTTTATTGTCTTTCATTTTGGCGATATCGGCGGGGTTGGGGAATGACATGACCTGACATTCATTTTTTTGCAGTTTCGCGTAGCGTATGGACGCATCGGGCGTAATGGAAAAAATCAAACGGTCGATTTTGGGTTTCTCGCCCCAATAGCCGGCAAACGCGTTGTAAACAATTTTGGAATCCTTCTGGTATTGCACTAATTGGAAAGGTCCGGTGCCGATGGGCTGCAGATCGATTTTTTCCGGGGTGCCCGCCTTCAGCATCTTCGCGGCATATTCGGCGGAGGTAATGGAGGCGAAATCCATTGCCAGGTCGGCAAGGAACGGCGATTCGGGCCGGTTCAGGACAAAACGGACGGTATCATCATCGACCTTCTCTATCCTGGCGATAAGCTTGTCCAGACCCATGCCGGAAAAGTATTGATAGTTGCCGCCGGAGACATTGTGATAGGGGTTATCGGCGTCTTTCTGGCGATTAAAGGTAAACAGGATGTCGTCGGCGTTAAAATCGCGCGTGGGGGTAAAATCGGCATTACTCTGCCATTTCACGCCATGGCGCAAATGAAAGGTGTAGGTTTTTTTATCGTCGCTGATATCCCATCTCTCCGCTAATCCCGGCTGTGTTTCCGTGGTGCCTATTTTGAACTGCACGATGCGGTTGTATATCGGTATCGAGCTGGCATCGTATGTGGTGCCCGCGGTAAAGAGCTGCGGGTTGAATCCTTCGGGGGAGCCTTCCGAACAATACACCAGCGTTTGCGCGGCAAGCGTTGATGAAAAAAGGAGGATGCCTAAGGGCAATCCGGTCGTTAACAGGCGTGTTTTCACGTCATACCTCGGTGGCTTCAGAGTAGCGTTATCAGTGTGGCGGCAAATGCCGCGCAGCGGTCGTCCGGCGAAACCAGCCTGTCGTGATGCAGGCACAGGCGGGAGTCCCCCAGGCTGGCGCCGAAGGCCGACCCCAGCGCCGACAGCCCGGGCATCTTACGTTCCATCTCGGCCCGGTCGCGCCGGCAAAAACGACAGTGCGCACAGCGGACAGCGTGGTTTTGCCGTGCCATTACAGATTACCCAGCTGGTTCCAAAAGTCCGCAAAGACATGGGCGGAAAGGAAATAACCGAGGATGACATTGACCACGACCCCGAGGGTAAATGCCCAAAACGGCCGCAGGCCGGTGCTGGTCAGGCGGGAGAAGCGGGTGCTCAGGCCAATGCTTAAAAAGCAGAAAATAAACGCCCAGGTGCGCAGCGCCGTGATCGGGGCGATAAAGGCCGGCGTCAGGGTGGTGCGGTATTCCGCCAGAGTGTAGTGGCTGCTTAGCCAGGTAACGAACAGCGAGGCCAGCACAAAACCCAACACGAATTTGGGGAAGCGCTGCCAGATTTCCGCCGCCCCGGTCCTGGCGTCGATGTCATTATCCGCGTTGCGCCAGCGGGTGGTGGCGACGATAGCCAATGCAAATGCCCAGATGCCGATCCAGATATCGCGGCCAATCACTTTCATCAGGGTAAACGCCTGCACCGCGGCATCCGGTTTGCCGGCGATGGCGCCGGCCGAATGGGCGGCAAAATCACTGTAGGTTTGCGCCGCCGCGATGCCGGCCGCGTCGGCAAATTCCGACGTGCCTATCCAGGCGCCGGCGACGCCGGTGGAAAGCCCGAGCGCGCGCGCCGCAAACGGCAGCACCAGCAACGACACGATAGCCCAGATAATCACCAGCGAAATGGCCACCGAGGCCTGCTCGCGTTTGGCGCGCACCGCGCCCGCCACGGCGATGGCCGCCGATACGCCGCAAACGGCGCCGCCGACGCCCAGCACCGCGGCGAAACGCTGCTCAAGCCCCAGCAGGCGGGCGGCGTAATAGATGACAAAAAAGGTGACCAGCGACACGATAGCCGCCTGTCCGATCGCCACCGGACCGGCCCAGAGGATAAGCGTCAGCGGCAGCGTGGCGCCCAGCAGCACGATGCCGATTTTAATAAAGTATTCCACGCGCAGGCTTTGCGCCAGCCAGTCCGGTATCCGCCAGAGATTGGACACCGCCAGACCCAGCACCAGGGCCAGCAGCGGCGGTTCCAGATTATAACGCGAGGCGCTGGCCCAGGCGCCGAGCTGGAAAATAAATACCGCCACAATAAACAGCACGGTAAAACCGGCCAGGAACGTGCCGGGCCGGTGGCCGATAATGGCGCCGCTGACGGTAAGCAGCACCGCCCAGACCAGGTACAGCCCCGCCAGCGCGGGCAGGCGGCTGACCAGATCCCGGCCCGCCTCATCCAGGGTGGTCCATTTCGCCGGCGCGGTAGCCAGCCATTTGATACTGCCGCCCTGTGAAAACAGGATAAACGCGGTCCCGATTAACGCGAGCGCCAGGATGATCGACCACCAGTCCTCCTGTTGCCACCAGCGGGACGCCCGCGGCTCTTCAGGCGGGACGATTGCCGCGCCGTTATGTTCGCTTATGCTCATTATTCCTGCCCTAATGGAGAAGTGATTATTAGAATAATCAGCGGGTAAAAAGCCGCTGTTCCCCGAAAAATAGCGGAAATGCCACGGACTGGGTATTACTATTAAGTTATGGTTAATAACTAATGATTATATATTAGGACGTGAGGCTAAATGGCGCCGAAAATAAACAACCCAGGGCCGGCTATTGCCGTAATGTACTTTATAAACCTGAAATCAAGATATAGGCGCCGCGCCGCTAGGCGTTAATTTTTTTCAGCAGCAGGTATTGACGGCCGCGATACAGTATTAACGCCAGCAAAATCAGGCAACAGCCCACGGCCTTTTGCGCCGGCATATTTTCTCCATACCATAGGGTCGCGAGCAGAACGGTCCATACCGGTTCCAATACCATGATAATGGCGGCATTGGCCACGCTGGTTTTTTTCTGCCCCGCCATTTGCAATAAAAATCGTAACGAGGTGGCAATAATCGCGCTGGCCGCGAACCATAGCCAAATATCGGCGCCGATCGCGGCGGGCCATGTCTCGTAGTACCATGAAAGCGCCACGCCGCAGAGGCCGGTGCAAAACAACTGGATACAGGTTAAGGGCAATACCGGCATTAAACGGGCAAAACGGCTGTTCACACAAAAATATACCGCTTGGGCCAGCGCGGCGCAGAGAAACCAGAACTGGCTGACGGAAAGTTGCCAGCCGTGGGTCAGGGTAAGCAGGGCCAGACCCGCCAGCGCCAGCGGCAACGATTCCCAAAACGGGCGCGACGGCGGCATCCTGAATAGAATCCACGCCGCCAACGGCACAAACAGCATGGACAGGCTCATGATAAACGCGCCTTCTCCCAGGGCATGACTGAGCGATACCGCATAGATCCACAGCAATAGCGATACCGCCTGCAGGCAACCCACGCCGATAATGCCGGGGATCGCCGCCGGGATGATGTGGTTTCGCCGGCCGAAGCAAAAGGGCAGCAGGAACGCGGCGGCAAGTAAAAACCGCGCGCCGATAAAACCGAACGTCGGCATTCCCTGTAACGATTCCTTGGAGAAGATCCATCCAAAACCCGCAATTAACGTTGTTGCCACTAATAACAAATCCGCGCGCCGTTGTTGGCTTATCATTATCCGCTTACCAGCCTGTGCTTATATGAATATTTCGCCGTTGTACCCGCCGGAAAAGAACCATCGCCGGCCGTGGTCATTATCTCTTTTACCATAATGACTTAACCCATCCATAAATCAATATCTACGCTTATGGTGTTTGGCGGCGGCCAGCACAGGGCGGACACCCGCCGGCCTGTGAGATCTGGGCATGCCGCTGGATATAAACAGACCTGAGAATTCTTCAGTGCCACATTTTCGACGCACTTCAATGAGGAAATATATGGATATCCCCGCAATCTCATCCGCCGGTCTCTCTCCGGGAATTGTAAATGGATTTGACCACGCTGATACACAACAAAATAACGCTCTATTGGCCGAGTGGGACAACTGGGCTAAGCTGGCGCCGGACGGCGAGGCTGAATATCGCAACAAAGCCGTGCTTATGCTAAAAGATTGTCTGGAACGCGGCGCGACCTATCTGAACCTGAACTGCCTGAATATTTCAAGCTTGCCGGCAAGCTTGCCGCCGACGCTGACGTCGCTTTACCTTGATAATACGCACCTGGCGAAGTTATCGGATACTCTGCCGGAGGGATTACAGACACTGAGCGTCAGCAACACGCCGCTGGAAAGCATTTCAGCCGGTCTGCCCCAGGGGTTGCAGACGCTTTCCGCCAACCGCACAAACTTGACCGCTTTGCCCGAACTGCCTTCGACGCTCACCAGCCTCGACGTCAGTAACACGATGCTCACTGAGCTGCCCACGTTACCCGAGGGTTTGGCGATCATCCATGCCTCCGATACCCAGTTGGCACGCTTACCCGCCAATCTGTCGGGGACATTAAAGCTGTATATCGCCAATACCCCGCTGGCATCGTTAATCGATAAGATGCTGCCCGGCATCCTGCTGTCCGGTGGGCTGTTCAGCGCCGGCGCATTGCTGGGGGGAGTACTGCCTGGATGGTTAACCGGGGGCTTGCACGGCGATGGCATAATTGGCGACCCCGTCCCAGATTTGCCCGGCGTTGGAATCATTGACGGCCCCGCCGGCGGCTTACCCGGCAATGGGATTATCGAGGGCGCCACCGGCGGCGTGCCCGGCGGCGCGATGGTTGGCGCAATAGCCGGGGAATCCCCGCTTGGCGCGGCAAACGCGGCGATGGCCGGTGCGATATCGGACAAGGGTATTCTCGATCTCAGCAAGGTCCCCCGCAGCCGTTTGGCCAGCAGCGAGGCGACCGTGCCTGCGCAGCCCGACACGGAGGCGCTAACCTCATAAAGCGCACCGGGTCGTGATGTTATCCTGAGAAGGCCGCCTGGCGGTCTTCTTTTTTTAGGGCGTCCCGCTATCAGCCGGCATGGTCCGGGCGGCTATCGTGGCGCGTGAATGCCGTTGCCGCGGCGACAGTGCGGCCCGGCAACCAGCCCAGCTCCAGCGAAATTTTGTGGGCGGTCTCCATCACCAGCCCGGCCAGTCCCTCCAGGCGGGGGAGGGGCAACCGTTCCGCCGGCCCGGACACACTGAGCGCGGCGAAAACCTGGCCATTGGCGCCGCGTATGGGCGCGCCGACGCAGTGCACGCCAAGTTCATTTTCCTGCAAATCGTAAGCGCAGCCTCGTTCATGAATCAGCCGCAGTTCCGCCAGCAGCAGATCGCCGTCGGTAATGGTGTGCGGCGTGCGTTCCGGCAGGGAATCGCTAATGATTTTATGTATAAGGCCGGCGGATTGCCAGGCGAGAAACGCCTTGCCGACGCTGGTACAGTGCACCGGCGCCGCCTCGATGCGGGTTATCATGGTATTGCCGCTGCTGTTCATGGCCTGCCGTTCCACAAAGGCCATCTGCGCGCCGTCAAAAATGCACAGATGCGTATTTTCGCCGGTGATCAGCTGCAGCCGGGTAGCATAAGGACGGGCATGGCTGTCCAGATCGAGGTTTTGCAATACCAGGCTCCCCAGCTGAAATAATTTCATGCCCAGCTTGTAGGTATCCCGTTTGCCGTTTTGTTCCAGCAAACCGATATCCCGCAGCGACGACACCAGGCGATGGGTAGTGGCGCGCGGCAATCCTGTGCGCGCGGCAATATCCGCCGGCGTCAGATCGGCGTCGCGTTGGGAGAAGCATTCCAAGATTTGCATAACCTTGATCAGGCTTTTGATCGATGCCTGCTGGGCGACTTCAGCGTCGGCGCGTGTTTTCATACCTACTCCCTGCATCAGATAACGGACCACCGCGATGGCTTACCTACCGTCGCTTAGCTTACCATGCCCGGGCCAGGTCCGGACGTGGCCGCCCTTTGCCAGCGCGCATGCGCCGTTTTTGCTTAAAAAAAACCTTCATCGCCATTATATCCCGAATTGCGGGATGTTCACGCGCTGAGTCAATCACGCCCGGCGCGCCGCCTTATACCGGCGCGGCGCCATGCGGCCGCAGTTCCGGGGGCAGCAGCGCGGCGGGGAAATCCTGGTAACAGACCGGACGCAGGAAGCGGCTAATGGCGCCGGCGCCCACCGACGTGGTGCGCGCATCGCTGGTGGCGGGGAAGGGACCGCCATGCACCATGGCGTAACCCACGTCCACTCCTGTGGGGAAGCCGTTGACCAGCAGCCGTCCGGCGCGGCGCTCCAGGGTGGGCAGCAGCGCCCGCGCATCGTCGTGATCGGCATCGTCCAGATGCAGGCTGACGGTCAGCTGGCCTTCCAGCGCCTGTACCGCCGCCAGCAATTGCCGGTTATCCCGGCAGCGCACCACCAGTGAAGTGGGGCCGAACACTTCCTGGCTCAGCGACGGCTGGGCGAGGAAATCGCCGGCATCCGTCACCAGCACCGCCGCCTGCGCCTGGTTGGGCGCCCGCGCCGGTTGTCCCGCGGCAAGCCGGCCGACGCCGCCGGCAGCGCCGAGCGCCGCGGTGTTTTCCCGCCATGCCCGCCAGATGGCGCCGGTCAGCATGGTGGCGGCGGGCTTCTCTCGCAGCGCCAGTGTTACCTGCCGGCAGAAATGCCGCAGCGGTTCGCCGTCGATGGCCAACACCAGTCCGGGGCAGGTGCAGAACTGGCCGGCGCCCAAGGTCAGCGACTCCACATAGCCGCCGGCGATGGCTGCGCCCCGGTGAGCCAACGCGGCCGGCAACAGGATCTGGGGATTAACGCTGCTCATTTCGGCATACACCGGTATCGGCACGGCGCGTTGCCGCGCCTGGGCCACCAGCGCCAGGCCGCCCGCCCGCGAGCCGGTAAAGCCTACCGCCTGGATCAGCGGATGCGCCACCAGCCGTTCGCCCACGCTGTGTTCGGCGCCATGCAGCAGCGAAAACACGCCGGGCGGCAGCCGCAGTTGCTCCGCCGCCTGCTGGATGGCCCGTCCCACCAGCTCGCTGGTACCGGGATGCGCCGGATGCGCCTTGACCACAATCGGGCAACCGGCCGCCAGCGCCGAGGCGCTATCGCCGCCGGCAACCGAAAACGCCAGCGGAAAATTACTGGCGCCGAATACGGCCACCGGCCCGAGCGCGATATGACGCTGGCGTAAGTCCGGGCGCGGCAGCGGCTTGCGCGCGGGCAGCGCTTGTTCAATGATGACCTGCAAAAATTCCCCGCGCCGCACCACCTCGGCAAACAGCGCCAGCTGTCCAAGGGTACGGGCCCGCTCGCCCTCGATACGCCCGCGCGGCAGCCCGGTTTCCTGTACGGCGCGCGCAATCAGCGCATCGCCCAACGCCTGAATATTGTCGCCGATGCGCGTCAGGAAATCGGCGCGCAGCGTCAGCGGCAGCGCGCGGTAAACATCAAAGGCCTGTTCCGCCAGTTGGCAGGCGCGATCGATCTGCGCGGGCGCGGCATCATAAAAATCAGGTGCCAGCGGCCTGTCGCCGGCGGGATCGGCGGCGTAGAACCGCGTGCCGCCCCCTTGTTGCATTTCGCTGCCAATAATCAGGTTGCCTGTAAGCTCCATCGCCTGCCTCCTCATGAAAACGCGGCGCGTGTCCTCTGACCCGGCGCCATAATCATCGCGTAAATCCCATAATGTGGGATATGAATAATTAATTTTACGGTTATATACCGTAATGTAAATAGAACCCGCTGTGATTTTACTGCGGCTACGCTTGGGTTTTCATTTCGTTATTTGATTAAATAGCTATTAATCATAAAGTTGAATGTAATTATTTTATAATAGTGGTTATTTTATTTGGATTTTATTGCTATTAAATGTGATTTAAATCCCATATTGATGGATTTAGTATTGATCAAAGAAAAATTATCTCACATTAATAGATGTATATCGTATTCGCAACATCCCCATAACAGGAGTGTAAAATGAGTCAGAATAACCATGCTGATCTAAAGGCTAAACTGCGCGGGGTGCTGCCGCCTATCGCCATGCCGTTCGATGCCCGGGGTGAACTGGTGACCGGCGGGCTGAAACCGCAGATTGATTTTATTATCAACAGCGGCGCCGGCGCGATTGTGGTCGGCGGCAGCACCGGCGAAGGCCATACGCTCTCCGACAGTGAATTTAAACAGGCGATGACCGAGGCATATGAAGCCAATAACGGCCGCGTGCCCTTCGTCGCGGGACTTATCGTTAACAGCACCCGCCAGGCGATTGCCCGCGTCAAAATGCTGGCCGGCATGAAACTCGATGCGCTGCAGGTCACGCCGGTGCACTATCTGTTCAAGCCGGATGCCGAGGCCACGGTGCGGCATTTTCGTGAAATCTACGATGCCACCGGCGTTCCTATCCTTATCTATAACGTTATCCCCTGGAACTACCTCAGCCTGGAGCTGATGGGCCGCATTATGGATGAAGTGCCCGGCGTGGTGGGCATGAAGCAAAGCTCCGGCGACCTGAAAGCCGTGTCCGATCTGCTGCTCAGCTGCCCGGATAAAATTATCCTCAGCGGCGTGGATGCGCTGCTGTACCCCGCTTTTGCCCTGGGCTGCCAGGGCGCGATTTCGGCGCTGACCAGCGCGGTGCCCTCAGTGGTGCATGACCTGTTTACCGCCGTGGAAAACAACGATCACGCCACCGCGCGCGCCCTGCATTTCGGCCTGGCCGGGCTGTGGAATACGCTGCCCCACGATAATTTGCCCGCCTGCGTAAAATATATCCAGTCGCTGCAAGGGGTGCCGCTGTTCCAGCCGCGTCCGCCGATGCAGCCGGTCAGCGAAGCGCTGAAACGCCAGATCAAACAGGCTTTTGATCACCTGATGGGGTAAAGCCACTCCGGCCTGCGTCCACGCTGGGACGCAGGCCCATAATCATAGCCCAGCGCCCCCGTACCCGGCGCGATGGAGGCGAACGGCGATGAAATCTTATCACTCTGCATTCGCGGCCGATGCGCATGAAAATACCGCGCCGGCATACCTGAACCTGACCAGGCCTAAACACCATAATCTGCGATGGCTCATTATTGGCATCATTGCACTACTCACTATTACCAATTATCTGGATCGCGGCAATCTCTCCGTGGCGGCGCCGCAGATTATGCGGGATTTGCATATCAGCAACGCCATGATGGGGGTGATCCTCTCGGCCTTTGTCTGGCCTTACGCCATCATGAATTTGCCCGCCGGCTGGGCGGTGGACCGTTTTGGCGTCAGGCTGTTGCTCGCGCTGGCGGCGGGGCTGTGGTCGATTGTCGCCATCCTTACCGGCTTTGCCCGCGGCGTCGGCGCGTTTATCGGCCTGCGCGTCGCGCTGGGCATCAGCGAGGCGCCGTTATTCCCCGCCGCGCTGAAAGCGGCCGATACCTGGTTTCCCGAACGGGAAAAAGCGGCGGCCACCAGCGCGTATATTGCGGCCACCCAAGTGGGGCTGGCGCTGGCGCCGCCCATTTCGACACTGCTGATGGCGCAATTCGGCTGGCCGGTAATGTTTATCATCATGGGGATGCTGGGTTTTATCGCCCTCATCGGCTGGCTGGTTATCTACCGCGAACCGGAGCGGCATCCCCGGCTGCACCGGGACGAGCTGCGCTATATCAGCGCCGGCCAGCAGCAGCGCCGCGACGCCGCGCTTGCCGGCCGGGGCCGGGTTTCGCTGCGCGAATGGAGCGGCCTGTTCACCTACGCCACCACCTGGTACATGGTGATCGGCGGCTTTTGCCTGCAATACGTCTTCTGGTTCTACATCACCTGGCTGCCGACCTACCTCCAGCAGGCGCAGGGCTTTACCCTTAACCGCGCGGGCCTGCTCTCGGCGCTGCCTTATATTGCCGGCGGCGTGGCGGTGCTGATCGGCGGCCGATTCTCCGATCGACTGGTGAGCCGCGGCGTGGATCCGTTCAAGGCCCGCCGCTGCACCATCGCCGGGGCCGCGGTAATGACCGCGCTGGCGATGTTTGTCACCGCCGCGTCCAACGGGCCGGCGCTGGCGGTGGCGCTGCTGACGCTCGGCATGTTTACCTACAGCCTTTCCTCCGGCAACTACTGGACTTTGGCCGCCGAAGCCGTCACCTCCAGACGCCTGGTCGCCTCGGTGGGCAGTATCCAGAATTTCGGCGGCTTCCTCGGCGGCGCCTGTTCGCCCATCGTCACCGGCGTGGTGGTCGACAAGTTCGGCGGTTTTGTCCCCGCGCTGGTGGTGGCCGGCGCCATGGCGCTCGTTTCGGCCGTCATGTATGGCTTTGCGCTGCGCCGGCGCCTGCCGGTATAACTGGCGGAAACCTCCGCGCGCCGCCAGGAGTCGCGGGGCGCGCTTTTCTCAGGATGGCCTGAACGGCCGGCGTTGTAATTCTTAGCAGTATTGTGTATTTATTTAACCTCATTGCTAAGGTTTATGGTGACCATGCCGGCCAGCCACTCTGAAGAGAAGGACAATACGCCATGAAGAAGATTGGATTTTTGTCGTTTGGCCACTGGACGCCTTCCCCGCAGTCGGGGACCCGCTCCGCCGCCGATGCGCTGCTGCAATCCATCGAGCTGGCCGTCGCCGCCGAGGAACTGGGCGCGGACGGCGCCTATTTCCGCGTGCACCACTTCGCCCGCCAGCTCAGCTCTCCGTTCCCGCTGCTGGCCGCGGTCGGCGCCAGGACCCGCCGTATCGAGATCGGCACCGGCGTTATCGATATGCGTTATGAAAACCCTCATTATATGGCCGAGGACGCCGGCGCGGCCGACCTTATCGCCGGCGGGCGCCTGCAGCTCGGCATCAGCCGGGGTTCGCCCGAGCAGGTCATCGAGGGCTGGCGCCACTTCGGCTACCGGCCCGCCGAAGGCGAGACGGATGCCGATATGGCCCGGCGCCATACCGAAACCCTGCTTGAGGTGCTGCGCGGAGAAGGATTCGCCCAGCCCAATCCGCAGCCGATGTTTCCCAACCCGCCGGGACTGCTGCGTCTCGAACCTTACTCCGCCGGCCTGCGCGAGCGTATCTGGTGGGGGGCCGGCTCAAATGCCACCGCGGTCTGGGCGGCAAAGCTTGGGATGAACCTGCAAAGCTCCACGCTAAAGGATGACGAGACCGGCGAGCCGTTCCATGTGCAGCAGGCCGCGCAGATCCGCGCCTACCGCGCGGCATGGCAGGAAGCCGGGCATACGCGCGCGCCCCGGGTATCGGTGAGCCGCAGCATCTTCGCCCTGATGGACGAGCGCGATCGCGCCTATTTCGGCAACAGCAGCCGCGACGGCGACCAGATCGGTTTCCTCGACGAAAAGACCCGCGCCATCTTCGGCCGCAGCTACGCCGCCGAACCGGATGTGCTGATAAAGGAACTGGCGCAGGATGAAGCGATTGCCGAGGCCGACACGCTGCTGCTAACCGTACCGAACCAGTTAGGCGTCGACTATAACGCGCACGTGATCGAGGCGATATTGCACCATGTCGCGCCCGGCCTGGGCTGGCGCTGACCGTACCGGCGCCTGCGCGCCGCATTAGCGGCGCGGCGGTCATGGCGGCATGGATCATTGCCCGCCGGTATTTTTACTTATTCGCGCCACGCCGGCGCTTAAATTAAATTTATCATTACCCTGTTCCGGACGGGAATCACTATTTCGCCACCGTTAACATTCGTTAAGATATAACCTATTTACAGGAGATGCTTATAACAGCAGTCAGCCAATATTGTCCCTGCCGCGCCATGCCAGGGTAATTTTTTCATGCTAAGCTATGCGCCGTCTGTTCCTGTGATTGTTTGAGGTACGCCCCATGTTAGGACTTTCCCAATTGTTGCAAGCGGTAACCTTGGGTTTGGTATTGCTGTTGCCGCTGGTGAATCCGTTAACATCGGTTGCGCTGTTATTAAGCCTTTCCGGCAACATGAGCTATAAAGAAGTCAAACATCAGGCGTTTCTGGCCTCGGTGTACGTCTTTTTCATCATGATCGTCGCTTTTTATGCCGGCCAGCTGGTGATGAACACCTTTGGCATTTCCATCCCGGGACTCAGGATTGCCGGCGGGCTGATTGTCGCGTTTATCGGTTTTCGCATGCTTTTTCCCCATCCCCGCCATGAAAAATCCTCTATCGTGGATGCCAAACATCAAGAGATGCTGAACGAGGGTTCGGAAAGCATTGCCTTTGTGCCATTGGCCATGCCGGGCAGCGCCGGGCCCGGCACCATCGCCATGATCATCAGTTCGGTTTCCACGTTAAAAGATAATTCTCTGGGGTTTGAAAGCTGGGTATTGCTGGTCAGTCCAGCGCTGACCTTTGCCACCATCTCTTTTATCCTTTGGATTTGCCTGAACGGCTCCGGCGTTATTATGCGCCTGATTGGCAAAAGCGGTATCGATGCCATATCCCGATTAATGGGTTTTCTGCTGGTATGCGTAGGGGTGCAGTTTATAATAAATGGCGTTTTAGAAATCATCGCGGTGCATTAATACATTACTTAATTAAAAGATTAAGCCGGCTATTAAAATACCGGTCTTAATCTTTAATCATCATACATCGCCAGAAAAAAAGCACCGCCGATTTTTATTCGTCAAAGCTTGGTAATATGCCAGTAACAACTCTATAGTATGGTTTCTACCGCAGAATATCGGCGCGAAATAGCGTATTGGTAAATGGCGAACAACAATGATGCCGGGAGGGACTATGCCGCAATGGATATCGACCGCCATTGCCAACTACGGATACGCCGCCCTGTTTATCGCCGTTCTGGTGGAAGGCCCGATGGCGACAGTCTTTGGCGCGATCCTGGCATCCCAGGGACTGCTGCATATTAGCGGCGTTTATGCCGTCAGCGTGGCGGGCGACCTGACCGGGGACGTTATTCTCTATGGGCTGGGCCGGAGTGGGCGCATCACCACGTTGTTGCTGCGGCGCCGTTTCGACCTCCAGGGCGGCCGGCAGCTGGAGCCGCTGATGGCGCGGTTTCGCCGCCATCCCGGGCGCGTGCTGGTCACGGCGAAGCTGACGCATGCGGCGGGGTTCGTGGTGTTGTTAAGCGCCGGCGCGGCAAAAATTCCGCTCGGGCTGTTTCTTGGTTTCAATCTCCTGGCGACGCTGCCCAAGTCCGGCTTATTGCTCTTGCTGGGCTGGTTTGCCGGCGCCGCATGGGCGCGTATCAATGTATGGCTGTGGCTGTTTTCCTGTGCGTTGCTGGTGTCGCTCGCCATCGCGGTGGTCGTCTACCGGCGCCGGAATAACGGAGTTGAGCTGCCAGGGGGGTAATTCCATGCGTATTGCTGTATTTACCGACAGTTTTTATCCGGAGCTGGGCGGTATCCAGGATTCGGTATTGTCCGGATGCCGGGAATTGGGCAAACGCGGTCATCAGGTGGTGATTCTTGCGCCACGCGCCACCGGACATGACTTTGCCGTGGCCGGCGTACCCGCACGGGAAGTCGACGCGGGGAAAAATGTTTCCATCCGCCGGCTGTTTTCGCTGCCGGTGCCCAGTTCGACCGGGCAATCCCGCCTGGTGGTGCCAACCGGGCGGCGCTGGCGCCAGTTGTTGTCTTTCGCGCCGGATATTATCCATACCCATACTTTTCTCGGCGCCGGTCTGGAAGCGCTGAGCGCCGCGCGCCAACTGGATATTCCGCTGATAGGCACCAATCACTGGGCCATCGGGGAGTTTGCCGGCTATACGCCGTTTTCGGCGCAATTTTTCCGCAACGTCAGCCTGCGGGCGGTCAACCGCTATTACAACCACTGCGCATTAGTGACCGGTCCTTCCCATTCCGTGATTGACGAAATGCGCGCGTTTGGCCTGCGCAGTCCCCACTGCGTGCTGTCCAATCCGGTGGATCCCGCCCAGTTCCATCCGGTCCCGGACGAACGCCGCGCCATGCTTAAACGGGCGCACGGTTTCAGCGACGCAACCATTGTCTATGCCGGCCGTCTGGCGGACGAAAAAAAAATCGATGTGCTGATTCGCGCCCTGGCGCTTATCGCCGCGGAGGTGCCCGATGCGCTGCTGGTATTGGCGGGGCACGGCTCCGCCCGCCATCGCCTGGAGCACCTGGCGCGGGCGCTGGGGGTCGGCGATCGCGTCAGGTTTACCGGCACGCTGGATAAAGCCACGCTGGCGGATGTGTTTCACGCGGCGGACATCTTTGCCATCGCCAGCACGTCTGAAACACAAAGCATGGTATTGATCCAGGCAATGAGCGCGGGCCTGCCCGTGGTCGGGGCGCGCTGGCGCGCGCTGCCGGAATATATCGACGCGCAATCGGGGTTCCTGGCGCAGCCGGGGGACCCTGAGGATTTTGCCCGCAGGCTGACCCACTTGCTGCGCGCGAAAGCGCTGCGCCAGAAAATGGGCGAGCATGCCGCGCGGCAAACCAGGCATTTTTCCATCACTACCGTGACAAGCCGCTGGGAAGAGATTTATGCCCGGATCGGTCTGGCAGTACCCGAGGGCATGTCGCGTATCTCAGGAGCGTAATGATGAAACTCAGTTTAATAATCCCAGCGTATAACGAAGAGTTGTATCTTGCGACCTGCCTGCAATACGCCCTGCGGGAGCTGACGGCGCACGCACATCCCGGTGAGTACGAAATTATTGTCGTTAATAACGCCAGTACCGACCGGACGTCGGACATCGCCGCCGGCTTCAGTGGGGTTCGCGTCGTATACGAACCGATAAAAGGCCTCACCCGCGCCCGCCAGAAAGGGCTGGAATCGGCCTGCGGCGATATTCTGGCCTTTATCGACGCCGACACGCGTATGCCGTCCGGCTGGCTGGATAAAGTGCTGCATGCCTATGCGCAGCGCGGCGATCTGGTCTGTATCAGCGGCCCATACCGTTATTTCGACCTGCCGGGAATAAAAAGCGTCCTGGTGAAATTCTACTGGCTGGCGCTGGCGAAACCCACTTACTGGTGCACCGGCTATATGGCGGTGGGCGGTAATTTCGCCGCCAGTAAACGGGCCTTGCTGCGTATCGGCGGCTTTGATACGTCTATCGCGTTTTATGGCGAAGATACCAATATCGCCCGTCGGCTGGCGGGCGAGGGGCGGGTACAGTTTGACCTGGATATGGTGATGGAAACGTCGGCACGCCGCCTGAAAGAGGAAGGCTTCGCCACCACGGCGCTACGCTACGTCCTGAACTTTATGTCCGAGGCCATCCGCAATAAGCCCGCCACCTCCGAATATCGGGATATCCGCTAAGGGCCGCCGGCGTAGTGCGCCACGCGCCGAGCCACGCACGCGGTGCCGCTTCCGCCTTCAGGCCGTTATTGATCGACAATAAAACCATCCAGGTGCGGGCGCATGGAAATGGGTTTGCTTAACGGCGGACGGATACGCTGCGCGTCGGGCAGTAATTTCATTCCCAGGCCTGGCCCGTCGGGAATATCCACAAAACCGTCCAGCGGCAGGGGAACTTTATCCACGATATTGCTCCCCAAATGCTCGGGGCGGGATGCGAAAATGCCCGCTTCAAAGCCGGTGGCATATTCCTGAATGGCGAAATTAGGAATAGCGGCCGCCAAGTGCAGACAGGCGGCCAGGCCGATGGGTGAGAGCGGATTATGGGGAACCACCTGGACATGATGCGCTTCGGCCATCGCCGCGACTTTTTTGCCGCCGGTAATTCCACCGCACAGGCACAAATCCACGCGGGCGAACTCCATCGCGTTGCGGCTCAGCAGGGCCTGGAATTCATAGAGGGTGGAAAAGCGCTCCCCGGTGGCGATGGGAACATGGATTTTATCCGCCACCCGCGCCATGGCATCGGCATTTTCCGGCCGGATGGGGTCTTCCACAAACATAGGATGATATTCTTCTATGCCGCGGGTAAAGGTCACCGCTTCCGGCGGCGTCAGGCGCCGGTGCAACTCAATCAACAAATCGACCCGATCGCCGACCACTTCCCGCATACGCCTGACGTTATTGATGGCATCACGCATTTTGCGGATATGGGTTTTAAAATAAACCTTGTCATTACCTTCATCCAGGAAAGGATTGAGATGACCGAATGCCGTAAATCCCGCATCCATTTTAGCCTGGCATTCTTCCAGTATTTTCTCAATGGTCTGTTCATAGATATGGCCATATATCCGCGCTTTTTTGCGCACCGGTCCTCCCAATAATTGATAAATCGGCACATTCAGGGCCTGGCCTTTAATATCCCAAAGCGCGATATCTATCGCCGAAATGGCCGCATTGATGGCCAGTCCCTGGAAATAGCTGAACCGATGCATTACATTCCAGTGGTGTTCGATATCAAACGCTGATCTTCCCTCCAGATATTCAGCGAAACGCTGGATAGCGGCGCCCGAGGCCTCAATATGGCCCCAGGCACCGGATTCGCCATAGCCAACCAATCCGCTGTCGGTTTCCACGCGGGCAAACATGAACTGACCAATATGCAATGGCTCAACTCGGGTTATTTTCATAGGCTCCTCACTGACTGTTTATATCGCGAAATTTTTTTACCGGTTTGGATGTGACGAATAGGCGCCGTGCTCGTGCGCCTGCTTGCCGCCTTCGGCCTCGACATCACGTAAATCACGACCACGGGTTTCCGGCCCGAGAAATACCGATACGGCCGTCAGGACCGACAGCACGATGACGTAGGCGCAAACCAGTTTGGGATCCCCGTCGCCCACGGCTAATAAACTGAGGGCGATGATGGGGGCTATCCCTCCGGAAATGGGCGAGGTGACTTCCCTCGCCAGCGAAAAACCGGTATAGCGCACCCGTGAAGGGAACATCTCCGCCAGCCATGGACTTTGCGCCGAGGTCATCATGGTCTTGGCAATGGAAGAGACCAGAAACAGGCCGGCGTAAATCCATACCAGCTCCCGGGTTTGCAGCAGATGGAAAAAAGGAATAATCGCCAGGCCGGAAAGAATCGCGCCCCCCATGTAAACGGGCTTACGCCCCACTTTATCGGAGACCCAGCCAAATAAGGGCACGGTAATGAATTGCAAGGCGGTGCTGAACATTAGCGCGGTGACAATTTCGTCCCTGGCGATATGTAATTGCTGGGTGACATACACAATGACAAATGATTCGTAGATATACGCCAGGGAATTATCGCCTAACCGAGCGCCCCAGGCGCAAAACAGCTGGCGTTTCGACGTTTTGAATACTTCACGCACCGGGTTTTTGATAACGGCGTTCTTGCGTTTTAATTCTTCAAAGATGGGCGACTCTTTTAACTTCATGCGTATAATAACGCCAAACGCAATGACCACGGTGCTTAATAAAAACGGTATGCGCCATCCCCATACCTCAAATGCTTCTTTAGATAAATGCGAAGAGAAGTTGAAGGTGGCCAGCGATAACAACAGGCCCAGGGCCACTCCCATATAAGGCATCGCGCCATAAAGACCGCGCCGTTCAGCCGGCGCATTTTCAACAACGATCAATACCGCGCCGGCATATTCAGCGCCTGAGCCAAGCCCCTGCAGGGCGCGAAGCAGGGTCAGCAGGATAGGCGCCGCTATACCCGCCTGGGCATAGGTCGGCAACAGCCCCATCAGGGTGGTTGAACTTCCCATTAAGAGTAAGGTGATCACCAGCACTTTTTTACGGCCGATGCGATCGCCGAGATAGCCAAACAGCACGCTGCCGAACGGGCGGACGAAAAAGCCGATGCTAAAGCTGGCAAAAGCCAGAATAGTACCGGTCAAGTGGTCGAAAGACGGGAAAAATAAGGTATTGAATAACGTTGCCGCAGCGGTGGCATACAGATAATAATCATACCATTCAACCGTCGTGCCGATGATGGCGCTGAGAATGGTATTACGGATGACTTGCCGGGTTGCCGGCGTTTGCGCGATTGCTTGTTCCACGACGAGCCCCTTATAGGTAGGTGTACAGGTTTGGCCAACGTTGGAATAAAAAACCACATACGAGTTATGCTTACCTTCGCATCCAGCGTGCGAGGCGGTGGTAATAACCCTAAAATAATCGGCGATATGTTGTTATATGATGCTTGGAAACGTTTCCGGAAACGTTTCCAGTGATTAAAAAGCGGTTGACACAGACTGTCAAGTTTCTTTGGCGCGAGGATGTATATGAGTTCAAAAAATGAGACACCGGTCAATGAACGGGCCGGAATCCGTCAAGTTGCTGAACTGGCCGGCGTGGGGATCGCCTCCGTTTCCCGCGTGCTGTCAGGGCAACCGGGCGTCAGTAAAGAAATGACGGAAAGGGTACTGGCTGCGGCGGAGAAGTTACGTTATACCCCCAATGTCCTGGCGCAAAGCCTGCGTCGCCGTTCAACCAAATCTATCGGTTTTGTCTGTTCGGATATCACCAATCCATTGCTGGCCTCAATCGTCAGCGGCGCGGAAAGTGTCCTGACGGCCTCGGGGTTTTCCCTGCTGCTGACCAATTCCGGCGGGGTGCCGGCAATGGATGCGGAACATATTGACGTATTGCAACAACGCCAGGTGGACGGGCTGATTTTGCTGCCTTCGCTGGAAAATGATGAAGCGACCCTGAGCGTGCTGCGTAAAAGCACCATTCCCATGGTGGTGATTGACCGTACGTTGCCGGATGATGTCAACGCCAATACGGTATTATCCGATCATTTTACCGGCGTAGGCGCCGCCGCCAGGGCGCTATTGCAGTTGGGCCACCGGCGTATCGGCCTGATCGTCGGACGAGATGTGCGCCCGACCCGGGAGCGTATCCGCGCCGTGCGGGAGGCCTATCAGGCATGCCAGGCGGCGCCTGATTTTATGATAGAGGCAGGTATCCTGTCGGTCGCCCACGGCGAGCGGGCTATGGCGCGCTTACTGGCATTGTCCCACCCGCCGACCGCGGTGATTTTGGGCGGTAACCAATTACTGGAGGGTGCGCTGAAAGCGGTGGGGCAGCGCAACCTGGTCCTCGGCCGCGATCTGTCGCTGGTGTGTTGTGACGATGTCGCCATCGGCCGCCTGTTCTCGCCGCCGATTGCCACCGTGATGCGCGATAACGGCTTATTGGGCAAACGTGCCGCGGAGCTGTTACTGGGACAGCTGCGGCATCCTCATGATAAAGAACATATTCTCTTGCCAACCTGGTTTGAAAACCGCGCCAGCTGCGGCCCGGTACCGCCCACGCCGGGTCAGGCAGACGTATAAGGCATGCAACCTGCCACGGCCGACGCGTTGGCGGCTGTTGGCCAACGATATCCGGCGTTGTTTGACCGCGGTTAGTCTCATTGCGCGATTTCAATCATAATATGTCATAAACTACTGCCATGTGGCATGTATCAGCGTTAAGTCTCCGTTTGGATAATTTGATCTTGCTCACGGTTAATCAAATATGATTAAATATAATCATTATAACTCGTGACCACCGATAATAACCTAAGGAATGTCTATGCCGGCCGGGCAAAACAACGCGCAGATAGGGGTGATCGCCGACGATTTTACCGGGGCCAATGATGCGGGCGTGGGGCTGACCCGCCACGGCGCCCGGGTCAATGTGCTGTTCGGCGGCGCGGACGCGATCACCGACGGCGGTTGCGCCGACGCCTGGGTTATCAGTACCGACAGCCGCGCCCTGCCGGCCGGGGAGGCGGCGCGGAGGGTGGGCAGGGCGGTAGGGCAATTACGTGCCGTCGCGCCGGACGGCTGGCTGTATAAAAAGATCGATTCCACGCTGCGCGGCAACCTGGGCGCCGAAATCGAGGCGGCACTCAACGGCGCGCAGGCGCCGCTGGCGATTATCGCCGCGGCCGCGCCCGCCATGGGCCGGTGCATCCGCAACGGCCACTGCGAAGTCAACGGCCGCAGGTTAACCGATACCGAATTTGCCAGCGATCCCAATACGCCGGTCGCCACCTCCTCCATAGCCGGACGGATCAACGAGCAAAGCGCGCTGCCGCTGGCGGAGCTGGATGTAGCGGCGGTGCGCGACGCTTCCCTGGCAATGCGGATTACCGCCCTGGCGGAACAGGGTTGCCGGCTGGTGGTGCTCGACAGCCTGCTGGACGACGATTTACAGCGTATCGTCGCGGCGCTGCGGCAGTTGCCGTTCAAGCCGCTGCTGGTGGGATCGGCGGGCTTGATTGACCCGTTGGCGCGCAGCCTGCCGTTCGCGCCGGCGCCGCCCCTGCTGGCGGTTATCGGCTCCATGAGCGCCGCGGCCCGGCGGCAAATCGACCACGCGCGGGATAACGCGGCGGTCAGGCTGGTGGATATTGATGTGCTGCGTCTGTTCAGCGCAAACCCGGCGAGCTTGATCGATCAATGGGTCGGTGACGTGAGCGCGGCATTGCGCGCGGGCAGGCACTGCGTGGTTCGTACCTGCCAGGATGAAGATCAGCGACGGCATATCGAAGCGGTCTGTCGACAACACGGCATCAGCCGCCAGCGGTTGGGCGAGGATATCTGCCTGGCGCTCGGCCGCCTGACGCGCCGGGTGGTCGACGCCCAACCCATCGGCGGGCTGTATCTGACCGGCGGCGACGTTGCCGTCGCGGTCGCCTCCGCTCTGGATGCGACCGGCTTCCACATCCGGGGACAGATTGCCGCCTGCGTCCCTTACGGGCGCTTGCTGGGCGGCGTGGCGCAAAACATACCGGTAATGACCAAAGCGGGCGGTTTCGGCGGTGAAACCACGCTATCAGAAGTTATTCGCTTTATTGAGGAGATGTCGCGTGACTAAGACAATTGCGGTAACCATGGGAGATCCGGCGGGCATTGGTCCGGAAATTATCATTAAAGCGTTGGCTGAAGGTGAATTTTCCGGTGCGCCGGTGGTGGTGGTGGGCTGTGTTTCCACCCTGCGCCGTATCCTGTCGCTGCGGATCACACCGCCCGCCGAATTGAAAATCATTGCCCGTCCCGCCGACGCGCGGTTTGCGCCCGGGGTTATCAATATCATCGATGAGCCGCTGCAACAGCCCGCGGCATTGGTTCCCGGCCAGGTGCAGCCGCAGGCGGGCGACCTGGCCTATCGCTGCGTAAAACACGCCACCGGACTGGCGCTGGCCGGCGAGGTCCACGCCATCGCCACCGCGCCGCTGAACAAGGAGGCGCTGCATGCCGCCGGCCATATTTACCCCGGCCATACCGAATTGCTGGCCAAGCTGACGCAGAGCCGGGATTACGCCATGGTACTGTACACCGACCGGCTGAAGGTGATTCATGTCACCACGCATATCGCGCTGCGTAAATTTCTCGACACGCTGAGCCGCGAGCGGGTGGAAACGGTCATTCAAATGGCGGATACCTTTCTCAGGCGGGTCGGTTTCCCCCACCCGCGCATCGCGGTAGCCGGCGTCAACCCGCACGCGGGTGAGCACGGCCTGTTCGGCGACGAGGAAATTACCGTCGTTAATCCCGCGGTGGCCGCCATGCGCGACAAAGGGCTGGACGTCACCGGCGCGTGCCCGCCCGATACCGTCTTTCTGCAAACCTATGAAGGCCATTATGATATGGTGGTGGCGATGTACCACGATCAGGGGCATATCCCGTTGAAATTACTAGGGTTTTATGACGGTGTCAACATTACCGCCGGCCTGCCGTTCATCCGCACCTCAGCCGATCACGGCACGGCGTTTGATATTGCCTGGACCGGCAAGGCCAAGGCCGACAGCATGGCGATAGCGATAAAACTGGCCATGCAGCTGGCCTGAGGGACGCCGCACCCTGTCGCGCCGCGCCGTCTCAAGCGGATGATGGTCTTTTTTCCTCGCCATCATCCGAATCCTGACATGAGGACGCCGCTTTCCTTTATTCCCCGCTGGATTCCAACTGCTGGATATGTTGCGCAATCAGGCGCGCCAGCTTTGGCGCATCCCGATCGCGGATCGCCGCCACCATGGCGAAATGTTCGCCGGACGATTTTTCTATCCGGGCATGGGAGCTCCATTGCCCCAGCGGGGCGGAGGGCACCCGGCTGCGCAGATCGAAAATCAGCTCCACCATATCCTGGTTCAGGCAGGGCGCCAGCAGCGCCCGGTGAAAAGCCATATTGGCCTCATACTGCTCAAGCAACGTGCCGTGCCAGGTGGCATCGGCGAACGCCTGCGCGCAGTCCGTCAGGCGCGCGATGCCCTGTTCGCCGATATTCTCGACAATATCCGGCGCGGCCGCGCACTCCAGGATACAGCGGATAGCCGAAATATTCCGGCGCTGCTGCAAATTGGGCGCGTAGACGTGGTACCCCTTGTTGGGCACGTGCTGCACCAGCCGTTCAATCACCAGTTGGTCAAGGGCGCGGCGCACATCGGCGCGGGTGCAGCCATAGCGTTCTTCCAGCTCGGCCTGTTTCAGCCACATGCCGGCGGTGAATTCGCCGGTATTAATATCCTTGGCGATATCGTTGGCGACATTGGCGGATGCGCCGGGCTTTTTTTGCTTCATGTTTAGCGTCCTTCATTAACCTGGCGGTCGTCGATTCAGAGCATTATAAGGCGTTTTGCGCCGCCTGAAATACCGCCGCCATAATAAAACCCTATGGAGAAATGGGCGGGACGGCGCGCGGCTTCTTATCGTAAATCATCGTGTTACTGGGTTATTGCCGCAGCGGATACTTTTATATTACCGGGAAATGTGATGGGGGCGATAGTTTTTGCGCATATTTATCCAATTAAATTGGCGCCAATTTTGGTTTTATGTTTGAATGAAAATCACTCATCACCCTGTCATTTCAACAGGAAAAAAATGGCCCTCGACGAAACCCAACTGGCGGAAACCCGCGGACGCGCGCTTTATCAGCGCGGCCATACCACCATTTTCGCCAGCAGGCAGGACCCCCGTTTTGCCTATTGCATGTACGTTCCGCCCGATTTTGACGCCGATCCCGCCGGACATTGCCTGGCGGTGGTCATGCACGGCACCGGGCGCAGCATGACCGCCTACCGCGACGCTTTCGCCGAATTCGGCCGCTATAACCGCTGCGTGATCCTGGCGCCGCTGTTCCCGGTGGGACCGTTGCAAGACGGCAACTCCCATGGTTTTAAGTACATCATCGAGCAGGGCATCCGCTATGATCGGGTACTGCTGTCGATGGTGGATGAAGTCGCCGCATCCCTCGGCACGCCGTTCGACCGGTTTTTACTGTTCGGGTATTCCGGCGGCGGCCATTTTGTGCACCGCTTCCTGTATATCCATCCCGAACGCCTGCTGGGCGTCTCCATCGGCGCGCCGGGCTCCGTTACCCTGCTGGATGAACACCAGGACTGGTGGGTGGGCGTGCGCAATTTTGAACAGATGTTCGGCAAACCGCTGAATTATGCCGCGCTGCGGCAGGTGCCGGTGCAACTGGTGGTGGGCAAGGTCGATGTGGAAACCTGGGAAATTACCCACCGGCCGGGAGGCAAATATTATATGCCGGGCTGTAACGACGCCGGCGCGACCCGCATCGAGCGCAATACCGCGCTTTACCAGAGCCTGCTCGGGCACGGCGTCGACGCGCGCCAGGACATCGTGCCCAATGTCGGCCATGACGGCATGAAAGTGCTGGATACCGTAAAGGATTTTTTCCTGCGCGTGCTGCGCAGCCACCGTTGCGCGCCACCCCCCCGTTAAGGAGACACGATGTCGCAGATTACCCCCTTTCCGCTGGTTACCGTATCCGGCAGCGCCCATGAACGCGGGTTGCAATACGGCGAAATCGCCCGCGATCGCATCCGCCTGAGCGTCGGACTCTACGGCGATCAGCTGCGCGAGCTAGGATTAAGCCAAGCCCAGCGCGAGGAACTCATTACCGCCTTCAGCGCCATCATCCGCGATTTCGATGCCGACTACCTGACGGAAATGACCGGCATCGCGACCGGGGCGGGCGTACCGCTGGAAGGCATCGTGATGATCAACGCCCGCACCGAGGTGATCGCCAAGGCCCGGTTGCTGAAAGAGCAGCGCGACGCCCATGACGATACTATCAAGGACGGCTGCAGCGGCGCGGTGATTTTGCCGCAGCGCAGCGCCAGCGGACGGCTGATCCACGGGCAGAATTGGGACTGGCGCGCCGAATGCGCCGACAGTTCCATCGTACTGAAAGTGCACCGCGACGACGGCCCAGATTACCTGACCTTTGTGGAGGCCGGCGGCCTGGCGCGCAGCGGCGTAAACCAGGCCGGCCTGGCCATCACCGCCAACTATCTGCGCTGCGAGCGCGACTACCGCCAGATCGGCGTGCCGATTTCCCTGATCCGTCGCAAGGTGCTGGAGCAGCAGCATATGGCGCTGGCGATGCGGGTGGTGGCGGTCACGCCCAAGTCCTGCTCCAACAATATGATGCTCAGCACCCGCGAGGGGTTCGCCATTGATTTTGAATGCGCGCCGGATGAGTCTTTTACCCTGTACCCCACCGACGGCATCCTGGTGCACGCCAACCATTGGGAAAGCGACGCGGCAAAAAGCAAAATCCGCGAAATGGGCATTGGCACGTCGCCCGATACCCTGTACCGCGCCTGGCGGGTGAATCAATTGCTGCGCGCTAAGCCCAAGCTCAGCGCAGACGATTTGAAAAATGCCTTTTTTGACGACTTCGGCGCGCCGTATTCGGTATGCCGGCCGCCGCGTCCCGGTTTTCAAAGCGATTTGTCGGCCACCGTGGCGATGATCGTTATGGACTCCACCGCGGGCACGATGGAGGTGGCGCCGCTGCCGGCGATTAACCGCGAATTTACCCGATATTCCCTGGCCCTGTCCTGACAGCCGCCGTCCGAACGAAACAACGACCCATTGAGGATACTATGAAGCAGATAATCGCGTGTATCGTTATGCTCCTGCCGGGAATGATGGCGGCCCGGGCCGGCGCGGCCGACAACAGCGTCATCCGTTTTGCCTTAAACCAGGACATCCGCAGCAGCCAGCCGGGCGTGAACCGCGACGGCAATACCGACGACGTGCTGATGCACGTGGTGGAAGGGCTGGTGGGCTATCGGGAGGACGGCACCGTCGGGCCGATGCTGGCCGACACCTGGGAGGTGCAGGACGGCGGCAAAAAATATGTGTTCCATCTGCGCAAAAATATCAAATTCCACAACGGCGATACCCTGGGCGCGCAGGATGTGCTGTGGAGCTGGAAGCACTGGACCGATCCGAAAACCCAGTGGCGCTGCCTGCGGGAATTCGACGGCAGCAGCCAGATCAACGTCACGTCGGTAAGCGCGCCGGACGACAGTACGGTGGTGATGACGCTGGCGCAGCCGGTGGCGCTGTTTCTCGATACGCTGGCCCGCACCGACTGCGGCGCCGCGGCGGTCGTCAGTCCCAAATCCGTGGACGGGCAGGGCAACTGGATCAAGCCTATCGCCACCGGTCCTTTTACCTTCGATAACTGGAAGCACGGTGAATACGTTTCTCTGAAACGTTTTGACGGCTACAGCTCCCGCGCCGGCGCGCCGGATGGTTTTGTCGGCGGCAAGAAAGCGCTGGTGGACGAAGTGCGGTTTATGGCCGTGCCGGACGCCGCCACGGTGAAAGCGGGGCTGCGCTCCGGTGCGGTGGACGTTGCCCAGGTCAGCCCCATCGACGCGTCGGACCTGAAAACCGACCCCAATGTGGCCATCGCGGTGGCGCCCAACGCCCAGCGCCACGCGCTGCTTATCCAAACGGCGGATCCGCTGCTGAAAAACCTCAAGCTGCGCCAGGCGATCGCCGCGGCGCTGGATACCGAACAAATCGCCATGGGCACCAGCGAGGGGCTGGCCACGCCGAGCAATTCCAATATTTCCGTGGCCTCCGGTTACTATAAAGAAGTGGAAAAGCAGGGCTATAAATATGATCCCGCCCGTACCAAACAGCTGCTGAAGGAAGCCGGATATAAAGGCGAGACGATTGAAATCATCGCCAATAAACGCTCCACCGTGCCCAGCTTCGATATGGCGGTTATCGTGCAGGCGATGCTGCAGGCCGCCGGCATCAACGCCAAAATCACCACCATGGAATGGGCCACCCAGCTTGAACGCTACCAGGCCGGCCGCTACCAGATGATGACCTTTACCTTCTCGGCGCGCTTTGAACCGGCGCTGGCGTTTGAGCAAATCAACGGCGATAAAGCCAAGCAGCCGCGCAAGGTTTGGGACGATCCCCAGGCCAACAAACTGGTGGACAGCCTGGCCTATGTCAGCGACAGCAAACAGCGGCAGGATATCGTCGACCAGCTGCACCGCATGATGATCGAACAGGTGCCGCTGATTATTTTCTATCCGGGGCTGGATATTATCGCGCACCGCAAGGTTATCGTAGGCTATAAACCCTGGCTGGCCGCCGCCGCCCGCCTGTGGAACGTATCCGTTAAGTCATAGCGGCAAGGAGTCGTCATGCTGAGTTTTATCTTCAGGCGGGTGGCGTCGGCGATCCCGACGCTGCTGCTGGTGACGGTGATCGTCTTCCTGCTGACCAGGCTGGTGCCCGGCGATCCGGCGCTGCTGATGCTCGGCGATCTGGCGACCGAGAGCAGCCTGGCGGATTTGCGCCATAACATGGGCCTGGATCAATCGCTGTTGACGCAGTTTTTTATCTGGTTCGGCCAGGTGCTGCACGGCGACTTCGGTCACTCCATCCAGAGCGGACAGGCGATACTGCCGCTGATCCTCGAACGGTTTTCCGTCACCATGAGCGTGGTGCTGGCGGCGGTGGTCGTGGCCGCGCTGGTCGCCGTGCCTTTCGGCATGCTGGCGGCATGGAAACAGAACACCCGTCTTGATGTCGGCCTGGTGATGTTCTCGACGTTTCTGCTGTCGATACCGAGTTTTTGGATGGGGCTGCTGATCCTGATGTTTTTCGGCCTGAAGCTCGGCTGGCTGCCGGTGGTGGGGTATGTCTCGATTCGGGACAACGCCTGGCAGGGCGTGCTCTATCTGCTGATGCCGGTGCTGACGCTGGTGCTGGTGGAAGTGGGCGCGCTGGTGCGCATGATGCGCGCCAGCACCCTGGAGGTGCTGCGCCTGGATTATGTCACCCACGCCCGCGCCAAGGGGCTGCGCGAGCGTACCGTACTGTCGCGCCATGTGTTTCCCAATGCCTTCGGGCCGACCTGGACGCTGATAGGCCTTACGCTCGGCAACCTGCTGAGCGGCGTGGCGGTAACCGAAACGGTGTTTAGCCTGCCGGGCCTCGGCAGGCTGCTGGTGGACGGCATCTATGCCCGTGATTATCCGGTTATCCAGGGGTGCATGCTGTTTATCGCCGGTATCTATGTCCTGACCAATCTGGTGATAGATGCCCTTTATCCGCTGTTTGATCCCAGGGTGGCCGCATCATGAAACGCTCAATATTTTTGGCGCCCAACGCCCTGCTGGGCGGGCTAATGATCGGGATTATCGTCTGCGCCAGCCTGGTGGGGTTCTTCTGGACGCCGTTCGACCCCAGCCGGATCAATATTCTGGCCCGGCTGCAAAGTCCCGGCGCCGCGCACTGGTTCGGCACCGACGAATACGGCCGCGACGTATTGAGCCGCATTATGCTCGGCGCCAGCGCCAGCATCAGCATTTCGGTGCTGACGGTGGCCTTCGCGCTGCTGACGGGGATTGTGCTGGGCTTGCTGAGCGGCTATCTGCGCGGCGTGACCGACCGGGTCATCATGATGGTGACCGATACGCTGCTGGCGTTTCCGGGCATCCTGCTGGCACTCGGCCTGCTGAGCATCCTGGGCAGTAACCGCTACGGCATTATTCTCGCCCTGGGCCTGGCCTATACCCCCTCGGTGGTGCGGGTGGTGCGCGGAACGGTGCTGGGGCTGCGCGAGACGGATTTTGTCCACGCCTCCCGGGTGATGGGACATCGCGAAGGATTTATCCTGCTGCATCATATCCTGCCCAACTGCATCGCGCCGCTGACGGTGCTGGCCACGTCCATGCTGGGCTGGGTGCTGATTTCGGAAAGCGCCCTGTCATTCCTCGGGCTCGGGGTACCGCCGCCGGAACCCACCTGGGGCAATATGCTGGCGGCAAGCCGTACCTATCTTTCCCAGGCGCCCTACCTGGCCCTGCTGCCGGGGTGCTGTATTTCCCTTGCGCTGCTGGGCGTCAACCTGCTGGGGGACGCGCTGCGCGATTATCTTGACCCGAGGATGCAATAATGAATAACACCGCGCAGCCTCTGCTGGACGTCGGTAACCTGACCATTAGCGTGCAGGATCGCACGGTGGTGAACGGCATTTCCTTTTGCCTGCAGCCGCGCGAAGTGCTGGCGGTGGTCGGCGAATCGGGCAGCGGCAAAACCCTGGCGATGCGTGCGCTGATGGGGCTGCTGCCGTCCAATATCGCGCGCCGGGCCGATCGGCTGCGGTTCGCCGGCCAGGATTTGCTGGCGCTGGATAACGAGCAACTGCGCCAGGTGCGCGGCGCCGGTATCGGCATGGTGTTCCAGGAACCGATGACCTCGCTAAATCCGGCCATGACCATCGGCCGCCAGCTGGATGAAGGGCTGGCGCTGCACACCACGCTGACGCCGCAGGAGCGCAAACAGAAAATCGTCGCCATGCTGCGCCGCGTCGGGCTGGACGGCGGCGAAACGCTGCTGGCCAGCTTTCCCCACCAATTTTCCGGCGGGATGCGCCAGCGGGTGATGATTGCCGCGGTGATGCTGCTGGAACCGAAACTGATTATCGCCGATGAACCCACCACGGCGCTGGATGTGCTGGTGCAGCACGAAGTGATGAGCCTGATGCTGTCCCTGACCGCCGAGCAGGGCAGCGCGGTAATCCTGATAAGCCACGATCTGTCGATGGTGGCCAACTACGCCTCGCGCATCATGGTGATGGAGCAGGGCGCGCTGGTGGAGCAGGGCGAAAGCCGCCGGCTGCTGGCCGAACCCCGGCATCCCTATACCCGCCGGCTGCTGGACGCGATGCCCGTCAGAAAAGCGCCCGCCGACCGCCGCTCGCTACTGTCGGCATCGGCGGTACTGACGCTGAGCGACGTGAGTATCGATTATCCGGGGCAGAAAACATGGTTGCAACCGGCGCGCGTCACCCGGGCGGTGAACAGCGTCAGTTTTAACGTGCGCCGGGGCGAAACGGTGGCGCTGGTCGGCGCCAGCGGCTCGGGGAAAACCACCATCGGCAAGGCGATTGCCGGTATGTTGCCGGTGAGCGCCGGCTCGCTGTTGTTCGAGGGCCGGGATGTCAACGACCGGGACCCGGCGTTAAAACGCCGGTGGCGCCTGGCCTGCCAGATCATCCAGCAGGATCCCTATTCCTCCCTCAATCCGCGCATGAAAATCGGCCAGATCCTGGAGGAGCCGCTGCGGGTCTTCAATGATACCGGGCGCGCGCACCGCCTGGCGCGCGTCAAAGAGGTATTGAACGAAGTCGGCCTGGCGGAATTTTTCATCGACCGCTATCCGCACCAGCTTTCCGGCGGCCAGCGCCAGCGCGTGGCCATCGCCCGCGCCGTGATCCGCAAACCGGCTTTTATCGTCGCCGACGAGCCGACCTCGGCGCTGGATATGACCGTGCAAAAGCAGATTTTGACGCTGCTGCGCCGCCTGCAGGACAGCTACGGTTTCGCCTGCCTGTTTATCACCCACGACCTGGGCGCGGTGGAGCAGGTCGCCGATCGCATCATGGTCATGGAAAAAGGCCGGCTGGTGGAAAACGGCTGGAGCGACGATGTGCTGGACCGGCCGCAGCACGACTATACCCGGCGGCTGCTTTCCTGCCTGCCGCAGCTTAAGCTGCTGGAGAATGGCGGCTATCAGCTGGAGGCGCCGGTCCAGGCGCCGTAGCCGGGGGACTTCCCATCCGCCTGTGGCCATAGTAAGTTATTTTCTCACCTATTTTGACATCAGATGAAGGGTAATAATGTCCACACTGCAAGGCTCTGAACGTATTTTAACCACCCATGTCGGCAGTCTCCCACGGCCTGTGAAATTGCTGGATCTGATGAAGGCGAATATTGACGGCGCGGATAATCAGGCGGAGCTGGACCGCTGCATTAAAGACGCGGTGATCGAGTCGGTCCAGCAACAGGTCGATGACGGCATTGATATCGTTACCGACGGTGAACAATCCAAAGTCGGTTTCTTTGCCTATGTCCGCGATCGCATGAGCGGCTTCTCTGCGCGCCCCGGGCAACGTTATACGGCTTTTGACGCGGAGATCGAGGCGTTTCCCGATTATTATCAGCACTATTTCGGCGAAGCGATGCTCGGCGGCAACCTGGTGCCATTCGTCCCGGTGGCCTGCACCGGACCTATCGCCTATCACGGCACGGCGCAATTGCAGCGCGACCTGGCCAACCTGGCGGCCGCATTGGGTAAAGTGAGCGCCCATTCGGCGTTTGTCCCGTCGGTGGCGCCGACCGGCGTGGGCAGCAATGCGTTTTATGCCAGCGAAGGCGAGTATCTCTCGGCGGTGGCCGAGGCGCTGCGCGTCGAGTATAAAGCGGTGATTGACGCGGGATTCAGCCTGCAAATCGACGATCCGTTCCTGCCCGATCTGTTTGCCGATCGCGCCCTGGACAATGCGGCGATTCACCGCAAGGCGGGCGAGTACGTCGAGATCCTGAATCATGCGCTGCGGGGCCTGCCGCAGGAAAGAATTCGCTATCATACCTGCTACAGCATTAACGAAGGTCCGCGCATTCACGATGTGCCCTTCGTGGAGTTTGTGCGCTATATGCTCAATATCAACGCATCGGATTATTCCTTCGAGGCGGGCAATGTACGCCACGAACATGAATACCACCTCTGGGAAGAGATTACGCTGCCGGCGGGCAAGCGGTTGATCCCGGGCGTGATATGCCATGCCAGCAACACCGTGGAACATCCGGAACTGATTGCCGAACGCCTGGTCCGCTTTGCCGAACGGGTAGGTCGCGACAATGTTATTGCCGGCGCCGACTGCGGTTTCTCTTCGCAGGCCACCTATCGCACGGAAGTGCATCCCACGGTGGTGCGGGAAAAATTCCGCGCCCTGCGCGCGGGCGCCGACCTCGCCAGTAAAAAACTGTGGAAAAAATAAGCGGACGCCAGCCGTCCAGCGGCCGGCAACCTGCCCACTGAGCGTGACGGGGGCCGCCCGGCGGCCTGATAGCCGCTGTGTTGCGTCGCGTAAGGGAAAACGCCGCGCCGCCGATGCGGCGTTGCGGGCTTACGGATTGCCTGGCGCGGCGGGGAGGGCATCGTCCAAAAACCTCACCGCGTTACGCAGCGCCTGGTCGGCTTCGGGGAGAACCCCGGAGAACAAATGCCAGACATGGAACATGCCGGGCCAGACCTCAAGTGATGTCCGTACCCGGCTTTCCCCGAGATGGGCCGCAAGGCGGAGGGCCCCGCTCAGCATGACCTCATTTTCGCCAATTTGGATCAGGGTGGGCGCAATCCCCCGGACATCGGCGAAGATCGGCGAGGCATCAGGGTGAGTCGGCAATTCTCCGGCCAGGAATATACGGGCCAGTTGGTTAAGAAACGCCGTGCTGCACAGCGGATCGATACCGTCCCTGACGGTTGCCGAATTTCCGCTGTGCGTGAGATCCGCCCAGGGTGAAAGGGCGACGGCGGCGGCGGGTAGGGGCACGCCGGCGTCCCTGGCTTTTCTCATAATGGTCACCACCATCGCTCCGCCGGCCGAATCACCGGATATCGCCAGGGAACGCGGGTCGACGCCGTTATCAAGCAGCGCGCGATAGGCGGTAAAAGTATCTTCAATCGGCACCGGGAACGGGTGCTCCGGGGCTTGCCGGTAATCGGGCACATAGACGCTGGCGCGCAGCAGCGTGGCATATTTTCCGGCCAGGCCGCGGTAGGCGTTTATCCCGCCATGGACATAGCCGCCCCCGTGTATATAGAACAGCACGCGGTCCTCCAGCACATTTTCCGGCGTGACCCGCAGCGCGGCGACGCCGCCCAAATCAACAGGGGTAAACGACACCCCGCCGGGCGCCGGGAATAACCTTTCCAGTCCAGCCGTATAGGCCGCGCGCGCCTCGGGCCATCCGGCCTCGCTCTGGCCATTCATTTTCTGGACCACAGGCAGCGCCGCTTGTATCCAGCCATCCAGCGTTTTTCTGGCATTTACAGGTAACATTGCATATCCTTCTGGGTGAATAAGTTTCTACACAATCACTCTATCGCAACCATTCGGGAAAAGGATTCTACAGTGAGTGTCCGTCACGTCGCGGCCGGCCAGCATGGCGGCGGGGGAATTGAACTCAACACCATGCGTGCCTTTGTGGCCATCGCCGAGTCAGGCAGCTTTGTCGCCGGCGGCAAAATCATGGGATTGACCCGCTCCGCGGCCGGAAAGTCGCTGGCACGGCTGGAAGCCTACCTGGGTACGCGCTTGCTGCACCGCACCACCCGCAGGGTGTCGCTGACAACCGATGGGCAAAATTTTTACGAGCGCTGCGTGCAGATACTGTCCGATCTGGACGAGGCCGAGCACAGCGTCAGGCAGGGCCGCCTGCAACCCAGGGGTACGCTGCGCCTCACCGTGACCGCGGCCTTCGGAAGGATAGTTATCCTGCCGTTGCTGAATCAATTCCTGAAAACATGGCCGGAGCTGGAAGTCGAGGTCAGCTTTACGGACAGGGTCGTCGACCTGGTGGAAGAGGGGTTCGATCTCGGTATCCGCATGGGCGATATGCCCGTCGACTCGCTGATGGTCGCCCGGCTGATTGCGAAATACCGTCCCTGTCTTTATGCCGCGCCGGCCTATCTGCAAGGCTATGGCACGCCAGAAAACATAGCGGACCTCAGCGGCCATCAGCGGCTTATCTACGGCCTGCATTCCGCATCGGGCGCCTGGCCTCTGGCCGGGCCCGATGGGACGCCGGTCCTTATCGACGGCCGCCGCCGCCTGCGTTTTGACAGCGGCGAGGCCATCAAGGACGCCGCGGTAGAAGGCATGGGCATTGCCTACCTGCCGTCCTTTCTGGCTGAGGATGACGCGAGGAAAAACCGGCTGGTAAAATTATTCCCGCAATACCAGGGCAGCGAGATACCCATCCATGCCATTTATCCCGACAGGAGACATCTGGCGGCGAAGGTACGCCTGTTCATCGATATGCTGGTGCAGCATTTTCATAAGGAAGGGCAACCGGGCTAAAAGGCTCCGGCCGGGCAGCCGTCATGGATATAGCCGGCCGCCCCTGCGTGATCGATCTCTTGACAGCCAGGCTACCAACTAGTAGGGTGATTGCACGCGACGGCGTTCTGGCTTTCCTGTGTCGGGCCCCGCCCGCATTATTGCGGGGGCCGCAATGCCGGTAAAGCAGCATTCGCCGCACCCCCTTTGTTTGGTCGATGGACTTTTATCATGAACGCAGAGCTTTCTCCCAAGGCCGCGGAAATCGCCGCCCATGCGCGGTTACTGCTGGCCGCCGGCGGCTATAACAGCTTCAGCTATGCTGATATTTCCGCCCGGGTACACATCAGCAAGGCCAGCATCCATCATCATTTCCCCAGCAAGGAAGAACTGGTCAGAACCGTGGTCGCCCTGTATCGGGAAGAGGCGCGGGCAGGCATGGCGGCCCTTGATAGCCAGCTCGCCGACCCGCTGGCGGAGCTTAACGCCTATGCCGATTACTGGATCACCTGCATTCGCGATGGTACGTCTTCTTTTTGCATTTGCGCGATGCTGGCCGCCGAACTGCTGACAATCCCGGTCCGGGTGGCGGATGAAGTCCGCGGGCATTTTCAGGATCAGTCTGACTGGCTCGCGTCGCTGCTCCAGAACGGCGCGGCCCAGGGGCAATTCCACCTGCGCGCCAGTGCGGCCGTCGAGGCCGGCGCTTTCATGGCCACGGTCCACGGCGCGATGCTGGCCGCCCGGGCCTATGGCAATCCGCAAACTTTTCAGTCCATTATCCAGCCTACGATCCATCATTTGACCGCGTCAGCCTGATCCGCTCCAGCGGAACGGGGTGGCCGGGGGTTTTTTGCGCTGCAGTAAGCCTACCAACTAGTAGGTTGATTACGCTGTCGCGGGTGCATACCCGCCAACCGGGGTTTGTTATCACGTCGCAGGCTTTCCAGGCGCCGCCTGCGACGGTTTTTCTTTTTAATGCGCCATATCAATCTATCGCGGTGCCCGCATCGCTCAGGAGATTCAACATGACTGTTCCAAGAATAACCCGCTTCCTGGCCCTCGGCCTGACCGGCGCGCTCCTTATGTCCAGCGCTCTGACGCCGGCTGCCGCCGCCGATAACAGCGTCAGGGTACGGGGTACCGTCGCCGCCCTGACGGGTGACCGGCTCCAGGTGACGTCGCGCGAGGGCCAAGCCGTCATGGTCACCCTGAAACCCGGCTGGAGGGTCTCGGCGGTAGCCAAGGCCGGTATCGCCGACATTAAGCCGGGCGACTACGTCGGCATCGCGTCGCTCCCCACATCGGCGGGGGGCGACGGGGCGCTGGAAGTGCTGATCTTCCCGCCCCAGCTGAAAGGCGCGGCGGAAGGCAGCTTCGGCTGGGATCTGAAGCCCAACAGCACGATGACCAATGCCACCGTGGCCGATGCGGTCAAGTCGGTGGGCAGCAGCGACGTTACGGTCAGCTATCACGGCCGGGAAAAAAAGATTTCCATTGCGCAAGGCACGCCGGTCGTCACGCTGGCGCCGGCCACACCTGAGGATGTGAAGCCCGGCTCGGTGGTTTTCGTCAGCGCAGAGAAGGGCGCGGACGGCGAGCTTTCCGCCGGTAATCTTATCGTCGGCAAAAACGGCGTTGTTCCCCCGATGTAATCAATCACCCCCGCCGGCTGGCGGTGTCGGCCAGCCGGTCAAGGAGCCTGTCATGAACAAACCTGATACATCAAGCGCGCCGACCCCATCAGCCCCGCCTGGGCGCCGCCGGCTCGTTAAGCGGCACTCATTGCCTGTACGCATTACGCATTGGGTGAACGTCCTCTGCCTGTCGATTCTGTTACTGAGCGGATTGCAGATTTTTAATGCCCATCCCCGGCTCTACTGGGGGCAATACGGCGCCGACGCGGATCGGGCGTTTATCGCCATTGGCGCCAGGCAACTGGGCGATACATCGCGCGGCTATATCCAAATCGGCCCGCTGGGCATCGAAACCACCGGCTTTCTCGGCGTTTCCAGCGAAGACGGCGCCGCGGCCGCACGCGCATTCCCGACCTGGCTTACCCTACCGTCCTATCACGATCTGGGCGCCGGACGGCATTGGCATTTTTTCTTCGCCTGGCTGCTGGTCATTAATGGTCTGGTCTACCTGGCGCATGGGCTATGGCGCGGCCACCTACGGCGGGACCTGTTGCCTACCAGGGCTCAGCTGTCATTACGCCATTTGTGGCGGGAAGTGATCGACCACGCGCGCCTGCGCTTCGCCAGGGGGGAAGCGGCGCGGCGCTACAACGCATTGCAAAAGCTGGCCTATCTGACGGTCGTCGGCGGCGCGATCCCGCTTATGGTGTTGACCGGACTGGCGATGTCGCCGGGTCTCAACGCCGTGTTTCCATTCCTGCCGGATCTGTTCGGCGGACGTCCTTCGGCGCGCACGCTGCACTTCCTCACCGCGTCTTTCCTGGTGCTGTTCGTCATCGTGCATGTGGCGATGGTGGTCGCCTCGGGCCTTTGGAACAATCTGCGCTCGATGATTAGCGGCCGATACGCCATTGACGAAACAGGAGACAAGCCATGAAACCTCAGTTTTCACGCCGGCGTCTCCTGGCCGGCCTGCTCGCCGGGGCGGGGGGGACATTGCTCACCGGGTGCGATGGCCTGACGCAGAACGCGCAAGTGACCGCATGGCTGGATAAGGTGGAAAAGCTGACCATGGGCAGTCAACGCATGCTGCTCGGGCGTCAATCGCTGGCACGGGAATACACTGAGGCCGACCTGTCGCCGGTCTTTCGCGCCAACGGAACGCAGATGCCGGACTCGGAGGACTATGCCCGCTTGCTGGAGCGCGGCTTTGCCGACTGGCGTCTGCAGGTGGACGGGCTGGTGCGGCAACCGCTGAGCCTGTCGCTGTCCGACCTGAAACGGTTTCCGGCCCGTACCCAGATCACCCGGCACGATTGCGTCGAGGGATGGAGCGCCATCGGCAAATGGCAAGGCGTTCCGCTGGGGCGGGTGCTGGATGCGGCGGGAGTGAAACCGGGCGCCCGCTACGTGGTGTTCCATTGCGCGGACGAGCTGGAGAGGACGCTGGATGGCAGCGGCCGCTATTATGAAAGTATCGATTTGCTCGATGCCTACCACCCCCAGACTCTCCTGGCCTATGGCATGAACGGCGGGGATCTGCCCGTGGCCCATGGCGCGCCGCTGCGTCTGCGGGTTGAAAGACAGCTCGGCTATAAGCATGCGAAGTATCTGATGCGCATCGAAGTCGTTACCGCGTTTGATGCTCTGGGCAGCGGAAAAGGCGGCTACTGGGAAGATCGCGGCTATGAGTGGTATGCGGGCATATAATGTCGTGCAATAGGGATTTTGACACTATCCCGTTATGCGGCCATAAAAAACGCCCTGGCGTTCAACGGGATGCCAGGGCCTGGAATCCCGCTACCTCTGGCTGAAAAAATCCATGATGAAAAGTAATAATGCATGCCTGAAATAAGCACTCTCACGTTAAATTTGGACGTGTTTATCTTTGATAAATAAGCTATATAAATTCGTGATTTTTTTGGCGGATGTTTATTTTTAAATTTTTACTTTTTTGTCATTAGAGCTTGATGTGCATCACGCCAAAAGACCGTAAATTTCTTGAATTTTTTATTTTAGCTGGGATTTTTTGATGTATTTAGGTTAAGTGAAGCTTCAGGAAGATATCTCACTATAAAATTGCAGTTACGGCATTTTATGTTATTTTTTTCATATTGCAATTCATCATTAAACGCACAATTGCACCATTTTTCTGGTTTTAAGGGAAATGTAAATAAATTTAATTCATATAAATCATAAGCTTACTTTTTATATCCTTTTTCTTAATTTAGTCTTAAGAAAATTAAGTTTTTTGCCGATAAGCTTTTTAGCATGAAAATATTATCATTTTGGAATACTTGAATATTATTCTAAAAAGCATATCCATATGTTAACAAGGGATTTTATATGTTTACCGGCAAATTGATGTTTCGTAATTTCTCCATAGGCAAGAAGCTTTTTACTGGGTTCGTAATGTTGATTGTCATTATCATTGGTATGTCATGTTACAGTATTTACTCTTTAGATGTGATTCAACGTAATGCGGTCAGGACAAACCACACCAACAAGATTGGCGATTTGCTTGAGTTGGCCCGAAGGAATCGCCTGTTGTATATGCAAACGGGGGATGAGCAGATGATCAAAGCCAATGGCGAAGCGTTAAGCAGTATGCAAGTCTTAATCGAAAAAGAAGACGTCTCTCATTGGCAGGGCAATACAAAAAATAAATACGAAATATTAACTGAAAAAATAAAGCATTATAAGCAGCTGCGGGATGTATTTTTCGCTAATATTGTTCACAGTAACGCACTTGCCAAAGAAATAACGCAGGATAATGGACAGCGTGTTTTGAATGACCTGCAGAGAAAAATGCAGGATTCCTCCGTTGAACCTGGTATACGGGCAACGCTCCTTGACATTTCGCTGTCGCTCGACAACCTGCGTGATGCCGCGAATACACTGATAACCCAACATACTGATGACGCATTTGCGGTTTTTAAGACGTCGTACAATGATGCCGAAACCCTTTATTCCGCCAGCATTACTAAGCTTCCCGACTCAGAAAAAGCGGTAGTCATTCCCGTGTTGGCGTATTTCCAAAAAATTAAGGCCAGTACCTACGCTTACTTCCCAGCAGCCGTGGAAAGCCAAAAATCCTCTGACAGCATGAGCAACGTTGCAGACGAACTTAACAGTGCGACAAGCGATCTTATTGAAGCACAGGATTATGATAATGAAAGAGTCATTACGGACGCCATCGTCTTCATCTCCGCGCTCGCGGTAGCCGCGGTCCTCGTCGGATTATTGGCGGCCTGGTACATTACCCGCCAAATAACACTCCCCATCATCGAAAACCTGGCGATGGCGGAACGCATTGCCCGCGGGGACCTTACCTCAGCGATCTCCTCCAATTCCGGTGATGAGCTTGGCCAGCTCACGCGCGCCATGGGCGCAATGAACACCAAACTGAGCGAAATCATTACGGGCATACGGGAAAGCGTCGGCCACCTCGCCAGCGCGTCTTCGCAAATCGCGGCCGGGAATACGGATCTGGCCTCGAGGACTGAACAGCAGTCGGCGGCCGTCGTGGAAACAGCGTCCAGTATGGAAGAGCTGACCTCGACCGTCAGGCTGAATGCGGATAATGCCCTGCAGGCAAATAAACTGGCCGCCAGCGCCACCCTCGACGCGCGCAAAGGCGGTGAAATCGTCGACAATGTGGTGCTGACCATGAACGGCATTGCCGACAGTTCAAAGAAAATCACCGACATTATCGGTGTCATCAACAGTATCGCTTTCCAAACCAACATCCTGGCCTTGAATGCCGCGGTCGAAGCGGCGCGGGCAGGCGAGCAGGGACGGGGATTCGCCGTCGTGGCCGGCGAGGTAAGAACGCTGGCGCAACGAAGCGCTACCGCCGCCAAAGAAATTGAATCCCTGATTAACGAGTCGGTGCTGCGCATTAGCTCAGGTACGGAATTGGTCAATCATGCGGGATCCAGCATGGGGGATATCGTGCAGTCGGTGACGCATGTCAGCCAAATCATCGATGAAATCGCCACGTCGTCAACCGAACAAAGCCACGGCATTGATCAGATCAGTAAAGCCATGGTGGAGATGGATTCCACCACGCAACAAAACGCGGCGCTGGTTCAGGAATCCTCGGCCGCCGCCATTTCCCTGGAACAGCAGGCAAGAAATCTCAATGATATGGTCGCTATCTTTAAGGTCAGAGTGGGTCGCGCGCAGGAAAGCGCCGCTGGTGAATCCTTGGAGATGGCAAAAAGAAAAAGCCCGTCCAAGCCTGGCACAATGAATAAAGCGCTCAATGAAGAATGGACTTCATTTTAAACCTTCAGCTTCTATTCATATCCTCCAGCAGGGTGGCTTTCGAAAGCGTCATCCTGTTCATACGGACTTTACCGACTTATAAAGGGTAGACCACCGGCTATAATCGTATCCTGACGGCGTTTATTTTTGCCGCGGCGTAGTTAGACATTTCAAAAGTCGCCCGGTTGAAATTTGGGAATGGCGCCAATGATGCCCCTCCAGGGCGGGTGAACATTGGCTCTTCTTTGTGAAGATTACCGCCCGCCGGGATTTTTCGTGCTTTCCCCTACCTCAGTCGCATGGACTGCCACTGCTGTTGACAATAACCCGCTGTGGACTATACTCACGAAAATCACATCATTTCATCTGTTGCCGATAAATTTCATCATAATGTTTTATGTCATTTTTCAGCTTTTTTATTTTGCTGTTTTTGTTTTGCTTTAGGATAACCTGAGTGTCGAATGAGGGTATAAGTAAAATATAATGATCCCATTTATAGTTGAAGCAAATCATTTTTTGTATCGCTTTCCTGAGAATATCATCATAAAAGATTCCCCCAATGGGGATATGAAACTTATCGAATATTCCAGAGATAATTACATTTATCGTAATTATTTTATAGGCTATCGCAAAACCAATGGCACCGTGTTGATTCTAAAAGATAAAAAACCCATATGGATTATGACTTATGAAGGGGGTGTATCCGATCTTGATTTATCAGATGACGGTGTAAAGAAAATATATACGTTTGTGCGGCAAAACCTGGCCAGAGCCACGATTGTGCAAGCGATCAGGGGGCCGAGCGAGTTCCATAATGATAAAATGAGCTACCGTAACCGCTTCTTTGGCTCTATGCATAAATTTAACGGTATCGAAAAGGTTACGCAGGAAGGCAAGGGATTACTCTATTCCCTGATTTACTCAGGTAATGATGTGATATTCTAGCGTTCTATTTCTTAGCTATTTTCTTATCGTATTCCATATTTCCATTATACGTATGCTTCCTGCCAGGGAGAGTATGGCCGGGCTTTTGTGCTCATCCGGCGCTGTATTTCACCTGACTGAAGCGGCATTCACCATGGCACCTTGCGCATTCTTTGCGGCGTGGATCCAAGGCAGCGTAAAAAGGCCTTTCGCATTAATGCAGTATCACTAAAACCCGCCTCCAGCGCGATGGCCGCCAGCGTCTGGTTGCTGTTTTCCACCCGGCTGCGGGCAAACTCCACCCGCAAGCGCTCCACGGCCCGCGCGGGGGAAAGACCGGTATTGGCGACAAATTCCCGGGAAAACTGGCGCGGTGAGAGATGCGCCTCTTCCGCCATCATGGTAACGGAGAGGTCACCCCGCAGATTGCGGTTGATAAACGCCAGCACCCGCTGGATCCGTGGCGAAGGCGGGGTAATATCCCGCATGCGCATAAACTGCAACTGGCCATGGGTACGACGGCGGGGGATCAGCAACTCCCGGGCAATAAGATGCGCCAGCGGCTCGCCGTGTTCCGCCGCGACCAGCGCGAGCGCCATATCCATTCCGGCAGTGGCTCCGGCCGACGTCCAGATATCATCATCCTGCACCACGATACTGTCGGCCAGCAGCCGGGCGTCAGGGACCAGACGCTGCAGTTCCGCCACCCGGCGCCAGTGGGTGGTCACCTTTCTTCCTGCCAACCTGCCCGCCGCCGCCAGCACAAAAGCGCCGGTGCAGACGGAGACATAGCGGTGGGCAATATCCTCCCGCAGCAACGCCAATAGCGCGGGATCGCAGCTTGCCCGGCCGACGCCGCTGCCCCCCACCACCACCAGGGTATCGAATCGTTTGCCTCCGCCAGCGCTGGCGTGTACCGCCAGGCCATTGGAACTGGCGAACATCCCGGCCCGCACGGCGCACACATCCAGCTGGAATTGTTCCTTTGGCGGCAGGTGGAGATTAGCGGTCTCGAACACGCTGAGCGGCCCGCTAAGGTCAAGCAGATTGAAACCGGGAAAAATCAGAAAACCAATGCGACGCGTCATGTCCTAAAAAGCCCTTTTTATGTCATTTCAGACAAAAGTATGGTGTGGAATACTGACCGGCGTCAATCAACGGTTTCAGGAGAAATGTGATGCCTTATGTCATGGACAGTGAACTTGCGGCACGTTTAGCACAATTGCAGCCCGAGCTTGCACGTTTTCCCGCCTTTCAACCCGGCGATGTTCTGAGCTGGCGGGACAAGAGCAACGCCTTTTACGCATTGCTTAACGACCATTTTCCCGAGGCGACCGGCATAGAGACCCGGGAATTTTTCATTCCCATGGGTAATGAAAAACGCCTGGCGCGCTGGTATCAGAACGCGGGCGAGCCCTCGCGCGGCACGGTGCTCTTTGTGCATGGCGGTGGCGGCGTCTCCGCCGATATCGCCGCCTATCATAAAATAGTGGCGAACTATGTGGCACAAAGCGGCGTCAGTTTTCTGGCGCTGGATTATCACCTTGCCCCGGAGATAGCGGGGGATAGCCAGGCGGAACAAATTATTAGCGGTCTGGCTTGGCTACAGGAAAACAGCGCGCAGTTGTCCATCGAACCGGATCGTATTGTGCTGATGGGTGACAGCGGCGGCGGGGGGATCGCGGCGTCCGCGGCCATTCTCGCGCGGGATCGACACATTGCCTTAGCCGGGCAGATCCTCGTTTACCCCATGCTGGATGACCGGACGACGGATGCGACAGCGGAAATATCGCCCTTTCTTACCATCACCGCCAGCGAAATACAGACCGCATGGCGCGCCAGGATCCCGGACGGAGCGGATGACGGACAACTGAACCGCATTATCCCGGCCAGGCTGGACGATTTTACAGGACTTGCCCCCACGTATATTGACGTGGGCGAGCTGGATCTCTTTTGCGCGGAGAACCTGGCCTGGGCGGGAAATCTGGCCGCCGCCGGCGTGCCGGTGGAATTTCATCTCTACCCCGGCGTCAATCACGGTTTTGAGTTGCTGGCCCCGCATTCAGCCATCGCCCAACAGGCCATGCGGCTGCGTTGTTCGGCCATTCGCCGTCTGACGGCGTAAGCAGGGTACTTCCAGCCAGGGCCGCGAACCGCCGGTGTATCCTGCTTCGGCGTCGCGGCCGCGCGTTGCGCTGAAAGTTACACGGCCAGCGTGTAGCCGTGTAGCCATGAAAAATGCCGGCCAAGACTGTTGAGCACGGCATCACGCTCCGCCCGGGCAGGTCCCTGCGCAAGATGCAGACAGTCATTCACCCGGCGCGACGATGCCTGAATTCTTTCACCACGGGCTTTACGTTCGCGTTGGTAGCTCTCGAGCTTTGATTCGATGGAATCCAGGGCATCATTATTCATGATGTGCGCGAGGGCGACGGCATCTTCGAACGATGAAATCGCGCCCTGGCCGTGATGGGGCATCATGCCGTGCGCGGCATCGCCGATGAGCACGGCGCGCCCGCGATACCAGGCCGCCATCGGGCTGACCTGGAACATCCCCCAGCGCTCGGACAGGTTAACGTGTTCAAGAAGCTGCCCGACGGCGGGATGCCAGCCGTTAAACATCCCGGCGATGGCGCCGGCGTCGGCGGGGACCCGCCAGGCTTCCTGCCGCCATATTTCCGGACCATCCATAAAAACCACGATCGTCTGATATGCAAAGTTTTTCCCGATGGGAAAATTCAGTACGTGCTTGCCATCGCCCATCCAGTCGGTAAAGGAATGCGGTTCGGGAAGGAGGTCGAGATCGGCGGTTTTGGCCAGTCCGCGAAACGCGCTGTTGCCGGTGAATACCGGCGTGGCGGAGGCACTGATCGCATTGCGGACGACGGATTTAATGCCGTCGGCGCCCACCACCAGGTCCGCCGTCGCCACCGAACCATCAGCCCAGTAAAGTTTCGCTTCGCTGCCTGCATCCTCCAGACGGGTAAGCTGTTTGCCCAGCCGGATATGTTCTTTGCCGATAACGTCAAGCAAGGCCGCCTGCAGGTCGGTACGGAAGGCGCCGTAGTAGGGGTGCCCGTATTCATTTCTGTACCAGTTATCGCGGGCGAGCAACTGCGAGGCCGCCACGCTGCCGTCTTCATTGCGAAAAAACGCGGCTTCCGTTTCACAGGAACATTCCGCCATGCGCGCCGCAATGCCCAGCTCGGCAAACAGGCGCGTGCCGTTCGCCCACAGCGAGATGCCCGCACCAAGCTCAACCAGTTCTCTGGCCTGCTCATACACAATAACCTCATGTTTGCTGTTTTTCATGGCGCAGGCAAAGGCCAGCCCGCCCATGCCAGCGCCAACTACTGCAATTCGTGCCATGGCAGTTCTTCTCCAATCATGTTGGTAAACATCGTCTTACAACTTTCAGATGAAGTACGCATTTATCTTTAAATAAAACAATAATCGGCAGTATTTAAAATAAGGCTTGGCCGCAGGCTGAATAAAATATTCCCATGGCCTTATGACCAGATTAATTAATTTAAATGTAGCTTACGCAGGAAATTCCTTTTCCCGATGATAAATGTGTATGAAATAAGTTTATTGTTGACCGGGGTAAGTTAAATAACTCATTCCCGTTATCCATTCCGGTACGGATTCATATGCAACGTAGTCAGGGCGCGCGCCTTTCATCGCCCCCATCAGCGCCACCCAGTTGAGCGCCTCATGGCCGCCGTGTCCGCCGCGCTCCTCCACTTCCTCATAGGTCAGCGCGCGCATATATTCCACATCACCCGCGGCAAAGCGCTCCAGCATTTCCCTATCCCATTCTTCATTGACCAGCGGATGGCTATTACCGAGCGGCCATTCCATTTTGCTCATCATATCTATTTCATATTGGGCGAAATCGGTATACAGCGTCGGGTCGTCAATCAGCGCTTCCTTACCGATGGTCTGATACACCTTCATGCGCTGCAGCAGCTTATCATCTTCCGGCGCGCCTTCAGTCCATACCGGCGGCCAGTGCGAAAGCCCGCCTGTCGCCAGAAAATGAATACGATAGTCATCAGGCAATGTGTCGATGATTTCGCGGACTTTTAACCCCAGATCGTAGGCCCGTGAATACGGCATAAGCGGCGGAGAGAAGACGTTGATATAGACTGGCACCACCGGAATATTGAATTCCGGGTTGATGAAGACCAGGGGCATCATCAGATTATTGCCATATTCAATCGCGCCCATGCGTGTTGCGTCAAACCCGCCATGAATCAATTTTTCAAGCAACGTTTGCGCAATGCCGGCATTACTGGCAATGCTGTGCTGAGTAGTGAATTTCAGCGCTTCCATCATATATTCCGCCGGCCCGATATTCGCGTCACTGACTGGAACGCCCAGGGTCGGCATTAAGTTGCGGAAATTGTTTTCAAAATGATCGTCTAAAAACGCAATAATCAGATTTGGTTTGGTATCGTCGATACAGTGTTTCAACCGCGCATGTATGGCGGCCAGGCGTTTTCGCTGCTCGGGGGAGGGCGCGTCTGCCCAGCCAAGCGCACCGGGAACATGGGACATACTGATGGCACTGACAATCTTAGCCATATCATAACCTCGTTATCTGAATAGGTGATTTTTCAACGTGAACGCCTGAGAAAATGTATTATCTGCAAATCAAATAATCGTATTGGTTAATTCGCCGATCTCCTTCATTGCCACCGTCACTTTATCTCCCTTTTTTAAATATCTAGGCGGCGTAAAACCTATTCCAACACCAGCAGGCGTACCGGTGGCGATAATATCGCCCGGCAGCAGCGTAATGTTTTGTCCAATGGTCTTGATTAGGGTCGCAACGTCAAAGATAAGATCCGCAATGGCGGCCTCCTGGCGTTTTTCGCCGTTGACGGTACAGGCTATTGTCTGGGAACCGGGTTCGCCAAACTCATCGGCAGTCACCAGGACCGGGCCCATCGGGCAGAATCCGTCAATGCCCTTGCCGAGCAGCCACTGGCTATGCTGTTTTTGCAGATGACGCGAGGTGAGGTCGTTGACCAGCGTGTAGCCGAAGACATAAGACATGGGATCGTCGCTCTGCGTCACGCGTCCTTTTTTGCCCAGCACCACGGCTAACTCGGCTTCGTAATCGAGGGTATGGTAGGGATCAAGCGTACTGTCTACCTCGTCGCCGGGGCCACTGACCGAGGTGGAGGGTTTGCTGAAGATAATAGGATGCGCGGGGACATTTCCCGCCGCGGCGCTCGAATCAAACCCGCTGTTTGCAAACTCTTGCGCATGGGCCGAGTAATTTTTGCCGACGCAAAAAATATTGCGCCGGGTACAGGGAATCGGCGCCAGTAAACGCACGTCTTCCTGCGCCAGGCCATCCTCATCGGGACGTTCACTGTAGCGTTGCAGCCTGTCGGCAAATGTCGCATAGCTGTCAATCAGCACATTCATATCATTGGTAGCAACAATATCAGTGACATCGACTACTTTTCCGGCAGTGTTAATTACGCCGATTTTTTTCTCGCCGGAAAGCAGATACGTAACCAGTTTCATATTTTACCTTACAATAAAAACGCTATATTAATTAATCGCGCGCGCGGGCCACGGCTTCCACTTCAATGAGGAATTCTTCTTTAACCAGCCGGTCCACTACCAGCAGCGTATTCGGCGCATAATCCGGCGTGGCGAAAAGTGTTGGAAACAGTTCTTTCCGGTTTTTCATAAAAGCGTCAATATGCTGGGATGCCACCAGATAGGTATTAAATTTCACCACATCGTTGTAATCGCAGCCTACCGCTGCCAGCACCGCGCCTAAATTGTTAAACACCTGCGCAAACTGCGCGTCAAAATCGTTTTTACCTACCACGCCGCCATCGGAACCTACTGAAAGTTGACCGGAGATATAATAAAGGTCTCCCGCGCTCACTTTGGTCAGGTTAGAATAGAGTCCTTGCGCGGGGCTGGCGTTTTCCGGATTGATGTATTGCACCTTATCGGACACGGTAATACTCCTCGATGATAATAGGGATGAAGCCAATATAATGTTAATGCGAATCATGGCGGCGGAAACGATCGAGAATAACGGCGAAAATAATGACGACACCCACGGCGAGCGTCTGGTAATAGGCGGATACGCCTACCATGTTCATCACGTTTGACAGCAGCGTTAATACCACCACACCGGTAATCACCTGCCGAAGATTGCCTGCGCCGCCGGTCAGCGCCACGCCCCCGAGAACGACCGCCGCCAGGGACTGCAGCGTCAGGTTCGCCGCCGCGATGGGCTGGGCGGAGCTGGTCCAGGCGGTTAAGATGATGGCCCCCGTTCCGGCGCAGAAACCGCTGACCATATAGACCAGGACCGTATTCCATTTTACGTTGATTCCCGATTTGGACGCCGCGGACACATTGGAGCCCATGGCATAGACATAGCGGCCGAACAGCGTGTATTTGAGCAATACGCCAATCATGATGGTCAAGGCGATGGCAATCCATACCATCACGGGAAGCCCTAATAATGTGCCATAGCCCACGGCTTCGATATATGAGGCGGGAACGTCGTAAATGGGCACGCCGCCCGACAATATTAAAGCGAATGCCTGAGCGACGGACAGCATCCCCAGGGTAATCACCAGGGGGGAGGTATTAAAAACCGCGATAAGGATGCCTGACGCGGCGCCGGTTAACGTGCCGACCAGCAGCATGGCGACCAGGCCCGCGGGGACGCCGAACTGATTCATGATCATCACGCCCGCGACGCCTGCGAGGGACATGGCAGAAGAAAGCGACAGATCCAGTCCCCCCCTTATTACGGCCACGGCCTGGCCAAGTGAGATAATAAGCAGAGGGGCCAGTTGGCAGGCCAGATTTATCCCGTTACTGACGGACATAAATCTCGGCTGGATAAAGCCCGCGATGACGGCGGTTAACACAATCAACAGGGGAAGCATCCAGTCCGAAAGCGAAAATCGTCTGGTTTTCACGCCTTTTCCCGACGCCAGGAGCCCCGCTTCTCTGCTTGTACTCATGATGCAAACTCCTGCTTCATCATTACGTAAGGGTTAATGATCTGGCTGGTCCTGACCGGCCTGGCCGACAACGTCTGCGATAATCGACGCTTTGTCATGTTCGTCAGGGTTGCGGTATGCCGTGACGATACTGCCGTGGAACATTGTCCACACCGTGTCGCACAGCGCCATCGTTTCGGCCAGATCGCTTGATAACATCAGCACCGATACCCCGGTCGAGGCCAGCGCGCGAATGCGCTGATGGATTTCATGTTTGGCCGCGATATCGACGCCGGCGGTGGGTTCTTCCAGTACCAGCACTTTTCCGGCGCTGGCCATGGCCCGGGCGAGCAGAACCTTCTGCTGGTTGCCGCCGCTGAGGCTGGTAAGCGGGTCATGCTTATCAGCGTATTTCACGCCGCAGGCTTGCAGCAGTTGGTCCGCCATGGATTCTGCCCGGCCAATACGGATGAATCCGCTGCGAGCGAACCGTTTTAACTGGGTCATCATCAAGTTTTCCGCGATGGACAGGGACGGATACACGCCATTGGCCGCCCTGCCGGCAGGCAGCCAGGAAACCCCTTTTTTCAGCGCCTCGGACACGTTTGCGGGCCGCCATGCATAACCCTCTAATTTGAAGCTGAGAGGGGTGTCGCCTGGCATGGGCAGGAAGCCGACCAGGTTATGCAGCAAGGCCTCGCCTCCGCAGCCGACCACCCCATAGATGCCAACCACTTCGCCGCGACCGACAGAAAAAACCCGGGTTCCGCCGCGGCTGACCGGCAGGTTTTCCACGTCGAGCAAGGGCGGGAAGCGCAGGTTGCCTTTGTCATTCATTTCGTGGCTGCCGGGCGCCTTGCCCGTAAGGCGCGAGACAATGACATCAGCATCCACATCGCCGCCGACGGGGAATGAGTCCACGACTTGTCCATTGCGCATAATAGTGACCCTGTCACTGACCGCGATCACATCATCAATATGATGAGTCACTAAAATCGAGGCCAGACCCGCTGCCCGCAGTTTTTCCAGCACCCGGAAAAAGCGTTCCTTCTCGACGGCGCCCAGCATGGCCGTCGGCTCGTCGAAGATAATCACCCGCGGCTGGGACAGTAACGATTTCCCGATTTCGATAAGCTGCTGTATGGCTACCGGGAAAGCGCTTACCGACCGTTCCATATCAATGTCGGCCAGCCCAAGCTGGGCCAGGACTTCCTGCACCCGGGCGACTTCCCGGGCTTTGCGGATAAACGAAAACACCGTTTTGCCTTTCTCCGCGCCCAGCCACAGGTTGGCGCGGACCGACAGGCTCGGCGCCAGGGACAGTTCCTGATACACCATCACTATGCCGGCATGGCGCGCTTCACGGGAACTGCTGAACGAGACTTGCCGTTCGCCATACCAGATCGCGCCTTCGTCTGCTGGATATAATCCGCTGATGATCTTGCCGATAGTTGACTTGCCGGCCCCGTTCTCGCCCAGCACGCAGTGGATCTCCCCGGCCTGGAACTGGATGGAAACCTGGTTCAGCGCCTGCGTGGCGCCAAACCGCTTGGACAAGCCGCTGATCCGCAGCAGCGGCGAGCTTCCCTGACTTAGCGCCTTACCCGTTACCTGTTCTGTCGACATCGTTGTTACCTCGTACCAGGCTTACTGCATTGCAGGCACTTTCCATTCAGCCGGCGCGATTTCATAGGTTTCAAAGGGATGTGTCGCCACGTTGCTCTTGTCCAGCACCTTATTCGGCACATTGTAATGGGCGTAATTCAGTCCATCGGTACCTGCCGGCGCCAGGTTAGGCAGCGGTTTTCCCGCCATGGCGCGGATGGCGTACTGAACAATCAGGCGTCCCATGATGATGCCCGGCTCGGATACCACGGCCAGCATTTTCCCGTCTTCTATCATCGGCACGGCCCTTTTAACCATGGCCGAGCTCACGACGGACGCCTGCCGGTGCTGCTGGCGGATAGCCTGGACCGCCCCCATGCCCAGCGTAATCTGCGGGGTATAGATAAAATTGACCTCAGGGTTGCGTAGCATCAGGTCGGAGGCCTTGGCCAGACCTTCCTGCAGATCGATGCCGCCGCCAAATCCCGTTTCAACCACGGAAACGGGCGTTGCGCATTTACCTGCCTGCGCCTTGAAACCTTCATAACGAAGGCGTACCCATTCGGCCCCGGCGGGTCCTGGGATCATGGCGACATTTTTCGGCGTGACCGGGGATTTACAGACGGCGTCCGCCATAAGTTTGCCGATATAGGTATCATCCTGCAGAACGCCGAAGTCGATATTTTTACTGTCCACGGGGATGCCGACCGATGCGACCTTCATGCCGCCCGCTTTGAGGGATTTAATGATGGGGTCAAAACCGTTGAAGGCGGCCGGGGCCAACACCGCCACGTCGGCGCCGATGCTTTTCAACGCCTCCAGCTGGGCAAACTGTTCACGCACATTGCCGTATGCGCCGGCCACCGACACCTGGACCACGTCCACGCCGGAGCGTTTGGCTTCATCGGTAATGCCGTAAATAATGCCTTTATAAAAATCATCGTTCAGATGGACTACGGTCACCCCCAGCTTGAACGGCTTTTCCGCTTTAAGCGCGGGAATCAACCCGACTAATCTGTCTTCCTCTGCTTTTACCGGGGTAGTCATAAAGGCTGATAGCGCCGTTGACGCCAGAATATAGGAAAAGAATAAAGGGGACGTGCGTTTTTTAAAGTGAGACAGCCAATTCATTATAATTTCCTCGTTGTAATACCGCGACAGGACAGCAAACATAATTCCCTGTGAAAGGGTGTTTTGTAGTGAAAAGCCGACTTATTATCGGACCGTCATTAAGCATTGCGGCGATGCGTTATCGCCACGCACATCGCTTTATTCTTGTCATCTCGGGCGCAGCGATGGAATTACTGAAACAGTTGATGCGCTGCCGCCATAAAGGCTCTGGTTCTTTCAAATGCCACAGAGTGAGAGCATTCACTCAGGATGTGTAAATCGGCATATTTAATCTTTGCTGATAAATATTCAGAGGTACTTTTGGGAAAAGGAATATCATCGCGCCCGTGCAGCATGACGACCGGGCAGTTAATAGCGGACAACACCTCATCACCCAGGGTGGTCATTTCGACATAACGCTGCGGTTCGCCGGTAAACATGGCATTGAAATATTCGGCATAACCGGGCGCAAACACGACCGGCTCTCTTGCCTTGATATAGTTGTCATCAATGATCGATTGATCATGAATAAGCGTACCCAGCGTGGCGATCAGTTCGTCCCGGTTTTGCGGACAGCGCCAGATGCGCTGAGTCGCGGCCGTGGCAAGGAAGGGCGCGCCGATAGCGCCGGTGGTCAGCACTGCCGACACCCGCTTGTCGGAAGACGCCAGTGACAGTGCGATGGCGGCGGACAGCGAATGGCCGATGATGCCGATCTCGGCCGCGCCGATATAATCCAGCATCGCTTTAGCCTGGCGAATCCACAGGGGGAAATCAAAGTAGGGTGGTTCCGCCTTGCGATCGCTGATGCCAAAACCGATAAGATCCATGGCGAAGATGTGATAGTCATGGCCCAGCGGCTCCAGCACGCGGCTCCAGTTGCCTAAACTGGAGGCGCCAGGGCCGGAACCATGAATCAGCATCAGCGGCTTGCCTTTCCCGGCGTGGTAATAGCCTGCCTGCATGCCTTCAAATTCAATGGACGCCTTATTCAGTGGAACATTCATGCTGACTCCTGGCTGACACCGGTGGGGGTGAAATTGATAATACGCGGCAAAAAACTTTTTTAAAGCAAAAAATGGATTTTTTAGCATATTATAAGTTTTATGTATGAATATCCTTTTAATTTTGGCTATGTTATTATGGGAATTAATTAGCAGAGCAAGCTTTTAACTATTTGAAAAATAAGAATTCACTGGAGAAGGAAAATGAAGGTTCTCAAAGAGGGAAGGTCGCTAAATGAGACGATTTATTCTCATGTCCGGGGCTTGATTCTTACCGGACAGCTTCTGCCGGGGAATAAACTTAAGATTTCCGAACTTGCCCAGCGGTTTGATGTGAGCATGAATGTCATACGCGAGGCCCTGAGCCGCCTGGCGGGCGAATTGCTGGTGGACGTTGCGCCGCAGCAAGGATTCAGCGTGCGCGGGCTGAATGCGGGCGAGCTTATCGATTTAACGGAACAGCGGATTACGTTGGAAGGGATTGCCTTGCGCAAGTCGATCGCCAGCGGGGATATTGAGTGGCAGGCGCGCCTTATCGCCGCTAATCACCGCCTGGTCCATACTCCCCAGACCTTACCTGAGTCGCCGGACAAATTTAATCCTGAATGGCATACGCGCCATGAGGTGTTCAATTTTATCATGATGGAAAACTGCGGCAGCAAATGGCTTTTTTTGATGGTCAAACAGCTTGCCGAGGCGTTTTCAATTTATCAGCGGGTGCTTTTACCGGTTTCAACAGAGCAGGGGGAACGCAACAGCGATCACAATGAACTGTTGCAGGCAATATTAGACGGCAACGCGGACCGTGCCGTGTCTATTTTGTCTGAACATCTGAACCATACCCGCGATGTGATGCTAAGCGCGCTGGGCACCGCCGTTCGTGCCGAGCGCAGTACCTCTGCTTCCCACTGACAGGCGGCGGGATTATGCGGGTCCCGGCTGTTCGCCGGGGTCGGGAGCATCGTTGCGGGACGCGAGCAGCGCCCGCACGGCGAGCAGGATGCGTTCAACCCGCGCGCCGGGCCTGATTCGACCTGAACGCTCGAGTTCGGCGAGGCCATGCAGGGTCGCCCAAAACGTCTCGGTCATGACCTCTGCGTCGGCGCAAAACGGCGTGACCACCGTCGCGATGGCGTCGAAAGCAGCCCGCAGTTCCGGCCTGGTATCCGCCTCGGCGAACCGCAGAGGGGTCGGGAGGACAAACATGGCCTCGTAGAGCGCGGGCCAGCGGAAGGCAAAGCCGAGATAAGCCATGGCGACATTCTCCAGGGCGTTCCGCTGTCCGTCCGATTCACGCGCCGCGGCACGAAGCGCCGCGGTGATCTCTTGGAAACCCTCGATCGCCACGGCGGCAACAATCGCATCCCGGTTCTCGAAATGTGAATAAAGCACGGGCTGGCTGTATTCTATCTCTTGTGCCAGGCGGCGGATGGTCACCGCATTCCATCCTTCGCGCTCTGCGATCGCGCGCGCTGCCGCGATAATGCGGGATTCGCGTTCCGCCCGCTGCCTGCCTTTCCGCTCGGCGATACTCATGCTTTTATCTCCCGGACCACCTTAGCCGTCATTGCCGGTTATTATACGATGGCTTGATAATCTAGCAATGATAGATTATATTCTATTGCTATATTACCACCCTGGGACACTCAAATGCATTGGCTAACGTTCGGACTGGCGCTGTTCCTGGCACTCGCGATTATCGCGATTGGCAGCCTCTATATGGTGAACCCCACCGCCGCGACCCGCAGTTTCGGCCTGCCGCTGCCGGAAAGCGGCGTCAACATTCCATGGTGGCTGCGCCTGAAGGGCGTGCGCGACCTGACGACGGGATTCATGGTACTGGCGTTCATGGCGTGGGATACCCCGCGCGGCGTCGGCCTTATCCTGTTGGTGGGCGCCCTTATTCCGGTCGGCGACATGCTGCTTATTCTCGCCGCGAAAGGCTCCGCCAAAAGCGCCTTCGGCATCCATCTGCCTACTGCCGCGCTTATGGTCTTAACAGCCATGCTGATGCTGCCGGGGGGACGCTGAGAGGGTTCATACGCTTTCCGGCCATCCCTATGGGCTTTAATCGATATACTTTAACCCGGCCTGCTCCAGCATATCGCGCATATGATACATATCCAGGCCCAGCTCGCCCTTAGCGAAGCGCTCGCGCTTCGCCTGTTCGTTATCTTCGCGTTGCTGCGCCGCGTCGGCCGTTTGCCGGGCGAGGTCGCGCGGCACCACCACCACGCCGTCGTCATCGGCGACGATCACATCGCCGGGATTGACCAGCGCGCCGGCGCAAATCACCGGCACATTGACTGAGCCCAGGGTGGCGCGGGCGGTGCCTTTGGCGCTGATGACGCGGGAGAATACCGGGAACCCCATGTCGCGCAGGGCGCCGACATCGCGTACTCCCGCCTCGCTCACCAGGCCGGCGGCGCCGCGGGCGCGGTAAGAGGTGGCCAGCAGTTCGCCGAACATGCCGTCGCCGTTTTCCACGGTACAGGCCACCACCACGATATCGCCTTGCCGGATCTGCTCTGCGGCGACATGCAGCATCAGGTTATCGCCGGGCTGGGCCAGCACGGTCACCGCGTTGCCGCATAACCGGGCGCCGGCAAAGGCCGGGCGGATGTGGGGTCGCATAAGGCCGGTGCGGCCCATGGCCTCATGCAGCGTGGCCACGCCAAAATCCCCCAGCCGTCTGACCAGGGCCGGATCGGTGCGCTCGATGTTGCGTTTGACTATACCTAATGCATTGATTCGGGTATGCATACTGCCTCCTTAACGGCCCTGGGCCTTAAGTCGTTGATCGAGAAGGGGATAGACGCGGCGTGCATTGCCCTCGAATATCAGCTGGCGTTCAGCGTCGTCAAGCCGGGCGCATTCAATATAACGGCGGGTATCGTCAAACGCGAACCCGGTTTGCGGGTCGATACCCCTGACCGCGCCGATCATTTCCGAGGCGAACAGCACATTCCTGACGGGGATCACGCGGGTAAGCAGGTCGATGCCCGGCTGATGGTAGACGCAGGTATCGAAGAAAATATTGTTCAGCAGCTTTTCCTCGATATCGTCGATGCGCATCGCCTGCGCCAGTCCACGGAAGCGGCCCCAGTGGTAGGGCACGGCGCCGCCGCCGTGGGGAATAATAAAGCGCAGCCGGGGGAAATCGGTAAACAGATCCGAGGCCAGGCACTGCATAAAGGCCGTGGTGTCGGCGTTCAGGTAATGGGCGCCGGTGGTGTGAAACGCCGGGTTGCAGCTGGTGCTGACGTGGATCATCGCCGGCAGATCATATTCCTGCATTTTTTCGTAAATCGGATACCAATATCGATCGGACAAGGGCGGCGACGTCCAGTGGCCGCCGGAGGGGTCCGGATTAAGATTGATGGCGACGAAACCGTACTCCCGCACGCAGCGATCCATTTCCGCCAGGCATGAGCGGGTGTCGACGCCCGGCGACTGCGGCAGCATGGCGGCGCCGGCGAAAAAGGCCGGATACAGCGCGCTGACCCGATAGCATAATTCATTGCAGATCCCGGCCCACGCCGCGCTGGTGGCGGCGTTGCCGATATGGTGGGCCATAAAGCTGGCGCGCGGCGAAAAAAGGGTTACGTCGATACCGCGCTCGCGCATTTTTTGCAGTTGGTTCTGCTCGATGCTTGCCCTGATTTGCTCATCGGTGATACGCAAATCGGCGGCGCTGATGCCGGAAGCGGGGTCGGTCAGGGCGGCCACCTGGCGCTTGCGCCAGTCCTCAAGGGCATCCGGCGCGGTAGTGTAGTGCCCGTGGATATCGATAATCATTGCATTTTTGCCCTCTCGGCGGTGTGGTTTTCAGCCATGACGATATGACCCAGATCGCGCCCCCGGGTTTCCGGCAGCATCATGGCGGCAAGCACCACGATGACATAGGACGCGCAGGCGCATATGCCCATGGCCGGTCCCAAATCCATATTGATGCTCAGTAATCCCACCATGGTCGGCATCACCGCGCCCAGGGCGCGGCCGGCGTTACCGCACAGGCCCTGCGCCGAACCGCGCACCCGGGTGGGGAACAGTTCGGCGATAAAGGCGCCGGTGCCTGCGGCGGTGCCTGATTGCAGCGTGCCGAGCACAAATCCCAGCAGCAGGGTGATGGTCAGGTTGATCGGCGCCAGCGTATAGACCCCTACCGCCACGGCCTGGCAGCAGGCGATGATCATAAAGGTTTTACGCCTGCCGAACGCATCGGCCATCCAGCCATTAAGGAAGGCGCCGGCGAACGACCCGAGGATATTAATGGCCAGATAGCCGCCGACGTTGTTAATCGACAGATGCAGCACCAGTTTCAGGTAAGCCGGCAGCCAGGTAATCATCACGTAATTGCCGCCGTAAATACCAAAGGTCAGCAGAATGGCCTTCAGGGTGGTGGCGCGATAAGGGGAGGAAAAAACATCCCAAATACTGTTGGACTGATCCTGGACGTCGGCATGTTCTTTTTTATACAGCGGCGCTTCCTGGATATTGCGCCGGATCCACAATACCAGCAGCGCGGGCAGCAGTCCCAGGGCAAACAGGATGCGCCAGGCGGTATCGGCGGGAAAAGAATTAAAGATAATGGTCGAAATAATAACGGTAATACCGTAGCCGATGGCCCAGCCCGCCTGCAGCGCGCCGACCACGCGCCCGCGCACCCGGGCGTTGATGGTCTCGCTGATAAGCACCGCCCCGACCGCCCACTCGCCGCCAAAACCGATGCCCTGCAGGCCGCGGGTGATCATCAACTGCCAAAAGGAATCGGTAAATGCCGACAGGAACGTAAAGAGGGAAAACCAGGCGATGGTCACCTGCAGGATCCGCACCCGGCCATAGCGATCGGATAAAATACCGGCAATCCAGCCGCCCAGCGCCGCCATGATCAGCACGGTGGTGCCCAGGATGCCCGCCTGTCCTTTGGTCATGCCCCACAGGGCGATAAGCGTCGGGATGGACAGGGCATACATCTGCGTATCCATGGCGTCCAGCCCCCAGCCGCTGAAGCAGGCCCAGAAGGTGCGTTTTTCGATTTTGTTAAGCGATGTGAACCATTGAAACATCATCATGTCCCCTTTATGCCTTCGCCACCGGCGTTATAAACCGTCTCCCCGGTATTGAAAGGGCTTTTACAGGCAATATCGTTTCACTTATCGACAGCATGGGATTCGTTTTGCGCCGAACTCCAAACGATGAGCACGTATTAAACAGCTATCTCTTTTGCACGTAGCAGCGGTAGCGCGTCGCCCCCCAGCCGTTCCGTCGCGCGGGCGGCAATCTCCAGCAGGATGGGGCGATACCGCGCCATCAACGCCATGTCCAGCCGGCTGATGGGCGCCACGATGCCCAGCGCGCCGATAAGCCGCTGGCCGGGGCCGAATACCGGCGCGGAAATGCCGGCGGTTTCCTCGTCGCGCTCGCCGTGCGACGCGTAGGTATGGGCCCGGCGCACCTGTTCGTAGATGTCGCCGGGCTCTCCGGAAAAGGCCAGCAGGATCCTGCCGCCGGCACCACGCTCAAGCGATTGCACATCGCCCTGCTGTACGTTTACGCGCACGGCAAATTGCGAATTAATCCGAAACAGGCACAAGCGGTGATCCCCTTCCCGGATATGAAAAGACACGGTTTCGCCAAGCTGTTCATTAAGCTCACGCATTAACGGCAGCAGCACATCGCTGAGATTCAGGTGGGCTAAGTAATGGTTTCCCAGGCTGAAGGTGGCGGAGCCGAGGCTGTAACGGCCATCCTCCAGGCGGATCATCATCCGGTGATGGCAAAGCGCCGCCGCCAGCCTGAGCACCGTGCTTTTATACAAGCCGGTGCGCCTGGCGAGTTCGGTCAGGGTTAACGACCGATCTTCTTGCCTGAAGGCGAACAGCAGCGCCATCGCCCGATCGATCACATCGACGCCGCTGGGGGTTACGCCCAGGGGTTGGGGATTTGTCCCCTCTGTTCGCGCCATAATATTGCCTCGTGTTCTGTCTGATAGAACTAGATATCATCTAATAGAACAACTATAGGCAGCGCAGGGGATAATTTCTGTGTGTTTCATCACAAGTTAATAAGGGGAGGGGAGGCGGGGTGTGCCGGCAAAAGGCCACTTAGCCAGGCCGCAGCAAGGCGGATAAGCCTGGCGCCGATCATGGCGACGGGGAAAGGGATTGACACAAAATCGTAACATGCTATCGTCTATCGGTAATATATAACACCTTACAGATAACAACTGACTGAGGAGAAGGGTAATGCGCTTTCGAAAAACTATCGGCGTGGCATGGGTCGGTTCCGCGCTGATGCTGTGTGCCGCCTCAACATATGCATATGCGGCGCCCGCCAACAGCATGCCCACCGGTGAGGAGGGCGGCATTGCGGCTGTGCCCGAGATTGTCGCGCTGGTGCCCGAGGCGATAAAAAAACGCGGGGTGCTCCGCGTCGCCACCATGACAAAATACCAGCCTTTTTCTTTTGTCGCCAACGGGAAAACTGTCGGCATGATTCCGGAGATGGTTAGCGCTGTCGCCCAAACGATGGGGCTGAAAGCGGAGATCCAGGGTATGGATTTCCCCGCGATTCTGTTAGGGCTGCAGGCACAGAAATACGATATCGGCATGGGCGAGTTTTTCGTGCGCAAAGACCGTGTCGAAGTTGCCGACTTTGTCACCGAATGGAGTAATTTCGATGCGTTCGTGGTGAATAAAGGCAGCAAATATATGCCTGAAAGCATCGCGGATGTCTGCGGGCATAAGATAGCGATCCTGGGGGGGTCTTCCGGCGTTCCCGCCATGGAAACCGGCAAGGCGCGCTGTGCGGATGAAGGCAAACCGGCGCCTCAGGTCAGCGTCTTTCCGCAAATGGCGGATGCCGTGCTTGCGCTCGCCAGCAAACGCGTCGAGGCGGTGCTGACCGGCCGCGAAGTGGGGTTAACCCTGGTGGCGTCGGGACAGCCTTTTGTGCCTACAGGCCGTGTGGGCGGTGGTCCCTGCGCCACGGCCGTGGCGCGCAATGAGTCAAGCGCGGGGTTGCTGCAAGCCCTGCAGGCCGCCTATGTGCACCTGATCGCGTCGGGAAAATATGCGCAAATCCATAAGCGGTGGGGCACGGATTACGGCATGATCACTGATCCCACTATCTATAAACAAGGCGACGCCCTGCCGGCTTATACCATCGAGTAAAGGTTATCCAACGCTCTGATAGGTAGATATTATCGCTTCTTTTATCCCCCAGGAGACCTGATGCATTCAAGATCTCACTATTCTGTTGTTGATATGCACGCCGCCGGAGCGCAAGCGCGGGTTGTGATCGGCGGCGTCCCGCAAGCCAAGGGCAATACCATGAATGAAAAGCGGCTGTACTTGGCTGCTCACTATGATCATGTGCGCAAGCTGCTGATGTATGAACCCCGCGGCGGTTCACAGATGAGCGGAAGCCTGATTATGGCGCCCTGCGATCCGCGCGCCGATGTGGGTATTGTGTTTATCGAAAGCGGCGGCTGGCTGACCATGTGCGGCGCAGGCACCATCGGCGCGGCGACCGCGTTGATCGAGACCGGCATGTTTAAAGCGGCCGGCGCACGCGCGCAGATCGTATTTGACACGCCGGCCGGTCTGGTGACGGCGCATATTGCTCTTAAAGACGGCGCGGTCCAGGGCGTCTCGCTCTCTAATGTGCCGTCATACCTCGCGGTCAAGGACCACCAGATCGATGTGCCCGGACAGGGTCGTGTCGATGTCGATATTGCCTATGGCGGCAATTTTTACGTCATTGTCCCCGCTGACCGCTTCGATCTGGCGTTGGTCCCGGCCTGTGCGGAACGGCTGGTGTTGATTGGCCGGCAAGTACGGGAAAGCACTAACGCCACCCTCGCCGTCAGGCATCCATTGGAAACGGGGGCGACGCCGATCCCCAACGTGATTTTCACCGGGCCTGGCTCGCATCCGGGCACCCATCGAAATCTGGTGTTGTTTGGTGAAGCCGGTGTCGATCGTTCTCCCGGCGGGACGGGGACATCGGCGCGCATGGCGCAGCTGTATGCGCGGGGTGCGTTGGCATTGGATGAAACCTTTGTCCATGAAAGCATTATCGGCTCCCGTTTCACCGGCAAGCTGACCGGCGTACACATCGTGGCTGGAAAAGAAATGGTGCTACCTCTTATCACAGGGCGGGCGTTTGTTATTGGCCTGCGCAACTTTTTTGTCGATCCGGAGGATCCGTTCCAGGAGGGATTTGGGGTCGGCTATGCGGCGGATGCGAAGCGTCCCGTTTTTTCAGACGGTAAGGATCACATATGAAGTCAAGCGTCCAGTATTCCGTGATTGATGCCCATAGCGCCGGCGCGCCCGCACGGGTGGTTATCGGCGGCGTCGCGCCCGTTCCCGGCGCGCGTATCAGCGAAAAGCGCGCCTATCTGATGGAGCATCACGACGCCATCAGGAAGCTACTCATGTATGAACCGCGCGGGAGTTCGGAAATGTGCGGCAGCATCTTGATGCAGCCCTGCGATCCACGGGCCGACATTGGCATCGTCTTTATCGAAACCGGCGGGTGGCCGTTAATGTGCGGCGCGGGAACCATCGGCGCCGCAACGGTGATGGTGGAAAACGGGTATGTCGAGGTGACCGAACCCCTTTCGCGCATCTCATTTGATACCCCCGCCGGCCTGGTCACCGCGGAAGTCGAGGTCGCTAATGGCGTGGTGAAAGGGGTCACCATCCAAAACGTCGCCTCTTATATGGTGGCCCCAGACCAGGTGGTGGACTTGCCGGCGCGCGGTCCCGTTACCCTGGATATCGTCTTCGGCGGGAATTACTATGCGCTGGTCGCCGCATCAAGTTTGGGGCTGGCGGTGCAACCGGCGTATGCGGAGCAACTGGTGAGCGCGGGTCGCGCCATTCGCGATAGCGTCAATCGCGATCTGCATATCATCGATCCCGCCACCGGCAAGGCTTGCCACGTGCCGATGGTGATTTTCACCGAAGAGCAAAACAGCGCCGGCAGCTACCGTAACCTGGTGTTTTTCGGCGAAGCAGGCGTTGACCGATCTCCCGGCGGCACGGGAACGTCGGCGCGCATGGCCCAGCGCTTTTATCGCCGCCAGCAGGGGCTAGGCGACAGGTTCCGGCACGAAAGCATTATCGGTTCAGTCTTTGAGGGTACTTTCGAGGAGACGACGAAGCTGACTCCCCATGTCGAAGCCATTATCCCGAAAATACGCGGCCGCGCCCATATTATTGCGCAATCGACCTTCCTGCTTGATCCCGAAGACCCTTTTGCCGAGGGTTTCGGCGTCGGCTACGGCAGCGATGCGTTGCCGCCGGCAAACCGGACCGCCTAGGAATGGATGTACAGGAATAGCGGTGCCATGCCACGCGGCAAACGCACCTATGCCAGCGCCTGTTACGCCAAAGCGTATCGGTTATCAAAAAAAACGCCCCGAAGATCATTTGGCCTTCGGGGCGCAGCGCACCGTGATAAGCGTTATCTTTTCTTACGTCGCCACCTGATTAAGCACGGATTTTTTCGCGCGTGTAAACGCCGTTGACCAAACGCGAAAGATTCAGCGGGTTGTCATCTTTTAGCGCATCGGGCAGTAATTCCTGCGGATAATCCTGATAGCAGACCGGGCGCAGGAAACGATCGATTGCCAGCGTGCCCACCGAGGTACCGCGGGCATCGGAGGTCGCCGGCCAGGGGCCGCCGTGTACCATGGCGTCACAGACTTCGACGCCGGTGGGATAAGCATTTAACAGCAGGCGGCCGGCTTTGCGTTCCAGTAAAGGAACCAGATGGGCAAAATGGCGCAAATCTTCCGTTTCCGCCACCAGCGTCGCGGTCAACTGCCCCCGCAGCCCCGTCAGGGCCCGCGTCAGCTCGGCATGGTCCGCCACGGCGACGGCGATGGTCACCGGCCCGAAAACCTCTTCCTGCAACAGTGGATCGCCTGTGGTCAACAAACCGGATTGCGCCTGGAACAGCTGGGGCACCGCCTGCATACCTTGCTGCGGCTCCCCGGCGAGATGGGTGATGCCCTGGTGTTGATGTAATTGCGCGAGTCCGTTTTCATAGCTGGCGAGTACGCCGCGGTTGAGCATGGTTTGCGGCGGGCTGCGCCGGATATTTTGCCGCATCATCTGCAAAAAAGCGCTGAAGTCAGGCGAAGATATACCGATTATTAACCCTGGATTGGTGCAAAATTGCCCGCAGCCGGCGACCACGGAAGCCGTCAGCTCACGGGCGATCCCCTCGCCGCGCGCCGCCAGCGCGCCGGGCAGCAGGATCATCGGGTTAATGCTGCTCATTTCGGCAAACACGGGGATCGGATCGGGGCGCGCGGCGGCCAGATCATATAACGCGCGGCCGCCTTTCAGCGAACCGGTAAACCCCACCGCCTGAATAGCCGGATGCCGCACCAGGACTTGTCCGATATCGCCGCCATAAATCATATTGAACACTCCGGCAGGCATGCCGGTTTGCCGGGCGGCGAGCACGATGGCGTTAGCCACGCAATCGGCGGTGCCCATATGGCCATTATGCGCTTTCATGACTACCGGACAGCCCGCCGCCAGGGCGGAGGCGGTATCGCCGCCGGCGGTGGAGAAGGCGAGGGGAAAGTTACTGGCGCCGAACACCGCCACCGGCCCGATGCCCCGTTTTATCTGACGCACATCGGGGCGCGGCAGCGGGGCGCGCTGCGGTAGCGCGGTATCGATACGGGCGCCAAAGCAATCCCCGCGCCGCAGCACGGAAGCAAACAGCCGCATTTGCCCGCTGGTACGCGCGCGCTCCCCGCGGATACGGCCTTCAGGCAGCGCTGTTTCCCGCATCGCCAGCTGGATAAACTCATCGCCCAGCGCATCCAGCCTATCGGCAATGGCATCGAGAAAAAGGGCGCGGTCACGCGCAGGCGCGCTGTGATAGGCTGGGAAAGCCTGTTCGGCGGCCAGGCAGGCCTGGACGGCTTCCTGCTCCGTGGCTTGATAAAAAGTGTAGGGCAGCGCCTCGCCGGTAAATGCATCATAACTGGCCAGCGTGACGCTGTTTTGCCGGCTGCGTTCACCGCGGATAAAGTTTTCACCCAGAATTTGCATAGCGGAACCTTGATACGTGTTGAAAATAAGATCAGCGCCGGCGGACGGTGCCGCGTTCAGCGTCAACTGAGGGTTACCCAGATGGTTTTCATTTGGGTGTATTGATCAAAGGCTTCGAATCCTTTGTCATAGCCGCCGAATCCCGAGGTTTTGAGGCCGCCAAACGGCGTGGTGATATCGCCTTCACCGTAACCGTTAACCGCCACGGTGCCGGCCTGTATTTGACGCGCCATGCGCACGGCGATGTTGATGTCATTGGAAAATACCGTAGCCGCCAGGCCATAAGCGGAGTCATTGGCGATTTTTACCGCCTGTTCCTCGCTGTCGAAAGTGAGGATCGCCACCACCGGACCGAAGATTTCGTCCCGGGCCAAGGCCATATCCGGCGTGACGCCATCAATAATCGTGGCTTCGACAAACCAGCCGCCGCTATCCTGCCGCACCTGGCTACCGCCGTGCAGCACAGTGGCGCCTTGCTGTTGGGCCTGCGCGATGGCGCTCAATACCCGCGCCAGCGCGTCAGGCTCGATCAGTGGCCCCAGCCTGGTGGCGCGGTCGGTGGGGTCGCCGGTTTTCCATACCTGCGCGGCCCGGATAAAAGCCTTCATAAAGGGTTCTTTAATGGCGGAGTGCACCAGGATGCGCGAACCGCAGGTGCAGTTTTGCCCCATATTCCAGAATGCCGCATTGGCCAGGTTTTCGGCGATGGCGTCCAGGTCTTCCGCCATATCCGCCATGACGATCTGCGGGCTTTTGCCGCCGCATTCCAGCACCACTTTCTTCAGGTTGCTGTCGGCGGCGTAGCGCAGGAACTGCCGGCCGATTTCTGTTGAGCCGGTGAAGGTCAGCGCATCGACATCGTTATGCAGCCCTAAGGCTTTACCGGCGATATGGCCTAAGCCGGGCACCACGTTGAATACGCCTGCGGGGATGCCCGCTTCCCGCGCCAGCCCGGCGATACGTATCGTCGACAGCGAGGCCAGTTCCGCCGGCTTGATCACCAGCGAGTTGCCAGCCGCCAGCGCCGGCGAAATTTTCCATGACAAGGTGGCGGCAGGGAAGTTCCACGGCAATACCATGCCGACCACGCCCACCGGTTCACGAATAATCAGGCCAAGGTTGCCCGCGCCGGTGGGCGATATCTTGCCGAAGACCTTATCGATGGCTTCGGCATACCAGCGAATGTTGTTGACCACATCGGGTAGGTCGAAATTTTCGCAATCCGCCAACGGCTTGCCGGCATCCAGCGAATCCAGCAGGGCTAACTCGGCGGCATGTTGTTCGATAAGATTGGCAAAAGTATGCAGGATGCGCTTACGCTCGCGCGGCTCCATGCGGCTCCATTCACCGCGCTCAAAGGCGGCGCGGGCGGCCTTAACCGCTTTATCAACGTCGGCGGCGGAGCAGGCGGCAATCTGGTTGAGCAGTTTACCGGTCGCGGGATTAAAGTTATCGAAGACCCGCTGGTGTTCAGCGTCGACATATTCGCCGTTGATAAAAGCGCGGGTCCGTACAGTGTCAGGTAAAGCAATCATATGCACTCCAGAAGGGATGTTATAGCACTTTGCCAAGAAAGGCTTTGGCGCGTTCATTTTTGGTATGGCTGAAAAATTCAGTCGGGTTGCCTTGCTCTACCACCACGCCGTTGTCCATGAAGACCACCTGGTCGGAAACTTCGCGGGCGAAACCAAGCTCATGGGTCACGACGATCATGGTCATGCCCTCGTCGGCCAGTTCGCGCATGACGCTCAGCACTTCGCCGACCAGTTCGGGATCGAGGGCGCTGGTCGGCTCGTCAAACAGCATCAATTTGGGCTTCATCGCCAGCGCGCGGGCAATGGCGACGCGCTGCTGCTGGCCGCCGGAGAGCGTACGGGGATAGGCATTGGCCTTACCGGTCAGCCCCACCTTGGACAGCATCACCATCGCCTGTTCGACGGCGTGTGATTTACGGATTTTTTTGACGTGCATCGGCGCTTCAATGATGTTTTCCATTACCGTCATATGGGGGAACAGGTTAAAGCTCTGGAAAACCATGCCGATATCGGCCCGTTGCCGGGCCACTTCGGACTTTTTCATCTCATAAAGCTTGCCGTTGTGTTCGCGATAGCCGACCGTTTCGCCGCCGACCTGCAATAACCCCTTTTCAATACGCTCAAGATGGTTCATGCAGCGTAGAAATGTGCTTTTACCCGATCCGGAAGGTCCGAGGATGCAGCATACGTTGCCGTATTCGACGGTCAGGTCAATGCCCTTGAGCACCGGCAGATGGCCATATGATTTCTCGACGCCGCGCGCCACTACCGCAAAGTGGTGTCCGTGCGGGGAAGATGGGGAAAAAGGCATAGTCAGGCATTCCTTACTGTGTGATCGTCAAGTTTCTCGTCCGCCGGCGCTGGCAGCGCCTGGGAATGATGATCGCTTTTGGAAAAATGCTTCTCGGTATAGTGCTGCAGCACGCAAAGAACAGAGGTGAGCACCAGATACCATAGCGAGGCCACAATCAGCAGCGGGATGGTCTGGAAGTTCGCGGTATAGATGAGCTGCGCGGAGTAGAGCAATTCCTGCAGGGCGATCACGCTGACGAGGGAAGTGGTCTTGAGCATGCCGATCAGCTGGTTGCCGGTTGGCGGAATGATAATGCGCATCGCCTGCGGCAGGATGATTTTCACCATCACGCGAAAGCTTGACATGCCCAGCGCTTCCGCCGCTTCCCGTTGTCCGCCAGGCACTGAATTCAAGCCCGCCCGCACGATCTCGGACATATAGGCTCCTTCATTCAGCCCCAGGCCAAGCAGCGCCGCGGCATAGACCGTAATGTACTGATTGGCGTCAAAGGTGCCTAGATTGGGCCCGAACGGAAAACCAATGGTAATCTCCGGATAAAGCGCGGACAGGTTGTACCAAAATATCAGTTGCACCAGCAGCGGCGTGCCGCGAAACATCCATAAATAGATAAAGGAGATACTGTTGAGCACCGGATTTTTTGACATGCGCATCAGGGCGAGCAGCGTACCTAATACCACGCCGATGCTCATGGCGGCGAGTGTCAGCCAGACGGTTGCCATCAGGCCAGAGAGAATCGAAGCATCGAAAAGGTATTGGGAAACCACCTGCCATTGATAACGCGGATTGGTGATAAGTGAAACGATCAACCCCGCCGCCACAATGATAAGAAGTCCCGCCGCAATCCAACGCCCATGATATTTCAACGGCACCACGGGCATGCTCTGATGTTCTCCGATGTCTCCCACTACCTGCCGATTTAACAATTGTGTCTGTGTCACTTTCGTTCCCCTAAACATACTTGAAACTCGCTATGGATGTATGTGAGACTTTACGGTAATCGATAACCGGTAGCCGTTTACATAATGTTAGTTTAGTTTTTATCCGTCAAGTTCAATCGCGCAAAAATGGGAGTGATGACGATGTCTCAATTCAAATGGACCAACTGGGGTGGCAATCAAACCTTCACCGTGGACAACTGTTTCCGGCCGGCAAGCGAAGAGGAGGCAATCGCAGGCATTCGCCAGGCGGTAAGCCAAGGACAGCCTGTGCGGGTTGCCGGCAGCGGCCACTCGTTTACGCCTATCGTTCGCACGGGTGGTTTATTGCTCGATCTCAGCGCGCTGAGCGGCGTCATCGCCATCGATAAGGGGCATCAACAGGCGCAGGTCGCGGCGGGTTCCTCCATTGCCGCCCTCGGCGAACCGCTGTGGTCCGCGGGACTGTCGCTTGAAAACCAGGGGGATATCGACGTGCAATCCATCGCCGGCGCCGTCGCCACCGGCACCAAAGGTTCGGGCACCGCTTTTGGGTCGCTGTCATCAAAGGTGGTCAGCCTGCGTATCGTCAATGGGCTCGGGGAGGTGGTGGATATCGATGGTGAAACCGCTGATTATCTGCGCGCAGGCCAGGTTTCGCTCGGTTTGCTCGGGCCGGTGGTGCGCGTCGGTTTACAACTGGTCCCAGCCTACCGGCTAAAAGAGGAAAATATCATTCTGCCCATGTCGGAGGTGCTGCGCCAGTGGGATTACCTGCTCGGCGCATACCGGCATTTTTCTTTTTGGTGGATGCCCAGCGCGCATTCCGCCCAGATGTACCAACTGGGCGAGGTGCCGGCCGATCACTGCTTTGTCAAACTGCTGCGGGAAGTGTCCGCCGATGGACCCGACCTCCCTCAGGGCGCAATGAATCGGCGCACGGATCGGGCGTATCGCATCTATCCCGATGGCACTACCGATGCGCAATTCCATGAACTGGAGTACATGGTGGACGCCGCCGATGCGCGGGAGGCGGTCGAACGCATGCAATATCTGATGCGCAGCGGATTTCCCCATGAGATCTCGCCGCTGCAGGTCCGCTGGCAGAAAGCCGATACCGGCTATATTTCGCCGCAGAGCGGCCGTGACAGCACGTCCATCTCCGTTTCAGGCGCCATAGGCAGCAATTATTGTCCCTTCTTGCAGGCGGTGGATCAGACTTTGCGACCGCTTTCGGCCCGGCCGCACTGGGGCAAGCTGCACTTTCTCGACCGCCGGCGGGTGAGCGAACTTTACCCCGATTACACGCGTTTTATACAAATTCGCCGGCAGATGGACCCGCTCGATCTGTTTTTAAATCCGCATTTTGCCGAGCTGTTTGCATAACGCCGTGTTTGAAAAAGCGCATTGACAGACTTAACGTTGAATGTAATATATTACCCATAACCAATCACTATAAGTGAGAGCACAATGAAGATCGCGGCAATTGAAGTTTACGGCTATCAACTGACCTACGCCCATGGCGAATACGTGATGTCCCAAGGCCGCGCCGCTCAGCGACAGGCATCCACGCTGGTGCGGATTATTACCAGTGAGGGGCTGGAAGGCTGGGGGGAAAGCTGCACCCTCGGCGGCACCTATCTGCCGGATTTCGCCGAAGGGACGCGCGCGGGGATTTGCCTTATGGCGCCCGCGCTGCTGGGGCTGGACCCCACCAACCTGGCGGTCATCCATCAACGCATGAATGCCTGCCTGCTGGGTCAAAACAGCGCCAAAAGCGCCATCGATATAGCCTGTTGGGATGTGTTGGGCAAAATGGCGAACCTGCCGATCGCCACGCTGCTGGGCGGCGTGACCCAGCCGGATTTTCCTTTATATGAAGCGGTGCCCCTGTCATCCCCCGGCGACATGGCCGCCTTTGTGCGCATGCGCGGGGAGGCGGGCATCAGCCGTTTTCAACTGAAAGTGGGCAACGATCCTTTCGATGATGCCGCGCGGACCCGCAGCGTCGTGGAAGCCTGTCGCGATGATGTGACGATCGTCGCCGACGCCAACGGCGGCTGGAATCTGCAGTCGGCGGCGATCGCGGTGCGGGAACTGGCCGGCCTGAATATTTTTATCGAGCAACCCTGCCGCGATACCGCCGATTGTGCGCTGGTGCAGCGCATGAGTTCGCTGCCGCTAGTGATGGACGAGTCGGTGATCAATGCCGCGGAGCTGTACCGGGCGAAATACGACGCGGGCGCAGTCTCGGTCAATATCAAGCTGGCGCGGGTAGGCGGCATCACCGGCGCGGTGCGTATGCGTGACCAGGCGCAGGATTTAGGCATGACGGTTTGTATTGAGGATGTCTGGGGCGGCGATGTGACCACCGCCGCAGTAGCGCACGTTGCCGCCAGTACCCGCGCGGATGCGCTGATGCACGCCTCCTTTTTCAACGACTGGACGCTTGAGCATGTCGCCGGTTATGCCCCGCGCTCCGTGCGGGGACGGGGCAAAGCGCCCACCGCGCCCGGACTAGGGATCGCCGTTGATGCCCGGTCATTAGGCGCGCCGCTGTTCCGGGTGGAAAACCATGGCCGATAACCGCGCCTTGCCGCAAAGCGCCATCGATTGGCTTAGCCGCCGGGATCGGCAGGTGATATTCGCGGTGGATTCGCACACCGGCGGCAATCCGACGCGCATCGTGCTCTCGGGTATTGATTTGCCCGCGCAGGCGGCAACCGTTGACGGCGCGCGGCGCTGGCTGCGCGACCGGGCCGACCACTGGCGGCGCCGTCTAGTGCACGAGCCGCGCGGCGGCGGGCTCACCTGTGCCGTAGTGCCGATTATGTCGCAGGAAGATGGCTGCGATATCGGGGCGGTGATCCTGGAACCCGGTTCGTACCCGCCGATGTGCGGACACTGCATGATTGGCTTCGCCTCGGTGATAGTCGAGCTGAATCTTTTGCCCAATCTGTGGCGCGAGCGCGCGGACAGCACGTCATTTCGCATTCGCACGCCAGCGGGGCCGGTTGGCGTGACGGCCAGGCGTGAGGGCGAAAAATTCACGACCGTAACGCTTACCAACGTTGAATCTTTTGTGGTCGGCCGGGGGGAATGCCGGCTGGAAGGCCGTCTGGTTCAGGTCGAGCTGCTTTATGGCGGCGATTATTATATTTCTGTGGCCGCCGAGAGCATCGGCCTGTCGCTCGATCGCGACAACGCCACTGAAATTGTCCGCCTGGCCCGGCTGCTGCGCGAGGCCTATACCAGGGAAGGCGTCACCGATCCGCTTACCGGCGCGGCGCTGGATGTCTATCAGGTATTGTTTTACCGCTGCGATCCCGCGCAACACCTGCGGGCGAAAATCGTGGTGGTGGCGCCGCCGGGCGTTATAGACCGTTCTCCTTGCGGTACCGGGACCAGCGCGCTGTTCGCCAAACTGGTCACCGAAGGCAAGGTCCGGCCGCAGGATACCGTCACCACGCAGAGCATTATCGGTTCCACTTTTACGGTAACGGCTGCGCAGGTGCGCGGCGCCGGCCCGCGTACGTTTATTACGCCGGCGCTGACCGGGCGTGCCTATATCAACGGCTTTCTGACTATTGCGGCGGACTCGGAAGACGAGCTCGCCGATGGTTTTCCGCCCCTCTGACTTTTATCAATGGAGATTCAGCTTATGATCCTTAAGGGAGTACTGTCCGCTATTGTTACGCCGTTCACCGCTGACGGTGAAGGTATCGATGAAGCGGCGCTACGCAAGCTCGTAGACCAAAATATCGCTGACGGCGTCGATGGTTTTGTTCCTGCCGGCGGTACCGGCGAGTTTTCTGTCCTTTCCCACCAGGAGAGATTACGTTTAGTCGCGATCGTGGCCGAGCAGGCGGCTGGCAAGGCCACGGTACTGGCCCATACCGGCGCAACCTCGTCCCGGGAAGCCATTGCATTTTCCAGGCACGCCGAAAGCGTGGGCGCCACCGCCATCATGCTGGCGACCCCCTACTATGAGCCCATCGGTTTTGATGAGGCGTTCGCGTATTACGCCGAAGTCGCCGCGGCCACCAGCCTGCCCATTTGCGCTTACAACTTTCCCCCGGCCACTGGTCTGCATCTCGACGTGGATTTCCTGCTAAAACTGGCCAGGGAGATACCGCAGGTCAAATACGTCAAGGATTCGTCGGCCAACATCATGCAAATGAGCGCGCTGCTGATGGATCATGCCGATGAAATCACTTTTTTCAACGGCGAAGACGTGCTGATGCTGCCCGCGCTGATGCTGAAAGCGCCCGGCATGGTGATGGGCACCGGCAATTTTATGGCGCCGGGGCTGGTGAAATTACAGCGCGCGAGCGAAAGCGGCGACGACCAGGCGGTTGCGGATCTCTGGCGGCAAGTGTATCCGCTGATCCGCCTGCTAGGCGCGGGCCGCTACAACAGCGGCATCAAGGCCGCCTGTGAAATCCTGGGGCTGAGCGTCGGGCCGGTGCGCGCGCCGATTCCGCCTTATTCCACCGTGCAGAAAGCGGCGCTCAGGCAGGCCATTTCCGCCATAGATCCGGCATTGCTGACCGGCGCGGCGCGCCGGTAACCCAACGGCACCGGCAATCCCGTTACGCCGTCCGTTAAGAACCATCATTGGAGAGGTAGTATGAAAGCAGATATATTTTCCGGGGTGATCCCGGCGTTGATGACGCCTTGCACACAGGCCAGGCAGCCCGATTTTGATGCCCTGGTGCGTAAAGCGCAGGAATTGATCGGCGCGGGTATGTCGGCGGTGGTCTATTGCGGTTCGATGGGCGACTGGCCATTGCTGACCGACGCGCAGCGCATGGAAGGGGTGGAGCGCCTGACCCAGGCCGGCATTCCGGTCATCGTCGGCACCGGCGCGGTGAATACCGCCGCTGCGGTGGCCCATGCCGCCCACGCGCAGAGCGTTGGGGCCAAAGGCCTGATGGTTATTCCGCGGGTGCTATCGCGCGGTTCGGTGATCGCGGCGCAAAAAGAACACTTTAAAGCCATCCTTGCCGCCGCGCCGGAGCTGCCGGCGGTTATCTATAACAGTCCCTATTATGGTTTCGCTACCCGCGCCGATCTGTTTTTCGCCTTGCGCGGCGAACATGCCAACCTGGTCGGTTTTAAAGAGTTCGGGGGCATGGATGACCTGCGTTACGCCGCGGAGAATATCACCAGCCGCGACGATGACGTTACGCTGATGATTGGCGTCGATACCGCCGTAGTGCATGGCTTCGTCAACTGTGGCGCCACCGGCGCCATCACCGGCATTGGCAACGTGCTGCCCGAAGAAGTGCTGCATCTGTGTCATCTTTCTCAGGCGGCGGCGGCCGGTGATAGCGACGCGCGCCAACGGGCGCAGGAGCTTGAACAGGCGCTGGCGATTCTGTCGTCATTCGATGCCGGTCCGGATCTGGTGCTGTTCTTCAAATATATGATGGTGCTGAAGGGGAATAAAGAGTACGCGCTGCATTTCAATCGGACCGACGCGCTTACCGACAGTCAGCGCGGCTACGTGGAGGCGCAATTCCGCTTGTTCAATCAATGGTATACCGAATGGAGCCAATTGCCGGGCGCGGTACAGCGCTATAAAAACGGCATGGAACGAGCCGCTTAGGTTGGGTTCAATCGCTCTATTCAAGCGTGGTTGGCAGTAAAAACCACGCTTTTTTTTGCGCGCCACGGGATTATTTACGCTGACGTGGGGCCGGCTTTAGGGGAAACCGGGAGCCGGCATGCGGGGCGCTATAGTGCTTGCGGCAGACGGCGCGTGGCGGCCGGGCGGTGAAGCGCATCCACCACCTTGACCGTGGCCTGCGCCCGATCGGCCTCACTGAGGGCAGGGCCCTGCGTCCAGGCGGTGACAGGCCTGCGGTATTGAAAAAGCGGCCGCCAAGGCCGCCCCTTTGTCCATGTCACGGCAGAAAACGGCGCAGACGACCGCACCTTCGACCCGCGTTAACTCGCGGGCAGGGGTTCTGCCGCCACGCCCGCCCCAATAATGCCGATGCGAAACGGGAGCGCGGCTTTATTCAGACATTTTCCTTCACCTGCCCGGCGGTGGCGATACGGTCCCGTTCGACGATGCTCAGCTGCGTCTTTTTTTGCGCCTGGCTCATCAGGTGCACGCGGGCGCGCCGCGCCGCTTCGTGGCCGGAGCCGGTGGCGATCTCCATATTGCCGATTTCGGCAAAGTAGTCGCCCGCAAAATGGATATTGACGTCGTTGCGTTCGCAGTAGGCGAGCATGGGGGCAAAATTGAACCCGGCCGGGCGATACGTATTGCCGGGCACCCAGCGTTGCACAATGGTTTCCTTCACATGCCCCTGCAATTGCGGGAACATTTTGTAGATATCGGCAAGATAACGATCACGAATCTCATCATCGGTCAGCTTAAGCATTTCGCGCGCCGGGGTACCGCCGGAATAAACCATCAGGCTGCCGCCCGGTTTGCGCGGGCCTGTTCTCAGCGGATTAGCATGATTAAAAAACATGTCAAACGAGGCATCCGGCGTGGTGATGGCATAGATATCGTCATAGGGCATCGGGCCCGGCTCGTCGGTGATGATTCCCATGGTGGGGAACGGACCGTACTGAACGCTTATAAGGGTCTGGCGAACATCATCGGGTATATCGCGGACCATGTCAGATGCCTGGTAAGCCGGCACCGCCACCACCACTTCCGCGGCGGTTACGCTATGTTCACGCCCGTCGGTTTCATAGACCACGGTAACCAGGTCGCCGGTTTTACTCACTGATTTCACGGTAGCGTCATAGCGCACGCGATCGCCCAGCAATTCCATCATTACCTCGCCGAAACGGCCCGAACCCCCGTCAAGATTAAGCGCCATGGCATCGCCTTTACCGGCCCATACGGCGCCAAAAAGCGAAACGCCGACCCCCGCGTGCTGGTCTTCCATTTCCGCCGCCGCGCGCCGGGCCGCGGATTGAAAAAGCGCTTCAAGCCGTTTGGGCAGCGGTCCCATAAATTCGCGAAAGGATTTATCCGACAGATAGCTGGCGACCCGCGCCCGGCGGCGCTGGTTACTTTCGCCATATACCGGCGCCATCGCTTTTTGCCAGCCTTTCACCGCCTTAAGAATCCGCATGCCTTTGGTCGCCAGGGCGAAACGCTCACGCAGTGTCATCGGCATGGTCAGCGGCAGGGCGGAAACCATTTTGGGCTTATACACTTTACCGCCCCAATAAATCGCGAATTTATTGCCGGGGATCTTGATGATATCCAGGCCTATGGAATGAAGGATGTTGCGCATATGCGATCCCGGCGGTGGAAACAAGTGACCGCCGAGATTCAGCCAATAGTCTCCCCGTGATACCGAGTAGAGACGTCCGCCAAGACGATGCGATTTTTCCAGCACCAGAATATTCTTGTCCCTCAGCTCCCAGGCCGCCGACAAGCCCGATGGGCCGCCGCCGATAATCACAACATCAAATTCCGGTTTAACCATTTTTATTTCACCTCAATCGCTTACGTGTTGAATTGACTTGCCTCGCAGAGGATGTTCCTGGAGGACCCTGGCCCGGACGGCGGGATAAACATCGCGCTTGCAGCAGCTAAGTGTTACGGGTAATATATTACGTGTAACACGCTATTGTCAATGTTCAGTGAGTGTTCAAGCCCGCGTCGCGCCCTTAATTCATCCCAGGAGAGTTATATGAAATTCAATTATTCACGACTTTTGTGCCTGATTGCCGCGCTGGCGGCAGGCGCGCTTCCCGCCGCCGGCGCCTGGTCTCAGGAGGCGATTGGCAAGGCCGATGACGTGGCTGCGCAGCTGCCGCAATCGATAAAGGACGCCGGCGAACTGCGCATCGCCGTTCCGGACACCGGAAAACCCTTGGCTTATAAAGAAGGCGGCGTGCTTAAGGGGATGGATGTCGATCTCGCGCAATCGGTTGCCGCCATACTGGGTCTGAAGGCCGATATTCGCCTCATCCCTTTCGCCACCGCGCTGGCCGGCTTGCAATCGAATAAATACGATATCTCCTATGGCGAGTTCTATGTCACGACGGAACGATTAAAAGTCGCCGATTTTGTGACTAACTGGCAGGATTACAGCACTTTCCTGGTGAAAAAAGGCCAGCCCTTCCAGGCCAAGGCGCTGGCTGATATTTGCGGCCATAAAGTCGGCGCCATGGCCGGTTCCGCTGAGCTGGCCACGCTCAACTCCGCCGCGCTGAAATGTACGGACAAGGCGTCTGTGGTCAGCGCATTTCCATCCATTAATAATGCCGTGCTGGCCCTTAACAGCGGCCGGGTCGACGGCGTGTTGATTAACCGCGGCGGGGCGCAGGAATCGATACGCGTCGATGCGGGACTTAGCGCCTCGGGCGAAATCGGCGGGGGACCGACCGCGACGGCGGTGGCGCGCAACGCGAATTCGGCTCAATTGCTGCAAGCATTGAAAGCCGCCTACGATCGTTTGATTCAGAACGGCGAATACGCCAAGATCCTAGAAAAGAACGATACCGCCTTCGGCGCCGTCAAAAGCGCGGAAATTTACCAGGAAGGGTCAACGCCGCCGAAATACAGTTTCTGATGAGGCTCCCAGGGATGGGAAGTTTAACGATTAGGCAGATAACTATTACTTATTATAATAAGGAAATGTTATGTCATCGCCCTGGTACCGCCACGGTGAGCAACAATTTAGCGGCCGGGTCATAAGAAAATAGAATCTATATTGAGTAGAACCTTCATTCGGGCTAAAATGTAGCATGTTATCGACTACTAAGATGTCAGTCTGAGGTTTATATGGAACAGGAACATCCTATACTGCGGCAAGCCAATCTGCGCGATCAGGCGCTGTCCATTTTGAAATTGCGTCTGGTTTCCGGCGATCTGGCGCCGGGCCAAATTTATTCCGCCTCGGCCTTGGCCGAAGAATTAGGCGTTTCCAATAGCCCGGTTCGCGAGGCCATGCTGACGCTGGTTAACCAGGGATTGATGGAAACGGTGCGTAATCGCGGTTTTCGCGTGGTGCATTTCAGCGATAAAGAGCGTCATAACGTCTATGAGCTGCGGTTATTGCTTGAAGTGCCGTCGATGGCCAAACTTGCTAGGCTCAGGCCGCGGGTGGAAGCGCGCCGGGAGGAGTTTTCACATATTGCCTCCGACATGGTGGGGTATGCCAAGGAAGGGAATATTGCGGGTTATCTGGAAATGGATCGCCAGTTCCATCTTGGCCTGCTGTCGCTGCTCGAAAATGAACCCTTGGTGACCATTGTTGAAAACCTGCGCGATCAGTCCCGTCAGTATGGTCTCAAGGCGCTGCGTGAAAGTGGCGGGCTGGTAAAATCCGCGCAAGAGCATCAACCTATCCTTGATGCCATGTTATCCGGGGATGGTGAATTAACCACTCAATTGATGACTGATCATCTGAGCCATTTAATGAGTGACTGGGCGGGCTGATTTCCGCCGCCGCCCTGGTTATCTTTCCTCGTAATCCGCCGGCGCGCCGTGCCGTGCTCGTGGCCCGCCGGCCGGCGCGAATATAAGGGTTACGCCGTGCCTGGACCACGGCGAAGTGAGCCCGCTTGCCTTATTCCGCCGGTGCGGTCAGCGCGGCGCGGTGCGCGTTGACAAGGCGTTGCTCGTCGCTGAGCGCCTTTTGCACCGATGGCCGTGCGTCCATCCGATCTTTCCAGCTCGCCACGTTTTTAAGGTGGCTGATGTCGACCCCCGAGCGATCGCCCCAGAATGTGGCCCAGAGATAGGCATCCGCCACCGTCATTGTCTCGCCGGTCAGAAAAGCGCGGCCGTCGGCAAGACGGTCATCAAGGATGCTGTAGGCCGCGGCGATTTTGCCGCTGGTCCAGGCAATGCCTTGTTCCGTCATCAGTTTGCGCATCAGAGGGATATGTTTCTGGGCGATTTCGGTGGCGATAAACACCAGGAGCTGGTCGTACCTGACGCGCTCAAGCGTGCCGCGCAATGGGATCAGTCCGGTCGCGGGATACTGGTCGGCGAGGTAGGAAATAATCACGATTGTCTCGGAAATCGGATGATGTTCTTCTTCATCGATAACCAGCAGAGGAACGTATTGCATGGGGTTGAGCTGCGTAAAGTCATCGCCGTTCGAGGTGGATTTGCCGAACACGTCGAAGTGAATAAGCTCAGGCTCGAGGCCGAGTTCGTTGGCGATAATCTGGACGGCTTCAGAGCAGGTTTTATCAGCGATATACAGTTTCATTGGGTGATCCTAGGATAGTTGCGGCGTTATGGGATGTATAGGGTTGCCCGCGTGCCGGATAAACGGGCCGTGAGGCAAAACCCGGTCTTGCTCAGCGGGGCGCGTGCGCCGGGCGCAGGCTGCGAAAGGCCGCGCGTATTTCATCCGCGAAGATCCGCGGCTGTTCGAATGCCGCGAAATGGCCGCCGCGCGTCGTTTTATTCCAATAGATAAGGTTCGGATAGGTTTGCTGCGCCCAGGATTGCGGCGCGGTCCAGATCTCGCGCGGGAATACCGATACGCCGACCGGGATCCGCACCGGCAGCGAGTAGAAATCCAGGTGCGGATGTTCGGCATACATGCGCGCAGAAGAAGCGCCCGAGTTGGTTACCCAGTACCAGGTCACATCGTCGAGGATTTTATCGTAACCAAAGGCGCTTACCGGGTCGCCGTCGCAGTCCGACCAAGACTCGAATTTTTCGTAAATCCAGCTTAACTGTCCGGCGGGGGAATCCGCCAGGGCATAGCCGATAGTCTGGGGACGCGTGACCATTTCCCAATAATAGCCGGAGCCATCCCGAGCGAACGCGTCAAGCTGATCAAACACTCGCTGTTCATCAGGCGTCGGGTTCGCCGGTTTTTCTTTCGGCGCCACCAGCGGCAGGTTGGTATGGATGGCGCGCAAGCCGGGGAGTTCAAGCCGGGCCATTGCAATGGTGATATGACTGCCCCAATCGCCGCCCTGGGCCACATATTCGGCGTAGCCCAGCCTGTGCATCAGTTCATGCCAGGCTTTGGCGATACGGTCCCGGTTCCAGCCGGTCTCGGCCGGCTTGTCTGAAAAGCCATAGCCGGGGAGGGAGGGAATAACGAGATGGAAGGCATCTTCCGCCCGGCCGCCGTGCGCGGTGGGATCGACCAGCAAGTCGATGGTATCCAGGAATTCCAGCACCGAACCCGGCCAGCCGTGGGTTATGATCAGCGGTATCGCATGCGGATGACGGGATCGGACGTGCAGGAAATGAATGCCGAGCCCATCGATTTTCGTTTTGAACTGGGGATACCGGTTCAGGCGTTGCTCCACGCGGCGCCAGTCATACCGCGTGCGCCAGTATTCGATGAGTTCCCTGACCCGCGCCAGCTGCGGCCCCTGGGAAGCATCGGGTACGGTTTCCCGCTCGGGAAACCGGGTCGCGTCCAGGCGGCGCTTTAAGTCGTCCAGCACTGGCTGGGGGATGTTGATAACGAAAGGCGAAAGGGTAGTGTTCAGCTCGCTTTCAGTGATGTTTTGCATAACAGGGCTCCGTTAAGGCGATCGCCGGCAGACGCGCGGCGTTTCGATGACGGAAAACATAACCGGCCGCGCTGGGGAAATAAACGCCGGTAAAAGCGACTCTCTGTAGCTCCGGGAGCGACAATGCCGTTGGGATAACCATTTACTAAACGACGGCGATACCCTAATTTAGGACGTTATCGTTTCCGGAAGATCAATCATGACGCAATCTTCTCCTTCACTGCAGGATATCGCCGCCTTTGTGGCCGTGGCCCAGCATGCAAGCTTTACCCGGGCGGCCGAACAGCTGGGAACCAGCAAGGCAAACGTGGGTAAAGCGGTGCAGCGCCTGGAGGCGCGCCTCGGGACCAAGCTTTTTCAGCGAACCACCCGATCGGTAACCTTGACCGAGGATGGCAATACCTATCTTGACGCGGCCCGTGCGGCATTAGGCGGTTTACACGAAGCGGAAACGGCATTGGCCGCCCGCCGCGACCATCCCGCCGGCCGGGTCAGACTGGACATTCCCGTGGGGTTCGGCGGATTTATTCTTCCCTCGCTTCCCGCGCTTCGTGCGCGTTATCCCCTGGTGACCCTGGATATTTCACTTACCGATAAGGCCACTGATGCCGTGGGCGAAGGATGGGATATCGTGGTGCGGGTGGGAGAACTGCCGGCGGACGGTGAAATGACCGTGAGAAAACTTTGTGGCCTGCGCCTGTGCCTGTATGCCGCGCCGGCCTATCTCGACGGCCGGCCCTCAATCCGTTCCGTCAGCGATCTGATGCGCCACGAAGCGGTTATTTTCCGTTCTGCCTCCGGCAAGCTCAGACAATGGCATATCTTTGACGAGGGCCGCGTGCGGGAATTTTCCCCCAATATCAGCGCCATTGTGTCCGACGGCAGGTCGCTGGTGGATGCCGCCAGGGGCGGGCTTGGCATTGCGCAGGTTTTTGACCGCGTCGGGGATCCCTATGTCGCCTGCGGCGAACTGCGGCGGGTGCTGCCGGCGGCATCCATTGAGGGACCCCCGGTGCATGCGCTTCTCCCCCTTGGCCGGCGAATGCCGCTGAAAACGCGCGTGGTACTCGAGCACCTGGCCGATCTTATGCGTTCGGCGACCGCGGAATAAGCGCGTGATTGTCTCCCCACCGGAGACACAGCTGCGCCGCTGCCGGTATTTATCCCCGAATCAACAACGCCTATCGTCGCGGTGAAGGACAATATCGTCCCTTTCATACGAGGTGTTTATCATGTCATCAAGCCCGGCGTCTTCGTACGCCCGCAGCGGCCCGCTGGTGCTGTTTGCCGTTTGCCTGGCGGCATTGGCCCTGCCGCTCAGCTTTACCGGCGCGGCGCTGGCCACGCATACCATCGGGATTGAGTTCTCGGCAAGCGCCGCCCAACTTAACTGGATCACCAATAGTTTTATGCTCACCTTCGGCAGCTTTATGCTTCCCGCAGGCGCACTGGCGGATGTTTACGGCAGGAAGCGCGTTTTTATGGGCGGGGCCGCGCTGTTCGCCATGGGCTCCCTTGCGCTCGATTTTGCACCTGATATCACTACGCTGAACCTGTTGCGCGCGCTGCAGGGGGCGGGAGCCGCCGCGGCCCTGGCCGGCGGCTCGGCCGCGCTGGCGCAGGAGTTTACCGGCCATGCGCAGACCCGGGCGTTCAGTATGATCGGCACCACGTTCGGCATCGGCCTTGCCCTGGGGCCGATCGTTTCCGGCAGCCTGATAGAACATTTCGGCTGGCGCTCAATCTTCCTGACGGGCACGATCCTGGACGTGATTGCCCTGGTTATCGCCCAAGGCGTGATGAAAGAAACGCGCAATCCGGGCAGTTCCCGCTTCGACAGCGCCGGCGCCGTGGCTTTTGTCGCCGCGCTCGGTTTCCTGACGCTCGGGCTGAACGAAGCGCCCGATCGCGGCTGGTCCGCGGCGATAGTGCTCGGCGCGTTTGCCCTGTCCATCGCCGCGTTTGCCCTCTTCGCAATGATAGAGACCCGCATTAAACAACCGCTGCTCGAACTCTCCCTGTTCCGCTACGGAAGATTCGTCGGCGTTCAGATCCTGCCCATCGCAACCTGCTATGCGTATGTCGTCCTGCTTATCGTGCTCCCCATGCGTTTCATCGGCGTGGAGGGTTACAGCGAAATACAAACCGGTCTGCTGATGCTTGCGCTTTCCGCGCCCATGCTTATCGTTCCCGCCGGCGCCGCCATCCTTGCCCGGACGATACCCGCAAGCTGGCTGGCAAGCGCAGGCCTGTTCGTCGCCGCCGGCGGGTTGTTCTGGCTGAGCCGGGTCGGATCCGGCGGCTCAATGCTGGCGTTGACCGGCCCGCTGCTGGTTATCGGCCTTGGGACCGGTATTCCCTGGGGCCTGATGGACGGCCTGTCGGTGACCGTCGTGCCGCGGGACCAGGCCGGTATGGCCAGTGGCATCTTCAACACCACCAAGGTGGCCAGTGAAGGTATCGCCTTGGCCATGGTGAATGCGCTGCTATCGGCTTTTGTGTTCTTGGCGGTGACACGGGCGGGCGCCGGCGATGGCGCACATCAGCCTCTCGTCGAGGCGTCGCGCCAGCTCGCTACCGGCAACCTCGATCAGGCAACGCGCATGCTCGCCCCTCTGGGACGCGATGCCCTGACCATGGCCTATGACACCGCATTCACCATGCTGCTCTATGTATTGATGACCGTCACCCTGGCCGCCGCGGTCTCGGTATTTATCCTGCTTTCACCCCGGGACGCGGGAACGCCGTGCCCGGATCGGACGCTGACGGAATAACGGCCCGCCGCGGGTTGCAGGGTCTTAGCCCCCGGTTTCCGCTCCCGCGGGGGCTTCCCGCAGTTAATCATCATGCTTCGCAGCCCCCGGTTATTCCCGCTGTGGCGCAGCTTCCCAGCAATCAAACAAGCCTGCGTTCTTCCCACGCTTTGCCCATTATTAGTGTGATCACGCGCGTGTTTACATCTAAATAAATCAACGCGTTAATTACCTGGTCGAAAATATATCATTAATTATTAGACAGTTAATTCGCTTATAGCAAAAAATTAACATATTACGTCTCTATATCACTTTTAACGATTAATTTGTTTTTTTTTATTTCCGATAAACATATGAAGGCGCAGTCCGACTTCCGGGGCACGATGCGTTGCCAGCCATATAAAACCACAGGGAATCATGCCATGAAATTATCACTTGCCCATAAACTATGGCTCCCGCTCGTCGTCGCGTTGGTGTGCCTGGCCGGAACGTTATTTTTTGGCTCGGTGACGATTAAACAAGACCAACTGACACTGCGGAAAAATGCGATACAGGATGTCTCGCAACTGGCCCAGAGCGTAGTGAAAATGCAGGCCGATCTTGCTGACAAAGGATTGATCTCACAAGCGGAAGCGCAACAGCGCGCACTCCAGACCATCAAGAATCTGCGTTATGGTAACTCGGGGTATTTCACGATTTTGAATACCCAGGCGCAGGTCATCATGCACCCCATCAATGCAATGCTGATTGGCAAAGGGTCTGACATCGCTGATGCCAACGGGGCCTATATTTTCAGAGACATGGTGGCCGTTACCAGGGACAATAATGCCGGTTATACCGCCTATGTTTTCCCCCGTCCGGGCGAGACGAAACCTCAGCCGAAAATCGCCTACAGCATTCCGTGGTCGCCCTGGGGCTGGATCATCACGACCGGCCTGTATGTTGATGATATCGACGAGGCATTTCTGGTTTCGCTTTATCAGAATATCGTTGAATTCGTTACCATCAGCATTCTGCTCTCGTTGCTCGTCTATGTGATCAACCGGGGGATATTGCGAACCCTGGGCGGCGAGCCGCGCTATGCCGTTGAAGTCGCCGCCCGGATTGCTTCAGGCGATCTTTCCCACGCGGTGGATAAAAAAACCAGTGACAGCTCAAGCCTGATATATGAAATGGGTGTTATGCGCAAACAACTCACCACGGTTATTGAAGAGATCCGCGATGGCGCTGATATCATCAACGCCAGCACCCATGATATCGTCGCCGGAAATCAGGAGATAGTCGCTCATTCCGAGCAGCAGGCTATATCGCTGGAAAGAACCTCCTCCAGCATGGAAGAGATTACCGCCGCCGTAAAACAAAATGCGGAGAATTCGGGGCAAGCGCGCGAACTGGCCCGCGGCGCGGTGGATATTGCTTCTCGCGGCGGCGTGATGATGCAGAGCGTGAATGACACCATGACCGGTATTTCTGAAAGCGCCATCAAAATAGCCAGTATTATTGAAGTGGTAAACGGTATCGCTTTTCAGACCAATATCCTTGCCCTGAATGCGGCGGTGGAAGCGGCCAGGGCCGGTGAGCAAGGCAGGGGTTTCGCCGTGGTCGCCGGCGAGGTGCGCAGCCTGGCGTTACGCTGCTCTCAGGCGGCGCAGGAGATAAAAGGGCTGGTGGAAGAGTCCATGGCTCGCGTCAACAGCGGCTCCACACAGATCAAAAAGGCCGGGAGCAATATCGACGACATGATAGAGGCCGTGCAGCGGGTTTCGGATATTATGTCGCAAATTTCCTACGCCACGGATGAACAAAGCAAAGCCATTAGCCATGTTAACGAAGCCGTTGTGCAAATCGATGCGGTGACGCACCAGAACTCCGTGCTTGTGCAGCAGGCGGTGGTAGCGGCAAGTGGCCTGGAAGAGCAAACCCGTAGGCTGACCGAAACCGTGGCCTTTTTTAATACTGGCAGGTAATTTCCGTAAGAGACGACAATGCCCGGTCTCGATGCGAGCCGGGCATCGTGGTTATTGATTGAATTGTAGCGTGACTCCGTCGATGCCGTCTTGCTGTTGCAGGAAAGCGACGGTGCGGCCTCCAACCCGGCGGAATTCCAGCGATACCCTGCCTTCCCCAAGGGGCAAGTCATCCACCGTCAGGCGGTCCACGCCGTCCGGCAATGCGGGACGGTTGACGCGGATCCGGCGGCGGTCGGCGTCGATTTCCAGTCCCAACGTGGCTTGCAGCAGCATGAATACCGCACCTGAAGCCCATGACTGCGGCTGGCACGCCACCGGATAGACGATGGGCTGCTCGCTTGCCGCGCGGGAAAAACCGCAAAACAGCTCGGGCAGACGCAGGGAAAACGCCAGGGCCGCTTCGAACAGATTGCTTAATAGTGCCGCCGTGCCCTGGCGTTCGCCGTAGCGCGCCAGGCCGGCCGCGCACAAACCGACATCATGGGGCCATACCGAGCCGTTGTGATATGACATCGGATTGAAGCGGGCCGCTTCGCCGGACAGCGTGCGAATGCCCCAGCCGGTGTTGAAGGCGGGCGACAGCAGCCGGCGGATCACCTGGGATGCGCGTTGATGGTCCGGCAGGCCGACGTACAGCAGATGGCCGGCATTGGATGCCTCCACCTGGCAGGGCCGGCCGGCGCCGTCCAACGCCAAAGCATAAAAACGGCGCTCCTGCAGCCAGAACCGCTGCTCCACGGTCTGGCGCAACCGTTCCGCCCGTTCGCGCCAGCGCCCGGCGGGTTCCGCCTCGCCCCGTCTGGCCGCCATGCTCGCCATGTCCAGCAGCGCGCGCCAGGCATAGCCCTGCACCTCCACCAGCGCGATAGGGCCTTCGGCCAGCCGTCCGTCGGCATGGGACACCGAGTCATGGCTGTCCTTCCAGCCCTGGTTCGCCAGCCCGCTGCGCTCCCCGCGCTGGTAGTCGAGCAGCCCGAGCGGGCTGGCATCCAGCCTGGATTCTATCCAGGCGATGGCGGCGGTCAGCTGCGGCCAGATCCGGCTGATAAACGCCTCGTCCCCGGTGCGCTTATACCAGGCGCCGGCCAGCATGATAAACAGCGGCGTGGTATCCACTCCGCCATAATAAAACCCGAACGGCAGCTCATTGGTGGCGGTCATCTCGCCCTTGCGGGTCTCGTGCATGATCTTGCCCGGTTGGGCATCCCGGAAGGTGGACGCTTCCGCCGCCTGATGGCCGGCCAGATAGGCCAGCACGCCTTTGGCCAGCGCCGGATCGATCCAAAGCGTTTGCAGGGCGGTGATGATGGCATCGCGTCCGAACGGCGTGGAAAACCAGGGAATACCGGCATAAGGATACGGGCCGGTGGGCAAATCGCTGGTCAGCAATGCCAAATCGGCGCGCGCTTTGTCGAGCCAGGCCTGGAACAGCGGCTGGGAGCACGTCAGTTGCGCCCCCCGGCGCCGGCGCTGGCGCATCTTGCGTCTCGCCTCCACCGCGCCGCGCCGGAAACGGCCGGCGGTCGGGATACTGGCTTGCCGGCCGGCTTCCATCAGCAATTGCCAGTGGCCATGGGGCGGCAAGGGTGCCTGAAAGCGCGCCAGGCCTTCGCCCAAGGCCTCCGGCTGGGGTGAAAACGTCAGCGCGGTTTGCCGGCGAACCGCGTCCAGTCCCTGATAGGCCAGGGCGACGCCCTGTTCAATGGGCTGTTGCGCCAGCGTGCTGCCGCGCAACGGCCGCCGGGCTCCGCGAATCTCAAAGATGTCGCGAAAATCGGTAGCGAAACGCAGGCCGACCGGCAGACTCAGCGCGTATTCGCTGTAATTGCGGATGGCGATGCGCAGATACAAGCGGTTTTGCCACAAAAAGCAGGTGCGTTCGATATGCAGCGCGTTGGCGGGCAAGGTTTGGCCGTCTACCGTCAGCGGCGGGTTGGTCAGATGCGCGGTAAAGAATACGTTGTCGCGGCTGACGGTCGAGGAGAGAAACGCCGGCTGCACATTATCGCCAATAGTCAGCCCTAGTCCGGACAAGAGGCGGGTATCATCGGTAAAGAGTCCGTCGCTCCGGCCGGTGATATCGCCGAAGTCATCGGTCACCAGAAAGCTGTCGCCTTCCTTAAGGACATACAGCGAGGGACGTTTCGCTTCCGTGTGCGGGGATTGTTCCTGCACGTCGCAGGATGAGCGGGGCTGATTTTCCATGGCGCTTACCCCGCCTTTTCCACATGCAACAGGGCATCGCTGTTGGCGGCCGGCTGCCGCAAACGGCGGTACAATTGTACATAGCGATCGGCCATGACGTCGGCCGAAAAGCGTTGCTCGAACTCTGTCCGTACCCGGCAGCGGTCCAGCGTGTCCACGGCGCGGCAGGCGGCCACCGCCTGCGTTTCGTCTTCTACGATAAAGCCGGTGACACCCGGTTCGATCACTTCCGGCACCGAACCGCAGCGCCAGGCCACGACCGGCGTGCCGCAGGCCATCGCTTCAATCATGACCAGCCCGAACGGCTCCGGCCAGTCGATGGGGAACAGCAACGCCCGCGCCTGGCCGAGGAAATCCGCTTTCTGCCGGTCGTTGATTTCACCGATAAACTCCACGCCGCCGCCCTGCAGCAGCGGTTCAATCACCTGGCGGAAATAGTTTTTATCGGCATCATCCACCTTGGCGGCAATCTTGAGCGGAATCCCGGCCTGACGGGCGATGGCGATAGCCCGATCCGGGCGTTTTTCCGGCGAGATGCGGCCGAGGAAAGCCAGGTAGTCCCCCCGGGGAGCGGCGGTGAACCTATAGCGTTCGGGATCCAGCCCATGCCATACCGTGCCGGCCCAGTTGGCGAACGGCAGCGGCTGGCGCTGCGAATCGGAAATGGATACCAGGGGATATTGCCGCCAGCGATGGAAAGCCGTGGGCAGATCGGTCATATCCAACCGGCCGTGCAACGTGGTCAGGGTCTTGGCGGCCACGGACTCGAAGAACGGGAAATGCAGCAGATCGGTATGGAAATGCAGCACATCGAACTCGCCGGCGCGCTCGCGCAGCTCATCGAACATCACATAATGGGCGGCCAGATCCGATTTCAGCGGAGCGGGATCAAGACGCAGCGCCCGATCGCGGCCGGCATGCAATGGCGCCAGGGTTTGGCTGTCGCCGGAAGCGAACAGCGTGACATCATGTCCTTTTTTAATCAATGCGTCGGTAAGATTGGCGACGATCCGTTCGGTGCCGCCATAGAGTTTGGGGGGAACCGCTTCGTACAGCGGCGCAATTTGAGCAATTTTCATTAGCTTATCTCCATACCAACAATAAGTGATGAAAGGCGCGTCAAACGCAGCGATAGCAAAAAAGAAAATAGGGTGCGTGCGCAAAATTTTCAAGTCCGCAACAGGATTTTGCCGGCCGCGGATAAAACCCTAACGCGGCCAAAGGGTTGGGACGGGATCGTGGGCGAACTGCGCGCATCCTAGCCCGGTAGCGAAAGCCCTTGGCAACATCAGGCCGGCCAATAATTCCCCCAACTTCTCTACGCCTATTTTCTGCGCCGCGCTCATTTCCCCTCTCTTTCGTGAAGCTGTTCACATATCCCTATGCGGATGCCCAAACTTACGGTGAAATTTTCGGCGTCTGGCAGAGGAAATATGAAAACAAACTGACTAACTTCGATAATGAAATACCATTTTATTATTTGTGATTGTAAGTTTCATAAAATTGTGAGTGCGCTCACATTACTCAATGTGGCCGTAACTCCGGCGCGCCCTGGCGGGCGTTAACTCTCCCAGAAATGGTAGGTATCGCTGTGAAAATAACGTCAGTTGAGGTCTCTGTTTTTACGTATCCGACACGTCGCGTTTCTGATAGCGCGGGCCATTCGCATCCGGGTGAAGAAAGTCAGGCAAAAATGGCGTTGTTGACGCTGACCACTGACGAGGGTGACTGCGGATATTCATTCGCGCCGCCGGAAGTGGTGCGGCCACACGTGGTCAACGCTTTCTTTAGAAAAGTATTGGTGGGGCAGAATCCGTTTGACCGCGAACGGTTGTGGCAGGATCTGGCGCACTGGCAGCGCGGCAGCGCGCACCAGCTGACCGAACGCGCGCTGTCGTTTGTTGAGCAGGCGCTCTGGGATTTAATCGGCCGTAAACTGAACATGCCGGTGCACAAACTGCTGGGCGGATTCCGGGAAAAAGTGCCGGCATACGGCAGCACCATGTGCGGTGATGAGCTGATGGGCGGCCTTTCCACGCCGGATGAGTTCGCCCGGTTTGCCGAGAAGCTGGTGGCGCGCGGTTATCAGGCCATCAAGCTGCATACCTGGATGCCGCCGGTGGCGTTCGCGCCAGACCCGAAAATGGACATCAAAGCCTGCGCCGCCGTGCGCGAAGCCGTCGGGCCGGACATCGAACTGATGCTCGACGGTTATCACTGGTACAGCCGCAGCCAGGCGTTGACCATCGGCAAGGCGCTGGAAAAACTCAACTTTGCCTGGTTCGAAGAGCCGATGGAAGAAGAAAGCATGGCCTCCTATGCCTGGCTGGCGGAAAACCTCGCTATCGATGTGATCGGCCCGGAAAGCCTGGGCGGCAAACACCACAGCCGCGCCGACTGGGTGAAGGCGGGCGCCTGCGACATCCTACGCGCCGGAGCCAACGGCGTCGGCGGGATCTCGCCGTGCATGAAAGTCGCCGGTCTGGCTGAAGCGTTCGGCATGGACTGCGAAGTGCACGGCAACGGCGCGGCCAGCCTGGCCGTGGTCGGCGCGATCCGCAATTGCCGGTGGTACGAACGCGGCCTGTTGCATCCGTTCCTCGAATACGACGAACCCGCCGCCTACCTGAACAGTATTGTCGACCCGATGGATAAGCAGGGTTTTGTCCATCTTTCCAATCGCCCCGGCCTCGGAGAGGACATTAATTTTGACTACATAGAAACGCATACCGTCAGCCGCGACTGACCTGCGGGCAGAAAAAATACTAAACCTCTGACTCTACCCGGAAGGTACATCATGAACACTGGCACACCCCCCGGGGCGTGGTTATTCGCGCTCCTGCTGATGATGAGCTGCTGGACGGCGCAGGCGAAAACGCCGCCCGACCAGCTGATCGTCGGCATGAATATGAACAACCTGCTGACGCTCGATCCGGCAGCGATGACCGGCAATGATATCGTCGGTATCGTGGTCAACCTTTATGACCCGCTCATTGAGCTCGATCCGCAACAGCTGACGCATGTGCGTCCGGCGCTGGCGACCTCGTGGCAGGTCAACGATGCCGGCAATCTTCTGACGTTCCATCTGCGCGCAGGCGTGACATTCCACTCCGGCAATCCGGTCACCTCAGACGATGTGGTGTGGTCGATGCGCCGCATTTTGCATTTGAACCTGGCGCAGGCATCGGTATGGAAATCCTATGGATTCAGCAAAGATAACGTCGATGAAATGGTACGTGCGCCGTCGCCTGATACCGTTGAAATCCAACTGCCGAAACCGAATGACCCGAAACTGGTGATCTATTCGCTGGCCGCGCTCGGCAGCGTGGTGGCGTTGGATCGTAAAACGGTGCAGGCACATGAGGTGAACGGCGATTGGGGCAACCGCTGGCTGACCACCAATGAAGCGGGTTCCGGCCCGTTTCGCCTCGACGGGTGGCAGGCCAAAGACGTGTTGAATATAAGCCGAAACCCGCAGTACTGGCGCGGAAATCCACGGCTATCCCGCGTGGTGTTCCGCCATTTTCAGGAATCGCAAACACTGCGTTTGATGATTGAAAAGGGCGACCTGGATATCGCCAATAACATGGCGGTTGCCGATGTCAACGCGCTCAGCCACGACCCGGCGCTGGTTGTCGAGCAGGTAAAGAAAGGCACGATTTATTACGTGGCGATGAGCATGAAAGATCCGCATTTCGCCAACGCGAAAGTACGCGAAGCTGTGCGTTATCTCATCGATTATCAGGGCATCGGTAAAGCGCTGATGACCGGTTACGGCATTGTGCACCAGCGGCCGATCCAGGTCGGCATGCCGGCAACCCTGCCGGATCCGGGCTACAAACTGGATATTCCGCGCGCCAAAGCGCTGCTGGCCGATGCCGGTTATCCCGACGGCTTTGATACCACGCTGCGGGTGCTGGCCGATCAGCCGTTTCTCAATATCGCGATTGCCGTACAGTCCACGCTGATGCAGGCGGGGATCCGCGCCAAAATAGTCACCGGCACCGGCAACCAGATCTACGGCGCCATGCGTGAACGCAAGTTCGCCATGCTGGTCGGGCGCGGCGGCAGCGGTGTGGAACCGCATCCGCATTCCAGCCTGCGCGCGCTGGTCTATAACCCGGATAACAGCGACGCGGCGCGTCTCACCAATTTCCAGGGCTGGCGCACGGGTTTTTACGATAAACAGCTCAATACAGACATCGACCGGGCGCTGCTGGAACGTGATCCTGAAAAACAAAAGCAGGAGTACTTTGCCATTCAGGAACGCTACGACGCCCTGATCCCGGCGCTGGTGCCGGTTTCGCAAATGATCGATTCCATCGTGGTGCGCAGGGACGTCAAAAACTATCTGCCGCATCCGTCGGCCACCACCTTTTTGCGCGATGTCTATAAAGACGAGAGCCGGCAGCCTGTGTCGCCGGGTGCGCAGCCAGCCGGAGGGAAGGGATTATGACCATGCCCATTCCGGCGCCGGTTACAAAGCAAACCGCGCGCGCGCCTTTCCCCGCGGGGCGGATCGGCAAACGCCTGCTCCAGGTCGTAGTGACGTTGTTCGGCCTGCTGCTGCTGACGTTTTTTATTGGCCGCGTAATGCCGGTGGATCCGGTGCTGGCGATTGTCGGCCCCGACGCCGACCACAGCACTTATCAACAGGTTTACCATCAGCTCGGTTTTGATAAACCGCTGTGGACACAATTCGGCATTTACCTTTCCGGCCTGGCGCACGGTGATTTGGGCAATGCGCTGCTGACCGGCAAGCCGGTGACGCGGGACATTTTGCGCGTGTTCCCGGCCACCATGGAACTGGCGACGCTGGCGATCATTCTCGGTGCCGGCGTCGGCATTCCTCTGGGCGTGCTGGCAGCGGCAAAACGCAACAGCATTGCGGATTACGTCGTGCGGATTATCAGCCTGGCCGGCTATTCCACGCCGATATTCTGGGTCGGGATGATGGGGCTGCTGGTGTTTTACGCCTGGCTCGGTTGGGTAGGCGGCGCGGGCCGGCTGGATTTCAGCCTCGACGGACAGGTCACGCGCCACAGCGGTTTTATGCTGATCGACGCGCTGATTGCCGGCAACGGGACGGTATTTCGCGACGCGCTGAATCACCTGATCCTGCCTGCGTCGTTACTCGGCTTTCACTCTCTGGCCTATATCAGCCGCATGACGCGTAGCTTTATGCTGGCGCAGCTATCGCAGGAATTCATTATCACCGCCCGGGTGAAAGGCCTGAGCGAATGGCATGTGCTGTGGAATCACGCGTTCCGCAATATTCTGGTCCAGTTGCTGACCGTGGTTGCGCTGGCTTACGGCTCGCTGCTCGAAGGCGCGGTGCTGATTGAAACGGTTTTCTCCTGGCCGGGCTTCGGTTCGTATCTCACCAGCAGCCTGATGCTTGGCGACATGAACGCGGTGATGGGCTGCGTGCTGGTGGTCGGTTTAATTTTCGTGATGCTGAATCTGCTCTCTGACCTGCTGTACCAGGTTTTTGACCCGAGGACAAAAGTATGACGATATCCCTTGATTCTGCGGCGCTCAGCGCCGGTGATGAAAAACGCCGGCGCGTGAAGCGGGCGTTGGGCCGCATCGGCAATTTTTTGTGGCGGATGGCGAGCAACCCGCTGACGGCTATCGGCGGCGCCATTGTTCTGCTGCTGATGGTTGTGGCGCTCTTCGCACCCTGGATCGCGCCGTTCCATCCGCTGGTGCAGGACCTGAATAACGCGCTCAGCCCGCCGTCGGCGGCGCATTGGTTTGGCACCGATGAGTTTGGCCGCGATATCTTCAGCCGGCTGGTTTACGGCTCGCGCATCACGCTCTATATCGTGCTGCTGGTCTCCGTCACCGTCGGGCCGCTCGGGTTGCTGCTCGGCGTCACCGCGGGTTATTTCGGCGGTAAAACGGATATGGTGCTGATGCGGGTGACGGATATTTTCATCTCCTTTCCGAGCCTGGTGCTGGCGCTGGCGTTTGTCGCCGCGCTCGGCCCGGGGCTGGAACACGTGGTGATCGCCATTACGCTCACCGCCTGGCCGCCGATTGCGCGCCTGGCCCGCGCTGAAACGCTCTCGCTGCGCCAGGCCGATTTTATCTCGGCGGTGCGTTTGCTGGGCGCGTCCCCGGCGCGGGTGTTGTGGCGCCACATTGTGCCGCTGTGTCTGCCGTCGGTCATTATCCGTATCACCATGAACATGGCGGGAATTATTCTCACCGCCGCGGGCCTGGGGTTCCTCGGCCTGGGCGCGCAGCCGCCCGATCCCGAGTGGGGCGCAATGATTTCCAGTGGCCGGACGTACATGATGGAGTGTTGGTGGGTTGCGACCTTTCCCGGTCTGGCGATCATGATTAACAGCCTGGCGTTCAACTTTTTAGGAGATGGCCTGCGTGACATCCTCGATCCCCGTAGTGAATGACGCCCCGGCGTTACTCGATGTGCGCGATCTGCACGTCAGCTTTGTCAATGGACGTCAGGAAACGCAGGCGGTGCGCGGCGTTTCCTTCCAACTCGGGCGGGAAAAACTGGCGATTGTCGGTGAATCCGGTTCGGGCAAATCCACCGTCGGACGGGCGCTGTTGCAGCTTCATCCGGCAAAAGCACGCATTACCGCTGAAAAAATGCAATTCGGTGATATCGATTTGCTTAACGCCAGCCCGCGGCAGATGCGGCGGGTGCGCGGGAAACGCATATCGATGATTATGCAGGACCCGAAATACTCGCTCAATCCGGTACTGTGCGTCGGCGATCAGATTGCCGAAGCGTGGCGTTCGCATCACACCTGTTCCTATCGGGAGGCGAAAAGCAAAGTGCTCAATATGCTCGATGTGGTGCGCATCCGCGATCCGCAACGTGTTTATCATCTGTATCCGCATGAGATTTCAGGCGGGCAGGGGCAGCGCATCATGATCGCCATGATGCTTATCACTGACCCGGAAATGGTGATTGCCGATGAGCCGACCTCCGCGCTGGACGTCTCGGTGCGTTTACAGGTGCTGGCGCTGCTCGACGATCTGGTGAAAACCCGTGGACTGGGACTGATTTTTATCAGCCATGACATCAATCTGGTGCGCAGCTTCTGCGACCGCGTGCTGGTGATGTATGCCGGACGCATTGTGGAGTCGATTGCCGCCACCGATCTGGATAATGCGCGGCATCCCTATACGCGCGGTTTGCTTAGCGCGCTGCCGGACATGGATAACCGTCGTTATCCGCTGCCGGTGATGCACCGTCAGGCCAGTTGGCTTACCGATTAAGGAGCCGAAATGCAAACGAAAACCATGATCGACGTGCGCAATCTGAATCTTGCGTTCGGTGAAGGCGCGAAAACCACCCAGGTACTGACGGAGGTGAATATCGATGTCCGTGAAGGGGAAATCTTCGGGCTGGTGGGGGAGTCGGGCTCCGGGAAAACCACGGTGCTGAAATGTCTCGCCGGGCTGTTTACCCATTGGCGCGGTGAGCTGGAAATCGACGGTCAGCCGCTCCAGCACCGCATTGGCCGCGACCGCTGCCGTCTGGTGCAAATGGTGTTTCAGGATCCCTATGGCTCGCTGCATCCCCGTCACACGATCGGCGATATTCTTGAGGAGCCGTTGCAAATCCACCGTATCGATCAGCGTGATCGGCGGATTAACATTATCCTGGACAAAGTCGGTCTGAACCGCGCGTTCCGCCGGCGGTATCCGCATCAGCTTTCCGGTGGCCAGCGGCAGCGTGTCGCTATCGCCCGCGCGCTGATCCTCAAGCCGCGCGTACTGCTGCTTGACGAACCGACTTCGGCGCTGGATGTGTCGGTGCAGGCGGAAATCCTCAATTTGTTGTTCGACCTGCAGAAAGAGGAAGGGCTGACCTATTTGATGGTGACGCATGATCTGGGCGTCATCGCCCACCTCTGCCAGCGTGTTGCCGTCATGCAATACGGCAAAATCCTCGAAACGCTGGAAACCGACGCGCTGCTGCGCGGCGATATTCAGCAGGATTACACCCGCGTGCTGGTCGATGCCAGCCGCAATTACAGCAGGGAAATGGCGGAAAAAGTGATGTTATAGGGACCGCACCTTCCCTTCAGCGTTCAGCGGGGTTTGGCTTGCTGGATAACATTGTCGGATTCAGGCATGTGGGGCAATTCTCTATCGCGCCGGAATGGGTCCTGGATATGGCCCTTAAAAAGCCGCTTAAAAGTAGGACCGGGATGTCTATCGGCGATACATTTGGGTTAATGCCGAGGCCAGTTCGCGCAAGCTTTTTTTGAGTTCATCATAATCACCGGGCACATGATCAAAATGGGGGCAGGTTATCACCGCCTCGGCCCGGTCGTCATGGCCCAAAACAGGGAACGAGACCGATGTCAGGCCGATTATCCGGTCGTGTTTGATCTCGGAAAATCCTTGCTCGCCGATTTGCGCTAATTGTTGATGCAGGTTGGCCCGCAGTTCCGGTCCCAGCGGGGCATGACGAATAAGGCGCAGTGCGGCCTGGTCGGAGGCCATTGCCAGGAACAACAACGCCGAGCTGGATTTAACCGCATTCAGGGTAGCCCCTGCGCGGGCGCCAATGGCGGGGGAGAATTCAGGATAAGCATGCGCCAGCACCACAAAATCATCTTCCTTCAACGAGGCTAAGTGGCAGGGCTGATTGGTTTGCCAGGAGAAATCGCGCATCAGGCGCTGGCACTGCTCGGAAAGGGCGAATTGCTGGATTGGACTGACGGCGTATTTGACTTGCACCTTATCGGTCAGATGGTAAAGCCGGGCGGCATCTTGATACAAATAGCCTTCTGCCGACAGGCACTGCACGATGCGATAAATGTGATTGAATGACAGCCCTAGTTCAGCCGCCAATTGCCCCATACTTTTCGGCGCCCCGGTTTTGGCGAAGTATTCGATAATTTTAAGTCCGCGAGTGAGGGCCGGCGCTTTGTATTCCTGGCTGGGCGTATTCATGGTGGCTTTCGGTTATCAGGCGCAAAAGGATAAATCCTACCTTAGGTAACCCCGCTGGCGCTGTCAAAAATAACTGCTGCTATCCGCGCGGGCAAGAATCGCAGCAGTAGGGCGCCGCGCCTAGCGCGGGATGATATCCGCCCGTTCGGTGGATTTTTGCGGCGTTTCGCTGCGGCGCAAATAGCGGATAACCAGCAAGGTGACCACGCCGCCGACGGCCATGCAAACGCCGAGGTAATACATAGGGGCGCTGCTGCTGCCGGTCATATCACGGATCGCCGGAACCGTATTCTGCGCAAAAAATCCGCCCAGGTTGGCCAGGGAATTGATGGCGGCCAGCCCGGCTGCCGCGGCGCTGCCGCTCAGAAAACGCGTCAGGTTCCAAAAGCACGGCTGGATGGAAAATATCGCCATTATCACCAGGGTAATCGAGAAAAAACTCAGTACGGGCGTGTTGATAAACCAGGCGCTGGCCACCAGGAACACCGCCGCGACGAACATCGGCAGCGCAATGTTGAGCACCGGGCTGGCGGTGCGACCCGGTTTCGCGGTTAACCACCACAGCAGCAGAATCGACATCAGCCAGGGCAGCATATTAATAAAGCCATTATGCAAGTCGGATACGCCGAACCCTTTGACGATAGTGGGCATCCAGTAGCTCAAGCCGTAGGCGCCAAAGGAAATAAACCCAAGCACCAACGCCAGCAGAAGGACGCGGCGGTCGATCAACGTCTGCAATACGCCGGTTATGCGATGATCCTGATGGGCCTCGCGCTCAAGGTCGAGACGGTTGACCAGCCAGCGCTTTTCCGTTTCGTCCAGGAAGTTGGCTTTTTCAGGGGTTTCGGCTAAAAACATCACGACCGGAATAATCAACAGCACCGCCGGCACGCCGGTGCCGATAAAAATCCACTGCCAGCCGTCAAGCCCCAGTACGCCGTGCATGCTGAGCAACATCCCGTTGAGCGGGGCGCCGACCAGATTGGCAAACAGGCTGGCCATAATGAGATAGCTGACGACTTTTGGCCGATATTCAAGCGGGAACCAGCGGGTCATATAATAAAGCAAACCGGGATACAGTCCTGCCTCGGCCGCGCCGATTAAAAACCGTAAGATATAAAACATGGTGGCGCTGGTGGTAAAAGCCAGCAGAATGGTAATGATACCCCACGTGATCATGATGCGGGCAAACCAAATACGCGGACCTATTTTATGCAAAAAGATATTGCTTGGAATTTCAAAAAATAAATAACCGATAAAAAATAGCGATGCGCCCAGGCCAAAGGCGGTTTCGCTTAAGCCCAGGCTATCAACCATATGTAATTTGGCAAAACCGATATTCTGCCGGTCGATATAAGCAATAATATACATTAATAACATTAGAGGGATAATTTTGACGCTTATTTTTTTCATCAGCGCCTTTTCTTCGAGGTGGATATGACTTTCCATTTTTCAGACTCCAGGCAATAAAAGGTGAGGGCACCCAGTGAACCGCTTATTGTCTCGCAGAAGGATAGGCTTACCGCAATAAGCGGCGGCTACATAATGCCGAATTTCTCAAAGGCATCGGTGGTGCGCATACCTTGCCGTAACGCCTCCAATACGTTATTTTCGCCTTTGGCTTTCTCGAATGCGCCGTGGAACGCATCGTCCACTGCGGCGGCAGGCACCACCAGTACGCCGTCGCGGTCCCCGTAAATGACGTCGCCGGGCATCACTTTGATGCCGTCCAATTCTATCGGTACCCGCCAGTCCACCACTTTGCCGCGCGGCCCTTGATCCTGCGCATAACTGCCGAAAGACGCTACCGGAAACCGTAATTTCAGAATTTCGTTGGTATCGCGGTGAAAACCGTGAACGACCGCGCCCGCCGCGCCGCAATAAAGGGCGCGGGTCGCCATTAATCCGCCAAATTGGGCATAGCGATGGGAACCGCCGGCGCAAATGTAAACCTCGTCCTTTTGCAGGTCGTCCAGGGCCTGGAACATCAGGCCGAATGGCTGGGCGCTCAGAGGATTATGACCCTCATATTGCGTATCGAAAAAATCCGCTTCCAGTACCGGCATGGCGCGACCGAGGATCACCGCGGCGGGATCGACGGGTTTCAAGTGCGGATGTAAATACTGGTGCTGCAAACCCATGGTATCCAGGATATCGCCCACCAACGCCACGAATAATTTTTCACGCGCCAGGGCAAACAGGGCGGCATCATCAGGCCAATGGTTTTTCATCGTTCTCTCCAGTCGATTCATCATCAAGTGCAAGGGTTGGAATGGTCGCCGTCATGGCGGCCTGGGCTGAGGGTAATACGCAGGCGCTACTCGGGGTGCGGTTCCCGGTCGATATGATCGCCGGAGTGACCTACCAGGAAGTCCAGATCGGCGCCGAGATGAGCCTGCTGCACGGTCGCGATATATAAACTGGCATAGCCGCGCGTGATGGCGGGCAGCGTCGGCGTCCAGCGCTGCCGGCGCCGGGCCAGCTCATCCTCGGACACGCGCAAATGCAGGATTTTTTCCCGGGCGTCCAGCTCGATAAAATCGCCGGTCTGCACCAGGGCCAGCGTGCCGCCAATCTCCGATTCCGGGCTGACGTGCAGGACAATAGTGCCGAAAGCGGTGCCGGACATGCGCCCGTCGGAGATGCGCACCATATCCCGCACACCTTCGAGCAAAAGTTTTTTCGGCAAGCCGAAATTGCCTACCTCGGGCATTCCCGGATAGCCGCGCGGGCCGGCGCCTTTCATCACCAGGATGTCGTCTTTTTCCACCGGCAGGGTCAAATCGTTAATCACCGCGTTATAGTGTTCGATATTCTCGAATACGAACGCCCGTCCGGTATGGCACAACAGATCAGGTGAAGCGGCGGAGGGCTTGATTATTGCGCCGTCGGGGGCGAGATTGCCGCGCAACACCACGGTGCCGGCGTCTTCTTGCACCGGGGCGGCGGCATCGGCGATCACCGCATTGTTATAACTGCGGCCGCCACGGTAGTTATCCGTCAGGCACAGGCCGTTGGCCTGTATCACCTCGCCGTGCAGCCGGTGCGCCAACTGGCTGATGACCGCCGGTACCCCGCCGGCGTAATAAAAATCTTCCATCAGGTAGTCGCCCGAGGGTTTCAGGTTAGCCAGCAGCGGCACGCGTTGGCTGAGGCGATCAAAGTCATCCAGCGTCAATTCCACCCCCAGCCGTCCGGCAATGGCCAGCAGGTGCAGGATAAAATTGGTTGAGCCGCCGATGGCCGCGTTAACCACGATGGCGTTTTCAAATGCTTGCCGCGTCAGGATCTGCGATAACCGCTGGTCTTGCTCGACCATGGCCACAATGCGCCGGCCGGCGAGGCGCGATAGGCGCCGGCGGTTGGCATCCACCGCCGGAATGGCGGCGCCCCCCGGCAGCGTCAGGCCCAGGGCCTCCACCATGCAGGCGAGGGTGGAGGCGGTGCCCATGGTGTTGCAGGCGCCGGGGCTGCGGGACATGCTGTTTTCCGCCTGATTAAACTCTTCCTGGGTGATTTTTTGCGCGCGTAAATCTTCGCTGAATTTCCACAGATCGGTGCCTGAACCCAGATCTTTGCCGTGGTGTTTGCCGTTAAGCATCGGTCCGCCGCTGACCACGATGGTGGGCAGATCGACGCTGGCGGCGCCCATCAGGCAGGCGGGCGTGGTTTTGTCGCAATTGACCAGCAGCACGACCCCGTCTATGGGATTGGCGCGAATCGATTCTTCCACGTCCATGCTGGCAAGATTGCGAAATAACATGGTGGTGGGCTTCATGAGCGCTTCGCCCAGCGACATCACCGGGAATTCGAACGCAATGCCGCCGGCTTCCAGCACGCCCTGTTTTACCTGGTCGGCCAGATCGCGCAAATGCGCATTACATGGCGTGAGCTCCGACCACGTATTACAAATGCCGATAACCGGCCGGCCGTCAAAAACATCGTTAGGCAAGCCTTGGTTTTTCAACCAGCTGCGGGCGATAAAACCGGATTTATCCGTTCGTCCAAACCATTCCTGGCTTCGTCTCTTGTTCGTCATCGTTTATGCACTCTGTTTCGCGCAATGGCGCCCATGGTTATCCGCCGATCATGACTGGTCTTTATCACGTGCCGACCTGTTATCTTGGCTTCAATGTGTTGACATAATGACGGATTCTAGGAGGCTTGCCGATCAAGTCAACCTGGGGGCGGCATCACTCTTTTTTTCGGTTTTGCGATAAAAAAGGCATTTCAGTGCGAGGGCGAATCTCGGACTTTTATATATAAAAATCCGGTGATTGTCTGAGAGGCGTTGTGCGAATAAAGAGTATTTGATTCAGAGAGTTAATCGCATAAAGATGCATAATGATTTTTATATATAAAAGTCAAAAAATTTTCTTCTTATATTGGATTTGCGACGGAAATCACGCTTATGTGATGAATATGATACCTGAAGTCTGGTCTGCACCCGCGATTAAAGTCCGCCTTATCCTCGCGTGCGCGCGGCGCAAATAACGTCAGTCCAGTGCGGCCAAAGCGCTTGCTTATGTAAGCCGATGCCGACTGGCGCCCGGCGGCTGGCCGATGACGCGCTTGAAGGCGCGACTGAATGCAGCTTGAGAGGTGTAGCCGAGACGCTGGGCGACGGCGTCGATGGATAATCTCTCGTGAAGCAGCCATTGGCTGGCAAGACGCATCCTCAGCTCCGTGGCATAGCGCAGGGGCGGCATTCCGATGGTGGCGTGAAAGCGTTGCGCGAAAACAGAACGAGAGACATGCGACTCCGCGGCCAACGCTGTAACTGTCCATGCACGGCCAGGCTGGCGGTGCAACGCCAATATGGCGCGGGCCAGGCGCGGATCACGCAATGCCGCGACAAGACCAGAGGCGTTCTCACAACCGCATTCGATCCAGCCGCGCACGATCATGGCTCCTGCCACCTCAGCGAGCCGGGCCAGAATACCGGCGAAGCCGATGCGGCCTGCGCAGATTTCACGTTTCATTGCGTCAAGAATCGCCAGCAAACCAGGGTAGCGCTGCTCTTGTGTGTCAGCCACCATGACGCTTGGCATCATCTTGCCGAGTCCCTGCATGGCGCCGAGATCGAACTCCATGCAGCCGTAAAAGAGAACCGCGCTGGGCGTAGCATGCGTACTGGGGCATGTGTTCACCCCGCTCACGGCCTCGCCGAGGGGCGCCGCGTCGAACATGCCGATGTCCTGAAATGAAACTTCGGCCGCGGACAGCAGTTGATGAGCCTCGCCTTGAGGCATGAACACGGCGCTACCCGCAGACAATGCATGCAATGTACCATCATCGGTGCGCAGTACGGCATTGCCGACGGCCAGGAAATGGAAGTAAGCATGTCCCGGCCTGGCATCGAAACCCAGGCCAAAGGTGGGGCCGGTCTGGATGCGACGGTACTGAACACCCTGCAGGCGCATGCCGGTCAGCAGTTCGCTGATGAGATCTGACGATAGGGCAAATTGTTCTTGTTCAGTCATTTTCGGCGTTTCGAGCAAAACATCAAGACTTAGCATCATAGATCATCCTGTGTTGCGCCGCTAGACTTGCGGCTACAACCGATATCCAGGGATGTTCGAGATGAGTAATGACGTTTTTGATGGCCGACCCACCGCCAACACAGGCAGTGCGGCCGGCGTAGCGCCTGCGGCACCCGCGTGGATGGCCGTGTTTTCATTGGCGATGGGTGTGTTCGGGTTGCTGACGGCGGAGTATCTACCCGCCAGCCTGTTGACGCCAATGGCAGCCGATCTCGGCGTGTCGGAGGCGCTTGCCGGCCAAGCGGTGACGGTAACCGCCGTCATCGCCCTGTTTGCCGGGCTGCTGGTGCCCGGTCTGACGCGTAGGTTTGACCGGCGCGTCGTCTTGTTGGCTTTTACCGTGCTGATGATCGCCTCCAACGTGCTTGTGGCGTTGTCCTCCAGCCTGACAGTGTTACTGGTGATGCGCATTTTGCTGGGCATCGCGTTGGGCGGTTTTTGGAGCATGGCGGCAGCCGTGGCTATGCGGCTGGTGCCTGCGAAATCAGTGCCGCGGGCGCTATCCATCATCTTCAGCGGCATTGCGATCGGGACGGTGGTTTCTGTGCCGTTGGGAAGCTACCTGGGGGGACTCTATGGCTGGCGCAGTGCATTTGTGGCGGCGGCGGGTGTTGGCGGGTTAACACTTGTCTTCCAATTGTTCACGCTGCCCCGCATGACTGCGCGCAAGATGGCGCGCACCGCATCGGTTCTGGAATTGCTCCGCCGCCCAGGCATTGGGATCGGGATGATGGGCTGCGTGCTGGCTCATACGGGCCAGTATGCCTTGTTCACCTATATCCGCCCCGCGCTGGAAAGCGTGGCCCCTATTGATGCTGACGGTTTGTCTCTGATGCTTCTGGGGTTTGGTATCGCCAACTTCGTCGGCACGCTGCTGGCCGGCTGGCTGATGGAACGTAGCCTGCGCGCTACGTTGGTATTGATGCCTGTGCTGGTGGGCGTGGCGGCGTTCGGCATGATCTGGCTCCCCGTCCACGAAACAGGCCTGATGCTGTTGGTGGCTTTGTGGGGGCTGGCCTTCGGCGGCGTGCCGGTGGCATGGTCTAACTGGGTGGCGCGTGCCGTCCCGGATCAAGCGGAGACCGCGGGCGGCATGGTCGTCGCGGCGGTGCAATCGTCAATAGCCGCCGGCGCCGCAGTGGGCGGCATAGTGTTCGGTTTTAGCGGCGTCACCGGCGTCTTTATCGCCGCAGGCGCTGTGATGCTGCTCGCTGCGCTCGTGATTGCCCTGGGTGTTCGGGTGGCGTTGCCACAGCACGGTGCGACAGCCGGCCAAGTACCGCACGTTTGACCAACATAGTCCCATGGGCGGGTCAATGATGGTATCCCGGCGCTGATCGTCACCGGTTGCGGAACATATTTAACACCCACCACCGGGTGCTGGTAAACCGACGGCGCAAAATGGCCCCGTGCTATCGCTATCGCGACCGGGGCCGATTCAACTTTAACTATAATCCTGGCAAATGTCACAGCCCCGGGGTCGTGGCGGGAGATGGGGTCGACCCGGTGCCTGAATTGGACGCACAGCCTGACAACCCGCCAGTTATCAACGGGACATGAAGCGGCTTCACTCACCTTTGATAGCACAGGTGTCATGGAGATTGCTTTTTTTGACACAGGCCCATCAAAAATGGCAATTGATTTGCTTCCCTTCTCAGTTAATATGAATGTTATCTATGCGTTATCTGTCTTCTATATATAAAGATGTAAATCAGGCCGGCTTGATATCTTGATCAAAATGTTTATTAAAAAATTTATGTTATTCATGAACATTATCATTGTCTCCACTGGTATTAAGTTTATAACATGTCGCTCTTCGGGTGAACCAGAAAAATGAATTCTGTTAAATCATATTATCTTGTCAATTAGAGATGCCTACTGTTTAAAAAAATATAACACCCTTCTAGGGCTTTACGGAGGACAAATGAGTGATTCCAATTCTCAAGACAACAATATAGGCCAAGAGTCCGCGACCACTTTTGACCCCGCAACTTTTGATGAATATGCTGAACTTTATGATTCTTTTTCTCTTCAACCCTATCGGACACAATTGGAAACACCCACCATAAAGTTTCATTTAGGAAAATTAAGCGGCAAGCGAATTATGGATTTCGGCTGCGGTCCGGGGTTTTATGCGCGGTGGCTGATAGATAATGGCGCTAAAGAGGTGTTTGGCTATGATATATCGAAAGGTATGCTTGATCATGCCATTTATCAAGAAAAAAAGGATGCCAAGGGTATCACATTTCTTTCCCATCTTGATGAATCATTAAATAACACTTTTGATATTGTACTATCGATCTATGTCATACCTTATATCAACAGCCTGGAAGATTTATCAACTTTGTTCATGTCTTTTGCATCCCTGCTTAAGCCCGGCGGAAAACTAATAACTCTGCCACTTCACCCTGATTTCAATACGGATCCGTTGTATTACCTCCCATTCGGCTTCAGTTTGACTGAAACAGAAGCCAGGGCTGATGGAAGCAAAGTTGGGTTGCACCTTCATAAACCGCCTTATGATATCGACCTGCAAACTTACTATTGGTCAGCTCATACTCTTGAAAGTACCTTGGCCGCGGCTGGATTTAACAATATACTATGGCGTCCGCTAATATGGGCGGAAAATACCTCCGCCGAGGATACGGCTTTTTTGCAACCTTATCAGCAGCAACCCCATGCAGCGATAATAGAATGCACGCGTGGGTAGAGAGATATAGGTGATGACAGGAAATGAAGCTATGTAATATCAAATCCAGCAAAGTGATGCGCCGCCATGGAACAGCTAACTGACCGACGATGATTTTTATAACTGCCATGGCTGGTTGAGCAGTCTTGACCATGCCATGGGAGCCGCGGAAATTCTGGCGCTTCATGATTAAGAAACTTTACTGCCCGCCCGCCCATTCTGGGCAGGCGAACATCAGCGCGGTGATAATGCGACGGTCGAGTCGTTCAACGGCAGACTCCGGCTGGGGTGCCTGAATGAGAAATGGTTCATGTCCTTGGCCGATGCGCGGTGCAAGATTGAAGCCTGGCGCGTACACTATAATCGGTACCGTCCCCATTCTGCCCTGGGCGGGATGACCCCGCCCGAGTTTGTTGAAGATGCGGCAGTGGTGGTAATCACATCAAGTTGAAGATTAAAATGACTAATCTTTTTCACCGAAGCCACGGGCAAATTCCGTTTTAAGTTCCTCCAAAAACTCATGCTCATCCTGACCGTCGCACAGCAAATCAATCGTGGTATTTCCTTTCACGCCGGCGCCTAATATACTCATCATTCCTTTAATCGGGATTTCCTTCCCGTTGTTTATCAGGGTAAGTGATGAATGATATTTTTTTACTATCTTGGCTAAACAAGCCGCCGGGCGGGCATGTAATCCCGTACTGTTTATTACTTTGACGCTTTGCCTGATCATACTATCCTCAGATGGTTTCGGTGAACCTTAAGATGCTTTACGAATATAGCGGTGACCTTTATTCATCATCAGGATTTTGGCGTAGACATCCTCTTCAACCGCATATTTTGCGCGCGCCATTACGCGGGCCAGGTTAGCCTCATTGTTATTATCAACATAGGCTTTGCCCACGGATGTAATAAACGCTTTTCGCAGGTCGCTGGCGATATTCACTTTGACAACATTGTAATTGACGAAGCTGCGCAGGATATCCTCATGAATACCTGAACCGCCATGAATAACCAGCGGCACCGGGGACACCGCGGCAATACGCTGGAGCAACGGAATATCGATACGGGGAATATCGTCCAAACCATGGACATTGCCCACCGAGACCGCGAGCAGGTCGCAGCCGGTTTGCTCGACGAACGCCTTTACTTTTTCCGGTTCGGTTTTACAGTCGGCTTCGCTGACATGATCGTCTTCTTTACCCAGAATGGCGCCGAGTTCCGCTTCAACAGGCACACCGAATGATTTGCAGAAATCAACCGCTTCACGCGTAAACGCAATATTTTCATCAAATGAAAACGCTGCGCCATCAATCATCACCGAGGTGAACCCAGCGCGCACCGCCTGTTTCACATCATCCAGCGATTTACCATGATCGAGATGCAAACTTACCGGGACATCCATTTTATCGGCATGCCGCTTAACAATTTCATAAATATAATCATAACCTGACAATTGGGCATTGGTCGGCGCGATCTGAATAAAATTAGGTAATCCCGATCGTTCAATGGCATTCAGAATAGAAATTGTGGTTTCCAGGTTCGTGGTATTAAAAGCACCCGCCAGCACTTTCTTTTCGCGAATTCGGTCGAGCAGGATCTTTCCATTAACTAATGGCATAGTATTTTCCTCATTTAGTGTTGCTAACATAGAGATAAATTTTAATTTACTAACCCAATTCCTCTCCTGGCTCATAAAATAATGCACTATTCAAGGCATTATTTTATTCAAGTTATTTGCTTAGGTACTTCGCGCCACCTAGGCTTATTCAGCAATAACACCTTCCTGTTGAAGCTTGAAGCGATAAAACTCCTGCCAGCGTAATTGATAACCTTGCAGCGCCCGGTATCGCCGCATATTGGGAAGATAGCGCGCGGCGACGGTCACCTCCGGCGGCGCCAGCGTCGGACAGGCGGTGAGCAGCGCCCCTACCGAGACGGCTTCATCAAATGCAATGGCGTCCACCGGGCGCTGCAAAATATCAGCTTTTAATTGCAACCAGAGCGGATTGCCTGTGGCCGGTCCAATCACCTTCAGCGTTTGCCCCGCAGGGACACCAAAGCAGGCAAAGCAGTTGGCGAATTCCATCGCCAGCCCCAGCGAAATACCAGCGACCAGCGTATCGATGGACAGACTGTCGCCCAGGCCATACAGCAGTCCCCGGGTATGACGGTTCTTATGCGGGGACCCCGAGCCGCGCAAATGGGGGATAAATACCGGCACATCCTCTAGTGTCCACATCTCGTCCAGATAATGCCGGTAGCCGCGCTCCAGGGCAGCTTCGATTTCGCCGAAGGTAAAACGAAAGGTGTTGCTCAGCCATTCCAGGGCAAAACCGCCGACCGGCAAAGAGGCGAACAGGGTATAAAGATCCGGCAACGAATAACGGCCATTGGCCAGTTTGTCCCGGCTTGCCTGTACGCTCAAGGCGGGGCGGGAGTTGAGCAGCAAAATGCCCTCTGTCGTCCCCGTTGAGTTCAATATTTCCCCCGTCTTCATTTGCAGGGCCCGGGCGCCCACCATGTGGTCGTGTCCGGCTAGCGTGACGCTGACGTGTTCGCAGAAACCCAGATCGCGGCCCAGTTCGGGAGCGACCCAGCCCGCAACTTCCCCCGGCGTCAGCAGCGGCGCAAAGGCGGCAAACGGCAGTTGCATAATATCGGCTGCTTCCCGCGACCAGGCGCCGTGGCTGACATCGAGGCAAAGTGTGCGGCTGGCGAGCGTGATCTCGGTGCGTCGTTGTCCGGTTAGCCGCCACAGCAGTAACTCGGGGGCATGCAGCCAGCAGATGTCTTCCCGTCCGTGTAAATGATAGCGATCCAGCAACCAGCGCATTTTGAAAGCGGAGTAGTTACTGTGCGGAGGTAACCCGGTGATGGCATACAGCCTTGCGCTTTCCACCTCGCTCAGCGCCGCCAGATATTCTTCGCCGCGGCGATCATACCAAGCCAGCATCGGCGTCAGTATTTCTCCCTTATCATCAATGAACACACCGGATTCGCCAAAGCTTGCAATGCTGATGCGTCCCACCGGCAGCGATGATTCCGCCGCCAGGCCGGACATTGCCGCCTTAATCTCCAGCCACAGCTGGTCGACGTCAAAATCAACCGCGCCCTGCGTCGATATCAGTTTGGGAGTAACAAATTTTCTGGCCCCCAGCCGCGTGGCATCCTGGCAGGAAAAACAGGTGACTTTACAATTGGTGGTACCGATATCAATGACGATAGCCGCGCTGGAATCAGGCATATACGGTTCTCCGCGTCATTCGGAACACCCCATATAGCACCAGGCCGATTACCGGCACCAAACCGATAGCGATAATGTTGCCGTTAAAGATTTCAAGCAGCCAGAAGCGGAATGGGTTGCCGCCATCCAAGAAACTGGAAACCTGCCCGCTAGAGCCATCAGCAAATTTAAAGTTGACATCTTTCGCCATAGTGGTGATAAACGGCGCGATTTTGGTGGCAATCCACAGGTCCGCGGCAATGACCGGAATCGCCCCCAGCAGGGTGCGGAAAATGTTGCCGCGGCAGGCCAGCGCAATCATTGACGCCATCACCGCCAGATTCGCCAAATCCCCGAGCGGCAGCACTTTATTTCCCGGCAGAACAAAAGCGATGAAAACCGAAATGGGCGTCAGCAACAGCGCCGTTGAGATAATTGCCGGGTTACCTACCGCCACCGCGATATCCAGCCCGATGTATAAATCATCGCGTCCCGGATATTTGGCGTTGAGGTATTTTTTGATGGCCTCTGACAGCGGCAACAGGCCTTCCATCAGGATGCGGACCATACGCGGCAGAATAAACATTACCCCGCCGATACTGATACCCAATAACAGGATATGTTTGAAATCATAACCGGCGATAACGCCCAGCAGCACGCCAAGGATGGTGCCCACCATCATCGGTTCACCGAAAATGCCGAGCTTCTTCTGCACAGTTTCCGGATCGATATGAATACGGTTAAGCCCCGGGATTTTTTCGATGATTTTGTCCACCAACAGCCCTATTGGGAAGAACACCACCGCGGATAGCGTCGGTAATGAAATACCCTCCAGACCGAAATACTTCTGCACCATCGGCGCAGACCAGTCCGCCAGTTTGAGTACCACCACCGCGGCGATGCCGGCGGCCAGCAGACCAAACACGAAACTGCCCGTACTGTAATAAACCAGGGTACCGGCCAAGGCGAAGTGCCAGTAATTCCACATATCCACATCGACGGTACGCGTCTTGTTAAGCGCCAGCATCGCCACGTTAATCAGGATGGTCAGCGGGATCACGAAAGGCGCGATCGGCGATCCCCAGGTAATGGCGGACAGCGGCGGCCAGCCAAGATCCACTACCGGCAGGTTGATACCGGTACGTTCCACCATGGCCTGGGCCGCGGGTCCCACGTTGCTGGTCAAAATATCAAAAATGGCATAGATTCCCACGAAGCCGATACCGACAGTGAGGGATGAACGCAGCGCTTTGGCCGGTCTTACTTTAAAGAACAAAGCAAGAATAAATAATACCAGCGGCAATAATACCGTCGGGCCAAAACCCAGGATATATTGCACGACCGTATATAGGGTATGGGCTATTTCATTCATGGCAAACCCCTGTTGCAGACGTAACGGGACCTCGCGTTAGCGCCTTTATAAATTAATCGGAATAGTTTAAATTAATTATTTTTGGTCTTTCAGGATCGATGCTATTTTCTCCAGCACCTTATCCTCGCCTATGCCCGTAATTATAGGTAGGCCATTAACTACCGGAATATCCAGTTCATAAGGCACTTTGGTGGTGGATACCACTAAAGTCGCTCCGTCGGTATTGCTTGGCAGGGACGCGACATTAGTTTGTGAATAATTGACATCCAGTCCTTGTTCCTTACAATACTCCATTACCTTTTCGGCCACCGCGGTGGAGGTCGCGATGCCGGTGGCGCATACAAATAAAATAGTCTGGCTCATATTTCACCTCGTTCATTGAGTTTATCTAAAATAGCCTGGTGAATTTGTTCATTACTCATGGCGAATAATTTCTGCATAAACCCGTCATCCTGAATCAGATCCATTATCCAGCCCAGCACATTGAGTTGCTTGTTGCTTTCACTCAGCGCCAGTAAGAAAACCACGCGCACCGGCACCGGGTCTGGCTCACCGCCCATATCCGCGAACGCCACCGGCTCCGGCAGGATACCAATGGCGAAGGCGTTGCGGCGCACATAACGATGATCGGTATGCGGTATTGCTACGCCAACCGGATCTGTAGGCAGGCCGGTAGGGAATTTCTTTTCACGCGCCAGGACATGGTCGGCAAAATCCCCGACCACCTGTCCATCGGCAATCAGCGGTTGCGCCAGTCGGCGGATGAGCGCATCAACACTCATTCCCGCAGGGATGCGTTGAACGTACTCGGATTTGAATTCAATGCCCTGCATAAATTCCTCATTAATCACGTTACTCGACAATGGCTTGGATTGATGACGATTGGATAATTATCAAAACCGCCTCAACTCACCTCCCGGCGCTGCAGGATGGTGCCCAGGTAGTATTTATTACCTTTCAGCCAGACATTGCCGAACTCTACGGGCAAAGTCCGGGAGAAAAAAACCAGCTGTTCCAGGTGTAATACCGGCGCTTCTTCGCTGATATCCAGGAAATGACCACGCTCATTACCAATCAACCGGGCGGCGTAACGGCTTTCTGAGTAGCGGATTTTTTGCTGAGAAAGGCGCTCGATCGTTGGAAACAAATTTTCCTTGTTAAAATCCACTTCGGTAATGCCCGGACAAAGCTCAATATTAATACGGTTCTCAATCAGCATGGCCTTTTCATCGCCAATAGAACGCAGACGTTCAAGGTATAAAATGTCCTGCCCCGGTTTTATTTGCAGCTTCTCAGCAACAAAACGATTTGCTGATTCAATTCGTGAAGTTACCACACAGGTGCTGAAGCTGATTTTTTGACTTTCCAGCGATTCGGCAAACGACAATAATCCTTCACCCAGCGGGTAGGCGATGTTCTCCTTTTTGACAAAAGTGCCTTTTCCCTGGACCTGAACCAGCGTCCCGGCTTTCACCAACTGGGCGACCGCCTTCTTTACGGTGCCCCGGCTGACTTCCAGCATGTCCATAATCTGGAATTCAGAGGGAATACGGTCGTCCTCGACCAACTCTCCGGTGTAGATACTTTCTCTTATCCACTCCGCCACCTGCTGGTAAAGTGGGATCTGGGAATTTTTACTTAAAGCTTTCATGGCGCGCACCTGAACATCCTGAGTTGTCTATAGACAATTATGTACAACTTCACGACTATAATATGAAAAACGGCGAATGATGTGATGGAGAGGGGTCACATTTTCAGGGACCGGATCAGGATCGAAAAAAGGTGATATAAGTCACATTTATTCAGAAAGGCAGCTGTCAGAAAAATACTCGGATCAGCATCCCCAATAACGCATGAATGATAGTGTCGCGCGCATTGCGCTGAAATAAATACGGCCGGGGGAGGCCTGGGCGCCTCCCGCGTATTTGTTCATGGGCTCGGACAGCGGTGGCGACCGGGCGGCGCTGATGTACACGCCGATAGGGCGTTGCAGACCCCTTTTTATCAGCCACGCCATCGCGGCGAACCAAGGCGACGACATTCCATTTAGTTTTTCGCTCCTGGCAGATCGCCATGCTCCCCCAATTGTTGCACGTCAACAAATACGCCGTCAGGGTCGTATTCAAGCCTGAGCCTTTGCAATCGTTCCCAATTTTCAGCGGCGAAGCACCTGCTGGTCTCGGCCGCCCTTGTCTCAAGATCGTACTCGTTGACATAACTGCTACGGGCAATCTCCTGAAGCTCGTCATACATCTGTTTTAACCAATATCGATTGATATTGTCATCTTTTGCATCGTTCCATTGGGCGTATGTAGATACAAAAAACTTGCCCTGTGCCGAAAATGCGGCTTGCGGATAGGTGGTCACACCCCGCCAGAGAATCGCTGTAAGGGTACTCCGAGAAGGCGCGCCTGATAAATACCGGGATAGGATGGAAACCAATTCCTGCGTGTTATCTGTAAGGATATTGTCGGCACAAAACCTTTTTGATAACACCATGCCGTTGAACTGCTCGTAAATGGCCTCGAAGTTTGAGGGCTGGTCGATGGCCAAGGCTGTGAGCGGCAGTTCCAGGCTGGCTTCAAAAGATTCGCGTAGCGCCTGCGCTTCTTGCGGGCTAGCGGCGAACGCCAAGATATTTAACTGCACTGCCGGTATGCCACCCGTCGTCGTGGGGCTGACAGACAGCGTCACCTGAAGATTTGCAGGGGGAGATGCGACGTCAAGCCCCGCCAATAAATCGTGCAAATGCGTGAAAGGTAGCGTGTATAAGCTGTTGGTTATTGCCCGAGGCAACGAGTAGCAACTGAGGTAAAAGCGGGTCACGACAAAAAACGAACAGGGCCCGGCGCCACGAGCGGCCCAGAACAAGTCTGGCTACTGGGTTTCGGAAACATGTCGTAGACGACCGTCCGCGGTGACAATGTCCAGGGCTTGTACGTTGAACACGCTCATTCCTCCCCATTGGCTGCAGTTGATCCCAAGCCCTCCACCCAACAGGAATCCGCTGATACCCACTTCTTTTACATGCCCTGTGGGAAAAGCCAAACCTTTAGCCGCCAGTGCATGACTCAATTGGCCGCTACTGACCCCAGGTTCAACGATGGCGCGCGTGCGCCGGCTATCGATATCAAGTCCCTTCAAGCCGGAAACATCCAACATCAGCGAATCAAAGCGAAGAAAACAACCGGCGTAGTTATGCCCATTTCCACGCACGCTCACTTCCATGCCTCGCTCCTTGGCAAATGCAATCGCGCGAATCACATCGGCCTCAGTCGCGGCGCGTACTATTCCGGCAGGTCTACGCGTTGGGCCTCGACCGTTCCAGGTACTGGTGAGGTACCACTCATCAAAGGCGGGATGCGAAGCAAGACGAACCTCGCCATCCAGTTGCGATGCCAGCTTCAGTCGAGACACAGAAGTCTGCGTAGCGGCGGGTATCCCCAAGTCCTGGCTGACGATGGAATACAGCCGTTTCGGTTTCAATCCCAAGCGAGTCTTGATGCGGGCATTCAAGCGGCCGCCCTCGATAAGATTAATTCCGCTTTCGAATGCATAGCGGTACAAGGCAGCGAAGGCCAGGGTATAAGGGCTGAATTCGGATTGCTCGTAATCCATGCCGGCCGACCAGGCATGGAGAGTTCCGTCTTCCTCGAAGCAGATAATGCCGCTGACAATTTGCCCGTTCTGTTCTACGACGCTAAGGCGAACCAGATCGCCGCAAAGACGGCAAAAAACAGCCAATTGTGCTTCTGGCCAATAATGCGGCGTCCCCAGCCGTTTGGTTGTCAAATAACACAACCGGGCCAGTTTCTCAATTTCATTATCAAAGGGAGGAGCCAGTATTCGAACTCGCGCACCGCCGCGTTTAAAGATACGAAGCTGGCGTACCATTTCATGACGCCCGTCCTTTGGCAAAGCCTGCACAAAACTGTCAAAATCCGCAAAAGCATCCAGTTCGAGTGTATATTTATCCACCATGTAATTTATATTCAGCCCATAACGTTGAGCTTCACGCAGAAGCACGCCATCCTGCACATTGAGAAAACAGAAATAGCGCGCCTTCTCAGCCAGTGCGATACTCGTAAGAGCATCGAATATTAGGGCATACAGACTAGGGGCATCGCCCAACATCGGGATTGTGGTGTCCGTACAATGCATGATATGACTGAACAGTCCGCGCTCTTCAGGTATTATCGAGAGCTTAGCGGAGGAAACTAATAACCCTAACGGATCAACAGACTTAAAGTCTTGCAGATAAATCGGGACCAGCGCAACCAGCCGCCTTTCCTCCCGCGCCAGCACATAGAAGATTTTACTGACATTTAACAAGGGTGACTGCTCAGCCGCGATAAGAAATCGCAGATCGTAAAACATGGGCGCCTTGCTTTGAAGAAAAAACGCGCGATACTCAGCCGGATCCAGGTCTTTAACGGTATTGATAATATCAAGGGTAATGGTCATCGCAACCTCCGTTGGCTTATCGGACTGGCAAATAATTTTTCTGACAAACAGAGCCGTAACGACTCTGTACTTAAGTAGACCAATTCAAAATAACCTTGCCGGCTGTCCCTGCTTGCATCGCCTGGAAACCTGCGTGGAAGTCATCGACAGGCAAGCGGTGAGTGATGATATCCCTAACGTTCAAACCGCTTTGTAGCATGTTGAGGGTCTTGCGCCAGGTCTCGAACATTTCTCGCCCATAAACCCCTTTGATACGCAGGCTCTTGCAAACTACTGTATTCCAATCCAATGTCACTTTACGCGTAGGCAATCCCAGACAGGCTATCTGGCCACCGGAAGTCATGGCACCGATTAAGGATTCCAGCGCTTCATTACTACCACTCATTTCAAAACCGATAGGGAATCCATCAGACAAACCGTAACGCTGAGCAACTTCTGTTAACGACGTGTTGTCCGGATCCAGGGTAATCGCGTCGACTATCCGGTTCGCAAGCGCTAGGCGCTCGGCATTGATATCGGCGATGAATATACGATGCGCGCCGACAAATCGCGCAACCGCGGCCGCCATTATCCCAATAGGCCCCGCACCCATGATCAATACATCGTTGCCCACCAAATCAAATGACTGAGCGACATGAACCGCATTACCAAGCGGGTCGAGAATAGCCCCCAGTTCATCGTCAATCTCATCGGGGAGAGCAATAACATTGAATGCAGGCAGCGCCAGATACTCCGCAAAGGCACCAGGATGGTTTACTCCTACTGACAAGCTATGAGGATCCAGATGAAAATTTCCTGCCCTGGCTGCGGTGCAACCGAGATCGACAAGATGTCCCTCACCGCTGACGCGCTGGCCAATGCTTATTTGCGTGACATTACGGCCTACTTCTACAACTTCTCCGGCATATTCATGGCCTGTTACCAGAGGAACGGGTACCGTTTTTTGGGCCCATTCGTCCCAGTTCCATATATGCAGATCCGTTCCGCAAATACCGGTCTTGCGGATCTTGATCAGCACCTCATCATCGCGAACTTGTGGGATCGGTACGTCCTGTAACCAGAGCCCAGCGCGAGGATTTGCTTTAACTAACGCTCGCATATACTGTCTCCTACAGTCATTGTGATACAAGGGACATATTTTTTTGAAACTACCGCTGTCGAATATCGCAACATTATGTTGCTTTAAATAGGCTGGTGGATTTTGTGATGCAATGGATATGTTTTGTAGCAAATATATGTCATGTGGTTCTTGATCAGCATCGCCAATTCTAAAAACTAGAACGTCATTTTCTATTATCAACTTCTTCCTCTTGCCTTGCGCTGTAATGGGTCCTTTCCATTTATCTCAGTATATAATACTAATTATGTATATTTACAGGTGGTTTCTTCATGGTAGAGCTCAATAGGAAGATTAGTTTAATCCATTGAAATATATTGCTATATAAAATTGATTTAGCCCTCAAGGCATGAAAATCCATATCTCCGACGGCGCGTTTGATAACTAAATAATTTTTTGACACCAATACGCTGCATTGTCAGGGATGAAATTAGCGATTTATAGATTTCTTTTTATGAAATCACCGAATTTCTTATATAAATCAGTTGAAAAATACTGTGTTAGGCGCATGGAGTGGGGGAAGTATTTTGCGGTTGGTCCCACTGCGGTAATTTTTATCCATAACATTGCCAGATATGAACCTAACAATAAAAATTACTGAATGTCATACCCTGCTGTTCACAATAAGGCTGTTTAGTTAATCCGCGGTGTTGCCAAGCATCAATATGCTGCTGCTGTTCAGTCCGGGTGTGCCGCTTTATCATGATTGAATTCACGCTGGTAAATGAGTGAAATGAATATTTCATAGCGACTATCTATCAGCGAGGCGATATGCCCGATCCCTTACGCGAAATCGCTACTAAATCAAAAACAAAAAGCCCGCGTCAGGTCATCCCTAACGCGGGCTTTTCTAAAATCTTGGCTCCTCTGACTAGGATCGCCGTTGTCAGTAAGTGGCTAATAAATAATATAAAGCAGGACACTGCTCTTATCAAGACCCCCAAAGTGACCACCACGTAGCGAAGATTGGAATAGGGTATGTGAAAGCACATAATCGTTCCCATAAAGACAGATCAAGGCAGTAAACATGACCGCTTCCGGTGGAACGCGCCATTTACAAGCTAGGCAGCGGCATGATGTTGCGCAACCCACTTAAATCAGTGGAAGATGCATGCTCCCCCAAGTGGATGCCTGAGGAAATTGTATTATAATGGGATATATTCTGGCTGAGATTAATTCAGTTGAGGGTCCAGAATATCAATAACTTTTGCCAAAACCTCGTCAACGATACTAGATTCGGCCGTTGCAGCATATTTTGCCTGACGCTCAATCAGGTCTAAGGATCGAACCTGATAACATAGCGCTACACCGGTAATCTTGCCGGTATCGGTACTTGCACCATCAAAATAAACGGTAACCGCTTCTGATCGAGCCAACCCGCCACCACCGGTGATAGGTACACAAATAGCCGTACCTAACTTTTTGTTAAGCGCCTGCTCAGTGATAATCAGGTAAAAATGCGGGCCTTTAAACTCTCTTCCGCTGACCGGATCGCCGCTCGCATGCCAAATTTCACCCTTCGCCGGGGCGCTTCTTCTGCGAACCATTAAATCACCTCTTTACCGACCGGATAAGAATTCAGCTCGTCATAAGATGCTTCGTTGAACGCACGTACTTCTTCCTCATCAATGCCCTGCAACAACGTTGCGAGCGATTTGCGACCGCGCGCTACCCTGCCTGCCGGTTTAATGCTGATCGTGTCCCCGGAAGCTTTTACATCGAGTTTTATACCTACTTGCCATCCCATATCAGTGGCGATGTCGCTAGGGATTGTAAGAACCACGGCGCCCCCCTGCTGGCGTAAACGAGTAAGTGACATAGTTTTCTCCTAAGCTATCAGTGTAACTTTATCTCATATGCACTCTAGCATAAAATCTCATAAAGTCACACATTTCATCATCGGAAATTAGCTGATGATTAGGCTGATAATTTCCGGGTCCGCTGATTCGCATTCGAGCAAAAATGCTTTACGGGCATCGGCTGTATGGCTGGGGATAAAACCGTGTTTGTTCTTTTTTACGATATGAAAGAAAGAGCGTTCAGCGGGATGACCTTGACTTCCTCCGCCGTTTCCCGTCGTTTTACCGTACATACATAAAACGACTTCACAGGCATCAGCGGCCATCACAGAAGATGACATTTCCGACAGGCGATATAGCGGCAAGTGCTCGGCGTATTTCGCCGTCATCACGCGCGCCAGCAGGCCCGGTCCGGCGATGCCGCGCTCGATGGGACGCGACGGCGCCGGCGCCTGGACGATGACATCGCAGCGGGCGCAGGCTTTCTTTTTACGCCGGGTTTTTATCACCTTGAAGGCGCTTTTGGCTTGCGTCAGTAAGACTTTACCCTCCTTGACCTGCGGCCAGACCAAGCGGCCGCGCTCAAGGCGTTTTGCCTGCAGGCACAGGCCGTCACCGGTTGACCACAGGACCTTTATCAGGTTGCCTCGTTTCCCCCGGAAGACAAAGACATGGCCGGACAATGGATCTTCCCGGAGGGCGGACACGACTTGGCCGGCCAGGCCCTGGAAGCCCTTTCGCATGTCAGTCTGGCCGGCGACCAGCCAGATACGGGTGCCCGCCGGTAAGCCGATCATGATTGCGGGCCTTGCATGAACTCACGAACCAGGACGGTCAGCAACTCGGCCGAAGGTGACGTCAACATCATCCGTCCCCGGGGAAATGTGATTTCACAGGAACAGGGGTGCTCCAGCGGAGATCTCTGCGGGGCAGCAGGCGTCACGGGATTTTCGGTGATATGGACAGGTAAAAGCGTGGGGGCGGGCGGGGTGTGACCGGCTATGGATGCTGTCGGAAATCGGGCCAAGTAGCCCGATGGGCAACATCTCAGAACTCACAAAGGTAAAACAGCCGACGGCTAGCGCAAGCATTGCCAGCTAGGTGCGCGCGGTAGCGCGGTCCGGCAAACTCTCTGCTACGGTCCGTTGTGCAGATAATGCAGTATTGTCGGAAGAAGGGGTCGACATAGTGTTCCTCAGCTTTAAAGTGTAATGAACTGCCAACGCCATTAATGGCGCTGATGACTCACCATTCCAGCGTTTTGCCCTGGTAATTAAGGAAAGCGATACCTCGCTGGTTAAAACGGGTCATCATCATTTCTGTTACGCCGCGTGTACTGGTTTCGATATCCAGTAGCGCATCAGGACCACCCATTTCAGTACGTACCCAACCGGGCGCTACCGCCGTCAATGACCAAGGTGTCTGCGGGTTTTCTGCGATAAAACTGCGCAGTGACTGATTCAGCGCCGATTTACTGGAACGATAAGGTTCCCATCCACCCTGCGTATTCGCCGCAATACTTGCCAGTTCTGATGACATAACGGCGACCACACCGTCGGCCCGGACCGTCGGTGACAGAATGCGTAAGGCAGACATTGCACCTACGACATTGGTGCGCATTACTGTTAGTAGCCGCTTAGCGAAAGATTCATCAGGAGAGCCCACCGTTCCGGCGTTCACCATCAGCAGATCCAGCGTTTTTCCTGCCAGGCGAGTATACAATTCTTCAAGTGACTCATCGCTGTTCATATCAAGTGTTTCAACAGACAAATGTGAGTCGCGCGCGGCGAGCTGACGCAGTTCAGGGCGGGTTGAGCCCTCACGTTCAGTAGCAATGACTTGCCAGCCACGTTCCAGAAAGCGTTCAGTTAACCCCAGCCCCAGGCCACGACTGGCCCCAATAATTAATGCGGTAGGTTGATTTTCCGACGTATTCATAAAATCTCCGGTTGTTCAGAAAAATGTTTTTTAATCAATGTGCTCAATACGGCTTCCAGTCCAAGTATCCCCACCCGCTGCTCGGTTTGACTGCCTGAAAATGTAATCCAGCCAGCATTGAAGCCATCAAGCATTTGTATTCTTGGTAACGGGTTTTGCATACCCTGAGCAAGAAACAGGGCATTCCAGTCGTAGCGAGGTACGGCATATGCTTTTACCTTCCGTCCCAATAGCCGTGTAAAGCTGGCGGCCAGTTGGTTTGGACTGATACTCTCTGGTCCGCGAAGCTCAATGATCCGCTTTCCGGACCATGTTTCCTGCAACAATGCAGCCGCAGTGCAGCCAACATCAGCAGTAGCCACCATAGGAATAGCCCGGTCCAGCGGTTGCAAAAAAGACGGGATCTCTCCCTGCTCCTGTGCTGAGGGGATATCCCATGCGGCATTTTCAATAAACCAGGCAGCTCTAATGAATGCGGTAGGCAGTGGTAATGTGCCTAATACGTCTTCCATGATTCCCAGTTGGGTTAGCAAGTTCGGCTGCGTGGCCTGTGCACCAATGGTGGATAAACACACCACCTTTTGAGGACGAGTTTCCTCCAGCGCGATACGTAAAGCAGTAATGATTTCACGACTTTCTGGAAAACCCGCAGATGGGTCAAAATTAGGCGGTAAAAGAATGAAAACACCCTCAACATTTGTGAATGCTTTGCTCAGGGCTACCGCATCATTCATTTCTGCAATCGCCACATCACAACCCTGGCTGGCCCAGTACTGACCCTTTTTCACAGAGCGAACAACAGCACGCACTTCATGGTTCTTTGAAAGTAATAAGCGAGCAATCACACCGCCAACCTGGCCAGTAATACCAGTAATAACGAACATAGGTGATCCTCTATGAGTGTATTAATAATGAATGGTGGAAAGTTTACGGTACAAAAATTAGTTAATCCATATCATCAATGTCACATTTGAAGTGACAAAAAGTCATTAATTATGGCGGTATATTGGTATTGATCTCACCGGATTATGTAACGCGAAAGGGTATGAATAACTGATAACTCATGACAAAATGTCATGGTTATATAGAGTTCGAGGCCTTTACCAGTCAGAATAAAGGGAGAAAAAATGGCATTCGACGAGCGCATGTTAAAGGGTATGGGCGTACTATCTGCTGTGGTAAATGGTGGGAGTTTTGCCGCTGCGGCTGAAGCATTGGATATGTCCCCATCAGGCGTAAGTCGTGCGATCGTCCGGCTGGAAGGTCGGCTTGGTATCCGTCTGTTTGAACGTACTACCCGAGCAATATCTTTAACTGATGAGGGGCACCGTTTCTATCAGCAAATCGCCCCGTTACTGGCCGGACTGGAAGAGGCCGCAGCTTGTGCGATCAATGGTCGTATTTCCGTACGCGGACGCCTGCGGGTCAATGTGCATCCGTTTTTTTCAAGACTGATACTTGGGCCTCGGTTAGGAAGTTTTCTAAAACAATATCCTGAATTGCAGGTTGAGCTTTCTACTCGTGAAGAGCTGGGCGATCTGGTTGCAGAGGGGTTTGACCTGGCAATTCGTTTTGGTGAACATAAATCCTCGACGTTAGTAGCGCGTAAACTACTAAACACCCGTATTCTCACGGTTGCTTCACCTGTATATATTAAGCAGCATGGAAAGCCAGTGACGCCTGATGATTTGGCTTTACCCGAACACTCATGCATTCAGTTTCGATCTCCCGAAACGGGCAAACTCTTTACCTGGGAATTTCAACGTGGTAAAGAGATAAAATCGCTGAATTTGAGTGGTCAGCTTATTGTGAATAATGTCGGTACTATGCATGGCGCCTGTCTTGCAGGATATGGAATTGCACAGGTCATGGAGTTGGGCGCTGAGCATCTACTAGCACAGGGTAAACTGGTTAATCTGTTCCCTGAATGGCCTGATGAACTTTTTCCACTTTACGCACTATATCCGTCACGCAATCATCTACCGGCGAAAACCCGTGCTTTCCTGGATTTTGTCTCTTCGGTGGTTGCTTGCCCTGTTACACAATCCTGACAAAGGACACCACATCTGTTGGGGAGTGCGGACGAAACTTGGACTGCTTTGGAGGTAGTCCATGTATTCGTTCGAAGAGCGTATCCGTGCTGTTGAACTCTATGTCAAATATGGCAGAAAAGCTTCGCGGGTGGCGGGAATGGTCCAGATTCGGTTTCTGAAATCAATCTCTGACCATCGGGCAAAACGCAGTTCACTGGAGCGGATAAACCGGTGAAGCGTCAGCAGAACGGCCAGATGGGTTAATTCCCGTCCCTGCTGATAGTCATCAATGCGTTCCAGCAGTTCCGGCAGACGCTCCAGTGGCAGGGCAGGGTAGTGGCGCGTAACGGGTGGGGCTGTCACGCCATCTAGATTCGCCGCCGGGTTATTTTCTATTAACCCCTGATGCACGGCATAGCGCATGACGTTACAGAGATGCTGCCTCGTGCGGGACGCGACTTCCAGCAGATCTTTCGCCTCGATATCTTTCAGCAGATCGATGAAATGACGGGGTTTCAGTTCTGTTACCGGCAGATGACCAATTACCGGAAAGATATGATTTCTCATGCTGGCAAGCAGGCGGTCTGCGGTATTCTGCGACCACTTCTTATTATTTTTATGCCAGCCCAGTGCCGCGGTCTCAAAGACTTTTTCCGGCGAGCGGGCGGCCCTTTCGGCGATACGTTGCTGAGCGGGGTTAATGTTTTGCGCCAGCAACTTGCGGATACCGTCGCGTTGCTGCCGTGCGCCAGACAGAGATACATCGGGATAAGCACCTAAACCAAGGCGGGATTCTTTACCGTTGATACGGTACTTGAGATACCAGAGACGTGAACCGCCTGGATTGATCAAAAGATACAAACCGTGTGAATCGGAGATTTTGAAAGGTTTATCAGAGGGCTTGAGACTGCGGATTTTCGTGTCGTTGAGAGACATTTGGGGGTCACTCCGTCATCGAACCAACATGACCCCAAATCTGACCACTAAATTCTCCCGATGCAGAGGGAAAACTGAAAATGCACCGGGAAGATTTTTCACGTTAACCTATCGCCTCAAAATTATATAGGGATTCGCGCCATTGCATGAAAAACAAAAAGCCCGCTTCAGTTCCCTGAAGCGGGCTTTTCTAAAATCTTGGCTCCTCTGACTGGACTCGAATTTCCTTTTATTGCTCTGTATTTGTTAAACTTAATTTTTCAGTTTTAGAATGAAGCCCCCAGTTAGGCCCCGAAAAGTATTAGAAGATAAAAATTGTGATATTGATCTCGTTTTATAATATTCAATGCAGCTTGGCTAAGATACGGCCCGCCAAAACGGGCTGGATTGGTCTTTGTACGTCTGTTGTGCCAACATGACGTACGAGTTCGCAATCACCCCGGAGGTAATCCAATCAGTTAACAGCTATGAGGTCTACACGATTGGGTCTGCGTGCAACGCCACAGCGGGAAGCCGTGCTGCGACGCACAGCCGACCCTATCTGGCTTCCGTTAAAGAAACGACAAGGTAGACAACTAACACATAGATGTTCTAACAAATGACACCTAGGGAGCATGTCTTTATAATTTTAAAAAAAAGTCAGTAATTCCAATGTGTTAATGTCAGGTTTATAAAACATTGCAGCCAAAAGCTTTACTGGTCTATCATGATCTACATTTTTAAATTCCAATAAAATATTGAATTTTGAGAATTTGTATTGTGAATTGTATGTCATGCTATAAATATAATTTGAGTTAATTTTTTTCTTGATTATATTTGCTAGTTCTTCGGCTGATACTTTTTCCATTCCTGCTCTTGATAATGATTCCTTTTTGAAGCCTTTAATATATTCTAGTCGAGCGTCTTCAACTAATACATTTAAAGTATCTAAGTCAGAAGGGTTAATGTGTACAGCATTTAATGAGAAATGCGTATCTTCTTTAAATCCATCAATAACAGGTCGTTCAATTTTATAAGACAATAAGACATCAAAAAGGTCAGATGATAAGCTTCTACAATGAAATCCGTTATCCTCAAATGGATATCCGCATATATTTATATCTTCGGTATGATCCCGATCAGGCTCATGCCTCTGTATTATGTATTTTTTATTTTTAATAAAAAAATTGACTAGCATTGTTGATAAAATCATCTTCAGGCTTGACTGAAACGACATGTCTGCATATCCAACATATCCAGGATGATTTTTCAAACCATCGGTAAAACATGATAACATGTCTTGCGATAAATTATTAATATATACCATGTAAAATTGAGAGCTGTGTCTATAATTCACGTTTTTACTTAATACAACAGATTCACAAAAAGATTTATATAACAAATCCTGATTAAAAGAGCTTCCTATATAATCACCGACCAAAACACTATGATTGCTTTCCTTTTTGAATAGTGGAATCATTTCTTTAAAAACATTATTACCATACGAATCGCTTTCAATCGAAGTTGTGTCAAATACAAACACCACTTCTTTACGTTTTCTGTCAGGAGTTAAAGAGCTTTTTAAGTTCTCATATTTGATGCCTTTGCCATCTAAAATTTTGACCAACTGATCTCTCATTGAGTTTATCTGATCATGCATGTTTTGTGGGGATAATTTAAAGTAATCGCGAGTCACCACAAGCATTACATTTCCTCTTGCGTTTAGAGTATGGATTGTTTTTTCCATTATGATTATTCCTTCAAAAAATAAGGTAAACGGCGTCATTAATTATCTAGTAATCCTTTAAGCAGGAAATTGGCCATTCGAACCTGAGGTGGTTTGCTCGTATGAAACAGTAGCAAAATTGCTTGTTGTCTTTCTGATGCGAATTTCCCAATTAAGAGAGCGGTAATCACTAATCCATTCATTGCAAGTATGATAGAAATTATCCTCCCCAAACCCACAGGTAATAAATCGCCATAACCTACAGTTGTGAATGTTATAAAGCAAAAATACAAACCATCTAAGAAACCTCTATTTTCTTTTAATCCTAGACCTTCAGGCGCTAGCCAAAAAAAGACAGCGCATAAAATAATAATGAATATTGCAGTTAAAAACATATCTAAATAAGAAGATTTTTCGGTGATTTTTCCCAACTTGGTAGCTAATGAGTTTTTAAGATGGGGTTTACTCAATTTAATTAGGTTATCATTTTTTATATTTTTTTCTTGTTTTTTTATTATGTCGTTCATCTGACTTTCTCACTGATAGTTTTTCTAGATGATATATTATCTAAATTAATGGGTCTATCTTCATTTGATCCGCGCCCCGGATCCTGAACAATCTATGCTGCTTCCCTGGGCCGGTTTACCCGAACCCCGAATAAGTTTCGTTCATTATTTGAAATTGCCGGTTAGGCGTAGTTGGAGGTATGTTTGATGTTTGCGCCATAGTTTTCCCGGCTCTGATCTATCGCCACATCTGTACGATTAGCCGGGATGCCGAGCAGCCGTTACAGCAATGCGACCACCGAGTCGTCGTCGGTGTTAACCACCAGGTCCTCAAAATCCGGGACTACCAGTTAGCTTCCCCTTCGTAGCATAACGGTGCCGCAGCTTGTGGCACCTGCCCTAGGTGTTGGCTTGGCGATTAGCCCTGTTCCGGCAAAAATTGATAAATGACGGCGAACCGCGATACTTTGTCGCGAATAATGCCCTCAGGCACGTTAAAGATTGAACGACCCATACAGTATTCGATGATCTCTGCAAGCGCTGATTTTCCGGTGGATGATCGGCCAGTGATTACGTTCAAGCCATCTACTTTAAACTGTAGATCTCGGCGTTGTCCATCATGGCTGTAGACATGAATCGACTTAATCTTCATGGGCGTATTCCAAAGGTCGTGTACACTGTAACGCGGTCTGCGATACGAGAAAATTCTTTTCCAATAAAGCGAGCAACGCGCTGGCACGAGATGGATTCATCAGTTCCCGTAACCGTTTTTCGAACTCTATTGGACACAATTTTCATTCGGCCATCTTGCGTCACGACAAAGCATCCTCGTTCCATGAGCACCCCGAAGGCTTCAAACACAAATGGAGCATATCACTGGCACAGTCAGCGAAGCCGACAAGCAGTTGGGGATTATTTTCGATGATCTTTAACAGATAACTACGAGGGTTTCCTGCAATTACTTGGCGAGAGTCTTTTTGCAGACATAATGGCAAAATTAGAAGTGCGAGAGAAAATGGCATGCCGTAGGGATTCTTTCTTCGTAGCCCAGCAATGCCCTGAATAGCACAAGCCCACAGAATGCAGGATCGAAAAGATTCCTTATTTCGAATGGTCGCTGATCCCATCGCTTCATTCCATGGCTCCTAACAACTGGCCAACTCTATTGAGGAAATGAGGGTGCCAGAAAACACTTGGTAGCGGCCGGCTGTTCGCAAGGATATGAAATCCTCCCCGCACCAAATAGGGCTCAGTCACTCGTTCTCGGATGCAAAGCGAGCCAATGTTACCGCTCTCAAGGTCGGCCCACTGGTACAGCGCTTTTCCCGCAGCAATAAGTACTTTGTCGGCGGCATTCTCATCGAGCTCTTCAAAAACAACGTCTCGATAGCGGTTCCATTCATCGACGAGGCGGTCTTCATAATCTTCCATCTATCCGGCCACTAAGAGATTTTCGCGAGCCCATGAGGAACGCTGCTTAAACGCGCGGTAGTAGTCGAGAATGGCGTTACGAATACGATTGGAAGAAATGCCTATTTCCCTGAGTTGAACAATAAAGATTCGTTGGTCGTTCACCGCATCGATTTCTCCAGTGGGCATTTTTCCTCTGAACGTAATCAGAAGATTGTCCGATTTGTACTCTTCGGAAAATGCTGCCAGCTTGTCGGAAATCTCGTATCCCAAAATTGCTTCTTTGCGCTTCCCTACCAGCAGATCGATAATCGTATTATTCCACCAACCTTCAAGACGTTCGAAGATAGCGTCTCCGTTATCGCGCCAGATAATGCGCATGTGCTGTTCTTTGATAATCGAAGGAACGTCCTCAATATGAGGTCCACCATCAAAGATCACGATCCGTGATAGGAAATCTTCTTTCACATTATCACTGAGCTTTTTGAATTTATTGGCAATTGGAGTGATGAGTTTTGATCTGGTCATAACCAGAACATCGGCAACAAGCTGTGGCAGCGATACTGCCTCAGCATTATCCATCGGTGGTTCGAACACGAAGTGTCGCAGTAATGACGTGCTCGAAACAGTGCCGGTCGTAAATAGAAAGAAGCGTCACTGGCTTCGCTGCGTCCATCGCGATTATAGCGATCCAGCCCTATTCGAACCGACTTCCAGAAATCAGTAGACAGGTCGGTGAGACTATCGCCGACTCCTTTGTGTTTAAGCGATGCTAGAGTTTTGACTCCATTCGAGTCGACAAAGTCGAGGTCATCGTCCTTTTCAATTAAAACCGACGTGCTTTCTGGCAATTGCAATAGTTTGAGAAGCGAGGCTGATAAATATATCCCAAGCCTTGTTTGCCGACAGCGTATTTATCTGTAGAAGCCCCTATCATGCTCAAGTCCTATCTATCGGCTGAACGGCTAAAATGGTTAACTTAAACAAAGAGCACCTGTTGCCATTCAACGTTCAGCGGTAGATCTCCGCTTCCCCTGTAGTTTCTTTCAGACAATATCACCTAGTAGCCTTGGAAAATAGAAAAAATAAAATTTACGTCCCTAGAAGTAAACATAAAAGAGCATGAAATTGTGCATTACATGCCAGAGACCGGTCAGGTTCGTGGATGTCGTGTCCGAAGACCTTTGAACGGGCCGGACCGTTAGGACAAAAATTGTCTATGGGGACGGGGCAGTCCAAACTGACGGCAATGCCTGAGCGAGCTGGGGGTTGCCCCTAGATATATTCTGTACGCCAGTTTTTTATTAAAACCTCACGTCGTATAGCGTCCAGAACAACTACATATTGAGTATTTCTGTTAGCCGGGTTTTGTTAGTCCGCTCGATAAACCCGTTTTGCATTGGACAGCCAGACGGAATAAAATCCAGCATGACACCGTTATGCTCTGCCCATTCAGCGAGGGCAACGGCAATAAGTTCGGGTCCGATGTTACTTCGAATATAGACCGGATAACCTCTCGGCATAACAACCAACTCACGTTTTACAGGTGCCGTTAAAGTTTTTGCTATGACATCCGTATGAATTCCATGATCCAAACTCAGGGAGGCATAACTCGGCTTTAGACGGCAATTTTCTACTTCAAACTCTTTCATCCGATTGATATCAGAGGATTTCATTCCTCCATATTTGGATTTTCAGTTATTGTGGCTGGCTGCTGAAACACCATTTTCGCGGCAGGCATCCTTTACATGCCGGCCACCTTCAACTTCTTTCAGGACTCGCAAGATCTGAGTTTTAGTGAAACGCGTTTTCTCCATGATGAGCATTCCGTGGGTTATATTTTAACCAGAGCACTTAATTAAGCGGAAAGACTAAATCCAGGAGGGGCTACAACTTCACAATAACTGATGGCAAAGGGGCATGGAGGATGCGATAGTGGTTCGATAATGTCATGGGGAGATCAAACTTTGCCTACTGCCGCATCTATTTCCATTAAGGAGACTTTGGCACTGTTAGATAACAGATTCTCCGGTATCGGAACCGGCGTGGCGCAGGGTTCCTATGCCTTCTGGCTTGGTTCTGGCATATCGCGTGACCGGATCATCGGTCTTGACGGTGTTCTAGCAAAATTGCTCGAGTTTCTACGTGCAAACGCGACCGGCAATCCAAATTGCGCATACCGTCTTGCGCTTCAGAGGATCATCGAGATGGCGGTGCCATCAGAGGATGAGCGTGCACAAATCGACTTTGCCACGACTTCAATTCAATGGACTTGTCTGCCGGTTCTTCTTAGTCGCCTTTGGAAACAGTATTCAGCAGTTTTGTCGGTTGAGCTTGCTGGTCAGCCCCGGGATTACCTCCTTTGGGTCGGGCTAGACTTTGCTAACACATTCGCGAACCAATTGGCTGATGCTGAACATCTCGCTATTGGCATGCTAGCACTTGAAGGGGCGGTGACTGAATTCGCATCTGCAAACTGGGACGGGCTGCTCGAAGCTGCCATGAAGGAACTCGGCTATGAAGATACTTTTTACCGTGTCACAGTGACTGGGGAGGACCTGCGCAACCCCGCGGCCGCCGCCATTCTCTACAAATTCCACGGTTGTGCCTTGCGCGCTATCGACAACGAAGGCAAATATCGACCATTGCTTGTAGCGCGTTCGGCGCAGATCACTAGTTGGAGTAGCAACGACACGTTCAAAATCATACGCGATCAGCTTAGTGCGCTCGTCCAGACCAAACGAACGCTGATGATCGGCATGTCGGCGCAGGACGCCAATGTCCAGCATCTGTTCGCGACAGTAAATCAACATCGGGGATGGAAATGGACCGATCAGCCGACACCGATCGTGTTCTCGGCTCAGGATCTCGGTGACGAACAGAAGAACTTGCTTAATGTTGTCTATGGCGACGAGGATTATGAGGCGCACCACGACGAAATCTGCGAGGCTGCGCGTTTGCAAGTTTATGCCAAGCCCATGCTTCTCGCTTTGCTCCTAAATGTCCTGACCGCCAAACTTGAAGTCTTGGCCAGCGATGCCGATGCTCCGAGCCTTAATCCAGATGCGCGCGCTGCAATAATCGATGGTATCAAGGTCCTGCGCGACCGTGTTGCCGACGCCGGCAATCACGATCGCATTGGGTTCGCCCGCGCGCTCGCTAGCGGCTTAGCTAGAGCCCGTCACCAAATCCAGAACGGAACGAGCTCTGCCGGTGTTCAGGTTTATTTCCCCATTGACGACCAACCCGCGCATCTAATGAAGGGCAAGCTTGCGCTCAAGAGTTCGGGCCAGCGCGAGGCCGCCGTTGCGCTCGGTCTGATTGGGCTCGACGAAGCTGCGACCAGTTGGGCTAGCTCGGTAGATGACCCCGCCGACACCCGGTCGGGCGCGCTTCGCCTGACCTCGCCAGAGGCAAGTGCCCGGATTTTTCTAGCCTCCAATGATAACACGATCATTAATCTTCTCGAATGCGGCGCGTTCGATGAGACCGATGAAGATGTCGTGGTGATCTGCTCTGGCCGTGTAGCAGATCGACAACAACGCAGCCCGAGAGGCAATTGGCGTAATGGCTCCGTAGGTCCTAGATATATAGCCTTGGGGCCAATGCTGAGCGATGCCACAAATCTCGAAGAGCTACGCGACCAGTTCCGTGGAGAGATTGGCTTATGAGCACAAGCGATCACGTCATCAATATCCTCGTTCAGGAAGGCGGTTACCGCGAGCTTTCCAGACCGTTCAAAGTTGGGTCTCAATCGTTCGATTTCACACATGGGCTCGTCGCTGGCAAACGGGCTAATGACCTTGTCATCGTCATCGAGCTTAAAGGCGACACCGCCGACGATGTCATTGTCCGCAAGGTCTTGGCATTGACCCGTGCACTTGATGTCATGCGCTCGAAGCGGCCGGTGACTGCTATTCTCACCTCGGGGCAACCGCGCTCCGAGACCGTTCAATCGATCAGCAAGGTTTGCCGCGTCCTGCCCGTGGGCGCGCCCACGGGGCCTGATGTGATCGCCGCACTACGTGATTGGCTTGCTGTTCTTCTACCGCTGACTCAGCCGCCTTCTGTCGACACTATGCTCGACTGGGAGGCAGATTTGCGTAGAGCCATACCTATGACTGCAAAAGGGACTCTGATGGAGGCACTCATTGCGGCCGCGCCGCTGGGCAAGGACGTCGTCGAGAGCGTGCTAGCCGAGAACATTGGCGGTTCGGTCAGTGCCGTGCTTGATAATGAAGGAGACCCACATTGACTGACATACGTCTCAAAAGCCTCGTCATCGAGAATTTCAGAAGCTTGCGCGGTAAAGTTGTCGTGCCGCTCGATGCGCAAGTGGTGCTGGTGCACGGCACTAACGGCATGGGTAAGACGAGCATCTTATCTGCACTTGAGCTTGGCCTTACTGGAAAAATTGCGCATCTTGCAGCCGACGGTGATGCTTATAGATCGTATCTTACCAGCCTCGACACCGGTGGAGGTTCAATCGCCCTCACCTCCACGTCGTCGCAACACGAAGGTGGGGCGACTGAAGGTTCGCTGGTTTTCAGCGATAAAAGCTTCATCGCCGATCCACTGTTCGGTCAGGGTGACGCTCATTTCTTCGCTGAACGCTGTTATTTGCCCCAGGCGACGCTTGGACGCCTCCTCGAAATATATGACGATCAGAGGACGGGCAGCACTTCGCCACTAACTCTGTTCGTAAAGGAACTGCTCGGGCTCGACCCCCTTGATGCCCTTGTAGACGGGCTTGATCCTGCGTTTCACGTGACACGAATTCGAAAGATTGCACCAGACTATCGCCGTCTAGAAGCGCTGAAAACATCGTTGCAGGACCAAATCGACAAAACAGATCGTGCTTTCACGAATGCGGCCGATGCCGCTGAAGACCAGAGAACACGTATCAACGAGGTGCTGTCCAAAATTGCAGTCGATAGCCCCGCTATAGTCGTTACCGAAGCGACCGATCTTGCCGAGCTTCGCTTGGCGCTAAACACCTCGTATAACCAAGACCAGCGCCTTACCGACTTAAGTCGTATGCGGTCGGAGCTTCGCGGCTTACTAGAGCGCTGGCAAGCACTGCCGTCCGAGGCTGCGAGTCGAGACCAGGCTAATAAGGAACGCGACGACCAGGTAGCGATTCAGAAATTGGCTGCTTGGCGCTCGGGCACAGGTGCTGGGCTCGGTCGCGCTGTCGATACGGTACGAGAGGTCTTTACCGACGTGCCGCCGCTTGACGAAGGCCCAGAGAAGAGCCGGCTGGATGCCTTAAGTCGTGCCGCTGCAGAGGTCGCGCGCTGCAAAGCTCTACTTAAAACTCATGCCGCCGCCGCCGAGCGTGTAAATAAACTCAACTCGGTCGTGCAACGAGCCACCATCCGCATTGAAGAACTGAACAAGGATCTTGCCGGCGCTGTCCAGGATGCGAAATCTCTCGCTAACGCTCTGGCCGGCATTGCCCCGCATATTAGTGGTGAAATTTGCCCGGTCTGCAATCGCGATTTCGCTGATCAAGATGCAGGACCGCTCGCTGTAAACGTCGCCGCCAAGATTGCATCTCTGACCAATGAAGCCGGCCGTTTGCAGGCGCTTACGACTGAGCGTGCTGAAGAAAGTAATCGCTTGGCCGCTGCTCAGCGTGAACTCCTTAGCGCTGGAAACGGCAAACTCTCGGCAGAGGATCTTTCTGAAATCACCGTCCGCAAGGCGCTGATGGAGGATATTGTTTGGCAACTTCGAGACCTGGAACTTTCTGCTGACGAAGGCACACGGTTGATGGTTGCTGCAACCGCGGCACGACAGATGTTGATTCTCTCGCGTCGTCGCAATGAATTGTCAATCTCTATGCTGCCTGAAATAGAGACAGCTGTTCAGGGGGTAGTTGGGCAGCCAGCCAGCAACTTTGCTGGCATCGACCAAGCGCTCGGAGAGGCAATGCGCCTGACTGAGGCACGCTCTGGTGATGCAGAGCGTGTCGCCGCGTTGTGCATCGAGGCACAGTCCTTAATCGCTAGGCGCATACGCGACTTTGAGCAACTTAATGCTCTGCGTGCTGAACATAAACACAACGCTGCACGAATGACGAATATAGAGAAGGCTCTAAAGGAGGTCGAGACCAGCCGCGACCAGGCGAAGAAGGTGTCGGAAGCTGCGAACACAGTGCGATCCAACATCGTTAAGAAAGTCTTCAGCACCTCACTTAACAAGGTATGGCGCGATCTTTTCGTGCGGCTTGCACCATCGGAGCAGTTCGTGCCCTCGTTCAAGCTTCCCACCAGTGCCGGTGGAAAGGTCGAAGCCATCCTAGAAACCTTGCATCGCTCTGGAAAGGCATCGGGTTCACCTGGCGCGATGCTGAGCCAAGGTAACCTCAATACCGCAGCACTGACGTTGTTTTTGGCGCTTCACCTATCAGTGCCAGTACGCATGCCATGGCTTATACTCGACGATCCTGTCCAATCGATGGACGATGTCCATATCGCTCAATTCGCAGCGCTACTGCGCACCTTATCTAAGGGGATGGACCGCCAAATCATTATCGCTGTTCATGAGCGTGCACTATTTGACTATCTGACTCTTGAACTCAGCCCGGCATTTCCCGGCGATAGCCTTATTACGGTGGAGATTACTCGTAACTTCGAAGGTGATGCTGTCGTGACTCCGCGCGCTTTTAGCTTCGAGAAAGACCGCGCTATTGCCGCCTGAGCATGGTTCGTCCCAAATTTACAAGTATCCTTTTAATCGAGTAAGTTATTTTTCAGTTTATCGTGACCAAAAAACTGTACCGCTACGATAGTGGTTAGCTGTAGGGCTTAGTTGAAACCCCGAAATGTACCGGCTTCCAGAATCACAAAATTGAACGCAGTAGCGTTATGCTTAAAAGCGTGAGCTTATCGTAAGCTATAAATGAAAAGGCCAGGGGATCCATTGGAACTCCTTGGCGCTAGAATCTTGGCTCTCACCGCGGATTAAGAACTCCTTTTATTATTTTGCATTTATTTAACTTAATTTTTTTGATTTTGAATCAAACTCACAATTCGACTCTGGATTGTTTTAGAAAATAAAAATTTTACATTTTTCTCATTTTCATACACATTAATGTAACTTAACTAATATAGTCACATCTAGCCTGTCGGTGGCAGCGTTGTGGAAGTCGGTGATCTAATAATGGCTGGGAAAGCAACTTGCCGTGAGGATGAACCGCAGCACCTGCCGAAGTAAAGGTAAGGCGCCGTTAGCGCAGTATCATTATCAGCCACTCGCCTTGTGCCTCAAGGTCAGAACACGTTGCTGAGTGTTCACTGACTTTCGCGTTTTTTTCCGGGCTAGACCAGCCCGACCGCCTTTCTTATATTGTTATGCCTATTTGGCATGTCGCTATCCTGGGTTGATGTGCCTGTGTACCATTTATCTGCTCTTTTTAAGTATGGCTTGATATTTAATGCGCTATCCTCTCACAAAGTCGAGTCTGAGGAAGTTTTTCTTATTAGGTAAGGAGTGCGCCTTGACAAAATTATTTCTGAATCCAATTAATTGTAACGTCTTAATGAGTTGTTTTTCATTAATGTCATTATGAAATGAAGAAATCTCTTCGAAATGCTCTTCAAAGGGCGTTGAGGAAACAAATGCATTCTCGCAATTAAGCTGTATAACACATGAAACATATTTAGGCGGATTTTCAGCCAGTAATTTGGTAAAGATATTTAATCCGATATATTCAATAACAAGGTTTGCCACAATAATATCGACCTCAGGGACATAGGCATCTGATAACGTCAAGTCAGCATGGCGAAGCTCCAGAATGCTATCTAATGTTGTAAAACGATTCTGGCAGGCATGAAGATATTGTTCATTAACATCAATGCCATATACTTTCGAAATTGTGTTTTTGTTTATGTGCTCAAGCCCATTCCCACCCGCAATGCCCAGTATACAGATGGAACTAACAGTATAATCATTAAACTGACTTTGCATTATCTCACTTAAAATCTGCGCCTGACGTACGCTTTCGAATTGCATGTGGCCTTCATAATAAGCCAGATCTAATTTTTCCCACGGATTCGACATAAAGTTATTTTCTCCAACAGTAACTGTACATCAAGATGATCAAGTCTATTAATGCATAAGTCAAATTATTCACACATCAAATTGGAGAGGGCGGTCAACCGTTGCCAATGAGATTGTTTCGGCAGTTATCTCAGGATGGACACGCCGATTAAGGATGTTGCCCTGGTGTAACGGGTTAACCTTGTCTTGGCCAACATTTCTGACAGAGGCATGTTTCATCACCACGGCGTATTGACGGCTGGACTACCCAACATGGCAATGCCTGAATCTGGTAAGCAGGGGTGGAAAAAATCGAATTTCCTACAGTGCATACAATAAATAAAATATCAAAAAGTATAATTTTCAATATGTGAGACTATCCCTAAAATTACTTGGTGCGATTATGCGGGATACTTACATCCATTAGAACACACTCAGGGGCAAAGATATATTTCATAATATGAAATTATATTCATGGTTCTAAACGTAGATATACGGTGAACGAACGAATCACACCCTGAAAACACAATTTGTTTATTTCTAGTCGTCATGATAGAGTTTTTAGCAGTAAGAATAAAGATGGCTATCCATTGTAATTTCATATTATGAAATTGTTCAAATTCTTAAGTTTCATTAGTACTCGGTATATGTGAATCTGGTATGTATTTATCATCATTGGAAAAGCGGAAATGGCTGTAGAGAAAACAGAAATGGTAGTTATGCAACGTCTTACTCTATGGGTGATGGCGTTAACCGCCGGTCTGGTTGTCGCCAATAATTATTACAATCAACCTCTGCTGGCAACGCTGGCAGTGAGTTTTCACGTCACGCAGCAAAGCGCCAGCGCGATCGCGGCGTTGACCCAATTTGGCTATGCGCTGGGCATGTTTTTGCTGCTGCCGCTCGGGGACAAAATGGAACGTCGTCGCCTGGTAACGATAATGCTAACGTTAGCCTGCTTGGCTTTGCTGTTGTTTGCTCGTGCGACGGATTTCCGGTTGTTGCTGGTCTTTGCCTTTCTGATTGGTTTCACCAGTATCGTGCCGCAAATATTGCCGCCGTTCGCCGCTAAACTGGCCGGTCCGGAAAAGGCGGGGGAGGCGGTAGGCCTGGTTATGGGTGGGTTGCTGCTGGGTATTTTATTATCACGCTTTGTCTCAGGCCAGATTGGCGCCTGGCTGGGCTGGCAGGTAGTGTATTATATGGCGGCGACCGTCATGATTATTTTGCTCTTTGCGCTGCGGGCTCTGCTGCCAGCGGCAAAGCCCACCTTTAAAGGTAATTATTTGTCGTTGCTGATCAGTCTGACCGGGCTGGTAAAGCGTCATCAAATCCTGCGCATTACCTCGCTGGCCGCTGCGTTACAATTCGGTGCTTTTAGTCTCTTCTGGACCACGTTGGCATTTTACCTGGATAGCCTACAGCAGGGCTATACCGCCAGAGATGCGGGTTTGTTCGGTCTGGTGGGCGCTGCAGGGGTGTTGGCTGCGCCAGCGGCGGGCCGTTTATCCACCCGCATAAACCCGACCCTTCTATTGTTAATCGGCGGAGGGATGATGTTGCTGTCGTTTTTGTCGTTTGCATTGAGTTTCGGTAATGCCTTTGCTCTCATACCCGGTGTGATAATTATGGATTTGGGGATGCAGATCAGCCATGTTATTAGTATGAATCGTAATTACCAGCTGGATTCCAAGGCCGTGAGTCGACTGAATACGCTTTACATGGTAACGCGTTTTCTCGGCGGGGCATTGGGCACGTTGGTTGGCGGTATAGTCTGGCAGCAAGGACATTGGTATGGGATATGTATTGCCGGCGCGGGCTTTTGCACTTTAGCCATAGTGATTCAATTTCGTTTGTTGAGTATAAATCAGCAGTCCGCCAATGCTGGCTGAAACTCTTTCGCATTTAAGTAGTTTGGTAATAAGGATTCATCATGACCAAGCCTTTGGCGCCTGGCGCGCATGAAGCTGACAAGCCGTTTCGTAGGCTAGAGCCGGAGGATGTCTGGCCCGTGTTAGATACTATGTATAACATCGTGCCGGCCGATGACATCAGTCCGCCAATACCTTCTTTTATACCGGCAGTGGAGACTAGTGACAAAACGCTTATTCAGTCGGTAAACCGTGCGCTTGATATCCTTGAAATTCTGGCGAAGCAGCCAGACGCATTACGGCTACAGGATATTACCGCTGGCTGCGGGTTGAATAGTTCGACGTGCCACCATTTGCTCAATACACTGGTCTTTAGGGGTTATGTCAATCGCCGGGATGATAACCGGACCTATCAATTAGGAACACGACTACTGGAACTCGCTTATAACTATAGCGGCCCTTTTGATTTAGTAAGCGAGTCGCTGCCGGAATTACGGCGGTTAAGTCATGAGTTAGGTGTGACATTATTATTAGCGGCATTTTCCGGCTCCAATCTGACCATTATAACGCGCCAGGAGCCACCGGATAATCAACCGATGAAGATAATAGAGGATATTAGTGCCGCAGCTCATGCGACTGCGGTTGGTAAAGTGATGCTGGCATGGCTGCCTGAGCCAAAAATCGCGCGAGTAGTCGCCGATCAGGGGCTTACGCCGTTTACAGCTAAAACGATAGGTTCGTTGGCTACATTGGTTGAAAGCTTGCGCCAAATCCGTCGCCATGGCTTTGCTCTGGAAGATGAAGAGTTTTTACCAGGCCTATCCGGCTTAGCCTGTGCGTTGCGGGGAGATTCGGGCGAAGTACTGGGGGCCATAGGTTGTATCCTGCCGACGGAAGAGGCTATTAACACCCGGCTACAAAAGTTGCAGCGAGCGCTAAGCGAAAGTGCAGCCCTTATTTCCCGCCGCTTTGGCCACCGATCCGAAAGGCGCGCGGCCAGCCTGTAAACGTGATCTATAGTTGCTTGAAGCATCTATAATCACATTGATTATCTCCATTAATGTTGCCGCTATCGTACCTGCTGCCTGACGATTGCTAAAACTCATCGCCGCGGCAGCAAAGTAGCTTAACGTTCCTTGCTATGATACGCAATTTACGTTACCCATTGTTTATGGTGCTTTTTTTCAACTCCATTCTTTTTATTTCCCCTACCACCAGTAAATAACAGAGCAATGCGGCAATGGCCGAGGCTCCGATAAAAACCAGCGCACTATTGAAAGAGTGCATTTCTTTTACCATATAGCCAATGATCAGCGGGGTGGCAATAGACGCGACGTTACCGAAGGCGTTGAAAATACCGCCGCATAGTCCTGCTGCTTCTTTCGGCGCGGTATCAGAGATCACCGGCCAGCCCAATGCTCCAAACCCTTTGCCAAAGAAAGACAAGGCCATGAGCGCGACCACGAGAATTTCATTGTCGGTGTAATTGCATAGAATAATCGTGGTGGCGAGGAGCATCCCAGCTACAATAGGTATTTTTCGGGCAGCAGTTAGGCTTAAACCACGCTTTAACAGCCAATCGGAGCTAATGCCGCCCAAAATGCCACCGGTGAAACCACAAATGGCCGGTATAGAAGCAACTAAACCGACTTTTAGGATGGACATGCCTCTTTCCTGTACCAAATATATCGGAAACCATGTAAGGAAAAACCAAGTAATGGTATTGATAAAGTATTGACCCAGGAAAACGCCCATCAGCATACGGTTACTTAGCATCTGTTTGACGTAGTTCCACTTAGGTCCATTTTGTAAGGGGTCGATTTTTTTATAATCCATATCAATCATGGCCCCTCCTTGCACTATATAGTCAAGTTCTCTGGCTGACATCGCCGGATGTTCCGATGGGTTATGTATATATTTCAACCAAATAAGCGTCAAGACAAACCCAACGCTCCCCATCACGGTGAAAACATGTTGCCAGCCCCAGGCATAAGTCAACCATCCCAACAGCGGGGAAAATAGTGCCAAAGCAAAATATTGGCCGGCATTAAAAAAAGAAGAGGCGGTGGCGCGTTCACGGGTTGGAAACCAGGCAGCGACAATGCGTGCATTTGCGGGAAATGAAGGGGCCTCGGCTACGCCCAATAGAAAGCGCAAGATAAAAAAGGTGACTACTGTATAGGCTAGCGGCAGAAGATGCACGAATCCCTGCAAGAAAGTAAACAGAGACCAGAAAAAAAGGCTAAAGGCATAAACTTTTTTTGAACCGTATTTATCGAGCAACCAGCCTCCAGGCAATTGCATCAATAAATATGACCAGCCGAAGGCAGAAAAAATCAGTCCCATATCCGCCGTATCTAAACCAAGTTCCTTCGCAACAGTACTGCCGGCTATAGAAAGGGTTGCGCGGTCTGCGTAGTTAACACTGGTAATCAAAAAAACAATAATCAATATTAGATAGCGAATATGGCTGTTTTGTTTACGTGAAATTTCAGACTGGACGTTCATTAAAATATACCTCTGCATTATAGTAGGGGGACTGTAAGTCATGATAACAATAGTCACCAAGAGTTATGCTTGTAGTTCGATATAAAAGGATATCGGATATCCCGTTCGGATAATAAATAATGTATTACCAAGATATGATTCGTGGATTGTAAGTGATAAAAAGCAATAAAACATTGTGCGTTTGTATGAATGAGTTTTAAAAATTCCGCTTATACTAGTGCAAATCACCATAATATTGTGATTTGTGTCACAATGAAATTAATAATAGGTACTATGGTATTTTTTTCAAAATCAACAGTTGATTAATCAAAATTTCGAAGGGGATTAATGTCGCTAAATTATATAAAAATAAATGCACAATATTGAAAAAATATTGTGCATGATAATTCAGTCACAGGGGTGAGAATAACCCTAAAGTTGATGGTTTTATAAGTTAATAATACTGCTTCTTTCTAAGCGTAGCCATCGGCCGCTTATTTCCCTTGCCCGGTTTTATATTGAGCCACCGTCCAGGATCGCACTTGCTCATGGAGGGTAAAACCCAGTCCGGGGCGTGTAGGAACGATCATATGGCCATTGCGGATTTCCAGCCGTTCATTAAATACCGGCTCAAGCCATTCAAAATGCTCAACCCAAGTTTCATGAGCATAAGCGGCGGCCAGATGCAAATGGATCTCCATCACAAAGTGGGGGGCCATCATTAAGCCGTGATTTTCCGCCATCTTCGCCACTTTCAGGAACGGCGTGATTCCACCGACCCGCGGGGCGTCATGCATCACTAAATCGATGGCGCCCTTTTGAATATAGTCAGCTACTTCATTAACACTGGTGAGCATTTCCCCGGTACCAATCGGCGTGTCGAGCTGGGCGGAGAGCGCGCGATGCCCCTCTACATCATAGGCATCCAGCGGTTCCTCGATCCATTGCAGATTATATTGTTCCAGTACCCGGCCCATGCGCAGGGCGGTGGTGCGATCCCACTGCTGATTGGCATCTACCATCAGCGGAACATTATCACCCAGATGTTTACGCACCGCGTCCACCCGCTGCAAATCTACTTTACGATCCGGATGGCCGACTTTCATCTTCACGCCGCCGATACCGCGCGCCAGGGATTGGCTGGATTTATCCAGCATTTCATCGATCGACGCCTGCAAATAGCCGCCGGAGGTATTGTAACAGCGTACTTCGTCCCGGTGTGCGCCGAGTAATTTAGCTAGCGATAATCCGGCGCGCTTGGCTTTCATATCCCACAAAGCGGTATCGATGGCGGCGATAGCCTGGGTCGCCAGTCCGCTTCGGCCCACCGAAGCGCCAGCCCAGACCATTTTGCCCCATAGACGGGCAATATCATTGGGATCCTCGCCAATAAGCAACGGCGCGATCTCTTTGGCATGGGCAAATTGCGCCGGTCCGCCGGTGCGCAGGGTATAGGTAAAACCCAACCCGTTGAAGCCCTGTTCCGTTTCGATTTCAGCGAATAATAGCGCCACTTCATCCAGGGCCTTTTGCCGTCCGGTCAAGACTTTTGCGTCACTGACCGCGGTGGTTAAGGGCACATTCACTGAAGAAAGTTTGATATTCAGTATCCGGTCCGTCTGCATGGCGCCGCCGCTTTGAGATTGAGTTGTCATCTTTTACCTTTCCAACTGTAGTATGTAATACCGTACGAAAGAACGTCTGTTAATCCGCAGGCAATGGACGTTTTATGAATTAAACCGATGTATTAAGACTGGACCGCAAAATCCAGGCGTTTTAAGGGTCCCACGATAAAGAGATAAGAGACTGCCCCAACGATACCCATCATCCCGACATACAGGATGGCCAGATTAAAAGAACCGGTGCGGGAGAGAATAAAACCGATGCACAGGGGAGTGATAATACTGGCGATATTGCCGAAAAAATTAAATACGCCGCCTGCGATACCCAGCACTTCTTTCGGCGAAGTATCACTGAGAATGCACCAGCCGATATTGCCGAAACCTTTGGAGAAAAAGGCGACGCTCATCACAATGACAATAGCCACATCGGACTGAACATAATTCGCCAGAATAATCGTACTCGATAAAATCATGCCGGCCATTATAGGAGTTTTTCTCGCCACGGTTAAGCTAAAACCTTTCCGTAATAAATAATCGGAAAACACGCCGCCCACCAATCCCCCGATAAAACCGGCTACAGCGGGAATCGATGCAACAACGCCCACTTTGAGTATCGACATTCCCCTGGCCTGATAAAGATAGGTGGGAAACCAGGTGAGAAAAAACCAGGTGATGGATGTCAAACAAAATTGCCCCACGTAAACACCGGCCATCATACGATTGCATACCAGGTATTTAAGCTGCTTGGTGGTAATGGATTTTTTTTTATCATCGGAGCTCAGATCGGGAATACCGCCGCCATCCTTGATGTAGTCATACTCGGCATGGTTCACCTGCTTATGATGACGGGGGTCGCGCACATACCACAGCCATAACCCTCCTAAAATAACACCCACGCCGCCGGCCCAGTGGAAAACAGAATGCCAGCTCCATTGTTGCAGGATAAATGTCATAATGGGGGTAAATATACCGAGTGCAATATACTGCGCCGCCGAATAGACCGCCGTGACAAAACCGCGCTCCTTATTCGGGAACCACTGCACGCTGAGCCGGCTGTTGGCGGGAAACGCCGGCGCTTCTACCATGCCCATTAAAAAACGCAGCCCAAACAGGATAAGAAATGCGTGCGAAAAGAGATGCACGTAGCCTTGTAAAAAGGTTAATAAAGACCAGACAATGAGACCAACCCCATAAACTAGCCGGGATCCATATTTATCCAGCAACCAGCCTCCCGGTAATTGCATGGCAACATAGGCCCAACCGAACGCGGAGAATGCCCATCCCATCGTGACGGCGTCGAATCCGAGTTCCTTGCTCATAAAAGGTGCGGCAATAGAGAGGGTGGCCCGGTCTACGTAATTGAATACCGTGGCCAGAAAGATGAATAATAAAATTATAAATCGTATATTTGTTCGTTTTACCTGAGCGGGTTGTATTGCAGCGGTCATAGTCGGTCCTCGGCGCGGGTACAGTACATATCCATTGAATCCAATGAGTTTTCATGAATATATTTTTATATTTCATCACCTTAAGAGTGATGTTTATAATTAAGTGCAAGTAAGGATGTTCTAAAGAGTGAATAGAGGTCACAAATTTTCCGGCTATAGGTTATTGCCTTAAATCTGTTTTAATTCGCGACCTGGTGTTATCTTGGATGCGCTGACTCATGCTGTCTAATCCAATCAAGGCATAGATTAATACAGGAATTGCATAAATGTTTGAACTTGGACAATTGCGCTGTTTTCTGGCGGTGGCGACGGAGAGAAGTTTTTCCCGTGCCGCCGTGCGGCTGAATATGACTCAGCCTCCTCTTAGCCGGCAGATCCAGTTGCTTGAGCATCAGCTCGGTATACGCTTGTTTGATCGCACGACCCGATCGGTGGTGCTGACTGCGGCCGGAAGGGCGTTTTTTATCGAGGCGCAGGATCTCCTGGAGCGCGCCCATAGCGCCGCGTTCACCGCCCGCAAAGTGGCACAGGGCGATATAGGCACAGTGACCATCAGCTTTGTTTCCAGCGCCGTCTATGAGTTCCTGCCCAATGTGATCGCTGAAGGCAGGAAGAGCCATCCCCATATCAATATCGCGCTCAGGGAAATGACCACCGCTGAGCAGTTGGAGGCGCTGCGTTTGCACCGCACTGATATCGGTATTGTGCGTTCGCCGCTGGATCAGCAGGGATTCGGCTGTGAGTGCCTGGTGCGTGAAAAATTTGTTCTGGCGGTGCCTCGGGAACATTCTCTGGCCACGCAACGGCAAGTCACGCTGCGGGATTTAGATGATCAGCCCTTTATTATTTATGCTCTCTCCAGCTGGCAGCCTTTTCATGAATTGATGGCAGGTATGTTTCGCTCCGCCGAGGTGCGGCCAGAATTTGTGCAGCATATTGGTTCGACGCTGACTATCCTGGCATTGGTTAATACGGGCATGGGGCTGGCACTGGTGCCGGAGAGCGCCACCAAAATCCGTTTCGACAACACACGGTTCCGCGACATTGAGTTGCCGCCGGGCGTCCTGAGTCTGCTTTATTTGGTTTGGCGCGTGGATAATGATAATCCAGCGTTCCAGGTGATGTTAACGGCAATCCGGAAGTCGGTACATACACTTCCGGATCCCCCATTAGCTTATCCACTTTTATAGTTGTAGGCGAAGAGAGATCCGGTCGCTGCGAAGAATTTTCTGACCCAAGCATGCCGGAAGAAAGTCATATTCCCCAGTGGACGATATGCAATATTGGAAGGAGGCCGGGAGTTTAGTTTGTCAATATAGCGGCGGGTATCGTCAAAAAGATAAGAGGTGAGGGCATCACCTCTTATTCGCCTATCTCGCTATTCAGCTACAGAATAAATTACTTGAACAAGACCGCATTGCCGTACATTTTGTTTTTACCGCCGACGGCAGTGACTTCAAAGAATGAGGCACCTGCCTCTTCTGCTTTTTTCTCCAGTCCGGCAATCACCTCATCACGGGTTGTTTTCCCGCTGACAGAAACATGGCCGATAACAATATGTGTCTCAGCGCTTTGCACTTCGGTTGCCGCTAATGAACTGAACGATAGAGCAGAAATTATTAACATAGGGAGAGCGATTTTTCTGGTTATCTGCATGATGTTTAACTCCATTTCATGGTTATTTATTGATTGTTTCAATTTTTAAAATCCTGGGTGACATAGAATGTCTTAAATAGTCGGCGTAATACTTTTCACTGGTTCGACGCCCGTAATGCAAAGGCCCCCTCACCGACCAGCGCCAGAACGACCAGCATCACTGCCCACACTGCGGGATACTCCCAGCCACCGCCGGCATTGGCAAAGCTGAAACCGTTGGCACCGTGCACACTGACTATCGTGCCCAACAGCAAGGGCACGCCGATCAACCCCAGCCAGCGAGCATAGGTTCCTAATACCAGCGCCACGCCGAGGCCAAGCTCGATGGCCATGGTCAAATAAGCTAACCAGCCGGGAAGGCCAATGGACTGAAAGAAGGCCGAGGTGCCGGCCGGTGTGGATACCAGCAGTTTGGTGAGTCCATGGGAGAGAAATAGCGCGCCCAAGGTGATGCGCAATAGCGCGGCGCCATACGCGCTCAGTCGCAAAGAGAAGTCTGTGTTCATTGAGGTCTCCAGCCAATCGGGAATGTGGTTTTAGCTTATTGAGATCGACTAGAGAGATAAATATGGCTACAATTAATTATTTATTTCATAAAGTGTAATAATGGACACTATCGAAGCCATGCGCGTGTTTATTGCCGTCGCCGAGCACAGTGGTTTTAGCGCCGCCGCCGACGCGATGGATCTCTCTAGCGTGAGTGTCACGCGTCAAATCGTCGCCTTGGAGAAACGGCTGAACACCCGGTTACTCAATCGCACAACACGCAGAGTCAGCCTGACCAGCGCCGGCGCGGCTTACTATCAGCGCGTAGTACAGTTAGTGGCCGAGCTTGACGATATTGAGGCAGAAGTTAGCTCCCATACCCTGGTGCCTGCGGGATTATTGCGCGTTAACGCGCCGGTCGGTTTCGGCGTAGAATGCCTGGGTGCAGTATTGGCCGGTTACAATGCCCAGTATCCGCAGGTAAAGTTAGACTTGTCGCTGAGCGATCGCATGGTAGACATGGTTGAAGAAGGCTTCGACGTGTCTATCCGCATCACCAATCAGCCCGCGCCTAATCTAATCGCGCGTAAACTGACCGATTCCAGAGTATTGCTCTGTGCCTCGCCTGAATATCTCGCCCGTGCCGGCACGCCCTTAATACCTGCCGATCTGGCTGGACATGAATGCCTGGCTTACAGCTATGTGCTGGGCGGTGAGAACTGGAGCCTGCATGGTCCGTCCGGCAAGGTCATTGTGCGGGTAGATGGGGCTCTGCGCGCCAACAACGGCTATTTGTTGCGAGAGGCGGCGCTCGCTGGCATGGGTATCGTTCGTGAGCCGGAATTCGTGGTCGGTGAGGCGCTGGCCGAGGGGCGTTTGGTGCAGGTGCTGCCGGACTGGTCGCCGCCGCCGGTCGGCGTCTATGCGGTGTATACTAGTCGCAACCATTTGGCACCTAAAGTACGCAGTTTCATCGACTGGCTGGTCAATGCCTTTGCGCCTGGGACATCTGCCGTATTTCGATGACTACAACAACGCTGTAATAATAACATCGCGTTCTTGTTCATCGAACATATAGCCTTGGTGACACAAGGTAGTTCAAACCATCGATCAACGTTGCGGCGATATCCACGAGACCGGTAAGTGATATTGTTGCTAATCCCCTTTCGCTCCGCCTGATACCAATCCTCAGTGCTTGGTTGATGTCGGCAGAGCATGGATGTTGGTTTTGATCAGATTGCATTACAGGCCATGGCCTAATCCGTGATATCAGCCAGTGCCCACGCTGTTTTCCATACTTGTCACGCTGGCCAGTCTTTCACTGCGGATGATTTCATCGGCCACGCGCAAAGCTTGAGCAGCGATAGTCAGAGAGGGATTAACCGCTGCTGAGGTGGGCATGAAACTGGCATCTACGACGAACAGGTTGTCATGGTTCCAGGCGCGGCAAAAAGGATCTAGGGGTGAGAGCTTAGGATCCACTCCCATGCGTACGGTACCGCATTGATGAGAAGGTGTTCTTTTGTCGAAAGGTTTACTGAATACCAACGGGAAGCCGCAGGACTTTAGAGCCTTTTTCATCCGCTTAACCAACAACATATGTGACCGCCAGTTATTGCGTTTCCATTTGAGGATAATTTTATCCCCCTCAATCATTACGCGATTGTCACGTTCGGGAAGATCTTCGCTCATGGCATAAAAATCAATGCTATGTTTCGATAAATAGCGTAAGGCACATTTAGGAACTCTCTGTAGGCTACTTTTCAAGATATTTTCTGAAACCCGACCCAGTAACTGTATATTGCCCAGCGGGCAACTCAGCTCGGGATCTGACAGATAGAAATCATTTAATCCAAAAGTTTTTTGATAAAAAGAGTCGTTGTTGAACGTGGGACTGAAAGCAATCAACGCTGAAGCATTATGATTCATAAAATTGCGACCTACCATATCTGAGCTGTTTGCCAGTCCGGCAGGGTAGTGATCACTGGATGAACGCAACAGCAATACGGCTGAATGAATGGCGCCGGCTGAGAGTATCACCAATGGCGATTTTATTTTCTGATGAACACCTTGGCAGATAAATTCAACGTCTGTAATTTTACCCGTAGTCTGACAGGCGTTCAGCCTCACTACTTTACTTTCCGTTTGAATCTGGACATTGCCATATTTCAGCGCCTGGCTTAACGCTGCGGTCTCCGCATCCATTTTTCCCTCAAAGAAATGGGGATGTGCATCCCATGGGGTGTTGCGGGTTTTACGCCATTGATCGATATCAACGCCGAGAGGCAATGAATAGGGTTTTAATCCTAAGGCGATCAGTTTATCCCTTACTGAACGAATACAGGGTTCATCCGGTATCGGCGGGTAGGGGTAAGCCAAGGAATGGTGCGGTTCGCTTGGGTCCTCGGCAAAGTTGCCACGTACCTGATAAAGTTGTTCGGCTTTACTATACCAAGGCTCCAGAACGTTGTAGGCGAATGGCCAGGCGGGAGAAACACCATCAAGATGCTGCATTTCTTCAAAATCTTCTTTGCGATAACGTGCCAGTACTGCGCCATAGAATTTGGAATTGCCCCCTATATTATAATAATTACCCGGGCGAAAAGGTTTCATGTTTTGGTCAAACCATTCTTCATCAGGTTTAAAATAATTATGTTGGAAAATACTCACCTGATCGCTGTTATGGGGAGAGTCAATAATCTGTTTCCCCGCTTCCAGAATCAAGATACTGGCTCCAGTCGGAGCCAGTGCGGCAGCCATAGTGGCTCCGCCAATGCCTGAACCAATAATAAGAATATCAGGGGCAGGAATGTCAGAACGCATGTTCACTCCTTGATTGCAACGGTCACTGTTTTACCACTGCACGCGGCTTCATTCACCGCCAGTCCGATGGTCAAAGACCATTGACCATCTTCACTTGAAGCCGCGGGAGCCTGTCCATGCTGCACCGCGTCCTTGAACTGCCTGAAGGAATTCTCATAAAGGTTCTCATGGTGGATAGTGATCGGATTGCAGCCATCCTGATTAACAAGGTAGATCTCACCGCGAGGATTTTGCGTCATGATATCTTTAGCGATAATTGACCCTTCGGTACCGATAATGTCCAATCCGGTCTGTGCATATTTTGCGGTAAAAGAATCATAAAAATTAACCAGAATGCCGGACTTGAAGCGCATTATCCCCATCACACTCTCAGGAATATCGCCGTTGCTGAGTGTACCCGACTGAGCCATTGCAGAAACTGAAACCGGGTCATCATCAAGTATAAAACGCAGGGTATCAGCATCATGGACGGTAATATCCAAAATCACACCTCCGCCATTTTCCTTATCATGGATTCTCCAGCCTCGCAAACTTTCAGGAAGATAAACTGCATGTCGTAGGCTGACGGTAAGAATCTGGCCAATGATCCCGCTTTTTATTATTTCGCGTATTTTTTTTATTGACGCGGCATTCCTGAGATGGTGATTCACAGCTAAAACCACATTTTGTTGCTGCGCTGCCATAAGCATTTGATAAGCATCGTCCGCTGTCAGCGCAATGGGCTTTTCACACATAACATGCTTATTGTATGCAATTGCAGATAACGCCTGGCTACAGTGAAGATGATTTTTGGTGGAAATATACACGGCGGTGACATCTGGATCGCGTAGTGCAACCAACAAATCATCAGTTGGGTTCGGGATATTATGTTCGGCAGCAAAAGCGCTGGCGCGAGCCAGGTCGCTACTGACAATATATTCCACACTATCCCCGACAGCGTTAATTGCGTCGTAAACCCATTCTCTTGCAATATTACTGCAACCGATTAGTGCCCATTTCATTATTTATCTCCCGCAGAGGGTTGGTATTGACGAGCTTTCGTTGTAAATATGCCAAACAGACAAATGCCCAAATAGCAGATTGCGGGGACAAAGAGTGATAGGGTTAAACTTGATATATCGGCGGTAAAGCCCGTAATCGGTGGAATAACCGCGCCACCGACGATGGCACAACATATCAACCCCGAACCTTCGGCCGCACGTTTGCCTAGACCTTCAGATGCAAGTGAAAATATGGTAGGGAACATTATAGAATTGAAGAAGCCAATTGCCAGTACTGACCAGCCGGCAGCGGCGCCGTGGCTGAGTGTGGCATAGGTAATCAGAAGAATAATGGCAATGGCTGCGCAGGATAACAATTTACCCGGTGCAACATAACGCATCATCATTGCGCCAATAAAGCGACCGACCATGGCGCCACCCCAATAAAATGCGACGTGTTTGCCGGCCACTTCAGCACTGAAGCCGAAAACAGATGATTGCATTAAAAAACTGACTAAGACACTGCCGATAGCTACTTCTGCGCCAACGTACAGAAAAAGGCAAATAAAACCAAAGAGATATCTTGGTCTTTTAAATAAATCAAACGCTGAAAAGGGATTAATGCTATGGCTGTATTGTATGGGGGGTATCGCTTTGCGAAAGCTCCATATGATCATTGCGATGGCGGTAAGTAAAATGGCAATTCCCAGGTAAGTGTTGCTAATAACGGTGGCTTCTTTTGCCAAAAAGGTTTTCAGGGCATCACCAGATAATGTGGAACTGTCCACCTGCGAAAGACTGCCCAGGATAAACAGTGAACCTACGTAAGGAGCGACGGTAGTACCCACAGAATTGAATGCATGGCCAAAGGTAATCCGGCTATGCGCACTATGCGTGCTCCCCAACATCGAGATGAGCGGATTGGCTACAACCTGTATAAAGGTAACCCCAACAGCTAATATAAAAAGCGCCGAAAGGAAAGCGTAAAATTGTGCTACATGGGTAGCGGGAATAAACAGCAGACAACCGGTGGCCATGGTGACTAAGCCCATAGTGGCCGCGCGCATATAGCCCATTTTGATTATCAGTAAGCCTGCGGGTATCGAGGCGATAAAGTAGGCGAAGAAGAACGAAGACTGCACCAGCATGGCTTCCGTATAACTTAAGCTGAAAAGGTGTTTCAATTTAGGTATCAAAACATCATTCAAGCTGGTAATGCTGCCAAAAATGAAAAACAAGAAGTAAACCATTATCTTGAGTTTTGAATAGTCTGGGCTATCAGTGCTCACTGGCTCAGTGGATATAATCGTAGAGCTACTCATCGGGCGTTATCCTTTTTTATGATCACGATCACATTTTTGATTTAAAAGTAATATTTTTGTTAAGGTTGATGGCATATTTTCAAAGTTTTCAATGGAGTAACAACAATTGAAAATTAACATTAACCTCGATATTCAATTGAGTTGAACATAACTCTGTTGATCAAGGATCGACGATTTAATCATTTCAGTTAAGTGCTATAATCTCCGTTTCTAGTACTATTATGGCGTTTATGAACCGAGGGGATTTATGAAACCACAATATGAAAAAGTTCAGATAGATATGAACTCATCATGGTCACTGTTTGACCGTATACTAGATAAGGGGATCCCTTTCCTCTGGCACCATCACCCTGAATATGAAATTACTCTGACGTTGAATAGCTATGGCAGAAAGTATCTTGGTAGTGAAATTCGAAGCTACAGTGATAATGATTTAGTGCTGCTTGGACCAAATGTTCCGCACTCCTGGCATTCTTATGGGAAAATAAATCCCTCAGAGCCACATCGTGCGGTGGTCATGTGGTTCAGCACTGAATGGATTGAGAAAATTATCACGACTTTTCCTGAGATGACCCCATTGAAGATTTTTCGAGATATTGGTCAGCAGTCTGTGATTTTTAGCCTTAATATCGCTACCTCTCTTCGTGAAGACATTATTTCCATGGCGTCAGACGAGGGGCCAGAGCGGTTAATTCGTTTTATCACCATTCTTTACAAAATGACCAAAGATTCAAAGATGGAGTTTATTAATGTTTCTGAAGCCAAACCGACGCTAAACAAAAACTTTAAGGATGAGAGGGTTAACCAGTTAATCGCTTATATCCATGATAACTATAGCGAAAGAATTAAAATCGACACGCTGGCTGAGATGGCCTGCGTCAGTATTTCTGCATTTCACCGAATGTTCAAGAAGCATACCAATAGAACGGCGACGGAGTATATTAATCAGTTACGTATCAATCATGCATGTAACCTACTAATAATCAGCAAGAAACCGATCTCGTTAATCGCAGAAGAAGTCGGGTACTCATCATTGGCACTATTTAATCGACATTTCAGAGAATACAAGCACACAACGCCCAGTGCCTGGCGGAAAGGATTCTATTTGCGTTTTTCGGATGAAAAGAGATTAGCTTAATTCGATTGAGCACCTCTTTGTATAAATATAAAGGTTAGAGAGTGAAATTTGTAAATGCGCATGGTGATCATTATCACTTAAGATAAAATTTTTTGAGTCATCGTGATTAATCGTAATCCATATTCTAAGCGCTTGCTTATTTATAACGGAAGAGGTTTATTAATCCAATTAATTTTATCTTAAATAAATTAAACTTTTTTGTAACATGATAAAAATATTAAGGTGATTGGTTTAGATGTATGTTTTTTTGTATTTTACAGAAATATTAAAATATCTTTTCAAAGTAAAAAATTAAATAACATTATGACTTATTTTTTTAATATCATCTTTATGATGTGAATTTTTTCGTTATTCAAACGCCTTTTTAATCGGAAAAAATAAACTCTCTAGTGTTTTTATCTTAAACATAAAGTTAGATAGAGTATAAAAAAAGGTTGATTTTTTTTGCTGTTGTCGATTCAATCTGAATTATGGCGATAAGTAAAGGGGATGTCTATGGGCAAAGTTTGTATTTATTTCGGTTCCAGCACCGGATTTACCGAAATGGCGGCTGAGAGAATTTTTGATTGTTTCCCAGAAGGATGCTGCGATATTTACAACGCTGTGGACGATACCGTGGATGTTGTTGAGGGCTATTCTCTGATCATCTTTGGTATATCCACCTGGGATTACGGTGGGGTACAGGAAGACTGGCAGGAACGCTGGGGCGAACTTGATAATCTGAAAATTGAGGGTAAGTATTTTGCCATTTTCGGTATGGGCGATCAGCTTGGCTATAGTGCTTGGTTCCAAGACGCAATGGGCGACCTGCATTCACGTCTACTTGCGCTAGGGGCTTTTCCTCTGGGATATTGGCCTACGGAGGGGTACCAGTTTTCACAGTCCCGTGCCTTGACAGATAATGCGACGTTTTTTGTCGGTCTGGCACTAGATGATGCCAATCAGGACAAAGAGACCGCTACGCGTATCCAGACTTGGCACAAGCAGTTGGTAAAAGATTATCAGGAAGCGTCAGGAGAAAGACTTTTCGACTGAATATCTGCACCACAGGATTTGCGCACGATGAGCTCGGGTTTTAAAAGCTGCTTCACTACTGGCGCATCAGGATTTTTTACTCTTTCTAACAGTATCTGACTCGCCAGTTCACCGACCTTGTGGCTATGTAAGGCAACAGTAGTAAGAGGGGGATTGCAGAAACCAGCCATGGCAACACCGTCGCTGCCGACCACCGCGATGTCTCTGCCTGCAGTCAACCCCTGCTCACCGATCTCATTGAGCACGCCGATTGCGATCAAATCGTTATAACACACAACGGCCGTAGGCCGTTTTTTCAATGCCAGGAGTCTGCGTATAGCGACTTTACCGTCCTGCATACTGATTTTACTCGCAATAATCCAGGGAGAATGAATCCTGATATTATTCTCTCTCAGGCAGTCCTCATAGCCATCCTGCCTGACCACACTGACGCTGTTAGTCCTATTACGGCCGATAAACGCAATATCAGTATGCCCTAGATTGACAAGATGCTGGGTAGCAAGCTTGATTCCTTGATAATTGTCACAGCCAATAAAATCAGATTCTTCATCATTCAAGGAACGCATAACGGTTACGAAAGGCATGCCCCATTTTTTTAGCGTTATAGCGAGTTCAGGCGGGGTATAAAGCGCTGGGCAAAGAATCAGGCCGGCCGCTTTCTGTTCCCGCATTGATGACAGAACCTGCGCCTGCAGTTTAATGTCCTCTCCTGTGTGAGAGAGCAGGGTAATAAAACCGGATTCTAATAACTTTCTTTCTGCGCCGATTAGCAGTTCAACAAAGAAAGAATTCGTCAGGTCATTCACTACCATAGCGACAACGTTACTCGTGCCCTGGCGCAGGCTAGCGGCGCTACGGTTATAGACATAGCCGAGCTTTTCAGCCGCGTTTTTTACTTTTTCTGCCGTCAGCGGCTTTACCAACGGGCTATTGTTCAATACAAGAGAAACCGTAGATTTCGACACGCCTGCAGCGCGAGCAATATCCATGATCGTCGCTTTTCCATCTTGTGCTGAAAGAACCACATTTTTCCCCAACAGTGCAAAGTTGTCGTAAGAGTAAACCGCTAAAGAAGCAAAATCTACTACCTCGCTTGAGGTTAAGCCGCTTGCTATCAGTCTTCTACGTCTTACATTGAGCTTTGCGACACTGATCAAATTTTCAAATATAAGTGTTTAACATGATTGACACGGAAATCTTACAGTATTAGTCTTTTGGAACGTTCCAAAAAAAACTAGAACGATTCGATTTTGATTTTTTTGACCCCGTTAAGGCAAATTTTTTACAACGAGCTGGCTCTGATTACCAGCAATCCTCACCATAATTATATGAATCGGATTGAGATGTTAGGGCCTGAAATCGGTTTTTACTTTTGATTTATAAGTTTATTTTTAAAAATTAATGTTTAGTCCTACTGGGCTTTATCAAAACCACAGAATTGTATGACGGGCAAAGCAGGGTTCAGATTTTCTGTTTTGCGGTTCCTAAGATCTTTAATACGTGAAGGCCATGAAAAAACTCATTACAGCGCAAAAAGCAGCAGCCTTAATTCCTGATAACGCTTATATAACCGTTAGCTCAGCCAGTGGTTTAAACTGCCCGGATGCTGTGTTAGGAGCCCTGGGTAAGCGTTATGAAGTGGAAGGCCAGCCGGTAAATCTAACGATGATTCATCCTATCGCCGCCGGCGATATGTATGGTATCCCAGGCATTGAGCATCTGGCCAAGCCAGGTCTGATTAAAAAAGTGATCGCGGGTTCTCTTCCCAGTGGCCCCTCATCCCTACCCATGCCTAACATTTGGCGGATGATAGTGGAAAATGAGATCGCAGGTTACAACGTGCCAAGCGGGGTATTATTTGATCTGCACAAAGACGCAGCGGCAAAAAGACCCGGTGTGCTAACTAAGGTGGGCCTTGATACCTTTGTCGACCCTGATCGGCAAGGCTGCGCCATGAATGCCCTGGCCGAAGCCGAGCCGCTGGTCTCAAAAATTGAGTTCGCCAATGAAACATGGCTTCATTTCCATCCTCTAGTCCCAAATGTGGCAATCATCCGGGCCACCACGTCGGATGAACGAGGAAATCTCTCCTTTGAGCATGAAGGTGGTGTATTGGGGGCCGTCGATCAGGCTTTAGCCGTGCGCAACAACGGCGGTATTGTTATCGCCCAGGTTAAACGCCTGACTAAAGCAGGTACGCTCAAGCCCCATCATGTTCACGTTCCCTGTAACCTGGTCGATTATGTCGTGGTAGCCCCGGATCAGATGCAGACCACGATGGTGCAGTATGATCCGGCTATAAGCGGCGAAATTTTTCATCCAGAAAGTGCTTTCGAGATCGCGCCGTGGGGGACGGAAAAAGTAATTGCACGCCGTGCAGCCATGCAACTACAGAAAGGCATGACTGCCAATCTTGGCTTTGGTATCTCTGCAAATATTCCGCGTATTCTCCTTGAAGAAGGTATGAACGGGGACGTTACCTGGGTGATCGAGCAGGGTGCAGTAGGCGGTATGCCTCTGCTGGGGTTTGCATTTGGTTGCGCCGCGAATGCTGATGCAATAGTGCCGGCCTCCACACAGTTTACCTATTTCCAAGGCGGCGGATTTGATATTGCGCTGCTTTCATTCCTGCAAATCGATCAATACGGCAATGTTAACGTCTCTAAACTGCCTGGCAAACCCTATCTAACCGCTGGTTGTGGTGGTTTTGTGGATATAACAACGCATGCCAAAAAATTAGTGTTCTCAGGCTACTTTAAGGCGGGAGCAAAACAGCGTATTGACGATGGCCAACTGATCATTGAGCTGGAAGGAAAAACGCGCAAATTCATCAATGATGTTGATCACGTTACTTTCAGCGGCCGCATGGCAATTGAGCGCGGTCAGGATGTGACCTATGTGACGGAACGGTGTGTGATGAAGCTGACTTCCGACGGTCTTATGGTAACAGAAATAGCACCGGGTATGGATCTGGATAACGACATCCTTTCTCAGGCCGATTTTCCTCTCCTGGTCTCTGAAAATATAAAGGAAATGGACAACCGCATTTTTGTTGAATGTCCTATGGATCTGACACTATCGGAGGTCAATCATGGCCGATAACCACGGCAGCGTGTTGCTGGAAATACAAGATAATATAGCCATTGTCACCCTTTGCCGCCCGGAAAAATTGAATGCGCTGACCCCCTTTATGCTCGGGGAGTTAAACCGAGTTGCTGATGAAATTGAGGATACCCCATCATTGCGTGTTGCCATCCTGACGGCATCGGGCAATCGGGCTTTCTGCGTGGGGGCGGACATCGGTATCTGGTCTTCTCTGGCCCCTTTGGATATGTGGCGAAAATGGGTCCGAAAGGGGCACCGGGTTTTTGATCGCTGGGCAGCGTTACGTATCCCCGTCATTGCAGCAATTAACGGTCATGCTTTTGGCGGTGGTCTGGAGTTGCTGGCCACCAGCGATATCCGTGTTTGCGATTCTACCGCAACCTTTGCCCTACCTGAAGCGGGTATCGCTACCTGTCCTGGATGGTCCGGCACTCAACGTTTGGTGCAGCTTATCGGTCCCGGCCAGGTTAAGTACCTTGCCCTGACCGGCATTCGGATGGATGCACAACGTGCCTTGGATATCGGCCTGGTACAGGAAATTTGCGCGCAAGGGGACGTGCTGAACAGTGCCTTGGCTTTGGCAGAGAAAATCAGCACTCAGGCCCCTGTAGCGGTCCAACTCACCCGCCAGATTATTGATGCCGGGCTGGGTAACGATACCGCAATGACGCTCGAAGCATTGGCCGGCGCCTTGTCCGCAACGACAAGGGATGCAAAAGAAGGAATGGCCAGTTTCTCAGAAAGACGCAAAGCACTTTACCAGGGAGAATAAAATGAATTTTCTGAAAGCCGATGAGACCATCCTGGCTAATTATAAGCCTTACAATGGGTTGATGCTGATCAACGGGGAGTTTTGCGACTCTGTTTCCCGGGCGCGCGTTGACCGTATCGGTCCTGCCCATGGCATTGTGGTGGGGAATTACCCTGACGGAAGCCGTGAAGATGTCGACCTGGCGATTTCCTCAGCTCGACGTGCTTTCGATAAAGGAGATTGGTCATCGCTTTCTGGTAAAGAACGCGCCGACATTTTGCTTAAGGTCGCCGATGGCATCGCCGCCCGGGTCGAAGAAATGGCCATGATCGAATGTCTGGAAACAGGCAAGCCGTTGACCCAGGCACGAGGGGAAGTCAGCGGGTGTGTTGACCTATGGCGTTATGCCGCCTCGTTAGCTCGAACTTTACACGGCGAAAGCTATAACTCGCTGGGTGATGCTACGTTGGGGGTGGTTATCCGCCAGCCTGTGGGTGTGGTGTCGATGATCACACCCTGGAACTTCCCGATATGGATTTTGAGCCAAAAATTGCCTTTTGCCCTTGCCGCGGGTTGTACCGCGATTATTAAACCCAGTGAATTTACAAATGGCACAACGCTGATGCTGGGTGAGATCATGCAGCAGGCCGGATTGCCGCGTGGGGTTGTGAACATTGTGACGGGGCTGGGGGATAAAGTCGGTGGCCCGATGGTTACGCATGAACATGTCGATATGATTTCATTTACAGGCTCCACACGTGTAGGGCGCCATATTGCGGCAGAAGCTGGTCGACAGCTGAAAAAAGTATCTCTCGAACTCGGCGGCAAGAATCCGCAAATCATCTTCCCTGATTGTGACTGGGAGGCGGCTGTGGATGCGGTGGTTTTTGGTGTCTATTTTAATGCTGGTGAGTGTTGTAATAGTGGCAGCCGTATTCTGGTGCATAAAGAGATTGCCGATACATTTGTCAGGGCGGTCGTGGAAAAGGCCAGACAGGTACCTGTTGGTGACCCGCTGCATCCTGAAGTAAAAGTTGGCGCCATAATCAATAACAATCAGTTAAACACCATTGAGCAAGCCATCAAGACCGCCAGAGAAAAGGGCGCCGAAGTTCTGCTTGGAGGTAAGCGCATCACGACGGATAAAGGTATTTTCCTTGAACCGACCATCGTCAGCAAAGTAAAACCTGATATGGATATTGCCCGTGAAGAGGTGTTCGGTCCTGTGCTGTCAGTGCTGACATTCGATGATAAGGATCAGGCGATTAGCATTGCCAATGACACCTGCTATGGTCTTTCCGCCGCCGTCTGGAGTAAAGATATTGATATTTGCCTTGAAGCTGCACGAAAAATTCATGCAGGCACGGTGTGGGTAAATACCTTCCTTGACGGTTTTGCTGAATTACCTTTCGGCGGTTTTAAACAGTCGGGCCTGGGCCGGGAATTAGGTAAACATGCTGTTGAAGACTATACCGAACAAAAAACAATACAGCTGCATAGCGGGTCTAGAACCAACTGGTGGTTAAAAAACGGCAAGTAATAGCCAGGCGCTATTTCGAATAATAAAGATTTGCCGAATATTTGGCTGCCAGCGTCCTGGTAGCTACATACCGATTATATGAGGTTAAAAGTGAAATACGATTATATCATCATCGGGGGCGGCTCTGCGGGTTGTGTGCTGGCGAATCGCCTTAGCGAAGACACCAATAATAAAGTTCTTTTAATCGAAGCTGGCGGAGGGGATAAGAATCCATTGTTTAGTATGCCTGCCGGATTCGCCAAAATGACCAAAGGGCTGGGCAGTTGGGGGTGGCATACTGTTCCTCAAAAACACCTGAATAATCGTGTTTTGCGTTTTACCCAGGCTAAGGTCATCGGTGGCGGTTCCTCTATTAATGCGCAGGTTTATACGAGAGGCTCTCGTTATGACTATGACGAGTGGGAAGAAACCTATGGTGTAAAAGGATGGGCTTATAAGGATGTTTTGCCCTATTTTAAAAAAGCGGAAAAAAATCAGCGATTTGTCAATGAATATCATGATTATAAAGGGCCACTTGGTGTTTCTAATCCTATTAGCCCATTACCGATATGTGAAGCTTTTTTTCAGGCGGGCCAGGAGCTATCAATACCTTTCAATCCTGATTTTAATGGCGAGAAGCAAGACGGCCTTGGTTATTACCAGTTAACCCAGCTCAATGCCAGGCGTTCCTCAACGTCAGTAGCTTATTTACGTCCTGCCCAGTCAAGACCAAATCTTACCGTTATGCTCAATACGTTAACGCTTCGAATTATTGTTGAAGACAATAGGGCCACTGGCGTGGAAATTGCGGCCAAATCCGGTAGTTCAAAACAGGTAGTCAGGGCCGAACGGGAAGTTATTCTTTCTGCCGGTGCGTTCGGCTCACCAAAAATGTTAATGCTGTCTGGTATCGGTCCTGCTGGCCATCTTGAACAATTGGGAATAAACGTCATTCTTAATCTTGAAGGTGTGGGCAATAATTTACAGGATCACCTTGATCTTTTCGCTATTGCTGAATGTACCGGCGATCACACCTACGACCCCTACCTCAAGCCGCATTATGCTGCCTGGGCCGGTCTGCAATATTTACTATTGAAAAAAGGGCCCGTTGCTTCAAGCTTGTTTGAAACTGGTGGGTTCTGGTACTTGGATAAAAACGCGCGCTCGCCCGATGTTCAGTTTCACCTCGGCTTGGGATCGGGCATAGAGGCCGGTGTGGAACAGATGAAAAACTCTGGCGTCACCCTTAATTCAGCCTTTCTCAGGCCTCGTTCGCGTGGAACGTTGCGGCTTGCGGACAGTGATCCACTGACGGCACCACTTATTGACCCGAACTACTGGGCGGATCCTTATGACCGGGAGATGTCCATTCGCGGTCTGAATCAGGTCAGAGAGATCCTTTCCCAGGATGCCCTTAAACCCTTTATAAAGGCTATTCACTTGCCTGGACCTCAGGTCAAAACTGAGCAGGAATTGTTTGCATATGCCTGTGCGAACGCCAAAACAGATCATCATCCGGTGGGGACCTGCCGTATGGGGATTAACGGCGATAGTCAGGCAGTGGTTGATGAAAATCTAAAAGTATTTGGTATCGATAGACTGAGAATTACTGACTCATCGGTCATTCCCCGCGTACCGAGCAGCAATACCAACGCGCCGACCATCATGCTTGCTGAGAAAGCAGCGGATCTCATACTTGGAGGCCGATAGCGGTTCAATTCACCATACCAATTGCCATTCCGATATTTGAGTTCTACTTCATCGTCATTATTTATTTACGGCATGCAAGGCATATGTGCTTATTTTGGCCACCCGTAATATGTTTTATCAGGAATAAACATGAGTATTGTCAGTCAGCAAATTCTTAACAACCTGACACAGGTCGATTTCCCGAAAGGGTTCAATAAGGTCAGGGAAGATGAAGTCCTAAATATTGAGGGAATGAATATACCTCTTTACCGTTATGACGCAGTTGTTGTCGGAACCGGAGCAGCCGGATTACGTGCCGCCGTAGAGCTGAAACGAAAAAATATTAATGTGCTGCTGGCTACCTCTGGCCTGTATATGGGGACATCCGCGTGCTCAGGCTCGGATAAACAAACATTGTTTACTGCGGCAACAGCGAAGAATGGCGATAACTTCCATCATCTCGCAGATGCTCTCAGCTCGGGGGGCGGTATGGATAAAGATATCGCCTACGTGGAGGCAGTAGGGTCCATTCATACTCTTGCGGGACTACAATTCCTGGGGCTCGAAATTCCGGAAGACCGCTATGGTTCGATTCTGCGTTACCAGACGGATCATGATGAAGCAGGTAGAGCAACAAGTTGCGGTCCGCGAACTTCCCGTCTTATGGTAAAGGTCTTACTTGAAGAGACTAAGCGGTTAGGTATCCCTTTACTAACTGGTGCTACGGCCTTGCAATTGCTGAAGAAAAAAAAAGCCAATGGAGATGAAAACTGTACCGGTTTATTGATCAGCACCAGCAGTGCCGCTCACAATGCGTATCGATTGGGAATTATCGACGCACCCTATGTGGTGTTAGCCACGGGCGGTCCGGGCGATATGTATCGTGATAGTGTTTATCCCAAAAAGTGTTATGGATCGCTCGGGTTGGCGCTCGAAGCTGGGCTTAAATTAACAAATATCATTGAAAGTCAATTTGGTATAGGAACCCCCCGGACAGCTTTTCCATGGAATCTTTCCGGAACTTATGTGCAAGTGATTCCTTATATCTATTCTGTAGACGATACAGGAAAAGAACATAATTTTTTGGCTGATTATTATCGGACAACCTGTGAGTTGGCATCAAATATATTTCGCAAAGGGTACCAGTGGCCATTCCATGCAACGCGTACATTGGATTATGGTTCAAGTTTGATCGACATGGCTATAGACGAACAAAAACGTAAAGGTCATCGTGTCTATATGGACTTTAACCGTAATCCGGTTCCTGTGCATGATGATTTGCCATTTTCACTTGAAAGATTGGACCCAGACGTACAGACCTATTTAAATAATAATGGCTGTAAAGATAGTCTCCCGTTCCAGCGGCTTAAACGTATGAACCCGCTGGCAATAGAACTTTATGCAATGCATGGCCATGACATTACTGCTGCTCCTCTTGAATTTTCTGTCAATAACCAACATATGAATGGCGGAATAGATGTGGATATCTGGGGTGAATCAAGCCTGCGCGGCTGCTTTGCTCTTGGAGAAGTGGCCGGTACTCATGGTGTCACCCGACCAGGTGGCGCAGCTTTAAATTCGGGCCAAGTATTTGGTGTCAGGGTAGCGCAAAAAATTGCACATGATGTGTCAACCAGTGTGAACGAGTCTGTTGATCTAATCCAAGCCGAAATTGCTATTAGTGATGTTAAAAGGTGGGCGGACAATTCACTCTCAGAATCTGCTGTACCTTTAGATGAACTACGCAAGATTATTCGTGACAGAATGACCGATAAGGCTGGTTTTGTCGTGTCAGCCCAGGAAACAGGTAATGAATGTTCTGCGGCATTGATGACCATGAAGCAGGTCATCGAAAATGGAATACACATAAACAGTTTGACTCAGTTGACTGAGGCTATTTTATGGCGTCATTTTGCCATCACATCTGCTGCCATTTTTTCTATGCTTGATGATTATATAAGTGCTGGCGGCGGAAGCCGAGGCGCACGCATTATCCTTGATCCAAAAGGTGACGGGGTTCCGAACGGCCGAGACGACCTCATTGAAAAATGGCGATTCCGGCAGGAAAACGAAAATGATAGACTTAAAAAATACCTTATCCGTTGGAATGGCGAAAGTTTTTATAATTTTAACCGACCAGTAAACCCACCGGTGGATCTCTCTAGAATATTTTTCGAGAAAAATTGGCCAGATTGGTTAATGGGCAATATTTACTAATATTTGTCTCTTTTCTTACAAATTATGCTTATTTGGGTAGAATCATGAAAATTTCTAATGCTTCAGAACTTCGGCAGTTTCTCGAATCACAACCCTTACTAAGATTTCACATTTACTTAACATTAATTTGTTTATTAATCCTGACATTAGATGGCTTCGATATGACCATCATGGGTTTTGTCGCATCCTCCATCATGGATGAATGGAAGGTGAACCATGAAGTTATGGGTATTGTAATGAGTTCTGGTTTGATCGGTTTGGCTTGCGGGGTTCTGATTGGAGGTACTGTAGCAGACCGTTTTGGACGAAAAAAAGTCATCTTTTGCGCCGTATTATTTTTTGGACTGCTATCTATTTTATCGGCTTATTCACCAAATGTAGATATACTTATTATTTTGCGGTTCTTTACCGGTTTGGGGCTCGGCGCAGCTCAGCCCAATATTGCTACGCTGATAGCTGAGTATGCCCCTGTAAAATATAAATCCACAATGATATGTGTAATATATTGCGGTATAACATTAGGCAGCGCTTTGGTGGGACTTATAGCAAAAATCGTTGTGCCAATTTTCGGCTGGCAAGGTGTTTTTATAACGGGCGGGATACTTCCAATTGTCTCATTGATACTAATAATCTTCTTTCTTCCAGAGTCTATACAATATCTTTTGGAAAAAAATAAAAAAAGAGATTATGTGCAATCTATTGTGAATAAATTAACTAAAAATCATAGCGAAAATATAGAGCTGATTCATTTTAAAGAAAATATAACTCATGTGAATTTATCTCCCCGGAAATTCACTCTTATTGAGATTTTAAAGAGGCCATATTTATATTGTACACTTAGCCTATGGCTTGGTTTGTTTATGAACCTGATGTGCGTTAATTTCTTAAGCAACTGGATGCCTGTATTAATTAGAGAAAGTGGTTTTACCCTTTCAGATGCGGCTTTAATTGGTGCTATAGCACAAATTGGCGGCACTTTAGGTAATATTTCAATTGGCTGGCTGATGGATAAACAAGGTTACCACCGGACGATGTATTTCGGCTTGCTTGGGGCAGTTGTCTTTTCTCTGTTGTTAACGCAATTTCATTATAATCTCATGATAATCGGTTTCTTAGCCTTCTTTCTGGGCGTTACGGTAAATTCTGTTAATACTGGCTGGACGTCATTATCTTCTAGTTATTATCCAACATTAATAAGAGCAACAGGAACCAGTACAATGACGGCTATTGGCAGAACAGGAGCCATCTTTGGTGCCTACATTGGCGGGTTGATTCTAGCAACGGGCATTCAGGCTATTTCTATGTTCTACTTCCTCGCCATCCCGCTTTTTATGTGCTCCCTTGCTGTGCTCATAAATAAAAAAATGATTGGTATTAATACCAGTAGTGCCAACGTTGAGAAGGATTATCAAATATAATACTACACCGCATGAAATTCATTAAACACATGGTGTAAGAGGAATGCTTGCTGTGGCGAGTATGTTTAACCCCTCTAGTGATTAGCTAGGGAAGATATTGTTTCGCTAAAAAAATGGGAATTGTGAGGTAGCGCTTGTTTTAAAGATGAACAGGCCACATTTGATCGAAATGGTTGATTAAAATCAATTTATATTTCGTTCGGAGGTGTTTTAATCTTCATATGGAACATGTCGGTCCTTGAAGTGATTTTCGGCATGCAGCGCTGCCTAAACCCAGACATAGGGAACCTTCCTTAGCCTATTTAGCCTATATAGTTGGATGTTCTGGGGTTTAGCTGAAAACATGGTGCCAAATCATGGAAAATAAGCAAAAAATTATCCTGATTACTCATTTTTATTATTGTTTACTCATTGCTATAAAAATTGCCAAAAGGGATAAAATGCTCATGACTGATAATGCAATGAAACTATATATTCATCGCTGGCTAAAAAATGCTCAAGAAAAGAAAATTTTTCATAAAATTATCTATAATGAAATTTCTTGGTTACGCGCAGAACTGAACTGTGGCGATAGCTCATGCTTTGAAGAGAAAATAAAAACAATTTATACTCGCTGCCAACAAATAAGCGATGAGCATAACAAGGATTGAAGTTAGATCATTTTTTTCTGAATTTTTTATGTCGATTAGCTAGGTAAAAATCAATATCTATTTAAGTGGTTTTAGTTATAAAACTTTATTAATGGGACGAACCAGCTGGGAATTTCGCTGCGGCTAGGCTCAAGAATTGAGCTGAACTCGGTGGCGCAGGGGAGAATCGTGCTGGCTTTTGGGCCGTCCTCGCTGGCCGAACGTTATCTTTCCATGCCGCTTCCTTTCCAGACTTCCCGCACGATTACGTCGCCGGATAAATTGCGCGAAGAGTTGGCGTTGATTCGCAAACGGGGCTAGGCTGATGCGCCGGAAGAACTGTACGTGGGAATCAATGCTTTTCGGCGCCCCTTTTTCCAGGCTAGCGGCCACCTGTTCGGCATTATTGCCATCATTGGCTCAATCCATTATTTACCGAAATAGCATAGCGACAAAAATATCGCTGCCTTACTCAATGCCGCGCGTGAAATTTCCCGCATCATGGGCTACAAATGGGAATTCAATTTTTGAATAAGGTTTCCGAGCACGTATTGAAGACCCATAGGCCTATGCTCATTGACCGACTCGTGACGTTTTAATCAACGCCAGGAAAGCGCGTAAAATAGGAGAATTATCTTCCCGGCGATAGAGGCAGCTCAGCTCAATATCTTTTAAATGTGCTGATTTCAATGGCCGGTACACTACGCCGGGCAAACGCAAATTACTGGCAGAAGCCGTTGTCACGCAGATACCAAAGCGGCTGGCCACCAGCGCGATGCAGGTCACCACGTCCTCCACTTTTTGCTCGATACGCAACGCTGCTTTTTCGGCCCGGAATGCGTCCGCGATCACGTCGATCAAACCGGCGACCGGCGCATCGGGATAGAGAATCATCGGTTCATTGTCCAAGTCGCGCAGTGTGAGCACCTTCTTTTTGCACAGGGGATGCTCTTCATAGAGCGCGACCAAATAAGGCTCCCGCTGTACCCAGTCCACTGCGATATCTTCGTCATAAGGCACTAACCGATTAAAGCCGATGGTAATGCGCCGTTCATGCAATGCGGCGATTTGCTCGGTTTTCGACATGCTGTACAAACCGATCTTCACTTCCGGGCGCAACGCATGGAAATCAGCCAGTAACCGCGGGATGATGTTCAGCACCCCGGAGGTAAAAATGCCGACATCGAGCCTGCCGATATACCCGCTGCCGGCAAGCTGTGCCTGTTGTTCCGCGCGCTTGGACAGGGCGAGAATATTCGGCACTTCCGCCAGCAGAGCTTGTCCAGCTTCGGTTAATTCAACCCCTTTATTGGTACGGATGAATAATGGCGTGCCTAATTCTTCTTCCAGCGTATGGATTTGCCGCGTCAAGGGCGGCTGGGTGATATGCAAACGTTCAGCCGCGCGACCGAAATTATTTTCCTGCGCCAGGGCAAGAAAGTAACGCATCTGTTTAATTTCCATATCTTTTCCTTTTCATCCACACATTCCGGCCTTCTATTAAGCTCATGGCATAACCCATGACAGGCCTTGAGATAGAAATGTTAACTGCTTCACAATTTTGTCGACCTGATTTCCAGCCTCAATCGGATAAAAATGTGACATAGCACCGGCATATTTTATTGTCTGTCGGACTGTACAGCATTCCTCGATCAGGTCTCACGCAGCGAAATTTTTATTACCCATCCGTATCGACTTGGACGTTCATAACGTTAACATTTTGTTAGAAAAACCATAATTTACCGGTGAAGCAGGCTGCCCCGGCGAACCACCGCCGGCATTTCTGCACGTCCGCGGATAGGCCTGATGGCTGTCTTCAATGTGATCCCAGGGCAATACTCAACCCGTATCGTAAATCATAAATTCGGTATTGGTCGCAGGTTAACGCCCTCACTATGATTCCACCATAAGGATCCGTCAAATTACTGATAACAAGGTCAGGATTTAACATCCATGGTAAATGGCGGATAGGTCTAATCGCTACAGATAAAAGGGGAATTACCATGCCTGTTGTTCATATTTCTTTTGTGGAAGGACGCAGCGATGACGTCATTAAAACCTGTCTGAAAAGCGTTGCCCGCGCGGTGCATGAAAGCACCGGGGCGCCGTTGGAGAGTATTCGCGTGTATGCCACGGTCGTCCCGGCGACGCATTGGGCCGTCGGGGACCGCACCAAAGATGAAATGCAACCCGTGACCGGAGGCAATACCAAATGATATCGCGCGACATGATTGAAGAGGCGGCGAGAGCACTTTTCACCGCCGGGGAAACGAGGGAATACCTCTCTCCGCTCAGCGAAAGGTATAGCGATTTATCAATTACCGACGCCTATGCCATTCAACAGATGAACATCGAAAGACAGGTCGCCTCAGGCCATCGCATAGTGGGCTGCAAGATTGGCCTGACCTCCAAAGCAGTACAGCAGCAGCTCGGTGTCGACACACCGGATTTCGGCGTTTTATTGGACAACATGCAATACGGCGACGGCGAACCCATCCCTTCATCGATTTTGGCGCAGCCCAAGATTGAAGCGGAGATTGCTTTTGTCATGGGGCGCGATATCACGGTGACCCATCCCGGCCATCTGGATGTGATTAACGCTATTGAATATGCGTTGCCGGCACTGGAGATTGTCGGCAGCCGCATCGCCAACTGGAAAATCCGCATCACGGATACGATTGCGGATAACGCTTCCTCGTCCGCTTTTGTATTGGGTACCAGCCCGCGCCTTATCTCCGAGTTCGATCTGCGTTTGTGCGGCATGGTGCTGGAGCAGCATGGCAATCCGGTCAGTGTAGGCGCCGGCGCCGCCTGTCTCGGCAACCCTATTAACGCTGTGGTCTGGCTGGCCCGGACCATGAGCAGCCTGGGGACCCCATTGAAAGAGGGTGATGTCGTACTTTCGGGGGCGCTGGGACCGATGGCTCTGGTGGCGCCGGGTGACATTTTTACTGCGCGCATCAATGGCCTGGGTACGGTTCGGGCGGTATTTGAGGCTCGGGATAATGAAGAAAATCATGAGGTGACGGCATGAGCCAGGTAACAGAAATCGCAACGCTGCTCGATCAGGCCGCGCGCAACGGGACGGCAATCGGCCAGTTTGATCCCGAGGGGCATTTATCTCTTGAGCAGGCCTACGCCATTCAATCTGCGGTGGTTAAATGCCGTGAAGCCCGAGGGGAACGGCGCGTCGGGGTAAAAATGGGCTTCACCAGCCGGGCAAAGATGCTGCAGATGGGCCTGTCCGATGTGATTTGGGGCCGGCTCACCGGAGGGATGCAAATCGAGGAAGGTTCAGCAATAGACATTTCACGGTTTGTGCGCCCGCGCTGTGAACCGGAAATTGCGTTTATTTTGAAAAAAACCCTGGCGGGCAACGTAACCGGCCCACAGGCGCTGGCCGCGGTAGAAGCGATAGCCCCCGCGCTGGAAATTATCGATTCCCGCTATAAAGATTTTCGTTTCACTTTACCGGAAGTGATCGCTGACAACGCATCATCAAGCGGTTTTGTCATCGGGCCATGGTGCGATCCGCATATCGATTTTTCCAATCTGGGCCTCACGTTGAATATTAACGGACGTGTGATGCAGGTGGGTTCCACCGCGGCGCTGCTCGGCCATCCGCTACGCTCGCTGGTGGCCGCCGCACGCCTTGCCGCGGAGGCGAACGAACCCTTGCAGGAGGGCTGGATAGTGATGGCCGGCGGCGCTACCTCCGCAGACTGGATTGAAGCGGGACAATATATTTCAGTTGATATGGAGCGATTGGGCAGCGCCGGATTCCGTCTCTCACCTTCATCTGATGCTGAATGAGTAGCGCGCCCGGCCAGGTTCGACAGATAGCATCATATCAGCCGGCTGAATAATAATATGGAGTGGATATGATAAAAAAAGTGAAAGTGGGCATCATTGGGCCCGGTAATATCGGTACCGATCTGATGATCAAAGTGATGCGTAACAGCAAATACCTGGAAATGGGTGCCATGGTCGGCGTGATTGCCAGCTCCGACGGCCTTGCCCTGGCTAACAAATGGGGCATCGCCACCACGTCCGAAGGCATTGAAGGCCTGCTCAAGCTTGATGTGTTCAAGGATATCGATATTGTTTTCGATGCCACCTCAGCCAGCGCCCATCCCCATCACAATGCGGTTTTACAGGCCCATGATATCCAGGTGATTGATCTGACGCCGGCGGCATTAGGCCCCTATGTGGTTCCCGCCATCAATCTCGATGGGGAAAATGCCTCCAACATCAATATGGTCACCTGCGGCGGGCAAGCGACTATCCCCCTGGTTGCCGCGGTATCCAGGGTCGCCAAAGTGCACTATGCCGAAATCGTCGCCTCCATCGCCAGTAAATCAGCGGGGCCAGGAACCCGGGCAAATATTGACGAATTCACGGAAACCACCCGCGCGGCAATAGAGAAACTCGGCGGCGCAACACGTGGCAAAGCAATCATTATCCTCAATCCGGCCGAACCGCCTTTAATGATGCGCGATACGGTCTATGTGCTTTCCGAGCTGGCCGACCAGCGGAAGATTGAAGAGAGCATTGACCTGATGGTCTCCCATGTACAGGAGTACGTACCGGGTTACCATCTCAAACAAAAAGTACAGTTCGAGATCATCCCGCCGGAAAAACCGGTCAATCTGCCGGGCCTGGGCATGACCCATGGCCTGAAAACCTCCCTTTTTATCGAGGTGGAAGGCGCCGCGCACTATTTACCTGCCTATGCGGGCAATCTGGATATCATGACGTCCGCCGCGCTGGCTTGTGCCGATAGGATCGCACAGCGTCGTATTGCCGCCGGCGTGGCCCGTGGCCAAAAGGAGACACTCTGATGACTGCCAGCACAAAAAAACTCTACATTTCCGATGTCACTCTGCGTGACGGCAATCATGCCGTGCGCCATCAATATAGCCTTGATAATGTCAAGGCCATTGCCACCGCCCTCGATCGCGCCGGTGTGGATAGCATTGAAGTGGCGCACGGCGACGGTATCGACGGGTCGAGTTTCAACTATGGCTTTGGTAGGCACAGCGATGTGGAATGGATCGCCACGGCTGCGGAAAACGTTAAGTCCGCCCGTATCGCCACGCTACTGATCCCGGGCATCGGCACGGTAAAAGATTTACGCAATGCTTACGATGCCGGCGCTCGCATAGTCCGTGTCGCCACCCACTGTACCGAAGCGGATGTATCACGCCAGCACTTGGAGTGCGCGCGCGAAATGGGTATGGATCCGGTGGGTTTTCTAATGATGAGCCATATGAACACGCCACAAGGTCTGGCTGAGCAAGCAGTGCTGATGGAAAGCTATGGCGCGAGCTGTGTGTATGTCGTGGATTCCAGCGGCGCCCTTGGCATGAGCGGCGTGCGCGATCGGGTGCGGGCATTGAAAGACCGGCTTAAGCCCGAAACTCAAGTGGGTATCCATGCCCATCATAACCTCGCCCTTAGCGTCGCCAATTCGCTGGTGGCGGCCGCGGAAGGCTGCGAACGCATCGACGCCAGTTTAGCCGGTATGGGCGCCGGGGCGGGCAACGCACCGCTGGAGGTATTTATCGCCGCCGCGGAACGTGAGGGTTTGCGGCACGGATGCGATCTCTATAGGTTGATGGATGCCGCGGATGAGATAGTACGCCCGCTACAGGAACGCCCGGTCCGCGTCGACCGTGAAACGCTGGCGCTGGGTTATGCCGGGGTTTATTCCAGCTTTTTACGTCATGCGGAAGCCGCAGCCGGCAAGTACAACCTCAAGACAGCGGATATTCTGCTGGAACTCGGCCGCCGCCGTATGGTGGGCGGACAGGAGGATATGATCGTCGACGTCGCCCTAGACCTTCTTAAGGACAAAGCGTCAGCCAATGAAGGAGGTTTTTAATGACCAAAATAGAGGGAAACCCGGTAGATCGCTTTTTATTTACCCTATTGAATAGATAACATAATACAAGTTGAAATATGCTCGCAGATTGAATGACTTGTCTCATAACTAAAGAATAGATTGCATCGGTGTAATCGATTAAGTGCCTGATTATTTTCAATTCATCAATAGGTTTTGTTTGCCGTAAACCCGAACCCTGGGGATTCTTATTCAATGGCAAGCGGACTACAGATGATAAAAATAAAGTCAAAGACGCTGGAACCGGAGACAATATAATGAACATACTTACCCTACAAATTCTTCTTACCATAAGCACGCTGGGATACAGTGCTATCCCGGCGATATTCGATACTAACGACACGCATATGACTAACCCAAGATGGGTGCCCCATGCGCGTTTTCATGTTGTCTGGCAGGTTGCAAGTTATGTCGGCTTTGCCCTGATTGCCTTATTCTTTATTTGGGCGCCCAGTGATGAAGCAAGACTGCATTTATGGTTTGCCACCGCCATGTCGATTGCCGCCTACGGCGGCTTTTTCTTCGCGGTCCTGTCAAGGGCCTTTTACGACGGCGCCAATTACGACGAAAATGGCGTGGTTCCCTATCGCCCGCCATTTATTGGTAAATGGCTGGCGTTTGAAGTGAATATCACCCTTTTTAGCGCGGCGGTGCTAATCCTTACCCTGGCGGTCATTGGCTTATTGCTGCCGGAAAATGCACAAGGCGCGGCAATAAACGCTGTGTGGATCGTCATGGCTATTCTGTTCTTCATTCTGCTGAGCATTTTGATTGTTTTTGTCGGCGCATTTATTCTCGGCCGCAAGCACCCGCAGGATCAACACAACCTTTATCAGGTACAAAAAAAGTAACGTAGGGCAGGCCGCCAGGCTGTCTTGTCAGGGCAAAAGTGTCCGGGCAGTCTGGCCGCAGGGCTAACAACCTGCAATCCAGGGCGGCCCGTATGGATGTGGCACAGAAAGTAAGACCGGCGGCCCAATCACGCCAGATTCGCCCAGTGCGCTAAAGGCCGTCTTTCTGCGGGCGTAGCCGCAAACCCCAGTTTAGGCGCCATAATCAAACACTCCCAGGTAATAAGGTTTTCACCGACTTCCGCCATATGCACATCAGCGCCAGCCAGTCTTTTTCGGGGAGCACTAATGTGGTTATCCTTGCGTGGATTAATAGCTCATTATCTTTCTATGAACTCTCGCAGAGAGAATTTTGAATAGCGGGCTGATATGTAAAAATTCCATTTACTTTCCCTTATATGACCTGGCCGGCTATAGCCTGTTAATAACTTAGCTTATGAGAATGTTGATAATATCAATATACCGAAATGGTCTTTTGGCGAGTTTGCTTTCATTCCTATGATGTTTGCCTGACAGCCGCGAAATAGCGTGTATTTTCGAATCATTGTAAAACCGTATTATTCGTCTGGCAAACACCGTGCGTTGGCAGCTGCGCCAGACGAATCCATCAATTACATCAAGGAAGCGGATAATGCAACGTCGTGATTTGTTAAAGGCAATGGCGGCCTTTGGTGTTTACGCTATGGTGCCCGCCATTGCGCGGGGTGCCGATAGCGCAAGGAAATACGAAGGGGTGACGCTCAACGTTTCTACCTTTAGCGCGGCCTGGCCGGCGCTCATACGCCGCTCCTTGCCGGAATTTGAAGCGCTGACCGGCGCTAAGGTTCAACTGGATACGCCGTCTTTCCCGGTGTACAACCAACGCGCCGACCTGGAGCTGTCCACACAAGGGTCGGCCTATGATGTGGTAAGCGTCACCTTTATCTACACCAGCCGCTGGATTAACGCCGGCTGGCTGACTCCGCTCGATGAGTTCATTGCAAATCCGAATCTCACCCCGGGCGATTGGGATCTGAAGGATTTTCTGCCGGGCACCTTGGCGCCGGAAACCGGGCGCGACGGCAAGCTGTATGGCATTCCCTGGGTGGTGGAAGCCATGCTGGCCGGGGCATCGCGCTACGACTTGATCCAGCAGGCCGGACTGGCGTTTCCACAAACCACAGATGACCTGCTGACAGTGCTGCGCGCGATTAATAAAAAAGAACGGGTGGCAGGCTATATTACCGATAACCACTATGGTTGGACGTTTATCCCCTATCTGCAGGGGTTCGGCGGCAACGTCTTCCATTCCGCGCCGGATGATTTGTTTCCTACCCTGGATACGCCGGAAGCGGTGGCGGCGGCGGATTATTTCGCCAATCTGATCCGCGAATTCGGCCCCAACGGCGGTATTACCTATAGCGCCGATCAGGCGCTCCAGGCACTGAAGCAAGGACGGGTCAACTTCACGGATGCCAGCCAAACCTACCTCGCGCAATTAGGCGATCCCGCCACCTCCCGGACACTGAAAACCGCTCATTTCGGGCCGATGGTCGGCGGGCCGAAAGGGCGTTTCCCCGGGATGGCGGTACATGCGCTGGGTATCCCCGCCGGGTCGAAAAATAAAGAAGCGGCATGGGCCTTTATTCAATGGGCGCTGTCGAAGCCGCTTACGCAGCGGGCGGTACAGGCAGGGTATGGTTCCCCGACCCGGCGCAGCGATATCGATTCGGCGGCATACCGTAGCAAACAGGTGATAAACGGCGTTGATCTGGCGCAGTTATCACTTGATGCCATTGAGCAGGCCGGTAAGGGCGGTTACATGAAGTACCGTACCGTCGACGTCTATCCTCAGGTAGACCAACAGCTCAATAAAGCCATCGCCTTGATTGCGTCCGGCCAGATGCCGGCGAAGCAGGCCATGGCGCAGGCGCAGGCCGGCACTATCGCGGACCTGAAACGGGCCGGCGTCAAAATATAATCGGGGCATGTGATGCAACAAACAAAAGTTACCTGGCATACCCGGCAGAGGAATGCATATCTGCTTGGATTGGCGCCTTCGCTGGTGGTATTGGCCGCGCTGACGCTGGTGCCCGCATTGGCGCTGGTGATCACCAGCTTGACGCCTTTTAGCCTGACCCATCCGCAGACATCATTTAATTTCGCCCATCCGTTGCAAAATTATCAGCAATTATTACATGACGATCGTTTTCTTCATTCTCTCGTCACGCAAATCAAGCTGTCGCTCTTTAGCGTTTTTTTCCAGGTGCTGACCGGTTTGCTGCTGGCATTATTGCTCAATGGCCGGACATGGATATTACAGGGCGCCCGCACATTGTTATTAATCCCCATGGTGTTGCCGCCGATTATCGTGGCGCTGGTTTGGAAGATTATTTACACCCCGGATATCAGCCCTCTGCATCAGGTTTTGGATAGGCTTGGCTACCCGCTGGACTCGCTGCTGGCCAATCCTTCCACGGCGCTGTGGGCCATTGCGGTGGCGGATGTCTGGCAGTGGTTTCCTTTTACCATGCTGATGGTGCTGGCCGCGTTGCAGATGATCCCGAATGAGCCTCAGGAGGCGGCCAGCCTTGACGGCGCGCGGCCATTCAACATTTTCCGTTTTATCGTCTTCCCCTATTTGAAACCGGTGCTGGCGGTATGCGTGCTGTTTCGTTTGATCGACAGTTTTAAAGCATTTCCGCTGATCTACGTGCTCACCGACGGCGGACCGGGTTCAGTGACTGAAGTGACCAATTATTACGGCTTTATCCAGGCGTTTAACTTTTCATGGTGGGGATATGGTAGCGCCATTGCTGTGGTCATCCTGGTGGGCGTCTTTGTACTAAGCTGGCTGATTGGCCAGGCGGGGTGGAATAATGACTATAAAACAACCTGATGGCGAAGCCAGCGCTGCGCTGACGCTAAACATGTCACAAAAGCGCTTGCGGCATCGTCCCCGGCGGGCGTACCTCAAAGGAGGACGGGAGCTATTGACCCTTTTTCTGGTACTGCTGCTGCTGTCGCCATTTTTGTGGATGGTGATCATGGCGTTTCGGCCCGCCGCCGACGTCTTTGACCTGACGCTGTGGTTTCACCCCACCGTTGATGCGTTTAGGGCGCTTCGGGACGGCAATTTCCTTGCATCGTTCAGCAATAGCCTGTGGGTAAGCGCTATATCAACGGTATTATCTCTGGTGCTGGGCGTCCCCGCCGCCTGGGTATTGACCCGCTGGCGATTTCGCGCCCGAAGCCAGGTCGCGCTGTGGATACTGGTGACGCGCATGGCGCCTCCCATCGCCTTCACCATTCCGTTTTTCCTTGCCTGGCGCTGGTTGGGGCTGCTGGACACTGTCATCGGGCTGTCCATCGTCTATCTCACTTTCAATCTGGCTATTGTGATTTGGCTGATGCAGACTTTTTTTGCCGCGGTGCCGGTGGCGTTGGAAGAAGCCTCCTGGTTGGACGGCTGCGCGCTATGGCGCAGCTTCTGGCTGATATCCCTGCCGCTGGTGAAACCCGGTTTGGCTGCCACCGCTATCCTCTGTTTCATCTTTTCGTGGAATGACTTTTTTTACGCGCTGATTTTGACGCGCACACACGCCATAACCGCGCCGGTCGCGATTGTGAATTTTCTCCAATATGAAGGTTGGGAGTGGAGCAAGATCGCCGCGAGCGGCACGCTGGTGATGTTGCCGGTGGTGGCGTTCACCCTGCTGATGCGCCGCTATCTGGTGCATGGCCTGACCGCTGGTGGACTCAAGGATTAACCCATGGCTACCCTGACATTACGACAGATAGAAAAACGTTACGAAGATAACCAGATTATCCGCGGTCTCGACTTGACCATCCTTCCGGGCGAGTTTGTCGCCCTGGTTGGCCCTTCCGGCTGCGGTAAATCGACTTTGCTGCGCATGATTGCCGGACTGGAAAGCATCACCAGCGGCGAAATCGCGCTGGATGGCGAGGTGATCAACGATTTGTCGCCCCAGGACCGCGATATGGCGATGGTGTTTCAAAACTACGCCCTGTACCCCCATATGACCGTGGCGGAAAACCTCGGGTTTTCGCTGCGGATGCAGAAGTTGGCCAAAACCGCTATTCAGCAGCAGGTAGAGCGGGTGGCCGTCACCCTCGGCTTGACGCCCTTGCTCAAGCGCCGGCCGGCCCAGCTGTCTGGCGGGCAGCGGCAACGGGTCGCCATGGGACGGGCTATCCTGCGCCATCCGCGCCTGTTTTTGTTTGATGAACCGCTCTCGAATCTGGATGCCAAGCTGCGTGTCGAGCTGCGTACCGAGATCAAAGCGCTGCACCAGCGCCTGAACACGACCATGATATACGTCACCCATGACCAGGTGGAAGCCATGACCATGGCGGACCGCATCGTGGTGCTGCGCGAGGGAAAAATCGAACAGACCGGCACCCCGCTGGAGCTTTACGACCGACCTGCCAACGCCTTTGTGGCGGGGTTTATCGGCTCCCCGTCCATGAACCTGTTTGCCGGACGGCTGGATAACGCCGGCTGGGTGGTTACGGATGACGGTATTCGCCTGCCGCTGCAAGAAATGCCTCGCCAGCCGGCGGGGCTGCGGGTGTTATACGGTATCCGTCCGCAGCACTTTGAGCTGCAGCAGCCGGGGGGGCTGCATGCACAGGTTAACGTGGTTGAACCCACCGGCAGCGAAACCCAGATCATGCTCAATATTGGTGACCAGAAAGCCACGGCATTATTTCATGACCGCATCATGGCGCGGCCTGGCGAAACGCTGAGCTTGCTGCCGGATACGCGCCGGGTGCATCTGTTTGATGACAAAAGCGGGTTGCGGCTGAACTGATTCCCCCAAAAGCTTGGGATAAATGCGCGAGAGAAGAAACCGGAAATGAGCAAAAAAGTCATTGTGTTCGGCGTCGATGGGCTAATGATGCCGCTTATCCAAAAATTCGCGGCCGAGGGCGCGCTACCCCACATCCGCACCATGCTGGAGCAGGGCGCGGCGGCGGAACTGTTGCCGTTTATCTCCGCCTGGGGGGACGTGAACTGGGTGTCGTTTTTATCAGGCCAAAGCCCGGGCACCGCCTGGGTGGGGCAGGCTATTCCCGCGGACAACGCCAGGAACGCTAATTTGCTGTATCAGCTTGAGCGCAACGGGCTGCGGGCCGCCCTGGTGCATTTCCCGGAAAGCATCGCCGCCCCGGCTCCGCATTTTACCTTTTCACCTTACTGGGGGCGCGCCGAACCGTGCCCGTGGGAGCTATATCCGCCCGCCGTATTCACCACCCGCTATGAGGCTCGCCGCCAGGCACGAACCGAACGCAGCCAGACGCTGGGCTGGCCGCCGTCGTCGCCGCTGGCCTATCACGATAAAGGGCTCTGGCGGCCGCTGAACACGACAGATGAAAAGAACCTCTATCGACTGGATTATCCCGCAACCGGTAAAACGTTTTTGCTGGACTGCCGCCATGCCACGCCGCTTATTCGCGACGGCGAGCGGGGGACCGAGCTGGTGCCAGGCCGATGGAGCCCGTGGCTGGCACTGGGACCGGATGATGACTATGGGCAGGTGCGTTTCTACCCCGGGCGCTACGACCCGGAGCACAACGATATCGAAATCATCCAGAGCCAGGTTACGCTGCCTGGGCGCATGGCTTCCGATGCTCAGCTCGGCAAGGCGCTGGTGGGACAACTCGGTCCGTTTATCAGTCAGTGGGCGGTGAAAGCCGCGGTGCAGGAAACCTATATCCGCTCAACGTATCGGGATGCGGAAGATCAGTCGCTGTGGCTGGCGGACAGCGCGTTGTACCTCACCCATCAGCAGGGTTATGCCCTGTGGATCGCCGTACATCATCTGATTGATGAGTCGCACCATCTTTGCCTGGGCCAGTATGATCCGCGTTCGCCGTTTTACGATGCAGCGCAGGCGCCGCGCTACGAAGCGGTGATGCGCGAATGCTATCAGATTCTTGATCGCTCTATCGGCAAAATTATTGCCGCCATGGATGACGACTGCACGCTGCTACTGGCTTCCGATCACGGAGCGGTACCCAATGAGTACATGTGCGATATTCATCGTTACCTGGCGCGGCGCGGGCTGGTTACCCTGGATGCGCAGGGGCGGCCTTTGGCGGCCCGGAGCCAGGTCTATCTAAAGGACGAGCGCGGCGGTCTGGAAATCTTCATTAATCTTGCCGGACGCGAAGCGGGGGGCATTGTGCCTGCGGCCCGTTATGAAGCGGTGACGGAGCAGGTGCTGAAGGCGCTCGGCGAATGGCAGGTGCTGCATGACGGCCAACCGCGCAAGGCCGTGGCCTGGGCGCTGCGCAAAGCCGATGCGGCGAGTGTGGGCTATTGGGGCGACCATGCCGGGGATGTGTTGTTTACCTATAATACAGGATTTGTCTGGGGCACCAGCCGCCATGGCGAGGATATCTGCCCGGTCAACGCCCCCGGCGCCAATCATGGTCCGCAGAAACCGACGGCGGAAACAGAGCACAGCGCTAATTATGGCGTGATCCTGGCCTATGGGGCGGGCATCAGAAAAGGCTACTACCGCGATCGTCTGCAACGGGGTCCCCATCGCATGACAGATCCGGCTGCCACCATCGCCCACTTGCTGGGCATGGAACACGACGCGCTGGATGGTAACGTTATTTATGACTTTCTGACGCGCGACGCGGCTCAGTGACCTTCGCCAGCGCGGCCGGGCAGCATAATCATAATAAGGAGTGCTCATGAGTGAACATCTTTATACCCAATACCAGAGCCTGGCGGGGAAAACGGTGCTTATTACCGGGGGCGCAAGCGGTATAGGGGCCGATCTGGTGGCGGCGTTTAGCCAGCAGCACAGCCGGGTGCATTTTCTCGACATCAATACCGTCGCCGGCGAGGCGCTGTCGGCGGTCCATGGCGCGGTGTTTCATTATTGCGACCTGCGCGACATTCCGGCGCTGCGAACCGTAATTGGCGACATTGCTGCTCGCGAAGGAGGTATTGATGTGCTGATCAATAATGCCGCCGACGACGACCGACATGACATGTTTGCCGTTGAGCCGGAATATTGGCGCAATCGGATGGCGGTCAATCTCGATCACCAATTCTTCGCCACCCAGGCAGTGGCGATACCGATGCGTGAACGTCAGTCCGGAGCCATTATCCTAACCAGCTCCACCTCGGTGATGAAAGGACGTCCGGGCATGGTGGGCTACACCACCGCCAAGGCGGCGATCCTCGGCCTAAACCGGACCCTGACCCGAGAACTTGGGCCCTTTGGCATCCGGGTAAACTGCATCGTGCCCGGGGCCATCTCCACTCCACGACAGCAGGCGCTTTGGCGTACCCCGCCGGTTCAGCAGGAGATTATGGACATGCAGGCCATCAAGATAGATCTACAGGGCAGTGACATTGCCGCCATGGCGCTGTTTGTGGCCTCGGATGATGCGCGCGGCTGTACCGGCGCGCAGTTTGTGGTGGATGCCGGGATACGGCTGAATTAGGATTAGGGCACTCTGGTTATTCAATGGTCAAATGTTTTCACTGTTATAGTCATTGCCCCCTAGCGACTATAAAATAAAGCCTTATTTTTCATTGTTGCTGAAATGGCTGACGAAAGCAACGAACGCCTGGAGCTGTCCCGCGATGAAGTCGCGTGTTGTTGTATCAGTAAGTTCCAGCGTTTCAGAGTTCACCTTGCCAGCGACCTGTCCGATCATGACCTCAGGCTTATTAAGCACCTGGGCGTCAAGGAAAACAAGGCTTTGCCGCAGGTGATATTGCGCCCGCGCACCGCCGATCACCCCCTGTGACGCCGTTTGAATGGCAATCGGTTTGCCGGCGAAGGGTTGCGGAGTTAGACGGGACAACCAGTCGAGGCAGTTCTTAAGCACGCCAGGGACGGAGTAGTTGTATTCGGGCGAAACGATGATGACACCATCCGCTGCCTTGATTTGTTCAGCCATGGCTAGCACCGGCGCCGGAAAACCCGCTGCCTGCTCGTCGGCATCGTAATGCGGAAACTCACGGACCGAACCCAAGGCGGTGATGTTTACGCCGTCAGGCGCCAGCGAGGGCAGGGCGCGTGCGACCGCCGCGTTGAAGGAACCTTTGCGAAGGCTGCCAAGAAGTGTGACGAAGTGAAGCGGAGTTGAATTGTTCATTTGATTATCTCCATGGGATGTTTACTGCTGATATGCATAAACAGGTAATTCAATAGACCCGTTCCATATGCGGCTAACGATGCCCACATTTGTGATTACGACAATGGGCAGTGTGTAGCGTGGGCTCCTCGGTCATACAGAAGCCTTCCCGAAAAGGGACGGCGCCCATAGACTGGGGTCAACCTCCTTGAACTGCGCGCGGACGAAATGCTTTTTCAGATGGAACGGCACCGTGCAGTCGAAGATGGTCTTCGTCGTAGTGCCTTTGGCCGTCACTCGCGGGTCGTATTCCGGGGTCTGGGAGGGATCGAGAACGTGGCCCGCCAGTCCCGGTACGAAGATCGTATCCAGATCGCCTGAGAAGCGCGTCTGCATTGCCCAAAGCACGTCATTGGTATCGAACAAATCGACATCTTCGTCGACGAGTATCACGTTCTTAAGTTCGCGATAGACGGCGAGGGCGGTCATTGCCGCCTGTCTGGTCATCCCATCGTCGCCAGCGTTTTTCTTCTCCACCTGGAGGATGGCAAGAAACTTTCCGCCGCCGGCGCTGTGAGCGTATACGTTCTTAACCAGTCCCGGCAGAGCGTCATGACATTCCAGATAAATGCTGGCTTCGGTCGGGATGCCTGCCAGGCTGACATGCTCTTCCCCGGGCCCAACCAGGGTTTGCAATATCGGGTTCTTGCGGGTAGTGATCGACTTGACCTTGATAACGGGCAGGGAAGGATTGGCATCGCCGGTATATCCGGGAAATTCCGGCATCGCTTTGCCGGTCTTGCTGTTTTGATCCTCGGCGACCCGCACATTTGGCAGAATCTCCCCTTCGATAACAATTTCGGCGCGGGCGATGGCCCATTGCGGCACGGTCAGGCATTCCACCAGTTCGACGGGACGGCCCCGCAGGCCGCCGGCCACACACAGCTCATCGAAACCGAACGGAGTCGTCGGCGCTTCAAAGGTTGCCCCGATGGGGATGGCCGGATCGAGCCCCATATTGATCGATACAGGCAGCGGCTTGCCATGGGCCTCGGCTTTCTGGCGGAAGGCGTCGATATGGCGGCCGGGTGCAAAGAAAATCGACAATTCGTCCTTGCTCTGTACGCAAAGCCGGTGGATGGTTACATCGACATTGTCACGGTCATCAGGATCGCTCCCCAGTACCAGTCCCAGGCAAAAGTAGGGGCCTGCGTCCTCAGTGGTATTGGTTGGCGCGGGTAGGAGTTTGCGCAGGTCGAAACCTTCGTCATCGGCGCGATAGACCACTTCTTGGCAAGGCGCATCTTTCCTGTCGATCACCACCGGCGGTATCACGTTTTGTCGGGCCTTCGCCATTTGGATGCCAAGTTCCCGCACTGGCGCGCCGAGCAGGGCGCTGACGCGCTCTCGACTTGCCAGCATGCCCACCAGCACGCGCGAACCGGGATAACCTTTGATGGAATTGAATGTCATGGCTGGACCGATGCGCGTCGGTCGCATCACCGTGCCGCCGGCGCCGATATATCGGTAGACCCCGGCCAACTCGTCTTTTGGGTCCACCTCCCGGTCGGTTTCAATGTATTGACCGGGCAAGGTCTTAAGGAGTTCGATTGCTGAGCGCAGATCGTTCACCGGCGGGACCGTCCAGCCCATCGGATGAGGATCGCCCGGTTTTACGATGTGGTAGGTCGTTGCGCGTTTCTGCGGCATGTTTTTATATCCCTCAAATTTTTTCGATGTGAGTTTTAAGGCGATGCAGAACTTCGCCCCAATGTGTATTGCAGAATGCCCTGTGGGAGTCGTCCCGGGACCATTCACCATCGCGTGGTGAAGAGTGATCATGGCATTCTCCTTTGGGTTTCAGAAGCCGCTGACTTAAAACTATCCACTCCTTATTTTTTCACTGTATCTATTTTTCGTCTTCTCACGGGTTTTACGCCTGAATAAAATTATCCCCGGCTCCAATCAGGACGACAGCTGACATCGGAAGTGGAAATGGCTAATTTTCTCGCTGCATGAGTCATTCCCCGGTTTCAGCGACGGTCTTGTAACCCTTTATATCACCAAGTACCGGCATGGTGGGCCCCCGTTTTAGTCAATGCTCTGTTACCAAGAATAGAAGTACCGGCTATTTCAGTCTGCTGTTAGGTTAACGATACTGTTTACAATTTCTTCACTACGGTGCTGACATTACTCAACTTATCAATTTAGCTGTGGGCATTTTCATGCCCGGACCGAGGAATTGCTGATGTTCGGTTTATTAACGCTGGATTCGGTTCCGTATCATGAACCGATCATTATTATCACCGTGGCCGCCATTGTCGTTATCGGGCTGGCTCTGGTGGCGGCCATTACCTATTTTGGCAAATGGCAATATCTGTGGAATGAATGGTTTACCTCGGTGGATCATAAAAAAATCGGCGTAATGTATATGATTGTGGCCTTCGTAATGCTGCTGCGCGGCTTTGCGGACGCCATCATGATGCGCTCGCAGCAGGCGCTGGCCTCCGCCGGCGAAGCCGGTTTCCTGCCGCCCCACCATTATGATCAGGTGGTCACCGCTCACGGCGTCATCATGATTATCTTTATGGCGACGCCTTTCGTAATCGGATTGATGAATCTGGTTGTGCCGCTGCAAATCGGCGCCCGCGACGTGGCCTTTCCCTTCCTGAACTCCCTGAGCTTCTGGTTCTTCGTGGTGGGGGTGATACTAATTAATGTTTCCTTGGGGGTGGGTGAGTTTGCCCAAACTGGCTGGGTGGCATACCCGCCATTATCGGGAAAAGAGTATAGCCCCGGCGTAGGGGTGGATTATTGGATTTGGAGCATCCAGTTGACGGGTATTGGCACCACGTTGACCGGTGTGAACTTCTTCGCCACCATCATGAAAATGCGCGCGCCGAACATGCCGCTGATGAAAATGCCGGTGTTTACCTGGACGGCACTGTGCACCAATATCCTGATTATCGCCGCATTCCCCATCCTCACCGTCACCATCGTTCTGTTGACCCTGGATCGCTATCTGGGCACCCATTTCTTTACCAATGATATGGGCGGCAACATGATGATGTATGTCAACCTGTTCTGGGCTTGGGGCCATCCGGAAGTCTATATTCTTATCCTGCCGGTGTTCGGGGTCTTTTCCGAAGTTGTGGCTACCTTCTCGCAAAAACGGCTGTTCGGCTACACCTCCCTGGTATGGGCCACCATTGCCATCACAATATTGTCGTTCTGTGTTTGGCTGCACCACTTCTTCACCATGGGGTCCGGCGCCAACGTCAACGCGTTCTTCGGCATCATGACGATGATTATCGCCATACCCACCGGGGTGAAGATCTTTAATTGGTTGTTCACTATCTATCAGGGCCGCATCGTTTTTCATTCCGCCATGCTGTGGTCCATCGGTTTTATCATCACTTTCTCCATCGGCGGCATGACCGGGGTGCTGCTGGCGGTGCCGGGCGCCGACTTTGTCCTGCACAACAGTCTGTTCCTGATAGCGCATTTCCATAACGTTATTATCGGCGGCGTGGTGTTCGGCTGTTTCGCCGGCATGACCTACTGGTGGCCGAAAGCCTTCGGTTACACCCTGAACGAGAAATGGGGCAAACGCGCCTTCTGGTTCTGGATTATCGGTTTCTACGTTGCGTTCATGCCGCTGTATGCGTTGGGTTTCATGGGCATGACCCGTCGTTTAAGCCAGCAAATCGACCCGCAATTCCATCCGCTGCTGATGGTGGCGGCCGGCGGCGTAGTCCTTATCGCCCTGGGCATTTTGTGCCAGGTGGTGCAAATCGTTCTCAGCGTCATCCAGCGGGATCAGAACCGGGATCTCACCGGCGATCCGTGGGGCGGACGCACCCTGGAATGGTCCACCTCCTCACCGCCGCCGTTCTATAACTTTGCCCTGGTGCCGGATGTCAACGATCATCGCGACGCCTTCTGGCAGATGAAGGAAGACGGAACGGCTTATCAGAAACCGCTGGCCTACGAACAGATCCATATGCCGAAGAATACCGGCGCAGGCGTCATTATCGCCGCCTTCAGCCTGTTTTTCGGCTTCGCCATGATCTGGCATATCTGGTGGCTGGCGATTGTCGGCTTTGCCGGCATGATAGTGACCTGGATTATCCACAGCTTCAACGAAGACGTAGATTACTACGTGCCCGCGGCGGAAGTAGAGCACATCGAGAATCGGCGTTATGAACAAAAGAGTGAAGCAAGACTCTTTAAATGAAAAAGATATGGGATTACACTCATTTTAATAAGAATGAGAATTATTCAATGTTAAAATTATGTTTATAACATGATGCATGAAAGGGATATCAAGGAGTCTATGATGCGCTTGAGTTTGGCTTTAAAAATAACGCTATTGGCGTCAATGCTGGCGCTGGCGGGGGGGTATGAGCAGGCCGTTGCCGCCGGACAGGCTGCAACTCTGTCCATTGAACATGCGCAGGGCACGACAAAAGTCCCGCTGCGGCCGAAAAAAGTTATCGTGTTAAACCCCCAGACGCTGGATACCATGGATGCGCTCGGGATTGCGGTGGCAGGCGTGCCGCAGACCAGCACACATCTGCCGCCCTTTCTGGCCAAATACAGCGGCGGCGGCTATTTGAATGCCGGCACGCTGTTTGAACCGGATTACGAGGCACTGAGCAACGCCAACCCTGATCTGATCATTGCCGGCGGCCGCGCCCATGATGCCTACGATAAACTGAGCGCTATTGCGCCCACTATTGCATTGGATGTGGACGATCAGCACTTCCTGGCCAGTTTTACCCAACGCACCGAGCAGTTGGCCGCTATTTTCGGCAAAGAAGCGCAAGCTAAAACGCAGTTGGACGCCTTCAGACAGCAGATAGCCCTGATAAAGGGAAAAACGGCCAATGCGGGCAGCGCCCTGGTGCTGATGGTCAGCGGCGGGAAAATATCGGCTTATGGCCCGGGGTCCCGTTTCGGCTTCATTTTTGATGAACTGGGATTCAAACCGGCCACGGTATTCTCAGAGACGGGCAAGCATGGCAACATCGTCACCTCTGAATTTGTGCTCAGCGTCAATCCCGACTGGCTGTTCGTACTGGATCGCGACAGCGCCATCGGGCGCCCGGCCGGGGAGTCGGCGCAACAGGTGCTTGATAACCCCCTGATCGCCAAAACCACCGCCTGGCAAAAGCGGCAGGTGGTCTATCTGGACTCGACGTCCCTGTATATCGCCGGCGGCCTGCAAAGTTATATTCAGTTGATGAGTACCGTGAACCAGGCGTTGGACAGGAAATGAACATCTTTACCGCTATAGAAGCATGAAGCCGCATCCCCTGGCATTGAGCCTTCTGGCGCTGCTGTGCCTGGTGGCCGCCAGCCTGTTTACGGGAGCGGGGGCGGTCGGCCCGCTGGCGGTATGGTCCGACCCCATCATGCAAGACATTTTCTTCATCAGCCGCGTCCCCCGCACACTGGCCCTGCTGCTGGCCGGCAGTGCTATGAGCGTGGCCGGCCTTATCATGCAGTTGCTGACCCAAAACCGTTTCGTTGAGCCCTCCATGGCCGGCACGACGCAATCGGCCAGCCTGGGCCTGCTGATCATGATGGTGCTTATGCCGTCGGCGTCGATCATGATGAAAATGGCGGTGGCGAGCCTGTTCGCCCTGGGGGGAACCTGGCTGTTCATGAAGCTTTTGACGCGGGTGGTGCTGAAATCGGCGCTGGTGGTTCCCCTGGTGGGTATTATGTTTGGGGCGGTGATCAGCGCCATGACCATCTTCGCCGCCCTGCATTTCGATCTGATGCAGTCGCTGGGCAACTGGGAAAGCGGGGATTTTTCCGGTGTGCTGGCAGGCCGTTATGAGCTGCTGTGGCTGGTTGGCGGGCTGACGCTGCTGGCCTGCTGGGTCGCCGACAGGTTTACGGTTGCCGGGATGGGACGCGCATTCGCCGTCAACGTCGGGCTGGACTACCGGCGCGTTATGCTGATGGGACTGGCGATTATCGCCCTGGTTAGCGGCGTGGTGGTGGTAGTGGTGGGAGCGCTGCCGTTCCTGGGATTGATTGTTCCCAATCTTGTCCGCATGCTGATGGGGGATAATATGCGCAAGACCGTCCCGTGGGTATGCCTGCTCGGGGGCGGCCTGGTACTGTTTTGCGACATGATCGGGCGGATTATCCGCTACCCTTTTGAAATTCCGGTCAGCGTGATCCTGGGTGTTATCGGCGCCGTGGTTTTTCTTATGTTACTGCTCAGCCAAAAACGTCATGTCAGAGAATAAAGCCAGGCCGGCGCTATCGCCGGTCATCATCTCCCTTAATCGAAAAGTATCGCCGAAACAGCGGTTATTACTGCTGGGGGGCCTGTCGCTGGCGGTCATGGCGCTGTTCATGACGGTAAATCTGGGCGGCAATCTGCACTATATCCTGGTGCATCGCGCCCTGATCCTGGCCACCATGCTGCTGGTGGCCTTTGCCGCCGGCGTCTCAACCCTGTTATTCCAGACGGTCACCCATAATCGAGTCCTGACGCCGTCGATTATGGGTTTTGAGGCGCTGTTCGTTCTGCTGCAGACCGCCATGATTTTTTTTATCGATGCACCAGGCATCAGTTTGCTCGGTGTCGTCGGGAAATTCCTTTGCGAATCGCTGCTGCTGGTGCTGTTTTCCGCGTTGTTGTATCGCTGGCTGTTTATCGGGCGGGGCAATGACCTGCATCTGTTGCTGCTGGTGGGGATTATCTGCGGCACCCTGTTTCGCAGTTTTGCCACTCTGCTGCAGCGGCTGCTCACCCCCGGCGAGTTTGCCATCCTGCAGGGGCGGATGTTCGCCACCTTTACCCGTGCGCCGCCGGAGCTGCTGGGGGTATCGGCGGCCGTGATATTGGCGGCGGCGCCTATCATTTGGCGCATGCGTTTTCGCTTTGATGTTTTGGCGCTGGGGCGTGATACCGCCGTTAGCCTGGGCATTGATTATCGGCACAACGTGACCGTGATCCTGCTGCTGGTGTCGGTGCTGGTGGCCATTTCCACCGCGCTGGTGGGCCCTCTGACCTTCCTGGGGTTTATGGTGGCGAACCTGGCTTATCTCATCGGCGGATCCCATCAGCACCGTTTTCTGCTGCCCACCGCCTTCCTGCTCGGCATCATTTCCCTGGTGGGCGGCCAATTGATTCTGGAACACCTGCTGAAAATGTCCGGTGCGTTGTCGGTGGTCATTGAGTTCCTCGGCGGTTCCCTGTTCCTGTTTTTGCTATTGAAAAAGGCCACCCTGTGATTGAGATCAGGAATGTCAGCAAACGCTATGGCGATGTCGCCGTACTGAAAGGGATTACGGCGACCATTGCCGAGGGCGGGATCACCTCGATAATCGGTCCCAACGGCGCGGGCAAGTCAAGCCTGCTTTCGGTCATCAGCCGCCTGCTGCCGGCGGATGGCGGACAGGTAAGGGTAAATGGCCTGGATGTGGCCACTACGCCGGGGGATAAGCTGGCGACATACCTGTCGGTATTACGGCAGGAGAATCAGTTTACCAGCCGTTTAACCGTGGCGGATCTGGTGGGGTTCGGCCGTTATCCCTACACCAAGGGACGGCTGAATGAGGACGATCGCGGACGCATCGCCGCGGCGATGGACTTCCTGAACCTGACCGATTTGCAGCATCGCTATCTGGATGAGCTCTCCGGCGGGCAGCGCCAGCGGACCTATGTGGCGATGGTGCTGTGCCAAGATACGAAATATGTCCTGCTGGACGAACCGCTTAATAACCTGGACATGAAACACGCGGTGGCGATGATGAAGCAGCTCCGCCGCGCGGCGGATGAGCTGGGTAAAACCATCGTCCTGGTGATCCACGATATCAACTTCGCCTCGGTCTATTCGGATGACATCATCGCCATGAAGGAAGGCCGGGTGATTTATCAGGGGACGCCGGCGCACATCATGACGCCGGCGATCCTGGAGGACATTTTTGATACGCCGGTAGCCATTGAATGGCTGAATAATCAGCATATCGCTGTGTACTACCGCTAACGTCAGCGTTATTTTGACCATGCCATATCACCATTTTTGATCACCCGAAAAGTTGATGCAAAACAGGGGAGAATCGTCTGCGGCTGTCACGGTCCCTGTAGCGCATCCCGGCAATAGGCCACCATTTCATCAAACAGCACCCGTACCTTGCCCGCCACCCGCACGCCCGGGGGACGCAAAATATACAGATCGTGTTCCGGCATGGCATAGTCCGGCAACAGCCGCACCAGCCCGCCCCCGGACAGGGCCTCCTTGACCATGAAATGGGGAAATACGGCGATCCCGCGCCCGCTCAATGCCCACTTAAGCAACACCTCACCGCTATCGGAATAGAAACGACCTGCGGGCAAGAGGGCCCACCTGTTTTCGCCCCGCTGAAAGACCCACTCGGCATGGGTCCGGCCGGAATAAATCAGGCATTGATGTTCTGAAATCTGATTAGGCGTTTGCAATGTCCCGTGCTTTTCCAGATAGGCCGGACTGGCCACCAGGACGGTAGGTATGGGGCCGATACGGCGCGCGGCAAAGCTCAGTTCGCTAATGGCGCCGATACGGATGACGGCATCAAAGGATTCTTTTAATAAATCCACGTAGCGATCGTTGTAGGAAATATCAAATTCCAATGTGGGATAACTGGTGCTCAACCGGTTCAGCACCGGTTCAAGATGGCGAATACCGAAAGAGTAGGGCGTGCTGATATGTAAACAGCCGGTGATCTCTTCTTTTCTTTCGGCAACGGCCTGATAGGCGTTATCCAGCTCCCGGAGGATCAACTGCGCCCGGCGGTAAAATTCATTGCCCGCCGGGGTCAGCGTGACGCCGCGGGTATTGCGCAGCATTAAACAGACCCCAAGCTCGGTTTCCAGCCGATCAATGCGACGGCTGACCACCGAGGTGGAAATAGCCAGCTTTCTGGCCGCGTGGGTAAATCCACCGGTTTCAGCAACGGTGACGAATCCCTTTATATCATCCAGTACCGGCATGATGACTCCCCTTTTAGTCAATGCTCTGTTACCAGGAATGAGGGTACCGCATTGCCCGGACAACTGTTAGGTTAGCCCATTGAACTCGGCAGTGTAATGTCTCCCGCTTTCTCAAGGAATACTTATGTCACAATTAAATTATTATGCCGCTAATAATATTACTTTCATGGCGGCGCAGGGATTACTTAACGTTGGCATCGAGACCGCCATAAAACAAAAAATCGCTGTCAGTATCGCGGTGGTTGACCGCGCCGGACAACTGGTGGCCTTCGGCAAAATGGACGCCGCGCCGCCGATTTCCGCCAGCGTAGCGGAAGGTAAAGCCCGCACCGCCGCCGCCATCCAGGACAGTACCGAGCTGTTTGAAAGCATGATCAATCGAGGGGAAGTGGCGATGCTGTCTGTGCCGCATCTGGTGCCGTTAAAGGGCGGCTTGCCGCTGTGTGCCGGCGGTGAGATTATCGGCGCCGTGGGCGTCAGCGGATCCACGGGTGAAGGCGACCTGAGTTTGGCTAAATGTATTGTCGCCGCGCTCTGAAGCATTAATGGCAGTGGGCGCCAACCAGAACATTTTATTCCACCGTGACGCAAGGAATTTTCTTTTGGGTAAAAAAAAGACTGAAAATAATCATAGCCGTGAACCGCAGCGCGTACGCAACGAACTGTGTTTCCGACGCATTAAGATTGCCAACAAAACTCGCGTGGCGAAGGACTTCTGGCGCATTGAGTTCGTCGGTTCGGATTTAAAGGGTTTCAACTCCCCTGGTTTTGACGATCACGTCAAACTGTTCTTTCCCGATCCGAAGACCGGTGCCCTGAATCTGCCCCAGGTGACCTCAGAAGGCGTTGTCTGGAAAGACGGGGTGCGTCCTTTGGCGCGCGATTATACGCCGCTGGCATTTGACACTGAAAACACCCTGACGCTGGATTTTTATATCCACCAGGGCGGTGTCGCCAGCGATTGGGCCGAGCATGCGCGGCTCGGACAAGAGCTGGTCATTGGCGGTCCACGTGGATCGGTTATCGTACCGGAGGATTATCTTTTCCAGCTCTATATCTGTGATGAAACCGGCCTGCCGGCGTTCAAGCGTCGCAAGCCCGCCATCAAAGCTGACCAGCTCCATTTGTTTGCCTATACGAATGAATCCACTGGCCGTGATTATCTGGGCGACCTCACTGGTATCGACGTCAGTTGGCTGGGAAGCGGAATGATGCATAGCGATAATCTCGGTATACTTATAGGCGCCCTCGATAAGGTTTCTTTGCCAACTGACGACTATTTTATCTGGCTGACCGGCGAAGGAGAGACGGTAAAGATGCTGAGTGATTATTTTACCCAGCGCCGTGGCTGTGATGAGGCCTTTGTTCGCGCTGTGGCTTACTGGCACCATAAATAAACTCATATTTAATTCGCTGCCGACTCAGCGGCATGTTAGCCGACGGTGAATTGACATCAAATTTCTTTCATTTTTTATCCCAGGCATGGCCGGTGCCTGGATGGAGTTTACTGGATAAAAATATGAATAATATAAAAACGATCTTCGTTACCGGTATATCCGGATATATTGGCGGCAGTCTGGCCGTCGTATTAAAAAAAAGCGGTTACAGTGTATTGGGATTAGTGCGGCGGGGCAGCGATGCAGCGTTCGTTCAGGATGCCGGCATGATACCTGTACGTGGCGACCTGAATAACACCGAAGTTATCGTGAGGGCGCTGGAACAGTGCGATGCCGTTATCCATACTGCTGAGTGCGACAACCCGGTTATTGCGTCTGTTTTCCTCGCCCATTTGCGAGGAACCGGGAAAACATTTATCTATACGTCTGGTTCCGCCATCGTGGCAAACTGGCAGTATCCCGAAACATCAAGTTTCGTTTTCACCGAAGATTTCCCTCTGGAAAGCCGGGAGCCTTTTCCCAATCGGGTAGACATTAACAAAGAAGTCTTGCGCGCATCGCTTTCCGGGGTCCGCAGCATCGTAATCGTCCCTGGCATGGTTTACGGTACCGGCTTGTTTTTGAGTAAAAAAAGCAAACAAATCCCCTTATTGGCGTCAACGGCTAAACAGCTTGGCAATGCTGTTTATATCGGTGATGGAAATCATCGATGGAGTCAGGTCCATATTGAGGATCTGGCTGAGCTTTACCTTGCCGCAATGGAGCGCGCTAAGCCCGGCTCACTATTCTTTGCTGAAAATGGGGACGCATCGTTTAAAGAAATGGCTTTAGCTATCCATAATAAGCTTCAGTTTGCGGGACAGCCGGTGTCCTTAAGTCAGGAGAAAGCAAACGAATATTGGGGAAAAATGATGGCGACTGTCGCACTGGGTTCTGACTGCCGCATCAATGCTGACAAGGCGCGCCTCTTTCTGCATTGGTCGCCCACTCATACATCTTTCAGTGAATCCATTGATATTTGAACTGGTGGTTTAACCAAGAGACTGACAAACAGCGCTGCTGCGGTATCTGTGTTTAAATAATAACCAAACAGGAGTTAACATGTATACAATGCAAAATAAGACGCTGGTCGTCATCGGCGGCAGTTCCGGCATCGGGCTGCGCGTGGCGCAGATGGCCGCGGATGAAGGCGCACGGCTGATCATCGTCGGGCGACATCAGGAACGGCTGGATGCCGCACTTGACTTTCTCACGCGGCGCGGGACCAACGTGCAAACATATCTGGCGGATGCGCATGACCACGACCTGCTTGCAGACCTGTTTGAAAAGCTTCTCGCATTCGACCATCTCGTCTCGATGGTTGGCGATGTAATGGGAGGTGGCTTTGTCCGTTCCGACATCACGGTCATCCGTCATGTCATCGAGTCAAAGTTCTTTACCAACGTACGCATCGGTCAATTGGCTGCCGGCAAGATTCGTGAGGGTGGCAGCATGGTGTTCACCTCAGGAACGGGCGGAAGGGCGCAGGACGCTTGTGCTAGCTATGTGGGGAATATGGGTATCAATGCCCTGGTGGAGGGACTTGCCGCCGAGCTGGCGCCTAACATTCGTGTCAACGCGGTATCGCCGACCTGGACGCTCACCCCGTTCTGGCGTGATGTGCCGCAACGGCAGCTTGATGCTACGCGCCAACATTTTGAACAAAACATCCCCTTGCGCCGGTTGGCCAGTATCGATGAACTTGCCTCAACATATCTGTTTTTGATGAAAAATGGCTTCGTCACCGGTCAGCATATTGCTGTGGACGGCGGGATCATGCTCGGCGCTTGATCATCCAACTTATATGATGTTTATCAGAATGTTATATATGACTGCCGATCGTTTTTCTCAACGCCCAGGGTTGTTTGTCGGGTCATTGTATCTCTCCCTGGACCGGATGGCACACCATCTAGTTTATCGGCACCATGATTTTGATAAGAAAATCGCTTTTTTTTGTCTGTACTGCCGGTCCACTGACATTCTCAATCAAAATGTCGCCTTGGATCCGATATCCATTCTGCCGAATATGTTGTACAAAAGACCAAACTTTTTGATTGTTTTCCAAGCTACCAGAGCAATACTGGCTGATATAGCGTCCTGCTGATAAATACTGGCTGCGGTGATCGATAATAGAGGGTTCGGTGCAATAAAATTTATCCAATGGATAACTCTTTGATTGGATATCTTTTTCAGCCAGTAAAAAACCATAACGATGGTGAAGATACCAATTAGGTGGGGCATTGAATTCACTTGCCCGCTGAAAAAAATCGCCGATATGCTGCGTTTCAAGGCTGATAACGCCCACCAACTCCGATTTTTTTTCTTCCGTGAAGGGCGTGTCCAACTGATTGTTGATGATATGGATCGTTTCCAACTGGCTTATTTGACAGGCGATGAACGTTTGGGCGTTGTGAAGAGTATGGATATAGGCAGTAAGCTGTTGCTGGGTTTGTTTAAGCATTGCCAGACTATGCCGGGAAGTGTAATCCTTCAGCAGCGTTTTGATCTGGGCATTAGACAACCTGGCATTTTGCAGTGTGACCACCATTTGTGCCGAGGCTATTTGACGCTGGTGATAAACCCGATAGCCATTGGTGTCGCGCTGCGCGGGTAATAAGCCAATCTTGTCGAAATAACGCAAGTTATATTCCGTGATGCCGCTAAGGGCTGCAAATTCGTGAATGCTATAAATCAATGTTGTCATGTTGATACATGCTTTTGGCTAAATTCCACGTGAACTCTTGACCTTAGAGTAACTTTAACCCTTATGCTTGGCAATGAAGACCGCCTTAAGGAGCGTAATAAGAATGAAAAACAGGATTGGATATCTCTTGCTTGCCGCATTTTTCGCTGGCATCCCATTGAGTCATGCGGCAGATGTGCCGATGCCATCAGATTGGCATGGCAAAAAAATCATTGGCCCACCGCAAGGACCAAACGCTTGCGGTCAGGCCCCGGATATTTCTCGGATTAAAAACAAGTATCTAGATGTCAGTTATGCAAATGTTTCGCCTGCGGAAAAGATGGATATCTTTCTTCCGGAACAGTGGAAGTTAAAATACCCGGTCATTATCAACGTCCACGGCGGCGCGTTTTTTGGTTGTGATAAAATGGACAACCAGTTGGTTCCCGCGCTCTATGGTTTACAGAAAGGTTATGCCGTAGCGAACATCAACTATCGTCTCAGCCCTGAAGCACCTTGGCCAGCGCAGATCAACGATGTGAAAGCCGCAATAAAATTTGTTCGCGCCAATGCGAATAAATATAACTTCGACCCGGAGAATATCATTCTGATGGGCGGTTCAGCCGGGGGCAACCTGGTGGCGCTGGCAGGTGTTTCTGCGGATGTAAAATCCCTGGAAGATCCTAAACTGGGTAATGCCGATGTTTCAACGCGCGTCCGGGCAGTTATTGCCTGGTATCCTCCGATCAATTTTTTGACGATGGATCCACAATGGAAAGAAATCGGCATAGATGGACAGAAGCATTCAACGGAAGACTCATTTGAGTCCTTGTTAATGAGGAAACAGATAACCAAAGTTGATAAGAGCGTAATGGATACAACTAACCCAGAAAACTATATTACTGCAGATGCTCCCCCATTCCTGATCCAGCATGGTTACTTGGATGACACCATTCCACGCTTGCAAAGCCAAGAGTTCGCTGCTCGCCTTGCAAAGGCCATTGGTAGTGATAATGTTGAATATAATTTATTAATGAGCGCTCATCATGCGGAAGATTTATATTTCCATACGACCAATAACCTCGAGCGTAATTATCAATTCTTGGCGCGGCATATCCATTAGCCACAAATGACATTGTGTTTGCTCAGTCTAACATTCAGGGATAGTCTCCAACGGCACCCTCCCTGAATGTACTCTGGAATAATATTAATAATACTTATTGAAAACGAGTGCGCTATAAGAAATATTATTATGGATTAATAATTATATCCCTTAGAGAGAATCAATCACACCAGTTGTATTCTATAAAAATATTTATTCCAGGTAACAATGTTCTTCTGCCGGAAAAGTACCATCTTTAACCGCCGCAACATAACTCTGAAGCGCGGCCTGAATGCTATCCTGCCCGGTCATGAAATTGCGGACAAACTTGGGTACCCGTCCGGTCAGGGTAAGACCGAGCATGTCGTGCAGCACCAGCACCTGACCATCTGTGCCGGCCCCGGCCCCGATCCCGATGACAGGAACACTGACGGCTTCGCTGAGCGACTTACCCAATGACGCCGGAACGGCCTCAACCAGGATCATCGCCGCACCCGCTTCCTCGAGTGTTTTGGCAGATTCAACGAGCTCCTTGGCATGCTCTGGATCGCGCCCCTGCACTTTAAACCCACCAAAAACATTCACTGACTGTGGCGTCAGCCCGATATGCGCACAGACGGGCACGCCATTACGGGTGAGCTGGCGCACTGATTCACACAGCCAGGCACCCCCTTCCAGCTTGACCATCTGCGCGCCGGCCTGCATCAGCAGTCCTGAGCTCATCAACGCCTGCTCGGGAGATGAATAGGTCAGGAAAGACAGGTCTGCAATGATAAAGCTGCCGGTGTTACCGCGCTTCACACAGGCTGTGTGATAAACCATATCTTCAAGCGTGACGGGCAGGGTACTGTCATGTCCCTGCAGGATCATGCCGAGCGTATCGCCGATGAGCAACATATCCACGCCTGCAATACTGGCCGTATGAGCGAAAGTGGCATCATAGCAGGTCAGCATGGCTATTTTATCGCCGCGCTGTTTCATGGTCTGAAGCCGGGTGAGCGTTATATTCGTCATTGTGTGTATTCTCGGAAGAACTGCTCAGCTAATAAGAGCACCGCGATGATAACCATCGCGGTACCGGAGATTCGGCTAACGATTTGTGCCGCCCGGGGACGCGTCTGTAATACTGCGCGGGAACCATAACCAACCAGTAAATAGACTACCCCACAACTCATAATATGTACCAGCCCCAGCGCAATGATCTGCACAGGTATCGGCCAAGAGGAGGCTGGAACAATAAATTGAGGCAATAAAGCAAGGAACAACAGAAATACCTTCGGATTCAAACCGCTGACACAGATCCCCTTGGCTGCCCATCGCATCCATGAGCCAGAATCATGTCCTTCTCTGACTTTGGGTAGGGACGGATAAACCAGCATATTGATGCCGAGCCACATCAGATAGGCGGCCCCAGCTACGGTAAGAAATGTTAAGGCGGCGGGATAACCCGCCACAAAAGTACCAACGCCAGCCGCGACAATTATTGTTGCAATGAGATGCCCGAACAGCAAACCACCCACCGCCGGTACCACGGTACTACCTCGTATTCCCGCAGAGATTGCATAAGCCCAGTCTGCACCTGGGGTGATAACAAATAGGGCTGATACTGCCCAGAATGTCATAAAAATACTCAATGTCATTTTGTTGACCATCCCCATTGAACGTGATGTCAGGCTGTAGAAAAAGACAGTTCTGTCCATTTTTTTCATTTGGTAGCAAGAATATCCTGATGTTGTTAAAATGTGCTTCCAACTCTTCGCAAATTAATTGCATTTTAAGGGAGATTTTACCAAATGGATAAAATAGATCGTAATATTCTTGCGGAACTGCAATCTGACGGTCGTCTTTCATTAACGGAGTTGGCTGACAAAGTAGGGTTAAGTCTTTCCCCTTGCCATCGTAGAGTGCGTGCGCTGGAAGCGGCGGGCGTTATCAGAGGCTATCGTGCCAACCTTGATCCCGGCAGCCTGGGTTTCAATTTCTCCGCAATTGTTTTTGTTACCCTGCGTGAGGGCGATCGGAATTCGGTAAAGGCTTTCGAAGCGGCAGTCTTGGAAATTTCTCAGATTATCCAGGCGCAAAGGCTTTTTGGGGACCCGGACTATCTTTTAAATGTGATTACCCGTGACTTGCAGGCGTTTCAGCAACTGTATGATGAAAAATTATCTGCCATGCCTGGTGTTCAACGTTTAACCTCCACCCTGGTAATGAAGACTGTGGTTCAGGACCGGCCTATTCCATTGCAATCACTAAAGCGAAGTATCTAATTAAAGATAAATTTCGCTAACCGTAACATTTCCACGAAAAGTGATTTGTTCCGCTGTAGTGACAAAATGGCTGATCACGTTGAAGGGGGACGGTTTATAAATATTAAGCTGAGACCTAATGCATGGAACGTTCTTTTGTCCCACAGCGAGGCCTAGTCTAAATGAAAAACATAATCAGGATAACAGCGCTTCATGACCGACCATAAAGATGACGAAACAACATTATTAGTTAGAACGTGGGTTGCAAGCAAAGAAATTAATTTTTTTTAATCAAAAGGATACGTTCGGCATAATACTTTTTCAATAACATTGAGAACGCCTTCATTGTTATTATCTTCTGTTCTGTATTTAGCAATTTTATGAATTTTATCTTGCGCATTTGACATGGAAAATCCGAAACCGGCTTGAGCCACCATTTCTAAGTCGTTACCACTATCACCGATAGCAACCACCTCATCATTATTTATCTTCCATTCTTTTTGCAGCAAAGATAACCCATGCGCTTTATGTATGCCTGGTATAATTAAATCGACAAAGCCATAACCGCTGGATACTGGATTAATTATGCCATCCAAAGAATGCCCTAAAAAAGTCATTAATTCAGGAATTCTTTTGTCTTGAAGGTTTAGTGAAAATTTAAATATTGTATCTTCTATATTACTAAAATCATCAATTATCTGTAGACGATAATAATGTTTTGACATAAGTTGAATGAAATTTGGCGCAGATGCGGAATGTATGTAAGCATTGTCCTTTCCACAAACCACAAAACTTAGATAAGGAATATCAGAAAGAATAGATAGGATCTTTGCTACATCTCGTTTTGACATCTTGCCACAAAATAATGGATCTTCTCCTTGTACAACATAAGCCCCATTTTCTGCAACAAATGATATTTCGTTAAAAATTTCAGGAAAAAAAGAGATTAATTGATAATATTGGTTACCGCTTGCTACTACGAATTGGATATTCTCTTTTTTCAACTGTTTGTATAGCGCTAAAAAACGCGGTTTATTGTATTTTTTTTCGTCATCTAAAAAAGTGCCGTCCATATCTACAGCAATCATTTTTATCATATTACTTTGCCTCAAATCAGGTTCTCTACATAATTTCATAAAATGTTGATGAAAGAAATATGTCTTTCTATACAGTATAATCTGGATTTATAGGCAATGTGAAAAATTAATGTCGTTTCTCAAGCAAAGCAAAAGTGCTTTCCGGTAGTAAAGAAGACCTGCTTGACAAGCATAGCTTTGTTTATCGACGGTAAACGAATCCAGTGATCTCTAGATAAAGTTATCCTTGAGCACAAATGGCTCCGCCGGTAACGTTGATGGTACTAGGCAACAACTTATACTTAGCAAGTTTTGTCTTCATGAGTATCTGAAATATGCCATTGCATCAATTCATTAAGCATATGATAACGAGTTTCCGCGGATATATTTTTAAATATTCTCGCGGATGCATCCTGAGTTTTTTCAAAGTAACGAAGGTAAAACGTGAATTGCATTGCATTTTTCATAAGTGTCTCCTCTAATATAATAATATCAATAAACAAAAAAATGATATAGTGCCGAGTTTTTGAAATTTTTTCCTCTTTATAAGCCATTAACCATACTTGTTTGGGAATAATTTTGACCGAATATTCCCATGATGATTTGTTAACTACATGTTTTCAAAATGGATAATGTTGTGTTAAGGTTAGATCTTTGTAGCTGATTGGTTTAAATTATTTTTTTAAAGTTTAGTCGAGTTTGTTTTTAGAAAATAATTTATATATAAATCATATGGTTAATGCTATTCTAGTCTCAAATATTGTTAACATAAAAATTTCCCCTTTTGCTTCCTCTTTTTGTGCATTGACAATGCAGCCTGTGGTTGAAATTTATACATGTTGCTTTTGGTGAAAAATATCACGAAAAGTTGGTCACTGCCGTTATTGAGATTCATGGCGTCTACGAATTTATAACCTGGACGACTGCCTTTAAGGACAAGCCAATAAGTACAAAAAAGGCTTAAAGGAATATGCTTTTTGCAAATAAGGCCTGTGTGACGTCCGCTGCGACGCTATGTTGTATGTGCGTTGAGGGCTGATATATCGTCGCCTAATATGGCTAAACATGCCTTACGGGAGCAAGGCTAATGGTGAATGGTGTCTGCCAGCTCTAATTTCGGTGTGACAAAATTGTGCAACAGAATATTCCATACGTAAAATTTTAATGTTATCGCGGCGTATGGCTAAAATGGGCTCCATCTTAAATTGGTATAAGACTTTGGGCCGCAGCTGATTACATGACAGTTACAAAAGTCCTTACTCCATAAAAGAGGAACAAAGTAAGTAAAGTAATAAAATGGCTATAGCATTTTAAAAAAAATAAATCAATCATTTCAATTAATTATGGTTTTTTCATTGCAAAGAGTGCGCTCTAATTCGTTGAATTATTCCCTTTCTTTACATTACCTCCCTTCCGTTAACAAATTATTACATTTGAAGCAGGCTCTTACCAAATCGGTTGAAATGATGCTGAATTTGCAGATTGCCTTCATTTGAAGATAGTGTAATCTTTCGAGTGAAGAATTATTTCTTTATATGAAAGATCCATACATATTATGGTCTTAGTGTTATACAAAAGTTAATAACATTTACGAAGTAGCGGGTATTCGAGTTTCTCAACTTTACTGTATATACCGATCAGGCAGGGGAACGGGTTGAGAATCTACTCGTTTAAATGGAGAAAAAATGAACAAACAACGTACAAACAGCTATCGCGGTTCACTGATAATATTAACAGCCTTGTTTTTTATATGGGGATTAATCACTTCACTTAATGATATTCTGGTGCCTCACCTGAAATCGCTCTTCGAGCTTAGCTACGTTCAAGCCTCACTTGTGCAATTCAGCTTCTTTTTCGCGTACTTTGTCATGTCTTATCCGGCAGGAAAAATCGTCAGCAAGTCAGGTTACAAAGCGGGTATTATCCTCGGATTATTGATCGCGGCGGGTGGTTGTGCACTTTTCTATCCTTCTGCAGCGTTACGGTCATACCCGCTATTTTTATTATCGCTGTTTATTTTGGCTTCAGGACTAACCTTGCTTCAGGTCGCCGCTAACCCTTATGTCAACTCGTTGGGAAGTCCTGAAACAGCAGCAAGTCGTTTGAATCTGACGCAGGCTTTTAATTCTCTGGGCACCACAATCGGCCCAGTTCTTGGCGGCTTATTTATTCTTTCCGCTGCCGTATTGACCGCAGGTCAGATAAGTCAACTTCCACCCGTGGAGGCCCAGCATTATTTCGCGACTGAATCGGCATCGGTACAATCACCGTATCTTGTGCTGACCGGCGTCCTTATCCTGATTGCTATTATTATCTGGTTTAGCCGATTGCCTATCTTGAGTGATGAGAAGGAAACCGGTGAGGTGCAAGACCATAGCCTCTGGAAAAGACGCCATTTGGTACTAGGGGTTATTGGTCTTTTCGCTTATGTCGGTGCTGAAGTTTCCATTGGCAGTTATTTAATTAGCCTCATGGAACGTCCTGATATTGCTTCGCTCACAGCAGTTGAAGCAAGCAAAAAATTATCCCTTTACTGGGGTGGTGCAATGGTTGGGCGTTTTATCGGTAGCTTCTTGATGACTCGTATCAAGCCTAACCGTCTATTGGCTTTTAATGCTATCGTCATTGTGCTCTTGATCGCATCAGCAATAGCGTTCGGCGGCCTATGGGGCATGTGGGGGATACTAGCTATCGGACTATTCAACTCGATAATGTTCCCGACTATTTTTTCATTGGCTTTAGACAAACTTGGCAAGCTGACTGGCCGAGCTTCAGGTGTGCTGTGTATGGGTATTGTTGGTGGTGCCTTAATCCCCATACTCCAAGCTACTATTGCCGATCATCTTTCTCTATTGGCTTCATTTGTGGTCCCGTTATTGTGTTATGTGTACATTGCTTATTATGGTTTTAAAGGCTACAGACCGACCAATTGCGCCTGAATTTCTCATAATTTGTGAATCTTAGATTCGATACAATTTGCTCTAAACAGAACAGGTCGACCCGCCTCAATAATAAAAATAAACGAACAACCCAGTGCCCATATGTTTAATGTGGGTACTGATAAGTGATAAAAAAACAGGAACAGAAAATGACTCAATTTGCCCTTGTAGGCGATATTGGTGGTACCAATGCGCGTCTTTGCTTATGCGACATCCATACGGGTGAGTTAACACAAATTCAGTCTTTTCCTGGAGCGGATTTTCCCTCCCTGGAATCGGTTATCAGGCATTATTTGGATACACAACGGTGTAGGGTTCACTGTGGCTGTATCGCCATAGCGTGTCCAGTGAGTGATGACAACGTCACTATGACTAACCATAACTGGCACTTTTCGATTCGTGAGATAAAAGCAAGCCTAGGTTTCGAGAATTTCCAAGTTATAAATGATTTTACGGCCGTATCATTGGCTGTTCCCATGCTTAGTGAAAAGGACATAATCAAAGTCGGTGGCAAAGACCCCGTTAAGAATATGCCGATTGTCGTTTATGGTGCTGGAACCGGGTTGGGTGTGTCCCATATTATTCACGTTGACGAAAGGTGGATCAGCCTACCAGGGGAGGGGGGACATGTAGATTTTGCCCCGGATAGCGAAGAAGAGGATTATATCCTTTCGGAATTGAGAAAAGAATTCGGACATGTTTCAGCTGAGCGCCTCCTCTCAGGTCCAGGATTGGTAAATATTTATAAAGCGATTGTCAGGCATGAAGGCGGCATCCCCGAACGTCTTACTCCCCAAGATGTTTCCGATCGGGCAATGAAAGAAGGCTGTGGCTATTGCCGACGGGCGCTGACTATTTTTTGCGCGATATTGGGTCGTTTCGGTGGAAATTTGGCGTTGAGTATGGCCGCTTTCGGTGGGGTGTATATAGCGGGTGGAATTGTTCCTCGTTTTCTTGATTTCTTGATTTCTGCGTTTAGAAAAAATTTTGAAAGCAAAGGCCGATTCATGGATTATTTACGTGATGTGCCTGTCTTTCTTATCCGGCATCCTTATCCGGGTTTGTTAGGAGCGGGTTCCTATATCAGGCAATCATTAGGCCAAATAATAGAATAGTTTTATGGAGTTGATACGGGGATTGTAGCAGCAGGAATCCAAGTGATCATGCGCTAATATAAGGAAATACATTTTTTTCGGATATGGCACTGTATTGACTGCCATTGCAATCACAAAAAGCATTCGGGAAATAAACCATGCTGTTTATCTAAGATGCAGCATGGTTTTGACTTTTTGCTTAAGACTCCATTCCGAGGCTTTTCTTACCAATAGTATTTAAGTTTTCAACCTTAAATCTATTATCCCACTTTGCCTCGTAATCTTCTTTAGGAAAATCATTAGGCGATTCCCCGCGTGATAAGGCCTGCGCCACGCTTCTTGCATAAGCGAGATTCTTTTCACACATAGGGGCGGCCGGTATATACATTACATTACCCCAGCCGCGCTGGTTTTCTACCGGTGCGACAGAATGAATGACATCGCAATGCCACCAAACAGAATCCCCTGCTTCAAGGGAGGGTATGCTGCTGAGTCCCTTCATCAATAATGGATGCCATTTTTCTGAGACAGGAAGAACCCTTCCAGGGGCGACACCACATAATTCATCTTCAGGCACATCATTCAGCAAGGGGCGTAATAAAACGTACGCCATGGCCACGGGGATCGGCACAACATGAAGAAGTCCTTGGCCTATCTCCATGTCAGAAAGTGCAGTCCATCCCTGAAAAGTGCGAAAAGCAGAACATTTAGTGGTATTAGGAACGTCATATTCATCTACCTCAGTACGATAAGCTGCATCCCAAGGATCGTATTCATCAAAATGATTGGTAAATATATTGCGGAATACTTTTTGGTAGGCAGGCAACAGCCAACGTTCTAAAGCGCCTGAATCAGTGTGGGCACCCAAACCCTTCGATGTGGTTCCTGGACGACGGTGTCTGATCCGGTCTGGATAAATAATATTGGTATCAGGGTCAAACCAGGTTTTTCCGTTTGATTCGAATTTCCATAACTTATTCAGAAATGATTGAACATTTGCCATTCTCTCGTCTTGACGAGCTTCCATCTGAGCATGGGACCAGTAAATAGGAAATATTTCAGGTTTTGATGCTTCCAGTGTACCGAAAAAATTATCACCCGGCCCACGGTACTGAGCATCGAAGTTATTGGAATCGAGATAGTCGACCATGGACTTGTCCCAATTCAATGCCTGCTCGCGGGCAAAATGTCCTTTGACCACCAGGCAACCTCTTTTCTTGAGATTTTGAAGAGTGTCTTGGGAAACATTACCTGCGGCTATATCCGCGTAAGAGATAACTGGCCAGGCTGTGTGGCCTTTCTCCTTTAACGCGTTTATTTCATTGATTTCATTCTCAATTTTATCTGATACTTCTTTGAATAATCCTTCTACATCATTGATTTTACTGCGTAATTCCTTCTTCATTCGGACAATGTTGTCCTTATAATCTTCGGGCAAGACAGCGCTTGTGAATGACTGTTCCATATTCAACCTCACATAATCGATGTTACAATGATCTTCATACGAAGAAGAAAATAGTTTCGTACACAAGTATCATATTACGTCAACGGAAATGCAACATTGATAAGTCGACTTTGCGCACAAAAATGCACTTTGAGGCTAAACCTCAGGGTGTGAATTAAAAACCACTAGGGAATCGGTCTAGACTCCTGTGTAGTTTAAGACAAAAAAAGCTTACAGATCAATTGTGTATGGTATTGCTTTTATTGATGAAAGTGGGAAATTGTTCGCCGTGGTGAGCCGCCTTAAAGAGTTGATTACCATCACATGACTGATTTTTGAACATATTTCAACATGCCAAATAAAGACTCATTTTAAGTTCCGGACCTGAGGTTTCTTTCAGCACGAATTTCAAGAGGAAACAATAGTAAAGCCTCTTTTATAGGAAAAAACACTGGATTTGTGATGCTGCTCGATGTTTGCCAAGGCCGGATCATCAAACTTATGCCAAAATTGATATGGATCAATGTTGCTTTCTTATGAAAGATGTTTAATCTTCATATGGAACTAAATGGGTTTCACTTATGATCTTTAATATTCAGCGTTACTCGACACATGATGGCCCTGGCATCAGAACAGTGGTGTTTTTAAAGGGGTGTTCGCTTGGATGTCGTTGGTGCCAGAATCCTGAAAGCCGTTCACGTAAGAAAGACATCCTATTTGATGCCAGACTGTGTATGGATGGGTGCGATCTGTGTCAACAAGCTGTCCCAGGAATCATTGAAAGAACCCTAAACGGCATTGTCATAGACCGTGAAAAAATAGAAGAAAGGCATTTTGCCCTTTTGCAAGATGTATGCCCTAGTCAGGCTTTAACCGTATGCGGGGAGGAAGCCGATGTAGACAAAATCATGTCTACCGTTTTGCGGGATAAACCTTTTTATCAACGCAGCGGCGGCGGCATGACTATATCCGGCGGTGAGCCATTTATGTCACCAGAAACCGCCTTTGAACTTTTTAAGCGCAGCCATGAGCAAGGCATACATACAGCTGTCGAAACATGCTTGCATGTGCCTTGGTCTTACATCGAACCCTCTTTGCCTTATATTGACTTATTCCTTGCTGACCTGAAGCATGTTAATGCAAAGATATTTAAGGAATGGACCGACGGTTCGGCACATCGCGTTATGGCGAACCTTAAAAAGCTTTCAAAGGCTGGTAAAAGAATAGTCATTCGCGTGCCCTTGATCCCCCAATTTAACGCTGATAAGGATTCAATAATATCAATAATTGATTTTGCAGCCAATGAACTGGATGTGTTAGATATCCATATACTTCCTTATCACACATTAGGCATGAATAAATATACATTGTTAGATCAACCTTATCTTGCGGCTAAAAAACCACTTGATGACCCTGAATTGCTCGAATTTGCTGAAAAATATGCTCACGAAAAAGGGCTAAAAGTTACCTTGAGAGGATAATTGCATGACAACTTTAAATTTAGAAACTTTGAGTGAACGTACAAAGATACATAAAAGTTCACTCATTCATATTGTGAAACCACCGGTATGCACAGAGCGCGCCCAGCATTATACGGCGGCTTATCAGTCTCATCAGGATAAACCCATTCCGGTTCGCCGCGCGCTGGCGCTGGCCTACCATTTGTCAAATCGCACTATCTGGATAAAACATGACGAATTGATAGTGGGTAATCAGGCAAGTGAAGTGAGAGCCGCCCCCATTTTTCCTGAATACACGGTAAATTGGATTGAAAATGAAATTGACGATCTGGCCGAGCGTCCTGGCGCCGGGTTTTCGATCAGCGAAGAAAATAAGCGTATTCTCCACCTTGTTTGTCCCTGGTGGCGCGGACAGACCGTTCAAGATCGCTGCTATGGCATGTTTACCAACGAACATAAAGAACTGCTCGCCACGGGCATAATCAAAGCCGAAGGTAATATGACTTCGGGAGATGCCCATCTGGCGGTTAATTTTCCACTCCTTCTTGAAAAAGGTCTTGATGGTTTACGTGAGAAGGTATCGGAAAGGCGTTCGCGTATAAATCTGACCGTTCTGGAAGATCTTCATGGTGAACAGTTTTTAAAGTCCATTGATATAACATTGGAAGCGTTGAGTCATCACATCGAGCGTTATGCGGATCTTGCAAGAAGAACGGCAGCGAAAGAACATCGTTTTTCCCGTAAGGAAGAACTTTTGTTGATCGCGGAAAATTGTGATTTGTTAGCTCATGAACCGCCGAGGACGTTTTATCAGGCATTACAATTATGTTATTTTGTCCAGCTTGTCCTTCAAATCGAATCAAATGGTCACTCTGTTTCTTTCGGTCGCATGGATCAATATCTTTACCCATATTATCGCCGTGATGTTGAACTCGAACAAAACCTTGGCCGCGAAAAGGCTATCGAGCTGCTACAAAGCTGCTGGCTTAAGTTGCTAGAGGTTAATAAAATTCGTTCGGGCTCGCATTCAAAAGCATCAGCGGGAAGTCCCCTTTATCAGAATGTGACAATCGGTGGACAAAAGCTGATCAATGGCGAAGCTGTTGACGCCGTTAATCCCTTATCCTATGCCATTCTGGAGTCCTGCGGACGGCTGCGCTCCACGCAGCCCAATCTTAGTGTCCGCTATCATGCGGGCATGAGTGAAGATTTCCTGGATGCGTGTGTGCAGGTTATACGCTGTGGGTTCGGTATGCCGGCATTCAACAATGATGAAATCGTGATTCCTGAATTCATCAAACTGGGTGTAGAGAAAGAAGATGCTTATGAATATGCCGCAATAGGGTGTATTGAAACGGCGGTAGGGGGTAAATGGGGCTATCGTTGCACGGGCATGAGCTTTATAAATTTTGCCCGGGTGGTGCTTGCCGCGCTGGAAGGTGGCCGCGATGCCACAAGTAAAAAAGTATTCTTGCCGCAGGAATATGCACTTTCCAAAGGGAATTTCGATACATTCAACCAGGTTTTGGACGCATGGGATAACCAGATTAAGTATTACACCCGTAAATCTATCGAAATTGAATATGTGGTAGATACTGTACTGGAAGAAAATGCCCATGATATTCTCTGTTCAGCGCTAGTGGATGACTGTATCGAACGCGCAAAAAGCATCAAGCAGGGTGGGGCAAAGTACGACTGGGTTTCAGGATTACAAGTTGGTATCGCGAACTTGGGCAACAGTCTTGAAGCAGTCAAGAAATTGGTATTTGATGAGGGGGTTATTGGCCAGCAAGAACTTGCCCAAGCGCTGGAAGATGATTTCGACGGACTTACCGGTGAGCAATTACGTCAGCGCCTGGTCAATAACGCACCTAAATATGGTAATGACGACGAAAGTGTCGATGAGCTTTTGGCGCGTGCTTACCAGACTTACATAAATGAAATCAAAAATTATCATAACCCGCGTTATGGCCGTGGTCCGATTGGTGGTAATTATTATGCCGGCACATCCTCTATTTCGGCGAACGTACCGTTTGGCGCGGCAACTATGGCTACGCCGGATGGCAGAAAAGCGAAGGCCCCTCTGGCCGAGGGTGCAAGCCCAGCTTCAGGTACCGATCATCTGGGCCCTACAGCCGTAATCAGCTCTGTTGGCAGATTGCCGACCGGATCCATTCTCGGTGGTGTGCTACTGAACCAGAAACTTAATCCTTCGACACTCGATAATGTCAACGATCGACAGAAACTCATGTTTCTGCTCCGCACATTCTTTGAGGAACATAAAGGTTGGCATATCCAGTATAATATTGTTTCTAGGGAGACACTGGTCAAGGCAAAACAACATCCTGACCAATATCGTGATTTGGTGGTGAGGGTTGCTGGTTATTCTGCATTTTTCACAGCCTTGTCCCCAGACGCTCAGGATGATATTATTGCCCGAACGGAACATACGCTTTAATTCCATATGATATGATCTTCAACGGCCGATTACCGGCCGTTTTTTTTGCATTAAAATGTAGACTGTATCAACATGGATTTTAATGATTGAAAGATGCCAAAATGAGGCTGAGTTATCAAAATGCAACTTAAGCCGTTAAATAATAAATTCGGTATGTTAGCTTTTTGAAATAATGAAAGTGATAAAATCTGGGAATGTAAATCAGAATTGATAAATGAGTTAATAGGACAATGAAGGATAACTAATTTAATAATAAATCAGCATATCCTTCACGCTTCCTGCAACACTCTAAATAAAAAATAGAGTCTTCTTACTTAAGTGTTTTGATTAACAAATTAAATCACTGTTCTACTAAAAGCATCCACAGCACGAATAGCATAGGCTACGTCCTCGGCAGTGAGATTGGGATTGAGATTTTTTAGCGTATCTCCATCACTATTTGCTAACGCGCCTATCTTCACCAAATTTTCCCAACTTTCATTTTCCAAATGCAGCTCTTTCAATGATGTGGGCATTTTAATACTGCGGTAAAAGCGAATGTACCGGGCAACTTCTTCATCAGGACGTTGTTCTAACACCATTTGCGTCAGGGTGCCGTAAGCCACTTTTTCGCCATGCGTTAAATGATGTATTTCTCCCTGAATGGCGGTAAAACCGTTGTGGATAGCATGCGCTCCAGCGAGACCTGCGTTTTCAAAACCAAGGCCCGACAGAAGTGTATTAGCTTCGACTACAGCTTCTACCGCAGGGGTAACGGCGTGTTCCGCCACTGCCACATAAGCGCTGTAACCATAGGTCAGCAGCGTTTTTTCGCAGGCTTCAGCAATGGCCATTCCGGCAATTGTGGGTAAACCGTCAACCATAGATTTGGAATGCGAGCGTTTGACAGCCAGGGCTTCGACATAGGTAGCAAGACCATCGGCGATACCCGAGGCAAACAGGCGCACTGGGGCTTGAGCACAGATTTTGGTATCAACCAGTACCAGGTCGGGGTTCTTTGTGTAGAAGCGGTAGCTTTCAAAAACTCCTTGGTCCGTATATATGACAGAAAGCGCACTACAAGGTGCATCGGTAGAGGCGATGGTCGGGACAATTACTATGGGCTGTTTTAGTTCATCCGCTACGGCTTTCGACGTATCAAGGGTTTTGCCGCCACCTAAGCCGACAATGACAGAAGCTTCTGCTTTTCGAGAATGGTCAGCCAGTCGTAATATCTCATTTTGTGAAGCTTCCCCATTGAAGCGTTCATAATGAAATTTAACATTCTTTGCTTTAAGTGAGGATGCTACCTGCTCACCGATGAGTCCCCAGACCACATCATCAGCGATCAAAAAGGCATTGTTACCTAGCTCGGCGATATAGTCACCTAATTGTGAAATGACGCCTTCGCCCTGCACATATTTACGTGGTGATGAGAAAATAAATTTACTCATATATGCTCCTATTTTCATTAACTAATGATTTTCTGTTATAAAATAAAAACGGAAAAACACTTCCCTTAAATCATAATGCTTTCAATGAATACTATTTCTAATACCAAAAAAATCAAATTCCAAAAGCATGAAATTGTCCAACGGAATGACAATATCTTTCATTCGTAACAGTATTATAGCTCACATGAAGATTTCATGACGTGGTTCACGGTTTCACTTATTTTTCGGTAAAAATGGAAGCACTCGGTACTTATGTGTTGTGTATTTGCATATATATGTTTTTTAGTTGTTGCGCCAGTGTCCATTATATTGTTTTTTTGTTAAAAACAGTGTGCTTATATGCCGGCAAATAATCGGGATTAACAGTGCGACATAGCGCCTGATAAAAATGATGTTAAAAGCTAATAGTCTCCTGGCGTGGGGCTTTTAATGCTGCTCAACGAATGAAGCATAAGCGCTAGGGTACGCCAGATTTTTCTTTAATACCAATGAGTTACTTTTAGTTGATGATCAAAGTGTGAGGTAACGCATACTTTTAAGATGAGAAACCAGGAAGTTTTGATAACTTTGATCATAATCAATATATATTTCGTATGAAAGTATATTAATTTACATAAGGAGAAGTTTATCGTTTGCCGAAACGACTGTCTTTCGTATTTAACGCATGTTGCAAATGCTGACATCGGCGCTCGAGCTACACATATGGCCCGAAAAAATCATTGAAGATCCTTCTTTGCTTAAATTTGATGAATTTTGCGAAGTAAGGAAATGACAGTTATGTTAAGAGGATAAGTTAATGAGTATTATGAATTTAACTCCATCAACCGAGCTGGATCTGACTTCAGTGAGTGATCGCATTAGAGCTCACAAAAATGTGCTGGTAAATATAGTTAAACCCGCGGTCTGTACGGAACGCGCACGGCATTATACTGAGGTTTATAAACTTCATCTTGATAAACCCTTACCAATCAGACGTGCCCTGGCCTTGGCCTATCATCTTGAAAATCGGTCGATCTGGATCAAGAACGACGAACTAATTATCGGTAACCAGGCCAGCAAAGTGCGCGCCGCACCCCTATTTCCAGAATATACTGTGGATTGGCTGGAAGATGAGATAGATGAATTGGATACCCGACCTGGTGCCGGGTACGAAGTCTCCGAACAGGACAAAGCTTTTATCCATGAAATTTGCCCGTGGTGGCATGGACAGACAGTTCGTGATCGTTGCTTTGGTATCTTCACTGACGAACAAAAAAAAATTGTCGAGTCGGGTATTATCAAAGTGGAAGGTAATATGAATGCAGGGGATGGCCACTTGGCCGTTGATTATCAATCTATCCTTGAGAAGGGTCTGGATGGTCTGCGGGAAAAAGTTGCTGAACGGCGTTCACGTATTAATCTCACTGATTTGGCCGATCTGCATAAAGAACAATTTCTGAAAGGTGTTGATATCACTCTTGCGGCGGTAAGCAAACATATTAAACGTTTTGCCGGACTTGCACGAAGTGAATCTGAAACTGAGTCCCGAATTTCCAGAAAAATCGAGCTGCAAGCTATTGCGGACAATTGTGATTTGATCGCCCATCAACCTCCGCAGACATTTTGGCAGGCCTTACAATTAGTTTATTTTATTCAGTTAATTTTGCAAATTGAGTCAAATGGTCATTCTGTTTCCTTTGGCCGTCTTGACCAATACCTTTATCCGTATTACCGCCGTGATGTTGAACTCAAACAGAGTTTAAGCAGAGCGAATGCTATCGAATTATTACAAAGCTGCTGGCTTAAACTTCTCGAAGTCAATAAGATCCGTTCTGGCTCGCATTCAAAAGCATCCGCGGGAAGTCCGCTTTATCAGAATGTGACTATTGGTGGGCAGAAATTGGTCAATGGTGAAGCTGTCGATGCGGTTAACCCATTATCCTATGCCATCCTGGAATCCTGCGGACGCCTGCGTTCCACGCAGCCCAATTTGAGTGTCCGCTATCATGCTGGCATCAGTAGTGATTTTCTGGATGCCTGTATCAAGGTCATCCGCTGCGGTTTTGGGATGCCGGCTTTTAATAATGATGAGATCGTCATCCCTGAATTTATAAAACTCGGAGTTGAGCCTGAAGATGCCTATGAATATGCCGCCATCGGTTGTATAGAATGCGCGGTTGGTGGGAAGTGGGGCTATCGGGTTACCGGCATGAGTTTCATGAACATGGCCCGAATGTTGCTGGCCTCGCTTGAAGGGGGGCGTGATGCGACATCAGGTAATGTATTTTTACCGCAAGAAAAGGCGTTATCAAAGGAAAATTTCGCTAGTTTTGATGATGTATTAATGTCATGGGATCGGCAGATCCGCTACTTTACTCGCAAATCAATCGAATTAGAATATGTAGTCGATACTATGCTCGAAGAAAATGTACCTGATATTTTATGCTCCGCTCTGGTTGATGATTGCATCGAAAGGGGGAAAAGTATTAAAGAGGGGGGTGCCAAATATGACTTCGTTTCGGGGCTACAAGTAGGGATCGCCAATTTAGGTAATAGTCTGGCGGCAGTGAAAACGCTGGTTTTTGAGAAAAAAACCATTAAACAAGCAGAGTTGGCTAAAGCTTTAGCGACAAATTTTGAAGGCAACTCCGCTGAACAAATGAGGCAGCGTCTTATCAATGGCGCGCCTAAATATGGTAATGATGATGATAATGTTGATATCCTACTAATAAGAGCTTATCAGGCATATATTGATGAATTGAAAAACTACGTCAATCCCCGGCATGGGCGTGGACCTATTGGTGGCACTTATTTCGCCGGGACATCATCTATTTCGGCCAATGTGCCTTATGGGGCGGAAACTCAAGCCACACCTGATGGTCGGAAAGCCAAAACCCCGTTGGCTGAAGGCGCTAGCCCAAGCGCGAGTACTGACCGGTTGGGTCCTACAGCAGTAATAAATTCCGTAGGTAAACTACCTACAGGTTCAATTCTAGGCGGAGTGCTACTGAATCAAAAACTTAATCCAACGACATTAGAAACCAGTAGTGACAGGGCTAAGCTAATATCATTGTTACGTACACTGTTTGAAGATCGGAAAGGATGGCATATCCAGTACAATGTGGTCTCACGTGAAACATTGATTGATGCTAAAAAGCATCCAGATCTCCACCGCGACCTAGTTGTGCGAGTTGCAGGATATTCTGCATTCTTCACATCTCTATCTCCTGAATCTCAGGATGATATTATAGCACGTACGGAACATACGTTATAAATACCATACAGAGCAAGGTAGTAGTGTTAGTACTATCTTGCTTTTTGCATATAAGGGAAATGCTGTCTTTTTTGAGTTTATTAAATGTATTTTTTATATATATAATTATTTATTGCGGTTAAATTAATGACTTATTATATCCGTTTATAAAAAAATCGAAATAATTCGAAAAAAACCTTAGCCTTGGTTAATGATAATCGCCGGAAAGAATGGTTATGGTCGTTACCACAATAAATCTCATAAATTTTATTTTAAACAGGACGATAACTGTGAATACATTTACGATTGGCATTGATGTCGGCGGTACCAAAACAGCATATGGGTTATTTGATGGTGATAAAAATCTCGTACTAAAGTATAAAACGGCATCAAATGCTGATTTGGATGCACAAGGTTTTTTTGATGAAATATTGTCTAATATTAATACAATAATGCGAGACCAGCGCCTAAAGGTTAATAATCTTCGTGGCGTGGGTATCGGTATGCCGTCCTTTGTATTTTATGAAGAAGGTAAAATTATAAAAACAGCGAATCTACCAAAAATAAATAATTTTGCAGCAAGAAATTATATGATAAAGAGTTTGGGCGGTAATATTCGGGTGATGCTTGATAATGATGCTCATACCGGTGCGTTAGCCGAACATCGGAACGGTGCTGGAAGGGGATTTAAACATATGCTTTATTGCCCGGTAAGCACAGGCATATCAACAGGTATAATTATAAACAATGAACTTTTTCGCGGACGCTATGGCTGGGCGGGAGAAAGTGGGCATATGATTGTCACCCCTGGCAAGGGTATTGAATGCGGATGTGGAAATAAAGGTTGTCTAATGTCATATTGCTCAGGTTCGATGATTATCAAGCATATCAAAAGTAAAATTGATCAAGGGACTAAAAGTATCCTCACTGAATTAGCTGGCAGCACAGATATGATTAATACTCATCACCTCATCAAAGCCTTGGATTACGATGACCCGCTAGCTAATTGGGCAGTGGAGCAGATGGCTACTTATATGGGTGTGTGGCTTTATAACTTATACACAACGCTAAATATAAATTGTTTCATTTTTGGCGGAGGTTTGTTAAATTTTGGCGACAAATTATTTCCTCGAATCAGAGAGGTTTTTGATGTATATAATCATAATGATATGCCTGTTTATTTCAAAAATGCAGAGCTTTGTGATGATTTTGGAATAATAGGTGCGGCTGAATTACTATTCTGAAAGCATCATTTTAAGTTCGCTTTTACGGGAAAAATACGATTTTAAACTTGCCGATACTTATTTAAATTTAACTCATTCAAAAGTTATTATTGAGTCCGTCTGTTCATTTTCGCTTTAAGATTTTTAATGATATTAAATACTGCCAGGAGCCTATATGCATTTGGATTTTTTGGGGTTTGCCAAAGAAACGTTGGAAACAGAAATTCGAGAGGCTCAACGAATGCTTGCCCGTTTGGATAATAGTATTGAATTGGCATGCCAGTTGTTATTAAGGTGTAAAGGTAAAGTCGTCGTTTCAGGAATGGGTAAGTCAGGGCATATAGGTAAAAAAATTGCCGCGTCTCTGGCCAGCACAGGCACTCCTGCTTTTTTTGTGCATCCTGCTGAGGCGTTGCACGGCGATCTAGGGATGATTGATGCTCAAGATGTTGTGGTATTTATTTCCTATTCGGGTAGAGCACATGAGTTAGATACTATTTTGCCACTCATAGCTGATAATGGTATTCCCGTAATTGCGATGACGGGAGATTTAACCTCTCCTTTAGCCAAAGGGGCCTTATGTGTGCTTGATGTCGGAGTTGAACGCGAAGCTTGCCCCATGGGCCTGGCTCCAACAGCGAGTTCGGTAAATACGTTGATGATGGGTGATGCTCTCGCTATGGCGGTGATGCGCTTCCGTGGGTTTAGTGCCGAACAGTTCGCCCATTCTCATCCTGGCGGAAGTCTAGGTATCCGGTTACTAAAAAAAGTTCATCATATAATGCGTCGTGGCGAATGGATGCCAATTGTTGCTCGTGAAAGTACAATTACCGACGCCCTGCTGGAACTCAGCCGAACAGGTCTGGGTTTGATTGCAATCTGTGATAAGGCAGGACGCGTAGTCGGTGTGTTTACCGATGGCGATCTTCGGCGCTGGCTTATTCAAAAGGGGAGCCTTGATGCTTCTATCTCTGAAGCAATGACACAACCCGGTTTTGTATTATCGGCGAATATGCTGGCCGCAAACGCACTCGACGTTTTGCATGAGCATCATATAAATGCCGCGCCGGTTGTTGATGATGACGGAAAAGTAGTGGGAGCGATTAATTTATACGATTTTCATCAGGCGGGAATAAAATAATAAGTGGGTCTCAAAAGAAAAAAATTGTATTCCACAATTTACCTAAAATTTAATGATCCCTAAGACAGTAAAAAGCTGATCTATAGAGATAAACTGTAATAATACACGCTACCCAAAGGGCAAAAAATCGCCCCTTGGGTACTACTGCTATGTATGCCTATTTACCCTAGTGTTGTTGAGTCGAATGCATTGCGCCAGTCTTGTTCAAATTTTTCCACCGCAGCCTTTACGGCCGGGGTTGCAATAAATTGTTCTGCCACATCCACCGGCAATGTTACAGATTGACAACCCGCAAGAAGGCAATCGAGAACCTGTCGCGGAGTTTTGAAACTGGCGGCAAGTATTTTAGCATGTGGTGCATGTTGAGTTAATAAACGCTGCAACTCCGTAACCGTTTGAATGCCGTTACCCCCCTGAGCATCCAGTCGGTTTACATAAGGTGCGATATACTCAGCACCGGCTAGAGCACCAATCAAGCCTTGACCCGCGCCGTAGACGGCCGTGCCTAGTGTAATAATCCCTTCCTCACGCAGCGCTTTTATGGCAACCAGCCCTTCGGAAGTGACAGGAATTTTAACAATTAGATTTTCAATCGTATGCGTAAGTTTTCTTGCCTCTACAACCATTTCATCAGCCGTAGATGCCAAAACTTGAGCAAAAAGACGACCTTTGCCCCCTAAGGCTTCGCGAAGCGCGGGTAACACTTCCCAAATAGGTTTCCGTCCGCTTGCAATGATGCTGGGATTTGTGGTCACCCCAGCAAGAGGTAACACACGGGCCAGGCGCTTTACTGCCACCACATCAGCCGTATCCAGATAGAGTTCCATTGTCATTTCCTCAGAAAGTGTGAGTTGTAGCAAACTTTGTAAATTATAGTACTCGTAATAACATTTTATTTTGATAGACATCAAATAATACTTCATTCGAAAGTATTTTAATCTCTGTATAAAAATAAATGTAGATTGAAGCGATCTACAGCTGTTTGGACTGAACCATAGCTAAGGACATTTTTGTCCTTTTAGGTAGTCGATTCGACAGCTGGGTGCGCACAGGTGAGCGGTAGCCTGATTTGAGCAATCGAACCCTAGAAGTCAATTGCGTGCCTTAGCCTCAATGTGTCATTAACACAAATTTAGGAATGAGGGGGTTACCTACGGGATGGGCAATGATTTTCACTTAATAAAAGGCGGATCCATTCAAACTTGTTAAATACAGGTTAAAGCAAATGGGAATATTTGATTTTTAAATATTTTAATATTGAAAAGTTGCGTGATGTCCAAAAGGCGCTCAGGTAGCCCTCAATGCAGACGTTTAATGGCATCGGGCACTGCGCAAACATAAATGATAAACAGGAGTACCCAACATTATGTTTAAAAATGCATTTGCTAACCTGCAACAAATCGGCAAATCGTTAATGCTTCCGGTCTCAGTACTGCCGATTGCAGGTATTCTCTTAGGTGTTGGCTCAGCCAACTTTACCTGGCTGCCAGTTGTGGTATCACAGGTCATGGCCGAAGCGGGCGGATCGGTATTTACGAATATGCCGCTTTTATTTGCGATAGGTGTTGCTTTGGGGTTCACCCATAATGATGGGGTCTCTGCGCTGGCTTCAGTGGTTGCTTATGGCATCATGGTTAAAACCTTGGCTGTGATCGCCCCCATGGTCTTACATGTTTCTCCCGCCGAAGTGGCCGCGAATCATCTCGCTGATACGGGCGTCTTAGGAGGAATATTATCTGGCGCGCTGGCGGCCTATATGTTCAACCGCTTTTATAAAATTAAGCTACCGGAATATCTGGGTTTTTTTGCTGGAAAAAGATTTGTACCGATCATTTCCGGGCTTGCAGCTATTTTTGTGGGTATTATCTTAGCGTTCATCTGGCCTTACATCGGAAACGTCATTCACTCGTTCTCACAATGGGCGGCCTATCAAAGTCCTCTGGTCGCTTTTAGTATCTATGGTGTTGTTGAACGTGCGCTGGTTCCTTTCGGTTTACACCATATCTGGAACTTTCCCTTCTGGATGCAAATTGGTGAATTTACCAATTCCGCTGGTCAAGTATTCCATGGCGATATTCCACGTTATATGGCTGGAGACCCTACCGCAGGCAAATTATCTGGCGGTTTTTTGTTTAAAATGTATGGATTGCCGGCTGCTGCTATTGCCATTTGGCATTCTGCCAAACCAGAGAATAAAGCAAAAATTGGCGGGATAATGATTTCTGCCGCTTTAACTTCTTTTCTGACGGGAATTACGGAGCCTATTGAATTTGCTTTTTTATTTGTTGCGCCCGTTCTATATGTTATCCATGCTATTTTAGCCGGTCTGGCGTTCCCTATTTGTATTTTTCTCGGCATGCGTGACGGCACCAGTTTCTCACATGGTTTGATCGATTTCATAGTACTCAGTGGCAACGGCAGTAGGTTATGGCTGTTCCCGATTATCGGGATGGGGTATGCCGCAGTATATTACACCGTTTTCCGCGTATTGATAAAAGTGCTTGATCTTAAAACACCAGGACGTGAGGATGCCACGACTGAAGCGTCCACCGTGAGTACCAGTGAACTGGCGCCGGCGTTAGTGGCTGCATTTGGCGGCAAAGGCAACATCGCTAATCTGGACGCTTGTATCACGCGGTTACGTGTTAGTGTTCTTGATATTACCAAAGTTGATCAGGCTGCCCTGAAAAAACTGGGCGCGGCAGGTGTTCTAATCGCGGGAACGGGTGTGCAAGCCATTTTTGGCACCAAGTCCGATAACCTGAAAACCGATATGGATGATTATCTCCGCGCGATAGTCTGATCTTTGTTCAGCAAATAGGGGATAAATATGTCCCCTTTTTGCCAGTTAGCCAGGGCAATAGCTGTAATTTGAAGTCGCCAACATCATAGTCTGTAGATTATAATTGAATATTTATCAGCATGTTATATCATTAATCGGGGTAGGCATGCTGCCTATCATCTCCGACTAAATCTAATTGGATACCTTTCTGCCTTAGCTGTTGTTGATAATCCTTGGAAAGAAAATTATCAGTTATCACACGATTAATCTGGCCAGTGGAAGCCAGAGGGTAAGGCTGGATTTGTCCGAACTTTGACGAATCCGTAAGTGCGATTGTTTCCACGCCTTTTGCCAGCACGGCGCTGATGACATCGCAACGCATCATATCTTTACCGGTAAACCCTGTTTCAGCAATGTAGCCATCAATGCCAATGAAAGCTTTATTGAAATGGACCTGCTGGATACATGAACGAGTTAAAGGCCCAACAACGGATTCACTATTTTTCTGATAAAGGCCACCGAGGATGATTACGTCACATTCTGTATCTTTCAATAAATTGGCTATGTAGTGGCTAACCGTTATCAGGGTAACTTTTTTCATCGCAGCGAGATGCCGAGCCAGCAGGGCGTTGGTGCTACCGCCTTCAATAAATACGGTCTCCCCATCATTAACTTGAGATGCCGCATACTCTGCAAGTTCTTTTTTTAACTGAAAGTTAGTCAACATACGTGCATCAACATCGTCGCTTTCGTAAGCAACAGCTGAACCATGAATGCGTTTGAGATAACTGCGCTTTTCAAGGATGTTAAGGTCCTGGCGGATCGTGACTTCTGAAACACCCGAAATCCGAGCCAGTTCGCTAACGCTGATTGTCCTGCGTTCGTTAACAAGTTGTAAAATATTCTGTTGTCGTGAATTCATATCCATCGGCTGCCAAGTCATCCAAAGGCTATCTTAGTGTCATATGAAAGCATAAAACTGCAAAATAAGCATTAGTTTAGCATCAAGTGAAACACAGAAATATGCAAAAAAAGCGTTTCAATCAATTTTGCATTGACTAAAGGTACTCCCTTACTACTGTCCGCTACCATTGGCTTGGCTCATGATGTATTTTTTTGACGTGCATCTCATTTTAGAAATTTTGGATTTGTGCCGTGTTGACTTAGATTATGTCAGATTATAGTCTTTTGGAACGTTCCAAATGTTTATTGGAACGTTCCTAGACGTCCTATAATACTTTTTTCGTACATATTTGAAAATGCAGAGTTAGTACTGTTAGAGGAATTTTGTAGAAGAAAATGAGCTGAAATTCACAAAATGATGACGCAATTTATCATCAACTTATTGATATTTAATAGATATTAAAACGCCAGCAATGGACGGAGAAATTTTTTTAAGTTAGCGCGCTTGGTCTTGTTGATGCGGAAATTTTGAATACGCCATAACAAGGTATAAAAAATCGTAATGATGACAAAAGTATGTACTTTGAAAAAAATAAACGCGGTCGGAGCAGCTGCGCTCTGTAGCGATGTGGTAGATGTTTCTGGGAGCAGCCGCCAAGTCTACTTAGGCCTTGGCTCGTTATTAGCCGCGATGGCAGGGGGTTTTGACGATCTACTATCCAGGACAAGTGTTTAACAATACTTCACCCGTCGTAGTCGGGGGAGTTAATGGTGTTAAAGCTCTGGTGCAACAAAAGGAACAAAAAACTTTAAGCAAATTGTTTCACCTGTGACGCTTTATCTGACCGTACCAAGATGCTGATAGCAAGCGACATAAGATGATGAGTAACATCGTGGCAAAGATCATCACGTGCTGTACGGTTTTAATTAAAGACATATCCAAAGTGGATAACGGACTTAGTACCGACATGGATTGCACTCAAATAACTACCTGGTAGGCTTCGATATTCGTTCAGAGGGTCAAACAAATTATTGATGCCGGGCTTGGCATTGACAGTACGACAGTTCAAAAAAATATGGCTGCACCCGTTAAGATTGAATCACGGTTTCTCTTATCCTATGAGGTCTATATGAGTGGAATTGCAAGTGCAAGTTCAGAAAATGAAGATATATCACACAACGATACTATCGTCCAAAAAAAGGATTTGAATCGGGTTATTGCTGCCAGTGTATCTGGCAGTGCCATGGAATGGTATGACTTTTCAATATACGGTACTGCTTCCGCTCTTATTTTTTCTGAAATTTTTTTCCCTGGTTTAGATAAGTTGACGGCCTTGTTAGCAACATTTGCAACCTACGCAGTTGGTTTTCTTGCTCGTCCGCTTGGCGGCATTTTTTTTGGCAGGATTGGTGACCGCCATGGCAGGAAAGTTGTGCTGGTTTCTACTATTTTGCTGATGGGGATATCAACCTTCTTGATTGGATTGCTGCCTGCTTATCATGATATTGGAATTTGGTCTACCATACTATTAATTGTATTAAGGCTATTGCAAGGATTTGGTTCCGGGGCGGAACAGGCTGGCGCATCACTGATTGTGTCGGAATTTGCGCCGGCAAAGCAGCGGGGGTTTTATGCCTCGCTTCCGTTTGCCGGCATTATCGTAGGGATTTTGATGGCTGCGGGCGTGTTTGCGTTGGTACAAAGGCTTCCTGACGAAAAATTCGCATCCTGGGGATGGCGAATTCCATTTCTTTTAAGCTCGGTAGTGATTGCGGTAGGTATTCTTATCCGCATGCGTGTGAAAGAAAGCCCCGTATTCGAACATATGAAGCAGCATAATCAAGCTAGCAAGCAACCGGTTAAGGATTTATTCAAGTATTCAAGGAAAAATTTGATTGTTGCCTGTGGGTTACGTGTTGGGGAAAATGGTACATCCTATCTGTATCAGGTGTTTGCGCTAAGTTATTTAACTAAGGTTTTATTGATTGATAAATCAATCGGTACTATGGGTCTAGTGGTTTCAGCAGGTTTGTCCCTGTTCACCATACCTTTTATTGGTTATTTGTCAGATAAATTTGGCCGCCGAATTATGTACCGTATTACTGCCTTAATCGCTCTTGTATGGGCTTTCCCAGCATTTATGTTATTCAACACACATGATCCCTATCTGATCGTGCTTTCTATGGCAGTAGCCATCAGCCTGGGGTCATTTGGTATGTATGCGGTTCAGGGAGCCTATTTCCCTGAACTATTTGATGCACGTTACCGCTATACCGGGATCGCGATCAGCAAGGAGTTTGCCTCACTTATTTCAGGCGGAATAGCACCCTTTGTAGCAGCAGGACTTCTAAGTTTATCGAGTGGTCAGTATTGGCCGATATCGGTTTATATCTCGGTATTAGCGTTAATTTCAGTTGTTTCAACGTTTTACGCTCCTGAAACTAAAGGAATGAAATTTGAGCATTAAACGATAACTAAATAGTTCATGATTAATATTAGGCCTCAATCGATGCTGATTATAATTCTGTACTTAAAGAAAGTCAGAAAAATAACACTTCTTATATATTTTTTAACATGGAAGCATCGATGTTTTTTATCTGAGGCCTAAAATATTTATTCTCGTGCGTGTTTTAGAAAGATAGTTTTCGGTAAAGGTTGCTGGCATTGTCAGAAGTTAAGAAATCTTTATTCTACTTCGCCCTGTAATTAAAAGTGCCACATATCAAAGGTTGTAGCCAACAATGCATTTTTATTAAAAACAATGAGTTGCTAGGTGTCGATGCATTGCTGTGGTTCAATCAGGGAATAGCATTTTATCTTGATTCAACTCAGAAGTTGTATATCGGGTCAGGTAAGGATGTGGGGCCACATTCTCTCTAATAATGTGCGATGCTGGATTTCTAACATTCAGTCTGCTAGGCACTTGATTTGAGTCATGCTTGAATTCATAGATGGCGGTGGCGATAGAGGGAATGCCAATAAGTTGCTGTATAATATCCAACGGTAAGGTGATGGATTCGCAACCCGCCAGTAGGCAATCAAGGGCTTGGCGTAGGGTTTTAACGCTGGCGGCTAGTATTTTGCTCTGGGGAGCATGCAAGTCGAGAAGCGTCTTTAGCTCCTGAATAGTTTTGATACCGTCGCCTCCTTGTACATCAACGCGGTTAACATAAGGGGCAACATATTTTGCACCGGCCAATGCAGCGAGCAAACCCTGCGCTGGGCTGTAAACCGCGGTGCCTAGAGTTAAAATCCCTGACGCATTCAATTGCTTAATTGCGACGAGTCCTTCAGCAGTAACGGGTATTTTTACTACAATCCCTGGAATACGTTCGGACAGTTTCTTTCCTTGAGCAATCATGGCTGCCGCGTTGCAACCCATTACTTGCGCAAATAAACGACCTTCTTTACCCACTGCTTCCTGCAAGCGGGGCAGTACATCCCACAACGCGATTTTACTGGCGGCGATAATGCTTGGATTGGTGGTCACGCCTGCAAGCGGAATAATTAGCGAGAGTTGTTTTAGTTCCACTACATTAGCCGAATCCAGATAGAGTTCCATTGTCATTTCCTCAAAAAGTGTGAGTTGTAACAAGTCTTTTAACTTATAACATTCGCAATTATATTATATTTTGATCGGCGTCAAATAAACTTTCATATGAAATTAATAAATATTCGTATGGAAGAATATGGTTGTCGTAAAGGTTCACTGATGGGTAGAAATGATCAGGCAAATAAATTTCCGCGCTACGGAAAAGTGAGGTTAGGATTCTAAGCAGATGTAGCCAACTATCAAATGTTGGAAGGCGTGAAGGCGAGGTGCATGAAATGATCATTAAGCCGAAGCTTGTCGTCCGTGATTCCTTGCCATCGCCTCAATCGTATCTCAATTGATTGCCGCGTCCACTTCCACCAACGTTATGATCCTATGTTCTCCCACCGCCCGCGTAGCCGCTACGGCGAGAATCTGCGCGCAGTTGATCCAATGGGAGAAAAGTACCGCCATCCGCATCGAACAGGCTGGCGGCGGGGATATTTTGACTGCCCGCGATACGCCCGGCCCGGCCATAATTGTTGCCTTCCACGCCGGCGAATTGTGCCGACAGCCGCGCGCTGAGAATGCAAATCTGGTCGTTGCCGATGACGTCCTGGCCGCTATCACGCTGAGCCACCAACTGCGAACGCGGCGTCGCCGTGAACCGGCCCGCGGTCCGCCATCGGCTAACACCGTTTTCCAACGGCCGGTTTTCGCGCTGCCATTTCGGAATCCTCCATCTAGCACGCCGGCGTTATCGAAACCTAAAACGCGCAACAACCACCAAACGCGTGTTGCCCGCCAGGGATCGGCGGTGGAGTAAAGTACCATGCGTATGCCGGGACGGACGCCAAAGCGCGTCAGCTTTCGACTATGCGCTCCTTGTCCGTGAAATAAATCCGGTCGGCTACCTCGCGAGCAAAATGCATTTCATGGGTCCCCAGAATGCAGGTCATACCGTCGCGGGCCGCATCCTGGCCGAGATTCATGCAGATTTTTTCGCACGCAGTTCAGTCATAAACACCAGCAGTATCGCCAGTGCCAGACAGGCTCCCACCACGGCGGTCGTGTCCCATCCCCTATGATAATAAGTAAATGAACCCAGTGCCGAACCAATCGCACCGCAAATGAAGATGACTGTCATATAAGCCGCATTTAACCGACCCCGAGCCCCGGCATCGAGGCTTTGGATGGCGCGCTGACCGAAGACCTGATTCGCCTGTGTTGCGGCGTCGAGAATAATCGCTGCAAACACCAGAGTCATCAATGATGCTACCGCCTGTCCCCAGCCGCTCATAAGCAGGGCAATACCTGCACAACTAATCACCACGCCGGTGCCGATTTTTGATCCGCCACGGTCTGCAACTTTACCTGCCAGCGGTGCTGAAAGTGCGCCAGCCGCCCCTGCCAGCGCAAAGGCCGCAATACCCGACTGTGTGAGACCAAAACGCAGGTGCAGCATGGGCGGAGCGGCAGTCCAGAACATATTGAATACGCCGAACATCGTACCCTGATAGGCAGCCCGGCGTTGCAGCGTCCTTGAAGTGGACAGCAAGTTAAACATTGAGCGCAGCGTAGCCAGATAACCCCGCTTCGGCTGGGGATACCATTGTGGCAAAACCCGAGCTATTAGCACGAAGGTGCCGAACATCACTACAGCAGAGAAGACAAATATGGCTCGCCATCCCCAGAGCCCTGCCAAAAAACTTGCCAGGGGACGGGAGAGCATAATGCCAGAGACCAGCCCGAACATAATGTTACCAATGATTTTCCCGCGTTTATGTTCGGGTGAAAGATGAACGGCAAGCGGCACCAGAACCTGGCTGCCTACGGTACAAATCCCAAGCGAAAACGAAGTGATTAGTAAAACCGAGGGGCTGGTACTGGTCGCGACGCCAATCAGGCTAAGTATGGTACCGACGGTGGTGATCAATACTAGCCGACGGTTTTCAACCAAATCGGCCAGGCAAACCAGAAAAAACAGACCCATGCCATAACCAATCTGGGTGGTAGTGACAATTAGTCCCGCAAGGCTCGCAGGAAGATGTGTGCTGCTGGCGATCAGTCCCGCAATCGACTGGGAATAATAAACATTGGCTGTAGTGGCTCCGCAGGCAAAAGCAAAAAGTGTGACAATAGATACCGTCAGGCTAGCCATTTCTGGTGCGATGTCGGGTTGCTGCGTCGTTTTTGTCGTCAAAATCTGTCTCTGCCTCAGTTAATTGATTCTGGTGGAAAGGGGAAGTGTATGCCTTGCGGAAATTATTGATAAGTGCTGCAATAACGAAAGTATCTTTCGAGATTTCCGAACAATGCTTGAAAATCTGAAATTGTTTCTGATGATTGTTGAAAAAGGCAGCCTTTCAGCGGCTGGACGAGAGCTTGGGCTTTCCCCAGCTTCTGTTTCTGAACGTCTGATGATGCTGGAGGCGTATTACAAGGCTACCTTCCTGACGCGAACGACTCGCTCGTTAAGTCTCACTGACGAAGGAAGAGTTTTCGCTGAAGGGGCACGTCGACTGCTGGCCGAGGCCGACGAGCTTGAAAGCCGCATAAGATCAGGAACGCAAAAAATATCTGGTCCGATTAAAATTACTGCACCAGTCGATTTAGGGCAAACCCGTGTTGTGCCGATTCTCGATCGTTTCCTTGCCCAACACCCCGATGTCACCATCGATCTCAACCTGACCGATAGCTTTGTTGATCTGGTGAGTCAGGGAATCGACTTTGCGATTCGTTATGGAAAATTTTCCAATACCACGCTTAAGGCCAAACCAATTGGGGAAAATCGTCGTTTGATTTGCGGGTCACCCAATTATTTACATCATAGAGGCATTCCATTGCATCCCGATGACCTCTTGCATCATGAATGCATCATGATGCGCTTTATGCAGGGAATCGATCGTATATGGTCTTTTCAGGCCAATGGCGCACCCTATGCAGTCTCGGTTAACGGACAACGTACAACCAACAATGGCCAGTTAATCAAACAGTGGGCATTGCAGGGTCAAGGACTGTGTAAAAAGTCCATATGGGATGTTCAGGCAGACCTTGCTGCAGGCCGACTGGTCGAGGTTCTGGCCCCCTACGCTCTTTCCCCGACCGCTTTACATATCGTTTATCCACCCGCTCGCGTTCAGCCACGTCGGGTGGCGAGGCTGATTGATGTTATTGTCCAGGAATTAGCGATCAACAACGCCGAGGACTAGAGGACTAATAGAGGAAATGCTGGCCAATTCTTTGCAGGCCACTCCTTGATAATTATCCATTCGACTGGAATTTTTCAATGTTTTCTGCAGTCAACTTTTCGCTCAGAAAGGACAGAGAATACCTATTTTATGGCTACTAAGGGCGTGAAACGGATGTTTGTGTCGCCATCGGTGCAAAAGTGATCCACCGGGGGTGTGGACGAAAACTTGGACCACTTTGGAGGTAGTCCATGTATTCATACGAAGATCGCATTCGTGCGGCTAGGCTCTACATCAGACTTGGAAAACGCACCGCAGCTACCCTTCGGCAGTTGGGTTACCCGTCAAAGAATGCACTCAAAAGCTGGCGCGAGAACATGGCATCAATGACAATTTGCTGTTCACATGGCGCCATCGCTACCGTCGGGTCGATGTTGTATTTTGCACAAATGATGATTTGGCGGTCGGCGCCATGTTCGAATGTCAGCGCCAGGGATTGCGCATTCCGCAAGACATGGGATTTGCCGGCTTCCATGGACATGATATCGGCCAGGTGGTGGTACCCGCCTCGGCGAGCGTATCGACCCCCCGAACGGATTGGTCGGGTCGGCGCTGATCGCCTGCATCCACGGCCAGTACCTGCTGCCTGGTAGCATTGATCTGGAGTTCTCCATCTTGGTAGGTAGGAGTCTGTAAACCCATGGTATCCACCTGGCACGTGCTCTCACTGGACAACCGACAGATAGAGATTGTTGGGGGGCATCTCGTCGAGCAGCCGCCCGGACGTTTCAAGCAAATAGCCGTGCAGCTGTCGTGACTTGCGTGGGCCGGTGACGTTGCAGGTCCAGATGTTCAGCCCATAGGCCTGCTTGCGATGAAGCCCCAGCTTATCGAGGCGCTTTTGCACCCAGTGACAGTCCGCCACATATTCTTGCCTGGCCAGTAAAGCCGTCTGCGGATGCTCCTGGGCATAACGCTGGAAGATGCCCGGGCTAACCAGGTAAATGGTATCGGCCACGGAATGCGCCAGGGCCTTGGCAAAGTTGATGATAAGCTTGTGCGACTGGATGCCTTGTTTCAACCAGTCCATGAAGTGTTCACCGGATGGCCCCGGGGAGTCTTGAAGTTCAATGAGCGCTGCGGCCAACGCGAGGATGGGTTTTTTGAGCGTTGGTGTAACCGCAGCCGATAAGGAGGACGATGTCTTGATAACCTCAGACTTTGCGGGCGATTCTTCTTTATGCTCAGGGGATGGGGTGTAGAATATCGACAGCAGTTCGGCGCAGGATCGGCTTGCTGTGCTGGAGCAACTGTTGATGGTGCATCCGGCTCAGACAAGGAGGCGGAGGTTGCTTTCGAGTCTGGATTTGTAGCAAGACTGTCCCCAGGCAGGGTACTATCAATGGTCACCGTGCCGGCGAATGGCTCGGGGCATTCTCCAGATTCCCAGATCAGCGCTGGCGACAGTCGCAGAAAGGTGAAGCTTTTCTACCAGTTTGTATCGCTTGTGGCAGTGGCTTTCCAGATCGCCTTGCCTTCCGGTGTGGGTTGGGCGATGCCGTGGTCTTGCAGCACGTTGAAAACCGAGGTGTTGTTCGCGGGTATGCCCTCGATGCCCTGAGACAGCAGATGAGCACGCAGTTTGTCCGGTACCGTCTTGCTGACCAGCCACAATGCATCCTGGGTCAACCATCCATCAGAAGCCTGTGACTGATTCAAATTCAGCTCTTCCCTGAGCAGGTAGCGAAGACCTTCGAGCAGTTTGCGCTGAAGTGCATGTTTCGGCGCCGCCAACGCTTTTGCCGGATCGCCACCGAGTTCCTGAGCCACGGAAGCCTGGTCTGCCTGCATCACCAGTTCACCTAGCACCCCAGCGTACTCATACTGGCCGGCCAGTACACAGATAAGTGCCGACCAGGGGGCAGGGTAGCTGCTGAGCGAGTCAAGGATTTGGGTGTCGAGCAGCCAGTTGTAAAGTAGGCCGGTCGCGTCGTTATGCAGACGGTATTCGCGATCCTTGCGGTAGCGGAAGCGGTACGGCTTTCGGAGTGGGTCATGCCATGGATGCCAAATTCTACCATCAGCGTACTTGACCTGAAGATCGACGGCGATTTTGCCGATATCGTGCAGCAGCGCGGCGTAGGCTGTGGCCGCGGTCCAGACTTCGGCCTGTGCAGCCTGGTCTTCGGGCGAGGTGCCGACAGGCAGCAGATGGGACTGCCTCAGTTTGAGCGCGTAGGCGACAGTTTCCAGACCGTGGTCAAGCATACCGCCCGGATAGGCGTGATGGTGGCTTTCCGAGGCCGGGAAGAGCTGGACCAGTTCGGCATAGCGCTCCAACGGGACCAGATACAGTGCCGCGAACTGCTTGCGCGAGAGTGACGTGCGTTGCCAGATATGTTCCAGCAATCTCTGCCGCCGAGGTGTGGATAACAGAGATGCAGTGGTTTCTGGGCGTATCAGTTGTATTAGCTCAGACTTGATCTGACAGATTTCGTAGGTAGAACATTATCAAATCTGACAGTCTGGTTTGAGCGAGAAGCTGCCATAATTTAGTGCCGTGTATATAAAGAGAGAGCGAGTCAAGATAGCAATTCACATGTAAAAATCCAGCGGGTAGATGCACATAGCTATACAGGTTGGCTTCATCGCCAATTCGCGGTCTCAGGTGCGTTTAAAAAGTTGTCCTCCGCATTAACAAATTATCAAGGTGACGACATGGACGATATTAATATCAATCTCGATGAACTTAACACTATCGATTTATCACCCTTAATTCAGAGTAAACTGGCAGTTACCTGTTTTGATATCACAAAGTATCTTTCGAGCCTAGGGGATGGAAGAGCGGAGATAAGACTGCTAATCCATATTTGCGGTTTTCACTTTCGTCCAGATAATCCACAGGTACCATTTGGTCCGGGCTTTCAGAGCAGTCAGGGTAGATCAGCAATTCCGGATGACATTAGCAGGTTGTCGCTGGAGGTACTTTCTCAATTTTGCCCGACGATAGAGTTACCCGAACTTCAAGCCCGTATTGCCGATACACTTTGGGTTCGTAAAATTGGTGGAATCCGTTTTCCTCTACTGGCGGTTCGCGCTTATTATGCGTCCAGCATGGCTATTATGGCATCGCAAGGAGCGTGGGCTAGTGCTCTAGAGCGCCTAGAGCGTGCGCTTCGGCTATGTTGTTTTTTCCGAAAGAATACTGATTTCAGGGTCGAGTTTGATCAGCTTTCGGCATATCTACTAGCAGAGTATGAACGTACCAAAGTACAAGCGGATTCACCTTATCCATTGCGACTCTTGCAACTCGCGATCGACTGTAAAGTGAGTGAGCCTCCTTTTATTGTCCAAGAACTTCTGTCTCTGTCAAAAAAATATCTGGCTCAACGACTATTTTCATTTGCCGTCGACGCTTGTAAAACAGCAATCCCGCTTGCGAATAGTTGCTCTGACAGGGATACACAGTTTGAGTTCTGGCGGCTTCTTGCTGATACGCATCTGGAAGAATCAAAATTCCAAGATGGCGGTATGATTTCGGCCGCCTGCATGCAGAATGCTATTGAAGCACTGGCTAATATTCCAGGAACCCGAGTAGAACGTCTTGCGCTGTATGAAGAAATGCGTGATTACCAGATCGAATCCCGTCACCAGATGGCTATCCTTCAGTCTCCACCTCAAGACATCAGTGAGATTGTCCACCAAGCCAAGAGTCGGGTAGTCGGAAGAGATTTGTTTGATATGGTTTTCAGGCTTGCAATGCTGGTCAGTCGGCCAACTGGTATCGAGAGACTTAAGGCTCAGGCAATAGAACAAAAGGCCAACAGCATAGCTTGGATGTTTGGAGCAACGCATATTGATCATGAGGGAATGACCGTTGCTCGCATACCCGCAGGATTGGGGATTGATGATGCAGATGGAGCAGTTATTTGGCCTATAATGATGAAGGGAATGCGCATCGAACATGAGTTGGCCGTAGCCGGGCAAATTATCCCTGCTAAGGATGAAATCACAATGAAATATCCAATCTCAGAAGCGTTTTTCCGCGATGTGTTCATCAATCATCCCTTTATCCCGTTTGGGCATGAAGAGTTTTTCATCAAGGGTGTGGTTTGCGGTTTCAATGGAGACTTTATGACGGCATGCCACGTGCTGATTCCCCAGTTCGAAAATAGTCTGAGATATGTGGCGAAAATCAAAGGTGAAGAGCCATCGCAGCTTCATGGGGACGGTTCGCAAGAGCGAAATGGACTCAAGGGATTACTGGATAATCCACTGATTATTGAAGCTTTCGGTGTAGACATAATTGGCAACCTTCAGGCCTTACTGGTGGATAAAATCTATGGTGATTTACGAAACCAACTTGCTCACGGATATGTGCCTGCCAGTTATTACAATCAATCCCCCTGCATTTTTGCCTGGTGGCTTGTACTGCACATACTAATGAACCCTACGATGAAATACTGGCAAGCCACTTACGGCCAAGAGAGTGAGGATCAGGCTCAAAGTGAGCCAGTTAAAGAAGTTGACACGTCCGGAGACATGTCCATATGAGTTGAGGCAATTTGGTCAATAAGGTTTAGTGCTGCTGAAACTATTCGATGTCCGCTTCTGGCACTGAACTGCCTGTCAGAGCTGCTTGGCATCAGATCCGACGATACCGGCAATTCGGTTTTACGGGAAGTTTACCGAATTGAATCTGCCGACAGTGTTAAGCATCAGGCAACATAGGAGTTGTCAGCTTAATGCTGTAAAAATGTACAGGCAAATCTGAATGTCGGCTAGTAGCGATGAAGCGGAAATGGGAACTTGGGTAATTTTTTAACCATCGATCTCATCACATTCACTCAATTATGCTTGCTCAACAATTGAATCAGTCATAGATTTTTGGTAAGTCATAAACCCCCAGGGGGGAATGTGGAATATTTTAGCGATAAAGAGAAAGGTTTTGCACCGAGAACCAACAATGATGTCTCTATGACCGTCTGGACCGGGTTTGTCTCGTACATCAATGTCCTGGTAAATAAGGGCTACTTTGGGAAATACTTTCCAGAAGAATGTCCTGACGGACAAGGGTGTATTGGTACAAATGAAGATACTTTCAAAGCTGCACTACAGGCGGAAGTACCAAATTTAGGATGGCCATTGGGAGTCGATCCTGAAGATGAAGGTCGGTATGGTTACAGGTCAAGAACACAAGTTACGTTCATTCCAGACTATCTGGACGTTATGGATTTACTTCAATTTTGCTATAAGCATGTTGCCCTTCCTATAGAAGGCACCGATTACCACTCGTACTACCGTCACACTCATATTGACGATTTTGATGTTGATGCTGGCAGAAATGAATTTCACGAAAAAGTTAACGTCATTTTTGCCAGAAATGGTATGGCTTACGAGCTTCAGAAATCAGGAGAAATTATCCGGCTTCTTAGCCCTGAATTAGTTCAAATGATGTCCAGCGTGAATGTTCCTGCGGAAGTTGAGCTAAAGAAAATACTTGCTCGCGCAAATGCTAAAATCGTTAATTTTGATGTTCAGATTCGGTATGACGCTGTGAAAGAGCTCTGGGACTTCTGGGAGCGACTGAAAAGTCTACACAACCCATCAAATAAGAAAATATCAGCTACACAGTTACTAGATGATGCAACCGAGAAACCTGAATTTCGGAATATTTTGGAAGCTGAAGCTAAATATTTGACCAACATTGGTAACCAATATTTTATACGTCACGCCGAAATGAATCAGGTGAAAATTCAAGAGAGCGATCATATTGAGTACCTATATCATCGCATGTTTAGTTTAATTCATCTGCTCATGAAAAGTTTTACCCATTAACTGGCCTGATTCCTATATTTAAGGAACAAAGGTACTAAAAACGTCCACTTTTGGCGCGAAGCAGACCGCTATAGGACTGACGGTCCGCTCCCGCTCGTTTTAAAAAATTTTCCCATTAGTGTGCTTTTTAGAGTTGTAACTAACTGGATGTATGGACTCATATAACGTTCCAAAGGCGCAAGTGACCAACGGTTATTCTATTTACTTTCTGCTAACTGATCAGGTCGAATAATGTATAGTTTGGGAGTTTGGTCAGAAGTGTTGTCAGCAGGAGTAAGCATAACCCAGGCACGTCCTATTACCTTACCGTCCTCAAAAAACATACCTACTTCGTCTCGCCAAAATCGTTTAGTCACTAACACAGCACCGGGCCAAATTAATTCAACGAGTTCTTTAAGTGATGGAACCATATTATTTACAAGATCGACTAATCGCTTGGCATGATAAGCAGCACTTTCAGGACCATTACTTTCAGTCCCTACCATTACCATTGCGAACAACTTATCTGTGCGACCCCCTTTTTTGACATCTAGATTAAGCGATATCCATCTGGAAGTTGTGATTGTAAAGCCCTAATGTCTATATCAGCTTCAAACACTGATTCATCACAGCTTTCCCACATTTGTAAATAAGTCATGCTTCGATCGAGTAAGTAGATAGGTGAAGGTATATCCTTAAAATATTCATGAATCTGAGCTGCAGGTGCTCTATCATATAACTTTGTATTGACCAATGGTCTTGCTAACGTAGCAGCTAAATGAATTGCACGAGCGGGTTCAAATTCGTCAATACCCATTTTATCAGTCCTTTACTTTTTTCATCGATTTCCGTCGGGACCGTTGGCGCCGGCGAGGCGCGTTTTTTTTGGAATAGCGCGAACATCAAATCACCTCGAGTTATAGCCGGCGGCGGCCTTTTCCTTTTTCATATAGGCCCGTTCCCCTTCTGAGCCATTCCATTCACCCTTACTGACCGCCCTATCAAATCCTTTTGTATACGCCGCCAGACTGCCAGCAATTAACAGGAATGAGCTGTGGCTGACTTCTCTTTCATCAGAGTCTTGCGATTTCTGTTCGTGGATATACAATTGAATATGTATATCTATTGAGGGGTGGTCATGCAAGTAGCTAAATGGGGTAACAGTCTGGCGGTGAGGTTACCGGCCAGCCTGGTCGAAGCGCTGGAGTTGCGTGAAGGCGATGATATTGAGATCGTGGTCGATGACCCGCGCACGTTTGCGGTTCGCAAGAAGCCAGGGGCTGATGCTTTATTGGCGCGGCTACGTGATTTTCGCGGTAAGTTGCCAGCCGATTTCAAGTTCTGCCGGGACGAGGCCAATGAGCGTGGCTAAATTTAGTTCATTTTTGGACAGCAATGTATTGCTCTATCTATTGTCTGAAGATCCAACGAAAGCCGACAGCGCTGAAGCATTATTGAAGACGAATCCGGTGATTAGCGTACAAGTCCTCAACGAAGTGACCAGCTTGTGTCGTCGCAAGCTTGCGATGAGCTGGGAAGATATTGGACATTTTCTGGAGCTGGTACGTAGCTTCTGCAATGTCGTACCGCTGACGGTGGATGTTCATGACCGCGCACAACAGATTGCGGATCGGCACCAGATCTCGTTTTATGATGCTTGTATCGTCGCAGCCGCGGCGACGGCCGGTTGCCAGATCTTGTACACCGAAGACATGAGCCACGGGCAGATTCTGGAGGACAGCCTTACGATCAGAAATCCTTCGCACAGGGTTAATGAGCTGGCTGGACAAGGTGGAACCGCCTGAATCGTGAGGCGGTAGTTCTTTCGATGGAGCCATGAAATCGCAGTTGTGGACGTCCACTGGCACCATTGGCATAATCTGCCAATGGTGATATTCTGAGAACAAACGGTTATTTGGGGGGAAGCCATGCCCACGCGCAATGTGGTACTGACTGACCATCAGCACGAGGTGGTCGAAAGGCTTGTTAATTCAGGTCGTTATCAGAATGCGAGCGAAGTGTTGCGTGACGGGTTACGCCTGCTCGAGCAGCGAGAGGACGTTGAGGAGGCCAAACTTGATGCACTGAAAGCGGCCGCGCAAGTAGGCTGGAGGGAAATCGATGATGGCCGTTTTACAGATGTTCAGAATGACAAGCTCGAAGATTTCATCGGTGAGTTAGGCGTTCGCGCTGCGGGCAGTGAGCAGAATCAACATCGCAAATGATGCGCTATCGACTTTCGGCCGCTGCCCAATCGGATATAATTAATATACTCAAATGGACTCATATTCAGTTCGGTGAGGCTGCACGTAGGCGCTATGAGCGTCTTTTGGTTACAGCGTTGCGGGACGTGGCTTCAGACCCTGGCCGGCTCGGTAGTGTGGTGCGAAAAGAACTCGGCAAAGGCGCGAGGTCATGGCATCTTAAGTTGAGTGCTGAGCGTGCCAAATCGAAGGATGGGGTTGTTCATCGCCCGCGTCATTTTCTTATATATCGGATAGACGCTGAGGATTTGATGGTCGTTGGCCGGGTTCTGCATGATGCGATGGAACTCGAACAACATATTTTGCAGGGTACACCTTGGGAGTAGTTATCCATTTAATGGAAAACTGAGACACGAGGTATCACAATGGCTACGCACGCACATTTCAAACGATGGACCTATCGAATTGGCCGAGGTATGGGACAGGTTTGGCGTGGGTATGTGCGTCGTGAGCGCCATGTCTCTGGCTGGATCATTTCTCGCGGCGTTCCTGCGATTGGAGCCAAGGCGTTGTTGTGGCTCGCCAAACTCGTACTGCTTGGGTTGCTTCTGTATATTACGTTCTGGTTGGCTTTGCTAGTGGTGTTTGCGGTTGCAGCAGCTTGGGGAGGCGAACATTCAACGGGGCAAGATGAATCCGACTTCTTGGGGAGTAAGACAGAAGAACTGGATCATCGCGATAGCCTCTCTTACCATCCCTACAACTACAACGATGACCCCGATCCTCGGTTTGAGGACGACTGAGACCAAGGCTACTTCTTTGCTGTGCTGATCAGTATATCTGAGCCTTTGCTCCCGGCTTGTCCCACGTCCCGGGAGCCATTCGTCAAGCCTTGTAGCATATTTCCTGCTCGAACACCGGCCCATCCTAAAGCTGTAACCCAAAATGTTGGTAGCACAAGAAACATTGTCGCCATGACAAAGTTCAGCAACATGTCGCCGAAAGCGTTGTTGAGTCCAAGCAGCGGATCAAAATTTGTCTGAGGCCGATCTGCACCCAGCCCCCATCCGTAAAGCGCATCCAGGATGGTGGAGTCCAGCCAACGGGCCAGTTGAAACCAGAATTCCACGAAGTACAGCGCGAAGAACACGCAACTGACCGTCACGAAAGCCTTCAGATCGTAGGTCGCTAGCATCAATACCAGGGGGATGCAGATGATCACTGCCATCTTCAGCAGTGACAGCACCATGGGCAGGGCCTGGCGTACCGCATCCATTGCCGGGAAATAGGCAATGGCACCCACGGTGACGCCGGCGTCCGCCGCGGCGCGGGTGGCGATGTTGGGCAGCGTCATGTCGATTTGTCCGCCGTAGTCCGCATATACCGCCCCCTGGTTCATCTTCTGCTGGCGCGGGGCGGCGATCGCGCGGATCACCGAATCGTCAAGTTCAGTGCGTGAGACGAAGCCTGCCCACCTCGCCATCCGGGTCATCAGGTCGGGATTGACCACGGCCAGTACCCGGGCGCGCAGGCCAGTGTCCGCATCGGTCCACCATTGTCGACACGTTGGGTAGCCGCCGCCGCTGTCCACCTGCGCCAGCCCCGCGTCGCGCGTGGTGTCATAGGGCCAGGCCGTGCGCGGTGTCTTTGAGTGATAACTGTCGTAATAACCGCCGGTATCGAGAAAAAAGTTCGAACCGATCCAGGTAACGTCATACATCTGTGCTTCGCTCAGTTCTGGGCGCCCCATAAACAGTTTTGCCCGCGCCGGGCCGTAGCAATCGTGGATGAAATCGGCTATCTCTTGCGCCAGTACCGGGTCGTCAATACGCGTGCTGTCGATTTCCATGCGCATCTGCCGCAGGTCTGTGCCACAGGGGATGGCGGCCACCGCTGCGCCGGTCACGGCTTTGGAGATGGCATGCATGAAGAACCACCAGACCGGGACTTTTGCGCTCTGGTTGTTGAGCGTGGTAAAGGATTTTTCCCAACCCGTCTCCGTGGGCAGCGGGATGCTGACCTGGCATTGCGTAGAGCGGGTGGTATCAAATTTGATGGTAGACAGGTCGACATCGATATACGGCACACAACCAAACAGGATGACCACTATCGCCATCCAAATGCGGTTCTCAATACGCATCGATGACAGCACGCCTTTATTGCCCTCGTCTGCCCCCTCTGTTCGCGCCCGCAGCCATTCCTGGATGAAAATCCCGGCAAAGGGCAGGGCGAACAGGCCGCTGGCAACGAGGATGTTCCAGACGCCGTTGTTAACGAGCCAGGCGATCAGCGTCAGGTAGTACTCCAGATAGTCGGTGGTCTGCAAGGTCATCACCGCCTCCTATACTACGCGCAGCCACTGGCTGGCTTCGGAGCACACGATCGCTCCCACGCTCAGGACTTCAAGGGTTCGCAGCGCCCGGGCAGAACGCGGTTCACGCTGAAGCCTGTGCCGCCGTACCCAGGGCCAAACGGCCAGCAGAGATGCATACAGGCACAGGCGCCAAACGAAGAAATGAACGCTATGGTCCTTGAGCCACTGCTGCCAATCCGCGATACCGGCGCACAGGTAGATACCCAGGAGGTTGGCAACCAGTGCGGCAAAGAACAGCAGAACCAAGATCCTCAGCAACAGCAGTAAAGGCCGTCGCATCGCACGTACGCCAGGACTGAGGGGAGTCATAGGTGTTTCTCCACACCGGATGGACATCGTTTGAGTTCATCGCAGCTACGATGAAAAGGCGATGAACAATGCGAAACGAATGTGTCCCCTATAGTTTTCCGCAGTTAGCTGTGGTTAGCCTAATGTTCAGTCTTTCCAGCAAACCATGCTGCCATTTAGTATAAAACCTAACTATTAGGTGACCGGACCGACACAGCCGCGCCTGCCACGGTTATCCAAACCGGTATAAAGAAGCTATCTATGAGAAGATCTGTAGTGATGGCATATTGCAAAGATGCGGGTATTGATGTTAAATGGAATCAAGTTAGATGCATTGCCACAGAGATAATACATCATGCGTACCACCGTCACTATTGATGACAATTTGTACGAGCAGGCGCTGGAGTTAGCTGGCCCGGACATGGACAAAGCTGACCTTTTCCGTGAAGCCATCCACACCTTTGTCCGTGTGCAGGCCGCCAAGCGTCTTGCGGCCCTCGGCGGTAGCGCGCCGGCGATGTCAGACGTGCCGCGCCGCCGTCAAGAATCGAGCCGCTGATGCCTGTTGTTCAGGACGTGTTGGTCGATACCAGTGTCTGGATTGAGCATTTCCGCCAAAACAATGTCGAACTGGTTGATCTGATGATGCAGGATAGGGTGCTTATCCACCCGTTTGTATTGACGGAATTAGCGTGCGGCACCCCCCCTACGCCCCGCAGGAGAACGCTGGGCGATTTAGCGCTGCTACGTACCTGCCATTCTGCCAATCAGACCGAGGTCAGGAATTTGATTGAGCAGGAAGGTCTTTATGGGCAAGGTTGCGGCCTGGTGGATATGACGTTACTGGCCTCCACCCTGATTACCCCCAACGCTCGGCTGTGGACGCTGGACAAGCGTCTGGCCACGCTGGCCGTACGCCTGGGCATAAACTGGCCCACGAACGCACTCTAGCGCTCTTTTATTTCTTCTCCTTGCGCGATAGATAAGACATGCGGCAGCGCTAATTGGCGTTTGAGGCGTTGTTGTTCGCTATCGCGAAACATCGTTAACACGGATCACCGGGTGCTGACAAATCTGACATTTCATCACTCATTGATAAGCGTGAGATAAGGGTTATTGAGCGGGCTATCAACAAATAATGATGAAGAGTCTTTTAATAAATAACCGTGCAAACGCCTGGATTTGCGTGGTCCAGTCACCTCACAGGTCCAGATGTTCAGGCCATTGTCTTGCTTACGGTGCAGTTGCAGCTTTTCGAAGCGCTTTTGCACCCATTGCCAGGCGGCCAGATGATCCTGCTTGGCAAAGGTTGTAATCTGCGGATGCTCCTGCACATAGCGCTGGAATATCCCCGGGCTGACAAGGTAGACCGTACCGTTAACGGTATGCACCAGAGCCTTGGCATCGTTGATAATCAGTGTATGGGACTGGATGGCCTGCTGTAACCATTCGACGAAATGCTGACCGGAGGGCGCAATGGTCATATCGAAAGCGCCTTTTTCTGATGATATTGCATCAAGCGGTGGCGCGTCCTGGTGATGTACTGAATCCTCAGGGACAATGGCTTCCTCAGCCGGCGCGATAGTGTCGGGCTCAGGCGTGCCAAGCAGATTGAGGAGAATGTCTATCGTCTTGGTGGAGAGTTGGGGCGCCGTAGTTATTGCGCTGTCGACCCCTGGCGTTTCGTTTACCAACGTCGTCTGGGGGGCATTTTCAACCATGGGTTCAGTCTCGACTGAGCCCTCGAATGGTGCGGGTCGGTTTGCCGGCTCCCAGATGAGCGAAGGTGACATTTTCAGAAAGGTGAAGGGATTCGACCAGCCGCTGCTGCTGGAAACCGTCGCCCGCCATATGGCCTTGCCGTCGGGCGTCGCCTGGACGATACCGTGGTCCTGAAGCACGTCGAATACCGCCGTATTGCTGCTGGGTATGCCCTCGATGCCTTGGGACAGGAGATGGGCGCGCAGCTTGTCGGCAACGGTTTTACTCACTAACCAAAGGGCATCGTCGGTTAACCAGCCATCCGAGGGCCCGGGCTGATTTAGCTTGAACTCTTCCTTAAGCAGATAACGCAAACCTGCCAGGAGTTTGCGTTGCAAAGCGTGTTTCGGTACCGCCAGCGCCTTGGTCGGGTCCCCTCCCAGCGCTTGTGAAACGGAAGCGCGATCAGCGTGGGTTACCAGCTCACCGAGCACACCGGCATGCTCGTATTGTCCTGCCAGGACGTAGAGGAGCGCCGACCAGAGCGCGGGATAATCGCTGAGCCAGTCAAGGGCCGAGTTGTCGAGCAGGTGGTTGTAGAGCAACCCGGAGGCCGCGCTATGCAACCGGTATTCGCGCTCTGGCCGGTAGCGAAAGCGATAGCGCTGCTGTAACGGGCCATGCCAGGGATGCCAGGTGCTGCCGTCGGCCTGCTCAACGAGCAGGTCCACGGCCACCTTGCCGATATCGTGCAACAGCGCGGCGTAGGCCGTGGCGGCCGTCCACGCTTCGGCTTGTGCGGCTTGGTCTTCTGGCGTTGCGCCGGAAGGTAACAGATGGGACTGTCTCAGTTTGAGCGCGTAGGCGACAGTTTCCAGACCGTGGTCAAGCATACCGCCCGGATAGGCATGGTGGTGGCTTTCCGAGGCCGGGAAGTGCTGGACCAGTTCGGCATAGCGCTCCAACGGGACCAGATACAGTGCCGCGAACTGCTTGCGCGAGAGTGACGTGCGTTGCCAGATATGCTCCAGCAATTTCTTCCGGCGTGGGGAGGCCAGCAGCGTGGCGGCCGATTCCGGACGCATCAGCTCTTTGCTATTTGCCGCGGCGGTCGGTGCGGTGGCGACCGTAGGGATGACACGTTTTCGGTGAAACAGTGAAAGCATAACCCCCCCTGAAAGTACGATTAGCGGTGAGCCTTTTCCTTTTGGAAAAGATCAATCATTTCCAGGTAGGCCCGTTCCCCTTGGACCCCATTCCCTTGCCCCTTCCAGGGCCCTTTGTGCATCGCTTTTGGCAGCCGGCAGCGAGTGCTACCGTTTAGAAAGTATTCGCGTTAAGAAAGCGAATACTGGCTTTCCAGTAAAATGACCGCAATCACTGTAAATATTTCAATTCTCCTTATGCGTTGGGACAATTCCTTTGAAGGGTCCTGCTGTCGCAGGCGTGTACATAGCCGCCGCCAGCCTGTGGCTGTAGCCGTATAGAGAAGCAGGCGCCAGACGAAAAAATAACCAGAATATGCCCACAACCAGCGCTCACCATCAGCGATGTAATCTACGATGCGGTCACCGGAAAAGTGTATGGACAGGGCGGTACCGATAACGAGCAGCAAACCCACCAGCGCCAGAATAATCCGGTGGCTGAACAGCCGCAAAATCCAGGTCCTTGCTGGGACGCTCATTGTGTATCGCTGCCCGACTTCTGAATTTCATCGAGTCGGTTACGCAAGGTGTCGCCTTCGAAGATGCCGCGTGAGCCCGCGGCCCTCGAACCATGACGCTGGATAATGGCCATGGCGGTGTTGTTGGCCAGGGTGTGCCGCAGTTCCAGCTCGGTCTTGAGATTGTTAATCTCCTGCTCCAGCGTGCTATTTTCCTGATCTACCGCCTTGACTGCCAGCTCATTGGCCGCGACATTGGGCTCCTGTCGGCCGGTCAGTAGGGTGCGTTGCAGCAGCAAGGCTTTTTCCAGCACGCTGGAAAGGGCGGCCTCTGAAGCCAGGCGCTTGCCCAGCAGGTCCTGGTCGGGTTCGTCGCGCAGGGCTTCGATCACGCCGCGGGTGATCGGCAGCGCGTTGCTGCCGGCAACGTCCAGGTTCTCGGTAGTCGTGGGTTTGGCTCCCGAGACGAGTTCCTGGAGGGCCTGAAGTTTTTCTTCGTACTCTTCCTGGATAACCGGTGTCAGGCCCACGCCGGGCGTGGTCTCGGTCTTGGTGCAGGATTCGCAGGTCTGCTGTTCGCGCTCGCCCAGCACACGGTTGGCCCAATCGGCGGCCGCTTGTGGCGAGGACCAGGCCTGGCAGGTCAGCCGTTCGCCGCAGTCGTCCTGGGTGATGGACGCGGTGTCGGTGACGCCGCGGCCATTGAGCAGGTTGTAGCCGGCGCGGGTGACGTCGCTGACCACCTTGATGGCGTTTTGGCCGGACCCGCCGGCGTTGCTGCCGCCCACCCAGGGCACGCCGCTGTTGCCCTTGCTGGATTCGGCCTGTTCGATGGCCGAGACCGCATCGGTGCTGCCGACGGCGCTTTTGAGTGCCACTCCTTCGGCCAACTGGTTCCAGCCGGCCTGGCCGCCGGCCGTGTCGGCCAGGCGGTTGCCAATCGCCCGGCAGGTCATCTTGGAGCGGTCGAAATCCATCCGGGCTTGTAGGATCCCATTGCTCAACAGGTTGTAGAGGCCTGGGTCGGCGCGCTGGATGATCAGCGCGGGCAGCGAGGCCACGGCACTGGTGGCGTTCTGGATCACCGACGACATGATGGTTTGGAAGCCATTGGTGACGCCGTTGAGCTGGTTTTGGATGGTGGTGGAGATGGACATGTCGCCGCAGATCAGGTTGCTGTTCCAGCCCGCCCCGACTCCGATGCTGCGCATGTTGCCGGCGCTGCCCATGGACACGGCCCGGCCGCCGCCGATGCTGTAGAGCACGTCATCGCCAATGACGCTACCGCTGGCGCTGATACCGCTGTTGTCGATGCGGGTCTGGGCTGCGCTGACGCTGGCGGTTGCCAGCGAAACGGTCAACGCCAGGGGGAGCAGACACCCGCGGAAGACGTTACGCAAAGGGGATACGTTCATGGCCGGCCTCACTGAATATCCGTACTGCCAAGGAAGGTCTGTCCGCGGCGCTGGCAGCATGCATATGGGCGCCACAGGGCCCAGGCGTAGTCGCCTTGCTGCGCCTGGACCTGAGTACTGTTGTGGGGGAAGACCGCGCAACTGCTGGAGAGCGTAGGGGTCAGTTCCTGCCACTTGCCGGTATCAGCATCGCTTTCCACCAGGTCGCCGGCCGGCCAGTAGCCGTCGCGAGCAGTGGCGCGCAGCGGCTGGTAGATGTGGATCTGGCCGCTGCGGGTGACGATATCGCCGGCACGCTGGGCGATGACGGCGCCGGCCTTGTAGTCGTCGGCCTGGTGCAGGAAGCCGCCGCGTGGGTAGACGCTGCCCCACAGGTTGAGCGTGCTGCGCGCGCCGATCTCGCGCTGGCCAGGGACCAGGGCTTCGGGATAGACCGATTCGGGGACGTTGTAGCGCCAGGCCACCGTGTCCAGGGTGCTCAGCAAGTACGGCATGAAGGCCGTGCCGGCGCCGGTGCAGGTGTAGCCGGAGGCGCTGGCGAAGCGGCTGAAGACTTCGGCGCCCGGATGGCCGATGACGTCGGCGTTCTTGAATTTGGACAGGTTGTTCTCGCCCGGGTGGCCGGTGGTGCCGTCGCCGCCGGACTGGGCGGTGGTGTTGGGCAGGCCCAGGACACGGACTTCGGTCCAGGGGTTCTCGCCGGTTTGGGTGTAGCTGGAGACCACCGCATCGGGGATGTAGTGGCGGACCTTGACCGAGGTGCGCACGGTGCAGCCAAACGGGGTGCAGTACAGCCAGTAGCAGATACCGACGACTCGGTAGGCCAGGCAGTCGGGCGATAGGGTGGAGGCCACGATGGTGGCGGTGTCCAGGGCCCAGGAGGGGCTGGCCGCCACCAGCAGCAGCGATGCCGCGGCCAGCCGCAGGCGCCGGGGGAGCGAACGCATCACGGCTGTGTCCTCCGGAAGCTGTCGATGCGCGCCACGGCGGCTGCGACATCGGGTTGGCCATAGACGACATAGCGGCGATCGACCACCACGGCGGGGACCTTGGCGATGCCCAGCCCCCAGGACTCGGCCACGCCCTGCCAGGCGGCGCCAAGGCGGCGTTGCAGCGGGTCGCCTCCTTGTTGGAGGCGTTGCTGCATGGTGGCGGCGGCCTGGTCGGGGTCGGTGGGCAGGTTGGCGGCCAAGTCGGCCTCGATGCGTCCGGGCGCATCCAGCTCGATGACCCGCGCGTTGGGGACGGACTGGACGGGGTGCTGGCGGTCGGTGACGACCAGCACTTCGGCGCGCGCGCCCAGGCTGAGCAGGGCCAGGCACAACCCGAGCATCCACGGGCTTGCTACGTGCCTGTCCGGGTGGCGGGAAAGGGAAATCTGCATGTCGAACGCTCATGAAATGGATCAAGGGGTTCAGTCCACCGCGAAAGGGGTCGCGCCGCGACAAAGAATCCGGACTTGGGAGTACCCAGTTTTTTGCGGGAAGAACAATGGGAGGTATCAGGCACCTGGCCTGGAACGCACCGAAACCTGGTAAATTCATGTATCCCTCGATGTGCGCGCGGCGCGGGATTGCCGTCGGCGCGACCAGATTGAACAGGTTGTTACGACGATTGGGGCCGCGATGGAGGTATCCACGTTGGTAGCGGCCGTTTGCTTATAAGTTCATAGCTTCAGGCGCTCGATGAAACAGCGACCCGCGAGGCCACGGGGAGCGGCTGTCGGATAGAAGATAGAAGGTGGTTATAGAACCTGGTCGCCGGCGACGGCACACCCTGCCAGTATTGTCATCTTCATAGCCATTTGGCCAAATATCCAGTTTGAAGAATAGATTTCTTGCCGTCTTTATGGTCTGAACATGAACGCGACAGCCTGACTTTTTGGCCCTGCTGAACCGAACCTGGCGCAATTCAGCGCAGTGCGCGCAGGTGTCTTGTCAATATGGGGAAAAACGGAAGCCAAGGCTCCCGTGAGGATAAGATCGTCGTGGACATGGTGCGTTGCGACAGAGTTTCGGGCCATCTGCACAAGCCGTTGGCACTACAGTAGGCCTGCCTCGTCGAACGAGTAGGGCATGCCTTTGCCAATGATGAGGTGATCCAATACCCTTACATCAATGATCGCAAGCGCCACCTTCAATTGCTGGGTGATTGCCCGGTCGGCCGCGGAGGGTTCGGTGTTTCCTGACGGATGTTGATGGGCCATAATCAGCGCTGCCGCGTTGTGCATCATGGCGTGCTGGACCACGACACGGGGATAGATGGCGGCCTCGGTTATGCTGCCATGGAACAGTGGCTCGTAAGCCAGCACCTCGTGGGCGCTATTGAGAAAAATCGCAGCAAAAACCTCATTGGGTTCACCTGCCAGCTTCAGACGCAGGAAGTCGCCCACAGCGGAAGGCCTAGACAATGTTGGACCCGCCTGAAAGATGCGGCGTTCGAGTAACGCGATGGCGTGCTGGATGATCCGATCTTCGTGCTCCGGCGCAGACAACGCGCGGAGCTCGCCTTGGGAATGAGCGATGGTCAGGGACATGACAAACCTCCTTTCAGTGAAAAGGAGAGCGCCACCCGGTGAAGGGCAAAGCCCTCCAGGGGATGAGTTGAGATGGACGAGAATGCATCCGCCACCGGGAACGCGGTGGCTGCTCGCGATGAAGGGATGCGAAGCGAGCAAGGCAGGATCAACGCGAACGGACCACGTCGTAGCCTTGAAGATCCCGGCTACCTGGGCATGTCACCGACTGCGCCGGCAGGCATTTGGGGGCCTGGGACACCCGTTTCGCTCCCGGCCGACAGCAGATCGAGCGCTGACAGCAGGGCATCACCCTCAACGGGGCCGGATAGCCGTAGCGTTTTTCTGGTCTGGTTGTCCCGCAGTTGCAGGGTCGGCGTGGCAGTGATGTTTTCTCGTGCCGCCTCGGCGGCCTGGACGCGAACGATGTCATCGGGCGGGGCACTTGCCAGGCATTGGCGCAGGACTGGGGTCATGTCGGGGTACTGCGCATCCTGCGGCAGGCCCTGGCCGTCGCCGCCGGTGTGGGTATAGACCCAGCTCACCGCCTGCCAGAAAGCAGCGTTCCCGGCGGTTTCGCCGGCACATTCGACAAGCCTGGCCTCGTCGGTGGCCGCCGGCTCGTGCATCGCCAGCGGCAGATGGTGCCACTGCCAGTTCACCTCCGGATTCGCACCAATCCACTGCCTAAGCACCGGGAAGTAGGCTCGGCAATAGGGGCATTCAAGGTCGGCGTACTCGATGAGGGTGTAGCGGGCGTCGGGATTGCCATAGAGCCAGGGCGGTCCTTCAGGTATGAGTATTGATTCATGGGTTTGGTCGGCAGTTTTTTCTGTGTGAAGCGTGCTGTGTTGGCCCTGTTGGAACGCCCACATGACGATGCCCAATGCGATGACTATTACCAGGACGGTCAGCCAGGAAGCGAACTTGGAGCGGTAACTGAAACGCCGATGTTGTTGCATCGTGGGATCTCTCATCAGGTCATCGCATCAAGCGTGAGCGATTCGATGCCGCGCGCCTGGTCAATCTTTTCGGCGACTTTGACCGCCGCGTCCAGTTCGCTAATGCCGTATTGCTGCATCAAGGCGAATCGCTCGGCCTTCTCTTCGGGCTCGGTCTGGGCAAGGGCGAGATACAGGCTGGGCGGCACCGCCCGGAACAGGATTTCCATCGATCGCGACAGGATCACTCCTTCGGTGAACTTGCCGGCTTCCTTGCGTGCAGAGAGCATCAACGTCTTCTGCCCAGGAGTGAGCTCGCGGAACCGGGCAATTTTCTCCACTTCGTCCGGCGGCATGCTCAGGCAGATCCACCATTCAATCATATTGAGCATCGGCTCTGCGGCCTTGGGTAGGTCGTCGATGTTCTGCGTTGCCAGCCAGTACCACGCGCCGAGCTTGCGCCACATTTTGGTAATTTTGACCACATAGGGGGCCAGCAACGGATTCTTGGTGATCACGTGCCCTTCGTCGGTGACGTTAATGATCGGCCGCCCCAGGAACTGGTCGCGCTCAGCGAGGTTATTCACGGTGTTGATGAGGCTGATGTAGGCAATCGAGAGCTGGGCGTTGTAGCCCTCGCGTGCAAACGTGGCCAGATCTACGATGGTGATGTCGGCCTCGGGCCAGGGGCTGCCGGCCCGGTCGAACATCTCGCCGTCGATGCCTTGACAAAACATGCCCATGGCGTCGGCCATTTCCTGCAGGCGCGTGCGACGCATCTCCGGCAGTGTTGCATCACGCCCGCGTTCGCGCAGGGCATCCCGCACGTCACGCGTCAGCACGGTGCGATGCTCTGCAACGCACCGTTGGGCCGCATCAAGAATGCACTGGCGAATGAGACTGCGGTCGGCACGAGTCATTCGAGCTTCCTCCTTGTCTTCGCCGCCGGTTATCATCAACCGCGCAGTGATCTCAAGCTCGCCCAGCACATCGCGCTGTTCGTCGCCTTCAGACGATGCGGCTGAAGGCTCCCGGTCTTCGTCCAGCGCATCGGCATCGAGTGTCTGGACCTGGCCGGGGGTGTCCACCAGGCGCCAGGCGTCGGCAAACGGGGCGAGGCTGACACCCGCCCCCGGCGCGAGGCGGATACGATGCACCGACAGCCCCAGGCGGACGGCGAAGTCACCGAACAAGCCGAAGCTGTTGCCGGCTTCGACAATGAACAACCGCGGCCGGTAGAGGGCGGTGACCTGGCTCAGGATGTTGTTGAGCGTCGCGCTCTTGCCTGAACCGGTTGGACCGAACAGGAACAGATGGGCGTTCATCTGCCGGTCGAGTCGGTTGAGGGGATCGAACGTGATGGGCTCTCCGCCGCGATTGAAGAAGGTGATGCCCGGATGGCCGGTGCCCCGACTCCGGCCCCAGACCGGAGCGAGATTCGCGGCATGCTGGGCGAACATGAGTTGGGTGTACCACTGCCGCTTGTCGAGGGCCGGGTCGAATACGCAGGGCAACCACCGCAGGTAGCTGTTGAGCGGTGCCACTTCATCTTCCTCACGTACCGGTTGCAAGCCGGCATTGAGCATCACGTTGACCAGTTGCAGGCCGCGCGCAGTAAGCTCTTCGCTATCGCGCCCGCGCAAATAGAACGCCAGCGCGCCGCGGTAGAGTTTGTGCGCACTGCCGATAAGGCTACGCGCCTCCTGCACGTCCTGACGGGTCTGCTCGGATGCCAGTGTTTCTCCTACCGCTTTTTTGGCCAGGTGGTTAAGATGCGCTTCGAGCACATCTTGTGGTGTGGCGACCAGCGTCAGACACATCACGGTATCTTCCGGCATCTGGTCGAACAGCGCGTTGTATGCATCGCCGCCTTTGTGTGTCTCTCCGGTGATATGGCCGGTCTGCGGGGGTGTGCGTAGGCGATCCATCACAATGACGCGGTGCGGCAAGCCGTCGAAATACCAGCTACCCGTTGCCACGTCTGAGCGCGGCTGGTCGAAGAACAGTCGCTGGGCAAAATCACCGCTGACCAATTCAAGTGTGCCCGCTTCGGTCTCGTCGGGATAGCGCGTCAACGCAAAGAAGCGCGCCTGGTCATCCGCGGAATCACCCAGCAGGGTGGGATGCGGATTGAACCAGCGTAGTAACCAGGCATGGATGTCCGCGGCACCCAGACGTTGGGCCTTCACCCCTGCGTTTGCCAACCCGCCGGTGAGGCGGTCGCAGATGGTGGTCAGCGCCTGCTCAGGCGACTGACCGCGCCGGGAAACCTCGGTTGTAGGGATGCGCCGATAGACCACCATCCGCACCCGCCGGAGCTGACCGCGCCAGGGCAGGCGCGTAACGGTATTGTCCTCAAACAGGCCTCCGGGTTTGGCAATAGCGCGCAGATGATGCGCAAAGAATTGCAGGTAGAAATCGGTAAAAGTGCTATCTAACGCGCGTGGCTGGATGTAATCCCGTAGCGTTCGCAAGTAGCTGTCCCAGCTCGTTTCGTCCTGGGCGTAGAGCTGGACCACCCAGGGGTTGTCATCGAGTTCGTCGAACGAATCCTGCAACGCATTTTCCAGCGCATCGCGTGCCTGCCAGAGCCAGTTCAGTTCACGCCCTTCGGTGCCGACCGGGGTCAGTTCAAAGAAGGCGGCGACCGAGTGCCCGTCTTCGAGCAGCATGCTCTGCGAGCCGGGCAGGTATTCCACCCAGGGCAGAAGATCCGCAAATGACGGGGCGATGTCGTAGAGCGCCTGGGCATCAGCCTCCGTGGCCGGTAGGCCAGGGTTCAGTGCGCTGCCGGGCTCGGGAATGCCGTGCGCGGCCAGCGTCGATATATGGTGCTCCCAGGCGTCCGCCGGTGCTTGTGGCGCGTCTGGAATCTGGCGACGTCTCGCCTTGAACCACGTCATCAGTACGGCTCCGTGCGCTCGTCAGGCAGGGCGTATTGCACACGCTGATACAGCGGAAAGAGGGTGGTGTAACCGGGCACCGGCACCGGATCGGTACCCGCAAGGTGCGGAAATACGAACATCACCAGATCGGGGTTTGGCAGCCGGTGGAACTGGCGATAGATCTCGGTAGCCGCGGTGCGGGTGTATGTTGCGTTGGCGGCCGGTGTTGCCTGCTGGTCGTCAGCGGTCAGCGGGCGGCGTAGATCCTGCCGGGCATCAAGCAACTGGCGCGCAGCCCGGCTGCCACCGGCACTGCCGCCGGTTTCCTGCTCCCAGATGTCGAGCATGGTATGCTCACCGTGGGGCATTAGCTTCTCCTTACTGGTGGCGCAGCCCCCCAGCAAGGAGACCACGAAAAGGGCGACCAAGGTTTCAATCCAGATCCGATGCATGAGCGGCTCCGGTTTGATTGTTGACCCGGCGCCCGCGGGCGTCGTAGTCGATGTCGAGCGGTTGTTCGAGGTGGATGGCAACCTTGGCACCAGGCTGCACATAGACTGCGGCGAACGCCTGGCCGTAGAGCTTGTTGACCCACTGCGACATTTCCTGCACACCGCCGGCCAGGATACGGCCCATGGCTTCGTTGCCCGTGATACCGACGGTACCCAGTGAGCCGCTGCTGTTGCTAACGTAAGAAACGTTGCCGCTGTCGGATTTGATCAGCGACGCAGCGCCGGCGCCGGCCGCGGTGATGAGCGCCTGGCTGCCCAGATACTGTTGAGCGTTGCTGCGCCGCTCTCCGGAGACGCAGGGGATACCGTAGGGGTCGCTGATCCAACCCAGCCCTCCCTGCGTGGTAGTGCTGGCGTTCTGGCTACCGCCATTGCTGTTGCCGCCGTTTCTATCACTGGGATTGCCTTCCGGTACGGTGCGGATGGTGCCGTCCTGGAACACAAACGTGACGCTGCGGATCTGGCCGCGCACGCATGAAAGTGTCCAGTCTCCCGACGCCGTACCGCTGACCACCGCACCGGCAACGTCAGGGATGTCGATGCCGTTGGCGGTCAGGTTATCTGGCCCGATGAGCACCTTGAACGGATAAGGATCGTTTACGGTGCCGTCGATCGGCACGCGCCCGATCAACGCGGACATTGCAACCGAGCCCATCAGCGTTGAGTTCGATGGCACGGTGTAAACCGGTTTGGTGGAGGCACCCGCGGCGCGGCTGCCTGCATCAGCGACCGCCTCCGCTGTCGCTTGCAGCGTCTTCTGTGCCGGGGCAAAGCTGGTCGGAAAGGATGGCGTGCTGCCAGCTCCGGTGTTTTTGTTGCCCGATTTTCCATTTTCAGGTTCGATCCACTTCACATCCTTGCTGAATTGCTGACCATCACCGTCTTCGAGACCGAGCCCCACCGGCAGGTCGGCGTTGTTGCCCTTACCGGTGATTCCGTCCAGCCGTTGTTGAAGGTCTTGCAACAGTCCCTGTGTTTGCTGTCGTTCGCTCACAACTTGGTTACGCTCCTGCTGCATCCGGCTGCGTTCACCCTCCAGCGCGGTCTGGATGCGTTGGTCGATAGCGCTTTCGCGCGAACGCAGGCGCTCGTTCTCGGTCTTCTGGTTTTTGTTGTCGGTCAGTGCCGTTCCAAGCTCGTTACGCAGTTGCTTGACCTGGGCGACAAGGGTGGCGACAGTATCGCGGGGCGTATCGCCCTCGATGCCCAGGGCCTTCATCTCTTCAGGTGTCAGCTTGCTGGCGGTATTTTGGGGTGCCGGCTGGTTCTTGCCGCCGCCAGAGAAGAGGCGGACGCCGACGAACACCAGCAACAGTACGACGGGGATCAGCAGCCATTTGAGCAGTGGATTACTTTTCATGCGGCACGCCTCCCGAAACCTGGCCTGCCGCTGTGGGCGGAAGATTCTGCGTGGCATCAATGGCTGACACCACAGGGAGTAGCGATTCAGCCAGGCCATGGCCGCGGGTGATGAGATATACCACGGTGGTGTCGGTCGACGCGCCGGCGGGACCGAGCGTCGGATGCTGGAAGGTCGCGGCCACGAAATCGCCCTGCAGTGCCCGCGGGTCCAGATCGAGCCAGCGTGCCGCGGTGTTGGTGAGCCGGACGGCCGTGACCCACACACCCTCAAGTCGCCAGGCGGCCAGCGCCTGGGCGCGCACCGGCAGGGTCGGCAGCAGCGTGTCCAGGGCGAGGTTGTGGCGCAGGTTCACCCGTGCGATGCCGGCGACGGGCTCGACGGTGCGTAACGGGGCATAGAGGTTTTGCGCCGCATAGCGGGTCAGCACGACGGGGACGGGAGTCTCGCGCGCAGCGGTGGGCTGTTCCGGTGCGCCCTGGGTCTGCTTGTCAAAGTCGGTGGCGGTGTCGATGCCGACCCCGACCCCGTAGTGGACGGCCGGTGCTTCGCCCTCGACGATGCGCACCGGCTCCAGCGGCGCCTGGCCGTCTTTGGCAGGCTCGGCGGCGACATCCAGCAGGATCAGTGCGCCGGACGTCACATCCTGCAATTGCAGTCGTGTGGGAGGAATCGGTCCGCTGGCACGCAGGTAGACCGCGCCACCGGCGCTTTGTATGCGCAGCAGGTCGCCAACGCTGGCCGGCATGCCGATGCGCACATTGCGATCGATGAACACTACGCGCTCCTGGCCGACGACCAGGGGGACGGCCAGCGGCAGACGTTCCCAGCGCAGGATCTCCACCGCATGACCGTTGGACGCCAGTTCCAGGCTTAGGCAAAGGCCCGCCAGGGCAGAAAGGACATGTTTTTTCATGGGGTATCTCCCTGCGGGACGCCCGTGGCATTGGCCGGAGTGCCAGATGGGGGTGGAGGCGTCTCGATGCGTTGTGGCGCGCCGGCGTAGCAATCCAGCGCCAGACCGAAGGGGTTGCGCTCCGGGTCGACGTCCAGGCGGGTGGTTTTAATCCGGTAGCGTACCAATGCGCGTTTTACCTGTTCGGCACCGAAGTACTCGTCAGCGCTCACGTCGAGCGTCACAATCCAATCGTGATTTGATATTGCTCGTACGCGTGAGATGGGGTCGTCGCCATAGCCGCGTCCGGGGATTTCGTAGAGGCCGCGTACGCGTTGGCGCAGCTCGCCGCCGCTGCGGCGATACTCGTAGTCCTGTTGCAGAAAGGCCCGACATTCGGGGGTAAGGTAGGCCGACAGCGCGTGCAGGTTGCGCGGATAGTCCTCCTCACCGTTGGTCGGCCAGCGGTTGAGCTGTTGGAAAATGTAGAAGGTGAAGGCGTATACGCTCTCCGGCGGCACATCCCACCATGGGCGTGTGCTGCCTGAACGCAGGTCCGGTGGGACATGGATGGTGAGGTCCCTGGGCGCGTTCCACCAACCGAAGCCCAGCATCAGCGAGACAACGAACAGCGCGCAGGCTCCGAGGCGCAGCGTCTTGACATGCGACTTCAGGTGCAGGACCTCGTTGCGAAAGCGGCTCATGCGCCCCTCCGAAAGGTATGAGCGCGAGCAATACGTCGCGTGGTCCACCAGCCCGAACGGGTAATAAGACTTTCGCCACCCAGTTGCACCGCCAGTCCGAGGTGGCGCTGGGCCAGACACCACTGCAACTGCCGGTACAGCCAGATGTCGGGGCGTCCGCGTTTTTGCCGGCGCAGATATCCGCCACCGGCTAAAACCCCCAGTGCAATACCGGCGACGATAAACGAGGGCACCATGGCGATACTGCCGGTCAGCCAGGCCAGCAACAGTCCCGGGATCAGCCCGACCGCCGCCGACAGGCCGGCGCAGACCCACAGTTCGTCGGCCGTCAGTCCGCGCACCACCACCGGCTGGCGATTGAGACGGTGCGGCAGGAAGGTGACGAGTCCGTCGTGTGTGGGAAGTGAAACGCTGACCATGGGACTGTCCTTACAGCACGCCGGTTGCGGTGGTTAGCAGCCAGATGCCTACCACGAGCAGCACCGCGCCTACGGCAACCGTCAGGCCAAATTGGCCCCAGGTCGCCCGTCCGGTGTGGATTTCGGAATAGCGTGTATAGGCGTGGTAGCAGACGCCGACGAACATGGACGCAACGACGAGCAGTGCCACCAGCATCACGATGTCGTAACCGTAGTTTTGCAGCGTCTGCATGATGCCGCTGCCAGAGCTCGCGTGACGGGTCTTCCATGGTGGGCAAACCTGCCGCAAATGATGTCCATGGCATAGATGTCATCCCCATCGGGAGCAGCACTGCCAGAATGTGGCGGTATGTGTGATGAGAAGCCAAAAATTTGTTCATGTCAGTCAACCCTTTTGTTTCAGTCAGGACAGAAGGAAAAAACCCAGCACCAGATAAATCGCGAGGAATCGCACGATGACCGCGAAGTATTGGCGTTGTGTCAGACGCTGGTCAGCCCAGCCCACATAGGCGGTACGCATGGCCCAGACGCCCCACAGCAGCAGTACGGCGAAGACGACGCCGAGCACAAGGGTGGAGACCACTGTAAGCGGGAATCCTCCATCGGCTTGGAATGCGGTAACCTGAGCGGCTGACGGGCTCATGGCGAAACCTCATCAGTCCTGAGTGATTCGCCGACGTAGTTGCCGCTTAATGGGATTGGATCGCGAGGTTGGGCACGTTGGGGAACGAGGTAGTCCTGCACACCGGTGCGTACTTGTTTCAGGTCTGCATGTAGACGCAAGTAATCGAAGTAGTAACGCGAGCGCTCCTGTGGCGCATTGCTGGCAGCCTGGCTTGCCATACGGTCGGCTAGATCAATCTGCCGAGTGAGTGCAGTCAGCTGTTCGTGCTCGCTTGCGATGCTAGCTGCATATGCTTGTTGCCGGCTGGTAAGCGTGAGCAACAACAAGCTGACATAGAGACACCATGGACTCGCAAAGGTGTGGATAGGTTTCATCGTGCTGGTCTCCGAAAATTCTGGATCTAATGGCTCGATGATGGGACTACGTACAATTGTGCGCTGTAAACAATCGGCAGCCGAAGGTCACCGTTTTTTTATGGTGAACGGAAATCGTATTTATGTCTAAGAGGTGGGGGCATAGCACCGGACCTGACGATGATTTGCTCTATATGCGATTAGAAGATGAAAATAGAAACTATTGAGCGATAAAGTGTAATGGTTCATACTTAATCAGACACCATTGCTACTCTGGGTCTAATTAGATCTGACAGTCAAACTAGGTCCAAGAGCAGTCATTACTGCAAGCAGATACAGATATTGTTAGTTTCTTAGGCATTTCATTTGTAAATGTCTTTACTGAGTTATTGTTTCAGAGCACAATGATAATGATTTAATTAAAATTTTCACAACTCACGTACACCCCAAGATATGGAATTTGATAAAATTGAAAGCCTACCTTGATACCAACATCCTCAGACAAATTAACAAAATTCCAGAAACAATAACGATTGAGCTGACATGTTCGCAGCTCGGCATCATGGAACTGATTTCGGGAATGACATCGGAATGGGAGTATCGTATCCGAAAGTCCTCGCTTATGAATATATTGGCACGGGATATTTCAATAGTTTGGGAATCACCTGCAACCTTACAATCTAAAGCATTCGCTCTTAATATTCCTGACTATGACGTACCCGCCACCAAAGTGCTAATGGAAAAAATCATAAAAACAACAACACTTGCCGAAGCGGAGAAAATCGAAGTTGATCTTGGCGGCAATACCTATGCTATCAGTACACTTACTCAATACGATACGATGCTCATGGATGAAAGTGTATCTGCTTTAAGTAGAACATTATCAACATCAAAGGAGGATCGTCAGTCACTCCGGGCGAATTCCTATACACCTGCGACCATCCGGGTCTATTCGGAAATGACCATAGTTGGCTTTCTTCATAGTCTTGGCATCGAAAAATTCACCCCAGAATACATGAAGGCAATTGAGCATTACAATAATTCCAATCCCTTGACGAACTATTTATATTGCCTAACTTCTTATGTTCTGGATGCAATGGCGAACGGCCGCCAGCCCGGCAGGAATGATGGACATGACATAACACATTTAGCTTATAGCGACGGCGTCGATCTGTTTATTTCTGATGATAAAATCTATCAACGCCTACAACAAGATCTCTTTACTGTAAAATTCCTTAGATTTGAAGAGTTCATATCCCTACATTCCTAACAACAGGGAAATACTGATCAAGTCAATTTATATTTGTCCTTAAATCTGTTGTCACTTCCATTCTAGCAGTGCGGAACACTGCTTAGAATAGCAATACGTTGAGCTTTTACATTCCTAGATAATTAGTATATAGATAAGCAAATCCGTATTTAGTCTTGCTCCCAACCATATACGGTGTAATTATTTTATTAGCTATTAAAACTTGTTTAAACTCTTCTAAAGTCCCATTTTTAATAATTTCATCATCGCTATGGTTACGTTTCACCTCTTCAAGCAGTTTATCAAAAGCATGTTCGTTCAAAACATTTTTTTTATATTCTGCATTAACCTTATTATTAGATAGGTCTAAACAGAAATATTTGACAAACTCATTCCCTTTTTCATTCCATAAATCTTCTAAGTAGTTAACTACAGCACTTTTCCTGACGTGACTACTAGTGCAATAAGCTAAACCTAATATGGAGTTTTTCCTAAATTTCTTTTCATAATCTTGTTCATCCTGCTCTTTTATGGCATTAATCAATAAGTCAATAAAAGGGCGTAAATTTACAGTCTTATCTGCACTTTGTATATTGCGATATAAATCTTCATAAGCTGTACTTACCCTGCCATTGCTTTTCATCCTTGGGTCACCAAAAAAAGCATTGATTACGGGTTGAATTAAATATTTATCCAGCGGAATTTGATTGTGTTCAAAATCCTTTGTCTTCAGTTTTTTCCGTATCTGGGATACAAGAGAGGAACTTGAAAGAGATTTAAATAAGAATTCAAAGAAGCTATCTTTGGAATAGCTAAATACTATTTTTAGAAAAAATGAAAATATCTCATCTTGAGACCATTCCAAATTTATAACTCTAGCACTAAAGGAACTCTTATTAGTGAGATTACCCAATCGTTCATAAAGATCTCGACGCAAGAAAAGTTTAGGATGAATATTGTCGTATGAAAATCTCATTGCAATTTTAACTAATGGAGAAACGACATCATTCCAAAGGAATGGTTTTACAATATTATCTAGTTGATCAAATGTCACAATTAGTCTTTTATCTTCGCTTTTCAATTTATTATTTATGCTATTTAGCTCTTCTTCAATTTTCGCATAAGAATTAGAGTCATTGATAAGGTTTATGATCTTGTCTTGTGCGCCGAAGCTGTCAAGATTTATTAATAATTCATTATTATCTCCACCAAACGTCCCCCTAGAGCAAATTGCATTCCAAATATAAAACATCCAAAATCTTTTAATGAAAAGCTCATCTTTGATATAACTATCGAAGCCTATAAATTCAAAATTATCATTTTCAAAATTTGTAACATTCAATACATGGTAATCTAAATGATTTTTTTGCGCTTTAGCTGTTAACATACTAAAAAAACTATCGATTTGAAGAGCTTTATAGAAAGCTGTTTTTCCTGTTCCCTTATCCCCAAGAAGTATGTTTTTTTCTGGTATAAATAAATCCTCCATACAGGGACGAAAGTAAAAGTACTTGCTAATATATTCGTCTGAATACCTGATGTTTTCTGCATATAGGTTAGGTAGTTTATATTTTATATTATTTAATATCTTATCTTGCAGCGAAGAATCTAACGTTGTATTTTCTTCTATTTGTTCCGTAGTTTCCGTAGTTTCCGTAGTTTCCGTAGTTTCAGCCTTTACTTTCTCAATTGGAGATAGGAGTAGCTCATTTTCTTTAACTTCCTTTGGGCTAGTATTATGTCCTTTGAACAATTGTACAGAGTGAGATGTTACTTCATGAATATATTTAAAAAACTTTTGATATTGTGTGGAGCCATTTTCGCCGTTTATAAAATCATCTAAATCATCTTTATCTTCTAGTTGTGTGCCAATAAATTCCAACGTATTTTGGCGGTCGAAATAAAAAATTTCCGCATCAAATGATGATAGGCCTTGAATTTGATTAACAAAATTATTATATCGGCGACTGAAGTTACTACTTAAAATAGATAGAATAAAACATGAGTTAACACTAGTTTCATTTAACGTTTTAGTCACGTATTCAATACCAGGCTGGTTTTGTGCATCATCACCAGCTAAAACAATTACTGTATTAGATATTTGAGCCAAAGCACCGAAAACATTGTTAAAACCTGTTCTTGAATCAATTAATATTACGTCAGGATTATATTTTGTATTTACATCATTTAACAACTTGTCTAAGATGTTAACAAGTCTAGAGCCTTGCAAATCTATTTTTGCAAGACCTTCAAGATAATTTTCCAAATCTTCATCATTATGCAGGATATTTCCCGCAGGCAGCATATTAATTGTGCCGCTACCCGAATAGTTCTTTTCAATATTGTATACATATTCCTCAATATTACAATTTTCGACAAACTCTTTATCATTGAGATATTCCACTAAACCATTTTTATTGCTAATAGTTTGAGAACTGTTAAAAAAATTAATCAATCCTGGAGCTTCGAAATCGCAGTCAATAACAAAAATACTCTTACCTTGACGTGACAAATAGGTAGCCGTCAAAGCCAGTGAAGTTGTTCTCCCAACTCCTCCTTTATAACTAAAAAAGGTGACTAAATTACTCCTCCTCTGCATACTATTATTTTTTATGTTAAAAAGTGCGCCCAATGAACGTCTTAATCCAAGAGATTTTTTTACACCTTTGAATAAATGTTCATAATCATCGTCTTGCGAATTTTTTACGCTTAAAAATGTAACGTCAATATTTTTATTTTTTAACTCTTCGCTATTAATAGATTTTAAAAAAAGCTCATCAATATTTTTTATACTGTCACTAACAATATAAGCATCAATGGTTTGATTTATTCGTAACTCGATGTAAAAATCATGAATGTTTTTTTGGTTTATATTTTCCATTAAATCATCATGTAGTCTATTTATCAAATCGATTGATTTTAGCATTATATACCTACATCCTTTTCAGGAAATTATTTGTGTGTGCATAAAGAGTTTTTACTTTACTGTAATCAAGATCTATATTTGAATATCTAATTTCAGGAGACCATTGTTTTAGCAATTTATTTACTTCCTCTTTATCGCTCTTATAACTTACATCACTTATTAATGAGTCTAAATAATCCTGAAGCTTGGAAAAGTTATGAGTTTTTATTCTTTTTTTGTAGTCAATACCTAATTTTGTACACTCACACTCATCTACTTCAGATGTTTTATTAAACTGACTTATTTCAAATATTTTGAATTTTAATGAGCATTCTATGATATATCCTGCCAGATAATATAAAGATCCAACCAGAAATTTATATTCATCAGCACTCAACTCATCATTGATTAGACTTTCTATTTTTTCATTTAAGACTTTACATGTATAATTATGTCTCTTCGCTGAAGATAGAAACTCAGGATATTTCATACAATATTCCTTCTTCTCGGTGTTGTGGGTACCAATTCCCGCTTCACGCTCAGGTTGTGTGAAAACGTTTTTGGTCGATGAGACTGCCAAAAAAGAACTGAAAATCGCGCTCATACGTAATATTCGGCTCTAACTAACCAGTAGATCAATTTCATACTTTGCGTAGATGCGCACATTTCAGTTTTTGGTTAGGGTTTTTCACACAGCCTGAGTTCTTAGCGGACTGTCAGATTGAGCAATAACTAATTCAAATAAAGGGTAATGCGTAGCTGAAATATTCCTTCTGAAAAGAACGTTCCTCGTCCCAGCGCTTAGTATATCCATCCGGGCGCGATCGTCTATTGGCATATGTGAGGACAAGTCGTCTCTTGGCACGGGACACACCAACGAAAAATGCGCAGCGATTGGCATCTTGATCACCGAAAAATATTTCATTTTCGACGGCCATTATGACAACTGAGTCAAATTCCAGACCTTTGCATTTGTGGATGGTCAAAATACGTACTGCTTGGTCATCAGAAAAGCGTTCAAGTGCCTTCGGCAGGTTTGGTTCAAGTTTTAGCAGTTCCTCAATGCGTGTCTTGGTTTCTTGGATAATTTCATTGAGCCGATCATGCGATTCATAGTCTGGTGATAACGAGGTGAGAGTTTCCATACCGAGTTTTTTCAAAAAGGTTCCTACCAGCTCCCACCATCCTGAGAATGAGTCGCCAATCATTTCTACGCTGGCAACGCTATTTCGGTTTTGTTTGAGCATTCGGTCTAAACTTTGTCTAAAGTTAGCCTGCATTTCGTCATCAGCAAACGGGCTTAACTGAGCCATCAGTCTTATCCAGGCTTTAGGTTCTCGCTGACTATAGATACAAGATAAATAATCCACGATTAATCGAGCTGCGGGTTCCGACGTAATGTCCTGCATTTGCTGCTCGTTGCGAAATGGGATGCCCCGCGCATCTAGCTCTGTCATAAGATGTTCGGCATATAAATCTAGTTGCTTGGAAACCAGGATAGCAATTTCCGAAAGTGGCACATGTTCTGTTTTCACCCATACTGAAATCAAATTTGCTAGGTATTCTGCCTCGTCGCGACTATCTTCAAAACGCCACGCGAAAACCTCACCTTCATCACCAACGATTTGCTCATCTGGCATGACCGATGCTGGATCTAGCTTACGAATGATCTCGTTTTGCATGCGCAGCAAACGCGGCTTTGAGCGGAAATTACGGTACATATTGAGCGGTACCGCAGCAAAATCTGTGACGAAAGTCTTAAATATGCCATCAAGGGCACCAGCCCAGCCCATGATTTTTTGTTTGGTATCACCAACAGCGGTCAATCGAATGGCTGTGCCCTTAAATGCAATTTTCAAAAGTTCGTATTGCTGGTTGGTACAATCTTGAAATTCATCAAGAAAAACATCGCTGTAAGTCTGACGAACCGCATTTCTGGCCATGACCGATTTATTGAGGATCTGGATTGCAAGTGGCACTAGGTCACTGAATTCAATCTGCTTTCGGATAAATTTTCTATCGCCAATTTTGTAATCTATATCTAGGGCGTCATTGCCTGTCAGAATAGGTCGGAATCTGTCGATGATACGTTTAGCAAAGGCATGAAAGGTATAACTGTCGAACCGTGAGGCGAGATTGAAGCCGCAACGCTGCAGAACCCGTTTCTTCAGATTCTTACTGGCATCCACCTTAAAAGAAATCGCGAGAATCCGCTTTGGGTAGCGACAACTGCCAGTACGCAATAAGAAATCCGCTCTTTGCGCGAGCATTTCAGTTTTGCCCGCGCCCGGCCCTGCTGTTAGTGCAAGGCAACGCTTCCGGGCTTTCGCTGCCCGCAGAGCGTTGGGTTCTAGCGTGAGTCCATCGGCAGGAGTCCAGGTATCAATCGCAATCATTCGGGCAACTCCGCAATTCTGAGAATGATTGCGTCCGCCAATCTTTGAAGCGATGCGGGCATGTTTGCAAGTAATTCAGCGTCGTTTAGACGAGCCAATGCTTCAATATGTGCAGCTGGTTTACTACCAAGCTTGAAACGTTGGTGGTAGGTGTTGAAAAGCTTTAGTTCGTTTTTGCTGTATTGGGAAGCCTCATGGTGACTTTTACCTAAAACAGCTCTAACTATTGCTTCATCGGACTGATCTTTCTGTACATCATATGCAGCAGGGTAGGCAAGCAGCATGGAGAAGTCCAAATCCATCGGGAAAGAAAAATAGATATCCCGTTTTTCGAGTTCATCAAGGTAGTTAAGATTATTGCGGATCATTTTTTTATCCGAATTCCAATTCGGAATTTGAAAATTCGGGGGAAGTTTTTTGTCTGGTTGATATTCGCTTAATTGATCATTAGTGTACTTGATCCGTCCCCAGCCCCCTTGATACCTTGCCACATCGAGATCGAGTAGGGTGATATAGGGTATTTTTAGAACTGAAAGAAGCCGCCAGAAATGGTTGACATGTCTACCTCCCAACGGCGCTATTGTGATTGCATATTCGTCAACCGGTGCACCTTTCGCTTGTAGAATACGTGGCAGCACAATTTCTTCGCTATCCCCTTCACCCAAAACAACTAAGCGCGAGAAATAGATTTCTGGAAATGCCTGGACAGCCTCGCGGACAAATTTATGAGCTTCGTCAGCCATCTTGGGTAAACGGATGCGCGAAATATGTGTCGTTCGGGTTTCAGTGAGGCGTAAATAGCGTATATGTTCGGGTGCAACACGTCTCAACATGGAGGGGGCATGCGTGGCTATAAGGGCTTGGGCATCCTCATTTTCAGCCATCGTATTTAGTGCGTTTACAATTCGCCCAAGATAATGAGGTGAAAGACTGTTCTCAGGCTCTTCAACGGCAACCAGCGTGAAAACAGGCGGTCGTAATTTATCCGGGTCAAAAGATGCATTATCACCGGCAAGCACTGATCTGCCTATTGCCTGAGATGAAAGAACAAGCGACAGGTAAAGCATCGACTTCTGACCGTCGCTCAACCGAGAAAAATCTACCAGATTTTCATCGTGTCCTGGGGAGAATGAAACTGACATGTGACGCAACAAGGCCTCAATCTCGGAGGCCACAAACGTGATCTTAGGATCGGCAAAAAAACGGCCTTTATGTAGCGCCCCCCATGCTTTTTTAAGGCTCTCACTGAATGCATTTATCGATGGGTTGGCAGCCAAATTGTTGCTGATTTGATCAGTTAGCCCCTTAATCGCATCGCGTTCATTGTCCCAATTTACTGAACGAAGTATTCGCCCAAGTAATGCATTGGCGCTATAAGCAATATGGTCAGCAGGATCGCGCCTTGCCGGCAGGTAGTGAACGTGGATGTGGTTACGTTCGGTCCGCGGTACTTCTGATGTATTAAGCGGAGAATTATCTTCATTCACATCCAAAACATAAACGAATTTTTCTTCGATATCTCCATCAATACCCATGTTGGCACTGAGACGATAACGCACACGAGGGATCCCACCTGGTTCATCGAGCCGCATATGTCCAAAATGAGGCGCTACTGTGCTGTTATCTTCATCCTTGGCTAATTCTGGAAATAAGAAGTCTGCTTCTATCCAGAGTTGTCGCTCATTCGGCGCAGCTTTCTCATCGAACGGGACGTGGAAGTCCGAGCGTCTGATTCTACGCAATGATGGGTCGAATGCAAAAAGTCGGCACAGCGCCTGTAGTGCAGCTGTTTTACCGGAACCATTCGGGCCGATTAAATATGTCGTGTTTTTAAGTAATAGCTCTGTAGATTTATTGCCAAAAGATTGGAAATTCAAAAGCCTAACGGTTTGAAGTCTCATTTGACCATGCCTAAGCTGTGAATTTAAATGTTCTTTTTTTCGTTGGTTATAAATTTATTCTCGACAACTTCTGACAGTGGGTTTTGATATAAGCGCAACGCAATCATAGTCAAGTGAAAATGCCATGTACAGTTTTTTCCTGTGAAGAACATGATCAATCATAAATATTTTTTGAACGTGCTTGCCGTGACGGCTGTCGCGATACTCAATGCAATGGCGCAGGGCAGCAAGATCAGCAACGGATGAATGCTTACCGGCATTGCAAGGTAAGTTACCCAAGGCAAAACGGTTAAAGGCCTTAGGCTAGCTCTCACCCGATGGTAAACAAACCCCGATTCCCGGCCAGCACTAAAGCGGCGGACATCACGCCGAACGAGTCCGTCCACAAAACCAACAAATGTGGCCATTACGAATAACGGCAAGGTCAGGCACAGCACCAGCAAGCGCACCAAGAAAATCAGGATAGTGTACGTGGCAGCGATCAAGTCGTCCTCCAGATGGATGTAGACCAGACACAGGTAGTAGCGAAAGTCTTGGGTCTGATTGCGAGCGCTTGCTTTGGCCTGTGTTGCCGCGTCCTGAATCCAGTTCAGTAGACCGCTCTTGACAAACAGCCAGCTGTAGGCCTTTTCGACCAGCCAAGTCGCGGTTCGACCAGGCTCCTGTACCAAAACGCTACGTATGAAATACCCAGAGAATTGGGTCATTTCATATTGCAACATGCCCTGAGCATGATGCCAGCCCTGTTCAGACCAAAAAAAGTGCGTGCCGATACACTCAATGACGATACACAGCAGCAGCGAGCCGCATAACACACCTAAAAACCGGAAAGGCAGCGTTATCAGGCCGATGACCAGGCCCTGCTGCCGCGCCTGCTGCTTCTGTGCTACAACGGCGGGGTCTCTCATCCTTTCTTCTCCTCATCGGCATTCGCCATTTGAAGGGATCCCTCTGCCAGATCCGCCGGCAGTTCAGTATTCTGAAGCTGTGGTCCCGCTTGGTGGTCCCACCAGTCGCCGGCTTCGACGTAGCGTTGACGCATGTAACCGGCCAGCTCTTGTAAATCCTTTGGCATGTCCTCATCAGGATCATGGGCCGGTAGGGGCATCCGTACTTTCCAGAGGTTACCCCCCTCAATCAGCGCAAAGCATTGTCCTTTGGGTAACCCGACGACATGCGCCGGCTCAATCAGCGGTACGCTTGTGCTGCTGATGCGGTCTTGGGTGTTGGAGGTAAACGCGGTATTGCCATGAGGATCTGAACTGTCGGTTGCACCACTCATGAGCGAGGTGGCGTAGACCTCCACTTTTGGCAGTTGGCGCGTCAGCAGTTCGGCAGTTGCCGTTTCGCGCACGCGTAACATGAAGAGGTTATTGAAGTTGCCGACCACCTGGCCGGCCTTGGCGCGATTGCCGATGCGGGCTTCGATGTCCGAGAGCGTTTGGGTATAAGCCGTGACCTGTATACCGGCGCCGCCGCCTTTGTTGACCATAGGGATGAACTCATCGCCCATCAGCTCATTGAATTCGTCCGCGTGGACGTTAATTGGCACCTTCACATCGCTGGCCACACCGGGAAGCCCATCGTCGACGCCGAACTTGTAGATATGTCCAGCGACTGAGACCAGGTCGCTGAACATGGAGTTGCCCACCGCGGCAGCGACTTCAGCGTCGGACAATGCGTCCAGTCCGACATAAACCACCGCACGTTTGCGGATGATCTGCATCCAGTCGAAGATGGGTCGTGGGTCATTCAAATCGGCATAGTCCGGTGCCAGCAACTGTGCAGTCTTGCCGGTGGTAAGTTTTTCCAGTAGCGGCAGCAGGCTTGCCACTATTTTGTCGAAATAGGTGCGGTCGTAACGAACCGCAGACCTCAAACCATCCAGCACCGGGTCGTATACACGCACCTGGGACAAATACTGTTCAATGGCGATGACGCGCTTTTCACGCCCGATCATATTACGTGGGATATTCTTGTCGTTGAGCTTGGCTTCGAGTTGGACAATGATGTCCCAGGCCTTAGGCTCAGTCTTGGCAAAAAATTGTGCGGCATACTCCATGAAAAGGGCATCAATGTTGATGACGTGACGCTGGATCAGCAGATAGTCGGGGCGTTGCCCCAACTCGACCAAAGCGCGGGCAATGATGTTGACAAAACGCCAGGCAAACTCACGAAAAGCTGCAGAGTTCCCTTCGCCGGAAAGCTGCCCGGCGATGCGTGTGGCGACCTCCGAGATGCGGCCGAAACGCCCTACGGCGTTGTAGCGCGCGGAAATATCCGGCCATCCCAGGTGAAAAACATAAAATTCGCCTTCACGCCCGGCGCGTCTGGCCTCTACATACATGCGCTTAAGCAGGTCGGCGTCGCCTTTGGGATCGAAAACGATGACCACCTCGTGCTCGCCAAGGGCGTTCTTGCGCCGGATATCCTGAGTAATGAACAACTCGGCCAGCCGCGTCTTACCCACGCGCGTTGTTCCCAGCACAAGGCTGTGCCCGACGCGTTCGCCCAGAGGTAGTGTGACATCCATCTCATGGGGTTCGATGCCGTGCAGTCGCGGCATACCTCCGACAGGGGGCAACGGTCGTACAGGGTTACATGGTGTATCCCAGGACGTCAGTCGCGCGAGCCGGGAAAGCGGGAATGGTGCAAACTCCAGTCGTTCCTCAAGGCGCCGGGCCAGGCGGTAGGGTGTCGTGGGTTCCACGTAACGGCGAAACTCTGGCCGATAGGTCTGCATCAGCCGGTGGGTGTGCCGCTGGTCCCACCGAAAGCCCCGTCCGACGAACAGCCTTTGCTGGCTTACCGGCACGTCGCGGCTGGTAATCATGTAGCGAGGCAAGCGGCGGATATTGCGGCGGTAACGCAGGATGGTCCAGGCATCACGAAAGCGGATGATACCGAAGGTCAGGAAAGCCAGTGCGGAGCCGTGGCCGAGTCGCGGGCTCAGCGCGAGCGACCACGGTGCCACCAGGCACAGCGTCGCGGCGGCGGTGCAGATCGCCACGGTATACAACTCCACCGCGGGGCGTAGCAAAACTTCAACGGAATGGGCCATAGCACGTACTTCACGTCAGGGTTCGATGCCGGTGGCGGTGATGAGCACCGGGTAGTGGCGAATGCCGAGCCGCTGGGCCAAGTCGTCGGCAGGAACAGGCGAGAGCCTAAGATCCGGGGCGAGGTGTCGCAGGGAGGCCAGTGCCTCGGCCGTCTCTACGTTGACGATCAGGCCTATGGCGTTGAGTTCGCTCAGCGCGACACGATGCTGCTGCAACCAGGTGCGTGAGCTTTCATCATCCCCGATAAGAAATAGCGGCGACAGGCCGGGTGCGCGAATGATGCGTTGCGATTCTACACCAGGCGAAAGTAGCATGGAGCGTATCGGCAGCATAGATGCCTCGGCATCGGCCGGGCCACCCTTGTGTGGGGTAGGGGCCGGTTCATGATCTTCTGATGGTGCCAGTTCCTGAGGGGCGAGCGCCCGATAATAGGGCAGTGCCGAGACACCACCGCGATCTTCAACGACGATCAAATTTGTAGAGGGGGATTGGGCGAAGGCTGTCGAGTGAAACAGCGCCAAGGTGAGTAGCAGGAAGAATATTTTCTTCATGGTGTGATACTCCGCGCAGAAGTCAGGGATATTCCGGGGCCAAGGACACGCGCAAGGTGCTGGTTGACGCTGCGGCGGTAGCGCGCAGCGGGGGCGCCGCCAGCGGGCCGGTAATAACGCCCGATAGCGAGTAGCCAGTCCTCACCGGGGGTATGCTGTTCGCGCAGGATTTGTGCGGCGATCGCGAGATTCCGATAGGGATCGAGTACTTCACAGGGGCCGTTGTAGCGATGGGCCTGGTAACCCAAGTTGACTTGTGCAAGGCCTGCGTCGATACGGTTTGCAGGAACCCGGGATAATGCCCGGCGAATGCCGGCACAAGCTTCGGCATGGGTGGCATAACGCTCGGCGCGGCCAGCAACATTGATTGTCCACGGCCAAGGCACGATCCTTCCGCGAAGCCGGGTACCGCTTTCCTGCAGGGCAACGGCGTAGAGGACCGGAGACGGCACGCCCGCCTGCTGTGCAGCGAGCTGGTAGGCTGGCGGTGGCACCTCCAGGGCGCGGCCGGTTCCGGTGCCAAGCGTCAGCAGCAAAGCCGCTGTTGCCGCCCAAAGTCGGTATGGGGTGTTTACTGCCGCTGCCATTGGCCGTTCACCTCACGCACTACCGCAGGCAGGTTGCCGGGCAGGCCAAGCGAGAGCCAGCGGCCGCTGTCGTGGTTGAGCGTGATAGTACGTTCACGCACTTTCACCGGGTCGATACCGGCCTGCGTCGCCCACGTGCGGATGCGCTCATCGTCCTGCCGGCTGCCGACCATGTAAATATCAATAGCCGTCCCTGCGGCCTGCAGTTGCTGCACGCGCTGTTGGCAGGGCGGGCAGTTCGCTTTGATAAACACCGCCAGACGGTCAGAGCCCGTGTTGCGGGTATCGGGCGATGGAGTGCCAGGAAAGTTCACGCGCTGCTGGCCGGGGAACAGCCTTAACCAGGCAGTATCATAGGCACGTTGATAAGCCAGGATCTTCTCCACGCGGCGGGCTTCCGCTCGCGCCTGCAGTTCGGCGTAATGGTCCCGCTCTTCATCGCTGCGCGCTTCGATGCCGAGTGCGGTCAGCGGATCAATGTTGGGCGACCAGATACCGAGCGGTCCTTTCATCAGTTCCCGGTAGCGTGTCCACTCTTCTGGGCGCAGCCCCCAGTCCTGCGCTTGGCGTTCGTCAGAGACGGTAGCCATACTCGGACGAAGTTGGCTAGGGATCAGGCGAGAAGGGGTGGTCGCCATAGGTTGTGCCGTAGTCAGGCCAGCGCCAAAAAACATGAGACTGGCGACGAACGCGGCAGAGGAGAGCAGTCGCGGAGCCATGGGTTACTCCCGGGCCAACGGCACGCGCCGCGCCTGGCCGCCGGCGCGAAACAGCGCGGCATCAGCCTCAATGGATTGCAATATCCATCCACTCTCGGCGTCCCCCTGACGCAGTAGGCGCATATCGTTGAGCGATGTCGATGCCGGTGGCACGACCGACAGCAGTCGCTCGCCGCCGCGGAGTTCCACCCCGACCACACGAAACGGTAGGTTCGGCATCGAAGGTCTCGACGCCTTCTCTGCCGGGCGGCGTACTGTCGCGACCGGAGTGGATTTCTGAAGAGCATTGGCGAGACGTTCAAGAGATTCGACGCGACGCTGGAGTGCCCGAAGGTCTCTGGTCTGCGCATCAGCGGTATGCGTTTGTTCAAACCGCTCGATACGTGCCTGAAGCGCCTGGTGTGCGCTGGTGAATTCGGCGTGAGTGACCGGTTTTGGCTGGCGTTTGTCCGCATTGGCCTGTTGCTCAATATCTGCCATCCGTCCGGCAAAAATCTCGAACCTGGCGTCCAGCGCGGCAATCTGTTGCTGAGGACTCTGCTGTGAAATGCCGACGGTATTGGTGATCGTAAGAAAACTGATGGTGAACAGCCAGACGGCAGCCGCGATCTTCAGCCAGCTCGAATGGCGGCCCTGTCCGGCCTCGCTTTGTTGAATGTTCATGGTTGCAGTTTCCTGGGCGGCGATTCATTCGCCGTTACCGACTGTGCGTTTTTAGCGGAGGAGGGAACACCGCCCCCGGTCTGGCCGGCGATGGCATCGTGTATGTGCTTCGTTGCGACGTGCCGGTCGAAACAGACCTTCCGGTTCGCGTCGTCTACCGAGAGGTCCCATGCCGGACCAACCAGCATCAGCAGTGCGTCGCGCAGCAGCAGGGGGCCGAAGCGAAAGTGAGCGGCAGGCAGTGGCAGCGCATACAGCGATGCGGTTTCGGGCGTGTGGCAAAGCTGGTAACCGGTGCGCATCAGCACATGTCGCAGGGCATCGCCCACGTTGGCGTTAAATGCGGACGGTACCGAAACGTCGATGACCTGCAACAGCAGATCACGCTGAGCTGGTTGTGGAACGAGTTCGACCAGGGTATAGCGCCCGTAGCGGACGACGGGTACGAATTCCGGGCCGGATAGGGCTACCACCTTTGGTGTGTCCCGTGGCGGAGTGGGCGTGGGGGCGGATGTTGGCGCAACCGCGCATCCCGCCAACAACCCGGCCACGAGCGCCAGTCCAGTCAGGCTAGCATTCTTGATGTCGCCGGGGTAGGAAAAAAATGATGGCATAGTTTGGTTCCCTTGGTCTTTTGTTCCACCTTCGCAGGCAAAAGCTACGACGACAGCAGACAATGGGAAACCAACCCTGTCCGGTTTTTTGTCGGGAAAAAAACGGCCCCTGGGAGGGGCCTTGCGATCAGAACGATTCGGCAACGGCTGATACGGAGGTATTAGCGGCGGCTTCGGTAGCAGGTGTGGAGGGTTCTGGCTCTTCCTGTGATAAAGGTGCAACGGACGTCGCAGTGGTTTGCGCTTCATGATCGCCAGTATCGGTCGACTTCGTCTCGGCCTTATAAACCTGTTTGCCATCTACCTTGATCCAACTGATGAAAAGCAACCGAGCTTTGAGACTTACACCTTGTTCGCCGGCACGCTTCCCCTTGGAATAAGTGAAGGTGTCGGTCCACAGGTCGCCGAGGCGGAACCCGATCATCACTTTCTTCTCCGCCTCAACGGCGTCGATGCAGCGACGAACCAGGTGCTGCGCTTCCGAACCCGATACACGCGTATCGAAACGTACATATGAGGCGTCATCGCTGGGACCGTTAAGCGCTGCAATGTCACAGGCAAGAAAAGCATCGCCTTTCTTGGGTTTCACTTCGCGGATACGATTGAGATATCCGAGACCCGAGATGTGCAGATCGAAGAAAGATTTTTCGGTGGTTGAGATAGTCATGGTGATCTCCAGGCTTGGGGACAAAAAAGCGGACACACTCGCCCCTGAGGGAAAGTGTGTAACACCGCGGTGGGTTAAGGGAATAAAGCAAGCATCACCACCGACAGGTCGGTGGCCGTTCGCGCGAGGATGCGGTGCGAACTGGTTCGGTCACACGGTAAATTGTGCGCAACTTCAAAGACCAAAAGCTGCCTGGCATGTCGCTGACATCGTCAGCGGAACATGGTCAAAGCGTGCCGCATGTTCCGCTTGAGATCGACCAATAATTGGTACTGCCCGGTGTCCGTATTCGTGGCGATATGCCCACCTTGAGCGGACGAAAGTGTGGGGTTAAGGGTTGAAAAAAAGCCCCCGGCTGCGGAGGCTATGTTGGAATAAACGTCACATATCGGTTTCAATTACCAGTTACCCTACGTTTTTCAGAAACGACTTCTATCCGGATTTGCTTCCAGGTACCGTCATCGATCAGACGTTCCAGCGTTTCCCCGAGCATATCGAAGAAAATCTCATCTACTCGTTGGACCAGCTCTTCGCCGCGACGTAGTTCCACGGCATAGAGGTCATCGCCGCGCTTATAGAGCACGGTGACCTGGCCCTGGAATTTCGCCGTGGAAACGGTGAAGCTTACCGCCGGCGGCGTCTTGATGATGTCGCGCGGCAGCGGATCGACCCAGTTGAAGTCCTTGGCACCCGCATCCACAAGCATGTGGGTTATGCGCCGGAAACCATCGGATACAGGCAATTGCTCCAATTGATGAACTAGTTCCTGCAGCTCCGGGCAACGCAGTTCAGGGACCGGCAACTTCGCAGGTGCTGATCCGAGAATGTACGTTTTGACAATGTAGGGCGTACCGTCCGAGGCGAACTCTGTGCGCTCTTCGGGTGTATCCGCGCGCTGACCGTCGAAACGCCGACGAGCGTAGGGTTGAACCAGCACCTTCGCGCCTTCGTCCGGCTCCTGGGTGGCCAAATGACGATCCAGAGCAGCGAAGTCGGCACGCCCGGTTTTGACGATGATGGCCTCGTCGGTCTTGGCGATAATTTTGCCTTCGAACGGTTTGGGATCAATGTAGAAGCCGAGTGTGGACGGCTGCGGCTGCCCGTCGAAGACTCGAAATTTGAACGTCCGGCTATTGCGAGGAATATGACCCGATACGAGCTTTGGCATCAGGGTACGAATGGCTTGATGATCCATGGGAACTCCTTGTGGAAACCAAGGGCACCCGCCCTGCAAGGGAAGATGCCCTTGAGGGGTGAGTAACAAGACGCGAAAAGCGTCGGAGAGGATAATGGCCAGCACGACAGGTCGCACCGTAGTCTTAAAGGCCGGGACTACCTGGGTATGTTACTGACAGCGTCAGCAGAACAATGCGTCAGACTGGCATTTCCTGGCAAAGTCAGCGACGATAAATCCGCAGTTGAAGCATCCCTTATTGATGCGTCATTGAAAGGGTGTATTGCCAACGATAATCTGGGTGCGCCGTTCTTTAACCCCCATCGTTAAAATAGGATGAGTAAAGAAGTAGAGAAAAGAGTCCCACCACTAGGGGCAGGAAAAGGATAATTCCTACAAAGATACAAGGGAAAAATGTTATATATTGATCACCTAATAAAAATAAAAAGTATAAATTTCCCAGGCCAAAGTCAGGATAAATAAGGAATGGATAATTGAAGATCACACTTCGTCATGAAATTCCCGGGGCAGATGAATACAATGCTATGCGCATAACCCTGGGGTGGGGAAGTGCAGCATCCGACATAACCACCTTGGCTTTACAACATTCCCTTTTCTCAGTCACCCTGCGTCAGTCGGGGCAATTGGTTGGTAAGGCGCAGGTGGTCGGTGACGGTGGTCTGGCCTTTTATATTCAGGATGTGAGCGTAATTGAGCGTCTGCGCGGCCAAGGATACGGAAAACGATTAATGGATGAGGTCATGGCATTCTTGCATGCCACAGCAAAGCCAGGCTCCGTGATAGGGCTAATGGCGGCACTGGGAAAAGATGAGTTTTATAGTCGCTATGGATTCAACCGTCGCCCTAATGAATTTCAGGGTGGGGGTATGACGCAATTTCCAAGTGAATGGTAGCTTCAGTTCCGTTTAAACACGCGCTATTTCCGATAGTGATAGAGCATCTCGATATATTCGACGACAAACGTATAATCCCATTAGCCATATATATACGCAGGGCTTTGGAGTGCCCTGATGGGCATTTGTCTTGATTCTCAAAAGAGGCAACATTATCCAATTGAATATGCCTTGTGAGATCCCTAGCTTGCTTCATGCTGTCTTTATGGCCGCTACCGGCGGCAGCAGTTGGAATTTTTGTGGTTCTGATGTGGAGCTCAAGGTCAATGAAACGTCGGTGAACGCATTGATGGCAGCGGCGGCGTCACCGCAAATCAAAAACTCCAGGGGAGACATTAGCATGCCGTTTTTGCTGAATGCTGATTCAATCGCCAGGCGTTCGGCCAGGATGGCATTAATGCCGGAATGCACAATATCCGTCGGAATACCCTGGCGCCATTCCGCTTGGCTGAGTAATTCGTTGAGCCAACCGTTTTCTTTTAATTGCGCAATGGCAGTGTTTAATAGAGCCACATCGCTGAGTTGCGGTCGAATACCGGTACAAATTTCCCATAGGTGTTGCAGTTTTTTAGGCAAATTAGCTGGAGGGCCATTTTTTTTGCCTAAACGCTGAAGTAAAAGCATCTCGGCGGCGACTTCCCGGGGGAAGCGTTTTTGCCGCTGAGCGCCTTCAAGCCAGCGCATCAAAAACAGATGGTCTGACACGGTATTGCCGGCGCGCCCGTCCTGACGAGCCAAATTCAGCGCCACCAGAGCGCAAAATGAGAAATGGGCTAAAAAACCAGCAACTTCTTCTGTAAGATCCTGGTTCTGGTGTGACGGCATACTTTTCCTTAACTTAGCGCATCATCAGATAATATTATCTAAAGCCGGTATTGTACGGAGACTCAAGGCAGGGATAAACCATTAATCTTGATATTCTTTCCTTAACATAAAGGATTGTGTATATGAAAACACCCTCTTGAAAGAGGGTGGTCGCTGAGGACGCCTGGGACGTTTTCCCAGACAACGACCGACGGTTGTTGGTGTTGCTCTTCTCTGGTTTGATCGATTGCATCGGCTAACTCCATATAGTTGATAGTCAGCGCGCCGCGTGGGTCTGACAGACCCTGGCGAACGCCGGCAATGCTGAAGGCCTGGCAGGGGTACCGCCTACCAGAATGTCGGGTGCATAGACGCTGCCGTCGCGTATGCGGGCAGCGATGGTGGTCATATCGCCCAGGTTCGGGACCTGTGGGTGATGGTGGGCGAGGACAGCGCAGGGAAACGGTTCAATCTACGAGAACCAAGCTGGCATCATGCCCAAGGGCTGCCAGGCGAGGCTCACGGCTTCGATGCCGCTGCACACACTGCCATATTTAAGCGGTGGATGGTTCATGGGTCATCTCCTGTTCTGGTTGGGGCGAAGGCGCCGATGCTGGCCGGCTTGTGGGGCCGACGACGTTCAATCTTAAGAAGGAGAGGAACAGGGCGCCGGAGGCAGCATGCCTCCAGCGGGGGAAAGAGGGACCACCCGTGGCTGTTGCAGAGACTTGGCCGTCGTCAAGGCCTGTCGCTGAAACAGATCTCACCCGACCCGTTTCGTGGCTGGGGTCGGTATCGCTCGGCGCACATCCGCGCACAAAAGGAACCCATTGTTTCACCGGCGGGTACCGGTATCGAACACCGTCGTCCCCGAGGGGTCTCCTGGCATCTCGCGCACAAGTCACTAGGAGACCCTTCGGGTCGGACGTAGACATCGTTGATCAACAGGTTGCGCCTACGCAACCAGGCAGAAAAATACCTCCATCCCTACCAGCAACACGAAGTATTGGCGGGATACATGCCTTTGCAGAAGGTGGGGACATGCTCGGGATACCCCGCTGTTTGCGGGACAATGCCTGACGACCGCGGGAAATCGCGGTACGAGCAGCACTTATCTGATCTCAACACGCCTTGGGAGCCGCACGCCGCTTGCGGGCGGTTGTGCGTTCGCCTCCGGAGGATTCGATCGACACGGTGCCTTTGCAATCGGGATAACGGCTACATGACCAAAAGACGCCGGTTTTGCCGGTACGCTGCCGCGTCGCGGCCCCGCAAATCGGGCAGGCTGGGCCTTCAGGGGCCTGGATGGACAAGGTAAAGCCGCGGTATTGCTGAACCAATTGAGTCAGCCAGATGGATTGCTTTTCGATGAATATGTCCAACGTCAGTTGTCCGGCCTCAATCCTGTCCAGAGCCTGCTCCCAGATTGCGGTTGTGCCCGGATCGGCAATAGCCGCCGGTACAGCGTCAATGAGTGTAAACGCCGCGTCTGAAGCGCGGATCGCCCGGCCTTTCTTCAGCAGGTAGCCGCGGGTCAGCAGGCCACTGATGATGTTTGCTCGTGTTGCCTCGGTGCCGATGCCCACAGTGTCTTTAAGTTTCTGTTGCAGGCGAGGATCGGATACCAATTTGGCGACACCCTTCATCGCTTTAACGAGCTCTCCCTGCGTGTAATGCCTTGGGGGCAGCGTTTTGAGTGCCTTGAGATCGATACCGTTCACATGGCATGACAGACCCTGGTATAGCGCAGGCAATACTTGGCTGCTGGCAGCAACGTCGCCATCATTATCCGGCTGCGGCTCGGTCAGCACCAGATGCCAGCCTGGAATGATCACCTGCTTGCCTACGGCCTGGAGCATTTGACCACCACAGGTGAGACGCGCGGTGGTGCGGTCGAATTCGTGGTGGGGAAAAAATTGTGCAAGATAATGCGCACGGATTAGCCGGTAAACTGCCCGCTCTTTCTCGTTCAGCTTCGAAAAATCGACCGGCTCCAACGTTGGAATAATACCGTGGTGTGCCGTGACTTTGCTGTCGTTCCAGGCACGCGAGCGTTGGTTGCGATCGAGCTGGTCGATGAACGGTTGCAGCGTGGGGTCGGTTTTGAGCAGGCTGTCGAGGACCGTGGACACTTCGGTCAGCATGCTTTCAGGTAGAAAGCCTGAATCGGAGCGCGGATAAGTGGTCGCTTTATGCGTCTCGTACAATACCTGAGCAATGTCCAGTGTCTCCTGCACGTCGAGTCCCAACTGCCTGGAGCCGACTTCCTGAAGCGTGCTGAGGTCGAAAGGCAGCGGTGGGCCTTCACGCATCCGCTCTGTGTCGACTGATATTATCTGAGCAGTACCGGCCGCGCGAATACGTTGTGTCGCTTGTTGCGCGGCGCTCTCCTGCAGGCATCTGCCATTGCCGTCGCTACAGGCGTCAGGCGCAATCCATTCCGCAGTGAACGGTTGTCCATTTGCCGACAGCGTCACGCCGATGGCCCAGAAAGCCAAGGGCACAAATCGCGCGATTTCGCGGTCGCGGTCAACAATCAGCCTTAGTGTCGGCGTTTGAACGCGGCCGACCGAGAATACGCCATCATAGCCGGCCTGGCGTCCCAAAACGGTGAACAGACGGCTCAGATTTATGCCAACCAGCCAATCGGCTCGGGAGCGCGCCAGAGCCGAATAGTACATTGGTAACGTTTCGGCTGAAGGCCTCAACGCACTGAGCGCTTTGCGGATGGACGCATCGTTCAGTGCCGACAGCCACAGGCGTTGAATTGGCCCGTGATAGCCACATAAGTCGATGAGCTCGCGGGCGATTAGCTCGCCTTCTCGGTCGGCGTCGGTCGCTATAATGAGTTCGGTGGCCTTAGCCAGCAGCGCCTTGACGACCTTGAACTGGGAGGCCGTTTTGGATTTGATCTCAACATGCCAGCGTTCGGGAATGATGGGCAACTGCTCAATGGACCAGCGCTTGTACTGCTTACTGTAAGTTTCTGGCGGCGCGGCCTCGACGAGATGGCCGATGCACCATGTTACGACGACTCCCGGCCCATTGAGGTAGCCATCGGCGCGCTGCTTTGCGCCCAGAACGCGCCCGATGTCTTTACCCTGAGACGGTTTCTCGCACAGATAAATTCGCATTTGAGTTCCGGCAAACATGTGATTACAGGATGCATAACAATCTGTGTGATTGAGTCTTCACAGTCAGCAGAAAACCGGGATCAGGTCGCTACCGTATTCTATTAGCAGACCCATAGGAGGACGTCTCAGGTCGAGGTATGGTCAGAAACGCAGAACTCAACTAAAAATCTCATTTATCAGTACGCTAATAAAAACCAAAACGGGTGGGACAACTGATATTTTATAAAAAATAATGCGATTTTTTTCGCATCAACAACCCACATGCCCACAGCTGCATTGGTCGGACTCAATTCGATCGCATACTGGGGACTCTTAACATCATCGGGGGAGCTAGAACAGGCTAATCAGAAGTTTCATGACCGACTGGTTAAGAGGTGCGTTAGCGACAACTTAAATTAACATGGCTGTAGTTATCGATTCCTTTGATTTACAACATGTAATTTTATCATCGTTATTAGTACCATCGAAGGGGAAAATGTAATATTATCATAGGCATGTTAAGAAATAACTGGTCGAAAATCCTAATTTGTAAACCATACTAATAAATAAGGCTTATCCTATGAGGATGAAGGAAAATAGATGATACTTTCATGCAGGATAAAAGGGCTGTTTAGCAAAATTCAGACATATTTTCGCCGTCAGCCTGTCATTGAGAGCGCAGAAGATGATGTAACTTATGACACGCTGACACCAAAAATAATAACCGACGAACGCGTCCGTGAATACTTCAAAGCCTTGGATTTCGCCTTTTCAAAGAAAGACACCAAGAATATTGCTATCACTGGTCCTTATGGGGCCGGTAAAAGTACGGTAATTCTTTCTTATTTGAATACACGTTACGAAAACGGGTATATCAATGTTTCATTGGCCGATTTTGATATATCGGAAAAAGGGAACAAACAACCACATGAAAATGCTGAGGTTGAGCTCAGTATACTGCAGCAGATCCTTTACAAGGAAAGTCGTGAAAACCTTCCCGATTCTCGAATAGACCGAATTCAGAACAGAAACAAAAAGCATATAATTTCACTGTTCATCTCTTCCCTAGGAATTGTAGTCCCGTTATCTCTTTTCTTTTTATCAGTGTTTACCCCAAAAATACTAACGTTTTTTGGCGCTGAAGCAGATAATATTCTCTATTTTAAAAGCATTTATCTTTTACGGTTTGGACTATCATCGGTTTTTGCATTAATAACTTTGTTCAGTATTGTCAGCGTGGCATCCAAAGCTGGTATTTTTGATAAGAAATTAAAACTCAGCAAAATAGCATTTTTGCAAGGTAGCGCTGATATAACCACCCAGGATTCACCATCACTGCTCAATAATTGCATGGATGAAATCGTCTACTTTTTCTCCCGGACAAGACGGAAAATAGTTGTTTTTGAAGATCTAGATAGACTGGGTAATACAGAGGTTTTTGTAAAACTTAGAGAGATCAACCAGATTGTGAATAATAATATCGGGAGCGAACCTGTCAGATTCGTGTACGCATGCAGAGATGATATTTTTTTGGGGGCTGATGTACGGACTAAATTTTTCGACTTCATTCTTCCAATTATCCCAATCATGGATAGCCGAAACGCTTACACGCATCTGAAAAACAAACTTAAAGATTTCCCAGTTGCAGAAGATAGTCTTCTTAAGCAAACATCATTGTATATAAGCGATATGCGCTCATTACAAAACATTGCCAATGAATTCAATCTATTCAAGCAGGTTGTTGATAATAATCATAATGATGCAAAAATATTTGCACTGGTTTTTTATAAAAATCTGTACGCCCAGGATTATAATCTCGTTGATAAGAAATCTGGTGTCCTTTATTCGTTCATAAATGATTATCGGCAAAGGAAGCTACATGAAGAATATTTTTCCTCCCTTGATGATAAATTAGATAAATTATCTATTAAACTTGAAATTATTAAAAAAGAAAAAGCCACCTCGGATTCAGATGTAAGAGAAGAAATTATTTGTAGATATGTCTCGAAGGAATTATGGAGCATTGTAAATTTTGCACTTGCAGAAAATTCTTATTCTAGTAAAACCTACTATAACGCTGATGGTCTATGTGTTAACCAAAGTGATTTCGTTTCCTTCTTCAGTTCATCAAAGAAAACATATATTGGGCTTATCGACAAGAGATATGGGGATCATTACATAGAGTTCGGAAAAAGCAATGTAATTGATGAGTATAACCGCAGAGCAGTGTTAGTAGCCTCTGGCAGGGATGCCGAATACAAGAAAATACTGTCTGAAATAGAAATGGTAAAGGAAAACATCCGAACACGTAATGCGATATCATTATCAGAGCTAACGAAGTTGATCGGATGGGTCAAATTCAAGGAGCTAGCTGAGCAATATTTTGAAAGTATGAATGATCCCGATATTATTGGGGAAGAGCAACTCAAGACTATCCGCTCAGGTCTTCGTCACGGAGGATTTGAAGCACTTTACTATTTGCTTGCGAATGGTTTTCTGATGCAGGATTTCATGATGTTCCGTTCTATATTCCAAGAGGGTTCCATTTCCGTTAATGACAATGATTACATTAAATCAGTAGGTAGATATATAAGTTGCGAAGAAGCTAATGATAACTATTCTCTTGATAATGAAAAAGAAGTTCTTGCAGAATTGGTAAGCCAGCATTTTATATATCGTGAGGGAGCGATACACCACCAAGTTGTTGCGTATATGCTGAACAATTGTATTTCAAATCTTGATGAAATGATCTCGGCGATTTTTAATAAATATTCAACAAAAATAATACCTGTGTTTACAGTATTAGATACTAAATTTGTTCAACCTTCATTATTTGTACAATTCATCAAGGCTGCACTGGAAGAAAACCGTTATCTCGACAAAATGGTATCAGTTCTTGAAGAAAGTGGAACAGGTGTTATACAAACCAAAATTACGGTTAATATGATAGCCTATGTCAGCCTCAAAGCATCTATACAACGAAACAAATACCAAACATTCGTGAAAAATAGGGGTTATGGTATTATATCCAGTCTTGATGCCGCAACGATAAATCCATTTTTAGATAACATAAAATCGCTCGGTGTTGTATATGATGAAGTTGCATTGCCTGTTGTTGATATTGAGTATCAGGCTTTAAAGTTTGTGGCAAATAACTTTATGTACACTTTCACAAAATCGAACTATAGGATCGTTGTCTCTGCATTGCTGGAAAATAAAAATATTGATTGCGAACAGGTTGATAAAACACCCTTTTCGTTAATTAATGAACACCAGCTAAATACAGTAAGAGAGTATGTTGACAATAATATTGATACTTTTGTGCGCGACATCTTTATTGATTCAGAAGAGGATAGCGCAACGGTAGTGAAAATGCTCAAACACCCTGCGCTGAGCGATGCACTCAGGATTGAGATCCTTAAAAACATGACGTTTACCGTTTCAGACCTTGGCCGCTTTACTGAAGCGGTAGATGTGGGGGAAGATCTCCTTTCTTACCATGACATGTTTTATCGCTACGACCGTGTTGCACCAAGCTGGGAAACGCTTCTTGCCTACATTTATGAAGACTGCAATCAAGACGTTCTGACAGGCTATATTGAGCAGCATGCGATATACCTAAGCAATCGAGACGCCGGAGTAGTTGATGGAGCAAATTATGACCTCCTTTATATGAAGGTCATTTGTAATGATAAGCTCAGCGACAGTGCATATGCTGAAGCCATGAAATCTGTCTATATAAATATCCATGAGTTTGACGAGCGACTTAGTATTGATAACTTCAATAGGCTTGTTAAAAACAATAAACTTACCCTTGATTCAGATGTATTTGATAAAATCTCTGAGCTTTTCATTAAATTAAATGAAGTTGCCGTCGTAGAGGTTTTTGTTAACTGGTTTTCAAAAAATAAAGAAGAGTTTTTCCGCGATACCAATTACTATCTTCATTCATCTGCCGAAGATACATTCCTTGAGAAAATGCTACAGGCCATAAATAATTCCGATAAATTCAATACGAAAGAAAAGGCTACTCTGCTGGTAAGATATCATGATAAGTATAATGCATCGTTTCTTGACAATCTTGCTACTTCACATGAAGTGATGCAGTCTATCATTGCGATATCAGATAATGACTCACTTAAAATAAAAATAATTATTAAGTTACTGGATGCTAGCTATAATCGAAGAGCAGATGTTGCTGTTTTAGTAGAGTATCTAAGTGAAAAAGAATACTCCAAAATCTTCAATCAGAAATATAAGGCAACACTCACCCTCGTTAATATTGAGGAGGCATCATCCTTGCTGGCAGCATTCCAGAATAAAGACTTGATTAAAAAATGGTCAATTAGGGATGACGGTAGATTTAGTATCGAGATCCGTCCGGACTTAAACGAGGAAGTCTTTTTGGATTAATCCTTTGAATCGTAAAGGGATTTCCGGAAGAATCCCTAATTCGAGGATTTCCCCCCCAACTGCTGGGCTGCCGGCTTGTACACCTTGCAACCGATAATAGTCCCGTTCTGGGCGCACAGGCGGCCCTAGTTCACAAGTTTCGCCTGTAAAACTGCTTAATTACTTAACCGCCGCTTGTTCTTCCGCCGTCGGTTTCGGACTGAGCTTCAGCGACTCGACGCGGTACGGCAGTATGCCGACACGACGAGCCTCAATTTTGAACGTCACGCGTTCGTTCTCGTCGGCGTCTTCCCATTCATCGCGTACTGTGCGGCCTTCAACTAGCACCCTCATCCCCCTTTGGTAAAGACCGGCCCAGTGTTGGGCATCACGATGCCAGATCTCCACCGGGGCCCAGAAGCCTCCGCGATCCTCAAAGCCGCCATCCTTGATCGGTACCGGGTTGTCGAAATAGATGTTCAGGCGCAGCAGCCGACGCGGCCCCTCGTTGCCGTTTGGAAACTCCCGGAATTCTGGCGCAGAACCAATATTGCCCTCGCCGTAGAAATGTGTGCTCATAGGTTGTGTTCCTCAGTGGTGTGGGTCATGTTGTACCGCTGGTAAACTGCTTCGGCCTGTGCCATTTTGCTGGCGCAGTCCATAGCCTGTCGGGCGAAGTGATGGGTGAGGCTGATTTGCATGTTGAGTACGATGCGTTGTTGCTCAATGGCGTAAAGGTTCTCACGAAGGGTAGAGGGCATTCTTTGTAATGAGCTGTTCATCAGTTCTTCCCACAGTCCTACACCCATCCTGGAACGGTCAGGGTTGCGCCAGCGTAGGAAGGTCGTCCCTGCGCCAGTCTTTTGCTGGGCCAGTTGCACGTATAGCAGGTTGAATGGGTAGGTGTCGGTCTGCGGCATCACTCGCCGTTGCGCCAGTGCGATCAGGTCGTCGCGCAGTGAAATACATTGGCTGGCCCAGTCCTCCAGACTCCCCTTACCTTTAAAAGGTCTTAAAAGGCCTTTTAGGTAGGCTGCGTGTTCCAGACTGCGGAAGTCTGCCTGTTCCAGCCCGACAAAACGATTCGAAACGTTCATTCTGGCTCCCCTTCGTCATCGAAATCGGTTGCCTCGTCTTTAGGCAATCCAGCCTGAGGGGTTGGCGTACCGGCTACGAGACCGGGGCTATCATCCGTCACACCCTGTTCAGTTTCATCGCGACGTGATGTTGTGGGTATCGTCAACCGATGTTGCAGTGGCGGCGCAAATCGGGAACGGTGGGTGCCTTCAAGCACGTCTTGCGGCAGTTCGCCATATTTCTCCAGGACAACGCGCGCCGCGGCATTGTTCGCGGCAAAATCGTCACGCTTCGTGCCAGAGTAGCGGTACTGTTGCGCCAGACTGAAAAGACTACGTAATGCATGCGCGCCTTCTTTAAGCCAGCGCTCCAGCGTGCTGCGGTCAATCATGGCAGTGTGATGCGCCAGGATCATGCGCCGGGCCAGATCGTCATAATCGGCAAGCAGGTAGACCGCCATGAAGCCGAGTTGGGATGCCACGAACAGCGGCAACTTCACAGGTTGCACGTTGAGGTTCTCACCCAGCGACAGGGCCGGTGGCACCTCTGCCAGCGCCTGGTCAACCTGTTCGCGCAGGTTCTGGAGTTGCTCGCTGGTGGCGGCGAGTTTGTCTTCGATACGCAGCATCCACCAATCGGAATAGGGATCGTCTTGTTCTGCACCGCGTTTGAGTTTGTTCATTATCGCAACGAAACCATTCAAGCCGACAATGCCAGGCTTGCCCTCGGTAGCCGCTCGTCCGTGCCAGATGCGAGAAGCGTGATGGGTATGCAGTGTCAGCGACATCGCGCTGCGTAATGATCCCAGGTTCAACTGCAAAGATTCTGTTTCGTTTGCCATAGCGATGACTCATCGTTGATGAAATGAGTCGTTAGCATCGGTATTATTCGGAATGCCGTCAGTCATTAAACCGCACTGCCGGACAGCCTGTTTGTGGGATAAGTTTCGTCAGGACTTTGCATGTTCCATTCGGTGCCGGAAAGCTGTGTGTAGAGCTATACCAGTGGTATAGGCGGCTATGGAATTCAGCAGACATTCGGACACGGATGATAATTTTATTATGAGAGGGGTCTTCATATCAGTTGCGGTTATGACAAACGAAGTAAGGCGCGTAGCCGGGCGATATGCGCTTGTGCGCCCTCGAGATCAACCGGTCGCGAAGATTGTGGCTCGGGTGCTCGGCTTGCCGTTGCTGTCTTCTGTCCCGCCCAGGTGTGAAACTCGCCGCGCATGGCCTTCTGAATAATACCAAACAAGTAGCCGGCTGGATTGCGCACCTCTTTGGATCCACACCGGACATCCCATTCTTCCAGAATGGCCTGGTGTAGCTCCGAGTCGAGCGATTGTAATGCCGCCAGTGCGCCAGTCTTCTGCTCGGCACTGAGCGCCATGAAACGGCCGGGTAGGTGCAAAACGCCTTGCGCGCGCGGTACTGTACGTACTTCTTTTATTTTTTCTTTTTTACGTACTGTACTATCAGCCTTCGGATCCCGAAGAGAGTGGGTTTTGCTGGTTTTCTCACCTGCTTCGGATCCCGAAGACGGTGCATCACAATTCCGAAGAAGGTCTTTTGTCCGGTCTTCGGGATCGTAATTATCCATTCCTTGTGGATAACTTGATGCCGCGTCCCAGCCTTGAGCCTGCAATCGCTGCGACAATACCTGCAGGCGACTTGGTAGTACTTGCCCCTTGAGCATGGGGTCTTCTGTCAATTCTCTCAGGGTATGCATGCCCACACGCTGTACTGATTTGTTGGCATGCGCCAGAGACTTGCTGGCCAGTTCCAAATAATCTGTATCAAGCTGGATCGCTTCGTAAGGGGTGAGCGGTTCGTCATGCAGGACATACAGATTGCCCTGTATACGTCCCGTCATCGGGTCACGGCGACGCCTGACCAGACTCAGCCAGCGCGTCAGCCGCAGCAGTGTAAGGGCGCGAGCCACCGTTTCATGTGACGCGCGCGCGGCACATGGCATCGATGCCAGCCAAGGAGCCAACTGGTTGTAGGTGGGCAAAACGGTGATGCCATCCTCATTGAGCAAAAGCCGGAAGACCTGCCAGGCGTTGCGTTCAAGTGGGGTCAGACGTTTATCGAGCAGCAGGGCGCGCGGCACGCTATCGTGCCTATTGCCACTGAAAATGAACCCGTCGGTCGGCGAGGATAGTGGTCTGGCCAAAACCGAGTGCTGAATGTCGAGGCGTTGAAACGCCTGATCGAACAGCTCGTCCAGCGGTACGGGGCCGCGAGATCGGCGTGGACTATCCATCAGGTCAACCCTTCATCAATCCATCCGCGTATGGCATTCCAGATAACTGAAAGGGGCAGAGCCGTGTTTTCTGCAAAGTCGGCAGCGATGTCCAGCATTGCCATATCGTTTGTCGGTGCTATGCCGGATTTTTTCACGGCGGCGGACCAGCGGTGCCATAAATCGGTGTCCTGCTCCTCAGTCAGTATGGGATGGCGGCCCTTACGCCTGGGCAAACCGATTATGCTACGACGCAGTGCTATCTCTTGGTGGGTCAGGCCAAAGAATTTACAAATGAGGTCGGTACTGGCGCCCAGGCGTAGGAGTCGATCGATTTGTTCGATCTCCTGGGTGACGTTGTCGACCTGGCGCAATAAACGGCGTAGCACATCGTGGTTCACGCTGACGGAGCACCAAGACACGGTGGCGTTGGCCAGTACGCTAGCCATTGCCGGACGCTTAAGCGCATCCAAATCCTCATCGTCAAATCCCATGGATTTGGCTCGACGCAACTGACCGTTGCGCAAATCATGAAGCGCCTGGGCGATCACTGCCTGGTTGAGCGGATGCGGACCGGACATAGCGGTGCTCCTCATGACCCGTGGACGGCATTAACGCTATTTTTGATGCCGGCCTCTATATCCATTAGCCGCCGGGCAAGTCTAAGCAAACGGAACAGCTTCACTAGGCCGCTGTCGCTGAGCCGGTAAAACTGTTCCTGAGACGGGCTGGCCTGGTCTGGAGTTCCCAGCAGCAGATGGCCCAGAACATTTGCCAAGGGCAACGTTTCAGCGCGCGCAGCGGCATAGTCAGCGGAATCATAAGTCGCACTCAGTGCATGTAACAGTGACAGAACTGGACTGCTTAATGGCTCAAAGACTACAGCGTCCTGACGGAACCGAAAACCAATACCGATTTCACAGGTTTCAATGTTGTCAGCATCCCCGGCTTCGCTAGCGATTTCACTCGCGAACTGGGCGATATGGGTACGCAAGCGGCCAGGCTCGTCCAGCGTCGGATCGATGTACCAGATGTCGGTGATCGGATAAAGACCGCCAACCTGCACGGGGATGGCCCGCAGAACGTTTTGTTCGAAGTCCGGGTGGGTTTGACCGGTATGGTCGGCAATGAGTTGCTGAATCGACTCAAGCCTTTCTGTCGTTCCCGCGGGGGTGACGATATGCTCCTGCAGCACTGAGGCGAGTAGGGCATTTCCCTCATCTTGACCATCCGGTGGAGTTTCGCCGCTTGGCGATGATACGGGAGAGATAATACTCGGCACGCTAGATCTAGGAATAGCGGCTGTTTTCGGTGGCATTATGACTGGTGCCGGTTGCGATAGGGTTGATGCCTTGGAAGTAGCGGGTGATATCGCTTTCTGTTGCGGTGTTGAGAGGGCTACCTTAGACGCGTTTACCGGCGGCGAAGAGGCTTCACTACTCAGTATTTGCCAGCGCTTTTCAGCATCAAAGATCTCAAAGGCCAATGTGTCATATTCGACGCCGAGCAGCTCGGACATTTGGCCGATCAATTCGTCCTGGACCCGTTGAGCGCTGAAGTTCCCAGGTGCATTGTCGAACAAAGCCAGCACGTCCTGGAACAAAGTGGGGAAATCTACAGGTGAACTTTTTGTCGTGCAAAGTGACTCCCAGGCTCTGGCGCCAGCCCGGCGCAGGCTGGTCAGTTGCTCGATTTGTGGTCGCCCGAGTCCGGCAAACAGAACTGTCGGGATGGCCGGCAGCAGATACTGGATGGTTTCTTGCATGCGGCTGATGTGAGGCTGTGGAACGGGATACCCATCGGCCTTGAGGCGGCGCGCAAGCTCTGACTGTGATGGCGATTTGCCGGTTTCCTGCTCGTAGAGTTCGCGAGCTCTCTCAACACCGAGCGCCCGCTCAATAAAGGATAGTCTGCCATGTAATTCGTCCTCCGCTAGGTGGCCGGTCAACGCGATAATTTCGCCACGGTCCGGCCAGGGGCGAAACAGACATGAAATACGGAAGAAACGCGCTTCCCTTGTTTCAGCCCATAGCTCGCGAAGTATTGCCAGTCGGGTGTTTCCACCGTTGCGAATGATGTAATGGTCAGCATCCGGCCGGCGGGTAATCGGGGGTGGGGCATCAAGTCCTCGCTCGTGAATGGAGGCCTTTATTTCCTCATAGAGTGGATTGCGTGTTAGGCGTGGGTCCAGTTCATAAGGGCGTAGTTCGTCAAGCGTGACGATTATTGGTGTATCTGAAATCGGATCGCTTAGGGTGTTTGCTACCGTGGCAGTACGGGTAAAACCGTCGGCCATTAGTTTCACCGCCATATCCTGTGGGGAGATATCAGGCATAGTCAGTTTCCCCTTTCGCTGGTGCGATCCATCTCAGCCTCAGTTGACGATGCTCGTCGTTAGATAACATCATTTCCAGGTGTTTGATTGCGGTGTGGGAAGACAGGCGCGCAAGATCACGTTTGTTGAAGGCCAAAAATTCATAAATACCGCCAGGGGCACGGTGGACCAGTTCATAGTAGGACGACAAAGTGGGTTGTATGTCCAGATCAAGCAGTAGCACCCGCAGTCCGGCATCGGCGATAAAACCACCGAGGTTCACGGCGACGGTTGTTTTACCCACCCCACCTTTTGTCGAAATGACAGAAATCACCTGCATAGTTTGCTCCTGGTTATCGAAAAACTTGGAGCAGTCAGATGCGCTCGTTAAGACGGTCCATGATCCACTGATCAATTTCGGCTGAATCCCATCCGACGGCGCGTATACCAAGTCGCAAGGCTTTGGGGAATTTGCCTTCTTTCATCATGTTATAGATATGGGCACGCTTAAAGCCGGTTTTCGCCTCAACTTCAGCACGGCGAAGGATGCGATGCTCCTGATCAGTAACAGGTGTTTTATTAAGCATATTGGTTACTCCTTAGTACACGGTGACATTCACGGGACTAGCCTGTATTACAGGAAAGCCAACACGGAAATTCAGCAAAGAATGGGCTCATGTAGCTCACCGTATTGTTTTGACGAGTAATGTGTACTCCACCGCTTAGTCAGGCTGGTGTAAGAGCGAGGTAGCACGAACCAAAGAATGAACATAGATGGTGAAACGAGGAGGTAACAAAAAGTTAAATTATTAGTTAACTACACTTATTTTATGGTGCTGAAAAAAATTGAAAAAAAACAGTCAGCATAGGAAAAATTATGAGCTATTCATAGAGATCATATTGATTAATTTATCGTTGAATTTGCGATAGATTGGATTTTTTTGATCAAGGGAAATTCATATAGGAGTGTTGACGAAACGATATATTTTCTCAGTAAGATGATAAAAAAACATGGCCGCATGAATCGACCATGCCTGAGAGGTAGGAATTGATTTCATGATTTTACTTAAGGTTGTTAATCACTTCGGCTCTATGCATAAAACGCTCGATGGCGCATTCAGGTTCTAGCTCCGTTCTGACAAAGCATATTGATGACTCCGGCACATCATCTTCCATGGGTCTGACAATCACCCCTGGGTAGGTATAGAGAGAAAGTTGCGAGGCCAATCCCATTCCGATTCCGTAGCCAGCGGCGACGAGCATCAGCATTTGTTCATGTCCCGAAACATATTCGGCCGCTTCAGGCAAAGAAAGTGCTCTGCTTGAAAACCATCGAGAGACAACTTTGTAACCACCCGCACATTTTTCAGGATGGCACATAATCATTGGATATTTCATTGCTTCTAGCAAGTACACTTTACTGGCGGTAAGTAGAGGATGATTAGTCGGTATTGCCACGGCAGGTGAATCGTTCCAAACATTTTGAGCGATGAATCCTTGCTTGAATTCACCATCTACGGTTATGCCAATATCAATTTGATTGTGACGAAGGGCACTCCACATTTCGGTGGTCGTCATTTCAGTGATACGAATTTCGATGGTAGGATCTTCTTCACGGCTTTTCGCAAGCAATTTTGTGAGCCGTGGTTGAGTAAGTCCGTCAGCTAAACCAATGCGAATCCTGCCGAACAGGCCGTTGGAAGCGGCGTGTACCCGAGATTGCGCATCCTCAAAAAAGGATAGCATTCGACGAGCCTCTTCAAGCATTACCTCACCGGGCCAAGTTAGTTGAATATTTCCTTTACGTTTGTTTAGTAGTTTTACGTTGAGCTGTGCCTCTAGGTCATGGATAGCGTGAGCCAGTGAGGAAGGCTCAATATGCACGCGCTCCGATGCGTGTGTAAAATTCAATTCTTCTGCGATAACCAAGAAATATTTAAGGTGACGAATCCTCATATTGCATCTCCATTCGTGGGGGAAATCGGTGCCCGCTGGAAGTGCCTACATGCCTGATTTGATTAATGCACGAGATAAGACTCTTCGGCGACGGTAGATGTATATGATGATTATGGAATAAATATTGTACATAAGTAATTAAAGTTTCAAATGAAAGTTGAATGAGAGATTTGATATATCGAAATGTTATATTGTATGTCCGCACGCACTTTTACGATTTTAACGTTAACTTATTGAATAAATGGATTTATTTTGGTAATGAACATGCTTGCAGATTCATCATTTCGTAAAAAGTAGTTGGCTTGTCCCATTTATACAAGTTTGTATCCAGCCATGGGATATGGAACTTCGATCTTTAGGACGCGCTTTATGCGTTATTCGTGAGGCTTGACGAGTCCAGGGAGGGCGCTTTCTTTCAATCTTATTCTCAATCGGATTGTTTCTATTGGCATTTTTCGATTGGTCCCTGTCCAGCATGATATTGGCTTATTAACTAAACGTCATCCTTTGCCAATGATCCGGTGTCTGGATATGGCATTAAACGGGGCAGCATGTGAGAGGTTGAACGTTAGTACTATGTAGATTCGGGACATGATTTATTCTTTTGGGCGTAATCAGGTGCGGGCATGAAATTTGAAAGCCCGATGCGTCATTCCATAGTTAGCCGCTCATATTGATTCAGAATATTCAAAGGCGAAAACCTGGCAGGGTTGCCGGTTTTCGCCTATAAGACACTGATAGTGAATTATCGGTTCAGTACATGCAAAAGAGTGTTATTGAACTGCTCCGGCTCTTCCATCTGCGGTGCGTGCCCCAAACCCGCGAACTCAATCAATTTTCCCTCGGGTATACGCTTAACCGTCTCTTTGCCAAGCTGGTCATAATGACCCAGCGTTGCTTTTACCTCCGCAGACGCAATGTCACTACCGATGGCGGTGGTATCCGCCGTACCGATTATCAGCGTCGTTGGCACCTTTAAATCCTTGAATTCATAGACCACAGGCTGGGTAAAAATCATGTCGTATATTAACGCCGAATTCCAGGCAACCAGTTGATGCCCTGGCCCTTGATTCAAACCGGCCAGCATATCCACCCAACGGTTGTATTCTGGCTTCCAGTGGCCGACATAATAGGTGGTGAGTTCGTATTGGCGGATGCTAGCGGCGGAAGTCTTCAGTTCACGTTCATACCATTGGTCGGGTGTACGGTATGGTACACCGAGTGCTTTCCAATCCTCGAGACCTATTGGATTCACCAGCACCAGCTTTTGCACTGCGGCGGGATACATCAACGCATAGCGCGTTGCCAACATACCACCGGTAGAATGGCCTACCACTATCGCCTTATCGATACCCAGGCTAAGCAGCAATGAGTGGGTATTGGTGGCCAATTGCTGAAAACTGTACTGGTAATGCTCGGGTTTGGTTGAAGTGCAAAAGCCAATCTGATCGGGCGTTATCACCCGGTAACCATGCTGGCTCAAGGCCTTGATGGTATCCTGCCAAGTGGCTGCGCAAAAATTTTTCCCATGCAGTAGCACCACCGTCTCGCCGTTGGCGGATCCTCGTGGTGGGATATCCATATAACCCATTGCCAAGGGTACACCCTGGGAAGTAAAGGAATAATAGTGCAGTGGATAAGGATAGGTGAATCCCTGAAGCTGCGGTCCGTATACCGGCGTTACGGCCATGGCCGAATGAATAAAACCAAAAAAATAGGCGACTATAAGCAGAGATTTGATAAAACGAGACATAATTTGAACTATCCAATTAACAGACAGGCGCCAAGCGAAATGGCAAAAGTGATGGCATTTCGTCATTCATTTACCATCTGGGAAAGTGGCTATCGTAATGAATATAAATTCGATTAGGGACGAACAAGGTACAGTCTTGACCCTACCATTTTTTATCCTTTTCAATAAGGGACAAAAAGTGACAAAATCTTACGTGTGTAAATGGATCAGGCTGGGTATGCATCCATCCGCCAAGATAACAAATCTGGCCTGCGCTCCAATGCGGTTGCTCATCTCGCTTACGACTTCCCGCCTCAAACACTGGCCCAAGCACCGTTGGTTGATATCGGCGCAGACTTCCGACTAAACAAGTAGCGCAAGAATTTTATTGTTGTATTGCCAATTTTAAAAGATCTGCTGACATTTTGCACATTTCGGCTAGTTCTAGGTAACCTATTTAATTATTTACTGTAAAAACAATAGGGTGCGACGTAATTATTTTGATTTGCATCCAGATAGTCCGCCCACCACTGCATCATCAGTTTTCTTACCTCAAGATGCTCGGCTAAATGGCTATAGGCAGCTCTGATCGAATTTCTTTCCTGATGGCTCATCTGGAGTTCAATCGCTTCGCGTGACCATTTTCCTGACTCAAGTAAGGCGCTACAGGCCATTGCCCGAAAACCATGCACGCATACATCCTGTTTGGTGTCATAACCCAGCCGCTGCAGAATTTTATTCAGCGTATTCTCACTCATGGTTTTATTTGGGTCGTGATCATTGGGAAACAAAATCGGCAAATGACCCGTAATCTGCTCAATTTCTTTTAGAAGGGCTAGTGACTGATGTGATAAAGGGATCAGGTGAGGGGTTTTCATTTTAGTACCGCGGTGGGAAAAACGAACTCCAGGGAGAGGATCTCTTCTGGCTGGAATAACCCAGACAGCATTATCAAAATCGATTTCCTTCCAACGGGCAAACCGTAGTTCACTGGAGCGGATAAATACATAAAAATTCAAGCGTAACGCCAGTTGGGTCAGCTTGCGTCCTTTATCGTTTGAAAGTCGGGAGAAAAAGTCCGGCACTGATGTTAACGGAAGCGCGGGACGATGTTGCATGGGCGGAGTAGAGACTACGCCGGCTAAATCCAGCGCGGGGTTGTATTTGATTATCTGGTGCTGAACGGCAAAACGCATAATGGTGGTCAGCCGCTGTTGCAGGCGCAACGCCACCTCAGAAAATCCTTTTCTCTCGACTGCCTGAACCACATGAAGCAGGTCAATGGTTTCAATAGTGGTGATATTACGCCTTCCTAGAACAGGGAAAAGATAGATTTCCAGGCTACGCAAGATCCGTTTTGCATGATCTTCCGACCATGTCCGGTTACTCTGATGCCACTGGCGCGCCACATCTTCAAGCATGAAGCCCATTTTTTTTGCCTGTTTTTCCCGGCTGCGGATAAGGGCAGGATCAGTATCTTGACTGAGTAGCCTACGAGCACTGTCACGCTGTTGCCGGGCCTGAACCAACGAAACTGCAGGGTAGGCTCCGAAGGACAGTTTCTTTTCTTTGCCCGCGTAGCGGTATTTAAGCTGCCAGAGTTTTGAACCATTGGGTTTAACAAGTAGGTAGAGGCCCTGAGTATCAGTCAGCTTATAGACTGTTGATCGGGGTTTAGCATAACGAAGGGTGGTATCGGTTAACGGCATTTGGGGGCTCCGTAAATATCGAACCGGTCAAGGCCCCCAATAAAGCCCCCAAATGATGTGGCAGTCAATAGAACAACACGGAACGGGGTGTCACCGTATTTATTACTATCTTATTGATTTTACTACTTCCATGGATTTAGGCAGACATCCCTGGAACAAAAATTGGCTCCTCTGACTGGGATCGCCTTTGCCAGTAACTGGCTGAATAAAAAGCTAAACCTGAATTCGGCTCTTGTCAAGACCACCAAAGTGACCACCAATAGGCCGGGTTACATAAATTGATTTGAGCGGTCTACGTTCATTTGGTAATCGTTACTATGGTTATGTCTACGAGGGTAGTGTTGTTTCTGTCCTCATAGTGGAATTGTACCCGAGAAAATACCTGGGAGCCTGTTCTGTGCATATGTTGTGTGAAAAGGTTTTTGGTCAAAGAGATACTGCCGAAAATAGAGCTAAAAACCGTACTCGTGTGTAAAATTTGGCCCTAACTAATCAAATGAGCAATTTCATATTTTGCGTAGACGCGCGCCCTAAGTTTTTGGCAAGGGTTTTCACACAGTCTGCGCCAATAGCGGACGTTCAAAGTATTCAAGTAGTTACAATATTATGTTCTGGCTTGGGTCTCTAAACGTGGATATGGTGAAATCAAATAATTTTTAAGGGTCAAGATTTCTATGAATATAGCAGTAAGGAACGTAGACAAAGTCAGAGTATCACGTGCGGGACACACTTTTCATGAAAGGTGGACAGCGCGGCGAGCTCTTCAGCTTGTGTTCCCGAAGGATAATCTTTTCGCGATAGTGATCGAAGGCCTATCCCCTAACGAAGATCTAAAGCTTGGAAAGGAGGCAGAGGATATAGCCGACCTTGTTCTTTATTATGGCAATGGAGATACTTTCGAAACCTGCACAGCCCAGCAGATTTTGCAGTTCAAATACAAGGAAGCTTCCGAGCCCGTCACATCATCCTATCTGAAAAAAACGATCAAGAAATTCGCCGCAACACTGCGAAATTTTAAAGCCAGCATTTCGGATGAAGACATAGTGAAGAAACTGTCATTCGGGTTCGTGACGAATGCGGAATTTTCTGGTGAGCTTTGGGATGCTATCGCGTGCTTGAAATCGGGTCGCGCACCGGGGTCCAATAGCGCCAAGAAGCAACTTGAGTACCTCAAAACCTGGTGCAAGGAAGAGAAGGTCGAAGCGGAGGACATTTTCCTGCTCATCGAGTTTCGCGCTGCAACAAATGATTTGCCTGCGCAGAACCGATTCTTGCGACGAACAATCAGTGATTGGTCGGCTGACTCAAGCGGACTGGCTGCAAGGAGGCTGTTTGCACTCGTAGAGCTTGTCCGAGAGAAGTCGCAAATCGAGGGGCAGGGCAAGAATTCTATCAGGCGTGAAGATATCCTCGATGCTCTTGAATGTGATGAGGATCAGTTATTTCCAGCGGATACGCGGTTTGTTGATGTTGGTGATGTCGTTGAGCGCAGCGCCTCTCAAGATGTCAAAGACGAGATAGAAGCCAGCAATCTTCCCGTATTCCTCCATGCTGACGGCGGTGTTGGAAAAACTGTCTTCATCCAGAGCCTGACCACATATCTGACAGATACTTTCGAAATCGTGGTGTTCGACTGTTTCGGAGGCGGGTCGTATCGCTCCGAAGCCCAGGCACGTCACCTTCCTCGGGTTGGCCTTCTGCAAATCGTCAATGAACTGGCGACCCGCGGACTCTGCGATCCACTTTTTCCAACCGACAGCGATCAATATGGGTTGATCGAAATTGCCCGCAAGCGTTTCAAGCAGGCGAGCGAGACTGTCAAAAGTCAGTCTTCACTGCAAGGTATACTGGTTGTTTTGGACGCAGCAGACAATGCGCAGTTGGAAGCCGAGGCGCGAAATGAAATCGCCTTCCCTAGGCTTCTCCTTGCATCGCTGAGCGCAGAACCTATCGAAGGTGTGAAGCTTCTGCTTACTGCGCGTCCTCACAGGATGGAAAGTGTAATCGGAAAGAGCCAGACGAAGCGTCTCGCGCTCGAACCATTCACGAAGGAGGAAACTTGGAGCTTTCTTGAAACAAGGCGTAAAAATATCACCGATGTAGAATTTTCCGCAGTTTTCGCGCGTTCGCAAGGAAATGCCCGCGTCCTTGAGTACCTCGTCGAAAGTTGGGACTCGCATGTGTCCGGCAATGCGCCGCAGAGCGAAATATTCGTCGAAGAATTGATCGCACAAAAATGCGTGAAGATATTCCGGGATCTACATATGGCAGGCTGGCTTGAGATCGAGATTCGCGAATTCTTCGCCGCTTTGTCGCTTCTTCCACCGCCCATTCCGTTAACTGAACTTGCTGAGGCTCTGGGCTGGTCAGAAACGCAAGTCAAAAGCGCGGCATCCGATCTTGCGCCGATGCTTGAGCTGGTCAAACATGGTGCGATTTTTCGCGACGAACCCACTGAAACCTATATCAAGGACCACTATGCAAGAGAGGCTGCAGCCCAGCAGTCCATTGCACAAAGGCTCCTAACGCGCCAGAAGGATTCAATGTACGCTGCAGAAGCGCTTCCGCATTTCCTTGCGGTAATTGGCGACAGCGACAGAGCTTATCAGCTTGCTGGTTCCGATGAGTTTCCTTCTATGATCGAGACTGAATATGGACGGCGAAAATTGAAACTTGCGCGTCTTTATGCGGCATTCTCGCTTGCCATACGAGACGACAACCTAGACAGAGTACTGAGCTTGACCATGCAACTCTCACAGGTAGCCTCGGCAAATGCGAGGGGTGATCAGTTTATCCGGCGTTCTCCGGCACTGGCGACGATCCTTGGAGATTCTGATGCCTCTCGCCGCCTGTTCAATGATCGATCTGGCTGGCGCGGTGGGCGTGATGCACGTCTGATCGTCGCTTACAGTTTTACCGATGAACTGGACGAAGCGCGCATTCATCAAAACAGGGCCATTGGGTGGATAAATTGGCATCTTAATAATGATGATGAGACCAAACGGTTTGACCGCTCGGGGCCGGAGGCATCTGACGTCGCGGCGATTATGTTCTTGAGTGTACTGAAGAACGAGTACTCGTCGTTTAACCGGAATATCCAGATATGGAGTTTCAAGTTTGCACTTTCCGTAATTGAAGAACTGATCACTCTTTGCGCACAACACGAAGTCTCGAATGGAAGTGAGGCTTTGCAGACCCTGGCCAAATTCGCAGCATCGAAAAGGTGCCTGTCTCTTACCTTGCAAATCGGTCTCCTGTCTAAGGAGTGTGGCCTTTCGAAAAGTCAACTCAAGGCTGTTTCGCTAGCGACGAGTTTGCTTTCACAGAGTTACAAGAACAAAGTTCCGAAAGATAACTCCGACTATAAAATGGAGCTGCAGGGGGCTATTGCTGGTGCGGCGATGGACTCCTTAATCGTGAATTCAAGGCAGGCCGCGAAGCGGTTGCTCAAGTTATGTCGACACCGTAGGCCATCATGCTACGACTATGGCGAACGTCATGGCATTAACGGGGTTTGGATGTCTGTTCAATCGGCTTGCATCACGTCCTGGTCGTCAGGCAAAGAGCTGTCTTTTCATCATCTTTTGCCGGAGGAAGTGAAAACAGGGCGAAAGGCAAAATCTATAGCCACCGAAGCTGACTTCAGCGCGTTCCTTGATAGCCTCATCATGACAAGAGACCACAACAGGGGGCGAAAGGGTCGGAAGCCAGAGAAGCGCAAGCAGTTTTCCGGGCATGAACGAGAAGATATTGTGAAGGGCGTGGCCTGCGTCCTGCAGCTAGTCAAACCTATTGAGGCAGCCCTTCTGTCGAAGGTTACGCTTTCAAATGACGTTCTGGCCGAATTCTTGACTGTCTGGAAATCTTCGTTGAGACCCGATGTCCACTGGAGAGCTGAAACCGGAAGAGACAATGTTGCGCGACACGTCGGCATTGGGCTTGCCAGACTGCTGCTTCGCCATTGCGAAACGGTCGAAAAGAAAGAGGCTGAAGAGCTCATAGAAATCATTGGCTTGAACCGGTTTTCGCTGGGTGACAAGCTAAGCGTACTCGCTCTTATCGCTAGGTGCCCCAATCTGTCCGATGTCGCAGGAGCGTACTCCGCGATGATTTCCAGCGACATAGTAAAGGATGACTACATCGAACAACGCGGCGAGTCCTACCAGGATTTGGCTGCATCGTTGCTACCGATGAACATTGGTGAAGCACAAGAGTACTACGCACAAGGTTTGGTTCAACTTGATCAGATGGGTGGTAATGACTTCGACTTGATTTACTCCGCCTTGCACTACGCCGCAGAACAGCCTGGAGGGTTTGTGAAGCCGGAGGTCTCGCACCGGCTCATGAACCTTTGTCAGACGATCTTCCAGCATGAGCCATCAAAGTTCGGATGGACACTGTTCGGACGTGCCGCCGCTTCATCCATCGGCTTTCCGGCGATATACAAGCTGATACGCTGGGATGATCAGGATGTTGTGGATTATTCCTACGGACTTCCACAGCTTGCCTGCTACCTCGCGAAAGCGGGACATCTTGATGCGCGCCGTGCGGCGGTGCTTCTTACAATATGTGAAGATCATGGCTGGCATGAGTGGCAAGTCGGTAAGGGGTTGCACGATCTGCTTTCGATTGCCAATCCTAAGGAAAAGGCTGCAATCTTCTCTCTTGTGGCAGCGAAGCTCGATCAAGAGCACAGTTTTGGTGGGTGGGAAGGGCTATGGGAGAGCCTGCTGGGCTGTGTGGATGCCGTTGAAGAGATCAATGACGAGAGTTTGCGTGATCATCTCCAAGGTCAGTGGGAAGCTGCGCGGCGTAGGCGCGTTATCGAAAATACCAAAAGAAATTATGGTGGGGCGAGCGCTGAATACGGAGTACAGGAGCGTAGCAAGAAGCAGGATGAACAGGCTCGAAACAAAGCCGTCGCGGCGATTGTTGCCAAATGTGACTTTACATCTGCATCATCGGTGGATGCGGCAATTCAAGAAGTTGAGGCCAGTGATGGGCTGCTGTTCGGTAGCAGAAGTCGCCTGCTAGAGGAACTCCAGACTGCTTGCCCGTATGACAAAAGGGTCAAGTTTCTTGAGGCTCTTTGTGAGTCTACCGAGCTTGAATTTGATCGCGCACTCGACCTTATAATCGAATGTGTGGAGGTTTGGGGCAATAGTTCGGTGCATGCAACGAAGAGCGCACCTGATCTGATCAAGAAGCTTTTTGCATTCAAGGGATCCGAGCTTTTCGAGCTCCACTATTCGGGCATCTCCAGACACATCCTTCGTCTATCCAAACTCTGCGGCGATCCAAAATTCGTGTTGCAAACTGTTTTAGAAACGGTAGCGAAGGAGCGCCTTGAGCTCGGAGGAGACGAATGGCTTCAACTGGCGACCAGTCTATCTCGCCACACTGACCCTTCGACGGCTTTAGATGCTTTTGAGAACTTGCTTTCCAGTTCAGTTGCAAAGGTTGGTGATGAAATTGGCGAAGGTGAGTATCGCGCTGCGTTCGCAGGCAAGAGTGACGAAAGTGACGTCCTCGCTGATATCATCTGGCATCTGCTTGGTGATAGTGATGCCTTTGTCAGATGGAGTGCCGCACGAAGTCTGAAGGGCATGCTTGATATCGGATTGACAGAAGATATAGGGTGCTTGCTTGATCGTTTTGATTCGGTTGACAACTCATCTCTGGCCTCAGATAAGCATCATTTTGCTTTTCTGAATGCACAGCAATGGCTGTTGATGGGATTGGCGCGCGCGGCTCTGCACAATGGAGAAAAGCTCAAACCTCTGAGTTCAAAAATTGCAGCGCTAGCAAAGCGAACCGATTTGCACGTGCTCAACAAACTTCATCTTGCCCGATGCCTTAGACATATCGAGGGCGATAAATTCATGAGTTCCGAACTGGAGAAACTGTGGGTAGATGTTCAAACGCCTCTAAAAGGTATCGTTGAACGCGATGGCTTGCCGGTCAATAAAGACCGACGAACTGATTTTGATTTTGGATATGAATTTGATAAAACCGATATTCCAAGCTTGGCAAGACTTTTTGATATATCGAAAAATGAAGCCAGTGATTACATAACCGATGAAGTGATCAAACGTTGGCCAAGTGCAAAAAGCATTTCCGATTTTCCCGAAACGGTTCGCTACCGTCCCGACGAACAGTTCGAGACCTATGCTGAACACATTCAACGGCATGCTCGCCTTTTTGCAGTAACCACACTCGTGAAGACCTTGCCCGTGGCACGGCAATGCTATTATTTGGATGGCCTGAACCCTTGGCAAGAATTCCTACAAGACGAAGATGTTTCGTTTGATGATGGCTCATGGTTATCAGATCATAAAGACTGTGTTCCAGAAGAGGCTCGGGCATATCTACTCGGCGAGCGCAAAGAAAATCAAGAAACGCTTCTTGGCAAAGAGTCGCTGTTTGCAAAGGTCGGTTTTTCCCAAGACTCGGATGATCAGTTCCTACCGCTTTACGGTTACTGGACTTCACCGGATGGCGTACATGTCCGTATAGATTCCGCGCTGATTAAGGGGCGTGGTGCGGTCGGGCAATGTACAAAGTTTTCAAGGTCCCCTGATTACGATCTTTGGTTGCCACGTTTTGGTTCAGATGGACGTGTTGATCGCTACACTGCGAATAATCCGTTCAACCCATTGATTTGGGAACCGGAGAAATATCCCATTGGTATTGACGAGGGTGAAGAGTGGGCCGCTCGGGGAGCTAAAGCCCGTCCAAAACTAGGGCTGTCTCTCAACAAGTTGCTTGGACTGGCCTCCGATGATGATGAACGGCTGTGGCATGATCATACAAATAGACTGGTATTGAAGAGCGGAGTCTGGGGTGAGTGGAGGCAAGAACCAGATGCTCATAGTAAATATCGGGATGAGGGGACTATCCTGTGGGCAGAACGTGACTGGCTCGACGAAGTGCTCAAATCCAGCAAACGAGGCCTCATCTTCACGCTCAGTTTCTCAAAATACAAATCAAGCGACTCATCTGGCATCCGAGAACGGTATGTAATCTTGAAGCGATGTGGTGTTTCCCCCCGCATTTGGTATGCCAAGAAGGCATCTAAAAGGGAGTAATAGTTGAGTAATACACTCTTTGCCGTAAGGCGTGGCTGGTTGACTGAAAAAATCTGAACACCTTCTAACCCTGCAAACAGGAAATGCCGGGTTAGGAGAATTTGCATACACCCGCTTAGGTAAATGACGGTGTGAATGAGCAGCCTCGATAAAATCAAATGAGAATACGAAGAGCTTTCAAAAATACCGCTTGATTCTGACGTGGCCGCTAAGCGGGATACTTACACTCTATGTATAAATTTTATCGGGAGACGTATTGGCTATTTCAGGAAAACATGTTGAAAAGATGTATATCGACGTTAATTTGGTATGAGTAATGATCAGAAAAGAAGGTGGGGAGTGCACCACTTACGGGTGAGGCACCATCTATTAAATTGTTAGCATTCAATCGTGGAATGTTAGAGTATGGAGTTAAAATTGAGAGACTTTAACAATGGCGGTGACATAAACGTTAGCGGGGATTTTAACGTAAATGATAATTCTAAAAGTGAGTTTAAACTCTATATTCATTGCACAAACGAAGAATTACTGGCTGACCGTCCCTTTAGAGCTGAAAACATCAAAATTGAACAACGAAAGAAAATTCAGCGCTTGAAGCCTTTCTTTGCTCTTACCGTTTTGTTAGCTTTCGCTGCGGCTATCTGGGCTATGTACAACGGAAAGACTGATCTTATTACGATATTGATGGGAGCTGTTTCCGCATTTTTAGGTTATCAATCTTTGATTGCGACCATTGAACCAAATACGTTCCAAAAAGAAGAGCAGGCGGCAGTGAACGAAATAAGCAAAATATTAAAGCAGCGTCGAGTTGAGTGATAGCAATGAATGCTAACAAAGTGCTAAAGCAAACAAGTTGCTGAATTCGGCGTTTACATGCGTTTTTCGCTCATAGTAGACCGATTGCAGTACACATTGTTCCATTCCATAAAAATATTGGGCATAGCTCACACAATAACAAGTTAATCGTTGGAAGACAGTTCACCTCAATTGAAAACTTTCATTACATCCCATATATCGATGTAGAGGGCTTCCCTCTTAAACCGTTAAAGGATAACTATCATGGCTATTAAACCTGGTCCCAAACCAATTGCTAAATCGACAGGAAAACCTGATAAACGCCGGCGTGATAATAAGGATACTCCGGGTAACACACCGGGGCTAAAACCGAGTAAATCTACAGGTAAATAAAAATATCAGTGAGAAAATAAATTAGGGTGTAAATAATTTCTTTATGCCCTAATTATGACAATAGATTACAGCATATTGTTCTGTAGCCAGATCTGCGTGCCTTCTATGTCATACGCCTTTGCCCCATATCCTTTCGTAAGTAGGGACTCCGGCAAATAATCGTCATATTTATCCAGATATTTTTCTGGAACATCTGCAGCGAGCTCAGACGCTGAAGGTAAGCCCGACAACTGCATTTCTTTTAGCGCATGTTGGACCGATGACAAACTTGCGTGCTCTATCTCTATAACACCGGAAAATGAACTGGCTTTGAAGCTGCTACGCATGAGCAAGGCCGTTATCGTATTAACGACTTTATCCCCCATCCAGGGGAGAACGTAACTACGCTGGCCGTCGGAAATAAAATGGGAGTTTTGCAGATTGTAACGCTTAAAGTTGTTACAGCCTTCTGCAAAGAGGCTTCTGACGGTGGCATCTGCATAATCGACTCTCTTGCTACCTATGGCTATGCGGTAATCATTTTCCTTGTAGATAGCGAGCATCTCCTGGCGAACAACATCATGTACAGACATACCCCCACCACTAAACTGTGGCGGCTGTCCTCCTTTGGTCGCCTCAACATAGATAACTTTTTTCTCCACCTCGATCTGTGTCACTTTCCAGCGTCGTCCACCGAAGATTATATGCTGGTCAGGCAGAAGAGGGGAGTCCACAGGCACTGTGCCAAGGGTTCGGTTTCCTGTGACAATGCGGAATTCTTCTGGAGTATTGAACACAGCGTAAAACGTATAATGGTTAGTTAGTTTTTCCCCCTCAGCCCCGATAACCATTTCTCCGCTAGCAAGTTGTGTGAGGAGGCTTTTTGCCCCCATATACTTAAGCAGACTTTTGAAATCATTTACGTCAATGTTTCGGAACGGACCGGTCTGACATAATTGCGTCCAAAGTTGATCGGCTCGAACTCCGCCCCATTGTGCGGTGATCGCAAGAATCTGGTGCAGCAGTGTGGAGTAGTGCATCTGGCGAGTATCTGCTGGTTCGAACCATCGCTTAGAGATCATCAATCTGATCATCGCCATCGACTGGACAAGCTGCAGCCGCAAGTGATCTACAATGCTGCTGGTTGCGGTAAGTTCTTGTTCAGAGATCAGCATTCTCAGAACCGATGGAGAATCGCGTCGCCCTGACCGGCCCATACGCTGACGCAAGCTGGAGACGGAATGCGGAGGAGTGACCTGTATAACTGACTGCACCTTACCTATATCAATACCCAGCTCAAGCGTCATGGTACAGATTGCTGTTGTGGGCAAATTCCCCTGCTGTAGGCGGGCTTCAAGCGTCTCGCGTAATTCCCTGGACAAGGATCCGTGATGTGGAAAGAATTCATTCGGAACAACATTTTCCTCACACATGTCGCTCAGCGTCGCCGCAATGCTTTCAGTGCGCTTTCGACTGTTTGCAAAGACTAAATGGGAGTCGCCACGGCAGAGTCTGAAGATGTCAGCGCAGACCTGTTCTTCTGCTGAGCGTTGAGGTTCTTCTCCCTTTTTAGTCACTGGCTCGAGATAGCCTTTGACCTGCACCTGCAGTGTGGACGAGCTATTATTGTCTGTCACAGTTTCGCAGGACAATCGCTTATCCGGACGCAACAGTTCAGGCACCTTATCCAGTTCTCCTAACGTAGCACTCAATGCAACGCGGGGAACCGGATTCGCATGACGTCCCAGCACATGATCAATTCTGTTGAGAAGCGAGAGTAGTTGCATGCCGCGCTCAGAACCAATAAAAGCGTGAAACTCATCAATAACAATGTAGGCCACTGGCGAGAACGCCTGTTTGAGCCAGCCCGGTGAGTTTATGAGCAAAGACTCAAGTGATTCCGGTGTAATAAGCAAGATGCCAGACGGGTTAGTGCGGATTTTCTTCTTTATGCTTTGTGGTACATCACCGTGCCAGGGTGTCACCGGCATATCTAACGCCTCGCCCAGGCTCTCAAGACGACGGTACTGGTCGTTAATCAGCGCCTTAAGTGGGCTGATATAAACAATACCAAACCCGTTAGTGATACCTGCAATTGCTGAACAGGCAGGCAGAAAGAAAGCCTCTGTTTTACCCGCTGCAGTGCTTGCACTAATTAGCACGTCCCGGTCACGGGCTAAAACTGCCGGGATGGCGCTCTCTTGTAGGGGTCTTAAGGCAGACCAGCCCTGCTTATAAACCCACTTACGAACGCGTGGATCGAGACTATCGTAAGCGCTGCTCATAATTTGAAGTTGGCCAGGCCGTCATCATCATCTTCATCCTGTGCAATGCCGTCATCCATATCGCTGGGCCTGTCATCTTCAATTGCCACACCCGAGATTAGCGTCTGCCAGTTTATCGAGCTGTTTTGTTCCAGCACGGCCAGCATGTCCAGGAAACCTTTGATGGTATTTCGGGGGGTACGGAAGTAAGCATCCCCTATGGTTTTACTGCAGTGGTGCAGAAAACCGGTAAGTGCATCATCCGATACCAGATACTTCTCGGGCTCTCCGCCTGCATAAACATGGCGAAGATTTTTCAGTAAAATATACAATTCCTCTGGGGTGAGGCTGGCAAGATGTAGCGTGGGTGACGAGTAGTCAATCACACCTGCCTTCTGAGCGAACCGATTTTCCGCCAGACGCGATTGCAGCGCCTCATAACTGTAAAGCCCCTTACGCGGATCAAACAAGAATTCTGGCGTGCCTCCAAGAACAAAACCAATATTCTCTGCAGAACCCTGCAGACAGTCATTCAGGATCCGCAGGATCTGTTCATAGTTCGCCGTCCTCGCCTGAGTGTTGTTCAGCTTATAAAGGTTTACCATCTCGTCGAGGTTGACCAGTAATCCGGCATAGCCTGCCTGACGGACAAACAGGCTTACCAGCTTCAATGAATCGTAGAACGAGGCATCTGAGATAATCGTCCGGACGTCGAGATCGTTGCGGGCATCGGTTTTTGTGGTGTATTCGCCCCGCAGCCAGCGAATGGCATTGGATTTTAACGTCTCGCTATCCTGTTCATGTCCGCGCCAGAAGGCATCGATGACTTTAGCAAAGTCATATCCCCCCACCATGTCTGACAGAGCAGCCAGGCGTTGGTGAATAACCGACGAGACTGGAGTGCCATCCGCATCAGCCTCCTTCCTCGCCTCCGTGACGAACCTCTCCACAACACTGAGTAACGCATTACCATCAGGTTTGTTGCGGGTGGACATGTTTTTCATAAGTTCTGAGTAGAGATTGCGCGCCTGACCTCCCGATGAGTGAATGCGCCTGTCGGGGGAAAGGTCTGCGCTGACTGTTACCAGCTTTTTTTCAAGTGCAATAGAACGTACTACGCTCATAAAGAACGTTTTGCCTGATCCATATTCACCGATGATAAGTCTGAAGCTTGCGCCGCCGTCCGCTATCCGCTCAATATCCTGGTGGAGGGCCGTTATCTCATGCATCCGGCCCACCTGAATGTGCTGAATGCCTATTCTTGGCGTTACACCAGACTTCAGTGATTGGATAATAGCATCCCGTTCTTTAACTCTTATGCGTGTCACAGACATCAACTATCCCTCTAATTCTTTGGCAATTTGCAGATCTACCCAGATATCATCATTGGCGTCATCCAGCACTGGTGCATCAACCACCGCATAGGACCAATCATTAATAACCTCTAGTGCACCGTTGAGCATCAAATTAAAATTCTCGCACAGTTCTGTCGCCTCTTTACGAGGCCATTGTTCCTTTTCCAGAAGCCTGTGGTAAAGCTGGCTATGTGTATTATCAAGGCCACCATCCTGCGCCCCGGCTACGGGAGTGCTCTCACGCAATTCCGGATCGTCCTCGGTGAAAATCGCGCTAAGTAATTTACGGACATCGTCTGTGGCCGACTCATGGCGAGACAGCACGCTGGCGTCCAGCGTGAACTCAGCGGCCCTAGGGCTCTCTGATGCAGACGACAGCTGGGTAACCTCTGCCGTAGAATGCTGATGGATGTTGCCGGAGATAGTTGAAGGGTCTAATCCCAAGCCGGAATAAATCTTTTCCAGTTGCTTGATTTCGGCAGGCTCAATTCTGCCATCCGAGCAGGCGACCCCCACGATAACCTTACCTACTGCTGATTTTTCCATCGTACTCAGCAGCGCTATTCTATTTTTCATTCCAGTCATGTTTGCCGGGGTATGAAGCTGCCATGTCAAATACGCGTGTAAAGAGCGTTTTTCATCTTCGTTAAGGCCAGAATTATGGTCGATAGCATTTTCCAGCACTTTCTGCTCGGCCTGATCTAGGCTATTGTCGATTAAGGCCACCATTGAGCCCAGCCTTAGCGTCATCACCGCTGAGATAAAAGTCGGAGATGGTGGTAAGCGCGTTCCCTCACCAGCGGCAAATAAAACCAGTGCGCCGTCAGCTTCTGCTTTCACATGGTGGTAAAGCGGATCAGGTGCCAGGCAGTAGCCCATTTTCAGTGCAAAGGCCTGCATCAGGTCGGCCTCTTTTTTATTGATTTTCGCCGGACACTTGGCTTCCATATATGCCCAGAAGTCAGCAACGGTGGTTAACCCCATGCGACTCGCGATCACTTCATCAGCCCAGCGTTTGAATGTACTTAAAACTTTTCCTGCGCTTTCATTAATGATTTCCACTGGCAGCAACATAATTGCCGCAGTATCATTTTCTGACGTACCTTTCCTTCCAAGATAGCGGCTGTAAGCATCCAGTTCATCTGTACAGATCTCTGCAAGCGTCATGATTTTCTGGACTGGGCCCTTCAATGCACTAGGGTCGGGCAAGTCTGGTACAGGAAGTCGAACGCCGCGCAAGCTGGGACTTGCAGGGGTGTAATCCAGACGCAGTCGCGTTTTATTAGGTTTGACAACCATACCCTCACCGTATTTGAGGGTATAGCGCCGTTTGAAAAGTGCAGCAAATTCTTTCGCGCAGCGGCGAGCGGGAGTTCGTAACGAATACTCCGTGTGGTTTGTTACCCACGTTAGCGCCAGATCGGCTGACACAGGAACTCCAGCATCCACAGCCTTTGCCAGCGCAAGCTTAAACAGCATATCTTTGCTGGAACTCAAATCACGGTCAAGAACATCGACCAGGCCAACGTCCGGGCGCAGAATAGACATTGCTTCCAGTAACTGGGACGAGTAATTCCGGAAGGAGCGATTTTCAATGAAAACCGTTCGTAACCGGCATACTTCATTAAATAGAGTACGGAACTCAGCGCCAGAAGTATTATTATCTCGGCTGTCAACCAGTGCCTTTCTTTCCAGGCCATACAGATAGATAAAAACGTAACCTACAGGGCATGCTGCATCATGCCTGTCACTTGCCAGCCAGTTTAGATACGCGCCGCGCGCATCAGGTGAAAGCGAGGAATAACTGGGCCAGTATCCCAATGAGTTATCTTCGTAAAGATAAGGTTTTGGGTATATCTTAAGCGTGCCGTCAATTAATGATGCCTCGCTGCCATCATCATAATAGCCGCTCATGCTTTGCCCGGCGGGCTTCATCCGCTGTCCGAAGTAGAAGTTACCATCGGTGATCTTCACACCACCCACAGTAGTCACCTCACCCGGCAGCACCCATCGAGCCAAAGTACCAGTAGTTTTAGGGGGATTCTGTGGTTGAATCGTTGTTACTCTGTATTCGACACTCCGGCCGCTGTCCAGTGTAAAAGTTGCCAGATCATCATCTTCACTGTCATCTTTTCTCACAACAGCCTCTTTTTTCTTGATGTCAGCAAGCCATTCTTTAGGTGGCGCTTTCACGGTTTTGGAAGGATAAGATCCTGCAGATTTATGTTTTTTCTTTTTGAAAAACAATAGATAAATTACATAAATCGCCGCTATAAATATCCATAACTCCATGGGCAATAACCTTAGAGATGACTTTTCACATACGCCGAAAAATGGCGAGGGAAAGCAGGTGGAAGTAGATTAATCTTAAAATAATACTTCTATATTGCGAGGGTTAAAACCAAAACATGACCAAATTTAGCCTATTGGTTTTCATCGATAAAATCATTCGCTATCAGCTAAATGCCCAAAGTCGGCTGGTAATGCTTAAGACAGGCTAATGCGAAACCTCGGGGGTATTGTTGCGTTAACATGTAAACAACAGCCACATAGCTGTAGACATTGTAGGACTTTACAATGACTGCAAAACTTACCTGTTTACTGAGCAGAGTTCACGATCCTACTGAAAACACAGCCTTTGGGTGGAGCTTTATTCCTAGTCTATTAGCCTCGAACGTTCCCGCCTCTCGCAATTCAGACTGCCATATCTTATGTGGTCTACCTCAAAATACTGCCAGTTCAGCTTTGAACTAACATCGCTAAATTCAACCCTCCACCTATTTCACCGCTGCGAACCAAGGGGCGCTACGCCCGCCTATGCAGTGACAGCTTTTTCTCCGGGTGACTTCCGTTCTCGTATCAGCTTCCGGTTAATCGTTTCCCAACACAACCCGTCCCGCAAGGGTAAATAGCACGCATTCTGCGCCCTTGCTGGCCGGAACGGTGCCGGGAAAGCGAACCGTCAGGCGATACGAAGACGAAAATCACACCACTGACGGAGAAAAAACATGACTATTTCCCTGCATAGCCAGACTAGCGCCCCTAACACCGCAGCAGCAACTAGCGTATCCCCGCTGGAGCAGTCAGGCTCCTCAAAAACGAAATTTTCCAAAACCAAAACCGATATTTATCAGACTGTCACTGACAACATCATTTCTGCACTTGAAGCAGGAGTTAAGCCGTGGTCATGCCCGTGGCAGCGCGTACCTGGTATGTCAGGATTACCTTCAAATTACGCGACAGGTACTGCTTACAGTGGGATGAATATCATGTTGTTGTGGGGCAGTGCGTCAGAGCAAGGATTCAACGATTCACGCTGGATGACCTATAAACAGGCGCAAGCGGAAGGCGGGCAAGTGCGCAAAGGGGAGCACGGCACGACAGCCATTTTCTATGCAACCTTAGAGAAGGAAAGCGAAGACGGCGAAATTGTCCAGATACCAATGCTGAAAACCTTCACCGTGTTTAACGTTCAGCAAATTGATGGTCTTCCGCTGACAACTGAAACCATCAGCCCGGATGCAACTTTTGACCCGTTGCCGGAGGCTGAAAATCTTATCCGAAAAAGCGGCGCAAACATCATTGAGAAAGGACAAAACGCCTTTTTCCAACCCTCAACTGATCAAGTATGGCTACCAGAGCGCCATCTGTTTTCTGATGCAGCTAATTTCTATGCTACCGGCCTGCATGAGCTGGTTCACTGGAGCGGTGGTAAAAAACGCCTTAACCGTGAAATGAAAGGGAAATTCGGCAGTGCAGATTATGCGGAGGAGGAATTAGTGGCGGAGCTGGGAAGTGCTTTTCTGATGGCGGATTTGGGGATTGTCGGAGAGGTGCAGCATGAAAGCTATATTGCCTCATGGCTCCAGGCGCTAAAAAACGACAAGCGCTATGTTTTCAAAGCGGTCAGCGCCGCCTCAAAAGCGCATAGTTATTTAATGGATAAAGCCTGAGGGCAGGGGCAAGAAGCCGCAAAGGAATGTGGCTTTAACCTTACATAGCGGTGGGAGGAGTAGCAGTGGTGTTAGGGTGTATAATTCCAATGCGAATTTTACTGGCATACAGTGTCAGGAAAATTCGCAGACTGCGGGGCGGGCGGCAAAGAGCCCGCTCATTCCTTTTAGATACATTAGAGCAGACTTGATCTGGCAGTGTTCTCTGTTAGAACACGATTTCACTTGATAGTCGGCAACGAGCCAGAAGCGGAAGTTCGGAATGCAAACTTACATCAAGGTGTCTTGAGTCATAGGGAGCAGGTCACCTAAACTTGGTAGTAAGAGACTCGGTTACACATCCTTTTTTCTCTGCCACCCTAGATTCCCTGAACTTTCGGGTCGTTAGTCCGATTCCACTAACCGTAAAGCCGGTAAGCAACGCTGGACCACCAGAGGCGGCATTTCGGGGCTAGTGGCTTGTGTCTGGTGGTAAATAACTGGCATGCAGCTAACTTCCTGGTAGCGAATTAAGTGGCTACTAAGGACTGAACCAAAACACTGACGCGATCCGGGGCTTTACATGGTCGAAATCTCTGCATGCTGCTTCGTTTCCCGGTCCTTAAGTCGTGCAGAAATCCGCCACCCGGGCGACCTTATGCAAGAGTCGCTTTGCTTAATTTTAGCTCTCACTTCCCCCCGGCTTCGGCCTATTTGCGTTCTGCCCTAACCCGAGTGTCAGCTCTGCTGTCGGGGAGCGAGATTACCTAATGACTGGATTAACAAAAATGACTTTAATGTTTTCATTAAAACTGTTATTAAAATTTATTAAGAATAAGGAATAAGAAATTTCTGTAATTATCATATTTCTGTCTGAGTTTAACAGAACGTCGCTGTTAGATGGCAAGTGGATTAAGTAATTGATTTAGAAATATAATTAATCTGTGTAGGGAGGCGCATGAAGCTTGAAACGATTCGTTTATCTGGTTTTCAGTCGTTTGGACATGAATCAACCGAACTGAGCCTTGAAGATATAACATATGTCATTGGCCCTAATGGTTCAGGTAAAACCGCAGTTCTCCAGGCTTTGTGTCGACTTTTTGCATTCGACCCTTCGTTAAGGCGGATCCAGCGTTCAGATTTCCACGTTCCCTTTGATGAGGAGGAGGTTCCGCTTGAGCGCCAGCTGTGGATAGAGGCTGATTTTCTGTTTCCCGAACTGGAAGATGACGAGGACAACAGTACCGTAGCTCCCCATTTTAGTCATATGCGACTGGACGAGCCGGATGGGGTTCCGCGCGTGCGTTTTCGCCTTAATGCGACTATAGGGCTGGATGGAGATATTGAAGACGCTTTGGTATATGTCCTGGAAGTTGATGGAGATGACTTGCCTCTGAATGTCGCTCAGGTTCCACGCGCTGAACGTAATCATATCCAGGTACACTATCTGCCTGCCAGACGCGATCCGGCTGACCATATTACTTACGGTGCGAATGCATTACTAGGGCGTTTACTTCGCGCTGTTCGTTGGGACGCTGAGCGCGAAACGATTAAAGGGCTGACCGATCAAATAAGTGACAGCCTTGCGGCAAACCCCTCGGTGAATGCTTTCAGTGAGAGTTTAAAGGCAACATGGGCAACGCTGCATAAAGGTAAATTTTTTGCTGACCCTAAAATTACTTTTGTCGCATCAGAAATTGAATCGCTGTTAAGGCATCTGTCTGTTTCATTTACACCAAGTCACGATGGCTCATTTGTCGATTTTTCAAGGCTGAGCGATGGCCAAAAGTCCATGCTTTACCTTTCTCTTGTCTTATCGTCTCAGGCTATTGGCAGGGCTGTTCTTGCAGAAGAAGATGTATCGTTTGATCCCGATAAATTACGTCCACCAGTCTTCACTCTGGTAGCCCTTGAGGAGCCAGAAAACAGCCTTTCACCACATTACTTGGGCCGCATTGTTAGCTCCCTAAATGTCATGACAAAAAACCTGGATGCGCAAGCTCTCATTGCTACGCATGCGCCCACAATGCTGCGACGGGTAGTACCTGAGTTCATACGTTATCTTCGACTGAATGAGTCACGAGAGACACAGGTCACTTGTATTAAATTGCCTGATGAAACTGATGAGGCACATAAGTTTGTGAGGGAAGCCGTCCAGGCGTTTCCGGAAGTCTATTTTTCAAGGCTGGTAGTGCTTGGCGAAGGTGATAGCGAAGAGATTGTGCTGCCACGCTTGCTTCAGGCCAAGGGTGCGCCCGTTGATGAATCAGCCATCACGATAGCGCCTTTGGGGGGGCGGCATGTAAACCATTTCTGGCGATTACTTACAGCGTTAAAGATTCCCTTTTTTACACTGCTCGATCTTGATGTAGCCCGCCATGGGGCAGGATGGGGGCGAATTAAGTACGTAAATGACCAGTTTTCCAAACGTCAAAGGCGTTACAAACTTCCTGAATCTCACGGAATTCCAAAATGGGATGATGAAAAACATAAAATTCGAGACTTCGAACATTATCTCGACATGCTTGAAGAGCGCGGCGTGTTTTTCTCCTACCCGATGGATTTAGACTTTGCAATGTTACTTGCGTACCCAGAAGCCTATAACGTTGAGGAAGAGAAGCCCGACAATGCAACTATAAAAGCTGTTCTTGGAAAAAGTCATTACGATTCATCTCAGTACAGGGATGTTGAATTAGCGCTTTTTAATACCTATCACCAACGTTTCAAGCTCGGCAGTAAACCCGCAGCTCACATTGAGGCGTTAACTCAGCTAAATGATGCTGATCTACTTAAAAGCATGCCAGATTCACTGGACAGGTTGGCTGATGCGGTTATTGCCAAACTCTCGGAACTGCCAGAATGATTACTGTCGAAGAATGGCAGCCCGCAGATGGATTGACGCTGGAACCTAATGCGAAACGTGCAGCGAAAGCGAGTAAACGTTGCCTGGCACTGACTGCCGGACCGGGGGCGGGTAAGACGGAAATGCTTGCACAGCGTGCTGACTTCCTTTTGCGAACAGGAACATGTCGATACCCCAAAAGGATTCTGGCGATCTCATTTAAGGTTGATGCCAGCAGAAACCTTACAGAACGCGTTGAACGCAGGTGTGGACGGGATCTGGCTTCTCGCTTTGACAGTTTTACCTTCCACGCATTTGCCAAGCGCATCATAGATCGATTTAGGCCGGTACTCACGGGTGAATATGCCTTAGATGCTGGTTACACCATTGTAGACAAGAAAAGCGGGGCATCTCGTCACGAAATAGCATTCGGCGATCTGGTTCCCTGTGCAATTAAAATATTGCAAACGTCACAAATAGCCCGAAATGCAATCCGGCAAACTTATAGTGACATTTTCCTTGATGAATTTCAGGACTGCACAAATTTACAATATGAACTGGTAAAGCTCGCTTTTCAGGGAACCAAAATTCGACTGACTGCAGTCGGTGACACAAAACAGAAAATTATGGCTTGGGCAGGTGCTCTGGACGGCATTTTCCAGTCCTTCACAGAGGACTTTAATGCGGTGCCGCTCAACATGTATCGCAATTTCCGCTCAAAACCAACATTGCTGCGTGTTCAGAACGAAATTATTCGTAAGTTAGATCCTGACTCTGTAATGCCTGATGATCAACTGAAAGGGGACGAAGGGGAGGTTTTTGCCTGGAAATTTGAAGACAGTCAAACTGAAGCTATCTATCTGGCTGACCTAATTGATGGATGGATAAATAAAGAGCAGCTACCTCCAGCTGAAATTGCAGTCCTGGTTTCAAGGCAACCAGATTTGTATGCTGATCACCTCTTCAGAGAGTTAGAGCAGCGCGGAATTCCCTACCGCAATGAGCAGCAAATGCAGGACATCACGGTCGAACCAGTGGCTCGTTTAATCGTTGATTACCTGTCCTGTCTTTATGCGCAGCGGGAACCTAAAGCCTGGATCCGCCTGATGAACCAGCTGGTTCCCTTTGCTAATGAAGAGATTCAGACCAGCGTACGAAAAGGTCTTGATCAACTTATAAGAAAGCATCGTAAGGAAGTGTCTGATGCAAAAAAAACGGAAACGCCCTTTTCTGAATGGTGGAGATTTGGTCGCGCTCTTTTAAAGCATATAGGTTTACAGACGCTTGTTGCATTATCTCCTGATTATGAGTCCCATGAGCGTCTGAAACAGGTTATTCGCGATGCCAGAGAACGTATCAAAGATTTATTGGAAATCGAATCTGATTTACCCCTCGCATTAAAACGATTTGCAGATGATCAAGCTGTGCGAATTTTGACCATTCACAAAAGCAAAGGATTAGAGTTTGATTCGGTTGTAATCATGGCTGTAGAAAATGAGACTTTCTTTGGTAAAGAAGAAGAAAATCGCTGCGCGTTTTTTGTCGGTGTTTCGCGAGCAAAGAGACGCCTTATTTTAACTCATACGAACAAGCGTGATGAACCGGCTAATGCTAAGCACTGGAAAGTTTTTCGGACTGCTCGATTAGAGTATTTTGATTATGTTCTTCCGTTTGTGAGGTAACGGCCAGCTCAAAAATCACTTATAATCCCACAATTATTTTCACATTATTTACTGGGTTAAAAAAGCATTGATTTTTACAATTGGCTATTCAAACATCGTTCAATAATCGATGCGGAGTGCCATTTGCAGCGTCCGCTTCTGGCACAGGTTGTGTGAAAACTTTTTTGGCCGCTGAAACTGCCAAAAACAGAGCTGAAAACCGCGCTCATACGTAAAATTCTCCTCTACTAACCAGTCGATCAATTCCAGATTTTGCGTAGACGTGCGCACTTCAGTTTTTGGTCAGGGTTTTCACACTGCCTGGGCACACAGCAGACAAACACGTGACGCTGAAGGTCTGCTGAGAGCGAGGAGCGAACCTTCATCAGAAACTGCTCACAATAAGCTACAGCTCATCAGACTCAGTTAATTTTAATCAATGCCCGGCTAACAGAATGCTTTCGATTCAGAAGTTAATTTGCCGCTTTACAGTCAGCATCGCGGATATTTTCACCGCGGATGATTTTTCCATAGATTTCCGCACTGAGTTTTGGTGTACGTTTCTGGGTATCATAGTCCACGTATATCATGCCAAAGCGGCTTTTATAGCCACTCAACCATTCCAGATTGTCATGACTGGACCAGACGTGATAACCCTGTACATTAGCCCCCCTTGCAATCGACTCCCTCATTGCATGGATGTGGTCTACCAGATACAGGCAGCGGTTTACATCGTTCACTTTTCCATTCATCAACTGATCTTCCCCCTCAAACCCTGCACCATTTTCTGTAATGATGACCGGTGGATTGCCGTACTCATCACGCACGCGCTCAAGCAGGGCGGAAAACTGATCGGGTCTTACTGCGCCATTGAAGGCGAGCTTTTCATTTTTCGGGAAGATTATTTCGGGCGAATAGACTTCTGAAGCATTTTTCTGATGGCGAATAAAGAAAGGCGCATAGTAATTAATGCCCAGAAAACCCATGCCCGCATCATGAATGCGTTCTGCATCTCCTGGCTGGACGTCAATATTCAGGTGTCGGTCTGCTGCCAGCTTGAGAACATCGGCCGGATAGCTTCCTTTGTACATGGCATCAAGGAACCAGCGATTAAGAATGGCGTCAACAAGTCTGGCATCAGCTTTGTCTTTATCTGATGCGTTCTCTGTCGTCAGTACCGGGAAAAATGGCAGAGCAATTCCTAGCCGGCCTTTGTAGCCTTTTGCCTTAAAACTCTCCGCTGCTGCTGCGGAGGCCAGCAGAATATGGTTATAGGACTTCAGGGAAGTTTCGAGATAGGGACCAGCAGGAACAATAGGAGGGAGTGTAAGCTCCTCACCTTTCAGCCGCTTCTCGGCCATGATTTTTGTTGCAACTTCAACGGTTGGTTCATTAATCAGTACAAACTGGTCAACCTGATCGGAGAAGTTAGCAAAGATAACTTCAGCATAACGTTGAAACCATTCCACCGACTCCCGGTTTTCCCATCCCCCCGCAGCAGACAGCGACTCAGGCATATCCCAATGGTAAAGAGTTACCAGAGGCTTTATTCCAGCAGCCTTTAAGTCGGTAATAAACTGCCGATAGTGCGCAACCGCCCTCAGATTTACGGGTCCCTGTCCGTCCGGGATAATACGTGTCCAGGCGATAGAGAAGCGGTAGCTGTTCAGCCCGAGCTCTTTAAACAGCTGGATATCTTTTAGGTACTGATCACGGTCGTAAAAGTTAATCGCAACGCTCCCCGATATGCCGGGGCCGGCCAGGTGCTTCTCATCAAGATAGTAATCCCATACAGACCGGCCTTTACCGTCTTTATTTGTTGCTCCCTCAACCTGATAGGCAGCAGAAGCCGCCCCCCACAGAAAATTATCAGGAACGTCAGCTGCAGTGGCCATGTTCATCACTGCAGTCATACTTAACGCCAGCATTCCGTTTTTCATCGCTTACTCCTCTTTTGACATAATCAGGCTAACGAAAAATTTTATGATGGCCCGACAAGTAAAACAGGGACGGGCATCATGTATAGCAGCAATATATCATCAACCGATGATATATTGCGTGGGCGTTTTCTTTTTACGGGTTTGCCTGCATACATCGCCGGTCTCTTTGAGACGCCACCTGCTAAAAGCATGACGCACTTATGCGACAGGTCAGTGGTTCAGGAATGTTCAGAGACAACGAACAGACGTATAGCCTCATCAGCAATATCAGAGGAAAGAGAGGTGGATTGAGGGGCATCCGGATCGATCAGACCGGGAGTGACCAAAGGCAACGAAATTGCTGAAATCATTAATGCAAAAGTCAGCGAGGGTTGATTACTTCTGATGATGCCTTTCTCCATCGCCAGTCTGATGACGGGCAGACAGCTGTCACGAAACGGCGTAACCAGATGCAGGAGAAGGTATTCAAGCCGTTCGTCGCCCCTCGCCGCCTCGTTCAGCAGCAGCGAGGGAAACTCTGGAATTTCCACGCTGATAGCGGTCAGGTGGCGGATAAACCGGCGAAACCCTTCAGCTGGATTGATACTGAACGAGTCTTCAATTGCACTGATTTCTTCAAGATGATGCCGTTGCTTATCCAGCAGATGTTCAAGAACCGCATTCCAGAGATCGGATTTTGAACCGAAAAGGCGCGCCACCAGAGCCATATCCACACCGGCTTCAGCTGCGATTTTTCGTAAAGATGTACCGTCATAACCATTTTGTGAAAAAAAACGTGTAGCTACGGGAAGAAGCGCATCCCGCCCTGATACTGCCCCGCCGGGGCGGCGACCCCGTACTGAAGGTCTGCTGTCTTGTGAGCTCATGTGATTCCGTCTTGATAAGCACCGGACCAGGCCGGTGCTTTTTACTGATCAAAATACCCTGCCCATTTTACTCACAACCGGGATCTGAAGGTAACTGTCATATTTTCCACCAAAATGAATGATATGCCAGCCTGCATTCCGGCTCACCGGGGTAGCTACCTGCTGTTCACTGACAAATGGCAGAAGCGTTGACGCCGGACCGCCGAGGGAAATACGTTTAATTTTCTCATCTGGCATAAAGGTTCCTCCGGAAGCTGGCAGTTCAATAACGGCAGAGCCAAACCCCATGTCAATACTTGTGGGTATTGGGCGATGTGCGGCAATGGTCAGCACCAGTTTTTCACCTGCATGATAAAGCATGCTCATCGGCCAGATACCTATTTCCACAGGTACAATCTCCCCATCGTGCAGCTTCTCTTCACGGGTGTGCGTGTGGAATGGCTCTGTTTCAGTTGACAGCCTGGGATCAAGCGCGCGCTGGGAAACCCTCAGTAGACCTGATGCGACCACCGGACCTTTCACGCCTTCTCCCAGCAGACGTTCAAACGGTTTTCCGTCTTTACTTCGTTTCTCAACGCCAACCTCAAGCTCCATATCATCAGCCCCCTGGGCTTCCACCCAGAGCTTCAGTTTCATGTAGCCTGTGAGCTCTGTATCCTGCGTGAAGGTAAAGTGAAGCTCCGTTTTTCCTTCACCGGAAACGTCATAGGACAGAGACGCCGGTATGTTCTGACCCAGAGGGCTGAGCTGCGCGCCGGAAGTAATAAACATTTTTTTCAGCTGAGTATGGGGCAGTGGCCAGCTGTCTTCAGTCCGGTCAACAATATCTGTACCGCCATCATCCAGAACGCAGATACGCACGCGGGGGGTGTTTTCCCAGCCATTGTTATGGCCCTTGAGATAATGGTCAAAAAATGCCAGAAGCTCCTGCGAATAGGCAGGCGTATAAAAATCCAGCCATTCGTTTGTGTTATTAACTCTCAGCCATTTTTCTTCTGAAGCTACCTGACGGTAACCGGCAAACGATCCGTGGGTATGAGCGTGATTGGTATAGCTTGCGACAACGTACGCCGGGATGCTGATACGCTCAAGCCTTGCCTTTTTGTCTTCCCAGTAGGCATCCATCAGCTGTTTTTCCATAATCATCCGGGGCTGATCTTCGACAAGGTTCTCGCCGGCGAAAGATTTCAGTATGACTTCAGGAAATGCCGGCGCAGGTATTCCTCCGCGATTGCCCGTTTCTCTGAAATGATCGACAAACCCTTCCCAGGGCGCGATAGCCGTGAGATGGGGAGGCTGCTCGGCTGCAATAAACCACTGCGAGACGGCAAGCCAGGAGTTTCCCGCCATACCCACTTTTCCACTTGACCATGACTGCTGCGCGGCCCATTCAATAAAATCATAACCGTCTTCAGCCAGCTGCCGTCCCCAGTAAGAGATATCACCTTCAGATTTATAAGCCCCACGTGGATCTGGATTCAGAATTACGTAGCCTTCATTGACCCAAAAGGCCGGATCGGGGCCTTCAAACTTCTGAAGTTCTGAGACCCACTCCAGCGGCACGCCGGAGCGCTCGTGTATATCATCCAGCCACTGACCGCCTATCTCTTTTCCATATGGACTCCATGCTACCAGAGCCGGGTATTTCCCTTCCGCTACCGGCCGAAAAACATCCGTATAAATGGTTGTACCGTCACGCATTTTAAGAGCCACGTCCCGCTCAAAGATGATGTCGCAGGGCAGTGGTTTTGCCCCTTCACGCCGGATGGTGCCTTTTTTGAGCAGAGTCGTGCCGGGAGCAAAACCGGTATAGCGAGCGCGGGGAGCATTAAGAGGCAGCGGACGCCGATACCAGACAGGATAAGCGCTGTCGCCATAAATTTTTGTATTTTGCACGATACGATTCCCGTTTGTACTGCCGCTCTGAGCAAATGCCAGTCGCGGCAACATCATATGTGTAACGGCCATTCCCACTGCACCCGCCAGTAGCGAGCGCCGTGAAACTTCCAGGCCAGCTGGTTTCACTTTATTCATCACACTCTCCATAAATCATCAGTTGATGATTTAATTCTAAAGCGCATCGTTTACAAGTCAATCTGCTTGGTGCCGGAACACGATCGAGACCGCATTTTGTGCAAAAAAAAAGCCAGCTTCCGCTGGCCTGACTTGTTAAATCTCTATGACAATTTTACCCATGTGCTTACCGGCAAGCTGATGCCGGAATGCGTCCTGCAGTTCCCCGAGCGGCAAAACTTTATCAATAACGGGACGTACATCAGAGGCTTCAAAAGCGCGGATCATCTCTTTCTGATGCTCACGACTTCCAACGGTGATGCCCCGTACGGTTAGCTGCTTGCCCATTATTGCCGCCGTCGGGACTTCTCCGGCAATGCCGGTAAATACGCCAATAAGCGTAATCCGGCCGCCTATGCGCGCTGCGGCAATTGACTGAGCCAGCGTGCCGGGGCCGCCAATTTCAATTACATGATCAACCCCCCGTCCACCGGTGAGCTCGAAGATTTTTTTACCCCAATGCGGCTCTTTACGGTAATTAACTACACCGGCAACACCCTGATCACGCAGCCAGGCCATTTTTTCTTCAGAGGAAGACGTGCCCCAGACCCGGGCTCCGGTCATTTTTGCCAGCTGCAGGGCAAAAACGGATACGCCCCCGGTGCCCAGGATAAGAACATCTTCCCCCGGGCGCAGATCGCCTTCGGTAATCAACGCCCGCCAGGCCGTCAGTGCTGCGGTAGGGAGCGTTGACGCCTCGGCATGCGTCCATCCTGCGGGGGAATGCGTGAAGAAACGGGCGGGACGGACAACGTATTCCGTGGCATATCCATCAATGCCGTCTCCGGGTGTTCGGCTGAAACCGGCGAGTGGACACTCTCCTTTGTCCCAGTCGGGAAAAAATGTTGATACCACCGCATCCCCGGGTTGAAAATCTGTGACGCCTTCTCCGACGCTTTCGACGGTTCCAGCGCCGTCAGACATCAGGATACGACCCGCCTGCGCTGGCAGGATACCCGCAGCGACGTTGTAATCGTGAAAGTTAAGCGAGACATTATGAATGCGGACGCGTATTTCACCTTTGCCTGGCTGGCCCGGATCGGTAACGTCTGTAAAGGCGATATTATCTACGCCCGCTTCATTGCCAAGGAGTACAGCTTTCATCGTGAAGGTTTTCCCCGTATCCGATAGAGTAAACTATGACTTTAGCCCTCTTTAACGTCCAGGATAAGTACCTACAAAAATGTCTGTATTCTCTGAACCTGCTGAAGTAAAAAAAAATGTGCTTGCGACCCGGTTACGTAACGGTGAAATATTTGATGCGACGTGTCCTTCCAGAAGGCTGCTCAGTCACCTGACAAGCCGGTGGGGAACCCTGACGCTGATAACCCTCCTGGATGGTACTCATCGTTTTGGAGAGCTGAAACGTAAAATGGGCGGAATTAACGAAAGAATGTTGATAAAAACGCTGAAGGAACTTGAAAGCACGTCACTGGTCCAGAGAAAGGTTTATCCCGTTTTACCGCCTCATACTGAATATGCGCTCACCGCTCAGGGACTTGAGGCGGCGGCACATATTGAAAGGCTGACCGACTGGATAAGTAATCACATTGACGGCACATGAAGCCGGACGGTGAATTATGTATTGGATGCGACTCTGGCAGGCGCGCGAAATTTTATAAACAATGAAAATAACGCACCGATTACCGCAGCGGATAAAAATACGGTTGAAGTGGTACCCGGAAGATAAGCCATGAACGCGGACAAAAACTGCCCAAGAAAGATAGCCATTGATAGCCGTGCCAGATTTCTTCCACGCACAGCGTTACTGCTGAGCTCGACAATAAGGTGATTTACCAGGGGAACGGAAAAACCGAATCCCAGTCCCAGCGCGATTCCCCCGGGGATCAGGAAAGGCATGGAAGACGCAAAAGCAAAGATCAGATGAGCAAGCGCGTAAAAGCCGAAAGCAATGGATAAGGTTGAAAAATCACTGTAACGGCTTACCAGCTTTGGCATCAGCCAGGCCCCACAGACGGCAACCAGAGAAACAAATGAGAGAAAATATCCCGTCTGAGACTCGGTGTTTCCCATTTTATGCAGGTGCAGGGGTAAGACAACAATGGCGGTAAAGAAGACAATCATGGACATCAGCGCGGCTGCCCAGGTCATCAGAACGGCTGGTGAAGTGGTACCGTGGCTGACATCCGTTTTAATCTGTTCAGACTCCGCTCTGTTGTCAGGTCGCGGAACAAACATCAGTACCATCAGCAGCATCAGCCAGGCAAATAAATAGAGCGCGAACGGCCAGCGCCACCCTGCAGCGGCAAGTAACCCACCGATAAACAGGAATATGACGCCGCCCAGCTCAATCGACATACCCTGCCGCGCAATCATCTTCATACGTTCTGGCCCATTATAAAATACTGAAATCAGACCCGTTCCTGCAGTCATGATCAGCGCCGTCGCCCCTCCCAGCAGGAAGCGATCGGCAAAGACTGTAATGTAACCGGAAAGAAATGCACCGGCTGAACCTAACAAGCCGTACAGGAAAAGCCCGAGGCACAGTGCCCTGTAAAGCCCCGCCCGCTCGATGAATTTACCGGCAAGCGGTCCAAGCAGCACCACTCCCAAAGACGGTAAGGTAACAAGCCAGCTCTCTGCACCTTTCACGTTCAGCGCATCAGAAATACTGGTCAGTCCCGGCACGATTACGCATCCCACCATAATTGTCAGGCAGGCCACGGCCAGAAGCGTAACCCCCCCAATTTTATTTATCTGTAACATAAATTGCTCCATAATGACCGTTATTCGGACGATATCGTCCGCCATTCGGATATAGTATTCTGGCTTCTATCCGATGATGTCAATGCGCAAAATGTAAGTTGAAAGTAAGGAGTCTCCATGCCGGCCAAATCTGCTGATTCAGGTACAAGTGTTATCGTTCGGGCAGCTCTGCTGCTGCGGACGCTGGAAGAACATCCTCGTGGGCTGACGATCGCCGCTTTGTCGCGTTATACCGGAATGCCGCGTACGACGGTACACCGGCTGGTCAGTTCACTGGAGGCTGAAGAACTTTTACTGAGTGCGGCAGGTTTTATCCGGCTGGGTCCTGCGCTGACAAGACTTGCGGCTTCAGCGCATACGGATGTGGTTGCTCTGGCGCGTACGCCTATGGAAATGCTGGGACGCCGGACGCGGGAAACCGTCGATCTCAGCGTTATGCGTGGTGCCCATGCGCTGCTCATCAGTCAGTATGCTTCCGATCAGGAGTTGCGTGTCATTTCACCGGTTGGAACAGCTTTCCCTAGCCACTGTACTGCTCCAGGAAAAGCGCTGCTTGCCCGTCTGGAAGACGAGCAGATAGTATCGTTTTATAGCCATACGCCTGAAATCAGGACGCAAAAATCATTAAGCAGCGTGGAAGATATTCTTGCTGAAGTCGCCAAAGTGCGAAAGGCGGGACATGCGATGGATTATCAAGAACATGCGCAGGGTGTATGCGGCCTCAGCGTTCATATACAGTCTTCCCTGAGCGAGTTGTATGCTGTCTCCGTTGCCGTGCCGTCCCTGCGGTTTGAGGAAAAAAAGGAGTTTCTCATCGTATCTTTGATGAAATGCAAAGCGGAAATTGAAGCTATGATTTCAGGCTGATTATTTTATATAAGATTGTCAGTAACGTCCGCTTCTGGCACAGGCTGTGTGAAAACTGCTGATCACTTTTTGGTCTAAGCAGTGGCTTTATATGATCAACCATTCTTGATAAACCCATGCTGAAACCTACTTTATTTAATAAAATTAGAATCATACGATTAAATATTGCGGGTGAAAAAATGACTCACCACATTAAAGGTCAAGGCAGACATCAGGTGACGTTGCTCCCTGAAGTGCTGGATGATTTTGTCACAGAAGACAACTCTGTCAGGGTTATTGATGTCTTTGTTGATGAATTACAGCTTGATGCGCTTGGCTTCGAGCGCGTTAATGCAAAACAAACCGGGCGGCCTGGATATCACCCCGCAACCATGCTGAAGCTGTACATTTATGGATATCTGAACCGCATTCAGTCATCCCGCAGGTTAGAAAAAGAAGCCCATCGTAACGTTGAATTGATGTGGTTACTTGAGCGATTAACACCTGATTTTAAAACCATTGCAGACTTCAGAAAAAACAATGGTAAAGGCATCAAAAATGCTTGCCGGGCTTTCATTGATCTGTGTCGGCAGATGCAGATGTTCACCGATGTGGTGGTTGCCATTGACGGTAGTAAGTTCAAGGCGGTAAACAGCAAATCGAACAACTTCACGCCCCAGAAAACAAAAGGCCACATCGAAAGGGTTGAGCAAAGTATCGCTCTTTACCTGAATAAGCTCGATGAAGCTGACAAGGCTGCTGAGCCCGAAAAAAATATAGATTTAACCGCTTCAAAACTGGCATGGCTGCAAAAGCGTCTGAAAGAACTCAAGAGAATCCAACAGGCCGTCGTGCAGCACCCTGATAAGCAGCTGTCACTAACAGATCCTGATTCCCGGCTGATGAAGATAAACAATGTTAACCGCCAGGTTAGCTATAACGTTCAGACTGCCGTTGATGCTAAATATCACCTGATTGTTGCGCATGAAGTAACGAATACACCAGACCGTGGGCAGCTAACAGCGGTGACAAAATTAGCGCAGGACGCTGTTGGCAAAGCGGATATTACCGTACTGGCTGATAAAGGTTATTACAGCCGGAGTGATATTAAAGCAACGCAGGACTTAGGTGCCGCAGCCTTAGTACCAAAAGGCGATACCTCTGGCGCTGACCGCAAAGGTCTTTTCAATCGTTCATTGTTCAAATATGACCAGGAAAAAGATATTTATATTTGCCCGATGGGTAGCGAGCTTCAGAACCGATTTACGGTGGTTGAGGATGGTTTAGAACAGCAAATGTACTTTAACAATATGGCCTGTCGTGATTGCAGTCAGCGGTCAAGGTGCACCACATCAAAACGCGATCCGAGACGTATAAGGCGCTGGGTTCATGAAGTAGAAATGGAAGACATGCAAGCCAGGCTTAACGCATCGCCACAAACAGCTGTCGTGCGAAAGCAAACGGTAGAGCATCCGTTCGGGACAATAAAAATGTGGATGGGAGCGACGCACTTCCTGACGAAACGGTTTAAAAACGTCAGCACAGAAATCAGTCTGCATGTGCTGGCTTATAACCTGAAAAGGATGATGTCCATCTGGGGTACCGAAGGCTTGGCCATTAAGCTGCGAAAACAATGCAACTAGCTGTAGTGGCTGCTTTAACCCCTAATAACAAGCCATTAGCACTCCATATCAAGCCAAAAAAGCCTCGTTCTGCCTCTACATACAAATCACAGCGAATACAGTCAATATCAGAAATATCTTGCGTCCCTGACCGGGGATAGCTCTCAGATAATGCAAAAACCGAGTTTTTACACAGCCTGGGCACAGAGCTGCCTGTCAGATTAGGTTTGGCCCTGTGTCGTAGTTGTGCCAGGCCAAGTCTGAGCTAATACAAATTATCAGTATCTTTCTGGAGCGTCTGCAGCCGCTGTTCCAGGCTATCCAGTCTTTCTTCGAGGTCATGGCTCTTCTGCTCAATATCTTCCAGCGTTTCTGACAGAACATCACGCAGCAGCACAAAATTTGCGTGCAGGGCATAGACAAAATCGTGGCCGCGAACCAGTAATGCTTCGCGTGGTATGTCCTGCAATGCGGAATGCGTCATCCATGTCACCAGCGCTTTTGCGCTCATTTCGGTTAGTACGTCCGAAAGTCGGTCAGTTTCTCTGTTCATTCTGGACTCCAGTCTATTCTGATGATGGGGGAGTATTTCGGTAGGGCATTACTTCCGGTCATTGCGCCGCTGGTGGGCTGGTTGGGGCAGTTGGTGATACAGAACAACTATATGCAGTTGCCTAAATCCAGCCGTTGCAACTCGTCGAGCGTGTAGATGCGGAAGACATTTCGGTGGCGGGTTTCCAGCGGGATGTGCTGATGGTTAACGATGACGTGCCTGATGGTGTCAAAGAGCCGTTCAAGACCGCGTTTTTTCTGCGGGTCCGGCACGATATAAAAAACGTAAATCCAGTCTTTACGGGTCCGGGCCAGTAAATGGCTGGCGATGATCGACTGATAACGGGCTCTGGTTTTCAGGCGGCGCTCGGTCTCAATGGCGATCACGGTGCCGCCGGGCAGGGCAATCAGTCCGTCCGGGCGATGGCTGGTCTGATAACGACTGAGGAAGGATGTGCGATCTCCGTTTATCCATCCAGATGCGCCTTTTTGCTCAAGGATGATGCGGGCTGCCTGATTATCAAGGTGGTGCTCCAGCGTCCAGCCGGTAATTTTTGATGGCTCAAACCGTGCCGGAAAAAGTGTATCGTCGGGGGTTAACACTACGGCCAGTCCGTCACTGGTTATGCCCCACAATGAAATTTTCATCGTGCGCGATACCAGGACATGTTTTTGTATTAAGCCCATACCCTCGACTTTTGAAAGAAGGGAATACAGCGATTTATGGTCTCTGAAGCCGAATAGCAGCATCAGCGTTTTAAAGTCACTGTACGTTTCTTCCTTCAGGAAATTCAGCAGTCGTTGTATTTTTTCGCGGTGCCGCGTCTGGCGTTCGCGGTATGCGGTGATAAGCATCATTCCCCCCTTTTAAAAATCCAGCAATGACGGGTTTTCCTCTTTATCGGCATTCGGTGTTGTTGTGTCTTTTTCGCCCACCTCTTCAAAAAAAAGATCGGGCCGCGTTGTGGTGATATCCGGCGTTGATGCCGGTCCGGGGGCGATTTCCTCCTCGCTAAAATCCAGGGTGATGTTTACCGTTGTGGCGGTGGCGGCAATCGCGGGCGATACGGCACAGATCTCCAGTTCGCGTTTTTTCACCCTGATGGGCGAAATCAGAGAAGCAGAGGGGAGAGTTTTTGTCGTAAAGATGAAGCTGACAAAATCGGGTAGGTTCAGGATCATATTGCTGTCGGTAAAGAAACGCTCGGCCTGCCTGATGGTGCGTTCACTGTCGATAGTCTCTGTCAGCACGGCGTCGGTTTTCGCTTTGCGGACCTCATCATCGACTAATATAGTACCGGACATTCTGGCCACCCATTCAGCGGTGTCCGGATCCATGACACGATAAACCAGTTTGAATTTGGCGTTCTCAACGACAGCGCCGACAACGGCGTCACCTTTCAAATCTGCCGGACAGTCTTTTAAATCGGCAATAGACTGATGGTCCATAATAATATGCACGCCTTTATCGCGCGCCGCGCCTAAGCCTTCCAGCGCGGGCCTGGATAAATGGTATTTCAGTTCGGAAAGATAAATAGCAATGGGGCGAGGCATGTCTTTCACCCGCTCGCGCCTTTCAGCCAGCTGGTACAGGCGAACCAGCAGCATGCGCTGAGCGGTAATGATTTTGCTGTTGCGCATTGAGCCAATCACATAGCAGCAACCGCCTTCCTCAAATATCCTCTTAAGCGAAAATTCGGTGGGGGCATTAATGGCATTGAGCAAGGCCAGCTCTTCAATTTTCCCAAAAAAGGCTTTTATCTTATCGGCAATACCCTGAACGTAGTCTCCGTTATACACATCCCGGATGGTTGAGGCAGTATTACGGGTGACAAACTGCGCGGCTATCCGGGCCGCTTTCCGGTCGTCAATGCGATAAAAGTCCGACTCCTGACCTTTTTCCGCCAGACTGAAACCAGCAACAAAAAGCTCTTCCAGCTCATCGGCGGTGATCTCTTCAATCAGGTTAAACTGGTATTGGGGTTTTCGCAGGTCAATCAGGGCAAAAGGTTTCCCAGCATCCTCACAGGCCTTGCGGTAAAGGTGGGGTGCCCATTCATCATCCTTAGGGTCCATCACAAATACGCCTTCACCGGCCAGAATGCTTTGATATAGTAATATGCCGGTGGCAACCCCTTTACCGGCGCCGGTGGTGCCGATAATATCCGCGTGTTGTTTTTGCCAGTCTTTTAACGGCAAATACATCGGGTGAATATCTCGGTCAATGCCAATAAATAACCCTTTGTTCAGATCGATATAATCCAGCGGGTCATAATGCAGCGTTTCCGGCAGCTGTGATTTCACCGTGCGCACATCGGTGCGTAATTCCCGTTCAAGCGTAGTTTTCCTCACGAGGTGTTTCTTTATTTTGTCTAATTCAGGTGTTAATACTCTGCGCAGCAGAATATGCAAAATAAAACCCGTTACAGTAAAGGTAATCAGCACCGGCCATGCCAGAACGGGAATGCTGGCGACTACCCGCCCTTGATAAAGCCACTGGAAAATCCAGATAACAACCGGGGCCATCGTACCGGAAAGAAAACACAGCAGGGAAAAAGCAATAATCAGCTTTTGCCACAACGGGGCTTTTTGCCGTTCATCGCTTTTCATCGACGCGAAAAACGGCATCGTCAGCCCCGATAACAGCGCCAGCATCAGCTGATGCTGTTGCATAAAAGCCAGGAAGCTCAGCGCGCCATTCACTATCGGCGACAGTGAAACGGCCAGCTTATTCAAAATCACGATGCCTCCTTCGTCAGCAGTTCGCCCCATGACATCGCCCCATCAGTTCGCCTCACGGTGTCGGGCGAAAAGGCGGGGCGACCATCAGGGACGAAGAAGGTGGCCGCTGTGCGACCATGTGCAGGAAAGCATGCTTGCCTGCCCGAACGGCGTGCGCCAGTACATGCGGGCTGGACGCCCTTATGTAATGTCACATGGGGGTAATGTCGCGGCTGGACGCTGCGCCAAAACCCCCAACGTCAACGGCGGCACACCGTCGCCCGCTACGCGCGACCACCCCCTTTAAGACGGTCGCTTTCGCCTTTTTATTCCCTTTGCTCGTGCCTCGCAGCGGGAATAAAAGGGAAGCTGACCTTTAAAGAGGGTGGTCGCGCCACGCTACCGGCTTTTGGCCGGAGACTTAGCCGCGACGGTGTGCGGGGCTGTGCCCCCCAAATAAACCGCTGTCGTGGGCGACAGCTTTTCGCTCGCTGGGGCGGCGAAATTTATTCGGCTCCCCCCGGCCGGCAAAATCCGCGTGGGCGCGGCTGTTTGCCGGTGAGGCGCGGTGCCTGAACTATTTTCGCTCCTTAACCCGCGAAAATAATTCTGTCCGCTGCCTCATTTTTACGGCCCGCATTTCTTCACTCCTTAATCCGAAAAAATGTGGTGGGCCGTAAAAACGTAAAGCCCCAGATAAAGCAGGCTTATGCAAATATATTAATTATTATTTCTTAATCAGCATTTAACTCCTGACACAACCAATACTACAGTTACCTCTCTAGTTAAATGTTACCAAGGTAGTTAATGTGAGTAGTGATAATTTTATAAATCAGCATAATATTTTTGTTCATCAAATTTCCAGGCCCCACGGCGAACCTCTGGCAGAGAATTTCCGCTTCGTTGAGCAGCCGCTGGAACCCTTGGGACAAGGAGCTGCATGGGTCGAGAACGTTCACTTCTCTGTCGATCCTTATATGCGGGAGTGTATGGATGGTGACTGGGAATTAAACGAACCATTAGAAGGCAGAACGATTGGGCGAGTGATACGCTCGAATACGCCTGCCCTGCATCCAGGCGACTGGGTATTTCATCGCAAAGGCTGGCGGACTTATGCACAAGTGACGCCGGAAGAAGGCCGCGTTATTGCCCCCGTTGAGGGCGTGCCGTTACGTGCATGGCTGAGTCTGCTAGGAGGTACGGGACTTACCGCTTGGGTGGCACTGACCAAAATTGCCCGCTTGCAGCCCGGCGAGTCACTGTATATCTCCTCGGCGGCAGGCGGGGTAGGCTCGGCAGCCGCCCAGTTTGCAGCACTGCTTGGTGCAAACCGCATAGTTGGTAGCACACGCAATGCTGAAAAATCTAAAATTCTGACTGAGAGACTCGGTTATACCGATGCGTTTGTCTATCAATCTGGCAAGATAAGCGCGCAGTTACGTGATGTCATTCCTGAAGGCATCGATGTTTATCTGGACAATGTGGGCGGTGAACAGCTCGAGGCTGCTATTGCTGCATTTAAAGATTTTGGGCGCGCGGCGCTTATCGGCGCGATCGCGCAATACAGCGCGTTAACTCCGCTCATTGCGCCTTATAACCTGTTTGATGTTGTGGGTAAGAGCCTAACTCTGCAAGGCTTCCTGGTGCGCGACTATAAAGATTTTCAGGACGAGCTGGAGGAATTCATTATTCCTCACATTCAAAGTGGAAGAGTGGTCCCAGAAGACACAGTGACCCTCGGTTTTAATAATATTGTAGACGCTTTTCTTTCCATGCTTAGAGGTGGGAATATTGGTAAGGCGATAGTCAGTATAGAGTAAGGATATAAATAGGTAAGTAAATAGCGCAAATTACATTGCGCTATTTACGCTTGTCTGCAAACAGCCATTAGTTCTTAGGGTTATTATTTTTTGTGGTAAATAATAATGCTTATCTATTGAAATTATTTAAATGAATTTAACTTAAGGTGGGCGCTGAATTGTAATCCGTTGCCTCATTTTTACGGCCCCCATTTCTTTACTCCTTAATCCGCGAAAAATGTGCTGGGCCGTAAAAACCTGAAACCGGTACGCCTTAAGCCGGACTCGGCTGAAATATTTTGGCGCTCTAGGGGACCTGTGAATAAAATTAATACAGGGATTAATAGAGGCTCTCGCGGATTTCCCTGATGATGTCGGAATAACACTGACGACTTTCTTTAATGCTGGTTTCATCCAGTGTAAACCCACGCCGGTTAGCTTCCTCTGTCAGCGTTATTCTGTCAGTGGCGTTCAGTGTTTGCAGTAATTGCAATAACCGGCATATAACCCGGTAGTGATAAATTTCATAATAAAGGCCGCATCCGTGCATCGCCTCATTTTCAATGTGCTCAATAACACAGGCTGCGCGCATGGAATCCCCGCGCTGATGTGTCCAGGGGTGCTGAATAAAACCCGGCTTGGTCATAAAGATAACCTCCGCTGACTAACCACGCATGCGGCCAAATTTACTGATAATCTGACGGATAATGGTCGGGTCTGCCGAATCACACTCAAGTAAGAATGATTTTCTGGCATCGGCAGTATGGTCCGGCAGAAAACCGTGCTTGTTCTTTTTCACGATTTTAAAGAATGCACGTTCAGCCGAATGGCATTCATTGCCGCCGCCGTTACCGGTGGCTTTACCGTACATGCATAACACCACTTCACAGGCGTCAGCGGCCATGACGGAGGTTGAATATGACGCCATAGCGCTGAGTAATAATGCGGAGGATATTACTTTTTTCATTTCGGTCACCTTCATATTTGAACGAGGGTTGCGTAATTCGATATGTTATTTATTGGAGCCCTTTGCTGAATACACCTCTCATGTTATTGAGATGAAGGGGTTTAAAATAAACATCACTCATCCGGCGTATGTCACTGTGAATGTCAATGCTGACTATCACATCAATGCTCTTAAGCACCTTGCGTAACAGCACGTCGAAAGGCATGTTCCGGCAGTTGGGGTTTTCATAGCAGCGGTCAATCAGCCCTTCAATACATTCTTCCGGGCTGCCTGCATGCAGGGAAGTCATTAACCCCTCATGCCCGGAACCGACGATTTTCAGCGCATCCCAGGCTTCTTGTCCGCGAATTTCAGCCAGTAATATCCGGTCAGGGTTCATACGATAATTGGCGCGTATCAGCCTGCCGGGCGTGACAATGGCATTATCCCCGGCATCCGCCGGATAAAAGAGATGGACATAATTAGTGTGGTGATAGAACCGGATTTCGGGATTATCCTCGATGGTGGTAAGCCTGAGGTGCCGGGGAATATAGTGCAGCAGCGTTTTCATATAGGTGGTTTTACCGGATCCGGTTTCACCGACGATAAAGATCGTCTTGCCGTATTCCACCGCTTTTTCCATAAATCGGGGCATATCCTCACTCTGATAATAGCGGGTCAGTTCAACATCTTTGCCTTCCGTTCGCTCCTTACCGGTCACCCGGTTATAAAACCCTGCATCAATCCATGACTGATGCGTTTTCTGCCCGAATGAGGGTTTGCGCAGCGTAATAGACACGGTATTACGCTCACAGGCCGGGGGAATAATGGCCTGAATGCGCTCGCCTGACTCAAGCGTAGCGGAAAGGATTGGCGAGGTGTCGTCGATATTATCGTCCTGCCAGGATGCCAGCGCTCTGGCAAAGGCGTAACACTGACGCAGCGTAACCGGGGCTTCGTGTCTTCGCCATTTCCCCCGGATTTTGGTATGCAGTTCACCCGGCCGGTTAACGGCAATTTCCGTCAGGCCGTCCTGCGCAATAAAATCACCAAACAGCTGGTTTTTCATAAAATCCAGCGACAGGTTTTCAGCGTTCATACCACCTCTTTTTCAGTCGTAGCTGCCAGACGGATGAGAAGTCAATATCGGTGCCGGTCATGATGCCGGTGACATCACACTGATTCAGGTACCGGGGGGATATTGATGCTGTTGTCCAGCGTCGTTTTCGCCATTTCCGCCGTGTCGGCGCGGGTATTTTCGGTGAAGTCGGTATTGCGGTCTTCCCGGCGCAGCCTGTGAGCGCGTACACACCAGAAGTAATATGCTGAATTCCATGGAAACCTCTTATCGGATAAATGACAAAAGCCGCTCTGCTGGCAGAGGACACAACGTGACGCGGAAAAGAGATTAACGGTCGGGAGGGGTTAGCTACCACTACATGAAATGGAGTGGGCCTGTTCCGAGCCTAAAGACTGAACCTTGCACCTTAGGCCCCAGGACTTAGAGAAGGAACCGCAACGCGGCAAGATTCCAGCCTGTCATTGCTGTACCTGAAACATAGGCAGCAAGCGTTAGCGCACAGTTGAAAAACGTAGGATTCCAAAGGATTTCGTTTAAAACCCTTGGGCCAGTGTGGGCGGCGAGCCCACGGTGTTGACCTTGAATTTGAATTAAAAGAGCTCTTAAGTCCGCCCCTGACTTTCCCGCTTTTTCGAAATCTTTATCTCTTTTTCTCATTTGCCAGTAAAAGGTATATGCCCGCAAAATCAGGTCTAAGGCAGGGCGGGTGTTGCTCTATGAATGATGAAGCCCCTCTAATGACCTTGCCTCTTTTACCGCAACTCTTATGTGGTTTTTCACAGGTTTTAACCAGGAAAAGGCTCCGTCATGACGTTATCTAAATTACTGCTCCCTTTGCTGATTGCCGGGAGTCTCTCTTCTGCGTGGGCTGCCGAGCAGATTGTTCCGTCTTCAACCACCTTTCATGTCACCGCTGATGATGCGCTCAAAAGTAAGCTTCCGGCGGATATCGCCAAACGCGGATATATCGTTGCAGGCACCAATCCGAATACTCCGCCGACCACTTTTTTCCAGGAAGACAATAAAACGCTCGCCGGGCGTGAGATTGATGTGATGAATGCCGTGGCGGCAAGGCTCGGTGTGGAAGTGCGCTGGCAGGATACCGGCGGTTTCGACAACATTATTCCGGGGCTGAAATCCGGTCGCTATGACGTCGCGCTATCCAATATCAATGCCACCAAAAAACGTCTCGAGCAGGTCGATTTCGTCAGTTATTACGATGCGTCGCGCCTGGGTGTGATCTCGCGTAAAGACGCCAATATTGCGCCATTTACCTCTTTTGATGCCGTGTGCGGGCAGGAAGTGGGCGCAGGAGCGGGCACTACGCAGATCGGGCGTCTTGAGGCGGCCAGCAAAATTTGTACTGATGCCGGTAAACCGCCAATCAAAATTGCCGTATTCCCGGATCGCCCGTCAGGTGTACAGGCCGTGGTCAGCGGTCGCGTACCGATGTTCTTCGGCCCGTATGAAGGTCTGACGTATCAGGTCAGCCAGGTCAAACCGCTGACGCTGACCGGCACCATTCATGTGGATGATGCGCCTGTTTCCGTGGCGTTCCCTAAACAGTCGGGGCTGGAAGAGGCAGTGCAGGCCTCCCTGAACTCGCTGATCAAAGACGGCACCTACCAGAAGATCCTCGATAAATGGTCCATCGGTTTTGGCGCAGTCAAAGAGTCAAAACGTAATGAAGAGATTTTCGGATGAGCAGTGAAACACGCGATCAGCAGCCGGAAGAACTGCGGATCGTCGGTAAAAAATATATCGGGCGCTGGATAAGCGCCCTGATCGTATTGCTGATATTGCTGGCTGTGGGGAATTCCATGCTCAGCAATCCGCGTTTTGAATGGTCGGTGATCGCCGGGAACTTTACCGGTCCGTCGATCATTCAGGGCGTACTGATGACATTGCAGCTGACCGCAATTTCCGTGATTTTTGGCTTTGCAGGCGGTACGGTTCTGGCGCTGATGCGCTTATCATCCAATCCGGTACTGGTCGCCGTCAGCTGGGGATATACCTGGTTTTTCCGGGGTGTGCCGATGCTGGTTCAGCTGTTTCTCTGGTACAACATTGCCGCGCTTTACCCGAATATTTCAATTTCGCTGCCGTGGGTGGGTGAAATCTGGAGCGCTTCCGCGAACTCACTGATTAGCCCGTTCAGCGCCGCCGTGATTGCATTAGTGATGCATCAGTCTGCCTATGCCGCAGAGATTATCCGCGCCGGGATCCAGAGCGTCGGCACCGGGCAAGTTGAGGCCGCACGTGCTCTGGGTTACCGTCCGGCACAGATATTCCGCCACACCATTTTGCCGCAGGCGATGCGTGCCATTCTGCCTCCGGCCGGGAATGAAGTGATCGGTCAGCTGAAAACCACGGCGGTTGTCTCGGTGATTTCATTACAGGATGTGCTGTTCTCCGCGCAGATTATTTATCAGCGCACCTATGAAGTTATCCCGCTGCTGCTGGTCGCCACCTTGTGGTACCTGCTGCTGACGTCATTGCTTTCAGTGATTCAGTATTACGTTGAACGACATTTCAGCCGCAGCAGTCACCGGAAGGTAAAACGCAAAGCCGGGAAAACTTCTGCGTCAGGCTCGGTGAGTAGCGCTAGTATCAGCGCAGGAGAAACCAGCCATGGGTGAAGCCATTGAATTTCGCAAAGTCACCAAACGTTTCTCCGGTAATACCATTCTGGATGAAATCAGCCTCGATATTCCTGCCGGTTCGGTCACGGTGATCCTCGGGCCTTCCGGCTCGGGAAAATCCACCTTGCTGCGCTGCATCAATCATCTTGAAAAGCTCGATGGTGGCACGATCCGTATCGGTGGCGAACTGGTTGGTTATCAGCAGAAAGGGCAGGCGCTGTATGAACTGAGCAGCCGCAAAATAGCCGCGCAGCGCAGTCGTACCGGCATGGTATTTCAGCAATTTAATCTGTTCCCGCACCGCACTGTTTTGCAAAATATTACCGATGCGCCGCTGCGGGTGAAGAAGCAAAACCGTCAGCAGGTACTCAGTAAAGGCCGCGCGTTGCTCCGGCAGGTCGGGTTAGCCAGCCGTGAAGATGACTGGCCGCAGCAGCTTTCCGGCGGGCAGCAGCAGCGCGTGGCCATTGCCCGTGCGCTGGCGATGGATCCTGACGTGATGTTGTTCGATGAACCCACCTCCGCGCTGGATCCTGAACTGGTGGGCGAAGTGTTGCAGGTGATCAAAAAGCTGGCGCATTCGGGGATAACGATGGTGATCGTCACCCACGAAATCGGCTTTGCACGTGAAGTGGCAGACAACGTCATCTTTATGGAGGGCGGAAAGATTGTGACGTCGGGGCCGACGAAAAGTGTGCTGGATGAAGCGGAGAACGTCCGTGTCCGCCATTTTCTGTCGACCGTTTTATAATGGCGCTTCGTTAATCTGTTTCGCAAACAACATGTCAACCAGCCGCGGCAGACTGTCGCGGTTTTCCAGCCTGCTCAGCGCCACAATCTCCGTCCTCTGTGCGTCGGAGAATTCAGGTAAACAGGCACGCAATTTTGCCGGTAAATCAAACGGGATCGCCAGACTTTGCTGACGGGTGAAACGCTGTTGCAGCCGGTTGCCGTCAGGCAAAAACACCGTCACCTGATGAAAACGTGCGGCGGGGTTGAACTCGTCCGGCGGCGCGGAGAAATCCGGGCAACGTGCCACCTTCTCTGCCAGCGCGGCAATCTCTGTCTTCACCGGTGCCGGAGTGAAATCCTCTAAGCGCAGTTCCCCGCGCAGCAAACACGCCGCAATCACGTATTCCAGGCTGAACCGCGCTTCAACGCCGGTGGCAGGTTTTCGCACCGACGCCGCAATATCACCACCCGGCGGGAAAGACACCTCAATCCGTTCGATGGCGCTGATCAGTGCGTCTGTGCTTTGACCGGTTTGCAGCCAGTCATGACGAATAGTCCGCGCGGCATCGGCAGCGCTGTGCGTGCCACCGCAGGTCGGATAGGGTTTGAATTCCAGACCGGGCGAGACAATCCGCCACAGCGCGCCCCAGTCTGAAATGAGTTTTTCCGGCTGTTGCTGACCGGCGCAATAAGCCGATAAAAAGCTGTCAAGCACGTTGTCTGCCTGGCCGTGAAAGCCTGCCAGCGTCAACTGTGTGGCAATGACGGCGGTCTGTGCCGCCAGCCCAGCATGCAGAGGTTTGACGTCACTGCCGAACTGCGCACGTAACCCTGCGGACTGTGTCGCTGCGATCCCCAGAATCACCGCCGTTTGTTTTTCAGCGGCATTCACCAGCCGCGCACAGGCGGCGGCGGCCGCAATCGTGCCGAGTGTGGCGGTATTGTGAAAACCGAGTTTGTAATGCTGAGAACCGGCGGCCAGCCCGAGGCGTCCGGCCATTTCCACGCCGGTCACGTACGCATCGAGAAATTGTTCGCCGTTGATATCGGGTTGTTGTGATGCCAGCGCCAGCAGCGCGGGCAAAATCACCACGCCGGGATGGCCGCGAAAATCGGGATGGAAATCATCAAAATCCAGCGCGTGACCGGCATACCCGAGCAGTAACGCACGGGTCGCCTGATCGTCAGCGCGGTAAACCTGATGCAAACTGTTCAGCCCTGCATCGGGTAAATCGCCGCGTAAAACCGGCAGGGTGACCGCCAGAAAATCCAGTAACCCTTCGCGTGCTGCTTCGTGAGCGGCGGGAGAAGGGAACGAACTGACGATAAGTTTCGCCAGCGACTGCGTTAATGTCATAGGCGTATTTCCCGCTTCAGGTCCGGGTGACCGGAGATAATAAATCAACGAAATGTTCACGCTCGCAGAGCGCATGCAGTTGTGCCAGAAGGGCGTCTGAAACCGGGATCCCGTCGCGCTGGCGTTGCCGATGCCTCTGGTTTTCCGGTTCACCGGCCACTAACACGGGCGACTGAGGGGCAGCGGATGGCGTGGCGTGCAGGGTGTTGATGATAGTATCCAGCTCGGCTTTGAACACATCGGGATCACCAAAAGCCGCCGGATCGAGCGCCAGAAAGAAATGCCCGATATTGGGCATTCCCCCGGCTTCGCGGGTTGGGGCGAATGCCGCGCCGGCCAGCGGTCCGGCCAGAATTTGCGCCATCATCGCCAGCCCGTAACCCTTGTGCCCGCCGCTTTGCTCAAGGCCACCCAGCGGAGTTAGCCCCCCTTCTTTACGGCGATAAACATAATCCATTCCTTGTGAACTGTCGGTAACTTGCGTCCCTTCTTCATTGACCACCCAACCTGCGGGGAGGTCGCTGCCATTAAATTCATACACTTTGACTTTATTGGCCGCGACGGTAGTGGTGGCCATATCCAGTACGAAATCTTCTTTTTCACCTGACGGGGCAGCAAAGGCTATCGGGTTAGTGCCGAGCACCGGAAATTTCGCCCGGCTCGGCACCAGCATCCGGCTGCGCGTTGTGCTGGTCACCAGTGCAATTTTACCGCGTGCGGCAGCATAACGGGCATACAACCCGGCTGCGCCAAAATGATTGGAATTGCGCACAACAACGGCCCCTACACCGGTATTTTCACTTTTGGCTATCGCGAGTTTCATGGCAGTCATCGCTGTGACATGGCCGAGGGCATGACCGCCGTCCAGCACCGCAGTTACCGGCGTCTGGCTGACGACAGTGACCTGGGCATCAGGGTGCCATTTCCCTTCCTGACGTAATTTGTCGTAATGCGGCAGCATTGATATGCCATGAGAGTCAATGCCCAGCAAATCGGTTTCCAGCATCAGTTCAGCGGTTTCCTGCGCAATATTTTCGGGCATTCCCCACCCGGTCAAAATGATCATGGTTTGCTGACGAAGTAATTCCACCGAAAAATGTCTCTGCTGATTCATGCGATTTTATCCTTACTGAGAATTTCCGCACTGAGAATCTGCAGCGCTTGTACCGCCAGTTGTGACAGGTAATGTGCAGCCGGAAACAGGGCGCGATCATCAACGCGAAATTGCGGATGATGCAGCGCGTAAGGACCGCCGGAGCCGATCATGATGAACGCGCCGGGCAATTTTTGCTGATAAAACGCGAAGTCTTCCCCAATCGGGCTGGCTTCAACGCGGCGGGCTTCGAAGCCGGAGCCTTCACCGTGTGCCAGCGCAAAATCCACCCATTTAGCCGTGTTGACCACTGACGGCGGGCCGGGCTGCCAGTCGAGGCTGATGTCGGTATCAAATGCAGCAGCGATGCCCGCGAGAACCTGCCGGAAACGGCGTTCGATCAGTTCCCGTGTGTCCTGATTAAAGGTGCGGACGGTGCCTTCCAGCCAGGCGGAATCCGGGATTACGTTCCAGGTACTGCCGCTGTGAACCTGGGTGATGGAAACCACCGCGTTGTGTGCGGACGGCACGTTGCGGGCGATCAGGGTTTGCAGCGCGGAAATCACCTGTCCGGCGATAATAATCGGGTCGTTACCTTCGTGCGGACGTGCCGCGTGGCTGCCGGTACCGGAGATGGTGATCGCAAAGCGATCCACGCCCGCTGTTAATGCGCCTTCTTTGCTGCCGATAACGCCGACCGGTAAAGCAGGATCGTTATGAATGCCGAAAATGACGGCGGCGTTGTCGAGCGCGCCGGTGTCAATCAGCACCGGGGCACCGTGACCGGTTTCCTCAGCCGCCTGAAACAGAATGCGCACCGTGCCGGAAAGCGAATCTTCCTGTGCTTTCAGCAAAATCGCCGCACCAAGTGCCGCCGAGGTGTGGAAATCGTGGCCGCAGGCGTGCATCACACCGGGATTTTGCGAGGTGTAATCCACGCCGGATTTTTCTTCAATCGGCAGGGCATCGATATCAGAACGCAGCACCACCAGTTCGCCGGGTTTGATGCCGCCAATTTCTGCCACCAGACCGGTTTTGAGCGGCAAATCCAACACGCGGATCTGATATTTATCCAGTGCCGCCCTGATGCTGGCGGTGGTGTTAAATTCTTCGTTGGACAGCTCCGGATGGCGGTGCATCTGGTGGCGGAAATCCTGAATAAACACCGCCAGCGGCTGGTGGTCCTGCATGATATCTGACATTTAAACTCCGGTAGGTAGCTGACGTTCCAGCCAGCGGGTGTGGCTTTTTTCATCAAGAATTTTTTTCAGGTACAGCGTGATATGCCCTTTGCCGAGGTCTCTTTCGAAGACCGGCTGAAAACCCAGTTTCAGGTACATGTCGCGCAGCCACGGATGGCTGGTGGCGGTGCCCAGCGAGTAAGCCGGGGCTTTCAGTTCGCGGATCAGAATATTGTCTTCCAACCAGTTCAGCAGCCTTTTGCCGAGACTCTGACCGGTGTAGTCCGGATGCGTGCCGAACCAGCCAATATGCGGCAGGTCCATCGGCCCCGGCATCGCGCCCCACGGGAAACGCAGGGTGACTGAAGCCACCATCCGCTGGTCATCAAACAGCGCAAACACCGCGTGATCGTCGAGATGTTGTGTAACGCGTGCCAGATCGGCGGTGGCGGCATCAAAGTGAATCCCGAGCGCTTTTATAGGCGCGTAGGCGGCCAGCATCAGTGCCAGATAATCGTGTTTATCATCCAGCGTCAGCCGCCTGAAATGTTGTGTCATAACCCGGATCCCCAGAAGAAGTTAAATGGCCGGACTGCCCGGCAAAGCGGATGACGTCATCGACTTTTTGCGCGGCGCAGCCGGTGTAATGAGCCGGATCTAACCAGTGGTCAAGATCCTGCTCAGTAATACTGGCAGCCAGAACCGGATGTGCAAGCAGAACGGTTTTAAAAGATTGCTGTTTTTCAAACGCCTGCATGGCGCAGTCATAAACCAGATGATGTGCGGTTTGTTTGCCGAGTTTTTTACCGACCTCAAACATCACTTTTTCGGACAGCAGCAGTCCGTCCTGCATCTGCAAATTCGCCAGCATGCGGGCTTTATTGACCGTCAGGCCGGAGAGAATCGCCTGAGCATTTTGCAACTGTGCAGAAAGATAAATCGAGATTTCCGGCAGGGCGATCCACTCGGCGCGCCAGCTCATCGCATCGCGTTCATGCTCCACGTGCATCGACTGATAAATCAGTGATGCGCTGTGCAGCAGCGGCTGGGTCAGGCTGGCGAGACCTTCGAGGGCAGCGGGATTGCGTTTGTGCGGCATGGTGGTGGAGCCGATTTTTCCGCTGCTGAACGGTTCCTCGACTTCATTAATTTCGGTGCGCATCAGGTTGTAAAGTTCGTTGCCGATTTTGCCCAGCGTGCCGCTGATCAGCACCGCCACCGAGGCGTATTCCGAAAAGCGGTCACGCGCGGCCTGCCAGCCGATATTCGGCGTATTGAGGTTCAGACGCGCCAGTGTGCGGCGTTCAACTTCCGGACCCGCGCCGCCCAGTGCGGCGTAAGTACTGATCGCCCCGCTGATATTGCCGGTCAGCAGGCGCGGCGTGATGGTGGCAAGGCGGTCGAGATGGCGGATAAATTCATCCAGCCAGACAGCGACTTTAAAGCCAAACGTGGTCGGCAGCGCCTGCATGCCGTGGGTGCGGCCAGCCATCAGCGTGTGCTGATGCTCACGCGCCAAAGATTTCAGCAGATTCGCCACGGCGGTGCTGTCACGGACGATCACTTTCAGGGTTTGTGCCAGCTGTAAAACGGTGGCGGTATCGACGATATCCTGCGTGGTCGCGCCGTAATGAATGTATTCCCCCGCGTCACCGCATTGCTGTTGCAGTGCGGTGAGCACCGGCATCAGGGAATGTTTCATCTGCGCGCCGGAGAGGGCGATGTCCTCAATATTCAGCTGGCTGGCATCGGCCAGCTCCGCAATGGTCAGCGCGGCCTGTTGCGGGATCACACCCAGTTCACCTTCGGCCAATGCCAGCGCAACTTCGACATTTATTTGCTGTGTCAGGCGATTTTGCTCTGACCAGATTTCCCGCATTTCTGGTGTGCCAAAATTGTTACCAAGTAAAAGAAAATCTATCGGATGTGAGGACATAATACTCTCTTCTTATATAAGGGTTAATTAACGTTGTTTTTAAGTCTGTAATTAAAAACAAATCATCAAAATAGCGTATCCGGTATAAGCAGATGCCAGATGCGTCTGTTTTCATTGAGTTAAATTAGCCCTGTCTGGCACTATCATTTCTTTGATCCAGCACAGGATGCAAGGGGTTTATAAGCTATAGCGAAAATTCATCTATTCTATTGCGAATAAGTGAATAAGGATCCGCACTCAGCGCTTTGTTAATTTTTTCAATTCTCGTAGGATGTTTTTAATAACACTTGAATATATCCCATATCCACATCCGTGTTTAATTACGGGCAGGTTCTCTTTACCAGACGACAAACTACAGGACATCGACGTGTTCGCCATAAAATCACCGCAAACCTATCATCATCAGCCCGGCCTGCTTTCACGCACCGGTGATCTGCTTGCCGTTCATTCCGCCGATATCGCGATCATCACCAGCCCGAAAGCATGGGGGGCGGTGAATCCGCAACTGGAAACCAGCCTGAAGGCGGCCGGTATTCGCTGGCAGGTCAATTTTCTCACCACGGAATGCACCGATGCGGCAATCGAAACACATCTGGTCAGCGTGCGTGAACAAAACGCCACGCTGGTGATGGGCATTGGCGGCGGGCGGGTGCTTGATTGCGCCAAAGCGGTGGCGAATTTGCTGACCGACGTCGAACTGGTGACAATGCCGACCGTTGCCGCGACCTGCGCCGCCTGGTCGCCGGTCAGCATCATTTATAACGAGCACGGCGGACATGTGCGCAGCCAGCCGTTGTCGCGTATGCCACTGATGCTGCTGGTCGACACGAATGTGATTGCGCAAAACGATGTGCGTTATCTCAAAGCGGGCATCGTGGATGCGCTGGCTAAATGGTACGAATTCCGCCCGTATAAACAAAAAAGCGACGACAGTCTGGCGCTGAACCTGAAAGTGCAGGCGGCACAACTGGCGGTGGAAGTCTTTGAACAGTATGGCGCGCAGGCGTTACAGGACAATGCCCGCCATGAAGTGACACCGGCGCTGATGAAAGTTATCGATGCCAATATCGCGGTAGCGGGCATGGCCAACAGTATGCGCGATGAAACCCCCGCGCCGGGCGTGGCGCACGCGATCCACAACCGTTTCACCCATCAGCCGGAATTACATGGCTGGCTGCACGGCGAAAAAGTCGGTTTCGGCTTGCTGGTGCAGTCGTTGATGGAAAACCATAACGGCCAGCCTGAGCCGCAGTTGCTGGCGTTATTGCGTCAGTATCACGCACCACTGGCATTGCCTTCGTTAAACGGTGACCGCGATACGATTATTACGGCCATTGCCCGTGAAGTGAAATTCTCCGCCGAAAATGCCGCCCGTTTGCCGTTCTCAATGGCGGCCGAAAACATCGAAAAAGCCCTGCGGGCAACCGAAACTCACCATTATTCTCAGGGATAACACCATGACTTCTTCTTCACCTTCTGCAAAAAACACGCGTAAATTGCGTCTTGGCCTGTTTGTGCAGCCGCTCGGGCATCACGTCAGCGGCTGGCGCTTAACTGAAAACCTTGGTTCGCCGACCGACATCGACTGGCTGGCGTGGATCGCCAAAAAAGCCGAAGAGGGCAAATTCGATATGTTCTTCATCGGCGATGCCCTGGCGACCAGTGTCTACCGTTTGCCGTCCACCATGGCGCGGCTTGAACCGCTGACCTTGCTGTCGGCGCTGGCGGTACAAACCCGCCATATCGGGCTGGCCGCCACGGCTTCAACGACATTCAGCGATCCGTTTAATCTGGCACGCAGCTTTTCTTCTCTTGATCACATCAGCCACGGCCGGGCGGCGTGGAACGTGGTGACGTCGTTTTCCACTGATGTGGCGCGCAATTTCAGCCGTGACGATATGCCCGCGCATACCGAACGCTACGCCGTGGCGCATGAGTTTCTCGAAGTGACGTTCAAATTGTGGGAAGGCTGGCAGGAAGGGGCGGTACAGCCGGACAACGTCAGCGGTCAGTATTTCGTGAATGAGAAAATCCAGCCGGTGAATCATCAGGGCAAATATTTTCAGGTACAGGGCCCGCTGAATATCACCCGTTCGCCGCAGGGGCGTCCGGTGATTATTGAAGCCGGTTCTTCTGCTGACGGCCAGAAACTGGCGGCGGCCACCGCCGAAGTTGTGTTTACCGCTGCCGCGACGCTGGAAGAAGCGCAGACGTTTTACCGTGCGCAGAAACAGCAGGTGAAAGAGGCCGGACGTAACCCGGATCACGTGCTGATTTTGCCGGGCGTAATGCCCATCGTGGGCCGCACGCGGGAAGAAGCGCGCGAAACCTGGCGCGAACTGAATTCGCTGGTGGATATTGATAACGGCATCCGCCAGCTTTCCACCCGCTTTAATATGGATCTGAGTGTGTTTCCGCTCGACGGGCCGGTGCCGGATGTGCCTGCCGGTGAAGGTAATCAGAGCCGTGTGAAACTGCTGACCGACCTGGCGTATCGCGAAAATCTGACCTTACGTGAACTGGCCGCAATTGCTGCCGGCTCGCGCGGGCATCGCGTGCTGGTCGGTACGGCGGAAGATATCGCCGATGATTTCCAGCACTGGCTGGAAGAAGGCGGGGCAGACGGTTTCAACATCATGCCTGCAGTGATGCCGGAACAGCTTTCGCTGTTTGTTGAGCTGGTGATCCCCGAATTGCGTCGTCGCGGGTTGTTCCGTGAAGAATACGAATTCAGCACGCTGCGTGAAAACCTCGGTCTGCCTGAGCCTGACTTTAACCCTCAGTCTTAACTTTAGCTTTGGAAAATTACGATGACGATTTCTTTGTCAGACCGCGTTCAGCGCGTGTCACTTTCCGCCAATGCGGCGGCGAAACAGCGCACCAATGACCTGAAAAAAGCCGGGGTGGATATTTTGGATCTCACCACCGGCGAACCGGATTTTGATACGCCCGATCACATTAAACAGGCGGCATACGAGGCCATTTCGCGTGGTGAAACCAAATACACGCCGACGCCGGGCATTCCGGCGTTGCGTGAGGCGGTGCAGCAGAAATTGCAGCGGGAAAATCGGCTGGAATACGCTGTTGCCGACATCATGATAGCCAATGGTGCCAAGCAGGTCATTTTCAATGCCTTTGCCGCTACGCTTAATGATGGCGACGAAGTGATTGTGCCGGTGCCGTACTGGCCGACGTTTCCGGATAGCGTGCGTTTTAACGGCGGCACGCCGGTTTTTGTCGAATGTCATCTGGAGCAGGCCTACAAACTGACGCCGGAACAGCTGGCCGCCAGTATTACACCGCGCACCCGCTGGCTGGTGCTCAATCATCCGGGAAATCCGAGCGGTGCGGTATATTCCACTGCTGAATTACAGGCGCTGGCCGCCGTCCTGCGCAGGCATCCGCAGGTGCTGGTAATGCTCGATGACTTATATGAGCACATTCTGTTTGATGGCTGCGAACATCAGAATTTGCTCAACGTGGCCGCTGATTTTCAGGCGCGCAGCCTGCTGGTGGGTGGCGTATCCAAAACCTATGCGATGACCGGCTGGCGGATTGGTTTCGGTGCCGGGCCAAAGGCGCTTATTACCGCCATGACAGTGGTACAGTCGCAAATCAGCTCCGGGGCCAGTTCGGTGAGTCAGGCGGCTGCGCTGGCAGCCTTTAACGGTGGGCTGGATTTTGTTGCACCACAGGTTGCGGCTTATCAGCAACGGCGCGACGTGATAACCGATATTCTGGCGACGATTGACGGGCTGGAATTGCGGGTGCCGCAGGGTGGTTTCTTTGTCTTTTGCCGCTGCGCCGGATTAATCGGGCGTTACCGGCCGGGTGGGGCGAAAATCGAAAGCGAAGCTGACGTGCTGGATTATCTGCTGGAAAGCGGCGTGTCCGGCGTGGGCGGCAGCGCATACGGCTTGTCGCCCTATTTCCGCCTATCGATTGCCACCGATAACGCCACGGTGGCTGAAGCCGGGCGGCGCATTGCGTCGGCCTGCGCGAAACTCAGCCCCGCTCAGTAAATTCAACGTGCTTATTGAACCGTCTGCTCCCGTGTCCCGTTAAAATGGGCTTGTACGCAAAATGTTGAAAGCGTTCTACAGGGGTTCAGTGGCGTTACCCGGTTATAAAATCCTGCATTAATCCATGACTGATGTGCTTTCTGCCCGAATGAGGGTTTGCGCAGCGTAATAGACACGGTATTACGCTCACAGGCCGGGGGAATAATGGCCTGAATGCGCTCGCCTGATTCAAGCGTGGCGGAAAGGATCGGCGAGGTGTCGTCGATATTATCGTCCTGCCAGGACGCCAGCGCTCTGGCAAAGGCGTAACACTGGCGCAGCGTAATCGGGGCTTCATGTCTTCGCCATTTCCCCCGGATTTTGGTATGCAGTTCACCCGGCCGGTTAACGGCAATTTCCGTCAGGCCGTCCTGCGCAATAAAATCACCAAACAGCTGGTTTTTCATAAAATCCAGCGACAGGTTTTCAGCGTTCATACCACCTCTTTTTCAGTCGTAGCTGCCAGACGGATGAGAAATCAATGTCGGTGCCGGTCATGATCCCGATGACATCACCCTGATTCAGGTACAGGGTGGGCGGGATATTGATGCTGCTGTCCAGCGTCGTTTTCGCCATTTCCGCCGTGGCGGCGCGGGTGTTTTCGGTGTAGTCGGTATTGCGGTCTTTCCCCGGGGCAGCATCCGACGCCGCAGCAGCCACGTCCTGCACGGTACTGAGCATCAGGGCATTGCCGAAGCGCTCCCAGAAATGGTCGTCGATCCAACCTGAGATCCCCGCCTCGCCGAGCGGGCCGCTGGCCAGCGTATCAGTTAGCGGGATTTGCAGGCTGCCGGGCTCAGGCGTACGCAGCTCCGTCCACAGCACAAACATCCGGCTGCGTCCGTGTTGCAGCGCCCCCGTGCGGTAGATGCCACGGGCGACCGTTCCCGCCGGGATCAGCGTCACATGGTTGCTGGCGCTGTAAACATCTTCACTGACCAGGCAGGAAATATGCCCCCCGACATCGGACACGAAGCGCCACATCATCGAACACGGGATATAGCGGTCCACCGGGATATAGAGATCAGGATCGAGACCCAACCGTCTGACGCCGGTGACACGGGCGACGCCCGCATTGTCGTTGTTACCCGTTTCCGGCGCGGCAGTATCCGGGCAGCGAAGGCTGCCATCCCTTCCCCTGGTCAGTACTGACGGGCAGGATATGTACGTCGTGGATGATGACCCACTGTCGGATGTTTCTGCGTGGCTGCGCGTTTCACCCGGGGACGTGCGTGCATTATCGCCCGGCATTGTTCGGTCGTTGTTCACCCCGTCAGCCAGCGCGGCTGCCTTGTTCAGGGCGGGTGGGGCCGGTGGCTGCGTTGGTGCGGGAGTGACGGTCTGGCTGGCAGGGTCTGTTCCGTCCTGTGTGTGTGGCCCGAACAGGCTAAACGGGTTATTGTCCATGCCCAGATTTTGACGCTCATGCAGCGTCTTCCCGGAGGAGGGCGGCGGCGCGGTGTTGGCTTCTTTCTCATTACCCCCTTTCAATGCACTGAAAAGACGATCGCCGCCGGATGCCAGGGCGATCACCAGCGCCAGACTCAGCAGGCTGACGATCAGCGTGCGTCGACCGGATGCCTTACGAAAACGGGTCACTTCCGGCTGGCCGGGCGGTGTTTTCTGCTCCGGCTCCTGATACGCCATTGCCGCACGGGCGCGTTCGCGGGCCTCCGCTTCCCGCTCTGCGGTGGTTTTTTCCGGTTCATCCGGGACAGGTTTATCGGTCATTTCGCCTCCAGCGTAACGGACGGTGAAACAGTGTCGCTGCGGGTTATCGGGATGCGCCCGAATCCGTCGTTTTCGATCCCCACCACCGAGGTGCCGTAACGCAACACCAGTTGTGGCGCTGCCGGAACCACCATCACGGTGTAATTACCCTGCTTAACTGTCCGGGGCGTGAGCGCCTGCTCCCGTCCGTTAACCACCCGGAAAACGGAAGGCAGGGTTCTGATGGGGGAAAAACCGATATAAGCAAAACGACCATCATCCCAGGAAAAATCCGGTGCGATGGTGGCCGAACCGGCGGCGACCCGTTTGGTGTAGCGCCAGTTGCGTGGCGTGGTGGCCTGTCCGAATGCCGCTGCTATCTGCTGCTTCTCCTGTCTTTCCCGTAGCTGCGTCTGACGTGCGGCGCTGGCGGCGGCGGATTGCTGGCGAACCTCGGACGGATAGTGATAACGGATAACGAACGCCTGCGCGGGGGAATCGTGGTCCAGCACGTTCAGCTCCAGACTGTAATCACGCTTTGAGGTCACCACGAAGAGGTTGGTCTTCCAGTCCTTTGCCGTGGGCAGGAACACCTGGCTGATGTTGTTGCCGCTGGCGTCCGTCACCGGCTGGGTGATGGGGTTCGGGCTGACGCCTACCCGGTTATCACTCTTCGTCACCGTCCAGCCTTTGGGAAAACCCGCTTGCGCATCAATCACAGCTTCATCGTCGTCAAACAGCAGCGTGGTGACGTAGCCGGGGCGGGTGTTCACCACGGTGGCGTTCTGGCTGTTATACGATACGTTCTGCATCCGGCTGTCATAGCCGCTGCCGCGCGGGGTGGCGGCACTCCATGTCGCGCATGACGCGAGTAAGCCTGTCAGGAGCAGGATATTTTTCAGCATCATTCGCTCCTCAGTTCTTTATCGCGCTGGTAGCTGGTGACGATAAAGCCCAGCGGGTTCACTTCACGCTGGCTGTCCGTCAGTTGCTGATGCGGGACATAGCGGTAAGTGAGGCGGATATTCCAGAAGTCCGTTTTCACTGAATTATCAGAGATACGGCGAAGGGTACGCTTGATACGCAGGGTTGCCAGGTTATCCGGCCCGGTGGCAGACGCATGCACATTGGAAATAATGTCGATATAGACGACATATTCGGCTTTATTAAAAATAACGTCCGGTGCCTGGTCGCCGTTAAACCCGTCCAGATAATCCCGGTTCACGCTGTCGCTGTTAAATAATTGTACGTCGTCGTAATCACGCTGGAGGGAGAAATAATTATACCCTTCGCGGAGTCTGACATAGTGTGCCGCCAGTGAATGCGCCAGCGCTTTTTCAGACGCAATATCCCGCTCTTTAATGCGGGTCATATACTCATAACGGCCGGTTTGTTTATCCACCGACCACAATTCAATGTCAGTGGTTTTCAGCGGCAGCAGAATAAGAATGGCCATAATTGCCAGTGCAGCCAGAATCAGCCCGGCAGCGGCCACCCGCCAGGCGGTGTTACGGGAACTCTCTTCCTTTTCCAGCAGGATGGATTCAAAAGAGCGCGAGACATTAATGATGCGCTGAATATCAGACATGGTGAGTCAGCTCCTGAATGATGGCGGGGGAATTCACCGGCTGGGGATCGCCGGACACCGGCGGGAGGTTGCCCTGATGCTGCGCGCAGCCCGTAAGCGCGCACAGCACCAGAAGCAAGATGCTGAATTTCATGGAAGCCTCTTATCGGACAAATGCAGGAAAGCCGCACCGCTGGCAGAGGCCACGGCGTGACGGAGAAATGAGATTAACGGTCGGGAGGACTAACGGTGACGCTGCTGATTCTGGCGTTTAATGCTTTCAATGGCGGTGGCACGTTTCTGCCAGGCGTTCACGGCTTTGCCCGCCCCTGCGGCAATGAACCTGCCGGTTGTCGCTGCTGCGGCCATGCCACCTTTGGCGGTCAGTCGGCCCCCGGCCTTTATGCCGGGTCTGGCGACGTCGGCAGATTTGCTCGCCAGCCCGCGCAGTCCGCTCATGGCTGCACCCTGTAACACGGCCTGCACGGCGGCACCGCTCAGCGCAGTGGCTATTTTCACTGAAAAATACACCACGACGCCTGCGGCAATCCCGGCCAGCAAACATTGCGCCGCCAGGGTCACCATATTGCTTTCAGCAGACGTTGCTGTGGCGGCATCCAGTATTTTATTCAGGTAGTTGATGGCGATCCGGACAGACAGGGCAGAGAACATGATCGTTAAGATTGCGGTAAATATTGTTTTCAGCCAGTTATCAAACATGGGTTTAAGAAAACCGTACAGCAGGCAGAAAATAAAGAGTGGGGCGGTGGTGGTCATTAACAAAATGGTGATTTCGGCGAGCAGGTTGACAAAGGTTGCAGCCAGTAACAGAACGGTTGCACCGCCCCAGACCAGCACCTCGGCAAAGCCGCCATTCATTTTAACGTAGGTGGAGGTATCGAGATTAAACAGCGTTTGCCCCAGCGCTTGTGCCTTTTCCCACACCGTGTCGAGCAGCGCCCAGACATTATCATCGCCACTAATGCCGTCCTTAAGCCCTTCAATGGCCGCAATGATAGCATTCAGCCAGCCATCGCGGTTTAAAACGAAAGTGGTGATCAGCAACATGCGCCCCACATCCCAGACAACATCTTCAACCGGTGTCTGGAGTTTGCCGCCAAGCGTCTGATACCCGCGATACGTAATAAATAGGGTGAAGGAACTGACGATAATCACACTGATTAGGGTGCCGTAGGTAGAAGACTGACCTTCTAAAACGGCATTGAGTCCATCCATGATGTTTTTGTCCATACCAACAAAAATACCACCGGACATGGTGCCTCTCATTAGTCAGGAACAGACAGGGGATAAAACAGGGAAGAACCCCTGTTTTTATTGGCGGGAATATTACTGAGTGACGGATTTTCTTTTTTGGGCTTCCTGCTGAAACAGTGTCTCGAATTTTTCCCTGATGCCGGGTTTGCCGGTCTGGGCAAACATTAATGCTGCCCGGTGTGCAAACTCGCAGTTGTCGCTTGCCTCGCCATCCCTGAGGCATTGCGTATAGACCTTATAGGTTTCATCGGGATGTTCTTTATACCAGGCTTCTGATTTCGTCTCTTTACAACCGGATAAGACTAGAATGCCTGACATGACGCATAAGGTTAATACGGGTTTTAACATGTTAACCTCCCTATAGAGAGTTCAGATCAGCAACGGGCGCAGTTAATTGCTGTTGCTCGAAGGCTTTCTGTTTTTGCTGTTCCAGCAGCGTTGCTCGCTGTTCAGTCTGTTTGACTGACATCTCCCACTGGCTGGTCAGCGCATTCAATTGTACGCTTTTGGCCGCGATGGCGTTAGCCAGGTCCTGTGACTCTTTCGAATCCTGCGCATTAGCAATACGGTCTGATAAATCTGATATATCACCGAGCGTGCCCGTGATCTTGTTTTCAACCTCGGACGTATTTTCTATCGCTACGGCCTGATTCAGGATCATCTGTTTGCAGCTGTCCAGATAACGCTGTGAGGAACTGGACGGGTTACAGGTATCGAACGTTTTATATTTGTTATACAAGCTACTAAGTTCAGACGAATATGACCCGCTTTGGTTGCTCAGCAGGTCATCCAGTGAAATACCGTTTTGACGAAGATTATCGATATCGGTTTTCAGACTTTTGGCCTCGCGGAGAAATGCCTGAACGTCCCGCACGCCCGTTGCCGTGGCTAATTGCTGCTTGTAGGCATCGAGTTCACTTCTATAGTGGGTGACGGTTTCCTGCCACTGCTGGAGTTTCTGGATCCACTGATTCATGGATTCGGTATTCTGTACGGCGTCGAATACCGGTATTCCGGCGCTCATCGCCTGGGTGGAAATAAACAGCGATAACGCCAGTATGATATCTCTGAACCGCATTTTCATTACCTCCGTCATGGATATTACAGGGCTTGTTCAAGGAAGGCGGCTTTCCAGTCATCAGGCTGCATTCCTTCCTGATACAGGGTGTCGAACAGTTTCAGGTTGTCTTCGCTCCCGCTCAGCATTTTGGTAAGTTTCCCGAGACCCGCTAAATCCATTTTCGCCATCGCCACAAACGGTCGGGTTTCACCTGCGCGTAACGGCGTTTTCAGAACCACCATGTAGCGCTCACCCGGATCGAGGTTTCTGACGGTGTCGTACACGTTTTCCGGCACTTTCATCTTTTCCACGTAATCCGCCCGGCTGGCCTTCGGGTTGGCGAGAAAAATTTGCGTGCTGCACTGCTCGATAATCGCCGGAGCAATCGGGTGTTTGACGATTTCGTCAGGTGACTGGGTGGCGGGGACGAAGATGCCGTTCAGCTTGCGGATCACTTTCAGCATATTGAGCGAGAAGCGGGAGAATTCGACATCGGCCAGCCATTTCCAGAACTCGTCCATGAACATCACCAGCCGGCGACCATCCAGCAGACCGGTGACGCGATAAAGCAGATAAAACGTGATGGGGCCGCGAATATCGTCATCATCGAGAAATTCCGTACCGTCGATACCAAAATTTTCGACGTCGCTGATGTTGAAGGTGTCCTCCTCATTGTCGAATACCCAGCCGAACTCGCCGCCCTGCGCCCACTGTTTAAGGCGAATACGTAACCCGTTGAGGCGGGCATCGGTGGTTGGCGGCTCCGGCAGGACTTCCAGCAGTCGGGTGATACCGAACTTGCGGTATTCCGGCGGGTAGTCGAGCATAATGGTATCTACGGCGGCACTGATCCGCTCCTCATCGCGCGGATCGAGCGGCTTGCCGTTGCGGCCGCACAGCATGCGCACCAGTCGTTTGATAAAGCTGATATTCCGCCGGGTTGGGGCAAGCGAAAACGGGTTAAACCCGGTGGGCGTGCCGGTACGGATACGGAAGTAGCGTCCGCCCATCTGGCGTATTGCCATCTCCGCCGCCCGGTCCTTGTCGAAATACACCGTGGTGAACCGCTGGATTGTGGCTGAGGCGGAGAACGTCGCCGGATTGCGGTACTTCTGCATAAGTTGCTGCATGACGGTCATCAGCATCGTTTTCCCGGAGCCAGTTTTACCGATAATCGCCGTATTACCCGGCGTTTTTTCGTTGAAGTCATCCCGTCCGCTCTGGCTGTCGTGCAGGTTCAGGTAATACCCGCCACCGCCAGGGGATTTGAGGATGGCGATGGCATCGCCCCAGGGATTGTCGTTTCGTTTATGAGGATGAAAATTGTGCAGGCTCGCCAGGTCGGCAAAGTTCTGGCTGCTGACGGCCACCAGACGGGGGCGCAGCGTATACACCCCCGGCAGTTGCGCCAGGTACGCGGCGGGCAGCGACAGCGTGGACAGCGTTGTCATGATGCCGAGGTCGGCGAAGGGCTGCGCCAGCGCGTTGGTGTCCTTCACCACCTGCTCGGGGCTGTCTGAAGATACCAGCAGGGAGAAGTGGTATTTCCCGCAGGAGACATGCCCGGACTGGAGCAGGTCGCGCAATACAATCAGCTCTTCGCGCTGCGAGATGGCGTCGTCGTCCGCCGAATTCAGGCGCTTTTCCGCCAGGCGAATATGCTTCTGCGCCTCATCGCGGGCCATGCAGGTGAAGGACTGCGTCAGCACATACTCGCTTTCGGCATACAGCAGCGCGTCCAGCAGGCCGGTCGCGGTTTCAGGCGAATAATCTTTGATTTCCAGACTGCGAAAAAAGCGGGAGCCGCCGATCGTCTGGCACTCGGCGGTGTCGGTGGTAAAAAAAACATCCGGCGTGCTTAACGTTTCGTAAAATGGCGCACGCGTGACCGCCACCTTTTGCCACTGGCCGGTGAGCAGGCGGTGATACAAGGACAACTGGGCGGAATACACCCGCCCGTTGTCTTCATACATCCCCAGCGGCGTCGCCGTATAGCGGGACAGCGCCGATGCCAGTGCCTCCCGGTATTCCAGCATCACTTTCAGGGCATCATCCAGTGCCGCTTTGCGTTTACCGGACGGCTGCGCCTTCATGGCCTTTTTCTCCAGCGGAGAGAAGGGCGCGTAGCAGAGGGTGAAAAACAGCCGGTGCCGCCAGAACGGCTTTTCGTTGATCGGCTGGGAATACAGCCGGGTCACTTCATCAGAAAAGGGAATGCCTGAATTCGCGTCAAAGATATCGTGGTATTTTTCCCGGATACGGTGAAGATAGAAAGTGACTGGCAGGCCTTCATATGCACGAATCACGTTATTGAGATGCGTCGCCATTAACGTCAGGTGGTGTTCGTCCTCGCATTCAAAAACGGTGCCCTCCAGCTCCCAGCTGGCAACCAAATCACCCTGGCGGTTTCTGATGACGTGCGGATGAATATGGGAGGAATACGGAATGTATTTCTCCAGCGTAACGCGCTCGTTTAACTTCATCTTTTCAATAAACTCCGAGACGTCGACGGCGTCATAGCGGTTTGCCAGCAGGGCATTGGCACCAAAATGTTTATTGGTGCCAAACCGTCCACGGGTTTTAAAGGCCAGCCAGAGCAGCCCGAAATAGTGAATATCGGTTCTGGCCTTTGCCTTCATCTCCAGCCAGGCAGGGATAAGCAGTAATATCAGGTAATAGCTGACATAGACCGCCAGCAGGACGATGGCCCCGCTGACCATCACGAACGGCACGAGGGGAATGCCGGCTATGGCGGCAGGCCGCGTCAGCGCTTTGTTCAGCGTAGCCATCGTTACCTCCCTTATGATGCCCAGTAGGCACCGAAACCTGACGCGCCGACGATAAGGATGGCGCCAATGATGACGTTGCGCATGTCATGCAGGCTCTTGCCGTCAAACAAGACTTTGTATCCCACCCACATGGTGGCCAGCGTGATGGTGACGGCGGCCAGTCCGAGCAGGCCGGTAGAGGTGTTGCTCAGCGTCTCATTGGCTTTATTAAATCCGCTGTCTGCTGCCAGCGCCGGGCTTGCTATTAACAAGGAAGAGAGGACGGGCCAGTCAGTTTGTTTTCGTTTCATCATTGTTCCTCCTGGGGCCGGGAAAGGGTATCGCGCCGCGTATCACGGCATTGGGGTAGCGCAGGGATGTCAGAACTGACGTGGCGTTATTGGTAAGCTCGCCACGCATGACGGCGGTGGGGTAACGGATTTCAGGCACGAGCTTTTCGGCGGGTGGTCGCTGCCGGTCTTCCCGCGTTGACGGTACGGCGTAGCCGATGCGCTGGATGTAGCTGGTCTGGTTAAACGCGGATTCCGGCTGTTGGCCGGTCGTGAAATTTCCTGAGTAGTAGCAACTGAGCGCACGCTTCAGGGAACGGCCACGGCGGTAGCAGTCGGTGAGGATGCGCTCAAACACGTACAGGTTGGTACAGGGGGCAAGAAGGTCACGGGCGGTCACGTCGTAATGGCGGAAATTGGTGCTGGTGATTTGCATCAGCCCGACCGAATAGCGTCGGCCCTGTGCTGCCAGCCGTCCGGTGAGGCTGATGGCCTCATCCCTGCTCGTGGGGAAATGTGAAATCACGCCTTTGCCACCGGGCAGAATTTCAGCGATGGCATACGGATTCAAACCGGATTCAACCCGCGCCACATCAAGCGCCGTGGACGGGTGAATGCTGGGGGCGCACTGCATAGCCGCCGCCAGAAATACGGTGGTGGAAAGCATGATGGCCTCGGAATGGTAAACCGGGCAACGTGTACCGCCATCAGACGGCACAAGGCCGGAAAAAGGGGAAAGGGCGGTTAAACGGGCTGAGTAACCTGTGTCGTATCGCCGTCATCCCGGGGCTCAAGGAGCACCAGCTTTCCGGAAACGGCAATACCGGGTGTCAGCACCACGTTCAGACCGGGTTTGCCGTGGTGGGCAAAAGCCACGCCGATTTTCGTCCACCATGTGTTTTTTTCTCCCTGTGGGTCGGGTTGACTTTCCTGGGTGACAAACACGTGATAAAGGGGTTTTCGCATGGATTTTCCTTTAATGAAAACATTGAGGAGTTCAATAAATGTCACATCCCAATTCTGCATTCCGGTTTAAACGGGCCAGCGAGAACATCCAGCGGCACCCTGAATTGTGGTTATGTGACAGCCCGAATTTTATTTTTAAAGAGCAATGATCGTCCCGAACTAATAAACATCCATCAGGTCAGTCAGTGATTAACGGCGCACTCAGGGTGCAATATCAACTACGGATTTGGAACAGAAAATTAAAAATAGAACTGAGAGAGTTAATGAGATAAAGAATGGTTTTATCTGTCGGGGTAATTAATTTTTAATGCGGAAGGGAAATAAAATAAAGAATTATTAACTCACCGAAAATATAAAAATGCTTGGAGAAAATAATTTCCCCGCGAATGGATGGCATGATGATTAACGTCTTCGGCGTTCAAGAATAGACTGGCATTCCCTGCATGTAGTCACACCGCGCAGTGTCTGCCGCTGTTTCTTAGGAATAGGCATGCCGCAAAATTGACAATGAAATAATGAGGGCGTTGTCGCTGGTTTGAAACGGCTCTGTTAAATCATCTCTTCGAGCCACTACTCCTGATCGCGATCGATTTTTTTAACAGCATCGTGCGCCAATCCATGTGAAGCAGGTCAGATTTTTTTCAATCACCAACAGGCAAATATTTCTGATAATGTAGGCCAAAGGAGGTGAGACGCAATGTCAGAGATTAATCCACACGATGCCGCACAGACTTTACCCCAGGATCGGGAAACACTGTACCACTTGGTCTGGAGCGAGCCCGCGGAGCGTATAACTGTGCTGTATGGTATCAGTACTGAGTTACTGGCAAAGCGATGCAGCGAAATGCGGATACCCAGGCCGCTTGCAGGATACTGGAAAGCGTTGGCGAAAGGGACTGCGCCTGCAATTCCCGCTCTGCCCGCTTTGAAAAAGAGTAAGGCGGTAAAGGTACATGAGAATGACAACCCATCAATGCAATCTGCTGCCATTACGGCATCAAAAGCAGCATCTTCGGTAGCCCAAAAGCAAGCTTCTGTTACGAGTAATGGCTATGGATTGATAAATGATCTTAAAATGTATCTGCCAGTCTCCTCGGTTACTGAAGATGGCTATTATAAACCTGCGAAAAAGAAATTACTGGATCTCAACGTTTCTGATTCGGGATTTGATAACGGAATTGAGTTCCTGAATCGGTTTTTTGAAGCTCTGGGAAAAAAGGGTTATCGGGTAACGCTGGGTGCTCCGGGAGACAGGCTACATCGTACGGATATTGATATTAAGGAAGATCTAAAAGCGGGAGGATATCGCTGGGACAATTTATGGCGGCCTTATACGCCAAGTATTATTTGTGTCGGTGATATGTACTTTGGGTTTAATCTTGCTGAAATGACGGAGTATGTTCCGGCGAAAAAAGTCAAAAAACGCTATGTTCGTGACGAACAGATGGGACGGTGGATACGTGGGAAAAATAGTGAGTCTTTGATACACGTATCGAAACATACCCTACCTACCGGGCGATTTTTGTTGCAACTTTACTCACCTTATTCTTCCGCAGAATGGCTGGTTCAGTTCCGGCAGACAAAACAGTGTGGGTTGATTAGCCAAATCCCTAAGATGATTTCGGCGATGCAGGAGGCTGTTCCGCTAATTTCAAAGCAGCTAGAAGATGCCAGAATCAAAGCTGAGGAGAGGTGTGTCCAGCGTGAGCGGGAATTTGCCATATATCTTGAAAAGGAGCGGATAGGTCGGGAAGAGGAAGCTTACCGTGCCAGCCGTACCGAGCTGAAATCAATTATAGCTCAGTGGACTGAAGACAAACGGCTGGAACAGTTTTTTCACGAAGCAGAATCAGATACGGCAACGCTTAATGTACAGCAGAAGGTGCAGGTTATGGAACGGCTGCAACTGGCTCGTCAGTTCCTGTCTGAGGATACGGCGATTGAAAGGTTGCTGAAGTGGCAAACCCCGCAAGAGCGCTTAAAAAAAGAATAAATTTATTATTCAGCGGGTTACCCAGCACTAAAATGAGCGGTGTCATTCTGCGAAAAATAATGCGCGGAGAAAATAATTTCCCCGCGCATGGCAGGCATGATGACTAGCGCCTGCGTCGTTCAAGGATAGACTGGCATTCTGTACATGTGGTCACCCCAGGGAGCGTTTCCCGCCTTTTCTCAGGAATAGAGTTACCGCAAAATTGACAGTGAAATAATGAAGGCGTTACAGCAGGTTTGAAACGGCTTTGTTCAATCATATCTTCCAGCCGCTGTTCATTGAACTCCTGATCGCGGTCGATCTCATCCGGCATGCGACGTCTCCCTGTCAGACACTTCACGTTCGAAAAGTTTGATACGGTTCCAGACGACAGTGAGTGAGGGGTTATCGGGCTGGGCGGACAATTTCTCAGTGACCTGTATCATCGCTTCCAGTGCCTCGGCTGATTCTAGATTAGCTACCCTGCATTTTTGCCATTGCCTCCAGATCCGGGCATCGGTCTCTTCATCCGGGATGGGTGTCCGGCCATGAGGGATGGTGATAGCCAGCAACCTACGACGCAGGCTGACCTCATTGGATGTGAGACCGAAATAGTGAGTTAGCAGCGCAATCGACCCACCCAGCCGGATGGCGTGATTGATACATTGTTGCTGCAGAACCTCCTCGCGGGATTTCGCCAGAAGCAGGCGTAATGCGTCGTGATGAACCGTCACAACCAAAAATGGCGAAGACTCCCGACTAATGATAAACAGCTCGTCTAGCGACAATTGGTTGAGGGCATTCATTTCGTCGAAAGTGAATCCGAGCAATTCACAATGACGGATGTTACCATCCTTCAATGCGTGCAGAGCCTCGGTTAATACGGCGTAATTCAGTGATGGGATAGTCATGGTGTTTTCTCCCTTCAGCCTATTGAGCGGCGGACTAATTTAATATTGATCCATTCGTCAATTTCCGATTCGAGCCAGGCCACACTGGCCGGGCCAATCTTTATTGAACGGGGAAAGGTACCGTCCTTCATATACAGATAGATTTGAGAGCGCTTCAGGCCTGTTTTTTCTTCAACCTGTTTAAGTCGTAATAACTGATGAGATGTCATAACTTCCTCCAGTACAAAAATAAAAAAAATTCTGGAGGCTACAAAAAAGCACGAGGAAAGCTGGAAGGTAAAGCTGATGAACCCGTATTAAGGATTTGATGATCCGTAATTCGGGTTTTTAGGTCAGATCATGAAATATCATTTTTGTTTGGAAGCAGGTGTATAAAGGGGAGATCCGCGTTCCAGTGCGGTTTTAAGTGTATCTCCGCTCAGTCTATCGGTTATGCCATCGGCTGATGCCCATTGTTCAAAGATTGAGAGGAGTTTATATGGTTGTTTTACTAAAGGACTAATAGTCTCATTATGCCTACAGGCAAGCCAGAGCAAGCGAGATAGTGGTGTTGATATCCGTGTAGAAGATGATGGCGGAATTTTATTTTTAACAATGAGATTAAGTAATTTATCGAACTCCTCATTACGGATAACAAAAAAAGCATCTTTTGGTAAAATATAAATAGGGAAAATTTTTTTCGAACTTTGTTCATCCACGTCTACATAAGGATCATGTTCAGAAAATATTGGTGTAATATCTTTTGGAAGTCGTTCTATTTGTTGCTTAATTCTGTCGTGCAATGTTATATTTTCAAAGATTTGGAATATATCTCCTTTATAACAAACTGAAATGCCATAGTTATTATCATGTGCCCCCTTTATGGGTAAGGGTAATTTGAGGGACTGTGCAAGCAAACTCTGAATAATAACATATTCATAGCCAAGTAAGGGAGTATCAATAACTCGCTCCTTAGATCTGATATATTCATGTTCAGTGCTAACTTTAAAGCGCTCATTATTTATAAAGCTTACGCTATCCAAATTGCAAAGACGATGAATGAGTGAACCATTTAGGGGAGTTAGTTTTACTTTGTAATTAGTGGTTTTTACCTTGCGGAGTATAACCGGTGATTGGAAATATATGGATATAAAAACATTCCCATAAAGAACGTTACGTAAAATATCACTATAACTGATTTTCATATCGAAATGATCAGAAGCTATTTCTACAGCCTCTTGAATAGTCACCCATTCTTGCGTCTTTTGCATGAATCTTACCGGGTTGTTATTTTCTGGCATTATATTTCTCCTTTCATCTAACCACGACTCTTGGGCAGCAAGCCACATTGAATAAACCAGGGAAGGATAGATGTGTGTAGAGGAATAATTACCCTTAAAATATTATGCAAATCATTAAGAACAGATAAATCATGAGCCTTTTAAACTGAGTGAGGTATTTGTAAATTGGATGGTTTATTATTGATATTCTTTTGAATTGTTATTGTTGGGACAAACTCCACACAAGAAATTGAAAAAGTAATCATGGCTTCTGAAAAGGCAATAAAAAATAATTAATGGATGATATAGTACATAATTAGTTTCTATGGACACTGGATACTATGAATTTCGTAATTTATCCATGATTACACCATCAATCAGAGATAAACATTCCTTATATCCTTTTACATTTAATTTGCTATAAATGTTTTTTAAATGCGTTTTTATAGTATTAGTCGATACGAATAATTTTTTTGGCAGCGAAGATAACTTTTCACCACGAAATAATTCGTATAAAATTTGTATTTCCTTAGGTGTCAATCCGAACTCATTGTTTAATATCAGGTATCCAAAAAAACGGGTTTTGTCAGTTTTATATTTAGATAAACTTTCTTTTTCTAATAGAGCTGAAATGTATCTTGATATTAAATCAATGACTAGGTTACAGTGTGATATATCTTCTTCAAATTTTATGTATATGGAAATTACACCTACGATGTCATCATTTACAATAATTGGCGTTCCAATTTCAGTCCATTGTTTTAAAAAATTGATTTGATGTTGGTCAGGTCTGGATATATTTATATTTTTACTTATTAGTGAGCGAGCAAGAGCGTTTTCTCCTATTGAATCGATAGTCATTTTAGTGCCTAATTTGAAGCCGCATTCAAAAAAACGTTGCATGATAGGGGTGTCACTAATTATATTAATTATTGCTCCCGTCTCGTCACTTAAAATAATGAATTTATCTTCTACCAAAATGTTGTCAAGAACATGAATTAAGAATGATTTCGTACTTTGAATTAGATGATTGTTTCTTTTAAGAGTGTTCTGAGTTTCCATATCCGAAAGCTGCAGCTTGGGCCTGTCATCAGAAACTTCTAGAGATGAATAACCATTCTTTAACTGTATGTAATTCATTATATACCTAACATTGTTCAATATATTTCCTTTACATTAATACCATTAAGCCTTTAAAAGCAAGGGCGAAAAAAAATGTCAACTTAAATGCAATAAATTCAATAAGTTACAATAAACATTTCTATATGCTAATAAATTATATAAGGATCACAAATAATTATTATGGAGGGTGAAAGTACTTTTCCCGAGAGAATGAATTTTCAATGTCCGTATTCATATAGATCCTCAAAGCTCTTTACCACCAACACCATCTTTGGCCCAGGCTTCTATTCTATTATCGATAAGTTCATCATTACTTCCTAACTCTAGGTTTTGAAATTCAGAGCTTTCAGGTAGTTTTAATGATATTGTGTGCTTGGATGAAAACTCAGCAGTTCCTGACGAAATATTGCAATCCAAAACATGTCCGCAAATCATTTTATCATTACTTATATAATGAATGTGCAATCCTCCTGCTCCTGCATTAATGCATTTGCAAAATTCAGGAAGCCAGAAAGCCAGTAGGGTACCTGATGTTGAATAATGGCAGCTATTAACTGATCGATTAACAATGTCAGCTGTGATTACAGGGTATGGCCTTGAAAACTTAGGAAATGAAGAAGTTTTCACAAAATCGAAATTACCTTTAATTTTAACTAAATTGATGATATTTGTTGAATTGAAATTATCTTTAATTTTATTGCGCAGTTCCTTAATGCCCATCGCATTATTTATCTGTAAGTTACCATCTAGTGTAAAGTGTGATATAAAACTAATAGCTACATGTTCATCAATAAAATCAAGTGTCGGGGATATTATTTCCCCATCCAAGATCATTATATTATGCTGCATTCCTGCCGTAGCGCCAAATCCAAAATCACCGTAATTCAATAAGTCTTTGACTTTGAAATTGGTTTCTAACAAACCGCTGCACAATGTTTGGCTTGTGGATATTTGAGTGTAACTATCAATTTCATTTGAATTAAGCATGTTGCCTCCAATTTTCTTATGAGTTAGCTAAAGAAGAAATTATTTTATCAAGTTGTTCTTTTACTCCATCTAGATTACTTTTATGAAAATCATCATTATCAGGAAGTTGAATGTTTAACGTGTTTTTATATTGATATTCGACTGTGATGCCAGAAAAACAAAAATCAACAATATGTCCTCCAAGCTTATGTTCACTATCAAAGAAATGAAAATGTAAACTAGGGCCACATAAATCTACTAGTGGTAAAGGTGTATAAAATCCGATCATGCTCCCTTCTATATTATTAATTGTATTAATTATCTTGTTACCAGAGATTACATCAATTGTTGGATAAGGTTTCACCTGTTTTGGATAAGACATTAATTTCACCCATTTATAAGTTGCCTTTACTCTAATTGCATATATGTAATTTAAAGAAGGTAGTTTTCCCATCAAGATTTTTTTAAAAGTTGGATAAGTAATTTCTTCATCAATAGTGAATTTTCTGTCAGCAATATATTTCGTTACTGTCATCTTTGGAGTTTTAAAATGTGGTTCAGGAGTTTGAATGTCGCCGTCAGAATTTGCGTGATAAAAAATACCATTAGAAAGAGTTAGCTCGCCCTCTAAGCTTTCTATTGCACCAATTCCAAAATCGCCATACTTTTTAATTTGTGCTAAATCTAAAACACCATCCAGCAGGCCAACAAAAGTTGCTCCATAGATGGATAATTGAAATACTTCTCTATTCATTGTTATCTCCATTCATTGAAATAAATCTAATCTTTATTATTAAAAAAAGAAAAAGAGAAATGAGGAAGTAAAAAATGTAATTAAAGAAAAGTGAGCTTGCCGTCAGTAATATGGTGGCGGAGCCTACAGACGATATTACCGAAACTATGACTCCTGTTAGCGTACCGAAAATTGAACTTGCAGTGCCGGCTTCTGATGGGAAAATTTTCATTGAGTTAGCTAAAGTATTTGGGACAATAAATCCTATGAAAAAGAAAATAAGGAAGAGACCGCTAATGATGATTTTTAAAGAAGAGACAGAATATTGTGACCATAATGAAAATGTAATGCTGATTGCAACACATGCACTAAGCCCTAACATCAAAATGTCACCATTTTTATGTGTGTCAACTAGTTTTTTATTTGTTAATGAACCCAAAAAATATGCAAACCCGAGCAATAGAGCATAGTGCCCATATTGGATAGGAGTAATTAAGTACTTTTTTTGTAATAAAAATGGTCCCACAACATTAAAAAGTACAATAACCCCATACCCGACACCACCTATAAAACAATAAATCAAGAAGCGAGTATCTAAAGCTACTGTTTTTATATTGTCAGTGTTGAATGATTCACCTATTTTTTTTAAATTATTATTGGTCTCAGGGAATCTATTGAAAGATACAAAGGCCAGAGCGAGACCATAAATAGCAAAGAAAAGGAAATTAGCTTGCCAGCTAAAATAATTTTGTAAATATCCGCCAATATTAGGGCCTATTATTGGGCCGAGTGACCAACATAGCCCAAAGTAATTCGTAAATTTAAATAAATCTTTTCCAGAAAAGACATCAACAATCATAGCGCGCGCAACAACAGCAAGTCCGGCAATACTTAATCCTTGAATAAATCGCCAAAAATTTAACCAGTAAATTGATGGAGATAAAAAAATGCAAAGTAAACTCGATAAGATAAAAACTATGCTGCAAATTTTAAGAATTAATCGTCTCCCTAAAGAATCGGAAATTATACCTAAAAAAAACTGACCGATCCCATAGCCAAACATATATGTTGCAATAGATAGTTGTACCGCAGTTTTCGGTGAGTTAAATGAGTTTGCTATTGCAGGTAATGAGGGAACATATAAATCAATTCCTAATCCCATTAAAAATGGAATTGCAAATATAAGTGTTTTTATTTGGTACATTGTCACAGATGAATATCGATCTTTCATAAGCTCCATTTCTGACTCCGGGTTATATGATTCAACTTAGGCTTGCTTTTTGAAGTAATCTATTCCTTTTTCAAAAGCAAGAATATTTTCTTGGATCTCTATTTTGTGGAATGATTGTCTTTATAGTCTCTTTTGCAGACTCTAAATCATAATCTAGCAAGCATAATAATATAGACAATAAGGAAAAATTAAGATTCACGTAACTTATGTTTTCATTCTCTAGAATATTTTTATAAAAAATTGTTTTTTTTATTTTTTTGGTGGCACATACATCATTCACGGTGTAAGGGGTATCACGTTCCAAGCCAGCATTGACGCTAGGCGAAGTTAACTTGTAATCGCTCGCAACTAAGTATCCATCAGTTGATAAATAATGTATGTTCCTCAGTACTTCTGTTTGTTCAAGGCCGACTAGATAATCAACCTGACCTACGGGTATTAAAGGTGATAAGATTTTTTCTTTAGAGAACCGAAGATGAGAAGAAACACTTCCTCCTCTTTGCCCTAATCCCATGACATCGAAGCATTTAACTTCATACCCTTCAATAAATAGTATTTTATGAGTTAGTTTAGCAAGCGAGACAATACCTTGGCCACCAATACCACAAAATATTATATTTAGTTTATTGAATTGCTTCATAATTAATTGCCCCATTTTTACAGTTTGTTTGACATAATTTACATCCCACGCACAGACCAGAATCAATATGTATCTTCTCTTCACCATTATCTTTTAATATTTCCAGAGCGGGACAACTGATTTGAAGACAAGCTTTGCATTTCAAACAGGCTTCGTTATCTATTGTACACTGTCCTTTTACTTCTGGTTTAAACTTAACTAGGCATTCTTTTTTGACGATAATTACCCCGTTCCCATCTCTATTGAGTGAGGAAATTACGTCTTTTTCAAAATCATCAATTTTATAAGGATCGACTTCTATTACATCTTGAATGCCTAAAGCATGACAAGTCTCTTTTATATCGAGTGACGATGAATATTCAGGTCTGGAGGATGGGACATCCTGGCCACCAGTCATTGCGATACATTGATTATCGACGATGATTACTTTTGTATTACCCTTATTGAAAGTAAGATTTATTAAACCATTTATACCTGTAGCCCAAAAACCTCCATCCCCTATAACGGCTATATAGTTCTCTTTATCATCATTAGCGCAATTGAAACCGTGCGCTATTCCGATAGAACTTCCCATATGTTTAGCATTAGTGAATGCATTGATGTGTGGAAAAATACCTAACCCGCCACAAGTTACATCTGTAGTTGCCTTAAGGTGATATTTTTTCAGTATATAATATACAAACAGATGAGAGCAGCCAGCACAATTCATTGGCAGCCTAAATGGAATGTCTTGCAATGGTTGTGCAACGATATCATTCACTAGGAATTTGCTTTTTATTATTTCCGGGGTGAAGAATGTGAAATCTGGGAATTTTTTGAGATCAACGTCTTTAGCGATGTTAATGCCCATGGATCTTATTTCTTTTTCGATGACAGATTGCCCATCTTCAATTACATATAATTTATCCACATAGGTGGATATTTTTTTTATCAATCCTATGGGTAGGGGTGTATAGCACCAAGTTTAAGTATGGAGGCATCAGGTAACGTTTCTTTCAAGTAGAGGTATGATGCGCCAGATGTTATAAAACCAATTTTTTTATCTTTTAACTCAATAGGGTTGATGTTGCTATTATTTGATAAATTGTCTGTCAATCTATCCATCGAATGAACAAAATCATTATTGAATCTTGTAACTTTCGGATTATCACTGTTTTTCATTCCCATGATAGTTGTAGTGGTTAATACGGCATAGCAGCTACTTTTAAATTTCAAGTTTTTGCTCGCTGAATATTGATAGTTTTCATCTATATTTACAAGCGAACTAGTTTTACACGTAACAGTAGTAAGTCTGATTATCACAGGGAGACTGTATAGTTCACTTAATTTAAATGCAAGTTTTGTCAATTTTAGTGCATCTAAACTATCACTTGGTTCCAATATCGGGACGCCGGCACTTCTACCGTAATAACGGCAATCATTATAATCATCGGTTATTCTTCCGACATCGTCAGCAACTACAATAACAAGGCCCCCGTTTATCTGTGATTGTGCTGCTGAGATCAAGGCATCGTGAGCTACGTTTAAACCAACGGTCTTCATTACCGCTAAACTTCTAGCACCAGAAAATGATGCCCCCATTGCGACTTCTAATGCTACCTTCTCATTTACAGACCATTCGCAATAAATATCTTTATAATCCCTCATAATATCATCGATGATTGATGTTGATGGTGTACCAGGATAACCAGTAGCGACCTTAACACCTGACTCAAACGCGCCTCTTGCTACAGCATCATTTGCAGTAAATATTTTGTTCATATTAGCCTCGATATTTTATTAAATTATTTATAATAGATTACAATTGCTCCCCAAATAAACCCAAGGCCAGCACTAACCAATACCACATTACTTCCTTTATTAATTAAACCTTTCGATTCTGCTAAAAATAATGACAAAATGGGATCAAATTGTTCCATGTGGCCAAAGTTTGACAGGTATAATGATTTTGAATTTTCCAAGTTTATTCTTTTTAATATTTCTTCATGTGCTGACCTCTTGATATGCAAAATTGCAAGATAGTCAATATCACTCGGAGTCATATTGGATTTTTTCAATGCATTTTTTATTACAGTTTCAAAGTTATTTATTGATGTCATGTTCAACGTGTTTTTGAATTTCTCAGAATCATTCATGAGAAATCTTATTTGCATGTCACTATTGCCATGTGTTTTTTTTGTTTCTCGCGTTGCATAGCACATATTAGATAGAGAGCCATCACATTTGAAACTATCCCCTAATATGGTGTTGCTACAATTTTCATTGCTAATTAAAACTGACGCTGCTCCAGAACTTAAATCTAATAGAAAGTGTGTGTTTGGGTTGTTTGTATCTAAATAATCCATGTCTCTACATCCTCCAACAAGAAGAATGTTGCTGTACTCTTGGTGCGAATCTAATAATGATTTTGCAATGGATATCCCTGCCAGCATTGATCCACATAAAGCGGTCATATCAAATGCCCAGGCATTATCAGCACCTAGATCCGAAGCTAAACTAATCGCCGTAACCCACATAAACTTCTCGGTATTCTGGCTCCCGACCCAAATTATTACATCCAAGTCTGTAGCGGTTATTTCGGATTTTTTCAAAGCATCTTCAGCCGCTTTAATTCCCATAAAATAACTTGTTTCATGACTGCGAGCTATTCGCTTTTTACTAATTCCATATTTATTTATCAATATGCTTTCAGGAATCCCAGTTTCTTTAGATATTTGGGATGATGTTATTGTTTGAGGGGGTATATATAGCCCGATACTTGTAATTCCACAGCTCATGATTATTAACTCCTTAATGGTTTTCAATAACATCTGCTACATATAATAACCCCCATTAATGTTGAAATTTGCTCCCGTGATGTAGGTAGAATCCTCTTGTATCAGTAGGCGTACAACTTCGGCTATTTCAGTAGGTTTTAGGAGTCTTTTAATTGGTATTTCTTTTAAAATATTTCCCAGAGTGGTCGTTGGTATTTTACCCAATACCATATCGGTCTCAGTATATCCTGGGGATACAACATTTACTGTGATTCCGCTGCTTGCTAGTTCTAATGCTAATGCTTTGGTAAAGCCTACAACTCCAGCTTTAGCCGCGCAATAATTAGTTTGACCAAACTGTCCTTTTTCTGCATTAACCGACGAAATGTTAACTATTCTTCCATATTTACTTTCTATCATCTTACTTACAATTGGTTGAGTGATGTTAAATAGGCTAACTAAATTGGTAGTTAATACAATTGACCAGTCTTCAATGGACATTTTTTTAAATGTTCTATCCCTTGTAATGCCTGCATTATTAATCAATACATCTATAGAGCCATATTCATTGATTATTTGTGAAATGAGGCTATTACATGAGGCATAGTCATTTATATCACATGGGAAATATATTAAATCATCATATCCTTCTGCATGAGAATCGTTTATCCATTTTTCACCCAATGATTTATTTTTTGATATAACAATAACTTTCAATCCTTCATTATGTAGCATTTTAGCTATAGAGGAGCCGATGCCTCGGGTTCCTCCAGTAACTAAAGCTATTTTTCCTTTCATGCCCACCTCGATTAATATAAGATTTAACTATTAATATTTTCGACAATCATTGCGATTCCCATCCCTCCGCCAATACATAATGTTGCTAATCCATAATGAGATTTTCTTCTTATCATCTCGAAAATTAATGTCGTAAGGATCCTTGCACCGGAAGCACCAATTGGATGGCCTAATGCTATTGAACCGCCATTGACATTTACTTTCTCAACGTCCCACCCTAATTTTCTGTTTATACAAATCACCTGGGCTGCAAAAGCTTCATTGACTTCTATTAAATCTAAATCTTCTATTTTTAGATTTGCTTTTTTAAGCACTTTTAGAGATGCTTCTATTGGCCCAGTCCCCATTAAACTAGGTTCAACCCCTACTTCTGCCCAGGCGATGATTCTAACCATAGGATTCAACATTAATTCACTGGCTTTTTTTTCAGACATTAAAATTACTGCTGATGCCCCATTGTTTATACCAGTCGAATTTCCTGCTGTGACGGTGCCATTTTTATCAAATGCTGGTTTTAAAGAATGAAGTTTTTCTAGTGTCGTATTTGGCCTTGGAAACTCATCTTTATCAAAAACTGTATCTGTAGCATTATTTTCCAAAAATAATGGAACAATTTCATTAATAAATTTCCCTTCATCAACAGCTTTTCGACATTTTTGTTGGGAACCATAAGAAAACTCGTCTTGTTCATCTCTTGTTATATGAAAGTGATTTGCTATATTTTCGGCGGTTACACCCATATGACATTTACTATATGCATCACTTAATCCATCGTTAATAAGTGTGTCAATTAGTTTTAAGTCGCCAATTCTTTTCCCTGTACGAGAACCTGACAGAATTCTAGCGGCCATATCCATATTTTCTTGACCACCGGCGATGACAATATCGGCATTGCCGCATTTAATATCATTGTATGCTAACGCTATTGCTTTTAAACCTGAACCACATACTTCATTAATGGTATAGGCACAGGTTTCAATAGGTAGTCCAGCTTTCAATGCTGCCTGTCGGGCGGGGTTTTGTCCAAGTCCTGCGGTGAGGACATTCCCCATAACAACTTCTTGAATAATTTCTTTGGATATTTTGACTCTATCAACTAGCCCCTTTATTACTTCTGCCCCTAAGTCAATTGCTGGAAAGTTTGATAGACTTCCCCCAAAAGAACCAATAGCAGTTCTTGCCGCTGATACAATAACAACATCGTTAGCCATACAGTCTCCAATAATTTATTATTTCATTTGTTTTACTCCATTGAAAATTTGACTTCATCACTCCTTAACTTTTTTTGGGGTGATTTTTCTCACCCATTTAAGTTAATGATTTGTGATAAATGATTTTTTTCCATTAACATCTGCAACATATAACTTTGTTCTTTGTTTTATTAGCAGAACCAAGTCCCTCAAACAAAAAAGGAAATTACCAGGGTAGGCCTCTGTCTATTGCTTAAAGTAACCTGCTTGTTATGCGGTAGTGATGTACTGAAATGTGGGAGGTTCAACCACAGTTTTGCGGGCTAATTTGTTTTAGCAATATGAGAAGTTCTGTTTAAGACATGATGCTAGCTAATATAAAAAGCAGTACACTAAACGACCTGTTCTGCTTTTATTGTATTCGTCAATTACTGATATTCTTAATTAGGATATTTATCTTTTCTGCACCCGGCTCCATACATAAGGAGGCAGAAAAGCATCACTGCATGCATCCAGATAATCCGACCACCATTGCATCATCGCTTTACGGGCATCGAGATATTCTGCTTTATGGATGTAAGCCGCTCGAACGCTATTGCGTTCCTGGTGACTCATCTGCCGTTCAACCGCACCCTGTGCCCATAGGCCAGACTCCATCAGGGCACTACAGGCCATTGCACGAAACCCGTGGCCGCAGATTTCATCTTTTGTGTCATAGCCCATCAGGCGTAGCGCCTTATTGACCGTGTTTTCACACATCGGTTTATATGGATTGTGATCGCCGGGGAATACCAGACTCCTGATGCCCGGATATTTCCCGTATCTGTTCCAGAATAGAGATGGACTGACGGGAGAGTGGAACGATGTGTGGAGTGCGCATTTTTGCACCACGCCCAGAATAGCGGACACCAGGGATAGCTTCGCGTGTGGCTGGAATGGTCCAGATTTTGTTTCTGATATCGATCTCAGACCAACGGGCGAAGCGCAGCTCGCTGGAGCGGATAAATAGGTGAAGGGTGAGTGATAGGGCCAGGCGGGTTAACTCTCGTCCTTGCTGGTAGTCCTCAATGCGAGCCAATAGTTCCGGCAGTCGCTCCAGCGGAAGGGCAGGGTAGTGGCGTTTAACGGGCGGGGCGATGATACCGTCCAGATTTGCTGCAGGATTCTGCTCTATCAACTCATTATGTACGGCATGACGCATGATGTTGCACATATGCTGCCGGGTACGTGCTGCGACTTCCAGCAGACCTTTTTGCTCAATGCCTTTCAGCAGGTCGATAAAGTGACGGGGTTTCAGTTCAGCTACCGGCAAGTGTCCAATCACAGGAAATATATGATTGTTCATGCTGGCAAGCAGACGGGAGGCGTGGTTCTCTGACCATGTTCGGTTGCTTTTATGCCAGTCCAGTGCCACATACTTAAAAGTTTTTTCTGGCGAGGAAGTGGCTCTTTCAGCAGAGCGCTGTTGTGCTGGATTGATATTATGCGCCAGCAATTTACGGATACCATCACGCTGTTGACGAGCATCAGCCAAAGATACGTAGGGGTAGGCGCCTAAGCCAAGGCGGGATTCTTTACTATTGATACGATATTTGAGATACCAGAGACGTGAACCGACTGGATTTACTAATAGGTACAGGCCGTGAGAATCGGAAACTTTGAAGGGTTTTGCAGATGATTTTAAGTTGCGGATTTTTGAGTCGTTAAGAGACATTTGGGGGTCACTCCGTCATCGAACCAACATGACCCCAAATCTGACCACCAAATTCTCCCGATGCGGAGGGAAAACTGAAAATACATCGGGAAGATTTTTCGCGCTAACTTATTGAATCTAAATCGTATAAAGATTCGCAAAGAGGCATGAAAACACAAATTTGGCTCCTCTGACTGGACTCGAACCAGTGACATACGGATTAACAGTCCGCCGTTCTACCGACTGAACTACAGAGGAATCGCGAGAACGGGGCGAATACTAAAGGCGCCGGCCCGTTTTGTCAAAGTTCTTTTCAGCATTTCCCTCCGGATGGCCAGGAGATCGCCAGTTTGCTGATAATCCGCACAATTTTCGCTGATTCGCGGCAGCTTATCCGCTCGTTTATCGCGTGGGCGGCAAGAGGCGGGGCGTGTTTGTTCCCTTTAATGACGAAATGGCGAAGCCAACCTGGCGCGCGGCCAGCCGTTGTGCGCACCGGCTGTGTCTGCTTTATGACAAAAGGTTTGAACTTTGTTCATAACCCGGTGGCGATAAATCTTCTCATTAAAAAAATATTCTGCAATTTCATTAAGTTGAAATATGACGGCTTCTGGTACGTTCCCTGCTTAATAGAAAGGGTCAACCGACTAACAGGAGAATGCACATGGCTATCCGTCAATGCGCCATTTATGGCAAAGGTGGCATAGGTAAATCCACTACGACACAAAATCTCGTTGCCGCTCTGGCCGAGATTGGCAAAAAGGTGATGATTATCGGCTGCGATCCCAAAGCGGATTCCACCCGTCTGATCCTGCATGCCAAAGCACAGAACACCATTATGGAACTGGCCGCCGAAGTCGGCTCGGTAGAAGATCTGGAGCTGGAAGACGTTTTGCAAATCGGTTATCGCGGCGTGCGCTGCGCCGAATCAGGCGGCCCTGAGCCGGGCGTCGGCTGCGCCGGCCGAGGCGTTATCACCGCCATTAACTTCCTGGAGGAAGAGGGCGCGTACGAGGAAGATCTGGATTTTGTGTTTTACGATGTGCTGGGCGACGTGGTCTGCGGCGGGTTCGCCATGCCGATCCGCGAAAACAAGGCGCAGGAAATCTATATCGTCTGCTCCGGCGAAATGATGGCGATGTACGCCGCCAACAATATCTGCAAAGGCATCGTCAAATACGCCAAGTCCGGCAAGGTGCGCCTCGGCGGCCTGATCTGCAACTCGCGCCAGACCGATCGCGAAGACGAGCTGATCATGGCGCTGGCGGACAAGCTCGGTACGCAAATGATCCACTTCGTGCCGCGCCATAACATCGTGCAGCGGGCTGAAATCCGCCGTATGACGGTCATCGAATACGATCCAACCTGCGGCCAGGCCGAAGAGTACCGCACGCTTGCCCGCAAAATCGTCGACAACAAAAAAATGATAGTGCCCACCCCGGTCACCATGGACGAGCTGGAAGCACTGTTGATGGAATTCGGCATCATGGATGTGGAAGACGAAACCATCATCGGCAAAACCGCGGCGGAAGAAGCGCAGTCAGCCTGATACGGCCGCGCGGGGCCCTGAGCCGGCAACGGCTGGCTTAGGTCACTATCCCATTTATTATGTAAGGACATCGCCATGACCGATATAACCGGCGAACAAACGCTGGCGCTGATTCAGGAAGTTCTGGAAGTCTTTCCTGAAAAAGCCCGCAAAGAGCGTGCCAAGCACTATATGCTGAGCGATCCGGAAATGGAAAGCGTTGGCAAATGCATTACTTCCAACCGTAAATCCCAGCCCGGCGTGATGACGGTGCGCGGCTGCGCCTACGCCGGCTCGAAAGGGGTGGTGTTCGGACCTATCAAGGACATGGCCCATATCTCCCATGGCCCCATCGGCTGCGGCCAGTATTCCCGCGCCGGCCGCCGCAACTACTATACCGGCGTCAGCGGCGTCAACGCCTTCGGCACCCTGAACTTTACCTCGGATTTCCAGGAAAAAGACATTGTGTTCGGCGGCGACAAAAAGCTGACCAAACTGATTGAAGAAATGGAAACCCTGTTCCCGTTGACCAAAGGCATCTCCATCCAGTCCGAGTGCCCGGTGGGCCTTATCGGCGACGATATCGAGGCGGTGGCGCGGGAAATGCAGAAAAAACTCGATAAACCGATCGTGCCGGTGCGGTGCGAAGGGTTCCGCGGGGTATCCCAGTCGCTGGGTCATCATATCGCCAACGACGTGGTGCGCGACTGGATTTTATCCAACCGCGATGACGAAGCGTTTGAAACCACCCCTTACGATATCGCCATTATCGGCGACTACAATATCGGCGGCGACGCCTGGGCCTCCAGGATCCTGCTGGAAGAAATCGGCCTGCGCGTGGTGGCGCAATGGTCCGGCGACGGCACCCTGGTGGAAATGGAAAATACCCCCAAGGTGAAGCTGAACCTGGTGCACTGCTATCGCTCCATGAACTACATCTCGCGCCATATGGAAGAAAAATACGGCATTCCCTGGATGGAATATAACTTCTTCGGCCCGACAAAGATTGCCGAGTCCCTGCGCAAAATCGCCGCGCTGTTCGACGAGACCATTCAGGCCAATACCGAGGCGGTGATCGCCAAATACCAGGCCCAGACCGACGCCATTATCGCTAAATTCCGCCCCAGGCTTACGGGCAAGCGCGTGCTGCTGTATCTCGGCGGCCTGCGCCCGCGCCATGTGATCGGCGCGTATGAAGATTTGGGGATGGAAATCATCGGCAGCGGCTATGAATTCGCCCATAACGATGACTATGACCGCACGTTGCCGGACCTGAAAAAAGGGACGCTGTTGTTCGATGACGCCAGCAGTTACGAGCTGGAGGAAATCATCAAGGCGCTGAAACCGGATCTTATCGGCTCCGGCATCAAGGAAAAATACATCTTCCAGAAAATGGGTTTCCCGTTCCGCCAGATGCATTCCTGGGATTACTCCGGCCCTTATCACGGTTACGACGGTTTCGCCGTTTTCGCCCGCGATATGGACATGACCCTGAATAACCCGAGCTGGACCCAGTTGACCGCGCCCTGGCTGAAAACCGCCTGAGATTGTTTGCCTGAAGCCTGAACCCGTCAGTTCACAGATTTGTGGCGCGGGAGGAGAGAATCATGAGTCAGAGTGTAGAAAAAACCAAGGCCTGCTATCCGCTGTTCGAGCAAGCGGAATACCAGGCGCTGTTTACCAGCAAACGCGAGCTGGAAGAGGCCCACGGCGAAGCCCGGGTCAAGGAAGTCTTCGAGTGGACCACCACCCGGGAATACCAGGAGCTGAATTTTAAGCGCGAGGCGCTGACCATCGACCCCGCCAAGGCCTGCCAGCCGCTGGGCGCGGTGCTTTGTTCGCTCGGTTTCGCCAATACGCTGCCCTATGTGCACGGCTCGCAGGGCTGCGTGGCGTATTTCCGTACCTATTTCAACCGCCATTTTAAGGAACCCGTGGCCTGCGTGTCGGATTCGATGACCGAGGACGCGGCGGTGTTCGGCGGCAATAACAACCTGAACAACGGCCTGCAGAACGCCCATGCGCTGTATAAGCCGCAGGCTATCGCCGTCTCCACCACCTGCATGGCGGAGGTGATCGGCGACGACCTGAGCGCCTTTATCGCCAATGCCAAGAAAGACGGCTTTATCGACCCCGCGGTACCGGTGCCTTATGCCCATACCCCGAGCTTTATCGGCAGCCATATCACCGGCTGGGATAATATGTTCGAGGGTTTCGCCCGCGAATATACCGATAAAACCGACGCCCGGGATTACCAGCCCGGCCGTAACGGCAAAATCAACCTGGTGACCGGTTTTGAAACCTATCTCGGCAATTTCCGGGTGCTGAAACGCATGATGGAGCAGATGGGCGTTGGCTACAGCCTGCTGTCCGATCCCTCCGAAGTGCTGGACACCCCGGCGGACGGTGAATACCGCATGTATGCCGGCGGCACTACCCAGGACGAAATGCGCGACGCGCCGAACGCCATCGATACCCTGCTGCTGCAACCCTGGCACCTGCTGAAAACCAAAAAAATGGTGCAGGAGAACTGGCAGCAGCCGGCCACGCCGGTGGATGTGCCGCTGGGACTGGAAGCCACCGACCGGCTGCTGATGACCGTAAGCCAGCTGACCGGCAAGCCGATTCCGGACGCCCTGACGCTTGAGCGCGGCCGGCTGGTGGATATGATGCTCGACTCCCATACCTGGATCCACGGTAAAAGCTACGGCCTGTACGGTGATCCGGATTTTGTCATGGGCATGACCAAGTTCCTGCTGGAACTGGGCTGCGAACCGACGGTGATCCTGTGTCATAACGCCAATAAACGCTGGCAGAAAGAGCTGAAGAAGGTGCTGGCCGCGTCGCCTTACGGCCAGGAAAGCGAGGTGTATATCAACTGCGATCTGTGGCATTTCCGTTCGCTGATGTTTACCCGCAAACCGGATTTTATGATTGGCAATTCCTACGGCAAGTTTATCCAGCGCGATACCCTGGCCTTGGGCGAGCAGTTTGAAGTGCCGTTGATCCGCATCGGCTTCCCGATTTTCGACCGGCATCATCTGCATCGTATCGCCACCTGGGGCTACGAGGGCGCCATGACGGTATTGACCACCCTGGTCAACGCCACCCTGGAAAAACTGGACCGCGACACCATGAAAATCGGCAAGACCGATTATAACTTCGACCTGATCCGCTGACCGACCGGCCCAGGCGCGTCCTGGGCCGCCCTACGGGAGAAAGCCGCTATGCCGAGTGTGTTATTCAGTGAAAAAGGCGCCGACCTGTACTGCTATATCGCCAAACAGGATTTGGAGGCGCGGGTCGTGCGCATTGAATTTGACGATGCCGCCTGCTGGGGCGGCATGTTCGAGCTGGAGGGCGGCAAGTCGTATTACATCTTTCCACAGCCGGGGAAACCGCCGTTCCCGGTGCGTTTACGCGCCAGTAAAAATGCCGGATAACCCCATGGCCACAGGAGCCTACCGATGAATGTCGCAACCGACGATCCTTTATTCTGGCGTCTGTTCGCCCTGGCGCAGACCCTGCCGCAGATGCCCCCACGGGAGATGATCCTCTGGCTGGAGAAGGCGTCCGGCCAGCCGTTGACGCCGGCGCGGCTGGCCCGGCTGAGCCTTGATCAACTGGCGCGGGCGTTTCCCGCCGGCGCCGGCCAGCCGACGGTGGCGCTGTGGCAACAGGTGATGTCTTGCCTGGCCGGAGAACTGCCGCAGCATCTGACCACCCAGCCGGAGCGGGCGGAGCCGTTGCAATTACGCGCCGCCTTCGCCTCCGGCGACGGCCTGGCGATCGACGGCCATTTCGGCCAGGCCAAGCTGTTTTTTATCTATGCTTTTGACGATCGGGGGCCTTACCTGCAACAGGTCAGGCGCTATCGCGACGATCCCGACGCGCTGGAGGAAGGCAACGAAGCGCGGGCGCGCATGTTAAGCGATTGTCATCTGCTGTTTTGCGAGGCGATAGGCGGCCCGGCCGCCGCTCGCGTGATCCGCAATAATATCCATCCCATCAAGATTAAGCCGCCGATGACCATTGAACAGCAATTACAGGCGTTGCGCGCCATGCTGGCGGGGCGTATCCCGCCCTGGCTGGCGAAACGCCTGGGAAAAACCCACCCTCTTGCGCAGCACCAGTTTTCGCTGTGACGTCCCGCGGGCTTGCCCCGGGGGTATAACAGGGGCGCGCGGGGCGCGGCGGGCTCGCCGCCGCCCTGGCCAATCCCGTCGTCAGTCCGTTTAGGCGCCCTTGTGGGCGCCGTTTTTTTTTATCCTGACGAAAGTAGGGTGAAAAGCGGCCATCCTTTAACGCGGCGGCTAATATAGTCAGGGGATGGGCGTTTCAGCGCTGACGACGGTGATGGGCTGTTGTTCATGGTATCTGGCGATTAAGAGGCTAAGGGATGGTCGGTAAAAAAAGTAACGGCGCGTTTATCTGGCGGCGCGTCTGGCTGGCGTTGTTAGGGGGGATGCTGTGCGGCTGCATGGACATGCCGGGGAAAGTGCCCCAAATCGTCAACGATCCCGCCGCATCCGCAAGGATTGTTGCTACCGCGGACGGCTCGGTGCGGGGTGTCGTCTCGGCGCACGGGCAAGCCTTCCTGGGGGTTCCGTTCGCGGCGCCGCCCGTGGGGGAACTGCGCTTCGCACCGCCGGCGCCGGCGATCCCCTGGCGCGGGGTGCGAAGCGCCGATCGCATCGGGCCGGCGTGTCCGCAGCCCGCCTTGCCGGTGGCCGGCAATAGCGCCGAGGATTGCCTGACGCTGAATATCTACGCGCCGCATAATGCCGGCAAGGGCGGGGTTTTCCCGGTGATGGTATGGATTTATGGCGGCGCGCTCGAACTGGGCTCCAACGGGCAATATGACCCCAGCGTACTGGCGGAACGGCAGGGCGTGATCGTCGTCGCGCCCAACTATCGCACCGGCGCCCTGGGCTTCCTGGCGCATCCGGCGCTGCGGGGCCCGGGGGAGGGAAATTATGGCGTGCTGGATCAGCAGGCCGCGCTGCGCTGGGTAAAGCGTAATATCGCCGCGTTCGGCGGCGATGCGGACAACGTCACTCTGTTCGGTGAATCGGCCGGGGCGCTCAGCACCTGCGTTCATCTCCTGTCGCCCGGATCGCGGGGGTTGTTCCAGCGGGCGATCCTGCAAAGCGACAGCTGCGCGCAGCCGGACACGTCATTACCGCGCGCGGAGGCGGAAGCCGGCGGGCTGATAATGGCGCGCGACCTCGGCTGCGGCGATGAGCGGACCGCGCTGGCGTGTTTGCGCCGCGTGCCGGCGAAAAAGCTTTACCAGGCGACCAGCCATCGGCGCGGCAATAGCGGCAGGGACGGCTGGGCGCCGATGACGGGAGGGGATGCGCTGCCTGAGCCGCCGTACCAGGCGTTTGCGGCGGGCAAGGGCGCTCCGGTGCCGGTGCTGATGGGCAGCAACCGCGACGAAGGGCGGCTGTTCGCCAATTTCAAGGCGTTCACCTTTGCCATGAGTCACCGCCGGGGGTTTGAGGACGCCGTCGCGCGCGCCTTGCCCGGCGATACCGCCCCCGTGCTGAAGACGTATGCGGACGTCGCCGCCCGGTCGTACTATCAGGCTTTCGCCGATATTGTCACGGACTCGCACTTCGCCTGTCCGATCCTGACGATGCACCGGCTGCTGGGCGCACGGGCGGCCTTCTACGCCTACGAGTTCGACGATCCCCACGCGCCGATGTCATTGCCGCGCGCGCCGTTTACCCCGGCCATGGGATCCTATCATGCCGCGGAAATCGCCTATGTTTTCCAGCGGCCCTGGGCGCTGGCCGACCCGCGCGACTTCGACGCCCGGCAGCAGGATCTGGCCGCGCGTATTCAGCAGGCGTGGGGGACCTTCGCCCATACCGGCCAGCCCGCGGCTATGCCGGCCTGGCCGGTGTTCGACGGCGCGCGGCCCTATGCGCTTGCCGTACAGCATACCGGTTTTGTGGAGGACTTCGCCCTCAGGCATCGCTGCGCATTCTGGAACGCCAGGGGCTACTGAGGGCAGCTTATGTCGCCGGGCAGGTATTCCCCTGTCAGGCCGGTTGTCTGTTTTGTCGCGTTCACGACAATAAAAATTCTTTTCAAAACAGCGGGTAGCCGCTGGCCCGTGATTTGCAAACCAGAGTCATAGCAAGACTATTGCCGGTTACGGAGAGAACCTGATGAAAAATACTGATATCGCCGCCCTGTTCGTGGAGCCTGCCTGCGAGCATAACGGCAAGCATAAAACCGGGTGCAAACCGCCCAAGCCGGGATCCACCGCGGGCGGCTGCGCCTTTGACGGCGCGCAGATTACCCTGCTGCCGGTGGCGGACGTGGCGCATCTGGTGCACGGGCCGATTGGCTGCGCCGGCAGTTCCTGGGATAACCGGGGCAGCCGCAGCTCGGGACCGGCCCTTAACCGGCTGGGTTTCACCACCGATTTAAGCGAGCAGGATGTGATCATGGGACGCGGCGAGCGCCGGCTGTTCCACGCCGTGAAGCATATCGCCGAGCGCTACCACCCCGCGGCGGTCTTTATCTATAACACCTGCGTGCCGGCCATGGAGGGCGACGATATCGAGGCGGTGTGCCGCTCGGCCTCGGCGGCGGCCGGCATTCCGGTCGTGGCCGTCGACGCCGCCGGTTTTTACGGCAGCAAAAACCTGGGCAACCGCATCGCGGGCGATGTGATGCTGCGCCAGGTCGTAGGGCAACGCGAGCCCGCGCCCTGGCCGGCGGATTATCCGGTGCCCGCGGCGCGCGGCCATAACATCTGCCTTATCGGCGAATACAATATCGCCGGCGAGTTCTGGCAGGTGCTGCCGCTGCTTGATGAGCTGGGCGTGCGCGTCCTGTGCACGCTTTCCGGCGACGCGCGTTTCGCTGAAATCCAGACCATGCACCGCGCCGAGGCCAATATGCTGGTCTGCTCCCGCGCCCTGATTAACGTTGCGCGCAGGCTGGAGGAGCGGTACGACACGCCCTGGTTCGAGGGCAGCTTTTACGGCATGCGTGAAATGTCGGCCTCGCTGCGCCAGCTGGCGCAGCTGCTGGACGATGCGGATCTCACCGCGCGCACCGAGCTGCTAATCGCGCGCGAGGAGGCGGCGACCCAGCTGCGCCTTGAGCCCTGGCGCGACCGGCTGCGCGGCAAGCGGGTGTTGCTGTACACGGGCGGCGTGAAGTCCTGGTCGGTGGTCTCGGCATTGCAGGATTTGGGGCTGGACGTGGTGGCCACCGGCACGCGCAAATCCACCGAGGAGGACAAGGCGCGCATCCGCGCCCTGATGGGGGAGGACGCGCTGATGCTTGACGAGGGCAACCCGCGCCTGCTGCTGGATACCGCCTATCGTTTCCGCGCCGACATGATGATCGCCGGCGGCAGGAATATGTATACCGCCTATAAAGCCCGGCTGCCGTTCCTGGATATCAACCAGGAGCGCGAAGAGGCCTTCGCCGGCTACGGCGGCATGGTTAACCTGGCCGAGGCGGTGTGCCGCACGCTGGAAAGCCCGGTCTGGACGCAGGTTAACCAGCCGGCGCCCTGGCAGATAAAAGCCTGAGGAGAAGATCATGACGCACGTTGTCCGTTCGGTAAAACCGCTGGCCACCAGCCCGATCAAGAGCGGTCAGCCGCTGGGCGCCATCCTGGCCGCCATGGGGCTGGAAAGCTGTATCCCGCTGGTGCACGGCGCCCAGGGTTGCAGCGCTTTCGCCAAAGTGTTTTTTATCCAGCATTTCCACGAGCCGGTGCCGCTGCAATCCACCGCCATGGAGCCGATCACCACCATCATGGGCGCCGACGACAATATTTTTACCGCACTGGAGACCTTGTGCGAGCGCAATGCGCCGCGCATTATCGTCCTGCTCAGCACCGGCCTGTCGGAAGCGCAGGGCAGCGATTTGGGGCGGGCGGTGGCGCTGTTTCGCGCAAGCCATCCCAAGCACCGGCAGGTCGGCATCCTGACCGTCAGCACGCCGGATTTTTACGGCTCGATGGAAAACGGCTATGCCGCGCTGCTGGAAAGCGTGGTGCAGCAGTGGGTGCCCGCTGAGCCCGCGGCCGGGATTCGCGGCAAACGGGTGAATATTTTTCTGAGCCATATGTTTACCCCGGGCGATCAGGAGCTGATCCGCAGCTATGTCGAGGCTTTCGGCCTGCAGCCGGTGATCCTGCCCGACCTGACGCAGTCCATGGACGGACATCTGGCGGCGGGCGATTACAGCTCGCTGACCCAGGGCGGCACACCGCTGCGCCTGATGGAACAGTTGGGACAAAGCGTCGCCACCTTTGTGATCGGCGTTTCGCTCACCCGCGTGGCCGCGCTGATTGAGCCGCGCGGACGCGGCATCTGCGTGCGTTTGCCGCATCTGATGACGCTTGCGCATATGGATGCGTTTATCGGACAGCTGCACCAGATTTCCGGTCGCGAGGTGCCGGCCTGGATAGAGCGGCAGCGCGGGCAGATGCTGGACGCGATGATCGATTGCCACGGCGAGCTGCAGGGCGGGCGCATGGCGGTGGCCGCCGAGGCGGATTTGCTGCGCGGCTGGTGCGATTTCGCCGTCAGCCAGGGCATGAGCGTGGTGAACGCGGTGGCGCCGGTCAACCAGCCCGGGCTGGCCGCGCTGCCGGTGGAAAAAGTCATCATTGGCGATCTGGAGGATTTGGCGGATCTGCTGGCCGAGACCCCCGCCGACATGATTTTTGCCAACTCCCACGCCGCCTCCCTGGCTGAGCGCCTGGATATGCCGCTGGTGCGCACCGGTTTCCCCCTCTACGACCGTCTGGGCGAATTTCGCCGTACCCGGCAGGGGTATGCCGGCATCCGCGACACCCTGTTCGAACTGGGCAACCTGATGCGCCATCGCCATCATCATCAGCCGGTGTACCACTCGCCGCTGAAACAGCAATTTCCTGCCGTCTCACTTGCACAGGACGCCGGCGTATGAACAACTTCCAGCGCAATCTTACGGTGACCACCGCCTCCGACTGGGCGCTGCGGGTCGCGTTCGCCAGCACCGACCTGCACCAGGTCAACCAGCATTTCGGCTCGACGCCCCGGCTGGCGATTTACGGCGTCAAACCCGATCGGGTGACGCTGCTGCAGGTCACGGATTTTATCGTCCAGCCCGGACATGACCTGGATAAGCTGGGCTGTCGTATCGCGGCGCTGGAGGGTTGCCTCTCGCTGTACTGCGTGGCGGTGGGCGAAAGCGTGTTCCGGCAGCTGCTGCGCGTCGGGGTACGGGCGGTGAGCGTGCCCGCCGCCACCTCCATCGTCCATCTGCTGACGGAAATCCAGCAAAACTGGGATGCGCCGACGGTACAGCGCCATCAGGAAAAACGCGATCCCAGGCGCTTCGAGCGTTTCCGGCAGGAGAGCCGCTGGGAGGAAGAGTAGCGCGGGAACAGCGCTGATTTGTGTCAATTCCCTGACAAAACCGACAACCAACCCCGACATGTTCGGGGTTTTTAGTGCGCCGCGCGGCGCTATCTTATTGAAATAACGATAAAGATGTGACTGGCATCACATTTGCTCATGATTAAGTACCCCCCACGCGGAGCGACATCATGATTCAGATTGAAGCGGAAGCCCTGCAACAGCTGCTTTTATTGCGCCGGCAATTGACCGCGCCCTGTGCCGGCCTGCGCCTTTGGCTTGAGGGCGATGCCTGCCAGGGCTGGCGGGTTTCCCTGGAGTGGAGCGCGGCGCAGCGGGAGGAGGAGTATCGCGTCGAGTATCAGGGATTGGTGCTGCTGGCGGCCGTTACGCACTGGCCCTATCTGCAGGGCGCGACGCTCGCGGCGGGCGCCCGGGACGGCGAGCCGGGCCTCTGGATAGATCTTCAGGCGTCGGCCTGCCAGTGCGACCACCAGACCTGCGCATCATAACCGGCATTCAGCTAAGGCATTCACCCGGGGTATCGCCAAGCATCGCCCCGTGAACTGGAGAAAAATGTATGTGGAATTATTCAGAAAAAGTTAAAGATCATTTTTTTCATCCGCGCAATGCCAAAGTCGTCGAGCAGGCGAACGCCATAGGCGACGTCGGTTCGCTGAGCTGCGGCGACGCCCTGCGCCTGATGCTTCGCGTCGACCCCGAGACGGAAATTATCGAGGAGGCGGGTTTCCAGACCTTCGGCTGCGGCAGCGCCATCGCCTCTTCCTCGGCCCTGACCGAACTGATTATCGGCCGCACCCTGACGGACGCGGCGCAGCTGACCAATAAGCAGATTGCCGATTACCTCGACGGCCTGCCGCCGGAAAAAATGCACTGCTCGGTGATGGGGCAGGAAGCGCTGCGCGCCGCCATCGCCCAGTTCAGGGGCGAGGCGCCGGACGCCGATCACGAAGAAGGCGCGCTTATCTGCAAGTGTTTCGGCGTCGACGAAGGCCATATCCGCCGCGCGGTGCTGGAAAACGGCCTCACCACCCTTGAGGATGTGATCAACTACACCAAGGCCGGCGGCGGCTGTACCTCCTGCCATGAAAAAATCGAGCAGACCCTCGAGCAGATATTGAGCGCCAGGCCGGCAGTGGCGCAGGCCGTAGGCAAGCCCGCGCCGCAGCCGCAGCCCCGCGATGAAAACTGGCTGGCGGTGGAAGAGGTCATCGCCGGCCTGCGTCCGCACATCCAGGCCGACGGCGGCGATATGCGCCTGCTGAGCGTGAACGATAAACAGGTGACCGTCTCGCTGTCCGGCAGTTGCAGCGGTTGCATGATGACCGATATGACCCTGGCCTGGCTGCAGCAGAAGCTTATCGAACGCCTGGGCCGGTTTATGCACGTGGTGGCCGACCCGGCCACGGTCTCCACCAGCGAAGTTGAATGAGGTAAGCCGATGAAAGCTGTTTATCTGGATAATAACGCCACGACACGTCTGGACCCGATGGTCCTGGAAGCGATGATGCCGTTTCTCAGCGAACACTACGGCAATCCATCGTCGATCCATGATTTCGGCCAGCCCGCGGGCATTGCGCTGGCCAAGGCGCGGGAACAGGTGGCGAGCCTTTTGGGCGCGCGCCACGACAGTGAAATCATTTTTACCTCCTGCGCCACCGAGGCCACGTCCACCGCCATCCTGTCGGCGGTGGCGGCCTACCCGGAGCGGCGGGAAATCATTACCAGCATTGTGGAACATCCCGCGACGCTTGCGGTATGCGAATACCTGGAACGGCAGGGCTACCTGATCCACCGCCTGCCGGTGGACGGCGAGGGCGCGCTGGATATGGCCGCCTACCGGGCGGCGCTCAGCGACCGCGTGGCGCTGGTTACCCTGATGTGGGCCAATAACGAAACCGGCGTGGTGTATCCGGTGGCGGCCATGGCCGAGCTTGCCCATGAACAAGGGATACTGTTCCATTGCGACGCGGTGCAGGCGGTGGGTAAATTGCCGGTGGCCGTCGGCGCGAGCGCCATTGATATGCTGTCCTGCTCCGGCCATAAATTTCATGGTCCCAAGGGGATCGGCTGCCTCTATCTGCGCCGCGGCACCCGGTTCCGGCCGTTGCTGCGCGGCGGCCACCAGGAGCGCGGGCGGCGCGCCGGCACCGAGAACATTGCCGGCATTGTCGGCATGGGCGCGGCGGCGGCGCTGGCGGATATCCATTTGCCGATGATGGACAGCGAGATTGCCCGAATGCGCGATCGTCTGCAAGACGGTATTCTCGGCGCCGTCGGCCATACCCTGGTGATGGGCGGCGGGCAGCCGCGCACGCCGAACACGGTCAATATCGCCTTCGAATATATCGAGGGCGAGGCCATCCTGCTGTTGCTAAACCATGTCGGCATCGCCGCCTCCAGCGGCAGCGCCTGTACGTCCGGTTCCCTGGAGCCGTCCCATGTGATGCGCGCCATGGGCATTCCGTATACCGCCGCCCACGGCACCATCCGTTTTTCGCTATCCCGCTATACCCGCGAAAAAGAGATTGAGTATGTCATTGAGCAATTGCCGCCGATCATAGCCCAACTGCGCGCCTTATCGCCGTACTGGCAGGGCGATCGTCCGCTGGCGGTGGAAAACGCCGCCTTTGCGCCGACCTATGGTTAACCCGGGAGAGCCAGGCCGATGACCGCTATCGTGATTAACGACACTACGCTGCGCGACGGCGAACAAAGCCCCGGCGTGGCGTTCAGCGCCGGGGAAAAGGTCGCCATCGCCCGCGCCCTGACCGGGGCCGGGGCGGGCGAGCTGGAGGTCGGCACGCCGGCGATGGGCGATGAAGAATGCCGGCGCATCGCGCTGGTGCGCCGGGCGCTGCCGCGGCAGACCTTGATGTCCTGGTGCCGGTTGAACCGCCATGATATCCGGCTGTCGGCGGACCTGGGGCTGGACTGGGTGGATATATCGCTGCCGGCGTCCGGGCCGATGCGCGCTTACAAGCTGCATATGGGCTGGCCGCAGCTGGCGCGGGAGCTGTCCGGCCATATTGCCTACGCGCGAACTTTGGGGCTGCGGGTCAGCGTCGGCTGCGAGGACGCCTCGCGCGCCAGCGACGAGGAACTGCGGCAGATAGCCCTGGTGGCCGGCGACGCCGGCGCGCTGCGGCTGCGCTTTGCCGACACGCTGGGCGTGCTCGATCCCTTCGTTACCTTTGAACGCATCACGGCGTTACGCTGTCACTGGCACGGCGAAACCGAAATGCACGCCCATAATGACCTGGGGCTGGCGACCGCCAACACCCTGGCGGCGGTGCGGGCCGGGGCGACCCATGTCAATACCACGGTCTCGGGGCTGGGCGAGCGCGCGGGCAACGCCGCGCTTGAAAGCGTGGCGATGGCGCTGGAGGCCTGCCTGCAGGTCGACACCGGTATCCGGCTCGACCATCTGCCCGGCTTATGCGCGCAGGTGGCGCAGGCGGCGCGGCGCCCGATCGACCCCCAGCAACCGCTGGTGGGGGAACAGGTGTTTACCCATGAATCGGGTATCCACGTGGCCGGGTTGCTGAAAAATCCCGCCTGCTATCAAAGCATCGATCCGGCCCGGCTGGGGCGCGGCCACCGCCTGGTGCTGGGCAAGCATTCAGGGCGGCACGCGGTCGAGCGTATCTACGGCGAGCTGGGATACCGGCTTACCGGCGGCCAGGTGGAGCAACTGCTGCACGCCTTGCGCGCGCGCGCCGAGGAGTGGAAGCAGATTCCAAGCGACGAGCGGCTGCGCGATCTTTACAGCGAATTATTCGCTTTGCCCGGACCGGACTTCGGTTTGGCCCGCTGCGCGGGAGGCTAGAATGGAGTGGTTTAGCACATTACCCGGCGTTGATGAGCTGGAATCCGCCGAGGCGTTTTTCGCTTATTTCGAGCTGCCCTGCGACCCGGCGGTGATCCGCGCGAAACGCCTGCATATCATGCATGATTTCCACCAGCGCCTGGCGGGGGTGATAAGCCTGCCGCTGGCCGATCTGCCGCCGGGCGACGCCGGTGAAATGCGCAGAAACAAGGCGTACTGGTCGCTGGCCAGGAGCCTGCTGAACGACAGCTACCGGCACTTTCTGCAAGGCGAGGTGGCGGCGCAGTCGGGGCTATCGGTGTATCAACGCCACAAACGCTGTTTTATCCCCTGGAGCGGATTAATGGAGGTGCATCCTTGAAACCGACCTATGACTTTGGCGATCGGGTACGGGTTATCCGATCGCTGCGCAATGACGGCACCTTTCCCGGCAAGGCCCGGGGCGAGAAGCTGGTCCGCAAGGGCAGTATCGGCTACGTGCGGGAATGGGGCACGTTTTTACAGGATGAGATTATCTACCAGGTGCATTTCGTCGCGGAGGACTGCATCGTGGGCTGTCGCGAGCATGAGCTGATTTCAGGCTCGGCCCCCTGGATTGCCGGGCAATTCCAGTTTGGCGACTGGGTGAGCGCCGCGCTGCCGCTGGCGATTAACGGCGATCCGGTGGTGACGGAGGGCCAGGTGGGCCAGATTATGGATGAAATCCGCGATGTCCAGCCCATGGCCTATGTGGTGCTGTTCGAAGGCAGGTTGTTCCGGGTGCCGGAGGTGGCGCTGACCCCCCGGGTCTGCGAAAGCTGAGCCAGGCTCCTGGCGGCGCCACGGCGGCACAGGACGCGCCGCGGGCAAACGCATCAACCCACAGGAAACCCTAATGGAAAAATGGCAGGTATTTTCCCGCTTAAAACTGGCGCTGGCTTTGTATGAAACGCCGCCGTGGCTATTAACCGCCGAACAGCTGACGGAGTTCGAACCACGCTATGCCCGCCAGCTGCGGCTTGAAAGCCGGGTGGTGGACCAGGCCGGGGCGCTTGGGCTGCGCGCCACGGAAAACGATATCCGCGCGGCGGTGGCCGAGCTCGATCAGCGCCTGGCCGATGCCGCGCTGCAGCCGCGGCAATTGGCGGCCATAGGGCTGGACGCCAGGGGCCTCTATGAGGCCATGACCCATGAAGTCCTGCTGGACAAGGTCCTTGAACACGTGGCGCAGCAGGCTCCGGCGCCTTCGGCGGCGGACGTGGCGCAGTGGTACGCCGCCCATCGGGACAACTTTATGCGTCCGGAGCAGCGCGCATGCAGTCATATACTGCTGACGGTGGATGAAGAGCAGCCGGGTTGCCAGCCGGACCAGGCGGCGCGGCGCATCGCCATCCTGCACCGGCGTCTGCGCCGCGACGTGCGCGACTTCGCCGGGCTGGCGCAGCGCCATTCGCAATGTCCCACCGCCCTTGACGGCGGCAACCTGGGTTGGGTCAGCCGCGGCCTGTTATATGCTTCCCTTGATGAAACCCTGTTTGCCCTGCCGGCGCGGCATATCAGTGACGTTGTCACTAGCCCCATGGGGCTGCATATCCTTTACTGCCGGGACATCCGCCCGGCCGCGCCGATACCGCAGGACGAGGCCATGAATGCCGTTGAAACCAGGCTTCGCGCCAAAGCGCGCCAGGCTTACCAGCGCCAGTGGCTGGAAACGCTGGCGCGGGACGGCCAGCCGCCGGCGGCGGCGCGCTAAGCCGGCAGGGCGGGCCGGCAACTAGACGATGGCCGGCAAGGAGGTACGCGTGGCACGGCGTTATGGCTGTGTCGCCTCCGGCGGTCTGGATCGCGCGCCTGCGACATACTCCCGCGCTGCGGTTTCCAGCCACCGGCAAAAAATGTCGGCCTTGCGGTTTTGCTTTTGGCGACGCAGGGCCACATAGCCGAGACCGCTGTCGATAAAGCCGAAGGGGGCGATCAATCGTCCCGCCGCCACATCTTCCGCCACCAGCGGCCAGGGGGATATCGATACGCCCAGCCCCGCGATAGCCGCTTCCAGCATAAAATAAAAATGCTCGAACTCGGCCGCGCCTTCACCGGCCGCGGCGATGCCCGAGCGCGCGCTCCAGTCAGACCAGGCGTTGCGCCGGGAAACCGTGTGCAACAGCGCCGCCGGCCATGGCTTTCCGGCGGCAAGCCGGATTGACGGCGCATGGACCGGGCCGAATTTCTCGCTGAACAAGGGGATGACGTCGACGCCCGGCGGCCAGGGCGCGCGGCCCACCCTGATCGCCACGTCGACATTATCCCCGATGGGATCCGCCGAGGTGCCCGCCGAGTTCAGGCGTACCTCGACCCGGGGATGATGCGCGTTAAAGTGATGCAGGCGCGGTATCAGCCAGCGCATGGTAAAGGTGCCGGGACATGAAACGTCAAGCGTGCCCTCATCGGTATCCGCAATCTGCCGCACGGCCAGATCCACCTGATCAAAGGCGCAGGTCAAGGCCGGCAATAGCCGGTATCCCGCCTCCGTCAGCGTCGGCGCATGTTTCGGGCCGGCGAACAGGGCGACGCCAAGCCAGTTTTCCAGCTGTTTAACCTGCCTGCTGACGGCGCCGTGCGTGACGCACAGCTCCTCAGCCGCCAATTTCATCAGTCCCAGCCGCCCGGCCGCTTCAAAGGCCTTGAGCGCGTTCAGTGAGGGGATGCGGCGTCTCATGGTGATTTTTTCTCACTTAGCTTGTCAGCAAAAGTCGATTAACAGCCATCTAATCAGGAAGTAGGGTGGTATGCAAAAGAAAGGTGCAATGACAACAGGAGGCCGTATGCAACAACAAATGTGCCAGGCAGTGGATGATTATCTTAACCGCCTGCTGGTCCCGGAAGATCCGATCCTGCGGCGGGTCGCGGCGGCAAACCGCCGGGCGGGCCTGCCGCCCCATGATGTCGCCCCTAACCAGGGCAAACTGCTGTTTATATTTGCCCGCATGGTCAGGGCGCGGCGGATTCTTGAAATCGGCACGCTGGGCGGGTACAGCACCCTTTGGCTGGCAAGGGCGCTGCCTGAGGACGGCGAGCTGATAACGCTGGAATGCCAGGAAAAACATGCGGCCGTCGCGCGCGACAATCTCAAGCGCGCCGGCCTTGGCGCACGGGTCAGCCTGCGGGTGGGGCCGGCGCTGGCGACGCTTGCGGCCTGGGATGACATGGCCCCTTTCGACCTGATTTTTATCGACGCCGATAAGGTGAATAATACGGCTTACCTGGATTGGTCGCTGCGTCTGTCCCATCCCGGCACGGTCATTATCGCCGATAATGTGATCCGCGGCGGCGCCATACTGGACAGCGCCAGCCAGGATGCGAGCGTGATCGGCGTGCGGCGCTTTTTTGCCGCCTTGTCTGCTAATATCAAGCTGACGTCGACAGCCCTGCAAACCGTGGGATGCAAAGGATGGGACGGGCTTTCCCTCTCCATCGTCAATTAAGCCCTCAGGGTCCCGGGCCAGGTATGGATGACGCTTTTACCGCTGCGCCCGCATTATCCCGCAGGAGAAACCTATGCCACAAGATGACTTTCGCCTCACCACGGCTGCACAGCTGGAGGCGATATACGGCGCGGTAGCGCCCCCCTCGATTGTCAAGGAAACGGATTATCTTCATCCGGCCTACCGGCCGTTTATCGAAGCCGCGCCGTTCGCGGTGCTGGCAACGGCGGGCGGCAGCGGCCTGGATGCGTCGCCGCGCGGCGATCCGGCCGGATTTGTTCATATCGAGGACAGCCGCACGCTGCTCTTGCCCGACCGGCGCGGCAATAACCGCATCGATAGCCTCAGGAACATCGTCGAGGACCCGCGCGTCGCGTTATTATTCCTGATCCCGGGCATCGGCGAAACGCTGCGGGTCAACGGCACGGCCGACATCAGCGTTGAACCGGCGCTGCTGGCGCGTTTCGCCATGGCGGGCAACCCGCCGCGCACGGTGCTGCGCATCAGGGTGCAAAGCGTTTTCTTCCAATGCAGCCGCGCCGTTATCCGCGCGCGCCTGTGGGATCCCGCCACGCAAATCGCGCGCGACAGGCTGCCCAGCGCGGGGACTGTGCTGAAAGCGATTTCCAACGCCGGCATTGATGGCGACGCCTACGACCAGGCCTTGCCGGACCGGCTGAAAAAGACGCTTTACTGAATCAGCCGCACACGGGACGTAGCGGCCGACACGCCGCCCGGCGGGCGTTGGTCCGGGATTAACCCGAAGTGTAATTCGGGAGATGAGGCACAATTTTCCCCGGCCGCCGGTGCATACTAGGCTTAACCTCATAAAGATAAGGGTTAAGCATGAAAAAAATTCTCTTATGCTGCGTTTCCGGCACCTCTTCGTCGGTGCTGGCCCGCAGGATGCAGGCGCTGGCCGCGGCCAAGGGCCTTGCTGTCCAGGTCAGCTTTGTCGATCTGGAGCATATCGGCGATACCTGCGCCGACTACGACTGCCTGCTGCTGGGGCCGCATATTCAGTACAAACTGAATGAAATCGTCGGCATCTACAACTCGCCGTCCAAGCCCGTCGCCATTATCCGCAGCATTGACTACGGCATGATGGACGTGGAGAAAATCCTGCACGACGCCCTGGTGATGCTGGATGAGTCGACCCCGGCGTAGCCGGGATCCCGGCTACGCTAGAGCGCGGCTTTCACCAGGCTGACCCAGGTTGCCACCCGATCGGCGCTCAGGTCGGCCTGGTTATCCTGGTCCAGCGCCAGTCCGACGAATTCGTCGCCTTCCAGCGCCGCCGACGCCCTGAAGACATAGCCTTCCCGCGGCCAGGCGCCGACGACGTTGGCGCCCGCGTCCGCGACGATATCGTAAAGTTCACCCATGGCGCTGACGAAATTATCCGGATAGGCCTCCTGGTCGCCCAAGCCGAACAGCGCCACGGTTTTACCGCTTAAATCCGCCTGCGCCAGGGTATCGGCGAATTCCGCCCAGGATTCGCTCTGGCATTCCGCGTCCAGGCCCGGCAACTGGCCGTCGGCCAGCGTCGGCGTACCGAGGATCAGTACCGGGTAGGCGAGCAGATCCTCAAGGGTGGCGCGGTTGATGTTTTTCGGTTCGTCCGCCTCGCCGTCAAACTGCTGATGGATCAGCTTGGCGATCTTGCGGGTTTTGCCGGTGTCGGTACCAAAAAAAATGCCGATCTTAGCCATAAGAATGTTCCCCAATTGTTAACTTTGTCAAAAAAAGCCCTGGCCGGATAACCCGCGCCCCGACGCACCCCGCCGGGAGCGGGCGCCGGGCGGATAACGTGCCTTGCACCAGAGGATGATCCCGGCCGGCGTTAATCCTGCTCATCTTCCTCATCTTCGGCGCGGCGCGTCGCCGGTAAATAAATCTCCACCCGATCGCCTTCGCCGACCTGCGTATCCGGCGGGCACAGCCGGCCGTAGATGCCGATGCGGTGCGTATCCGGGTCAAGATAAGGAAACAGCTGCGGCAGCGGCGAGGCCAGGATGGCCTGGCGCACCGTGACCGGCGCGTCGAGTTTCATTTCAATACAGCGGCCCTGCGCGCCGTTGACGTGAGCCACGGAAAATTTCATCAGTGACAACCTCCGGTGGGTTGACGGGCAAGCTTAAGCGATGCGCTTTCCCGGCTGGTCAGGCGCTTTACCAGACGGATGCCGCTGAGCAGCATGCCCATCACCACAAACCCGCCGGGCGGCAGCAGCATCAGCAAAAAGCCGCGGTAGCCGGGCAGCAGATGCAGTTCGAGAAAATGAAAATGGGGACCGAGCAGCAGGGCGGCGCCGCTGAACAGCGTGCCGCTGCCGAGGATCTCGCGTACCGCGCCGACGCTGGTCAGGCCCAGGGTAAACCCCAGTCCGGTGGCCAGGCCGTCCAGCGCCGCCGGTATAATTTTATGGTGGGCGGCAAATGCTTCCGCCCGACCAAGCAGGGCGCAGTTGGCGACGATCAGCGGAATAAACAGACCCATGACCTTATGCAAATCGTGCATCCAGGCATTCATGGTCAGATCGAGAATGGTCACCAGCGACGCGATAATGGAAATGTAGACCGGAATACGGATCTGGTTGGGCGTGACCTTGCGCAGCGCCGAGACGATAAAATTGGAGCAGGCCAATACCATGGCGGTCATCAGGCCCAGGCCCAGCCCGTTGGTGGCGGTGGTGGTGATGGCCATCAGCGGGCACAGCCCGAGGATTTGCACAAAGGTGACGTTATTGGTCCATATGCCGGAGGTCAAAATATCCCGCAGCTGCGGCTGGCTGTTTTCACTCATCATTCGTTCTCCCCGTTTTCCGGCGCGCCTTGGCCGCCCAAGAATTCCGCCTGTTTTTCACGATACAGCACCAGGTTTTCATGCACGCCCTTGACCACGGCGCGCGGCGTGATGGTGGCGCCGGTAAAGGCGTCAAACTGACCGCCGTCTTTTTTGACATGCCACTGCTGCTCGGTAAGATTAGTCAGCGACTTGCCGTCAAAGCTGCGGATCCACGGGCTATGGCCGAGCTCGATGGCGTCGCCCAGGCCCGGGGTTTCCTTATGGCTAATCACCCTGACGCCGGTGATGGCGCCCTTGGCGTCAATGCCGGTCAGCAGCTGGATCGGGCCGCCGTAGCCCTGGGTTTCGCTGGTCATGACGATGCCGCTGGGTTGCCCGTTGAGGCTGGCGCGGAAAAAGCTCACCGTCCGGCCGTCGATAACCAGGCTTCGCTGCGCGTCCGCCAATGCGTTGTCATAATGACTGGCGGGGAACACCTGCGACAGCATGGCCTGGGTATCCTCCTTTTCGCGCTGCACGATCTGTTCGTGGGTCAGCCACCAGCAGCCGGCCACCAGCAGACAAACGATCAGGGTAAAGGATCCGAGTAAAAACCCCTGGGTAAACGGGCTTTCCCGCGCCGGCAGGTAGTGCGCCGCCGCGCGGCCAAGCAGATTGCTCATGATGATTTCTCCTTGCCGCCCACGTAGCCGTAGGCCTTCGGCTGGGTATAGTTGTCAATCAGGGGCGTGACCGCATTCACCAGCAGTACGGCGAAAGCCATACCCTCGGGGAAATTGCCGAAGGCGCGGATGCAATAGGTGATAAACCCCGCCAGCAGGCCGTAGATCAGCCGGCCGCGCACGCTGCCCGGACCGGTGACCGGATCGGTAAGGATATAAAACGCCCCGAGCAGCAGCCCGCCGCTGGTGAGCTGGGCCAGGGGCGGCACGATGCCCGCCGGCGCGATCAGCCAGTGGATAAGGCCGGGGACCAGGCATCCCAGCAGGGTCGCCACCGGGATATGCCAGCTGAATACCCGCTGCTGAATAAGCCACAGCCCGCCGAGCAGCAGCAGCAGCGACGAGGTTTCGCCCAGGCTGCCGCTGCGGTTGCCCAGCAGGTTGGACAGCAGCTCCAGATGGGCGCGGCCGCTTTCCTTGAAGCCGCCCAGCAGGGTGGCGCCGGTCATGCCGTCCACGCCCAGGTGGTAAAAGGCGCCGTTGTAAAAGGCGGCGGGACTGACCCAACGGGTCATCTCCACCGGGAAGGCGATCAGCAATACCACCCGCGCCAGCATGGCGGGGTTAAACAGGTTTTGCCCCAGGCCGCCGTAGATATGTTTGCCGAAGATAATCGCCACCGCGCTGCCGAAAGCGCCCAGCCACAGCGGCGCATGGGGCGGCAGGCTCAGCGCCAGGATAAGCGCCGTGAGAATGGCGGCGCCGTCGAAGGTATGACCCTGGGCCGCCGGATTGAGTTTCAGGCACAGGGCCTCACAGATAAGCGCGGTCAGCAGGCAGCAAAAAATCAGCAGGACCGACTGGGCGCCAAATTGCAAAAAGGCCAGGATCACGACCGGGAACAGGGAAATATTGACCCGGTACATCAGCCGGTCGACGCTGAGTCCCTGATGGGCATGTGGCGCGGTTAACATGGTGTTTCCTCCGAGGGCGGTGCGGCGCGCCTGGCGCGCCTGGCGGGTTTCGCCGCCTGGGCGGCCGCTTTATCGGCGGCTTCCCGCGCCAGGCGTTCCTGACGTTTGGCGCTGTTGTGCCGGGTGCGCTCCAGCTTGTCTTCCTGGCGCTTGATAAGACGCAACTGCTGCTGACCCCAGTCGAAAAACTGCGTCAACGGCAGCGCCGCCGGGCAGACATACGCGCAGGATCCGCACAACAGGCAGGCATCCAGTCCTTGCTGCCGGGCCTTGGCGAAACCGTCGTTTTTCAGTTCGGCAAACATGGCCTGCGGCGCCAGGCTCATCGGGCAGGCATCCAGGCAACGGCCGCAGCGCAGGCAGGCGCTGGGACGGGTCTGCGGCAATTCGTCGCCGTTAAGCAGCAGCAGTCCGCTGGTGCCTTTGGTGATGGGCGTATCCAGCGATTCCACCGCCCGGCCCATCATCGGTCCGCCGAGCACCATGCGCGCCGGCTGTGATTTCAGGCCGCCGCACTGGCCGATAATATCCTTAATCGTCGTGCCGATGGGCACCAGCAGATTGGCCGGCTGTTCAATGGCGCGGCCGCTGACGGTAATGACCCGGTGGGTAACCGGTTTGCCGAAACGGATGGCGTGGAAGATGGCGATACAGGTGCCGACATTTTGCACCAGCACACCCATTTCGGTGGAACGGCGGTTTTGCGGAATCTGGCGACCGGTCACCGCTTCTATCATTTGTTTGGCCGAACCGATGGGATAGAGCGAGGGCAGAATCACCACCTCGATATGTTCTTCCTGCCGGCACAGCGCGTCCAGCCGGGCGATGGCCTCGGTTTTATTATCCTCGATGCCGATATAAACCTGCCTGGCGTGGGTTATGGCCTGCAGGTAGCGGATGCCGCCGATGATAAATTCCGCCTGCTCACGCATTAAACGATCGTCGGTGGTGAGATAAGGCTCGCATTCGCCGCCGTTGACGATAAGCGTTTCAATGGGATAACGCAGGCTCATGCGTATTTTATCGGCGGCCGGGAACATGGCGCCCCCCATGCCGACAATGCCTGCCTGTTCAATCAGCGACAGCATGGCCTGCGCTTCGTCCAGGCCGGCGGCGGCCAACAGGCGGGGCGCCGCCGGCTGGTCGGCGGACACGTTGACGGTAACCGCGCCTTGTTCGCCTTCAACGATGCGGGTGACCACGCCGGCCAGCGCGGTATGCACCGGCGCGGACATTCTTTCGCGCGCCTCGGCTATCCGCTGGCCAGCGGTGACACTGTCACCCAAGGCGACCAGCGGCACCGCCGCCGGCCCGGTATGCTGGCGCAGCGGGATAATCAACTGGCGCGGCATGACCAGCGGGCGGATGGCGATATCGCGGGTCAGGGATTTATGGCTATAGGGGCGGATACCGCCGTGGGGTTTTAAGCGGGCGCTAAACATAGGATGACTCCCGGACGTCAAAACGGGGTTTTGCGGCCGATGGGGTGAGCTGCGGGTCGGCCCGCAGCGCGATGGCCTGCCGCGGGCAGACGGAGAGACAGGCGGCGCAGCCGGTGCAATCATCGCCCAGGATGCCGTGCTGTTGCCGCGCCGCGCCGATAATAGCGTCGAAATTACACTTTTTCTGGCAGCGGCCGCAGCCGTCGCAGGACTGGGCGTCGATCACCGCCACCTGCGGCGCGCTTTCGGCGCCGTCGTCCGCCGGCCGATCCAACAGCAAGGCGATGCGTTTCGCCAGCGCCGCCCCGCCCGGGGTACAGGCGCCGACCGGCGCTTCGCCGCGCACCATGGCGCCGGCGGCCTGGGCGCAGCCGGGAAAACCGCACTGGCCGCACTGGCCGTTGGGCAGCAGGGCGATGACCGCTTCGATGCGCGGATCTTTTTCCACCTTAAAATAGATGGCGGCATATCCCAGCAGGTAACCGATCAGGGTGCCGATGGCGGGAACCGCCAGCACCGGTAAGATACTCTCCACGCTGTTCTCCTTATCCGGCCAGCCCGGCGAAGCCGGTAAACGCCAGCGCCAGTATGCCGGCGGTAATAAAGTTTATCGGCGCGCCGCGAAACACCAGCGGCGGCGAAGCGTTACCCTGGCGCTCGCGCAGGCCGGAGAAAATCACCATCACCAGCGAATACCCCAGCGACGAACTGAAGCCGAAGACCACGCTGTGCAGGAAGCTGAGGTTATCGTCCAGCACCAGCAGCGCCACGCCCAGCACCGCGCAGTTGGTGGTGATAAGCGGCAGGAAAATGCCCAGCGTGCGGTACAGCGCCGGGCTTTGTTTGGCGATAAACAGCTCCAGCAGTTGTACCAGCGAGGCAATCACCATAATCAGCGACAGCAGGCGCAAATATTCCATGCCCAGCGGCACCAGGATCCAGTGATAGATAACCCACCCCAGGCCGGCGGACAGGGTGATGACAAAGGTGGTGGCCATCGACATGCCCAACGCCGAATCCACTTTATTGGTGACGCCCATAAAGGAGCACAGGCCGAGAAAGCGCGCGAGCACGATGTTGTTCACCAGGCCGTTGGCCAGCACGATCAGCAATATTTCTTTCATTCGGATCCCCGACGACGCAATACCTATTCATAAGGGGTATTGCGAAAGCTGTGCCAATGTAGGCTGGGCAAAAAATGGGCAAATACGGTGCAGAAAAGGGATCATAACGGCGCGCGCCGCCGCCGGCCGGGGAGCGGCAGGGGGATGATGATGGGCGCCAACGGCCCTTTTTGGCCGCAAAACCCCTGTTCAGATCAAGGTTTTCGCCGGTTTTTCAACATGCGGTATTAATCTTGCACAATTTATCGGGTTACTGCGGTTCACATCATCCTGTCGGAAGATCAGACAAATTGTCGTGAATCGCACAGCCTGTTTTTATCCCGACCCGCAGGAGAGGTTATGCGTATTCCTTTATTTGATGATGCATCGTTGATGGCTACCACCGTCTGTGCCCCGGCGTTGTCAACATTGCGTCCCGGGCTGTTTTATACGGCGGTGGAGCAGTCGTCGGTGGCGATTTCGATAACCGATCCCAACGCGCGCATCGTTTATACCAATCTGGCGTTCCGGCAATTGACCGGTTATGACGAACCTGAGCTGACCGGGGTGAACCACAATATCTTGGCCAGCCGCCAGACGCCGAAAAAACATTACCAGGAAATGTGGAGCACCCTCATCCAGGGATTGCCCTGGGTCGGGCAGCTGATTAACCAGCGCAAGAACGGCAGCCTGTACCTGGCCGAGGTCAGCATATCGCCCATTTTCAGCCCCGACGGCCAGATCGAGCATTTCCTCGGCATGCATAAAGACATCTCCGACAGCTACGCCCTGATGCAGCGCCTGCGCAACCAGATGTCCCTGATCGCCGCGGTATTGAACAACGTGCCGGCGCCGGTGGTGGTGCTGGACGAACATGACGCCATCGTGATGGACAACCTGGCCTATAAAACACTGTGCGCCGACTACGGCGGCCGGGAACTGCTGGCGGAAATGGGCTATCCGGAAAATAAAGCGCGGCTGGCGTCCGGCGAGCGCGTCACCGTGCATATCGGCGGCGTGCCGCGGGTGTTCGGGCTGAGTATCTGGCCGCTGTCGGAAGTCAATGAAGAGGTCAGCCGTTATTTCTCCGATGTCGCGCCGCCGCGTACCCTGGTGACCTTGATTGATGACAGCGAACAGCAGCGACAGCGCGCGCAGCAGCGGCTGGACCAGCTTAAACAGAAATTGGTCTCCGGCAAACTGCTGGCGGCAATCCGCGAATCACTGGACGCGGCGATGGTACAGTTAAGCGGTCCGCTGAATATGCTGGCCGCCGCGCGCCGCCTGAGCCCCGCCGGCCTGGTGCATCCCGGGCTGGACGCCGCCTGGCAGGAAGGGCAGCAGGCGCTGGCGCGGCTGCAGGCCTGCCGGCCGTCCCTGGAACAAGAAGAAAGCGATTTCTGGTCGATAGGCGATCTGCTGCAGGATTTGACCGATCTGTACCTGCCGCGCATCCGCTCACTGGGCGAACTGCAATGGCGGTGCGAACCGGAAGTGCTGTTGGGCTACGGACAGCGCCACCAGATTCTGGCGTCGTTAAGCCTGTGGCTAGACCGCTGCCTGATCCTCGCCGGTGAACGTCCGGCCTCGCCGCTGCTCCTGACCCTGCATGCCTACACGCAGGATAATGCGTTCTTTTTTGCGCTTCAGGACAATCTGTCCCTGCATCCGGTGCAAAACGCCGTGCCGGCGCAAACCTTTACCCTGCCGGGGCACGGTATGGAGCTGCGGCTGATACAAACCCTGATCGGCAACCATCAGGGCATGATCGATCTTCATATCCACGCGGAGGGCGGGACCTTATTGACCCTGCGCCTGCCGCTGCCCGCCATGCCATTCCGGCGTCCGGTGATGACAGGAGAATCAAAATGAGCCAATTCCCCACTCCCACGCAGGCTTCACGGCGTTTTGATCTTTCCCAGCAGTTTACCGCGCTGCATAAAATAAGCGTGGCGCTCAGCCGCTCACTTGACCTGGGACAGACCCTGGAGGCCATGATCCAGGCCTTGTATGAACACGCCTATATGCAGTACGGCATGGTGTGCCTGTTTGACAAATCCCGCAGCGCCCTGTTTATCGAAGCGCTGTATGGCGCCGATACCGAGGTGGTGAAAGGATGCAAGAATGTCCGATATCGCATCGGCGAAGGCATTCTGGGCACGGTGATGAGCCAGCAGCGTTCGCTGGTGCTGCCGCGCGTGTCCGACGACCCGCGCTTTCTCGACCGGCTGAACCTGTATGATTACGGCTTGCCGTTTATCTGCGTGCCGATACCGGGACCGGATGGGGTGCCGCTGGGCGTGCTGGCGGCGCAGCCGATGGAACTGCACGAGGATCGGCTGCCGGCCAGCACCCGCTTTCTGGAAATGGTGGCCAATCTGATTTGCCAGACCGTGCGCCTGGTCGGCCATATGAGCGTCGAGACCGAGGCCTTGCGCCAGGAACGCGACACCTTGCGCCGCAAGGTCAAGCATCAGTACGGCTTTGACAACATGGTGGGCAACAGCCAGCCGATGCGCCAGATTTTCGATGTGATCCGCCAGGTGGCGAAATGGGATACCACCGTGCTGGTGCGCGGCGAAAGCGGCACCGGCAAGGAGCTGATTGCCAACGCCATTCATTACAACTCGCCGCGCACCCTTGAGCCGTTCGTGAAGTTCAACTGCGCGGCGCTGCCGGACAACCTGCTGGAAAGCGAACTGTTCGGCCATGAAAAGGGCGCCTTTACCGGCGCGGTGCGCCAGCGCAAAGGCCGGTTCGAGCTGGCCGACGGCGGCACGCTGTTCCTGGATGAAATCGGCGAGAGCAGCGCGTCGTTCCAGGCCAAGCTGCTGCGCATTTTGCAGGAAGGCGAAATGGAGCGCGTGGGCGGCGATACCACCATTAAGGTCAACGTGCGTATTATCGCCGCCACCAACCGCAACCTGGAGGAAGAGGTGCGCGCGGGGCGCTTTCGCGAGGATTTGTACTATCGGCTTAACGTAATGCCTATTAACCTGCCGCCCCTGCGCGAGCGCCAGGACGATATCGTCGGTCTGGCCCAGTTCCTGATCGCCAAGCTGGCGGCAAAGCAGGGACGGGACCTGCGCATCAGCGACGGCGCGCTGCGCCTGCTGATGGGGTATGGCTGGCCGGGCAATGTGCGTGAGCTGGAAAACTGCCTGGAGCGGGCGTCGGTGATGTCGGAAGAAGGGCTTATCGATCGCGACGTGATCCTGTTCAACCACAGCGAGGCGTCCGCCATGGCGCCGGCGGCGATACCACGCGGCATGGCGCCCGCGCCGCATGCGGAGGCGCCGGGGGATAGCGATATGGACGATCGGCAAAAACTTATCGCGGCGCTGGAAAAATCAGGCTGGGTGCAGGCCAAGGCGGCGCGGTTGCTGGGCATGACTCCGCGCCAGGTCGCCTATCGCATCCAGATCCTCAATATCAATATGCACCGTTTGTAAGCGGCACGGCGACGTGTCGGCGGGAACAAAGGGGATGCTCTCGGGCCATGGCGGGCCGTTTGCCCGCAAGCCGGTACGACGACGACGGCATCAGTGCCAGCGTTCGGCGGCCCATTGCGCGCGCTGTTGCGCGTCATGGAAGGTCCAGGCGATAAAGCGGCTGATTTTCTGGCCCTGGGCCATTTCCACGGTGCGCACGTCGGCGGCCGCGGCCTGTTTTAGGGCCTCATAGAGCGGCGGCAGCGTCGTGTGCTTGGAAATCAGCGAGGTAAACCACAGGCAATTTTTGCTTTTGCCGACGCTCTCCGTCACCATTTTGCCGACAAACGCCAGTTCACCGCCTTCGCACCACAGTTCGCTGCTTTTGCCACCAAAGTTCTGCACCGGCTTGGCGGCCACCTCGCCTTTGCCCAGCTTATGCAATTTACGCCGCGTGCTGGCGATCGCTTCTTCCTGCGAGGCATGGAACGGCGGGTTGCACAGGGTGACGTCAAAACGCTCGGCAATACCGATCATGCCGTCAAGGATGGCGTTACTGTCTTTTTGCTGGCGCAGCCGCACGCTATTTTTAAGCGTCGGGTTCATGCTGACGATCATTTTCGCCGCGTTCAGCGACAGGGGATCGTTTTCCGTACCGGTAAAGCGCCAGCCGTATTCGCGCTGGCCGATAATGGGATAAATGCAGTTGGCGCCGATGCCGATGTCCAGCACGGCCACACCTTTGCCGGTGGGAATCTCCCCGCCGTTGCTTTCCGCCAGCAGATCCGCGAGATAATGCAGATAGTCGGCGCGCCCCGGGATCGGCGGGCAGAGATAATTGGCGGGAATATCCCAATGCTCAATGCCGTAATAATGCTTTAGCAGCGCGCGATTGAGCATTTTTACCGCATTGGGATCGGCGAAATCCACGGAAATATCGTCCCAGGCGTTGGGTTTGACAAAGGGTTCCAGCGCCGGAAGGCTGGCTATCAACGCGGTGAAATCATAGCGTGAACGATGACGGTTGCGCGGATGCAGGTGATTTTTCTGCTGCGGGAAGGTCTTCTTTTTTTCCATCATAAATTCCACCACGTAGTGATCCATCCATAAGCCGTCATGCTCTGACGGGCTTTTCCGGCGCTTAAGATAACACATAGCGGTCCAAAAGGCCGCCAGGCGCCTTCGCCGGCCCGGGCTGCCAGCGCTGCCTCCGCCGGCGGCGCACCGCGCGAAAATTGTGGTGGGACAGGCTTGGCATCGCGGCCGGAAAAAGGGATGATAGACGGCCTCAGGTGAATAAAAGTGTGTATATTCATATATTTATGTGTAATAAAATACACAGTGTAATTGTTAGGGATAGAAGATTAAATAATGTTAAAGACCTTAAAGGGCCGTTTTCCCCGGGCTGACGCCACCGGTGATGGCGCGCACGGCCGGATCCTGATGCGCCGCGGCGCCTACCTGCTGTTTGCCGCCTATTTTGTGCTGGGTACCTTCGGCCGTTTCCCCTGGAAGGCGGATGAGCCGTATTCGTTCAGCATTGTCTGGAATATGCTGACCTACGGGCATTGGCTGGTGCCGCATGTGGGCGGGGATCCCTTTCTGGAAAAACCGCCGCTGATGTTCTGGCTTGGGGCGCTGTGCGCCAGGCTGATTCCCTGGCTGCCGCCCCATGAGTCCTCCCGGCTGGCGGTGCCGGTATGCCTTGTCGTGACGTTCTGGGCCTGCTGCCGGGTGGCGCGGCGTTTATATGACGAGAGGCATGATACGCGGCGGGAAGAGGGCGTTACCACGTGGCAAGACTGGCGTCTGACGGCGGTTTGTCTGCTGGCGGGCACCGCCGGGCTTACCGAACATGGGCATAAATTTACCGCCGACCTGGGGCAGATGGCGGGCGCGGCGCTGGCGCTGGCCGGGTTGGCGTTGGCGGGTTCGCGGCCAGGCATCTCCGGCCCGGCGGGGTATGCCGCATCGCCAGGAAAGGGCGGTCGTTATGGCCTGCTGTTCGGGCTGGGCGCCGGCGTGGCCTTTTTGAGCAAAGGGCTGCTGGTGCCGGGTATTGCCGGCGTGACGCTGATGCTGTGCCTGGCGCTGATACCCGGCTTCTATCAGCGCGCGGGGCGGCGGTTTTGGCTTGGCGCGGCGACGGCGGCGCTGCCTTTCGCGCTGCCATGGCCATGGGCATTGTATCGCGCGGACCCGGATTTATTCGCCGAGTGGTTCTGGGTGAATAATATCGGTCGTTTCACCGGGAATACCCTGCTTGGCGGGCATGATAATCCATTCCAGGACAGGATCAGGGCGGTGCTGGTCGGCGGCGCCCCCGCCTCCGTCATCGTGCTGGCGGGCGTGTTTGCCGGCCTGATGCGGGCCGCACGCGCAGGGCTAAGTCGGCTGGCGCCGGGACGCTTATGCCCTAAGGCGGCCGGGCCGGAGATGCGCCCGGCCGGCGCCGTGAACGCCGTGCCGCCGGCGGGGCGGACTGGACTATCGGCCTGGCTGGCGCACCGGCCGGTTTATGGCGTGACGGCGCTCTTTTCCGCCGTGGGCGTGGCGGTGCTGTGCGCCTCGGGATCGGCGCGCGATATCTATTTGTTGCCGGTTTATCCCGCCCTGGCGTTGCTGGCCCTGCCGGCGGCAGCCGGGCTGGCGTGCCGGGACGGCAAGGGATGGGCCGTCGCGCGGCGGGCATTGGACGCTCTGTTCGGCATGGCGCTGATGGTGGTCGTCGCCACCTGGTCTGCGCTGGCCAACGGCATCGAACCGGCGTTGCTGCGCGTCATATGGCCCGGGGTGGATCACGTTTTCCCGTTGCCTTTTACGCTGCGCCCCGATCCGCTGGCGGCGATGGCCGCCTGTGGGCTGGTGTCGCTATGGTGGCTGATATTGCGCGCCCACCGCGGTGTCGGCTTGCTCCTGGCGTGGACTTCCGGTCTGTCGACCCTGTGGGGGGTGGCCTTTGTTCTGCTGATGCCCTGGTTTGACGCGGCGCGCAGTTATAAAGAAGTCTTCTCGCCCCTGGCCAATTGGGTGGGTGATGCCGGTTGCCTGGCCACCGATGGCATGGGCGAGTCGGAACTGGGTATGCTGCATTATGTCACCGGTATGGCGGGCCGGCGCCTTTATGCGGGTCATTCCGGTCAGGGTGACGGTGTCACAAAAAATCCGGCCGTCCGGCTCTGCACGCTCCTGCTGGTGCAGGACAGCCTGACCCGCCCGGAGAAAAAACCAGGACCCCGGTGGTTACCGTTATGGCGCGGCGGCCGGCCGGCCGACGACAATGGCTTTACCCTTTACCGCCTGGCCAGCCAGGACGAACGGACGACGGACCAACGCTAAGCCCGGCGTCTTTGGCGTGTTGTCGGGTTTAAGACAATGTCGGCACGCCATGTTGTCATACGCCGGGGACGGTAAATGCTGCAGAGGCGTAATGGCTTGTAAAAAAAGAATTTTATTCTGCTTTTGTCTGGGCATGGCGATTGCAGCACTCCTGTCATGTCGTTTTGCATAAGGCGGTTCACATGGCATCTTGTCAGTCCTCATCCAGCGGCTGCGGCTCTTCCGGCCCCGGCGCTTCCCTGACTCCGCTTCAGGCGGACAAGGCGGCGCAGCATCCGTGCTATTCGCGCTTTGCCCATCACCGCTACGCCCGCATGCACCTGGCGGTGGCGCCGGCTTGCAATCTGCAATGCCATTACTGCAATCGCAAATACGACTGCAGCAACGAATCCCGCCCCGGCGTGGTATCGGAGGTCCTGACTCCCGCCGAGGCCATCGCCAAGGCGCGCCATGTGGCGGCGGCGTTGCCGCAGCTGTCGGTGATTGGCATCGCCGGTCCCGGCGATCCGCTGGCGAATATTGCCCGCACCTTTAAAACCCTGGAAGGACTGCGGCTGGCGCTGCCGGATATGAAACTGTGCCTGTCCACCAATGGACTGGCGCTGCCGGACGTGGTCGACCGGCTGGTGGATATCGGTGTCGATCACGTTACCGTGACGGTGAATGCGCTGGATGCGGATATCGCGGCGCGGATCTATCCCTGGCTCTGGTTTGACGGCGAGCGCCTGGAGGGCCGGGAGGCGGCGGCCCTGCTGCTGGACCGCCAGCAGGAAGGCATCCGCCGTCTCACCGCGCGCGGCGTGCTGGTGAAAATCAATTCGGTGCTTATCCCCGGCATTAACGACCGGCATTTGCCGGCGGTCAGCGAAAAAGCACGGGAGTGGGGCGCGTTTTTGCATAATGTCATGCCGCTGATTTCCCGTCCGGAGCATGGCACGGTATACGGCCTGCGCGGCCAGCCGGAACCTACCGCCGGGGAAGTCGAGGCGGTGCGCGGTTTATGCGGCGGATCCATGCCGCAAATGGCGCATTGCCAGCAGTGCCGCGCCGATGCCATCGGCATGCTCGGGGAGGATCGCAGCCAGAGCTTCCCGCTGTCGGCGATACCACAGAACGCCGGATCCTACCTGCCGGTGATGCGCCAGCGCGCGCAAATCCAGGCCGGCATCGCCTCGCAGGGCGAGTCTGAGTCCGCCGGCGCCTGCCTGGTGGCGGTGGCGACCGCCCATGGAACCGCCATCGACGAGCATTTCGGCCATGCGCGGCGCTTCCAGATTTACAGCGTATCCGCCGCCGGCGTGATTCCCATCGGCGAACGTTTTACCCCGCCGTTTTGCAGCGGTAAAACCGACTGCGACGACGAGGCGCTCCAGCCGGAGCTGCGCCTGGACGCCGTGGTGGATTTGCTGGCGGACATGGCGGCGGTGTTCTGCGCCCGTATCGGCATGGGACCCTGGGAGCGCCTGGAACAGGCCGGCATCGAGCCTTGTGTCGGCGGCGCCTGGCAGCCGGTCGCCGCCACGCTCGGCCAATGGTGGCGACAGCGCGGCCAAAAGACCGCCGCCGCCGTCAAGGGGGTCGCCTGATGGTCGCCTGTCCCGCGCATCAACCGCTTAGCGCGCCGCCGGACATTTGGCTGCGCCGGCTGCTGGCCAACCATCTGGCGGGAAGCGCGCGTTTTCCCGCCGCCATGGGACTGTCCCCCGATCAATACCAGGCACTGGCGCGGCGCGTAGGGCTGGATCCCGGTTCCCGCGGCGCGGTATTGCAGCAACAGGATGCGCTGCTCGCCCTGCTCGCGCGCACCCGCCAGCAGGAATGCCAGGCGCTCGGCGACTGGCTGGCGCAATATATGTGCGCCGGCGCCGAACCGCTGAACCGGCTGCTTGCCGTCGCCGCGCTGGGATTTAACCATTTGTGGCAGGATTTGGGCCTGGCCTCGCGCGGCGAACTGCGGGAACTGATGCAGGCCTGCTTTCCGGCGCTGGTGGCGATGAACGATCGCAATATGCGCTGGAAGAAGTTTTTTTATCGCCAGGTTTGCCTGGCGCAGACCGGCGAGTTGACCTGCCGATCGCCAAGCTGCGACGGTTGCTGCGAATATACCCTCTGTTTCGCCCCCGACGACTGAGCGGGCGACGGCCCGCCGTCCGCTCAGCCGTCCGCTCAGCAAAGGGCCGCGCCGTACCACGCCCTGCGCGCCTCGGTAACCGGCGCGACACAACGCTAGCGCGGTTGCTGGCCCCAGCTCAGCAGCGTGGCAACCAGCGAGCGCAGCGCCTGCTGTAGCTGGCCGGCGCGCTCCGGCAGGTAGTCGAACGGCTGTTCCTCGCGCATATAATTGCACTGCGCCAGTTCCAGCTGCACCGCATGCTGGCGGGCGTGGGGCTGACCGTAGGCGCGGGTAATATATCCCCCCTTGAAACGGCCGTTAATCACATGGGTAAACGGCTGTTGCCGGCAAAACGAGGCCAGCGCCTCGCCCAGCGACGGCGCGCAGCTCATGCCGTCGTTGGTGCCGAAATTCAAATCGGGCAGGGTGCCTTCGAACAGCCGCGGGATAACCGAGGCGATGGAATGGGCGTCCAGCAACAGCGCATATTCATGCTGCGCTTTGATGTCGCTCAGGCAATCCTGCAGTTTGCGATGGTAGGGATGCCAGATTTCATCAAGGTAACGCCGGCGTTCCCCCTTATCGGGCGTGGCGCCCGGTTTAAACACCGGCGTGCCGTCAAACAGCGTTTCGGGATACAGGCCGGTGGTGGCGGTGGTGTACAGGGGCTGGTCGTCGGCGGGCCGGTTAAGATCGATAACCATCCGCGAGTAGGTGCCGATGAGGATATGCGCGCCGAGGGCGCGGGCGAAATCGTACAGCCTGGGGATATGCCAATCGGTATCCGGCAGCGGCCGGGCGGCGTCGCTCAGTCCGTCCGCCACCGCGGGCGTCAGCCGCGTGCCGGCATGGGGGATGCTCAATAACAACGGAATGGTGCCAGCTTCAAAAGTATAAGGTTCGGTAATGCTCATCGCGGATGCCCTCCTGGAAAACCCTGTTGAAAAGAAGGATTACGCGCGGCGTACGCCGCGGTAAATAACGCTGCCGGCCAGTTGGCCGCCCAGCCAGTAAGCTAATTCCGCCGGATGCGCCACCGGCCAGTGAACAAAATCGGCCAGCTTGCCGGCTTCAAGGGTGCCCTGCGATTCCGCCAGTCCCAGCGCCCGCGCCGCGTTAATCGTCACGCCGGCCAACGCCTCCTCCGGCGTCATGCGAAACAGGGTGCAGCCCATGTTCAACATCAGACGCAGGGAACAGGCGGGCGAGGTGCCTGGATTGATATCGCTGGCCAGCGCCATCGGCGTGCCATGCCGGCGAAACAGCGCCACCGGCGGCAGCTGGGTTTCCCGCAGCATATAACAGGCGCCCGGCAGCAGGACCGCCACGGTGCCGGACTGCGCCATGGCGCGGGCGTCGTCGTCGGTGGCATATTCCAGATGATCCGCCGACAGCGCGCCGTAACGCGCGGCCAGGCTGCTGCCGCCCAGGGATGAGAGCTGTTCGGCATGGAGTTTGACCGGCAGGCCCGCCTGCCGGGCGGCAGTAAATACCCGGGCTATCTGCGCGGGCGAGAAGGCCAGGTGTTCACAAAAACCGTCTACCGCGTCGGCCAGTCCCAGCGCCGCCACCTCGGGAATCCAGTGTTCACAGATAAGCGTAATATACTCGTCGGAGCGCCCCCGGTATTCCGGCGGCAGCGCGTGGGCCGCCAGCAGCGTGGTCCTGACCTGGACCGGATAGGCCTGCGCGATGCGCCGGGCGACGCGCAGCATTTTTATTTCGCTCTCAAGCGTCAGTCCGTAGCCGGATTTTATCTCGATACAGGTGACGCCGTCGGCCATCAGCATCGCCAGCCGGGGAACGGCCGCGGCCATCAGTTCATCCTCGGACGCGCCGCGGGTGGCGTTGACCGTGGACAGAATGCCGCCGCCGGCGGCCGCTATGTCCGCATAGCTGACGCCGTTAAGCCGCTGTTCGAATTCATGGCTGCGATTGCCGCCGAATACCAGGTGGGTATGACAGTCGATAAAGCCGGGGGTGACGATGCCGCCGCCGAAATCATGCCGGGCCGCCACGTCCGCCGCCGGCAGCTCGTCCCTGGGTCCGACCCAGGCGATGCGTTCGCCCCTGACGGCAATCGCGCCGTCCCTGATGATGTCATAGCGGCCGTTGCGCAGGGTCGCCACGTCGGCCCCCGACCATACGGCGTCAAAATGTTCCGTTACCGGCATGGATTGATCTCCCGCTAGGTTGATAAAAAAGTCTATTGAAACCCCACAGCCGTTCAGGCAACGCGCCGCCCTGGACCGCGGCGCACCCCGCGCTAGGCGATAAAGCTGCCAAACAGCTGATAACGCGTGCCGGGATACAGCAGGCGCGCGGAGGTCACCACCAGTTTGCCGAACCAGGTGCGCCGGTGAATCAGCAAACAGGGTTCGTTATCCGCCAGCTGGAGCAGCTCGCGTTCGCGGCTGCTGGCGTTTACCGCCTCGACCCGATGCTCGCCGGCGGTAAGCGGCGCGGCCTGCGTCAGGTAGAAATAGGGCGTAATCAGGTTGAAATCCTGCCGCAGATAATCGGGCGCGGTCAAGGGATTGACGCAGCGGTCTTCCAACTGTACGGCAATATCGTTTTCGTAATGCACGATCAGCGAATGGAACAACTGCTCACCCGGCTGGATGCCCAGGGATAACGCTTCCTCGCCGGTCGCCTGGCGCGCTTCCAGGGTCAGCAGGGTGCTGCTGTGGCGATGGCCGCGCGCGGCGATTTCATCGGCGATATTGCGCACTTCCAGCATGGCGGTCTGGGGCTTGAGCTCGGCGACAAAGGTACCGACGCCCTGCATCCGCAGCAGATAACCCTCGCCGGTCAGCTCGCGCAGCGCCCGGTTAATGGTCATCCTGCTGACCCCCAGCTCCGCCACCAGTTCGCTTTCCGACGGGATGCGCCGATGAGGCTCCCAGGCCCCGGAACGTATCTGCTGCACGATCGCCTGTTTAACCCGTTGATAAATGGGCGCCGGCGTATCGCTCATGATGGCGGACAGTTGCGCCGCTGACAGTAGTTCAGACACGTTTCCGACCTCTGATGACAGGGATAATAACAAAACAGTTTACTGTTCAATTCAGCGTATGTATATGTATAGACAAGTGGATAAGCATTTCGTCTGGATAGACACTCCTATCACTCTCACTTTAACCGGAAACCGCCATGCCCGTTTATTTTGCCCCCCGTGCGCTGCTGGCGCAGGGATGGACCCACAATGTCCGACTGCAGATCGACGCCCAGGGAACGATCGTCGCTATTGAATCAGATGCCGGCGCACAGGACGCCGAGTCTCTCGCCGGGCCGGTATTGCCCGCCATGGCCAATTTGCATTCCCACGCCTTTCAGCGCGCCATGGCCGGACTGACTGAAGTCTTCGGCGATCCGAAGGACAGCTTCTGGACCTGGCGCGATGTGATGTACCGCATGGTGCAACGGCTGTCGCCGGAGCAGGTGGGCATTATCGCCCGCCAGCTGTATATCGAGATGCTAAAGGGCGGCTACAGCCAGGTGGCGGAATTCCATTACCTGCATCACGATCCCCAGGGCCATGCGTACGCCGATCCGGCGGAAATGGCGCTGCGCGTCAGCCAGGCGGCGGCCGAGAGCGGTATCGGCCTGACGCTGCTGCCGGTGCTGTACTCCTACGGCGGTTTCGGCGAACAGGCGGCGGCCCCCGGGCAGCGGCGTTTTATCCAGGATACCGGCAGCTACCTGCGCCAGCAGCAGGCGCTGCAAGCCCATCTGGCCACGCAGCCGCACCAGCGCCTGGGCCTGTGTTTCCATTCCCTGCGCGCCGTCAGCGCGCGGCAAATCCACGAGGTCCTGCAGGCCTCGGCGGCGGAATTGCCGGTACATATCCACGTGGCCGAGCAGACAAAAGAGGTGGAGGATTGCCTGGCCTGGTCGGGAACCCGTCCGGTTCGCTGGCTGATGGATCAGGTTAAGGTGGATGAACGCTGGTGCCTGATCCATGCCACCCATCTCGATGAGGAAGAACTGGCCCGCCTGGCGCGCAGCGGCGCGGTAGCGGGGCTGTGTCCCACCACCGAGGCCAACCTGGGCGACGGTATCTTCCCGGCCGATGGCTATGTTCGGCAGGGCGGCCGCTGGGGCATCGGCTCCGACAGCCATGTTTCGCTCAACGTGGTGGAAGAGCTGCGCTGGCTGGAATACGGACAGCGCCTGCGCGACCGGCGGCGCAACCGTCTGGCCGACGCGCTGCACCCCACGCTCGGCGATAATCTTTACGGCGCGGCGCTGCGGGGCGGGGCGCAGGCCTGCGGCGTACCGCTGGGCGCGCTGGCGGTCGGTATGCGCGCCGACTGGCTGGTGCTGGACGGCGAAGATCCCTATATCGCCTCGGCCGACGACGGCGACCTGCTCAATCGCTGGCTGTTTGCCGGCGGCCCCGGCCAAATCCGCGATGTGTTCGTCGCCGGCCGCCGGGTAATCAGCGACGGGCACCATGCCCTGGAACGGGAAAGCGCCCAGTCTTTCGCCCGCGTGCTGCGCGACCTGCGCCGGGAGGCGCTGTGAGCCGGCCGGTCAGGTTTTCGTTCACCGGCCTGCCGGTGTCCCCCTGGCGCAACGGCGGCGGCGAAACGCGCGAAATTATCAGCTGCCCGCCTGATGCGCCCGCTGCGTTGCCGGCGGGCGGCGACCCGGCGGCGTTTGCCTGGCGCGCCAGCATCGCCACCATCGACCGCGACGGGGCCTTTTCCTCCTTCCCCGGCGTGGATCGGATTATCGCCCTGCTGGAGGGCGACGGCGTGACGCTGCATAACGCCGCCGGCGGATCCCATGCCCTGACCCGGCCCGGCGTGCCGCATGCCTTTGCCGGCGAGGACGCCATCAGCGCGCGGCTGGCGGGCGGCCCGAGCCGGGATTTCAATATCATGACCCGCCGCCAGGACCGGCGGGCGCGAGTAGAGCGCCTGACCGGCGAGCAGCGCCTGCCCGCGGGCGGCGACGGCGTAATCTATGTACTGGCGGGCCGCTGGCACCTTGAGGGCGAGACGCCGCTGACGCAACGCGAGGGCATCTGGTGGCGACAACTCGGCGCGCCGCTGCGCCTGTGGCCCGCCGACGGCGATGGCGTGGCGCTATGGGCGGATATCTCCCGTCGCTAGCCGCGCCAGGCGGCTCTTATGGCCGATAGAAGCATCGCCTGCATGATTTTGGTGCATGGCGCGCCATAATGATTCATCGGCCGCGCCACGGGGTGCGCGCTGCCAACGCGGCGCGTCCGTGATTGCGGGACTCGCCCGTTCAGGGCGACGCTTATCGTCAAATAACCGGCCACGGGCAAGATGGCACAAGCTTTGCTTAGTTCCTGCCTAGGTAAAGAGTCTTGTATAGACAAGCTTATACAGTTGTTAGCCAGGGCGGCAGGCGCCTTAGCCGGCCGCGAACACATTTTTGCCGGTTAATTTAGCCGGCGTTATTTCAGGAGTGGGATATGAGCATCGCCTGTGCCAGTACGTCATTGCAACGCCGCGTTCAACCGCTGAAGACCGCCCTTATTCTGGCGCTCGGCCTGGCCGGTGCCCTGCCGGCGATGGCGGCCGACACGCCGCTGGCCATCGGTATTTCCGGCTGGACCGGGTTTGCGCCGCTGACCCTGGCGGACAAGGCGGGGATATTTAAACGCCACGGCCTGGATGTCACCGTCAAAATGATCCCGCAAAAAGACCGCCACCTGGCTATTGCCTCCGGCGACGTGCAGTGCGCCGCCACCACGGTGGAAACCTATATTTCCTGGAACGCCAACGGCGTGCCCATCACCCAGATTGTCCAGCTGGATAAATCCTACGGCGCCGACGGCCTGGTGGTGCGCAACGGCATCGACAGCATCAAGGCGCTGAAGGGCAAAACCATCAGCGTCGACGCACCGGGCACCTCGCCGTATTTCGCCTTGGCCTGGATGTTGGATAAAAACGGCATGAGCCTTAAAGACGTCAAGACCACCACGCTCTCGCCCGAAGCCGCCGCCCATTCGTTTATCGCCGGCAGCAACGATGCCGCCATGACCTACGAGCCTTATCTTTCCTCGGTGCGGCAAAGCCCGGATAAAGGCAAGATCCTGGCCACCACCCTCGATTATCCGATGGTTATGGATACGCTGGGCTGTACGCCCGCCTTCCTCAAGCAAAATCCCCAGGCCGCCAAGGCGCTGGTCGCCAGCTATTTCGACGCGCTGGATATGATCAAGGCTCAGCCGGATAAAGCCAATGAAATCATGGGCGCGGCGGTTAAGGAATCGGGCAAGGAATTTGCCGAGTCGGCCAGCTACCTGCGCTGGCAGGACCGGGCGCAGAACCGCCAGTTCTTTAATGGCGAAATCGACAGCTTCAGCCGGGAGGCGGCGCAACTGCTGCTGCAAATGAAGGTGATCCGCAAAATCCCCGATATCAAGACACTGTATGACGCCAGCTACGTTAATCAATAAGGGGCGCGCAATGTCCGTTGACAAGGCCTCGCCGGCCGCCGGGCAACCGGCGCCGTTGCCGGCGGCGAAGAAAGTACGGCACAACCCGCTGATGGTGCCGCTGCGCGCGGTTTCAACCGGGCAGCGCTGGTTTCTCGGGCTGGGTTTTTTTATCCTGTTTTTCGGCTTTTGGGCCTGGGCCACGTTCGCCGGCTGGGTGTCGCCGACCTTTTTGACCGACCCGCTGACCATGGTGCACGAAGGCTACCTGCTGTTTACCGAGTACAATTTTTCGCTGGATATCGGCATGACGGTGATGCGCGTGCTGGGCGGATTTATCCTGGCGGCGGTACTGGCGGTGCCGCTCGGCATCATGATGGGGTCGTATAAACTGGTGGAGGCGTTTCTTGAACCTTTTGTCTCGTTTTGCCGCTACCTGCCCGCGTCGGCGTTTATTCCCCTGCTGATCCTGTGGGCCGGCATTGGCGAAATGCAAAAAATTCTGGTGATTTTTATCGGCTCGTTTTTTCAGATTGTGCTGATGATCGCGGTCACCGTGGGCGCGGCGCGGCGCGATCTGGTGGAAGCCGCCTATACCCTGGGCGCCTCGAACCGCAGTATCGTGCGACGGGTGCTGATCCCAGGCGCGGCGCCCGAGATTGCCGAATTGCTGCGCCTGGTGCTGGGCTGGGCCTGGACCTATGTGATCGTGGCTGAGCTAATCGGCTCGTCCAGCGGTATCGGCCATATGATTGTCGACAGCCAGGCGCTGCTCAATACCGGGCAGATTATTTTCGGCATTATCGTTATCGGCTGTATCGGCCTGATTTCCGATTTCCTGTTCAAGGCGGTGAACCGCCGCCTGTTTGCCTGGAGCATTTCCTCATGACCCCCGGAAAACTCGCCATCCGCCAGGTGTCGCGCGTCTTTAACGGCCCCAAGGGCCAGCAGACCCAGGCGTTGCTGCCCATCGACTACCGGGTGGAGGAAAACGATTTTATTACCATCCTCGGCCCGTCGGGCTGCGGTAAATCCACCCTGCTGCGGATTGTCGCCGGTCTCGATCGGCCCACCACCGGGGAAGTGTGGCTGGACGGGGGACTGATTGACGGCCCGGGCGCCGATCGGGGCATGGTCTTCCAGAGCTATACGTTGTTTCCGTGGCTGACGGTGGCGCAGAACATCTGTTTTGGGCTGCGGGAACGGGGCCTGAGCCCGGGCGTGCAGCGCGAGCGCTGCGATTATTTTGTCGATCAGGTCGGCCTGCGCGGGTTTGAGCAGCATTTCCCGCGCCAGCTGTCCGGCGGCATGCAGCAGCGCACCGCCATCGCCCGCGCGCTGGCCAACGATCCGAAAGTCCTGCTGATGGATGAACCCTTCGGCGCGCTGGACAATCAAACGCGGGTGCTGATGCAGGAATTATTGTTGAAAATATGGGAGTCGTCACGCAAGACGGTGCTGTTTGTCACGCATGATATCGACGAGGCCATTTTTATGGCCAATAAAGTCGCCATCTTCAGCGCCAGACCGGGACGGATTAAAACCGAGGTGGCGATAAACTTCCCCCATCCCCGTGACTACACCTTAAAGACCACGGCGGAATTTATGGCGCTCAAGGCGCGCGTTACCGAGGAAATACGCAGCGAAACGCTGCAAAGCATGGCGCTTTGACTTTGCAATCCGAACCGCAATGGTTCGCCAGGTTTCGCGGAGCAGGGCACAACAACGGGCCGCAACTGCGGCACCCGGGCGCAACCCAGTAATGCGCCCAAGTGCCGGTTTTACTTGTATAGACAGGAATAGATTATGTCATCTTCTGTAACATCTTTACGCCCATGCCGTCTGGTGCCGGGCGAGGTAGACCTGGCGACGCTGCGTGCCATCTATCATGGCGAGCTGGAACTGTCGCTTGATCCCGCCGCCTTCACCGCCATCAACGCCGCGCAGCAAACGGTGGAGGAGATCCTGGCCACCGGCGACGTGGTCTACGGCATCAACACCGGTTTCGGCAAACTGGCGCAAACCCGCATTCCCGCCGAACGGCTGGCGGAACTGCAGCGTAACCTGGTGCTGTCGCACAGCGTCGGCACCGGCGCGTTGCTCGAAGACAATGTGACGCGGCTTATCATGGCCTGCAAAGTGATAAGCCTGGCGCGCGGCCATTCCGGCATCCGGTTATCGGTGGTGGAGGCCCTGCTGTCCTTGTATAACGCCGGCGTCATGCCCTGTATCCCGGCCAAAGGCTCGGTGGGCGCCTCGGGCGACCTGGCCCCGCTGGCGCATTTGTCCCTGATGCTTATCGGCGAGGGGCAGGTGCGGGTCAAGGGAGCGCTGATAAGCGCGGTGGAAGGGCTGGCGCTGGCCGGCTTGCGTCCCATCGTGCTGGCGCCGAAAGAAGGGCTGGCATTGCTGAACGGCACCCAGGTTTCCACCTCGCTGGCGCTGGTCGGCCTGTTTGAAGCGGAACGATCCTTTGCCGCCGGGCTGGTGGCGGGCGCCCTGACGCTTGAGGCCATCAAAGGCTCGGTCAAGCCTTTCGACGCGCGTATCCACCAGGCGCGCGGCCAGGCCGGCCAGATAGCGGTGGCGCGGGCGGTATCTACGCTGCTTGACGGCAGCGAAATCGTGGTATCCCATGCCGACTGCGGCCGGGTACAAGATCCCTATTCCATCCGCTGCGTGCCGCAGGTGATGGGCGCCTGCCTGGATAACCTGACCTATGCGGCGCGCATCCTGCAAATCGAGGCCAACGCCGCGTCCGATAACCCGCTGGTGTTTACCGATAGCGGCGAAGTGATTTCCGGCGGCAATTTCCACGCCGAGCCGGTGGCGTTCGCCGCCGATATCCTCGCGCTGGCGATAGCCGAAATCGGCGCTATTTCAGAACGCCGCCTGGCGCTGCTGCTCGATACCGGCCTGTCGGGCCTGCCGCCGTTCCTGATCAATGAAGGCGGCGTGAACTCGGGCTTTATGATAGCCCAGGTCACCGCCGCGGCGCTGGCCTCGGAAAACAAGTCCCTGGCGCACCCGGCCAGCGTCGACAGCCTGCCGACCTCCGCCAACCAGGAGGACCATGTGTCGATGGCCACCTTTGCCGCCCGCCGGCTGGGGGATATGTGTTTCAACACCTCGGTGGTGGTGGGCATCGAAGCCATGGCCGCCGCCCAGGGCATTGATTTTAACCGGCCGCTGAACAGCTCGGCGGCGCTCGAACAACAGCTTGTGGCTATCCGTAACCGTGTCGCCTTCCTGGCAAGCGATCGGCTCCTGGCGCCGGATATCGAAGCGATGCGTCTTTGGGTCGCTGAATTCACCCTGCCCGCGGAAGTACAATCCTTGTTACCCAGCTATGCGTCAACGCGCTAAAGATAAAGGAACCCCTGATGAAATACGATTTTAGCAATGCCGTTTCACGTCCCGTCAGCGCGCCGCGCGGCACCGCGCTGACCTGCAAAAACTGGCTGATTGAAGCGCCGTACCGCATGATCCAGAACAACCTCGATCCGGATGTCGCCGAGCGTCCCGACGATTTGGTGGTCTACGGCGGCATCGGCAAGGCGGCGCGTAACTGGCCCTGTTTCGAAACCATATTGCAAAGCCTGCGCGACCTGGAGGAAGACGAGACCCTGCTGGTGCAATCCGGTAAACCGGTCGGCGTGTTCCGCACCCATGTGGACGCGCCGCGCGTGATGATTGCCAATTCCAACCTGGTGCCGCATTGGGCCACCTGGGAACATTTCCATGAACTGGACCGGGCCGGGCTGATGATGTACGGGCAAATGACCGCCGGCTCCTGGATTTATATCGGCGCCCAAGGCATCGTGCAGGGCACCTTCGAAACCTTTGCCGAAGCGGGCCGCCAACATTACGACAACGATCTCAAGGGGAAATGGATCCTTACCGCCGGCCTGGGCGGCATGGGCGGCGCCCAGCCGCTGGCCGGCGTGCTGGCCGGCGCCTGCGTGCTGGCCATTGAATGCCAGGAGTCGCGCATAGATTTTCGCCTGCGCACCCGCTACCTCGACCGCAAGGCGTTTACCATCGACGAAGCGCTGGCGCTAATTGAATACGCCTGCGCCAAAGGCGAGGCAATTTCCGTCGGGCTACTGGGCAATGCGGCGCAGATCATGCCGGAGCTGGCCAAACGCGCCGCCGGCGGCGGCGCCCGTCCGCATATCGTCACCGACCAGACTTCCGCCCATGACCCGCTCAACGGCTACCTGCCGGCCGGCTGGAGCCTGGAACAATGGAACCAGGCCAAAAAAGACGATCCGCAAAGCGTTATCAGCGCGGCCAGGGCGTCGATGGCCGAACACGTCAAGGCGATGCTGGCGTTCCATGAAATGGGCGTGCCGACGGTGGATTACGGCAACAATATCCGCCAGGTGGCGCTGGAGGAGGGGGTGGCGAACGCCTTCGATTTCCCCGGTTTTGTACCCGCCTATATCCGTCCGCTGTTTTGCGAAGGTAAGGGGCCGTTCCGCTGGGTGGCGTTGTCGGGGGATGCGGAAGATATCTATAAGACCGATGCCAAGCTCAAGGAGCTGTTTCCGGACAACCGGCTGCTGCATAACTGGCTGGATATGGCGCAGGAGCGCATCGCCTTCCAGGGCCTGCCGGCGCGCATCTGCTGGCTGGGGCTGGGCGAACGTCACCTCGCCGGGCTGGCGTTTAACGAGATGGTGCGCACCGGCGAGCTGAAAGCGCCGATTGTTATCGGCCGTGATCATCTCGACTGCGGGTCGGTCGCCTCGCCCAACCGTGAAACCGAAGCGATGAAAGACGGCTCGGACGCCGTTTCCGACTGGCCGTTGCTGAACGCCCTGCTCAGCACCGCCGGGGGCGCCACCTGGGTCAGTCTGCATCACGGCGGCGGCGTGGGTATGGGGTTCTCCCAGCACGCGGGCATGGTTATCGTCTGCGACGGCAGCGAAAAGGCCGATGAGCGCCTGGCGCGGGTATTATGGAACGACCCGGCCACCGGCGTGATGCGCCATGCCGATGCCGGTTACCCCGAGGCCATCGCCTGCGCGGAAAAATACGGCCTTAAGCTGCCGATGATCCGCTAACCGCCTGGCACGGCAACCACCGGCGGGGAACCCCGTCCCTCGCCGGCAATCCCCGCGCTTTCCCCCGCGCCTTCGCCCGTCAGGCTTGCCGCTCAGACGGCGCTTTTTTATCGTGACGTGAAAACGCCGTTACTGAAAGAATAATCACCGCGGCGCCGGCAAACATGCCGGGGGTCGGCCGTTCGCCGAACAATGCCCAGGCAAAAAGAATGGCGTAGACCGGCTCCAGGGCGAAAAACACCGCCGCGGCGCGCGCCTTGACGAAACGTAAACTGGTGACCATCAGGCTGTGCGCCACGCCGGTACAGAATACCCCCAGCAGCACCAGGTAAAACCAGTCGCCGGCGGAGGCTTGCGGCAACGCGTGGAAAGCGAAGGGCAGCATCAGCAGGCAGATAACGGCGTTTTGACATAACGCCGCCTGTACCGGCCGGATACTGATGGCGGTAATGCGGTTGCAGATAATAAGCAACGCCAACAGCGCGCCGGATAAAATTCCCCATAAAAACCCGCGCGTACTGCCGCTGCTGATATCAAAGGACGGGCAGACCATCATCAGGCCAAGGCAAATCAGGACGATGAGCAGGATCTCGTTAAGCGAAATGCGCTCCCGGAAACCGATGCTTTCAAACAGGGTGGTAAAGGCCGGGAAACTGGCGAATCCAAGCGTGGCAATCGCCACGCCCGAGGCTTTGACCGAAATGAAGAAGGTGAGCCAGTGCCCGGCCAGGATAGCGCTGGCGCCAATGACCACCAGAGCGCTGCCGCCGCTGATGCGTTGCCAGCGAAAGCCGCGTACGCCGAGCATCAGCAGCGATAACGCCAGCACCGCGAACAGCGCGCGGCCAAATACTATGGCGGCGGGCGAGGTGGTAATGACTTTACCTAAAATGCCTGAAAGGCCAAAAAAGAAGGCCGCGATATTCAGCGAAACCAGGGCGTGGCGTTTATTCATACAGCATACCGGACAAAGGTGCAGACCTTCATGCTGCCCGTTATCAGGCTGTTTTAACAGCTTTTAATGACGTTTTATCATCGATTTCCCCCATGGCGAGATTATTGATGTCCGCGTGTCCCAGCCTGCTATGCTGATAATGATGGCCTTGAGCTTATCGGGGGGGATGATGAATCAGATGATGCCGGAACAGATATACCGCAAAATCAACCCAGACGACTGGCGGCGTATCTTCGTGGTCGGGGATGTGCATGGCTGTTACGATTTGCTGCTGGCGAAACTGGCGCGCCAGCGGTTTGATCGCGCGCGCGATTTGCTGATCTCGGTCGGTGATCTGATCGATCGCGGCGCGCAAAACCTGCAATGCCTGGAACTGCTTGAACAACCCTGGTTCTGCGCGGTTCGCGGCAACCATGAGCAAATGGCCATCGACGCCCTTTCCCGCGGCGAAGAGAACCTGTGGCTGGCCAACGGCGGCCAATGGTTTTGGCGCCTGGATGAGGAACAGCGGCGGCGGGCGGCGGCATTGATTGAGCGCTGCGCTTATCTGCCGCTGATTATCGACCTTGAAATGGCGCAGCGTCATATTGTGATCGCGCACGCGGATTATCCCCTGGACAATTATCGCTACCAGCAGACCGTCGACCCCGAGCTGGTGGTGTGGAGCCGGCAGCGCATCAACCGCAACCAGCGCGGGCGCGGGGCGCCCATCAGCGGCGCGACGCACTTCTTTTTCGGCCATACGCCGCTCGAACGCGTCAGGCATTTTTATAATCAGTTCTATATTGATACCGGCGCGGTCTTCGGCGGGACGTTAACCTTGGTTGACATCACCAGCCTGCCGTTTTAGGCCTGGACATCGCGCCCGGCGTTTGCTATTCCGGTACTCGATGTTCTCTGTATTATTTCCAGCATAATCATGAGCATTGACTATAATAAAACAGGTTTCTGGTACTGCTCTTTCAGGCTAGGTATCCATCACGGATTTTTAAGTACAGGCAATCGCTATAAAGGAGTGTTGTTATGGGAATTTTATCTTGGATTATTTTTGGACTTATCGCCGGCATTATCGCTAAATTCATCATGCCGGGCAGGGACGGCGGCGGATTTATCATTACCATCATTCTCGGTATCATCGGCGCCGTGGTCGGCGGTTATATCAGCACGTTCTTTGGTTATGGACGCGTCGACGGCTTTAACTTCGGCAGTTTTGTCGTGGCGGTGATCGGCGCTATCGTGGTGCTGTGGATTTACCGGTTGGTACGCAGATAACCGGCGTTATGACCGCTCATACGCCGTAATCAATAATCAGGGTATTCCCTTTGCCTGCCTCAGTCGGCAGGGAATACCCGCTTCTCTCCCCCTTCACGCCTGCTGCTTTCCTGATTCATTCATATTATTTATTAAATAAATGAAGCTGCCTTAATGGCCCCTGTTAACCCGGATAAACCCGAGGTCCCAGCAAGGATACGTCATCTTCTTCATGAATATTATCCCTTTAAGCGCCGTTATCCCACGATGAATGCAGATTGCCAATTAATGCACGTAGTAGCACTAATACAGGCCATATTCCGGTATATCGGCCATAAAATATTATGAGTTATGTTTATTGAGTTTACAGGAAATTAAAGATTAATTAAAAAAATTAAATAGTGACCAAGTTAATGCAATTCAATGAATTTAAAGGATTTGTAATTTTTTATCTATTTAATGGTTCAAGTGAATATTTTTAATTTCATTTCTGGTATGGTCTGCAATATTATCGACTAAAGCTATTTTCTTCGATATTGCTGCCAGTTATGCTGGCCTGTAACACTATTTAAATGGGGTCTTGTTACGCCGGATAACCTTTGCCGACGGCGGATTAATATGGCCGGGAATTGAAGTTATTGACCAGTGGGATAAATTGATGCTTTTTAAGAATCTCTTTAGCTATTATCAAATGAAAAAAATCCAATCTACGCCGCCGCCGGTAATTCATCAACGTTGGCGTGCGGTGGCGTGGCTGAATATCGCTTTCCAGATAGTCTTTCCGCTTAGCCTGTCTTTTACGCCGGCCATGGCGAAAGCCGCGCCCGCAGCGTTGCCGTCAACGGCGGCGCCCTTAATGGCCATCGCCACGGTTCCTTATGTTTTGGGGCCGGGCGAGACGACATTGTCGGTGGCGACACGCTATAACCTGACGCTGGAAGAGCTAAAAACGCTCAATGGACTGCGCAATTTCGCCAAATCGTTTTCCGCGCTGGGCACCGGCGACGAGATCGACGTTCCCCGCAGCCACACGTCTTTGTTTAACTCAGCCATCCCGGTCCAGTCATCTTCGCAGGCAGAGGATAAGCTGGCGCGCGGCGCACAGACGGCCGGCTCCCTGTTCTCGGGCGGCAACACCGGCGGCGCCGCCGCCGATTTGGCGCGTTCAAGCGTGGTGGGCGGCGCCGGGCAGGCGGGCGAGCAATGGCTGAACCAGTTCGGCACCGCCCGCGTCCAGCTCAACGCCGACCGGGATTTCAGATTTACCGACAGCGCGGTGGATTTGCTGGTTCCCCTGCGGGATACCGAACGCTCGACGGTATTTTCGCAATTAGGGGTGCGTAACAGCGACCAGCGCAATACGGTGAATCTCGGCCTGGGCGTGCGCACCGAAAAGGACGGCTGGTTGTACGGCGCCAATACTTTTTATGATAACGATATTACCGGCAACAATCGCCGGCTCGGCGTCGGGGCCGAAGCCTGGACGGATTATTTGCGGCTGTCGGCCAATAGTTATTTCGGCCTGACGGATTGGCACCCGTCGCGGGATTTCGCCGACTATAACGAACGGCCGGCCAACGGGTTCGATCTGCGCGCCCAAGCCTGGCTGCCATCTTACCCACAGCTGGGCGGTTCGCTGATGTTTGAGCAATACCGCGGCGATGAGGTGGCGTTGTTCGGCAAGGATAGTCGGCAAAAAGATCCCTATGCCCTGACCGCCGGCATTAACTATACGCCCATCCCCTTGTTCACCGTCGGCGCGCAGCACCGGACCGGCAAAGGCGGCGCGAACGACAGCAGCCTGAATTTCCAGCTGAATTACCGGCTGGGCGAATCCTGGCAGTCGCATCTCGATTCCTCTAAAGTCGGACCGTCCAGAACCCTGGCCGGCAGCCGCTACGATCTGGTCGACCGCAACTATAATATCGTGCTCGATTATCAGCGTCGGGATCTGATCCGTCTGGCGCTACCGGCCCAAATCACCGGTGCGGCGGGCACGTCGGTTACCTTAACCGCCGACATCACCGCCGAACACGGGTTGGATCGCATTGATTGGGACAGCGCGCCGCTGCTGGCGAGCGGCGGGCGTATCACCCAGGTTTCTCCGCAGGCGATAACCGTTGTCATGCCGGCCTACCAGGGTACCCCGGGGGCGGATAATACCTATCGCATCAACGCGATAGCCCATGATAACCGGGGTAATCTCTCCAACCGGGCGGTGACTTCGGTGAATGTGACCGCACCGGAAATCGTTACCCTGGCAAGCCTGGCGGTAGAGAACAACAACGCGGTCGCCGATGGCCAAACCGCCATTCGCGTCCGGGCCAGGGTTATCGATGGCAATGGCAACCCTGTGCCCGGCGAGACGGTCGCTTTCAGCGCCGATAACAGCGCCACGGTATTATCCCCCACGGCGGTGAGCGATGACGACGGCTTTACCGAAACCGGTATTACCTCCCGCACCGTCGGTCCCGTTATGGCGCGGGCAAGCCTGGACGGCTCGTCGCAGCAGGCCGCCGTCGCCTTTGTGGCCGGCGGCGCCGACCAAACCCAGACACAGCTTGAAGTCCTGACCACGGGAAATAAGGCGGCGGATGGCATTGACGCGCATCGGGTCAGGCTGACGGTGCGCGATGCCCTTAATAATCCCATCGGCGGCCAGGCGGTGAGCTTTGGCGCCGACAACGACGCGCAGGTAACCCCCCTGGAGGGCGATGTTACCGGTGACGACGGCACCCTGATGGCGACCGTCGTGTCCTCCCGGGCGGGGCTGCAAACGGTTACCGCCACGGTGGGCGATTTTACCACCCGCGGCGTTGAGATGACGTTTATTGCCGGCAAAGCTTCCGAGGCTAATACCCTTATCCAGGTGCTGACCCAGGGAGATAAGATTGCGGGTTCACAAGCGCATCAGGTGCGGGTAACCGCGCGCGACGCCCAGGACAACCCGGTCGCCGGCGCGGTGGTGAAATGGGTGGCGGCGGGCGATGACGCGCATCTGTCCATCCCCGGCGGCGAAACCGGTGAGGATGGCATGCTGACGGTGGATGTGACCAGCAACCGGGCGGGGGTGGTCATTGTCTCCGCCGCGTTGCCGGGCTTTATCAAAGCCAGTGATGGCATGCGTTTTGTCGCCGGCGCCGCAGCGGAAACCCGCACCGTCGTCGAGGTTATCACACGCGGCGACAAGATCGCCGGCGACAGCGACAGCGACGGCCATCGGGTGAAGGTTACGGTGCGCGATGCCAATGACAATCCGGTTGGCGGACAGGCGGTGACCTTCGCCACCGCAAGCCCCGGCGCCACACTTTCCAGCCCCGGCGGCGATACGGCGGCCGATGGCACCCTCGAGGTCGGCGTCACCAGTAACCAGGCGGGCACGGTAGTGGTCAGCGCCACGGTGGCGGGCTTTACCAGGGACAGCGACGGCATGGGTTTTGTCGCCGGCGCCGCAGCGGAAACCCGCACCGCCGTCGAGGTGGTCACCACCGGCGATAAGGTGGCCGGCGACAGTGACGGCCATCGGGTGAAAATCACGGTGCGCGACGCCAATGATAATCCCATCAGGGGGCAGGCGGTCACCTTCGCCACCACCAGTCCCGGCGCCATGCTTTCCAGCCCCGGCGGCGATACGGCGGCCGACGGCACCCTCGAGGTCGGCGTCACCAATACCCTGGCGGGCACGGTAGTGGTCAGCGCTACGGTGGCGGGCTTTACCAAGTCCAGCGACGGCATGCAGTTTGTCGCCGGCCCCGCGTCGGAGACCCGCTCCACCATAGAGGTATTGACCACCGGTGATAAGGTGGCCGGCGACAGCGACGGCCATCGGGTGAAGGTCCAGGTGCGCGACGCCAACAGCAATCCCATTGCGGGGCAGGCGGTCAGCTTTGCCACCGTCACCCCTGGCGCCGCGCTGTCCAATCCCGGCGGCACGACAGCGGCCGACGGCACTATCGACGTGGGTGTCACCAGTACCCGCGCGGGCGCGGTAACGGTCTTCGCCACGGTGGCGGGCTTTACGTTAGCCAGCGACGGCATGACTTTTGTCGCCGGCGCGGCGGCGGAAAATACCACCTTGATAGAGGTCATCACCACCGGCGATAAAGAGGCCGGCCTTGAGGCCCATCAGGTCAAGGTCCGGGTGCGCGACGCCCACGATAACCCGGTTGCCGGGCAGGCGGTCACCTTTGCCTCCGCCAGCCCCGGAGTCACCTTTTCCCGGCAGGGCGGCGACACTGCCGCCGACGGTACGCTGGCCGTCGACGTCACCAGCGACCAGGCCGGTCTGGTCGTGATTAACGCCGCGGTGGCGGGTTTCACCAAAGCCAGCGCGCCATTGAGTTTTATTGTCTCACCGGCCATCCTGACGCTTGATGTATTGCGTAACCGGTCGCTGGACAACGGCGCGGAATATAATGAAGTACAGCTGTTGGTGGAGAATGGCATGGGCGCCGGGATGGAGGGCAAGAGCGTCGTTTTCTCGGTGAACAATGGCGCGAGCCTGACGTCGCCGGCAAATGCCGTCACCGGCGCGGATGGAAAAGCCAAGGTTACCTTCACCAACACTCGTGGCGGTACCGCCACCGTGACGGCTCAGGTAGACGGCGTGGACGTCACGCAAGATACAATCTTCCTGTCTCCCCGGGCGATCAATTCCGTTTCGCCCGTCGCTAATCCTCACAGCTTTGGGCCAAACTCGGGTTTCCCCAACGTGGGTTTTGATGCGGGGCCGTATGCCGGCAGCAGCAAGCCAAGGTTCCAGATCAACCCTATGGGCAACATCGGCGACAATGGCAGTTTGACCTGGAGCAGTTCGAATGCGGTAAACGCGCCAATAGATGAGAACGGTATTGTTACCCTTAATGCCCGCCCCAGCAGTGAGGTCACCCTGATGGCGCGTGGTGATCAGTATTATTACACTTATAAATTTACTGTAAGAAAATGGCTTACCTATTATCGACCTAATTCCACCAACAGGTATTCGTGGGATGATACTCAAACATTGTGTGCCTCCAATGGTAAATCAATGCTGGTGGCGGCAGATCTGACCTCCGGCGTCAATCAGCGGGCGGTGGGCAGTATGTTTGGGGAATGGGGCGCGCGTCCCGGCGGCTGGCCGGGTGAAGCAGTAACGGAAGCGAATTCAGAGGGTTTTTGGACTAAGGATGGAAGTTATAACGGGCGCCCGGTCGTGAGCTTGTTTAATGGAGACCAAGTGGTGGGCCGCACCGATGGCGCCAGGTACAGGGAAGCGGCATGTAAAATGTAGGCCGGCGCCTGGCGCATATCCAAAGTAATAAAGGCTGGCATTGCCAGCCTTTGTTTATTGCAGGGTCACGGCGTCCAGCGCCCGCAGATGCCGCTCCTGCCAGGACAGGGTCACCGCGCCGCCCGGCACCCAGGCGGGGTCCAAATCGGCGGCGCTGAGTTTGACCATAAAATCGGGTTGTCCCGCCACCTCGGTTATCATGCGCACATGATCGCCCAAATAGATAAACTGCGTAATCCTGGCGCTAATTTGCTGCGACCCCGCCGGCAGCTGGCCGGCCGGCACATTGATTCTGACGCGCTCCGGCCGGATGCACAGCATGATCTTGCGCCCCGGCGAGCTGGGACGTACCTTCAGCGCGCGCAGCGAGGTGCCGTCATCCAGGACGGCGCGATAAAATTCATCCTCGCTGCCTGCCTGGGTCGCCAGCAGGCCGTTGTTCTCGCCGATAAACTGGGCCACGAAGCTGTTCTGCGGTTCCTCATACAGCGTGCTGGGGCTGTTGATCTGCTGGATAATGCCGTCGTTGAACACCGCCACCCGATCCGACATGGTCATCGCTTCGCTTTGATCGTGGGTGACATAGACGATGGTCAACTCCAGCGCCTGGTGCAGCGCCTTGATTTCCATCTGCATATGCTCGCGCAGCTGTTTATCCAGCGCCCCCAGCGGTTCATCCATTAATACCAGCTTGGGTTCAAACACCAGCGCCCGCGCCAGCGCCACGCGCTGCTGCTGGCCGCCGGACATCTGGGCGGGATAGCGGTCGGCGAGGGCGGTCAGCTTCACCCGATCCAATACTTTATCCACTTTTTCCTGGATATCGGCTTTATTCATGCGGCGAATCGACAACGGAAAGGCCAGGTTCTGCGCCACCGTCATATGGGGAAAAAGCGCGTAATTCTGGAACACCATGCCGATATCGCGCCGGTGCGGTGGAAGATGGTGCAGCGGCTGGCCGCGCAGGTAAATTTCGCCCTGGGTGGGCGTTTCAAACCCCGCCAGCATCATCAGGCTGGTGGTTTTACCGGAACCCGACGGGCCGAGCAGCGTCAGAAATTCGCCTTCGCCAATATCCAGGTTGAGATTTTTCACCACCAGCTTGTCGCCGTCGTAGGTCTTTTGAATATTTTTAAAACTCACGTAATTTTGCATAAGAAAATCCAACCTCGTAACTAGACCGGTTCGGAAACGACGTCTGTTAATGGGAGTTAAGCAGGCGCAGCGGTTTGCCGACGAGGTTATGGCACGAAATATGCTTATCCTAAGGCGGGCGGCATGTTTTTGTGCTTACGGTGAGTATATTTACCATCGCGCCCGTACCGCCACAAGCGATTTCCACGCTGAAAAGGCAAATATCCTGGGCAGGCTTAAGGTAAGCAAGCTCATGAATTTCTGCGCTTTTTATCCGTAAACAAGAGGCCGTGCCGGCGTTCTCTGCCGTTCCCCCAGCAGGTCGGACGCCTTGATGATTACCACGCTGATGTCGCCGGCATACTGCACCACAAGGCGGCAATCCGTTTATACTGCAACACTTACCGTTCAGGCGCCGCGCGGGCGGCTTCGCCACTATCTGCGCCGTATCAACGCGGCGGCGCAACGGGAGCCGGTTGTCCCATGCAGCCCAGCAGGGTCATAAAGGCGCTTTCTATCCGCTCTTCATCCACGCAGGCATATCCCAGCAATAATCCTTTTTTGCGCGACGGGCCGAGGTAATAGGTCGACAGGGGTCTGACATAAACGCCTTGCCGTCCCGCCGCCTGCGACAGCTTGATATCATCGACATCGTCCGGCAGCGACATCACCAGATGCAGGCCGGCATTGCTGTCGTCGCGCAGCGCGTCCGCACCCAGATGCTGAAGGATCAAGCGGCTCAGGACGGCGCGGCGCTTACCGTACAGCAGGCGCATGCGGCGGATATGGGAGGCGTAATGTCCCTCGGCGATAAACTGCGCCAGGGCCAGTTGCGTTATCCAGTGACCGCCGCGATACAGTTCGGCGTGGGCCACGCGCATCTCCTGCGCCAGCGCCGGCGGCAGCACCATATAGCTGATGCGCAGGCCCGGATACAGCGTCTTGCTGAAGGTGCCGATATAGATAACCGGCGCCTGCGGCGCCAGACTTTGCAACGCGGGAATAGGGTTGCCCGAAAAACGGAACTCGCTATCGTAATCATCCTCAATCACCCAGGCGTTATGTTCCTGGGCCAGCGCCAGCAGGCGCTGGCGCCGCTGCAGGCTCATTACCGCGCCGGTGGGGTACTGATGTGACGGCGTCACGCAAATCAGCCGCGGCGACGCCGCAACGGCCGTGTCCGGCGGGTTTAAACCCTGATCATCCACCGGCACCGGCTGTACGTCGACGCCGTTGATGGTCAACACATTGCGCATGCCCCAGTAGCTGGGTTCCTCAATCCAGGCGCGATCGCCGGGATTGCACAGCATTTTGGCCAGCAGATCGACGGCCTGGTGAGTGCCCTCGGTAATAATAATCTGCTGCGCGCTACAGTTCACCGAACGCGCCACCCGCAGATAATCCACCAGCGCCTGCTGCAGTTCCGGGCTGCCACCCATGCGCGAATAGGTGAGGTAATCGGGCTTGATGCGCCGGATAAGCCGGGAATGGATACGGCGCCACAGACCGTGCGGAAAGCCGGACACATCAGGCACCCCCGGCATAAACGCCCCCCATTGATGGGGCGAGGCGCCCGACCGGGCCAGCAAATTAGCGCCGCGCGCCGAAAATTCTTCCCCGGCCGGGCGCTCGCAGGCGGGCTGCTGCTCGTTCACCGGCGCCATGGCCCCGTCGGGCATATGATCGGTCACAAAGGTGCCGCTGCCGGCGCGGGTAAATATATAGCCCTCGGCCAGCAGCTGTTCGTAGGCGGCGCTGACGGTATTGCGCGACAGCGCCAGTTCTTTCGCCAGGTCGCGCGTCGGCGGCAGGCGGCTGCCCGCGCGAATACCGCCGTCGAGGATCGCCAGGCGGATGCAGTCATATAAACGCCGGTGCAGCGGCCCCCCGGTGCGGGCGGAGAGATGCTGCAGCAGCATATCGGTTAATAACGAACGCAATTGGCACCTGCAAAAAATTAAAACTGGCACTGGATTATAGAGCCACAAAGCGGATAAATAGAATCGGGAGTTAGGCTGGGATCTGTAATAGCGCACGTTTAGCCGCACCATTTTGGGAGAAGCAGCACCATGAACAACAGCGAACTGAACCAACGTCGTCTGGCCGCCACGCCGCGCGGCGTCGGCGTAATGTGTGATTTTTATGCCGCGCGGGCGGAAAACGCCACGCTGTGGGACGTCGAGGGTCGCGAGTATACCGACTTCGCCGCCGGCATCGCGGTATTAAACACCGGCCATCGCCATCCGAAAATCGTCGCGGCGATCAAAGGGCAGTTGGAGCTGTTTACCCATACCGCCTATCAGATAGTGCCTTACGGCAATTATGTCGAACTGGCTGAAAAGCTCAACGCCCGGGTGCCGGTGGCCGGCCCGGCGAAAACCACGCTGTTCAGCACCGGCGCGGAAGCGGTGGAAAACGCGGTGAAAATAGCCCGCGCCTATACCCGACGCCCCGGCGTCATTACTTTCGGCGGCGCGTTCCATGGCCGTACGCTGCTGACGCTGGCGCTGACCGGTAAAGTCGCGCCCTATAAACTGGGATTCGGGCCGCTGCCCGGACAGGTTTTCCATGCGGCTTATCCCAATGCGCTGCACGGCGTGTCGGTCGACCAGGCCCTGGCCAGCATCGACAGCCTGTTCCATACCGATATCAGTCCTGATCAGGTGGCGGCCATTTTGTTCGAACCTGTGCAGGGGGAAGGCGGCTTTAACGTCGCGCCGCCCGAGTTTATCGTCGGCCTGCGCCAACTGTGCGACCAGCACGGCATTTTATTGATTGCCGACGAAGTGCAAAGCGGCTTTGCCCGTACCGGCAGGCTGTTCGCCATGGATCACTGCCCGCAGGTGAAAGTGGATCTGATTACCATGGCGAAAAGCCTGGGCGGCGGCATCCCCATTTCCGCCGTCGCCGGCCGCGCCGAGGTGATGGACGCTCCGGCGCCGGGCGGGCTGGGCGGTACCTACGCCGGCAACCCGCTGGCCGTGGCGTCCGCGCTGGCGGTGCTTGATGTAATTGATGAAGAACAGCTTTGCCAGCGCGCCCAGCGCCTTGGCGGCCATTTGGTGGAAGTGCTGCAACAGGCCCGGCAGACGTGTCCGTCCATTTCCGCCGTGCGCGGGCTGGGGTCCATGGTGGCGGTCGAATTTGCCGACCCGGCTACCGGCAAGCCTGACGCGCAGTACGCCAAGAGTATCCAAAAACAGGCGCTGGCACAGGGATTATTGCTGTTGACCTGTGGCGTGCACGGCAATGTGATTCGTTTTCTGTACCCGCTCACCATCCCCGATGATCAGTTCACCGCGGCGCTGGACCTGCTGAGCCGGTTGCTCAAGTCATAAATACGTAAGGATAGAAAGATGATGCAGCTTAATAACCCGCAATTGCTCCGTCACCAGGCGTTGATCGACGGTGAATGGTGCGACGGCGACAGCGGCGCGCGCGAAGCCGTCACCAATCCGGCGACCGGGGAAATACTGGCCGAGGTGGCGCAGGTGAGCGCCGCCCAAACGGCGCGCGCCATCGATGCCGCAGCGCTGGCGCTGGTGTCCTGGCGGGCGCTGACCGGTAAACAACGCGCCGTGCTGCTGCAAAAATGGGCTATGTTGATTGCCGCGCACCAGGAGGATTTGGCGCGGCTGTTGACCGCCGAACAGGGTAAATCGCTGGCCGAGGCGCGCGGCGAAATCGCCTATGCCAACAGCTTTATCGAATGGTTTGCCGAAGAGGGAAAACGGGTGGAGGGCAGCGTGCTGCAGTCGCCCCAGGCCCGGCAGCGGCTGCTGGTGCTGAAGCAGCCCATCGGCGTGACCGCGGCGATCACGCCCTGGAATTTTCCGGCGGCGATGATTACGCGCAAAGTGGCCCCGGCGTTGGCGGCAGGTTGCACCATGATTGTTAAACCCGCGGAACAAACGCCGCTTACCGCCCTGGCCCTGGCCGAGCTGGCGGTACAGGCGGGTATTCCGCGCGGCGTTTTGCAGGTGGTCACCGGCCCCGCCGCCGATGTGGGACAGGTGCTGTGCGCCAGTCCCGTGGTGCGCAAGCTGAGCTTCACCGGCTCGACCGAGGTGGGGCGTCTGCTGATGGCGCAATGCGCGCCAACTATCAAAAAACTTTCCCTGGAACTGGGCGGCAACGCGCCGGTACTCGTGTTTGACGACGCGGATCTGGACAGCGCCGTGGCCGGCATCATGGCCTCGAAATTCCGCAACAGCGGCCAGACCTGCGTTTGCGCCAACCGTATCTATGTGCAGCGGGGCATTTATCCCGCCCTGGTCGCCCGGCTGGTAGCCGAAGTGGCGCGGCTTAAGGTGGGCGACGGCATGGCGGAAGGCACCACGCAGGGACCGCTCATCGATGCGGCTGCCGTCGACAAGGTGCGCGCGCATATCGACGACGCGTTGTCCCAGGGCGCCACGCTGCTGGCCGGCGGTAAGCCCCACGCGCTGGGCGGCACCTTTTTTGAACCGACCCTGATAGGCGACGTCACCGGCAAGATGCGTTTTGCTCGCGAGGAGACTTTTGGCCCCGTGGCGCCGCTGTTCCCCTTCAGCGACGAAGAAGAGGCCGTGGCTTTGGCCAATGCCACCGAATTCGGGCTTGCCGCCTATGTGTTTACCCGCGACGCCGCCCGGCAATGGCGCGTGCCCGAAGCGCTGGAGTACGGCATGGTAGGCGTGAATACCGGTCTTATCTCCAATGAAGTGGCGCCGTTCGGCGGCGTTAAGCAGTCGGGGCTCGGTCGTGAAGGATCGCGCTTCGGCATCGACGAATACCTGGAAATGAAATACCTGTGCGTGGCTATCGCCTCAGCGTGATAATCCGCTTTTCCCGGCCTGTCGCCGATACAGGCCGGGGAAGCAAACGCGGCTGCATCGCCAGGGTGCAACCTGTTGCAACTTTGCACGGCTTTAACGCATAACCCGGGTGCAACCCGGCATCCATTCCATGACAGACCCCCGTATTCACCGCGTGCGGACTCCCTGAAGAAAAAATGCCAGAGTGGCACGAAAGATGCTTGATGTATGATGCATCATTTAACTTTTCGTTGGCGCATTTTTTAGGGGACAGGATATGTTGAAACAATTAGCGGTATCCACATTGCTGGTCGGGCTGGCCTTCCAGGCCCAGGCGGAAACACTGACCGTGATTTCCTTCGGCGGCCAGAACAAAGTGGCGCAGGAAAAAGCCTTTTACCAGCCGTTTAAAGCATCGGGCAAAGGCGACATCGAGGCTGGGGAATACAACGGCGAAATGGCCAAGATCCGCTCCATGGTGGAAACCGGCCAGGTAGGCTGGGATCTGGTGGAGGTGGAAGGCCCGGAACTGCGTCGCGGCTGCGACGAAGGCCTGTTTGAAACCCTGGACTGGTCCAAGCTGGGCGATAAAAGCGAGTATGTGCCGGGTTCGGCCACCGAGTGCGGCGCCGGTATTTTCCTGTGGTCCACCGTGCTGACCTATGATGCGCAGAAACTGAAAAAAGCGCCGACCAGCTGGGCCGACTTCTGGAATGTGAAGGATTTCCCCGGCAAGCGCGCGCTGCGCAAGAGCGCCAAGTTTACCCTCGAAATCGCCCTGCTGGCGGATGGCGTAAGGCGCGAGGATGTCTATTCGCAGCTGGCGACGCCGGTGGGGGTTGACCGGGCCTTTCGCAAACTTGATGAAATCAAATCGAATATTCAATGGTGGGAATCCGGCGCGCAGCCGCTGCAGTGGCTGGTTTCCGGCGATGTGGTCATGAGCTCCGCCTATAACGGCCGTGTGGCCGCCGCCGCCACCGAAGGGCATGATTTCAAAATGGTATGGGACAACAGCCTCTACGATCTGGATAGCTGGGCCATCGTCAAAGGATCCAAGCATAAGGCCCTGGCGGAACAGTTTATCGCCTTCGCCAACCAGCCGGAAAACCAAAAGGTCTTTGCGGAAAATATTCCCTACGGGCCAACCAATAAAAACGCCATCGGCCTGATCGCGCCGGCGATTGCCGCCAACCTGCCGACGTCGCCGGATAACCTGGCCAATGCCCTGGCGGTGGATACGCAGTTCTGGATCGAGCATGGCGAAGATCTTGAGCAGCGCTTTAACGCCTGGGCCGCCCAGTAAGGGTTGGCGGCATGGGATCGCCACGCATTCCGGAGACGAAACAATGACATCAAGTAGAGCCATGCCGGCGCGGGATGCCGACGACGGCACGTTAAATACCGCCACGCTGAAGCAGCAGTTGTCTCAGTCGCAAAGGATTTACAAGCGCCGCACCTGGCTGCTGGTGGCTCCGCTGTTGCTGTTTATCCTGATAAGTTTTGTGGTGCCCATCGCCTCTATCCTGATAAAAAGCGTGGCGAACCCCGAGGTTCGCGACGGGCTGCCCAACGTGACGGCGGCGCTGTCCCGGTGGGACGGCACCGCGCTGCCGGATGAGGCCGTTTTCCAGGCGCTGGTCAGCGATCTGCGCCGGGCGCGCGCCGACGGGCAGATTGCCACGGTGGCAAAACGCCTGAGCTACGAAAGCCCCGCTTACCGCGGGCTGATTATGCGTACGCTGCGCGCCGCGCCTGACGCGCCGGGCATGACCCGCGCCGCGCCTGACGCGCCGGGCATGACCCGCGCCGCGCTGATCCAGGCCTTACCGCAATGGGGCGATATTACCGTCTGGCGCTCGGTGCAGCGGGCCAGCCGGCCTTTTACCGGTTATTATGTCCTGGCGGTGTTTGATCGCAAGGTGGATATCCAGACCGGGGAGATAACCCGTTTGCCCGAGGGGCAGGCGCTGTATATCGGGGTGCTGCTGCGTACGCTGCTGATGGCGGCGGTGGTGACGCTTATCTGCCTGGCGCTGGGCTACCCGCTGGCTTACTGGCTGTCGAAACAGCCGGCCGGCCGCGCCAACCTGCTGCTGATCATGGTGCTGCTGCCCTTCTGGACTTCGTTAATTGTTCGTACCGCCAGTTGGATTGTGCTGTTGCAATCGGGCGGCTTGATCAACGGCGCCCTGTTGTATGCCGGCATTATCGACAAGCCCCTGGTGCTGGTGTTTAACCGCGTCGGCGTGTATATCGCCATGACCCATATTTTGCTGCCCTTTATCGTCCTGCCGCTGTATGCCGTGATGAAAGGCATCTCGCCTAACTATATGCGCGCCGCCATTTCGCTGGGCGCGCATCCCTTTACCGCCTTCTGGCGGGTGTATGTGCCGCAAACCTATGCCGGCATTGCGGCGGGGGGACTGCTGGTGTTTATCATGGCCATCGGTTATTACATCACGCCCGCGCTGCTCGGTGGCCCCGGCGACCAGATGCTGAGCTATTTTGTGGCGTTCTTCACCAATACCACGATGAATTGGGGCATGGCGGCGGCTCTCGGCAGCCAATTGCTCATCATCGTGATCCTGCTCTATATCGTCTACATCCGGGTTACCCGGACGCAGGCGGAGCTGGCCGCGCATTAACCGGGAGAATGATGATGATAAGACAGGAAGGCCTGTTCCTGATGCGGTTGTGGCATACCGCCTTTAATTTTTACGGCGCGGCGATACTGCTGTTTTTGGTGGTGCCGGTGCTGATCATCGTGCCGCTGTCGTTTAACTCCGGCTCGTTTCTCAGCTATCCGCTAAACGGATTTTCACTGCGCTGGTATCAGGCGTTTTTTCATTCCCGCGAGTGGCTGGGGGCGCTGGGCAATAGTTTGCTGATAGCGCCGCTGGCCACGCTGCTGGCCACCATTCTCGGCGTCCTGGCCTCGGTGGGCCTGGTGCGCGGCGAGTTCCGCGGCAAGACCCTGGTGATGGCGATTATCGTCTCGCCGATGATAGCGCCGGTGGTGATCGTGGCGGTGGGCCTGTTTTTCTTTTTCGCCCGCATATCGCTGTTGAACAGCTATCTCGGCCTGGTGCTGGCGCACGCCATGCTGGGCGTGCCTTTTGTGGTCATCACCGTCACCGCGGTGCTGAAAAACTACGATCGCAACCTGTCCCGCGCCGCCGCCAGCCTTGGCGCGCCGCCGTGGCTGGTGTTTGCCAGGGTAACGCTGCCGCTGATTGCCCCCGGCGTGTTTTCCGGCGCCTTATTTGCCTTTGCCGCCTCATTCGACGAGGTGGTGGTCACTTTGTTCCTGGCCAGTCCCGGACAGCGTACCCTGCCAATCCAAATGTTCGCCGGCATCCGCGAAAACCTGGATCCGACCATTGCCGCCGCCGCCTCGCTGATGGTGGGCGCCTCGCTGATATTATTATTGGTGATGGAAATGCTCCGCCGCCGTTCCGCACGCATCCGCGGATCGGAAGGGCGCGGGAGATAAGATGGCGCAACGGTGATAAGGGGGGCGGCGCCAAGCGGAAAAAAGCGGATGCCCCGGCAAGGGTTTTCAGGTAGATTTTGTTGCATCACGCATCACCGGGGAGTGAACGCCTTGGAGCAGAAAACCTTATTGCTGACCGGCGCCAGCCGCGGGATCGGCCATGCCACCGTCAAGCATTTCCATGCGGCCGGCTGGCGGATTTTTACCGCCTCGCGCCAAAGCTGGGTGGAAGAATGTCCCTGGGCCGAAAAAATGCTCAATCACATCCATCTGGATCTGGAAGATATCGCCGGCGTCGAGTCCGCGCTGCCGCTTATCAAAGAAAAACTGGGCGGGCGGCTGGACGCGCTGGTCAATAACGCCGGCATCTCGCCCAAGGCCGCCGACGGCGGCAGGCTGGGGGTGCGCGAAACCGATTACGCCACCTGGATGCGGGTGTTCAATGTCAACCTGTTCTCCACCGCGCTGCTGGCCAACGGCCTGTTTGCGGAGCTGCGGCAGGCCCAGGGCGGGATCATCAACGTGACCTCCATTGCCGGCACCCGGGTGCATCCTTTCGCCGGCGTCGCCTATGCCACCTCCAAGGCGGCGCTGTCCGCGCTGACCCGCGAAATGGCCTATGATTTCGGCCGTTTCGGCATCCGCGTCAATGCCATTGCGCCGGGGGAAATCGATACCGCCATCCTCTCACCCGGCACCCAGGATATTATCGAACGGCAGGTACCCTTGCAGCGCCTGGGCCGGCCGGAGGAAGTGGCCTCGCTGATTTATTTTCTTTCCACCAACGGCGCCGCCTATGTCAACGGCGCGGAAATTCCGGTTAACGGCGGGCAGCACGTCTGACCGGGAGCGGGTTTACCGGTTTACCCCGGCGGCGCCGTCTGGCTGGCGGCGGTAAATCGGGCCAGCATCGCATCGCTGTCCAGGATATCCTGGCGCATGGCGTTGGCGGCCGCGTCACCGTCCCGCTGGCGCAACGCGGCCAGCAGCGTCTGGTGATGGCCGATGGTCATCTGTTGGGTGAGCTGGGCGTAGGCTTGGGCAATCAGCGGCCCGGTGCGCATCCACAACCGGTCGATAAAGCTGCTCAGCACCGGCATCATGGCGCTTTGCGCCACCAGTAAATGAAATTCGCTGTTAAGCCTGAGCGCGGACACCCAATCCTCTTCGGTAATGGCGCGAATATTGCGCCGGATATTGACGGTCAACAGCTGGACGGCGGCGGGGGTGACGCGCATGGCCGCGCGCTGCGCGCCCATGCCTTCCAGCTCCAGGCGCAGGGTTTTCAGCTCCAGGTATTGTTCTTGGTTAAGGGACGGCACGCGAATGTCTTTGGGCGTGCGCATCTCCAGCGCCTGTTCTTTGGCCAACTGCAATACCGCGTCCCTGACCGGGGTTACGCTGGTGCCGACCTGCGCCGCCAGTTCGCGGATGCGTAATCGATCGTTAGGTTTCAGCTGGCCGGTAATCAATGCCTGGCGCAGATTGGCGTATACGCTGGAACCGAGGTAAGAGTGTTCTATTGGGCCTGGTTGATAACTCACCGCTTTTCCCGCCTGAAGGCCGCCGCGGCGGCAAATAAACACAGTGCATCAAATATACAACATGATGCGTCAGAATAGCCATGTGCTTTCCGGCGCCGCTGATTTACACTTCTACAGAGTAGGTGTTAGTGCATTTTATGGGTAGGTGGCGGTAAAAAAAAAGTCTAGACTTTCAGAATGTTGATGAATCCGCATTGCGCCCGGCGCCGGCGTTGCGCCACGCTTGAACGCCAGATGGCCCGGGCCGCATTTTATTAAGACGATCTACGGGAGAAAAACTGATGAAAGCGATTGCCTATACCCGGCATGGACTGCCTATTGAAGATCCCCAGGCGCTGGTGGATATCGACCTGCCCAAACCGACACCGGGAGCGCGCGATTTGCTGGTGGCGGTCAAGGCGATTTCCGTCAATCCGGTCGACACCAAGGTGCGCGCCAAAGCGGAGGTCAGCGCACCGCGCGTGCTGGGCTGGGATGTCGCCGGCGTTGTCGAGGCGGTGGGCGCGGACGTCACGCTGTTTAAACCCGGCGATGAGGTTTTTTATGCCGGTTCCATTACACGGCCGGGCTGCAACAGCGAATTTCACCTGGTGGATGAGCGCATCGCCGGGCACAAACCAGCCTCGCTGGACTTCGCCCATGCCGCCGCGCTGCCGCTGACCTCGGTCACCGCCTGGGAATTGTTGTTTGACCGGCTGGGCGTGGCCGAAAACGGCGGCGAAGGCGACGTGCTGCTGATTATCGGCGCCGGCGGCGGGGTGGGGTCGATACTCACCCAACTGGCGCGAAGGCTGACCCGAATGACGGTGGTCGGCACCGCCTCGCGTCAGGAAACCCGCGACTGGGTGCTGAAACTGGGCGCGCACCATGTGATCGATCATTCCCGTCCCCTGCTGGATCAGTTAACGCAGTTGGGTATCGCCAATGTCACCCACGTGGCGAGCCTGACGCATACCGACAGCTATTATCCGCAACTGATCGAGGCTCTGGCGCCACAGGGACGCCTGGCCCTGATTGACGATCCGGCCGCGCTCGACGCATTGCCGCTTAAGGCCAAGTCCCTGTCCCTGCACTGGGAATTGATGTTCACCCGTTCCCGGTTTGAAACTGCGGATATGATTAACCAGCACCACCTGCTTGAACGCATTGCCGCGCTTATCGACCAGGGCGTGCTCCAGACCACGTTCGCCCAGCATTTCGGCGCCATCAACGCCGCCAATCTGCGCAAAGCGCACGCGCTGCTGGAAAGCGGCAAATCCCGGGGCAAGTTAGTGCTGGAAGGGTTCTGATCCTAAGGACTGATAGCCGCGCGTACGGTATTGCCGCCGGCCGGGCTTACGCCTTAGCGCCTGCGTAACAGAACGGCGGCGGCGGGGTCAAAACCTACCGCCGCCGTTTACAGCGCTTTTAATGTAATCAGCATACAAATTAGTGAGTACCATCAAAGACAACGCCGGCGTTTTTCGGTAAGTTAGCGCCACTGAGTCCCGCGCGCGCCGCGCATGACGGGCGTTATTTTACGAGCCGTTGTTTATGCATGAGTTCAATTTGGTTTTACTGTTGTTACAGCAGATGTGCGTCTATTTGGTTATTGCGTACCTGCTGAGTAAAACGCCGCTGTTTATCCCGCTGATGCAAGTTACCGTCCGACTGCCCCATAAGCTCTTGTGCTATGTCATGTTTTCCATGTTTTGCATTATGGGCACCTATTTCGGCCTGCATATTCAGGATTCCATCGCCAATACCCGCGCCATCGGCGCGGTGCTGGGCGGCCTGCTGGGCGGGCCGGTGGTCGGCGTGCTGGTCGGTTTGACCGGGGGTCTGCACCGTTATTCCCTGGGCGGCATGACTGCCGTCAGCTGCATGATTTCCACGGTGGTGGAAGGCCTGCTCGGCGGTCTGGCGCACCGGCTGCTGATCAGGCGCGGGCGTATCGATCGCCTGTTTAATCCGTTTACCGCCGCCGGCGTCACGCTGCTGGCGGAAATGCTGCAGATGATGATTATCCTGGCGGTGGCCCGTCCTTATGAAGAGGCGCTGCGGCTGGTCAGGAGCATCGCCTTGCCGATGATCGTCACCAACAGCGTCGGGGCGGCGATGTTTATGCGCATCCTGCTGGACCGGCGGGCGATGTTCGAGAAATATACCTCGGCCTTTTCCGCCCGCGCGCTGAAAATCGCCGTTTGTACCGAAGGTTTTCTGCGCCAGGGATTTAACCAGGAAAACAGCATGAAGGTGGCGGAGGTCATCTACCAGGAGCTGGATATCGGCGCCGTCGCCATTACCGACCGGGAAAAGCTGCTGGCGTTTATCGGCATCGGCGACGATCACCACGTACCCGGCACGCCGATTTCCTCCGCGCATTCGCGCCGGGCCATTGATAATAATGAAGTGTTCTATGCCGACGGCAACGAGACGCCGTACCAGTGTTCGTTACAACGTCACTGCAAGCTGGGGTCGGCGCTGGTCATCCCGCTGCAAGGCGAAAACGGTGAGGTGATTGGCACAATCAAGCTGTACGAGGCCAAAAACCGGCTGTTCAGCTCCATCAACCGTACCCTGGGCGAAGGCATCGCCAGCCTGCTGTCCGCGCAGATCCTGGCCGGGCAGTACGAACGGCATAAACTGTTGCTGACGCAGTCGGAAATCAAGCTGCTGCATGCCCAGGTCAATCCGCATTTTTTATTTAACGCCCTGAATACGCTGGTGGCGGTGATCCGCCGCGACAGCGATCAGGCCAGCCAACTGGTGCAGAATCTCTCGACGTTTTTTCGCAAGAATCTGAAACGCTCGGAGGAGGTGGTCACGCTCGCCGACGAAATCGAGCATGTCAATGCCTACCTGCAAATTGAAAAGGCGCGTTTTCAGGACCGTCTGCAAATCCGCTTTGATCTGCCCGAGGCATTGCTCGGCATGCATCTGCCGGCCTTCTCCCTGCAGCCCCTGGTGGAAAACGCCATTAAGCACGGCACCTCGCAACTGCTGGGTCAGGGCATCGTGACCCTGAGCGCGCGGCAGCATGACCACCGCCTGCTGTTGTGCATCGAGGACAATGCCGGTCTGTATCGGTTGGTCGCCGGCAATACCGGGCTTGGCATGAATCTGGTGGATAAGCGCGTACGGGTGCGCTATGGCGAGGAGTACGGCATCAGCGTCGAATCCCGTCCCGAGCTGTTTACCCGTATTATCCTGAGCCTGCCGCTGGAGGAAGAGGTCCCATGCTGAGCGTGCTGATTGTCGATGACGAACCGCTGGCGCGGGAAAACCTGCGCTGCCTGCTCCAGCAGGATCCGCAAATTGCCATCGTCGGCGAGAGCGCCAATGCCCTGGAAGCGATAGGGGCGGTGCACCGGCTGCATCCGGACGTCATCTTTCTGGATATCCAGATGCCGCGCATCAGCGGGCTGGAAATGGTCGGCATGATCGATCCGGCCTGCATGCCGTATATCGTCTTCCTGACCGCCTTTGATGAGTACGCCGTCCGCGCGTTCGAGGAACACGCCTTTGATTATCTGCTAAAACCTATCGAGTCGCGGCGCCTGGCCAAGACGCTTGGCCGTCTGCACAATGAACGCCCGGAGCAGGATATCGGCCTGCTGGCGGTTCAGGAAAGCGCCCTGAAATACATTCCCTGCACCGGCCACAGCCGCATCTATCTTTTGAAAACCGAGGACGTGCTGTTCGCCAACTCCAGGCTGAGCGGGGTGTATGTCACCGGTATCGAGGGCGGGGAATGTTTCACCGAGCTGACGCTGAAACTGCTGGAAAGCCGTACCCCGCTGGTGCGGTGTCACCGGCAGTTCCTGGTCAATCTGGCGCATTTGCGCGAAATTCGCCTGGAAGACTCCGGCCAGGCGGAGATTGTACTGAGCAACGGCCAGACGGTGCCGGTCAGCCGGCGCTACCTTAAATCCCTCAAGCAAAGCCTGGGGCTAAAAGCGTAGCAGGGGGCCAATGCGCCGCCGCCCTGGCCTGGGCTTCTACTCCGGCATCGCCGGCGGTAGCGGCGCAGGCGCCTGGGTTGCCGCCAACAGCGCCCGGATGCCGGCCCGATCGCCGGGCGTTGCCGGATTATAGATAACCAGGCCCAGATCCGGCTTGCCGTCGACGGAGAAAGCCGAATATTCGAGCGTGATCAGTCCCAGGGTCGAATGCCGGATATACTTGGTTCCCTCACCGTAAATGCCGACGTCATGGTCACGCCACAAGGCCGCGAACTCCGGGCTGGCCAGGCTTAATTCCTCTACCAGCGCCCTGGCATGCGCGCCTACGCCGGTCCTGGCCGTTTCGGTGCGAAAGGTGGTGACCACGAAACGAGCCACGCTTTCCCAATTGGGTATTTTTGTCCTGATGCCGGGGTCGCAGAAAATGATGCGCAAAATATTGCGCCGGGATTCGGGCAGCGCCGGATAATTGGCCAGCACCACCGTGGCGGCGCGATTCCAGGCAATAATGTCCCATTCGGCGGTTTTGACATACGCGGGACAATATTCCAGCGAGTCAAGCATACGTTGCAACTGCGGCGTCACGCCGCGGCGCTTGGCATAAGCCACCTCCGGCGGCCGGTTCTGGGCCAGCAGGAATAAATGCTCGCGCTCGACATCCGTCAGGGCAAGCGCGCGGGCGAGGCGGTCGAGCACGTCGGCCGACGGCGCGCCGCCGCGGCCCTGCTCAAGCCAGGTATACCATGTGGTACTGACGTTGGCGAGCAGCGCCACCTCCTCGCGGCGCAGGCCGGGCGTACGCCTGCGGGTCATGGAATAGCCCAGGCTTGCCGCGTCGAGCCTGGTGCGGCGATACCTGAGATAGTTTCCCAGCAGATTGTCATCCTGCGCTGTCGTCATGCCGTTGCCTTTCCCCAAGGGTGCTTTGCCGTATTATCGCCATATCGGGCCGGTTTGTCACAGACCGCCTTGAACCGGTGCGACATAAACAGTATAGCGCCATGCTTTTTCGCGCACCATCACGCGTTCAGGGCGCTTAAATAGCGTGGAAGCTTGCACGACACATAAGTAAGTGCTAATGTGTTTGCTATGATAGAAAACGACATCTTTAAGGCGTTAGCCGATCCGACGCGACGCGCCATCTTCGAAAAACTGGCGGACGGCAGTATGAACGCCAGCGCGCTGCGCGTGGGCATCGAAATTAGCCAATCCGCCATGTCGCAGCACCTGGCGGTACTGCGCAACGCCGGTCTGGTGCGCGAAGAGCGGCGGGGCCGTTTTGTCAACTACGACATTAATCCGCAGGGTTTGGCGCTTATCGCCCGCTGGCTGGCGAAGTATCGGGCCTACTGGCCCGCGCGGGTGGATGATTTGAAAGTTTTGCTGAAGGATATGGATCAATGACAAACCCTAAAACCGGGGATCGCGTCAACGAGCTGCGATTCGAATATGAACTTGATGCGCCTGCGGAAAAGGTCTGGCGGGCCATCAGTATTCCCGCGCTGCGTGAGAAATGGCTACCCGGCGTGGCCCTGGGGCAATGCGCACCCCTCTCATCAACCCGGGAAGGCAAAATACGTTATCGCCTGCGGGAAGCAGAACCGCCTTTCCTTGCAAGCCATGTCACATTGCATATCAGGCCGAATGACGCGGGCGGGACCATTCTGACTATTATCCACCGGCTGGCAGATGCGCGGCTGGGCAGCCCGGTGCCCCCTGCGGCCAACGACGACACGTCTTCTCTGATGCTTGCCGCCTGATCCGCCTGGCGGGCCACAGCGTATTTTTGCCATAACCATAAGGAGTCGCCCATGCGCGAAGCGCTGCAACTCATCCCGATGGTGGTCGAGCAATCCAGCCGGGGTGAACGATCTTTCGATATTTATTCACGGCTGTTGCGCGAACGCATTATCTTCCTCAATGGTGAAGTCGACGATACGATGTCGGCATTGGTCTGCGCGCAGCTTCTTTTCCTGGAAGCCGAGAATCCGGAAAAGCCCATCCATCTGTATATCAATTCGCCCGGCGGCGTCGTTACCAGCGGTTTCGCCATGTATGACACCATGCAGTTTATTCAGGCGCCGGTCTATACCCTTTGCATGGGAACCGCGCGCTCGATGGGATCATTTCTGTTGATGGCGGGCGCGCCCGGCCAGCGGGTGGCGCTGCCCAACGCCAGTTTGCACGTGCATCAACCTTTGGGCGGTTATCAGGGACAGGCCTCGGACATCTTTATCCACGCCGAAGAAATGCGGCAAACGAAACGCCGGATTACGCGATTATATGCCGAGCATTGCGGGCGCAGCTATGAAGAGGTTGAGCGCACGCTCGATCGCGACCGTTTTATGACGGCGGAGGAAGCGCTTGAGTGGGGACTGATCGATCGCGTTCTTATTAAGACGTAAGAGAATATTTTGAATGCGCACCGATCGCGCGCGTTCTTATAAAACGTAACAGGGCTTTTATGACGTCCGGCAACGCTCCACCACGGCAAGCCGTCCAGGCTACCCCTGAATTTTCTCTTGACCTTGACAGCACGGTCAGAGTTTAGCCTAAAGCCTCCTTTGATTACGGTGAGAGTTTATATCATGCCAATGGTTAAAATCGAGGGTACGACAGTGTCCTATCGGGTTGATGGCGAGGGTCCTGGTCTGGTATTGGTACATGGCACCGGCGGTGACGGGGAAAGTAACAGGGCGCCAGGTGGAACTGGACCTGGTTCTGGTCGTAAGCGATCGGGTCGGGCGCATTACCCAACCCGCGCTGGTCATAGGCTGCACTCATGACTATAGGGTGCCGCCCGCCCACGGGCGGGCGCTGGCCGCGCAAATAGCCGGCGCCCGCTATGCCGAACTGGACAGCGGACACCTGGCGATGCTGGAACGCCCCGAAGAATTCACGCAGATGGTGACGGGCTTCCTGCGCGCCGCGGGATGTTAAAGGATCCTAAGCACCCGCGAGCACCGTTGGATCCCCGGTCCGCCAGACGTTGTCGACCGTGTTGCGCTGAATAAGCCATACCTGGTCACGCCTTACCAGCTCGACGTTATAGCGGTTTTTCATCAGGTAGTGGCGCGAGTTATCATTGCGCGCTACGTGCTGCGCCTCCACCAACGCCTCCAGATGCGCCTTATCGCCGTTAATGCAGACCCGCGGATTGCTCACGGAATGTGTCGTGTCGAGCTGGCTAAGTGCGTTCGACAGGGCCGTGACAATAGTGTCCCGGCCTTCCAGCACCGGGTATTCAAATCCGGCTTTTGCCGCGGCGGGCCGGAAATCGGACACCGCATCTTCCGCCAGCGCTGAGGCGAGCAGGTCGGTATCGCGCAGATCGATGCCCGCGGCGAACCGGTACAACGCCTCGACCACGGCGAGCGTATCGGCGGTTTGCTCAGGATATAAAGATGACATGGGTAACTCCTTGTGGGTTATGAATCCATATGGTATATGACGTATACTAGGTGTCAATTAGGCACTAATATGTCATCAGGTATCCCGGAGGAAACCGCATGTTGAATCAGGCTGGGCAAACGGCGGCTCAAGACGAGCCGGCCATAGAGGCGGGGGGAGCCGGCGGTTCAAGCCGTTTACTGCTGGATCAGATCACGGATAAATGGTCGGTGCTGATCCTGGCGGCGCTGTGCCATAAGCCCTTGCGCTTCAATGAAATCAGGCGTTGCCTGGACGGCATTTCCCAAAAATCACTGACCCTTAGCCTAAGGCGCCTCGAGCGCAGCGGCATCCTTGCCCGCCGGGTTATTCCTGCTTCCCAGGTCGCGGTGGAGTACAGCGTCACGCCGCTGGGGCGCACGCTGGAGGTGCCGTTTCGGGCATTATTTGACTGGACGGTTACTCATTCAGCCCAGGTTCTGCAAGCCCAGATGGATTACGATAAGGGAACAATGAATCTGTAGTGGTCATCACGGCATTGCGGCACGGCCTTTCGTCGCTGTCTCTTTCTAATGCCGGCGCTGGCGATCGCCTTCGGTACTACGCGATGTAAACCAGATTAATTGCTTAACGGCTGGGGGAAATTTTAGCGCCGGGATTTTAAGCCAACCGCAACACTCCCGCGCCTATCGCTATGATGCAGGCCGCCACGACCCGTGATGGACTTATGCGTTCGCGCAGGACCAGGCCCGAGAGAATAAGCCCAAATACTATCGAGGTTTCCCGCAGCGCGGCAACCACGGCGACCGGCGCAACCGTCATGGCCCACAGCGCCAGCCCATAGGAGGCGACGGTGCCAAATCCGCCCGCCATGCCCAGATGCCAATTGGCGGCGAAATAGCCTTTTACCGCAGCGCGTCGCCTGCACATGGCCCAGGCAAGCAGGGGCACTCCGGTAAACAGGAAAATCAACAACGTATACGCGGCGGGGGCGCGGGATAACCGCACGCCTTGCCCGTCAATAAGGGTGTAACCGGCGATAACAGCGGCATTGAGCAACGCCAACACCACCCCTTTTTTGTCTTGCCCGTGCGCAAATATGGCCATGCTTATTATACCTGCGCAAATTATGGCAATTCCCAGCCAGGCGGTCGGCGTGAATACCACGCCAAAAAATAACGCGCCCATGGCCGCGACGATAAGCGGGGCGCTGCCGCGCATTAAAGGATAGGTCTGACTCATATCGGCGATGCGATAGGTTCTCGCCACCAGGCAAAAATACAGAACTTGCAGCAGGGCCGACGCGCCGATAAAAGGCCAGCTTTCCTTGGCGGGGGCGGGCAAAAACGGCAGCGCCAGGGCGGCGATCAGCGCGGCGCACGCGGTGACCAGTATGGTCGTTAGTAGTTTATCGGCGCCGCCTTTGACCACGGCATTCCAGGTGGCGTGCAACACAGCGGCAAACAGCACTACGCTAAAGGCAAAAGCGGTCATGCGAACCAGCGTCGAGGGAAGCAAAATAGGGTCATAGATATAATGCGTTTTGCGAATGTTAAAAAAGCATGCCGCATGATGGGCACGGAAATCAAATACAAATGCCGTAGGCATATAAATTTTCGGGGACTTGGCCGCGTACGGGCGGCGCCTGAACGTCCCGTTCCGTCCTTGGGGTAGATTTTCGATGAATTCAGAACCGCAAGACCCCGGCGTCTTTTTTTCAGCCGGGGTGTAGAATGTATTACCATGAGCTTCTGTTCATATAAGCCGCTATGGCGTGTGTTCACCGAGGAAACAACATGATGAGGGATCTGCCTCCCACCGCCACGCTGCGCGCCTTTGAGGTGGCGACGCGGCATGCAACGTTCACCGCCGCTGCGGACGAATTGCATATTACCCAAAGCGCGGTAAGCCATCAGCTTAAACATCTCGAAGAGATCTGGGGCTTGTCGCTATTTCAGCGTGGTAAATCATTGAGCCTGACGCCTGCAGGCGCAGCGCTGGCGCCCATCGTGCGTGAATTCTTTATGCACCTGGAGGCGACGCTCAGCGATCTGAGAGAGCAAAAGGGCAGGGTCCGGCTCAGGCTTAGTACCACCTACTCCTTCGCCCTGAAATGGCTGCTGCCAAGATTGCCGGATTTGTCCCAGCGGCATCCGGAAATTCTGGTCACGCTGGAAACCACGGACAAAGCCATCAATTTTTCCAGCGCCGAGTCGGACGTGGCCATCCGTTTCGGCACCGGCAATTATCCAGGCCTGTACTCGGAATTCATGTTCAGGGAGCAGATCTTTCCGGTTGCCAGTCCCGATCTTTTGCATCGATTTGGCGCGCCCCATGAGCCTGCCGAATTATTGCGCTACCCGCTGCTGACAAGAGACGGCGCGGATCTGGTGCCGAAATGGGCGCTGTGGCTGCAACAGGCGGGGGTCGGCATTTCCGCGCTCAGGGAAAGCGTCAGGTTCGCCGACACGAATATGACGGTCCAGGCGGCGCTGCTGGGCCAGGGTATAGCCCTGGCCCGCAGCGGACATGTCGAAACTGAACTACGCGACGGCAGCCTGGTCCGGCTGTTCGACATACCGTTCCCTTCGCCGGTCGCTTATTATTTTGTCTGTCCAAAAGCTGTCGAATCGCAGCCTCATATCGTCAGCTTTCGCCACTGGCTCATGGCGCAATCAGCCCAGGCCCAACAAGGCTATCTCTGATACCGATACATGAGGATATCTTCATGCAGCAATGAGGAGACTTTGCTTTCATCAAGGCGCCGGGCTGCTTACTATGGCGCATGCCCTTTCATATTATTTTACTGATACTGTGCGCCGCGCTCTTGCATGCCGGCTGGAATACGCTTTTGCGCGGCGGAGCCGACAGGCTGTGGTCGATGACGGTCATGTGCCTGGCGGTAGCGGTTGCCAGCGCCGCCATCGCCTTGTGCCTTGCGCCTCCAGCCAAAGCCAGCTGGATGTATGCGCTGTTTTCGGCGGGGCTGCATGTGGGTTATAACCTGTTTCTCGTCAGGAGCTATCAGGCTGGAGACCTAGGGCAAACCTATCCGGTTTCACGCGGTTCCTCGCCTTTGTTAATCACCGTCGCGGCATCGGTGTTCGACGGCGAGCGGATAGGGATGGGCGCTCTGGTTGGCATTGCCCTGATATCGGGCGGTATCATTTCCCTGACCTTCACCGGGCGCCGGCTGGCGCCGGCAAACCTGTCGTATGCCCTGGGAACCGGATGTTTCATTGCCGCTTACAGCGTAACGGACGGCATCGGCGTGCGCTTGTCCGGCGCGCCGATGGCATACACGGCATGGATGTGCGCCTTGTGGGGCATCTTGATGCCGGCGGTATACATCGGCCTGCGCGGCGTAACGAGTTTATTGACCCCCCGGCCCGGGTTCATCACGGCTTTTATCGGCGGGCTGGTGTCTCTGCTGGCCTATGGCATCGTCATTTACGCCATGGCGGGCGCTCCGATGGGGGCGGTATCGGCATTGCGCGAAACCAGCATCCTGTTCGCGGCGGCGATGGGGTATTTTTTCCTGGGCGAGGCGCTGACGGTGCGCAAGATGCTGGCGTGCGCGGTGATCGCCGCTGGCGCCATCCTCATCGGCTGACGACCCATGGCGGGGTGGCGTGGCAGGCTATCAGACTGACGCGCCACAATAGTCCGCCACGCCCAGCCAACGGACAATCTCACGCAATGCGAACAGCCATGCGTTGCGCTCTGCTACGTTGCCTTGTTAATGGCGTTGCCCGGCTGATTTGTCAGGATGGCGCTCGTAATAAGATGAAAGAGATGATCCCGCCGCGGCGCGAATCCGGGCTGGGCGACGAGCCAGCCGAGCGCCGACATCAGGGCGAACAGGTCGTCCGCATCCATATCTGCGCGCGCCGTTCCCTCGGCCTGGGCACGGCGCAGCAGTCGCGCGCCCGCCGAGCGCACCGCGATGCATGGCGCGTAAAGCGCGGACTCCGGGTCTGCGTGGGCGCTGGCCATCAAGGCGACTACGCCGCTGTAGCTATCAACGAACGCCACCCCGGCGTGAAACCAGGACACGAGCGCCTCGTCAGGTGGCTTCGACGTCTCAACTTCGCCTGCCTTTTGCGTCAGAGTCTCCAGATTCGTGCGCAGCAACGCTTCGAACAAGGCTTCGCGCGTCGGGAAATGCCGGAGCAGTGTGGCCAGCCCGACGCCGGCCCGGCGGGCGATCTCGCGCATGGACGCATCCGCGCCCTGCTCGGTGACGACCTCACGCGCGACGGTAAGGAGATGGCTGTAATTTTTTCTGGCGTCGGCTCGCATAGGGTACCTTGACAAATGGATCAGTGATCCGTATATTTGGATCAGTGGTCCAGATACTGGCTTGATGATCTGGACCGGTGATCCACAAGATACAGCGTCCTGATACCAATGGCAATACAGACGCTGTCCGACACGATGAAAGGGGAAACGTCATGGGAAAGCTGGAAGGTAAGGTCGCAGTTATCACGGGTGGCTCAAGCGGCATGGCGCTGGCGAGCGCCAAGCGGTTCGTAGAAGAAGGCGCCTATGTTTTTATCACGGGCCGCAGGCAAGAGACGTTGGACGAGGCCGTTAAGCTCATCGGGCGCAACGTGACCGGCGTGCGCGGCGACGCGTCCAATCTCGACGACCTCGACCGCCTGTTCGCGACGGTCAAACGGGAAAAGGGCAAGATCGATGTCTTGTACGCGAGCGCTGGCACCGGCGAAGCCGTCCCGCTCGGCGAGATTACCGAGCAGCATTTCGATGCGACCTTCGGCCTGAATACGCGCGGCACGCTGTTTACGGTTCAGAAGGCGTTGCCGTTGTTTAACGATGGCGGATCGATCTTTATGACCGGGTCAATTGCGTCAATCAAAGGTTTTCCTGGTTTCAGCGTCTATGCGGCGAGCAAGGCGACGTTGCTTGCATTCGCCCGCGGGTGGCTCAACGAACTGAAGGGCCGCAAAATCCGGGTGAACGTGCTGAGCCCAGGGCAGATCGCCACCCCTATTCAAGAGCAACTCTTCGACGAAGAGACGAAGCGGTATTTCGAATCCCTGGTGCCGCGGGGAAAGATGGGGGGGCCTGAGGAAATCGCGGCGGTGGCGCTGTTTCTTGCTTCAGACGAATCGAGCTTCGTGAATGGGGTGGAATTGTATGTCGACGGCGGCACCTCGGCCATCTGAAATCGCGCTGGAAAGCGGGTGGCGGCCCGCTAACGTGGCGAAGATGATCCGGGTTATGTCGATAAATAGGGCATCCCGTTCAATTAACGGGACTGATTTCGGTGATTGTCCAGCGGGTATTGCCATGTCTGCTTACGCTGCCGGTCACCCCTACTGAAGGGAGAGTTTGCATGAGTTATTCGATTATTGGCTTTGGCGCGGTAGGCCAGGCGCTCGCCCGGGCGTTTGCAAGAAAGAACATTAATGTGAGCGTTGCTAGCCGTCGCCCTCCCGAAGCGTTGATGCAGCGGGCACAAGCGATCGGCCCCACCGTTGTCCCCAGGACGCTGCAGGATGCCATCGCGTCCGACATCATCTTTTTGGCGGTGCCGTTTTGGGAACATCGGGACGTCGCGAAACAGAAAACCACCTGGCGCGGCAAGACCGTCATCGACATGACCAATGCTTTCGGCGTTGCCGTTGAAGACTTGCAAGATCAGCCGTCGTCCGCGGTTGTCGCCAAAGCCTTTACCGACGCCGGGTTCGTAAAGGGTTTTAACCATCTGGCCGCCGGCGTTCTGGCCGCTGATCCGAGCGTGAATGGCGGCAGCCGCGTCGTGTTTTTGTCGAGCGATGACGAAAATGCGCTGGCGCCGGTCGCGGTTCTCGCCGAACAGCTCGGTTTCGCGCCGATTGCGCTAGGACCGCTCAAGGATGGCGGCCTGCTCGTCCAGGCCAGGGGCAATACCTGGGGTAAACTGATCTTCAAGGATCTCGTCAAGTTCACATAACGGCGCCTCAACGCTATGCTGCTTATGACAGTCAGCCAGCCACTCATCAAGAAGTGAGCATAACTGTGTTGAGACGGTTAAAAACGAAAAATCCACGCAACCGCGTGGATTTAGGATAATCATTTATTTGAAATGCCCTGTGACGCGTCGAAGTTGAGTGACCTATTTAATTAAACATTAAACAAGAAGTTCATCACATCGCCATCCTTGACGATATATTCCTTGCCTTCGGAGCGCATCTTGCCGGCTTCCTTGGCGCCTTGCTCGCCTTTATAGGCAATAAAATCTTCAAACGCGATGGTCTGGGCGCGGATAAAACCTTTTTCGAAATCAGTATGGATTTTACCGGCCGCCTGCGGGGCGGTGGCGCCGACCGGGATGGTCCAGGCGCGCACTTCCTTGACCCCGGCGGTAAAGTAGGTTTGCAGGTTCAGCAACTCGTAGCCGGCGCGGATCACCCGGTTCAGGCCCGGTTCTTCCAGCCCCAGTTCCGCCATGAATTCCGCTCGCTCCTCTTCTTCCAGTTCGGCGATATCGGATTCCACCGCGGCGCAAACCGCCACCACAACCGAGCCTTCCCCGGCGGCGATAGCCCGGACTTTATCCAGGTAGGGGTTGTTTTCGTAGCCGTCTTCATTGACGTTGGCGATATACATGGTCGGCTTAAGCGTCAGGAAGCTGAGATAACGGATAGCCGCTTTTTCTTCCTCATTGAGATCGAGCGTGCGCAGCATGCCAGCGTTGCCCAGGTGCGGCAGGCATTTTTCCAGCGCGGACAGCTCGATCTTGGCATCCTTATCGCCGCCCTTGGCGCGTTTTTGCACCCGGAAGATAGCGCGCTCGCAGGCTTCCAGATCGGACAGCGCCAGCTCGGTATTAATCACGTCGATATCATCCACCGGGTCGACTTTGCCGGCAACGTGGATGATATTATCGTTCTCGAAGCAGCGCACCACATGGCCGATGGCCTCGGTTTCGCGGATATTGGTCAGGAACTGGTTGCCCAGTCCTTCGCCCTTCGACGCGCCTTTGACCAGGCCGGCGATATCAACGAATTCCATGGTGGTCGGCACGATACGCTGCGGCTTGACGATGGCCGCCAGCTGGTCCAGGCGCGGATCAGGCATCGGCACCACGCCGGTATTCGGTTCAATCGTACAGAACGGAAAATTGGCCGCTTCAATTCCCGCTTTGGTCAATGCATTGAATAGCGTGGACTTACCCACGTTCGGCAGACCCACAATACCGCATTTGAAACCCATGGTTATATCACCTTAAATAGCTTTATTATCAGATGGTTAAATTAGTCTTACCGTACCATCAATACGTTAATGCCCCATTATACACATAAACCGCGCATAACTCGATTGGCGCCGGGGCGACCGGAGTCATAGCCTGGTATAGGTCCGCACGCGGCGGCAGACCGTTTTTGCTCCGGATCGGAGAGCCATCAGGCGGCTTTGAAGGCGTGCAGGCGATTCATCGCTTTTACCGGGCCTTCCTGGATTAAGATCTCGGTGCATTTAACCGCCTCAGCCACGGCTTGATCGATTAAGTCCAGTTCGCTGGCCGGCGGCTTGCCCAGCACAAAACCCACCACTTTGCTTTTGTCGCCCGGATGGCCGATGCCGATGCGCAGACGATGGAAGTTGGGATTATTGCCCAACCGGCTGATGATATCCTTCAGGCCGTTATGGCCGCCATGGCCGCCGCCCAGCTTCAAGCGGGCGTTGCCCGGCAACAGATCCAGCTCATCGTGCGCCACCAGGATTTCTTCCGGCAGAATACGGTAAAACGTGGCAACAGAGGCGACCGCCTTGCCGCTCAGATTCATAAAGGTGGTCGGGACCAGCAGCCTGACGTCCTGTCCGGCAATCGCCAGGCGGGCGGTATACCCGTAGAATTTGCTCTCTTCCCTGAGGGACTGGCGAAACTGTTCCGCCAGCAGATCCACATACCAGGCGCCCGCGTTATGGCGGGTGGCGGCATATTCCGCGCCCGGATTCGCCAGGCCAACAATCAACTTGATAGTCATTACGGTTTCATTCTCAACTATTGCTCTCGATTAAACAGACCAACGCACAACGGGAAATCAGGCGGCCGTGGTCCTGCGCCGGTGATCCCGCGGTCATGTTAACAGATTTGCGCCGCAGCGGCTTAGCGAAGTGTCATCACCCCGTCGGGCAAGCCTCATGGCCTTGCGGGTGCCCTGGCGCGCGAAAACACACTTTCGTTGCCGGCGGATTGATGGCAATAATGGGATGATGTGTAACGCGTGAAAACGTCATGGGGGCATTATGGAACTGCGGCTGGCGCGCGCCCAGGAGGCGCAGGCATTATGGCTAATCCGCAATCAGGCCGTCCGGGCCCGCTGCGTGGACGTGTATGATGCCGACACCATCATGGCTTTTACGCCGGACATCATGCCGGCGGGCTTTGTTGCCTGCATCACGCAAAATCCTTTTTTCGTCATTGCCGCGACAGCCGCCGGCGGGCCTGTGGCAACGGGGTTCCTGGATGTCACCAGGGCGTCGGTGGAGGCCATCTTTACCCTGCCGGCGTACCAGGGCAGGGGATATGCCGCGCGTATCCTGGCGCGGATTATCAGCGAGGCGAAAACCCGGGGGTTAACCCGTTTAACCTTGGCCTCGACGCCGAACGCCGTGCAATTTTATCGTCGCCGCGGTTTCAGCATCCTGGGCGAGGGGCAATATTATTCCGCCTCGGCGCAACGCTATCTGTCTTGCGTCGACATGAGCCTCGATTTGTAAACCCGCCCGTTACAGCAACGCGCAAAACAGAATGATAATCGTCAGTGCAAGTCCGAGGCTGGTTATCACTTCCAGATCGTCAGTGTACATAGTCACCTCCTCTCGTCTGATCCGATCATGAGGTAATCCCTGGCCCCAGGCTGTGACCGGCCGTTCAAAAAAGCTGCAATTCCGCGTGCCGGCACGCTATTGCGCATCTCATTGATCGAGATCAATTTCTTTTAAAAACAAAATGACAGGGAATTATGATTTGTGTGACTTATTGTCAACTCTGTGATCGCGGGCACGATGCCTTTAGCAAGATATTGACTATACTTTACACAGATTGATAAGGACGACGAATGAACAATTCACGATTTCATTGAGTAACCCGGAGGTGAACGATGAAACGCAAATCAGCACTCTTATGTGGCAACAGCCTGATGGGCGTAGGTATGATAATGATGCTCGCAGGGCTTGCCTGCTCAGTATTAAATCAGCTTCCGCAATTGCACTTTACGCCATTGGTCGCGCATAGCGCCATCATGGGTATTTTTATCGGCGCCTTGTTATGGGTTGCAGGGGCGCGCATGGGCGGGCACGAACGCATCAGCGATCGTTACTGGTGGCATCGCAGGTTTGATTCCCGCTGCCGTCGTACCGGACATCATTAAGCGCCGGCAGGTTGAGCCAGGTTTTTGACAAATGCACTGATCCGGCGGAGGTCTTTATTGGCGCCGCTGGTTGGCAACCGGTCATTTAACGCCGCCGTCGAAACAGCGGCTTGTGTCTCTCACTGTCCGTTAACGCGGGCGATAACAATTGAAAAAACAACGACATAGATTAATATCAACGATGACTGGTTTTATTTCCTGTCCTGAACCTGCTTACGGGTTCGGGATTTTTTTTGCATAAAAAGCGGGAAACACTAATACGGGCGGGCCGGGCGGCCCGTATCCGGGGGCTAAACCACACGCCGGCCGATCGCCGTGGCGTGGAATGAGCAAGGCGCGCCGCCGGGGCGGCGACGTCGGCGGCTATTAATGCTCGAACATGGCGGAGATGGATTCTTCGTTGCTGATGCGACGAATGGCCTCGGCCAACATGCCCGACAGGGTCAGGGTACGGACGTTGGGCAGTGCTTTAATCTTGGGATCCAACGGAATGGTATCGCAAACAATGACCTCATCGATAACCGAATTCTTGATGTTGTCGAACGCATTACCGGAAAAAATCGGATGGGTGGCATAGGCAAAAACACGTTTTGCGCCCCGATCCTTCAGCGCCTCCGCCGCTTTGCACAGGGTGCCGCCGGTATCGATCATATCGTCCACCAACACACAGTCGCGGCCCGCCACGTCACCGATGATATGCATCACCTGGGAAACGTTTGCGCGCGGACGGCGTTTATCGATGATGGCCATATCGGTATCGTTCAGCAATTTGGCGATGGCGCGGGCGCGTACCACGCCGCCGATATCCGGCGATACCACGATCGGATTTTCCAAATCCTGCTGCAGCATATCCTCCAGCAGAATCGGGCTGCCGAAAACGTTGTCGACCGGAACATCAAAGAAGCCTTGGATCTGTTCCGCGTGCAGATCCACCGTCAGGACACGGTCAACCCCTACGCTGGATAAGAAGTCCGCCACCACTTTCGCGGTGATGGGCACACGTGCGGAACGCACGCGCCGATCCTGGCGGGCATAACCAAAATAGGGGATAACGGCGGTGATACGACCGGCGGATGCGCGGCGTAACGCGTCGACCATGACCACCAGTTCCATCAGGTTGTCATTGGTTGGCGCACAGGTGGACTGGATGATGAAAATATCACCACCGCGTACATTTTCATTGATTTGCACGCTGACTTCGCCGTCGCTAAAGCGACCTACAGCGGCGTCACCAAGACTGGTATATAAACGGTTGGCAATACGTTGTGCTAGTTCCGGGGTGGCGTTACCAGCAAAAAGCTTCATATCAGGCACGAGAAGAACCTCAGGCTTGCGTCCAGAGAAGGTATTGCACAGCATAACACTCGGGACCGGAGCGCCATACAGGGCAATGCCACACGGGTAAAGATAAATCGAGATAACCTGGCGGAACCGTCACCTAGCGGCGGCATAACGGTCCGGTTACCTTAATGCGCCCCGGTCAACACGCGGTGCAGCGGCGAAACGTTAACGCCTCGCGCCACAAAACCACGCATCCACGCCGGGGAATGCTCCAGCACCTGACGGGCGGCGGACTCGGTATCGAATTCGGCAAATACACAAGCGCCGGTGCCAGTCAGTCGCGACGGCGCGTATTCTAACAGCCATGAAAGATGCTGTTCAACCTCGTAAAAATGTTTTCTTGCGATTGGCTCACAATCATTATGAAAAGGCTGCGCTAATAACGCCTCCAGCGCGCGTACCGGCGAGTCTCTTTTTAACGCCGGATCGGCGAATATCGCCGGCGTCGATATGCTTACGCCGGGGAGGGTGACCAGGTACCATTTTTCCGGCGGATCGGCCGGGGTCAATATTTCGCCGATTCCCTCGGCAAAGGCCGCGTGGCCCCGCACGAACACCGGTACGTCGGCGCCAAGTTCGAGGCCCAGACGGGCCAGCGCTTCCTGCTCAAGGCCGCAGCGCCACAGATGATTAAGGGCCACCAGCACCGTGGCGGCGTCGGAGGATCCCCCGCCGAGCCCGCCGCCCATCGGCAGGCGTTTAACCAGGCGAATATCGGCGCCGGGCAGGGCGGAATTATTTTTAGCCCCCCACCGGCGACGCTGCAGCAACCGCGCCGCCCGGACGATAAGGTTATCGTCGTCGCGTACGCCGGCAAGGGGCGTCAGCAGCCGGATATCCCCGCCTGCGACCGGCTCGATGGTCAACGTATCGCCGTAGTCAAGAAACTGGAACAGCGTTTGCAACTGATGGTAGCCGTCGGGCCGCCGGCCGGTAATATATAAAAATAAATTGAGTTTAGCCGGCGCCGGCCATTGATGAATCATTGCAGGGTCCAGCTGTCCATTTTGAGTTTAATACGCTGCTCGCCCTGGCGCAGTTCCAGATTGGCCGGCAGCACCGGCCGGCTGTCGTCATGGTAGCCCAGGTAAACCACTGTCCATTGCTGGCCGTCCTGGCTGTAGTTGACCTGTTTGAGCAAGCCGCGCGAATCGAGGGTGAAATCGGTGGCGTCGCCCGGCAGCCCCAGCATCCATTTACGCAGGTTGTCGAGGGGAATATTCATGCCGGTCAGCTTTTGGATCATCTGCTGCGGATCGTTGCTGACATACTTCTTACCCTGGTTATTGGTAATCTGGGCCACGCCGGGCTGCACGTTCAAATCCATTTCGGTGCTGCCGAGCGGATTGGTCAGCAGCAGGCGGTAGCGATCGGCGCCGGTTTGCTGCCAGTTAAAGCGGGCATAGACTTTTTGCTGGCCGGAAATATAGGCGAAAGAGCCGCGCGTCTGGTAGCTGGACAGCTGCGACACCGAGCGTTGATGCTGTTGCCACTCGGGGGAGGTTTGGCTTTTAGCGGGGCCTGAGGGCGTGTGGACGCTACAGGCGGCCAATAGCAGGCCGGCCAGCGGCAATACGCGGTAGTAGGCGGGAATACGCTTCGGCATAGGGAACTGCTTCCTTAATTTTCTCGTGGGTAAGGCGTTTTGTCCGGTGTTTAACACCATGATAGCGTCAATTTTCACGCTAAGCGGCATTTATTTCATTACCGGCGCCACGCCCTGATAGGTCGAAAATGCGGTGTGACTTTTCTTGATCACGCGCATCAAGTAGAATGCACTCAAACCATAACCATACTAACACTCGTATTATTTAATAGCCGTATTCCATGACCCTGCTCGCATTAGGTATTAATCATAAAACAGCGCCGGTTGCGTTACGCGAGCGGATAGCGTTTTCGCCCGAAACCCTTGACCAGGCGCTGGTCAGCCTGCTCCAGCAACCGCTGGTGCGGGGCGGCGTCGTGCTGTCTACATGCAACCGGACCGAATTATACCTAAGCGTGGCGCAGCAGGAAAATTTCAAGGAATCTCTGGTGGGCTGGTTATGCGATTATCATCATTTGCAGCCGGACGAGGTGCGCCAAAGCCTCTACTGGCATCTGGACGACGGCGCGGTCAGCCACTTGATGCGGGTCGCCAGCGGGCTGGATTCCATGGTGCTGGGCGAGCCGCAGATCCTCGGGCAGGTAAAAAAAGCCTTTGCGGATTCCCAACGCGGGCATACCGTTTCCGGCGAGCTGGAACGCTTATTCCAGAAATCCTTTTCCGTCGCCAAGCGGGTGCGCACTGAAACCGAAATTGGGTCCAACGCGGTATCGGTGGCGTTTGCCGCCTGTACCCTGGCGCGGCAGATTTTTGAATCCCTGGCTGATGTCACGGTGCTGCTGGTCGGCGCCGGCGAAACCATCGAACTGGTTGCGCGTCATCTGCGTGAGCACCATGTCAAGCAGCTGATCATCGCCAACCGCACCCGCGAGCGCGCGCAACTGCTGGCCGACGAGGTCGGGGCGCAGGTCATCGACCTGGCCGGGCTCGACGACCGCCTGGCCAGTGCCGATATCATTATCAGTTCCACCGCCAGCACGCTTCCCATTATCGGCAAGGGCATGGTCGAGCGGGCTATGAAGCAGCGCCGCAACCAGCCGATGTTGCTGGTGGATATCGCGGTGCCGCGCGATATCGAGCCGGACGTGGGCAAGGTCCCCAACGCCTATCTTTATACGGTGGATGATTTACAGGCCATTATTGAAAAAAACCTCGCCCAGCGACAGTCGGCGGCCGTCCAGGCCGAAACCATCGTCGCGCAGGAATGCCTGGATTTCATGGGCTGGCTGCGCGCGCAAAGCGCGGTGGAAACCATTCGCGATTTCCGTTCCCAGGCCGATAGCCTGCGTGCGGAAATAGAGGAGCGCGCCGTGGCGGCCATCAGGCTCGGCGCCGACCCCGAGGCGGTGATCCGCGACATGGCCCACCGCCTGACCAATCGTCTTATCCACGCTCCAACCAAATCACTGCAACAGGCCGCCCGTGACGGTGATGTCGAACGGCTGCAAATACTGCGGGACAGTCTGGGACTGGACTAGCTCATTATACTAATAAGGTAAAACCATCACCTATGAAGCCTTCTATCGTTGCCAAACTGGAAGCGTTGCAAGAGCGCCAAGAAGAAGTCGAGGTGTTGCTTGGCGACGCCGGCATCATTAACGATCAGGATAGATTTCGCGCGCTGTCGAAAGAATATGCGCAGCTGACCGATGTTACCGCGTCCTTTAAGCGCTGGCAGCAGGTACAGGAGGATATCCACACCGCGGAAACGATGCTCGACGACCCGGAAATGCGCGATATGGCGCAAGAAGAACTGAAAGAGTTAAAAGCATTGCAGGAAGAGCTGGAGCAGCAGTTGCAGTTGCTGCTGCTGCCGCAAGACCCGGATGATGAACGCGGCTGTTTCCTGGAAGTGCGCGCCGGCACCGGCGGCGACGAAGCCGCCATCTTTGCCGGCGATCTGTTCAGGATGTACAGCCGCTTTGCCGAAACCCGGCGCTGGCGGGTAGAGATCGTCAGCGCCAGCGACGGCGAGCACGGCGGCTACAAGGAAGTGATCGCTAAAATAGACAACGACGGCGCCTATGGCCAGCTGAAGTTCGAGTCCGGCGGCCATCGCGTGCAGCGGGTGCCGGAAACCGAATCCCAGGGCCGCATCCACACTTCCGCCTGCACGGTGGCGGTCATGCCCGCAATCCCGGAAGAGGAATTGCCGGTGATCAATGCCGGGGATTTGCGTATCGATACCTTTCGGTCCTCCGGCGCGGGCGGCCAGCACGTCAATACCACCGATTCCGCCATCCGCATTACCCATCTTCCAACCGGCCTGGTGGTTGAATGCCAGGACGAACGGTCGCAGCACAAGAACAAAGCCAAGGCGCTGGCGGTGCTGGGCGCCAGGCTGCGCGCGGCCGAGGTGCGCCGGCGCCAGCTGGAGGAGGCGTCGACCCGCCGCAACCTGCTGGGCAGCGGCGATCGCTCCGATCGTATCCGGACCTATAATTTCCCCCAGGGGCGCGTGACCGATCACCGTATCGGCCTGACGCTTTATCGCCTGGATGAAGTGATTGAAGGCAAACTGGATATGCTGATCCAGCCGATCATGCAGGAGTACCAGGCGGATCAGCTGGCGGCGCTGGCAGAGCAATCCTGATGCAGTGCGGCCAGTGGCTTGATGGCGCCGCGCGCCGGCTCGCCGGCGGCGACAGCCCTAGACGGGATGCCGAAATCCTGCTCGGTTTTGTCACCGGACGTGCGCGTACCTGGCTGCTGGCCTTTGGCGAAACACCCCTGACGCCGGAGGAGCTTGCGCGACTCGACGCCCTGCTGTTGCGGCGCGCGGCGGGGGAACCGATAGCCTACCTGACCGGCGAGCGTGAATTTTGGTCCCTGAAGCTTAAGGTTTCGTCCGCCACGCTTATCCCGCGTCCCGACACCGAATGTTTGGTGGAGCAGGCGCTGGCGCTGCTGCCCGACCAGCCGGCGCAGGTGCTGGATCTGGGCACCGGCACCGGCGCCATTGCCCTGGCATTGGCCAGCGAAAGGCCGTCATGGCGGGTGACCGGCGTGGACTTGCGGCCCGAGGCGGTGGCATTGGCGCGTGAGAACGCCCTGCAGCTGGGTATCGCCAATGCGCGCTTCGCGACGGGAAGTTGGTTTAAATCATTGCAGGGAATGCGCTATACCCTTATTGTGAGTAATCCGCCCTATATCGCCGTGGACGACCCGCATCTGCATCAGGGAGACGTGCGTTTCGAGCCGCAAAGCGCGCTGGTGGCGGACGATAACGGACTGGCCGATTTGACGGCCATCGTCGTGGGCGCCGCCGACCACCTGCATCCCGGTGGCTGGGTGGCGCTGGAGCATGGCTGGCATCAGGGCGAGGCGGTGCGCGGCCTGTTGGCGCGCGCCGGTTTCGTCCTGGTGGGTTCCCGGCGGGATTATGGCGGCAATGAACGCGTAACAATGGGACAATGGCCGGGTTAAGACCCGCCGGTTATAGGATGCTGGAGCAGTGATGAGTGCTTACATGACCATCAAGTACTTACATTTAACAACGGTATGGATCACCATTACGCTGTTTATCATCCGTTTTTATTGGCGCTGGCGCGGTTCCACCCTGCTGAGCAAAGGGTGGGTGCGCATTGTCCCGCATATCAACGATACCCTGTTATTGATATCCGGCGTCACGCTGATTATCCTCTCGGGCATTTCTCCCTTCACCGCCGACGGCCGCTGGCTGCTGGATAAACTGGTGTTGGTCGTTATTTATATCCTGCTCGGCTCTGTTGCGCTGGGCAACAATACGCGGCGCGAAAAAATCCGCTGGCTGGCATTTATCTGCGGGCTGGCGTGTCTGTACACTATTTACCGGCTGGCTAGCAGTAAGCTTCCCCTGCTGACAGGATTTCTATGAGTAATATTGCGGATTTTGAATATAATCTTTCACCGCTTAGCGAGGGTGTCATACGTATTTCCCTCGCCATCCGGGAGGATTTTCCCGCCGATAGCGTTCGCCAGCAGCTGCGTTTGCTGGCCGAGGACGCGCGGGAGCAGATCTCGGTGGAGCTGAACCAGGACGAACAGCTTGGGCTTTTGCTCAAGCTGTTTTATCGTACCTGGGGATTTGGCGGCGTTGGCGGCGTGTATCGCCTGTCGGACGCCCTGTGGCTTGATAATGTGCTGGAGCGCCGCCAGGGTCTGCCTGCGTCGTTGGGCATTATCCTGCTGCATGTGGCGCAGTCCATGGGCATTCCCCTGCTGCCGGTGATTTTCCCTACCCAGATGATACTGCGCGCGGGCTGGCTTGACGGCGAGATGTGGCTTATCAACCCGATTAACGGCGATACCCTTGATGAGCATACGCTGGATATTTGGCTGCGCGGCAATATCGGCACCGGTATCGAGCTGGCGGATGAAGATCTGGAAGAAGCGGATAACAATACCGTGGTGCGTAAATTGCTCGACACCTTAAAATCGGCGCTGATGGACGAAAAACAGATGGAGCTGGCCCTGGGCGCCAGCGAGGCGATGCTGGAATTTGATCCCGACGATCCTTATGAAATCCGCGATCGCGGTTTGATTTATGCCCAGCTGGAGTGTGATCACGTGGCGCTTTCGGACCTGAATTATTTTGTCGAGCAGTGTCCGGAAGATCCCATCAGTGAAATGATCAAGGTTCAGATACATTCCATCGAGCAGAAGTCGGTGACCCTACATTAACCCGATGCCGGACGGTATTACCCCGGCCGGCAGGTCGATAAAAAGTATAAGGTACAGGTATGAAACAACTTGTGGTGAATATCGGCGATATCCCGGTGGCGAACGATCGTCCTTTTGTGCTGTTCGGCGGCATGAATGTGCTTGAATCGCGCGATCTGGCCATGCGCATTTGTGAGCATTACGTGACCGTGACCCAAAAACTGGGTATTCCGTATGTGTTCAAAGCTTCGTTTGATAAAGCCAACCGTTCATCTATTCACTCTTATCGCGGTCCGGGCTTGGAAGAGGGCATGAAGATCTTTCAGGAGCTGAAAGCGCAGTTTGGCGTGAAGGTCATTACCGACGTGCATGAGGCGGCTCAGGCGCAGACGGTGGCCGGGGTGGTGGACGTGATACAGTTGCCGGCATTCCTGGCGCGCCAGACCGATCTGGTGGAGGCCATGGCCCGCACGGGTGCGGTGATAAACGTTAAAAAACCGCAGTTTATCAGCCCGTCGCAGGTGGGCAATATCGTTGATAAATTCCGTGAAGCCGGTAATGAGCAGGTTATCCTGTGCGATCGCGGCAGTAATTTCGGCTACGATAACCTGGTGGTGGATATATTGGGATTTAACGTGATGAACCGCGTTTCCGGCGGCTGTCCGGTGATTTTTGACGTGACCCATGCGCTGCAGACGCGAGATCCGTTCGGCGCCGCCTCGGGCGGTCGTCGCGCGCAGGTGGGCGAGCTGGCCCGCGCCGGTATGGCGGTGGGTATTGCCGGGCTGTTTATCGAGGCCCATCCCGATCCCGATCATGCCAAATGCGATGGCCCGTCGGCGCTGCCGCTGGATAAGCTCGAGCCGTTCCTGGTGCAGATGAAAGCCATTGACGATTTGGTGAAAAGCTTTCCGGCGCTGGATACGGGCAGTTAACGTCCTGTCTGCATCGACCCCCATCGGCACGGTCTCCCTTGAACACGGCTGCTTTAAGTCCGGTGTTGGCGGGCCTAGCGTGCCATGGGGCGCTCGGTCGGGCGGGAACACCACGCCCGATTCGACCCCATAGGCACGCTCTCCCTTGAACACGGCTGCTTTAAGCCCGGTGTTGGCGGGCCTAGCGTGCCATGGGGCGCCCGGTCGGGCGGGAACACCACGCCCGATTCGACCCCATAGGCACGCTCTCCCTTGAACACGGCTGCTTTAAGCCCGGTGTTGGCGGGCCTAGCGTGCCATGGGGCGCTCGGTCGGGCGGGAACACCACGCCCGATTCGACCCCATAGGCACGGTCTCCCTTGAACACGGCTGCTTTAAGCCCGGTGTTGGCGGGCCTAGCGTGCCATGGGGCGCTCGGTCGGGCGGGAACACCACGCCCGATTCGACCCCATAGGCACGCTCTCCCTTGAACACGGCTGCTTTAAGTCCGGTGTTGGCGGGCCTAGCGTGCCATGGGGCGCTCGGTCGGGCGGGAACACCACGCCCGATTCGACCCCATAGGCACGCTCTCCCTTGAACACGGCTGCTTTAAGCCCGGTGTTGGCGGGCCTAGCGTGCCATGGGGCGCTCGGTCGGGCGGGAACACCACGCCCGATTCGACCCCATCGGCACGCTCTCCCTTGAACACGGTCTGCTTTAAGCCCGGTGTTGGCGGGCTTACCGTGCCATGGGGCGCTCGGTCGGGCGGAACACCACGCCCGATTCGACCCCATCGGCACGGGTTCCCTTTAACACGGCGGCATTAAGCCCGGTGTTGGCTTATTTGGCTTCCTCCGCCAGCGCCTGTTCCAACGTGCTGTAGAATGCCAGCCGGCCGGGGATGGGATGGATATTGGCCCGCGCCAGCGTTTTCAGCGGCTGGAAGGGGATATCGGTTATCACCAGGCGTTTGCCCGCCGCCAGGTTTTCGCTGAAGTGCACAAACGCCTGCAGGCCGCCGGCATCCAGTACCGGCACCGCATCCCATTGCAGAATAATCACGTCATCCTGCGCCGTCAGCACGGCGATTTCCTCAAAAATGCGTTCGGCGGCGGCAAAGAACAGCGGACCGTTGACCCGCAGCGCCCTGAGCTTGCCGCTGGTGCTTTGCGGCAATTCGCTGATACGGGTCATGGCGGCGATACGGCGCATAAACAGCAGCGAGGCCAGGACGATGCCCACCGTAATGGCGATCACCATATCGAACAATACCGTCAGCGACATGCACAGCAGCATGACCACGATATCGTCCCTGGGCGCCCGGCGCAGCAGGTAAATGACCTTGCGCGCCTCGCTCATGTTCCAGGCTACCAGCAACAGCAGCGCGGCCATGGCCGACAGGGGCAGATAGGACAGGGCCGGCGCCAGCACCAGCAGCGCCAGCAGCACCAGCAGGGAATGTACCAGCGACGACACCGGCGAGGTGGCGCCGGCGCGCACGTTGGCCGCCGAACGCGCAATGGCGGCGGTGGCGGTAATGCCGCCGAAGAACGGCGCGATGATATTGCCCACTCCCTGTCCGATAAGTTCATTATTAGACTGATGCTTTTTGCCGGTCATGCCGTCAAGCACCACGGCGCACAGCAACGACTCAATCGCGCCGAGCATCGCCATCGAGAATGCGGCGGGCAGCAGGGCGGAAACGGTATGCCAGTTTAAGCCCATCGGCACGCCGTGCACATCGGGCAGCGTCCACGGCAGCAGCCACTGCGGCAGGATCGGGGGAATACCCTGCCCATGGGTGCCGTCCGCCAGGATATAACCGAAACGGGTGCCGATGGTCGCCACCGGCATATCAAATAGCCACAGCACCGCCATGATGCCGGAGCCGGCTATCAGCGCCGGCAGGTGCGCCGGGAAACGGATGCCCAGGCGTGGCCAATAGACCAGCACCGCCATGGTGCCTATGCCAATCAGCGTATCTCCGGGATTGAACGTCGGCAACGCCGCGAAAAGCGCCGCTACCTTGCCGACATACTCCTCCGGCACCACGGGCAGGGTAAGACCAAAAAAGTCTTTGATTTGCATGGTGGCGATGGTGATGGCAATGCCCGAGGTAAAGCCCAGTGTGACCGAGAGCGGAATAAACTCGATAAGCTTGCCCAGCCGGGCAAAACCCATAATCACCAGGATCACGCCGGAAAGCAGGGTGGCAATCAGCAAACCGGCAAGCCCGAACTGTTGCGACACCGGATAAAGTATGACCACAAAGGCCGCGGTCGGACCCGACACGCTAAACCTGGAACCCCCGCACAGGGCGATGACAATACCCGCCACGGCGGAGGTATACAGGCCGTACTGGGGCGCCACGCCGCTGCCAATGGCCAGCGCCATGGCCAGGGGAATGGCGATGATGCCGACGGTAATACCGGCGATGATGTCTTTGATAAAGCGCTGGGTGGTGTAAGGTTCTTTCCAGCAGGCGTCAATAAGCGCGCTGAACGGGCGAAGACCGGTGAAGAGATGATTTTTCATTAAAACAACGAGCCAAAACGTGAGCAGGGCGGGCCGTGCGGTCCGTCGTAAAGAGACACTAAAATACCAGTTATGATGAACGGAACACCAGTGCTACATCATCAAATAGGTGAAAAAGAACCGATATGGCGAATATTTTGCTTAAAATTCTTTCTTATCAGCGGAAGAAAGGGTTTTATCGCGCCGGGTAAGGGAAATACCGGTTCGATTTTTTTATCTCGCCGGTAGACGAGTACGGGGCCCTGGAACGGCGGACGCCCGCTAACCCCTTCAATATGAGGGAGGAAATGCCGTCGGCCCTACAGCATGAGGGTCATCACATAAGCACCGAAAAGCGCCAGATGCGCGGTTCCGTTCAATACATTGGTACGGCCGGTTGAAAAGGAGATTTGGCACAGGATCATGGCGGTTAACAACACCACCACTTGCGGCATGCCCAGGCCGAACGCCAGCGGATGGCCTGTCAGGATGGCGATGATGGTGACGGTGGGCACCGTGAGGGAAATGGTGGCGAGCACTGAACCGAAAAACAAATTCATGGCGCGTTGCACCTGGTTTTTAAGCACCGCCCTGATGGCGCCCAGGCCCTCGGGCGACAGGATCAGCAGCGCGACCAGGAAGCCGGTGAATTGTTGGGGCGCATGCAAATCACCGAGCAGTTGTTCCAGCGGACCGGCGTTGAACTTGGTCACGGTTACCACCGCCAGCAGATGCAACAGTAGCCAAATGCCGTGCCATTTGGAGCTGTGTGCGGAGGGTTTGCCGTGGGAATCATCGTCGTCGCCGTCTTCATGCTCGTAGATAAAATAGCGTTGGTGCGTTTTAGTCTGTATCAACAGGAATACGCCGTACATGGCGGCGGAGATAGCGGCGGCAAACAGTGCCTGGGCGATGCTGAAATTGCCATCCGGCAGGGCCGTGGGCAGCACCAGCACAATCACCACCAGCGGGATGATGGCCATCAGGTATTGCTTGATGCCGGCCAGGTTCACCGACTGGGTGGCGAATTTACGCCCGCCCAGCAGCAGGGAAAAACCGACCAAGCCGGTAGTGACAATCATGATGACCGAAAACAGGGTATCGCGCATCAGGCCGGGCGAGGCATTGCCGGTGGCCATCAGCGCCGAAATCAGGCTCACCTCGAGGATCACCACCGACAGGCTGAGGATCAGCGAACCAAAGGGTTCTCCCAGCCGGTGCGCCAGCACGTCGGCATGGCGCACGACGTTAAACGCGCTGACAAGGATGGCGATGAGGGCGATAAGATTGATGATGACCGTCACGGCGAAAGTGGGCGTGGCGCCCCATACTATCAATACCGCCAGCGCTGCAATGGGAAACAGCAGGGTATATTCCTTGTGACGCGTTTTGATCCCCTGATCGGCGGATTTCATGATAGGTAATCTCCTTGCAAAGAGTCAGGCTTGCTACCGGTTATCATTATAACCAGGCGCCAACGATAAAATTTATGGAATAAGCCTACCAGAAAACGGCTGTATAAAATGTCAAGTTATGTATAAATATCCGTCTTGAAGAAAATAATCCGGAAGCGATGGGAAAAACAGGCTATAAGATGATTTTTATCGGGCAAGTCACATTATAAGCTAGTAAAATACAAAAAATATCCCCTTTAATCATCTTATGTTATTCATCTAATCGTCTTTATCCGCCTGTTTCGTGGCAGTGTGCCTATCAGATATCTATAAATAAATTTATGTGTCCCGTTTTTCCCCCGGCCGGCCTGGCGCGTGCCCGCAAAGTTTCTATACTTAAGTGACACTTAGCCATGTTCGCCAAGGAGACGCACCATGCCCTATAAAAGCAATTCAGACTTACCGGACAGCGTGACCAACGTTTTACCCAAGCATGCCCAGGATATTTATCGCGAGGCGTTCAACCACGCCTGGGATCAATATGCCGATAAGTCGGAGCGGCGCGGGGATGAATCCCGCGAGGAGACCGCGCACAAGGTCGCCTGGGCGGCGGTAAAGCACGGTTACCAGAAAGGCGATGACGATCGATGGCATCCCAAGAAATAACCGGACCTGACGGCCGTCATCCGTTCCCGCCACCTTCCTTCCCGACAGCGGCGGACGCCTAGCGCCGGATTTTAGCGCCGGGTAGGGCCGCTGCTTTTTTAAACGTGATAAAGATCAAACTTGCCAGCGTCCCGATAAACGAATAATGTCATAATGTTCACAATAAAATAATTGACTCTTACATAATTCTTATTGTTAGTGTCGGGTGAACGGCTTTACCTTAGTGTGTGGCGATCGTCAGCCGGGAGAAGAAAAACGAGTGTTAACACGTGACTTTTTACAGAAAGCCGATTGTAAAACCGCCTTCGGCATTATAGACGAGGCGCTGTTACTGTCCCCTGAACAACGTCATGCCTCATTGCAATGTACGCTTTCCCGCAGGCCGGATAATAGCCCGGTGTGGATCTTTGGTTACGGCTCCTTAATGTGGAACCCGATATTTGAAGCCGATAAAGTCAGTCCCGCTACGCTGATGGGGTGGCATCGCGCCTTTTGCCTGCGCCTTACCGCCGGGCGCGGCACCGCCACTCAGCCCGGCAGGATGCTGGCGCTCAAAGAAGGCGGCCAGACCACCGGCCTGGCCTTCAGGTTGCCGGAAGCCAAACTGCATGAGGAACTCGAACTGTTATGGAAGCGGGAAATGCTTACCGGCTGTTATATTCCCACCTGGACGGAGCTTCAACTTGAAGGGGATGAAAAAGTCACGGCGCTGGCGTTTGTGATGGATCCAAAGCATCCTTTTTTTGAAGCGGATACCCGTTCGCAGATTATCGCCCCGCTAATTGCCTGTGCCAGCGGTCCGCTCGGGACCAATGCGCAGTATTTGTTTGCGCTGGAACAAGAGCTGAATAACCACGGGATGCATGATGAATGTATGGTTGAATTAGTAAAACACGTCCGCCAACTGCTGCAGGCGCGCTCCGCTATAAACCGTCATCCCTTTGACGGCTCCCCGCTGGCGCTGTGACATCACCGCCCCCGGTGCGGGGCGCCGGTTACGCAACCGCTGCATATTAAAAACCGCGACTCCCGGCTACGGGGGCTTACCTTGACGACGTCCGGCTTACCTTTTCCCGGCCGGCATTGACCGGGAGGGCCTCGCCGTGCTCAGGAATGGGACCGGTCGGGGGAGCCGATACGCCCGACCCGCGCCTCTTTGGTCAGGTAGCGTGCCACCAGGCGTTTACGCATGCGCGCCACAAACTGTTCCTGGAACAGCACGCATAGCGCGATAGTCGTCAGCATATAAATAAGGTAGCCGCCCAGGGAGGGCTGTACGTCGCCGGCCGCCGCGATGCACCCGGGCCAATCGCTGAAACAGGCTTTGGGATCGCCGCGAAAAAATTGTTCCAGGGTGCGCGCGAGATTGAACAGCGGCACATGCAGCGCAAACATGGACAGCGACGCCGCTCCCAGGCGTGTAGACCAATGCCGCAGCCATTCGCTGTCAGGCGTGCGCGCCAGGGCGCAAAGATAAATCAGCGCGATTTGCGACGGCAGCAGCAGGCCGTTATGCAGCAGGAAATACCAGTACTTGGGGCCATGGGTAAACAGCGCGGCGGCAACCAGGAAGCAGACCAGGATGAAACAGGCCATGGCGCGACGCTGCCAGCGGCTGAGAACCTGTTCTTTTAACCGGGCGCGGCGGAACAAGGCATAACCGAGTATCCCGCCAAAAAACTCCGGCACGCGAAAAATCGGCACCCGCTGCAGCAGCCCGGTATAAGGAATGCCGTATAAATGTTGCCATACCACCCAGGCCGGCGGCAGCAGGTAGAGCGCCCAGATCACCGCCAGCCAGAGCCAGGTCCTGCGCGCGTTCATCAGCCGCGGCGCAAACCAGGGGAAAAGGATATAAAAGAAAAACAGCGTGGAAAGCGACCACAGCGGCGCGTTAAAGGTCAGGAAGTAGGGGTTCCAGGCCTGGAGCATCAGCAATTGTAAAACGCTGTTGAACGCCAGTTGAGCGTTATCCATATAATGGCGGAACAGCTCCGGATTGGTTTGCCCGAGTATGTCATTGGTATCGTAGACCACGAAGCGCACGCTGGCGCCGGGCCCGTCCGGCGGGATCGCCAGCCATTGCATCAGGGCGATGACCAGGATGGAGGACACCAGCGCCACGATATGAATCGGGTAAAGGTTAAAAAAACGTTTGGCCCAGAACGTGGTGGCCGGCTCGCGCAGCTGATTGCCGCGGACGTAGACATGCGCCAGCAGGAAACCGGACAAGACAAAAAAAGAACTGGTGGCGAAAAATCCCATGCTGGTCAGTTCGCCTATTCCCCTGATGCTTTGTAGCTGGGGATAGGTATGGGCGGTATGGTAAAGCATGACATAACAACCGAGCAAAAAGCGCAGCCATTCTAAGCCATTGAATCGTTCCTTTTCTAAGGGTTTCATATCGTTATCTCCGGGCCTTAGTCTTATATGACTTTTTTTGTGGCGGGCAGGTGCCGATTAAAGCATAGCAGCTTAATAATTGTAGTTTAAAATACTGAGCTGGATAGGAGGTTCATGACCGTCACGGGTTTATGGTATAGTGCCTTTCTCGGGTTACTTTATGAGCAGTCCGGCATTGAGCCGGTCATCAAAGCACCATGCCTTGTTTACCGGGTGTGAACTGAGAGGGATATTGTCCTTATGCCCTATGTGCGTCTGGATCAGGTATGCGCTTATTTTCTGCCGCTGGTGGTTGGATGCCTGGGGTGGCTCTCTTTAAGCGCAGCGGCATTGACCACGGATTCGTCCACCTCACAGAATAATTCCGTTGCAGTAAATTCCGAACACCAGAGCCTACCCGATTTAGGCGGCGGGAATTTAAACGAAAGTGAAACGGAAAAGAAACTCGCCACTTTGGCAAAACAGCTGGCCGAGGCGAACAATGACGCCAGCGATCGGTCGTGGCGTTCTTATCTGGTCGAACAGGCAAAAGAAAAAGTGTTGACGCAACTGCAGCAGCAAAGCGAAAGCATGCTGCAGCCGCTGGGGTATTCCAGCATCTCGCTCGATGTCTCGCCCCAGGGCGATCTGGCCGGCAGTTCAGGACAACTGCTGTTGCCGCTGTGGGATAATCCCAACCGGGCGCTGACGTTCAGCCAGGTCGGCGTGCAGGGGTCGGCGCAGGGCGCGGTGGCGAATATCGGCCTCGGGCAGCGCTGGAACGCCGGCCGCTGGCAGGTGGGCTATAACCTGTTTTACGACCAGTTTCTCGCCCATGACTCCCTGCGGCGCGGCGCCGTCGGCGCCGAGGCCAGCGGCGATTATCTCAGCCTGTCCACTAATTTCTATTATCCGTTGTCCGCCATGAAAGCCGAACAAAATTCCGCCAGGTTCCTGCGCCAAACGGCCGGCGGCTATGACCTGACGACGCGCGGTTACCTGCCCTTTTACCGGCAGCTGGGCGCCTCGGTCAAATATGAGCGCTACTACGGCGATAATGTGGATTTGTTTGATAGCGGCAATTATCGTAACGACCCCGCGGCGTTTGCATTTGGCGTTAATTATACCCCGGTGCCGCTGATGACCCTGACGGCCAGCCATACGCAGGGCGACAGCGGAGAATCGCAGGATAACTATGCCCTGACGGTCAATTACCGCCTGGGCGTGCCCCTGGAACAACAGCTTTCATCACGCAACGTTGCGCAGGCGCACACGCTGCGCGGCAGCCGCTATGATTTGGTGGCGCGCAACAATGCCCCGGTGCTGGCGTTCCGGCAACGAAAAACGCTGTCGGTTTTTCTCGCCACCCCGCCCTGGTCATTACACAGCGGTGAATCCCTTGAGCTTAAACCCGAGGTCGTCGCCCGCAATACCATTACCGCCGTCAGTTGGCAAGGCGATACCCACGCCCTGAGCCTGACGCCGCCCCCCCGCAGCAATCAGCCCGACGGCTGGACGATTATCATGCCGCAATGGCATGACGAGGCGGGAGCCAGCAACGAATATCATCTCTCGCTGACGGTGGAGGATGAAAAACAGCAGCGCGTCACCTCGAACTGGATTGTGCTGAAAGTCGACCCGCCGTTAGCGCTCGGAACCGCCGGCGCGGTCTTCGATTAGCCGGGCCTGGCTTACCGCCCGCGCATTATTGCGCGCCTGGAACACAGGGCCGGCGCCCTGCCATGGTGCGTTACTGCACTTTTTTAAAGCGCTGGCGCCAAGAGGGCGATGCCGCGCCGGCGTTTCGCACTTTTAATCCGTCTCTCCGGCCCCACTGTCACCCGCTGCGACGGGGTGCATAAATTATTCCCTTTAAGCGCGCAACCCCGCCGGCAATGCATAATATTCATTTTTTATTCATTAAAAATGAATAATGATGTCGTGTAACTTATTGTTTTTAAAGACACCAATAAATTTTATTCATTTATCTGGCTATAGCTGGCACGTTGTGTGCAATCTATACTCATTATCAGCTGGCGTGTTTGCCCGTGACTTGCAGGCAGGGAAAGGCCCGGCACGTTATCGGCAACCCGGCGCCCTTTTAGGTGCCCGTTTATCGTGCGATCGGTTGAAAACCGTTTTATGCCCCATGGCGTGGCGAGGAGTAGTAATTATGATGATCATCCGACCGGTAGAACACCGTGACCTGCTGGATATCCTGACGCTGGCGGGCAAGGCCGGCGCGGGACTGACCTCCCTGCCGGCGAATGAGGAGGTTTTGGCGGCCCGCATCGATCGATCGGTGCGCACCTGGCAGGGCGGCCTCGCGCGCGGCGAGCAGGGATATCTGTTCGCGCTGGAAGACAGCGACCGGGGCAAGGTGGTCGGGGTCAGCGCCATCGAGGTGGCGGTGGGCCTCAAGGAACCCTGGTATAATTTCCGCGTCGGCACCCTGGTGCATGCCTCCACGGCGTTAAATGTTTATAACGCCGTGCCGACCCTTTACCTGAGCAACGATCATACCGGCCTGAGTGAACTCTGTACGTTATTTCTCGATCCCGACTATCGCCATGGCGCCAACGGCCAGTTGCTGGTCAAGGCGCGGCTGATGTTTATGGCGGCCTTCCGCGATTATTTCGGCCAGCGCGTACTCGCCGAAATGCGCGGCTATTGCGATGAACAGGGCTATTCTCCTTTCTGGGCCAATCTGGGCCAGCGGTTTTTTTCCATTGACTTTGCCCGCGCCGATTATTTAAGCGGTACCGGCAACAAGGCGTTTATTGCCGAACTGATGCCCAAGCATCCGCTGTACGTGGATTTCCTGGCGCCGGAGGCCCGCGCAGTCATCGGCCGGGTACACCCGCAGACCGAGCCGGCCAGGGCGCTGCTGGAATCCGAGGGGCTGCGTTACCAGGGATATATCGATATTTTCGACGGCGGCCCGACGCTCGAGGCCGAAATTGATCAGATTCGCACGGTGCGCGACAGCCGCAGGGTGACGGCGCAAATCATGGCGGATGACGACGCCGGGCGCCACAATCAAGACGCCGCCTGGTGCCTGTTGGCCAATGAGGACTACCAGGGTTTTCGCGCCGTGGCCTGCCGGTGTGAAATCGGCCGCGAATCACTGGAAATTGACCTTGCCACGGCCGCCGCGCTCGGCCTGGCGCCGGGGCAAGCGCTGCGGGCGGCGACGCTGTATGCGGACGGCCGCACGCGCGCGGGCTCAACCTCACCACAGCAAACAGGATGTGCCCATGCAGCATTGTGTTGAAGCGAACTTCGACGGTCTGGTCGGCCCCACCCATCATTATGCGGGCCTCTCCTTCGGCAACGAAGCCTCGACGCGCCACCGGCGCGAAGATGCCAATCCGCGACTGGCCGCCCGGCAAGGGCTGGCCAAAATGAAAGCGTTGTCCGACGCGGGATTTATGCAGGGGGTATTGCCGCCCCATGAACGGCCGCATTTAGCGTATTTGCGGCGTCTGGGCTTCACCGGCAACGACGCGCAGATCCTGGCGCAGGTGGCGCGCGACCACCGGCAATTGTTGTCGATACTCAGTTCCGCGTCGGCAATGTGGGTCGCCAACGCGGCCACCGTCAGCCCGTCGGCGGACAGCGCCGACGGCCGGGTGCACTTTACCCCCGCCAACCTGCATAATAAATTCCATCGCGCCATAGAGGCCGAAACCACAGGGGCTATCCTGCGGGCGGTGTTTCGAGACGCGCGCTTTTTCCGCCACCATGAGGCGTTGCCCCAGTCCGCGCTGTTCGGCGACGAGGGCGCGGCAAACCATAATCGCCTGGGACGTTATGATTCCCCGGGGGTACAAATGTTCGTGTATGGCAAAAGCGGCCTGGAGGCGGGCAGCGAACCGGGGCGTTATCCCGCCAGGCAGACGCGTGAGGCCAGCGAAGCCGTGGCGCGCCTGCATCTGCTGGCGCCGGAACGTTGTCTGATGGTCCAGCAGGATCCCGCCGTCATCGACCAGGGCGTATTCCATAATGACGTGATTTCCGTCAGCAATGAACAGGTGTTGTTTTATCATCAACAGGCGTTCGCCGGGGGAGAGGGGGTCCGTGAGCGGCTAAGCCGCGCGCTGGCGCAGCTCGGCCAGGAATTGACGGCGCTCGAAGTGCCGGCGCGGCGCGTATCCGTGGCCGACGCGGTGGCGACCTATTTATTCAACAGCCAGTTATTAAGCCGCCGGGACGGCAAGATGACTATTGTGGTGCCGCAGGAGTGCCGCGAGCATGATGGCGTCTGGGCATATCTTAATGAGCTGGCGGCCGAAGGCCGGGCGATAGACCGGGTGAGCGTCGTCGATTTGCGCGAGAGCATGCGTAACGGCGGCGGTCCGGCGTGCCTGCGTTTGCGCGTGATCCTTACTGCGCAGGAGCAGGGCGCGGTGAATCCCGCCACGCTGATGACGCCGGCGCTGTTTGACCGCCTTAACCTCTGGGTCGACAAGCATTACCGCGACCGGCTGAATCAGGACGATCTGGCGGATCCCTCGCTGCTTAACGAGGTTCGCACCGCGCTGGACGAACTGACGCAGTTGCTGGACCTGGGCGCGATTTATCCATTCCAGCAATAAATCCATGGCTCAGGGAACCGCGCCATGGGGCGCGCTTGCCTAGGCCGCCTTGCCCGGGCCCGCAACCGGCGGGCTTGATTTATAATATGCGCCATCGGTAAATACAGAAAATAATCATTGCGGCGCGGCGGCTAGAGAAATTACTGAATATTCGTTGGCGGTGAGTAAAGTAAGAGTTATCATATTGACGTGGCTAAAACCTCATTTTATTGCCACGGAAAATAACGCTTTCCACACATAAAATCCATATTTTCTCCATGATTGCCTTAAAAGTGAGTTTCAGGCTTTAAGTTATTTACTTTTACTCGCATTACTTGAAGATAACGCGAGTACACTTATATCTGTAACGAACCCTGCCGGCGAAATTATTTTGCGGCAGACAATAATCAGATATGAGGAAATTATGCGCAAATTAACTGCTTTATTTATGGCTACTACCCTGGTGTTAGGTTCAGCTCAGTTAGCCGTCGCCGCGGACAGCAGCGCTACCGCGGCGCCAGCCGGCGATACCGCGCAAGGCGAAATGCATCATAAAGGCGGTATGCAACATCAGCGCGGCCCTATGATGGACCATATGTTTAAGGATCTTAAACTCACGGAACAACAGCGCCAGAAAATGCATGACATTGCGCGCGATTCCATGAAAGATATGAAAAAGCCATCGGCCGCCGAGCATCAGCAGATGCATGACGTGATCGCCGCCGACAGCTTTGATTCCGCCAAGGCCCAGGCCCTGGTAAATAGCATGGCGCAGGAACAAAACCAAAGAATGCTCGCCAATCTGGAAATGCAAAACAAGATGTATAATGTGTTAACGCCGGAACAAAAAGCGGAGTTTAATAAAAAATTCCAGGAACGCGCGCAAAAAATGCAGCAGCGCGACGCGACTAAATAAAAGATAGCCAGAAATCATCGTTAAAAAAGCGGCCCGCGGGCCGCTTTTTTTTATCGCCAGAAATCATCAAATACCGTGATTGGCGGATGCCGTTTATGCTCGGTGCGGGCATACCAGCCTTCAATGATCTTCGCCGCCTCGGGCGCGACGGTTTTCCCTTCCAGGTAATCATCAATCATTTCATAGGTGACGCCGAGCGCCGATTCATCCGGCAGCGCCGGGCGATCCTCCTCCAGATCGGCGGTCGGGGCTTTAAGATACAGGTGCTGCGGACAGCCCAGATAGGCCAATATGGCCCGGCCCTGGCGTTTGTTCAGGCGATAGATGGGATTGATATCCGTGCCGCCGTCGCCATATTTGGTAAAAAAGCCGGTTACCGCCTCGGCCGCATGATCGGTGCCGACCACGATACCCGCGTTCATGCCGGCGATGCTGTACTGCGCTTTCATGCGTTCGCGGGCCTTTTCATTGCCCTTGATAAAATCGCTCAGGGTGATGCCAGCCTCCAGCAGCGCGGCCTCGCTGGCCAGGACGGCATTTTTGATATTTACCGTCAATACGCGATCGGGTTGGATAAAGGCGATGGCATCCCGGCAATCCGCCTCATCCTGCTGCGCGCCGTAGGGTAGGCGCACGGCGATGAATTGGTAGCGCTCATCGCCCGTTTCCCCGCGCAGTTCGCTGATGGCGGCCTGGCAAACCTTACCGGTAAGCGTCGAATCCTGCCCGCCGCTGATGCCCAGCACCAGCGTGTGGATAAAGGTATAGCGCTGCAGATAACGTTTCAGGAAATCGACGCTGACGCGAAATTCCGCGGCCGGATCGATAACGGGTTTTGCCCCTAGCGCTGCAATAATGTCTTGTTGCCGAGTCATGTGTCTATTTCCCTCGCAGGCGTCGCAACGAGTTCGACGCAAAAAAAAAGATTAATTTCCTGATTGTAAAACGAATTGGAATTTAGCGAAAGCATCAGCATGGCTAAAAACGGTTAACGGCCCCGCCGTGGGCGAACGAAAAAAAAGGTGACTTACCGTTGCGCTTAGATTTGTAAAAAAGCCTTTTGTCTTCTACACTTATCCATACATATCAAAATGAGGTGACACTTATGAATAAGAAAATTGTTATTGCCTTTACCGCCGCTACCGCGCTTACCATTCTTTCCGGTTGTACCGTTTACGATCGTGCCGACAGTTATATGAAAAAACCTGTAGTGAGTGATGTCAAAAAAGGCATGACTAAACAGCAGGCCCGTGCTATCGGGGGCATTCCGTCCACCTCCGCCACCATGATTAACGCCCGTGGTACCTGCGACTCCTATGTCCTGGGCACACGCGACGGCAAGCCGATTAACTATTTCGTCAGCTACGACCAAAATAATATTGTCCTGAATAAGGGCTTCCAGAGCTGCCAGGAATACGATACCAACCCGCAAAAATAATGCTGTAATGATCGCCGGGTAGGAAAAGTGATGGGCGATAAGTGAATTTTTTCACTTATCGCCCATTTCGTTTTTCACCGCCAGGCGCGCGCGACGGACGCCTGGCGGTGACCGCGCCCGCTAAGCCGGCACGCCGTCAATTTTGCTAATCCGCGACCATACCCGGTGCAGCTTCAGCTGATCCAGAAAATCCTGCATCAGCCGGCCTTGTGTGGCGGCGCCTTCACAAATGCCGTCCTCCGGCAGATCGGTCAGCCCCAGGGGCTGTTTAAACCGATTGGCGTCACCGCTAAGGCCGATGACTTTCAGATGCTTGTAGGCTTCCAGAATATAATGCCGCGCGGCGCCGCTGAGCAGCAAGGCGTCCAGGTTGCCGTCCGGCACGATAACCCCGTCGACCGTAATCGAGGGCGATCCGTCAAAGGTGGCGTCGATAGGCAGCGTAGAGCCGTCGTTCGCCACCACGTTGCCGCCGTGCGAGGCCAGTATTTTGGCATGCACGCCTTCCGCCTTCAGTGCCTGCAATGCCTCCAGCACGTCGGCGGCGTCGACGCCGTCGCTGACCAGCAGCGCCACCTGGCGGCCTTTCAGCGCGCCGCTGCCGGTGGCATACAGGCTGAGGGTCGGATCTTGCGCTACGCCATTGACCGGTTTGGGCGGCGGCGTGTTAAGCGCATCGTCGGAAAGCCGGATGCCGAGTTTGGCGGCGACCTGTTTGGCCAGCTCCACGTCGACGCGGGTCAGCAAATCCACGACTCGCTCGCGAATATAGGCGCGGCCGACCTTGCCCAGCTCAAAGCTGAAGGCATCGACGATATGCTGCTGCTCGGCCGGGGTCTGGCTGAGCCAGAACAGGCGGGGATGCGAGAAGTATTCCAGGAACGAGTCGCTGCGCTCGCGAATTTTATGGCCGTCCACCCGTTCCTGATAAGACGCGAAACCGCCGTTTTCCGCCGCCGGCGCGGTTTCCCGCGGCCAGTTATCATTGATGGAGTTGGGTCCATGGGCGGCGGGATTGGTGTCTATATCCTGGCGGTGCATACCGTCGCGCTGGAAATTATGATAAGGACAGACCGGACGGTTTATCGGGATTTCATGGAAGTTCGGCCCGCCGAGCCGGCTGATTTGCGTATCGGTATAAGAGAATAACCGGCCCTGCAGCAGCGGATCGTTGGTAAAATCAATGCCGGGCACGATGTGGCCGGGGTGAAACGCCACCTGTTCGGTTTCCGCAAAAAAGTTATCCGGATTGCGGTTCAGCGTCATTTTACCCACGATTTCCACCGGCACCAGCGCCTCGGGGATCAGCTTGGTGGGATCGAGCAGATCGAAGTCGAACTTATGCTCGTCTGCTTCCGGTATCAGCTGCAGGCCCAGTTCGTATTCCGGATAGTCGCCGGCCTCGATGGCGTCCCACAGGTCGCGCCGGTGGAAATCAGCATCCTTACCGGCCAGTTTTTGCGCTTCATCCCAGACCAGCGATGCTTTACCCGCCAGGGGTTTCCAATGGAAACGCACAAAGGTGGCTTTGCCCTGGGCATTGATCAGGCGGAAGGTGTGGATGCCGAATCCTTCCATGGTGCGGTAGCTGCGTGGAATGCCGCGGTCGGACATGGCCCAGAAGACATTGTGCAGGGTTTCCGGCTGAAGGGAGACGTAATCCCAGAATGTGTCATGCGCGGAACCGCCCTGGGGCATTTCGTTATGCGGCTCGGGTTTGACCGCATGCACGAAATCCGGGAATTTAACCGCGTCCTGGATAAAAAATACCGGCGTATTATTGCCCACCAGATCGAAGTTGCCTTCCTGAGTATAAAATTTAGTGGCGAAACCGCGGATATCGCGCACGGTGTCCGCCGACCCGCGGGAACCCTGTACCGTGGAAAAACGTACGTATACCGGCGTTTTCACCGCCGGATCGCTGAGAAATCCGGCCTTGGTGATCTCGGTCAGCGGACGGTAGACCTCAAACACGCCATGTGCGGCGGAGCCGCGGGCGTGGACGATACGTTCGGGGATGCGCTCATGGTCAAAATGGGTGATTTTTTCGCGCAGGATAAAATCTTCCAGCAGGGTCGGTCCGCGCTTGCCGGCGCGCAGCGAATTCTGGTCGTCGGATATTTTTACGCCCTGATCGGTGGTCAGGGGTTGCTGATACCCTGATTTACGATGCGGCTGTAGCGCGTCAAGCTTGGCATTGCTGTTTTGCGGGCTTTTAACCGAGCCCGATACGGTGGGTTGTTTACCCGGCTCCGATGTGCCGGGCTGCGCCAGATGGCTGTTGTCGTCCGGCGCGAGATGGCCCAGCCCGGGCTGCGCCGAACTGCCGTCGGGGGCGGGGGCCTGATGGGTTAGGGGGGTTTTGCCTTGTGAAGGATCGGTGGGTTTTGACATAGTCGATTGCTCCTCTTACCAGTGTAATGGCAAACAGTGGCTGGTCCGCGGTTATGGTTATCTGAGCGGTAGATCAACTATAGAACAGTTTTTTCGGGGAACCGGCGCGCAGCGCGCAATTGCCCGGTATTTTCTGAAAAGATGATATTGTCTGCAAAACGGCTATTAGAAATTACCGCGCACCTTGGACCATAACGCCGCAACGGAATCCGGGATGGGCATGCGGGTGCCCAGCGGCGCGCCCTGCGGATGCTGCACGGCGAAAATCAGCACCGCCACGCACAGCACCCGCTCAAGCTGGTTGCCTTTTTGCGGATACAATACCGGCAGGCGGAACCGCCAGCGGCAGGGCCAGAGCAGCGGAACGCCGGCCGGCGTCAGCATATCGGCGAGAATATGGCTGAGATAACCAATGATCATGCCGTGGAACGCGTCCAGCGGGATAAGCATTCCCGGGTCGAGTTTCAGGGTAAAGAGCACGATGCTGGCGATGATGGCCAGCAGGCTATGGGTAAAACCGCGATGACCGAAGACGCGGGCGATGGGCAGCGAGATCCACTGCAGGCGTTGGCCGAGGAAGGAGCGGGGATGATCGATGTCGGGCAGCAGGCAGGTTACCAGGCCGCCGGCCACGATATGCCACCAGTCGCCGTGGGCAAGCGCGGGCGAGAGCTCCATTTTTTTGGCTAAAATGGTGCTCGCCAGAGCGAAGATAAGATGCCCTTCAGCGGTCATAGCGGATGCGATCGGTTAAACTGGTCATTTGTCCAGTATAAAGGAATCCGTCGGCGGCGGGAATAGGTTACCTTGTAACAAATAAAAAACCCCGCGGCGCGGGGTCTTGCCACCGGGTTTATCCAGTGCGGGTGATAGCGGGCCTTTTGCGCCATGGTGCCTCGTTCGGGCGGGGAAACCCCACCCGATAAAACGCCATAGGGACAGATTCCGTTTCATCCGCTGTGTGTCGATTTGGCGATCGCCGCCCTGGGGTGTTATGCGGCCGATAGGGTCTGGTGATATTGGACAGCCGTGCAGATGGCTGTCGCCGCGGTGAGGGTTTCGCTGGCGGTTTTCAGGGTGATGTCTGTGGTCGCAGTGAGGGTTTTGCTGGCGGTTTTCAGGGTGATGTCGGTGGCCGCAGTGAGGGTTTCGCTGGCAGTTCGCTGGGTGATCTATGTCGCCGCGGTGAGGGTTTTGCTGGCGGTTTTCAGGGTGATTATGGGGCCGCAGCGTGAGTTTCGCTGGCAGTTCGCTGGGTGATCTATGTCGCCGCGGTGAGGGTTTCGCTTGCCGTGCGTTTGGCGGTTATATGGAATGCCGGGTGCCGGCAAGCGACAAAGAGGCCGTACCGCGACGGCCTCCTTGACCTCCGCGCGCCCGGCAGGTCGCGCGTCGCTGTGCGATGCCTTCCGTCGCCCATGCCCCCGTGATGCACCGGCCCGGTATGCGCTCCCGGCGCAACCGGGCCTTTCGCCGCTCCCGGCGGCTCATGCCGGGGTCACAGACGCCGTCAGCGCGCTTTATGCCGGTCCACATGTCGCTGTTGGCAATGCGTTTTATGAAACGACAGCGGCGCTGTTGCTTGGGATAGTGTCTGGTGTCGGGTATGTAACCGTTATGATTTCCCGGTAAATACATACCACTAAGGAACCCAAAACGCCATTTTACTCACAGACGATGGTGTTGACGTGGTGCCGGCATAGAGTGCGCCGGCAGCGCGCATCGCGGCTGGATGAGCCGCCGGGAGCGGCGAAAGCTAAGGGCCGCGCCGGGAGCGCGTCCCGTGCGGTCCACAAGCCGTGATGGGCGATGCCGGGAACCGCGCAGCGGCGCACGCACTGCCGGACGCGTGGAGGTCAAGGAGGCCGTCACGGTACGGCCTCTTTGTCGCTTGCCGGTACCGGGCAGGACATAAAACACCCTCACGCACGGCAAGCGAAACCTTCCCGAGATGACATATGCCCTACCGCAAGCTACCGCAAGCTACCGCAAGCTACCGCAAGCTACCGCAAGCTACCGCAAGCTACCGCAAGCTACCGCAAGCTACCGCAAGCTACCGCAATACTGTGACCCGGGCGGACGGGAAAAACACGCCCTAAGGCGCGCCTTCCCTTTACCACGCCTTGGGGGCGGGTGGGCGCGGGCTTAGCGCGCCAGCCAGCCGCCGTCCACGGCGATGGTATAGCCGTTGATATAATCGGACGCGGTGGAGGCCAGGAATATGGCCGGTCCTTTCAGATCGTCCGGCAAACCCCAGCGACCGGCGGGGATGCGTTCCAGGATTTCTTTGCTGCGGCCTTCGTCGGCACGCAGTTGCTGGGTATTATTCGTGGCCATGTAACCCGGCGCGATGGCGTTGACATTGATGTTATGCTTAGCCCATTCGTTGGCCAGCAGGCGGGTAACGCCCATGACAGCGCTTTTCGACGCGGTGTAGGAAGGCACGCGGATCCCGCCCTGGAAGGACAGCATGGAGGCGATATTGATGATTTTGCCCCCTTTGCCCTGCTTGATAAACTGGCGCGCAACCGCCTGCGACATAAAGAACACGGTTTTGATATTGATGTTCATGACGTCGTCCCAGTTCTTTTCGCTGAACTCGATGGCGTCTTCGCGACGGATAATGCCCGCGTTGTTGACCAGGATATCGATATGGCCGTATTCAGCCACTGATTTCTCAATGATGCCCGGGATATCGTCGATTTTGGTTAAATCAGCGGTCAGGCTCAGGAAACGACGGCCAAGGGCGGTCACTTTGGCGATGGTTTCTTCAGGGTCGACGATGTTGACGCCAACGATATCACAGCCGGCTTCCGCCAGGCCGATAGCCATGCCCTGACCCAGGCCGGTGTCGCAACCGGTAATCAGCGCCACTTTACCCTGCAAATTGAATGAATCTAAAATCATACCAGAACCTCATTGCTGGCGGCGGTAGGACATCGCCAGCGTAGTGTGTTTAAAGGGCCGGAACACGCCGGCCGGGGATAATTAGCGGATTTCGCTGACTTTTACGTGGTCCATATCGTCGAAAACCTGATTTTCGCCGACCATGCCCCAGATAAAGGTATAGTTTTTCGTGCCCACGCCGGCATGGATCGACCAGCTCGGTGAAATCACCGCCTGTTCGTTATGCACCAGCAGGTGACGTGTTTGCTGCGGTTGGCCCATCATATGGAATACCGCGGTTTCTTCATCCATATCAAAATAGAAATAGACTTCCATGCGGCGTTCATGGGTATGGCACGGCATGGTGTTCCACAAGTTGCCTTCAGCCAGCTTGGTCAAACCCATGGTTAGCTGGCAGGTCGGCAATACGTCGGGAACAATAAATTTATTGATGGTGCGCAGATTGCTGGTGGCGTTGTCGCCGATGGTCTGCGGCGAGGCTTCGGCCAGCGTGATTTTACGGCTGGGGTAAGTCATATGGGCCGGGGCGCTGTTATAGTAAAACTTCGCAGGTTTAGCGGCGTCGACGCTGGTGAACTGCACGTCTTTGGCGCCCATGCCCACATACAGGGCTTCCTGGTGGCCGATCTCGTAGGTTTTGCCGTCGACGACAATCACCCCGGGGCCGCCGATATTAATGACACCCAGCTCGCGGCGTTCCAGGAAATAACTCACGCCCAGCTGTTTACCGACTTCGCCGCCGATGGTCACCGCTTTGGTGACCGGCTTGATGCCGCCGACGATGATGCGGTCGATATGGCTATAGGTCATGGTGTAGGCATCTTCTTCGAAGATCTTTTCGATCATGAACTGGCTGCGCAGGCCTTCGGTATCCAGTTGTTTAGCGTGATCGCTGTGAATGCTTTGGCGAACTTGCATAGTCGTAATGCCTCTCTTTCAGAATATGTACGTAGTATGGCTTTGACCCGGGGGAAAGCGTTGTCCTTTTATTGCTGAAATGATAGTGCTACCGGGATGTGAATTCAATAAAAATGAAATATTGTTTTATTTATTTTATGAGGAGCGTCATGCTTTTGATGTTTTTCGGTTTCATTCCACAAGCCGGACCTTAAAATGAAGCAGCGGAAATACGTCGTATCCCGTCGCGCCCTTCGTCAGGATCGCGCCGGAATGGGTTGGTTAATGGAGAATAAAGCATGAAGACTTTTTATATTGACGAAGAAACGCCGTGGGAAGCCGTGGGCGAGGGCGTTAAACGCAAAATCATGACCTGGAGCGACGACCTGATGATGGTCTGCGTGCATTTTGCCAAGGGCGCTATCGGCACGCCGCATCAGCATGACATCCACGATCAGATTGCCTATGTCGCCGCCGGCAGCTTCAAGGTGACCATCGAAGGCCATGAGCGGGTACTGAAAACCGGCGATGCCTACCGCGCGGTAAAGCATGAGATGCACGGCGTGGTGGCGCTGGAAGATAATAGCGTGCTGATTGATACCTTTACGCCCAAGCGCGACGATTTTCTCTGAAGCACGCCATCCCGCCGCGTGGCGCCCGCACGTGAGTTTTCAGGTGGCTCCCTGCGCGGCGGAAGTGACGGCGATGCCGGCGCCGGGGTTAACGCAAATGATCGGGCGTTATTTCCGCCAGCGACGCCAGCCTGACGTCCGCCAGCACCCAGCGGGGATCGGCGCGAAAGGCGATGTCGGGCACGACTATCGAGCGCATCCGCGCCGCTTTGGTGGCAATCATGCCATTGAAGGAATCTTCCAGGGTGGTACAGCGCTCAGGCGCGACGCCCAGGCTTAACGCCGCCTGGATATAGACTTCAGGATGCGGTTTGCTGTAAGGCAGGTTCTGCGCCGATGCCAGATGGTCGAAATAATGGCGCAGGTCAAACATCTCCAGCACATGTTCCAGCATAAACAGCGGTGACGCCGAGGCCATGCCAATCTTCATGCCGCAATCCCTGGCGGTCTCCAGCGCATGGGCGACCCCGGGCAGCAGCGGACGGCGTTCATCCACCAACGCCAACGCGCGCTGAATGATGCTGTTGCTGACTTCCTCCAGAGAAGCCCCCTGCCACGGACTTAACTGATACCAGGCCTTCACCACCTGATCGATGCGCATACCCAATGTATCCGGAATCGCGTCATGCACCGACACGTCCATGCCCATGGCGGCGAAGACATCCAGCTCAGCCTGATGCCATAAGGGCTCGGAGTCGATAATCAGTCCATCCATATCAAATATTACAGCTTCCTTGGGTAGGGTTAACGCCATACCTTGGGCTCCTGTTTGCAAAAAAAGGGCGAGGAAAGAGGGTAGCACCAATAAAACACAGCAGAAAAGGTAAATTATAGATAAACTTAAGGGCTATGGTTGGCGTCGTTTAACAAGGGGAACGCATGACGTATCAACAAGCTGGCCGCCTGGCCGTGATCAAACGCCTCGCGGGATGGATTATTTTTATACCGGCTTTACTTTCTACCGTGATTTCTATCCTGAAATTTCTCTATCAGCATAGTGAGCAAAATAAGGGAATCAATGCGGTCATGGCTGATTTTTTCCATGTCATGATAGATATGCTGCGTTTTAACACCTCATTTCTGAATGTTTTCTGGTACAACTCGCCGCAACCGGTGTTCGATGGCCAGGGGTTTAGCGCTAACCTGATGTTCTGGCTAATTTATTTCCTGATTTTTGTCGGCCTGGCCCTGCAGGCTTCCGGCGCGCGCATGTCGCGCCAGGTCAGGCACGTGCGCGAAGGGGTCGAGGATCAGATGGTGCTGGAGCAGGCCCGCGGCAGCCAGGGGCTGAGTCGTACCCAGCTGGAAGAAAAGATCGTGATGCCGCGTCATACGATTTTGCTGCAATTTTTTCCTTTATACATCCTGCCCATTATCCTGGCGGTGGTGGGCTATTTTGTCCTCAAGCTGCTCGGCATGCTCTGAAGACGCGCGGGCAGCCGCAGGGCCGCCCGCATGGCTCCGCTTAATCACTGCTCAGTATTTTATCCAGAGCTTCGTTGGCGATGGCGATATGCTCGCCGCCAAACAGGTTGGCCCGGTTCAACAGGTAATAGAGCTGGTAAAGCGGCTGTCGTTCGATAAACCCCTTATCCAGCGGCCACACGCTCTGATAACCGTCGTAAATTTGCGGCAGCAGCCGATCGTAGAGCGGCAGCATGGCCAAATCACATTCGCGATCGCCCCAATAACACGCCGGATCGTATAAAAAGCCACCCTGAGCGCTGTTGGCGCAATTATCCGGCCACAGATCGCCGTGCAGCAGTGAAGGCTGGGGCTGGCGATCGTGCAGGCGGTCCGCGACCTGGGCGATAATCTTATCAATATCGCCAAAATAGAGCCCTTTTTCCGCCGCCAACTGCAGTTGCCAGCCTATACGCTGTTCGGCGTAGAACACCGACCAGCGGCGCTGCCAGGCGTTGGGCTGCGTTACGGTGGAGAGGTCATTGTCAAAATCCAGGCCGAACTGCGGCTGCTCGCTCCATTGATGCAGCCGGGCAAGCTGCTGGCCGAGGCAATAGGCCCCGTGGGCGTCAAAAGGGCGCTCCACCAGGAATTCGAGCAGCAAAAAGCTTTCATCCTTGGCGCTGCCGACGCCGTACACCTCCGGTACCCGCACCGTATGGCTACGGGCCAGCATCGCCAGCTGATCGGCCTCGTTGGTGAATTTTTGCAGCAGCTCGCGCGTATCGGACTTTACAAACACCGCGTGTTCGCCGTAACGGAGATACCAGGCGGCGTGTAACTCCCCGCCGGGCAGTTCCCGCCGTTCGCTGATTTCATCCCTGTTAAATTTTTCTGCCAACATGGTGCTAATGGCGTGCCACATCGTCATATCCCCCTACAGTCGTTTTGCCGATAAGGTATGAATTTTTTGATGACAACTCGGTGACAACTTCGCAAAAACAAGCAGCGCGGCGCAACCGCCGGCGATGCGGCGACGATGAGCCTTGGAGCGAACCGGCAACTGCACGGCCTGAAACGGCGCGTACCGGGTTCAAAAGAAAGGGCTTAATCTAAAAAGCCGGACGAGCGGCTAGCGCAGGGCGCCGTTCCGTCAAGCGTTGAGAGAGTGTTGTTGCGAACGCCGCCGATGTCAACTGCTAATTCTGCAACCGATATCCGGCGGCGTGGGCTTAGGGTCTTAGATCATACTTTCCCGACGCAGGTAATCATAGATACGTCCGGTATCTTCCAGGGTACATAAGCGGGTGCCTTTATGCAGCGTGGCCGCGCTGCCCGCCGCGACGCCGTAGCGCACCATATCCAGCAAATCCGCGCCGTCGGCCAGTTTCAGCGTCATGGCGCCCACCATGCTGTCGCCGGCGCCGACGGTGCTCATTTTTTTAACCGGCGGCGGCACCACCTGGAACACATTATCCTTATCCACCGCCAGCGCGCCCTGGGGACCGAGCGACACCACCACCCGCTGGGTTTTGCCCTGTCTGATGATTTCCAGGGCCGCCTGCCTTACCGCGTCGGGATCGTTCAGTTCACGGTTGACCAGTTCGGCCAGTTCTTTTTGATTCGGCTTGACCAGCGCCAGGCTGCCGACATCCAGGCAGGCTTTCAGCGCCGGACCCGAGCTGTCGACGATACACTGCAGTCCCAGGCGTTGCGCCTCGCGCAACAGATGCTGCAGGTTTTCCACGCTCACACCCGGCGGCAGGCTACCGCTTATCACCAGCAGCGAGCCTTGCGGCAGTCCCGACAGATGGCTTTCGAACCGCTGGAATTCATCCGCCGTCAATCGTGCGCCGGGCATGACAAAGCGATACTGCTCGCCGGTGCTCGCCACGTGGACATGCAGGTTCTGCCGCGTCCAGTCCTGGGTTTCCAGCGCGACGGCGGTGACGCCCTCCGCGGTCAACAGATCGGCCAGGTGCCGTCCCGTAGGGCCGCCGACGGGAAAAAGCGCCGTGGCCCGTCCCCCCAGATGCACGATCGCCCGCGCCACATTGATGCCGCCGCCGCCCGGCTCGAACTGGGGCGCGGAGCAGCGCAGCTTGCCTTCGGCATACATGCGGTCGGTGGTGGTGGCGCTATCCAGCGAAGGCGCCAGGGTCAGGGTCGTTATTTGGGTCATAACAATCTCCTTATAATGAAATGGCTCCCAGCATAGCACCAATCGCCACCCGTCCCAGGCGCGTAAAAAGCGGCGCTGTCATTATTTTTATTTTTTCGCTCAAGTTTCTGCCCCGCCGGACGATATAGGCATAGACGATTGAGGGGGAACGCGATGAATAGCAAATCAGAACAACGTTGGAAGTGGATTAGCCTGCTTTTACTGGTCGTTTTAGCCGGATTGTCAGGCGTCTTGATGCAGGTGAACGGCCAGATGTAACGCACTGACGCCCAGCGACCCGCAAGGCATGCTGAAAAGAGGGAAAAGGGTGTCCGTTACGTGATCCAGTAAGCGTTTTTGATAGATTAAATGTATTAAAGAATGATCCAGATCCTGTTTTTTATACAAGAATTGGCGTAGGATTATTCTTAAAAGATGTCAGGTAAATGTGAGGTGGTTATGGATCAGTTCTATCGTTTAACGTTGCCCAGCATAGTATTGATATGCATGGCTTTTTGGGTCGCTGTCGTTACTGCTTTGGTATAATTTACCTCATGATGACATGCTGATTCAAACAAACCCGCTTCGGCGGGTTTGCTGCTTTTTGGTGCAAAACCATTTTTTTTACTTGACACTTTATACGCCATGATAATGTTCTGTTGAGCCCCGATTATAAAGATGTTTGCATTCTGTAGCAAAAACGCCGCCCGCCGTTTTCACCAGATAGCCCTCCGTTTCTGGCGTAGCGCCGGCATGATTGCCGGCATCTATCGGGCTGTGCTTATTTCTTTATTATATACCTTGGCCGGTTTTTAGTTTCCATATAGATACGGCCGATATATTCACCCAATACCCCTATGCCGATCAGCTGCACACCGCCCAAAAACAGAATGGCCGTCATCAGGGATGGATAACCGGGCACGTTATTGCCCCAGACCAATTTGTCGATGACCATCCAGATAGCGTAGAAAAAAGAGGACAGGGCGACGCTCAGTCCGATGTAGGACCACATGCGCAGGGGGAAAGTGGAAAAACTGGTGATGCCCTCGATAGCGAGGTTCCATAATTTCCAGCCGTTGAATTTGGATTCGCCGGCCACGCGGCTGGCGCGGGAGTATTCCACTACCGCGGTGCGCCCGCCCACCCAGGAAAGAATTCCCTTCATAAACAGGTTCCGCTCGGGCAAGGTGAGAATATTATCCACCACCTCGCGGGACATTAAGCGGAAATCACCGACGTTTTCCTCGATTTTGGGCGAACTGATTTTATTATGCAGTTTATAGAACCATTCGGCGGTTGTGCGTTTCATCCGGCTGTCGGTCATGCGGTCCGAGCGTTTTGCCAGGACGATATCCGCGCCGTCGCGCCATTTATCGATTAGCCGGGGGATGACGTCGATCGGGTCTTGTAAATCGACATCGATGGGAATGACCGCCTCGCCGCCGGCATAACGCAGCCCGGCGAACAGGGCGGGTTCCTTGCCGAAATTGCGGGTAAAGTCCACCTTTTTAACCAGGCTGTCGGCCAATGCCAGCGCGTCGATGATCTCAGCGGTATTGTCCCGGCTGCCGTCGTTGATAAACACTATTTCCACTTCAAATTGCCGCAGGGGCTCAAATTCCCGCACCGCTTTATAAAACAGCGGTATGGCTTCAGCTTCATTATAAACAGGGACAACCAGTGATATTTTCATGAATCATTTCCAACGAAACGGAGCATGTTGAAGAACAAACGTCGCCGCGCGGGAGCTTAGCACCACGGACGATACAAAGGGACACAATTGTTATGGATTTTTAGCGCTTATCACCCTTTTGTTTACGCCTATCACGGCAGACGCTGGATTTTCGCACGCCGCCGGGCCCGGCGGCGTATCCCGGCGCTTAAGGCAATAGGGGAGCCTGGGGACGGGGGCGCGGAACAAGGGAAATTTTTGTAGATGCCAATAAGTTCATGGTGTTACTATCAGGCCCTGGTTGCGGTGTCATACAGCGGCGCTAACAGAAATTGTGCGCGCCTTTGTGTCCATATTTCGTAAGGTATAACGAGATAGCACAATCAACCTTCTGATTTTACTATATAAATTAAATTTGTATGTGGTCTTGCGTATGGATCACCACTGCAAATTAAGGAAACCACCATGCCTGTTATTACTCTTCCTGATGGAAGCCAGCGTCAGTTCGATCATCCCGTATCACCCCTTGATGTGGCCCGCGATATCGGTCCCGGCCTGGCGAAAGCCTGTATTGCCGGACGCGTGAACGGCGAACTGGTCGACGCCGTCGATTTGATTACCGATGATGCCCAACTGGCCATTATCACCGCTAAAGACGAAGCCGGGCTGGAGATCATCCGCCACTCCTGCGCGCATTTGCTGGGACACGCCATCAAGCAGCTGTGGCCCGACACCAAGATGGCCATCGGCCCGGTAATCGACAAAGGTTTTTATTACGACGTGGATCTGGAGCGGACGCTGACCCAGGAAGATCTCGACCTGCTGGAAAAGCGTATGCACGAGCTGGCCGATAAAGACTATGACGTCATTAAGGAAAAAGTGAGCTGGCAGCAGGCGCGCGATACGTTTGTCGCCCGCGGCGAGCAGTATAAGGTGGCGATCCTGGATGAAAATATCAGCCATGACGACCGGCCAGGCCTGTATCACCATGAAGAATATGTTGATATGTGCCGCGGTCCGCACGTGCCCAATATGCGCTTTTGCCATCATTTCAAGCTGCAGAAGACGTCCGGCGCCTATTGGCGCGGCGACAGCAAAAATAAAATGCTGCAGCGCATCTACGGCACCGCCTGGGGCGATAAAAAACAGCTCAACACCTATCTGCAGCACCTGGAAGAGGCCGCCAAGCGCGACCACCGCAAAATAGGCAAGCAGCTCGATTTGTACCATATGCAGGAAGAAGCGCCGGGCATGGTGTTCTGGCACAATGACGGCTGGACCATTTTTCGCGAGCTGGAAGCCTTTGTGCGCATGAAGCTCAAGGCGTACCACTATCAGGAAGTAAAGGGTCCCTTTATGATGGACCGTGTCCTGTGGGAAAAAACGGGCCATTGGGAAAACTATGCCGAGCATATGTTCACCACGTCCTCGGAAAACCGCGAATACTGCATTAAGCCGATGAACTGCCCCGGCCATGTGCAGATTTTCAACCAGGGATTGAAATCCTACCGCGACCTGCCGCTGCGCATGGCCGAGTTCGGCAGTTGCCATCGCAACGAACCGTCCGGCTCGCTGCACGGCCTGATGCGCGTGCGGGGGTTTACCCAGGATGACGCCCATATCTTTTGTACCGAGGACCAGGTGCGGGATGAAGTAAACAATTGCATCAAAATGGTGTATGATATTTACAGCACGTTTGGCTTCGATAATATCCTGGTTAAACTTTCCACCCGGCCGGCTAAGCGTATCGGTACCGACGATACCTGGGATCGGGCGGAAAAAGACCTGGCCGCCGCGTTGACTGAAAACGGCATCGCGTTTGAATATCAGCCGGGTGAAGGGGCGTTTTACGGTCCTAAGATTGAATTTACCCTGCTTGATTGCCTGGATCGCGCCTGGCAGTGCGGCACGGTACAGTTGGACTTTTCCTTGCCGGGTCGCCTGAGCGCCTCTTATATAGGCGAGAACAACGAGCGTTTGGTACCGGTAATGATCCATCGCGCCATATTGGGTTCGATGGAGCGGTTTATCGGTATCCTGACCGAAGAATATGCGGGTTTTTATCCTACCTGGCTGGCGCCGACCCAGGTTGTGGTGATGAATATCACCGACAATCAGTCTGATTACGTCGCAAAAGTGACAGAAAGATTGTCCGCAGCCGGCATTCGTGTAAAAGCGGACTTGAGAAATGAGAAAATAGGCTTTAAAATCCGCGAGCATACTTTGCGTCGGGTGCCCTATATGCTGGTCTGCGGTGATAAAGAAACCGAAGCGGGCAAAGTTGCCGTGCGTACACGCCGCGGCATCGATTTGGGCAGCATCGACGTTAACGAGATTATTGAAAAGCTGCAGCAAGAGATACGCAGCCGTAATCTTCATCAACTGGAGGTATAAAGTATTAAAGGCGGAAAACGAGTTCAACCGGCGCGTCCGAATCGTATCAACCGAGAAATTCGCGCGGCAGAGGTTCGTCTGACGGGAATCGACGGCGAGCAAATCGGCATAGTCAGCCTCAACGAAGCGCTTGAGAAAGCCGAGGAGTCGGGTGTTGATTTAGTTGAAATCAGCCCTAATGCCGAGCCGCCGGTTTGCCGAATCATGGATTACGGCAAGTTCCTCTATGAGAAGAGCAAGTCCACCAAAGAGCAGAAAAAGAAACAAAAAGTTATTCAGGTTAAGGAAATCAAATTCCGGCCTGGTACCGACGAAGGCGACTATCAGGTAAAACTACGCAACCTGATTCGTTTTCTGGAAGACGGCGATAAAGCCAAAATCACCCTGCGGTTTCGTGGACGTGAAATGGCGCATCAGCAGATCGGTATCGAAGTGCTTAACCGCGTTCGTGACGATTTGAGTGAACTGGCGGTAGTTGAGTCTTTCCCGAGTAAAATCGAAGGACGCCAGATGATCATGGTGCTCGCACCCAAGAAGAAACAATAAGGCCTGACAAGTAGGGCAGCCTGGCGCCAAACGGCGGTAAGTTGCCTTCGCCTCATTGCTTCATTTTATCAACAATGCGCAGTAGAGAAATAGACAATGCCAAAAATCAAGACAGTACGCGGTGCTGCCAAGCGCTTTAAGAAAACCGCTTCCGGCGGCTTCAAGCGCAAGCATGCTAACCTGCGTCATATTCTGACCAAAAAAGCCACTAAGCGTAAACGTCACCTGCGTCCTAAATCCATGGTCTCCAAAGGCGATCTGGGTTTGGTCATCGCATGTCTGCCGTACGCATAAGCGTCATTTTAACTGGTTCGAATAAGACTTTAGGAGAGAGCATATGGCTCGCGTAAAACGTGGTGTGACAGCTCGTGCACGTCACAAAAAGATTCTGAAAAAAGCGAAAGGTTATTATGGCGCCCGTTCACGCGTCTACCGTGTTGCCTTTCAGGCGGTTATCAAAGCAGGCCAATATGCCTACCGTGACCGCCGTCAGAAGAAACGTCAGTTCCGTCAACTGTGGATCGCGCGTATTAACGCCGCTGCCCGCCAGAACGGCATATCATACAGTCGTTTCATTAACGGCCTGAAAAAAGCCTCTATTGAAATTGACCGTAAAATCCTGGCAGACATCGCTGTATTCGACAAAGTGGCGTTTACCGCCCTTGCCGAAAAAGCGAAAGGCGCGCTGGCGTGATATGAATGAGAGAGGGAGTTTAACTCCCTCTTTTATTTTTTGGATTTATTTATTACGCTAGTATCAATCACCTAACGGATACTTCCCCGACAACGTTTAAGGTAATGCAAGCATGAATGCTGCCATTTTCCGCTTCTTTTTTTACTTTAGCACCTGATCCCGGGGGCTTGCGCGTAAGAAAAGAAACGAAAAATAGCGCTAAAGCCTCCCGGTGTGGAGGTTTTTTTTTGCTCGCCATTAACGATTAAGCCATTAAGGCCGGAAAAAGAGGAAAGCAATGCCACATCTGAGAGATTTGGTTGTGCAAGCCAAAGCAGCCATCGCACAAGCCCAGGACAGCGCGGCGCTCGATAACGTGCGCGTCGAATATCTTGGCAAAAAAGGGCATTTAACCCTGCAAATGACCACCTTACGCGATTTGCCGGCGGAAGAGCGGCCGGCGGCGGGCGCGGTGATCAACCAGGTTAAGCTGGAGGTGCAGCAGGCGCTGAATGAACGTAAGGAAAGCCTGGAGTCGCAGGCGCTCAATGCCCGCCTGGCGCAGGAGACCCTGGATGTATCGTTACCCGGCAGACGTATGGAGAATGGCGGGCTGCATCCGGTGACCCGCACTATTTCCCGCATTGAGCACTTCTTCGGCGAACTGGGTTTTTCTGTGGCCACCGGCCCGGAGATTGAAGATGATTATCATAACTTCGACGCCCTGAATATCCCTGCCCACCATCCGGCCAGGGCGGATCATGATACCTTTTGGTTCGACGCCACGCGGTTGTTGCGCACCCAGACCTCCGGCGTGCAGATCCGCACCATGAAAAATCAACAGCCGCCGATCCGCATCATTGCCCCGGGACGCGTTTATCGTAACGACTACGATCAGACCCATACCCCGATGTTTCACCAGATGGAAGGGCTGATCATTGATACCAATATCAGTTTTACCAACCTGAAGGGAACCTTGCACGATTTCCTGCGCAATTTCTTTGAAGAAGACCTGCAGGTACGGTTCCGCCCGTCTTATTTCCCTTTTACCGAACCCTCCGCCGAAGTCGATGTGATGGGTAAAAATGGCAAATGGCTCGAAGTGTTGGGCTGCGGCATGGTGCATCCGAACGTATTACGCAATGTCGGTATTGACCCCGAAGTCTACTCCGGTTTTGCGTTCGGCATGGGCATGGAACGCTTGACGATGTTACGTTACGGTGTCACAGATTTGCGCGCATTCTTCGAAAACGATCTGCGTTTTCTTAAACAGTTTAAATAGGGCGGGACGAGCACATGAAATTCAGTGAACTTTGGCTGCGTGAATGGGTGAATCCCGCTATCACCAGCGATGAGCTGGCGGAACAGATCACCATGGCCGGCCTGGAAGTCGACGGCGTCGCCGACGCCGCCCCCGCCTTCACCGGCGTGGTGGTGGGCCGGGTAGCGCAATGCCGCCAGCATCCCAACGCCGATAAACTGCGGGTGACCAAAATCGATATCGGCGGCGACGCGCTGCTGGATATCGTCTGCGGCGCGCCCAATTGCCGCGAAGGCTTGACGGTGGCGGTGGCGACCATCGGCGCCGTGCTGCCGGGTGATGTTAAGATCAAAGCCGCTAAACTGCGCGGCGAGCCGTCCGAAGGCATGCTGTGCTCCTTCACCGAACTGGGCCTGGCGGACGACCATAGCGGCATTATCGAACTGCCCGCGGATGCCCCGCTGGGCGTCGATATCCGCGATTATTTGCAGCTTGACGATCGTATTATCGATATCAGCGTTACGCCTAATCGGGCCGATTGCCTGGGACTTATCGGCATAGCCCGCGACGTGGCGTTAATCAACCGCCTGCCGCTGAACATACCGGCCATCGAGGTCGTGGCGCCGGTTATCGAGGACCGGTTGCCGATCCGCGTCGATGCCCCCGACGCCTGTCCGCGCTATCTTGGCCGCGTGATCAAGGGGATAAACGTCGCCGCGCCCACGCCGTTGTGGATGAAGGAAAAGCTGCGCCGCTGCGGCCTGCGTTCAGTGGACGCGGTGGTGGACATTACCAATTTTGTCCTGCTGGAACTAGGGCAGCCGATGCATGCGTTTGATCTGCAGCGCATTGACGGCGGCATCGTGGTGCGCATGGCGGAAGAAGGCGAAAGCCTGACGCTGCTGGACGGGACGCAAACCCGCCTGCGGGCCGATACGCTGGTCATTGCCGATCGGGAAAAGGCATTGGCGCTGGGCGGTATTTTCGGCGGCGAATTCTCCGGCATCAGCGCCGACACCCAGGATGTGGTATTGGAGTGCGCTTTTTTCAGCCCCTTGGCTATCGCCGGCCGCGCGCGCCGCTACGGCCTGCACACCGACGCATCGCATCGCTATGAGCGCGGCGTGGATCCCGCGTTGCAGCACCGGGCCATGGAGCGCGCCACCGGCCTGCTGCTGGCTATCTGCGGCGGCCGGCCTGGGCCGGTTGTGGACGTGAGCGCACCGTCCGCGCTGCCGCGCCAGGCCACCATCACCCTGCGTCGCGAAAAACTCGATCGCCTGATAGGCCACCGCGTTCCCGATGCCGATGTCGGTGATATCCTGTCACGGCTGGGATGTACCGTGACCGCCGGGCAAGACAACTGGCAAGCGGTGGCGCCGACCTGGCGTTTTGATATGGAGATCGAAGAAGATTTGGTGGAAGAAGTGGCCCGGGTGTTTGGCTACAATAACATTCCGAATGTGCCCGTGCGCGCCAATCTGGAAATGACCCGGCACCAGGAGGCGGCATTGCCGCTTAATCGCGTAAAAACGCTGCTGGTGGATCGGGGTTATCAGGAAGCGATCACTTACAGCTTTGTCGATCCGAAGATACAATCACTGCTGCACCCTGACCAGGAGCCGCTGCTGCTGCCCAGCCCCATCTCGGTGGAAATGTCCGCCATGCGGTTGTCCCTGTGGAGTGGACTTTTGGGCGCGGTGGTTTACAACCAGAACCGCCAGCAAAACCGGATTCGTTTATTCGAAAGTGGACTGCGCTTTGTTCCTGATAAAACAGCGGACCTCGGCATTCGTCAGGATCTTATGCTGGCGGGGGTCATTACCGGTCCGCGTTTTGACGAACATTGGGATCTAGCGCGCCAGCCGGTGGATTTTTACGATTTGAAAGGCGATCTTGAATCATTACTTGAACTTACCGGCAAACTTGCTGATATTGAATTCAAACCTGAGCATAATCCCGCTTTACACCCGGGCCAGAGCGCGGCATTGTATTTAGCAGGGGAACATATTGGATTTATTGGCGTTATACACCCTGAACTTGAAGCAAAGCTGGATTTAAATGGCCGTACTCTGGTCTTTGAACTACGCTGGGATAAGGTTGCAGCGCGTAAAGTTCCTGAAGCCAGTGACATTTCACGCTTCCCGGCCAACCGCCGCGACATCGCTATTGTGGTGGCTGAAAGTGTCCCTGCAGCAGATATTATGGCAGAGTGTAAGAAAGTTGGCGCAAATCAGGTAGTTGGCGTAAACTTGTTTGATGTGTACCGGGGGAAGGGCGTAGCGGAAGGTTTTAAGAGCCTGGCTATCAGCCTGATACTACAGGATACCGCTCGTACACTGGAAGAAGAGGCTATTGCCGCGACCGTAGCAAAATGTGTGGCGGCACTAAAACAGCGATTCCAAGCATCCTTGAGGGATTGAACCTATGGCGCTTACTAAAGCTGAAATGTCAGAATACCTGTTTGAAAAGCTCGGGCTGAGCAAACGGGATGCCAAAGAAATAGTGGAACTGTTTTTTGAGGAAGTCCGGCGAGCGCTGGAAAATGGCGAGCAGGTAAAATTATCCGGTTTTGGTAATTTTGATCTGCGCGACAAAAATCAACGTCCAGGGCGTAATCCGAAAACCGGTGAAGATATTCCTATCACTGCCCGGCGGGTGGTGACGTTTCGTCCGGGGCAAAAGTTGAAAAGCCGTGTCGAGAATGCCTCACCTAAAGAGTGATGTATTGTCCTCTCTCTGAAAAGGCCGCCCCGTGCGGCCTTTTTTTTCGTCAACATGGCGGGTGCCGGCGGGAAAGGGGCGGCATGCGTTACCCGTCAGGGCATTATCATCATGCCCGCTTCTTTTAGCACCCGGGGGAAATCCGTACCGGCGCCCCGCGGGATGGCGGATTGTCAGGTTTTGGTAAGGGGATCGCCTGTTTATCGTAAAGGCGACATTGTCTGATAGTGGCGGCCGTTGGCCGCTGCTATAACGGCGGCAAATCGTATCTGTATCACAGGTAGATATCATGAGAAAGACCACCTTATTATGTGCGCTGGCGCTGCTGATGCCCTGCGGCGCGCTGGCGGATGTATTTATCAGCACCAATAATCCCGGCATGGTGATTAACCTGGGCAGCCAGGATCAGCGCGGTTATTTCTGGGATGGCGACGAGTGGCGTCCGCCGCACTGGTGGTACGATCACCGCGGCCGGCATGTCGGCGAACGCAACGAGCGCGGGTGGTTTTGGGATGGTTACCAATGGCGTACGCCACAGTGGTGGTACGAACATGAGGATGATGATATCGGCGATCGTAATGATTTCGGCTGGTACTGGGACGGCGGGCGCTGGATAGAGGAAATGCCTGACGGCATGCGCAACGACCGGGGCCAGTATTGGTATAACGGTATCTGGACCATAGCGCCGCCGCCAGGCTATGGCCGGCGCGGGCGCAACTATCATGAACCGAGCCGGCGGCAGGAATTTTCCACCTGGGATCATAACGACAGGCACGATAGCCGGCCGCAGCAAAACGGCGGCGGACAGTGGCATCAGGGCGGCAATGATAACCGGCCGCAGCAAAACGGCGGCGGACAGTGGCATCAGGGCGGCAATGATAACCGGCCGCAGCAAAACGGCGGCGGACAGTGGCATCAGGGCGGCAATGACAACCGGCCGCAGCAGAACGGCGGCGGGCAGCCGCACCAGGGCGGCAATGATAACCGGCCGCAGCAGAACGGCGGCGGGCAGCCGCACCAGGGCGGCAATGATAACCGGCCGCAGCAGAACGGCGGTGGGCAGTGGCATCAGGGCGGCAATGACAACCGGCCGCAGCAGAACGGCGGCGGGCAGCCGCACCAGGGCGGCAATGATAACCGGCCGCAGCAGAACGGCGGCGGGCAGCCGCACCAGGGCGGCAATGACAACCGGCCGCAGCAGAACGGCGGCGGTCAGCCGCACCAGGGCGGCAATGATAACCGGCCGCAGCAGAACGGCGGCGGTCAGCCGCACCAGGGCGGCAATGATAACCGGCCGCAGCAGAACGGCGGCGGTCAGCCGCACCAGGGCGGCAATGAAATAATCAGGCCGAAGCCGCATTAAACCCGGCCAAAGCCCGTTTAGGGATGCGGGGCAGTGGGCGGCAGTTCGCCGTAAAGCATCGGGGCTCAGTGTGAGTATTTCGTCAGGTTAGCGTAAGAGTAATGCAAATCCGTGCTTGTCTGATAGTGGCATTTTGCCGCGGCTGTTATAACCACTGCAAATGGATTCAGGGACACAGAATATGAAACAAAAAGCAGTATTTTTGGCCATGGCTCTTTTGGCAACGCCTTGCGTCATCCCCACGGGCGCCATGGCGGGCATGCTGGTCCATACCTCTGCCCAGGGCGTCTCGGTGCAAATCGGCGCGCGTAACGATCGGGGCTATTACTGGGATGGCTATGACTGGCGTACTCCGACCTGGTGGCGTGGACACAAGGGCAAGTATGTAGGCGAACGCAACACCCGCGGCGAATATTGGGATGGCGGCCGCTGGTCGCCCAAGCCGCCCGCGGGACAAGGTAAAACCGCCAAGGCGCGCCAGCAGCCGGTAGCGCATAAAACAACGTCCCGCAATACCGGCGACGATCATAATACCCACGCCCAGCCCAATGGTGATAACGGCAAGCAGGGACAGGCACAGAGCGGCCATGAGAGCAAAAGTCAGGAAAACCAACACCAGGGAAGCGGCGGTGAACCGATAAAACAGCCGCAACAATAACAACAGAGTTAATATTGACCCTATGGGTCACCTTACCCGGCGCCATCTGATTCCCCACTTATGGCGCCGGTTTTTTTTCTTTCAGTACTTCCCGCCCCGCCGGTAAAACGCCGTTTATCCCGTCGATATCACAACCTTCATTTTCCCGCCATTGGCGCTACCGCTTTGCCGTTAATCCCGGTAGGATAAAAGCCCGTTTTCCGTGCCCAGATAACCTTGTATTACCGGACCTTAAGTGATGATGCCGTCAAACAGTCCACTTTTCAGCGATCTGAAATATCGGCAATCCCGTCGCGATGCCGCGCGCGTCCGCGTTTTGGCGCTGTTTGTGTTTATTGCCCTGCTGGTGAGCCTGTGCGCCGGCGATGTCTGGTACTGGCCGACCCAATGGCTTGACGACACGCCCCGCATGTTCATCTGGCAACTGAGGCTGCCCCGCGCCCTGGCGGTGATGGCCGTCGGCGCGGCGCTGGCGCTGGCCGGCGCCGCGATGCAGAATATTTTTGAAAATCCGCTGGCCGAGCCAGGATTGCTGGGCGTGGCCAACGGCGCAGGCGTAGCGCTTACCCTCGGCGTACTGCTTGGCCGGGGGACGATACCGGTGTGGGGCCTGGGTCTGTGCGCGGTGGCCGGCGCGCTGGCGATTACGATGCTGCTGCTGTGGTTTGCCAGACGCCGCGCCTCCAACGCCCGGCTACTGCTGGTCGGGGTCGCGCTTGGCATTGTTTGCAGCGCCGTGATGACCTGGGCGGTCTATTTCAGTACCAGCCTGGATCTGCGCCAATTATTATATTGGATGATGGGGGGCTTTGGCGGCGTGGACTGGCGCGACAAATGGCTGGTATTGTCCCTGCTGCCCTTTATTCTCTGGCTGTGCCTGCAGGGCCGGGTGATGAACCTGCAGGCCTTGGGCGAACAGCAGGCGATGCAATTGGGCTTACCGGTGTTTGTCTGGCGCAATGTGTTTGTACTGGCCTTCGGCTGGATGGTGGGCATCAGCGTAGCCCTGGCCGGCGTGATTGGCTTTATCGGCCTGGTGGTCCCGCATATCTTGCGTTTATGGGGATTAACCGATCACCGACGGCTGCTTCCCGGCTGCGCCCTGGCCGGCGCGGGCATACTGCTGCTGGCGGATGTGATTGCCCGCATCGCGCTGTATGCCGCGGAACTGCCGATAGGCGTGGTAACCGCCACCCTTGGCTCGCCGATATTTATCTGGCTATTAATCCGGATAAGAGGATAAGCTGGTGTATGGCGTTAAGCTGCTGATTTTAACTGTAACCCGTAGGAGATTCAGATGAGTGATACCCTTTATACCCTGCCGCTGAAGACCATTACCGGGGAAGTTACCACCCTGGAAAATTACCGTGGCTCGGTACTGCTGATTGTCAACGTCGCCTCGAAATGCGGTCTGACCGATCAATACGAAGGACTGGAAGCGCTTTATAAAACCTGGCATGCCCAGGGGCTGGAGGTTTTAGGCTTTCCCTCCAATGAGTTTGCCGGCCAGGAACCCGGCAGCGATGAAGAGATACTGGCCTTTTGTCGCGGGACATTCGGCGTCGAATTTCCCATGTTCAGTAAAATTGAAGTCAACGGCGAGCAGCGCCACCCGCTTTACCGGACGCTGATCGCCGCGAAACCCACGGCGATAAAACCGCAGGGCAGCGCATTTTATGAGCGTCTGGCGGGAAAAGGGCGCGCGCCTAAGCAGCCGCAGGATATTTTATGGAATTTTGAAAAATTCCTGGTAGGGCGCGACGGTACCGTCCTCGAACGCTTTGCCCCGGATATGACGCCTCAGGATCCCATTCTCCTCGATGCCGTCAAACGGGCCCTGGCGCAATAAACGGCGCACCGGCCATGCAGCCGCCGTTATTACTGGATCTGCGGCGCGTATCGGTGCCGCGGCGCCTGGCGAAGATATCGGTCCAAGTACCGCCCGGCAGCCTGATCCATATCATCGGACCTAACGGCGCGGGGAAAAGCACGCTGCTGGCCTGTATCGCCGGCCTGATGGCGTCGGCGGGCGACGTCAGCCTGCTCGGCCGGCCGGTGGGGCAGTGGCATGGCGCCGACCTGGCCCTGCGCCGGGGCTATTTATGCCAGCAGGCGCTGCCCTCCACCGCCATGCCGGTATTCCAGTATCTGATGCTGCATCAGCCGCGCAACGCCGACGAGGCCGCGATTGATCGAACCGTAGGATACCTGGCTGCGGCCTTGTCGCTGGCGGATAAACTCGACCGGCCGTTAAGCCAGCTATCCGGCGGCGAATGGCAACGGGTAAGGCTAGCGGCGGTGTTTCTGCAGATCTGGCCGGACGTGAACCCCCTTGGCCGGCTACTGCTGCTCGACGAACCCGCCGCCAGCCTGGATATCGCCCAGCGCGTGGCCCTGGATGCGCTGCTGGCGGAAGTCGCGGCCGCGGGGCTCGGCGTGCTGATCTGCGCCCATGATCTTAACCATACCCTGCATCATGCCGGCCGGGTGTGGCTTATGTCTTCCGGCGCCCTGGCGGCGCAGGGCAGCGCGGGGCAGGTTATGCGTCCCGAGATCCTTTCGCCGGTGTTCGGCGTGGATTTTACCCTGCTCCAGGCCGGCGAGCGCCCCTGGCTGGTGGCATCGGGCCCGTCTTTACCGTCGCAGCGGATGATTTCGGGCGCTTCTTAATCAGCATGGTCAATATAAAGAGTCATAAGTAGAAAATGAGACGGATGTCCTTTTGGCTGTTGGCAGTAACGTTATTGATTACCGGCTGTAGCCACCATGCGCCCAGTCCCGACCCGCGGCTGGCCAACGCCAGCGTGGTGCAATCCCGTCTCCATGCGCAGCTGCGCCAATGGCACGGCACGCCCTACCGCTATGGCGGTCTGAACCAGGACGGGGTGGACTGCTCCGGTTTTGTCTATCGCACCTTCAGGGACCGGTTTGACATCATATTACCGCGCTCCACAGAGGCGCAGACTAAAGTCGGCACGCGCATCTCCCGTGACGATCTATTGCCGGGGGATCTGGTGTTTTTCAAAACGGGCAGCGGCGCCAACGGACTGCATGTGGGTATCTATGATACCGACGATCTGTTTATCCATGCCTCGACCAGCCGCGGCGTCATACGCTCATCGCTGGACAATGTTTACTGGCGCAAAGCCTATTGGCAGGCGCGGCGTATTTAACCGGCTGATTTAACGTCGTCACGACGGGAGAAAGTATGTCATCCCTGCGGCTATTTTTGTCCGATTCCTACGATCCCTGGTTTAACCTGGCGGTGGAAGAGTGTATTTTCCGCCAGATGCCGGCCACCCAACGCGTGCTGTTTTTATGGCGCAATGCGGATACGGTGGTGATTGGCCGCGCGCAGAATCCCTGGAAAGAATGCAATACCCGGCGCATGGCGCAGGACCATATCAAACTGGCCCGGCGTAGCAGCGGAGGCGGCGCGGTATTTCACGATCTGGGTAATACGTGCTTCACTTTTATGGCCGGCAAGCCGGGCTATGATAAATCCATTTCCACCCAAATTATCCTCAATGGCCTGCGCGATATGGGCATCGCGGCGACCGCGTCGGGGCGTAACGACCTGGTGTTGGGCACCTCCGACGGCGAGCGTAAAATCTCCGGCTCCGCCTATCGCGAAACGGCTGATCGGGGATTTCACCACGGCACTCTGCTGCTCAACGCCGATCTGGATCGACTGGCGCTATACCTTAATCCCGATGTGAAAAAATTACAGGCAAAGGGCATTTCCTCGGTGCGCGCCAGAGTGGCCAATCTTGTCGAGGTGCTGCCCGCTATCGAGCATCACCAGTTATGCCGCTACCTGAGCGACGCGTTCAGCCAATGGTATGGCGAACCGGTGATGCCCGAAATCATTTCGCCGGACAAGGTGCCGGACCTGCCCGGGTTTGCCGCGCAATTTGCCAAACAAAGCAGTTGGGAATGGAATTTTGGCCAGGCGCCGGCCTTCAGCCATACGCTGGATGCGCGTTTTGCCTGGGGCGGGGTGGAATTGCATATGGACATGGAACACGGCGTGATAACCCGCTGCCAACTCTTTACCGACAGTTTGAATCCCAGTCCCCTGGAGGCATTGGCCAGGGCATTGCCCGGCGTAACCTATCGTCCCGCCGATATGGCATTGGCTTGCCGGCGGATAATGGCCGATTTTGCGCAGGACCGCGACGCGCTGGAAGACGTCAGCGCGTGGTTGAGCGACGCCGTGCGCTAAAAGGAATTTTTCCCGGCGGCATGGCCGGCCATGGCTCATGCGGCGGCAAGCGGTGACGGGGAGACCGGTGGTCGCACTACAGGTATGTCGCCGGACGTTCTACACTTGAGTAAGGAGGCACCATGGCACAGACCCCGATATTCAAGAATAGCTATTTCCACCAGTTGCCCGGTTTTTATACCGCTCTTGCGCCCACGCCGCTGCGCGGCGCGCGATTGCTTTACCATAGCGCGGCATTGGCCGGCGAGCTGGCTCTTGCCGATGAACTGTTCGACGAGCGGCATGCGGCGATATGGTCCGGCGAACAGCTGCTGCCCGGCATGCAGCCGCTGGCGCAGGTTTACAGTGGCCATCAGTTCGGCGCCTGGGCGGGCCAACTGGGCGACGGGCGCGGCATACTGCTCGGCGAACAGCAACTGGCGGACGGAAGGTCGATGGACTGGCATCTGAAAGGCGCCGGCCTCACGCCCTATTCGCGCATGGGGGACGGCCGCGCGGTGCTGCGTTCCGTGGTACGCGAGTTTCTGGCGTCCGAAGCGCTGCATTATCTTGGCATCGGCACGACGCGGGCACTGACCATCGTCACCAGCGACGAGCCGGTATGGCGCGAAAAAGCGGAGCCGGGCGCCATGCTGCTGCGGGTGGCGCCAAGCCATGTGCGCTTTGGGCATTTCGAGCATTTCTACTACCGGCGCGAACCCGATAAGGTACGCCAGTTGGCGGATTATGTTATCGGCCGCCACTGGCCGCAATGGCTGGGCCTGGAAGATCGCTACCGTTTATGGCTGACGGATGTGGTGGAAAGGACGGCGCGCATGATTGCCCAGTGGCAGGCGGTGGGATTTGCCCATGGCGTGATGAATACCGACAACATGTCGATTTTGGGCATTACCATAGATTATGGCCCCTTTGGTTTTCTTGATGCGTACCAGCCGGATTATATCTGCAACCATACCGACCATCAGGGCCGCTATGCGTTTGACAACCAGCCGGCGGTGGGTTTATGGAATTTGCATCGACTGGCGCAGGCGTTATCCGGCCTGATGCCGGTCGACTCTCTTGAGCGGGCGCTGGCTTGCTATGAACCGGCGCTGATGGACGCTTATGGCGAGGAGATGCGCGCCAAACTGGGCTTTACCACGCGCGATCGACAAGATAATGATATTCTCACCGGCCTGCTTGGACTCATGGCGCGTGAAGGCAGCGACTACACGCAGGTGTTTCGCTTGTTAAGTGAAAGCGAGGCTCGCAATCCGCGCTCGCCGCTACGCGATGAAATGAAAGACCTGGCGGGTTTTGACAGCTGGTATCAGTCTTACCGCCGCCGGCTACTGCAGGAAGACGTCGATAACGATCGGCGCAGGCAGGCCATGCTGGCTAAAAACCCCAACATCATCCTGCGCAACTATCTGGCCCAGCAGGCTATCGACGGCGCTGAACAAAACGACACCGCTTTTTTAGCCAGGCTTCACCAGGCCCTGCGCCGTCCGTTTGATGGCGATGCGGCGTTTAACGACCTGGCCGCGCCGCCGCCGGAGTGGGGCAGGCATTTGGAGATATCCTGTTCAAGTTGAGATGATTGCCTGCGCGCGCGCCCTTTATCCGTCATCCGTCCGGTTATGCCATCAGTGCCGATCGCCCGGACAGATTTCATTCGCAAACCAATCGGACAGATAACGGTATTCGTCCAGCGAGAGTATGACATCCAGAAAAGCCTGCTCGACAATAAAGCGCTCCTCCTCGCCGGTTAAGTGATATTCGGCGATAATGGCATCCAGTATATGTAAGGACTGCGGACTAAGGGATTGTATATGAAGGGGAATATCCGCGTTGGGCGGGGCATAGCCATATAATTGCTGCAAAATATCCAGATAGATTAACGGCATTTGACCAGCATTTGGGGCTGATGCCGGGATAGGGCCCGTCGCCGTGGTGTTATTTGGCGCCGCCGCACGATTGCGCTTGTTGCGCTGGACTAAAATTCTTTTATGCATATTCAGTACGAAGCTTATCAAATCATGCAACCGGCGATGTATCCTCTGGCTTTGGCTGAAGCTTCCATCCTCGGAACCATGAGAGGAATCGACGCTGCCGCGGGCCGGGCTCATATGCTGCTTACCCGGTCGAAACCAGGTAAACCATTCAGGCCTGCGCTGGCGGATATCGTCGCTGATTTTATACGGGTAAGCCTTAATAGGCAGACCTAGCTCATTGGCAAGGATTTGCCCCGTCGAATAGCGGCGGCCATAGCCGCTGTAACAGGAAAAAAGTTCAATGCTTTCCAAATCCTGAAACCTGAATTTGGCATTATCCAGATACGGGAGCCCGCGGACAATGTCTGAAAACTCAATGGCATCCATGTTATTCACATTAAAGGGCGCGCCATGCAGTTTTATCCTTAAGCGCGTCTTGGCATCACTGATCAGGTCGATATGACAATCTTTTCCCAACAGGATTTTTTCGCGCGAAACCTGCTGCTCCCTGTAGCCTCTTTGCTGGCCGCCACTCAGATAAATAGGCACTTTTTCACGAGGAAGTTCATCCATTAATGTGGGGATCTCAATCTTCGAGCCAAAGGCCTTGCCCGCCATGACGAAGAGGTTTTTGCCGTTGTGGCGCAGCGTCAGCAGCCCTTGCCCGAACGTGCCCATTTGTTCGGCGATAACGATGGAAACCCTTGCCGGCAGGTCGGGATCAAAAAAGTGATTTTCTACGCCGATAAATCGACCGTGGCCCTGACAAAGCAATAGATGCTCAAGTAAATTGGCCGTGCTGTAGAGCGCCAAAAGGTTGCCTTCGTTAATTTTGAGCATGTTCTCTATGGATGTTATCCTGAATTTGTCGGAAAGAATGGCGTGGCTATTAAAATTATCTATTTTTGCCTGGTTTATCATTCGGGTCAGTTTTATTGCGCTTTCATTATCCAATTTTTTGGTTTTGTATAAAACATGCAGGGGGAATTCTTCTTTAAACGTATAGGTATAAGTTGAATGGCGTAATGCCCGTGCGGCCAGACGAAAATCGGATGATTGCATATAACCGGTTGAATATTTTAGTTTGCCAGGAGCATTATTGCTTCTGATAATCAAAGGAAAATACCATGCTGGTTCTTTAAGCAAGAAACCGTTTTTAAGAATACTGGACGGCGACGTAGCCTCCCGGTATGTCAGATAATTAACATCCTCTAATGAGTCGATATCTTTATATTTAATGAGTTCGAATTCTAATGGCGATTTGTCATACATGCTCAACCATTCATTTTCGGTGAAAACATCCATGGTATCCAGTAAAATGAATGAACCACGCATTTCTTTAAGATCAATAATAAATTTATAATTTTCAATATCAAGTGTTAATGCAAAATAGGTTTCAGGTACTGTTGAATGCTTGTTTTTCCAGCCGCAAATAGCACGGAAACGCATAATCCCTTCCTGTTTTTCAGTCAAGGCCCGTATAGCGGAAACCAAAAATTCTTCATCCTGGCTATAACCGTTAAACTTTAAAGCATCAATAATCTCCTGGCGAAAGAAAAAGCTGCGATGAAATCTGCCAATAAAATTTTCATGCTGTATGTTTTGATTAATGATATCACGCACATAATCATTTTTATAAAGATAAAATCGTATCACGCGCTTATAGAAATCTATGGTGCTGTTATCGATATCCGGTTTTTTTGACAAGGTGGGCGCAGCTTCACATTGTATTATCTCAATATGATTGCGGTTTTTTTTTGCTACTTCATAAAAATCGTAGGAGGCAATGAAATGACTGGAACGACTACCGACACTGGCTATCCAATTGCCGGTGCTGCTGCGTACTACCGGCACAGCAAAATCTTTTTCATTAGTCATTTTTTTATTGATAATCCTCCATCCTCCATAATGTTTATCCCAGAAAACCTTGAAATAGTCATTATCATTTACAACATAATATAATTTGTTTTGCGTGATTTTATCAACCAAAACACCCGTTGATTTTATTTCCAGTAGACGGGCATCAATATCTGTTTTCCATGCCTGCCGCAAATTTTTCTTGCGCCGTGATTCTGCTCTGATAGCTTCGTTGACGATTGAAACAATTTCGGTGATTTTATTTTTAATGTTCAAGGTAAGAAAAAACAGTAAGCTGCCGTAAGGCTGTAGCGGAAAAAGGAAAGAAGCAAATTCCTTAACCGACGCCGCGGCGAGTTTTTTTCCCACTTCAGGTGCGGATAGCACTAATTCATTAAGAATAAATCGTTGTAGCATCTCTCGCGGTGTATTGTTTTTTATGGCTTTGTATAATGCATGTTTTAATGTGTTTTCAGAGATTTTTTTAAATTGCCCCCCCATAAATACAATCGTGGTGATGAGATCAAATAGATCGAACATGATTTCATTGAATTTTATTTCATGCTCTTTATCATACCAGTGTTTGCAAAGCGTATCGAAAAAAGGAATAAACGAGGCTATATATTCAGGCCAACTATGGTTACGCAGCGTTTCTTTCAATCGATCGGCAATGGTAAGCAGTGTCGCATGAGACAAATAATCAATATTGTTAATCAGCGGCGTATCAAGACTTACCGGCGGTGACGAGTCAATCGGTTGTGAAATATAGGGTTTGATCAATGATATGATATCGCTACTATTGACTGCAACCAGCGTAAAGGGCGCCGCATGCATACCCATGGGCTCGTCTTCCGGAGGAGAAAGCACCAGGTCGATCATGGTGGTAAGATCGCCGCTGTTAGCGTCGATATTAGGAAACAGTCCCGCCAGGAAATCAGCCCCGCACCCCAGCGGCTCTGGGCGCCCCGATTGCTTATTCGCGTTATAGCCGCGCCAGTAAGCAATCATCTGTTGCACAAAAGGCTGGTTATCAAATTTATCAATGTCATGGATAAAGACATAACCGCTAAGGGTTGATAAAAGAAAAAGCTTGCCGCTTTGTAATCGCAAAAGTGAGAGGTAGCCAATATTTTTATGGGGGAAATAAACATAATTAAACGGGGATAGGCTGTTAGAAACATAGTTTCGCGAGAGAACTTCAAAGCAAAATATTTCTTTTGGCGGGTATATGGCGTCGACATAATCGATTGCGGACAAGTTAATCGCCGCCAGGCTGCTTTTACGGGCTTCATGACCGGCGTAAAAATGCTTATAATCATAAAATTGTTTATAATAATCTTCTAAAGAATCTTTTTTATCTGAAGGTGACAATTGATAAATGCTTAAATGGCCCACTTGTTCGCGCGTTTTATACTCAATGAAAAAATGCTGTTGTTCGCTGACAAAACTTCTTAGAATATACAATGCTTGTAATGAAGACAATAGGTCTTCATCAAAATTGTTTTTTGTGCTTAGATACCAAAATACGGAGGCTTTCATCATAAGTTCAACATCACCTTCCAAAACCCGTCGCTGATATGACAAAAGCATCTGATAATCTGTATGGTGGCCTTGCGTTTTTTTAGTTTCGGTTCTCATCGCCTCAATTTTTGCCGCAGCAATATATTGTTCAGCATTATCCGCCACAAGGGTTATATTTTTGCCCCTAAAATAATCAATGATGTTTATAAATATTCTTTGCAAATTCTTGAAGTAAGCAAGTAATATAAGCGTTGACTTATATGCATGTGAGTTTATTTTTAAGTCGTTATACCATTTCTGCTCTGTGTGGAATTTTTCTTGCTCTTGGTAATTTGCAATCAGTATTTCCGATAAAATAGCATATGCCTGGTCCCAGGGTGCAATGTTTTTTTCTTGCCAGGATGCCTCGTCTTCAGGTTGAACTTCATTCAGCCGAGATAACTCTACCATTTTAAGAATAAAATTTAGATGGGTATGCTTATTATGCCTAAAATGGATGTAATTTTCCGCCTCATTTATAAAGAGTCTTTCCATATCCGCAATATCAATTATAGTTTCATCAGCGACGAAAGGGTATCCAAGATTGGTCATTTCTCCTGGCAATAAAAAGTTATTAGTATGAACGCTTATTTCATTAAAACGAGTATACTCAAATATATAATAAAACCTTAATTTCAGCAGGCTCTCGGTTAAGGCTTTTTTATTGTTATCAATCAGTGCGGTGTAAATATCCTGATTGGTCGTGTAAGTGACCCGTTCCAAAGTGGTATGGTCGGCTTGGAAAAGCTGTGCGGTATATTCATCATGAGCTATTTTCATGACTTTGAGCGTGTTGTATATTTCGACATGAAAGGCATGATCATAAAATGAGGTATTTTTTATTTTTAATATCTGTTCATTTACGACTGAGGCGAAATCCCTGTTTTTCAGCAAAGCTACAGTATGACTAATGATATCGATATTGATATCTTCATAAGCCTCGACAAGCTTTCCTTCTATATCCGGAATATAGTCGTGCAGAGTTTTATAATCAGCCATATGCTGTTTGATCAGGCGATGACCGTCGGTGTCTGTTGCGCTTAAACCCAGCAACGACGTCAAGAGTTTTTCGGTTAACGTTTTAAGGATCAGTACGTGCAGTACATACGCTTTGTCTTTAAAATAAAGCCCATAATAAAATATATCTTCAGCCTTGGCGGCGATAAGCTTGTCTAACTCTATTAACGTCTCGCGATTGCCGTTGGCAAGGTTAACGCCCGTCGCCTGCAATTCCCGCCCCAGCTCATGTAACACCGCCCGGCCGGCGGGGTTGGCGGGTGTAAGGTTGAATTCCTGGTCATCAATGAAAAAGCGGCCAAGCTCAGGCGAGCCATCAGTGCGCGCACCGAGCGGATGGGGCATCACGGCGTCTGTTGGAAGCGCCGGAGCCGGCTTGACTTCTAATGGGCGTGGGCTATCGCCCGCGGGGGCCGGATGCGCTGATATCTCGGCAGCGGCTGAATAAAGGGTTTGGCGCCCTGCGGGCTCATGGAGCTGCAGGCCGCTCGTCTGGGGGAATATCAGCGGATCCCGCGCGTTGGCGAACCAGTTTAAAGCCGTATCCAGCCAAGCCGGGCGCGCCAGGATATACCCCGTGTTATATCCCTGAGCCAGGTGCGCCAGCAATTGGCCCAGCGCCGAGGTGACAGTGAGGGGCGCCTGCAGCAGATCTTCAATATAATAATTATTTTCGTGGACCACAACCAACCGGCTGTCCAAATATCCCGCTAGAATAGCCCGGCCGCTAGGCAAAGTAATATGCCTGACGGGGAGATTAATTGTTGTATCCATTAGCGTGATATTAATATAACGAACGCCGCCGGCCGTGAGTAAGCAGTCTTTGTTGCGAATCAATTCATTTGCACATTGATATAAATAATTAATTCTATCATCTGAGCCCGGCGTGGACCGCTGTTTGTCGCCGGCAATACCCGTCTGGTTTCCTTGATGGCGAATATCTGGCTCTTTTGGGTGATTAATATTTCTAGCTTTAATGATAACTTTTGAAAATGAATGCAAACTATTTATTGGTTTCAAATAAAAAGATGACGCCGATGGGGCATTGGATGTGCCGTAATTGATTAAATTAACCATATATTTCCTTAAGTTGTGCTTATGCTCACGAGGTTGAGGGCGAAATGAGTACGGGCCAGATAACGTCAATGATAAATGGTGTACGACCTATTTCCGGTTGGTATTATTGGTTATGCAAGGAGTTAGTGACCTACCATAATATAAACGAGTAGCTTAATTAAGCTTTAATAAGATTTTGTTTAATTGATTGAGAGGTTAAGTCGGGGAGACGCGGTGATAATCCGCCATAAAAAAGCCGCAGGGAAGGGCAACCTTTGATGCCGGCCCATAAAGGCTGGCTTAACTTGCTTTTTGCCGTCGGCTGCGCAAATCAACCGCACCGGCCAGCCGCTCAGGTGGCTGTTCACTGTCAGCCCAGGTAGCCACCGCGTATGATGATATGGCCGCTACGGTTACCCGTCGTTTGGTAAATAGTCTTTCGCCTATGCTTATCCATGCATCGGACAGCTATGACGACATATGCAATGTCAACTGGCATAAAGCCGATAGGCGGGCGCGGCGTATTTAGCCTGTTGATTTGACGTCGTCGCCAGTAAAAAAATGCCGCCAGTCTTTCGACACTTGAACGTCTTAGCGCCGTGGCACAGACACCGGTATTACAGGGTTCTTCTTTCTCCATGGCAGCCCCCCGCTGCGTAGGGCGCGGGTTTCAGGCGTTTGAGACGCTGCATTTATTGGGTAGCGGCACGACATGGGCGTGACCTCTTAAAATCGCCACCTTATCCTGCGCCACTCTCTGGCCCAGCAAATAATCAGCTGGGCCGAACAAAACAACGCCACATTTGGCCGGGCCACACCAGACTCCGCGCCGTCCGTTTGACGACGGACCGGCGTTTAACGACTTTCCCGCGCCGCCGCCTGACTGAGCCCGGCATTGAGTGATTCTGTGCTTGAGCTAAGACAGTGTGCTCGTGCGCTTAGTCTTGAAGAGAGGTAGTATTGAATTGATTGGATAAATATTTATACTCATCAATTGATAGGATAATATCCATAAAGGCTTGTTCGATAATGAAAACCTCGTTGCCGGCGACAATAGTATAATCCGCGATAATTTCTTTAAGCAATTTAAGAGAATCGGGACGCAATATTATATCCCCTATAATAAGAGGGTGGTGAGGGTTAGGTGGGTAGAATAACCGCAATATGTCGATGTAAATAAAAGGAACGTGTTGGGACACACCATGAAAGGGACTGTCTGTAATGTTTTGCCCGCGTTGTATGAATTCCAATCGGCGAATAACGTCGCGCATGGCATACAAAATTTCGTGCATTGCGCGCTGCATATTTTGCACTTTGATATATTCCTGGTGGTGAGTCCAATGCGGCAGTTCGCTGGGAGTGCCCTTCGTGCTCATACTAACTTCTTCGGGATAATAGTCATGAAACCATTCAGGCCTTCTTAACCTTACAGTATCACTGATATAAGGTGGTACAGTATAAACTCTAATCCCCAGTTCATTAGCCAGGGCCTGCGCGGTAGAATAGCGGCTTCCATAGCCACTGAAGCAGGATGTCAACTCGATGCTGTTAATACTACGCAAATCAAATTTCTCACCATCTAAATATTTCAGTCCTTTAAGGATGTCGGAAAACTCGACAACGTCCATATGATTAACCATAAAAGGTGTGCCACGCAATTTTATAGATAAACGCGGCGTGGCTCCGTTAATGCGGGATATATGGCAATCTTTACCCAACAGTACCTGTTCCCGGGGAATATGTTGTTCCCGATATTTTTTTATGCGACCATCGATAAAATATTCAGGGATTTTCTCTCTGGGAACATCGTCCAGCATTACCGGGGCATCGTCTTTCGCGCCGAACGCATCACCGGCGAATACTGTAAAAGTTTGTTCCACATGATGAGGTTTTAACAGACCATGGATGAAGGTACCCATCTGCTCGGCGATAATTAACGTGGCTCTTGCCTGGGGTGCAAAACCAAAAAAATCATTGCCCAAACCTATGAAACGTCCATTACCCAAACATAGCAATAAATGCTCAAGCTGATCGAGATAATTAAAAACAGCAATCAGTTTACCTTTATTGATTTTTAATAAGGCGGAGGTAGAGGGTATTATTTGCTGATTACTTAAAATGGCTAGACTCATCACCCTGTTGGATTTGGCCTGGGTGATTAAATTTAATAATCTTGCGGCGCCCGCATTATCAATTATTGCAGATTTTAGTAACACATATAAAATAAATTCTTCATTAAAATTATAACTTTCGAAATGATTTCGCAATACTCTTGCTACTAAATGAATTTCAGGATTAATAATGGTTTCTTGAAAAACATTGAGGTTCTTTAAACTGGTATTTGTTTTTATAGTTAATGATCTATACCAAGAGGGCTCTTTTAGTAAAAACCCATTTTTTATATAAGTGTGCGGTGCTGTCGCCTCACGATAATTAAAATATTTGGCATCACCAATAAATTCAAAATCTTTAAATTTTATCAGTTCAAAGGGAGACGGTGAGTTATTCATCATCATGACCCATTCGTTTTCTGTGAAAACATCTCTTGTGTCATTGAAGCCAAAAATAGAACGGATTTCATTTAAATCAAGGATGTATTTCATCTCTCCTATCTTAATGGCCAAGGCGAAATATGTTTCTGCCATCATGTCGTTCTTGCTGCGCCAGCCGCATACTGCTCGGAATTGCACTTTGCTATCATCAATGCCACTTAACGTTTTTATCACAAGTTCGCTTGATTTTATATCATAAGTAAATCCATTGAATTCTTGTAAAGCCAGTATTTCTTGCTTGATGGAAAAAAAATGAAAAGAGTGATCCAGAAAAACATTAATGTCTATCTCGGCGCCAATTATCCTTTGTGAGTAATAATGCCTTTGTAGATAAAAATGTAATATTTTTTTATGGAAATCAATTAAATAATTATCTGAAATGTTTTGATAACTACTTGTTTTTATAGGCTCCATGAAGATTATTTTATTATCAAATTTCTTGTGATTCATTGGACTTATGCTGAAGGATGAAAATTTCAAGTCCACTAATTGCCCCGCGCTCGCAACCCAGTTGCCAGAATGGGTGCGGGCAACGGGAATAGCAAAGTTTTTATAATTGGGGCCATGTGAATTGATGATTCTCCATTCACCGTTATATTTATCCCAAAATACCGGGAAGTAGTCATTATTATTGATGACGTAAAATAATTCAGCCGATGTTGAATTTGTTGTGGCAACTCCTGTGTTTAATGTTTCTAATATCTTATCACTTACATTTGCTCTCCAAGGTTGGCGGAGTTTTTTTTTAAACGCACTATCGGATTTTAAGGCGCGATTAGCGATCGCTATTGAATCTAGAATGTTAACTTGTATATTATCTACAAAGACCGATAAAGCCTTACCTGAAGGATGGATAACGTTAAAGTAAGAAAAAAATTCATTTAGAGCGGTTTTGGTAAACTTTATCCCTATTTCCGGGGATGCGTTGATTAACTCGTTGATGACAAATTTTTTAAAAAGATCATGCCGTATTTTCTGCTCGATGGCCTTATGTAAGGCATGTTTTAATGTGTTTTCAGATATTTTTTTAAACTGCCCGGCAAAAGAAGCTAATGTCAACATTAGATCATAAATATCAAAAATAACGTCTTCAAATTTTATTTCATGCTCTTCATCATGCCAGTGACGGCAAAGCGTGGTGAAAAATGGGATAAAAGCGGCAATGTATTCCAACCAAGTGGCTTCATATAACTTTTCTTTCAACTCATCAGCAATGGATATCAATGTTGCCTGATTCATATAGTCAAAATTTGTTAGTAAAGAGTGGTTGATGCTTAAGGGGTGGAATGTATTCTGTTGCTGAGGTGTATAAGGTGTGATGATTAAATTTATATCATTATCTTTTACGGCAACCAACCCATATGCCGGCGCGGCGATGTCGATTGATTCCTCCTCGGGAGGACGCAGCAGTATTTCAACCATGGACGTTAGTCTATTACTATTGGCGTCGATTTTGGGGAATAGCGACGCTAGTGTCGTTTCATTAATAGGAAACTGAGGCCGATTGCGTAACGAAAAAATAGTATCGCAATTAGCCCAATATGATTTCATTTGAAGGATAATGTCGGTTTTTTCCGGTGTGTCGATATCGGCGATGAATGGGAAACCATTCAATGTGGATAATAATACCTGCCGGTTGCTATGTAATGTTGCAATGGATAGATAGCCAAGATTTTCCGCAGGGAGATATACCGTTGTAAAGGGGGATAAATGGTTAGTGACGTAATTGCGGGAAAATATCTTGAAGCAGATAATGTCTTTTGGTGGATAAATAACATCTAAATAATTCAAAGTTGAGTTATTTAAGGCAATCATGGTGAGTTTTTGTGCTTCAGAAAAAGAATCATGAATTTTGTAGTATCTGAATTGATTATAATATCCATCAGCCGAATCTATCTGTGATGAAGGTTTGAGCTGGAAAACACTGGTGAAAGGTTGTTGCTGCCGAATGTGATGCTCATGTGAGATTTTCTGTTGAGCCGAGATAAAGTGTTTGAGTATATAGAGTACATTGATAGCGCTTAAAAAACCATCATCGATATTATTTTGTTGTGACATATACCAGGCAACCGCGGCCTTGGTTAGAACTTCTAAGTGACCGTTTGATTCGAGATTATTATATTCCAGTATTAAGCTATAATCATCTTTTTCTTGCGTTTCCTTTAGGGATATATTGCGTGCCGCTTCAATTTTTGCAGCTGCGATACGTTGTTCCTGAGTTGTTGCAACTATATGTCTTTTGTTGCTTCGAAAATTAACCACTTCATTAATAAATAGCTTTTGCAAATTAATTAAATATGTCATCATAATGAATAGCGTTTTGTCATTGTGAAGCCTGCTGACGAAGTCATTATACCAAAAAATATTCTCAAGGAATTTTTCTTTTTCAAATTGGTTAGCTTCGATAATATTTGATAATATTTCCTGTGCACGATAAAAATAGCTTATGTTATTTTCCATCCAGTTGCCTTTATCGTTTGTGTTTATTTCATCTAGGCGGGAAATTTCGATTAAATCCAAAGCTTGATCGAAATGCAGGTGCGACGTTTTGTGTTGATAAATGAAACTTATTAGTTCCTCGGCAAATAATTTATTCATCCCCTCTTTGTCGAATTCAATTTCATCTTCAACAAAAATATGCCACAGGTTTGATATTTCTCCCGGTACGATAAAATTTGATGTAAATATACTGATGCCATTGGAACGTGTATATTCGAAGATATAAAGGAATTTTAGCTTTATTAAACTGTTTGTCAAATGTTCAGCGTTGCCGCTAATCAACGCACTGTAAATATCTTGGGAATTAATGTACAAAGCTTTTTCCAATGAAGGGAAATCGTCCAGTGTCATTTGGTGTCGGTATTCATCAAGGGCCTGAGTGAATAATATGAAATAATGCAGCAATCTTTTGTAATAAACACGCATCTCAAATGTAGATTGCTTAATATTATCGATTATTTCCTTTTTGGCTGTGGGGAAGTCTTTATTTCTTATGTGCGACACCAACTCTTTGATGATTTTAGTATCAACACGCCGAGTGGCATCCAGCACTCTTTGTTCTAAATCAGTAATGTAATCGCCAATTCTTATTTGATCTTCAGAATATTTGGCGATGTCATCGGCAGTGGGTGAGCCTTTTAACGCCAATATGTTCATGGTGGAAATAATGTTTTCGGAAATCATCTTGAAAATAATAATATTAAGCGAGTTGTTTTTTTCTTTAAGATATAAACCCTGATGAAACATAATCGCCATTTCGCGGCCGATATACGCGTCAAATTCAAGTAGCATGGTCAGGGGCTTGGCCACCTGCGCTGCGTTTTGCTGAAAAAAATAATGTATAAGGCTTTGCAACTGAGCCTCGGCTTCCAGATTCGCGGGTGCAATTTTGAACTCATGGCTATCGATAATAAATATTAACTGACTGGGAATAACGGCGGTCTTCACGGCCTTATCGGTCCCAGATGAAGAAGACAAGGCCTGCTTGACCGGCGGTGATAAGATGGTGGTCTCAATGTCTTTTTCCTCGCGTGAAATCGTGTCTGCCGGGCCTAACTGCGCCGAAAAATCAGCCTGCGCGGCGTAAATAACATTACCGGAAGTGAAATTGGTAGGGACTAACGGCTTGCCGTCGGCCTGTGGGAAAATTAACGGGTCGCCCATGCTGCCAAGCCAGTTAAACGCTTTATGCATCCAGCCGGGCCGGTCCTTTGCGTTCGACCAACCGCTTGCGTAGGTAAGGTGAGCAAGCAAATTGGCAAAAGTTGCTTTCCAGGTTAATGGTGTGTGCCAGGAGTGTTCGATATGATAATTGCGGCCGTCCGATACAATTAATCTTTCCTCAACATACCCAGCATAAATTGACCTGCCGCTGGGCAATGAGATGTTTTTTGCGGGTATGGATTTTTTGTTCCCCATTAATTCAATTGCGATATATTTTGTATTGCCGGGGCGCAATAAACAATCCAGGTTATTTCGGAGTTCATTGACGCAACAAAATAAATAGTCGATATTTTTCTCATGGTTCTTTTCTACTTGTGCATCACCATCTCGGGCAGTGCTGTGTCCATTTATTTCAGTTTTATTGATTTTATCTTCTAAGTAAATATTTTTGACATTCATAACCGCTTCGGTATAAGGATGTCTTGAACTATGTGTCATCAATTTTTGATCGATGCACCGCATATTGCCATGAGAGTTAATATCTATTGCGTTTGTCATGTTAGGCATGAATTCTTCCTTATTCATTATGATTGACAATGATTAATGGGGTTATTATGCGGGCAAGATTATGGTCGTGATCGGTGAATGATATATCGTGCGGGTGCAATGATGTTAATATTTGCCAGCATGGGTTTATCATATCACTGCGCGGGTGAATCAAAACTTAATACTTTGTGGCGGTTTAACAAAAAATGAGATTTTATTGCCGTCGTTTTTTGTGGGGATTATTATCTAAAAAGCCGCCTTCAGGCGGCCTTGGCGCGTTAACTAAGCTCGGCGCTATTTTGACGGGGTCCATGCGCTCAAAAGCGGGTATCCACCGCGTTGGCCAGCATGGCCAGCAGTCTTTCGGTATCTTCCCAGCCCAGGCAGCCGTCGGTAATGGATTGGCCATAGGTCAACGCCTGGCCGGGTAGCAGGGCCTGGCTGCCTTCCACCAGGAAACTTTCGGCCATCACGCCCGCCACCCGCCGTGAGCCGCCGCGTATCTGCGCGCATACCGATTCGGCCACGTCCAGCTGGCGGCGATACTGCTTCTGGCTGTTGCCATGGCTGAAATCCACCAGCAAATGCGGCGGTAGCCCGAACTCCTGCAAATGGGCGCAGGCCTGCTGCACATCCGCGGCGTGGTAATTAGGCGTGCGCCCGCCGCGCATGATGATATGGCCGTAGGGATTGCCGGACGTTTGGTAAATGGTCATTTGGCCCTGCTTATCCGGCGACAGGAACATATGGGAAGCGCGGGCGGCGCGAATGGCGTCAACGGCGATTTGTGTGTTGCCGTCGGTACCGTTTTTAAACCCGACCGGGCATGACAGCGCCGACGCCATTTCCCGGTGGATCTGGCTTTCAGTGGTGCGGGCGCCGATGGCGCCCCAGCTGATTAAATCGGCAATATACTGGCCGATCACCATATCAAGAAATTCCGTGGCGGTGGGCATCCCCATTTCATTCAGCGCCAGCAGCAGGCGGCGCGCGGCTGCCAGCCCGTCATTGACACGATAGCTGCCGTCCAGGCCAGGATCGGAAATCATGCCTTTCCATCCGACCACTGTGCGCGGTTTTTCAAAATAGGCGCGCATAACGATCTCCAGGCGATCCTGGTAGCGAACGCGCAGGGTATTCAACTGGCGCGCATAATCGATGGCGGCGTCGGTATCATGGATGGAGCAGGGGCCCACCACCACCAGCAGGCGCGGATCGTTGCCGTGAAGGATATTTTCAATACGCCGGCGTGCGCCGTTGACATGATCCGTTATCTGCGGGGTGAGAGGCAAAAGTTCGGCAAGCTTCGCCGGCTCAATAAGACGACCAATGCGCCTGGTGCGCAATTCATCTGTGTTAAACATGGACAATCTCTAAAATGGCTTCTTCGCAACGGTGGAAATACCGGGAAGTGATGCCGATCACAATAAACCAAAAGCAGATGAATTCAAAAAAAATAATGCAATTTGCATTAGTACATGCGCCGGTTCAAGCCCAGTAAATCCATTATTTTGGTCGCCATTTCCTCTACTGAATGATTGGTGGAGTTGAGAAAAGGGATCTGATGGTTGCGAAACAGCGACTGGACTTCGTTAACTTCCAGCCGGCACTGGCGCAGCGAGGCGTACTGGCTGTTGTTCATGCGTTCATCGCGAATGGCCGCCAGACGCTCCGGATCGATGGTCAGGCCGAACAGTTTATCATGGTAGGGTTTCAGCGCCGCCGGCAGGCGCAGGTTATCCATGTCGTCGGCGATAAAGGGATAATTGGCGGCGCGGATACCGTACTGCATGGCGAGGTAAATGCTGGTGGGGGTTTTGCCGCAGCGCGACACGCCCAGCAGGATAATCTGCGCCTGATCCAGGTTGCGCAGCGAGATGCCGTCATCATGGGCCAAGGTGTAATCGATGGCGGCGATGCGGGCATCGTATTTGGTCAGGTTGGTGGCGGTCAGCCCATGGGTGCGATGCGCCACCGGATCCGGTGCCAATCCCAGTTCCTGCTGTAGCGGCGCCACCAGCGCCTGGACCACGTCCTGGCAAAATCCGGCGCTGTTTTCCACAATGGTGCGGATAACCGGCGATACGATGGAATAAAACACCAGGGGACGCACGCCGCTCTGTTTATAGAGCGCATTGATCTGCTCGCTCACCGCCATGGCCCGGGTCTCGGTTTCCACAAACGGCAGGGTATAGCTGGTGGTGGAGACGGGAAATTGGGACAGCACCGCGTGGCCGACCACTTCAGCGGTAATGGCCGTGCCGTCGGAAATAAAGAATACGCTGCGTTCCATGATGTTCTCCTGATGTTGTACGCATGTTGCTTTAAGGGTGTTTTTATCGATAAATCCATTGCGGCAAACTCTGATTTTTGGCGCTGGCACGATTCATCCTAGGCAGATGCAATAAAGTTTATGCTACGCTCTGTCAAATAATCGTTAACACCCGGCATTATCACTAGCAATACCCTATTTCATTATAAGTTATAAAAGGATGATCAGATGTCTCAGACTGACAATGATTCAGATAGCGTATTATGGTACAACCAGCTCGGAATGCATGACGTAGACCGCGTTGGTGGTAAGAATGCTTCTCTGGGGGAAATGATTACCCATTTATCCGCCCTGGGGGTTTCCGTGCCGAACGGTTTCGCCACCACGGCCAAAGCGTTTAATGATTTTCTCAATCAGAGCGGCATCAACCAGCGTATCTATGATCTGCTGGATCATACTGATATCGACGATATCGGCGCATTGTCCCAGGCCGGGAAGCAGATTCGGCAATGGATTATCGATACCCCTTTCCAGCCGGAACTCGCAAACGCCATCAGCGCCGCGTATGGGCAGCTGTCGGCGGATGACGACGAGGCGTCGTTTGCGGTGCGTTCCTCCGCCACCGCCGAGGATATGCCCGACGCCTCGTTCGCCGGCCAGCAGGAAACCTTTCTCAATGTCCAGGGCATTGATGCCGTCATGACGGCTATCAAGCACGTCTACGCCTCGCTGTTCAACGATCGCGCCATTTCCTACCGGGTACACCAGGGCTACGACCACCGCGGCGTGGCGCTTTCTGCCGGGGTACAGCGCATGGTCCGCTCCGATCTGGCGGCGGCCGGCGTGATGTTTACCATCGATACCGAATCCGGTTTTGACCAGGTGGTGTTTATTACCGCCGCCTACGGCCTGGGTGAAATGGTGGTGCAGGGCGCGGTCAATCCCGATGAATTCTATGTGCATAAACCCACGCTGGCGGCGGGCAAACCGGCGATTGTCCGGCGCAATATCGGCTCGAAAAAAATCCGCATGGTGTATGCCGATAGCCAGGAACACAGTAAACAGGTGCGCATCGAGGATGTTCCCGAACGCGAGCGTCGCCGTTTCGCCCTTACCGATGAGGAAGTGCAGGATCTGGCGCGTCAGGCGCTGCAAATCGAACAGCATTACCAGCGGCCGATGGATATCGAATGGGCCAAGGACGGCCATACCGGCCAGTTGTTTATTGTCCAGGCGCGGCCTGAAACCGTACGCTCGCGCGGCCAGGTGATGGAGCGCTACCAGCTTAAATCCCGCGGCGAGGTGCTGATTGAAGGGCGGGCCATCGGTCATCGCATCGGCGCCGGTCCGGTTAAGGTGATTCATGATATCAGCGAAATGGATCGGGTCGCGGCCGGGGATGTGCTGGTCACCGACATGACCGACCCGGATTGGGAACCGATCATGAAAAAAGCATCCGCCATCGTGACCAATCGCGGCGGGCGCACGTGCCATGCGGCGATCATCGCCCGTGAACTGGGCATCCCGGCGGTGGTGGGCTGCGGCGACGCCACCGAGCGCCTTGCCGAGGGCCTGGAGGTTACCGTCTCCTGCGCCGAGGGCGATACCGGTTACGTCTACCAGGAACGGCTGGATTTCGCCGTTAACAGTTCCGCCATCGATAAGATGCCGGCGCTGCCGCTGAAGATCATGATGAACGTCGGCAATCCCGACCGGGCATTTGATTTTGCCGGGCTGCCCAACGACGGTGTGGGCCTGGCGCGACTGGAGTTTATCATCAATCGTATGATTGGGGTCCATCCCCGCGCGCTGCTGGAGTTCGATGATCAGACGCCGAAGCTGAAACAGGAAATCAACGATTTGATCCAGGGCTATGACAGCCCGAAGGAATACTACATTGCCCGCCTTACCGAAGGCGTTTCCACGCTTGCCGCGGCATTCTGGCCGAAACGGGTGATCGTGCGCCTGTCCGACTTCAAATCCAATGAATACGCCAACCTGGTGGGGGGCGAGCGCTACGAACCCGACGAGGAAAACCCGATGCTGGGCTTTCGCGGCGCGGGCCGTTACGTTTCCGAGAATTTCAAAGCCTGTTTTGCGCTGGAGTGCGACGCCATTAAACGCGTGCGCAACGACATGGGACTGACCAACGTGGAAATCATGGTGCCGTTCGTGCGTACCGTCGCCCAGGGCAAGGCGGTGGTGGATGAGCTGGCGCGCCAGGGATTGAAACGCGGCGAGCAGGGGCTGAAAATCATCATGATGTGCGAAATTCCCTCCAACGCCCTGCTGGCGGATCAGTTCCTGCAACACTTTGACGGATTTTCCATCGGGTCGAATGATATGACGCAGTTGGCGCTGGGCCTGGACCGCGACTCAGGATTAGTCTCCGAATTGTTCGACGAGCGGGACGAGGCGGTAAAAGCCCTGCTGTCGATGGCTATCAAAGCGGCCAAGGGGCAAGGTAAATACGTCGGTATCTGCGGGCAGGGTCCCTCGGATCATGAAGATTTCGCCGCCTGGCTGATGGAGCAGGGTATCGACAGCTTGTCCCTGAATCCGGATACCGTGGTAAAGACCTGGCTAAGCCTGGCCGAACTCTGATATTCCGTTCGCTGAAAAACACCGAAAAAAAAAGCCGGGGACGCCCCCGGCTTTTTTGTTTTAGCCAAAGATTTATAGCTCACCTTTTATGGCAACAATATCCAAGGCAATGATTAATCTGCGCGGGGAAAAAGGCGAAAAAAAAGCCCATCCTATGAGACGGGCAAAGACTACACACAGCAATTCGTTTAACTCAGGGGAAACCTTGATGTAAAATCAGTGAGTTGAGTTAATTGATGTGCTAATAATATTAATTACATGAGGCGGAGTCATTAAGAATCCTCCGAATAAGTAAATTAAAAGTTAAAGAAGCTAACAATTAATGATGTTGGTATATTAATTTCCAGATGAGTTTTATCTCATCTGGAAAAATTATATTGGCGAATTAAATTTAAGCTTAGAATTCCGACAAATCACTGAGGTGTTTCTCGGGGTCGTGCATTTCACTCGGCGAAGGCGCCTCGTGCACCCAGGCAAAGATCAGCCGGTAAGATACCGCCAGCACCACCGGCCCGATAAACAGGCCAATCATCCCGAACGCCAGCAGGCCGCCGATAACGCCGCACAGCACCAGCAGGATCGGTAAATCCGCGCCCATGCGGATAAAGATCGGCCGGAGAATATTGTCGAGCGTGGCGACCACGCAGTTCCATACCAGCAGCACCGTGCCCCAGGTGGTATCGCCGCTCCAGTACAGCCAGATCATGGCTGGGATTAGGATGGGCAGCGGACCCAACTGGGCTATGCAGGTGATAAACATGATGATGGTCAGAATGGTGGCGAAGGGGATGCCGGATACCGCCAGCCCGATGCCGCCCAATACCGCTTGCACGATGGCGGTCAATACCACGCCCAGCGCCACCGCCCGGATGGCTTGCGCAGCCAGCAGGACCGAGGCGTCGCCGCGTTCGGCGCCCAGGCGGATGGCAAAATGGCGCACCGCCAGAGCCACCCGTTCACCACGGATATACAGCAGTACGCTGAACAGCAGCATCAGGGCGCAATGGATAAGAAAACTGCCCACCTGCGCCACCTGCGACAACAGCCAGGTCGCCGACTGGCCGATGTAAGGCTGTATCTTGGCCACCAGCGGGCCGCCGCCACCGGAAATCGTCGCCTGCCAGCCGGAATAAAGCTTATGGCCGACCAGCGGCACATCGCGCAGCCAGTGCAGCGCCGGCAGGGTGAGCCGGTTTGGCTCGGTCGCCCACGCCACCAGCGGCGCGCTGTTGTCAATGACGCTGCTGATAAGCACGGACAGCGGCAGGACGAACAACAATACCAGCAACAGGGTCATGACGAGCACCGCCAGCGAACGGCGTCCCCATAATAACGCCTGGATTTTGATCAGTAGCGGCCAGGTGGCGATGACCACCATGCTGGCCCAGGCAAAACCCAGGATAAAAGGCTGCACCACCCAAAAACAGGCTAATGTCATCAGCGCGATAAAAGTTACGCTAAAGAGCATCCTTGGCAGATCAAGCAGTTGACGCGGGTAATCCATGAAAAAGTTTTCACCTCAATAAACAGCGGGTAAATAGGGTAAGGCAACGATCGGAGAAAGGGGATCCGTTGTTCAGCAATAGTCTTAATGATGCGTTATTTCCCCGTTTTTTAACAGGCCATAACAACAATTTTAACGCCCGCTAGGGCCAACCGGCGTTGCCGGCAGCGCCGGGGTATCATCGCCTGGGGCAAAAAATTTCTCCGTCCACGCGCGCGTCCAAAAAAAATATGATAAAACAATCGGGTCGGACCTTCATAAAAATCCTTATGCCGGCCCCCTTTACACTTGAAAAGCAGGCTCAGAGTTAATGATCCCACAGATCTCCCAGGCGCCGGGAATTGCCCAACCGGTTCTCGAGTTTATTGCCCAATTGCAACGCAGCGGCTTTACTGGCGACAGCGCCACGTCCTACGCCGATCGCCTGACCATGGCGACCGATAACAGTATTTACCAGTTGTTGCCCGACGCCGTGCTGTTTCCGCGTTCAACCGATGATGTGCTGTTAATCAGCCGGCTGGCGCGGGAGCCGCGTTTTGCCTCGTTGGCCTTTACCCCGCGCGGCGGCGGCACCGGCACCAATGGCCAGGCGCTTAATAGCGGCGTAGTGGTGGATATGTCGCGACATATGAACCATATCCTCGAAGTTAATCCCGAACAGGGATGGGTCAGGGTCGAGGCGGGCGTCATCAAGGATCAGCTCAATGAATATCTGCGCCCGCTGGGCTATTTTTTTGCCCCCGAGCTGTCCACCAGTAATCGCGCCACGCTTGGCGGCATGATCAATACCGACGCGTCGGGCCAGGGGTCGCTGGTGTACGGCAAAACGTCCGATCATGTCCTGGGCCTGCGCGCGGTGCTGATGGCGGGCGAAGTGCTGGATACCTGCGCCATGCCTACCGCGCAGGCGGAAAAGATAGCCGGGGAAGCGGGCGCGGCAGGGCGGATTTACCGCACGGTGCTGGATCGCTGCCGCGAGCGGCGCCAGCTGATCCTGGACTCATTTCCCAAGTTAAATCGCTTCCTGACGGGGTACGATTTGCGCCATGTCTACAGCGACGACCTGCAAACGTTTGACCTGACGCGCATCCTGACCGGGTCGGAGGGAACGCTCGCCTTCATCACCGAAGCGCGGCTGGATATTACGCCTTTGCCGAAGGTGCGCCGCTTGGTGAATGTAAAATATGATTCATTCAACTCCGCCTTGCGCAACGCGCCGTTTATGCTGCAGGCCCATGCGTTGTCGGTGGAAACGGTGGACTCGACGGTACTGAACCTGGCCCGCGAGGATATTGTCTGGCATTCAGTCCGCGAGCTGATCCGGGATGTGCCAGCGCGGGAGATGCTGGGACTGAATATCGTTGAGTTCGCCGGTGACGACGCGTCCCTTGTCGCCGCCAGGGTGGCGGCGTTATGCCAGGGCCTTGATCGGCTGATGGCTGAAGGCGGCGGCGGTGTCATCGGCTACCAGATCTGCGATCGGCTGGCCGACATCGAACGCATCTACGCCATGCGCAAAAAGGCGGTGGGCCTGCTGGGCAATAGCAAGGGCGCGGCCAAACCCATACCTTTCGCCGAGGATACCTGCGTTCCGCCCGAGCATCTGGCCGATTATATCGCCGAGTTCCGCCAACTGCTGGACGAACATCACCTCAGCTACGGCATGTTCGGCCATGTAGATGCCGGCGTGTTGCACGTTCGTCCGGCGCTGGATATGTGCGATCCCGCCCAGGAAATATTAATGAAACAGTTGTCGGATCGCATAGTACAACTGACGGCAAAATATGGCGGCCTGCTGTGGGGGGAGCATGGCAAGGGGTTTCGCGCCGAGTACAGCCCGGCGTTTTTCGGCGCGACGCTCTATCATGAGCTACGGCGTATAAAATCGGCTTTCGACCCCGGCAACCGCCTCAATCCCGGCAAGATATGCGCGCCGGTGGACAGCGACGCGCCGATGAAACACATCGACGCCGTCAAACGCGGCACCTACGACCGGCAGATCCCGGTGGCGGTGCGCGGGTCATTTCGCGGCGCGCTGGAATGCAACGGCAATGGCCTGTGTTTCAATTTCGACGCGCGCAGCCCGATGTGCCCGTCCATGAAAATCACCGGCGACCGTATCCACTCGCCAAAAGGCCGCGCCACGCTGGTCAGGGAATGGCTCAGGCTGCTGGCCGTGCAGGGGGTCGACCCGCTGCTGCTGGAAAAAAAACTGCCCAGCGGTATCGCCACGCTGCGCGATTTGGCCGGCAGGGTGCGCAACAGCCGGCGGGCGAAACAGGGCGAGTATGATTTTTCCCATGAGGTCAAGGCGGCGATGGCCGGTTGCCTGGCCTGCAAAGCCTGCTCGACGCAATGCCCGATTAAAATCGATGTGCCGGGTTTCCGTTCCCGTTTTCTCCAGCTGTATCACAGCCGTTATCTCCGTCCGGCGCGCGATCACCTGGTGGCCGGCGTCGAAAGCTACGCGCCGCTGATGGCACGCGCGCCCAGGCTGTTTAACTTTTTCCTGCAGCAGCCCTGGCTGCGCGAACTGAGCCGGACGCGCATCGGCATGGTGGATTTACCCCTGCTGTCGACGCCCTCGCTGCGCACACGTCTTATGGGGCATCGCGCCGCCGGCATCACCCTGGAACAGCTGGAGGCGATGACGGCCGCGCAGCGCCGGGGCCATGTCCTGATTGTACAGGATCCCTTTACCAGCTATTACGATGCCGCCGTGGTGGCGGATTTTGTCCGTCTGGTGGAAAAACTGGGCGGGATTCCGGTATTGCTGCCGTTCTCACCCAACGGCAAGGCCCAGCATATCAAGGGTTTTTTACAGCGCTTCGCCAAAACCGCCGCCAGAACCGCCGATTTCCTTAACCGCACCGCGCGCCTGGGGCTGCCCATGGTGGGCGTGGATCCCGCGCTGGTGCTGTGTTACCGGGATGAGTATCGCGAGATCCTCGGCGACCGGCGCGGAGACTTCCAGGTACAGCTGGTACATGAATGGCTGATGACGCTGCCGCCGCCGGTATCAGTGACAACGTCACAAGATACCGCCGGGTTACCGGTACCCGCTGGCCGACCTGATGCCGGCGGCGCGCAGCCGGTTGCTCAGCCCCCGCAGGGGTGGTATTTATTCGGCCATTGCACCGAATCCACCGAGCTGCCGGTCAGCGGTCAGCAGTGGTCCGCTATTTTTGCCCGTTACGGCGCCAGTCTTGAAACCGTCGGCGTCGGATGCTGCGGCATGGCCGGCACCTATGGCCATGAAAGCGCCAACCTGGATAATTCACTGGGCATCTACGCCCTGTCCTGGCAGCAGGCCTTGCAGCGCTTGCCGCGCGCCCGCTGCCTGGCGACCGGCTATTCGTGCCGCAGCCAGGTGAAACGTATCGAAGGGGAAGGCATCCGCCACCCCCTGCAAGCCTTGCTGGAGATTATCTGATGATTTGGAAACGTCCCGCGTCCCTGGACGCGCTTAACCAGAAAAGCGCGGGCACCCTGGCCGCGCATCTGGGCATCGTCTTCACCCGTATTGGCGCGGATGAACTGGAGGCGGTGATGCCGGTGGACGAGCGCACCCGCCAGCCGTACGGCCTGCTGCACGGCGGCGCCTCGGTGGCGTTAGCCGAAACCCTGGGATCGGTGGCCGGCTATCTGTGCACGCAGGGCGAGGACATCGTGGTGGGCCTGGATATCAACGCCAACCACCTGCGCCCGGTTACCGACGGCCAGGTGCGCGCCGTGTGCCGGGCCATCCATCTGGGGAAAACGCATCAGGTATGGGAGATCCTGATATCCGATGGCCGCGGCAGGCTTAACTGTATTTCCCGCCTGACCACGGTGGTGCTCAGGGCCGGGGAAGAGTTGCCTAACCCGGCTGCCCGGGGCTAACCCGCGCTTTCAGCCTGAGCATCAATACCGCGGCCAGGGCGGCCATCGCCGCCGCGCACAGATAGATGCTCGACATGCCCAGGTGCGACATCACCAGTCCCGCCGCCGGTCCGGCCAGGCTGAGCCCAAGGTCCAGAAAGGCCGAGAAGGTGCCGAGGGCGGTGCCCTGGTTTTGCGGCGCGACCTGTTTGACCGCTTCTACGCCCAGGGCCGGGAAGACCAGCGAAAAGCCGGCGCCGGTCAGCAGGGCGCCCAGGGACGCCAGCACCGGGCCGGGGGCCGCCCATATCAACAAGAGTCCCAGCGCCTCGGCGGTAAACGACGCCAGCGCGACGTTCAGCCCGCCGTACTTATGGATGGCGTTGCCGAGCACCAGGCGCACGCCGACAAAAGCGCCGCTCATCAGGGTCAGCGCGAAGGCGGCGCCGTCCCAGGCATATTCGGCGTAATAAAGCGTGATAAAACTGACGATGACCCCAAACCCCAGGGTACCCAATCCCAGTCCCACGCCATAAAGCCAGATCTTGCCGACCACGATGCCAAAGGCGATGCGTTTACCGGGAACAATCGCCACCGGGGTTTTACGCAGCGCCAGCACCCAGGCGAGCAGGGCGGCGACCAGGATAAACGCGCCGATGACGCCCAGGCCGCCGATGGCGTTTAGCCACACGCCCAGCGGCGCGCCAATGGCGATGGCGCCATAGGTGGCGACGCCGTTCCAGGATATCACCCGGGCGGTATGGCGCTGCCCGACGCTGGCAATACCCCATAAGATGGCGCCGGTACTGGCGAAACTTTCGCCCACGCCCAATATCAGGCGCCCGGCGAACAGCAGGCCGAGGCTGGCCCACGGCAGGCTCTCGGACCCACTGGCCAGCAGGCAAAACACCCCGCTCAGGCTGCAACATCCCAGTCCGAGCAGCACCCCTTTTTTTGGCCCCAGCAGGTCGGCGTAACGCCCGGCGTAAGGGCGGCTGAGCAGGGTCGCCGCATATTGGATGCTGATGGCAAAACCCGCGATCACCTGATTGTAGCCCAGGGTGTTATGGGTAAATCCGGGAATGATCGCCAGCGGTATGCCGATGGTCAGGTAGCAGATAAAGGTGAAAAAGATAATGGGAAATATCCGCCGGTTCAGCTGCGGCGAGGACAGGACCGGGGGAGAAACGGCTGGGGAGGGCATAAAGGACTATTCCGGAAAAAAACGTGAGTCTTAGCATACCGCCCGCCATGCCGGGAGGCGCGCGAAATGATGTAAAAAAATATCGCGGGTTAACCCGCCTGCGTCGGATCGACAGCGCCGGCGATATCTGGTTCTAACTGTGATATAATTGTATAATAAATGTGAATGGAACGATGCTGCCGCGTGTGACGTACCGCACGTATTGCTTGTGCCGCTACCCTTGCGCAGGGGTATGGTAAACCCGATTATCGTTGCGCGGGGCCGGCCTTTTTAGGCGTCAAAATTGCATTATTATGAATACCTATGCGCAATTAATGCTAATTAAAATCGAGATGGTTATCATTATCAATTGGGGCGGCGCTGTTTTCAGCAAATAGAGGCGCGTCCACCGGCGCTGGGCTATTAAAAAATGGGTAACAATTGCGCTAACCTGACGCGGTAATGATATTTTTGTTTAAACCTCTCGTAAAAATAGTTTTTTTCGATGATTATTTTTATATTCGCGCGCCGAAAAGTTCTGGTATTTTTAATAGGGGTATTCGAGATAAAATGCCTTTTATTTCAGTGGATTATAAAAACAGCCTGCCGAGGGTGCGGCGGGCCGGGCAGTAATATAGCGACTATAATTAACTTAATGCCTGTTTTAACCGCCGTTTTTAGCTATTCCCATGCAAAGTGCAAGGTTGCAGTGAATATTCATATCACTAACATAGAGAGATTGCTGTTTATCGTCTTGAAACATTGAGAGGTAAGTTTTATGCAAATGGACACGGTTGAAACGTTTTCACTGGAAGAAAACATCTGGCAAGGCCTGACCCTCAGCGCCAGCGCCGCCAGGCAAATCCGTCATCTGATGGAACAAAATTCCGCCATGCAAGGGTTACGGCTTGGCGTGAAACAATCCGGCTGCGCCGGTTTCGGTTATGTGATGGACGTGGCGACCGCTGCGGCCGAAGAAAGCGAACTGGTTTATGAGCGTGACGGCGCGCGGCTTTTTGTCCCGCTGAAAGCCATGCCTTTTATCGACGGCACGGAAGTGGACTTCGTGCAGGAAGGCTTGAATCACGTATTTAAATTCAACAATCCCAAAGCTCAACATGCCTGCGGGTGTGGCGAAAGTTTTGGCCTTTGAGCGATGAACCATTATGGCACGAAGCACTATTGAAACTCCCGAGGCGATTGACGCCGCGCAGCCCTGGATAAAAAGCGAACGTTATAAAGAAGGCTTTTTTACCCAACTGGTCACCGACGAGCTGGCACATGGCATCAGTGAAGACGTGGTGCGGGCAATCTCGGCTAAACGTAATGAACCGGAATGGATGCTGGAGTTTCGCCTTAATGCCTACCGCGCCTGGCTGGAAATGGAAGAGCCGCACTGGTTGAAAGCGCATTATAAAAAACTGGATTATAACGATTACAGCTATTATTCCGCCCCTTCCTGCGGCAGCTGCGACGACAACTGCGGTTCCCAACCCGGCGCCATGCAGCAGCCAGGCCAGGACGCGGCCAAGAATTACCTGACCGATGAAGTGGAAAAAGCGTTCAACCAACTGGGCGTACCGGTGCGTGAAGGCGCCGAGGTAGCGGTCGACGCCATTTTCGACTCGGTGTCGGTATCGACCACCTATCGCGACAAGCTGGCGAAGGAAGGCATTATCTTCTGTTCGTTTGGCGAAGCCATCCATGAACATCCGGATCTGGTGCGGCAGTACCTGGGCAGCGTGGTGCCGCCCAACGATAACTTTTTCGCGGCCCTGAATTCCGCCGTGGCTTCCGACGGCACCTTTGTCTACATCCCCAAAGGCGTGCGTTGCCCGATGGAGCTGTCCACCTACTTTCGCATTAACGCCGCGAAAACCGGGCAGTTCGAGCGCACCATCCTGATTGCCGACGAAGACAGTTACGTCAGTTATATCGAAGGCTGCTCGGCGCCGGTGCGCGACAGCTATCAGCTGCACGCCGCGGTGGTGGAAGTTATCGCCCACAAAAACGCCGAGGTGAAATATTCCACGGTGCAGAACTGGTTCGCCGGCAGCGAATCCGAAGGCGGCATCCTGAACTTCGTTACCAAGCGGGCGCTGTGCGCCGGCGAAAACTCCAAGATGTCATGGACGCAGTCGGAAACCGGTTCGGCCATTACCTGGAAGTACCCCAGCGTTATTCTGCGCGGCGACAATTCGGTGGGCGAGTTCTTCTCGGTGGCCCTGACCAATGGACGCCAGCAGGCCGATACCGGCACCAAGATGATCCATATCGGCAAGAACACCCGTTCGACCATTATTTCCAAGGGTATCTCGGCGGGGAAAAGCGAGAACACTTACCGCGGGCTGGTGAAAATCATGCCCAGCGCCACCAATGCGCGTAATTTCACGCAATGCGACTCGATGCTGATCGGCGCGGACTGCGGTGCGCACACCTTCCCTTATGTGGAAGTGCGCAACAATACCGCCCAGTTGGAACATGAGGCGACGACCTCGCGCATCGGTGAAGATCAGCTGTTTTATTGCCGCCAGCGCGGGATCAGCGAGGATGACGCCATCTCTATGATTGTAAACGGGTTCTGTAAGGATGTGTTCTCGGAACTGCCGCTGGAATTCGCCGTCGAGGCGCAAAAACTTTTGGCTATCAGCCTGGAACACAGCGTGGGCTAATCCCGCTTTTTAGTTGCCGACTGCGCACCAGCATGTGCTGCCCGTACGGGCGCACCGAAAGTCGGGTAAAGGAAAAAATATGTTAACAGTTCGCAATTTAAACGTCAGTGTGGAAGATAACGTCATCCTCAAGGGAGTGAACCTGGAAGTCAGGCCCGGCGAGGTGCATGCGATCATGGGACCTAACGGGTCCGGCAAAAGTACCTTGTCGGCCACGCTTGCCGGGCGGGATGACTATCAGGTCACCGACGGCGAAGTGCTGTTCAAAGGCAAGGATCTGCTGGCGCTGGAGCCGGAAGAGCGGGCGGGCGAAGGTATTTTCATGGCCTTCCAGTATCCGGTGGAGATTCCCGGCGTCAGCAATCAGTTCTTTTTGCAGACCGCGGTGAACGCGGTGCGTAAATACCGGCAGCAAGAACCCCTGGACCGCTTTGATTTTGCCGATTTTATCGAAGAAAAAATCGCCTTGTTGAAAATGCCCCCCGATCTGCTGACCCGATCGGTAAACGTCGGCTTTTCCGGCGGTGAAAAAAAACGTAACGATATTCTGCAAATGGCGGCGCTGGAGCCGGACCTGTGCATCCTGGACGAGACCGATTCCGGGCTGGATATCGATGCGCTGAAAGTGGTGGCGCACGGCGTCAATACGCTGCGCAATGAACAGCGCTCTTTTATTATCGTCACCCATTACCAACGTATTCTGGATTATATAAAACCGGATCACGTGCACGTGCTTTACCAGGGCCGCATCGTAAAATCCGGCGATTTTTCCCTGGTGAAACAGCTTGAGGAGCAAGGCTATGGCTGGCTTACCGAACAACAATAATGCCCAGGCGTTGCAACAATGGCACCATCTGTTCGAAGGGCAGAGCCTGAGCCGCTCCGCCCAGGCTTATGAACACTGGCAAAGCGTCGAGCGCCTCGGCCTGCCGACGCGTAAACACGAACACTGGAAATACACGCCGCTGGACGGCCTGTTAGCGCACCGATTCGCCTTTGCGGCGGGCAAACGCCTTAGCCTGGATGAGCGCGACCGGCTGAGTCTGGATCTGGATGCCGTGCGCCTGGTGTTCGTCAACGGCCGTTTTGCGCCGCATCTGAGCGATAGCGACACCGGCTTCTGGCAGGTGACGGTCGAGCAGGGCGCCGAACGCCTGCCGTTGCCGGCGCCCATCCAGCCGGAAATCTTCCTGCACCTGACCGAGAGCCTGAGTTGCGAAACCACGCGCATTCGCCTTCCGGCGGGTAAAACGGCCGAAAAACCGCTGTATCTGCTGCACCTGAGCAGTGGCGGGGCGAACCCGGAAGAATTGAATACGCTCCACTATCGCCACCATATCGATGTGGGCGGCGGCGCGCAGGGACAGATTATCGAGCATTTCGCAAGCGTCGACGAAACCCTGGCCCATTTCACCGGGTCGCGGTTGACGCTGGCGGTAGGCGATAATGCCCGGTTGGCGCATATCAAGCTGGCGTTTGAAAACCGTGTGAGCTACCACTTCGCCCATAACGATATCCATATCGGCCGCGACGCGGTGGTGCGCAGCAGCAGCTTCCTGCTGGGGGCGGGGTTGGCCCGCCACCAGACCAGCGCCCGCCTCGACGGCGAAGGCGCCGATCTGGCTATCAACAGCCTGCTGTTGCCGTCGGGCAACGACGTGGCGGATACCCGTACCTATCTTGAACATAATAAAGGCTATTGCCTGAGCCGCCAGCTCCATAAGATCATCGCGCGCGAGCGTGGCAAAGGGGTCTTTAACGGCCTGATCAAAGTGGCCAAACACGCCATCAAGACCGACGGCCAGATGACCAATAACAATCTGCTGATGGATCGCCTCGCCGAGGTGGATACCAAACCGCAGCTGGAAATTTATGCCGACGACGTGAAATGCAGCCACGGCGCCACCGTGGGGCGCATCGACGAAGAGCAGATGTTCTACCTGCGATCCCGGGGCATTAAACGGGAGGATGCTGAAAAAATGATTATCCATGCCTTCGCCGCCGCCATTACCGAGGCGATTGATAACCAGACGGTGCGGGAAACGGTCTTGACGCGTATTGCCGATTCATTGCAGGGGGGAATAAATGTCGTATCCCATTGAACGTGTACGGTCGGATTTCCCGATTTTGGCGCGGCAGGTTAACGGACAACCGCTAACCTATCTCGACAGCGCCGCCAGCGCCCAGAAACCCAGTGTCGTCATCGATGCCGAAAGTGACTATTACCGCCAGGGATACGCTGCCGTGCATCGCGGCATCCACACCCTGAGCGCCGAAGCCACCGGCCGGATGGAAGATGTCCGCGCCCAGGCCGCGCGTTTTATCAACGCGGCCTCGACGGATGAAATCATTTTTGTCAAAGGCACCACCGAAGGCATCAACCTGGTGGCCAACAGCTATGGACGCCATTTTTTCAAGCCCGGCGACAACCTCGTCATCACCGAGATGGAGCATCATTCCAATATCGTTCCCTGGCAGATTATCGCCGGGGAAAAACAGGTGGAAATCCGGGTATTGCCGCTGCTGCCCGACGGCACGCTGGATGAATCGCGCCTGGATGCGCTGGTGGACGACCGTACCCGGCTGCTGGCGATCACCCAGGTTTCCAACGTGTTGGGCACGGTGAACCCGCTTGAGCGCCTGATCGCCCGGGCGCGGGCCGCCGCCGCCGATCTGGTGGTGCTGGTGGACGGCGCCCAGGGCATTATGCACCAGAAAGTGGATGTGCAGGCGCTGGGCTGCGATTTCTACGTCTTTTCCGGCCATAAGATCTACGGTCCCACCGGCATCGGCATACTGTATGGCAAAAAACAGCTGCTGGACCTGATGCCGCCATGGGAAGGGGGCGGTTCGATGATCCGCACCGTCAGCCTGAGCGAAGGCACCACCTTTCTGGAAGCGCCGTGGCGCTTTGAGGCGGGCTCCCCCAATACCGGCGGGATGATGGGGCTGGGGGCGGCGCTGAGCTATGTGGAGAGCCTGGGCATCGAGAATATCCACGTCTACGAGCGGGAACTGATGCGCTACGCGCTTGAGGCGCTGACGCAGGTGCCGGATCTGATCCTGTACGGTCCCGCCGACCGGGCCGGGGTGATCGCCTTTAATCTGGGCAAGCATCATGCCTACGACGTGGGCAGTTTCCTCGATCAGTATGGGATCGCCATTCGTACCGGGCACCATTGCGCAATGCCGCTGATGGCGTATTATCAGGTGCCTAGCATGTGCCGCGCCTCGCTGGCGCTCTATACCACCCGGGAAGATATCGACAGGCTGGTGGCCGGTTTGATCCGCGTGCGTCAATTGCTGGGTTAATACTGATAGCCAGGGAGAACCGTTGATGGCAAATTTGCCGGACAAAGAGAAACTGCTGCGTAACTTTTCCCGCTGCGGCAACTGGGAAGAGAAGTACATGTATATCATCGAGCTGGGCGCTCAGTTGCCGCCGCTCCCCGAGGGCGCGCGCAGCGCCGCAAACCTTATCGCCGGCTGCCAGAGCCAGGTATGGATTGTTATCGCCACCGACGACCGGGGCAATGTCCGGCTGCTGGGCGACAGCGACGCGGCCATTGTCAAAGGCCTGATCGCCACGGTGTTTATTCTTTACCAGGGATTGACGCCGCAGCAGGTCGTGGCGCTGGACGTGCGGCCATTTTTTAACGAACTGGCGCTCGGCCAGCATTTGACGCCGTCCCGCTCGCAGGGCCTGGAAGCCATGGTGCGCAGCATCAGGGCCAAGGCTGCTAACCTGTAATACCCATTGCCGCCGTCTTCTTGTGAGCCAGAATCGCGCGCCTGAGGGGGCGCCTTCTGCGCGATCACGCCCATCCCCGCCCGCAACACCGCATTGCCTGCCGCCCAGATAACACCCGGGCGAAAGGTGTGCTTGCCGCTGCGCTTAACCCGCCATCATTTTGTTCCTTTGCTAAACTCACATTATCAGCGTTATCTGATAGCGAGCGCGAGGTTTGGCTGTTAAACGTGGAGCCGGACCCCGGACTGTCGCCGCCGCGACAACGGAACAGGGTCTTCGGCTTACGATAAAAACAATGCGGGAAATCAATATGAACTATGCGCGGACCCTTAAATGCTTCGCTTTCGTTACCAGCCTCGCCGGGGGACTTCTGCTGGGGAGCTCCTCCGCCGGCGCCACCGAATATGCCCTGCCGGCGGAAAACAGCCGTTTAATCGGGGAAAATATTACCGCCACCGTCGCCAATGACGGCGGTTCGCTGGAAGCCATCGCCGCGGCGCACAAAATCGGCCTGCTTGCCATGCTGGAGGCCAATCCGGGCACGGACCCTTATCTGCCCCAGGCCGGGTCGGTCCTGACCATACCGACGCAAATGCTGCTGCCGGACACCCCGCGCAAAGGCATTGTCATCAACCTGGCCGAGCTGCGGCTTTATTATTATCCAAAAGACGAAAACAAGGTGATCGTTTATCCGATTGGCATCGGCCAGTTGGGACGCACCACGCCGGTGATGACCACCACCATTACCCAGAAAATCGCCAATCCTACCTGGACGCCGACGCCCAATATCCGCAAGCATTACCTGGAAGAGCAGGGCATCACCCTGCCGGCCGTCGTGCCGGCGGGGCCGGACAATCCCATGGGGCTGTTCGCCCTGCGCCTGGCGGCCGGCAAAGGGGTCTATCTCATCCATGGCACCAATGCCAATTTTGGTATCGGCATGCGCGTCAGCTCGGGGTGCATGCGGCTGCGGCCCGATGATATCCAGGCCTTATTCGACACGGTGCCGGTGGGAACCCGGGTACAGGTGGTCAACGATGCGATCAAGGTGGCCCAGGAACCGGATGGCAAACGTTATATTGAGGTCCATCAGCCGCTGTCGCGCAACGATCGCGACGATCCGCAGACGATGCGCATCGCCTACAGCGCCAAGGTGAAGAAATTCCTCGCCGATGGCGCTACCGACCGCGCCGTGGCCGACGAGGCCATCGCGCGCCGTTCCGGCATGCCGGTGCTGATTTCCAGCGGTGAGGCGCAAACCAGCCTGCCATCCGACGCGCCGGCGGTACAAAGCGCTAAAGCACCGGTTAAGGCCGCGCCTGTCGCCAGCATCACTCAAAATGGCCCTGGTGCGGGCGACAGAGCGCTGTCGACACAATAAGGCCTCCGAGTCCACCGGCGGCATTAACGGCCCGTCGCCGGCGGCACAGAGATGATTTCAGCGGGTACGGGCGGGGGACCGACGCCGTACACCTGGAGTGCGGTGAAAACGGCCTGTGCGCCGCGCCAGGTGAATCCCCAGGATGACGCAGAACCGGAAAGGTAGCGCCGGGCGCCAAGAAACGGGTGGCATGGCTGGCGGAAGGCGGCGAGGGGAAGAGGCGGAGGCGGCGCGTGCGGTTTCTCAGGCAAAAAAAATGGCGCACGTGAGTGCGCCATTTTCTAAACAAGTCTATGACTCTTATTTACGATAAGAGTGAGCTTGGTTATCTAAACGTTGGTTAGCACGGGCAGCGTCGTCTTTAGCGGCCTGAACGTCAGAACGAATAGCGGTGACATCGTTGCTGAGCTGGTCAACTTTCGCGTTCAGGGTTTGAACGTCAGAGGACAGCTGATCGATTTTAGCGTTGCTTGAACAGGCAGTCATACCCATAGATAAAACAAGAAGTGTCGCGCCCAGTACCAGTTTAGTACGATTCATTATTAATACCCTCTAGATTGAGTTAATCTCCATGTAGCATTACAAGTATTACACAAAGTATTTTCTAAGGAGAACAATTTTTAGCAATAAAGCGATTAAATTCGATTGAATGCTCAAAGAAACACCTTGTTTTACAGGGAGGTTAAAAAAAAAGGATAAACCATCACCTTCCATAAGAAAACTCCGATTAAGTCGGGGTAAAAACCAGGCCCTTTTTGTGCTATTGCGATAGAATTATTGCACGCCGTCGGAGCGGTACAACAGAATTACCGGGCGCGGCATTCTCTGCGGGCAAAAAAAAGCCTCCGGCAAGCCGGAGGCGCAGGTGGGTAAACCCGGATTTACAGCAGGTGAACGGACGCGGTATTGGTCGTGCCGCTCGGTACCAGGGCACCGGACACCATGACGATGATCTCGCCTTTTTTAGCCAGGCCGGTTTCGATGGCCATGGCTTTGCCGATGCGGTAGAAATCATCGGTAGAGGCGATTTCATCCACCAATTGGCAGGTTACGCCTTTGGACAGCAGCAGCTGGCGCGCGGTAATGGCATTGGTGGTCAGCGCCAGGATTTCCGCCTTAGGGAAGTATTTACGCACCGCTTTGGCGGATTTGCCGCCTTCGGTCGCCACGACAATCAGCGGGGCTTCCAGCTTTTCGGCTGTTTCCACCGCGCCGCGACATACGGCTTCGGTGATACGCAGTTTGCGGCTGTCGTTAATGCTGTCGATGCGGCTGGGCATGACGCGGTCGGTACGATCGCAGATGGTGGCCATGATGGTCACGGCTTCCAACGGATATTTCCCCTTGGCGCTTTCACCGGACAGCATTACGGCATCGGTGCCGTCGATGATGGCGTTGGCCACGTCGCCGGCTTCAGCGCGGGTCGGGCGGGGATTCTTGATCATGGAATCGAGCATTTGGGTGGCGGTAATGACCACTTTACGTGCGCGGTTACATTTTTCGATCATCATCTTCTGGGCAAAGATCACTTCTTCCACCGGTATTTCCACACCCAGGTCGCCACGGGCAACCATGATGCCGTCGGAGGCTTCCAGAATCTCGTCAAAATTGTTCAGGCCTTCCTGATTTTCAATCTTGGAGATGATCTGGATATGTTCGCCGCCATGCTGTTTCAGGTGTTCACGAATTTCCAGGACATCGGAGCGTTTACGGATGAACGAGGCGGCGATGAAGTCCACGCCCTGTTCGCAGCCGAAGATTAAATCGCCTTTGTCTTTTTCCGCCAGCGCCGGCAGGGCGATGGAAACGCCCGGCAGGTTAACGCCTTTGTTTTCGCCCAGGTCGCCGTTGTTTAACACCTTGCAGACCACGGTGGTATCGGTAACGTCGATAACTTCCATGCCCAGCAGGCCGTCATCCACCAGCACGGTATTGCCGACCGACAGGTCCTTGGCAAAGCCCGGGTAGGTGACCGCGACGCGTTCTTTGGTGCCGACTACCGTCTGGTCGGTGGTGAACGTAAAGGTCTGGCCGGCGGTAAGGGAAACATCGTTGCCGTTTTCCAGTTTCATGGTACGGATTTCCGGCCCTTTGGTATCGAGCAGGATGGCGGCTTTCTTGCCGGTTTCCTGCAGGATGGCGCGCAGGTTGGTAATGCGGTTGCCGTGTTCTTCAAAGTCGCCGTGGGAGAAATTAAGGCGCATGACGTTCATGCCCGCGTTCAGCAGCTTTGACAGCATTTCTTTCGATTCAGTTTTTGGACCGATGGTACAAACGATTTTTGTCTTTTTCATAACAATGATATCTGCAAGTTGTGTTGGATGATAAATCTGATATATCGCCGGTGAATATCGACGACGAAAAATTGTGCAGCCTTGCGAGCCTGTTCCCCATGTTCAAGGATAGGAGACAAAAGTGAGAAAATGATGAAAATATAGCTAAATTATCTGGCCGAACGTGCCGGCAAGCGGTAGTGGATAAGTCTGTTTTAATTAGTATTTGGCAAATCAACGGGGCTTAAGCCATTCAATTGAAATAACGTTTTGTATTATAGTTATTGGGCCGGCGGAAACAAGATAAAAACAGCACAAATAATGCGTAAGCCGTGAAAAAGAGTGCATTTGTGGTAAATATGCAAATTTTTAGTATCAAGTGTTGCGCAGATGCACAATAAAATCGGTAACCGGTGCGCAACAATGGACGTAAATACCAGCAACAGATAACAATAACGCCATGAGGGATTAACACCACGGGATCCCGGATGTTTGTTTTGCCGGCCGCTTTTAGGTTGACGTAACGGAGAGAAAAAAAAAGAAGAAAATGCAGGTAACTGCGTTCACCAGCGGGGTACAGACCAGGGAGGAAAATAATATGGTGCGTCCGAGTGGACTCGAACCACCGACCCCCACCATGTCAAGGTGGTGCTCTAACCAGCTGAGCTACGGACGCACAAGAAGTGGTGCGTTCTAATGGACTCGAACCATCGACCCCCACCATGTCAAGGTGGTGCTCTAACCAGCTGAGCTAAGAACGCATTTTACACATCGCCATCTGCCTGACAGCGGGACGAATATTAACGGGCAATATCACCGCATGCAAGAGGAAAAAGCGTTTTTTACCGCCCGCGACCGACAACTGCCCATCTAATACACAGCGTGCCGGTTTTTTAACCGCCAGGGCGCCGTCAGCGCGCCGCCCGATTGAGAATCAGCCGTGAGGGCTGGCGCTGCAGCCAAAGCATACGCAGCGTCATCAGCAGTGCCGCCGACGTCAGGCCGATGATAAAGCCTGTCCAGAAACCGCTCGGCCCCATGGCCGGCACGACATAATCCGTCAGCGCCAGCACATATCCGCACGGCAGGCCCAGCAACCAGTAGGCGGTAAACGTAATGAAAAAAATCGAACGGGTGTCTTTGTATCCGCGCAGTACGCCGTTGCCAATCACCTGGATCGAATCTGAGATCTGGTAGATGGCCGCCAGCGCCATCAGATGGGAGGCCATCGCCACCACCGCCGGCGTATCGTTATACAGCCGGGCGATTTCCACCCGGTACAGGAAAGTGCATACCGCGGTCACGCAGGCCAGCATAACGCCCATGCCCAGGCTGGTCCAGGCGGCGACCCGCGCTTGTTCCACATCATTTTGCCCCAGGCGGAATCCGACGCGGATCGTGGCAGCGACGCCCATCGACAGCGGCAGCACGAACATCAGGGAGCTGAAGTTCAAGGCTATTTGATGTCCCGCCACCGCGACGATGCCAAGCGGCGTCACCAACAGCGCAACCACGGCGAACAGGGTAACTTCAAAGAACAGCGACAGGGCGACGGGTAAACCCAGGCCGGCCAGCCGGCGCAGCGCCGTCCAGTCGGGCCGGGAAAACCCGCCCGGCAGATGCAAATCCTGAAAGCTGCCGGCCCGGCGCATATAAAGCCACATCACCACATACATGAGCCAGTAGACGGATGCGGTGGCGATGCCGCACCCCACGCCGCCCATGGCCGGGATGCCGAATTTGCCGTAGATGAAAATGTAATTGATAGGCACGTTGGCAAGCAGGCCGAGAAAACCTATCGCCATACCGGGCTTGGTTTTGGACAGACCGTCGCATTGGCAACGCAGCACCTGGAAAAACAAATAGCCGGGCGCGCCCCACAGCAGGTAATGCAGGTAGGCGACAGCTTTTTGCGCCAGCACGGGATCGACATGGCGCATTCTCTCGATGACCAGGCGGCAGTTATACAGCACCGCCATAACCAAAATCGCCGCGGCCGCCGCCAGCCAGAATCCCTGGCGTACCTGATGGGCGATACGTTCGCGCCGCCCGGACCCGTTCAACTGCGCGATAACCGGCGTGAGGGCCAGGATCAGACCGTGGCCGAACAGGATGGTGGGCAGCCAGATGGACGTGCCGACGGCAACCGCCGCCATATCCGTCGCGCTGACGGAGCCGGACATGATGGTATCGACCACGCCCATCGACGTTTGGGCTATTTGCGCGAAAATAACCGGTATGGCCAAGGACATTAATGTACGCGCTTCCAGGAAGTACTTCTGCACGTAGGCACCTATGGTTTTATGTGTATGGAATAAGCAGGCGAAAGTTAACATAAAGGTTAAAAATCTGCGGCATAGTGTAAAGCATTTGTCCGGTTATACCAGTGCGGGACGACACAAATCCGTGCGGCGGCGGATTTGGATTTCCTGGGGAAATCGTGCACACTAGCCTGACTGATTCCAGCGGTGGTTTACAGAGGCCAAGGTTATGTTTACGGGTATTGTTCAGGGCACCGCGCCCATTGTGGCAATTGAAGAAAAAGCGAATTTTCGCACGCATTTCGTTTCCCTGCCGGCGGCGATGTTGTCCGGTCTGGAGGAGGGCGCCTCCGTGGCGCACAACGGCTGTTGCCTGACGGTGAGCGGCATTAACGGCGACGTGGTGGCGTTTGATTTGATGAAAGAGACGCTGCGGGTGACCAATCTGGGCGATCTGCAGGTGGGGGATGAGGTGAACGTAGAACGCGCCGCCACCTTTAACGCCGAGATCGGCGGACATGTGATGTCCGGGCATATCATGTGCACTGCCGAGATTGTGAAAATCGTGACGTCGGAAAATAATCGGCAGATTTGGTTCAGAATGCCGGACAAAGCGCTGATGAAATATGTCCTGTATAAAGGATATATCGGCATCGACGGCATCAGCCTGACTATCGGCGAGGTGGCGGCCGATAAATTTTGCGTGCATTTAATACCGGAAACCCTGATGCGCACCACGTTGGGTAAAAAAAGGCTGGGGCAGCGGATCAATATTGAAATCGATCCCCAGACCCAGGCGGTGGTGGATACGGTGGAGCGTGTGCTGGCGCAGCGGGAAGCGGCGATTGCCGCGACGTTAAATACCCTTTAACACGCCTGTCTTGAGTGCGGCGTTGGCGGGCCTAGCGTGCCATGGGGCACTCTGGCGGCCAGGAGATGGCCGCTTCGACCCCATCGGCGCGCTCTCCCTTTAACACGCCTGCCTTGAGTGCGGTGTTGGCGGGCCAGGCGTGCCATGGGGCGCTCTGGCGGCCAGGAGATGGCCGCATCGCCCCCATCGGCGCGCTCTCCCTTTACCACGCCTGTCTTGAGTGCGGTGTTAAAGGGCCTGGCGTGCCATGGTATTAACGGGGTACGCGAATACCGCCATCCACGCCTTCCGGGCTGAATAATACCTGCCATAAATGGATATTGCGCGCGCGGAATGCCCCCGCGCAGGCATTCAGGTAATAACTGAACATACGGTAAAAACGGTCGGAGTATTTGTTGGACAGCGCCGGCCAGGCGGCGACAAAACGTTCATACCAGGCCATGAGCGTTTTGTCGTAATCAGAGCCGAAGTTATGCCAGTCTTCCATAACAAAATGCTTTTCGCTGGCATGGGCAATTTGCTGTACCGACGGCAGGCAACCGTTGGGGAAAATATACTTATTTATCCACGGGTCGACATTCATATCGGTGATATTCGAGCCGATGGTGTGCAGCAGGAACAGACCGTCGCGTTTCAGGTTGCGATCGATAACGTCGAAATAGGTGGCGTAATTCTTGGGACCGACGTGTTCGAACATGCCGACTGAAACAATACGGTCAAATTGCATATCCAGATCGCGATAGTCCTGCAGCAAAATGGTGACATCCAGTCCCTCGCAGCGCGTTTGCGCCAGCTTTTGCTGCTCGGCAGAGATAGTGACGCCCTGTACCGATACGCCATAATTCCTGGCCGCGTAGGCGGCAAGCCCGCCCCAGCCGCAGCCCACGTCCAGCAGCGTCAGGCCGGGTCGCAGCTGCAGTTTTTCGCAAATCATCTTCAGCTTATCCTGCTGGGCTTCCTCGAGGGTGGTCGCCTGTTTCCAGTAGCCGCAGGAATATTGCATATAGGGATCGAGCATCTTTTCAAACAGATCGTTACCCAAATCGTAATGTTCTTTGCCCACGATCCAGGCCCGCTTGCGCGACTGGAGGTTCATCAGCCGGGCGGCGGCAATGCGTAAGGTATCTTTTAAATGATGCGGAAGTTTATTCTCCAGACCCGCCCTGAGAACACGCTGGAAAAAAATGTCCAGCCGCTCACACTCCCACCAGCCATCCATGTAACTCTCGCCCAATCCCAAAGATCCATCCTGCAATACGCGCTTAAAAAATCCCGGATTCTTGATTCGGATATCAAATGGTCTTGAACCATTGAGTTCAATACCGGCTTCAGAGAGCAATTCATGGACGATACGGTACCAATCATTATCATGAAAGCTCAGGTCTTCAACGCACGAGGAACTCATAGCTTCTCCATCACCTTTCTTCTGCAGTGCCCCGTCAGGAAAAGCACTCACCATGCCTGCGGGCTTTATAAGAATCCACGGTTATCCGTGGTGTCTGAAGTATCACCATCAACAGAGGAATATAAAGTAAACCTTAGACTGCGACTTAGCCGGGCGCTTTATAAAAGGGTGATGTCATGTTGGAAAACACGACATACTTTTATACAAATTTATTAGACAACTCGTTATAATTGTTAACGATATTGAGTATAAGCCTGCATTTTAATTTAGACAATAGCTAACGCGCTAATGTATTTCCCATTATAACTTAATGATTTCTCTCTGAAACAATAACTCTTTGCACAGAGATCATTATATGAAAAATCTTGTGTCCGAGGCGGACGGCGCTTTACATAGCAACAGACCCTGGAGGCGCCAGCCCGTTGCCCGGGCCTGGCGCGTGGCCTTAAGCGGGGAAGGGACCGTCTGCGACCGAACGGCGTTCAATCAGCGACGGATGGACTTCGATGGTTTTGGCGTTCTCGCGTTTGCTGGTAATCCTATCGAGCAGCATGGTAAGCGCCGCCTCGCCCAAATCCTCTTTAGGCTGATGGATGGTGGTCAGCGCCGGGCTGAAAAAGCACGAATTGCGCACGTTGTCGTAGCCGATGATAGAAATATCCTCGGGTACGCTCAGGCCCATTTCATTAATGGCGCACAGTGCGCCCATGGCCATAATGTCGCCGCCGCAGAAGACCGCGGTGGGACGCGGCGTTTGCGCCAGGATTTGTTTCATCGCCAGGTAGCCGGATTCAGGCTCGAAATTGCCTTGCACAATCCAGCGGTCGTTTAACGGGATGCCGGCCTCCGCCATGGCATGCAGATAGCCGCGGTGGCGGCCGCCGCCGGTGTTGCGCGCCAGCTGTCCGGGAATGGCGCCGATGGCGCGATGGCCGCGTTTAAGCAAATATTGCGTCGCCATATAACCGCCGGCAAAGGCGTTATCGATAATGGTGTCGGTAAAATCACGGCGGGCCTCACCCCAATCCATGACCACCATGGGGATATGCTGATATTCCTCAAGCATATCCAGCAGCGTTTCGGGATACTCGGCGCACATCACCAGCAGGCCGTCGACGCGCTTTTGCGCCAGCATCGCCAGATAGGCGCGCTGTTTTTCGAGATCATTGTGCGAATTGCACAATATCAAGGTATAACCGCGAGCAAAGCAATGGTGCTCAATCGCCTCGATAATTTCGGCGAAATAGGGCGCCTCGCTGGTGCTGGCGAGCAGGCCGATGGACTTGGTGCGATTGACCTTCAGGCTGCGCGCCACGGCGCTGGGTGAATAATGCAGTTGTTTAATGGCGTCCAGCACGGCAATTTGAGTGTCTTGCGCAACAAAACGGGTTTTATTGATCACATGCGAAACGGTGGTTGTCGATACATTAGCGCGTTTTGCCACATCTTTAATGGTTGCCATGCCTTTGATACTCCCGTACGCCCTGGCTGGAATAATGTCTGTCGAAGGCGCAAGCACTTTCCGACGCTGTGGAATTAACCGTTAATTTTCGTTCATCCCGCGCCAAAGTGAAAGTGTTAAATGTGGCGGCTACAGGTTGGGAGCAAGCTTTTTCATCGCTGTTATGGCAAACTGACGATAACTGCTCTGCGGGCCGGTGGATAAGGCCGGCGCCCTGGTTTACGTTAAGGAGATAGAATGGACAGCGATTTAAAAATGTCGTTACTGACCACGGTGTTCTCGCTGCTGGTGATTATTGTCTTCAGCTTTACCGCCGTCATGAACTGACACCCTCTCGGTTCAGATATAAAAAAGAGGAGCCTTGGCTCCTCTTTTTTTCCAGCGCGCCTTCAGCGGATATTTTTCGGCGTGACCACCCGGCGGGCGCCCACGTAATGATCCTGCCAATAATCCTCACTCAGATAGCTGATACGGATATCGCTGCCGGTGCGGGGCGACTGGATAAAGCGACCATTGCCAAGATAGACGCCGACGTGATCCGCCGCGCCGCGATTGGAAATATGGAAAAAGACCAGGTCGCCGCTTTCCAGCTCGTCTTTCTTAACCGGCGCTGCGTCGCGCAGGTGGTACATTTCGTTGGCGGTGCGCGGCATATGGATGCGTACCACATCCTTGTAGGCGTAATAAATCAGGCCGCTGCAGTCAAAGCCGGTATTAGGCGACATGCCGCCCCAACGGTAAGGCTTGCCCATTTGGGAGAGGAGTTTATTCATGGCGGTAAGCTTGGCGGTCTGGTAGCGTTTCTTATGGCTCTCGCTCATCTTTATCGGCTGATCGTTGGCCACCAGTTCTACCGCCGCCTGATCTTTTATCATCCGGTGCCGGCCGTAACCTTTTTTATAGCCTTTTTTCGGCGGAGTGAAGGAGGCTATTTTTTTCGTCGCCGTGGTTTTTGATGCCTTGGCAAGAGGGGACGTTTTGCTTTTCTTCGCGCCGGTTTTCGCCACCGCGGGTTCCAAAGGCCGTTTAACGCCGGCTTTTTCATGCGCCGGTTCCGGCGATTTTTTAATGCTGGCTTTTTCACTGACGGCGGGAGCGCTGGCGACAGGTTTGCTTTTCTTGGCTATTTTTACCGGTTTGCGTTTGCGCCGGTCGCCGGTTTTTGCCGCCGCTGCCTGGGATTTGCGCTGATCGGCATTGACGCCGGCGCTCGGCGCGGCATGTGCCAGGTTCAAAAACAACTGGGTAAAAAGCAACACAAAAAGCGTAAAGCATAAACGCATGATAAACGCTATCCTTATGTGGCCCAAAATAGGGGGTTATCAACACCTCACAGGAATTTAAGCTATTTACCTCGTCATTGCATCATCAATTCACTACTTATTGTGTATAAACGTGAATAAGTTCGATTTTGCTGCATTTAACAGCGTTCAGCGGCGCTTTATTCAACATATTTTGAGGGTGTGCACCGAATGTTTCAGCCCGTTTTGTTCGGCGGCAGGGGGTAAAAGCCGCTACAGTGATAGTATTGCCTGTCCTACGTGGGCGGGCCGGGAGTGAATTGACGCGCCTTTACCGCGCGGGCCGGCAAAAAAACGTTTATTTGTTTAGCCGGTAGTGGCTAAAATGAAGAGACTGCGTGTAATCCCGCACAGTGCAGATAAGGCCAGATGCTGGCTTGAGGAAGCGAGACAATGACGACGATTGAAAAAATTCAGCAGCAGATAGCTGAGAACCCGATTCTTCTTTATATGAAAGGCTCGCCAAAATTGCCCGGCTGCGGTTTTTCCGCACAGGCAGTACAGGCGCTTTCCGCCTGTGGTGAGCGTTTCGCGTATGTGGATGTCCTGCAAAATCCCGATATTCGCGCCGAGTTGCCGAAATTCGCCAACTGGCCGACCTTCCCACAGCTGTGGGTGGACGGCGAACTGGTCGGCGGCTGCGATATCATTATCGAAATGTATCAGCACGGCGAGTTGCAACCGTTGATCAAAGAGACCGCGGTAAAATACAACTCCCAGGAAAACCAGACCCCTTCCTGAGTTCTCCGGGACGCCTGCGGATAACCCCCGCCCCTTGCGGCGGGGGTTTTTAACCGCCGGACGCAAGCATCGGCTAGGCGTGCTCGCCGGCGGCAGGCTCGCCGACGGGGGGAACAGGCCAGCCGCCGAGACGTTTCCAGCGATTAACCAGCTCACAAAATAATTCAGCGGTGCGTTCGGTGTCATAGAGCGCGGAATGCGCCTGGCCGGCGTCAAATTCGATGCCTCCGGCCGCGCAGGCTTTGGCCAACACCGTCTGGCCCAGCACCAGCCCGCTGAGAGCAGCGGTGTCGAAGGTGGCAAACGGATGGAAAGGATTACGCTTTAATGCCGCCCGTCCGGCCGCCGCCATAAGAAATCCGTGGTCGAACCCGGCATTGTGCGCGACGATAATCGCGCGGTTGCAGCCCCGATCCTTAATGCCTTTGCGCACCATTTTGAAAATTTCATGCAGCGCCTCGTACTCGCTCACCGCGCCGCGCAGCGGGTTGGTCGGGTCGATACCGTTAAAGGCCAGGGCTTCCGGCTGCAGTTGCGCGCCGGGAAAAGGCTCGACATGGAAATGCAGGCATTGGTCGGTGACCAGCCAGCCTTCATCGTCCATGTTGAGGGTGACGGCGGCGATTTCGAGCAAGGCGTCGGTTGCGGCGTTAAAGCCCGCGGATTCAATATCGATTACCACTGGATAAAAGCCGCGAAAACGGCCGCGAAGGGTATTTACATCATCAAGTTCAGCCATGCCTGTTCTTAATTTTTAAGGAAAACAGCCCGCATTATGGCAAATTTTAGCGCCGGATGCATGGCGAATCCGCTCCCTGCTCCCCAGGAGAGCGGATTTGGCGGGGGCGGGCTGGTACTTTATCTGCCAAGGCCCTTGCCGGCATGTTTTTGTTCAATCAACTCGATTTTATAACCATCGGGATCTTCGATAAAAGCGATAACCGTCGTGCCGCCCTTGACCGGTCCCGCTTCGCGGGTCACCTTGCCGCCGGCCTGGCGAATGCGGTCGCAGGTAGCGGCCACATCGTCAACCCCGAGCGCGATATGGCCATAGGCGGTGCCCAGCTCGTAGCTATCGACGCCCCAGTTATAGGTCAATTCAATCACCGCGCCTTCCGTCTCCTCTGTGTAGCCGACAAAGGCCAGGGTGTATTTGTACTCCGTATTTTCGCTGGTGCGCAGCAGGCGCATGCCCAGGATCTGGGTATAAAAATCAATGGATTGCTGTAAATCGGTAACGCGGAGCATGGTATGAAGCAGGCGCATGATATCCTCTATAGACAATGACGACGGTTTATCCATCGCCTTTGGTGAGATCGTGGTTTAACAGTATATCCCAGACCTTCGGCGCGGTGGAGGAGAAATACTCCTGCCTTGCTTGCCCTGGCGGCCGGAGAACCGCGCGATTTCCCCCGGGCAAGCGATTTTTGCCGTCATAAGCTTGCCAGCCGGGGAAATAACGTCTTCAATAAAAGTTAAACAGGAGGGCACGTGCCGGAACAGCTTGAGTTTTTCATCATAACCAGTCCTTGCCGCGGCGTCTGCCAATCCGATGACCGTGGCTTTTGCCGTGGCTGCCTGCGCTCCCGCCAGGAACGTTTCGACTGGATCACGATGAACGACGGCCAAAAGCGCGAAGTGCTGCGGCTATGTCATCAACGCTACCTGCGCCTGCTGCGGGCCGGCAAGAGCACGCCCGCTGAACCCGCAGGTCCGGAACAGCCCTCGCTTTTTTAACACCCCGCAGGCGTGCAACCTTATTCCACTGAGTATCTTGAACGTCGGGATGGCGATTATCACAACCCCGGCACTCATAGTTAATTATTAATATGCACGCTAATAACTTGTTATTTATATATTGTTATTACATTATTAGACCGAATACATGACATAATGATATTTGTTATGTCTTCATTTAACTTAAATTAACAATAAATCACGATGAATGACAATAATAGTGATACAGTCATGAATAATCCGCTTGGCATACTATAGGCGTTGATGTGAGAATGCCGGGGCAACCAGTGCCAGGGACGGATTATATGAGGTTTCCAACGCTTACCCTATACTAAGCGGAAAGTTTTACGCAATGAAGGGCCGCAACCCTCGTCAAGGCTGACGACCGGCAAGGAGTAATGCGCTCAGCGGTGCTGTCCCATATTTCAAAGGAACAACATGGGTATTACATCTAGCTCAACTTAACTTCAACCTTATTCATATATATATATATTTGTAATTTGCCATTCCACCCATTAGAATGGATGGGAATCCAGGGAACAAGCTTAATCAGCTTAATTATAAGGAGAGAGAATTGGAATCGCCATTAGGATCTGATTTGGCGCGACTTGTTCGTGTTTGGCGCGCTTTGATTGACCATCGCTTAAAACCGCTAGAACTGACACAAACGCATTGGATCACGTTGCATAATATCTGCCAGCTTCCGCCGGAGCAGTCGCAAATTCAGTTGGCAAAGGCTATCGGCATTGAGCAGCCCTCATTGGTTCGAACGCTTGATCAGCTTGAAGAGAAAAAGCTGATCACTCGCCATACCTGTGCGAACGATCGGCGGGCGAAACGTATTAAATTGACGGAGTCCGCAGAGCCCATCATCAAAGAAGTGAACCATGTCATCAATAGTACCCGGGATGAAATCCTGACGGGTATTTCAGAGCAGGAGATTCATTTTCTGAGTAATATGATTGCACGGCTGGAGAAGAATATCCTCGAGCTTTATAATAAGTCCTGACATAGCGTGGTTCAACGACATGTTCTCTATAAAAAACCGGCAAATAGCGCCGGTTTTTTTATGCCAAGGTCTTTCGCTTGCGCCGCTGCGTTATGCGGCGGCGGGGCGGTAATTAACGCGGAGAAACCGTCACGTTGCGCCCGTTGCTGGCGATAGCCACGCGTTGTCCTACGCTGAACCGCGTATTTCCTTGTTTTTGCACCACCATGATAGTATTGCCGTCGTCTTTGCGCACTTCAAGTTCCACGCCCTGCGAACGGCTGGCGGCGCTGGTGACGCCCTGTCCCGCCACGCCGCCCGCCACCGCGCCGGCGGCCGTAGCCAGGTTGCGGCCGGTGCCGCCGCCGAGGGTATTGCCGAGGAACCCGCCCAATACCGCGCCGCCGATGGCGCCGATAACGTTTGAATCCTCTCCGCCCTGGATTTGTACCGGCCTTACGCCTACCAGCGTACCGTACGTCACGCTTTGTACCTGTTTAGCCTCATTGGCGGAATAGACATCACCGGAAAGACTGTTGTTGCTGGCACAGCCCGCCAGCGTCAATCCAGCCAGGGTGACCACGAGCAAACGTTTCATCATTGAAAAACTCCTGTTATACGCCGTTCGTCAAGGCAAACCGAGACAGAACAAATGCCAATGTTGTTGCAATCGTCAATAGTATCTGTTTCCAGGCGCTACTTCGATAGCCTACTGTAGTCGATAATATTGTAGAATTCATAAACAATGAATCAACAGACCTCTTTTCTTAATTATAGCAATGATTTTAACGCTAAGCTTTTGCCCGCCAGGTTATTTTATTGTAACAACTTCCAAAATTTGACGGCTTTTCATAGCCTGATTCATCAAACCTGTTTAACGTAGACATCCGGAATCGATAAATGAAATTTTTGCGAAGGAAAAGGGCAGGCCAATGAGAACAGGTCGCTATGTAGGCGTAATGTCCGGAACCAGCCTTGACGGCGTGGATGTGGTGCTTGCCGCCATCGACGAGCATACCGTGGCGCAGCAATACAGTTACGGGCATCCCATACCACAGGAGCTCAAACACCAAATTCTGGCCATATGCCAGGGACAATCCGTGACCTTGTCACAGGTGGGGCAATTGGATACCCGCCTGGGCATACTTTTCAGCGAGGCGGTGCTGGCCATGCTAGAGAGCGCCGGCGTGGCGGCGCACGAGATCACCGCCATCGGCAACCATGGACAAACCGTCTGGCATCAGCCGGACGCCGAGGCGCCCTGCACGATGCAAATCGGCGACAATAATCGCATCGCCGCCCTGACCGGCATTACCACCGTGGGGGATTTCCGCCGCCGCGATATGGCGTTCGGCGGCCAAGGCGCGCCGTTGGTGCCCGGTTTCCACCACGCGTTGCTGGCGCATCCCGGCGAGCGGCGCATGGTGCTCAATATCGGCGGCATTGCCAATCTGTCGTTATTGCTGCCCGGCCAACCGATCCGCGGCTACGACACCGGTCCCGGCAATATCCTGATGGATGCCTGGGCCTGGCGCCACCAGGCCGTTCCTTACGATAAGGATGCGGTCTGGGCCCTGGGGGGCAAGGTGCACCAGGGGCTGCTGCAGCAGTTGCTGGCGGACGGTTATTTTGCCCAGCCGGCGCCGAAAAGCACCGGCAGGGAATATTTTAACCTTGGCTGGCTGACGTATCAGCTCACCCATTTCGTGCCGATACCGCCGCGGGATGTGCAGGCGACGCTGCTGGAATTAACGGCCATGAGCATTGCGGAACAAGTGCTGCTATCGGGCGGCTGCGAACGTCTTCTGGTCTGCGGCGGCGGGGCGCGCAATCCGCTGCTGATGGCCCGGCTGTCCGCGCTGTTGCCCGGTATGGAGGTCAGTTCCACCGATAAATACGGCGTGAGCGGCGATGATATGGAAGCCCTGGCCTTTGCCTGGCTGGCCTTTCGCACTTTATCGGGTTTGCCGGGCAATCTGCCGTCGGTTACCGGCGCCAGCAGGGAAACGCTGCTGGGGGCCATTTATCCGGTATAAAGGTTTGCGTCCCCGCCGCCGCGCTTTTCAGACAGGTCCGCTTCAGCGGCGCGGCCGGGTTGATTAAGGTGGCCAGGAGCCGCGGCACGACGCGCGGCCCGGACGACCTATCCCGCCGCATGACGGCGGCGTAAACCAAGGGGAAACTATGATTAATCGGCTTATTATATTTGCCTGTGTGATTACCGTTACCGCCTGTAGCCAGTTCAATCGCGGCCCGGGCGAGCAAACGCTGCGTTATCAATGCGGCACCACGCCGCTGACGGTACGCCAACGCACGGAACCGGCGCAGGTCAGTTTTATTCTCGACGGCAAACAGCTTAACCTGCCGCAGGTGATGTCCGCCTCCGGGACGCGCTATAGCGATGGGCACTATACGTTCTGGTCGAAAGGCCCGAACGCGTTTGTCGAACGCGAAGGTAAAGTCATCATAAACGACTGTATTATCGCCGGTTGAACGGTGCTAAATGATTGAGATTTTTAGCCACGCGGCGCACAATAACGCCCTGGCCCGACGCAGAATATCACTATGACTGAACAAAAAATCGATATCGCCGCTTTGCGCCGCGAATATACCCGCGGGGGCTTGCGGCGCGCGGATCTGACGTCTGAACCGCTGACTCTGTTTGAGCGCTGGCTGCAACAGGCCTGCGAGGCGCAGCTTCCCGACCCCACCGCGATGTGCGCGGCGACGGTGGATGAACACGGCCAGCCCTATCAGCGCATGGTGCTGCTCAAGCATTTCGACAGCCGCGGCATGGTGTTTTACACCAACCTCGGCAGCCGCAAGGCCGGGCACCTGGCGCATAACTCCCGCATCAGCCTGCATTTTCCCTGGCATGCGCTCGAACGCCAGGTCATGGTGCTGGGACGCGCCGAGCGATTGTCGCTGGTGGAAGTGATGAAATATTTTCACAGCCGGCCCAAAGACAGCCAAATCGGTGCCTGGGTTTCCCGTCAATCCAGCCGGATATCCGCGCGCGGGGTGTTGGAAAGCAAATTTCTCGAGTTAAAGCAGAAATTTCAGCAGGGTGAAGTGCCGTTGCCCAGTTTTTGGGGGGGATACCGGGTGAATATTGATACAATGGAATTCTGGCAGGGTGGCGAGCACCGGCTCCATGACCGGTTTATCTACCAGCGCCGGGACGAGGGATGGGCGATAGACCGTCTGGCGCCCTGACGCCGCCGGCACATGACTTTAGGGTGCCTGGGCACCGATACTTACAGCAATAATGGAGTTTTTTGATGGCAAGCAGCAACCTGATACAACAATTGCAAGAGCGGGGCCTGATTGCCCAGGTCACGGATGAGGCCGCGCTGTCCGAGCGCCTGGCTCAGGGGCCGCTGTCACTGTATTGCGGTTTCGATCCGACCGCCGATAGCTTGCACTTGGGACATCTGGTGCCACTATTGTGCCTGAAGCGTTTTCAACTGGCCGGCCACCGTCCCGTGGCGCTGGTGGGCGGTGCCACGGGACTTATCGGCGATCCGAGTTTCAAGGCCGTCGAACGTAAATTAAATACCGCCGAAACGGTGCAGGAATGGGTGGATAAAATCAAGCGCCAGGTGTCACCGTTTCTGGATTTTGACTGCGGCGAAAACAGCGCCGTGGCCGCCAACAACTACGACTGGTTCGGCAGCATGAATGTGTTGACCTTCCTGCGTGACATCGGCAAGCATTTCTCGGTTAACCAGATGATCAACAAGGAAGCGGTCAAGCAGCGGCTTAACCGCGACGACAGCGGTATCTCCTTTACCGAATTCTCCTACAACCTGCTGCAGGGGTATGACTTCACGTCGCTGAACAAGCAATACGGCGTCGAGCTGCAGATCGGCGGGTCGGATCAGTGGGGTAATATTACCTCCGGCATCGACCTGACCCGGCGCATGAACCAGAAGCAGGTTTACGGCTTGACCGTGCCGCTTATCACCAAAGCGGACGGCACCAAATTCGGCAAGACCGAAGGCGGGGCGATATGGCTGGATCCCGCCAAGACCAGCCCGTATAAATTCTATCAGTTCTGGATTAACACCGCCGATGCGGATGTCTACCGCTTCCTGAAGTTCTTCACCTTTATGCCCATGGAAGAGATTAACGCCCTGGAAGAGGAAGACCGCAACACCGACGGCGCGCCGCGCGCGCAGTATGTCTTGGCGCAGGCGGTGACCCGGATGGTGCACGGCGAAGCCGGGCTGGCGGCGGCGGTGCGGATTACCGACAGCCTGTTTTCCGGCTCACTGCAGGCCCTGACGGCCAACGATCTGGCGCAACTGGCGCAGGACGGCATGCCCACCATCGCCCTGAGCGACGGCGCGGATCTGCAGCAGGCGCTGGTGGATGCGGGACTGGTGCCGTCCCGGGGCCAGGCCAGAACCCTGATCGGCTCTAATGCCATCGCGGTGAATGGCGAAAAACAATCTTCGGCGGAGTATGTCTTCAGCGCCGCCGATCGCTTGTATGGGCGTTATACCTTGCTGCGCCGCGGCAAGAAAAACTACTGCCTGATTTGCTGGGAATGATTTTTATAACTGCTACAGGAGGCCGCCGGCCTCCTGCTTTGTGTCGATGCGGCCGCCAGGCCAAGGGCTTTAAGGCAACGTAATGAAGAATATTCTGTCTATCCAGTCCCATGTGGTGTTCGGGCATGCGGGTAATAGCGCGTCGGTGTTTCCCATGCGCCGCATGGGGGTCAATGTTTGGCCGCTTAATACCGTCCAGTTTTCCAATCATACCCAGTATGGTCACTGGACCGGTTGCGTGATGCCCGCCGCGCACTTAACCGAAATCGTGAAAGGTATTGCCGCCGTGGACCAGTTGAAAAACTGCGACGCGGTGCTGAGCGGTTATATCGGGGCGCCCGAGCAGGGCGAACATATCCTGGAGATTGTGCGCCAGGTAAAAGCAGCCAATCCCGACGCCTGGTATTTCCTTGACCCGGTAATGGGCCATCCGGAAAAAGGGTGTATCGTGGCTCCCGGGGTGGCGGAATTTCATTGCAAGCGCGGCCTGCCGAACGCCGATATCATCGCGCCCAATTTGCTTGAGCTGGAGCAGCTCAGCGGCCATGCGGTCAATAATATCGATGAAGCCATCGCCACCGCCCGCGAACTGTGCGCCCAGGGACCGAAGCTGGTGCTGGTAAAATACCTCAGCTATGCCGGCTATGATAAAAACAATTTTGAAATGCTGCTGGTGAGCAAGGAGCATGCCTGGCATACCAGCCGTCCGCTGGTGGATTTTGGCGATCGCCAGCCGGTGGGCGTCGGTGATTTAACCAGCGGCCTGCTGCTGGTCAACCTGCTGAAGGGGCTGTCGCCCGTCAAGGCGCTGGAGCATGTTACCGCCGCGGTGTACGAGGTCATGAAACTGACCAAAGAGATGAATGAGTATGAGCTGCAGGTGGTGGCGGCGCAGGATCAGATAGCCTTGCCGCAGCATCACTTTCCCGCCAAAGAGATCAAATAGGGTTAGTCATCTTTACCGGCGGCGTCATGCCGCCGTGAACGCTATTTCAGCCCTTCCGCCGCCAGCGCCGCGTCCACCGTGGGACGCGCCGCCACCCGTTTAAAATACCGCGCCACCGCCGGCGTCGCCGGTAAATCAAACTTCAGGGCCTGCGCCCAGGTCAGCATGGTGAACAGATAGGCGTCGGCCACCGTGAAGCGGGTGCCGAGCAGGTAATCGCCATCGGCCAACTCCCGATCCAGATAAAGCAATTTGGCGTCCAGCTGCTGGCGCAGCAGGCTTTTGTAATCCTCTGGCATATCGGGCTGCAGCAACGGGCCAAGGCTTTTATGCATTTCACTGGCCACGTAATTGAGCCATTCCATCGCCTGATAGCGGGACAAGGTGCCCGCCCGCGGGATCAAATGGCGATCCGGCACCAAATCCGCCAGATATTGGACGATGGCCACCACTTCAGTGAGCACGGTGCCGTCATCGAGCAGCAGGGCCGGCACCTGTCCCTTGGGATTTATCGCCCGGTAATCTTCGCCGTGTTCGGTTTTGAGATTGGCCAAATCCACTTTTTCTATCGTAAAGTCCACTCCCGCCTCACGCAGGGCGATATGCACGGTCAGCGAGCTGGCGCCGGGCTTATAAAAAAGTTTCATGGGGCACTCCTTAACGGGATGGGCGCGGTGTGATATCGCAGGATATTTCATCATGACAGGATACGTTTAACCATGGCGGCAAGATAGCGTCTTGGCAGGGATGGGACAAAAAAATATCATCATGTTTCGCCCTATGGCGGAACATGATGATAACGATAATACGATATGGATTAGCCAACGATGGCGGGGGTATCGTCCGTCAGTGGGCCGTGGGGCGGGGCGGCGGCGGGAACGTCGTCCGGGCGCGACATGTGGTTAAGCCGTGGGGCGAATACCAGCATCAGCAGCGCGATCACGGCGGTGACGATACCGATTTGCATAAACACGTGGCCATACACCGCCAGCGAAAGCCGGGCGTCGGTCACGTCGGCGGGCACGGCCATCAGGTTGGCGACGTAGCCGGCGATAAGCGCGGCGGCGGCGGTGGTCAGGAACCAGGCGCCCATGATGAAACCCATCAGCCGTTGCGGCACCAGCTGCGCCACCATGGCCAGGCCCAGGCCGGAAATCATCAGCTCGCCGATGCTTTGCAGGGCATAACTGAGAATGAGCCAGTTCATGGAGACGATACCGGCGTCATTGGCAAAACGGGCGCCCAGCGGCAGGACAAAAAAGGCCAGCGAGCACAGCACCATGCCGGCGGCGAATTTAAACGGCATCGGCAGACGATCGCCCATGGCGTTGTACAATGCCGCCAACAGCGGGCTGGCCAGCATGATCCAGAACGGATTCAGGGCCTGGAACTGTTCCGGCTGGAACGACCAGCCGAACAGGCTGTGCCCCACATTGTGGATGGCGAAAAAATTCAGCGACGTCGGCATCTGGCTGTAAAGCACAAAAAACACCACTGCTTCCATCATCATTAAAAAAGCCACCAGCATCCGCCGGCGCGCCGCGCCATGCAGGGCGAAGGTCTCCCTGGCGAACACCAGGATGATTCCCACGGAAATCAGGCCCAGTACCCAGCGGGCGATGGTCTGGTGATGCAGCAGCCAGCTCGACAGGGCGATGGCGGCGGCGATGCCGGCGATAACGGCTGCCAGCCGTCCCCATTGCAGCGGGGCGAAATCCGGCTTGGAGCCGTAATCACGCACCCAACTGCGGCAGACGAGGAAATTCACCAGCGTGATCAACATCCCCACCACGCTGAGCGAAAACGCGACCCCCCAGCCAAAACGGACCGCCAGCCACGGCGTCGCCAGGGTGGAGACAAACGAGCCGATATTGATCGCCATATAATACATGGTGAAGGCGCCGTCCAGGCGCGGATCGTCTTTACGGTAGCAGGTCGAGAGCAGCGAAGACGGATTCGCCTTGAACAACCCGCTGCCGACCGCGATGGTCGCCATGCCCAGGTACACCCAGGCGACGGCATGGCTGGAATAGGCGACCATGGTATAGCCCACCGCCAGCACCAGCGCGCCGATGACGATCACGCGCTTGGTCCCCAGCACCTTGTCGCCCAGCCAGCCGCCGATGGCGACAAAACCGTACACGAGCGCGCTGAACGAGGCGAACAGCGTGATGGACTGTCCTTCGGACATGCCGAGCATCTTGACCAGGTAGACGGCCAGGATGACCTGTAAGCCGTAATAGCCAAAGCGCTCCCATAACTCAATGGAGAAAATAAGATAAAACGATTTGGGCTGTTTAAATGCGTTGACGCTGATTTTTTCCGGTGGTGCGGTGTGGTTTGCCGTAGACACAAATACCTCGTTGCCGTTTTCACCGCGTTAGCGGCAAAAATAAGCAGGGGTGACGCCGTTGCCCGCGCCCCGTCTGCATTGTTATAAGATTAGTCTGAGGGGGGATCTTCCGGGTTTCAGCTCAATAGGCAAGGCTTGAATAATATCCCGTTACAATTAAATAAAAAAGCACGATGCCGGGTGAACGCGGCCTGGCAATGGCGTTTCATCATGAAACGCCACGGGAAGGCAGTGGTTTATCGTGCTGAAGACAGGCGCCTGCGTGTACCGGGGTAATGGCACCGGCCTGGGCCGATGGCGGGAGATTTACGCGGTGTCGCCATAGACCTTGTCTTTGTATTCGCACAGGTCTTCTATCAGGCAGGCGCCGCAGCGCGGCTTGCGGGCGACGCAGGTGTACCGGCCGTGCAGGATCAGCCAATGGTGGCAGTTAACGACAAATTCCGGCGGTACCACCCGCAGTAAGGCCTGCTCTACCTCCTCGACGTTCTTGCCGGGAGCGAACCGCGTCCGGTTGCACACCCGGAAAATATGCGTATCCACCGCAATAGTCGGCCAGCCGAAGGCGGTGTTGAGCACGACGTTGGCGGTTTTGCGGCCAACGCCGGGCAAGGCTTCCAGCGCCGCCCGATCCTGCGGCACCTGGCCCTGGTGGCCCTCAATCAGCATCCGGCAGGTCTTGATGATATTTTCCGCTTTACTGTTAAACAGGCCGATGGATTTGATGTAGGACTTGATGCCGTCCACCCCCAACGCCAGCATGGCCTCGGGAGTATTGGCCACCGGGAACAGTTTGGCGGTGGCCTTATTAACACTGACGTCGGTGGCCTGCGCCGATAACAGCACCGCGATCAGCAGTTCGAACGGCGAGGTATAATTCAGCTCGGTGGTCGGGTTGGGATCGTTGGCGCGCAGGCGGCTCAGGATAGCCAGTCGTTTGAGTTTATTCATCAGATTATGCCCGCGCCTGTCCGGCGTTTGGCACGCGCTCCGCCGCCGCGCGCCGCTGGCGGGCCTTCATCCGCTGGTCTATCAGGTATTTGGCGGCCAGCATGAATCCCAGGCCGATAAACGCGCCCGGCGGCAGCATGGCCAGCAAAAAGGGACTGTCCAAATGGAACACTTGCACCCGCAGCCCTTTGGCCCAGCTGCCCAGCAGAAGGTCGGCGCCGTCGAACAGCGTGCCGTTGCCAAGCACCTCGCGCATGGCGCCCAGCACCAGCAGGGCGCAGGTCGCGCCCAGGCCCATGGCCGCCCCGTCAAGCAGCGACAGGGCCACCGGATTGTGGGAGGCGTAGGCTTCCGCCCGTCCCACCACGATGCAATTGGTGACGATCAACGGAATAAATATCCCCAGAGACTGATATAGGCCGAAGGCGTAGGCATTCATCAGCATCTGCACGATGGACACCACGGCGGCAATGATCATCACATAAACAGGAATCCGGATCTCGGCGGGCACCCAGCGGCGGAAAGCGGAAATCCAGCCGTTGGTACAAGCCAGCACCAGCGTGGTGGCCAGCCCCAGCCCCAGCGCGTTGGTGACGGTATTGGACACCGCCAGCAGGGGGCATAATCCCAATAATTGCACCAGGGCGGAGTTATTGGTCCACAGCCCCTGGCGCATCAGGCGTCCGGCTTCACTCATCGGCGTTTTCTCCACAGCGGGGCAACTGGTCGATGTCGCCCGGCATACTCTGTAAATAGTCAGCGGTGCGTTTAACCGCGTTTACCACGGCGCGCGGGGTAATGGTGGCGCCGGTGAACTGATCGAACTGCCCGCCGTCTTTCTTTACCGCCCAGTTCCTGTCCTGCGCCGCGCCGACCTTTTTCCCGCTGAAATGGGTGATCCAATCGGAAACGCGCAGCTCGATTTTATCGCCCAGTCCCGGCGTTTCATGGTGTTCGGTAACCCGAGTGCCCAGCACGTTGCCGGCAAAGTCGGCCCCGACCAAGAGCTGGATGGCGCCGGAATAGCCGTCCGGGGCGGTGGATTCGATGGCCGCCGCCGCCGGCCTGCCGTTTTTGCGCGCCAGATAGACCCGGTGCTGTTGCGCGTTGCCCAGGGCATCGTCGACCACCAGATAGCATTCAGCCAGCATATCATTATCATGCAGCGCCGGCGGCACAACCTGATCCAATAGCTGCTGTTGCTGCAATACGGCCTGGCGGGCGATGCCGGGTTCGGTCAGCCCATGCACCAAGGCCGTCAGGCCGGTGGTGAGCGCGGCGAACAGCGCCAGGGTAATACCGTGTTTGCGCATCATCCTGAACATCGGCGCTCCTTAGCGATGGCCGTATACGCGGGGTTGCGTAAAATAATCAATCAGCGGCACACAGATATTGGCCAGCAGCACCGCAAAGGCCACGCCCTCAGGATAACCGCCATAGGTGCGGATGAGCCAGGTCAGAAGACCCGCCAGGGCGCCGAAAATCAACCGTCCTTTATCTGTCGTCGAGGCGGTGATCGGATCGGTGGCGATAAAAAAAGCGCCCAGCATGGTGGCCCCGGAGAACAGATGCAGCAGCGGCGGGGCGCTGGCGCGCGCATCGCACCACCAGCCCAGGCTGGCGCAAATCATCAGCACCGCCAGGAAGCTGACCGGAATCTGCCAGTTGATCACCTTGCGCCAGAGCAGATAAAGGCCCCCCGCCAGGAAGCCGATATTGACCCATTGCCACCCCAATCCGCCCATCAGGCCGCTGTAAAGCGGTTGCCCGAGCATCGCCAGCGCATCCTTCCCGCCGCGCAGACCGGTTTTAAAATTATCCAGCGGCGTCGCCTGGGTCATGCCGTCGAACCCGGCGCGCAGCTGCTGCACATCCAGGCCGCCCGGCGTGTGGCCGGCGAAGATCAGCCATAAGGTGTCCGCAAGCGAAGCGGTATGCAGCCGCAGCCCCGCTTCCGGCAGCCAACTGGTCATTTGCACCGGGAACGAGATCAGCAGCACCACATACCCGACCATGGCCGGGTTAAACGGATTTTGTCCCAGGCCGCCGTAAAGCTGCTTGGCGATGATGATGGCAAACGCCGTAGCCAGCACGATCATCCACCAGGGCGCCAGCGGCGGCAGGCTCAGCCCCAGCAGCACCGCGGTCAGCAGCGCGGAGCCGTCGGCAAGCCGCGGACCGACCGGCTGGCGGCGCAGCGCCACCATTGCGGCTTCGGCCAGGCAGGCGGCCAACGCGGCCAGCAGGATTTGCACCAGGGTGCCGTAGCCGAAAAAATAGCTCAGGGCCAGCAGACCCGGCAGGCAGGCCGCCATGACCTGCAGCATGATGCGCCGGGTGCTTTGCCGGTTGTGGGTAAAGGGGGAACTTGCGATCCTGAAAGCCATTTATTCCTCGTGGGACCCTATGGTTGCCTCTGCTGCGGCCTTGCGGGCCTTGACCCTGGCGATGGCCGCCGCCACCGCGGCTTTGCGCGCATCGGCGGCATCGGCGGTCGCGGGATGCGACGTCGCCGTACTGTTGTCTGCGCCGGCCTGCGCCGGACGGGCGGTTGCGCCGGTACTGTCGCTTGCGGCATTTTTCGCTACGTTGTCACTTATTGGCTGCGCGCCGGACACGGCTTTGCGCGTTTTCACGCGCGCGATGGCCGCCGCTACCGCCGCTTTGCGCAGATCCGGCGTAGCCTCTTCGGCGCAAGCCGGCATGACGGTCGCCGCAGGCGGCCCCGACGGCTCTGCTACCGCCGCCGCGTCATGGCCGGCGTCGGGCAAGGCGTTTAGCGCCGCTTCTATCATCGGTTCGTCCCGCGCGTCAAGCTTGACAGCGGCCTGCCGGTGGCGCGCTTCACGCGCCTGTTTTTCCCGCTCGCGCCGCGCCAGCTTGGCTTCAAAGCGCGCCTTGGCCGCCCGCGCGCGCTGCGCTTCCAGATCCAAGGCGCGTATTTCCGCCTTTTCCTGCCGGTAATAGCGCACCAGGGGAATATTGCTGGGGCAGACATAGGCGCAGGCGCCGCATTCGATGCAGTCCGCCAGATGATGGCCGCGGGCTTTTTCGTGCTCCTGGCCACGGCTGAACCAATAGAGCTGTTGGGGAAGCAAACCGGCGGGACAGGCCTGCGCGCACAGGCCGCAGCGGATACAGGCTTGTTCCGGCTCCGGCGGGGCCATTTCGCTGGCCGCGGGGGCCATGATGCAGTTGCTGATCTTGACGATGGGCACATCCAGCACCGGCAGCGTAAAACCCATCAGCGGTCCGCCCATGATCACCAGCTGGCCCGGCTGCGGTGTAAAGCCGGCGTCGCGCAGCAGATGACCGACCGGCGTGCCCAGACGTCCCCAGACGTTGCCCGGACGCTTAAGCGCGTCGCCGGTCAGCGTCACCACCCGTTCGGTCAGGGCTTCGCCATCGATAATGGCCCGTTTAATGGCGAAGACGGTGCCGACATTCAGCATGACAACACCGATGGCGGCTGAATGGCTGCCGAACGGCACTTCCCGGCCGGTGAGGATCTTCGTGAGCTGCTTGGCGCCGCCGGACGGATATTTGGTCGGGATGACGCGCAGCAGGTAGCCGGCGCCATCAGCAATGGCCGCGGCCATCGCGGCGGCGGCGGCCGGTTTATTGTCCTCAATGCCGATGATAACCCGCGCCGGCCGCAGAATATGGACCAGCACATCGATGCCGCCGACTATCTCAAGCGCGTGCTCCTGCATCAGCCGATCGTCGGCGGTAATATAAGGTTCGCATTCCGCGGCGTTGATAATCAGGGTATTTACCGCGCCCAATCCGCCCTGTAGCTTGGCCGCGGTGGGAAAGCCCGCGCCGCCCAGGCCGGCGATGCCGGCCTGATGGATGCGTTCAAGCAAATAGCCGGCGTCCCGCTGACGGTAATCCGCCACGGGCCGGCGTTCGCACCAGCGATCTTCGCCATCGGGGGTGAGGATAACGCTGAGTTCCGCCAGCGCCGACGGATGGGCGGTGGTATGGGGCGTAATGGCCTCAATCGTTCCCGAGGTGGGCGCATGGATAGGCAGGGTGCGACCCCGCCCCTCGGTCAGGGGCTGTCCGCGCAGCACGCGGTCACCCGCGGTTACGCACAGTTCACCCTCCGGCCCCAGGTGCTGCTTAAGGGGAATAATGCATTTGGCCGGCAGGGGCGGACGGCGCAGCGGCACGCCGCTTGACTGGGTTTTCATTTCCGGCGGATAGATGCCGCCGGGAAAATCCCAGAGGCGATCCTTACGCAACGCGGCAAAGAGCTTAAACATGCTGTTCCATGGGGATGAGGCGGACCGGTATGGTGTTCAGATCCCATTTCCAGTTGTCGGTGGAAACCGCCACCGGCCGCATTTCGATACAATTGGTCGGGCAGGGGGCGACACAGAGATCGCAGCCGGTGCACAGGTCGCTGACCACGGTATGCACCGCCCGGGTAGCGCCGATAATGGCGTCTACCGGGCAGGCCTGGATACATTTGGTGCAACCGATACAATTGCCCTCATCGATCCAGGCCACCGTCGCCGCCGGTCTGGCCTGCCGATGTTTCGTCGTCCAGGTATTGCGGTTCGATGTTCATCAGTCCGGCAATCTTGAGCATCGTCTGTTCGCCGCCGGGCGCGCATTTATTGATTTTTTCACCCTGGCCCGCCACCGCCTCGGCATAGGGACGGCACCCGGGATAACCGCACTGGGCGCATTGGCTTTGCGGCAGCAGCGCATCAATCTGCCCGGCCAGCGGGTCGCCCTCCACCCTGAAGCGGCGGGCGGCGTAGCCCAGCAGGGCGCCCGCCACCAATGCCAGAACGCTTAGCGATCCAATAGCCCACCATAGCGACAGCATCAGAATTTCACCAGACCGGTAAAGCCCATAAACGCCAGCGACATCAGACCGGCGGTGACCAGGGCGATGGATGAGCCCTTGAACGGCGCCGGCACATCGGCCACCGCCAGGCGTTCGCGAATGGCGGCGAACAGCACCATGACCAGCGAAAAGCCCGCCGCCGCGCTGAATCCGTAGACGGCGGACTGCAGAAAATTATGATTGAGGTTAACATTGAGCAGGGCCACGCCAAGCACCGCGCAGTTGGTGGTGATAAGCGGCAGGAAAATGCCCAGCAGGCGATACAGCGACGGGCTGGTTTTGCGCACCACCAGTTCGGTGAACTGCACCACCACCGCGATAATGAAAATAAACGAGAGGGTGCGCAAATAGGTGATGTCGAGGGGCAGCAGGATAAAACTGTTAATCAGCCAGGAAAAAATCGAGGCGAGCGTCATGACGAAGGTGGTGGCCATGCCCATACCCATTGCCGTTTCCAGTTTTTTGGACACACCCATGAAGGGGCAAAGCCCAAGAAATTTAACCAGAACGAAATTATTTACCAGCATGGTGCCGATAAACAGTAACAGGTAACCATTCATTGCCGTACCTAATTAAAAAGAAGCGACGTATTATCCGGCATCAAGTCCATTTCAACAACATAGTAATTGTAGGGTTATTATCGGGAGACCGATAAGGACAACGGCGGTGCTATGAGGCGTGGATAAAGGTGTTTTTAACCCGGCGCGAACGTTTAATATAGGGCACCATGGTCGCCGCGGCCAGCAGCGGCCAGAATAAAATGCGCAGCGCCAGTTCATCCGTGACCGGGGAAAAGGCGAAAGCCTTGAGCGCCAGCAGCACGCCCGCCAGCAGCCAGAGGATAAAAATTTTGGGAAAGCGGGTCGAACGGCGAAACAACAGGCGCAGGGTCCAAAAGGTGAACCCCCACATGACCAGCGTGGTGGCCATGGACGCATACCACTGCAGGGTAAAGACCGCCGCGATGGTGGTGCTGTCCGCCGTCGGGCGTTGCAGCAGGGCCAGCAGGAAAATCACCAGCATAATGCTGGCGCTGAGCAGGGCCATCAGCAGGTAGGCGGCCGGCAGCCATAACCAGCCGCCGATACGCGGCGCGGTGTTGATCGCGCTCAAACGACGTACCGCCAGACCGACTTCGGCACCTGGCCCAAATCGAATAAACGGCCGCCGGAGACCAGTTCGGCCCGGCGGTGATCCGCCGCGCGGTACATATTGATGATTTCCGCATCGTCAACCAGCGAATAATTGAGATGATCGAATAGTTTTTCCAGGCTTTCCGGCGTGCTGACACGGCGGAATGTTAATAAATAGTCGTACGCAGTCATGATTTGGTGTTCAGGGAAGGGAATAATAGCAAAGTAGTATATTCACTGCTGTCGGGGTGTCTAGATATTCCTGGGTTAAATATGAAAAAACGCGGCGGCAAGCGCATAGGCAACGCCTGGGACTGCTGGCAATCTCCCGTCTTTCTTGTATGAGTATGTGAACTTTGCCAGCCAGCCAGGCTTGGCATTTAATCTCGAACTGTGGACGATGGAATTACTTTGCAAATAAGGATCAATACATGAAGATTCGCTTTCCGCCCAAACTGGTTCCAGGGGATTTGATTGCTATAACCGCCCCATCATCTGGGGTGCCGCAGCATTTGCATCCTCGGTTGGACCTCGCCATAAATAACCTTATAAAAAAAGGATTTAGGGTAGTTGAAGGCGATTGCTTACGGTCGCAGTATAAAAATAAAAGCGCCTGCAAAATTTCGCGGGCGGAAGAACTGATGTTTTATCTAACCCATCCTGAGGTTAAGGCGGTTATGCCCCCATGGGGAGGCGATCTGGCAATCGAATTACTCGAGTTACTTGATTTCGAACGGTTAGCCCGGACTGAACCCAAATGGTTTGTCGGTTTTTCAGATTTATGTACATTTCATTTCCCGCTGACAACGCTTTCTGGCTGGGCAACAGTGCATGGACCAAACCTGATGGATCTTGGTGCGAAAGAGTTAGATTCGACCACGCAAGCGATATGGAGCATTCTGGAGAGTGACCGGGGGGCTGTATGTGAACAGCACGCGTCAGCAGCATTTCAAATGAACGAAAATCAATGGGGCATGGCATCAGATGCTGGTTTTCATCTGACACAAAAAACACAGTGGCAGCGCCTTGATGGCGTCACTTCTTCCGCCCGTTTTCAAGGCCGTCTGATTGGCGGATGTCTGGAAATCATATCGAGGTTAGCAGGTACCTCCTTCGGTAATCTACCCTTGTTCCAGGCACAAAATAGTCACGAAGGGGTGATCCTGTATTTTGAAAATGTGGAAATGGGCCCCTGCGAGTTAACGCGGGCATTATTTAGTTTACGCTTGCATGGCTGGTTCAGTGACTTAAAGGGTGTGCTTATAGGCAGAAGTGCGGCGCCGGCCGTGAACGACCCAACACAACAAAATTATTTGGATGCCCTACATGCCGCCCTTGGGGACCTTGCCGTTCCTGTGCTGTATGACGTGGATATAGGCCATATTCCGCCTCAAATTTCTCTGGTCAACGGCGCAAGTGCCACGGTCCTTTTCACTGAAAAGGGGAGTTCAGTCACTCAGCAGTTGTAAGTCAAAAGGCACGTCCAGGCAGTCGCTATAATAACACAACAGGCAGGCGCAACCCCGCCGACGAATCCGTCGCAGAGGCGATATAAACCCTGCCGCGAGCGAGCCGCGGCAGGACTGACGTCGTCGTTATTTAGCGCAGAGCTTGTAGTAAAGCTCATTCCAGCGCAATGCGTCCTTGAACGCCGGGATGCGCGTGTCGTTGTCGATCACCAGCAGCTCGATATTATTCATTTCCGCGTATAAGCGCATATGGTCGAGATCGAGCGCCTGGCTGAATACCGTGTGGTGCGCGCCGCCGGCCAGGATCCAGGCTTCGGCCGCCACTTCCAGCGACGGCTGCGCTTTCCATACCGCCCGGGCGACCGGCAGCTTAGGCAGCGGATGCGGCTGTTCGATGGCATCCACGACGCTTACCAACATGCGGAAACGATCGCCCATATCGATTACCGAGGCGTTGACCGCCTGGCCGGCCGGGGTGGAGAACAGCAGCCGCGCCGGATCGGCTTTGCCGCCGATGCCGAGGAACTGCACGTCCAGCGTGGGTTTTTCTTCCTTGGCGATGCTTGGGCACACTTCCAGCATGTGCGATCCGAGGGCGAGGTTATTACCCGGCTGGAAGTGATAGGTGTAATCCTCCATAAAGGAGGTGCCGCCCGGCAGGCCGCTGGCCATCACCTTCAGGATGCGCAGCAGCGCGGCGGTTTTCCAGTCGCCTTCGCCGCCGAAGCCATATCCCTGCTGCATCAGGCGCTGTACCGCCAGGCCAGGCAACTGCTTCAGACCGTGCAGGTTTTCAAAGTTGGAGGTAAAGGCTTTGGCGCCCACCTGTTCCAGGAAACGTTTCAGCCCCAGTTCAATACGTGCGGCGTCCAGCAGGTTTTCACGTTTTTCGCCGTTGACCTTGATTTTATCGGTAAGGATATAGGACGCTTCGTACTCCGCCACCAGGGTATCGATATCCCCCTTGGACACTTCGTTTACCACGCTGACCAGGTCGCCCAGGCCGTACGCGGTCACCGAGTAGCCGAACTGGATCTGCGCGCCGACCTTGTTGCCTTCGGTGACCGCCACTTCACGCATATTGTCGCCGAAACGGGCGACGATCAGCTGTTGGCTTTCCTGTTTGGCGGCGGCGGCGCGCATCCATTTGGCGATGGTCAGATGCGCCTGCTTATCCTGCCAGTGGCCGACCACCACCTGGTGATTAAGGTGCATGCGTGCGCCGATAAACCCGAACTCGCGGCCGCCATGGGCGGTCTGGTTAAGGTTCATAAAGTCCATATCCATGGTTTCCCAGGGGATCTGCGCGTTATATTGGGTATGGAACTGCAGCAGGGGCTTGTTGAGGATGCTCAGGCCGCCGATCCACATCTTGGCGGGTGAAAACGTATGCAGCCAGGTGAGCAGGCCGATACAGTGGGTATCGTAATTGGCTTCACGACACAGCGCGAGAATCTCATCGGGCGATTTGACCAAAGGTTTCAAGACCAGCTTGACCGGCAGGCCGGCCTCGTTATTAAGACCCTGGACCACCGTTTGTGCATGGTCGGCGACCTGGCGCAGGGTTTCCGGGCCATAAAGATGTTGACTGCCGATGACGAACCAGACTTCGTGCTGCTTAAAATTATCCATGATGACTCCTGTGCGTCTCCGTTTAAGGGAGGGGCCGGGCGGGCGCGTAGCGTGCCGCCCGGTAAATTATTAATCAGCGATCGCTGTGCGCCGCCGCCGCGTAAGCCGGTTCCGCAAGCTCGCTCCATTCCAAATAGCGCTGGTAGAGCCGCTCGAATTGCGCGACCCTGGCCGGGTCCGGCTGCAGGGTGCGTTCAATCCGACTGGCCATGGCCTGCTGCGCCACGGCGATATCCGGATAAACGCCGGCCGCCACCGCGCCGAAGATAGCCGCGCCGAGGGCGCAGCATTGATCGGAGGCCACCAGTTGCAGCGGACGATTCATCACATCCGCGCATACCTGCATGATAATCGGCGATTTGCGGGCAATGCCGCCCATCACCAGCACGTTTTCCACCGGGATGCCCTGGGTTTCAAAGCATTCCATGATGGCGCGGGCGCCGAAGGCGGTGGCGGCAATCAGTCCGCCGAACAGCGCCGGCGCATCAGTGCCCAGATTGAGGCCGGTGATCACGCCCTGCAGGCGCTGGTTGGCGTAAGGCGTGCGCCGGCCGTTGAACCAGTCCAGCACCACCGGCAGATGCTCAAGGGACGGTTCGCTGGCCCAGGCCTGCGCCAGCGCGTTCAGCATCTGTTCCTGGATACCGTCGAGAGCGGGTTTCAGGGCCGGGTTGTGTTGCACCGCCTGTTTCAGCGGCCAGCCCAGCAAACGTCCGAACCAGGCATAAATGTCGCCAAAGGCCGACTGACCGGCTTCGAGACCGATAAATCCCGGTACCACGCTGCCGTCGACCTGGCCGCAGATGCCGGCGATAGTGCGATCGCCCACACGCTGTTCGTCGGCGATAAGGATATCGCAGGTCGATGTGCCGATGACTTTAACCAGGGTATAGGGCTGCGCGCCGGCGCCCACCGCGCCGATATGGCAGTCGAAGGCGCCGCCGGCAATGGTAACGGTCTCCGGCAAGCCAAGCTTCTGCGCCCATGCGGCGGTGATGCGCCCGACCGGCGCTTCCGCGGTATAGGTATCGGTGAAAAGCGGATATTGCAGCCGTTCGGTCAGTACCGGATCGAGCGCCTCAAGGAAGTCTCGCGGCGGCACGCCGCCCCAGTCGGGATGCCAAAGGGATTTATGTCCGGCGGCGCAGCGGCCGCGCTTGATGTCCTGCGGCCGCGTGGTCCCGGACAGCACGGCCGGTACCCAGTCGCAAAGCTCAATCCAAGATACCGCCTGCCGGCGTACCTGGGCGTCCTGGCGGGTAATATGCAGGATTTTGGCCCAGAACCATTCAGAGGAGTACACGCCGCCGATGTAGCGCGTGTAATCCGGATGCGCGCCGTCGTGGCACAGCCGGTTTATCGCCTCGGCTTCTTCTATGGCGGTATGATCCTTCCACAGGATAAACATGGCGTTCGGGTTGTCGGCGAATTCCGGGCGCAATGCCAGTATCCGGCCCTCCTCATCAATAGGGGCGGGGGTACTGCCGGTGGTATCGACGCCGATGCCGGCGACGCGCAGGCGCTGGGCCGGGGTGAGGGCGTTTACCACAGCGCGGATCGCCTGTTCCATGGATTCAAGATAATCATTGGGATGATGGCGGAATTGATTGTGCGCGGGTTTGCAATACTGGCCCTCGCGCCATCGCGGGTACCAGACCACTTCGGTCGCCAGCTCTTTACCGCTTTGGCATCCTACCGCCAGGGCGCGTACCGAGTCGCTGCCGAAATCAAGCCCGAGGCTGATGGCCTCTTCATTCATGCTGTTCTCTCCTGTTTACCCGAAAACGGATGATGTGCACAACCATAAGGGGGTTTTGAGCCGGCCGTGAGGAGCGGTTGGCTGGAAGTATGCACATTCCTGTCGCTGATGGCTGAAATGTGATGGTGTTCAAAAACGCGCGGGGAGGTGGAATTTGCTGTATCTATGCACAAATCAGCTGTTATTGAGAACTGTGATAACGCTCTACATTTTAGTAACACATTAAGGCTAAAACTACTCCCGTCTAAAGGGCCTGGTCGGACTAACGGCGATAAATCCGCCGCTTAGACGTTCCAAGCGGATTCATCTTCCCGACTGATAACGCTTACACGCTTCAGCATTTTGAAGCGAGGCGATAAAAAATACCGGAGAGTTACATGCATAAATTCACTAAGGCACTGGCGGCAATCGGATTGGCTGCCGTTATGTCTCAATCGGCTATGGCGGAAAATCTGAAACTGGGTTTTCTGGTTAAACAGCCGGAAGAACCCTGGTTCCAGACCGAATGGCGTTTTGCCGATAAAGCCGGCAAGGACCTGGGATTTGATGTGATTAAAATCGCCGTGCCCGATGGCGAGAAAACCCTTAACGCTATCGACAGCCTGGCGGCAAGCGGCGCCAAGGGTTTTGTTATCTGTACCCCGGATCCAAAACTGGGCTCGGCCATTGTCGCCAAGGCCCGTAGCTATGATATGAAGGTCATTGCCGTTGACGATCAGTTCGTCACCGCCAAAGGCAAACCGATGGACACCGTTCCCCTGGTCATGATGGCGGCCACCAAGATTGGCGAACGCCAGGGCCAGGAACTGTGGAAAGAAATGAACAAGCGCGGCTGGAACGTGGCTGACACCGGCGTCATGGCTATTACCGCCGATGAGCTCGATACCGCCCGCCGCCGCACTACCGGTTCGATGGACGCATTAAAAGCCGCCGGTTTCCCGGCAAAACAAATCTATACCGTCCCGACGAAATCCAACGATATCCCTGGCGCCTTTGACGCCGCCAACTCACTGCTGGTACAGCATTCCGGCGTGAAAAACTGGCTGATCATCGGCATGAACGACAATACCGTGCTCGGCGGCGTGCGCGCCACCGAAGGCCAGGGCTTCAAGGCGCCCAACGTTATCGGCATCGGCATCAACGGCGTGGATGCGGTAAGCGAACTCTCCAAAGCCAATGCGACCGGCTTCTACGGGTCTCTGCTGCCAAGTCCGGACGTTCACGGCTACAAGAGCATCCAGATGCTTAACGATTGGGTAACCAAAGGCGTTGAACCGCCCAAATTCACCGAAGTGACCGATGTGGTGGTCATTACCCGCGACAACTTTAAAGAAGAATTGGCGAAGAAAGGGCTGGGCGGTAAATAACCGCGGCGCCTGTTTCCCGGGACGGCTATGCGCCGTCCCTGTCCATGACGATGTCATTCATCAAGAGGATGTGCACGTGTCAGCCAAGACCCCTGATGGTTACAGCCGTGGGATTGCCGGCGCACCGTTCGTATCAGTTAACGCGAGGATGTGTTCATGACAATTCAGACACCCTATCTGTCGTTTCGCGGCATCGGAAAAACGTTTCCCGGCGTAAAGGCGCTGGATGATATCAGTTTTGACTGCTATCCGGGCCAGATCCACGCCCTGATGGGCGAGAACGGCGCCGGCAAATCCACGTTGCTGAAAATTCTCAGCGGCAGCTATACGCCGACCCAGGGTGAAATCCTTATCAAAGGCCAGCCGGTCCATTTTAATTCCACCGCCGATGCGCTGGATGCCGGCGTCGCCATTATCTACCAGGAGTTGCACCTGGTGCCGGAAATGACCGTGGCGGAAAATATCTACCTCGGCCAGTTGCCCAATAAATACGGCATGGTTAACCGCGCCATCCTGCATTATGAAACCAAACTGCAGTTGGAACACCTGGGGCTGGATATCGCGCCGGACACACCGCTCAAATATTTGTCCATCGCCCAGTGGCAGATGGTGGAAATCGCCAAGGCGCTGACCCGCAATGCTAAAATTATTGCCTTTGACGAGCCGACCAGTTCGCTGTCGGCGCGTGAAATCGAACAGCTTTTCCGGGTGATCCGCGAACTGCGGGCCGAGGGCAGGGTAATACTCTACGTGTCGCACCGCATGGAGGAGATTTTTACCCTCGGCGATGCCATCACGGTATTCAAGGACGGCAAGTACGTCCGCACGTTCGACGATATGACCCAGGTCGATCACACCAAGCTGGTGCAGGCCATGGTGGGACGCAATCTCGGTGATATCTACGGTTACCAGCCGCGCGATCATGGCGCGGTACGGCTGCAGCTGGACAGCATCAAGGCCGCTGGCGTGAAAACGCCGATTACGCTGTCGGTGCACGCCGGTGAAATCGTCGGCCTGTTCGGCCTGGTGGGCGCGGGACGCAGCGAACTGATGAAGGGGCTGTTCGGCGGTACGCTGATTACCGGCGGGCAGTTGCTGCTGGACGGCAAGCCGCTTAATATCCGCTCGCCCATCGACGCCATCCGCGAAGGGTTGCTGCTGTGTCCGGAAGATCGCAAAGCCGACGGCCTGATACCGGTGCATTCGGTAAGGGAAAATATCAATATCAGCGCCCGGCGCAAGACCATCAAGGCCGGTTTCCTGATTAACGACCGCTGGGAAAAGGAAAACGCCGAGGAACATATCCGCTCCCTGAATATCAAGACGCCCTCCGCCGAGCAACTGATCATGAACCTGTCCGGCGGCAACCAGCAAAAAGCCATTCTCGGCCGCTGGCTGTCGGAGGATATGAAAGTCATCATGCTCGACGAACCGACGCGCGGAATCGACGTCGGCGCCAAGCACGAAATTTACCACGTGATATATGAGCTGGCCAAACGCGGTATCGCCGTGCTGTTCGCCTCAAGCGATCTGCCTGAAGTGCTGGGGCTGGCCGACAGGATCGTGGTGATGCGCGAAGGCGCCATTTCCGGCGAGCTCACCCACACCGATGCCACTGAACAGAAAGCGTTAAGTCTGGCAATGTTGCACACAACCGATACCAGCCCCGCTGACGCGGTTGCCTGATTGTGAAGGAGTCTAAGATGTCGACTGTTACTACCCCCTCCCCGAAAGCGAAAAAAACGCTGGGCTTTGGCCGCGTCTGGGATAATTTTGGCATGCTGGTGGTGTTCGTGGTGCTGTTTATCGCCTGCTCGTTTTTTGTGCCGAACTTTGCCAGTTTTATCAATATGAAGGGCCTCGGCCTGGCTATTTCCATGTCCGGTATCGTCGCCTGCGGCATGCTGTTTTGCCTGGCTTCCGGCGATTTCGATTTGTCGGTCGCCTCGGTTATCGCCTGTGCCGGCGTCACCACCGCCGTGGTCATCAACTCAACCGAAAGCCTGTGGCTCGGCGTGGCGGCGGGACTGGTGCTTGGCGTACTGTGCGGCCTGGTCAACGGTTTTGTTATCGCCAAGCTGAAAATCAATGCCCTGATAACCACCCTGGCCACCATGCAAATCGTGCGCGGTCTGGCGTATATTATTTCTGATGGTAAAGCGGTGGGCATCGAAGATGAACGCTTTTTCGTGCTGGGCTACGCCAACTGGCTGGGCCTGCCCGCGCCCATCTGGATCATGGCGCTGTGCATGGCCATCTTTGGTTTCCTGCTCAACAGAACCACCTTCGGGCGCAACACGCTGGCCATTGGCGGTAATGAAGAAGCCGCCCGGCTGGCGGGGGTGCCGGTGGTGCGCACCAAGATCATTATTTTTATCCTGTCCGGACTGGTGTCGGCGGTGGCCGGTATTATCCTCGCCTCGCGTATGACCAGCGGCCAGCCCATGACCTCATTGGGTTATGAGCTGATCGTCATCTCCGCCTGCGTGCTGGGCGGGGTATCGATGAAAGGCGGCATTGGCAAGATTTCCTATGTGGTGGCCGGGGTGCTGATCCTCGGCACCGTGGAAAACGCCATGAATCTGCTGAATATTTCGCCGTTCTCGCAATACGTGGTGCGTGGGGTCATCCTGCTGGCGGCGGTGATTTTCGACCGCTACAAACAAAAAGCCAAACGTACGGTATAAACCGACGCGGACCGGTCGCATCGCGGCCGGCCCGCTCACAGTTTTACGACCCTGGCACGCTATTGTCCGCGCTTTAGGATATTCTCAATCAGACGACAACCTGTCCGGAGGTGAGATGTATCATCGAATGACTCACGAGACGCAATCCAATCCCTTATTACCGGGCTATATGTTCAATGCCTATCTGGTTGCCGGCCTGACGCCGATTATAGCGGGCGGGCCGCTGGACTTCTTCATCGACCGGCCCGACGGCATGAAGGGATATATTCTTAACCTGACCATCAAGGGGCAGGGTAAGATTTTTGAAGGCGAGCGTTCCTTCGTCTGTAATCCGGGCGACCTGCTGCTGTTTCCACCCAAATCCGCCCATTATTACGGCCGCTCCCCGGACAGCGACTGCTGGTATCATCGTTGGGTGTATTTTCGCCCGCGTGCGTACTGGGCCGACTGGCTGGAATGGCACAGCAAAATCCATGACGTCGGCCGCCTGCGGCTCGGCAATGATAATCTGCTGACCGAATTCGACCGGTTGCTGGCCAATATCGAGCAAACCCAACGTTCCGGACGCCGTTTCTCGGAAGAACTGGGCATGAACCTGCTTGAACGCATGCTGCTGCGCGCCATGGAGGAGGACCCGCAAAGCCCAAGCAAAATCATGGATCCGCGTATTATCGAGGCCTGCCAGTTTATCACCGGCAATCTCTCCGGCGAACTGCGCATCGACGAGGTGGCGCGGCATGTCTGTTTATCCCCCTCCAGGCTGGCGCATCTCTTTCGCGAGCAGGTTGGCATCAATATCCTGCGCTGGCGCGAGGACCAGCGGGTAATCCGCGCCAAACTGCTGCTGCAGACCACGCAGGAATCCATCGCCACCATCGGCCGCGTGGTGGGGTATGACGACCAGCTCTATTTTTCGCGGGTATTCCGTAAACGCGTCGGGGTCAGCCCCAGCGACTTCCGCCGCCGCAGCAGCGAGATTAATTATCCCGGCCGCAGTATCCAGGCGTCTCATAATTGGCAGTTGCAAAGCGAAAAGGCTATCGGAGGCTGATAATTTATTGTTAATGTGAGTCCGATAATAATGTCCCCAGCGCTAATATAAGGCAGTGGGGACATTGCTGTGTTAGCCAAAAAAGAGGAACGACAATGGCTGAAAATATCGGTATCGGACTTATTGGTTACGGCTTTGCCGGCAAAACATTGCACGCGCCGTTGGTTAACGCCACGCCTGGACTGACCCTGGCAGCCGTCTCATCGAGCGACGCCGGCAAGGTGCTGGCTGACTTTCCGGGCATGAAGGTCGCCGCCGATCCGGGTGCTGTGATTAACGATCCCGCGGTTGATCTCGTGATTATCCCCACGCCGAACGAAACCCACTTTCCCCTCGCCAAACAGGCGCTTGCGGCCGGCAAGCATGTGGTCGTCGATAAACCCTTTACCGTGACGCTGTCGCAGGCTTATGAGCTTAAACAACTGGCCGAAAACCAGCGGGTGCTGCTGTCGGTGTTCCACAACCGGCGCTGGGACAGCGATTTCCTCACCGTGCGGCAGCTGATTAAAGACGGCGTTCTCGGCGACGTGGTCTATTTGTCCTCGCAGTACGACCGTTTCCGGCCGCAGGTGATGCCGCGCTGGCGTGAACAGCCAGGGGCCGGCAGCGGCATCTGGTATGATTTGGCGCCGCATTTGGTCGATCAGGTCATCCAGCTGTTCGGCATGCCGGTGGCGGTTAACGTTGACCTGGCCCTGTTGCGCCCCGGCGCGCTGACCGATGATTACTTCCATGCCACGCTTATCTACCCGCAGCGGCGCGTGGTGTTGCACGGCGGCATGCTGGCGGCGGCGGCGACACCGCGTTTTACCGTGCACGGCACCAAGGGCAGCTTCGTCAAGTTCGGGCTGGACCCCCAGGAAGCGCAACTGAAAGCGGGCGTTTATCCGCCGCAGCCGAAATGGGGCGTCGATGCCCAGGACGGTATGCTGACGCTGGCCGACGGCGATGCGTTGACCGAACATCAGGTGCGCACCCAGCCGGGCAATTATCCCGCGTATTATGCCGGCATTCGCGACGCCATCCTCGGCGTGGGCGAAAACCCGGTTACCGCGGCCTCGGCCATCCAGGTAATGGAGCTGATCGAGCTGGGCGTGCTGTCGTCGGCACAGAAAAAAACATTGGCGGTGAAGAACGGTTAATGCCAAGGTGGATTTTTACGGGCGCCCGGCGGCGCCTTTGGTTTTTACAGTGGTAAGGGCAGTGACATGGCGTGGTTTCAGCGTTTAAAGATTGATAAGTTTTTGCTGGTTTTAGTCACCGTGGTGATTCTGGCGTCACTCTTTCCGTGCCGGGGTTTGATCAAGGTCTTTTTTGAATATCTCACCACCGCGGCGATTGCGCTGCTGTTTTTTATGCACGGCGCCAAGCTGTCGCGTGAAGCGATCGTAGGCGGTATGAGCCACTGGCGGCTGCATCTGGTGGTGTTCCTCAGTACCTTTGCGTTATTTCCGCTGCTGGGCATCGCCATGAAGGTGTTTGTGCCTTCATTGTTATCCTCGCCGGTGTATATGGGATTTCTGTATCTGTGCGCGCTGCCGGCCACCGTGCAGTCGGCCATCGCGTTTACCTCGGTGGCCGGCGGCAACGTGGCCGCCGCCATCTGCAGCGCGTCGGCCTCCAGCATCCTGGGCGTATTTTTGTCGCCGGTGCTGGTGGGCCTGCTGATGCATACCCAGGAGGGCGGCGCGACCAATACGCTGCATGCCATAGGTTCCATTATCCTGCAACTGATGGTGCCTTTTGTCCTGGGCCATTTGTCGCGGCCGCTGATTGGCAAATGGGTGGCGCGGCATAAAAAGCTGGTGAATATTACAGACCGGTCATCAATATTGCTGGTGGTGTATACCGCCTTCAGCGAGGCGGTAGTGGGGGGGATCTGGCATCAGATCACCGGCTGGTCGCTGGTCTCCATCCTGGTGTTCTCACTGGTGCTGCTGGCCATCGTCCTGGTGGTCAATACCTGGACCGCGCGTTTGCTGGGATTCAACACCGCCGACGAGGTGACCATCGTCTTTTGCGGCTCCAAGAAAAGCCTGGCCAACGGAATCCCTATGGCCAACGTGCTGTTTCCCGCCGCCATGGTGGGCACCATGGTGCTGCCGCTGATGATCTTCCACCAGGTGCAGCTGATGGTGTGCGCGGTGCTGGCGGCGCGATATGCCCGCCGGCAGGCACAGCAGATGAAAAACATTCCTTCCAATCCCGCCGTTAATAAATAACACTAGTAATGAGCATTCATTGGCTTTGACAATACATTGTCCGGGCCGATGATGCCGTCTGGTGGGCATAAGCTGTAACCATACAGAAACAGGCATTTTCAAATTAAATGCCGTTATTTTTCCTAGGTTTATATAATAAGCCCCCGATATAGGTTGGAGGCTGCCTTTACACGGTGGTAAAGATTGCCAATTTTAAGCAAATTAGCGAGGCAAGTATTGTCAAAACTGGATGTCATTCCATTAACTCAATGTATTAATGAGATAAACCGTATATAGGCATAGGGTGAGGTTAATCAGAATAGGCAATTGCCTGTATGGGACATGTTGGCTAGTATAAATTAATCCGCGATGCCTATTACATTTTGTATGTCATTTTAGACAGGTATTTCGCTCTATCGTCTGATTGAATGATTATATGCCATCCTGCGGAGGGTTATATCAAGGGTAACTCACTATTTTGCCATGGGTTTTACCTTGGGCGTCGTGCATGAATTTAGAAATCGATTATTTTAAATAGACTTCGTGTGTCGACCCCATCTCTCTTAATGTATCAGGCATTACCTTAAGCGTCCGCGTGCAAGCGATTTATAGTCGGACCTCTCAATAAAATAGGAATTTTGGAGATATATAATATGAATATTGAGCTTGAATATTATAGAGATTATAAGCCCGACGGGAATTTGTATGCTCGGTGCCTTGGTGGGGAGCAACATTTTTTCATTGAATATAGCCTCTATGACTGTGGCGAACCTGGCAAGCTTGCTGCTGAGCAAAGCGCATGGGGTGATGAGCTGGTAATATTCAAGCTGTGCTCAGGTACGCTTTATCAGCTGCGTGCGTTGGTAAAAGGGGAGGGGCATGGGACTGAAGAATTATTGTCGGATATATTCTCAACCGTTTACACGCCGGAATTTACAAGCCAGCAAAGATGTGGGATAACAAATATAAATAATTTAAAAGGCAGGCTAAACATAACCACAAATGAAAAACAAAATTTTAGAATACAATTCTATCCCTGCGGTTTCGAACAGTTACAGCGCGAGGAAGATAATAATGTTCCTTTCTTTTACGGACTCAGTGAGATTGTTCGTTTTATCCCCTGTTTTGATGAAGAAGATATACGTGCAAAGATAAAAATATTGCCGCAGTTTGAGAAACTGCGTGGACTTTATCGGGTGGAGCAAAACCTCAACAATAATGAATTATTGCTGTTGGCGCAAGAACTTGAGCAACTGGACTATGTGGAATACTGTAGTTTATCTGGCGAGGCGAAGGAAGACGCTTCCTCCTATGATGAGGATAGTTGGCGAGAGGAAATTGAGCCGGCCAACGTGACGCCAAATTTAACCCAACACCAGGGTTATTTGGATAACTCGCCCTGGGGCATGAGCGTCAGGGCGGTTTGGGCAAGAAATATCACCGGCAGGGGCGTGGGGGTCCGCATGCAGGATACTGGTGTTTATAATACTCATGAGGATCTCGTTACAAATATAACTGTAGTATCCAATTCAACGGGCAATAGAACACACGGAACCTCAACCGCCGGGATTATTGCTGCGCTTAATAATGGCTTTGGTATGACGGGCATCGCTTATGACTGCCGTTTGTTCGCCTATGCTGGTCAACTGAATGAATTTGAAAGAATGATCCGTGACGCCTTACCGGGGGAGATAGTCACAATTTCCTTAAGTACTGGAAACTTCCCGCTGATAGATGACCCACATCGCTGGAGTCTTTTCCAACTATTGATTCAAAGCGGCGGTGTGGTAGTGATATCCGCCTCAAACGGAGGGTTAAATTTGTTCCGATCTGGAATAAATGACTTCGGTGATAGCGGCGTTATTCTGGCGACCTCCAGTCATCGCGCCACGGGCAGAAGATTACCATTTTCAAATTTTAATTTTCACCGGGTGGTTGCCGCCTGGGGAGAAAATGTCGCCACCACCGGAGGTGGTAATTTACTCAATTTGGGATCGCCAAATCGAACCTATCGTGACAATTATAGCGGCACTTCTGCCGCGGCGCCTCAAGTGGCAAGCGTGCTGGCCTTGATACAATCCTATGCCAGATCTGTTTACCACATTATATTTAACGCCGATCAATTGTATCGGATCATCCTGGATACGGGCCATCGCGAAGGTGAAATTGATTTAATCGGCCCCAGGCCAAATGCAGAGGCTGCGATAAACTATGTTGACAACCTGTTGAGTCAAGGATTGCTGCCACCGCCTCTCTCTCCTCTTCCCCCACAAATACCACCGAGATATCCTTTCTGGAGGGTCGGACGGCAATATGAAGTAGGCGATCGGGTCACTCATTTAGAATTGTTTTACGTATCTACAACGAGGCATGTTGCCAATATCGGCTGGCAGCCAAACTTGGCTCCGACATTATGGCGACAGATACAATAATAGTGATTATTTTTGCAAGAAAATTACATCACTCAAAATTTTTATTGCAATAAGTGAAACGGAATGTGTTGATAGAGTGATTATTAGCAGCTAACGACATAAGGATAATGATTGTGAATATAACTCTCGATTATTTTAGTAAATATTGTTCTGACGGCCTCATTTTTATAAAATGTGAAGGCGATTTACGTGGATGCAACGTTAATTTTTCGCTGTATGCGCAGGATAATATCATTCAACATAAGTATGCTGAGGAAAATGAGCTGGTAATTTTTTCCGTACCTTATCCCTCAGTATATAGAATAGCAGCAGAAATCTCTTCGGCACAAGGTCAATGTCATGTGCTTTGGACGGACTATATTGTTATGTCGGAATTCAGTTTGAAGGCGGAGGATAGAAAATCATCAAGACCATGGTTAAAAGGTAAATTAGCGTATATTAATGCTCCTGGGAATTATATTGAGGTAAAGTTTTATCCTAGAGGTATTGATAAACTGTACAATGAAGAGGTGTGTACAGTGCCTTTATTTCAAAAATACCGACGGCACATTTTATTGACGCCTTGCTTTGATCCTCAAGGGGTGGAAAAAAAATGCGAAATTTCATCGGTTTATCAGGAGCTTAAAAATTTTTATACCCTCAACATTGATGTTGATAATCAAGAAATACTAGCATTAGCGCAAGAACTGGAAGCGCTTGACTATGTTGAATACTGCGGGTTATCGAACACACTGGTTGAACCACCGCCGCCGTCGCTAACTGAGCACGACGGCCTTCATCAGGATGACGGGGCGTCATTGAATAATCAAACGCCAGATTTCACTGGCTTGCAAGGATATCTAAACGCCGGTTTAGGGGTGAATGCCAGGAGCGCATGGAGTCGGGGTGCCGCAGGCAATGGTGCGGGCGTTCGCTTATTGGACTATGGGGTACATCCTAATCATGAAGATTTATGGGGTAATATCACCGTACGGACCAATCGACCCGGAGGCGGCGACCATGGTACCGCGGCGGCGGGCATTATCCGGGGAGTTAACAACGGTTTTGGCGTTACTGGAATTGCCTATCAAAGCCGGCTATTTGTCTATGAATCGCTCATTTCAGATATGAACCGAATTATGATGGAGTTAATTCCTGGTGATATCGTCGTGCTTAATACACAAACCATGCTTGAAAATGATCTTTCAATAGTATTGCCAATTGTCCATAACGTTATTTGGTGGGACAGGATCCGCTGGTGCGCGCAGGCCGGCGCGGTGGTGATATTCGCCGGCGGCAATGGCTCGGTTAACCTGAGCCAGTTTCCCCGGTTCAATGATTTTGGCGATAGTAATGGCATTATGATTGGCGGTTGTGATTCTTTTAGCGGCCTCCGGGGGACCAGAACCAATTTTAATTTAAATCATCCAACGTTAAACGCCTGGAGCGATAGCGTCACTACTACCGGCTACGGAGGCTTGCAAAATTTAAATCCACCTAATCGCACTTATACCCGGACATTTAGCGGGACCTCCAGTGCTACCCCAATGGTGGGTGGATGCCTGGCGGTCGTTCAAGCCTATGCCCGTAATCAGTATCATATTATTTTTAATCGGGATTTTATCTTCGATATCCTTAGCCAAACCGGCGGGCGCGAAGCCGCGGGGCAGGGAATAGGCTTCCGACCGAATCTTGCCGCTGCCCTGGCGCGGGTGGATGAATTGGTCAGCGGCGGCATTGTGCCGCCGCCACTGCCGTCACCGCCGCCCCCTCCGGTGCTGCCTTATCCCGCCTGGGCTCCCAATACGCAATACGCGGTAAACGATCGGGTGTCCTATTTTTGGAGCGTTTATCGGTGTAGACAAGCCCATCGTTCGATTATCAGCTGGGAGCCTGGGGTAGCCGTTTCATTATGGCAATTGATAATCTAACGAAATTGCGGATTGGGGCTTTAATCTTTAGGGATATGAATTATGGCAGAACCCCCTTAGCACCTCCTGGAAACAGGCGCTAAGGGGGAGAAACCATGCCAATGCCAAGGCTAGGGCTAGGGCTAGGGCTAGGGCTAGGGCTAGGGCTAGGGCTAGGGCTAGGGCTAGGGCTAGGGCTAGGGCTGTAGTTTCAACGTACCTTGTCAAGGAGCAACTTTTTTTCCGTCGCGTTTAAAAAAGCAATCTCCAGACCGTTGCGCCGGGCGGTCTGTATTTGGCTTGGGGTCAGCCCGGCCTGCGGCGCCGCCACCCGGTATTCATAATCAATATCGATACCCTGGACCGCCGGATCGTCCGAGTTAATGGTGGCGAGGATCCCGTGCTCAAGGAATTGCTTTAACGGGTGTTCTCCCAGCGCGCGCACGGTGCTGGTCTGCACATTGGACGTCAGGCAGCTCTCTATACCGATGCGATGCAGCGCAAGAAAATCCATCAGCGCCGGATCCTCAATGGCCTTTACGCCGTGGCCGATACGCTCCGCGCCCAGTTCATGAATGGCCTGCCAAATGCTCTCGGGACCCGCGGCCTCGCCGGCGTGCACGGTAATGCGCAGCCCGGCGTCGCGGGCGCGGGTGAAATGGCTCAGGAACAGGCTGCCGGGGAAACCCAGCTCATCGCCGGCCAGATCCAGCGCCGTGATACCGTCGCGGCAGGCGAGAAGGGCCTCCAGTTCTTGCAAACAGGCGTCTTCGCCAAAGGTGCGGCTCATGATGCCAATCAGCCTGGCTTGGGTGCCAAAATCACGGCAGCCGTCGCTGACTCCCGCGATAACCGCTTCCACCACCCCTTGCAACGGCAACTGGTGTTTCATCGCCATATAATAAGGTGAGAAGCGCAATTCGGTATAATCCAGCCCCACCCGGACGGCATCCTCGACGTTTTCATAGGCCACGCGGCGGCAAGCCTCCAGAGAACCCAGCACCGCCACGCCCCAGTCCAGCTTTTGCAGGAAACTGACCAGATCCGGCTCGGTTTGGGTGACCTGCACATGCGCCCGCAGATCCTCTAGATTATCGGCCGGCAACGCCATGCCGAATTGGCGGCCCAGATCGAGGATGGTTTGCGCACGGATATTGCCGTCAAGGTGGCGATGGAGATCGGTCAGGGGAAGGTGTTTATCAATCATCGGCAACAGTCTTATTCTGGTGAAATATAGCCTGATTATAACGTGTTTGCGAAGAGTTAGCAGAGATTGGTTAGCCGGCCTGGGTGGGATTACGCTTCAGGAACAAACGGAGACATTGAGGAATGCAGCGTGCGCAAAAGAATAGGATCGCGCCCGCGGCGCGGCGGATAGGGAGGGTAACGTCTTAAACAGACCGCCCCGGCGCCGGGGCGGTCATCAGGCTGAAAGGTTTAAGGTTGCGGTATCGCCTGCGGCTGGACCGGTGGGGTTTCGCCTTCCGGTAAACCGAACAGGCCGAACAGGCCGAACAGGCCCATAAAGCTTTGCAGCGACATTTTTTGGCCGTTCAGGTTGACCTGGTTATCGGCATATTGAAAGCTGCTGGTCAGGGTATTATCGCTGACGGTGGTCAGTTTAAACATCTGGCCCATGGCCGCCAGTCCTTGTACCTGCTGTTTAGCCAGTTTTTGGGCATCCTCGTCGTTATAGCCCTGGAGTCTGGCGAACTGGGTGGTGGTTTCGGTGGCCATGTCCAGCGGCACGGTCAGCTTGGCATCCAGCTTGTTGACAAACCGCGCCCACAGCTGATCCGGCGTCGCCGGCGTGGCGGGAGCCTGGGACGGGTCGTTAAGATTGAGCGTCAGGTTAAACGCGCTTTCTCCTTTGCTGTTTTTCCAGCTGAACGGCGCAATGGTCAGGTACGGGCTGCCTTTCAGCGCCAGCGGCAGGTTCTGGAACAGCGCCTGGCTTATCAACTGCTGCTGAGTCGCAGGATCTAAATGCCGTTATTTTTTCTAAGTTTTTATAATAACCACCGATATAGGTTGGATGCTGCCTTTACTCTGTGGTCAAGATTGCCAATTTTTAGCAAAGTAGAGGGGCAAGCTTTGTCAAAGCTGGATATCATTCCATTAACTCAGTGTATTAATGAGATAAACCGTATCAAGACATAGGATGATGCCAGTTAAAATAGGCAATTGCCTGTATGGAAAATGGTGGCTATTATAAATTAATCGGTGATGTCTATTACATTTTGTATGTCATTTTACACTGGCATTTCGCTATATCGTCTATTTTAAATAACATAATCCTGTGAGAAACCGTAGAGGGTTGTTATGAATATAAAATTAGATTACTTTAGAAACAATGCTTCAGATGGCAATATTTATGCGCGATGCATTGGTGAAGAGTCTGATTTTGATATAATCTACACCTTATTCGAAGGGAAAGAAAAAGAGCATTTTTCTATAAAAAAGAAAGCTTATGGCGATGAGCTGGTGACTTTTAAGCTTACATCAGGTTGCGACTATTATTTACATGCTCAATTAAAATTGTCTAATGGACAGGATGTTGAGCTATGTTCTGACATAATCTCCACATTGCCCTCCTCGCATTTTCTACCGCCGACAAATTGCAAAATTGAAGATATGACAGACATAAAAGGCAAACTGAAAATAACCTCAGAGGGTAGACAGGATTTTATAATACAATTTTATCCAGGTGGATATAAAAAACTTCAGTGTGAAGCCAGGCATAACGTTCCTTTGTTTTTCAAAGCCAGGCGTTATATTGATTTCGCGCCTTGTTTTGATAAAAAAACGCTAAGCGGTATCATAAAAAAATTCCCGTTGAGCAAAAAATTGCGTGAACTTTATCGGGTGCGGCAAAACCTGGTAAATGATGATTTACTGCAGCTGGCGCAAGAAATTGAACGGCTGGATTATGTGGAATACTGCAGCTTATCGGGCGATCCGACGTCGGAATCGTTACCCTCTGAATGGGAGACATACCCGCAGGAAGTTGATATTGCTAATGTGACGCCGAATTTGACCCAGCACCAGGGGTATCTTGACAATACGACAAGAGGCATGAGCGTCAGGGCGGCGTGGGCCAGGAATGTTACCGGACGTGGCGTGTCGGTACATATGCAGGATACCGGCGTATGGCCGGACCATGAAGATTTGATCGGTAATATTACCGTCGTTAACAATTCATATGAGAATAGAGATCACGGCACATGGTCGGCCGGCGTTATCGCCGCCAGCAATAACGGGATCGGCATGATGGGGATCGCTTACGACTGTCGCTTGTTTGCCTACATAAATACATTCACCGATTTTGAAAAGATTGTACGTGATGCCCTTCCGGGGGATATTGTTACTGCCTCTTTAGGCTGGGATTATTCAGCTTTACCGTTGGTGCACCATCAAGCCTGGTGGAGTATGTATCGTTTGCTGGTAAGCAGCGGTGTAGTGGTGGTGCTACTCTCCGGCAATGGAGGATTAGATCTGAGTCAATCGGTCGAATTTAATAATTTTGGCGATAGCGGCGTTATCCTCGCCACCGCCAGTCATCCAGACAACAGGAGGCGGCTGGAGTTCTCAAATTACAATTTCACCCGGATGATTGCCGCCTGGGGAATGGATGTCGCTACCACCGGCGAGGGCGATTTGCTCAACCTGGGTCATCCCAACCGGACTTATACCGCCAATTATGGCGGCACCTCCGCCTCGGCCCCCCAAATCGCGGGCGTTCTGGCCCTTATCCAATCCTATGCAAAATCGGCTTATCATGTGATTTTTAGTGGCGACCAACTGTATCAGATTATCCGCGTGACGGGCCATCGTGAAGGCGAAGCTGATTTAATTGGTCCCAGACCTAATGTGCATGCCGCACTGGAATATGTGGACTACCTGTTAGGACCGGGCGAGCCGACGCCACCGCCGCCAGAATATCCCTTGTGGCGGGTAGGTGTACAATATGAAGTGGGTGACAGGGTCAGTCATTTGGGGTTGAACTATATCTGCAGGTCACGCCATGTTTCCAACGTCGGCTGGCAACCGCAGCTGGCGGTAACATTATGGACGAGAATCCCATAATAAAACATAATCACGAACGTCTAAAAAAGATTAGTAAAACATATCATTATTTGGTGAGAATTTCAGATATTACTGATTAATCTTTCCAAATAATACATAACAACTTATAAGTGATTAAGGGGCACCGTCATGAATATAATGCTCAATTATTCAACTGAAGATCTTCCTGAAAGAACTATTTCTATTCGATGTAAAGGTGCTGAATCGGGGGCTAAGGTGGTATTTAGCCTGTATGAGCAGGACAATATTATTTGTAAAAAAGAGGCCAACGGAGATGAACAGGCGCGTTTTACCGTGCCGTTTCCCTCATGGTATAAAATTTCCGCTGAAATTAGCCAGGGAGACGATGCGTGCTGCTTATTGTGGACTAACCCTATCGATATTCCCGATTTCCGCGAGCGGCAATGTGAAAAAACACTGGATATTAAAAGTCTGAAAGGTAATCTTGATATTTTTCCAGGAGAGGATAATTACATTGAGGTTAAATTTTATGATGGCGGAATAATACAGATATTTGAGGAAAGATCGTATAAGATACCGCTTTTTTATAGATATAGACGGCATCTGGATTTCATACCCTGTTTTGATAAAAATCAAATCGATAAAAAATGTTGTTTGTTACCTATTTATAATGAGCTGCGTAATTTTTACCGACTAAAGATTAATCTCGATAATTACCAACTACTGGCATTAGCCCAGGAGTTGGAGAGCCTGGATTATGTTGAATATTGCTGTTTGTTAAGTAAAAACAAATACCCGCCACCGCCTGATAATATTGAACACCAATGCTATGAACCGCAAGCGCCCTTTATTGGACAGACGCCTGATTTTACGCCATTGCAAAGGTATTTGGATCCTGGGTTGGGTATGAATGTCAGAAATGCCTGGAGCCGGGGGGCATTCGGCGTTGGCGCGACAGTACGATATATGGGGTTTGGTGTTTATCAAGAGCATGAAGATTTAATAGGTAATATCACTGTAAATTCCAATCGTCCAGGTGCCCGGAATCATGGGTCTGCGGGAGTAGGCGCCGTTAGGGGTATCAACAATGGTTTTGGCATAACAGGTATAGCCTATGGCTGCAAATTGATTTTTCATGATACCGGTATAGAAAATCTGGACCGCATTTTAGTGGAATTATCGGCGGGTGATTTGATCATTATAAATAATCAATTTAACATCAATGGTTTCTTGTTGCCCATGGTACATCTGGCATCTTGGTGGGATCGGATAGATTTATGTACCCGGGCCGGGGCGGTGGTGGTATTTGCCGCGGGTAACGGCGGGCTCAATCTCCGTCAATTTCCTCAATTTAATAATTTTGGCGACAGTGGCGGTATTATGATTTGCAGTGCTGACTCACACTCTGGTCTGATTAGACATAGCAGTAATTTCAATCTTTATTCAATGCTAAATTCCTGGGGTGATAGTGTTGTTACGATCGGATGGGGTGACTTACAAAATTTCGATCCGCCGAACCGCACTTATACCGCTACCTTTAGCGCCACTTCCAGCGCCACGCCTTTAGTGTGCGGAGCTTTAACGGTAGTTCAAGGTTATGCCATACGCCGGCTTTATCGTCCATTAAACGCCGCTGAAATGTTCAGAATCGTCACCCTTACCGGCGGACGGGAGGGGGAAGGACAAGGTATTGGTGTCCGGCCTAACGTCACCGCCGCCCTGGAGTTGGTAGATGAAATGGCCGGTGGCGGAACGCCGCCCCCAGAGCCTGAATATCCCCCGTGGCGGGTAGGTGTACAATATGAAGTGGGCGACAGGGTCAGTCATTTGGGATTAAACTATGTCTGCAGGTCACGCCATGTTTCCAATATCGGGTGGCAACCGCAGCTGGCGGTAACGTTATGGACGAGAATCCCATAATAAAACACAATCACGAACGTCTAAAAAATATTAGTGAATGTAGGGAATTGATCTTGGACTTAAATAGATCAGAATCATGACAAATGAAATGTGTTTATATCCAAATGTCGGTGCTGGCCGGGAGGAAATGCCGTGTTTACGCCCAAAACCGATTAAGATCCAATAAATTTATGTAGGTGACAATCATGGGTTTGACTATCGAATACTACAGGGCTTATTCCCCTGAAGGCCCTCTCTATATTCGCTGTGAAGGTGCGGCGCCCGAATGTAAAGTGAAATTTACCCTATATGGGCTGGATGGCATGATAGATAACAAGGAGGCCGAAGGCGATGAACTGGTCGGCTTCAGCATCCCTTTTCCGTCGGAATACAGGATTTCCGCTGAAGTCTTATCGGGGTACGATAAGTGCGGTGTATTATGGACAGACCCTATTATTGTCCCGGAGTGCCACTGGCAACCTCAGCCGCAAAAACGGGAAATCAACAACCCGAAAGGCAAGCTGAAAATTATCGAGGGTGTGGATAACTATATAGAAATTAAGTTTTATGATAAAGGAAAAAAACAGCTTTTCGAGGAAAAAAAACATAATGCCGTATTATTTTATAAATATCGGAAATGTATTCATTTCCTGCCCTGTTTTGACCGGGAGATGATAAATAAAAAAAGAAAATTATCGCCAATCTATAATGAATTGCGAAATTTCTACCGGATTGATAGCGAACTCTGCAATGACGAACTACTGGCGTTGGCGCAGGAGCTTGAATGCCTGGACTATGTGGAATATTGCGCGCTTGCAAGTAAAAATAAATTTGCGCCGCGGCCCGACGACGACGGTCCGCGCCCTTATGACGAAGCGCGCCATGCCTCGCCCCATCTGCCGGCACCTTGGTACGGCGACAAGGACCCGTCATTTGATACTCCCTTGAATGGTCCGACGCCCGATTTCACGCCGCTGCAAGGCTACCTGAATCCGGGGAACGGCATGAATGTCAGGAATGCCTGGGCCAGGGGAGCCACCGGCAATGGCGCCACCGTCAGGTATATGGGTTCTGGCGTCAATCCCCAGCATGAAGATTTAATCGGTAATATCACCGTAAATTCCAATCGTCCGGAGGGTAATAGGGAGCATGGTACCGCGGGGGCCGGATGTATCGTCGCCGCCAATAACGGTTTTGGCGTGACGGGCATTGCCTTCGGTTGCCGATTCTTTTTCCATTATAACGATATTCACAGCCTGGACCGGATCATGGGGGATTTATCACCTGGTGATGTGATCGGCATCAATCTTTCGGTGGGTGATTCAATTCCATTCCCTATGGTATTAGTCATCGAATGGTGGGACCGGATAAACTGGTGCGTGCGCGCCGGCGCGACGGTGGCTTTTGCCGCCGGTAACGGAGGGGTAAGCGTCAGGAACCATCCTTTGTTTAATGATTTTGGCGATAGCGGCGGGTTTATGATCGGCGCCAGCTACCCAGAGACCGGCCGGAGGACTTCTTTTTCGAATTATAATCTTTACTCCACCCTTAACTCCTGGGGGTGGAATGTCACTACACTAGGATGGGGGGATCTGCAGAATTTTGACCCGCCTAACCGGCTTTACACCTCTGCATTTAACGGCACTTCCAGCGCGACGCCCCTGGTGACGGGCGCTTTGGCGTTGGTGCTGGGCTATGCGCGCGCCAGGCACCACCTTACGTTTAATGCGCGGCAAATATTCGAGATTATTACCCAGACCGGCGGTCGGGAGGCGAATGGACAAGATATCGGCGTACGGCCGAACGTCGCCGCCGCGCTGGCGCGGGTGGATGAAATCGCCGGCCCGCCACCGCCGCAATATCCCTTGTGGCGGGTAGGGGTACAATATGAAGTGGGCGACAGGGTCAGCCATTTGGGATTAAACTATGTCTGCAGGTCACGCCATGTTTCCAATATCGGCTGGCAACCGCAGCTGGCGGTAACGTTATGGACGAGAATCCCATAATAAAGCATAATCACGAGCGTCTAAAAAACATTAGTGAAACATATCATTGTTTAGTGAGAATTTCAGATGTTATTGATTAATATCGCTAAATAACACATAACAACTTATAAGTAATTAAGTGTCACCGTCATGGATATAATGCTCGATTATTCAATTATAGATATCAATCATTCAGATATTACCATAAGCACCTGCAGGCAAGTTGCTTATGGTCGGGTGGTCAAGCTATGGTTTACCCGTTGCGGTTTAAAATCGCTTGTTTTTCGGCTGTGTTTAAAAAAGCAATAACCAAACCGTTGCGCCGGGCGGTCTGGATCTGCTGTGGGTTAAGGCCGGCCCGCGGCGCGGCCACTCGATACTCATAATCGATATCAATACCCTGTACCGCCGGATCGTCCGAATTGATGGTGGCGAGAATGCCATGTTCAAGAAACTGCTTTAACGGGTGCTCTTCAAGCGAGCGCACGGTACTGGTCTGCACATTGGACGTCAGGCAGCTTTCTATACCGATGCGATGTTGCGCCAGAAAATCCATCAGCGCCGGATCTTCAATGGCCTTTACACGGTGGCCGATACGCTCCGCCCCCAGTTCATGAATGGCCTGCCAGATGCTCTCGGGACCCGCGGCCTCTCCGGCGTGCACGGTAATGTGCAACCCGGCGTCGCGGGCGCGGGTGAAATGGCTCAGGAACAGGCTGCCGGGAAACCCCAGTTCATCGCCGGCCAGATCCAGCGCGGTGATACCGTCGCGGCAGGCCAGGAAGGCCTCCAAATAGGATCGCGCCCGCGGCGCGGCGGATGGGGAAGATAACGTCTGGATTAAACAGACCGCCCCGGCGCCGGGGCGGTCATCAGGCTGAAAGGTTTAAGGTTGCGGTATCGCCTGCGGCTGGACCGGTGGTGTCTCGCCTTCCGGCAAACCGAACAGGCCGAACAGGCCCATAAAGCTTTGCAGCGACATCTTCTGTCCGTTCAGGTTGACCTGGTTATCGGCATATTGAAAGCTGCTGGTCAGGGTATTATCGCTGACGGTGGTCAGTTTAAACATCTGGCCCATGGCCGCCAGTCCTTGTACCTGCTGTTTAGCCAGTTTTTGGGCATCCTCGTCGTTATAGCCCTGGAGTCTGGCGAACTGGGTGGTGGTTTCGGTGGCCATGTCCAGCGGCACGGTCAGCTTGGCATCCAGCTTGTTGACAAACCGCGCCCACAGCTGATCCGGCGTCGCCGGCGTGGTGGGAGCTTGGGACGGGTCGTTAAGATTGAGCGTCAGGTTAAACGCGCTTTCTCCTTTGCTGTTTTTCCAGCTGAACGGCGCAATGGTCAGGTACGGGCTGCCTTTCAGCGCCAGCGGCAGGTTCTGGAACAGCGCCTGGCTTATCAACTGCTGCTGAGTCGCCGGATCGGCCTGGCCGGTCTGTTGCATGATCTGCTGCGCCTGGGCATGATATTTTTCGCTGAAATCGGCGATCGCTTTCGGATCAAGATTCGACAGCTTGATAACCAGCTTGCCGGCGCCGAAATTCTGCCCCTGCACATGCAGCGCATCCAGGTTATAGGCCACCTGCGCATTGAGCTTATCCGCCTCCTCGTTAACGCTGGTCACCTGCGACAGGTTATCGACGCTGAGCATGTCCTTGCCGTCGACATTGTACACCAGCGTCTTGGCCTTCATGGTATTGTCGCCGACGCTGTAATCCAGCTTGCCTTTATGGGTGCTGCTGTCGAGGCTGAACTCCTGCACGGTAACCTGCTCATGCTGTTGCCACTGGTTCAGGCCGCCGATCAACAGGCTGGCGATACTGCCGTCGACCGACATCTTGTCCATGTCATGGTCTATCGCGGCGTTAAACGTCCCGCCGCTGGTGCGGAATACGGTGGCGGGGCTGTTAAAATCCAGGGCCATCACATCGATAACCGATACCGTATCGCCGTTATACGCCACCCGGGTCAGGGCGGTGACCGGCGACTGTCCCTTGCTGGCGTCAAGCAGCGGTTTAACCAGCGGCGTCGCGGCCAATTGGCTGCGTACCGAGGCCATACTGGGGATCAGCACGCCTTTTTTTAACTCGGCGAACGGGAACGGGCCATGGTCGATGGCTTCGTTGACCACCAGGCGATCGCCGGGTTTCAGGGGTTTGTTTTCGCCGGTGGTGCCGTCGGATACCAGCACCAGGTTAACGTGGCTGGAGAACAGACGGCGCTGGTAGTCTTCGATAACCAGGTTGACGCCGGCTTCGGGGAACGCCGCCTTGATACGGGCATTGGCGTCGGCGACCACCGTAGGCAGGCGCTGCTCGAACTGTTTGCCGGTATACCATGCGCTTGCGGTCCAGGCCGCGCCGAGGACAATAATCACGCCAACCGCTATAAGTGTTTTTTTCATGCTTGGTTCATCCTTATTATAATTTCCTGTTCCAGATTGACTGACCGCCCCGGGGCGCAGGCAAAATACTCTGTTGCCGCCACGTGTATATGGTTCTAATAATAGCAACTGCCGGCCAATGCGTGGGCTGTGTTGTCACAGTTCGTTGTAAACCCGGGCAAGACGGCCATTGCCGCTGGCATTGACCGGTGAATCGCCGGCTGCCAGAAACGCGGATTCACCCGGTTTCAGCGTCAGTTGCCGGCCGTCTTTTTCCAGCACCGCCTGCCCGTCGACGCAGAAGACGATGGCGGCGCTGTCCTGGGCCAGTGCCTGGGCCTTGGAAGACAGGTTGTGCAGCGCAAAGGCGAAATCTTCCACCGGGATTGGGAAACGCAGGGCGCCGTTTTCCGCCACCGGCCGGGCCAGCAGTTGGTTCTCGGGCTTGGCGATAAACTGTACGTTGGCCAGCAGTTCAGGCACGTCGATATACTTAGGGGTAAGGCCGGCACGCAGAACATTGTCGGAATTGGCCATCACCTCCAGCGCTTCGCCGCGCAGATAGGCGTGGGGCGTTTCGGCATAAAGAAACATAGCCTGGCCCGGTTGCAGGGTGATGACATTTAACAGCAGCGGCGAAAATAAGCCGCAGTCCTCAGGATACTCTGCCGCTATGTTGCCGATGGTCGCCCAGGGTTCGCCGTGCTGATGGCCAAGGGTGCTTTTCAACACATCGAGGGCCAGGGATTTTTCCTCGCCGGCCATGCTGAGCAAATCGCCGAACAGCTGCGCCAGATGTGTTTCATCGGGATGTTGCAAAAAATGCGCAATGGCGGGATGAGCGCCCGCCACCGGCTGCAGCAGGGAGACGATGGCGGTCATCTCGCGAAATCCGTTCATCGCCTGGAACGGCGTCAGTGCAAAGACCAGTTCCGGTTTATGGTTGGGATCCTTGTAATTACGATTGCCGGCGTCAAGAGGGACGCCACGATCGTTCTCCAGGGCAAAACCGCGTTCAGCCGCGGATTTGCTGGGATGAACCTGAATGGACAACGGTTCCCGCGCGCACAGGACCTTGAACAGGAACGGCAGCTCGCCAAAACGCCGGGCAACCGCCGCGCCGAGCGTCGCCTCGGGCTGTTGCGCTATGTAGTCCCGTAAGGAAATCTCGTTGCCCCGATCGTCGCTGATACGCGAACTGCTTTTGGGGTGCGCGCCCATCCACAGCTCGGCCATCGGCTGCTGGCCCGGGTTGGCGATGCCATACAGGCGGGTGAGGGCGTCTTTACTGCCCCAGGCATAATGCTGTACCGAGTTGATCATTTTTTTCATGGATTTACTGCCCTTGGTGAAGCCTAAATGTGATAACGCGAGGCGGTCGCATAATGGTAAGCTTTTCTTCGGCGCTATACTATCAATGTCAGTCTAGCAAAGACAGACTATCGATGTCCCGTCCTCGTGGCATCGCGCACGGGCAGGATATTGATCTTTAGGAAGAATACCAGGAGGAAAAATGGCAGCAACCCGCATAGAAAAAGATTCCATGGGCCCGATCGAGGTGCCGTCGGAGCGCTTATGGGGGGCGCAAACGCAGCGTTCCCTTGAACATTTCCGCATTTCCAGTGAAAAAATGCCGCCCGCGCTTATCGCTGCGCTGGCGCAAACCAAGCGCGCCGCCGCAGCGGTGAATAAAGATTTAGGTTTACTGCCCGCTGAGCGCGCCGACGCCATTATCCGCGCGGCGGATGAGGTCTTGGCCGGCAGCCACCCGCTGGAGTTTCCCCTGGCCATCTGGCAAACCGGTTCCGGCACGCAAAGCAATATGAATATGAACGAGGTGCTGGCGAACCGCGCCAGCGAGCTGCTGGGCGGAGAGCGCGGCGAAGGCCGCCTGGTGCATCCCAATGACGATGTCAATAAGAGCCAAAGCTCCAATGACGTGTTTCCCACCGCCATGCACGTGGCCGCCGTTGTGGCGCTGCGCGAACATTTAATCCCGCAGCTGAAGACGTTGCGCGCGACGCTCGCGCAAAAATCAGCCGCCTTCGCCACTATCGTGAAAATCGGCCGTACCCATTTGCAGGATGCCACCCCCCTGACGCTGGGACAGGAAATTTCCGGCTGGGTCGCCATGCTCGATCATAATCTCACCCATATCGAACACAGCGTGCCCCATCTGGCCGAACTGGCGCTGGGCGGCACCGCGGTGGGCACCGGGCTGAACACCCATCCCGAATATGCGGTGCGTGTCGCCAAGGCGCTGGCGGAGTTGACCCAACAGCCTTTTGTGACCGCGCCGAATAAATTCGAAGCGCTGGCCACCTGCGACGCGCTGGTCCATGGCCACGGCGCGCTGAAAGGGCTGGCCGCGTCGCTGATGAAAATCGCCAACGATGTCCGCTGGCTGGCGTCCGGCCCGCGCTGCGGCATCGGCGAAATCAGCATCCCCGAAAACGAGCCGGGCAGTTCCATTATGCCGGGCAAGGTCAACCCGACCCAATGCGAAGCCATGACCATGCTGTGTTGCCAGGTATTGGGCAATGACGCGGCAATCAATATCGGCGGCGCGTCCGGCAATTTTGAGCTGAATGTTTACCGGCCGATGATTATCCATAATTTTCTGCAATCGGTACGCCTGCTGGCCGACGGCATGGACAGTTTCAACCATCATTGCGCCGTGGGCATCGAGCCCAACCGGGAGCGTATTGACCAGTTGCTAAACGAATCGCTGATGCTGGTGACCGCGCTGAATACCCATATCGGTTATGACAAAGCGGCGGAAATTGCTAAAAAAGCCCATAAAGAAGGACTGACGCTGAAAGCGTCGGCGCTTAAGCTGGGCTATTTGAGCGCCGATGAGTTTGATCAATGGGTGCGACCGGAAGATATGGTGGGGTCGCTGAAAAGCTGATGGGCCTGGGCCGCTGCGGTTTCTCCACCGCGTAACGGGGCGCGGCGATAATTACTGCGCCCGCGTCCTGTCGAGCGCCGCTTTTGGGCGGCGCTTTGCTTATCGACTCGACGCCGTCAGCGCGCCCTGTTTCCCTTCATGTCGTTGCCTATTGCCCGATGGGCATCAGGACGCCACGTACAGGTGCAATCGTTTAATGAGCAGACGCGCGGGCAGCCCCGGCGGCTTGTGCTTATGGCGTACCCCCTCGCGGTTGTAATCCAGCAAGCCACCCAGCTTCGGCACCGGCGCGCCTGACGACTGCCGGCATAACACTATCAGCGGGGAAGGGCAGGCGTACTGCACCTGCCGCTGGCTGTCCTGATACCAAACCCTGGCAATAGGCTGAACCTTGACCGGTCTTTTTATCTTGAGCGCAATGTCGGGAGGCAATTTACTGACCGCGTCGATCTCCTGCCGGATGCGTTCGGCCCATTGCGTTTTATCATAAGGCGGTACCGCCCGCCCGGCTTCCAGGCTTTTTTGCAGCATGGCCAGCACCTCCTGGCGCGTCAGGTTCTTGATAATCTGTTTATTGGCCCAGCCGAAGCGAACGCTTGCCGGGTCGGTCACTGTTTGCAGCGCGCGGTAGGCGCTGAGGGTTTTTAAACCACGCAGGTGGGTATGGACAAATTCAAAGCGCAGTTCGGGCGGCAGTTGCGACTCTACCGTGATCAGATGCGTCAGTTCGGCTTTTAGCTGGTTTATCGCGGCGGTGAGCGCCTGCGCCGCATGATACTGCGCGTCGTCGACGGAAAAGCAGAGCACGCCCGGCAGGCGAATGGCCGACTTGGCGCTGGTGTCCTGTTTTTGATGATAGATAAACATGCGCTGGAAGTGCGCCAGCCCCAGGGTGCCAGCCTGGGCGCCCACGAGCTGGGTAACCTTTATCTGCGCCGTATCCTCATGCTCTTTGCCTTTTGGAACCTCTGGCAACTCAAAGACCCGCCCGGCAAGCAAGCGAAATCCGCCCATCATCCCCTGCCACTCGGTTAAGTGGGCCTGTAGCTGGTTAAAATGTTGATTAAGTCGGTCGATCAAGTCTAGCGCGGGCATATTAAGGTGACCATTTAGTTACAACATACATTAAAGTATAGCTCTTAGTCGCCACTTCACCAATGCCGTTGTTTTCGCTTAACAGCAGAAACGTCGCGCCCTGGGTATTATCGCAGGCGTTGTTTTGGCTCATCGGCTATGAGAGGGCGCGCAGTTCAGGCAACATGCGCAAGCGCTGGGCCACATATATCCCCAGCAGCAGCATAACGGCGATAAATACCACTACGCCGCTCCAGGCGAATCCATGCCAGAAAAAGCCGCCGACGGTGCCGGCAACGCTTGACCCGACATAATAGCAGAACAGATAAAGCGAAGACGCCTGGCCTTTGGCGCGCCGGGCGCGGCGGCCAATCCAGGCGCTGGCGGTGGAGTGCGAGGCGAAAAAACCGGCGGTAAACAGCATCATACCGCCCAGGATGGCTATCAGTGACGAGAACCAGGTCAGCAAAAGCCCGGCCAGCATAATCGTCATCGAGACCATCAGCACCGGTCCGCGGCCATAGCGCCCGGCCAGGCTGCCGGCCTTGGGCGAGCTAAAGGTGCCTGTCAGGTACACGACAGACAGCAAGCCGACCGTGGCCTGGCTTAAGTACCAGGGTCCGGCGAGCAGACGATAACCAATATAGTTAAACAGGGTAATAAACGACCCCATCAGTAAAAAACCTTCGATAAACAGCAACGGCAGACCGGCATCGCGGAAATGCAGGCGGAAATTTATCGCCAGCGTCCGCGGTTTGAGCGACCCGGCGCGGAAGTGGCGCGACGCGGGCAAGATGCGCCAGAACATCAGCGCCGCGCCTAACGCCACCACGCCGATGGCGCCGACGGCGATACGCCAGTTAAAAAAATCCGTCAGCACCCCGCTTATCAGCCTGCCGCTCATACCGCCAATCGAATTGCCGCTGATATAAAGCCCCATGGAAAACGCCACCACGCTCGGGTGGATTTCCTCGCTGAGATAGGTCATCGCCACGGCGGCTACTCCGCTTAACGACAGGCCGACCAGCGCGCGGACGATCAAAATACCCTGCCAGTCGGTCATAAATGCGCTGACGAGGGTAAATGACGCCGCCAGCAGCAATGACACCACCATCACCGCCTTGCGCCCCACGGCATCGGACAGCGGACCGGTAAACAGCAGTCCTACGGCCATCAGGCCGGTGGCGGCCGAAAGGGATAGGCTGCTGGTCGCCGGCGATACGCCGAAATCATGCGATAATACCGGCAGTATCGGCTGGACGCAGTAGAGCAGGGCAAAGGTCGCCAATCCGGCGGAAAACAAGGCCAGGGTGACGCGGATAAACTGCGGGGTGCCACGTTTGATAAAAGGTTGCTTGACGGGGACGAAGTAGTCGGGTGCTTTAACTGCGGGCGTCTCACGGGCGGGCGCGCCGGTACGCGATAGGGTGTTCACAATAACTCCTCGGGAAAGCGAAAAAATCCACAGACGGGGATCTGTCTGCGGTAATAATTTGAAAATGATAGGAACAAAGCAATTTGTTGTCTAATATATTAATACTCTCATTTAATATGTTTAAAGTATGAATATCGAATTGCGTCATTTGCGTTATTTTATCGCCGTGGCGGAAACGCTCCATTTTGGCAGAGCGGCGGAGAAACTTCATATTTCTCAGCCTCCGCTTAGCCAGCAAATCCAAATCCTTGAGCAACAGATCGGCGCCAGATTGCTGGAACGCAATAACCGCAACGTCAGGCTGACGCCCGCGGGAAAACAATTTCTGGAACAGGCCTGGTCGATTATTGAACAGGTTAACCAGGCGGCGGAGCGGGCCGCCAGGATCCATCGCGGCGAATCCGGCGAAATCACTATCGGCTTCACGTCGTCAACGCCGTTTAATCAACGTATCTCGGCAAGTCTGCTGGCTTTTCGCCAACAGCATCCCGCCGTGCATATCCAGATGGTCGAAACCAATACGAAGCAACAGATCGAGCCCCTGATGAACGGTAAGTTCGATATGGGGGTCATGCGCAATACGCCATTGCCGGAGGCATTGGGTTATCAATTGCTGCTGCGGGAATCCCTGGTGGCGGTAGTGCATCAGGATCATCCATTAGCAGGCGCCGCCGGCGGCCGGATCAGCGTGCTGCAGCTGGCCAGGGAACCCTTTGTTTTCTTTGATCGCAAGGTGGGTACGGCGCTGTATGACGAAACGTTGCTGTTATTAAAAGGGTTCGGCATTACGCCTTACATTACCCAGGAAGTCGGCGAGGCAATGACGATTATCGGCCTGGTTTCCGCGGGGCTGGGCGTCTCTATCCTGCCGGCGTCCTTTGCGCGTATCAAAGTCGATAGCGTGCGCTATCTGTCACTGGAGGAACCACAGGCAAAAACCGAGGTATGGCTGGTGACCCTTCGACAAAAGGAGCTTTCTGCCGCCGCCCGGATGCTGATCAATTTAATGTTAAAGCAATAATGCTAGTATGGTTGTTGTGTGCGGTAAATCACATAACTAATCAAATATTTGACGGCTAATTTTAAAAGTCCCACCATAGCCCCAATATATTATTTTATAGCGTGAAAATATCAGGAGCAAGGTGAGTGATTGGCCATGGTCAACCAGGACATATCGATCAAATCAAGCAGACTAACGCGGGAGTCGTGTATCGCCTGATTGATTCATTCGGCCCTATTTCGCGTATCGCCTTGTCAAAACTCGCCAGACTCGCACCCGCCAGCATCACTAAAATCGTGCGCGAACTGGTCGAGGCTCATTTGGTCACCGAAACCGAGTATCAGGAAAATGGCCTGCGCGGCCGGCCGGCCATCGGACTGGTGGTTGATACCCAGGCCTGGCATTTTCTTTCGGTACGCATCGGGCACGGCACCATGACCCTGGCGCTGCGCGAGCTCAGCAGCAAGCTGATTGTCGAAGATACCGTGCCGCTGCCGGCCACGGCGCCGGAACCGCTGTTGGTTCGCCTGATCCAAACCATCGATCAGTTTTTTATCCGTCATCAGCATCAGTTGGAACGTCTTACCGCGGTGGCGGTGACGCTGCCGGGCATTATCGACGCCGCGGCGGGTATGGTGCACCGTATGCCGTGGTATGACGTCAACAACATGGCGCTGGGACCGGCGCTGAGCGAACATATCGGCGTGCCGGCCTACCTGCAGCACGATATCTGCGCCTGGACCATGGCGGAAGCGCTTTACGGCGCGGCGCGCGGATGCAATGACGTTATCCAGATCGTTATCGATCATAATGTGGGCGCCGGCGTGATCACCGGCGGCACGCTATTGCACGGCGGCAGCCGCAGCTTGGTGGAGATTGGGCATACCCAGGTGGAGCCGTATGGCAAACGTTGCTATTGCGGTAACCGCGGCTGCCTGGAAACGGTGGCGGGGATTGAAAGCATACTGGAACTGACGCGCCAACGCCTGGCGCTGAACAGCCATTCCATCATGAATGACGCCGCGATAAGCGTTGAATCGCTGTGCCAGGCGGCCATGGCGGGCGATACCCTGGCGCGGGACATCATCGTCGGCATTGGTAACAGCGTGGGACGCATACTGGCCATCATGGTCAATTTATTCAATCCGGAAAAAATCCTGGTCGGCTCGCCATTAAATGAGGCATCGGATATTTTATTCCCGGTAATTCTCTCCAATATACGTCAACAGTCGCTGCCTGATTACAGTAAGGACATCACCGTGCAGGCGACGCGATTTAAAAACCAAGGCACCATGCCGGGCGCCGCGCTGGTTAAGGATGCGCTGTACGACGGCTCATTGTTATTGAAGCTGGTCCAGGGGTAAGGCTATAAATATTGAGCTAACGCAAGCCGTGGCAAGGCTATATCGGTTACATTTTACGTTAATCAACCACCTTATCCAAACATGTCCAATGGATTAACGCCAGGCTGGAGTCGTCATGTTAAAACGTATTTTTGTAGCCGGTACGGATACCGCTGTCGGCAAGACCATTGTCTCGCGCGCCATTTTGCAATATCTGGCGGCGCGCCGGCTCAGCGTTACCGGGTACAAGCCTATCGCCCGGGGCAGCCAGGAAACGGCGGAAGGGCTGCGCAATAAAGATGCCCTGGTGTTATGCGCTTCCTCCACGCTGCAGCTTCCTTATGAGCAGATCAATCCCATCACCCTGCGCGAGGAGGAAATCAGCGCCTATTCCGGCGATGACATCGATTACGGCTTGATGTCCCGGGGACTGAAGCATCTGTCCGGCCTGGCCGACATGGTGGTGGTGGAGGGCAGCGGCGGCTGGCGTACCATCATGAGCGACTATCGGCCGTATTCCGATTGGGTGGTGCAGGAACAATTGCCGGTAGTCCTGGTTATCGGCATCAAGCTTGGCTGTATTAACCATGCGTTATTAACCGCGCAAGCCATTATTAACGATGGCTTGCCCTTATTAGGGTGGGTTGCTAATCGCATTAATCCCGGGCTGGCGCATTATGCGGAAATAATGGATATCTTGCGTAATAAAATCCCGGCACCGCAGCTGGGTGAATTGCCTTATTTACCCAGGCCGGAGCAGCGCGATCTTTCGGGATATATAGATTTGAGCAATATAACGCTACCGGAGGTTATTACCGCGCAGCAGATGTGATTCCCGGGCGGAAGGGTAAATCTCCCGCCCCGGTTGTTTTACGGGCTTGGCGCGTCGCTTGCGGCCGCGGCGCTGTCGGCGCCTTCGGCCGATCGGATATAGACAATCTTCTGCGTATCGTTTTCACAGTGGCCGACCACCTGGCCGCCCGCCTGGTCGGCGCTATCGTTCGGCACGATATCCAGGCGGAAGCCGGATTCCGGCACCCCGTTGGCGATGATTTTTTGGGTGATATCCGCTTTGACACTTTCACACGACGCCTGCGCCGCCAGCGGCAGCATCATGGCAACCGCTGCGCCCAGGATAAAAAAGCGTTTCCCTGTTTTTCCGCTCAGTTGATGGCTTAGCCCCTTCATCTTGCCTTGATTGCTCATATTACCGTCCTTATCAGAGAATGAAGTACCCGTTACAATGATAGCAGCGCTGCCGGAAACGGATAATAACCGCCTATCAGGGAGCCATTAACGTACGGCCGGTACGGCGATCAAGACAGCGGGCCGTAGTGTCCTCCCAGTAGGCGTTTACGTTCTCACTGCTATTGCATTTTTCCTTTAAATCAATGGTTTTGTCATATTTATCAAAGTCCTTTTCATCGCGCGTAATCTGCTTGTTGCGCAGATTATGGGTGGCGTTCCACTGCTCCTGGCTTTGGCGCGCCTCTTCGCGGGATTGGGCGTTATCACCGGAATCGATGATCAGACGTTGCGTGTTGGTGGCGGCGGCACCGGCGGCGGAGAAGGCCATCAAAGCGACCGCGAGCATCCCGCCGAGCAGTCGTGAATAAGAGGTGGTTTTCATAACGTCTTCCTTTTAATCTTTACGTGGATAATAACGCAGGTAAAATCAACATTGCGCGCGCAGGCATAATAACATTGCCTTATGGTTAAAAACCATTCGTCATCGTTAACGAAAATGAAGGAACAGCCTCCGGTATGTTCAAGACAATGTTGCTGTTTATGGCCACCGCCGTGGCGGAAATTCTGGGGTGCTACCTGCCTTATCTGTGGGTTAAACAACAGGGCGGCATAGTGCTGCTGATACCGGCGGCGGCAAGCCTTATCGCTTTTGTCGCGCTGTTAATGCTGCATCCCGCCGCCAGCGGGCGCGTGTATGCCTCCTACGGCGGGATATATATATTGACCGCGCTGCTATGGCTTCGGTTCATCGACGGCGTAAAATTATCGCCGCAGGACTGGCTGGGCGCAGCGGTGATCTGCGCCGGAGTGATGATTATGCTGTCCGGATGGTCCAGAAATCCGTGATCATTCGCAGTACAACTCGCTTTTCGACCGCGTAAAACAGATGCCCTCACGATGATCAATCGCATTATTGTCGATAATCCAGGCAATATCATGACGGGCCTGAAGTGAAAAGTTGGTCGCAGGCGTGGAAAAATTCCCGGCAGCATAGCCGCCGTCCGGGTCTACGCTTAAGCTAAACTCACCAGGCAACTCTTGTTCATTACCCGCGAGCTCGCCGCTTAGTATGACAATACCTTCCTGCCGCGCTGCATTGCGAACTGTAGCCAGGTATGGATGGCCGTGCGTGGCCAACACAATGTTGAAAGTATCACCCACTTTTAAACTGCGGGCTGCCGGAAGATCAAAATAAACATAACGCCCTTTAGCCAGCATCGCTGGATCCATCGCCAGATCGAGGGATTGGAGCCGCCGCCTGTCGCCGGCAAACTCCCTGACTAAAAGTGAAGGCGGAGTGTTAAGCGTTGTAACGCCGGAGTCCACTGCAACTCCAGGCGCTATTTTTGCCGCTACTGTCGTCCCGGCTTTATCCAGGGCGGAAGCAGAAGGTAAAATGTCGATGCTTAATATAATCGAAAAAAATAACGCGCCCAGGAATGATAATATAATTTTCATAATATAACCTTATTCAATAAAAATTAGATACACGCTGAGATAAATTATTCATAGTCCTGACCGCATCTATCAGATTTGGCGTTCCCAATGGCAGTCCTAAATCATCGGTAAATCGTAGCGGTGTCGAAAAAAATGGGATGGCATTTCCACCCATTATGGTTCTTGCCAAAGAATTTCCCACGGCGAAAGGTGGGGTAGCATTAGTTACTCCTCCATGAAATACTCCCATATTGTGCCCGAACTCATGTCTCATAATAGTAAGGCGATTGCAAGATGACAGTAAATTCTCATAGCCAAACATCGCGTCCCTGTGCGCTTGGCCATTTAAAAAGGCTAAGCCGCATTGCGGCCCCCATATGCTAGTATAATATACCGCATCCGCCCTTAACTCCCGGCGCCAGGATTGTATTTGCGTGTTGACATTCAAAGAACTTAATATGGCGTCGGCATTATTCCAGTTGGCTGGTTCATTGAATTGCCGCATGCCGACCAGGCGCACTCGAAAGTTAGCGCCAGAGTTTTCCAATGCCTCATTGATAAGGTTAAATGATTCAATATTCCGGGTCCGCACTGCGGCGGCACCGATACGCGCTACCGCGGTTTGGCTATAAATAATCAACATGTCAATGGTTACTGTTTCTCGCTGCCATTGCCGATTATTGTCAGTAACAAAAGAAACCGTCTCGCCATCGTATATGGGAAAAGACCGATTGCCAGCGATAACATTGAAAGATAACGCTGCGCGGGTTTCAACGATCAAACGATACCCCGGTGCCTGATTGTTGGGTAAAGTTAGCCTTTGTTGATAATTGTCATTGCTGACCTGGATCCTTGCACGAGGCGACTGTAACGCTGGTATCACGCCGTTCGTCAGGCTTGAGGCCTGCAACGTCGGCAGGGGATCGGTAACAATTTGCCAGCGACGTCCGGACGGGTTTTCAGCTATATAACGGAAAGCATATTGCTGCCCGGTCGATGCATACACCGGGGCATTGAAATTCAAGTTGACATTGTCGATGCCCAGCCTGGGGGTGGAACCATTATGAACTCTGATCAAATCACGATTGTTGGCGCTTAGCGGCAACCTAATCAAAGGCAAAACTGTATTAGTATTGAAATTAACCCTCGTTAGAGGGGAAGTAGGTCGGGGTATGGTGTGACCATTATTGATTATCGTTTGTACCGATATATCCCTCGGCGGGGAACTGGTGATAACCCAGCGGTTAAGATCGGTCCGGAATATGAAAATATAATTATCATTTGTCAGTAATGTCGTTGTGCTGGCGAAAAGCTGTCTCTGCGGCATAATACGTGATTGCAGCGTTGCGCGGGATAGAATTGATACGCGATCATCGTTTAAAGGCTGTTGTGGCAAATGTATTTCTGCCGCCCAATTTCCATTTGCGGTATGGAAATTTATATTCCTGAATCCCGAAGGCAGTTGTCCATTGGGTACTTGGTTTGGCGATAAGGTTATTGCCGATGAAAAAAATGGAAACGCTAATAAAAAAAACAATAAATAATAGATGTTATTTTTTATTAAGCTCATAACTTTAATTATAGCGTTTAGAGAATAAAAATAGTTATTATAAAATTTCATGGTGGATTTCTCTAGAAAATAGATTTAGTATGTTTCGCTAGAGGTTTATCATAAAAAAAATAAAAATAATATAAATTCTTAACAAAAATCCAGGAACTGTTATGTTAAATACAAATGCCAAATTCTGTTATTCCGTTTCAAAAAAAATATCCTGGCTTGGCGTAGAAAGGGTTAGCGGAATAATAGGATTTTACCGGGGAATTGCGCCGCGGGCAGAGGCTGACCACCCGCGGGCAGGGGGAGATTACTCGTCGCGATGGACGCTAAGCCCGCCGAACGACTGGTTTACCGGCATCATTTCCAGCACATTGATATTCACATGGGCCGGCAGGGTGGTGACCCAATAGATCGCTTCGGCTATATCTTCGGGCATCAGCGGATCGGCGTTTTTATAGGTATTTTCCACCTTACTGTCGTCGCCCTTAAAACGCACCGCCGAAAATTCGGTGCCGCCCACCAGGCCCGGCTCGATATCCGTCACGCGCACCTTGGTACCCACCAGATCGGTACGCAGGTTAAGGCTGAACTGCCGGGTAAAAGCCTTGGTGGCGCCGTAGACGTTGCCGCCCGCATAAGGCCAGCGGCCGGCGGTCGAGCCGAGATTAACCACATGGCCGCGCCGCCGCTCCACCATGCCGGGCAACAGGGCGCGGGTCATATAAACCAATCCCTTATTGTTGGTATCGATCATGGTTTCCCAATCATCAAGATTGGCTTTATGCGCCGGTTCCATGCCCAATGCCAGGCCGGCGTTGTTGACCAGCACATCCACTTCGCGCCAGGCCGGGGGCAGGGAGGCAACGGCGCGGGTAATGCCTTCACGATCGCGCACGTCCAGGCGCAGGGGATAAAGGTTATCGCCCAGTTCGGCTTGCAATTGATCAAGTCGTTCCTGGCGGCGACCGGTGGCAATCACCTTATGTCCCTGCTTGAGGAATTTACGGGCGATGGTTTCGCCGAATCCGGCGGTGGCGCCGGTAATAAAGATAATCATGCAGCGGGTCCTTTTATTTCTGAATAATGACAGCATTATCAATTAGCCTGAGCCTGCGCCTCAGGGTTTGCGCAGGTAAGGCGCAATAAGCGAAAGGTCGGCCGGAGACAGCCGGTCGGAGGCGGTCTGCGCCTGGTGCCAGTAGGGATAAATCAGCGGCGGGCGGCTGACGTCGGACAGGCGGGAAATCTCATTGGCGTTCAGGACCAGATCCGCCGCGCGCAGGTTATCCTTTAACTGTTCCTCGGTACGCGCGCCGATAATAACGGAGGTGACGGCGGGGCGGCTGATAAGCCAGGCCAGGGCCACCTGGGCGGCGGAGACGTTCCTCTCTTCGGCGATTTCAACCAGGACGTCGATGATGTTATATAAGGCATCTTGATTATAGATAGGCGGTTCATTCCACTCTTCAAGATGGCGGGTGCTGCCTTCGGGCTGGCGGTCCCGGCGATATTTTCCGGATAGCAGTCCCCCGGCCAGCGGACTCCAGACCAACACGCCTAATCCTTGATCCTGGGTGATCGGCAACAATTCATACTCAGCCTCGCGACTTTGCAGGGAGTAATGGATTTGCTGGCTTACCGGGCGGATAAGGTTGAGTCGTTCGCAAACGCCCAGTGTTTTCATGATATGCCATCCCGAGAAATTGGAAATCCCCACGTAGCGCACCTTACCGCTGCTCACCAGGTGTTCCAGGGCATATAAGGTTTCTTCCAGCGGGGTCTGGCCGTCCCATTCATGCAGCTGATATAAATCGATATGGTCAGTATTTAACCGTTTTAAACTGGCTTCACAGGCGCGGATCAGGTGGTGACGCGATGACCCGCGATCGTTGGGTCCATTGCCCATGGGGAAACGGGCTTTGGAAGCAATCAGGACGCTGTCGCGCTTTTCCTTCAGCACTTCGCCCAAAATTTCTTCCGAAACCCCCTGGGAATACACATCGGCGGTATCAAACAGGTTGATGCCGGCGTCGATACAAAGGGCCAACTGGCGGCGCGCTTCCGCCACGCCGGTATCGCCCACTTTGGCAAATTTCCCTTTGCCGCCGAAGGTCATGGTGCCGAGACTCAATACCGATACTTTCAAGCCGGAACGGCCCAATAGACGATATTCCATAAGAATTCTCCTCGCAGTAGTACATGTCGGATATATCAAGCGCCCGCAATCGAGCCTACAGACCTAGAGCATAGACTAATGTCCTTGCCATCAACAGTCTGTTGTCTGGCAGCGTTGCCACATTCTGGTGCATAAGTATTGCGATTGTGCTTTCTGTTAACATTTATGGACGATTTATTATTTATTACCCCGGTCCGAAGCTGAAGAAATGATGATTATCCAGCCGTACAGAGTATAAGCAAACGGTTGTCATTTGAAGCAAACGTTTGCCTTTACCGTTCGCAGGCTTAATCAGTCGATATGCGTGCGGCCCGACGGTAAAATATTATTAACCAATTGATATATAGGTATATTCAATAAAAAGTCGCTGGGCAGATATTGGCACAAATATTGCCAGTATCTAGGTAACGACGCATTGCATTTTATCGTCCCTCGATGCGCATGGGTATACGGAACAGCATCCTTATACTTGGCATAATATCCGAGGGCCATTACCGAGGCCGCTGTCATGAGTAATATTACCGCTATTCGCAGCAGTTTTTTTGATTTTAGGGCAGGCGTATCGGCTCCGGAAGAACTGGAAGAATCCGCCCGTTTTATCGAGGACGGCCTGTTATTAATCGAGGACGGAACCATTATTTCCCTGCAGTCCTGGCCCGAGGGACGAGACCAGTTGCACCCCCGGCAGGAGATCATACATCTGGCGGATAATATTATCATGCCGGGTTTTATCGACACCCATATCCATTACCCGCAGACGGAAATGATCGGCGCCGACGGCGCTCAGTTACTGGACTGGCTGAACCATTATACGTTTCCCACCGAAAGCCAATACCATTGCCCGGACCGCTCCGCCGGCATGGCGGCGTTTTTTCTGGACCAGCTGTTGCGTAACGGCACCACCACGGCCATGGTCTACGGCACGGTTCACGTCCAGTCCGTCGACGCGTTGTTTGCCGCCGCCTTCGAACGCCGGATGCGCCTTATCGCCGGTAAAGTGATGATGGACCGCCACGCGCCGGACGCGCTGCTGGAAACCCCGGCACAAAGCGAAGAAGCCACCCGCGGGCTGATTAGGCGCTGGCACAATAAAGGACGGCTGGGTTATGCCCTGACGCCGCGTTTTGCGCCGACCTCGTCTCCCGAACTGCTAAGACTGGCGGGGCGGCTGCGGCGGGAGTTTCCCGACCTGTATCTGCAAACCCACCTGAGCGAGAATACGCGGGAGGTCGCCTGGGTCAAAGAACTGTTCCCCGAGCGCGCAAGCTATTTTGATGTCTACCGGCATTATGGCCTGGCGGGCCGTAAAAGCATATTCGCCCATTGCCTGCATCTGGAAGAGCAGGAATGGCGCGATCTGGCGCACTCACATTCCGCCATTGCGTTTTGTCCCACGTCTAACCTGTTTCTCGGCAGCGGGTTGTTTAACCTGCGAAAAACATGGGATTTGGGCATACCGCTGGGCATCGGCACCGATGTAGGGGCGGGCACCACCTTTAACCTGCTGCAAACCCTGGCGGAGGCCTATAAGATCGGCCAGCTGCAGGGCTACCATCTGTCGATCCACGAAGCCCTGTACCATGCCACCCTTGGCGCCGCCCAAGCCTTATCCCTGGACGGGGTATTGGGCAATTTCATGCCCGGCAAGGAGGCTGACTTCGTCGTGCTCGACCCGAGGGCGACGCCGTTGCAGCGATTGCGGCAAACCAACAGCAAGACGCTGCGGGAACGCTTGTTCCTGATGATGATACTCGGCGACGACCGCACTATTTTTCAAACCTGGATCCAGGGCGAACCGGTTTATCGGCGCGATGCGGATACGATAAAACAGGGGGCGGCATGATCCGTTTTTTACTTAACCAAACGTTGGTCAGCGAAACCGGCCTGGACGCCAACACCTCGGTATTAGACTATCTGCGCCGCCGCCAGGGGCGCATGGGCGCCAAGGAGGGCTGCGCGTCCGGCGACTGCGGCGCCTGCACTGTGGTTCTGGTACAGGCCGCCGGGGGCAAATTGCGCTATGACAGCATCAACGCCTGCATTACCCTTATCGGCGCGCTGCACGGTAAGCAATTGCTGACGGTGGAGGATTTATCCCATCAGGGACAATTGCATGGGGTGCAGCAGGCCATGGTGGATAACCACGCCTCGCAGTGCGGTTTTTGCACGCCGGGTATTGTTATGTCGCTGTTCGCCCTGCAAAAATCCGCCGCCGGGGACACCGATGACGCCATCACGCAGGCGCTGGGCGGTAATCTCTGCCGCTGCACCGGCTACCGTCCGATTATGGACGCCGCCCGGCAGATCTGCCGGGCAGTGGACGACCGCTTTTCCGATCAGGAAAACCAGACGCTGGCGCAGTTGGCCCAACTACAACAGCAGGACGATCAGTCTGTCTCCGCGCCGCTATCGGGGCCTGTCGACGGTGCCGGTGTCCCGGCCAGACCTGTCAGCTTGCGTCCCCGCACCCTGGCGCAGCTGGGCGCCACCTTTCTACGCCATCCCGACGCCAGACTGCTGGCCGGCGGCACCGATCTGGCGCTGGCGATTACCTTGCGCCGTGAGACGCTGCCGTTACTGATTGATATTAACCATATTCCCGAGCTGAAAATTTTATCCGCGACCGAAAAGCAGTTGGAAATCGGCGCCGCCGCCTCGCTCAGCGCCTGCGAACCGTTTTTAGCGCGGCATTTGCCGGAATTTCGCGCCGCGCTGACGCGCTTCGCCTCGCGGCAGGTGCGCAACCAGGCCACGCTCGGCGGCAACCTGGCCAACGCTTCGCCCGTGGGGGATGGGGCGCCGATGCTTCTGGCGCTGGACGCGCGTCTGGTACTACGCCGCGGCGGCGACGCCCGGGAGTTGCCGCTGGCGCAGTTTTTCCTCTCGTACCGCCATACCGCGCTGGCGGCGGGCGAATTTATCGAACGCATTATCGTACCAAGAGTGACGGCGTCACATAAATGTCAATTTTATAAGGTCGCCAAACGGCGTGAAGATGATATATCGGCAGTGTTTGCCGCCTTTTGCTGCGAAATCGAGGGAGGCGTCATCCGTTCGGCCCGTCTGGCCTACGGCGGCATGGCGGAGATACCCCGCCGGGCCACCGGCGCTGAGGGCGCATTGCTGGGCCAACCCTGGGAGCGAAAAACGGTCGAGCTCGCCTGTCTGCGACTTGCGGACGACTTTACCCCGTTAAGCGACCTGCGCGCCGGCGGCGCCTACCGGCTGCGCGTGGCGCAAAATTTACTGCGGCGGTTTTATCTGTCCGCCTCGTTGCCACGTCATCGCCTGGAGGTCGACCATTATGTCTGAGCAGGCAAAACGATTTTCCGCCGCGCAGCGCCAGCAGCGCTACCGCCAGCCGGCCACAGGCGGCGTAGGCCAGCCGCAGCCCCATGAAAGCGCGGCCAAACACGTCAGCGGCGATGCGATATATATTGACGATCGGCCTGAATTGCCACACCAGCTGCATCTGGCGCCGCGGTTAAGCGAACATGCCCACGCGCTGATTACCCGTGTTGATACGTCCCCCTGTTATCTGATGCCGGGCGTCGAGCGGGTTATGACCTGGCGGGATGTGCCCGGCGAGCTGGATATCGGCCCGGTGGTCGCGGGCGATCCGCTGCTGGCAAAAGATCGGGTTGACTATGCCGGCCAGGTGATCCTGGTGGTGGCGGCGCGGGACCCGGTCATAGCCCGGCGCGCGGCGGCGGCGGCCGTTATCGAATACCAGCCTTTGCCGGCGGTGCTGGACATCGAGGAGGCGCTGGAAAAAGCGCTTTATGTCGACGCGCCGCATTGCCATCGGCGCGGCGACCCGGACGCGGCGCTGGCCGCCGCGCCGCGTCGTCTCCAGGGCAGCCTGCGGATGGGCGGGCAAGAGCATTTTTATCTGGAATCCCAGGTGGCGTCGGTGATCCCGGGCGAGGATGGCGCCATGCAGGTTTTTTCATCGACCCAGCACCCGACCGAGGTACAGAAACTGGTGGCGTCGGTGCTGGGCGTGGATATGAAGGATATTACCGTCGATATGCGCAGGATGGGCGGCGGTTTTGGCGGTAAGGAGACTCAGGCGGCGGGTCCCGCCTGCTTATGCGCCCTGGCGGCCCGGCTCACGGGCAAACCGGCTAAAATGCGTCTGAGCCGCCGCGACGATATGCTGATGACAGGCAAACGCCACCCGTTCCTGGTACGCTACGACGTGGGTTTTAACGCGCGCGGGCATCTCCTCGGCCTGAAGCTGGAATTGGCGGCCAACTGCGGTTATTCGGCCGATTTATCTCCCTCCATCGTCGACCGCGCCATGTTCCATGCCGACAACGCCTATTATCTCGCCGATGTGCTGATAACCGGCTACCGCTGCCGGACCAATACCGCTTCCAATACCGCGTTCCGCGGCTTCGGCGGCCCACAGGGCATGCTGGCCATCGAGCATATTATTGAACATATCGCCCGCGAGACCGGTCTGGATCCGCTGTCGGTGCGACGGCTGAATTATTACGGCAAAACAACGCGCAATATCACTCATTACCAACAGCCGGTGGAAGATAATCTGCTCGACGAACTCACCGACGCCCTGGAAACCAGCGCCGGTTACCGGCAACGACGCCGGGAGATTATCGCCTATAACGCCGCCAGCCCGATATTAAAACGCGGGCTGGCGCTGACGCCGGTCAAGTTCGGTATCTCGTTTACCGCCGGTTTTCTTAACCAGGCGGGGGCCATGCTGCTGATGTATACCGACGGTACGCTGCAGCTCAATCACGGCGGTACGGAAATGGGGCAGGGCCTGCATACCAAAGTCATACAGGTCGTGGCGCAGGTGCTGGGCGTCAATCCCGCGAAGATCAGGATTACCGCCACCGATACCGGTAAAATTCCCAACACGTCGCCCACCGCCGCGTCTTCGGGGGCCGATTTGAACGGCAAAGCCGCCCAGTCCGCCGCCGAAACGCTGAAACAGCGCCTGGTGACGATGTTATGCCGGGTCCATCACGCCGAACCGGAGCAAATTAATTTTCGCAACGGCATGGTCGACGTTGCGGGCCGGATCTTTACCCTGGGCGAAGTCGCCGAGCTGGCTCATCTCCAGCAGGTATCGCTGGCAAGCCAGGGCTATTACGCCACGCCGTCCCTTTATTATGATCGCCAGCAAGCCGCCGGCCGGCCATTTTACTATTTTGCCTACGGCGTGGCCTGTTCCGAAGTGGTGGTGGATACCTTAACCGGCGAGTACCGGTTATTGCGCGCCGATATCCTGCATGACGTAGGCGATTCGCTTAATCCGGCCATCGATATCGGCCAGGTGGAGGGGGGATTTATCCAGGGTATGGGCTGGCTGACCAGCGAGGAACTGATCTGGGACGCGCGGGGCCGCCTGCTGACCGACGGCCCGGCCACCTATAAAATTCCCACTATCGGCGATACCCCGGCGCAGCTGAACGTACATTTGCTGCAAAACCGCGCCAATCCCAAGCAGACGGTATTCCATTCCAAAGCGGTGGGCGAGCCGCCGTTTATGCTGGCCATTTCAGTATGGTGCGCCATCCGGGACGCGGTGGCCAGTCTGGCCGATTATCGCCGTCTGCCCGATATCGATGCCCCGGCCACGCCGGAGCGGGTCCTGGCGGCCGTGGATGCGCTGCTGGCCCCGACATTAGGTGACAATGTCACTAAAAGTGCTATTAACCCCGCCCCGGCAGCATCGGCCCAAACGATGCTGGCCGGCGGTCAAACGCCTGCGCGCCAGGGAAAGGAATCTCCCTATGACTGATAATTGGATCTCAGCGCTGGCGCAACTGCAGGCGGAAGGCACCCCGGCCGTATTGGTCACGATTATTGATGAACAGGGCTCGACGCCACGCGACAGCGGCACCAAAATGGTGGTGACCAGCAGCCGGCAATTTTGCACGGTCGGCGGCGGTCATTTGGAATTTCAATGCACGCGGATAGCCAGGGAACTGCTGGGCGAGCCTCGCCCGGCCTGCCGCACGGAGCGTTTTTCCCTTGGCGCGCGCCTGGGGCAATGCTGCGGCGGCATGACATCAGTGCTATTCGAACCGGTGATTATGGCGCGGCCTCATATCGCGGTATTCGGCGCCGGGCACGTAGGCAAGGCGCTGGTCAGGATCCTGGCGGAGCTGCCCTGTGATATCAGTTGGGTGGACAGCCGTGCCGACCAGTTTCCACCGGCATGCGATCAACGCGTCAAGGTGATTATCGACGATCCGCTCGATGCCCTGGACGCCATGCCGGCCGACAGCTATTTTATCGTGATGACCCACGATCATCAGCTTGATTTTATGCTGGTTGAGCAGGTACTTAAACGCGGCGGCCATCGGTATTGCGGGCTTATTGGGTCTATCACCAAACGCCGGCGCTTTCTTTATCGCCTTGGCGAGCGCGGCATGGGTGCCGAGGCATTGGCGCAACTGCGCTGTCCCATCGGTTTGGAGACGGTGAAAGGAAAAATGCCGGCGGAAATCGCGGTGTCGATAGCGGGCGAGGTGATTGGTTGCTATAACCGGCAGGCAAATAGCAGCGGCGAAATATCATGATATATAAGGCGGCGGGATGGCACCCGCCGTCCTCTCACGCCAGCGTACGCACGGCTCCAAAACAGGGCCGGCCGAGCCGGCCCTGAGCTGACGGCGCGCCGCGCCGCTTAGAAATTCACTTTCACGCCTAACGTACCGGTGGTGTCGTGGTATCCCTTGCCGCCGACTTGCTGGCCGATGCTGCCCCATAGCGCCAGATGCTCATTAATTTGTCCCTCATTACCCATTTTAATCTCGCCGATATCCCTGGCGCCCTCCTGGGAGTAGGCATCCTTACCCAGGCAAACGCCGAAGTCGTGGGTATTATGGATCCAGTTTGTTTCGACATAGGGCTGGAACATGCGCTGCCTGCCTTCATCCATGCTGGCATAACCGCGCATATACAACCGTGCGCCCAGGCGGGTCTGGATATTATCATGGCCCAGCATGGTGATGCGTTCGCCGTTCGGGTCTTTCTGATCCCGTGCGCCGACGCCCATCCAGGCGACCTGTATTTGCGGTTGTAAATAGGTGTCAAAGGCGGCAGCGGAGAACAGTCGCCAGCTATGACCGGCTTCTACTGTGCCGACAAATCCAGCGGAACGGTAGGTTGCCGTATCGGCGGATTTATTTGCCGACGATCCGTTTTTAACATGATTGCCGAACCAGTTATAGTTTAGCGAGCCATCAAGATAGGGGCCTTCGTGATTGCCGTCGTTGCGATACCAGGTACCGTATATACCGGCGCCATATCCCTCAAGTCCGCCTTGGGCGCTTTTACCGTTAATGGCATGGCTATGGCTGCGGCTTTTACCCGCGCCGAGCATCACGCCGAAATGCAGTCCGTCGATACCGTCGCGGCTGCCGCTAACGATTTCCCCGCCCAATTGCACCTTTTGGGTATTGGTGCTGGCAGATAACGCGCCGTCGCGCATACGCGCCCCGGTTTGACCGCCGGCGATACGCAGCCAGAAAGAAGATTGACCTGCGCCATCGGCGCCGTTAAAGGCGGACGGGAATTCCGTGGCGCCGACCCGATCGTGCATGCGGGTCGCAAACAGGGTATTGGCGGTTGCCATATTGGCGGCATAGATACCCGCCGCCGGCTGCAAACTGCTGCGGGCCAGCAAGCCATTGCCCGCATCAACCCCCTGATTGTCCTGATTACTATTGAACAAGGCTAAGAGTCCATCATCAACCAAATCATCATCGGGCGGCGCGGTAGCATCAAGGTTTTCATCGAGCGACTCTGGAGAGTCCATTTCTTCAGTGAATAAGAGAACGAGGCCGTAATCCTCCTCCTCATCATCGTCACGGACACCGGAGTCCGCATTTTTATCAATCGGCTTGGACGCGTCCGTTTGTTCATTGAACAAGGCCACGAGGCCGAAATCCTCCACCTCATCGTCGCCGCCGGCAGCGGAGTCCGCGTTTTTATCAAGCGGCTTAGACACGTCCGTTTGTTCATTGAACAAGGCCGCGAGGCCGAAATCCTCCTCCTCATCATCACCACGGACTGCGGAGTCCGCATTTTTATCAAGCGGCTTGGACGCGTCCGTTTGTTCATTGAACAAGGCAGCGAGGCCGAAATCCTCCTCCTCATCGCCGCCGCCGGCAACGGCGTGCGCATTTTGCACAGGCGGCCGAGAAGCGTCGCTTTGTTCGTTGAACAAGGCAGCGAGGCCGAAATCCTCCTCCTCCTTATCGCCGCGGGTAGAGTCTGCATTTGTATCAAGCGGCTGGGACGCAGCTCTTTGTTCATCAAACCGAGCAGCGGAACCGTTATCCATCCCATCATCATCGTCGCAGCCATGGGCGGGATAACCCCGCTCGTAGTCATTCTCTTCAAAGCCCTCGCCATGTAAATATTTATCGAACCTGCCAAGTTGGCTGTAGGGGGCTATGTTTGCATCTTGCGGCACGGTATTGGCAGTATTGTTAATCAGACCTTTGAAATTTTTACCCTCGCTCAGGTCTGCTTTTATGTGTGTGAGCGTATAAACGAGCGCATTAGCGTTATTCCCATCCCTTTCAGGCACGGGTCCCAAGTCACCGTAAATTTTATCAATCGCGTCATTTATAGAGGCATTACTTTGAGTCCAGTCGTGATCATAACTGCCAACAAGGTCACTCGTACTGCTTATTATATTAAACTGGACCTTGGGGTATGGTGGTTTTTCTATTCGGTCTGGGAGAACAGTCCGATCCGTTGGTTTCGGCTGAATGGTCATGTTATTATTTTTATGCTGGAAAGTACGCGGCGGCTTAGGAGGCCCGCTTCTGTAATGGTTCGCCGTGTTATCCTGCGCATCTGCGGCAGGTATCTTTTTTTGCAGATGGATTTGATCAGAAGATGGTTTATTTACCCCATCCTTTTTTTCGGCAATGAATGCCACAAGCCGGTTATTTTCTCTTCTTACTTTGGCTTCATTTTCGCTTGAGGCGGGTGTATTTAGAAACATGAAGGCATCTTCAGAAACATTGCCATTTAACTTAATAGAGGCTATATTTTCTGGATTACTATTCAAAATATTACCTTTTACAAAAATATTGCTTTTATTTGGAGCGTTGCCTCTAATCTCCAATTGATTATTATCAGGATTATCATTTTTTTTATTTACCCTCAGAACAATGATCCCGTTATCTCTTGAGATATAATCGCCATCAATGGTAAGCGTGGTGTGCGGAAGGCTTTGACCAGGGGTAATTCCCTTCTCTGCATGTAAAGGTTTTTTGCTGAAAAAATCACCAATACTATTGAACTTGCTCGGCTTTTTAGTTTCAGGATCAACTGAAAGGGTACCTTCGTTAATGACATTTGATTGTATTATGCCATTGCCCTGGATTGTGGCGTTTTTGGAAGCACAGATCTCTTTTGCGAAAATTTGCGGAGAATTTTGCAGCAGCAGCGTTGAGTTGTCTACCATAATCGCTTCAATGTTGAGATTTTCCGGTATGCCTTCTTTAATGACAAACTCCCCCCCGCCTCTAAAAAACACGACGGTTTTTAAATCATTGGGTCTGCCTTTAGTCAACATTTTTTTATCGACTTTCTTGGTTTCCCCCTTTTTGCTATACAAATCCACAATATGGTACGTACTGTCGTTTTCCGAGTCGTAACCTAATGATCTTATATCAAAACTATGGATTTTCGATGAATCTGAATTTGGATTTTCAAATGTACTTTTAGAAGGTTTTATTTTTATGATATTCGAAAATGGCTTTATATTAGTACTGGCAGTGGGCGGAGAACCGTGTAAATCACTTTCATTGACTTTGCTCTCACTATCACTGGCACTATAAGCCTGCGTTATGCCACCGACTACCGTCAGGATGCCGATAAAGGTCTTTCTTGTTTTTTTCATGATCGCCTATTTATTTATATTTTATTTAAAAATTACTCAAAAATACTATCGATAAGTTTATTGATTGTTACCCATAGCGAGGTGAGATAACGGGAAGCTATTCTAGCCAGACAAAAAACAAATACAGCTTAAAATAAACTATTGTTTAGGGAAGGTTTTGCCTTCATTACGGCGGCCGTTGTTTTTTAACCTTTTTGATTCACAATTGACATATTAACCAAAGCAATAATAAGCCAAACAGTAATTATTTTGTGCGCGTTTACTTTTCAATGCGATTTATGGCCCTGATTGCAGGATCAGGCAATAACGCAAGAATAATCGTCTACCCTATCCAGGATGATTGCTGGCAGAATAGGGCATCTGTGGATGCATGGCGAACCTGCGCCATCTCCTTTATCAAGCAACCCGGAGTTTGTCATATGTCTAAAGCTAAAGGTTATGCCGCGCTTAGCGCCAAGGCGCCTCTTACGCCTTACTCTTTTGAGCGACGCGCCCCCGGCCCCGATGATGTCGTGATCAAAATCGCCTACTGCGGCGTTTGCCATTCGGATATTCACCAGGCCAGGGACGAGTGGGGCGGGGCTATATTCCCCATGGTGCCCGGCCATGAAATTGTGGGTGAGGTGGTCGCCGCAGGCGACGGCGTGACAAAGTTTAACGTAGGCGATCGGGTCGGCGTCGGTTGCTTTGTGGATTCCTGCACCCATTGCGCCGAGCGCGATGTGGATTTAGAACAATACCGGGAAGGGTTGGTATTAACCTATAACAGCGTGGAGCGCGACGGCAAAACGCCAACCATGGGCGGCTATTCCGACCATATCGTGGTCAAGCAGGGTTATGTGCTGTCGGTTCCCGATAATTTACCCTTGGACGCGGCGGCTCCCTTGCTCTGCGCCGGCATTACCCTCTACTCGCCATTGCGTCACTGGCAGGCCGGGCCGGGTAAAAAAGTGGCTATTATCGGTCTTGGCGGCTTAGGCCATATGGGTGTGAAGCTGGGCAAAGCCATGGGCGCGGAAATGACCGTGCTCAGCCAGACCCTGTCTAAGAAAGAGGACGGTCTGCGTCTGGGCGCCCAACATTATTACGCCACGCAGGATCCGGCCACCTTCGAGAAGTTAAAAAGCACCTTTGATCTGATAATCTGCACCGTCGGAACGGAAATCGACTGGGGCGCCTATCTGTCGCTGTTAAAAATCGACGGCACCATGGTCCTGGTCGGCCTGCCGGAAAAGAAGGTGCCGCTGCACGCCGCGGCCCTGATCGGCGGGCGCCGCAGTCTCGCGGGTTCCGGCATCGGTTCGATTAAGGAAACCCAGGAGATGCTTGATTTTTGCGGCGAGCACAATATCGTTTCCGATATTGAAAAGATTAATATCCAGCAAATCAATGATGCTTATGAGCGGGTGGTAAAAAGCGATGTGCGTTATCGTTTCGTCATCGATATGGCCTCCCTGTAACGGCTGTTGATGCCCACATGTATAAATGCGCTTCGGCGCATTTTTTTTTTGCCCATATTCTTCAGGACGGGGGCAAGACTGTCTTTTCACCTGGGGCGTGCTAGCATGGGATCAGGGTTTACCGACCGATTCGGCAGGAGCAGAACATGCGCGACAATCACCTTCAGCAGCAAAATCCGTTTTACCAGCCCAGCCAGCTGCCTTTCCAGGCGCCCCCCTTCGACCTGATCCGGGAAAGCGACTATACACCGGCAATCGAGGAGGGCATGCGCGCCTATCTCGCGGAGATTGATGATATTGCCGCACGGCGCGACGAGCCGACCTTCGATAATACCTATGCCGCGCTGGAGCGCTCCGGCGCGTTATTAAAGCGGGTCATGAGCGTATTCGGCGCCATGACCTCCGCGAATACCAGCGATTCGCTACAGCGCATTGATGAGGAACAATCGCCGAAACTGGCCGCGATGAACGATGCGATAAAATTTAACGCCAGGCTGTTCAGCCGCCTGAAAACTGTGTACGACCAGCGGGAATCCCTGACGATTTCCGCCGAATCGCGCCGGCTTATCGACGTCACTTATCAGCGCTTTGTCCTGGCCGGGGCGCAATTATCCGCGGCGCAAAAACAACGGCTTTCCACACTCAATCAGGAAGCGGCGACCTTAAGCACGCAGTTTTCTCATCGGCTGCTGGATGCCACCAAACAGGGCGCATTGCTGGTTGACGATATCAGCCAACTCGCCGGGCTGTCGGCGCAGGAGATTGCGGCGGCGCGGCAGGCGGCGAATGAGCGCAATCTTGGCGAACGCTGGCTCCTGGCGCTGCAAAACACCACCCAGCAACCGCAGTTGCAAACCCTGGAACGGCGCGCCACCCGCCAGGCGCTGTTCAGCGCCTCCATTTCACGGGCGGAAAAGAGCGACGGCAACGACACGCGGGCCATTCTTCTCCGGCTGGCGCAGGTGCGCGCCGAGCAGGCCGGCCTGCTGGGTTTTCCCGACTATGCCACCTGGGCGCTGCAGGATCAGATGGCGAAGACGCCGGCCGCGGCGCTGGAGTTTATGACGCGCATAGTGCCCGCCGCCACGGCGCGGGCCGGGCGGGAAGCCGCCGATATCCAGGCGCTGATCGACAGCGGCCAGGATAAATTTACCCTGGCGGCGTGGGATTGGCAGTTTTACGCCGATCGCGTGCGCAAAATGAAATATGATCTTAACGACGCGCAGATCAGACCTTATTTTGAGCTGAACCGGGTGCTGGAACAGGGCGTATTTTACGCCGCCCGTCTGCTGTACGGTATTGACCTCAAGGCGCGCGCCGATCTTCCGGTTTACCATCCCGATGTCCGGGTATATGAAGTCTTCGACCAGGACGGGGCGTCCATGGCGCTGTTTTATACGGATTATTTTCAGCGCGACAATAAGGGCGGCGGGGCGTGGATGGGCAATTTTGTCGACCAATCCCTGCTTCTGGGTACCCGGCCGGTTATCTATAATGTGGCCAATTTCGCCAAGCCCGCCGAGGGGCAACCCGCCCTGTTATCCTGGGATGACGTCGTCACCTTGTTTCACGAATTTGGCCATACCCTGCACGGCCTGTTTGCCAGCCAGGAATATCCGGGTCTTTCCGGTACGTCGACGCCGCGGGACTTTGTCGAGTTCCCCTCCCAATTCAATGAACACTGGGCCGACGAACCCCGAGTCTTCGCTAATTATGCCAGGCATTATCAGACCGGCGCGCCAATGCCCGACGAGTTGCTGGCAAAAATTGAAAAGGCGTCACGTTTCAATAAAGGGTATGAAATGACCGAACTGCTGGCGGCCGCGCTCCTGGACATGCGCTGGCATACGTTGAGCGCCGGCTTGCCGGAGCAACAGGTAGCCGAGTTTGAAGCCGCCGCCCTGGTTGAGTTCAACGTCAACCTGCCTTATGTCCCGCCGCGTTATCGCTCCAGTTATTTCCAGCATATCTGGGGCGGCGGTTATGCGGCCGGCTATTATGCCTATTTGTGGACGCAAATGTTGGCGGATGACGCTTTTGCGGGCTTTACGGAACAGGGGGGGTTAACGGCGCGCAACGGGCAGCGTTTTCGTGATGAGGTGCTGTCAAAAGGCAATAGCCAGGACCTGGCCAAGGTGTATAAGGATTGGCGTGGCAAGGAACCCGATATAACGCCCATGCTGGTTAATCGTGGTTTACAGGAGTAAAGCAGTGCCAGGGGCGGGGAAGGTCCTCGCCCTGAGTGATTGATTTAGACCTTAAACACGACGTTAACGTTTACCACGCGAATGCATATTGGCAGTCCATTCATAAGTGGCTGAAATGTCAGGCTTTAGCTTCTTCTGACGTTTCACTACCCGAACCTGTTTGGCAATGATCTCACGTTCAGCCATCAGCTGGGCGATGTAATCATCCTTGACATGGTTGGTTTCTGAGTTGGAGAGAGGAAGTCCTTTGGCTTTTTTAGCCTGGTCGAGCAGGGTCTTAAGTTGGCGTTGTTCGCTTTCCGTCATGTCTTGCTGCGTCAGCTTGGGAATGAGCATAAATGTCGGCCTGAAAAGGGAAAGGACTACCATTGTAAAGGAAAGTTGGCGTAGTCTCAGTAAAAACCTCATTTAATGTGCAAACTGCCTGGCGGAAAAGCGACAAACGCGATCAGACCTCAACATTATGTTAAATGATGGCCAATGATATGGCCATGGCAGCCCAAGCTCCGGGCTGCGGGCTGCGGGGCCGTCGATTTGTCCGGCCTGAGATACAGGGAATAAAAGCGTGCGTGAACTGCTGTTGCGGCGTCCTGGGTCATTTGTCGAACCCTGTCGCTGCGCTATATTTGCTGTATAACCGTAGCCAGGGTTTCTCAGATTTCACGTAGCGCGATCAAAATTACGGGTTTATGAGCACGGCATGCAGGAGAAAAGATGACATCACGGCCAGCATCCAGATTGTTGATTATCGATCCTTGCGGACGCATTTTACTGTTTAGGTTTATGCACCGCACGGATGCGCTGGCAGGAACCTCATACTGGGCAACGCCAGGCGGTGGCGTTGAACAAGGTGAGACATATGAGCAAGCAGCCGTCAGGGAATTATGGGAAGAAACCGGTATCATACGCAGCGACGTTGGCCGGTGTGTGGCAGAAAGAAATTTTGTAATGAAGTTACCGAGCGGTGAAATGGTTGCAGCCCAGGAAAAGTTTTACCTGGTGCGAGTGACTGACCATGACATAAGCATTGTGAATTGGAGCAGTAACGAAAAGAGTGTTATCAGCGGGCGCTACTGGTGGCATGCCGAAGAATTGAGCGCAATGAACGAAGCCGTTTACCCGCAGAATATTGCTGAGATGGTGAAATCGATTGGAGTGGATATTGAGAGCGGACATCCATAGTAAGACGGGATGCCGGCAAATACGCATTAGCCTGATGAGGCAAGGCGAAATCCAGCATCCACATGAAGTCATCTTGGTGCGCATAATGTATATTATGTTAAATAAGAAGGATGAGTCTCAACGATATACGCGCGCTACGTTCGTAACCAGCCCTTTCACATCACTACGCCTATAATACCCCTACGCGTTTACCCATGAAAACATGTACAGTTTGAATGTACACCAGACATGTACATTTTAAGAGAACAATCCATGCAAACCTATACCTCGACCCAGGCCAGGGCCAAAATTTCCACCGTACTGGATACTGCGTTAAAGGGCGAACCCGTTGAAATCACCCGCCGGGACGGCAGTGCCGCCATACTGATCAGCAAAGCAGAATTCGACGCTTATCAAAATGCCAAACTGGATGCCGAATTCGACGCCCTCATGCAACGTCACGCACATACTGTCCAGGCGCTGACTGACCGTTGATACGCTGGAGAACCTAACGGTCGACGCGGCGACCGGCGTGAAAACGGTTGACCAACTGGCGCAGTGCCTGCGTGAGCGCCTGGATCATAGCTGAATCACGGCAGGTGCGCCATTCACCGGTTGCCCGGCATAGGGCGCCACCTTATACCCGAGCCCCCCGCAGTGATAGCCGAAGGCTTGGAGTGCCACGATGTTATATCTATAAAATCAAATTTTTAACAATATCACCGCCGAACGGCAGTCAACGGATTCCAAGTCTATCCTATCGGTCAGGAAGATCTCTTTTCCGCTGAGAATATCGCGGTAGCGGCTATTGGCGAGCCGCCCGGGCAAAGCAATTTCCGCCTGGGTCAAGCGTTGCTGATGCAGTTGAGCCGGATTGTCGTACAGCATACCGAAGACAAGGCGAGGCGCGATAACGATCAGCGCATCGTCGCTTTCCGCCCGGGCGAAGGCAATGACGTTTTCTGCCTGTTTGCCGGAGGCGGTGAGCGGCAAATAGTCGCCGCGGCGAAACAGCGCCGTCTTCTGCCGGCGCAAAGGCAGGATCCTGGCGATGATATGCTGCTTCAATTGGCCGCTAAGCCAGCCCTCCTCCGTGGCGACGACAGGTTTTTCGCTCCCGGCAAGCAGACGTTCAAGGGCGGCAAAATCCGGTTCTCGCCGGTTGTCGGGATCGACGAGGCTGAAATTCAGCGCTTCGCTACCCTGGTAGATATCCGGCACGCCCGGCGCCGTCAGCTTGATGACCGTCTGCGTAAGGCTATTGATCAGGCCGGCGCGGATAAAGGGCTGCAGCGCGCCGGTGAAATCCTGTAAAAATGTTTGGTTGGCCGGCGAGAGCAGATGGCGGACATAGTCGAGCACGGCTTTTTCATAGGCGTCGTTGCTGTCATTCCAGTCAGTGCGCAGTTTTGCTTCCCGCAGCGCCTTCTCCACAAAGGCCAGAAACCGCTCTTCGAGCGCCTGCAGGCCCTTCCCGTCTTGCGGGTCGAGCGTCACCGGCCAGACACCGGCCAGCGCCTGGAAGATCATCCATTCGACCGCCGGTTTTGGCGCCGCGCCGTCGTCAAGCACGGCGACGCTGGCCTGGTTCATCCGGCGCCAGCGGGCAACGCATTCCGCCCAGCGCTCCGGCGCTTCGGTGAGCGTATATAGCCGTGCGCGGGCATCCTCGCCGCGTTTGGTATCATGGGTCGAGGTGCCTGACAGCGCATCCGGCTGCCGTTCGAGCCGCGTTTGCATTTCCGCGTGGAAGCGGTCGAGCGAGAAGGCGCGCGGCATCGGTTCGGCGCCCACTTCGTTCAGGGCCAGCTCCATGTTCTGCCGGAAGAATAGCGTGTCCTCCACCGATTTCGCCATCAGCGGGCCCGTCAACTGTTGGAAGCGGGTGCGGAAAGTGGCGGCTTCGCCGGAAGCGATATCCGAGACCTCGCCCGCGAGCAGGCGGGTCAGGAAATCGAGCGCCCCGGGGTCGGGAGCGTTCACGCTGGCTTTCACCTTTCCAGTCACCTTGCGCAGCATCTCATCGCCCGCCGGTGGCAGCCCTTGCGCCGTGCCATAGGTGCGGTAGACCGGGAAGGCGACCAACAGCTCGCGCAGAGCCGACCGGGCGGCGTTTTCATCCAGCGCCACCCTTTCCATCCCGGCGATCGCCATCACCAGCTTGAGGAGCGTGGTAAATTCACCCGCGAAATTCCTGTCCACCATCAGCAGCTTGGCCGCCCGCAGTTCGGCTTTCATATCCACAGGCCTGCCCACGACATCGTCATAGGCCTGCCGCAGCAGGTCTATCTTCTCATCGTCCACCAACACATCGGAGAGCGCGGCGATGAATTCGTAACCAGTGGTGCCGGAAATCGGCCAGTCCGGCGGGATCTGCTCGCCCTTGCCGAGAATTTTTTCCACCGTTATATAGCAGTCCGGCCCGGCTTCCTGCCGCAGGCGCTCAAGATAGGCTTTCGGATCGGCAAGCCCGTCCACATGATCCACCCGCAGCCCGTCGACCGCGCCGGTTTGGACCAGCTCGAGGATGAGCCGGTGCGTATCGTCAAACACGGCCTTGTCCTCAACCCGCACGCCCACGAGGCCGGTTATCTCGAAAAAACGCCGGTAGGACAGGTCGCGCGGCGCATCGCGCCAGGACATCAGCCGATAGGGCTGGCGCCCGTGGAGCCGGGCAATCGCCCCTTTGTCGGTGAGATTCAGCACCTCGACCTCGCGGCCCTGCCAGGTTTCGGCGGCAAGCGGGTAGAAGGTGTCGTAATAGGCGAAAGCGGGCCTGCCGGTTTTCGGGTCGGGCTTTACGGCAATCTCGTCGTTTTCCAGGGCGCGTTCGAACGTATCGCCGAGGAAAGGCAAGGTCAGGCGCTCGGACCAGTCGATGTCGAAATGCCGGGCGTAGCGGCTGTTTTTGCCCTTCTCTACCACATCGCGCCACCACGGATTTTCCAGCGAAGCGGCCATGTGGTTCGGCACGATATCAAGGATCAGGCCAAGCCCCGCGCCCTGCAATGTCTTTACCATGCGATCGAAACCTGCCCGGCCGCCGATCGAAGGATCGATCTCGTTGGCGTCGGTGACGTCATAGCCGTGGGTCGAGCCGGACGTGGCGGTAAAGACCGGCGAGGCATAGAGATGACTGATGCCGAGCCGCTTAAGATAAGGCACCAGGCCGGCGGCGCGGTCGAAGGTCATGCCGTTGCGGAACTGAATACGGTAGGTAGCGGTTGGAATCTTCACTTTGCGTCTCCCGGGGCAACACGGACAATAATGGCGTTTTGCGGCAGGTCATTTGCCGCTTTCGGCCAGGCGAATATCGTCTCGCCCGGCTGGTCGGGAAGCGGCTGGGGTGTTTTGCCGATATTGAGCGCGATGGACAGCGTGCCTTTCGGGTAGGTCCAGGTGACGGCAAGGAAACCCGGCGCGGTCTGCACCACGTGGCCGGCATCGCCGCGGGCGGTGCCGAGCAACGGCACCACCTGTTTCTGGCGCAGCGCCAATAATTCTTTGGTCAGCGCCAGCCAGCTTTTGCCCGCCCCGCTATCGCGCTTTTTCCAGTCAAGTTTCGACATCTCGAAGGTGGTCTGCGCGTTCGGATCGGGCACGCTTTCGCCCTCGTGGCCGGCATGGCCCGCGAACTCACGCGCGCGGCCCTCGCGCACGGCCCTGGCGAGGGAGCCATGAAAATCGGTGAAGAACAAAAAGGGATTCGTCTCGCCATATTCCTCGCCCATAAAAAGCAGCGGGATATGCGGCGAGAAAAGCAGCGCGGCGAGCAGAACCCGGGTACGGTCGGCGCCGGCCAGCGCAATCAGTCTTTCGCCCTGGGCGCGGTTGCCCACCTGGTCGTGGTTCTGGATGAAATCGACGAAGGCCGCCGGCGGCTGTCCCGTGCTTTTCACGCCGCGCGGCCTGCCGGTCTGCGCAGAGACCTCGCCCTGATAAGCGAAACCTTCCGCCAAAACGCGGGCGACCAGCTTTTCCGGCTCCCTGGCAAAGTCCTGGTAGTACGCATGCGTCTCGCCGGTGGCGAAGACGTGGACGGCATTGTGGAAGTCGTCGTTCCACTCGCCGGTGAAGAGCGGTACGGAGCCGTCCTCCCCGCGCGGATGCAGGAAAATGACGTTGCGACTGTCCTCGGTCGTCAAATGGATCGGCCGGTCGGTAATGCCGGCGCGGATACGCTCGGCTATCTCGATCAGCACGTGCTTGGCGGAACTGTCCTCGATCTGGTCTATCGCGTCGAAGCGAAGGCCGTCAAGGTGAAATTCCTCCAGCCAGTAGAGCGGCGCTTCCACGATATAACGGCGGGCCGCGGCAACGTCATAGGCGATGCCGGCGCCCCAGGGCGTCTTGCGCTCCTTGTGGAAAAAATCCGGCGCCAACAGCGGCAGGTAATTGCCCTGCGGCCCGAAATGATTAAGGACGATATCCAGCACCACCGAGAGACCATGGCCATGGGCGGCATCGATAAAGGCCTTGAAATCCTCCGGCGCGCCATAGACGGAATGCGGCGCGTAGAGCAGCACGCCGTCATAGCCCCAGCCGCGGCTGCCGCCGAATTGCGCGACGGGCATGACCTCGATCATGGTGATGCCGGTTTCGACCAGATAAGGCAGCTTATCGATCGCGGCCTGGAACGTCCCTTCCGGCGTGAACGTGCCGATATGCATCTCGTAGACGACCGATTCTTCCCACGGGCGGCCGCGCCATTGCGTATTCCGCCAGCGGTAACGCGCCGGGTCGATGACGAGGGAAGGACCGTCGACATCCGCCTTCTGGGCGCGGGAGGCGGGGTCCGGCACGGCCGTGCCGTCGGCAAGGATATAATGATACTCCGCGCCGGGGGAAACGCCGGTGACCACCAGCTCAAACCAGCCGTCGCCGCTCGGGTTCATCGCCCTGTCTTCGCCGGAAAGCCTGAGCGTCACCTTGTCCTGTCCGGTCGCCCAGAGACGAAAGCGAACGACGCCGGCGGCGACGTATTCGGCGCCCCAGCTTTTAGTAAATGATTTGGATTTCATTCAATTGCCTCGTTTAACCCGGAAGTAAGCAATGGACGATACCGCCCCGTCTTATGCCGGTGATGCGAGTTTCACGTAGAACAATCATAGACGATTATGCAGGAAGTGATGTGCCGCTGCGACAGGCAGCGGTTATGGCGCGACGCCGGCTGTGGGCGCGTTAAGGGTAAGGCGCCCTTAGACCTGGGGCGCCAGCCATCGGTTTATCAGGCGGGAACCGAAAACATTGATCAACAGGCCCAGCATAATAACGGCAACGCCGATGATTTGCAGGATATTGAGCAACTCCCCCAATATCAGGGCGGCGCTGGTTAATCCCACCACCGGCACCAGCAGCGCGAAAGGGGTGACGCGCCAGGTTTCATAGCGGGAGAGCAGCGCGCCCCACAATCCATAGCCGATAATAGTGGAAATAAAGGCCAGATAAATCAGTGAAAATACCGTGGGCGCCTTAATATCCACGAGACTGTCGACGATGGTCTGCCGGCCTTCGAAGATCCACGAGCATACTAAAAAAGGAATAACGGGAATCAAGGCGCTCCAGACAACCAGCGACAGAATCGGCGTGTTGGGCGCGGCGGTCATGATGTTTTTATTGGTGATATTGCCCAGCGCCCAGCACAGGCCGGCGGTCAGCGTCAATAACATACCGAGCGGAGGAATGGCGGACAACGCGTTGCTCATGCCGCCTTCCACCAGCACCGCCATGCCCGCCGCGGCAATGAGCGTACCCAGGATTTGCATGGCCTTGATTTTTTCCCCCAGGAAAATCGTCCCCAGGATGATGGTGAAAAATACCTGTGACTGAAGGATAAGCGAAGCAATGCCGGTGGGCATGCCGATATTAATGGCGCAAAACAGGAAGGCGAACTGCAGGAAACTGATGGTCAACGCATAGAGCGCCAGCCATTTCAGGGGGATTTTAGGCGCGGGGATAAAAAAAATGGCCGGAATGGCCACCAGCAGAAACCGCAGGCCGCCCAACAGGAAAGGCGGCATTCCGTGCAGGCCGACTTTGATAATGACAAAATTAACGCCCCAGATTATGACCACCAACAGTGCCAACAGCGTATCTTTTACAGACATCCCCGGTTCCTTCAATATTAATGATATTTAAGCTGATTATGCAATTTGCACCATTTACCCATTAAATTAAAGTACCTGTAAAACAACTTCATTTATACATACAGATGGCATTGAAATAAAACAGTACAGTCGGTTAGGAAATCGCGGGCGCCAAGGGTTTGGGGTTACGGCGGCCATGCCAAGTAAGGTTACCCAACGTAAAGGGATTGATTGCCGTGCCGCGCGGTTTCACTCCGGCAACTGCTGGCGACAGACCCTCAGCACCATTTGCCTTAGCCAGCGATGGGCCGGATCGACCTCTGAACGCGGATGCCACATCTGCGATACCGTAATGCCCGGGGTTTTTACAGGAAGCTCAAAAAGACAGAGCGAGCCCGGCTCGCCCATGATAGTGATAACCGGTTGATTGATGAGAAATGACGCGGGTAGCAGCGCCACGAGGTCGGACGCCTGGGCCACGGCCAGCGCGGCGGGAAAGCTCGGCACCGCGGCCACGATCTTGCGCGTTAGGCCTAATTCGGCCAGCGCTTCGTCTACCGGCCCGGCAATCCGCCCCCGGCGGGAGGCGACCACGTGCCCGAAAGACGCATACAGACCGGCGGTGACCTTAGGCTCCAGCGCCAGCGGGTGGTTTTTTCTCACCACGCCCACGAACCGGTCCCTGAATAACGTCTGTAACCGTATTTCCGGGCCCATGGCCTCGGCTACGCCTATCTCAAGATCGGCCAGTCCTTCCCGCAAATAGCGTGGACTCTTTTCCGGCTTGGGCGCAAAACGCAGCCGCACGTGGGGCGCCGTCGCCGCCGCGGCGATAAGCAATGCGCCAAACGCCTCGACAAAACCATCGTTGGCGCGCAGGGTAAAGGTGCGGTCAAGCGTGGCTAAATTCAGTTCCGACGCCGCAGGCCGCAGTACGGCGCGCGCCTCCGCTACCGTCCGTTGCGTACGCGCCCGTATTTCCCCGGCATAGGGCGTCAATACCATGCCGCGCCCTGCCCTGACCAGTAAAGGATCGCCGGTGACCGCGCGCAGGCGGCCAAGCGTGCGGCTCATGGCCGAGGCGCTTAATCCAAGCCGGCGCGCGGCGCCGGCCACACTGGTCTCAGCCAGCAGCGCATCCAGCGCAATAAGTAAATTGAGGTCGGGTTCAGTCATGAAGCATTGTATCCCGGCCGGAAAAATGAGGGAAGGCGTTGAATGCATGTTATCAGTGCAAATGCTGCGTCTTCCGCCCTGTATTGCGCAGGGATATAGTGACTGCATCCAACGTCAATAGCTGCATTGATGGATAGCTTATCGCCAGGCAGCGCACACGCAGAGGAAATAAAGCATGCCAACACCACCTTCCCAAAAGACGGTCCTTCTTATCGGCGCCTCCCGCGGCCTGGGCTTTGCGATGGCGGAAGAGTCGCTGAAACGCGGCTGTAGAGTAATAGCCACCGGGCGAGCCTCGTCTGCTGACCGTCTTTTCCATCTTGCTGAACGCTTTCCTGATTCACTTGAAGTAGAGACCGTGGATATTACGCTGCCCCAGCAGATCGATGCGTTACATGTTCGGCTCAGCGATCGGCGCATTGACCTGCTTTTTGTCAATGCCGGCGTCAAAAATAGCGATCGGGAAACGATAGCGGACGTGTCGACCGATGAGTTTATTCGCGTGATGGTAACGAACGCGCTGAGCCCGATGCGGGTTATCGAGGCGTTTGAGGACCTTGTTCCGCCGACGGGTACCCTCGGCGTCATGTCTTCCGGCCAGGGTAGCCTCGCCAATAACACCAATGGTCATTACGATGTGTACCGGGGCAGCAAAGCGGCGCTGAATATGTTTATGCGCAGCTTTGCTGCGCGCCACGAGGGCGATCCCAGAACGTTTTTGCTGATGGCGCCGGGATGGGTGCGCACGGATATGGGGGGGCCGGAAGCGCGGCTGACTATCGAAGAAAGCATCCCGGCCCTGCTTAACACCATTGAGGCCTGTGCCGGGCGTACGGGATTACATTATCTGGACTATCTGGGAAGAACCGTCCCCTGGTGAGTCAACGCCATCGCTATCACGCCGCCTTCTCCAGCGCCGGCCCTCGTTTATCGTAACCTGAATTGAGGCGATAACCCGGGGCCGGTGCCGCCGGCATTGCGTTATTGCTGTGATGTCTCGGACGTCTGCGGCGTCGCGGCAGCCTGCGATGTTTCCGTTGCCTGCGGCGTTGTTGTCGTCTGCGGCGTCGCGGTTGCCTGCGATGTTTCCGTTGCCTGCGGCGTTGCTGTCGTCTGCGGCGTCGCGGTTGCCTGCGATGTTTCCGCTGCCTGCGGCGTTGCTGTCGTCTGCGGCGTCGCGGTTGCCTGCGATGTTTCCGTTGTTTGCGGCGTTGCTGTCGTCTGCGGTGTTGCGCTAGCCTGCGATGTTTCCGTTGTTTGCGGTGTCGCTGTCGTCTGTGGCGTCGCGGTAGCCTGCGATGTTTCCGTTGTCTGCGGCGTTGCTGTCGTCTGCGGCGTCGCGGTAGCCTGCGATGTTTCCGTTGCCTGCGGCGTCGCGGTTGCCTGCGGTGCCGCCGCCGTCTGCGGCGTTGCGCTAGTCTGCGCCGCCGTCGTCTGCGGGACCGGATCGTCTTTCAGTTCGGTAAACACCGGTTTGCTCTTCACTACGGTATAAGCGATGTGTTTCGCACTGGTGGTCGTGGTGGTGATCTGCACCGGCGGAATGGTGACATGGCCAACCAGCGACCGGGCGTAACCGCCGATCTGATGCTTGCCCGGCGGTACATGCAGGGCTACGCTTTCGCCAGTGGCCAGAGCGCCGGCGTCGCTGCCGTCGACGGTAACATAGATGGTCGCGCCATCCGCGGTGCGGGCGGGCACATGCGTCACGGTGACAAGCGTCGGGCCAGTGGTAAAGTCTGCCGCAGGTTTGTCAGCCGCGGGTTCGTCAAATGAGTGTTTTACGCAGCCGGTCAGCGCAAAAGCAGCCGCAATGGCGGCGAGGGTGAAACGGTTGATCATAGCGCGGTATCATCCTTTAGTGCTTTTTGTGATCTAGATCGCCAATATAACAGAAATCGATATTGAGATGAATGCGCCGGCCTGTGAACTAGGAGAAATCTGCTTATGGTTTTATGCCCGCGATGACGGGTAATTGCCCGGCCGAATGGGGATGGCGTACCGCACATGCAGTAACACCCTGCTCATCATTTAGGGTTTAGAATGAAACCAATAAATGACTGATATAGCGACAGGAAAACCTATGCCAACCTTGTATGACCCCATTAATATCGGCGCCATTGAACTGAGCAATCGTATCGTCATGGCCCCGCTTACCCGCATGCGCGCCGTCGACGAGCGCAGCCCCGGCGCCATCACCAAAGAGTACTATGTCCAGCGCGCCAGCGCCGGTCTTATCCTGACTGAAGCCACGTCGGTATCGCCCCAGGGCGTGGGTTATCCCAATACGCCGGGAATCTGGTCGGAAAAACAGGTGGCCGCCTGGCGCGAGGTGACCGACGCGGTGCACCAGGCCGGGGGCAAAATTGTCATTCAGTTATGGCATGTGGGACGGATATCCGATCCGGTGTATCTGAACGGAGAATTGCCGGTGGCGCCAAGCGCCATCGCGCCGGAAGGCCATGTTTCCGTGCTGCGGCCGCAAAAACCCTACGAGGTCCCCCGCGCACTGGAAACCGCAGAAATAGCCGGCATCGTGGCGGATTTCCGCCGTGGGGCCGAAAATGCCCGGCGCGCCGGCTTTGACGGCATTGAAATCCATGCGGCAAACGGTTATCTGTTTGATCAGTTCCTGCATGACGGTTCGAATAAACGCACCGATCAATACGGCGGCACCATCGCCAACCGGGCGCGTTTTCTGTTGGAAACCGTCGATGCCTTATTGTCGGTCTGGCCGGCGGAACGGTTTGGCGTGCATCTTAATTTAATGTCCAGCTCTTACTCAATGCATGATTCCAATCCCAAAGCCATGTTCAGCTATGTGGTCGAGGAACTGAATAAACGGCGGCTGGCGTTTATCTTCGCCCGTGAGTCATTGACTTTTCCGGACCGTTTCGGACCGGACTTAAGGAAAACTTTTTCCGGTGCCTGGATTGCCAATGAAGGCTTAACCAAAGCGTCCGCCGAAGCGTTGATAAGCCAGGGCGAGGCCGACGTGGCGGCGTTTGGCGGCCTGTATATCGCCAATCCCGACTTGGTGCGGCGCTTTAAGCAAAACGCCGCCCTTAACCCGCTTAACCCGCAGACGATCTATGCCGAAGGCGGCACCGGATATACCGATTACCCCGCCCTGGCCTGAAGGCAACGGGGATGCCGTCTCAAGCAGCCGCCACAGCATAAACCCGCCGTCCGGCGACCGGCGGCGGGCCGTGCGCAGGATCCGCAGCGCCGCTGGATAACGGCCTGGCTTTCAGAATTTATCCATCTTGACTCCACAGGAGGCAGGTGCCAGTTTTGATCTTTTGCTAGATAGCCGACATATTTATATGAGGATTATGAGATGAAAAAGATTGGTATTAATGGTTTTGGCCGTATAGGACGTTTGGTGTTGCGGCGCATCCTGGAAACCCGCAGCGAAGTAGAGATCGTCGCCATCAACGATCTTACCTCGCCTAAGGTCCTGGCCTATCTGTTAAAGCATGATTCCAGCTATCGCCATTTTGACGGTACGGTGGATTATACCGACGACGCGATTATCGTTAACGATAAAAAAATCATCGTGTATGCCGAAAAAGACGCCAAGAATATCCCTTGGGGCACCCTTGGCGTGGAAATCGTGGTGGAATCCACCGGGTTTTATGCCTCCGCCGAAAAGTCGCAGGCCCACCTGGACGCGGGAGCGAAAAAAGTACTGATTTCCGCGCCGGCCGGAGATATGAAAACCATTGTTTTTAATGTCAACTGCGACACCATCACGGCGGAAGACCGGATTCTTTCCGTCGCGTCCTGCACCACCAACTGCCTGGCGCCGATGGCTAAAGTCCTGAGCGACAGTTTCGGCATCAAAGTGGGCACCATGACCACCATCCACGCGTATACCGGCACCCAGTCGTTGGTCGACGGCCCGCGCGGAAAAGACCTGCGCGCCTCGCGCGCGGCGGCGCAAAATATTATCCCGCATACCACCGGGGCGGCGAAGGCGATTGGCCTGGTGATCCCGGAATTAAAGGGCAAACTCAAAGGCCATGCCCAGCGAGTGCCGACCATTACCGGCTCGGTTACGGAACTGGTTTCGGTGCTGGAGAAAAAAGTCTCCGTCGAGCAAGTCAATGACGCCATGAAAAAAGCGGCCGAGGGGAATGAATCTTTCGGTTATACCGACGAGGAGATTGTGTCTTCCGATATCGTCGGCACCCACTTCGGCTCGGTATTCGACGCGACCCAAACGGAAATCAGCGAGGCGGGCGATGTGCAGTTGGTGAAAACCGTCGCCTGGTACGATAATGAGTACGGCTTCGTCACCCAGTTGGTGCGGGTGCTGGATAAAGTGGCGGCGTACTGATTTTCGCCCTCTCCCCGCCGTCCCCCGCAGGAGAAGGTCAAGGAGAGGGTGAATCAAGCCAGACCGTCGGTTAGCGATTGAGGCTCGCCCCGCCGCCTTTTTTCATTACCGCGCGGATTTCAGATTCGTGCACCAGATTTAAATCGCCGCTGACGGTCAGTTTTAAGACGCTGGCGGCAATCGCAAAATCAATCCATTCCTGGGCGGCGAAGTTATGCAGCAGGCTATGCATTAAGCCGGCGCCAAACGCATCGCCCGCCGCGACGCCTTCCATGACATGCATCTTATAGGCGGTGGACTCGTAAAACGCGCCGTCTTTCAGCAACAGGCCCATCCATTGACTGTCTTCCACGGAATGAATGTTGCGCAAGACGCTGGCCACGATTTTACAGTCCGGGTATTTTTGCGTTACCGCCAGCATGCCCTCTTTGAAGGACTCTTTTTGATCGATGCCACGCGACATATCGCCGTCAAAAGCATCAATCCCGAGCGTTGCGGCGAAATCTTCATCATTGGCGATGCAAATCGCGACATAGGGCATCAGCGTCGACATGACGCGCTGGGCTTTTTCAGGCGACCACATTTTACCGCGGTAATTCATATCGCAAATAACCGGGATATCATGGGCCTGGCAATACTCACAGGCGGCGGTGACAATCCGCTCTAATTCGGCTGAAATGGCCGGGGTGATGCCGGAAAAATAAAAATAATCGATATCGCTGAAAATCGCGTCCCAGTCGAATTCCGCCTGTGTGACCTCGGCGAAAGCACTGCCCGCCCGGTCATAGACCACATTGGTGGACCGCACGCTGGCGCCTTTTTCCAGGAAATAAATGCCTAAACGATTGCCGCCGCGCAGGACTTTCGTGGTATCGACACCGTATTTGCGCAATGTCGACAGCGCGGTTTCCCCCAGCAAATTAGCCGGTAATTTGGTTAAGTAGGCCACCTCGTCGCCTAACAGGGCTAAGGACACGGCCACGTTGGCCTCGGCGCCGCCATAGGTTGCTTCCAGAACATCTGATTGCATAATGCGATTGTTGCCGACCGGCTTCAATCGCAACATCATTTCTCCCAACGTTAATACTTTCATGCTTTATTCCGTATCCTTAAATGATTTTTACAGACGACACTATGCAGATAAAAAGCGGGCGCAAGCTTGATTAAAGGTAAAAAAACGCTGTATTTGGCGAAAAATTAACCACGCCAGGGCGCCGTTCCCCTGGCCGCGGCGGCCTGAACGCCAGGGCGGGACGGCGTTGGGTGGATAAAATGAATAAAAGCGCCGCCTGAGGTGTTAACTCCCCAGTTGCCCTCGTTGAGGATTTACCCATGCCGCGCTTTCTATCGCTATTACCGTTATTGTTAGTCTGCGCCGCCGCCGCGGCGGCCCCGCTGCACTACGACATCAATACCGTACCCACCGCCGTGGTCTTATCGTGGAAAGTCCTGGGCGCGGGCAATTCCCATGCGGATATTACCGGCATAACCGGACGGCTGGACCTTAATCCCCGGCAGGACGGCAATGCCCGGGTGGAAGTGACTATCCCCGTGGGCAATATTGATGCCCATAACGGGATACTGTCCGCTGAGCTTAAAAGTCCGCTATTTTTCGATCAGGCCCGCTACCCCAACGCGACGTTTACCAGCAGCCGCGTGGTGGCGGATGGCAAAGACCAGTATAAGGTGTTCGGCACCTTGCAAATCAAGACCATTAGCCACCCGGTTATCCTGGCGGCAAAATTGGTCTCCCTTAACGACCCCCGGTCCGGCGAACGCCATTTGACCTTTTATGCCGACACCGCCATTGCGCGGTCGGCCTTTGCCATGACGCGCTTTATTCCCATGGTCAGCGATCGGATCGCCATTCATATCATGGTCACCCTGCCCGACCCCTCGGTGCCATCCGGCACGCCCGCATCATCCCTTGCCGTTGTCAGCTGTCATCCTTTTCCTGTTTGCCCAGGCCAAGCCGGCCGATAAACGGCAGCCGCAGCGCCGGCGTCAGAATATCCACCCCCAGGTTTAATCCCAGGATATTGACTTCGACGCCCTCTTCCACGCCCAGGGTAAAGCCCAGCACGCCCAGCAACGATACCTGCAGGCCTTTGCCGGAAGGAGGCAACCCGACAGGATGGGTCAAGGAACGGAAATCCTTGCCGATGGCATTGGCCGGCAGGTCCAGCTTGAGCTCCGGCACTTCCCGGCCGATATGGGCCAGGAAGGTGTTGCTGTTTGGGCCGGGCCAGCTGCGGTACGTGCGGCCATAGGGATAGCGTTTGATAGCCGCTTCAATACGCGGGATCATGGCCTCGGCATGGGCGCCGCGATGATCCACCAGCAGCGTCGGACGCGCGCCGAACCAATATCCGTCGGGAAGGGTGTAATTACGACGCACCGCGTCAATCCCGCCCCAGCCGATGACCTCGTAGCGGCTGTATTGGCTGGCCCCCGCCGGCTTAAAAATAATCCAGGGATGGACGGCCACGAGTCCACGCCAGCCAAAAGTGGGCGCGGCATAGATTTGCACGATGGCGGTGTCGCGCAGCTGTACCGGATCCGGCGCCATCCCGGTGGAATCGCGCCGTGCCGTCCGCCAATCGCCGCCGGAAAAAACGTCGCCCGCCAGCGCTGCCTTGGCCAGACTCTGCCCGAAAGACAGTAATAACACGCAGAGAAACCCAATACTGAGTAGTTTTAGAGAGCCCATATATCCTTTGTCAGCCGGCCGACCCCCGGTTAGGGGTAATAAGGGGCATGTCAGGAATAATATAAGCGCTTATGCGCGCGTGTACAAAATATACGCATCAGCGGGGCGGACAGGATGGCCCCGGCAGCGAGATGTTTTCGGCAACCGGGGCGAGAGGATAATTACGGTGGGTGTTTTCCCGGCGGCAAGGCGCCTCAGAAGTGATTAAAAATCCAGTACAGCCCGGCCGAAAGCAGGATTGACGCCGGCAGGGTCAATACCCAGGCCATCAGCAGGTTGCGCAGGGTGCCCATCTGCAGGCCGGATTTGTTGGCCGCCATGGTCCCGGCGACCCCGGATGACAGAACATGCGTGGTGGACACCGGCAGCCCGAAGGCATCCGCCGCGCCGATGGTGGTCATGGCCACCAGTTCGGCGCTGGCGCCCTGGGCGTAAGTAAGGTGCGTCTTGCCGATTTTTTCTCCCACCGTGACGACGATACGCCGCCATCCCACCAGGGTGCCCAGACCCAGGGCAATGGCCACCACCACCTTGACCCAGAACGGGATATAACGCGTTGCGCCGTCCAGTTCGTGTTTTAAGGCGTCCAGGTTTTGTCTGGAGCCAGGGGAGAGATTGAGCTGTTTTTCCGATTTCAGGCGCTTAATGGTTTCCGAAGCCAGGTACATATCGTTACGGGTATTGGATACCGACCGGGCCGGTATCTCGTTTACCGAACCATATTGTTTCAGTTCGGCGCCAATGGCCCCGGCCAGGCCGGCGAGCGCGGGAATGACGGCCGGCGTCAGGGTGTTGGTGCGGGCATAGCCGGTCAGGACGGCGCGGGCCGCCGGTTGGGGGCCGCCGGCGGGGAATTGGCGCAGCAGTTCGTGCTGCGTGGCCGTCGCCAGCGCGGCTACGCGCGGTATTTGTTCCGGCGGCATCGAGCGGTTTAACGCGTAGGCAATCGGCACGGTGCCGACCAGGATCAGCATAATCAGCCCCATCCCTTTCTGGCCGTCGTTGGAGCCGTGGGCAAACGACACCCCGGTGCAGGTTAAAATCAGCAGGCCGCGTATCCATAACGGCGGCGGCGAATTCCCCTGCGGCGCGGTATACAGCGCGCGATTTTTAACCAGCACTTTCATTACCAGCAGCAGCAGCGCGGCAAAGACAAAACCGATGACCGGCGATAAGAGCAGGGAATAGCCGATATTTATGGCCTGCGACCAATCCACGCCGCTGGTCCCGGTACGGCCGTGGATCAGCGCATTGGCGACCCCCACCCCGATAATGGAGCCAATCAGCGTATGGGACGAGGACGCCGGCAGGCCCAGCCACCAGGTGCCGAGATTCCAGATAATGGCCGAGAACAACAGGGCATAGACCATGGCGAAGCCGCTGCCGGTTCCCGCCTGCAGGATTAATTCCACCGGCAGCAAGGAAATGATGCCGAAGGCGACCACGCCGCTGGACAGCAACACTCCGAGGAAGTTGAAACACCCGGACCAGATCACGGCGACCATGGGCGAGAGCGAATGGGTATAAATCACGGTTGCCACGGCGTTGGCCGTGTCATGGAAGCCATTGACGAACTCGAAGCCCAGGGCGATTAACAGCGCCAGCCCCAGCAATAAGAACGGCACATAGCTGGTATAAGTGGCGCCGGCATCGGAAACATCGTTAAACAGATTGACGCCGGCAAAGGCGATGCCCAGCACCAGCAGCAAGACGAATAACACCACGGACGATCGGCTGTTTTTCTGGTAAATTTTGGGTTTGCCGCTGTCAAAGGAAAGGCTGGATCGGGCAGCGCTATTATCACTCATAATAATCCCCTGTCTCGCATTCTCGTGCTGGATGCCTGTCAACGACATGTTGAGCGTGTCGGGTCATTATTCAGGGTTAAGATGAATTTTTGATGACGGCCGATTTACCGGGCGGCCATTAAGCGCCGCGCCGCCGGCGCAACAGGCTGAACAGCCGGCGCCGGCCCCGCCTACACCAGGGTATTGGCTTTCAGGATGGGTTGTAATTCGGGTAACCGGCCTACGTGTTCTGCCATGGCGAACAGCCGCGGCGCATGCTGTTTAAACCAGGGTTTTCTCGGCCCCCAATGGACAAGCACCGGCCAGTAAGCGTCAATTAATGTTACAACGTCACCGAATAAATACGGCCCCGCCCCCAGCTGCGTTTCCAGCCACAGGTAAAGACGTTCGCGGTAGCGGTCGGTGCTGGCGACCAGTTCGCCGGGCTGCCCTGGCGCCCAGCGTTCCGGATAATCGCCATAGGTAAAGGTGGGATAGACATTCGCCACCAGCCAAACAAGCAACCGGTAGAATTGCCGGCGATCCGCGGTGCCGGCCGCCGGCGCCAGATGGGGGTGGCTATCGAGCAGCAGCAGCGCGATGGCGGCGCTTTCGGTCATGATGCCGCCGTCGTCCAGCACCAGCGTCGGCACCTGGCATAAAGGATTGAGCGCGGCCAGGGTATCCCGGGCCGCGCCCGGCCGATCATAGCCGTCGACATTTACCCATTGATAAGGCTCGCCCGCCAGGGCGAACATGATTTCAACAATTGCCGATCCCGCGCCCGGCGCGCCATACAGTGTGAACATGATCACCTCATGCCTGCTATAACGTGGTTGATGGTGATAACTGTAGCGCGAAATAAGCAAAATGGCCCGGCGCCGCGTACCCGATGGTCATCAGGCGGTGGGCACCGTCCCGCCGTCGATAACATACTCCGCGCCGGTAATCGACGCCGCCCGCGCGGAAGCCAGGAACGCGATCAGATCGGCCACTTCCCCGGGCTGCGCCGGGCGGCCCAACGGGATGCCGCCGAGCGACTTCATGATAATCTGTTTACCGCCGTCATAATCGGTTCCCGCCTGTGCGGCGAGCCTTTGCGCCATCGCCACCGCGGCCTCGGTTTCGACCCAGCCGGGGGAAACCCGCAGCACGCGTACGCCATGGGGGCTGACTTCCTTCGAGAGACTCTTGCTGTAGGTGGACAGCGCCGCCTTCGCCGCCGCGTAGGCGGTGGTGGACTCGGGCAGCGGCAGCTGGCGCTGGATAGACGTGACGTGGATAATCACCCCGCGGCCCTGGGCCAGCATACCGGGCAGCAGGGCGCGATCGAGCCGTACCGCCGGGAAAAGATTGAGATCAAGCGCCTGATGCCATTCATCATCTCCCAGCGCGGCAAAGCCGCCGCCCGGGGCCGTCGAGCCCCCCAGGACATGAACGATAATATCCACCCCGCCCAGCCTGTCGTTAACGGCGGCGGCGACGGCGCCGCAGCCCGCGGGCGTCGTCACGTCGGCGGCGACGAACATCCCGTCGGGCAGCGACGGCGGGCGGGTACGCGCCGTGGTTATCACGTTAGCGCCGCTTTGGCGGAACAGCGCGACCACGGCGGCGCCGATACCCTTGGTGCCGCCGGTAACCAGCACGCGCTGGTCTTTCAGTTCTAAATCCATAAGATGCTCTCCGGTGTATTAAGCGTGCCTCAGCGACGAAACAAATGCGCCGTTTTCATCGTGACCGCACATCACGTTGCCATAGCGCGAGTATCGCCATATACTTTCCTTACCGCAAGAACGCACGAAAAAGTAAGTGACTAACCAAATGGTAAAGCACACCTATACGCCCGTGACCGCCGCCGTCGGCGTGGAAAACGTACTGCGGCTGCTGGAAGGCCGCTGGAAGCTGGTGATCCTGTTTCATTTGTTCGGCGGACAGGTACGACGCTATTCCGATCTGGAGAAACTGATCCCGACCATATCGCAGAAAATGCTGGCCCAGCAGTTGCGTCAGCTGGAAGGCGACGGCATCGTGCTGCGCCACGTCTATCCCCAGGTACCCCCGAAGGTGGAATACCGCCTGTCGGCATGGGGACAGGCGCTGTGTCCCGCCCTTGACGCGCTGCTGACCTGGGCGGAGCAGCGCGAGCATTTATCAGCGCCGGCGCAGAATGCGGCGGATGTCGGTTAAGGCGGGATCCGCAGCGTTGCACGCTTATCCCGCATTGTCGCGCGCCGTTGCACCCTTATCGCGCACCGCCCGCCCGCCTGCCTCATTTTAGTACACCCCCCTTTCCCTTAATGCCACCCCGGGCCGCTTGCGCAGCGGCGGCGCCCTGCGCGCGGCGAACATAACTGGCCTCGATCTTGCTTTGCAGTTGTACATGTATAGATAACTTCATTCACTGCCGTTTAAGGATCGCTGTCATGCCGTTGCGCACTATCAATGAAGAGAAAGGGACCGTCGACAACGCGTTGTTGCATCAGATCTGGTCGTTAATTGATGAGAAAAAGACGATATTTTGCGATCTCAGCGATCGGATATGGGCCACGCCCGAGGTGAACTACACCGAAATAAAATCCTCGCGGGCGCATCTTGAGATCCTGAAAGCGCAGGGATTTCGCGTGACCGAGGGGGTCGCCGGCCTGCCGACCGCCATGATGGGCGAAGCGGGCGCGGGCGGCCCGGTCATTGCCATTCTCGGCGAATACGATGCCCTGCCCGGCCTGAGCCAGCAGGCGGATGCCACCCAGCCGCTGCCGCTGGAAGAAGGCGGCAACGGCCACGGCTGCGGTCATAATATGCTGGGTTCCGCCGCGCTGCTGGCGGCGACGGCGGTCAAGGATTACCTGGCCGCCGAGGGCATCGCCGGCCGGGTGCGCTTTTACGGATGTCCGGCGGAGGAAGGCGGCGCGGGCAAGGGTTTTATGGTGCGCGCCGGCCTGTTTGATGACGTGGATATCGCCATCTGCTGGCATCCCGGCGCGTTTAACTGCGTCAAGGAGCCCAATTCCCTGGCCTGCAATGAAATCAACTACCATTTTCACGGCCGCGCCTCCCACGCCTCGGCCACGCCCCACCTGGGCCGCAGCGCCCTGGACGCGGTTGAGCTGATGAACGTGGGCGTCAACTACCTGCGCGAACATATGCCGAACAGCGCGCGCATCCATTATGCCATTACCGATTCAGGCGGCTTTTCGCCGAATGTGGTGCAGGCGAAGGCGACCGTGCGTTATCTGGTGCGTACCCGTACCCTGCCCGAACTGCTGGAACTCCTGGCGCGGGTCGACAAAGTGGCCGCGGGCGCGGCGCTGATGACCGAAACCACCATGAAACGCAATATCCTCAGCGGCGATGCCAATCTGGTGGCGAACCCGGTGCTGGAAGAACTGATGCAGTCGCACCTTGAACTGCTCGGCGGACCGGGCTTTGATGAGGCCGATTACGCCTATGCGGCCCGGTTTCAGCAAACCATGTCCGCCGAGGAAATCCACAGCGCGTTTCACCGCGCGGGCAAGGCCATGGCGCCTGGGGAAACGCTGTGCGATTATGTGCTGCCCCTGGATCGGCCGGCCAGCACCATGATCGGCTCCACCGACGTGGGTTCGGTCAGTTGGGTGGTCCCGACCGTGCAGGCGCAAAGCGCCACCTATACCATCGGCACCCCCGGGCACTCGTGGCAGTTGGTGGCGCAGGGCAAATCCACGCTGGCCCACAAAGGCCTGACCCATGCGGCCAAAATCATGGCCAGCACGGCCATCAGCCTCATAAAGCAGCCGGCGCTTATCGCGGCGGCGAAACAAGAGCATCTGCGCCAGTTGAACGGTACGCCGTTTATCAATCCGATCCCCGACGATGTCATGCCTCCCTTTCCCGGCAGCCACTGATGAGCGCCATTGTGGCCGGCTGCCGATTAAACGCTAAGGAGATAGCATGGCGGAGCTAGGTTTTTTCCAGACCCTGAGTTTTGGCCCTGAGGGATGGGGGCCGATGCTGTTGTCCGGCGCGCTGATGACGGTAGCCCTGGCGGTGTCGGGTTTTTTGCTGGCGGGCGTTATCGGCGCGCTGTTCGCCTGGGCAAAGATTAGCGGCAACCGGCCGGTGCGCTGTGTCGCCGATATCTATACCACCGTTATCCGCGGCATCCCGGACCTGCTGATAATCTATCTGCTGTATTTTGGCGGCAGCCAGGCGCTGACATCGCTGGGCAGGCTGTTCGGCGATGGGCAGTTTATCAGTTTCCCCGGCTTTCTGGCGGGCATGCTGGCGGTAGGCATCGCCGCCGGCGCACAGCAGACCGAGGTCTTTCGCGGCGCGTTCCTGACCATTGCGCCTGGCGAGCTGGAGGCGGCCACGTCATTGGGCATGACCGCGTCCGTGCGCATGCGCCGCATTATTATCCCGCTGCTGCTGCGCCACGCCCTGCCGGGCATGGGCAACGTCTGGCAACTGGTGCTCAAGGCCGCGGCGCTGGTGTCGGTGACCGGCCTGGCCGAACTGATGAACAAAGCGCAAACCGGCGCCGGCTCCACCGGCAAGCCCTTTGATTTCTACTGTGCAGCGGCGCTGCTGTATCTGGTGATTTCCGCCTGTTCGGGCTGGTCACTAGGTAAAGCTGAAACCTACTACTCGCGCGGGGTAAGACGCTGATGGACGTGGCATTTCTTTGGGAGACCTTTTTGCAGCTGATCCCCGGCATCCCGCTGACGCTGAAATTGGCTTTTTACTCGGTGGCCATGGGCTTTTGCCTGGCTTTTCCGCTGGCGCTGGCCCGGCTCTCGCCCTTTATCTGGCTCAGCGCGCCGGCGCGGTTTTATGTTTTTTGCCTGCGGGGAACGCCGCTGCTGGTGCAGCTGTTTTTAATTTATTACGGCATGAGCCAGTTTGAGGCGGTGCGCAATAGCGTGCTGTGGCCCGTCCTGCGCGAACCTTATGGCTGCGCGCTGCTGTCGCTGTCGCTGTGTACCGCCGCCTACGGCAGCGAGATCCTGCGCGGCGGCCTGCTTTCGGTGCCCCATGGCGCGTTGGAGGCCGCGCGCGCCTGCGGCATGAGCCGCCTGCTGGTGGTACGGCGCATTCTGTTTCCAATGGCGATCCGCCAGGCGCTGCCGGCCTACGGCAACGAACTGATTTCGATGGTGCAATCCACCTCCCTCGCCTCGATCATCACCCTGATGGACATTACCGGCATCGCCGCGCAAATCATTTCCAACACCTACCGGGCGCTGGAGGTCTTCCTGGTGGCGGGGCTGATTTACCTGCTGATCAATCTGATCATTACCCGGCTGGTGATGTGGCTGGAATACCGACTGACCCCGCATCTGCGCGCGCGCGTCGCCACGGTCGATAAAAAGCCGCTGGAGAATGCGCATTGAGTCATCCCGAACCTTTTTTGCGCCGCAAGGCGAATTTTTCCCCATTGATACAGGAGTTAAACAATGAAATTGGTAAACCTGGTACGCGCGTTGTGCATTACCACCACTCTGGCGACCAGCTTCGGCGGTCATGCCGAAGAGGGGAAAAAATGGACGGTGGTGAAAATCGCCACCGAAGGGGCGTTCCGGCCATATAACTTTACCAAACCCGACGGTACCCTGGATGGATTTGAAATCGATCTCTACAAAGTGCTGTGCGCAAAAATGAAAGTGGAATGCCAGATTATCGTACAGCCCTTTGCCGGCGTCATCCCGGCGCTGAACGCCGGAAAATTCGATGCCATCATGGACGGTCTGTCCGCCACCGAGGCGCGTAAAAAAATCATTGATTTTTCTGCCTCCTACAGTAATGCGGGACAAACCTTCGCGGTGCTGAAAAACAGTCCGCTGGCCGCCTTGCCGGACCTGGGAACCCGGTTCTCGCTTACCAGCGATGAAGCGGGCGCAAAAGCCGAACTGGACAAACTGACCCCGCTGCTTAAAGGCAAAATCATCGGCGTGCAAGGCTCCTCCATCGGCCAGCAGTTCCTGGAAAAATATTTAAAAGGCGTGGTGACGGTGCGCGAGTATAAAACCACCGAAGAGCACGATCTTGATCTTAAATCCGGCCGGGTGGATATGGTCTTCGCCTCGGTCACCTATCTGAACGGCGCCAAGACCAAGCCCGGCAACCAGGATATCGTCCTGGCCGGCCCGCAGTTTATCGGCGGTATCCTGGGCAGCGGATCGGCGGTGGGCATCCGCAAAACCGATCCGGAACTGAAAAAGATGTTTGACGAGGCCATTGCCAGCGCCAAGCAGGACGGCACGCTGAAAACGCTGACCATGAAATGGTTCGGTATGGATACTACCCCGCAATAAAGCCCTTTCCCGGCCGCCGGGCCGGGACTCTCTTCTTTCGATACCCCGAATATTTGTCTTTTTTGCCGCCTATTCGGGCGTTTGATTTGCCTGCGTTCGATTTACAGTATCAGCTGATAGAAAAAAATTTTTATTCCCCGTCGGGTGTTACTTTTCATAGGTCCCTTTTGCGTGGCAAAAACATTTTTACGTAGCGGCGGTTTGCTTGATATTTATGCGTTGGGCGAACAGGGCCGGCCGGTGTATGCATCGGCGTTGGAAATAAGGGAAACGTTGCGTCTGCGGCAACGGCCGCGGATCGCCGACTGTCTGGCGATCCCCCAGCCCAACGAGGATGGCGATCGGATCGACTGGTATTCGCCGCGCGCGGGCAAGGTGTCCTCCTGGGCCGGCGCCAGCGATGCCGAACGCGCGTCCGCCCTTGCGGAATTGGAAGGCTGCCAGGCCGCCGCAGCGGGCCTTTGCCAGCGCGCCGCCGCGGCGGAAAAACCCTCACTCAGGCTGTTTGGCGCGCTGCTGTCGAAAGCCATGCGTTTTCCCGATCAGCATTATGTCTATCTGGTGGGCGGCAAACCGGTATTGACGTTCTGGGGTTTTGTCGGCACGGATAAAAAAACCGACGCCGATGCTTTTGCCAGCCTGCGCCCACCCGTCGATAACACCGTCCTGGACCCGGCATTGGTTACCGACCTGGCGCGGGATGTTGACCGCGCTTCACCACGCATCGCGGCCACCGCCCCCGTGGAAAACGCGCCGGCTGCGGCTGCGGCGGCACCGGCGCTATCGTGGCGGCGCATGTGGTGGATCCCGCCGGCGCTTGCCCTGCTGGCCATATTGGCGCTGCAAATCCGCGGCTGCGTCTCCCGCCCGCCGCCTGTCCTGTCCGCCTCGGCGCTGACCGCCCTTGAGGCGGAAAAACGCGCCCTGCCCGCCGCCAGTCCTCTGACCGACGCCCCCCGGCCGCCGCTGGAAAAACAGCTTTCCAGCGCCACGAACGGCGGGCTGAGGGCGTCAGACGCGGCCAATCCCGCCGATAAGGCGCTATCCTTAGATGCCGCCGCGGCGCAGCCAAAGCCCGCCGACGGCGCGGCGACGCAGCCGACGGCGCTGGCAATCGGCCCTGCCGACGCGGGCGATGGCCGGAACAGGGCGTCCTCCCCCGCCATAGCGCCATTGCCGGATGTGCAAGCCGCGCCGCTTCCCGCCGCCGCGGCGCCGGAGGCGCTGGTCCCGGCCGTCGCGCCGGCCGCCATCAGCAAGAACGCGCTGGTTCTGCCGCCCGAGACGGTAAAAATAGGCTCGACGGATTTTCTTAACGGCGGCTGGCGCGCCACGGTGGATATCAAGGAACCGCTGACCGGTAAGCCACCGAGCCTTAAATACCAGCTTAACCATGGCAAAGGCACGGTGAAAATCACCCATGGCGACGGGGTGACCTGCCGCACGGCGGTTGACGCCGGGCTGATGAAATCGGGCAATCTGATCATCAACAGCCGGGCCAAGGCCCGCTGCAGCGACGGCACCCGCTATCAAATGCCGGAAATCGTCTGCAGACAAGGCGCGAAGGGCGTCGCCGAGTGCAAAGGCCGTTATGACGCCAATACGGCTTTTCCGATAACGATGAAGCGCGAGAGTGAATAATAAATGCTGGCGACGATTACGGATTACCCAAAAAACATCACGCTGATTCGCGACAGCGGTATCCAGTTTCTGGATTTCGCCCTGACGCCCGGCTATAACGCCGAACTGCCCGGCAAGTTTGTCCGCCAGACCGCCAACGGACCCTTGCTGCGCCTGGATTACCACACGCAGACCGGCAAATATTCCGTTCCGGTACCGGCGGGCGCGCCGCCGGAGGTGGTAAAGCCCGAGTTCAGTTTCAGCCTTGAGCAATCCCTGGCATTGCTGGACAAGCTCTGGCTGCCGCTACCCGTGTTCCGCTTTATGCCCCCGCGCACCCTGCTGGGAGGACCGGATAATTGGGCGCGGGTGCGCATTTGCGCCCTGGATGCGCCGGACCGGCACGGCTTTACCCACCGGGTCAGCGTCGCCTTTGACACCCGGGTTTATCCGGCCGGCCATGCCGACGCCCCGGTAGCCCCCAACGAAAACGATATCCATAACGGCATCGGCTTTACTCTGGCGCACCGCAGCGACGAGCTGGGCGAATTTCTCGATCTTACCTGGGTCGACGGCTGGCTGCGCGAGGTGTTTACCCAGCAGGCATCGCGCCAGGACGATCGCAGCGCCCGGGAGATGGAGGTGGCGTTCCGTTCCTTTGAATATCAGGCCCATTATCTCAATTTGCTGGCGCTGCTGGGTGAACAGCTGCCTATGCCGGAAATAAAAATCAGCGCCGGCACGCTTCAGGAGCCGGTGGTAAAAGTGGATTTGATCCTGGATGTCGGCAATTCGCATACCTGCGGCGTCCTGGTGGAAGAACATGCCGATGAGCCCAACGGCCTCAAGCTTGCCTATGAATTGCTGATCCGCGATCTGGGCGAGCCGCAGTTTTTATATAACGAACTGTTTGAAAGCCGTGTCGAGTTTGCCCAGGCGCCTTTCGGCAAACCCGGTTTCTCGCTCGAAAGCGGGCGCGACGACGCCTTTCTCTGGCCCGCTATTACCCGCGTCGGCCGGGAGGCGGCGCGCCTGGCGCTGCAGCGCCGGGGCGTCGACGGATCCACCGGTCTTTCCAGTCCGCGGCGCTATTTGTGGGATGAGGAAAGCTATGCTCCCGGCTGGCGGTTCAGCCAGGGTGCTGGCGGACCGGCGCTTGAACCGCCGGCGGTGCAAGCGCCGTTTACCCACCTGATCAATGACGAGGGACAGCCGCTGTACCTGCTGGCGCTGGACGACCGCCTGCCGGTCTTTTCGCCGCATTACAGCCGCAGTTCGCTGATGGCGCTGATGCTGTCGGAACTGCTGGCGCAGGCGATAATGCAAATCAACAGCGTGGCGCAGCGGCTGAAGATGGGCCACGACGTGGCGCCGCGTCAACTGCGCACCATCGTCCTGACCCTGCCCTCGGCGATGCCGAAACCGGAGCGGGAAATCTTCCTCAGGCGGATGAACGAAGCGATTGGCCTGGTATGGAAAACCATGGGCTGGCATCGCGCGGACGAACCCTTCTCCTCCCCCAGCGACCGGGCCGGCAGCCGGGTACCGGCGCCCGAAGTGCGGATGGACTGGGACGAGGCCACCTGCGGCCAGATGGTCTATCTGTATAACGAAACCCAGGTTAACTTCGCCGGTCATACCAACGCGTTTTTTGGCGCCATGGCGCGGCCGGATAAGGCATCCGCCGCCGGCAGCGCCGGCAAGACCCTACGCATCGCCTCCATTGATATCGGCGGAGGCACCACCGATTTAGCCATCACCCAGTACAGCCTGGACGACGGCGGCGGCAAAGATGTCAAAATCACCCCGCGGCTGCTGTTCCGCGAAGGTTTTAAAGTCGCGGGCGACGATATCCTGCTGGAGGTGATCCAGCTGTTTGTCTTGCCCGCCCTGGAGGCGGCGCTGCTCAGCGCCGGCCTGGACAACCCCGGCATGCTGCTCGCCCGGCTGTTTGGCGGCGACGGGCGCATGGACGGGCACAGCACGCTGCGCCAGCAGACGACGCTGCAGCTGTTTATGCCCGTCGGCCGCGCGATCCTGGCGGCCTATGAACGATTCGATCCCCTGGATAACCGCACGGAAATCGATGCCGTCTTCGGCGAGTTGCTGACCCAGCAGCCCACGCCTGGCGTGTTGGCGTATATCCATGGCGAGGTGCAGCGCGGCCTGCCGGCGGATGCCTCTCCGTTCGATATTCTACGCGTCCCGCTCCAGATAAGGCTGGGCAAACTGCATGATGAGTTCCTGGCCAACCGCATGACGATTACCCAACACCTGCGCTCGTTGTCTGAAGTCGTCTCGCTCCACGATTGCGACGTGCTGCTGCTTACCGGGCGGCCGGCGCGTTTCCCGGGCATCCAGGCCTTGTTCCGCCACCTGCAGCCGCTGCCCAATAACCGGATTCTGTCGCTGGACGGTTACCATACCAGCGCGTGGTATCCCTTTAACCAGCGGGGACGCATCGATAATCCCAAATCCACCGCGGCGGTTGGCGCGATGCTGTGCCTGCTGGCGCTTAGCCTGCGTTTGCCGGGGTTCTATTTCAAAGCCGGTGACTTCCAGCCCTACTCCACCCTGCGCTATCTGGGCATGCTGGACGGCAACCACACCCTGGCCGACGAGAATGTTTTTTACCGCGATATCGATCTTGACGCGCCGGATTGCGCGCTGGACGCCACCGCCAGCTTTCGCATGCGCGGCGCGTTATGCCTGGGCTTTCGCCAACTGGATAATGAACGCTGGCCGGCCTCCGCGCTGTATACGCTGTCGATAGCCGATCCTGCGCTCGCCCGGCGCGTGGCCGGGGAAAGCGAACTGCGCATCAGGCTGGCGGTGGCGCAGGACACTTCCCGGGCGGGACCTGAGCGTTTCGAGATAGCGGAGGCGGTGCTGGAAGACGGTACGCCCGTGCCGCGGCACCATGTGCGCCTGACGTTAAATACCCTGGCCGACAGTGGTTCAGGCGCGACCGAATATTGGATAGATAGCGGGAGCATAGTGAAAAAATGAGTCAATTAATCTCTTCCCCGATACCGGCGCGGCGTAAATTAAACCCGGTTGCCAACCCGCTGGCTCCCCAATTGCAAAACCAGTTGCATAACCAGCTGCGCCAGGTACTGCAAGGCATCGACCAGGCGATCGACTGGATTGCGGCCACGCGCCGGCATGCGCCGCGCCTGGATATGGAAGCCGGCCGGCTGGGCATAAAACTGCGCCGCTGCCGCCTGCAGGCCAGCCATTTGTACAACGCGTCGCACACCGCCGGCGCCATTGGTTTTTTTGGGCAATCGGCGCGGGGAAAACTGCATCTGATCACGGCGCTGACCGTGGGGCAGGACGACCGGCTGTCCACCACGCTTGGCGGCAAACGGCTGGATGTCCTGTCCCTTATCGAGCCGCAGAGCCGGGCGTCAGGCCTGGTGCTGCGTTTCGCCCAGCGCGTACAGGCGGAAAACGCCGCCTATCCGGTCCAGCTGTCGCTGCTCAGTGAAGCGGATATCGCCATGCTGCTGTTTACCCTCTCCCTGCGTGAAGCCGGGGGCGAAAACACCGCCCGGGACCTGGACGATCGCGCGCTGGATGACCGCCTGGACCGGCTGCTCGCGCGGCGGCAGGTGGAACCGGTCGCCGGCATGAGCGGGGATGCCGTGGTGGCGATTTGGGATTATGTTTCCCGCCACGATCGGCGGCGGCAGAAACAGCTGGAGACGCGGTTCTGGCCGGCGGCGGTCGAGCTGGCGCCCTGCCTGAGCGTCGAGGATCGCGCCGAGCTGTTCTCGGTGCTGTGGCGAGGGCGCGCGGATTTGAGCGACGCCTACCGCCATTTTGCCGCTATCGCGCAGCATCTGGGCGGCGCGCAGCACGTGCTAGCGCCCCTTGGCGCGCTGGTGGACGATACGATGCGCCAGGCGGACGGCATCCTGGATATCGCGTCGCTGTCGCGCCTGCATAGCGCCGCCGACCCGCTGCTGCAGGTGATCCCCATGGTGAACGGCCGCGCGGGAAAGCCGGTTGAACTGACGATGGCCGAGCTGGCGATGCTGGCCGTTGAACTGTTGATGCCGCTGGATGCCGGCGTGAGCGGAAGCGGCGGCGCGCAGGTGGATTTTATCGATTTCGCCGGTATCGACGGCAGCCTTGAAACCACGGCGGCCACCGGCGCGGGCGGCGAGCCCGCCTACCCGCTGGCGCCGGCCCTGCTGCGCGCCCGCTGTGCTTATCTGCCCGAACGTTATACCGATGCCCAGACGGTGAATGTGCTGATGGTCTGTACCGCGGCGCAGGACCGCGCGGCGGTCGCCGAAGTCGGCAGGCTGCTGGATTATTGGGTCAGGCGCAGCCAGGGAGAAAACGCCGGGGTGCGCGGCCGGCGCAAACCCGCCCTGATCTGGGCGCTGACCCGCTTCGATCAACGTGTGGTCCACGGCACTAATTACGATGCCGCCGTGCAGCGCTATGTTGGCAATCCGGGCGATACCTGGGGCACGTTGCTGGCGATGGATTCGCGGGGCGTCAACGCCCTGGCGGCCTACCTCGCCCCCGCGGCGCAGCGCGAGGCGGGCCTGGAGCGCCTGGGCGAACAGACGAAGGCGCTGCAGGCGGAACTGGCCGAAAACCTGCTCGGCGAATGGCAGCAGGCCGCGGCGCAGGACGCGGAGACATTACCCAAACAACACGTCGCGCACACACTGCTTAAAGCGCTGCAGGCGCGCGCCGGCATGCACGGAGAACTGCTCGAGCACCTGCTGCCCACGCGTGACGAAATGCGCCGCCTCTACCTGCAGCTACCACCGGACGCCGCCGGCCATACCGAACCGGCCGCGGACGGCGCCGGACCCTTTGGCGTCGGCATCGCCTTCGATCTGCTCAGCGCCCCCGAGGCGCCGACCGGCCAGGTCATGATGACCGCTGACGTCACCGGCGCGACGGACGACAAAATGTTTGCCCGCAATGTGCAACGCTATTGGATAAATCATTTGCGCAACCTGCCGGAAAACGCGCCGCTGCTGGCCTTGCTCGGCATCGCCAGGCCGACCATGGCCATGTTGATGGCGGAGTTGATTACCGCCGCCATCCGGCTCGATATCCTGGGGTCGCTCGAGCACATGCTGATGGATATGGCGCCGGCGGGCCTGCCGCCTGAGAGCAAGGCCGATCGGCAGGTGGCGCGGGCCTTGGCCGTATTGGGTGATTTCGTCGCCTGGCTGGGGTTTACGCGGCTAAGCGACGCGCAACGGCCCGACAGCCGCATCAATCCCGGCCATAAAATTTTTACGCGCCCGGCGGCGCCCGGGCACGACATCGACGCGTCCCACCGTTTGACCCGGCTTAATGCCGCTCCGGTGAATAATACCGCCTTCTATGTCTACGACTGGCTGGTGGGCCTGAATATACTGATACGGCAAAATGCGGGATATGCGGGTGCAGCGGAAATCAGCCTTGAACAGCGCCAGCGCCTGGGCGCCATCATCAACCTGATCACAGCGGCCGAAGCCTAGAGCCGCTACCGGCTTGCCGGAGGCAATGTCGGCCGCCGGCGGCCGGGTTGGTATTTCCGGGCGGCTAGCCGCGTCGTCGCCGGACTGTCAAATCTGCTTACTTAAAATACCGGCTGCGACGCATGAGCCGTGCGCTTAGCCGAGATATACTTATCCTCCATGGACTCTTCCGGATGGTAAGGATAAGCCATCCGCGAACGATAGGCCCCGGGCGTCTGGCTGAACTGGCGCTTGAACGCCCGGCTGAAGGACTGTTGCGAATCGAAGCCGCTTTGCAGGGCGATATCAAGGATGCTATGGTCCTTAAGACACAGTTCCGACGCGGCGCGTGACAGCCGGCGGGTGCGAATATAGGTGCCCAGCGCATCGCCGGTCACATTGCGGAACATCCGCTGTAAATGCCATTTTGAATACCCGGATTTGGCGGCTACGTGATCCAGAGACAATGACTTATCCAGATTGTTTTCCAACCATTCCATCAAATCCTGAATAATGACCTTCTGATTCATATAGACATTCCCCGTAATTGATAACCTTGCACTTACAATATGACCGGTCGTATTTTTAGTCAACCTCTTTTTATTAACGAACGATAATTTTATCATAAGCCGTTTGCCGGCGGCGCGTCAATGACAGGCGGGCGCGGGAGAAAGTGCCGATAGGACGGGGTTTGCCGCCTGCCAGCACGCCATGGCACGGCAGGCGCGTTAACAGCCGGGGGGGATTATCGTGACGTTGTCACTGATTTTTTTCCGCGCAGCGCACCGCGAGATGGGCGGCTTTCGGTACGGTCATAAAGACGGCAATCGCGCCGGTGATAATACACAGGGCGGAAATCACCACCGCGCCCTGGTCGATGGCGAAGCCCAGCCCCCAACGACTGGCGCTGGCGCCCAGCAGCAGCGCAAACGCCCCCTGGATCAGGTAGGCCACCAAATACAGCGCGGACAGCGTGCCGCCGCGAAGACGGGCGGGCGCATACATATTGATAAGCCCCAGCCCGCCCATAAACAACAGGCTATAACCGCACCCGGCGGCGATTAAAAAGGCCAGGAACAGCAGCAGCGAATGCCAGGATACCGAGATCACCAAGCATGCCATGCCCGCCACCGTGCACAGACCGCCCAGGGCAATCGCGGTACGCGACGGCATACTTTTGCAGGCCAGTCCCACCACGCCAAGCACGATGGCGAACACCGACATGGTGGCGCCGTTAAGCAGCACGTTGGCGGAACCGATCAGATCCCGCGCTATCTTGGCGCCCAGCGATAACCCCACGGTGCCGATAGAATAGGCGCATACCACCGCCGCCACCGCCGTCAGCACCACGCCGCCCAGGCCCGAGGGAACCGACGGCGTACGCGGACGCCAGCGTCCCTGCCCCGGCACCGCGCTATGGCGCGGCAAAAACCAGGCGGCGGCAAAAATAGCCAGGATGATAACCAGCAGCAGCCAGAAGTTCAGCCGCGTGGGAAAAGGCGCGTACTCTATCAGCGCGCCGCCCACCAACGTCGCCAGCGCCAGGCCCACCGCCTGCGACACCGTGGTAATGGCGCTGGCTTTTTTGGCCTGGCCCTCGGCGCTAAACTCAATCATGGCGGCGGTGGACGGCCCCGCCGACAACCCCACCCCGATGCCCATGAAGACCCGCCCGAGATAAATCCACCACAAACCAGGCGCGACGGCGAACAGCAATACCCCGATAAGCGACGCCGCCAGTCCCAACAACATGGTGGTGCGCCGCCCGATATAATCGGAAATATCGCCGAAACACACCAGGATGGCCACCACCACGATGGGATAGATGGCAAAGATAGTCGACGTTTGGGTGGTGGTCAGGCCCCATTCCGAGGCATACAGCGGATAGGTCATGGCGGGCGCGGCGCTGGTCCAGATAGTATGGCCGACAACGGCGGCGGCCACCCAAAAACTGGCCCGGCGTCCGAGGGTCAAGGTCCTTCCGGTCATGATAGGCTCGCAGTCAGGAAAAGAAACGGGCGTCAGGCAAATAGCTGTGGCGATTATTCCGGCGTCGGACGGTTTAATAACGGAAAGGCCACGGCGAAAAAATCATCCAGCGGCTGCCGACAACGGGCTATTTTCATGCGCACAACCGCGCCTTCCCAGCTATTGATAACAAAACGGGCCACTTTTTCCGCATCCAGGCTGGCGATAATGGTGCCGTCCTTTTGCCCTTCGCGCAGGGTCGCGGTCACGGCGGCGGTCCATTTTTCCAGCGACTGGCAAATGGCCTGACGCAGCAGCGGCGTGTTATCCGTCATCTCGGCGGCCAGGTTGCCGATCAGGCACCCTTTTTCATAACCGAAGTCGGCGTAATAGGCGGCCATGTACTCGAAATGCGCGCGCAGACGCTCAATGGGCGGCAGGCTGGCGTCTTCAAGGATTTCACGGTTCGAGTCCTGGCCGTAAATGGAGAGCACTTCCAGCGCCAGTAATTCTTTAGCTTTGAAATAGTTATAAAAAGACCCTTTCGGCACGCCGGCGGTATCCACAATATCCTGCACGCTGCACGCGCTGAAACCGAGCGTATGAAAACGTTCCAGCGCGGCGTCGACAATTTTATCGCGTACGCTTGGTTTTGCCATAAAAAACAGAGCCTCCAGATAACGAATACCGCATGATTATATAGACGACCGGTCGTATTTTGCAAGCAAAGCGTCCCGGGCGCCCCGCCCTTTACCGCCAGGGCGGTCCACGGCGCGGCGCGCTTTTCAGCCGCTGAAAAGCGCTCCTGTCATCATAGCCTATCCTGTCAGCCATCTTTGCCCGTTGGTGCGATGGCCGGGGCGGCGGCCGCGTCCGTCCCTGGCGCGTCCTGTCCGCCCTTGAGCGTGCCGCCGGTGATGCGGCGAATCGTCCAGTAGAAGACCGGGGTAAGGATAAAACCGAACAACGTCACGCCCAGCATGCCGGCGAATACCGCGATGCCGATGGCATTGCGCATCTCCGCCCCCGCGCCCACCGACACCGCCAGCGGGGCCACCCCCATGATAAACGCCAGCGACGTCATCAGGATCGGCCGCAGCCGCAGCCGGCAGGCGCTCAGCACCGCCTGCAGCAGGCTGTCGTTTTCCAGCTCGCGGTCGCGGGCGAATTCGACGATTAAGATGGCGTTTTTACATGCCAGCCCCACCAGCACCACCAGACCAATCTGGGTAAAGACGTTGTTGTCGCCATGGGTCAACTGCACGCCGATCAGCGCGCACAGCAGGCACATGGGCACGGTCAGGATCACCACCAGCGGCAGCGTCCAGCTTTCGTATTGGGCCACCAGCACCAGAAACGCCAGCAGCACGCAGATGGGAAAGACATAGATGGCGGTATTGCCGGCCAGAATTTGCTGATAGGTCAGTTCCGTCCATTCAAAACTCATCCCATGAGGTAATTCCTGTTGCGCCAGGGCCTCAAGCCTGGCCTGGGCCTGGTCCGAACTGAAGCCCGGCGCCGGCGCGCCGTTGATTTCCGCCGTCAGGCTGCCGTTATAGTGGCTGATGCGATCCGGACCCGTGGTGTCGTAGGTGGTGACAAACGCTCCGATGGGAATCATCTGCCCGGCGGCGTTACGGGTCTGCAAATGGCCAATATCCTCGGTATGCATGCGAAAACGCTGGTCCGCCTGCACATTCACCTGGTAAGTGCGGCCGAAGCGGTTGAAATCATTGACATAGACCGAGCCGAGATACACCTGCATGGTCTCAAACAGATCGGTAAGCGATACCCCTTGCGCCTTGGCCTTTTCCCGATCGACGTCGGCATGGATTTTCGGCACGCCAATCTGATAGGACGTGAACAATCCGGTCAACGCGGGATCTTTGGCGGCGGCGGCGATGAGCCGTTGCGTTGCCTGGAACAAGGCGTCCGGCCCCCGATCGGCCTGATCCTCGATTTGCAGGCGAAAACCGCCGAGCGAGCCCAACCCCAGGATCGGCGGCGGCGGGAACACCGCCACATTGGCTTCGGTTATGCCGGAAAGCTTTTGGTTAAGCGTTATGGCGATGGCCCCGGCCGAAAGCGACGGGTCGCGGCGGGCGCTAAAATCATCCAGCGGCAAAAAGACCACCGCCGAATTGGTGCTGCGCACAAATCCGTTAATCGACAGACCGGGAAACGCGACCGCGTGGCTGACGCCCGGCGTATGCAGCGCAATATCGCTGACCTGGCGCACCACCGCCTCGGTACGATCGAGCGTGGCGGCGTCCGGCAATTGGATCACCGAAACCAGGTAAAGCTTGTCCTGCTGGGGCACAAATCCGCCAGGCGTGCGCATAAACAGCAGGACGGTCAGCGCCAGCAGCCCGCCGTAGATCAGCAGCGCCACCGACGACCGGTGCAGTACGCGCGACACCACCCCGACATAGCCATGGGACAAGCGCACAAACCCCAGGTTGAACGGCCGGAACAGCCAGCCGAACACCCGGTCGATAAAGCGCTGGAAGTTATCCCGGGCGGCGTGATGCGGGCGCAGCAGCAGCGCCGCCAGCGCCGGCGACAGCGTCAGGGAATTGAAGGCGGAGATCACCGTGGAAATGGCAATGGTCAGGGCAAACTGGCGATAAAATTCGCCGGTCAGACCGCTGAGGAAGGCGGTGGGGATAAAGACCGAACACAGCACCAGCGCGGTGGAGATAATGGGGCCGCTGACCTCGCTCATCGCCTTATGGGTGGCCTGCACCGGCGCTAATCCCAGGGCGATATTGCGCTCGACGTTCTCCACCACCACGATGGCGTCGTCGACCACGATGCCGATGGCCAGCACCAGGCCGAACATGGTCAGGGCATTCAGGCCAAAGCCCATCAGCAGCATGACCGCAAACGTGCCCACCAGGCTTACCGGCACGGCGACCAGCGGAATAATCGAGGCGCGCCAGCTTTGCAGGAATAAAATCACCACCAGCACCACCAGGATGACGGCCTCGAACAGGGTATGCACGACTTCATTGATGGACTGATGCACAAAGCCGGTGGTGTTGTAGACGATATGGTATTTAACGCCCTGGGGGAAATCCTTCGCCAGCCGGTCCATGGTGGACTGGACGTTATCCGCCATCTGCAGGGCGTTGGTGCCGGGACGCTGGAAAACGCCCAGCGCCACCGCGGGCTGGTTGTCGAGCAGGGTACGCAACGAATAGTTGTCCGAGCCCAGTTCCAGGCGCGCCACATCGCGCAAGTGGATAATCTTGCCCTGCCCGTCGGCGCGCAGGATGATATCGCCGAACTGCTCTTCGGTTTCCAGCCGTCCCTGGGTCACCACGGAAATCTGGAACTGCGCCTGGCTGGCGGCGGGCGACCCGCCTACCTGCCCCGCCGCCACCTGGATATTTTGCTCGCGCAGCGCCGCCACCACGTCGCCGGCGGTAAGGGAGCGCGCCGCCAGCTGTTCCGGATCGAGCCAGACGCGCATGGAATAGGGCCCGAGGCCGAAGACGCTGACATCACCCACGCCATACGCGCGCACCAGCGCATCCTTGACATGCAGTTGCGCATAGCTTGCCAGGTAAAGCATGTCATAACGGTTATCGTCCGAGGTCAGGTGCACCACTTCAATCAGCGTGGGCGAGGATTTATTGGTGGTCACGCCGACCCGCTGCACTTCGGGCGGCAACCTCGACAGCACCTGCGCCACGCGGTTTTGCACCAGCACCTGGGCCTTGTCGCCGTCGGTGCCCAGCGCAAAGGTGACCGTCACGGTCAGGGCGCCGTCGCTGGTGGCCTGCGAGGATTGATACAGCATGCCCTCGACGCCGTTAATCGCCTGTTCGATAGGCGAGGCCACCGTTTCGGCGATAACGGACGGATCCGCCCCGGCAAAGGTGGTATTGACCACAATGGTGGTCGGCACCACTTCCGGATATTCGGCAATGGGCAACAGCGGCAGCGCCACTAAGCCGGCGGCGAAAATCACCAGCGACAGCACTACCGCGAACCGGGGCCGGCTGACAAAAAACCGTGAAATATTCATAATAATCTCATAGATAGGTAACAGGCCATGGCGCCGCTGCCGCGGATGCCTTTCATCAGGTCACCGCTAATCATGGGGAAGCAAGGCGGCCAGCGCGGCCGGCGACGTATCCGCAGTGGCGGCGTGCGGCGCCACCACGTCTCCCGGCCGCACTTTTTGCAGCCCGTCCACCACCACCTGTTCGCCCTCGTTCAGCCCGCTTTTCACGATGCGCCACTCGCCCACCGCCTGTCCCAGGGTAATGGCCCGATATTGCACCCGCCGGTCCTTATCCAGCACCAGCACATAACGTTTGCCCAGATCGGTGCCCAGCGCCTGTTCCGGCAGCAGGGCGACCCGCTGCACCTCGGAGGACACCAGGCGCACCCGGCTGAACAGGCCCGGCGTCAGGCTGCCGTCGGCATTATCCAAGACCGCCCTGGCCGCCAGGGTGCCGCTGCGGGGATCCACCACGTTATCCAGGAAACGCAGGCGCGCGCGGTGGGGAAAACCGTTTTCGCCCATCAGGCCGATAAAGACCGCGTTATCCTTGCCGCGCTGGGCGGCGGCATATTTCAGGTAGGCCTGCTCGTCCACATTGAACGCCGCGTATATCGGGCTATCGGAGACAATGGTGGTCAGCAGGCTGTCGGTGGTCACCAGATTGCCCCGGGTGATCAGCGCCTTGGAAATGCGCCCGTCGATGGGCGCGCTCACCTGGGTAAACGACAGGTTAAGCCGCGCCGTGGCCAGCGCCGCCTGCGCGGCGGCCACATTGGCCACCGTGACTTTGGCGTTGGCCTCCTGGGCATCCAGCTCGCTGCTGGAAATCGCGTTCACCACGATCAGCCGCCGGCTGCGCTCGCGGTTGGTCCTGGCGAGCGCCGCGTTAGCCACCGCCTGCTGTAGCCCGGCCTCCAGCCGGTCCACCTCCGCCTGATAGGGCCTGGGATCAATTTGGTACAGCACCTGGCCCTTATGGACACGCGCGCCGTCGTCAAACGCGATAGCATCGATAAAACCTCCGACCCGCGGCCTGACGTCCACGCTTTGGATGGCTTCCAGCCGGCCGGTAAAATCGTCCCATTGGCGTACCGGCTGGAACATCACGGTGGTCACCGCCACCGGGATCGCCTGCTGTGTTTGCTGCGCCGGGGCGGCGGGCTTACAGCCGGCGGCCATCAGGGCAGCCAGCGCCGGCAGCAATAATAGCGGCGCAAGGCGCGCGCCGTACTTGGGTGTGCTCATGGAACATCCTCTGCCTGAAAAGATAAAAGACGATAAAAGAGAAAAAATAATACGACCGGTCGTATTGCAGAGCATGCAGGGTAAGCGCGGGAGGGTCAATAGAGGGCGGCGGCAAAAGGCACGATATTGCCGCCGGGGCGGGCGGCAACCGCCGGATAGGCACGTTGCCGCCCGCGGTGGCGTTTAATGGGCGGGCAGGACGATAGCGCTGTCCGCCAGCGTGCCCATGTCGTTATAAACGGCGCAGGCGGCGTCCACCAGATTCATGGCAAGCGCGGCGCCGCTGCCCTCGCCCAGGCGCATCTCCAGATCAAAATAAGGCCGCAGATCCAGATGGGCCAGGGCGATCTTCGCCCCTTTTTCCGCGGAAAGGTGCGAGGGGATCAAATAAGGCCGCGCCTGCGGGGCGATGCGGCAGGCGACCAGGGCGGCGGCGTAGGACAGAAAACCGTCCAGTATCACCGGGACCCCCTCGGCGGCGGCGCCCAGCAAGACGCCGGCCATGCCGCCGAGATCATAACCGCCCACTTTCGCCAGCACGTCGAGGCCATCCCGCGCATCCGGGCGGTTTACGGCGATGGCGCGCTCCACCACCTCGATTTTATGCGCCAGCATGGACTGCGGCAGGTTGGCGCCGCGGCCGACGACGTCCTGCGCCGGCGCGCCGGTTAACACGCTCACCAGCGCGGCGGCGGGCGTGGTGTTCGCCATGCCCAGCTCGCCGACGCCGAATAAGGTGATGCCCCGGCCAACCGCGTCGGCAACCAGCGCCGCGCCGGTTTCAAGTACGGTGCGCGCCTGGCCGGCGGTCATCGCCGGACCGGTGGCGATATTGCCGCAGCCGCGGCCCATGCGCCGGTCCAGCAGTCCGGGCAAAGGCTGCTCGCAGTCAATGCCCAGATCCACCACGGTGACGGCCGCGCCGGCGTTGGCCGCCAGCACGCAGATCCCGGTGGTGCCCTTGACCATATTCGCCGCCTGGATGGCGGTAACGATGCGCGGCGATACCGCCACCCCTTCTTCGTATACCCCGTGATCGGCCACCATCACCATCATCTCTTTACCCGCAAACGCCAGCGGCCGGTCGCCCATAATGCCCGACAGCTGGACGGCAAGCGTCTCCAGGCGGCCAAGACTTCCCGGCGGCTTAAGCAAGCCGTCGAGACGTTGTTCCGCCCGCGCCATGGCCTTCTCGTCCAAAGGCCGGATGGCGTCGATGACCTGTTGCAGTGTTTTCATTATCTTCTCCTGGAAAATGGGTTACGGTTTCAGCGTGCGGGCATCATGGCCCGGCCGCTGTCGTTTAACTGGTTGAGCACACAAAATCCGTCGTTAAGCGTGACCTGGGTAAAGGCGTCCTGGCGGAAGGGAAAATGCCACATGGCGGCGGGCGGCATTCCCAGCAGCGTGGCCAGCAGTACGCCGAGCACGCCCTGATGGGCCACCAGCAGGATAGCGTCCGCGCCGTCCTGTTCGCGCAGGCGCGCGGCCGCAAGCCCCACCCGCTGCGCAAACGCCTGGAACCCTTCGCCGCCGGGCGGGGCCACATGCTGCCAATCGTCGCACCAGGCCGCATAGCGCTGCGGATCCTGCGTAGCGAGATCGCGATGATGGCGTAGCTCCCAGGCGCCGAAATTCATTTCGTCCCATTCCTGCCAGGCCTCAGGCGGCATGCCGGGACGGATGATATCGGCCGTCTCCCGGCTGCGCCTGAGCCTGGAGGTCAGGACCCGCCCGAAGGGAATCTCCGCCAGTTGCCAGGCCACCCGGTGCGCCTGGAAGCGTCCCTTCGGCGTCAGGACCACATCGCTGACGCCGCAGTAAACGCCGTCGCGGTTGGCATGGGTTTCGCCGTGACGCACTAAATAGAGTCTCATAGCGGAACGGCCAGGGCCGCGAGCAAAAACAGCCATTCGAATACCTCCACGCCGCAGCCCAGGGTATCGCCGGTCTGGCCGCCCAGCACCGCGTTAATCCTGGCGCGGTAGCCGTAGGCCAGCGCCAGGACGATAAGCGCCGCAGCAAGGCCGCGCAGGCCGGCAATCGCCAGGGTCAGCAGCATGCCGGCGAGCAGCGTCACGGCAAAATGATGACCGCTGATTTTGCCGATATAGACGTTGCCGAGCCCCGTTTCGCGGGCATAGCGCTGGTGATACATCAGAATGCTTATCAGGGCGCGGCTTACCACCGGAGCGGCGATGATATAGGGCAGCGCGCCGCCGGGATGCAGGCTTAGCGCCGCCATGGCCGCCAGCCGCAGGCCGATGGCGAATACCATGGCCAGCGCGCCGTTGGTGCCGATGCGGCTGTCGCGCATGATCTCCAGCATCTGCTCGCGCTTGCGCGCCGAGAAAATACCGTCGCAGGTATCCGCCAACCCGTCGAGATGAAAGGCCCCGGTGACCATGGCATTGGCCAGCACCGCCAGCAGGGCGGCCAGCGGCGTGCCGAACGCCGGCTGCGCCAGGGCGAAGACCAGCGCGCAGCACCCGCCCACCACCAATCCCACCACCGGCATCCAGATCACGCCGCGCGCATAGGCGTCCAGCGGCAAATCCCGCGTCCAGCGCGCGGGCACAGGCAGGCGGGTCATAAATTGCAGGGTGGCCAGAAAAGACGTCATTGTGTTGCTCCGCCGTGGCGATCGTGAGTATTTGCGCAGGGATTGCCGGCAGGCTGGTCCCTCTGGTCGGCGCCGGCGCCGGGACGGTCGCCGCCTTTGATCGGCACCGGAATGCCGGATACCACCAGCCAGACGTCGGTAGCAGCGGCGGCCAGCCGCTGGTTGACCCTGCCCGCGATATCGCGAAACCGCCGGGCCAGCAGATTTTCCGGTACGATGCCCATGCCAAGTTCGTTGGTGACCAGCACCACCCGGCAGCGCGTGTCGGCGCAGGCGGCGATCAGCGCGTCGATATGCCCGGCGATATGGCGCTCGATGGCGTCGAAATCCATCGCATCGGGCGGCGTGGCGCCCGCCTGGTCAAACAGCAGGTTGGTGATAAGCGTGGTGACGCACTCCAGCAGTACCGCCTCGACCCGGCCGGCATGGGCGCGGATCACCCGGTCAAGATCGCGATGGCCCTCCCAGGTCAGCCAGTGCGCGGGACGATCGCGGCGATGTTTTTCCACCCGCTGCGCCATTTCTTCGTCGGTCACCACCGAGGTGGCGATATACAGCACCGCGCCGCCGTCGCGGGCGGCAAGGCTTTCGGCCAGGCGGCTTTTGCCGCTGCGCGCGCCGCCGGTCACCAGTATCATGCCGGTTCTCCCGTCGCCGCCTGCTCACGCATAATACGGTACAGCAGCGGGATATCGATATGGGCGCGCATCTGGCCTGCCAGCGCATCAAACGACAGCTCCTTGCGCTCGCGCCAGCCGGTCACCGGCGTATCCAGCGCATCAAGGCCGCGCCGCGCGCGCAGCGCGTCAAGCAGCGCCCGGGTAAACAACGGGCTGTCGAACAGCCCGTGAATATAGCTGCCGGCCACGTCGCCCGCGGCGTTAACCGCGCCGTCGTCCTGCCGGCAGGGGCGGCCGTTTTGCCGTAATAACGTGGCGAAGGGACGCGCGCCGGCGCCAAGCGTGGTCTGGCCCATATGGATTTCATAGCCGCTCAGCGCCAGGCCGCCCGCGGCGGCGAAGATGCCCGCCGGCAAGGCCTGTACGCCGGCCTCCACCTGGGTGGTGATTTTACGCGGCTCGAAGCGGGTGTCGCAATCAAGCAGCCCCAGGCCGTCGGTTTCGGCGATGCCCGACTCGATGCCGTCGGTGACCCGCCTGCCCAGCATCTGGAAACCGCCGCAGATGCCCAGAACCGGCACGCTTTGCCCATGGGCGCGATGGATAGCGGCATCGATGCCATTTTCCCGCAGGTAGGCAAGATCGCCCAAGGTGTTTTTACTGCCGGGAATAATCAGCAGATCCGGCACGCCCAGCGCTTCGCCGCGCTTTACATAACGCAGCCGTACATCCGGCTGCACCGCCAGCGCGTTAAAATCGGAAAAGTTGGCGATATGCGGCAACTGCACCACGGCGATATCCAGTTCACGGGCGCCGCCCAGGCGGTATTTATCCCCTTGCAGGGCGACGCCGTCCTCATCTTCCAGCGGCTCGTCGAACCATGGCATCACGCCCACCACCGGCACGCCGGTCAGCGCCTCGATTTGCGCGATCCCGGGCTTGAGCAGCGCCAGGTCGCCGCGGAATTTATTGATAATCACCCCCTTGACCCGCGCTTTTTCATCCGGGCGCAGCAGCGCCAGGGTGCCGTAAATGGCGGCGAACACCCCGCCCTTGTCGATATCGGCCACCAGCAGCACCGGCGCGTTCGCCTGTTGCGCCATGCCCATATTGACGATATCGCGATCGCGCAGGTTGATCTCCGCCGGACTGCCGGCGCCCTCGAGCACGATAATGTCGAAATCCGCCGCCAGGCTGCGGAATACTTCGCCGACCCGCGCGCGCAGCTGCGGCTTGTAGCGATGGTAATCCATGGCGTCCATGTGGCATAGCGCCTCGCCCATGACGATCACCTGCGATTTCCGATCGCTGGTCGGCTTGAGCAAGACCGGGTTCATGCGCACGTCCGGCTCAATGCCCGCCGCCTCGGCCTGGAACACCTGCGCCCGGCCCATTTCAGCGCCATCGCGGGTGATCCAGGAATTCAGCGCCATATTCTGCGCCTTAAACGGCGCCGCGCGGTGGCCGTCCTGGGCAAAAATACGGCACAGCCCGGCTACCAGGACGCTTTTACCCACGTCGGACGCGGTGCCCTGTACCATGATTGACATCGTCATACTTTTGCCTCCCGGGATTGTTCGTAAAAAGCGAACAGTTCATCTTCCGTCTTCACCAGCGGCATGCCGAGCCGGGTATGCGCCTTGATGAGCCAAGGCTGGCTCAGCCCCGCGCGCGCCAGCATCGCCGCTTGCTGGAACACCTCCCGCTCGCTGCCCTCGGCCAGCAGCCGTCCCTGCGCCATGACATAGATGTAATCGCAGATATGATAAATCAGATCGATATCATGGCTGGCGATGATGACGTGCCGGCCCTGGGCCGCGATGCGCTGGATAATGCCGATCATCGCCTCGCGGCCCTGCGGATCCAGTCCGGCGGTGGGTTCGTCCAGCAACAGGTAATCCGATTGCATCACCAGCGCCCCGGCGATGGCCACGCGTTTTTTCTGGCCATGGCTGAGGTACTGGATCGGCCGGTGGCGAAAGCCGTTGGCCCCCACCAGCGTCAGCGCCTGCGCCAGGCGCGCCTGGATGACCGCTTCGTTCACGCCGAGGTTACGCAGGGCAAACGCGATATCGCTGTCGATATCGGTATAGAACAGTTGGTGATCCGGTTCCTGGAACACCATGACCACCTGCTGGCGCAGCGCCAGCAGGCTGCGTTTATCATAGTCCAGCGGCTTGCCCCGCCACAGCACCCTGCCGCTTTGCGGCTTTTGCAAACCCAGCAGGTTCATGAACAGCGTGGACTTGCCGCAGCCGTTGGCGCCAATCAAGCCGGTGACCCGGCCGCGGCTGAAATCCAGCGTTAAATCGCACAGCGCCGGCTGATCCTGCTGCCAGGAAAAACTGAGTGCTTCGGTCGCTAACATCGTCGATCCTTATAAATGGAATTCGCCCTGGTACAATTTCACCTCCAGCGCGACGGACATTTCCCGGTAGCGGGTGATGACCCGCAGCATCAGCATGCCCACCAGCATCGCCAGCGAATGATAGCCGGTACGCAGCGAACAGTAACCGAAGCGCAGCGACTGCGCCTGGCGGATGGCGTTGGCCTCGTCAAGAAAGATAAAAATAAAGCGATAGCTTAGCAGGGTATGCTCGATCAGAGAGCCGCGGCAGGCGGCAGCGTTTGAGGATCTGGATAATCTGGGTAAAAGGCGTGGTCAGCACGAATAAATAGGTGGCCGCCAGGGCGGTTATGCTGCGCCACATGGCCAGATTGGCCAACGCCAGGCCCTGTTTATCCAGCCCCAGGTACAGGCTTCCCAACCGCACGCTGTAGATCATACTACCGCCGGACCAGGCAAAAGATACCGCGATGCTCAGCAGGCTGACCGCCAGAAATCCCAGCGGCACGCTGAGCCAGCGCAGATAGCGCGCCAGACCCACACGCGCCACATAGCAGGTCAAGGGGATTAGCAGCAGCAGGGTGGCACATTGATACAGCGGCGATGTCAGCAGCGCAATGCCCAGCAAGGCCGCATAGAGAACGAACTTGCGCATCGGATCCCGCGCCTGCCAGCGGTTTTGCCAGGACAGGCGATCGATTTCAAGCATGACGTCCGTCCCGGCCGGCGTCGTCTTCATCTTCGGGCTGGCGGCCATCGCCGCGGCCTTCCCCACCGCGCTTGTTTTTGCCGCGGCTCTCCCTGCCGCGATAAAAACCGAGAATATAAAATACCACCCCGGTGCCGATCGAGCCTTGCAGGGTAAACAGCAGGCTTTCGATTTCACTGCTGGCGGGTTCATAGAGCGACGAAAACCAGGGTTTATAATTGGGCGCCAGGGTGCCTATCAGACCTTCCGCCTCGTTGTCCGATCCGCCGTAGCTGCCGCCATGGTTGATAAAAAACGGCATCACCATCAGCGCCACCACCAGGGAAAGCAATATCAGCATTTTTTTCATTTTAATGACTCCCGACGGTTAACAACTGCCGTTTGGTCAGTTGGTCGTAAATCATGACGGTTAACAGTCCTTCCGCGATGGCGATGGGGATTTGCGTCAGGCAGAACACGCCCATAAATTTCAGCGCCGAGCCGGTAAACCCAAACACCGGGTCGGGGAACGCCAGTCCCAGTTGCAGCGACGTCACCATATAGGTGGACAGATCGGCGAGCATGGCGCACAGGAACACCGCCACATCGCGCCGCAGGCCTAAGCGCAGCGACAGCCGCCAGACCACATACCCCACCATCGGGCCGACCACCGCCATGGAAATGGCATTGGCGCCCAGGGTGGTCAGGCCGCCGTGGGCCAGCAGCAGCGCCTGGAACAGCAGCACCACCGCCCCCAGCACCGACAGCACCCACGGCCCGAACATAATCACCGCCAGGCCCACCCCGGTGGGATGGGAACAGCTGCCGGTCACCGACGGGATTTTCAGCGCCGACAGCACAAAGATAAACGCGCCGCACAGCGCCAGCAGCACCTTGCGGTTGCTGTCCTCGGCCACAATCCGCCGCATGCGCGTCAGTCCGATCGCCAGACAGGGTAAAAACAGCAGCCACCAGGCCAGCGCCCACATCGGCGGCAGGAAACCCTCCATGATATGCATGGCGTACGCATCCTGCGGCACCACCAGCAATAACAGCGTCATGCCGGCGCCGAACGCGGACATCCCCTTGCCAATCTGTAGGTTCATCGGTTAACTCCTCGGTTATCCATTAAAATGCGCTGTTGCGGCGGCGGGCCAGCCTTTATTGACCACCACCGTGGAAAAATAAGGTAACGCCTGATCTGGCGCCAGGTCGCCCAGCGCGCGGAAGCACCTCTCCTGCGGCAACGATGCGTCCGCCATCAGCAGGGCGTGTTCCAGCAGGCCAAGGCGGCCCAGCAGCGCCTGGATGCGGGCAAAACGGCCATACACCTTCATCAGCACCACACAGTCATGGGACAGCAGCGCCTGTTCCAGCGCGCTTTCATCATCGGTGCAGGCCATCACCGCCAGCGACTGGCTTTCCATCGCCAGCGGCATTTGCGCCCGGGCGGCGATGCAGGCGAACGAGGTGACGCCGGGAATAATGTCGATGGGTATGCGCCCCTGCAGCCGCGCCAGTAAAAATACCCAGGTGCTGTACAGCATGGCGTCTCCCAGGGTAATAAAACCCACCTGCAGTCCCTGCTCCACATCAGCGGTCATTTCGCGGGCCACCGCGTCCCACACGGCATCCTTTTCCCCGGCGTCCAGGCTCATGGGAAAATGGCGCGTCCTGATATCGACCCGCGCGGCGAGATATTCGCGCACAATACTCAGCGACAGGCTGTCGCCGCCCTTGCGTCCCGCCGGCGCGTACAGCACATCCAGTTGGCCGAGCACGCGGGCGCCGCGCACCGTAATCAAATCGGCGGCGCCCGGCCCGGTGCCGATGGCATACAGCCGGCCGGTCATGGCATCACCTCTTCGGTGACGCGATCCAGGAGATGATCGACAAACAGCTGCTGGACCAGCGGGTTTTCCCCCAACCCCTGTACCCAGCACCGGCATGCGTAGCCGGCACGCTGTAGTTGGCTTTTCCAGGAATCGGGCTCCCCGGACGCCATATCGTTGATGGCGTGATCGCCCGCCACCAGCATCAGCGGCATTAAATGCACCTTGCGTACCTTTTGGGCGTTCAGCCGCGCGATGACCAGTTGCAGATCGGGATAACTTTCCACCGCGCCGATAAGCGCGGGGATACCGCGCGCGGCCAGCATATGATCCAGGCATGCGTAGGCGGCAAACGCATGATGGCGGGTGCCGTGCCCCATAAACACCACCCGCTCGTCGTCGGCCAGCGCGGGCATTTGCGCCTGTAGCGCCGCCATCAGCCGCCCGTAATCGCGCTCGTCGTTAAGCAATGGCGCGCCGATATGCAGCCGGTCGAAACGTCCGCGCCAGGCCGCGGCGTGATGCAGGATTTTTTCGTACTCATCGCCGTTGATGATATGCAGCGACTGGATCGCCACATCCCGATAGCCCTGTTGCCAGAGTTTTTCCAGCGCCTGCTGCGGCGAATCGATAAACAGGCCGTCCCGCTGCGCCAGCTTGCGCATGACCATGCCGGAGGTGAAGGCGCGAAACGGGACGCGATCGGCGAATGCGGCGGCCAGCCGCCGTTCGCAGGCGTCGATATTGCGCTCGCGCGCCTCGGTGTAGGTGGTGCCGAAACTGATGGTCAACAGCGCTTTTTTCATGATGATTCCTTATTCGCCGTGCCGGCGGCGTTCAGCCACTGGTCCAGCCGGTGTTCAAACGCGTCCGGCGTGCTTATCACGTCATCCCACCGCATCAGCGGCCGGCGGATGACCACGCAGGGGATATTCAGCGCCAGGCAAGGCAAGACCTTTTCGGCGTAGCCTCCTTCCCGGCCGGATTCCTTGGTGATCATGACCTCTGGCCGGTACTGGCGGTACAGGGCCAGGTTCAGCTCGCGGCTGAAGGGACCGGTCATGGCGATCACCTGGCTGACGCCCAGGCCCAGCTCCGCGCACTGGGCCAGGATCGCGGCGGTGGGCAGCACGCGGGCTATGAGGGTTTTGCCCGGCAGCAGCCTGACGTAATCAGCCAGCTGTTTGCTGCCGGTGGTCAGCAGGATGCGCTGTCCCAGCGCCGCCGCCGTCCGGCACGCCTGCTCTATCGAACCCACCGGTAATAAACGGGGATGCGTGATGGCGTCGATATCGCTGGGACGTTCATAACGCGTCAACGGCAGCGCCAGCGCCCGACACGCCGCCGCCAGATGTTGCGACGCCAGCTCGGCATAGGGATGGGACGCGTCGATAACCCAGCGCGCCCCCGAAAGCCACCCGGCCATGCCGGCGGCGTCCATACGGCCCACCTGCCTGGCGCCGCCCACGCCCGCCGCCAGCGCCTCGCCGGTGGCGGTGGCCACCGACAGGCTATAGGACACTCCGCGCCGGGCCATCACCCGGCATAACGCCAGCGCGTCGGACGTGCCGCCGAGGATATGCACCTGGGGCGCCGGCGCGCGGACAATCCCGCCGCCGCCGTCAACCGGCTCCCGGGCTGCTGCAGGTGGGCATATCCGGCCCGCCGTCACTGCGCGTCCGCCTGGATTTGATAGCCGCGCGGCGTGATCATCAGGCCGTCACGGCAGTAGGTCGCCTGGTTGCCGACAATCACCAGGCAGGTCATGTCCACCGGCGCGAAGTCCATATCCCCGAGCGTCGTCAGCCATTTTTCCTGTTTTTTACGCCCGGCGGCACGTACCACGCCCACCGGCGTGTGCGCCGATTTATAACGGCCCATCAGGGCAAAGGCGTTGGCCAGGTGATCCGGCCGGCCGTGGCTGCGCGGATTGTAAAAGCAGATCACGAAATCCGCCTGCGCCGCGCACAGGATGCGCCGTTCAATCACCGGCCAGGGGGTCATCAGATCGCTCAGGCTGATATGGCAAAAATCATGCATCAGCGGCGCGCCCAGCAGTGAGGCCGCGGCGGTGCTGGACGTGACGCCGGGGATAAGCTTCAGTTGCACGTCCAGCCCCTGCGCCGTCACCAGTTCCAGGATCAGGCCCGCCATGCCGTAGATGCCGGCGTCCCCGCTACTGATCAGCGCCACCTTTTGGCCGGTGACCGCCAGATCGAGCGCGGCCTGGCAGCGTTCGATTTCCTTGCACATGCCGGTCTTGATCACCTGTTTGTCGCCGGTCAGGTGCTTGACCAGGTGGGTATAGGTTTTGTAGCCGACGATAATGTCGGCGTCGCGGATGGCGTCAAGCGCCTCCAGGGTCATCGCGGCCTGGCTGCCCGGGCCGATACCAATCACATACAGCATCAGCAGGAAACTCCTAAGGTTATGGTCACGCCCTGGGTACGCAGCGTATCGCCCACCAGGCGGCCGTTGCTCATCAGCCAGGCGACGGGTTGGGAGACGCTGCCGATGCCCACCACGCGCTTCACGAAGTCCGAGCCGGGAAATCGGGCGGCGGCCGGTTTCAGGGCATCGACGGAAAAAATCTCGAACGGCACGCAGCATTGATTGGCCAGATGGCGCAGCGCGGGTTCGTCGCGTTTAATCGCCACGCTGCCGATGGCGCGCAGCGCCAGCGGGTCGATATGCAGTCCCGCCAGTTGCCGCGCCAGCAGGTTCGCCACGGTGGACGGCGGCGTGTCGCGGCGGCAGCCGATACCCGCCACCACACAGCGCGGCACCAGTTTGTACACCGGCACCGGCACCTCCGGCACGCTGTCGTGCAAACTGACGTACAGCAGCGCGTCCAGTTCGGGCAAATCGTCCAGATCGGTGACCAGCACCAGGCCGCGGGTATCGCAATACTCTTCCGGCCAGCGCATTTTTATCGTCGCCAGCGACGTCTGGTCCCAATACAGCCCGACGCGCCCGCCGCACACCAGCAACTGGTTAAGCTTTTTCACCGTCTGGCGAAAATCCGTCATGGTGGCGTTCAACTGCTGCGCCAGGATATCCACCGCGGCCAGCTGGTTGACATCGGTCGCGGTGGTGACCACCGGCGTGGCGCCGATCAGCCCGGCGATATAGCCGGTCAGCGCGTTGGCGCCCCCCATATGACCGGACAGCAGGCTGATGGCTTGGTGGCCGCGATCGTCGATCACCACCACCGCCGGATCGCTGAACTTATCTTTAATCAGCGGCGCGATAACCCGCACCGTCAGACCGGTGGCGCAGATAAATATCAGCGCCGAATACGTATTGAACACTTCCGCCACCGTATGGGACAGCGTGCCGTGAAACGCATCAAATCCCGGCTCCAGCAAACTCTGGCTGGTAAAACAGGTCATCGGGATCAGCGCCGACAGCCGTTTGGCCAACTGAACGCCGCCGGGGGTCAGGCAAAACAGGGCGACCGACTCAGGCTTGACGATATTCATGGGTGAATTCCGCGTGATACAGTTTGGAGTAGTGGTATTCGTCGCCCAGGAAGGCGCCCACCAGGATAAGCGCCGTCTTGCCGATGCCGGCCGCGCGGACCTTGCCGGCGATATCCGCCAGCGTGCCGCGTACGGTTTTTTCCTCCGGCCAGGTGGCCTTGAAAATCACCGCCGCCGGCGTGTCGCTGGGATAACCGCCGTCCACCAGCCGCTGCGCCACGCGCTCTATAGCCTGTACCGACAGGAAAATGGCCATCGACGTGCGGTGCGCGGCAAACGCTTCCAGCGCTTCCAGCGCCGGCGTCGGCGTGCGCCCCTCCATACGGGTGATAATCAGGCTTTGCGCCACTTCCGGCACGGTATACTCCACGCCAAGCTGCGCCGCGGCGCCGAGAAACGCGCTGACGCCGGGCACGGTGCTAAAACCGATATTCAGCAACGCCAGTTCTTCAATCTGTTCGCGGATCGAGCCGTACAGGGATAAATCGCCGGTTTGCAGGCGCACCACCAGCTTGCCGGCGGCGATACCCTCGCTCATATGGCCGATAATCTGCCGCAGGTTGAGACCGGCGCTGTCATAGCAGGCCGCGCCCGGCTTGCAATAGTCCAGCAGCGCGGGATTAATCAGCGATCCGGCGTAGATCACCACGTCCGCCGCGCATAACAGCCGGTAGCCTTTCAGGGTGATCAGTTCCCGGTCGCCCGGTCCTGCGCCGACAAACCAGATCAGCCGGCGGTCAAAGGGCTCTGTCATGAGTGTTCTCCTTGAGACAGGAAATAATAAAAGCGGGATTGTTCGGTTTAAAAAAGTGTCCGCTGCCCAGCGGGGCCAGGCTGGCAACCTGCATCTGGACGCAGTCCGCGCGAACGAAGGGCGCCTGGCGCAGCGCGCCCAGCGCCTCGCCGAGGTTCTCCTGCAAAATCAGGTTAATCACCAGGCGTCCGCCCGGCACCAGCAGTTCACCGGCCCAGCCGATAATCGCCGCCAGGTTGCCGCCGCTGCCGCCGATAAAAACAGCATCGGCGCTTACCGCCAGCGGCAGCGGCGCGTCGCCGGCCACGATGTCCATACGCTCGTCCAGGGCGAATTTGGCGCTGTTGGCGCGAATCAGCGCCAGCGCGTCGGGATTGCGCTCCACCGCCATCACCCGCAGCTGGGGGTAGCGGCTGGCCGCCTCGATGCCGACGCTGCCGGTACCGGCGCCGACGTCAATCAGCAGCCGGGCCTGCGCCAGCTCCAGCCGGTCCACCGACGCCAGCCGGATTTCGCGTTTGGTCATCGGCACCGGGCCGCGGATAAATTCTTCATCTCTCATCGAGGATCACCACCACGTTCATTGCATAATGCCGCGCCACCTGCGCGGGCGGCAGCCGGTGGATACGTTCATCGGGGTAGGACAGGTTTTCGCCGATAATCATGACCCGCGGCCGCTCGCGCGCCAGGATCTCGCGGGCGATTTCATAAGGACCGATGCGTTCGTCGGTGACCATCGCCACCCTGGGGTGCAGCAGCAAAAAATCAAAATCAGGCGCGCGGCCATGGCTGCTGGTGAGATAGACATCGTTCATCGCCATGCGCAGGCGTGAAAACAGGTATTGCACCGCGCTGATCCCCGGCTCGATATGCAGGTTTTCCGCCCCCATGCGCCGGCTCAGGTAATCGCCGATGCCGTACAATAGCGGGTCGCCGGAAGCCAGCACCACCGTGTCCACGTCGGGATGGGCGTCCAGCCAGGCCGCAAGCGCCGCCAGGGACGGGCCGAACGGCCGCTTTTCGCCCTGGAACCCAGGAAAACACGCCAGCTGGCGCGGGCTGCCGATCAGCACCGAACACTGATCGATCAGCCGCCGGGCGCCGGGCGTCAGGTAGCGGCCATCCCCCGGCCCCAGCCCGACCACGCTTAACCGGGGCGCGTGCCGGTGGCCGTTATCGTCAACCCTCCTGTTCATCGGAAGGCCTCTCTCAGTTCCGCCGCCGGCCGGCTGCTGCCGAGGATCTGCTGATCGAAGGAGAACAGCAGCGCGTCGCAGCGGGGCGGCGCAGAGGAAAAACGCAACAGCTCGGCCATGCGGGCGGCGACGCGCGCGGCAATGGCCGGGTATACCCGCTGCCAGCCGGCGGCGTCGATTAACGCCATCGCCTCCTCGGTGGTCACGCACGCCGCCACCTGATGCATCAGCGCGTGGGGGGCGTCGCACAAGGCCAGCCAGGCAATCAGCGTTTCCATGCGTCCGTCGGCGATATGGCTATGGGTATGGAAGATCCCCGCCGCCACCTTCACCAGTTTGCCGAAATGGCCGACCATCAGGATCTGGCGAAACCCCAGGCGCTCCGCCTCCTTAAGCATATAGCCGACAAAATTGCTCATAGTGACAACGTAACGTTTATCGATGCCCAGCCGTTCGCCGACGAAACGCTCGCCGTGGTTGCCCGGCACCAGGATCACCCGGTCCATGCCGTCGGCGCGCTTCATGCCCAGCTCAAGCGACAGGGATTTCTTCCAGCTTTCCTCCGACATCGGCGTCACGATGCCGCTGGTGCCGATAATGGAAATACCGCCCAGGATGCCCAGGCGCGCGTTATAGGTTTTCCGCGCCCGCGCTTCCCCTTCCGGGGCGAAAATCTCCACATCCGCGCCGCGATCCGGCCCGATGACCTCGCGCACCGCCGTCTCGATGGTATGACGGGGAGTGTTGTTAATCGCCGCCTGGCCGATAGCCAGGCCGATGCCGTTGCGGGTTACCCGGCCCACGCCGGCGCCGCCCTCGATGATAATGGCGGCATCGGCGCGCAGTCTTAAGCGGGCAAAAATCAGCATGCCGTCGGTGGCGTCCACGTCATCGCCGCCGTCCTTGCGAATGGCGGCGGTGGCCTCGCCGGGGCTTATCAACGGCAGCTCGACGTTCAGGCACAGCGTGACGCCGGACGGCGTCACGATGGAAACGGTATCTATCACCTGCTGGCGCAAAAGCATCTCGGCGGCGACTTTAGCCGCCGCGGTGGCGCAGGATCCGGTGGTATACCCCTTGCGCAGCGCCCGGCCATTGTGCCAGACCACGTCGTCCATCATGCCTCCCGCAGTTGATAAAGGAGGGCGTTGACGATGGCCGCGGCGATATTGCTGCCGCCTTTGCGGCCCAGCGCGGCGATGCAGGTCAACGGGCTGTCGGCCAGCGCCTGCTTGGATTCGCTGGCGCCGACAAACCCCACCGGCACGCCTATCACCCCCTGCGGCCGGTAATCCGACCGACCGACATGCTCCAGCAGGCGAAACAGCGCGGTGGGCGCGTTGCCGAACACAAACAGGCTGTTGTCCGGCTCCCGGCCGGCGCGCGCCACCACATAGTCCACCGCCGCCATTGAGCGCGTCATGCCCTGCGCCCGCGCCTGCTCGGCGATACCGGCATCGCCGATATAACAAGCCGCTTTGCCGCCCAGCTGCGCCAGCGCGGTCTTATTGATGCCGGACAGCGCCATGGTGGTATCGGTATATATCGTGCAGCCCCGGCTCAGGGCGTCGGCCATGCGTTCAGCCGCGCCGGCCGAGAAATGCAGAATATCCAGCCAGTCGAAGTCGGCGCTGGTGTGGATGGCGCGCAGGATGATTTTTTCCTGCCAGATATCCTGGAAATGGAAATCGGGACGCTCGCGGGCAATGATCTCCCGGATAATGGCAAAACTGGTGCGCTCGATTTGTTGCGGTTGTTTGATATAACTCATTCGCGTTACAGCTCCGGGCCTGCGCCCTGTTATACAGCCCTGTTAAGTCTCACCACCACCCTAATCCCGCGCCGCCGGCGCGGAGCAGGCACATCGTCGCCAGCATCAGCGCGGAGGCGACATACATCAAGCGGATGCTGTGGATGATGTCGCCAAGGGCAATCTCGCGCCGCGCCTCGCCAATCCAGGGTTTTTCCACCCGGATGCTGAAATAATCATTGGGTCCGCCCAGCCGCACCCCCAGCGCGCCCGCCACCGTCGCCTCCGACCAGGCGCAGTTCGGGCTTTTATGCTGATAACGGTCGCGCCAGCCAATGCGCCAGGCGCCGCGCCCGTCCAGACGCAACAGGCCGGCGGCCAGCGCCAGCAGCAGCCAGCCCAATCGCGCCGGCAGCCAGTTGGCCGCGTCGTCCATTCGCGCCGATACGCAGCCGATGGCTTCGTACTGCGGCGTGCGGTACCCCACCATGGAATCCAGGGTATTGACCGCCTTATAGGCCATCGCCAGCGGCACGCCGCCGATAAACAGCCAGAACAGCGGCGCTATCACGCCGTCAACGCTGTTTTCCGCCACCGTTTCCACCACCGCGCGCATCATTTGCGGCCGCGTCAGGTGCTGGGTATCGCGGCCGACAATGTAGGACAGCTGCCGGCGCGACGCCGCCAGGTCGTCCGCGCGCAGCACGTAATAAACCGCCATGGCGGCATCGCGCAGGCAGCGGGTCGCCAGCAGGGTGTAGGTGAGCCAGGCGGTGGCCAGCCACTCCAGCGCGGGCGAAAAGGACAGCAGGCGCAGCAAGGCCCAGGTCAATCCCCCACTGCCGCCCACCACCAGCAGCCACAGCGCGCCGCCGCCGATATACAGCGCCCGGCGGCTGCGGCAGCAACGGCGGATAACGCGTTGCAGGCCCGTGACGGCATGGCCTATCCAGCGCACCGGATGCGGCCAGTGCGGCGGATCCCCAAGCCACAGATCCAGCAGGTAGCCGGCGAGGTAGGCGCTCAAGGTCATAGCAGCTCGCATCCTTTATCCAGCCAGCGCCGCAGCAAGGCCGGGCGCTGGTAAAAATGCACATGCAGGTAGCTGGCGAGAAGCGTGGCGTCGCCATAACCGCCCGGCCACTGTTTTACCTCGCCGCCGGCGGCGCGTTTGGTGAGGGTAAACAGCGGCGGCTCATCGGTGATAAATTCGGAATGGTGAAATTCGTGACCGCGTAACGTTTCTCCCCTGGCGGTCAGCAGATTATCGGCCAGCGCCCGCCCCTCGCAATAGCCGAAACGCTTGAGTCCCTCGCTCATGCGGCTGACGCCGCGCAACAGGCCGACCATGGGGAAGACGCGGCCCTGCTGATCCTCCAGGGAAGTCCCCAGGTACATCAGCCCCCCGCATTCGGCGTAGATGGCCGTGCCCTGCAGACCGGCCCGCAGCAGCGCCGCCCGCATCGCGCCGTTGGCCGTCAGCCGGTCGGCGAAGAGTTCCGGAAAACCGCCGCCGAGGTAAATCATCTGGCACGCCGGCAGTTCCCGATCGTTTAGCGGGCTGAACGGCACGATACGCACGCCGATATCGCGCAGGAGCTGCAGATTATCCGGATAATAGAAATGAAACGCCTCGTCCTCGGCCAGCGCCAGCGTCAGCTGCGCATAACGCGGCGCGGCGGGCGGTGCGGGCAGGCGGCCCGGAGCGGGCTGGCAGTCGGCAAGACGCAGAAGACAATCGATATCGATATGCTGTTCCACCGCATCCGCCAGTTGGTCCCATTGCGCCTCCAGGCGCCGGTTTTCCTGCGCCGGCACCAGGCCCAGATGCCGGGAGGGCAATGCCCAGTCGCTGAGCGGCGGCAGATACCCCAGCACCGGCAGATCGCAGTAGCGGGTAATGGCGGTTTTAATCAGGTTGAAATGATTGGCGGAGGATACCCGGTTTACGATAATGCCGGCGATGTTGACGGCGGGATCAAACAGTTGAAAGCCCAGTACGGTGGCGGCGGCCGAGGTGGATACCGCCTTGCCGTCGATAATAAGCACCACCGGCACGCCCAGCTGCTTGGCCAGCGCGGCGCTGCTGCAGTCGCCGCCGTCGCTGCCCAGGCCGTCGTAGAGTCCCATGACGCCTTCGATAACGCCCACGTCGGCAGTTTGCATATGCCGGTTAAACAGGCCGTTAAGCGTGTCAGCCCCCAGCATATAGGCGTCCAGGTTATGCGAGGCGATGCCGCTGACCGCTTCATGCCAGCCGGTATCGATATAATCCGGCCCGCACTTGAACGGCTGCGCCCTGAGGCCGCGCCTGGCCAGCACCCGCAGCAGGCCGAGCGTCAGCAATGTTTTCCCGGTCCCGCTTTGCGCGCCGCCAATCAGTATCGCTTTCATCCGTATCCCGTAATGCCAGGGCGGGCCGAACGGGATTGTCGTAAGCAACGGCGGCGGAAAGGCGCTATCCCGACGCAGTCGTTAGGACAACCCGCTTCCCACCGAAGGAGTTGTTACCGAGCCGGTACGGCTCTTGTTATCAGGCAGGTCTTCTGGCTTTGCGTCATCCTCCTCCGGCCCTTCCCAATCATTTTCGATCAGTGGTGACGCCGGATTCGTCGGCATTACAGCAGCGGGGGCTGCGGAGGATTCACACCTCCTTCCCTGACGGCCTTGCGGCGCGTGCAACCTGGTAACATTGGCATTGGCGCCGCGCGGAAATGGCAAATCGTTGCCGGCGGCGCCCCTGTCATCGTTAATCTAAAGTATCTGGGGAAAATATACCCCGGATTGGATCAAAAAAAATGTTCGCCGGCGATGATTTGATTAAAATTTATTGTCGGGGGATAACACTTTTTAGCTATCGGCAATTAGCCATGCCACGGCATGGCGCGATGAGCGGCCATTTTCAGCGGCGAAAGCCATAGCATTAAATAGCGTTGGTTAAATTTAAAAAATGAGATCACGATCGGCTGGAAATAATAACGTCACAATAATTAAAGCGACAAAAGGGAAAAAGGATTAATTACGCGGCATGGCGATATTTTTCGCCGGGCTGTTATTCAGCGCGGATAAACGCTGCTCACGATACGCCTGGGGGGTAATGCGATAGGCCTGGCGAAATACTTTGCAAAAATAGCTGGCCTGGGAAAAACCGAGGTTGCGCGCAATGACGGCGATGGACCAGTCGCTTTGCTCCAGCATCTGGCGCGCGCTTTCCATACGCTGCTGGTTCACGTAGGCGTTAAAACCCACGCCTTGGTATTTTTTGAATAATTTGCTGAAATAATAAGGGCTGAGATAGACCATCGCCGCCACGTCCTCAAGACGCAGGTCCTCGGAGTAATGACTGTCGATATAACGCAGCACCTTTTTCATTTTGCCGTCATGCGCGCTTGGGATCGCCGCCCGGTGCCCGGCGCTCGCCGGCGCGTGTTCTTTAATTACCACGAAATCAAGCTGTTGCTTAAGGTAATTATCAACGATGATTTTCAGCAAATCGGCGGAAGACAGCAGCCGGTCGTAATCGATAACCGGAATGTTCTCGAAATGCTCGGCCAGCACGCCGTTCTGGCGCCAGGTGAAGGAACTGCTCTCCTGCACTTCGGGCAGCTTGACGGTATCATTGATGCGCACCTGGCCGCACAGCACAAATCCCACCAAATGGCCGCCGATGACCAGGGGAATGGAAAAATCGGTCAACCCGGCGTGACAGCGGTAGATACAGGGCTGATTGGATTTAGAGGCTTCAAGTCCGCCGCAGCGGTCGCTCATGCGGCAGCGGCGGCCCATTTCCGGATCCTGGCGCAATGATTGGCAAAACGGGGTGAAATGATATAAATCCGAAACTTCCTCGCCGTGGATATTGACTACCACTACAGCCAAATTGGTGGCATTAGCGAAATCATGCGCGATTTTATTTATCAGTTCTGAATCCATAAAACTACCGGAATTCATATTATGCCCTCTCGCGCTTTACTTATTTTTAATAAACCAGTAACAAAAAAGATATATTTCGCCTGATTGTTACGTTTTAATGAAAGATGCAGCGATTACGACGCAATATCTTAAAGCCGTTTGGGATTTAATCATTTTTTCCTTATTCAAAACCGTGCTCTATCACACAATTATAGGATTGCGCCGGCACCCGGTCCTGAAGCCGGGTGCCGGCCGGGTTGCCCGGGGTTTAAGATTGCAGCGGCGGTTGTCCCGCCGCGTCCTGTTTAATATTGCCGGGCAAATGGGGCGCTATCAGGAAGCGGTATACCGCGGCGCCCAGGATCGCCCCGACGATGGGGGCGGCGATGGGCACGATAAAGTAGGGAATCTCGCGGCCTCCGGTCATCGCCACCTCGCCCCAGCCGGCAAAAAAGGTGAACAGCTTGGGGCCGAAGTCACGCGCCGGATTCATGGCGAAACCGGTCAATGGCGCGGTGGACGCACCGATCACCGCCACCAGGATACCGATCAGCAACGGCGCCAGCGGACCTTTGGGCACGCCGTTGCCGTCATCGGTCAGCGCCATGATAAGCCCCATCAGGATGGAGGTGATGACGGTTTCCACCAACGCGGCCAGCCCGACGCTGATGGCGCTTGCCGGATAAGTGGAAAAGATGCTGGCCAGGAACAAGCTCTCCTGGCTGCCGCGCACCATCTGGTGGGACTGCTCGTAGAGGCCGAACATATTATGGTACAGCAGATAGGTCAGCGCCGCGCCAAAGAAGGCCCCCGCCACCTGGGCCAGGATATAGGGCAGCACTTTCCTGCCCTCGAAATTAGCCAGCAGCCACAGGGCAATGGTTATCGCCGGATTCAGATGGGCGCCGGAAATACCCGCGGTCAGATACACCGCCAGCGCAATGCCCAGCCCCCACACCACGCAAATCTCCCACAGGCCGAAGCTGGCGCCGGCGAGCTTGGCCGCGCACAGCACGCTGGTGCCGAAAAACATAAACAGCCCGGTACCCAGCAATTCGGCAACACATTGCCCTTTTACCGTTCGTAGAGTGTCGCTCATCGTAATTTTCCTGTATGAGGTCGAAATGAAATAATTATTAGCGTGAAATCGCATTGCTTCCGACTGACATTTTGTCTATTTTTAAAAAATCTTTTTAATGAACATAAGACCTTCAAGGCACTACGCTATATGCCCCCATGGCGTTTAGCAAAGTTATTTATCAATCAAATGAGATCTCGCCTGCAATTATCTTTTTACGTAACAAAAACAAGACATAAAATTTCGTTTTTTAAAATATAAAATAATCGCCACAGTCGATAATTTTTATGGGTCATAGGCGCTGCAAGCCTTGCCGCGCAAGGCATTGCCGTTTTTTCGCCATACTATATTATTGCTCTGGCATTATTTTTTACCGTTAACGGGTCGCCGGAAAAATCACAGCCGGGCCTGAATTTCAAGATCAATTATTGAATTATGGAAGGTAAAAAATTAATTGGTGTTATTGCACAAGTCGATAAAAACCAGCCAGGGCGCCGCATTTTCAAACTGAAATGACAATTTTTTGCTATGCCACCGCCAATCATTTCTTCTATTTTCACCCTAATCAAGCCACTATTTTTTATCGCTTATGCGTATATTTTACCTCGGACATCCTCAGAATTTTAATGATTGGTCGAGGTAATAAAAATGCAACAAGAAGCCCTGGGCATGGTGGAAACCAAAGGTCTGACCGCCGCGATTGAGGCGGCCGATACCATGGTGAAATCGGCCAATGTGTTATTGGTCGGTTATGAAAAAATCGGTTCCGGTCTGGTGACGGTTATCGTGCGCGGCGACGTCGGCGCGGTGAAAGCCGCCACCGATGCCGGCGCCATGGCGGCGGCCAACGTCGGTGAAGTGATCGCCACCCATGTCATCCCACGTCCCCACGCGGATGTGGAGAAATTTTTGCCTAAAGGTACCCGCGAATGAACACCGATAAGGTCATCGAGGCGATCCTGGCCCAGGTGATGGCGAAAATCGGTGACGACGCCCCCGCGGCGCCCCCTTCTCTCTCCCCATTGGAACGAGGTCCGGATATGTCGGAAAACACCTGTAACCTGACGGAATTCGTCGGCACGGCCATGGGCGACACCATCGGTTTGGTGATCGCCAATGTCGACAGCGCAGTGCTGACGGCGATGAAACTGGAAAAACGCTACCGCTCGATCGGTATTCTCGGCACGCGCATCGGCGCGGGTCCGCACATTATGGCGGCGGACGAGGCGGTCAAGGCGACCAATACCGAAGTGGTCAGCATCGAATTACCCCGCGACACCAAAGGCGGCGCGGGACACGGCTCGCTGATCATTTTCGGCGGCGAGGACGTGTCCGATGTGAAACGGGCGGTGGAAGTGGCGCTCAAGGAGCTGGACCGGACGTTCGGCGACGTCTACAGCAATGAGGCGGGCCATATCGAGCTGCAGTATAGCGCCCGCGCCAGCTACGCGCTGGAGAAAGCCTTCGGCGCGCCGATCGGCAAAGCCTGCGGCGTGATAGTCGGCGCCCCCGCCGCCATCGGCGTGGTGATGGCCGATACGGCGGTGAAATCCGCCAACGTCGATGTGGTTTCCTACAGCTCCCCGTCCAACGGCACCAGCTTTAGCAACGAAGTGATCCTGGTGGTCTCCGGCGATTCCGGCGCGGTGCGCCAGGCGGTGACCTCCGCCCGTGAAATCGGCAAGACCCTGCTCGGCACGCTCGGCGCGGTGCCGCATAACGATCGTCCGTCTTATATTTAACTCCTTGTGGGGGATGGCATGAAATCCAAGCGATTTGAAGCGCTGGCGAAACGGCCGGTTAACCAGGACGGTTTCGTCAAAGAGTGGGTCGAGGAAGGCTTTATAGCCATGGAAAGTCCCAACGACCCCAAGCCGTCGATCAAAATCGTCGACGGCAAGGTTACCGAACTCGACGGCAAGGCCCGCGCCGACTTCGATCTGATCGATCACTTTATCGCCAACTACGGCATTAACCTGGCGCGGTCGGAAGAAGTCATGGCGATGGATTCGGTACAACTGGCAAAAATGCTGTGCGACCCCAACGTGTCGCGCGCCGATATCATCCCGCTGACCACCGCCATGACGCCGGCGAAAATCGTCGAAGTGATGTCGCAGATGAACGTGGTGGAAATGATGATGTCGATGCAGAAGATGCGCGCCCGGCGCACTCCCTCGCAGCAGGCGCACGTCACCAATATCCAGGACAATCCGGTGCAGATTGCCGCCGACGCCGCCGAAGGGGCCTTCCGCGGCTTTGACGAACAGGAAACCACCGTGGCGGTGGCGCGCTACGCGCCGTTTAACGCCATCGCGTTGCTTATCGGCTCGCAGGTCGGCCGGCCGGGCGTGCTGACGCAATGCTCGCTGGAGGAAGCCACCGAACTGAAGCTCGGCATGCTGGGCCATACCTGCTATGCCGAAACCATTTCGGTCTACGGCACGGAACCGGTGTTTACCGACGGCGACGATACGCCCTGGTCGAAAGGATTTCTCGCCTCCTCCTACGCCTCGCGCGGCCTGAAGATGCGCTTTACCTCCGGTTCCGGCTCGGAAGTGCAGATGGGCTACGCCGAGGGCAAATCCATGCTGTACCTGGAAGCCCGCTGTATTTTTATTACCCGCGCCGCCGGGGTGCAGGGGCTGCAAAACGGGTCGGTAAGCTGTATCGGCATTCCGTCGGCGGTTCCCTCGGGCATCCGCGCGGTGCTGGCGGAAAACCTGATCTGCTCGTCACTGGATCTGGAGTGCGCCTCCAGCAACGACCAGACCTTCACCCATTCCGATATGCGCCGTACCGCGCGTTTGCTTATGCAGTTCCTGCCCGGCACCGACTTTATCTCCTCCGGTTATTCGGCGGTGCCGAACTACGACAATATGTTCGCCGGCTCCAATGAAGACGCCGAGGACTTCGACGACTACAACATCCTGCAGCGGGATTTAAAAGTGGACGGCGGGCTGCGTCCGGTGCGCGAGGAACAGGTGGTGGCCATTCGCAATAAAGCGGCGCGCGCGCTGCAGGCCACGTTCGCCGGCATGGGCCTGCCGCCCATTAGCGACGAGGAGGTCACCGCCGCCACCTATGCCCACGGTTCGAAGGATATGCCGGCGCGCAATAAGGTGGAGGACATGAAGTTCGCCCAGGAGATTATCGAGAAGAACCGTACCGGACTGGAAGTGGTCAAGGCATTGGCCGAAGGCGGTTTCACGGACGTGGCGCAAAGCGTGCTGGATATCCAGAAAGCCAAGATTGCCGGCGATTACCTGCATACCTCGGCCATTATCGTTGGCAACGGCCAGGTCCTGTCGGCGGTGAACGACGTGAATGATTACGCGGGTCCGGCCACCGGATACCGTTTGCAGGGCGCACGCTGGGAAGAAATCAAAAACATTCCCAACGCGCTCGATCCCAGTGAGTTGGGTTAACCAAGGCGGCCATGATGGAAATTAACGAAACACTATTACGGCAAATCATCGGCGACGTGCTCAGCCAGATGCAGCCGCTGGATAACCAGGTCTCCTTCGCCCCCGCGCAGGCGGCCAAACCCGCCGCCGCGGCGCCCACCGGCGACGGCAAGACCTGCGATTTTCTCAAGGTGGTGGGCGACGCCCGGCCCGGCACCCATAAAGACGAGGTGATTATCGCGGTCGGCCCCGCGTTCGGCCTGTCGCAGACCGTCAATATCATCGGCCTGCCCCATAAGCAGATCCTGCGCGAACTGATTGCCGGCATCGAGGAGGAAGGCGTGCGCGCCCGGGTGATCCGCTGCTTTAAATCCTCCGACGTGGCGTTTGTGGCGGTGGAAGGCAACCGGCTGAGCGGGTCGGGCATTTCCATCGGCATCCAGTCCAAAGGGACGACGGTTATCCACCAGCGCGGCCTGCCGCCGCTGTCCAACCTGGAGCTGTTCCCCCAGGCGCCGCTGCTGACGCTGGAGACCTACCGGCATATCGGTAAAAACGCCGCGCGCTACGCCAAGGGCGAATCGCCGGATCCTGTGCCGACGCTCAACGATCAGATGGCTCGGCCAAAATACCAGGCCAAATCCGCGGTGCTGCATATCAAGGAAACCAAGTATGTGGTGACCGGCAAGCAGCCGCAGGAACTGAGCGTCGCCCTCTGAACGCCACGACTTTAACCTCTACGCGCCCGCCGCGGGCGATGCGCGAATTAAGGTAACGACGATGAATGCTGAAGCAATTGAAACCATGGTGCGTGACGTGCTGGCACGCATGAACAATCCGGACGCGGTGCAAACGCCGGCCCCGGCGTCCAGCGCGCCCAAGGCCTTCACGGCCGGCGTGGCGGATTATCCGCTGACCAATAAGCACCCGGACTGGGTCAAGACCGCCACCGGCAAAACCCTGGACGACCTGACGCTGGCCAACGTGCTTAACGGCCGCGTCACCGCCCAGGACGTGCGGATCACTCCGGAAATCCTGCGCATCCAGGCGGATATCGCCCGCTCCGCCGGACGTTCCCTGCTGGCGATGAACTTCGAGCGCGCCGCCGAGCTGACGGCGGTGCCGGATGAGCGGGTCCTGGAAATCTATAACGCCCTGCGTCCGTTCCGCTCAAGCCAGGAAGAATTACTGGCGATAGCCGGTGAGCTTGAGTCGCGCTACAACGCGACGATTTGCGCCGGTTTTGTCCGCGAGGCCGCGGGGTATTACCTGCAGCGTAAAAAGCTCAAGGGCGACGATTAACACCGGGGAACCGGCGGGCGGGAGCAACAGATGGGTTATATCGTAGGGGTGGATATCGGTAATGCCTCCACCGAGGCGGCGCTGGCGCAGGCCTCCGCCAGCGGGGCATTGACATTTATCGCCAGTTCGCTGGCGGAAACCACCGGTATCAAAGGCACCAAACGCAACGTGTTCGGGATTATGCAGGCCCTGAACGCGGTGGTGGCGCGGGCCGGCATCAGCATTGCCGACCTGACGCTGATACGGCTCAACGAAGCAACGCCGGTCATCGGCGACGTGGCGATGGAAACCATCACCGAAACCGTGATTACCGAGTCCACCATGATCGGCCATAACCCCAAAACGCCGGGCGGTCTGGGGCTGGGAGCCGGTATTACCATCGGCTTCGACGAACTGCTGACGCGCTCCGTGGAGGAGCCCTATATCGTCATAGCCCCCGCCGCGCTCGATTTTGCCGATATCGCCGCGATGATCAACGCGGCGGTCAAGGCCGGTTTTCGTATTACGGCGGCTATTTTGCAGCGCGACGACGGCGTGCTGGTCAGCAACCGGCTGGACCAGCCCATCCCCATCGTCGACGAGGTGCGTCATATCGAGCGCATCCCGCTCGGCATGCCCGCGGCGGTGGAAGTGGCCGCCCCCGGCAAGGTGATTACCCAGTTGGCCAATCCTTACGGCATCGCCACCGTGTTCAAGCTGAACGCCGACGAAACCCGCGCCATCGTGCCGGTGGCCCGTTCGCTTATCGGCACCCGCTCCGCGGTGGTGGTGAAAACGCCCAAAGGCGACGTCAAGGCGCGCACCATCCCGGCCGGACATCTGGAGCTGTATGCCGGTAACCGGGTAACGCGCATCGATGTGCACCAGGGAGCGGAAAAAATCATGGCGGCGGTGTCCGCCCTCGGCCGGCTCGACAACGCCGGCGGCGAATCCGGCACCCATATCGGCGGCATGCTGGAGCAGGTGCGCCAGACCATGGCGGAACTGACCAATAAGGATCCGTCCGCCATCGCCATCCAGGATCTGCTGGCGGTGGATACCTTCGTGCCGGTAAACGTTAAAGGCGGCCTGGCCGGGGAATTCTTTATGGAACAGGCGGTGGGCATCGCCGCGATGGTGAAATCCGATCGGCTGCAGATGATGGACATCGCCGACGCGCTGCAACAGCAGACCGGGGTCAGGGTCGCCATCGGCGGCGCCGAGGCGGAGGCCGCCATCCTCGGCGCGCTGACCACGCCGGGCACGCAGCGGCCGCTGGCGATCCTCGATCTGGGCGCCGGCTCCACCGACGCCTCGATCATCGACGGCAACGGCCGCATCGTCGCCACGCACCTGGCGGGCGCCGGCGATATGGTGACGCTGCTGATCAATTCCGAACTGGGGCTTGAACAGCGCCAACTGGCGGAGGACATCAAAAAGTATCCCCTGGCCAAGGTGGAGAGCCTGTTCCATATCCGCCATGAGGACGGCAGCGTGCAGTTTTTCGACCACCCCCTGCCGGCCGACGTGTTTGCCCGGGTGGTGGTGGTCAAGGAGGACGGCATGGTGCCCCTGCCGGCCGATCTGGCGCTGGAAAAAGTGCGCGTGGTGCGGCGCAGCGCCAAGCAACGGGTGTTTGTCGCCAATGCCCTGCGCGCGCTGGCCCAGGTCAGCCCGACCGGCAGCATTCGCGATATTCCCTTCGTCGTGCTGGTGGGCGGCTCCGCGCTGGACTTTGAAATACCGCAGCTGGTGACGGACGCGCTGGCCCATTTCCACCTGGTGGCCGGCCAGGGCAACGTGCGCGGCTGCGAAGGCCCGCGCAACGCCGTCGCCACGGGACTGGTGCTGTCATGGATCGGGGAGGCGGCGCATGAGCCTGCCTGATATCAGCCATCCGGCCATCATCGTCATCCTGTGCGGCGGCGGGCGTCCCGGCTGGCAACAGCTGCTGCTGGGCATGGAAGAGGAAGGCATCCCGTATGCGCTGCATGACGCCGGCGATGACGCCACCCCGCTGGCCCTCCTGGCGCACCAGGCCTCGAACGCATCGCCGCTGGCGGTGGGCGTGGCGGTCGGCGCGCAGGATATCGCGGTGCACGATCCGCATTTACCCGCCGACCGCCCGCTGTTTGTCCTCAGGGACTATACGCGGCTGCCGGCGCAAGAAATCCGCCGGCTGGGCTGCAACGCGGCACGGCTGGTGAAAGGGTTACCGTTTAAATAATGCCGGGCAATCAACCACATCACGTCGCCCACAACAGGAGAGAAAGCATGAACAACGCATTGGGATTAATTGAAACTAAAGGGCTGGTCGGCGCCATTATCGCCGCGGACGCCATGGTCAAATCGGCCAACGTCCAACTGGTGGGCTATGAAAAAATAGGCTCGGGTCTGGTAACGGTCATGGTGCGCGGCGACGTCGGGGCGGTCAAGGCGGCGGTGGATGCCGGCGCGGCGGCGGCCCAGGGCATCGGCAACGTGGTCTCCACGCACGTTATTCCCCGTCCGCATTCGGATGTCGAGGGCTTTTTGCCCACCGCCACCCCGGTACTGGGTGAATAACCTGAAGGTGACCGCGTGAAAACCTCACTGGGTTTGCTTGAAGTCGCCGGTCTGGCGCTGGCCGTCAAGGCGGCCGACACCATGGCCAAGGCGGCGAACGTTGCCCTGACCGGCATCGAAAGGACCAACGGCTCGGGCTGGATGCTGATCACCATTACCGGTGACGTGGCGGCGGTCAATTCGGCCATTGCCAACGGCGCGGCGCTGGCGCGCCGGGAAAACGGCTGGGTGGCGCAACGGGTTATCGCCCGTCCCGCGGACGGTCTGGACGGCTGGCTGGACGGCGCGATAAAAACCCGGCCCGCCGACGGCGGCAACAATGCCCTGGACCGGCATGACGATATCGCGTCCGGCGCGCCGGCGGAATCAGGCGCGGTTGCGCTCGCAAGCCGCGCGGCGCCACCCGCGGCCAGTATCCCGGCAGCGGCGGATATCGCCCCGGCCGGCGCGATCGCGGCGGGAGAGGAACCCGCCGCACCGCCGGCGGCGATCCTCACCGCCCCGCCGGTAAAACCGGCGGCGGAAGTACGCGGCGAACCGGCAATGTTGCCGGACCTGCCTGGGCGGGTGCCGGGCGAATGTAATTTATGTCACGACCCGGCATGTCCGCGCCGCAAAGGCGACCCCCGCGCGACATGTATTCATGACGGAGAAAGAGGCTAAGTCAGATGGAAACATTGGAGTTGCAGTCCCTGGTGGAAAACGTACTGCTCGATATGCGGCGGCGCCCCGTGCCGCTTGGCGTATCGAACCGGCATTTGCATCTGTCCCTTGAGGATTATGAACATCTGTTTCCCGGCCGGCCGCTGATCTTCAAAAAGGATTTGTATCAGCCCGGACAGTTCGCCTCCGAGCAGGTGGTCAACCTCGTCGGTCCGAAAGGCACGCTGAAAAACGTGCGCATCCTCGGCCCGCTGCGCGGCCGGTCCCAGGTGGAAATTTCCCGGACCGACGCCCGGCTGCTGGGTATTGCCGCGCCGCTGCGCCTGTCAGGCAACCTGGACGCCACGCCGGGCATCCGGCTGGTCAGCGCCAGCGGCGAGCTGGAATTACCCCATGGCGTGATCGTGGCGCAACGGCATATCCATATGTCGCCCCTTGATGCGTTGCTGTTCGGCGTTAAGCCGGGCGATGTGGTGCGCGTAGCCCTGAACGGCACCGGCCGCCGGCTGATCTTTGACGATGTGGTGATCCGGGTGGGCGAGCATATGCGCCTGGAAATGCATATTGATACCGACGAGGCCAACGCGGCCGACGCCGGTGACAAAGGCGCCACCGCGGTTTTGCTGGGGCGCTGAGGATGGTTTGGGAAGGCGGGCGCGAACAATGGCTGGCGGAATGCGTCGTCCGGGTACTGCAGCGGCTACAACAGCGCCAGCGGGCTGAGCTGGTGCTGCCGCTGCCGCGCTTAATCCGCGACTGGCCCGCGAACGCCGCGCTGAACCATGCGCGTCTGCGGGTGACGCACACCACGCCGGCTTTTTGGCAACGGCTGGCCAGCGGCGGGGACGAAGATGCGGCGTTTGACGCGCTGAGGCGGGCCTGGCGCGACGGCATGCAGGTATGGCTTGAAATCGATAATGCCTGCTTCGGCCTGCTGCCGGTCGCCGGGTTGCTACGGCTGCCGCTGCGTTTTTGCGCGCCGGACGGCAGGCCGGTTCACCTGCTGGCGCGCCGGGTGGCGGGCTACGCCGATGTGCGACCGCTGCCGCCGGGATATCTCGTCGTGGCGCGCCATGTCCTGCTGACCGCATTGGCCAGGGATGAAATTGTTAAACGTCGTCTTCAACTTTACAGGCAGGACTAGAACATGCAACTGGCTCGCGTAATCGGTTCGGTGGTGTCGACGCAGAAAGCGCCTTCGCTGCTGGGTAAAAAATTGATGGTGGTGGAACCGGTCAATGTCGACGGTTCGGCCCCCAGCGGCTTCACGCAGCAGGAGGTGGCGGTGGATTCCGTCGGCGCGGGCGAAGGCGAAATCGTGCTGCTGGCGCGGGGGGCGTCGGCGCGCTGGGTATTCGCCGAGCCCAACCAGGCCATCGACCTGGCGATTGTCGGCATCGTCGACACCATTGTTCCTTAACAGAGGCCGGATCGGGAGCGGGTTATGAGCATCTATACCAAAACCGGCGATAAAGGCATCACCTCGCTTATCGGCGGCCAACGCATTAAAAAATACCACCCGCGCGTCGACGCCTACGGCACGGTGGATGAACTGAACGCCTGCCTGGCGGTGGCCGCCCATCAGGTGCGCGACGCGCAAAACCGACGTCTGCTGCGCGCCATCCAACAGCAGTTGTTCTGGCTGGGCGCGGAATTGGCCGACGAACGGCCCGGCCTGCGATCCGATAGCGTCCAGCGCCTGGGCGCCGAACAGATAACGCAGCTGGAGCAGGCCATTGATCGCTGCATGGCGGCGCTGCCGCCGGTCACGGGCTTTGTACTGCCCGGCGACAGCCCGGCCGGCAGTCAACTGCATTTGGCGCGCACCGTGGCCAGGCGCGCCGAGCGACTGCTGGTGCAGTTGGCGGACGAGACGCCGGTGCGCGGCGAGGTGCTCGGTTTTATCAACCGGTTATCGGACTGCCTGTATGCGCTGGCCCGCTTTGAGGATCGCTGTGCCGAAACCGACGCCGTGGTCGGCGAGGTGCTACGGCGCTATCAGGCAAGCACGGCATCCACCACCGGCCAGGCCGGTACGGACCCCGCCCCGCCTGACGGCGAAACGTCCGGCGCGCCGGAGGAACTGGACTTTATGCTGGTCCATCGCCTGTTGCGCGCGGCGATGGCGGCGGCCGGCAAGCTGGCGGTGGCGGTGGTGATGGCCGTTGTGGATCGGCACGGCAATCCGGTCATCACCTATCGCATGAGCGGCGCGCTGCTGGCCGCCATCGATCTGGCGCCGAAAAAGGCCTGGTCCGCCGTGGCGCTGAAAACCGCCACCCATGAACTTGGCCCGGACATCCAGCCCGGCGCCGCACTGTATCAATTAGAAGCCTCATCGGGCGGCAGGATTGTCACCTTTGGCGGCGGATATCCGCTTTACCGCGCGGGCCTTCTTATCGGCGGGCTGGGCATCAGCGGCGGCACCGTCGACCAGGACCGGCACATCGCCCAATGGGCTATCACTCAATGTCATGTGGGGAAAGAGTCATGAATACAAATGAACTGGAAACGCTGATCCGCACCATAGTGCGCGAAAAACTCGAGCCGGCGCGGCGGGAAAAAACCACCTCGGCCCTGTTCGACCACGTCGATCAGGCGATCGATGCGGCCCACGCGGCGTTCCTGGCCTATCAGCAGTGCCCGCTGAAAACGCGCAACGCCGTGATCGCCGCCATTCGCCATGACCTGGTGCCGCATCTGCAGGTGCTGGCCGAGCGCGGCGCCGAGGAAACCGGCATGGGGCGCGTAGAGGATAAGCTGCTGAAAAACCGCGTGGCGCTGGAAAAAACGCCCGGCGTGGAAGACCTGGTCACCGAGGCCATCACCGGCGACGAAGGCATGGTCTTGTTCGAGTATTCGCCGTTCGGCGTGATCGGATCGGTGGCGCCCAGCACCAATCCCACCGAGACCATTATCAATAACTGTATCAGCATGCTGGCCGCCGGCAACGCCATCTTCTTCAGCCCGCATCCCGGGGCCAAAAATGTGTCGTTGTGGCTTATCGAGCAGATCGAAGCCATTATTTTCACCGCCTGCGGCATCCATAACCTGGTGACCTGCCTGCGCGAGCCAAGCTTCGAGTCCACCCAACAGATGATGAAACACCCCCTGATTGCCCTGCTGGCCATCACCGGCGGCCCCGGTATTGTCAACATGGCGCTGAAAAGCGGCAAAAAAACCATCGGCGCCGGCGCCGGCAACCCGCCGAGCCTGGTGGATGAAACCGCCGTGCTGGATAAAGCGGCGCAGGATATCGTCAGCGGCGCCTCCTTTGACTACAACCTGCCCTGCACCGCCGAAAAAAGCCTGATCGTGGTGGAAAGCGTGGCCGACGCCCTGCTGTCCGAAATGCAAAAATGCGGCGCGCTGATGGTCGCCGGCGGCGATATCGACAAGCTGCGCAACGTCGCCATTATCGACGGCCACGCCAATAAGGCGCTGGTGGGCAAAAGCCCGCTGGCGCTGCTGCAGGCCGCCGGCCTGCCGCGGCCCGACAAGGCGCCGCGCCTGCTGCTGGTCGAGGTCGGCGCCGGCGACCTGTTTGTCTCGGTGGAACAGCTGATGCCGATCCTCCCGGTGGTGCGCGTACGTGATTTCGACAGCGGCCTGCAGCTGGCGCTCAAGGTCGAAGGCGGCCTGCACCACACCGCCACCATGCATTCGCAAAATGTCTCGCGGCTCAATAAGGCGGCCAGGCTGCTGCAAACCTCCATTTTTGTCAAAAACGGCCCGTCCTATGCCGGGATCGGCGTGGGCGCCGAAGGGTTTGCCACCTTTACCATCGCCACCCCCACCGGCGAAGGCACCACGTCGGCGCGCACCTTCGCCCGCCACCGCCGCTGTGTGTTGACGAATGCGTTCTCCATCCGTTGAACAAATTGCGTTGAGGTAAAGGAAAGACGATGAAACGTTTTGTCATCCCGACCCGCGTCTACAGCGGCATCGACAGCCTGGAGCGCCTGGAGCGCTACCGCGGCAAGAAAATCTGGGTGGTCTGCGACGGCTTCCTGGCCAAGGGCGGCGCCATCGCGCGCCTGCTGGCGCATCTGGACGCCGACCGGGTCAGCCTGTTCAGCGAGATCATGCCGGATCCGCCCATTGCCACCGTGGTGGCCGGTATCGCGCAGCTGCAATCGGTCAGGCCGGACGTGGTAATAGGGTTCGGCGGCGGGTCCGCCATCGACGCCGCCAAGGCCATGGTGTTTTTCGGCCGCCGGGTGGGCATCGCCATCGACACCTTTATCGCCATTCCCACCACCAGCGGCACCGGCTCGGAAGTGACCAGCGCCAGCGTGATAAGCGATCCGGCGCAGGGCATCAAATATCCCCTGTTCGACGATGCCATTTATCCCGATATCGCCCTGCTCGATCCGCAGCTGGTGGTATCGGTGCCGGCGGCGGTTACGGCCAATACCGGGATGGACGTATTGACCCATGCCATTGAGGCGTATGTGTCCACCGGCGCCAGCGATTTCAGCGACGCGCTGGCGGAGAAGGCCGCGCAGCTGGTGTTCCGCTACCTGCCGGCCGCGTATGCCACGGGAGACTGCCTGCGCACGCGGGAAAAAATGCACAACGCCGCGACCCTGGCCGGCATGGCCTTCAGCCAGGCAGGGCTGGGTTTAAACCACGCCATCGCCCATCAGTTCGGCGGGCAGCTGCATGTGGCGCACGGACTGGCCAACGCGCTGCTGCTGACCGAAGTGATCCGCTTTAACAGCGCGGACGCGCGGGCGACGAAAAAATATGCCCGCCTGGCAAGGCTCTGTGGCCTGGCCGCCCGGCAAAACGACGATCGGGCCGGGCTAAATCAGTTGCTCAACCATATCAGCCAGTTAAAACGCACCGTCGGCATCCCCGCCGGCCTGGGCGCGCTTGGCCTTGGCGCGGAAAAAATACGCCTCGCCACGCCCCCTATGATCCGGGCGGCGTTAAGCGACGCCACGTTAACCACCAATCCGCGCCCGGCGTCGGATAACGATATCGGGGCGATTATCGGCGCCGTGATATAGCGAAAAACAGGACATTATGAATAGCGAGATAAAAACCGAGCGGGTCATTCAGGAATATGTTCCCGGCAAACAAATTACGCTGGCGCATTTAATTGCCAATCCCAATAAGGATATTTATAAAAAACTGGGGCTGAATGAGGATGACAATGCTATCGGCATTCTCACCATCACGCCCAGCGAAGCCTCGATTATCGCCAGCGATATCGCCACGAAATCCGGCGCGATAAAGATTGGCTTTATCGACCGTTTTACCGGCGCGGTAATTATTTGCGGCGATGTGTCCTCGGTGGAATATGCCCTGAAACAGGTGCTGTATACCCTGGGTGAGATGATGAAATTCACCCCCTGCGCGCTGACCCGGACCTGAGCCATGAAACGGTTGATGCTGCTCGGACCCAGTCAGTCGGGGAAAACCACGCTGTTGCAATGCCTGCGGGGCGATCCCCTGGTCTACCGCAAAACGCAGTCCATGGTTTACCTGGCCGACGCCATTGACAGCCCGGGGGAATATATCGAGAACCGCCATTTTTACAGCGCGCTGCTCTCAAGTTCCTATGAAGCGGATATCGTCGCTTTGGTACAAAGCCTCGACAGTGAAAACAGCTATTTTTCACCCATGTTCGCCACCCTGTTTAATAAACCGGTTATCGGCATTATCACCAAGGGCGACCTTGCTGTGGATGAAAGACAAAAAGCCTTCGTTATTCATCAATTAAAGCAGGCCGGCGCGGATCCGCTGTTTCTGGTATCGGCCACCCGGCGGGAAGGTATTGCGCCACTGCTGACGTATCTGGAATAACAGTTTCGGAGTAACAGATGACACACCTAATTATGGCGGTGAATGCCGGCAGTTCGTCCCTTAAGTTCGAATTATTTGCCATGCCGGAGGAAATCACCCTGGCCAAGGGCCTGTTTGAAAGGCTGGGCAGCGGCAGCGCGCGCTTTACCCTGCGCGCGGACGGGGGCACACATCAGGCCGACGTAGCGCTTAACGATCACCAGCAGGCGGCGGAGTATTTACTGGATACCCTGCTGCAACGCGGCATCGTCGACTCCCTGGCGCATATCGACGGCGTCGGCCACCGGGTGGCCCACGGCGGCGAATATTTCAAGGATTCCGCGCCTATCGACGCCGCCGCGCTGGAGGAAATCGACGCACTCGGCGCCCTGGCGCCTATCCATAACCCGGTTAACGCCAAGGGTATCCGCGCGTTCCAGCGGCGTCTGCCGCACGCGGTCTGCGTGGGGGTGTTCGATACCTCTTTTCACCAGACCATCAGCGAGGCCGGCTATCTTTATCCGCTGCCCTACCGTTATTACCGTGATTACGGCATCCGCCGCTACGGTTTTCACGGTACCAGCCATAAATACATCGCCGAAACCTGCGCCGGTCTGCTGGGGCGGAGGGACCTGCGCATCATCTCCTGCCATCTGGGCAACGGGGCCAGCATCTGCGCCATTAACGGCGGCCGGTCGGTCGCCACCTCCATGGGATTTACGCCGCTGGCCGGACTGATGATGGGCACGCGCTGCGGCGATATCGATCCGTCGATAGTGCCGTTTATCGCCTTGCGCGAAAATAAATCTGCACAACAATTGCTTGAGATCATGAATAACGCGTCCGGGCTGCTGGGCGTCTCTGGGATCTCCAATGACTGTCGTGATATCGTAAGCGCCGCCGAGTCGGGCAATCACCGCGCGGCGCTGGCGCTGGCCATGTTCACCGATCGCATCCGCAGCGCTATCGGCGCGTACGCAACCGAAATGGACGGCGTGGATGTGGTGATTTTTACCGCCGGCATCGGTGAAAATGCCGCCGGCATCCGCCGGCAAATCTGCCGTAATCTCGCATTTCTGGGCATCCGTGTCGACGAAAACAAAAACAAGCGTCACGCCACGTTTATCCAGCAGGACGGCGCGCCGGTTATCGTCGCGGTGATCCCCACCAATGAAGAATTGATGATCGCCCGCGATGTCATGCGTGTCGGTCTGGCGCAACCAAAAGAGGTGCAACATGTCGGGTAAGGTATGGCTGGTGGGCGCCGGTCCGGGCGATCCCGGGCTGATAACCGTGATGGGGCTGGACTGCCTGAAGCGCGCCGACGCGGTGGTCTACGATCGCCTGGTCAATCCCCTGCTGCTGAAAGAAGCCGCCGCTCACTGCGTGCTGATCGACGTGGGCAAACGCGCCGATCACCATCCGATCCCGCAGGATCGGATTAACGCCATTCTGATCGAACAGGCGAATATGGGCCGCGAGGTGGTGCGGCTGAAAGGCGGCGATCCTTTTGTCTTCGGCCGCGGCGGCGAAGAGGCCGAGGCGCTGGTGCGCGCCGGCGTTACCTGCGAGGTGGTGCCGGGTATTACCTCGGCCATCGGCGGCCTGGCGCGCGCCGGCATCCCGGTGACCCATCGTGACTTCGCCTCCTCGTTTCATGTTATTACCGGGCACCTGCGCGACGGCAAGGATCCGCATAACTGGCGGGTGCTGGCGCAGCTGGACGGCACGCTGATTATCCTGATGGGTATGTCGCGGCTGGCGGATATCTGCCGGCAGCTTATCCTCCATGGCCGGGACGCGGATACGCCTGCGGCGGTGGTAATGAACGCCAGCCATCCGGAACAGCGCACCGTGCTTGCCACCCTCGGCACGCTTGCGCAAGAAAGCGCGCGGGCGGGAATGGCGGCGCCGTCGCTGATTGTCATCGGCGACGTGGCCGCGCTGACCTTGCTGCAATCGTTATGATGACGGCGGTGCGGCCGCCTGTTATATAATATTGGCGATATCATTGGCTGCGCGGCGTCCATGGCCTTGCCGCCAACCCGATAGATCTGCAGGGAGTTATTTATGGCGCAAGCCAATCAGCACGGCGGCAACGTACTGGACATGGCGTTAGCCTCGGGGGTGGATGAAGCCTCGATCGTGGATTTCAGCGCCAATATCAATCCGCTCGGCATGCCGCCTAGCCTCAGGCGGGCGCTGGCCGAAACGTGGGCGCTGGCGGAGCGCTATCCCGATCCGCTCTATCGCCGGCTGCACGCCAGGCTTGCCGCGCACCATGGCTGCCCGGCATCCTGGATCCTGGCGGGCAACGGCGCCACCGAGCTGATTTATGATCTTGCGTTCCTGCTGCGCGGCAAAACCGTGCTGCTGTTAAGCCCGGGTTTCGCCGAATATCGGCTCGCCCTGGAGGGCATGGACTGCCGCATCAGGGAATATCGGCTGGCGGAGCACGATGATTTTCGCCCCGACCCTCGCCTGTTGGCGGCGCTCGGCCCCGGCATCGACTGCCTGTTTCTCTGCACGCCCAATAATCCCACCGGCCAGCTGATTGAACCTGATCTTATGCAGGCCATCACCCTGCGCTGCCGCGAACTGGCGATTACGCTGGTGGTGGATGAGGCTTTTATGGATTTCATCCCCGGCGGCGTCAGTATGATTGATAGCCTGTCCGGTTTGCCTGCGGTATTTGTTCTGCGTTCGCTGACTAAATTTTACGCCATCCCCGGCCTGCGGCTGGGCTATATGGTCAGCAGCGACGGGCAGGCGGTGGCGCGGTTGCGCGAACGCCGCCCTCCCTGGACCATAAACGCCTTCGCCGCGCTGGCCGGTGAAGTGGTACTGGACGATGCGGATTATCAGCGTGATTCAAGGCAATGGCTGCAAGAGCAGCAGGCATACCTGTTTACAGGACTTCACGCCCTGCCAGCGCTCAAGGTCTGGCGGCCGGCGGCCAATTTTATCTTTTTTCGCTGCCTGCGCCCCGGCCTTGATTTACAGGGTCTGCTGCTGCGACAGGGCTTGCTTATCCGCAGTTGCGCCAACTATGCCGGCCTGTCCGGCGAGTATTATCGTGTGGCTATCAAGGATAAGGCGGATAACCGCCGCCTGCTCGACGCTTTGCGCAAGGTGTTTGCCCATGGTTAAACAATGCTGTCATTCCAGCGGCCCGTGGTATACCCATGGCTGAGGCACGCTGCCCCGCTTCCTGCGGCGAGCTGCTGCAGGGCTGGATTAACGGCGGCGAAAAGCTGGTGTCCTGCCCTATCGACTGGTTTAGCGAGGTGGAAGTGCGCGCGGGGCCGCCTATGGCGGATGAACGCCTGCTCAGCCGGCGCATGCTCGATCAGGTTATCAAGCATTTTGGTGTCAATCCCGGTGACGTGCCGCCGCTGCGCATCGAGCGCCGGTCCACCATTCCCATCGCCAAGGGGCTGGCGAGCAGCACCGCCGATATTGCCGCCACGGCAGTGGCCACCGCGCGCTGGCTTGGGCGGGAGCTTGATGAAATGACCCTGGCGCGGCTTTGCCTGCGGCTGGAGCCCACCGACAGCACGGTATTTAAAGCGCTGACGCTGTTTGACCACCGCCGGGGCACCTGCCATATTTCCCATCACTGGTTGCCCCAGCTCGATATCCTTATCCTGGAAAGCCCGCATACGCTTACCACCGCCGCGTCACATCAGCAAATTCACGATGATCAGCTTCGCGCGCAGGCGCAGCCGCTGCAAAATGCCTGGCTATTGTTCCAGCAAAGCTGCGTCGCGCACTCTCACGGCCAGCTGGGCGCCGCCGCCACCCTCAGCGCCCGGGCGCGTAATGCGCTGTTGCCGAAACCCGGGTTCGAGACGCTGCTGCGCATTGTGGAACAGCAGGATCTCTACGGCCTGAACGTCGCCCACAGCGGCACCGTGGTGGGCCTGCTGCTCAATGCGAGGACACATGACACCGACAGGCTTATGGCCGCCCTGGCGGAAACCGGCCTCCTGCGCCACTACACCCGCCAGCATATTACGCGCCTGGTAGCGGGCGGCGTGCGTTAGCCCTATCAAAAAACAACATGCCCTATTAGGCAATTGACTACTCCATACCAGGCAATATACTTAGTATTACTTCCTATGTGATTATATTTTACTGGCTTTGATAAAATGTTTATTAATTTTATTTTTCAACCTATAACGAAGGGCTGACCTGCCGATATTTCTTGAAAGATATAAGGTCATCGCCCTCATTTATAAGATTCAAATATAATTTTGAGATAGCAATATAAGGAAGTGATTATTCCCGTTGCAGTTAATAAGCCAGAATATGACAGGGACCCCGGGCAGCATCCCTGGAGGCGACGCCAGTGAAATAAATTTTTTTCAGGTTTTTTTACTATCGCAATTTTTATATTGATAAATTGATTATCCCATCCATTTCAACAACGACGAGATATTAATTGAAAAATACTCATATTTTATGAAATCGCACATATTATAACGAGGAATTATACATGAAAAATTCATTTGTAAGTAATTGCAATCAACCCACTCTAGCCCCCCCATCAACAGCGGTAAATATACATTTAGAAAACGTTACGTCAACCACCGTCACGATACTCTGGGATATTAGCGAAGGCGCGCCAGTTCAATATTGGCAGATTTTCGACAGTGAGAGAAATGTGGTCATAAAATACATTCCGGGATTTCCCCATAGACTTTTTCTTACCGATTTATACCCCTATACCTTCTATACTATATTTATTGTTGGCATAGGCTACGACGGCACACCGAGCAGGCTCAACCGGCCTTTTCACTTTTTCACGAATGCGTTACCGGGTTCGTCGCGCCCAGGATGCGACCCGCACCGACATTGCCAGCCGCCGCGCCCGCCCTATAATCCGCCGCATCAGCACTGCGAGCCGCCGCGTCCGCCCTATAATCCGCCGCATCAGCATTGCCAGCCGCCGCGTCCGCCTTATTATCCGCCGCATCAGCACTGCGAGCCGCCGCGTCCGCCTTATTATCCGCCGCATCAGCATTGCGAGCCGCCGAGCCCGCCCTATTATCCACAGTATCAGCCTTGCAAGCCGCCGCGCCCGCCCTATTATCCGCCGCATCAGCATTGCGAGCCGCCGCGCCCGCCCTATTATCCGCCGCATCAGCATTGCCAGCCGCCGCGCCCGCCTTATTATCCGCCGCATCAGCCTTGCGAGCCGCCGCGCCCGCCCTATTATCCGCCGCATCAGCCTTGCAAGCCGCCGCGCCCGCCTTATTATCCGCCGCATCAGCATTGCGAGCCGCCGCGCCCGCCCTATTATCCGCCGCATCAGCCTTGCAAGCCGCCGCGCCCGCCTTATTATCCGCCGCATCAGCATTGCGAGCCGCCGCGCCCGCCTTATTATCCGCCGCATCAGCCTTGCGAGCCGCCGCGCCCGCCTTATTATCCGCCGCATCAGCCCTGCGAGCCGCCGCGCCCGCCTTATTATCCGCCGCGTCCCTCTGGTGAACATCAACGATATTAATTTACTACTAAATAACACCCTCCCAGCTGCCCGTTTAACGGGCAGCAAAAACAGGCAAACCAATAATGGGTTTGTTTTATTAATTTTATACTTTATCAATAAATAAAGATCATTAATTGAAATTGATGACAGGGGGAAAAACTCAATCCAGCATTTTAGCTATAATCATAATGATAAGCCAACATTTAAATAGTGAACATTGAGGGTATTATAATGCAAAATCAATTTTCCCTGGACCGCAATGCCCCTGTATTTTTGCGCCCGGCGGTTCCCGTAAACCTGAATCTCGCCATACTTACCGCGACCACCGCTATTTTAACCTGGGACGCTGGCCAGGGCGGCGCGCCCACCGCCTATTACCGCGCATTGCACGCGGGGTTTCCCGGGGGTTGGATAGCACAAACCCGCGGCGATGAGACATCCGTGTCAATTTGTTATCTTTCCCCGAACACACGCCATGATTTTTATATTTTTGCCGTAGGCTTTGACAATATATTAAGCGTAGCATCGGAACCGCTTAACTGTTTTACGCCGGAACAGGTTTATTCGTGGCCATCTGACGCCTGCGGCGCGGATTAATGTTACCCGCCAACGATGCCTTTACACCCACGCCGTTACCTCAGCGCCTGGGTGGACACAATGCGATCTATTTTAGCGATCCGTTTACCGTCCCAGATAAACTCATAATGCGCGCTTTGCTGGACGCTTTTCACTCCTTTCGGGGTAAACAGTCCCCAGCAGACCGCGCCCGGCCGGCGGACCGAACGATAGCGCAGCGCAGCACATCCATTGGCTTTCAAAGAGCGCCCCAGCTCCCTGGCGGCGGTATAGCTAAGCGGATCATAGACCACGTTGGCAAGCGGCAGCACCAGCGCGTCGTAAGCCGGCGCCGGATCGAAAATAAACACCAGGCCGCGCATCACCAGGCGATCATATTTCAGTCCATCGATAAACTGCCAGTAGCGCTCCTGGTGATAGGCCACCTCCGCCAGGGCGGTGGCCATCTCATCGGCAAGATACAACATGCCGAACGTGCCGTCGGAAAAACGGCTGCCCAGCGGATTAACATGGGTAAACGGCGCTACCGCGTAGGAACAGCCCGCAATGCCGAACGGAATTTCCCCGGCGGCCAAAAACGCCAGGTCGCCGGTTTCATTTTGCAGCCTGGGGTTGGTCAATGCCTGTAGCGCATAAAGGATGTCGAACTCTGCCTCGTCGGCCACATCCTCAAATAACGCGATCGGCGGATATTTAGAAGTAATCAGCCGGTAGCCGCGCTGTTGCGCGATCTCCAGGGCGGGCAGTCTGGGTGGGGCCGTGACTACCATTGCCCCCCCCGCAGCGCGTCCAGCTGTTTATGGACTTCGTATAACGTGCCGAAATGGCCGGTGCTGAGCATATCCAGCGGCCTGCGCCCGCTAAAATAAGGATTATGGTTGTTCAGCGCCATAAAACCATACACGTTTTCGGGGTTTTCAAATAACGTGCGCAGCGAGGCGTGGATATTGAGCAGGTAGCTCAAACGCTCCAATTGATCGTTGGTCAGCTGGGCTGCGGCCGGATCTTTCCTGAATTTATAAAAGGACGCTTTTGAGATCTGCAAAATGGCCTGCGCCTGTTCAGGGGTGCACCCCCATTTATCAAGGATAGCCATCACCGTTTTAAGCCCAACGGCGGCGACATGCCGTTTCTCGTCGTTAAACGGTAATTTGTGCGGCAATACCATTACTGAGCCCTCCGCTGTCGTCTTGGTATTATTATGGACCAATTATCAATATTAGTCTACCTAAAGACTATGACGGGCACTGAAACCACAGATCGGGCAGGATATCCAGCGATAGGGTTAAGCTATGAGGAAATACCTCTTTATCGCGGTACATAAACCTGATGGTGCCAAGCGAGGCGGTATAGGTTAATTCATTTCTGGCGGCCACATTCAGTAAGGTACAAGGCACGGTGCCGACACGCGATGCCAGCGTATTCTGCCTGACCAATTGGATATCATTAAGCTGGAAGAGCGGATTGGTCCCCGCGTTCTGCAGGCTGCAGCTATCGGCAAGATGCTCCAGCCGCTTGAGGGCCGGATCGTAGCTTTTATCGGCCGCCAGCGCCGACATCATCTGATTGAGCGCAATGATAAATTCATCATAAATCTGCCGGAGCACCTTCTTTTGGATTGTATAAGTCGCGATTGCCCTCACCGCGGAACGTTTATCTAAACTGTCGATGTTGCTTCGGGCGGCATAGTCCTCGACGGCGTGAATAATATCGTATAGATGGAGTTGTTGTCCCTGCCCTTGGCCCGCATTGCAGCCCGGGTCTTTCTTTTTAACGAGCAAATATTCGCCAAGCGTGGTATTCATGGTCCAGGGTCGCAAGGACTTTTTCAGCCGCAGGTAAAAGGGCTTTTGCGCAGGGGGATAGATAATAACTTCCGCGGTTTTTTGCTGATTAAATAACCGCAGATTCTGTTTATAGTCCCCCGGGGATACAATAAACGTACTGATCTCCTCCCCCGCTTTTATCCTTTGATAACCGTGGAAGCGATCGACGGCATTCTTGAGGATTTTGCTTAGCGATTCCACTTGGTCGCCGACGTGTTTCGGCAATCGTTTCAAAAAGCCGGCAATCACGTAGTTAAGCTCGTTGGCTATCAGGTTAAACGCCGGCTCCGCTTCCTGCTCCCGCCCTGTTTCAGCGTTGCCTGCGGGCAATGTAATCAGGGGGGACGACTCAATTTTCAACGTCGCCCCGTCCAGGCGATAATGTCTGGCCGCGGCATTGCGGGTGACGGGCAGCGTCTGCTTGAGCTCCTCGGTTAACGGCAAGGGAAAACACAGCAGGGTATTACCCGGTGCCGGTGTCATGGCAATGGGCATAATTTTGCTCTCCTGATAAGAAAATAAGGAGAAGCCGAGGTATTTTTGCTGCAGGTTAACCTGCCTGTCGTTGACGGGTTGCCCGGAAAAATACGTGGTGACCTCATCCGTTTGCTTATTGATATCAAAAATATTTACCGCGCCACCTGCCCCCAAGGCGGTGCGCGGCAGCACCATAAAGGTGTTTGGATCGGCCATAAAACCCACCTGTGCCCGCAGCTCGCTTTTGGCTTCCAGCAGCAGGGTTGCCCCCTGGCCGCGGCAGGTTTTGGTTATCGCTTGCCGGATCAATTTCGCGAAATAAGGTGCGAGATGCTCTTCGCGATGCAGGGCTGCGCTTTGCGGAATAAAAATAGCGTCAAGCAGCAGGCCGATTTCCTGTTCGCAGACATCGATACTAAAATTGAATTGCGCGTTTTTGTTAGCCACCAGTATGGCATTCGCTTCTAAGGGCAATACCGTAGAGAAATCAATATTATTATAATTTAATAATTTACCATTCTCTTCTAAACCTTGGCCGGTTCCTAGAATAGCAATTAATGTCTTATAATTAATTTTGTTATAATTTAATTTGATACTTCCGTTGTCATTTTTGGTCAACGTTAACGATTGCCCCCGGCTATACCGGACCATGGCGCCGGTAAACCAGCCGGGCATAAAGGGCAGTCCGGCCGCGGCGATACCGAGAAAAAAAGAAGCATCGAACAATTTGTTCAGGGAAATCGATTCATTTTTTCCCAGCAAGGATAAGGTGTATCTTATTTTGTCGGTGATATCCTCCTTAGCGCTGAGATAAGAGGAAGCAGAAGCAAATAATTTGTTCATTCCTTTATTATTTACGAACTTATTTATTTCGCCGAACTCACGGGTGAAGGCATGAGTCCCGGTTTGTGGCGCGGCGACGCGTGGGGGCTGGGCGATTTTTCTGGTCAGGGTTTGCGCCAGGCATCGTACCCCGGGGTCCACCGCTTGCGCCAGTGCGATACCGGCACGTCTGCGATCGCCACGGTAGTTCAATGCTCTGGCGCGCTTTAGTCTCACCCTGAAATTATCAATGGTTTTAGCCAATAACGGGATCCGCCGGCTGCTGAATTTTCCCCAGCGGTAGTTGGTAAAAGGCTGGCCTGAAAATACCTTATCATAGGGGTTGTTTCCGGAGCCTGACGAAAAATTCTGCGGCGGTTTTTGGCTTAAATGCCTGATAGTGGCCTTCACGGCATCCACATGGTCGGCATCCAGGTAAAAAACGTTTAATTTCCCGTTGTGATTCACCGTTAGCTTAACCCTATTGAGTATTTGGCAAGCGGATAAAATGTTAACTGCCCCGGATAGGGGTAACCGGAGTTTTATCTCCCGGCGGCCCCGGGTGTGATCGTAACCCTGTGTCGGGATCGCCAGAAAAAGGCTGCCCTCTTTAAAGACCAATTCTACCGTCTTCCGATCATGGCTGTGTAAGCATAGATCATCCGGCATCCGTCCCGCTTGCGGCAATTTTTTCAGTAAAATGCTGATATTGAAACAGGCATCGAATCCGGCATTGACGTCGAGGGTAGTCGTGGTGCTGTCGGTATTCAGCGTTAATTTATAATAATCGGCCGCGCCTTTTTTTTTCCCTATCAGGCTGCCCTTATCATTGACGATTAATCGATCAAAGCGCAGGTCGTCATGGTCTTTAAAATCAACCGTGGCAATATAAAATTTTTTCGTCCCCTTGACCTTCTGCCAGGCGCCTTTGAAAAAATCCTTTTGCTTGCCTTTTACCAGTACTATCCTCCCTTCCTGGTCAAGGGTTATGCCTTGCTGCAAAAAGAAACCATCGCGCAGGGAACCGCTATAAACATACTGGGCGGCATCAAGCGCATAATCCGCGCCGGCGAGATCATAACGCAACGTGCTTTTTATAAGCACAAGATCAGACTCACTGTTTATATCAGGTAACGCTTCCGTACGACGTAGCATAAATGTCGCTAAGGGGGGATCGTTCTCCTTTGTTCCGCTTACGGCATTTAAAGCATCAGGAATCGATGCATATTGCAATGATAATTTTTCACCGTCATTTCTCGCGGTTTGAAAATTACGCCGCAACGTAGAATTTTTAGACAGGCAGAATTTTATGGCAAATGATTCAGATATATCATCCACATTATCCTTATAACAAGGATATGTATTATCTACATATTTCATAACCCTCCCTATGTTAGAGATTATTATTAACCGACTCTATTATTAGCGCAAGGAAACTGCATATTGACTGCGCCAGAATTCGCGCCGGTAATTATCAGCGTTAGCATTGGCAAGTGCTAATGAAATAATTTGATCAATATCTCAATTTTTTGCTAATTTCTGTATTTATCGGTCGCGATGCGCATATAACAGACAATAAATAGGCGCTGCGGAATAGGAGGAAGAGACGGATACCAGGAGCGGGAATGCCGCCGGCAACGGCAACGGCCATGTTGCGGCGCGGGAAGGGCCGCCGCACGTCCGGTTTGCAGGGGCTTAAACCCGCTTCATGGCGACGATAAACAGGCGCGGGAACGCCAGCAATACCTTGCCGTCGGCGCGCGCCGGATAAGCGTTAACCAGCGCCTGTTGATAGCGTGCAATAAACGACGCCTGCAGCGCATCGTCCAGCCGCTCCAAGAACGGGCGCAGGCCGGTGGCGCGCAGCCATTCCACGATCGCCCCCGCCGACGGCATGACATGGAAATAAGTGGTGCGCCAGATATCCACCGATAGCGCATCGGGCGCCAGCAGATCATAATAATCCCGCGCGCTTACTATCTTTACCCGGATACCCGCCGCATCGCCGATATGCTGCCGCCAGGGCGCTTCCTGAGCGATACGCCGCATTTCGCTGTGACTGGGCTCCTCACGGTTATCCGGCATTTGCACCGCCAGGCAGCCGCCCGGTGCCGTCAGGGAAAACAGCCGGGGAAACAGGGTCTCATGGTCCGGCACCCATTGCAGCGAAGCGTTGGCGTAAATAATGTCCTGAGCGGCGTCCGGCCGCCAGGCGGTGATATCCTCCTGGCTGAACCGGCACTGCGGCAAGCGCGCGCGCGCGTTGCCCAGCATGGCGGCCGAACTGTCGATACCGGTTATCACCGCCTGCGGAAAGCGCTCATGCAGCCCCTGGGTGGAGTTGCCGGGGCCGCAGCCGAGATCCGTTATCCGCGCAGGCGACGTTAGCGGAATGCGCGACAGCAGTTCAAGCGCCGGGCGGGTTCTCTCCGCCTCGAATTGTCGGTAAAGGGTGGGATTCCAATCTGTCATGGCGCGGTCCTCATCAATTAACGCCCCCGGCGGGCAAAACGCTCACGGTTCTCGCTACGGGCAATGTCGGATTTTTTCAGCGCTACGTAGCAGGCGCCGGCGCCGCCGTGGCAGGCCTGCGCGCTGCAAAACGCCTGTACTTGGTCAAACTGCGCCAGCCAGCGCGCCACGAAGCTGCGCACAATATTGGCATGACTGTCGTGATTACGCCCTTTCCCGTGAATAATCAATACCGTGCGCACGCCCGCGCGTTGCAGGCGCAGCATAAAGGCAAACAGATTCAGCCGGCAGGTCTCCACGGGCGCGCGGGTCAGGTTCAGGGTGGCCTCGATGGGATAGCGGCCGCCGCGCAGCTTATCAAGCACACCTTGCTGAATGCCGTCCCGCTTATAACTCAGGGGAAGATCGAGCGGGATGACGTCATGCAGGGCGGTGACAAGGAAATTATCGACAGCGTCGTCTGGCCGGCGCCTCGCCACCGGGGGTTTATGCCGCAGGAAAACCACGTTGGCCGGATCCTTTAGCGGTTTGACATCGTCCATGGCCTCTTTGAACAGATCTTCATCATTACAGGTCATTGTTGTCACTCGCGCTTACCGGGGCGACCGGTTTCGCCCTGGTGTTAATCAGTCACACATCACTTGCAGTACCGGTTTACTATAGACCGGCGGCGGCGTAATTTCACGGCCGGTCTATTTTCCTCCCCGACGGCGGCGGCCGCTCAGAGAGACGCGAAGGCGCGGCCGATCACCCTGGCCGACGCGGCGTAGGCCCGCTGCTCCTCAGGCGCCAGCGTCACCGGCAGCGTGCGCTCAATGCCCCCGGCCCCGACGATGGCCGGTTGGCCGATATACACCCCTTCCCGCTCATCCCACGCCGACACCGGGAATACGGTCTGCCCGTCGGACAGCACCGCGTCCACCAGCCGCGCCGTGGCGGTGCCGATGCCGAAACTGGTCCAGCCCTTGCCCTGCAGAATTTCCCAGCCACCCGCGCGCACCTGATCTTTCATTGCCGCCAGATCGGGCTGTTTATCGCCGGCCCATTCGCTGACCGGCAGCCCGCCGATGCGCACGGTGCTCCAGGCGACAAATTGAGATTCGCCGTGTTCGCCCATCACGTAGCCGCTGACGCTTTTGGGATCCACCGCGAAAAACTCGCCGACCACCCTTTTCATACGCGCGGTATCCAGCGACGTGCCGGTGCCGAACACCCGTGATGCCGGCAGGCCGCTTTCCCTCTGGATGACGGCGGCAATCACGTCGCAGGGATTGGTGATGCTGATAATGACGCCGCTAAAACCGCTCGCCATGATGCGCGGCACCACCTGCGAGACCGTGGCGCTGGTTTCCACCAGCTCTTCCATCCGGTCTTCACGCAAAAGGGTCGTCGGCCCGATCGCCATGACCACCACCCGCGCCCGCTGCAGCGCGGCATAATCATTAACGACGATATGCACCCTGGACGCGACCAGGGACGCCATATCGCGCAGTTCCAGCCCCTGGCTGCGCGCCTTGGCCTCATTAGTGTCGATTAAGACGATTTCGTCGCACAGTCCCTGGGTCACCAGGGAAAATGCCGTATCGGCCCCCACATGGCCCGCGCCGATAATGCCTACTGTCCGCCCCATAGCTGTTATCCCCTGATGTTAAAGGTGTTTCATCCCCGTGTTTTTTTTACCTTACACCTTTTAAAACGCAAAACCCACCGGCAAAATGTCCCCCGCGCCCGGGATATTTTAGCTAAATGTGCACCAGGGTCGCTGGACACTTTATCATCGACACCAAATGATGGTAAAATTGACCCAAATCAAGTAATGCATGAGCGGCGAGATATGATCATCCAGGAAAAGCGTATTATCAGACGAATCCAGTCTGGCGGTTGTGCGATCCACTGTCAGGATTGTAGTATCAGCCAATTATGTATTCCTTTTACCCTCAATGAACACGAGCTGGACCAGCTCGACAATATCATCGAGCGCAAAAAACCCATTCAGAAGGGCCAGGCGCTGTTCAAGGCCGGCGACGAGCTTAAATCCCTCTACGCCATCCGTTCCGGCACCATCAAAAGCTACACCATCACCGAGCAGGGCGACGAGCAGATTACCGGCTTTCATCTGGCGGGCGATCTGGTGGGCTTCGACGCCATCGGCGCCGGCCAGCATCCCAGCTTCGCCCAGGCGCTGGAAACCTCGATGGTATGCGAGATCCCCTTTGAAACCCTCGACGACCTGTCCGGCAAGATGCCCAACCTGCGCCAGCAGATGATGCGGCTCATGAGCGGCGAAATTAAGGGCGATCAGGATATGATCCTGCTGCTGTCTAAAAAGAACGCCGAGGAACGGCTGGCGGCTTTTGTCTATAATCTGTCGCGGCGTTTTGCCCAGCGCGGCTTCTCACCCCGTGAATTTCGCCTGACCATGACCCGGGGCGATATCGGCAACTATCTCGGCCTGACCGTCGAGACCATCAGCCGCCTGCTGGGCCGGTTCCAGAAAAGCGGCATGCTGGCGGTGAAAGGTAAATACATCACCATTGAAGACGGCGAAGCGTTGTCGGAGCTGGCCGGCACGCCGCAAAAGGTCAGTTGATAACAAGCATTTAGCCTCCGGCCGGGGACATAATTTTCTATTTTATTGATCCGGCTTCACTTCTCTTCTGTCCGTGATTGTTCCAATGAGTTACTCTTATTTTAACATTCTGTGGCATTACAGAAATGAAGGAGTCTCTTAATGGCCAAGTATCGCAATTTATTAGTCGCAATCGATCCTAACCAGGATGATCAGCCCGCCCTGCGCCGGGCCGTGTATCTGGTGCATCAATTGGGCGGTTCCATCAAAGCCTTCCTGCCCATCTATGATTTTTCCTACGAAATGACCACGCTGCTCTCCCCCGACGAACGCACCGCGATGCGCCAGGGCGTCATCAGCCAGCGTACCGCCTGGATAGAGGAGCAGTGCCAGCACTACTTGAGCAGCGGCGTGCCCATCGAAATCAAGGTGGTGTGGCATAACCGTCCGTTCGAAGCCATTATCCAGGAAGTCATCGCCCATAAACACGACCTGGTGCTGAAAATGGCCCATCAGCACGACAGGTTTGAATCAGTGATATTTACCCCGACAGACTGGCATTTGCTGCGCAAATGCCCCTGCCCGGTCTGGATGGTGAAGGATCAGCCGTGGCCGGAAGGCGGCAAGGCGCTGGTGGCGGTCAATCTCTCCGGCGAGGAGCCGTATCACGATCCCCTGAACATCAAGCTGGTCACCGAAACCCTGGCCCTGGCGAAACAGGTGAACCAGACCGAGGTTCATTTGGTGGGCGCCTACCCGGTCACGCCCATTAATATCGCCATTGAACTGCCGGATTTTGATCCCAGCGTCTATAACGATGCCATTCGCGGCCAGCATTTGATCGCGATGAAAAGCCTGCGCCAGAAATTCCAGCTGGATGAAAAATTCACCCATGTGGAAAAAGGCCTGCCGGAGGAAGTCATTCCCGATCTGGCCGAGCATCTGGATGCCGGTGTGGTGGTGCTGGGCAGCATCGGCCGCACCGGGTTTTCCGCCGCGTTCATCGGCAATACCACCGAATTGGTGATCGATCATCTGAAATGCGATTTGCTGGCTATCAAGCCGGACGACTATGTCTCGCCGGTGACGCTGGAAGGCGGCGATAAGTACGAATAAAGATCGGCGTGGGTTATTGGCTTATGCCGCCAATGCTTCCGTTATGCACCGGCCCGGTTATGCGTTCCAGGCGCAACCGGGCCTCGATCCGCTCCCGGCGGCTCGTGCCGGGGTCATTGGCGCCGTCAGCGCGCTTTATGCCGGGTTAAATGTCGCTTTACGCATTGCATTTATGCAGAAATTGCGTTGCTGTTGCCTTGGTGGACGGGACGTTGCATCAAGATACCGACAGTCGATAGTTTCCCCGAAACATGCCTGCTTCCATAAATAAAAAACACCATGTCATGCAGACTATGGTGTTGACGTTGATCCGGCATAGAGTGCGCTGGCTTTGCAAATCACGGCTGGATGAGCCGCCGGGAGCGGCGAAAGGACGGGCTGCGCCTGGAGCGCATCCCGTACGGTCCAAAGCTGTGATGCAGTGAAGCCAGGGACCGCGCAGCGGCGCGCGATCTGCCGGACGCACGGAGGTTAAGGAGGGCCAGGCGTATGGCCCTCCTTATCGCTTGCCTGCGCCCGGCTAAGCATATAGTCACCCAACGGATGGCAAGCGAAACCTTTGCGGCACTATCCCATCACATCATAACGCGCGCAAGATCGCCTCGACGCTGGCCTTGGCATCGCCAAACAGCATCTGGGTGTTTTCCTTGAAGAACAGCGGATTCTGCACCCCGGCGTAGCCGGTGTTCATGGAGCGCTTAAACACGATCACATTCTGCGCTTTCCACACTTCCAGTACCGGCATCCCCGCAATCGGGCTGCGCGGATCTTCCTGCGCCGCCGGGTTAACGGTATCGTTGGCGCCGATCACCAGCACGGTGTCGGTGCTGCTGAAATCCTCGTTGATCTCATCCATTTCCAGCACCACATCGTAAGGCACCTTGGCTTCCGCCAGCAGCACATTCATATGCCCGGGCAAACGCCCCGCCACCGGATGGATGCCGAAGCGGACCTTGATGCCGCGGGCAATCAGCTTGGCGGTGATATCATGCACCGGATACTGGGCCTGCGCTACCGCCATGCCGTAGCCGGGGGTGATAATGACGGTACTCGAGCCTTTTAACAGCTCGGCCACTTCTTCCGCCGTGGTTTCGCGATATTCGCCCATCTCGGTTTCTTCGCCGCCGCCGGAGCCGTCGGTGCCGAACCCGCCGGCAATCACGCTCAGGAACGAGCGGTTCATGGCTTTACACATGATATAGGACAGTATCGCCCCCGATGACCCTACCAGGGCGCCGGTCACGATCAGCAAGTCGTTGCTGAGCATAAAACCCGCCGCCGCCGCCGCCCACCCCGAATAGGAGTTCAGCATCGACACGACCACCGGCATATCGGCCCCGCCGATGGAAGCCACCAGGTGCCAGCCGAACACCAGCGCGATAATGGTCATCAGCAGCAGCGCGATGGATTGCAGGGCGACGCTTTCGGTCCTGACAAACAGCACCAGCAGCAGGAACGACACGACCAATGCCGCCAGGTTCATATGATGGCGGTACGGCAACATCAGCGGGCGCGAGGAAATTTTACCGCGCAGTTTGCCAAACGCCACAATCGAACCGGTAAAGGTGACCGCACCGATAAAGATGCCTAAAAACACTTCGGTCAGATGGATATTTTCCATCACCGCATTGATGATATCGCCATGATCGAGATAGCTGTTAAAGCCCACCAGGACGGCGGCCAGGCCGACAAAGCTGTGGAGGATGGCCACCAGTTCGGGCATTTCGGTCATTTCGACCTTACGCGCCAGGTAAACCCCGATGCTGCCGCCTATCACCATGGCGACGATGATCCAGCCGACATTGCCGGCATGGGGGCCAAAAATGGTGGCGATAAGCGCAATCGCCATCCCGCTGACACCAAACAGATTGCCCTGCCGTGAGCTTTCGTGTTTGGACAACCCCGCCAGGCTGAAAATAAATAAAATAGCGGCAACTATATACGCCGCCGTCACTAATCCTTCAGACATGGGTTTACCCCTTAATTTTTACGGAACATTTTCAGCATGCGCTGAGTCACGGTGAAGCCACCGAAAATATTGATACTGGCAATCAGCACGGCGATAAAGGAAAGGAAAGACACCCATCCGCCATGGCCGATTTGCAGCAGCGCACCAACAACAATTATCCCGGAAATAGCGTTGGTTACCGACATCAGCGGCGTGTGCAACGCGTGACTCACGTTCCAGACAACGTAATAACCCACGATACAGGCCAGGGCAAACACGGTGAAATGCGACAGGAAATCACGCGGCGCCACGTTGGCCAGCCAGCCGAATAAAATAATCGCCAGCGCAATCAGGCCATATTTCAGGGCCGGCGAACTGGGTTTGGCAACCGGTTTCGGCAGCGGAGCGGCGGTCGGCTTCTGCGGCTGGGCGGAAACCTGGATCGGTGGAGCCGGCCAGGTCAGTTCGCCGTCTTTGACTACCGTGACGCCGCGAATGACCGTATCGTCGAAGTCCACCAGGATCTCGCCGTTTTTTTCTTTGCACAGCAGTTTCAGCAGGTTGACCAGGTTGGTGCCGTAGAGCTGGGAGGACTGGGTCGGCAAACGGCTCGGCAGATCGGTATAACCGATAATCCGCACGCCGTTATCGGTAACGGTGATGGTATCGGCCACGGTCAGCTCGCAGTTGCCGCCGGTTTGCGCGGCCAGGTCGACAATCACGCTGCCCGGTTTCATCGAGGCGACCATTTCTTTGGTGATAAGCTTCGGCGCCGGCCGGCCGGGGATCAGCGCGGTGGTGACAATGATATCCACATCCTGCGCCTGGGCGGCGAACAACGCCATTTCGGCCTTGATAAACGCCTCAGACATCACTTTGGCATAACCGTCGCCGCTGCCCGCCTCTTCTTCAAAATCCAGCTCAAGGAATTCCGCGCCCATGCTCTGGACCTGCTCCTTGACTTCGGGACGGGTATCGAAGGCGCGCACTATGGCGCCCATGCTGCCCGCCGCGCCGATGGCGGCAAGCCCGGCGACGCCCGCGCCGATAATCATCACTTTGGCCGGCGGTACTTTACCCGCCGCCGTAATCTGGCCGGTGAAAAAACGGCCGAATTCATGGGCGGCTTCCACTATGGCGCGGTAACCGGCGATATTGGCCATGGAGCTCAGGGCGTCCAGGGACTGCGCGCGGGAAATGCGCGGCACCGAATCCATCGCCATCGCGGTGATCTTGCTGGCGCTGAGTTTTTCCAGCAGCGCAGGATTCTGCGCCGGCCAGATAAAACTGACCAGTGTGCTGCCCGGTTTGATGAGCGGAATTTCATCATCCAGCGGCGCATTGACCTTGAGGATGATATCGGATTGCCAGACATCGGCGGTATCTGTAACAGAGGCGCCGGCCGCCAGAAAGGCCGCGTCTTCAAAACTGGCCAGTTTGCCTGCGCCGCTTTCAATCGCCACGGTAAAGCCGAGTTTGAGCAACTGCTCTACCGTTTTGGGCGTTGCGGCAACGCGGGCCTCATTGGCCAGGCGTTCTTTTGGTACACCAATACGCATAGCTTTCCCTTTTTTAACCGTTTTTTTTGAAGATAACCGTCATCCTGACCCAAAAGTCAAATGTGTCATACGGTAGACCCTGGGATCACCCTACAAGAGCCACACAATAACCTACTGAAAATAGTTTCAGCGGTCTATATTTTGTGCGGACAAACAGCATTTTCCCCTAAAATTGGCGTACTGTTTGCCCCTGCTCAAGCAATTGTTATTCACAGTGACATAAATTGCTGAGACACTCACCATTATTACATGCCATAATCGCCAGCTAATCTGTTATACATCAACAGTTCAGCATGTTTAGCCTGAAAGCGTTTGTCGAAAGGATTTTTTATGAAGCTGAAGAACACATTTTTGGTCTCTGCGTTACTCACTTTGACGGCGTTATCCGCGCAGGCAGCCCAAGAGCTGACGCCGGAAAAAGCCGCCAGTCTGCAGCCGTTTGACCGGATTACGATTACCGGGCGGTTTAACGCCATTGGCGACGCCAACGATGAGATTTCGCGCCGCGCCGATGCCAAAGGCGCCTACGCCTATTATATCCAGGGCATTAACGACGCCAACAACAGCGGCAACTGGCGCGTCACCGCGGACCTGTATCATAAGGACGCCCCCGCCGCCTCGCAGGAAACCCAATACCGCTATTTTAACGGCGTAAAAGAACTGCCGCGCCAGGAAGCCAACCTGCTGGAACCGTATGACACCGTCAGCGTAAAAGGCTTTTTCCATAGCCAGCCTGATATCAACGACGCCATTTCCAAAGCCGCCCAGGCCAAGGGCGCGGCCTCATTCTTTATCGTGCGCCAAATTGACGCCAACGAAGGCGGCAATCAGTTTGTTACCGCCTACGTGTACAAAGCCGACGCCGCCAAGCGCGTAGTGCAAAGCCCGGACGCCATCCCCGCCGATTCGCAGGCGGGTAAAGCCGCGCTGGCCGCCGGCGGCGCCGCCGCCGCCAAGGTCGAAATTCCCGGGGTGGCTTCGTCCGAGTCACCGAGTCGTACCGTCGGCCGGTTCTATGAAACGCAATCCACCACCGGCGGTCGTTACACTGTAACGCTACCCGACGGCACTAAAGTGCAGGAAGTCAATAAAATCACCGCGGCGCAAATGGTGCCTTTCGATTCCGTGACCTTCACCGGGCATTACAACAGTTCAACCGACGTGGCGCATGAAGTCGCCCGGCTCGGCGCGAAAAAAGGCGCCAAATATTATCATATTACCCGGCAATGGGAACAAAACCAGAGCGGCGGCAACCTGACCGTCAGCGCCGATTTGTTTAAATAGCGAATCCGCCGTCCGGCGTGTCGTTGGCAGGCCGGAATGCAGGACAATGAGAATGACGCGCAGCGCGATGGGCAAGGAAACTTGCCCATTTTTATTGGCTGCCGTCAGGCGGCGGGATTTTCGCTTACCAGCGGCAGCACCACGGACAATCGCTCGTCATGCTGGTTAAGCAACAGCTGCTCGCCAAATTCCTGCTGGATTGCGCCGAGCTGCGCGCGATCCAAGGAATACGGCAGCTTGATATCAAAGCGTCCGATACCCTGCTGCTGCGCCAGGGCAATCAGCCTGATGACATTGGTTTCATCATTGACCTGGGTGGACAGGACTTGCAGCGCCAGGGCCTTCAACTGCTCCTGCCGGGTTTGGACATGTTTCTGCGGGGTTTTAGTGACAATGCCGAAGATGGGCATTACGCCATAAATCGCGTCGATGAAACTCCAGCGTTTTTTGCAACTAGCCGAAAGATAATTCGTATAATCAAAGCAGAGTTTTTCGCCTTGACCGGCCGTCGCACGCAGATGATTAGCCATCTAGCCCGTTCCTCTCGTGACCAACCGAAGTTGAATGCCCGTGTTCGAAAAAGTGGCGATTATTATAGCATATCGCGATCAATAATAGGCGAATCAGCGCCAGATGCGCCCATCACTTAATGGTAAAATTTTGTGCCGCCGGCCCTCCCTTATCGCCGCCGCGGTTCGGCCGCCGGTAAATCGCACCGGTAAAAACCATTAACGCTTATCCGATGGCGCAACATCAATACAGGCGGTATGCTCATGGCGGCTACCGATAACCTTCACCTATTTTAAGCAGATTACTGGCGTTATGAACACGATCGTTTTTGTTGAAGATGATACCGAGGTCGGCAACCTGATTGCCGCGTGGCTAGGCAAACATGACTTCGAGGTAACCATAGAACCCCGCGGCGACCGGGCGCAGGAGGTGATAACCCGGCTTAACCCCGACCTGGTGCTACTGGATATCCTGTTGCCGGGCAAGGACGGCATGACCATCTGCCGCGATCTACGCCCGGTATACGAAGGTCCGATCGTGCTGCTGACCTCCCTGGACAGCGATATGAATCATATTCTGGCGCTGGAGATGGGCGCCAACGACTATATCCTTAAAACGACGCCGCCGGCGGTACTGCTGGCGCGCCTGCGCCTGCACCTGCGGCAGAATACGCTTATCCCGCGCCCCGCCGCGCAGACGCCGGCCACGACCGGCAGCGTGCTGCACTTCGGCCAGTTGAGCATCGATCTGATTAATCGCGAGGTGATTTTAGGGACCGAAACCATTCTGCTCTCGACCTCGGATTTCGAGTTGCTATGGGAGTTGGCCACCCACGCCGGCCATATTATGGACCGCGAGGCTTTGCTCAAAAACCTGCGCGGCGTCAGCTATGACGGTTTGGACCGTAGCATCGACGTGGCTATTTCCCGATTGCGGAAAAAACTTCATGACAACGCGCTGGAGCCGTTCCGGATTAAAACCGTGCGTAATAAAGGCTACCTGTTCGCACCGAATGCGTGGGAGAACGCCGGGTCATGAGGAAACTGTTCATTCAATTTTATCTGCTGCTGTTCGTCTGTTTTCTGGTCATGACCTTACTGGTCGGGCTGGTGTATAAGGTGACGGCCGAACGCGCCGGCAGGAAATCAATGGACGACCTGATGAAAAGCTCGATTTATCTGCTGCGCAACGAGCTGCGCGCCACGCCGCCGCGCGATTGGAATAAAACCATCAATAAGCTGGATCTTAACCTGTCGTTTCAATTGCATATTGAACCGCTGAAAAAGTACCAGTTGAATCCCCATGACGATCTGCGCCTTAGACGTGGCGAAATCGTCGCCCTGGACGATGAATACACTTTTATCCAGCGCATACCGCGCAGTAATTATGTGCTGGCGGTCGGCCCCATACCCTATCTGTTTTTTATTCATGAAATGCGGTTACTGGATTTGGCGCTGCTGGTCTTTATCGGACTCTCCCTGGCGTTTCCGGTATTTATCTGGATGCGGCCGCACTGGCAGGACATGCTGCGGTTGGAAACGGCGGCGCAGCGCCTGGGCGCAGGGTTCCTGGAAGAACGCATCCATTTCGACAGCGCATCAAGCCTGCTGCGTCTCGGCGTAGCCTTCAACCAGATGGCGGATAATGTTAATACCCTGATCGCCAGTAAAAAACAGCTTATCGATAATATCGCCCACGAGTTGCGCACTCCGTTGGTGCGGCTACGCTATCGATTGGCCATGAGCGAAGGGCTGTCCACCGCGGAACAGGAACGGCTGAATCATGATGTCAGCCAGCTGGAAGGCTTGATTGATGAGCTGTTAACCTTCGCCCGGCTCGACCGGCCCCAGGTCACGCTTAACCTGGCACCCATGGACCTGCCCACCTGGCTTACGGAAAAACTCAAGGACATCAGGTTATTGCATCCGGAACGTATTATCGGCCAGGAAATCACTGCCTCCGGCGATTTCGGCCAGGTCGATGCGCGGCTAATGGAACGGGTGCTGGATAATCTGGTGAATAATGCGCTGCGCTACAGTCGGGAAGCCGTTATGGTCCGGCTCGGCATCGAGCGAGGTTACGGCTTCCTGCAGGTTGACGACGACGGGCCGGGCATTCCCCAGGATGAGCGCCTGCGCGTGTTCGAGCCTTTCGTCCGTCTCGACCCCAGCCGCGACCGCAGCACCGGCGGCTGCGGGCTGGGTCTGGCGATCGTACGCTCCATCGCCCTGGCGCATGAAGGCCAGGTGGCGGTGAACGAGAGCCCGCTCGGCGGGGCCAGCTTTTTATACCGCTGGCCGGTAAACCAGGGCGCGCGCGACCCGCTGGCGCTGAAAAGCCCGCTGTAACCTGCGTGGCCGCGGGATGTCAGAAGATATCCGTGGTCGAGGTGGTGGATGGATACACGTAATTGTATGTTGTAACTAAAATACAGCAGCGAGGGTGGTACCTCTTTGTTTCTCCGCCTGTACATTCGGTTACACGCCGAAACCAAACACTCACGGACAACGCGGCGTTAAATCCTTATTGTGTCTTCACCGGCCCCGAATCGGGGTTGTAAATAGAAACCGCAATTCTGAGGATTTGACAATGAAGAAAGTACTTGCACTGGTTATTGCTGCCGCCATGGGATTGTCCACCGCTGCGTTTGCCGCCGATACCACTACGACTACCGCTCCTGCCGCGACGACCACCACCACGACTACCGCTGCACCGGCTAAAACCACCACGACTACTCACAAGAAACACGTGAAGAAAGTGAAAAAAGCAGCCCCTGCGCAAACTGCCCAGGCCGCTAAAAAACACGTGAAGAAAGTGAAGAAAGCCGCTCCGGCGCAGACTGCCCAGGCCGCTAAAAAACACGTGAAAAAAGTGCAGCATAAGAAAGCCGCTCCGGCCGCTGCCGCTGCCACCACGACCCCTGCATCATAAGATGCGCAGCGCCTGAACCTGGTTTAACGCCGTTCAGGCCGGAGTCGGAATATCATGGCTGTCAGAGCTGATGAAATAGTCATTTTAGCGCATTATTATTGACTCACCGACACCCGGTTCGCCGGGTGTCGGTTTCTTAAGGCTTCGTCTATGCTGCGCCGATATAGGTATGAAATCATCCTGGGTTGCCTGATTATTTGCGCCGTTGTCAGCACCTTCTTTTTTATTTAAGTCCCTTCCCTTGCCCAGCGCCTGCGTATTTTCCGCCTTAACGGCGATCTGTTTTAGCGTGCTGAAACACAACGATTTTTCTCTGTATTCCCCTATTTATAAGCTATATTGAGATAATATTTTTTCATGGATGATATCAGCACTTATCATAAGGCAAGCTTGTATATGCGTATTGTTCCGCTGTTGCTGTGGTGTTTGTTGCCTCTCGCTACCTTTAACGCCGCATCGGCCGGACTGAGTAAAGAACAGAAGGCGCTGTTTTTCGGCCATGACCACCGCCAGGCCATCACCCAGCCGGATGAATGGCCGTGGCAAGCCATCGGACAGGTGGAAACCGCCAGCGGCAATCTCTGCACCGCCACTCTGATTTCTCCGCACCTGGCGCTGACAGCCGGTCATTGCGTGCTGACCGCGGGCGGCGTTATTGATAAAGCGGTGATGTTGCGTTTCGTGGCGGAAAACCAGCTCTGGCGTTATCAGACCAGCGCCATTGATACGTTGGTCGACAAACAGCTGGGTCAACGCCTGAAACCCTCCGGCGACGGCTGGATCGTGCCGCCCGATGCGGCCGCATTGGATTTCGCCCTTATCCGCCTGACCAAAACATTTAAAAAAATCAAACCACTGCCGCTGTGGCAGGGCGACCATCAGGAACTGACCCTGCAGCTAAAGCAGGCCAATCACCAGGTCACCCAGGCCGGATATCCCGAGGATCACCTGGATACGCTCTATCGTCATCAGGATTGCCTGGTGACCGGCTGGGCGCAGTCGGAGGTGTTATCCCATCGCTGCAACACTCTGCCGGGCGACAGCGGTTCGCCGTTAATGCTGTATACCCTTACCGGCTGGCGTTTAATCGCAATCCAGAGTTCCGCCCCGCTGGGCAAGGACCGTTATCGGGCGGATAACCGCGCGCTGGCGGTGACCGCCATTCAGGATGGCCTGTCGGCATTGGCCGACAAACCGGGGAAAGCCTTGGCGAAGTGAAGGATTTTCAGCGTAGCCCGTTACATTTCCCGATTAACCCGCTATCTGTTCCATCGCCTGCAAGATGCGTTTTTCCGAGACGGGATAAGGCGTGCCGAGCTGCTGGGCAAAATAGCTGACCCGCAGTTCCTCAATCATCCAGCGGATTTCCCTGACATCCTCATCTTCGCGCCGCAGCGGCGGCAGCTTGTCCAGCCACTGGCGCCAGGCTTGCTGCACCTGCTCGACTTTCAACATCTGGGCGCGATCGCGATGCACATCGTTGGGCAGTTTTTCCAGGCGGCGTTCCAGGGCCTGCAGATAACGCAGCGTATCGGGCAGCCGTCGCCAGCCGTTGCCGGTGACAAAACCGCGATAAACCAGGCCGCCCAGCTGCGCCTTGATGTCCGACAGCGCCAGGGCCAGGCTGATATCCACCCGTCCTTTCAGGCGTTTATTGATGGCGAACACCGCCGTCAGGATTTGCTCCACCTGCCCGGCAATCTCCACCACCGTCGGGTTCAGGTTGGCGCGCACGTATTCCTGCAGTTCGGCAAACTGCTCCTCGCGCCAGACCAGGCCGCCGCGCTGCTCGATAAGCTTGTCGACGCCGCAGGTAATGCAGTCGTCAATCAGCTCCATCACCTTGCCGAATGGATTGAAATACAGCCCCAGCTTGGCTTTGTTAGGCAATTTTTCATGCAGGTATTTTATCGGCGAGGGGATATTGATCAGCAACAGGCGCCGGATGCCCTGCCACATCGCCCGGCGCTGATCGTGCTCGGTTTCAAACAGGCGGATAGCCACGCTGTCTTTTTCATCCACCAGCGCCGGATAAGCCTTGAGCGAATAGCCGCCTCTTTTTTGCTCATAGCGCTCGGGTAAATCGCCAAAGCTCCACAGATGTAAATCACGCTGCTCCAGGCCGTCGTCGGCCACGGCGGAAAGGGTTTGCTGCACATTGTCTTTTAGCTGCAGCTTCAGCGCGTCGAGATCCCGGCTTTCTGCCAGCGTCTTATGTTTATCATCCACCACCCGGAACGAGATTTTCAGATGATCCGGCACCTGATCCCACTGCCAGGCGTCGCGGTCGATGCCCACCCCGGTCATGCGCTTGAGCTCGCGCTCCAGCGTATCGAGCAGCGGCCCGTCGGCGGGCGTGGCCCTGCCGAGAAAGGCTTCGGCGTAATTGGGCGCCGGCACAAAGTTACGCCGTAACGGCTTAGGCAGCGATTTAATCAGCGCAATGATAAGCTCCCGCCGCACGCCCGGGATCTGCCAGTCAAAACCGGCGGCGGTGACCTGGTTAAGTACCGGCAGCGGGATATGCACCGTGACGCCGTCCGCGTCCGCGCCGGGTTCGAACTGATAGCTGAGTTTTAATTTCAGATTGCCCTGGTGCCAAACGTTGGGGTAATCCAGGGCGCTTATCGCATCCGCGCCCGGATTGATCAGCATGCTTTTTTCAAAGTTAAGCAGATCAGGGTCCTGTTTGGCCGCGTCTCGCCACCAGCTGTCAAAATGCCGCGCCGAGACCACCTCCGCGCCGATGCGCCGATCGTAAAAGGCAAACAGCGTCTCGTCATCCACCAGGATATCGCGGCGGCGTGATTTATGCTCCAGCTCCTCCACCTCCGTCAACAGCTTGCGGTTGGCATGGAAAAACGCGTGCCGGGTCTGCCACTCGCCGGCCACCAGCGCGAAACGAATAAACAGTTCACGGCACAGCGCCGGATCGATAGCGCTGTAATTGACCTTGCGGCCGGCCACGATGGGCAGCCCCAGCAAGGTGACTTTCTCCACCGCCATCACCGATCCGGCCGCCTTTTCCCAATGCGGCTCGCTGTAGCTGCTTTTAACCAGATGCGGGGCCAGCGGCTCTATCCATTCCGGATCGATGCGCGCGGCAATGCGCCCCCACAGCCGGGTGGTCTCCACCAGTTCGGCCACCATGGTCCATTTAGGCGGTTTTTTAAACAGCCCCGAACCGGGGTAAATGGCAAAACGGGCGTTGCGCGCGCCGGTGTATTCTTGTTTTTCAGCGTCCTTTTGCCCGATATGGGACAGCAGGCCCGACAACAGGGCGCAGTGCAGGCCGCGATAATCCGCGGGCTGGGTATTGACCGGCAGCCCGAGGGTTTTTACCGTCTGTCGCAGCTGGGTATAGACATCCTGCCATTCGCGTACCCGCAGGTAGCTGAGGAAATCGACCCGGCACTGACGGCGAAACTGGCTGGAGGACAGCGTCTTCTGCTGTTCCTGCACATAATCCCACAATTTGACGAAGGCGATAAAATCCGATTCTTTATCGGCGAAACGGCGGTGTTTTTCGTCGGCGGCCTGTTTTTTATCCATCGGCCGCTCGCGCGGATCCTGGATGGACAACGCGGCGGCGATCACCATCACCTCGCGCACGCAGGCATTATTACGCGCTTCAAGCACCATCCTGGCCAGCCTGGGGTCGAGCGGCAGCTGCGCCAGCTGGCGGCCCAGCGGGCTAAGCCGGTAGCCGCGCGCGGATTCTGCCTCCAGCGCCCCCAGCTCCTCCAATAACCGCACGCCGTCCTGGATTTGCCGCTTGTCCGGCGCTTCCACAAACGGGAAGGCGGCGATATCGCCAAGGCCGAGCGCGGTCATCTGCAGGATGACCGAGGCCAGATGGGTGCGCAGGATTTCAGGATCGGTAAATTCCGGCCGGGAGAGAAAATCCTGTTCTGAATACAACCGGATGCAGATACCGTCGGATATGCGGCCGCAGCGCCCTTTGCGCTGGTTGGCGGAGGCCTGCGACACCGCCTCGATGGGCAGCCGTTGCACCTTGGTGCGGAAACTGTAGCGGCTGATGCGCGCGGTGCCGGGGTCGATAACATATTTAATGCCGGGCACGGTCAACGAGGTTTCCGCCACATTGGTCGCCAGCACGATACGCCGGCCGCTGTGGGACTGGAATACCCGGTTCTGTTCGCTATTGGACAGGCGGGCGTACAGCGGCAGCACCTCGGTATGGGGCAGGTTGAGCTTGTTCAGGCCATCGGCGGTGTCGCGGATTTCACGCTCGCCGCTCATAAAGATCAGAATATCCCCCGGCGCCTCGTGGCTGAGTTCATCCACCGCGTCGAAAATGGCCTGGGACACGTCACGGTCGCCGTCCTCCTCGCTCTCCACCACCGGACGATAGCGCACCTCCACCGGATAAGTGCGTCCGGAAACCTCGATAATCGGCGCGTTGTTAAAATGGCGCGAAAAGCGCTGCGGGTCGATGGTCGCGGATGTGATAATCACCTTTAAGTCCGGACGTTTCGGCAATAGCTGATGCAGATACCCGAGGATAAAATCGATATTCAGGCTGCGTTCATGCGCTTCGTCGATAATCAGGGTGTCGTACTGCAGCAGTTGCCGATCCTGCTGTATTTCCGCCAGCAGGATACCGTCGGTCATCAGCTTGACCAGCGTGTTGTCGCTTATCTGATCGTTAAAACGCACCTTATACCCCACCGCCCCGCCCAACGGCACCGCCAGCTCCTGGGCGATGCGATCGGCCACGCTGCGCGCCGCCAGGCGCCGGGGCTGGGTATGGCCGATGAGACCGGTGATGCCGCGCCCCAGCTCCAGGCAGATCTTGGGGATCTGGGTGGTCTTGCCGGAGCCGGTTTCACCGGCGACAATCACCACCTGGTTATCGCGGATGGCCTGGAGAATATCCTGGCGTTTCTGGCTGACCGGCAGATTTTCCGGATAGGTTATGGCCGGGCGGGCGGCCAGGCGGTTTGCCGCGCGTTGCGCGGACGCCTGGATATCGGCGGCGATTTGCTCGGCGATAGCGGTCTGCGCCTCGGGCCGGGTGACTTTTTGCGCCCCCTGCAGACGGCGACGTAAAACTGTTTTATCGCGGAGCATAACCGACTCCAGCGAAGCGGACAGTGCCGCCAGCGATGACTTCACGATACCTTTCCTTATACTGCGACCGGATACAGGCGCTGTTCCGGCCCGAATAGAATGTGCTTATGCCGTTAGTTTACCATATCCCCGGCGCCGGCTTTAGCCGCCTTTCCCATCGTTCAGGAAATTCGAACAAACAGCTCGAAATATTGCGCTATCACTGCGGGAGGATAATCAATAGAGTGTTTCTCAACGCCTAAGGGTTAATGACCTATTGAATTATAAGGAACATCTGATGAGCAAAGTATTAATTCTTAAATCGAGTATTCTTGCCACGTTTTCCCAGTCCAACCAGCTGGCCGACTTCTTTATCGAACAATGGCAAAAAAACCACAGCGGCGACGAGATTACGGTACGCGACCTGGCCGCGCAGCCGGTACCGGTGCTGGACGGCGAGCTGGTCGGCGCCCTGCGCCCGGCCGACGCAACCCTGACGCCCCGCCAGCAGGAAGCGTTGGATTTATCCGATGAATTGATCAATGAGCTGCAGGCCAACGACGTGATCGTCATTGCCGCGCCGATGTACAACTTCAACATCCCTACCCAGTTAAAGAATTATATTGACCTGATTGCGCGCGCCGGCGTGACCTTTCGCTACAGCGAACAAGGCCCTGAAGGCCTGGTAAAAAACAAAAAAGCGGTGGTGCTGACCACCCGCGGCGGTATCCATAAAGACACCCCCAGCGATCTGGTGACGTCCTATCTGCGCCTGATGCTGGGCTTCCTCGGCATCACCGACGTGGAATTCGTGTTTGCCGAAGGCGTGGCCTACGGTCCGGAAGTGGCGGGCAAAGCCCAGGAAGACGCTAAAGCCGCCATCAGCCAGTTTATCGCCGCCTGATGCCGTGACGGCGGCCATGATGGGTAAGGTCTTCAAGACACCCTGCATCCCGACGTCCCTGGAATACAATCCGCGCGCGGCGCCCTGGCCATCAGTGCCGCTGCACGCTTACAGATTGCAAAAGCGCATCCCGGATGCGCTTTTTTATTTGGCCGGCACGCAAGGCTGCGTCTGCGAGTCCTGGCACAGCGTCGGCTGCAGCAGCGCCACGCTCTGTTTGTCCGCCTTGATGGTAATGTCGTGTTCGATTTTCACGTTCATGTTAATGGTAATTGGTTCGCTGGGCATCGCCAGCTCAATGCGCGGCACGCAGGCGGCGGCGCCCAGCGTCAACAGCAGGCCGGCCAGCTTATATCCTGTGTTCATCTCTCTCTCCTTGCTGCCCCGGCGGGGACGGTGCCGGCCTGTTTTTCCAGGGCCTGCTCCACGTTGGTGCCAAAGCGCAGGCTGCGCCACAGCATGAAAATATTTTCCTGATGATGGTAATTCAACCTGACCTCGCGCTGGGCATTGATTTGCGGATTGGTGCCGATAAAATGCGCCAGTAAATCCAGCTCGCCGTCGCGGTTCACGTTGACATCCGCCCGCAGACGGCTGATTTCCATATAACGCAGCCAGTTGATGGCCGCGCCTGTGGCCAGGTTGCGGCTGCCGATGGCGTCGGCGAATTGTTTATCCAGTCGCAAAGCCATCCGGTTGTCGCCGGCGACCCAGCCGCCGCGGATATACCCCGCCCGATCGCTAAAATGCAGCGGCAGCTCGCCGCTGACACGGCCGGAGAGGGCAAACTGCTTAGGTTTAAGCGCGGTAATCAGTTCGCTCATCTCAATGGATTTGACGCTGAGCACCGCGGCGTCGCGCTGAGGCAGGCTTAGCGGCGTAAGGTGGATCTTGCCGCCCAGCGCGTCCACATCCACGCCGGTGAGCGTCAGCGGACGACGTTCATCATAAGGGTAATACCCCTGTAGTCCTATCGCCAGGTTATTCAGCGTCACCGGGGTGATAATCGTCGCGACACGCAGGCTGACCGGCTGTTTTACGCCCAGTTGCCAGCGCTGGTCCTGCAAACGATAAGAAAGCCCGAGCGCAACGCCCGACAGATGATTTTCGCCCACCCACACCTCTCCCTGGCCGACGGTGGCATGTCCGCCGGCCAGGAAGCCTTGGCCAATAGCGGCGGAAAACGCGCTTTGCGCGTTGAATTGCCCGTCGCGCAGGGTAATGCGCAAATCCGGCGCCAGTAAGGTCTGAAAGACCTTCAGCGGCTGTTTCGGCCACCAGGCCTGCCCGCGCAGTCGGTTGCCGTCCCAGCGGCCGTTCAGGCGCACCGGCCCGGTAACGCCGGCCTGAAGCTGGCCTTGCCACAGAAAATCCTGCGGCGTGGTGCCGGTGAAACGCAGCGTCATCACCGGCCGGGGCAAATAGCCGCCGCGGGCAATATCGATCCGGCGGGCATTGACCCGCAGCGCGCCGCTGAAGGCCGGATTATGCTCCCCACGGCGCCAGCGCAGCGGCGCCGTAAGCGCCAGGCGCGGGACGGCAACGCTGACCAGACCGTAGTGGATTTGATCGAGGCCGCTGGACAACTCCGTCAGTTCAATCTGGTCCGCCAGCCAGGATCCGCGTCCCGCGATATCCCACCGCGCCTCGAACGGCGTCAGGTTGCCCCCGCCCCAATAACGCCAGCGCCACTCGCCCTTATCGGGCAGGAAATCCAGCGCGCGGCCGTCCATATGCAGGGTGAAGTGCCCGTAATCCGGCACGTTAGCCTGTAAGATGGCCTGCAATCGCCCGCTGAGGCCCCGGGATGACACCTGCACGCCGGCCAGGGGCAGACGCGCGCTGTTAATGCTCAGCGCCTCGGAAATCAGTCCGGTGACGCGCAATAACGCCCCGGGCAGCAGCGCCAGGGTCGGATCGGTCAGCAATCCACGCAACTGGCCGGGAATCGACGCGCTTAACGAGAGCCCCCCCTGGTTAGCCGTGCCGGTAAAACGGAAATCCAGCGCATTGTCACTCAGGCGCAGCGGGCCGGGGCCGACGGTCAATACGGCATTGGCCCTGCCGCGCAGGCCCTGGGTCAGCATATTCATGCGCGCCGTTAATCCCAGCGCGTCGGGACCGTCCAGCCAATGCGCCAGGGTCAGGGCGATATTGCCCGATAGGGGCTGGGTGGCATAGGGCCAGCGCCACTCGCCGTCGGTAATCTGTAGGTCATCGCCGGCGATGCGCCAGGGCAAGCGCGCCAGCCTGATATCGGTTTGACCGTCGGTCACCAATAACGCCCCCTGCCGCTGCCGCCAGCTGATATCGGCGTTCACCGGCCTGCCGTCGGGCAAAACCAGGCCGGCGGTCAGTTCGCCCTGTTCCGGCGGCATCATCACCTGGGGCGACAACGTCATATCCCCGGTTAACCCGATGCGCAGCGCCCCGGATAATACCGCCGGTCGCGCGGGAAATAGCGGTGCCGGCTGGGGCGGCGCGGCTAACGACGCCGGCGCGGGGTTCTGTAAGCCGAAGGGCGCGTTGAAGACCGGCAGCGCCGGTAAGGCCCGCGGGGGCTGCGGTTGCGCGCCGGTAAACGTCAAGTCGCTTATCGACAGTTGACGATCGCGCAACGACAAGGCCAGGCGCAGATGTTCATTGTGGTAATATGCCCGGGTGCCGGCGGCAAGATGCTCCAGTTCCAGTCCGCCGGCATAGGCCTGCCAGGGCGCCACCGTCAGGCGGCCGATGCCGAGCGTAAAGCGCGGCAGAACCTGCTCGACGGCCGCCCAGGTCAGCGGCTCGCCGCTTTCTTCACGCGCGCGGGGCGCATTACAGGTGCTGTCCACCGTTACCTGGCCGGCGAGGATGCGCCATGCGCCGTCCTGGCGCCGGGCGCTGATATTCTGGCCGGTTATCCAGACGCAGGACGGACGGTTTAACGCAAAGCCGGGCAGGATCACCGTCCCCTGATGCCAGCTCGGGCGACCGGTCAGGGTAATATCGACATCGGCGGGCAGCACCAACCGCGCCGCCACCGGCAGCCAGAGCGGTAAAAAAAACCACCCCACTGCCACCGACAGCCCAAGAAGCGCCAGCAGCAACAGGGCAACCGCTCCGGAACGGCGTAGAAAAAGGCCTGTGCGCCTGTATGCGCCTGATGCGTCGGTCATGACATTCCTTATTGTCCCTAAGCCTGCAAGATACCATAATTATATTCCACGCAACATTTTAGGTGATACGGCACAAACGCGTACTTTTATCCGTCTGAGAAGGATACATTGAATGATACCGCGCCACCTGCCGGCCGATCTTATGGAGTAGGACTGATGAAACTAGCCGTCTACAGCACTAAAAATTACGATCATAAATTTTTGTCACAGGTAAATGAACATGTTGGCTTTGAAATAGAATTTTTCGAATTTCAATTGACGCCGCGTACGGCCAAGACCGCTGAAGGCTGCGATGCGGTGTGTATTTTTGTCAATGACGACGGCGGGCGCGACGTACTGGAGGCCTTGGCCGAAATGGGCGTAAAGCTGCTGGCGCTGCGCTGCGCCGGCTTCGACAATGTCGATCTGGCGGCGGCCAAAGAGCTTGGCATTCAGGTGGCGCGGGTACCCGCCTATTCGCCCGAAGCGGTGGCGGAACATGCCATCGGCCTGATGATGTGCCTGAACCGGCGCATTCACCGCGCCTACCAGCGCACCCGCGACGCCAATTTTTCCCTTGAGGGCTTAATCGGCTTTAATATGCACAACCGCACCGCCGGGGTGATCGGCACCGGTAAAATCGGTGTCGCCACCATGCGCATCCTGAAAGGCTTCGGCATGCGCCTGCTGGCGTTTGATCCCTACCCCAGCGCCCAGGCCCTGGCGCTGGGCGCCGAATATGTGGATTTAAAGACCCTGTTCGCGCAATCGGATGTGATCACCCTGCACTGCCCGCTGACGCCGGAAAATCACCATCTGCTTGACCGGGAAGCCTTCGCGCAAATGAAGGACGGCGTGATGATTATCAACACCAGCCGCGGCGGCCTGATCGATTCGCAGGCGGCCATAGAAGCGCTGAAGCTGCAGAAAATCGGCGCGTTGGGCATGGATGTCTATGAAAATGAGCGCGATCTGTTTTTTGAAGATAACTCCAACGACGTAATCCAGGATGATGTGTTCCGCCGCCTCTCCGCCTGTCACAACGTGCTGTTCACCGGCCACCAGGCGTTCCTGACCGAAGAAGCGCTGACCAGCATCGGCGAGGTTACGCTGGAAAACCTGCGCCAGCTAAGCCAGGGCGAGCACTGCCCGAACCTGGTTACCGCCTGATACCCGGCCGGCCCCGCCTGATGATACGCGGGGCCGGCCTAAACGCGGCTGGGGGTTACCTGGCGTCAGTGATTAAGCCCATTCTCTCGATTAGCAGGCTCATTTTATCGATATAAGGACCCAGCCGGGTCAAATTCTCCTGTACCTCGGCTCTTATTGCCTCCAGCGGATAAGCGTCATTATTCAGTTCCCGCAGCCATTGCACATATCGGTCCATTACGTCCATCAGACGGTCGAACTGCCTCGGGCAGTTGATCTGTGTCGCGCCCCCATCCTCCCTCGCGCCGGCATTGATATCCTGTAGCAGGGCCTGCACATCCCGGCATAGCGCCTCGATACTTTCGCCAAACGCGCCGCATGCGGCAAGAAAATGGCTGGCAGACCATGAGCTCCCGGCAGCCAAGGCGGCGCCCGGTTCGCAGCACCTGATTTTTACCGGCACGACAGCGCCGGCGTCTTGCCCGGCGACAGCGGCGTCGCGCTTGCGCTGCCGGCCGATGCCGGCAGGCGCGAGGCTGATGTCGGCGGGCGCGTGGCTGACGGCCCGCGGCCAAGGCGCCCGCCGCCGGGCAGCATCATCTCCCGCCGGGGATAAACCGGCGGCATCAGGCATGGCGGGAGGGGAGAGTTTATTCAGAAATGGGTTCATAATAGCGTTTTATCCTTGATGGACGGGTAGCGATCCTGGCCCCTGTCAACGGCAGTTGCCAGCAGGACCACGATGTTATGCCATCAGGGGGCTCCCCGTAACGCTATCGGACCGGCGTTGCCCGAGGGTTCAGGCAAGAACGTATTGCCTGGCTGGGGATGGGAGCGGGATGCTTAAAAACGCTTGCCGTTGGCCAGTTGGCACATGCCCACCGTGGTGCCGTCAAGCTGGCGCGCCAGGGTCATTGTGCCGCCCGCGTTCATGCAGCGGGGGGTATTGGGCACGTCCACGCGCTGCGGCAGGCTGGCGGTGGTAGCCTGCTGGCCCATCTGCTCGGGCTCGTCATTATTGGAACTGCTGCAGGCGACTAATAATAGCGCGGATGTTGCCATCAACCACCGTGAAAACGTCATTAATCAGCTCCGTAATAATTGTACTAGGAATAGTCTGAAGCTTGCATTCTAGTCGCACAGCGTCTTGACGTCGAGTCTTGCGGGGCCGGTTTTACAATTATCCGCGCGCTTCATCGCACAAAAGCAAAAATCCCCTAGGGTTGCTACTGGTATACTGGCGCCCATAAGGGGTAACCCAATGATTTATGGGTTATCAACCGTGAACAGAAAAGGTACAGCATGATCACCACAGACGGGAATAACGCAGTCGCTTCGGTGGCCTATCGCATTAATGAAGTTATCGCCATTTATCCGATTACGCCCAGTTCCACCATGGCGGAGCAGGCCGATGCCTGGTCCGAGGCGGGCACCGCCAATATCTGGGGCGATGTTCCCCGCGTCGTGGAGATGCAGTCCGAAGGCGGCGCCATCGCCACGGTGCACGGCGCGCTGCAGACCGGCGCATTATCCACGTCCTTTACCTCGTCGCAGGGTTTGCTGCTGATGATCCCAACGCTGTATAAACTGGCGGGTCAGTTGACGCCGTTTGTCCTGCATGTGGCGGCCCGTACCGTGGCCACCCACGCGCTGTCGATTTTCGGCGACCATTCGGACGTGATGGCGGTACGCCAGACCGGCTGCGCGATGCTCTGCGCCGCCAGCGTACAGGAAGCGCAGGATTTCGCCCTGATATCACAGATTGCCAGTCTCAATAGCCGGCTGCCGTTTATCCATTTCTTCGACGGTTTCCGCACCTCGCATGAAATCAATAAAATCGCGCCGCTGGCGGACGCCACGCTGAAAAGCCTGCTGCCGCAGGAGGCCATCGACGCCCATCGCGCCCGCGCGCTGACGCCGGATCGCCCGGTGATTCGCGGTACTTCGGCCAATCCGGATACCTATTTCCAGTCGCGCGAAGCCACCAACCCCTGGTACCACCAGGCTTACGACCATGTGCGCCAGGCCATGGACGCCTTCGCCGGCGCCACCGGCCGCCAGTATCGTCCTTTTGAATATTACGGCCATCCCGAGGCCGAGCGCGTGATTATCCTGATGGGGTCGGCCATCGGCACCTGTGAAGAAGTTATTGATACCCTGCTCGCCCGGGGTGAAAAGGTCGGCATCGTCAAGGTGCGGCTCTATCGCCCGTTTCGCGCCGATGCGTTGCTGGCCGAGATCCCGCCGGGCGTCAAGGCCGTCGCGGTACTCGACCGCACCAAGGAACCGGGGGCGCTGGCCGAACCGCTTTACCTGGACGTGATGACCGCGCTGGCGGAAGCCTACAGCCAGGGACAGCGGGATAGCCTGCCGCGTACCATAGGCGGGCGCTACGGCCTGTCGTCGAAAGAGTTCGATCCGGCCTGCGTGCTGGCGATTTTCAACGAGCTGTCCCTGCCGCGGCCCAAGCCGCGCTTTACCGTGGGCATCTATGACGACGTCACCAACCTGTCCCTCCCCCTGCCGCAAGCGGATTTGCCGCGCCTGGCAAAGCTGGAGGCGCTGTTCTACGGACTCGGCAGCGACGGCACGGTGTCCGCCACCAAAAATAATATTAAAATTATCGGCAACAGCACCCCGCTGTTCGCCCAGGGCTATTTTGTGTATGACTCGAAAAAAGCGGGCGGCCTGACGGTTTCCCACCTGCGGGTCAGCGAAAAACCGATTAACTCCGCCTACCTTATCAGCCACGCCGACTTTATCGGCTGCCACCAGTCGCAGTTTATCGATAAATACCAGATGGTGGAGCGGCTGCGCCCCGGCGGTATCTTCCTGCTGAATACCCCCTATGGCGCCGATGAGATCTGGGCGCGCCTGCCGCAAGAAGTGCAGGCGCTGCTGAAGGCGCGCCAGGCGCGGTTTTATATCATCAACGCGGCGCAGATTGCCCGCGAATGCCAACTGGGCGCGCGCATCAATACCGTAATGCAAATGGCGTTCTTCCAGCTGGCCGCGATTCTACCTGCGGACAGCGCGCTGGCGGAGCTGCAGTCGGCCATTGCCCGCAGCTACCGCAGCAAAGGCCAGGAACTGGTGGAGCGTAACTGGCAGGCGCTGGCCGCCACGCGCGAAGCCCTGTTCGCCGTGCCGCTGGAAGACGTTAACGATCGCAGCCCCATGCGTCCGCCGGTGGTCTCCGACGCCGCGCCGGACTTTGTCAAAACCGTGACCGCCGCCATGCTGGCGGGCCTGGGGGACGCCTTGCCGGTCTCCGCGCTGCCGCCCGACGGCACCTGGCCGGTCGGCACCACCCGCTGGGAGAAACGCAATATCGCCGAACAAATCCCGCTCTGGAAGCCGGATTTGTGTACCCAGTGCAACCATTGCGTCGCCGCCTGTCCCCATGCCGCCATCCGCGCCAAGGTCGTGGCGCCGCAGGCCATGGCCGCCGCCCCCGCCGGCCTGGCTTCGCTGGACGTGAAATCCCGTGATATGCGCGGCCAGAAATATGTGCTGCAGGTGGCGCCCGAGGACTGTACCGGCTGTAACCTGTGCGTCGAGGTGTGCCCGGCCAAGGATCGGCAGGATCCCGCCATCAAGGCCATTAACATGGCCTCGCGGCTGGAGCATGTGGAGGAGGAAAAAATCCATTATGACTTTTTCCTGGATCTGCCCGAGATGGCCGTGTCCCAGCTGGAACGCATCGATATCCGCACCTCACAGCTGATTACACCGCTGTTCGAATACTCCGGCGCCTGTTCCGGATGCGGCGAAACCCCCTATATCAAGCTGCTGACCCAACTGTACGGCGACCGGCTGTTAATCGCCAACGCCACCGGCTGTTCCTCCATTTACGGCGGCAACCTGCCGTCCACCCCCTACACCACCAATGCGGAAGGCCGCGGTCCGGCGTGGGCCAATTCGTTATTCGAGGATAACGCCGAGTTCGGCCTGGGCTTTCGCCTGACGGTGGATCACCATCGCCGGCGCGTGCTGCGTTTGCTTGAAGAGCACGCGTCGCTGTTGCCGGCGGATCTGGTCGGCGAACTGCGGGCGGACGGCGTGGCGGTGGAAACGCGGCGCGGGCAGATAACGCGGCTTCGCGCCGAACTGCGCCCGCTGCTGCAAACGCAGAGCGTCGACGCCGGCCTGCGCCAGCTGGCGCAAGACGCCGATTACCTGGTGGATAAATCCATCTGGCTTATCGGCGGCGACGGCTGGGCCTATGATATTGGTTTCGGCGGGCTGGATCACGTCATGAGCCTGACGGAAAACGTCAATATACTGGTGCTGGATACCCAATGTTATTCCAATACCGGCGGCCAGCAGTCGAAGGCCACACCGCTGGGCGCGGTGACCAAATTCGGTGAACAGGGCAAACGCAAAACCCGCAAGGATCTGGGCGTCAGCATGATGATGTACGGCCATGTCTACGTGGCGCAGATTTCACTCGGCGCCCAGCTTAACCAGACGGTGAAAGCCATCCAGGAAGCGGAAGCCTATCCGGGCCCGTCGCTGATCATCGCCTATAGCCCGTGCGAGGAGCATGGGTATGATCTGGCGCTAAGCCACGATCAGATGCGCCAGCTCACCGCCACGGGCTTTTGGCCGCTGTACCGGTTCGACCCCCGCCGCGGCGACGAAGGCAAATTGCCGCTGGCGCTGGACTCGCGCCCGCCCAGCAGCGATTTGAGCACCACACTGCTTAACGAGCAGCGCTTCCGGCGGCTGAATACCCAGCAGCCGGAGGTGGCCGCGGCCCTATACCAGGCGGCGGAAAAAGACCTGAAGGCGAAATATGACTTCCTGGCCCGCATGGCGGGTAAAACCGACGCGGCGGAATAGCCGACCGCCGGCGTTACGTTATCAACGCTGCGGGCCGGCAGGCGGCGAATATCGACGCCATGAGGCGGCATGGACTTTCCAGTCGCCGCCCCAGGGGTTATTATTAAGCATAATTTAGCGATTATTCAGGTACGCAATGGATCAGGGCGACGTGACCTTCGCGGTGCAACAGCCGGCGCAGGACGTTTTTTATCTCTCATGGGTGGCCTATATTCGCCCCGTGGTGCTGTTTCTGGTAATGGGCGCCATCGGCCTTATCGTGTCGCAGTCTGCGCGCGACGCCAATTACATCCTGGTGGGCTACGGTATCCTGTTTGTGGCTATTATCAAGGTAATCTACGATTTTGCCTGGCGCAGGCGTTTCGTATTTTATTATGATGATGACGGCGTCTGGGTGTTCCGCGGCCTATTGCCGTGGAAAAAAGGCGTCGGCGGCGTCAAATGGCGCGATATTGACGAGGCCACGTTTGACACCGGGTTTTTCAGCTGGCTGACCAAGTCGTACCGGGTCCGCGTCGGCCACCGCTTTACCCAATCGAACGAAATCCTGGTAACCCACATCAAGCGCGGCAACCAGGCGGCGGCGGTCATCAACCAAAAGCTGATGCAGGATTTCCCCAACTGAAAGTGTTCAACGTCGCCGCCATAATCGCGTACAATCCCCGACAAGAGTCCTCACATCGCGGCCCCGCGGGCTTGGCGGCGCGCCGGTAACAGTCAAAGGCATAACCACCGTGGTCGACCAAAAAGAGCAGTACAACCTGAACAAGTTACAAAAACGCCTGCGCCGCAACGTCGGGCAGGCCATTGCCGATTTTAATATGATCGAAGACGGCGATCGCATCATGGTATGCCTCTCCGGCGGCAAGGACAGCTACACCATGCTGGAAATCCTGCGCAATCTACAGCAAAGCGCGCCGATCAGCTTCTCGCTGGTGGCGGTCAACCTGGATCAAAAGCAGCCGGGCTTTCCCGCCGATATCCTGCCCGCCTATCTCGATGCCTTGGGCGCCGAGTATAAAATCGTTGAAGAAAATACCTACGGTATCGTTAAAGATAAGATCCCCGAGGGTAAAACCACCTGCTCCCTGTGTTCGCGCCTGCGGCGCGGCATTTTATACCGTACCGCCACCGAGCTTGGCGCCAATAAAATTGCCCTGGGGCATCATCGCGACGATATCCTGCAGACACTATTCCTGAATATGTTCTACGGCGGCAAGTTAAAAGGCATGCCGCCGAAATTGATGAGCGACGACGGTAAACATATCGTCATCCGCCCGCTGGCCTATTGCCGCGAAAAGGATATCGAGCGCTTTGCCGAGGCGCGCGCCTTTCCCATTATCCCCTGCAACCTGTGCGGTTCGCAGCCCAACCTGCAGCGGCAGGTGATAGGCAATATGCTCAGGGACTGGGATAAACACTACCCGGGGCGCCTGGAGACCATGTTCCGCGCGATGCAAAACGTGGTGCCGTCCCATCTCGCCGACGGCGGGTTATTTGATTTCAGGCAATTGCATGCCGGCGGCGACATCATCGACGGCGGCGATATGGCGTTTGACCCGCTGGAACTGCCGGCGCAGCCCGCGGGCTGGCTGGCGGATGATGACGTTGATGCCCTGCCGCCTGTCGGCGCGCGCCTCGACGTCGTGGAAATAAAATAGCGCGAGCTACCACATATGCGGCGGCGGGTCCTGTATCGGCTTGGGGTCGGGATTATAGGGCGGCTCCAGGGGCGGATCCGGCAGTGGGTTCGGGATCGGCGGCGGATCGGTCGGGATGGGTTCTTCCGGTATCGGATCGCCTGGAATGCTCATTCGATACGGAACCGGTGCCTGGCGCACCCGGGGTGTCATAGTCATAGGCATACTGTCCACCTCTTTAAAGGGTCTTATCAAAGCAGCGCGTTTGCTGCGGACTCACGTTAAGGATAGTGGGCAATTGGGGTAAGGACAAATCCCCGCCCTGCCGCCCGGTTAATATGCCCGCCGGGGAAAAACCAAAAAAAAATGCCAGGTTAATAAACCCGGCATCGTATGAATTAAATATGCTATGCAATAATTCAAAAAAGGAAGTAAGACAATATGGAGCGCAACGCCCATCGCTTGACGTTGCATTCACCTGCGGGATCGATAGTGCCCCATCCCGCGCCCCTGCTTTTTGATATTGCTCAATATTAGCCGGCTTTTTTGCGTTTTTTGCGTAAATTTTGCCGCGCATCGCCGCCACGCTATGCATATGGCTATAACCATTTACGCCGTTTTAACCATAGCGCCACACAAAGCACCAAGATAATTAACGCCAGGCAGAAGATACTGAAACCATAACGCATATTGCCGCCGGGGATGCCGCCCAGGTTGACGCCAAACAAACCGGTAAGAAAGGTGGTCGGCAGGAAAACCATGGCCATCAGCGACATGGTATAACCGCGGCGGTTTATCGACTCGGCGGTAATCCAGTTAATTTCATCGGCAATCACCGCCGTGCGGGCAATGCCGCCGTCGATATCGTCGATGCCGCGCCCCAGGCGATCGGCGATATCCTGCATGCGCCTGCGGTCGTCATCCCCCATCCAGGGCAAATGCTCGCTGGCCAGGCGGGCGAAGACATCGCGCTGCGGCGCCATATAGCGCCGCAGGACAATCAGCTGCTTGCGCAGTTTCGACAGCTGGCCGCGCGGCGGGATCTGCTGGTCCAGCAGATCGTTTTCCAATACGATGATGCGGTCATGCATATCTTCAATAAACTCGCTGGTGTGATCGGTCAGGGTATCGCACATATCCACCAGCCAGTTGCCGCTGTCCACCGGCCCCTGTTTTTTCTGCAATTCGTCAAGCATCTCCTCCACCGCCTGGATCGGCTGGTTACGGGTGGTGACGATCAGTTTTTCCGTGATATAGATACGCAGGACAATCAGCTCTTCCGGGTATTCCTCGGTATTGAAGTTAATGCTGCGCAAAATTATCAGCGCGCCTTCGGGAATGCGGTTAACCCGCGGCCGCGTGCTGTTGCCGGCCAGCGATTCGCGCACCGGATCGGGTATCAGCGGCGATGTGGCCAGCCATTCCATGCTGGCCTGATGTTCCGTATCCAGGTGCAGCCAACAGGGATGGAGGCAATGCGCAATGTCCGAGGCCTCGATAGGCGTAATGCCGCCCTGGCCGTCTAATTGTCCGGCGTAGACCACGCCGTTGATATGCAAGGCTTCACGATCGAGTACTTCCAACTTTTTTTCCTTATTCGGCACGATTCGGCACGGATTGATGTCAAGTCTAGCGCCAAACGGGAAGATATAAAGAATTATAAAACCTCGAGGTTACAGCACGTGATGCCGGCACCCCCGCTATGCGCGCGGACGGACGTCGCATACGCGGTTTTTGCCCCGGCTTTTGGCCGCGTACAGCGCGGCATCGGCGCTGCGGATAAATGCGGCGGGCGTATCTTCCGGTCTCACCGGCATGGCGGCGTGGGCGCCGGCGCTGATTGTCACCACGCCAAAGGGGCTGGCGTCATGGGGGATTTGCAATTCATGCACCGCCCTGACCACCGTCTCGGCAAACGTACGCGCGCCGGCGAGATCCGTGCCGGGCAGAATAACGGCGAACTCTTCCCCGCCGTAACGCGCCACCAGATCGTTCACCCGGCGCGGCAGCGCCAGCAGCGTTTGTCCTACCCGCTGCAAACATTCATCCCCCGAGACATGGCCGTAGATATCGTTATATTTTTTAAATAAGTCGATATCGAGCAGGATCAGCCCCAACGGCGTCAGGTCGCGACAGGCGCGCTGCATCTCATTTTGCAGCACGATATCAAACTGGCGCCTATTGGCGAGGCCGGTAAGACCGTCATGCAGGGCCTGAACAGCCAGCTTTTGATTTAATTCCGTCAATAAGTCCCGGGCGATAAGCAGGTCTTTTTCCGAGCGCAGGCTGAAGTTAATTTGCCGCAGCAGCGCCCATGCCAGCAGGGTTAAAATGATCAGGATCCCCGCCCCGCCCGCCGCAAAAATAATACTGTCGGTAAGCCAGCCACGCAAAACTTCCTTTTTAGACAAACCCGCCGCGATGACCAGCGGATACTGATCCAGCTTGGAATAGCCGAAGATGCGTTCCACCTTATCGTAATAAGAAATAATCGTTGCATTGCCGGATTTGGCCCGCGGCAACACATCGGTAAACAGCGTGCTTTTGGCCATGCTCCGGCCGATGGCGCTTTCCTCATAAGGCCGGCGATATAAAATGGTGCCATCGGCCAGCATTAATACCAGGGCGGTGTCATTGTCGATGGCGAAATGATTGTAATACTCCTGGAAATAGCTGACATAGACCGTCGCCAGCGCCACGCCGCCGAAGCTTCCGTCCTGGTTATTTATCCGGTGCGACACCGGAATGACCAGATCGCCGGTGGATCGGCTGCGGATCACCTTGCCTATATATAAGCGATTGTCATTATGAGCTTGGTGATATTTGAAATATTCGCGATCCGCATTATTGGCATGAGGCGGAATAATACCCGAAGCCGTCACCAGCCAGTGCCCCTGGGCGTCATAAATAAACCCGCCGTGCAGCTGCGGCAGGAGTTTAAGCTGCTCACTCATGACTTTTTGCAGGCGCGGCAGCCGCGCCTGCGACAGGCCGTCCGTGTCCAGGCGTTCCATCAAATCCTGCAGCGTAATATCCACCTGCAAAAAGGTGTCTTCCGCATGCTGGGAAAGGGCGCGCGACAGATTGGCGGAATCTTGTTCGGCATTCACCAGATCGCGCCCATGCGCATTCCAGATTTGCCAGGTATCAAGGAAAATAATGGCGCAGGCCACCACCACAATAAAAATAGCGGCATGGATCAGCAGCGAAGCATGATTGACGACCTTATGCAGCAGGCGTAAGGCACCATTCGGCGAATAATCCATCTATTCCTTGATTTTACAGGTTTTACATCAGCTGCGACGGCGTACTGTTATGCGCAGGAGGCAGGGAATTTCAGTTAAGTATTAAACTAATTAATGTAATTTGCAATTAATAACCCCACCCGGACAAGCCGCAGGGATAGACCGCGGAATTTCCAGGCCATGCGCGACAAGCGGAGTCCGCAAAATCCGTCAGAAATACCGTCCGCGTCTTTGCCCCAAAAAGGCGTTGACGGCGACGGCAGATGCCGTCCAGCAAAATAATATAGCGCGACGAAGAGCAATAACCCGCAGAACTTCAGCGGGTTAACAGGGCTATGCGCCAAGCGGCGGACAGTGATAAAGCAACGGCGCGGACTTAGTGCCTGAGGATATACATCGTCTGGCTATAAGCCACATCTTCCGGATTGGTTATCGGATACCCCTGCACCCAGGGTTTGATCAAACGGCCGTTGGTATATTGGTAAATGGGCGCAATCGGCGCTTGCTCGGCTATCATATCTTCCGCTTTATTGTAATCCGCGCTGAGGCGCTGCGGATTGGTTTGCCGGCTGGCCTCGGCGAGCAGGCGATCATAGGCGGGATCATTAAACTTGGCGATATTGCCGCTATGGGTGGCGGTCAATAATGACAGGAAGGTGGAAGGCTCGTTGTAATCCCCTACCCAGGAAGCGCGCACCACGTCAAAGTTACCGGTATTGCGGCTGTCGATATAGGTTTTCCATTCCTGGTTCTCCAGCTTGACGTTTACCCCCAGCTTTTTCTTCCACATCGAGGCCACGGCGATAGCGATTTTTTCGTGACTTTCCGACGTGTTATACAGCAGGCTCAGGGTCAGCGGTTTCTCCGGGCCGTAGCCCGCCGCTTTCATCAGCACTTTTGCCTCGGCGTCCAGCTCTTCCTGGGAATGCCGCTGCAGGAAATTCTGCTGCGGCGTGAAACCCGCGGTGACATCCGGGGTAAAATGCCAGGCGGGTTTTTCGCCGGTGCCGACCACTTTTTCGGCGATAATTTTACGATCAATGGCATAGGACAGCGCCTTGCGCACCCGCACATCGTCGGTGGGCGCGCGCCGGGTGTTGAACGCGTAATAGTAGGTGCCCAACTGGTCCGGGGTATAAACCTGGCCGGGAATATCCTTTAGCAACTGCTGGTAGCGGTTTTTGGGGAAGGATTCGGTGATATCAATATCGTTGGCCAGGTAGCGATTCAGGGCGGACGATTCCTGATTGAGCGGAATAAAGGTTACCTGGGTCAATACCGTATGCTGATGATCCCAGTAATGTTCATTGGGCGTGAGGACGATTTTTTCATTTACGACCCTCTCGTGCAGGGCGAAGGCGCCGTTGCCCACCAGGTTGCCGACCTTGGTCCAGTCGTTGCCGTATTTTTCCACCGTGGCGCGATGCACCGGGAACAGGCTGAAATTGGCGGTCAGGCTGGCAAAATACGGCACCGGTTTGCTGAGTTGCACCTTCAGGGTGTAATCATCCGGCGCGCTGACCCCAAGCCGTTCTGCGGGAAGTTTCCCGGCGGTGATGTCTGCTGCGTTTTCCAGGCCGGCCAGTTCGGCGAACCAGGCGAAGGAGGACAGGTTTTTCGGGTCGGCGAGACGCCGCCAGCTGTAGACAAAATCATTTGCCGTGACAGGGTCACCGTTTGACCAGCGCGCGTCGTGGCGCAGGTGGAAAATAAACGTGCGGTTATCGTTGGTTTGCCAGCGGGTCGCCACCCCCGGGATAAGATTGCCCTTGGCGTCCTCATTGACCAGTCCTTCAAACAGATCGCGCACCACTTGGGCTTCGGGCAGGCCGACCACTTTGATCGGATCGAGGGAAGCCGGTTCATCTTTGATATGGCGCACGATGTGCTGCTGTTCGGCCAGCTGCGTGCCTTCGGGTACCGTGGCGGCCCAGAGATTGCCGCTCAGGGCGATAATAAACGACGCACATAAGGTAGGGTTGAAACGCGGCATGGCATTATCCTTGTTATCGTAACCGGTGCAGAGCGGCCCGGCGCTTTCCCGGTGTTTTTCCTGCCAGGGATAATAACGCCGGACGTTTTGCGCTAAAGTAGATGAATCAATGTAACGTATTATTTTCGGTCAGGAAACAGTATGGAGTTATTTCAACCACGCGCGCGGCGGGGAAAGCTGCCTTCCCTGGGCGAGCCCTACGGCCGGTCGGTGCTGGGCGCGCCGTTGCTTTTTTTCCCGGCCGCCGCCCCAGCCCCGGATACCGGGTTGATTATCGCCGGTACCCATGGCGACGAAACCGCAAGCGTGGTGGCGCTGTCGTGCGCGCTGCGCACGCTTGGCCATCCTGCGCGTCATCATGTGATCCTGGCGGTAAATCCGGACGGCTGCCAATTGGGATTGCGGGCTAATGCTAACGGCGTGGACCTGAACCGCAATTTTCCCGCCGCCAACTGGCGACCGGAGGAGACGGTGTACCGTTGGACCAGCAGCGCGGCGGAGCGGGATGTCTTGCTGTCCACCGGCGCCGGACCGGGCTCGGAGCCGGAAACGGCGGCGTTATGCCGATTGGTGGCGCGACTCGCCCCCGCCTGGGTGGCGTCTTTTCATGAGCCGCTGGCCTGCGTGGAAGAGGCCGTGCCATCGCCTTTGGGCGCCTGGCTGGCGGCGCGGCTGGCGCTGCCCTTGGTGACAAGCGTGGGCTACGAGACGCCGGGTTCGTTCGGGAGTTGGTGCTCAGATCGTGGTCTGTCCTGTATTACCGCCGAGCTTCCCGCCGTGTCGGCCGACGCCGCCACCGATCGTTACCTGGCGGCGCTGGTTGAGCTGCTGATCTACGATGGGAATGCCGGGTGAGAGACGCTCATACTTTAACCAGCCGGTTTTAAGTCCGGTGGTATCGGCGGCCATACCCTGCCATGGGCGTTCGGGCGGATGGGAAAACCACGCCCGATTCGACCCCATCGGCACGGTGTCCCTTTAACACGTCTTGTGTAGGTTTGGCGATCGCCGTCCTGGTAATATTGGGCTTACATGAAGATGAATGTCGCCATGGTGATGTCGCTGCGGCGGGGGTTTCGCTTGCCGTGCGTGAGGGTGCGCTAGGGCATATGTCGCTTTGGAGAAGGTTTCGCTTGCCGTGCGTGAGGGTGCGCCAGGGTATATGTCACTTTGGCGAAGGTTTCGCTTGCCGTGCGTGAGGGTGCGCCAGGGTATATGTCACTTTGGCGAAGGTTTCGCTTGCCGTGCGTGAGGGTGCCAGCGTCAGGGTGCGCCAGGGCATATGTCGCTTTGGCGAAGGTTTCGCTTGCCGTGCGTGAGGGTGCGCCAGGGTATATGTCACTTTGGCGAAGGTTTCGCTTGCCGTGCGTGAGGGTGCGCCAGGGTATATGTCACTTTGGCGAAGGTTTCGCTTGCCGTGCGTGAGGTGTTCATATGTATTGCCGGGCGCCGGCAAGCGACAAGGAGGCCGTAGCGCGACGGCCTCCTTGACCTCCGCGCGCCCGGCAGATCGCGCGTCGCTACGCGATGCCTTCCGCCGCCAGTTCCCCCGTTATGCACCGGCCCGGTTAGCGCTCCCGGCGCCACCGGGCCTTTCGCCGCTCCCGGCGGCTCATGCCGGGGTCACAGGCGCCGTCAGCGCGCTTTATGCCGGTCCACATGTCGCTGTTGGCCATGCGTTTTATGAAGTGACTGCGGCGCTGTTGCTTAGGATAGGGATTGGCGTCGGGATAGGATTGACCATCATGGGATGCAATTGCTGTGGAATGCAGCTGACACAACGAAATGTTGGACATGCAGTCTTGCAGTCTTGCAGTCTTGCAGTCATCATTCAACTTTAAGCTTAAGTTTTAACAGTAAGCATTACGCTTTCAACCATTAGCCATCAGGCTGTACACTTTAGCGCAAAATCAATACTGATATTTTTCCGGTAATCGCATACCGCTAGGAACCCCAAAACGCGGTTTTACTCACAGGCGATGGTGTTGACGTGGTGCCGGCATAGAGTGCGCCGGCAGCGCGCATCACGGCTGGATGAGCCGCCGGGAGCGGCGAAAGTCCGGTTTGCGCCGGGAGCGCATACCGGGCGGTCCACAAGCCGGGATGGGTGATGCCGGGCACCGCGCAGCGGCGCACGATCTGCCGGACGCGCGGAGGTCAAGGAGGCCGTCGCGGTACGGCCTCTTTGTCGCTTGCCGGCGCCCGGCACTACATATGAACACCTCACGCACGGCAAGCGAAACCCCCACTGGGGCAACATAAGCCATTTCGCCATCCGCAAATGCCCCCCCACCGCGGCCACATAAGCCATTTTGCCATCCGCAAATGAAACCCCTGCCGCGGCCACATAAGCCGTTTTGCCATCCGCATATGAAACCCCCACCGCGGCAACATAAGCCATTTTGCCATCCGCAAATGAAACCCCTGCCGCGGCCACATAAGCCATTTTGCCATCCGCAAATGAAACCCCCACCGCGGCAACATAGGCCATTTTGCCATCCGCAAATGAAACCCCCACCGCGGCAACCTAGGCCTCCCCGCCAGCCGCCAGCGCCCCCGCCACGATTGGCGAGGTCACTTACAAATTTTGGCGAAAAGAGCGGCGGACGGCAGACGAAGCCATTTTAGCCCAGGGTGATGGAGCCGCAGCCGAAATTGAGGTGCGGTTCGGCATCCAGCGCCAGCCAGGTCGGACCGTCGAGATCGATAAACCGCGCCCCGGGCGTCAGCGGCAGCGCGGCGGCGATAGCGCGCGAGGTGCACAGCATGCAGCCGAGCATAATGCCGAAACCCTGTTCCCGCGCCTGTTGCGCCAGCAGCAGGGCTTCGGTAAGGCCGCCGGTTTTATCCAGCTTGATATTGATCATCTCGTAATTATCCCGTAATGCGGGCAACTGCTGGCGGGTGTGGCAGCTTTCGTCGGCGCAGATGGGCAGCGGATGGATAAAATGCTGCAGCGCGGCATCCTGCTCTGCGGGCAGCGGCTGTTCAAGCATGGCCACGCCCAAATCCGCCAGCAGCTGGCAGCGGGACGCCAGCCCTTCCGGTTGCCAGGCCTCGTTGGCGTCGACAATCAGCGTGGCGTCCGGCACCGCGGCGCGGATGGCCACCATGCGCTCGGTGATAAGCCGGTCGTCAAGTTTGATTTTCAGCAGCCGGGCCCCCGCCTGCCAGTAACCCAGCGCCGCCTCGGCCATGCGCTCCGGATCGTTGATGCTCAGCGTTTGCGCCATGGCGATGGTTGCCGGCAGCGCCACGCCCGCCCTTTGCGCCAGGGTTTGGCCGGCCAGCTGGCGTTCCAGGTCCCAGAGCGCGCAATCGACGGCGTTGCGCGCCGCGCCGGCCGGTAACAGCTGCTGTAATACGTCGCGGGTGATATCCTGTTCCACCGGATGAACCACGGCGGCGAGCTGTTCCATGACCGACTGCTCAGTTTCGCCATAGCGGGGATAAGGCGTGCATTCGCCAATGCCCCGGACGCCGTCCTGTTCTATCTCCACCACCACTACCCGGGCTTCGGTACGGCTGCCGCGCGCAATAACAAACGGCGTATGCAGCGGCCATGCCTCCGGATAGAAACGCATTACTCTCATTGTGACCCCTTAGATAAGCAATAATAAATCAAAACTAAACAACCCTGCCGGCAAACACAAGGTCATGAAGATATTTACGCGGCGCGGCGCGGGCGTCAGCTTTCGCCCTCTTCGCCGGATTTTTTGGCGCTAAGGCCGTATTCGCGCAGCTTATTGGCAATGGCGGTATGGGAAACGCCCAGGCGTTTGGCCAGTTTGCGCGTGCTGGGATAGGTTCGGTAAAGGCGGGTCAGCACGGAACGTTCGAAGCGTTTGCTGATCTCATCCAGGGACCCGTCGAGGATTTCCTCCGCCATGGGCTGCGTCAGGTCGAAATCCGGCAGATCAATATCGGCGACGCGCAGTTCGTCCCCGTCCAGCTGGGCCATGGCGCGGGTTAAAACATTTTTCAGCTGGCGTACATTGCCCGGCCAGGCGTAGCGGTTAAGCATAGCGGCCAGGTCGGGCGCGACCCGCGGGCGGGGGATGCCCTGCTCATCGCAGAACTGGGCGATAAACAGCGCGGCCAGCGGCATGATATCGTCCGGCCGGTCGCGCAGCGGCGGCAGGCTGAGCGTCAGCACGTTCAGGCGATAATAAAGATCTTCGCGAAACTGTCCTTTATGGACCAGTTCCAGCAGGTTTTTCTGGGTGGCGCAGTAGACGCGCACATCCACGTGCATTTCACGATCCTCGCCCACGCGGCGGAACGTGCCGTCATTAAGAAAGCGCAGCAGTTTGTTTTGCATGCTCGGCGACATCTCGCCAATTTCGTCGAGCAAGACCGAGCCGCCGCCGGCCTGTTCAAAAAAGCCTTTTTTGCCCTCAAGGGCGTTGGGATAGGCGCCGGCGGCGTGGCCGAATAATTCGCTCTCCGCCACATCATCCGGCAACGCGGCGCAGTTCAGCGCCAGGAACGGGTGTTTGCCGCGCCGGCTGCGCAGGTGGCAGGCATGGGCCAGCAAATCCTTGCCGGTGCCGGTCTCGCCGGTAATCAACAGCGGCGCATCCAGCATCGCCAGCCGTCTGGCGCGATCGAGGGTTTGGCGCATGGCCTGGCTGACGGCGATGATATGGCTGAATTCGCTATCATCGTTCGGCGCGTGTTCCTGCAGCTGACGTCCCATGCGCACGGCGGATTTCAGCAATATCACCCCGCCCACCGTGGCGGGCTGTCCGTCTTCGCCGGTCAGCTGAACGGGGGTGATTTCCAGCAGATAGTCCTGGCCCTGGATCACCACCCGCAGGCTTTCGGCGGCCTGCCGGCCGCTCTCAAGCCAGCGCACGACGTTAAAACCGCCGATCAGCTGGTTTACCGGCTGTTGGTGCAGTTGATCGGCGCGTTGGCCGAACAGGGCCAGCGTGGCCGGGTTAGCCAGTTCCACCCGGCCTTTGAGGTCGATGGACAACACCGGCTCCGGCATGGCGGCCAGGATGGCTTCCAGCGCGCGGTGCTCGCGCTCGGAGGGCATAAACGCGACGGTATGCACGTCGCAGACGCCGGGGATGCGGCGGATTTCCGCCATCAGCGCCCGAAAGGTGTCGATTTCAAGCGTAGTCAGATTAAGATGGATCCGCCCGCTGGGGTCGATTTCAATACCGCGCAAATCGATACCGCGCGCTACCAGTAAATCCAGCAATTCCCTGGCCAGACCGAGGCGGTCCTGACAAATAACTTCCAAACGCATGTACGCCTCTTACCCGTGATGACAATATTGGCTACATAATACGTGGCGACGCGTCCGGGATGAAGTCATCTGTCACAAAAAGTTGCCAGGATGGAAAATTTTCCGCCCGGCGCGGGCCACGGCGCAGCGGACGGGAGCATCAGGGGGCGGGTTTACGCTCCATCAGGCTTTTCAACTGGCCGATAATTTCCCGCCTATAGTCCCCCAGGCGCGGTTTGTCGCCCTCTATCCAGGGCAGCGGACGACACAGTTCCATGGCCTTGATGCCCAGGCGCGCGGTCAGCAGGCCCGCGCCCATGCCCTGGGCAACACGGGCGGAGAGGCGCGCGGTCAGGTCCTGCGACATCCAGTCCAGTCCCACTTCGCGCACCCATTCGCTGACGCCGGCAAAGGCGATGTTCAGCAATACCAGCCGGAATAACCGGATGCGGCTGAAATACCCCACTTCAATGCCATACAGCGCCGCCACCCGGTTGATAAGCCGCAGATTGCGCCAGGCGATAAACCCCATGTCTACGATGGCCAGCGGACTGACCGCGATCATCAGCGCGGACTCGGCCGCGGAACGGCTGATTTCCGCCCGCACCCGGCCATCGATGACCGGCTGCACTATTTTGGCGTACAGCATAACCACTTCACGATCGCTGTGGGTATCGTGCAGCATCGCCTGCCAGCGCCGCAATGCAGGATGGGCATCGTCAATTCCGGCCTGGCTGGCCAGGCGCAGACAGAACGCGCGACCCTGGCCCAGCGCGTGGCTGCGCAGCAGCTCCCCGGCCCGGTCGCGTTCCCCGGCCCGTTGGCGCAGGCGATATAACCGCCGCCATTCGGTGGCCAGCGACCCGGCGCCCGCCAGGACAAACAGGGCGCCGGCGCCCAGCCCGCCCAGCGCCAGCCAGTCGTGCTGCTGCCAGGCGCGCGCGGCCCACAGCGCCCCCTGCGCCCCCGCGCTGACGACCAGCAGCCCGGTGCCGGCAATGACCATGCGGCGCCAGATACTGCGTTTCGGCCGCAGGGCGTTGACAAGCAATTGCTCCGCCCGCCCTTCCTCATCCTGCTCCTGCTCCGGCGGCGTCAGCGGATGAAACTGCGCATCCTGTAACTGCTCAAAGGTGAGCTTCGCGCGCAGCGCGGCCTCCGCCGGCGGCGCCAGCGGCTTGTCCGGCTGTGGTGGAAAATCGATACGGGGCTTTACGGGATCGTTCATCGTAGTTTATCTCCCAATAAAAACTCCATCACCGCATCCAGGCGGATGTGCGGCAGCGGCCGGTCGGGGTCCATGGCGCGCGGACGGAAATTTTCGAAGGCGAATCCCTGTTCGCGCCAGAAGGCGGCGCCCGGCAAACGGGCCGGCACGTCGCCCGGATAAAAGGTCAGCGGCTGGTTGTCTTCCAGACGATGTCCGTTCAGGGCGGGAATGGCGCCGCCCTGATGATCGACCAGGCCGTTTTGCGTGGCCTGCACCGAGGCCAGTCCCGCACAGTCCATGGTGATGCCTTCGAACGCGGCATTTTGCCAGGCGTCCTGTACCAGTTGCTGCAATAGCGACACCAGGTTGGCCTGCTGATCGGTGGTGACGTGATCGGCCTTGCTGGCGGCAAACATCAGCCTGTCGATACAAGGCGAAAACAGACGGCGGTACAGGCTGCGCTTGCCGTAATGAAAGCTTCTCATCAATTGGGTCAGGGCCAGGCGCATATCGTTAAAGGCATGGGGGCCGCTGTTTAGCGGCTGCAGGCAGTCGACCAGCACGATTTGCCGATCGAACCCGGTAAAGTGCTGCTTATAAAAGCCCTTGACCACTTCCTGGCAGTAATAGTGATATCGCGCGCGCAGCATGCCGAGATTGGACGTTTTTGCCGCCTGTGCCAGCCGTGCCTCGCCGTCGTCCGTCACATCGGGCCAGGGGAAAAACTGCAGCGCCGGCGCGCCGGCCATATCGCCCGGCAGGACAAAACGCCCGGGCTGGATAAAGTGCAGGCCCTGGCGCTTGCAGTGCAGCAGGTAATCGGTATAGGCGCCGGCGATATCCGCCAGCGCGCGCTCATCGGCCGGCGCCAGTGGGTCAAGCGCGGCGCACTTCGCCAGCCACGGCGCCGCCCATTGCGCCCTATCGCCCTGCAGCAGGCCGTGCATCTGCCGCGACCAGGACAGGAAGTCCTGCTCCAGCATCGGCAAATCCAGCAGCCATTCGCCGGGGTAATCGACAATTTCCAGATACAGCGTGCCGGTATCCTTGATATGGCGCCAGAGGGAATCGCGTGAACGATAGCGCAGCGCCAGGCGCATTTCACTTACGCCGCGCGTCGGCACCGGCCAGGCGGGCGGCGTGCCGTACAACGCGGCGATGCCCTCGTCATAGGCAAAGCGCGAAATGCCCAAATGGCGCTGGGGCACCCGCTTGGCCCCGAGCAAACGGCCGTCGCGCACGGCCGAAAACATCGGCAGGCGCGCGCCGTTATTGACCATCAGCAATTGATTGACAAAGGAGGTGATAAACGCGGTTTTGCCGCTGCGGCTCAGTCCGGTAACCGCCAGGCGCAAATGGCGGTCCAGGCCGCGGTTCAGCAACGCGCCGAGATCATTTTGCAGCCGGCTCATAACGCTTTCAATGGGTAAGGGGCATAAAAAAAGCAAAAAAACCGCACCGTGGCCTGAGCGAACATATATTCCTCCTGGTTGAAAGAAGTCTATTATGTCGCCCAATGGCCTAACAAACAAATTTCCGCCGCCGATGCCGGACGGGCGAGCTCACCTCCGGGCCGGCGCCGCGCCAACCGAGTAGTCCATGTGCTGCAAATCCGCCATAAGCGACGGGCCGGTCGGCTCCCACCCGAGCTGCCGGCGCGTCCAAACGCCTGAAGCCCGCAGATCCATGCCGGCGAACATGGCGAACCAGCCGAAATGCGGTGCCGCGTCCCCGCCCGACAGCGAAACCACCGGCACGCCAAGCCCCGCGCCGACGCATTGCGCGATGTCGCGCGCCGGTATCCCTTCCTCGGCCACGGCATGATAACGCGCGCCCCTGCTGCCCTTGTCCAGGACGAGCACATAGAGCTTCGCCACATCAAGCACATGGGCCGCCGGCCAGCAGTTGGCGCCGTCGCCGACATAGGCCGCCACGCCCTTTTCACGCGAGATGGCGATAAAGGGCGTAATCAGCCCCTGTTTAACGGTGTCGTGGACCTGAGGAAGCCGCACCACGCGCACGTCTATCCCATCCTCGAGCAGCGCATGGCCCGCCAGCTCGGACGCCACGCGCGGATTGGGATGGTTGGCGTTAAAGACATCCTCCGTCGCGGGCTGGCCGTGGCCGGCATCGCCCATGCCGGTACCGGAGGTAATGATAAGGGGGCGATCGGTGCCTTTAAGCGCGGAGCCCAAGGCGGCGATGGCACGCCGGTCCTTTTCGCAGTTCGCCGCGAAGTGGGCGAAATCATGATCGAATGCGGTATGGATAACGGCGTCGGCCGCGGCTGCCCCGGCGCGCAGGCTGTCGAGATCTTCCAGGGCGCCGCGATGGGCTTGCGCGCCGGCCGCCTCCAGGGCTTGGGCGCCGGCGTCGGATCTTGTCAAGCCGAGGACATGATGTCCGGCCGCCAGCAGTTCGGGTACAATGCGCGCGCCGATAAAGCCGGTCGCGCCAGTGAGAAATACGCGCATGAAATACCTCCTGTGTGGTCGTGCAGCAAGTATTCTCCTAAAGTCCGGGCGATAAAAGTAGTGGCTTTATCCTAGTATAAAGAGTAACAGGATCGCGGTATCCCCCGGCACGCCATCCCTTACGCGCCTTGGCATGACATACAGTGCCGGCAAGGCGTTACAGCTGGCGAAAGCGATTGCGCACGCCGAAGGTGTCGGAGGTGACGTAACGCTCTACCTCGCGCAGTTGCTGCTCGCTGTCCTGCAACTGCAATTCCAGCAGTTCGATCTGCTGGGCCGGCGGCATGCGCGAGCGGCCGGCCGGCGCTTCGTCAGCCGGCGCCGGCTCGAGCCAGTAGGCCAGGATGGCATAGGCGGCGAGGGTCAGCAAAAACAGGCCGAAGAACATCGACAGCACCACGATAATACGCACCAGTTTCACCGGTACGTCCAGATAATGCGCCACCCCGGCGCAGACGCCTTTGAACATGCCTTCTTCCGGCCTGAGGTAAAGCGGCTGTTTAAAAGGTTGAGCCATATCATTGCCTCCAGTTGGGGTGTTCGGCATCCAGTATATCTTCCAGCGCCCGGATGCGCGCCTGCATGCGCGCCGCCTGTGCGTTGAGTTCGGCCAGGCGGCGGCTGTCCTGCGCCTGCAATGCCGAACCCTGCCTGCGGCGGCTGTTGTAATGCAGCCACAGCCATATCGGCGCCACGAACAGGATGAAAATGGTCAGCGGAATGGCAAGCACAATCGACACGGCTTCCATGATGGCTCCTTTAAGTGGCTTTTATTATTCGCTTTGGTTCATTTTGGCCTTCAGCGCCGCCAGCTGGGCGCTGATTTCATCATCCGCCCGCAATTCGGCGAACTGTTGGTCCAGCGATTTCTGCTTGCCGAAACCGACGCTTTCCGCTTCCGCTTCCATATGATCGATGCGCCGCTCAAACTGCTCGAAGCGGGCCATGGCCTCATCAATCTTGCCGCTGTCCAGCTGGCGGCGGATATCGCGCGACGAGGCCGCGGCCTGGTGGCGCAGGGTCAGGGTTTTCTGGCGGGCGCGGGTTTCCGCGAGCTTATTTTCCAGCTCGCCGATTTCGCGTTTCATGCGATCGAGGGTTTCCTCGATAACCGCAACATCCTGGCGCAGGGTGGCGATAATGGTCGTCAGGCGCTGTTTTTCCATCAGCGCGGCGCGCGCCAGATCTTCTTTGTCTTTGGCCAGCGCAAGCTCGGCTTTGCCCTGCCAGTCGGCCTGCTGGGTTTCAGCCTGGTCGATGCGCCGCAGCAATTGTTTCTTTTCCGCCAGCGCCTGAGCGGAAGTGGTGCGTACCTCGACCAGGGTGTCTTCCATTTCCTGGATCATCAGGCGCACCAGTTTTTCCGGATCTTCCGCTTTATCCAACAGTGCGTTGATGTTGGCATTCACAATATCGGTAAAACGAGAAAAAATACCCATAGCTTGATCCTCTATAAACAGTCATGGCCGAAAGATGTCGTCATCCTTCACCACCCTATCATTACAATTACCGTGCCAAGAGCGCTGATAATTTAATTTATTGATTTAAAATAACTTTTAAAATTGACGGCGCCGATGCGTCAGTTATAGTGAATATTATTACCAATTATTGGCGAAATTAACCATGACCGAGACCCATGATAATCTGCTGGGGCAATCCAATAATTTCCTCGAGGTGCTGGAGCAGGTGTCCCGCTTGGCGCGCCTGACCAAGCCGGTGCTGGTGATAGGCGAACGGGGCACCGGCAAAGAGCTGATTGCCCGGCGGCTGCACTACCTGTCGCCGCGCTGGCAAGGCCCGTTTATCTCCCTGAACTGCGCCGCGCTCAATGAAAACCTGCTGGATTCGGAATTATTCGGCCATGAAGCCGGGGCGTTTACCGGCGCGCAAAAACGTCACCAGGGGCGTTTTGAACGCGCCGACGGCGGTACCCTGTTTCTTGATGAACTGGCCACCGCGCCCATGATGGTGCAGGAAAAATTGCTGCGGGTGATTGAATACGGCGAGCTGGAACGCGTCGGCGGCAGCCGGCCGCTGCAGGTGGATGTGCGGCTGGTCTGCGCCACCAACGCCGACCTGCCCCGCCTGGCGAAAACGGGCGGCTTTCGCGCCGATCTGCTGGACAGGCTGGCGTTCGACGTGGTGGCGCTGCCCCCGCTGCGCGAACGGCCGCAGGATATCATGGTGATGGCCGAGCATTTCGCCATCCAGATGTGCCGGGAAATAGGGCTGCCCCTGTTCCCCGGCTTTACCGCCCGTGCGCGCCGCACCCTGCTGGATTATGGCTGGCCGGGCAATGTGCGCGAACTGAAAAACGTCGTCGAGCGATCTATTTACCGCCATGACACCACCGAACGGCCGCTGGACGCCATCCTGCTGGATCCGTTTGCGTCGGTAACGCCGCCGGCGGAGACGGCCGTCCCGGCGGCGGACGAACCGGCGTCCCTGCCGCTGGATTTGAAGCGCACCCTGGATCAGCAGGAGCGACTATGGGTGGAGCGCGCCCTGGCGCAAGCCCGTTATAACCAGCGCCAGGCAGCGGACCTGCTGGCGCTGACCTATCACCAGCTGCGCGGCATGATGAAAAAACACGGTATCAGGGTGGGCGGCGGGGAGTAACGATCAGGCAAAAAAAAAGCCAGCACCCAAGCTGGCTAAAATAATACTGGAAGCAATGTGAGCAATGTCGTGCTGACAACCGGCAAACGAGGCCTGTCGGTTGACAGCAAAACGATGATAATAGTTATCACTATCGTCTGTAAAGCATTTTGTTGATAATTATTCTCATTACCATACTATTATTGGGGTTCTTTTCGCCGCCTTGGCGCTTTTTAACCCGTTGCGTCAGCTATATTCGCGCCATGAATTGGGTGTCAAGGCAGAGTAAGGTAAACTGGGATCATTGCCCCATGAGATGTAAGTCGTATATGCGAATTAAATGGTTTTCCTGGCAGGCGTGTTTTGTGCCGGCATGGCGGCGCGCGTGGCGCCGGCATAGGGTGTCCCTGCGGTTACTGCCGTGGGCGCTCTTATTGACGCTGGGCGGCCAGTTCGCCGCGGCGGCGCCGCCGGATATACGTCAGAGCGGTTTTGTTTATTGCGTCAACGGACTGCTGAACACCTTTAATCCCCAGATGGCCAGCAGCGGATTAACGGTGGATACCCTTTCCGCCCAGCTCTACGATCGCCTGCTGGCCGTGGACCCCTACACCTACCGGCTGATACCGGAGCTGGCGCAAAGCTGGGAAGTGCTGGATAACGGCGCCACCTATCGCTTCCACCTGCGCAAAAACGTGCCCTTCCAGCATACCGCCTGGTTTACCCCGACCCGCGTGCTGAACGCCGACGACGTGGTATTCAGCTTTGCGCGCATGTTCGACCAGCGCCATCCTTATCATGACATCAACGGCGGCGCTTATCCCTACTTCGACAGCCTGCAGTTCCCCGACTCGGTGCACAGCGTGGTGAAGCTGGATAACGATACGGTGGAGTTCCGCCTGAACGCGCCGGACGCCTCGTTCCTGTGGCATATCGCCACCCACTACGCCCCGGTGCTGTCACAGGAGTACGCCGAACAGCTGAGCAAAGCCGGCCGCCAGGAGCAAATCGACCGCCAGCCGGTGGGCACCGGTCCTTTTATGCTGAACGAATACCGGGCGGGCCAGTATATCCGCCTGGTACGCAACGACCATTACTGGAAAGGGCTGCCGCGCATGGCGCAGGTGGTCATCGACCTGGGGGCCGGCGGCATCGGCCGGTTGTCTAAACTGTTAACCGGCGAATGCGACGTGCTGGCGTATCCGGCCGCCAGCCAGCTGACCATCCTGCGCGACGATCCGCGCCTGCGCCTGACGCTGCGCCCGGGGATGAATATCGCCTACCTGGCGTTCAACACCGCCAAACCGCCGCTGGACGATGCGCGGGTGCGCCATGCCATCGCGCTGTCCATCAACAACCAGCGCCTGATGCAATCGATTTATTACGGCACCGCGGAGACCGCGGCCTCGATTTTGCCCCGCGCCTCCTGGGCTTACGACAACGATGCCAAGGTGACTGAATATGACCCGGATAAGGCGCGCGCGATCCTGCGCTCCCTGGGCAAAGAGCGCCTGGAGATGAGTTTATGGGTGCCGACCGCCTCGCAGTCCTATAACCCCAGTCCGCTGAAAACCGCCGAGCTGATCCAGGCCGATTTGGCGCAGGTAGGCATTACGCTTACCATCGTGCCGGTGGAGGGCCGGTTCCAGGAAGCGCGGCTGATGGCCAACAATCATGACCTGACCCTGGCCGGCTGGTCTACCGACAGTAACGATCCGGACAGTTTCTTCCGGCCGCTGCTCAGTTGCGCCGCCATTCGCTCCCAAACCAACTACGCGCACTGGTGCCAGCCGCAGTTTGATAATTTGCTGCGCGCGGCGCTGCTGTCGCAGCAACTGTCGGGACGGATGGACACCTATCGCAACGTGCAGAAAATGCTGGAGCAGGAGCTGCCGGTGCTGCCGCTGGCGTCTTCACTGCGCCTGCAGGCTTATCGCTATGATATCAAGGGACTGGTGCTCAGCCCCTTCGGCAACGCTTCCTTTGCCGGGGTATACCGGGAAGATAACGAGGAAAAGAAACCATGATTATCTTTACCCTGCGCCGGCTGGTGCTGCTGCTGATCACCCTGATCCTGCTGACGCTGGTCGCCTTCAGCCTGAGCTATTTTACCCCGCACGCGCCGCTTGGCGGCGCGGCGCTGACCGACGCCTACCTCTATTATTTCAACAGCCTGCTGCACGGGAATTTCGGCGTGTCGAGCATTAACGGCCAGCCCATCGGCGAACAGCTGCGCGACGTGTTCCCGGCGACGCTTGAGCTGTGCATCCTGGCGTTTATCCTGGCGCTGATGGTGGGTATTCCGCTCGGCATTATCGCCGGCGTAACGCGTAATAAATGGCAGGATGCGGGCATCAGCGTTTTCGCGCTCCTGGGTCTGTCGATGCCGGTGTTCTGGCTGGCCCTGCTGCTGACGCTGTTTTTTGCCCTGCACCTTGGCTGGCTGCCGGTTTCCGGGCGTTACGACCTGCTTTACCAGGTCAGGCCGGTCACCGGTTTCGCCCTGCTCGACGCGTGGCTGTCCGATTCCCCCTACCGCCATGAAATGCTGACCAGCGCCCTGCGGCACATGGTCTTGCCTATCACCGCCCTGGCGGTGGCGCCCACCACCGAGGTCATCCGGCTGATGCGGGTCAGCACCGCCGACGTGTTCGGCAGCAATTATGTCAAAGCGGCGGCGACCCGCGGGCTGACCCTGTTCACCATTATTCGCCGCCACGTCCTGCATAACGCGCTGCCGCCGATTATTCCCAAGCTGGGCCTGCAGTTTTCCACCATGCTGACCCTGGCGATGATAACCGAGGTGGTATTCAGCTGGCCGGGTCTTGGGCGCTGGCTGGTCAACGCCATCCGCCAGCAGGATTACGCCGCCATCTCGGCCGGGGTGATGGTGGTGGGGACGCTGGTTATCTGCGTCAATGTGCTGGCCGACGTGGTAGGCGCGCTGGCGAACCCGCTGCGCCATAAGGAATGGTATGCTCTCAGATAATATTTACCGCGAAAAACGCATGCCCAGCCCGCTGCGCCATATCTGGCGCATATTTTATCATGACGCCCTGTCGATGATCGGCTTCTATGGGTTTCTCGCCCTGCTGTTATTATGCCTGTTTGGTACGGTGGCGGCGCCCTACGCGCTCGATCAGCAGTTTCTCGGCTACCAACTGCTGCCGCCGTCCTGGTCGCGTTATGGCGATGTGTCGTTTTTCCTCGGCACCGATGACCTGGGGCGCGACGTGTTAAGCCGTCTGCTGACCGGCACCGCGCCCACCTTCGGCTCGGCGCTGGTGGTGACCATCGCCGCCTCGGTATTTGGCGTCACGCTCGGCGTGCTGGCGGGCATCACCCGCGGCCTGCGCTCGGCGGTGCTCAATCATGTGCTGGACACCTTGCTGTCGATTCCTTCGCTGCTGCTGGCCATCGTGGTGGTGGCGTTTCTCGGCCCCAGGCTGGAGCATGCGATGCTGGCGGTATGGCTGGCCCTGTTGCCGCGCGTCGTGCGCACGGTCTATGACGCGGTGCATGACGAACTGGACAAGGAGTACGTGCTGGCGGTGCGCATCGACGGCGCGTCGATGATGCATATCCTGCGCTACGCGGTGCTGCCGAATATCGCCAGCGTCCTGGTATCTGAATTTACCCGCTGCCTGTCGATGGCGATACTCGATATCGCCGCGCTGGGATTTCTCGACCTCGGCGCCCAACTGCCCTCCCCGGAATGGGGCGCGATGATGGGCGATACCCTGGAACTGGTCTATGTCGCCCCCTGGACGGTGATGCTGCCGGGCGGCGCCATCATGGCCAGCGTGCTGATCGTCAATATCGTGGGCGACGGTCTGCGCCGCGCCATGATCTCGGGGGTGGAATAATGCCGTTACTGGATATCCGTAATTTAACCATTGAATTCATGACCGCCGAAGGGCCGGTCAAAGCCGTCGACCGGGTGAGTTTTACCCTGACGGAGGGCGAGGTGCGCGGCCTGGTGGGCGAGTCCGGCTCCGGCAAGAGCCTGATTGCCAAAGCCATCTGCGGCGTCACCAAGGATAACTGGCGCGTCACGGCGGACCGGTTCCGTTTTGACGATATCGACCTGCTGCAGTTGACGCCGCGCCAGCGCCGGCGGCTGGTCGGACATAACGTCTCGATGATTTTCCAGGAGCCGCAGTCCTGTCTCGACCCCTCGGAAACCATCGGCCGCCAGCTGAGCCAGGCCGTACCGGGCTGGACCTATAAAGGCACCTGGTGGCGACGGCCCGGCTGGCGCAAACGCCGCGCCATCGAGCTGCTGCACCGGGTCGGCATCAAGGATCACAAGGATATCATGGGCAGCTACCCCTACGAGCTGACGGAGGGGGAATGCCAGAAGGTCATGATCGCCATCGCCCTGGCCAACCAGCCCAGGCTGCTGATTGCCGACGAACCGACCAACGCCATGGAGCCCACCACCCAGGCGCAGATATTCCGCCTGCTGGCGGGGCTGAACCAGAATAACAACACCACCATCCTGCTGATAAGCCATGATATTCAGATGATGAGCAAATGGGCCAACCGGATCAACGTGCTGTACTGCGGCCAGACGGTGGAAAGCGCCACCTGCGAGGAGCTGATCGCCGCGCCGCATCATCCCTATACCCAGGCGCTGATGCGCGCCATCCCCGATTTCGGCCGCTCCATGCCGCCTAAAAGCCGGCTGAACACCCTGCCCGGCGGCATACCGTCCCTGGAAAACCTGCCCATCGGCTGCCGCCTGGGGCCGCGCTGTCCCTACGCCCAGAAAACCTGTATCCAAATGCCGCCCTTGGTGCCGGTGAAAAACCATTGGTTCGCCTGCCATTTTCCGCTCAACATGGAGGGGCAATAAGCATGGAAACCCTGCTGGAAGCGCGCAACCTGACTAAAACCTTCCGCTATCGCACCGGACTGTTTACCCGCCATCAGGTCGAGGCGGTTAAACCCATCAGCTTTATCCTGCGCGAGGGCCAGACGCTGGCGATTATCGGCGAAAACGGCTCCGGAAAATCGACGCTTGCCAAAATGCTGGCCGGCACGCTGGCGCCCACCGCCGGCGAGCTGTTTATCGACGATCACCCCCTGACCTTCGGCGATTACCGCTACCGCAGCCAACGCATCCGTATGATTTTCCAGGACGCCAGCAACGCCCTCAACCCCCGGCAGCGCATCGGGCAACTGCTTGACGTGCCGCTGCGGCTGAATACCGATCTGCCCGCGTCCGAGCGCGAGCGCGCCATAGACAAAACCCTGCGCCAGGTTGGTCTGCGTCCCGATCACGCGTTTTATTACCCGCATATGCTGGCGCCGGGGCAAAAACAGCGCGTTGGCCTGGCGCGGGCGCTGATCCTGCAGCCTAAGGTTATCGTGGCGGACGAGGCCCTGGCTTCGCTTGATATGTCGATGCGCTCGCAAATCATCAACCTGATGCTGGAACTGCAGGCCAAACACGGCATCGCCTATATTTATGTTACCCAGCATCTGGGTATGATGAAGCATATCAGCGACCAGATTATGGTGATGCAAAACGGCGAGGTGGTGGAACGCGGCAATACCGCCGATGTTTTGGCCGCGCCGCTCCATGACCTGACCAAACGCCTGATAACCAGCCATTTCGGCGAAGCGCTGACCGCCGACGCCTGGCGGCGCGACGGGGTTATCGCCTGATCGCGCACCTGGCCTGCGCACGCCGGGGCGCGTCACGTCACGCTGGCACCGGCGGGGTCTACACCTCCCCCGGCGATATATGTTACACTTCGCCGGTTTATCAACGTCGAAACGCAGCGTCGCCGGCGTCATGCCATACAGACGCGGCGCGCGCATGTAATAATGATCACAAGGATTAATGCTATGGGTTTTCTTACCGGTAAGCGCATTCTGGTCACTGGCGTGGCCAGCACCCGTTCTATCGCATTCGGTATCGCTCAGGCGATGCACCGTGAAGGCGCCGAACTGGCGTTCACTTACCAGAACGACAAGCTGAAGTCGCGGGTGGAAGGTTTTGCCGCCGAACTCGGCTCCAGCATCGTACTGCCCTGCGACGTGGCCGAAGACGCCAGCATCGAGGCGCTGTTTGCCGAGCTGGCCAACGTATGGCCAAATTTTGACGGTTTTGTGCACGCCATCGCCTTTGCCCCCGGCGACCAGCTGGACGGCGACTATGTCAACGCCGTCACCCGCGAAGGCTTCGCCATTGCCCACGATATCAGTTCCTACAGCTTTGTCGCCATGGCGAAAGCCTGCCGCCCTATGCTGAACCCGAATTCCGCGCTGGTGACCCTCACCTACCTGGGTGCCGAACGCGCCATTCCTAACTATAACGTCATGGGACTGGCCAAGGCATCCCTGGAAGCCAACACCCGCTATATGGCCAATGCCATGGGCCCGCAGGGCATCCGCGTCAATGCCATATCCGCCGGCCCCATCCGCACCCTCGCGGCATCCGGCATTAAAAACTTCAAGAAAATGCTGGCCCACTGCGAATCGGTCACGCCGATCCGCCGTGTGGTCACCATTGAGGACGTGGGCAATACCGCCGCGTTCCTGTGCTCCGATCTCTCCTCAGGCATCACGGGTGAAGTGATCCACGTGGACGGCGGTTTCAGCATCGCCGCCATGGGTGAACTCGACGCCGAATAAAACCAGGCCCATTCTATGGCATGGCATGCCGTAAGGTTTGTGTCGCCTCGTGCGAGGGGTCGCTGGCGGCGTGCTTGTAAGGTTTATGTCGCCCCGGCGAGGGTTTCGCGGGCGGCGTGCTTGTAAGGTTTATGTCGCCCCGGCGAGGGTTTCGCGGACGGCGTGCTTGTAAGGTTTATGTCGCCCCGGCGAGGGTTTCGCGGACGGCGTGCTTGTAAGGTTTATGTCGCCCCGGCGAGGGTTTCGCTTGCCATGCGTTGAGCTGTATATGTAACGCCGGGTGCCGGCAAGCGACAAGGCGGCCGTTTCGCGACGGCCTCCTTGACCTCCGCGCGCCCGGCAGGTCGCGCGTCGCTGCGCGATGCCTTCCGTCACCCATGCCCCCGTTATGCACCGGCCCGGTTTGCGCTCCCAGCGCAACCGGGCCTTTCGCCGCTCCCGGCGGCTCATGCCGGGGTCACAGGCAACGTCAGCGCGCTTTATGCCGGGACCTGCGTCGCTGTTGGCAATGCACATTAAGAAGCGATAGCAGCGCTGTTGCTTAGGATCGGATCGGGCGTCAAGATACGGTTAACTATTATGAAAGGCCATTGGCATAGCGAAATATCAGGCCCACAAGTGAGACATAAATATTCACCTCATAGCACTCAGCACCCACCTCTTAGTTCTTAGTTCTTAGTCCTTAGTTCTTAGCTATTGGATATTGGCATTTAGCCGTTGGGAATTAATATTCTGCCCCTGGCGATTGGGTAAAATCAGAACTGTTTTTTCCCGGTAGGTGCATACCCCATATAACCTCAAAGCGCTATTTTGCCAACAGGCGATGGTGTTGTGCCGGCATAGAGTGCGCCGGCAGCGCACATCTCGGCTGGATAAGCCGCCGGGAGCGGCGAAAGCCCGGTTGCGCCGGGAGCGCTACCGGGCGGTCCAATAGCCGGGATACGGCGCTGCCGGGGACCGCGCAGCGGCGCACGATCTGCCGGACGCGGGGAAATCAAAAAGGGTGGCGCGCACCACCCTTTTTGTCGCTTGCCGGCACCCGGCGATATATAGATCAACCGAATGCATGGCAAGCGAAATCCTCACCTGACTACCATAAAGCCCGGCCGCAAGCCGCCAGCGAAATCCTCGCCTGACTACCATCAAGCCCGGCCGCAAGCCGCCAGCGACACCCCCACCACCGTGCCCTAATTGCGTTGCGCCAGCCACTCCCGCGCAAATTCAAACAACGTCCTCGCCAGCGGCGTCGCCCGCCCGGCCTCCGTAATCACAATCGCGCTCTGGCGCTTCATCACCGGCAGGCTTATCAGGGCCGAACGCAACTCAGGCGTCATCCCCGGCAACAAATGCCCGCGCGGCATCATCCCGCAGCCCAAGCCGGCGAACACCCCCTGCAACAACTGGAAAATCGACGCGCTCTCCAGCCGGATATGCGGCCGCAGCCCGCCGGCGCGAAAATGCTCGTCAAGATAACGCCGGAAATAACGACTCGGCTCGGCCAAACACAATGGCAACGCCGCCACCTCCGCAAGCGTCAGGGTATGCCCCGCGGCCAACTGCGGAAAATGCCGCGGATGGAATACCAGCTCAACGCCGCGATCGGCAATGGCGGCCACCTGATAATGCAGCTCGGCCAGCAGCCCCAGTTCAAAAAAACCGATCCCAATATCCACGCTATGATTGGTCAGCGCCTCCAGCAACGGATCGGCGCTCAGCACCGTCACCTGGAACTCCAGCGCGGGATACTTCAGACGCGCATCATACAGCAGCTGCGCCAGCGGAATACCGCACTGCGGCACGATACCGATACGCAACGTCCCCTCCAGCCCCTGCTTAAGAGACTCCACGTCCAGCTTCAGCCCCTGGTACACCGACACGATTTCCCGCGCCCATGTCAGCACCCGCTCCCCCTCGGCGGTAAAGCCCTGAAAACTGTTGCCGCGGTGGATCAGGGCCACGCCCAATTCACGCTCCAGATTTTTCAGACGGGCGGACAACGTGGGCTGGCTGACAAAACTGGCCTCGGCGGCGCGGCCGAAATGGCGTTCACGCTCAAGGTTACATAAATAGATAAGCTGTTTAATATCCATAGATTCTGACTGGCGGGGGCGCAGGAAACCAGTATAACATCATCGCGCCCGATGCCATGCCGGAACAGGCCGCGCCGGCGGCCCGCCTCCGGCAATAGCACCGGACGGCCCTCAGGTATTCACGCCCAGCGAGGTCTTGACGTCCTGGGCGATTTTTTCCACCTGCGGCCCATAAATAACCTGGACATCGTTAGCGCTGACGCGCTTCACGCCGCTGGCGCCGGTCAGCATCAGCGTGCGGTCGATCACCAGGCGCATATCCTTCACCCGCACCCGCAGACGGGTAAAACAACAATCGACGTCAGCGATATTCGGCTGGCCGCCCAAGCCGGTGATAATATTCCCGGCGCGCTCATCGGCGCTCACTGCCTTACGCGCCGGTTCCTCCACTTCCTCGGCCTCGCGTCCCGGCGTTTCCACCCGCATGCGGATGATGACCAGCCGGAAAATATAATAATAAAGAGGAAAGTAGATTACCCCCAGCATCACCGGATACCACCAGTGGGTTTTCGCCCCGCCCAGAATGCCGAAAACCACCAGATCGATGGCGCCGCCCTGCACGTTGCCGATCATCACCTGCAGTATATCCATCAGCATAAACGACAGGCCGCTCAGCGCGGCGTGCAGCAAGTACAGCACCGGCGACACGAAGATAAAGCAAAACTCCAGCGGTTCGGTAATGCCGGTGGTGAACGACGCCAGCATGCCCGCCATCATCAGCGCCTTGACGCGTTTTTTATGTTCGGGACGTGCGCAGTGATACATCGCCAGGGCCGCGCCGGGCAGGCCGAACATCATTACCGGGATCTTGCCCTGCGCCAGGAAACGGGTGGCGTCGCGCACCACCTGATCGCTCAGCAGCCCGGGATGGGTCAGCGCGGTATTAAAGATATTCAGCGCGCCGACGATGGTCTGGTTATCCACCGTCGTCATGCCGCCGATGGGGGTAAAACGCACGGTCTCGTTAAGAATATGATGCAGGCCGGTCGGGATCAGCAGGCGTTCGCCGAAGCCATATAAAAACATACCGTACTGGCCGCTTTTGCCAATCAGCTGGCCGACCCAGGCAATGCCCGCGCCTACGGTGGGCCAGATAAACGACAGGCCGAGCCCCACCAGCGGCAACACCACCACCGTCACGATAGGTACAAACCGTCGGCCGCCGAAAAAACCGATCGCCGTCGGCAATACCTGGGTATAAAAACGATTATGCAGCGCCACGGTGATAAGCCCGGCGATCACCCCGCCCAACACGCTCATGTTATAGGTAAAAATACCCAGCATCGGAATAAATTCGGCGGAATAGACCAACGCCGCATTCTGGGCCATGCCGTGCGCGGTCAAGGCCGGCACCGTTGTGGTGGCGGCGGTCAGGCCCTGCGCCGCCAGGCTGGCGCTGACGCCGACATGCATGCCGATAAACCCGATCACGGCGGCGAACGCCGCGGTGGGTTTTTCCGCCTTGGCAAGGCCAATGGCGCTGGCCACGGCGAAAAACAGCGGCAGATTGGCGAACACGGCGCCCGCCACCTGGCGGATAAACCCGATAACCAGTTGCGGATAATGCAGATTGGCGAACGCCTCGCCGGTAACCGCCGGATTCTGCATCGCCGCCGCCAGCCCGAGGAAAATACCGGCGGCGGCGATAACCGAAATCGGCATCATTAACGCTTTGCCAAATCCGTGGATTTGGCTGGCTAGGTCTTTCATACGGGGTAATCTCGTTGTGTCATCAAGAGGTTAATTATGCGTCAACCTGCGCCGCCGTCAGCCCGCAACGCGGCCCGATGAGCGGAATTTAGAGCGGGATCACAAATAACCACCCCCTGACCGCCCCCGCGATCGCCATAGTTCCGCTCTATGCTGCGATAACCGCATTCGATTAGACGCACCATACCGAACCGCTTAAACTTAACTTCATAAGAGCAAGGCGTTAAAGATTATTTAACATTCAGCCCGTATCATTCACCTGCGAATACCCATAATGAAATTTAAACCTGCGATAAAACCCTATACCGGCGCCGCGGGCGGCTGGGGCTCCCTGGAAGCCACCACCCGTTATGTCTTCGACAGTAAACAAGCCTTTAAAAATATCCGTAACCTGTTGCGGGTCAATAAATCCAAAGGGTTCGACTGTCCCGGCTGCGCCTGGGGCGACGACAATACCAGTACCTTCAGTTTTTGTGAAAACGGCGCCAAGGCGGTCAGTTGGGAAGCCACGCGCAAAGGGCTGGACGCGGCTTTTTTTGCCCAACACAGTGTCAGCGCCCTGTATCGGCAAAGCGATTATTTCCTCGAATACCAGGGCCGGCTGACCCAGCCGCTGCGTTACGATGCCCAGACCGATCGTTACGCGCCGGTAAGCTGGGAAGACGCGTTTGCCCTGATAGCGCAGCATCTGCGCGCACTGGACCATCCCAATCAGCTGGAGCTTTACACCTCCGGGCGCGCCAGTAATGAAGCCTCCTATCTTTACCAGCTGTTCGGCCGCATGTTCGGCACCAACAATTTTCCCGACTGCTCCAATATGTGCCACGAGGCCAGCGGCACCGGCCTGAAACACAGTATCGGCGTCGGCAAGGGCACCATCCACCTCAATGACTTCGAGCAGGCGGACGCCATTTTTGTCTTTGGCCAGAATCCGGGCACCAACCATCCGCGCATGCTGCACAGCCTGCGCCACGCCGCCGACCGCGGCGCCAGTATCGTCACGTTCAATACCCTGCGCGAACGCGGCCTGGAACGCTTTGCCGACCCGCAAAACCCGTTGGAACTGCTGACGCCCAAATCAGGACGCATCAGCTCGCGCTATTTCCAGCCCAACCTGGGCGGTGATATGGCGGCGGTGCGCGGCATGGTCAAGGCATTGCTGGAAACCCATCGCCGGCGCCTGGCGGACAACCAGCCGGGGCTGTTTGCCGCTGACTTTATCCAGGCGCATACCCAGGGTGTAGAAGCCTACCTGGCGGCGGTGGACGCCACCACGTGGGAGCACATTACCCGCCAGTCCGGCCTGAGTGAACAGCAGTTGCGGGAAGCGGCGGACATCTACCGCCGGGCCGAACGGGTGATCTGCACCTGGGCGATGGGCGTGACCCAGCATAAACATTCGGTGGCCACCGTACGGGAAATCGTCAACCTGCAGCTGTTGTTCGGCCAGTTGGGCAAGCCGGGCGCCGGCCTGTGCCCGGTACGCGGCCACAGCAATGTGCAGGGCAACCGCACCATGGGCATTGATGAAAAGCCCTCCGCCGCCATGCTCGACAGCCTGGCGGCGCATTTTGACTTCACGCCGCCGCGCGCGCCCGGCCACAGCACCGTCGAGGCGCTGGAAGCCATGCTGCGCGGCGAAATTAGGGTGCTGATTGCGCTCGGCGGCAACCTGGCGGCGGCGGCGCCCGATACCGCGCGCACCGAGCAGGCGATCCGGCGCTGCGCCCTGACGGTGCATATCGCCACCAAACTCAACCGCAGCCATCTGATTACCGGCGCCGACGCGCTGATCCTGCCGACCCTGGGCCGTACCGAACGGGATATGCAGGCCACCGGCAGCCAGTACGTCACGGTGGAAGATTCCTTTAGCATGGTGCATGCCTCGGAAGGGGTAAACCCGCCGATCTCCGGGCTGCAGCGCTCGGAAACCGCCATTGTCGCCGGCATCGCCCACGCGGTGCTCGGCGGCGAAAAACTCGACTGGCCGCGGCTGGCGGGCGATTATAATCTGATCCGCGATCATATCGAGGCCACCCTGCCCGGGTTTGCCGATTTTAACCGCCGCTGCGAACAACCGGGGGGCTTTTACCTGGGCAACGCCGCCGCCGAACTGCGTTTCAACACTCCCGACGGCAAGGCGCATTTCAGCGCCGCCGCACTGCCGGACACGCTTTTCCCGCAAATCGGCGCACGGACGGCGCCTTTTACCTTACAGACCCTGCGTTCGCACGACCAGTACAACACCACCATTTACGGTATGGACGATCGTTATCGCGGCGTTTACGGCCAGCGGGACGTGGTGTTTGTCAATCCGGAGGATCTGGCGACGCTGGGACTGGCCGACGGCGACCGGGTGGATATCGAAACGCTATGGCACGACGGCGTCGACCGTAAAGTCTGCGGATTCAAGGCGATAAGCTACGATATCCCGCGCGGCAACCTCGCCGCCTATTATCCCGAAACCAATCCGCTGGTGCCGCTGTCGAGTTTTGGCGACGGCACCCATACCCCGACCTCCAAATCGGTGCCGGTGCGTTTGGTACGCAGCCCGGTGGCCGCCGACGCGCGCATTATTTAATCCCGTTTTCGCCGCTCAACCCGCCCGCCGTCCGCGCGGGCGGCTTTTTTCATCGGCAAGCGGGTGGTTATACTTGCCGCCGCCGGCCGATTCGCGTAAAACTGTCTGCCGTTATTGAAGCCTTTTTACCTTCTTATTTCTGGACATTATGTTTCAAGATAACCCGCTGCTCGCACAGCTAAAACAGCAACTTCACTCTCAGACGCCGCGTGTCGAAGGCGTGGTCAAAGGCACTGAGAAAGGGTTTGGCTTCCTTGAAGTCGATGCTCAAAAAAGCTATTTCATTCCGCCGCCGTTCATGAAAAAAGTCATGCACGGCGATCGGATCACCGCCACTGTGCGCTCTGAAAAAGACCGGGAAATTGTCGAGCCGGAAGAACTGATGGAGCCGTTCCTGTCGCGCTTTGTCGGCCGCGTCCAGCTCAAGGACGACCGCCTGTCCATCGTGCCGAACCATCCGCTGATCCGTGAAGTCATCCCCTGCCGACCGGTGCGCGGCGTGGAGCATGCGTTCCAGACCGGCGATTGGGCGGTGGCGGAAATGCGCCGCCACCCGCTTAAGGGCGACCGGCAATTTTATGCCGAGATCACCCAACTGGTGACCGTCGGCGACGACCATTTCGCCCCCTGGTGGGTCACCCTCGCCCGGCATAACCTGGAGCGCGAGGCGCCGCCGATGCCCGCAGGGCTGGTGCTGGACGACGACAACCTGCCGCGCGAAGATTTAACCGCGCTGGATTTTATCACCATCGACAGCGCCAGCACCGAAGATATGGATGACGCGCTGTACGTCGAGGCGGGCGAAGGCGACGCGCTGGTGATGACTATCGCCATCGCCGATCCGACGGCCTATGTCAAGGCCGATAGCAAGCTTGACCTGATTGCCCGGGAACGCGCGTTCACCAATTATCTGCCGGGATTCAATATCCCGATGCTGCCGCGCGATCTGTCCGATAATGTCTGTTCGCTGCGTCCCAACGAACGCCGTCCCGCGCTGGCCTGCCGCGTGGTCATTAACGGCGATGGCTCGCTTGGCGACGAACCGCGCTTTTTTGCCGCCTGGATCGAATCCAAGGCCAAGCTGGCCTATGACGATGTCTCCGACTGGCTGGAAGCGGAAGGCAACAGCGCATGGCAGCCCGGCAATCCGGCCATCGCCGGACAGATTCGGTTGCTGCAGCGCGCCTGTCTGGCCCGCGCCGCCTGGCGTCAGGCTCATGCGCTGGTCTTCAAGGATCGTCCCGACTATCGTTTTGTCCTCGATGATAAAGGCGACGTCTTGTCCATACAGATTGAACCGCGGCGCATCGCCAACCGCATGGTCGAGGAAGCGATGATCGCGGCCAACGTCTGCGCCGCGCGCGTGCTGCGCGACGGCCTGGGGTATGGCGTGTACAACGTGCATAACGGCTTTGACGAGACCCTGGTGGATCAGGCGGTGGCGATCCTCGCCGCCAATGATGTCGAGGCCGACGCCGCCACCCTGCTGACGCTGCCGGGCTTTTGCGCCCTGCGCCGCCGGCTGGACGCCATGCCGACCTCCTACCTTGACAGCCGCGTGCGTCGTTTCCAGACCTACGCGGAAATCAGCACCGAACCCGGCCCGCATTTCGGCCTGGGGCTGGACGCCTATGCCACCTGGACATCGCCTATCCGTAAATACGGCGATATGATCAACCACCGCCTGCTAAAGGCGTTGATAAGCCAGGGCAGCGCCGTGCGGCCGTCGGAAGAGATTACCGTGCAGATGTCCGAACGCCGCCGCCTAAACCGCATGGCGGAACGTGATGTGGGCGACTGGCTCTATGCCCGTTACCTGGCGGGTAAAGCCGGCAGCGATACCCGCTACAGCGCTGAAATCATCGATGTCTCGCGCGGCGGCATGCGCGTGCGGCTTATTGAGAACGGCGCGGTGGCGTTTATCCCGGCGCCCTTTATCCACAGCGTGCGCGATGAACTGGTGTGCAGCCAGGAAACCGGCACCGTGCAGGTGAAGGGCGAGGAGCGCTACCGCCAGGGAGACACCATTGAGGTGACCGTGGCGGAAGTGCGCCAGGAAACCCGTTCGGTGATAGCCCGCCCGGTTTGATGGCGTAATAATTCAGGGAGGCTTACGCCTCCCCGGTTGGTTTGATAAACAGATGGGACGGGCAGTATTTGCCGTTAGATGTCAGTGATCCAGCCATGCATGGCGGGAGCGATCCAGTCACCCGTGTCGTTATTTTTTTGCGTCCATCTACCCATAGGATGTTCCACGCGGCCACCCTTACCATTTTCATCTGCAATCCATTTACCAAACGGGTCCTCTATTTTCCCAAAAATATCAGTCTTAATGAATTTCCTAACACTGTGAAAACCATTTTTGGGGTCTTGCTGTAAATTAGCAGGTATAAGATCACCCGGTTTTTCATTGTTCAGATATAAGAAAAGTAATAGGGGTCCCGTAAAAATTAAAGTACCTGTATATCTCACCAGCGCTCGTTCCCGCTTAAGGCCCCATGTGATATTCGCAAAATCGGCATCATCGCTGAATAAATTTCTATTATAATTACTCAATGCTTCCAGTCGTTTATTTTTCTCTGTTTCATCTAACAGATTTAATGCTTCTAACTTGGCTGATCCATTCAATTTTTCTTGCGTACGTAAAATTTCCCTAACTTTTATTTGTGCGGTTAGACTGTTGTCGCCAGAATAACCACTCCAAAAATGCTTAAAAAAATCCATGAATTTTGTTTTATTAGGTCCCAATGTAAACTCTTTGCCTGTGTAAACAGCTTTTATTGCTTCCAAGAGAAAATTGATATCCTTGGCGTCTTTAAGGGCAGCAATAACACCGTTGATTACACCCACCTTAAAATCGTCATCAGACGTAGTCACACTATCATATTTGAAGAGTGAATCTACCGCAGGTTGCCCAAACTGATTATCAATTAATATGTCGCCCAAAGATTCGCTCAAAGCAATGTCAACATCCATATAGATACCGCCAAAATCCCTGAGTACGGACAAGCGCAAAACATCAGACGCCGCTGCGTAATTCTTATAGGGGGTATCCGCGCATTCTCTTAAAATTATAGCTTCAAGTTCATAGGGTGCCGAGTACCTCAAAATCTCAACACGAGCAAAGATCGCTGATGTTAATCCGACGGTCATCAGTTCCGAGTGCGTGCGCTTAGGATTATCAACCCATAGCTTAATGACATAATCAGGATTTAAGTCTACATTTCGTACAAGATTTATCATCGCTTCATAAGGAAAAGGTGCGTCACCCAACCAAATATGATGGATAATTTTTGGGATAACAAAACAGAGTGGATTGTTGCTAAGGTCAAGATGTTGCAGCGAACCTGCGGATTGTGGTTTTATTTTAATGAAGTTATCCGCTAAATATAACTCTTCCAATGATGATCCCGACGCAATTGCGGGAAACGTCATAAGCCTGTTATGGCTAGCTTTAAGTATTTTCAATGTATCTGGAAAAGAAGGCAATGTTTTCAGTACATTATTAACGACATTGAGCTCTTCGATATGCGGTGGTAAAACCGGCAGACTGGTTAAGTTAAGACCGCTTAAATTCAACGTCACGCTGCCCGTCTCGATGCAGTTTTTTATTATGTCAGCCGCTATATCGCGACGTTCCCCAAAGCCGTTCCGGGCTTCACTTTTCCACAGGTTCAGTGCCTGATAATAATCGCCCTTCTCGCCAAAATCAGTGCTTTCATGCCGTAATGGAAATAATTCATTGGAGATATATGATAAGGTAATCAACTTTTTTATCCATAAAAAAATAAAAAGAAAAAAGTCCATTAAAAATCGGCTTTCTGTTTATGATAAAAGAATGCAGGTAATAAATAATGTTACTCTTACTATACTTGCGCAGTAGATTTAAAATCCGGCAGATAATAACAAAATCCATCACGAATATTTCAATATAATATAAACAAGGTGGATTTAAGTACCTGGGTTTTATTCTCAAACCGACACTCGCACCACCCGGCTAAACGGAATGTGGGCGACTCGCCTGCGCCTGTATACGGCTAACACCGGAAAAAACGTTGTCGTATCTCCGGCATTTTATTTTGCCCCATAAGCAAAAACCCCTACTCGTTGGGTGTCCAACTTTCGGGGTTCACTTCACCTGCGGGGATTTTTATTTGCTACTGCTCATCGTCAGCGTTATCTTTCGGCGGCATTGGATTTCAGCGCGGCCTGCGCGGCCAGTTCTTCATCCATCAGGCTGACATGGCCTTTTCTCACGCGTTTGGAATACAGCGCGGTGATAATCGGCACGAGTATTGAGGTAACAATCACCGAGGTGGCCACCAGCGCGGTTGCCGCCGGCGCCATCGGCTTAAAGGCCGGCACCATTTCGGCAATCAGCACCGGCGTGGCCACCGCGGCCCCGGCGGAACTGGAGGCGGCAATACCCGCGGTACCGTCGCCGCCACCGATAAACTTATCGGCCAGGATCAGCGGAATACCGGTGATGATGATAACCGAAACGCCCAGCAGCACGCCCAGCAGGCCGGTTTGCGCGATGACGTTCAGGTTAATGGTATTGCCGAGTGCGAAGGCGAAGAACGGGATCAGCGTCTGCACCGCTTTGCTGAAGAAATCCCGCAGCTCCGGGTCCAGGTTGCCCAGGGCAAACCCAATCAGGAACGGCAGCACCGCGCCGACGAACACATGCGGCTCGAAAGAAGCGATACCGGCGGTGCCCAAAATAATCATGGTCATCAACGGGCCGGATTCCAGCGACATCAGGACAAATGCCCCCGACTCTTCCTTAGTGCCGTATTGCTGCATTATGGAGGCGTACAGCCCGCCATTGGTCATATCCATGGAGGCGACCAGCGCCAGGGTGGATAAGCCGGCAAAGAAGCCGATTTCCACGCCGTTGGCCGGCAGTAAACGTGACGCTACCGCGGCGACCACCCAGGCAACGGCGATTTTGGTTACCACCAGCGTACCGGATTTACGCAAAACGGTGCCGGTGGCGCTGAGTTTAATTGACGCTCCCATGCAGAAAAACCACACCGCCAGAATAGGCACGGTGCCGGAGATCAGGCCGTTGGTAAATGATCCGAAATATTTACCCGCGTCCGGGGCAAAAGTATGACATAACGCGCCGATAAATAACGGCACGAGCATCATACCACCAGGGATTTTGTCAATTGCACGTTTGATTTGCATCGTGATTCCACCTAAGTTCGAAGTATTCCCATGAGTCGTAGGGCGCCGTTCCGTGGCCATGCCCCATTCATTGACGGGGTCAGTTGAGCGTTAAAGTAACCGGTTACATCCTGTAATACAGTGATCTGGAGCATAAAATGAAACAATGTTTCTTTTTTAAAAGAAGATCATTTTAATTGAATGGATATAAGGTTTCAAAATGAGATGAAGATCACGTTTCCGCCATCGTTCTGGTAAAGATAACTATCTGCCAGCCGGCGCGGCAAGGCGTCGCGCCGGCTGGCGCGGGTTTTCCGGGCTAAGTGTAGACAACGGCGCGGCGCGGCGCATCAATAACACCAGGGAGGGGAAAGCATGGCGCTTGACAAAAAGCCTGAGGAAAGTATTTAGCCGAAGTGAAAAATAATGCGGATTATATACGTATATAAAACAATAATTATTATATTAATTAATTTAAATACAATAATGATAACACCCACTCCGCCAATGGTTAATTAATCACCAGGGACCAAGCGGGTGTCGTAAAGCAGGGCTATTGACCGTAATAGGCATTCTTGCCATGTTTACGCAGATAATGCTTATCCAGTAATTCCGGCTGCATGGCCGGCAGTTGCGGCGTCAACTGACGCGAGAAAATACCCATATAGGCCACCTCCTCCAACACCACGGCGTTATGCACCGCCGTATCAGCATCTTTGCCCCAGGCGAACGGACCGTGGGAGTTGACCAGCACGGCCGGGATGGCGGTGGGTTCGATGGCGCGCGTTTTAAACGTTTCTACAATCACGCGGCCGGTTTCCCATTCATAACGTCCCTGGATTTCCGCCTCCGTCATCAAACGGGTGCAGGGGATGGCGCCATAAAAATAATCCGCATGGGTGGTGCCCCAGGCGGGGATATCCAGGCCGGACTGGGCCCAGATGGTGGCATGGCGGGAGTGGGTATGGACAATGCCGCCGATGCCGGCGAACTCAAGATAAAGCACCCGGTGGGTATCGGTGTCCGATGACGGCTTTTTGCCGCCTTCGACCACGCGCCCGGTCTCCAGCTCCACCACCACCATATCGTCGCGGGTCATGGCTTCATAACCGACGCCGGAGGGTTTGATCACCATTAGCCCCTGCCCGCGATCGACCGCGCTGACATTGCCCCAGGTGAAGGTCACCAGATGATGGCGCGGCAAAGCCAGATTGGCCGCCAGAACCTGTTCTTTTAATTCGTTAAGCATTGTGTTGTCCTCAGAAACGCCATGAGGACATTGTCCCGGCAGCCGGACGCCACCGGTATGGTCAAAACGGCTGAAGATCCGGTTGTCTTCTGCTATTGCCCCGTTTTAGCGTGCCCTGACCGGTCCGCTTTCGGCCCCGTCATAGCGAATGACTTTATTTATAGCAATACAAGCTAAACAACCGAGTCGGTACTATAATAAATACTTATTATTGACACCTATGGAGAAGTTGACGATGACGAATAATTCAACAAAACGTATTGCCGCCGTAGTATTAGCGGTCACCCTCGCCTTGTCGCTAAGTTCCTGCTCAAACTGGTCAAAACGTGACCGTAACACCGCCATCGGCGCGGGCGCCGGCGCCCTGGGCGGCGCGGTGCTCACCAATGGCAGCGGACTGGGCACGGTAGGCGGCGCCGCGGTCGGCGGTATTATCGGCCATCAGGTTCATTAATACCCTCACGGACGGGTAAAGCTTCATCCCCCATTGAGGGACGCGTTCCCGGCGCCGTCGGCGCCGGTATGACCGCCGTAGTCAGGCGCGCGTGCTTGGCGTGCCCCTCGCCACCCGCCGGCATCACATGCCGCCGCGCATCACCGTCATCCGCCGATGCTAGCCTCCGGCCAGTTTTACCTTCAGTCCCTTCGCTTCCAGCAATTGTTTTAACAACTCCCGCTTATCGCCCTGGATTTCGATAACCCCTTGTTTAACCGCGCCGCCGCAGCCGCATTTTTTCTTCAGCTCTGCGGCAAGCAGGGCCAGGGCGTTATCGTCCCCCGCAAGCCCGGTGATCAGGCAAACCCCCTTGCCTTTCCTGCCGCTGGTCTGGCGCTGGATACGTACGATACCGTCCCCGGCGGGGCGCGGAGCGGTCTGTGGCGGGTCGTCGATGCGCCCGCTGTCGGTGGAATAAACCAACCGGCTGTTGTCGTCCATCAGGCTTCTCCCGTTTGCAATTGGCGTAAAATGGCCTGCAGCGCGGCGGCCGGATCGGCGGCTTGGGTTATGGGGCGGCCGATGACCATATAATCCACCCCGGCGCGCCGGGCCTGCAGTGGCGTCATGATGCGCCGCTGATCGGAGGCGTCGCTGCCCTGCGGGCGTATGCCCGGCGTCACCAGGCGAAAATCGCGGCCAAAACGGGCTTTAAACGCCGCCGCCTCCATGGCCGAACAGACCACGCCGTCCAGATGGCAGCGTTGCGCCAGCTCGGCCAGGCGCCCGGCATAGTCGGCGGCGGTATAAGGAATGCCCAGGCCGGTCAGATCCGCATCGGCCATGCTGGTCAGCACGGTGACGGCGATAAGCAGCGGCGCCTGGTCGCCATAGGGCGCAAGCGCCGCTTTGGCCGCGCTCATCATGCGTTCGCCGCCGCAGGCGTGGACATTTACCATCCACACGCCGAGCTCCGCCGCCGCCGCCACTGCCTTGGCCACGGTATTGGGGATGTCATGGAATTTCAGGTCGAGAAAAACATCAAATCCCCGGCGCCGCAGTTCACGCACCAGCTCGGGGCCAAACCGGGTAAACATTTCCTTGCCGATTTTCAGGCGGCACTCGTGGGGGGAAACCTGGTCGGCAAAGGAGAGCGCCTGCCTACGGTCGGCATAATCCAGGGCGACGATCACCGGCGAGGGGGTTGATATAAGATCGCTTGTCATGACGAGAACCTTTAATAATGCCTTAGCGGGGCAGCCTTGATTTATGGCGATATGTTACCTGCCGCCGGGGCAAATGCCTAGCCGTCAAGGCCGGCTTATTGCTCGTCGAGGCCGCGAATCGGCTTGATGGAGGCCCAGGATTTACAGGAAGGGCAATGCCAGTAAAGGCTGTGGGAGGTAAAACCGCATTTTATGCAGCGATAGCGGGGTTTGGTGCGGATTTGCTCGCCGACCATATCGCGCAGCACCTGCAGGCTCTCCTTGGCCCGGCCGTCTTCCGCCTCGTTAAGATGGAAATCCATCAAGCGGTGGAACATGCGCATGGTGGGGTGCTCGCGCAGCTGTTGGTTGATATAGATCTGGGTGACCTCGGTGCCATCGTTTTGCTCAATGACGTCGGCCAGCAGCAGCTCAGCCGCCGCGCCGGTATTCAGCTCGACGCAGCGCCGCAGGTAATCGGCCCAGGCCTGCGGCTGATCCAGATGCTGGTAGCAGGTCTGGAGGATCGGCAGGGTTTCGCTGACCATCTCTTTATCCTGATCCAGCACCCGTTGCAATACGGCCACCGCCGCCGGGTAATCCTCCCGCGCCATAAAAATACGCGCCATCATGATGGACACCCGCGCACAGTTCTTATCGGCCGCCGCGCCTTTTTTCAGCAACGCCATGGCTTTATCCAGATCGTCGCTGCCCATGGCCTGCAGGGCCAGTTCGCAATAAAAATGGGCAACTTCGATGCGCCGGTGATCCTTACCCAGCTTGACCAGCTTTTCGGCCGTTTCTATGGCTTTGGTCCATTCGCTGGTGGCCTGGTAAATTTGCAATAATTGCTGCAAGGCGCCGGTGCGGAAGTCCTCTTCCTCGATAAGCTGGTTGAACATTTCCTCGGCGCGATCGTAAAAACCCGCCGCCATGTAATCCCGGCCCAGTTGCTGGATGGCCAGCAGGCGCTGTTCAAAACTCAGGGCGGTACTTTCCATCAACGCCTGGTGAATACGGATGGCGCGATCCACTTCGCCGCGCGAGCGGAACAGGTTGCCCAGCGTCAGATGGGCCTCCACGGCGTTACTGTCTTCCTTGAGCATATCCAGGAACAGGTCCACCGCCTTATCCTGCTGGTTGGACAGCAGGAAATTGACCCCGGCGACATATTCGCGCGACAGGCGGTTGGCATCCTGTTGTTTATCCTGCTGCGCGCTCCTGCGCCCCATGTACCAGCCGTATGCGGCCGCCACGGGCAACAACAGAAACAGCAGCTCTAGCATAACCGGTTATTCCTTCGCGGCTGTGGGTACGGTCGTGGCGATGTCGGCGCCGGCCGCCGGCCGCTGCTCCAGACGCTTGATTTTGCGATCGGCGCGCAACAAGGCCAGACGCACGCGCAGATAAAACAGGCCGCAGATCACCCAGCCGAGGATAAATCCCATCGCAAACAGGACCGTCAGCAACGTAGATACCCGGTATTGCCCCTGGGCCAGTAAATAATTAAAGGTCACCACCTGATCGTTATGGGCTCCAAAGGTGAAAGAAATAATAAAAATCACCAGAACCAGCAAAAATATCAGAGCATATTTCACATTTTTTCCCGCAAACCACGTTATTCGGATGGGCCGCGTCCATAAACCGGCGCCAAGATGGTATAAATTAGCATTTCCCGCGTTACGAAGGAAATGCTGTAGACAACATAACGGCATTATCTGTTGCCGACCTTCCTGGAAACCGTCTGCGCCTGCCCGATTCATGAAGCCGGTCTTAAAACTATAGGTGCCGCCGGCAGAAAACCCAACCGCAAGATCATGCACAGCTTGTTATTTATTCAGTTATGCATAAAAATGTAAGCATGAAAGGGACCCGTTGGAGAACGCCGCATGTCCAGACAAGACGAACAGCGTTTATTGGTTAAAATTGCGACGTTATATTACACGGAAAATAAAAAACAGGCGGATATCGCCGCCGCCTTGCATTTGTCGCAATCCTTCGTTTCCCGCGCCATCACCCGCTGCATCAAGGACGGCGTGGTGAAAATCAGCGTGGTGCAACCGCCGAATATGTTTATGGGCCTGGAGTCGGCCATCCAGCAGCGCTACGGCATCGACCAGGCCATCGTGGTGGATGTGCCCGATAACGCCGGGGCGCAGCAAATCAAGCAGGCCATCGGTTCCGCCGCGGCGCATTATATGCAGACCAGCATCCGGCCGGACGACCTGGTGGGCATTTCGTCGTGGAGCAGCACGCTGCGGGAAATGGTGGACAACCTTCATCCTCTGGCGGTCAAGGCGAGCGGCGTTATCCAACTGCTGGGCGGTGTCGGCCCCAACGGCAACGTTCAGGCCACCCTGCTCACCCAGCTGTTGGCCGATCAGCTCAACTGCAAGGCCTATCTTTTGCCGGCGCAAAGTATCGAGCGCTCGGTGGAGGACCGTATGCGGCTGGTCAACAGTAGCGAGGTGGCGGATGTGGTGGCCAAGTTCGGCGAGGTGGACGTGGCGCTGGTCGGCATCGGCGCCCTGGAGCCGTCGCAGCTGTTGATGAATTCCGGCAACTACTATCACGAAAAGATGCTGCGCCTGCTGGCGGAGCGCGGCGCGGTGGGCGATATCTGCCTGCATTATTTCAACGCCCGGGGCGAGGCGGTGCTCGAGGACGACGAGGATCCTGTCATCGGCATGCCGCTGCCGCAGGTGCGGCAATGCTCGCGGGTGGTGGCGCTGGCCGGCGGACAGGAAAAGGTCGCCGCGATTAAGGGTGCGCTGGAAGGACGGTATATCGATGTGCTGATAACGGATCGCCTGGTGGCGGAACAGCTTGGTATAGCCCGCGGGCGCGTCATTGCCCCGTGGCCCGATGTGTGTAAATATTCCCGGTAACTTTCTGTTGTGGTGCCGCTGCCATGCTTTCTATTCCCTTTCCCGTTATTACTGTATCCGCGCTGCTTTTCTTACTGGGACTGGCGCTGTTTCCTAAAAAACAACGCCACGGCGGTACGCTACGTTTCCTGGTTGCCTGCATAGTCCTCCTGTCTGTAAGTACGCTGCGCTGGGAATATCATTCCGCCATGCTGAGGAATATCCAGTCGGGGCTGGCGCTGCTTTTGCCGCCTGTCGCCTGGCACAGCTTCATCTCAATGACTGAAATCAACAGGCAACGTCATTGGCTACTGCTGTTCGTCCCTGCTACCCTCGCCTTTTTTATCAGGATATTCTGGCCGGCAGCGACAGATTTTATCTTGTTTATGCTATTTGCCGGCTACGGATGCAGCTTGTTGCGTATGGCATGGCAGGGAGAGCATAACTTCACGCTGAGCCGACTGGGCGAGTCATCGCATACCACAAGGATGGCTTTTTTCGCCGGCTGCTTCCTGTGCCTATCCGCGCTGACAGATCTTGCGGTGTCATTTGACTTCAGCATCACCGGCGGCAAACAGGCTCCTGTTATGGTTGTTATTTTTCAGGTCATGCTGCTGCCGCTTATCGGGGCTGCCATTGTCAGTGCGAGAAGTACGGCGGCGCTATCCGGATCGGCTGCCCGGGAAGCAACGCCACCTGCACGCGCCGTGCTACCCGCGGGAGAACTGGCGGGACTATATCGCCTGCTGGAGAAACAGGTGCGTGAATCGCAAATCTACCTCAATCCCGATCTCACACTCAGTCTTCTGGCCAGGAAAACAGGTGTGCCCGCGCGGCAGCTTTCAGGTGCGGTAAATGCGATAAGTCAGTGCAACGTATCGCAGTGGATCAACGGTTTCAGGGTTGAACGGGCAAAGGAACTGCTGCTAAGCACCCCGATGCCCGTTACGGATATCATGCTGGAGTCAGGATTTATGACTAAATCTAATTTTAACCGCGAATTTCAGCGGGTTTCCGGCGTGTCTCCTACGGTGTTTCGCCAGCGGGCGCATGATAATCAAGCGACGCATTGAGAAATGCACTGATCTTACCCACCAGCGCCTGATGAATACCAGACCTGCTTGCTCCGCTACCGTCCCGGCAGACGATGCCATCGCCAGGGGATTCTTCATTGATAAGCGTTTCAGCGCCGGGCTTGCACAACGACATAAAACTGAAATGGGTAGCCCCATCAATGATGTCGAATTGTCTCCATTGCGGACGCATTGCGGCGGCAAGGTACCCTGATTCCTCTTCGGCTGGCAACGCCGCCAGCTGGTCCATCTGGGCCGCGAGGATCAGGACAGGCAGGCTAATATCATGCAGACTGCGGGGGGTAAACCCGGGGGCCAGTCCGAGATCGAGAGACACGACGGCTCTGATTCTTGCATCCCGGTGATCTGCAGATAATTTTTCCTGCGACAACGCTTCATCGATGCCCAGCTTGTCCGTTAACCGGCAGTCGCCCCGTTGTGGGTGTTGCCGGCAGTCGTGCAAAAACCGGGCAGGGTCAAAGCGTGCCCCCGCCAGCGACATGACGGTCCATCCTCCCAGGGAATGCCCCAACGCGGCAATCCGGTCTTTGTCCGTTGCCCCGAACAGTCCGGGAGAGTGAATGACTAGGTCGATAACCGCACTAAGATCGCGCGGACGCCGCCACAGCTGTTTAGCGTCTGCAGGATTCTGATTAAAGGTGGTGGTCCCCGGATGATCCGGGGCGGCGACAATATATCCCTGCGCCGCCATGGCCGCGGCAATCCAGGACAAATTCCGCCAGTTGCCATTGTAACCGTGTGAAATAACCAGGAGAGGGTGTGCGCCTGGCGCGGGCGGCGCATCGCGGATGACGGCAACGCCGATGAAAGCGGGATTATCCCCGGCCGATTCCGTTATTCCCGCGGAAGAAACCGGATACCACACCGCCACATTCAGCGCGTCCCCCTTCTGGTCCGACAACGGTAGCTGACGAAAGCCCGGGGCTGCTTGCACCTGTATACACAACAGCAAAGCAGACAATAAAAGAAACCCTCTGATGAACATCATTAATGACCCTGCGGTGATGAATTGTGCCGCAGTTATATTATGAAGTTCGGTATCAGGGCGCCCCGGAACACGATCGAGGTCGTGAATTCTGATTATTTTATTACCCTTTCCTAACGTCCGGCCATCGCCGGGCCTCCCTGCCCAGCCGGTGGTGAGTTAGGGTCTGGCATGCCAGTAACACTCTATGCCCAAATACTTGGTAAAGGCTTCATGCAGCACCGCCGCGGTGGCCGAATGGTTCATGGCCACATGGTGCTCGAAGCCCTGCTCGCAAATATGGCGCAGCAACGGTTCCATGGCCGGAATTTGTACCACCGCGCGACAGCCGACGGTATCAAGCGGATCGTTCACCACCGAGCCTTCACCGACGTAAGCCCGGACCTTACCGGTAAAATCATCCGACGACAGACGGAAATAGGTCAAGGGGCCGGCCTTCATGCGCCCATGCACCGCGCCGCAGGTATTTTCGCAGCCGACGGTGGTGCCGATAATGTCCGCCGTGCCCATGGCCGGGTTTTCCAGGCTTTCACTGGGGAAGTTGCCGCAGTGGAACAGCACGCATTTGTCCTGCTCATCGCCGAAGTTATTATTCCAGTCGGCGATGGAGGCGGGCGACAGCGAACAGCTGGCCAGCGCGTACATCGACAGCGCCCCCATCACGTCCACTTCGCAGGCGCTGGGCATCAACTGCCCCGACATGACGCTCATGATGGAGCACACGTTGATGCCGAGATTTTCCTGCAACGACGTCCAGCACTGGATGGCGGTGGTGTCGATATCATTCGCCTGCACCCATTCGCTTATCACCACGAACAGCTTCGCCATGGTATGCAGTTTTTCCGGGGGAATGGCCCCGGTATCCGCGTTGTCTTTTAACAGCGCCAGCTTTTCTCCCACCCGCAGGTCGTTATCGGCCAGGTTGCCGACGCGGGTAAAAATTTCGGATAAATCCAGCGTTTCCACCGAGACGTTCATGCGCTCCAGCAATTTTTCACTGTAGCGCACGGTGTTGAAGGCGGCGGGACGCGCGCCGATGGCGCCGATACGCACGCCTTTCATGGCGTGTACCAGCCGGCAAAGCTGGGTAAACTGACGCAGGTCCTGGGCAAACGCGTCGCCCGCCACGGTACAGACATGGCGTTGGGTCAGGGTAAACGGAATGCCGCACTGGCGCAGGTTGTTGCACAGCGAAATCTTGCCGCAGAAACTGTCGCGCCGGGTTGCCAGCCCCATTTTATCCAGACTGTCCTGCTCGGCCTGGATCAGCACCGGCACGGTCAGCCCCGACAGGCGAATCGCGTCCGCCACCGCTTTTTCGTCGCCGAAGTTGGGCAACAGCACCACCACGCCGTGAATGTCGTCGCGTCGCTGGCGAAACAGCTGCGCGCAGGCCTTGGCGTCCTGCCAGGTTTCCACCCCGCCCAGTTTGCTTTGGGTTTCGTCCAGCCAGACGATATTGATGCCCAAGCGCTCGAATACCGCCGCCGCGTCGCGACGCGCCTCCGTCACCAGATAGCTGGGAAAAAATCCCCGATTGCCGACGATCACGGCCAGGGTCAGATTTTCAATTATTTTTGTCGACATTGCTTTACTCCAGATAGGGTTAGTCCGGCTGATAACGGGCGCGCGCGACGGCCGTTTGCCAGAGGATATAGTTCTCGCGCATCTCCGCGGTCTCGGCGCGCGGTTCGATGTATTCCACTTCTCGGGGCAACGCCGCGATATGTTGGTTATCAGGCCACCAGCCCAGTGTCCTGCCCGCCAGGTAGGCGGCGCCCAGCGCCGATACCTCGGCGTTCAGATTGCGGATCAGCCGGCGCTGCAATAAATCGGCCTGGAACTGCATCAGCCAGCGGTTTTGCGTGGCGCCGCCGTCCACCCGCAAGGCCGGCAGCCGTCTTCCGGCGGCCCGTTCCATGGCAAAAAACACATCGGCGACCTGATAGGCGATGGATTCCAGCCCGGCCCGCGCCAGGACGTCCGGCGTGGCGGCATCGGTCAGCCCGCAGATCAGGCCGCGCGCCCGGCTGTCCCAGTAGGGCGCGCCCAGGCCGGACAGCGCCGGGACAAAAAACACGCCCTGGTTGCCCGCCGGGCTTAAGGCCATCTCGGACAGCCGCGTCAGCGACGTCACGCCGAGCAGTTGCGCCACCCAGGAAAGCCCGGCGCCGGTGTGGGTAATATTGCCTTCGAGCGCATACCGGATTTCGCCGTCATGCCAGGCCACGGTGGCGCTTAACCCTTCCCCACCGGCGCCGACGGCGTCCACCGCCAGCATCAGGGATGAGCCGGTGCCATAGGTGGCCTTGACGTCGCCGGCCTGGTTGCCGCCCTGGCCATAGAGCGCGGCGTGGGAATCGCCGATCAGGGCGGCGACGGGAATGCCTTGCGCCAGTCCGGGTACCTGTCCGGCGCGGGTATGGCCGTGCACCGCCGCCGAAGGTTTAACCGCCGGCAGGCAGGCGGCGGGTATCGAAAAAATCGCCAGCAGCCTTTCATCCCAGCGGCGCTCGTGGATATTGAATAATTGGGTGCGGGAAGCGTTGGCGTAATCAGTGCTGAACGCCAGGCCGCCGGTCAGTTGCCAGTTCAGCCAGGCATCCACCGTGCCGACGCACAGTTCTCCGCGGGCGGCGCGTTCCACGCCTTGCGGCAGCGCGGCCAGCATGCCGCGGATTTTCGCGGCGGGGAACAGCGGGTCGATGGGCAACCCTGTGAGCTGGTAAATCAGCGATGCGTGTTCGCTTGCGGCCAGCTCGCGGCAAAAATCCTGCGAGCGCCGGCACTGCCAGCTGACGACCGGCGTCAGGGGCGTGCCGGAGGCCCGTTCCCAAATCATCACCGACTCGCGCTGATTGCTGACGGCCACCGCGCTTACCAGCGCGTCGGGGACCTGCGCCAGGCAAGCGGCCACCGCCTGGCAGACCGCCTGCCAGATGGCAATGGGATCCTGTTCGGCCCAGCCCGGCCGGGGATGGTAAAGAACCAGGGGAACCGCCGCCTTAGCGAGGATCGCCCCCGCGCGATCGACGGCAATCGCCTTGGCGTTGGTGGTGCCCTCGTCAATGGCGAGGATGATGGGCGTCGTCATCGTCAGGCCCCCCGGCACACGCGCAGGGCGGTGCGCACCACGCCCGCGGCGTCAAAACCGTGATGGGCGCGCATCGCCGCCCGGTCCGCCGCGATGGCGTACTCGCCGTCGCCAATGCCCAGGCGCACCAGCGGAATGGCGCAGCCCGCCTCGGCCAGCACCTCTGCCACCAGGCTGCCGAGGCCGCCGTTGATATTGTGCTCTTCAAGCGTAATCACCCGTTGACTCTCTTTTAACAGCGCCAGGAGTTGGCGAGTATCGCACGGGCGAATAGAGGATACGTTGACGACCGCGGCAGAAATGCCCTGCTCCGCCAGCAGACCGGCGGCCTCCACCGCCTCGTGCACCGTCGAGCCCATGGCCACCAGCGCCACGTCGCCGCCGTGTTGCAGCATGTCGATTTGTCCCGGTTTAAAACGGTAACCGGCATCGTGCAGCGCGGGCAGCGCTTTGCCGTCAAGACGGATATAGACCGGCCCGACGTAAGACAGGGCATAATCGATAATCTGGCGGCATTCCTCAGGGGACGACGGCGCAAAGATCTGGATATTGCCGAAACCGCGCAGCACCGCGATATCATCGATACTATGATGGGTGCTGGCCAGCGGCCCATAGCTGGCGCCGGCGTTAAGCCCGAACAGCTTGACGTTGCAGTTGTTATAGCAGACATCGATTTTGACCTGCTCGTTGGCGCGGGAAATCAGGAACGGCGCGGCGTTGCAGGTCACGGCAATCTTGCCGCCGATGGACAGCCCCACCGCGGTGCCCACCATGGTTTGCTCGGCGATGCCGACGTTGACGATGCGATCCGGGAACCGCGCGATAAACGGGCCGATCTTGGCCGTGGAGGTGGAATCCGCCAGCACCGGCACCACGTCCATGCCATTGTCTACCGCCTTGATTAGCTGCTCCACCATCACGCTTGCCAAATGTTCTGCATTACTCATCTTTTAATTCCTCCAACGCCTGAGTGATTTCATCCCCTTTGAATACGCGGTGATGCCATTCGGCCCGTCCCTGCGTAAAAGAGATACCCGCGCCCTTTTCGGTATTGGCGATCACCACGTTAGGCTTGCCGTTGGCCGGCAGGTTTTCCAGCGTATCCACGACTGATTGCATATCGTTGCCGGCGCATTCGGTCACGTTCAGGCCGAAGGCCAGCCACTTGTCGGCCAGGGGATCGGTATTCATGATCGAGCACGTCAGGCCCGCCAGCTGCAGTTTATTTTTATCGTTGATAATGACCAGGTTATCCAGGCCGTAATGGGCGGCCACCAGCGCCGCTTCCCAGTTGCTGCCCTCGGCCAGTTCGCCGTCGCCGGTCAGCGCGAACACTTTCCTGGCGCTATGGTCGCGTTTGGCCGCCAGGGCGATGCCCACGGCCACCGGCAGGCCGTGGCCGAGCGCGCCGGTATTGAGTTCGATGCCGGGCGTCTTATGGCGCACCGGGTGGCCGGGCAAATGGGAATTGGCATGCTGGTAGGTCGGCAGCCAATCGATGGGGAAATAGCCGGCTTCGGCCAACGTGCAGTAATAACCGCCGACGCCGTGGCCCTTTGACTGGATATAGATATCCCGCGCGGGATCGTCTAGCCTGTCGGGCGCGCAGTTCAGCACGCGGAAATAAAGCGCCGTCAGGATTTCCACCTCGGAGAGGTCGGCGCCGGTATGGCCGCCGGCCGGGCTTCCGGCGTTCAACGCTACGATGCGGCGGCGAATCTGACGCGCCTTCTTGACCAGTTCATCGACTGATAATGAATAGGAGTTCATCACGTTACCTCTCTTTCGCTTGAAGCGAATTTTTACGCATAAAAGAATATTTATTCGAATAAGCCAAAAAAAACGCTACCCGCCGCGATGCGGGCGTAGCGTTATTCAGGCGCGCCCTCTTTAATGATTTTTTGCGAGACAATGGCCGCCTTGCGCTGCATGCGGTTTTGCATCTGATCGATAATCACCGCCACGATAATGACCATGCCCTTGATGACCATTTGCCAGAATTCACTGACGCCCATCATCACCAGGCCGTCCGCCAGGATGCCGATGACAAAGGCGCCGATCAGGGTGCCCACGATGGTGCCGCGCCCGCCGGCCAGGGATGTGCCGCCCAGGACCACCGCCGCGATGGCGTTCATTTCAAACGCGGTGCCGGTGGCGGGATGGCTGGCCACCAGCTGCGAGGACACCACGATCCCCGCCACGGCGGCGCACAGCCCCGAGATGGTGTACACCCAGACCTTGACCTGCTTGACCTTGATGCCGGACAGCTCGGCGGCGCGCTCGTTATCGCCGATGGCGTACACATGGCGGCCGAACGGCAGGCGGCGGGCGATATAGGCAATCGCCAGCGCCAGCACAAACATCATCCAGATGCTGTAGGGCACGCCGAACAGCGTTCCCGCGCCGATAAGATCAAATCCGGTGTTGCCCAGGCGCGGGTTGCCGTCAAGTCCCGGAAAGGTTTCGCCGTTGGAGAGCAGCATCGCCGCGCCGCGCACGATGTACATGGTGCCCAGGGTGCAGATAAAGGGCGCGACGTTATAGCGGGTGATAATCCAGCCGTTAATGGCGCCGATAAGGCCCCCCAGGAGCAGTACCGCCGGGACGATCACCCAGACGCTGGGAAATATGGCGATGCCGAACATCGGCAATACGATGCCCTGGGTCAGCATCCAGCCGGCGAACATGCCGCACAGGCCGAGGGTGGCGCCGATGGACAGATCAATGCCGGCGGTGATGATGACAAACGTGATGCCGAGCGCCAAAAAGGCGTTAATCGAGATGTGTTTCATCATGATGATGATGCTGCCGGTCTCGAGAAATCCGGGCACCGTGGTGGTAAAAAAACCCAGGATCAGGAATAACGCGATAAAAGTGCGCAATTTAAGCAGCAGCAGCAGCATATTTTCGCGCGAGCGAAAACGCCGGGTGCCCGTCAGGGGCGCTAATGTCGCGGTGTTGGTTGCTTTCATATCAAAACCCTTTTGCACTCGCCGAGACCAATGCCGATTCCTGGGCCGATTGACGCTCGACATTGGCCGTCAATTTACCGTTCGACATCACCAGAATACGGTCGGAGACCGCCATGATTTCTTTCAAATCCGAGGTGGAGAACAAAATGCCGATGCCCTTCTCCGACAACGCCACCATCATCTCGAACACATCCGCCTTGGCGCCCACGTCGATGCCGCGGGTGGGTTCGTCCAGCAGCAGCAGTTTCGGGTTGGTCAAAAGCGAGCGTCCGATCACCACCTTTTGCTGATTGCCGCCGCTCAGCGCCTGGATCTCCACATCCGGCGACGAGACCTTGATTGACAGATTGCCGATGGTGGTGGCCACCGCCTGCTGCTCCTGCTGGCGCATGATGCTGAAACCGTGCTGCAAGCGGCGCCACAGGCTGGCAATGGTCAGGTTGACCGCGACGCTCGAGGCCGGGAAAATGCCGGTTTTTTTGCGATCTTCCGGCACCAGGCTCATGCCGAGCTTGATACGGTTGGCGGTGGGCATACGCGTCGACACCGGCAAATCCCCCAGCCAGATTTTGCCCAGATAGTTTTTTTCCGTGCCGAGCAGGCATTCAAACAGCTCGGTGCGGCCGGCGCCCATCAGACCGTAAATGCCGACGATTTCGCCGGCGCGCACGCTAAAGGACACGTCGTTGACCACGGGATGCCCGGCATCGTTAACGCTGGTAATATGATCGACCTGCAACACCGGCAGGCCAAAAGTGCGGCCCGGCTTGAGAAATGTTGTGACAGGGTCACCTCCCAGCATTTCCCGCACGATCCAGGGCACGTCGATTTCGCTGACCCGCGCCTCGGCCTGGAAACGCCCGTCGCGCAGAATGGTGATGTAATCGCCGATGGTCATCAGCTCTTCCAAGCGGTGGGAGATATAGATAATCGTCACTCCCTGGCGCGTCAGCTCGCGGATCACCCGGAACAGCACGTTGACTTCGGTTTTGCTTAACGCCGAAGTGGGTTCGTCAAGGATCAGAATATCCGCCTGTTCCGCCAGCGCCTTGGCAATCTCCACCATTTGCTGCTGGCCGACCTTCAGGTTGGCCACCAGTTCGCGCGGCGAGATCGGTTGATCCAGCCGATTCATCAGCTCGGCGGCAATGCGTTCCTGCCCGGCCTGATCGATCGGCCATAATCCCTTCTGATGCTCGCGTCCGAGAAAAATATTCTCCGCCACGTTCAGGTTTTCCGAGAGGTTCAGCTCCTGATGCACCATGCCGATCCCCTTGGCCGCCGCGTCCCGGGTATTACCGAAGCTTACCGGCTCGCCGTTAAGCAGCATCTGGCCGGAGGTAGGCTGCTGCACGCCGGCCAGTACGTTCATCAGGGTTGATTTACCGGCGCCGTTTTCGCCGATAATCACATTCACCTTGCCGCGATAGACGTTGTAGTCCACATTATCCAGCGCCAGCGTGCCGGGATAAAGCATGGTGATGCCCTTGGCGCGTAAAATGATGTCCGGTGTCTCGCTCATTGTGCCGTCCCCCATTTAAGCTCCAGCGCCACGGCGTCATCAATACTGTCCGCGCGCAGTGTCACCGCCGCCAGCACGTCCACCTGCTGCCCGACCCAGCCGCCATCCACCGCCGGCAGGCCGCTTAACGCCTGCTTATTGAGCGCCTTGGCCACCTGGGCAAACTGCACCTGGTTTTTAAAATCCTCAAAACGAAGAAAACCGGCGGCATCGCGCACGGCGTTGCCCCTGATAATCGGTCCCAACTGCAGGGTAACCGGCTCGTTGTTAACGCTAAGCGTCAGCTTGCGTTCCAGGCCGTCGGCATCCACCGCGGTCACCTTGCCGCTGAACCGGGTATAGACGCTCTTGCCGTCGACGCCCTTCACCTGCCCCTGGGCCTGCTTGAGCGCCGTCCAGTCAAGTGCCTGGGCGTGCGCGGCCGGCAGCACCTTCGGCGCCCAGAAGGCCTGCGCGATTTGCGCCGGCGTCTGGTTGGAATAATCCGGCCCGGCCGACGGATCGGCGGGGATAACAGGTTTGCCGTTACTGTCCAGACCGACCACGTCACAGGCCGTCAGCAGCAGCAGGATCACACATCCTATTCCCGTCTTGCGTAATGCGTTGAGCTGCATGTCGTCTCCCAATCAAGGGGCCGTCCGGCCCCTTGCCACAGGTGATTAGTTTTTCAGGCTAAAGGTCTTCAGGTTTTTGGCGTTGGTCTCGTCGATCAGCACGCAATCCATCAGTTGCTTCTCTTCTTTACCGGCTTTGCCGGTCTTCAGGTACACATCCGCCTGTTCCACCGCCATTTCGGCCTGCGCCGCGGCCGGCTGCAGCACCGTGGCCTTGATATTGCCCTTGGCGATTATCGAGTCGCGTACATAATCGCTGCCGTCAAAACCCACCAGGATCACGTCCTTGCGCCCGGCGGCCTTCAGCGCGGCTTCGGCGCCCAATGCCATGGTATCGTTGCCGGAGATCACGCCGGTAATATCCGGATTGGCCTGCAAAATGGATTCCATCCGGCTGAAAGCCTCGGTCTGGCTCCAGTTGGCGGTTTGCTGCGCCACCATCTTCAGCCCGGTATATTCGTCAATCACATCGTGGTAGCCCTGCGAACGCACGTGGGCATTGGTATCAGATTCCTTGCCCAGCAGTTCCACATACTTGCCTTTGCCGTTCATCAGCTTGACGAACTTCTCCGCGCCCAGCTGCGCGCCCTGGTAGTTATTGGACACGATCTGCGCCACCGCCACGCCGGTGGCATTGATTTCACGATCGATCAGGAAGGCGGGAATACCGGCCGCCTTGGCCTTTTTCAACGGCCCGATAGTGGCGTCGGACCCGGCGTTATCCAGCACGATTGCCTTGGCCTTACGGGCGATGGCGGTTTCAATCAGCTGGTTCTGCTTGCTGACGTCATCGTCATGGGACGCCACCAGCGTGGTATATCCCAGCTCGGTGGCCTTGGCCGAGGCGGCATCGGCTTCCGCCTTGAAGAACGGGTTATCATGGGACGGGGTAATGATGGCAATCAGGCCTTTATCCGCGGCGAAGGACGCCATGGATAATGACAAGAGGACGGCGGCAACGCAGGGTTTCAGTAGGAAGGTGTTCATTGTTGTTCTCCTGGATGAATACACGTGAATATATATTCACTTTTGATTTTATATTCAACTGGAGTGTGGCAAGTCCCCGCGATAATGTCCATTACGATTGTTGGGAATAGCGAGTGCTGTCACAAAAAGCAACAAGATGATTACATCGGATGCGGGGAAATGAAAACATGCCGCTGGGGTCGAATCGCGCGTGGTTCCCCCGCCCGCCCGCGACCTCGTGGCGCGCCAGGCTGGCCGGCACGGGACGGCATGCGATGAGGCTTATGTTTTTCCCGGCAAGGGTGCGTTTGCGAGAACGCGCCGCTGGGGGGGCAGCCGGCTACGCGCGGGATTTAATATCCCGCGCCTCGTCGATTTTCGGCGTCAGCGGGCCAATCCAGCGCTGCACCAGCCAGCAGGCTAGCGTTATCATCAGCCAGCTCAGCACGGTTCCCATGACCAAATCCCGCGGCCAATGCATCCCCAGGATCAGCCGGCTGCACATGACCGCCACCGCCCAGATCATGATAATCGCCACCGAGGCGAAATGCCGGCGCGGCCACAGCAGCCCCAGCGCCAGCAGCGCCCAGCTGGCGGCGAAAATCGTATGCCCGGAAGGGAAGGCAAAACCGGTATCATGCTGCCAGTGCTTACGCAGCCACGGCGGGATCTGCTCCTCGTTCTGCAGCTCCTTTTTCACCCATTGCGCGCGCGCTTTAGGCGGGAGCGAATAAAACGCCCGATCGTCGATGGCGAAGGCGTTCTCCAGCCACAGCACATAGGGCCGCGGCTCCTGCACCCGCTCCTTGATAACCGTTTTCAGGCCCTGGCCCGCTAAAATCGTCACGCCCAGGATACAGGCCAGTGCGAGGGCGGGCTTTAAGCGAAAGCGCAGGCACCAGAGAAACCAGCCCAGCAGCAGCGCGCTGGTAACCATGCCCCACGGCGCGCTGACGGTTTGGGTTATCCAGAACATACCCCGCCACCAGCCGGCCTCATTGCCGGGATGCCACTGCCAGCCACTGACCCAGACCAAAAGTGGTATTATCATAAGTATTACCGCGCCCAGGCCGGTGCGTTTCGCTATTTCAAACATAAAGATAATTTTCCGTTAAATGTCTTACCGCTGAACAGTTTAACGTCAGGGCGGCGGCAATTTTCCTAATAAGAACGATCGGTCGGTAAGCAATTGTGACAATCTAATGACTATTTTGCCAGCAAACAGGATTTTCAACCGTCAGTTTTCGGTAAATTTATGGCAAAATGCACTATTAATGAATCTTCGCGCACTCGACCGCACCATGCTTGGTCAGACGGCATCATCGAGAGTGAGATGAGCGACGATAAAGAAGTTTTGGAGAGCAACATGCAGCTTAAACGTGTGGCAGAAGCCAAACTGCCGACACCCTGGGGCGATTTCCTGATGGTGGGATTCGAGGAATTAGCGACCGGACACGATCACCTGGCATTGGTTTTCGGTGATATTACCGGCGTGGAACCGGTGCTGGCGCGGGTGCACTCCGAGTGCCTCACCGGCGACGCCTTGTTTAGCCTGCGCTGCGACTGCGGCTTTCAGCTTGAGGCCGCGTTAACCCACATTGCCGAGGAAGGCCGCGGCATTTTGCTCTATCACCGCCAGGAAGGCCGTAACATCGGCTTACTGAATAAAATACGCGCCTATGCGCTCCAGGATAAAGGCGCCGATACCGTTGAGGCCAATCACCAGTTGGGCTTTGCCGCCGACGAGCGGGATTTCACCCTGTGCGCCGATATGTTCAAACTGCTGGGCGTGGAATCGGTACGTTTGCTGACCAACAATCCGCAAAAGGTGGAAATCCTTACGGAGGCGGGCATTAACATTACCGAGCGCGTGCCGCTTATCGTCGGGCGCAACCCGGAAAATGAACGCTACCTGAACACCAAAGCGACCAAAATGGGTCATTTGCTGGATATTAAATAACGCCCCGCGGATGATGGGGCCGCGCCATCCGGCGCGCCCCTGGAGCCTGATTATGAGATCGGCCACCCGAATCCGGGCCCATGATTAAGGTATATTACTCTCTTTAAATACAGGGTTATAAACCATGAAGTTCAGTACCATGAACGACAGCGAAATCATTGCCGATCTCTGCTGCCGGATTAAGGATGCGCGCATTGAGCAGCGCCTGTCGCAAATTGATCTGGCGGAGCGTTCCGGGTTGGGCATCGCCACCATTAAGCGCGCCGAAATGGGCGGTTCGGTCACGCTCAGCACGCTTATCTGCATTCTGCGCGGCCTCAATCGCCTGCATCAGTTGGAAGGGGTGCTGTTCGACACCGAAGTGCGCGCCTTTAACGCCCAGGTCAGCGGCGAAAAAGCGAACACGCCGCTGCGGATCCGCAAAAAAGCCGCAACCGTGGATGAGGCGGACAAACCCCTGGTGGAAAAAAGCGCGGATGCCTCTGCCGTCGACTGGTATATCTCCGCCGCCGAAAACAATATCCTGTGGTGAACCCCGGCCCTCCCGGCGGCGGGAGCACCTATCGCGGCGGTCATCGCCGCCTTCCCCGGCCCTGAGGCCGCAATGCCCGTGGCGGACCCGGACGCGGCCATCCTTGCCGCCGGGTTCAGCTGATTTCATGCCCCGCGCTATTCACATAACACAACCTTGATCGCCAGTCCGCCGCGCGATGTTTCGCGGTATTTGGCGTTCATGTCCTTGCCGGTTTCATACATGGTCTCGATAACCTTATCCAGCGACACGCGCGGTTCCGTGGTGCGCCGCACCGCCATGCGCGCGGCGTTAATCGCCTTCATCGCCACAATGGCGTTACGCTCGATACAGGGTACCTGCACCTGGCCCGCCACCGGATCGCACGTCAGGCCGAGGTTATGCTCCATGCCGATTTCCGCCGCGATGCACACCTGTTCCGGACTGCCGCCCAGCAGCTCCGCCAGCCCCGCCGCCGCCATCGAGCAGGCCACCCCGATTTCACCCTGGCACCCTACTTCGGCGCCGGAAATGGACGCGTTCATTTTATACAGCGCGCCGACCACGCCGGAGGCCAGGAAATAGCGCAGGTACGCCTCCGGGGTCACCGGCTGGATAAAATGATCATAATAGGCCAGCACCGCTGGGATAATGCCGCAGGCGCCATTGGTCGGCGCGGTAACCACCCGCCCGCCGGCGGCGTTTTCCTCGGCCACCGCCATGGCGAACATATTGACCCAGTCCATGGCGTTCATCGGATCGCTGGAGAAACGATCATTGGTAAACAGCAGCCGGTGCAGGCTGGAGGCGCGGCGCGGCACCCGGATCGGCCCCGGCAGCACGCCCTCGGTATTCATGCCGCGCTGCATGGCGTTTTGCATGGTGAGCCATACCGCGCCGAAATAGTGTTCGATCTCCTCCCGGGTATGTAGGGCCAGTTCGTTCTTCATCACCACCGCCGAGAGCGACAGGCAATTATCGCGACAGTGGCGCAACAGGTTCTGCGCCGAAAAGAAAGGAAACGGCACCGCCTGCTCGGATGGGATCTTTTTGCCGAAGTTTTCCCGATCGACCACAAACCCGCCGCCGATGGAATAATAGGTTTTGCTGTAAACCAGCGCATTTTGCCGGTAGGCATTGAACATCATGCCGTTTTCATGCAACGGCAGGTTCTCATCGCGAAACACAATGGCCGAGGCCACGGCAAAATCCACTTCGTGGCCGTCCGCCAGGGGCAGCCGCCCACGCTGCCGCACTTGCTGGATAAACTGCGGGATGGCATCCACGTCAACCGTATCGGGCGCCTTGCCGGCCAGGCCCATGATGATGGCGATATCAGTATGATGTCCCCGGCCGGTTAATGACAGGGAACCATAGACGTCCGCGCCGAGGCGGTCGATCGAGGAAAGCAGCCCCTGCGCCTGCAAATCATCGGTAAACATTTTCCCGGCTTTCATCGGGCCGACGGTGTGCGAACTGGAAGGACCGATGCCTATCTTGAAAATATCAAAAATGCTAACCATAACCCTGTCCTTATTATGCGGCGCCGAAGGTTTTCCATCGACGTCCTCGGCGCGAAAAGCGGACCGGGCCCGAAGGACCCGGCTTGGCCATCAGCCCATCAGGCTGTAGATAATCGCCGACATGGCGATCAGGCCCATAAACACCACAAATACGTTGCTGAAGTGGCCGCTGTATTTTTTCATCGCCGGTACTTTCTGGATGGCGTACATCGGCATCAAGAACAACAGCATGGCGATAACCGGACCGCCAAGGGTTTCAATCATGCCGAGGATGCTGGGGTTAAGCGTCGCCACCAGCCAGGTGGTCAGCAGCATAAAGATGCCGGTGATGCGGTTAAGCTTTTCTTCGGAGGCGGTTTTGCCACGGCTGCGTAATGCTTTGATCATCATGCCGTTGAAGCCTTCGCGGGCGCCGAGGTAGTGGCCAAGAAAGGATTTGCTGATAGCGACCGTGGCGATAATCGGCGCCATCCATGCAATCAGCGGGTTGTTAAAATGATTGGCCAGGTAGGACAGGATGGAAATATTCTGCGCCTTGGCTTCCATCAGATCGGCGGTGGACAGGCTGAGCGCGCAGCTAAACACAAAAAACATCACCGTTACTACCATCATCACATGGCTGCAGGCCAGGATGCGGGAACATTTTTTCTCCGCGCCCACGCCATATTCCTGACGCTTGGCTACCGCAAACGAGGAGATAATCGGCGAATGGTTAAACGAGAAGACCATGACTGGGATCGCCAGCCATAACGTGGTCATCAGACCATGGCCGGTGGCGGCGCCGGCAACGAACGCGTTATCGAATATGGCGGCGCTCCAGTTGGGAATAAGATAAAGCGCCAGCAACATCAATGCCGCGACAAAAGGGAAAACCAGGATACTCATCGCTTTGACGATCATGTCTTTGCCGAAGCGCACAATGGTCATCAGCCCGACAATTAATATCAGCGATAATATCGCCCGCGGCGGCGCCACCAAATGGAGCTGGTGGGTAATAAAGCTGTTAACGGTATTGGTGATGGCGACGCCATACACCAGACAAATAGGATATATTGCAAAAAAATACAGCAAGGTGATTAATTTACCCGCACCCACGCCAAAATGTTCTTCAACAACTTCGGTTATATCCTCGCCGCCATTTTTACCTGATAATACAAAGCGGCATAATCCGCGATGGGCATAAAAGGTCATGGGAAAGGCGAGAATCGCCATAATAATGAGCGGCAACAGCCCGCCGATGCCCGCATTAATAGGTAAAAACAGCACGCCCGCGCCGATGGCCGTGCCGTACAGGCCCAACATCCACATGGTGTCGCTTCTGCGCCAGCTGGAGGCGGAGGACGCCTCCAGCACCGATGCGCTTTCCGTGATGCTATTCATTATAGTGTTTTCCTCAGGGAACGATGAAATAAAAATGCCGCGAATATGTTAAAGATATTGCGCTAAGGTTAAAAATAACCACTCATGAAAATAGATTTTTATTTTCATCCGCAGGCGCTATCTTTCAGTGGCGGCATTCTATATCAAATGGAATTAATAATAACCCTGTAGGGATCACAAAATTGCAGGTATTAATTGAGAGGATAAAAAACGGTATTTAAATTAAAATGTCAATATTAATACTTTATCACCGGCGCGCTGTAAGGGTGCTAATTTGATACTTTATATGCCAACATAATAACAGAATAACCTTGTCAGGCCAATAAATAAAATAATTAAGTCTGGCGAGAAAAATAAATATGCGGGGGAAATAATATACCCGGCATCGCCAATGTCACGCAGATTCTGTCGTTTATTCGCATCGCGTCCTGTCCAGCGCGCTTCCCGCCGCCCTGGCGAGTGGCGGGAAGCGCCGGGAGATTACAACATTTTGCGGATCACGTAGTTTAAAATGCCGTCATGGCGGAAGTAGGTCAGCTCATTGCCGGTATCGATGCGGCAACGTGCCGGCACCACTTCAACACGTCCGTCGGCATAGGTAATGCGCACCGGTACCGTTTGGCCCGGCGCGAGTTCGTCCAGTCCGCTGATGCTGATGCTTTCGTCGCCGGTCAGGCCCAGCGTTTTCCGGGTGACCCCCGCCGGGAATTCAAGCGGTAAAATGCCCATGCCGATCAGGTTGGAGCGGTGGATACGCTCGAACGACTCGGCAAGCACCACCCGTATACCCAACAGCCGGGGCCCCTTGGCGGCCCAGTCGCGGCTGGAGCCGGAGCCGTACTCTTTCCCGGCGATAATCGCCAGCGGCACCTGTTCCTGCTGGTAACGCATGGCGGCATCGTAAATCGCCAGCTCCTCTCCTGACGGGATATGGCGGGTAATCCCCCCTTCTACGCCCGGCACCATCTCATTGCGGATGCGGATATTGGCGAAGGTGCCGCGCGCCATCACTTCGTAATTACCGCGCCGGGAGCCGTAGGAATTAAAGTTACCGGCTTCGACGCCGTTCTCGCGCAGGTACAGGCCGGCCGGGCTGTCCACCTTGATATTGCCCGCGGGCGATATATGATCGGTGGTCACGGAATCGCCCAGCATGGCCAAGATTCTGGCATGGGTGATATTTTCCACGGGCTTCGGCTGATGCTGCATATCGTCAAAAAACGGCGTCAGGCGGATATAGGTGGAATCCGGCTGCCAGTCGTAGGTCGGCGTGCGGTTGACCTCAATATTTTGCCATTGCGCGTTGCCGTTAAAGACCGCGCTGTATTCCTTGTGGAACATGGCGCTGTTGACCAGCGCCACCGCATCGGCGATTTCCGCCGAGCTGGGCCAGATATCCTTGAGATATACCGGTTGTCCCTGCGGGTCGGTGCCGAGCGGATCTTCGCTCAGGTTCACCTGCATGTTGCCGGCCAGGGCATAGGCCACCACCAGCGGCGGTGAAGCCAGCCAGTTGGTTTTCACCAGCGGATGGATGCGCCCCTCGAAGTTGCGGTTGCCGGAAAGCACCGCTCCCACCGTCAGGTCGCCGGATTTAATCGCCGCCTCGATGGATTCCTTTAACGGGCCGGAATTGCCGATACAGGTGGTGCACCCGTAGCCCACCAGGTTGAAACCCAGGCGATCCAGATAAGGCGTCAGGCCGGCGGCGGCGAGGTAATCGGTCACCACTTTGGAACCGGGGGCCAGGGACGTCTTGACCCAGGGCTTGGTCCGCAATCCCTTGTTGACCGCGTTGCGGGCCAGCAGGCCGGCGGCCATCAGGATATTGGCGTTGGACGTATTGGTGCAGGAGGTAATGGCGGCAATCACCACCGCGCCCTGGTGCAGTTCATGCTGTTGTCCATCCAGTTCAAAGGTCTGGAAATCAGGATGGTGGGTGCGCCGGGTAAAATCCAGCTCGTCGCTGGCGCGAAACGCGGCGGGCACGCCCGGCAGCGCCACCCGGTCCTGCGGACGCTTCGGTCCGGCAAGGCTTGCCACTACGCTTCCCATATCAAGCGTCAGGGTACTGGTAAAGCGGGGTTCGTCGCCGTGGTGGCGCCATAATCCCTGCTGCTTGCTGTAGGCTTCCACCAGGGCGATTTGCTCCTCGGAGCGGCCGGTCAGGCGCAGGTAATCCAGGGTAATGGCATCCACAGGGAAGAAACCGCAGGTGGCGCCGTATTCCGGCGCCATGTTGGCGATGGTGGCCCGGTCCGCCAGCGGCAGTACGTCCAGCCCGTCGCCGTAGAATTCAACGAATTTGCCCACCACGCCGTGTTTGCGCAGCATTTGGGTGACGGTAAGCACCAGGTCGGTGGCGGTAATGCCTTCATTGAGTTTGCCGATAAGTTTAAACCCGACCACATCGGGGATCAGCATCGAGACCGGCTGGCCCAGCATGGCCGCCTCCGCCTCAATGCCGCCTACGCCCCAGCCCAGCACGCCCAGGCCGTTGACCATGGTGGTGTGCGAGTCGGTGCCAACCAGGGTGTCGGGAAACGCCACCGCCTCGCCATCCTGCTCTTCATGCCAGACGGTGAGCGCCAAATATTCCAGGTTGACCTGGTGGCAGATGCCGTTTTCAGGCGGCACCACGCGAAAACGGCTGAACGCCTGTTGTCCCCAGCGCAGGAATTTATAGCGCTCGAGGTTGCGTTCCATTTCCAATTGGTTATTTTCGGCAAAGGCGCGATCGTCGCCATAGCTGTCGACGGTGACCGAGTGGTCGATAACCAGATCCACCGGCGAGAGCGGATTGACCTTATCGACGTCGCCGCCAAGGCGCTTTACCGCTTCGCGCATAGCCGCGAGGTCTACCACCGCCGGAACGCCGGTAAAATCCTGCATCAGCACCCGCGCCGGACGGTAGGCGATTTCACCGTCCGCGTGCGCGTGCTCAAGCCAGCCCGCCAGGGCGCGCAGATCCGCTTCGGTGACGATGTCGTCATCCTGGTTGCGCAGCAGGTTTTCCAGCAGGACCTTCATGGATTTGGGCAGCCGGTCGAGGTTGCCCAGCTGTTGGGCGGCGCGCGGCAGGCTGTAATAGCGGTAGGTTTTATCACGTATGACCAGTTGATCCTTACTGGCTTCTCGAATCGTTGTCGACATAGCTCTCCTCCAGACTTTTACTTCATTATAGTCATAACCCTATCCAGGTTGAGGCATTGCAGTAAACAATTTACAAGAATTACGCAACTTTTTCATAACATAAAGTGTGTTCACCGATGCGGTCATGCCGGTGCCGGCACCGGCACGTCACTTTACCGGTAATTTAATATCCTTGAACATCGCTTCGATTTCTTCATTGGAGCGCAGGGCCACCGCCGTATCCACGACGTCTCGGGTGAGATGCGGCGCGAAGCGCTGGATAAAATCATACATGTAGCTGCGCAGGAAGGTGCTGCGGCGAAAGCCGATTTTGGTGGTGCTGAGGGCAAACATGGCGTCGGCGTTGATTTTTACCAGATCGGGGTCGGCCTCGCTGCTGACCGCCATGTTGGCGATGACGCCAACGCCCAGGCCCATGCGGACGTAGGTTTTAATCACGTCGGCATCGGTGGCGGTAAAGACGATGCGCGGCGTGAGCCCGGCGCGGTTGAAGGCGGTATCCAGTTCCGAGCGGCCGGTAAACCCAAAGGTGTAGGTGACCAGGGGGAACGCGGCCAGTTCTTCAATGGTGATCTGGTCTTTGCCCGCCAGCGGATGGGTGGGCAGTACCACGATGGCGCGGTTCCAATGGTAGCAGGGCAGCATGACCAGGTCGTCGTAGAGGTGGAGCGCTTCGGTGGCGATGGCGAAATCCGCGATGCCTTTGGAGACCGCTTCGGCGATTTGCGTCGGCGAGCCTTGATGCATGTGCAGGGAAACGCGGGGGTAGCGTTCGATGAACCCTTTGATCACATCCGGAAGCGCGTAGCGCGCCTGCGTGTGGGTGGTGGCGACATAGAGCGAGCCTTTATCCGGATACGTATGTTCGCCCGCCACCGCCTTGATGGCGTCGACCTTGGAGAGGACTTCGCGGGCAATGCGGATGATTTCCTGTCCGGCCGGCGTAACCTGGGTGAGGTGTTTGCCGCTGCGGGCGAAGATCTGTACCCCGAGTTCGTCTTCCAGCATCCGTACCTGTTTGCTGATGCCGGGCTGGGAGGTGTATAGCCCCTCGGCGGTGGAGGAGACATTGAGGTTGTGGTTCACGACTTCAACAATATAGCGAAGTTGCTGCAATTTCATTTTTGTCATCCTGGCATAAATTTGGCGCAAGAGTTACTTGTCAGCGGCGCGGCCTGGGGGCGTTTTTTTTCCCCGGCGTCAGCGGGAAAGCTAATCTTGCAATTAATACTATTTAATCATAAAAAATCGCTATATATAACTTATTTATAAGACATAAAAAAACCAACCCGTAGGTTGGTTGATGATTGCCGGCCCGATTCGGCCCCACTGGTACGCTCTCCCTTGAACACGCCTGCATTAAGCGCAGTGTTGGCGGGCCTACCGCGCCATGGGGCGCTCGGTCGGGCGGGAACACCACGCCCGATTCGGCCCCATTGGCACGGTCTCCCTTGAACACGTCTGCTTTAAGCGCAGTGTTGGCGGGCCTACCGCGCCATGGGGCTCGGTTTGGCGGGAACACCACGCCCGATTCGACCCCATTGGCACGGTCTCCCTTGAACACGTCTGCTTTAAGCGCAGTGTTGGCGGGCCTACCGCGCCATGGGGCGCTCGGTCGGGCGGGAACACCACGCCCGATTCGGCCCCACTGGCACGGTCTCCCTTGAACACGTCTGCATTAAGCTCTGTGTTGGCGGGCCTGGCGCGCCGCGGGGCGCTCGGTCGGGCGGGAACACCACGCCCGATTCGACCCAATCGGCACGCTCTCCCTTGAACACGTCTGCATTAAGCTCTGTGTTGGCGGGCCTGGCGCGCCGCGGGGCGCTCGGTCGGGCGGGAACACCACGCCCGATTCGGCCCCACTGGCACGCTCTCCCTTGAACACGTCTGCATTAAGCGCAGTGTTGGCGGGCCTACCGCGCCATGGGGCGTTCGGTCGGGCGGGAACACCACGCCCGATTCGACCCCACTGGCACGGTCTCCCTTTAACACGTCTGCTTTGAGTTCGGCGTTGGCGGGCCTAGCGCGCCGTGGGGCGCTCGGTCGGGCGGGAACACCACGCCCGATTCGACCCCATCGGCACGCTCTCCCTTGAACACGTCTGCATTAAGCTCTGTGTTGGCGGGCCTGGCGCGCCGCGGGGCTCGGTTTGGCGGGGACACCACGCCCGATTCGACCCCATTGGCTAGGTCTGCCTTGAACACATCTGCTTTAAACTCGGTGTTGGCGGGCCTGGCGCATGGCTACTTTTTGGTGACCTGCCATTTGCCGTCGATGTAGAACGCCGTCCAGCCGGTGGCCTTGCCGTCTTTTTCGGAAGAAACGTACTGTTGTTTGGTCTTGCGGCTAAAGCGCACCATGGCTTTGTTGCCCTCGGGGTCTTTTGCCGGCGCGTCGGCCAGGTAGCGCAGTTTTTCCGGCAGGCGATCTTTGAAGCGCGCCAGTTCCTCCACCAGCGGTGCCCGGGTTTCACGTGATTTCGGGAACGTGTTGGCCGCAAGGAATACGCCAGCCGCGCCGTCACGCAGGACAAAATAAGCGTCCGATTTTTCACACTGCAGCTCAGGCAGCGGCACCGGATCTTCTTTTGGCGGCGCAACATCGCCGTTGCGCAGGATTTTGCGGGTGTTTTTGCATTCCTCGTTGGTACAGGCCATGTATTTGCCGAAGCGTCCCAGTTTTAAATGCATATCGGAGCCGCATTTTTCACACTCGACCACCGGGCCGTCGTAGCCCTTGATCCTGAATTCGCCTTGCTCGATTTCATAGCCGTCGCAAAGCGGATTGTTGCCGCAGACGTGCAGCTTGCGGCCGTTGTCAATCAGGTAGCTGTCCATGGCCATGCCGCATTTAGGGCAGCGGCGACGGGCGCGCAGAGCGTTGGTTTCGGCATCCTCGCCTTCCAGCAGATTGAGGGTTTCCGATTCCGGGATCAGATTAATGGTAGTCTTGCAGCGTTCTTTCGGCGGCAGTGAATACCCCGAACATCCCAAGAACACGCCGGTACTGGCGGTGCGGATGCCCATTTTGCGCCCGCAGGTGGGACAATCGATGCTGGTCATCACCATTTGGTTGAGGCGCATGCCGCCCTCTTCCGGATCTTTTTCCGCCTTTTCGAGCTGCTCGCTGAACTCCCTGAAGAATGAGTCCAGCACGGCTTTCCACTCGGCTTCGTTATTGGCCACCTGGTCGAGCTTGTCTTCCATGCGGGCGGTAAAGTCGTAGTTCATCAGTTCCCGGAAATTTTCTTCCAGGCGGTCGGTGACGATTTCGCCCATTTTTTCGGCGTAGAAACGGCGGTTTTCTACCTGTACATACCCGCGATCCTGGATGGTGGAGATGATGGACACATAGGTCGACGGCCGGCCGATGCCGCGTTTTTCCAGTTCCTTGACCAGGGACGCTTCGCTGTAGCGCGCGGGCGGCTTGGTGAAGTGCTGGCTGGGCAGTAATTTTTCCAGCCCGAGCGTCTGGCCCACGCTAACCGGCGGCAGGGTGCGATCTTCATCCCCTTTGCGCAGCGCGGGCATGACCTTGGTCCAGCCGTCGAAGCGCAGGATGCGGCCCTTGGCGCGCAGTTGGTAATCCGCCGCTTTGACCGTCAGGGTGGTGGAATCGTACTGCGCCGGCATCATCTGGCAGGCGACAAATTGGCGCCAGATCAGCTGATACAGCTTTTGCGCGTCCACTTCCATATCTTTTAGCTGTTCGGCCAGATTATTGACATCGGAAGGACGGATCGCTTCATGCGCTTCCTGGGAATTTTCCTTGCTGGCGTATTCATTGGCCTGCTTAGGCAGATATTTGGCGCCGAACTGTGCGCCGATGTAATCGCGCGCCATGGCCAGCGCGTCCTGGCTCAGGTTGGTGGAGTCGGTACGCATATAGGTAATATGCCCCGCTTCGTACAGGCGCTGGGCCAGCATCATGGTTTTTTTGACGCCGTAACCCAGGCGGGTGCTGGCGGCTTGTTGCAATGTCGAGGTGGTAAAGGGCGCGCCGGCCTTGCTGCTGGTGGGCTTGTCCTCACGGTCGGCGATAACATACTGCGCGTTTTCCAACTGCTTGACGGCGGCTTGGGTCTGCGCCTGGTTGACCGGCTTAAAGGGCTTGTCGCCATGATGGGTGACCTGCATCTGCAGTTGCGCCTTGTCCGACACCTTGAGGTCGGCGTGCAGTTCCCAATACTCTTCCGGCACGAAGGCTTTTATCTCGCGTTCGCGTTCGACCACCAGGCGTACCGCGACCGACTGCACGCGTCCGGCGGACAGGCCGCGGGCCAGTTTTTTCCACAGCAGCGGCGAGACCATGTAGCCCACCACGCGGTCCATAAAACGCCTGGCCTGCTGGGCGTTGACCCGATCAATATTCAGCTCGCCGGGTTTTTTAAACGCCGCCGTAATGGCATTGCGGGTGATTTCATTAAATACCACCCGGCTAAAACGCTTGTCATCGCCGCCGATCACTTCCCGCAGGTGCCAGGCGATGGCTTCCCCTTCGCGGTCAAGGTCGGTTGCGAGATAGATATGGTCGGCGTTTTGCGCCAGCGCTTTGAGCTCGTTGACCACTTTTTCTTTGCCGGGGAGGATCTCGTAATGCGCTTTCCAGCCGTGGTAAGGATCAATGCCCATGCGATTGACCAGTGCGGTTTGCGCGTCGCTTTTCACTTTTTTCGTTTTGGTGGCGTCGGCGCTTTTTTTAGTGGCGGAACCGCTGGTGGGCAAATCACGGATGTGACCGACGCTCGATTTAACGACGTAGTCATTGCCTAAATATTTATTAATCGTTTTGGCTTTAGCCGGTGATTCAACGATAACGAGAGCTTTACCCATGTTTACCTTTACCTGAATGATTTCTTCTGTAATTAAGAAGCATTTTGTGCGCCAGACCCTGGCTGGGCATTTACTAATTTTATATTGCGGCAGCGCCGTCAAAAATCAACCTCTGTTCAGCCAGTCTGCTTTTTCGCCTTTGCCATGAGATTAACCTATTGAAAAATAAAATTAATTTATCAATACTTTCATTGAATATTGATAAATCAACTATTGATTGGGATGCGGTTATCCCCGCCAGTTGATGAAGGCCCACACTCTACATGATAAAAAAGTTGGTGCAACTTATTAGCGGCGCAAAAAATTTCCCGGGCGGCAAAAGCGTTTAAAAAGCCCGTTCGACGAATAAACCTTAGTCTGTTTGCAGCCAAACACAACCGGGGATTACAATAGGCCGGAAGACATCTAAGGAGTAATAGGTATGTACGCTAACACCACCCCCATTGATCGCAACAGCCTGCTTATTGAGGCTAACCGGATTATTCGCGCGCATGATGAATATATGCACGGCATGGAGGCCACCGAGGTAGAACAGAAAGGCGGCGTGCTGATTTTCCGCGGTGAATTCTTTTTCGATCAGGATGGATTACCCACCCGTAAAACCACGGCAGTGTTCAATATGTTTAAACATCTCGCCGTGGTGTTGTCAGAAAAGTATCACCTGGAGGAATAAATGACCCACGCCCGGGCCGGTTTCCCGTTCCCGGGCGGACGCAAACCGCCGGACATACCCGCCCTCGGGGCGGGGAGCCGTCACAGCAGGGGTTTTTGGCCCCGTTGCCATAAATGCAACAGGCGCTGCTCGATACTTAACGCCGCACTGTCGGTAAACCGCGCAAGCAAACGTTTACGCCGCGTGAAACGCACGCTAATGACCTCATGGTTGGCCATTTCGGCAATCAGCAGATCATCGCTGGTGCCGATGCCGTCAACCAGACCATTTTCCCGCGCCTGGGTGCCGTACCAGTGCTCGCCGGTCGCCACCGCTTCAATATCAAGCGTGGGGCGCATGTCATGGACAAACTGCTTGAAGAGCTGGTGCGTTTCGTTCAGATCCTGCTGGAACTTTTCCCGTCCTTCCGGCGAGTTTTCACCAAACAGGGTCAGGGTCCGCTTATAGGCCCCGGCGGTGTGCAGTTCCATGTCGATATCATTGCGCTTGAGCAGCCGATTGAAGTTAGGAATCTGGGCCACGACGCCTATGGAACCGACAATGGCGAAAGGCGCGGCGATAATGCGATCGGCGACGCAGGCCATCATATAACCGCCGCTGGCGGCCACCTTATCCACCGCTACCGTCAGGCGGATGCCGCGATCGCGCAGGCGCTGCAGCTGCGAGGCGGCCAGGCCGTAGCCATGCACCACCCCGCCGGGGCTTTCGAGGCGCAGCAGCACCTCATCTTCCGGTTTCGCCACCGCCAGCACCGCGGACACTTCCTCGCGCAGCGAAGCGACCTCGCCTGCATCCATGCTGCCTTTGAAATCCAGTACGTACAAACAGGATTTCTGCGGCGTTTTTTCGCCATGCTTTGCGCGCGCGCGCGCCAGTTTCGCCTCGCCTTTTTCCTGCTTCTTATGCCGCTTGTGCCAGATACGCTGTTCGGCCTCGCCCATGCGCGCCAGCTGCATTTCGCGCTGCATCTCACGATACTGTTTACCCAGATCCGTTATCTGGATTTCGCCCTTGCGCCGGCGCTGCCGCTGACGCAATCCCATGACCAGCAGCAAAATCGCGCCGAAGGCCAGCACCACGGTGATGGTTTTTGCCAGGAAGAGTCCATAAAGAGTAATAAATTCCACGCTGTCGCCTTGCTGAATGTGTTTTCCGTTGCGGTCTATTCTAGCTAAGGCGCGGGTATACGTCGCCGGGAAAATCAGAATATTACGTAGGTTTACGTATATTAAGTCGGTAAACCGTTAACGATTGAAATGAGGTCAGGTTTCAGGCATAAAATGAGAGACCGTCGGGTAAAAAGAGCGCTAATATCACCTCCAGGGTGACGGGTTAGCAAAGGAGCGTCCCTTGTACTACCAGCCCAAACATGACTTATTGGCCGGCCGCATCATTATGGTGACCGGGGCCGGCGACGGCATCGGCCGCGAGGCGGCGCTGACTTACGCCCGCCACGGCGCCAGGCTATTGCTGCTGGGGCGCACCGAAGCCAAGCTGGCGGCGGTGGCGGGATTGATTGCCGGTGAAGGCGGCCAGCCGGCGCGGGTTATCCCCTTTGACCTGGCGGTGGCCGGAGCGGAGGATTACGCCTTGCTGGGCCAGCGGCTCGCGGCCGACTTTCCGCGCCTGGACGGCCTGCTGAACAATGCCGGCCTGTTAGGCGAAATCGTGCCGATGGCGCAGCAGTCCCCCGCCAGCTGGCAGCAGGTGATGGCGGTCAACGTGAACGCCGCCTTTATGCTGACCCAGGCGATGCTGCCGCTGTTATTGCAGGCGTCCCGGCCTTCCCTGATATTCAGCAGTTCCAGCGTCGGGCGCCAGGGACGGGCCAACTGGGGAGTGTACGCTGTCTCCAAATTCGCCACCGAAGGCATGATGCAGGTGCTGGCGGACGAATATCCCGCGGCTACCCTGCGGGTTAACTGCATCAACCCCGGCGGCACCCGTACCGGTATGCGCGCCAGCGCCTTTCCGGATGAAAATGCCGATCGCCTCAAGACCCCCGCCGAGATTATGCCCATCTACCTTTATTTAATGGGGGATGACAGCCGCCGCAAAACCGGGATCAGTTTCGATGCCCAGCCGGACCGTACACCGGGCCCGGCGTAATCATACAGGACCAGCAAATGAGTGAAGACAGGCACCAGCAGCGCCAGCAGCGTTTAAAAGAACAGGTGGATGCCCGTATTGCCGCGGCCACGGAGCAGCGCGGCATCGTCATTGTGTTTACCGGCAACGGCAAAGGCAAGACCACCGCCGGCTTCGGCACCGTGACCCGGGCGATAGGCCACGGCATGCGCGCCGGCGTGATCCAGTTTATCAAGGGGCAGTGGCCGAACGGCGAAAGAAATCTGCTTGAGCAGCATGGGGTTGAATTCCAGGTAATGGCCACCGGTTTTACCTGGAATACCCAGAACCGGGTCACCGATCGGGCCGCGGCCCAAGAGGTCTGGCGCCACGGCCTGCGCATGCTGGCGGACGACAGCCTGGATCTGGTGCTGCTCGACGAGCTGACCTATATGATCACGTACGATTATGTGGATTTACCCGAAGTGATAGCGGCACTGAACCATCGCCCGCCGCGGCAGACGGTGATCATCACCGGCCGCGCCTGCCACCGCGAACTGCTGGAGCTGGCGGATACGGTCAGCGAGCTGCGCCCGGTGAAACATGCGTTCGACGCGGGCATCAAGGCGCAACAGGGCGTGGACTGGTGAGGCGGCTGCGGGCTGGCCCGGTCAATCAGACGGGGCCAGGCCGCGGCGGGATGGCGACCGGGAAGATGCATTGCGCGCCGCGGCCGGCCAAGCCGGCGTTTGGCGCGGGCGCCTGGACGGGCTTATTTGGTGCCGGAGTTGCGCTTGCTGCTTTGGCCGCCGCGCCGGGTAGGCGTGACCGTGCTGTGGCGTTTCACCGCCCGGCGGATTTGGTTGGCCTTCATACGGCGGCGCTCTTTCTCCACCGGCACTTTGGTGACGGTTTCCGGCGCCAGTTCCACCAGTTCGCGCAGATAGTTGATTTCACCCAGCGGCAGTTCAGTCCAGCCGCCGCGCGGCAAGCCTTTGGGCAGGGGAATGGCGCCGTAGCGGGTGCGAATCAGCCGGCTGACCTGCACGCCCACCGCTTCCCATAAACGCCGCACTTCGCGGTTGCGCCCTTCGGTCAGGGTCACGTTGTACCACTGGTTCAGCCCTTCCCCGCCCTGGAAGCTCAGGGTACGGAACGCGCCCGTGCCGTCTTCCAGGGTGACGCCTTTGGTCAGCAGCCGCAGTTTTTCGTCGTCCACCTGGCCGAAGACCCGTACCGCGTATTCGCGCTCCACTTCCCGGCTCGGGTGCATCAGGCGATTGGCCAGCTCCCCGTCGGTGGTGAATAACAGCAGGCCGGAAGTATTGATATCCAGACGCCCAACCGCTATCCAGCGCGAGCCGTTGAGTTTAGGCAAACGGTCGAATACCGTCGGCCGGCCGTCGGGATCCCGCCGGGTGCAAAGTTCGCCTTCGGGTTTGTAATAGGCCAGAATCCGGCACACCGCCTCTTCTGACGCGGTGATGGAAACCACCCGGCCATCGACGCGGATTTTCATGGAACTCACGGCGTCGACCCGATCGCCCAGCGTGGCAATTTTGCCGTCAACGCTGACGCGGCCTTGTTCAATCAGGGATTCAACTTCACGGCGGGAACCATGCCCGGCGCGGGCCAGGACTTTTTGCAGCTTTTCGCTCATTGAGCAACCTCGGCTGTCGCCTTCACAGGCGTCGTGTGGGAAAAATATATCGTTAAAAATCAAGTAGTTGCTGATTTCTGTAGGGCTCATTTTACAGTATGTGTGACAACCCTGCAATCACTGATTGGTATTTAATGTGGTACAGCAGTGATTATTTAATGACCTATCATTTTCTCTATGAATTTTGAACATAAAAAAGCCGGGTGATTAGCCCGGCTTCATGGGTACTTTACTACTTCGTAAGCCCAACGATATGAACTGTAGAGATACTCTCCCCCGTCTTCACGATCTGTCAGTTTTGCTCGTATTTTAAACTTTGTGCCTACCGGGTGCAGCTTGGTGTCTGATAACTGTTTGCTGCATTCTACCTGTAAGGAAGGCGGATAGTTTGATTGACCAGAAACGGGACGGATATGAATTTTGCCATGTTTACCCGATTTCTTATTAGGGATGAAACTTTCAACAACGACATAGCAATAGGGTTCTTCAGGTTTAGCCATAGAAATGCCTCAAAAAAGCGCCCTGAGGCGCTTCAGTTTGATTACTTTCCAGATTTTTTTTAGGAACTTTTATAGTTTCCGTCACGGTGGTTTTAGGCCTTCTTGTTGCTTCGCTCGGCTTCACAAACTCACCCGTACCTGCATCTCTTACAACTTTACGTGTTGGCATATCATTTCTCCAATCTTGCAAATTGATTAAGGTTCTACAGTTCAACTATCGATTGAATATTAACCAATACCACATTACCTGTCAATGCATACAGCACACATTTAGTATTAATAATTTTTATTATCACCATATGTTGCGCTTCGCCTGTTGTTTTCCAATTTCAAGACAACAAAAAAGCCGGGGGATTAGCCCGGCTTTGATTATCGCTTGTGTGATTGTGCTCGAAGTACAGCCAAGTACAATCCATACTTTTTCACATCCGCATGGAAGCTGCTTTTTGCTACACCGAAATGGTCAGCCAGCGCTGAAATATTCACAGCGTCCAGCGGCAACGATATGCTTTGGCCCATGTTCATCAACGTCAAAACCATACTGCCTCCTGCATCATTATTAGGCTGCGGTGTTGGTGATTTTAGTCACGAAATCGGGACGGGTGTTCAGGGCCAGAATGCCAGCCTCTGCATATACCTCCACGGAAGCCATGCGAGCAACGGCCCACTGAAAAATCTGCTGTGGTGCAAGTGAGGCGGCATAGGCAATGTTGCGGCTACACGGGCCATAAACGTACCTGTAGGGGTTCGCTTCGTTTTTCTGGCTGAAGGTGGGGAACATGTATGCATCCCCATCTGCAATGCCATGAGAGGCCAGAGACAGATCTTCAACGTAGGTCACGCCATCCACAGAGAACCGGCGATAGGCTGGCAGGTTTGATGGAAAGGCCACATCACGATCCACAAGACTGTACTGCGCCATATTAAGAACAAACGTGCTATTTTTCAGCGCTTTAAAAAAGCTTGGAGAGCAAACGACCATAAACCCAGTGACGGCTTTCAATGAGCCTGCAATCTGTTCCCGCGCATCGCCCACGATATCGCTCATAGCGCTAACAGGGTTAACAGTACTCGATGAGAGGTCTACCGTTGCCGTCTGTTGTGTAAAGCCGAACTCCGCAGCAAGATCAACCAACACGATAGCATTCTCACCAATAACCTGATTGTGAAATAAAGAACTACCAAAGCTTTTTTCTTTCGTCTCGTTAACGGCTTGAGCCTGTCGGAATTGTTCATTAGCGATAGCTGTACTTAGCAAATCTTCCGCTTCAGTCCCAAATGCCCGACGACTTTGAAAACTCTGAGCTGTTACGCTACCCACTACAGGAAATGTAGGGATGGGCAAATAATGCGTCGAAAATTTATCACGCTTAACATTATTCCATGCAGCACCATAACGGGCCAGAGCATCCAGTGCGCCGGGGGTTGTATTCATCAAAGTGTCAAATGCAACGGATGTGGAGGTTTCAGGGATGGGGTTAAATAGACCACTATTGATCAGCAAATTATTTTCAAAGTCGTAACCTTCATAACTTGTGCCAAGATCGATCACTTCATTGTCTTTAAGATTTAACATATATTATTTCCTTTTTATTTATTATTTTCGTTATTAAAGGACACGGATATTTTTAGTATCAAAATAGGTCATGGCTGCGGTGACAGCGGCGGTGTTAGTTGCGTGAAGCATCTGATAACGTACAATGCAATCACGGTCAACGGTCGTGACTGTCTTATTAGCGCCTGCTTCTTGTGGGATGGCAACCAGCAAAAAGGCTGTATCCGTTGATGTGGATAAACCCGAGCCATTAACCTTGATAATATCTCCAACATTCACGTCAATCGCCAAATTGGCAATAACAACATCACGGCGGGAGAACGTCATATCTTCACAGAGGACGATCAGGTCATCTTGATCTAATGGTTGAGTATATAGAGCCATAATTTATTTCCTTTTGTTTTAATTTTTTGGACAATCGTCCAATATTTATTTTGGATAAAAAAATAGGGCCACTGGCCCTAAGGGAGCATAAAATATTTGATGATATTCAATGTTTCTTATGGTCTCTTGAATAAGAAAATATAAGAAACATCCCTCTTTCGAGGGAATGTTAAGACAATAAGCTAACAAAGGCTGCATCTGCTGAAGGAGTTGACCTTAAGATGAGGATATTATCTTTTTAGTTGCTGTGTTCTGGGAGAGAGTCCAGAATAACCAGCTATTTTGACAAAGGCTATTGTCAATGGATTTTGATTTGTAGAATCAAAACGGGAGTTAATAACATAGAACAGCGACCAAGCATAAACCATATTATTATTCCCTTAGGGCTATTTTACCATAAATATCATAATTAATAAAGAATTATTAGGACAATTGTCTATAAATAAAAGATGGCAGCATATTATTCCTGATCTGTTGATAATAAATTTATCAGTTGATCGTTATAATCGTCCAATCTAGCATCTATAACACGAGAAAATTCAGAATCGTGAACGCTAATGCTAACCTTCAAGGGATCCTGTTGAATTTTTATAGGCATTTGGGCTTGAGTCGTCATATTATTTGGCTGATATTGCGTAGCTTGTCCAAGACTGGGCAGCATAGGTATCTCATTAGGGGTGAACAGTGAAGAGAAATCAAATTTGCCCGCACCGGGTTCGTTTAAATAAGCGCTCATCCTTGGTCCTTTAGCTATCCCATCTAATTTGCCCTGTGCAGATCGACCGGGGTCTAACATGCCAATGCTGAATATCTTGCCAAGAGTTTGCCATAGTCCAGCACCACCACCTCCGCCTGCTGCTGCTGCACCCTTTCCTGCTGTCCCTGCTGCTTCGCTAATGCCTGCCTTGCCAGCAGCGATAGCACCCAACTCACCAAAACCCGCTATAGTCCTCATGCCCTTAAGAACAGTCCCTATAATTCCACTTAGCCTTGTGAATGAGCTAATAAGCAGACCTATCGAGCCTAACGCAACACTCATATCAAAAGCCGTGCTTAGGTCTGTATGCCATTTCTGGGAAAAATGGTTAATAATTGCATTGCTGAGGATGAAAAAATCACTGACCCCATTAAACATATCATTGGCAAAACCAATAATCCCAGAAAAGAATTTCCCTATTCCAGAAAACAAAGCGCTATTATTATTTAAATTATCAGACAGATCATTAAATAATTTGGTTAAAGCATCACCAAATCCCGCGCTAAATATTTGCTGTTGAGAGGTCGCCCACGCTGTAGATAAACGTCTCAATGCCGTGCCATTACCTGAAAGCATCTTATTCAATGCACCACCCGCCAATGCCGCGTTATGCATCTCCTCAGCCAAAAAGGGCATAATGTCGGCGGCCTTTAATGCCCCTTTTTGCATTTCAGCAAATAAATCTTTTTCTGTTAATTTTGAGTTTTTACGAAGTTTCTGCAATGCTGAAACAAACAAACCAACGCCACCGGGCAAAGCCTCGGCAAATTGCCCTCTTCTTAATGTTCAATGAGTTACGCAACAACTCACCCGGATATTAAATCCAGCTGCAAGTTTCCATGCAGAACAGGTCATATCTTCATCTTCCTTAAAAAGGTTAAGATGCCCCCCATTTCGGACCGCTTGGCCCTACTCTACTAAGTTCAGCACTAAGCTGCTTTTCGATGATCGTTGAACGCGCCCAATTTAATTAGGCTTCGCTGCTGATTGTCCAATTCCCACACTTTTCAAGCATTCACACTTATCTTTTCAGATTATGTTGTAGCAGTGGGACTATAAGGAGTTTCCAGCAATTAAAGGGGTTATTTGTTCTATTTATTTCTAAATAGTGAGCCAATTCACAGGCATTAGCTCTTCTGATTGGACGTTTGACTTGCTAAGCATCTGATTTAACGCAAGTAATGCCCGTCCTGATTCGTCCGCATTAGCACCGACAGCCGTAGCATATTCACTCATCGAGGAAAAAACCGAGTGTATTTGTCCCAGATCTAATTTGCCTCGCGCTGCAATTGCAAAACGAACGTACTCTTTTCCGGCGCTATTTAGATCAAGGCCAAGGCGCTGAGCTTCTGTTCTAACATATGCCATTTCCTCTTGTGCTTTTTGACTGCTCCCTGCGACCATTTGCATAGCCGCCGAAAGATTTTCGATATTCTGGCCTTGAGTGGTGATACTACGTCCCGTCGCAAAGGCGCTATACGCTATCCCTGCAATTCCCAAGACATGACCTAGCCCGCTAACTTCAGCTTTCAGGCCAGCAGCAGCAGGACGCGCTCTGCGTAATTCTGCGCCTAACGCTGCAACTCCAGCACGATAATGGCTGACAGATACAGCGCCAGTTGCTAATTGTGCATTCAACGAATTTATGCCAGTCAAATGAGGTTTAACAGAGGAGATTTTATTCATCTGGGACTGATAATCTAAACCATGCCGAGACTGATTTTGTATGTGAGTTGTCCCTATAACATCCTTAGCACGGAGTTGTCTGCGGTATCCCTGATTAACAGCTTTGGCTTGAGCTTTATCAATCCTGGCTTGCGCTGATTCGACCTTTTTGGCAGTTGCATCTGCACTTGCTGATATTTTAGAATTGACAGATCTGATTCTATTAAATTGTTTATCGATCCCCCCGGTCCCTGATAATCCCTTCCCTGCTACTTTTTTATTGATAGCTTCCCAAGCCGCACCTATACTTTTTATCTTTTTTAATGTGTTTTGATAGGAAGAGGCTGAAACCTCAAACACCACTTGGTTAATAGTCTTATTAACAATTTTATTAGTCATTATTCCCCATTTTTAATTTTAATAATTTGATATTCATTTTCAGGTATTCCAATCAAACTGGTAACCTCAAGGCATAAAGATTCTCCGGGGATATTTACCTTCAAACCGTTATCCAGAATTGTGTAACAGTTAGCCTCAAATGTTCGCCAACTTTTTATTATATTGACTGAATTAATAGGGAAAATGTCTGCTTTCATCAGTATTACAAAAGATAGTTTACGGGATGAATTTTGTTTCATAAGAAGGCTTGCATTTCTTTTATTGGCAGCGCCGTTCTGGTACTCCATATGAGTAATAGCAATGCCCTTTTCCTTTATTTTATTATTTCGATTACCCAGATCATTATCATGACTATTAGTAGAATTTGAATCATTTCGACCTTGTATTTGATTTAAGATTATAGTTTTTGCTTCACTTATTTTATTTTCACTCATTTAATTTCCTATTTTATATTCTTATCTGAAGTTATTCATCAGTGATATTAACCCCACCATCCTTAAACCTCCTGAACGGCATCCTAAGGGCTCTAAATTGAATAGCAATACCACAGTGGCGGGTTGCTTGTTTAAATCGCTTAGAATGGCTGCCCTGAAGGAAAAGCATCATTAGTCCAGTGAAGATAAATCACTCAGGTCTAATTCGTTATTTTTTATGAGAAACAATAAATCCTCTATTAAATAATTAACACCTGTCCTGGTGGCGTCATAATTATACTTCCTGCACAATTGTATTAATTTCATAAAAGTTTTTTCATCAGTCCATGTCAGTATTGCATAGGAGTCAGGCGTCCCCTCGGCAAGGCGTTTGCTTGTTTCTTGTGAGACTGCAATATTTAGGCTGTGGTGACGTTTTTTATTATGGTCCTCTGGTTTGTAGTACCAATCATCTGACTTCTTTTTCATCCTCTCTCCTATTCTGAGGTCTTATTGGGAATGGATCATCATCATCTTCAAAAAGGTATTCCATAGAATTCCATGCATGTATTGTAGCCTGTTCAGGCCGCACAGGAGGCTCCATAACGGGAGTAACAGGTATAGGCGTAGGATTGCATTGCTTAATAGCGTCAACCTCACTACAGCCCGATTTCGGGCCTTCTATTTGATCAAGAGATGGCATGTCATTTAAATGTTGAGTAATTTCTTTAACTGATGTTTTGGCATCAAGTCCAATAGAATTGATTAGTTTATATTTATCTTCTATCTCATCAAGAGACAAAAAGGAATGATATGCATTAGATTGATTAGTTCCCGTTCTACGTGTGTAGATCTTTAATAGCCCCAATTGATTCAATAATTTAATAGCATCCCTAACTTTTCTCTCAGATACCCCACAACATACAGCGATAACATTCTGATTCTCATAATAAGACTGGTTCTGAGATTTAAAATAATCGTATCGTTGTCGCATGTAGCTAAAGATGTTTTTAGTTGATAAATCTATTTTAATCTTTTCCCCTGTCACCTTATCTATAAGATTGACAGTCGCAGTCCACGCAAATTCAATGTTATTGTAGGTGTAAATATCACTCTTTATTTGCCTTTTCTTATTTGTTTTTATTTCCACTATTTTCCCCATAGGTAGAGACTGTTGAGACTGTTGCTACGTGATTTTCTAAAAGCAAATGAACTAATTTTGGCAAAGATAATCCATTTTTTTGTGCTTCTAATAATAATGTATGATAAATATCAGATCTCAGGTTAATTTTCATTTATATTCCTCATTTTGATTTAGAAGGGGCAATCAGGAATATTGCCGAGGATTATAGGGCCATACTGATCGAAATTATCAGGCCGACGATGGGGGGCAAAGCTAATGGGGCCATCATCTTCAACCACTACCTCTGGAACTGGGACTTTTAGGACAACCAATTTATACTCATCATTCCCATATTTATCCTGTCCATCTACCTCCACCAATTTATGATCAATTAAATGACTCATTCTAACTTTTAATTCTTTATTATTGATAGAGAAATCTCGTTTGATCCTGCTATTAAATGGAAACCCTTTATTTTCATTAACATGATTTACAAGATATTCATAAAATGACTTTTCTTCTTGGTTCATATTTTTATTATCCAATTGTTCATTATTCATTGTTATTACTCCCCACATCATTAAAACCCAACATCCCCGCTTTCTGCAATGATTGTAGCCCTTCCCCAAGACACATATTAACAAGGTCATCATATGTCAATATTGCACCGTTTTGATTGCTCTGTATTAACATCTCGTTCAGAACGCAATATAGATCCTCATTAAAATTTATTTCTCTAATTGCCATACTTATTTCCTCTCATTTAATTTTGACTCAATACTTTCAGTTAATAATATATTTAAAACGTCTTTTCTTGTGTAAAGCCGCCCGCTATTGTGTGTCCACATTCTCGCAATAACATCAACCTTTTCAATTAGAATCGATTCAAATGTAAAACTATATGGGATATTATTCAAATGGTCTCCTGTTTTGCTTCTGCATTATTATTATTGTCTCTCCATTCACGATAGCGAATTAATGCCTCTGTAATCATCAGTCGGCGGGCGGGATGGCAATTTGGATGTGATCTTTGTGCCATAAGTCGTGGTGTGTTTGTTTCTTTATTGATAAGACCTTTCAGATAATCTTCAACATTTACGTATTTCAAATTGACTCCTTATTTATATAAATAAAAACCCCACACGGCTTGATTATTCAAGGTGCGGACAGGTTAGATATAGTGGATAAACTTGTAGTTGTGGGATGCTTATCTAACTACTTAGAGTAATTTTATCATGCAATACATAAATTAACAATTATTATTTTACATAAATTTTTACATAGCTACTATACCATAAAAACAACCGCATTGGCTATCCTTAATTGTTCGCAGCACTGATAGCTGAAATATAGAATAATTCATATAAAATCTCCTGAAAGGCTCCCTATTCAATTCTTGTGCTATAGGCATAGGATTGCACTGCCATTAAATATAAACCTCTCTACGGCCCGACTATAGGGATTATAATTAATCTAGCCCCTTCATAGCAACTCTCTGTGCGAAACCCAAACCCTAACCCCAAAAATCTTTGCACAGTTAAAAAGGGGACAATTTATCTATAGAAAGCTTATGTTTTTTTGTCACCTTTTAAACTGATTTTGGGGATAGGTTGGGTAGATTGGAATTATAAACACGAACAGATTGCATAGTTAATAATGGATTAAGGTATCCCTTCCCTTAAGACATTATGCTATGTAATCGTCTTGAGTGTTAGTTGTATGGTTAGTTTCAACTGACCATAGAACGTTACACATAGGGCTGTTAGTGCGTTCGAATGACTATGAGAGCACTAACTCAATTAATTGGTCGAGTTGAGGATAACGAATCGACCAATATCATTTAGGCTGCGATAGCAGAAACATCAAGGGAGCCTTCAAACATCAAAACAATAATAACAATAAAGATTTAATATCTTTTATCCCTTAGGGTTTCCTTTTATCTCTTTAGGGACATGCAAGATTTTCAATCATTGCACTGCACTCTATGGCGTGGTGTCCGCAGCCTGAAAGGCAAGAGCCATATAAACCAAGGGAGCCTTTAGGGATTAGATCCCTCCGTAGACCTCCCTTAGGTCAAGGTCAAGGGATCTTAGGTCCCTTTCTTTTTTTTCTCTTTATTCTCTCTTTATCTATGAGGCAAATAATGTATGTGGTAGAGGCAGAATTTGCCGGTACTTTTGACATTTTTTGCCGGTACTTTTCCGACAAGCAGGACACCCATATAGGACACTTAACATGCTTTTATGTGAGTATGAGTTAAGAAAGCACCGGCAGAATTTGCCGGTGCTATTGTGTATTAGGAGTGGATGGAGTAACTTTACAGACAAAATTTATAAATAATTACAATAATTTTAACTATTGCCCGGCACCTTTTAAAGAAAATTTCCTGTTTATTTATACTCAACTTTAAAAAGGTATGCCTCCAGTGTATTATTCTCAACCTTCATGGTTAATTCTAAATTTGACAAATTTTCAAGCCCTGTAATATCCACTACCATATATGATTTCTGATCTCCTATCGAACCATTATAAGAATACTTGGCACATTGTCTTCTAACATCTGATTTCATAAATGCAATCTCTGCATCTCTTGCATTTTTGACATTCACTTCAGTGACACAACCCAACCCATCAGGAGTAATTATTTTATAAACTGGCATATTAAGACCTTATTTCTGTTATGTCGAATTTTTAACGCTATCTGAGTATTAATTATTATCCATTATCTTATTAATCCCTATGTGATACTGATCGCATATTGCAACAGTATAAATTTATTATTTTAGTAGATGTAGATCTGATGATTCATTTTAAAGCTAAGCATAAATCTCTATCTTCTCCTATTTTCTTCGAAAAGCCCCTAAAATCGTCTAATTGATGCTAATTGAATCCATCATGTTATAGTTAGATTCAATGTAGTAACTAACGTTATCATCTTATAAATCCACGTTATTACCCCTCGAATCCCTGTCATAAAACTTAGATAACACAATGTAATTATGTTATCTAACTATTTATAGATGATGTAACTCATTGATATGCATAGCACGAAGCCACGTATACCAAGGGCTGTAGAGGGACGGGCCAGTTTGAATTAATTTATGCATGAGTTATTCATGATTTATGCAAGAATGGTTCAAAGAAATATCGTTAGATATTTTATAATCACAGGATGCAACTATTTTGGGGTCATAGGGGTTGATTAGCACTTCAGACATTGTGCAAAACCTCTTAAAATAAATGCCTTTTAATGGCCTATAATGGCCCTACAAGGGCATTCTTAATGATTAGTAATGCAATGATATACCTACATTAATAGGGCTTAATGGGGGGCTGTTTAGGGACCATGCTACGGGGGCGGGGGTTAGGGTGAATGAAGTAATGATATTTCTATGAATTAAATGGAATAAAAAAATTAATTACTTCCATTCTTTTTAAACACTTGTCTAATTTAACATATTATTAACATTGTAACTTATTGATATATATAGTTAATATTTGATATAGACGATTGTATTAGCATAATATGCTGCTTTAATTAATTAAACAATTCATTATGCTATTGTAAGTTACTGATACTATTAAGTTTATTTTAGCATTTAAATGATTTAATTCATTTTTAATCAAATTATACCCCTCCCTCTGAGACTCAAAATATACCCCTTAGACACTTGTCTTATGCACTTTTTTAGATTACACTTTATTTTTAATGTTACCTAAATAAGGAGAACAAGAGCATGAATACTGTTGATGCTATACCAGCTGCGGATATCCCCGTCATCAAGAAAGCGTTGATAAACCAGAATAAAACTGATGTTTACCATGACATATTTGCATTGGATTTGAACTTCGCCCTGCGCATTTCCGACCTGCTGGCCCTGAGGTTTGATGATGTGATAGGGAAAAATGTTTTCTCTGTCCCTGAAGGCAAAACGGGCAAGGTGCGCCAGATTCAGGTTAACGATGTCGCCAAAGATATTATTAATCGACGCCGCTCCCTTTATCCTGATGACATATACCTATTCCAGAGCCATAGCAACCGCTGTAAGGCCATCCCTGCCCCTGTCCGTAGGGAGAGTGTTGCCGCAGCTTTTAAACGCGCTGGTGAGGCTGCGGGAAATGACTATACAGTCTCAACGCATAGCTGCCGAAAGACTCGAGGGAAGGTGTTATACGATGCAGGGGTCGATATCGCACGGATTAGCCAGATGCTCAACCACAGCTCAATTGAAGTGACTATGCGGTATATCGGGATCAGGAAATCCGAGATTATGGCCACATATGATGATTATCAGTTATAAGTGGATGGGCAGACAGCAGGCTTGCCCATATGGAAATTGCGGTCTGATTAATCTTTACTCGGTCTCTTCTTCAAGTGTAAAAACCGTACCGTCATCACGCGTCAATGTCTTATTTTCCGGATCAAATTCAAATACGATTTTTTTCTTAACAATGCCCTTTCCAGGGTAAGCTGTAGAAGTCGTTAATTCTACTTGATTATCCTTGATTTTTAAGTCTTGTTCGTGTCGTTTAACTTCAAAAAAACCATCTTTGATACGCCCATAGCTCACATTGTCTAATGTAACAGAAAAGCTTTTGTCCATTGTATACCCCATTAATTATCGTTAATTTTGGGAAAACAAATGTCATAAATACCACCTAGAATTACGCTATGAAAACCTATGACGTAATTCATATATATACCATAGCTCCAATCCACACTACGCGCTGACAAACTCAACCCCATTCAAGGCTATCAATAACCGGCAGAAGGTCAGCCAACGGCGGTCTATGCGTGTACCGCGCCGATATTCCTAAACTCTGACTAAGAGAATGACCAACGATGAATTGCACAAATGATTGATTATTAGTTGTTATTGTATTCGATATGAAAGTATGCCGTATGGAATGAATGCGTCTCTTAAGACCGAAATCATCATTATCAGGGATGCCCAACTGGCCCAACAGCTTTGTTAACGTCTGCGTGATGACGGGATACTCTGGCAAATCAAAGATCAAATCGTCCTGAGATTTAGTTTTAACGTGCTGGCGCAACTGCTGTTCAATAGACTTATGCACCGGCACCTGTCGTACTGCGTGATCGGTTTTCCCGGTCTCAATAAAAATATACCAGCGGCCTGTATCCTTATCTTTCCTTAGATTCTTTTTCCGAAGCACTGCTATCTCGCTTCTCCTAGCTCCTGTATAGCATAATGTTTTGAAATATAAGGACAAGTCATCCGGAAGAGTATCAAACCCACCCATGAGCAATTTCATTTCTCCTTTGCTATAACTCCCATACCGCCGTTCCGTCGCTTTAAACGTCACTCCCTCAGTGGGGGATATAGTCAATATATCTTTGAAATCCTTGAGATAAACTTTAAAGAATCCTTTGTAAATTTTAAGATGCTTGCCTACGTTGGCAGGGCTAATTAAGTCCTCCTCGGGAACATCAAATTCTATAAGTTCTCTAAGGGTCATTCGACTATAGGGCAAGCGGGTTCTGACTGGCATCTGAGTTGCAACGGTTACAACGTCACGAATATTTTGCTTGGTTACTTCATCAACTGGCTTCTCGCCTATGACCGCCAAAAGCAATTCAAAATGACGATTATTCTCTCGTGCAACAGGTTTCGACCAGCCCGCACCCTTCTCCTTGATAAACATGCTCCATGCATCTGATAACAAGAGTTTATTTTCTATCTTGTTTTGCTGTACTGGAGCTTGGATAAATGGAGAATTAGCGGTCTGCCTGTTTGATGGCAGTTGCTTTTTAAGCTGTTCAACGGTGCGTTGATAACCCACGATATCGTGGCTGTAATAATCCTGATAAGCCTTGTATAACAACGAACGAGACATATCCATCCTCGCCGCCGCCTGCTCTATCTCCTGCTCATGACCTGTAGGGTCAATTGATTGTTTTCGCAGAATTAAGGCTATAGCTTCATCGGTAAGAGATTCCCCATCAATCAGGGGATTAACAACAGCATCGTGATATCCCTTTGCCTCATCAACACTTTTTTGATGATTAGCGTCGATAGGTTGGCCCATTTGGCGTGCAATCTTACCCAGCTGTGTGATCCGTTCCGCTTCCCCAATATCACTTTCTAAGCATCGATATAAAAATGTATCTAGGTCAGTCTGAGTCATTTCACGCAGCCCCCGCCGCCCGCGCCTTGAATGCTTCTAGCGTCATTGTGCCGGATTGAACAAGGGGGATATAGGGATTTAACCGTGACATTGTAACTTCAGCTTGACGGGCGCTATCAGTGTCTAGGGATAGCCGGATTGTCTTACCAGCTTGGGTTCGGAAGTTGGTATAAAAAACGCCATTTCTGAGAACTGTGTGTGACAGTTTTGGTGACTTAGATTTTGCCATGCCTGTGTACCATAGTTATGTACAATCAATGGGTTATATGATTCACACACACAACTTTCTGATAAATAAGGCTTTAAAAGTGTGACAATCGCACCTTCACAGGCGTCGAATGGTGGCTTTCGCCATAATTTAGTAAGCTTATCAGTAACTTAACTGAAAGATAGGGGGCTATTTTACACTATGGTCCCGCGGATCACAATCCATAGTTTACGGTGACGGGGGCGGCGGTGTAAAAACGCCGCCGGCCGGCCGTTAAAGGAAGGGGGAAACATCCCCGACGCCTTCACGCACCACCACCGGCGTGTCGTCGGTCAAATCGATTACCGTCGTCGGCTGCTGGCCGAGAAAACCGCCGTGAATCACCAGATCCACCTGTTTGCCCAGATGATCCTTGATCATTTCCGGGTCCGATTCCGCAAAATCGTTGCCGGGCAGCATCAGTGTGGTGGACATCATCGGCTCGTCCATGGTTTCGAGCAACGCCAGGGCAATGGGGTTGCTCGGCACGCGCAGACCGATGGTCTTGCGCTTGTCGTTCATCAGCCGCCGGGGGACTTCCTTGGTGGCTTTGAGAATAAAGGTATATTTGCCCGGCGTATTGTTTTTCATCAGACGGAACGCCTGGTTATCCACATGGGCATAGGTGGACAGTTCGGACAGGTCGCGGCAGACCAGGGTAAAATTATGGTTGCCGTCCAGCTGCCGGATGCGGCAGATGCGCTCCATGGCGGTTTTATCCTCCAGACGGCAGCCGAGGGCGTAGCCGGAATCGGTGGGGTAGACAATAACCGCGCCCTTGCGCAGCAGATCGACGGTTTGGTTAATTAACCGCGGCTGCGGGTTTTCCGGATGAATGGTAAAAAACTGACTCATTGTGACTCCTTATATAGTCTGGCGGGAGAACACCCCCGGCATACCGCGATTATCCTTCTGACAAGCCTTCTGCTACCGCCGACCGGCCGACCGGCCAATCGCGCCATATCGGCTCCACGCCGCCCGGCAGCCAAAGTTTACGGCCAAGCTCGATCCAGGCGCAGGGCTGGTGAAAATCGGATCCCTGGGAGGCCAGCAGCCCGCGCTCGCGCGCATACCCCGCCAGCGCGGTTTTTTCCTGCGGCGACTGCTGGCACATGGCCACTTCGATACCGTCGCCGCCCGCGTCGGTAACATGGTCCAGCAGGCGTTTAAGCCATTTGGTCGACAGCTGGTAGCGGCCGGGATGGGCCAGCACCGCCTGTCCGCCCGCCTGGTGGATGGCGCCGACCGCTTCCTCGATTGTACACCACTGCGGCGGCACATAGCCGGTTTTACCCTTGGACAGGTATTTTTTGAATACCTTGGTCACGTTATCGGCGGCGCCGATGCTGACCAGGTAACGGGCGAAATGGCCGCGCGTGACCAGTTCATCCTGGGCCAAACGGCTGGCGCCCAGCCAGGCGTCGTGAATACCGGCGCGTTCCAGCCGCTCGGCGATGGCATGGGCCCGGGCCAGGCGCCTTTCCCGCTGGGCGCGCAGAAGCCCGTCCATGGCCGGATGCGCGTCATCGATACCGAGGCCGACAATATGGATCTCATGGTTTTGCCACTGGGTGGAGACTTCCACTCCGGCCACCAGCGTGAGGGGCAGCGCGCCGTCGTCGATCGCCTGCCGCGCCCCGGCGAGGCCGGCCACGGTATCGTGATCGGTCACGGCCAGCACGTCGACGCCCATGGCCACGGCGCGCGCCACCAGATCCGCCGGCGAAAGCTGGCCGTCGGAGGCGGTGGTATGGCTGTGCAGATCGTATAGGGTCAGCAACGATGATTTAACGTAGATCTCAGTCAACGATAGGCTACCTTCCAAAATGAATGTTCCTATCATAACGTCAAATGCCCGTGAATCGAACCTGTTAAATATTTAACTGTTTTTAAGCGGTGACTGTTGACATTTCATTGCTGAACTAGTTTACTAGTACACATTAAGACAACCAATGAGAATCTGACGATGATAACCTTAACCGTGGTAACGCTTCGCTGGTGGCGCACTTCCCTTTAGCGGGTGGTGTTATCATGCGTCGCTGTCGTCGGACAGAGCAAGATCCCTACTAACCCGCCTTTCAAGCGGGTTTTTTTATGGGCGATAATCAGGGAACACACTATGCAAGCCACACAACCTCAATTAGAACTGCTGCAGGCCACCGCCACTTATCGCGACGATCCTACCGCGATGTTCAACCAGCTTTGCGGCGCCCGACCGGCCACCTTGCTGCTGGAATCGGCCGAAATCGATAATAAGCAAAACCTGCAAAGCCTGATGGTGCTTGACAGCGCCATGCGCATTACCGCCCTCGGCCAGCGGGTTACGCTGCAGGCGCTGACCGCCAACGGCGCGGCGCTGCTGCCGCTGCTGGACGCCGCGCTGCCGGCCGGGGTTGAGGTGAACGCCCATCCCAGCGGCCGCGAGCTGGTGTTTCCGTCCGTCGGCAACGACATGGATGAGGATGCGCGGCTGCGCGGCCTGTCGGTATTCGATTGCCTGCGCCTGCTGCTGACCCTGGTGCCGGCGCCGGCGGATCAGCCGGATGCCCTGTTCCTCGGCGGCCTGTTCGCCTATGACCTGGTGGCGGGTTTTGAAACGCTGCCCGCGCTCAGCCAGGGGCAGCGCTGTCCGGATTTTTGCTTCTACCTGGCGGAAACCCTGCTGGTACTTGATCATCAGCAGCGCACCTGCCGGCTGCAGGGCAGCCTGTTCACTCCTCTGGCCGGCGAAAAACGCCGTCTACAGGCGCGCATCGAGCAGTTGCAGCATCAGTTGCAGCAGGCGCCGGGGCCGATCCCCCATCAGGTGATCGACAGCATGACCCTGGAAACCGATCGCAGCGACGAGGAGTTCGGCCGCATCGTGACCAGCATGCAGCAGGCGATCCGCGCGGGGGAAATCTTCCAGGTGGTGCCTTCACGGCGTTTTTCGCTGCCCTGCCCGTCGCCGCTGGCCGCCTACCATACTCTGAAAGAGAGCAATCCCAGTCCCTATATGTTCTTTATGCAGGATAACGATTTTACCCTGTTCGGCGCCTCGCCGGAAAGTTCGCTGAAATACGATGCCGCCAACCGGCAGATAGAAATTTATCCCATTGCAGGTTCCCGTCCGCGCGGGCGCAGGCCGGACGGCACGCTGGATCGCGATCTGGACAGCCGTATCGAGCTTGAAATGCGCACCGATCATAAAGAACTGGCCGAACACCTGATGCTGGTCGACCTGGCGCGCAATGATCTGGCGCGCATCTGCGAACCCGGCAGCCGCTATGTCGCCGATTTGACCAAGGTCGATCGCTACTCCTTTATCATGCACCTGGTTTCGCGGGTGGTCGGCACCCTGCGCGCCGATCTTGACGCGCTGCACGCCTACCGCGCCTGTATGAACATGGGCACGCTGAGCGGCGCGCCCAAAGTGCGCGCCATGCAGCTGATTGCCAAGGCCGAAGGCACGCGGCGCGGCAGCTACGGCGGCGCCATCGGCTATTTTACCGGCAGCGGCCTGCTGGATACCTGTATCGTTATCCGTTCGGCCTATGTCGAGGACGGCATCGCCACCGTACAGGCCGGCGCCGGCGTGGTGCTGGACTCGGTGCCGCAGGCGGAAGCCGACGAAAGCCGCAATAAAGCGCGCGCGGTGCTGCGCGCCATCGCCACCGCACATCATGCCAGGGAGGTGTTCTGATGGCTGATATCCTGTTACTCGATAATATCGACTCCTTTACCTACAACCTGGTGGATCAGCTGCGCGCCACCGGCCACCGGGTGATGGTGTACCGCAACCAACTGCCGGCGCAGACCATCATCGGGCATCTGATGGCCATGGATAATCCCATACTGATGCTTTCCCCCGGTCCCGGCACCCCCGCCGCCGCCGGCTGCATGCCGCAGTTGCTTACGCGGCTGCGCGGACAGATGCCGATTATCGGCATCTGCCTCGGCCACCAAGCGATTGTGGAAGCCTACGGCGGCTACGTCGGCCAGGCCGGGGAAATCCTGCACGGCAAGGCGTCCCTTATCACCCATGATGGCGCCGGCATGTTCGCCGGCATGCCGAACCCGCTGCCGGTGGCGCGCTACCACTCGCTGGTGGGCAGCGAAATCCCGGCGGGACTGACGGTCAATGCGCACTTTAACGAGATGGTGATGGCGGTGCGTCATGACGCCGATCGCGTCTGCGGTTTTCAATTTCATCCCGAATCCATCCTGACCACCCAGGGCGCGCGGTTGCTTAACCAAACCCTGGACTGGGCGCTGGCCTGAACGATAGGAACCTGATCATGCAACAGATATTGGAAAAACTTTACCGCGCCGAGCGCATCAGCCGCCAGGAAAGTGAACAGCTTTTCAGCCTGATTATCCAGGGCGGGCTGGAACCGGCGCAGTTGGCGGCGGCGCTGATCAGCATGAAAATCCGCGGCGAGCATCCGGATGAAATTGCCGGCGCGGCCACCGCCCTGCTGGCGGACGCCCTGCCGTTCCCGCGCCCTGATTATCCTTTTGCCGATATCGTCGGCACCGGCGGCGACGGCAGCAACAGCATCAATATTTCCACCGCCAGCGCCTTTGTCGCCGCCGCTTGCGGCGCCCGGGTGGCCAAGCACGGCAACCGCAGCGTGTCCAGCCGTTCGGGCTCCTCGGATTTGCTGGCGGCCTTCGGCATCCGGCTGGATATGCCGGCGCAAGCGTCGCGCCAGGCGCTCGACGAGCTGGGAGTATGCTTTTTGTACGCCCCCCAGTACCACACCGGTTTTCGCCATGCCATGCCGGTGCGCCAGCAGTTGAAAACCCGCACGCTGTTTAACGTGCTCGGGCCGCTGATTAACCCCGCCCGTCCCCCGCTGGCGCTGATCGGGGTCTACAGCCCGGAGCTGGTGCTGCCCATCGCCCAAACGCTGCGGGTGCTGGGCTATCAGCGCGCAGCGGTAGTCCATGGCGGCGGCATGGATGAAGTGGCGCTGCACGCGCCGACGCAGGTGGCCGAACTCAATGAGGGCGAGATCGCCAGCTATCAATTGACGCCGGAGGATTTCGGCCTGCGGGAACAGTCAATGGACGCCCTGCTGGGCGGCTCGCCGGAAGAAAATCGTGACATTTTGGCGCGGTTGTTACAAGGTAAAGGCGAACATGCCCATGAATTCGCCGTTGCCGCCAATGTCGCCTTGTTATTAAAACTATTCGGCCAGGAGAATCTGCGCGAAAATACCCAACAGGCGCTGGCGGCCATCCGCGGCGGCGGCGCCTATGAACGTGTTGTCGCGTTGGCGGCCAGAGGATAAGACATGCAGGATACGGTACTGACAAACATTGTCGCTGATAAAAAAGTATGGCTGGCCGAGCGTAAGCAACGCCAGCCGCTGGACGGGTTCATCGACGACGTGCGCCCCAGCACGCGCAGCTTCTATCATGCCCTCCAGGGTTCGCGCACCGTGTTTATCCTCGAGTGCAAAAAAGCATCGCCGTCCAAGGGCCTGATCCGCGAGGATTTTGACCCGGCCGCCATCGCCGGCGTGTACAAACACTACGCCGCCGCCATCTCGTGCCTGACCGACGAAAAATACTTCCAGGGCAGCTTTGATTTCCTGCGCCAGATTAGCCAAGTAGTACCCCAGCCGGTGCTGTGCAAGGATTTCATCATCGATCCCTACCAGGTTTACCTGGCGCGTCATCATCAGGCGGACGCTATTCTGCTGATGCTGTCGGTGCTGGACGACGACACCTACCGTCAGTTGGCCGCCCTGGCGCACAGCCTGGAAATGGGCGTGCTCACCGAGGCGATAACCGAAGAGGAGTGCCGGCGCGCCCAGGCGCTCGGCGCCCGGGTGGTGGGCATTAACAATCGCGATCTGCGCGATTTATCCATCGATTTAAACCGTACCCGCCGCCTGGCGCCCCTGCTGCCGGGAGTGACGGTGATAAGCGAATCCGGCATTACCGCCTATCGCCACGTCAGGGAACTGAGCCATTTCGCCAACGGCTTCCTGATCGGCAGCGCGTTGATGGCGGAACCGGATCTGGACGGCGCGGTGCGCCGGGTATTGCTCGGCGAGAATAAGGTCTGCGGACTGACGCGTCCCGAGGATGCCAGGGCGGCATATGACGCCGGCGCGCTCTATGGCGGCCTGATTTTTGCCGCCTCGTCGCCAAGGCGTGTGGATATCCCGCGCGCCCGCGCGGTGATGGCCGGCGCGCCGCTGCGCTACGTCGGCGTATTCCGCGACGCCGCCATCGAGGAGGTGGCAGGCAGCGCCGCCGCGCTGGCGCTGCATGCCGTACAGCTGCACGGCGACGAGGACCAGGCCTATATAAGCGCCCTGCGTCTGGCGCTGCCTTCCGCCTGCCGTATCTGGAAAGCCCTGGATATGCGGACCCATGCGCCGGCGCGGGATTTTAGCGCGGTGGATCGTTATCTGTTCGATAATGGCGGCGGCAGCGGTAAACCCTTTGACTGGTCGCTGCTGGACGGACTGCGTCTGGATAACGTCATGCTCGCCGGCGGGCTGGCGGCGGATAACTGCGTGGCCGCCGCGCAATTAGGCTGCGTTGGGCTGGACTTCAACTCCGGCGTTGAAAGCGCCCCGGGTATTAAAGATCACCATAAACTGGCTACGGTATTTCAGACGCTGCGCGCCTATTAATCGATTGCCCAGATCAACAAGAGACAGGAACGCATGACACTATTAAATCCCTATTTCGGCGAATTCGGCGGCATGTATGTGCCGCAGATCCTGGTACCGGCGCTGCTGCAACTGGAGGACGCCTTTGTCAGCGCGCAAAGCGACCCGGCATTCCAGGCGGAATTCAGCGATTTGTTAACCAATTATGCCGGCCGCCCCACGCCGTTGACCCTGTGCCGTAACCTGACCGCGGGCACCAAGACCAAACTGTATCTTAAGCGCGAGGATCTGCTGCACGGCGGCGCGCACAAAACCAACCAGGTGCTCGGCCAGGCCCTGCTCGCCAAGCGCATGGGAAAAACCGAAATCATCGCCGAAACCGGCGCCGGTCAGCATGGCGTGGCTTCGGCGCTGGCCTCCGCGCTGCTGGGGCTGAAATGCCGCATTTATATGGGCGCCAAGGATATTCAGCGCCAGGAGCCCAACGTGTTCCGCATGCGTCTGATGGGCGCGGAAGTGATCCCGGTGCACAGCGGCTCCTCGACGCTAAAGGACGCCTGCAACGAAGCGCTGCGCGACTGGTCCGGCAGCTATGAGCGCGCCCACTATATGCTGGGCACCGCCGCCGGTCCGCATCCGTTCCCCACCATCGTGCGCGAATTCCAGCGCATGATTGGCGAGGAAACCAAGGCGCAGATGCAGGAACGGGAGCATTGCCTGCCTGACGCGGTGCTGGCCTGCGTCGGCGGCGGGTCCAACGCCATCGGCATGTTCGCCGATTTTATCGATGAGCCGTCGGTACGTCTGATCGGCGTCGAGCCGGGCGGCCTGGGCATCGAGACCGGCCAGCACGGCGCGTCGCTCAAACACGGCCGCATCGGCATCTATTTCGGCATGAAGTCGCCGATGATGCAATCCTCCGACGGGCAGATAGAGGAATCCTATTCCATTTCCGCCGGCCTGGATTTCCCTTCCGTGGGTCCGCAGCATGCCTATCTGGACAGTATCGGCCGCGCGGAATACGTCTCGGCGACCGATGAGGAGGCCCTGGATGCGTTCAAGGCCCTGTCGCGCCATGAAGGCATCATCCCGGCGCTGGAATCCTCGCACGCGCTGGCGCACGCGCTGAAAATGATCAAGGCGGAGCCGGACAAGGAGCAGATCCTGGTGGTCAATCTCTCGGGCCGCGGCGATAAGGATATTTTTACCGTGTACGATATATTAAAAGCGCGAGGAGAAATGTAATGGAACGCTATCAGCAACTGTTTACCACGCTGCACAGCCGTAAAGAAGGCGCCTTCGTGCCCTTCGTCACGCTGGGCGATCCTAATCCCGGCCTGTCGCTGAAAATTATCGATACCTTAATCGAGGCCGGGGCCGACGCCCTGGAACTGGGCATTCCGTTTTCCGACCCGCTGGCGGACGGCCCGACCATCCAGAACGCCACCCTGCGGGCATTTGCCGCCGGGGTGACGCCGGATCAGTGTTTCGAACTGCTGGCCACTGTCCGGCAGAAATACCCCGCCATACCCATCGGCCTGCTGATGTACGCCAACCTGGTGTTTAACAAAGGTATCGATGCGTTTTATGCCCGCTGCGCCGAGGTTGGCGTGGATTCGGTGCTGGTGGCCGACGTGCCGCTGGAAGAGAGCCTGCCGTTCCGTACCGCCGCCATGCGCCACGGCGTGGCGCCTATCTTTATCTGCCCGCCCAACGCCGATAAAGACCTGCTGCGTGAAATCGCCTCCCACGGCCGGGCTTACACCTATTTATTATCCCGCGCAGGCGTAACCGGCAGTGAAAACCAGGGCCATGTGCCGCTGGCCCATCTGGTGACGACGCTTACCGAGTTCCATGCCGCGCCCGCGCTGCAGGGTTTCGGTATTTCCGAGCCGTCGCAGGTGCGCGACGCGCTGGCGGCGGGCGCGGCCGGGGCCATTTCCGGCTCGGCCATCGTCAAGATTATCGAGCGCAACCTGGAAGACCCGGCCGCCATGCTGACGCAGTTAAGCACCTTCGTCAGTAAAATGAAGGCCGCCACGCGCGGTTGATTTGAAAAAAATCATTTTATCCACAACACTCTAATGGCGGCGTATCAATTACGCCGCCATCCTGTAAGATGCGGGTGATATATTATAATAAATAATTCAAATCCAAGGAGAAAAAATGAAAAACTGGAAATCCCTTACGACACTTGCAGCAACCGCAATCGTCGCGGCCGTGCTGGCCGGCTGCGCGCCGACCGCCAAGACCGAAGGCACCGGCGGGTATATTGACGACACCGTGATCACGACCAAAGTGAAAACGCAGTTGCTTGCCGATGACCATTTAAAGGGCACCGAAATCAACGTCGAAACCTTTAAGGGCCGGGTGCAGTTAAGCGGTTTCGCCAGCTCGATGGCCGACGCCAACCGCGCCGTGACCATTACCCGCGGCGTCAAGGGCGTGCGTTCGGTGGAAAACGACATCAGTATCAAATAATCCCGTTGCCGGCGGCGCGCACGCGTCGCCGGCACGGTTTCAGATCCGCACCCTCGTTTTAGAAGCGATAGCCGACGCCGAACATAAATACCCAGGGATCGATTTGCGTATGCACTGATTGCTGCTGGCCGCCGGCCTTGAAACGCACGTCGGTGTCGATATCCATATACCATACCGACATATTCACCAGCCAGTTTTCATTGACGTTATAATCCAGCCCCGCCTGGCCGGCGATGCCCCAGGAGTGCTTGACGCTTAAATCGCTCAGTCCGGCGTCCTGCCCGGTTTGGTTAAAGTGCGCGTCGTAGAAGGTGGTATAGTTGATGCCCACCCCGAGGTATGGCCGCAGTTTATCCGGGGCGTCGCCAAAATAATACTGCGCCATCAGGCTTGGCGGCAGTTGTTTAACCGAGGCGATGTCGCCGGTGCTTTTCAGCCCGACATGGTGCTTGAAGGGCGTTGCCGCCAGCAGCTCCACGCCGATATTGTCGGTGATCAGATAACTGAACGTCAGGCCGAGCTGGGTGTTGTTATCCACGTTAAACTCGCCCATCCCCAGCACGTTATCCGAACTTTCACTCGGCCGTACCGTGGCGCTGCCCGCGCGAACAATAATATCACCCGCCTGATGCGCCTGCGCCGTTGCCGACAGCAGCGCGGCCGCCGCCGCCAAGCCCATAACACACTTGTTCATGTCCCGCTCCTTGTTGAGATAATGCCTTTGCCACGCAAAGTTGATTCAGTTCACAAATGTTACTTTGGCACATCGTAGGGTAAATTTGAGCTGAACCTTGTTTATCATGTTTTATACCAAGGGATTGACTTGATTGAGATTGATCCAAATCAACCAGGACCGAAACAGGACAAAAAAAATACTTTGGCCCGGGCAGTTGCTTTCCCGCGCACCGGGCGTAAGTTAACAGACAGGCAAATCTGATTCGGCGCCGTGGAGTCGGCGGGTGACACGATGAGCGATAACAGTAATCCCTGCATGAGCTGCGGCGCGTGTTGCGCGTGGTTCCGCGTATCCTTTTATTGGGCCGAGGGCGATGACGGCGGCGGCCCGGTGCCCCATGCCTTAACTGAACCCCTTACCCCTTTCTTACGTTGCATGCGCGGCACCAACGAGCGGACGCCGCGTTGCCATGCCCTGGCGGGCGAGGTGGGTAAAGCGGTCCGTTGCACCATTTATGCCGGTCGTCCCTCGCCCTGCCGGGAGTTTGCCATGGCCGGCGACGGCGGGCGGCCCAACGACGCCTGCGATCGCGCCAGGGCGCATTACGGCCTGCCGCCGCTCGCAGCGCCCGCGCAGACGCTTATTAGGGTGGAAAATCAGCATCATCATGTCGCGGGGTGCCCTCCGGGGCATTAACAGGGTAGAATACCGGGCTGATAATTTAGAACGTTCTGCCAAGGAGCTCTACATGCCAATTATGGCAAGTACCCTGTATCGCGACATGTTGAATTTTACCCGTAACCAGTTTACCAGCATCATCCTGCTGGCCCTGCTGGCGGCGCTGATTAGCGTGGTGCTCGGCCATGCCTTATCGCCCAGTAGCGATCAGCTGGTCATCCTGAGCGCCGACGGTCCCGACATGGCCGACTCATCCAGCCTCAGCCTGCAGGAACTGGTGCAGCAAATGACGCCTGAACAGCAAAAAGTGCTGCTGAAAGCCTCTGCGGCGGGCACTTTCGCCGGTCTGGTGGGCAACGTCATCCTGGCCGGGGCGCTGTTGACCATGATTCGCCTGGTATCCGACCGGCAGCCGGTCAGCGTGCTGCGCGCCATCGGGCTGTCCGCGCCCATCCTGCCCCGCCTGCTGTTATTGGTATTTATTACCACGCTGCTGGTGCAACTCGGGCTATTATTGATTGTGATACCGGGGATCCTGATTGCCATAGCGTTCAGCATGGCGCCGGTGATTGCCGCCAGCGACAATCTGGGCGTATTCAAGTCGATGCGCCTGAGTAGTAAACTGGCTTTCGCCAATGTACGGCTGGTTGCCCCGGCGGTGCTGGTATGGCTGCTGGCCAAGGCGGCGGTATTATTGCTGGCGGCACAGTTTACCCAGGTGTCGTCGCTGGTGGCCGCGGTGCTGCTTAACGGCTTAAGTAATATTATTTCCGCACTGTTGCTGATTTACCTGTATCGCCTGTATATGTTGCTGCGCCAGGCCTGAAACCAAGCCGGCGTCACTTAACCAACCACGGATTTTTTTATGAAGCAGTTTCTGGATTTTCTGCCGTTAGTGGTGTTCTTTGTCTTTTATAAGCTGTACGACATTTATATTGCCTCCGGCGCGCTGATTGCCGCGTCGGCGCTGGTGCTGATTTATACCTGGATCCGCTACCGGAAAGTGGAAAAAGTCACCTTGCTGACGTTTATCATGGTTGCCATCTTCGGCTCACTGACGATGTATTACCATAACGCCGAATTCATCAAATGGAAGGTCACGGTCATTTACGGCCTGTTCGCCATTGCGCTGCTGGTCAGCCAGTTCATGCTGGGCAAGCCGCTGATTCAGCGCATGCTTGGCAAGGAACTGACCCTGCCCGAGCGCGTCTGGAACAATCTTAATATTGCCTGGGCGCTGTTTTTCCTGGGCTGCGGCGCGGCGAATATCTATATCGCCTTCTGGCTGCCGCAAAACGTTTGGGTGAATTTCAAGGTGTTCGGCCTGACCGGCCTGACGCTGGTATTCACCCTGTTAAGCGGGGTGTATGTCTATCGTCATATGACGGAAGACCAGAAAAACTCCCGTTGATCCCCCGGTCCGCCGCGGGGCGGACCGATGTCAAACCAAGCGGAACCCCTGATGAGCGACAATCCTTTTTTACCTTCCGGCGAGCTGGTGCTGCGCACGCTGGCCATGCCCGCCGACACCAATGCCAACGGTGATATTTTTGGCGGCTGGCTGATGTCGCAAATGGATATGGGCGGCGCTATCCTCGCCAAGGAAATAGCCGAGGGCCGAGTGGTCACGGTGCGCGTCGACGGCATGACGTTTTTGAAACCGGTGGCGGTGGGGGACGTGGTCTGTTGTTACGCCCGCTGTACCGGCACGGGCAACAGTTCGCTGAGCATTAACGTGGAAGTCTGGATCAAAAAAGTCTCTTCCGCCCCCATCGGCCAGCGCTACCGCGCCACCGAAGCGGCTTTCACCTATGTCGCGGTGGACGACGAAGGCAAGGCGCGTCCCCTGCCCGACGGCAAGCGCCACTTCGCCCCCGGCGGCGCTTAGCCGCCCGTTTTGCCCCAGGCGGCGGCCCGTGCCGGGCCTTGCGCACACCGCGGCCCGGCCTAGCTGCTGCTGACGCCCGACAGCTTAAACTCGATGGTCGTGGTCTGGTTTTTGCCCGGTTTGCCGCTCTGGTAGCGCCAGCGCCGGATCACCTGGCGAATTTCGCGCTCGAACATATTGCGCGGCGTGGCGGAGATGATACGCAGGTTTTCCACCTGGCCGCTATCATCGACATCAAACTGGATCTTCACCGTTCCCTCGATGCCCAATGCCCTGGCGCGCTCAGGGTAGCCCGGTTCCGGGCGGCTGATGGCTTTCGGGCCGGTATCGGCCACCGGTGCGGACGGCGCCGGCGCGGGCGCCGGAGCGGCACGTACGGGCGCCTCACGGGGCGGAGCGGCGAGCGGTGTCGGTTCGGCGCGCGGCTCGGTCACCTTGGGCCTGGGTTTAGCCGCTTCTTTATGCACCGGCTTGGGCTTGGGCAGGGGTTTCGGCTGCTGTACCGGCGCGGGAGGCTCAGGCGCGGGGATGGGATCCGGTTCGCGCACAGGCTCCGGGGCGGGTTCGGGCGCAGCCGTCGGCTCAACCTCGGGCGGTTCCACCGGCGGCTGCGGCGGCGCGGCCACCGGCTCAGGCTCCGGCGCCACCAGCGTAACGCTCATCGGCTGCTCAACCGCGGTCGGCGCGGTTATCTGGTTTACCGACGTATACAGCAATCCCGCCACCAGCGAGGTATGCAGCCCTGCGGACAAGACAAACGGCCACGAAAATCGACGGGTCGGTTTCAAAATTATCAACGCCATATCAACAAAAGTTTCAGTAAAGGTGAAGTTTAAATGCAAATAGCAATCATATTCAATAACTCAAAACAAACTCTTGCCAGGTTAACAGGATAAACCGGCAATTATCCCTGTCTGAACAACCGTCAGCGGCCAGGAAAATTTTTTCATTGCGCCGCGGGGTTCAATGTCTTAACGTAAATTACTTGAAATGAATCCATTCCTTTGGGAGTAATGCCCTTGCTCTATGTTATCTATGCTGAAGACGTGCCCGGATCCCTGGAAAAACGCCAATCCGTACGCGCCACTCATGTCGCCCGGCTGCAACTGCTACGTGATGAGGGTCGTTTACTGACGGCGGGCGCGCTGCCGGCGATAGACAGTAACGAACCCGGGGCGGCGGGATTCAGTGGCTCCACCATTATTGCTGAATTTGATTCCCTGGAAGCGGCGCAGGCATGGGCGGATGCCGACCCGTATGTCGCCGCGGGTGTTTATAAGCAGGTGCAGGTTAAACCCTACCGTAAAACCTTCTGATTATTACCCTATTGCATCCCGGCGCCGCCACGCGGCCCGGGCGTGAAATAACGGCTGATTGCCCGCTAGGTTAATTTACCCGGCGGCAAAACCCATCAATCATTATCTAAGCTTATCATTTATCCTCTCTATTAAGGAGGCTGCGCCAACGGATTTACCGGCAAACAACGCCATTATTTTCTTTGTTGGCCAGACCTGGATATCGCCGGGGCTATATATAATGCGTGCCAACCCCTGCCTTCGGTGAATTTGCTTTTCCCTTAATGCTATTTTTTTTCTGCCGCCTATTTTGGTCGCCTCATTATTATTTTGCTTGTTACTTAACGCCGACTAATACTTAACGGCAATTAATCAACGTAACGGCTATTAACCCCTTAAAATTGATAGAAATTACCGTGATCGTCCCGGCATATCATTATCATTTAGGAATTATCTTAGTATAAAAAATAACCAACATTTAATCAGACTCTTACCGGCCAAGACAGCATAAATATTCAGTTAATACGCGCCAGGGCGCCAATATCCGGTTTGTAGGCGCCGGCAATTTCTAATACTTTGGAATTGCTGTACTCCCCGTTAAGAAGTTAACAACCGGAGGTAAGTATGTTGAAGAAAATCTTTATGGCACTACTTGTTATGTCCGCCGCCGGCACCGGTACTGCTTTTGCAGCCGGCGCCGCGGGAACCACGGAAGCGGCTACGCAAAGCGCTTCCGGTGCCGCGACGGTCACCGATCCGGGATTGGTTTCCGGCTCGGTGGCCGCCATGGCATCCGCCAGCGACCCGGAAGGCACTGGGACGTCTACGTCGACGTCGACATCAACGACCACCGCCACACAGTGACAGAGACATCATAAGGAAAGGGATAATCCTGATTAAAACCGTAATAAGGAACTCAAATACGGTAAACCGGCCAAAAGCCGGTTTTTTTATCGCTGTTATTTAGCGCGGATCACAGACCATAAGACGTTACGGAAAAGAGCAACGAACGGCGCTGCTGTTTCAACTGAAGATGCCGCAAACGCGTCAGATGCCGATAGGTGCGGGACTGTGCTTCCACCCACTGGCTACGCCGGCGCTGCGCCTGCCTTAACATGCGCCAGCGGCTGACTTCATTTCTGCTTCTTTTCATGGCACGAACGGACTCTTACCGGATAATAAGGGCGCCATTATAAACCATTTTCCCGGACTGCCAAGGCTGTAACGCCGGCGCGGCGGACTGGTAAAGGGCGCGCGCGGGGCGAAAAAATTTCCTCTTTTCGCCCCGTATGCGTACACTCATGCTTAACGCCTTGCGAACAGGATTTTTCGCCTCTATGACAACTTTTTATACTGTAATCAACTGGCTAATAGTATTCGGCTATTGGTTGCTGATCGCAGGTGTCACCCTGCGGGTGTTAATGAAGCGGCGCGCGGTCCCCTCCGCAATGGCCTGGTTATTGGTTATCTATATCCTTCCCCTGGTGGGCATCATCACCTACCTGCTGTTCGGTGAACTCAACCTGGGCAAGCGCCGCGCGGAACGGGCCAAGGCCATGTGGCCGTCCACGGCCAAGTGGATGCATGACCTCAAGCAGTGCACGCGGATTTTCGCCACCGAAAACAGCGAAGTCGCCCGCTCCCTGTTCAAGCTGTGCGAGTTACGCCAGGGTATGGGCGGACTGAAAGGCAACCAGCTGCAGCTGCTTACCGGTACCGACGCCACCCTTAAAGCCTTGATCAGGGATATCGGACTGGCGCAGACTAATATCGAGATGGTGTTTTATATCTGGCAGGCCGGCGGCCAGGTGGACCAGGTGGCGGAGGCGCTGATGGCGGCCGCCAGGCGCGGCGTGCGCTGCCGTGTGATGCTCGATTCCGCCGGCAGCGTCGCGTTTTTCCGCACCCCCTACCCGGCCATGATGCGTAACGCCGGCGTCGAGGTGGTGGAAACGCTGCACGTCAGCCTGCTGCGTGTCTTTCTGCGGCGCATGGATTTGCGTCAGCACCGCAAGATGGTGCTGATTGATAATTATATTTCGTACACCGGCAGCATGAACATGGTCGATCCGCGCTATTTCAAGCAGGATGCCGGCGTCGGGCAATGGATCGACCTGATGGCCAGGATGGAAGGCCCGGTGACGACCGCCATGGGCATTATCTATTCCTGCGACTGGGAAATCGAGACCGGTGAGCGGGTGCTCCCACCGCCGCCCGATGTCAATATCATGCCGTTTGAACAGGCGACGGGACATACTATCCAGGTCATTGCCTCCGGCCCCGGTTTCCCGGAAGGCATGATCCACCAGGCCCTGCTGACCTCAATTTATTCCTCGCGGCAGCAGTTAATCATGACCACGCCCTATCTGGTGCCGAGCGACGATCTGCTGCACGCCATTTGCACCGCGGCCCAGCGCGGCGTGGACGTGCATATCGTGGTGCCGCGCGATAACGACTCCCTGCTGGTCGGCTGGGCCAGCCGGGCCTTTTTCGCCGAACTGCTGGAAGCGGGCGTCAATATCCATCAGTTCGAGGGTGGCCTGCTGCATACCAAAAGCGTACTGGTGGACGGCCAGCTCAGCCTGGTCGGCACCGTCAATCTCGACATGCGCAGCCTGTGGCTCAATTTTGAAATTACCCTGGTGATTGACGATGATGACTTCGGCAGCGACCTGGCGCGGGTCCAGGAGGATTATATCGCCCGCTCCCGGCTTATCGACCCGCAGGTCTGGGCCAAACGCCCCTACTGGCAACGCATTGTCGAGCGCCTGTTCTACTTTTTCAGTCCATTGCTGTAAATTTAGCGAAGGCCATGATGTAATAGCGCCATGCAACGCCCTTGATGCCTCCGTGATACCCACACAGGACCCCGGTTATGGATTTGGACAATCGCCTGACAGATGATGAAACGCTGGAGCAGGCTTATGATATTTTTCTTGAACTGGCGCCGGATAACCTTGATCAGGCCGATCTGATTCTTTTTAATCTGCAGTTTGAACAACGCGGCGCGGCTGAGCTGTTTGACCCGTCGGAAGAATGGCACGAGCAGGTGGATTTTGACCTCAATCCGGATTTTTTCGCTGAAGTGGTTATCGGCCTGGCGGATGAAGACGGACAGGAGGTCAACGACGTTTTTGCGCGCATGCTGATCTGCCGCGATAAAGCGGAAAAAATCTGCCATATCCTCTGGAAAGAATAACTTCACAAGTGCCGCATGACATGCCAGGTCCGTTCTAGGCTGGGGGATTTCTGTTGCCGTGGCGGGGGTTATGCCGCTGCGATAGGGTTTATGTTGCCGTGGCGGAGGTTATGCCGCCGCGATAGGGTTTATGTTGCCGTGGCGGAGGTTATGCCGCTGCGATAAGGTTTATGTTGCCGTGGCGGAGGTTATGCCGCTGCGATAAGGTTTATGTTGCCGTGGCGGAGGTTATGCCGCTGCGATAAGGTTTATGTTGCCGTGGCGGAGGTTATGCCGCTGCGATAAGGTTTATGTTGCCGTGGCGGAGGTTATGCCGCTGCGATAAAGTTTATGTTGCCGTGGCGGAGGTTTCGCTTGCCGTGCGTTCGGTGGTTATATGCAGTGCCGGGTGCCGGCAAGCGACAAAGAGGCCGTACCGCGACGGCCTCCTTGACCTCCGCGCGCCCGGCAGGTCGCGCGTCGCTGCGCGATGCCTTCCGCCGCCCATGCCCCCGTGATGCACCGGCCCGGTTAGCGCTCCCGGCGCCACCGGGCCTTTCGCCGCTCCCGGCGGCTCATGCCGGGGGCACTGGCGCCGTCAGCGCGCTTTATGCCGGGACATATGTCGCTGTTGGCAATGTATTTTCTGAAGCGATAGCGGCGCTTTTGCTTGGATAGAGTTTGGCGTCGGGATAGGATTGACGGTTATGGGATGCAACGCGTATGGAAAAAAGCAGCTGGCACAGCGAAAAGCAGGTCATACAGACATGGAGTCATGCAGTAAGGCGGTAGAGCCGTCATGTAATAAGGCAGTAAGGCATTCATCATTCAGTTTTAAGTTTTAAGTTTTAAGTTTTAAGTTTTAAGTTTTAAGTTTTAACAGTAAGCAGTAAGCATTAGCCATTAGCCATTAGCCATTAGCCATTAGCCATTAGCCATTAGCCATTAGCCATTAGATTGTAGACTTTAGCCCAAATTGGATGCTGATATTTTTCCCGGTAAACGCATACCGCTGAGAACCCTAAAACATTAATTTACTCACAGACGATGGTGTTGACGTGGTGCCGGCATAGAGTGCGCCGGCGGCGCGCATCGCGGCTGGATGAGCCGCCGGGAGCGGCGAAAGCAAAGGGCGCGCCGGGAGCGCGTCCCGTGCGGTCCAAAAGACGGGATGGGTGATGCCGGGAACCGCGCAGCGGCGCACGGTCTGCCGGACGCGCGGAAGTCAAGAAGGGTGGCGCGAACCACCCTTCTTGTCGCTTGCCGGCACCGGGCAAGACATAAAACAACCTAACGCACGGCAAGCGAAACCCTCGCCGCAGCGGCATAAGTCTCCCCCCAACCACCAGCGAAACCCTCGCCGCAGCGGCATAAACGTGGCGACATCCATCCGGCGCACCAAAATCACCAGACCATATCATTGGTACGCCCGCTGGCACCCTGCTGGCGAAAAGTGGGTTTTATTCCCGATTATTGCGCCAGTTGGCTCACATCCACCTTAATGCAGGAGCACGCATGCCGAAAACTGCCCTGCAGTATCGGCCGCGTCACCGCGCACGCCTCGCCGGCAATCGGGCACCGGGTACGGAACACACACCCCGACGGCGGATTGATCGGCGACGGCAAATCCCCTTCCAGCAGTTGAATGGCCTTATTACGTTCCTTATCCGGATCCGGTATCGGCACCGCCGACATCAACGCCTTGGTGTAGGGATGCTGAGGATTATGATACACCTGATCATACGTACCCAACTCCACCGCGTGGCCCAGGTACATCACCAGCACCCGATCGGAAATATGCTTCACCACCGCCAGATCGTGGGCGATAAAGATCAGCGACAGCCCCATCTCACGCTGCAGCTGCTGCAATAAATTCACCACCTGCGCCTGGATCGACACGTCCAGCGCCGACACCGGCTCGTCGCAAATCACCAGCTTGGGTTCAAGTATCAGCGCGCGGGCGATGCCGATACGCTGACACTGCCCGCCGGAAAACTCATGCGGATACCGATTGATAAGATTCGGCAACAGCCCCACCTTCAGCATCATGTTGCGCACCTTGTCTTTCACCAACTGGCGCGGCATCTTCGGATGATAGGTATGCAACGGCTCGGCGATGATATCGCCGATGGTCATGCGCGGATTAAGCGAGGCCAGCGGGTCCTGGAAAATCATCTGGATATCGTTACGCGTCTCGCGCCACTCATCGCTGCTCATCCCCTGCAATTCCTTGCCCAGCCAGGCGATACGCCCGCTGGTGGATTTCACCAGGCCAATCAGCGCCCGGGCAAAGGTCGATTTGCCACAGCCCGACTCGCCCACCACCCCCAGCGTTTCTCCCTCGTACAGCCGCAGGGACACGCCGTCGACCGCCTTTAGGCTCTTGGCCGGTTGCCAGAACCACTGTTTATCGCCTTTCACCTCGAAATACACTTTCAGGTTTTCGACATCCAGCAGCACCTTTTTATGTTCGTCCATGGCATTCATACCAATTCCTCCAGGGGCTTATAGCAGGCGCGCAGACGCTCCGTGGCGAACCGCTCAAGGGGCGGCATGTTGACGCAGATATCCATGGCGTAAGGACAGCGCGGCTGGAACGGACAGCCCTCCGGCAAACGCAGCAGATTGGGCGGATTGCCGGGAATGGTCACCATCATGGTGGAACCGTCGGCATCCAGCCGTGGCACCGCCGACAGCAGGCCGATGGAATAAGGATGGCTGGGCTGGTAAAAAATATCGCGCGCCGTACCGTATTCCATGGTACGGCCCGCGTACATCACCAGCACGCGATCGCAGATGCCGGCCACCACACCCAAATCGTGGGTAATCATGATGATGGCGGTGTTAAACTCGCGTTTCAGATCGTTTAGCAAGGTCATGATCTGCGCCTGGACGGTGACATCCAGCGCGGTGGTGGGCTCATCGGCTATCAGCAGTTTCGGCCGGCACAGCAGCGCCATGGCGATCATCACCCGCTGACGCATGCCGCCGGAAAACTCATGGGGATACATCCGCATCCGCTTGCGCGCCTCGGGCATTTTTACCGCGTCGAGCATACGCACCGACTCTTCAAACGCCTCATGCTTGCTGATTTTTTTATGCATCAACAGTACTTCAATCAGCTGTTCGCCCACCCGCATATAAGGATTAAGCGACGTCATCGGATCCTGGAAAATCATCGAGATTTCCGAGGCGCGTAGTTTGTTCAGCTGCTTCTCCGGCAGGTTGAGAATTTCACGGCCATTAAAGGCGGCGGAGCCCTCAATACGCCCGTTGGCGGCCAGCAGTCCCATCAGGGCAAACGCGGTCTGAGACTTACCCGAGCCGGACTCGCCGACAATACCCAGCGTTTCCCCGGCCCGCAGGGTAAAGTTCAGGTCGTTAACCGCGGTCACATCGCCGTCGGCGGTGGCGAAGGTCACGCGCAAATCCTTAACGGTCAGCAATGCCGGCGCGGGCGCAGCCGACGCCAGGGAGGGCGTCGGCGTTTTTGGGTCGATTATGCTCATCACGGCACTCCTTAACGATCTTTCGGGTCGAGGGCATCACGCAGGCCATCGCCGATAAAATTAAAACAAAACAGCGTCACCACCAGGAAAAAGGCGGGAAACATCAGCAGCCAGGGCGACACTTCCATGGAATTGGCGCCGTCGCTTAACAAGGCGCCCCAGCTGCTCAGCGGCTCCTGCGTGCCCAGCCCCAGGAAACTGAGGAACGACTCGAACAGGATCATGCTCGGCACCAGCAGGGACGCATAAACCACCACCACGCCCAACACGTTGGGGACGATATGGCGCAGGATAATATTGCGGGTACGCACCCCGCTGACCACCGCGGCCTCGATAAACTCCTTGCGTTTCAGCCCCAGGGTCTGGCCGCGCACGATACGCGCCATATCCAGCCAGGACACCATGCCGATGGCGATAAAGATCAAAAAGATATTGCGGCCGAAAAAAGTCACCAGCAGGATAACGAAAAACATAAACGGAAAAGAGTTGAGGATTTCCAGCAGGCGCATCATCACCGAGTCGGTTTTACCGCCGAGATAGCCGGACAGCGCACCGTAAAGCGTGCCCAGGATCACCGCCACCAGCGCGGCGGCGACGCCGACCATCAAGGAAATCCGTCCGCCGATGGCCACGCGCACCAGCAGATCGCGGCCGGAGGAATCGGTGCCGAAATAATGCGCGGATTCCATACTCGGCGCGGCCGACATCATGGCAAAGTCGGTATCGTCGTAACTGAATTGCGCCAGGGAAGGCGCCAGGGCGACAAACACCACGATCAGCGCCAGAACGATAAGGCTGGTTAGCGCGGCCTTGTTATGGATAAAACGCCGGCGGGCGTCCTGCCAAAGGCTACGGCCTTCCACTTGCAGCGTTTCGCTGAGTTTCTCCAGAGCCTCGCTATTTTTGTTACCAATCATCATGTGCGTGCTCCAGCTTAATAACGTATTTTCGGGTCGATAACCGCGTACAGCACATCGACAATCGCATTAAATAAAATCGTCAGCGCCCCGACCAGGATGGTCAGGCTTAACACCAGCGAATAATCACGGTTCAGCGCGCCGTTGACAAACAGCTGGCCGATCCCCGGCAGTCCGAAGATGGTTTCTATTACCATGGAGCCGGTAATGATGCCGACAAACGCCGGTCCCATATAAGAAATGACCGGCAGCAGCGCGGGTTTGAGGGCGTGGCTGAAAATAATGCGCCGCATGGGCAGTCCCTTGGCCCGGGCGGTGCGGATAAAGTTGGAGTGCAGCACCTCAATCATCGAGCCACGGGTGATACGGGCGATGCTGGCGATATAGGCCAGCGACAGGGCAATCATCGGCAGCAGCACAAACCTGGGCGCGCCGCCGTTCCAGCCGCCGCCCGGCAGCCATTTAAGCGTAATGGCGAAGATAAGCACCAGCAGCGGCGCCACCACAAAGCTGGGTATGACGACGCCGGTCATGGCAAAACCCATGGCCAGGTAATCCCATTTGGTATTTTGCCGCAGCGCCGCCATGACGCCGGCGAATACCCCCACCACCATCGCCAGTATAAACGCCGCCAGGCCTAGCTTGGCCGAGACGGGAAAAGAATTGGCCACCAAATCGTTAACCGAATAGTCTTTATATTTGAACGACGGGCCGAAATCACCGTGCGCCAGTTGGACCAGATACGCGCCGTACTGCTTTATCATCGGATCGTTGAGATGGTACCTGGCTTCGATGTTGGCCATCACTTCCGGCGGCAGGCCGCGCTCGCCGGTAAACGGACTCCCGGGCGCCAGCCGCATCATGAAAAATGAAATGGTGATCAATATGAATAGCGTCGGAATCGCTTCAAGCAACCGGCGGATAATAAACTTTAACATGCCCAATACCTATAACGTGCATTTATTCAAATCGTTCACTTGAACAGGAAAAACAGGGCACGGCCCGTGAAGACCCTGCCCTGTTGTCATCCATTACGCCTGGTTAATGTTTGATGATGTAAAGGTCTTTTACATACACATTATCCAGCGGATCTTTACCGGTATATCCACCAACATAAGGTTTCACCAGCCGGGCGTTCACATAGTAATACACCGGAACGATGGCGGAATCCTTATCCAGTTGCTGTTCAGCCTGCTGATACAAGGTTGTGCGCGCATCATCGCTCTTGGCGTCGACGGCGTCGGCAATCAGCTTATCAAAGGCCGGGCTGGAGTAATGGGCGGTATTGCTCGAACCATTGGTCAGCATAATGTTCAGGAAGGTGGTGGGTTCGTTGTAATCGGCACACCAGCCGGCGCGGGATACATCAAAGGTCCCCTGGTGACGGGTATCGAGGAAGGTTTTCCATTCCTGGTTTACCAACTTGACTTCCACGCCCAGGTTCTTTTTCCATATCGACGCAACGGCAATCGCCAGTTTCTTATGCAGATCGGAGGTATTGTACAATAAATCGAAGGTCAGCGGCTTATCCTTGGTGTAGCCGGCCTGCTCCAGCAGCTTACGCGCTTCGGCATTACGTTTGTCCTGGCTCCAGCCAAACCACTCCGGCGGGGTCAACTTGGCGCCGTCGGTATACGGAGGCGTAAAACCAAAGGCGGGCAAGTCGCCCTGGGCTTTAACCTTGTTAACGATAATATCGCGATCCAGCGCCAGTTTCAGCGCGGTGCGCACGCGCACATCGGTAAAGGGCGCCTTTTGGTTATTGATTTCATAATAATAGGTACACAGATACGGATCGACATGCACTTCTTTCGGGATTTCGCGTTTCAGCTTCTGGAATAATTCGATCGGCAGATTGTTATAGGTCATATCGGATTCGCCGGCGCGATAGCGGTTCACGTCGGTTACTTCCGAGGAAATCGGCAGGTAGGTCACCTGGTTGATCACCGTCTTGGCATTATTCCAATAGGACGGGCTACGCTCCAGCACCAGACGCTCGTTGACGACCCAATCCTTTACTTTATACGCGCCGTTGCCGACCCAATTGGCGGGCTGGGTCCATTTTTCACCAAACTGCTCCACCACCTTTTGCGGCACCGGCGACATGGCGGGGTTGCTCAGTAATTTAGGAAAATAAGGCACCGGCTGGCTCAGGGTCACTTCCAGCGTCTTATCGTCCACGGCCTTAACGCCCAGGGTATCGGGTTTCATTTTGCCGGCAATGATTTCATCGATATTCACGATATGGGCGTACTGCGGATAGCTTTCATACGGCGACGCGGTCTGCGGGTCGGCCAGGCGACGCCAGCTATAGACAAAATCCTGCGCCGTCACCGGATCGCCGTTGGACCATTTGGCGTCTTTGCGCAGATGGAAGATCCAGACTTTCGAGTCCTTGGTCTCCCAGCTTTCGGCGGCGCCCGGCTGCGTATGGCCGTACAGGTCGTTAATGGTCAGCCCTTCCAGCACATCGCGGTTGATATTGGATTCCGGCACCCCTTCTATCTTATGGGGATCGAGGGACTGTATTTCGGCGCCGTTGCCGCGCACCAATTCCTGTTTGTCGCTAAGCTGCACGCCGGCGGGAACGTCCGCGGCGAAAGAGGATCCTACCGACACGACGCCCAGTGCGGCAATGATGCCCGCCGCCAGCAGTGTCTTTTTCGTGATGTTGGTCATTATCAGTGCACTCCAGTTTTTTATTATTGCGTGGCCCCGGCTTTGCGGCACGCAGGTTCCCGTTAAACGGGTATGACAACTCCCACGCCAATTATGGTGAACGAAACCACAAGGCAAAGAAGCGGTATTCCTTATTGGTGAAGGCTATAAAGGAAACAAGCCGGCGCGGCGCCGGCAAAAACAGCAATCGGGTGGGACACAGGCCTGGCAAGAAGTTATTTACAGTTATCATGGCATCAAAAAATATCAGCCTTACATGGAAAAATAATTATTATTTAATCATTTGTTACATAAAAACACATAAGGTCAATTTATGGCCTGTAAAGAGAATAAACGCCTAATGATGCGTGAATAAACACTAATAACATCTGAGTAGCATTGTGACAAGACCCTTTGCCGCTTAGGCTGAAAAAAAATCCGGAAAATTCCGATAAAACCCGCTATCGTTTTGAAATAAAGCACGATTAATTTCCCATTATGCCGACAAAATCCCATTGCGCAGTTAATATACGCTGATGCTTTATGGTGCATTTTGGCCAATTCCGTGCATGTTTTGTCCTATTTTGATGCTGACCGTTATGAGCATCGCTGCGCGGGGTTAGGCAGGCAATGTTAAGGTGGATTTTTCTGGCGGCCTGCCGTTTTGCTTTCTCCCCCGGCGGTAAATCGCTATTTGGGGCGAATTTTGCAGCCAGTTTGTTAATTAATTGTAATCGTATTTATCCCGACATTTCATCGGTTAACGTAATTAAGGCACCTGTGTAACTTTTGCGGCCATCCCTCCATGCTGAATGGAGTCAGCATGCATAATTTGTGATATGTATCACATATAACTGCGGTAATACTCTTTAAGATCCCTTTAACGCAAAGCCGGGTAAGCATAAAAAAGCGGCAATTTAACTGAATTTTTTGTTAAAGTAGGTGATTGAAGAAACTCATTAAGTAAAAAGCTCATTGTGCCAATGCATATCCCTGATTGGGCAGATAGACTAACTGATATAATATTAGTCATATATATCTTTGTGGGCGAGGCGGGCAGGCTTTTTACTTAAAGAGTTTAACAATCTAACCCAAAATTTTAACATTTATTAGGAGAGCATTATGGCTGTTACTAATGTCGCTGAACTTAATACGCTGGTAGAACGCGTCAAAAAAGCCCAGCGCGAATATGCCAATTTTACCCAGGAGCAGGTGGATAAAATTTTCCGCGCCGCCGCCCTGGCCGCCGCCGATGCGCGCATCCCCCTCGCCAAGATGGCCGTAGCCGAATCCGGTATGGGCATCGTCGAAGATAAAGTGATTAAAAACCATTTTGCCTCCGAATATATTTACAACGCCTATAAAGATGAAAAAACCTGCGGCATCCTGGCCCAGGACGATACGTTCGGCACTATCACCATCGCCGAACCCATCGGTATCATCTGCGGTATCGTGCCCACCACCAACCCGACATCGACGGCTATCTTCAAGGCGTTAATCTGTCTGAAGACCCGCAACGGCATCATTTTCTCGCCGCATCCGCGCGCCAAGAACGCCACCAACCGCGCGGCGGAAATCGTGCTTAAGGCCGCCGTCGCCGCCGGTGCGCCGAAAGACATCATCGGCTGGATAGACGAGCCGACCGTGGAATTATCCAACCAGCTTATGCATCATCCGCTGGTCAACCTGATCCTCGCCACCGGTGGTCCGGGCATGGTCAAGGCCGCCTACAGCTCCGGCAAGCCTGCCATCGGCGTCGGCGCCGGCAACACCCCGGTCGTGGTGGATGAAACCGCGGACATCAAACGCGTGGTAGCGTCCATCCTGATGTCGAAGACCTTCGATAACGGCGTCATCTGCGCCTCCGAACAGTCGGTTATCGTGGTCGACGAAATCTATGACGCCGTACGCGAACGTTTCGCCAGCCATGGCGGCTATATGCTGCGCGGCGAGGAACTGAAGGCCGTTCAGGGCATCATCCTGAAAAACGGCGCGCTTAACGCGGCCATTGTCGGCCAGGCGGCATCGAAGATTGCCGATATGGCCGGTATCAAAGTGCCGGGCAACACCAAGGTGCTGATCGGTGAAGTGACCGTCGTGGACGACTCAGAACCCTTCGCCCATGAAAAACTGTCGCCGATGCTGGCCATGTACCGCGCCAAGAATTTCGAAGACGCCGTGATCAAAGCGGAAAAATTGGTGGAGATGGGCGGCATCGGCCATACCTCTTGTCTGTACACCGACCAGGATAACCAGCCTGAACGCGTGAATTTTTTCGGCGACAAGATGAAGACCGCGCGTATCCTGATCAACACCCCGGCCTCTCAAGGGGGTATCGGCGACCTCTATAACTTCAAGCTGGCGCCGTCCCTGACGCTGGGTTGTGGTTCCTGGGGCGGGAACTCGATCTCCGAGAACGTCGGGGTCAAGCATCTCATCAACAAGAAAACCGTGGCCAAGCGAGCTGAAAATATGATGTGGCATAAGCTTCCTAAATCCATCTATTTCCGTCGTGGTTCATTGCCGATCGCCCTGGACGAAGTGGCCAGCGACGGCGCAAAACGCGCCTTTATCGTCACCGACCGCTATCTGTTCAACAACGGCTATGCCGACCAGATTACCTCGGTGCTGAAAAACCACGGCATTGAAACCGAAGTGTTCTTCGAGGTTGAGGCCGATCCGACCCTGAGCATCGTGCGCAAGGGCGCCGAGCAGATGATGTCGTTTAAACCCGATGTCATCATTGCCCTCGGCGGCGGCTCGCCGATGGATGCCGCCAAGATCATGTGGGTGATGTACGAACATCCGGGTACCCCGTTCGAAGAGCTGGCGCTGCGCTTTATGGATATCCGTAAACGTATCTACAAGTTCCCGAAAATGGGCGTAAAAGCCAGGATGATTGCGGTTACCACCACCTCGGGCACCGGTTCGGAAGTTACGCCGTTCGCCGTGGTCACCGATGACGCCACCGGCCAGAAATACCCGCTGGCGGATTATGCCCTGGTGCCGGATATGGCGATTGTCGACGCCAACCTGGTGATGAACATGCCTAAATCCCTGTGCGCCTTCGGCGGCCTGGATGCGGTAACCCATGCGCTGGAAGCCTATGTGTCCATTATGGCCACCGAGTTTTCCGACGGCCAGGCGCTGCAGGCCATTAAGCTGCTTAAAGAATACCTGCCGGCCAGCTATCATGAAGGCGCCAAGAACCCGGTGGCCCGTGAACGCGTGCATAACGCCGCCACCATCGCCGGTATCGCGTTTGCCAACGCCTTCCTCGGCGTATGTCACTCCATGGCCCATAAACTGGGGTCGGAATTCCACATTCCCCATGGCCTGGCCAATGCTATGCTGATCTCCAACGTGATCCGCTACAACGCCAACGACAACCCGACCAAGCAGGCCGCGTTCAGTCAGTACGACCGTCCGCAGGCACGCCGTCGCTACGCCGAAGTGGCGGACCATCTGGGCCTGAGCAAACCGGGCGACCGTACCGCGCAGAAGATCGAGAATCTGCTCGCCTGGCTTGACGAAATCAAGGCAGACCTGGGCATCCCGACCTCTATTCGCGAAGCCGGCGTGCTGGAAGCAGACTTCCTGGCAAAAGTCGACAAACTGTCGGAAGATGCGTTCGATGACCAATGTACCGGCGCCAACCCGCGTTATCCGCTGATTGCCGAACTCAAGCAAATCCTGATGGATACCTACTACGGCCGTAAATTCGTCGAACCCTTTGAAAACGCCGTCGCGGCGGCCAATGCGCCCGCCCCTGTCGGTAATATCAAAGCGACGATAAATGACGTCGTGAAATCCGAGAAGAAAGGCAAGAAAGTCACCAGCTGATACTGCTGATGCCTGTCAGTCCCCCGTTCCGGCGGGGGAAACGCCAAAAAGCCCCGTAAGGGGCTTTTTTGTGTCCGCAGCGCTATCACTGCGCCCCCGCCTGGGGATGCGCGCTACGGCCCGCCTGGGCCGTTTAACGCGCTATCGCAACGCCAGCGCCGTACGGGGTATTCATAACTCCGGGTGCCCTTGCCTGCCTTTAGCCGTCCCCGGCGCGTCCCACCGCCCAGTCCTCAATACCGTCCCCGGCTTTCGCCGGCAACGCCGCCACTCGTAGACAAAGACCGCTGAAGGCCCCTAAAGGCCCCGACACGGGATTCCCGGGCCTGGGCGCGGCCGACGCCCAGGCCCGGTCATTGGCAGCCGCTGCGCGCCGCCTGGGCGGTTTAAGCGCGCGGGCTGCCTGCCTGGCGGATTCGCCGCCGGTCGGGACCGGCGCGAACCTAAGCCGACGGCGTCAGGCGCGTGTAACCTGGCACGGACACATCCTGTTCCAGCGCCTGTTTGTAATGTTTGCGGCAAACGGAGACATAACGCTCATCCCCGCCGATAACCACTTGTTGCCCATCATGCACGGGCTTGCCCTCGTCATTTAGCCGCAATACCCGGTTCGCCTTGCGACCGCAATAACAGATAGTTTTCAGTTCAATCAATTTATCCGCCCAGGCAAGAAGATATTGACTGCCGGGAAACAATTCCGCGCGAAAATCCGTTCTTAAGCCGTAGCAGAGCACCGGAATATCGAGCTGGTCCACGACATCGGACAACCCGTTAACCTGTTCCCGGGTTAAAAACTGGCTTTCGTCGACTAACACGCAGTGCAACGGCTCAAGCTGATGCGCCTGCGTGATGACGGCCAGTAAATCGGTATCGGGGCGGTATAGCTCGGCCGGCGAGGAAAGGCCGATACGGGAACGGACCTGCCCGCGCGCGAAGCGATTATCTATTTCCGCGGTAAATACCAGCGTACGCATGCCCCGTTCCTGATAATTATAGGAAGATTGCAGCAGCGCCGTCGATTTACCCGCATTCATCGCAGAATAATAAAAATATAGTTGAGCCATCAGCCCCATACCCCGGTGAAAAATCATGACATAATTAATATGACCATAAGTGTATCATATTCTTTAACACAAAGGCCCACCCCGCCCCGCGTCGGATTCACTCCCCCCGCCCTGCGCGGCGGTTGGCCGGGCCGGGTCTAATAAGGCGCCCCCGCCGCAATGAATAAAAATAGTGTAATTTTATTGAATCATTTACAGGCTACTTTACCATTCACCCTCCGGTCATTTGCCAGGCGCGCTTACCCCGGCGCCAGGTCGGACCTTCATTAACCGGCGGAGGTTAATGGGGGGCTTATAACCCTGCTATTTCCCCCTGATATAAACATGGCTCATAATGAAACGTCTTGTGCAATATGCGCTCCATAAAGTGCAGTAGGGGAAAAACGCAACATGGCGAATCAATTTGTCGTTACTCGCCCCAAGCCTTATATTTACTGTCGTTTGGCTGCGGTGGTTTAAAAAAAAGATTATTTTTTACTTTACTTACAAACTAGCTATTGCAGAAAAGAAACTACCGCTCTATTATTACCCCGACGCCCCATTTATATTATTCGAGATTAGGACAATGAGCGAAGCACTTAAAATTCTTAACAACATCCGAACTCTGCGTGCGCAAGCGAGAGAATGTACCCTGGAGACTCTGGAAGAAATGCTGGAGAAACTTGAGGTCGTTGTCAACGAACGCCGTGAGGAAGACAGCCAAGCACAGGCTGAAATCGAAGAACGCACCCGCAAATTACAGCAATATCGTGAAATGCTGATTGCCGACGGTATCGATCCGAATGAATTGCTGCAAACCATGAGCGCTTCTAAAGCAACGGGTAAAACCAAGCGTGCGGCACGTCCGGCTAAATATCAGTACACCGATGAAAACGGTGAAATCAAAACCTGGACCGGCCAAGGCCGTACGCCTGCCGTCATCAAGAAGTCTATTGAAGATGAAGGCAAGACGCTGGACGATTTCCTGCTTTAATCCAAATTACCGCTATTATAAATACCCGTTTGAATACTCAGCGGGTGTTTTTTTTACCGGTAAGCAAACCTCAGCTCATAATGTGCATAAATTATGAGCAGCATTATTAGCATAAGAAACATTTGGCGTTCGATCCGGGTGCCAGGCAATTTGTCCTTTACTGCCGCCGCCGGTGGAGTGATTAACCGTTAGCGGGCAGCGCTCACAAAAAGGCGACCTGAAGGTCGCCTTTTTGACATTAATCGCAACATCCCCCTAAAGTCATTGGTGATAATAATCACGATACCAATTGACAAAATGTTGTATTCCTTCCGCTACCTCCGTCTGCGGTTTAAAACCAATGGCTGCGTACAACGCCGCGGTATCCGCGCTGGTTTCAAGCACATCGCCGGGCTGCATCGGCAATAAATTCATCTCGGCCTTAATGCCCAGCGCATTTTCCAGCGCCTTGATGTATTCCATCAATTGGACCGGTTGACTATTGCCGATATTATATACGCGATACGGCGCGGAACTGGTGGCGGGAGACCCGGTTTCCACCGTCCATTGGCTGTCCGCCGTGGGAATGACATCCTGCAAACGGATAATGGCTTCCGCGATATCGTCTATATAAGTGAAATCACGCCGCATCTCGCCGCGGTTATACACATCGATAGGTCTGCCGGCAAGCATGGCTTCGGTAAATTTAAACAATGCCATATCCGGCCGGCCCCAGGGGCCGTATACGGTAAAAAAACGCAGACCCGTGGTTGGCAGTTGATAAAGATGTGAATAAGTATGAGACATTAACTCATTGGCTTTTTTCGTCGCCGCGTACAATGACACCGGATGATCCACCGTATCGTCAGTGGAAAACGGCATTTTACGATTCAGGCCATATACCGAGCTGGATGAGGCATAAAGCAAATGCCCGACGCCATTGTGACGGCACCCTTCCAGTATATTCAGATGGCCGATAAGGTTGGAGTCCGCGTACGCCAGGGGGTTTTCCAGCGAATAACGCACTCCCGCCTGCGCGCCCAAATGGATCACGCGTTCGAACCCTTCCCCGGCGAATAGGGACGCCATTCCCTGGCGGTCGGCTAAATCCAGCCGATGAAAGGTAAAGGCGGTGTCGCCCTGCAATTGCAGCAGCCGCGATTGCTTAAGGCGGACGTCGTAATAGTCGTTCAGGTTATCAATGCCGATGACCTGATGGCCGTCAGCAAGCAGGCGCCTGCTGACGTGATAACCAATAAAACCCGCGGCGCCGGTGACCAAAAATTTCATGGGGCCCCTCTTACTTATAAGACGCGAGCGAAGCCCCACGACCTATGGCGTAATACGTGAAACCACGGCTGGCCAGGCGTTCCGGATCGTACAGGTTGCGTCCGTCGAAAATGACCGGCTGCTTTAACGCCGATTTCAGCATATCAAAGTCAGGCGCGCGGAAATTTTGCCATTCGGTACAGATAACCAGGGCATCAGCCCCCTGCAGCGCGGCTTCCTTGGTGCCCATTAGCTTCAGGTCGGCACGGTGGCCGTAGATGCGCTGGGTTTCGTCCATCGCTTCCGGGTCAAAAGCCTGTACCTGCGCCCCGGCCTGCCATAGCGCTTCCATTAATACCCGGCTGGAGGCTTCGCGCATATCGTCGGTGTTGGGCTTGAAGGAGAGGCCCCACAAGGCAAAGGTTTTGCCCGCGAGATTGTCGCCGAAATGACGCTTGATAAACTGCGGCAGCTTATCCTTTTGCTGGTAGTTAACGTCTTCCACCGCCTGCAGCAGTTTGGGCTGGTAGCCGATATGCTCGGCGGTGCGGATCAGCGCCTGCACGTCTTTAGGGAAGCACGAACCGCCGTAGCCGCACCCAGGGTAAATAAAGTGATAGCCGATACGCGGATCCGAGCCAATGCCCTGGCGCACTTTCTCGATATCCGCGCCCAGCAGCTCCGCCAGGTTGGAGATCTCGTTCATAAAGCTGATCTTGGTGGCCAGCATGCAGTTAGCCGCATATTTGGTTAATTCCGCACTGCGGATATCCATCAGGATCATACGGTCATGATTGCGGTTGAACGGTTCGTAAAGTTCACGCAGCAGTTCAACCACGTCATCGTTATCGGTACCGACCACGATACGCTCGGGACGCATACAGTCGGCCACCGCGGCGCCTTCCTTAAGGAACTCGGGATTGGAGACCACGTCGAAAGTCAGCTTGCTGCCGCGCGCCTGTAGGGTTTCCTGCATAACGGCGCGAACTTTATCCGCCGTGCCGACAGGTACGGTGGACTTGTCCAGCACCACTTTATGATCGTCCATATACTGGGCAATGGTCCGGGCCACCGCGGTGACGTATTGCAGATCCGCCGAGCCGTCCTCGTCGGGAGGGGTGCCCACCGCGATAAACTGCATGATGCCGTGGCTAACGCCGGCCTTGGCGTCGGTGGTGAACTGCAGCCGGCCTGATTCGTAGTTCTGCTGCACCAGCGGGGTCAGCCCTGGTTCATAGATGGGGATGTTGCCGTTTTTCAGATTCTCGACTCTACGCGCGTCGACATCGACGCAAAGCACGTCGTGACCCACTTCAGCCAGTACCGCCGCTTGCACCAAACCAACATAACCGATACCAAACACAGTCACTTTCATGTTGAAATTCCTGGTAAAAAAATGCGCTCAAAAAAAAATCAATCCACGATGGTTTCTTTTAGCCATTGGGTAAATTCTTTGCCCAGGCTTTCATGACGAATGCCATATTCGACGAAGGCTTCCATGTAACCCAGTTTATTGCCGCAGTCGTGGCTCAGCCCCTTCAGGTGATAGGCTTCCACCGTTTCTTTTTCCATCAGCATGGCGATGGCGTCGGTGAGCTGGATTTCATTGCCGGCTCCCGGAGGCGTTTTAGCCAGCAGCGGCCAGATATCGGCGGACAACACATAACGGCCCACCACCGACAGGTTGGACGGCGCGTCCTCGGCGGCGGGTTTTTCCACCACGTTGACCATCGGCGCGCTTTCGCCGGGTTTCAATTCTTTGCCCTGGATATCCACCACGCCGTAGTTGGTTACGTCTTCCACCGGTTCAACCATGATCTGGCTGCGGCCCGTTTCGGCGAAGCGCGCCAGCATTTCGCTGAGATTTTCGGTTTTCAGGTTGGATTCGTATTCGTCGATAATGACGTCCGGCAGGATAACCGCCACCGGTTCGTCGCCCACCAGCGGATGGGCGCACATAACCGCATGTCCCAGCCCTTTCGCCAGGCCCTGGCGCACTTGCATGATGGTAACGTGGGGCGGGCAGATGGCCTGGATTTCAGCCAGCAGCTGGCGCTTAACGCGTTTTTCCAGCATGGCTTCCAGCTCAAAGCTGGTATCAAAATGGTTTTCGATGGAATTTTTAGAAGAATGGGTGACCAGGATAATTTCGTTAATGCCGGCAGCGATACATTCGTTGACAACATATTGAATCAGGGGCTTATCGACTAAAGGTAGCATTTCTTTCGGTATAGCCTTGGTCGCCGGCAACATACGCGTTCCCAAACCGGCCACAGGAATCACCGCTTTTCTTACTTTGGTATTAATTGCAGACATCAACCACCTCTCTCTTATCATCAAGATAATAAATTTTTTTATCTAATTTTAAACCTATCAAGTATATCAGTTTACGAAGAAGGTGCCTGATGAAAGGAGGGGTTTGTGAAGAAATTAGGACAATTACCCATTTTAGAACGGGTTATAAATTAATAACTTGGCTGGTCAAATAAACGGCAACCTGCAACGCATGCCGCAGGATGCGATTATTCCGTGGACAGCATTAACCGTAATCTGCCGCCCGCGCCCCAGACCTGGCACTGCCAGGCGTCGCAATGCTGGCTCACCTGGTTTAAATAGGCGCCGCTCATCGTGCCCAGCGGCACGCCGCTATTGAGCTGGATTTGCTGCTCATTGGCGCTGAGCGTGGCGTTCAACCCCGCCGATACCAGAATCAGGTTATTCAGGCCGCGGTGGTAGTACCCCACCAGCAGGGGAAACTGTCCGTCCAGGTTGGCCTTGCGCAGCAGTTGGTTCACCTGTTTCAACAGGGTGGTAAGCTCCGGCAGGCGATGGGCGCGGTTGGCCAGATGCGCCTGCAGCAGCCCGTTAAACAAGGCGCGCAGCAGCAAGGCGGCCAAAACGCCTTTTTCCTCCGCCCGGGTCACATCCAGGCAATAGAAGGCCAGATCGTGCTCGGATAAGGCGGCGATATCCAGCACCAGTCCAGGCTGCTCGGCCATGGTAAGTTGCCGGTAGGTCACCCGGCAGCGGGCAATATTCTGCTGTACCGGCGGCTGCAATTGCTTGAGCAGCTTAGCGGCGGCGCCGGGGTGCTGGCTTAAGGCGTCCCAATCCTGGAACAGTTGCTCTTCTTCGTCCACCTGCGAGGTAAACATATCGGGGTAAAGGCAGCCAAGCACGGTTTCCCGCAGACGGACAAAATCATCAAGGGGCTTGAGCAGCACATCCTGCACCCCAAGCCGCAGGACCTTGGCGATATCGGTCATCTGATCGGTACCGGAAACCACCAATACCGGCGTGGCGGCATCCACCGAGCGGAAACGCTCCACAAACGTCAGGCCGTTCATTTCGGCCATTTCAAGATCGCAGATTACCAGGTCCGGTTTAGTGATAGGCAGCATGCTCAGCGCTTCGCCGCCATGGGATGCTTCATGAACAACGGCCCCCAGCGATTGAAGAAATTGCGTCAGTACGGAGCGAAAAACAGCCTCGTCCTCAACAACTAAAATTTGTTTGTTTACTAACGGCTTCGCCATCAAAAACCTCTTTTTCCAATCAGCTTAACAGCGGCTCAAGCAGACCACTTTTACTTTTAAGAAATCTCAGGGGCTGATTAGTGTGTTGCTTATAATTTATGCGTTCCTGCGTTTGAACAGCAATCGGCTACATTGGTTACCGACCTATCCCCTGATACCCCATTCAACAAGCCGGATAACCTTCTCGACGGCGTTAAAATGATGTTGCTTAAGTAAGGAGCGTAGTAGTCATTAGGTAAAAATGCACCCTTTCCGGGCAAAATGATGGCGGTTTCGGCATATTTTGACAAGGATAAATAGCCTTTTCGTTGTAAAACCATATGCTTTTTTGTTCAAAATCATTGATTTTTTGCCTTGGCTTGAGGTATGGCATAAAATAGCGTCTTTACAGTCCGCGCGCCGTACCCGGCGCCGGATCTGACCGGTAGCAATGGTAATACAAGGCGGCTTTGCCGTCGTGACAAGAGGTGTTGTGGATATTCTTTGCCCATGCGATAGCGGCCTGCCTCCGGACCAGTGTTGCGCTGCGTTTATCAGCGGCGCCCGCCCGCCCCGGACGCCGGGCCAGTTAATGCGATCGCGTTATACCGCGTTCACGCAACGTAACGTCGATTACCTGATTGCCACCTGGCATCCGGACTGCGAAGCGGCGCGCTGGCGCGCTGAATTAACCGCCCAATGCGCGGTAACGCAATGGCGCGGGCTTGTGGTCAAGGCGGAATCCGCCGGCCGGGACGCGCAGGAGGGCTATGTTGAATTCATCGCCCGCTTTTTTGATGAGCAGCGGCATCGGCCGGGCTTTATCCATGAACGTTCACGCTTTGTCCGCATGGACGATCGCTGGTATTATGTCGACGGCCTGCATAAGCAGCCCGCCAGAAACGAGCCCTGCCCCTGCGGCTCGGGTAACAAATACAAGAAGTGTTGTGGACGCTGACCCGGCCGGTTCGTTCCGGTATGCTTTTCATGACATATCATCGGCTTCGACAGGATCAGCAAGTTAATGCAGTCGCAAACTATACAAAGAAAAATTTTACGCACCATTTGCCCGGATGAAAAAGGCCTGATCGCGCAAATCACCAGTATTTGTTTCAGCCATCATTTAAACATCGTGCAAAATAACGAATACGTTGATCATCGCAGCGGGCGTTTTTTTATGCGCACCGAGCTGGAAGGCGTATTTGACGACGCGCGGCTGCTGGCCGACCTAGATCGGGTTTTACCGGCCGGCACGGTGCGCGAGCTGAACCAGGCCGGGCGCCGCCGCATCGTGGTCCTGGTGACCAAGGAGGCGCACTGCCTGGGCGATTTGCTGATGAAAAGCACCTACGGCGGGCTGGATGTGGACATCGCCGCGGTGATCGGTAATCACGAGACGCTGCGCACGCTGGTGGAGCGGTTTGAAATTCCCTTTCATCTGGTCAGCCACGAAGGGTTTACCCGCGAAGAGCACGATGCGCGCATGGCGGAGCAGATCGATGGCTACCACCCTGATTATGTGGTCCTGGCCAAGTATATGCGCGTGCTGACGCCTACGTTTGTGCGCCGCTATCCCAACCAGCTTATCAATATCCACCATTCGTTCCTGCCCGCCTTTATCGGCGCGCGGCCCTATCACCAGGCTTACGAGCGCGGCGTAAAGATCATTGGCGCCACCGCCCATTACGTGAACGATAATCTGGACGAGGGGCCTATTATCAGCCAGGACGTGATTAACGTCGATCATACCTATACCGCGGAGGATATGATGCGCGCCGGCCGCGACGTCGAGAAAAACGTCCTGAGCCGGGCATTGTACCGGGTGTTGGCGCAGCGGGTCTTTGTTTACGGTAACCGCACCATTATCTTGTGAGGGGTTCCAGGGCGGTTTTGCCGCCTTGTGCCGAAAAAAACGGCAAGTGAATCATTTAACGCAAGTTTGTTCTTTACAGTGCCGTCTTATTTGATATGATGCGCCCCGCTTGACCAGATATTCATTTCTGAGCCAGGTGGGGTTCCCGAGCGGCCAAAGGGAGCAGACTGTAAATCTGCCGTCACTGACTTCGAAGGTTCGAATCCTTCCCCCACCACCATCTGCATACGCCGCATACATTCCCACAGCACCCAGGATTACCGACTTCCCGTTGGGGAAGGATGAGAACCTTCGGCCAAGGTTCGAGCCGAGCGCAGCGAGACAACGATGCGCCAGCATCGGCCCGCAGGGTGAGGAGCGCAGCGACGAATATTCCTTCCCCCACCACCATCTGCATACGCCGCATACATTCCCACAGCACCCAGGATTACAGACTTCCCGTTGGGGGGAGGATGAGAACCTTCGACCAAGGTTCGAGCCGAGCGCAGCGAGACAACGATGCGCCAGCATCGGCCCGCAGGGTGAGGAGCGCAGCGACGAATATTCCTTCCCCCACCACCATCTGCATACACCGCATACATTCCCACAGCACCCAGGATTACCGACTTCCCGTTGGGGGGAGGATGAGAACCTTCGACCAAGGTTCGAGCCGAGCGCAGCGAGACAACGATGCGCCAGCATCGGCCCGCAGGGTGAGGAGCGCAGCGACGAATATTCCTTCCCCCACCACCATCTCGTATACGCCTCATTATTTCCCAAAGCACCCAGGATTACCGACTTCCCGTTGGGGGGAGGATGAAACCTTCGCCAGGTTCGCCATCGTTTATAACCGTTTTTTTTTCTGCTACCATCACGTATCACTTCCTTGATGGCGCACAAAATGAAGTTTGTCTCCTTTAACATCAACGGGCTACGGGCCAGGCCCCATCAGCTCGAGGCCATTATCGAGCAGCATCAGCCCGACGTTATCGGCTTGCAGGAAACCAAAGTGCATGACGATATGTTCCCGCTGGAAGAGGTCTCCCGCCACGGCTACCACGTCTATTACCATGGCCAAAAAGGCCACTACGGCGTGGCGCTGCTGTGCCGCGAACAGCCGCTGGCGCTGCGCCGCGGGTTCGCGACGGACGAGGCCGACGCCCAGCGCCGCATTATCATGGCCGATTTCGCTACCCCGAAAGGCATCCTGACGCTGGTCAACGGCTACTTCCCCCAAGGGGAAAGCCGCGATCATCCGGTTAAGTTTCCCGCCAAGCAGCGTTTCTACCAGGATCTGCAACACTACGTTGAACAACACCACAATGCGCAATCCCTGTTGCTGATCATGGGCGATCTGAATATCAGTCCCACCGACCTGGATATCGGCATCGGCGAGGAAAGCCGTAAACGCTGGCTGCGCACCGGCAAATGCTCCTTTTTGCCCGAAGAGCGGGAATGGCTGGGACGTCTGCAGACCTGGGGCCTGGTTGATACCTTCCGCCAGCAATTTCCCGACAGCGCCGACCGGTTCTCCTGGTTCGATTACCGCTCGCGCGGCTTTGATGAAAATCGCGGGCTGCGCATCGACCTGCTGCTGGCGTCGCCGTTGCTGGCGCAGACCTGCACGGCCACCGGCATCGACTATGCTATCCGCGCCATGGAAAAACCGTCCGATCATGCGCCGGTCTGGGCGGATTTCACGCTGTGATTGCGCCGTCCCCGGTCATTGAGGTGGTGGCGGCCATTATCGAGCGCGACGGCCGCATTTTGGTGGCGCGGCGGGATGCCCGACGCGATCAGCCGGGCCTGTGGGAATTTCCCGGCGGCAAACAGGAGGCGGGGGAAAGCCAGCAGCAGGCGCTGCGGCGCGAGTTACAAGAGGAGTTGTCTATCGACGCCCTAATCGGCGCGTATATCGGCAGCGAACGCCTTACGCTGCCCGACCGCCATATCCAGCTGCACGCCTGGCACGTGACGGCTTTTAGCGGCAGGATATCGTTACACTGTCACAGTGAAATTGCCTGGCTTCCACCGGCGGTTGCCGCCACCTATGCGCTGGCGCCCGCGGATGGGCCGCTGTTACAGGCTTTTATACGTATACGCAGGCAATAAGGCGCGCGGCCAACGCCGGGCACAGGTATTTTTATGGCCATGCCGGCAGAAAAAATGTGACGGCGTCACAAAATGCCTCAGGCGGCGCCCGCCTGGGGTTTTGGCGTACCGCGGGGCGCGCGCCGGAAGGTTTTTTTGCCTGTCGCGCCGGTATTTCCCTTAGCAGCGGCAGGCGGCAGGCCGCGCAGTGACGGCGGCGCCGGCTGCTGTCGCGCCTGCTGGATAAGACTTTGCAGGGTAGCGGTCAGGGGCTGCATAAAATCCTCATAGCGGCACTGTTTTTCGCTGATTTTGGTCAGGGTCGCCTCCCAATGCGCGGTCATATCCGGGCTGGCGGCGCTGGGCGGCAGGGCATGGATCAGGCCGCGTCCCGTGCGGGTCGAGAGGATATTTCGCCCTTTTTTCACTAAAAACCCGCGGGTAAACAGCAGCTCGATAATGCCGGCGCGGGTGGCCTCGGTGCCCAGCCCGTCGGTGGCCCGCAGGATTTTTTTCAATTCCTTATCCTGCACAAACCGCGCGATACCGGTCATGGCGGACAACAGCGTCGCATCGTTGAACGGCCTCGGCGGCTGGGTCTCGCGGGACACCACTTCCCCCGACTCGCACAGCAGTTCATCCCCTTTCGCCACCACCGGCAGCGGCGTGCCGTCATTTTCCTCGTCGCGCTCCTTGCCGCCCAGCAGCGTGCGCCATCCTGCTTCCGCCAGAAAGCGCGCTTTGGCGACAAACTTGCCGCCGGCAATATCCAGATTGATCACGCAGCGGCGAAACATCGCATCGGCGCAAAACTGCATCAAATATTGCCGGGCCACCAGCGCATACACCTTATGCTCGTTCTCGGTGAGCGTCGTTTTGCCACCGCGGGCGGTGGGAATGATGGCATGATGCGCGTCCACCTTTTTATCATCCCAGGCGCGGTTTTTCTGGTCTTTATCCAGTGTTGCCTGCGTCATGAGGTCCGGCTGGTGGGCCTGGATGGCGTTAAGCACCGCCTGGCGCCCGGCAAAATGTTCTTCCGGCAGGTAACGGCAGTCCGAACGGGGATAGGTAATCAGCTTATGGGTCTCGTACAGGCGCTGGCAGACATCCAACACCTGCTGGGCGCTAAGTCCATAGCGCCTGGCCGCCTCGATTTGCAGGGTTGACAACGAGAACGGCAGCGGCGGCGCCTCGGCTTCCCGCTTATCCTGATACAGGGTTACGCGCGCCGGCTGGCCGGCGATACGGGTAACCACATGATCGGCCAGTGCGCGATGCAGCAGGCGTCCTTCCTCGTCCTGATAGGATTCGCAGGCCTCGCTGGGCACCCACAGGGCGACAAAGCGTTCTTGTGACGGTGTCACAATATGCGCCTTAACCTCAAAAAAGGTTTTCGGCACAAAGTTCTCGATTTCCTCATCGCGCTTGACCACCAGCCCCAGCACCGGCGTCTGCACGCGACCCACGGATAATACGCCTTGATAGCCGGCGTTGCGGCCCAGGAGGGTATAAGCGCGGGTCATATTGATGCCGTAAAGCCAATCGGCGCGCGCACGCGCCAGCGCGGAAACGCACAGCGGAATAAATTCGCGGTTTTCGCGCAGACGGGAAATAGCCTTGCTGACCGCCTGCGGATTGAGATCGTTGACCAGACAGCGTTTGGCATTGCGACGTTTATCCCCGCTCAGCGCCAGATAATCCAGCACCTCATCCACCAGCAGTTGGCCCTCGCGGTCCGGATCGCCGGCGTGGATCACTTCCGCGGCGTCGGCCAGCAGCTTTTTCACCACATTTAGCTGTTTTTGCACCGATGGCCGCGGCTGCAGCCGCCATTTTTGCGGCACGATAGGTAAATCGGCCAGCGACCAGCGGGCATAGCGGCTGTCATACGCGTCGGGCTGCGCCTGCTCAAGCAGATGACCGATACACCAGGTCACCACATGGTCCGGTCCGCAGGCTATATAGCCGTCTCCCCGGCGGTGGGGCTGCGGCAGGACATCGGCAATCGCCCGGGCCAGGCTGGGTTTTTCAGCAATAAAAAGCTGCATCGCGCACCCTCTATTTTACTCTTACACAGGCCGCCAGGGCCGGATCTACGGGCATCAGGATACCACTGTTGGCCAGGCCGCGCCACGCGCCGCCGGCGCGCGGCGCGGGCACATCGCGCAACGCCGGCCCGCCGGGAACGGCTAGAAGTGACGCACGAACGGCTCCGTATCCGGCGCCAGGATAGTGGTGGAGGCTTTCAACTGCGGGGTACCCAAATACAAAAAGCCGACGATCTCATCCTGTTCACGGCAGCCGAACGCCTGTTTCACAGCCGGCGCCGTCGCCCACAGGCCGGTGCGCCAGATGCCGTTGAAGCCTTGCGCCAGGGCGGCCATCTGCATCGCCTGCACTGCGCATCCCGCCGAAATGACCTGCTCCCATCGTGGAACTTTGGTCTGGGTATCGCACCAGGCCAGTACGGCGATAATCATCGGCGCCCTGAACGGCGCCTGCCGGGCTTTTTCAACGCCCTTTTCGTCCAGCCCGGCCTCAAGTGCCGACTGGTGCAGCAGTTCGCTAAAACGCGTACGCCCTTCCCCGTCGATGATGACAAAGCGCCACGGCTGCAGCGCGCCATGATCCGGGGCGCGCATGCCGGCGCGGATAATATTATCCAGGACGTCGCCGGCGGGCGCCGGCTCGGCAAGTCGTGACGCCGAACGCCGGTTTAACAAAAGTTCTAATGCATCCATTACCTTACTCCTGATGGTGGGCACGACCGCTACGGTAACATATGCCCTTGGTTGGAAACAGTATGACGCTTTTTAAGCGGATTTTTTCTTATCTTTAATGCTGACTTTTAGCGGGGGGATCTTTAGGATACCTGACAACACACTCTCATCGGCATCGTGACGACTATTCAGCCATCGTAACGTTGATGGTTAAACGTTGCTGAGTTGATTTTAGATTATGATTCCTGCACACGTAGTTTTTATGGAGCACACATGCGCACATTGTGGCGAATAATATCCGGCCCCTTCAGATGGTGCTGGCGTTTGTTAAATTTCATCCGCGAATTTATCCTGAACCTGTTTCTTATTTTCATTATTGTCGTCTGCGTAGGTATTTACCTGCAATTGCACCGGTCGGCGCCGGAGCCGGGCAAAGGCGCCTTACTGGTGGATCTTACCGGGGTGGTGGTCGAAAAGCCGTCGGTCAATAATAAATTACGGCAAATCGGCCGTGAATTACTGGGCGCATCCAGTAACCGTTTGCAGGAAAACTCATTGTTTGACGTGGTGGATATGCTGCGCCAGGCAAAATCCGATGGCAACATTACCGGCCTGGTGCTTTCGCTGAAGGATTTCGCCGGCGCGGACCAGGCCTCGCTGCAGTATATCGGTAAGGCGCTGCGCGAATTCCGCGACTCTGGCAAGCCGATCTATGCCGCCGGCGACAGCTACAACCAGGCGCAGTACTACCTGGCCAGCTTCGCCAATAAAATCTACCTTACGCCCCAGGGCGCGGTGGATCTTCATGGTCTGGCCACCAATAATCTGTATTACAAATCACTGCTGGATAAATTGAAGGTCAATACCCATATTTTCCGGGTCGGCACCTATAAATCCGCCGTGGAGCCGTTCCTGCGCGATGATATGTCCCCCGCCGCCCGTGACGCCGACAGCCGCTGGCTCGGCCAGTTATGGCAGCACTATGTAGATACCGTGGCCGCAAACCGCCAGATCACGTCTGATCAGCTGTTCCCCGGCGCCCAGGCGATGGTGGCCGGCCTGCGGTCCGTCGACGGCGATACGGCGCAGTTCGCGCTGGCGAATAAGTGGGTCGATACCGTGGCCTCCCGTGTGGCCATCGAAGCGGAAATGACCAAGGCCTTTGGCTGGAACAAGCAAAAAAACGCGTTTAACGCCGTCAGTATTTATGATTACCAGACGCCGCGGCAACCGCAAAAAGGCGGCCAGATTGCGGTTATTTTCGCCAACGGCGCCATTATCGACGGCCCGGAAACCCCGGGGTCGGTCGGCGGCGACACGACCGCCGGCCAGATCCGCGACGCCAGGCTGGATCCCGATGTCAAGGCCATCGTCTTGCGGGTTAACAGTCCCGGCGGCAGCGTCAGCGCCTCCGAGATGATCCGTTCCGAGCTCGAGGCGGCGCGCACCGCGGGTAAACCGGTGGTGGTTTCCATGGGCGGCATGGCCGCATCCGGCGGTTACTGGATTTCAACCCCGGCCAACTACATCATCGCCAGTCCCAGCACCCTCACCGGCTCGATCGGTATTTTCGGCGTTATCAACACCTTCGAGGATTCCCTGGGCAGCATAGGCGTCCATACCGATGGCGTCGCCACCTCGCCATTGGCCGATCTGTCGATGACCAAGGCGCTGCCGCCGGAATTTTCGCAGATGATGCAGCTCAACATCGAGAACGGCTACAAGAACTTTATTACGCTTGTGGGCAAGGCGCGGAACAAATCTCCCGAGGAGGTCGATAAGATTGCCCAGGGTCATGTCTGGGTCGGCAGCGATGCCAAGACCAACGGCCTGGTCGATCAGTTGGGGGATTTTGACGACGCGGTGGCGAAAGCGGCCGAACTGGCGAAATTACAGCAATACTACCTGAACTGGTATCTGGATGAGCCGAGCCTGCTTGATATGGTCATGTCGCAAACCAGCGCCGCGGTTTATGCGCATCTGCCCGTCATGATCCAGGCGTTCCTGCCGGTGCCGGCCGCGCAGATTTCCGCCCTGTTTTCCACCCAGGCCAACGCGTTTCCGAAATTGAACGACCCCCAGAACCGTTACGCCTATTGCCTTACCTGCGGTGACGTCCAATAACCTGGCCGCCCCAACCGATACCAGCCCCGTCCGGGGCTGGTGTTATTGCCTGCAGGACGTATAATTAGCGTATTATCCCGTCAACGCCTGTCCCTTCATGTCAAAAAAATCCATTTATGTTGCGTATACCGGCGGCACCATTGGTATGCAACGTTCCGAAAACGGTTATATCCCGGTCTCGGGGCATCTGCAGCGTCAGCTGGCCCTGATGCCGGAATTCTATCGCCCGGAAATGCCCGATTTCACCGTGCATGAATACACGCCGCTGATCGACTCCTCCGATATGACGCCCGACGATTGGCAACATATCGCCCAGGATGTCGCGGAAAATTATCATCGCTATGATGGGTTTGTTATTTTACACGGCACGGACACCATGGCGTTCACCGCCTCCGCGCTGTCGTTTATGCTGGAAAACCTGAATAAGCCGGTGATCGTCACCGGATCGCAGATCCCGCTGGAGGAACTGCGATCCGACGGCCAGACCAATCTGCTCAACGCGCTGTACCTGGCGGCCAACTATCCCGTGAATGAAGTCAGCCTGTTTTTTAACAATAAGATGTTTCGCGGCAACCGCGCCACCAAAGCCCACGCCGACGGTTTCGACGCGTTTGCCTCACCCAATTTGCCGCCGCTGCTGGAAGCGGGCATCCATATACGCCGCATGGCCTCCCCGCTGCCGCCCGGGGGCGACGGCGTGCTTATCAGTCATCCGATCACGCCGCAGCCGGTCGGGGTGGTCACGCTTTATCCCGGCATTTCCGCCGATGTGGTGGGCAATTTTTTACGCCAGCCGGTGAAAGCGCTGATCCTGCGCTCCTACGGCGTGGGCAACGCCCCGCAGCACCCGGCGCTGCTGGATGAATTGCGCCAGGCGGTGGCGCGTGGAAGCATCGTGGTCAACCTGACCCAATGTTTTTCCGGCCGGGTCGATATGGGCGGCTACGCTACCGGCAACGCCCTGGCGCGGGCCGGCGTTATCAGCGGATTTGATATGACCGTCGAGGCCACCCTGACCAAACTGCACTTTTTATTGAGCCAGTCGCTGCCGGCCGCCGATATTTGCCGTCTGATGCAGCAAAACCTGCGCGGGGAGTTAACCGTTAAAGAGTGAACGGGAGAGATCTATGAACAGCGCCTTACTGTTGATCGATTTACAAAATGATTTTTGCCCGGGCGGCGCGCTGGCGGTCGCCGAGGGAGACGCGGTGATAAGCGTCGCCAACCAGGCGATGGCCTTTTGCCGCCGGTCGGGTTTCCCGGTGGCGGCCTCGCTGGACTGGCATCCACGCCAGCACGGCAGTTTTGCGGTCAACGCCGGCGCCCGGGTGGGCGATACCGGCATGCTGGACGGTCTCAGCCAGGTATGGTGGCCGGTGCACTGCGTACAGGATACCCCCGGGGCGCAGTTGCACCCGCAGTTGCATCAGCAATGGATTGATAAGAAGATCCTCAAGGGCCGCCAGCCCGAGATAGACAGCTACAGCGCATTTTTTGATAACGGCCATCGCCAGCAGACCGAGCTGGATGACTGGCTGCGCGCGCTGGATATCACCCATCTGACGGTGATGGGGCTGGCGACCGACTATTGCGTAAAGTTCACCGTGCTTGACGCGCTGTCGCTGGGCTATCGCACCGACGTGCTCACCGAAGGATGCCGCGGCGTCAACCTGGACGCCGGCGACAGCCAAAGGGCGCTGGAGGAAATGCGCCGCCACGGCGCCAGGCTGGTGACCCTGGATGAGATGATGCGCGGCGTCTGAGCGCGAAGCGGCGCCGGCGAAGGATAGGCGTTTCCCGGCATGGTGACGCGGCCGCGCCTGCCGGGGTGGCCGCGCTATTCGGGCTTGATACGCGCCACCGGTCGCCCGGTCAGTTCCTCAAGCAGCTCGCGCTTGCTTTTCATCACGATTTGCCCGTCGGTGCCGATGCTCATATGCTCCGGCTGATGATTATGACGGGCCTGCCACAGCATCACCATTTGCAGGCAGTTATCCTTTTGTTCGGCGGTCAGGGGAACGCCGTCGGGCCATTTGCCCAGTTCCACCGCCGTTTTCAGGCGCTGGTAGATGTCAGGCGTCAGGTTAGCCAGTAGCGCATCAACGTCCACGATTTATTCCTTATCATAAGAATAATTAGCTGAATCGATAAAGCTTGCCTCCGCCGGCAGCGATACGCGCGGGTGTGTTACGTGCGAATCAGCCGTCGATTTCTTCGCCATTTTCCTGGTCCTTAAAACGCAGCGAAGCGGAGTTAACGCAAAAACGGGCGCCGCCGGGCTGCGGCCCGTCCGGGAATACGTGCCCAAGATGGGCATCGCAATTGCCGCAGCGGATCTCCACGCGATGCATACCATGGGAGTTGTCGTCCAGATAACGGATGGCGGACTCGTTAACCGGCTCGTAAAAACTCGGCCAGCCGCAGCCGGAGTCATATTTGGTTGCAGAAAAAAACAGCGGCGCGTTGCAGCACAGGCAGTGGTACTGGCCGGTGCGCTTATTTTCCAGCAACTTACCGCTATAAGGCGGCTCGGTGCCCCGCTCCTGCGTGACGTGGCGCTGCATATCGGTCAGATGGTCGGGGACGATGCGATCGGGATCATTTTTAGCCATACGTGCGATTCTCAGGCGGTGAATGAATGATAAGGGTTTTGAACCGGCTTATTATAACAAATAATTAACAACACCGGGATGATTTTTAGCTTAAACTAGAGGGCGAGAAACGACGTGAGCGGTAAGTGTGATGCATGTCACATTTAGCTGCCAGGTGCAGTTTAAATGGCGGGCTACGGCCCCCATCTTATTCGTAGCTGTGCGGGCGGCGGAACGGACAATTTACGTTCAAATGGTGTGATTACGTTTGATTTGCAGCAATAATTGACACGATTCCGCTTGACGCTGCGCGAGGTTTTTGTAAGTTTACAAGTAACCTTTTATTCACTAATAATTAGCTGGTGGAATATATGACTATCAAAGTAGGTATCAACGGTTTTGGCCGTATCGGCCGTATTGTTTTCCGTGCTGCGCAGGAACGTGACGATGTCGAAATCGTCGCCATCAATGACCTGTTAGACGCCGACTATATGGCTTACATGCTGAAGTATGATTCAACTCACGGTCGTTTCGACGGTACCGTGGAAGTGAAAGACGGCCATCTGGTTGTAAACGGCAAAACCATCCGTGTTACCGCTGAGAGAGATCCGGCTAACCTGAAATGGGGTGACGTTGGCGTTGACGTGGTTGCAGAAGCCACCGGCATCTTCCTGACCGACGAAACCGCCCGCAAGCACATCACCGCCGGCGCTAAGAAAGTGGTCCTGACGGGCCCTTCCAAGGACAATACCCCGATGTTCGTCATGGGCGTGAACCATAAATCCTATGATGGCCAGGATATCGTGTCCAACGCTTCCTGTACCACCAACTGCCTGGCGCCGCTGGCCAAAGTACTTAACGATAAATTCGGTATCGTTGAAGCGCTGATGACCACCGTACACGCCACCACCGCAACGCAGAAAACCGTCGACGGCCCGTCCCATAAAGACTGGCGCGGCGGCCGCGGCGCGTCCCAGAACATCATTCCGTCCTCAACCGGCGCCGCCAAGGCCGTGGGTAAAGTTATCCCCGAGCTGAACGGTAAACTGACCGGCATGTCCTTCCGTGTTCCGACCCCGAACGTTTCCGTTGTCGATTTAACCGCGCGCATTGAAAAAAGCGCAACGTATGAAGAAATCTGCGCAGCGATGAAAGCAGCGTCCGAAGGCGAACTGAAAGGCGTAATGGGCTACACCGATGAAGACGTGGTTTCCACCGATTTCAACGGCGAAAAACTGACGTCGGTATTTGACGCCAAAGCCGGCATCGCGCTGAACAAGAATTTTGTAAAATTGGTAGCCTGGTACGATAACGAAACAGGTTATTCCAATAAAGTACTGGATCTGATTTCCCATATCGCCAAGTAATCATTGTCGATAAAGAACGGCTTATGGGGCGACAGCAATGTCGCCCTTTTTATTTGATTCCAATGCTTAACTTCACAAGGCTCATGTATGCATAACTCTGTTTTTGCGTTACCCGTCAAAGAGCAGCTCTCATCCTCCATCAGCTTGCGTCAGATGGATGAACTGCCGGTTATCGTCATCGATCATCCGCGCGTCAAGGCGGCGGTTACCCTGCAGGGCGCCCATCTGGTGGCCTGGCAGCCCGCAGGCGAAGAACCGGTGCTGTGGTTAAGCGACAGCAGCGAATTCAAGGATGGCGTGGCCATTCGCGGCGGCGTGCCCGTCTGCTGGCCCTGGTTCGGCAAGGTAGCCAGTCCCAACCATGGTTTTGCGCGTATCCTGCCCTGGCATCTCGACGTCCATCAGGAAAACGATCAGCAGGTCACCCTGTCCCTCAGCCTGCACGACAGCGCCGTTACCGAGCAATACTGGCCGAAACCCTTTACCCTGACCGCGACATTTGTCCTGGGCCGCACCTGCAGCATCGAACTGGAAGCCAAAGGCGATTTCCAGAACACCGCCGCCCTGCACAGCTATTTTAATATCAAGGATATTAACGACGTCAGCGTAAGCGGACTGGGCAACAGCTATATCGACAAGGTGAACGGCGGCGTTACCGCGCAACAGCAGGGCGACGTCACGTTCAGCGGCGAAGTGGATCGGGTATATACCCACCCGCAGGACATCAGCCTGATTAACGACCGGGGCAATAAACGCGTCATCGAAATCCATCATCACCACTACAGCGACGTGGTAGCCTGGAATCCCGGCGCGGAATTGGCGAAAAAAATCAGCGATATCACGGACGAGGGCTATAAAACCTATGTTTGCGTGGAAACCGCACGCGTCAATAAACCGCTGGTAGCCACGCCGGCCGCCCCCGCGCGCCTGGCGACGGTTATCAGCCTACGTAAAGCCTGACCGCGGCTTACGGCCCCATGGCGGCCAGGGCCGCCCACGCTAAACTGCAGCAAACCTGTTACCGGGAAAGCGTGCCGGTGGGGCCGGGCCGGTCCTCTCGGGTCGTCGCTAAGATCAGACGATATCCAGATGGGTTTTGCGCTGGGGCGCGGGAAACGCGCGATCCAATTCATCAAGGTGCGCCGCGCTCAATACCACCTCCAGCGCCCTGGCATTCTCCTTCACATGCGCCCGGCTTCCCGCCTTGGGAATAGCAATCACCCCCGGACGCCGTATCACCCATGCCAGTAACACCTGGGCCGGCGTAAGCGCCAGTTCGCCGGCGATACGCTGTACCGCCTGATTGTCCATCAACCCGTTACGCAGCTTGCCGGCCTGCGCCAGCGGACAGTATGCCATCACCGGCATTCCCCGTTCCTGGCACCACGGCAGCAGATCGTACTCAATACCGCGCGAGGCCAGATGGTACAACACCTGATCCGTCATACAGGCATCGCCGCCCGGCAGCGACCACAGTTCCTCCATATCCGCCACGTCCAGGTTCGACACGCCCCAACGTTTGATCTTTCCCGCCTGGCGCAGCGTCTCCATGGCGGCGATGGTATCGGACAACGGAATGCCGCCGCGCCAGTGCAATAAATACAGATCAAGATAATCGGTTTGCAGACGGCGCAGGCTGTTTTCGCATGCCGCCTGCGCCTTGGCGCCACCGGCATTCTGCGGATAGACCTTCGACACCAGGAACACCTCTTCGCGCCGGCCCTGTATAGCCCGGCCCACCACGCGCTCCGCGCCGCCGTCGGCGTACATTTCGGCGGTATCAATCAGGCTCAGCCCCAGGTCGAGTCCATACTGCAACGCGCGCGCCTCAGCCTGGATATCGCTGGACCGTTCGCCCATATACCAGGTGCCCTGACCTATCGCGGGCAGGGTATGCCCATCGGGAAAAATCACCTGTTTACTGGCCATAGTTCCTCCTGTTGTATAAAACACCGCGGGCGCACCTGATTGGTGCGCCCGCGCATAAATGCACCCCAATGAAGCATGGTGCGCACCATTTAAAAGCGGTAGGTCATCCCTACCCCGATAAGCGTCGTCGCGCTGGCATTCACCATCGGACTATCTTTCACTTCATCGCTCAACCGGGTATAGCGCGCCATCAGCGAGGCATTCCAGTTTTCGTTCAACGCGTAAACCGCCGTCAGCTCCAGGTACGGCGACCATCCGTCGTCGGCCTGGTATTCCGCCAAGCCGCTGCGCCTGGATTCATGCCGGCTGACGCCATAATAGTAATCGTTCTGGTTATCGCTGGCCCAGTTGGCGCCGATGCCGGGCAACAGGGTCAACCGGTCGAATGTAAAAGGATAAAGATAAGCGAGATCGGCGGTAAATCCATCGCTGTTATCCAGGATATCGCCTAGATAGGATGCGCGAACTATGCCCCATTGCGCCGTATACTTATAGCGCAGCCCCGCCATGGCGGTTCCGCGCCGCTTATCCAACTGCTTCATATAGCCGTAATCATTGTCGCTGGGCTTGAAGCCGAACGGCGAATATTCGGCCGTCAGCGACAGCTGGTTCTGCGCATCCTTCCACAGATAATAGCCGGCGCTCAGGCCTTGCAGGTAGACGCTGTCCCCGTCATAGTTAATGATGGGAAACGGGATTGTTCTGTCGTCGGCGCCTTTATAAGGGCTGGTGGCGTGCAGCGCGGATGCGCCCACGGACCAGGTGCCGGCCATTGCCACCGGGGCGCAGAGGCCCAGGGCTACCGCGAGACTCAGTAAGGATAATGGGTGAGTTTTCACAATGGATGCTTCCCGTAGTGTTAAAAAAACGAACAAACCGCAATATAAACGTGAAGTGTAAAGTAAACCAACGCCGTTTGCCGATTATTTACAGAAAAGAACAATTAACGTCTAAATTATATCCTAATTTTATATACACTATGCCAAAATCGGTCCACAGCCCTACAGGCCGCGCCACACAGGGCTTTGGTAAAAAAACGTTAACTGAGTCATTGATATATCTTAAAAAAAGCGGTAACACATAAATGACATTTGCCAGATGCCAACTAAACTTTATTATAGAGAAAGGTTTTTCCTGAGAGCGGTAACAATAAAGTGCAAACAAAGTTGGCATAGTGGTTGCTGTACTTAGGAGAGATCGATTTTTTCAGGAGCACTAAATACTTATCCTAGCTCCTTTTTAACCTGTGCTAATAACGAAGGACGGGCATCGCTATGAACATATTTGACCAGTATCGTCAGCGCTACGAAGCTGCCAAGGACGAAGAGTTCACACTGCAGGAATTCCTTACCATCTGCCGCCAGGATCGCAGCGCATTCGCCAACGCGGCGGAAAGACTGTTAATGGCCATCGGTGAGCCGGTCATGGTCGACACCGCCCAGGAGCCACCGCTTTCCCGACTGTTTTCCAACCGCGTTATAGCACGCTACCCCGCCTTTGAAGAATTTTACGGCATGGAAGAGGCTATTGAGCAAATCGTGTCATATCTCAGGCACGCGGCCCAGGGACTGGAAGAAAAGAAACAGATCCTGTACCTGCTCGGACCGGTTGGCGGCGGTAAATCTTCCCTGGCCGAGCGTCTCAAGGCGCTGATGCAGCGGGTGCCCATCTACATCCTGAGCGCCAACGGCGAGCGCAGCCCGGTCAACGATCATCCGTTATGCCTGTTCAACCCGCAGGAAGACGCCAACATCCTCGAAAAAGAGTATAGCGTGCCGCGCCGCTATCTCGGCACCATCATGTCGCCGTGGGCGGCCAAACGCCTGCACGAGTTCGGCGGTGATATCACCCGTTTTAAAGTGGTCAAGGTCTGGCCGTCCATTCTAGAGCAGATAGCCATCGCCAAGACCGAACCGGGCGATGAGAACAACCAGGACATCTCCGCCCTGGTAGGTAAAGTCGATATCCGCAAACTGGAGGACCACGCCCAGAACGATCCCGACGCCTATGGCTATTCCGGCGCCCTTTGCCGCTCCAACCAGGGCATCATGGAATTCGTCGAAATGTTCAAGGCGCCGATCAAGGTGCTGCATCCCCTGCTGACCGCCACCCAGGAAGGGAACTATAACGGTACCGAAGGTATCGCCGCGCTGCCGTTCAACGGCATCATTCTCGCCCACTCCAACGAATCGGAATGGGTGCAGTTCCGCAACAATAAAAACAACGAGGCGTTCCTTGACCGTGTCTACATCGTCAAAGTGCCTTATTGCCTGCGGGTTTCGCAGGAAATCAAGATCTACGAAAAACTGTTGGTCAATAGTGAGCTGTCGGAGTCGCCCTGCGCGCCGGGCACGCTGGAAACGCTGGCCCGTTTCTCCATCCTTTCACGGCTGAAAGAACCGGAAAACTCCAGTATCTACTCCAAAATGCGCATCTATGACGGCGAGAGCCTGAAAGATACCGACCCGAAGGCAAAATCCTATCAGGAATACCGTGATTACGCGGGGGTCGACGAAGGCATGAACGGCTTATCCACCCGCTTCGCCTTTAAAATCTTGTCGCGGGTATTCAACTTTGATCACGGCGAGGTAGCGGCTAACCCGGTACACTTATTTTATATCCTGGAACAGCAAATTGAACGCGAGCAGTTTCCGCAGGATATTGCCGAAAAATATCTCGAACATCTCAAGGGTTATTTGATTCCTAAATATGCCGAGTTTATCGGTAAGGAGATTCAAACCGCTTATCTCGAATCCTATTCCGAATATGGTCAAAATATATTTGACCGGTACGTGTCCTATGCCGATTTCTGGATCCAGGACCAGGAATACCGCGATCCTGATACCGGCCAGTTATTCGATCGGGAAGCACTGAATGCGGAATTGGAAAAAATTGAAAAACCGGCGGGCATCAGCAACCCGAAAGATTTCCGTAACGAAATCGTCAACTTCGTGCTGCGGGCCCGCGCCAACAATAACGGACGTAATCCTAACTGGACCAGTTATGAAAAATTGCGCACCGTTATTGAGAAAAAAATGTTCTCCAACACCGAAGAGTTGTTGCCTGTTATTTCATTTAATGCGAAAACATCTACCGATGAGCAGAAAAAACATGACGACTTTGTGGATCGCATGATGGAAAAGGGTTATACCCGCAAACAGGTGCGCCTGTTATGTGAATGGTATCTGCGGGTGAGGAAATCGTCTTGATCGCAGTAGCCGACATTGTCGTCACGCCGCCGCATTTGTGCTGCGGCGTGGCTGGCCGTAGTGGCTTATTGTCGAGGATTTCGGCATAAGTAAAGCTGGTGGACAGTGTCGCCCGGAGGAAATATATGGCCTACTTTATTGACCGACGACTTAACGGCAAGAACAAAAGCATGGTGAACCGCCAGCGCTTTTTACGCCGCTATAAGTCGCAAATCAAACAGTCGATTGCCGGGGCCATCAACAAGCGTTCGGTTACCGATATAGAAAGCGGGGAATCGGTGTCGATTCCCAATACTGATATCAATGAGCCTATTTTCCATCAGGGACGTGGGGGCATGCGCCATCGGGTGCATCCCGGCAACGATCACTTTATCCAGAACGACCGCATTGAGCGTCCGCCCGCGGGCGGGGGCGGCGGCAGCGGCCAGGGCAATGCCAGCCAGGACGGCGAAGGCGAGGATGAATTCGTCTTTCAAATCTCGAAAGACGAATACCTCGACCTGCTGTTTGAGGACCTGGCGCTGCCCAATCTGCAAAAAAACCAGCATAAGCAGCTGAATGAGTACAAGACGCACCGTTCCGGCTATACGTCCACCGGCGTGCCGGCCAATATCAGCGTGGTGCGTTCGCTGCAAAACTCCTTAGTGCGGCGCACCGCCATGACCGCCGGCAAACGCCGCAGCATCCGGGAGCTCGAGGAGGAGCTGGCCATGCTCGCCAACAGCGAGCCGGCCCAATTGCTGGAGGAGGAGCGGATCCATAAGGAGATAGCGGAGCTGCGGCAGAAAATCGCCCGGGTACCGTTTATCGATACTTTTGATTTGCGTTATAAAAATTTCGAAAGGCGCGCCGAACCGTCAAGCCAGGCGGTCATGTTCTGTCTGATGGATGTGTCGGGTTCGATGGATCAGGCCACCAAGGATATGGCGAAGCGGTTTTATATCCTGCTGTATCTGTTTCTCAGCCGGACCTATAAAAACGTCGACGTGGTCTACATCCGTCATCACACCCAGGCCAAGGAAGTGGATGAGCATGAGTTTTTCTACTCCCAGGAAACCGGCGGCACCATTGTCTCCAGCGCGCTGAAGCTGATGGAAGAGGTGGTGAAGGAACGTTATGACCCCGCGCAGTGGAATATCTACGCCGCGCAGGCCTCCGACGGCGATAACTGGGCGGACGATTCGCCGCTGTGCCACGAACTGCTGGCCGGCAAGCTATTGCCGATGGTGCGGTATTATAGCTATATCGAGATCACCCGCCGGGCGCATCAAACCCTGTGGCGGGAATATGAAGATCTGCAGGCCAAATATGACAATTTTGCCATGCAGCATATCCGCGATCAGGAAGATATCTATCCGGTATTCAGGGAATTGTTCCATAAACAGGTTAACGAAAGATAAACGCAACTGTAGGTAAATCAGCCAGACTGCGGTTTTATTCTGGCTGATTTAGGTTTTGCCCCGCCCCGTTGCCACAACGCCCGTTGCCAGGTGTAGCTCCCGCCTCAGTGATGCCCTTCGCGGTAGATTTCGATGCGATCCCGGCCGTTTTGTTTCGCCAGATATAACGCGTTGTCGGCTTTTTTAATTAAGCGCTCATAATCGGGATGGCCGTCGAATATGCACAGGCCGACGCTCACCGTCAGGGTGATATTGCCACCGTCCGCCGGCTGGACCGGCCGCTCCGCGATGCGGTTGCGAATAGTGTTCAGTATGGAAACCGCCTGGCTTTCGGACGTTTCCACAAACAGCAGCATAAATTCCTCCCCGCCGTAACGAAAAACATAATCGCTGCTGCGTACGCTCTCATAGAGGGTCACTGCAATTTTTTTCAGCGCCGCATCCCCGGCATCATGACCAAAGCTGTCGTTAATGCTTTTGAAATAGTCGACATCCAGTATGGCGATGACAAACGGCGTGCCGGAGCGCATCGCCAGGGCGATTTCCCGGCGCAGTATGGTGGGAATAAAGCGCCGGTTCAGCAGATTGGTCAGGGGATCTTTGCCATTTTCAAATTTCGCCAGCTCGTCGAACAGCGTCGCCAGCAGCGTGCTGATCTGCTTTACCTGGTTACGCACGGTGCGAAGCAGGGTGTGGCGCAGTTCCGCTACCGCCACCCGATCGGCGCTGTAGGAGGCAATAAACGCGTCGGCGCCGGCCAACAATCCCTCGATGGCGGCGACTTCGTCAACGGATTCAAACACGTGCCGTCCTTTGTGCTGAAACCACAGCCCGAATTCCGCGTCTGCCAGCGGCACGATCTCCGCCAGGGGAAGACCGGTGGCGATGTTGTAGATAAACTGGTTTTCCCAGTTCAGCAACGCCGCAAGCTGGCGCTCCCGTTCCACATGGACGTTGTCGAGAATGGAGAATAAGCGGAAATTCTCCTTGCCCTTGGTGGTATTTTCATGGGACCGGGAATACGCCGTGGTCATGACTTCGATAGCCATATCCATAGCCAGGGATGAAAAGCGCATGGCGTCGTAACATAAGGCCAAATCGGTAATATCGCGCCGCAGAAGGATATAAAGGGATCTTTTGGCACGTCGGGCGCCGCGCGCCACCAGATCAATGGGGATGCCGATGCGGGCATGCACGTCGCCGACCTTACGCTGGACGCTGATCAATGCCGGCAGATCGGCGGCGGAACTGCTCAATACCGCCTTTAGCCATTGAACCAGCGTGGCATGCAGACGATCCTTGACCTGCTGGCTGGAAAGAAATAGCCGGGCGCTATCATCCCCCAGCATATAATCGTAAAAATCGTCCACCAATAAATCAATATCTTCATTTTTCAATGAAATTAATAGCTTATGTGCGGCCTCGCTGGTGATGGCAATCAAATCCTGCCATTCCTTCACGATCAGCATGTCGTAATATTGCCCGTCAAATTTCATCGGAATTTTTATTCAGTAATTCATTATCAGCGGTAATTTATAGTAACATGAATGAAAAACCCAGGCATGCGCCATAGCATGGGCGCTCCATTCAGACCCCCTTGTCCAGCCGCCGGCCGATGTCGATGATTATCCCGGCACGGCCATGGCATAAAACCCTTTGCGTCGATTTTTAGCCATTATCCCGCGTATTGGACGTGAAATGCCTAAAAACAGCCTTTTGGCAAAAAACGGCTTTGTGGTTGGCGTGAAAGGAGGTAGTTTGAAAGCCCCCTCCATGCATAAACAGCGGCACCCATCACCGCCCGGCAATATTGTCTGGAACAGTAGCCTCATATTTCCGTTCAGGATGAGCGGGAGCCGGCGAAAACAATAAAGGAGAGTTAGGTTGGACAGCAGCACCATCATCAGTTTATTTATTATTGGCTCTATTTTAGTGGGCGGCAGCATCCTGCTGAGTTCCCTCTCTTCCCGTTTGGGTATTCCAATCCTGGTTATTTTCCTGGCCATCGGCATGTTGGCCGGGGTGGACGGTATCGGCGGCATCGGTTTCGATAATTATCCGGTCGCCTACCTCATCAGCAACCTGGCGCTGGCGGTGATATTACTCGACGGCGGCATGCGCACCCGCGCCACCTCGTTTCGCGTGGCGCTGTGGCCCGCGCTGTCGCTGGCGACTGTGGGCGTACTGATTACCGCCGGACTGACCGGCATGGTGGCGGCCTGGCTATTTCACCTCAACCTGATAGAAGGGTTGTTGCTCGGCGCCATCGTCGGTTCCACCGACGCCGCCGCGGTATTCTCGCTGCTGGGCGACAAAGGCCTGAACGAGCGCGTCAACGCCACGCTTGAAATTGAGTCCGGCAGCAATGATCCCATGGCGGTGTTTTTGACCATTACGCTTATCTCGATGATCCAGGGACATGAATCCCATTTAAGCTGGATGTTCCTGGTGCATTTGATCCAGCAGTTCGGCCTGGGGATGTTGTTCGGCCTGGGCGGCGGCTGGCTGCTGCTGCAAACCATTAACCGAATTTCCCTGGCCCCGGGACTGTATCCGCTGCTGGCGGTAAGCGGCGGCATCATGATTTTCTCCCTGACCACGGCGTTGGAAGGCAGCGGCATCCTGGCGGTCTATCTCTGCGGCTTTTTATTGGGCAACCGGCCGATCCGCAACCGACACGGTATTTTGCAAACCTTCGACGGCATGGCCTGGTTAAGCCAGATCGGCATGTTTTTGGTGCTGGGGTTGTTGGTGACGCCCAGCGATTTGTGGATGATTGCGGTGCCGGCGCTGATCTTGTCGCTCTGGCTGATGCTGGTCGCCCGTCCGTTATCCATTTGGGTCGGGTTGCTGCCCTTTCGCAACTTTACCGCCCGGGAGCGGGTGTTTCTCTCCTGGGTGGGACTGCGCGGCGCCGTACCGATCATCCTGGCGGTATTCCCGATGATGGCCGGCCTGGACCACGCGCGCCTGTATTTTAACGTCGCGTTTTTTATCGTATTGATTTCACTTTTGCTGCAGGGAACGTCGCTGGGTTTTGCCGCCAGGCTGGCTAAGGTGGTGGTGCCGCCCACCGCCAAGCCTATCAACCGGGTGGGCATGGATATCCATCCCGAAAATCCCTGGGAACAGTTTATTTACCAGCTTAATGAGGATAACTGGTGTGTCGGCGCCGCGCTGCGCGATATGAAAATGCCCAAGCACACCCGTATCGCCGCGTTGTTTCGCGATAACGTGATGTTGCATCCCACCGGCAACACCCGGTTGAAAGAGGGCGATGTACTGTGCGTTATCGGCCGGGAACGGGATTTGCCGGCGCTGGGCAGGCTGTTCAGCCAGTCGCCGCCGGTGGCGTTGGATCAGCGTTTTTTCGGCGATTTTATTCTCGAGGCCAATGCCAGGCTGGAAGACGTGGCGGCCATCTATGGCCTCGATCTGCATGAGAAAGTGGAACATGAGCTGACGCTGGGCGCCTTTGTGATGCAATTATTGGGCGGCGGCGAACCGGTGGTGGGCGATAACGTCGTCTCGGAAGGATTGGTGTGGACCATCGCCGAAAAAGACGATCAGAAAGTGAGTAAAATCGGTATTAAAATCGCCGAAGAGCAGGTTTAACGGCGCCGCGGCAACGCAAAAACGTCGCCATCTGCCCGGATGGGCCGGTGCCAGCGCCGTCGGCACGGCGGACGGGGGCGTCAATCCAGGGATTCGGTGGCGGCGTAGATTTTGGTCAGCACCTGCATGGCAACCTGGATATCCTGTTCGGTCACGTTTTCCAGGATCTCCTTACCGATGGCATCGGCTTCCATGCGCACTTTTTCGTACAATGCCTTGCCTTCGGCGGTGACCACCAGCAATTTCTTGCGCCGGTCCTGGGCGGTGGGAATGCGCTGAACCAAATCCAGCTTCACCAGGCGGTCTATCATGGAGACGATAGTGGCGCCTTCGACGCCGAGGATCAGCGCCAGTTCGCTTTGCGACAGCGGCGACTGCGCGCCGGCTATCGCCGCCACCGCCACCCAGCTGGCCTGGCTGAGCCCGAGATATTTCAAACGCCGGTCAATCGCCATGCGCAATGCCCTGGAAGTCAAATGCAACAATTTGGAAAAACTTTTATATTCCGTTTTCATAAAGGCGGGTAACAACATCAGAAACAATGTGACAAAAATTATCATATATTAGCCTGGATGACCATTTTTCCTCTTTCCTTGCCCGCCGGCTGCCCCTATTCTTAAGCTCGTTCTTAATATGTGGTTATAGATGCGAAAATTTCTGCTGCTGTTGCTGTCATTAGTATTGCTGGGTCCGCTGGGTATCGATCTCTATTTGCCCGTGATCCCGGGCATCGCCAAAGGACTGGGTACTCCGGAGTCCCTGATCCAGTCCACTATCCCGCTGTTTATCCTGGTCATGGGCGTCGGTCAGCTGCTTACCGGCCCCCTGGTGGATTATTTCGGCCGCCGGCCCATGGCGCTGGCGGGCGTGGCGCTGTACGGCCTGGGGGCCGCCATGGCGGCCCTGGCCCAACTGCCCGCGGTGTTCCTGTGCTCGCGGGTGTTGCAGGGCCTGGCGGTATGCTGTACCACCGTCGCCTTGTTCAGCTGCGTGCGCGACCGGCTCAACGGCGACGACGCGGCCCGCGCCTTCAGCTTCCTGAACGGCACGCTGAATATCGTGCCGGCGCTGGCCCCGCTGGCCGGCGGGCTGCTGGCCGAGTGGTTCGGCTGGCGCGCGCCCTTCTGGGCGCTGACTGCTTATGCCCTGGTGGTGCTGGCGTTGATTGCCCGGGGATTGCCGGAAACGCGCCCGGGCAATACCCTGCGCCGCCTGGGCCTGCCGGTGAACGCCTATCTGGCGATCCTCGGTCAGCGGCGGTTTCGGGTGTTTTCCCTGGTCAATACCGGCGCCATGGCGATGGCGCTGACCTATGTGTCGCTTTCATCCCAGGTGCTGATGGGGGTGGCCCACTTGACGCCGCTGCAGTTTTCGCTGGCCTTCGGCGCCAATGGGGGCTGGATTATGCTGGTCAGCGTCATCGCCAACCGGGTGATCCGCAAAGCGGGCCGCCCCGCCTGCCTGACCATCGGTACCCTGCTGATGGGTCTGGGCAGCCTGACGTTACTGACCAGCGTCGCCTGGACGCCGCTGATATGGCAAACCCACTGGCTGAGCTATATGCTGCCGGTGGCGATAGCCTGTTCCGGACTGGCCTTTCTGTTGGGCCCCGCCGCCAGCTACGCGCTGGAGCCGTATCCCGACCAGGCGGGCGTGGCGGCCGCGCTGAACGGCTTTGTCCAGATGGCGGGCGCGGCCGCCATCAGCCTGGCGTTTATCGCCCTGCCGCTGCCGCCGCGCCTGTCGCTGTCGTTGGTGATGTTATTGGGCGCGGTATTTGCCGGCCTCGCCCGCCTGCATACCCGGCGCTTGTCGGGGAGGCTGACGTCATTGCAGCAATAGCACCGGCGGCGGCGGCCCCGCCGCGCGCTCGTCAGGCCATTTTCGGCTCCACGCCCGCCCTGAAATTGCCGTCATAGCGGGCGACCGATAAATCGTCATAGGGAATCTCCGGCCGCGCGCCGCTGATGATATCCGCCAGCAGCCGCCCCGACCCGCAGGCCATGGTCCAGCCGAGCGTGCCGTGTCCGGTGTTGAGATACAGGTTTTTCACCGGCGTGGCCCCGACGATGGGCGTGCCGTCCGGCGTCATCGGGCGCAGTCCGGTCCAGAATGTGGCCTGTTCGATATGGCCGCCGAACGGAAAAAGATCGCGCACCACCATTTCCAGCGTGTCGCGCCGGGCTTTTTCCAGGCCGGTGTTGAAACCGACGATTTCCGCCATGCCGCCCACCCGGATACGCCGATCAAAGCGGGTGACGGCTATTTTATAGGTTTCATCCAGGACCGTGGATACCGGCGCGCCCTGTTCATCGGCCAGGGGGATGGTCAGCGAATAGCCCTTCAGCGGATAGACGGGTATGTCGATCAGATCGCGCAGCATGGCGGTGGAATACGAACCCAGCGCCATCACATACGCATCGGCCTGCAGCAGCTCGCCGTCGCAGACGACCCCGGCCACCAGGTTGCCGGTGCGCATCAGGCCGGTAATAGAGCAATTATACTGAAATTCAACGCCCTGCGCGGCGGCCATGGCGGCCAGACGCTGGGTAAACAGCTGGCAATCGCCGGTTTCATCGTTAGGCAGCCGCAGCCCGCCGCTAAGCTTATGGGCCACGCCCGCCAGCGCCGGTTCGACGCCGGCCAGCTGATGGGCTTCCAGCAGGGCGAAAGGGACGCCTTCATCGCGCAGCACGGCGATATCCCTGGCGGCGGCGGCATACTGCTGGTCGGTGCGAAACAGCTGCAGCGTGCCGCCCTGGCGGCCTTCATAGGCGATACCGGTTTCGTCGCGCAGCGCCTTGAGGCAATCACGGCTGTATTCCGCCAGGCGCACCATGCGGCTTTTATTAATATAATAATGGTGGCTGTCGCAGTTACGCAGCATTTGCCACATCCAGCGCAACTGGTGATCGCTGGCTTTCAGCCGGATAGCCAGCGGCGCATGGCGCTGAAACATCCATTTTATAGCCTTTAACGGTACGCCCGGCGCGGCCCATGGCGCGGCATAACCGGGGGAAATCTGTCCGGCGTTGCCGGCGCTGGTTTCCTGCGCCGGTCCGGGCTGCCGGTCAAGCACCCGCACTTCATGCCCCGCCCGGGCAAGATACCACGCGCTTGCCACGCCGATAACGCCACTACCCAGAATGATGACCCGCATGATTATCCAATCCTATGGCGCCCATTGCGCAGCACAATAATAATGTAGTAGGGGAGAAAAAACGGTTAACCGGCCAGCGTTTCCTTGGCCGGCGCAAGCCGCGACATTGCTGTTAGCCCATCCTAAAATACTCAGCCGTGGGGTTATTTCAAGGGCAATACGCCATTAACCGGGGATAATCGCGCCGGGATTAAATTTGGCGCGGCGCCTGCGTCATTTTCATCTTGCACTAGGATTAATTATAAGCCAGCATGATGAAGTGCTGTCTGTAACGATGAGGTGCGCTGATGACGATTTCTCTTGACGAAAGTTTTAAGGATACCACTTGTCTTAGCGATGGACCCGACTGGACATTTGAGCTGCTGCAGGATTATCTGGACGAGATCGACCGGGTGGCGAAGCTTTATCGGCTGGACACCTACCCCCACCAGATAGAAGTGATCACCTCCGAGCAAATGATGGACGCCTATTCCAGCGTCGGCATGCCGATTAATTATACCCATTGGTCGTTCGGCAAAAAATTTATCGAGACTGAACAACGTTACAAACAGGGCCAGCAAGGGCTGGCGTATGAAATTGTCATTAACTCCAACCCTTGTATTGCCTATTTGATGGAAGAAAATACCATGACCATGCAGGCGCTGGTCATGGCGCATGCGTGTTACGGCCATAATTCTTTTTTCAAAAATAACTATTTATTCCGCAGTTGGACCGATGCCAGCTCCATCGTCGATTATCTCATCTTCGCCCGCGGCTATATTACCAAATGCGAGGAACGCTACGGCGTCGAGCAGGTGGAGCAACTGCTCGATTCCTGCCATGCGCTGATGAACCACGGCGTCGATCGTTATAAACGTCCGCAGAAAATCTCGCTGCAGGAAGAAAAATCGCGGCAAAAGAGCCGCGAGGAGTATTTGCAAAGCCAGGTTAACGAACTGTGGCGCACCCTGCCCCGGCGCGAAAAAGAAGAGTTGCCGGCCCAGGCCAGCCGCTATCCCCATGAGCCGCAGGAAAACCTGCTGTACTTTATGGAGAAAAACGCCCCGCTGCTCGAGCCCTGGCAGCGTGAGATCCTGCGCATCGTGCGCAAGGTCAGCCAATATTTTTATCCGCAGAAACAAACCCAGGTAATGAACGAAGGCTGGGCCACCTTCTGGCACTACACCATTCTTAACCATCTCTATGATGAGAAAAAAGTCACCGATCGTTTTATGCTGGAGTTTCTGCACAGCCACACCAACGTCGTCTACCAGCCGCCCTATAACAGTCCGTATTACAGCGGCATCAACCCTTATGCGTTAGGGTTCGCCATGTTCCAGGATATCAAACGCATCTGCCAGTCGCCGACGGACGAAGATAAGCACTGGTTCCCGGATATCGCCGGCAGCGACTGGCTGGAGACCTTGCATTTCGCCATGCATAATTTCAAGGATGAGAGTTTTATCAGCCAGTTCCTGTCGCCGAAAATCATGCGCGATTTCCGTTTGTTTACGGTATTGGATGACGACCACAATAATTATCTGGAAATTGCCGCCATTCATAACGAGGAGGGCTACCGGGCCATACGTCAGGAGCTTTCATCGCAATATAACCTGAGCAACCTGGAGCCGGATATCCAGATTTGGAATGTCGATCTGCGCGGCGACCGCTCGTTGACACTGCGCTATACGCCGCAAAACCGCGCGCCGCTGGCTAAAAGCCGGCGCGAGGTGATGAAGCATATTCATCGGCTGTGGAGTTTTGATGTCTATATGGAACAGGTCAATGACGATGGCAATATTGAGTTGATTGAACGCTGTCCGCCGCGGTCTATACCGCTGTGATGGCATGGGCGCCGTCTTGTAGAGGCGCCGCGTTTTCAATAGCGCGGCTACGCTTTATCGTCTGTATTCTTTTCCCATAACATTCCAAACGCATGTCGACGCGTGCGCGCCGGCCGGGAACGGTTCTGCGGGCCTGTCAGGCGTTGAGGTTAACGCCTGAATTCGGCGATATCGCGCGGAATGGCGGACTGCATGCTGCTCCAGATGACGCCGCTTTCATTACCGTAGTGGCGGACCAGATCGATAACCTGATCGTACAGGCCGTCGCGGCACAGCGCCGCCAGATGCGTGTAAAAATTACGCGCCAGCTCGCGGGCCTGGGGATTGGAGAAATAATAACGTCCCACCCGCAGGTACATGCCTTTCAGGCCGTTCAGGATCAGGCCATATATAGGATTGCCCGACGCATAGGCCAGCTCGTGGAAAATACGGTAATCCATTTCGGTGAAGGCATCCGCCTGATCCTCCAGGTCTTTCGCCTGGGCCAGCACGTTCTGCGCCTTATCCGGATAAAAGCGTATCGCCATGCGGATAAAGATCGAGGCGATATTGGTGCGCACCGACAATAAATTATCAATCAGCTGCGGCACGCTGTCATGGTCCAGGCGGGCCAGGGTTTCCAGGATATTCAACCCGGAGGTTTCCCAGACATTATTCACCCGGGTGGGCTTGCCGTGCTGGATTGTCAGCCAGCCGTCACGCGCCAGCCGCTGCAGCACTTCCCGCAGGGTGGTGCGCGTAACGCCTATCACATCGGACAGTTCGCGCTCCGCGGGCAGGATTGAACCTGGCGGGAAATGATTGTTCCAAATACTCTCAATCAGATACTCCTCCGCAAAACCGGCAGGACTCTGCGCCTTAATGACCATAATGTTATGTTCCGTAGCAGCATGCGTATGTGAGCTAAAAACGGCCTAATGATATCAGAACGCGTGAACCCGATATACAGCGTTAAGGGATAGTAACAGCAAAACCCTGCCATATCCGGCAATAAAATGTCATGTCCGCCGCATTACCGGCGGGGTTTTCCTACCACGGCGCATAACGGCCTTATTCGGCATGATTCCGCTGCGGCGATTCCCGCGCAGGCGGCACGACAAAATAGCAGCGGAAAAAGCAGAACACCATCAGATTGAATAAAAGGGAAACAAGTATGATATCAAGTGGCATATTCCTAAAAAAGAGGCTGGCTTCTGGCTTTAATTGATTTAAACTGCCTGTTTAAAAGCAACCAACCGGCCTGGATAATAATGTATGTTGCAATTCTTTAACCGCTGCTCAAGAGGGCGTGGTGCCTGGGTATTGCTGGCGCTTACCGCCTTCGCCCTGGAGCTGGTGGCGCTTTATTTCCAGCATGTCATGTTATTAAAACCCTGTGTACTGTGCATTTACCAGCGCTGCGCGCTGTTCGGCATTATGGGTGCCGGCATCGTCGGCGCCGTCGCGCCGTCGACGCCCCTGCGCTACGGTGCGCTAATTATTTGGCTCTACAGCGCCTGGGAAGGCCTAATGCTGGCGATGAAGCATACGGATATCCAGCTTAATCCCTCGCCGTTTGTCACCTGTGATTTTTTTGTCAGCTTCCCCTCTTGGCTGCCCTTGGATAAATGGCTGCCGTCCGTATTCAGCGCCACCGGTGATTGCGCGGTCAGACAATGGCATTTTATGTCCCTGGAGATGCCGCAGTGGATGATCGTGATTTTTGGCGCTTATCTCCTGGTCGGCGTGCTGGTCCTGATCGCCCAGCCGTTTCGCCCCAAAAAACGCGACCTGTTTAACCGTTAACCGGAAATCGACCGCCGCGCCTTCAGCTCTTCAGGCAAAACGGTGAAGAGGCCTCAATAATCACGTAGAGGGCGCCATGACAAAGACGCCCTGAGCATCGCCCGATGGCCGCAGGGACGTGCGGCGGCGTTTTATGAGCTGCGCCATGCCGGCGATGGCTGTTGTTACGTAAACCTGAGAGGGGGAACGAAATAAGTAAAAGTGAAATCGTACAAAAACACAGCGATTTCACTCGTGTCCGACCCCCTCGCCCGCTACTCTCCCTCCAGGTTCGCCCACATCGCCCCGCGGGGAGTCGCTCATGCCCGATACAGCCAAAAAAATTCAGTGGATTAATTCCCTTAAGGGGATCTGCATTCTGCTGGTGGTATTAAATCATGTCATTACCACCAGCTATATTCCCTCGCTCGCGCTGATTGACGCGCACCTATTTCTCACCCGCGCCTGGGTGGCGGTTAACCATTATCTGGTGCCGCTGCGCATGCCGGCGTTTTTCTTTATTTCCGGCCTGCTGGCCGCTGACAGCGTGATCAACCGCTCCTGGCATGAGGTGGCGACCAAGAAAGCGGTCAATCTCTTTTATCTTTACCTGCTATGGTGCGCCGTACAGTGGTTATGCGTGAGTTTCATCAACCGCGAGCTGGCGTTTGACGACTGGCGGCTGATGGCGCATAACGCCGCCTACGCGGCCTCCACCGGCCAGTTTCTGCTGTATGTGGCGACCGCGATGTCCAGCCCCTGGTATCTGTACGCCCTGGCCATGTATTTTGTCGTCTGCAAACTGTGGCGACGTCACTGGCTGGCGCTGCTTATCCTGGGCGCGCTGCTGAATTACGCATGCGTCCTGGGGATGGTGCCGTGGTGGGGGCCGGCAAGCGTGGCGCAAAACGGGATTTTCTTTTTTACCGGCTGTTTCCTGGGCGCACGCATCGTCGCCCTGCTGGCCGAGAGCCGCTCGCGGCGGATACTGTTGGCATCCCTTGCCGTCTTGGCGCTGATTCACGCGGTGCTTGCCATGGATAAGAGCCTGTTTACCAGCGCGCTGGCGGTGTGTATCGCCATACTGTGCTGCCAGTGGGTGAACCGTAACTGGTCATGGCATAACGAAGCGTTGCGGATGCTTAACTGGATAGGCAAAAATACGCTGCAGATCTATGTGCTGCATAAACTGCTGACCGAGCTGCTGGCCGTACCCATGCTGGGCGCGCTGGCGCGTTACCACGCGTTTGACCATCGCCTGTTCTCGCTGTTTTGGCTGGCGGCATATCCGCTGGCGGCAACCGCGTTATGCACCGCGGGCGCGATCGGCATCTGGTGGGCGCTTAACCGCGGCGTCGGACGCGTACTGTTCCAATACCCGTCGCTGATGCGCGCGGAAAAGGCCCTGGGCTAAGCCCGCGCCGGGCGGCAGCTTAACGCGCCCAGGCCGGTTTGTTCAGGATATGGTCCTGCCAGTCGGTAACCTCGCTTTCCCGCACCGCGATATAACGCACCGAAATGCGTTCGCCGTGCATGGCGGCCTTGGAGCCGGTGATCAGCGGATGCCACTGCGGCAGGGGCTTGCCTTCCTCCTGCAGCCGATAGGCGCAGGTGGGCGGCAGCCAGTCAAAGGTGAGGAGATTTTCGCGCGTCAGCTTGATGCAATCCGGTTCATATTCAAAGCGCGTGTCGTAATGACGGCACTGGCAGGTCTTGATATTCAGCTGGTTGCAGGCCACGTTGGTGAAATAGACTTCCTCGGTGTCATCGTCAATCAGCTTATGCAGGCAGCACCGGCCGCAACCGTCGCATAACGATTCCCATTCATCGTCGGTCATCTCGGCCAGGGTTTTTTCTTGCCAAAAGGGGCGGCTTGTCATAATGGTATCCGGTTAAACGACGGGCAGCTATTTTAGATGCCGGCTTGCCGTGACGCAAGGCGGCGATGAAATCAGATTCAGATAACCCGGGTTTCCAGGGCCAGCTCGTTAAGCGTCACGGTAAGCCGGTCGCCGGACTGCAGCTTTGCCACGCCCTGCGGCGTGCCGGTCAGGATAATATCGCCGGGGCGCAGGGTAAAAAAACGGCTCATATAGGCGATAAGCGGCAGTATGGGCGTGATCATATCCCGCGTGTTGCCCTGCTGGCGCACGTCGTCATTCACCTTAAGCGTCAGCGTAGCCTGCTGCGCATCGCCAAACTCCGCCACCGGGATAAAGCCGGAAATCGGGCAGGAACCGTCAAAACCTTTGGCTTTTTCCCAGGGTTGCCCGGCTTTCTTGAATTTGGCCTGCATCTCCCTGAGCGTCAGGTCGAGCGCCACACCATAGCCGGCGATGGCGCGGGCCACATGGGCCTCATCGGCGTGCTTGAGCGGCATGCCGATCAGGACCGCGAGTTCCACCTCATGGTGCACTTCCCCCCAATCGGCGGGAATGGCGATGGGTTGGTGGATATCGCACAAGGCGGTCTCGGGTTTGATAAACAGCACCGGCTCGGTGGGCGTGGCGCTGCCCATCTCCTTGATATGGTCGGAATAGTTGCTGCCGACGCAGACCACCTTACTCACCGGAAAATCCAGTAACGCGCCTTGCCAATCGCGATGTTGATACATGTCCACAGTCTCCTGCCGGTAAATGATGAGTCGATTACATAGTAGTTTCCGCTATTATCATACCCCAGTCGCCGCAAACCTTCACGGCGGTCGTTATTGACCCAGGGCATCCGCCAGCGTGCCGATACTGAGGGCAAAATAATAAGAGCGGTTCCAGCGCATCAGGGTGCGGAAATTATCATAGACCAGGAACGCCCGGCTTTGATTGTCGTCCGGGATAACCACCCAGGCGCGCTGCGCCGAAGCCGGCAGGGAACTGCCGTCGGCCAGGCGTATGCCCTGCCCGCTCCAGGCGTCCACCGTTTGCGCCTGCGTGTCCTTCAGTCCGGCAGCCTGCGCCGGGAACCCCGCCGGCAGGCGGACCTCTTGCCCCCATCCCTGCCCCGGCTTCCATCCTTCCGTGGCCAGATAATTGGCGGTGGAGGCGAACACGTCCATCACATTATTCCAGATATCTATTTTGCCGTCGCCGTCGCCGTCGGCGCCATAGCGCAGGTAGGAACTGGGCATAAACTGGCTCTGCCCCATGGCGCCGGCCCACGAGCCTTTCAGCTCACCGACGCCGATGTCGTTTTGCTCCAGGATACGCAGTGCGGCGAACAATTCACTTTTAAAGAACTTTTCACGCCGGCCCTCAAACGCCAGGGTAGACAGGGCGGAGACGACATCCTCACGTCCCTGGATCTTGCCGAAGCCGCTTTCCATGCCCCACAACGCCACGATAAAGCGCGCCGGCACGCCGTAACGGGCGCTGATGGTCGCCAGCTGCGGCTGGTAGTCCCGGTATTGGGTCCGCGCCTGTTCTATCTTCCAGGCCGGCAGCACGCGCTGCAGGTACTCATCCAGGGTGACTTTATTTTCCAGCTGGTTCCGATCGGAGCTGATGACCCGATCGACAAAGTGCGTTTGCGCAAAAGCCTGGTTCACGACGCCGGCATTAATGCCCTGGGCCAGCGCCTCGGTTTTTAACTGCTCCAGATAGGCGGGAAACTCGGCCGGATCGCGGCTCTGTTGCGAGAGCAGGGTTTTGCCGTCCTGGGCGTCGGCCGCGGGCTTTGCCGCCGGCTGCGGCGCCACGGCCGCCTGCCCGGCGTTGGCGGCCTGGGGATGATGACTGCAACCGGCCAGCATAAGGCTGCTAACCAAGAGAGGGATGGCGGATAATTTCATAAGGCTATTTCCTTAGCGCGATATTTTTACGCGGGGCCACCCGCGCAGCCGAGATATTACAGGAACGTTATAATGCCATCATGGCGCATTCGCCATTAAATAGTGGATCAATGAACAGTTATTTTGCGCGGGCGTTATGATGCTGCGCCAGTAAATTTTCAACAGGCGGGGGTAATTGCAGATAAAAACCCTGATCTACCAGGCTTTGTTTGACTTTATTTATATCCGCCGCGACCAGTTTTTTGCTACCATTTAGCGGGAATAACATTGATAGCACCGGTTTACCGAATCGGGCCATGAGGTCGGGCGGCACCCGGGAAAAGTCATCTTTTTTTTCGATATAAAGATAAGTTTGATCTTGTTTGGTACTTCTGTAGATCACACAAAACATATTTTTTACCTGGTTAACATGGTTTAGTGTCTTGCCTGTATATAGCAGTAACTATAACATGCATGCAGTGCTTCGGAATATCGCTTACCGGTAGCTTACCGGGAAAATACATGAGTCAAGACTGAGTCAGGATAGATGTCACAGACGCCCATTGAGTTAAAAGGCAGTAGTTTTACCTTATCGGTAATTCATGTTCATGACGCCCAACCTGAGGATATTCGTCAGGCATTACAGGAAAAAATCGAACAGGCACCTGCTTTTTTGAAGGATGCGCCGGTGGTAATCAATGTTTCCACCCTGACGCGGGACACCGACTGGGAAGCGTTGCGCCAGACCATCCTGTCCACCGGCCTGCATGTGGTCGGCGTCAGCGGATGCAAGGATGACCGGCTGAAAAAAGCCATTGTGCGTAGCGGCTTGCCGCTGTTGAACGAGGGCAAGGCGCCCAAACGCGCCGAAAAGGCGGCGCCTGCCCTACCGGCGACGGCCTTGAAGACCCGGCGCATCGACAGCCCGGTGCGTTCCGGTCAACAGATTTATGCGCGCGATTGCGATTTGATCGTCACCAGCAGCGTCAGCGCCGGCGCCGAACTTATTGCCGACGGCAATATCCATATTTATGGCATGATGCGAGGCAGGGCGTTAGCGGGTGCGTCGGGAGATGCGCAGTGCCAGATTTTCTGCACCCACCTCTCCCCGGAACTTGTTTCCATTGCCGGTCAGTATTGGTTAAGCGATCAGATCCCGGCTGAATACGCGGGTAAAGCCGCCCGTCTCAGCCTGCAAGATAATACGCTTACCATTCAACCTTTAAATTAAGCCCTTGACAAGGAATCCATTATGGCACGCATTATAGTTGTTACTTCGGGCAAAGGGGGCGTTGGCAAAACCACATCAAGCGCGGCCATTGCTACCGGATTGGCCCGGAAAGGTAAAAAAACCGTGGTGATCGATTTTGATATCGGTTTACGCAACCTGGACCTTATCATGGGCTGCGAGCGGCGCGTGGTGTATGATTTTGTTAATGTCATCCAGGGCGACGCCACGCTGAACCAGGCGCTGATCAAAGATAAGCGCACCGATAACCTGTATATCCTGCCGGCGTCGCAAACCCGGGATAAAGATGCGCTGACGCGCGAGGGCGTGGAAAAGATCCTCAACGACCTCGGCGAAATGAATTTTGATTTTGTGGTCTGCGATTCGCCGGCCGGCATCGAAACCGGCGCGTTAATGGCGCTGTATTTCGCCGATGAGGCCATTATCACCACCAACCCGGAAGTGTCGTCGGTGCGCGACTCGGACCGTATCCTGGGGATACTGTCGTCAAAGTCCCGGCGCGCTGAGAATGGCCAGGACCCGATTAAGGAACATCTGCTGCTGACCCGCTATAACCCCGGTCGCGTAAACCGTGGCGATATGCTGAGCATGGAAGATGTGATTGAAATACTGCGCATTCCCCTGCTGGGCGTCATCCCCGAGGATCAGTCCGTATTACGGGCCTCCAATCAGGGTGAGCCGGTAATACTCGATGCTGAATCTGATGCCGGCCAAGCCTATTCAGACACGGTTGACCGCCTGTTAGGAGAAGAACGTCCCTTCCGCTTCATTGAAGAAGAGAAGAAGGGTTTCTTAAAACGCCTGTTTGGGGGATAAACCATGGCATTACTCGATTTTTTTCTCTCCCGTAAAAAAACGACAGCCAATATAGCCAAGGAACGGCTGCAGATTATCGTTGCGGAACGCCGGCGGGGCGATAGCGAGCCTCATTATTTGCCGCAGTTGAAACGCGATATTCTCGAGGTCATTTGCCGATATGTGCAGATCGATCCGGAAATGGTCTCCGTGCAGCTTGAGCAGCGGGAAGGCGATATTTCCATCCTCGAGCTGAACGTAACGCTGCCGGAAGCGGAAGAAACGCCGAAATGATCACCAGCCAATAATCCCCCTGCCGGTGCAGGGGGAAAAGAGCGCCTGGGGATTTATAATGCCGCGGGCAGGTCGGTGGTTGCCGCCTCACCGTCGAGTATTGCGCGTAACCGCGCGCCAAACAGCGTTTCCCGCCAGCCGCTGAGCAATTCCGGCGTGCGCTGCCCCGGGGTCAGCCGCCAATGCCAGGTGAGTAATTGATTGATTTGCCTGCGCGACGCCAGCAGTTCCACGCTTAATCCGGATTCCGCGCTGGCAATGGCGATATGTTCCTTAATGGTTTTAAACAGCGCGCGATAGCCGGGTTTATCGATGAGATTAACCACCGGCTCCGGCAGCTGATCTTCCGTCATGGCCGCCGCCTCCTCCACCAGGGCGAGGAGCATTTTGCCGTGATAACGGATTTCCGGCCCGCTTAACCCCAGTTTGTCCAGTTCGCCCAGCGATCCCGGCATATAACGCGCCACCTGCCATAAATTTTCTTCCCGTACGACGAAGTTCACCGCCATATCCCGCTCGCGCGCTTTGCGCAGGCGCCAGGAGGCCAATTTTTGCAGGCACGCCAGTTGCCGGGTGCGCAACTGCCAGGCATTGCCGATATCGCGATAAGCCAGTTCCGGATCGACGATTTCCTGGCGCCGCTGGCATAAGGCGTCGCACTCCTGCCTGGCCGCGTCGGTCCAGCCCGCCGCTTCGGTTTCCCGGATCAGCTGATCGGCCATCGGCAATAGCCAGAACACGTCGGCCGCGGCGTAATCGCATTGCCTGGCGCTTAGCGGCCGCGCCAGCCAGTCGGTGCGGGATTCGCTTTTATCCAGCACCACCTGCTGGTAATCCGCCACCAGCGCGGCAAAGCCGCAGGACAGCGGGCGGCCGTTGAACGCGGCCAGCACCTGGGTATCAAGCATGGGCACCGGCATCTGATCAAAGGAATGCAGGAAAACTTCCAGGTCCTCGCTGCAGGCATGCAGAATTTTCACCACCCCCCGGTCGGCCAGCAGTTCCCGGAACGGTTGCCATTGCGAAATAGCCAGGGGGTCGATGAGCGATAACGTGTCACCATCAAATAGCTGGATTAAACCCAACTGCGGATAGTAGGTGCGGGTGCGGACAAATTCGGTATCCAGCGCCACCCGATCGTGCTGGCGGGCAAGCGCGCATATCCTTTGTAAATCTTCATCGCGGGTAATTAATTGGTAATTGGACACAGAGTTCTCTTACTGTCAGTCATGGCGGCAAAAAGCGTTTATCCGTGCTCGACGCGTAATTGCTTGCGCAGAATTTTGCCTACATTGGATTTGGGTAACTCAGCGCGGAATTCCACCAGTTTTGGCACCTTATAGCCGGTCAGGTACAAACGGCAGTGGGCAATGAGTTCCTCGCGGGTCAGGGAAGGCTCTTTTTTCACCACGAAAATTTTTACCGCTTCGCCGGTGTCATCGCTGGGCACGCCTATCGCCGCCGCCTCAAGCACTTTCGGATGCCGGACCACCGCATCCTCTATTTCATTGGGGTAGACATTGAAGCCGGACACCAGGATCATATCCTTCTTGCGATCCACGATGCGCACGAAGCCTTGTTGATCCACTGTAACGATATCGCCGGTAGAAAGCCAGCCGTCTTTCAGCGTCTCGGCGGTGGCTTGCGGCTGGCGCCAATAGCCCGCCATGACCTGCGGTCCCTTGATCAGCAGCTCCCCGGGCGCGCCGGGCGGCACGTTATTGCCGGCCCCATCCACCAGGCGGATATCGGTGGAGGGCACCGGCAGGCCGATGCTGCCGCTGAAACGGTTCAAATCATAGGGATTGCCGGTCACCAGCGGCGAGCATTCGGTCAAGCCATACCCCTCCAGCAGGTGCTTACCGGTCAGCGCATGCCAGTCATCCGCCACCGGTTGCTGCAGCGCCATCCCCCCGCCCACCGACAAATGCAGCGAGGCAAAATCCAGGCGACGGAACGCCGCGTTATGCAACAGGGCGTTGAACAACGTATTCACCCCGGAAATCGCCGTAAAATGGTGACGCCGCATGGCGTCGACCAGGGAGGCGATATCGCGCGGGTCGGTAATCAGCAGGTTACAGCCGCCCATTTCCACAAACAGCAGGCAATTTATCATCAGGGCGAAGATATGGTACAGCGGCAGGGCGGTGACCATCATTTCGCGCCCCAGGGTCAAAATAGGCCCGTAGGCGGCTTTCGCCTGCTCGAGGTTGGCGAGGATATTGCGGTGGGTGAGCATGGCGCCTTTCGACGCGCCGGTGGTGCCGCCGGTGTATTGCAGGAAGGCCAGCGAGTCGCCGTTGATAATGGGCGGGCTGAACTCCAGCCGATGCCCCTGCGCCAGGGCGCGGCGATAGGAAACCGCCTGCGGCAGGCGGTATGGCGGCACTTTGCGCTTAAGGTGTTTTACCGCCGCGTTGACCAGCGTGCGCTTCAGCAGCGGGAAATGATCGCCCAGGCGCGTGAGTATCACATGGCGAATGGCAACCTCCGCCAGCACCTTCTCCAGGGTATGGGCGAAATTGTCCACGATAACGATGGCCGCCGCGCCGCTATCGTTAAGCTGGTGACGCAGTTCGTCCGGGGTGTAAAGCGGATTGACGTTCACCACCACCATGCCGGCGCGCAGGACGCCGAACAGCGCCACCGGGTATTGCAGGAGGTTGGGCATCATCAGGGCTACGCGATCCCCTGGCTGCAGGCCAATGACCCGCTGCAGGTAAGCGGCAAACGCCAGGCTGAGCGCGTCGAGCTGGCGAAATGTCAGGGTCTCCCCCAGGTTGATAAATGCCGGCAAATCGGCAAAACGGCGCGCCGCGTTGGCGAACAGAACGGCGATAGATCGGTAATGATCGGGATCGATATCCGTCGGGACATCGGCAGGGTAACGCCCGGTCCATATCCGCGCCATGCCCTGCCCTGTATTATCAATAGCCGATGTGCTCATCGCCGCCCCATATTGCCTGGATTCTTATCTGTAATGGTAATGGAACTGGGCAATCGGGTGGAAATCGATATCAGGATTGAGCGTTTCGTCACTATTCGGTCAGTACGGTTTCAACCTGGGCATTGCCGTAACCGTAGCCGACGCCCCACTCCGGCCCCCAGCCGCGGCCGTAGCGGCCGCCCCAGCCCCAGGGGGACATCGGCGGCCCCATCGGCGCCACCACCTGTTGCGTCAGCTGCCAGCGTTTATATCCGTCCGCGCGCACCACTACAAAGGTATACTCCGCCTTGTCGACGGCGCCCTTTTCCGTGCCGGTGATTGGGCCGACCACGGTGACCCACTGGTGATTAAAGTCCATCGGTTCCAGGAAGCCGTTGATATAGGCCACCACCCTGCCGGTAGAGACTTGGTGCAGCCTGGGCCGCGCCGAATCATCCAGCGGCACAGAGGCTATTTCCAGCCGGGTGCGTCCGTTGAGATTGGTGACTTTAACCACTTTGCCGCCGAAACGGGCTTCCTGACCGACATACAGGGACGGCGCGTTAAGCACGCGCACCAGATCCTGCTGGGGGGTGGGCGAGGTGCCGCGCACGGCGTCCGGCACCGTGGCGCAGCCGGACAGCATCATGACCACGGCCAGGGCCGGCCAGGTAAAACGACGGCGCTGCGCGCTGCGGACAGTAGTTTGCTTAAACATCTTGCGCTAGATTCCTCATACCTTTAACGGTATACATGGGTTATTACTTTGACCCGTGGCGGCGGCATAAGTTGCTCTTTATTCGCGTCCCGGCAGCTTTTTCCACGTCACTTCATTGCGCAGATAGGTCGGCGCCTGCAATTCCACCGCCAAGGCCTCGCCCTGGCTTAAGCGTAGCACCGCCAGCGGCAACATATCCACGGCCGACGGCAGCAGGGTCTGGCCGTCCACGAGCTGCACGGCCGGCGGCGCGATAAGTCCGGGATAGGTTTGCCAGCCGGTGCCGGCCGTTGCCCACTGGCCGGCCAGTTCGGCGGCTTGCGGCGCCAGCTGATCGGGTTTAACCACTTTTTCGCCCGCTTCGCCCAACCATGCGCCGCTGTCGCCGCGCTGGTACTGCGCCCAGTAGACCTCGCCCATGCGGGCATCGATGGCGCACAGCACGCGGCTGATGCCGCACCGGCGCCAGGCGCCCTGCGCCAGCGCCGCCAGGGTCGACACGCCGATCATCGGCAGCCCGGCGCCAAGCGCCAGGCCCTGAGCGATGCCGATGCCGATGCGCACGCCGGTAAAGCTGCCGGGGCCGCGCCCATAAGCCAGGGCATCAAGCTGCGCCAGCTCGATGCCGGCCTCGGCCAGCAGGCTGTCGACCATCGGCAGAATGCGCCGGGTGTGCTCGCGGGGGGAAATTTCAAAACGTTCGCTGATTTCACCGTTGATCCAAAGCGCCGCGGAACAGGCTTCAGTTGCGGTATCGAGAGCTAAAATTCGCGTAGACATGCCAAACCTCAGGCGGGTGTAAAAGAGTGGTGCCGGACCGGGCGGGTATTGTAGCATACCCGCTGGGGCAAAGGGATACGGGATGCCTGCGGGGGCGAGGGGCAATATACGCCACCGGTCAGCGGTGTTGCAAAAAGTCGATGGCGCGCTGCAGCGAGCGGGTGCGCGGCGCCGGCGGCAGGCTGTTGAGGAAAATCTGGCCATAGGGCCGGGTCACCAGCCGCTGATCGCAGATGATCAGCACGCCCCGGTCGTCGCTGTCGCGGATAAGCCTGCCCACCCCCTGCTTTAGGGCGATGACCGCCTCGGGGATCTGCACCTCGGCAAAGGGATCGCCGCCGCGCAGCTGGCAATCCTCGGTGCGCGCCTTAAGCAACGGGTCATCCGGGGCGGTAAAGGGCAACTTGTCGATAATCACGCAAGACAGCGTATCGCCGCGCACGTCCACCCCTTCCCAAAAACTGTTGGTCGCCACCAGCAGCGCGTTGCCAGCGGTAACAAACTGCTGCAGCAGCTGGCGTTTGCCGGTCTCGCCCTGCAATAGCACCGGCAGGGTCAGCGTGGCGCGAAACTCCGCCGCCAGATCCCGCATCATCTGGTGAGAGGTGCACAGGAAAAAGCAACGCCCCCGATTGGCGATAATCACCGGCGCCAGCATCCGCGCCAGCTGCACCGCCGCCCCGCGCTGGTTCGGCTCCGGCAGGAAGCGCGGCACGCACAGCAGCGCCTGGGTCGCGTAATCAAACGGGCTGGGCAGCAGCAAGGTTTTTGCGTCTTCCAGGCCGATCCGCCGGGTAAAATGCTCCAGGCGATCGTTGACCGACAGGGTGGCGGAGGTAAAGATCCAGGTGCCCTCTTTTTCGCTCATCACCTCACGAAAGCGGGTCGAAACCGATAACGGCGTCAACGCCAGCACAAAGTGCCGGGCATTGCATTCATACCAATAGCTGAAACCCGGTTCCTGGGTATTCTTCAGACGCTTGAGCCGCGCGCGGTACAGGCTGGCGCGTTCAAAAGCGGCATCAAGCAGCGCCGACCGTCCCAGCGCCAGCTTCGCCACGTCGTGGCATAATTCCAGTGCGTCATCAAGCAACAGCAGCGCGCGCTGCAGCGAAGGCTGGGTCAGCACGTCGCGCAGGTTGCCGCGAAAACCCGGTTCGCCCAGCGCCAGCCGGAAATCCTGGGTGCGGAAGGTAAGCTGATCGGCGCTCTTTTGCAATTGGGCCATATCGCGCACGTCGGTGCGGTAGGCAAGCGTCATGTCGCGCGCCAGATCCATGAGTTGACGGCTGGTGAGCTGCTGGCCGAAATACTGGCTGGCGATATCCGGCATCTGGTGCGCTTCGTCGAAAATCATCACCTCGCCGGTGGGGATAAGCTCGCCGAAACCGCCTTCCTTAACCACCATATCCGCCAGGAACAGGTGATGGTTTACCACGATCACGTCGGCCTCCATGGCTTTACGGCGCGCCTTGACCACAAAACACTCTTTGTAGAGCGGGCAATCGCCGCCCAGGCAGTTGTCGTTGGTGCTGGTGACCAGCGGCCATACCGGGCTGTCTTCGGCGATGCCGCCGCAGTTGGCCACGTCGCCATCCACCGTCTGCGACGACCAGTTGCGTACGCCCGCCAGCTCCGCCAGGGTTTCCGGCGCCATGCCGACCCCGCCGGCGAGCTGCTGCTCCATGCGCTCAAGGCACAAATAGTTGGAGCGTCCCTTCAGCAGGGCGACCTGACCCTGGTACGCCAGCGCCGCCGCCACTTTGGGCAGGTCGCGGGCATACAGCTGATCCTGCAGCGCCTTGGAGCCGGTGGAGATGATAACCTTGCGTTTTGAACGCAGCGCCGGCACCAAATACGCATACGTCTTGCCGGTCCCGGTGCCGGCCTCCACCACCAGCGGCTGTTTTGTGTCGATGGCCTGCGCTATCGCCTCGGCCATCAGGCGTTGCGACTCGCGCGGTTTAAATCCGGTGATGGCCTTGGCCAACGCGCCCTGCGGCGCAAAATCATCTGTCACGCTGTCTCTCTGTCATTCGGTTGCTGTCGGATTATGCCAAGGCCGGCGGTTGTCCACCACCTTCTTTGCTTAAAACGACACTATGTTATGCTGGCGGTTTACATGATGGCTTTAAGGCGAACAATATGACCATTGAACGAATCGATCCCGGCGCGCGCATGTCCGAAGCGGTTGTCCACAACCAGACGGTATATTACACCAGCGTGCCGGAAAACCTGGATGGCGACGCCACCGCGCAAACCGCCGAGGCGCTGGCGATTATCGACCGGCTGCTAAAGCGGGTGGGTTCCAATAAAACGCGGCTGCTGGATGTGACCGTGTTCCTGGCCGACGGCAATGATTTCGCCGCCATGAACGCCGCCTGGAACGCCTGGGTGGTGCCGGGGAGCGCGCCGGTGCGCTGTACCGTCGAGGCGCGGCTGATGAACCCGCGCTACAAAGTGGAAATCAAGGTCATCGCGGCGATCTGACCGGCGCGCCGGTACCCGTGCGGCCGGCGGGGACGTTTACAGCGCCCCGTCCTCGTCGTCGTCGTCCTGTTCCAGGGCGGCGTTGCGGGCGTCGCGTTCATCGGCGTTGCGCTCGGCATAGGAACGATCGTCGTTTTCGTCGTCATCCCAGCGAATTGATACCCGTTCACCTGTATGGGTGGCGCGGATTTCATTGGATACCAGCCGGATGGCCTCGCCGCTGCTCATGCCGTCGGCCATCAGGGCCTGGATGCGCTCAACGGCCTGCTGCTGCTGTTCGTGATTTAACGCTGGCATATCGGTCAGCATGCGTGTTCTCCAGAGGGCGGGTCGATGCGTTATTATCTCACGCCGCCGCCCGCGATGCCAATCAATGCGCTTTATGTTCAGCCATGAAGCCGATATCATGCTGTTCGCACCTGCCAGGCGCTTATTGCCGGCAGACTGGACTGGATTACCTGGATCATAGTGTCGATATGTTGCCACAGCTGACTGCCTTACCCTATCACCGCGACGCCATTACCGCCCTGTTCGCCCCCCGCGCCGCCCGGCCCTGGTCGATGCTGCTGCACTCGGGCCATGCCGACCATCCGGACAGCCGCTTCGATATCATGGTCGCCGACCCAGTGGCGACGCTGACCACCCGCGGCGCCGTTACGGTGATTTCCCGCGACGGTCAATCGCATATGAGCGGCGGCGACCCGTTTATGCTGGTGCAACAGCAGGTGGACAGTATGGGGATTCGTCCGGAAGCCCGGGACGATCTCCCTTTCCTGGGCGGCGCGCTGGGCCTGTTCGGCTACGATCTCGGCCGGCGCATTGAAACTCTGCCTGCCCATGCCCAACAGGATTTAACGCTGCCGGATATGGCCGTCGGCCTGTATGACTGGGCGGTGATTGCCGACCATCGCCTTGGCCGCCTGACCCTGGTGAGCTACCGCGATCCGGCGGCGCTGAAGCGGGATTTGCTGGCGCCGCCGGCACCCGAACCCGACCGGCCCTTTCGTTTAAACAGCGGCTGGCAGGCCAATATGACCCGGGGCGAGTATGGCGAAAAATTCCGCCGCATCCAGGAACATCTTTTGGCGGGTGATTGTTACCAGGTCTGTCTGGCACAACGCTTCAGCGCGGCGTTCGCGGGCGATGAATGGCAGGCGTTCCGTCATCTGCTGGAGCATAACGCCGCGCCGTTTTCCGCTTTTTTGCGCCTGCCCGGCCAGGCGGTGCTGAGCCTGTCGCCGGAGCGGTTCCTGCGGGTAAACGCGGGACAGATCCAAACGCGGCCCATCAAGGGCACGCTGCCGCGCCTGGCGGATGCGGAGCAAGATCGGCTGCAAGGGCAAAAACTGGCGGCATCGCCAAAAGACCGGGCGGAAAACCTGATGATCGTGGATTTGCTGCGCAACGATATCGGACGGGTCGCCGTCCCCGGCAGCGTCCGGGTGCCGGAGCTGTTTAAAATCGAGGCCTTTCCGGCAGTCCATCATATGGTCAGCACCATTACCGCGCGGCTGCCCCCCCATCGCACGCCGTGCGATCTGGTGCGCGCCTGTTTTCCCGGCGGGTCCATCACCGGCGCCCCCAAAATCAAGGCCATGACGTTAATCGACCAGCTCGAACCGCAGCGCCGTAATGCCTGGTGCGGCAGCATCGGCTACCTGAGCCGCTGCGCCACCCTGGACACCAATATCGCCATCCGCACGCTGCTCACGGAACAAGGGCGCATCTATTGCTGGGCGGGCGGCGGCATCGTCGCCGACAGTTGCGAGGAAGCGGAATACCAGGAAACCCTGGACAAGGTCGCCAAGATACTGCCGCTGCTGCTGGAGCTAAATCGCCCATGAACAGCACTGACAACACCCTGACGCTTACGGATTTCATCACCCGTTTCCAACTGCAGTTGCCGCAACCCAGCGAGCCGGCGCGCAACCAGCGCCGGGCGGCGGTATTGATACCCATCATCTGCCATCACCAGCCGACGGTGCTGTTGACGCGCCGATCGGCGACACTGCGCAAGCATGCCGGCCAGGTGGCCTTCCCCGGCGGGGCGGCGGATAAGGAAGACGCGTCCTTAATCGCCACCGCGCTGCGCGAGGCCCACGAAGAAGTGGCCATCCCGGCCTCGTCGGTCAGGGTCCTGGGGCAACTGCCGCCGGTGGACAGCAGCAGCGGTTTCCAGGTCACGCCCATCGTCGGCCTGCTGGCGGCCGGCACCCGTTTCCGGGCCAGCCGCGACGAGGTGGCGGACATGTTTGAAATGCCCCTGCACCAGGCGTTATCCCTGGCCAGCTATACTCCCCTGCAAATACAGCGCCGCGCCAAAAACCTGCAGGTTTATTTTTCCTGGTATCAAAGCCATATGGTCTGGGGCATGACCGCGCAGATTTTGTATCGGCTGGGCCAACACATCCATCTTTAACGCACGTCCCTTCATTCCCGGCCGCCGGTTGGGCCGCCGCTATCCCTACCAACCCGCGCCGTGATGGTCATCGCGTCCCGGCAATAAAAGACTTCCCAACGCGATGAAAACCGTTACAATCTCCTATCTTTGCCATATTTGCGAAATATAACTCCATATTAATAATTAAACATAGTCATTTATATAGGTTGTATATCTCATTATTTCTGACGACAAAAAACCGTCTCCGGCACGCACGTGAAAGGAGATGATCCACGGGCAACGGCTTGCTTTCAGATTAGCCATAACCAGCATGACGCCAGGCCGCCCCGGGGTAGAGGACCGCTTCGTATCGGTCGTCAAACGCAAAGGAAGCGCTTTTTTGGATTAGTTTTTATCATGCGAAAGCGCAAGCCTAACCCGGCATGAGTCATTACAATTAACTGCATTACCCACGGGTATGCGTATTTTATCAGTTCTGAGGAGAGTCAACGTGATAAGCGTTTTCGATATGTTTAAAATCGGCATCGGCCCGTCCAGTTCCCATACCGTGGGTCCAATGAAAGCCGGTAAACAGTTCGTGGACGATCTCGTCGATAAACGGCTGCTCAATGATGTCACGCGCATCGCCGTGGATGTTTACGGTTCGTTATCGCTGACGGGCAAGGGACACCATACCGACATCGCCATTATCCTGGGCTTGGCGGGCAACCGTCCCGATACGGTGGATATCGACGCCGCGCCGGCCTTTATCCGCGACGTTGAGCAACGCCAGCGCCTGATGCTGGCCGGCGGGCCGCACGAAGTGGATTTTCCCCGCGAAGGCGGCATGGTATTCCACGGTTCCTACCTGTCATTGCATGAAAACGCCATGCGCATTCACGCCTTCGCTGGCGAACAGGTCATCTACAGCCAGACGTATTATTCCGTCGGCGGCGGTTTTATCGTTGATGAGGCGCATTTCGGCCAGCCGGTTATCGACCAGATCGCCGTGCCCCACCCTTTCGCCAGCGCCCAGCAGCTGCTCGACCAGTGCAAACAGACCGGTCTGTCGCTGTCGGGGCTGGTGATGCTTAATGAACTGGCGCTGCATAGCCGCGCCGATATCGGCAATTACTTCGCCGATATTTGGCAGACCATGCGCGCCTGCATCGATCGCGGGCTAAATACCGAAGGCGTATTGCCCGGCCCGCTGCGGGTGCCCAGGCGCGCATCGGCGCTCAGGCGCATGCTGGTCTCCACGGATAAGCTCTCCAGCGATCCGATGGTGGCGATTGACTGGGTGAATATGTTCGCGCTGGCGGTCAATGAAGAAAACGCCGCCGGCGGAAGGGTGGTCACCGCGCCAACCAACGGCGCCTGCGGCATCGTGCCGGCGGTGCTGGCTTATTACGATCATTTTATCGATCCGGTCACGCCCGAGGTCTACCTGCGTTATTTCCTGGCCTGCGGCGCCATCGGCATTCTTTATAAGCTGAACGCCTCCATTTCCGGCGCCGAGGTCGGCTGCCAAGGTGAAGTGGGCGTCGCCTGCTCCATGGCGGCGGCGGGACTGACGGAATTGATGGGCGGCAGTCCCGAGCAGGTCTGCGTGGCGGCGGAAATCGGCATGGAACATAATCTGGGACTGACCTGCGATCCGGTGGCCGGCCAGGTACAGGTCCCCTGCATCGAACGCAACGCCATCGCCTCTGTCAAGGCCATCAACGCCTCGCGCATGGCGCTGCGGCGCACCAGCGCGCCGCGGGTGTCGCTGGATAAGGTGATTGAAACCATGTACGAAACCGGCAAGGACATGAACGCCAAATACCGCGAAACCTCGCGCGGCGGCCTGGCCATCAAGGTCCAGTGCGATTGATCGCATCACCCACACCCTGCTGGCCCGCTAACGCGGAACGTAAAGCAGACGTGTTCAAGGAAAAACGTGCCAATGAGGTCGAATCGGGCATGGTCTTTTCGCCCGACCGAGCACCCCATAGCATGTAGGCCCGCCAACGCCGGACTCAAGGCAGACGTGTTCAAGGGAGAGCGTGCCGATGGGGTTGAATCGGGCGTGGTTTTCCCGCCCGACCGAGGCCCCATGGCATGCCAGGCCCGCCAACGCCGGACTCAAGGCAGACGTGTTCAAGGGAGAGCGTGCCGATGGGGTCGAATCGGGCGTGGTTTTCCCGCCCGACCGAGGCCCCATGGCATGCCAGGCCCGCCAACGCCGGACTCAAGGCAGACGTGTTCAAGGGAGAGCGTGCCAATGGGGTCGAATCGGGCGTGGTTTTCCCGCCCGACCGAGGCCCCATGGCATGCCAGGCCCGCCAACACCGGATTCAAGGCAGACGTGTTAAAGGGAGAGCGTGCCAATGGGGTCGAATCGGGCGTGGTTTTCCCGCCCGACCGAGGCCCCATGGCATGCTAGGCCCGCCAACGCCGATGCCGCATAAAACCTGTTAAAGGGAGAGCGGGTCACGTGTTTACTGTTCCTCTTCCTCCACCGGCGGCGCTATCCGTTCGATACGCACCAGCTCGATACGGTATTCCAGCATCTGCAAAATCGTAAACCGCCACTGGCCCAGCTCGATAACCTCACCCACCACCGGCAGCTGATCCCGCTCGGCCAGCAGCAATCCCGCCAGTGAAGCGACATTCTCGTGACCGCGGGTGAGTTCATTATCGTCCAACGCCTGACCCAAAGCGTGCAAATCAGTACCACCCTTTACCAGCCAGGCGTCCTCCTGCGCCACAATATCCGGCGTTTCGTCCTCATCCGGAAACTCGCCGGCAATGGCTTCCAGCACATCCAGCGGCGTTACCAGCCCCTGGATCACGCCAAATTCATTCGACACCACCACCAGGCTACCCCGCGCCCGGCGCAATACCCCCAGCAGGTTCAGCACATCCAGGGTTTCCGGCACCACGATGGCCGGATTCTGCGCGGCATACTCCTGCACATCTTCGCCTTTATCCAACGCCACCATCAGGTCCTTGGCGCGGACCACGCCGATCAACTGGTCCAGCTCGCCGTCGCACACGGGAAACATACTGTGCGGCGTGGCCAAAAGCGTAGCGCGCAGCTCCTCCACCGGACGCCGGCAATCCACCCAGGAGATTTCGTTGCGCGGCGTCATCACGCTGCGCAACGAACGCGACGCCAGGGACAGCACGCCGGTAATCATATAACGCTCCTCGTCGGCAAACTCCGCCTTAGGTTCGTTTGGCATCTCCTGCGCCCCCTCCTCGCGCAGCCTGGGCCCGCCCATCAAACGTAAAATGGCTTCGGCGGTGCGCTGGCGAATCGGCCCGCGCGCCTGGTTTTTAACAAAATTGCGCCGGGCTATCTGATTAAACAGCTCAATAAGCACCGAGAAACCGATGGCCGCGTACAAATAACCTTTGGGGATGTGGAAGCCAAAGCCCTCGGCTATCAGGCTCAGGCCTATCATCAGCAAAAAACTCAGGCACAGCACCACGACGGTGGGATGGGCATTTACAAAACGGGTCAAGGCCTTGGACGCCAGCAGCATAATACCCATGGCGATAACCACGGCGGTCATCATCACCGGCAGGTTGTTGACCATACCGACCGCGGTGATCACCGCATCCAGGGAAAATACCGCGTCCAGGATAACAATTTGCACCACCACCGCCCAGAAACTGGCGTAACCGCGGTTGGCGTCATGCTGCACATCCTGGTTCTCCAGCCGTTCATGCAGCTCAGTGGTGGCTTTGAACAGTAAAAACAATCCGCCCAGCAGCAAAATCAAATCCCGGCCTGAAAAGCTGAACATGCCCACGCTCAGCAACGGTCTGGTCAGCGTAACCATCCACGAGATCAACGACAGCAGCCCCAAACGCATCAGCAACGCCAGCGCCAGGCCGATAACCCGGGCTTTGTCCCGCTTTTTCGGCGCGACCTTCTCGGCCAGGATAGCGATAAATACCAGGTTATCGATACCCAGCACAATTTCCAGCAGTATCAACGTCAGCAGACCCACCCACAGCGTCGGGTCCATTAAGAATTCCATTGGGCGCTCCAGATCGACAGTCCATTAAAACGGCGCAATAAAACACCGCGGCAGCACGCGTGGGCAAGCGGCGTCACGTCCGCAAAGACCGTAGAACGCGCGGCGTTTTCCCACAGAGAGGACACAGGGATGACGGGTTGGATTCCCGGCGGTGCGGGACGGTGCGACCCGCGGCTGGCGCAACATGCCGGCGGAGCCTGGACGGGTAAAGGAGAAAACCATACATCAGGGGTGACGTTTTTTCGGTGACAGTCCATAGGGGGGGCTGTGGCCCATCGCTCCTTATCGATAAGTAAGACATTCAACTCTATCAGGTAACTTTGCGGACGCATAAAACTATTTTTGTCTGCAAGTTGTCATGCATGTCTTCTACACTGATTTGTGAGCTCATTGTTTTCCTCATGCACAAATAACTGAGCGCCGTCACAATTTTTATTTTTTTACACACTAAAATAAATCGCGTTTAACCGCTATTGATTCACATCTTCACATGAATCGTTTCAACACACACAGCGGACATCAAACAGGGTGGCGAATAAAAATACCCTGGCTAAGAAGTTAAAACCGCCCGTGCTCACTGGTAGCAAACACGCCAGGCGGTCTGACTGCTTAACCCAATTAGTTAACAGAGGAGGTATCAGTGAGTATTGCTATCATAATTGGCACTCACGGGTCAGCAGCCGAGCAGTTGCTTAAAACGGCTGAAATGATATTGGGCGCGCAAGAAAACGTCGCCTGGATAGATTTTGTTCCCGGGGAGAATGCTGAAACACTGATTGAAAAATATACCGCGCGCCTTGCGCAACTTGATACCCAGGAAGGTGTGTTATTTCTGGTTGATACCTGGGGTGGCAGCCCGTTCAATGCCGCCAGCCGCATTGTGGTCGATAAGGAGAATTACGAAGTCGTCACCGGCGTTAATATTCCCATGTTGGCGGAAACCTTTATGGCGCGTGATGACAAGCCGGGTTTTGCCGCGCTGGTGAACATCGCCGTCGAAACCGGACGCGCCGGCGTCAAGGCCCTCAAAGCGCCCGAACCGCAGACGGCGGCCACCCCCGCGCCGGTTGCCGCGCCGACCCCTGCCGCCAAACCGCATCCCAATGCCGGCGGTCATATGACCATCGGTCTGGCGCGCATCGATGATCGTCTGATCCATGGCCAGGTCGCCACCCGCTGGACCAAGGAAACCAACGTTAAACGCATTATCGTGGTCAGCGATGAAGTTGCCGCCGATACCGTGCGCAAAACGTTATTGACCCAGGTCGCTCCTCCAGGCGTCACCGCGCATGTGGTGGACGTGGACAAGGCCATCCGCGTTTACAACAACCCGGCTTATGCCAAGGATCGCGTGATGTTGTTGTTTACCAACCCCACCGACGTTGAGCGCGTCGTGGAAGGCGGCGTCAAAATCACCACGGTAAATATCGGCGGCATGGCGTTTCGCCAGGGTAAAACCCAGGTTAACAATGCCGTATCGGTTGATGAGAAAGATATCGCCGCGTTTCGTAAGTTAAACGATCGGGGAATTGAGCTTGAAGTGCGTAAGGTCTCATCGGATTCGCCGCTGAAGATGATGGATTTGATAAATAAACTCGGTAAATAAATTCGCCGGAAAAACTAACACCTACGAGCGTATCACTTTCCTGAAAAAAAGATTTACCGCTCTCTTACGTTTGTCAGAGGAGAAGTACAATGGAGATCACCACGCTTCAGATTGTGCTGATTTTTATAGTGGCCTGTATCGCAGGCATGGGTTCAATACTCGATGAGTTTCAGTTCCACCGTCCGCTGGTGGCATGTACGTTAATCGGCCTCGTGCTGGGTGATATGAAGACCGGTATCATCATCGGCGGTACGCTGGAGATGATTGCCCTGGGTTGGATGAACATCGGTGCCGCCGTGGCGCCCGATGCCGCGCTGGCCTCCATTATTTCCACCATCCTGGTCATTGCCGGCAATCAAAGCGTGGGTGCCGGCATCGCGCTGGCTATCCCGCTGGCTGCCGCCGGCCAGGTACTGACCATTATCGTACGTACCATTACCGTGGCCTTCCAGCATGCCGCTGACAAAGCCGCGGAAAACGGCAACCTCAGCGCCCTGAGCTGGATCCACGTCGGCGCGTTGCTGTTGCAGGCCATGCGTATCGCCATTCCGGCCGTGATCGTCGGTGTTTCCGTCGGTACCGACGCCGTCCACGCCATGCTCAGTTCCATCCCGGAAGTCGTGACCAACGGCCTGAACATCGCCGGCGGCATGATCGTGGTAGTAGGTTACGCGATGGTCATCAACATGATGCGTGCCGGCTACCTGATGCCTTTCTTCTATCTTGGTTTCGTCACCGCGGCTTTTACCAACTTCAACCTGGTTTCCCTGGGTGTGATTGGCGTGGTCATGGCTGTCCTGTATATCCAGTTGAGTCCGAAATATAACCAGACCAACGGCGGAAACGGCGGCGGCGCCAGGGGCGTTAACGATCTTGATAATGAACTTGATTAATAGGTGAGCGAAATGGTCGATATAACAACTGCTCCAAAGAAACTGACTCCCGGCGATGTGCGTGCTGTCTTTATTCGCTCGAACCTTTTCCAGGGATCATGGAACTTTGAACGTATGCAGGCGCTGGGTTTTTGCTTCTCGATGGTGCCGGTAATCCGTCGCCTGTATCCCGAGAACAATGACGATCGCAAACAGGCGATTAAACGTCACCTGGAATTCTTTAACACCCATCCGTACGTGGCGGCGCCGGTATTAGGCGTAACCATGGCAATGGAAGAACAGCGCGCCAACGGCGCTCCCATCGACGATGCGGCCATCAACGGCCTGAAAGTGGGCCTGATGGGACCGCTGGCGGGCGTGGGCGACCCCATCTTCTGGGGTACCGTACGCCCGGTGTTCGCCGCGCTGGGTGCCGGCATCGCCATGAGCGGCAGTCTGCTTGGCCCCCTCCTGTTCTTTATCCTGTTTAACGCCGTGCGTCTGGCAACCCGTTATTACGGCGTGGCCTACGGCTACAAAAAAGGCGTGGATATCGTTAACGATATGGGCGGCGGTTTCCTGCAGAAGCTGACGGAGGGCGCCTCGATACTGGGGCTGTTTGTCATGGGGGCGCTGGTGAATAAGTGGACCCATGTGAATATTCCCATGGTGGTGTCGCGTATCACCGGTCCGGACGGCCAGACCACGGTGACCACCGTGCAAAGCATCCTCAATCAGCTGATGCCGGGCCTGGTGCCGCTGCTGCTGACCTTCGGGTGCATGTGGCTGCTGCGCCGCAAGGTCAATGCGCTGTGGATTATCGTCGGCTTCTTCGCCATCGGTATCTTCGGCTACTGGATAGGCCTGCTGGGACTGTAATCGTAGTGATGCAAACGTGGTAATGCGCAACCGGGGGCCATCCCCCGGTTTTTTTATTTTTCGCAAGGAGTCAGGATGTCTGTTACCGATATTGTCCTGCTGGTTATCATCACGCTGGCATTGGCGTTCGCCCTTTACGACGAGTTTGTCGTAGCCGGCATGCTTAAGGGCAAAACCCGGCTGAAAATCGGGCTTAAGCGCCAAAGCCGTATCGATGGACTGATATTTATCGGCCTGGTGCTGATTCTGGTGTACCAGAACATCACTAATAAAGGTACGGTTTTTACCACCACTTTATTATTAATCCTGGCCTTTATGGCGACCTATCTTGCCTATATCCGCCGGCCAAAACTCATTTTCAAAACCGCGGGTTTTTATTATGCCAATGTTTTTATCCGCTATGACCGGATTAAAAATATGAACTTATCCGAAGATGGTTTTCTGGCTATAGATTTGGAGAAAAGAAGGTTATTGATCCAGGTTCAGCATCTTGATGATCTTGAAAGGATTTATAATCAATTCATGGAAAATAATTAACGTAATAACAACCTATAATATAAGGTTATCACCGCCGATGGCCTTACTGCGATGGGCCATGGCGAAATTTTTAACCTTACAATGTATGCTATTAAATAACCCCAAGGTTGATGTTTTTATAGGCATGCGATAAATAAGCGTATGCAAAAATGCTATTTTATTTTTGTGGTTGTTATACGGTAAATACGATGTTATGGTTTTGCGGTCATTAGGGAGTAGCCGGTTTCCACCATAGCAGGCGGAAATGCCCGTATCAACATACTCGTTATACGCCGCTCATCCGGCGTAAACGTGGTGCGGGCGACCAGGACGGTCGGCGAGACTATAGACACGACGAACCATCGTGGGGTTGGGATGATGGTGAAGCGTGTATATTGGCTCCCAGCCGAGGCCTTATTATGATGAACCTGTCCGCGACCCTGATCCTTGCATTCGGCATGTCCATGGATGCCTTTGCCGCCTCCATCGGCAAAGGGGCCGCCCTGCATAATCCCCCCCTGCGCGAAGCGTTGCGCACCGGACTGATTTTCGGCGCCATCGAAACCGTTACGCCGCTGATCGGCTGGTCGCTGGGGCTGATGGCCAGCCGCTATATACTGGCGTGGGATCATTGGGTGGCGTTTATCCTGCTGGGCTGCCTGGGCATGCGCATGGTGGCCGGCGGTTGGCGCCGTCAAACAGAGACCGCGCCGCGCCTGGGCCAGCATAGCCTGAGGGTGCTGGCGACCACCGCTTTCGCCACCAGCCTGGACGCCATGGCGGTGGGCGTGGGGCTGGCCTTCCTGGAAGTCAATATCCTGCATACCGCGATGATTATCGGCCTGGCCACCATGATCATGGCCACCCTGGGCATGCTGCTTGGCCGCTTTATCGGCCCATGGCTCGGCAAAAAAGCGGAAATTATCGGCGGCGCCATCCTGATCGGCATTGGCTGCAATATCCTGTATGCCCATTACGCCCAGGCCGCCCTGCCCGGCCTGTAGGGGCAGGTCTCAATCCTCCCGCCGCCAGGCGCGGATGATAAAATCGGTTTCGCAGGCAAACCGCCCCAGTCCGGCTAAGCGCGTCATGACCTCGGGCGTGGCGCGCCAGGCAAACGGGGTCATTTGCAGCAAACTGGCTGCGGCCTCGCCGGTCATCTCCATATCATAGCTCAGGCGGTGCGTCGCAAGCGCGGTGAAGCCGGCGAAATGCTCATCCTTTAACGGATGTAGCATGACCTGGGGATAGATGCAGGCTTTAAGCTGATAAAGATGCCGGGGTCCGGGCGCGACGGTGACCACCAGCCCGCCGGGCTTTATGACGCGATACATTTCAGCGGGATTGCAGGGCGCGTAAATACGCAATATGCCGCCGAGCGAACCGTCGATAAACGGCAGGCGCTGGGTGGACGCAACGCAAAACCGCGCCTGCGGGTAACGCTTCGCCGCCAGGCGCACCGCCGTTTTAGCGATATCCAGCCCATACACCCGCCCGCCTCCCGGACGTTGCGCCAGCGTCGCCGCAAGCGCCTGCGTATAATAGCCTTCGCCACAGCCGATATCCAGCCAGTCGCCGCCCGGCGCCCACGGCAGTTCGTCGACCAGCGCCATAACCCGATCGCGCATCGGCTGGTAATAACCGGCATCAAGAAACGCGCGGCGCGACTGCATCATCTCCTGGTTATCACCCGGCGCCTTGCTGCGCTTGAACTGCACCGGCAGCAGATTGACATAGCCTTCGCGGGCGCAGTCATAGCGGTGCCGCTGCGCGCAGGACCAGTAATTATCGGCGCGCGTGAGCGGCAGGTGGCAAAGGGGGCATTGATAGCAGGGCATAACCGGTTCCGGACGTAAACGCAATCAGGTGCGCATCTTACCGTAAATCCGGCGCGCCGGCAGCGGGAATGTCATGCCGGCGCCTCAGGAGGCGCCGGAGCCCGGCCTCGATGCGGTCACCAGGCGATTGTTGTCTTCCGGCAAGGCGTCGGGCTCCGCATTCATGATGCGCAGCACCTCAGCCATAATGGTGCTGAAGACGGGCGCCGACACCGCGCCGCCATAATACTTACCCGCCTGGGGATTATTGATCACCACCACCAGCGCGAAACGCGGGCGGCTGGCCGGCGCGATCCCGGCAGTATAGGCGATATACTTATCAATATAACGGCCGTCGGGGCCGATTTTTTTAGCGGTGCCGGTCTTCACCGCCACCCGGTATCCCCTGACGGCGGCTTTAACGCCGCCGCCGCCCGGCAGGGCAACGCTTTCCATCATATGTTTCACCTCATGCACCAACGCCGGGTCCATGACGCGCTGGCCGACCACCGGCGGGTCGATACGGGTAATGGACAAGGGCCGGTAAACGCCGTCGCTGGCGATGGTGGCGTAGACCCGCGCCAGTTGCACCGGGGTGACCATCAGGCCATAGCCAAACGAGAACGTCGCCCGATCCAGTTCGCCCCAACGCATACGATGCGGCATCAGGCCGGCGCTTTCACCGGTCAGGCCGAGGTCGGTGGGCTGGCCCAGGCCGAAAGCGCGATAGGTATTGAGCAAGGCGGTAACCGGCATTGCCAGCGCCATGCGCGAGACGCCGACATCGCTGGATTTTTGCAGGATGCCGGTCAGGGTTAACTGCGGATAAAACGCCACATCCCGGATCAGATGGCCGTCAAGCGTATAGGGATGGGTATCGAGCAGCGTGTCTGGCTTGACGATGCCCTGCTTGAGCGCCGTCATCACCACCATCGGCTTTACCGTCGATCCCGGTTCGAAAATATCGCTGATGGCGCGATTGCGAAAATCGTCTTCGCCGGCCCCGGCGCGGTTATTGGGATTAAAGGTGGGATAGCTGGCCATGGCCAGGATTTCGCCGGTATTGACATCCACCAGCACCGAGGCGCCGGAATCCGCCTTATTGAAAGCCACCGCGTTGCTTAACGCCTCCTCGGTTTCACGCTGCAGCCGCAGGTCGATGCTCAGCGCCACGTTATGCGCGGGCGAGCTGTCGGTGGAGGAAAGGGTTTCCACCACGCGGCCAAACCGGTCCTTGCGCACCACCCGCTGTCCGGCCACGCCGGTCAGCAGGCGGTTGAAACTTTTTTCGATACCCTCGATCCCCTGATCGTCGATATTGGTAAAACCCACCAGATTGGCCGCCGTCTCTCCCGCCGGATAAAAGCGTCTGGACTCTTCTTTGCAATAGATGCCGGGCAGCTTTAGTTGCTTGATATAATCGGCGACGTTGGGTTCGATCTGACGCGCCAGGTAGATAAAGCGCATATGGGGATCGTGATTGATCCGGGCGGACATCTCGTTGAAAGGCAGGTTAACCGTCTGCGCCAGCGCCTGCCAGCGGGAGGACGCCGTCACCCCGCCCTTTTGCGCCACTTCGTTCGGGTCGGCCCAGATGGCGTCAACGGGTACGCTGACCGCCAGCGGCTGGCCGTTGCGATCGGTTATCATCCCCCTGGGTATCGGCGTCTGCTCCACGCGCAGCGAGCGCATGTTCTGCTGCGCCACCAGATTGTCCGGTTTGATCACCTGCAGCCAGCCGATGCGCATCAGCAACACGGCCAGTATGGCCGAAATACCGATACACATCAGACCAAACCGCCATTGAATAAAATTCTGCTTACCCTGACCCGGCTTCGTTTTCACACTGCTCTCTTATACGGCTATTTTTATTATCAGACGCATTAAAACCTATTCGCCGGAGCATGCGCGCAAAAACAATGCTACAAGGCTTGCTAATTTGCAACAAAGCGCAAATTTCCCTCTCGCCAGCCACCGATTGTTGCTTTGTTACAAACACCGGCGCCAGGAACGGATAAAATTACGCTACTCTATGTTTTCAGCGCGGGACATTATCGCAGGACATTATGACAGCTTATTCTCTCCTCATTGACGGCATCGCCGGCGTAAAACATGGTTTTGGCGATAAAGCCCATCTGATGCCGGAAAGGTTGCTGCCCTGGCAGGATACCCTGGCGGTAAAAAAACAGGTGCATGGTATCCAAATCCGCGAGGTTATGGGACCGGGCGAACAGTGCGGCGAGGCGGACGGCGTGGTGACCTCCACTCCCGGCGTACTGCTGAGTGTACTGACCGCCGATTGCCTGCCGCTGCTGTTCGCCCGCCGCGACGGCAAAAAGATCGGCGCGCTGCACGCCGGCTGGCGCGGGCTGCTGGCGGGCATCATTGAACAATTCGCCGCCATGCTGCTGGCCAGGGACGATAATCCGGCGGAGTGGGTGGCGGCCATCGGTCCGTCGGCCCGCCCGTGCTGCTACGAGGTCGGCGAGAGCCTGGTGGCGGATTTTTTAGCGCGCCTGCCGATACCCGGCGCTATCGTGACGCCGGCGTACCGGCGTCTGGATTTGGCCGCTATCGCCCGGTATAAGCTTATGGCGGCGGGATTCCAGGCGGTGGACGATATCGGGCATTGCACGATTTGCGCCACGTGCGCGAACGGGGACGGAATGACGCAGGCAGGCACGCGCTTCGCGTATACCAGTTTTCGTCGCAACAGCGTAAAGCGCGCCATCGACCCCGCCTATCCGACCATCAGCGGCCGCAATCAGCATTCGGGATTGGTGATTTTGCCCGGTTGAAGACGTGATTCATTCTTCGGCACCCGACAGCCAGCGTCGCGGGGCGGCACAGGTACGGAAAACAGGAACAGAGGGAAGTGCGGGGAAGATGTCGGGCAAGAATGAAACACCCTGCCAGTGGGGCACTGGCAGGGGGAATTACATGTTATCCATCGGCCAAATGGCCAATTGCTGCCGAAGCGGCGTGGATTACAGAGCAGTTACATTAACTGCTGAAGGGCCTTTCTGACCATCCTGGATTTCGAATTCTACGTTCTGGCCTTCGGCCAGAGTTTTGAAGCCGTTACCCTGAATAGCGGAGAAGTGAACAAACACATCTTTGCTACCATCGGCCGGAGTGATAAAACCAAAACCTTTAGACTCGTTGAACCACTTCACTTGACCTTTGATCTTTGCCATCTTGCATATTTCCTTTGGAGTGTTTAAATCGCCCTGAGGCGAGACAGAGACAAACTGGAGTCGTTACTGCTTGAGGCACTAAGATTAGGATCGGCAGAGAAGCGGTATGCAACGATATCGTCTTTACGCAAAACTTCTTTACTGAAAATGCCATTCATATACAGAACTGTACCTCGTTTTACCCAAATGCGTTATCACATACTCTGTTATCAATGGCAAGCCATTTTTGAGCAGGGCCGGATATGTCGCACATAATTAAATCGTTCAGTAGCATTGGGAAGGTTATCAGCGCATCCAATAGTTGAAAATTTCGCCCATTCGATTACGAGGTTAACCACCGCGATGATTTCTGTACCATTTATCGATAACCTTAGCGCAAACACTTGTCAACGTCCAATGCAATATTCAAGAATAACTATTCATTTACTTAGAAAAGAAAACAAGAGGCATGGCTCACATTTTTTCAGATTTGCTTATACCCTAATCTGCTATCCATGGAATAAAATTTACACTGCGGGTTTTACCGAAACGGGATCCGCAACATGCCCGCCGGGCTGCGGCGCGGCGACCATGGCGGAAACGATGCGCCATCAGTGATCCCCAATATTGTGCAGCGCCGCCGGCGCGCAATCACGCCGGCGTTTAACCCGCCATTGCCGCGAGCGCGCCAGGGTTAATTTATCGCCATGACGGCAAACAGGTAAATCGGTTAACTCGGCCGCAAATAGAAACTTATTAATATAGGAAAAGGGTTTAACCAGACTTTTTTTAATATATTTTATATGACTAGCGTCATTATAATGAAATAAATAACAGGATAATGTGGATCCGGGACGGGTGTTAACCCGGGCGCGGACGTCCGGTGATATCCACCGCCGCCCGGCGGTCGCGGCTATTTTCCCCGGGCGTTTAGCGCCGGAATTATATCCCGGCGGCTAGGGCATTGTTACAGCGCTATTTTCCCACCGATTTTCAGCGGACGGAAATGCGGGTCTTTAATGCCCGCGTTTAATAAAGCCTGCTCCAGCTCCAGCGGCGGTTCATCCAGCGCTTCGTCCGCCAGTTCAAATACTCCCCAGTGGATGGGGATTACCCGCGGACAGTGCAATTGCTGATAGACGTCTACCGCGCCGGCGGGACTCATATGGCTCTCGCCCATGAACCATTCTGGTGCATAGGCGCCGATCGGCAAGGCGGCGACGCTAAAGGGTCCGAGCCGCGCGCCGATTTCAGCCAGGCCCGGACTGTAGCCGCTGTCGCCGGAAAAATAAAAACGCCAGTCTTTGGTTTCCACTACCCAGCCGCACCACAGGCTGCGATTGTGATCTTTCAGGGTACGCTGGCTCCAGTGCCGCGCGGGAACGCTGTGCAAGCGGATGCCATGGCTATCGACGCTGTCCCACCAGTCGCACTGTTTCACCGTGCGCACGCCGCGTTTACGCAACCAGTCGCCCATGCCCAGCGGCGCCATGACCTGTATCGCCGGAAAACGCTTGAGCAGCTTTTTTAGGGTGCCTTTATCGAGATGATCATAATGGTTATGAGAATAGAGGATCATCTCAATGGGCGGTAAGCCGGCAATGTCCACCGGCGCCGGTGTTCTCCGGCGGGGTCCGATAAAGGGCAGCGGCGAGGCGCGATTGCCCAGGGCCGGATCGATAAGCAAATAGCGGCCCGCCGCGCGCACCATCAGGCAGGCATGTCCCAGCCACCATACGGCGTCCTCTTTGCCGCTGAAATCGGCAGGTTGCCACCAGCGCGCGATAAACCCCGGATAGCCGTCCCTGGGGGGTTTGGGCAGACCTTGTTTTTTTCTCTCGTCCTGCCACTTCCTGTAGGCGCCGGGGGTTCTGGTCCCCGGTTCGATATTACGGAAACCTTCCGGGGTGTGGTGGGGTTTTGCGGCGTCATACCAGGGATTTTTCTTCGTCATCGTGTTCTCGATTCTCCCATTGGATGCAAGCCAACGGCAAAAATGCGCAGATTACCGGATTATGTGATGGCCGCCACCGCTGCGCCGGGCAGGATGGCATAGAATAGGCAAAAATTAGCGTTCGGCGATAAAATCTTTAAATAGAATGGGTTCGCCTGCCGGCAGCGCCTTGGCGCCGTTGTCGGAATTACCCGCCTGACCCAGGCGCAGCAGCAGTTCGGTCTGTTTTTTCTGCTGTTCAAGCAATTCATTGAGCAGCGCGATCTGTTCGTTGGCCCTGACGCTTGCGCGATTAAGGTAAAACCAGACCACCAGGCAAATAATAAAAAAAACCAATGCAATCGCCATCGAGGCGATATTAATGCTATCAAATCCAAATACGTTCATAAAGTGACCTTGCCACTGAAAAAACCAGAAGCTATCTTATCACTCCGCGGCCTTCATTGTACCCCGCAAGTCAAAATTGCCGCCCTCTTCGCCCCGCTTACCAGGGCATCCACTTGGTCACCAGGCATATGCCGCTGAAAAAATCACCGCCCTGATCGCAAAAACTGTTGAGGGCCGATAACCACAGCAGCAGGCAAAGCAGTAAAATGACCAGTATTGATATTGAAGTGTTTTTTTTCAAAACCCACGTCCTGTACCGTCGCAATACAAATATTCTAGCCAGCAAAACTTAAACGAATGATAACCACAGGGATTTCATTATCAGAATAATGATTTATAAAGCGGATGATATGGGTGGAAGAAAATAGGGTGCCAAGGATGTACCCCGGCAGACCCGCATCAGATTACGGACGCGCCGTCCGGTCAAACTTCAGATCGATAAGCGCGATCGCCTTTTCGATAGCCCGGCGGGTCACCGGATCCTGCGCGCCCGGGTGGGTGGCAAAATCAATATTTTTCAATTGGCCCGACATCTTTTCCCGGATCTCAACGGGTGCGATGACATCGATAACATCCAGTATCTGCTTGATAACCAACTGGCAGGCAACTAAATCGGAGACCAGTTCCTGGTTTTCCGAAAAGGGTTGGGACATGATTACGCCTCTCTGCGCTGGACCACCGGTTAAAACGGATAGTGTTGATAGCCGATTTGCTGGGAGATATTCCGCGCCGCATCGTGCAGCATCTTCACATAATCGCTTTTACTCTCTTCCGAGAAGCGGATGGTCGGGAAGGATATACTCAAGCCGGCAATCACCACGCCGAAGCGATCAAAGATAGGCACCGCAATACAGCGCAGCCCCTCTTCCTGCTCTTCATTATCCTCGCCGAAGCCCTGTTCGCGCACCAGATCCAATTCCGGCAGCAAAGCCGCGGCATTGGCGGCGGTACGCTGGGTGCTGCGATTAAACACCACGCCGGAAAGAATTTCCCGCGCCTCGTCCCGGTCGCGCCAGGCCAGCAGCACTTTGCCGATAGCGGTACTGTAAAGCGGATTGCGGCGACCGACCCGGGAGTACATGCGCAGGTTATACATGGAGTCGATTTTGTGGATATAGACAATGCTGTCCTCATCCAGCGAACCCAGGTGAATGGTTTCGCGGGTTAAGTTGGACAGCACGCGCATCTGGATATCGGCAATGCGAATCAAATCCACATTCTGCAAGGCCTTGGCGCCCAGCTCGAACAGCTTGAGGGTCAGAGAATATTTTTCCGACTCGCCTTCCTGCGACACGTAGCCGAGGGACTTCATCGTCTGCAAAAAACGATAGACCGTGCTTTTGGACATCATGACGCGCTGTGAAAGCTCGGTAATACCGATTTCCCGTTCCTCGCCCAAGGCTTGTAAAATGCCAAATACCTTTAATACAGACGATACGGAGTCGGGCTGTCTGTCTAAATCTGCTATCGCCATGGTGATAAAAGTCCTGATAATTGTTTTGTTTTAAAAAAAATAGAACATGATTTTTATTATAAAGGCAAGGCTGCAATTAACGCAATCACCATTGTCTTTGCAGGATGTTTTTAACCGGGCATGAACGTTTTATTACATTTATCCGAGTGCGCGGCGGTCGCCGATCCCCTGTTTAATGCTAGGATAATGCTTTTAACGGGATGTTAATCCTTCATGACCCAGAACTCTGCCGACGGCCTACCTGTCCCACAACGTTACGGCGCAATATTAACCATCATCATCAGCATCAGCCTTGCCGTTCTGGACGGCGCCATCGCCAACGTGGCCCTGCCGACCATTGCCCGTGAACTGCACGCCAGCCCCGCCGCGTCGATTTGGGTGATTAACGCCTACCAGTTGTCCATCATCATGACGCTGCTGTCCTTCGCTACCCTGGGGGATATTTACGGCTACCGGCGGGTCTATCAATGCGGGCTGGCGGTATTTACCCTGATGTCGATGGTCTGCGCCCTGTCGGACAATCTCTGGATGCTGATTGGCGCCCGCGTGCTGCAAGGACTGGGCGCCGCGGCGCTGATGAGCATCAATACCGCCTTGATACGCATAATTTATCCCTCGCGCCTGTTGGGGCGCGGCATGGCCATTAATACGCTGGTGGTGGCGGTATCCACCGCCGCCGGTCCGACCGTGGCCGCCGGGGTGTTATCCATCGCCTCCTGGCAATGGCTGTTCGCCATTAACGTGCCTATCGGCCTGCTGGCGTTTTACCTGGGCCGGCGGTTCCTGCCGGTCAACGCGCTGAAAAACCGCGGACAGCGGTTTAACTGGTTCAGCGCCCTGTTGAACGCCCTGACCTTCGGACTGCTGCTCTCGGCGCTCGGGGGATTTTCACAACGCGTCGGCGGCCAATGGATACTGCTCGAGCTGGCCCTGGCGGCCGTCATCGGCGTGTTTTTTGTCCGGCACCAGCTGCGGCAGCCTTGGCCGCTGCTGCCGGTGGACTTGTTTCGCATCCCGTTGTTCGCGCTGTCGATGGGAACCTCTATTTGTTCTTTTTGCGCCCAAATGCTGGCTATGGTGTCCCTGCCCTTTTATCTGCAAAGCGTGTTGAACCGCAGCGAAGTGGCGACCGGGCTGCTGCTGACGCCCTGGCCGCTGGCCACCATGCTGCTGGCCCTGGTGGCCGGAAGGCTGATAGGCCGCGTACATTCGGGTCTGCTGGGGGCCATCGGCCTGGGCGCCTTTGCCCTGGGCCTGTTTTCGCTGGCCTGGTTGCCCGCCATGCCCGGGGATGGGGAAATCATCTGGCGGATGATGCTGTGCGGCGCCGGTTTTGGTTTATTCCAGTCGCCCAATAACCATACCATCATCACCTCGGCGCCGCGCAATCGCAGCGGCGGGGCCAGCGGCATGCTCGGCACCGCCCGGCTGTTCGGCCAAACCTCCGGCGCGGCGCTGGTGGCGCTGATGTTTAATCTGTTCGGCGCCACCGGCACTCACGCGGCGCTGGTGCTGGCCGGGTGCTTTGCGACGGCGGCGGCGCTGGTGAGCGCGCTGCGCATTAAGCAGGGCAACCCTCAGCGCCAGGAAGACGACAGCTTCTCCGGCGCCGACTAGTCCGCCCCGCCGTTATTTGAGATAGGTACCGGCCCGCAGCGCCTCGATACGCTTATCCAGCGGCGGGTGGGACATAAACAGCTCGCTGAACGAGTTGGTTTTGCCATTGATGCAAAACGCCAGCATGCTGCTTTCCTCCTGGGGCTCATAGCTGGTTTTTAAGCGCTGCAGCGCGGCAATCATTTTCTCGCGCCCGACCAGTCTCGCCGAACCGGCGTCGGCATGGAACTCACGATGGCGGGAGAACCACAGGGTGATAATGCTCGCCAGTACGCCGAACACCAGTTCCAGCACCATGGAGACGGCAAAATAAATCATCGGGTTGCCGTTGCTGCTTTCGCCTTCATCACGATTGGACGACAGGAAGCCCGCCGCCAATTGGGCCAGGATGCGCGAGACAAAGATCACGAAGGTATTCACCACGCCCTGGATAAGCGTCATGGTCACCATGTCGCCGTTGGCCACGTGGCTGATTTCATGGGCGATGACCGCCTCTGCCTCGTCGCGGCTCATATTTTGCAGCAGGCCGGTACTGACCGCCACCAGCGAGGCATCACGCCGGGCGCCGGTAGCAAAGGCGTTGATGTCCGGCGCCGGGTAGATAGCCACCTGCGGCATGGCGATGCCGGCCTGTTGCGACTGCCGCCGGACCATCTCCAGCAGCCAGCGTTCGGTCTCGTTGCGGGGCTGTTCAATAACCTCCCCGCCGACTGACCGCAGCGCCATCCATTTCGACATCAGCAGCGAAACCAGCGCGCCGCCAAAACCGAATAAACCCGCCATGATCATTAACCCGGTCACGCTGGAAGATTGTATCCCCGTCAGGCTCAGTACCAGACCGAATACCAGCATCACAGCCAGGTTGGTGAGTAGAAAGAGAGCGATACGCATCATAAGAAGGTGATTCCTTGAAAATAACGCCCATTGCGTTAGCCTTGATGGTATGGGCTTCCCTGGCGTTTTCAAGCATTGCGTGGCATTAAGTGCCTAAAAAGACATAACTTTACATTTTGTTAAGCTTTTTCCCGCCCGTATGCCGGTCATAAAAAAGGCGCCGTTAAGGCGCCTTGATAATCGACTCTATGTTACGTTACTTGACGGCAGCCGGCTGCGTTGCCGGTTGTGCGCTTTCGGCCTTAGCCAGATCCAATGCGATATGCACGGACTCGTCCAGGTAGGGATCGGGTTCGTGGTAATCCTTAGGGATAGCGTCCAGCGTCTTCACCGGTTTTTTACCCTGCCGCACCAGGCGTTCGTTGGTGCGCTGCAACCGTATGGCATCGTCCTCGTGATTTTCTTTCTCACGCTGTACCAGATTAAGGGAGACGATATTGCGCTTATCCTTCAAGGCGTGGAAACGGGCGATGTCCTGAGCGATATACTGGAATTCAGGATCGGCGGCAATCCTTTCCTGATGCGCTTTCAACAGCTCGGAGGAGAAGGGTTTCAGGTCACCGGTCTTGGTGAACGTGGCCGCCTTGATGCTGTCCCAGGGCAACGCGTTATCTTCAAATTTTTCACCGGTTTCAATCGTCTCGTCGCCGGTGGGCATGATGATGTCCGGCACCACCCCTTTACGCTGGGTGCTGCCGCCGTTAACCCGGTAGAACTTCTGGATGGTGTACTGGATGGAGCCCAGCGCCGGCCAGTCCGGGCGCAGCATCTGATCGTAGATCCGGTTCAGGGAGCGGTATTGCTGTACCGTGCCCTTGCCGAACGTCGGCTCGCCGACGATCAGCGCCCGGCCGTAATCCTGCATGGCGGCGGCGAAGATTTCCGATGCCGACGCGCTGAAACGATCGACCAGCACCACCAGGGGGCCTTTGTAATAAACAATGCCGTCGTTGTCGCTGTCCTCGCGGATTTTGCCGTTATTGTCGCGCACCTGCACCACCGGGCCGCTGGGAATAAACAACCCGGACAGGGAGACGGCCTCGGTCAGGGCTCCGCCGCCGTTGGTACGCAAATCGATGATGACGCTGCTGACGTTCTGTTTTTGCAGTTTCTGCAGCTGTACCTTGACGTCGTCGGTCAGGCCGACATAAAAACCGGGTATATCCAGTACGCCGACTTTCTGGCCGCCCACCTCTTTGACGGTGAGTTTCACCGCGCGATCCTCAAGACGGATACGCTCGCGGGTGACGGTGACGATGCGGGTCTTGGTGCCCTTGCCCGCCGGCAGTATTTCCAGACGGACCTTGCTGCCCTTCGGACCTTTGATCAGGGAAACCACGTCGTCGAGACCGCCAGCCTATGACATCCACCATCGGCTTGCCGGTCTGGCCGACGCCCACCACGCGATCGCCGACGGTGATGGTTTTACTCTTCGCCGCCGGCCCGCCCGGCACCAGCGAATTAATCACCGTGTAATCGTCGTCCATTTGCAGCACCGCGCCAATGCCCTCCAGGGACAGGCTCATCTCGGTGTTGAACTGTTCTGTATTGCGCGGCGAAAGATAATTGGTATGAGGATCGATTTCATGGGCGAAGGCGTTCATGATCATTTGGAACACGTCTTCACTGTTGCTCTGCGCCAGGCGGCGGATGGCGAATTGATAACGTTTGGTCAGCACATCGCGGATTTCGTTATCATCCTTGCCGGTGAGCTTAAGGCTCAGCTGATCGTATTTAACCTTGGCATCCCAAAGCTTATTCAGTTCCGCTTCGTTTTGCGGCCAGGGCGCCTTGCTGCGATCGAGCTCTATGGTATCGTTGCCGGTGAAATCCATCGGTTTGGCCAACTGGGCCAGGGCATATTCATAGCGTTCAAAACGCCGCTTCTGCGCCAGGTTGTAGAGTGCGTACGGCACGTCCAGCTTACCGCTTTTCAGTTCATCATCCAGCTGGTTTTTCTTATCCGCGAACTGCGCGATGTCGGAGGCCAGCAAGACATTATGGCTGTAATCCAGTATGTTCAGGTAGCGGTCGAAAATCTTGGCCGAAAACGCATCATCCAGATCAAACTGGCGATAATGGGATCGGGTGAAACGTGCGGTGACGCGTTCGCTGACGGTCTCTTGTTGCGCTTCTTCGTGAAGCTGGGGAATCTGGTCGGCGCGGGTGATTTTATTATCATTCGCCGATGCCGATCCCGCCAGTAACAACCCTGCAATTGCAGTTACTCTGACAAATTTGTTCATGCCCTGGTCGGCCTCCGTATCAGAACTGCAGGTGTTCTGCGCGCACAATCAAAGCCATCCCGGAAGAAAGCTGCACACGTACCCCTTCTTTGGCAATTTCCATAACCGTTGCTTCCATGGGATCTTTGCCCACCTTGACTTTGATTGCCTGGCCGATATGCAATTTTGATATATCGGTAACCGGTACCTGGCGCGCCGGAGCGGCCTGTTTAACCGGTTGTGATGCCCGGACGTTCTTGGCGTCGGTCTTGGCATCGCTCTTGGGACGATTGGCTGGACGCGGCCTGCGCGGCGCGGCGGCGTCCTGGCCTTTTTTGGCTGCGGCGGCCTCGTTGGCCGGCGCGGCGCGGCGCGGTGCCGGCGCTTCGCCATTTTCGCGTTTTTTCGCCTGCTGGGCGGCACGTTGCTGCTGGACCCGTGCCTTGGCTTCCTCAAGCTGTTTGCGGGCATGTTCTACATGCTGCGCTTCCAATTCGCCACAGGGATTACCGTCAAGATCGACACGCTGGGCACCGAGTTTGATGCCGTACAGGTAACGCCAGCTTGATGTATAAAGCCGTAAAGCGGAACGCAACTGCGTCTTGCTCAGGCTGTCCTCCCCCTGGATGCGCGCGACCAGATCGGCAAAAATACCAATCTTCAATGGCCGTGCCTCGCCCTCGGCGGTGAAACAAAGCGGAAACCGCTCGGCCAGAAAGGCGATGACTTCTTTATTACTGTTCAACTTGGGTTGATTTTCCATGAATTTTCCTGATTACAACGGGTTTGCCAACCAGCGCAGGCATGAACAGGCGTCATTATAATGACGCCATCGGCAAATGCCACGTTATCTGTCTATCAATATAAAGTATTATTGATAAAACGTCGCAGATCGGTGTGCTCCAACTGCTGACAAAGCCGTTCCACCAAGGCTTTCAGCCCATCCTCGTCGTCCTGGTCGAAGCGATGGTAAATCGTGCTATCGATGTCCAGTACCCCAACCACGCGGCCATCGAGGGTAATCGGCAACACGATTTCGGCATTACTGGCGGCGTCGCAGGCGATATGTCCGGGGAAGGCGTGTACGTCATCTACCCGCTGGATCCTGTTTTGCGCCACCGCGGTGCCGCAGACGCCCTTGCCCACCGGTATGCGCACACAGGCCACTTTACCCTGAAAAGGGCCCAGCACCAGTGTATCACCGTCAAGCAGATAAAAACCCGCCCAATTAACGCCATCAAGATGTTCGAAGAGCAATGCGCTGCAGTTGGCCATCGCCGCGATAAAATGCGTCTCGCCCTCGATCAGCGACGACATATTTTGTAGTAATTCAGCATAGCATTGTTGTTTTTTCATATTAAAACCAATAAATGAGCTAATCTTTCAAATGCCGGCCGTCAGGACCGGTCGCAATACCTTAAGCAATAAATGCCCACGGCCACAAGATTAACCCGTTATGACTTCACAAAGCCAGTATCCGCAGGTATGTTTGCGCAAACCTATCCGGCACTATCATGCCGGTGGCGATTGCCGTTTGATGGAATAAGAAAGGCAGGCATGATGGCGCGTACCCCCGCGAAGCGTCCCGGAATATGAAAATACAGCACATCCATTGCGCTCTCCCCCAGGGCCGCGATCAGCGCTGCGCCCAATGCGACGCGTTATTCATCCTGCCGGAATTAAGCCAATATCAGGATGCGTTCTGCCCGCGCTGCCGGGCAAAGGTGGCGGTGGGCAACGAGTGGGCCATTAACCGGCTGGCGGCCATGGCGGCGACCATGCTGCTGCTGATGCCGTTTGCCTACGCCGATGCGCTGATTCGCGTGCGCCTGCTGGGAACCGCCATCAGCGCCAACCTGCTGCACGGCATCTGGCAGATGGCGATGCAGGGGGATCCCATCACCGCCAGCATGGTGGCCTTCTGCACCATCGGCGCGCCTTGCACGCTGGTGTTTTCCCTGCTGTACCTGTATTTCGGCCAACGACTGGGCATGAACCTGCGCCCGGTGCTGCTGATGCTCAACCGGCTTAAAGAATGGGTGATGCTGGATATTTACCTGATAGGCATGGGGGTGGCGGCCATTAAGGTCAAGGATTATGCCGCCGTGACCACCGGCCTGGCGCTGCCGGCGTTTATCGCGCTGACGCTGTTAAGTATCATGACGCTGACGCATTTAAATATCGGCCAGTTATGGGAACGGTTTTATCCGCAGCCGGCGCGGCTGGCGTTTCGTACCAATACCGCGGCCCTCAGGGTTTGCCTGGCCTGTAATTTTACCGGCTTAGCCGATGTGCGCGGGCGCTGTCCGCGCTGTCACGTGCCCTTGCGCGCGAGGCGCCGCCACAGCCTGCAAAAATCCTGGTCGGCGCTGATTGCGGCGATGGTGCTGCTTATACCCGCCAACCTGCTGCCGATTTCGATTATCTATATCAACGGCAGCCGCAACGAAAGCACCATCATGGCCGGCATCATTTCGCTGGCGGCGGACAATATCCCGGTGGCGGCCGTGGTGTTTATCGCCAGTATCCTGGTGCCGTTTATTAAAGTCGTGGTGCTGCTGACCTTATTAATCACGATTCATTTCAATGTCCGGCACGGCTTGAAAACACGTATTCGGTTATTACGTTTCGTGACCTGGATCGGGCGCTGGTCAATGCTGGATTTATTCGTTATCTCCATCACCATGTCGCTGGTGGATCGCGATCAGTTATTGGCCTTTACCATGGGACCGGCGGCGTTTTATTTTGGCGCCGCCGTTATTTTGACAATTCTTGCTGTCGAGTGGTTAGACAGCCGTTTGATATGGGATGCACATGCAACAAACGCCGACTACACCGACTAGCGCGGCCGTCAGGAATAAACGCCGCATATCGCCGTTCTGGCTGCTGCCTTTCATCGCCCTGCTGATTGCCGGCTGGCTGGTCTACAGCACCATCCAGGAACGCGGCTCCACCGTGACCATTGATTTTGTGTCCGCCGACGGTATTGTCGCCGGCCGCACCCCGGTACGCTATCAGGGCGTGGAAGTCGGCACCGTGCAAAATATCAAGCTGAGCGACGATTTGAAAAGCATCCGGGTCGAGGTCAGCATCAAGCGCGATATGCGCGACGCGTTGCGCAAAGGCACCCAGTTTTGGCTGGTGACCCCAAAGGCGTCGCTGGCAGGGATTTCGGGACTGGATGCGCTGGTCGGCGGTAATTATATCGGCATGATGCCGGGCAAAGGCGAAGAGGAAAATCATTTTATCGCCCTCGATACCCAGCCCAAGTACCGGGTGAATACCGGGGAACTGCTGGTGCATCTGCATGCGGATAACCTGGGTTCGCTTAATACCGGCTCGCTGGTGTATTACCGCAAGCTGCCGGTGGGAAAAGTCTATGACTACGATGTTTCCCGCGACCAAGGCGGCGTCAATATCGATGTATTGATTGACCGGCGCTTTACCGATCTGGTGAAAAAGGAAAGCCGCTTCTGGAACGTTTCCGGCCTGAAGGCCGATGTGGATTTCCATGGCGCCAAACTGGAGATGGAAAGCGTGGCGGCGCTGGTGAACGGCGCCATCGCCTTTGACTCCCCCGCCCAGGGCGAACAGGCCCGGTCCGACGACAATTATATCCTCTATCCCGACCTGTCCCACAGCCAGCGCGGCGTGATAATCACCCTCGACCTGCCTGATGGACAGAATTTGAGCGAGGGCCATACCCCGCTGCTATACCAAGGGCTGGAGGTGGGGACCCTGACCAAACTGACGCTGGGGAAAGATAAAAAAGTCACCGGCGAACTGACCATCAATCCGTCCATTGTCGATTTAATGCGCAGCGGCACCCGTATCGAAATGCATACGCCGCAGCTGTCGTTAAACAACACCAATCTCAGCAGCCTGCTTAGCGGCATAACGCTGGAACTGGTGCCGGGCGGCGGCGAGCCGCAGCAGCATTTTACCCTGCTCGACAGCAATCATATGCTGTTGCAGGAACCCGGCGTGCGCACCTTTAGCCTGACCGCGCCGCAAAGTTACGGCATCGACAGCGGCCAGCCGCTGACACTGCACGGCATCCCGGTCGGTAAAGTAGTGAGCCGCAAGCTGATCGACAATCAGGTCGTGTTCGAGGCGGCGATCAAACCCGACTATGCGGATCTATTGCATAAAAACACCAAATTTATCGTTAACAGCCGGGTCGATGTGAAGTTCGGACTGGACGGCGTGCGGGTGCTTGGCACCAGCGCCCAGGAATGGCTGGACGGCGGCATCGTGGTTATTCCGGGCAACAAGGGGGCGCCGCTGGACCAGTATCCCCTTTATGGCAACCGGGAAATGGCGGAACAGGGTATTCAGGGCGACAAGCCCGCCCCGACGCTGACACTCACCGCCGATAGCCTGCCCGATATCCAGACCGGCTCCATTGTGATGTACCGCAAGTTCCAGGTGGGCGAAATCATCGACGTGCGCCCGACGGCGAAAAGCTTCGATGTCGATGTCTATATCCATCCCCAGTATCGCAAGTTACTGACAGAAAACAGTATTTTTTGGGCTGAGGGCGGCGCGCGCATGCAGATTAACGGCAGCGGCATTACCGTGCAGGCCTCGCCGCTCGACCGTGCGCTGAAAGGCGCCATCAGCTTCGATAACCTGGACGGAGCGGTGCTGGCGAAAGGCGCGCCGCGTAAACTGTATGGTTCGGAGAACGCCGCCCGCGCGGTAGGCAGCCAGATCGTCCTGCGCACCTATGATGCCAGTAAGCTGTCCCCGGGCATGCCCATCCGTTATCTGGGGATCGATATCGGCCAGTTGGAAACGTTAAAACTGTCCACCGAAAACAGCGAGGTTATGGCCCAGGCCGTGCTTTATCCGGAATATGTGCAAACCTTCGCCCGGGTGGGAACGCATTTTTCCGTGGTCACCCCGGAGATTTCCGCCGCCGGCGTCAATCATCTGGAAACGCTGCTGCAGCCCTATATCAACGTCGAGCCCGGCCGCGGCCAGGCGACGCGTAATTTCGAGCTGCAGCAGGCCACGATTACCGACTCACGTTACCTGGACGGCTTAAATGTCGTGGTCGACACCCCCGAGGCCGGCTCATTGCAAATCGGCACCCCGGTATTATACCGCGGCATCGAGGTGGGCACCGTAACCAATCTGTCGCTGGGTTCGCTGGCGGATCGGGTTTATGTCGCCCTGCGGATCAGTAAGCAATACCAGCATCTGGTGCGCAATAATTCGGTATTTTGGCTGGCATCCGGATATGATCTTAAATTCGGTCTCACCGGCGGCTCGGTAAAAAGCGGCACCTTCCAGCAGTTTATTCGCGGCGGCATTGCCTTCGCCACCCCGCCGACGACGCCGCTGGCGCCAAAAGCCGCCACGGGTAAGCATTTCGTCCTCAGCGAGGAAGAGCCTAAAGAATGGCATGAATGGGGCACCGCCATTCCTCCGCAGGGTTAAACAGCGCCGGTTGCGCTTGGAATAAGGTCAGAGTGCGCAAGAGACCGGAACGGGTGTGATGGGTAATAAGGCTAAAGGCGCCTTTACGATTTTCCCGTCATACCCGCGCTTGCTGGTTTGCCCTCTTCCCATCGGGCGCGCGCTTTTAGCGTTTTGTGCGATCTTGGCTATGCTTAATACGTAGCTTGCCTCAGGAATGACCCTGGCGAGACAGCGTAGAAGGGCTAAAAATATGACCAAGACTACTGTCAAAATAGGAAGTTTCGAAGTCGACGACGCCGAACTCTCCGCCGGAGCGGATCGCAATGTCCAAAATCTCCTGCGTATTCCCTGTAAATCCGACCCCGATCTCTGCAAACAGCTTGACGGTTGGGATGAACATACCAGCATCCCCGCGATCCTCGACGGAAAAGAACAGGTGCTGTTCCGGCAACATTACGATCATGATAATGATGCCTGGATTATGCGCCTGGAATAATAGATTCAACCCCGCTGCACGGGCGGGCTATTCCCGCCGGGATACACCGTCGCCAGGGTTATACCCCTTTGCCGACCACTATCCCTCCTTCGCTATTGTTGTGCCCCCGCTGCACACCCAGGGCGTAGATGCGCGCCCCATTATCTGCCGCAGCTGGGCTATACTTCACGCTTACCAGAGATAAACCGGCAACAGGCCGGATGGCATTGTGTAAAGGGCTACCCGTCATGTATGCATTAATGATTTTTATCTGTTACCTGGGACAGGATTGTGAGGAAGTCTTCATTGGCGCCTATCGCAGCGAGACGCAATGTTTGTCGAGCATGCGGGAACAGCGGTTGCGTTACGGCGGGTGTTATCCCATCGAACGGTTTATTGACGGCATCTGGCTGCCGGCCAGTGAATATGCCGATTTTTAAGCGGCAAAAAAAAGTCAGCCCGAAGGCTGACGACTAAAGACAGTCAGGGAATATGTTACTGAGGGTTGAGTGCTATTCTACCGATCCCGGCCAACGCGGCAACCTATCGCTACGATAGCCGCGGGCGCCACGAACGGCCGCTTATGGGTATGTTTTATCAGCGCTACAGGAATACGTTATGATCAACAGTTTGGCTGAATTGGAACAGGTGCGCAGGGAATGTAAAAAAATGGTCACCCGCCGCGCCGGTTTATCCGCCGGAGCCGCGGTTATCCCCATCCCAGGTTTCGATATCGGCACCGATGTGTCGCTGCTGATGGCGCTGCTGCCGGCCATTAACGAGAAATTCGGCCTGTCGCCCACGCAGATTGAGCAATTGCATCCCAACCGCAAAAAATACACCCTGGTGGCGATCACCGGTATTGGCAGCCGGCTTATCGGCAGCACCGTCACCCGTGAGCTGGTAAAAATGGTGCTTAAACGAGTGGGGGTGCGGGTGGCCACCAAGTCGGTGGCCCGTTATGTGCCGATTATCGGCCAGGCCGCCGCCGCGGGATTGAGTTTCAGCGCCATGAAAGTCCTCGGCAACGCCCATATTGAGGATTGCTATGAGGTATTGAAACAGGTGCTGGAGACGCAGCCCGTGGAAAAGGCGGATTTTATCACACGGGTCAATACCCGTGTCGCCGGACCGGGCTCAGATAGACAGTAATGGCTTATGGTATCGTTTTACGATATTTGCCCACTCCATGCTGGCGACGGGCACATTTTCACCGGTAAACATGCTCTTCGCCTCGTTTACCGGTCCAATCAATTCCTCGAGAACCACACCTATGCGACGCGAAGGGTGGATTTGTCCCTCTATCAAATAGGCGGTTGAGATACTTTTAACCCGGAAAAAACGATCGGGCTGGTAGATATGCTCGAGACCCACCATCTGATTATTATCGCCTCTGATTACCAAGGGTATCGCCTGCCGGGCGTTTTCAATTTTATAATACACAATGGCCTGCCTGCGTTGGTCGCCCGCCAATCCTTGCCGATCGGCGCTGGCGGTTAATAACCTGGCAAAATTATCCCCGGGCGCGACGGTCAGAAAGGTAGGATAATTGGTGACTATATCCCCTGGGGCGATGATATCCGCCCAGGGAATGCTCTCGGTTGCCGGATACTGTCCCACCGCCAGATAGCTTCCCTCTTGCCGGGGAAAAGGGTGTTGCAGGGCACCGGTTAAATCCTCGTAAAGTAACCGGTCCGTCTGCGCCCACCTCTCCAGCGGTACCTGATGCCACAGATTTTCATTGATGCTGCTTTTGGCGCGCGAAAAACCCGTCAGATCCAACAGCAGGTTATTGTATTTATATATTTTTATGCCATTGGCCTCCAACGACCACAAATGCAATGCGATGGTCTGACTTACCGACAGGGTTTGATAGACAGCCTGATATTGCGCGTAATCCAGGGGAGCCTGGGTAAGGGGAATACCCATTTCAGGGAACAATAGCGCTTCGCTTCCCGGATCGCCATAACGCGAGATATGCGCCGTACACTCTACGCCATAAAGAGAATGAGTCACCATGGTATCGACGCTGGCCTGTTGGTTCCAGAGTCTTGCCGCCCGGCCCGCGCCACGGCCGCTCAGACCGGTATGCAGAATATTTTTTAAGCGCGCTGCCGCCGCTACGGGCACAGCCTCCAACCTGTTACCTTGCGCCAGAATATATTTTATCCCGAAGCGGTCGCCGGTTTGCGGATTGATCCTGACATAGACCGGCTGGCCAAGATAACGATCACCACCCAGTCTGACGATCGGGATATCACGCTCGAATCCCGCCAGGCGCCCGGTTTCAAAATGTTCGATACCGGCGGGCAGCGCGTCGCTCAGCGCGCTGCCGTCCAGTTTCAGCATCAGCTTTTCCATGGTCGGGCTATGGCCGCGCAGTAATTTGGCGGCAAGACGTACCTGCAGCACTGACGCTTTACCCAGCATGCCCGCCATTTCAATACCGGGGTCTAAAGACCGGGCCAAAGCCAGCAGCATGCTGGTCAATGCCTTGCGGTCAAGCTCTTCGGCCAAGGTGGCCATGGCCACGTTGGCAAAGGATCGCAACCCCGCGCCCATGGCGATTTTCAGGCTATTTCCACCTGCGAAGCCGGCCATCCCCACACGCATTGAGGCCAGGCCGCCCATCCCCGCTTTTGTCAGTATCCGTGATGACAACGCTGCGGATTGCCCCGCCAGTGGGATGAAATTCAGGCCGTCCACAACGCAGGAGATTAGGGCCTCCTCCTGCCGGTGCGGGTTCCATTCGACACAATGATAAAATGGAATAAACGACAGCAGGAAACGTCTGAATGCTTCATGCGTGGTTTCCTCATATCCCTGGGTATAGAGCTGTGCGGCCAGTTTTTTTCTATGCTGCTTCACCAGTCTTTCGCTAACCGCGGCCAACGTTTCTTCAGGGGTTTTATAGAGGCCTTGCGCATTTTCACCGGCGTAGATATTAAGCCGATAATTTTTATCCGCCCCGGCCAGATTTTTTTTCATCAAAGAATAATAATTCTGCTTATCACGATCGATGCGTCTGATCCAATAGCCCGATTCATCGCGCCCCAACGCAAAAATCCGTTCCTCGCCGTTGCTGACGGCCAGCAAAAGTTCGATGCCCGGCAAAAGCGGCACAGCAGGTTTCGCCCCGACGATAAAATATTCTACCGGCAGGCCGGTCTGGGGATTAAGCTCGGAAAAATCCGCTCCCGCCCGGCGGATTGTCGACATGGTGAAAAATTGCAGCTCCGGCGCCGGCAGCGACGTGACGGCATCCAGGATCAGCAAACGGTCGATAATGGCGAATTTATCGGCAATATCCTGGTTTTGCGCCGCGAAAATCTTATTAAGGTCAGGAAGATTCTCCAAAGACTTAGCGCTCTGGCGGCTGGCGGCCCCGGGCGGACAGGCGTAGCCGCCGGGATAGCTTTTGTAAACGGCCACCCTGCGCGCAGATTCATCCTTCGTCAGGCCGCCACAATGTTTTGTTAAGAGGTCCCCGGCCAGCTCCGTGCGCGACTTATATCCACTTATAGCGTCGCCGAACTGTTTAAACGGATTAACCGCTTTTTCCCTGGCTTTGCCGGATGAAAAAAAAAGCATCAGCGCATCTTGTTGGGTAGCAGCCGCGCGCACATCAATCCTACGGGCGGCATCCCTGTCTTCATCCAGCCTGGCGCTCAGATAGTGCATCAGCGCGGGGAACGTAAAAAGATCAATCAGACCGGCGGACAGCGATCCCATCATCATCAGCGCCGATAATGTGCAGCCGATTTCGATGACTTCGGCCGCCGCCATATCGCCGATGTCCACCGTGCTTTTAGCGGCAAAAGTAAGTCCGATATGCAGATAACACCAGTCCAGCGTGCCGAATACAAGCGCCTGCGGGGGGATATCCTCCCGGAAAAAAAATAATGTCGGCAGGACCGGCGCGACAATATGATCGATAAGGTAACGATAACAGGGTGATTCACCGGTTGCCGCCGAACCGGCCGAAGCCGCCCCGTCGCCATTGAATAAGGCAAGCATGCTGTTAATGACGCCGCGACCGGCCTCCATATTTAAACCTGCTGAACCAAAGGCCGGATCCCGTGCCCCGGACGCCAGGAGACCCAGCATCTTCCGGGCCATGAAGCTTTCGATATCCGCCCCGAATATATTTTCCGCCATCCAGTCACTCACCACCTTGCTCATGGCGTTTCTGGTCAGCCTTTCACCCGGAGAAGCGCCGTAGAGACCGGAATCCAGCAACAAAACATAGGCGATCCTGGCCCTTCCATCGGGTGTGGCGATAAGAAAACGCGCCGTTTGGGCCACGAGATTCATTGCCGGAGGGAGTTGAGGGTTGCCGGTAGCCATGGCATGCCCTGAAAGCTTATCCAGTAACCTGGCTATATTTTCATTTTGCCGCCTCAAGTCGATGATAGGTTTATTATTCGACCAGCCCTTATTACGCTGTTCGATATACCGTGCCGCACGGATATCCTCCGCAGTATGAGGATCCGGCCCTTCTCCGGTCAGAGGTAAATCACGCCGCACCCTGGTTTCGGTATATTCCGGCGACACATCGGTTGCCTGGGGCATTTTATACCCCGCCAGCGCGTTTTTCCCCGCGGCATCCCCCGGCGGCGCGCCGGATGATTGATGCGGGCGCACCAGCAAACCATAGGCATAAAGCAGTCTCGCGCCGATGTTTTTCACAGAGTTATTCGCGTACGCTGCGGGCGGCGCGACCCATAAGCTGGAATCATTACGCGCGAAATCTAATACGCCGAAAAGCATTTCGGCACTTTGCCGCTGGCGGGAGGTGATGTCATTGGACAATAATAATTGATTAATAGCCGACTGATTTGCTTGTCTATAAACTGTGAATAATCCCATTCGATTTCCTTATTAAATAAAGAGCATGCCTTATGAAGTTATTAACAAGTGATATATCTAGAATGTAATATTTTGCATTACGTGCTCGCCGGTGCGATAAGTCGCCGTATCGCTAGCGCTGGGTTATGAGAAATACCTGACATTAAGCCGATCCCTTTAAATATTGGGTCACACTAAACGTAAAATGGCGTTAAACCTGTTCGGCTCGGGGTTAAGGCGCGCCAGGCAGGTCAAAATGAATGGCTTGGCCGGTAAAAAGATTTTTGGCGGCGGCCACTGGCTGGCTAATTTCTCGCAACACTACCGCCACACGTTTGGCCGGATACATCTCACCACCGACCAATGTTACGCTGCTAACACTTTCCACACGGAAAAACGACCGTGGCGGATAGAGATATTCCTGCTCGGTGACGACGGTACTGGCTATCGGATAAGGCAGTGGAAGGCACGTGGCACCGTCCATGATTTTATAATAAATCAATGCCTGCACCTGGTTTTCCGCCGCTTCTTCGGCGGTCTGTTCGGTAAACAAGCGTGTATAGGTATCCTGCGAGGAGACGCTCATTAATGCCGGAAAATTAGTCACAATTTCGCCCGGTCCCAGACTGTCGCCCCAGGGATTAACCTGATTGGCCTGGTACTCAGCCACGCGCAAATACTCACCGCCCTGGCGGGGCAGCGGGCTGGCAATCGCGTCCAGCAAGCCCATAAATACCATTCTCTCCGCATGATCCCAGCGTGATGCCGGATGGTTTTGATGCAGATGAACATTGATTTCGGCGTTGATCGGGGACAGCCCTATTTGCGCCAGATTTTTTTTGCCATCGTGATAACGGGTTTTATCGCCTTCTATCATGCTCCATACCCGCATGGCCAGTTTTTGGTTAGTCGGCAGGGCGTCAAACACCTCAATATATGCCTTGCGATCCAACGGCGTTTGCTGCAATGGAATGCCATGCTCGGGAAACAGGATGGTCTCAGCCTCGCGGGAGCCATAGCTTTCAATTTGAAGATATTGCGGATTAGGATACTGCGGCAATGGCATCACGATTAAATCATCATAGCTGGGTAGCGTATTCCACACTCTTGCCGCCTTGCCGCTCCCTTTACCGCCTAGCCCTTCCTGCAATATATTTTTAAGGTTCACCGCCGCTTTTTTCGGTACCCTAACCAGTTCATTCTTGCGCGTCAGCGTATATTTTATGCCGCTCGCCTCCCCCGACCGGGAATCAACCAGGAGATAAATGGTTTTGCGCCGGTAAGTATCGCCGTTTAACGGGATGATGGGGAAATAGCGCTGGGTTCCTTTCAACCGTGCGGTTTTATAAACAACGGGCTTTACCGCGTTACCGCCGGCATGTGCGAGCACGTCTAGTTTTGGCAGGATGGGCGCAATGTCCGGCATAAACCCGGCGACGGTTTTTAACGCGGCAACAAGCCGCCGGTTCACTGCCGCCCCGGCATGGAACATGACCTCCACCATGGCGGGATCGGCAAAGCGGGCTAAGTCCACCGCCAGGCTGATAAGCGCCTTTTGGCTCAGTTCGCCGGCGGCGGGCACCATGGCGTGGCGGACAAAATGCCGGGCACCGGCGGTTAACGCTTCGGTCAGGGACATCCTGGCCGCATAACTGGCCAGGCTGATACGCACCGCTCCGGCGGTCCCTATGCCGCCCTTCAGGGCCATACGGGAAACCAACGAGCCCGCCTTACCCAGTAATGGCATCAGGCTGAAAACATCAAACAGGCAGGGAACTACCGCTTCCCTCGACTGGGCGATAATTCCGGAAATACAATCATGCAACGGTACTAAAGACGTTATCCCCTGCAGCACCTTTTCCTGAGTGGTGGCGTCGTAACCGCCTTTATCCAGTTGCAGTCGCAGATCATCCTGCGCCAGCCTGGACAAACTCAGAATTAAATCATCCAGTTGTTGCCCTGTTTTTTTTAATGTCGCGGCCTCGCTGGCGCCCGCGATGATTTTCAGGACATAATCCTGGTCTTTACGCGGCGTGATGTCATCCAGTAACGCATAATAATGACGCGGGTCGCGGTCGATGCGTTTTAAGCCGTAGGAAGTATCGCGTCGGTCAAGCGCAAAAATGTGTTCATCAGCGCCAGTAGTGGAGAACAATACCGCGCTTGCCGATAAGGGAATGATATAAGTACTACGTGGAATGGTATGCGCTCCCAACACGCCTCGATATTGGTCATAAGCGGAAAAATGCGCGCTAGCCACCTTAACGGTGTTATTTTTAAGCAGTTGCAAATCCGTTGGGGACAGCGTGGCAAAGGCTTCCGCCAGCGTCAGCACGTCCACCGCGCGGAAACAGTCGACGATATGTTGATTTTGTTTACGAAACAGCTCATTAATATCAGGCAATAACTCAATGAGAGGATTAGCACCCGCGCTATTTTTTAAACAGCTATACTCATCGTGATTATTTTTATAGCTCTCCACATCAACGGCGTAATGACCGGTAGCCTCAGGCGCGCAGCGCTGATGTAAAATATCTTCGGCTAATTGGGTACGGGTGCGATAACCCCGCATGGCCTCGCTGAATTGGTTGAATGGATTATTACGTTCCTTTAGCAACCGGCTATCGTCGAAGAACTGCTCCACCGCCAGCCGCCTGACGGCGGGGTCGTCCATAACATACCTATCGTTTACCGGTTTGCCGTCAACAGTTTTATTTACCAGGAAATAAATGCAGGCGGGACGGATGAAAAAGCGGATCAGGCCGGGCGAAACCGTATCGGAAAGCAGCATGGCCTCCAGGGCTAAACCTAAGGATGACAGCGCCTGTCTAGACCATTGCTCCGCGTCAAGATGCATTTCCTGAGCAAATTGCGCGCCTGCGTGCAGGTAGACCCAATCAATGTCCCCGATATCATTCATCTTTACGGCGGTATTATCTGCCGGCAAGCCAAGCGTGGGCATAACAGGCACGATGATGTGGTTAAAAATAAAGTTGACCGAAGCCGCCGTCAGGGTTTTGAACATAGCAAAATGCTGATCAATCTTACGGTTTAATCCAGCAATATCAATCGCAAGACGGGGTTTTTCGCCATATTTCCCCGCCCCGGCATTAAGAATAATCTGCGCGATAAAATTATCCACCGTACCGTTGAGCACATTGCCGGCAACCCAGCTTTTTACCTGCCTCAATTGATAGTTAACGCTGAGATTTTCCCCCGGTTGGGCACCAAACTCACCGGTATTACGCAATAATACCCGGGTTAATCCCGCTAAGTATTCTCCGGGCAGTGGCAGGCAATCGATCACCCGGTTTATCAGTGATTCTATTTGCGCGCCATCGTCCTTTCCCTGCCGGGAGACGACCTGCAAATAATTGGCGACATTTTCATTTTGTTTCGCCAGCGACGGCCTGTGTGCGGCTTTACGGCCCGCCGGCTGGCATTTGCCGCCAGGAAAAGATACCGCGCCGGTGTCTGTGCGGGCGGGGACGGCTAAGGTTGTAACAGACATTGCATTGGCATCCACAGGATAATGAGCAGTGCTGTTCATCCTGTCCGGACGCGATAAGGCGTCATGATAGACTCCCGGCACGGCGATAAACCGAGATGTGTTAGAGACGTTACCATCAACCCTAGGGGTATCAGGCAGCATAGAGTGAGACAAGTACAAATAACGCAGCAGGTTATGCCCCAGCGTGGATTTGGATTTGCTGGGTCGGATGAACTGGTGGGCCGGTACTGGGTCGGTATTATTCAAAGATTTGATGGCGCTGAATAATTTCTTGGTTTCTACAATACCTTCATTGGTGGTTTCATTTTTTAGCAATTCATTTAACGATGTAATTGTTTCGGCGTTATTAGATATATACATATTAATCCTGAATAATGAGGAAAAATAGAAGAATGGCCATTATCACATAACTATTGGCGCTCATTAGAAATATCACACAAGCCAGTATTACAATAGTTATTCACCGAGACATAAAGCCATTTTGTCTATTTTTATAATCACTCAGTTTGTTTTAATAATTATATATTCATCAAACAAATTGCATCAGCACCCTGGGAATTAACCCTCGCTTTATTCCGTTGTCCAGGCGTGCCTGAGCCGGGGAAATCGCGATCAACCACAAGCACGCCGCCTGTCCGCCTTAGCAGGCTTAATAGGGATGACGCGGCAAATTAACCTCGCGCCGGGCATCACGGCGCAATAGGAATTAAGTACCGATCGCGGGCGGCTAGCGGTAGATTGTGGCATGCCGCTTAAGTCCGCGCAGGAGGTGTTTCGCCTGGCATAGCGCGGTGTTTTAGTCAGCAGCTTCGTTACGCTGGTTAAAGTGCGAGAGCAATCGCGTTTTGGCACGCCGGATTTCATCGGCGTCGGCATACATGACCGGTATGCTCTCCTGTGCGCGGTAATTTTCGGCGCCGATTTTGCTTATCAGAGTTATGGTTAATAACTCACCGTTACTGGTTTTCTCGGTGGTAAATTCCACTGTTTTATCCTAAGTCGCGTTATTTTGTCTTGCCCATTATAGCACCGCTGTTTGGTAATACCGCACAGGTTCCCGTCTTACATTCACCCAACGGCTCAACGGCAGCGCCGGGGACGGTCGTTAAGGGATGCGGTGCGCCCGTTTAAAACCGGGTAATGAAGCGGGTCAATCCTTACGGACGGTCATCATCATGCCATATGCCGGTGCGTAATGTCGCCGCAGAAAACTCCACATTGCGCCCGCGCCAGGGCAATGCCTGTCGCATACGCCAGGCGCTGACCAGCTTAAAACACCAGTAGCGCTCCGCGCCCTGTACATTCTCGCCGCTTGCCAACTGCCAGACGATCCGGGTTTCTCCCTGCAGATGCAAAATATCCCCCTGGGCAAAATCGATAAATACCAGCGCCGCGCGCGGTTGCGCCAGTAAATTACCCAGCGTGTTCATATAACGGTTGCCGCGAAAATCCGGGATCCACAGCGTTTCGTCATCCAGATAAATAAATCCCGGCTTGCCGCCGCGATGTGAGATGTCCACCCCGCCCTCCGCCAGCTCAACGTGTGCGGCGCTGGCGACAAAGCAGGTATCAGCCTGCGCGATAAGGGTTCTGGCATCCTGGTCCAGAGCGCCGAGGCGCTCGAGGGGTAAAAGGCGCGCGGGCGCGGGGTACAGCTCGCGTCGCTGGATATATTGCGGGCAATTGCCGAAGCTCTGGCGCGCAATAATCTCAATGCGGTTTTTATCCGTGCGCCCGACGAAACCGTTAACTCGATTGCGGCGGCGGTTGCTGAAATCCAGCCCAAGCGCGCCGACTGGCCGGCCGGTTTGCAGCGCGGCCTGGGCGGGATCGTCCAACCGGCGCTGTGAACTGATACGCAAATGCGTAGCGTCCGGCGCGCGCACGAACCCTTTCGGACCGCTAAATACCGTGGCAACCGGCCAGTCATGATCATCAAGCGTCGCGACAAACAGGTATGGCAGCGCGGCAAAAAATTCGCGGTGCTGCTCGGGCATGGTGGAATAAATGCCGCCGCTGACGGCGGCAAAGCCGGCCAGCGCCTGGGCGCGCAATTCGTCGGGATGAAACATGCTCACTCCTCCTGGGCGGTTTGCGGCAGCGGCAGCGACGGCATGGCGAAGAAACCTGGCAGCGCGGCGATGCGGGTGATCCAACGTCGGATTGCCGGATAGGGCGCCAGCGAAATGCCGCCTTCCGGCGCCGCGGCCACGTAGCTATAGCAGGCCAAATCGCCGATGGTGGGCTGGTCGGTGGCCAAAAACGCCCGTTTAGCCAGATGTCGTTCCATCTGCGGCAGAAAACGCCCGCTGATGGCCAGCGCCGCCGGATAATCCTCAGGCGCGGCAAATTGCACCACCATCCGGCTGGAGCCGGGACCGTAGCGTACTTCCCCGGCGGCCCTGGACAACCATACCTGTACCTGCGCCGCCGCCAGGGCCTCCTCGGGCAACCAGTGGCTGTCCGGCGCGTAGCGTTTTACCAGGTACACCATAATGGCATTACTGTCTGTCAGGATCTTATCCCCATCAATCAATACCGGAATCTGGCCAACCGGATTCAGGCGCTGGAAATCGGCGGTGCGCCGTAGGGCGGCCGGGGCGTCGATAACATCATAAGTAAGGTTAAGCATACCTAGCAGCAAGGCCACGCGATGGCAGTGCCCGGAATGCGGGGTAGCGTAAAGTTGCAACGTTGGCATAAATACCTCCTGATGTGGTCTCTCCAGAATACTCTTGCGTTATGTAGAAAGAATGCGGGAATATGGCAATTGATAATTTCATTTATCGGAATAATTTATGGACCGGTTAGATGAACTGACTATTTTTGTGGCGGTAATCCAGCACGGCAGTCTGGCCGGCGCGGCCCGTAAGCTGCACCGCTCCGCTCCGGCGATAACCCGTGCCATTGCCGCGCTGGAGCAACGGTTCGGCGCCAGATTGGTGGAGCGCACCACGCGGCGGCTGGCGCCGACCGAGGCCGGCCTGCGGCTGGCAGAGCGCGCCCGCGCGCTGTTGAACGATTACCAGGACGCGGTAATGGATACCGCTGAAATTCAGCTCACCGGTTTGCTGCGCATCACCTCTCCGGTACAGTTCGGCCGCCGGCATGTGGCGCCGGTGGTACTGTCCTTTCTTGAACGTTATCCGCATATCCAGATTGAGATGCTGCTGAACGACCGTAATCTCGATATGATCGATGAAGGGCTTGATGTGGCGATACGCATCGGCCATTTGCAGGATTCATCCAAAGTCGCGCGCAGGCTGGGCGAAGTCACACGGGTGATTGTAGCCAGCCCGGCGTATCTGGCCCGGTGCGGGGAGCCACGGGAACCTGGGCAGTTGGCCGATCACGACACTATCGTCGGCACCCTACGCCCCGTTTTGCGTGAATGGCGCTTCGGCCCGCATGAAAATAGCGACCGGGTAAGGTTAGCGCCGCGCCTGCTGCTCAATGATATAGAAACACAGCTGCTGGCGGCGCGCGCCGGTAAAGGCATTACCCGGCTGCTGTCTTACCAGGTGGCGGACGACCTGGCTGCCGGTACCCTGGTCCGGTTGCTGGCTGGATATGAACCTTTGCCGCTGCCGGTCCAGCTGGTGGCGAATAATGTGCAGCGCATGCCGCCAAAAGTCCGTGCGTTTTGGGATTATGCTTATCAGCAGCTCAGCCGATTGGGGCCGATACAGCCGCAGGGAATGTAACCGCCGCCCCCCAGGCTGACAGATGATGCGGATCACGCCAGGCGGAAATGCGCATCAAAAAGGGGCCTACTTATGCAGACTGGCCGCAAACCTCGGCCAGTGCTATTTCCTCTGGTTCAATCATAGGGGATGCGTTTTAATTCCTTCACTCTCTCCTCGTTAAGTTTAGTGACGCATTCATTAGTAAAAACCTTATACGGATTACTGTTTTTCTCGGCAACATGGGCCACCAGCTTGCAGTGATTCTCCCGGTAATTTAGCCAATTCCGCTGCGCCGCTAAAAATACGGCCTGGTATTCTTTTTTTACCTGCGCTTCGTTGGCGAAAACGCCGCGGATGCGTTTTTTCGCTGCGGCATATTCTCGGTTAAGCGCTTTCTCGGCGGCCACACGATTATCCAACGCACAGATATATACCTCAGAATCGCTGTTTTTCTTCGAACAATCAGCCGCCGCATGCGCTGCCCCGCTTAAGCATGTGAAACAAACGATCGTTCCCATTACACATTTTCGTTCCATTTCAACCTCGATATTACTGATATTTCCTGAGGTAATTCGCGCGCTGGCGACCCTTTTCATAAACCTTTAGCTGATCGTTAGTTTCAATGAAATGAATTAAAGCTTTAATATCATTACCCATACAGGCTTTCATTGTTCTTTCGAAGCCCAGGCCCTTATAGACAAAATCGACGGCGATGTCTCTGATAGCCGGTTTCAGCGCCTCCCAGGCGGTTCTTGCGGGGAAGCGCGCCGTTTTATATTCATAAATCGCTTTGGCCCGCAAAACATATGCCGGGTATACTATCTCGAACAAGCGAGCCTGCGCCTCGCGGCTAATAACGCCGCATTCTTTTTTATGTTTGAGTACAAATTGCTGCGCGGACACCCCCTGAAGCAAGTTAGCACGCGAGATTATTTCTGCCCGGTCGGCGGGAATGCCCGCACGGATTAACTCTGCAAAAATCGTTTTCTTGTTGCGGCCGCCCATATCGTAGCCGCGGCCCAGGGTCACACCGGAAACACCCTGGGGCCAATGCAGCTGCCGGCTAAAATAGAGACTGGAGGGATCATCATTGCCTTCGGCGTCAAATGTCACCTGCCCGGCGCTGACCGTCAGGCGCCCAGAATCAGCATGTCCGCTTTCCTGGCCTGTCGCTGTTGGCGAGTCAGGTGAACGACCCGCGGATAATTCTTTTAGCGTTTTGCCGGTTGAAGTGATCATCCCGTCAGGATGAGGGGGAGACGTGGTCTGAAAACGCTTCATCGCCCGGATGGTTTCATGATTGCAAGCGCCATCATTCCTGATTGAAAACCCGTTGGCTTGCAGCAGAGTTTGCACTGCCGCCACTTCTGCCGGATTATTAACTCCCCCATGACCAACGGACCCTGATATACGCATCATCACCTCCATTTGACTGCTGCAATTATCGGATTTAGTTCCAATGTACTTAATGGCCGTGGCAGATACATCCCTAAATGTATTTTTCTACAAACCCGTTTCAGAAGCATTGATGAATAAACCGAATTTTTATATTTTCCCGGTTAATGTCCATCATCAATAATTCCGTTAATATTCACATGAATTACGGATCATTTAAAAACATGGTTACAGATTTCATAGCGACGTTGTTTATTGCGTCTTATTCACTATCATCGCGCGGAAGACGACAACGGGGCTACGAGCAATACTGGCAGCGCCAGGTCCTTTGACCCAACCGTGCCTGAATCCCTGCGCTGCCCATGATCAAGCGCGGCTGTGGTGGAAAAAAGTCAACGCCGTCGCTGCCTAGAGAGGGTTGAATGCCAGAACCCTCAAGGCAGTTTGGCGAGCCGCACGGTTTATCCCGCAAACAAAATAAATTCGAGCGGCCCCACTATGCCAACATGGGCAACACTGTTTTACTATGCCGCGGGTTGATTCGGTGTATTAATATTTTGGTCGCAGGCTGCCTGCCGCAAGACAACATCCCGTAAGACCTGACTATTTTTTATACATAAAGTATAAATATTTCCCTTAAGTCGTATATTTGCCACTAATAAAATTATTTAATGAATTACTATGCACTCAAAATAAAAATCCGACAAAAAATTTTAATTTACAAGGGCTATGTGTGACTTTAATTTTTAATAAAAAATAGAAATATAAATCGGAAGGGTTAGCATCTGATTTGTATGATAATTATACGAAAAAAAAATTATAATTACACGATTTTATAGGGGAAATTAATTTTAATGCAAATTTCCCCTCGCAATAGGGCTATACTTAAAACATTAAGAAACATAATCATTACTCACTTTACATATGAACTTCATATGGGATGACGAAAAGGAATCTTGAACGCTAAAACACCATCATTGCGCTAAATCGTCATACTACTAAAATGGTCACCTGTCAGCTCGCGCCACGGACACCTGCGTGAGAGCTGAGTTATGCGGTAAGCGTTGTTTTACGAAGAATGAAACAACCCTCAATAACGCCATGGCCCTGTGCTACGCCAAGCGCTGGCGTGTATTATACAAACAGTTGTTGCTGATAAATAGGATCATTGTGATTTTAAGGAGACAACAGAATGGATAGCAAAGAAATTTGTAAACATATTCATGATTTTAACTTCTCTTATTTATACCTGGCGCAACTCCTGATAAACCAGGACAAGGCCCTGGCAATGTTCCGCCTGGGTATTGATGACGCCATGGCTGATACGCTGAAAAATTTGCTGCCCTCCCAGATGACCAAATTATCGGAAGCCAGCCAGCTGTTATGCTTGTTTCGTTTCGATGAGCCTCAAACCATCAGATTGTTAACATGGGATTCTCGGGTGGACGACCTGCAACAACTTCATACAGGTATTTTACTGTCTGGGTCGTTAATAAAACATACAAGCGCAAAAATAATACCGCTGCCCCATAAAAAAGTACATCCATAATGAGCAAAAGCATTGTCCAGGAAGCAAAAGATATCCAGATAGCCATAGCACTTATTACCCTGGGCGCCAGGCTACAAATGCTCGAATGTGAAACGCAGATAAGCCGCGCAAGATTAGTCAACTTATATAAAGAGTTGCGCGGTAACTCGCCGCCCAAAGGGATGCTGCCATTTTCTACCGACTGGTATATGACATGGGAGCAGAATATGCACTCATCCACATTTTATAATATATTTCAGGTATTAAAGAAAAACGGTGACGCCGGCGATCTCGTGACAATTATCCAGGCTTACGGTTTATATCTTGAACAATGCCCGCTGTTGGATAATGAACCACCGCTTCTGAGCATAACCCGAGCCTGGATTTTGGTGCGATTTATGAATAGCGGCATGCTGCAATTAACGTCGTGTAATCATTGCCATGGCAAATTTATTACCTATGCCCATCATCCAATTCATGGATTTGTCTGCAGCTTTTGTCAACCACCGTCGCGTGCGGTAAGAAAACGGCAAAGCATTTCGGCCTTGCCGATGGTACAGTACTAAATGCGTGCCAAATCGTCACATTCAATCATTCTTAATGAGAAGCATAAAGGCTATTTTAAATGGCCTTTTCCTTCTCTTCATAAAATCAAACAGGCCGGTCATTTCCCTTCAGGCCATTGTTATATATGTTAAGCCGTTAAATGCCGTTGATATTGACGCCATGTGAATTTTCAGGATTGGTTGCAGAAGATTCCGCGTCTAGCAGGCTTAAAACACCAGGCTATTTACATTATGGGTGCATATCTCCTGCATCGGCCTCATGCACCCTTTCATTCACTGCCGTTTACAGCAATCCATACCCGTTTGCCAAGCCGTCTCGCCCCCCTTTACCGATCCCAGTTTGTCATCAATATCCAGCCTCCGGTTCCGTTTGATTGCTGAAGACGACTGAAACTGATAAACCACGTCGCTTCTTTCCATAAAAAAAGATCGAACACTCTTCACGCTGTTAAAAAAAACCATAAATACAATAAATTAAATAGATCATTTGAAAAGGTGTCTACAAAATGGCTACCGTAAATCATGACGATGGCCGTCTTGCCTATACTCAACATTATTGAGGATGCCAAGGTTGTTCAAGCGGACGGTACGAATTATTATCTATGACACGCTTCTCCCAAACTAACTTGCCGAACCTAGTAACTCCCCTCCCGTAACATGCTCTTTACATGATGATTCATAGGTAAGCGGATGACGAACTCGCCTTGCCGTTCGACATTGACCTGACGATACTGACTGCCGTGCCCATCATACCGATTTGGCAATATAGGGAACCGTTATGGAACCATTGAGGCACGCTCTGTCATTATACAGCCTCACACATGTTTCTCTTTTTGCATTATTAGCGGGTTGTTTTTGCAGGCTAATCTTGTCGGCCGGGCCGTCGGGTCCGGCTATTTTTTTACACCCAGACAGGTTCCGTTTGCGGTGTTCTTCCATCAGCGAGCGACGGGCCGGCAGGATGCCGCAGGTTACCCACCCGGATTACGTGAAGCTGTTTTCAGCGTAGGGCAACAGTGATCCTACCCAGCAATAACGGACACAGCCCTAAGCGAGATTCTTTCGTTCCTATTGTTCCGGGCTTAGCCAACCATTGGCACTGTGCCGACGGTATCGGCCAGTGGCAACGCTTGCTTGCGAAATTCGGGCGTGTATTGATTACGTGGCTTATTTTTAACAGCTGTCGATTTCGTCATGGATCGCCTCCGTCAATGAGTTTACCCCACTTAACAGCGTGTCCGTCAAATCTGGGTAGGGTCAGTTTAGACCGGATATCAGTTTTCGGACAAATGTCGGGCAACTTCGGATGTTCAAATCTTATTCATATAAATCAATGACATAAAAAAAGACCGAATACGATTCCTATATTCGGTCTAGGGAAATGGCTCTTGGGAGAGAGCCGTGCGCTAAAAGTTGGCATTAATGTAAGCTGTTTAGCCTTACACTTGATGAGTATAGAGACGCACAGGGATTTTTCCATCGCCGGCCTCGCATTACCGGCGCTATTGTTTCACCAAATGATAACTTTGTGATATCAAGCACACTTATAATTATTAACATATTAAACTATAAGCTCACTAAACATATCCCTGCCCCGCAGCCGGCAAGAGGGTCCTATCCCGGCATCTCAGCCCGGTGCGTTGCACAATTGGCCGGCGCGCTCGACAAACGGCGCGATGCTCATCTTGTGCCCCGGATTAGCAGGGTCGTCCAGCAGGATGGCGTCAATGGGCGTCGCGTTGACCTGGCCGCTGGCCATGGCACGGGTGGCCGGTTCATTGAGGGGATACTGCATCAGGGTGCTCATATTCAGAGCAAACAGCGAGCCGTCCGGGCGGCAGAGCAATTGCACCTCTTCTTTGGTAAAGGCCCATTGCTTGCCGAACTGAAACTTGCTGACGGTGATAATTTGCGCCGCGCTGACCGCCTGGGCGGTAAAGGCTAACAGCAATAACGCGATACTCCGGGTTTTCATGTTTTATCCTACTATTGGACCTGACGCCTGGGCGGCGCCAGGATGTGATCAGGGTTCAAGCGTGGCGAAAATACTCACCAAAATCAGTACCAGATTACCAAGAATCATCTCCGCAAGCGTCAGCAAGGTCAAGATACGAATAGCCGCGGGATGGTGGCGCGCCATGGCGGGAACCACGGCATAACGATTGGTTACCGCCAGGATCACCATCACCGCCACCACGGCTATTTTTATCAGCAGCAGCCGCTGGTACGGCGCCGACCCATCGAGCGGCCAATGGCCCAGAACCAGCGCGGTATTGACGATACCGGTGAAAATGACCAGCGCCACCGCAGCATGTCCGCTGCGCGAAAAACGAATCAGCGCGCGCAGCGCGTCCGGACGCGCCGTCTCGCGTAGCAGCGGCAGACAAAACAGCAGCGGCAGCAGCCCGCCCAGCCACCAGGCGGCGGAAAACAGATGCACCATTTGATTGAGCCGCTGCATGACGCCGCGCAGTCCCTCGCTCATCGCCGTGTGGCCTACCAGCGCCAGGCTTGCCAGCAGGCCGGCCATGGCGGCGAGCAATGCCCGCTGCCTGATGGCGGTCATCGGCCCATGGCCCGCGGCCAACACCGCCGCCAGCGCGATAGCCATATGCCACAGCCAGACAGTGCCGAAGGCGGTGCCGAGCACCGCCGCCCAGATGGCGGGGGAAAGGGTTTGCGTCCAGCCGTCCCCCATTTGCCCGGCTTGCAGCCCCAGCAGGACGACCGCCGACGCCAGGGCGACCCAGGCCAGAACGCGCAAGGGCGCGCCCAGGGATGCGCGCAGGCCGGCGCGCAGCGCTGGCGGCGCCAGGTACTCGCAAAACAGGGCGGTACCGAACGCCTGCATTACCGCCGCGATATGGAGATAGCGGCAGGCGGAATAGCACTCCGCCAGGCTTAGCATCTATTTAACGCTGAAGTGATAATTGCCTTGGGTTTTATGACTGTCCACCGATACCACATGCCATTGCACTTGATACTCGCCGGCGGCCAGGGGCTTTTTAATGGGCACGATGATCTGCTTAGGGTTGGCGGGGTCGACCTTGATGGCGCCGGTGGGGATGACGGCGTTGCCGGGGCCGGTTAGGGTCAGGCCGCTGAAGCCAGGCTCGATGCCCTCGCTGAAGGTGAGCGTTAATGCCTGCGGCGCGGCGGTCATGGTGGCGTTGGCCGCCGGATATTGCGTTTTCAGGTGCGCATGCGCCTGGGCCTGTTGCGATCCCAACAAAGTCAGGGCAGTGACTAACAGCGTCAACAGGGGCGCGGTAAAAGGTTGGCTTGACATCGATGTCGTTTCCTAAGACTGAACGGGTATCCTGTCGGTTAAACCGACGCTTGGCGGTCCACCGCGGGAGCATTGCCGGTTATTCGTTTATTCTTGGGAAACAAAAAACCCGGCGCTGCTACCGGTTTGCCTGGACGCAAACTGATGATAACGGCAGCCGGGGCTGAAGTCGAGCAAACCACTGTCCGCGCGGGGATTTACATCGGCGCGGCCGTATTGTCGCCACCGTTCATTTTTTTCAAATCCTGATCGATAAAGAACAGTCCGCTGTTATTGGTATCCACCAGCGCCAGTTTGTCGAGGATGGATTTAAACAATTTTTCTTCTTCGTGCTGTTCGGAGACGTACCACTGCAGGAAGTTAAACGTCGAATAGTCCTGGGAGATCATCGCCGCATGGACCAGTTCGTTGATTTTCACCGTGATCATCTGCTCATGTTCATAGGTGCGCTTAAACAGCTCGGCCAATGAGGTAAAACCGGTTGGCGGCGCCTCGATTGCGCCCAGCACCGGCATGGTGCCGGTATCGTTGAGATAGTCGAACAGGCGGCGCATATGGTCCATCTCTTCCAGAGATTGGGTCTTGAGAAAGGCCGATGCGCCTTCGTAGCCCTTATCACTGCACCAGGCGCTCATTTGCAGATAAAGATTGGCGGAAAAAAATTCCAGATTGAGTTGCTCGTTAAGCTTTATTGCCATTTCTTGTTTTAGCATGGGCAGGCTTCCTTATGATGATTACGCCAATACGAATATAAACATTATGCCCAAATGCTAACAAAAATTACACTATAATTTAACCAATGAGTAATTTAATATTTTTTATGTATTAAATTCATATGGTTATTTATTTTTATAATGAGATTTTTTCTATAAAATCATTATTTATTAATGGTAGTGATAGGTATTCTTATTTGTATTATGAATACGCCAGGCCATTATTTCGGACAATGATAGCCATATTATTGCGTCGGCTGTTAATACAAACGATTATTATTTGTATCGCTGTCCCGCCGACCCTTGCGTTTTGCCGCGCAGTACCTTATTTTTAGCAGCATTGACCTTACAAGCGGCAGGAGGCGGTATGCAATATAATCTGGCCACACTGGGCAGCGAGGCGATGGACAAGATCAATGTCGATCTGGCCGCGTCCGGCGTGGCGTTCAAGGAGCGGTACAATATGCCGGTGGTCGCCGAGCATGTGGAACGGGAACAGCCAGAGCCTTTGCGCGCTTATTTTCGCGAGCGGGTGGCCTTTTATCGCCAGGCGTCGCTGAATTTTTCCCGTTTGCCATATGAGCCACGAAAATAATCCGCCAATGGCCTATAATGGACTGGCAATGCCCCGGCACGTGCCTGAACCAACGGCCGGAAGGCAAGCAGGCGCCGCGCGCCACGCCCGCGGTGCATGGCTTGCCGGCCCGCGCGGCACCGTCCGCCGTGCGGCAAAATAGCACAAAATGACTTGATTATCAGTGCCAACAGGCAGTTAATCATTTCTACATTTCCGGTTCTTTTACAGAGAGGTAAATATGAGTAAGGGAATGGATCGTAAGAAAGACACCAAAAAGAAACCGCTGAAATCGCCGGAAGAAAAACGCGCCGACAAGCGTAACAGAAAGACCCAGCCTGATATCGTGTAAGGCTAACCCATATTAAACCCGCATCTGATGCGGGTTTTTTGTCGGCGCTATTCAGGGCATAATGGCTTTTTTATTTAGCCTTGGACAGGTAACGTCATGTCTTTTCGTGTTATCGATACCGAAACCTGCGGACTGGACGGCGGCGTCGTGGAAGTCGCCTCGGTGGACGTCGTTGACGGCCGGTTATGCAATGCCATGAGCGATCTGGTCAACCCCGACCGGCCCATCGGTCTACGAGGCCATGGCCATCCACCATATCACCGAAGCCATGGTCGAGGATAAGCCGCGTATCGCCAAGGTGATTGGCCGCTATCACGGCAGCCCGTATTACGTGGCGCATAACGCCGCATTCGACCGGCGCATGTTGCCGGAAATGCATGGTCAATGGATCTGCACGGTCAAGCTTGCGCGCAAGCTCTACCCGGGTTTGAAATACAGCAACCAGTACCTGCGCTATGCGCTGGGTCTCGAGGTCGCCGTGCCGGAGGGTCTCTATCCCCATCGCGCCCTGTATGATTGTTACGTCACCGCGGCCCTGCTGGTGAAAATCATCGGGGATTCCGGCTGGAGCGCCGAGCAAATGGCGGCCTTAAGCAATGAAACCACCCTGCTTACGACGTTAAAATTCGGCAAATACCGGGGCCAGCCGATGGAACGGATCGCGCGCGAGGACCCCGGCTATTTGAAGTGGATGCTCAACAACCTCAAGGACCTGTCGGCGGATATGCGTTACAGCATTAACCATTACCTGAAGCAGTCCTCAGACGCAGCGCATCAATAAATGAAATGCGCCGCCTGAGATGCTTTCGCCGCCGTATTATGCCGCCGGCGGCGCCTTGTCCGTCAGGGACAGGATAAAGGTATACTCCATGGCAATACCTTCGTAGCCCTTGAAACGCCCGGATTTGCCGCCGTGTCCGGAGTCCATGTCGGTACACAGCAGCAGCAGATTATCGTTAGTCTTCATCGCCCGGAGCTTCGCCACCCATTTCGCCGGCTCCCAATACTGCACCTGGGAGTCATGTAAACCGGTGGTGACCAGCAGATGCGGGTAAGGCTGGGCGCTGACCCGATCATAGGGACTGTAGCGCTTGATATAGTCGTAGTAGTCTTTTTCCTGCGGATTGCCCCACTCGTCATATTCTCCGGTGGTCAGCGGTATGCTGTCATCAAGCATGGTGGTCACGACATCCACGAAGGGCACCTGGGCCACCACGCCTTTAAACAGATCCGGCGCCATATTGATCACCGCGCCCATCAGCAGGCCACCGGCGCTGCCGCCCATGGCAAAGGCTTGTTTTTCGTCCCCATAGCCGTTAGCCAGCAGATGCCGGCTGACGTCGATAAAGTCGTTAAAGGTATTGAGCTTGTTGAAGAGCTTGCCGTCTTCATACCACTGCTGGCCTAATTCACCGCCGCCGCGGATATGCGCCAGGGCGAAGACGAATCCGCGGTCAAGCAGGCTCAGCCGGCTGGCGCTGAAATCGGGATCCATGCTGCTGCCGTAGGAACCATAGCCGTAGACCAGCAGCGGATTTTGCCCGCGCTGGAACAGATCCTTGCGATAGACCAGCGACACCGGCACCTCGACGCCGTCGCGGGCGGGAACCCATAGCCGCTCGCTGCGGTAGTGCTCGGCATCAAAATTTTTCACCTGCGACTGTTTCAGCAGCCTGCGCTCCCCGGTATCCATATTCAGCTCAAACAGCGTGGTCGGCGTGGTCATGGAGGAATAACCATAGCGCAGCCACGCGCTGTGCGGATCGGGATTGTAGGCCAGCCAGGTAACATAGGTGGGGTCGTCAAAGGCGATGCCCTTCTCCTCCCCGGTCTGCCAATGCATCTGCCGCAGGCTGGTCAGGCCCTGGTGACGTTCCTCCACCACCAGCCAATCGCTGAATAAGGTAAAGTTTTCCAATACCACATCGTCCCTGGCCGGGATCACCGTTTGCCACAATTTCTCATCGCCCGTTTCGCAGCGGTAAAGGGCAAAATTCTTGCCTTCGCGGTTGGAGCGGACGTAAAAATGGCCCTGGAAGTGATCCAGCGAATACTCATGGTCATGGCGGCGGGTCAGGAATACCTGCGGGCTGGCCTGGGGATCGTCGGCGTCCAGCAGCAGGATCTCGCCCGACGTGGTGCTGCCCAGCGCAATAATAATATAACGTTCCGACGTGGTTTTATGCACGCTGACATAAAATGTGTCGTCTTTTTCCTCATACACCAGCTCATCCTGCGCCGGCGAGGTGCCGACCCGGTGACGGTAGACCTGGTAGGGCAGCAGCGTTTTTTTATGCTTGCGCACGTAGTAGAGGATCTGTGAATCGCTGGTCCATTCAAAACCCGACGAGGCATCCTCGAGCACTTCCGGATACCACGAATCGCGGGCCAGGTTCTTGAAACGAATGCCGTACAGGCGCCGTGACAGAAAATCCTCCGCCGCCGCCATGATGGCGTTATCCGGACTGATCTCAAGCGCCCCCATGGTATAGAACTCGCTTTGCGCCGCGCGCTTGTTGCCGTCAAGCAGGATCTCCCATTCGGCCGTTTCGGGCAGATCGGCGCGCTGGCGGGTATAGATGGCGTACTCATTGCCTTGCTCATAGCGGCTTTGGTAACGATAACCGCGCCGGACGTAGGGTACCGAGCGATCCTGCGGCGGTATGCGCTCCACCATTTCGGTAAATAAGCGGTGGCGCAGCTCCTCATGGCCCTCCATCATGGCTTCGCCATAGGTATTCTCTTGGGCCAGGTAGTCCAGCACGGCGGGGTCTTCACGTTTGTCGTCGCGCAGCCAGTAATAATCATCGACGCGTGTCTCACCATGCACGGTCAGGTTATGCGGTCTTTTTTCAGCTATTGGGGGAAATCTCATACGCACCCTTCCTTATTTCTCATAAGAAACAGAGTGGCACGAATATGCCGGGTTGCCAAGCGCAGCCGATTTTATCGCCTGCGCCGGCAACGGGGGGTCAGCGTGGCGGGACGGCGGTTATCTGGGCTTTAAGCTGTTGTTCGAGGCCGGTTTTTACGTCATCAGGAATTTTCAGCGCCAGCGCCAGCGCATCCATATAGCTTCTTTCCATAAAATGATCGACGTCGACCACCGTGCAGCTGAGGTAATAGATCTCCAGGGCCTCGTCCTCGCCGTGAATATCCTGCGCCAGGCGCGCCGGGTCCAGCGGCTGGGCGATGGCGTCCTGGACCAGATGCTCCACATCCTCGCCCAGTCCCAACTGCTGCAGGTTGTCCCGAATGGCCCGTTGCTCATGGTCGTCGATGTGGCCGTCGGCCTTGGCGGCAAAGACCAGGGCCGTCACCAGCCGCTGCGTGCGACGGTCGATGGGAGTAGGAGGCTGGGTAAACTGCGCATCGTGCTGATGGGTTTCGCGCACGCGTTTTTTATATTGGTCCCACAGCACCGCGCCTATCGCGGCGCCGCCGCCGATAAACAGGGCGTTCTTGCCCACCGCGCCCATCATCTTGCGTGACGATTTATTGGCCACCAGCAGGCCGGCCAGCCCGCCAAGCGCTCCGGGCGCCAGCAGGCCCGCCAGGTTGCCGCCCTGATCCCCCGGCCCGCCCTTTTGCTGGACCAGGGTCTGGATTTTCTGCAGCCACTGATTCATTGCCGTTCCCCTTTAGGTGGTGTATGCCGGACGGTGCCCGGCGCCACATGTCCTAACCTAGCGGATTTTGTGTCAAGTTGTTAAAAGGGTTTGCAAAGATAGCGGGGCCGCCGATGTCCGGACGCGCATTTCACGCCGCGCGTCCGGCAGGGAGTGTTATTGCTGGAGGGAATAACTTATTTCACCTTTTTCACAATCAAGGTTCACAGCATAGGCGCGATCGGCGGTTTGCCCGCGAATTTTCAGCGGCGCCTGCCAGTTGTCGCCGTTGCCGGTGATATCCTCGGGGTTGACCTGCGCGACAATGGTGTCGCCGCCCAGGGCCTTTTTATCGTCGTCGGTGTGGGGAAAGCGATTCTGGGTGTAGTCCTGTTTAATCAGTTCCGCCACCTGGGGGGCGTTGAGATCGGGACAGGCCGCAACCTTATACGTCTTCCCGGGCTGGCTTTTTTTGGCCGGTTCCTTCGCCGCCGGCGTTTTATTATCGGCGGCGGCCGGCGTTTTATTATCGGCGGCGGCCGGCGCGGCTTCCGCCTTGGCCTTCTCCGCCGGGGCCTTTTTAGCCGGCGCCGGTTTATCGGCGGCCGGGGGCTCCTCCGGCTGTTTTTTAACCGGGGCGGCGGCCGGCGGCGTTGCCGGGGCCGGCGCGGCGTCATTAGCCGGCGGTGTCTGTGCCGGAGCGGCGGTATTCGCCGGCGCCGGGGCGGCGGTGCCCGGTTGGGTATTCTGCGTCTGTCCGGCGGGCTGCTGAGTGGTGGACGCGCCTTCCGTGGACGTTTGCGAGGCGGCGGCCTGCCCAGCCGCCTGCGGTGTTTGATCTTCCGCGGCCGCGAGTGACGGCAGCAACATGCCGATGACGATGACGCCTAACAGGCCGATTCCCGTTTTATGCATAAAACCTCCACTTGTTCTGATTATCCGTTCTCAAGGTATTGAATGATAATAGCCGGTTAAAATTACGTTGAGAACGGGAATTATACGAACTATAACAAAAGCCGGGCGTTTTTGGCGGCGTCCAGGCCGATTCCCACGTCCTGCTCTCCCCTCATCGTACCGGCGCTGCTGCACGCGCAATCGTTTTCGTTTATACTGCGCGCAATTTTTATCAGGTCAGGGGAAAGCGGATGTTAATCATAGGCACGGCGTTACGTCCCGGCGCCACGCGGGTCATGCTGCTGGGCAGCGGTGAACTGGGCAAAGAGGTGGCGATTGAGTGTCAACGGCTTGGCGTCGAGGTGATTGCCGTCGATCGTTATGCGAACGCCCCGGCGATGCATGTCGCCCATCGCGCGCACGTCATCAATATGCTGGACGGCGATGCGCTCAGGGCGGTGATTGAACTGGAACGGCCCGATTTTATCGTGCCGGAAATCGAAGCCATCGCCACCGACATGCTGGTAGCCCTTGAACATGAGGGCCATCGTGTGGTGCCCTGCGCGCAGGCCACGCGCCTGACCATGAACCGCGAGGGCATCCGCCGCCTGGCGGCGGAAACGCTGGGCCTGCCCACTTCCGCCTACCGTTTTGCCGCCGACCGCGCCGGGCTGGACCAGGCGGTATCGGCAATCGGATATCCTTTGATTATCAAACCGGTGATGAGTTCGTCGGGTAAAGGCCAGAGCCTGGTACGCGCGGCCGCCGGCCTGGACGCGGCCTGGAACTATGCGCAGCAGGGCGGCCGCGCCGGCGGCGGCAAGGTGATTGTCGAGGGCCTGGTCCCCTTTGATTTTGAAATTACCCTGCTTACCGTCAGCGCCGTCGATGGTATCCATTTCTGCGATCCCATCGGTCATCGCCAGGAGGACGGCGATTACCGGGAATCCTGGCAGCCGCAGCACATGAGCGCGGTGGCATTGCAACGGGCGCGGGATATCGCACAACAGGTCGTGACCGCCCTGGGCGGCCGCGGATTGTTCGGCGTTGAGCTGTTTGTGCGCGGCGACGAGGTGATATTCAGCGAAGTGTCGCCGCGTCCGCATGATACCGGCATGGTGACCCTTATCTCCCAGGATCTGTCCGAATTCGCCCTGCATGTGCGCGCCTTCCTCGGCCTGCCCGTCGGCGCGATCCGCCAGTACGGCCCGGCGGCGTCGGCGGTTATCCTGCCGGAGCTGACCAGCAGCGACGTGCGTTTCAGCGGCCTGGAGCAGGCGCTGAAAGCGCAAACGCAGATCAGGCTATTCGGCAAGCCGGAAATCGGCGGCAAGCGCCGTCTTGGCGTGGCCCTGGCCATGGCGCAGACGGTGGAAGAGGCGGTAAAGGATGCCAAAGCCTGTGCCGCGGCGGTCAAGGTCAGCGGCTGATGCGCCAGGCCTGAACCAAAAAAAAAGCTCCTCTTGCGAAGGAGCCCTTATTACCTGCCTGAATGGCGGGAGCGGATGCGCGCCGGCTTAAAGCTTGGCGCCGGCCACCGCTTCTTTAGCCAGTTCGGTGATGCGCGCATAATCGCCCGCTTCCAGCGCATCGTTAGGCACCAGCCAGGAACCGCCGATACACAGCACGCTTTTCAGCGCCAGGTAATCACGGTAGTTCTTCGGTGAAATGCCGCCGGTGGGGCAGAAACGCACCTGCGAGAACGGACCGGCAATCGCTTGCAGCGCCTTGACGCCGCCGTTGGCCTCGGCCGGGAAAAATTTGAACTCGCGCAGGCCGTAATCCATACCGAGCATCAGTTCGGAAACAGTGGCGATACCCGGTATCAGCGGAATGGTACCCGCGACGGCCGCTTTCAGCAAGGGTTCGGTCAGGCCAGGGCTGATGGCGAACTGCGCGCCGGCAGCGGTCACTTCCGCCAACTGCTCCACATTGGTCACGGTGCCCGCGCCGACGATGGCCTCGGGCACTTCTTTGGCGATGGCGCGGATGGCGTCCATCGCGCAGGGGGTGCGCAACGTGACTTCCAGTACACGCACACCGCCGGCGACCAGCGCTTTGGCTAAAGGAACCGCGTGTTCCAGCTTATTGATAACGATAACGGGTACTACCGGGCCTGAGGTCAGGATAGTTTCCGCGCTTGTTTTCCAATGCTTCATGACTTGCTGTCTCCGTATGAACATCATCACCGCGTGTTTAAGGCGTGGCACGCCAAAACACCGGGCTAAAAATTACCGGCGCGGGATCAACCCGGCACCGGTGGGGAATGCGGTGTTATTCAAACTCGTTCCAGGAACGGCCGTCCCGGGTAATCATGGCCACCGAGGCCACCGGCCCCCAGGTGCCCGCCTGGTAAGGCTTGGGCGCGTCATTGTCGGACGCCCAGGCTTCCATAATGGAATCCACCCAGGTCCAGGCCTCTTCCACTTCGTCGCGGCGCACAAACAGCGCCTGGATGCCGCGCATGGTTTCCAGCAGCAGCCGTTCGTAGGCATCCGCCAGATGTTCCTGGTTAAAGGTTTCACTGAAACTCAAATCCAGCTTGGTGGTTTGCAGGCGATGCTTATGATCCAGCCCCGGCACCTTATTGAGGATTTGGATATCCATGCCCTCGTCCGGTTGCAGGCGGATGGTCAGCTTGTTCTGCGGCAATTCCTGGTAGGAGTCGCGGAACAGATTCAGCGCCGGGTTCTTGAAATACACCACCACTTCGGAACATTTGGTCGGCAACCGCTTGCCGGTGCGCAAATAGAACGGCACGCCCGCCCAGCGCCAGTTGTCGATATCCACCCGGATAGACACAAAGGTCTCGGTATGGCTGGCCTTGTTGGCGCCCTCCTCCTCCAGGTAGCCCGGCACTTTCTTGCCCTGTACAAACCCGGCGGTATACTGGCCGCGCACCGTGGTATCGCGCACATTGGTGTGATCGATAGGCCGCAGGGAACGCAATACCTTCACTTTTTCGTCGCGGATGCGATCGGTGGTCAGATCGGATGGCGGCGACATGGCGATCATGGTCAGGATCTGCAGCAGATGGCTTTGGATCATGTCGCGCATCTGGCCGGCTTTATCGAAATAGCCCCAGCGACCCTCGATGCCCACTTCTTCCGCCACGGTGATCTGGACATGGTCGATAGTCCGGTTGTCCCAATTGCTGGCGAACAGGGAATTGGCAAACCGCAGCGCCAGCAGGTTGAGCACCGTTTCTTTACCGAGATAATGGTCGATGCGGTAAACCTGGCACTCTTTGAAATATTCCGCCACCTGATCGTTAATCACGCGCGAAGAGGCCAGATCGGTACCCAGCGGTTTTTCCATCACCACCCGGCTCGGCTCTTTATTCAGGCCGGCCTGGCCCAGGCCCTGGCAGATGGCGCCAAAGGTATTGGGCGGCATGGCAAAATAGTTAATGGTCACCCGGGCCTGCTGGTCGAGTTTTTCACCCAGCCGGTTGAAGTGCTTGGTCTCGTTAACGTCAAGGTTACAGAAATCCAGGCGGCCGCTGAGCGTTTTCCAGAGCTTCTCGTCGATGGTTTCCTTCATGAAGGTTTCCAACGCTTCGCGTACCACCTTGGTATAGGCTTTCACGTCCCAGTCAGCACGGCCAACGCCGATAATGCGCGTCTCCGGATGAATGGAGCCGGCTTTCTCCAGCTGATATAGCGAGGGCAGCAGTTTGCGCCGTGCCAGATCGCCTTTGGTGCCGAAAATCACCAGATCGCATGCCTGGGCTATGGATGTTACCGCCATGTTCCTCTCCTCGTACAGGATGTTTGTAATTTTATTACATTTTAAATGGTTTTATTTTGATGCCGGCCAAAAGAATGCCAAAAAAACCGCGTGTAAACGCTTTTTTTCACCATTAATCACACCATGTCCGCCATGAAAATGTAATTTATTAACAGTTTTGTCAATACATTACACTTCTGAAAGTTAGACACAGCTCATAGTCTGGCAAAAAACCTGCCGTGCCGGTCAGATTAACTGCCTTTGCACCGCGCGTCGTAGTATATTTCATCAAATCGGTAATGATTTCTCCTTTGTGTGAAATCGGTTAAACCCATGAGCTATTAACTTATGAACATGCTGGAAAAAATTAACAGCCATATGGAATTGCTGAGTAAATCCGAGCGTAAAGTGGCGGACGTGATCCTGGCCTCGCCCCAGACCGCCATCCATTCCAGCATTGCCATACTGGCCAGGATGGCCGACGTCAGCGAGCCTACCGTCAATCGTTTTTGCCGCCGCCTGGATACCAAAGGCTATCCTGATTTTAAATTACATCTCGCCCAGAGTCTGGCTAATGGTACACCTTATGTAAACCGTAATGTCGATGAGAACGACGGGGTCGATTCCTATACTGTAAAAATTTTTGAATCCACCATGGCCAGCCTGGAACAGGTCAAAACCCGTCTGGACATCAGCGCCGTCAACCGGGCGGTGGATTTGCTGACCCAGGCGAAAAAGATTTCCTTCTTCGGCCTGGGCGCGTCCGCGGCGGTCGCCCATGACGCCATGAATAAATTTTTCCGCTTTAATATTCCCATCGTGTATTCCGAGGATATCGTCATGCAGCGCATGAGCTGCATGAATTCCAGCGAAGGCGATGTCGTGGTGCTGATATCCCATACCGGCCGGACAAAAATGCTGGTGGACCTGGCGCGGCTGGCGCGGGAGAATGACGCTACCGTTATCGCCATCACCTCCGAATACTCGCCCCTGGCCCATGAAGCCACGCTAACCCTGGCCCTTGATGTGCCGGAGGATACCGATGTCTTTATGCCCATGATATCGCGTATTGCCCAATTAACCCTGATAGATGTCCTGGCCACCGGGTTTACCTTGCGCCGGGGTGCGAAATTCAGGGATAACTTGAAGCGGGTCAAGGAAGCTTTACGGGAATCGCGCTTTGATAAAGCCGATTCAGCAGCGTATAAATTTGATTAATATCGTAAGATATGAACAATAACCCCTCATGGCAGCCCAGGCTACACCGGGCCGGTTCAAAGATGGGGAACGTCTCAACACAGCCGGACTGGCGGCAACGGGCGGCGATATCCAACCGCTGCCTGATAGTACCGCCGGTTTCGATGTTTTCGCTACACCAATAATGCCCAAGTCAACGGAGTTATCCATGTCCAGACGGCTCAGAAGAACCAAGATTGTAACCACCCTGGGGCCAGCCACTGACCGCGACAATAATCTGGAAAAAATTATTGCCGCCGGCGCCAATGTGGTTCGCCTTAATTTTTCCCACGGTACGGCGGAAGATCATTTCAATCGGGCCAACAAAGTACGTGAAATCGCCGCCAAGCTGGGACGACACGTGGCCATACTCGGCGATTTGCAGGGGCCTAAGATTCGCGTATCGACGTTCAGGGAAGGCAAGGTGTTCCTGAGCGTGGGCGATAAGTTTCTCCTTGATGCCAACTTGGGCATCGGCGAAGGCGATCGGGAAAGCGTAGGCATCGATTATAAAGGCCTGCCCGGTGACGTGGTGCCCGGCGATGTCCTGCTGCTCGACGATGGCCGCGTACAGCTAAAGGTGCGTGAAGTCCAGGGCATGAAGGTCTTTACCGAGGTGACCGTCGGCGGTCCGTTGTCCAATAACAAGGGCATCAATAAAATGGGCGGCGGCCTCTCGGCGCCGGCGCTGACCGAAAAAGACAAGGCCGACATCATCACCGCCGCTAAAATCGGCGTGGATTACCTGGCGGTCTCCTTCCCGCGCACCGGCGAGGATTTGAACTATGCGCGCCGCCTGGCCCGCGACGCCGGCTGCAATGCCAAGATCGTCTCCAAGGTAGAGCGCGCCGAGGCAGTGGCAAGCGACGAGGCCATGGATGATATTATCCTCGCCTCCGACGTGGTGATGGTGGCCCGCGGCGATCTGGGGGTGGAAATCGGCGATCCGGAACTGGTCGGCATCCAGAAAAAATTGATCCGGCGCGCCCGCAAGCTCAATCGCGCGGTGATTACCGCCACCCAGATGATGGAATCGATGATCACCAACCCGATGCCGACCCGCGCCGAAGTGATGGACGTGGCCAACGCGGTGCTGGACGGCACCGATGCGGTAATGCTCTCCGCCGAAACCGCGGCCGGGCAGTATCCGGCGGAAACGGTGGCGGCCATGGCACGGGTGTGCCTGGGCGCCGAAAAAATCCCCAGTATCAATGTGTCCAAACATCGCCTGGACGTGCAGTTTGATAATATTGAAGAAGCGATTGCCATGTCCAGCATGTACGCGGCCAATCATCTCAAGGGGGTCAGCGCCATTATCACCATGACCGAATCCGGCCGCACGCCCCTGATGATGTCGCGCATCAGCTCAGGCCTGCCTATTTTTGCCCTGTCCCGGCACGAGCATACGCTCAATCTTACCGCGCTCTATCGCGGCGTCACGCCGGTATATTTTGACAGCGACGGCGACGGCGTGGCCGCGGCCACCCATGCCGCCAACCTGCTGCGGGATAAAGGCTTCCTGATGTCGGGCGATCTGGTCATCATCACCCAGGGTGATGTGATGAGCATGGTGGGCACCACCAATACCAGCCGCATCCTGCTGGTGGAGTAATACCAGCCGCCCATGGCATGCTGTGCCCGCCAACCCCGAGCTCGACGCAGACGGGTTAAGGGAGAGCGTGCCAATGGGTTCGAATCGGGCGTGGTATTCCCGCCCGACCGAGCGCCCCATGGTGCGGTAGGCCCGCCAACCCCGAACTCAACGCGGACGGGTTAAGGGAGAGCGTGCCGATGGGGTCGAATCGGGCGTGGTATTCCCGCCCGACCGAGCGCCCCATGGTGCGGTAGGCCCGCCAACACCGCGCTTACAGCAGTCGTGTTTAAGGGAGAACGTACCTATGGGGTCTTTTTTCTTGCCTGTTCTGGGCAATTAACGCTTATAGGGATCTTTATCGCCGGGCTTGCGCGTTTTCAGTAGTTTCAGGATCCAGGTATATTGCTCCGGATTCGGCCCCACCAGGTTTTCCACTTCCTCGTTCATCCGCCGGGCAATATAGCGATCGTCCTGGCCGGCAATATCGTCCATTGGCGGACGCACATAAATATCCAGCTGGCTGGTCTTACTGTTGTATACCGGAAATAGTGGGATTACCGCCGCCCGACAGATTTTCATCAAACGGCCAATTGCCGGCAGCGTCGCCTTATAAGTGGCGAAAAAATCCACGAACTCGCTATGCTCAGGCCCATGATCCTGGTCCGGCAGGTAATACCCCCACCACCCCTGCCGCACCGAGCTGACAAAAGGCTTAACCCCGTCGTTGCGCGCGTGCAGCCGCCCGCCGAAGCGGCGCCGCACCCGATTCCACATATAGTCCACCAGTTCGTTGCGCTGGTTATGGAACATACCGGCGACCTTCTGCCCGCGCGCCGACATCAGCATGGCCGGCACATCCACCGCCCAGCCGTGCGGCACCAGGAAAATAATATTGCGCTGCTGCGCCGTAGCCTGCGCAATAATCTCCTCGTGGTGCCAATGAACCCGGCTTGACAACCTGTCGGGATTCCGGCAAGCCAGCTCGGCCATCAGCACCGTGGATTGCGGTACCGTGGCGAACATATCGTCAATGATTTTTTCCCGCGCCGGTTCGCTCAGCTCAGGCAGGCAGTACAGTAAATTGGCCCGGGCGCGATGGCGCGCGCCTTTGGCGAGTTTACCCACCATCCGGCCGATGCCGCCCAATACCGGATCGCGTAAACGCGGCGGGATAAAGGTCGCGCCGGCGATTAAGCCGATACCGCACCAGACGCCCCAGTAGCGCGGGTGATAGAACTCGGTTTTAAATTGCGGAATGAATTCAACGGCGGTGATCTTGTTATCGTTTTCCATGCAACTCTCTTTGCTTTCAATCGCCCTGACGGTCGAAAACCCGTGCTGTCGATTGATGAGGCGGGCTCTATGTCCCTTCTTGGCATAATGTAGCGGTAATCATAAACATAAAACGGCAGCCGATCATCTATCGGCTGCCGTTAAGATAACATATCAGTCGAATTGAAGCTGCGGCATGGCTTGCCTGACCTGCGCCAGATAGTCCAGGCGCTCTTTGCCGCTCAGGCCTTCGGTAACCGGCAGCTTGGCGGTCAGCGGATTGACCGCCTGCTGGTTGACCCAGATTTCATAATGCAGATGCGGCCCGGTGGAACGCCCGGTATTGCCGGAGAGCGCAATGCGATCGCCACGTTTCACCTTCTGGCCCGGCTTCACCAACAATTTCTTTAAATGCATATAGCGGGTGGTATATTGGCGCCCGTGCCGTATGGCCACGTAATTGCCGGCGCCGTCGCCGTTTTTGCTGACCACCACCTCGCCGTCGCCCACCGCCAGCACCGGTGTGCCCACCGGCATGGCGAAATCCACGCCGCGGTGCGGAGCGATATGCCCGGTCACGGGATTCAAGCGCCGGGGATTGAAGTTAGAGGATACGCGGAACTGCTTCATGGTGGGAAAACGCATAAAACCGCGCGCCAGGCCGGCGCCGTCGTTGTTGTAAAATTTACCGTCCTCGGCGCGGAAGGAATAATAATCCTTGCCGCCGGTGTTGATGCGCACGGCCACCAGTTCGCTTTGCTCGCTGCGCCCGTCGAGCATTTCCCGGGAGGTCAGCACGGCGAACTTATCGCCTTTTTGCAGCTTGCGAAAATCGAGCTGCCACTGCATAGCCTTAATGACCGCGCTGACTTCGGCGTTTGACAATCCAGAGGCGCGGGCGCTGTTGACAAAGCTGCCGTTGAGCTGGCCTGTCAGCGCTATATTTTTCCACTCGCCTGCCAGATTGGCCACGCTTTGTTTAAAACCACCGTCAATGCGGTCATAGGTGCGGGTTTCCCGGCGCGACATTTCCCAGGTCAGGCGCTGCAGTTCACCGGCGTCGTTCAGGGTCCAGGAAATTTGCTGGCCGATCTTCAGATTACGCAGATCGGGAAACTGCTGGGCCAGTTGGCCGATATCGGACATATCGATGCCATACTGCGTCAAAATACTGCCCAGGGTATCGCCGGTGGACACCACATATTCATGGACGCCCGTTTCATCCGTCACCTTCTCGTCCAGTTCATCTTCCGGCGGCACATCGTCGTCGTTATCGGCGGCGGATTGATCGATAGGCTCGCTGGCCTCGGGGGCCAGAGCGCGGGCCGGCGCGTCGACCGCCGGCGCGGGCCGGCTGACGGTGGGTTCCATAACAGGGGAATAGACGTATGGCCGCCATACCGCCACGGCCAGGGTAACCACGGTGAGCGACCCCAGCATGACGCGGTGGGGTCGGGGCAGATTATTATACGCCAGCGTGATAGAGCGAAGTATCTGCTGCACTTATTACTATCCTCATGAGTTCTTCTCCAGGCAGCTCACGTACTGGTTCGTCAATTGCAGCAGGAAGTCAATGTAGCTTGCCTTGCCCAATGCGATACCAGTCCCCAGCGGGTCGAGGGTGCCGATACGCACGCTCGTTCCCTGGGCCACAGCGTTGATAACGGCTGGCCTGAATTGTGGCTCAGCAAATATGCACACGGCTTTTTGCTCAACCAACTGTGTTCGAATATGGTGTAATGCCTGGGCGCCCGGTTGGATTTCGGGATTAACGGTGAAATACCCCAAAGGGGTCAGGCCATAGTGTTGTTCGAAATAGCCATAGGCATCGTGAAATACGAAATACCCTTTTCCGCTTACCGGCGCTAGCATTGTAGCGATATTTTTGTCATTTTTTGTCAATGCCGCGGTGAAAAACAGCAGATTCGCGTCCAATTGTGATTTTTTTTCGGGCATCAGCCGCAATAATTGGTCGTGGATGGCGAAAGCGGCCTGTTTGGCAATCTCCGGCGACATCCACAAATGCATATTATATTCGCCGTGATGGTGGTCGTCCGCGTGGGCCGAATCCGCCGGGTCGTCGTGCTCCGCACCTTTTATCAGCAGCGGGCGGACAGACGGCAGCGTGGACAGCATCAGGTTTTTGTCCGCCGGCAAGGCCGCCGCCGGCTTGCTCATAAAGGCTTCCAGTTCCGGACCGACCCAGACCAACAGGGAGGCGTTCTGGATACGTTTGATGTCGGAGGGCCGCAGCGCATAGTCATGAGGCGACGCGCCATCAGGCAACAGGACATCGGTCGGCATCACGCCGTCGCCGATGGCGGAGGCTATAAATCCCAGCGGCCTGATGGAGGCGACGATATTAGCCCAGGCCGGGACACTGGTCGCGGCAAGCGTCAATACGCCGGCCAGCAGCAGGCGTGGGAATTTTTTACTGCGGGAATTCATAGCGATAATTCTCTTCGGCAACGGTTAGGGGTGTGATATTATAACATTTTGGCTGTTTCGCAACTGTAATTCACATGACCAATCTGGTAACGCTTGACGGTATTTCCGTCTCCTTCGGGCAAAAACACGTCTTGAGTCACATCTCTTTAACGCTGCGCGCCGGCCGGATCCTGACCTTAATGGGTCCGAACGGCGCCGGAAAATCCACGCTGGTGCGGGTAGTGCTCGGCCTGATCGCGCCCACGGCGGGCATCTTGTCGCGTACGGCCCGCCTGCGCATCGGTTATGTGCCGCAAAAAATCCATCTTGACGTCACGCTGCCGCTGACGGTCGGCCGCTTTATGCGCCTGCGGCCCGGGGTCGGCAAAGACGATGTGCTACCCGCGCTGGCGCAGGTCCAGGCCGCTCATTTGCTGGAACAGCCGATGCAGAAATTATCCGGCGGGGAAATGCAGCGGGTGCTGCTGGCGCGCGCGCTGCTCAATAAACCGCAGTTGCTGGTGTTGGATGAACCGACCCAGGGCGTGGACGTGAGCGGCCAGGTGGCGTTATACGATTTGATCGACCAAATTCGCCACAGGTTTGGCTGCGGAGTGCTGATGGTCTCCCATGATTTGCATCTGGTCATGGCGAAGACCGACGAGGTCTTATGCCTGAACCAGCATATTTGCTGCTCCGGCTCGCCGGAAACGGTCTCCGCCCATCCGGAATTTATCGCCATGTTCGGTTATCACGGCGTCGAACAGCTGGCCGTTTACCGGCATCACCATAATCATGCCCACGATCTGCAGGGCCAGGTGGTGCGCCGGCGTGAGGACGGCCCGTTATGATTGAACTGCTGCTGCCCGGCTGGCTGGCCGGCATATTGCTGGCCATGGCGGCCGGTCCCCTGGGGTCGTTTGTCGTCTGGCGCAAGATGTCCTATTTTGGCGACACGCTGGCCCATGCGTCGCTGCTTGGTGTCGCCTTCGGCCTGCTGCTGAATATCAATCCTTTCTACGCCGTCATCGCCGTGACGCTGGTGCTGGCGCTGATACTGGTATGGCTTGAGCGTTATCCGCAGCTGGCCATCGACACTGTGCTGGGCATCATGGCCCACAGCGCCCTGTCACTGGGGCTTGTGGTGGTAAGCCTGATGTCGAATGTACGAGTGGACCTGATGGCCTATCTGTTCGGCGATCTGCTGTCGGTCACCCTGTCCGATATTTTACTGATTGCCGCCGGCGTGGCGGTGGTGCTGATACTCCTGGCCTGGCAGTGGCGGGCGCTGCTGTCGGTAACCATCAGTCCGGAACTGGCCCATGTGGATGGGATTTCCCTGCCGCGGGTAAAACTCTTACTGATGCTGGTCACCGCCCTGACTATCGGCCTGGCGATGAAGTTTGTCGGCGCGCTGATCATCACCTCGCTGTTGATTATCCCGGCCGCCGCCGCGCGCCGTTTTTCCCGCACGCCGGAACAGATGGCGTTACTGGCGGTAGTGGCCGGCATGATTGCGGTGACCGGCGGTTTGACGCTATCGGCGTGGTATGACACGCCGGCGGGGCCATCGGTGGTGTTGTGCGCGTCGGTATTGTTTGGGTTGAGCTTGTTTAGTCGGCAGAGGGTGTAGCGCCAACCAACGGCTGATTAATAGCAAATAGGTGCCAGCGGCGGCGGCAATCAAACAACCCATACGGTAAACTGAGCGTTGTCCATGGATGTTGCTTAACGATAGGAGATACGCGTGATTATCGCCCAGGTAACAGACATTCATGCGGCCCAGGACAATGATAACCTGTCCCGGCTTGACCGCGCCCTTGCATGGCTGGACTTGATCAAACCCGACGGTTTGGTCCTCACTGGCGACCTGGTTGATGATGACTGGATCGACGGCTACACCGCGATTGCCGCCCGTCTGGGTAATCGGGCCTATCCTGCATTTATCCTGCCGGGTAATTCCGATAACCGCACCTCGATGCGGGCCATTTTCGGCTGTGCTTACTGGGCCGACGATGCTGTTGGCGCACTGCATTTTGTGGCGGATATCGAGGGTGTTCGCCTTATCGGCCTTGACTCAACGGCTAAGGGAACGTCAGCGGGAAGCGTGGATGAACATCTTCCCTGGTTGGAAAAAACGCTATTATCTGAGGGGCCGGCAACGTCAATGTTGTTTTTGCACCATCATGTATTTGCGAGCGGCATCCCGCCTATGGATCAAATCATGTGCCACGGGTCGGTGGCATTGGGTGAGTTTTTGCGAAGACAACCGCGACGCCCCGTCGCGATAGCGACAGGTCATGTTCATCGACCTGTCGCGGGTACACTGGCGGGAATACCCGCCTATATCTGCGGACCCATTTGTCCCGCAAATCCTATGTGGTTTGGCGCGAAAACCGTCCCACCGGCTAACGACCCGCCCGCGCTCATGATCCATCGCTGGGTAAACGGTACCCTGGTTAGCCATCATATTTCCGTTTGAGTCCGTGAATTGGGTGCGTCTGCTTTCATTTTGCGTGCTCACGCCCATAGCCGATTCCATGCGATATGCGTCATTCTCCTTATAAAGCAGCCGGTTATAGGACTGAGAGCAGAAGTCAGCACGCAGCATAAAATTGCTTATTAAGCCGTTGCTTAGTCGTTGATATTGATTTTGCTTCTGACCTTGAACGTGCTTTTGACCTTAGACCGGCATCAAGCGCGCTGACGGCACGGTGCACGACCGGACGAGCCGCAGGGATGCGGCGAGAGCTAAGGCCCGCGCCGGGAGCGCGTGCCTTGTGGTCCAAAGGGCGTGAACCGGGACGGAAGGCACCGCGCAGCGGCGCGCGACCTGCCGGAAGCCCGGGGGTCGAGGGGGCCGGGGCGACTGCCGGCCCATCGTCGATTGCCCGCACGGGGCAATATATAACACCGCGACGTGTGGCAAGCGAAACTTTCCTCACTGTCGAAAAAGCATGTGCCCCACACGGCAAGAGAAACTCACCCAGCCGTCATTAAAAACATGTGCCCCACACCGGAAGCGAAACTTACTCAGCGTTCAAAAGGCGCCGACCCACACAACAAGCAAAGCAACGCCGCCTGTACCGTCGACGATTAATGCCTCTCTAAAGCTCCCCGCGCACTATGCCAAAATGCTTATACGCAAACGCCGTCGCAATTCTCCCCCGCGGCGTGCGCTGGATAAACCCCTGCTGGATCAAAAACGGCTCGATCACATCCTCGATGGTTTCCCGCTCCTCGCCGATAGCCGCCGCCAGGTTATCCAGCCCCACCGGGCCGCCGATAAACTTATCAATAATCGCCAGCAGCAGCTTACGGTCCATAAAATCGAAACCTTCGGTATCGACATTGAGCAAATTCAGGGCGTTGACCGCCACATCATCGGTAATATTGCCCTCGGCGCGAACCTCGGCAAAATCCCTTACCCGCCGCAGCAGGCGATTGGCGATACGGGGCGTGCCGCGGGCGCGTTTGGCAATTTCATGGGACCCGGCCTCCGTGATGCTAAGCTCCAGGCATTGGGCGCTGCGTTTGACGATATGCTGCAAATCCGCCACCTGGTAAAATTCCAGACGCTGGACAATGCCGAAGCGATCGCGCAGCGGGGATGTGAGGGAACCGGCGCGGGTGGTGGCGCCCACCAGGGTAAAGGGCGGCAGCTCGATTTTAATCGATCGGGCGGCAGGCCCGTCGCCTATCATGATATCCAGCTGGTAATCTTCCATCGCCGGGTAGAGTACCTCTTCCACCACCGGCGACAGGCGATGAATCTCATCGATAAACAGGACATCATGCGGCTCAAGATTGGTGAGCATGGCCGCCAGGTCGCCCGGTTTTTCCAGTACCGGGCCGGAGGTAGTGCGCAGGTTAACACCCATCTCGTTGGCAACGATATGCGCCAGGGTGGTCTTCCCCAATCCCGGCGGACCGAAAATCAGTAGATGATCGAGCGCGTCGCCGCGCATTTTGGCCGCCTGGATAAAGATTTCCATCTGCTCGCGCACGTGGGGCTGCCCGATATAATCTTCCAGGGTTTTCGGCCGGATGGCCCGGTCGATAATCTCTTCTTCTATCACCACGCCGGCGGAAATCAAACGGTCTGCTTCAATCATCCTCTACCTCACAGCGCGGCGCGCAGGGCGTCGCGGATCATCGATTCGCAATCGGCATCCGGCCGGGCCACTTTACTGACCATGCGGCTGGCCTCCTGAGGCTTATAACCCAGGGATACCAATGCCGCAACCGCTTCCGCTTCCGGATCGGTATCCGGCTTGCCGCTGGCCGGCGCGGTAAGCGGCATATCGCTGCCGCCGCCCAGGGCAAACAGTTCGCCGTTCATGCCCTTGAAGCGATCTTTCATTTCCACCACCAGCCGTTCGGCGGTTTTGGTGCCGACGCCGGGTAATTTGACCAGCGCGTTGATTTCCTGCCGTTCAACGGTGTTGACGAACTGCTGGGCCGACATGCCGGAAAGGATGGCCAGCGCCAGCTTGGGGCCGACGCCGTTCACTTTGATCAGCTCGCGAAACAACGCGCGTTCCTGTTTGTTGGTGAAGCCAAACAGCAGTTGGGCATCTTCCCGCACGATAAAATGCGTATAAATGATCGCTTCCACGCCGGTTTCGGGCAGCGCATAAAAACAGGTCATGGGCATATGGATTTCATAACCCACGCCGTGGATCTCAAGCAGCACCAGCGGTGGTTGTTTTTCCAGAATGATGCCTCTAAGACGTCCGATCACAGTAACCTTCCTTTCAGGGCTTATTTGTCATATGGCGATGGCATGTTTATAACATAATAAAGGCTGGATGAATATCCAGCCGGTTCGGGCCGGGGGCGTCTTTACCCCAGGCGGCCCCGGGAAAGATTAAGGCGGCTGTTGCCTAGGCGCAGCGCGTTCTGGTTGACATGGCAGTGAGTAATGGCAATCGCCAGGGCGTCGGCGGCATCCGCCTGGGGGCTGGCGGATAGTTTGAGCAGTACGCGCACCATATGCTGTACCTGGCTTTTGTCCGCCGAGCCGGTGCCGACCACCGTTTGTTTCACCTGGCGCGCGGCGTATTCAAACACCGGCAGCTCATGGTTCATCGCCGCCACGATGGCGACGCCGCGCGCCTGGCCGAGCTTAAGCGCCGAGTCGGCGTTTTTCGCCATAAACACCTGCTCGATGGCGAAAAAATCCGGCTGGAACTGGGTGATGATTTCGCTGACGCCGGCATAAATGAGCTTTAGCCGGGTGGGCAGGTCATCCACCTTGGTGCGGATACACCCGCTGCCAAGATAGGTGAGCACCCGTCCCTGCTGGCGTAAAATGCCGTAACCGGTGATGCGGGAACCCGGGTCGATACCGAGGATAATCGTCATATCCGGGCACCGCCCAGGCTGCCGTCACACCGGAAGTCCGTCACAGCGTCGCCGCCACCTCGTCGGAGATTTCGCCGTTATGGTAGACTTCCTGGACGTCGTCGGAGTCTTCCAGCAGGTCAATCAGCCTGAGCAGCTTGGGCGCGGTTTCCTCGTCCAAATCGGCCTTGGTGGAAGGAATTAACCCCACCTCGGAAGAATCGGCGTGTAATCCGGCGGCCTCCAGGGCGTCCTTGACCCGGCCGAAATCTTCCGGCGTGGTGTAGACATCGATAGCGCCGTCGTCATAGGTCACCACATCTTCCGCGCCGGCTTCCAGCGCCGCGTCCATCACCTGATCTTCCGTCAGGCCCGGGGCATAGGAAATCACGCCTTTTTTGGTGAACAGGTAGGAGACCGACCCGTCGGTGCCCAGGTTGCCGCCGGTCTTGGTAAACGCGTGGCGGACCTCGGCCACGGTGCGATTACGGTTGTCGCTCAGGCACTCCACCATGACCGCCGTACCGCCGGGGCCGTAACCTTCGTACACAATGGTTTCCATTTGCGTATCGTCGTCGCCGCCGACGCCGCGCGCGATGGCGCGGTTAAGCGTGTCGCGCGTCATATTATTCGCCAGCGCCTTGTCCACCGCGGCGCGCAGGCGCGGGTTGGATCCCACGTCGCCGCCGCCCAGGCGCGCGGCGGTCACCAGCTCGCGAATGATTTTGGTAAAAATCTTGCCTCGTTTACTGTCCTGAGCCGCTTTACGATGCTTGGTGTTGGCCCACTTACTATGACCTGCCATAACTCTCTCCGAAATAAGCCTTCTCAGGCCGGATAAATAACAAATTCTTCAATCGCCTGCCGATTGCTCCAGGATTTGGTCAGTAAGGCCGCCTCGGCGGCCGGCAGCCAGCGGTAAGCCAGATGTTCGCTGATTGCGGGTACCCGTTCAGAGGGTAACGTTAAACTGAACCAATATTCTGTATTGCGCGTCACTCCCGGCGCATATCGGTGGCGCAAATGACTGAAAATTTCAAATTCGATACAACGCTCGCAGTCCCGCAGTTCAAGATGCTCGGCGTCGATATCGATGCCGGTCTCTTCCCTGACCTCGCGCCTGGCGGCGGCGGCCGGCGATTCACCGTCCTCAAGGCTGCCGGTCACCGACTGCCAGAACTGCGGGTCATCCCGCCGCTGCAACATCAATACCCGGCCGCTGTCGCCGGCGTAAATAACGATCAGCACCGATACCGGGCGTTTCCAGACCATTATTGCTGCCCGCGTTCCGCCGCTTCCTTGCCCTTGCCAATGACGGCAATAGACAATTCCGCCAGGGCGGCGGGGTTGCCGAAGCTCGGCGCGTCGGTCATCGGATCGGCGGCCGCGGTGGTCTTGGGAAAAGCGATAACGTCACGGATATTGTCGGTGCCGGTCAGCAGCATCACCAGGCGATCAAGGCCGAAGGCCAGGCCGGCATGGGGCGGCGTGCCGTATTTCAGCGCATCGAGCAGGAAACCGAATTTTTCCCGCTGTTCATGCTCGGTGATGCCGAGAATGCCGAACACCGTCTGCTGCATTTCGCTGCGATGGATACGCACCGAGCCGCCGCCGACCTCATAGCCGTTCAACACCATGTCGTAGGCGTTGGCGACGGCGTCCAGCGGCGCGGCCGCAAGCGCGTCGGGATCCATGGCCAGCGGCGCGGTAAAGGGATGGTGCATGGCCGCCAGGCCGCCCTCGTCGTCTTCTTCAAACATTGGGAAATCGATCACCCACAGCGGCGCCCAGCGCGTCTCGTCGGTCAGTTGCAGGTCGCGGCCCAGCTTCAGGCGCAGCGCGCCCAGCGCGTCGGTGGTGATTTTATAACGATCCGCGCCGAAGAACAGGATATCGCCGTCCTGAGCGCCGGTGCGGGCGAGGAGGGATTCAAGCACGGCGGCGTCGAGGAATTTGGCCACCGGGCTCTGTATTCCGTCGAGACCCTGGTCGCGCTTATTGACCTTGATGTAGGCCAGGCCGCGGGCGCCGTAGATTTCAATAAACTTGCCGTATTCGTCGATCTGCTTGCGGCTCAGTTGGCCCCCGCCGGGAACGCGCAGCGCCGCCACCCGGCCTTTGCTGTCGTTGGCGGGGCCGGAGAATACCTTGAACTCAAGGTCTTTCACCAGGTCGGCGACGTCGACGATTTCCATGGGGTTGCGCAGATCGGGTTTATCGGACCCAAAGCGGCGCATCGCCTCGGCATAGGTCATCACCGGGAACGCGCCCAGATCGACGCCTTTGATTTCCTGCCACAGGGTGCACACCAGACGCTCCATGACCTCGCGCACCTGTCCGGCGCTCATGAAGGAGGTTTCCACATCGATCTGGGTAAATTCGGGCTGGCGGTCGGCGCGCAAATCTTCATCGCGAAAGCATTTCACGATTTGGTAATAGCGATCAAAACCGGACATCATCAATAACTGCTTGAACAGCTGCGGCGACTGCGGCAGCGCATAAAACTTGCCTTTGTGCACCCGGCTGGGCACCAGGTAGTCGCGCGCGCCTTCCGGCGTGGCCTTGGTCAGCATCGGGGTTTCGATATCCAGGAAGCCCTCGCCGTCCATAAAACGCCGCACGACGCTTGTGATACGCGCGCGCGCCTTCAGGCGCTGCGCCATTTCCGGACGGCGCAGGTCCAGGTAGCGATATTTCAGCCGCTGCTCTTCGGTATTGGTTTGATTTGAATCGAGAGGCAGGGGTTCGGAGCGGTTGATGATGGTAAGCTGCGTCGCCAGCACTTCCACCGCGCCGGTGGCCATCTCTTTATTGATCTGGCTGTCGGGACGCGCCCGTACGATGCCGGTCAGCTGGATGCAAAATTCGTTGCGCAATTCGGCCGCGCGGCTGAACGCCTCCTGGCGATCGGGGTCGAAAAAAACCTGCGCCAGCCCCTCGCGATCCCGCATGTCGATAAAAATCAGACCGCCGAGGTCCCGGCGGCGGTTAACCCAGCCGCACAATGTCACTTCCTGGCCTACATGGGACAAATTGATCTGTCCGCAATATACAGTACGCATAACGATATCCTTGATTTTCAGCCCATGCCGTCCCGCTCGGTAAAGCGGGCCAGGGCTGTTATTCATTAATGACGAAAGTGGCGGCGATGCATCGGTATTTTGCCGGCGTTCGAAAGGCGGCCATTATAAAGGAAATTCACCCGCAGGATAAGCCCGTCAGCACCCTGCGCGCCCCGGCTGGCTAAATAATTATTCATTAACATATTTATTAACAAAAATTCACCTTTGGGCGCTGTCATCCCCCCACCCGGATAACATACCCTCTTGCGGTGGCGATATGAACAGGCTGCGGCCTGGATCGAGGGTATTGTTATCAACCGGAGATATTTTATGCTTAAACTCGACCCCGCGCGCACCGCGCTGGTACTGATTGATCTGCAGCAAGGGATCCTGCCGTTTGCCGGCGGTCCATACAGCGGTGAACAGGTGGTGGCGAAAGCCGCCTCCCTGGCCGCGCGCTTTCGCGCCGCCGGCGCGCCGGTGTTCCTGGTGCGTGTCGGCTGGTCGCCGGATTTTGGCGATGCGCCGAAACAAACGGTGGATGCGCCCACGGGGGCAAGAAGCCTGCCGGAAGACTGGTGGGAATTCCCCGAACAGTTGGGCGTGCAGGACAGCGATATCCGCATCCAAAAACGCCAGTGGGGCGCATTCTACGGCACGGATTTGGATTTGCAGCTGCGCCGGCGCGGCATCGGCACCGTGGTGCTGGGGGGCATCGCCACTAATATCGGCGTGGAATCCACCGCGCGCAATGGCTGGGAAATGGGCTACGAGCTGGTGCTGGTGGAGGATGCCTGCAGCGCCCATAACCAGGAGCAGCACGACGGCAGCATGCAAAACATTTTCCCGCGCATTAGCCGGGTGCGCTCCACCGACGACGTTCTGGCCGCCTTCTAGCCTGTGCGGGGATACCGCGCCGGTACACCGGCGCAGGCTGGCGCCAGGACGGCCCGGTGCCCGCTCCAGCGTTTATCTTTCAGGCTATCAGGGGGATGGCCGGGCCATCCCCCTGATAGGCGAAAATAGGGAACGTATTGCTGACGGTGGGGAAAACTGGCCGCTTACGACATTGACGCCGGTTACCGCGTTGCGATTTTTACAGGCCAGCAAAAAATGGACTCTAAATGTAGCCTTTTTATATATTGGCTTTTTTTGTGCCGGAGATGTGGCACATCAATACCGCAGGCGTAGCTGCGGTGCTCGCAATAGCTACAGTAATTGCCGATGGCTTGGCCATAGGGGATATATTCCCTTTTCCCAGCGGTGAACACGCGGTATTACGCGGTCGCATTATCATCTTTTTTTCTCTCCGTGGTTAATAAATAGGCCGGGACAGGATTATCCATAAATTCGATTTTTCTCTATAATCCGTAAACCCAGCGACAACATGTTCTTGCCGGGTATGGCTGGGCGCCACGTTAAACGGCAGTGGGTCATGCAACGGGTTCCCCGTCCGGACGTTCCTGTTTCCCTGCTGTCGCAGCGTACGTATTGCCAGGGCGCCGGTGACTTTTCTGATGCCGATAAAAAAGTGCCCATGGCAAACGCGATGGCGAAGGGAATACGGGTTTTACCCGTGGCGTTATCGCCAATAATAACATTGAGGCGCTCCTCAAGTTGCAATTCCAATAATTCAAAGCATTTAAAATTTCTTAAAAAAGAGATTTAATTTTCATCGGACAATCCATTATGTCGTGTTTATTTTTATTATGCAGTAGTGTTGTATTAACGGCCATGGTAAAAATAGCAGCCTCGCTGCGCGCGGTATTAGCCCGTCCCCGGCGCGCGGGCAGCATAAATACGGGGCACCGTGCAGCTATAGCATTCATCTGTTATTATTAATATGCTAAGATATTTTATCAACCGCTTACGCTAAGGATGATTAACTCTCATGTTTATCGGCTTGCCGCAATGGCAACATAGCGCGTGGAACGCCATCGGCATTACCGGCCTGGCGGAGTATGCCCGTTATTTTAACTGCGTCGAGGGTAATACCACGCTGTATGCCCTGCCCGATCCGGCGCGGGTTTATGACTGGCACGCCATGACCACCGACGGTTTTCGCTTTTGCTTCAAGTTTCCCGCGGCTATCAGCCACCAGGGCGGCTTGCGCGATTTCCGCGCGCCGCTGGCGCAATTTTACCAGGTACTGGATCCCTTGGCCGGGCGCATCGGCCAGTATTGGCTGCAGTTGCCTGCCGCCTTCGGCCCGGCGCAACTCGGCGACCTGTGGGCATTTCTCGATGCCTTATCCGGCGCGTTCAGCTATGGCGTGGAAGTGCGCCACCCGCTGTTTTTCGCCAAGGGCGACGACGAGCGGCGCCTTAACCGGGGATTGCAACAGCGCGGCGTCAGCCGGGTGATCCTCGACAGCCGCCCGGTGCATCAGGGCGCCGGCACCTCGCCCGCAATGCTGGCGGCGCGGCGGCAAAAGCCCAAGGTGCCGGTACATGCCGTGCTGACCGGCGATCGGCCGCTGGTGCGGTTTATCGGCAACGACGATATCGACGACAGCGCGCGGCTGTTTCAACCCTGGCTGGATAAACTGGCGTTATGGTCGCAAAGCCGCACCCCTTTTCTGTTTATCCATACGCCGGACATCGGCCACGCGCCGCGCCTGGCCCAACAAGTGTGGCCGTCCCTGGCGGCCAGGATCGGCGGACTCGGGCCGATCCCTCCCTGGCCGCAGCAGGACGCGTTGTTTTAACCTTGGCAAAACCGTTATTTTAAGCAGGATTTTAACGACAGCGCTGCACGGGCGGGATATTATTTGCCCGCTGCTCGTTTTCTGGGAAATGGAGTTAGAGATGGTGAGTGCGCTTTACGTGGTTTTCGGCGCCATGTTATTGATTAAATTATCATTGGATGTCGTTAAACTGCGAACGTTATATCGCGTGGCCTACGGCGACGGTGGATTTTATGAACTGCAGACGGCGATCCGCGTGCACGGCAATGCGGTGGAATATATCCCCATCGGTCTGGTGCTGCTGGTGATCATGGAAATGAACGGTACGCCGAACTGGACCCTGCATCTGTGCGGGCTGATGCTGATGGCAGGCAGAATCATGCACTCTCTGGGCCTGCGCCAGCGGGAATTCAGCTGGCGCCGCACCGGCATGAGCGCCACTTATGCGTCGCTTATCATGATGGTGTTGCTCAACCTCTGGTATCTGCCCTGGGAGCTGGTTTTCAGTTGGCGTTAAACCGCCGGCGGCATAGGGCGCGCAGACGCATGCTTTGTGCCGCTAATCTGTTAGAATAACGGCTTACCCTGAACAACCCCGATATTCCGATGACAAACCACGATAATCTTTTCTGCGCGCCCATTGCCAAATTGGGCGACTGGACCTTTGACGAGCGGGTAGCCGAGGTTTTCCCGGATATGATCCAGCGCTCGGTCCCCGGCTACTCCAACATTATTGCCATGATCGGCATGCTGGCCGGACGATTCGCCACCCCCGGGTCGCAGGTGTATGACCTCGGCTGCGCGCTGGGCGCCGCCACCCTGTCCATGCGCCGCAACATCACCGCCGACGATTGCCGTATTATCGCCGTGGATAATTCCGCCGCCATGGTGGAGCGCTGCCGCCGGCATATCGAGTCGTTTCGCGCCGCGACGGCGGTCACGGTTATCGAAGCCGATATCCGCGACGTGCCGATTACCAACGCGTCGCTGGTGGTGCTGAACTTCACGCTGCAATTCCTTGAGCCGGCGGATCGCCAACGGGTGCTCGACCACGTGTTTGCCGGGCTTAACCCCGGCGGCGCCGTGGTGCTGTCCGAAAAGTTAAGTTTTACCGACGCGGGCATCGGCGAACTGCTGTTCAACATGCATCATGACTTTAAGCGGGCCAACGGCTACAGCGAACTGGAAATCAGTCAAAAGCGCAGCATGCTGGAAAACGTCATGCTCACCGACACGGTGGAAACCCATAAGGAAAGGCTGCGCCAGGCCGGTTTCGGCCATGCCGAGGTCTGGTTCCAGTGCTTTAATTTCGGTTCTTTGATCGCCGTGAAACCGGAGAACGCGGCGTGACGGATTTTGGTGATTTTTATCAGCTGATTGCCAAAGGCCCGCTGAGCCATTGGCTGAATACCCTGCCCGCGCAGCTGAGCGCCTGGCAGCATGACGCGCTGCACGGCAAGTTCCGCCAGTGGTTTAACGCCGTCGAGCGCCTGCCCCTGCTGACGCCCCGGCGCCTGGACCTGCTGCGCGGCGTGACGGCGCAGGGCGAAGCGCCGCTGCCCCCGGGGCAAAAAGAGGGCGTCGAGTCCTTATTGCGCCAGTTGATGCCCTGGCGTAAAGGTCCCTTTTCCCTTTACGATATCGAGATCGATACCGAATGGCGTTCGGACTGGAAATGGGAACGGGTCGCGCCGCATATCAGCCCGCTGGCCGGACGCGTTATCCTGGATGTGGGCTGCGGCAGCGGTTATCACCTGTGGCGCGCGGTCGGCGCGGGGGCGCAGCTGGCGGTGGGCATTGACCCGATGCAGCTGTTCCTCTGCCAGTTCGAGGCGGTGCGTAAACTGCTGGGCGGGGATCAGCGCGCCCATCTGCTGCCGCTGGGGATCGAGCAATTACCCGATCTGGCGGCCTTCGACACGGTATTTTCCATGGGGGTGCTGTACCACCGGCGCTCGCCGCTGGATCATCTGCTGCAGCTTAAGAACCAATTGGTCAGCGGCGGCGAGCTGGTATTGGAAACCCTGGTGGTCGAAGGCGACGACAGGCAGGTACTGGTGCCGGGGGAACGTTACGCCCAGATGCGCAACGTCTTTTTTATTCCTTCCCCCGGCGCGCTGATGTTATGGCTGGAAAAATGCGGCTTTGAACAGGTACGGCTGGCGGATATGTCGCTGACCACCACCAACGAACAACGGCGCACCGCCTGGATGACCAGCGAATCGCTGGCCGATTTCCTGCATCCCGACGACCCCAGGCTGACGGTCGAAGGCTACCCCGCCCCGCTGCGCGCCGTGGTGATTGCCCGCAAGCCCTGACGTTGCCGCGCCGCGGATAAAAAAAAGCCCCAAGAAAGAGTCCGGGGCTTGGTACTTGCAAGCATCACGTGGGTTAGTTCGTGTGCGCGGCAAAATCAGCGGTCAGGCCGGCCGGTGCGCGGATGAAGGTGTTGACAGCGCATGCTTCATCGCCGCCACCATATCGCCGTCGACGCAATAGCGGGTAAATTCATCCGTTTCATTGTCGACGCTCATGCTTACACCCGCTTTGCGGTAACGCATCCCGGAAGCAACCACCTGTCTTGCGGAACTGTGCAGTTCACGGATGCCGATTTGCTGGAACTTATGCAAATTGGTCAATCGCACGCCAGCGCCTGCCATAATGATTGGACCACGGCTTTGGGCGTTCAGTTCCCTTAATAATGCTAAACCTGTTTCGGCGCTCTGCTGCTGGCCGGAGGTCAGGATGCGCGCCACCCCGAGATCGGTTAACTGCTGCAGGGCCTGGTAGGGGTTGATACACATATCGAAAGCGCGGTGAAAGGTCACCGCCACGCCGGTACATTGCGCCATGATGCGCCGCATGCGCGGCAAATCAATATGCCCCTCCTCGTCCAGCACGCCGACCACCACGCCGGGAAATCCCATGGCGCGTATGGCCGCTAAATCGTTAAGCATGCTGTCAAACTCAATTTCGCTGTAGCAAAAATCCCCGCCCCGCGGCCTCACCATGGGATGAACGGGCAGCGCCAGCCGCTCCCTCGCCAGCCGGAGCGTGCCGTGCGACGGCGTCAGCCCCCCTTCTTTCGGGGCCGAGCACAGCTCGATTCTGTCCGCTCCCGCTTGCTCCGCCGTTATTGCGCACTCAAGGCTATAGCAGCAGACTTCCAGTTTAGGCATTGTATACTCCTTATAGACGCCCCAGGATAACAGGCATTTAAAACACGGGCCTATGGCAGTCGCGATAATTTCTTATTTATCACCCAAGGAAATAACTATGGCATTCAACTTTGACGAAAGTATCGACCGACGTCACAGCGACAGTTATAAATGGCAAAAGTATCGCGATCGGGACGTGATCCCCCTGTGGGTAGCGGACACCGACTTTCGTTCGCCACCTTGTATTATCGAAGCATTGCACGCGCGCGTCGAGCACGGCGTATTTGGTTACGGCGCACCTCCCGCGGAGCTTGCCGCGCTGTTTGTCGAGCGCATGCTCACGCGTTATCAATGGCGCGTCAAACCCGAATGGTTGGTTTTTTTGCCGGGATTGGTAAGCGGCCTTAACCTGGCGGTACGCGCGCTGACGCAGGCGGATAGCAGCGTGGTGATTCCCGCGCCGATATATCCGCCGTTCCGCGCGGCGGCGCGCGGCGCGGAACGGGGACAGCGCCTGGCGCCGATGGTCCTGGCGGAGGAACGCTGGCGGGTGGATCTGGCGGCGATCGAACCGGAGATGGATGGATCGGAGCAATTGCTGATGTTATGCAATCCGCATAATCCGGGCGGCACCGTCTACCGGCGCGAGGAGCTGGCGCAGCACCTGGCGTTTGCGCAGCGCCACGATCTCCTGGTGTGTTCCGACGAGATTCACTGCGATCTGCTGTTGGAACCGGGCGTGGCGCATATCCCGTTCGGATCGCTCGGCGAGGATGCCGAACAGCGCTCCATCACCCTGATGTCGCCATCCAAGTCGTTTAATATCGCCGGCCTCGGCGCCTCGCTGGCCATTATCCCCAATGCGCGGCTGCGTATGAAATTTATCGCCCAGCGCAGCGGCATTGTGCCGAATGTGGATGTGCTGGCATATGTCGCCGCCACCGCCGCCTGGCGCGACGGCCAACCCTGGCTGGAGGAACAGCTCGACTACCTGCGCGGTAACCGCGATTGGCTGGCCGCGCGCATCAATACCCTGCCGGGGTTAAGCATGGCGGCGCCGGAAGCCACCTATCTGGCCTGGATCGATGCCGGCCGGCTTGGGGTGGACAATCCCCAGCGGTTTTTCGAGCAGGCGGGCGTCGGTCTTTCCCCCGGCGCGGATTTTGGCGATCCCCGGTTTGTCCGGCTGAATTTCGGCTGCCCCCGCGCTCTGCTGGTGCAGGCCGTGGAACGCATGGCACGGGCGGTGCAGGCGCTTGGCTAACGGCGCCCGTCCGCCTCATCGCTCACGATGGCTCGCAGGCTGTAGGGGTGGAACTTAATCGTGACCTGCCCATCGGTGACCGCCAGCGTCGGATTGGGCAACCGTTCTCCCGCCCCCGCCGGCGCGCTGTGTTTCAGGCTGATGTCGGGCGCCCCCAGGGCGGAATCGGCCAGCAGCGCCAGCGCCCGCCGCGCCAGCGTTTCCGGCGGTCCGGGCAGGACAATTTCGATATGCTCCCAGCCTTCATGGGGATAACGGCGCGGCCCCGGCCAGGGCAGTTCCACGCAGCCGATGCGCAGCGGCCCAACGGCGAGGGGCGACGGCAGCGCCAGCAGCGCGATGGCGCGACCATTGACGTCGTTTTTTTTCAGGCACTGGCCGCACTGCCGCCAGCCGTCGAACCAGCGCTGCGCCGTGGCGTCCTCATGGCAACGCAGCGCGATATGATCGACATAATGGTCGGCCAATTCCAGATGAAGGCGCGCGGCCAGCGCCGACAGCCGCTGTTCAAAATAGGTCAAATCAGTGACAAGATCCGCTAATTGCGGCACGGCGGTCCAATGCATCCTCATTCCCTTAATTAAAGTAGGACTAAAATTAACGCACCAAAATAACGCAGGCTAAGAAATATCTTATTTTGATACATAACTTAATGTTTCTTTAATGATGTTTACCAAAAACACTTTTTTATATTAACTTACCCGCTTGACGGCATGCGTAAGCGCCGCTGATGTCATTTATTAGCAATGAACTTTAAATGCTCAGTATTATCTTAAAGCGCTTTTGATGGATTGTATACGCCAGGTAATTACGTTATTTTCGAGATCGGTATTATTCTGAGTATATAATTATGATGTTATTAACATTGTGCATAATACTTGTTGTTATTGCGGTATTTTCAATACTTCAACATTTACGCACCCGGAATCGCAATCAGTTAGGCGCATCCAGAAAATCACGCAATCGTTAGCCCCCGCTTGCCCCACCGCGGGGTGAATCGCCTTGTTGCTGACCTTCTATCCAGCCCCCGCCCCACGTTAACTTGACACTGACCAGGCCGGTCATACTGACGCGACGCGCCGTTTATGGTATAAGCGGTGTTTCTTTTACTTTTCGACACGCGCCCGGCGGTTAGCCCCCCGCCGCGGCGCGCGGTCGGCTTATCAGGTAGCCGGAAACACGGGGAGGCGTTCCCCCCGCGTCCAGCGTTAGTAAGAAAGGTAATACGGTGAATATTCAGGCTCTTCTTTCAGACAAAGTCAGTCAGGCGTTGACGGCGGCCGGCGCGCCCGCGGCAAGCGAAGCGCAGGTGCGCCAGTCCGCCAAGGCGCAGTTCGGCGATTATCAGGCCAACGGCGTGATGTCGGTCGCCAAAGCCCTCGGCATGCCGCCGCGCCAGCTGGCGGAAAAGGTGGTTTCGCTGCTGGATCTTGGCGGCATTGCGGCGAAGATCGACATCGCGGGCCCCGGCTTTATCAATATTTTCCTGGACCGGGAATGGCTCGCGCGCCAGGTCGAGGCCGCGCTGGATTCCCCGCGGCTTAATATTACCCCCGTGCAACCCCAAACCATCGTGGTGGATTACTCCGCGCCGAACGTGGCCAAGGAAATGCATGTCGGCCATCTGCGTTCCACCATTATCGGCGATGCGGCGGTGCGCACGCTGGAGTTTCTCGGCCATAGGGTGATCCGCGCCAATCACGTGGGCGACTGGGGTACTCAGTTCGGCATGTTGATAGCCTATCTGGAAAGAATACAGTCGCGCGGCGAGCCGGAGATGCAGTTATCCAGCCTGGAAGAATTTTACCGCGCGGCGAAAAAAACCTATGACGAAGACGCCGATTTCGCCGAGCGCGCCCGCGGTTACGTGGTCAAACTGCAGGGCGGCGATGAATACTGCCGGCAAATGTGGCGCAAGCTGGTGGATATCACCATGGCGCAAAACCAGCAGGTCTACGATCGCCTGAACGTGACCCTTACCCGCAAGGACGTCATGGGCGAGAGCCTGTATAACGACATGCTGCCGGGCATTGTCGCCGACCTGAAAGCCAAGGGGTTGGCGGTGGAAAGCGACGGCGCCACCGTGGTCTATCTGGAAGAGTTCAGGACCAAGGAAGGCGAGCCGATGGGGGTCATCATCCAGAAGAAGGACGGCGCCTACCTCTATACCACCACCGATATCGCCTGCGCCAAATACCGTTACGAAACGCTGAAGGCCGACCGGGTGCTGTATTATATCGATTCCCGCCAGCACCAGCATTTGATGCAGGCCTGGGCCATCGTGCGCAAAGCCGGTTATGTGCCCCCGTCGGTTCCGTTGGAACACCATATGTTCGGCATGATGCTCGGCAAGGACGGCAAACCGTTTAAGACCCGCGCCGGCGGCACCATTAAGCTTGCCGATTTACTGGATGAAGCGCTGGAACGCGCCCGCCGGCTGATTGCCGAGAAAAATCCGGCCATGTCGCCGGACGAGCTGGAAACTCTGGCGCGGGTGGTGGGCATTGGCGCGGTAAAATACGCCGATTTGTCCAAGAGCCGCACGACCGACTATATCTTCGACTGGGACAATATGCTGGCCTTCGAGGGCAACACCGCGCCCTATATGCAATATGCCTATACGCGGGTGGCGTCGGTATTCAAACGCAGCGGACTGGATGAAAGCCAGCTGACGTCGCCGGTCCGGCTGGAGCAAGAAGAGGAAACGCTGCTGGCGGCGCGCCTGCTGCAGTTCGAGGAAGCCATCACCGTCTTGGCCCGCGACGGCACGCCTCATGTCATGTGCACCTATCTTTACGATCTGGCCGGATTGTTCTCCAGTTTCTACGAGCATTGCCCAATCCTGAACGCCGATAATGGCGGCGTTATGCAAAGTCGCCTGAAGCTGGCGCTGCTGACGTCACGCACCCTGAAGCAGGGCTTGGAGATGCTGGGCATCCAGACCGTCGAGCGGATGTAGCCGCGGGCGAACCCACGCCGCGCGGCGGGCATCATCGGCAATCGCGACGCCGCCGCCGGCGTACTTGGCGTGGCTCACAGGGATGTGAGCCACGCCCCTGTGAACAGCGTTAAACACCCAGGATCTCAGCGCAAGCTGGAGTCAGCTGACCGAGCGGGCAAAATCCCTGATACGAAACCCCAGCGCCGCCAGGGTGGCGAAATACGCCACCACGCCCACCGCCACCACCAGCGCCAGACGCAGCAGCCTGGCCAGCATCGTACCCTGCGCCCAGTCGGGCATCACCCACAGCATGCCCAGCAGCGCTGCCGCCATCACCACCACCGCGATGATCAGGCGCACCAGAAACGGCAACCAGCCCGGCTGGGGCTGGAACATGTCTTTCTTGCGCAATTGCCAGTACAGCAAACCGGCGTTCAGGCAGGCGGCCAGGCCGATGGACAGCGACAGCCCGGCATGCTTGAGCGGGCCGATAAACACCAGGTTCATCAGCTGTGTCATGATTAACGTCACGATCGCCACCTTGACCGGCGTCTTGATATCCTGGCGCGAATAAAACCCCGGCGCCAGTACCTTCACCATGATAAGGCCGATAAGCCCCACCGCGTACGCCATCAGCGCCCGTTGCGTCATGGCGGCGTCGAAAGCCGAGAAGCGTCCGTACTGGAACAACGATACGGTAAGCGCTTTCGCCAGGATCCCGAGCGCCACGGCGCTGGGCAGCGCCAGCACAAAACACAGCCGCAGCCCCCAGTCCATCAGGCGGGAATATTCGTCATGGTTGCCGCTGGAAAAACTGCGCGCCAGCGAAGGCAGCAAAATGGTTCCCAGCGCCACGCCCAGCACGCCGGATGGGAATTCCATCAGCCGATCGGCGTAATACATCCAGGAGACCGAGCCGGAGACCAGGAAGGAAGCGAAAATAGTATTGATAATCAATGAAATCTGGCTAACGGATACCCCGAGGATCGCCGGCCCCATCAGGCGCAGCACCCGCCAGACCCCCGCATCCTTAAACTGGATGCGCGGCATCACCAGCATGCCGATTTTTTTCAGGTGCGGCAGCTGATAGCCGAGCTGCAGCACGCCGCCCACCACCACCGCCCAGGCCAGGGCCAGCACCGGCGGATGGAAGTGCGGAGCGGCGAAGAGCGCAAAACCGATCATGCTGACGTTAAGCAGCGTCGGGGCAAACGCCGGCACCGAGAAACGGTTCCAGGTATTGAGAATGGCGCCCACCAGCGACGCCAGCGAAATCAGCAGGATATAAGGGAAGGTAATGCGCAGCAGGGACGAGGTCAGGATAAATTTATCCGGCGAATCGGTGAATCCCGGCGCGGTGACCATGATAACCCAGGGCGCGGCCAGCATGCCGGCCAGCGTCACCAAGGCCAGCGCCAGGGTCAGCAGGCCGGCGATATAAGCAATAAAGGTACGGGTGGCTTCCTCGCCCTGCTGGGTTTTATATTCCGCCAGTATCGGCACGAACGCCTGGGAAAAGGCCCCCTCGGCGAAAATACGCCGCAGCAGGTTGGGCAGCTTAAAGGCGACAAAAAACGCATCCGTCGCCATACCGGCGCCGAAAATGCGGGCGACGATCGCATCGCGGGCAAAACCCAGCACCCGCGAGAACATGGTCATGGAACTGACAGCAGCCAGTGATTTCAATAAATTCATGGAGTTATTTTTCTACAGCGTCCGGATGCCGGAGTGAAGGGAACAACATCGCCCCCGCCGGCGCCCTGATCCTTTTATAAGTGCGCCTAGTCTACCCTGACTTCAGGAAATCGCTACTGCGAGTTGTTACGCGGCGTAAGTCCGCCCGCGGCAACCCGGAACCCCGGACCGGCGCGGACGGCAGATATTCCCCGTTCCCGGGGCAAGACCGCGTTATAACTTCAGCACCAGGTGATGGACGCCCCCATCGAGCGGCGCGCGCGCCTGACGATCGCTAAGCGCCAGAGGCGCGTCGTTAAGTATCGCCTCGCTCACCCCGCGCGGATGCAGGCCGCTATTGGTGACTTCGATGGTGAAACGGGTGTCCAGCACCAGCACCTCGGCGTCGAAGCCCGGCCAGCCGGAAGGCAGGCACGGATTGATAATCAATACGTCGCCTTCCCGGCGAATACCGAGAATGCCTTCCACGCCGGCACGGTACATCCAGCCGGCCGAGCCGGTATACCAGGTCCAGCCGCCGCGGCCGACATGGGGCGCCACGGAGTAGACATCGGCGGCGATAACATAAGGCTCGACTTTGTAACGCGCCACCTGTTGCGGCGTGCGGGCATGATTGATGGGATTGAGCAAGGCAAACAGCTCATGCGCCTTATCGCCCTGCTCCAACCCGGCGAACGCCAGGATGGCCCACATGGCGGCATGGGTATATTGGCCGCCATTTTCACGCAATCCCGGCGGATAGCCCTTGATATAACCCGGGTCGTGGGTGGTCTTATCGAACGGCGGCGTAAACAGCAGCGCCAGCTTATCCTCGCGACGGATCAACAAACGATCCAGCGCGGCCATGGCCGTCGCCGCGCGCGTGGGGTCCGCTTCCCCTGAAAGCACGGACCAGGTCTGGGCGATGGAGTCAATGCGGCATTCATCGTTATCCTTGCTGCCGAGCCAGGTGCCGTCGTCAAAGGTTGCCCGCCGATACCACTCGCCGTCCCAGGCGTCGCGCTCGATCGACTGGCGCACGGATTCCTTGTGCGCCTGCCAGCGCGCCGCGCGTTCAGGCTCGCGGGCCGCAACCCATGGCATGAACAAAGTCAGGGTGCGGATCAGCAGCCAGCCCAGCCAGACGCTTTCCCCTTTGCCCCCTTCGCCGACCCGGTTCATGCCGTCGTTCCAGTCGCCGGTGCCCATCAGGGGCAGACCGTGCGCGCCGGTAAGTTCCAGGCACTGCTCCATGGCCTGTACGCAATGCCGGTAGAGCGTCGCGCTCTCGGCGGCCACCATCGGCTGGAAGAAGGCGTCGTGTTCGCCCTCCGCCAGGAGTGGCCCCTCAAGATAGGGCAGCACTTCGTCCAGCACCGCTTCGTCGCGGCTGCAGTTGATATAAGTGGCGACGGCGAACGACAGCCATACCCGGTCATCGGAAATGCGGGTACGCACGCCCTGGCCGGAGTGAGGCAGCCACCAGTGCTGTACATCGCCTTCCATAAATTGCCGGCCGGCGGCGCGCAGTAAATGTCCGCGCGTTTGTTGCGGCTGCGCGAAGGTCAGCGCCATGCCGTCCTGCAGCTGATCGCGGAAACCATAGGCCCCGCTGGCCTGATAAAAGCCGGAGCGGGCCTGGATACGGCAGGCCTGGGTTTGGTACAGCAGCCAGCCGTTAAGCATGATATCCATGGCCGGATCGGGCGTGGTCACCTGTATCGATCCCAGCCGCTGTTGCCAGTGGCCGGTCACTTCCGCCAGCACCGCGTCCAGATCGGCGGCGCGATAGCGTTCGATTAAGCGGCGGGCGCTTTCGGCCGAGTCGCTCTGGCCGATAAACCAGACCACCTCTATGCTTTGATCTACCCCAACCTCGATATGGGTTTGCAATACCGTGCAGGGATCAAAGCCCGCGCCGCAGGCGCCGCTCAGGCGACCACCGTTGACCAGCGCGGCGGGCGCCGCCATGGCGCCGTTGCGGCCGAGAAACTCGGTACGGTCCGCGCTGAACGCGTCCTGACGGCCGTCGAGGTCGGCAAACGCCACCCGGTTCTGGAAGGCGGTGCTCCATGAATTACGCACCAGCACCGCGCCGGTGCTTTCGTCATGCTCGCTGATGATAAACGGCCCGGACGCGCTGCGCGAAGTGCCCAGTACCCATTCCACATAGGCGGAGACGGACAGGTGCAGCGTTTGATCGCTCAGGTTACGAATGGTCAGCCGGGAGATCTTGATGGAATCCTCCAGCGGCACATACTGAAGCAGCGTTACCGCCGCCTCGAGGGTATTGTGTTCGAAGCGGGAGTAGCCGAAACCGTGGTGGGCGAGATAGCGACCGCCATCATTGATGGGATGCGCCGTGGGACTCCATAAGGCGCCGGTGACCTCGTTGCGGATATAGATGGCCTCGCCGCCGCTGTCCGCCACCGCATCGTTCAGCCAGGGCGTAAGCTGGTTTTCGCGGCTGTTTTGCGCCCAGGTATAACCGCTGCCCCGGGCCGACACCTGGAATCCGAAGTCCGGATTGGCAATCACATTGATCCAGGGCGCCGGCGGGCAGGTTTGCGCGTCAATCACAGTGACATATTCACGCCCCTGCCTGGCGAACCCGCCGGTGCCGTTGAAGAACGCCAGGTCCGCGGGCACGGGCAACGCGCCGGGCGTCGGCAGGCGCATCTTGCGCTGCGGCAGCAGGGAGACCTGCGGCAGTTCCAGCGAAGCCAGCTGCGAGCCGATGCTGCCGCGCCGCGCCAGCAGCGCCACCCGGGCGACGGACTGCAGCAGCATACGCGCTTCCTGGCTTATCAGATCCGCGCGCAGGGTATAGACGCCGCCGCGCGAGGCATCGCCGGTGTAACGCGGGTGGGACTGGCTGCTGCGCACCGCCGTCTCAATGGCGATTTGCAGATCCTGCAAATAGGACGAGGCGTGTTCATTAATAATCACCACGTCGACGCTGAGCAACTTCATATGCCAATATTCATGGGCGCGCAGCAGTTGCTTAACCTGGGCGATATCCTGGATATCGTCGATACGTAGCAAGACGATGGGGAGATCGCCGGAAATGGACAAGGGCCACAGGCCCGACTGGACGCCGGAACCGCGGATAATCGAGGCGGAAGGCGCGCGGAAACGCGAATCGGCATACAGCAACGGCGCGGCCAGGCGCTGGAAGTCGGCCGCTTCCTCGGCGTTGATATCCAGATGGCGCAACTGTACCTGCGCCTGGGTCCAGGCCAGCGTTTTCGCCCGTTTGTAAGCGCTGCGGTCGTGGTGCTTATCAATGAGCTTCATCAGCTCTTCTTCAGAAGAGGCCACCAGCGTCCAGTAGGTTACCCTGACCGAGGTGCCCGCCGGAATACGGACCTGTCGCCGCAGGGAGAAAATCGGATCCAGCACCGTGCCGACCGTATTGGACAACGGCTGCCGTCCCAGCACCGCGTCGGCATAGGTGGGCGACGAACCCTTGCCGATAAACCGCGCCCGGTCGGTTTCATACTGTGCGTCGGACAGGCTTTCGCCCTCCACAATAGCCAGATGCGCCGCCCAGACGTGGGGTTCCTGCGGGGTTCGGGTCCTGCGCGTGGCGACCAGGGCGGTAAATTCCGGCAGATAGCGCGTCTGCACAAACATTTTGGCAAACGCCGGATGGGCGGTATCGACATTCGCCGGCGCCAGCACAATCTCCGCATACGAGGTCAATTCAACTTCGCGGGTGCGGCGACCGCTGTTGGTCAGCATGACGCGACGCACCTCGCCGTCATCCTCGCCGGACACCAGCACGTTAAGCGTGGTGGTCAACGTGCGGTCATGGTGGATAAAGGTGGCGTCGTCCTCGCTGAAGATCACCTGGTTGAAAGACTTCCCTTTCAACGCCCGCACGCGGCGTTCGCTCAGCGAATCCGTTCCCTGGATTTGCAGACCGGCCGACCAGATCTTGCCGCTGCGCAGATCGCGGAAACGAATAAATGAACGGCTGTCGTCGCGGGTGACATCCTCGCGCCAGCGGGTAATGGCGATATTGCCCCAGCGGCTGTAGCCGCCGCCGGAGACGGTCAGCATAACGGCGTAATGACCGTTGGAGACCAGATGGGTCACCGGCGCGCCGGCGGGCAACGCGGAATACCGGCGCTGCGTAAGATACTCGTGGCCGGATTTGACCACCGCTTTTTTCACTTCTTCGGCATGCGGTTTGGTCAGGGCGACTTCCCTTGGCATGCGTTCTTGCAACAGCAGCTCGCTGGCCTGGATCATCGGCTCGCGATGGAAACGCGCGCGCATGGCGCCGTCGAGCAGGGCGTTATCCAGCGCCACGATAGTCATGCCCTGATGATGGGCCATATAGCTGCGCACGATAGCCACTTTCTGGTTATCAGGCAGCCTTGCGGCGGTAAAGTCCAGCGCTTCGTAAAAGCCATAATCGCCGCGCGCCCCGATCTTCGCCAGCCGCCGGTAATTAAGCAGTGCGCCGCGCGCATCCACCATCGACGCCAGGCCGGTGGCATAGGGGGCGATAACCTGGTTTTGCGCCAGGCCGCGCTGCAGCCCCAGCCCCGGCACGCCAAAGTTGGAATATTGATAGGTTAAATCCAAATCGCGCGCGTTATAGGCGGATTCCGAGACGCCCCAGGGAATTTTCAGCATGCGGCCATAGGCCTGCTGATGGGCCACCACCACCCGGTTGGTCTGCTCCAGCAACGTGCCGGCGGCGGCGCGCATCACCAGGGACGGCATCAAATATTCAAACATCGACCCGGACCAGGAGATCAGCGCCGCGCCTTTACCGGACTGAATGGCGGCGCGGCTGAGGCGGAACCAGTGGCGCGTGGGAATGTCGCCCTTGGCGATGGCGAACAGGCTGGCCAGGCGGGCTTCGGACGCCAGTAAATCATAACAGCTGCTGTCGAGCTGGTTATCGGTGAAGGAGTAACCGATGGAGAGCAGTTTGCGCTCGTCATCCACCAAAAAGCGGAAATCCATGCCCAGCGCCAGCGCCCTGGCGCGATCCGCCAGTTGCTGCAGGCGTTCGTTATAGCTGTCCGCCGCCAACAGGCGATCGGCGTTAAGTCCGGCGATGCTGGTTCTCATCGCCTCCAGCCAGAACATCAGCCCCGGTTCCGGCGCGTCGTCGTGCGAGGCGTCATCAGTCGGTTCCGCCTCGGGGGATACGGCCAGATCGTTCATTAAACCGCAGGCCTCCTCGCTAAGCGTGGCGAGCGTGGGCAGCAAGGTATTATCGGGCTGCTGCCGCGCCAGCTGGGCGGCGATTTCATCCAGCAGGGCGTCGAGCGGCAAGCCGTCGATTTCAGGCGCTTTTTTTAACGCCCTGCGGATTAACAACAGATGATCCATGGCGCCGACGCGCCAGCCCGGCGCCACCGGCGCGCAGCGCCATTCTTCGCAGGCGTTGGCCAGGGCGATCAGGTGACCGGCCAGGTTGCCGCTATCCACCGACGATACGTAGGCCGGGGCCAGCGCCTCGAGATTGCGGGTCTCATACCAGTTGAAAAAGTGGCCGCGATAACGCTGCAGCTTATCCAGCGACGCGAAGGTTTCTTCCAGCCGGTCAAGCGTCGCCCCGGTGGACGCCCAGCCGAAATCGCGGGCCGACACCGTGGACAGCAAATACAGCCCGATATTGGTGGGCGAGGTACGATGGGCCACCACCGGCCTGGGTTCTTCCTGGAAATTATCCGGCGGCAGCATATTATCCACCGGGGTAACGAAGGTTTCAAAAAAGCGCCAGGTCCGGCGGCCAATCAGGCGCAGCGTCTGAATTTCCTTATCGTTCAACGCCACTTGCGGCGCAATCACCGGCTCCCGGCTGGCCCATAACGCCATGACGGGCGACAACAGCCATAAAAGGGCGAACACGGCGACAAGCGGCCAGTTCCACGGCGCCAGCGCCAGCGCCAGGGCCGCCATCAGCAGTCCCAGCAGGATGCCGGCGGACATTTGCCGGCAAAACCCGCCCAACCCCAGGCGCGGGCTGCCGCCGGTCTGGGCCGACGTGGTCCATTCCAGCAGCTTGCGATGGCTGAAAAATACCCGTGATAATGAACGCACAATGGCGTCCAGCATATGCCAGGCGTTGTCGGCTAAAAACACGATCTGCATCAGGATGCGCAGCAGCGCATAGCGCAAATCGATGGCGACGTTATGTAAATGCTTGTGCAGCGGGATACGCCGCCGGCGCGGCAGCAGATCGCAGAAAATCGGCAATAGCGATGGCACGGCGAAGGCAGCAATCAGCGTCAGTACGCCCAGCGCGGCCGCGGCCGGCGGCAGCAGCCAGCACCAACCCAGGGCCAGCAGGCTGAACGGCGCCAGCAGCGAACGGCGCAGGTTGTCGATCATCTTCCAGCGGCCGACGGCGGGCACCGGGCTGATGCCGTTGCGCCCGTTTATGATCCAGGGCAATAACTGCCAGTCGCCGCGCGTCCAGCGGTGCTGTCTTTTCGCCACCACGTCGTAGCGCGCCGGCGAGTCTTCCACCAGTTCCACATCCGAGGCCAGGCCGGCGCGGGCGTAGATACCCTCAAACAGATCGTGGCTAAGCAGGGTATTTTCCGGAATGCGCGCGTCAAGCGCGGCGTCGAATGCATCGACGTCGTAAATGCCCTTGCCGGTATAAGATCCCTCGCCGAACAAATCCTGATAGACATCCGAGACCGCCGAGGCATAGGGATCCATGCCGCCCGGCCCCGAGAAGACGCGCTGGTAGATAGAGCCGTCGTTGCCTAGCGGCAGGGACGGCGTAATGCGCGGCTGCAGGATGCCATAGCCGCTGACGATGCGCTTTTTGCCGGCATCGAATTTCGGCCGGTTCAGCGGGTGAGCCATTTTCCCCACCAGCAGCAGCGCGGTTTCACGCGGCAGCCGGGTATCGGCGTCCAGGGTGATCACATAGCGCACCCCTTCCGGCACCTGGCTGCCCGGCAGGAAGCTGGTATCACGCGCGCCGCGCAGCAAACGGTTCAGTTCGTGCAGTTTGCCGCGTTTACGTTCCCATCCCATCCAGCAGGATTCGCGTTCGTTATACAGGCGGCGACGGTGCAACAGCAAAAAACGCGCGCCGGCGGGTCCGGGGCCATGACGCTGGTTCAGCCGGTCGATGCCTTCCCTGGCGCAGGCGATAAGCTCCGCGTCCCCGGGCAGCGTTTCCAGCGGGGCATCCAGGCTATCGGAGAGCAGCGCAAAAGTGAGATCGCCTTCGCCGCTGGCCAGGTAGTGGACTTCCAGCCGCTCGATTTGCTCGGTGATGTCCTCCTGGTCAGTGAGCAGCACCGGCACGACGATCATGGTGCGCAACGCCGTCGGCACCCCGTCGGTTAACGCCAGGCCGGCCAGGGGCGACGCGCCGAGGCGCCAGTTGACCAGCCGGTTGACCAGCGCGCTGGCGGCATCGCTCAGGGCCGGCAGCGCCAGGATAATAAAGACCGCCAGGGCGCCAGCGCCGAGGCCGGCAGCCAAGAGCTTGCTCCCCGCCCATGCGGCCAGCAGCAGGCTTAACAGGATAATCGCCCCGCCGTAGCCGGCGATGCCAGGTTCAATGGCCATACGGCTGATGCGTAAGCGCCATGGCGGTTTAAAATCGATAGACTGCTCAAAGCGTCTGCGTCCGCCGGCAATCAGGTGATAACCGGGATCGCCGACGCGGGCGGCCTCGAGAGGATCGTTCTGGCTGGCCGCGGCTTCATGAGCGGCCGCCAGGACCTTATCCGCGATATCCAGCTCACTGTAGGACGATCCGCGCGACAACTGCTCGATGGCGCTGCGGTAAAGATTGCGGGTGGTAAAATTCATCTCGTCAAAGGCGCTGTGCCGGCGTAAACGTTCATCCACCAGGCTGATGCTTTCAAACAGCGTCGCCCAGTCGATATCCGAAATCAGGCGCATGCTGGTGATGATATTGCGCACCGTGACGTTGGAGGCGCCCAGGCGCTGCTGGGCGTTTTGCACAATCGATTCGATGGAACTGTCCTGCTGGTGAAGCTTTTCTTCCAGCCAGGCCAGGGACGGGGTGGTGCGGGGATCCTGGTTGCGCAGGCGTTTCGCCAGCTGCGCGGCAAAATGCTCATTAAGCGGCAAGGTATAGGCGGATAAATGCGCCGCCTCCATCGCCGCCTGGGCATTGCCTTTGGCCAGCAGCTTATTGGCCAGGTCCTCGGCCTCCTGCCGGGCCTGGCGCCCCTCGCTCATCTGATCCGCCAGCCGCCGCAGGTTCTCGATAAGCACGATGCGCAGGGTGATGGCCACCGCCCAGAGTTCACCGATGGTGAGCGGCTGTACCCGCTGGTAGGCGGCGATAAAACGCTTGAGGTTTTCCGGATCGAAATGACTGTCGGTATGGGCGATAAACGCCCATGCCACGCCGAAGACCCGCGGGTAACCGGCAAACGGCCCCTGCGCCAGCTTTGGCAGCAGCCGGTAGAAACTCGGCGGCAGATCTTCGCGGATTTCACGGATCTGAGCCTCGACCAGATGATAGTTATCCAGCAGCCACTCGGCGGCCGGCACCACGGTATGGCCTTTTTCCAGTTCCAGCGCGCTGGCGCGGTAGGCCGCCAGCAACACCGCGGCATTATCATTAAGGCGCTGGCGCAGCGGCGAGACGGTCGGCGGGCGGTCGGCGATCGCCTGGGCGGCCGCCAGGCTTTCCGCGTGCTGCTCAAGGCGTTCAACACCAAATAATTCTTTCCTGACCGGGGCAGGATCGTTCCACGGTGACGAGGCTTCACGAAAACGGTAGATCCCAGCAAGCAAATTTTTCATAGCAGCCTTAACCTGCGGCTTCATGCCACAGGCATTACGAAAATGTTATCGGTGCCAAATACGGCGTTATATCGCCAGCGCGCCAACTCGTTGCCGTTATCCATGACACGGCGAAATCCACCTTGCCATGGCGGCGATACAAACCCTGGAAAGAGGCGCTATGCGTCGCGCCTGGAATGAGACGCCCTTAAGGCTAAATAGGTATGTAGGAACTTATTGGGAGGCGCGTAAACGCCCCCCGGCCCGCCGCATTGCAGCGCGCCGATATCGGGTTCTCTGACTATGGACCATAAAGGTCATTTGCGCCAATAACCTGATGCAATTATGCCTGGGCCGTCATGACAATCGTTGCAAACAGGCTATGACGCTATGTCCCGTCCCGGAAGGGGTTCGGACGGACCGGCGGGAACGAGGGTTTAACCGGCCGGCAGGCGCTCTATCCAGGCCTGAGCCATCAGCGCCTGTTCGCCGCTGGTTTCAGGCTGGGTTTGATGGGACACCGCCGCGATAAAATGCGCCACCGCCCCGGTAAAACCACGCTGGGTCAGGATCGATTGCCAGGCGGGCACCGGCAGTTCGCTGATGACGCCCTGGCTTTCGCTGCGCCACGCGCGCATCTCCTCGACGCGGTACACCGCGCCGGCGGTCACCGCGATCACCGTTTCGCTCTGGCTGCCGGCCTGGCGATGCATACTGGTGGTGACGGCGCAGCCCCGGTGCATAAAATGATGCTCGGCGTACAACATCTGTCCGGCGGCGTTATCCCGCAGAATGCCGCCGGTCAGTCGGGGCCCGCCGGCGGCGTCATTGGCCGCAGCGGCGTGATCCCGCGCGCCGTCGGCAAGCCAGAGCGCGGTATCCACCACGTGCAGATAATCGTCCAGCAGCGTGAAGCCCATCGCTTCGGGACCGACGTTGTCCAGACGGTGTTTATCCATGCGGAGGGAGGCGGGCTGCTGCATCTGTTGTTTCAGCCTGAGGTAGAGCGGCGCGAAACGGCGGTTAAATCCTACCATCAGCGCCCGTTGTTTCCTGGCCGCCAGGGCGACCAGCCGTTCCGCCTGCTCAAGCGTTGCGGCCAGCGGCTTATCCACATAGACGTGCAGGCCCCGTTCCAGTAAATGGCTAACCACGGCAAAATGGCTGGCGGTGCTGGTATGCACGAACGCCGCGTCGCAGCGCTGCGCCAGGGCGTCCAGGCTGGGAAAGCTTTCGATGCGGTAAGCCGCGCACAGCGTGCGCGCCTTGGCCTGGTTGGGGGAAAACGCCCCGGCCACCTCCCAGTCCCCCGCCTGGCACAACAGCGGCAGGTAAACCTTTTGCGCGATGCCGCCGAGTCCGACAATCCCGATACGTAATGTCATAATGTCAATGCCCCTGAAAAACGCTTACCGCCCGGGCTTCCAGGCGGCATAGGTCAGTGCCGTCAATATATGGTCGCGCCATTGCCCGTCGATCAGCAGGTAATCCTTGGCATATCCTTCCCGCTCGAACCCCAGGCGGGCCAGTAGATTACCGCTGCGCTGGTTGTGCGGCATATAGTTAGCCATGATACGGTGCATTTGCTGATGGCGCTGCATATAGCGGATGGCGGCCTGCAGCGCTTCGAACATAAGCCCCTGCCCTTGCCATTTTTCGCCCAGCGAGTACCCGAGAAAACAGGCATGGAAGGAGCCGCGCAGCACATTGCTGAAATTGGCCACGCCGTAGACTTCGTTTTCCCCGGGATCGAGCAGGATAAAATAGTAGGCGGTGCCCTGCCGGTGCATTTCGGTGATCATCCCCAGCCGGGCCTGCCAGCCCGACGGAAAACAGTGGCTTTCATCGCGCACCGGTTCCCAGGGTTTCAGGTACGCCTGGTTGCCGGCATAATACTCCGCCAGGCGGTAAGCATCGCGTTCGTGGACCAAACGCACCACCAGTCTGGCGGTAACCAGTCGCACTTTTGGCGACGCCTGTCGATAGCCAAACATCTTCCCTCCGCAGTCCGGGCGATTATTGAATCATGTTTACCTTAGGGTCTGGGTACCGGCGTGATGCGCGGCGATGATACAACCCGGCGTATGTCACCATCATACAATCTCCCGGCGCCGATGTTATCCTGTTAACGCGCGAGAAGATGATCCCTCTCATAAATTAGCGTTTCTATTAATAATTTTCGATAAAAAATTATCCTCTTTGCCGGGCTATCGTTATGGACGCATTACGTTCAGAATAAGTGTTCTCGTAAAATTTCTTTTTGGTTTGTGGTGAAGCATGTCCTCGGTGTCGCAAGCTCGGAGCTTGGGTAAATATTTTCTGCTTATGGATAATATGTTGGTGGTCCTGGGCTTTTTTGTCGTGTTTCCGCTGATTTCCATCAGGTTTGTCGATCAGTTGGGCTGGGCGGCGCTTCTGGTCGGTATTGCGCTTGGGCTGCGTCAGCTCATCCAGCAGGGCCTGGGTATTTTTGGCGGCGCCATCGCCGATCGCCTGGGCGCCAAGCCGATGATTATTACCGGCATGCTGCTGCGCGCACTGGGCTTTGCGCTGATGGCCGTCGCCGATCAACCCTGGATACTTTGGCTTTCCTGCCTGCTGTCGGGCCTTGGCGGTACGCTGTTTGATCCGCCGCGCACCGCGCTGGTGGTCAAGCTGACCCGGCCCCACGAGCGCGGCCGCTTCTTTTCGCTGTTGATGATGCAGGACAGCGCCTGTTCGGTGGTCGGGGCGCTGATCGGCAGTTGGTTATTAAAGTACGATTTCCATCTGGTGTGCTGGGCGGGAGCGCTGATGTTTATCCTGGCGGCGATGTTCAACGCCTGGTGGCTGCCGGCATATCGCATCTCATCGGTGCGCGCGCCCATGCGCGACGGCATGCGGCGGGTATTCAGGGATCGGCGTTTCGTCACCTACGTGCTGACGCTGACCGGCTATTATATGCTGGCGGTGCAGGTCATGCTGATGCTGCCGATCCGCGTTAACGAAGTGGCCGGCCAGCCCGCCGCGGTAAAATGGATGTACGCCATCGAGGCGGTATTATCCCTGACGCTGCTTTACCCTATCGCCCGCTGGAGCGAAAAGCGCTTTAGCCTCGAATTGCGGCTGATGGCGGGTTTGATGATCATGACGCTGAGCCTGTTCCCCATCGGCATGACCGACAGCCTGCAGACGTTGTTCTGCCTGATCGGCCTGTTTTACCTAGGTTCCATTATTGCCGAACCGGCCAGGGAAACCCTGAGCGCGTCGCTGGCGGACAGCCGGGCCAGGGGCAGCTACCTGGGTTTCAGCCGGCTTGGCCTGGCCCTGGGCGGCGCCATCGGCTATAGCGGCGGCGGTTGGTTATATGACGTCGGGCACCGGCTGGACGTTCCCGATCTGCCCTGGATAATGCTGGGCCTTATCGGGTGCGCAACCCTGTTCGGGCTGTACCGTCAATTCCATCAGCGCCGGATTGAACCGGCCATGCTGAGCGGTCGCTGAGGATTGGTGGCCCGGCCCATGTTGTCCCATAATGATTATTACCCTGTCCGGCGCGCGGCGGTATGGCGCGCCGCACGCATTTAACCAGGAGAACATGCTTCATTATGAAACTCTACATTTATGAGCACTGCCCGTTTTGCGTCAAAGCGCGGATGATATTCGGCCTGAAAAATATTCCTGTCAGTCTCCAGGTATTGATGAACGACGACGAGGCGACACCTATCGGCATGGTGGGGAAAAAAGTGGCGCCGATCCTGCAGAAGGAGGACGGTGGCTATATGCCGGAGAGCATGGATATCGTCCATTATATCGACACCCATTATGGTAGCCCTTTGGTGACGGGGCCCGTCAATCCCGCTATCGGCAAATGGCTGGAAGCAAACCATCCGGCCGCCTATCCGCTGGTGTTGCCGCGTAACGTTAACGGCAAGTTTGCAGAGTTTGCCACTCCTGAGGCGCGCCATTACTTTATCAGGAAAAAAGAAGCGGCCAGCGGCAGCTTTGAGGAACTTCTGGCCCATACCCCGGGGCTGGTAAAAAAAGTCAGCCAGCACTTGCGCGAGCTTGAACCGTTGATCCAGCAGTCCAACGCCTGTAACGGCGAGCTGTCCGACGATGATTTCCATTTGTTTGCCCGCCTGCGTTCCCTGACCATCGTTGCGGGGCTGGAATGGCCGACGCGGGTGGCTGAATATCGCGATAATATGGCCAAGCAGACTCAGGTTAATCTGCTTACCAGCGTAGCGCAATAACCTGCTTGCCCGCGCCTGGCCGCGGTACGCCGGGCGCGGGGCGTTCCTGAGGCATAGTGAGTTTTTTCCGGTGCGTGCGGCATGATCCGCCGGGGCGAGACGGTTATCCTGTAATGAGCAGACGCCACGGTATTGAGGGTAGAGGACAGCATGAAAAATCGTTTCGTTGCATGGATTATGCTGCTTTTCAGCTGCGTGCTGGCCGGCAGTTTATTAAGCGGCTGCAATAATTTGACGCAGTACAGCATCAGTGAGCAGGAAATAAACGCTTATCTGCAAAAGCATAACGATTTCAGTAAAAATATCGGCGTTCCCGGACTGGCCAACGCCCATATCGTCGTCACCCATCTGGCCAGCGAGATCGGCCGCGCCGAGCCCGATAAGGTGCGGTTATCCGGTAACGCCACGGTCAATGTCGATACCCTGTTCGGGTCGCAGCAGGCCGAGGCGACGCTGACCCTGCAGGCGCAGCCGTATTATGATAAGTCGCAGGGCGCGGTGTTTCTGAAAGATATGCGCCTGGTGGATTATCAGGTTCAACCGGCTGATGTCGACACCACCTTTCGCGCTTTGTCGCCTTATCTCGACCATGCGCTGAAATCCTATTTCGATAATACGCCGGCGTATGTGCTGGACGCCAATCGCAATAAAGATGAGGCGTTGGTGAAAAAGCTGGCGCAGGGATTGGAGGTTAAACCGGGCAAACTGGTTATCCCGTTTGGGTGAGCCCCATCGGCATGCTCTCCCTTGAACACGTCTGCCTTGAGTCCGGCGTTGGCGGGCCTGGCATGCCATGGGGCCTCGGTCGGGCGGAAAAACCACGCCCGATTCAACCCCATCGGCATGCTCTCCCTTCAACAGGCTTTATGCGGCATGGGTGATCGCCCTATTATTCAGCAGGGGTTTCGTCCAGTTCTTCGCGCAGCGCCTCAAGGGCTTCACGGCAGATTATCGCCAGTACCCGATAAAAGTCCCCGGTGGCGCAAGCCTCCACTTTACCCAAAAAGCGATCGCTCCAGGGCAGCAAATACAGATCGAACAGCTGGCATTGGGCCTGGGTTTCATCCAATCGCGCATGATCTTCCAGCCACGAGCCGGCAAGAAGCAGCGCGCCGAAATGATCTGCCGGGCCGTCTCCGGCCGGCATGCCGAGCTGTTGCAGGAAGGCCCCGACCTCGCCCTCATCCGCCGCCAGCCACGCCGAGCGCAGTGGCGGGACTTTTGCTTCGTCGCCGGTAAATAGCAAAGCGTATTGCGCGGCCAGGGCCTGCGGTTCGCAGCTTTGCTGCAGGCGGGCCAGCAGAGCGTCTTGCTCCAGGGGCCAATGGGCCGTCAGCTTACCCTCGCTGATAAGCGTCATCAGCGGCGCCAGCATGGCATCCTGCGGCTGGCGGTAAAATAACGTTCCCAGCACCCGGCAGACCATGGAAAAATCATTCATCGTGTTATCCGTTTTAGTAAGCAAAGTAAAACCGGCGCCGACCTTGTCATAAAACGTCCCCTGACGCAATGGTGTTAATACCCATGCAGGCGATCAACCAGGCCAAGCGGCGTCTGTCCGGTCTCGATACGACGTATGTTATCGGCAATGCTGTCCATGGCCTGCGACGGCAGTGTCGTGGCGGCAATATGCGGGGTAAGCGTAATGCGCGGCGCCGCCCAGAAAGGATGATCGCGCGGCGGCTCCAGCAGCGCACCGGAAAACCCATGGCACGCACCGCCATTGCCGTTTTACCGCCCAGCACCCCCGCGCCGGCGATGCCGACAAGAAAGGTTTCCCTGGCGGGCAGCGCCAGCTCGCGCCATTCTCTCAGGCTTTGCTGCAGGGCATATTCATCCAGGCGCCGGTAATAGCGCAGCACCGCGGCGACAGTATACTCAATCATCTGCTGCGCCATGCCGGTATCTTCAAGCCGCATCAGCGGTACATTCGCCGGCAGCATATCCGGGTGCAGGCGCACCTGATCCATTAAGGCGTCCACTCCCGCGCCGAGGGCAAACACGCCTTTAAGGCCGGGCCGGCCGGCCAGCATCGCACGGGGAGGATGCCAGACCACGGCATAATCGGCCGGCAGGTCTACGTCCTCTCGCCACAATCTGATATCAGCGTCAGGAAATCGTTGCCGCAAGCCGTCGATCCACACCGGCGCGTTGTCCGTCGGGTGATAAAAAATGATCCTCATAATAAAACGCCTTCCATCCCAGCTTTTTTTCACCATTTAACATACCGTTAGCCTGGGTAAAGCACAATCTTGCCAAACGGTATGACAGGTAACCACAGCGGTTGCCCATGCTAAAAATCGCAATCGCTAATACTCAGGCTGGCGCATATAGTCATTTTTTACCAGCAGTTAACATTTTGTGCCTTATTGCCTGGCCCTGTGACGGCTGATGCAGGCGCCATAACATAAAAAAGCTAAATTTAAGTGACAAAAAGTGAAATCATTAAGAATTATCTTATGCATGCGCTGGGTTGAATGCGGAATAAACATCGGGCGGTATTTGCTTGTGAAAAAGAATAAGCGAAAAAAAAATTACTCACTGGCCGATATTATTTTTCGCATTTTTTGTATGGACTTGGACATGAATAATTATTCCGAACCGTTTAGGGTATAGCGTCATGATACGAATCAACATTATGATCTTACGACAATAGTAGGACGACTGGCGGCTGCATGCGTGTTTAGCCCGCCACCGCAAAAATCTGATATCAGGGCCTGCATGCCCTGAATGTAGGCTCCCTTATCCAGTCGGGCATTTACAACTAAAAGTTTAAAATTAACGTTTATCTATTCCTCTGAAGAAGGAAATAAAACAATGAAATTTTATAAAAAAGCGTGATTAACCCCATAAACTATTAGGTTTTGTAATTTCACTTGCGCAAAAAGGTACGATTTGATGTTTTTAAATTCAGATTTATTACCGTCGCGACTTCCCCGGTCTCGACTATTGTTTATAAGGACTCAAATCGTACAACCGAACTATCAGGTATTGGAGAAAACTATGAGCAGGTAAATGAGTGATGAAAAAAATAAAATATCAGACAGTTACCCCTTATAACTCTTGAAAATTTTATGATCGCGTGTAGCTTGCGGATCAGCGATATGATAAGAAAAAAAATACTATTGAGGTATTTTGAGATGAAACTTACACAACCCATCACGATCAATCATCTTGATGTAACAATTGCGCCCAATATCCATAGTCGTCTGCGCTGGAAAGAGTACCAGATACTAAATTTATTAATCCAGAATTCACCAGCGGCGGTGACGCGTGCCGAGCTGGTTAATCAGATTTGGAAAGGAACCTATTGTTCGGACTCGACCATCAACCAAACGATAAAATCCATTCGCCAAAAGCTGGGGGATGAGAACCATGACATAATTAAAACCATACCGCGCATAGGCTATATCATTGAAGAAAAACAAATGGTTAATATTTTCTTTAACCCTCAATCCGTCGATGAATACGTACCTGAGCCCTTAAGACCGGAACCCGCGCAGGCCACAGCAGCTACGGCGGCTACGGCGGCCCGCATGACTTGCGAGCAAGATATCCAGGAAACGGCCACCATGGAAGACGCGTTTTTTGACCAGCCCACCTGGGCATTGCCGCCGCCTTCGAGAATTACAAAAACCATTACCAGACCGACAGTAAATAGATCGAATCCGTTAAAAGATGTTTCTTCCGCTTTTGCGGCCAGGATTCAGCAAACAAAAAGTAAAATCATATTGGGATCAATGGCTTTTTTTATTTTATCTCCTTTGATAATGTATTCCTTTTCAACAATTAAAATCCCTTTCGCTTCTTATGCGTTGGAACTGGCGCGGTTCAATAAAGTCAACGCGGTGACCCTGACGTGCCCGTTAGGTTATAATAGTTCTTCCAGTGACGCATTTTCCTGCAAAAGCCTAACGGTCAAATTCGACGGCGTTGCTTTCGATTGCCAGGTGTTAGGTGAAAAGTAGCGTTTCACTCCCTGACGCCCTCGTTATTTTCATAAAAAAGCCCGAATAGATATTCGGGCTTTTTTATCGGCTAATGAAATTTCTCCTGCCGTTAAGTGAAATGAAATTCAGGTGAAATTATCCTTTTTTCAGTCAATTCTTATATTCCATGAAACTAAAATTATTTTTCTAAAAATTATTTTACTTTTTTTTATTTGCCTAAGTAAGCATAAAGCTATATTTTTCAATTATTCGAGAAAGTTATATTTCGGATACGTGCCTGTAGCTACCTTGTTAAGCAATCTTTAACAGCTCTATTGACATCGGAATTTGAGACATTTTTACCCGAAGAGGAACATGAGAGCTATCATTTATAATTCATTGTGGATCATACTTGAGAAGTTATGCTTTGCAGGCGCAGGCATCATTTCAGCAATGTATATAGCCCGTTATCTTGGACCTGAAAATTTCGGTACGCTGAGTTATTTAGTTTCGATTATCGCATTGATATTGCCTTTTATACAATTGGGCAGCGACAATGTCTTATTCAATCGCATAGCAAAAAACCCGCACAGTGGCATGAACCTAATGGCAGCCTCGTTGCGGATAAAGTTCCTGCTGTTTATCATTTTCAGCACGGGACTGCTCTTCTGGGCATATTATGCTGTCCCACGGCAACACTTTTATATTTTAATGATTTTATTACTGGGAACGTTTTTTACCTTAAGGGATATTTACAAACTGTATTACGACGCGACTCTGGCGTCCAAGGTTAACCTGATTATCAACAACACGGTATTGGTTATATTTGTGCTAGCCAACCTGCTGTTTGCCTGGTTGCAGCTAAGCTTGATATGGTTTGCGGTTTCCCTGGCGGGCAGAAGCTTTGTTCCTTATATTGTGCGCAGGGTTCTATTTTATCGCCATCAACAGGCTAAAGGGATTCATTATAAAAGAAAGCTGAAGGCCAAATACAGCCGCTTTTATAATATCTATTTGCTGAAGGTGGGTTTGCCACTGGCTATATCCAGCCTGGCGATAGTGATCTATACCCGTATTGATCAGATAATGCTGGCGAATTTCATTGGTTATCATGCTGTGGGTATTTATAGCGCGGCACTGGCGATAAGCGGTGGCTGGGTGCTGGTTCCCATGGCGCTGATTACCTCGTTTATGAGCACCATCGCCAGCGAGCGCGATGCCAAAAGGGCCGCGGACCGTGTGCGCATGCTGTATATGGTCACCCTGGTAGTGTGCGCGCCGGTGATAATCATCATAGGATTTTTTAGTCACGATATCATACAGTTAATTTATGGTGCCGCCTATAAAGACTCGGCGTCCATCCTGTTGATATGTGCATTGACATCCCTTTGCAGCGTATTGGGCACCATTTCGTACCGGATAATATTGATGCATTCCGGCTATCATTTTGTCGCATTAAAGATGCCGGTTATCGCCTTACTGAACATAGCCCTCAATTATCACTTTATTCCGCTATTCGGCATAAAGGGCGCGGCGCTATCAACCTTATTATCCGAGGCCATATCTCTGTTCGTGCTCAATGCGTTGTTCAAAAAAGGGTTAGTCACTTATCAGTTGCTCAGTGCCTATAAAAGTATTCCAAAATTTATAATTGAGGTGCAAAACTATGTTAAATCCACTCGTCAGGCAAGCGTTTAAAATGTTGCCAGATTTCTTGTATCATCAATTAAAATATGCGCGTGTATTCAAAAAATGGCCGAACATGGCCCAGCCAACGACCTTTAGCGAGAAAATCACTATACGTAATTTTCGGCCTAAGCAGATTTACACAAACTTAGCAGATAAATACAAAGTTCGAGATTATATTGCTAACACCATAGGCGAAAAATATCTCATCCCGCTGCACGCAGTGTTCGATGTACTCACGGAAGAAATTTATGCGGCTCTTCCGCAAACCTTCGTTATCAAGGCCAACCATGGATGTGGTTTTAACTTAGTCGTGCACGATAAAGCGGATACCACCTTCGCCCAACTCAGTGCGTTAACCCGTTATTGGACTAAAACCAATTATTACAAAACCAATCGAGAAAAACATTATAAAAAAATCCAGCCCCGCATCCTGGTGGAGCACCTGCTGCAGGACGAGGGCCATATACCCAACGATATCAAGTTCCACTGCTTTAACCAGCAGGGTGAGATGCATATTTTTATCCAGGTTGACTACGACCGTTATGGCCTGCATCGCCGCGACGTATTTGATACTGAATGGCACAAGACCGATATCAGGATGGGCTTGCCGAACAACCCTGTCCCTATGCCCGCGCCTAAGAATTTACCGGAAATGGTGACGCTGGCAAAACGTCTGGCGGCGGATTTTAATTATGTCAGGGTGGATTTTTATGAAGCCGACGGCAATGTCTATTTTGGTGAGCTGACCTTTACGCCGGGCGGTGGCCTGTGCAAAATGTATCCGGAAGGGGTGCAGCACCAATGGGGCAGTTTTTTTACCGAGTAACGCCGGGGCCCGTGGTAGAAATGATAATAAATATAAGATGTCATTAAATGGTATTTTACTGCACCGATATCGCTGAGAGGCGAACCGGGAATAGCACCGTCTGCACACATGAACGGGCGGGCTATTCCCAGCTTTTTCGGCTGGGCGTTGCCGGCGGCATAATACTGAGGCTTGCCGCGCGAAATACCCCCCTGCCCTCCCCCGCGCCGCACATTATTCACCCCTGACGGCAGGCCCGATGGCATCGCCACCGCCGCCAGACAAGCGATACGCTCAAACCCTGAGCAAACAACGCATCCCTGATAAATTATACTTGACCGGAATGGGACGAATCCCTATAGTACCGCCCCGTTGACCCTTGGTTAACAGCGTGGTGAGGTGTCCGAGTGGCTGAAGGAGCACGCCTGGAAAGTGTGTATACGAGAAATCGTATCGAGGGTTCGAACCCCTCCCTCACCGCCAAAATTATTAGGGTCAAGCTGTTGTTAACAGCCTGGCCTGGCGGTAATAAAAAGCCCGGATGATTATCCGGGCTTTTTTTAACTCAATGATAAGGCGCCATACTGACGACGCATGCGTAGCGACCGTCAGCGATAGGCATTCAGCGTACGCTGGCACAGCGCGGAGCGAACGCAATCCTGTTTGCCGAAACGCACCACACCGATCATTTCGTCCTCCTCGTTAAACCGCTCCAGAGCATCAGCCAGTCCGGATTTTACCCCTCTGGGCAAATCACATTGCGTAATATCACCGTTGACAATAACCGTGACATTTTCTCCCAGACGGGTTAAAAACATCTTCATTTGGTTGACGGTAACATTCTGCGCTTCATCCAGAATAACCACCGCATTTTCAAAGGTACGTCCGCGCATATACGCAAAAGGAGCGATTTCCACCTTGCCGATTTCAGGGCGCAGGCAATATTGCATAAAGGACGACCCCAGCCGGCGCAGCAAAATATCATAAACCGGTCGGAAATAAGGGGCGAATTTTTCAGCAATATCCCCCGGCAGGAAACCCAGGTCTTCGTCGGCCTGTAATACAGGCCTGGTAACGATAATACGGTCAACCTCTTTGTGGATTAATGCATCGGCGGCCTTAGCGGCGCTAAGGAAGGTTTTACCACACCCTGCCTCGCCGGTTGCGAAAATTAACTGTTTGGTCTCAATGGCTGTTAAATAAGCTTCCTGAACTTCATTACGTGCCTCTATTAACCTGGTGTCGCGACTGTCGCGCGCCATGCCTATCGATTCAATCCCGCTCATATGAACAAGAGAAGTGACCGAGTCCTCTTCACGCATTTTGTGATTGCGTGATTCACGCCGGATAACGCGTTTAGCTTCGCGACGAGCTTTGATCACTACTTTTTGTCTTCCCATAAGTGGCACCTTACAGTTTGTTTCACCATTCACACAGGCATAGGCCTGATGATTACGCTTCACATTCAGATGAGGTTGTGGCTTCCTTTAAAGCCAATAATAGCCATGAGATAAGATGACACGGCCCGTTGCATCCGCATGGACAATACGGACGTACCGGAGTGCGCATCAGTTGGAAAAAAGCAACGGAGTTGAGAACACAAGAGAACAATTACATTGCCGGTCGGCAAAAACGAAGTTGGAAACGAAGCGTTGAAATTACAACCGCCGACTGTTCCGGAGGCGATTGGTGCAGAACCTGGTATTGCCATCAGCCCATAAAAGGACACTGTCATTAGCGATCCCCGCAGTGAGGTTATGAATTTCGCATCTGAACAACTTTCTGAACTAGCTTGATGTCTTGAGTATAATGACATTGCATCACTTTGCGCTGGAATTGCAATATTTTTTTTAGCATTCGACCAAATAATAAGCAATAGCCGTTACGCTTGAACTGGATGACCTTAACCCAATAGCGCCCCCCGACTTTATTGCCCGCTGATATATCGCCCCACAGAACGCTTTTTCCCGCTGCGCTGGTAAAAACCCGCGGCTTACGTAAAACATCAATTATTACAAATTTAATCAAATAACCCCTGTCACGCCGTTCTTGCGCCATCATGCCGTTGCGGTTTACGGCGTGCAGGCGTCGCCCGCGCCACGATTGCAACCTTATTAACTATAAGTTAATTGTTTATTAACCCGGTTGCACTTAGTTGCAACATTGGCGATAGTGATATCTCACATGCTCGCCGGGGATACAGCGATGGTAACCACTACGATGGGGGTAAAGCTTGACGATGCCGCCAGGGAAAGGATTAAGAACGCGGCGCGGCTGATTGATCGCACTCCGCATTGGTTGATTAAGCAAGCTATCTTCCATTACCTGGATGAGCTGGATAAGGGTCATGCCCCTGGGCAAGACGCCGCGTCCATGCCCGGGGACAACGACCCGGCGGAGCCGCCGGCAATAGAAACGCGCCAGCCATTTCTGGAGTTCGCCGAACAGGTATTGCCGCAATCGGTATTGCGCGCCGCCGTCACCGCCGCAGGGCGACGTCCGGAAACCGAAGCCGTGCCGTTGCTGATTGAACAGGCGCGCCATCCCGCCGCCGCGGCGCAGATAAGCCAATTAGCCCGCCGCCTGACCGAAACGCTGCGCCAGCAGCACAGCGCCGGCGGCCGCGCCGGCATGGTGCAAGGATTTCTGCAGGAATTTTCCCTGTCGTCGCAAGAAGGGGTGGCGTTAATGTGCCTGGCGGAGGCGCTGCTGCGCGTACCGGATAAGGCCACCCGCGATGCGCTGATCCGCGATAAAATCAGCCGCGGCAATTGGCAGCCCCATATTGGCCGCAGCCGGTCGGTATTTGTCAATGCCGCCACCTGGGGACTGCTGTTTACCGGCCGTCTGGTGGCCACCCATAACGAGGGCAGCCTGTCGCGCTCCCTGAACCGTATTATCGGTAAAAGCGGCGAGCCGTTGATCCGCAAAGGCGTGGATATGGCCATGCGCCTGATGGGCGAACAATTCGTCACCGGCGAGAATATCGGCCAGGCGCTGGCCAATGCCCGCCGGCTGGAACAGCGCGGTTACCGCTATTCCTATGATATGCTGGGCGAAGCCGCCCTGACCGAGGATGATGCCCAGGCCTACCTGCTTTCTTATCAGCAGGCCATCCATGCCATCGGCAAGGCCTCCAACGGCCGCGGCATCTATGAAGGACCGGGCATTTCCATCAAGCTTTCCGCCCTGCATCCGCGCTATGCCCGTTCTCAATACGCGCGGGTGATGGACGAACTCTATCCCCGGCTGCTGGCGTTAACCCTGCTGGCGCGCCAATATGATATCGGCATTAATATCGATGCCGAAGAATCGGACCGCCTGGAGCTATCCCTGGATTTATTGACCCGACTGTGTTTTGAACCGGCGCTCGCCGGCTGGAACGGCATTGGTTTTGTCATCCAGGCTTACCAAAAACGCTGCCCGTTTGTTATCGACGAGCTGATAGACCTGGCGCAGCGCAGCCAACGGCGCCTGATGATCCGTTTGGTGAAAGGGGCGTATTGGGACAGCGAAATCAAACGCGCCCAGGTGGAGGGACTGGAAGGGTATCCGGTCTATACCCGTAAGGTATATACCGACGTCGCCTACCTTGCCTGCGCGCGCAAGCTGCTGGCGGTGCCGCATCATATTTACCCGCAGTTCGCCACCCATAACGCCCAGACGCTGGCGGCCATCTATCATTTCGCCGGGCAGAACTATTATCCTGGCCAATACGAATTTCAATGTCTGCACGGTATGGGCGAGCCGCTGTATGACCAGGTGGTGGGACCGGTGGCCGACGGCAGGCTGAACCGCCCTTGCCGCATCTATGCCCCGGTGGGTACCCATGAAACCCTGCTGGCTTATCTGGTGCGCCGGTTGCTGGAAAACGGCGCCAATACCTCATTTGTTAACCGTATTGCCGACAGCGCCCTATCCCTGGATCACCTGATTGCCGATCCGGTGGACGAGGCGCTGGCCATCGGCGAACGGGAAGGCGGCGTTGGCCTGCCGCACCCGCTGATTCCCCTGCCCCGTCGGCTGTACGGTCCGTTACGGCTTAATTCGGCCGGGATCGATCTGGCCAATGAACATCGTCTCGCCTCGCTCTCCAGCGCCTTGCTCAACAGCGCCAACCTGCACTGGCGCGCCCACGCCGGCGATAGCACGTCACGCGACGGCGAGTTATGGCATGCGGTGCTTAACCCGGCCGACGCGCGCGATAATGTCGGGGAATGCCGCGACGCCACCGAAGACGACGTCGAGCGGGCCATTGCCTGCGCGGATCACCACGGCGCGATATGGTCGGCCACGCCCTGCGCCGAACGAACCGCGGTTTTAAACCATGCCGCGGATCTGTTGGAACAGCGTATGCCCACCCTTATCGGCCTGCTGATACGCGAGGCCGGTAAAAGCTTTGCCAACGCCATCGCCGAAGTGCGCGAGGCCGTCGATTTCCTGCGCTACTATGCCGGCCAGATCCGGGAATTCGATCGCGACGGCTGCCGTCCGCTGGGGCCGGTGGCCTGTATCAGCCCCTGGAACTTCCCCTTGGCCATCTTTACCGGCCAGGTGGCGGCGGCGCTGGCCGCAGGCAACAGCGTGCTGGCAAAGCCCGCCGAACAAACGCCGCTGGTGGCCGCGCAGGCCATCGGCATCCTGCTGGAAGCGGGCGTGCCGCCCGGCGTACTGCATTTCCTGCCGGGCGACGGCGAGACCGTCGGCGCGCGGCTGGTGGGCGACCATCGGGTGCGCGGCGTGATGTTTACCGGGTCCACCGCCGTCGCCCGACTGATACAGGCGACGCTCGCCCAACGGCTGGACCCGCTGGGACGTCCGGTGCCGCTGGTGGCGGAAACCGGCGGGATTAACGCCATGATCGTTGACTCTTCCGCTTTAACGGAACAGGTGGTGAACGATGTCATCGCCTCCGCGTTCGACAGCGCCGGGCAACGGTGTTCGGCGCTGCGTTTATTATGTATTCAGGAAGAGGTGGCCGAACGCACTCTGCGCATGCTGCGCGGCGCCATGGCGCAGTGCAGCGTCGGCGATCCGCAATGGCTTGCCACCGACATCGGTCCGGTGATTGACGCCCAGGCCCGGCAGGCTATAGAGGAACATATCGCCGCCATGCGCGAAGCCGGCCACCCGGTATGGCAGGGCGCCCATAACGACGGCGCCGGACGGCAATCCCTGGGCGCCGGTACCTTTGTCATGCCCACGCTGATTGAGCTGGACAGCGTGGCGCAGCTGGATAAGGAAGTGTTCGGTCCGGTCCTGCACGTGGTCCGCTACCGCAGCCGCGACCTGAACACCTTGCTTGAGCAGATTAACGCCGGCGGGTATGGCCTGACCCTGGGCCTGCATACCCGCATTGATGAAACCATAAACCGGGTAATGGAACAGGCGCGGGTAGGCAACTGTTATGTCAACCGCAATATGGTCGGCGCCGTGGTCGGCGTGCAGCCCTTCGGCGGGGAAGGACTCTCCGGCACCGGGCCCAAAGCCGGCGGCCCGCTGTATCTTTATCGCCTGTTATCCCAACGGCTGCCCGAGGCACGGCCCGACGCGCTGCGCGCCGGGGACGCGACCGGCAGCCCGTGCGCGCCGCGGCCGGCTTATGACGCCCTGATGATATGGGCCGGGGAGAATATGCCGGCGGAGAAGGTGCGCGCGCTCAGGCGCTTTGGCGAGCTGTCATTGGCCGGCACGGTCAGGATGCTCACAGGCCCGACCGGCGAGCAGAACAGCTACCGCTTATTGCCGCGCGCACGCGTATTGTGCCTGGCCGAAGACAATAATGACCGGCTAACGCAACTGGCGGCGGTGTTAAGCGTCGGGTCCCAGGCGCTGTGGCAGGACGGGCCGGAGACCCGCGTGCTGTATGACGGTCTGCCGGAGGCGGCGCAGGCGCGCATTGTCCTGCACGATGATTGGCTCAAGGCGGCGGATCCGTTTGACGCCGTGCTGTTCCATGGCGACTCGGACCGGCTGCTGGCGCTCTGCGGCACGCTCGCGCGGCGGCCCGGCCCCATTATCCAGGTGCATGGCTACGCGCGCGGCGAGACGGCGATTTTACTGGAACGCTTATTAGTGGAACGGTCGGTCAGCATTAATACCGCCGCCGCGGGCGGCAACGCCAGCCTGATGACCATCGGCTAAACCTTTATCCCCCGTCCGCCGCCATGGTATAGGCATGGCGTGGACGGGCAACCGGCCTGGCTTTTAAAAATTACGCTGCCAATTGAGGTACTGATCGTATTTACGCAGGGCGATGCGGTAATTGCTTTGGCCTGCGTCCGGAACGTCCTCAATAAGCATTTGCGGGCCACTGGGGCGCTCGAATTTATCATGGGGATAATTCCTGGCCGCCAATATTTCATCAAGGCGCCGCAGGCGTACCACATATTCACGAATAGTACTGTGACTCATCGCCGTCTGTTCAAATAAATACTGCTTGAACGCTTTGATATCGAAATAGTTGGCTTCACTATTGCAAGAAATCACGCTGCAAAACCGGCACAGCGCCGTCAGCTCTTTATTCAGGCTTTGCCAGACGAGATCGTCGATAAGCTGGTCCATACCGGCGATGGCTTCTTTATTGATAATCTGCCCGCGAAACACCAATGTCATACGATCCAACGGCTTGCCGCACTGGCAGCAATGGGTTTGACAGTGCTTGAAATCTTTCAGGTAACGGCTCAAGGGCCGTTTTTTACCCACTTTGGCTAACATGTCGTTTTCCCTAGCGCTAAGAATAGGGCTTTCAATAGCGCATTGGACTTGCGCTATGGAAAGCTAATTAATATGTTTTAATATCTCTATCAGCGTGCTTAACAACGGGGAATTTATTATTCCCCTACCCGGCCGCTAATGATCGTTATTCAGGCGCGCGCGCAAACGTTTAATCGCCTGGCTATGCAATTGACTTACCCGTGATTCACCCACCTCCAGCACCGCGCCAATTTCCTTCAGGTTCAATTCCTCCTGGTAATACAGCACCAGGACCATTTTTTCCCTTTCCGGCAAACCGTCGATGGCCTCAATGACCCTTTCACGCAAATTGTTCTCCATTAATATCTGGAGCGGATTCGCGTCTTCGTGTCCCGGCATTAGATTATCGGCACTGTCGCCGTGATCTTCACACCATTCGTCATAAGAAAAGAGCTGACTGTTGTTGGTGTCGAGCAATATCTGCCGGTATTCCCCAAGCGTAATATTGAGCGTCTGGGCGACTTCCTGTTCAGTGGCAACCCGCCCCAGCTGCTGTTCGGCCTGATGAATGGCCTGCGCCACCTCCCGCGCATGGCGCCGCACGCTCCTGGGCACCCAGTCCCTGCTGCGCAGCTCATCAAGCATGGCGCCGCGAATGCGCTGCACCGCGTAGGTGGTAAAGGTCGTGCCCTGCAGGCAGTCGTACCGTTCCACCGCGCTCAACAGGCCTATCCCCCCCGCCTGCAGCAGATCGTCGAGTTCCACGCTTGCCGGAAGCCGCACCTGCAGACGCAAGGCCTCGTGACGGACCAACGGAATATAGCGTTGCCATAGGGACTGTTTATCTATTACGCCCGTGGCAGTATACAGATCGCTCACCATGACTATCCTACATTGATCCTCTTATCGATGTTATTATCCGGTTAGCCGGCACGATCAATCGGCTGAATAGTCGCTTAAATACCCCTCTATTTATATCCTGCCGGATCGAACGCAATTTACTTTATATAAACAGTGGCTTATCTTCGTCCGCGGCGGTATTTATTTCACATTGGCCATGATATAGCGAAAAAAAACCCCGCCTGGGCGGGGTTTTTACGCATTACAATGCGATGAACAAATTATTGCAGCAGTTTCAGCACGGTCTGCGGAACCTGGTTAGCCTGGGCCAGAACCGAGGTACCGGCCTGTTGCAGGATCTGCGCCTTGCTCATGTTGGACACTTCCGTCGCGTAGTCGGCATCCTGGATACGGGATTGCGCTTCGCTCAGGTTGCTGTTGGTGCTGGCCAGGTTGTTGATAGTGGAGTCAAAACGGTTTTCCACCGCACCCAGCTTGGAGCGCAGGGTATCAACGGTGGACAGCGCGCTGTCCAGGGCTTTCAACGGATCGGTGGTGGCGACGGCCAGCGATTTGCTTGAATCGTAAGCGGCGCTGGTAATCTTGCCGTCATCATCAGTAGTGACGTCAGCGGCGTAATACTTAACTTTATCAGCCGTGGTGCCGTCTGTCGTATCTTTGATAAAGTAATGGTTATTTTTATCTTGAACAATACTGACATTGGCCGAATCAATTTTCGAGTCTTTATTGGTATCGGTGGCAACGGAAACTGCAGCGGTAGTCGCAGCTTCAACCTTCGCGGTTAATACGCCAGAGCCGTCGACAGAAACGGTGGCGGCATAACTTTTACCTGCGGAAGTCACGACGGAGTAATTGCCCTTGGCGTCTGCAACCAGGGTACCGGCACCGATATTGGTCGCGTCGGCGTTACCGGCGGCATCCACGGTGGCAGCCAGTGAGGTGTAGGCAGCGGTGCTGCCGGCGGTTACGGTATTGACGGTTTTACCGGTCAAGTCGGTGTTAGTCACACCGGCGCCTACGGTAGCCGTTAATTTACCGGTTTTATCAATTGTGGTGGTGGCTTTATAAGCCTTGCCGTCATCACCTTCGATATAATAATCGGTACCGTCGGAAATTACCTTGGTGCTGGCGCCGATGGCTGCCTTGACAGGTGCATCAGCACCGGTCGCATCAGCGGCGGTCGCAGTAAGTGCGACGGTGCCCGTGGCAGCAACAGCGGTACCGGTTGACAAGGCGGCGGCGGACGTGGTGCCGTTCGGGCCGTTAACATTAAAGGTATTCAGTGTCAGCGTGGTGGAATCAATTTTTTGCAGATCGATATTGATCACTTCACCATCGTTGGAACCCACCTGGATTGACAGGGTTTTATTCTGGCTCAACACTTTCACGCCGTTGAAGTCGGTTTGCTGGGAGATACGGTCGACTTCAGAGAGGCGCTGCGTGACTTCGTCCTGGATGGACTGCAGGTCGCTGGCGGAGTTGGTGCCGGTTTGCGACTGCACGGTCAGGGTACGAATGGCCTGCAGGTTGGTATTGATTTCGTCCAGCGCGCCTTCAGTGGTCTGCGCCAGGGAGATACCGTCATTGGCATTACGCGACGCCTGGGTCAGGCCGTTGATATTGGAAGTGAAACGGTTGGAGATCGCCTGACCGGCGGCATCATCTTTAGCGCTGTTGATGCGCAGGCCTGATGACAGACGTTCGATAGCGGTACTCAGTTTGGACTGAGACTTGTTCAGGTTGTTCTGAGCCAGCAGGGAAATGCTGTTAGTATTGATAACTTGAGCCATGGTATATTCCTTTGAAATCATGCATCAGGACTGAGTAATTAATTCGGGCATCAATACGAGTAAGTGTTAATGGCCGTCCCACAAGGTATCGGCGAGCCGTCGGTAACCTTTAATGAAAAATGCAAATTTCGCCCTACCATTCCCCGCAAGACCTTAATAGCCGGAATTAACCCCCTTCTTTTCCCCTCTACCCCCCATGACGCTGCAAAAATCGCGGTAAACTTCTTGCCGCCGGTGCCGATAACCGCTTCGCCTACCGCGTAATTATCAGGAGAGCAACATGACCAACATCAGTTCACTCGGCGTCGGGTCCAACCTGGACCTAAGCACCCTGCTGGATACGTTAACCACCGACGAAAACAAGCGGTTAACACCGATAACCAACAAGCAGACCAATATCAATGCCAAAGTGGCGGCCTACAGTACGCTGCAAACCGCGCTGGAAACCTTTAATACCGCCACCAAGGCCCTGTCCGATAACACGCTTTATACTAAAAAAGTGACCAGCACCACCGATGGGTTTACCTCGACGGCGGGCGACACGGCGGCCAGCGGCAGCTATAGCATTAAGGTTACCCAACTGGCGACGGCGCAGTCGCTGGCCACCAAACAAGTGTTTACCGATACCACCTCGCTTATCGGCGCCAGCAGCACCACCCGTAGCCTCAGCATTCAGGTGGGCAGCGGCAAGGCCGTGGCCATTCCCCTGACCGACGCGCAAACCACACTCGGCGGAGTGCGCGACGCCATTAATAAGGCCAACGCCGGCGTCACCGCCAGTATCGTCCAGTCCGGGGACAGCGGTTACCAGCTGGTCGTCACGTCCAACACCACCGGTACCTCATCCAATGTCACCATGAGCGTCACCGGCGACGCTACCCTGAACGGCATCCTGGGCTACGACAGCAACGGCACCGACGCCGATAAAACCGCCGCCGGCATGAATGCCGCCGTGACGGCTCAGAACGCCAAGCTAACGCTGAACGGTATCGCCGTCGAACGCAGCAGCAACACCATTACCGACGTGCCCCAGGGCGTTACCCTGACCCTGACGGCGGAAAATACCACCGCACAGAACCTGATAGTGCGCCAGAGCGCCACCGATTCAACCAAAGCCGTCGAGGATTGGGTCTCGGCGTATAACACCCTGCAAACCACCTTTACCACGCTAACAAAATATACCCCCGTAACGGCCGGCACTGCGCCGGACGCCAGCAATGGGGTTCTGTTAAGCGACAGTGTTTTAACGTCGGTAAAAAATCAGTTGCGCAGCGTGCTGGGCGCGGGCCAGAGCAACGACGGCATCAAGGCGTTAAGCCAGGTCGGCATCACGCTGAATAAAGACGGCACCCTGGCCACCGATGAGGCCAAACTGGTCAAAAACCTGGCGGACAATCCATCGCAGGTGGCGGGCTTTTTCGCCGGCGACGGCAAAACCACCGGAATGGCGACCCAAATGTCGTCCATTGTCACCTCGTTCACCGAGGACAGCGGCACCATCAGTGATACCAAGGACAGCCTGGCCGACGTGCTGACCGGACTGAACAAGCAGTACACCCAGGTTCAGACCAGCATCACCAATAATATTGCCCGCTATAAAAAACAGTTTACCCAACTGGACGTGCTGGTTTCGTCGCTGAACAATACCGCGACGTATTTAACCCAGCAGTTTGATGCCATTTCTAACATATCATCCAGCAGCAACTGATTGCCGCGGGCGTAAATTTCTGGGAGAAGGATAGTAACAATGTACGGTTCACATGCGTATGCCGTCGTGGGCTTGCAGAGCAGCGTCATGAGCGCCAGCCCGCATAAGCTTATCACCTTGTTATTTGACGGGGCGCTCAGCGCCCTGGCGAAAGCGGACATCTTCATGGCGCAGGGCAATATCGCCGCCAAAGGCAATGCACTGTCCAAAGCGATTGAGATTATTGATAACGGACTGAAAATGGGTCTGGATATGGAAAACGGCGGCGAACTGAGCCATAACCTGGCCGGTCTGTATGATTACTTCTGCCGACAGCTTATCCAGGTCAATCTGCATAACGATCGCGACCTGCTGCAGGAAATCCGTCTGATGCTCACCGGGATCGCCGATGCCTGGAAGCATATTTCCCCGGGCGGCCCGCAACCTTAATGAGGAATATTCTGATTATCAGATTCATGTTTCGTTTCTAATAATGGTTATCCCGACACGTCAGGGTGTGTGATAAAAATAGCTAGGAAATGAGCAGAATTAACCCAATTTATATGTCCGATACCTACTAGGATAGCCATAATGGATGCTTGCCCTTCTCTTTTAGCCCATTATCAGCAAATTCTTGCGCTAAGCGAAAATATGTTGTCGATGGCCCGTCAGTCAGAATGGGATGCCTTGGTCTATATTGAAGAAAAATATGTTCAGGCGGTGGCCAAGATCGCCGAACTGAATTCTTTGTTGGAAAATCCACTTTCCACCGTTATCCAGGATAATATTGCCTTGGTATTACAGCAGTTGCTGAAAAATGAACATGAAGTAAATCAATTGCTTCAATCACGCCTTGATCAGTTGAAAGAGCTCATCGGCCAGTCAAACCGTCAGCAATCCATTAACTCGGCCTACCATAAGTTTTCCGATCGGGCGTCGATGCTGCCGGGTGAGATAAAAAAATAACCGCCTGCGACGATATCAGGCGGGAATCATCCTAAAAAATGCGTCCAGGCCCACGTGGGAGGCAAAATTGTCATTTTCGCCTATATTTACAGGGTGAACACTCAATAAGGATGATAACAATGTTTGATAGAGCCAAAGATAAAGCGGAAGAAATTGCGGGCAAGGGCCAGGAAGAATTCGGCCGTGCTACCGGGGACAACGCGCTCCATCTGGAAGGGAAACTGCGTAAACGCGCCGCGCAGGCGTCTTACAGCGTGAACGACTGTATTGATCAGATTAAAGAAAAAACCGTCAATGATCCGATTCCGGCGCTGCTGATTGCCAGCGGCGTGGGTTTCCTGCTGGCTAAAATTTTAGGCCATCGCCGTCATTGATTCTGCCCGGTTGGCGCCGGGCGACGGCGTGTCCCACATGCGGTTGCCCGGTGTCGCGGTAAGCCCGCGGTTGTAAAAGCAGCAAGAGCTATACGGGTGGCGAAGTGTTATCATCATCGTCTCTTTATAGCCGCGGCGATTATTATGTCTATCCTTGATGCGCTTAAGGCGTTCGGCAGTACTTCAGTTAAAGTCACGTGCCCGGAATGCGGCAACGCAACCCAGCAACCCGCCCAAAAAGTACGCAAAAACATCACGTTAGTTTGTCCCAAATGCGGTCACTATTTTTTGCCGAAAGACAAATAGGCTTTGCCCTATTGAGAAATTCGCCCGCGCTATACCGCGAGCAACCCTATCGCCACGCCGATAAAAAAACGCCGGGTTTCGTCGCTTTCCCGCTCCTGCTCGGCGGCCAGGTACGCCATGATGGCGGCCGGATGAATCTTGGCGCCGCGCCGGTGGAGCGCCAGGCTGGCCTGGCCTATCAACAGACTTACCGTATCATGGGTGTGCCGCAACGCCTCTGCGGGTATTGTCATCGCCGTCTCCTATTTTCTCTTTATCATTTTGCCGGCGTAATGTTGCAGAAAAATGAACAGGGAATGGAAAGCGGCGCAGGGGATATGACGGCACACAACGGCGCCAGGCGAATAGAGTCATGATGGATAAAATCCGTTTTTTGGCCTGTCTGCGTATAAGTACGTTTTTTCAGCAAAATTTCTTAACAAAATCTATGCCGATCGCTTTAATCGTTTTCGTAGCAGCTCCCTTCAACGTGCTACGAAAGGCATATTGCCCCTTCTCTTCCATGCAGGAATCATTACCACCAATACAACGTTAACCCACGGAGCGACCGCCTGGGCCGTCATTGACATGCGCATGCGCGCGTAGAACGCAGAGTGCCTGCATTGACGCCATGAACAGAGCCTATTTATCTTAAAGACAACAATCCCCCGGTAAACCGACGTAATGGCCTCCCAATCTGGTTTAGCCAGTTATTCTCGTAACCTTTTTATTCTGGTTGCCGATAAGCTATTAAACGAATAAGGGGAAATATATGAATTACGTATTTATTACTTTGCTGGGTTTACTTGGGTGTTGTTATGTTTGGTCTTGGTTGACCATCGGGAGTTACGGCCGTTTCAGATACACGAATAAGCGCAAAAAAGATGTTGGTTTGCATTTAATTCCTTGCAAGACGCCAAGGAATCGCGCTAAATCAGCAGCGATTTATAGCTCTTTGCGTAGTATTTTGAAAAAGCTCAAGGCCGACGGTTATGAGACCGTTTCTTTTGAGTCGCATCTCCTTGATCAGCGTGGAACAGATATCATTCAAAAAATCGTCACTCAAGAACATATTTCAATACTTTCAATATCCTACAGAAAGACACCGCTATGGCGGAAAGTTGTGATTCCCTACATCACATTTATTTTCAGAGCTAAGCGCGTGAAGATAAATAAAATGAGTGGGAAAATTGTCATCAAGTTGTGATACCTGATTCAGCCGCCCTGGGGCGACGTTTCAATGTAATATTGTAAGGAGTGGATCAATGTTATTAATTTCCTCATCGGCATGGAACGGGCAGAGCGGCTGGGCAGATGCAATCATGCCGCATTGGCCCTCTAGGGCGTTGCAACGGATAAAAAATAAGCATCATTTACCGCAACAGTTACCCCGGCTATGGCACTGCGGTCATAGGGTATAGGCACATTAGCACTCAGTTTGTCTGAATCCTCGACCGTGCTGCCACTATCAATCAGCACGCTCACACCTCGGCGCCCTTTTAACTGAGGAACGCCTGACGGCGCGGCGATAGATTATTGTCCAATGTCCGGGCGCTGGGCTTTAGGATGCAAAATCGGATATTTAAACTAATATTAATATTCCAAGGGGCAATATCAGTTTTCAACACAAGCAAAGGAGTTAATCATGAGCCTTTTCAGTTTTGTCAAAGAAGCAGGCGAAAAATTATGGGATGCCGTCAGTAATAGTGATGATGCGAACAAGAAACTGCAAGAACACATCAGCAAGCTGGGATTACCAGGCAGTGATAAAGTTGAGGTCAAAGTCAACGGTGATACGGTTACAGCTACCGGTGCCGGGATTTCACAAGAGCTTAAAGAAAAAATTCTTATCGCTGCTGGCAATGTTGCCGGGATCACGAAAGTGGAAGACAACGTTACCGCGGTCGATAACGTCCCCCAATCGGAACTCTATACCGTCAAGAAAGGCGATACATTAAGCGCCATCTCAAAGCAGGTTTACGGGACTCCCAACGAGTACAACAAAATTTTCGCAGCCAATAAACCCATGCTCTCCCACCCCGATAAAATCTACCCCGGTCAGGTTTTGCGTATTCCAAAATAACCGGCTGCGTGGCTAACCGTTATATTCGGGGCAACCCTAACGCCATGACCTGAGAGCAGGAAACCGCCAGGCCCTCTTTTGAGGGATGAATTTATCCGGGTTCTTTAGTTCGTTGAACCCGCATTGCCTGTTGTACTCGCCCCCATTGACCGCCATACACGCGCGGGACAACACGTCATCTGACATTATCGTTCTTTGCCCCACCCATGCCCCATGGAGAAACAGCGTGAGGGAATGGACATTACTATCAGTACGTCAGTGCCCCTACACGGACATGTTCATGATGTCCTGATAGGCCGCCACCATTTTATTTCTCACCTGGACGGCGGTTTGCAACGAAATGGAAGATTTTTGCATATCCACCATCACATCATTGAGTCCTAAAGCCGAATTGCCGGTGGCGAAGGCTTCCGACTGGACGCGAACCTGGTTTTGCGTATCGCTGGTTTTATCCAGCGCAGCGCTGAGCATGCCGGCAAAACCGCCGCCGGACTCGGGGGCTTCGCTAACGCCGCCCGCAGCCCTGGCGGCCTGCTGCAGTTGTTGAACCGCTGATTCAATCCCCTGAATAGCCATGACGTTTCCTCAATTTTAACGTTGGCTGCTACCTTAGCAGAACCCTTGGCGGCCTAAGGCGCTAAATAACGCTAAAACACCCGGTTATTTCAGCCATCGATTGTGTTGCTAAAGGCAAATAATGGCATCCACATTTATATGATGACCGCCGGCTATGCCCGTTAAGCACCGCAGGGAGAGTGATTTGTTATCAGCGATTAAGCAATACCGTTCAACTCATGGCGGAATGATGCGATGAGTACGGTTAAAAACGGTTCTACCGGACAGGGCAAGAATCCGTTCATGCCGATGCTGGAGCGGCTGCGCAGCCATCCTAAAATATCCGCGGCAATTGCCGCCGCCGCGATGATAGCGGTTGTGGTGGTACTGGCACTATGGGCAAAAAGCCCCGATTATCGGGTGCTGTACAGTAATCTCGGCGATCGCGACGGCGGCGATATCGTCGCGCAGCTGACGCAGATGAATATCCCCTACCGTTTTACCGAACAGGGCACCGCCGTGCTGGTGCCGAGCGAGTCGGTGCATGAAACCCGCCTGAAACTGGCCAGCCTCGGCCTGCCGAAGGGCGGCTCGGTGGGCTTCGAGCTGCTTGATCAAGAAAAATTCGGCATCAGCCAGTTCAGCGAGCAGATCAATTACCAGCGGGCGCTGGAAGGCGAGCTGGCGCGCACCATCGAAACCCTGGGACCGGTACAGTCGGCGCGGGTGCATTTGGCGCTGCCTAAGCCGTCGCTGTTTGTGCGTGAACAGAAAAACCCCTCCGCGTCGGTGACCCTGAACCTGCAGCCGGGCCGCGCGCTGGATGACGGCCAGGTTAACGCCATCGTCTATATGATCTCCAGCAGCGTGGCCGGTTTGCCGCCGGCAAGCGTCACGGTATTGGATCAGCAGGGGCATCTGTTGACCCAAGCCGACGCCAACGGCCGCGCGCTGAACGCGACCCAGCTGAAATTCAACAATGAGCTGGAAAACCGCTACCAGCGCCGCATCGAAACCATTCTGGCGCCGGTGGTGGGCAGCGCCAACGTGCATGCCCAGGTGACGGCGCAAATCGATTTCGACAGCCACGAACAGACCGAGGAACAGTATCAGCCGAACGGGCGCGACGATAACTCGGCCATTCGCTCCAAACAGGTGGCGCAAAGCGAGCAATTGGGCGGTTCGCCGTTGGGCGGCGTGCCCGGCGCGTTATCCAACCAACCGGCCCCCACCGCCGTGGCCCCCATTGATAAGCCGCCGGTGGCCAATACTAACGGCCAGACTACCGCGCCTGGCGCCCGCGCCGGCGTCAGCGGGCAAAACGCCGCCCAGTCCAAGGCCACCGCCACACCGTCCAATACCCGGCATGATGAAACCATCAATTATGAGCTGGATCATAAGGTAGTGCATGTAAAACGCAGCGAGGGTAACTTGCAGCGTCTATCAGTGGCGGTGGTGGTCAACTACCTGCCCGGCGAGGCCGGTAAGCCCGGCACGCCGCTTACGCCGGACCAGATCAAGCAGATTGAGGATTTAACCCGCGAGGCGATGGGGTTCTCCGCCGATCGCGGCGATAGTCTTAACGTGGTGAATACGCCGTTTGTCACCACCGAAGACAATGGCGGCGTGCTGCCGTTCTGGCAGCAGGCGTCCTTCTTCGACAGCCTGTTGACCGCGGGACGCTGGCTGCTGGTGCTGCTGGTGGCATGGATCCTATGGCGTAAGCTGGTTAAACCGCTGCTTCGGGTTAAACCCGAGGCGCCGGTGAAGGCGGCGGGCGCAGGCGCGACGGCGTCGGCAGCCCCCGCCGCCGAGGATGTGGTGGTCAGGCTCAGCCGCGATCAGCAAGAAGATCAGAAACGGGCGCAGCAGCGGGAAAACACCGAGGCGCGTACCCAACGAATCCGCGATATGACGGATCAGGATCCCCGTATCGTGGCGTTAGTTATCCGCCAATGGATGAGCAGCGAACAATGAGCATGACCGGAACCGAAAAAAGCGCCGTGTTATTGATGACCCTGGGCGAAGACCGGGCGGCGGAGGTTTTCAAACATCTGTCGGCCCGGGAAGTGCAGCAGTTGAGCAGCGCCATGGCCAATATGCACCAGACCTCACATCAGGAACTGCTGGAGGTGCTGAAAGAGTTCGAAGCCGAGTCCGAGCAGTATGCCGCGCTCAGCGTGAATGCCGGCGATTTCCTGCGCACGGTGCTTATCAAGGCGCTCGGCGAGGAACGCGCCTCCAGCCTGCTGGAGGATATCCTCGAAACCCGCGAAACCACCACCGGCATGGAAACCCTCAACTTTATGGAGCCGCAGAATGCGGCGGATTTAATCCATGAAGAGCATCCACAGATTATCGCCACCATTCTGGTCCACCTGCGGCGCTCGCAGGCCGCCGATATCCTGGCGTTGTTTGACGAAAAACTGCGCAACGACGTCATGCTGCGTATCGCCACCTTCGGCGGCGTGCAGCCGGCCGCGCTGGCGGAGTTGACCGAGGTACTGAACGGCCTGCTGGACGGCCAGAACCTGAAACGCAGCAAAATGGGCGGCGTGCGCACCGCGGCCGAGATTATCAACCTGATGAAAACGCAGCAGGAAGAATCCGTCATAGAAGCGGTACGCGGCTACGACCACGAACTGGCGCAAAAAATCATCGACGAAATGTTCCTGTTCGAAAATCTGGTGGACGTGGACGACCGCAGCATCCAGCGGTTGTTGCAAGAAGTGGAATCGGAGTCCCTGCTGATTGCCCTGAAAAATGCCCAGCCGCCGTTGCGCGAGAAGTTCCTGCGCAATATGCCGCAGCGCTCGGCCGAGATCCTGCGCGACGATCTGGCCACCCGCGGCCCGGTACGTATGTCGCAGGTAGAGAACGAACAAAAGGCGATTTTGCTGATTGTCCGCCGCCTGGCGGAAAGCGGCGAAATGGCGATCGGTGGCGGAGAGGATACGTATGTCTGATGCATTTAACCACTTACCCTGGCGCCCTTGGGCATTAAACGACCTGGCAAGTCCGGTGCCGGCGGACATGCTGCCGATCGCACTGGACGCCCAGGCGGACGATACGCAGATCCAGCAGGCGGCAATCAACGCCCTGCGCAACCAGGCCAAACAGGAAGCGCACCGCAGCGGTTACGCGGAAGGCGTTAAACAGGGGCAGCAGGAAGGTTACCAGGCCGGGCTGCGCGCCGGGCAAGAGGAGGGCCTGCTGCAGATACAGCGCGACCAGCAGCCCGCCGTCGCGCAAATGCAAATGCTGGTCAACGAGTTCCAGCATTCCCTTGACTCCCTTGACACCGTGGTGGCCGAACGGCTCGCACAGCTGGCGCTGACCGCCGCCCGCCAGGTGTTGGGCCAGGAGCCGGCCGGCGGCGGCGACGCCATGCTGCGCCTTATCCAGCGTTTACTGCAGCAGGAGCCGCTCCTGAGCGGCAAACCGCAGCTGCGCGTGCATCCGGCACAGGTGGCGCTGGTGGAACAGCATCTGGGCGCGACACTGAAACTGCACGGCTGGCGGCTGATCCCCGACGACGAACTGCATCCCGGCGGCTGTAAAGTCACCTCGCCGGAGGGCGATATTGACGCCAGTCTCGCCACCCGCTGGCATGAACTATGCCGCCTGGCCGCGCCGGGAGACGTCTAATGGCCACCCGTCTGGGCCGCTGGTTGGACGCCATGGATACGCTGGAGCAACGTTTGTCCGCCACGCCGCAGATCAGGCATTACGGCAGGCTGACCCGCGCTACCGGCCTGATTATGGAAGCCACCGGCCTGCAGTTGCCTCTGGGCGCGCCCTGCCTGATTGAGCGCCAGGGCGACGCCGGCATGGTCGAGGAAATCGACTGCGAGGTCGTTGGCTTCAACGGCGATAAGCTGTTCCTGATGCCGCTTGAGGAAGTGGAAGGCATTGTGCCGGGCGCGCGCGTCTATGCGCGCCGGCGCGCAGACGGCCAGAACGGCAAGCAGCTGCCGCTCGGCACCGCCCTGCTTGGCCGCGTGCTGGACGGCAGCGGCAAGCCGCTGGACGGATTGCCGCTGCCGGATACCGGCTACCGCGCGTCATTGAACACTGCGCCGGTCAATCCGCTGCAGCGCACGCCGATTTACGATGTGCTCGACGTCGGCGTGCGCACCATCAATGCCCTGCTTACCGTCGGGCGCGGTCAGCGTATGGGGCTTTTTGCCGGCTCCGGCGTAGGTAAAAGTGTACTGCTGGGCATGATGGCGCGTTATACCCAGGCCGATGTGATCGTGGTGGGGCTTATCGGCGAGCGCGGACGCGAAGTGAAGGATTTTATCGACAATATCCTGGGCCGGGAGGGCCTGGCGCGCTCGGTGGTTATCGCCGCCCCGGCGGACGTGTCGCCCCTGCTGCGCATGCAGGGCGCCTCCTACGCCACCCGCATCGCCGAGGATTTCCGCGATCGCGGCAGCCATGTCCTGCTGATCATGGATTCCCTGACCCGCTACGCCATGGCGCAGCGTGAAATCGCCCTCGCGGTCGGCGAGCCGCCGGCCACCAAAGGGTATCCCCCGTCGGTGTTCGCGCGCCTGCCCGCGCTGGTGGAGCGCGCCGGCAACGGTATCAGCGGCGGCGGCTCCATTACCGCCTTCTATACCGTGCTGACCGAGGGCGACGACCAGCAGGATCCCATCGCCGACGCCGCGCGCGCCATACTTGACGGCCATATCGTGCTATCGCGCCAGCTGGCCGAGGCCGGCCATTATCCGGCCATCGACATCGAGGCCTCCATTAGCCGCGCCATGACCGCCATCGTGCCCGCGGCGCAGGAAACGCTGGTCAGGCAGTTTAAGCAACTGCTGTCGCGTTACCAGCGCAACCGGGATTTAATCAGCGTCGGCGCCTACGCCGCCGGCAGCGACGTGCAGCTCGATCGCGCCATCGCGCTTTATCCGGCCATCGAGGCTTTTTTACAGCAGGACATGCATCAGCGTTGCGAATATCTGTCGGCCTGCGAGCAATTGCAGGGATTATTCAGTTAAGCCGGTTAACGAGGATCAATGAAAAGTAATGCACCGCTGGACGTTTTGCGCGAACGGGCAAAAGAAGAACTGGACAAGGCGGCGATCCGCCTGGGGCAAATCCGCCAATCCCATCAACTGGCCCGTAAACAGCTGGAGCAGCTACAGGAATATGAACGGGAATACCGGCAGAAACTACAGCGCGGCATGACCGAAGGCATGGCTTCGGCCAGCTGGTACAACTATCAGCAGTTTATCATCACGCTGGAAACCGCCATCGAACAGCACCGCACCCTGCTGGAACAATGGAGCCTGCGGCTGCAGCAGGCGGTTCAGGTCTGGCAGAACAAACATCAGCGCCTTAACGCATTGGTGACGTTGCATACGCGTCATCAACAGCTTCAGCTGGCGCATGATAACCGCCAGGATCAAAAACGAATGGATGAGTTCGCCCAACGGGCGTGCGCGAGGAAACACTCATGATAGTCGCAGTCAGTGACATTGCTTCCATGCAGGATACGGCCGGCGGCAACGGCGCTAAAAACACCGGCAACGCCGCCCCGGATTTCAGCGCCATGCTGAGCGGCAAGGTTAACGACCGCCAGCGGCCGGCGCCGGCAGCCGACGCCGGCAGCGCCCAGGCCGACGCCGCAGAGGACGCTCCCGTCGCGACCACGGCCGAACCGGCACGTCCCGACCTGCTGGCGGAAAAGCTGGCGGCCAAGCTGACCGGCGATGTCCCGGCCGGCGCCGTGAACGAGACGTTGCCGCCATCCGCCGGCGATACCGCCACCGCGCCAGCCGCCATGCCGGCGGCGACGGCACAGGAAGCGGACCCGGTCCTTACCAGCGACGCCGCCGCCCTGATGGCGTTGCTGGCATTGACCCGCCCGACGGTTGCTGACACGTCCGTGGCCGCCGCCGGCGTCACCGCTAATACCGATAGCGCCGCTGCCGCCTTGAGCGCCGCTGCCGCCCAGAACAGCGACATGGCCGTGGCGACGGTGCCACTGGCCCAGGCCGAAAACGCCGCCGCCCTGAGCGTCGGGACGAATAACGCCGCCGCCACGGCGGACAACGCGCAGAATACCGTTATCACCCCGGACGACGCCGCCGCGACGCCGCCGTTGACGTCGCCGGCAGCCCTGGTGGCGGGTTTCGTTTCCGCCAAGACCGTCGACGCCACGGCGCCTGAGTTGAAAACCGTCTCCGCCGCCACGGCGACCAAGGGCAAGCCATCGCCCGTCGCCGATGCGGGATTACCGCCGCCGGCCGCCACCGCCGCGACCGGCTCGCCGGTCAATCCGGCGATCGCCGCCGGCACCGATAGCGCTAACGAAGGGACCGACCCGGCGGCCGTCACTGCCCTGCTCCTGAAAAAAACCACCGGCGTCCTGTCCGACGTTTCCATGCCTGGCGCCACGGCGCCGGTCACACCTACGCTGAGCGCCGCCGATGCGGCCGTCACCACCCCCGCAGCACCTGCCCCCGCGCTTATCAGCGCCCAGCTTGGCAGCGACGAATGGCGCCAGGCCATCGGCCAGCAGGTATTGATGCAGTTGCGCAACGGCCAGCAGAACGCCGAGCTGCGTTTACACCCGGACAATCTGGGCGCCCTGCAGATCAGCCTGCGCATGGACGGCAACAACCAGGCGCAAATCCATCTGGCCTCGGGACATAGCCAGGTGCGTTCCGCCCTGGAAGACGCCCTGCCGCAGCTGCGCGCCTCCCTGGCGGAAAGCGGTATCCATCTGGGCCAGAGCAGCGTCGGCAGCGATGCCACGCCCAATTGGGGCGGCGCCGGGCAAGAGGCCGCAGGCAATGCCCGCGCGGCATCGGGATTCACCATTGACGCCGTCGCCGGGAACGCCAGCGGCGTTGTTGCGCCCGCGACCACCGGCCGTCGCGCCGCCGGCATAGATACCTTCGCCTGATGCTGCAAACGGGCAAGTTAAGGCAAATTACCGCGCCTATTCGCGCTATTGAATTACGCGGGAGACGGGATAATTACCGTCAATAACCGGCATTTTACGGCAGTCGCCATGGAAAAATGCCGTCACGCTTACAGGAATACCTAATCGTTATGTCACAAAATGTGCTTCCTTCGGCTCGGAAAAAATCAAAATGGCTGATGGCCCTGGTGGTCATTGCCCTGGCTGCTGGCAGCGCGGCGGGTTACCTTTGGTGGCAGCATCGCCTGCCCGGTCAGACAGCTTTGGAGGCCCCGGCGCCCGTGGCGCCGATACCGATATTTTTATCGCTGGACACGTTCACCGTTAACCTGGTCAATCCGGCCAACGATCCCGATCGCGTGCTCTACATCGGCCTGACGCTGCGCCTGCCCGACGAACCCACGCGCAAGGCGATGATTGATTTTATGCCGACGGTACGCAGCCGCATGCTGCTGCTGCTGTCCCGCCAGGACGCGGAGGCGCTGGCAAATGATAAGGGTAAACAGCAGTTGGTCGAGCAGATTAAATTGACTTTGAGTGAACCCTTGGTGGCGGGCCAGCCTCGGCCCGTTGTGAATGATGTCCTTTTCACTGCCTTTATCCTGCGCTGAACATCATGGGCGATAGCATATTATCCCAGGCCGAAATCGATGCGCTGCTCAATGGCGACGACGGTGAACAGCAGCCGGTCAGCGCGGGTATTGAAAACGATGTCAAACCCTATAATCCCAATACCCAGCGGCGGGTGGTGCGCGAACGGCTGCAGGCGCTGGAAATCATCAACGAACGTTTTGCGCGTTCGTTTCGCATGGGATTATTTAACCTGTTGCGGCGCAGCCCGGATATTACCGTCGGCGCCATCAAGATCCAGCCTTATCATGATTTCGCCCGTAACCTGCCGGTGCCCACCAATCTGAACCTTATCCACCTCAAACCGCTGCGCGGCACCGCCCTGCTGGTGTTTTCGCCCAGCCTGGTGTTTATCGCGGTCGATAACCTGTTCGGCGGCGACGGCCGTTTTCCCATCAAGGTCGAGGGCCGGGAATTCACCCATACCGAGCAGCGGGTGATCCGCCGCATGCTGAAACTGGCGCTGGACGGCTATGAAGACGCCTGGAACGCCATCTATAAGCTGCATGTGGAATACGTGCGCGCCGAAATGCAGGTGAAATTCACCAATATCACCACTTCGCCTAACGATATCGTGGTCACCACGCCGTTTCATGTGGAAATCGGCTCGATGGTGGGCGAATTCTATATCTGCATTCCGTTTTCCATGATTGAACCGTTACGGGAACTGCTGACCAATCCGCCGCTCGAATATTCCCGGGTGGAAGACCAGGGATGGCGGGAAAACCTGGTGAAGCAGGTCCAGCATACGCAGTTGGAGCTGGTGGCGAATTTTGCCGAGGTCTCGCTGCGGTTGTCGGAAATCCTCAAACTGGCGCCCGGCGACGTGCTGCCAATCGATAAACCCGATTACCTGATTTCCCATGTGGACGGCGTGCCGGTGCTGACCAGTACCTACGGTACCCTGAACGGTCAGTACGCGCTCAGCGTAAAACAACTTATTAACCCCGTATTGAACTCCCTTAATGAGGAACAGCCCGATGAGTGACCCTAAGAATCCGTCCGGCGCAGATACGCCGTCCGCCGACGATCTGTGGGCGGAGGCATTCGACGAGCAGCAGTCCGCCGGCAAGGAATCACCGGCATCCACCGACGGTATTTTCCACCAGTTGACCGCCGAGGATAATGCCGGCCCCTTGCAGGATATCGATATGATTATGGATATCCCGGTCAAGCTTACCGTTGAGCTGGGACGGACCAAAATGACCATCAAGGAACTGCTGCGGCTGTCGCAGGGCTCGGTGGTGGCGCTGGACGGCCTGGCCGGCGAGCCGCTGGATATTTTGATCAACGGCTATCTGATTGCCCAGGGCGAGGTCGTGGTGGTGGCGGATAAATACGGCGTGCGCATTACCGATATCATTACGCCCTCCGAACGCATGCGCCGGTTGAGCCGCTAAATGACCGCCGCCCAGCCCCTCGTCACGGCCCACGCCTCGCCTCCCGCCGCCCATGAATTTAACGGCGCGGGCGCCCTTACCCAGGTAGCGGGCGCCTTGGGCGCCATCCTGCTGGTTATCCTCCTCGGCGCCTGGGTGGTGCGTAAGCTGGGCCTGGCGCCCGCGGCAAGGCAATCGCAACGGCTGAAAATACTGGCCAGCTGCTCCCTGGGCCAGCGTGAGCGCGTGGTGATGGTGGAGGTCGAGGGCACCTGGCTGGTGCTGGGGGTTACCGCGCAGCAGATTACACCGCTGCATACCCTGCCCGCGCCGCCCGACGCCACGGACAACGGCGTTGCGCCGCCGGACTTTCGCCAGCGGCTGCGCCAGGTGATGCAAAGGACTGGGAACGCCCGATGAACAGGTTGTGTCTCTGCCGGCCCGGAAACGGCCGGCTTATCGTTCTTGGGCTGGCGCTGCTGGCCTTCGCCCCGTGCGGTTGGGCGCAACTGCCCGGCATTATCAGCCAGCCGCTGGCGGGCGGCGGGCAAAACTGGTCGCTGCCGGTGCAGACGCTGGTATTCCTTACCTCGCTGACCTTTATCCCGGCCGCGCTGCTGATGATGACCTGCTTTACGCGCATCATTATCGTGCTGGGCTTGCTGCGCAGCGCCATCGGCACGCCTTCCGCGCCCCCCAACCAGGTTTTGCTGGGGCTGGGGCTGTTCCTGACTTTTTTTATTATGGCGCCGGTATTCAATACCATTTACGACGAAGCCTACTTGCCGTTAAGCGAAAACAAAATCAGCATGCAGGCCGCGCTGGAAAAAGGGGCGCAGCCGCTGCGCGCCTTTATGCTGCGCCAGACGCGCGAAGCGGATCTGGCCCTGTTTGCCCGGCTGGCCAAGGCGCCGCCGCTCGATGGCCCGGAAGCGGTGCCCATGCGCATCCTGCTGCCGGCTTATGTCACCAGCGAGTTGAAAACCGCCTTTCAGATCGGGTTTACCATTTTTATTCCCTTCCTGATTATCGATTTGGTGGTCGCCAGCGTACTGATGGCGCTGGGCATGATGATGGTGCCGCCCGCCACCATCTCCCTGCCCTTTAAACTCATGTTATTTGTGCTGGTGGACGGCTGGCAGCTGCTGCTGAGTTCTCTGGCGCAGAGTTTCTATACTTAACCCTTAACAAGACAGGCAAGATTATGACGCCGGAATCGGTAATGGCTCTGGGCCACGAGGCAATTTTAGTGGCGCTGGCGCTGGCCGCCCCGCTGCTGATGGCCGCCCTGTTCAGCGGCCTTATCATCAGCCTGCTGCAGGCCGCCACCCAGATCAATGAAATGACGTTATCGTTTATCCCCAAAATACTGGCGGTGGTGGCCACCATCGTGATTGCCGGTCCCTGGATGCTCAACCTGATCCTGGACTATATGCGCACGCTGTTCACCAGCCTGCCCGCGCTCGCCGGCTGACGATGCTGCAACTGGATACCACGCAGCTCGCGTTCTGGATCGGCCAGTATTTCTGGCCGCTGGTGCGTATCCTGGCGCTTATCGGCACCGCGCCGCTGTTTAGCGAAAAAATCATTCCTGCGCGCGTCAAGCTTGGCCTGGGCCTGATGGTGACCCTGGTGCTGTCGCCCGGCCTGCCGCCCATCAACACGCCGTTGTTTTCCATCGCCGGGTTTTGGCTGGCGACGGAGCAAATCCTGATTGGCACCGCGCTGGGGCTGACCATGCAGTTTGCTTTTGCCGCCATCCGCATGGCCGGCGAAGTGATAGGTCTGCAGATGGGGCTGTCCTTCGCCACCTTTTTCAACCCGGCCAGCGGCCTGAATATGCCGGTGCTGGCGCAATTGCTTAATCTGCTCTCCCTGCTGGTGTTCACCAGCCTGAACGGCCATCTGTGGATGCTTTCACTGCTGGCGGACAGCTTCCATTCCCTGCCGGTATCCGGCCTGCCGCTGAACGCCAACGCGTTTATGGCGTTATGCCGCGCCGCCGGCATGATTTTCATCAACGGCCTGATGCTGGCCCTGCCGATGATTACGCTGCTGCTGACGCTGAATATCGCGCTCGGCCTGCTGAACCGCGTTTCGCCGCAGCTGACCGTGTTTGTGGTGGGTTTTCCGCTCACCCTGACCATCGGCATCCTCACCTTCGGCCTGCTGCTGCCGCTGCTGGCGCCCTACAGTGAAAAACTGATGGGGGAAACCTTCGATTTGCTGGCGGATATCCTGGCGGAAATGCCCAAGGGATAAAAAAAGGTATGCCATCCGTCGTTACCCGAATGGCATACCAACAGGGCCGGCACACATGATTACCCGCCCAAAATTACCCGCCAGAGCCACCGGACGGGTTTGGTGCCTGGTTATTGATTGGTCTGGAACAGCGACAGCTTCTGCATGGCGTTAAACGTGGCGTAGGACGCCTGCAGCGCCACCTGCTGTTTGCTGTAATCGGAAATCACCTGGTAGGGGTCCGCGCCAATCAAATCGTTAAGCCGGGTGGTATAGATAGTGGTCCGGTCGGTGCCGATGGTATCGAGCGTGTCCAGTTCATTGAGTTTGCTGCCTGTCGACGACTGCACCGACAAGACGTTATCCAGCGAGTTGGCCATGCCGCGCTGGGCCTTGGCCATATCGGCGGTGTACTGGGCGCGGGTGGCGTCATCCGCGTCGTCCTGGGGCGTGTTCAACGCGTTCAGCGCCAGGTTGATGGAATTGAATACGTTGGTTTCACTGGCAGTACTGTCCGGTTCGACGGTATAACCGGCGGCCAGACTGTCAAAAACCGTCTTGCCGGTATCGCCGATAGTCATGGTGCGGCTCGAATCCACGTCCTGGCTGACCGGCTCGGTGCCGCCGACGTAGGTGACGTTGCCGTCGGCATCCTGCACAAATGGCGCGGTCTCGGTCTTGTAGCCGGCGAACATATAGTTGCCGTTGGAATCTTGGGTATTGGCCAGCGTCAGCAGCTGATCCTTATAGGATTGCAGCTTGGTCGCCAGCGACTGCCGGTCCGAATCGCCCTGGGTACCGTCCCCGGCCTGCACCAGCAGCGTCTGGATACCCTGGATCGCGGTGGTCACCTGATCGAGAACGGTGCTCTCCAGCGACAGGCTGGCCTCGGATGTGCTGCGCGCCGCGGAATATTGCGCACCCTGCGCCTGCATCTGGTTGACGGCCACAGCCTGCGATGCGGCGATGGGATCGTCGGCCGGGGAATTCACCCGGTTGCCGGTGGCCAACTGGGTGCCGGTGGCCTGCCATTTGCCGTAGGCGTTGGTAATGCTGTTCAGATTCTGCTGATAAATCATGCTGGTACTTAAACGCATGGTGTTTATCCTTTCCGCTTAGACGTAAATGAGTGGCCCGCGGGCCGTTTAACTGAGCGCCGACAACAGCGAATTAAACACATCGCTGGCGGTATTGAGCACTTTGGCATTGGCCTGGTAATACTGCTGATAACGCGTGAGGTCGATATACTCCTCATCCAGGTTAACGCCCGAGATGGATTGTTGCCGCTCGGTCAGTTGATCGACGATATTGGATTGCGCGGTGCTGGTCACGTCGGCGTTGCTGGTACTAGTACCGATATTGCTCACAAGCGTCGCGTAGGCCGTGCTGATCGTCGCCGTTCCGCCGATCACTTTGGTGGTTTGCAGCGCCAGCAGCGCCTTCGCGTTGCGGTTGTCGCTTTCACCGCCGGCGCTGTCGTCGAGACCGGCGGCAATCTTGGCCGGGTCGGTAATCGCCACGTTCAGGCTGTTGATGACATTGCTGACGGTATTGATAGTGTATTTATCGTTGCTCGCCGCCCCGCTGCTGATGGCGACGCTAAGCCCGTCGAAACTCATGGTGGTGTTGCCCGCGGCGTCGGTGACGGGCGCGGGCGTGAGGGCGACGGCAGCACCGTCGCTGGCGCGCGTTACCTGCCAGGCGCCGCCGGAATATTTGACATTATAATCACTGGCCTTGACCGCGCTGGTATCGCTGTAGGTGACGGTCATCACCGCGGTGCCGGTATTTTTGCTGTTGGCGCTGACGGTAGGGTCGCTGAAGCTGAAAAAATCCTCACCGGCATCGCCGTTAAGATCAACACCGAGTTTATGCGTCTCATTAAAGCTGCCGGCCAGTCCCAGGGCAATCTGGCCGAGGCGGTTGCGGGCATCGTCCAGGGCGCCGGAGCGGAAGCTGAGCAAACCGCCGACGCTGCCGGTGGTCAGACTTTTTTCATCAATTTCGCTGGGGGTGCCGGTGCCACGGTCGTAGGCAAGGGTGCTGCGCGACGGGTCGGCGCTTGACGTCACCGCCTTGACCTGGTAGGCGCTGCTGCCCTGCACCAGCGTCAGGCCGTTGCCGAAGGTCAGGTTAACCGAATTATTATCCTGGACGCTGGCCGTTACCCCGACGATGCCGTTAAGCTCGCTGACCAGTTGATCGCGCTGATCCAGCAGGGCATTGGACGTGTCGCCCCCGCCCTGGCGCACGATTTGATCGTTAAGATTGGCGATTTGCTTGGCGTAAACGTTGATCTGATCGGCGCTGGAGGAAAGCTGCTGATTGATGCCGTCGTCCATATTCTGCAGATAGGTGTTGGCGCTTTTAAACTGGTTGACCAGGCTTTGCGAGCTGCTGATCACCGTCTGGCGCGCCGCGTTGTCCTGCGCGTTGCTGCTCAGCGACTGGATACTGCTGAAAAACGTGCTGACCATGGTGGACAGATCGCTGTCGGTGTTCGACAGCAGGGTGTTGATTTGCGAAATCTGGTCGTAATAACTGCTGGAGGCGGCATAAGTGGACGACGCGGAGCGCAGCTGGTTCACCACCAGGGAATCATAAGCGCGGCTGACGCCGGTCACCGAGACGCCGTTGCCGGAAATGCCGCTGGTCAGTTTTTCCGACAGCTGCGCAGTCTGGCGATTATAACCCGGGACGTACACATTGCTGATGTTGTTCGCCACCGCGTTCTGCGCGGCCTGCGCGGCCTGGATGCCGCTGGAGGCAATATTCACTAACGTATTGGACATCGTTTTTCCTTATGCCGGGGAGACGATGACGCCCGGTTCACCTGCGACGGCGCGCTCCACCCTTTATATCTATATATCTATATCGTCCGCACCGGGACAAACTTGAGCGCCGCGGCAAAAAAACCACGCGCCCCCGCTCGCCTAGAACAGCCCGCCCAGATCGCTACCGTAGGATTTGGCCGCCTCCTGGGCGCCGTGCTTCAATTGGGTGATAATCCGGATAAGCTTGGCGGCGTAGGCCGGATCGGTGGCGTAGCCGGCGCGCTGCAGCGCATAGGCCCCGGCCTCCGGCTGGACGGCGTTCACCACCTCGCGATAACGCGGGTTGTCCGTCAGGACATGAATATAGTCGCCCAGGGCGTCCAGGTAGGAGTCATAGACCCGGAATTTCTGCTGCACCTTGACCGCCTGGCCGTTCTGGTATTCCGTCGTGGTGATGGTGGTGGTCTTGCCCTGCCAGTCGTCGGACGCTTTGATGCCGAACAGGTTGAAGCTGGTCTTGCCGTCGCCGGCGGGAATTTCCCGCTTGCCCCAGTCTGATTCCAGCGCCGCCTGCGCCATAATCAGGTGATGGGGAATGCCGCTTTGCCGGCTGGCAATCATCGCCGGGATCGACAGGCGTTCGGTAAAACTTGCCCCGCCGGGCGTTGCCGCCACCGGCGCCGGCGCGGATTGCTGACGATCGCGTCGCCAGTATTCTCCCAGCAGCGCGGGCGACATAAATTGCGCGTTGATGACGTTGGCGCTGACCGGCGTATCGGCCTGGGAAAGGGCTGCGGGAACGGGATTTTTCGCCGCCTCCGCCGCGGCGTTCTGACCGCCAAGCTGTTTAACCATCATATCCGCCAGGCCTAGCCCCTTGGCGGTGAGCTGTTGGGACATCTGCTGGTCGTAGAGGCTGGTGAACAGTTCCGTTTGGTCGCTTGAGAATACCCCGCCCTTGGGCAGCGCGGCGCGCATGCTTTTCAGCATCATCTGTACAAACAGACCCTCCACCTGTTTCGCCACCGCATTCAGCGCCTGCGGCGAGGACTGCGCCGCCTGGTTATGCAGCTTTTGCAGCGACTTGACGTCATAGGCGGCGGATGAAAAATCGGTGGTGGCGTTAAGCTCCATCAGATGATCTCCAGCGTCGCCTGGAGGCACCCGGCGCTGTGCATAGCCTGCAAAATCGACATCAGGTCATTGGGCGTGGCGCCCAGGGAGTTAAGGGTACGGATAACGTTGTTCAGGCTGGCGCTGGAAGTGACCTGCTGCAGCGAGCCGCCGCTTTGGTTAACCGAAATCTGCGTTTGATTGGTCACCACCGTTTGGCCGCCGCCAAACGGGGTATCCGGCTGGCTGACGTTTTGCTGGTTATTCACCACCACCGACAGGTTGCCCTGGGCCACGGCGCAGGTGTCCAGCATCACGTTACGGTTCATCACCACCGAACCGGTGCGTGAATTGATAATCACCTTGGCATCCATCTCACCCATGGCAATATTGATATCCTGGATTTGCGCCAGGAAACGGACCTGGCTGCTGTTATTGGCCGGCATCTGCAGCTCGATAGTGCGCGCATCCAGGGCGCGGGCGATCCCCATGCCGTTCTGGCCGTTAATGGCGTCGCTGATGCGCTGCGCCAGGCTGAAATTTTCCTGCTTGAGCTGCAGCGTCAGGACGCGGCTGGCGCCGAAGGTACTGGGCAGCTCGCGCTCAATCACCGCGCCGTTGTTAATGCGCCCGCCGGCCAGCTGGTTGATTTGCACTTTGCTGCCGCCGGACGAGGCGCCCGAGCCGCCCACCAGCAAATTGCCCTGCGCCAGGGCATAGACCTGGTTATCCGATCCCTTTAGCGGCGTCATCAGCAACGTGCCGCCGCGCAGGCTTTTAGCCGATCCCATGGACGAAACCACGATGTCGATATTCTGGCCGGCGCGCGCAAACGCCGGGAAATTGGCGGTCACCATTACCGCAGCCACATTTTTCAGCTGCATATTGGTGCCGCTGGGGACCGTAATGCCCATCTGCGAAAGCATATTGGTCAGACTTTGGGTGGTAAACGGCGTTTGCGTGGTCTGGTCGCCGGTGCCGTCCAGCCCCACCACCAGCCCGTAGCCGATCAAGGGGTTATCGCGAACACCCTGAATATCCACCAGATCGCGCAGGCGCTCCGCGCCGGCCGGTTGTAGGCACATTGCCAGCGCCAGCGCGCAGGCGAGATACCGCCCGGCGATGGCGGCGGTTAACCGTAAGGGTAAAGTTGAAATCCGCATGGTGCCGGCCGCCTGTTAAAAGGGTGAAATATTAAGGAAGAAGCGCTGCAGCCAGCCCATTTCCTGCGCTTCGTTGATATAGCCTTTGCCGACGTATTCGATGCGCGCGTCTGCCACCTGGGTGGATACCACCGCATTGTTGCCGTTAATGGTGCGCGGGTTGACGATGCCGGAAAAACGAATATATTCGGCGCCCTGGTTAATGGCGATCTGCTTTTCGCCCACGACTTTCAGGTTGCCGTTGGCCAGTACCTGCTGCACGGTCACGGTAATAGTGCCGGTAAAGGTATTTTTGGCGGTGGCGCCACCCTTGCCGTCAAAATCATTGGTGCCGGCGGCGTCCAGATCCACCTTGCCGTTGCCGATGGCGCCGGTCAGCATGGCGGGCGTGGTGGCCAGGTTGAGCGTATTGGACGACTTGCGCGCCGTATTGGCGGAGGAGCTTTTGCTGGCGCTGACGTTTTCCTGCAAGGTGATGGTCAGGATATCGCCGACGTTGCGCGGCCGCCGGTCCTCGAACAAGGGCTGGTAACCGTAGTTCATCGGCTGCACCGCCTGGAAAATCGATCCATTGGCAATGGGCATTGAAGCCGGCGCCGGCTGGGCGCTGGTTTCGCCTTCCACCAGGTTTTTATGGGGCATATACGCACAGCCCTGCAGCGTCAACAGGCCGAGCGCCGCCAGTACGCGCGCCAGAGGCCGGCCCGGAAACGCCGGCCTGGCTGCTGGCGATGCAAAGGTACTCTTTTTCAGTTTCATATGACCTGTCTATCCTGGCCGGCAAATCAGCCGCCGCGAAGCGCGGTTAATAGTGACACCGTCACTTAAAAAAATCCGCCATAGTCGGCAATATGTTACGTTGTAACGAAATGCTGATTTAATGTTACAACGTAACCTATGCCTTTACCCGATTTAGAGCTGCGTCAGCTTTTGCAGCATGGCATCAGAGGCGGTAACGGCTTTGCTGTTGATTTCATAAGCGCGCTGCACCTGGATCATGTCCACCAATTCCTCCGCCACATTGACGTTGGAGGTTTCCACGTACCCCTGGTACAACAATCCGACGCCATTCTGGCCCGGCGTGGATTCATTCGGCGCGCCGGAGCTGTCGGTTTCCTGATAGAGATTTTCGCCCAGGCTCTGCAAACCGGCCTCGTTGATAAAATTACTCAACGTGAGCTGGCCGACCTGGCTGGCGGCGGCCTGCCCCTGGGTGGTGACGCTCACCACCCCGTCACGGGCCACTGCGACGGTCAGGGCATTTTCCGGCACGGTAATCGCCGGCTGGATAAGATAGCCGCTGGAGGTCACCAACTGGCCGTTTTGATTGACCTGGAACGAACCGTCGCGGGTATAGGCGGTGGTGCCGTCGGGCATTTGCACCTGAAAAAAGCCTTTGCCGTTAATGGCGACGTCTTTGGTGTTTTCCGTCTGCTGAAGATTGCCCTGGCTGTGCAGGCGTTCGGTAGAGACAGGCCGTACCCCGGTGCCCAGCTGTAATCCGGAAGGCAGGGTGGTTTGTTCCGACGACTGCGCGCCAGGCTGGCGTACCGTTTGGTACAGCAAATCCTCGAATACCGCCCGCTGGCGTTTAAAGCCGTTGGTGCTGACGTTCGCCAGGTTATTGGAAATCACATCCATATTGGTCTGCTGTGCATCCAGACCCGTTTTGGCAATCCATAATGAACGGATCATCCGTTAATACTCCCGAAAATTAGCTAAGTGAAAGCAGCTGGTTGGCATGCTCCGCGTTTTGATCGACATCGGCGATAACCTTCATCTGCATTTCGAAACGCCGGGCGCTGCCAATCATATCCACCAGGGTTTCCGCGGTGTTGACGTTACTGCCTTCAAGCACGCCGGGCATGACCTTAATGGTCTCGTCGTTGGGCAAGGTTCCTCCCGTCGCGGCGCTGGCGGCGGCGGTAAGATGAAATAAGCCGTCGTCGCCGCGCTCCAACTGGCTGTCGTCGGCGGGTTTAACCCGCTTAAGCTGCCCTACCGGCCCGATGGTGTTGGGCGCGTCGCCGTCGCCCAGCGCCGAAACGGTACCGTCGGCCGCAACCGTAATGGCCGATTGGGTCGGCACCGTCAGCGGACCGCCTTGCCCCATGACGGGATATCCCTGGATCAGCAATTGGCCGGTAGCGTCCACCTGCATATTACCGTTACGGGTATAGGCCTCGGTGCCGTCGGGCAGTTGCACCGCCAGCCAGCCCTGATCCTGAACCGCCACATCCAGGGGGCGATCGGTGTTATCCAATGGCCCCTGGGTCATCAGCGCGCCGGGGGTCGAGGCGACCACCAGCGTGCGCGTCGGCAGGGTCTGGCCCTCGATGGGCACCGCCCGCATGGCGAACAGCTGCGCGCGAAACCCCGGCGTCGAGGCGTTGGCCAGGTTATTGGTAATGATCGCCTGCTGGTCAAGAGTCTGGCCGGCGGCGCCCATAGCGGTATAAATTGCGTGATCCATTGGCTTATTCCGTCAGAGTGGTCAGCTTAAGTTGACCAGCGTTTGCATAATCGTGTCCTGCGCCTTGATGGTCTGCGCGTTCGATTGATAATCGCGCTGGGCGACAATCAGATTGACCAGCTCCTTGCTCAGATCGACGTTGGAGCTTTCCAGCGCTTCCGGGGTCAGCGAACCGAAATTACCGCTGCCGGCGGTGCCGACCACGGCCTGCCCTGACGCGGACGTGGCGGTCCAGACGTTATTGCCGTCGGATTTCAGCCCCTGCGGATTGGCGAAGTTGGCCAGCACGATTTGTCCCAGCAACTGGTTCTGGCCGTTGGAGTAGGTGCCGGTGATGGTGCCGTCGTCATTGATGGCATACTTGGTCAGGTCGCCGGCGTAATAACCGTTCTGATCCTGGCCGCTGACGCTGCTGGTCGTGGTGTACTGCTGCTGGGAACCCTTAAAGCTGATATTGAATGCGCCGGCGAGGGAGCCGTTAACGCCGCTCATAGCGACATTAAAATTATCGGTGCCGGTCAGTTGGCCGTTGGTGTCGAAGGACATGGTGCCAAGATCGTCGACCGTGCCGGTGCTGTCGCTGCCGTCGATGCTATGCACTTTCCAGGTGTTATCCGCGGTCTTGACAAAATAAAAGCTCATATTATGCGGATTGCCGAGACTGTCGTAGGTGGTCAGCGGCTGCGCGAAACTATAGGAGGTGGTATCGGCGGCGCTGAACTTGGTGTCGTCGAGTATCGCCGAGCCGGAGTTGAGTTTCAGCGTCATAGAGCCGGTGGTGGTGGCTTTCGCCGTCATGCCGGTGGTCGGGATGGTGAGATTAACCGGATTGGCGCCCTGCTGTATGGTCGGCGGCGTGCCGGTGGCGGCATAGCCGGTCACGTTCAGACCGCTGGTGGTAACCAGGTTGCGCTCAGGATCCAGATGCCAATCGCCGTTTCGGGAGTAATACACCGAACCGCTGGCGTCCGTCAGGCGGAAAAAGCCGCTGTTGGAAATCGCCACGTTCAGATTATTATCGGTGGTGTTCACCGTGCCGTCCTTGAAATTCTGCGACACCGAGGCCACCTTGACCCCCAGCCCCACCTGGGAGCTGGCGTAGACATCGGCAAAGGACACGGAAGCTGATTTAAAGCCGCTGGTTTCGGAGTTGGCGATATTGTTACCGATAACGTTTAAATTATTTGAGGCGGCATTCAACCCGCTGACCGCTTGTGAAAAACCCATTTGACTCTCCTGTGGTAAAAACACCCGGCCTGCCGCGCTCGACGGCGCCCGTGCCCATTAGATGATTTGACGAACCTTATCCAGCGTGATGTTGCCGGCCAGGCCAAGGTTCAGCTCCGTGCCGCCGGTGGCATTGTTGTTCACGCCATAGACCGCGGCGTATTGCAGCGGCGTGCTCACCACGCTGGCGCCAGCCGCCGTTGTCGCGGCCACCGTGAAGGTGTAGGCCCCTTCCGGTACGGCGGCGCCGGCATCGTTGGTCCCGTCCCAGGAAAAGCTATGCACGCCGGCGGTCTGCGCGCCGAGATCGACGGTGCGCACCACGGTGCCGGCGGAATCCTTAACGGTGACGGTGGTGGCGGCGGACGCATTATCCAGCGACACGCCGAACGGCGTGGTGGAGCTATCGGCGCCCACCAGAATGCCGCTGCCGTCGATCATCACGCCGTGGCCGACCAGGGTGGACGCCTGCAGCGACTGGCTGGTGGTCAACTGACCGGAAATCGACCCCAGGGTGGTATTGAGGTTTTCAATGCCGCTGAGGGTGCTTATCTGCGCCAGTTGCGTGGTCAGTTGCGCGTTGTCCATGGGATTGGTCGGGTCCTGGTTTTGCAACTGCGCCACCAGCAGCTTCAGAAACTGATTCTGCAGGTCTGCGCTGCTGCTACTGGTACTGGTGGCGGCGGATGTGGCGGTGGTGTTATTGGTGTTAACGGTGGTGCTCATGGGTTGCTCCGATTATTGACCCAGCGTCAGGGTTTTTTGCATCAGGGTTTTGGCGGTGTTCAGCACTTCAATATTGGCCTGGTAGCTGCGCGAGGCAGACATGCTGTTCACCATCTCATCGACCACGTTGACATTCGGCATCCGCACATAGCCTTTTTCATCCGCCATGGGGTTGCCCGGCTGGAAGACCAGTTTCTCCGCTTCCGACGATTCCACCACCCCGCTGACCTGCACGCCCCCTATTTCTTGCCCGGCGGGCGCCGCGACCTGGAACACCACTTCCTTGGCATGGTAGGGCTGGCCGTCCGGCCCGGTGACGCTGTCCGCGTTGGCCAGGTTGCTGGCGGCCACGTTCATCCGCTGGGATTGCGCGGTAAGCGCCGATCCGGAAATAGCAAAAATCGAAGTCATACCCATGGGCTATTTACTCCTGTAGCACCGACATCATGTTTTTAATCTGTCCGCCCAGTACCGTCAGGTCGGTTTGATATTGCAGGCTGTTTTCGGCAAACTGCGTTCTTTCGCGATCCATGTCCACGGTATTGCCGTCCAGGGCCGGCTGGTCCGGCACGCGGTATAATAGTTCCCTGGCGGCGGGGGTGGAGGTGGACGCCTCGATATGGCGCGTCGACGTGGTGGTCAACGACAGTGAGTTGCCGCTGGCGCGTCCCTGGGTGATCGCTTTGTTTAATTCGCTGGCAAAATCGATATCGCGCGCCTGATAGCCCGGGGTATCGGCATTAGCGATATTGGCGGCAAGAATTTCCTGACGCTGCGCGCGCAGGTTGAGGGCTTCCTGCTGGAATTGCAGGGCGGCATCAAGCTTATCAATCATCATTATCCTAAGAAGGCTATACTGATTTATGCTTGCCAGCTTAGACGCAACATTCCCTTCCCTATCGTTGGAATAAGCATGAATTGCAGTGCTAATTTACCCATTGGCGGCAAACGGGGACCGGTACACTTGTTTTCCGGGGTTATCGCGCAAAGAGGCGGGTAACAGCAATTCCTCCACCGACAAGGTCATGGCGTGAGCGGACAAAACAGACAACAGCCGGAGGGCGAACCCACGCGGGCGCCGGCGGGCGGTGCTTGGCGTATGGCGGCGCGGCGCGTAGCCAACGGTTTTTTGTATGGCATGGCGGGCGCCCTGCTGTTGTCCACCGGCGCCCGGGCGGCCGATCGCCTTACCGAGGGACTGACCGATTTTTTGCTGCGGCAATATGCCTCGCCGCCGGTCGAGCTGAAGGTGGTGGTAAAAACGCCGGCCGCCCGCCGGCCGGACTGCGAGCAGCCGCAGTTTTCATTGCCCGCCAATAATCGCGCCCGGGGGAATATCAGTGTCCAGGTGATCTGCGGCAATCAAAAACGCTATGTGCAGGCCGAGGTGCAGGTCACGGATCGCTATCTGGTCACCGCCCGCGCCATTTCCGCTAACCAGACGCTGGCGCAGGGGGATGTTGTCTGGCAGACCGGGCGCGTGGACAACATGTCCGTGACGCCGCTCACCGACATGGCCTGGGTCTACGGAAGTCTCAGCGAACGCGCCCTGGGCAGCGGTCAGGTATTGACCGCCGCCATGCTGCGTCGTCCCTGGCTGGTCAAAACCGGCCAGCCCGTGCAGGTCACGGCGCAGGGCGATGGATTTTCGGTGCAAGGCACCGGCAAGGCGATGGGCAACGCGGCGGTCAACGATCGCCTGCGGGTGCGGATGGAGTCCGGCCAGATGGTCGTCGGCCAGGTTACCCCTGATGGCGGCATCCGCATTGAGCCTTAACGGCCGCGCTGATTAAAAATTAAAGCTTTGGGTAATTTGACCGATAATTCAGGATAAGCCTTTAGCACCATTTATCCCCTACCTAAGCGAGATTGTATGAGTATTGAAAGTACGCGCCCGATACGACCCCTGTCCACCCTGCCGGGTAACGACCAGGGTACTGTCCAGTCGCCGAAAGCCAAGGCCGCCGCTCCCGCCGTCACGCCCGGCGAAGAGACGCGGGTTAAGCTGAGCGATGCCCAGGCGCAACTGCGCCAGCCCGGCAGCAATGACATCAACGTCGCCAAGGTGGAAAGCCTGAAGCAGGCGATCCGCAACGGCGAATTAAAAATAGATACCGGCAAAATTGCCGATGCGCTGATAGCGCAAACGCAATCGATGCTGGATGAATAAGCGACCGCCATGAACGAACTGGAACAGATCTGCGCCCGGATGCTGGGTATTTTGCAGCAATTGGAACTGACCCTGGTGGAAGAACAGCGTTTACTGAGCGCCGGCCAGGTGAATACGGCGTTGCTGCACCGGGTGACGGAAAACAAAAACGAGCAGTTAACCACCCTGCAGTATGTGGATCACCACCGCCAGCAGCAGGCGCAAGCCAGCGACGCCGGCAATCCTCCTTATGAGCCGCATCCCGGCCTGCACCGGATTTGGCTGGCCATCACGCGCCTGACGGAAGATCTCAGCCGCAATAACTACCGTAACGGTTTATTGCTGGCGCAGCACCTTAAGCATAACGATCAGGTATTATCGGTATTGGATGAATATCAAACCCAGCGCCGCATGTACGGCCCCGACGGCCAGGCCCTGGGCGGCAGCGCGCTCGGGCGCAAATTCAGCGTTTAATGTCTCCCTGGTAATTCACCAGCACCTGGTAGCGGTTTACTATCAGCGGTTGATTTATCACCCCGCGCCCAGCGACTTGTATCAATAGCGTCACCGGATTGTCCGCAGGCTGGCCAGCCATGGCGTCGCTGCGCCCGGCCAGGCCGTCCAGATAAACACATTTCCCCGGCATGCAGAGCGCCAGAACAACCTGTGACGGCAATGGCCGCCCGGTTTCTATCCGCCAGTTGATCGACGTGACGCGCACCCCGGCCGGTAAAGGCGCGAAGGGGCGCATCGGCGGGCTGCTTTTGGCGCTGCCGCGCTGGGAAAGCACCAGCATTTGCCCTGTCCCCTGCCATCCTCCCTGCGCGCCGCCCTTGATCTGATGGCCAAAACCCGCGGGGGCGTCCGGCGCCGCGCGCCGCGCGGCAAGATCCGCAGGCGGCATACGGACAGGGCCCGTACCGCCCCCCGGCGCCACCACTCGCGCGCTGATGCCAAGCGCCGCCCCGGCGGCCGGCACGCCATTGCCCAGTGCGGGCATGGCGGCGGCCAGCGGCGCCAGGCCGGTTAGCGCGCCCGCAATCAGATACCCCGCCAGCGGACGACGCCTGATTCGCTGCCGCCGCCCGGTCACTGGGTGGCGCCCAGCATGGAGGTCATGCGGATTTGCCGCTGGTCGCTGACCTCCAGGTTAGAGAGCACCGCCATCTGCGGCAAGGTGCGGCGCAAAAAGCGCGCCAGCAGCGGGCGCAGGCTATGGTTGACCAGCAATACCGGCGGCGCGTTCAGGTTTTCCTGCTGCGCCAGTACGTCCCTGGCCTGGGCCAGTACGCGATCCGCCATGCCCGGCTCCAGCCCGCCGCCGCTTTGCAACGCCTGCAGCAGGACGCGCTCCAGCGCCAGATCCAGGCCGATGACCTGGATTTCGCTGTCGCCCGGAAACCAGCGCTGGGTAATGGCCCGTCCCAGAGCCACCCGCACCACGACCGTCAGCTCCGCCGGATCTTTTTGTACCGGGGCATGTTCGACCAGGGTTTCGATAATAGTGCGCATATCGCGGATCGGCACGCTTTCCGCCAGCAGGTTTTGCAATACCTTATGGAAAATCGTCAGCGACAGGGTGCCGGGAATAAAGTCTTCGGTCAGTTTCGGCATTTCCTGGGTGACGCGTTCCAGCAACTGCTGCGTCTCCTGGCGGCCCAGCAATTCGCTGGCATGGATGCCGATCAGATGGTTGAGATGGGTGGCCACCACCGTACTGGCCTCGACCACGGTGTAGCCTTGTATCTGCGCCTGCTCTTTCAGGGCGCTGTCAATCCAGACCGCCGGCAGGCCGAACGCCGGATCGCGGGTCACGTCGCCGGCCAGTTCCCCCGCCGCGCCGCCGGGATTAATCGCCATCCAGCGGCCGGGGTAGGCCTCGCCGCGCCCCATTTCAACGCCTTTCAGCAGGATGCGGTAACTGGCGGGCTGCAGCTCCAGGTTATCGCGGATATGCACCACCGGCGGGAGATAACCGGTTTCCTGGGCGAATTTTTTGCGGATGCTGCGGATACGGCCCAACAGCTCGCCGTTCTGCTGGAAATCCACCATGGGGATCAGACGGTAACCCACCTCCATGCCCAACGGATCCTCCAGTTGCACATCGCTCCAGCTGGCTTCCTTGGCGAAGGCGTTTTCCTGCTGCGCCACCGCGGGCGGCGCCTCGGCCGCGGGACCGTCCATGGTCTTGCCACGCAGCCACCAGGCCAGTCCCAGCAGCATGGCGGTAAAGAATAAAAACACCAGGTTGGGCATACCGGGAACCAGCCCGAGCAGCCCCAGCACGCAGGCGCTCAGCAGCATCACCCGCGGATTATTGAACAGCTGGCCGACCATTTGCTGGCCGACGTCCTCGTTGCTGCCCACGCGGGTGACGATAACGCCCGCGGCGGTGGAGATCACCAGCGCCGGGATCTGCGCCACCAGGCCGTCGCCGATGGTCAGCAGGGTATAACTTTCCGCCGCGTTGCCCAGGCTCATGCCGTGCTGGATCATGCCCACCAGCAGCCCGCCGATCACATTGATCACCATGATCATCAGGCCGGCGATGGCGTCGCCGCGCACAAATTTACTGGCCCCGTCCATGGAGCCGTAGAAATCAGCTTCCTGAGTCACTTCGCTGCGCCGGCTCTTAGCTTCCTCCTCGCCGATCAGGCCGGCGTTGAGGTCGGCGTCGATGGCCATTTGTTTGCCGGGCATGCCGTCGAGCACGAAACGCGCCCCAACTTCGGCGATACGTCCCGCCCCCTTGGTGATCACCATAAAGTTGATCACCACCAGGATAATAAACACCACGATACCAATGGCGAAATTGCCCCCCACCAGGAAATGGCCAAACGCCTCGATGACCCGGCCCGCCGCCGCGGTGCCGGAATGGCCGTGCAGCAGGATGATGCGCGTCGAGGCGATGTTCAGGGACAGCCTGAGCAGAGTGGAAAACAGCAGGATGGTGGGAAAGGCCGCGAACTCGAGGGTTTTGCGGGTAAACATCGCCACCAGCAGCACCATGATCGACAGGGCGATATTAAAGGTAAACAGCAGATCCAGCACCAGGGCCGGCAACGGCAGCACCATCATCGACAGGATCATGAGAATCAATACCGGCCCGGCCAGGATCTGCCATTGGATAGTCTTGAAATTCGAAGGCAAACGTAACAATGCTACCAGATTGGCCATATCACTCTTTCTCGTGGGCAAAATCCAGTGCCGCCGGCACCGGTAAATGTTCAGGTTTTTTCGGAATCAGGCCGCCCTGGCTGCGCCAGCGCTTGAGCTGGTAAACCCAGGCCAGCACCTCGGCCACCGCCGCGTACAACTGGGCCGGAATGGCCTCGCCGATGTCGCTGTGCCGGTACAACGCGCGGGCCAGCGACGGCGCCTCCAGCATCGGCACATGATGGGTTTCCCCCAGCGCGCGGATGCGCATGGCGATATCGCCGGCGCCTTTGGCCACCACCTTCGGCGCGCTCATTTTACTGTCTTCATAACGCAGCGCGACGGCGTAATGGGTCGGGTTGGTGATGATAACGTCCGCCGCCGGCACGTCGCGCATCATGCGCCGGCGCGACATGGCGCGCTGCTGCTGGCGAATATGGTTTTTGACGTGCGGGTCCCCTTCCTGGTCCTTGAACTCGTCGCGGATTTCCTGGCGGGTCATGCGCAGCTTCTTGACATGGCTCCACAGTTGCCAAAAGGCGTCGAACGCCACGATGGGAATAAATGACAGGATAACCATCAGCGCGCAGGTGGCGATCAGGCCCAGGGCATCCCCCAGCGCCGCGATCGGCGATTCCAGCACCAGATGCAGCATGCGCGGCCAGTTATGCCACAGGAACCAGCCGGTGACCCACCCCGCCAGCAACGCTTTCAAAATGGCCTTGAACAGCTCCGACAGCGACTGGGCGGATACCACCCGTTTCAGGCCCGGCAGCGGATTAAGTTTTTTTAAATCAAATTTTATCGAGCCGGGATTAAACATCACCCCGCCCAGCAGCGACGGCGCTACCAGCGCCATCACCACCAGTCCGGCAAACACCGGCAGCAGCGCCCAGACGGTTTGGCCGATAAGCGATTCCACCTGGAACAGGATTTGCCGGTCGTCGCTGATAATACCGTGGTCAAAGCGCAATCCCTGGGCCAGCATCGCCGCCAGCTGACGCGCCAGCGGCTCGCCGCCCATCCATAACACGGCCAGCCCGGTCACCAACATCAATACCGAGGTTAATTCACGCGATCGGGGGATCTGTCCCTCTTCACGAGCCTTCTCCAACCGGTGGGCGGTGGGGGCCTCGTTTTTTTCCTGATCGCTGTCTTCCGCCATCACTGTTCCCGAATGCGTTTTGCCATGGGCATTATCTTGCTAGCATGACAAATTACGCCCGGACCGATGGCGGGAACAGCGCGTTAAAGCGACGGTTATTTGGCGCATAGGCGTAGCCCGGACGACGGTCCGGGCCGGGAGAAAGGATTTAAAAACCGAGGCTGTCGAGCAGGTCGTCCACCTGGCCCTGGTTGGCCACCACGCCGTCGACGCTGTGATCAAGCTGCGGGCCGTTAAGCAGGCCGTCGCTGGCGCGTTTGCCCTGCGCCGGCTCCGGCATATTTTCCAGCAACACCATCAGCAGCTGCTTTTCTATTTCCTGGATCACATCCATCATGCGCTTGATCACCTGGCCGGTCAGATCCTGGAAGTCCTGCGCCATCATGATCTCCAGCAATTGGGCATGGGTAAAGGCGGTATGGCCGGGCACCTCGGCCAGGTAGTGCCGGGTATCGGTCACCAACTCGCGCGCGTCGGCCAGCTCAATGGGGCTGTCGAACCACTGGTCCCAGCGGGTGGTCAGCCCCTTGGCGCCACGTTCCATGGCGGTCTGCCGTGGTTGCGCCGCCTCGACGCAGTTCAGCGCGCGCTCAGCCGCCTGGGCGGTCATCTGCACCACGTAATCCAGCCGGTCGCGGGCGTCGGGGATGGCTTCGGCGGCCTGGGCGATGGCCTGGTCGAGGCCCAGTTCCTTCAGGCTGTCGCGCAGCATACGCGTCAATTGTCCGATACGGGAGATGATATCCGTGGCGGTGGCGTTAACATTCGGCATGGTCGGTGTATTATTCATATCCCCTCCTGATTACATCCCCAGCTTTTCGAAGATCTTATTAAGCTTTTCTTCCAGTGTCGCCGCGGTAAACGGCTTAACCACATAGCCGCTGGCGCCCGCCTGCGCGGCGGCAATGATATTTTCCTTCTTGGCTTCCGCGGTCACCATCAGCACCGGCAGCGCGGCCATCGCGCCATCGGCGCGGATATTCTGCAGCAGGGCCAGTCCATCCATATTCGGCATATTCCAATCGGAAATGACAAAATCAATCTTGTTGGCGCGCAGCTTGGTGAGAGCGTCGACGCCATCCTCGGCTTCGTCCACATTGTTAAAGCCAAGTTCCTTTAGCAGGTTACGGACGATGCGACGCATTGTCGCGAAATCGTCCACCACCAGAAACCTGAGTTCTTTGTCCGCCATACCTACTCCTGTTATTAACATGTAACCCGCTCGCGGGCCGCTAAATACGTAATGCCTGACCGCTGCTGATTTGCGCCATCATTCTCTGGCTCATCTGATGCAGCGGCACGGTTTCGTTGCTGGCGCCCATGGCAATCGCCTCGCGCGGCATGCCGAACACCACGCAGCTGGACTCGTCCTGCGCCAGGGTATAGGCGCCGGCGTTGCGCATCGCCAGCATGCCGGCGGCGCCGTCATTGCCCATGCCGGTCAGGATCACCCCGACGGCGTTGCGCCCGGCGAATTGCGCCACCGAATGAAACAGGACGTCCACCGATGGGCGGTGCCGGTTGACCGGCTCGCCGTCATGCAGCCGGATCTGGTAGTTGGCGCCGCTGCGGGCCAGCTCCATATGCCGGGCCCCGGGTGCGATATAGGCGTGCCCCGGCAATATCCGTTCGCCGTCCTCGGCTTCCTTTACCGTTATCTGGCAAAGCTTGTTCAACCGTTCGGCAAAGGAGCGGGTAAATCCCGGCGGCATATGCTGGGTAATCAGCAGCGCCGGGCTGTTGGCCGGCAACGGCTCCAGAACGTGGCGGATCGCCTCCGTTCCGCCGGTGGACGCGCCGATGGCAATCAGCTTCTCGCTGCTCAGCAGCGGGACATGGATGATCGGCGCGGCATCGGTCGAGCGCCGCTGCGGCAGCCTGGCGCGGGAGGCGGTGCGGATCTTCTCGGCAATGGCTTCGCTATAGGCCAGCATGCCGTCGCGCAGGCCGGTCTGGGGTTTGGTCACAAAATCAATCGCCCCCAGCTCCAAAGCCCGCAGGGTGATTTCCGAGCCGCGCCCGGTCAGTGACGACACCATCACCACCGGCATCGGCCGCAGGCGCATCAGTTTTTCCAGGAAATCCAGCCCGTCCATGCGCGGCATTTCCACATCCAGCGTCAGCACTTCCGGGTTTAATTTTTTAATCAGATCGCGGGCCACCAGCGGATCGGGCGCGGTGGCCACCACTTCCATATCGGGAAAACCATTAATGATTTCAGTCATTAATTGGCGCATCAGCGCGGAATCATCTACGCAAAGCACTCTGATTTTTCTCATATTCTTTCCTTAGTAAGCTGATAGACCGTTTGTCCGCGCAGCTTGAAATCCTGGCTTATCTGACTAAAATTTTCCGAATGGCCGGCAAACAGCAACCCGCCGGGCTTCAGCAACGGCGCGAAGCGGCGCAAAATGCGCTCCTGCGTCTCCTTATCAAAATAAATCATTACATTACGGCAAAATATCGCGTCGAAAGGCCCGGGCAACGCCCACTCTGCCGCCAGCAGGTTCAGGTACTGAAACCGCACCATGGCGTTCAGTTCGGGCCTGACCCGCGCCAGCCCGTCATGGGGACCGGTGCCGCGCAGAAAGAACCGCTGCCGCTGCACGGTGCTCAGCCCGCGCAGTTCTTCATGGCGGTACACGCCGGCGCGGGCTTTGTCCAACACCTGGGTATTGATATCGCTGCCGATAACCGACACCTGCGCCAGCGAACCCGTCAGGGTTTCCATCAGCGTCATGGCGATGGAATAAGGCTCCTCGCCGGTGGAAGCCGCGGTGCTCCAGACGCTGTAGGGTCCCGGCCGCTCCTTGGCGTGCCGCGCCAACACCGGGAAATGGTGCTGTTCACGGAAAAAGGCCGTCAGATTGGTCGTCAGCGCATTGACGAATATCTCCCACTCCGGCCCCTTGACATCGGCATCCAGCAGCGCCAGATAGGTGCCGAAGTCCGCTATATTCAGCGTACGCAGCCGCCTGACCAGGCGGTTATACACCATCTCCCGCTTATGGCTGGCCAGCACAAGGCCGGCCCGCTGGTAGATCAATTGGCAGATGCGCTGGAAATGCACATCGGATAAGGGCACCTGTTGTGCCCAGTTAGACCATTTTGCGGCAATTTCAGCTTGGTTTGACATAGGGTTTCTCGCTGCGCCGCGCTTGCGTTTGGCGTTAGGTTATGGACCCGAGTTGCCGGGTGCTGAGGTCTGAAGCCAATGGTTCATCCTGGTTTTCCTGCAGCTCATGCTGCGTTAGCCTGAATACCCGTACCGCCTGCATTAATGCTTCCGCCTGTGATTCCAGCGCATGGCCGGCGGCGGCTGATTGTTCCACCAGAGACGCATTCTGCTGGGTTGCCGCGTCCATTTGATTGACGGCGGTGGCGACCTGTTCAATGCCCCGGCTTTGCTCATCCGACGCCGAGGCGATTTCACCCATGATATCGGTGACACGGGCCACCGAACGCACGATTTCATCCATGGTTTCACCGGCGGAGGCCACCAGCTCCGATCCCTGCTGTACCCGGGTCGCCGACTCGTCAATCAACCCCTTGATCTCTTTGGCCGCCTGGGCGCTGCGCTGCGCCAGGCTGCGCACCTCGCCCGCCACCACCGCGAACCCGCGGCCCTGCTCGCCCGCGCGTGCGGCTTCCACCGCCGCGTTCAGCGCCAGTATATTGGTCTGGAAGGCGATGCCGTCTATCACGCTTGTGATATCGCTGATTTTGCGCGAGCTTACGGCGATATCGGCCATGCGTTTAACCACGTTGCCGGTCAGCGTGCCGCCTTTTTGCGCGGTGCTGGATGCATCGCTGGCCAGTTTGCTGGCCTGGCGGGCATTTTCGGCGTTCTGCTTCACCGTCGAGGTCAGTTGCTCCATGCTGCTGGCCGTTTCCTCAAGCGCCGCAGCCTGTTGTTCGGTACGTGACGACAGGTCGTTATTGCCGCTGGCGATTTCCTGGATGCCGCTAAGCATGGCATCGGTGCCCTGGCGTACGGTCATCACCGTTTGCGCCAGTTCATCGCGCATCGTCTCCAACTGATGAAACAGCTGGCTGATTTCGTTGCGTCCGCTGACCTCGATACGGTTACCCAAGTCGCCGCCGGCAATGGCGTTGAAATGGCCGCTCATTACGGCCAGCGGCCGCAGCAGCATACGTTTCAGCCACATCAGGGCCACCAGCGTCAGCAGCGCGGTCATGCCGGTCATCAGCCCCAGCATCCAGCCCGAACGGCCATAGGCGATGCGATTTGCCTCGCTGGCTTCGCCAATCACCCCGGAAAGCTGGGTCATATAGGTGTTGTACTGCAGTTCGAACGCATCCTGGAACTTCTGCGTGGGCTGGCCCATAAAGGCCTGGACATTACCGTTGTCCAGCATCTCTATCGCCTCATGCATCGCCTGGTCGAATTCCTTGAAACTCTTCACGGTCTTGACGCGCAGCGCCTGCTCCGCTTCGTTGTCCGCCGGATAGGCGTTGAATTCCTTAAACACCGCTTCCCCATGGCTCAGCCTTTTTTTGGCGTCCGCCATCAGGGGCAGGATCTGCTCAAGCGGCGTATAAGACGCAAAACGCGTTGCCGCCCGGTTCAGGGAATTACGGGTTTGCAGCATCTCCGACCAGCTCATGCTTAGCGAGTTACGTTTCAGGTTGTCCGCCTCTACCTGATGAAAGTTCTCGCTGCTGCGCCTGAAATTTTCAAACGAGAGTCCGCTGCTGACCAGCTGCATCAGGCCAAAGATCAAAACAATCATGATCAGGCTGGTGGAAATCCGTATACGCGTTAACATCATTAACCTCATGCCGGTGTGTGGCTTATATAATGCGTAGTTAGAAGGTTTCCCAATTTTCCTGCGACGTGCTTTCCGTGGTTTTTTTTGCCGTCGCGGACGACGGCGTTTGCGGCAGAGGGACCACCGCCTTTTCCGTCGCGGGCACCACCGCCGTCTCCAGCCGGAATACCGACACGGCCTGGGTCAACAGGCCGGCCTGCGCTTCCAGTTGGGCAGCGGCCTGGGCCGACTGCTGCACCAGGGCGGCATTCTGCTGCGTGGTGCGATCCATTTCCGCCACCGCCTCGCCCACCTGGTCGATACCGTGGCTTTGCTCATCGGACGCGGAAGAAATTTCGCCCATGATATCGGTCACGCGTGTCACCGCGTCGACAATCTCCGACATGGTTTCGCCGGCGCTTTCCACCAGCGCCGAACCCACGTCGACACGATTAACCGAATCGTCAATCAGTCCCTTGATTTCCTTCGCCGCCTGGGCGCTGCGCTGCGCCAGACTGCGCACCTCGCCCGCCACCACTGCGAATCCGCGCCCCTGCTCCCCGGCGCGCGCCGCCTCTACCGCCGCGTTCAGGGCCAGGATATTGGTCTGGAAAGCAATGCCGTCGATAACACCAGTAATATCGGCTATCTTCTGCGAACTTCCGGCAATTTCATGCATGGTAGTGACCACGTTATCCACCACCTTGCCGCCCTTTTGCGCGGTTTCCGACGCGCTCAGAGCCAGTTGCCGCGCCTGACGGGCATTCTCGGCGTTCTGTTTCACCGTGGCGGTCAACTGCTCCATGCTGGCGGCCGTTTCCTCCAGCGCCGACGCCTGCTGCTCGGTGCGCGCGGACAAATCGTTATTGCCGGCGGCGATTTCGCCGGCGCCGCTGTAAATGGCGTCGGCGCTTTGGCGCACGGTATGCACGGTGGCGGTCAGCGCATGCTGCATATCCCGCAGGCTCTCCGCCAGCATGCCCATTTCATTACGGCTGTTTAATGTCAGCGCCTGGGTAAGATCGCCCGCGGCGATACCGCGGATATGGCTTATCAGATAGCGCAGCGGATGCAGCAAGATGCGGCGGATGCCGACCCACACCAGCAGGGAAATCAGAATAAAAATGACCAGAACACCGCCCAGCACGCCGAGGGACTGGTTATAGGACTGCTGGTTCATGTCCACCGCGTCGTTATAGAGGCGGATATTCCCGGCCAGGTAACGGCCATAGGTATCCTCGAAATTATTTTGCACCGCCTGGGTAGGCTGCGCGTAAAAATCAACGATATTGCCGTTGCTCAATTGGGTATTGAGCTCAGCCAACGCGGAATGCAGGGCATCATAGCGCTGTTTCATGGCCTGAATATTGGCTTCGTCCTGCCCTTCCTCGCGCGGCATCGCCATGAAATTACCGAAGGTCTGCTCCGAACGCCGCAGGGTCCCCACCGCTTCGGATAATAATTCGGTCACCGTTGCGCCGCTGCCCATTTTATTCTCGTCCATCAGGTAACGCACCGCCGCCCGGTTAAGGGTATTACGGGTCTGGACCAGGGCAACCCAACTGGCGCTCAGCGCGGTCTGCTGCTTACGCAGATTCTGATACACGCCAAAATAGTGCTGATCTTGTTTCAGCGAATGATAAAACACGCCTCCGGAGGAGAGTTGTAATAAACAAAAAATTATCAACACAAGAACTAAGCCGGTCACTACTCTTATTCGGTTAAACATGCCTGTTTTCCCACTACAACTGGTGCTAATTGTATCGGCAGGCAACCGCCAAACTTTACCGCTATCGTCAGAAATTAGCGCCAGGCCCGCGAGCACCCAGTACCAAACCGAGCCTGTTCAAGGAATAGCGTGCCAATGGGGTCGAATTGGCCTGCCCAACCGAGCGCCCCATGGCACGGTATGCCCGCCAGCACCGGGCCTAAAACAAACGTGTTAAAGGGAGAGCGTGCCGATGGGGTCGAATTGGGCATGGTGTTCCTGCCCAACCGAGGCCCCATGGCACGGTATGCCCGCCAGCACCAAACCTAAAGCAAACGTGTTAAAGGGAGAGCGTGCCGATGGGGTCGAATTGGGCATGGTGTTCCTGCCCAACCGAGGCCCCATGGCACGGTATGCCCGCCAACACCGCGCTTAAAGCAGACGTGTTCAAGGGAGAGCGTGCCAATGGGGTCGAATCGGGCGTGATTTTCCCGCCCGACCGAGGCCCCATGGCACGGTATGCCCGCCAGCACCGGGCCTAAAGCAATCGTGTTAAAGGGAGAGCGTGCCGATGGGGTCGAATTGGGCATGGTGTTCCTGCCCAACCGAGGCCCCATGGCACGGTATGCCCGCCAACACCGGGCCTAAAACAAACGTGTTAAAGGGAGAGCGTGCCGATGGGGTCGAATTGGGCATGGTGTTCCTGCCCAACCGAGGCCCCATGGCACGGTATGCCCGCCAGCACCAAACCTAAAGCAAACGTGTTAAAGGGAGAGCGTGCCGATCGGGCTTATTTACGCCATGGCGACGCTATCCACCAGCGCCATTTCCTCGCTATTCAACAACCGCTCAATATCCACCAGGATAAGCATCCGTTCGCCCAGCGACCCCAGGCCCGTCAAATACTCAGTCGCCAGGGTCACGGCAAATTCCGGCGCCGGGCGGATCTGCTCGGCGGTCAACGACAGCACGTCGGAAACGCCGTCGACAACAATGCCCACCACCCGCTGGTACAGGTTCAGCACAATCACGACCGTATTGTCATTGTACATAACATCCGACTGCGCGAACTTAATGCGCAGATCCAATATCGGCACAATCACGCCGCGCAGATTGGTAACGCCTTTGATAAAGGCCGGCGTATTAGCGATCCGCGTCACCTGATCATAACCACGGATCTCCTGTACCTTCAGGATATCAATACCATATTCTTCATCGCCCAGCGTAAAGATCAGAAACTCCTGACCCACGGTTTCTCCGTTCAGCGCGGTGACGCTTGCAAGTCCTGCCATGGTTTTCACCTTTTAATCAGTCGGCTAAATAAGATAAATTAAGCAGCACCGGCCAACCGTTTACTACGGTTCAGGGCCTGTAGTGCGGACACATCGATAATCAGCGCCACGCTGCCATCGCCAAGAATGGTGGCGGCGGAAATTCCCGGTACCTTGCGATAATTGCTTTCCAGGTTTTTCACCACCACCTGATGCTGGCCGATAAGCTGATCCACCAGCAGGGCATAACGTCGCCCCGCGCTTTGCAGGATCACCACGATGCCCTGGGTCGGATCGGTCTTGGCGCCGTTGATATCAAACAAATGGTGCATTTCCACCAGCGGCAGGTATTCGCCGCGCACCTGCAAGACCTGCTCGCCGCCGGCAAGCGGGTGCAAATCGTCCGCCTGCGGCTGCAACGACTCCATCACGGTATTCAGCGGCAGGATAAACACATCCTGGTTTACCCGTACCGACATACCGTCCAGGATCGCCAGCGTCAGGGGCAGCAGGATGCGGATGGTGGTGCCTTTGCCGGCCTGGGACAAAATATCCACATGGCCGCCCATCGCCTGAATGTTGCGTTTCACCACATCCATGCCCACCCCGCGTCCGGAAACATCGGTCACCTGTTCGGCGGTGGAAAATCCCGGCGCGAAAATCAACATGCCCACTTCTTCGTCGGTCATGCTGTCGCTCACCGGCAGTCCCTGGGACAACGCTTTGGCCAGAATTCTTTCGCGGTTAAGGCCGGCGCCATCGTCGATCACCTCGATACAAATGTTGCCCCCCTGATGCTCGGCGCGCAGCTGCAGGTTGCCGACGGCCGGCTTGCCGAGCGCCGTACGGATATCCGGCGACTCAATCCCGTGATCGAGACTATTGCGCACCAAATGGGTCAACGGATCGATAATACGTTCGATCAGGCTCTTATCCAGCTCGGTTGAACTGCCCTCAAGCGTCAGCTCCACCTGCTTATCCAGCTTGGCGGCGAGATCCCGCACCAGGCGCGGGAAACGGTTAAAGACATACTCCATCGGCATCATGCGGATCGACATCACCGATTCCTGCAGATCGCGGGCATTGCGTTCCAATTGCCCCATGCTGATCATTAAATCGCTATGTTCCACCGGATCCAGCGCGCCGGCGCGCTGGGCAATCATGGACTGCGTAATCACGAGTTCGCCGACCAGATTGATCAACTGGTCCACTTTCTCTACCGCCACCCGGATACTGGTATCAGCGGGTTTGACTCGTGCCGCGCCGGTATCGGCCTGTCTGGCCGGCGCGCCCGCGGCGTTGATGGGCGTGACATTGTCGGCGTGGCCGGCGTACGCGATTTCGCCGACCTGGGCCTGGCCGGCGGCGGCCGGCAACGGGTTAGCATCGGGCGCATCGGGGGCTTCGGGGACTTCGGCTACGGTCGCGGCGTCGGGCTCGGCGTCAAAATGAATCTGATCGGCATCCAGCACAAAACACAGCACTGCGCAGATGTCATCCTCGCTCACCGTGGTTTGCAGGCTGGCGCTCAGGCCGTCGGGCGTTTCCTCGTGAGCCAGCACCGTGCCGAGATTGCCCAGTTCCTCGAGCATCAGCGGAATTTCACTGGCTTTAAGGCCGCTAAGCCGTATGCGCAGCGCAGCATCCGCCGCGGCCGTTTGACCGGGACGCGGCGCCGCGTTCTGCTGGACATTGTCCGCCGCCTGTGCGACGGCGCCGTCGGCCGGCGCCACGGCGCCTTTAGCTTCCAAAGCCAGCTGGCGCAGCGCTTCGCAGATATAAGCAAAGCTTGCCGCATCAGGCTCCTGAGCCGTTTTGTAGGCATCTAATTGATCCTGCATGATATCTTTGGTTTCCAAAAACAGGTTAACAATCTCCGTGCTGAGGGACATCTCCCCCCGCCGCGCCTCGTCCAGAAGGTTCTCCAGCAAATGCGTGGTTTCCTGCAATACCGTAAAACCGAAGGTTCCCGCCCCGCCTTTAATCGAATGGGCGGCGCGGAAAATCGCATTCAGCTGTTCGCTATCCGGATTTTGCGGATCCAGTACCAGCAGGTGCTGTTCCATATCCGCCAGCAGTTCGGCGGCTTCATCAAAAAAAGTTTGGTAAAAAGCGCTTAATTCCATGCTCACGAAATCACCTCTGCTGTGAATCACGTTCGTTAAACGGCGAGGCAGCCGGAACGGAGGCCCCGGATGGCAAAGTAGCCGGGGCTGCGGCCGGTCCCCCGGATGATGAACTCGCCGGCGCCGCGTTGACGCCGGCATTGGTCTGCCGGGCGGTGGACGGCACAGGTTCCGCGGTTCCTGGCGGGATTACCGCCGGCTCCCCTGCCGCTGGCGGCGCCGCGGGTTTCACTGGCGTCGATTCCGGTGTTCCCGGCGCCGCCGGGTCCGGAACCGGCGGCGTATCGGTAGCGTCCTTAAATGACGGCTGCTGCGTTAATCCTTTCGAGTTATTGATTTCCATCCCCTGGCTTTGCACGTTTTCATGTGCAATGCTCAGTTCCGTTTGCTTATTCAGCACCAGCAGGCTGATGCGGCGGTTAATCGCCGCGTCGGGCTGCTGCGGCGCAAGGCTCATGGTGGCGGCCATGCCCACCACCCGCAGGATTTTGCCTTCCGACAGCCCGCCGGTGATAAGTTCCCGCCTGGACGCGTTGGCGCGTTCAGCCGATAATTCCCAGTTACTGTAGCCGCGTTCGCCATTGGCGTAGGGGGCAGCGTCGGTATGCCCCGATATGCTGATTTTATTGGGAATATCATTGAGGATCGGCGCGATACCGCGCAGCACATCCCGCATATAGGGTTCCACCCGCGCGCTGCCGGTTTCAAACATCGGCCGGTTCTGGCTATCGAGGATCTGGATACGCAGCCCCTCGTCCACCAGATTGATAAGCAACTGGGGACGCAGCACCCGCAGGCGCGGATCGGATTCAATAAGCTGGTCCAGACGTTCGCGCAGCTTGTTCAGCCGTTTCTTTTCCAGCTTGTCCAACAGATCGTTAATGTTCTTATGCACATCGCCCTGCTGACGCGTCGGATCCGCGCCGCCGCCGGGGATGGGACTGGTATCCGAACTGCTGCGATTGCCGCCGGTCAGCGCCACGCTCAGCGGGGTGCGGAAATACTCGGCGATGGAAACCCGCTCCTTTGGCGTGGCGATGGCCAGCAGCCACATCACCAGGAAGAACGCCATCATGGCGGTCATGAAGTCGGCATAGGCGATTTTCCAGGAGCCGCCGTGCTCGGCATGGCGTTTGGACCCACGCCGTTTGCGTACCACGATGATCGGCTGGTTTTTCATGCATCCTCTTCCACCGGCTGCTGTTTAATCGGTTCCCTGGCCAACCTGACATGCGCCTCCAGTTCGCTGAACGACGGGCGCTCGGCGGAGAACAGCGTTTTTCGCCCAAACTCCACGGCGATTTGCGGCGCATAGCCATGGATACTGGAGAGCAGAGTAATTTTGATGCATTGCATCATTTTGGTGCTTTCATCTTTCTTTTGCCGCAGCAGCGACGCCAACGGCGAGACAAAACCATAAGCCAGCAGTATGCCTAAAAAGGTACCTACCATGGCCTCAGCTATCATCGCACCCAGCTCAACGGCCGAGCGGTCCGCTGCGGAAAGGGCGTGCACCACCCCCATAACCGCGGCGACAATACCGAAGGCCGGCAGCGAATCGCCTACCTGCCCCAGACTGCTGGCCGGTATATCGCATTCATGCTCATAAGTTTCGATTTCCTCATCCATCAGCGTTTCAATTTCAAACGCGTTCATATTGCCGCCGATCATCAGGCGTAAATAATCCGTAATAAAGTCCATCAGATGTTTGTCGGCAAGAATACGCGGATAGAGTTTAAAGATGTCGCTCTCATTGGGGGAATCGATATCAAATTCCAGTACCAGCATTCCGTGCTGGCGCGCCTTGGCCATTAAGCGGAATAATAACGCCATGAGGTCCATATAGAGGGATTTGTTATATTTAGAGCCACGAAATAACTGCGGGAAGGCCTTTATTGTCAATCTGATCGCTTTGCCGTTATTGCCGACAATAAAGGCGCCAAGGCCAGCGCCGCCAATCATAAGAAACTCGGCAGGTTGATACAGCGCGCCAAGATGGCCGCCGACTAAGGCATAACCGCCAAATACGGCGCCCATTACCACAAGGTATCCCACTATCACTAACACATCCGTTCTCCCGGTAAAAAGATGTCGGCCTGCACGCAGCACATCCGGGAAACCGAACGACGACAGTCTTGGCAAGCTTATGCCAGGATATCGTCGTGGATGTCGTCATCCGTTAGGATTGCCCATCACACCGCATGCTGCGCCTGCTCATCCAGCAGCTTGGTATTGATATCGGCCGCTACCGGCAAAAGTTTACGTCTTTTTACCGCCCGGGACGGCGGCTGGCACAAACTGCAGACAAACCCGTAAATGGGCTGATGAGCGTAAGTGATAAAGTGGCCATGGCAGTGGCTGCACGGGGTTAGCTGCAGCATGCCGCTTTCGACAAACCGCACCAGGGTCCAGGCGCGGGTCAGCGCCAGTATCGGCTGTTCACCGTCCTGCTGGGGACACTGCTCAAGGTATAACCGGTAGGCCCTGATCACCGCTTCAACACCGGTGCATTGCCCATTTTGCAGCAACACCTGGAAAATATTGTAAAACATCGACGAATGAATGTTCTGTTCCCAGGTCATGAACCAATCGGTTGAGAACGGCAGCATACCCTTGGGCGGAGGACTGCCGCGCAACTCCTTGTACAATTTGATCAGTCGACCGCGACTAAGTTGCGTTTCGCTTTCCAACATTTGCAACCGGGCGCCCAACGTAATCAGCTCCATAGCCAGCTGAATATCCTTCGCTTCCTGGACAATACTTTTGCCGGCCATCGCTATGCCCTTTTCTTAGGCAGATGGTTGTCTTTTGCCGCCAGCCGTTCCTGTAGTTGACTGGATAGCAATATGCCGGTGTGGATTTGCTGTAATTCGTCCACGCGGGAATCCTGCGTTAATTGCGTAATGGTTTGGTGATCGTCAAAACGAAACAGGCACAATAGCTGATTCGTCTCGGCCAGTTTAACCATTTGCGGCAAGGTCAGTTTCAGTAAAACATCGGCCATGGTATCGTTAATCCCCAGCCGAAACATTGCCGACGCTTTTTCCTGGTTGATCAAACGCTGCGCCAATAATAAATATGATAAATTTATATCGTAAACATGTTTACGTATTTCACTCGTATTCATTTTCCCATCCCTCTAGACTATGTTTAAAAACATAACTTGGGTGATAAAATATCGCCCGGTATCCGGGGATTTTTCCCCTGGGTGGCTAATGAAATCAACGATACCGTACATACTTAAATTGTCCGGTAATCGAAGCGGCTAATTATAAAAGCCGTACCGTTAAATATTCTTGGTGTAAAATATGCCCAAAATTAACATGAATCATTAAGGTTTCTTCCGTGAAACATTTTTACAATTTAGTGAGATTATTCCTAATTGCGCCGCAACTCTAACGCCGATTCTGTCGTTCATACAATCTACCCCTGGGCAAATTTTAGATAAAGTGTGATCTAGATCACAGAAATTTAGCTTACTTGATCAGAATTGCTACTGGTCTGATGTGATTGCTGATCAAAAAATGAACACAAAAAAAGATTGCAACAAATTTTTAGCAAAAATCCCCGCACAATCAGCGGATTCATCTGATCATATTGATTTTGACAGAATATCATTCGAAAAAACAAATTCGCACCCTAAAATATCTTTTAAAATTAAATTCATCAGTATTAATGCTGTTTTCCAGGATAAACGTCATGGATACATCAATAACATTATTGAAACATACCAACGGCTTTTGCCCGTCAGGGTCAGATTCTTTTGTATTAAAAATGAACGATTTTACAGTGGAATGTTAACAATGGAAGGAATGAGATTGGGGAAGGAAATGATACGTAAACATTTATGTGGCTGTTAAAAGGATGAGGGCGTGCCCACAACCCAAAATAGCCATGTATGATTATCATCGGCATACTTATTCAAAACTTGAGATAAAACTGATCAAAATATTCGCAAAATATGCAGTAACTCTTTATTTTAGATCGTTTTTTATACCAGGGGATTTGCAACGCCGCGACGGGTATTTATGTCCACGTCCGTTAGGGAAAATAAGGGTGATAACGCATAACGTTATCATACAGCTACAAAAATGCCGCCGTAATTCCGGTCCGGGTTTACGGCGGCGATACGTTGAGCAGGGCTATGTCACGGACCCCGGGGCAAGCGTCCCGCTGGCCGGGACCTATGCCGTTCCCTCCGCCCCCGGCCAGCGTAAGGGCGCGGCGGCGGGTACGGGACGATAGGCTTTAGTGCGCCGCCGTGGTGGCCGGAACGGCTTTTAAGTCGTTCAGGAACGATTGACGCCAGTGTACGATGTCATTTTTATTAATCACCTTCATCATTTCCGCATGGCGAGAAATGCGCTCTTCCAGCGGCATACAGAGCGCTTTATCCAGGGCGGCGGCGACACCGTCGCGGTCATAAGGATTCACCAGCAACGCCGAGGTAAGCTCGTTGGCGGCCCCGGCAAAACGGGAAAGAATCAGTACGCCCGGATTGGCGGGATCCTGTGAGGCGACATACTCTTTCGCCACCAGGTTCATACCGTCGCGCAGCGGGGTGACCAGGCCGACTTCGCAATGACGGAAAATCTTCATCAGCAGGCTGCGTTCATAATGCTGGTTAAGATAGAATAACGGGGTCCATTCCAGCGTTGAGAAATGGCCGTTAATCCTGCCGGCTTCCGTCTCCAGTTCGTGACGAATATCCTGGTAGGCCTGGACGTCGCCGCGCGAAGTGGGCGCTATCTGGAAAAAACGTATATTGCCGCGGTGCTGTGGATAGTTCTCAAGCAGGGTCTCGAAGGCCTGGAATCGCTCCGGCAAACCTTTGGAATAATCCAGGCGATCCACGCTGATAATCAGCTTGCCGTTCATTTTATCCCGCAGATGCGCAAGCTTAGGCGGCAGCGCCCCTTCCGCCAGTTCACGGATACTGTCCGGTTCCACGCCTATGGGATACACGCGCACCGTGACCGATTTGCCATAGGCGGCAAAGCGGTCTTCATCCAGTTGCTCCACGTCGGTCACCAGCGACAGGTTTTCAATAAAGGCCAAACGGTCGGTTTCCGCCTGGAAACCGATGAGATCATATTCGCACAGCATTTCCAACAATTCTTTTCGCGGCGGCAAGGCATTGAATATTTCCGAGGTCGGGAACGGGATATGCAGGAAAAAACCAATGCGATTGGTCATGCCCAGCTTGCGGCAGGCGGCGGCGAAGGGTAACAGATGATAATCATGGATCCACAGGATATCGTCGTCTTCCACGAGAGGCTGCAAACGTCCCGCCAGCTTCTCGTTAACATGGCAATAACCGTCATAATCCTCACGCTGGTATTGCACCAGGTCCAGGCGGTAATGAAACGCCGGCCAGATAACGGTATTGGAAAAATTGAGATAATATTGGTCATATTCGCTTTGGTTCAATGTGAACGCAGCAAACGTAATGTTGTCCTGCTGGTGTTTCTCCAAAGGAAGCTCTTCTTCGCTGATTTTGCCGTTCCAGCCGAACCACAAGCCGCCCGCGTCCTTCAGCGAATCCATAATGCCGACGGCCAGGCCGCCCGCGCTTTCTTTTTTACCTTCCATAGCCGCAATACGGTTCGATACTACTATTAAGCGACTCATAAATCCTCCCCAACCGAGCTTTTGGTTTTAATAGAATAATTATCTTGTTGTTTAAGCAATGACAATAGCCAAAGATGAACGTGCCCCACATCGTCCAAATGATAACGCGCCGCGGTAGCGCCCGGTCCGACCTTTATTGAGATGCCGTTCAGGGCGTTGACCTGGATAAATCCGGCTTCGTCCGTCAAGTCGTCGCCGATAAACAGCGGCGTTCTTCCGGCAAAAGGGCTTTCCTGCATAAACGCCTGGATGGCGGCGCCTTTGTCGACGCCCTTCGGCTTGAGCTCCACGACGCATTTGCCCGGCTGCAGGGCCAGTTCCGCATAACGGCGGGCAAAGGTTTCAGCCACCGCCATGATCGCGTCTTGATATTGCGGCGCCTGGCGATAATGCAAGGCATAGGCCATGCCTTTTGCTTCAACATGGCAGCCGGGAAATGCGGCGATGGCCTGCGTCAGTTCCCGTTCAAGCTTCATCGCCAGCTCCGGCGATAAGTCGGTGCGGTGGATTTCTCCGCGCGCGTCCCGGCGTTCAGCGCCGTGCACGCCGGCCGCAGGGCCATGGAGAGGCGCGCTGAGGGCGTCGAGTTCCGTTAAGGAGCGGCCCGATACCAGCGCCACGGCGCCCCCGCCGACGCTGGAGATGGCATATAAAGTCTGTTTGATATTATCGGGGATGGACACTAATTCGGGCCGTTTTTCAATGGGAGCCAGGGTGCCGTCCACATCAAAAAAACAGGCGAAGGTGTCCAAGGGTATCGGGGGTAGCGAATCACTGTCTGTCATACCTGTTATCCTCCTGTTACCGCGAGCGAGCAGCATTCCGGGCGCATCGCTGGATAAGTGGTTGCGCTACAGCGCATTAGCGCAGCCCGGATGACAAGTGGTAAGCGGTAACAAAGGAGTGAGAAGCATTGAGGTGAATTTTAAAATCGTCGTTCTCCTTGAAACTGCGCTGGCGTTATCGCGGAACATAAGGCGCAAAGAAAACGCTTTTGCATGGCCGGTAAGGCATGCTTTCTGTCCCACCTGTCCTTCGGGCGGCAGTGAACACTTTAGTTAGTATAGACAATAATTTTTGATCTGTCATAAATGGCGGCAAACGCCCCGCCCGGCCAAGCAATGGCAGGCAATACTTCAACGTTATAGATAGGTTCCATTTCCTGATAGCGTCTCTGCTGGCCTAAATGCGGTAAAAGCGGCGCGGAAAAGTCAAAAATTGTATATAAAGTTAAATACGCCTTGACGTATAAGGCTAAAAAAAAGGCATTTTGCTCAAAAATCAGACAAATATAAACGATAATCAGTTTCATTTATACGCACACATCACTTAAGCCATTAATTATTAATAGAAAAAATCTGAAATAGCCATAGATCGGCGTCATATTGTCAACCGCCATGAACATAAAAAATCATACAAAAAAGTCCATGAATTTTTCTTATGTTTATTTTGATTAATTTGTAATATCATTTTCCGAACAAACCGCTTGCCTTTAAACGGAAGCGCCTGCCGCTTGGCAAAACGTGCGCAGTTCCTTCGCGTGGCGGCCAGCAAAAGCGTTACCTGCCTTGAACGGTGCATCGTTAGACTTAAGTCAAATTTATCGATTCACTTTTGGGAGAGGGGTCTCAAAAAAATATCGTTGAACTTAATTGTGAATTGTTGTTAAAACATTAGGTAACTGTGAAGCTTTATGAAATCTACAGGCCAATAAGAAGCATTTTATCGTTGCTAAAAACAGATAATCAAATTAAATGAGGGTGCGCTATGCCAACGATCATCATGGATTCATGCAGCTATACCCGCCTTGGTCTTACCGGATTTTTGACGGATACCGGTGTAAAAAAGCGCAATATCAATATCGTAGCTGATATCGGCCAGTTGCAGACAAAATGCACGCGCGTGAAGCCTGATGTGGTTTTTGTGAATGAAGAGTGTTTTATCCATGAACCGGATGCGACGGATAGAATCAAAAAGATCATTACCCAGCATCCCGATACGCTGTTTTTCATTTTTATGGCAATGACCAACATCCATTTTGAAGATTATCTGTTTGTGCGTAAAAACCTGATTATCACCTCAAAATCGATTAAGCCCGAGACGCTCAATTCGCTGCTTACGGGCTGCAATAAACATAAATGCCTGGATGACGGCGCCCACAAGTCGCCGGTGGATTTGAACCCGGTGCGGTTAAGCCAGACCGAATCCAATATGCTGCGCATGTGGATGTCCGGTCACGACACCATCCAGATATCGGACCGCATGCAGATCAAGGCCAAGACGGTCTCTTCGCATAAAGGCAATATCAAGCGGAAAATCAAGACTCATAACAAGCAGGTGATTTATCACGTCGTGCGGCTGACAGACACCGTGACCAACGGCATCTACGTTAACGTACGCTGACCACAGGCCCCGTCGCTTTAATGCCTGGGCGCGCGGGGGCTTTTCGGTATCAGGGCGCCGCCTGATACCGTTTTTTTACGTCGTACTAGCGCTCCTCCAGCAAGGGTTCAACAAAAATGCCGTCAGGATGGCTGGTCTCGTTAAAAAACCAAATGGCCGTAGGATAATCATCCAACGCCACCAGATACATCACCCCTTCGCTGAATTCTTCTATGGCCTGGATTTTGCCTTTACGCCGTGGCCCGCCATCGGTTTTCACCGTCACCCGATCGTGTAATTTCATGACTTACCTCTAAATATGCCCGATAGCTAGTTTAGTATAAAACACCCCGTCCAGTCAGCCCGTACCCGATCGGCCGGGACATTTATTCCACCCCGGCCAACGTACGCAAGGCGATCCAAACCCGCGGCAAAAGCTATACTTAACAGGCACGTTTTTGCTGGTCTTCACAGAGGGGAAACATCATGGCCTTTGCCAAAGAATTCAATGAACAGCTGCAGCGAGAAATAAGTATAGACGTGGATGCGTTGCTACAGGCGGTCAGGGAGGCGGCGCAAGGGGAAATACATGAACACCAGAGCAATGAACACGCCCATATGGTCACGGCCGACGGGCGCGAATTTAACACCTACGGCGCCCTGGCGGAAGCCTATGACCTGGATATACGCGATTATACCGTGGCGGAAGTCAATCGGTGACCATGGCGGCCTGGCGGCAGCGTTAAACACAGAAAAAGACCCCGGCCGATCAGGCCGGGCGAAAAAAAGCATATTCCTTTGCGGGGTGCATAAGGAATTTTAAAGTTCGTTACACTAGGAAATCAAATTACCCGCCCATAGTAGCGGCATCACTTAATTTGGCAAGTAACATAATGGTTGCTACTCTATCGCATTACGCACCACAACCGCGCCAAAAAGGGTCGTCACGATGAAAAACACCTGGCCTCCCCGATAATAATTGTTTACTTTCATATGATTATTAAAAATAATTAGATTTTGCGCCCAATTTTTCCACGCTGGCCCAGCCGGTATTACGCGCTATTTTTTAGGATTATTCTTAATGATACTTTAGGAAAAATGCTGCTTTACAGCACATCGGCACGATTAGCTTGACCCGAATCCGGCGAACATTTGCCGCTTCCGCGGCAATCCTTCGTATATACTCAGTTTTATAAGATGACGTCAGCCCATTGTCACAACTGTCAAAAAGGCGGGAAAAACATGCCAAGTCTCACCGACCCGTTAGTGGTCATAACCGATTTGGACGGGTCGCTGCTCGACCATCATACCTACAGTTGGCAACCTGCCGTGCCCTGGCTTGATAGGCTTAAGGCCCATCATATCCCCGTGGTGTTTTGCTCAAGCAAGACCACCGCCGAGATTGTGCCGCTGCAAGAGAGCATGGGGCTGTCGGGAACGCCATTTATTGCCGAAAACGGCGCGTTGTTACAGCTTGACGGCGAACTGTCCGGCAGGATCATGGGACAGGACTATGCCGCGGTACGCGCGGCGATGGAACGGCTGCGGCAGGAATACGGTTTCAAATTCTTCGGCTTCGGCGACGTTGATGAGAAGCTGGTCGGCGAATGGACCGGGTTATCCGCCCAGGACGCGCTGCTGGCGCAGCGTCGGCAGGCCTCGGAGGCCTTTATCTGGCGTGAAAGCGACGAGCGGCTGCGCGACTTTACCGACCTCCTGGCCAAGGAGGGCCTGGCGGTGACCCAAGGAGGACGGTTTTATCACGTGATGTCGCAAGGCAGCAGCAAAGGCGCCGCGGTGCGCCGGCTTTTGCAGCACTATCGTCAGCAGGACGGCCGCCCGTGGCAATCCATAGGCCTGGGCGACGGGCCAAACGATATTTCGCTGCTGGACGCGGTGGACTATGCGGTCATCATTCGGGGTTATACGAAAACGCCGGTCACCGTCAGCCCGCAGCAGCGGTATGTTTATCGCACCAACGCCTATGGACCGGAAGGCTGGTGCGAAGGGATGGATTATTTTATTACCTCGGCTTAATCAGAGTCGGATAACAATTTTAAGAAAAAAAAAGCTTGGGGAGAAAACGCATGAGTGATTTTCATCAAAATGGAATTATCGCCAATTTTCACAACCTCTCCGATCGCAAGGTCGAGGAGTTAGAAACAGAGCTGCTGGGGTTTGCCAAAAAGCGCAAAATGGGTCTGATCCTGCCGTCGCTGTTTTCTGAGCTTGAAGGACCGGCGCTGGCCCATATCGTTGATGAATTGGCCAAAGTGCCCTATCTGGAGGAAATCGTTATCGGGTTGGATCGCGCCGACCGCGATCAATTCCTTTTTGCCCGGGATTTTTTTTCCCGGCTGCCTCAGCATCACCGCATTCTTTGGAATGACGGACCGCGGTTAAAGGCTATTGACGCCGAGCTGGAAAAAGAAGGACTTTCTCCCACCGAACCGGGAAAAGGACGCAACGTCTGGTTCTGCACCGGCTATACGCTGGCGTCGGATCGTACGCTGGCGGTGGCGCTGCACGATTGCGATATCGTCACCTACGATCGCGGCATGCTGGCCCGGCTGCTGTATCCCGTGGTCCATCCCAAATTCAGTTATGAATTCTGTAAAGGCTTCTATGCCCGGGTGGCCAACGGCAAGATGAACGGACGCGTCGTGCGCTTACTGGTGGGGCCGCTGCTGCGTTCGCTGGAAAACGTCTACGGCCAATCCCCGTACCTGGATTATCTCAACAGCTTCCGCTATCCCCTGTCCGGCGAATTCGCCATGCGCACCCGCGTCATGCATGATATGAAAATCCCGGGGGATTGGGGGCTGGAGATTGGGTTATTGTCCGAGATTTACCGCAACTACTCGCCAAATCATATTTGCCAGGTGGAAATCGCCGATAATTATGACCACAAGCACCAGCCCCTGGCGGAAGAGGATGGCTCCGGCGGCCTTAAGCGCATGAGCAACGATATTATCCAGTCCCTGTACCGTAAGCTGGCCACGATGGGCGTCAATTTAACCAGCGACTCCTTCCGGGTGCTCAAGGCTACCTATTACCGCAATGCGCTGGACATCCTGGAGTTTTATCATCATGACGCCATCATGAACGGACTGAAATTCGACCAGCACAGCGAGGAGGCGGCGGTGGAATTGTTTATGCAATGCATCCTTGACGCCGGACAAGCCTTTATCGAACGCCCGAACGATAAACCCTTTATCCCGAGCTGGAGCCGGGTGCAATCCGCTTTCCCCGATATTATGCAGCGCATCTATGATGCGGTGGAGGAAGATAATAACGGCGACGTATAGTCGCGGCTGGCGGCAAACAGCGGGGCCGCTGGCATGCTGCCCCCGGTTTGGCCGCCACCGGCTTTCGTTATGCCGCAGGGTGATGAGTCATGCGCGGTGATACCCTGCTCATCATGTGGCTGGCTGTGCCATAAACCCGTTATTGTCTTTGTGCTAAACCGGTCATCGTCCGGGCGGAAAAGAATGATTATGCGCGAACTGAAACCGAATGAACCTCTGGTCGCCGCCCTTGCGCAGTGGATCGAGGATCATCTGGACCGGGATATCGCCTTGCCTGAGCTCGCCGCCCGGTCAGGGTATTCGGTATGGCATATGCAGGGCGTGTTCCGCGCGACCACCGGCATTGCCGTCGGTCGTTATATCCGCGAGCGCAAATTGACGGAAGCCGTCTATCGCCTGCGCAATAGCGACAACAGAATCATGGACATCGCCCTCGATTATGGCTTTAACTCCCAATCACAGTTCACGACGTTGTTCAAAAAATATTTTGGCATCACGCCGCAGGCGTGCCGTAACGATTGCTCGCTAATATTGCCATTAACGCCGCCGCTGCGTTATTAAGCAGGAAGGTCAAGGATCGCCCGGACGAGGGCCTGTCTATTTCTGGATAAAAGTGTTATTACAAATGAATTAATTTAATTCACGCCACACGCGGGTCACGGCATTAGCGAGACTGCATGATGCTAATTAAATCAATGTCTTTGCTCTTTTAAATATTCACTTCATTACGTGATATTCAAATAAGCATATCGTTATTCAATTTTAATTTCCGCTTACACGCTAAAACATGACTGAAATAAATAGTAATTCCCCAAGTTTAGCGTACTATGTATAAGTAAGATTAATTTCCCTGGTGTAACTTAAGAAGTAATGTTGCCCGCTTTTTTCGGCGGGCTTTTTTACCACGCCCCATAACACATTGATATACCATTCCTTTTTTCTGCCTCTCTTCTTGGAAGTCGCTAAGATTTTATTTTTTGAAATTATCATTTGTCTCTACACGCGACTTTAAATATCAGCAACACTAATCACACATCACCACGACACTGCCCGGCGTAGGCAAAATGCCCGTCGTTATCCAATTTATTATGCCGCGGGCGATCTTTCCAGCATACCGGGGAAGGCGCCTGGCATAATGTCAGGCGCTGTGGACAAAAATGCTTAAATTTTACAGCCTTCACAATCGTCCTCTGCCGAAAGGGCTTCCGGCACTTCCTTGGCTTTTTGTTCGGCATGTTCCTGCGCCTTGGCCAATTCGGCATCAATATCAAATTCAAAAATATCATCGTTCATGGTTCAAATATCCCGTTAGTGAGCACCGAGGACAGTATAACCAATTGCGTATAAAAACGTTAACCCTGCGAGCCCTGGATAAAAAAACCCGGCCATTGCCGGGTTACGTCGCGAAAAAAATGCAGGGTCAGATTTCGAGCCCTTTCTTGCTCTTCTTGTCCGCGCGCTTTTCCTTCAGTGTCTTCTCCGGTCTCTTCTTGGCTGACTTGTCCTTACCTCTACTCATAAACACCTCGCTTACTTGTCAGATTTAGGGGGTTGACCAAAAGACTTCCCGATAACACCCGGGCCACCTAGAGTTATCAAACCTGGACGCTAAATGCAAGAAGGAACGATTACCGCGCTTTATCGGGATGATCCTTCAGCCAGTTGTTCATGGTATCGATCTCGGCTTTTTGCGCTTTAATCACCCTCTCCGCCATCTGCCGCATCCGGGGGTCCTTACCGTATTTTAATTCGGTCTCCGCCATGGCGATAGCGCCCCGGTGGTGTGGAATCATACCGCGGGCAAAAGCGACGTCGGGGTCTTGGGCTTTCACCCCTTCCGCCATATCCTTATGCATGTCCTGCATGGCGGCCATATAGTCCTGGCTGGACTTACTGAGCCCGGCCGCCGACCCATGATCCATGTTCATGCCGGGCATGGCGTCGTCAGCCCAAACGGAAGACGACGCGCACGGCAAGGTTAACATCAACAGCGACAGCATCACGTATTTGCTCATATTCCCTCCTGTTATTATTTATGCCCGGTCTCGGTCGCGGCGTCATCCTGACCGATGATATAAGACTTGAACTGCGGCGACATCCAGGCGGTAAAACCATCGGCGGAACGGGTGATAAGATAAACCGCCAGACCCTGCTGCTCGGCCAGCGCCTGGGCTTTTTCGGTGCCCAGCACCATCAGTCCGGTATCCCAGCCGTCCGCTTCCAGGGCGGTGGGCGCGATAACCGTGGCCGACACCAGCTTATGTTCAATTGGCCTGCCGGTCGCCGGGTCGATGATATGCGAGAGCCGTTTTCCCTGCAATTCATAGTAATTGCGATAACTGCCCGACGTACTGATGCCGTGTCCCTGCAAATCGACTATAGCCTGGGCGCCGATTTCCCGATCGGTCGGCCGCTGGATCGCCACGCGCCACGGTATTCCCTGCGGCGAAAGACCGCGCGAGATCACGGCGCCCCCCACCGAGACCAGATAGCGGGTAATGCCGCGCCGTTCCAGCAGCGCGGCGAGATGATCGGTGGCGGCGCCCTCGCCCAGCGTGGACAAATCCACATACAGGTCCGGCAGATCTTTTTGCAGCCATTGCCCCTGGCTATCTTCGATAAGCCTCAGGTGGCGCAGCCCGACCCGGGCGCGGGCACTGTCGATGTCCTGCTGTTCGGGCAACGCCCGCGGCTGTTTATCCGGACCGAATCCCCAGAGATTCACCAGCGGCCCGACGGTGATATCCATGGCGCCGCCGGTTTTCACCCCGATACGCAGCGCGGTGGTGACAATATCGGCCATATTGGCGGTAATGGGCTGCGGATCGGTGCAGCGGTACTGGTTGAAACGCGACAAAACCGTGTCCTGTTGATAAGTCGACAATTCATGGTTGTCCTGCTCCAGTTGCCGGGCGATGCTGTCCTTTAATCCCTCTAGGGCCGCCGGCGGAGGCGCGGCCAGGGTGACGCGGTAAAAGGTTCCCATTGTCCGCCCTTCGGCGACCCACGCCTGCGCGGCGTCCGGCGGCGCGGGTCGGTCGCACCCGGCCAGCGTCAGAACCACCGGAGCCCCGATGATCAACAGTATTGCTGCATATCGCTTCATGAATTTCCCTGTTCCACCCTGAAATAAACCGGCCAGCGCCGCCAGCGCTATCTTAATACGTCTGACTGGCTTTGCAAAAATCAGACCGTCATCGGCGGGTATAAGAAAGAAAGCACGATCCCGGCGGGGAACCGGGATCGTGCTGGGTGGAAACGGGACGGGCCGGCAAAAAACGCGGGATCAATGGTCCGGCTGCGTGCCGCCCTGCGCGTAGTTAAACATCCGCTGGACGATTTCGTCGGCACCTTTGATAATTTCGGAGAGATGTTTATCGCTGCGGTTCACTGCCTGGGAATAGGCAATCTCATGCGCCTCGTCGACCATGGTGATGATACGATCGCGGGTTTCGGCATCGATATTGCCCAATATCGTGGTAATCACCACTTGATAGGCATGGGACGTGACGGTAAGCAACTCTTCACGGGCTTCCAGCGCCTCGATGCGTTTGAGCAGCGCGTCATAAAGCGGATCGTTGGCCATATTTTCTCTCCCAGTGTCATTCGGGCAGGCGCCCGACACCCGCGGCCGCATTGGCCGGCGGATGATGTATCGGCTTTTTATTGTTATTGCCAACAGCCAGTATAGTCAACAAAAGATGGCGGGAGCGTGCAACGCCCGGCGGCGTTGCGCTGACGATCGCATGAGCGGCGCTAATCGGCAGAGACGGTGGGCGCATGGGCGCCATCTTGTCCCCGTCTGGCCCATTTGGCCCACAGCGCGGTGAGGATGGGCACCAACACGGAGGTGACGATAACCGCCGTGGCCACCAGCGCCGTGGCCGACGCCACCTGGCTTTTAAATACCGGATTCATCTCGGCGATTAAAAACGGCGTGGCCGCCGCCGCGCCGGCCGAGCTGGAAGCGGCAATCCCGGCGGTGCCGTCGCCGCCGCCAATAAATTTATCAGCCAGGATCAAGGGAATGCCGGTGACGATAATAACGCCCACGCCCAGCAGGATCCCCAGCAGTCCGGTATCGCGGATCACCGATAAATCAATGGCGCTGCCCAGCGAGAAGGCAAAAAAGGGAATCAGCGCCGGCACCGCGCGGCCAAAAAACGCGCGCAGCTCATCATCCAGATTGCCCAGGATGAACCCGAGAATGAACGGCAGCACCGCGCCCAGGAATAGCCTGGGTTCAAACGATGCCACGCCGGCGGACCCGAGGATAATCATCGTCAACAGCGGACCGGATTCGATGGACATCAGCACAAAGGCGGCTGAATCTTCTTTACTGCCGTATTGCTGCATCAGCGAGGCATAGAGCCCGCCGTTGGTCATGTTCATCGACGCGGCCAGCACCAGGGCGGAAATGCCGGTAAAAAAGCCGCTTTGCACGCCGTCCAGCGGCAGGAAGCGTGAGGCAACCAGCGCCACCACCCAGGCAGTGAGGGTTTTAACCGCCACCAGGGTACCGGATTTTTTCAACACGACGCCGGATGCGCGTAATTGAATGGTGGCGCCCATGCAAAAGAACCAGACCCCCAGAATGGGCACCGTGCCTTTCAGGATGCCGTTCGTAAATGATCCGAAATACGCGCCCGCGTGCGGGTAGAAGGTATTGATAATCGCCCCGATGAACAGGGGAACCAACATTAACCCGCCGGGAATTTTATCTAAGCTTTGTTTGATTTTCAAACCGCACCTGTAAGAAACGCCATGCCTTAAAAAATGAACCAATATTTCATTTTTGAATGATACGACGTATTCCTTCAGGCTAAATGTGATCTTCGTCACATAATATTTGTGATGCAAATCACCATTTGGCGCTGACAGCATGAAAGGATCATGTGACGTACATCACATTAGAGATGATCACCACTCTCGGCGCGTGGGGCCGGTGCCGCGACAGGGCGTTCGCGGGTTGTCAGCCAGCAGAGCAGCGAGCCGCAGCACACCAGCGCCACGCCCTGCCAGAACCTACCGGTCAGGTGGATATGGAGCAGCGTGGCGGCAAACAGCGAGGACAGCACCGGGGTAAAATAGGAACAGGCGGCCAGCAGGGTCATATTGCCGTTGATGATGCCGATATTCCAGGACGCATAGGCGATACCCATCACCGCGCCGGTCACCAGCAGGGCGACGACGCTCGCGCCGCTGAACACCAGTCCCGGTTCGTTGCTGAACAAGTATTTCACCCATAGCAGCAGCGCGGTCAGGATAAAAAACAGCGTAACGCCATGTTGTCCGCCGGCAAACCGACGGGTAACATTGCAGTAGACCGCCCAGATCAGTGCGCCGCCCAGCGCCAGGCCATAGCTTAGCGGATTGGATAATACATTATCCAGCATATGCCGGGGCGTCCATCCGCCGTCGCCGCACATCAGCCAGACAATACCCGTCAGCGCCAGCAGCAGGCCGGTATAAACACCGGCACCGCCCTTTGCGCCGTTCATCATCATCGCCAGCAGTACGGTCAGGCTGGGCCAGAGATAGTTAATCATGCCCACCTCAATCGATTGTTCCCGGCTGGCGGCGTAGCCGAGCGACAGGGAGGAGCAGATCTCATAGCTGGCAAACAGCAGTCCGGCGGTGAGCATATACTTAAGCCTAAAGCCGGCAACACGCGGACGCGCCGCCAGCGCCAGCAGGAATACGGCGCTGACGGTGTAGATCATGGCCGCACCGCCGGTGGGGCCGAACTGCTCGCTCAGGCTGCGGATTAAGCCGGCCAGGGTGCTCCACAGCACGATTGCCAGCAGACCCAGCAGCGTGGCGCGCGTTTTGCGCGCGCCGCCACAAAGCGCTGCCACTAGGCTCGCACGGCCAACAGGCACAGCTTGCGTGTCAGTTCATAACTGGCGACAAAGGCGCTGACCGGCAGAAATTCAAATTGCGAGTGAAAATTGTGCGCGCCGGTAAAATAGTTGGGCGTTAACAGCCCCCGGGCGGATAGGGCTGCGCCGTCGGTGCCGCCCCGCATCGGCGTCACTTTCGGCGCGATGCCCAGTTCCTTCAGACCGGCGAACAGCAAATCGATGGCGCGACGATCGTCGCCGATGGCGTTGCTGATATTACTGTAGATATCGGTTATCTTGAACTCGACCTTTCCCGTTGGATAACGCCGGGCAATTTCTTCCGCCACCTCGCCGATACGCTGCTTGCGTGCTAAAAAACGATCCCGGTCAAAATCGCGGATCGAAATATTCAGCCGCGCCTGGCGCGCATTCGCCGCCATATCGTTAAACCAGAAATAGCCTTCCCGGCCCTCGGTATTTTCCGGTGTTTCCCGCCGGTCAAAATGACTGATGAACTCCTGCGCCATTAAAATCGGATTCACCAGCACATTTTTCGCCGACATCGGGTGCGCGGTCACCCCGGTCAGGGTCACCGCCGCGCTGGCGGCATTAAAATTTTCATAGACCACTTCGCCCAGCTCACAGCAATCGATGGTGTAGGCGAAATCCACGGCGAAACGGGCCGGATCCAGCGCTTTGGCGCCGCGCAAGCCGATTTCTTCGTCCGGGACGAAGGCAACGACAATATCGCCGTGGGGCGTATCCGCGTCCAGGTTTTCCAGCATGGTCATGATGGCGGTGACGGCGGCTTTATTATCGGCGCCGAGCACGCTGGTACCATCGCTGAAAATAATATTCTGGCCGCGATAGGGCATGATCTCGGGATGTTCGGCCACGCGCAGCCAAATATCCCGCCCGGCGTTCAGGCAAATATCTTCGCCGGTGAAACGCAGCAGCTGCGGATGAATCTCCGGCGACAGGCCGACATCCACCGTATCCAGATGGGCGATAAATCCGATGCGCGGCGCAGCCGGCGTGTTGCCGCGTTTCAACGCGGTGACGGTGGCGCGGTCATCGACCTGGATATCCTCCAGGCCTAAAACGCGCAGCTCCTGCGCCAGCATATCCGCCAGCTGTTGCTGTCCCGGCGTGCTGGGCAACGTGGTCGCCGCGGCATGGCTTTGGCTGGTCACCGCCAGGTAGCGGTAAAAACGTTGAATCAACTGTCCGGCGATATCTTGTGGCATAACGATCCCCTGGCAAAAATGCAGTCTGCAAAAAAACGCCGCCCAAACGCGGTTTATCGCCCGGTGCGGGCGCACCGTATTGATACCGGCTGGGAGATAATATAAACGCTCCGGGCGCAGGTCTCCAGCCGGAATACGCCGGAGAAGCCCGCTTCTGCCGGTCCGCCTACGCGCACCGGCGATAACGTACCGGGCCCCAGACAGCACAATGCCCGCCGGAGCGGGCATTGTGGCGACAGGTGCAACCGCCGGTTTGCGAACCGGCGCGCGGTCCAGGCTTATAAGCCGGCCGGACGCGGCACTTCCAAATACTGGCCGTTGATACTACGACGATAATAATGCCCCTGGTTAACGTAAAAGCGTTCACCATTGAGGTCAAGCACCGTCATATTGCCGCTCATGCCGCCGGAGGCGTAAACCTGCGGCTGCGGCGGCGCGTCGACCACCACATATTGATTTTCCTGCCGCTGGTAGTAGATACCGTCAAGCACATAATACGTCAGGCCGGCGACCAGCACCGTTGCCGCCACGCCGGGCAGGAAATCAAATCTTGCGCCGCGATGCGGACCACCCCAACCGGGTCCCCGTCCGCCCCATCCATGGCCGCCGTGACCCCCGTCGTGCCAGCCGGGAGCGGCAAAACCCGCCACCGGCGCCAGGAGGCTAAGCGATAACACAAGGCTCAATAATTTTTTCATAAGGTACCTTTAACCTTCCCGCTTAAAAACACATGCTTAAAAAAAGTCGCCGATGCTCTCATAACAGACCTAAACGGATGAATTCGCAAGTGCATTTACGCATCTTTAGCCGGCTATAACAGAATCCTTACCATCCATTAATAATTGATCGCAACTGCAGGGTGCCTGCTCTGGACGCCCATTATGCAACGCCTGCAATGCAAATAAAGGGTTAAGGATGCAAGGAGTTGTAAACATATAATTTATATGAATATTGATAACGCTGCGATTAGCCGTTCTCATTGGAAGCCGACGACCGGCAATGTTATTTTTTAACCGTCCGCTCGCTCCAGAGCCGGCATATGTGATGTTGGGCACCCACAGTTTTTTTCGGTGGGTGTTTTTTTTTATCCGCCCTTGGCGCGCGCGTTATTTTACCAGATCGTCAAGACGCTCGTCGACGATCCCGGCCGGTTCAAGATGCGCCAGTACCTCCGCCGCGGGAAACAGTTTCCTGACCGCCGCTTCCGCCGCGTCGCCGATTTCATGGCCCACATCTACCGACAGTTGGCCGTCCACCTCGACATGCAGTTCGACGAAAACCCGATCGCCGCCGTTGCGGGTGCGGATATCATGCACCCCGCGCACCCCCTCGCAGCCCAGGGCGGCGTCGCGGATACGCCGGCGATCCTCAGCGCCAAGCTCCTGGTCCAGCAGTTGCCGCAGGGCGGTAACGACCATGCCGCGCGCGTTCCAGATCATATAGCAGGAAATGGCCAGGGCGCCGATAGCGTCCGATCGGGTCCAGCCGAAGGCGCTGTCAAGCACCAGGGCGCACAGCACCGCCAGGTTTACCGCGATATCGGTAACGTAATGCGCGCGATCGGCGGCGATGGCCGTGGAGGCCGTTTGCCTGACGACAAAGGTTTGCATTGAAACCAGCACGGCGGTGCACAGGGTGCTGCCGATGATAACCCAAATGCCCAGCCCGTGCTGCATCAGCGGCTGCGGGTGGAACAGGCGCTGCGTGGATTCCATGCCCAGCACCAGCCCGGCGCCGCCCAGCAGCAGCGCCTGCACAAACGCCGCCACGGCCTCGGACTTGCCGTGCCCGTAGCGATGGCCTTTGTCAGCGGGACGTTGGGCGTAAAAGACGCCAATCAGCGTAACCACCGAGGCCAGAACGTCGACCAAACCGTCCGCGGCCGACGTCAACAGCGCCATGGACCCCGTCAGCGTCCACGCCCAGATTTTTACGACAACCATCACCAGAGCCAGGCTAAGCGACATCAGCGACGCCATGCGCGTCAGCGTCTTACCGGGAAGATTAAACAACATGACACTCTCTCCCACGGCTATTCTTTTTCTTCATATAGCTAACCGTTTGATATTGCGATGTAAGCGGGAATACGGATAAGACCGGACCGGGCTAGGTTATCATCAACCCCTGCCGCTGCCTATGGGATGCCATCAGGGTTATCGGTGCGTTTTTTTTTGGGGTGTGGTGGCCAGCGTGGCGCCAGTCACAGACCGGCAGGGGGATAACTGTTTGAATAGTGGCGGAGAGACAGGGATTTGAACCCTGGGAAGGATCGCTCCTTCAACGGTTTTCGAGACCGTCCCGTTCAGCCGCTCCGGCATCTCTCCTTTTTAGCGGTTGCTATCATGCCCTGTTTTACGGCATTTTAATAGTCCTAAACCTCGCCTGGCGATTCAAGTGACGACTTATCGAGCAACACGATGATAAAATGGCCATGGAAAAGTTCTACGCCATCCGCTGCAACCCTTGCCCTATGGCAAGAGGCGCTGGCGATCCCGTTATTTTCACCCCTCTGCGCCGCGGAGCGGCACGCTCTGGTAATGCTGGCCGGTAAGTTTCTCCAGCAGAAGAAATTAGTCCCCTTGCAGGGCCTGACCCTGGATGACGTGATGGAAGCACGTATCGCCCTGATGTTTGCCCTGCCGGTCTTGGGGCTGGGCATTGAGTGGCTGGACGGTTTTCATGAAGTGGTTATCTATCCCGCGCCGTTCGTGGTGAATGACGAATGGCAGGATGAGTATGGCCTGGTGCATCGCGGCGAAGCGGTGCATTCCGGGCAAAGTTGGGATCAGGGCCCTATCGTCCTTAACTGGCTGGAGATCCAGGACTCGTTCGATCTCAGCGGTTTTAACCTGATTATCCACGAGACCGCCCATAAGCTGGACGCGCGAAATGCCGGGGTGGTTAACGGCGTGCCGCTGATTTCCATCAGGGACGTGGCGCGCTGGGAAACGCTGCTGCACGCGGCCATGGAGGATTTGCAGGATGAGGTTGATCTGGTCGGCGAAGACGCCGCCAGCATGGATGCCTACGCCGCCAGCGATCCGGCCGAATGCTTTGCGGTCTTGTCCGAGTATTTTTTCAGCTCCACCGAGCTGTTAAACGAACGCTTCCCCGAACTCTATCGCTGCTTTACGCATTTTTACCGTCAGGATCCCATGGCGCGCCTGGACGCTCAGCGGCATGCCGGCGCGTGATTTGACCAAGGGTTGCGCAATCGCGCCGTAACATTTGTTTTTACGTTGACACGCCTGGAGGGGCCGGATATGATTCGCCCCGTTCTCGCAATTCCTCTGTAGTTCAGTCGGTAGAACGGCGGACTGTTAATCCGTATGTCACTGGTTCGAGTCCAGTCAGAGGAGCCAAATTTATGTTTTCATGCATCTTCACGAATCTTTATACGATTTAGATTCAACAAGTTAGTGTGAAAAGTCTTCCCGATGCATTTTCAGTTTTCCCTCCGCATCGGGAAAAATTGGTGGTCAGATTTGGGGTCAGGTGGGTTCGATGACAGAGTTCCCCCCAAATATCTCTTAACGACGCAAAAATCCGCAACTTAAAACCATCCGGAAAACCCTGTAAATGACCACACCGGGACAATCACCACCTCCCGGGGAGGTGGCTTAACGCTGACAATAAATAAGCGCGACTTAACGCCACGCTCTGATTTAAATGCAGAATCCGTTTTCACTCGGTTACTACGGAATAGGTGTCAACAACGGCTCGCCAGCAAAATAGGTGCTGACATTTTCCAGCACCAGACGCAACATCTCTTTGCGCGTCGCCCAGGTAGCGCTGGCCCTATGCGGCGTGACAACCACATTTGCCCGGTGTAACAATGCTTGCGGGACTAGCGCTTCGTCGGTGAAAACATCCAGACCGGCTCCCCGGAGAGCCCCCTCTCCGATGACTTCAACTAGCGCCCGCGCTCATCTACTATCGATCCACGGGAAATATTGATCAGAATGCCTTCTGCGCCCAAGGCATTAAATACATCTCGGTTAACGAGGCTGCGGGTTTCTGCACCACCGTTGGTACAGCCCACCAGAAAATCACGCGCCCCGGCCAGCGATAGCAATGTTGCATGGAAGGTGTAGTCCATGTCGGCAAGTGCGGCGCGATCCGTATAGCGATCGACATGTTAAATGCAACCGCGCGTTTGGCGATAGCACGCCCAATACGCCCCATGCCAATAATGCCTAACCGCGCCCCTGAGACTTTGCGGGTCCACGTATAACCGCCCTTCTGCCATGCACCCTGTTCGATAAAACGTTGTGCTCCGGGGAACTGGCGTGACGTTGCCAGTATCAACCTCATGGACAGATCTGCAACGTCATCCGTCAATACGCCGGGGTATGGGTCACAGCGATCTGACGCTCTCTTGCCGCGGCAACATCAATACCGTCATAGCCAACACCAAAATCGCTGATGAGTTCAAGGTTAGGTAATCATAATGCGCGCAATCCCGATGCGTGCACCACCACAAACGGAAGTTCGTAAGATATTACTAACACCGCGTGATGTTAATCAACGGGGAGCAGGTCACAGGGGCAAAAGATAGTCTGCCCCTGTGACCGAAAATTACGCGTCAGCACCACCTAAAACGTTGTCTAGTTGCATTTCTTTCAACACACGGTCTTGAATGGGTTGTTTAGCCGCGTTAATTTCATCAACCCCCCAAACTAAGCCAACCGCTGTGCGTGTTGGGCGTTTGCCTTTAGGCATATCGGCTAGCGCTAAATAGGCATCTACTACCATTTGTGGATCAGGTGCTTGATCGCTCTGCATAAATTTACCGAATTCTTCGAACATAGCAGCAGGAATATCTGCTAATTCACCGTAGCTGTCCAGTATGTCTGTGCGTGACGGTTGTTGTCCTGCTGCACTTAGACCTGTAGGGAATGGGCCAGGTTGTACGATGGCGATATCGATGCCGAATGGTGCCACTTCGTAGCGTAACCCTTGGAGGTAGCCTTCCAAAGCGTGTTTAGTTGCGGCGTAGGTAGAAAAATATGGCGCTGAAATTTGGCCAACCATGGATGAGGTGTTGATGATCAGGCCTGACTTGGCTTCACGCATCGCAGGCAAAACTGCCTGAATAGTACGCATAGCGCCATAGTAGTTGGTTTCCATCTGCTCGCGAGCTTGGGCAATGCTAAATGCTTCTGTAATGCCAAGGTACATTACACCAGCATTGTTTAGCAAAACATCAATTTTGCCCGCTTTATCTAGTACGCTTGCAATGGCTGTTTTGACCGATTCGTCATTGGTAACATCCATATCGACTACTTGGATGGAATCGCTATACGCTTCCAATTCAGCCTTAACTGCAGCGTTCTTGCCTTCTGGGCCACGCATCGTGGCAAACACTTGGTAGCCTTTATCTGCAAAATCTTTTACTGACTTTTGACCAAATCCACTGCTGCTTCCTGTGACCACGATGTTTTTCTTTGCTTCACTCATCTTTACTTTCCTACTGGATTGAAAATTAAATACCGGCTGGTATAATAAAAGTTAGTATACGATCTGTCAAATTAAAATACCGGGCAGTATAAAATGAATTTAAATCCAATCAAACCTTCAAGAGGGCGACCTAAGACCCTTGATCGTGACCATGTTTTAGATGTAGCAATGGATTCTTATTGGAAAGAGGATATAGGCAGTTTATCCCTCAATGAAATTTGCAGGAGATCTGGTGTATCGAAGCCTGGCCTTTATCGTGAATTTTCGAATGAAGATGGCTTGATGAAAGCTGTTCTTATCAGGTACCAGGAACAAGTGCTAAGTCCTGTGCAAGAGATGTTAAATAGTGACTCTCCGTTTCGAGAGGTACTTGACAATCTCGTGTCATTTGCCACGTCAGTGAGTTGTAACCATGAGTCTCCAATGGGGTGCCTTTTTGTAAAAATGCGTGAGGCACGGATGCAATTAGGCGAAGCAACTCGCGCACAAGTCGATTTCCTTGAGGAGCAAGGCTTATCCACTTTCAAAGAATGGGTGAAGCGCTCAAAAGCCAAAGGAGAGTTTTCTGCCAATATGTCTCCAGAGTTTGCAGCTAATTATATCGACGCACAGTTGATTAATGCTTCGTCACTGCTAGCTCATGGAGAAGATCCGCAAACTGTGAAGAAGATATTATTAGTCGCTTTTTCTATGCTGGGATGACTATTTCAGCCAGTTCAGAATATCTGTAAAAAGAACGCATTTTTATATCTGGGTTACATTAAAAGAGTGCTTACTTAACAATCTAGTGCACAGGGAAATTTTAGTAGCTTCGCCCCCTCCTAATTTCGTGAGAGGGGCGTTAACTTTGTAGTGGTCAAGCAAAACTGGCCACGGTTTTGGGGGGCAGTCCAGGAAACGCCTCAGGCCAAGATGGACTGGCGTTCAGCGCCTCGCCAGTTCCACTCTCCAGAACTGAAGTTAAAGCCGGTCCAGCTTGCTCTACAACCAGGTACATCCGTTGCCGAGGTCGCTTGCCGTCACAACGTGAATGACAATGTTTTGTTCAGGTGGATACGCCTGTTCCAGCGTGATTTTGGTGGCTTAGATTGAAACGCCGCCGTCGATGATGATTTCTGAACCCACGGTCCAGGCTGACTCATCAGATGCGAAGTAAAGTACCGCTTGCGCTACTTCCTGAGGCTTACCAAAACGACCTGCAGGGATGGTTGCAACGATATCTTTCATCACTTGATCATGATATTCCACTGGGATCCCCGCCTTATCGTAAAGCGGTGTATCAACAGGGCCTGGGCTCACTGCGTTGATACGGATCCCACGAGAAAGTAACTCGTTAGAAAGTGTTTTCGACATGTTCAGTAATGCTGCTTTGGTTGAGCCATAAACTGAAGAGTTCACTGGTCCCGTGTGAGCATTTACAGATGTATTAAAGACCACTGATGCAGAGCTTGCGAACACTGGCAGCAGCGCCTGCATTAGGAAGTAAGGACCTTTAACGTTGATATCATAAATGCGGTCGAACATCTCTTCTGTCCATACCTCAATTGGCATATACATTGATATACCCGCATTCAGGAAAGCGATATCCAGTTGTCCAAAGTGTTCCTTAACCGTTTGAGCCAGAGCTTTCTGTGCGTTCACATCAGCGGAATCAGCGCTCACGACTAACACATCATTACCAAGTTCTACTTTCGCCTTTGCGATAGAATCAGGGTTAACACCAGTAACAATTACGCGTGCACCTTCTGCAACAAACAGCTTCGCTGTTTCAAGACCAATACCACTTGTTCCACCCGTAATCAGTGCGCGCTTACCTTGTAATCTAGACATGTAAATATCTCCTGTTAGTTTTACAACTGATCGGCGAATGACCGATTTGATAGCCACTATATGCTCATGCTCATATTGTGATAAGATTGTGTTTTTAAATATGTTTCATGCATTAAAAGCATAAATGGGTTTTAGGATGGATAGATTACTTTTGATGACATGCTTTGTCCGTACCGCTGAAACAGGCAGCTTTTCCGCAGCCGGTAGGGATTTAGGCTTAGGGCAACCGAACGTGAGTCGTCATGTTGCAACCCTCGAAGAGCATTTGCAGACCAGATTACTTCACAGATCAACCCGCAAGCTTTCCCTAACTCCTGAAGGAGAACGTTATTATTTGGAAGCAAGGCGTATTCTGGAAGCCGTCGAAGAGTCAGAGTCTTCTTTCAGAGAAAATGTTACACCCACAGGGCTATTACGCGTTGCCTGCCCCACAGCATTGGCTCACACATTCTTAGTCCCGCACATCCCAGATTTTTTAGAACGCTACCCTGAGCTAACACTCGATCTACAGATTAATGACCGCTATATCAATCTCGTTGATGAAGGGGCTGAGCTGGCAATCCGCATTGGACACCTGGAGGACAGTGCTATGCGTGCCCGCAGACTTGGCATGTTTGAGCGAGTCTGTGTTGCCAGTAACAAGTACTTAGCTAAGCACGGAACCCCTAATACCCCAGAGGATTTAAAAAAACATGATTGTTTGATCTATACCTTGCTAACAACAGGAGCTACCTGGAGATTTCAGGATATCAATGTTCCTATTTCTGGTCGGCTCAGGGTCAATTCACCAGAAGCAGTACAGAAATTTGTCAATGCAGGGATTGGGATCGCACAGGGCCCAGAATGGCTGTTCGAGGAGGGACTGGAAAATGGCAACCTACAATTATTACTGACTGATTACACTGCATCCCCCGTTCCCATTCAGGCCGTTTATGTTGCTAATCGACTTTTACCAAAACGGGCGATTGTGTTCATGGATTTTGTTGCTGAAATTTTTGAAAAAAATCCCGCATTCAAAGTGTACAACTCAATGAAATGAGCCTGAGATAACGAACATATCTGAATCATTTGTAAAATTTAGTCAATCTTAGGCTGTGTCCCTTAACCTAACAGTCGCCTGAGAAATAACCTTAAAGAATCCCGGCTTGGCTTAGGGTAAGCGTCAACTCAGTGACGTATTGACGCTTATTCGGCAGGTATTATAAGGTTCCACGGCAGGAGATCTTTGATCTTATTGATGGGATGATCCGCGATTGTCGCCAGTACATGGCGCAGATAGGCTTCCGGCTCCACGCCGTTCAGTTTGCAACTGCCGATCAGCGTATACATCAGCGCGGCACGTTCGCCGCCGTTATCAGAACCGAAGAACAGATAATTTTTTCGCCCCAGGCTCACCGCTCTTAACGCGTTTTCCGTGATGTTATTGTCGATCTCCCCCCAACCATCGGTGCTGTAATAACACAACGCCTGCCAGTGGTTCATCAGGTAGTTGAACGCCTTGGCCGTATCGGCCTGTCGCGGCAATGTGGCGAGCTTTTCCCGGTTCCCGCTCTCCAGGCCCATCAGTAACGGCCGGGAGCGCGCTTCGCGCACCTGTTGTCGTTCTTCTGCCGGACGCCCCCGGATGTCGGCTTCGATCGCATACAGCTCGCCGATCCGGTGCAGTGCCTCGGCGGTGGTCGGCGACGGATGCCGCACATGGATATCATGGATCTTACACCGGGCGTGGGCCATGCAGCCGACCTCGCGGATAGGGCCTTCTTCATACAGCGGGTTGAAGCCCGCATCCGCCAGCAACATTCCGCTGAACCGCGCCGGATAGGTTTGCGGATGCACCCCCTTGCGGTCCGGGCTGTAGGCGAACCACACCGCGGGCGGCAGCACCGAGCCGGCATTGCGGTCGTCGCGCGGATTGCGCTTTATCCGATGAGAATGATTATCCAATTCATTTTGGCTGAATTGGATAACAGATAGGCCATATTGTGCAATGACACATTAGCATTCTATCCATATCATTTTAGCAGGCCATTTCCATTTTGACCCTATGCGCGAACTGCCGTGCCTCGCAATGCCAACGGGGGACGGCACCGGCAATACTAATAAGATGATCAATGCGACAAACATTATGTGTAACGCGTTGACGCCTACAAATACGGAAATTCAGCATGTTCAACAGGCACATCGCCCTTCTATTCGTATCACACCGCTATTATCCGCGCCCTGCGAAAGTCGCAACGTGCATGATGTATACGTTGGCTATAATCTCCCTGACATGCTTCGTTCTCTTTTCGCGCATGCTGCAAGCCGAAGAGATCACCGTTCATCATACTCAAGGGGTGACCCGCGTCCCGGTCAATCCCAGGGTCGTGGCTATTCTTGATATCGCCGCGCTAGATACCCTTGCCTCCATCGGGGTCGATGTCGCAGGCGTTCCCACGCTCAACTATCCACCTTATCTCGCTAAATTTGGAGAAAGCCGGTACCGGAAGGTTGGCTCTCTTTTCGAACCCGATTACGAAGCACTTAACGCGCTTTCACCTGATCTGATCATCGTGGGCGGGCGTTCATCGCCGAAGTACGCTCAGGTGGCGAAGCTCGCCCCTACCATTGATCTGACTCCTGACTTTCAACACCGCGTTGACAGCGCGATAGCGCATGCGCAGATCCTTGGAAACATTTTCGGTAAACAAGCTGAGGTCGCCCGTCGTGCCAGCACGTTGCGGGCATCGGTCGACGCGCTTCGGGCACGCACGGCAAAGATGGGGACAGGACTGCTGGTGATGACCAGCGGTGGTCGCATCGGAGCGCTCGGCCCGAAATCTTGGTTTGGGACACTGTATAACGACTTCGGCGTGCAACCCGTGACGCGCAAGCTTGATGAGGGTCCGCACGGTCAGGTGATCTCCTCCGAGTTCATTCTCGAAACTAATCCTGACTGGCTTTATGTCATCGATCGTGATGCAGCCATTGGGGAAAAGGGAGCATCCGCCAGACAGCTGCTGGATAATGAACTGGTTCGACAAACCAAGGCCTGGAAGGCTGGCCACATCGTCTACCTCGATCCTGTCGCGTGGTATATTGTTGGCGACGGACTGACCGCGCTTCAGTCGATGGCTGATGAAGTTTCCTTGGCAATAACCAAGACAAAATGACGCTTTCAGCACGCAAAACGTCAATGAAGGGACTTGTAATCGCACTGATCGTGGTCGGGTTGCTTTCCCTGATTAGCCTATTTATCGGTGCGACGACAATTTCGCCTGCATCGCTTTTAGCAGGCTATACCACGTCTACCACAAACATTTTACTGGCGAGCCGCATTCCGCGGACCGTTGCATTGCTCCTCGCTGGAAGTTCCATGGCGGTGGCTGGCCTAATCATGCAAATGCTTTCGCGCAATCGCTTCGTGGAGCCAGGCACAGCAGGGACGATTGAGTCCGCCACACTTGGGTTATTGCTGGCTGCTCTGCTGGCTCCCGGACTGCCTGTGCCCGCGCGCATGCTTGTGGCGTGTTTTACCGCCCTGCTGGGAACGCTACTGTTCCTTGTCATACTGCGGCTGTCACCCATGCGCTCGCCATTGATGGTCCCGCTCGTCGGTCTGATGCTCGGCGGCATAATTAACGCAGCGGCGACATTTCTTGCCTACCGGTTCGATCTTATTCAGTCGCTGGTCACATGGTCTACTGGGGACTTTTCATCGGTGCTGCGCGGCCGCTATGAACTGCTCTGGATCTCGTTTGTCGCCGCTGTCGTCGCTTATGTTGCAGCCGACAGATTCACGGTGGCAGGACTTGGGCAGGATTTCACAAATAACCTGGGCCTGAACTATCGGGTAACACTCATGACCGGGCTTGTTATCGTTTCGATCGCAACAGCTGCTGTGGTCGCGACAGTAGGCGCGATCCCCTTTGTCGGTCTGGTCGTGCCGAATATCATCAGCATGGTGATCGGCGACAACCTGCGCAGAGCAGTACCGTGGACCGCCACTCTCGGCGCCGGTTTCGTACTGAGTTGCGACATTATAGGCCGCTCCGTAACCCAACCCTTCGAGATCCCCGTGGGCCCCATTATCGGGATTGCTGGCAGCGTGATTTTCCTTTTCATCCTCAAACGAGGAGTTGCACGATTTGGCTGAATTTCAAGAAATGAGGCCCGGTATGGTCATCATTCTGCTCGTTATACTGACGATAATCGCATCAGTTGCATTCATGACCGTTGGTGCCGGAGGACATTGGTCTTTTGTGCTACCGCTTCGTGCGCAAAAGCTCGCAGGGCTGTTGTTGATTGGCTACGCAATGGCAGTGTCGACCGTACTGTTCCAGACCATTACCCAGAATCATATCCTGACGCCATCGATCATGGGCTTTGATGCGCTGTACGTTCTTATCCAGACCCTGGTGGCATTCACCATCGGCTACGTCCACGGCGCCGCCATCAACCCATATCTGCGCTTTGCCGTGGAGACATTCGTCATGGTCAGTTCAGCGGCCCTGCTCTATCGCTGGCTCTTCGCCGGAGGTCGCAGAGACCTGATGTTCCTGGCGCTGGCCGGTCTCGTGTTCGGCGGGCTACTGCGTAGCCTGTCGAATTTCCTACAGCGTGTCATCGATCCGGGTGAATTCGCCGTCCTGCAGGATCGCCTCTTTGCAAGCTTCAATCTTATCGACTCAAGCCTGCTGTCCATCGCAGCAATACTTGTCTTCAGCGTCTCGGTGATAGGCTGGAGAATGCGGCGTAGCTTTGATGTGCTGGTGCTTGGGCGAGACTCGGCAATCAATCTCGGCATCGATTACACCCGGACTGTTAGAACCATCCTGATGATAATTGCTATTCTCGTATCGGTCTCTACAGCGTTGGTAGGGCCGGTCACTTTCTTCGGCCTACTGGTTGCCAACCTGGCTTACCGTTTTGTCGGGAATGCGCGGCATGCTCTGATGCTCCCTGCCTCCGCGCTGATCGCGATGATATGTCTGGTTGGCGGGCAGCTTGTTCTGGAGAGGCTGTTTGGTTTTAATACCAGCCTGAGCATTGTCATTGAGTTCTTTGGCGGTATTGCTTTCATTATATTAATCATGCAGAGGGCGCGATGATCGAAACACACGCACTCACTAAACGCTATGGCACAACTACCGTCGTGGACAACGTCTCGGTGAGGATCCCCAAAGGCGGACTGACATCCATCATCGGCCCCAATGGCGCCGGTAAATCCACGCTCATGATGCTTATTAGCAGGCTACTGCCGGCAACGAGTGGGACCGTGAAGGTTGACGAGATGAATGTCGTTAACACTCCCACGGCCCTACTTGCGCAACGTCTGGCGATCCTGCGACAGGATAACCATATCAGCGTGCGCCTGTCCGTCAGTGACTTGGTCGCTTTTGGCCGCTACCCGCACTCGAAAGGACGTTTCACCCACGATGATCGAGGGCATATTGAGCGTGCACTGGAGTATCTGGGCATCATATCGTTGCGCGACCGTTTCCTTGACGAGCTTTCCGGTGGACAACGCCAGCGCGCCTTTATCGCAATGGTCCTATGTCAGGACACCGACTATCTGCTACTGGATGAGCCCCTAAATAGTCTAGACCTCAAGCATGCGACCGCTACAATGAAGATTCTTCGAAGAGCAGCAGACGAACTTGGTAAAACCGTCGTATTGGTGCTTCATGATATCAACTTTGCTTCGTACTATTCAGATCACATTATTGCGATGTCTGCGGGCAGAGTACACTATGAAGGTTCTCCTAATCATGTCATTACCGCTGAGCGTCTCGGTCAACTTTATGATATGAATATTAATGTCCATGAACTGTGTGGACAACGGATAGTGACTTACTACGAATAATACCCAGAATATTTTTTTAAACTTTGCCATTTTCAGAGGTCTGAATCGATGCTGATCGGTCAGGCATAACGTTATACCCATGCGCTTGAACAGCTTCCTTATTATTGAAATGAAATCCTTTTACTTTTCTGTGCGCGCTTTCTGAAAGAAACAGACACCCTCCTCCTTGTGCTCTATGGCCCGCATCAGGCCCGGCCTGGGCGTGAAAAGGATAAATACATTCCTCTTATAGCCAAACTATGGGGCAGGATCGTCTTATGGATGAGGGCAGTCCATTGTTTCTCAGGATTCGTGTCCGCAACAATAAATGTGTGAAAACGTAGTCAACAAATGGCTACGAATGATGGGCGACTACACCAAGACCGGTATCTGCGATCACGCATTTCAAGCTATGTCCTGACAAGGAATGACACAAGAAGCGTACTAGCGAAGACCGGGGTAGAAAAACGACAAATAGGCTGAAAATGAATATAAAACGGCCGGATTTCCAAACTAAAATCAAAACACCAATGGTAATATTTATCATTCTCATATTCCATAAAGGACATGGCAATGCTTGTAATAGATGATTCAAGATTCCCTTTAGTGTGGTTGAAACAGGTCAATGATGAAAAGGAATTAAACAATAACAGTTATGATGTTGAAAACACTTTTTCTCAGCTAAAAGCACTTTTTGCAAGGAAAACGCCTTTTATATTGATCAATGGAGATGATTATGGAAATGAGGAAAATCACGCGCATTCTAAAGAAGAAAAAATGATTATTGTTAAATGGATGAAAAACAACAAACCTGATGTTAGAAATTATATAATAGCTCAGGTCCAGGTCATCCCAAAGGAGAAGCAAACGATATTACTCAGCGCTTTTTCAAAAACATTTTCTAAATTTTGGGGCTTTCCTTTAATTATAGCCAGCAATAAAGACGCAGCAATTGAAAAGGCTCACGAATTACTTAAACGCATTGAAGATAAAAATTAAAAGCCATTGTTAATTTGAAAAAGCATGCTCAGTATGAGAAATAATTTAATGAAGAAAATATTACGATACACCATCCCCAGAGCATATGTATTAGACGTTATGCAAAAGCATCAGGATGCTTTTCTGGAGGTAAGGGATATCTATATTAATATGTACGATGAAAAAAAGATTAGTCTAAGCGTGGTTTATCGCGCATCCCGAGAATTGTATGAAGCCGGTCTATTGGAGAGACAACTGAATGAGAGAAGTGGACGAATCTCATACCGACATAAATCATCATATAGTTCACAAAAATTACATAACAGTGCAAATCATCAACTATTGACTACGCCAACTCAATTAAATTCAGCTTAACCGCTGATTTTTAAAACCGACACAATAACACTCTTTGATGGACCCCATCATTCAGGCAATTGCACAATGCAGTGCTTTCGAAAAACAACATTTAACAACACGTAAAGAATGACATTAATAAAAATAAAACATGATTAACATAAGCGAAATAAATCACATCTAAAAAAGCAAGAACACCTCTCATATAATCACCTTTATAAAAGCAGTACCTAATTGTATTCTTTTATTGTATCAACACACCCATTAATATATTAATTCTCCAAAATACCGATAATTCCGCCATCCGTGTGTAAGCCTCAATGACCGCCTGGGGATAAAATCAATTAATTGTCTAATTGACCATCTGAATAAAATGAAGTTGAATATTAAATGGTAGACATAAATGAATCCACTATTAAGATTTATCAACTCGATTAGATGCTTTTGAACCATCAGATTTTAATGAATAAAATTGTTAATTAGTAGAGCACAATGGTGAAGATGATAATAATTTAAATAAAGCATATTTTAGCAAAAACCTTAAAAAAATCACAACAATTTAGTTATTATAATTGGAGATTTTTACGCTCACCTAGCTTAAAACTTTCCACTTCATATGGTTAATGTTATAATCTTAGTTATTCGACCAAGAGGTTTGAATTCTATGACAACTGATCGCTCATTTAATACAGTAAACCATTACGAAATTTCTGAAGTGAGAAATCCCTTTTTACCAGTTTTATCCATTAAATCAGATAATTTTACAGATTGCTGGGAACTCAAGCCACATCAGCATCCTGAAGCTCAACTAATATTTTCGCCAAAAGGAATTATAATATGTGAAGTAAAAAAATCAATCTACCTAATACCACCGCAATGTGCTATATGGATACCAACTAATACAGTTCACTCTACAAGAGGAGCCGGCAATACTAGCTGTTACTGCTTATTCATTGACACTACTAAAATAAAGGGGCTTCCTGAAGAATGTGCAACTCTTTCTGTACATCCTCTTTTGCGTGAATTGATTTTTTTTGCCTCAAATTTTAACGGCAAATCTACATTATCAGAATCCGAAAAAAAAATAATAGATGTATTAGTCGATCAGTTAAAAGCTACGACTAAACTCGAAGTTAGTCTTCCAATGCCTTCAGAATCGCGCTTATATTCAGTAACCAATGAGCTTATTAAAAGTCCGAATAATTCACTTAAACTTCATGAATGGGCGCTAAGAGTCAATATGAGTGAAAGAAGCTTCACCAGGTTAGTGCAACATGAGCTGGGCATGAGCTTTGGCAGATGGAAGCAGCAACTTCATATAGTTATAGCACTTCAGCGAATTTCCGAGGGGGATAGTATTACCGCTATTGCACTTGACCTGGGTTATGAAAATGCAAGCAGTTTTGTTACCATGTTCAAAAAAATATTAGGTAAACCACCGCTGAGTTATTTTAATGATTTAAAAAATTCATCTTCAAAACTTATCGATTTGCATGAAATTAAAAAATAGAAAGGGGGTGCCGTCCTCCCCCGTTTTTATTACCTAAAAAGAATAATTCACAGCAAGCCAGTATCGTCTGCCATCTTCAACATAACCATAATCATCATAACGAATTTTTTTGTCGAGAATATTTGAAACACCAGCCTTAATATCTACATTTTTGGCGACTGCATAATCCGCTCCGATATCTAACATGGCAAATGAAGGTGCCTGGATAGGTAATATAGTCGCTTGTGCGCCACCTACATTATCACTATCCTTTCCGCGAATATTTATTGCCAGCCAGGTTTTCAACCTCTCACTATATTGATAATTAACAGTACTATTGAATTGATGTTTAGGCAGTTTATTAAGTGGCTTCCCTTTATTTTCACCAGACTGCTGTTTTGAATAGGTATATGTATAGTTATTCGCAATGCTTACTTTTTCAGTAACAGGAAAAGCAAGTGAGGCTTCAACACCCCGAGTTACTGCTTTACCAATATTTGTATAGATAAGTGGGTAAGCACCATAAACATTAGGTACTGACAGACATTGGTTTTCTGGGCAAGATACTGTATCTATCTTTTCCTTGAACTGGTTATTAAATAATGTAATACCTCCTGTTAATCCTTCATCGTTGTCATAAAGGAGTCCCATTTCTTGGGTTATTGACTTTTCCGGTTTCAGATCAGGATTTCCGTAAACGTTGCCAACATAAGATACGGTACCAAACGATGTTGAAGTTTCTGTAATAGCCGGTGCTTTGAAACCACTACTGACGCCCCCTTTAATCGTCCAGTTTGTGGCAACATTCCAGACACCATAAATTCTCGGGCTCCAGTGACTCCCAAACTGATCATCATCATCAAAACGTACACCTGAAGTTAAAGTGAAATCTTCAGTAGCCAGCCATGCGTCTTCCAGGAACAAGGACTTTTCGGTACGTTTTAGATCTGTCTCACTGGATAGCTGATTTGATGTTCCATCATGTAACTTTTTAATACTAAGTTCTCCACCAAAGGTCAGGATATGGCTGCCTATATTTGAAGAAAGTGAGGATCGCATGTTTAAATTCTTTAGCCAAACATCCTCAGAACCTATCGTATAATCTTCGCTTTGGATATACGATTCTGTTTTTCCAATGGGCAAATAGCCAATATGATTTACAGAAAAACGGTTAACCTCAGTCTTTTTCCTGTAATCTGTCGGCACGCCAGTGACATAATTATATGCTGGGCTAATAGACTTCCCTACGGTCTGAGTTATATCCTGTTGTGTATGATTAGCTGTAAAAGTAATTTCTTGTTTATCCGAAGGGGTTAGTGTTATCTTGCCTGTTATGTTGTCTCTTTTGCTACCTCGATAACCATTATAGATATCGTCTTCGTCACGCTTAGAATAATTTCCATAAGCCTGCATTGAAAGGATATTGTCAATCAATGGACCGGTTAAAAAGAAATTATTCTGAAATATATTACCCGAATCACTATGCTCCTGCATTGTAAAATCGGCGCCAATACTTCCTTGCCATTTATTTGAATTTTTACGTGTTATTATATTAATTACACCACCCATTGCATCTGATCCATATAAAGCGGACATCGGCCCTCGTATAACCTCAATATGATCTATTGCAGAAGCAGGAGGCATCCAGGCATTCATCTGACCATAGCCATCAAATAAACGGCTCGTATCCCTGGAGTCAATTCTCATACCATCGACCATATATAAGGTATAATCGGATCCCATGCCACGAATATTTATCTCCTTGTGATCCCCGCCAATCGTGGTTGTGATACCCGGAACCCCTTGGAGCAAATCTGCGATATCACGATAAGGTTTTTTTTGGATTTCTTCACTTGATATCGAAGTGACAGACGCAGGTGCCTGGCTTGTAGATTTATCCATTCCATTGGCGCTTGCGCTTACAACCATCGTTTCGTCTTTATTATTGTTATTAAGTTTATTTTCACTACCTTCATCAATCGGTGTTGCATGTGCCTGGGAAAAACAAGTAAGAAAATAAAAAACACTTAATTTCAATCGAAATGGGGCTGTTACTCGCGCTTTATTGAGATACATTTTACACGCCTTTATATGATAATGATACTCATTATTATTCAAGAGAAGGTAATATAATTAAATAAATTACAAAGCACATTGCTAAATTCGGTCATTTTATTCTTCTTTTCGGCCATTCTTCGGCTTCACCAAAACAAAAGCAGCCATCATTCACGTGATACGTTTTTTGTTTTAAACTAAGCATGTCCAGCCAAAATGATAGCTTCAGGAAGAAATTTGACTGGATGAGGCACTGGTAAGGTTTGTGAAAGTCGTATAATCGATTTTTCCATTTATAGACAAGGCAACAGCATGAAATTATATAGCCATAATTTTAAAGATGGCGGTGCCATCCCCGGCAAGAATAGTTTTGCCGTTTACGATCCTGAAAATAATATCCGTTTATCTGATAACCTTAACCCACACCTCCGCTGGGAAGATGTTCCCGCGGGTACGCAGTCGCTGGTGCTCCTTTGCCACGATCCCGATGTTCCTACCAGTGCTGAAAATGTAAATCAGCCAGGTAAGAGGGTCCCGGCATCGTTGCCCCGCGCCGATTTTTTTCACTGGTTACTGTTAAATATCCCGGCGGGTCAGAGCGAAATCGTTGAGGGGTCACAATCCCATGGCATTTCCGCTGGAGGCAAACAGGGTCCCTCCGCGCCAGATGGACTGACCCATGGCATAAATGATTATACCGGGTGGTTTGCCAATGATGAGTCGATGGCGGGCACCTACTATGGCTATGATGGTCCTTGTCCGCCGTGGAATGATGAAATAATCCATCATTATGTATTCACATTATATGCGCTCCCGACCCCGACATTGAACGTAGCAGGAGAGCTTACTGGTGCTAACATCCGTCGCACGCTGGAAAACAGCGACGTTTTGGCCAAAGCTACGCTGACTGGAGTCTACAGTCTTAACCCGGACGTGAAAGTGTAACGCTCAGCGTCTAAGCAGCAGGTAAACCATGACCAGAGAAAATAGGTTATTCGCATCAGATGAGAAATACGCCTTGAGCAGTGAACAATTTTCCTGGTCTGGTTTTTATGGCAGCAACACCAGCCGTAATAATCTGGTTTCGGTGGCTTATCCGCAACTCAGGGTGGAGCAGAGTACCCCCTCTTTTTTCTTCTTTGAACCGACGGTGCTGATCGTATTAGCGGGAAGAATTGAGTTCCTGGCTTCGGGGGAAAACCATACATTAGCTGATAAGGCCGCCGTAGGTTTTATAGATCAGGGCGTGATTGCCGATTATACCAAATATCCCCCGAGTAATGACTCTCCGTTCCGGTCAATATTTCTCACTTTCAGTGCAGATGTGTTGGAATATTTTTATCAGTTTTTTCAGGGCGACATTTCCAGTGCTAAAAAGAAACCTCAGTTCACCACGGTTGATCTTAATAGCGCTCTACACGAATCATTGCGAACGTTACTGAAAAACCTGGATCAGCCGAGTCTTAGCGATGCAAGGATCCGGTTAAGAATTTTTGACTTACTGTTAGTCCTTGCCGAGCAAAATATTCATTTTACCCTTCCACAACGACAGGGCGTCTTTCCACGTTTAAGCCGCCTGCTACGCGCCTCACCAGAAATCTGCTGGACTGCCCGCTCCGCCGGTGAAGCATTGGCTATGAGCGAATCAACCCTGCGAAGGCGGTTGCGCGAAGAGGGTATCCGCTTTGAGAAGCTTCTCGTGGATATACGCATGCACCACGGCTTATTGCTGATACAAACCACCAACTGGAACATGACGCAGGTGGCAGATGCCTGCGGCTACAAATCGGTTTCACGCTTCGCTGAAAGATTTACACAGCGCTTTGGCCTGTCTCCATCGCGGTTACGTTAGTACTTTCATTAGGGCCATACGTTTTATAGGTAATAAGCATCAGATAAATTATCTTATTCATTGCGAATGTTATGAATAATTTGATTAACGTTCATTTTCATCAATATTGGATGAGGAGATCTCTTTAACGTAGTGTCTGATGACACGCCGTATCTACCGATTGAAAAAAGCAATATTTTCCTGCAGCCAATCTGACAATGAGCGCGGGGGCAATCCAGTTAATTCTTCAACAGTCAGAGTGCGCTCAATCAGCACTGAATGGTTGAAAATCCGGTCAAGTCCAATAAGCAGTTCAGTGACAAACGGTGAAAGACCGTCAGCAAGTAATGCAGCGCGCTGTTCATTGGGTGAGCGGTCAATATAGGTGACCGTACGACCTAAAAGATCGGATAATTTCTCAGCAATCTCAGGCATTGTCCAGTTACGCGGACCCGTTAGGTGATAAGCACGTTGGGAGTTATCTGCTACTTTTTCAAGCAGCGCTACACGTGCCGCCCCGGTCTACATCGCGGGTGTCAATCAGATTGACGCGCCCGTTACCTGCAGCGCCCGCCCAGGTTCCCGCAGCGACCTGGCTTCCAGCACGCTTGAGTATATCCATGAAAGTAGTGGGTCTCAATACGGTTGAGGCCACAGGTTGTCGGGCCAGATGAGCCTCTATCACTGCATGCCATGCAAAAGGATTTATGGGCGTTGCTGGCCCCATCACCGAAAGCTTAACAATATGTCGCACGCCTGTTTTTACAGCAGCATCAATGAGTGCTATCTCATTAGCCACCTGTTGAGATGATGTCCCATGAGCAATGAAAAGCTTATCGGCACCTGCTAGCCCCCTTTCGAGCGTTGAGGGTTTATCAAAATTCACAACAACAGATGATACCCTGTCGGAAATATTTTCAGGTCTCTTCTGACGCGTGAGTGCAATGACCGCTACGGGATCTGATGCGAGCATATTGATTAAGTGTGAGCCGACCCGACCCGTGGCACCCGCGACAGCGATGCGAAGTTCAGGCGCTTGAGTATTCGATTGATTAAGCATGGTGAACCCTTATTATATGATGGAACGATCAGTCCAGCAATCTTGGTACGATCATTCCAAATTGTCAACGGAGGATTTATGGGCGGTAAACCGCAATACGATGAAAGTGCCGTGCTGAATGCGGCGATCGGCGTTTTCTGGAGTCATGGTTATGCAAACGCCTCCATCAGCGACCTTACTGAAGCAACAGGTCTGTCCCGCTCCAGCCTTTATCAGCGATTTAAGGATAAGGACGGGCTCTTCAATGAGTGCCTCAGGCTGTATACGGACCGCGTCCTGTCTCGCATGAATTCAATTCAACTTGCGTCCCCAAGAGCAAGGGTTGAAGCATTGCTGCGTGAATTCCTTCCGGATAACGCTGGACTGGATAACCTCAGAGGTTGCCTGCTGTCTCGCAGCCTCAGTGAGCAAGCCGATCTTACCGCCGCAGGGAAAATGACGATGAACGTGGGGATTCGCCAACAGCGACAGATATTGTTAAACATTCTGGCGAAGGGGCAACAAACGGGAGAAATCGCGCAGGATATCAATCTGGAACTGCTGGCCTGGTATTACTTTGGCATTCTGCAGTCGGTGGTAAATCTGCCTTCAGCAGGCGCAAGCCGACAGACACTTTCACAGCTCATTGATATTTCAATGTCGGCCTGGCCAAAAAAACGAGATTACCCTCCGGATTCTGATGGATAACCTGAATGTGTATCATTAATAATATCAGGACTCGCGCTTAGCGGAGTTTAAGATCAGAAAGGGGTAGCGCGTCAGCAGGCAACGTTTTGCTTAAACAACACATTGGGTTGCCCACCTTTTCTCATTTCATTCCAGCAACCTGATTAAATTGCCGCCTGGCTGCTTCGACTTCAGGCAACTTCTTAAGCGTCCATTGGCGTAGTCCACGAAGCGGCATCCCTTTTTCCCTTTTTCCCTTTTTCCATGGTGAAGCGGCACTTTGGCTGGAAAAACGTTATTGATGCTGTGCACAGTGCAGGCGGCCGCATGGCGCCGCAGATCTGGCATACCGGTGCAGTGCGTTATATCAACGGCTGGGAGCCGGCAGCCCCTGTTGAAAGCCCGTCAGGTTTTGATGCGCCCGGAGACCCACGCGGCGTTGCAATGAGTGAAGAAGATATTGCGGATACCGTTTCGGCGTTCGTAAAGGCAGCGGCGGATGCCAAACGTCTGGGCTTCGACACGGCCGAAATCCATGGCGCTCATGGATTTTTAATCGACCCGTTCTTCTGGGCCGGTACTGATCTGCGTACGGACCGCTACGGTGGCCCAACAATCAAAGAACGTTCGCGCTTTGCCAGTGAGATTATCTCTGCCGTTCGTCACGCAGTCGGTCCTGATTTTACGGATATCATGCGTGTCAGCCACTGGAAGCAGCAGGACTTCGGGGTACGAATTGCCGAAACCCCGGCGGTGATGGAAGAATGGTTATTACCGCTGGTTGAGGCTGGCGTCGATATCCTACACTGTTCGCAATGTCGATTCTGGGAGCCGGAATTCCCTGAGATTGATGGCGGAAACGGCCTGAACTGTGCGGATTAGGCGAAAAAGTGACAGGCGCCGCGACGATTAGCGTAGGTTCGGTTGGTCTGGATAACGATGTGACTAATGCTTTCGCCGGAAAGGGATCGGCTTCTGCGAGCCTTGAGCGCCTTATTGAGCGCATGGAGCGTGAAGAGTGTGATCTCATCGCCGTGGGCCGTGCCCTGCTAAGCGATCCGGATTGGGTAACGAAAGTGGAAGATGGCAATTACACAGCATTGAGCGGATTTACTCCGGCATCCCTGGCTGAATGGGTTTAAGACTGCACGACAGGTGTTTCAAGTCTATTCATAAGGCGGCCCTGTAAATCGGGACCGTCTGGCAGGACTGACCCCGCCCAGATGGCCGTGCCGGCGGGTACGGTTGTAGAACACTTACACATAATCGAAGGTAATGGACGCAAAAAACAGGCCGTTAAAGTAACCGGCCTGTATAGGGATTAGGGTAGCGCCACCGCCTTCGACGCCGCCTGCGCAGAGGATTTATTACTGAAGCCGGTCAAAGCGGTCAAGATGACGGCGATCACCAGTGAACCGCCCATAAAAACATAAGACGCCTGCGGCCCCTGGAAAACGCCATTCAGGTAGCCGACAATCCACGCCCCGACAAACGAGCCCAGCGCGCCGAAGCTGACGATAAACGCCATCGCCCCCGCCATGACATTGCGCGGCAACAACTCCGGCACCGCGGCAAAAAAAGGCCCATAAGGGGTGTACATCGCTCCGCCGGCGATCACCAGCAGCACGTAGGACAACCAAAAATGGTCGGCGCCCAGGGTAAAGGATCCGCAAAAACATACCGCCCCCAGTCCCAGGAACAACAGCACCACCAGCTTACGCTGCTGGAATTTATCGGAGAAATAGGAGGCGGTCAGCATCAGCGGCACCGCCAGCAGGTAAGGCGCGGCGGATAGCCAACCGGTGGCCACGATGCCCAAACCCGAGGCGGTCTTCAGGATCGAAGGCAGCCACATAATGAAACCGTACATGCCGATATTCCAGAAGAAATGGATAAACGACAACGCCAGCACCTTCTTCGAGCGGAACGCCTCGGCGTAATTTTTCACGGGTTTCATTTCCACCTGCTCGGCCGCCAGCGCAGCCTCAAGATCCTGCTTCTCTTGGTCTGTCAGCCATTTGGCGTCTTTCGGCCGGTCAACAAAGATAACCCACCAGATAACCGCCCAGACGATCGCCGGCACGCCTTCGATGATAAACATGCCGCGCCAGCCGAAGGAATTCACCAGATAACCTGACACAATCGACATCCACAACACCGTGATCGGGTTGCCTAGGAACAGGAACGTATTGGCTTTGGAACGCTCGCGCTTGGTAAACCAGTGGCTGAGGAACACCAGCATCGCCGGCATCACCACGCTTTCGGCCACGCCCAGCAGGAAACGGATCACGGCCAGCGCCGCCACGCTATGCACTATGCCGGTTGCAGTCGCCAGGATCCCCCACAATATCAGGCTCCAGAAAATCAGTTTTTTGGCGCTGCGCCGTTCCGAATAGATGCCGCCCGGCACCTGGAAGAAAAAATAACCCAGGAAAAACAACGCGCCCAGCAACGACGATATGCCTGGAGTGATATTCAGATCGTGCGCCAGTCCTGAGGCGGCGCCAAAACCGTAGTTGGCGCGATCGAGATAGGCCAGGCTGTAGGTTATAAAAGCCAGCGGGATCAGTTTACGCCAGCGTACCGGCGCTAGGTTCTGTGGCAAAAGTTGACTCATGTCGATATTCCAAGGGGGTTAATTATTACCGGTCAGTACCTGAAGCCGGAGTGTTTATCTTTCTTCATTGCCAAACACTACCTGTCACACAACATCTTGTATGACATCATTCATGTTTAAAAATGCGGCATTCTCCATCGCCGATCAATGACCAATCCGCCAAAATGAAGTGACGATCACATATTTTATTTTCAGCGGCTGGTTTCGGCCTGACAGCATGAAAATGCGCTTTTTGGCTTCACAGCCCCCGCTGGGCGTGCTATACACAGGCATGTTGTAGGACAACGTATGTGACGGACACCATGAGCATTCAATCAATACAGAAACACAACGTGGTTAACGCGGTTTATGATCAAATCAAGGAAAAGCTGCTGGACGGAAGTTGGCCCCCGGGCAGCAAGCTACCTTCCGAGGCCGAACTGACCGCCTCGTTCAACGTCAGCCGCGTCAGCATCCGCAGCGCGGTACAGCGCCTGCGCGATCTGGGTATTGTCATCACTCACCAGGGCAAAGGCAGCTTTGTCACCAAGGACCTTAACCAGCAAAGTCTGTTAAACGAACACCAACCCATCATGCACCTGAGCCGCGAAGAGTTTCACGATATGATGGTGTTCCGCCAAACGGTGGAGTTCAAATGCATGGAGCTGGCGGTATGCAACGCCACGCCCGACGACATCACCGCCCTGGAACAGGCGTTGAACCGCATGCTGGTGAACAAGGACGACTACAAAAAGTATTCACAGGCCGACTTTGATTTCCATCTGGCGATCGCCAAGGCATCGCAGAACAAAGTGTTTTACAACGTCATGAATTCCATCAAAGACATCTACTACTACTATCTGGAAGAGCTGAACCGCGCACTCGGCATCTCGCTGGAAAGCGTCGAGGCCCATATCAAGGTGTTCATGGCGATCAAGAACCGAGACTCCTCCACCGCGGTGGCGGTGCTCAATGAAGCGATGTCGGAAAACGTGGCGGCGATTGAGAAACTGAAACAGTCGGCGCCGGACGCATAAGCGCCCGGCCGCTATAAGAGGATGCCATCCTCCTATGCCGCGCGTTCCCTATGGCCGCGACGCAGTCCCATCAGGAGTACGCGCCAGGGTCCAGGACGGGATACCACCGATACAGGGGTATTGCGCCGCTTTTTCCTCATTGATATCAATGCCCAGCCCCGGGCGGTCGCTCAGGTACGCATAACCCAGCTCGATTTCCGGGCAGCCGGGGAACACCTCTCGCAGCGCGTCGTTGACCGGCGTGTATTCCTGGATGCCGAAGTTGGTCACGCTCATATCCAGGTGCAGGTTGGCGCAAACGCCCACTGGCGAAATGTCACCCGGGCCATGCCAGGCGGTGCGCACGCCGTGGATTTCGCTCAGCGTCGCCAGCTTTTTCGCCGGGGTGATGCCACCGATGGTGCTGACATGGCAACGGATATAATCGATCAGGTTGTGAGTAATCAGCGGTCTCCAGTCATTGACGCTGGTAAACAATTCGCCCATCGAAATCGGCGTGGACGATTGTTGGCGCAGCATCTTCAGCCAATCGATATTTTCCGGCGCCACGGGGTCCTCAAGATAAAACATCTGGTACTGTTCCAGATTCTTGGCCAGCTGGATGGCGGCCATCGGCGTCACGCGCTCGTGCACATCATGGATAAATTCGATGCCGAAGCCGAGTGTATTGCGCAGATGGTCGAACAGGCGCGGCACGCTTTTCACGTAGGCATCCGGATCGAAATAAATCCCCGGCGTGCTGGCGCGCGGCGAGCGTTTCGGCTGAATGTTCTTTGCCCGGGCCAGCCGGGTGGCGATAAGCTTCAGGTCGTCGGTACCCGCGCCGCCATACATGCCCATCTGGCAGCGGACGTACTGATAGCCCTCTTCCATGCGTGCGCGGACATTGTCCTCCACTTCAAATTCGTCGCTGCCGTCGGTATGCACGTATAGCGGAATGCCATCGCGGCATTTGCCGCCCAGCAGCTCATACACCGGCATGCCGGCCAGCTTGCCTTTGATATCCCATAACGCCATGTCCACGCCGGACAGCGCGTTATTCATGATGGGGCCGCTGCGCCAGTAACCGCTTACGCAGGCCGATTGCCAGATATCCTCGATGCGCGCCGGGTCCTTGCCAATCAGGAACGGCGCCATGTAGCCGTCGATGGCGCTTTTCACCGCCTGGATACGCTGGGTAAAGGTGGCGCAGCCCAGGCCATATAATCCCGGCTGATTGGTTTCTACCTTCACCACCGCCAGATCGATGCCGCCCGGGGCGGTCAGAATGGTTTTCACCGCGGTGATTTTCAAATTACTCACAGTCACTCCTTAAATTTAATGTTTGCCCGTTAACATCCGTGTTCATTTCACGGCGGCGTGTTCCTTCGCCTTAACCGCCCGGACACCCAACCGGCTCGTGTTATCAGATCTAGCATCTCACCTGTTGTCCTACAAGTTATTTTTGTTATACCCCTGAAAGTGAGCGACGCAAAGCCCGAGAATCCAATAATGTGCACCTGGTCATAAAATTAACAATATTGTTTTATTTTATTGTTTTTAAACATTTTAAATAAAATAAAAAACATACAGATAAATTATTTTGTGATCTTGATTGCAAAAAAAACCTATGTGCATTGCTTTAAAAAATCCATTACTTCACCTTAAATATGAATGATGTCATACAAGTTAACGGGCGATATCCATCGCCAGGATCACCTGATGAGGAATTACTATGTCTGCTTTGTTTGATTTAACCGGGAAAACGGCACTGGTGACCGGTTCGGCGCGAGGTTTGGGATATTGTTACGCCGAAGGGCTGGCCGCCGCTGGCGCCAGCGTAGTCCTGAACGATATCCGCGCGGAGCTGCTGGATGAATCGGTACAAAAACTCCGTGCTAAAGGTTATCAGGCGCAGGGCGTCGCCTTCGACGTCACCAATGAGGATGCGGTGGAAAGCGCGTTTGCCGCCCTGGAACAACAGGGGCTGCCGGTGGATATCCTGATTAACAATGCCGGCATCCAGTACCGCAAACCCATGGTGGAGCTGGAGCTGGAACAGTGGCAACGCGTCATCGACACTAACCTGACCAGCGCTTTTATCGTTTCGCGCGCGGCCGCGAAACGGATGATTGCCCGCGGCAACGGCGGCAAGATCATCAATATCGGATCGCTGACCAGCCAGGCCGCCCGCCCCACCGTGGCGCCCTATACCGCGGCCAAAGGCGGTATCAAGATGCTGACCTGCTCAATGGCCGCCGAATGGGCGGAATTCAACATTCAGACCAACGCCATCGGCCCCGGTTATATCCTTACCGATATGAACACCGCGCTTATCGACAATAAACAGTTCGACGCCTGGGTCAAAGCCAGCAACCCGTCAAAGCGCTGGGGCAAGCCGCAAGAACTGATCGGCACCGCGGTGTTCCTTTCCTCCACCGCGTCCGACTACATCAACGGCCAGATTATCTACGTCGACGGCGGCTGGCTGGCCGTGCTGTAACCCGCCCAGCCTGATCTGAATATACCTATGCCCACAGCATCGCCGCTGTGGGCTATATCCCTGTATCCGTCTGCTTATAAAAAAATGGTACCTTTTGACCAGGAAAATAAAATGAAAGCAACCAAGTCGCGATTCTTTATTTTGTCGCTGTTATTTATCGTAACGGCAATTAATTATATGGACCGGGCCAACCTGTCCGTCGCCGGCAGTAAAATCCAGGCCGATTTCGATTTAAGTCCCACCCAGCTTGGGCTGCTGTTCTCCATGTTCACCTGGTTCTACGCCGCCAGCCAGATCCCGGTAGGTTATGTGCTGGACCGCATCGGCTCACGCGTCCTGTACGGCAGCGCCATCATCCTGTGGAGCGTGTTTACCTTCCTGATGGGGTTTGCCTCGCATCACCTGTTTGCCACCGCTACCGCGTCATTCCTGATGTTACTGGGCTGCCGGGCCTTGATCGGCATAGCCGAAGCGCCCTCTTTCCCGTCCAATACCAAGATAATCGCCACCTGGTTTCCCGATCATGAACGGGCGCGCGCCACCGCCATTTATTCCAGCGCGCAATACATCGGGCTGGCGCTGCTCACTCCGGCACTGTCGTTTATCGTGGCGGAATTCGGCTGGCAAATGTCATTTTACCTTTCCGGCGCCGCCGGCGTCCTGTTCGGCATCTTCTGGCTGATGAAATACCGCGATCCGCAGCATAGCGTCAAGACCAACCGGCAAGAACTGGATTATATCCGCGACGGCGGCGGCTACGGTTCACTAAACCAGGCTAACGTCAGCGAAAAAGTACGCTGGGCCGATATTCGCTTCTTCCTGAAAAAACGCACCATCTGGGGTCTGTTTATTGCCCAGTTTGCCTGTTCCTCCACGCTATATTTCTTCCTGACCTGGTTTATCGTCTATCTGGAAAAGGGGCTGCACCTGTCGATCGCCAAAGCGGGCCTGGGAGCTTCCTTTCCATACCTGATGGCCATGGCCGGCGTGCTGTGCGGCGGCACCCTGAGCGACATGCTGCTGAAAAAAGGCGCATCGCGTACGCTGGCCCGCAAACTGCCCGTGATGTCCGGGCTGTGCCTGACCATGGTGATTTGCCTGGTCAACTATTTTGAAGACCAGCCCCTCATCGCCATTGCCATCCTGTCCATCGCCTTTTTCGCCAACGCCTTCTCCAATCTGGGTTGGGTGGTATGGAGCGACGTTATCCCGCGCAACTTTCTCGGCACCATGGGCGGCTGCCTGAATATCTGCGGCAACCTGTCCGGCATCATCAGTCCGATTGTCATCGGCGTGATCCTGCAGCGCACCAATAATTTCCAGTACGCGATGTGGTATATCGCCGCGGTCGCACTGGCCGGCCTGCTGGCCTACACCTTCCTGGTCGGGAAAATCGACGTGATCGTCCCGCCGAAATCAACTGAACCTGTCCGGCCGCAACCCGGCCCAGACGCACTTAAAATCGAGGTCAAATAATGAGCACCCATACAATCAGCTGCAAAGCCTGCTTTGCCTACGGTGAGAAAGATATTCGCGTAGAACAACGCGAGCTGGAATACCAGGATGAGGATGTGCTGGTGAAGGTGGACCGCGGCGGCATTTGCGGGTCCGACATCCATTATTACCAACATGGACGCGCCGGGATGTCGGTACTCAAACATCCCATGGTGGTCGGCCATGAGTTCGTTGGCGTTGTAAGCAAGGCGCCGGTGGACTCTAACCTGCGGGTCGGCCAGCGCGTGGCGGTCAATCCTTCGCAACCCTGCAACCATTGCGTGTTCTGCCTGGAGGGCAAGCAAAACCTGTGCTCCGCCATGCGTTTTATGGGCAGCGCGCAGTTCGATCCGCATGTAAACGGGGGATTCTCCGAATATGTGGTGGCTGCCGTAAAACAGTGTATTCCTTATGATGAGCACGCCGAACCGAAAGTCATCGCCTTTGCCGAACCGCTGGCGGTGGCGATCCACGCCGTTAACGCGGCGGGCACGCTGGTCGGCAAAAAAGTGCTGGTGATCGGCGCCGGGCCGATTGGCTGCCTGATCCTGGCCGCGGCGTTAAGCGCCGGGGCGGCCGAAGCCGTGGCGTGCGATGTCAGCGACCGCTGCCTGACGCTGGCCGCTCAGATGGGCGCCACCGCGACATTTAACCCGATGAATAAAGACAGCGCCGCTTTCTATCAGCGGGACCGGGGCTATTTTGACGTGGTGTTTGAAGCTTCCGGCAGCCCGGCGGCCATCAGCTCTACCGTCGCCCTCACCCGCCCGGCCGGCACCGTGGTGCAGGTGGGCATGGGCGCCAGCAGCGTAGAATACCCGGTGATGCCGATGCTGGTGAAAGAAATACGCTGGGTCGGATCTTTCCGTTTTATAGATGAGTTCGACACCGCGGTGAAATGGCTGCAGGACGGTCGCATCAATCCGCTGCCGCTGCTGAGCGGCGAATATCAGCCGGAAGCCATCGAGAGCGCGTTGATTGCCGCCGCCGATAAAACGATATCGTCAAAGATACAAATCAAATTCTAAGATTTCATCAATCTATCTCTGGGAAAAACCAACCTCAGGTTTTCAACATGGGGCTGGTTCGCATATAACAAATCAGGTTGTGTGTAGTCCCCCCGAAATTTAGTCTTACTGCTTGATGAAGTTCTCTGATTAAAATGCAACCAACGGGAGCCTCATTATGAAGAAAGCGCGTTTCACTGAAACTCAGATCTTTATACGGGTTCCCACTGATAAGCCCAAAATACCGCCATGGTCATTATTGCGGCGATCGGTGGGCGAATTACTGTAGCCGATGCTGGGCATTAACGGAGCCGCTGCTCCCCACCGGGAGAAACGGCCGTTCCGCCTGTTGCAGCCGATGCAGCATCGCCATTTGCGTCATGCCCGGATGGGATTCCAGGCGTGGGCTTGAGGCAACTATGCCAACGTCTGAACATTGCCATCGCGTGTCCTCCGGCAAGGCCAGCACCACCGGGCCGGGGCGGCCGCCCTGCTTTCTGGCGAGCTCGGCCTGGCGACGGATGCCCTTAGTCATGTGCTGACGCGTCGCAGCCATCAGACCCAGCGCATGGACCTGACCATTTTTCGCGAGCAGCAGGCAATTGCCGGCCGCTTCTACGCGCTGGGTCTGCCCCCGCGGGCCATTGAAGTCCGCGACGCGGTGTGGCGGGAATGATTTAACCCCTTACCCAGGCGCACCGGATACGAGGTGTATTACTCTCCGGTGACTTTCCGCAGGACCGGAACCGGTGGTATTTCCTCGGCGTGTTCCAGACTCCCGGGGTCCAGGCGGAACGCTTGCGGATAAAACCGGGGATCGGAACGGCGCGGCGGCTCGGTCGAACGCCAGGTGTAAAGGCATTGCCCGCATTGAAATACGGTAAATACGCCCGGGACCGGGCTTTCAAACAAAACGTCCGTCTCCGGATGCTGGCAACGAGGACAAATCATCATATGTTCCTTTTCATTTATTATCTATTATCGGATCAACGGTTGTTGGCGATCAGCGTGTTCAGCCGCTCGATCCAGCGGCCCGTTTCGGGAAGATCGCGCACCGGTAGACCGTAATTGCCGCGCGTGTCCGGAACGACGGGGGTCGTCGCATCAATGACCAGCTTGTCGGTCACGCCTGCGGGCGTCGAGCCGGGGTCAAGCGCGACCACCGACATATTGGGCAGTTGTACCAGATCGCCCGCGGGATTCACCTTGGTGGACAAAGCCCACATAACCTGGGGTAAATTGAAGGGATCGACGTCCTCATCCACGACAATCGCCATTTTTACGTAACCCAATCCATGGGGCGTAGTCATGGCGCGCAGTCCTACCGCTTTCGCGAATCCGCCATAACGTTTCTTGGTGGAAATAATCGCCAGCAGGCCATGGGTATACATGGCATTAACGGCCTGCACCTCGGGAAAATCGGCCTTGAGCTGCTTGTAAAGCGGGACACAGGTTGCCGGACCGATGAGATAGTCCACCTCCGTCCAGGGCATGCCAAGATAAAGGGACTCGAAGATCGGCTGCGTTCTATAAGAAACCCGGTCGATCCTTATCACCGGCATCCGGTGCCCGCCGGAATAATTGCCTGTGAACTCGCCGAACGGGCCTTCCAGTTCGCGCTTGCGGCTTTCGATCACGCCTTCGATAACCACCTCCGACCCCCATGGGACGTCAAATCCGGTCAGCGGGGCCGTGGCGATCGGATAAGGCGCCTGCCGCAGCGCGCCCGCCATTTCGTATTCCGACTGGTCATAGCCCAGGGGCGTCGACGCCATAAGCGTGATGATCGGATCGTTGCCAAGGGTGATAGCGATAGGCAGGTCCTCGCCCCGCTCCTCCGCCGCCTTGAGGTGGATGGCGATATCGTGCACCGGCACGGGCTGGATGGCGAGACGGCGTTTGCCCTTGACCTGCATACGGTAAATGCCGACATTCTGCTTGCCGAAATTATCGGGGTCCTGCGGGTCGCGCGAGACCACCGCGGCTTTGTCCAGATAAAAACCCCCGTCGCCATCGTTGAGGCGAAACAGTGGCAGTATTTCAAAAAGATTGATATCGTCGCCTTCGACGCTGTTTTCCCGCCAGGGCGGATTTGCGCGGCGCTCCACCGATACGGGGAACTCGTCCCAGCGCCGGATGAATTCCGCAACCTGATCCTTGGTGGAGGTACCGGGAGCCATGCCCAAGGCGATAGCGTGGTTAGGCCACGAACCCAGGGTATTAAGCGCAACCTTGGCGTCGGTGAAACCCGCGATATTATCGAAATAAAGCGCCGGCGCTTTATCCCCGATCCGACCGGCCGCATTGGCCGCCGCCGCCAGGTCCGGCTCGGCCTGGACGGAGTCTTTCACATGCAGCAGCTGGCCATGTTCATCCAGCGCCTGCAGAAACTGGCGCAAATCGTCGAATATCATGTTAAATCCCGTATCCAATGTGAAAAGGCGGGTCGACTCATCTACCCTGCCGTTTTACCCGGCGCCGGTCAGCCCTTCCCCAACGTCAGCGGCCCGCGATATAACGAGGATAAGTCGCATAAACGAAGCAAGGCAACAACATATAGTTCGTATACGAACTATATGTTCGGACGAACAGACTCCGCCCCAGGCTTCACGGAAAATTCTATTTAGTTCGTATACGAACGTCAAGCCCGGCATGCATCAATGGCGGGATTTGCTTGTGCACGCCAAACGTAGCGGAGATAATACCCGCCCCGCCAAACGGGCGTGAACGGGGAACTACCGGACAGGATATAGAGCGGATGTTTGACAAGACCTTATTCCACCTCATGCGCGTTGTCCTGCAGGAGCATACCGCCCGCTGGACCTTGCTGATGCCCGAACTAACCAAACCGCAATATGCGGTTTTGGAAGCGCTCGCCACCTCGCCCGAAGGACTCGATCAGGCCGCGCTCGGGCAGGCTAGCGCCACCACCAAGGCAACCCTGGCGGAAATGCTTGGACGCATGGAAACCAGGCAGCTGATTGTCCGGCACCCGGATGCCGCCGATAGCCGCCGGCGTCTTATCCGGCTCACCAAGCAGGGCCGCACTATGCTGAATCTTGCCCGGCCCGTGGCTGAACAGGTCTCGGACAGCTTATTGCAGACGTTGTCCCCCGAAGAACGCGAGGCCCTGGTGCAAATTCTGGCCAAGATGAGACGCGGCATCCACGCCAAGGACACCTAGGGCGGACCGGCGCTGCGGGAACGGCGCGCCAACCGCGGCCGCGGTGACCCATCTGCAGCAACGCCCCCACCACGATGATCCCGGAAATAGCGTTGGTTACCGACATCAAGGGCGTATGCAGCGCATGGCTGACGTTCCAAACCACATAATCGCCCACCACGCACGCCAGCGCGAATACGGTAAAATGCGACAAGAACGCCTGCGGCGCCACGTTGGCCAGCCGACCAAACAGCACTATTCCTACCACCAGCAGAACGTATTTTTCCCAGGGCGCAATCGGCTTAGCCAAGGGTTTAACGATGGCTGCCGGCAGGGGCTTCGCCGGCTGCGCAGAGACCTCGATGGGCGGCGCCGGCCATGTAATCTCGCCGAGTTTAACCACCGTCACCCCACGGATCGTGCCAGTTCCGCCCGCGCATCCAGACTGAGGAAGTGCATTTCGCTCGACTGACACACCGCGAATAATGCATCGACGCCTTTCTCCAGATACCAGTCAATCAGGCGCGCCAGGCCGTCATAGTCAATGTGGTTATCGGGGGTAAAGGGAGTCAACATAACCGGCACAATACCTCCAATTTTAGTCATCTCATTCTCCTTGCACCACCGACTCGCCGCGGGCCAATGCTGCCGCAAACGCGCCGTTAAAAGCGTCACCCGCGCCGGTGGTGTCCCGGTTGCTGGAACTGGCCCGCATCAAGCAGCAGCGGCCCCATGGTGATAATCACCCGCTGCGCACCCTGCTTGACAATGCGTTGCACGGCTTCTTTGGCACTGGTCAAATCCTGTACATCGCTGCCGGAAAGCGGTGAGGCCTCGGTTTTATTCGGAGTGATCACATCGACATATTCCAGGCATTCTAACGCATGTGGCGAGAAAGAATTGACCTGCCCCCCGACTTTGCTCCGCTCATTATTGGGGTAGGGTCACACGGCCCGGCCTCAGGGGCGCAATCACCGTTCCCGGCGCGGGTCATTCCAAAATTTCTTATAAGCTTAGCGAATTTTGTCACTTGTGAAGGTCGTCGGTATTCCATGACAATCTATTAATGAGTGGACAATATGCCGAAACCGTTGCCAGACCGACGTTTGCCTAAGCGCCCTGACCGCTTCCGCCTTTATCTAATTTGAATGTTTATCTATCTAAGGTCTGCACGCAGGCCCCTTTGTCATATTTCATCTGGAGAGAAGCCTTTAATGAAGTTATCCCATGGTTTTATATCGCTTTTCATGATGGCGGGCGCGCATAACGCCTGGGCGGCCGAGCAGAATGTTCCCACGGCCAGTTCGTTTCACGTCAAGAGCGATGAAAGGCTGAAAAATAAACTGCCCGCCGATATTGTGACCCGGGGCTATATTATTGCCGGCACCAACCCCAATACGCCGCCCACTACTTTTTTCCAGGAAGACAACCGCACGCTGGCGGGACGTGAAATCGATATCATGAACGCCGTTGCCGAACGGCTGGGCGTGACGGTGCACTGGCAGGATACCGGCGGGTTCGACAACATTATTCCCGGGCTGAAGTCGGGCCGGTATGACGTGGCGCTGTCCAATATCAACGCCACCAAGACGCGCTTGCAGCAAATTGATTTTATCGGCTATTACAACGCTTCCCGGCTCGGGGTTATTTCCCGTAAAGACGCCAATGTCGCCCCTTTTACCTCGTTATTGGCGGTGTGCGGCAAACAGGTCGGCGGCGGGGCCGGCACTACCCAGCTGACCCGTCTCGACGCCGCCAGCAAACAGTGCGTGGAGCAGGGCAAACCGCCGATTAACATCGCGGTGTTCCCAGACCGCCCCGCCGGGGTGCAGGCCGTGGTCAGCGGGCGCGTGCCGCTGTTTTTCGGCCCTTACGAAGGACTCACCTGGCAGGTCAACCTGGTGAAAGCGCTGGCCATGAGCGGCGAGATCAGCGTGGATGACGCGCCGGTTTCCATCGCTTTCCCCAAACAGTCGCCGTTGGAAGAACCGGTGCAGGCCGCGCTCAATTCCCTTATCCAGGACGGCAGCTATCAAAAAATCCTCGATCGTTGGGGGATCGGCTATGGCGCCGTGAAAGAAGCAAAACGAAACGAAGAGATATTCCAATGAACAGTACACCGCAGGAAACCGAAGCCGATGAGCTGAGGATCGTCGGCAAACGCTATTACGGCCGCTGGGTCAGCGCGTTTTTCGTGCTGCTCCTGCTGTGCGCCGCCATCCATTCTATGATGTCCAATCCCCGCTTCGAGTGGCAGACTATTATCGGGAGCTTTACCGAGGAATCCATCCTGCGCGGCGTGCTGATGACGCTGCAACTGACCGTCATTTCAGTCTTGTTCGGTTTTGCCTTCGGCACCGTGCTGGCGCTGATGCGCCTTTCGTCCAATCCGCTGCTGGTGGCGGTAAGCTGGGCTTATACCTGGTTCTTTCGCGGCGTGCCGATGCTGGTACAGCTGTTCCTCTGGTACAATATCGCCGCGCTCTATCCCAAGATTTCCCTGGCCCTGCCCGGCGTCGGCGCGCTGTGGAGCGCCGACGCCAACACCCTGATAAGCCCGTTCAGCGCGGCGGTGATCGCGCTGGTGATGCACCAGTCCGCCTATGCCGCGGAAATCGTGCGCGCAGGGATCCAAAGCGTCGGGCATGGCCAACTGGAAGCGGCGCGGGCGCTGGGCTATCGCCCGGCGCAGATCTTTCGCCACACCATCTTGCCGCAGGCGATGCGGGCCATTTTGCCGCCGGCCGGCAACGAAATTATCGGCCAGTTGAAGACCACCGCGGTGGTCTCGGTGATCGCGCTGCAGGATGTGCTGTTCTCGGCGCAAATTATCTACCAGCGCACCTACCAGGTAATCCCGCTGTTGCTGGTGGCGACGCTGTGGTATCTGCTGATGACCTCGGTCCTGTCGGTGGGCCAGTATTACGTTGAGCGTTATTTTAGCCGCAGCGTTATCCGCCAGCCAAGCCAGGATCGGGCGAAACGCAATCTGTTGTTTTATAGCCTGAAGATCGGGAGGCTAAACAATGGCTGAGACTATCACCCTGCGCAAAGTCACCAAACGCTTTTCCGGCAACACGATCCTCGATAATGTTACCCTCGAGATTCCCGCCGGCTCGGTGACGGTGATCCTCGGGCCGTCCGGATCCGGCAAATCTACCCTGCTGCGGTGCATCAACCATCTGGAAAAGCTTGATGGCGGTACCATTCTTATCGGCGGAGAACTGGTGGGCTACCGGCAGAAAGGACAGGCGCTCCATGAATTAGGCAGCCGCGAGATTGCGCTTCAGCGCAGCCGGATCGGCATGGTGTTCCAGCAATTTAACCTCTTTTCGCACCGCACGGTGCTGCAGAACATCATCGATGCGCCCATGCTGGTGAAAAAACTGAGCCGCCAGCAGGCTACCAACAAGGCGCGGCTGCTATTGCGGCAGGTCGGGCTGGCCGAACGGGAAAACGACTGGCCGCAGCAGCTTTCCGGTGGGCAGCAGCAACGCGTCGCCATTGCCCGTGCGCTGGCAATGGATCCGGCGGTTCTGCTGTTTGATGAGCCGACATCGGCGCTGGATCCGGAGCTGGTGGGAGAAGTGCTGCAGGTGATTAAAGCGCTGGCGCACTCAGGCATCACCATGGTAATTGTTACCCACGAAATTGGTTTCGCGCGTGAAGTGGCGGATAACGTCGTTTTTATGGAAGAAGGTAAAATTATCGCCGCCGGTCCGGCGAACCGTGTGCTGGACGATCCGCAAAATCATCGCGTGCGGCACTTTCTGGCAACCGTGCTGTAAATCACGGGCTTGCTATTTCACCTGGATACCCATGATGACCTCGACCCATCACAAAACCCACAGCTCCCATTGGGGGGCTTTCACCGCCCGCTGGCAGGATGACCGGCTGGTCATTACCCCGTTCAGCGGCGATCCCGATCCCAGCCCGCTGCTGCAGAACATGGCCAACGCCCTCAGCCATCAGGCGCGTATCGCGGGTCCAATGGTGCGGCGCGGTTGGCTGGAACAGGGCCCGGGCCCCGATAACCGCCGGGGCGCGGACGAGTATGTCGCCCTGAGCTGGCCGGAGGCCTATGAGCGGGTGGCCGCCGAGTTGCAACGGGTAGCGGGTGTATCCGGACCGGAGGCGATATTTGGCGGTTCCTACGGCTGGTCCAGCGCCGGACGCTTTCATCACGCCCAAAGCCAGGTGCATCGTTTCCTTAATACCACGCTCGGCGGTTACGTCCGCTCGGTCAACAGCTATAGCTCCGGCGCGTCGTCTGTCCTGCTGCCGCATATCATCGGCGATATCAACGAAATCGCCCGCCGCGGCGTCAGTTGGCAGGAAATCGCGCAGCACACCGAGGTCATGATCTCCTTCGGCGGCCTGGCGTTAAAAAACTCCCAGGTGGCCAGCGGCGGGATGAGCGAACACACTGAGCGCGGTTTTATAGACCAGGCGGCGCGGCGCGGCGCAACTTTTATCTCGGTCAGCCCGCTGGAAAGCGATCTGCCCGCCGAGGCCCGGGGTGAGTGGCTGCCGATACGTCCCGGCACCGACGCGGCGCTGATCCTCGCGCTGCTGCACATATTGGCAAACCGCCAGTGGATTGATGCGGCGTTCCTGGCACGTTACTGCGTCGGTTGGGAAAAGCTGGTGGCCTATATCCGCGGCGACGTGGACGGACAGGTCCGCGATGCCGCCTGGGCGGCGCCCATCTGCGGCATCCCCGCAGCGCGTATCGACGCGCTGGCGGCCCAGTTACATGGACGCAGGGTGATGGTGACCGTGGCGCACTCGCTGCAGCGGGCGGAGCACGGCGAGCAGCCGGTATGGCTCGGGCTCGTGCTGGCGGCGGCGTTGGGGCAGCCGGGACTGCCGGGCGGGGGCTACGCTTATGCGCTGGGCGCGCTGGGCCATTACGGCAAGCACCACAACCAGGTGGCATTCCCGGCGCTGCCGCAGGGTAAAAACGGTATCGACCGGTTTATCCCGGTGGCGCGCGTGGCCGATATGCTGCTGCATCCCGGTGAAAAATTCGTTTACAACGGGCGCCATCTTACCTATCCGACCATCCGGCTAGCCTATTGGGCGGGCGGCAATCCGTTCCATCACCATCAGGACTTGGCGCGCCTGCGCCGGGCGTTTTGCCGGCTTGATACGCTGATCGTGCATGAGACCGCCTGGACGGCAACGGCGCGTCATGCCGATATCGTGCTGCCCGCCACCATGACGCTGGAGCGGGAAGACATCGGCGGCGCACCGACGGACCGGTATCTGGTTGCCATGCAGCAGGCGGCCACGCCTTACGGCGAAGCGAAGGATGATTACGCCATTTTTACCGAACTGGCTCGGCGGCTCGGCCGGGAAGCGGCGTTTACCGAGGGACGCAGCGCCCGAGAATGGCTGGCGCATCTCTATCAGCAGATGCGTGAACGTCTGCGTGAACGTGACGTCAGCGTGCCTGATTTTGCCACATTCTGGCAGCAGGGCATCCTGGAACTGCCGCAGGATCGGGATGGAGGCCGGCTGCTGCGGGCATTTCGCCAGGATCCGGAGCGCAATCCGCTGCCGACCCCGAGCGGCAAAATCGAGATTTTCTCCCAGACCATCGCCGGCTTTGGTTATGCGGACTGTCCGGGACATCCGGTGTGGCTTGAGCCGCAACAACGGCCCGACGAACAGCATCCTTTTTATCTGATTGCCAACCAGCCCGAATCGCGTCTGCACAGCCAGCTTGATTTCGGACAGTACAGCGTCAGCCGCAAACGCGGCGGGCGCGAGATATGTTGCCTGAATCCCGACGACGCGCGGCGCCTCGGCATAACCACCGGCGACGTGGTTGAGCTGGTCAACGGCCGCGGCACGGTGCTGGCTAGCGCTGAGGTGAGCGCGCGTATTATGCCGGGGGTGGTACAGTTGCCGACCGGCGCCTGGTACGATCCGGTGGATCCGTTGGCGGAGAGACCCGTCTGCCGCCATGGCAATCCCAATGTGCTGACGCTGGACATCGGCACCTCTTCGCTCAGCCAGGGCTGCGCCGGTCAGATTACCGTGGTGCGCGTCGGCCGTTTTGCGGGCGAGGCGCCGGAAGTCAGGGTCTTTGAGCCGCCGGTCGCGGTGTCACGTCGGCCGGAAAGCAGCGGTGGGTAAGCATCGATTGCGGCACGGACATCATTAAGCGTGCCGGGGCGCGGCGGGCAGGGAGCGGCCGCGGCGCGCAAGTGAAACGCGGAGGCCGGCGGGATGAGTCAAGCGTAAAGCGCGTCTATCGGCGGGGCTGATGAAGCGCCGACAGGAGTAACGTCCCCAGCCGGGACAGCGCCGAGGGTGAATCCAGGCGGCTCAGGCTTTCGATGGCGTCGATCGTCGCATCCGTTTCACCCGCCAGGCAGCGCCGCAGCTTATGCGACAGGTCCACCGGATGGGACAGGCTCTCCCGGCGCGTCACCTTACAACGCAGCGGCGCATCGTGATGGAAAAATAGCGTCACCTGATGGAAACGGGCGGAGGGGTCCAGCTCATCGGGAGGCGCCAGTGGGTCGGGACAGCGGCTGACCCGCTGCGCCAGCGCCGAAATCGCCGGATTCACCGGCCCTTCGGCAAATTCCGCAAGGGTAAGATCATCAAGCAACAGGCCGGCGGCGATAACGTATTCCAGGCTAAAGCGCGCTTCCATACCGTTACGGGGCCGGCGCACCGAGGGCGCGAGATCGCCGCCCGGCGGAAACGCCACCTCGATATGATCAAGCCTATCCAGCAGCGCGTCGAGGGTATGGCCGCTGTCCAGCCACTGCCGGCGTAACCGGCGCGCCGCATCGGCGGCGCTGTGGGTACCGCTGCAGGCGGCATACGGCTTGAACTCCAGCCCGGGAGTGACAATGCGCCAAGGTTCGCCCCAACGGTCGGTCAACAGGTCCGGATCCTGTCGGCCGCCACAGCTGGCCGCCAGAAAATCCTCGATAATCCCGTCAGGCTGTCCGGAAAACCCCGCCAACGCGAGCTGGCAAGCGGCCACCGCGGCCTGCGCCGCCAGTCCGGCATGCAAGGGTTTCGCTGCGGAACCGGTCTGCGCGCGCAGCCCGCTGGCTTGAGTGGCGGCAATGCCCAGCATCACCGCCGTCGCACCGGCGTCGGCCTTCACCAGCCGCGCCGCCGCCGCCGTTGCCGCCAGCGTGCCCAGGGTGCCGGTGCTGTGAAAACCCATGGCGTAATGCCGGCGGCCGGCGGCCAATCCCAGCCGCCCCGCCGCTTCCACCCCGACGGCATAGGCGTCGAGAAACCTCGCGGCGCCGACCGTCGGATGCTCTGCGGCCAGGGCGAACAGCGCCGGCAGGATCACGGTGCTGGGATGGCCACGAAAGTCGGGGTGAAAATCATCATAGTCCAGCGCATGGCCGGCATAACCCAGCAGCAGCGCCCGCGTGCGCGCATCCCGGCCGTCATAGACCCGGCGCAGGCAAACCAGGCCGCTGTCAGCCACGCGTCCAAGCAGCACCGGGAGGGTCACCGCCAGATAGTCCAGCACTCCGGCCCGGGATTTTCCCCGCGCCGTTTCGTCTGGCCGGGTGTCGACGATAAGCGTCGCCAGCCGCCGGGTGAGCGTTTCGCTCATGCTACGCCAGCGACTTCAGCGCTTCGCCGGCCAGGCGCGCAAGATAACGGGCGGTGGGGAATAAAGCGCGATCGTCCACGCGAAATTTCGGGTGGTGCAGCGCATGGGGGCCGCCGGATCCGACCATCATGAAGGTGCCGGGCAGTTTCTGCTGGTAAAAGGCGAAATCCTCGCCGATGGGGCTGGCGTCGACGCGCCTTGCCTCAAAGCCGGTCTCGGTGGCCTGTTCCAGGGCAAAAGCCACCCATTCCGGCGTATTCACTACCGACGGCGGCCCGGCGTGCCATAAAAATTCCAGCTGCGCCCCATAGGCCTCGGCGATGCCTTGCACCAGCTGGCGGAAGCGCTGCTCGATAAGATCGCGCACGTCCTGGCTGAAAGTCCGCACCGTGCCCTCGATATAGGCGGTATCCGGGATCACATTCCATGTGCTGCCGCTGTGGACCTGGGTGATGGATACCACGGCATTGTTGTTGGACGGCACGTTGCGGCTGATCAGGGTTTGCACCGCGCCGATCAGCTGGCCGAGGATAATAATGGGATCGTTGCCCTCGTGCGGCTTGGCGGCATGGGAGCCTTTGGCGGCGATCTTGATCTCGAACCTGTCCACGCCCGCCGTCAGCGCGCCGTCCTTGCCGCCCACCACGCCCACCGGCAGGGTGGGATCGTTATGGATGCCGAAAATGACCGCGGCGTCGTCCAGCGCGCCGGTGGCAATCAGATCCGGCGCACCCAGGCCGGTTTCTTCCGCCGCCTGGAACAGCACGCGCACCCTGCCCTGTAATCCCTCCTCCCGGCGCTTGAGCAGGATGGCGGCGCCGAGTGCGGCCGAACTATGAAAATCATGGCCGCAGGCATGCATCACGCCGGGGTTTTCGGAGGTGTACTCGACGCCGGATTCCTCGTTGATTGGCAACGCGTCGATATCGGCGCGCAGTACTACCAGCGGGCCGGGCTGCAGGCCGCCGATTTCCGCCACCAGGCCGGTTTTTAACGGCAAGTCGAGAATGCGGATGCCCTCACGCTCGAGCGCGGCGCGGATTTTCGCGGTGGTTTCAAATTCCTGGTTGGACAGTTCGGGGTGCCGGTGCAGGTGGTGGCGAAAGTCCTGGATCTGTTGCGCCAGGTCCTGATACTCGGGAGGGATGGTCATTGCGTTACTCCATCAGTCAAAACGCGTATTGGCCCGCAGCCTGGCGGGCGCTGGCCGGACGCGGCCTGCCAGCATACCGCCGGGGGGATGCGGGCGCTGCGCCGGTAAATCACCTAAATAGAAAACTCGCTGGGGGTTTCGATATTGATCAACTGCCTCAGGAAGCGCCGGGTCTGCGGATTGTCGGAAAAATTGATGATCTGTTCCGCCGGCCCCTGTTCAATAATGTGTCCGTCCGCCATAAAGATCACCCGGTCGGCCACCTCTTTGGCAAACTGCATTTCATGGGTGACAATCACCATGGTGGTCTTGCGCTTGGCGAGCGTCTGAATCACCTGCAAGACCTCATGCACCCGTTCAGGATCCAGCGCCGAGGTGGGTTCGTCAAACAAAATCGCTTTCGGGTTGACCGCCAGCGCCCGCGCGATGCTGACCCGCTGTTGCTGGCCGCCGGACAGGGTCACCGGATACTGATGCGCCTGATCCGCCAGGCCGACCTGCTCCAGCAGCGACATGCCCATTTCCACCGCCTGCCTGCGGGGCAGCTTTTTCACCACCAACAGGCCTTCGGTGATATTTTCCAGCGCGGTTTTGTTTTTAAACAGGCTGTAGTTCTGGAACACCATCGCCGTCTGGCTGCGCAGGGCGTACTCTTCCCGGGTGGTATAATGCTCGGTATCAAGAGTGACGTCGTCAATCTGGATGATGCCGGATTCGGGTTTTTCCAGCAGGTTCAGGCAGCGCAGCAGCGTTGATTTCCCCGAGCCCGAAGGTCCGATAATGGCAACCACTTCGCCGGCGGCGATGTCGATGCTGATATTGTCCAACACTACCTGGTCACCAAAACGTTTATAGAGATTTTTGGCTGTGATCATAATGTCATCCTAGCGTTGCAGCGAGTGGCTAAGTTTTTTCTCAAGCAGGGCCTGCAGACGAGCGTAGCAGATGATTACCAGCCAGTACACCAGACCCACCACCAGGAAGGTTTCAAAATAGCGCAGGGACTCGGCCGCGATCATTTTGCCTTCCGCAAACAGTTCGGACACGCCCAGGGCAAACGCCACCGACGTTTCTTTGATCAGCGAGATAAAAGTGTTGCCGGTGGCCGGCAGCGCATTGAGCATCGCCTGCGGCAGCACGATGCGACGATAAATTTGCCCCTTGCGCATGCCAATCGACAGCCCGGCCTCGGTTTGGGTCGGATCTACAGAGGCCAGCCCCGCGCGATAGATTTCCGCCATATACGCCGACGTCTTGAGGCTAAAGCCGATGATGGCCGCCGCAGTGGCCGTCAGGCCGGTCAGCGAGGGAATAAGCTGCGGTAAGCCAAAGTAGATTATAAACAGCTGTACCAGCGCCGGCATGCCGCGAAACAGGGAAATATACAGCTCGACCGCTTTACTGAGCAGCCAGATTTTACTGGTGCGCAACAGCGACAGCATCAGGCCGACAACCATGGCGATGATCATGGATACCACCGCCAGAAACATCGTCATCGGCAAATAGCTGATGATGAGCGGGAAGACTTTAAGCAAATAGCTGATATCGATATTCATGCAGAAGCACTCAGATAACGCCCGCCGTCTGATACCTTGGCGGGCGTGAAAACGAGAACCGGCCTAGTGAGCCGCGCCGGCTGGAGGAGTGGTGATATCCTCGCCAAAATACTTAATTGACAGCGTCTTGAGACGACCATCCGCGCGCATGGCGTCAATTTGCCGATCAAACGCCGATTTAAGCGCCCGGCCGCTATCATCCTTATGGAACGGATACCCCACCGGCTCGACCACCAGCGGCGCGCCGACCAGTTTCAGCGGCAGGCTCTTTTCCTTGATCTCCGCCAGCAGTATCGGCCGCGCATTGACATAGGCGTCGACGCGCTTATTCATGGTGTCGGTCATGGCCCCGTCGCGATTTTCATACGTGCGGATGGTGATGGTATTGTCCCCGAACGCCTTCTTGAGGTTGGCCACGTGGTTGGAACCCAACACCCCGGCCACGGTTTTGCCTTTCAGATCGTCGAGGGTATTGATATTGGTGTTGGTACTGCTGGTGACCAGTTGGCTGCCGTAATAACTGTACGGACCGGAGAAATCATATTTCTCCCGGCGCGCCGGCGTGATGGCGACGGCGTTAGCCACCGTATCAAGCTTGCCGCCTTCCAGTTGCCCCATCAGACCGCTGAAATCAGCGTTGACCCATTCGACGCGATAATGGAGGTCTTTGGCGATTTGTTCGGTTAACTCCACATCAAAGCCCACCAGCTTACCGTCTTTTTTATAGGCGGTGGGGAAACTCAGCCCGGTGGCGCCTACGCGGATGGTTTTGGCGTCGGAACTCCCGCCGTCGCCCGGCTTGTCACAGCCTGACAGCAGGGTGGCGGCCAGCAGCGCGGTTAATACCATAGAACCTGTTTTCATTTTACCGCCTCTTGTGCCGCTGTGCGTTGCAGCCATATCGCATGGCGTGTTTCATCAAGTATTTTTTTCATATAAAGGGTGATATGACCTTTGCCTAAATCCGTCTTGTGCATCGGTTTGAAACCGCGCGCCTGATACATCTCGGCCAGCCAGGGGTGACTCTCGGCCGTGCCCAGCGAGACCGCCGGCGCCCTGAGCTGGCCCAACAGTATAGCCTGCTCCAGCCATTGCAGCATCTGGCTGCCCAGGCGCTGGCCGCGATAATCCGGATCGGCGCCGAACCAGCCGATATGCGGCAGGCCGAACGGACCGGGCAAAGGTCCCCAGGGATAGCGCAGCGTCGCCGAGGCCACCAGCTTACCGTCGAGAAACATGCCGTAGACGCCATGCTCATCCAGATGACGGCTGACCCGCGCCAGATCCGCCGTGGCGGCGTCGAAGTGGATGCCCAACTCGCGGATAGGCGCATAGGCGGCGTGCATCAGCGCCAGAAATGGCTCCGCGTCCGCCACCGTGAGTTGGCGATACCCCGCGCTCATCTGGCCTCCAGGTCCGCAGCCGGCAGCAGGCCGGACGCGTTGGCGGCCAGGATCACCTCGTCGACCTTCTCCGGCGCGCTGCCGAGATAATTAGTCGGGTCGAGCCAATGGTCCAGTTGGTTTTCCGTCACCGTGGCGCGCAGCGTCGGGTGCGCCAGCAGCACCTCTTTAAACGGGCGTTTTTGTTCATAGGCCTGCATCGAGCATTCATAAACCAGGTGATGGGCGGTTTGTTTGCCGAGCGTCTTGCCGAGTTCAAACATCACCTTTTCCGACAGCAGCAGCCCGCCCTGCAGATGCAGGTTAGCCAGCATTTGCGCTTCATTGACGGTAATGCCGCGTAGGATGCCCAGCGCGTTCTGCAACTGGGCGGACAGGTAAATGCAGATTTCCGGCAGGGCGATCCATTCCGCGCGCCAGCTCATGGCGTCACGCTCATGTTCCACATGCATCGATTCATAGATCAGGGCGGCGCTTTTCAGCACCGGCGCCGTCAGGCTGGCGAGACCTTCCAGCGCCGCCGGGTTGCGTTTATGCGGCATGGTGGTGGAACCGATTTTACCGGCGGAGAACGCCTCTTCGATTTCATTGATCTCGGAACGCATCAGGTTATAGAATTCATTGCCTATCTTACCCAGCGTTCCGCTGATCAGCACCGCCACCGAGGCAAACTCGGAAAAACGGTCGCGCGCCGCCTGCCAGCCGATATTGGGGGTGTTCAGCCCCAGCTTGTCGAGCGTGAGCCGCTCAATCGCCGGACCCTGCGGGCCGAAAGAGGCGTAGGTACAGATCGCGCCGCTGATATTACCGGTCAGCGCGCGCGCTTTGATTTCCTGCAGGCGCGTCAGGTGGCGGACAAACTCATCCAGCCATACCGCGACCTTAAAGCCAAACGTTGTTGGCAACGCCTGCATGCCGTGGGTACGGCCGGTCATGGGGGTGTGCTGGTATTTTTTTGCCAGGCGCCTGAGTTCCACCGCCAGCAACGTCGCATCGCGTTCGATGATGCCAAACGCCTGGCGCAGTTGCAGCACGGTGGCGGTATCGACGATATCCTGGGTGGTGGCGCCATAATGAATATATTCACCGGCGTCGCCGCACTGTTTTTGCAGGGCGGCGAGGGTCGGCATCAGGGAATGTTTCATCTCGGCGGCGGATTGGGCAATGTCGTCAAGATTGAGCTGGCTGGCATCGGCGCGCCGGGCGATGGCTTGGGCCGCGGCCTCGGGGATCACACCCAGCTCGCCTTCCGCCAGGGCGAGGGCGACTTCTACCTCGATTTGCCGGGCCAGGCGGCTGTTTTCCGACCACACCTCGCGCATTTCCGGGGTGCCAAAGTTATTACCAATCAGGACAAAGTCAATCAAATGGGACGCCATACACTTCTCGGATTAAATAATTTTTTAAGTGTGGGACTATAGCACGGAAGAATAATGCGCCTTATAACAGAAATATATATCCTAATCCCAACGGGATATAGCAACACCGGCCGGGGAGCCGGTGGCGCATTAGCCTGGGATATAATCCTAAGGAATTTGGCGTTATTTCACCTGGCTCAAATCGTCGCCGAAATACTTTTCCGACAGCGCCTTCAACCGGCCGTCCTGGCGCATTTTATCCAGTTCTTGGTTATACAGGCCCAGCAGCCGATCGCCTTGCGGCGTTTTGGCAAACGGGAAGCTGACGCCTTCGTCCGTCAGCGCCGGGCCCACTAGCTTCAGCGGCAGCTGATGCTTGTTGATTTCTGCCAGCAGCACCGGCTTGGAGTTAACATAGCCCTGCACCCGGTTATTCAGCGTATCGCTCATGGCGCCGTCGCGGGTTTCATAAGTACGTATGACAATGCTATTGTCCGGGAACGCCGCGCGCAGGTTGGTAATATGATTCGACCCCAGCACCCCGGCCACCGTCTTGCCCTTCAGGTCGTCCAGCGAGTTGATATCTTTATTCTGCGTGCTGGTGACGATCTGCGACGAGTAGGTCAGGTAGGAAGTGGAAAAATTATATTTTTCCTGGCGTTTGGCCGTTACCACGAAATTATTGGCGATGCTATCCAGCTTGCCTGCTTCCAATTGTCCCAGCAGGCCGCTGAAATCGGCCGTGGTCCAGACGACTTTATAGCCCAGGTCGTGCGCGATGGTTTCCGCCACTTCCACATCGTAGCCCACCAGTTTATCGTTTTCTTTATAGGAACTGGGGAAACTTTGTCCCGTGGCGCCGATGCGGATCACCTTATCCTGCCCCGCCGAACCCGAATTATCGCAGCCTATCAGCATAGTAACCACGCCCATAACCAGCGCCAGCGCGGCCCATCGCGTATTAAAAGCCATTTTCATTGTCCTGTATGAAGAATGGCCGGGAATATACCATGTCGCGCCGGGCGCTTTTATATTCACCCGCTATAAGTTATATCTTTTAATAAGGTTACAAATGAGTGAGGAGATTTTATTATTTCTCGCTGACTTATGGTAAGCACTCCTAAGAAATCGACTAAGGTAATACCGTGCTCGCAATTAAATCGCCCCAAACCTATTACTCCCGACCGGGACTGTGCGCCGGTGTGGGCGGCCTTATCGCGCCCTTTGCCGACCGGGTCGCCATCATTACCAGCCCGCGCGCCTGGCAGGCGGTGGCGTCGCAGGTCGCCGCCAGTCTTGAGGCCAGCGGCATCGGTTATGACGTGAGTTATCTGCAAGGCGAATGTACCCGGGCTGCTGTGGCTGAACATCAGGCGCGGCTGGCCGGGCAGCCGGCGCCGTTTGTGATTGGCATCGGCGGCGGACGCGTGCTGGACTGCGCGAAAGCGGTGGCGGACGGCCTGGAGGGCGGCAATGTCGCCACCATGCCCACCATCGCCGCGACCTGCGCGGCCTGGTCCCCGATCAGTATTATGTATAACGAACGCGGCGGCCATGAAGGAACCCTGGCGCTTAAACGCATGCCGGCGCTGGTGCTGGTGGACAGCGAAATCATCGCGCGCAGCGATGTGCGTTACCTGAAAGCCGGCATTGTCGACGCGTTGGCCAAATGGTATGAATTCCAGCCCTACCAGGCGAAAAACGGTGACAGCCTCGCGCTCAATTTTAAAATCCACGCGGCGGCCTTTGCGCGCGATATCTTTAACGCCTGGGGCGAGCAGGCGTTGGCGGCCAACGCCCGCCAACAGGTAACGCCCGCGCTGCAAAAAGTGATCGACGCCAATATCGCCGGGGCAGGCCTGGCCAACAGCATGCGCGACGACAGCCCGTCTCCGGGAGTTGCTCATGCCATTCACAACCGGATGACCCATCTGCCGGAACTGCACGGATGGTTGCACGGCGAAAAAGTCGGGTTCGGCCTGCTGGTGCAATCCTTGCTGGCGCGGGGCAACGACGGGCCGGATGCCGAACTGCTGACACAACTGCGCCGCTATGACGCGCCGCTGCATCTTATCCCCCTGGGCGATCGTCTTACCGAAGCGGCGCGCTATATTGCCGCCAGTTTTAAGTTTCCGTCCGCCAGCGCGGCGTTGTTGCCCTTTTCGCTTGCGCCCGCGGCCATCGAACGGGCTGTTATCACCGCCGCCGACCAGACGTTCTGACGAGGGCGGCCGGCGGATACGCCGGCCGAACCTGACCTTACAGGAGTGTGTATGTCATCTCAACTTTCCCCGCCGCGTCAACTGAGGCTGGGACTGTTTGTCCAGCCGCTTGGCCATCATGTCGGCGGCTGGCGCGCCACCGGCGACCTTGGTTCGCCCACGGATATCGCCTGGTTGACGCGCATCGCGCGTAAGGCCGAAGACGCCAAATTTGACCTGTTTTTTGTCGGTGACGCGCTGGCCACCAGCGTACACCGCCTGCCGTCCACCATGGCGCGGCTGGAGCCGCTGACGCTGCTGGCCGCCCTGGCGGTCTCCACCCGTCATATCGGTCTGGCGGCTACCGCCTCCACCACTTTCAGCGATCCCTTTACGCTGGCCCGCGCATTTTCATCACTGGATCATATCAGCCGGGGCCGGATCGCCTGGAACGTGGTGACCTCGTATTCCACTGATGTGGCGCGCAACTTCAGCCGGGAAGATATGCCCGACCACGCGACGCGCTACGCCCGTGCGCGTGAATTCCTCGAGGTAGCATTTAAGCTGTGGAACGGCTGGCGGGATGGGGCGGTGGTGGCCGATCGGGCCAGCGGCCGCTATTTCGACGACGACAAGATCCAGCCGATCAACCATCACGGCGAACATTTTTCGGTGCAGGGACCGCTGAACATTTCCCGCTCCCCCCAGGGGCGGCCGGTGATTATTGAAGCCGGGTCCTCGGCCGATGGCCAGACGCTGGCGGCGCAGACCGCCGAGGTGGTGTTCACCGCCAGCGCCTCCCTAGAGGAAGGACGGGCGTTTTATCGCAGCCAGAAACAGGCGGTGGCGGCCGCCGGACGCGATCCCAAAGCAGTGCTGATCTTGCCGGGGGTGATGCCGATCGTCGGCCGCAGCCGTGAGGAGGCCCGGGAAACCTGGCGTCAGCTTAACGCGCTGGTGGATATCGACAACGGGCTTGACCAGTTCTCCGCCCGCTTTGGTCTGGATCTGCGCGCCTACCCGCTGGACGGGCCGGTACCGCCGGTGCCGGACGGCGAGGGAAATCAAAGTCGCATCAAGCTGTTGACCGATTTGGCGGCGCGCGATGGCTTGACCCTGCGCGAGCTGGCGGCGGTGGCCGCCGGTTCCCGTGGACACCGGGTGGTGGTGGGCTGCGCCGGGGATATCGCCGACGACTTCCAGCAGTGGCTGGAGGCGGACGCGGCGGACGGCTTTAACGTGATGCCCGCGATCATGCCGGAACAGCTGGATCTGTTTATTGAACTGGTGATCCCGGAACTTCAGCGCCGCGGATTGTTCCGTACCGCCTACCCTTTCGCCACTCTGCGCGAGAACCTGGGGCTACCGGCGGCGACCTGAGCGCGGCCCAAGAGCCCCGCCCGTAAAGAACGTTTTTCAGAGGAACCACAATGAGTATCCAACTTTCGCGCCGTGTCCAGCGGGTGACCCTCTCCGCCAACGCCGCCGCCAAGCAACGTACCAATGAATTAAAAAGCGCCGGGGTGGATATCCTTGACCTGACAACCGGCGAACCGGATTTCGATACTCCCGACGCCATCAAGCAGGCGGCTTACCGGGCCATCGCCAAAGGTGAAACCAAATACACCGCCACCCCCGGGGTGCGCGCACTGCGGGAAGCCGTTGTGCGCAAGCTGGCGCGGGAAAACCGGCTGATCTATCCCCTGGCGGAAGTGGTTATCGCCAACGGCGCCAAGCAAATCATTTTCAACGCATTCGCCGCCACCCTGGATGATGGGGATGACGTGCTGGTACCTACCCCATACTGGCCCACCTTCCCCGACAGCGTGCGTTTTAACGGTGGCGAGCCGCGTTTCCTGCCCTGCCCTTTGGAGCAGGGCTACAAGCTGCTGCCGGCGCAGCTGGAACAGGCCATCGGGCCGCGTACCCGCTGGCTGGTGCTGAATACCCCGGGCAATCCCAGCGGCGCGGTCTATACCCACCAGGAGCTGGAGGCGCTGGCGGCGGTGCTGCGCCGCCATCCCCAGGTACTGGTGATGCTGGATGAACTGTACGAACATATCCTGTTCGACGGCCGCCGGCATATCGGGCTGCTGAACGTCGCGCCGGATTTGCGCGACCGCGCGCTGCTGGTGGGCGGCGTGTCGAAAACCTATGCCATGACCGGCTGGCGCATCGGCTACGGCGCCGGTCCGGCCACGTTGACGCAGGCCATGGTGGTCACCCAGTCGCAGATCTCCTCGGGCGCCAGCTCGGTGAGCCAGGCGGCGGCCCTGGCGGCGTTTGAAGGCGGCCTGGATTTCCTGCCGCCGCAGGTGGCCAGCTATCAGCGGCGCCGGGATACGCTGGTGGAATATCTTAGCGCCGTGGATGGACTGGAACTGCTGCCGCCCCAAGGCAGTTTTTTTGTATTTTGCCGTTGCGCGGGGTTGTTGGGACAACGGCGACCGGACGGCCGCCGGCTGGAAAACGAGGCGGATGTGCTTGATTACCTGCTGGAGCGCGGCGTATCAGGCATTGGCGGCAGCGCTTATGGTTTGTCACCTTATTTCCGCCTTTCCATCGCCACCGATGATGCCACCGTTGCCGAGGCGGGGCGCCGTATAGCCGCCGCCTGCGCCGCGCTTAAAAGCTAAGCCCTGCTACCCAGGCCTCCATCGCGTCGTTACAGGGCGGCCTTAACGCCACTCTCCGGCCCGTCGCCCCGTCCGGCCCACCTGCCGCGCGAAGAGCGCTGCCTGGGGCCGCACGAGCCGGCCTGTCCGCCTGCGGCGGCACATCAAGCCGCTGGTTTTCTTGCGTTCTTTGAGGAAAATAAACCGCTTAGATCCTCATAATTTTATCTATTGCCCGTCGTGCCAGCGGCCCCATGCAGTCGGTATTACGTCGTAGATTTGTTTTCAGCGGACGCCTGTTGATCGGGACGTATTCTGAACCAGATGGTATACATTGCGGGCAGGAAGACCAGCGTGATAATGGTGCCGCCAAGCGTCCCGCCAATCAGGGTATACGCCAGCGTTCCCCAGAACACCGAGTGCGTCAGGGGTATAAACGCCAGAATGGCCGCCATCGCCGTTAGCAATACCGGTCGGGCTCGCTGCACCGTCGCCTCGACTACCGCATGGAATGGCGCCAGCCCTTCCTGCTCGTTGTGATGGATCTGCCCTATCAGGATCAGGGTGTTACGCATCAGGATGCCCGACAGCGCGATCAACCCCACCAGCGCATTGATGCCAAAAGGCTGGTTGAACAGCAACAGCGTTGGCACCACCCCAATCAGCCCCAGGGGCGCGGTGAGAAATACCATCACCATTGCCGACATTGACCGCACCTGCAGGATAATAATCAACAGCGTCATGGCCATCATGATAGGGAACAACGGCGCCATCGCTTTGGTGGCTTTGCCTGATTCTTCTATCGGGCCGGCCTGCTCTATCCGGTATCCTGCCGGAAGCGTAGCGATGACAGGCTGCAATGCCTTCATGATTACCATGGAGACATCCGGCGGCTGCAGGTTTTCAGCAATATCCCCCCGTACGGTAATGGTCGGGGTACGATCACGACGACGCAGAACGGGATCTTCCATTTGCACGTCCACATGACCAATCTGAGACAACGGGATACGCTGACCTGATGACCCCACCAGGGTAAAACCGGCTATTTTTGCCGGATCGAGCCTTATATCTCCTGCCGCACGTCCCATAACCTGCACCGAACGGATATCTTCACGCACCGACGTGATGGGTACGCCGGAGAGCAGGAACTGAAGCTGCTGAGCAACAGCATTTGATGTCAGCCCTACCGCCTGGAGACGGTCCTGATTGAGCGTAAAATGCAGCGTCGGCACCCGCGGCCCCCAGTCGGTGTTGACGGTCCTCATCATCGGGCTGGCCTGCATCACCCTTTCCACCTGGTCTGCGATTTCGCGCAGTGTGGCGGGATCAGGCCCCATGACACGGTAAGCTACCGGATAAGGTGAATACGGACCGAACACCAGCTGAGTCACGCGCACGCGCGCTTCAGGAGCCAATCCGCCGGCGGCCGCGTCACGGAGTCGAAACTTGAGCGTCTCACGCGCCTCCTGACTGTCCGTCAGCACGACAATTTTCGCAAACGACGGATCGGGCAGCTCTGGCGCCATGGCCAGATAAAAACGCGGCGAACCCTGCCCTATGTAGGACGTAACGATTTTTGCCTCTTTCTGTTGTTTCAGCCAGCCTTCGATTTTCGCCGTTGCGGCACTGGTCTGCTCAATAGAGGTGCCATAAGGCATCTGCACTTCTACCAGCACCTCCGGTCGATCAGAGGTGGGAAAGAATTGTTTTTTTACCAGCCCCATACCGAGGATAGCGACAGTAAAGACGGCGATAACGGTACCAGCCACGAGCCATTTTCGCGCGATGACGCGAGTCAGCACGCGGCGAAAGCGGTTGTAATGACGCGTGTCGTAGATGGCCGCGTGTCCGCCCTCGACCGTTTTGATCTCTGGCAGCATTTTCACGCCCAGATAAGGCGTAAACACCACCGCCACCACCCAGGAAGCAATCAGGGCGATACCCACTATCCAGAACATATTGCTGGTGTATTCACCGGCGGTGGACTGCGCAAACCCATTGGGCATAAACCCGACGGCCGTGACCAGCGTGCCGGCAAGCATGGGGGCGGCCGTATGGCTCCAGGCATAGGCCGAAGCTTTGATGCGGTCGTAGCCCTCCTCCATTTTCACCACCATCATTTCAATGGCGATGATGGCATCATCCACCAGTAATCCCAGCGCCAGGATCAGGGAACCCAGCGTAATACGGTCAAAGTTTTTGCCGGAAGCCTCCATCACCACAAAAACCACAGCCAGCGTCAGCGGCACCGCAGCGGCGACCACCACCCCCACCCGCCAGCCCATGCTGACGAAACAGACCACCATCACCACGAGCAGCGCGACAAAGAATTTGATCATGAACTCGTCAACGGCGGAGCTGATGTTGACTGACTGATCGGTCACCTTCGTCAGCGTCATGCCCAGTGGCATGCCTTCATTGATTTTAGCCGTTTCCGCATCCAGCGCCTTACCCAGATCCAGACCGTTCCACCCCTCACGCATAACGATACCCAGCAGTAGGGCCGGCTCGCCCTGGTTTCTGACCATGAAGGTCGCCGGATCTTCGTAACCCCGTTCAACGGTTGCCACGTCCGAAAGCTGCAGCGTCCTGCCCTGAACGACGATGGGCGTTTTGCGGATTTTCTCCAGTTTGTCAAAGGCGCCATCCAGACGGATAAAGACCTGCGGTCCGCTGGTGTCAATGGAACCGGCTGGCGTCAGTACGTTCTGGCTGTTAAGGGCGGCGAAAATATCCTGAGGAGAAATGCCCAGCGTAGCCAGACGGTCATGCGAGAAGGAGACAAAGATGCGCTCGGCCTGCTCGCCAATAATATTGACCTTCTTAACCCCCGGCACATGCAGAAGACGCTGGCGCAACGATTCCGCATCGCGGACCAGCAGCCGCTGCGGCTCCCCTTTCGCCTTCAGCGCAAAGAGTGCGAAGGTCACGTCGGAAAATTCATCATTGACCATCGGCCCGATCACGCCTGCCGGCAGGTTCTTTGTTTCATCGCCGAGCTTCTTACGCGCCTGATAAAATTCTTCCTGAACCTGTGAAGGCGGCGTGCTGTCCTGCAGCGACAGCATGGTAAACGCCAGACCCGGACGCGTGTAAGTCTCACTACGGTCATACCACTTGAGCTCCTGCATACGTTTTTCAAGCGGTTCGGCCACCTGATCCTGCATTTCCTGCGCTGTCGCACCCGGCCAGGCGGAAATAATCGTCATCTGTTTTACGGTAAACGGGGGATCTTCCGCCCGCCCCAGTGCAAAGAACGACACAATACCGGCGATCGTAATCAGGATAATCAGGAATAAGGTAATGGATCGCTCGCGAACGGCCAGCGCCGAGAGATTAAAGCGCCCGCTACTCATGGCTTACTCCCCGCAACGCTGTCATCGCCTTGCTGAGCCGTGCGTACGGTTTCACCGTCATGCAGCAAGTGCGCCCCCAGGGCGACCACCTGTTCACCCGGCTTCAGACTCCCGGTCACCCTTGCGGCGTCATCCCCAAGGCCGAGCACCTGAACCGGTCGCCAGGACACCCTTGCGGGCTGACCGGAAATGCCCCAGACGCCCGGCCCTTTACCAGGATCATAGAGTGCCGCTAAGGGCACCTGCATGACCTGCAGCGTTGTTTTGTCTTCGGCAATGTGAAGCGTCACGGTAGACCCCAGCGGGGCATTAGCCAGCGCGCCCTCCAGCACATATCTCGCCTCAAAGGTGCGCGTCACCGGGTCAGCCGCATCGGAAAGAAGGCGAAGTTTTGCCGCAACCTGCTGATTACCGGTGCCGTAGAGCGTTGCCTGAGCCTCGCTGCCCGGCGCAGGTCTTAGCGTCTCAGGTAACTGTACGATGGCCTCGCGCTGGCCCGCCCTGGCCAGCCGGATGACAGGCTGCCCGGCGCTGACCACCTGACCCGGTTCAGCCAGCGTATCCATGACCACTCCATCGGCGTCGGCCAGCAGCACGGCATAGCCCGTCGCGTTTTGCGCCACATTAGCCTGAGCCTGAGCAGCGCTGAGTTCAGCTTTAGCCGTATCTGCCGCGGCCTTTATCTGATCGTAGGCCGATGCGGAAACGGCACCGGCAGCGACCAGACCACGGTAACGGGCTGCGTCATCAGCAGTTTGTCTGGCGCGCGCGCGCGCCGCCGCGACAGCCTGTTGCTGCGCCTGGGCCTGCAGGCCCAGGTCCACGGGATCCAGACGCATCAGCGGCTGACCGCGTTTAACGGCCTGACCGGTATCCACCAGACGTTCGAGAATTTTTCCCTGTACCCTGAAGCCGAGATCGCTTTGAATACGGGCGACAACAACGCCGGTGAATGCGCGGGAGACGTCGACAGCGCTCACCACGGTCGCAGCCCTGACCAGAGGAGGCTGAGTACGTGGATCGTCGGTGCCGGTAGTGTCGCCGCATGCCGCCAGGGCAAGCGGCAGCAGGCAAACAGCTAAGGTGGCGGGTTTAAGCCTGAGCATGGGTTCCCTTAATGAAGTCAACTGGACAGTAACCTCATTCTCAGACTAGTGACTAATAATGTCAATAGTCACAATCTAGGGCGATAGGCTTCTCAGTATGAGTGAGGACAAAAGTGCAGCGGCCGCCGGGGCCGTCTCCAGGTTGTATTGCAGTTGTACCGGACTGATATAAGGTCGCATGACCAGATATATGGCATGGGTAGCCTCATCGAGCGGCGTTTTCCGCTCAAATTCGCCCGTAAGCCGCCCTTCCTGAATGATCTGTTGAATGAGTTGCCGCAAACGTTCTTCATGTATTTGAGCGGAAGGCCATTTATCCTGCGCTGCCACAGCCGCGATGTCATAAAGCTTGCGATCGTGAAAAAATAAATCGCTGCCAGCTTCAGTGAGCGCCCTGAACAGGCGCCTTAACTTTTCGGATGCCGTCGGCGCCCCGGCGATCGCTGAATTGACAATCGCCATGATCATGTCCAGCCGGTTAGAGCAGATCACCTCGCCGATTGCCTGCTTGGAATCAAAAAACTTATAAATATAAGCCTTTGAAAAACCAATTGCTTTAGCCAGGTCTGACACGGTGGTTTTCTCATAGCCGAAATGCCCGAAGTGCTCCGTGGCGGCTTCCACGACCTGATCCCGAACGCTGTGGTCCGAAGGTCCCCGTGGGGGATGTACCGTTGTGTGTTTTGTCATTTTTCCAGCTTAGCTCAATAGCCCCCGATTGACAACACGTGACCATTTGGTAATGTAGTCACAATACAAAATTGACTCAAGGCTTACCAATGTTCCTCCTGCGTACTCTTGCCCTGGCGGTAAGTACCGGCTTACTGGCAGGTTGTGCCGTCGGGCCGGATTATCATCGTCCCGATGCACCGCTTTCAAAGCAATATCTTTCTCAGCCCGCCGTGACGCAGAGAGAGGTATCCCGCCCCGCCAGTTTTGCTGTCTGGTGGGAAGGTTTTAACGACCCCCGGTTAAGTACGTTCGTGTCTGACGCGCTCGCCCAGAATCTCGATCTCGCTCAGGCAACGGCCAGAATGGCACAGGCCCGCGCCGGGCTTGGCGCGGCAACCGCTGCCCTCCTGCCGTCCGGTAACATCAGCGGACAGGCCGCGCGGGCGTATCAGTCGGTCGAAACGCCGCTGGGCCAGGTCCTCAGCTCAACGCCGGATTATAATCGCTACGGCAACAGCTATGAAACCGATTTGAATGCCAGCTGGGAGATTGACATTTTCGGGGGACTGAGACGCGGTCGCCAGGCCGCACTGGCTGATTATCAGGCCTCCGAGGCAGGCGTTACCGCGGTCCGCCTTGCCGTTGCGGCCCAGACTGCCGATATCTATATCACCCTGCGCGGGTTACAGGCCCGGCTGGCCATCGCGAATAAGCAGATCAGTACGCAACAGGCGCTGCTGGAGAAAGTGCGACTGCTCCACTATAAAGGACTGGCTCCCGAGTATCAGGTGCGCCAGACCGAAGGGGCGCTGGCACAGGTTCAGGCCACCGTGCCGGTTCTGCGGACAGGCATCGATGCCGCGATGAATGCATTAGACGTTATGCTTGGCACCCCGCCCGGCACCCATCGCACCCAGTTGGCTACGCAGGAGGCCATCCCGCAGGCCCCGCAGATCACCGCAACGGGCACACCTGCCGACCTGCTGCGCCGCAGACCCGATATTATCGTGGCGGAGCGCCATCTGGCGGCCTCCAATGCACGTATAGGCGCCGCCGTCAGCGAGTATTACCCGACGTTTTCTCTCAGCGCATTACTCGGCAGCGCGACGGCGGTTTCCGGCGACAATCTGTTCTCCAGCGGCGCCAGCCAGTCGGCAGGAATACTGGGACTACGCTGGCGGCTCTTCGACTTTGGCCGTATCAACGCCCAGATAGACCAGGCGAAAGGCCAGGAAGCGGAGGCGCTCGCCGCCTACCGTCTTTCGGTGTTACGCGCCACTGAAGATGTTGAAAATGCCTTCTCCGCTCTGGTCAACCATGAAACGCAGACCGCCTTGCTGATGAGCGGTGAAAACGCCCTGGCAAGCGCTCGCCAGTCGTCTTTTATCGCCTACCAGCAAGGGACGGCGAGTCTGATTGATGTTCTCCATGATGATGAAACTCTGCTGCAGGCTTCCGACACCCGTGCGCAGGCTCAGACTGAGTCTGCCCGCGCCGCTGTCGCCGCGTTCAGGGCGCTCGGAGGAGGCTGGCAGCCGCCAGCAACCCAAACTGAGACGCCATGAGATGCAGCCTATTTTCAGGGACCCGAGTGCATTTACCGCCGCAGATGTGGCCCACTTTTACCGCTGATAACACAGCGGAAAGATACTGATAGCCGGGGGCGTCATGAGCAGGATAGGGATTCTTGGTGTAGATGCGTTATCCGAAAAAATAATAACAGCATTATTTCTGGCCGTGCCCGACCTGCAGGTATTTCTCTCGCCCGGAAACGGTGAGCGGGCTCAAAGGCTGGCACGGGCATTCCCATGCTGGACATTGGACGATCATCAGGCGGTAACTGATGAAGTTGAAATCATCATTCTCAGCGTTGCCCCCCACGCCTTAGCGGATATGGCAAACCGGCTGAAAATGCGCAGTACACAGACATTAATTTCTCTGGTACCGGATGTTTCCTGTCAGACCCTGCGCGCTTTGTTCCGGCACTCTGACTGCGTCAGGATAAGGCTGGCTTATGGCGAAGAAATCGATAAACCGATAGTGTTCCTGACAAACGCCAGTGAAAAAACACAGCGTTTTTGTTCCCTGCTGGGCCAGGCCTGCGTAATGACTAACGATGCGGAATTTGATTTTTTGGCCGGTATCCAGCCGTAGATGACCAGTGAGGGATAGGTAGGGTTTCACGGCAATGACAAAGTACAGCCTTTATCAAAGAAAATAACACCGGCCAATGACGTAACCGTACGCGGTGAACGCAACAGCTTCCGGCACACCTTACACGACACAACTTGAGTGATTAATATGACAACCATCAATAAGGAATGGGTACTTATTACCGGAGCCTCTGGCGGATTTGGTGAAGAGTGTGCGCGTCAGTTTGCCGCTCAGGGAAAATCGCTCATTCTGGTGGCACGGCGACTGACTAAGCTTGAATCTATGGCACAGGAATTACGCGAAAGTGACAAAATTAAAGTGATCGTTGAACAGGTAGATCTATCCGATATGTTTGCTATCAGCGATCTGCACAGTCGATTAAAGCAACGAAATATTGTGGTTGATACTCTTATTAATAATGCTGGCCAAGGTTTACAGGGCAGCTTTCGGGATCAACCACTCAATGAGACGCTGGACATGATTAATCTGGATATCGTGAGAGTGACTGTCCTGCGGCGTTGTAATCAGATAGCAGAACACGAAAACAGAGTCAGTAGTGCAACATTAGTTAGTTAATTATGTTCTTTGACATCTTTTACCTTACCCGACGACAATCTCCCCGGGCGGATTGCAACCCGCGAAAAACAATGGCCGATCCTGAACATGACGAATACTGAAAATCTGGATATTGAATTGTTACGAACCTTTGTCGCGGTGGCCGATTTACAAACCTTTTCCCGGGCGGGTACCCAGGTCGGCCGTACCCAGGGGGCCGTCACCCAGCAAATGCAGCGGCTGGAAACGCTGGTGGGCACCACCTTGTTTCAAAAAGAAGGGCGCAATAAGCAGCTCACCCAGCAGGGCCGGCAATTATTAAGCTACGCCCGGGATCTGTTGATCCTCAACGATGACGCCTTCCGATCGCTGAAAGACAGCCGTTTTTCCGGCGTGCTGCGCATCGGCTCCCCGCACGATGTATCGGAAACGCTGCTGCCCCCGCTGTTAAGCCATATTGCCCGCTGGGCGCCGAAGCTGAGTTTGCAACTGGACGTCGGGCGCAGTCCGTTTTTAATGGAAGCGCTGCACCGGGGCGAAATCGACATGACCATTTCCACCCGGCTGGACCCGGCGCTGGACGGGATTTTGCTGCGCACCTCCCCCACCGTCTGGGTGTGCGCCGCCCAGTATGTGCATGTGCCGCAGGAGCCGCTGCCGCTGGTGCTGGCGGATTATCCCAGCATTTTTCGCCGGGTGGCGGTGGAGGCGCTGGATGCGGCCCAGGTGCGCTGGCACCAGGCTTACACCACCTCCAATTTGCTGGGCATCAAGGCGGCAATCAAAGCGCGGCTGGGCATCACCGCGCGCAGCATCGAGATGCTGGACGGCGATATGCGCGTACTCGGCGAAGGGGATGGTTTGCCGCGCTTGCCGGACACGCAGTTTTATCTGTGGTGCCGGCCGGGCAGCGGTAATACCCTGGTGCGGCAAGCATTCGACGTGCTGGCCAACAGCCTGTCGGGGCAAAAACGGCTGCATGCCAACCGTTAAAGGAATGGTTAAGGGAAATAAATTTATCTATTAGCATTCCGGATGTATATCCGTCATGATCGCTCAAAAGGATTTTATTTTTATCTATTAAAAACAGAATGTTATTAAGTCCTCTCTGCATTGCTGGCCCTTTAAGCGGTAAAAACGCATAAATATATCCGTTATTCGCATTTTCCGCTTTTCCCGGCCGCCTCTAGTATTGCTTCACCTTAAAAAAGGCCCATGTTGGCCGTGTGGAGCGGTATGAACAGACACTTATCCGGCGCAGAACGTGCAACCCGCGCCAGGACACCCGCGGAGATCCCGGGCAGTCCGCTTTATGAAGTGCTTAAACAGCCTTTCCTGCTGGGGTTATTTCTACCCATCCAAAGCGGCGGCTGGAGCCCGTCGACGCTGCCCCGCACCACCGACTGGCACTTTGAATACAACAAAGCCCTGACCCTGAAAGCCGAAGCGCTAGGGCTGGATCTGGTGTTCGGCCTGGCGGAGTGGAATCAAAAAGGCGGCTATGGCGGCGAGATCGGCTACCGGGCCAACAGCCTGGACCCGTTTATCACCACCGCGGCCCTGGGGGCGGTAACCAGCCGCATCCTGCTGATATCCACCCTGCATATCCTTTATGGGCCATGGCATCCCCTGCATCTGGCGCGCTTTGGCGCCACCCTTGACAGTATTACCGGCGGCCGCTGGGGACTGAATATGGTGACCGGCAACCAGGACAGCTATGCCAGAATGTTCGGCAGTCCGCAGATTGAACATGATACCCGCTACCGCATGGCGGAAGAATTTATCGACTTCCTCAAAGCTTACTGGAGCAGCGAGGACAATATCACCCTTACCGGGGAATTCTGGTCCACCGAACAGGCGTATATTTCACCGCAGCCCAAATACGGACGGCCGCTGCTGGTTAACGCCACCGGCTCGGCGGCGGGCATAGAATATGCGGCGCGCCATTCCGATCTGGTGTTTATCACCAGCCCGGCGGGAGCGGAGATCGAAGCCTCCCTGGCCGCGCTGCCCGCCCATACCGCCAAAATCCGGGCCGCCGCCGCCGCCCGCAACCGCACCCTGCGCACGTTAATCAACCCTATGGTGATTTGCCGGCCGACGGAGCGGGAAGCCTGGGAGTACCACGACGCCATTGTCGCCGCACAGGACCACGTGGCGGTGGACAACTTTTTCGCCTCATTGAAAAAGCGCGACAGCCAGGCCTTCCTCGGCCACCAGCGCGATCAAAAAGCCGTCGGCGGCAATATCCAACTGGTGGGCGACCCCGCGCAAATCGCCCGTTATCTCCAGCGCCTGAAAGCCGCCGGGTGCGATGGCGCGCAGCTGACGTTTTATGATTTCGAACCTGACCTGGCGTATTTCGGCGAGGCGGTACTCCCCCTGCTTAAAGACGCGGGTTTACGGCGCTGAACCGGCTGGGTAACCATGATGACAGTATTATATTTCATAGCTCGGCGGATACTGCAGGCCGTTCCCATCGCCCTGATGGTGGTGGTGCTCAATTTTTTCCTGCTAAAAAGCGTACCGGGCGATCTGGCGGATGTTATCGCCGGCGAGGCCGGCGCGGCGACGCCCGAGTTTATGGCCCAGTTGCGCGCGCAGTTCGGCAGCGATCAGCCCCTGGCCGTGCAGTTCGTTTCATATTTAAAACACATCGCGCAGTTTGATTTAGGCTGGTCGTTCCGCTATAGCGCGTCGGTCAGCCAGTTGATCCTGGAACGACTGCCCGCCACGCTGCTGCTAATGGGAGTATCGCTGGTGCTGGCGGTGATCCTGGGCATGATACTGGGGGTGATATCGGCGGTCACCAAACGCCCGTATGTTGAACGACTGATCGCGCTGTTGGAGACCCTAGGGTTTTCCATGCCGGTATTCTGGCTGGGCCTGATGATTGTCGTACTGTTCACCGTGCACCTGGGCTGGCTGCCGTCCAGCGGCATGAGCGAAATGGGGGCCGATCACCGCGGCTTCGCCCGCGTTACCGATACCGTAAAACATTTGGCGATGCCTGCCGGCTGCCTGACCTTCAGCTATCTGGCGCTGTATATCCGGCTGATGCAGGAATCCGTACTTACCGTGGCGCTGCAGGATTTCATCCGCACAGCCAAGGCGAAAGGCTGTAGCCGCCGGCGCTTGATTTGGCGGCATATCGTGCCCAATGCCCTGCTGCCCATCGTCACGCTGACCGGCCTGCAATTCGGCGCCATGCTCAGCGGCTCGGTGACCATTGAAACCGTGTTTGCCTGGCCTGGCCTTGGTCAGCTGGCGCTGTCCGCCGTCACGACTCGGGATGTCAATTTGCTGCTGGGCATTTTGTTCGTCACCTCCCTGTTTGTGGTGATGGTGAATGTGCTCACCGAGGTGGTGCACGCCGCGCTGGACCCCCGCACCGGATTGGCGGGTAGCCGATGACTGAATTGTTGAGCGCCCTGCCCGGCGCATTACGCAAACGGCCCCGCGCCTGGCTGGGGGGATTGAGCCTGTTGCTGGTGGTCGCTATCGCGGTGTTCGCCCCGCTGCTGGCCGGGGACGATCCGCAGGCCATGGTGGCGCGCCCTTATCTGTTCCCCGGTCAGGATATCGCCCATGTTTTGGGCACCGATACCCTGGGGCGGGATATCTGGGCCGGCATCGCCTACGGCGCACGGCTATCGCTGCGGATCGGTTTAACCACCGGCTTGCTCACCGCGCTGGTCGGGTTGTTGATCGGCGCGGTCGCCGGCTATTTCGGCGGCTGGGTTGACAATCAGCTTATGCGGCTCACTGAACTGTTTCAAATTATGCCGTCGCTGATTTTTACCCTGGTGCTGGTGATTATCCTGGGCCCGACCGTCAATACCCTGACGCTGGGCATCGCCGCCACGTCCTGGCCGAACGTGGCGCGCCTGGCCCGGGGGGAAGCCCGTCGCCTGCGCAACAGCGACTTTATTCAAGCCGCCCACGTGATGGGGATGAGCGATTATCGCATCTTGATTGTCCATATCCTGCCCAACGCCCTGATGCCGGTGGTGGCCATGCTGGCGATGCTGGTGGGCCACGCAATCCTAACCGAAGCCGCGTTATCGTTCCTGGGACTTGGCGATCCGAACGTCGTGTCCTGGGGCAGCATGATCGGCCAGGGGCGGGATGTCCTGCGAAGCGCCTGGTATATGAGCGCCATCCCCGGCGTGGCGATTTTCTTTACCGTGGCATCGCTGAGCCTGCTGGGCGGCGCCATTAATGACTGGATTAATCCGCAGCGCGGGAGATTGCCATAATGACGTTAACCACACCCCTGCTGCAGGTGGAAGGCCTGCGGGTGACTTATCGCGCCCCTGGCAGCGAACCCGCCGCCCCCGCGGTCAAGGATCTGAGCTTTGAACTGGCCGCGGGCGAAACGCTGGCGCTGGTCGGCGAATCCGGCAGCGGCAAAACCACCACCGGCTATGCCCTGCTTGGCCTGTTGCCCGCGGCGGCGGCCGTCGAAGCCCGGCGCCTGGGTTTTGAAGGCACCGATTTGCTGCGGGCGGACGAACGCCGGTTGCAGCAGATCCGCGGCGGACGGATCGGCATGATTTTTCAGGATGCGCTTTCCGCCCTTAACCCGCTGATGAGCGTGGGCGATCAAATTTCCGAAGCGGTGCGGATACACCAGCGCGTCAACCGGCGCGCCGCCCGCCAGCAGGCGCTGGCACTGCTGCAAAAAGTGCGTATTCCCCAGGCAGAAAGCCGGCTGGACGATTATCCGCACCGCCTTTCCGGCGGCATGCGCCAGCGCGTGGTGATCGCCATGGCGCTGGCCGGCAATCCCTCGTTGCTTATCGCCGACGAACCCACCACGGCGCTGGACGTCACCATCCAGGCGCAAATCGTCAGTTTGCTGCTGACGCTGCAACGGGAACTGGGGATGGCTATTTTGCTCATTACCCACGACCTGGGGGTGGTGGCGGAAATGGCCGACCGGGTGGCGGTGCTGCGCTACGGCGAATGCCTGGAGCTCCAGAGCGCGTCCGCGCTGTACCGCGCGCCACGTCACCCCTATACCCGGCAATTGCTGGCGGCCCGGCCGCCGGTGGGAGGCCGGCCATGAATCCTGTTTTGCTCGATGTCCGGGATCTCAATGTGCGCCATCATACCGCCAGCGGCACCCTGATCGCCGTCGATGCCGCCAGTTTTCATATCGGCTACGGCGAAACGCTGGCGCTGATCGGCGAATCCGGCTGCGGTAAAACGTCGCTGGGCAAAACCCTGGTGGGCCTGCAGAAGGCCGACAGCGGGAAAATCCTGTTCCACGAGGTTAATCTGGCCCCGCTGTCGCGGCGCAAATTACGTCCCTGGCGCCAGGCGATCCAGATGGTGTTCCAAGATCCGCTGTCGGCGCTCGATCCGCGCCAGCGCGCGTATAAAGCCGTCGATTTGCCCCTGCGGCTGCACACCAGGCTCGACCGCGCCGGCCGGCAGGCCCGCATTCGCGAATTATTCGATCAAGTGGGGCTGGAGACCGCATTATTACAGCGATTTCCCCATCAGTTATCCGGGGGCCAGCGCCAGCGGTTAAATATCGCCCGCGCGCTGGCCCCCGCGCCGGAGCTGATTGTCTGCGATGAGCCGGTTTCGGCACTGGATGTCAGCCTGCAGGCGCAAATCGTCGCGCTGCTCGGTTCCCTGCAACAGCGCACCGGCGTGTCGTTTTTATTTATCAGCCATGACCTGTCGGTGGTGGCGCATATCGCCGGGCGGATCGCGGTGATGTATCTTGGCCAGATCGTCGAGATCCTGCCCAAAGATCGCCTGTGGACCCGGGCGGCGCATCCGTACACCCGCCTGCTGCTCAATTCCATCCCCGGCGCCAGCCCGGATACGCGACGGCTGCAGGCCATCCCGCCGGAAGATAGGGAGCCGCCCAGCCCGTACGCCCTGCCGCCGGGCTGCCGTTTCCAGCAACGTTGCCCGCTGGTGCAGCCGGTTTGCCGTGCGCTCGCCCCGCAGCTGCTTCCCCTTGATAAGACGCAGTCGGTGGCCTGCCATTTGCACAATCCGGCGATTATCCCTCCGGAGCCCGCCCATATCATTATCAGGAGTAGCCTATCGTGAACCCCCTTCATCATGCCCCGGACAGCGTGCCGGGATCGCCTGCGACCCCCGCCGGCCAGGATGGTCCGCCCACCGTCGACGCCCTGCTGGCCGCAGCGGATCGCCTGGCCGCGCAACTGGCCGAAACATCAGCCGGACGCGACGCCAACCGCGAACTGCCGGTGGCGGTTTTCGCGCAAATCCGCCGGCTGCGCCTGGGGGCATTGCGCGTCCCCGTCGCCTACGGCGGCGCCGGCGGCACCTGGCATGACGTGGCGCGCCTGTTTCTCCGTCTGGCCGCCGGCGACGCCAATATCGCCCAGGCCTTTCTTTCCCATTTCGTGGCGGTGGAACGCATACGACTGATGGGCAGCGAAGCGCAGCGGCAGGCATATCTGCCGCAGGCCGCGGCGGGCTTACTGTTCGGCGCGGCGACAGCGGAACGCGGCGGGCAGTACCGCGGCGAATTGGCCACGCGCCTGACCCGGCACGGCGAGCAGTACCGGCTCAACGGCACCAAGCAGTATTGTACCGGCGCATGGTATGCCGACCTGCTGAAAATCCGCTGTATTGACGGGGACGGCGCCATGATCTCGGCGCTGGTGCCGGCGGATCGCCCGGGCATCGTGCGTTTGGACGACTGGGACGGCATGGGGCAGCGCTGCACCGCCAGCGGCACGACCGAGCTGCGGGATGTGGCGGTCTTCGCCGGGGAAATCCTACCGATGGAGGCCTGGAAAACCCAGCGCCATCACGGCGGGGCCAGCGCCCAGATCATTCATTGCGCCATCGACGCAGGCATCGCGCTGGCGGCGCTGGACGATGCGGTTGCCTGGGCGCGCCGGGGGGTCAGGCCGGTGAAAGAGAGCGGCGTGCAGCAGGCCGCCGACGACCCGTATATCCTGCATGCGCTGGGACGCATGTCGGCCCGCGCCCGCGCCGCCGAAGCGATAGTGCTCAGCGCCGCCGATCTGCTGGAAACCGCCGCCGCGCTCCGCTTCGGCGCCGCGGGCGAATCCTCTTTGGCCGCCTGCGAAGCGGCTGCCGGCCATGCCTCGCTGGCGGTGGCCGAGGCCAAGATATGGTCGACCACCGTGTCGCTGGAAGTGGCGCAAATGCTGTTTGACATCGGCGGCGCCTCCACGACCTTGCGCACGCACAATTTCGATCGCCATTGGCGTAACGCCCGCACCCATACCACGCACGATCCCATTGCCTACAAATACCGCGCGCTGGGAGATTTCTACGTTAACGGCACCTTGCCGCCGCTGACTTTTTCTTATTAATCATCCGGGATGAAAACCTATGACAACCGATCCACGCAAGTTTAGCCGCCGTCAGGTTTTGGAGCTGATGGCGATTGGCGCAGGCACCATGGCGGCCTCGGGATTCCTGCCGTCGGCGCTGGCGGCCCAGGTGTCCGCCGCCGCCTCCGGGGAGGGCATCATCAAAGGGGGAACGCTGTTTGCCAACGTAAACCCCGAGCCCGCCGGCCTGGTGGCGGGCATTAATATTTCCAGCCCGGCGGTCGTGGTCTCGTCCAGCATTTTCGACGGGCTGGTAAGCTATGACAATAACTACCGGCCCCAGCCGCAGTTGGCCGAATCCTGGGAACAATCGGCCGATGGCAAAACCATCACCTTCAAGCTGCGCCAGGGCGTCAAATGGCACGACGGCCATCCCTTTACGTCCGCCGATGTGCACTATTCCATTCTGAACGTGGTGAAGAAAACCCATCCCCGCGGCGCCTCCAACTTCGCCAAAGTCACCGCCGTGGAAACGCCCGACGATTATACGGTAATTTTCCGGCTCAGCGGCCCCGCGCCGGTGCTCTGGTCGGTGCTGTTCGGCACAGAAACCCAGATTGTGCCCAAACATTTATATGAAGGCACCAATCCGCTGACCAACCCCTGGAACGCCAAGCCCATCGGTACCGGCGCCTTCAAATTCAAGGAATGGGTGCGCGGCAGTCATATCGTTTTGGAGCGCAACCCGGATTACTGGGATACCGGCAAACCCTATCTGGATCGCATTATCTTTAAAATGTTGCCGGACGCCGGCGCCAGGGGCGTAGCCTTGGAGAGCAATGAGATCCAATACGCGCCCAATAATCCAGTGGCCGAAAGCGACGTGGCGCGCCTGAGCCAAAACCCGGCGCTGCAATTGGATACCCGCGGCTGGGAAGTCCCCGCGCCGATTTTCTTTTTCGATTTTAATTTCAGGCGCAAAACCTTCCAGGATATCCGCGTCCGGCAGGCCTTCGCCCACGCCATCAACAGGCAGGGGCTGGCGGAGATTGTCTGGTATGGCCTGGCCAACGTCGCGGAAAGCTGCGTGCCGAGCTTCCAGAAACAATTCTTCAAGCCCGGCTTGCCGCAGTATGAATTCGATCCGAAAAAAGCCGAGCAATTGCTGGATGCGGCCGGGCTGAAACGCGGCGCCGACGGGGTGCGGCTGCGGATTAACCATATTACCGAAGTCTCTTACGGGCAGGTCTACCTGCGCGCCGCGGAATATATGCAGCAGCAGCTCAAACATATCGGCGTCGAAATGGAGTTGGTCAATCTGGAGCTGGCGGCCATGATCCGCCGGGTCTTCGGGGAATATGATTTCGATACGTTTTCCCAATGGTATTCCGCCTATCCAGACCCGCAAATCGGGGTCACCCGCCGTTTCTGGACCAAGAATATCAAACCCGGCACCCCGTCGAGCAACAGCTCCGGTTACTCCAATCCGGAAATGGATCGCATCATTGAAGGCATCCAGGAGGAAGGGGATGTGGCCAAACGCAAACAGTATATCGATCAGATGCAGGAATTGGTGCAAACCGATGCCGCGTCGATCAATTTGCTGGAGCTGAAATTCTTCGGGTTTTATTCCAAAAAACTCCAGGGCCTGCGCAAAGGGCCCATGCTGTTCTATTCAAGCCTGGCCGACGCCTGGCTGGAGGAATAACATGCCGACGACGTCCCTGACACCCCCATTATTAATGGCCCGGGCCCGCGAACTGGGCCAGGAGCTGGCCTGCCAGGCGGCGGAGCATGACCGCCTGGCCAAGGCCAATATGCCCGCGTTCGAGCATATCCGCCGGCTGCGCCTTGGCGCGATGCGCGTTCCCCGCCGCTATGGCGGGGCCAACGGCGAGATCGGCGATGTGGTGGCGCTGATGATTGCGCTGGCCAAAGGCGACCCGTCGGTGGCGCAATCCCTGCTGCCGCATTTTGTGTTTGTCGAGCGCACGCTGTTGATGGGTACGCCGGCGCAAATCACTGCTTATCTTGACCAGGTAGCGCAGGGGAAACTGGTGGGCGGCGCATCGGCGGAATTGGGCGGCGCGTTCCGCGGCGAGGTGCGCACGCTGCTAAGCCGGCACGGTGATGCGTATCGCCTCAATGGCCTGAAACATTACAGCACCGGCGCGCTGATGGGCGACCTGCTGAAAGTGCTGGCGGTGGATGAACAGGGCGAGACGGTGCTGGCAGTGGTGCCGGCGGATCGCCCCGGCATTATCCGCCACGATGACTGGCAGGGCATGGGCCAGCGCGGCACCCTGAGCGGCCGCACCGAACTAAATGACGTGCTGGTGGATGAAGCGGAAGTCATGCGGGCGCAGCGTTGGCAAACCGAACGGCATCACACCGGCGCCGCTTCGCAAATCCTCCATTGCGCCATCGAAGTGGGCATCGCCATGGCGGCGCTGGATGATGCGGCCGCCTGGGCGCGCGGCGGCGTGCGGCCGGTGAAGGAAAGCGGCGTCAGCCGCGGCCGGGACGATCCTTATCTGCTGCATTATGTCGGGCAAATCGCCGCTCAAACCCACGGAGCGCATGCATTGGTGCTGGCGGCGGCGGCGCAAATCGAGCTGGCCGCCCGGGCGCGTTTCGCCGGCGCCGGCGCGCAAGAGATAGAGCGGCTGGCCGTGGAAGCCTCCATCGCCACCGCCGAGGCGAAAGTTATCGCCACCGAGGCCGCCCTGTTCGCCGGCCAGACCTTATTCGACGTGGGCGGCGCGTCCACCACGCTGCGTAAGCATGATTTCGACCGGCACTGGCGCAATGCCCGCACCCATACCACCCACGATCCCGTGGCCTATAAATACCGGGCGATCGGCGATTATCGGCTGAACCACCGGGCGCCCCCCATCGGTTATGGCTATTGATGCCGTTATGGTGGGATAACCCGTTTCCAGACAATTCAGAGACCCTATGATTACCACTATAACTGCCAGCACCCTTGAACAATGGCTGGACGACAGCGGCGAACTGGCGCTGTTTGATGTGCGCGAACATGGACAATTCGGCGAAGGGCATCTGTTTTTCGCCGCATCATTGCCTTACAGCCGGCTGGAACCCGAGGCGGCGAAGCTGGCGCCCAACCCGTCGGTAAGAGTGGTGGTGTACGATGCGGGCGAAGGCGTGGCGCAGCGGGCCGCCCGCCGTTTGCGGCAACTGGGCTACAGCGCGGTGCATGTGCTGGCCGGCGGCGCCCAGGCCTGGGCCGCGGCGGGCTACACATTGTTCCAGGGGGTTAACCTGCCGTCCAAAACCTTTGGCGAATGGGTGGAAACACGGCGCGCCACCCCCCACCTGAGCGCCGACGAATTGGCGCGCCGGCAGGCCGCCGGCGACCCGTTGATCGTGCTCGACGGCCGCCCGTTTGAAGAATACCGGCAAATGAGCATTCCGGGCAGCATTTGCTGTCCGAACGGCGAACTGGGCGTCAGGGTCGACGCCCTGGTGGCGGATCGGGCCACCACCATTGTGATTAATTGCGCCGGGCGCACCCGCAGCATCATTGGAGCACAGACCCTGATCGATCTGGGGATCGCCAATCCGGTGTTGGCGCTGGAAAACGGCACCCAAGGCTGGATGCTGGCGGACCGGCAGCTGGAACATGGGCAGCAGCGGCGTTATCCCGACGCGCTGCACGCGGATAACGCCCGGGTCCGGGCCGCGGAACGCCTGGCGGCCCGGGCCGGCGTGGCGTGGATCGGCGCGCGCGATATCCGGCAATGGCGGCAAAAAAACCATACCGTCTTTTTGCTGGATGTGCGCACCGCCGAGGAATTTGCCAGCGGAAGTTTGCCCGGCGCCCGCCATGCGCCGGGCGGACAGTTGCAACAGGCCACCGATCAATACCTGGGGGTCCGAAACGCCAAAGTGGTGTTATTCGATAATGACGGCGTCCGGGCGCCGGTCACCGCGAGCTGGCTGCGCCAATTGGGGCATCAGGCCTTTGTGCTGAAAGGCGGACTGGCGCAAGGGCTGGCCGACGGGGTGTCCCTGCCCCGGCCGCAACCCGTCGGGGTCCCCGCCTGGCCAACGGTGAGCGCGCGCGAACTCGCCGGCGAGCTGGACCGGGGGCAGCCGGTGGAAATACTGGATCTGCGCGCCAGCCAGCACTACCGCAATGGCCATATCCCCGGCAGCCGCTGGTCGATCCGCCCGCTGCTGGATCGCTTGCCCGCCGCCGGGCCGGCAAAAATCGTCCTGCTGGCGGAGGATGCGGCCCTGGCCGCCTGGGCCGCCGCCGATATCCCCGCGCCATTGCAGGCCCGGGTGTATTTGCTGGCCGGGGGATTTGCGGCCTGGCGGGACGGCGGCCTGCCGGTGGCCGTCACCCCCGACGCGCCCGCTGACGCCGAACGCATTGATTATCTGTTTTTCACCCATGACCGCCACGCGGGCAATAAAGACGCCGCCAGGCAATACCTGGCCTGGGAACAGGGCTTATGGGATAGATTACACGCCCGGGAACGGGCGGTATTTAAACCCCTGCCCGGGGAATAATGCCCGGCCGGGTTAGATTTATTCACCGCGCCACTGTAGGGATCGAGGCGCAACACCAAGGAGGCCCTCAGGCCTCCTCTGGCGGATTTAATTCAGCGCAATACGCGCGACACTATCCGGCCCTTGGGTAGAATTATCTTTGTTAAACGCTTGTTTTAAAGAAACATACAGCGTTTCACCGTCTGCTGATACCAACAGGCTGTTCGGATGGGTGTCGAACGACCAGCTCTTTTTCAGCGCATAACTGGTGGCATCCAGTTGCAACACTTTCTTCGTCCCACGCTGACTGATGTAGATCTCATTGCGTTTGGCGTTGAATTTAATCCCCAACGCATCACCTTCAATACGTTTGATCACTTTGCCGGTGCGCTCATCAAGCACCAGCGTGGTTTTGGCTTTAGAGTCATCGGTGACGAACAGGCGACCGGTGGCCGGGTCTTCCGCCATATTGAGAAACAGATACTCTTGGCCATCATCCGGCCTCCAGCGCTGCTCAATTTTGTGGCTGCGCGGATTGATAACCACAATCTCACCCGCGCCATTGGCGGCATAAATGCGATCGGTCAGCGGCGAATAGATAATGCCGGTCACCCATTTCCCTGCGTTTTTGATGGTGGTTTTTACTTTGAAAGCGTGGGTGTCGATCACGGTAATGAAACCCGGATCAGCCACACGACCGACATACAACTCGTCGCCGTGCAGGAATATCTCACGTGCGCCTACCGCATCGCCGTCTTTATCTTTACCGCCACCCAGCATCAAGCGTTGCAGCACTTTGCCGCTCTGCGCATCCACTTTGGACAGGCTACCATCCAGTGAATTGGTGGTATAGAACAGGCTACCTTCGTCATCGATGGCCATGCCGAAGTTTTTCAGATCGGTATGGGTCTCGCCTTTGGTCGCCAGGGTAGCCGGGTCGAGGCGATACAGTATGCCGCCGTTCACGTCCTTAAAACTCTGCGCACTGGCAACATACAATGCGTTGGCGGCCGCGGAATACGCCAGTTCATACAGTCCATCACCTAATACACGCTGCTTAACTGTCTGATCAACCGGTGTTGCCGCAGCAGCAGCTACCGGACTTTCCGCTTTTTTGGCCGGCATCTGACAAGCAGTCAGACTTAAAGAGGCAACGACCGCAGCAGCAACCGCGGCTTTGCCCGGACTGAAAAACGATTTCATTCTGTACTCCATCAATGGATGAACGGTTTCCGGCGGGCTATCGCCGCACGGACAGGTCAAAGAATGAATGAGAATAATACACATTCGCGAAAACTAAGCAAATCCAATCGATCGCTGACCCGCAAAGCCGCGTCCATTTACATTTAGAAATGAAACTTATTAATAATTATTAAAGCAAATGATTATCATTGGTATTCTCAACTGGTGCGTATTTTTACTTTCCGGGCTTCGCAATGGCAATCCTCTCCCGCTATTACGGGGTCACCACCTAAAACAACAAAAGCAGTATGACAGCGGGTCACGCTTATTTCTGACGGGTAAGGTTATGTCTTTGAATCGCAAGGAAACTCGCGCTGAATCACGCGCGTCCGACATCCGTAAAACATTCACGATGTCGTTGCTGGCAATGGTGGTACATGCCCTGCTCAACCCAATGCCGGCGCAGGCAACCGAAACAGACAACACGACAACCACCGGCGATGACCAGCAGAAGCTGGTGGTGTACGCAAGCCCCGACAACAAGGTTGCAGAAGAGAAACAGGACTACCAGGTACCCACCACGCGCGCGGGGACCAAACTGCTGCTGACGCCACGCGATGTGCCGCAGTCCGTCAGCGTGATAACTCAGCAGCGCATGCAGGATCAGCAGCTGCAAACCGTTACCGATGTGCTGAATAACACTACAGGTATCACCAGCAACCTGGTTGACAGCGAACGTTCCGAGTATTTTTCCCGCGGCTTCAAAATCACCAACTTCACCTTTGACGGCATTCCCACTTCGGTTGGCGATGCGTGGAACTACGGCGACGCCGCTTCAGATACGGCGATTTATGACCGTATTGAAGTGGTACGCGGCGCCACCGGCCTGATAACCGGCGCAGGCAGCCCATCGGCGTCCGTTAACATGGTACGTAAGCATGCGGACAGCAAAGAGCCCACCGGCACGGTAAGCGCCAGCTATGGCAGTTGGAACAAACAACGCTATGTTGCCGATGTTGCCGGCCCGCTGAATGAAGATGGATCGGTACGAGGTCGTGTGGTGACAGGCTACCAGGATCAGGACAGCTGGCTGGACCGATACCAGAAAAACAAAAAATTTCTCTATGGTGTGGTGGATGCGGATATCACTGATCACACCACCCTATCGCTTGGCTACGACTATGAGGACGCCGACACCGCAAACCCCACCTGGGGCGGCCTGCCGATGTTTTACAGCAATGGTTCACTGACGCACTACAACCGCAGCCTGAACTCCTCCGCCGACTGGACGTCTTATCACACCAACGCGCGCAAAGCGTATGCCGACCTGGTACATAACTTTGATAACGGCTGGAACGTCCACGTTAATGGCACCCACGCCCAGAACACCTTTAGCGATAATCTGCTCTATGTCATGGATTATCCGGACCAGAGCACCGGCGAAGGTGTGACCGGTTACGGCAGCATGGACCGAGGCAAGCGTGAACTGACCTCCGTGGATGGCTATGCCAGCGGTCCGTTCAAGGCGTTTGGTCGCCGGCATCAGTTGATGGCCGGAATCAGCTACAGCCGCCAGCATAACGCCACCTACAGCCAGGACGGCATTACCGATCCCGACAATTACAACATCGCCGCCAGCGATATGGGCGCGTTTAACAATGGCTGGAATGGCAATATTGCCGAGCCGGAATGGCAGGGTTGGTATCTGAACGCGGATGATGTGATCCGCCAGAAATCAGCGTATACCGCCGCGCGCTTCTCTCTGGCGGACCCGCTGGCGCTGATTGTGGGTGCGCGTTATACCCAATGGAGCACCAACGGCAGCAGCGGCGATATGGAAAAAAACAACATCACGCCGTACGCGGGCCTGGTGTATGACATTAACGATACCTGGTCGGCCTACGCCAGCTATACCTCGATCTTCCAGCCGCAGACCTATCGCGACAGCGCCGGCCGCTATCTGTCGCCGGTTACCGGTAAAAGCTATGAAACCGGCCTGAAATCCGCCTGGTTGGATGGGCGCCTGACCGCCTCGGTCGCGGTGTTCCGTATCGAGCAGAACAGCGTCGGTACTGAACAGAATGGTGTTTATGTCAATAACAGCAGTGAGCAGGCCTACAAGGCAACCAAGGGAGCACGGAGCAAAGGGGCGGAATTTGAGCTGAACGGCGCGCTCACCGATAATCTGCAGTTGACGTTTGGCGCGACGCGTTATGTCGCGCGCGATAAAGAGGGCCGTTATAATCCGGACCAGCCGCAAACCGATTTCAAATTGTTTACGCGTTATCAAATGCCCAGGTTGCCGGACCTGGCCATTGGCGGCGGCATCAACTGGCAGAACCGCGTGTTTGAAGATGTGACCGGGCCGGATGGCAGCACCCGACGCGTTTACCAGAGCAGCTACCCGTTGGCTAACCTGTTTGCACGCTATCAGGTCACCAAACAGGTAGCTATACAGGCAAACGTTAATAATCTGTTTGACCGTACCTACTACACCTATATGAACAACTACGTTTACGGCGAGCCGCGTAATTTCTCGGTCAGCGCGTCTTATCAATTCTGATGCAGAACCACCGGGCCCTGGCTTAACAGGGCCCGGTAGCTTTATTTATAGTCGGTCTAACCTTTAGAAAGCTCCGTCGTTCTTCTGACTGCGGTCATCACGCTGCGCTGCAACCCCGCGGCAAAATCGCTGTTGTTGAGTTCGTACAATCCGTTGATTCCCACACCGGCAGGCGAATTGTTGATGTCCATCAGTTGACGCGGATGCCTCCCGCTGGCTTTCAGCATTTCCACGCCGCCGATCAGATTCTCCCAAACCACTTTACTGGCCTGCGGCCGCGACAATCCGCTCAACACACCGGCATCCGTCAGCGATTCAATAAAGTAATACACATAATTCACCCCGGCGACGGCAAAACCGGTAAAGGCGTCAATGAGCCGTTCCTCGAGCAGCATCACTTTGCCGAAACTTTCCAGAAACGGCATCAGCGGCTCGGGTTGCACGTGCGGGTTGAACACCACGCCACTGTAGCCAAAACCCGTGTCAGTCAGGGTGTTGGGAATGGTGCGCACAATCGGGCGGGTAGCCCCGAACAATGTGCCCAGGCGTTCAAGGGTAACGCCCGCAATGATCGAAATGATGGTCGCCTGCGGCGAGGCGAGCTGGCAGATATGCTTCGCCACGCCGGCAATATCGTCCTGCGGACGGACGCCAAGCACGATGTATTCCGCCGCCGCCAGCGCTTCGCCGTCATTCAGCGGCGAAGCAAGCTGATAACGCTCGCGCAGCGCGGCAATGCGCCCGGCATCAATATCCATAAGCGTAATCTGGCTGGCCGAAACGGCCTGGCGGCTCAGGGCTGCGCGAATAATCGCTTCCGCCATCTGACCGGCGCCGACAAAATGAATCTGACTCATAATTGACTCCGTAAAAATGAAAACAGTGTGAGAATTAGTCTTTCAGCAATCTGTTCACCAGCGTTGCCCATATACCGATGCCCAGCGGGATAAGATCGTCGTTAAAGTCATAACGCGCGTTATGCAGGGAAGCAGAAGGGGTTGCGCCATCGGCGCCCAGCCAGAAATACGCGCCGGGACATCGCTCAAGCAGATAGCCGAAATCCTCTGCCGCCATCGACGGCGCATTATTGAAATGCACCCGCGTCACGCCGGGGGAATGCAGCGCCGCCGCGCGCACCGCTTCCGCCTGCTCCGGATGATTTTTTGTCACCGGATAACCCCATTCCCAGCGGACCTCGCCTCGCACGCCATAGGGCAACGGCACGGCGTTGACGTACTCTTCAATCAGCCGCCAGCAGGTGACGCGCGTTTCGTTGCTCAGGCAGCGCAATGTGCCGGACATATGCAGCGTTTCGGGAATCACGTTGATAGCCTCCCCCGCCTGAAGCTGCGTCAGGCTGATCACCGTTTGTTCCAGCGGCGATAAGCGGCGTGAAATCAGGCTTTGCAGCGACAAAATAAGTTGCGCGCCGGCAACCACCGGATCGGCGCCGAGCTCCGGCATGGCGGCATGGCAGCCTTTTCCGGTCAGCGTGATATAGAAATTATCCTGGGAGGCCATCATCGGCCCCTGGCTAACGGCGACGTCGCCGACCGGCAAACCCGGCCAGTTGTGCAGCGCGTAAACACTGCTCATCGGAAAGCGTTCAAACAGCCCTTCATCCACCATCATCTTCCCGCCACCGGCGTTTTCTTCGGCAGGCTGGAAAATGAAATGCACCGTGCCGCGGAAATGACGGTTTTCACTCAGATGACGCGCCGCGCCAAGCAAAATGGCGGTATGTCCGTCGTGACCGCAGGCGTGCATCAGGGCAGGGTTTTGCGAGATATGAGCAAAATCATTCAGTTCCTGAATCGGCAGCGCATCGATATCCGCGCGTAAGCCAATCGATGGCCCTGCGCCGTTGCGCAGCGTCGCCACAATACCGGTTTCGGCAATGCCGCTGTGTACTTCCAGGCCGAAGGACAACAGACGCTCGCTGATTTTCCTGGCGGTACCGTGTTCTTTCAGACCCAGCTCAGGCCGGGCGTGGAATTCACGGCGCAACTGTTTTGCCTGGTCGATAATGTGTTGGGAAATGACGACCATAGATCCTCTGTGGTGATCTGCATTGATATATCGGTTTTTTCACAAATCCGGCGACAACGTCACAGCGTCTGTTTTTTACCGAAGTAAATACGTGCCAGCCCTTCTTTCGTCACTTCAACCGCATGTTCCGCGCTGAGCGAGACGTGCCGTTCAATTAACTGCGCGCCTTTGACAGCATCGCGGTGACGCAGCGCGGAGATAATGTCGACATGTTCATCGTAGGCGTTAATCCGGCGACTTGGCGTTTCCAGATCGATACGGCGGAAGAAACGGATGAGTGAGTTGAGGCTGTCGAGCATCTCGTACAGACGCGAGTTATGCGAGATGCGGGCAATTTCCATATGGAACTTCTCATCGGCTTTGGCTATTTCCGTCCAGTCAGTGATCTCACCGGCGTCCGGCTGTTTGTCGCTGATCGCTTCCCAGATAGCGGCGGTCACGGCGATTTCTTCATCCGTCGCGCGCTGGCAGGCAAAGCGGAATGTCGCCTGCTCAATCACCATGCGTACTTCATATAATTCGCGCACGCCTTCCGGCGTAATGTCACGGGCATAAAATCCGCGATTGGGGACAAAACGCATAAAACCCTCTTTCGACAGGCGGTTCAGCGCTTCCCGTACGGGTGTTCTTGACACACCGAGCTGGCCGGACAGCTCGACCTCATTAACACGTTCGCCCGGTCGGAAGTGGTAGTCGATAGCCAGTAGTTTGACCTTCTCGTAAACCTTCTCAACGCTGTCGGCACTTCGGGGCTTTTTCTTTGGAACAATCACTGAGTCTCCTGTTGCGCTTAATTTTTTTGCTGACACCGTGCTAATACTCAATATTTAACATTGCAGCAGATATTCAATAATAGGTAATGTTTAAAGTGATATCACAGGAATAAACTTCACTCAACACATGATTGCATACACTTTTGCGTTCACTTTAATTAATACTTATATATCAGGTAATTAATAACAATATGTTATTTAAGCCTATTATTTATCCATTAATTATCAAGTTGCACTATTGCAGTGCGACTGTTGCTCTAAAAAAGTGAAAAAATAGTCCTGTCGCGGAAAGAGATATTTTAAATCTGGATAAATGAATCATAGCGCCCTGCCCGGTTTAACCTTTTTTATTACACCTTTTTCCGTTGTTTTCCTTCATTATTTGATCTTTTTGCCCCACCCTTCACGCGTTGTTTTTTTAATAAGTGTACACATGGCATAAAACTTGCCTTTGAACATAAGTGTATTCACTTGTTCATTCACTTTATCGTAGTACTAAAAGCTCCGGAGAACCCTAATGAAAACCCGCTTTCGCCGTATCGTTATTCTGTCTGCGTTGACCAGCCTGCCGTTGCTGAGCGCCGTTCCCCCCGCTTTAGCCGATATCAAACTGGGCGCCATCCTGCCCTTAACCGGTACCAGCGCCAGCATTGGTGAAGATCAGCGTCGTGGTATTGAACTGGCCGTTGAGAAGCTCAATGCCAAAGGCGGCGTCGCGGGACAAAAGCTGGATGTGGTGGTGGAAGACTCGGCGGGAAGCCCGGTAACAGGGCTGAATGCGGTCAGGAAACTCACCCAGGTGGATAAAGTGCCCTTGGTCGTGGGCGATTTTTCCTCAAGCGTCACCATTCCCATCGGCCAGTATCTGGTGAAGAACAATCTGGTCCACATCAACATTTCCGGCACCAGCGCGGATGTACGAAAAATAGGCCAATCCTCTTACAGCGTGATCGGCCTGGATGATCTTTCCGCCCGTTTTTCCGCCGATGACGTGTGGAAACAGGGTTATCACAATGTCGCTTTTATCGCGCCGGATGGCGCTTACGGCCAGGGCATGGCGCAGCAGTTCAGGCAGGCGTTTGAAAAGCTGGGCGGTAAAGTGACGGCGAAAGTGCTGTACGCCAGCGGCCAGCCTTCCTACCGCCGCGAACTGGAGCAACTATCCCGCGCCAAACCTGACGCCTATGTCTACACCAGCTACGGCCAGGACGCCATCGTCCTGAACCGTGAAGCCTGGGAACTGGGCATGGGCAAAACGCCGTGGTATGGCATGTATCTGACCATGGCGATTGCCGATTCACCGGCGCAATACACCAACGGGCAGATCGGCATGGAAGTGTCCGGCATGGCGCAAAAAACCGACGGCCAGAGTTACGGCGACAACTATCAGCAGCGTTTCCACGAAAAACCCCGTTCCGTCTACGGCAGCTACGCCTATGACAGCATCATGCTGGCTGCGGCGGCCATCGATAAAGCCCACGACGCCAGCCCGGCGGCGCTGATCGCCGCCATGAAAACGGTCGCGCCGACATTTACCGGCATAACCGGCACGCTGAATCTGGACGCTGATAATCAGCGCCAGACCCAACCTTACCTGAAGGTGAAAGCCTTTAACGGCGAACCCGTAGCGCGCTAAGGTCACCGGCCGCGATCGTTTCCTTGTGTCATTTTGTTCAGGAAAGCATCATGTTGCAGTTTATTGTTGATACGCTAATCCGCACCGCCGATTTGTCCCTGGTCGCGCTCGGGCTGAGCCTGGTCTACGGTTTGGTACGGTTTGCCAATATCGCCCATGTACAGTACGCCATGGTCGGGGCCTTCCTGACCGCCGGCGGCATGAAAATGGGCATGCCTTTTTCGCTGGCGGTGTTGTTTTCAGCGCTGTCGTGCGGCATTTTAGCCGTGCTGCTGCATCACTGGGTGTTTCAGCGCCTGCTTAACGCCGGGGCGGCGAATGCCATGATAGGCTCCCTCGCCGTCTCGATGGTCATGATTGCACTGATATTAGGCGTCGAGGGATCGGCGCCCGTCAGCTATCACCTGCCGATCGGCAATACCTGGCAGTGGGGCGAAATCCGCATTTCCGCTGACGAATGCTGGAGCCTCGTCGCCACGGTCGCCATCATTCTTATCTTCAACTTTTTACTGTTTTTCACCCCGCAGGGGCGTTCCATTCGCGCGCTGGCCAGTAACCGCGAGCTGGCGGCGGCATCCGGTCTGAATGCCAAAGCCATCATCCACACCGTCAATATGATCGCCGGCATGATCGCCGCCGTCGGCGGCGCGTTGATCGCCATGAACGGCAGCGCGTATATCAACCAGGGAAATGACCTGATGCTACCGGTACTGGCCGCCGCCATTCTCGGCGGGCTGGGCAACCCGATGGGCGCCATTTTCGGCGCGCTGCTGATTGCCGTGACGGAAACACTGGTCACCAACATTAACTGGGGATGGCTGTATGGCGAGGAAATGGTGTTTATGCCAACCACCTGGATTAACGCGGCGTCGTTCGTGATGCTGCTGCTGGCCCTGCTGCTACGCCCTTATGGCTTATTCAACCGGGAGGTGCGCCGTGTCTGAATTTCTGTTGCATATTTTCTGCATCGCCGGCATTTACGCGATGATTGCGCTGGCGCTTAACCTGCAGGCCGGTTATGCCGGTTTGCTCAACTTCGGTCATATCGCGTTTGTCGGTATCGGGGCTTACGCCATCGGGATCGGCAGCCAGTTTTCCTTGCCTTTATGGCTGGTGATCCCGGCCGGGATCGTGCTGGCCATGATGGTCTGCGCCGTCATGGCGCTGCTCGGGCGTCAGCTTTCCGCCGATTACTGGGGGATCGCCACGCTGGCGCTGGCGGAAATCATCCGTATTGCGGTGATCAACGAAGAAGGACTGACCGGCGGCGGCCAGGGGATCGGCAACATTTCCGCGCCGTGGTCTACGGGTCTGCAACAACAGGATGTACTGATCTTCACCGTGCTGGTCCTGCTGTGTATCGCTCTTTGCACTGTTATCTCTGTACGCGTGGGCAACAGCCGGTTCGGGCGTGCTTTACGGCTGATGCGCGAACAGCCGCAACTGGCGATGTGCCTGGGATATTCACTGCTGTGGCTCAAATGCCGGGCACTGATGTGCAGCGCGGTAATGTGCGCTATCGCAGGGATGTTGCTTGCCTGGTACACCAACTACGTCAGCCCGGATTACCTGCTTTCTTCCGAAACCTTCCTTATCTGGAGCATGGTGATGATCGGCGGCATCGGCAATGTGCGCGGGGTGTTGGCTGGGGTGGTGGTGGTCGAAGGGTTATACAACTTTATTCCCTTCGCCAAAGACTGGCTGCAGATGAGTTCTGATCTGACCGGCGCGCTGCGCCTCGGGCTGGTGGGGCTGGTGATGCTGATCGGATTGTTACTGCGTCCGGGCGGTATTCTGCCTGAAAAGCTGAGGATCATGCCATGACGATATCTCTGTTCGTGGACAACATCAGCAAAGCCTTCGGGGGCAATCAGGTGCTGAAATCGGTCACGTTTAGCCTGCAAAAAGGCGAGATCCTGGGGCTGCTGGGGCCGAACGGTTCCGGAAAAAGCACCCTGCTCAACGCGATCTCCGGGTTTACCGCCATCGACAGCGGCACGATTACCGCCGGCGCAGAGCGCATCGACAAAATGCCCCCACACCGCATCATCAGGGCAGGCATTGCGCGCACCTTCCAGCTCCCGGCCATGCCGGCGAAAATGACGGTCATGGAGGTGGTGATGGCCGCCGGCACCCGTCATCACGGTATCTGGAACGGGCTGTTTTCACTGCCTTCCGGGCGGCGGGCTGAGAGGAAAGATCATATGAAAGCCACCGGATTGCTCGACACACTGCTATTGACCAAAGTACGGGATCTGCCCGCTGCGGCGCTTTCCGGCGGCCAGAAAAAACTGCTGGGCATTGCCTGTGCGCTGATGGGCGATCCGGACATCCTGATGCTTGACGAACCGATGGCCGGTGTACACCCGACACTGCGTCAGGAGTTGGTGGCGACGCTGCAAACCCTTAGCGGCAACGGTATTTCACTGGTTATCATCGAGCATGATATGCACTTTATAACATCGCTTTGCGAGCGTTGCATTGTGCTGGATCGCGGGCATATCGTCGCCAGTTGCCATCCCGATGATTTATCTAAAAACCAGGAAGTGCTGGATGCCTATCTCGGCGGCGCAAGCCGAGCCCTGAAGGAGGCCGTATGATCAGAATTCATGATGTCGTCGCCGGTTACACCCCGGGCGTGGATATTCTGCAGGGCATTTCGCTGGACGTTTCCCAGGCGGAAATCGTCACCCTGCTCGGGCCAAACGGCTGTGGGAAATCCACCCTGCTCAAATGCATCGCCGGGTTTCTGACGCCGCGCCATGGCGAGGTTCGTCTTAACGGCGAGGAAACCGGCACCATCCCGATCCACCGCAAAGTCCGCGAATGCTCGCTGGGTTTTGTTCCGCAGCTCGATAATGTGTTCAATAGCCTGAGCGTGGCGGAAAATCTGCAAACCGGCGGCCAGTTTTTGCCGCCGGCCAAACGTAAACGGCGCATGGAACAACTCTGCGAAATGTATCCTTTGTTGCGGAAAAAATGGCAGGCGCCGGCCTCGGCGCTGTCCGGCGGCGAACGGCAGATTCTGGCCCTCACCCGCGCGCTGATGCCCGAACCGGCCATTTTGCTGCTGGATGAGCCTTCAGCCGGGCTGTCACCGAAAATGCTCGACGAAGTATTCAGCGCGATTCAGGCCATTCGCCAGCTGGAAAAAGTCACTATTCTGATGGTCGAGCAAAATGCGATGGAAGCCCTGCATATCTCCGACCGCGCCTATATTCTTGCGCTCGGCAACGTCGCGCTGACCGGCAATGCCCGTGATTTACTTAGCGATACGCGCATGAGCGAACTCTACTTTGGAGGGCGCACCGCGTAAACCATGCTTTTATCCTCCACCCCATGTTCAACGACGCCAATACAAACAGATTGGGAGAATAGGCTATGTCTCAGTTAACCCCGGTGATCGATCACGCGGTGATCAATGTTGACGATCATCTTGACGATGCGCGGGCGTTATTTCTCCGCCTGGGATTTCAGTTGACCGCACGCGGGCATCACTCGATGGGTTCGAGTAATCATCTGGCGATTTTTGGCGAAAACTACCTGGAACTGCTGGGCTATGAACAAGATAACACCGGCGCCGCTAAAGGTTTGTGGCAACCGCCGTTGGGCTTAGCCGGTCTGGTCTGGAAAACGGGCGATGCCGGTGCGGCCTTTCGGCAGTTACAAGCCTGCCGGTTGGCAGCCGAGCCGCCGACCGCTTTTTCCCGCCGGGTTACCCTGCCCGATAGCCGCATTGTTGAAGCCCGGTTTTGCATCACCCGTATCGATGCCCGCCGGATCCCCAACGGTTTCAGTTTTTTCTGCCAGCATCTGACGCCCGATGCGGTATGGCAGCCAGCGTGGCAGCAACATCCGAATGGCGTGCAGGATCTCTGCGGGTTTGTGATGGTGGCGGACGATACGGAAAACGCCATGCAGATCTATGCGCAGCTGTTCGGGCCGGAACATGCGTTCAGCAAAATGGGCGGGGAATATTTCCTGCAGGCGGGGAAAACCCGGCTGCGGTTTATCACTCCCGAGCAAGCCAGACAGGCGTTTATCGCCCTGCCGGAGGATTACGCCGGGGAAACGAGAATGAGCGCACTGGAGTTTCGGGTATCGTCCCTGGCACAGGTAAGAGCCGTCCTGGAGAAAGGAGATATCCGGTTCAGCGCAACCCATAACAGGGTTGTTGTTTCCCCGGCCGCGGCATTTAAGGTCACGCTGAGTTTTCGCGAGTAAGTTGTAAGGCGCAGGCATTCAACACAAGGCCGCCCAGGGCGATTACTGGTCACGATAAATCTCAATATATTGATATATATGAATTTTAATTCTTGGCGTAAAAATTGCTTCTCATCCTGTCAGGTTCTACACAACAGCGAACAGGCCAATGTCTTTATTTTATAAAAATCCCATTATCCACGCCGACTATGCCGACCCGGATATCATCAGGACCGGCGGCGATTTTTGGCTGGTGTCGTCCAGTTTTAATCACGTTCCCGGCCTGCCCCTGCTGCACTCGCGCGACTTGATCCACTGGACGCTGGTCAACCATGTGGTGCCGCGGCTGCCGTTTGCCAGCTATAACGCAGTGCAACCCGGCAAGGGCATCTGGGCCCCCAGTATTCGTTATCATGCCGGGCGCTATTGGGTTTTTTTCAGTACCCCGGACGAGGGTATTTTTGTCTGTCACAGCACCGATCCGCTGGGGGAATGGAGCGCGCCGCATTGCCTGCAAAAAGTGTCCGGCTGGATCGATCCCTGCCCGTTCTGGGATGACGACGGCCGCGCATGGCTGGTCCATGCCTTCGCCTATAGCCGCAGCGGCATCAAAAATAAGCTTCAGTTAATCGAGATGACGCCAGATGCCTCGCGTTTGCTGGATGACGGGCAGATTATTTTTGACGGCACGCCCTCCCATCCGACGCTTGAGGGGCCAAAGCTGTACAAACGCGCAGGCGAATACTGGATATTCGCTCCGGCCGGCGGAGTAAAACGCGGCTGGCAAACCGTGCTGCGCGCCGCCCGCCTTCAGGGGCCGTGGGAAAGTCGCGATGTACTGCACCAGGGCGACACCTCTGTTAACGGTCCACATCAGGGGGGCTGGGTGGCGCTGGAGAATGGCGAGGATTGGTTTCTCCATTTTCAGGATAAAGGCCTGTATGGCCGGATAGTTCATTTGCAGCCGCTGCGTTGGCTCGACGACGGCTGGCCGCTGATCGGCGAGACCAGCGACGAACCCGGCAAAGGGCAACCGGTGCTCATACATCCGATACCCGATTTGCCTTACTGCCCCGGCGAAATCCAGTCCAGCGATGATTTTGCCGACGGCCGCCCCGGTAAGCAGTGGCAATGGCAGGCCAATCCCGCTGACGACTGGATAAGCCCCGGCCGGCCGGGGCTACGGCTGCGCTGCGCGCCCTTAGCTGCCTGGAATGGCGTACCGGCGTTATATACGACGCCACAGCTCCTGCTGCAGAAATTTCCAGCCGTCCGTTTTTCCGTGTGCTGCGGCGTTACCCCGCACTTTCTGCAACCCGGGGATGAAGGCGGGCTGATGGTTTATGGAGAACGCTACGCCGCGCTGACGCTGTATCTAGAACAAAAGCGCCTATGGCTTGGCTTGCGCCATGGCTGGATAAGCGAGCGCGGTATCTTGACGGAGCACAGGGCGCCGGTCGCTGATGTCACCGATTATCGGCTTTTGGCGCTGGCCTGCGATGTCGGCGATGACGGGATTTGCCATTTCCGCTATCACGCCGCTGGGCAGGCCTGGGCAACGGTATCGCCACGGTTTTCCGCCGGCGCGGGAAAATGGGTCGGCGCTAAAATGGGTATCTATGCGGCTTCAACGAATCACCATTCCAACGGAAATATCCACTTTGACTATTTTACAGTTAAGAAAAAATAACGCCGGGGGCGGTAAATCCGCCCCACAGACGCTACAGCCCAAGGGATAAGCGATGGTAAATATGTTCGGCCTGCCGGCGTATCCGCGCCTCATCGCCGGTTAGACGCATTGCAATGGAAAAGGCAAAATCGAACGCCGTCCCCAGCCCCCGTCCACTTAATAAATTACCGTCTTCCACTACCGGGGCGTCGACATACACGCCGTCAGTAACGGTAGCCGACAAAGTGCCGGAACAGACATAACGGCGTCCTTTTAACAGCTTATGCGGGGCAAGGACGCGTGCGGCCGCTGAGCATAGCGGGCAAAGCCATTTTCCCGCATTATCATGGCGACGAATAAAATCGATCGCGGCCTGGTTCTCAGCGAGGTTTTGCGCCCCGAGGGGGCCGCCCGGGATCACGACCGCGTCGTACAGCGCCGTTGGACTTTCGCTGATTAACGCATCAGCCGTTACATGCAGGCCGTGGTAGCTGACCAGCGTGCGAGTGGCGCAGCAGGCCAGCATGGTTACCGCTATATCAAGCCGCTTTAGCACATCAAGGATAATAATCGCCTCGGCCTCTTCAAATCCCGGCGCCAATAATAGCGCCACCTGTTTTACTCTCATAGCGTTTGGGTGGGCCGCTCACCCACCCCCTTTATCAGAATAAATAATAGCGAATTCCTAAACGGAACCGCACCTGATTATCATTATTTTGATCCTGGTCCAGCCATGCCACTTCCGCATAGGGCATCCAATGCTGATTAACACGATAACGGGCGACAATGCTCGGTTCCCAATGGGTTTTTTTACCATTGGAAGCATAATAATCGCCTGTATTAATGAAAAACTCAGGATTAAGCTGTAGCCATAATTTATCCGTGGCCTGATAGTTCAGGAACAGATCAATTTGATGACTATCATTATAATCCATTTCATTATTATAGTCCCTTTCCTGGTGGGTCATGTGATTATAACGATAACGCGTTGATACATTAAAAACTTTACTGAATTTATAATCCAGGCTGACATAGGGCGCCAGTTTGGTGCCGCCACTATCAATATCCGTTAAGCCGCCTGGGGTAATACTCCATTTATCGGCTAAAGGTACCGGATACCATCCCTCATATTCCTGAAAAGAACTTCTCAACTGACCGAAATCCTGGCCCAAATCATACATTGACGAGACCAGCACACCAGCCCCATTATCAAAAATATGACCGGCGCCAATTTTATACTGGTTTTTCTCTGATGCGGTGGTATGTGCATAACGGTTATCGATCCAGGTAGCGGATGCCATGGCGTTCAGGGTACAACAGGCCACAGGCAGACCTATGGCCAGAAAAGTTATTTTTTTCATATTCTATCCTGCTCTTATTTTTGTTTGATCATTTGTGATAAACAGGGACCCACGGAAACAGCCATTCCGTGTATCAGCTTATTAAATGACAACGATATTGTTTATCTCATCAAAAAATTCATTACCTTATCCTTATCGGCCAAAAGAAATAAAGTTAAAACTTTTCGCCGACATGACAATAAAGCAATTGTTATGCCAGATTATTAATTGCTTTATTTACAATGGGTTATTTGTATATATCGTTATTTTTTCTACACTCCAAAAATAATACGCCCGCTATAACATTGTGTTTAAAAAACTCAGGGCAATCATCAACACTAAATTTGAACCTAATCACACTCAAATAATTTACTGTTAATAACAAAATGCTCAAGAACCTTTGCCGCCCCATCATGTTCGTTATTATCCGTCACCCAATCGGCCAGTGATTTTATTTCTGGCGCAGCATTGCCCATTGCCACCCCTACGCCGGCAAAGAAAAGCATTTCTTTATCATTTTGTTCATCGCCCACTGCGATAATATGCCTCGCTGGAATATCCAGACGTGCGGCCAAAGTTCGGCAGGCGGAACCTTTATGTACGCCCTTTTTCATCACTTCATAATAGTTAGGCTCACTGCGAACAAAATGATAGCATCCGGCGATATCCGCAGGGATCAATATCGGTAACGCGTCGATTTTTTCCTTTTGCTCGATAAACATCATTTTTGGCGGGCGGCGCGGCGTATTCTGCCAACCGTCTGGCAATGTCATCACCGGCAGTTGACTAAACAGATGCCCGCCCGCGTCTGAGGTGAGCGGAAAATCAGTCAGTAGCTGATTATTTTCGAGCATATAGCAGGCATACCCCAACCGCCGGCCGAGCTGACTCAATATCAGGACATCGCGGTGGTCGAGACATTCCTCGGCAATACACTGTCTTTGTTGCTGGCTCCAGATAATAGCGCCGTTACAGGCGATGACGTAACCAGGCATATCGCCCAACGGTAATTGCCGCAGCACATTGCGCACGCTGTCCAATGAACGTCCCGAGGCCAGGGCGATCGTGACGCCAAGCTTGGCTGCGCGCTGTACCGCGTCTTTGAACCGCGGGGTGAGTTTTTTTTGCGGGGTCAACGCCGTACCATCCAGATCAAAAACAACCAGGCGATAGCAGCTACCTCTCGCAGCAGCGGTTATGTCATTATCTGATGGCAAAGGGCTTCTCCTTGTAGCCAACGACTGAATTCCGCCAGTACACAGTCAGCCAGGCGCTGGGTTTCATGATTCAACGCGCCGGCGATGTGGCTGCTTAATTGGATATTCGGCAGTTGGTAGAGTGGCGAATCGGCCACGGGTGGTTCCGGTTTGGTGACATCCAGCAACGCGGTAAGGTCCGGGCGCCGGCTGAATACCTCAATCAGCTCCGGCTCATTCACCTGTAAGCCGCGCCCGGTATTGATAAACACCGCCCCAGGGCGCATGCGGCGAAACAAACTCCCATTCAGCACGCCGACATTATCGGGACGATTCGGCAGATGGTTGCTGATAACGAACGCCGTTTCAAACACCTGCTCCAGCGATACCGTCCGGCGCGCAGCGCGCGACGGCACGCTGACGACGTCAAGCTCGAATGGCGCCAGCAAGCCGGTTAACGTTTGTGCTATCGCTCCGGCGCCGAGCAATGCCACCTGTTCCCCATAAGCGCCGGGCGCAGGATGCCGGTTACTCAGGTCATCAAATACCGCGGGAGCGCCATAGTCGCGATGATTACGGAAATAGCCTTTGCAAGCCAGCAGGATCTGCGCCAGACAAAATTCCGCCACCGACACGGCGTTGGCCCGCCAGGCGCTGACCACGGTTATCCCCCGCGACAGCAATGGCGCTGAGAACGTTTGCGTCGTCCCGGCGGCGTAAAACACCGCTTTCAGTTTTGGTAATTGATCGAGCTGCCGTTCGCTCAGTGGAAACATTCCCCAACTTGAGAAGATCACCTCAACCTGCGCCAGCTTTGGTAATTCCTGCGCCAGCATATCCTGCGTCACGATACGCGGGTAAAGCCGGCATAGCGCGGAAAGCCGTTGCCAACGGCCACGGGAGAAAACGTGCAAAAATTTTTCAGGCTGGTTGGAAAAGCAGGCGGCGTGACAAAGCATATCCTGAGTCCATAAGTCATCCCCTCTTCGCATGAAAAGGGGATGGGGGTTAGACAATGCCGATGCCGGCGGCGGCGAAGCCAAGCACAATCAGGACAATAAGCACTTTGTTCGGGCTGACCTTTTTATTCAGCAGACGCAGGCAAACCAGCACCAGCAGGAGCGGAATCAACCCAACGCAAATTTTATCGAGGATCTCCTGCAACACGAATGGCTGCCCGGCAATGGTGGTTTTATACGTGGTGGTGAACTTTACCATCGAGGCGCTCATCGCCCCTACCATCATCAACCCCATGATGGAGGACGCCTTAGTGATACACCCCAGCAGCCCAGATTGGGTGGCCTCGGCGATATATTTCGACCCGAGCCGGTAGCCCATGACCCCGCCGTAATATCGAATCAAATAGCTGGGAATGTTGTATATCAGCAGGAACAACAGCGGCCCGAGAGGGTTACCCTGCGAAGACAAGCCAATGGCTATGCCGGTGGCGATAATACGCAGCACGCCGTAAAAAAATGAGTCGCCTACACCGGCAAATGGACCCATCAGCGCCACTTTAATGCCGTTAATACTCGAGGTATCAAATGCCGGATTACCGGCATTCTCCTTTTCCATCGATAACGTCAAACCCATAATAAACGGCGCCAGATGCTGGTTAGTATTGAAAAATTGGCTATTGCGCTTAAGCGCATCCAGATAGCGATGAGGCTCTGGATAGATTTTGCGCAGCATCGGCGCCAGCGCCCAGCCATAGTTCAAGCCCTCCATGCGGGTAAAATTCATCGCCCCCAGCAATTGGAATTGGCGGATAAATAACTGGCGGAACATTTTCTTTTCGTCTTTATCGCTGCTATAGGCGACAGTGTCTCTTATCTGGATATCAGTCATTAAAGAACCCATCCTTATCGTCGACGGAAACCGCATGCGCATTGCCGGCGTTTTGTTTGTTTAATTTGAGTTGATTGAATTCGTTAAAGCACAGGTAAACCGCTATGGAGGCGGCGATAATGGCGATACCCATGATCGGCAGTTTCAAATACGCCGCCAGCGCAAAACCAATAAAAAAGAAGGCGGCGATATTGCGATGCCAAAGCGCTCTAAGCAGGATGGCGAACCCCAGCGCCGGCAGGATGCCGCCCACCGCGGTCATGCCGCGCATCACGGTACCGGGGATGTTCTCCACCAGGCTGCGGATAACGTCGGTGCCGAACAGCACGCCGAAAAAGGCGATGATCGCAAACGGCACGCCATAAAACATCGTCATGCCGAAGGTCAGGCCAAGCGCCGCGCGATCATGGCCCTGTTCAAGCAGGGCGTCATATTTTTCCACCAGAGCGGTGTACACCAGCTTCAGCACCTGGTAGACAAACACCGCCAGCAGGCTTATCGGCAATGCCAGCGCCACGGCCACCGCCGGTTCGGCATGGGTCAGGATGGTAAAGGCGGTGGCCAGCACCGAACCCACCGCCAGATCGGCGGGCACCGAGCCGCCGATAGTGATGGTGCCGAGGAAAATCAGTTCCAGGCTGGCGCCGATAATGATGCCCTGCTGAAAATCGCCCAACACCAATCCCACCATGGCGCCGCAGACCAGCGGACGTTCAATTAACGGCTGGCCGAGGGTGTGGTCGAAGAATTTGGCGATATACATCACCAGAGCAACAAGTAATGCCGGAGTTAACATACTGTCCTCGCTTTTCAGGCGTTATTAAGCATCTCAATGAGATTTTTCACCGGGTGGGAAGGCAACACCTGGTAGTCCACTTTTACGCCGCACCCGGCAATGGCGAGGAAATCCGCCACGTCTTGCGGCGTCACATAAACGGTGTCGCTGATTTTGGTTTTAGCCGCCAGGTTATCGGTGATACGTCCGTAATTGGCGACGTTCAGGTGCTTGATGGCGGGTACTTGCTCAATCAGGCGGCGGGCATCGGCCACATTGTTGACGATCACCAGGATTTTCATGTCCGCGGAGCGCGGATCGTTAAGGGTATCCCCGGCGTCCTTAACCGCCATGATGGCGCATTTCGCCGTATCCGGCGCCGCCATGCGCAGCGACATTTTCTGCACGTCGTTGGCCACGATCTGGTCGTTCGCCACGAGAATGCGGTTCACGCCCAGGTGCTTAGTCCATACCACCGCCACCTGGCCGTGGATTAATCGATCGTCAATACGAACCAATGAAATCATGTTTTTTTCTCCTGTTATTCGTCTTTACCAGTAGGGTGTCCAGATACGGGATAGGCGCACCAGCGCTTCGAAATAGAAATAATCGCCCCAGAGATTAGGCACATTAATGCCCATATTGCGGCCATGGTTGTATACCCCCTCGCGCAGCAGGCCATCTTCATGATGCGCGAAATAATGATGGTGCAGATTGCGCATCATCAGGCCGATAGCGTTGATATAAGCGGGGCGCAGCGGATCGCTGAGCGGCAGTTGTTTCAGTAATTCGGCCAGCCCGCACACCGCGATCGCGGCGGCGGAGGTATCACGGAATGCGTGGTCCTGCGGCTTGAATATCAAATCCCAATAACAGACATAGTCATCAGGCAAGCGGTTAAGAAAGTAGTGGCTCAGCTTGCGCGACAGCTCGGTATAGGCGGCATCGCCGGTGTGATTAAAGCCGAGCGCAAAGCCGTACATCCCCCAAGCCTGCCCGCGCGACCAGCAGGAATCATTGCTGACCCCCTGATGGGTATCGCCGCGCAACGGTTGCCCGTTGTGGATATCCAGGTAGAAGGTATGAAAGGTGGAGGCGTCGTCGCGCACCAGATAACGTGAAGCCTGCGCCAAATGGCATCGGGCCGCCTCCCGCCACTGCCGGTTGCCGGTTTCGTTCGCCGCCCAGAACAGCAACGGCACATTCAGATTACAGTCGATAATCATGCGCCCCTGGCGCGCCGGATCGCTTAAATCCCCCCACGCCTGGATAACGCCTGCGGTGGGGTTAAAGCGGCGGTACAGCAATTCCGCGGCGCGTAACGCCAGGTCGCGTGCACGTTCATTGCCGGTCAGCGTCCAGGCATTGACGCAGGAAAGCAGATACAGAAAACCCAGGTCGTGAGTATCCACTTTGATCAGCCGGTCGAGACGCTCCTCGAAGCTTACCAGCAGCCCTTGCGCGCAGCGGCGGTATTTGTCGTCACCGGTGACCTCCCACGCCAGCCATAGAAGGCCGGTCCAAAAGCCCTCGGTCCAGTCCACTTTCTCTACCGCCGGGTAACGCCCGTCCCGCGCGCTGGCCGCTGGGAACGTGGCGGTAAAACGCGGCAACATGGCATCGATGCTTTTCAGCACGTCGCCAATCGCGGCCTGCAGCCATGCCGGCGTCAAATAGGATTGCCCCGCAGCGTAACGCGGGTCCAGGGATTCAAGCACGACGCTCATTGCTTTTCCTCCGCGGCGAAGAAATCATCGTCATCGCGGTTAGCGCCGCCCAGATTCTGGCGCGCGCTGACAATTTCCGGCAGCGTATTCATATACTGCATGGCCTGGGTGGCCATATGGATAGCTTCCGCGATGCGCGCCGCCGTTTCCGCGAGTTCCGACATGCAGAACTCCATCAGCATGATCAGGTTAGCGCCGCTAATCACATGCATATGGGGAAAATTCATCATCACTTGAATCGCCGTATTATTAACGCTACCGCCTTTCATATCGGTAAACAGCACCAGCTCATTGCCGCGCCGCGCCGCTTCCAACGCGATAGCGTTGAAGCGCCGTGTCAAATCAGCCGTGGAGCCAATGTCGCCACAGTAAGCGCATATGGGAGTGACGCCATGATCGTTGCCGATAAGTAAATCAAGCCCGGAAATAATGCCTTTAGCATACTGGCCATGACTGGCGATAAAGACCTCTCGCATTCCGCTTTCCTTAAATGATTACTGATAACCCGCCCTGGCAATGCAAGAGCTATGCCATTAAATAAATTTTGTTTAAAAACAAAGGATTAATTATTGTTTTCCACACTAATATTTCTGTTCAAAGCACTGGAAAACCGAGTGTGGAAACATGTGCCCGACGGTAAAGTATGCCGCAAGGCCAAAGGACAGGGTCACGCCGGCTGTGGGGCGATCCAGGGCTCCATGATTTCATAAATCATCAGAACCTCGGTGACGGGCAGCGCGATGTGATATTTGCGGTTCAGCGCCAGGAAAAAGGTGTCATGCCCTGCGACAAAGGCGTGTTGGTCAGCGGTTAGCTGCGCGTCATCACGGTTACGCATCCCGGCATTGACCATGACGCGTTCAATCATTAGGGCAAGATGCATAAATAAATTAATGCGCAGATAACTTTCGAAATGTATTTTATAAAAGGATTCGTACTGCTTAATGACCGCGTCCACCTCATCAATGATCACCACCGGATTGAGAAAGTTAAGCCTGCCGGCAACGCCTTCCACAGTAAATAATTTAACCACCTCGTCAATCATTGTTTCCAGTCCGTCCGAGGTCAGCAGATCGGTAAAATAGTCGCGGCGCAATACGGCGGTTTTCTCTTTAATCAGTTGTTCCACGCTTAACAGCGGAATATAGCCCGCATCCAGATCGGTGGTAGTGATAATAAGCCGCGTGCCGTTCAGCGCCGGGTCAGAGCGGGCGATTTTCCATTTCACATCGTCATATTCCATAGTGACGATATCAATCTGATCGCAGGCCAGATAACGCTGCACGATATCTTTGAGTTTGTGCGAGATGCCTTCGCCGGAAATACAGGTAATGATAATTTTATTTCCCGGCAGCACGCCGGCGTAGTAGCGGGTTTCCACTTCATAGGCGCCTTTGACGCTGTCGATAATGTCCTTCATCGCCAGGCGTGACTGGATCTTTGAGGCAATATCCAGCGCCATGGCGGTGCTGACGTTATTGATCACCAGCAGTTCGCCATGCAGATGGAGTTTTATTTCCTCATAAATCGCCTTCAGCGACCCCATATCCACCAGGATTATCAATCCGGCGCTCTGCTTGATGGCGTCCAGGTGCTTGATCAGCATATCAATGATCTCGCGTGTCGAGGTCGCGTTGGGCATATCGAAAGCTTTAAATATATAACCGCCGGTCAGCTGATTGGCGATACCCGCCAGACTGGACGCCGTGGAGCGTCCGTGGGAAACAATCACCCCCTGGATGAGGTCATCGTCACCGGCCAGGGTGTTAAATGCGCTGCCGAGCAGCGGCGGCAACAGTAAAAAAGCCTCATTAACGACGTGCTGTCGCAACAGGTCTACGCACTCACCGGCCAGCAACCGCGCCTTGCTGGAAACATAATCGGTTATCGCCCGCAGTTCATCGGCCTGTGCTGCGCCGCCGGCATGATGTAACGCGTAATTCAGGCACAGCCAGACAGCTTTGCGGTGATCCTGACTGAACGTCAGGCCGGTTAAGTTCTCCAGCTCATTGATGGCATGCATGGTGTTTTGCCAGACATAACCGCTGTAAGGCGAGGCCGGATTCAGAACGCCGCCAATCGTCGTCAGCAATTGTTCCAGCTTGCGATTGAGCAACAGCGTATTGCCGCTGTGGCAGAACTCTTTGAAAATGACGTCATCGCGCATCGCTTTAGGCAGCAACATCGACACATCAACGTCACCGGCCCGGTCACGGTGGGAAATCAGCAGCATTTCACCGCCGCCGGAATGGAGGTGCGGCGAATTCAGGGTGATAAATTTCGCGTTATCCCCGTCGCTCCATGCGCTGGCGCACATCACCTTAATTTGGTTTTTCAATTCGCCGATATTGCCCCTGATCGGCGACATGACCAGTTGATGCATAAGGGCGGCATCCAGATGAATATCCCTTGCCAGGCTGCGTGCCTCGCAATGCAGAAAATACTCGACCTGCGCCACCCGTTCAGTGAGCGGACGTGAGATGAAATTCGGCAGCGTGACGCGCACCGGGATGCGGCGGCGGAAAGTATTGAGCAACACGGTATCAATATTTTCTGTGGTGGCGAAAATAAACCGAATGCTGGCCGGACGACGGGTACGATTATCACCGAGGCGGTAGAAATAGCCTTTATCCATAAACAGGAACAGCTTTTCCTGGTTTTCGGCGGAGAGCCGGTGGACTTCATCAAGAAATAAAAAACCGCCGTCCGCCTCATCGAAGGCGCCGCGCTTCTCCCGGTCGGCGCCGGTGAACGCCCCCTTGATATAACCAAATAATGTGCCGGACAATAGCTCAGGATTATTGGCATAATCGGCGCAATTCAGCTCGATAAGCGGTTTATCAGCCGCGATAACGCCCCGTTCCAGCGCGTAGTCATATATCACGCTGGCGAGATGGCTTTTACCCACCCCGCTTTCACCGGCCAGCAGCACCGGCAGGCCGCCGGTGGGATAATCTACCGCCGAGCGGCACATTAATACCGCTTGCGCCAGACTTCCCTCAACGCCAATCAGACGGCTGAAGGCATCCAGTGCTTTTTTTTCCACCCGCGCCAGCACGGATCGTGTTTGTGCCGTATTGACAAAAAAACGTACGGGCCGGGTGTTTTCTTTGATTAATTTCCCATCATCGCATAACCGATTGAGATAATGACTGATTACACTGCGGCCGATCGGCACTAAATTCGCGCAATCCAGCGCGGTAAAACCGCTGTGATTGCCCGAATAATGGGTCAATATGGACTGGTACAGTTTATCTTTTGCTGACATGGTCATGGTGACAATCCGTAAGAGAAACGATGCCCGGAAGGAATAGTTAGACACTAGACACTACTTTTCCCGTTAAACACTGAGCACTCTCCACCGAACTATAAAAAAATGAAACCGTGTTTTAACTATTATTTGATCTCCTTCACAATACCATTGCCCTCCTGCGGCGGCCCGGCCTATGCCCGCCGGCCGTCTCTGTGCCGTCATAACCGGCTATACCGTCAGGCATCTGCACGTCCTTAAACGGCGTCAGCAGTGCCCCGCCGCCCGCTGGGGGATAACGTCAGACGCTGACGCGGGAGAGTGAATTCGGCTATCCTGAGAGAGGTGATATCATGTAACAAGGAAAGATTATCTATGCTCCGTTCCGCATTTTTCATTCGCCTCATCAGCATAGTCACGCTGTTGCATGTGTATATCGGCGTGCGGCTCATTGCCGCCTTGCCTGTCGGCACGCCATTCAAATGGCTCGCGGCGCTGCTGCTGGCGATGTCTGCTGTGCTGATCCCGGTCGGCATGGCCGCGCGCAATATAAAAAAACAGCCGCTGTCGGACCGGCTGGCGTGGGCGGGATTACTCACGATGGGTTTCTTCTCGTCGCTGCTGGTGCTGACAGCGCTGCGCGATATAGGGTTGCTTTTGCTGCATGCCGTGGACAGTTTGCCGGGCGTCACTGCGGCGACGGCGGAGTTCACCGCCGTCAGCGCGCTGTGCGTACCGCTCGTTGCCATACTCCTCACGCTGTTGGGCGTTTACAACGCGCGCCGGAATGCGCCGGTGAAAAATATCGACATCCCTATCGCGGGACTGGCGGCGGGGCTGGACGGCTTTCGCATCGTGCAGATCAGCGACATCCACATCGGCCCGACCATTAAACGCGGTTATGTCGAGAAAATCGTCGCAACCGTGAATGCGCTTGAAGCGGACCTGATTGCTGTGACGGGCGATGTCGTCGATGGATCCGTGCCGCAGCTCGAGGCGGATACCCGCCCCCTTGGCGCGTTATCGGCGCGGCACGGGACCTTCTTCGTCACCGGCAATCATGAATATTATGCCGGCGCGGATACCTGGATCGCTGAGTTTCGCCGGCTTGGCTTCCAGGTGTTGATGAACGAACATGTGGTGGTTAACCACGGCGGCGCGCGCGCCATCGTGGCGGGCGTGACGGATTACAGCGGCGGCAACTTCGACCCGGCGCACGCAAGCGATCCGCAGAAAGCCATGCGCGGCGCCCCTGGCGATATCCTGTTCCGGCTTTTGCTTGCCCACCAGCCACGCTCTGCGACGGCCGCCTCGGAAGCGGGCTTCACGCTGCAATTGTCCGGCCACACGCACGGAGGCCAGTTCCTGCCGTGGCAGTTCTTTGTCCGTTTGCAGCAGCCGTTCGTACACGGGCTGGACAAGCTCAACGATCTTTGGGTATACACCAGCCGCGGCACGGGCTATTGGGGACCGCCGATACGACTGGCCGCACCCTCTGAAGTCACGCTCCTGCGCTTAGTGGCGCATCCGCCTGCCGGTTGATGGTGGGCGCCGTGATGGGGTACGGCGATGCGCCACCCTCCCTCGCCCGTGGAGACGGTTTGAAGCGCGGGCGATGGCCAATATAAGAGACCATGAGGCCCTTTCGCCTAATATAAGTGATCTTCTTTCATTATCTTTACCTGAAATCTATTACTTCTTAACATAAATAAAAATGCTGCTTAAGACCGGATCGATATGTGATTTATTTCACATATCCAGCCATCAAATTTATTTATAACTTGATCTAACATTCGCTGGTTCCTTGAGCCGGTATAGTCTGTTTTACCATCACCGGTTTTCAAGAGGCCCATCATGTCCAGCGCAAATTTTCTCCAAACGGCTAACGAGGCTGGGATAGATTTCAAGAAAATCGTCGATACCCTGGAATGCCCTATCTATATAACCAACTCCAGCGGCGTAACGGAATATATCAACCTGGCTTACTTGCGGGAAAACCCCATCATAGAGGCTGATGCCATCCTTGGCCGGAGCATTGACGATATTATTAAAGAAGGAAAATATTTCAAAAGCGCGATTACCACCGAAGTCCTCAAACAAAAGAAAGAGGCCATGGCGTTTTTTGTTCATCATCTGTTACCGGAAAAAATGGCTTTTGTGTCAGGTATGCCGGTGCTTGATGAAGAAAACGAGATTGAACATGTGGTGTCTATCTTGTATGCGCAATCTTTTTTCCAGAAACTGCATGCCAAATTCAACTATCCGATTTATTCATTCGAATCCTATCATGAACCATTGGAAAAAATAGCAGGGCCGGCTTCCCCACCTTTCGCTAATTTTATCGGTGTCAGCAGACCGATGGAAGAACTGAAGCGGATCATGCTGCGGGTCGCAAAAACGGATGCATCCGTTTTAATACGCGGAGAATCCGGCACAGGTAAAGAAGTGGTGGCTGAGAATATCCAAAAACTAAGCGCGCGGGCAGACCGGCCTTTTATCAAGCTTAATTGTGCGGCAATACCGGTCAGCCTTATAGAAAGTGAGCTTTTCGGTTATGAAAAAGGCGCATTCACCGGCGCCGGTTCAGGAAGAGCCGGTTTTTTTGAGCAGGCCAACGGCGGAACAATATTCCTGGATGAAATCGGCGATTTACCCTTCGAGGCCCAGGCGAAATTGTTACGCGTCTTGCAGCAAAAAGAAATCGTCCGCTTAGGCGGAACTAAACCTGTCAAACTGAATGTGCGCGTCATTGCCGCCACCAATGCCGATCTGGATAAAAAAGTCGCCGAGAGAAAATTCCGTGAAGATCTTTTTTACCGCATTAACCTTATTCCGATTCATCTCGTCCCTTTACGGGAAAGAAAAAGCGACATTCCGTTACTGACTGAACATTTCCTGCATAAATTTGATGCTCTTTATAACAGAATAATCAGATTCCCCGCCCCGACGTTGACACTGTTAGTCAATTACGCCTGGCCGGGCAATATCCGCGAACTGGAAAACATCATTGAATATTTGTATATTTGTTCCGAGGAAAATTTCATTACCGAAGAAATCATCTCTCCACTGCTATGCAAGAATGAACAGCATCCGCAACCTGACCATCTGGATGACGAAGCATTGAATTTTTGCGCCAGGCAGCTGCGTCTTAACCATACCCTGCCGGATATTCTGTCGCAAATTGAAAGGACTGTATTGGCGCTGGCCCAGGATAAATATAAAACCACCTATCATATTGCCGCCGCCCTGGGCGTATCCCAGCCCACCATCGTCAGGAAAATGCAATCCCTGGGGCTGGGACGCAGAAGGTTCGGTACGGATACGAATATGATTTGCCATCAGCAATGATAACCGTAAACACATTTTGCCGGCGCCAGGACGGGCCGGCAGTTTTCCCTGTTCGCAGCCCTCACAGACCAAGCAGTTTTTCCAGCATGACGTTGACCTGGATCCAGAATGTGTAGCCATCCTCTGGTTTGACGTTGGTATAGGCATACTGGTAATTGGTGTTGTTCCAGACCCGAGACCCGGTCATCGTTAAATTGACCTCCGGCGTGAGCATAAAGGATGCGTCGATACTGACCTGCTGTTCGTTACGCGGCACCTGCCACCCCGTTCCTCCCTGGGAATCGTACATATCCTGCAAATAACGGTGTTCGCCATCCGTCAGCCTGCCCCAGCGGAAAGTCAGGCCGTAGCTGTCATCGGGACGGCTCTGCCAGGGGCCCGACCAGATAAGCCCGACATCAGCCAACGTGGCTATTCCCGTGTAGGCATCCGATTGCAGGGTTTGCGACCAGCTGCCGTGCAGACTCACGGCGCTGGGCGCGGGATTGTGGGGATCGGCCCCGCCATCGCGCCGCCATAAAGCTTTTTTGGCCGTAAGATAAAAGCCGGATACCCCTTTATGGGTGCGCACCGCCGAGCTGCCGTCGTATACCTTCGAAGTGCCGTTTACCGTGGCGTAGGCATCGTTGTATTGCAAATTATTGTGGAACGCCAGGACCTCCCAGTTGAAGGGATAGGGCTCCTGCCGCCAGCTGGCGCGCCGCGCTAAATTAGCGACCAGCAGGGTACTGCCGGTATCTAAGTCGTCGTCCCACCGTTCCCAGCCGTTGGTGAACGGAAACGCCTGGTAGGTGCGCCAGACACCGATATTGGACTCCAGCGCCGGCGTAAAGTGGTAGCTGGCGCGTGCGCCCCAGCCGGCGTAAGGCGCGGGGGCGAACCCCGCGGTTTTATTCAGTACGGTATTTATACAGGACGACGGCACGTTACAGTTGCTGAAACCGACAAACTGGCCGGGATTGCTCTTGCCCAGTTCAATGGAGAGCCGATCGTTAAACAGTTGCTGTTCATAACCGAAACGCAGCAAATGCGAGACCTTGGGGATATAGGGCGGCGGATCGCCGGCCAACATGCCGCCGGCGTTATTGCCATAGAGAGTATTATGGGCGAAGGGCACCCACAGTTGCATAAAGTGGACCGTGCCGCCGGGTATGAATCCCATACGATCGAGATCGAAATCCGCGCCGGCGAAAAACATCGTGTAGGCCTGCTGCTCGTCGGTGGAGGTGCCCGCGCTGGGGTTGCCCAGCCAAAGCTGAGAGGCCATGATATGTGGGGTAACGCCGTGCTCCGACAGCCATCCCCCGGCATCGGACAGCGGCCGTCCTGAAGATTCCGCGTCGCTGGCGGCAAACGCCGCGCTGCTTGTCAGCGCTATGCCGCAGGCGATCGCGCCGGAACATAGCATTCGATTCCATATATTATGAGGCGTTATTTTCATTGTTCTATCCCATTGAGGTAATAGGACGGAAACGGCCGGCCACGAATATATTCAATGACGGCCCAACCGCGATAGCATGCCCTATTCCGGGCGCGTTATCAGCGCGTTGTTTTTCCGGCTCTGGTTATCATCGATAATTACATTTTGTTAAAACATCAGATGTCATAACTACCTAATATTACTGGCAGTCAGGATTATTCTTTAAATAACCGCGTTATTACTTCTGCGTTTCCTGCACAAAAACATCGCCATCGTTTTTATCCAGGCGTAAAAAAATAAAGCAACATAAAAACAAGCCAAAACTCATCATTAAAAATGACACATGGTAATTTTCCAGCCCCCTGGCGTTAGCGGCGTAGTTAACATAATGAAGCACCGTAAATGTTAACGTAACGCTTATTATGATTGAAAGCAGCTGGCTCAGTATCAGCAAGCTGTTGCCGGCGTGATAGGTCTCATTGGTTAACTCGCTGAACGTCAGAGTATTCATGGTGGCATACAGGACAGAAGTAAACACCCCCAGAATAAATATCAATATAACGACGCTATCCAGCGAGCCGTTCAACCCAGGAAGAGTCAAAGAATAGATTAACGCAGCACTTACCGTCGTCGCGATAAGCAACAAACACCGGTAGCCGCACCATATCAATGCCGGGCGCAGCAGGAACCGGGCGCTTATCGAACCCGACGCCAGCGACAGCATAATGATACTGACACCCCTCGGTGAATAGTTAAATTCCCGTTGCAGCATCAGCGACAGGACTAAAGGTACCGACGCTATAAAAATCCGCACGCAAATATTACTGGCTATGCCTACGGCAAAGGTTCTGTGACGAAACAGCGAAAGAGTGAATAGAGGATCATTGGTATTATCTTGGTGGTTTTTATAGCGATATAACAACAGCATTGCTATTAGGAAGAATATAATTACCCACATTCCGGTAAAATAGTGTTTACCGATGCCCAACAAGCCAAGCAAGATTAATAACAATGCCGGTACCACCAGCATAAATCCTATGGTATCGAATTTTCCCCGCATACTTGATGTTAGCTGTTCGGGCATATATTTTTTTGCCAGGACGACACAGATCAGGCATAGAGGAATATTTACCAGAAAAATCATGCGCCAGGAGCATGTGGTTATCAGCAGTCCGCTTAGCGGCGGTCCCAGCAGCGTTCCGCCCAACCCCAATAACGTGATCTTATTTAAGGCGGATAATTTATCCGCCGGGAGGGTCGTTTTTAAAATGACCACGCGCGTCACCGGCAGCATTAGCGCTCCCCCAATGCCCTGTAAAAAACGCGCCAGGATAATGGCGGTTAACGTATCCGCCGCGGCGCACAAAAACGAGCCAAGGCTAAATAAGCCCAACGCTAAGAGATAGATTCGCCGATAGCCGTATGTATCCGCCAGCCAGCCGCATACCGGCGTAAAAACCATCACTGTCAGCATATAAGACACCACCACCATCCCCATGCTAAGGGAGGACTGATGTAATGCCTGCGCCATGGAGGGGATAGCCAGATATAACATGGTGGTATCCAAAGATTGCATAAAAAAAGTTAATGATGCAACGCTCACAAGCCAGGTTAAGTTGTTCATTTATGCCATTACCATCTGTCCCGCATACAATATAAACATGCGCAGCATAAACACGCTGCACAATGCGACGCCCGACATCGATAGCCAATAAACTTTATGGGAGGTGATACGGCCTGCGCACAGCAACCTTAAAGCCATAGGCAATACCATACCCAGTCCCACCACGCCAAGCCAAAACACGGCCCCCCAAAAACCGCTCAGGGCATTTAATGCCGCGGCCTCCTTTTGTCCGCCGCCAAAAATCAGGCCGATGAAGAAAACCGCCAGCAGGCCAAGCTCGGTCAAGATAAGCGGCGGTTCCAGTCGGTGAATAAAAGCCAGGGACGGCGAATAAACCGATTGTTTACAGAACGCCAGTCCGCAAAATATCGCCATGGCCACCCCGGATGTCAGGCCGGAGACCAGGAAAAGCAGAGGCAATACCGGGTTATTCAATAACGGATAGGATTTCAGGGCCAGCAAGAGGAAGCCGGTATAGACCCCGAGCAGAATGGCCAACAAAAATACCGCCATATCAAGCCGGCGTTCCCATCCCGCGATGAAAAAAATAATCCGTTTCAGCCATCTTGATTTAATCATATCAAGGAGGTATTGCTGATAGATGGCGATAATCCAGAGTATGAGCACCGCCATATAAACCTGGAATAACATTACCCCCAGCGACATAACCGAATGGGGATTATAAAACACCATCAAATACCAAAAAGTCCACGAACGCGCCAAATGGAAAATAAGAATCACCAGCCCAAGAACAACCGTTAAAGGCGCAATAACTACCGTCGCCTTGATAATGCCGTCGCTGCCGGCATTTGCCACGAGGAGTTGCCTTTTAAGCAAAACGGCTATGATGACCATGCCTGATGAAATACCTATTAATAATAAGTAAATGGCAATGGGCCAATCCCAGACCAGGGTAGCGAAATGAAACGCAGTGTTCATCCTCGTATCTCTCCAAATTTGCCGGCGATATGATAGAGCTTGGGGTGAGTGCCTAAATATACTTTTTCACGGTATACCGTTTTGCTGGCGATAAGTTTGGCGATATCGCTGTCGGGATCGTCCAGATTACCGAAGGTCAGCGCCTTCACCGGGCAGATCGCCACGCAGGCGGGGGGCTTGCCGGCGGCCAGATTGGTATCCCGGCAAAAATTGCACTTATCCGCCGTTTTCGTCAGCGAATGGATGAAGCGGACATGATAGGGACAGGCGGCGATACAGTACCGGCAGCCAACGCACCGATCGTGGTGGACATCAACTATGCCCGTTGTAGCGTCTTTATAAGAAGCGCCGGTAGGGCAAACCGCAACGCACGGCGGGTTATCGCAATGCTGGCAGGATTTACGCTTGAACTGCCGCGAGGTTTTATCCATCTCCCGGTACGTGCCGTTATCCAGAATATCCAGCCGTGTGACTTCCTCCGGAACATTATTGACTTTGTGACAGGCCCGGACACAGGCACTACAGCCAATGCAGCGGGTTTCGTCATGGATCATGCCGTAGCGGATATTACCCACAATGAGAGTTTGCGGATTAATGACCTCCGCCAGAATACGGTTAATTGAATTGGCCGCCAGCACGGCTCCGCCTATTCCCATAATAAACCCGCGACGCGACACGCCCATAACGACCCCTTATTTAAATATAATGCGCGAGCAATGCTTCATCCCTTGCCGGTATCCTGAAGCAAGGTATTATGCTCCTGTATTTCACCAGCCCATTTGACTGTATAGGGTACAGTTTGAAGACACTGTTTAGCCCTCTCGCCCTGCTGATATTAATGAGCGGCCGCGATGGTTTCCGCCGCGTTTTCCCCGGCAATGCGGCCTGAATTCAACGCAAAGCCATTAGCTAAGCCTTCATAAGGCGGATAAGAGGGTCCACTGTAAAAACCTCCGGCGACATTGCCCACCGCATATAATCCCGGGACAGGTTTGGCGTTAATATCGGTGACCTGTAATTTGGCGTTAACCCTTACCCCACCGATGCTGCTTAAACTCACCACCTGGGTTTCAAACGCATAGAAGGGTCCGGTTTTCACCGGATAAATCAGATAATCCGGTTTTTTGCCAAAGTCCGCGTCAACTTTGGCTTTGATCAGATCGTTATAACGGGAAACGGTTTTCTCCAATTGGCCGGCCTCCACACCCATATTTTTTGCCAGTTCTTCCAGTGTCTGTCCTTTGAAAATATTTTTACTTTTACCCCCATCGACAGCGGTATCCGCCAGCGCCGTGAAATCGCCGCCCTTGGGAGGATTGGCCGGACCGGCGCCGGATAAAGGAAAGGGGAATGATTTTTTGGTAAAAGCATTCAGCGTCTGATTATCGAGAATAATGTAATATTTACCGCCCACCGAATAAGACACATTTGCCCAGTACGCCGAATCATACACCAGGCCTTCATCGCCAAATCGCTCACCGTTGGCGTCCACCCATAATAATGGTGATTTCAATAACCAAATAAGGGGACTATCATTTTCGGCATTGCCTTTATCGGCGGAAGCTGACGAAGTAATTCCCACCAGTTTACAGGCGTGAATCAATGCGGAATGAAAGTTCCACTCCGCCCCGCCGGCGGCCCAGGCCATTTTGAGGCCTTCGCCCTGATTCGGCCAGGCCAGGATATGAATATTCGGTGTATCCATCACGTCCCGTATTAATTTTTCATTACCGCCGAACCCGCCGCTGGCGATGATAACCGCCTTGGCGTGGACGAGTAATTTGCCACCGTCCGCCTTTTGCGCAATGACGCCGGTGACTTTGCCGTCTTGTTCCTGAATCAATGATGTCACAGCGGTACTTTTGAGCAATTCTCCGCCATATTGCTGGAAGTCGGCATAGAGACTTTTATAGGCGGCATTGGTATTGAGATAATGGTGGTAAATATCAGACTTGATAGGATCATCCATGTGCGCCTGCTGTAATTGGTTGGTGTCTTTGGCGGCGGTCTTAATCTCCAGCTTCACGCCATGTTTTTCCATCCAGTCAGCCGTTGAACCGGACTTATACACAATGGCTTTAGTCAGCGGGCCATTGGATAAAAAGTGGTTGTAATCCAGCAGCCGGTGCGTCAGGTCCTGCGGGGTATATTTCATCCCTAAGGATTTTTGCAGCGCCGATCCCACGGCAAAAAAGCCGCTGGCCATATTGCCGCTGCCGCCCACCACCGCGGATTTCTCAATCACCAGCACCTTAGCGCCTTTTTCCGCCGCGGCCAGCGCGGCGGCGGTGCCGGAAGTGCCGCCCCCCATGACCACCACATCCACCGTTTTCTCCTCATCGGCGACAGGGTCTGCGGTTTTAGCCGATACGCTGGTGTATTTGCCGATATCCGCGCCGGCCTTCAGCAAGGCCGCCTTGGCGGCTTGCTTAACGGCATCGCTGGTTTCGGTGGCGCCGGTCATGCCGTCCACGTCCAGGCTTTGCCTATCAAGGATGGACTTGGCGACCAGAGGTCCCGCCACGCCGCCCAGTTCAGGGGTTTCTCCGGATGCGTCGGCGACGATATTTTTAATCGTTCCCGCTTGATCAATGGAAACCGTGACCCTGACATCACTTTCCTTGCCTTTGGCCGCAGCCGTATAATCGCCGGCGGTAACAGCCGCGTTGGCCGACAGACCCGCAGAGCAGCCCAGAATGAGCGCAACCAGTGCTGATAAGCTTTTTTTCACGTAATCGTTTTTCATAGAATATCGTTCCGCTTATATAAGTTTTATCTACCCGCGATATTGAGCAAAGTTAGTGCCAATATTAATCCACGTCCGAATTTATCGGGCACATGACCTAAAATGATTGCAATTGGCTTTATTACGCGTCATTTCCAACTTCGCCGCACTTATTATGTCGGTTTTCAATCCTGGCTATAAAAAATATCGTCAAAGCCGGGATATAAAACCAGCCCGTAAAAACAGTAATCATCCATTTTTGTATTTTTAATGCATTTATGAATTAAGACCTGTACTCGGCCTTAAATTATTCCCGTTTTTATTTTTTAAGCCCCTATTTTCCCCCTGACGGTAAGACATATGTCACAGGCGTTCCACCACGATCGCCACCCCTAATCCCCCGCCGACACACAGGGTTGCCACGCCGAAGGTTTTGTCCCGGGCCGCCAGGGCATAGAGCAGCGTTACCAATATCCTGGCGCCGGAGGCGCCGATGGGATGGCCCAGGGCGATGGCGCCGCCATTGACGTTGGTTTTGTCTTCATCCAGCCCCAGCTCATGGCCCACCGCGGCGAACTGCGCGGCAAAGGCTTCATTGGCCTCGAACAGGTCAATATCACCGATACCCAGACCGGCCCTCTTCAGTGCCGCGCGCACCGCCGGCACCGGCCCGATGCCCATAAACGCCGGGTCGACGCCGCAGGTGGCATAACCGCGGATCCGCGCCAACGGCCTGATATCGAGTGCGCGGGCCCGGGCTTCGTTCATTACCACCAGCGCGGCCGCGCCGTCATTGATGCCGGAGGCATTCCCCGCCGTGACGCTGCCCTCAGGCGCAAAGGCCGGACGCAGCCTGGCCAGGCCCTCGGCGCTGACATCCCCGCGCGGATGTTCATCCGTATCGAAAATAATGTCGCCTTTTTTGCCGGGCAAGATCACGGGCAGAATCTCATTACGGAACGCGCCGTTGCCAATGGCCGCCACCGCCCGCTGCTGCGAGCGCAGGGCAATCTGATCCTGCTCCAGCCGGCTGATGTTATACCGGACGGCGACATTTTCCGCGGTGATGCCCATATGGTATTGATTAACACTGCAAAACAGTCCGTCATGCACCATGCTGTCGATAATGGCGCCTTCCCCCATCCGGTAGCCCCAGCGGGCTTTATCCAGCAGATAAGGCGCCGCCGACATATTTTCCATCCCGCCGGCCAGGACAATCTGCGCATCGCCCGCGGCGATAGCCTGGGACGCCAGGATGACGCTTTTCAAGCCGGACCCGCAGACGACATTGACGGTGGTCGCCGGGGTCTTTTCATTAATGCCGGCATGCAGCATCGCCTGACGGGCCGGGTTTTGGCCCAATCCCGCCTGCAGGACATTACCCAAGAAAACCTCGTCGATAATATCGGGCGGGATACCGGCGCGCCTGAGGCTTTCCAGCGCCACCAGCGCGCCCAACCGGGGGGCGGCCAGCGACGCCAGACTGCCGCCAAAGCTGCCGATTGCGGTACGCACGGCACTGGCAATAACAATTCCCGTCATATTGACCTCCTGCTGAATCTCATTATATTTCTCCAGGAAACCCTGTCTTATTAGAATGCCTGTTACGATTTAATCAGCGTCCGCTTTATCCCGATGAATAATCGCGGCAATTATTATTTCCGGCACATTGCCGGCGGTTGTTTTTGATAAATTCATCCTATTCAGGTTCGGGTAAAAACCTATTTGATTCTCTTTTCGCCATTAACGAAGGCCGGGGTGTTCGCCGGATGTTGGCGTCAATGTTCCTATCGGCGTCACATCGGTTTGCCAAATCAAAATCAATGTCACGGCGCCGACCCCTACCAAGAGGAGATAAGCGCCGGTATATCCGCCCAGATAGGTCAATCCCAGCGCCAGAATGGAAAATGCGAAGCAGCGTACAATGGACTGGATGGGCGCGATAATGCCGATGGCCCGGATATAGGCTTTGCGCGGAAATTTAGTGGCAATCAGCGCGGTACTTAAATTGGTGGCGCCCGCCAGGCTAAAACCGATCATCAACAGAGAAATCCACAGGGTCAGCGCATTAAATTGGACGATGTTGATAACCACCGATACCATCCACCACAAGGTGTAAATGGAGATGGCCGCTTTAATGCCCACCTTTTGGTTTAGCCAACCCCAGCCATAGGCGCCGAAGGTGCCGAACAGCGCCGCCAGGGTCATATAGAAGATGGCGGTGCCCAGTTCAAATCCCATGCCCATCAGGCGGGGCACAATCTGGCTCACCACCCCCACCAGCATGATATAGATACCGCCGGTGGCGATGCCCATGAACCAGACGTCCTTCATGCGAAGCAATTGACCGGTGGTGACCGGGCAAATGTAGTCTGAATGCGCACGAATCCGTTCGGCCAGTTCCTCGGCCGTAATGGGCGCATTGTCCGGCGCGCGGCCGATGTCTTCCGGTTTGTTGGCGGCAAATAGCGCCACCAGCAGCGCGGTGGCGAACATCAGCAGCGAGACGCCCCAAAAGCCGTTATGCACGCCGAACCATGAGAAACACCCGGCCAGCACCGGCACGAAAAAGGCGCTGGAAAAGGTTTGCCCCATGGTGCACCAGCCCAGCGCCAGACCCTGTTTACGGATAAACCAGTTGGCGATAAGAGCGGTTCCACCCAGATAGGCGAAACCGGTGCCGAAAAAACAGACCCCGGCAAACAGTACGGTAAAACCGGTTAGCGTCCCCCAGTAGCCCAGCAGGCCGAAACACAAGCCGCAGGCGATAAGGCAGAAAACGATATTAAATTTCGGTCCCTTCTTTTCACACAGCTTGGCGCACAGGGGCCCCGCCAGGATTGAAGCCCAGGAGGCCGGGGTCGCCAGCGCCAGCAGCGCGTTGTACTCCAGGTTAAAGGTGTTGGATAAGGCGGGCAGGATCACATTCAAGCCATGCGTTACGGCGCCCGCGGCCAGCCAGAACATCAGGGCCTGGAAACAGATAATGGTCCATCCATGGAAGCCGAAACTGCTTTTGGTGGCGGAAAGATGATCGTCCCCCCGGGTAGTAAGATCGACAGTCTTCTGTGGCAGCGCCAGGTGTTTTTCTTGCCCAGTCATAATGGTCAGCTCGTTGTACGCAGTCGGGCCGCGCCCGGGGATGCGTAGTGGGTTTATCGGGATGTTGCGCACGGTTGCCGGTTTTCCGCCCCGGTTTCGACGTCATCGCCCGTGTCGTGATCTGGCGCAAATCTACCTGGAGCGCTTTTTATCACGGTGTCCTCCGGACGCTATATTTCCATGGTTTTCAAGACATCGGCCACAATCAGCCGCGGCTCGACCTGACGCTGGATGTCCTGTGGGGTCAATCCCGCCAGGAGTTCCACCAGCACCAGTCCGTCCGGGGTAACGTCAATCACGCACTGTTCGGTAACGATATGATTGACACAGCGTTTGCCCGTCAGGGGATAACTACAGGCGTTGACGATTTTGCGTGCGCCATCTTTAGCGCAAAGCTCCATGGTGATAATGACCTTGCGGGCGCCGTTCACCAGGTCCATCGCCCCGCCCATGCCGAACACCCGGCCGGGCTGGGCCCAATTGGCCAGATCGCCGTTTTGCGCCACTTGCAGGGCGCCCAGCACCGACGCCGCCAGTTTGCCGGAACGGACCAGGCCGAAGGATTCCGCGCTGTCGAATGAACTGGCGCCGGGCACCGGCGCAAAACGCATGCCGGTGGCATTGCAGAATCCTTCCGTCGCCAGCATGCCCGAAGTGAGCGGGCCCATGCCCACCAGGCCGTTTTCGGTATGGAACATTACGCCGGGCTGCGCGTAGTCGCCGCACAGGCTGGGAATGCCGATGCCCAGGTTGACCACATCGCCGGCGGAAAAATACCCTGCGGCACGCTTTGCTATCCTTTCACGGGCATTCATTGTCTTTCTCCTCGCGTTGTCAGGATCTTGTCCACATAGACGCCCGGGGTCACGATGCGATCCATGCCGTATTCCTCCAGGTCCACCAGCATGTCCGCGTCCACCAGGGTTACCCTCGCCGCCTTGGCCACCAGGGGATTGAAGTTGCGCATGGTGCCGCGATAGGTCAGGTTGCCCAGCGGGTCGGCGGTACGGGCGCGCACCAGGGCGATATCCGCCCGCAACGCGGTTTCCAGCAAATACAGTTCTCCGTTTACCACCACCCGGTGTTTCCCTTCCTCGACTACGGTACCCAGGCCGGTTTTGGTCAGAACGCCCCCCAATCCCGAACCGCCGCAGCGGATCCGCTCCGCCAGGCTGCCCTGGGGCACCAGTTCCAGTTGGAGTTTTCCCGCCGCCACCAGCGCCACGGTTTCGGTATTGCGGCCGATATGGGAGGCGATAAGCTTATCCACCAGACCGTGATGAATCAGGCGGCCGATGGTGAGGTCGGCGTCGCCCGAATCGTTGGCAATCAGCGTGAAGTGCCTGGCGCCGCTGTCTATCACGCATTGGATCAGGTGATTGGGTACGCCGCAATTGGCGAACCCGCCGCAAATCAGCGTCTGGCCGTCTTGAAAAAGACGGGTGATGTCATCGGCTAAGGCATATTTTCCCGGCATGATTAATTCCTCGTCAGCAAAACCGCCACGCCCTGGCCGCCACCGACACAGAAGGCGATAACGGCCTTGTCCAGGTTGCGGCGCTTCATTTCATACAGGGTTTTCGCGGTGAGGATTGCCCCGGTGCCCGCCAGGGGATGTCCCAGGGCGATGGCGCCGCCATTGGGATTGACCCGTGCGGGATCCATACCGATTTCCCGGATGCAGGCCAGCGATTGAGCGGCGAACGCCTCGTTCAGCTCCCATAAATCGATATCGCCTACCGCCAGTCCCGCCTGCTTTAGCAGTTTGGCGGTGGCGGGAACCGGTCCCAGTCCCATCAGGTTGGGATCCACTCCCGCCGCCGCGTAGCCGCGAAAGACGCCCAGGATCGCGTGGCCGTTTTTTTCCGCCAGCGAACGTTCCATCAGCACCATGGCACCGGCGCCGTCGCTCATGGGCGAGCTGTTGCCGGCGGTCACCACGCCGTCTTGTTTGAAACTGGGCCGCAGGGAAGCCAGGGCGTCCAGGGAACAATCGGTGCGCAGCGGCTCATCGCGCGACACCTGGGTTTGCCGGCCTTTTTTGTCGGTTACGGGCACCGGCACAATCTGCTCCTCAAACCGGCCCGCCTGCCAGGCGGCGCCGGCCAGCCGGTGGCTGCGCAACGCGAACTCGTCAAGCTGGCGGCGGGACAAACCGTACCTGGCGGCCACATTTTCGGCGGTGATGCCCATGGGCGGGTTGCCCAGACTATCCGGCGACGTATGGATATCGACAAAGCGCGGCGGCTGTACCGCATAGGCGCTGTCGGTTTTTTCCAGCTGCCAGGTGCGACGGGAATCGCTTTCCACCCCGCCGGCGACAATAACGTCGGCGAAACCGGCCGCGATCTGGATAGCGCCGTAGGCCAGCGCGTTTAGCGACGCGGCGCACTGACGGTCCAGGGTTATCCCCGGTACGGAAACCGGCAGCCCGGCCTCCAACGCCACCATGCGGCCCATGTTATTGATTTCGTTATTCATCAGGTTGGCGAATATCACATCATCAATGCTTTCCGGCTCGATGTTCGCGCGGGCCACCGCTTCCCTGACGGTAAGTGCGCCCAGGATATGCGCCGGTACCGCCGCCAACACGCCGCGGCATTTACCCACCGGGGTACGAACCGCCGATACTATGACTGCGTCTCTCATAACAACCTTCTTTTGCATGCCTGCAGGACCCGCTGGGCGGGCCCGGGTAAGGCCTGGTTTATAACGGCCGGAGCCCCAGCAGTTTTCTTGCCTGTTCGGGTGTGGCCACCTCTTTGCCGAACAAGCGGATTGCCTGTGCGGCGCGCTCCACCAACTGCGCATTGGACGCTTTTACGCCCTTGCGGAAATAGACGTTGTCTTCCAGCCCCACGCGGACATGCCCGCCCAACGCTATGGCGGCGTACAGCATGGACATATGCGCCTTGCCGACGCCAAATGCCGACCAGGTGGCCTCGGGAGGGATGTGCTCACGGAGATAAAGCAGGTTCTCTACCGTGGCGGGCATTCCCCCCGGCACGCCGAGGCAGAATTGATAATGCAGCGGCCCGGCCAGCTTGCCCTGTTCGAGAAAATACCCGGCGATGCCCAGCATGCCGGCATCGAAAATCTCCACTTCGGGTTTGATGCCCCGGGCGGTCAGCACCTCGCCGAGAGCGCCTAAAAACTGCGGGGAATTGATAAACACGCCGCCGGGCATCCAGTTAAAGGAACCCGCGTCCCAGGACGCCATTTCTATCCCGTTCAGGTTGGCCACATGCTCCTGCCGCTGCTTATCGCTGGCACGATGGTCGCCGGAGGTGGTGCAGTTGATAATCACATCGCAGTCATGGCGGGCGCGCAGCAGACGGATGGTTTCGGCAAATTTTCCGCTGTCCATCGTACCCAGCCCCCGATCGTCGCGCATATGGAGATGAACGATGGCGGCGCCCCGCTGCCAGCAGCGGTACGCGTCCGCGGCAATTTCTTCGGGCGTCAGCGGAATATTTTCATTGATGTCTTTTGGTGTCACCGCGCCGGTCAATGCGGCGGATATGATGACGTCGTTCCCTGTATTCATGGACCTGCCCCGCTTGCGATTGGTAGGAATTTTTGCCGGCAAAAGGATGCCCGGACGCACCGGCAGGCAACGTGACGTGCCGGTACGCGCGCCGCCGGCAACGGTGCCGCGGCGACAATAATCAAATGCGCCGTGTCGTTTTCCGGTATGGCGACCCGGCGACTGGCAATGGCGGTTCATCCATCACCGGATGCCCCGTTACTTGATTTCGTCTTCTTCCTGGCCGCCGTTGACGCGCGGACGTATGACCTTGCCTTTCTTCTCGGCTGCCTTGACCAGCTCAGCCTCTTCGTGCGCCCAGTGCCAGTAATTGACTTCGTGGGGGCTGTGTTCGGTGGCGGTGACGAACATTTCGGTGGAGAAGGCGTTGCGCAGCTCATTGGCGATATCTTCTTTCCATGCTTTTCTGAGCTGCTGAGTGGTAATGCGGCGGGTGACGCGGCTGCCGGTACGCATAATAAGTTCGGCGATTTCCTGCGCCCGCGCGTAGCAGGATTCCGTATCCGGGCAGATCTCGTTAACCATCCCCAGGGCCAGGGCCTTGCGGGCCGTGATGATCTCGCCGGTCAGTTCCGCATAGGCATATCTCTTGCGGCCCATCAGTTCCCGCCAGGCGATGCCGATGCCGTCACCGGGCACCATGTTGACGCGAAAGTGCATATCCGTGGTCCACGCATCTTCGGTGCAAAGGGTAAGATCGCTGAAAAGCACCAGATCGGTATGGAAAGCGGCGCCGTTCCATACGCCGATGGTGGGCACTTCCACATCGAATACTTGACCTTCGATATCGTTGGTACCGTCATAGTATTGATACTCGTACATCTTCCAGGCTTCTTCCGGCGCGGAGTTGAACTCGGTTGCCGGGCCCCAGTTGCCCTTATCGTCAAGCCGGCCGATGCCCTTCATAAAGTCCTTTCCCGTCCCGCCCAGGATGATGACCTCGTTATCGGGATCCCTGCCGGCCCAGTCGAAAAAGTAGTGAAGAGCCTGGTGCGCGGGCGCCCCCCATTGCAGGCTGTCGCCGTTGGTATGCAGTCGGGCTTCGAGAATGCCGTTTTCCCGTTTCATGGTGAAGCAGTGTTTCAGTTTCTCCGCATACTCTTCGAAACGCATATGGGGAATCGTTCCCAATTCCTTATGGGACATTTCTTTTCGTTTTCCGTGATCAGACTCGTAATTGGCTTTAATCGCCATGGTTTACTCCTTTATAGCTTTATTAGAATCTCTTGGAAGCAACACAGGTTTAAATGATGTGATATACATTTTAGGTCCGGTGCTTTCGGGCAATAAAAACGTACCATCGCTGTACAAATGGTGGAAATTCTTTTTATTTTTCCGGCTATGCATTTTCGACATAACCATTGTGGCGATGTTACCGCAGGCGCAGATTTTGCCTGAAGAACATAGGTGACCCGCATCATAAAAAACAAGAAAATAGCGTATTGCGCATGCCGATTGCCATTAAGGGAACTGGACTATATTCAGCATATTTATCAATAGGAAATTAAATTCTTTCACAGGCGGAAAAAGGAGGCTAAATATTACGCGCAAGAGGACCATAAAGAGATATATAGCTATATGATAAAATGCAATGAAGGTTTGATATAGCGCATTGGGGAGGGTAAGCGGGATGGCATCTTAATTTACTGTTTTAAGAAAGATTTAAACTCTTTCAAAAATATGGCCACCGAGGGATTGGTATTTTTGCTGTCCCACACCAGTTCCAGGTTAAACCAGCAGTCCTGTTCGGCAATGTCCAGCATAACGCAGTTCTGGCCGGTCAGGTATCCGCGGTGCCTGGGCATCAGGAGCACCGCGCGGTCGCTAAATTCCAGGTTAAAGCAGCAGGTCTTAAGATTGGGGTATTCTTTATCCAGGGTGAAATCAATGTTACGAATGGTCAAGAAACGGGTGCTGTATTCATCGGACAAGGAAAATTCCCGTGGATCAATGCGCATTATCGGCCATTCGCTGACCTCGCGCAAAGAAACGCTGCCGCGTCCGGCCAGGGGATGGCATTTATTGACCACCGCGCACAGCGGATCGGTTTGAAAAGGCAGCGTGCAAAATCTCGATTCATTGGCCATAAAATTAGGCCTGATAAGAAATCCCATGTCGCTGGCGTGATTATCCAGTAACGCGAGGGCCTCATCCAGCTCGCTGTCGCGGCATTCTATAAGGATATCGTTATGGGTGGCGCGGAACTGCGTCAGGAAAGTAATCAAGAATTTCTGGATGGCTTCCCCCAGAAACGTCACGGCAAGCCGGCGCCGGCTTTTGCCGGTAAAAGAATGGATCGCCGATATGGACGTCTCATACTGTAATAATATTTTCCCTGCTTCTTCGGTAAATAATTTCCCCGCGGTGGTCAGTTCGACTTTATGTGTATCGCGTTTAAAAAAACTAGCGCCAAAATATTCTTCCAAGTATTTCATATGCCGGCTTAATACCGGCTGGGTGATATTCATTTTCTGCGCGGCTTTACTAAAATTCAGTGTTTTCGATAATAAAACGAATTCATGTAAAAGTTGTGTTTCCATAATAGTTCTCTAGCCACTGAATAATACATATCCTTATCCTACTGGAGAGCCACCGGCTAAACCGTGAGACTCATCAAAGGCTTTACTCCGCCATGGCTTTCGTTATGAAGTTTTCGCATAATCGCCATTAAACGACGGCATAAGTCAGACAGATGTAATTAAAATGTGAGTTAAATGTGTACTGTCGGGCGCAGGTTGCGTGATAGGGCCAGGGTAGGATGCGCGGCCAAATATTCGCCCTGTTACCGGGTGACGCCCGTCCTTGCTTTTCCATTTCATGCCTAAGCTCAGCCATATTTAATCTTTGACCCGCGCTGGCGGGGTTGTTAGCTTTTTTGTCTGACAAAAGAAATAGCCTTTGCGGGATGACAGACCATGACATCTGAGGTTTTAACGGATATTTTCGGGGAGAAGCTGGTGGGTTGGCGCAGGGAGCTGCATCAATATCCGGAATTATCCAATCACGAATTCCAGACGACGCAAAAAATCAGGCAATGGTTAAGCGAAGCGGACATCCCTCTCCTGCCGCTCGCGCTGAACACCGGCGTGGTCGCGGAAATCGGCCGTCGCGACGGGCCGATCGTCGCCTTGCGCGCCGATATCGACGCCCTGCCCATTGATGAGCAATCGGACCGGCCGTTCAGTTCACGTAACCCCGGCGTCATGCATGCCTGCGGTCATGATATCCACACCTCGATTATGCTGGGCGCCGCGCTGCTGCTGAAGGAGCGGGAGGCCGATCTGGCCGGTAAAGTCCGGATCCTGTTCCAGCCGGCCGAGGAAACCTTCGACGGCGCCCGGCAACTTATCGACGCCGGCGCGCTGGAGGGCGTGAGCGTGATCTTCGGCGGCCATAACGCCCCCGATTTACCGGTGGGCGAATTCGGCACCCGTTCCGGACCGCTGCATGCCAACGTCGACCGCTTTGAAATCCTGGTTAACGGTAAAGGCGCCCATGCCGCCCGTCCCGAGGAAGGCGTCGACAGCATCGTGCTGGCGGCGCATATCATCACCGCGTTGCAAACCTTGCCCAGCCGCGCCTTTAGCGCCCTGGAATCGGTGGTGTTAAGCGTCACGCGCATCAACGGCGGCAATACCTGGAATGTGCTGCCGCAGCAGGTGGAACTTGAGGGCACAGTGCGCACCCATAATACGGCGGTCCGGGCCAGGATGCCGGAAAAAATCACCCGCCTGATTGAACATATCGCCGCCGGCTTCGGCGCCCATGCCGAACTGCGCTGGCACGCCGGGCCGCCGGTACTGGTAAACAGCGCTGAATGGGCGGATTTCACCAAGGAGGTGGCGGCCCGGGAGGGTTATCGGGTCCACGATCTGCCGCCGCTGATGGGCGGCGAAGACTTTGCCTTTTATCTGCACCGCTTGCCCGGCGCGTTCGTCAATATCGGTTCGGCCAGCGCCTTCGGCCTGCATCATCCGCGTTTCGATCCCGCGGAAGCGCTCATCGCCCCGGCGGCGCGCTATTTCACGCGCCTGGCGCATGAGACGCTGCATAAGCTGCGGCGCTGAGCGGGGAGCCGATGGCGCGCGGCCGGCGCTCAGGCGCGGCGCCGGGGGCCGGCTACAATCGCTGGCCTCCGCTGGCGTCGATGCGCTGCCCGGTTATCCAGCGGCCGCCCTCGCCGGCCAGAAACGCCACCACTTCCGCGATATCTTCCGGCTGGCCCACCCGGCCCAGCGCCACGCTTTGGCTGATCACCGCCGCGGACTGCGGATCGGCGGCGCGTGGGTTCATCGCCGTGGCGGTCGCGCCCGGCAATACGGCATTCACCGTGATGGCCCGGCTTCCCAACTCAGCCGCCAGCAACACGCCGAGGCTTTCCAGCGCCGCTTTTGCGGGCGCATAGGCCGCCATTTCCGGGAAAGCGGCCCGGGTACTCATGGAGGAAATATTGATTATCCGCCCGCCGTCCCGCAGCAGCGGGATGGCGCGCTGGATAATGAAAAACGGCGAAATAAAATTGACCTGCAGCGTATCGGCCAGCCGCTGCGGCGTGACTTCCGCGATAGCCGCCCGTCCGCCCTGCCCGGCGTTATTGACCAGGATATCAAACCGCGGCGCGCCGAAAAGCCGGGTCAACTCAGCCTGCAGGCGGTCCATCAGCAGCTGCGCGCCCGTGCTCTCTTCCAGCGACGCCTGCAGGATAAAGGCGCGGCCGCCCGCCCGTTCAATGTCATCGGCCACGCGCGCCGCGTCCTCCCGCGCACGGCGATAATGCACGGCCACCGCCACGCCCTGTCGGGCCAGCGCCAGCGCAATGGACCGGCCGATACCGCGGCTGGCGCCGGTGACCAGGGCTATTTTAGGCATGGTCCGGCTCCGTCGCTGCCAGGGGGTTATCCCACCCCTGGCGCGCCTCCAGCAGGCGCGCCAGTTGCGTCAGCGCATGGCGGTCCACTTTATTGGTGCCCGCCCAGGGCAATTCGGCCAGGAAGGCGATACGCCGCGGATGCTGGTAGGCCGGGCCGTGCGCGAGGGCATACTGCTTTAAGGCATCCGGGCTCAGGGCGCTGTCGGGCTGTAGCACCACAAACGCCACCGGCACCTGACTGCGCTCCTCATCGGGCAGCGGTACCACGCAGACCTGACGCACATGGGGATGGGACTCAAGCGTTTTCTCCACCTCCACCGGAAAAATATTCTCGCCGGAGCAGACAAACATATCATCCGCGCGGCCGGTAAAATAATAAAATCCCTGTTCATCGCGTCGCATGACATCACCGCTGTAATACCAGCCCCCGCGAAACACCTGGCTGCTTTTTTCCGGCAGGCCGAGATAACCCGGGGTCACCGCCGGGTTGCGCATGCAGAGCACGCCGTCGTTTTCCGTTTCCCCGTCCACCAGCTTCACTTCTCCCGCCGCAAGCGGGTATCCCAGCGCCAGCGGCGGAGTGGGCAACCCGTCGGGATGAGGACCGAACACCGCCGGCCCCGCCTCGGTGGTGCCATAACCGTGGGTGATGGTCGCCGTGGGAAACGCCTGCTGGATACGGTTGAGCAACGAGAGCGACATGGGGGCGGACCCGAGCATCAGGCGGTTGAGGGCGGAGTAATCCCGCCCGGCCAGCAGGCGCGGATCGCGCAACAGCCGGGCGAACATGGTCGGCACGGCGGTGACGATATTGATACGGTAATCGGCAAGGGCGGCGGCATAGCGCTGGGCGTCGAATGCCGGCAGCACCACCAGCAAGCCGTTAACCGCAAAGACCCGTTTGGTGAGAAATAAGCCGTTCATATGAAACAAGGGCTGCGCCAACAGGTAACGCGCCTGCGGCGCGTCCGGCTCCACGCCGCCGCTGCGGGTGGCCTCCAGCGCCCACAGCTGCCCCTGGTGGGTCAGCGGCACGCCTTTCGGCCGGCCGGTGGAGCCGGAGGTGTAAAGAATCATCGCCACCTCCCCCGGCAGGGGTTGCACGGTGTCGAAAGCCTGCGGCTTGATACGCCGCCGGAAAGCGTCCTCGCCGTCGCCGTCAAAGTTCACCAGCGGCAGTTTGCCTTTTAAAAGCGCGTAACGCGCCTCGTCCACAAACGCCAGGCGAATTTGCGCGTCGGCCACCAGGTATTCCAGCGTCTCGATCGGTACTTTGATATTGAGCGGCACCGCGACCAGCCCCGCCCGCATAATGCCGAAATACGCGGCAATGTATTGCGCGCTGTTAAGCGAGGCGATGGCGACGGTACTGCCCCGGGGCAGGCCAAGATCGCTCAGGTAGCGGGCGACGCCGCCGGCCAGCTCATCAATCTGCCGATGGCTCCAATGGCGCGGGCGGGCGGGATCGCCCAGGTCAATCAGCGCATCACGCTGTAAATCCCCGCGGCGGACGATCAGATCGCCCAGGTTGTGGTGATGAAACGGCATAGCGACTCCTTTATAACGCCGGTGGCGGTAATTGCGCGGCGTCAACGTCAAATAAGGGAAAATGGCAGGCGACCTGTCGTTGGTCGCCGCCGGCGCGCAGCGACGGACGCTCCACCCGGCAACGTTCTTTGGCGCGCGGGCAGCGGGTGTGAAACGGGCAGCCGGGCGGCGGGGAAATTGGGCTGGGCAATTCGCCCGTCAGCAGGTTGCGGCCGCGCGCTGCGCGGGGATCCGCCACCGGCGCCGCCGCCAGCAGCGCGGAAGTATAAGGATGGGCGGGTTTGGCCCACACCTGGCGCGTGGGACCGCTCTCAACGATGCGTCCCAGGTACATGACCAGCAGCCGGTCGGCGATATATTCCACTACGGAAAGATCGTGGGAAATGAACAGGTAGGCCACGCCGGTGCGCTGCTGGATATCGCGCATCAGGTTAATCACCTGCGCCCGCACCGATACGTCCAGGGCGGAGACCGGCTCATCACAGATGATAACCTTAGGCTCCAGGATTAACGCCCGGGCAATGCCGATGCGCTGACGCTGGCCGCCGGAAAACTCATGGGGAAACCGTGAGGACGCCGCCGCGGGCAATCCCACCAGTTCCAGCAGCTCGCCGACCCGCCGCCGGATTGCCGCCCCCTGCCAGCCCGCCGCCTCAAGCGGCCGGCCGATGCTTTTTCCCACGCTTTGGCGCGGATTAAGCGACCCCTGCGGGTCCTGGAACATCATCTGCATATCCGCCCGATAGGGTAGCAAGGCTTTGCGGCTTAAATGGGTAATGTCGGCATCACCGATATGTATGCTGCCGCCGGTACTGGGAATTAACCGCATCACCGCCTTGCCCAGGGTGGATTTGCCGCAGCCCGACTCCCCCACCAGCCCGACGGTTTCACCGCGGCTGAGGGTCAGATCCACCCCAGACAGGGCGAATACCCGCCCGTCGCGGGTGGGATAACCAACCTGCAGATTGTTTACGCTAAGCAATGGTTTCATCAGTGCCGGCCTCCGTTGACCCAGCGTAGCGGCGCGGGCTGCGCCTGCGCCTGCGCCACCAGGCAGGCGGCCCGGTGCGCCGGACGCAGAGGCGTCAGCTCCGGCCGCTGCAGGGCGCACGCGGGCGTTGCCTGCCGGCAGCGCGCCGCAAAAGCGCAGCCCGCGGGTAATTCCGCCAGGGCCGGCACCCGTCCCGGGATATCCACCAGCCGCTCATCCGGCCGTCCCGGGGTCGGCGTGGCGCGCAAGAGTCCCTGCGTATAGGGATGCAGCGGATAGTCGAACAGTTCCAGCACCGGCGCTTCCTCGACGATTTTGCCGGCATACATCACCGCCACACGCTGGGCCATGGCCGCGACCACGCCCAAATCGTGGGTGATAAGCATTAGCGCCATGCCGGTATCCGCCTGCAGCTCCCGCAGCAGCGCCAGTATTTGCGCCTGTATGGTCACATCCAGGGCGGTTGTGGGTTCGTCGGCGATCAATACCGCCGGCTTGCAGGCGATGGCCATGGCGATCATGACCCGCTGCGCCATGCCGCCCGATAATCGATGCGGATATTCATCCATGCGCCTGGCCGGGTCGGGAATATGTACCTGCTCCAACAGGGCGACGCCGCGGCGCCAGGCTTCGCGCCGCGACAGACCTAAATGCACCCGCAAGACCTCGCCCAGCTGATCGCCGACGGTTTTCACCGGATTAAGCGAGCTCATCGGGTCCTGAAAAATCATCGCCAGCCGATTGCCGCGCAGTTGCCGCATCCGCCTTTCGCCCAGCGCCACCAGATTTTGTCCTTCAAACCGTATTTCTCCGCCGCTCAAATGCGCCGGGGGGGTGGGCAGCAGCCCCATCAGCGCCAGCGCGGTAAGGGATTTTCCGCAGCCCGACTCGCCCACCACCGCCAGGGTTTCGCCAGCCGCGAGGGCCAGGGAGATACCGTCCAGCGCGGTCACGCTGCCCTGGCGCCCGCGCAGTTCGACGCGCAGGTCGCTGACCTCCAGCACGCTGCTCATAGGCGATCCCTGAGCTTCGGGTTCAGGGCATCGTTCAGCCCGTCGCCAATCAGGTTCAGCGCCAGCACCGCCAGCATAATCGCCACGCCCGGCACCGCGCAGATATACCAAGAGGAGCGGATAAGCGTGCGCCCTTCCCCCACCAGCCGGCCCCAACTGGCCAGATTGGGATCGCCAAGGCCGAGGAAGGAGATAACGGATTCGTACAAGATCGCCCCGGCAACCACCAGCGACGACAGCACGATCACCGGCGGCATGACATTGGGCAGGATTTCGCCCAGGGCGATGCGCAGATTGCCCATGCCGCAGGCCCGGCACGCGAGCACGAACTCGCGATCCTTGAAGGACAGGAATTCGGCCCGGGTCAGCCGGGCGATGGGCTGCCAGGAAACCAGGCCGACGGCGATAATAATGTTTTCTATCCGCGGGCCCAGCACCGCCACCACGGTCAGCACAAACACCACGTTGGGAATGATCTGGAACAGCTCGGCGATGCGCATCAGCACTTCGTCGATCCAGCCGCCAAACCAGGCGGCGGCGGCTCCCACGGCCACGCCGAGCGTGGTGGCCACCAGGCTGGCCACCAACCCGATAAGCAGGGTGGCGCGCGCGCCGTGGACGATAAGCGCCGTGATGTCGCGACCCAGGGAGTCGGTGCCCAGCGGATAGCGCCAATCGGTAAAGGGCCAAATCTCCGGCATGGCCACAATGCGCAACGGGTCGACGGGATAAAGCCAGCCCGCCAGCAGCGCGGCGGCGGCGATGACCAACACAATCAGCGCGCCGCATACCGCGCCGCGATGGCGGCAAAACCGGCGCAGCAGCGCCAGGCGCGGCGCGGCGGCGGGCAACAGGGGGACGACTACAGACATATTTCAGCTCCCAATCCGCGGGTCCAGGCGGGAATACGCCACGTCCACCAGGATATTCACCACGATCACCACCAGCGAGCTAAGCACCAGCACCCCCATCACCACGGGAAAATTGCGGCTCATCACGCTGTCGAACAGGACCTGGCCGATGCCGGGCCAGCTGAACACGGATTCCACCACGACGCTGCCGCCCAGCACGGTGCCCAGTTGCAGGCCGAACAGGGTTACCACCGGCAACAGGGCATTGCGCATCATATGCCCGGTTATTACCCGCAGCCGGCTCAGGCCCCTGGCCCTGGCGGCGCGCACAAAATCCAGCTGGGCGATTTCCAGCATCGAGGCGCGCATCACCCGCGCGTAGGTCGCGGCATAAAACAGGCCCAGGGTCAGCGCCGGCAGCACCAGATGATGGACGATATCCGCCACCCGTCCCCAGGGCCGCTCATCGGCGCCGATGGTTTCCATCCCGCCCACCGGAAACCAGCCGAGTTTTACCGAGAACAGAATAATCATCATGATGCCGAGCCAGAAACCCGGCGCGGCGAAACACAGCACCGCCAGCGCCGATATCAGTGTGTCCCAGGCGCTGTTGACTTTTATGGCGGCCAGCACGCCGGCGCCGACGCCCACCAGTAGGGCCACCGCGATGCTTGCCAGCATCAGCAGCAACGTGGCGGGCAGGTGCGATAAGATGACGTCCAGCACCGGCAGGTTGTGCCGGTAGGAAAAACCCAGATCCAGCCGGGCCACCGCGCCGATATACTTCAGCAACTGCAGCCAGGCCGGCTGATCCAGCCCGTATAACGCGCGCAGCCGCTCGATCATCGCCGGGTCGGTAACCTGCTGTTCTGCGGTCATCACGTCCAGCAGGCTGCCGGGCACGCATTTCATCAATACGAAATTGATGATGACCACCCCGAGCAGCAGCGGCACCGCTTGCAACAGGCGGCGCAGAATAATGCGCATCATGCCGCTACCTCGCCAGCCAGACGTCGTTCAGGGACGTGCCCTGGACATTGGCATCAGTGGTGAAGTTGCGGACGTTGGCGCGCGCCAGGGTGTAGGACTGCATTTCCACCAGAGGCACGATGGGCACGTCGGTGCTGGCCAGCCGGGAAAATTGCTGGATCAATGCGCGGCGTTTGGCCTCGTCCACCTCCACTGTGATAGCGCTTACCAAGTCGTCCATCGCCGGATTGCTATAGCCGGTGGCGTTGCGGAAAGCGGCGCCTTTAACGATGCCGTCGCTGGTAAAAAACTGGGTTACCGTCGGTACCGGCTCCAGCGGGGCGGTAAAGTTGGAAATAGCGATATCATAATCGTAATCGCTGTAAATGCGTTTCAGCGCCGTGGCGCGATCCACCGAATCGAGCCGCACGGTGATATTGAGATCTTCCAGGGCCTGTTTCAGGTATTGGCCCAGCTTGGCGTTCTCCTCGAACCAGGCCGCCGCCAGCAGGTTGACGGTAAACCGGCTGCCGTTTTTCACCGGCAGGCCGGCGGCATCCAGCAGGGCGGCCGCTTTTTTAACGTCAAATTCATAGCGGGGCACGTCGTCGGTGAAAAACAGGCTGTTGCTGCTGAAAATCGGCGCCACCGCCGGTTTCCCCCGACCAAAATAGATCGTGTTGACGATGAAATCACGGTCGATGCCATGCAGGATCGCCTGGCGCACTTCACGGCGCTTAACCACCTCGCGCCGCTGGTTAAACTCCACCGTTACCGTCCAGGCGCTGTTTTCATACCCGCTGGTATCAAGCACCACCTGGCCGGTTTTCAGCAAGCGGTCGATTTCCCTGGCGGGCACGGGGTTCGAATAGCCGAGTCCCAGTTCCCCGGTTTCCAGGGCGGCGGTACGCGACGCCGCGTCGCTCCACCACCTGACCAGCAGTTTGTCGAGATAGGGCTGGCCGGGCGACCAATAGCTATCGTTGCGGCGGTATTGCACATAGCTGCCGCGCGTCCATTTATCGAAAATCCATGGGCCGGTGCCGACCGGCTGGTTATTCAGCGGATGGGTCAGAATGTCCCTGCCCGCGTATAAATGTTTCGGCAGCAGCAGTTGGTATTGGCCCGCCAGTATGGATTTGAGGAAAAATTCAGGGACCGGATGATCAAAACTCAGCCGTACGTGATGGGCATCCAGGACGGTGGCGGCGTTCAGGGCTTTCAGGGCGATACCGGCTGAAATGGCCTTCCAATGCTCGACAACGTTGTAGACGACGTCGTCCGCGGTAAAATCGGCGCCGTCATGCCATTTCACTCCCTGGCGCAGGGTGATGTCATAACTTTTATAGTCGGCGGCAGGCACCACCGATTCGGCCAGCGCCGGCTGAAAATGCAGCGTATTGTCGAGCTTCAGCAAACGCTCCAGTATTTTGGTTGACGTCTGGAAAGGCGACGAACCGCCGCCGCCCGGCACAAACAGCGCCTGAGGCTCAAGTCCCCCCCAGGAGATGACCAGGGTACCGCCGCGGCGCGCCGCGCCGCCCGCCACCTCGGCGGCGCTGGCGTTGGTCGCCAGCCCCAGGCCGGGGATGCCGCTGGACAACGCCGCAAGCGATCCCCCCACCCCCAGGATGCCGAGGAATTTACGCCGTGAAAAATGTCCGTTCATGATGAAACTCCCGGTTGTGCAACGCCGGTGGCGTAGCTTGCGCGGCCGATAGCCAGTAATTGTTGTTGTCCGTTAAATACGTCCACGTCGGCGACGCCGACGGTACGGCCTGAGCGCCTGACGCGGGCCACCACCCGCAGGGAGGTATTCACCGCCGGGCGCAGGTAATCGACACGAAAATTGATGGTGGGCAAACCGGTTCCGACCATCATCGCCAGCGCGAAGTCGCCGACGGTATCGATAATCGAGGCCAGCGGTCCGCCATGCCACTGGCCGCTGCCGGCGCTGCGCTCGAACTCCGCCCGCATCGGCACCGTTACCGTCAGGGTCTGCTGATCGTAATCCACCGCCTCCACGCGCAGCTGCAGCCAGGCGATAAACGGCGATAATCGGAACTTTTCCTCGATTTGCGTTTTGCTCAGCCGCGCGCTCATACCACCACCACCTTGCCGATCACCTGGCGTTGCTCCAGCGAGGCCAGCGCCTGCGCGCCCTGCTCCAGCGGCCATTGGCGATCGATCAGGACGTTAAGCCGTTTGTCGCGCACCTGATCCAGCAACTGATGCAGGTCATCGCGCTCCCAGCCATTGGCGCCGCGGATCTGCAATTCATAGGTCCAGATGTAGCGCAAATCCTCGACGGGATTAAAACCGGCGGTGGCGCCGCAGGTCAGCAGCCGCCCCCCCACGCGCAGGCAGCGCAGGGATTTAACCCAGGTATCGCCGCCGGTAAAATTGACCACCACATCCACGCCGCCCGGCACGGCGGCGTGGCGCGACCGCGCGGGCTTGCCGAAGCGCTGGAACACTTCTTTGGCAAAGTCCTGTTCGGTGTAGCGGATGATATGGTCGGCGCCGACGGCGCGCAGGCGTTCGGCTTTCTCCTCGCTGCCGGCGCAGGCAATCACCTGCGCGCCGGCCAGCTTCGCCAGTTGCACGCAACAGACCCCGACGCCGCCGCTGGCGCCGAGGATCAAGACCTTTTCCCCGGCCTGTATCTGGCCGATAGTCACCATCATGCGCCGGGCGGTGCCGTAGGCCACCGGCAGCGCCGCCGCTTCCGCGAAGCTGATTTCATCGGGCAAAGCGATCAGCTGATGGGCCGGCACCCGGCATAGTTCGGCCAGGCCGCCGTGGGTGGTCTCGCCCACCAGCCCGCCGTCCACCCGGTTTATCGGGTCCACCACCACGCGGTCGCCGATATGCCAACCGGTCACCCCTTCGCCCAGGGCGACGATCTCGCCGGCCACATCCAGGCCGATAATCAGCGGCAGGGGCAGCGTAATGCCCGGCATGCCGCGCCGGGTAAACACATCATGGTAATTGAGTGAGGAGGCGCGCACGCGCAGCACCACATCCCCCCTGCCGGCGATGGGATCGGGAAAAGCGTTTTCCAACCGCAGCTTCTCGTTACCGCCATGTTCACGTAATACGATGGCTTTCATGCTTAACGGACCTTAAAATAAAGAAAATCAAGAGGCTGCGAACAGCAGGGCGACATTGAAGGCGCGGTCGGCGCTAACCAGCAAGGTATCCGGCGCCGGGGATAAGGTCTGGATGCCGCTGCGCTGAAAATAGTCGGTGGTGGCGCTCAGCGACGAGACCGCAAATTCCAGCGCCACCATGCGCTCGGCGCCGTTTTCGCCTGCCGGGACCGGCCCATACAGCCCGGCGGCCCGCTGCGGGGTGATAAATCGCACCCGGGTTTTGTCCGCCTGCAGCCAATAGCCGCCCTGGCCGTCGTCATGAATAGCCTTATGACCAAACAGCGTGCCGTAAAGGCCGGCCACCGCCGCGGGGTCGGCCGCGGCAATCACAAAGGCGCTGATATCGACGACGCCGTTGGGATGCCGGCGCCATGGGGCGCGCCAGACCAGTTCCGGCGTTTCATGCTGGCAAAAAAAACTGCGGCCGTTTTTTATCCGCCCGGCGGCCAGCCTGACGGTACGAAAACGGGCTTCAGGCCGGCTGCCGTCGGGCAGCGTCACGGGACGGAAAAATGAGGCGGGGGGATCGCCGGCCAGACCGACGGATTGCAGATGGCGGTAGACCGCATCGGCGTCAGTGGTTTTCCACACCAGGCCGGTGAGCCCGAGGGGCGCGTTCCACAGGTCCTGGCGTTTATCGGCGTTGCCCGCCTCAAACCCCAGCAGCTCAAAATAGTTTTCGCCAAAAATGGCCAGATGGTTGCTGGAGCCCAGGGAATGGTGACCGCGCGGCGTCAACTGGAACCCTAAAAGCGTAAATAATCGCTGCGTTTCATCAAGCTTGCCCGCGACGTTAATCACCGCGTGATCCACTACCGGAATTAAGGCATCCATTAACTTTTACCTGACTATCCAATAACTAAACAGAGGTATAACTCTAACCAAGGCATGGACGGATGCAAAAGTACAAATCCGGTAAAGGTTAACCGGAAACCGGCTAACCGAATCGCCGCCAGTCGTGTGGATGCGTCAGGGTATTGCTGGACGTCGGGAACGGCGCTCAGTGCGCCAGGGTAAACTCGGAAAGGGGCTTTGCGGGGGACAACGAAAACGACGCCTTCATATCGCGAACCTCTTCCATGGGGCTGCGGCCAAAGAATCGCTTGAATTCGCGACTGAACTGCGAGGGGCTGTCATAGCCGACCCGGGACGAAGCGGATGCCGCGGTCAGGCCATCACGGATCATCAGTAGCCGGGCCTGGTGCAATCGCGTCGACTTGATGTACTGGATGGGCGATGTTTGGGTCACCGTCTTGAAATGGGCATGAAAGGCAGGCACGCTCATGCCGGCTTCGCCGGCTAAATGCGCGACATCCAATGACTGCGCATAATCGGCATGGATCCGGCGCAATGCCTTGGCAACGCGGCCGAACTGGCCCTGATGCGCCAAAGCCGCCCGCATGGCGCCCCCTTGTTCCCCGACCAGTACGCGGTAATAAATCTCCCTCACCACCGCGGGGCCCAATATGTGCGCGTCGCGCGGACAGGTCATGATTTCAAGCAATCGCAGCATGGCATCGGCCAATGCGCCGCTCAGCGGGGTTGAGGCGATACCCAAGGGTATGCCGGGCACGGCCTGTGGGCCCAAATGATTTATTTGCAACATCAAATCGGCCACTTGCGTCAGATCTAAGCTTATGGCGACGGCCAGCATCGGTTCGGATGCGCTCGCCTCGGTTTGGGTGGAAAAGGGCAAGGGCACCGACAATACCAGGTAATGCTGGGCGTCATAAACATAAACATCGCTGCCAAGAAAGCCGCGCTTACGTCCCTGGCAAACAATCACGATGCTCGGTTCATATAAAACGGGCGTTCGTCCCAAAGGCCGGTCCGAGCGCATAAAGCGAACGGCATCCAGCGCGGACAGCGTGTAGCCCTCATTGGGCGCCAATTGCGTCAGCAGCGCCGACATCCGCTGGGTGGTGGTGTCCTCGATTGCCGCCATATGCCATCGTCTCCCGTTGCGGCCGTTCAGAGGAATCAGCCATCGTTTCGCCAACCTTAAGGGAAATAAATCACCAGCGCAATAGGAATAGGCAATGATGCAATAGCCATGGCTATTCCCGCAACGGCGCCCCACTCCTACTATAGGCCTTCGGCCCGTTATTGTTGCCAGGACACAGGAGGCAGCCGTCATGAATCACAACAGGTACGTCGGCGTTTGGGTGACAGCCGATGGCTACATTCGCCATGAGCTGCTTGCCAACGGCCGCTACGACGAGGCCCGGGGCACGCGCAAAAGCGCCTATCGGGGCAGCTACCGCATTGAAGGCGATCATATCCTGTATTGCGACGATACCGGCTTTTCCGCCGACGGCGACTTCCGTGACGGCGTTTTATACCACGCCGGCATGGTGCTGCGCCGCGAGATAACCCACTGAAAAGGAGTCAGCCATTATGACCGTAGCTACAGAATCCAAAGTCATCCTTATTACCGGCGCCAGCAGCGGCATCGGCGAGGCCACCGCGCGGCTTCTCGCCAGCCAGAAACACCAGCTCGTCATCGGCGCCCGCCGCACGGAGCGGCTGGCCGCGCTGGCCGGGGAGATCCATGCCGGCGGCGGCTCGGTCTGCTTTCGGGCGCTCGACGTCACATCGGCAAAGGACGTCGATGACTTTGCCAGGTTTGCCCAAGAGACCTTTGGCCGCATCGACGTCATCGTCAACAATGCGGGCGTCATGCCGCTTTCGCCTCTGGCCGCGCGCAAGGTGGACGAGTGGGATCGGATGATCGACGTGAATATCCGCGGCGTCCTGCACGGCATCGCGGCGGTGCTGCCCGTCATGACGCAACAGGGCCATGGCCAGGTGATCAACGTGTCTTCCATCGGCGGGCTGTCGGTATCGCCCACGGCGGCGGTGTACTGCGCAACCAAATACGCGGTACGCGCCATCTCCGACGGCCTGCGCCAAGAGTCCGACGCGATCCGCGTAACGGTTATCTGCCCGGGCGTGGTCGAATCGGAACTGGCCGACCAGATTTCCGACGAAACGGCCCGCAACGCCATGCGCGAATTCCGCCGCATCGCATTAACGCCGGATGCCGTCGCGCGCGCCATAGCCTATGCGATCGCGCAGCCCGACGATGTCGACGTTAGCGAAATAGTCGTTCGACCCACGGCCAGTCCCTACTGATTTATCAACCCTTCGCAGTTGCAAGGGGTGCGCGGGATATCCGGAATATCACGCAAAACGTCCAGCATGGACAAAGCAGGCTATCCCGTCGGCGCGGTGGCCATGACCTTAATCAAGGGACATATCATGAAAACAACTCAGAAAATAGGGTTCATTACGGGTGCGTCGTAAGGCATCGCCAATGAACTGGCATTGCAGAAGATGCAGGATGTGCGTGCAGACATCGATGCCTGGCAGGGAACGGCGCAAGCGACCGACTTCACCGATTGACCGCCTGCGCGCGCCATTTAACGGGCCCGGGGGGGAATGAGGTAAAAGACGGCCGCCTGATATTGCGGCGCTGGCATGTCGGCTATTGCGGCCGTTGATCTTGCCGAGACTGTCGTTGATACTGGCATACGCCCGGATTGTCCCGCCCGAAACAACGCACTAGGCGGGGCGCCGCAAACCTATCCCGGAGAGACTATGTACTCAGACCAGCGCTTTGCCGCTTTCCTGTTCGATATGGACGGCACCCTGCTCAACTCCATTGCCTCGGCCGAACGCGTCTGGTCGCGCTGGGCCGCGCGGCACGGGCTGGACGTGGCGACGTTTCTGCCCACCATCCACGGGGTGCGCAGTGTCGAAACCATTCGCCGCCTGAACCTGCCGGGCGTAGACCCCGAGGCCGAGGCCCGGGCAATCACCCAGGCGGAGATCGAGGATACCGACGGCATCGTCCCGATTGCCCATGCCCCGGATTTCCTGGCCGCGCTGCCACCGGACCGCTGGGCTATCGTTACATCCGCCCCGCGAGAACTGGCCTTGCGCCGCCTGCGGGCCGCCGGACTGAGGGTGCCTGCGCTGCTGATAAGCGCCGAAGACGTGGTCCGCGGCAAACCCGCGCCTGACTGCTACCTGATGGCCGCCGATCGGCTGGGGGTCGACGCCGGCCGGTGCCTGGTGTTCGAAGACGCGCCGGCCGGGATTGCCGCGGCTGAAGCGGCGGGGGCCAGGGTGGTGGTCATCACGGCGACGCACCGCCATCCGATGCGGGTTCGCCACCTTGCCCTGGCGGATTATGGCGAATACCGGGCAGCGGCGGATACCGGCGGGCTGATACTGGCGCGGCGGTAAATCAGGGCGGCGGCATGGCAAGGCCAGGTCGGGTGCGGTAAGCCTTGCCAACCCTTCCTGCGGAACCTGGGCTGGGGTGCCACAGGCGCTATACCGCGCCGTGGCCCTCCCCGCGCGCCCGGTTCACCCATACCAGGCATATCCCTTGGGCACGCGCGAGAATCCGGCCGCGGACAAAGCGTCCGCGACCGGGCTGCCATGCGCCGGCCGGCCGTCGACATCCTCAAGCGTAAACACGCGGCGTTTCTCGCGCTGCAGCGCGGCGGCCAGCGCGCGCAAACCACCGGCCCGCCATCCGATGTCGTCGTTATCGATAAAGGTTAACAGCTGGCGGCCGCTTTGCGCCAGATAGTATGCCAGCCTGCCGTTGCAGATCACCACTATGGCGCCGACGCGCCGGGCCGGACGCAGGTCTGCCGGGTTGGACGGCCAGGGCAACAGCCAGCCGAAGGGATTGGCCGGATCGCTGGCCGACAGCGCCACCGGTTCGCCGGACGCCGCATCCGTTTGCGCCAATTCACGCAGGCGTTCAATACAGTCCTTATCGGCAAACTGCGCGGCGCCCAGGCCGGTGATAAAGCGCCCACGCAGCACGCGGCCCGCCTCTTCCATCCGCCGCAGCACCGGCATCAGCGCGGGAAAGCCTCCCGGCACCTGCTCGGCCATCGCCACCCCGCGGCTTACCACGCCATAGCGGTCGAACAGATTCTCGACCTGGGTCAGCATCCTGAGGGTCGGGCTGGCCGCCTCGCCGGCCAGCAATGACCAGCGGCCGGCCAGGACCGCATCGCCGAACCGGGCGTTCCGCGCCGATACCGGTTTGGCCGGCGCCCACACCGGTACCCAGCCCGCCACCTGGCGCCGGTGCCGGGGGACGCGGGCCGGGCGCGAACGGGTGGGCGGGCGTATCCCCGTCAGCGCGCGCAGCGGCGACCAGGTGTCGCTGGTGAGGCGGCCTTGCCAGACGAGATCCCAAACGGTTTCCGCCATTTCAGCGGGCGCTATTTCCGCCCCGGCCTCCTGGCCGGGCCCGGCCGCCAGGCGCGCCTGGACGAGCGGCGCCAGCTGACGGACAAAATAGGCGCCGCCATCGGCCAGCACGGCGAGAATGGACTGTTGCAGCGCGGAGGCGGTTGACGCGCCGGCCTCATCATTCACCCGCGGCAGCGTTGCGCCGGCGTTTTCGCGCAGATGCAGGGAGACCAGTCCATCGTCGTCGCCAAGCGCGCCATGGCCGGCCCAAACCACCTCGCCGGCGGCAATCAGCTCATCCAGCATCGACGGATGATAGTCATGGACCCTGGCGGGCAAAATCTGGCGTTCCCACAGTGAAGCCGGCAACGCGACCCCCGCCAGTTGCTCGATGACCCGGGCGACGCCCTCGACGCCTTCAAATGCGCCGAGCGCGGCGGACGGGTCGGGATCCGACGCCGGCGCGGCGGCGTCGGTCAGTACGCCCTGGCGCTCCAGCACCAGCCGCACCACGGCCTCGCGCGGCACCGGCCGGGTCGCCTCGCGCGCCGCCTGCAAAGAGCGCGCCCGCAAACGGCGGAATACCTCATCCCACACCCACCGGCGCTGCTGGCCGCCGTCGGCGGGCGCGCCGGTGTCGGTGTCCGGTCCGGGCCCGCCCGCGACGTTGCAGGGTAACACCCTGCCCTGATCGCGCAGGCGCTCCAGTTGCTCATTCACAATGGCCACGCCCAGCCCAAAGTGCGCCGCCGCCTGCGCTGGGGTAAAAGGCGCGTGCGTGCGCGCATAGCGGCTGAGCAACTCGCGCAGGGGATCGCCGGCCGCCTGCAAAAACGCGGCCGGAATGCCCGGCGGTAAAGCTATCCCCAGCGCATCGCGCAGGCGGGCGGCATCTTCTATGCCGGCCCAGCGCGCCTCGCCCGCGATGCGTACGGGAATAATCCGCGCCGCCGCCGCCAGCTGCGCCAGATAATCGCCGGCACCGTCGCCATCGGCCAGGCGCGCGGCGATTTCCGGGCGCGACAGGGGACCGAGCTCGCGCAACAGGTCGGCCACCCCTTCAGCGCCCTTTGCGCGCCGAGCGGCGGCGGTGCGCTGCAATTCCTGACCGACCCGTTCCACCACCCGGGGGTCGAGCAGCTCGCCAAGCTCCACCTGACCCAGCAGTTCGCCGAGCAGGCCGCTGTCCAGCGACAGTACGGACGCCCGTCGTTCCGCCAGCGGCGCATCGCCCTGGTACATAAACTCAATGACATAGCCGAACAGCAGATTAGCCGCAAACGGCGAGGGGATCTCGGTGGTAACCTCCCGCATGCGCACCGCGCCGTCATTGATGCGCTGCATCAGCGCCTGCAATGCCCCCAGATCATATACGTCCTGCAAACATTCCCTGGCGGTCTCGATGATCAGCGGAAAATCGTCATGCTCCCGGGCAATTTCCAGCAGCTGACCGGCGCGCAAGCGCTGCTGCCACAACGGCGAGCGTTTGCCGGGGCGCCGACGCGGCAGCAGCAAGGCGCGCGCCGCGCATTCGCGAAAGCGGGCGATAAACAGCGCCGACTGTCCCACCGCATCGGTGACGATTTGCGGCAGCGTGTGGGGATCGAACACAAACAGTTCCGCGCCGGGAAGTCGGCCGACGCTGTCCGGTATGCGGACAATAATACCGTCGTCGCTGGCGACGACGGCGGGATCGACTTTTAAACGCTGGTGGACGCGCGCGGCGATGGCCAGCGCCCAGGGGCCGTGCACGCGCTGGCCATAAGGCGAGTGCAGCATGACCCGCCAGTCGCCGCTCTCGTCGCGGCAGCGCTCAATCACCAGCGTTTGATCGGTGGGCAGCACCTCGGTGGCCTCGCGTTGCTCCGCCACCAGTTCGACCAGATTAGTGATGGCGTTATCATCCAGACCCGCGGCCTTAAGCCGCGCCGCCAGCGGGTGGTCCTGCGCCAACGGGCCGCGGATGCCCGCCGTCGCCGCCTCCGCCTCGCGCAGGAAGACGCCGATGGCCTCCCCCAGTTCGGCCGGCCGGCCGGCATTGTCGCCGTGCCAAAACGGCAGGCGGGCGGAGCGGCCCGGCGCCGGGACCACCACCACCTGATCGTGGGTAATCTGCTGGATGCGCCAGGAGGTGGCGCCCAGGGTTATCACATCGTTGACCCGCGACTCGTAGACCATCTCCTCGTCAAGCTCGCCGACCCGACGCGCGCCGCTTTTTTCCTCGCCTTGCGGCAAGACGACGCTGAACATGCCGCGATCGGGAATGGTGCCGCCGCTGATCACCGCCAATTGCTGCGCCCCCGGGCGGGCGGTAAGCAAACCGCTCGCCCGATCCCAGACCAGCCGCGGTCGAAACTCGCCGAACGCCTCCGACGGATAGCGGCCGGCCAGCATATCCAGGGTGGCGTCGAAGGCGCTGCGCGGCAGGGCGCGAAACGGATCCGCGCGCCGCACCCGCAGGAACCACTCCTCGATATTCAGCGGTTCCATGGCCACCGCGGCCACGGTCTGCTGCGCCAGCACATCGAGCGGGTTACGCGGCGGCGCCACGGATTCCAGCCGTCCGGCCAGCATGCGCTCCACCGTCACGGCGGCATCGATCACATCACGTCGGGTTCGCGGATAAACCACCCCGGAAGAAATGCCGCCCACCTGATGGCCGGCGCGCCCCACCCGCTGCAGCGCGCTGGCGACCGTTGGCGGCACGCCGACCTGGATAACCTGATCCACCAGTCCCATGTCGATACCGAGTTCCAGGCTGGAGGTGGCGACCACGCAGCGCAGCTCGCCGGATTTAAGCGCCATTTCAATTTCCGCCCGCTGCTCTTTCGACACCGAGCCATGATGGGACCGGGCGACGGTCGGCGGTTCGCCGGCGGCGCGCTTGCCGGTGCCGCCCGAATTTGAGAGGTAATGCGCGGCCGTCTCCTGCTGCAATGGCGAGGCGGCGGCGCGCTCGGCATAGCGTTCATTGAGCCTGGCCGTCAGTTTCTCGGCCAGGCCGCGGGAATTGGTAAAGACAATGGTGGAACGGCAGGCGAGGATTTGCTCGAGGATGCTGGCTTCCACATGCGGCCAGATCGACCCCGCGCGCCCGGTAGCCCGCATCTCCGGCGCGGCGTCGTCGCGCGCCGGTATCGCGGTCATATCCTCCACCGGCACCACGATGCGCATCGCAAGGGGCCGCCTGGACTGCGGGTTAACCACCGTCACCGGCAGCGCGCCGCCCAGGAAACGGGCCACGCGTTCCACCGGGCGCACCGTCGCCGACAGGCCGATACGCTGCGCCGGCGCGGGCAGCAAAGCATCCAGGCGCTCCAGGCTCAGCGCCAGATGCGAACCGCGTTTGCCGCCGGCCACCGCGTGGATCTCGTCGATAATCACCGTGGTCACGCCGCGCAAGGTCTCGCGCGCCCTGGAGGTGAGCATCAGATACAGCGACTCGGGCGTGGTGATCAGGATATCCGGCGGCCGTCTTTGCAGGCCGGCGCGTTCAGCGGCGGGCGTGTCGCCGGTGCGCATACCCACCGTCAGCGTCACCTCGGGATCGCCGCGCCGCCGGCGCCTGGCGCTGACGCCATCCAACGGCACGCTCAGGTTGCGCCGCACATCGGCGCCCAGCGCCTTAATGGGCGAAATGTAAACCACCCGGGTGGCGGTCTGGCGCGCGCGGCCGGGGTCGCGTTCGCGCTCCCGGAACAATCCATCGATGGCGTGCAGAAAGGCCGCCAGCGTCTTGCCCGAACCGGTGGGAGCGATGACCAGCGTGCTGTCGCCGGCGCCAATCGCCGTCCAGGCCGCCTGCTGCGCGGGCGTGGCCGCGTCGAAGGTGGCCGCGAACCAGTCCCGGGTGGCGGGCTGGAACCGGCTTAGGGGATCGGGCGCTGTCTCTCCTGACGTCAGCATCGCGTGCCAGCGCCTGACGGCGCAGTAATGAAACCATGGCGGGGATAAAGAGTTAAAGACATGGCAAGACGTTCCTTTTAAGCTCCGTAAAGCCAACCACCACCGCCTTCCCGCCCCCGGGGCGGGCAAGTAGAGGCGGGACTTGGCAGGCAACAAATAAAAGCTTAGCACCTTGCCGCCGGCGCCATGTCTTTTTACAGTGATATCGTTGATAACCTTCTACAAAAATCTTAAGCCAAAACCCCCGCTATTTTTGTAGTCAAGAGTGAAAAGCCAGCCGACCCGGCACGGACTGGGCATGACCAGGCGCGCGCGGCGGCCGCGTGGCCGGCATTGGCGTTTTGTGACGCGGATCATAACAAATTCCCGGCAGCAGTTTTCTCTATGTCTGCGGCAGCTAATTTAATTTTTATCAGCAGCAATTGGGATATGTTAGCCCTAGCAATCACCGCCACTAAGGGATATTAATGGATAAATTTTTATATGGCGTCGCTTATTATCGTGAATATATGCCAGAAGAAAGACTTGATGATGATATCAAGATGATGAAAGACGCTGGAATAAATTATGTACGTATAGCGGAAAGCACCTGGAGTACTTACGAAAAACAGGATGGTATATTTGATTTTTCATCTGTACTGACAGTAATGGATAAAATGCATAAAAACGGCATTGCCGTTATAATAGGAACACCCACTTACGCCATCCCGGCATGGCTGGTAAAAAAACATCCTTCAGTAATGGCCACGACGCCTCATGGCATCAATAAATACGGGCCTCGACAAAAAATGGATATTACCAGCCCTATTTATTTGCGATATGCGGAAAGAATTATTCGCAAGCTGATGGCGGCGACAGCACATCATCCCGCCGTGATTGGCTTTCAAATTGATAATGAAACAAAATATTACGAAACATCCGGCAGCCATGTGCAGCAAGATTTCGTTAAATATCTGAAATCAATTTTTAATAACGATCTTGATCGGTTAAACAAAGCGTTCGGTCTTGATTACTGGAGCAACCGCGTCGATGCCTGGGAGGATTTCCCTTCCGTGGAGGGCACCATCAATGCCAGCCTGGGAGCGGAATTTCAAAAGTTCCAGCGCGGGCTGGTTACGGATTTTCTCCACTGGCAGGCAGGTATTGTCGGAGAATATAAATCAGACGCGCAGTTTATTACCCATAATTTCGATTTTGACTGGCGCACATATTCTTTTGGCATCCGAAGTGAAGTGGACCATTTTGCGGCGGCCGCTACGCTGACTATTACCGGCATTGATGTTTATCATCCCAGCCAGGATCGCCTGACCGGGGCGGAAATCGCCTTTGCCGGCGATATTGCCCGTACCACAAAGGACGATAATTACCTGGTGCTGGAAACGCAGGCGCAGGCCTTCAAGGAATGGACGCCTTATCCGGGCCAGTTGCGGTTGCAAGCCTTTAGCCATATCGCCTCCGGGGCCAGGCTGGTGGGCTACTGGCACTGGCACTCCATTCACAATTCCTATGAAACCTATTGGAAAGGGTTGCTTAGCCACGATCTGCGGCCCAACCCGGTTTATCATGAAGCGCAACGTATCGGGCGAGAGCTGGCGCAATTGTCGCCGGCGCTTGTGGGCCTGAAAAAAACCAATCGCGTGGCGTTGCTGGTCAGTAATGATAGCCTGACGGCTATTGACTGGCATCCTTACCGGGGTCATCAGTTTGGCCGACCCACGGAGCATCAGTATAATGATGTGTTCCGCGCATATTATGACGCTTTATACCGTCTTAATATCGAAGTGGATATTCTCAGCGCCGACGATGCGCGCATCGACCGCTACGATTTACTGGTGGCCCCGCTACTCTACGCGGCATCGGACGCCGTGCTGACCCGCCTGAACCAATATGTCGCCGCGGGCGGCCACATGATCTACTCCTTTAAATCCGGCTTTGCCAACGAGCATCTGAAGGTCAGGACCCTACCCCAACCCGGCATTATTTCTGAGGCCTGCGGCGTGACCTATCAGCTGTTTGCCGCGCCGGAAAGCGTGTCTCTCAGCTCCGATGTGCTGCAATTAAACGCCGCAGACGCCAGGATAGAGGACTGGATGGAGCTGTTGGAAGCCGACACCCCAAGCGTTGAAGTGATCGCACGCTACCAGCATCAGTACTGGGGTAAATATGCGGCAATTACCCGCAACCGATACGGCAAAGGTTCCGCCGTGTATATCGGCTGTCCGCTTTCGCCGGCCGCGTTGGAACAACTGTACGCTTATGTGCTGGGCGATCTTCCGCTGGCGGCGGAACTGTCCGGACATCGCTTCCCGGTGATCCGCAAACGCGCCGAGACGCGCCGGGGTGAAACGGTGCTGTTCTATCTGAACTATTCACATCAACCGCAGCAATTTTCCGTGCCGTGCCGCCGGGGAACAACGTTGTTGAATAATAATGCGGTAAAAAAAGGCGACATTATAAATCTCAATGACTGGGACGTTGCCATTATTTTGGTGGAGGAGGAGTAATGCGCGAAAGAATTCAAAACGAGGACCTAGGGAAAATCAGGTTTTCCGAACGGCTGGCTTTTGGAATCGGCGATTATGGCACCAATCTGACGTATACCATGATGGTGACCTTTCTGGCGTATTTTTATACTGATGTTGTCGGCGTTTCCGCGGTAGTGGTGGGTTCGCTGATGTTTTTCGCCCGTGCTCTTGACGGCGTAATATGTATATTTATCGGTATTCGTATTGATAAAACCAACACCCGCTACGGCAAAGCCCGCCCCTGGTTGTTATGGACCGCGGTGCCCTTCGGCCTGTCGGCGTTCCTGATGTCGACCGTGCCGGATATTAGCTACGGCGCCAAGGTGGCTTACGTTTGCGTTACCTACCTATTGGCCAACATCTTTTTTACCGCCAATAACATCGCCTATGGATCCATGCTGGCGCTGATCACCCGCGACGCTTATGAACGCGGCATCCTCAGCGTATTCCGCAAAGGGCTTTCCACCTGCGGTTCACTGACCGTCGGCGTCTGTACCCTGCCGTTAGTGGCTTTCTTTGGCAATTCGGCCACGTCATGGATCATCGTATTCGGCATTTACGGTTTTTTTACCGCGCTGTTTTTGCTGATAACCGGTATGGGCACCCGGGAAAGGATACGGCCGGTGCGCCAGGACAATACCCGCCATATTACCGCGGGACAGGTAGTGCGCTCGATGCGCGCCAACCGTTACTGGATCATGATTTTCTGTTACCTGCTGGTTACCTTTACCAGCCTGACGGCGCTGACGACCGTGAGCGTTTATTATTCCAAATATATTCTGCAGGATGTTACGCTTATATCCTATATCAGCATGGCGCAATACATCCCAGGATTGCTTACCTTGCTGGTAATCCCCATGCTGATGAAGCACCTGGGCAAGCGCAAACTGGCCATGCTGGGACTGGTGATATGCTGCGTCGCCTATCTGATCCCGTTATTAAATAAGCAGGATTCGCTGTTTATTATCATCTCCACCGCGGTGCGCAGCGTGGGCTTTTGCGGTATCGGCGCCACCATGTTCGCCTTTCTGGCGGATACGATTGATTATGGTGAATGGACCACCAAACTGCGCCTGGAAGGGATCCTGTTCAGCGCCGGCACCCTAGGCCAGACCCTCGGCATGGGGCTTGGCACCGCCAGCGTCGGCTGGGTACTCGGCGCCGTCGGTTTCGTCAGCGGGGGCGCCGCCGTCCAACCGCAAAGCGTGGTGTATACCATCGAGTTTATGTTTATTTTCTTCCCGCTTATCCTGGCGGCAATTAATTTACTGATTTTGTATTTTTATAAATTGGATGCTATCTATGACCATCTGGCGGTGGATTTATCGGCAGGGCGCTATCGCCCTGATTGATACCGGGCGCAAAAACAGATAAACAGATATTGTAGCTATTATCATAATGCAATGGACAGACAGGATATCGGGGATTACCCATGGTGAAGATGAATGATGCCGATATGGTAAATTTTTCGCCGCTGATGAAAAGTTTTACCTTCAATGCCTATATGGTATCGGGGTTTACGCCAATTTCACCCGGCAGCAAGCTGGACTTTTTCATAAACCGGCCCAACGGCATGAAAGGATATATGCTTCATCTGACGCAGAAGGGCGAAGGATTGATCCATACCCCTTCCGAGCCTTTTATCTGTCGCCAGGATGATATGCTGCTGTTCCCCCCCGGCATTCCTCATCACTACGGCCGGGCCGAGGGCAGCAACGCCTGGGACCATCTGTGGATTTACTTTATCCCCCGCCCCTACTGGATCGACTGGCTGCATTGGGATGCAACCGGGGACGGCATCGGCAGATTGCGGCTGGATGGCAATGTCGAGGACATGACCTTGCTGTTTAAGGAGGTCATCCACCACAACGCGGCCAACGAATCGCTGGCGGACGCGTTGGCGATGAATGCCCTGGAACGCATTATCCTGATGTGCTTCGAGCGGCAGCCCATAAGCAATCGTCATAATCTCGACCCCCGGGTGAAGTCGCTCTGCCAGTACGTTAATGAACATATTGACGAAGAAATCCGCATCGATCATCTGGCGCGCATGACATTTTTATCGCCGTCGCGCCTGGCGCATCTGTTCAAGCGCGAAATGGGACAAACCATCTTTGCCTGGCGGGAAAAGCAGCGCGTTTCCCGCGCCTGCGATTTATTGCAGAAGTCCCATCTGTCCATTGCGCAGATTTCGCTGGCGGTGGGTTATGACGACCCGCTCTATTTTTCCCGCATATTTCGCCATCATCTGGCCGTCAGTCCACGCGATTATCGCAAAAAGTTCGAGAAGATGCCCAGTATATGACATCGCCCACCAGATTATCGGCTATCTGGGACGCGGCCACGCCGGCGCCCAAGGCACATATCATTTCTGAAAAAGCGTCCGCTGGGCGAAGATCCGCAGCGACACCCGCGGATTGATTGTATAGCCCGTGACGAGGCGGCATCAGATCAGATATCTTCCAGATCAAGACCACGCGTTTTCGGGCCGAACACCGCAATCACGCCCATCACAATCAGCATGCTGACCACGATAAACGCGATGACGCCCTGCACGCCCGCATGCTGCAGCAACAGGCCGATAATGATGCTGCTGAACACCGTCGACAGCCGGCTGAAGGAATAACAAAACCCCACGGCGCGGGCGCGGATAAAGGTGGGAAACACCTCCGACTGATAGGAATGGTAGCTGTAGGTCAGCCAGGCGTTGGACCAGGTGACAAAAAAACCGCATATGATAAGCAGCAGCGGATTATTCTGCACCGCGAACAGCGCGCCGAAAATAACGGTCACCAGGCAGGATAAAACGATTTGCCATTTATTTTCCATTTTATCAGCGTAAAGGCTGCATAACAGGGAACCCAGCGGATACGCCAGGGTGATAAAAAAGGCGTACAGCAGACTGTGGGTAATGGTGGCGCCCCGGCCCGCCAGCAGCGCCGGCAGCCAATTGCCGAAACCGAAAAAGCCGATGGCCTGGAAAAAATTCATCACCGACAGCATCAGGGTCCGGCCGCGATAGGGCGCGGACCAGATGTCCCGGAAGGTGCCGGCTTTCGCCGTCGCCGGCGCCTGGTCGCGCCGGGGGAAATCAACGGCGGCGGTAATGCCGCAGCGTCTTTCCATCTCCAGCATCACCTCGCGCGCCTCGCGGTAGCGCCGCTGCTGCACCAGCCAGCGCGGCGATTCCGGCAATTTCTTGCGCACCAGCCAGATGACCAGCGACGCCACGGCCCCGGCGATGACCACATAACGCCAGCCGGTCAAGCCGAAAATAGTCTGCGGCACCAGCCACCAGGACATCAGCGCCACCGCGGGCACCGACAGGAACTGGATGAAAAACGAAAAGGCGAACGCCTTGGTGCGCAGACCCGCCGGGGTCCATTCCGCCAGATAGGTGTCGATGGTCACCAGTTCGATGCCCAACCCCACGCCCACCATAAAACGCAGGAAAATAATCCACTCCGCCTGATGCTGAAAAGCCAGGCATAACGAAAACAGGCCGTACCAGGCCAGGGCGAACATAAAGGTCAGCCGGCGGCCATACCTGTCGGCATACGGACTGAGCAGGCTGGCGCCGATAAACAAGCCGAGGAAGGTGGCCGAGGCGAACGCCGCCTGATCGGAGACGCCGAACACCCCCTGCGCGCCGGTATGGAAAATGCCTTCCGCCACCAGTCCGCCGCTGATATAGCCGGTCTGGAACAAATCATACAGCTCAAAAAAACCGCCCAGGGCCAGCAGTATGATAAACCGCCACAGGCCGGCGGTTGCCGGCAAGGCGTCGATGCGAACCGATAAATCTTCTTCATAAATGGTTAATGGGGCCGCCATCTCGGCATTTGAAACGTACGCGTCACTCATCGTTAACCCTGCCATAACAAACATAAGCTTGCATGTTAATGGCTTTTTACTGCGGGAAACAACTCCCTTTAGCAAGATAGTGTATCGCCGCTGCCCGGATTGCCTTCGTGACGCCGGTTAGCCCGGGGAGGACCGCCGCCGCGCCGTCGTCCCGGCCCAGCCGATGCGCATGGCAAGCCGCAGGGTCCCGCCCGGCGCCAGCACCGCCAGTCCCGGCATGCCGGGCTGGTTATGGGCGTTCACCGGATGGGTTTGAGGTTCCAGGCAGATAAAATCGCTGTTTTGCGGCTGATAGACCATCAGGATATCCGTCGCGCTGTCCAGGGTAACGGTGGCGCCGCTGCCGGCATCATGCAATACCGCCCTGCCGGTCCAGCCGGAAAAGGCATTATTCATCCAGCCCGCCCCCGGCAAGCGGGGCGTGGCGAAATCCCAGCCGCTGGGCACCTCTTCCCGCCAGTCCGCCGGCAGGTGATGGGCGCGCTCCGGCCAGTAGCCCCGCGCCTGAAACCACAGCGTCATGGCCGGGGTTTTGCAAAAAAACGGATGAAACCCCAGCCCGAAAGGAAACGGCTGGGCATCGGTATTGGTGATGCTCAGGGTGGCCAGCAGGGCATGGTCCCGCAGTTGATAGCTCAGCTGCGCACGGTAACGGCAGATGTCCGTCAGCGTGCGGGAGAGGGAAAACGCCACCGCGTCGGGCGCAGAGTCCGCCACCGTCCAGGCCGACAGCCAGCCGTCGCCATGTAAAAAAAACCGTTCGTCCCAGGGCGAGCGGGGAAAGGTGATCGTCCGCCCCCGCCAGTTGAACGCATTGCCCTCCACCCGGTTCGCCAGCGGCAGCATCGGGAATAAGGCGCACTCCCCCGGCGGCGCCAGGGGATCCCGTGCCGGGCGCAGGATCGCGATCCCGCTGCGGGTGGCCAGGCTTAATACCGCGCCGCCCTGCGCCCGGCACCGCAAGACGAGCGCCTCGTTACTTAGCGTGATGCTGTTCATAATCCAGCTCCGCCTGGTCGCCGAAGCGTTGTTCCAGCGCCTCCAGCGTGACGCCTTTGGTTTCCGGCACCTTGCGCCAGATAAAGGTAAAACCCGCCAGGCAGATAACGCCGTAGAGCAGGAAACTGCCCGACGCGCCCAGCGCGGCGTTTAACAGCGGGAAGGTGTAGGTCAACAGGAAACAGGCCACCCACAGGGAAAAGGTGCCGACCGCCATCGCCATGCCCCGTACCCGGTTGGGGAAGATTTCCGACAGCAGCACCCAGGTGACCGGCGCCAGGGTCAACGCGTAAATGGCGATGGCCACCAATACCAGCAACAGTACCGGCAGGCCCAGGATGCCCATGGCGTAGGCGGCGGCGATTAAACCGTAGATAATGGTCAGCCCCAGCGACCCCAGCAGCATCAGCTTGCGGCGGCCCAGCTTATCCACCAGCGGCAGGGCGATAAGGGTGAAAATCAGGTTGATAAGGCCGGTGGCGACAATGGATTTGAGCGTATCGTTGATATCGAATCCGGCGGAGGCGAAAATTTCCTGCGCATAATTGAAGATCACATTAATGCCGCACCATTGCTGGAATACCGCCAACACGATGCCGATGATCATCACCGGCCTTACCCGGCGGGAGAACAACTGCGGCAACCGTACCCGGCGGGTATCGTCCCCGGCCATGGACTGGCGGATCTCCGCCAGCATGGTGCGGGCGTATTGGGCGTTGCCGATTTTGGCCAGCACCTTTTCCGCCTGGTCGAAACGGCCCACTTTCACCAGCCAGCGCGGCGACTCCGGCACCATAAACAGCAGCAGCAAAAACGCCACCGCCGGCACCGCGCCGGAGCCGAACATCCAGCGCCAGCCCATCTGGCCGTTCCAGGACTGGGCGATGTCGGCCATGCCGGCATGCGCCGCCACCGGTTCGGCGATCATCAGATTCACCAACTGGGCGGCCAGCACCCCGATAACGATGGTCAACTGATTCACCGCGACAAAAATACCGCGTTTTTCCGCCGGGCTGACTTCGGCGATATACATCGGCGATAATGCCGACGCCAGGCCGATGCCGAGCCCGCCGATAATGCGAAACGCCACGAATAAAGAGAAATTATGCGCCATCGCCGCGCCCCAGGCCGACAGGGTAAACATCACCGCCGCCAGCAGCAGGGGCAGCTTGCGGCCAAAGCGCTCGGACAAGGTGCCGGAGGCGATGGCGCCCGCCACACAGCCCGCCAGGGCGGAACTCATCGCCCAGCCGGACTGGGCCGGATTGGTAATACCAAAATAGGCTTCATAGAACGGCTTGGCGCCGCCTATCACCACCCAGTCATAACCGAACAGCAGACCGCCGCAGGCGGCCACCAGGCAGATAGCCCAGACGTAGGATAAATTCAACGGACTTGTGCTTTTCATGAGACCACCCCTATTGGTTTTGTTGTGAGCAGTCCTGCAATTCGCCGGTCAGCGTAGGGGCCAACACCGCGAATAACTGCGCCTTATCATGGTTGGGATTACAGGCGAGCAAGGCGTCGAGCTGCTGTTGCCAGCGCAGGGTATCGCCGAGCCCGAGGGCTGCCAGGGCGCCGACAAACAGGCAGTGCTGACGGTGGTTTTGTGCCGGGTCATTGTCCAGCACCACTAAATCGGGCAGGGATACCGCAAAGAAGTCCGTCGCCGCCGGCCGGTCGAGGGCGGCGTCGGACCAGTGCCGCAGGGCGGTAAAGAGGTCGTGCGCCTCCCGGACGCGGCCCAGGCGCGCCAGCGCCGCGCCCTGGTAGAACACATAATCCACCGGCTGATCGTTGTAATAACGGCTTTCATTGACCTCGCCGTTGCCCCGTGCCGCCCGTTGAAAATGCGCCCGCGCCTGTACGTCGTCCCCCAGGCGCTGCGCGCAAATGCCCAGCCAGAAGTAAATATCGTTGTCGGTTTGCCCCACCAGCCGCCCTTCCCCCAGGTTCGGCGGATAGCGCAGCGCCGCCTGCAGGCTTAACGACGCGGTATGCGGCTTACCCGCCGCAAGCGCGCCATGGGCCTGGCGAAGCTGCGCGATCAGGTATTGGGCGGTCACTTTACCCTCGCCGCCTTCCCAGGGGTGGAAGACATGGGACAACAGCACCGACAGCGCTTTTTCCACTTGCCCGAGCTGATTATATAAACTCAGCAGCTCGGCAATCAGGTCGTCGCGCCTGAGGACCACAGGCATATGCGCCGTCAGTTTGGCCAGGCGTTCCGCCGGTTTGACCCCGCATAACCTGCGCAGGCAATCCCCTTCAAACAGCAGGCGCGCGTCGGTGGGGGCCAGGGTGAACGCCTGTTCCAGATGGCGGGCGGCCAGCCGGCGATCCTGTTGCTTATTGAAATAGAAAACCCCCAGGTCGCGCCAGACGCCGGCAAAAGCGGGCTGCAGCGCAAGACTGCGCCGCCAGCAGTCCACCGCCCGCGGGTAGTTGCGTTTGCTGTAATGGAAGCACCCCAGCAGATACTGGGCGAAATAGCACTCAGGCAGTTGTTCCAGCATCGCCACTTCCGCCAGTTGGTTGGGGAACCGCACCAAGCGGCCGAAGTTATCCCGCGCCTGCTGCAGTAACGCCAGGTATTGCTCTGGCGAAAGCGTCCCTTTTGCCAGGACGGCGCGTAAATACAGCGGCAGGGTTTCCCGGCTGTCGAGCAGCGTCAGGATGGCGAGGGCCTCGTCACGCAGGCCGAACGACAGCAGGGTAGTGGCGATGCCCAGGGCGTTAACGCCCCGATCGCCGGTGACCCGGCGCAGCTCGGCAAGCGATGCTTCCTGGTTATCAAACAGATAACGCAGGGCAAACAGCACATAATGCAGGGGATAGACCTGCAGTTGCCGTTCAATATACGCCAGGCTTTCAGCCAGCTGGCCGGTGCGTTGCAGCAGGACGGCCCTCAGCGCCAGCAGCGGATAATTGGCGCCGTTGCTCAGCAGGCTCTGGTCGGCAAAGGCTAACGCGTCCCGCCACTGCCGGCGGCGGGCGGCGATGCGCGCCAAACCGAAAAAGCCCCCTTCCTTGCCGTTGCCGCTCCAGGTCGCGCGATAAAAATCTTCATAGGCGCGATCCCATTGCCGCAGGCGTTCCCAGGCGCAGGCGCGTATCAGGCTGGCGCCGCCGTCCTGCGGATTTTTATTCAGGCGATGGCTACGGGCTAAAGCGGCATCGGCATAGGCGATCGCCTGCTCATAGCCGGCACGGTTATACTCTTTTATCGCCAGCGCCAGGTTGCAACGGTAGTCGCCGGCGTCCAGGGCCAGCCCTCGCCGGTAATACTCGTCCGCGCCCTGTCCGGCATGGTTATATTGTTCCAAGTGCTGGCCGATAAACCAGGCTTCGTCGGCGCTGTCGATATCGGCGGGCGGGCGCGGAGGCTGGGCCGGGGCCGGCAAAGGCGCGTCCGTGGGCTGGTGCTCAAGGTAGCTGAGGACCACGTTATTCTGCGTATCCCTGAGTTCGATGGACAACCGGCCGGAAAAATCGCCCGCTAATTCTTCCTGTAACGCCTGGGTGGGGGTCAGGTCCACCGTGATATCCAGTAGCGGCGCCGGCAGGCGCTGGTCGCGGATAACCAAACGATACCCATGCAGTATCGCCACCGCGTAGAGCCCCCATATCAATCCCGCCGCGGTTCTTTCCAGTTTCAGGGCGGCGGTGGTATTGGCGTTTTGCAGCGTGCCCAGGGTATTGTAAGGGAGGAAATTCTGCACAAAGCGCTTTTCTTCCCCGGCATCCAGCCAGCTGAAATCCGGCTGGTTATCGGTAAATACCCCGGTCATCAATTCAATATAAGGGCCATTGGCGTCGGTCAGGTTAGCGTCCCAGGCGCGGCCGAACTCGCCGTTGCCCCAGGTCCACTGTTTTTTCCCGGGCGACACATGATGATCGGCAATATGCAGTAAGCCGCCCTGCTCATCATGGCTGTAAGCGCCGACAAAATCGTAGTCCGACTTATAGGCCATATACGAGGTGGGCACCGGGATATTCTTATAACGGGAAATATCCACCCCGGCGGAATAATCGACTTTATAGTAGGTGCCGGTGGCGATGGGAAACGTGGATACATCGCGTTTGCCGTGATCAAATACCGCGGTGACATCGGGCGGAAAGATGCTTTGGTGATCGTCGCCGCCTTTTACCGCCGGATTCGCCCACCATAAAAAATGACGGGGCGTATCGTTGCCGTTGAAGATCCTGGCCGAAATTTCGATTAACGCCCGATCCGGATACAGGGTAAACCCGGTCATGACCTGCAGGCCGCGCATAGGCTCCAGCTCGCCCAGCCAGACCGTGCAGGCGCCGTCCTCGTGCTGTTGCAGCCGGTAATCCACCGGCATATAGGTGGTCGGCCGGTGATGCTGCGGCCAGTTGAATTCGATGCCGCCGGATATCCACGGCCCGAGCAGGCCCACCAGGGCGGGCTTAATCACCTCGTTGTGATAGACAAAATCGCGCTGTTTGATCTTGTCGTAGGCGCGCTGGATACGCCCGCCCAGTTCCGGCAACAGCATGACCCGCAGATAATCGTTTTCCAGCCACAGCGCCTGATACTCCCGCGGCGCTTTTTCCCCGGTCAGGGTATCCGTTACGCCGTAGGGATAGACCGCGCCGGACGATCCCTGGTACACCCGATGTTCCAGAAACATCGGATGCGTATCCTGCCCACCGGTCAGGTAAGTGGGAATCGACACGCTTTCCCGCCACATCTTCACTGTACCTGTCATAGCCGCCTCAATTAAAGTTTTGATTAAACAAATCAGAGGAGGCAGTATAAAGGACAGTTTGTGGTCAATATTCGTCAAGCGGTCACGCAATACAGTTAAGTGAGTTGAGTGAATGAACCTCTGCGGCATGAACAGCCATATGATGCGCGGTCATAATAAAGCAGTAATAATCAGCCACTTATACCGCGAAAAAATCGCCAGCAAGTCTACGCTGGCACGATTAAGTCAATTGAGCATCCAGGCGGTGAGCAATATTCTGGATGAATTGCTTGCGGAGGGTTATTTGTGCCGTTCAGCACGCAATTTGCACAAGCGCGGCAACAACAGCGGCAGCTTCCAAATCGCCACCCGGGGCAATATCCTGTGCCTGAATATCTCGCCTTTTTTGATTGAAAGCGTCCTGGTGGATGGTCTGGTCCAGCCGCTGCAGCCCCTGCGGCAGCAGCCGGCGCGGATTGCCACGCCCGGGCAATTGGCGCAGGAAATCGAGCGGCAGTACCATGGATATCGCCAGCATGATCCACAGACGCCGCTGCGCATTGCGCTGTCCATCCACGGCCAGGTCAATCCGCGCACCGGCGTGTCGGAAAGAATGCCCCAGGCGTTGTGGCACGAGCCCGTTGAACTGCGTTATCTGCTGGAAGAGAAACTGGCTACCCGGTTGTTGATGGACAATGATTGCGTGATGCTGGCGCTGGCGGAGAAATGGCAGAACCGGGCTAACGCCGGTGATTTTTGCGTTATCAACGTCGATTACGGCATCGGCTCATCCTTCGTTATCGATCGTGACATCTATCGCGGTACGCTGTTCGGCAGCGGCCAAATCGGCCACACCATTATCGATCCCGACGGGGCGGCCTGCTCGTGCGGGCGCTACGGTTGCCTGGAGACCATCGCCTCGCTCTCTTCCCTGAAGAAAAAGGTCAGGATGCAGTTAAAAATGACCCCGGACAACGACCTGGAAAACCAGCAGATCACCACCGCCTGGCTGCTGAGTGAATTCCACGCCGGCAACCCGTCGGTGCGCCTGCTGGTGCAGAACGCGGCGCGGGCGATCGGGCTGAGCCTGTATAATTTCCTCAATATCCTGAATATCAACCGTATTTATCTCTACGGCCGCAGTTGTCAATTCGGCGCCGACTGGCTGGCGATCATCCATGAGCAAACCCGCTATAATCCCTTCGATCACGCCGAGACCGCCATAGACAACGCGACACAGATTCTGGTGGGCGGATTGAGCCGGCAACAGCAGGTGATGGGCATCGGTTTTCTCTATGCCGAGGACATCCTGAAAAACGGACTGTTCGATCGCGCCGCGCCGGAGGTCCAGGCGCGGCAGGAGTGACCGCGCTGCGCCCGAACGGCGGAAAACGGCCGCCGGCGCTACTGGCGCGTCAGGCGCAGTCCGTTCGCCACCACCAGCAGGCTGGCCCCCATATCGGCGAACACCGCCATCCACATGGTGGCCATGCCCAGCATGGCCAGGATCAGGAAGGCGGCCTTGATGCCCAGGGCCAGCGTAATATTCTGCACCAGCACCCGGCTCGTGGTGCGCGACAGGCGCACGAAGCGCACTATTTTATTCAGGTCGTCATCCATCAGCGCCACATCGGCGGTTTCAATGGCGGTATCCGTGCCCGCCGCCCCCATGGCAAAACCGATATCGGCCCTGGCCAGGGCGGGGGCATCGTTGATGCCGTCGCCCACCATGCCGACCTTGCCCTGGCGCGCGTACTCCTCCACCGCGCGCAGCTTGTCCTCCGGCAGTTGATCGCCCAGAGCCTCGTCGATGCCGACCTGGCTGGCGATGGCGCGGGCGGTATGGGCGTTATCGCCGGTCAGCATCACGGTTTTGATGCCCAGAGCCTGCAGCGCCTTGATGGCGGCGCGGCTGCTTTCCTTTACGGTATCCGCCACCGCGAACAACACCAGTACCCGTTCGCAGTCGCTGAGCATGATAACGGTCTTGCCCTGCGCCTCAAGCGCGCCAAGCCGCGCCTCCAGCTCGGGCGTACACACCCCCAGTTCATGAATCAACCGATGGTTGCCAAGCTGGTACTGTACGCCGTCCACCGTGCCGCGCACGCCGCGTCCCGGCAGCGCGCCGAAATCGGCGACGTCCGGCGGCGGCGCGTCATTGCCCCGGTCCGCCGTCGCCACGGCGCGGGAGACCGGGTGATCGGAGCGGGAGGCGATGGCGACGGCGACAAGCACCGGGTCCCGCCCCTCCCCTTGCGCCAGCGGCACGGTATCGGTCAGCGCCGGTTTGCCATGGGTAATGGTGCCCGTCTTGTCCAGCGCCAGCCAGGCGAGCTTGTGGCCTTCCTCAAGATAGACGCCGCCCTTGATCAGAATACCGTGGCGGGCGGCCGCGCCCAGGCCGCTGACGATGGTCACCGGCGTCGAGATCACCAGGGCGCACGGGCAGGCGATAACCAGCATCACCAGCGCCCGGTAGGCCCATTCGTACCACCCGCCGCCGAACAACAGCGGCGCCCCCAGGGCGATGGCCAGGGCGAGGACAAACACCGCCGGCGTATAGATCCGCGCGAACCGGTCGATAAAGCGCGCGGTGGGCGCGCGCGCGCCCTGCGCTTCCTCGACCGCATGGATAATGCGCGCCAGGGTGGATTGGGTGGCGGCGGCCGTCACCCGGAACTCAAACGCGCCCGATCCGTTAATCGTGCCGGCGAACACCGTATCGCCGGCGGTTTTTTCCACCGGCAGGCTCTCACCGGTGATGGGCGCCTGATCCACGCTTGAGGCGCCGTCCGTGATCACGCCGTCGAGAGCGATGCGCTCGCCGGGTTTTACCCGCACGATCCGGCCCGGCGCAATATCCCCGGCGGCCACGTCGGCCCAGCCGCCGTCCGGCAGCCGCACCGTCGCCAGTTCAGGGCTGAGCTGCACCAGTCCGCGGATGGCGTTGCGCGCCCGGTCCAGGGATTTGGCCTCGATAAGCTCGGCCAGGGTAAACAGCACCATCACCATGGCCGCTTCCGGCCATTGGCCAATCAACATCGCCCCCGTGACGGCGATACTCATCAGCGTATTGATATTCAGATTGCCGTGGCGCAGCGCAATCCAGCCTTTCCGGTAAGTTTCCAGGCCGCAGACGGCAATGGCCGCCAGCGCCAATACCGCCCCCGCCCATTGGGGCCATCCCGCCCAGTGGCACGCTTCCGCGCCCAGCGCCGCCGCGCCCGCCAGCGCCAGCGGCCACCAGGGTTTAGCCGCCGGCGTCTCCGGCGGCCGAGCGTCCACCACCGGGCTGCTGTCCATGCCCAGCGCGCGGATCGCCGCCTCGACGGCGGGCAGGGCGCCTTCGCTATGAGCGACGGTCAGCACCTGCCGCATCAGGTTGAACTCCATGCCCTGCACGCCGGGCATACCGCCCAGCGCCTTGCGGATCATGCCCTCTTCCGTCGGGCAATCCATCTGGGCGATATACAGGCGGCTGATCAGGCTGCCGGCGGGAAAGCCGGCCGCGCCCGGACTGGCCGCACTGGCGGTGGCGGAGTGCGCCGCATCCGTCCGGCAGCAGGGCTGAGGCGGGTTATCCTGGCCTAATGGCCCTGAAACACGGGCGCGACAGCAGTCGCGGGGAGTGGTGATGGGGGTCATGCGCTGAAAAGCCATGTTGTGCTCCTGTTAGCATCCGTTATGGCGTATTGCACACCCTGAAGCTACTATAGAGTCAAGCCATATAATAAAGGAGCCCGTGATGAAAATCGGTGAAGTCGCGTTAACGGCGCATTGCACGGTGGAAACCGTGCGTTTTTATGAAAAACAGGGTTTGCTGCCCGCGCCCCTGCGCACCGCGACCAATTACCGCAGCTATACGCCGCAGCACGTGGAGCGCCTGCGGTTTATCCGCCACTGCCGCGTGCTGGATATGACCCACGGGGAAATTCGCCAGTTGCTGGATCTGGTTGAAAAGCCCGATGCCGGGTGCGGCGCGGTCAACCATCTGCTTGAGGAGCATATCGCCCACGTGGAGGCGCGCATCGCAGAGCTTACCCAGCTTAAGGGGCAGCTTACCGACCTGCGCCGGCGCTGCCAGCGGGAACAGCGGGTGGATGGCTGCGGCATTGTGCAAGGCATTGCGGCAATGGACACCGGGCCGGCGCCGGAGCGGCATACGCATTTGGGCTGAATGTCCGATCTCGGCGGATGAACGGGGTAACCCGCCGCCCAGCGCTAATTATCTTAGACGCCTGACGCCGTCGGCAGGACGAGGACATTGCCGGGGCCGGCATCGGCCGCTTTACCCCTCGCGGTTGGCGACATGAGGGGCAAACCCTGGCTCCGCCGGGAGGCAGGATGCCGCGCCACTCAGCGTGGTTGCTTTGCCAAGCCCGTGGCCAGGAACGCGCGCAGCCTTGCCACCCCCTGTGCGAGCCTGTCCTGCGAACTGGCGAAACACCAGCGGATACAGCCCTCGCCCGCCGGGCCGAACGCACTGCCCGGCGCCAACCCCAGCCCGGCGTCGGCCACCAGCGCCTTGCACAGCGCCAGGCTGTCCCGCAGCCCCGCCACACGGAAAAAAAGATACATGGCGCCCTGGGGCAAGGGCGTTTCTATCTGCGCAAAGGCGCTCAGTTCGCGGTGGAGAAAATCCCGCGAGGCCTGGAATCGGGACAGGGTGTCGCGCAGCGCCGCCTCCCCCTGGCTGACCGCCGCCAAGCCCGCCTTTTGCACGAATGCCGGCGCGCAGCTGCTGTTATATTCGATTAATTTACCCATATCCTCTATCAGCGTATCGGGCACCACCATCCATCCCAACCGCCAGCCGGTCATCATCCAACTTTTGGAAAAGCTGTTAATCACGATCAGTCGATCCCGCGCATCGGCAATATCAAGAAACGACGGCGCACAGCGGTTTGCGGGCATGTCAAACACTATGCGGCCGTAGACCTCGTCGGAGACAATCCAGATACCATGCCGGCGGCAATGCGCCAGCACCATCGCCTGCTGCGCCGCCGACATTACCCAGCCGCTGGGATTATTCGGCGAGTTAATCACCAGCGCCCGCGTGCCCGGCGTCAGGGCGGCAAGCAGCGTCTCCATATCCAGGTGCCAGCGGGAGACGTTTTGCGGTTCACGCAGCAGCCGCAGCGGCACTTCCGCCACCCGCGCGTCGAGAATTTTCGGAATTTCAACCAGGTTCGGCCACACCGGCGTCACCACCACCACCCGGTCGCCGGGACGGTAAAGCGCCTGCGCCGTCAGCATCAGCGCCGACACGCCGGAATTGGTCACGGCAATGCGGTTTTCGTCCACCGGCCGGTGCCAGGACGACAGATAACGCGCCAGCGCCTCGCGCAGCGCCGGCTCGCCCAGGTTGGGGGTATAAAACGTCTCCCCCGCCGCCAGCGACGCCTGCGCGGCGGCGCAGATAAACTCCGGCGTGCTGCGATCCGGTTCGCCAAACCAGAACGGCAGGATATCCTCGCGGCCAATAGCGGCGTTGGCCACCTCGCGGATGGCGGAAAAACGCAGATCGCGCACGCCGGACCGCATCAGCGGCGCATCATCGGGGCCGGGCGGCAGCGCGCCATCGTCTGACAGTGACATGTCTTCGCCTTGTAAAAGATGAACGGCCGTGACCGTCGTCACGGGATTGCCCCAGATTAACAACGTTCGGCTGAAAAAGGGAGGCCGGCGCGCTGATATCCCGCCGGCAATATATTATTCCGCCGCGCCTTCCCGCGCGCGCCGTGACTCGCGCCAGCGCGGCTGGTCGCAGATATTGCCAAGGAACTCGATTACCACGTGCGCGCCCAGGTAAGACGTCACGCCGGAGCCGACATCCAGCAGCGGGTTGACCTCGACAAAATCAAAACCCACCACCTGATAGCGTTCGGCTATCGTCTTCAGGCTGTCGCGCAATTCGGCGTAGGTCATGCCGTCCGGCTCCGCCGAGACGCAGCCCGGCACCAGCGACATATCCAGCACATCCACGTCGATGCTGACATACACCCTGGCGTTTTCCGGCAGCAGCGCGCCGATACCCTGCGGCCCGATGCGCCGGAACTCGCCCATCGGAATCACCCGGTTTCCCCCCTCAATCACCTGCTCAACGATTTCCGCGCTGTGGCGCAGGCTGCGGATGCCAATCTGCGTCAGGCTGCTGGCCTTGGCGCGCTCCACCACATGGCGGAAAGCGTGGCCGTTGGTGTATTGCATATCCTGCTCCAGCGTGCCGTAATCCGTATGGGCATCAAAATGCAGTACGTGGATATCGCCGTCAAACGCACGGAACACCGGGTAGGTAATCGAATGGTCACCGCCCAGGATCACCGGCAGCGCGCCGCCGTCCAGGATGTGCTTAACCGCGTCGGTGATAAGCTCAAAGGTTTTTTCAACATTGGTGGGATGGATATCCACATCGCCGGCGTCCACGATCAGCCCGCCGCGGACCTCCTCGCCGAGGAATTCCCGCTTTTCCTCCGGGGAATAATAACCGCGATGCTCGCTGCAAAAACGCAGCGAGTGCTCGCGTAGGGAGCGCGGCGCCATACGGGTGCCGGGCATAAAGGGCGAGCCCTCGTCGAAGGGAATGCCCAATATGGCGATGGCCGCGTCCAGTTGGGTGATATCAGGCGCAATCCTGGCGCGTAAAAACGAAGGAATGCCGACAAACGGCCGGTTGACTCGGGACATGATGTTACTCCTGGGTAGAGGGATTATCGCGCCCCGACGCATAGGTCAGGGTCAGAAACTGCCGCAGGCGGGGATCGCGCGGGGAACCGACCAGCTGTGACACCGGCCCTTCCTCGACAATGCCGCCCTCGCACATAAACGCGAGGCGTCCGGCAACGTTCACCGCAAAACGGATATCGTGGGTGACAATCAGCATGGCCATGCCGCCCTGCGCCAGCGAGCGCAGCAGCGTCTGCACCTCGCCCACCAGCTCCGGGTCAAGCGCCGAGGTGGGCTCGTCGAACAGCATCACCGCCGGGTCCATCACCAGCGCCCGGGCAATCGCGGCGCGCTGCTTCTGCCCGCCGGAGAGCTGCCAGGGATAGCGGTCGGCTACCTGGGACAGCGCAAACTGCGCCATTTGCCGTTCCGCGCGCGCGTGGGCTTGTTCACCGCCGCGGCCCAATACCACCCGTTGCGGCGTGACGATGTTTTCGCGTACGGTGAGGTGCGGCCACAAATTGAACTGCTGGAATACCATCCCCAGCCGGGGGCGCAACATATCGATCTGGCGCCGGGACTGGTGGCGGATGATTTCCCCTTCCCGCCGCCGGCCGAAAGGGGCGCCGTTGATCTCGATAAAACCTTCATCCGGCGTTTCCAGCCAGGTCACGCAGCGCAGCAGCGTGCTTTTGCCACAGCCGCTGGGGCCAATCAGCGCCACAATTTCACCCGGGGCAATATCCAGATACACCTGATTAACGGCGCAGACCTGGCGAAAGCGTTTGCTGACAGCGGTGACGCGCAGAGCGGGCGGATTATTCATGGCATGTTCCGCCAGTCAAGGGAGAGGTAACGCCGGGCAATAGCACTGCGCTGTATAGCATGGCGGCTGGGTTGGCCGCCGCCCAGCTCCACGCGGCGGGCAATCTCGGCGACAAGCGCGGCGATAAGCCAGTACAGGGCGGTAATGGCGATAAACACCTCGAACGGCGCGAAGGTGGCGCCCTGCACCACCAGGCCTTGATAGGTGAGTTCCGGCACGGTGATGGAACTGAGCACCGCCGACTCCTTCATCATGGTCAGCGTCATATTGGTGGTGGGCGGCACCACCGCGCGCAGGACCTGCGGCGCGATAATATGGCGCATGGCCTGCGCAGGCGACATGCCTATCGCCCGGGCGGACTCAAACTGGCCGCGCGGCAGCGCTTGGATGCCGGCGCGCAGGATCTCGCCGTAGTAGGCGCTGGCATAGAGCGCCAGCGCCAGGGTACCCACCACCTCGGCCGGCAGACGCAGGCCGGTATAGGGCAACCCGTAATACACCACGAACAGAAAAATAATAAACGGCGCGCTGCGCAGGCAGGCGATATAGAGACCGATCGGCGCGGCCACCACCCGCAGCGGCACCAGGCCGAGTAGCGCCACCGCCATGCCCAGCAGGTAGCCGATGGCAAAGGCTATCAGCGTGATTTTCAGTGTCAGGCCGGCGCCCTGCAATAATAGCGGCCAGTAGGGGTAAAGCACGGTGAAATCAATATGCATACGTCATACCCGGGCGTCCGCTGCCCTGGCCTCCAGGTAGTTGCCGATGGCGCTGAACGCCAGATTGATCGCCAGAAAAATCAGCGCCGCGCCAAGCAGCGTTTCAAACGGCCGGTAATTACCGCCGGCAATTTGCTGCGCGGTGCGCAGCACGTCCACCACGGTAATGACCGATAGCAAGGCGGTGCCTTTGACGATAATCGTGGCTTCGTTGACAATGACCGGAATCATCCGCCGGAACAGCTGCGGTAAGACCACGCATTGCCATATGGCGCGTGGGGGCAGACCGAGCGCCGCGGCGGCTTCGATATGCCCCGGATCGAGGGTGGCAAGGCCGCCGCGCATGGCTTCGGCCAGGAATACGGTACTGTTGAGGGTAATGGCGATTATGCCCGCCGCCTCGGGGCTGAGGTCCAACCCCAGGGCCGGCAATACGTAATAACAAATAAAAATCTGGATCAGCAGCGGCGTGCCGCGCACAAAGCTTATCAGCACCGCGGACGCCCTCCCCAGCCAGACGATTTTTTTCGCCCGCAACAGGGTAAACCCGGTTGAGAAAGCCAGCACCAGCAAAAAAATAATCACGGCCAGGCTAAGGTTGACCCATGCCGCCTCCAGTAAAGGCGGGAAACTGGAAAATAACGTTTGCCAACTGAATTTCATCGCCGGGTCTCCGCGTTCGGTTTAACGAAAATTATTGCGCGCCGGGGGGAAGATAGCCGCTATCCGGGATGTCCATGGTAAAACCGAACCATTTTTGCTGAAGTGTCGCCAGGCGCCCGTCATCACGCATGCTGCGGATAACGCCGGAGATAGCATCGCGCAAATCCTTATCTTCCGGACGGGTGACCCAGGCCAGGTAGTCATAGCCGCCCTGGTTGGGAATCGCCGTCATCAGCGCAAAGGTATCCGGCCGCTGTTTTACCAATACCGCCAGGCTCGGCAACGATTGCACCACCGCGTCCACCTCGCCGTTGGCCAGCGCCATATACGCTCCCTGGAAATCGGTAAACAGCTTGAGCTGCTTATACCCCGCGCCGCCGTCGGCCTTCAGTTTGGCGTCCAGGGCGCGCGCCACGGGTTCGGTGGACGACGCCAGCTGGGTTGCCACCACCTTGCCGTTAAGATCGGCCAGCTTGGCCAATGCGTCACCCTTGCGCTTGAGCAGATACGGCGCGCCGTTGGCAATGGGCAGGGTGTAGGCATAACGCTTGGCGCGCTCTTCGTTAATTCCCACCGTGGTGGCGACGAAATCAAACTTACCGGCCAGCAGCCCCGGCAAAATGCCCTGCCAGGGCAGATCCAGCTGTTTTACCTTCACCCCCAGCGTCTTGGCCACTTCCACCAGGATATCCGACCCATAGCCGACGATTTTGCCATCCTGCACAAACTCGAAGGGGGGAAACGCCGCCTCGGTGCCGACGGTAACGGTGCCGGTGCGTTTGATTTTTTCCAGCGCGGTTTCAGCCGAGGCCTGGCCGGCAAGCAGCCCAAGGCCGGCGCACAGCAGTACCAGCCGGACAATAAACAGGTGACGGGTTTTACGCATGATTAACTCCCATTGAGGACCGGTAAGGTGGCGTCAAGACTGCGCCGTGACAAAATAATCCGCCCGCACCGCCGCGCCGATCACATTCACCATCAGGCGCGCGGCGGTAATACAGCTGATATGATTCACATCTTTGGCGGGGGTAATTTCGACGATATCCATGCCCACCACTCTGCCCTTGCGTACCAGGGCATGGATCAGGCGGCGCACCTGATGAAAGGTGAGGCCGCCCGGCGCCGGGGTTTCCACCGCGGGCATCACCGTAGGATCCAGGCCGTCCGCATCAATGGTGATATAGAATTGACCGCCGTCGGGGATGCGGTCGATAACGGCGTCGATGCCCGCGTCGTGGACCTCGAAGGCGGGAATGATATGCGCGCCATAGGCCAGCGCCGCGTCCACTTCCTCGGTGCGGGCGCTGCCCTGGGCGCGAATGCCGATCTGGAAGATTTCGCCGATATGGGCCATTTCTGACGCGCGGCGGATGGGGCTGGAAAGACCGTTGCGTACGCCGTTCACCTCATTGCGCCAGTCGATATGCGCATCGATCTGAATCAGGGTAATCGGCCCCCGGCCCTCGAACGCCGCCAGGATGGGAATGGGGATGCCGTGGTCGCCGCCCAGAGTAATGGGCATGGCGCCGGCCGCGAGGATTTTACGGATCGCCTGCTCGGCGCGCGGGGTATGGCTGCTAAGATCGGCGGGATCCGCCAGCACATTGCCCACGTCCACCAGCTTGATCGGCCGGTTATCCAGGATCGGGCCGCCGACGTCGAAATCATACTGATCCTTGCCCTTGCTGACGGTGTCGCTTACGGCGCGCACTGCGTCGGGGGCATGGATCTGATCGTTGCTGATGGCATGAGGGGCGTAGGCATTGCCGTAGGGCAGGCCGATAATGGCGATATGCGCGTCCAGATGGTCGAGATCGGTGGACACCGGCGATCGCAGGAAGCCCTGGGGGCCGTGGGAGGGCGGAACGGTAAGGGGTTGCGACATGTGCTGCTCCTGAAGGATGGGTAACGCTTGGGAGTATAGATCGGTTGCCGGCCGCGCTTGGTAACCGCCGGTGAACCTATGCGTGTATGGCGTACACCCTTTTCGCCGGCAACATGCATCCGGCCCGCTCCCGAGCCCCAGGATGGGGCATGCCTGCTCAGATAAAGAGCAGCCGTGGCCGGCGGTGACGCATCACCGCCGTCTCCCGGCATGGCATTTATCTTGCATATTGTCTTTTGCATATTGTCTTTTGCATATTGTCTTTTGCATGTTGTATTTTGCGCGTCGTTTTTTTGCGCACGTTTTTGTTGCAGGGTCCGTTTGACCCACTCTGACCGCTCTCAGGGCGCACGTTAAGCGCGCCTTCCGATGTAGCCCCGACGTTAGGCAGCGAAACATGAATCAATCCGCCAAAAATCTTAAACCCGTGCCGCCTCTGACGGAGGCCGATCTTAAACTGCTGCGCATCTTCCGCATAGTCGCCGAGGCTGGGGGACTGACCGCGGCCGAGGAGGCGCTGAACATCGAGCGGTCCACCATCAGTCGCCATCTCCAGAACCTGGAGGCCAGGCTGGGTGAAAAACTCTGCTTTCGCGGGCCGGCCGGTTTTCAACTGACGCTATTCGGTGAAAGTGTCTTAAGGGCATCCAGCCTGGCGGACGATACGCTGAAAAAAATACGCGACGATCTGAACGACGCGCGTAATATCCTGGCGGGCGATTTGACTATCGGCATCGCCGATAACTGCCTGTCCAATTCCGGCTCCAAGGTGTCCGAGACGCTGGCGGCATTCCGCTCCATCGCGCCGGACGTCACCGTGCATCTGTCTATCCATCAGCATGATTCGCTGCTCACGCACATGCTTGACCGGCAATTGCATATTGGCATCAGCGGCATGCCGGAGACCAACCGGCAGTTGCAAAGCGTGCCGTTGTTCAACGAGGCGTTCCGCCTCTACGTGGCCATCCCCTTCGGACAACCGTCGCCCGGGATGGCGGATTTGATTGACCAGAATTATGTCCTGGTCACCCGCGATCGCGATCCCTACAGTTCCCGGTTAAGCCAGCGGCTTAATATGAAACGCAAGGCCGTTGCCTCGGGACTGGAGGCGGTCGCCACCCTGATTGCCGCCGGCGGTTATGTGGGACTGTTGCCGACCCATTACGTGCAGACGCTGTCCCAGTTCTATTGTTTTGTTGAAGTCGCGGATGCGCAAACGTTCGCCTATGAAGTGACGTTTTCGCTGCTGTCGCTGCGGGGGCATCCCCTGCCCCCCAGCGGCCAGCGTTTTATGCGTTTATTGCTCAATTTAATGCACCAGGATACCCGCGGCGGGTTCCCGCTGAAGGCGGCCAGCTAACGCCCGCCTATCGTGCCGCGCCGCCAGCGACGCGGCCGGAGCCAAGCCACGCCACGCGTATTACCGGTTGCTCGGCGCCGCCGTCTCCGGTATCCATGGCCCTTTCACCTCCCCGCCGGGAAAATCGCCGGTGAGAATACGCAACAGCATGTCGCGCGGCGTGTTATCGCCCTGCCCCTGGATGCTGACGATGTCCTGTGGACAGGCGGAAAACGCCACGTAGCAGTCCATTTCGGCGCGCAGGATAATGTAATCCCCCGGACGCGTCACCGTCGGCAGCGTGCTGAGCGTGATGCCGTCCGGCTGCACGCGGATGTTCATAAACACATTAAACGAGGCGAGATTGCCGTGCGGCAGGGCAACGCCCAGTTCCGCCAGTCCTTGATGCAGGTTATCGTGGCAGTTGCGATGCGGCTCCGTGCAGCCCAGCAGCTCATAGCGGCGGGCGTCGCAGGCCGCCATAAAGGTGTCGTGCACGCCCGGGGAGGTATCCGCCACCAGGGTCAGGATCGGATGGCGCTGATTGGTGATAAAACTGTCGCCCACCACCGGATTCAGGCGCTGGTTCCAGACCCGCGTCGCCTCCATGCACATGTACTCGCCCACGTCGCGGGCGTTATAAGCCCAGCAGTCCGCCACCTGGGTGCCGTGCAGGTTAATCAACTGCACCGCTTCACCCGCGGCCAGGCGGATCGCCTTGCCGTGGCGGGCGGGGATCAGCCGCTCATCGCGGCAGGTAAATTGTGCTTCCATTGGTCTTCTCCAGGTTAATTCGCCGTACGGCGGCTATAGCGCGTCATGCGCCGCTCCACCCGCCGGGCCAGAATGTCGATAACATTGTTAAGCAGCCAATAACACAGCGCCACCGCCAGATAGATTTCCAGCGGGGCGTAGGTGGCCGAGATGGCCTGCTTGGCGGCGTACATAAATTCCCGCACCGAGACAATCGACAGCAGCGCCGAGTCCTTGATCAGGCCAATTAGCAGGCCCGTCAGCGGCGACAGCATCTGCGGCAGGGTTTGCGGCAGCACCACGTCCACCAGGGCGCGGGTCCGGCTTAAACCCAGCACCCGCGTGGCTTCCCACTGCCCGCGCGGCAGGGCCGCCATCGCGGCCAGGATCACCTGCGCGACATAGGGAGCGTAATAGAGCGTCAGCGCCAGCACGCCCACGGTGGGCGACGAGAACGTGATGCCATATTCAGGCAGCACAAAATACAGCAGATAAATCACCACCAGCAGCGGCAGGCCGAGGGTCAGCGCGCGATAGGCGCGCAGCAGCGGCTGCCAGAAAGGTGGCGCGCGCAGCAGACACCACGCCAGCAGCGCGCCGGCAAGCCCCGCGCACCATGCGGCGATAAGACTCAGCAACAGCGTGATTTGCATCCCCGCCCACAGCGCGGGAGCCGACGAGGCAATGGCATGCCAGTCCATTATACCGGTCTCCCTTTGCCTTCGAGATAACGCGCCGCGCGCAGCAGCGGCAGGGCAATCAGCAGATAGCCGAGCGCCACCAGCAGCAGCACTTGGGCCGGCTCGTAGCTGCGGGCGATGACGATCTGCCCGGCGTAGGTCAGCTCGGTCAGCGCCACCACCGACGCCAGCGGCGTGGTTTTCAGCAAAAGGGTAAATTCGTTGACCAGCATGGGCAGGCTGGCGCGCATCACCTGCGGATTGACCACATACCACCAGGTGAGCCAGCGTCCAAGCCCGAGCGTGCGCGCCGCCTCCAGCTGTCCTGGCGTGACTAGGCGCCGGTTGACCCGCAGGATTTCCGCCACATAGGCGCCGCTGTTCATGCCGATGGCGATCGTCGCCGCCAGCAGCGGTTGCCCGCCCAGCCCGAGCCTGGGCAAGGTAAAAAACACCACGAACAGCTGGACGATGGCGGGCGTGCCGCGCATCAGGCTGACATACAGCCGGCCGGCAAAACGCGGTACCCCGCCCCGCCGCAACTGCAGGTAGCAGCCCAACTGGCCCAGCGCCAGGCTCAGCAGCGCCGCCAGCATCGTCAGTTGCAGGGTGACCCACAGGCCCCGCGCCAGCTCCGGCAATCCGGCGCTGACCTCAGCATCCAGCCCCATGGCTACCTCACTGAGCCGGAAAATCGGTCAACGCTTCCGCCGCCGATAGCCGCAGCGGCGCCGGACGGTCATTACCCTCGATCCCTGTGCAGCAGGCGCTGACGATAAACAGCGTATCCATCACCACCCGGCAGGTGATGCTGTCGCCGGCCCGTGTCTCATTAGGCCGCGGCGCGATAGCGCCATTGCGTTCCAGGTCCACATGCATAAACAAATTGACGGGGTCGGGCAGTTTCGGCACAGGCATCTTCAGGCGCGCCAGTTCGGCGGCCACCGCGTCCATACAGCCCTGCTGCCCGGCGTAACCGCGTCCGGCCAGCCACGCCGTGGTGGAGCCCGGCAGCAGCAGATCGTGGCGGCGCACGCTATCCTTGCCGAGCACCATAACCGGCCGGCGGCGGTTATTGACCAAACGCATGCCCGAGCCGAGCAGATAGCTGTTGCTAAAGACGCGCGTGTGATGCACCGACAGCCAGATCCCCGGATCCTCGACGCTGAAACCAAATAGCGAGGCTACCGCGCCGTCGCCCAGCGCGGTGATGCGCAGCAACTGTCCGCGCACCACGCGGATAGCACCCGCCGCGCCCGGCATCACCATGACCGGCTCCGCCAGCGAACGCGTGGTTTTTGGGGCGGCAACATCCTCTTTCATCAGTAACATATCAGGCCTCGCCGGCGTTGGGTTGATCGGAGATAAGGATATCGATGGGGGTCACCTGTAGCCCGTTGCCGGGAATAATGTCTTGCGGACAGGACGACACGGCGCAGACCAGATCGCACAATGCCAGGAAGGTAATGCGGTCCCCCGCCCGGCTATGCGGATCGGTCACCTCCATTCGGCCGTCGGCGGTGACCGGGCCATTCTGGAACAGGTTGAACGGTTCCGGCAGGCTGTAGTAGGTAACGCCAAAGCCGCGCATGCCTTCCAGCAGGTTATCGACGCAGTTGCGATGCCCCTCGACGCCGAAGTCCACGCTGAACCGAGTACGGTCGCAGGCCGGCACGTTGGCGTCGTGAATGCCGATGCTGTCGTCGATAATACGCAACATGGCGCGGTTATCGCTTGACCAAAGCGCGTCGCCCGGCTTAAAGAACAGCGAGCGCAGGTGTTGGCGCGTATGCACCGGCGACAGCTTCTCGGCGGGATTCGCCGCGTTTACCGCCACAAAATCCGCCGCCTGCTGCCCCTCACTGTCGATAATGGTGAGATATTGCCCTTTACGGACGGTGAATGCCCGGCCGTGCCCGGCGGGGACATGAACCTGTTGCTGACACATGCCTTACTCCTGCGGAATGAAATTATCGGCCGGCACCGTAAAGGTAGTGCCCAGGTATTGGGTTTGCAGCCGTGCCAGTTCGCCGGTTTTCTGCATCGCCAGGATACGGTCGCTGATAACCTTGTTCAGCGTGGCGTCCTCTTTGCGGGTGGCCCACGCCATCCACTGCGATGGGCCTATCTCGCCCACCTGCGCCACCTTGCCGGGATATTTTTTCGCGACAGGCGCCAGCACGGCGATATCGTCAATCACAAAGTCGGCGCGTTTGGTCATCAGGGTGCTGACGGTCTGGTCCAGCGTATCGACGCTGATGATGATGATAGGTTTAAGGCCTTTGCCTGCCAGTTGGTCATTAAAGGTTTTCAGCAGTTGTTCCGGCACGCTGGCGCTTTTCGCCGCGCCGCGCAGCCCCGCCAGGTCTTCCACTTTCAATGGCTTAGCGCTGAAATGGCCCGCGTCGGCTTGGCGTACCAGGATACCGTTGACGGTTTTACTGAAGGGCACGGTAAACAGCACCTTCTTCGCCCGCTCGGCGGTGACGTTAAGGGAGGAACCTTCGGTGTTGAAGGCGCCGGAGATCAGCCCGGGAATAATGCCGCTGAAGGCGGTTTTCTGAAACTCCAGTTTCACCCCCAGTTCTTTGGCTACCGACTGCATAATGGCGGCGCTGTAGCCGACCACCTCGCCCTGGTCGTTGGTGTATTCGTAGGGGGGAAAGGTGGGATCGATACCGACGGTCATTTTGCCGCTGGATTTGATATCGGCCAGCGTATCCGCCTGGGCCGTGGCGCAGTAAGCTCCTAAGGCCAGCAGCGCGGCGGCGAAAAAGGCGATTTTATTCATAAGGGTCATATCCTGGTGTGGTGGCGGTGTCTAACAATTAGGCAGCTTTCATGCCACTTTTTACCGCCATCGTTATCCGCGCCGGGAGAGAAACCCTTTTTTCTGTATAAAATCAGAGTGAAACTATTGTTTCTTTATCATTATATTTTATTTCTTTTGTTTCTTAAGGGTCGTTTACAGCCGCGCCGGACCGGCGGTTGCCGCGCCGCCGGCGCACCATCCCCGGGCAAAATCTTGCGCTAATGCACCATGACGATCGGTTATTCCAGCTCATCAAGCCACTGGTGCACGGATTCGATCAGCGCCAGCTGATCGTTGCGGGCTTTGCCCCGCTCGCGCGCCACCAGCGAACACAGCAGGTTGCATACCCCCGAGAGCGACGCGGTGCTGTCAAAGATCAGGCTGCCCTCGGTGTGGCAGCGAATAATCCAGGTCGCCTGTCTCGAGGGTTTGCCGGAAAGGACGTCGGAGAGGTACAGCATCGGCACCCGCAGCTCCGCCATGGCGTTCATCGCCGCCTCCAGGGCGGGCATCCGGCGGCGCAGGCCGACGCAGATCGCCACGTCCAGCGGCCCCAGCACGGCAAGGTGCTCCGCCAGCGAATCGCCGGCGCGCGGCAGCAGCCTCACGTCGTGGTGAACATGGATCAGATCGCGATAGAGCATGGCGGCAATGGTCTGGCTGAATCGCCAGCCCATCACCACCACCCGGCGGGCGCCTGCGACCGCTTGCGTGATGTCGCCCAGTTGCTGCGCGTCCAGCGAGCGGTAGGTATTGACCAGGTTGGCCACCTCGCGCTCCAGATGGTTTTGGATCACCGCATCCAGCGGCGAGCCGGATTGAAATTGCTGCAGGTAAAGGGGCGAGCCGCTGTTTTGCATATCGCGCGCCTGCCGCCGGGCCGCGTCGTAATTGTCATAGCCCAGATGGCGGAAAAAACGCGTGGTGGTGGCTTTTGAGACGCCGGCGCTCCGCGCCAGCTCGGTGGCGGTATTCATCGCCAGTTGGCCCGGCGCGGCCAGAATCACGTCAGCCAGCCGCTGCTCATGGCTGGAAAGCTGCTCCCAGCATTGACGGATGCGGTTCTCAAGGGAGGCGGTTTTCACACTCATCAGATTTGTTGCCCTGGATAAATAAATCTCATCCTGCACAGAGTGCGCCGACTTGTCATCAGGAAAGTGCGCGCCGGCTGTGCGATAATGGCGGCAGCGCATGCTGACAAGAGGCGTCGGACGCCATGGAGCCGAGGTATGATGAATCATCCCCACATTGAGCTGGCGTGGCTTGAAGACTGCGCGGCCCTGGCCGAGAGCCTGAATTTTTCACGGGCCGCGGAGCTGAGGCATGTGACGCAGCCGGCGTTCAGCCGGCGCATTCAGGCGCTGGAGGAGTGGGCCGGCACGCCGTTGTTTGAACGCAGCCGGGGCGGCGTCAGGCTAACGGCCGCCGGTGAGGTGTTCCACCCGCAGGCGGTGGCCCTTCTGCGCGCGATTCAGGATCTGCGGGCGAAAACGCTGGAAGCGGCGGGCAAAGGCGCGCAGATGATCACTTTTTGCGCAACCCATTCGCTGTCCTCTTTGTTTTTCCCCCACTGGCTGCGTGAAAGCGGCATCACCCCTCTGGATGGCCAGGTAAAGCTGGTGTCGGACACCTTGCTGGCCTGCGAACGCCTGTTCCTGCGCGGCGATGCGCAATTCTTGCTGTGCCATTCCCATTCGGATGCCGGCCGCGGGCTGGAGAACGCGCACTTTACCAGCGTCCAGGTCGGCGAGGATATCCTGCTGCCGCTTTGCGCGCCCGACGCCACCGGCAAACGGCCGAAATGGTCCCTGGACGACATGGCCCGGCCGATACCGTACCTGTCCTACAGCACTGATTCAGGGCTGGGCCGGATAATCGCCACCCAACGGCACATGACCGCGCAGCTGGCAAAAATGGACAGGGTTTTTACCTCCGATCTCGCCGCCACCCTGCTCGCCATGGCCCGGGCCGGAGACGGCGTGGCCTGGCTGCCCAGGACGCTGGCGCAGGCGGATCTGCTCAGCGGCGCGTTGGTCGCGGCGGCGGTACGGGACCGGCGCCTCGAGGTACCGGTGCAGATCAGGGTGTTCCGCCCAGCATCGTCGATGACCCGGGCGGCGGAGCGGTTATGGCAGGCCATCGCCGGCCAGGGCCCGCGCTGACGCGGGATGCGCGGACAGCCATGCCGGCGCGGTATCATGCGTTACCGGGCGCGCGGGCGATTATTCGGCCAGCGCGCGCATCACGCTTATCAGCTCGGATTTCCCCTCGAATCCGATGCCCGGCAGCTCGGGCATCGTGATATAGCCGTTGTCAACGGTCACCGCATCCGGAAAACCGCCGTAGGGCTGGAACAAATCCGGATAGCTTTCGTTTCCGCCAAGCCCCAGCCCCGCCGCGATATTCAGCGACATCTGGTGACCGCCGTGCGGGATACAGCGCGACGCCGACCAGCCGAACTCCTTCAGCACCGCCAGGGTGCGCAGATACTCCACCAGGCCATACGACAAGGCGCAGTCGAACTGGAGATAATCCCGGTCCGGGCGCATGGCGCCGTAGCGCAGCAGGTTACGCGCATCCTGGTGGGAAAACAGATTTTCACCCGTCGCCATGGCGCCCGGGTAAAAGCCGGCCAGGGCGGCCTGCAGGGCATAGTCCAGCGGATCGCCGGCCTCCTCGAACCAGAACAGCGGATACTCGCGCAGCATTTTGGCGTAAGCGATGCCGGTTTCCAGATCAAAGCGCCCGTTGGCGTCCACCGCCAAACGGGCGTCGTCGCCGATCTCATGCAGTACGGCGGCGATACGGCGGCGATCCTCGTCGATTGGCGCGCCGCCGATTTTCATCTTCACCACCGTATAACCGCGGTCCAGATAGCCGCGCATCTCCCGGCGCAGCGCGACAAGATCCTTGCCGGGATAATAATAACCGCCGGCGGCGTAGACAAATACGCGGGGATTGGCGTCTACGCCGTGGGTGTCCGCCAGCAGCCGGAACAGCGGCTGGCCGGCGATTTTCGCCGTGGCGTCCCAGAGCGCCATATCCAGCGTGCCCACGGCCACGGAACGCTCGCCGTGGCCGCCCGGCTTTTCATTGGCCATCATCAGGTCCCAAATCCGGTGGGGATCGAGATTATCGCGGTTAGGATTAAGCACGGCGTCGGCATCCGCCCGCAGGATACGGTCGCGGAAACGTTCACGGATAAGGCCGCCCTGGCCATAGCGCCCATTGGAATTAAAGCCGTAGCCCACCACGCGCCGGCCGTCCTTAATCACATCGGTGACCACCGCCACCAGGCTGGTGGTCATCTTGCTGAAATCGATATAGGCATTACGGATAGGCGAGGCAATGGGTTTGGTGATTTCAACCACGTCGAGAATTTTCATTATTATCTACCCCGGGGATACTGGTTCGGATGTCGCGGCGATTGTAGCCCCGGGGTGCGCCGGCGGCTAATGCCGGTTGCTATTGTCGCTATGCGCGCAAAGCATGGCGGATGGGCGCGTGTTGACCGCGCGCATTGCCCGATTTAACACGAAGATCACAATCATACTAATTTCCTATGACGGCATTGCCGCCGTAAAATCCGCGCCGACGACGGTCAAATGTCTGGTATTAATTCACTGTTTCCTGACGATAAAAAAGCAAATGCACCTACCCTTCAGTTGCACCAACCCTATTGATTTTAATGATTTTTCTGTGAATTAGCCGGTTGACAGGGATTGTCATGTCATTCAATTATCATGACAACCTATCGGCAACCAGAAAGAATAAACATGCATTGGGATCAGCATGGGCTTGTTTCCGGCCCGCAGCCATTATGGTGGCAAATCGCAGACAGATTACGCCGTGAAATCGAATTCGGCGGATTTAAGCCCGGCGAGGCCCTGCCTTCGGAAACCCTGCTTAACCAGGTGTTCGGGGTCAGCCGCACCACCGCGCGCACCGCGCTGGATAAACTTGAGCAGGAGGGCTTAATCAGCCGCCGCGCAGGTAAAGGCTCCATCGTGCTGCCGCCGCAGGTGGTCCAGCCGCTGAGCCAGATGTCGAGTTTCGCGGAAGATATGCAGCGGCGCGGTTTCAGCGCCGGCTACCAGACCCTCGGCGCCCGCATGGCGGTTCCTCCCGCCGATATTGCCGCCTCCCTGCGCCTGCAGCCCAACGAAAAAGCCTTTATGTCCACCCGGCTGTTAAAAGCCGATGACATGCCGATGGCGTATTCCCACAGCTGGCTGTCGCCCGCCCTTTTTGTCCATCACCCGACGCCCGGGGCCGGCGACCTTGACCGCCAGTCGCTGTATGTCTGGCTGGAACAGCGGTGCGGCTGCCGCATCGTCGGCGGCCAGGAAACCATCAGCGCCGCCCTGCTCAACGGCGAACTGTCCCGCGCCCTCCAGGTGGCCAGGGGATCCGCCTGCCTGGTCGCCCGGCGCCTGAGCTACGACGCGGACCAGCGCCCGGTGGAATATGTGACGGTACATTACCGCGCCGATCGCTACAGCTTTACCATCGATTTGGTGCGTAAATCATGATGGCCGGCAAAGGATTGTTTGTCGGCGATATCAGCCTGGATACCACCTTCGGCATGGATCATATCCCGCAGCCCGACGAAAAAGTCCTGGCGCGCATCAACAGCGAGTCCGCCGGCGGGGTGGTGAGCAACGCCGCCCTGGCCTGCCGCCTGGCGGGCGCGGACGTCACGCTCGCCGTTGAAACCGGCGACGACCTGGTGGCGGATCCCCTGCTGCGGGGCCTGCAACAATCCGGCCTGCGGATTATCAGCCGCAAAAGGCCCGGACGGACCTGCCGCGCCGTAATCCTCCTTGAGCCGCACGGCGAAAAACGGCTGCTGCTGGAGCCGGGCGTCTCGCTGTATCCCAGCCTGGCATGGGTGCAGACCCTCGATTTACGCGGTATCGACTGGGTGCATACCGCCGTGTACGGCGAGGGGGCGTGGCCCCTGATTGAACAGTGCCGCCGGGCCGGCTGCAAGTGGTCGATTGACCTGGAGCCCGCCACCTTCGCCGGCGGTCTGGAACCCCTCTATCCCCTGCTGTCCGGCGCCGAGGTGGTGTTTTGCAACCAGCGCGCGCTGCGCCAGCTGGGCGATAACGCCGTGGCGCGGCTGCTGGCGCTGGGCGTAACGGCCGTGGTGTGCACCCTTGGCCCGCAGGGCGCGCGCTACGTCTCCGCGGTTCATGACGTGAGCGCCCGCGTACCCTTCGACCCGGTCATCGTGGACACCACCGGCGCGGGCGATTGCCTGGCCGGATGGTTTATCGCCGGGCGCCTGGCGGGCGAATCCCTACACCAGTCGCTTACGCGGGCGGTCTTTGCCGCCACCTACAGCTGCGGGGGCATGGGCGCGCAGCCCTCCTACCCCAGCCACGCACAGCTTATGCATTATCAACGCGCCGGCACGCCCGATGGCGATGCCCGCGCCCCGACAGACGAGAGATAAGATGGCCGGACCACAGGTACTTCCCCAAAAACCCGACATGCTTGCCGCGCTGTTCCCGGTAAAAAAACCGGTAATAGGCGTCATACATTTGCAGGCCCTCCCCGGCGCGCCGCGTTATAACGGGCAGGCAATGAAAGACATTTTCGCCGCCGCCGTCGCCGACGCCAAAACCCTGGCGCAGGGCGGCATCGACGGCATTATTATTGAAAACGCCAGCGATCTGCCCTTTTGCCGGCCGGAAAATATCGGCCCGGAGACGGTGGCCGCGCTGACCGCCGCCTGCATGGAAGTGCGCGCCGCCGTGGCGACGCCCATCGGCATCACCTGCGTGGCCAACGGCGCCATTCCCGCGCTGGCCATCGCAAAGGCGGTCGGCGCGCGCTGGGTACGGGTCAATCAATGGGTTAACGCCTATGTGGCCAATGAAGGCTTTATCAACGGTCCCGCGCCGGAAGCGATGCGCTACCGGTCGATGATCGACGCCCGCGATGTCGCCATTTTCGCCGACGTGCACGTCAAGTTTGGCGCCCATGCCATTACCGCCGACCGCGGCATCGCCGAGCAGGCCACCGACGCGGAATGGTTCGACGCCGATGTGCTGATCGCCACCGGCACCCGCACCGGATCGCCCACCGAACCGACCGAGGTGAACGACGTGCGCAACGGCACCAATTTACCGGTTATCGTCGGTTCCGGCCTGTCGCCGGCCCAGGTGCCCGCGCTGTTCAGCGCGGCCGACGGCGCCATTATCGGCCAATGGCTAAAGCACGACGGCGCCTGGTGGAAACCGGTGGATGCCCGCCGCGTGGCGCAGTTAATGCAGGCGGTGATGCTGGTGCGGGAGGGCAAATGACGCTGCTGACCGGTGAAACCGACGTATTCTCTTCCCAGCCGTCGACCTCGGCGCGCTGCGTGGTGGCATTTTTGGCCAAACGCCAGACGGACGCGGGCGACGCGGTGTATCAGCGGCAACATTATCAGGCGCTGATGACGCTGCTGGATCAGCTGCGCGGCGAAGGCTGGCTGTTGTCTTTCCGCGCCATGTTTACGCCGGCCGACCAGACCCTCCCGGCGACGGCGCTCGACAGCGGCGCCCTGCACGAATGGGATATGGCCGGCGCCTTTGAGGCGCCGTCCCTTGACGCCGCGCTGGCGGGAACCGTACGTCTTGAACAGGCGGGCTGGTCGCGGCTGTTCGCCACCCAGTGGCTGTTAGGTCCGCGTGAATTCGCCACCGTGAACGGCGGCGGTGCGGATATCCGGCGCCCCTGGGGGTTTATGGCGCTGTGGGAATGGAACGACGCCTGGTGCGAGGCGACGCCCGCCGAACGCACGGAATATGACGCTGAATGCGACGTCGCGTTTAAAGGCGATCTGGCGCTGAATATCAATATCGCCGGCCGTCATCGCCTGGACTGGGCGCATAGCTGGCATCACCTTGGCATCTGGGAAACGGACAGCCTGGACAGCGTCTCCCGGGCCATTACCGGCCATCAGGACGCCGCGGATTTTAAATTCACCACCTCACGCCACGTCACCGGCAAGGTTCGCCCGCTGGCCGACCTGCTGTTGCCCGCCGGCGCCTAAGGAGCCCCTATGTCAGAGAGTATTTGGATCCATTATGCCCGCCCGCGCCCGCGCTGGTATTTACTGACCGATGCCGAACAACAGGAAAAGCGGGCCCGGTGGCAAGCGCTTGCCGATCGGGCGGCGACCGACGGCGCGCGGTTTATGGGCCGCTACCATATTCGCGGCCAGCATGATTTCGAGACCGTCGAAGTGTGGAATTTTCCCGACGCGGAAGCCGCCTTCCAGTATTGGTCCGGCCTGACGGGCGCGGCCTACAACCAGTGGTTCGCGTTTGCCAATAACATTGGTCTTGCGGTGGAGAAACACGAAAATGACCATCCCGGTACTTGAAGCCGTGGCCATCAGCCGACACTTCGGCGGCGTCAGGGCGCTGGAGCACGTGGATTTCCGCGTCTATCCCGGTGAAATCTGCGCCCTGATCGGCGATAACGGCGCGGGGAAATCAACGCTGACGAAAATTCTCTCCGGCGCCGATCGGCCCGATGAGGGCGTGATTAAAATCGACGGCCGCGAGGTGGTGTTCGCCTCGCCGGGGGCGGCCCAGGACAGCGGCATCTCCACGGTCTATCAGGATCTGGCCCTGGCCCCGGAGCTGACGCCGGTGGAAAACCTGTTTTTAGGCCGCGAGGAACTGCGCGGCGGCCCGCTGGGCAGGCTGGGCATGCTCAACCGCGCCGTCATGCGCCGCAAAGCGGTGGAACAGTTCGCCCGCCTGGGCGTCAATCTGCGCTCGCTGTCGGTGCCGGTTTCCTCGCTGTCCGGCGGCCAGCGCCAGTCGGTGGCCATTGCCCGCGCCGCCATGTGGGCCGGACGGGTGATTTTTATGGACGAACCGACCGCCGCGCTCGGCGTCGTCCAGACCGAGCGGGTACTGCAACTGGTGCGCCAGGTGCGCGACGCCGGCCTGGCGGTGGTTTTGATCAGCCACAATATGCCGCAGGTCCTGGAAATCGCCGACCGGGTCGAGGTGCTGCGCCTGGGCAAAAGCGTGGCGCAGATGCCGACCAAGGGCCTGCGGGTGGAAGATCTGGTGTCGGCCATGACCAGCGGCACCTACGGCAGCGCGGAGGCGGCGCCATGAACAAAACCTTAGTAAATAAACCGGCGCCTGGCGCTGAACACCCCGCCGGAGCGCGTGATACGCTGGCGCGGCTGATCGGCGGCGGCTGGATATTTATTCTGCTGATAGCGCTTATCGCGCTGTTCGGCCTGCTGCGCCCCGAACAGTTCGGCTCGGCCTACAACCTGGCGCAAATCGCCATTAACGCCGCCATTTTGCTGGTGCTGTCGGTGGGGCAAACCTACGTCATCATCGCCGCCGGCATTGATTTATCCGTGGGCGCGGTTCTGGTGTTTTCCTCGGTGGTTTCCGCCCAGGCGATGCTGTCTCTCTCAGGCCAGGCGGGCAATACCTTCGGCACCACCGACGCCGGCTGGGGCGTGATTGCCGCCGGCAGCCTGGTGGCGGTGGCGGCCGGGCTGCTGTGGGGCGCGCTCAACGGTTTCCTGGTGGCCGTGGCCAGAATCCCGGCGCTGATTGTCACCCTCGGCACCTTCGGCATGGCGCTTGGGCTGGCGCAGGTATTTTCCGGCGGCATCGATGTGCGCGCCATGCCGGAAAAGCTGGTGGATGTGGTCGGCGGCGGCGCCGTCGCCGGTATTCCGGTGCTGGTGTTGATCGCGGTGGCGGTGCTGGCCGTCGCCGCTTTTGTACTGCACCTCACCCGCTTCGGCCTGCATGTCTTTGCCGTCGGCTCCAACCTGGAAGCGCTGCGGCGCGCGGGCATCAATGTTAAAGCGCGCCTGGTCGCCATTTACATGATTTCCGGCGCGCTGGCGGGCGTGGCCGCCATCATGTCCAACGCGCGTTTTTCCACCACCACCATCGGCGGCCACGCCATGGATAACCTGGCGACCATCTCCGCCGTGGTGCTGGGCGGAACCAGCCTGTTCGGCGGCATCGGCAGCGTCGCCGGAACCATTATCGGGGTGTTTATCCCCATTATCCTGCTAAACGGTTTTGTCATCCTCGGCATCCCGCCGTTTTGGCAAACCGTGGCGATGGGCATGGTACTGATCCTGGCGGTCTGGATTGATCAGCTCAAACGCCGGGCCCGGGATCGACGTTAACCGCAGGTCACGCTACAGGCACGTTTGCCTGACCTGCGTCGCGAATAGGAAGGGCCGGGGTTTCGCACGCCATGGCCATGCGCCGTGCGCGCATGGCCACCACGCGGTTCGCCATTCCGCCCGCAGGCACGGTTTTATTATCAGTCAACTCAGGTTTCAATCACTTCCTAAGGGGAAATCATGATGCGTAACACCATGGCATTCGCTGTTTTATCGACCTTAACCCTGGCGCTGGCGCCTCCCGCCCTGGCCGCCGGACAAGATCATACCGTCGCGCTGGTCCTGGGGGTGAAGGGGAGTCCTTTTTATCAGGCATTACAGTGCGGCGCGCAGGAAAAAGCACGGCAGATGGGCGTTACCCTGCAGGTTTCCGCCCCCGATCAGTTTGCCGCCGACAGCCAGATCCCGGTGGTGAACGCCGTTACGGCGACCGCGCCGGCGGTGGCCGCGATTGTGCCGACCGATGCGCAGGCCCTGGTGGCGCCGATGAAACAGCTGGCGGCGCGCGGGGCAAAAGTGCTGACCGTCGACCAGACGCTCAATGACAATGGTTTCCTGGCGACGGAAATCATCTCCGACAACGAGCGCGGCGGTAAAATGGCCGCCGAGGCGATGAATACGCTGCTCGGCGGCAAAGGCGAAGTGCTGGTTATTACCCAGCCGCCGGGCTCAAGCGCCCAGGACGCGCGTGAAAAAGGTTTTGCCGAACAGATCAAAACCTATCCCGGCATCACCTACCTCGGCCCGCAGTATCAAAGCGACGACCCGCAGAAGGCGGCGGAAATCATCACCTCCACCCTCTCCGCCCATCCTCGGCTGGCGGGCGTATTTTCCACCAACGATCAGGGCGCCATCGGGGCCGTAACCGGCCTGCGCCAGGCGGGCGCGGCGAAAAAAGTCAAGGTGGTGGCCTATGACGCCGCCACCGCCGAAGTGAGCGCGCTGAAAAACGGCACCATCAACGTGTTGATTGCGCAGAACCCCAAACAGGAAGGCGAAGCGGTCATTACCACCGCGCTGGCGCTGCTGGCCGGCAAGCCGGTGCCGAAACAGACGCTGACCGATCTGGTGACCATTACTGAAAACGATCGTCAAAAAGCCGATAAATACGAATATAAAGCCGACTGCCAATAAGCGCCGGCGCTGGTGGCGCCGCTTAACGGCGCCCTGGCCGCGACGAATAATCATCGATCCGCGCATCCGGCGCCCCGTGGCGGGAAGCCCGCCGGTTGCCCATCAGCCTGCCTTGCCCACTACCAGCCCGGCAGTGGATAAAAACCAATACTAATTAATTAATATGTTTTTTTAAAAAGCACAAATATTGCCATATGCTGGTTTATTCCGCCATTTAACTTATTTTTTTAGCGTTAAATTTTCAGGAATACGTTTTTTTAGCAGCTTGTATTTATTATGGCCGATCCGCCACTGCCGGGTTGTGAAAATAGCATTTTACATTTAAGTTTTCAGTGAATAACTGATTAACGCCTGCCGCAGCCAGGGTGTCATAGCCCTTATCCGGCAGGCGGGCATTTAAGGAGGCAGCGATATTTTTTATTAAGCATAATTATTAATCTGCACATTATAATTGCTGATTATAGCGCTGATTAGCGTTGTAACCGGCGTTATCGGTGTGACAACGTTAATCACGTTGATATTAACTGCGTTATTATGAAATGGAGATTCGAGAATGGTGAGTAATTCCCCTTGCGCTGGAAACATGCATTTTATTCATGCCTTCGAGGCCGCGGCGAAGCGCACTCCGCAGGCTATTGCCCTAGTGGTGAATGACCAATCCATCAGCTACGCCCGGTTGCAGCACATGGCCGGCCATTATGCGCAACAGCTGGCGCATAAAATGGACGCCAAAACGGACGGCATTCTCCTGTGCCTGCCGCGAGGTGTGGAGCTGATGGCATCCTTGCTGGCCTGCCATTACCTCGGGGTACCCTACATCCCGCTGGATATTTGCACCGCGCCAGGCCGCGTGATGAAAATTTTGGCGGCCTCGTCCTGCCTGTTGACCTACGACAGCCGCGCGGGTCATATCGGCGGCGCGGACGGGGCTGATGTGGCGACCTTTAGCGCCGTTGCGCAGATAAAACCCGTTCCCGCGGAAAATCCGGCGCCGGCGGCTTATCGTATTTATACCTCCGGCTCCACGGGCGAGCCGAAAGGGGTCAGCGTGGCGCATAGGGGGTGCAGTAACCTGATCAACAGTTTCAGCCGGTTGCTCGAGGCCGGCGGCGAGACCCGCTGGCTGTCGGCAACCTCGGTGTCGTTTGATATGTTCTACCTGGAGTATGCCGTGCCGCTGGCCAACGGCGGGACATTGTTTCTGCTCGACGATGCGCAAACGCATTCAGTCCAGGAGATTGCGTGGCAGTTAATGCGCTGTCAGCCCGATATTTTCCAGTCGACGCCGTCCATGCTCAAATGTCTTTTACCCTATCTGCAGGATGATTGGCGATTCAACCGGCTCCTGGTGGGAGGAGAACCCTTGGGACGGCAGTTATCCGCCCGGCTGTCGGCGCGCGCGCGCTGGTTATGCAACCTCTACGGGCCGACGGAAACCACCGTCTGGTCAACGGCGCATGTCATCACCCGCGCCGGCGATAATCGCATCGGTCGTCCAATCGACCATACGCAGATAAAAATTCTGGATGACGCGCGGCGCGAGATGAAGGCGGGGGAACCGGGTAATATTTTCATCGGCGGCGCCGGGGTGGCGTTGGAATACCTTAACAACCCTGCCCTGACCGCCGAAAAATTCATTGCTCTTCCCGGCGAGCAGACAGAGGGGCGTTTTTATGATACCGGCGATATCGGTTTAATCGATGCGGAAGGCGTGCTGAATTACCTGTACCGGGATGGCGATTTTTATAAGGTCAGCGGGTACCGTATCGACTGCGCCGAAGTGGTGGACGCCCTGGAGAAATGTGCCGGCGTCGCGGCGGCGGCTGTCGTTGTCCTGGAAGGCGATGGGGATGATGAATCGGTGATCGTCGGCTGGCTGAAAATGGACAAACCAGGGCAAGGGATTGATACGGGAGCCATCCGCCAGGAACTTGAAAATGAGCTGGGTCATTATATGATTCCGCGCTATTTTTATCCTATTGACGATTTGCCTTATTCCATCAGCGGCAAGCTGGATAAAAAAGCCTTGATCACCATGACCAAAACCAAGATCAAAGAAATGGAGCACATTGTGATGGGGCAAAAAAACGCGCCGGGAAAAGACGCCTTAAATCATCCATTAATAGATATTTTGGGTCATTATATAAATATTGACGGTATGTCGCTGAATGATAATTTTTTCCATCGCGGCCTGTCCTCCATCCAATTGGTCTCCTTCCATCTTGAGCTGAAACAATTATATCCCGATATTAATTTTCACGACCTGTGCGCGCGCCCAACGATTAATTTACTACTGGCGCCTTATCATTAATTTCTAGCGCGCACCGCCTTATATTCTACGTGGAAAAAGAACGGATATAGGGCGATATTACGCGCAGCTTCGCAACAGGTCGGCCGGCATCATGCGCGCAGCCTCTCCCGCACGCCGCGCGGCAACCGGCCCGCGTCAAGACGGTCTCCCGCCTATCCTCGCCCAAATGTACCGCTGCGAAACACTACGCCACGCCTTTTGGTCCGACCAATAACAAAAAAATTGTGACTATTGCAGGCAAATCAATAAAAAAGCCCATGAAGCGTTGCTATTTGTTATCGATTCATTAATTTTATGTATCAAGAGAATTGCTTAAATGTTTTGGTAGGACCAATTTTGTGTAACAGTCAGCCCGTTGGCGACCATTTCATTCACATTTTTTTCATGACCAAGGCCAAGTTTGCTGTCTGCGCCAACCCTATTCGCCGGGCAGGACGCGCCCGGGCGGCCCGGCGCATACCCACCGACGGACATCAAGTCACAGGAGAGCATGACATGCCAATCTGGCCACAGAATTACGACCCGCTCGGCAATATCTGGCTATCGAGCCTGGTCGCCGTGATTCCCATCGCGTTTTTCTTTTTTGCGCTGATTAAATTACGCCTGAAAGGCTACCTGGCGGGCACTATTACCACCATCCTGGCCCTGCTGGTGGCGCTGCTGTTGTTCCGCATGCCGCTCGATCGGGCGCTGGCCTCGGTGGTTTACGGCTTTTTCTACGGCTTATGGCCGATTGCATGGATTATCATCGCCGCCGTTTTTGTCTATAAGATTTCCGTCAAGACCGGCCAGTTCGATATCATCCGCTCCTCTATTTTGTCGGTTACCCCCGATCAGCGCCTGCAAATGATGATTGTCGGTTTTTGTTTCGGCGCGTTCCTGGAGGGGGCCGCCGGATTTGGCGCGCCGGTGGCCATTACCGCCGCGCTGCTGGTGGGGCTGGGTTTTAAGCCGTTGTACGCCGCCGGCTTATGCCTGATCGCCAATACCGCGCCGGTGGCCTTCGGCGCCATGGGCGTGCCGATTATCGTCGCCGGGCAAGTGGCCAATATCGACCCCTTTACTATCGGGCAAATGGTCGGCAGACAGTTGCCGTTCCTGACCATTATCGTGCTGTTTTGGATCATGGCGATCATGGACGGCTGGCGCGGGATCCGGGAAACCTGGCCCGCGGTCCTGGTGGCGGGGATCTCCTTCGCCCTGGCCCAGTATCTGAGCTCGAATTTCATCGGGCCCGAGCTGCCGGATATTATCGCCTCGCTGGTATCGCTGGTATGCCTGACCCTGTTCCTGCGCGTCTGGCATCCGGCGCACATCTTCCGGTTCAGCGACGGCGGCCAGCCGGCCCAGCCGGCGCCGGCCGTGACCTATACGGCCGGGCAAATCGTCCGCGCCTGGATGCCGTTTATTTTCCTGACCGCCACGGTAACCCTCTGGAGCGTGCCGCCGTTTAAAGCGCTGTTTGCCGCCGGCGGCCCGCTGCAAAGCTGGGTGGTAAGCATTTCCGTGCCCTTCCTGGATAAGCTGGTGGCAAAAACGCCGCCGGTGGTGGCGACGTTCCTGCCGTACCCGGCGGTGTATAAGTTCGACTGGCTCTCGGCCACCGGCACCGCCATTATGGTGGCGGCCTTTATCTCGATCGCCTATCTGCGCATGAAGCCGCGCGCGGCGCTGGCGACATTTAAAGAGACCCTGCGGGATCTGGCGCTGCCTATCTACTCCATCGGCATGGTGCTGGCCTTTGCCTTTATTTCCAATTATTCCGGCCTGTCCGCGACGCTGGCCCTGGCCCTGGCGCATACCGGCCGGGCGTTTACCTTTTTCTCGCCGTTCCTCGGCTGGCTGGGCGTATTCCTTACCGGGTCCGACACCGCCTCGAACGCCTTGTTCGCCGCGCTACAGGCCACCACCGCGCAGCAGATCGGCGTATCCGACGTGCTGCTGGTGGCGGCCAATACCACCGGCGGCGTCACCGGCAAAATGATTTCGCCGCAGTCCATCGCCATCGCCTGCGCGGCGGCGGGGCTGGTGGGCCATGAGCCGGATTTATTTCGCTTTACGGTGAAGCACAGCCTGATTTTTTGCAGTATCGTCGGGGCTATCACTACCCTGCAGGCGTATATTTTGCCTTGGATGATCCCATGACCTTACCTGATGATATCCGCGTGGCCGACCATATCGCCCTGCGTCTCAAGCAGTTGATAGCGGAGCGCGGGCTGGCCGCGGGCATGCGCCTGCCGGCCGAGCGCCAGCTGGCATCCCAGCTTGGCGTATCGCGCTCATCGGTACGCGAGGCCATCCAGCAACTCAGCAGCCAGGGGTGGGTGGTCAGCCGTCGCGGCGGCGGCACCTACGTTCAGGATGATTTTCATCAATGGTCCGGGCAGCGCATCGTCCTGCCGCTGAAAATGCTGATGGCCGAGGATCCTGATTATCGTTATGACGTACTGGAAGCGCGGCTGGCTATCGAGGCCAGCACCGCATGGCACGCGGCGCGGCGCGCCACCGATACCGACAGGGAACGGCTGCGGGTGTGTTTTGACGCCACGCTGCGGGTCAGCGAGAGCGACGATCCCGATCTGGCCGCGCAGGCCGACGTGCGTTTTCACCTGGCCATTGCCGAGGCCTCGCACAACCTGGTGCTTTTGCAAACCATGCGCGGTTTGTTCGAGCTGCTGCAATCCTCGGTAATGCAAAGCCGGCGGCGCATGTATACGGTGCCGGTGATTTTCGCCAAATTAACCGAACAACACCATGAATTGCTGCAGGCCATACTGGCCGGCGACCCCGAACGCGCGCGCAGCGCGGCGATAACGCATCTGGAGTGCGTCCATACCACGCTGAAAGCCCTGCACGAAGACGAAGCCCGGCAGGCGCGCGTTACCCGCCTGGCTTATCAGGATACCGACACCGACATGATGCGAGAACAGGATACATGATCATTTCAGCTGCAACCGATTATCGCGCGGCGGCCCAACGTAAGCTGCCGCCCTTTTTGTTTCACTACCTGGACGGCGGCGCCTACGCCGAATACACCTTAAGGCGCAATGTCGAGGACCTGGCGCAGGTGGCGCTCAGGCAACGGGTGCTCAGGAATATGTCGCAGCTGAGCCTGGAGACGACGCTGTTCGGCCAGCGGCTCGCCATGCCGGTCGCCCTCGCCCCGGTCGGACTTTGCGGCATGTATGCCCGGCGCGGCGAGGTCCAGGCCGCCAGGGCCGCCGCAAGCAAGGGCATCCCCTTTACGCTGTCCACCGTCTCGGTCGGCACCATCGAGGAGGTCTCTTCCGCCATAACACAGCCGATGTGGTTCCAGCTCTATGTGCTCAAGGACCGCGGCTTTATGCGCAACGCGCTGGAGCGCGCCAAGGCCGCGGGTTGCTCGACGCTGGTGTTCACGGTGGACATGCCCGTTCCCGGCGCCCGCTACCGCGATGCCCACTCGGGCATGAGCGGGCCGAACGCGGCGCTGCGCCGCTATCTGCAGGCGATAACCCATCCCGCCTGGGCCTGGGATGTCGGGGTGCGCGGACGTCCCCACGTGCTCGGCAATATCTCCGCGTATGTGGGCAAACCCACCGGCCTGGAAGACTATATCGGCTGGCTGGCGAAAAACTTCGATCCGTCCATCTCCTGGAGCGACCTGGAATGGATCCGGGAATTCTGGCAGGGCCCCATGATCATCAAAGGCATACTTGACCCGGAGGATGCCCGGGACGCGGTACGCTTCGGCGCGGACGGCATCGTGGTGTCCAACCACGGCGGACGCCAGCTCGACGGCGTGCTCTCCTCCACCCGCGCGTTGCCCGCCATCGCCGACGCGGTCAAAGGCGATATCGCTATCCTCGCCGACAGCGGCATTCGCAACGGCCTCGACGTGGTGCGCATGATTGCGCTGGGCGCCGACACCGTGCTGCTGGGGCGCGCGTATATCTATGCCCTGGCAACGGCAGGGGAACAGGGGGTGGCCAACCTGCTCACGCTTATCGACAAGGAAATGCGCGTGGCCATGACCCTCACCGGCGCCCGCGCCATCGCCGAGATCACGCGCGAGTCGCTGGTCCGGCATTCTATCGATTAATGATTTCCGGCGGGATCGGCTCGCCATGGTATTTTTGATAAATAGCGTTCAGTTTGCCGTTTTTCAGATTGGCGGCAATCCACTCGTCCAGTTTGGCTTTCAGCTCCGGCTGCCCTTTCGGCACCCCGATCGCCAAATCGAACACCTGCAGGGTCATTTTCGGCTCAAACGCCAGCTTCGGGTTCTGTTTTTTTATCTGGTTAACCAAGGTGGCCGACGTCGCCACCGCAAAAGCCTGCCCGCTCACCGCGGCAGTCACAAGCGTCGCGTCGTCGTCATAACGCTGCACGGTAAAACCCCGTTTTGCCGCTTCCGTACTCAGCTGCGTATCCTGGGTGGTTCCGCGCGTCACGGTAATCGCTTTACCTTTCAGGTCGTCCCAGCCGCCGATTTTCGTCGCCGCGGGCGCGCCGATAACCGACCGCAATCCGGCATAAGCGCGTGTAAAATCGATTACCTGCGCCCGCTGCGGCGTTACCGACAGGGTTGATATGACGATATCCGCCTTACCCGTTTGCAGATTGGGGATCCGCGTCGGACCGGTGGTCTCGATAAACTGCAGTTTCAACCCCCAATCCTGCGCCAGCAACTGCGCGGTTTCCACATCCGACCCTATCGGCTTCAGGCTGGCGTCCAGCATCCCGGAAGGGGGAATGGACAAATCGGTCGCCACCCGCAGCGTGCCCCGTTCCTTGATCTCCTGCCAGGCGTTGGTCGCCGCCGCGGCGGGATTAAACGCCAGCCACAAAAACAGGGTGCCCAACAAAGCCAATCGTTTCATATATCGCATAGTTTTCTCCAGGGTTACCTGACGGGCCAACGCCGCCGACTACAGCTCGTTGGCGATAAAATCCTGCAGCGCCGGGGTGGCGGGCTGTTTTAAAATGGCGGCGCCGCCGCTTTCATGCACGGCGCCCTGGTGCATAAACACCACTTTGTCGGCGATGCGCCGGGCAAAATTCATTTCGTGCGTCACCATGATCATGGTCATCCCGCTGCCCGCCAACCGTTCGATAACACGCAGCACTTCGCCGGTCAGCTTGGGATCGAGCGCGGAGGTCACCTCGTCGAACAGCATCACCTTCGGCTTCATGGCCAGCGAACGGGCGATGGCCGCGCGCTGCTGCTGTCCGCCGGAAAGCTGCTCCGGATAGCTATCCGCCTTATCAGCCAGACCCACCTGCTCCAGCACCGAATGCGCCAGGCGCCGCGCGTCGGCTTTCGATTGTTTTTTAACCGACATCGGCCCCAGCGTGATATTTTGCTCAATGGTGAGATGGGGAAACAGGTTATAACTCTGGAACACAATGCCGACATCCTGACGCAGCTTACGCAGGTCAAGATGGGGATCCTCGACGCGATGGCCGCACACCTCGATGCTGCCGCCGTTAATCTTCTCCAGCCGATCGATACAGCGCAGCGCGGTGCTTTTCCCCGACCCGCTGGCGCCAATCAACGCCACCACCTGCCCCCGATCCACGGAAAAAGACACATCGTTAAGCACCGGCACCGCGCCAAAGCTTTTTTGCACCTTATCAAGCACGATAATCGACATAATGATTTCCTTTAACGCTTAGGCCATTCTGGTCAGCGCCGCGTTTTGCCGCGCCGTTTTTTTAACCATGGCGCGGCGTTCAAGCCTGCGGCTTAATACCGACACCGGAAAACACAGGCAAAAATAGAGCAAAGAGACAATCAGATAGGTAATAAACGGCTCGAAGATCGAGTTATTGATAAGCTGCCCGGCCCGCGCCAGCTCGACAAAACCCACCACCGACGCCAGGGAGGTATTTTTGATGATCTGCACCGAAAATCCCACGGTGGGCGGCGTCGCCAGCCGCACGGCCTGCGGCAGTATCACCTTGAACAGGCGCTGGGCGCGGGACAGCGCCAGGCATTCCGCCGCTTCCCACTGCGCGCGCGGCACCGCCTGCAGGCAGCCGCGCCAGATTTCCCCCAGGTAAGCGCTGGCGTACAGGGTCAGCGACACCCCGGCGGCAAACAACGGGGAAATACTGAACCCCAGCGACGGCAGGCCGAAATAAATCATAAACATAATGATAAGCAGCGGCGTGCCCTGGATAAGCTGGACATAGGCGCTCACCAGAAAACGCACGCCGCGCAGCGGCGCGATACGCCCCAGGGCCACCAGGAAACCGACCAGGCCGCCGCCGCCGAAGGCCATCAGCGACAGGATCAGGGTCCAGAAGGCGCCCTGCAGCAGGAACTGGATATGCGCGGGATTAAGGGAAGAATTCATGTCTCGCTCCTCAAAGCGGGGTGCCAAGGCGGCGGCGGCGGGGAAAAGCCGCCAGCCCCACCAGCCAGAACGCAAATCGCATCAGGAACGACAGGGCCAGGTAAATACCGGCGACGACAAAAAAGGTTTCAAACGGCCGGTAGGTCTCCGACTGGATAAAATTGGCCGTGGCGGTCAGTTCCTCCGTCGAAATCTGCGACGTCACCGACGAGGCGAGCATCAACAGAATAAACTGGCTGGTCAGCGACGGATAAACCCGTTCTATCGCCGGACGCAGCGCCACATGCCAATATTGCTGCCAGGTGGATAACCCCAGCGTTTCCGCCGCTTCCCATTGCCCCGGATGGATGGACTCAAAGCCGGCGCGCATGATCTCCGCCGTATAGGCACCGACGTTTATCGTCAGCGCGATCACCGAGACGGTGAACGCCGTAAACGAAAAACCCAGGCTGGACAGCCCGAAATACACCAGGAAGATCTGCACCAGAAACGGCGTATTGCGAATGGCTTCGATATACACCCCCGCGATACGGGAACACCAGGCACACTCGGAACGGCGCGCCACCGCGCATAAGGTGCCTATCAGAAAACCGAAAACGGTGGTGATGACCGCCAGCTCGGCGGTGAGCAGCGCGCCGTCCCTCAGCATCTGCCATTGCGTGAATATCGCCGTGAAATCAAGCTTCATAACCCGCTACCTATTTTGTCGCCGCCGCCGTTTCCCGCCCGGTGATCCGGTCGTAAACCCTGAACAGCGCCTGGTTGCCGTTAGATCCCTCGCCGTGGGCCTGCGCGTCCTGGTATTGCGTCGCCACCAGCGCGGTGGCCGGCAGCGGCACCGGACGCTCTCGCGCCGCGTCCAGCACCAGACGCAAATCCTTCATCATCAAATCGATGCGAAAGCCGGCGGAGGTATCGCCCCCGATCATGGCCGAGCCCAGTTTGTCGAGCATCCAGGACGCCGCCGACCCCCCCAGCAGCACCTCGCGCATCTGGCCAAGATCGATGCCATAGGCGCGCCCCAGCGCCAGCGCCTCGCAAATGGCCTGGATATTGATGGCGCATATCAGCTGGTTGCACAGTTTCACCGTTTGACCGGCGCCGGATTGCCCGACATGGTTAATGGTGGTGCCCATTGCCCGCAGAAAGGGTACGGCGCGGGCGAATCCCGCGGCGTCGCCGCCGACCATAATGCTCAGGGCGGCGTTTTTCGCCCCCGCCGGCCCGCCGGATACCGGCGCGTCCAGCATGATCACGCCCTGCGCCGCCAGCGCCCGGCTCATGGCGCGCGTCGCCTCCGGCGCGATAGTACTCATATCCACGTAGAGGCCGCCGCGCGGAGGGCACGCCAACAGTCCCCCGTCGCCGCGCACCACGGCTTCCACCTGCGGCGTGTCGGGCAGCATGGAGATCACGATATCGGCGTCGGCGGTGGCGTGCGCCATATCCCGCGCCGGCTGTACCCCATACGCCGCCAGCGCCGCAACGGCCGCCGGCAGCACATCATAGGCGCGCACGCTAAAGCCGGCCTGGGCGAGGTTACGCGCCATCTCGCGTCCCATGACGCCCAGGCCGAGGAAACCGACGTTGCCTTTTGGTGTTAACTCATTCATGTGATTGCCTCCCCCAGGATCAGTCCTGCTGTTCAAGACGGTTAAGTTTGTCGACCCGGCGGACAAAGTCCTCATCACGGACAAACCGGGCCTGCAAAAACGCGTCGACCAAATCGCGCGCCAGCCACGATCCGACGATTTGCGCGCCCATGCACATCACATTGACATCATCGTGCTCCACCCCCTGGTGCGCTGAATGGATGTCGTGGCACACGGCGGCGCGGATGCCGTTGATTTTGTTGGCGGCGATCACCGCGCCCACGCCGGTGCCGCACACCAGGAGGCCTCGGCGCCCGGCGTCCTGGCGCACCTTAGCGCACAAGGCATGGGCGATATCGGGAAAGTCGACCGGGTCGGGCGTGTGGCTGCCGATGTCGTCCACCTCATGGCCGGCGGCACGCAGCCAGTCGGCCAGTTCCAGCTTCAGCCGGAAGCCGGCGTGATCGCTGCCAATAACGATATTCATTCGGGTTTCCTTCTGCGGTCGTGGTTTAGTCGGTAAAAGGCGCCGCGCCTGCCATGCGGATGGTGGCGCGGCGGCGAAAGTCCGCGCCGATCTCGAAATGGCGGGCCAGCAGTTCGTCGGCGCGCGCTTCGTCGCGCCCGACGATGGCGGCAAAAATAAGCCGGTGGTGATCGATCAGGAACTCCTCGATGCCGTCCACCTGGATAATCTGTTCACGCCGGTCCAGGTGCGAACGCATCATCAGCGCGCTGATGGACTGGTAAATACTGATAAGCGTCGCCGAGACCGGACGCCAGCACGATAGCTTCATGAAAGTGGAAATCCGCCAGGCCGCCGACTTCCGGGGTATGGATAGTGTCGATGATGGCGCGCAGGCATTCGGCCAGCCGATCGTAATCCCCTTGCGTGGCCCGGCGGCATGCCAGGCGCACCGCCTGCCGTTCAATGGCAATACGCGCCTGCATCACGTCGTCAATCACATCCGCCTGATGGGCCAGTACAAAGGTGAAAAATTCACCCAGAATCGACACGCTGGGTTTTTTCACCACCGTGCCGATACCATGGCGGATCTCCACCGCGCCAATCATCGCCAGGGCGCGCAAGGCCTCGCGCAGCACCGGCCGGCTTACGCCGAGCCGGGCGGAAAGCTCACGCTCCGGCAGCAGGCAGTCCCCCGCCTTGAGCTCCCCCGACAGCAGTTGCTCGCGCAGAAATCCGACGACCCGATCGTAGCCGTTGCCGGTGTCCTGTTTCCCGTTCCCGCGTTTAATCGTCATCTGTCATTCATCAGCCTTAACCAGTGGTAATACCAATGGTAGATATGTTAATGAAAGATTAATGTGATGTTATTCACAGTTGCTTTTTGGTCAATAAGATGGCGATCACAGATTTGCCGCGAAAACGGAAAAGGGGAAATTCAGGCCGTGGTGCGGCGTATTAGGCGATATTGGCGAAGCGGGGGCGGTTAATGCTGCGCCAGGATCGTCGTCAGCAGGCCGGGGAAGCGGTCCTGCATATCATCGCTGCGCAGCGTATTGATGTGCGTGGTGCCGACATTATGGGTATAGACCAGCCCGGCATCGCGCAGCACGCGGAAATGATGGGAAACGCTGGATTTGGGGCGGCCGCCGTCCAGTTCGCCGCAGCTGGCCTCGCCCAACTGAGCCAGGCGGCGCACGATGTCCAGGCGCAACGGGTCGCTCAAGGCGTAAAGCACGCGTTCGAGAGCGAATTCATTTATCGACGGATGTTTAAAGGGGCGCATGGGGCGACTATAGCAAACGGCTTGTCAAAAAGCCATAATTCGAATATTATCGAATTACAGAATAAGGCTACAGTAAATCATCGCGCCAACAAATACAGGAACCCGAACCATGTCAGCACTCTTTCAACCCTTTAAACTCAAGGATGTTACGCTGCGCAACCGCATCGCGGTGCCGCCCATGTGCATGTATTCCGCCGATGAAGGCCTGATCAACGACTGGCACCAGGTCCATCTGGCCGCCCTCGCCCGCGGCGGCGCCGGGCTGGTGATCGTCGAGGCCACCGCGGTCTCCCCCGAGGGGCGTATCACCCCAGGCTGCGCCGGCATCTGGAACGATACCCTGGCCCAGGCCTTTGTGCCGGTGGTGCGGGCCATCAAAGCGGCGGGCGCGGTGCCCGGCATCCAGATCGGCCATGCCGGCCGCAAGGCCAGCGCTAACCGGCCCTGGGAGGGCGATGACCATATCGCCGAGAGCGACCCGCGCGGCTGGCAGACCATTGCGCCGTCCGCCATCGCTTTTGGCGCCAATTTGCCGAAAGTGCCCAAGGCCATGACGCTTGACGATATCGCCCGGGTGCGTGATGATTTCGTGGCCGCCGCCCGCCGGGCGCGCGACGCCGGATTCGAATGGCTGGAGCTGCATTTCGCCCACGGCTACCTGGCCCAGAGCTTCTTCTCGGCCCATTCCAACCAGCGCGACGACCAGTACGGCGGCAGCGCCGTTAACCGCGGCCGTTTTCTGCTGGAAACCCTGGCGGCGGTACGCGAAGTCTGGCCGGAACATTTGCCGCTGACCGCCCGGTTCGGCGTGCTGGAGTTCGACGGGCGCGACGAGCAGACCCTGACTGAATCCATTGACCTGATCACGCGCTTCAAACAGGCCGGCCTGGATATGCTCAGCGTCAGCATCGGGTTCTCCACCCCCGACGCCACTATTCCCTGGGGACCGGCTTTTATGGGCCCGATCGCCAAGCGGGTGCGCGGGGAAGCGGATATCCCGGTCGCCTCCGCCTGGGGATTCGGTACGCCGGACCTGGCCGAAAAAGCCGTTCAGGACCAGCAATTGGATCTGGTCATGGTGGGCAAGGCCCATCTGGCCAATCCCCACTGGAGTTATTACGCCGCCCGTGAACTGAAGATTGAACGTCCCTCCTGGACGCTGCCCGCCCCCTACGCCCACTGGCTGGAAAGATACTGACGCCGGCGCTAACCGTCGTCCCGGCATCAGGGCGGCGGTTAGCCTGAGAGCGGCAATTCCTGATGCAGCGCGGTGCGTGGTGTGCCCACCCGTGGTGCATCCTCTCCCTCCATGGCGGTTGCCTTAATGATATCCCCGGCATTGACGGCCGGGCACTTCGCGCGCCCGCAACAAATCCCCTGAAATTCCAGTCATCTGCAACGTTCGATTAAAAAAAGAGCGAACCAATAAAAAATTGGTTCGATTTGTGCTTGATGGTGATGAAAGGTAATGAGTGATGGCGTGCGTTCCGGCGGAACAGCGCGCCATCAGGGCGTTATCGACACGATTATGGCAAATCAGGGTGTGAGTCATGACAAAACAGCCGTCGTCCTTCTCCGCGCTGGAACAGCTGCGCGCGCTGATCCTGCAACACCCCGCGCCTGAGCTGCCGCTGCCCACTGAGCGGGAGCTGGCGCAACGCTATCAGGTCGGGCGCCGGGAGATCCGCCGCGCGCTGGACGTACTGGAGATGGAAGGCAGGGTGTGGCGCAAACAGGGCAAGGGCACCTTCCTGGGTCCCGATGCCCCATCGCAACCGCTGGTGCTGCAGGGCTTGCCGCGCCAATCGACGCTGCTGGAGGTGATGGAAGCCCGTCTGCAGCTGGAGCCGGGGCTGGCGCGCCTGGCCGCCCTGCGCGCCACGCCGGAACAGCTGGCGCTGATGGCGCGCCTCCAGGAGCGGATGCAGGTGCTGGCAACCGATGACAGCGATCAGCACGAACTGTGGGACAGCGCCTTCCACCGGACGCTGGCCGAAGCGGCCGGCAACCGGCTGCTGCTCGGCCTGTTTGACGCGCTGGACGCCATACGCCGCGACGACAGCTGGCGCCATCAGCGCGAGAAGGCGCGCAACCCGGCGCGGCTGGACAACTATAACCGGCAGCACCAGCGCCTGATCCGCTATCTCCAGGCCCGCCGGCCCGAGGAGGCCGCCGCCGTCATGACCGAACATCTTCTGGCGCTGCAACAGGCGCTGACCACTGTCCTGTCCATCGACAAGGAGCCTAAAGCCTGATGACGATCCCCACATCCCCCGCGCCGCCGGTGCTGAATATCGCCCATCTGCGGGTGCGCTTCCACGGCTCGCCGGCCAGCGTGCTCGACGATATCTCGCTACATATCCAGCCGGGGGAGACCCTGGCGCTGGTGGGCGAATCCGGCTGCGGCAAAAGCGTCACCTCGCTGGCGTTAATGGGGTTATTGCCCGACAGCGCCCGCATCGACCAGGGGGAACTGTATTTTAACCAACACGACCTGCGCGCCCTGTCGCCGCGGCAATACGCCAACCTGCGCGGCAATCAGCTGGCCATGATTTTCCAGGAGCCGATGACGTCCCTTAATCCGGCGTTTACCCTGGGCGACCAATTGGCGGAGGCGGTGATGCGGCATCAGGGCGGCAGCTATCGCCAGGCCATGGCGCGCGCCGGGGAGATGCTGGCTTTGGTGCAGATTCCGGCGCCGGAGCTGCGCCTGAAGTCGTATCCGCACCAGCTTTCAGGCGGCATGCGCCAGCGGGTGATGATCGCCATGGCGCTGATCAACCGGCCGCAATTGCTGATTGCCGACGAACCCACCACCGCCCTGGATGTCACTATCCAGGCCGGTATCCTCAGCCTGCTTAACCAAATCAAGCAGGACACCGGCACCGCCATTTTACTGATTACCCACGATCTCGGCGTGGTGGCGGAAGTGGCGCAGCAGGTGGCGGTCATGTACGCCGGCCAAATTGTCGAAACCGGCAGCGTGGACGACATTTTCAGCGACCCGCAGCATCCCTACACCATCGGACTGATGGCCTCGATGCCCAGCCTGTCGGCCCGCATCGGCAAGTTGGCCACCATTCCGGGGTCGGTGCCCACCGCGGACGCCATGCCCGCCGGCTGCCGCTTCGCTACCCGCTGTCCGTTCGCCGACGAACGCTGCCACCGTTCCCGGCCCGATCTGCGTCCGGTCGCCGCAGGCCATGAGGCCGCGTGTTTTTACGCGCCGCTTGAACACCATTTCGCGCCGGGAGCCAGAGCATGAGCCAGCCGATCCTTGAAAGCGTGGCATTGACGAAAATCTTTCAGGGCCCCAAAGGCCTGTTTACCCGCCAGCGCCAGGTGCACGCGGTGGATCGGGTATCACTGAAGGTCTGGCCGGGCGAAACCCTGGCCATCGTCGGCGAATCCGGCTCCGGCAAATCCACTCTCGGCCGGCTGCTGCTGCGCCTGCTGACGGCCACCGAAGGGCGGGTTTTCTACCAGGGCAATGATATCGGCATGCTGCCCGCCGGGCAGTTGAACCAGCTGCGGCGCGAGCTGCAAATCATTTTCCAGGATCCGTTCGCCTCCCTCAATCCGCGCATGACGGTGGAGGAGATTGTCGGCGAGCCCATCTGGCTGCATGAGCGGATTTCCCGGGCGCAGCGGCGCGAACGGGTGGCCGAACTGCTGCGCACCGTCGGGCTGCCGGCCCTGTACGCCCGGCGGTTTCCCCATGAATTTTCCGGCGGGCAGCGCCAGCGCATCGGCATCGCCCGCGCCCTGGCGTCCAAACCCACGCTGCTGCTGGGGGATGAGCCGGTTTCCGCGCTGGACGTGTCGGTACAGGCGCAGGTGGTCAACCTGCTTGAGAGCCTGAAAGAACAGTTCGGCCTGACCCTGATCGTGGTGGCGCACGGACTGGCGGTGATCCGCCATATGAGCGATCGCGTCGCGGTGATGTACCTGGGGCAAATCGTCGAAATCGCCGCCGCCGATGATATTTTCGATCAGCCGCTGCACCCCTATACCCGGGCGCTGATTGCTTCAGCGCCCCAGTTAACCCCAGGCGGCCGGCAATCCGGACCGCTGCTGACGGGGGATTTGCCCAACCCGTCGCAGCCGCCGTCGGGATGCCGTTTCCATACCCGTTGTCCCCACGTCAGGGACGTCTGCCGGCAGCATGAACCGCCGCTGGAACCCGCCGGCGATCGGCGCCAGGTGGCGTGTCACCGCTGGCGGGAACTGAACAGCGATCGCAGCGTTATCGTCATGGCGCCGCCGTCGGCGGCTTTCCTGCGGCGGCGCGCGCTGTTTGTCGACGCCGCGGCCCGTAAACCCTAACTGCCACAAGGAATCTATGCTCATGAACTCCCGTCACAAGCTTTATACCGCGCTGAGTGGTTTGGTGTTGCTTGGCGTCAGCGGCCAGCCGTATGCCGAAAGCATTTTACGTATCGGTCTGGGCAGCGACCCCGACATGCTCGATCCCCACCTGGCCCGGACCTATTATGGCCGATTTGTCTTCGCCGCCATGTGCGACCGGCTGGTGGATGTGGATGAAAAGCTGCAGGTGGTGCCCGGCCTCGCCACCGACTGGCAGTACAGCGATGACGGCAAAACCCTGACCATGAACCTGCGCCAGGGCGTGACGTTTCAGGATGGCGAAGCCTTTAACGCGCAGGCGGTGAAATTTAATATCGATCGTGCGCTGACCCTGCCGGGATCGCTGCGCAAAAGCGAACTGTCCTCAGTGGCGTCCGTCGAGGCCACCGGCCCCTATAGCGTGACGTTTCACCTGAAGAACGCCGACGCCGCGCTGCTCTCCCAGCTCACCGACCGGGCGGGCACCATGCTGGCGCCGCAGGCCGCCGCGAAGGATAACTTTGCCGCGCACCCGGTATGCTCCGGTCCCTACCAGTTCGACAGCCGGGTGCAGCAGGACCGCATTGTGCTGACGCGCTATGATAATTACTGGAATAAACAGGCCTACCACTTCGATAAAGTGATTTTTATGCCCATTCCCGACTCCTCGGTGCGCCTGGCCAACCTGCGCGCCGGCGATCTGGATCTGACCGAAGGCATTGCCGCCAGCGATGTGAAAACCGTCGAGGCCAATCCCAGACTCGCCCTGGCCAAGGTGACTGGGCTTGGGTATATGGGGCTGACCTTTAATATCGCCAACGGCAAGGCCAATCCCAGCGATCCGTTTGCCAAGGATGCGCGGGTACGCGAAGCGTTCTCCTTGTCTCTGGATCGCGACGCCATTAACCAGGTGGCCTTCGAGGGGCAATACACCCCGGCTAACCAGCCGTTCTCCACCGTCAGCCCTTACCATGTGGATTTGCCGGTGCCGGCGCGGGATGTGGAGAAAGCCAAATCCCTGCTGGCCGCCGCCGGGGTCGCCACGCCGGTGGAAACCACCCTCCTGGTGGCCAACAGACCGGATGCCCAGCAGGTGGGCCAGGTCATCCAGGCCATGGCCGGCGAAGCCGGGTTTAATGTCCATTTGCAAACCTCTGAATTCGCCACGCTGCTGGATCGCCAGCAGCGGGGAGATTTCCAGGTCAGCATGTCGGGCTGGTCCGGCCGTCCGGATCCGGACGGCAGCATCTATTCGTTTATCCACAGCAAAGGCAACCTGAACGACGGGCGCTACAGCAACCCGCAGGTGGACGATTGGCTGCAACAAGCCCGCGCCACCTCCGACCAGGCCAAACGCAAAGTCCTTTATAGCCAGGTGGTGGCGCAGTTGCAGCAGGATATGCCGCTGGCCTATCTGTATTTCGAGCCGCGCATTTTCGGCATGACGAAAAAAATAACGGGATTCAAACCCTATCCCGACGGGTTGATCCGCCTGGCGGGTATGCAACTGGCGCCGTAGCGCGTCGAGAATCCGGGAGCGATGATGTTAGAACTGATTGGCAAGCGCGTATTGCTGGCGATACCCACCCTGTTTTTGGTCAGTATTATGGTGTTTTCGCTGCAAAAACTGCTGCCGGGCGACCCGGTGGTGGCCATGGCCGGCGAAGAGCGCGACCCGGCGGTAATCGCCATGCTGCGCGCTAAATACCGCCTGGACGACCCCATACCGGCGCAGTATTTTTACTGGCTGCGCGACGCGCTGCAGGGCAACCTGGGCATATCGCTGCGCACCCAGGAACCGGTGACCACGCTTATCGCCAGCAAGCTGCCCGTGACCGTCGAACTGACGCTGCTGTCGATGATCATCGCCATGGCGCTCGGCATCACCACCGGTATTATCGCGGCGGTGCGCCGGGGAACCTGGGTGGATTACAGCGCCAACTTTATCGCCTTGTCCGGCATCTCCATCCCCAACTTCTGGCTGGGGGTGCTGCTGATCCTGCTGTTTTCCGTCAAGCTGCAGTGGCTGCCGGCCTCGGGGTTCGTGCCGCTGACCGAAGACCTGGCGCAAAACCTGCGCACCCTGCTGCTGCCGGCGTTGGTGCTCGGCACCGGGCTGGCGGCGACGCTGATGCGCCATACCCGGGCGGCGATGATCGCCGTGCTGAAAGCGGACTATATCCGCACCGCCAAGGCCAAGGGCCTGCTGCCCGGGCGGGTGATACTCAAACACGCGCTGCGCAATGCGCTGGTGCCCATCGTCACCCTCACTACGCTGCTGTTTGGCGAGCTGCTTGGCGGCGCGGTGCTTACCGAGCAGGTCTTCACCATACCGGGATTCGGCAAGATGATTGTCGATTCGGTGTTCAACCGCGATTACGCGGTGGTGCAGGGGGTGGTGCTGGTGGTGGCGATGGCTTTCCTGCTGCTTAACCTGGTGGCCGACGTGCTGTACGTGCTGATCAATCCGCGCATGAGAGGAGAATAATATGTCGCAGGTGCTCACCGGCGCGGCCGCGCCGGCTACGCCCAGGGCGGGCAGCCGGGCGATAAAGAAATTCATCGCCAATAAAAGCGCCGTGATCGGGGCGGCCATCGTGCTGATCTTTGTCATCATCGCCCTGCTGGCGCCGTGGCTGGCGCCCTTCGACCCCATCAAGGCCAACTTTCTGACGGTACGCAAACCGCCGTCGGCGATCTACTGGCTCGGCACCGACGAACTGGGCCGCGACATCCTCTCCCGCCTTATCTGGGGCGCCCGCACTTCGCTGACGGCCGGCTGTATTTCCGTGATTATCGCCATTTTTATCGGCGTGCCGCTGGGGCTGGTCGCCGGCTATTGGCAGGGAATATGGGATGGGATTATCTCGCGCGTTATCGAGGCGTTGCTGTCCTGTCCGTTTTTGATCCTGGCCATCGCGCTGGGGGCGTTTCTCGGCCCGAGCCTTATCAATGCGATGATCGCCATCGGCCTGTCGGTGATGCCGATTTTCGCCCGTCTGACGCGCGGGCAGGTGATGAGCATCCGCAACGAGGAGTATATCGAGGGCGCCCGGGCCATCGGTCTGCCCGACCGCTGGATCGTACTGCGTTATGTGCTACCCAACGTGTTGTCGCCGATTATGGTGCAGGCGACGCTGGCCATCGCCTCGGCCATCATTACCGAAGCCAGCCTGTCGTTTTTGGGACTGGGGCAACAGCCGCCCTCTCCCTCCTGGGGCGCCATGCTCAATACCGCGAAAAATTACCTTGAGCAGGCGCCATGGATGTCGATTTTTCCAGGACTGGCGATCTTTTTTACCGTCCAGGGTTTCAACCTGCTGGGTGACGGGCTGCGCGATGCGCTGGATCCGCGCGACAATTAACCAACACAGGATTACACGATGACATCACCACTGGATTTCCAGGTAGCCTACCCCTCCCTGCGGCCGCCGATGATGGGCCGCAACGCGGTCTGCGCCTCCCAGCCGCTGGCGGCCCAGGCGGGGTTGCGCATGCTGCTGCAAGGCGGCAACGCCGTGGACGCCGCCGTCGCCGCCGCCATGGCCCTGACGGTGGTGGAACCCACCGGCTGCGGTATCGGCAGCGATGCGTTCGCCCTCGTCTGGGACGGCAAACGGCTGCATGGCTTAAACGCCTCCGGCCGCTCTCCCGCCGCCTGGAAATATGAAGATTACGCCCATCTGCCGGCCGTGCCGGAACTGGGCTGGGACGCGGTCACCCTACCCGGTGCGGTGTCCGGCTGGGTGGAACTCGCCCGCCGCTTCGGCTCCCTGCCGCTGACGACGCTGGCGCAGCCGGCGATTGATTATGCCCGCGACGGTTTTCCGGTATCGCCCCTGATTGGCGCATTATGGCAGCGCGGCGTCGAGCGCCTTGGCGATCAGCCGGGATTTATGGCGTGCTTTGCGCCCGGCGGACGCGCGCCGGCCATCGGCGAGCTATTCCGCAACCCGGCCCAGGCCAGGACATTGGAACTGATCGCGCAAACCGAGGGCGAGGCGTTTTATCGCGGCGAATTGGCGGCGAAAATTGCCGCTTTCGCCCGGCAGCATAACGCCGGCCTAACGCTTGAGGACCTGAACAATCACCGGCCGGAATGGGTCGAACCGCTGTCCCGTCCTTTTGCCGGCGGATCGGTGCATGAACTCCCGCCCAACGGCCAGGGCATCGCCACCCTGATAGCCCTGGGCATCCTGGAGCACTGCGGGATCGGCCGTTATCATCCCGACTCGGCGGCGGCGCTGCATCTGTCCATCGAGGCGATGAAGCTGGCGCTGGCCGACCTGGAACGTTATGTGGCCGATAGCGATCATATGGAATTCGAGGCCAGGCATTTATTAAGCGATGCATACCTGCAACAGCGCGCCGCGTTAATCGATCCCGAGCGGGCGGGGGATTTTGTCTTCGGCGCGCCGCGGCAAAACGGCACGGTCTATCTGTCCGCCGCCGATGCCGGCGGCATGATGGTATCCTTTATCCAGTCTAATTATATGGGGTTCGGGTCCGGCGTGGTGGTGCCGGACACCGGCATCAGCCTGCAAAACCGCGGCGCCAGTTTTGTGCTGGAGCCGGGACATCCCAACTGCCTCGCCGGCAACAAGCGCACCTTCCACACCATTATCCCGGCGTTTGCCCTGGACGGCGCCGGACAGCCGCTGATGTCGTTCGGCGTCATGGGGGGATCCATGCAGGCGCAGGGCCATGTCCAGATGGCGCTGCGCATCATGCAGCACCGGCAAAACCCGCAGGCGGCCATTGACGCGCCGCGCTGGCGGGTGGTGCGAGGACGCGAGGTGATGGTGGAACCGGCGCTTGACCGCAATGTTCTCGCCGCCCTGCGCGCCATGGGACACCAGATAAGCGTCGAGGACCCGATGCAGATCCACAGCTTCGGCGGCGCCCAGGCCATTATGCGCGACGCGCAGGGCGTGTATATCGCCGCCACTGAAAGCCGCAAGGACGGGCAGGCGCTGGTATATTAACCCACAGCCCGCCCCTCCGGCGGGGATGTCGGCATTGCGCAGCCGTTGCGGCGCCGGCCCGCATTCAGCGGCCGACGTTCTTTTGCATGTCGGCCGGATAACGCTCGCCCTGTACGTTGATATTGGCCACGGCGCTTTCGATGGCGCGCAAATCATCGGGGGTGAGAATCACCTCGACGGCGCCCAGGTTTTCCTCCAGGCGGTGCAGTTTTGTGGTGCCCGGGATGGGCACAATCCAGGGTTTGCGCGCCAGCAGCCAGGCGATGGCTATCTGCGCGCGCGTGGCCTGCTTGCCCGCCGCCAGCTCGCCGAGCACGTCCACCAGCGCCTGGTTGGCAGCACGCGCCTCGGGTGTAAAGCGTGGCACGATATTACGGAAGTCGTTGCTGTCGAAGGCGGTATCCTTGCTTATGGCGCCGGTGAGAAACCCCTTGCCGAGCGGGCTGAAGGGCACAAAACCGATGCCGAGCTCCTCAAGCGTCGGTAAAATCTCCTGCTCCGGCTCCCGCCACCATAAGGAGTACTCGCTTTGCAGGGCGGTAACCGGCTGGACCGCGTGCGCCCGGCGGATAGTCTGCGCGCCCGCCTCGGACAGGCCGAAATGCTTCACCTTGCCTTCCTGGATCAACTGTTTCACCGTGCCGGCGACATCCTCGATGGGGACGTCCGGATCGACGCGATGTTGGTAAAGCAGGTCAATCACCTCGGTCCGCAGGCGCTTCAGCGACGCCTCGACCACCTGCCGGATATGCTCCGGCCGGCTGTTGAGGTGCTGTTTGCCGTCCGGACTCGGCAGGTCGAAACCGAATTTGGTGGCAATCACCACCCGATGGCGAAACGGCGCCAGCGCTTCCCCCACCACGTCTTCATTGGTAAAGGGACCGTACACTTCCGCGGTATCGAAAAAGGTCACGCCGCGCTCAACCGCGGCGCGGATAAGCGCGATGGCCTCAGGCCGGTCTTTCGCCGGGCCATAGCCATGGCTCAGGCCCATGCAGCCCAGGCCCAGCGCCGAGACTTCCAGATTGCTGTTGCCGAGTTTTCTCTTTTGCATTTTTTACTCCTTAAAGTTCCTGGCTGGTCGGACGGAACAGGATTTCGTTAAGATCCCCGTCTGGCGGATGGCAAACGCCACGACGCTGGCGAACGAGACCGTGGGGATGGCGTGCTGTTCATGAAAAGCCCTGGTATAGGTTATTTTCAATACCTTAAGGCGGGGCGGCTTTGCGCCGGGTGATCTTCAATCGCCCGTTAACGTTAGCAGAAGGACGGTGGCGGGGTTAGCGGCGCGAAGGAAATGAGCTTATGAAATGGATTCATAAATGTTGTTGCAATCTCCCGGACTGAGGTCTGAACGCAGCCAGGCATATATGTATAGAATAAGGGCAATGCAAATGATGCGCACAACGCAGGCGGCGTAATGTTACGAGAAAACTTCAATGACCTCATTTCTTTCCTGGTGGTGGCAAAGGAACGCAGCTTCACAAAAGCGGCGGCGAAACTGGGGGTTTCCCAGTCGGCGCTAAGCCACGCCATGCGCAGCCTGGAAGAACGCCTGGGGCTCAGGCTGTTAACGCGCACCACGCGCAGCGTGGCGCCGACCGAAGCGGGCGAACGCTTGCTCCATTCGCTGGGTCCGCGCTTCGCCGACATCGAGAGCGAGCTGGATGCCCTGGGTGAAATGCGTGACCAGCCGGCGGGCAATATCAGGATAAGCGCCGGGGAACATGCGATGGATTATGTCCTGTGGCCGGTCCTGAAACGCTTCCTGGCGGGGTATCCGGATATCAATGTGGAAATTACCGTGGATAACAGCCTGACGGATATCGTCAGCGGGCGTTATGACGCCGGCATACGCCTGGGTGAACAGGTCGCCAAGGATATGGTCGCCGTGCGTATCGGGCCGATGATGCGAATGGCGGTGGTCGGCGCGGGCGCGTATTTGGACCGGTATGGCATACCGGCGACGCCGCAGGAATTACAGCATCACCGCTGCATTAATATGCGCCTGCCCACACTCGGGGGCAAATATGCCTGGGAATTTGAAAAAGCGGGCCATGAGCTAAAGGTCCGGGTCGACGGCCAGTTAACCTTTAACTGCCTGCGCCAGCGGATTGATGCCGCCATCGCGGGATTCGGTCTGGCATTCGTACCGGATGATACGGTGCAAGAACCCCTGGCGAGCGGACAGCTGATCCGGGTGCTGGAAGACTGGTGCCCCGCGTTCCCGGGATATTACCTGTATTATCCCAGCCGTAAACAGCATACCACCGCCTTTGCCCTGTTTATCGACGCGATACGCTTTCAGCAATAACCGCGCGCGCGCTGCCCCTTGACGGTGCAGCGCGCGACAACCCGTCCGCCGCCAAGCCGGGCCATGACAAGCATTACGCCGGCCTGTTCGCGTAATCCCCTGAAAAACAAAGACACTCATTCTTTTTTGCCGTTGGCGTGGATCTTGCTGCAGGTTAAGTCGCCATATGGCTTCTCAAGCAACGACCCGGGCGCAATGCGCTTTCTCCCATAGATAGGGTGATCATAACTAGCCAGGGGTTATCCGATGGAACTGAAATGGTTGGAAGATTTTCTCAGCGTTTCTCAGTGCTATAGCTTTACGCGGGCGGCTAATGAGAGAAACATTACCCAGTCCGCGCTAAGCCGCCGGATCAAGCAGCTCGAAGAGTGGCTCGGCGTGCCGCTGTTTGATCGCAAGGCCTACCCGATCCGCCTGACGGCAGAGGGGCAGGATTTTCTGCAAACCGCGGCGGAAATGGTGTTTTCCATGACCCGGCTACGCAACGATATCCGCGAGCGTCATATGCATAAGCACGCCATCGTGCATTTCGCCACGCTGAATACGTTGTCGCTGACGTTTTTTCCGTCCTGGATTAACGCCGTCGAACCCTCCCACCAATACGGCTATATCCGTTTATGCGATCAGCAACCTTCCTTCAGCGGCAATATCTCCCTCCTGCTCGACGGTGAAACCGATTTTTTACTGACCTACGCGCACGACTCCGTGCCGTTGATGAAACAGTTGCAACGTTTTCCTTATCTCGAACTGGGCGAGGAACGGGCCATCGCCGTCTGCGCGCCGGACAGCGGCGGCAAGCCGCTTTATCCCATTGATGAGAGCCGGGCCGCCGACGGCGTCCAGGCGCCTATCCCCTATCTTAGCTATGGCAAACGCTCATTTTTCGCCCATGCGCTGAGCGCGCTGTTCGCCACGCGCCCGCTGCCGCTGAAGACCATTTATGAAAATTCAATCTCCAGCGGCCTGAAGGCCATGACGATTTCCGGCTGCGGCACCGCCTGGTTGCCGTCAAGTTTGATCGATGAAGAACTCGCCGCCGGTACCCTGATCCGCGCGGGCGACCGCAGTTGGGATATCCAGGCCGGCATTCGCCTTTACCGGCTGGAAAAATTCCGCAACATCCAGGCCGAGCGCCTGTGGAACCGGGCCGCCCTGCTGCACCGGACCCACGCGGCAGCCTGAGCCGCGCCCACGCGCCGGGCGGTTTAATCAGCCTGGCGATCCACTGTTTCCCTGCCTTTCAACGGCCGGGGCGGGCGATTATTTCCGTGATAAAAACACTATATATCAAATAAATAATTTCCCCTGACGCCACAAAACCATGCCGCGGCACGCTATGCGATTTTGGAATAGGCCAGTTGAAAGTCTCATTGGATCTTTGCCGCCGATATCCACATCCTGAACGGGTTCCCATTATTTTTCCGGCCCGACACATCAACAACAACCCCATCCACCGGCACGAGGATATTCAGGTGAATAACGCAACAGCGCAGCAGAAAGCATTGGTCTGGAACCTGGTCGATGTAAAGAAAAACCTGTTCACCGCCCTGAGCGATCGTATCTGGGGCATGCCTGAAATCGCCTATACCGAATACCGTTCGGTGGCCGAACATACCGACATGCTCAAGACCCAGGGTTTTCGCGTCACGGAAAATGTCGCCGGCATTCCCACCGCCGTCATGGGGGAAGCCGGCCAGGACGGTCCGATCATCGCCATACTGGGTGAATACGACGCGCTGCCGGGACTGAGCCAGGTCGCCGGCATCGCGCGTCCGGAACCGATTCCCGGCAACGGCCACGGCCATGGCTGCGGTCACAACCTGCTCGGCTCCGCCGCCATGCTCGCCGCTACGGCGATTAAGGACTGGCTGGCGCAAACCGGCGCGCCGGGCCGTGTACGTTACTATGGCTGCCCGGCGGAGGAAGGCGGCGCGGCAAAATCCTTTATGGCCCGCGCCGGCGCGTTTGACGACGTGGATATCGCCATTACCTGGCATCCGTCGGCCTTCAGCGAAGTGGCGCGCGCCGAATCCCTGGCCAATACCCGTATGGACTTTGTTTTCCACGGCCGCGCCTCCCATGCCGCCGCGTCGCCGCATCTGGGCCGCAGCGCGCTGGACGCGGTCGAACTGATGAACGTCGGCGTCAACTACCTGCGTGAACATGTGCCCTCTGATTCGCGCATTCACTACGCCATGCTCGACGCCGGCGGCATCGCGCCGAACGTGGTGCAGGCGCGCGCGGCGGTACGTTACGCTATCCGCTCCCGTGACGTCCATGCCATGTTCGCCCTTAATGAACGGGTGAAAAAAGTGGCGGCGGGCGCGGCGATGATGACCGAGACCACGGTGGATATCAGCATCATGAGCGCCGTCGCCAACCTGCTGGGCAACGAACCGCTGGAAGAAGCCATGCAGCACAATTTCGACCTGCTGGGTCCGCCCGCCTTCGACGATGCCGACAAAGCCTTTGCCGCCGACATCCAGGCCACCCTGTCCCCGGAGGATATACAGAGCGCCTATCGCCGCATCGGCATGAAAACACCGCCCCAGGCCGCCGCGCTGTGCGAATTCATCGTGCCCCTGGACGCGGCCGGCGAACTGATGCTCGGCTCCACCGACGTTGGCGACATCAGTTGGGTGCTGCCGACCGTACAGGCCCACGTCCCCACCTACGCCATCGGCACGCCGGGCCATTCTTGGCAACTGACCGCGCAGGGCATGATGCCCGCCGCGCATAAGGGGCTGGCCTACGCCGCCAAGGTGATGGCCGCCACCGCCATCGATACCCTGACCGATAAGGTCCTGCTGGCGCAGGCGAAAACCGCGCACTACGAACTCACCGCGCAAACGCCTTATGTCTGCCCTATTCCCGCCGACGTGCAACCGCCGCTGCAACCGCGCCCGGCCGAATGACGGTTTTTGTCTGTCCCGTCGCCGTCATGCCGCGGCGCATTTTCGGCGATTCGCCATTTCTATTCACAGGAGCGGAATTTATGCGCACTACCCGCAGACGTACCCTGAACACCCTGATCGCGCTGACGCTGGGATACGCCCTGCCGCCCCCGGCGGCGCACGCGCAAACGCCGCCGGATTCACTGGTGATGGCATGGAATATCGATGCCATCAGTACCTTTGACCCGGCGCAGATCGGGGAGGTGGTCACCAATGAAATCATTAAGAACACCTGCGATACGCTGGTCGATTTCGACCCCAAAGATGAAGCCAACGTGATACCCCGCCTGGCGAAAAGCTGGGACATTGCGGCGGACCACAGGCAAATCACCTTCCATCTCAACAGCGGGCTGGCGTTTCCGTCAGGTAATAAAGCGACGGCGCGGGATGTCGCCTGGTCGCTGCAGCGGGTGGTGCTGCTGGGCTTCGGCAATTCAGCCACCCTGACCGAATTCGGCTTTAACAAAGACAACGTTACCCAGCGTATCACGGCACCGGACGACAATACGCTGGTGATGACCTTCGACCGGTCGTATCCGGCCAACCTGGTGCTGCAGGCGATTGCGGCCAATAACGTCTCCACCACTCTTGATCGCGCGCTGGTCGAGCAAAACGCCGTTAACGGCGATATGGGCAATAAATACCTGACCACCCATACCGCCTGCGTCGGTCCCTACCAGTTGATGCGCTGGAACGCCGGTGAAGGCGTCATGCTGCAGGCGAATAAGCCCTATTGGGGCGCCGCCCCCAAACTGCAGCGTATCCTGATCCGTCATGTGGCGGAAACCGGCACCCAGCGTTTGCTGCTGACCCAGGGCGACGTGGATATCGCGCGCGATCTTGCGCCGGACGATCTGCGTGATTTGGACCAGGGCGGCCAGGTGAACATCGATAAGGTGCTCAAGCCGCAGCTGTTTTTCTGGACCTTTAACAATGAGGATCCCATTTTCAAAAATCCCCAGGTGCGCCTGGCGATGCGTTACCTGATTGATTACCAGGGGCTGGCGTCCACCGTGATGCCGTACCTCGGCGTGCCCCGCGCCAGCTTCGCCCAGCTCGGCGCCTACGGCGCGCTGGATAAAGACGCCGGACAGCCGTTCAGGCTCGATCTCGATAAAGCCAGGCAGCTGTTAACCGCAGCCGGTTATCCCAACGGCTTTACCGCCAAACTGATTATCGGCACCCTGCCGCACTCCGCCCCCATCGCGCAAAGCACCCAGGAAAACGCCTCGAAAATCGGCGTGAAACTCACGATTGAAAGCATGGCCAACGCCCAATTGTTCAGCCGCGTGCGCGGACGTGAGTTCCAGAGCGCCATGATGGCGTGGCAGACCTCGGTACCGGACGCCTATGGCAACGCCTCGCGCCTGGTTTTCAATCCGGACAACGGCAAGGAGGCCAAAAATACGCAATATCCCAGCTGGCGCGCGGCCTATTTTGACCCGGCGATGAACCAGCAGGTCACCGACGCCCTGCTGGAGCCGGACGATCAAAAACGTATCGCGCGCTATCACCAGTTGCAGGAAGAGCAGATGCAGCAGGGCCCGATGGCGATCATGTTCCAGATGTACAACACCGCCGGGCTGACCAAACAGGTGAAGGACTGGACCTGGAACGGTTTTCGCGTGTATTACGCCATGGCGGCTAAATAACCACGACGATAGGGTCGTTTTCACGCAAGGAGTCACCGATGTCGCTAATCGATCCGGCCGCCACGGCCGAACACCCGGCCGACCCGCTCTGGCTCAGGCTGGGCGGGCACGGCGCGCGGCTGGGCAAGCTGCTGGTTTCCGTGTTTTGCACGCTGTTGGGACTGGCGGCGCTGACTTTCTTTATCGGCCGTCTGCTGCCCATTGATCCGGTGGTGGCGGTGCTGGGCGATAACGCCAGTCAGGAAGCCTACCAAAAAATGTATCGCCTGCTGGGGCTGGATAAACCGCTGTGGCAGCAATTTTTACTGTATCTGCAACACGTCGCCAGGCTGGATTTCGGCAACGCCCTGACCACCGGACGCCCGGTCATCGAGGATATCGGCCGGGTATTTCCCGCCACCCTGGAGCTGGCGAGCCTGGGGGCGATCATCGGCACCTGCCTGGGTATTCCGGCCGGCGTGTTCAGCGCCATGTACCGCAATACCTGGTTTGATCACTGCATCCGTTTTATCGGCCTGCTCGGCCATTCCGCGCCGAATTTCTGGCTGGGGCTGATGGGACTGGTGCTGTTCTACGCCACGCTCGGCTGGATCGGCGGGCCGGGGCGCATCGACTTTATCTATGAATTCGACGTGAAGAGCGTGACCGGGCTCTATCTGGTGGACACCCTGCTTGCCGGCAACTGGGCGGCGCTGGGCAACGTATTCAGTCATCTGATCCTGCCGGCGTCGATCCTCGGCCTCAGCGGCCTGTCCTACATCAGCCGCATGACCCGCAGCTTTATGATTGAACAACTGTCGCAGGAATATGTCATCACCGCCCGCGTCAAGGGGCTGTCATGGGCGCGCAGCGTATGGGTCCATGCGTTTCGCAACGTGGCGGTGCAGGTGGTGACGGTGGTGGCGCTCTCCTACGCCTTTTTGCTCGAAGGCGCGGTGCTGACCGAAACCGTCTTCGCCTGGCCCGGTTTCGGCCGGTATCTGACCAACGCCATGCTGGCCGGCGATATGAACGCGGTGGTCGGCTGTTCACTGTTGATCGGCAGTATCTTCGTGGGGATTAACCTGCTTTGCGATCTGCTTTACCGCATTTTCGACCCGCGCACCCGTCAGGAGCAATCATGACCGATTCGGCTAAACCCCGGCTGACCCGGCAGTCGCGCCGCGCGCTGCGCGCCTGGCTGGACGCCCCCGTCCCCGCGACGCCCTGGCAGGCGCGTATGCAGCAGAGCCTCAATCAATGGCGCCGTTTTTGCCGCAATACCCCGGCGCTGTTCGGCCTGGCGGTGATGATGATCATTACCGTCGCCGCGCTGTTCGCCCCCTGGCTGGCGACCCATAATATCTACGCGCAAAACCTGCAGCTGCGCCTTGCCGCGCCCGGCGCCGGCTACTGGCTCGGCACTGACGAACTCGGGCGCGATATCTACAGCCGCCTGATCTACGGCGCGCGCATTACGCTGTACATCACCTTCCTGTCGGCGCTGATCGTCGGACCGATAGGCCTGCTGGTCGGCACCATCGCCGGCACCCTCGGCGGCTGGGCCGATACCCTCTTGATGCGCATCGTGGATATCTTCCTGGCCTTCCCGAGCCTTATCCTGGCGCTGGGGTTTGTCGCCGCGCTCGGACCCGGCATCGAAAACGCCATCATCGCCATTTCGCTCTCCGCCTGGCCGCCCATCGCCCGGCTGGCGCGCGCGGAAGCGCTGTCGATCCGCAAAATGGATTACGTCGCCGCCGTGCGCCTGCAGGGCGCATCGCAGATGCGCATTATCCTGCGCCATATCATCCCCATGTGCCTGCCGTCGGTAGTGGTACGCCTGACGCTGAACATGGCGGGGATTATCCTCACTGCCGCCAGCCTTGGTTTTCTGGGGCTAGGCGCGCAGGCGCCCAGTCCCGAGTGGGGGGCGATGCTGTCTTCGGGGCGACAGTTCATGATGACCAACTGGACGATTGCCGCCATTCCCGGCCTGTCGATTCTTCTCACCAGCCTGGCCTTTAACCTCTTCGGCGACGGCCTGCGCGACGTTCTGGATCTGCGCCATGACTGATACCCTGCTGGAAGTGCGCCACCTCAACGTGGTGTTTAAAGACCCTCATCGGGAACACCACGCCGTACGCGATATTTCGTTCGCCATCGGCCGCGAAAAAGTGGCCCTGGTCGGTGAATCCGGCTCCGGTAAATCGCTGACCGGGCGCGCACTGCTGAAACTCACGCCGCGGGGCGCCCGCGTCAGCGCCGAAAAAATGCGGCTGGGCGATACCGACCTCCTGCTTACCGGCGAGCGTGGGATGCGCAAAATCCGCGGTAAACGCATTTCGATGATAATGCAGGATCCTAAATTTTCACTTAATCCGCTGATGCGCGTCGGGCAGCAGATCAACGAGGCCTACCGTACCCACTTTAACGTCGGCGAACACGAGGCGCGGGCCAAGACGCTGCTGATGCTGGACGCGGTGAACATCCGCGATCCGCAGCGGGTTTTCAGGCTTTATCCGCATGAGATTTCCGGCGGCATGGGCCAGCGCATCATGATTGCCATGATGCTGATACCCGAACCGGATCTGATCATCGCCGACGAGCCGACATCGGCGCTGGACGTCACCGTGCGCCAGCAGGTGCTGGGGGTGCTTGACGCCCTGCTGGAGCGGCGTAAAACCGGCCTGTTGTTTATTACCCACGACCTGGGCCTGGTGGAAAAGTTCTGTGACCGGGCGCTGGTCATGTACGGCGGGCGCATTCTGGAGGAAATCGCCGCCGATCAATTGCATAACGCCCGGCACCCCTATACCCGGGCGCTGCTTGCTAGCCAGCCCGATCTGCGCCATCCGGTGGATATGCTGGCGATCCCGGCGCGCGATCCGGCATGGCTGACCGGCCCGGTGTATCGCTATGGAGAACAATGCTGATGACCTGCGCGATAAACGACCCTTCCCGCCCGGCGCCGGCCCAGGCGCAGGACTATACCCCGCCGCCTGCCGCCGAGCGGATGATCGAAACCGTCGATTTAGGCATCGCCTTCGGCAAGGGGCGCCTGCGCAAGCAGGTGGTGGACGGCGTTTCCTTCAGCATCGCGCGCGGCGAAAGCTACGGCCTGATCGGTGAATCCGGCTGCGGCAAATCCACCCTGTTGCGCGCACTGACCGGCCAGAACGCCCATTATACCGGCGCCATCCTCTACCAGAACCGCGAGCAGCATCCGGTGCGCGACAAGGCGTTTTACCGCCGGATCCAGATGGTATTCCAGGATCCCTACGCGTCTTTGCACCCACGCAAGATGGTGTATCACACCCTGCTGGAGCCGCTGGTGATTCACGGCATGGATCGGCGCGAGGCGCGTATCTCCGACGTGCTCCATGCCCTGGGCCTCGGCGACGCCTTTCGCTATCGCTATCCGCACCAGCTCTCAGGCGGCCAGCGGCAGCGCGTGGCGCTGGCCCGGGCGCTGATTATCGAGCCGCAGGTGTTATTGCTGGACGAGCCGACATCGGCGCTGGATGTGTCGGTGCAGGCGGAAATCCTCAACCTGCTGAAAACCCTGCGCCGCGAGCGCAACCTGACCTATTTGATGGTCACGCATAATCTGGCGGTGGTGGCCCATTTATGCGATCGGGTGGCCATCATGCACCAGGGCAAACTGATCGAGGAGATGACCGCCGACGATATCCGGGGCGCCAAGGCGACCGAGCCCTACACCCGGCAGTTTCTCGCCGCCAGCAGCCTTTAGCGCCCAGGAGCCGGTTATTATGACGACGACTCACGCAAATCAGGCCAGGGACGCCCTGCTGCTGCGCTGCGACAGCCTGGACAGCGACGCGCTGCTGATCCTGCGCGGCGGCGTTAGCCTGCTGGAATATGGCGACATGCGGCGGCGCTTTCTTTGCCATTCCATGCGCAAAAGCTTTCTCAGCGCGCTTATCGGCATCCAGGTAGCGCGCGGCGGCTTCGACGTATCGCTGACGCTGGCCGCCCTCGATATCAACGATATAAACGCCCTGAGCGACGTTGAGCGCAGCGCCACGCTTTATGACCTGCTGACGGCGCGATCGGGTATCTACCACCCGGCCAACTATGAAACACCGTGGATGACGCGGATCAAACCCCCGCGCCACAGCCAGCCGCCGGGCTGCCGGTGGAGTTATAACAATTGGGATTTCAACGCCCTGGGCAGCGCTTACCGACAGCTGGCCGGCATGGATATCCACCGGGCGTTTTTCGAGCAGATAGCCCAACCGATCGGTATGGCCGACTTCAGGCCGCAGGACGGCTGGATGGAACCGGGAGCGCATTCGCGACACGCGGCCTATCCGTTTCGCCTGTCGACCCGCGATCTGGCCCGTTTCGGCCAATTGTTTCTGCAACAGGGCCACTGGCGGGGCAAACAGATTATCCCGGCGCAATGGGTGCGCCAGAGCCTGCTGCCCTATTCCCACGCCGGCGATCGCGGTGCCTACGGCTATATGTGGTGGCTGGCCCGTGACGGCGTGGCATTGCCCGGATGCCTACTCCCAAGCGGCAGCTATTTCGCCTACGGCGCGGGGGGACATTACTGCCTGATACTGCCCGCCCTGGACGCCGTGGTGGTCCACCGTGTGAATACCGACATCGCGGGGCGCGAGGTCAACCGTTTCCAATTCGGCCAGTTAATCAATGCGGTGCTGGTGTTCCTAGCCGCACTTTCGGGAGAACAAACATGAACGTGATTGAAGCCATTGCCGCCTGGACCCGCGCCCAGACCGGGTTCAGCGACACGGCGCGGGAGCGGGCGCGCCTGGCGATTGTCGACACGCTGGCCTGTCTTTATGCCGGGCGGCGCGATTTTTCCGCGCTCGCCGTGCGGGCGGCGGGCGAGATGTACCTGCGCCACGGCGGCCGGGCGCGCGTGATCGGCGGCGGCCGCGCCCCGGCGGCGATTGCCGCGTTTATCAACGGCACGTCGGCACACGCCATCGACTATGACGACAACTTCGGGCCGGGCATGAGTCACGCCTCGGCGGTACTGGTGCCGGCGCTGCTGGCGGTGGCGGATGAACTCGACGCCGGCGGCGGGCAACTGATCGACGCCTATCTGATCGGCCTGCAGGCGCAGGCGTTTATCGGCGCGGGAGTGGGGCCTGCGCACTACACCGCCGGCTGGCACGGCACGTCGACGGTCGGCTGCATCGGCACGGCGGCGGGCGTCGCCTGGCTGATGGGCCTGGACCAGGACGGCATTGCCCGCGCCTTAAGCAACGCCGTCAGTTTTGCGTCGGGCATCAAAGGCCAGTTCGGCACGCCCATCAAACCGCTGCATGCGGGCTGGGCGGCCCGCAACGCGGTGGACGCGGCCGTATTGGCGCAACAGGGCATGCGCGGCAGAATCGATATCCTCGAGGCGCCGCAGGGATTTGGTGAAATGTTCGGCGGCGCCGCGCCCGCCGGCTGGGACATCCCGGCCATCCTCGGCACCCGGCTGCACAGTATTGACGGCGTGGGGGTAATGCCCAAGCGCCATCCCTGCTGCGGCTCGACGCATATGATTGTCGATACGCTGTCCGACCTGCGGGAGGCCCATGATTTTACCGACGCCGACGTGGTCTCGGTAGAAACGCTGGTCGGCATCGCCAACCGGCGCAACCTGGCCTATACCGTACCGGAAAATGAGATGCAGGCGCGTTTCTCAATGCACTATTGCGTCGATACCTGGCTGCGCCACGGCGCGCTGAGCGTACAGGATTTTACCCCCGCACGGGTAGCGCGGCAAAGCGATCCGGCGCGCCTGGCCCGCGTCAGCATGCGCGCCTACAGCGCGCAGCAAGAGGCCGCTGTCCCAGCCGGCGACAAGCTGCCGCACCGCGTTACCCTCACCCTGCGCGACGGACGCCGCCTGGAAGCCGAGCGCCGCCTGGCGAAAGGCAGCAACGCGGAACCTTTTAGCGAAGGCGAGCGCAGGCAAAAATTTATCGACTGCTGCACGGACCTGGATCACGCGGCCGCCCTGTTCGACGGGCTGAAAAACCTGGGGAACGCCAGGGATCTCGGCGCGCTGGAGGCGCTGATGATGGGATAACGATGCGGCGCCATGCGCCCTATGACAGCGCGGTTTTCCGCGGACCCGATAGCCGCTTAGCCCGCATCAACCCAAACGCTGACGCCGGCGGCGCGGCATCTGAAGATACCGGCGCCGGTCTCATCCAGCGTCACCGTCGCCTCATGCTGCCCGAGGTAATCCCGCAGGCGCCCATGGGCAAAATCAGCGCCAAGCCGCAGGCGTTTTTCGCCCTCGCCGCTGTTGGACATGATCACCACGCAGCCCGGCCGCTCGCCGGTGCCGTGGCGGTGAAAGGCCACGCAGTGCGCATCGTCGAAATAGTCGGTCTGCCGGCCGTGCGCGTACAACTGCCGCGCGCGGATTAACGCCTCCAGCCCCGGGATCGCCGGCAGCTCGATGGCGCGGACATTGCCCTCCTGGTCTTTATCCTCATAGGACGCGCCGAACAGATCGGGATAAAACACCGTCGGCACGCCCTGCTCGCGCAGCAGTATCAGCGCATAGGCCAGCGGTTTGAACCAGGGCGCCACCGGCGCCTCCAGCGCTTGCAGCGGCTGGGTATCGTGATTGTCCACCAGGGTGACGGCATGGGCCGGGTCGGCGGCCACCAGGGTATCGCTGAACACCTGCCGCAAATCAAATTCCGCGCCCTGCGTCGAGGCATGATGGAAGTTCATTTGCAGCGGCGCATCGAACAGCATGGTTTTCCCCGCCACCTGCTCCAGATACTGCAGCAAGATCGCCGTTTTATGCGACCAGTACTCGGCGATAACCAGCATTGGCTGCGCGGCATCGGCCTGGATTTGGTCGATCCAGTCGCGGTAAAACCAGGCGGGGATATGTTTGACCGCATCCAGGCGAAAACCGTCGCAATGGGTTTCATTCATCACCCACCGGCCCCAGTGGGCCAGTTCGGCCGTGACGGCCGGATTGCGGAATTCGATATTGGCGCCCATCAGATAATCGTAATTACCCAGTTCGTCGTCCACCTCTTCGTTCCAGCCGTCGCGGGTATAGTCATTGACGATTTTGAAAATGCCTTTTTCCGCGGGATCCTCTATCAGGTCGATGCCGCTAAAGCACTTATGATCCCAAACGAACTGAGAATATTGGCCCTGCCGGGCGGGAAAGGTGAAACGGGTCCAGGCGGTGGCATCTATCGCCTGGTCTTCTATTTCTTCCCGGTCCTCGATTTCAACGCGATTGACCTGAATGCGTTCCTGCTCGTCGGCGCCCATTTTATGGTTCAGCACCACGTCAAGCAGTACGCCGATATGATGGGATTTCAGCGCCGCGATGGCCGCCAGCAGCGCCGCTTTGTCGCCATATTTGGTGGCCCGCCCGCCCTTTTGATCGAACTCGCCCAGATCAAACAAATCATAGGTATCGTAACCGACGGACTGCGCGCCGGTATCCGCTTTATAGGCCGGGGGCAGCCATACCAGGCTGATGCCGATGTCCGCCAGCCAGCCCGCCCGTTCGGCGGCTTCATGCCACAGGGTACCGCCGGCGGGATAATACCAATGAAAAAACTGCATCAGCGTCGGGTTGTGCATCCGGGACTCCATCATTAACAGGATAAAGACAGTATGGAAGAAACCCGGGCGACCACCGCACTTATTTTTCCGCCCGCCCGCTACAGGGTATCGGCGGCCCCTTCCTGCATCCTTTCCTCGTTATGCAGCCGCTGGCGCCGGCGCAGATTGGGGAACCAGGCCATCCACAGTCCCACCACCACCAGGGTGCCGATACCGCCCAGGGCCGCGGCCGGCACCGCGCCCAGCCATGCCGCCAACAGGCCGGACTCGAATTCGCCCAGTTGGTTGGAGGTATTGATAAATATCGAATTGACCGCGCTGACCCGGCCGCGCATGGCGTCGGGGGTATCCAGCTGGACCAGCGCGCCGCGAATCACCATGCTCACCATATCGAAGCCGCCGAGGGCGAACAAGGCCAGCAGCGACAGCCAGAGCGCGGTGGACAGCGCAAACACCAGGGTCGCGATACCGAACCCGGCCACCGACAGGAACATGATCATGCCCACGTTCCGCTCAAGCGCCCGGCGGCTCAGCCAGAAACCGACCAGCAGCGCGCCCAGCGCCGGCGCGCCGCGCAGCAGCCCCAGGCCCCAGGGGCCGGTATGCAGGATATCCTTGGCGAAAATCGGCAGCAGCGCGGTGGCGCCGCCCAGCAGCACGGCGAACAGGTCCAGCGAGATCACCCCCAGCACATCGGGGCGGGCGCGGATAAAGCGCACCCCGGCGAAAAGGGTGGCGAAACTGGCCGGTACGCGTTTGGGCGGCGCCTGCTCGTAGCGCAGGCGGGCGACCATCCAGATCGACACCAGGTACAGCGCGCCGATGGCGATATACACCGTACCGGCCCCGGCGACATAAAGAAAACCGCCCAGCGCCGGACCCACCATCATCGCGGCCTCGCCGGAGGCGGCATTGGCGGCCATGGCGCGCGCCAGCATCGACGGCGGCACCAGCGCCGGCAGCATCGACTGCAGCGCCGGCGCCTCCATGGTTTTGGCCACGGCGATAAAAAACACCAGGCCCAGGATAGCCAGCTCATTGGCATAATGCATCAGGGTCAGCGCCGCCAGCGCGGCAATGGCCAGCCATTCGGTTATCTGGCCGAATAATACGATGCGCCGGCGATCGAACTGGTCGGCAGCATGGCCGGCGGGCAGCGCCAGCAGCACCGACGGCAGGAACTGCGCCAGGCCAATCAGGCCGAGGTCAAACGCACGTCCGGTCATGGTATAGATTTGCCAGCTCACCACGATGGACAGCATCTGGAAACCGAAGGCGGAGCCGGTGCGGGCCAGCCAGAATGCGACAAAAGACGGATGCCGCAGCAGCGAGTCCGAGCTGGCGGAAGCGGAAGAATGCATGGCCAATCCTGTTATCCGGTAATGAACAGACTGATCCGGCCGAAGGACATGCCCCCGGCCGGGCCGGTTAATGCGGGGAGTTTAATAAGCGATTGTTTGCTAAAACAGCGTTATAAATTTGCCCGGCGCAATAGCGACGCTACCGAAAGCGGCAACGCCAAACGTGGCGGCGGCAGGAAGACCCGCCGCCACCGCTAACAATATCGCTGGCGGCGGCGAATTAATCAAGCGGTTAGCAACAGCGCCGGTGGCCCGGCCGCCGCCGCGCCGGCGCGGAAAACGGCGGCGTCAGGACCCGCCGCGCGCAAGGGAAGGCGACGCCGCGCGCGGTTCCTGATGGGGGCGATAGACGTTTACCGCCGCCGCCAGGCGTACCGTGCTATGGGACAATTCTTCAGCGGATTGGGCATATTGCTCCACCATGGCCGCGTTTTGCTGCGTGGTCTGGTCCAATTGGCCGATGGACTGGCTTATCAGGGTCAGGGCCATGGTCTGTTCTTGCGAGGAGGTGCTGATCTCGCCGATAAGGCTCGCCACCTGGCCCGCCTGCTGGACGATATTATCCATGGTGTCGCCGGCGTTTTGCACTAGTTTGCTCCCGTCCGTTATCCGCTCCACGCTGGTTTCAATCAGATCCTTGATTTCCCTGGCCGCCAAGGACGATCGCTGCGCCAGCAGGCGGACCTCTCCGGCCACCACCGCAAACCCGCGGCCCTGCTCGCCGGCGCGGGCCGCTTCCACCGCGGCGTTAAGCGCCAGGATATTGGTCTGGAACGCAATCCCTTCGATAACGGCGATAATATCCACGATGCGGCGGCTGGAATCGCTGATGGCGCCCATGGTACTGATGACCTCGGTCATCCTTTCCCGGCCCTCTTCGGCGGCGCTGCTGCTCATTGCCGCCAGCGACCGGGTTTCATTAACGCTGTCGGCGCTGTTGCCGACGCTCGCCATCAGCTGCTCGGTGGCGCTGATAATCTGCTGCAGATTATCGCCCGCCTGCTCCGTACGCACTTTCAGCTGGCGGTTCCCCGCGGCGATTTCACCGCTGGCGTTGCTGATATCCTTGATCTGGCCGCTGACGTCGTCCGTCAGGGAGCGCAGGTTCAGGCCCATCTGGTTAACGCTGCGCAGCAGGTAGCCGATTTCATCAACCCGGTTGAAATAGACATATTCCCCTCTCTGGCAGGACGACAGTCTTTGCGCCTGCGCCAGGATGACGGCAATAGGTTTTCCCACCTGCCGGTGCAGCCAGCCGGAGGTCACCGCCAATCCGCCCAGGGTGACGGCGCCAAGCGCCGCCGGTCCGAGCGCGAACACGCCGGCGCCCACCGCGGGCAGCGCGGCGGCCATCAACAGCGCAAGGCGCAAACGCCAGCGCAAGGGCATTTTTTGCAGCAGCGACAGCGGCGCGAGCCAACCGGTGCGCACCAGCAGTCCCCGGTACAGCGCCAGGCGGCGGCGACCGGCCCTGCCGGAATTCATATCCTGATATAAGGCCGACGCCTGTCTGACCTCCTCGGCGGTCGGGGCGATGCGCACCGAGAGATACCCCGTGGTCTGGCCGTTATGGCCCGTCGGCGTCGCATTGGCGCGTACCCAATAAAAGTCGCCGTTCTTACGGCGGTTTTTGACCAGCGCCGACCAGGAATGCCCCGCCCGCAGCGTATGCCACATATCGGCAAACGCCGCAGGCGGCATATCGGGGTGGCGGACAATATTATGAGGCTGATTAACTAGATCCTGATAGTGGTATCCAGACGCGCTGACAAACGCCGCATTGGCATAAAAAATAGTACCCTGGAGATCGGTTGCGGATTGTAATGTTGTTTCACTGTCAATCTTATACTCACTGAGAGTAACGGGATTGTTAATTCTCATCTGCACCTCATTAATAGGCGGATAAATAGACGCGGGGGCTTCAGCTCAATCGGCCCGAGGTGCAAAAACTTTATTATTATTTCAGCCGATGGGCTTATTTATCCTTAACGCGGCATTAAATAATGTTTTTAATATTTATTATTACAAATCAATAACATTGCGTCAATAAATAATAGCCTTGCGCTGGCGGGAAATAATGAAAGCGGCGGCGGGGTTTATTAAGAATATACTCAGGGGTCCACCATTATTTAGCGATGACGGGCCATTGCGGCGCGGGGGCCGGCTATTAATATAATAGCCGGCCCCCGGAGGATATTATTTCGCGTCCGGCAAGGCATAGGCGATAAGATAATCGCCAAGCTTGGTGCCGAATGAACCGTGGCCGCCGGCGGCTATCACCACGTACTGCCTGCCGTTGACCTCATAGGTCATCGGCGTGGCCTGGCCGCCCGCCGGCAGGCGCGCTTCCCATAGCGCCTGGCCATTGGCCACGTTAAACGCGCGCAGGTAGTTATCCGCCGTGGCGGCGATAAAGGCGACATTGCCGGCGGTGGAAATAGGGCCGCCCAGCATCGGCATGCCCATTTTGAACGGCAGCGGCAGCGGCGAGCTGTCGCGTACGGTGCCGATGCGTTTTTTCCAGACAACCTCATTGGTCTTCAGGTCCAGGGCCGAGATATATCCCCACGCCGGCTGTTTGCAGGGGAAACCCAGCGGCGAGAGGAAGGGGTTCAGCGTCACGCCGTAAGGAACGCCGTATTGCGGCTGGATGCCGACCTCGGAACCCGTCCCCCCCTTGGCCTCATCCGGCTCCATCGGATTGCCCGGACCGCGCGGGATAAGCTTCGAGACGAAGGGCAGCGCCATCGGGTTGGCGACGGCAATCTGACGGTCGGTATCAACCGAAATACCGCCCCATTCAAACATGCCGAGGTTGCCGGGGAACACCAGGGTGCCTTGCTCGGAAGGCGGCGTAAACGGCCCCTCATAGCGCAGCTGGTGAAACATCACGCGGCAGATCAGCTGATCGTAGATAGTGGCGCCCCACATATCCTTGCCGCTCAGGTTTTGCTTGGGACGGTAGGTCAATTCCGAGAACGGCTGGGTGGGCGACAGGCGATCGCCTTTGGCCGGGCCCTGCGGCACCGGGGTTTCCGGCGCCGGCACCACCGTTTTGCCGGTACGGCGATCCAGCACAAAAATATTGCCGGTTTTCGCCGGCACATAAATTACCGGTATCTTATTGCCGCCTTCATCGGTGATATCCGCCAGGGTCGGCTGCGCCGGCACGTCCATATCCCACAGATCGTGATGCACGGTCTGGTAGAACCAGGCCAGTTTGCCGGTGGTGGCGTTCAGCGCCAGCAGGCCGCTGGCAAACCGCTCCATTTCCGGCGTACGGTTGCCGCCCCAGATATCGGGCGTGGCGACGCCAATCGGCAGATAGACTAAATCCAGCTTGGCGTCATAGGCGGCCGGGGCCCAGGAATTGGGCGAGTTCGGGGTATAGAGCTGCGCGCCTTCCGGAATGATGTTGGGGTCCTTGCTGCCGGGATCAAACGCCCACAGCAGCTTGCCGCTGTTAACGTCAAAACCGCGGATCACCCCTGACGGCTCGCGGGTGGAATAGTTATCGGTCACCGCGCCGGCAATCACGATCACATTACCGGTGACGATCGGCGGCGAGGTAGGCTCGTAGCCGCCGGCTTTGGGAAACGGCATATTGTTTTGCAGGTTCAGCTTGCCGTTGTCGGCGAAATCCGGACAGAGTTTGCCGCTCTGGGCATCCAGCGCATACAGATGGCCGTCGTTGACCGGCAGCAAGATGCGGCGGGCGCAAAGCGCCGGCGGCTGGCCCGCGGCGTTGGCCTGCGCCGCATCCGGCGTTTCATGGTAGGACACGCCGCGGCAGGTGACATGCTGGAACGACGGATCGGTTTTCAGCTGCGGGTCGAAGCGCCATCTCTCTTTGCCGGTGGCGGCGTCCAGGGCAAACAGCTTCTGGTGCGGCGTACACAGGTAAAGCAGATCGCCGATTTTAATCGGCGTCACTTCATCGGTCAGCTCCGCCGGATCGGCGGCGGTTTTCATATCCCCGGTGCGAAACGTCCAGGCCTCCTTCAGCTGGCCGACGTTTTTATCATTGATCTGGTTGAGCGGCGAATAGCGCGTCCCTTCCTGGGTGCGGCCATAGGCGGGCCAGTCGCCGTTGGCGATACCGTTGGCGCTTTGGGCGGAGGACGCCGTCTGGTCGGCGCTCAGGGTACCGTTGATTTCCTGCGGGTCGTTAAAGACCGCGTAGACCAGCACCAGCACGGTAATCAGCAGCGAGGCCAGCAGGGAGCCGCGCGCCAGCGCGTCCCTGGCCGCCAGGCGGCGGTAGATAAAGGGCAGCGCGATCCACAGGCCGAAAAAGAACGTCACGTCCAGGCGCGGCGTCAGCGCCCAGAAATCGGTGCCGACCTCCCAGAGCGCCCAAACCGTGGTGCCGAGCAGGAAAATGGCGTACAGCAACAGCGCCGCGGGGCGGCGCCGGTACAGCAGCCAGGCGGTAAGCAGCATCGCCAGGCCGGCGATGATGTAATACGGCGAGCCGTGAAGCGTGGCCAGCCAAACGCCGCCGATCAGCAGGTAGAGGCCGCTCAGCGCGGCGAATAATGCCGTCAGTATGACGAGTGTCCGTGATAACACTGTCTGTTTTTGCATAGGATGCACCTTACCAAAATGTCATGTCGATGATGTAAAGATTAAGCTAGATAGGTCAAATAGCTCTTGTTATGCCATGATTATTCAAAAACGTAGCTTAGGGTCGCGCCGCCGCCCCAGTTGCGGCCCTCGGCCGGCTCGAAATAGCGCCCGTTGCCTTCATTGACGATCACCGAGCCGACGTAGCGGCGATCGAACAGGTTATCCACCCGGCCAAACACATCCAGCGACCATTTACGCCAGTTCACCCGGTAGCCGGTATTCAGGCTGGCGACCGTATAGGACGGCGCCTGGGCGCTGTTCTGGTCATCGGCCTGGATAGCGCTCATATAACGCACCTCGGCCCCCGCATGCCACCCCGCCTCGGGCCGCCATTCCAGCGTGGCATAACCCATATTGCGGGCGATGCCCGGCAGGCGATTGCCCGCCGGCACCCGTTCATCCGGCGTGCAGACCGTCGGACGCGCAGGTGGCGTTGCGGTAGGTGGCGTCCAGCAGCGTCCATGCCATTTTCAGCCGCCAGTCCAGCGCAAACTGCTGATCCAGCGCCAGCTCCAGGCCGCGGCGGCGGGTTTTGCCGGCATTGGCGTAGCTGGTGCGCCCGCCGGTGCTCTCGGCGACCACCAGTTCGTGGTCGGTATTGGTCTGGAACACGGCGGCGGTCAGCAAGCCGTAGCCGATACGCGTCTTACTGCCCAGTTCAAACGTATCGCTGGTGGCGGGCTTTAGCGCGGTGTTCAGGCCCGGCTGGCCGTCGGGGCGGTAGGAGAGTTCATTAATGGTGGGCGTTTCAAAACCGCGCCCGGCAGAGAAATACAGGTTCCAGGCGGGGTTGACGGCATAATTCAGCGAGCCCATCGGCAGCAGGCGATGATAGCGGGCGCTGCCGCTGTCGTCGCCGTTGGCGCCGGTGATGTAGTAATCGCGGGAATCAAAGCTGACCGTGCTGTAGCGCAGCCCGGCATCCAGCGTCCAGCGCGGGGTCAGGTTCCAGGTGGTTTGCAGGTAGGGATCGAGATTCCACATACGGTTTTTCTCGTTGCGCCGCAGGGCGCCCTTTTCCCCGTAGGTGATGCCGTCGTCCCGGGCAAGATAGTTTTCGAACCCCTGGCGCCGCTCGGTCATGGTTTCATAATCCAGCCCGCCGGTAAGCGTGACCGGTACCGGCCCCAGGTTATCCTGGTGGCGCCAGCGCGTATCTATGCCCTGGTATTTACGCTCCAGCACGATAACGCCGCCGGCATGGTTGGGGTTGAGCTGCGCCGACAGGGGAATGGACTGGTACTGGGTGGTATGGCGCTCGCCATGGTACGCCAGCATGGTCAATTGGTCATTGGCGCCCATCTCGCGCTGATAGCGCAGCCCCGCCTGGGTCTGGTCCAGGGTCTTGCGGGTGTTGTACTGGTCCGCGCGCGGCGACTGGCGCGGGTTGTCATGCCATTCGTCCGCCGTCAGGCCGCCCGGATCGCCGGCGTCCACGGACACGCTGTTAAACATCAGCGTCAGCGTGCTGACGTCATCCAGGCGCACGCCCACCTTGGCGTTGCCCAGATTTTTCTGCGTGGCGCTGTGATCGCGAAAGCCGTGGGTGGTAAAGCGCGAGGCGGATACCGCGTAGTTCACGTCCCCGGCCTGGGTGCCGTCGCCGGTGGCGCCGGTGGCCTTGACGCTGTTGCGCCAGGTGCCGTAGCTGCCGTAGTAGGTGCCGGCCTCAAGCGTCGCCGGCTGGGCGCCGGTCTGGGTATCGATATTCACCACGCCGCCGGATGCGTTGCCATACAGCGCCGAATACGGGCCGCGCAGCACCTCCACCTTATCCACCGAGTTAAGATCGATATTCGAGGTCTGTCCCTGCCCGTCCGGCATGGTGGCCGGAATGCCGTCCACATAAATCCGCACCCCGCGCACGCCGTACATCGAACGGCTGCCGAAGCCGCGCACCGACAGCTGCAGATCCTGCGCATAGTTTTGCCGGTTTTGGATTTGCAGGCCGGGCACGCTGCCCAGTCCTTCCGACAGGTTTACCTGAGGGCTGCCGTTGCGCAAATCCTGGCCGTCGACGACGCTGACCGCCGCCGGGGTATACAGCTCGGAAAGGCCGCTGCGCGGTTTCACCACCATCAGCGTCGAGGACGGCGGATCGGCGGTCGCGCCGCCGTTCGGGGCGCCAGCCGGTGTCCCGGTGCCGGCGGCTTGCGCAAAACATACCGCCGCCGGCGGTAACAGAAACAATGGTGTCAGGAGCAGCGCGGATGTTTTCGTGTTCAATGGCGTGATTCGGTAAGAAAAGTTTATAGGTCAAAAGTATAGAGCGACTTTACCATTTTGCCTTAGTGTCAAGCTATGTAAAGATGTTGAGGAAATGTTAATGCTTGCCGCCTGTGGCCGGCTTAAGCCGGCGGCGGGCCGGCGTCCGGGAGCAAAAATCGCCATAACGGTGCAAGGTATTAACATCCCCGCCCGCGCCCGCGGCGACCGCGGCGCGCCGTCCTGGCGGCGGCGGCGGGTTTTACCTGTGGCGCCAGTAGGTTAGGCGCGCCGGGACATAGGGAGAAAAATGCGCGGTTTCCGTGCAGCGCCATCCCTGTCGCGGTGCAGGGAGAGATAATTTTACCCCTTGTTTTTTATTGAAAAAACGGCGTTGACAACGCCATATTTTCCTTCTTATAGTGAGCCTGACTTATCCGCAAGAACGCCAACGATGTCGGCTTGTGGTTATGGCAATAGAGCCCTGCAATGTCATGTGACGTTGCTGGGTTTTTTTTTGCTTTTTTTTCAGACCTTCAACGCCCGGGGTAACTATGTCCAGAATGAAATGTCACTACGCTACGCTTTCACTCGCCTTGGCGGCCGCATTGGCCATAACCTGCCCGGGTGTGGCGGGCGCCGCGGAAAAAGCGATTAAAATCGGCTTGCTGGAAGACGCGTCGGGCAACTTCGCCCTGCCCGTTATTCCTAAGATCCACGCCACGGAGCTGGCGGTGGAAGAAATCAACGCCAAGGGCGGTATCATGGGACGCCCGGTTGAACTGGTGAAATATGACACCCAATCGGACAATACGCGCTTTCAGCAAATGGCGCGCCGCCTGATTAAAAACGACAAGGTGGATGTGATTTTCGGCGCGTTCTCCAGCGCCTCGCGTGAAGCCATCAGGCCGATCATGGACCGCGAAAAACAGCTCTACTGGTACAACAACCAGTACGAGGGCGGCGTATGCGACAGCAACGTCTTCGTCACCGGCGCGGTGCCTGAACAGCAGTTCTCGACCCTGATCCCCTGGATGATGGAGAAGTACGGCAAAAAAGTGTACACCATCGCGGCGGACTATAATTTCGGGCAGATCTCCGCCGAATGGGTGCGCAAAATCGTTAAGGAAAACGGCGGCACCATGGTGGGCGAAGAGTTTATTCCGCTGAGCGTATCGCAGTTCGGCCAGACCATCCAGAACATCCAGAAAGCCAAGCCGGACTTTGTGATGACGCTGCTGGTCGGCGCCAACCAATCCTCCTATTACGAGCAGGCGGCGGCGGCCAAACTCAACCTGCCGATGGGCAGCTCGGTGAACGTCGGCCAGGCTTACGAACACAAGAGGTTTAAAGCGCCGGCGCTGAAGGATATGTATGTCACCGCCAACTATATCGAGGAAGTCGACAGCCCCGCCAGTAACGATTTCAAAAAACGCTTCCACGCCAAATACCCGAACGAGCCTTATATCAATCAGGAGGCCGCCAACGCTTACGATGCCGTTTACCTCTACAAGGCCGCGGTGGAAAAAGCCGGCGGCACCGATATGACGGCGGTGCGCAAGGCGCTGGAAAGCGGCGATATTTGTACCGACGGTCCTTCCGGCAAAGTCTGCATCGATCCAAAGAGCCACCATCTGAGCCATACCATCTACCTGGCGCATGTGAAGGCCGATCACTCCATCGAAATCCCGAAGGTATGGAACGATATCAAGCCTTACTGGCTGGGGGACGCGGGCTGCAACCTGCCGGTGAAACCCGACGCCAGCCAGTACACCCCGTCCAATCCGCCCAAGGCGTAACGCGGGACTGTAACGGGGAAATCGCCGCGGGACGCGGCCTTCCCCGACGTTATTCCTATTGATGAGGATGGCCAGCGGATGTTCACGCTCTCGTTTATCTATTCAATGATTTATCAGTTCGGCGATAACTTTGCTTATCTGGTGCTGGCGGCGCTGGGGCTGGCGGTGATTTTCGGCATGATGGGAGTGATTAACCTCGCGCATGGCGAGTTCATCATGTGCGGGGCCTATGTCACCATCTTGATGACCAAGGCCGGCCTGCCCCTGCCGGTATCGATGCTGCTCGGCACGCTGGCGGCCGCGTTTGCCGGCGGCGTGATAGAGCGCCTGGTGGTGCGCCATCTTTATGGCCGGCTGCATGATTCGGTGGTGGCGACCTGGGCCATCAGCCTGATCGTGCAGCAGGCCATGCTGCTGATCGCCGGCCCGTCCCTCGAGGGGCTGTCCACCCCGCTCGGCTCCTTTACGCTCGGCGACTATTCCTTTGCCACCTACCGCGCCATTTTGCCGCTGATCGCCATCGCGGTGCTGCTGTTGCTTTATGCCCTGTTCTTCCATACCAATTACGGCGTCTGCGCCCGGGCCACGATCCAGAATGCCCGCATGGCCTCCTGCCTGGGACTGGAAACCGACCGCATCTATACGCTGACCTTTGCCCTGGGCGCGGGCCTGGCCGGCCTGGCCGGGGCGATTTACGCGCCGACGCTGACCGCCGTCCCGACCATGGGCAGCAGTTTTATCGTGCAGGCGTTCGTGTCGGTGGTGGTGGGCGGGGCCAATGTGCTGGTTGGCACCATTCCTGCAGCGGTGGCGCTGGGGGCCATTCAAACCGGCCTGAATTCATGGTACGGGCAGCTCGCCGGGCAAATCGGCCTGCTGGTTACCGCCGTACTGGTTATCCGCCTGCTGCCGAACGGCGTCGGCAGCCTGTTTACCCGCAACCGATAGGAGCTGACCTTGACCTTATTATCCCGCTCCCCCGCGGCCGACGGCGCGACAAAACCGGCTTCCGGCCGGCGCGGACCCCTGGCCCTGCTGGTGCTGGCGGCGGCATTAGCGCTGCCGCTGGTGGTCGACGGCGCCACCGTCGGTGACTTTTCCTATTTCCTGCTGTGGACATTCTGCGCCATTGGCCTTGCCGCCATGTGGGGCCACGCGGGCATCCTCTCCTTCGGCCAGACGGCGTTCTTCGGACTGGCCGGCTATACCTACGGCGTCATGACGCTAAATTTCGGCGACGGCGCCCTCTCCACCTGGGCGGGGCTGGCGGTGGCGCTGGCGGTGGCCGCCGCCGTCGCGGCGGCGCTGGGCTACCTGATGTTTTACGGCGGCGTGACCGGCATTTTTATCGGCATCGTCACCCTGTCGTTTACGCTGGTCATGGAAACCTTTATGTCGCAGACCGCGGGGCCGCAATGGGCTATCGGCACCGCGCGGCTCAACGGCTTCAACGGCATGTCCGGCATGCCGCCGCTGGCGCTGCCGTGGTTTGACGGCGCGTCGTTCCCGCTGGAGGACAATGCCTTTTATTATCTGGTGGTCCTGTTGCTGGCCGCGGTGTATGCCGCGGTGCGCGGGCTGCTGCGCTCAAACTTCGGCCTGACGCTGGCGTCGATCCGCGAGAATCCGCGGCGGGCGGAAATGCTGGGGATAGACATCCGCCGCTATCAGCTGCTGGTGTTTGTGCTGGGCGGCGTGTTGTCGGGGCTGTCCGGCGCGCTTTATACCTTGTGGGGGTCGTATATCACCCCCTCTTCGATGGGTCTGACCGCGGCCGCCATGCCGGTTATCTGGGTGGCGACCGCCGGGCGCAGGAATATTTTCGGCACCGTGGTGATAACCGCCCTGTTGGTATGGCTGTCCCAATGGCTGGCCATCTACGGCAGCGAATACGCGATGATTTTGCTGGGCGCCATTCTGCTGTTTGTGGTCCTGGCGGCGCCAAACGGCCTGCTGCCCTGGCTGGGCGGGAAAATCACGCGCGCCGCCGGCAGAGATAAGGAGACGCATGATGAGTCTTGATAGGGCGGACCAAACGGATCGGGAACCCATCCTGGAAAGCCGGGGATTAAGCAAACGCTTCGGCGGCATCCGGGTCATCGACGGCGTGGATATGCAAATCCGCCAGGGCGAGGTGCGCTGTGTTATCGGGCCGAACGGCGCCGGTAAAAGCACCTTTTTTAAACTGCTGACCGGCGAGCACGCCCCAAGCGACGGCGAGATTCATTTTCTCCGGCGGCGCCTGGATAAGCTGGCCCCCTTCCAGCGCATACGCATGGGAATGAGTATTAAGTTCCAGATTCCCGGCATCTTCGCCGACCTTACCGTGGCGCAGCATCTGCAATTGTCGCTAAGCCATCTGCGCCCGGAGGCGCGCCCGAATGCCGCCGGCGTTGACGAACTGCTGGAGCGGTTCAAGCTGACCGCCGAAGTCCGCCAGACGGCGGGTAATCTTTCCCACGGCAAAAAGCAGTGGCTGGAAATCGCCATGGCGGTGTCGCTGCAACCGCGCCTGCTGATGCTGGATGAACCGGTGGCCGGTCTCTCGATCGAGGAGACCTATCTTACCGGCGAACTGATCAAGCAGATGCAGCGGGACGGGCTGACGCTGATGGTGGTGGAACATGATATGACCTTTGTGCGCCAGATTGCCTCGCGGGTGACCGTGCTGCACGGCGGCAGGGTGTTCGCCGACGGCGACGCCGCGGCGGTGCTGGCGCGCGACGATGTCGCGGATATCTATTTGGGGAAAGCCGGATGAATGACGTCCTTTTGCAAGTCAACCAGGTCAGCGGCGGCTACGGCGGCAGCCTGGTGTTGAACGGTGCGAGTTTATCGCTTTACCCGGCGGAGGTGCTGGGCATTATCGGGCGCAATGGCGTGGGTAAAACGACGCTGATGCGCGCGCTGATAGGGCTGATGCCGCTCAGCCAGGGCAGCATATTCCTGGGGGAAACGGATATCACCGCCGCCGCCCCCCAGCGTCGGGCCAGGCTGGGCATCGGCTATGTGCCGCAGGGGCGCGAGGTTTTCGCCGGCCTGACGGTGGCGGAAAATCTGCGCGTCGGCATGCAGTTCGTGCGCGAGCACCGCGAGCTGGCCGATGGCCTGCTGGAGCAGGTGCTGGATTACTTTCCGATCCTGCGCCAGCGGCTGCGGCAGAAAGCGGGCACCATGAGCGGCGGCGAGCAGCAGCAGTTGGCGATTGCGCGCGCCCTGGTCGGCGCGCCGAAAGTGCTGCTGCTCGACGAGCCTTCCGAGGGCGTACAGCCCTCGATTGTCCATATCATCGCCGACACGCTGCTGCGCATCGCGCAGGAGCTGCGGGTGGCGGTGATCCTGGTGGAACAGGATATCGCCATGATCCAGCGGGCGGCCCGGCGCTGTTGCGTGATGGATAAAGGCCGGGTGGTCGACACGCTGGATAAAGCCCAGCTCTGCGATGACCAGATCATGCGGCGCCACCTGGCGCTTTAACCCCGACGGCCCGCGCCGGGCCCATTATGATTGAGAAGAGGACGACCTGATGAAATGGCTTGACGATTCAATTATGTACCAACGCGGCGTCGGTTCCGGCCGCACGCCCGTCACGCATCATCTGACGGAAGAGATGCAGAAAGAATTTCACTACACTATCGGACCTTATTCCACGCCGGTGCTGACCATAGAACCGGGCGATCGTGTGATTGTCGATACGCGCGATGCCTTTGAGGGCGCCATCAGCTCGGAGCAGGATATCCCCAGCCAGCTGCTGAAGATGCCGTTTCTGAATCCGCAAAACGGCCCGATCATGGTCAGCGGGGCGGAGAAAGGCGATGTGCTGGCGGTGCATATCGAATCCATGCTGCCGCGCGGCGCCAACCCGTATGGCATCTGCGCCATGATCCCGCATTTCGGCGGGCTGACCGGCACCGATCTTACCGCCATGCTCAACGATCCCCTGCCGGAAAAAGTGCGCATGATTAAGCTCGACGGGGAAAAAGTCTACTGGAGCCAACGCCACACCCTGCCCTATAAACCGCATATCGGCACGCTGAGCGTTTCGCCTGAAATCGACTCCATCAACTCGCTGACGCCGGATAATCATGGCGGCAATATGGATGTGCCGGATATCGGTCCGGGCAGCATTACCTATCTGCCGGTACGCTCGCCGGGCGGACGCCTGTTTATCGGCGATGCCCACGCCTGTCAGGGCGACGGCGAAATCTGCGGCACCGCGGTGGAATACGCCTCGGTAACCACCATCCGGGTCGATCTTATCAAAGGCTGGCGGCTGGCGTGGCCGCGCATGGAAAATGCCACCTCGATCATGAGCATCGGCAGCGCCCGCCCGCTGGAAGACGCCACCCGCATCGCCTATCGCGACCTTATCTATTGGCTGGTGGAAGATTTCGGCTTCGAGCAGTGGGACGCCTATATGCTGCTCAGCCAGTGCGGCAAAGTCCGCCTGGGCAATATGGTGGATCCGAAATACACCGTGGGCGCCATGCTCGATAAACATCTGCTGGCGTAGTTTCTTTACGTCCCGGCGCGGGCGCGTGCCGGGATACGGCTTCCGACCCTTTCCACCGGGTTCCGTCCCGGCCAACAAGCAGGTGCACATGGGTTCAGCAACACCGATTAATATTGGCTTACTCTACTCCACCCTCGGGGTGACGGCGGCGCAGGAGCAGTCGCAAATGCGCGGCGCCACGCTTGCCATCGAAGAAGTCAACCAGCAGGGGGGGATCCACGGCCGGATGCTGAATGCCATCCATCTCGATCCCCACTCGCAGGACAGCCGGTTCCGCCAGTTGGCCGAGCAGCTGATTGTCGAACACAACGTCAACGTGATTTTCGGCGGCTACACATCCAGCAGCCGTAAAGCCATGTCGCCGGTCGTGGAGAAATACCAGCGTCTGCTGTTCTATCCGCAGTTCTATGAGGGGTTCGAATTTTCCGAGAATATCATTTACGGCGGGGCCGCCCCCAACCAGAACTGCGTGCAGCTGGCGGACTACCTGGCCAGCCGTTTTGGCGCGCGGGTTTATATGATTGGCTCGCGTTATGTCTACCCCTACGAATGCAACCGCAATATGCAGGAGCTGATATTGCAGCGGCCGGACGGCGCGGTGGTGGGCGAGCGCTATCTGCCGATGGACGCCAGTTACGACGCCTTTCCGCCCATCATGGCGGAGATAAAACACAAGCGGCCGGATTTTATCTTCAGTACCGTGGTCGGCCAGACGGTGCCTTTTCTTTACCAGGCTTATCATGCCGCGGGCATCGACCCCGAACGCATGCCCATCGGCAGCCTGAACACCTCTGAAACTGAAATCGCCATCATGGGCGCGGCGCTCGGCGTCGGCCATTTTACCTCGGCCACCTATTTCCAAAGCGTGGAGAGCGCGGCGAATACCGCGGCGCTGCGCCGTTTCCACGCCAAGTTCGGAGAGGATATTCCCACCGATATGAACTGGGAAGCGTCCTACAGCCAGGTCCATCTTTTCGCGCGCGCGGCCAGGGAATGCCGCAGCGATCGGCTGTCGCGCCTGATGCCGGCGCTGCGCGGCTGCGAATACGACGCCCCCCAGGGACGCGTGCGCATCGATCCGCTCAACCAGCACACCAGCCTTTACCCGCGTATCGGCCAGGCGAACGCGGCCGGCCAGTTCACCATTCTCCAGGAGTCGCGTCGCCGGGTGGCGCCCGACCCGTATATGACGCATCAGATCCAGGGCGACTGGATCACCAAACAGACGAAAATGGAGCCGCCCAATGCGCCTTAATACGTCGCGCACCAGCGCGGACGCCTTGTTATTAAGCCGCGGCATCCGCTGTACGGTGCTGCATCCGGATAACGAGGACGGCGAAACCCTGACCAATCACCTGCGCCGCATGGGTTTCAAGGTGCGCGCCTTCTGGCCGGTGCCGGAACACCTGCCCGCGGATACCGATCTGATTTTCCTGGCGCTGCGATCCGATCTGCCGGAGCCGGAAGTGCCGTGGCTGGACCTGGGCAAACACGCGCTGATTTCAGTGATCGAGTACGAAAACCCCACGTTTATCGATACCGCGCTGCGGCTGGGCGCCGGCACCACGCTCACCACGCCGGTGCGCGCCACCGGCCTGCTCTCGGCCATGGTGTTCGCGCTGCATCACGCCCACCGGCGGCGGCAGATGTCCGACCGTATCGAGCGCCTGGAGAAAAAAGTGCTGGGCCTGCGCCAGGTCGGCGAGGCCAAGGCCATTTTGATGCGCATGCACGGCATCGGCGAGGAGCAGGCGTATGAGATCCTGCGCCATCAGGCCATGGATAAACGCATCACCGTGGAGGAGATGGCCCGCGCCCTGATCCAGGCCAACGATATCTTTTCCTGGACGACGCCCGGCACGCCCGGCGGCCGGAAATAACACGCCGTCATGACGGCGACACACTGACTGATGAAGAGGATAACCATGCCTGCACACCCTTATCTTGCCGCCGCCGTTCAGTTTGAGCCGACGCTTGCGTGCAAAGAAGACAATATCCAACGCCTGCTCGCACTGGTGGAAGAGGCCGCGCAACGGGGCGCCCGGCTGATTACCACGCCGGAAATGGCCACTACCGGCTACTGCTGGTATGACCGGCGGGAGATAGCGCCGCTGGTGGAATCCGTACCAGGCGCCACGACGGCGCGGTTCGCCGCGCTGGCGGCGCGTTACCGGTGTTATATCGTGCTGGGCATGCCGGAGGAGGATGAGGAAACCACGCTTTATTACAACAGCGCGGTGCTTATCGGCCCGGACGGGATCGTCGGCACCCACCGTAAAAGCCATCCCTATATTTCCGAACCCAAGTGGGCGGCGGCGGGCGATCGCGGGCATCAGGTCTTCGATACGCCTATTGGCCGCATCGGCATGCTGGTGTGCATGGATATTCATTTTCCCGAAACCGCGCGCCTGCTGGCCCTGGACGGCGCCGATATTATCTGCCATATCAGCAACTGGCTGGCGGAGCGCGCACCGGCCCCTTACTGGATCAGCCGCGCCATGGAAAACAGCTGCTATCTGCTGGAGAGCAACCGCTGGGGACTGGAGCGCGGCGTGCAGTTCAGCGGCGGCAGCTGCCTTATCGAACCGGACGGGCGCATTGCGGCGGTGGTGGATTACGGCGACGGCATCGCGCTGGGGGAAATAGACCTGGCGCGCAGCCGTGAGCGCCGGGTGCTGGGCGAGCCGGTGTTCAGCCAGCGCCGCCCCGATTGTTATCATCAATTGCTCAGCGACAGCTTCCTGTGGAATCCGCAGGATTTTTTCGGCCTGTACGGCCACCGTCCCCTGCCTGCCGGTAAGACCAGCCGCATCAGCGTGGCCCAGTTCTCACCGGGCGCCCGGGTGGCCGACAACCTGGCTTGCATCAGCGCCATGGCGCGGGAGGCGGCGGAGCGGCATGGCAGCGAACTGGTGGTCTTCCCGCAGCGGGCGCTGACCGGGCCGCTCGCGGGAGGCGCCGGCGCGCTGCCGCTTGATGATGCGGCGGTCGGCGCGCTGATCCGCCTGGCGATGACCCTGCGGGTACATCTGGTGATCGGCATGGCGGAGCGGGACGACAACGGCTGCTACAACACCCAGCTTCTGCTCGGTCCCGCGGGCATGGTGGGCAGCTATCGCCAGATGCATCTGTCCGCCGAGGACCGCGCATGGGCCAACGCCGGCGATGACTGGCGGGCGTTCGACACCCCCCTGGGCCGTATCGGCCTGATGTTGGGCAATGATGCGCTGCTGCCGGAGCCGGGCAGGATCCTGGCGCTGATGGGCTGTGATATCCTCGCCTGCTCGGCCGCGCTGAAAGACGGCTTTACCGGCGCGCATCCCGGCAGCCGGGTACGGCAAAATTACCCGATCCCCACCGGCGCCGATCCGCTCCACTGGCATCTGCTGCGTACCCGCGCCGGTGAAAATAATGTCTATCTCGCGTTTGCCAACAGCATTAACGAGGCCGGCGACGCGGGAGGCTTCAGCGGCGTCTTCCAACCCGAAACCTTCGTCTTTCCCAGGCAGGAGCGCCTGATGTGGCGGGAACAGGGAACGGCGACGCAAACCATTGATACCGCGTCGGCCGCCGGCGGCGCTTATCCCACCAACGTCACGCGCCGCAAGGACCTGGTGGCGATGCGCCAACCCCACCATTATCTGGGGTTGATCAAGTAACGCCGTGGGGAAAAATCCTGCGCCGCCGGCAGGATGTCAGCCCTTACTATTAATGGGACGAGATATAGAGTCCGGCGGGCTGCGCCGGCGGCACGGCAAAATGCGTTTTCATGCGCCGGACCTCGTCCACCGGACTCAGGCCGAACAGCCGTTTGAATTCCCGGCTGAACTGCGATGCGCTTTCGTAGCCTACCTCGACACATGCCGCCGCCGCGGTCATATTGTTGCGCACCATCAGCAGGCGGGCCTGATGGAGGCGCAAGGATTTCTGGTATTGCTTCGGCGAGGTATGGGTCACCGCCCTGAAGTGGGAAAAAAACCCCGGCACGCTCATGCCCGCTTCATTCGCCAACTGCTCAACCGTTAACTGCCGGTTAAAGGTGGTGTGAATGCGGCGGATCGCCCGGGCAATCTTGCCGAACTGTCCGCGCATCGCCAGCGCCGATCGCAGCGCCCCGCCCTGCGGCCCGCTCAACACCCGGAAATAGATTTCCCGCATCAGCGCCGGACCGAGGATTTCCGCCTCCATCCGATCGTCCATGGCTTCCAGCAGGCGCAGCACGGCGTCGCGCAGTTTGCCGTCCATCGGCGTCGACATCAGGCTTTCCGGTTTGGCCGGGGGTCCGGCGTCCGTCTTCAGCTGGTCAATCTGCAGCATCAGGTCGGCGGCGACGGTAAAATTCAGGTGCATATAGATGGCCAGCAGCGGCTCCTGCGCGCTGGCGTCCGTTTCCATGGTAAACGGCACCGGCACCGCCACCGCCAGGTAGTGCCGGGCGTCATAGCAGTAGATCCTGTCGCCAAGGTATCCCCGCTTTCTGCCCTGGCAGACGATAACAATACCCGGATCGTACAGCACCGGCACCCGGCTAAGCGGCCGGTCGGAACGCAGGAAGCGCACATCCGGCAACGGCGACTGCGTATAGCCCTCCGCGGGCGCAAGTTTAGCCAGTAACGCCACGATGCGATCCTGGCGGTCATTCGCGGCAAAATGGTCAATTGTCATGGGCGCCGTCCGCTCTGCGCTGATTGAATACCCTAGCCTGAGAAAATAGCATATTTATAGTTTCAGGCAACATATGCCGACTAAAGGGCATCTCCATTCGCTGCCAATCCTATTACTATGCAAATCACCGGCGGCGCCGGTTAAGACCTCTCCCGGTTCGGGACGATGATCCTTGCCGCGCCGGCCGGATTGAATATCCAATCAGGGGAGCAGGCTATGAGTGATGTAAAAACAATTTTTATTACCGGCGTCAGCAGCGGCTTCGGTCATGCCTTGGCCGGGCGGGCCATGGCGGCGGGTCATCGCGTCGTCGGGACCGTGCGCGGCGAAGCGGCCAGGCGGGAATTTATCGCGCGGGATCCGGCGCATGCCGTGGGCCGCATCCTGGATGTCACGGATGTTGCCGCGGTTAACCGCGTGGTGGATGACATTGAATCCGCCGTCGGCCCCATCGACGTGCTGGTCAACAACGCGGGTTACGGCCATGAAGGCATCCTGGAGGAATCGCCGCTGGAGGAAATGCGCCGCCAGTTCGACGTAAACGTGTTCGGCGCCGTCGCCATGATCAAGGCGGTGCTGCCGTATATGCGTAAACGGCGCGCCGGGCACCTTATCAATATCACCTCCATGGGCGGTTTTATCACCATGCCGGGCATTGCCTACTATTGCGGCAGCAAGTTTGCGCTGGAAGGGATTTCAGAGACGCTCGGCAAAGAACTGGCGCCGTTTTCCATCGCGGTCACCGCCGTGGCGCCCGGTTCGTTCCGTACCGATTGGGCCGGCCGCTCCATGGTGCGTTCGCCCAGGAGCATTGCCGATTACGATGGGCTGTTCGATCCCATGCGCAAGGCGCGGGAAGAGAAAAGCGGGCGCCAGTTGGGGGACCCGCTGAAAGCGGCCGATGCCATCCTGGCGCTGATCGCCAGCGCCAGGCCGCCGGCGCATCTGCTGCTGGGCAGCGACGCGCTGGCCCTGGTGCGCGCCAAGCTTAAGGATTATGCGGCGCAGATCGACGACTGGGAAAACGTGACGCGGTCGACGGACGGCTAGCGCATCCCCTGGCCAACGCGGTGGTTATCTGGACGACAGGGTGACCAGAGGGCCCGCGCCGCCCTGGCGCGCCCGCCCGACCGCCTCGCCCAGTTGCCATACCGCCATGGCGTAATGGGTGCTGTGGTTGTAGCGGGTAATGGTGTAAAAATTGGGCAGTCCATACCAGTATTGATATTGGGTACCGAAATCCAGGCGCAGCAGGCTGGCTTCCTGATAACCGCCGAGGGATCCCTGCGGGCTCAGGCCGGTGGCCGCCAGGGTGGCTACCGGATAACGGGTCTGGAAACCCTGGTCGAGGAACGGCGCCTGGCCGCTGGCGGGCACCGCCACCGCGCCGCCCTCGACCCAGCCGTGGGCCTTGAAATAGTTGGCGACGCTGCCGATGGCGTCCACGGGATCCCACAGGTTGATATGGCCGTCGCCGTCAAAATCAACCGCATAGCTTTTAAACGACGAGGGCATAAACTGCCCGTAGCCCATGGCGCCCGCATAGGACCCGCGCAGCGCCAGCGGGTCGTCCCCTTCGCTGCGGGACATCAGCAGAAACGTTTCCAGCTCGGAGGCAAAATAATCGGCGCGGCGCGGATAGGCAAAGGCCAGGGTGGCCAGGGCGTCGATAATGCGCGTCTTGCCCATGACCCGGCCCCAGCGGGTCTCCACGCCGATGATGCCGACGATAATTTCCGGCGGCACGCCGTAGACCTGGCGGGCACGCTCCAGGGCATCGCTATACTGGTTCCAGAACGCCACGCCGTTTTGCACATTGTCGGGGGTAATGAACTTACTGCGGTAGCGCAGCCAGGCGCCGTTCGGGCCCGACGGCGGCAGGCCGACCGGCGCCTGGCGATCCATCAGCCGCAGCACCCAGTCAAGGCGCTGGGTCTGAGCCAGGACATCATGCAACTGCTGGCGATCGAAGCCGTGCTCGCGCACCATTTTATCGATAAAAGCCTCGGTGGCCGGGTTAGACGCAAAATCCCCGGCCAGGAGCGGGCCGGTATGCTCCGGCCGCAGCAGGAATCCGCCTTGGGCGGGGCTGCCGATAGGAAGATTTTCCGCCGGCTTCGGCTTGCTGCTACAGGCGGAAAGTAAAGCGAGCAGGGGAAGCAGTGTCGCCAGGTAACGCATCGGAGATCCATAAACCACGCTAATTAAGTTGGTGTCTATGGTAAGCCATTGCCTGGCGCGAACAAACAGAAAAATAATCCCGGGCGTATGAAAGGGGCAAATGCGTTTTCCGTTACGTTTTTCTTCCTGCCGCGACGGTCTGCAATAATGCCATGCGATGCTATGATGGACAATATTGCTCCCGAGCGGGCATTTGGAAACTAAAGGAGTCATGGTGAACAATAACGATGCAGGAAAAAACCTCACTGCCTCCCAGGCGCTTGATAAACTCGATGAACTGTATGACGGCGCGGTGACGGCGCTGCGCGAGGCCATCAAGGCCTATATCGCCCAGGGCCGATTGCCCGACGCCCAGGCGCGCGCCGGGGGGGCGTTCAGCTATCCCGAACTGCGCGTCACCTGGGACGGCGTGACGCCCGGCAATCCTAAGGCCCGGGCCTTCGGCCGCTTTACCCATCCCGGCTGCTACAGCACCACCATTACCCGTCCCGCGCTGTTTCGTCGCTATCTGGCGGAGCAACTGGCGCTGCTGGCGGGGGAATATGCCGCCACCATCGATGTGGTGCCGTCGCGGCTGGAAATTCCCTTTCCGTATGTTATCGACGGATCGGACCTGGCCCTGGACCGCTCGATGAGCGCCGGAATAGCGCAGCATTTCCCCACCACCGAGCTGGCGCAAATCGGCGATGAAACCGCCGATGGGCTGTTCACCTCCGGCAATGTCTATCCGCTGTCCCACTTCGACGCGCTGCGCACCGATTTTTCCCTGGCGCGCCTGCGGCACTATACCGGCACGCCGGTGGAGCATTTCCAGCCCTTTGTGCTGTTTACCAATTACACGCGTTATGTCGATGAGTTCGTGCGCTGGGGCTGCAGCCAGATTGCCGATCCGGACAGCCCCTACGAGGCGCTGTCCTGCGCCGGCGGCACCTTTGTCACCGCCGATACGGCCAACCCCGAGCAGGCGGTATCGGACCTGGCCTGGAAAAACCATCAAATGCCGGCGTATCATCTGATCTCGCGCCAGGGCCGGGGGATTACGCTTGTCAATATCGGCGTCGGCCCGTCCAACGCCAAAACCATCTGCGATCACCTGGCGGTGCTACGCCCGCATGCCTGGCTGATGATCGGCCACTGCGGCGGCCTGCGCGAAAGTCAGACCATCGGCGATTACGTCTTGGCCCATGCGTACCTGCGCGACGATCATGTGCTGGACGCGGTGCTGCCCCCCGATATTCCCATCCCCAGCATCGCCGAAGTGCAGCGCGCGCTCTACGACGCCACCAAGATGGTCAGCGGCATGCCGGGCGAAGAAGTGAAGCAGCGTTTGCGCACCGGCACGGTGGTGACTACCGATGACCGCAACTGGGAACTGCGCTATTCCGCCTCGGCGCTGCGCTTTAATCTCAGCCGGGCGGTGGCGGTGGATATGGAAAGCGCCACCATCGCCGCCCAGGGCTATCGCTTCCGGGTGCCCTACGGCACCTTACTGTGCGTGTCCGACAAACCCCTGCACGGCGAAATCAAGCTGCCGGGGCAGGCGAACCGCTTCTATGAGGGCGCCATATCCGAGCATCTGCAAATCGGCATTTGCGCCATCGAACAGCTGCGCGCCGAGGGCGATCGCCTGCACTCACGCAAGCTGCGCACCTTCAACGAACCGCCGTTTCGCTAGTAGTGACGGTGTAACAATCACCCCGCCGGGCGCCCCGCCTAGCCCGCCGCTTAAGTGACATTGTCACACACGCCGCGGTGGGCACTTTTCCGGCGTCCGGCATGCCGGACGCAACAATTTCGCGTTCGCCGGCGGATACCTTTATACTGCCGGCCATACACCTTGGAGCGCGGGAAAAATCCGGTAATGATGAACAACGATGTGCTGCGCAGCGTGCGCTATATGCTGAACCTGCATAATGACCACTTATTGGCCATTCTGGCCCTGGCGGACACAGTGATTACGCCGCAGGAAATCGCGGCGTTTGTGAAAAAAGAAGACGAACCGGGCTACCTGCCCTGTCCGGATGTGGTGATGGGGTATTTTCTCCATGGCCTGATTATCCATAAACGCGGCAAGGACGACAGCCGGCCGGCGCCGAAAATTGAACGTAAAATCAATAATAATATTATCCTGAAAAAGCTGCGCGTCGCCTTTGCGCTGAAGACCGACGATATCCGGGATATCCTGCAGTCACAGGATTTCAAGGTTTCCCAACCGGAGCTGACCGCCATGCTGCGCGCGCCGGATCATAAAAATTTCCGTTTGTGCGGCGACCAGTTCCTGCGCTATTTCCTAAAAGGACTGGCCGCCCGGCTGCGTAAAAGCGGAGCGGCCGCGCCGGGCGCCGGCACCTAGCGGCAACGCTGCCTGCCGGACCCTTGACGGCGGCGTTGCCGCAGCGCCGCGCCACCGGCGCTAGGCTTTTTTACCCGGCAGGATGCCGTCGAAGATTTGATGCGCCGTATCGGCAATCACCTGCCCCGCGCCGCGATCGCCCTTTGCCAGCGAGGACATAAAGGCCTTGGCCTGCTGCCAGGTGATATGCGGCGGCAGCGGCGCCACCTCGGGGTCGGTTTTCACTTCCAGCACCACCGGCCGGTCGGCGGCCAGTGCCGCCGCCCAGGCCGGCGCCAGGGCGTCGGGATCGTCGACATACAGGCCTTTCAGTCCCAGCGACTCGGCGAACTGCGCATAACCGACGTTGGGCACCGACTGCGTGGCCGGATAGCGTGGATTGCCCTCCATCACCCGTTGTTCCCAGGTCACCTGGTTTAAATCCTCATTATTGAAGACGCAAATCACCAGCCGGGGATCCTGCCAGCCCTGCCAATATTTCTGGATGGTAATCAGCTCGGCCATATTGTTCATCTGCATCGCGCCATCCCCGATCAGGGCCACCACCGGTCGCGCCGGATGGGCGAATTTCGCCGCGATGGCATAAGGCACCGCGGCGCCCATGCAGGCCAGGCCCCCGGACAGCGAGGAGCGCTGTCCCTGCTTGACCCGATAATCGCGGGCATACCAGTTGGCGCAGGAGCCCGAGTCGGAGGTGACGATGGCGTTATCGGGTAATAAAGGCGACATTTCCCACACCACGCGCTGGGGATTGACGGGGTTAGCCTTGGCCATGGCGCGTTCTTCCAGGGTCTGCCACCATTGTTTGATATTACGGGCAATATCTTCCTGCCAGCCGCGATCCGCTTTGTGCGTCAATAGCGGCAGCAGGGCGTGCAACGTTTCCACCGCATCGCCGTGCAGGTTTACCTCCACGGGATAACGCAGCCCAAGCATGGACGGGTCGATATCAATTTGCACCGCGCGCGCCTGGCCGTCACCGGGCAGGAACTCCGCCCAGGGGAAACCGGTGCCTATCATCAGCAGCGTATCGCACTGCTGCATCATATCCCATGACGGTTTGGTGCCAAGCAGCCCAATCGCGCCGGTGACAAAGGGCGCATCGTCCGGCAGCACGTCCTTGCCGAGCAGGGCTTTCGCCACCCCGGCGCCCAGGAGATTAGCGACCTGTACCACCTCCACGGCGGCGGCGCGCGCGCCGGCGCCAATCAGGATCGCCACTTTTTTGCCCGCGTTCAGCACGTCGGCCGCGCGCTGTAAATCAGCCGGATAAGGCACGACGCGCGGGCGCTGGTAGCCGGGGCCGGAACGGGTAAAACCGTGCGCCTGCCGCGGCTCCTGCCAGGGTTCGTCCTGCACGTCTTTCGGTAAAATCAGCACCGTAACACCGTTCTGGGCCACGGCGATGCGCACGCCGCGATCGACCAGGTGGCGCAGCTGCGCGGGAGTCGCGGCTTCCTGCACAAAATTGCCCACATCGGCAAAAACACGATCGAGGTTCAGCTCCTGCTGATAATTTGCACCCCGGGCGGTGGCTTCCGCCTGGCCGGAAATGGCCAGCACCGGCATATGATCCATTTTGGCGTCGTACAGCCCGGTAAGCAGATGGGTGGCGCCGGGGCCGCCGGTGGACAGGCAGACGCCAAGCTCTCCGGTAAACTTGGCATGGGCGCAGGCCATAAAGGCGGCCATCTCCTCATGGCGCACCTGGATAAATTCGATGCCCCGGCCGTTTTTCCCGGCGCGCTGCAATGCGCCGAGCACACCGTTGATACCGTCGCCAGGGTAGCCATAAATACGCGTCACGCCCCATGCCTGCAGGCGTTCGACAAAAAAATCGCTGGTTAACTGGGTCATCATAATCCTCGCGTTCAGAATGTGCCGCTGAACTGTTAAGGATAGACGACCCTGCCGTGAGTGATTAAGCGCCGCTGTTTTTCCTAACCGTCGTGGCGGTCATTTTTATCCAGCGATGCGCCCCGCTCCAGGCTCTTAATCAAATCAATCCGCCGTTGATGGCGCCCGCCCTCAAATTCCGCCGCCAGCCATTGCCCGACGATCATCTTCGCCAGCTCGCTGCCAACGACACGCGAGCCGAAAGCCAGGATATTGGTATTGTTATGTTCACGCGACAGTTTGGCGGAATACGGTTCGCTGCATGCCACCGCGCGGATGCCGTCGATTTTATTCGCCGCGATGGAAATGCCGATGCCCGTGCCGCAGATCAGGATGCCCAGGTCCGCCTCGTTTGACAGCACGGCGCCGGCGACCCGTTCGGCATATAAGGGGTAATCGGTGCGATCGGAGGAATGCGTTCCTTTATCAATCACTTCAATCGATGCCGATTGCAGGAATTCAATGATATCCGGCTTGAGAATCAGCCCGACGTGATCACAGCCAATCGCTATTTTCATTTTTCGCCTCTGGGTTAAAACGATGTTCGCAGCCGCGCTGCGCTGGAGGAAGACACAGCCGGAAAACTTTACAAAAATTTTAATTTATGTGATATTTTTATTTTGTGAGAACAGTCAAATAAGTAAGATAATTATTATATTCATATAAATCAGCCATTTTAAAAACCTCCCTTGGCGATACCGTTATCATTCTTTTCAAAATAAACTATTCCGTGAATTTAACCCGTCATTTTGCCCAGCGTTGCCTCCGGGATAAGTTTAGGTTATTACCGGCGCGCAGTTTTTTACGGCTATGGTTAAGGGGAATGCATAGTGGCTCATCCGGAGGGAGGTAAGAATGAAAATAGCCGTTATCGGTGGCGGAGTGATCGGGATGTCATGCGCGCTGCACCTGGCGCGCGCCGGGATGCAGGTCAGCTTATTGACGGAAAAAAAGCTGGCTTCCGGCGCTTCGGGCCGTTCACTTTCCTGGTTAAACGCCGCGGGCCCCTGGCCTGACCATTATTACCGGCTCAGGATGGCGGGCATCGATCGCTACCGCACCCTGTACCGCAGCAATCCCGCTGTGGACTGGCTAAAATTCGATGGCGGGATATTCTGGTCTGATGAAGATGAAGTGCTGGCATGGCATGCGATTGAGCAACGGCGCGGCTATGATTCCGTGCTTATTCAGGCTGATGATCTTAACCGGCTCGATGCCGCCATCGTCCCCGGCGCGGTCAAAACCCATGGTATTTATAATGCCGGGGAAGGCTGGGTCAGCCTGCCCGATCTGATTGCCCATATGGCGGCGGAATTTACCGAGCGTGGTGGCGCCATTATCGAGGATGCGGGCAAAACCGTGCCGCTGATCGATGCGCGGGGGGTGGCAAACGGCGTCACCTCAGCGCGCAAAGGCGACTATGCGTGCGACAAAGTCTTGCTGGCCTGCGGCCCCGCCACCGTCCAGGTGTTGGCCGGTATGGGCATCCCTTTGCCGGATGGGTCGGTGTTATCGATGCTTGCCATTACCCAGCCTGCGGACAGTCGCCCTGCCGTGGTGCTGAATACCCCCAGGGTGGCCATGCGCCCCAATCCCGGCAATACGCTGGCGGTGGAACACGGCTGGTGTACCGATGAGATCAAAAAAGATGAGCACGGGGTTTGCACCGTGCCGGACGCCGTCCTGCAACAGCTGTTAGCCGAGGGTGATCACGTACTGAATACCGGTTCACCGCTTAAGCTTGCCGGTTATAAAGCCGGCTGGAAACCCGTTCCCGCCGATGGTTTCCCGGTACTCGGCGAGCTTGAGCAAGCCCCGGGGTGCTATGTCGCCTTTACCCATTCAGGCGCCACGCTGGCATTGATTATCGGCGAACTGCTCGGCCGGGAAATCGCCACCGGTGAATTGCACCCCATGCTGGCGCCGTTCCGGCCCGGCAGATTCCAGTCCCCGTAGCCCTTGCTGGCCCTCACGCTGAGCTGAAATGATAAAGCAGGCCGCCATGTTTGTCGCCTATCGACAGCGCCGGCGCTTGCTGCCTGATGGGCCGTCCTGTTGTTTTCGCTACAGACGTTATGAGAAATAAGGCTATCAATCCCCGGTAGGGTCACGTCTGCAATCCATGCAATAGACGATTAATTTTGTGATGCCATGCTGATTTTTACTTTCACATACTTGTATGGTAGTACCGGCGCACGTAATTTGAGCTTTACGGGCAGCCCTCAGGCATGCCTTGGAAACCGATTCGTTGTTAACAGGAGATGCTATGCCACTGGTGACATTTGACGAAATGAAACACACCGTTAAACAGGCGTTCCTGAATGCCGGTTTAAATGAAGTACAGGCGGATACCTGCGCTCAGGTTCATACGCAAGCCAGCTGTGACGGTATTTTTTCGCATGGCCTTAACCGCGTCGCGCGTTTTATCGATTATGTCAACAAGGGGTGGGTTGATATCCACGCCGCGCCTGAAAAAGTCAAATCCCTCGGCAGTATCGAAATTTACGACGGACAGCGCGGTATCGGCATCACCAACGCCCTGTTTGCGGTTGAGCGAGCGATGGCGCTGGCCGCCGAGCATGGCGCCGGCATTGTGGGCCTACGCAACACGACGCACTGGATGCGCGGCGGCACCTATGGCTGGAAAGCCGCTGAGAATGGGTATGCGGCAATGTGCTGGACCAATACCGAATCCTGCATGCCCGCGTGGGGGGCGAAAAAACCACGTCTCGGCAACAATCCCTTCGTCATGGCGGTGCCGATGAAAGAAGGCGCCCTGGTCCTTGATATGGCGATGTCGCAGTATTCCTATGGCAAGCTGCAGGTGACACGCCTGAAAGGGGAAAAACTGCCTTTTCCGGGGGGATTTGATAAAGACGGCAATCTCACCGATGAACCGGGGCCGGTGGAAGAGTCAATGCGTATTCTGCCCACCGGTTACTGGAAAGGCTCCGGTATGGCGGTGCTGCTGGACACAATGGCGGCTTTCCTGACGGCGGGCGCGCCAACCAATGAGATCGATAACATTCAGCAAGGGAGTTGCACCGGCGCGAGCCAGGTCTTTATGGTATTCGATCCCACCCATTTCGGCGGCAGGGAATTCAGCGAAAATATGGCTGCAAGCGTCGCCCAGTACGTCAAGACGTCGGAACCGGCGGAAAATCAGCGTGAGGTGTTCTTTCCAGGGGAAACGTCGATGAAAAACCGGGCGTATTTCACCGCCAACGGCATCCCCGCGGATGACAGCGTATGGGCTGAGGTGCAGCAACTGGCGCAACGGTAACCGTCATGATGACGGGTCATATTACGCCTTAAAAAATCCGGCGTTGCGCTACCGTCCGCGGTCGACGAGAGGCTGGACATGAGCAGCGCCAAGGACAACCAGCCGCTTATAAAATGATTAATTATCAGTATATTTATTTTTTAGTAAATCACTGTAGAGGGTGAAATTTTCCGGGTCAAAACACACGAGATGAATAGCTTCGATCACCGGATAAGTATCTAACCAGGCGGCGATAGCCTCTAACGAAATCTCAGCGGCTAACCGCTTGGGGAAGTGATAGACGCCGGTGCTGATATTGGGGAATGAAACGGTTTTGATCGGGTATTGTTCGATAAGTGCAAAACAGCTCAGGTAGGTATGTTTCAATAATTCCGCTTCCTGGTGTTTACCATCGCTCCAGTGTGGGCCAACCGCGTGGATCACATACGTTGCCGGCAGATTACCCGCGCCGGTAATCACGGCGCAGCCGGTCTTACAACCGCCCTGCCGGTTTCTGATGTCGCGGCATTCGTCCAGGATCGCGGGCCCGCCGGCGCGGTGTATGGCGCCATCCACGCCGCCACCGCCGAGCAGGGAAGAATTGGCGGCGTTAACAATGGCGTCCGCGGGGATTGTGGTGATATCGCCTTGCAACAGGTGAATTTTATTTATCATGGTTTGGAATCCTTACAATAGCGCCGGCGGCTTATTTCGCCCAAGCCAATAGCCTGCACGTCCTTAACTACGCTGCTATTTTAACTCATTCCGACGGGATCCCGGCTTTTCATGCGCATAACCGCCATAACACTGCGGCAGGCGCGCGCCCTACCCGCCGGAATGGGCGGGCATCGTCGGCATGGCGCCCGGTCTGGTGCAGACATATGCCGCCACTGTGTTGGCCGCCTGGTTAATGTCCGCCAGCGGCGCGCCGCGCAGCGCCATGACGGCGGCAACGGCGGTAAAGGCATCGCCGGCGCCGACCGTGTCCACCGGCGTGACTTTCAGGCCGGGATGACGGTGGCTGTCATCGCCGCGCAGCAGCAGGCTGCCCTTATCGCCGCGGGTATATATCAGCATCTCGAGCTGTTCATGGCGCCGCAAATGCTGATAGAACCCCTCGGGGTCGCGCGGCAGGCCGAACAGGGCGGCAATGACCGGCAGTTCCTCGTCATTAAGCTTTAGCAGGTGGGCGTGACGCAGGCAAAAACCGAGGGTGGGCGGCTGGTAATGGCCGGCGCGCAGGTTGATGTCCACCAGGATTTTCGCCTGTGGCGACAGCAGCCCCAGCAACTGGCGCAGCAGCCGCTGGTTGGGGCCGTAGCGCTGCACCAGGCTGCCGAAATACAATACATCCGCGGTGCGCAGATGGTTGAAAAGCGTGACGTCCGATTGGATATCGTCCCAGGCCACCGGGCCGATAATGTCGTAGTGCGGCACGCCGCGCCTGTCCAGCGTCACCTCCACCGTGCCGGTGGGATAACGGGCGCTGCGCTGTATATGGCCGGGAACGCCGCGCGCCGCCAGTTCGCTCACCAGCGCATCGCCCGCCTTGTCCCGCCCCACGGCGGAAATCAGCCGGGCGTCGGCGCCTGCCTGCGTGGCGTGATAGACAAAGTTTCCCGCGGCGCCGCCGATTTCGCGGCCGCCGGGAAAACAATCCCACAGCAATTCTCCCAGGGCGATTATTTTCATGTTCTGTTCCGTTGCGGTTGTCAATCCATAGCGGATTTTCACCTAAGCATAGCCGCTGAAGCCGGTCGGTTAGGCGATGTGCCTCGCAAACTGATAACTTTCCGCAACATGATGGCAACAAAACCGTTTACGATCGCCGGCGCACCCCTGCCCATCCGGGCCGGTAATTTTAACCATCATGGCGCGATGCCATGCCGTAAAGGGGAATGGTGGTTCCGGGGGCGGGCGACATTGCCGCGACGGGGGTGTCGTTTGCGGTGCTTTGGCTTGGGGTAGGGTTTATGTCGCCTTGGGGAAGGTTTCGCTTGCCGTGCGTGAGGGTGCCATGTGTTAGGGTGCGCCAGGGCATATGTCGCCTCGGTGAAGGTTTCGCTTGCCGTGCGTTCGGTGGTGATATGCGGCGCCGGGTGCCGGCAAGCGACAATGAGGCCGTACCGCGACGGCCTCCTTGACCTCCACGCGCCCGGCAGGTCGCGCGTCGCTGCGCGATGCCTTCCGCCGCCAATGCCCCCGTAATGCACCGGCCCGGTTAGCGCTCCCGGCGCAACCGGGCCTTTCGCCGCTCCCGGCGGCTCATGCCGAGGTCACAGGCGCCGTCAGCGCGCTTTATGCCGGGACATAGGTCGCGGTCAGCGATGTGATGTATAGGGCATCGGCGCCGCTGTGGGCTAAGTGGAGGACGAAAGTGACGAAGGTATAGTAGACAAAGAAGCGGCTAATCTTCGCGGGATGCAAAAGGCACAGCGACAGGCAAGTCATACATACCATTTTACATGCCGTCAGCATTCATATAGTAATGTAATGCAGACGGCATTCGCACAGCCAGCAGTCATTAAGTCATTAAGTCATTAAGTCATTAAGTCATTGAGTCATTGAGTCATTGAGTCATTGAGTCATTGAGTCAGGAAGTCAGGAAGTCAGGAAGTCAGGAAGTCAGGAAGTCGGTATTTCATGCTGCCGGCAATTATAGTCATACCACCCTGTAGACAGGCGTCAGGCATAAACGTGCGGCAGTGAGCTATAGCTAGCAGGCTGCGAGACTTATACCAAATTGGCCAAATTTATAGCGCTGTTTTTCCCGGTGAGTGCATACCGCTAAGTACCTTACACCGCTGTTTTGCTCACAGGCGATGGTGTTGACGTGGTGCCGGCATAGAGTGCGCCGGCGGCGCCCATCGCGGCTGGATGAGCCGCCGGGAGCGGCGAAAGCTAAGGGCCGCGCCGGGAGCGCGTCCCGTGCGGTCCAAAAGCCGGGATGGGTGATAGCGGGAACCGCGCAGCGGCGCACGATCTGCCGGACGCGCGGAGGTCAAGGAGGCCGTCGCGGTACGGCCTCATTGTCGCTTGCCGGCGCCCGGCAATACCTATGAACACCTCACGCATGGCAAGCGAAACCTTCCCCGAGGCGGCATAAACCCTATCCCAAGCCAAAGCCAAAGCACGGCAAGCGAAATCTTCCCCGAGGCAACATAAGCCTCCCCGCAAGCCGCGAGCGAAACCATCCCCACGACAATATAAGCCCCACGCAAGCCGCCGGCGTCCCCACCAAGGCTGCCGCTTTACATGTAAATGCGGGAGTCAATGCCTGGCCGTTTGTTCCATGGCATGCTGCCCGCGCCGCAGCCCTAAAACAAAAAAAATGGGGCCATGACCGGGCAAAACCGTGGTGCGGCAAGACGGTTACTCAGGCAATAACGATATCACCCTGCGGATAACAGCTGCACGCCAGGACATAGCCGGCGGCGATCTCCTGCTCACTGAGCGTCATGGTGCTGGTGGTACGGTAGTCACCCTGCGCGATATGGGTTTTGCAGCAGCCGCACACCCCGGCGCGGCAGGCGGCGTTTACCCTAATGCCGTTGGACTCCAGCGCCGCCAGCAGCGATACGCCCACCGGCGCGTCCACCGTTTGCAGGGGGCGGGGATGGGTGATCTTCAGCCGGGCTCCACCGCCCGCGCCGGCGTCGGCAGGCGACGTATGAAAACGCTCCTGCAGGAAGCGGCCTGCGCCCAGCGCCAGCGCGTCCGCCTCCTGCTGCGCCATCCAGGGCGCGGGGCCGCAGGCCATTACCGTGCGTGCGGCGATATCCGGCGCCAGTTCGCGCAGCGCGTCGCGCGCCAGCCGGCCGGGCAGGATATCTCCGGCGGCGCCCTGCTCGGCGAACACCGTCAGCCGCAGCCATTTCCCTAACGCCGTCCAGGTGGACGCGGCGATGATATCCCGCGGCGAACGGACGCAGTAGATAACCCGCACATCCGCTTGCGGGCGATTGGCCGCCAGCCAGCGGCACATGGATAGGATTGGGGTGACGCCACAGCCCGCCGCCAGGAACAGGTAGCGGTTATCGACATGCCGCAGGCAGCTGAAATCGCCCTGCGCCGCCGACAGCCACAGGTTATCGCCGGGCTTGACGTCCTGCGTCAGCCAGCCTGAACCCGCGCCGTCCGCCAGCCGGCGCACGGTCAGGGTGATAAACCGGCTGGCGCCGGGCGCGGAGGACAGCGTATAGGCGCGCACGTCCTCGCTATCGTTGATGGCGACCAGGGCGTACTGCCCCGGCTGGTAGGGATAAAAATCATGGTTTATCAGCGCCAGCGTCCAGACATCGGGCGTTTCCTGGATGATATGATGTACCTGCATGCGGTACGGGCACAGCGATGACGGCGTCGTCATGAAAGCCTCTCCTTATGTCCGGTTCAGGCGGCCAGGATAGTGTGCAGATCCTGGGTCGCGGTAGTAATCGAGCGCATGCCGAACTGCTCGTTAAGCACCGCCATCAGGTTTTCCGTCAGGAAACCGGGCGCCGTCGGTCCGGTATAGATATTCTTGACGCCCAGCGAAAGCAGGGTCAGCAGGATAACGATCGCCTTTTGCTCGAACCAGGACAGCACCAGGCTCAGCGGCAGATCGTTCACTCCACAGCCCAGTTTTTCCGCCAGTTTTACCGCCAGCATAATGGCGGCGTAGGCGTCGTTGCACTGGCCGACGTCCAGCAGACGCGGCAGGCCCTCAAGGGTGCCGAAATCCAGTTTATTGAAGCGATACTTGCCGCAGGCCAGCGTCATGATCAGGCAGTCATCGGGAACGTCGCGCGCAAAATCGGTATAGTAGCTGCGCTCATCGCGGCTACCGTCGCATCCGCCGACCAGGAACACATGACGCAGTTTTTTGCGCGCCACCAGGTCGATAACGGTATCGGCCGCATCCAGCAGCGTCTGGCGGCCAAAGCCGACGGTAATCAGGTGTTCGATTTCATCATAGGGAAAGCCGGCCATCTGTTGGGCCTGGGCGATCACCGGGGCGAAATCCTCGCCGTCCAGATGTTTAACGCCCGGCCAGCCGACAATGCTACGCGTCCAGATGCGGTCGTTATAGTGGCCGACGGTCGGATCGATAATACAATTGGACGTCATCACCACCGGCCCCGGGAAACGGGCGAATTCCGTTTGCTGGTTTTGCCACCCGCTGCCGTAATTGCCGGCCAGGTGGGCGAACTTTTTCAGTTCCGGGTAGCCGTGGGCGGGCAGCATTTCCCCGTGGGTGTAAATATTGATGCCCTGCCCCGCGGTTTGCTCCAGCAGCAGGCGCAAATCCTTCAGATCATGGCCTGAAATCAGGATGGCTTTACCCGCCACAGGCCGCACGTTAACGCGGGTGGGTACGGGGTTGCCGTAGGCCTGCGTCTCGCCGCGATCGAGAATGGCCATTACGGCAAAGTTCATTTTGCCGATCTGCATCGACTGCGCCAGCAGCGCGCCCATATCGGCCGGCCGGGTACCCAGCCACGCCATGATGTCATGATACTGGCGGTAAATATCCTCATCGTACTGGCCCAGCACATGGGCATGTTCCATATAGGCCGCCGCGCCTTTCAGCCCGTAGAGGCACAGCAAACGCAGGCCGTGAATATCCTCGCCTACCGCGTCCTTATCCGTATTCAGGGCGAAACGCTGCGCCTGCGCCTGCAAATCGGCAAGCGTCAGCGAGGGGCATTGCAGTTCCGCCAGCGGATGCCCGGGGTTAACCGTCGGTTCAACCCGCAGGCAGCGGGCTTTCAGCTCATCACGCAGCGCCAGGGTTTGCTGGATATAGGCCACGATGCGCGGCGAGTCGAAATTGACATTGGTCAGCGTGGAAAAAAAGGCGCGCGGCGCAAAACTGTCTATGCGATGGTCGATAATCCCCAGCCCGCGCGCGGCGACCGCCCAGGCGGACAGGCCCTGCAGCGCGGCCACCAGCAGATCCTGCAGATCCGAGGTTTCCGCCGTTTTGCCGCACATACCCTGGCTATAGGAGCAGCCGTTGCCGGCCGGGGTACGGATGGTTTGTTCACATTGCACACAAAACATGATCGCTTCCTTATATTATTCATTTTAAATGCATGTTTAAGGTTAAACGCGGAGGGACGGGAATGACAGGGCTTTTGCCGCTATCCACCACTTGTTTGATATAACGCAATATTTGGCGGCGCGGGAAAAAGACGATACGGCGCAGGGATGAAGCAACCGCTTGTTTTAACGGTAAATAAGATTATGGCAGCGTGTTTAGCCTTCGATATCGATCAGGGTGAACAGTTCTTCGATTTGCCCCCGCCGGCTTAATAAGTCCGCCAGGGTATAGCCGTCCAGCACGGCGTAAAAGGCATTGGTGGCCCGGGCCAGCACCCCCGGCAGGCCGCAAGCCGGCGCGACAACGCAGTTGGCGCAGTCGATAAGGGCGTCGCCTTTCTCCGTGTGGCGGATCAGCGCGCCGATATTGATATCCTGCGGCGCGCGGCCCAGCCGGATGCCGCCGTTGCGCCCGCGCAGGGTGTCGATATAACCCAGCCGGGCCAGATCCTGCACCACTTTCATCAGGTTATTATGCGAAATCGCGTATTGGCGCGAAATTTCGGCAATGGACGACAATTGGCCCTGATGGGCGCCAAGATAAATAATCACCCTGACGGCATAATCGGTATAACGCGTGAGTTTCATAACGGTACCTGCGATGTAATGGATAAAAGGGTATCACATCGGCACGCCGGATCGCCTCCTTTTATGCCCTGTCCCGTGAGCGGCGGTACAGTATCTCTTCCTCCCGCCCATCAGCTGTTACCCTTAGAGTAGGCGCAAACAAAACTGCTACAGGAGCTGACATGACCGCATTTCCCCGTAAAAGCGATTTCCCGGTCAGCCGGGCGCGATATTATCTGGAACCAGGGCCCATTGTCCTGATTACCTCCGCCTGGCAGGGCAAAACCAATATCATGACCCTGGGCTGGCACGTGGTGCTGGAATTCTCCCCCTCGCTGGTCGGCTGTATGATTTCCGGCGGCAATCATAGCTTTGACCTGATCCGCCAAAGCGGCGAGTGCGTGATCAACCTGCCCACCACCGCCCTGACCGATACCGTCGTGGGCATCGGCAATACCAGCGGGGCGGATATGGATAAATTCAGCCATTTCGGCCTGACGGCGGCGCCCGCGCGCCGGGTGAAGGCGCCGCTTATCCGCGAATGCCACGCGCATTTTGAATGCCGCCTGCATGACGGCGCCATGGTGGACCGGTATCATTTTTTTATTTTCGAGATAGTCAAAGCGCACGCCGCGGCGACGCCAAAGCACCCGGAAACCTTGCACTATACCGGCGACGGCGTGTTTATGGTGGCCGGCAAGGTTATCAGCCGGCGCGGGCTGTTCCGTCCGGATATGTTATACCCCTGACGGCCGCCGGGGCGGGTGTACGCCATAACCAAAAAAGCCCGGTTTCCCGGGCGTGCGTTCTTGTCAGCCGGCCGTGGAATCACAGGCCGGTCTGCTGCCAGGCCTGGTATAGCAGCGAATCATCCGCCGGCAGCGCGGACAGCGGGATAAGCTCCCCCTGGGCCACATCCGCCGTCAGGGTTTTATTGGCCAGCAGGTAGAACGGCGCGACGCCTTTGGCATCCGCCCTGGCCAGCAGGCGGGCGCTGACATGCTCAATGGAGTGATGGTGGCCGCCCATGCTCAGGGTTTCGCCTTTTTTCAGCGGACGCTCGGCGAAGCCCGCCATTACCGCATGGACCTGCTGGTTAACGCCGCCGGACGCCCGGCGGTGCAGAACGGCCGAAAACAGGCTGTGCGGCGACTCCAGCCCCATAATATGGTACGGCAGGTAAATACAGGCGTACTTCAGATTCTTGCTGACCACATGACCTTTATCCGCCAGCATGCGCCAGGTCTCCGGGTCCTGGCAGCGCACGATGATAAACACCCCGCCGCCAAAGCTGACCTCGTCATCACGCCGCAGACAGTTGAATACATCCACCACGCCGGTCCGGGTCAAAATACCGCCGTCTTCCTCGGGGATAAAGATATCGGCCAGCTCGCCGATATGGCAAAGGGGATAATTCAGCGCCGGCGTAGCGGGCACGAACCCGATGGAATTGGCCACCACGTTCATTTCGCAATAGTCGGGGGTGGCGCTTTGCGGCAGCATCGCCAAGGCCTCGGCCCGCCGGCGCAGCGTGCCTTTGATATCCTGTTCATCCAGCTGCCACAGATCGGCCAGCGCGGCGGCGTCCACCTGGGTGCTGGTATAATCCAGCCTGCCGGTGGCCGGATGGTAGATATAGTCATATTCGCTGGACTTGCCGGCGGCGATAATCTCAAGCCCCAGCACCCTGGCCCAGGTGACCAGGCCAATCAGGTTGCTGGGCTGATCGCCGTCCACCGTGGTATAGACCGCGTGGTGTTTAAGCGCCAGTTGATTAAGCCAGGGGCCGGCGACCGAATCGGTTTCCTTGCTGACCATACCCACGTGGACGCCGCGTTTTAACGCGCTGACGGCGATGCTGACGCTGATATCCGGTTTACCGGTGGATTCGACCACCATGTCCAGATCCAGGGCGTCCAGCAGCGCGAAGTCGCTGATAATGGCGGTTTCCCCGGCGGCCTGGGCCGCCGCGGCTTCAGCCGGCGTGCCGCACAGCCGGTTTTTATCATGGCGGTAGCGCAGATCGCCGAGCAGATCCCGCGTGCCCTGGGTATTGATATCGCACAGCGCCACGATATCGATGGCCGGAATATTGCGGCACTGGACCAGCAGCGAGCGGCCGAAACCGCCGCAGGCGCCGGTAATGGCCAGCCGGATACGGCGCCCTTTCAGTTCGTCAAATAACAGTTCGTAGTTCATTACGCTTACCTCGGATTAAATGTAGGGCGGCGTTAGCCGACAATCAGGTTAAGCAGCAGGACAAACGCCAGTCCCAGCGCCGATTGGAAGGAAACCAGCAACGTCCAGCTTTTTAGCGTCTCGCCCACGGTGAGATGAAAATATTCTTTGAACAGCCAGAAACCGGAGTCGTTAACGTGCGACAGCATCAGGCCGCCGGTGCTGGTGGCCAAGACCAGCAGTTCCAGGTTGACGCCGCTGTTGGCGGCCAGCGGCGCGATAATCCCGGCGGTGGTGACCACCGCAACCGTCGCGGAGCCGATGGCGATGCGGATGAGCGCCGCCACCAGCCAGGCCAGGATCAGCGGCGAAATATTCCAGTGTACCGCCCAATCGGCGATCAGGGTGCTGACATGGGTGGCCAGCAGCATCTCTTTCAGGCCGCCGCCGGCGCCCAGGATAAGGATAATCACCGCGCAGGGGCCGAGGCACTTGCCGAGCATCTTCTGCAACTGCGCCATGGTGAAACCGCTGCGTATCCCCAGGGCGTAGAGGGCGAACAGCACCGCGATCAACAGCGAAACAATCGGGTCGCCGATGGCGTTAACCGCTTCATACAGCGGATTCTCCTTGCTGATAAAGCCGATGCACAGCGAGCGCGTCATCATTAACAGCGGCGGCAGCAGAATGGTCAGCATCGCCAGCCAGAACGACGGGCTGCGGGTGGTTTTGCCGGCCTGCTGTTCTTCCTGCGCGTCCCCGGCGCCGAAGCTCTGGCGCCCCAGCTCCGGAAAGTATTTCATGGCGAAATGGGTGAATACCGGGCCGGACAAGGCCGCCATGGGCACCGCGATAATCAGGCCGAAAAACATCGCCATGCCCGCATCGGCATGATAAGTGGTCATGGCCAGCGTCGGCGCCGGGTGCGGCAACAACAGACCGTGCGCCACGTACAAACCGGCGGCCATGGGAATGCCGATGCGCAGCAGCTGGCTATGGGTGCGGCGGGCAATGGCGTACACCAGCGGCACCAGCATCACGAAACTGACGTCGAACAGATGAGGCAGGCCGATGATTAACGCCGCGACGCAGATAGTGGCCGGTATGGCGCGCACCGGCCCCAGGCGGATAAAGGTATTGGCGATTTTGTCCGCCCCGCCCGATTCCAGCAATAATCCGCCCAGCATGGTGCCGAGCCCGACCACCAGCCCGGTGGATCCCAATACGCCGCCGAAGCCTTTTTCGAAGCTTTTGATCGTGGCCGTCGGGCTAAGGCCCGCCGCCAGTCCTAAAAATCCGGCGGTGATTATCAGGGCTAAAAAAGGATGAAATTTAAAATAGGTAATAAGGACAATTAACAAGGCAATGGCGCTGATTAAAGCAAAAAATTGCGAAATATCGAATTGCATATCCCCTCCGGACAGATAGAGTACAGATCATTATTATTTTTTAATCGCCCAAGAATGATTGGCGCGGTATGTTATAAATTATTGGCTTAACGAGGTATTAGTTTTCCCATAGGCTTTCCGGCATGCTCCTAACTAATGGCTTTATGTAACCGGATCGGCAGCTGCCGTAATCGGTTTTCAATGTCATCGGGCAGCTGATCGTCATAAATAATATCGGTCAGCTGCGCCAGTGGGCATATATGGAACATGCCATATTTGCCGTATTTACTGCTGTCGGTCACCAGGATATTGCGCCTGGCGGAGGCCAGCACCGCCTGCTTGACCTGGGCTTTACCTTCGTCGGGCGTGGACAGGCCGTGTTCAATATCCCAGGAACTGGTGCTGATAAACGCAATATCGATATTCAGGCCGCGAATAAACTGCGCGGCGCTATTGCCGACGCAGGATCGATTGCGCATATCCACCTGGCCGCCGGTATGAAATAAATTGACGTGCGGCATTTTCATTAAAAAATCACTAATTGTGAAATCATTAGTAATAATGGTTATCTTTTTTAATTTCGCCGCGATACAGCGGGCAATTTCAAAGGTGGTGGTACCCGCGTCCAGATATATAACCTGCCCCGACTCAACCAGTATTTCCGCCACCGCGCCAATATGGCGTTTGCTGCGGTGATGCAATAACGCTTTTTCCACATAGGGCAGTTCCTGTTTCAGCGCCTCGTTGAGTTTAACCCCGCCGCTTATCACCGTCACCTTGCCCTCGTTCTCCATAAACTGCACGTCGCGGCGAATGGTCATATGGGACACATCCAGCAATTTGGCCAGATCGCCGATGGTCACCCTGGCATATTGATGCAGGTGGCTGTAGATAAAATTACGGCGTTCATCGGGCAACATCGCGACGCCCCGCGTTAGGCTTTTTTAAAGGTCCGTTCCAGCTCTGCAACTTGTTCACCTGTTAATGTCACCATGCCATAAGGTAGCAGTGTAATATACAGACGCGCCGTGTCCTCTAGTTCTTCCGCGTTGAACACCGCTTCCAGCAGGCCGGCGCCGCCGATTACCGGCCCGTGGTTAGCCAGCAGCATGGCGTTATGCGTCGGGGCGAGATCGCCAATCGCCTCGGCAAGGCCGGGATGCCCGGGGCGGAAATACGGCACCAGCGGCAGCTTGCCGACGCGCATGACGTAATAGGGCGTTATCGGCGGCAGGCAGTTCTCGGCGTTCAGGCCGGGCATACAGGACAGCGCGGTCAGCGCGGGCGAATGCAGATGCACCACGCCGCCGATATCGGGGCGTCGCCGGTAGAAATTCAGGTGCATTACCGATTCCTTGGACGGCCTGGCGCCCGCGATATGTTCTCCCGCGGCGTTGAGTTTGCTGAGCGTCGCCGGGTCCAGGGCGCCGAAGCTGGAGTTGGTGGGCGTCACCAGGAAACCGCCGTCGGGCAGGCGGCAGCTGAGATTTCCCGCCCCGCCGCTGCTGTAGCCGCGCATAAACATGGAATGGGCCAGCGTCGCCATTTGTGCGCGTAATTCGGCTTCCGTCATTGATAAAGCTCCTGTGCCTGGTTAAAAAAATCTGTCTCGCCAAAATTGCCGGACTTCAGCGCCAGCCATAAAGGCCGCTCGATATCCCTGACCCAGGGCACGCCGGGGGCGATAGTCCGGCCAATGGCAAAGCCGCTCACGCCGAGCCGTTGCGTGATAAGGCTGGAGGTCTCGCCGCCGGCAATGATAAATTTACCAAAACCCTGCTGAAACAGGGACAGCGCGATATCGGCAAACAATCGTTCGATGGCGGCGCCGGTGGCGGCGACGCCGTAGCGGGCCTGTACCGCCCTGACCACGTCGGCGGCCTGGGTGGCGAACAGCATGGGCGCCGGCCGGGGGGGTTGATCCATCACCCATTGCGCCAGCTCCCGCGCATACAGCGCGCCGTTCTCCAGGCAGCGTGTGACGTCGATCGCCCGGGCGGGCGCCTGGCGGCGATAGTGATCAACCTGCGTATTGGTCATGCGCGAGCAACTGCCCGACAGCACCACGGCGCGACCCGTGGCCGGCGGCACGGCCTGCGCCGCCGCGCTGTCGCCGTCGCGGGGCGAAAGCGCGGCCAATGCGCCGGCCAGGCCCGAACCGCCGGTCAGCAGCAGGTCGTCCGGCAGGCTTTGCGCCAGAAGCGTTAAATCAGCGTCGTCGAGCACATCGGCAACGAGATAGCGCCGCCCCTCGCGCCGCAGTTCCTCCAGGCGCTCCCGCACGGCCCGGGTCCCCCGGCGCAGCGTCGCGAGCGGGAGCAGCCCGGTTTTACCCGCGGCCTGGGCGTCCATCACCCTTAACAGATTAGCGTCGGTCATCGGCGTGAGGGGATGGTTTTGCATGCCAGATTCGTTCAGCAGCCGCCCGTTGACAAACAGATAGCCGTGGATCACGGTGCGGCCGTTGACCGGCAGCGCCGGGCACAGGATGGCAAGCGCAGCCCCGGTCTCGGCCAGCAGGGAATCGGTAACCGGGCCGATATTGCCGTGCGGCGTGGAATCGAAGGTGGAGCAATATTTAAAGTAGATCTTCCGGCAATCCTGTACCCGCAACCACCGGCACGCCGCCAGCGACTGGCTTATGGCTTCCGGCGCCGGGCAGGAGCGGGTCTTCAGGGAAATCACCACCGCGTCAACGTCTTCCAGCGGCAGCGGCTGCTGCGGGATACCGTTAAGCTGGACCACGCGCCAACCGGCCAGCGCGATAAAACTCGCGATGTCGGTGGCGCCGGTAAAATCATCAGCAATAACGCCTAACGATAACGTCATTTCCTGTCATCCGGGTTGTTGTGAACATGTGTGAAATTTTGTACGTATTGGCTTCACATTGAGATGATGGACATCACAAAAACGTAACGGGATTTTAGCGCTTAATTGGAATTAACTATTTGATAATAGTATATTTAATCATTTATCCGCTTTTCACAACAATGTGTGAATCTTCGCATCAGCCTGAACAGCGCCTTTTATCCCCCTGCCGTGGGGCGCTCCGGCTGTTCTGGCCTGGCCCTTATAACAATCAGGCCCGCCCGGTTCACGGGCGGGCCTGAGGCGATGGCCAGGCGGCAATACTCTTACCCTGCACGTTAAACGCCGGCTTACCTGAACGCGGCGAAAGCGTCCCGGATCTCGGACTCCGGCAGTCCGACGCCGATAAACACCAGCACGCTGGCCGGCTGCTCGTCATCGCGCCATTCCCGGTCCCAATCGGCGTTATACAGGCGTTGCACCCCCTGGAACAGCAGGCGCCGGGAGTCGCCTTCGATGGCTAAAATGCCTTTATAGCGTAATAGATTATCGGCATAGGTCGCCAGCAGGCCTTCCATAATGTCCGATACCGTCTGCAGCGCCAGCGGCCGCGCCAGGTTCACCACGATGGAGCGGATGGCGTTTTGCGGCTCGATAAGCGGCCGGTAACGCGGCCGGGCCACGGTCAGGTTATCATTCAGGATAAAACCCTCGACGTTAAACAGCCGGTCCAGCCCTATCTCGCCGTTGACCACCCGGTACACGGGCGCGCGGGCGTTGATATGCTGCAGGCGCGCAATCAAATTGCCGCTCTCGCCGGCGATATCGGTTTTGGTGAGCAGGATGCGATCGGCAAATCCCACCTGGGCCTGCGCCAGGGCGAACTCGTTCAGCTGTCCGTCGGCATGCACCGCGTCCACCAGGGCGATCACGCCGTCAAGCAGGAAACGCTCGCTGATAACCGGATGGGAAAAAAAGGTCTGGATCACCGGTCCCGGGTCGGCCATGCCGGTACATTCAATCACCAGGCGGGTAAAATCGACCTCGCCGCGATCGATGCCCGCCAGTAAATCCAGCAGGGCATCCGCCAGCTCGTTGGCGCTGGAGCAGCAAATACAGCCGTTGCTTAAGGTGGTAATGCGGGTGGCGCGATCGCCCAGGAGGGTATTGTCGATGGGGACTTCGCCGAATTCATTTTCTATCACGGCGATCTTTTCGCCATGGTCGGCATGCAGTATATGGCGCAGCAGGGTGGTTTTCCCCGCGCCGAAAAAGCCGGTCAGGATGGTGGCCGGCAGCGGCTGGTCCATGCTCGAATCCTCGTGTGTCAACAGCAGCGAAAACCGCCCTTGCCGTTACCGCCGTAGCGCGCTTCCTGACGATCGCGGAAAAACGCTTCGTAGTCCATGACCGGCTGATCGGGATGATTGGTCTTCATATGCTGGACATAATAATCATAATCCGGAATACCGACCAACATCCGGGCAGCCTGTCCCAAATACTTACCTGCCTGACCCAAATTTCCAAACATGCGGTATCTCCAGTGTAAAAACGCCCGCATAACCACCGGTTATGCGGGACAGGGCTTATGATGCCGTATCAGTGGCTGCTTGAGGTGATGATACCCCCTTCCGGCACGGCGACATACGCCGTTTCCTTATCCGTGCGCGCGGCGTTGCCGCGGGCTTTCAGCGCCGTTTTAATACCATAGAAGATTATGCTGTAGACAACAATCAGGAACAGGACGCTTAAGCCGGCATTGGTGTAGTTATTGACGACTATGTGATGCATGTTGCTAATCTGTTGTTCCGTTAGCCCGGCGCCCTGCTCGGCGATGCGGCGCTTGTACAGGCTGGCCTGGTACAGGAACCCTTCGAGCTGCGGATTCTGGCTGAACAGCTTAAGCCCCAGCGCCCAGGTGGTGCAGATCAGCAACCAAACCGCCGGCACCACCGTTACCCAGATATAGCGGGTGCGTTTCATCTTGATAAGCACCACGGTGCCCAATACCAGCGCGACGGCGGCCAGCATCTGGTTGGAGATGCCGAACAGCGGCCACAGGCTTTTTACCCCGCCCAGCGGATCGACCACGCCCTGGTACAGCAGATAGCCCCACAGGCCCACGCAGCCCGCGGTGCCCACCATGCCGGCCAGCAGCGAGTCGGTTTTTTTCAGGAACGGGACAAAATTGCCCAGCAGGTCCTGCAGCATAAAGCGGCCGGAACGCGTGCCGGCATCCAGCGCCGTCAGGATAAACAGGGCCTCGAACAGAATGCCGAAATGATACCAGAAGCCCATATCGGCGCCCGGGATGATCTTATTAAAGACATGGGCAATGCCCACCGCCAGCGTCGGGGCGCCGCCTGCGCGGTTAAGCACCGAAGGCTCGCCGATATCCTGCGCGGTTTGCATGATTTGCTCTGGGGAGATAACAAAACCCCAGGAGCTGACGGTGGCGGCCGCATGGGTGGTTACATCGCGCAGCGAGGACAGGATCAGCGGCGCGTCCGAGGTGCCGAGGCGATGCAGGTCGGGCATGGTGATGCCCAGCGCCGCCGGCGGGGTGTTCATGGCGAAGTACAGGCCGGGTTCGATAATCGACGCGGCCACCAGCGCCATGATGGCGACAAATGATTCCATCAACATCGCGCCATAGCCGATAAAACGGGTATCGCTTTCGCTGGCCAGCAGCTTGGGCGTGGTACCGGAGGCGATCAGGGCATGGAAACCGGATACGGCGCCGCAGGCGATGGTAATAAACAGGAAGGGGAACAGCGCGCCTTTCCATACCGGGCCGGTGCCGTCGATAAACTGGGTCATCGCCGGCATCTTCAGGTCGGGATTGATGATGACAATCCCCACCGCCAGGCCGATAATCACGCCGATTTTCAGGAAGGTGGCCAGGTAGTCGCGCGGCGCCAGGATAAGCCATACCGGCAGCAGGGCGGAAACAAAGGCATAGCCAATCAGAGTGTAGGTAATGGTGGTGTCTTTAAAGGTCAGCGCCGGTCCCCAGTACGGGTCGTGGGCAATCACGCCGCCAAACCAAATGGCCAGCAGCAGCCCCACCACGCCGATAACCGACACTTCGCCCACCCGTCCGGGGCGCAGGAAGCGCATATAAATGCCCATGAACAGGGCGATGGGCACCGTCGAGCAGACGGTAAACACGCCCCACGGGCTTTCGGCCAGCGCTTTCACCACGATCAGGGCCAGCACCGCCAGGATAATAATCATAATCAGGAAACAGCCGAACAGGGCGATGGTGCCGGGGACCGGGCCCATTTCCTCCTTGATCATCTCGCCCAGCGACACGCCGTTGCGGCGCGAGGACATAAACAGCACCATAAAGTCCTGCACGGCGCCGGCGATAACCACCCCGGCCAGCAGCCACATGGTGCCCGGCAGGTAGCCCACCTGGGCGGCCAGTACCGGTCCGACCAGCGGACCGGCGCCGGCAATGGCGGCGAAATGATGGCCGAACAGGACGTTCCTGTTGGTCGGCACGTAGTTCAGGCCGTCGTTATTGACCACCGCCGGCGTCGAACGGGTGGGATCCAGCCCCATCACCCGGGTGGCGATATACAGGCTGTAGTAGCGGTAAGCCACCAGATAAACGGCCACGGACGACACCACGATCCACAGGGCGCTGACATGCTCGCCCCGGCGCAACGCCACGACGGCCAGGCAGCAGGCCCCGATAATGCCGATGATAAGCCAGGGGATATGCTTGAGGATATTATTTTTCATCTTGATGCGGTCTTCTGTTATAGGGTACATGTGCGCGTACTCTAGGCCAGAATGGATGAAAAAAGAGGCAAATTATTATTAAGCGGTCATATACGCGGGCGAACGGTTAAATAGCCCGGCGAACGGTCGGGCTTAGCCCCCGGCGCGGTCGCCCGGAGCCGGCGAAAAGTCACCCGACGCGCCTGGGGGCGGCGCCCAGCGTATGGTCCAGCAGCGCCAGGGCATGTTCAACGGAAGGCGCTGATAGCGAAAACAGCAGGCGATAAACCACCGGCGCCACCACCAGGTCAATCAAGGTATCGCTATCCACAATCGCCTCGCCGCGCGCCAGGGCGCGGTCGCGGATAACATCGAGCTGCTGGCGGATAAATTCCGCGCATTTCCCGGCGTTGCCCGGCGCGGCGCAGCCGAGGATATCGCGCATCATGGCCCGGCCGGTCTCGGAGGCCAATTCATCGATGTATTGTTCCAGCCACGCGCGCAGATCTCCCCGATACGACCCCGTATCACGAGGCTCGCCATCGGGACGCACCCGCGCCAGCGCGACATCGGATAATAATTGCGCCAGATCGCCCCAACGCCGGTAGAGGGTGGACGGCGTCACGCCGGCGCGGGCGGCGATGGCCGGCACCGTCAGTTCGCCTGGCCCTTCCTGTTGCTGTAATTCCCGTACCGCCCGGTGCACCGCCGCCTGTATGCGGGCGCTGCGGCCGCCGGGACGGACACCGCTTTTGTCAGCCATGGCTGATGACTCCTGTTCCTGCCAGAGGATGACCGCCGGCGTCCCAGGCGCGCCGCAGGGTACTGCCGCCCGGCACTAACGCAAAATATTTGCGTTAGTGCCGGGTATCCTCTAGGATGTATAAAAGCTAATAATTTGCGTTTATTATACGAGCACCGCCATGCCCAAATCAACCGTTACCGCGTCAAACCACACCGTCCCGGGCCGTTTCCAGCCTGATTTAGCCGCGGCGGTACATACCGCCACGCTGATAACCTTTTACGCCGCGTCCAGCGCCCCTACCCCGCTCTACCGGCTTTACCAGGCCTCGTGGGCATTCTCGCCGATGCTGCTGACCACTATCTACAGCGCCTATGCCCTGGCCCTGCTGGCGTCGCTGCTGAGCGCCGGCGCCCTGTCCGACTATATCGGCCGGCGTCCGGTCATCAGCCTGGCGCTGCTGCTGGAGCTGTCGGCCATGGGGGTGTTCCTCGGCGCCGCCGGCCCCGTCTGGCTTATCGTCGCGCGGGCGTTGCAGGGATTGGCCACCGGACTGGCGTCGGCGGCCCTGGGCGCGGCGCTGCTGGACCTGCATCATGAGCGCGGCGCGTTGACCAATAGCATTGCGCCGATGACCGGCATGGCCCTGGGGGCGCTGGGCGCCTGCGCGCTGCTGCAGTTCGCGCCCGCGCCGCTGCATCTGATCTATGCCCTGCTGCTGCTGGTCTTCGCGGCCGAAGCGGCGCTGACCTGGGGCACGCCTGAAACCGCCGTGCGCCGTCATGGGGCCTGGGCCTCGCTGCGGCCCAGCGTGGTTATTCCCGCGCAGGCGCGCGGCGCCCTGCTGGCGGTAACGCCGGTCAATGTCGCCATTTGGATGCTGGGCGGTTTTTATCTGTCGCTGATGCCGTCTCTGATCGCCAAGGTTACCCACTCTACGTCGGTCTGGTTGGGCGGACTGGCGGTGGCGGCGCTGACGCTCAGCGGCGCCGCGGCGATTATGGCGGCCCGTGGCCGTACCCCTTTCGCCTCGTTGCTGGCGGGCGCCGTGATGCTGGTGGCGGGCGTGCTGGCGATCCTGCTGGGGGCCAACCATGGCATGGCATCGGTGCTGCTGGCCGGATCGGTTATCGCCGGCGTGGGGTTCGGCGCGGGTTTTCTCGGCGCGCTGCGCACGGTGATGGCGCAGGCCGCCCCCGCCGAGCGGGCCGGACTGATGGCCGCGTTTTATGTGGAATGCTATCTCGCCAACAGCCTGCCGGCCATTGCCGCCGGCTTCCTGGTGCGCCGCGCCGGCCTGCTGGCGACGGCCAATATTTACGGGACGGTCATCATCGCCTTATCGCTGGCGGCGATGGCGCTGGCGCTGGCCATCCGGCGGCGCAGCCGGATCATGCCGCGGCCGTCGTGCCCCGCAAACAGCTGATTGCGCCCGCGTCCACCGGCGCGCCCTTGTCCCGGCGCCTGCCGGCGGCAGGACGGCAAGGGCTATTTTTTCGTGCCCAGATAACGGTACACCACCGCGATATCCTGGGCGCCAAGACCCGCGTCCACCGCCTGGCGCCATACGCCGGCGATAGTGCGCAGGCCTGGCATGGCGCGGTTCCCCGCGGCGTCGAGGGCCAGATTGGCGTCCTTGAGCGCCAGCGACAGCTGCATTTGCGGCGTATAGTCGTCGGCCTTGATCATCGCGAGTTTGTTTTTCACATAGGGCGCCGCCAGCGGGCCGCCTTCCAGCGCATCCCAGAAATTATCCGGTGAAAATCCCAGCGCCTGCGCCAGATCGACGCTCTCCGCCACGCCCTGCATCATGGCAATCAGCCAGGCGTTGACCACCAGTTTCATGCGCGCGCCGGCGCCGGCGGCCCCCAGCCATTGCGTGCCCCTGGCGATGGCGGCAAATACCGGCTCGACGGCGGCGGCGCGCGCGCGATCGCCGCCGGCCAGCACGGTGATCTGCGCGTTTTCGGCCGGGGCCTTGGTGCCGGATACCGGCGCGTCGATAAACACCACGTCCGGACGCGCCGCGGTGACGGCCCGGTAAAGCTGGTCGGTGGACTCGACGCCGATGGTGCCCATCTGCGCCAGTACCGCGCCCGCTTTCAGAGCGGCGAGTATCCCGTCCCCGCCGGTGATCACCGCTTCGGTGGCCGCCGCGTCCGTAAGCATCACGATAACCACGTCGGCGTTCCCGGCCGCCTCCCGCGCGGAATCGCACAGCGTCATGCCCGCTGCCGCCAGATCCTCGCCGCGCCCGGGGGTGCGGTTCCAGCCGCGGACGGTAAAGTTTTTCTTAACCAGATTGGCCGCAAAAGCATGGCCCATGGCGCCCAGGCCGAGCACGGCAACGACGGGAAGCGTGTTCATGTTAACGATCCTTTTGTTTGCGATTTAGCATAACTTTACCAAGGTTAGCGCTTATCGGCAAAAACGGCGGCGCCGCGACGGTCATGGCGGGACGTCCGGCGGGAGGACCGGCGCGGTGGTTATTTTCCCGCCAATAACAATTTAATATTTCCTTTAACAACCGTGAAAAGCATTTGCAACCCCGTTAATTTGAATGATAATACCCACACAAAAAATAAGGCGTAAAGCACTCTCTCTAAGCGCAGCGCATAACCCGGCCCGTCACTGTAAATCCGGGTTTTGTTTCACGGAATTATAATGTGATACATGTCGTATTCAGGAGCGTTCATGCAATTCAGCAGACGGCAATTCTTTAAAATCTGCGCGGGCGGAATGGCGGGCACCACCGCCGCCGCATTGGGTTTTGCGCCGGATATCGCGCTGGCGGAGACCCGTCAATATAAGTTATTGCGCGCGCACGAGACCCGGAATAACTGCACCTACTGTTCCGTGGGCTGCGGTATATTAATGTATAGCCTGGGCGACGGCGCCAAAAACGCCAAAGCCGCGATTTTCCATATCGAGGGCGACCCGGACCATCCCGTGAGCCGGGGATCGCTGTGCCCCAAGGGCGCCGGCCTGGTGGATTTTATCCACAGCGACCAGCGGCTGAAATATCCCGAATACCGCGCGCCCGGTTCGAATACCTGGCAGCGCATCAGCTGGGAGGACGCCTACGAGCGCATCGCCCGCCTGATGAAGGCCGATCGGGACGCCAACTTCGTCGAGAAAAACGCCGCCGGGGTGACGGTGAACCGCTGGGTGACCACCGGCATGCTGTGCTCGTCCGCCGCCAGCAATGAAACCGGCATGCTTGACCAGCGCATCACCCGCGCGCTCGGCATGCTGGCCATTGATACCCAGGCCCGGCTATGCCATGCCCCTACCGTCTCCGCCCTGTCGCCGACCTTCGGCCGGGGGGCCATGACCAATAACTGGGTGGATATTAAAAACGCCGACGTGGTGCTGGTGATGGGCGGCAACCCGGCCGAGGCCCATCCGGTCGGCTTTAAATGGGTGATGGAAGCCAAAACCAAGAACCATGCCCAGGTGGTTGTGGTCGATCCGCGCTTTAACCGCACCGCCTCGGTGGCCGATTTTTACGCGCCCATCCGCGCCGGCGCCGATATCGCCTTCCTGCTGGGGGTAATCAACTATCTGCTGAGCAATAATAAAGTGCAGATGGAGTATGTGAAAGCCTATACCAACGCCAGCCTGCTGGTGGGCGAAGCGTACCGTTTTGACGACGGCCTGTTCAGCGGCTACGACGCCGACAAGCACCGCTATGATAAATCCTCCTGGCAGTACCAGCTGGATGACAACGGCTTTGCCCGGCGCGACGCCACCTTAACCGATCCGCGTTGCGTCTGGAATATGCTTAAAGAGCACGTCAGCCGCTACACCCCCGCAATGGTAGCGCGCATCTGCGGCACTCCGCAGGCGGATTTTCTGAAGATTTGCCACATCCTGGGTGAAACCAGCGCGCCGGACAAAACCGCCACCATCCTGTACGCGCTGGGCTGGACCCAACACACCACCGGCGCGCAGATTATCCGCACCGCCGGCATGATTCAACTGCTGCTGGGCAATATCGGCATGGCCGGCGGCGGCGTCAACGCGCTGCGCGGCCATTCCAATATCCAGGGGTATACCGATCTCGGCCTGCTGTCCCTGCGCCTGCCCGGTTATATGGACCTGCCCTCGGAAAAACAGACCACCCTCGCCGACTACCTGGCGCAGGCGACGCCCAAGGCCCTGCTGCCGGATCAGGTGAATTACTGGAAAAACACGCCGAAGTTTTTTGTCAGCCTGATGAAAAGCTTTTACGGCGCCAACGCCACCAAAGACAACGACTGGGGTTTCGACTGGCTGCCGAAATGGGATCAAAGCTACGACGCCCTTAACTTTACGCAGATGATGAGCGAGGGCAAGGTCAACGGTTATATCGCCCAGGGCTTTAATCCGGTGGCGGCGTTTGCCGATAAAAATAAAGCCTCCGGCGCGCTGTCGAAACTGAAATACCTGGTCATCATCGATCCCCTGGCGACGGAAACCTCCAGTTTCTGGCAGCACCACGGCGAATTTAACGACGTCGATCCGGCCGCCATCCAGACCGAGGTGTTCCGGCTTCCCTCCAGCTGTTTTGCCGAGGAGAACGGCACCATCGTCAACTCCGGGCGCTGGCTGCAATGGCATTTCAAAGGCGCCGAGCCGCCGGGAGAAGCCCGTAACGACGGGGTGATCCTGGCGGGGATTTTCCTGCGCCTGCGCGCGCTGTACGCCCGCGAGGGCGGAGCCAATCCGGCGCCGCTGATGAATATGGCCTGGGATTATCACGATCCCGCTGACCCGACGCCGGAGGAACTGGCCCGCGAAAGCAACGGCCGCGCGCTGGCGGATCTGAAGGACGACCAGGGTACGGTTATCCTGAAAAAAGGCCAGCAGCTGGCCGATTTCTCGCAGCTGCGCGATGACGGATCCACCGCCAGTTTCTGCTGGATTTTCGCCGGCAGCTGGACCGAGCAGGGCAACCAGATGGCGCGGCGCGATAACAGCGATCCGTCGGGGCTGGGCTGCACGCCCGGCTGGGCCTGGGCATGGCCGCAAAATCGCCGCATTTTGTATAACCGCGCCTCGGCCGATGCCCAGGGCAAGCCGTGGGATCCGAAACGGGAACTGATCCACTGGGACGGCGCCCGCTGGACCGGGATTGATATTCCCGACTACGGCAACGCCGCGCCGGGCAGCGGCGTGGGTCCTTTTATCATGCAGGCCGAAGGCATGGGCCGTCTGTACGCCATCGATAAGCTGGTGGACGGCCCCTTCCCGGAACACTATGAACCGGCGGAATCGCCCATCGGCACCAATCCGCTGCACGCCGCGGTGATAATGAACCCGGCGGCGCGCCTGTTCGCCGCCGATCGCCTGCGCCTGGGCGTGGCCGCCGATTTTCCGTATGTCGCCACCACCTATTCCATTACCGAGCTGTTCCGCCACTGGACCAAGCATGCGCGCCTCAACGCCATCGTCCAGCCGGAGCAATTTATCGAAATCGGCGAGAAGCTGGCGGCAAGCAAGGGCATCAAGGCCGGCGACAGCGTCAAGATTACCTCCAAGCGCGGCTTTATCAAGGCCAAAGCGGTGGTGACCAAACGGATCCGCACCCTGCTGGTGGACGGCCGGGAAATCGATACCATCGGCATCCCCTGTCACTGGGGCTATGAGGGCACCACCAAAAAGGGATTTCTTGCCAATACCCTAACGCCCCACGTCGGCGAAGCCAATTCGCAGACGCCGGAATATAAGGCCTTTCTGGTCAATGTGGAAAAGGTATAGGGGATAGGACATGGCAATGCAATCACAGGATATTATCCGTAAATCCGCCACCAACGGTTTGACCCCCGCGCCGCGCGCGCGGGATTTCCAGGATCCGGTGGCCAAGCTTATCGACGTCACCACCTGCATCGGCTGCAAAGCCTGCCAGGTGGCCTGTTCGGAATGGAACGATCTGCGCGACGAGGTGGGCATCAACGTCGGCGTCTACGACAATCCCCTCGACCTGAGCGCAAAATCCTGGACGGTGATGCGCTTTTCCGAGGTGGAACAGGACGGCCGGCTGGAATGGCTTATCCGCAAGGACGGCTGCATGCACTGCGCCGACCCGGGCTGCCTGAAGGCCTGCCCGGCGGAAGGGGCTATCATCCAGTACGCCAACGGCATCGTGGATTTCCAGTCCGAGCACTGCATCGGCTGCGGCTACTGTATCGCCGGCTGTCCGTTCAACGTGCCGCGTATCAATCAGCAGGACAACCGCGCCTACAAATGCACGCTGTGCGTTGACCGCGTGGCGGTGGGCCAGGAGCCGGCCTGCGTCAAGACCTGCCCCACCGGCGCCATCCATTTCGGCAGCAAAGAGGATATGACCACCCTGGCGGCGGAACGGGTGGCCGAGCTGAATACCCGCGGTTTTCATCATGCCGGCCTGTATGATCCGGCCGGGGTCGGCGGCACCCACGTCATGTATGTGCTGCATCACGCGGACCGGCCGCAGCTTTACCACGGCCTGCCGGACAACCCGGCCATCAGTCCCGCGGTCACCTTCTGGAAAGGGGTATGGAAACCGCTGGCCGCCGTCGGCTTCGCCGCCATTTTCGCCGCCACGGTATTCCATTATGTCGGGGTGGGGCCGAACCGCGCCGAAGATGACGATAACCATCAGCATGACGAACCTGATCACGAACAGGAGCCACGAAAATGAAACAGCAACAGCGGATTGTGCGCTACAGCGCGCCGGAGCGGATCAATCACTGGATCGTGGCGTTCTGCTTTGTCCTGGTCTCGCTCAGCGGCCTGGGCTTTTTTTTCCCCTCGTTCAATTGGCTGATGAATATCTTCGGCACGCCGCAGTTGGCCAGGATCCTGCATCCGTTTGCCGGGGTGGTGATGTTTTGCGCCTTTATGCTGATGTTCCTGCGTTACTGGCGGCATAACCTGATCAATCGCGATGATATCTACTGGGCAAAGAACATTCATAAAATCGCCCTTAACCAGGAAGTCGGCGACACCGGGCGGTATAATTTCGGCCAGAAATGCGTGTTTTGGGCGGCGATTATCAGCCTGGCGCTGTTGCTGGTAAGCGGCGTGATGATCTGGCGGCCCTGGTTTGCCGGGTATTTCCCCATCCCGCTTATCCGCGCCGCCCTGCTGGTGCATTCGCTGGCGGCGGTGGGATTGATTATGGTGATTATGGTGCATATCTATGCCGCCCTGTGGGTCAAGGGCACCATTACCGCTATGGTGGAGGGCTGGGTGCCGGCGGCCTGGGCGAAAAAACACCATCCGCGCTGGTATCGCGAGCTGCAGGAAAAAAACGCCCTGGCGGCGGCCAGCCGCAAGGAGGGGCGCTGATGGCAATCCATATCGTGCCCGAACACCGCTTATCCGCCCGCCAGATAGCCGCCACATCGGCGATCAGGCCGCTGCTGGCGGCCGACCTGCCGCGTCTGTATCAACAGCGCGCCGATCGGCTGCTGCAGTTGGCGGCGGATCACCCGTTCGGTGATTACCTGCGTTTTGCCGCCGGCGTGGCGCGGGCGCAGCGCCGGGTGCTCGAGACCCGGCCGCTGGCGGACGGGGTTAATCCGCCCGCTGCGGCTGAAGGCGCGCTTGCGCTGGATGCGGCGACGTTTGCGCGCACGCCGCAGTGGCGCGACATGCTGCGGGCGCTCATCGCGCTGCTGCTGCCCGACGCCGCGCCCGCCGTGCGCCAGGCGCTGGACACCCTGTCGTCGCTGCCCGACAGCATGCTGGAGGCCGAGGCGCAGGCACTGCTGAGCGGGGATTTTGCCCGGGCGGACAGCGCCCGCGCGCCATTCGTATGGGCGGCCCTGTCGCTGTACTGGGCGCAGATGGCCGGGCGGATCGGCGGCCAGGCCGTGGCCGACGGCGGCCGGCGGCAATATTGCCCGCTCTGCGGCACCGCACCGGCGGCAAGCGTCATCCACGGCAAAGGCGGCGTACCCGGCCTGCGCTACCTGCACTGCGCATTGTGCGAAAGCGAATGGCATCTGGTGCGGGCGGTGTGCAGCAGCTGCGAGCAGACCGACGACCTGGCCTACTGGTCGCTGGACGCTACCCAGGCGGCGGTAACCGCGGAAAGCTGCGGTCATTGCCGCAGCTACCTGAAAGTGATCCGCCAGGATAAGGAGGCCTGCGCCGAAAGCCTGGCCGACGATCTGGCCTCGGTTATCCTGGATGCCAAACTGGAAGAAAAAGGCTTTAGCCGCAGCGGCATTAATCCGTTTTTATTCCCCACCGGCTAAAACGCCTCCCGTCCCGCGTGTTGCTTTAGCGCCGCGCGCGGGGGTGTCTGTTCTTTACGGGACGGACGCCTTGATACCGCATGACGACGATAATTGGCGCGCCGGGGCAATCAGCCGGGTGTTGCCGAACCGGCGTCTCCTTCTGCTATAGTGGGTTTATTCTGCGATGACCGTCAGTCCAACGTGAGAAGACCCGCTTATGTCAAACAACTTCCATTCCCTCTACCAGCATGGTTTTGCCCGCGTGGCGGCCTGCACCCTGCCCTGCGCCCTTACCGAGCCGTCGGTCAACGCCCGCGCCATAGCCGAGACCGCCAATGGGCTTGACGCCCGGGGCGTGGCGCTGGCCATTTTCCCCGAATTATCGCTGTGCGGCTATTCCATTGAAGACCTGCTGTTGCAGGATGTGCTGCTGGACGCGGTGGAGCGCGCGGTGGCGGAACTGCTCGCGGCTACCGCCGGCCTGACGCCGGTGCTGGTGGTGGGCGCGCCGCTGCGCCACGCCGGGCGCGTCTATAACACCGCGCTGGTGCTGCACCGCGGCCGCCTGCTGGGGGTGGTGCCTAAATCCTACCTGCCCACCTACCGGGAATTTTATGAACGGCGGCAGTGCGCGCCGGGGGATATGGCGCGCGGCACCCTGTCATTGGCCGGCCAGGAGGTGCCTTTCGGTCCCGATCTGCTATTCAGCGCGCGGGATGTGCCCGGCTTCGTGCTGCACGTGGAGATTTGCGAGGATTTCTGGGTGCCGATCCCGCCGAGCGCCGAAGCGGCGCTGGCCGGCGCCACCGTGCTGGCCAACCTGTCCGGCAGCCCGATTACCATCGGGCGCGCGGATACCCGCCGCCAGCTGTGCCGGTCACAATCCATACGCTGTCTCGCCGCCTATTTGTATGCCGCGGCGGGCACCGGCGAATCCACCACCGAAGTGGCATGGGACGGCCAGTGCGTGATCTATGAAAACGGCAGCCTGCTGGCGGAAACCGAACGCTTCGCCGTGGCAGGGCAGAGCGCGGTGGCGGATATCGATCTGGATTTGCTGCGCCAGGAACGAATGCGCATGGGCACCTTTGACGATAACCGCCGTACCCACGAAGCGCGGGTCGGCGCGTTCCGGCGGATTTCATTCGACCTGGCGCCCGTCGCCCGCGATATCGGCTTCGAGCGGCGGGTGGAGCGTTTTCCCTTCGTGCCCGCCGATCGGGAACGGCTGGCCCAAGACTGTTACGAGGCCTATAACATCCAGGTCGCCGCCCTGGCGCAGCGCATCACCGCCACCGGCATTAAACGGCTGGTGATCGGCGTCTCCGGCGGCCTGGATTCCACCCAGGCGCTGATTGTGATCGCCAGGGCGGCGGACCGGCTGGGGCTGCCGCGCGAAAATATCATCGCCTGCGCCCTGCCCGGCTTCGGCACCAGCGCCGGCACGCATAACAACGCGGCAAGCCTTATCAACGCGCTCGGCGTCACCCACCGTGAAATCGATATCCGCCCCGCCGCGCAGCGCATGCTTGAGGATCTGGGCCATCCCTTTGCCCGGGGCGAAAAGGTCTATGATGTGACATTTGAGAACGTACAGGCGGGTTTGCGCACCGATTACCTGTTCCGCCTGGCCAATCACGAAAACGGCATGGTGGTGGGCACCGGCGACTTGTCCGAAATGGCGCTCGGCTGGTGCACCTACGGCGTCGGTGACCAGATGTCCCATTACCATGTCAACGCCGGCGTGCCCAAAACCCTGATCCAGCATCTGATTCGCTGGGTGATCGCGTCCGGCCAGTTCGAGGCGCCGGTCATGGCCACGCTTGAGGCCATTCTGGCGACGGAAATCTCGCCGGAGCTGGTGCCCGCCGACGACGCCGGCGGGTTGCAAAGCACTGAATCCCTTATCGGCCCTTACGATCTGCAGGATTTCAGCCTGTTTTATACCCTGCGCTACGGCTTCCGGCCGTCAAAAATCGCCTTTCTGGCGCTGCACGCCTGGGGGGATGCCGCCGCCGGCGATTGGCCGCCGGGTTTCCCGCAGGAGAAACGCCGCGCCTATCCGCTGGCGGAAATACGGCGCTGGCTGAAAGTATTCCTGGTGCGCTTTTTCACCCTGAGCCAGTTTAAGCGCTCGGCCTCGCCCAACGGACCGAAAGTCACCGCCGGGGGCAGCCTGTCGCCGCGCGGCGACTGGCGCGCGCCATCGGACGGCAACGCCCGAATTTGGATTGAGGAGCTGGAGGCGCAAGTGCCGGAGCGCTGAGCCGGCGCTAAGGGCGGATTGGGTTGCAGGGAGCGTTGCCGACCGATAGCCGTCTGTCCGTTGCGATCCGGCTTATGCCGCCCGGCAGAATGGTACCGGTACTTCAGCGATCGGCCCCCGCGGCGAAATTTAGCCTGGTGATAAAAGAACCGCCGAATAGCCGCCACAGGGCATTGTCCTGGGCCAGCGCCACCGCCCCCTCCGCCGTGGCGCTTTCGCCGTACAAGGAGGACACCACCTCGGTGTGAGCGGAGAGACGCTGGACGGTTTTGCGCACCGCGGCGCATACCAGCCGGTGGCCCCCCACCGGTCCGCCCAGTATCAGCATCGCCGGATCAAGCGTCGCCACGAGTCCGGTGGCCAGATAGCCAACCTGCCGGCCATAGTCCCGCACCCCTTGTATGGCGGAGGGTTCGCCCGCGTCGGCGCGCGCCAGAAGTTCGGGCAGCCGGCGGCCATTATCGGGCGGTGAAGACTTCGTGTGCTGGTCAAGGTAGTCAGGGTAGCCAAGATGCCGTTCCAGCATCAGCTCCCGCGGATGTTCGGTGGCGCTCCATGGAAAAGGCATATCGGCCACTTCGCCGGCGCAGCCGCGTACACCGCGGATCAATTGGCCTCCGGCGATAATGCCCGCGCCGATATGGGTGCCGATCTGTAAAAAGATAACGTCGCGCAATCCCTTGGCGACCCCATTGACCGCCTCCGCCGCCACTGCGCAGTTGACGTTATTTTCAAGCGCAAGCCGCACCGGGGCGGCCAGCCGTAATCGCGACAGGATTTCATCGGGCGTCAGCCCGGCCTGCGACGGTCCTTCCCGGCCGGACAGCGTGATATCCTGGCGTATCGCCTGCGACAGCGCCAGCGTCACGCCGCACAGCGGCCCATATTCCCGTAGTCCCTGCTGCAGTACCGCCAGCAAAGACGCCGCCGCGCTGATCATCTGGCTAAACGGTGTATTGGTAATACGCCGCTGCGTCAGGACCTTTCCCTCCAGGCTGCGGGCGATAAACAACGCCTGATAATTGCCGATATCGGCGCCCAATACCCACCCCGCGGTTTTGGCAATGCCATAAACCTTAGCTGCCCGGCCTTTGGGCTGCGTCTGCATATACAATGGGCGAACCAACTGCAGTTTTTGCAGTTCATCAATACCGGCGGAGACGGTGGGTTTGGACAGGCCCGCCGCCTGCGCCAGCTCCGGCCGGGTGGCGGGTCCCCTGGTCAGCAGCGCCCTACCCAGTATTTTAGCGATGTCTCCCAGCGCCGGCTCCGGTGTGCCAACCCTACGCTCAGGCGGGCATTCCGGCTGATGCGCCAGGTTTTGGGTAATAAAGGCCATCGCCTCCGGCAAGGCTTTTTCCCTGTCCAGCAGCGCGGCCGTTTTGCGTAACCGGCCCGCCAGCTGTCTGGTTGACCCCAGCGTCATCAGCTGCCGCTGGCGTTGAAACCAATCGTCAAACAATGCCTGCGGTCGTTTCATGGCCGGCTGGGCAAAAAAATCCAGCACCACGCGCTCGTGGGAACTCATCCAGACGTCATAGCCTATCCGGCTATCGTTCGCCAGACAGCCGGTTCCCGGTCGGGAGATAATGGTGATTCCGGGCAGCGCCAGCTCGCGCCGGCGGGAATGGATGATATACAGCGTGCGGCTGGCCAGGGGATCGGCGAGCAGGGCGGACTCCCCCGCTACCACGCTGTCCGGAAATGTCCGGCCGATAATTTGCCAGATAAAGCGCCGGACGATCTGCTCCCCATCCTCGTCCACCGCGCCGCTGTATAATCCGCGCGCCAGACGTTTAAGCGTACCCCGCTGCGCGGCGCGGCTGATCACCGCGGCATTATGTTCATGGGCATAAACCAGATCCGGCCAGGGCATGCGTGGCAATTTTTATCTCCCGAAAATTGACCGATGGCGCCAGATGCGGGTTTATTGGTCAACATAAAGCTATATTGGTCAGTTTTTATATAAAATAATGCGCCAATGGTCAAGTTAAACACTTTTTTCATTACCTTTTACCGTCTTTCTTTGACTAAAATAAATTTTTACGTCAAAGAGGAATTATTTAACACTATGATATTAAAAGCTTTTAACTGCGACTTTAAGGCAATTGGTTGCTGGGGCTCTTACATCGTAAAATCATTTTACGTTAATCAAAAGAGCCGAAACCATGCTCACTCCATCAGAAATACTTATTCCTTTTGCTACCGGCATTGAGGCCCAGCCCAATGCCGTGGCGATCACCTGTGCCGCGACTGGCAAGTGGCTGGCCACCCTGGATATCGCGGCGTTGCGCAATAGCAGGCTGTTGTTTATCGGCATCGGCGCCTCCCATGCAGTGCTTGCCACTACCGTTGCCACTTTGCGCGCCGCAGGCGTCTATGCGCTGCGCAGCGATGGCGACGACCTTCCCGATGCCTGCCCTGTGTTGGCCGACTGGTATATCGGCGTATCGCAAAGCGGTCGCAGCCCGGAAGTCGTCCGGGCGCTGCGCCACCAGCCCGATGCGCGCAGGCGCATCGCCATCGTCAATCAGCCGGACTCGCCGCTGGCGCGTGAATGCGGCGTGCCTTTTTGCCTTGGCGGACTGGTTGATTCGGGCATGTCCTCGGTGGCGCTGATGGCCACCGCCGTCGCGCTCGGTATGTTAAGCGACGCTATTACCGGTGCAGACCATCTTGCCGACTGGCAGCGGTTGCCGCAGCGGCTGGCCGCCCTGGCCGCCGCCGCCCAGCCGGTTGTATCGCGTTTCGCCGCGCCTCTGGCCGGCGTCGGCTGCGTGGATTTCACCGCCCGCGCCAGCAGCCTGACCGCCGCCGAGCAAGGCGCGCTATTCCTGCGCGAAGGCCCCAAGATCCCCGCCATGGCGGCGGGAACCCGCAATTACCTACACGGCATGACCGACTCGGTGGGTAATACCGCGCATGTCATTATCGGCGGCGCGCGCGAAACGCTGCTGGCTCGGCAACTCACGGAATTCGGCGTGCCCATACTGCTGATAACCGATGGGCAAGATACCGCCATTGCGGGGGTGGAAATAGTGTCTATCCCGCCGATGGCACCAGGTCCGCGCGCTCTGCTGGAGGTCCTGGTCATGGAACTGTTGGCGCTGGCGCTCGCCGAGGTATGGGGCAGCGATATCGACGCCGGGGTGGTGAAGCGCCTCGATACCAAACTTGACCAGCACGGGACGCTGGCAGAGGACAAACCGTCATGACCCCCCTTCTGGCCGGCATTGACGTCGGCGGCACCAAAACCCGTCTAATGCTCCAAGACGACACCGGCGCCATCCTGCTGGATGACACCTGCCCAACCGGACGCTGGCGCGCTGAATCCTTCGGCGCCAAGGCCGCGGCCCTCGGCCAGTTGGTGGAAAAAGCACTGACGGGACTGAACGGCGACCATCGACTGCGCGCCCTGGCCGTCGGCGCCCATGGCTGCGATCTGGCGCAGGAGTGCCGTGAGTTGGAGCGGCTGTTGCAACCCTATTTCCCGGCCGCGCGCTGCCGGGTGGTCAGCGATGTCGCCCTGGTGGCGCTGGCCGCGGGCCGGCCCAGTGCCATCGGCCTCATTGCCGGCACGGGTTCGGTCGCCATCGCGATGAATGATGATGGGGAATATCTGTCAGCAGGCGGCTGGGGCTGGCTGCTGGGCGATGAGGGCGGCGCCAGCGGCTTGGTGCGCGAGGCCGTGCGGGCGCTATTGGCGGATTATGACCGGGGCCATCTGGACGATCCATTGACCCGCGCGCTGCTGGACGCCTTCGGCGTCGGCCACGCGCTCGATTTGCCCGCGTGTTTGCTGAATACCGACGTGGCGCAGTGGAGCCGGCACGCCGCTCTTATTTTTGCCTGCGCTCACGCGGGTTCGCCGCTGGCCGCAACGGTGGTCGCCCAGGCGGTTGAGGCGCTGTCAGCGCTGGTGGATAGCCTGCGCCAACGCGGCATCGCCAGTTGCCAGGTCATTGCGGCGGGTGGGGTCATTTCACACCAGCCGGAGATGTTTAACGCGCTGGCGGCAACGCTAAAGCGGCGTCAGCCGGCGGCCACCCTGGAACTGCTCAGGGTGGCCCCGGTTAACGGCGCGCGGCTGTTGGCCCGCTCGCTACTGTAGGCAGGACCGCCGCCGTGGGCATGGGATGCGCCCGATGTACCCGAGGTTTCTCCGGCCTTGTCGCCAAGGCTTTTTGTACCTGACGCCACTTTTAGGAAGGTAGGTTATGTCTCTATCCAAAAAATCATCGCCGGCGCTGGAACCTGCGCCGACGGCAGAACCGGCCGCGCCGTCAAGGGCGGTACGTTTTCCCAGCACCTATAGCGTGCTGCTCGCCATCACCCTTGTGGTCTGGGCATTGACATTTGTCGTTCCCAGCGGCAAATACCGCCTGGCCGATGGCCGCCCGATCGCCGGTTCTTATCAGCATATCGACAACCTCAGCTCCTTTGGCGCCAGGCTGCTGGATCTGTTCCTGGCGCCGGTGAACGGCCTGTACGGTATGCTCAATCCCGCTAGCGGCCACGTCGGTCCGTATGAAAACGGCGGCATGTTCGGCGCCATCGGCGTATTCTTTTTTGTCCTGGCTATCGGCGCCTTCGTCAATACCACCCTGCGCACCGGCGCGATAGACGCCGGCATTAGCCGGGTGGCGACCCGTTTCAAACGGCGCGGCGCCATGTTGATTATCGTGGTGATGCTGCTGATCGCCATCGGCGGTTCGACCTTCGGTATGGGCGAGGAAACGCTCGGGTTCTATGCCATCTTGATCCCGCTGCTGCTGAGCCTCGGTTACGACCGTTTGACCGCCGTGGGCGTGATCCTGATAGGATCGGTGGTGGGCAATATGAACTCGACGGTCAATCCCTTTATGACCGGCGCGGCCTCGGCCGGGGCCGATATCCCGCTCAGCCAGGGCATCGGCCTGCGCGCGGTAATGTTTATGGTATTCACCGCCGTGGCCATCGGTTATGTACTGCGTTACGCCCGCCGGGTTAAACGCGACCCGTCCCGGTCGGCAGTCGGCATCAGCGCCGGCGACGCGCAGCTGGCGCTGGCCTGCGAGCAAAATCTTACACCGATGACCCGCGCGCAAAAAGCGGTGATGACCTGCTTTGCCGTGACCTTCGTGTTTATGATTTTTGCCCTGGTGCCGTGGGCGCAGGTGATAGCGGGCCCGAATGCCATGTCTTATGCCTGGCAGCTTGACTGGTATTTCCCGGAACTGACCGCCTTGTTTTTTGTGATGGCGCTGCTGATTGGCCTTATCGGCGGACTGTACGGCGAGACGCTGGTGGCCGCGATGATAGGCGGCATCGCCGATTTCATGGGCGCCGCGCTGGTGATTGTCCTGGCGCGCGGTATTACTGTCATCATGCATAACGCGTTTATCACCGATACGGTGCTGCATTCAGTGGAAAGCGCGATCGGCGGCACCGCGTCGTCTGTATTCGCGGTGGTCATGATGCTGGTTATCATGCCGCTCTCGTTCCTGGTGCCCAGTTCATCGGGCCTGGCCACCCTGGCTATGCCGGTGCTGGCGCCCATGGCGGACTTCGCCGGGGTCGGCCGCGAAGTGGTGGTAACGGCGTTTCAATGCGCGGTGGGCATTGTCGCCCTGGTTACGCCAACATCAGCCATCGTGATGAGCGGCCTGGCCCTGGCCCGGGTGAGCTATAGCAAATACCTGCTATGGGTCTTGCCCCTGCTGGCCCTGTTCGTGGTCATTGCCGCGCTGTTTCTGGCCCTCGCCGCCTCGTTGCGCTAACGCGCTTCCGCCCGTGCCGGCCGCGGGCGGATTCCCTCATCCCTCTATCGCCGGGCCGGTTTGCGGCTGTCTTTTTCACGCGACGCCATGCGTTAATTCAGCTACGCTTATCTCCGCTCTGGTCAAGTCCGCGCCACGCGAGTAATGTGAAATCATTAGACCCTGCTGGTATACGGGCGCGCATCGCATTTATTTTTTTCCATTAGATCCAGGCTGGAGACTTAAACATGACCGAGAACAAAGCCACCCTCGCGCTTGACGCGCAACGTTCCATCGAACTGGATTTCAATGCCGGTTCGTATGGCCCCGCGGCCCTGGATATCAGCCCGTTTCGCCAGGAAGATCTCTACACCTACGACCCGGGTTTCGTGAATACCGCCGGCTGCGAGTCGGCCATCACCTATATCGATGCGCGCAACAGCATCCTGCTGCACCGGGGTTTTCCGGTCGACCAGTTGGCCGAGCACTGCACGTTTCCCGAGGTCTGTTATATCCTGCTGCACGGCCAGGCGCCGTCCAGGGACGAATATGACCGCTTTACCGAGTCCATCACGCGCCATACCATGATTCATCAGCAGATGACCCGTATGCTGAGCGGCTTTCGCCGCGATTCGCATCCCATGGCGCTGATGTGCGCGGTGGTGGGCGCGCTGGCGGCGTTCTATCACGATGCGCTGGATGTGGGCAAGCCCGAGGACCGGGAACTGGCGGCGCTGCGGCTGCTGTCGAAAATGCCCACCGTGGCGGCCATGTGTTATAAATATTCCATTGAGCAGCCGTCGGTCTATCCGCGCAACGCGCTGTCGTACACCGGTAACTTCCTGCATATGCTGTTCGCCATCCCGGCGGAAAAGTACGAGGTGAATCCCGTGCTTGAGCGGGCCATGAACCGCATCCTGATTTTGCATGCCGACCATGGCCAGTGCCCGTCCACCACCACGGTCAGAACGGCGGGATCCTCCGGCGCCAATCCTTTCGCCTGCATCGCCGCGGCCCTGGCGTCCATGTGGGGACCGCTGCACGGCGGCGCGAACGAAGCCTGTATGCGCATGCTCGAGGAGATAAGCACCGTCGACCGCATCCCGGCGTTTGTCAACCGGGCGAAAGATCGCCACGACTCCTTTCGCCTGATGGGCTTCGGCAATTCCATCTATCACCATTTCGATCCCCGGGCCGCCATCCTGCGCAAAACCTGTCATGAAGTGCTCAACGCGCTGGGCATGGAGGACAACCTGCTGCAGGTGGCCATGGAGCTGGAGCACATCGCGCTGACCGATGCCTTTTTCCTGGAAAACAAACTTTACCCCAGCGCGGATTTCTACACCGCCCTGATCCTCAAGGCCATGGGGCTGCCGTCGTCCATGTTTACGGTGATTACCGCCGTAGGACGCACCACCGGCTGGATTGCCCATTGGAATGAAATGCACAGCCAACCGCTGAAAACCTGCCGGCCACGCCAGGTCTATACCGGTGAGGAACGTCGTGATTTTGTCTCCAAACTCTGATGCCGGCGACGCGCCGTCCGTGGCCGGCGCCCTCGCTACCCTGAATCCAGAACAGCGCCAGGCGGTGGTCACCACCGAAGGCGCGTTGCGGGTCATCGCCGGCGCCGGCACCGGCAAAACCCGCACCCTGACGGAACGTTACTGCTACCTGGTCTCGACGCTTGGCATCGCGCCCAGGAATATCATGTGCGTGACCTTCACCAACCGGGCGGCCAATGAGATGAAGCGGCGGGTGCGCGCCGTGCTGGGCGATCGGGATCTCGGCACTATCTGCACCTTCCACGCCTTCTGCGTACAGTTGCTGAAAGAAGATATCCATCTGCTCAACTATCCGCGCAATTTCATTATCCTCGACATGGAAGACCTGAAGCAGATCCTGCTGAAGATTTTCGCCGATATGGGACTGACGCTGCGCGACACCACCGTGAAACGCACCCTGGACGAGGTGCTGGAAGCCAAAAAACTGTATGCCACCACCTATATCGACGATATTTATCAGCTCAACAACGAACAGCTGAAGGCGCGCTTTGCCGATGCCCGGGATCGCGACGAGGAAATCTTCCTGCGCTACCTGTATGAGCAGAAGAAATGCTTTGGTTGCGATTTTAACGATCTGATTAATTTCGCCACCTGGATCCTGGAGACATTTCCCGCCGTGCGGCAAAAATGGCAAAACCGGATGCAGTACGTCATGGTGGACGAGTTCCAGGATGTCAGTAAACGGCAGTACAAGCTGGCCAGGCTGCTGGCGGGCAGGCACGGCAACCTGTTTATCGTCGGCGATCCCGACCAGACCATCTATTCCTGGCGCGGTTCCCATCTGCGCCTGTTCCTGGATTTCGACAAGGCGTATCCGGGGGCGGAAACCATCGCGCTCGGCACCAATTATCGCTCCACCCCGGAAATACTCGCCGCCTCCAACTGCCTGATTGAAAAGAATGAAGTCAGGTTTCCCAAGACGCTGCGCGCGGTGAAGCCCGGCGGCTGGCGGCCGCGGTATTTTCATGCCAAAAGCGATAAGCTGGAAGCGGAATGGATAGCCGGCGAAATTACCCGGCTGCGCAATACCGGCGTGCCGCCAAATCATATCGCCGTCCTGTACCGCGCCCATTACCTGACGCGCGCCCTGGAGGAACGGTTTATCGACCGCGGCCTGCCCTACAAAATATTCAGCGGTATCGAGTTTTATGGCCGGCGTGAAATCAAGGATGTGATCTGTTATCTGCGTATGGTGACCGCCGGCGACGACGTGGCCTTTCTGCGCACCGTAAACGTGCCGGCGCGCAAATTCGGTAAAAAACGACTGGAAACGCTGGCCGCCTATGCCGAGGCCCGCAGCCTGTCCCTGTACCAGGCGCTGAAGGAAAACCTGGACGCGGCGCTGTTGACGGGCACCGGGGTCAGGCAATATGTGGCCGCCATCGAACAGGTACGGGCGCAGCGCGCGGAGTGGTCGCTGGGCAATATCCTGCAGACGCTGCTGGATCTGAGCGGCTATGAGGCTTTCCTGCGCCTGCAGGGCGATCAGGAGCGGCTGGATAACGTGGCGGAGCTTAAACGCGCGGTGCAGGCCGCAGGCGAAGACGAAGAGGCGACGCTCGAGGACTTCCTGGCGCGGATTGCGCTGTTTACCAGTCTGGATAATGAAAGCAAGACCGACACGGTAAAGCTGATGACCATTCACGGCGCCAAGGGTATGGAATTCCCGTATGTGTTTGTCTGCGGCCTGAACGAAGGGGTATTTCCCGGGCGCAAGATAAGCTCCGCGCAAGAGATGGAGGAGGAGCGCCGCCTGGCCTATGTCGCCATGACCCGCGCCATGGACGGGCTGTATCTGAGCGACTCGGAAGGGGTGGCCAATGACGGTATTTTCAAATATCCGTCGCGGTTTATCTTTGATGCCGGCAGCGAGAACGTGGCGTTTGATGTTCCGCTGGATCAGGCGCTGATGAGCGGCGGACACAATGTGATGACCGCGGACGCGGCGTTGCCCGCCGCCGGCGCGTCCCGCTTTCGGGCGGGTGATCGGGTGTCCCATGGCGTCTTTGGCTGCGGCACTGTTATCGCGGTGGACGGGTATGAAAGCGCCTATTCCATTAAATTCGACGGACTGCCCACCGAGCGCAGTATCCAGTTCGGCGCGCCGCTGATCCGGCTGGAATAACGCCGGCGCAAGCCGGGCCAGAGGGTCTGGGCTACACTGAATAATGAAATAGATTTTTATTGCAAAAGGAGTGCAATGTTGGACTACGCCGAAGAACAATTTCCCCCAAGACACACCCAACCGGTAGCGAGCGATCGGCAGATCTGGAACTGGGCGCAAAACGCCACGCTAGGCCCGCGCGCGAACGTACGCCGGCCGGGGAGCGAAGCGGAACTGCAGACGCTGGTCGCCGATGCGCGCGGTAAAATCAGGATCATGGGCAGCCGGCTGTCCACCGGCAGCCTGCTGCGCGCCGACGGGCCGCAGGATATGCTGCTGGATGCCGGCCAAATGCAGGGGCTTATCCACTCGACCGCGGATACGGTCACTTTCGCCGCGGCCACCACGCTGCAGCAGGTTTATCAAACCCTGACGGCGATGGGCCGCATGCTGCCCTCCTCCCCCGGCGTTATTGCCCTGCAAACCCTGGCCGGCGCCATGGCCACCGGCACCCATGGGCAAGGACTGGGGCAAAGCTCCATCGCCGATGAGGCGCTGCATATCCGCATGGTGCTGGCCGACGGCAGCATCGCCGGCTTTGATCGCGATCACCCTTATTTCGGCGCCGCGCAACTGGCGCTTGGCGCCCTGGGCGTGGTGACCGAAGTCACGCTGCGCACGATACCGGCGACGCTGTTCACCTGTTTCAAAAGCGCCTGCGGCGCCGGCGAGCTTGAATCCCTGCTGTACGATTGGAATGAAGGCTATCCGCTCAGCAAGGCGTGGTGGTTTCCCGAGGAGGACAAAGTCCACGTCTGGTCCGCCCGCGAGGCCAATGACGCCGAGGGAAAACGCTACCGGGAAAACGGCTGCCGCACCCTGTCGCTCTCCGCCGGCGATCAATCGATGAACGCCACGGTGGAGCGCACGCTGGGCCATATGCGTACCGATACCAAAATCCGCGGCCGGGATGGCACGCCGTTTAAAACCGTGGCGCGTTTCAAGGATTTTTCCGACATTACCGGCGATGTCTACCAGCTGTTTTGTCGCGGTATCGCTACACCGCAAATCAATATTGAAATCGGCATCCCGTTTCGCCGCGCGGGCGAGGTGATCCAGAAGATAAAACGCTGGTACCGGCAAACGCACCCCCATATGCATTACCCGGTGATCCTGCGCTGTACCGGTCCCTCGAGCGCATGGCTCAGTCCCGCACATGGCGAAGCCACCTGCTTTTTTGGTTTTGTGGTGTATTACGCCGAGGACGGCACCCTGTCGCGGGACGGCGTGCATTTTCTCAATGAAGTGGAGAAATTGCTGGCAAACGAAGGGGGACGGCCGCATTGGGGAAAATATTACCATCCCGCCCTTTATCAGTGGCGCGAGCGCTATCCGCGCTGGGAACAGTTCCGCCAGGTGAAAGCCGCCCTCGATCCGCACGGGAAATTCACTAACGCGCTTATCGCGGATCTCTTCACGTCATGACCGCGTGATATGGCCCGAGGAACGACGATGAAAGCCTGGATAACCTTATTGACCGATCCCGCTTACCTGGCCGGGGTCAGGACGCTGCATCAATCATTACAGGACACGCATACGCGTTATCCGCTGGTGGTCATGGTGACCGCCGGGATTGGCCAACAGATCCGTGACGACCTGGCGGCCGAGGGCTGCGATGTGCGCGCCGTTACCCCGCTCCGCCCGCGGGACGGGGTGGCCGGCGGCTACGCCTACGCCCGTTTCGCCGAGGTATGGAGCAAGCTGTGCGCCTGGCGCCTGACCGGGTTCAGCCGGCTGGTGCTGCTCGACGCCGATATGCTGGCGCTGAAAAACATGGACGAGCTGTTCGATATCCCCCTGCCGGCGGGCGGGATCGCCGCCTGCCACGCCTGCCGCTGCAATCCCAACCATATTGCCACCTATCCCAAAAGCTGGGTGCCCGCAAACTGTTATTATACCTACAGCGCCAACCCCGCCGCGCTGCCCGCTGATTTTACGCCGTATTTTAATTCGGGTATTATCGTATTGACGCCTGGGGAAAAAACCTATGACGAACTGGCCGGCCAGGTGGCCGCCATTACCGATCTCGCCGCGTATCCCTTTCCCGAGCAGGATTTGCTCAACGCGTATTTCCAGGGCCGCTGGCTGGCGCTGCCGTACGGCTATAACGCCCTGAAAACGCTATCGGTTCACCACGCGGCCATGTGGCGGATGCCGCAGGTCAAAAACCTGCATTTTATCTTGGACAAACCCTGGCAATACGCCCCGGATCAGCCTGACGCCCGGCACGATCCGTATTATCCCCTTATCGAGCGTTGGTGGATGACCTATCGCCGGCTTGCGCCGAACAGTCGCTGGTAATTGGCGCTTTCCAGGGTCATTTCGGCGATGCCCCGGAGATAGTCGTCATCCATGCTTTCGCGGTAGATGATGTCCGGCACATGCTGCCTGGGGATGGTTTCCCGGCACAGGCGAAAAATATCGGCCGTCATCTGCGGCCCGAGTCCCGCGCCGGTCACGGCGATGGTGCCGGGGTTAATAATGGAAATCAGTGAAATAACCGTATCGGCCACGGTGCGCGCCAGTGCCCGCCCGGCGCCGGGGCGGTTGAGGCAGGGCAAATGGGCAATTTCGCCGGCAAACTGCGTGGCGCCTTCGAGCGCCTTGCCGCCGACGATAATGCCGCAGCCGGGGCAGTGTTTTTCCGGAAACATCAGGTACGCGAGGGGCTGGTCTTTGCTCAGGCGCCGGTTTTTATAAAAACCGTAGGCGGTAAAATTCATATCGTTGCCGATGCGGATAAAGGCGGCGAACCTGGCCGCCAGGATATCGCGCAGCGCCACGTCCTCGAAGGCGGAGATATCGCAGGTCAGCACCCGCCCGTCCACTATCACGCCGGGCAGGCCGATACCTATGGCGCGCACGTTGTATTGCGCCGTTTTGCCGTGGATAAAGGCGATAACGCTGGCGGTATCGGCGCTGGGCAGCGTTTCACGGCCGCCGGCGACGAGGGTGCCGATAGCCGTGGTCAGCGTATAGCCGTAGACGTAATGACCATGCTCCCCCGCCACCGCGAGGCTGAACACATAAAAAAAATGCTCATTATAGATAAAACGCTGCGCAGGTCGTCCGCCGCTGGACGCCTCAAGCGCCTCGTGCAATATTTCACCGCTGGCGCATAAGCTGTTCAATATCGTCCCGCAGGTCGCCAAGCTCAGGCCCGTCGCCTGGGCCACGGTCGCTTTGGTGCCGCGCCGAAGCGCTTTCATCGTTTCAATGACATGGGCAACGTTAATCAGCTTCAGTTGCTGGGTGTTGCTGGTCAGCGGATAATCCATAAGCCCTCGTCGCTATCATTCACGCATACCGTGACAATATACCTTCCTGCGGCGCATAAACCTCCTTTTATCCGGCGTCGCCGTCAGGCCGCGCCACTATGTTATCGTGATTTGATCCGCCCTAAAGCGGGCCGCGGTAAAAAAAAACCGCGTCACCCGCGCGGCGCCCTAGGTTCTGCGTCGTCGGGGCCGCCAAATTGCAGCGGGCGCCGCAGCCAGGGCGCCAGGAACGATGTCAGGCGCCCGGTCGCCGGGTGGCGGAACAACCGCCCCGGCTCGCCGCTTTCCACGATCGCGCCTTCGGCCATAAACACCACCCGGGTGGATACCTGGGCGGCAAAGGACATTTCATGGGTCGCCATGATCATGGTGATGCCCTGGCGCGCCAGCCCGCCGATAACCTCCAGCACCTCCTCCACCCGTTCCGGGTCCAGGGCGGAGGTGGGCTCATCCAGCAGCAGCAGCTCGGGTTCCAGCGCCAGCGCGCGGGCAATGCCGACACGCTGCTGCTGGCCGCCCGACAGCCGGGCCGGCCAGGCGCCGGCATGCTCCGCCATGCCTACCTGCGCCAGCGCGGCGGCGGCAGCGCGGCGCGCCTCGGCGCGCGGCCGCCTTTTTCCCAGGATCAGCGGCGCGGCGACATTCTCCAGCGCCGTCATATGCGGCCACAGGTTGAATTGCTGGAACACCATGGCCAACGGACGCCGCACCCGCGCGATACCCGCGGCGCCGTCCCGATCCCCTGCCGCCCGGCCCGGGCCGCGATAGCCCAGCAGGCGGCCTTTGATCAAAATTTCCCCCCGGTCATAGGCCTCCAGGAAGTTCATGCAGCGCAGCGCGGTGGTCTTGCCCGATCCCGACGGCCCGATCAGGGTTGTCACCTCACCGGCGTGCACCTGCAGCGTGATATCGTTCAGTATCCTCCGGGCGCCGAAAGACTTGCCGACGCCGCGCAGTTCAAGGATGGGTTGCCCGGTCATAGGGGTATCCTCCGGAAAATAAGTGGCGGCCAAGCCAGCCGACGGCCAGGCTTATCCCCTGCGCCAGCAGCCAGTAACCGGCGATAAGCAGGGCATAGGGCAAAAAATAGCTATAGGTGCTGGCGGCAATGCGTCCGGCGGCCATGGTCAGCTCGGGCAGGGTGATAATCGATGCCACCGCGCTTTCCTTCACGGTTAAAATCACCTGGTTGCACAGCAGCGGCAGGCTGAAACGCAGCGCCTGCGGGGTCTCGATATGCCAGAAACTTTGCCATGGGGAGATGGCGTGGGCCCGGGCGGCGTCCAGTTGCCCGCGGCCGATGCTTAACCAGGCGCCACGGAAAATTTCGCCGAAATAGGCGGCGCTGTAGAGCGTCAGCGAAAGAATGGCGGCGGGCAGCGCGCCGAGCATCACCCCCAGCGCCGGCAGGCCAAAATAGATCACCGATAGCTGGGCCACAAAGGGCGTGCCGCGTATCAACCACACATAAACGCGCCACGGCGGGTACAGCAGCCGGCAGCGGCTGCACAGCGCCTGCAGCGTAAAACCGCCCAGGGCGCCGGCCATCGCCGCGCTCAGGCTGAGGGCCAGGGTCATGGCCATGGCCTGCGCAAAATCAGGCAGGTACAGCAGGATATCGCTCACGAAGGCTCCTTGCGCCAGCGCTGTTCCAGATGGCGGCCCGCCAGGGCCAGCAGGCTGGTCATCACCAGGTAGACCAGGGCGACGGCGAGATAGGCCGGCAGCATCCGGTAGCTTGCGGACGCCAGTTGCTGCCCGACCCGCATAACATCGGTGATGGCGATGACCGAGACCACCGCCGACGCTTTGATCACATCAATCATCTCCGAAATAAACGCCGGCAGCGTCGGCCGCAGCGCCTGCGGCAGGCGAATATGCCAGAACGCCTGCCAGGGTCCCAGGCCGCAGGCCAGGGCCGCATCCTGTTGCCCGGCGGGAACGGCCGCAAACCCGCCGCGCAGGATTTGCGCTTGATAGGCCGCGCTGTTAAGGGTGAGCGCCACGGCGGCGGCGGCCCAGGCGCCGGCCTCAACGCCCAGTTCGCCGGGCAGGTAATAGCACAGCAGCACCAGGACCAGCACCGGCGTACTGCGAAACACGCTGACATAAGCGCGGGCCAGGCCGCGGCAAGCAGGCCGACGCGCGCGCTGCAAACAATAAATGCCGGTGCCGGCGAAAAAGCCGCATAGCATGGCGGCAGCGCTGAGGGAGGCAGTGGTTGCCGCCCCGCCGGCAAGCATCGGCAGCCAGGAGGCGAGCAGGTGGCAAAACTCGGTTAAGTCGTCCATGCCGCGCGCCTTGTCACACATCGGGTACCGGCATTTTATCGTGCGGCAGCGGCGTTTCCACGCCGAACCATTTCAGCTGCAGGTGCTTGAGGGTACCGTCGCGGTTGGCCTCGGCGATGCCGTCGCTAAACAGTTTCACCAGGCTGGCGCTGTCGGCATCCTTGCGTCCCGCCCAGGCGAAATAGGTGGTGGGCCCCAGCATCGGCCGCATGACGGCGAACACGCCGGGGCGGCTCTTGATAAGCGGCCCGAGATTGGCAAGGGATTGCGCCACGCCGTCGAGACGTTGATTGGCCAGGTCGGCATAGGCCTCGTCAAAGGCGATGTATTGCCTGATCTCTTTAACGCCCGTCATGCCCTGTTCCCGCAGCCGCTGGTCGACCGCCTGCAGCACCCGCAGGTGGCTCGAGCCGGCCACGGTGCCCACCACCTTACCGTTCAGATCCGCAAGCGTCGTCAGCGCGGCGTCGTTTTCGCGCTTTAGCAGCGCCACCGTGGATTCGCCCACCGGCACGGTAAACGCGAAACGCGCCATCCGCGGCCGGTCCACCATCATTGCCGTGATCATGAAATCGAATTTTTTGGCATCCAGCCCGGGCAGGATGCCCTGAAAAGGCAAATCCAGCTGTCTGACGCGCACGCCCGGCAAATGTTTTTGCAGGATATGATGCATCAGATCCACGTCAAAGCCGATAATGTTGCCGTCGCGCACCATTTCAAAAGGCGCGTAGCGGGCCTCGGTGGCCACGGTCAGGACTTTTTCCGCTTTAACGCGCGCCAGCAAATCCGCGCCGATGGCCGGCGGGATCAGCGTGCCGGCGACGCAGAGCGCGGCGGCGCAAAAGGTCATGATGTATTTTCGCAAGATCATATCCACTCCCGTCAGGACAAATGGCGCGCGGCGCGGCCGAAGAGGATAGATTAACTTTCTGTAATTGAATGGTTAATGAATTGAAAGCGTAAAAAAGACTTTTTCGGCCTGGCGGCAACTAACGTTAGGCATTTGGCAGCCGTTCATTTTATTATCATTACCGCGCCAGCACGTCGTCTTGCAGATAGAACCGCCGGACCTCGTCTAACCTTGATTGAACGTTAACCAATCGATCGTAAAAAATAGCCTGCTGATTTCAATGAATACTCCAGATGTTTCCCGTTCGACCGCCTGGCTAAGAGTCATTACCCTCGCGTTTGCCGCCTTTATTTTCAACACGTCCGAGTTCGTGCCGGTCGGCCTGCTGACCGATATCGCCCAGAGTTTTCAGATGGAGACCGCCCAGGTCGGGCTGATGCTGACCATCTACGCCTGGGTGGTGGCGCTGATGTCGCTGCCCTTTATGCTGCTGACCAGCCATATTGAGCGGCGCGGCCTGCTGGTGATGATCTTTGCCCTGTTTATCGCCAGCCATATCCTCTCGTTCGTGGCCTGGAACTTCACGGTACTGGTGCTATCCAGAATCGGCATCGCCCTGGCGCATGCTGTATTCTGGTCTATTACGGCATCGCTTGCGATCCGCGTCGCGCCGATGGGTAAAAAAACCCAGGCGCTGAGCATGCTGTCCACCGGCACCGCCCTTGCCATGGTGCTGGGACTGCCGCTGGGCCGCATTGTCGGCCAGTTGCTGGGCTGGCGCATCACCTTCCTGGTGATTGGCATTTTCGCCCTGGCGACCCTGGTCTTTATTATCAAACTGCTGCCCAAGCTGCCCAGCGAGCACTCCGGTTCGCTGAAAAGCGTGCCCATGCTGCTAAAACGCCCGGCGCTGATGTCGCTTTACCTGCTGGCGGTGCTGATCGTCACCTCGCATTACACCGTCTACAGCTATATCGAGCCGTTTATCCGCCATGCGGCGGCGCTGGGCGATGATTACACCACCTTACTGCTGTTGATTTTCGGCGGTTCGGGCATTATCGGCAGCGTGGTGTTCGGCGTATGCAGCAATAAATATCCCACCGCCCTGCTGGTCACGTCTATCGTGCTGGTGGTCGTCTGCCTGCTGGTTCTGCAGCCCGCCGCCGGGTATAAAATCAGTTTTGCCGGCCTGAGCGTGATTTGGGGCATGGCGTTTATGGCCATCGGCCTGAGCATGCAGGTGAAGGTACTGGCGCTGGCCCCGGACGCCACCGATGTGGCCATGTCGTTGTTCTCGGGCATCTTCAATCTGGGCATCGGCGCCGGCGCGCTGTTGGGCAACCAGTTTATCCTGCGCGCGGATCTGGCGTATATCGGCTATCTCGGCGCCCTGCTGGCTATCGTGTCCCTGGCATGGTGCCTGTTTATCTTCCGCCGCTACGCCGCGGAGCTGCGCCGGGCCTGACCGTTCGGTTCGCCGGCGGCGCGGGCATGGCCGATAGCAAAAAATCGTCAAGGACGGCAATGTGTGATGGCTTTCTCGTTTCGCACGCCGGGATTTTGTTACTTCTAAACCAGGCATGGCGTGGCGGCCGTTTTGTCGTGGGCTTTTTCCGGCCATGGCGGCGCGGCGGCGGGACAGACGTATCGGCGGCAGGGCGTGAAAAGCACTTATGAGTATTTTTGTTTCCAAGAAGCTGGTGAATTTTATCGTGTTGGCCCAGACCAACAATATCGCCAAAGCCGCCGAAAAACTGCATATGACCGCCTCGCCCTTCGGTAAAAGCATCGCCGCGCTGGAGGAGATGGTCGGTTATGAGCTGTTCTCGCGCACCGATAACAGCATCAGCCTGAACAAGGCCGGGCAGGAGCTGTACCAGATGCTTTATCCCATCTACCAGCGTCTGGCAAGCATCGACGCGGATATCATGCTGGCCGCCAGCCACCATCAGAAACACTGCGTTATCGGCATCGACACCGCTTACCCGACGATGATCTTCGATCAGCTTATCAGCCTGGGCGACAAGTTTGACGGCTTCACCACCAAACCCTTCGATTTTAATGAAAACGATCTGGTTTCCGGCCTGCTGGACCATGACGTGGACATGATTATCTCGCCGCAGCAGGCCTCGACGCGCATCGCCGAAATGTCCAGCATGCTGATAACGCCGCTTGAACCGCTGCGGCTGGGATTCCTGGTATCGCGCATCCATGACAATGTGCAGGCCAGCGTGCTGCTGCATACCCTGCCCTGGCTGCAGATGCGGTTCCAGCACCGGGCCAATTTCGAGTCGCTTATCGACTCGCACTTCCGTTATGCCGGCATTACCCCCACCATTATCTATCGTCCCTACAGCTTCCTGGCCAAGATCAGCGCCGTCAGCCGCGGGCAATTCCTGACGGTGGTGCCCCATTTCGCCTACCGGTTTGTCAATCCCGCCAGCCTGAAATACTTTGACGCGCCCAATAAGCCGATGTACATGCCGGAATATCTCTATTCGCTGCGCAACTGTAAAACCCTCGGCCGGCTGGTTGCTGCCATTGAGCATGACCGCAACGGCACCACCGCCGATGAGCCGCCGTCCTCACACTAGCATGCTGCCGTACTGTTCCAGGTTCTGGTACAAATCGAAGGCATGGGCCAGATCGTGATGTATATGGCCGCTTTTACCCCGCGCCAGGTAGGTATACAGATAGTCCCGGTACATCGGATGGGCGCAGTTGCCGATAATGGCCTCGGCGCGCTGGATGGGCGGCAGCCCGCGCAGGTCGGCCACGCCGTGTTCGGTGATAATCACTTTCACGCTGTGTTCGCTGTGATCCACATGGGAGCACATCGGCACGATGGTGGAGATCTTGCCGCCCTTGGCAATGGACGGCGCCATAAAGATGGATAGATAGGCATTGCGCTCGAAATCGCCGCTGCCGCCGATGCCGTTCATTAAATTGACGCCGGCCACATGGGTGGAATTGGCATGGCCGTAGATGTCGAACTCCAGGCCGACATTCAGGGCAATGACCCCCAGACGGCGGATGATTTCCGGATTATTGGAAATTTCCTGCGGCCGCAGCACGATGCGCTCGCTGAAAAAGTCCATATTCTGATAAATCCGCTCCAGCACCGAGGGCGGCACGGTGAGGCTCGAGGCGCTGGCGCCGATAATCCGCTCCTGCTCGAGCAGTTCGATGACCGAGGTCTGCAGCACCTCTGAATACATCATAAACGGCGGAATATCCGGGTTCCGGCCCAACACCTTCAGCACCGCGTTGTTGATATTGCCGACGCCGCTCTGCAACGGCAGGAACCCGTCGGGAATGCGTTTGGCGTGCAGTTCCTTCAGCAGAAACTGCTCGACGTTGCGGGCGATTTGCAGGCACAGCGGATTCTCGTTGCCGAACTCGGTAATCTGGTCCGCCAGATGGGTGGGCACCACGGCGATGATTTTTTGCGGGTCGATTTGCACATAATTTTCCCCAACCCGATCCAGGGTATGGAAAATCGGCACCATGGTGCGCAACGGCGGCGCGCCGAGGGAAACGATATCGCTCATCTCGCGGATGCGCGGGGAATGATAGTCGTTAAGCTCAATAATGACCCGCCGCGCCTGCTGCAGGTAGACCGGCGCGTTACCGATGCCGCTGGTCAGGTACACCCGACCTTCCCTGGTCACCGCCGAGGCTTCGATAACCGCGATATCAATCGGGCCGAAAAAGCCGTAATTGACCATTTGCGCCACTTCGCTAAGATGCAGGTCGACAAAATTCACCGCGCCCTGGTTTATCTTATCGCGCAGCGCAGGCGCGGTCTGGTACGGCGCGCGCCACTCCACGGCGTCGGCTTCCGCGAGCTGGTTGTCCGCCAGCGCGCCGATGGACGCCCCGGTGAGCAGTTTGATGCGATAAGGCTGTTCCCGCAGGTGCAGCGCTATCGCCCGCCGGGCCATGGCCGCGGGCAGGGCTTTGGGGGCGCCGGCCGGGGTAAAGCCGCTAAAGGCCACCATATCGCCATGGGAGATTAATTGCGCGGCTTCATCCGCCGTCATTACCGTAAAATCCTGGTTCATCCTGATCACTCCTTGCGCCGGTTCACCGCGCGGCTTAGTGGCCGATAAAATTCGCCTTGCGTTTTTCCATAAAGGCCGCCATCCCTTCCTGGTAATCCTGGCTGTCGTACACCACCCTGCGCAGCCCCTGGATACGTTCAAACTCATCGGAATTGAGGGTATGGGCTTCGCCGAGTACCCGGAGTTCTTCCTTGATCACCGCCACCGCCAGCGGCGCCTTTTCAGCAATCACGCAGGCCATGCGCATCGTGAAGGACTCCAGCTCGGATGGATCGACGATATGGTTAAGAATGCCGACGTTCAGCGCCCGTTCGGCGGAGATCGGCGCGGCGGTAAAGATAAGCTCCTTGACGATATGAAAACCGGCGTCGCGGATCAGGTTATGGATGCCCACCAGGTTGTAGGGCACCCCCAGGTTGACCGGGGTCATGGAGAAGGTGGACAGGTTGCTGGAAATAATGATATCGGAACTCATGATCAGTTCAAACGCCCCGCCCCAGACGCTGCCTTCCACCATGGAGATAATCGGCTTGGGAAATTTCTGGATGGCGCGGGTGATCTGGCGCAGCGGGTCGTCGTAGGCCAGCGGGTCGCGCCGGGTTTTCGGCAACTCATAGATATCATGGCCGGCGGAGAAAACCTTGGAGCCTTTCGGCGCGCGCAGGATAACGCAGCGGATATCGATATTATTCAGATCTTCCAGCGCCTGCAGGATATCGCGGATAAACACCGCGCTCAGCGCATTAAGCTTTTTGGCATAGTTAAACTCAATAATACCCACCCGGTTTTCGATCAGCACTTTGACAAATTCGTACGCCATAATTCATTTCCCTTAATGGTTTAATTTTTCGACAATAAAGTGGGTGACGTTGTCCACGCCGGCGCGCGGCGATATACGGTGGTTTTCCACCTGCTCCAGCGCCTGCCGGTACCGGTCCTGGATATCGCCGCGGGCGAACAGGGCCGCCAGGGTGTTTTCCTCGATCTGCCTGCGCATGGCATCCAGCTGCTGGCGTTTGCGCAGCGCCATCAGTCCGTTATCCACCGCCATCCGATCATAAAAATCGCCGACGGCGCGCCAGAGCTCGGCGATGCCCCGCGCTTCCAGGGCGCTGCAGGTCAGCACCGGCGGCGTCCAGGCCGGATATTTGCGCCGCATGATGGCGAGCGAGGCCCGGTACATGTGCGCCGTGAGCGCCACCCGGGCGCGGTTATCGCCGTCATCTTTGTTGATAACGATAATATCGGCCATTTCCATAATGCCTTTTTTGATGCCCTGCAGTTCATCGCCGGCGCCGGCCAGCTGCAGCGAGAGAAAACAGTCCACCAGTTGGGCGATATCCACTTCGCTTTGCCCGACCCCCACGGTTTCCACGATCACCAGGTCATAGCCCGCCGCCTCGCACAGCAGCATCAGTTCGCGGGTACGGCGGCTGGTCCCCCCCAGGTAGCCGCCGGTGGGCACCGGGCGGATAAACGCCCGCTGCGCGCGGGAAAGCAGCGACATGCGGGTTTTATCGCCGAGGATGCTGCCGCCGCTGAGCGGGCTGCTGGGGTCGATGGCGATAACCGCCACTTTCAGGCCCAGCGTCAGCACGTAACCGCCCAGGGCCTCGAGAAACGTGCTTTTGCCGGCGCCCGGCACGCCGGTAATACCCAGCCGTTTCGCCCGGCCGGTATGGGGCATGATGCGGTCGAGCAGTTGCGTGGCCAGCGCCTGATGCGCGGGGTGGACGCTTTCGATAAGCGTCATCCCCTGCGCCAGGGCCACCCGATCGCCCGCCAGCAATTGCCCGACAGTCTGATCCAACTGGCCGGCGCTAAGCATGGCAAAGCCCGATTTTATCCAGCACATCGCGCACGCTGGCCAGCATCGGCGTGCCCGGCCCGTAGATGGCGGCCACGCCCCGGCGGTAGAGGAAATCATAATCCTGCGGCGGTATCACCCCGCCCGCCACCACCTTGATATCCTGACGGCCGTAGCCGGCCAGCGCAGCCACCAGCGCCGGAATTAGCGTCTTATGGCCGGCGGCAAGCGAAGAGGCGCCGATCACGTGCACGTCATTTTCCACCGCCAGTTTGGCGATTTCCTCCGGCGTGGAAAACATCGGACTGAGATCGACGTCAAACCCGAGGTCGGAGTAGGCGCTGGCAATCACCTTGGCCCCGCGGTCGTGGCCGTCCTGGCCCATTTTAGCCACCAGAATGCGCGGGCGGCGCCCCTGTTCGGCCAGGAAGCGGTCGGTGGCGGCCTTGATCTGATCAAATTCCGCCGCGCCTTCCGCGCTCTGGTGGTAACTGTTGGCGATAACGCCGGTCACGCAGTTGGTCTGCACCAGGTAGCGGCCGAAGGCGTCCTCGATGGCGGTTGAAATTTCGCCGAGCGTGGCGCGGCTCCGCGCGGCGTGGATCGCCGCTTCCAACAGGTTGCCCCCGTCGCGCGCCGCCCGGCTGATCATGCCGAGCGCGTCGGCAACGGCGCCGCCGTCGCGGGCGGCGCGGATTTGCCGCAGGCGTTCGACCTGTTCCTGGCGCACCTTGACGTTATCGATTTCCAGCACCGAGGTGGCGTCTTCCTGCGCCAGCTTGTATTTGTTCACCCCGACAATCACCCGTTTGCCCTGGTCGATAAGCGACTGCTGGCGGGCGGAGGCTTCTTCAATCATGCGCTTGGGCAGGCCGGCCTCAATGGCTTTGGCCATGCCGCCCACCTCGCCTATCTGGCGGATAATTTCCCGCGCCGCCTTGACGACCTGGTCGGTGAGATTTTCCACATAATACGAACCGGCAAGGGGATCGACGGTACGGCACACCGCCGATTCTTCCTGCAGGATAATTTGGGTGTTGCGGGCGATGCGGGCGGAGAAATCGGTGGGCAGCCCCAGCGCCTCGTCAAAGGCGTTGGTATGCAGCGACTGCGTGCCGCCCAGTACCGCCGCCAGCGCTTCGACGGTGGTGCGGATGACATTATTGTAGGGGTCTTGTTCCGTCAGGCTCCAGCCCGAGGTTTGGCAATGGGTGCGCAGCGCCTGGGATTTGGGGTTGGTGGAACCAAAACCGCTTACCGCCTCGCTCCATAAATAACGGGCGGCGCGCAGCATGGCGACATTCATAAACAGGTCCATGCCGATGCCGAAGAAAAACGACAGGCGCGGCGCGAAGTCATCTATATCCAGGCCGGCGGCCAGCGCCGCCTGGATATATTCAATGCCGTCGGCGATGGTAAACGCCACCTGCTGTACGCAGTTGGCCCCGGCTTCGCCCATATGGTAGCCGCTGATGCTGATGGTGTTGAATTTGGGCATATTGCCGGAACAGTAGGCAATAATATCGGAAATAATGCGCATCGAGGGTTTGGGCGGATAAATATAGGTATTGCGGCAAAGGTATTCTTTTAAAATATCATTTTGGATGGTACCGGTCAGCGCTGCCGGCGGCACGCCCTGCTCTTCGGCGGCCACGATATAAAACGCCATGATGGGGATCACCGCGCCGTTCATGGTCATGGACACCGACATTTTATCCAGCGGGATTTGGTCGAACAGTATTTTCATGTCTTCGACGCTGTCGATAGCCACGCCGGCTTTGCCGACGTCGCCGGCCACGCGTTCATTATCCGAGTCGTAACCGCGATGGGTAGGCAAATCGAAGGCGACGGAGAGCCCCTTTTGGCCGGCCGCCAGGTTGCGGCGGTAAAAGGCGTTGGATTCAGTGGCGGTGGAAAACCCGGCATACTGGCGAATGGTCCAGGGCTGGGCGGCGTACATCGTTGCGCGGGGACCGCGCACAAAGGGCGCCATGCCCGGCAGCGAACCGGTGACCTCCAGGTCGGACAGGTCGTCGGCGGTGTAAAGCGGCTTGATGCTGATTTCTTCCGCGGTGAGGGTAGTTAAATCGTCGACGCTTTTGCCCAGCCGTCCCAATTCTTTATTGGCAAGTTTTTCCCATGCCTCTGTTTGCGACATTATATTTCTCCGGATGGAATAGAATTATGTTTATTTCATCGGTCTGCCAGTGCCGGGCAATAGTCCGCCTTGGCGGATAATCCCCATCCAGCCTTGTGAGGTTAAATACAATAAGGCGTTGCTATCTTCGTGGTTTAAAACCAATGCGATTAAAACGCCCTGCGTTAATTCGTCATGATGGCCCGCATAACTTTCGATGAAATACCTGGGATTATAAATAGCACCGCCGGGCGAGTTTTACAGCCTCAAAAAATGCATGCTGAGCAATCATTATTTGCCGTATGGGAAATAGCGGGATTTGGCGGGTTCGCTCACTCTTTAACGCGTCTGCGTTGCGGGCGGGGCCTGCGGGGCTTATTTTTTGATTGCAAGCGCGCCATGGGGCTGGTGCGGTCTGGCAATAAGGATGCCCGCTGGGGTGAATGTCGCCGTGGCGGGGGATTTTTATCGCCGGAGCTGGGGGGTTTATGTTGCCACGGCGGGGGTTTCGCTTGCCGTGCGTTCGGTGTTTATATGCAGTGCCGGGCGCCGGCAAGCGACAAGGAGGCCGTAGCGCGACGGCCTCCTTGACCTCCGCGCGCCCGGCAGGTCGCGCGTCGCTGCGCGATGCCTTCCGCCGCCAGTTCCCCCGTTATGCACCGGCCCGGTTAGCGCTCCCGGCGCAACCGGGCCTTTCGCCGCTCCCGGCGGCTCATGCCGGGGGCACAGGCGCCGTCAGCGCGCTTTATGCCGGTCCACATGTCGCTGTTGGCCAAGCGTTTTATGAAGTGACTGCGGCGCTGCTGCTTAGGATAGGGACTGGCGTCGGCATAGGATTGACCATTAGGGATGCAATGGCGATGGAATGCCGTCGGCACAGCAAAATGCAGTCAGGCAGTAAGACATTCATTATTCTGTTTTGCATATTGAGTTTTGAGTTTTAGCAGTAAGCGTCAGCTTTTAGCTTTTAGCTTTTAGCTTTTAGCTTTTAGCTTTTATCTCTTAGCTCATATCCCAAATGGATGCTGATATTTTTCCCGGTAAGTGCATGCCGCAAGAAACCTAAAAACGCTGTTTTACTCACAGACGATGGTGTTGACGTGGTGCCGGCATAGAGTGCGCCGGCAGCGCCCATCATGGCGGGATGAGCCGCCGGGAGCGGCGAAAGTCCGGGCTGCGCCGGGAGCGCATCCCGGACGGTCCCAAAGCCGGGATGGGTGATGCCGGGAACCGCGCAGCGGCGCACGACCTGCCGGACGCGCGGAGGTCAAGGAGGCCGTCGCGGTACGGCCTCTTTGTCGCTTGCCGGCACCGGACACGCCATATAACCACCGAACGCACGGCAAGCGAAACCTTCGCCGAGGCAGCATAAGCCTTGCCTCCCGCTAACGCACGGCAAACGAACCCTCGCCGAGGCGGCATAAGCCTTGCCTCCCGCTAACGCACGGCAAACGAACCTTCGCCGAGGCGGCATAAGCCTTGCCTCCCGCTAACGCACGGCAAACGAACCCTCGCCGAGGCGGCATAAGCCTTGCCTCCCGCTAACGCACGGCAAACGAACCCTCGCCGAGGCGGCATAAGCCTTGCTTCCCGCTAACGCACGGCAAACGGACCCTCGCCGAGGCGGCATAAGCCTTGCCTCCCGCTAACGCACGGCAAACGAACCCTCGCCGAGGCGGCATAAGCCTTGCCTTCCGCTAACGCACGGCAAACGAACCCTCGCCGAGGCGGCATAAACCTTGCCTCCCGCTAACGCACGGCAAACGAACCCTCGCCGCGGGGGCTATAAGCCTCCCCCGAGCCGCCGGCGTTACATCCAGCGACGGCGCGTGGGACGGCGTCAGAAGTGGATTACGGTGCGAATGGATTTACCTTCATGCATTAAATCGAACGCGTCGTTAATCCGCTCCAGCGGCAGGGTATGGGTGATAAAGGGATCGAGATTGATTTCACCGGCCATGGCCTGCTCCACCATGCCCGGCAACTGCGTGCGCCCCTTGACGCCGCCGAAGGCGGACCCGCGCCATACCCGGCCGGTAACCAGTTGGAACGGACGGGTGCGGATCTCCTTGCCGGCGCCGGCTACGCCGATAATGATGCTTTCGCCCCAGCCCTTGTGACAACACTCGAGCGCCGCGCGCATAACATCGACGTTGCCGATGCATTCAAAACTGAAATCCACGCCGCCGTCGGTGAGTTCGACAATCACCTCCTGGATCGGCCGCGCATGATCCTTGGGATTGATGCAATCGGTGGCGCCCATCGAGCGGGCCAGATCAAATTTACCCGGATTGGTGTCGACGGCGATAATCCGCCCGGCCTTGGCCTGCACCGCGCCCTGGATCGCTGCAAGGCCTATGCCGCCCAGGCCGAAAATGGCGACGGTGTCGCCGGCCTTGACCTTGGCAGTGTTATGCACCGCGCCGATGCCGGTGGTGACGCCGCAGCCGAGCAGGCAGACTTTTTCCAGCGGCGCCTTGGGATTGATCACCGCCAGGGAAATCTCGGCCACCACGGTATATTCGCTGAAGGTACTGGTGCCCATATAGTGATAAAGGGGCTGACCGTTATAGGAAAAACGGGTGGTGCCGTCCGGCATCAGGCCCTTACCCTGCGTAACGCGTACCGCCTGGCACAGGTTGGTTTTGCCGGAGGTGCAGAATTTGCAGACGCCGCATTCGGCGGTATACAGGGGAATGACATGATCGCCGGGCTTTACGCTGGTTACGCCTTCGCCCACTTCCATTACAATGCCGCCGCCCTCATGGCCCAGCACGGCGGGAAACAGCCCTTCGGGGTCGTCTCCCGACAGGGTGAAAGCGTCGGTGTGGCAGACGCCGGTGTGGGTAATCCTCACCAGCACCTCGCCCTTTTGCGGCGGCGCAACGTCAATCTCAACGATTTTGAGAGGCTGGCCCGGCCCGAAGGCAACGGCTGCACGAGATTTCATAAGGTTTCTCCAATCATAAACAGCACCGGTCAACATCTTACCGTCGACGGCGTCATTACTTCAAATAGGAACGCACCAGGCTGGCGACATCGTTAAGCCGGGCCGCCTTCTGCGCCGGCGTCAGGTCTTCCTCGCCCAGTTCGTCGCGGATATGAATTTCCATAATTTCAGACATCAGGCCGTGGGAAGCGCCGCGGATGGCGGCGATCTGCTGCAGCAGCGCGCCGCAGTCGACGCCCGTTTCCAGGCCGCGCTCCAGCGCCTCCACCTGCCCTTTGATGCGCCGGACCCGCAGCAGGACGCGTTTTTTATCTTCAGCTGAACGAGGCATTTCCCGACCCGTATGAAAATATAGTATAGGGGGGTATAGTATAGATAAAGAAAAAAAGATCAAGCCATTCGCGCGCGGCGCGCAACATAAGCGCTCGTTGCCTCCGCCCGATCCGGACAACGATCGGAGATGAAAACACGCGTCCGGGCGTCAATCGGCCGATGGCTTCGATAGGGTAATACCTTGAGAAATAATTCCGTGGGGGACTATACTGCATGCACAGGATATCGCGTTAGATCCTTCACATCACCGGTCGTTTCATAAGGACAGCATTATCATGAGCGTACAGACAGCCGCACCGTCGTCGATCAAAACGGTTAATCCCGCCACCAATAAAATCGAAAAGCAATTCGACGTTATGTCCGACCAGCAGATCGAACAGATCCTGGCCGCCGCCGACGCCGCCTTCCAGCAATGGAAAAAAACCCCGTTCGCCGAGCGGGCCAAACTGCTGCATAACGTGGCCGCCATTTTGCGCGATCGCCAGGATGAGCTGGGCAAGCTGTGTACCATTGAAATGGGCAAACTGCACGCCGAAGGCGTGGGCGAAGTGCAACTGTGCGCCGATATATTTGATTATTATGCCGATCACGGCGAACGGTTCCTGGCCGACAAGCCCCTGGAAACCGGGATTGGCAGCGCGTTTCTCAGCTATGACCCCCTCGGCGTGCTGCTGAGCGTGCAGCCCTGGAATTTCCCTTTCTACCAGATCACCCGTTCGGCGGCGCCGAATATCATGGCCGGGAATACCATGGTGTTGAAACACGCCTCCAACGTACCGCAGTGCGCGGCCATGATGGAGCGTATCTTTATCGATGCCGGCGCGCCCGTGGGCGTTTACACTAATCTGTTCGTGCCCGGCGCCAAGGTATCGCAATTAATAGGCGATAAGCGCATCAAGGGCGTGTCTCTGACCGGCAGCGAGGCGGCGGGATCAAGCTTTGCCGCCGAGGCCGGCAAACATGTTAAGAAATCGACCCTGGAGCTGGGCGGCAGCGACGCCTTTGTGGTGCTGGCGGATGCCGATCTTGATCTGGCGGTAAAAACCGCCGCCATGGGACGTTTATGGAACGCCGGCCAGGTCTGTGTGTCGCCCAAGCGTATTATCGTGCTGGAAGACGTCGCCGAGGCATTTATCGCCAAGGCGCGGGCCATTTATGAAAAGATCAGGATCGGCGACCCGCTGGATCCGTCCACGCAGCTCGCCCCGCTCAGCAGTGAAAAAGCGGCCGGGGAGATCGTTGAGCAGGTGGCAACCGCAGTGAGGGAAGGCGCCAAACTGATCTACGGCGGCCACCGCGTGGACCGGCCGGGCGCGTATATGGAACCGACCATCCTCACCGGCATCAAACCCGGCATGGCGGCCTACGCCGAGGAAATCTTCGGACCGGTGCTGTGCGTGTATGCCGTCAAGGACGAGGCGCAGGCGATTGCGCTGGCCAACGACTCCATCTTCGGCCTGGGGGGCACCGTCTTCGGCACCGATACCGCCAGGGCCGTGGCGGTGGCGCGGCAAATCGATTCCGGTATGGTCTATATCAACCATACCACAGGTATTGCCCCGGAGCTGCCGTTTGGCGGCACCAAAAACTCCGGCTATGGCCGCGAACAATCCCCGGCGGGGATTCATGAATTCGTCAATGAAAAGCTGATCCGCATCACCACGCCCGACGCGCCTTATTGATCCTACCCGGGGCCGGCATGGCCCGTAAATCACGCCTGTTTCCTGCGGCTAACGCGCCGGGGGAAACAGGCTGCCCGGTTCATTCCCCCCGCGGATTCACCGTGCGCCGACCGTTGACCGCGCCTGCGCTTATTGCCGATATCAGCGTGATAATTACCGGTGTTTTTAAATTAAAACGGCATTTCATTATTATGAATATGAATAATGCCGTGCTTTGCCGCACGGAGAATATCCACGCCATTACAAATTTAGTTTAATTTATCAACTAATCGTGGAATACTAACCCGGCCGAAAAAGGGATGCCGCAGTTGGGCAAAAACATCTCTCTCCATAATTTTTTAATTTATTATGCGGCGAAATACCTATAAATTGTGATCACCATCGCAATATTAAAATTAAAAATTATCTAAAACCCATATTTATGATCCACCGCACAGACTCCATGTTCCCACAAAAATAGTCCTAATCCCGGCTCTAATATTGGTCATTTGCATAATGACTTACCCTGGCGCCATTTTTATACTGCCTGCTCAAATTACGGATGGCGATTGATACCTCTTCTTTTTTACGTATCGCGCCGATACCCATTCAACGTATACCCAGTCCCCTACCGACAGACAGTATTTTAATTATGAGGCCTATGGCGGCGGCGACAATTCGCCGGGAATAAATGCCTTAGGCGCGCAGCGTTAACGCGGAGACATCGTATGGCAATCGAGTCCACTTTGGACCAAAAAGGCAGGACCCATGTACGTTATGTGGTGCTGTTATTTATATTTATTATTACGGCGGTTAACTATGCCGACCGGGTTACCCTGTCGATAGCCGGCACAGCGGTGTCCCACGATTTGGGGCTGGATGTGGTCAACCTGGGCATGATTTTTTCATCGTTCGGCATCGCCTATCTGTTGATGCAAATCCCCGGCGGCTGGCTGCTTGACCGGTTCGGGTCGATTAAAGTCTATAGCTACAGTTTGTTTTTCTGGTCATTGTTCACCCTGCTGCAAGGATTCGTCGGGGTGCTGTCGGTGCCGATGGCGGTCTTTTCGCTGTTTATGCTGCAGTTCCTGCTGGGCTTCGCCGAAGCCCCGGCTTTCCCGGCCAATGCCCGTATTGTCGCCGCGTGGTTCCCGGCCAAGGAGCGCGCCACGGCGTCGTCGATTTTCAACGCCGCGCAGTATTTTTCCCTGGCGATTTTTTCGCCTTTCCTGGGCTGGCTGGTCTATGCGTGGAGCTGGAAACACGTCTTTACCGTCATGGGCGTCATCGGTTTTATCCTGACGTTTCTGTGGATAAAATTTGTCCATAACCCGTTTGAATCCCCCTACGCGTCGCGCGCCGAGCTGGATTATATCGAGCAGGGCGGCGGCGTGGTCAATATGGACAGCAAAAAGGCGAAGGATAACGGACCGAAATGGAACTACGTTAAGCAACTGCTCACCAGCCGTATGATGCTGGGCATCTTTTTCGGCCAGTATTTCCTCAACACCATTACCTGGTTCTTCCTGACCTGGTTCCCCATCTATCTGGTGCAGGAAAAAGGGATGAGCATCCTTAAGGTAGGCATCATCGCCTCCATTCCGGCGTTATGCGGTTTTGTCGGCGGTATTTCGGGCGGCGTGGTGTCGGATTTCCTGCTTAAGCGCGGCTGTTCGCTTACCTTTGCCCGCAAGGCGCCGATCGTGTTCGGCATGCTGCTCGCATCCAGCATGATCCTTTGCAACTACACCGATAATACGGTGCTGGTGGTGGCGCTGATGGCGCTGGCATTCTTCGGTAAAGGCTTCGGCGCGCTGGGCTGGCCGGTGATTGCGGATACCGCGCCGAAAGAGGTGATCGGCCTGTGCGGCGCCATCTTCAACGTGTTCGGCAATGTCGCCTCCATCGTCACCCCGTTGCTGATTGGTTTTCTGGTCAAAAATCTGCACTCGTTTAACAGCGCGCTGATTTTTGTCGGCTGCTCGGCCATTATGTCGATGCTGTGCTATTTGCTGGTGGTGGGTAAAATCCAGCGGCTGGTGCTGAAAAACGTTCCGGCGTAATCCTGTATAGGGGGCGGGCGGGAAACCCGGCCCGCCCCCCCTCATCCGCCTATTTTCCCTCTCCCCTCCCCCTTGACGCGCCTGGACATCCTTTCCCCGGCCCGTGCCTTTTGCCTGTTGATCAGAAATCGTAGCCCACGGTGGCCACCAGCGAGCGCTCCGCGCCCCAATAGCAATAGCCGGTGCCATAACAGGCCGCCACGTATTTCCGATCGGTGAGGTTATTGGCGTTAAGCTGCACATAGGCCCCCTTCCACTGCGGGTTCCAGGCGGCAAGATCGGCGCGTAGCGAAACATCCAGCAGGGTCACCGACGGCACGCGCCGCGTGTTTTCATTATCTGCCCACTGCTGGCCGATATAACGCACCCCGCCGCCCAGGTTGATGCCGTAATCCGCCTGGTACTGCGCCCAGAGCGACGCCATCTGATCCGGCGTGACATAAGGCGTGTTGCCGTCGTTGCCGTCCACGGCGTCCCTGAAGCGTACCCGGTTATAGGTATAGCCGGCGATGCCGGCCAGACGCTCGGTGAGCTGCGTGCGGGCCTCCAGTTCAATCCCCTGGGAATGTACCTTGCCCGCCGGGACATAATAGCTGCCCTGCACGATACGGTTGGCCACATCTTTTTGCGTCAGGTCGTAAACCGCCAGGGTATACAGCGACGAAGCACCGGGGGGCTGGTATTTTATCCCGGCTTCGTACTGCTCGCTGGTGGTCGGTTTCAACAGGTTGCCGTCGGCGCCGGACAAGGCCTGCGGCGTGACGGCCTGGCTAAAGCTGACATAAGGCGAAATGCCGCTGTCAAAGGCATACAGCAGCGACCCGCGGCCGCTGATATGATCGTCCTGGCGCCGGTAGGTGGTGTCGGTATTGAACGTGGTATTTTTGGCCACGATGCGATCGTAGCGCCCGGACAGATCCAGGTGCCATTTATCCAGCGTCATCTCATCTTGCAGATAGACCCCGCTTTGTGAGTAGCGGCGTTTGGCATCGACGCGCGTGACGCCCGGCACGGTCAGGCCGTAGTCGGTGAACAGCCCCGGGCCGCCGCTGACGCCGGTGAGCGCATTGAGCGGGGTGGCGTAGGCGCTGTCGTCCCACAGGTCGTTGGTATATTCATGGTATTCACCGCCCAGCACCACTTTATGCTGTAGGTCGCCGGTGCTGAAATCGGCCACCAGCTGGTTATCCATGGCGTAAGCGGCAAGCGAGGACGATTCGCCGGAATAATAGCGGTTAAGCAATGTACGATCGCTGTTCCAGCCAATCTGGTAAACCTGCTGCTGGTCGACGTTGGCATGGGTATAACTGCCGTTGGAGCGGATTGACCAGACGTCGTCGATGCTATGGTCGAATTCATAGCCGTAGATTTGCTGGCGGCGCTTAAAGGTATTCAGGCTGCTTTCGCCGTCAAAAAACCCGCGGTCCAGCTTGGCGCCGCTGCTGGCGTACAGGCTGCCGTCCGCCGGCACCGCGCTGTGATAACCGCCCGACGGATCTTTTTGCAGATAGGCTTTTAACAGCAGCGACGTGTTGCCGTCCGGCTGCCATAACAGCGACGGCGCGATGGCATAGCGTTCCTCGCGCTGGTGATCGTACTGGGTATCGCTATGGCGCGTGATGCCCGTCAGGCGGAACGCCCATTGATCGCTGACGGCGCCGGTATAGTCGAACGCCGCGCCGGTGGTGGCGTTATTGCCGGCCATCAGCTTGATATGCCCTTCGCTGGCAAAACGGGGGCGTCTGGACGTCATCATCACCAGGCCGCCGGGAATGGTCTGGCCGTAAAGCGCCGACGACGGACCGCGAATCACATCGACGCGCTCCAGGAACCAGGGATCGATTTGCAGGTTGTTATAGCTGCCGCCGTCGCTCATCAACCGCAGGCCGTCCAGGAAGGTATTATTGGTATCGCCGCCGTGGAATCCGCGCAGGGAAACGGTCTCGTAGCGGGTCGCGCCGCCGGCGAAGTTGGTAAATACCCCCGGCGTATAATTCAACGCGCTGTTCACCGTCAGGGCGGCCTGATCGTCCATTTGCCGGCGCGTCACCACCGACACCGACTGGCCGGTGGTAATCAGCGGCTGATCGGTTTTGGTCGCTCCGCGGCTGGTGTTGGCTGTGTAGCCCCGGGTCGGCGCATCGGCGCTGTCGGCCGTCTGGGCCGCGGTAACCACCAGGGTATCCTCGGCATAGGTGAATAACGGCGCCGCGAAAGCGAGTGAACACAGCAGAGTGGAACGTGTTAAGCGCAAGACCCTTCTCATTATATCTTTCCATTGACAGGTGAATGAAATTGAAACTAAATGAGAATTATTATCTTTCTTATTTATTGATTCAAGAAATAATTTAACACATTTAAGGAATTGGCCGGAACGGCAAGGCTTACGCGGGGCGGGATGGCGGCTGCGAGACGTTGCTACGCCTCGATACGGCAATGGAAAGGGTTAGGTCTAAGATGGCCTGGCGGCGGTAGGCTTAACCCCGTTTTTGCCAGTCGGCAGCGTCTTTTTCTTCTTTTTCTTCTTTTTCTTCTTCTCCTTCATTCGACGCCAGACGCATATTGGCCGATGCCGCGTGCGAGACATACAGCGCCAGCAGCGCGGCGGCAAACTCATCGTCCAGCGTGTAGAAATAGCATTCGGGTACGTTCAGGATGCGGGCAAACGCACAGCAGGTTTCAAAATTGGGACGATATATCCCATTTTCATACTGACTAATTCTGGAACGGGCGGTGGACTCATCGATGCCAGCCATGACCGCCAGCTTTTCCTGTGTCAGCTGGGCCCTGTGCCGGGCTTCTTTCAGGCGTTTTGGAATCATCTTCAAATATGAGTAAAGTTAGCTTGATAATCTGTTTAGCATCACTTAACATCAGAGTTGTTTAGAATAACTAAACACTTTATAAGAATAGAACACACATCAGGGTGAGGGCCGGCAATTGCCGGCCTGATTTTGTGCTGTGTGTAACGCCATCATTCCACTCAGTAAATTTCCCCTGCCCCGCAAAAATCCCGTGCTTTTAATAATTTCCGAGTTTTTTGATCTTTTCTGATTGCTATGACCGCCACGCAATGTCAATCAGGGGTTTACACCCGGTGGCACAGATTGCCGTGGTAGTAATAATTTATTAATGCCAAAAATTGTGAGTTTAATCACATTGAAACGCTTGCCGCCATCCCGCACAATGTTCCGCGGACAATTGCTTGAGATAATTTCAAAACAATGTTTTATTAAAAATAAATAAAAACTATTTTTTTTGAAATACATGAGATCAGTCACAACGGTAACCTCATGAAATTGGTTAGCATTGCCCCTCTTTAACGATGTCACTGGTAAGGAATAACCATGTATAAAATTGCAGGCGCGGCCCTTCTTTCATTGCTGTTGAGCAGCAGCTGTTTCGCCCAAAGCGCCGATGCCACGGCGGTAACCAAGGCGGTGGAAACCATGCGTCAGGCCATGGTCAGCGCCAAGAAAGCCGATCTGGAGAAAGTGGGCGCGCCGACGCTGAGCTACGGCCACTCCAGCGGTAAAATCCAGAACAACGCCGAATTTGTCGATGCCATCGTCACCGGTCAATCCAAATTCCTGACGCTGGATCTCAAAGACCAAACCGTGCAGGTCGACGGCGACGTGGCCATCGTCAGGCATATCCTGCAGGCGAAAACCGCAGACGGCGGCAAGCCGGGCGAAGTGAAAATCGGCGTCATGCAGGTATGGCAGAAAAATGCGGCGGGCGCCTGGAAGCTCCTGGCGCGCCAGGCCTATTCATTGCCTAAATAAACCCCTGCCAGCGCGGCTCTCGGATATGAGGGCCGCTGCGTCGTTTTCCCCGCGCCCACCGGGCTTTCCGCTGTAAAAAAAATGTAACTTTTTGTCAACGCAAAAAGAATTCATCTCCTGCTTTTTAGCCGAGCGGTGAAGTTTTACTGTTTTAAATCAATTGATTAAAAAAATAATTTCTTGTATTTCGCCGTTCAATTCTTTTTACCCGCACCACCCGCCGGCGCGGCTTGTCACAAAACGGTAATGAAATCTCGCGCCGTAGCGGATTAATTGCTATACAGATAACTATCACCCATCCCTTACCGGAAGACCGCCTTGAAACGCTGCTGCTATAGCCGGAGGTATTTCCCTTACTGCCCGATGGAGGGAGAACAATGTCAGCGGAAACCCTGTCGATAGTATTATTTATAGCGGCGGTTATTATTTATTCAACGAAAGCCAAAAAAAATAAATATTTGTTTTCATTAGTGCTGTTTGTTTTAGGTATTTATATTCTGCTTAATTTAGTCAGGGTCGCCAGTAATTATTTTACCGGCGCCGGCATCAATGATTCGGTGCTGTATACCCTGACCAGCAGTTTAACCGGCGCCGGATTAGGCAAGTACATCCTGCCCTTTGCCGGTTTCATCCTGGCTTCCCTGCTGGTGTTCAGCCTGATGTCATGGCTGTTGCTATTCAGAAAAGCCGGCGGCGGCCGTACGGCTTACGGCCTGCTGGCTCTCGTTTTGGCCGTGGTCGCCGTGATTGCCACGCCGGCCAGCGGTGAAATTGCCGGCCTGGTTAAATCCCAGTTGGCAAGCGGCGATACGGACTTTAATACCTATTACAGAACCCCGTCCAAAACACTGGCGAAAGACAGCCCCAACCTTATTTATATCTATGCCGAAAGCCTGGAAAGAACCTATTTCGATCAGGACGCCTTTGCCGGTTTAACCACCGAGCTTAACAGTCAGAAAAACGATGCTATAGATTTCAGCAATACTACCCAATTGCCCGGCACCGGCTACACCATTGCCGGAATGGTGGCGTCGCAGTGCGGCATTCCGTTATTCGCCCCCTTTGACGGCAATGCCTCAAGTTCGTTATCGACCTTTTACCCCCATGATATTTGCCTGGGCGATATACTGCAGGCTTCCGGTTACGATACCTATTTTTACCAGGGGGCCGATATGGCGTTTGCCGGTAAAGGCCTGTTCCTGAAGTCCCATGGTTTTGAGCATATCTATGGTTTCCAGGAGCTTAAGGGACTGGTCAAGGATCCCGACTACCGCAACGAGTGGGGCTGGTATGACGATACCCTGCTGGATCTGGTCTATGATAAATTTATTGCGCTGTCGCAACAAAAACAGCGGTTTGCCTTATTTGCGCTGACCGTCGACACCCATCATCCGGACGGATATATTTCGCGATCCTGCACCAATCGCTCCTATGCGTATGACAATATGGAAAACAGCTCCCTAAGCGCCGTGGCCTGCAGCCAGGAGCATATCGCGGGGCTTATCAAAAAAATCCGCGCATCGGGCTATTTCAAAAACACGGTGATCGTGGTGTCTTCCGATCACCTGGCCATGAACAATACCGCCTATGATATTTTAAATCAGCACGACAGAAAGGATCTGTTCTTTATCCTGCGCGGCGACAAGGAGCAGCCCCAGGTCAGTAATGTTAAGCGCAGCACGCTGGATAACGGCGCGACTGTATTGGATGTGCTGGGGGGCGATAACTATATCGGCCTGGGCCGGAGCAGTTTATCCTCCACATCGTTATCAACCTATTTTTTAAATCTCGATGATAAGATAACCGCATGGATACCGGATGTTATCCGGCAGTGGGATTTCCCGACCAAGATAAAAAAATATAAAATTGATGTAAATGCCAAAACCATCGGCTTTTCCGGCGTTCAATTTAAAATACCGTTGATTTTAAAAATTGATAAAAATAATATTGAGCCGATGTTCGACGTGTATTTATCCGCACCGTTAAAACAGCAATTGGCGAAATTGAATGCCCGGGATAAATTTTTATGGATTGATGACTGTAATAAAATGGCCGATATTTGGGATCCATCGCTGAGCCAGGTAACCAATTATTGTGTCGCCGTCGGCAACCTGAGCACCCAGCCGAACATCGTTAAAATCGACTCCGACGTGTATCGCGGCAAGGTGTCGTTCAAAAAACTGCCGCAGGGCGATGAGGCGCAGTTTGAGCAGACCGTCGGCAGACTGAACTTATCCGCTCCCGCGACAAATTAACCCCCTGGCACCGGACGGGGGTTGCAGCGCCGGTGATAGCGCCCGCCGGTTTAGCCTGCCGCCCCTGTCCCGGCGATAAAATGCCGCAGCGATGGTTATTTATTAAACATCCTCATGCTGCGGTTTGATAAAATATCCCGCGCCACCGGCTTCAATTCATTTCTTATTGTCTTGAGTAATAATTATTATTCTTATTTAAATCGCGCGCGGTGCCGCGCCCGCGCCCCGTGTTCACTGGCATAAATGCCCGCCGGCCACAGGCCCGATAGGTCATAAGTTATTCTTATGCTTAGTGGTGATAAACATATGCTTTTTTATACGTGGTTAATTATCGTTGCCTATGTAATATTCCTCAGCAGAAAACCAGCGCCATGGAATAACCCCATGAAGTGGTTAAATTATATTAAAATTATATCAAGGAAAAGCAAATGGCCTTATTCATTAATAGCCGGCCTTCAGCGTTATCGCTGCTGACTGTGTTAGCGTTAGGCAGTATCGTCTCCGTTGCCGCCCATGCCGACCAGTTGGCCAATATCAAGCAGGCCGGCGTTATTCGTGTCGCCACCTTCGATTCCAACCCGCCGTTTGGTTCCGTCGATGCCAAAACCCATAATATCGTCGGCTACGACGTGGACTTTGCCAAGGCGCTGGCAGACGCGCTGGGCGTGAAGCTGGAGCTGGTGCCCACCAATCCGGCCAACCGCATTCCTCTGCTGCAGTCGGGTAAAGCCGATATTATCGTGGCCGACATTACCATCACGCCGGAGCGGGCCAAGGTCATTGATTTTTCCATTCCCTATTTTGTCACCGGGCAGCAGTTCCTGGTGCCGGTAAACTCGCCGGATAAACTGGACGGTTACGCCAACGCGCGTATCGGCGCGGTAAAGGGCACCACCGGCGAGCAGGAATTGCATCATCGTTTCCCGAATGCGCGCGTCTTGTCCTATGATGATATTCCGCTGGCGCTGACGGCGCTGCGCAACGGCAACGTGCAGGCCATCACCCAGGACAGCACCATCCTCGCCGGCCTGCTCGACGGCGCGCCGGATAAAGCCAAATATAAAGTGCTGCCGGAGCTGCTGAGTAAAGAAGAGATCGGCGTCGGGGTGAAAAAAGACGAGACCGCGTTGCTCACCTTCGTTAATAACGAGCTGCTGAAACTGGAAAAAAACGGCCAGGCTACCTCCATCTATAATAATTGGTTCGGACCCCAGACCAAATCGCCTCAACCGCGTCTGTTTACCATAACAGCGAAATAATCAGGCTGAATCAATGCAATCCCAGTACGACAATCTGCAACCATCCGCCGCCCCGGTGGCGGATACCCCTGCCCCACATGCCATCCCCGCCGTCGAGTTCCGCCAGGTTGATAAATTTTTCGGCCCCCACTACGTGATCCGCCAGGTGGATTTCAGCGTCGGACGCGGCGAGGTGGTGGCGATTTGCGGCCCCTCGGGGTCGGGGAAATCCACCCTGATACGCCTGATCAACCAGTTGGAAACCGTAAGCGGAGGTGAAATCCTGATCGACGGCCATCCCACCTCGGCGTTGAAAGGCCGCGCGCTGCGTGAACTTCGCACCCATATCGGTTTTGTGTTCCAGCAGTTTAATCTCTACGGCCATCTTAACGCCCTGGATAATGTCAGCCTGGCGCTGATCACCGTGCACGGCTGGACGCGAGCGAAAGCGCATGCCAAAGCGCAGAGTCTGCTGGAGCGGGTGGGATTGGGCGATAAGGCGTCTTTTCTGCCGGCCCAACTGTCCGGCGGCCAGCAGCAGCGGGTAGCGATTGCCCGCGCCCTGGTCACGGACCCGACGTTGATTCTTTTTGATGAGCCGACCTCGGCGCTGGACCCGGAAATGATCGGCGAAGTGCTGCAGGTAATGCAGGAACTGGCCCATAGCGGCATCACCATGGTGGTGGTCACCCATGAAATGAGCTTCGCCCGCGAAATAGCCGATCGGGTGGTGTTTATGGACGGCGGCGTCATCCTGGAGCAGGCCGACCCGGAGACCTTTTTCAGCGCGCCGGTGCATCCGCGCGCGCAGCGTTTTTTGCAGAAGGTGCTTAATCCGCTGCATGCGCGCCTGGAGGAGAGCTGATGGCCTGGCACCTGGATTGGGCCGGCGTGCTGACCGGCCAGCCCTGGCAATGGATCCTGTCCGGCTTTGCCGCCACCTTGTACGTCACCTTGTTCGGTTGCCTGGCGGCGACGCTGATAACCCTATTGATGCTGGCGCTGCGCCTGGCGCCGGGGCCGATTGGCCGCGCCCTGGCGGCGGCGTTTGTCTCGGTGTTTCGCAACACGCCGCTGCTGGTGCAATTATTGTTCTGGTATTTTGCCGCCTGGGGCGCGCTGCCGCAAGGCGTGCGCCTGTACATCGGCGATATGCACCCCTGGTCGATTCTGCCGGGCAACGTACTGTGGCTGGCGCCGGAATTCCTTTGCGCCGCCTGGGGATTGTCGCTGTTCTGCGCGGCGTTTTTGCTGGAGGAAATCCAGGCGGGGTTGAACTCCGTGCCGCCGGGACAAACGGAGGCCGCGCTATCGCAAGGGTTCAGCCAGTGGCAAATCCTGCGCCATGTGCTGTTGCCGCAGGGACTGCTCAATGCCTGGCAGCCCCTGGTCGGACAATACCTGAACCTGATGAAGCTTTCGTCGCTGGCCAGCGGCATCAGCTTCGCCGAATTGACCTATCAGATAGGCCGGGTGGAGAGTTTTAACGCCCACGCGCTGGAGGCGTTTGCGGTGGGCACCGGGCTTTATCTGCTCTTGGGCGTGGCGATGGGATCCCTGCTGATATATGTGGGCCCAAAACGCCGCGACGGCAGGCAACCGCTGTTGCCGGCGGCCGGCCTCGATGCGCCGCCGGCCGGCAACCCGATAAGCGGAGCGCGCCATGACCTTTAATATCGACGTGATCCTCGCTAACCTGACCTACCTGCTATGGGGACGCCTGGCCGACGGCCAGCCGGGCGGCGTGCTGCTGACGCTGATGATGGCGCTGTGCGCCGGCGCGCTGGCGCTGGCGCTCGGCGTCACGCTGGCGTGCCTGGCCTGGCGCTATCCGGGCTGGACGCGCCGGGCGCTGTTTATCTGGGCTGAAATCATTCGCGGCATACCGCTGATTTTTGTTATCTTCTGGCTGTTTTTCCTGCTGCCCATCCTGTTCGGCGGCTCGATACCCGGTCCGCTGACGGTGATTCTGGCCCTGGCCTGGTTTACCTCGGCGGCGGTGATGCATACCACGCTCGCCGGCCTGAACGCCCTGCCTGCGGGACAGGTGGAAGCGGGCCTTGCCTCGGGACTGGGCGAGTGGCAAATCCTGCGCCGGGTTTTATTGCCGCAGGCCATGCCCAATCTGCTGCCGTCTTATATCGGGCTGATGGTCTCCCTGATCAAGGACACCTCGCTGGCGTTTATCGTTAACGTGCCGGAGCTGACCACCGTGGCGGGCCAGGTCAATAACCGCGAACAGATCTATCCCACCGAGATTTTTGTCTTTATCGGCGTCATTTATTACCTGCTGTGTTATGGCCTGTCCCTGCTGGCCACCCGACTGGGCGCGCCGAAGCCGCTGTCCCGGTAGCGCCCCGCCCGGCGCGTGGGCGGATGCTGCGCCAGCCTTACCCGGCGCGGGCGCAATCGCCGGATTCGCTCCCGCGCCGGGCACCATTACAGCATATGGCGCCGGGCCTCGGTCCGCACCCGGTGGAGCACCTGTTGTTTAATGTCGCTGTAGCCGGGAGCCTGCGCCAGGGTCTCGATATCCCGCTCCGGGCCGAACGGCACCCGCACTTCTTCAACGATTTTCCCCGGCCGCGCCGACATCACCAGGATACGGTCGGCGAGAAACAGCGCCTCTTCCACATCGTGGGTGACAAATAAAATCGTCGTGCCGGTTTGCTTCCAGGCGGCGCGCAGCAGTTCCTGCATCATCATCCGGGTTTGCGCGTCCAGCGCGCCGAAGGGTTCATCCATCAGCAATATGTCGGGGTCGGGCAGCCAGGCCCGCGCCAGCGCCACCCGCTGCTTCATGCCGCCGGACAGCTGCCAGGGCGCATGCTGTTCAAAGCCCGCCAGGCCCACCCGCTGAAGCCAGGCATTGGCGTCGGCGTCGGCCGCCGCCTTTTTCCGGCCCGCCATGCGCGCGCCGAAGGTGACGTTAGCCAGCACCGACAGCCAGGGAAATAAATTGGGCTGCTGGAACACCATGCCCCGGCTGGGATGCGGCCCCCTGACCGGCCGACCCGCGCACAGGATCCGCCCTTGCCGTACCGGCGTAAAGCCGGCAATCATATTCAGGATGGTGGATTTTCCGCAGCCGGAGGGGCCGAGCAATACCACAAACTCCCCGGCGGCCAGTGACAGCGAGACATCGTCCAGCACCGTCAGGGGCGCCTGCCTGCCGGTAAAAACCTGCGTAATATGCTCAACAGCGATATGTGCCGTCATGCGTCCTTCCCCGCCCAGGGCACCAGCCATTTCTGTACTCCCACGATCGCCAGATCCAGCATATAACCGATGGCGCCGAGCAGCAGGATGCCTATCATCACGATATCGGTGCGCAGATAGGCGCTGGCGTTGATCACCATCCACCCCAGGCCCGACGTAGCCGCCACCAGTTCGGCGGCAATCAGCGACGTCCAGCCGACGCCGATGGACAGCCGCACGCTGGTAAATAGCTCGGGCAAGGTATCCGGCAAGACCACCCGCCAGAAAATCTGCCGGCGCGAGGCGCCCAGCGTCTGCGCTACGCGGATGCGGGCATCGCCGATGCGCTCCACCGCGGCGGCGGCACCCACCACCACGCTCAGAAAAGTAGCGATAAAAATAAGGAAAAATTTCGAGGACTCGCCAATACCCAGCCAGACCACCGCCAGCGGAATAAGGGCGATTTTCGGCAAGGGCCGCAGAAACTGCACAAACGGGTTGAGCGCGGCGGCGATGGGCGCCGACAACCCCATCAACAGCCCCAGCGGGATGCCGCACACGATGGCGACGGCAAAAGCGCTCAGCGCCCGCGCCAGGCTCACCGCGATATGCTCCCAAAGCGGCACCTGGCGGTAGCCGTCGCGCAACAGCTCAACCGTGGTTTCTGCCAGATCCGACAAAGGCGGCAGCAATAGCGGGTCGACCCAGCGCCGTTCCCCGGCGATTTGCCAGAGCAGGAAAAACAGCGCCACCGAGACGACGCTGATAGCAAGATGATGAACAACTTTCATAACGGTATTTATTTACCCGCGGCCTGGCGGATATAGCTGGAATTAATCGCCCCGCTCCAGGTGGCCGGGATATCCCGTTGACGTACCTCGCCGGTGCTCTCCAGGAAATGGGCGGTTTTATTCACCGCCTGTCCGATGCCGCTGCCGTCGGTATTGGTGCCGTCGCCCAGCCAGGCGGCGGTGCCCTGATCGGCGATGGAGGGATATTCCAGGCCGGACAGGGTATTGGTGGCGGTGGTGACGGGCGCGCCTACTTCCCGGGCGACAATGGCGGCGGCGGCATCGGGGTCGCGGCGGAATTCATCCACCTTTTGCTGATGTACCTTCAGGAAGTTGGCCACGATCTCAGGATATTGCCGGGCAAAGGCTTTGCGTACCACGTAGTTGTTATAAATCAGATAACCGTCCTTTTGCAGATCCTTGGTGGCGAACACCTGATGGCCGCCGGACGCTTCCAGCTCCTGGGCAAAAGGCGCCCAGACATAACCGGCGTCGATATCGCCGCGTTTCCAGGCCGCCACCAGTTCCGCCGGGCGCAGCGGGATCAGGGTAATCTTGCCGCGATCGAGTTTATGCACTGCTATCGCCGCTTCCAGCGCGTACTGGGACGTGGAGTTGGGCGGGTAGCCCACACGTTTGCCCTCGATATCCTGCAGGCTATTGATGCCCGGTTTGCCGATCAGGCGCTCATAGGTGGCAATGACGCCGGAAATGCCGACGATTTCCACCGGCAGCTTGCGCACGATGCCGGCGGTGGCCGGGCTGGAACCAAAATTGGCGATATCGATGGCATCGCTGGCGAAATAATTCAGCGCATCGGCGCCCGAGGCGAACTGCACCCACGTCACCTTGGTGCCCAGCGCTTTTTCCAGACTGCCGTCCGCCTTCGCCAACATCAGCACTTGCGAACCGCCGCTGTAGGCAATCCGCACTTCCTGCGGCACCGCCGCAGCGGCAAAGGCCGGGGATAATGACATTAACCAGCTGGCCGCGCCAAACGCCGCCGTTATTATTTTATGCATAAAATATCCTGTGAAATGAAAGCGAATCATTTTATTGTTAGGCCAGTAGCACGGGGCACAGTATAAAGGCAAAGGCTCTGCCTTATTTAGCTAAGATATGAATATTCAAAGTGAATAACTGACTATATGCCGGCCAATACGCTCAACGCCGTCGATATGGCCATAAATTAGGCAGTCGTGAAAAATAATTCTTCTTCTCTTCCGTCAACGCTGTAGAAAAAGAGAATATTATTTCATCAATCTCTTTTCAATAGACTGAAATTTATACTTTTTATATTTTTGACTTGATTATAACCAAATAATAGGACCCCACGAATTGGGCGCTTTGGTAATATTCCGCTTATTTCTAAAAAATAACCGCACGGCAACCTTCGTCCAGAAATTCACTAAGGTTATGCGCTATTTTCATTTTAAGCTCAATTGCGAAATAGTGTATGGTTTTGCGCATGTCCTAATACTATTTATCTCATTATGAGGTTACCCATGACCACAGATACCCTGATCAAACGGATTGACGATGCCATAGATCGGCAGCGGGAAACGTATATTGCCGTCAGCCAGGATATACATGCGCATCCGGAAACCGGCAATAATGAATATTACGCCAATAAGATCCTTACCGGCCTGCTGACCGCGGCGGGATTTACGGTGACATCCAACGTGGCCGGGCATGAAACCGCATTTCACGCCGTCAGGGATAGCGGCAAACCCGGGCCGACGGTGGCCTATCTGGCGGAATACGACGCCCTGATCGGCATCGGCCATGCCTGCGGACACAATATTATCGGCGTGACCAGCATCGCCGCCGCCATTGCGCTCGCGGAAACCTTGCCGGAAACCGGCGGCAAAATCGTGGTATTGGGCACCCCGGCGGAGGAAGGCGGGTTAAAGGGACCGGGCGGGCGAAACGGCAATGTCAAAGCCCGTTTTGTCGAACATGGCTTCCTGCGGGGAGTGGACGCGGCGCTGATGATCCATCCCGCCGGCCGCACGCGCCTGTCGGGCCCGTCGCTTGCCAATAATCATCTTTATTTTAATTTTTACGGCAAGCCTTCCCATGCGGGCAGTTCCCCGCATCTGGGCATCAACGCCCTGGACGCGGTGGTGCTGCTCTATAACGGCATCAGCGTACTGCGCCAGCAGCTGCCGGCGAACGTTCGGGTACACGGCATTATTACCGATGGCGGCCAGGCCCCGAATGTGATCCCGGAATTCGCCGCGGCGCATTATTACATCCGCGCCAATACCCGCGAGGAAGTGATAGCCCTGGAGCCGCGCATCCGCGCCATTGCCGAGGGGGCGGCGCTGGCCACCGGCACGCGCGTGGAGATAGAACACCAGGTGGGTCCGCGCGATTTTCGCATTAACCACACCTTGAATACCCTGCTGCTGGATGTCCTGTCCGCCCATGGCGAACAGGTGGATCTCACGCCTAAAGAAGGTCTGGGGTCCACCGACGCCGGCGATATCAGCCATGCCGTGCCTACCGCGCATCCCTATATCAAGATAGGTCCCGATGACCTGATAGGCCATACGGTGGCGTTTCGCGAAGCCGCCAATTCCCCACGCGGCTACCAGGCGCTGGTGACCGGCGCCCGGGTGCTGGCTAAAACCGGCTACCGGCTGCTGACCGACGCGCATCTGCTCGAACGTATCAAGCAGGAGCAAGCATGAGCTTAATCAATACCATGCGGTTCCATGCCGCCCTGTTTTTACTGTGCGCGGCCCTGCCCGGGTACACCGCCCCGGCCACCGGCGGCGGCGCCCTGAATATCGCCTACGGCAACCGGCCCGGCACCCTGGATCCTTATCTGACCACCAATAACGCCACCTCGGATGTCGACCGTCATATTTTCGAAGAGCTGTTCGTGATTAACGATAAGTTCGAGCCGGTGCCGGAACTGGTCGATCATTACCAGCTCAGCGACGATCGGCTGGTGTATACCTTTACCCTGCGCGACCATATCGTGTTCCAGAACGGCCAGCCGCTGACCGCGGACGACGTTGTCGCCTCCATGAACCGCTGGCTGGCGTTGTCCACCCAGGGTAAAGCCAACCTGCCCGGCGCCGCCTTTACGAAAATCGACCCGTTGACGGTGCAATTGACCCTGAAAACGCCGTCGCTTATCACACTGAATATTCTGGCCGATGTGAAGAATATTGCCGCCATCATGCCAAAAAGCATCATAGATAAGGCCAACGAGACGAAAAGCCCGGTGACCGAGCTGATTGGCACCGGTCCCTACCAGCTGGCGGAGTTCAAACAGGGCGAATTTCTGCATCTCGCCCGCTTTGACGGTTATGTTTCCCGCATTGAACCGGCCAGCGGCCTGGCGGGCAAAAAAAACGCCTATGTGAAAGATATTTTTTTCCGGTATGTTACCGATGAATCCACCCGGCTGGCCGGCGCGCTGACCGGCGAGTACGATCTGGTGTTTAACCTGCCCAAGGACAATATCGACCAGCTTAAACAGGCGCCGGGCATTCAGTTATTTGCCCCGGAATCCGGCGGTTCGCTTATCACCTATTTGTTCAATAAGAAAACCGGACCCTTCGCCGACGTCAAGCTGCGCCAGGCGTTTAATACCGCATTGGATGTCAACAGCGTCCTGCTGGCCGGCTATAGCGACCCGCGTTTTTTCAGCGCCGATTCCTCCCTGGGATTTCCGCAGCAGGTGGATTGGTATAGCGGGGCCGGCAAACCTTACTATAACGTCAATAAGCTCGACGAGGCCCGCAGGCTGGTCAAGGAATCCGGCTACCAGGGGCAGGAGGTGGTGATTATCGCCACCAAGGAATATGCCGAACTCTACAACCTGGCGATCGTGGCCCAACAAGTGCTGAAACAAATCGGCGTTAAATCCCGGCTGGATGTCTATGACTGGCCGACGGTATTGCAGCGCCGCCAGGACCCGAAAAATTTCGATCTCTGCGCCCTGGAATTCTCCATGCGCCAGGTACTGCATCAATATCCCTTCCTCGACTCGCGGGCCAATTTCCCCGGCTGGTCCAACAGCCCGGACATCGACAGCGTTCTGGATCGCATTAAGCAGGCGCCCTCGCTACAGGATGCCAAACCGCTGGTGGACCAACTGCACGTCCTGACCTGGCAATACCTGCCGGTGATTGTGCTGGGCCATACCCAGCCTGAACCCATTGCCGTCAAGGACGGCGTCAAGGGCTACGCGGACCTGATCGGCCCGATTTTATGGAATGTGCAGGTCCCGGATAAATAACCTTTGCCCGGTCGGTTTTTTAGCGGCCCGCTGCCGGCCCGGTTACGGCGGGCAAGGATAAACAAATGGTATGGTATGCGTTACACCGGCTGTTGGCGCTGATCCCGGTATTGCTGGTGGTGGCGGTGGTGGTGTTCTGCCTGGTGCATCTTGCGCCGGGCGATCCGGTGCTGGTGGTCCTCGGCAATGACGCCCGGCCGGAAGACGTGCTGGCGATGCGCGCCAGGCTCGGCCTTAACCGGCCGCTGGTTGAACAGTTCTGGCTATGGTTTTCCCGCATCCTGCAAGGCGATCTGGGGTACTCCCTGTTTATGCGGGAAAGCGTGATCACGCTGTTCATGCAGCATCTTAAACCCACGCTATCGCTGGCGTTGCTGGCGCAGGGCATGGCCATGCTGCTTGGTATCCTGGGCGGCATCGCGGCGGCTTACCGGCGCGGGCGCTTTACCGATCGCCTGATTATGGCGCTGGCGACCTTCGGGCTGTCGATTCCGGGCTTTTTACTCGGCCTGTTCCTGATTTTCTTTTTTGCCGTCCATCTGCGCTGGTTTCCGGTGATCGGCTATAAATCCGGCCAACTCAGCCTGTGGCAAAACCTGCATTACCTGTTCCTGCCGGCGCTGGCGCTGGCCATCCGCATCGCCGCCCTGCTGGCGCGCATGATCCGCGCGGTCATGCTGGACGTGCTTCATGAGAACTACATCAAGACCGCGCGGGCCAAAGGCGTTCCCGAACGGGGGGTATTGCTGCGCCATGCGTTTAAAAACGCCTGGATCCCGGTACTGAATATCTGCGGCGAATCCTTTGGATCGCTTATCACCGGCGCCATCGTGATTGAAAGCGTGTTCGGCATTCCCGGCGTCGGGTCATTGATTATCGATTCCATCGAGCGGCGGGATTTTACCGTGATCCAGGGGTCGGTGCTGCTGATTACCACCAGCTACGTAGTGATTAACCTGCTGGTCGATCTGTCGTTTGGGTGGATCGATCCGCGCCTTAAGGTGAAGGCATGATGCGCCGCCATCCCGCTTTTTCGCACCGCATGGCGCCCGCGCCATGGCAACCAGGAGGGCCGCGCCATGACGGTATTGTCGCGTCATAAAATGATGCTGGCCGGCGGCGTGATACTGCTGCTGCTGGTCGTGCTGTCGCTGGCCGCGGGGTATTTCAGCCCCTACGATCTTTATGCCCTCGATCCGCTCAGCCGGTTAAAAAGCCCGACCGCGCAGCATTGGTTCGGCACCGATAACTTTGGCCGCGATGTGTTGACGCGTGTGGCCTACGCCATTCGCATCTCCCTGCTGGTGGGCATGTCGGTCGCCGCGGCCGCCGGGGTATTCGGCTTGATAACCGGCCTGCTGTCCGCCTGGTACCGGCCGGTGGATCTGATCGCCATGCGCGTTTGCGACGGCCTGTTTGCCTTCCCTTCCCTGTTGCTGGCCATTGCCATCGTCGGCATCCTGGGGCCGAACACCCTGAATGTGGTATTGGCGCTGTCGCTGGTATATATCCCCTCCATCGCGCGGGTGGTGCGCTCGGCGGCGCTGGTGATTAAGGAAAAGAATTATATCGAGGGCCTGAGGGCCCAGGGCGCCACCGACGGGCGCATGATCTGGCGCCATATCCTGCCGAATGTGATGTCGCCCTTTATCGTGCAGATCACCTTTATTTTTTCCGTGGCCATTCTTACCGAGGCGGCGTTAAGTTTTCTCGGCTCCGGTGTGCCGGCGCCGATGCCCAGCCTGGGCAATCTGCTGCTGGAGGGTAAAAAAGTGATCTTTACCTCCTGGTGGATGACCTTTTTTCCCGGCATCTCGATCGTTATCCTGATCTTAGCCCTTAATATCCTCGGCGACGGCCTGCGCGACCTGCTGGATCCCACCATCCGCCCCTTGCCGCGACGCGTGCTGGGCATGTTAAGAGACAGGCCTTAGCGTTATGGCAGACAGTATGATACCCGGCGCCCCGCTGCTGGCGGTGAATGACCTGGTGGTCAAAATAGCCACTGAACAGGGCGTCGTCAGGCCGGTGCGCGGTATTTCTTTCGCCGTGAAGGCGCATGAAACCCTGGGCATTATCGGCGAATCCGGCTGTGGTAAAAGCGTCACCGCCGAAGCCGTTATGGGGCTGCTGGACCCCCGCATCACCGAGGCGCAGGGCAGCGTACGCTTTAACGGCCGCGATTTGCTGGCGCTATCGCAGCGCGAGCGGCGCGCCATCCAGGGCAATACCCTGTCGATGGTTTTCCAGGATCCGCTGTCGAGTTTAAACCCGCTCTTTACCGTCGGCCGCCAGATCGGCGAGAGCCTCCAACTGCACGCCGACCTGTCCCGCCGGCAGCGGGCCGCGCGGGTGATGGCGCTGCTGGAACAGGTGGGCATCCCGGATACGGCGCGTTGTTGCGCCGCTTATCCCCATGAAATTTCCGGCGGCATGCGCCAGCGGGTGATGATTGCCATGGCCGTGGCCTGCCATCCGGCGCTGCTTATCGCCGATGAGCCGACCACCGCCCTGGATGTGACGATTCAGGCGCAAATCCTGCAGTTGCTGGAGTCGCTTAAGGCCGCCAACGGCATGGGCATCATTTTGATTACCCATGATTTGTCGGTCGTCGCGCAAATGTGCCAGCGGGTAATCGTCATGTATCTGGGTGAAGTGGTGGAGGAAGCCGACGTCATGACCTTATTCGACCGGCCCCGGCACCCCTATACCCGGGGTTTGATGGCGGCAATCCCGTCGCTGCGCGGCGCGCGTCAATCCCGGCTGACGGAAATCAAGGGCAGCGTGCCCCCGCTTACCGACAGCCCGGCCGGCTGCGGCTTCGCCCCCCGCTGCCCGTTTGCCGGCGCCATATGCCGGCGTCATCCGCCGCTGGCGGCGATAAGGGATGGCGGCGCGACCGCCGGCCCGGAGGCTTCGCGTCATGCCGTGCGCTGCTGGAAAGCCGAAGAACTCGACCGGGAAACAGTATTATGAACCCAACTGCCGTTTACCCGCCGCCGCTGTTGCGCGTTAGTCATCTGACGAAAAAATTCAAAGTCCGCCAGGGCCTGCGCACTCGCTGGATCACCGCGGTGGATGACGTTAGTTTTCATGTTGATGAGCGGGAAACCTACGCCTTGGTGGGTGAATCCGGCAGCGGCAAAAGCACGACCGGCAGGACGCTGCTGCGGCTCACCGACGCCAGCGCGGGGCGCGCCGATTTTGCCGGCCGCGATATTTTCAGCCTGTCGGCGGCGCCCCTGCGCGCCCTGCGCAAAGATATACAGATGATATTCCAGGATCCGCTGTCCTCCCTGGATCCCAAGCGTACCATCGGTTACAGCGTGGCGGAGCCGTTAATTATCCACGGTATCGGTAATAGCGCCGAACGCGAGGCCCGCGTCGGGCAACTGCTCGCCAGGGTGGGTTTCAGCCCGGCGGACGCCAAACGCTATCCGCACGAATTTTCCGGCGGACAGCGCCAGCGCGTGGGCATCGCCAAGGCGCTGATCCTCAATCCCCGGCTTATCGTCTGCGACGAGCCGGTCTCGGCGCTGGATGTTTCGATTCAATCGCAGATCCTGAACCTGCTGCTGGAACTGCAGCGGGAAAATGGTCTTGCCTACTTATTTATCGCCCACGATCTCAGCGTTGTGCACCATATCGCCGATCGCATCGGCGTCATGTACCGGGGACGCCTGGTGGAGGAAGCGCCGGCGGATGCGCTGTTTGCCGACCCCCGGCATCCCTATACCCGCTATCTGCTGGCCTCGATACCGCCGTCGCATCCGCGTTTGAAAACCGTCGCCGCCACGCCCGCCCTCCGCGCCGATACGGGGCCGCATACGGGCCGGGGCTGCGTCTTCAGCGGCAAATGCCCGCACGCGATGCCACGCTGCTTTACACAGTTGCCGATTGATCGCCGCGTCGGCGACAGGCATCATGTTGCCTGCCATCTTGCCGGCTGATCGGCGCGCGCCGCAACGCCGGGGCGGGCGGGCATGTTTTCTAACCAATCTGGATTGTCATGGCCATTGTGAAAGATAACCACCCTGAACAGGCTTTACCGGTCGCCCGCGCCGGCCGCAAAGTGCTGGGCGCGGCCAGCCTGGCGCATTTATATCATGATGGCGCGACCGACATGCACTACCTGCTGTTTGCCGTGTGGCAGCAGCAGTTCGGCCTGTCGATGATGCAAATCGGGCTGCTCAAGACGCTGTTTTCCGGCTCGCTGGCCGTCTGGCAGATTCCAGCGGGTGAACTGGGCAAAGCGTTTGGCGAGCGCAGGCTGTTAATCGCCGGCACGCTGCTGTTGTCCGCGGCGTTATTTTTATATGGTTTCTCCGGCGGCATCCTGCCGCTGATGGCGTTGATTATCGTGGGCGGCATGGGCGCCAGCGTGCAGCACCCGTTGGCATCAAGCTATATTTCACAGTATTTTACCGTCCGGCAGACCCGGCTGGCGCTAAGCACCTATAACTTTTTCGGCGATGTCGGCAAGTGCCTGATTCCCAGCGCCATTTCTGGTTTATTGTTACTCATCGCCTGGGGCTGGTCGGTACGGGTCATCGCGGTTGCGGGCATCCTGGTGGCCGTCGGCCTGCGCTTTTTGTTGCCCCAACGCGTTGCCGGACAAGCCGGCGTTGCGCCGTCGCCGGGACGGGAAGGCGCCGCCTATCAGCCGCTGCCCCGCGTCCCCGAGGCCAGACGCCGGTTAGCCTTTATCTCCTTATGCGTTATCGGCAGTCTGGATAATGCCACGCGCGCCGGCACCCTGACGTTCCTGCCTTTTTTACTGGCCGCCAAGGGCGCGACGCCCGCCGGCGTCGGCTTTGCGCTGACCACCATTTTTATCGGCGGCGCCTGCGGCAAATTAGTCTGCGGCGCACTGGCGCCCAGGCTTGGGGTATTACGCACCGTGGCCGTCAGTGAAATATTCACCGCCGCGCTTATTATTGCTCTGTTATTTACCCCGTTAACCGCCAGTTATCTGTTGCTGATTCCGTTAGGCATCGCGCTAAACGGCACGTCTTCCATCCTGTACGGCACCGTGGCGGAACTCGCCAAACCCGGCCAGCAAACCCGCGCATTTTCCATTTTTTATACCATCTCCCTTGGCTGCGGCGCCCTGATGCCTATCGTCTACGGCGCGCTCGGCGATCGTATTGGTATCGTTCCCGCGCTGAATATCGTGGCGCTGTTGCTTATCGGCGTGCTGCCGCTGCTACTGCCGTTAAGGGTCATCAGCAAATAAAATTTTGCGGATGATGGATTAAAAAAAAAAGGATTTTCGCCCTCCAGCGGTTATATTCTACCGATAGTTCAGCGGCCTTACGGCAACCCATGTTCTGTCCGCCGCTGTTTATTTAGCGGATTAAGCGGGGCGCCATGGCTGCGGCTGTAACAATTTTTATCTTCACGATCGTATTGGTTATCTGGCAGCCCAAGGGACTAGGCATCGGCTGGAGCGCCATGCTCGGCGCCGGGCTGGCGCTCGCGAGCGGCGTGGTAGAGGTGGCTGATATCGCCGTGGTGTGGCGGATAGTATGGAATGCCACCGCCACCTTTATCGCTATTATCATTATCAGTCTGTTGCTCGATGAGTGCGGTTTTTTTTCCTGGGCGGCGCTCCATGTCGGCCGCTGGGGAAACGGCCGTGGCCGGCTGCTGTTCAGCTATACCATTCTGCTGGGCGCCGCCGTATCCGCCTTGTTCGCCAATGACGGCGCAGCGCTTATCCTCACGCCAATCGTGATGTCCATGCTGCTGGCGCTGGGGTTCAAGCGCAGCACCACCCTGGCGTTTGTCATGGCGGCGGGTTTTATCGCCGATACCGCCAGCCTGCCGCTGGTGGTATCGAACCTGGTGAATATCGTCTCGGCCGATTATTTCAAACTGGGTTTTAATGCCTATGCCTCGGTCATGGTGCCGGTCAATATTGCCGCCGTGGCCGCCACCCTTATTACGCTGCACCTGTTTTTCCGGCGTGAAATACCGGCAAACTATGACGTCGCGCGCCTGCCTGCGCCGAAGGATGCCATTCGCGACCCGGCCACCTTCCGTACCGGATGGGTGGTGCTGATCCTGCTGTTGGGGGGCTTTTTCGGCCTGGAACCGCTGGGCGTTCCGGTCAGCCTGATCTCCGCCGCCGGCGCGCTGATCCTGTTCGTGGTGGCGAAAAAGGGCCGCGCCATCAATACCGGCCGGGTGCTGCGCGGCGCGCCCTGGCAAATCGTTATTTTTTCCCTGGGGATGTACCTGGTGGTGTATGGCCTGCGCAACGCCGGTCTGACCCATGCGCTGTCCGCCCTGTTAAGCCGGTTCGCCAGCCAGGGCCTGTGGGTGGCGACGCTCGGCACGGGATTCCTGACCGCGTTCTTATCTTCCGTGATGAATAACCTGCCCAGCGTACTGGTCGGCGCGCTGTCGGTGGAAGGCAGCACCGCCACCGGCGTGGTTAAACAGGCGATGATTTACGCCAATGTCATCGGCTGCGATCTCGGGCCTAAAATCACCCCCATCGGCAGCCTGGCCACCTTGCTGTGGCTGCATGTGCTGGCAAAAAAGAATCTGAGCATTTCCTGGGGTTATTATTTTCGCGTGGGAGTGGTGATGACGCTGCCGGTACTGCTGGTGACGCTGGCGGCATTGGCCCTGCGCCTGTCGTTACCCTTTTAATGCCAGGCGCGGCCAGCGGCTATTCGCCGGTCGCGCCGGAAGATCAGTTTTTCATTACAGCATATTTACCCGGCCCTATCAGCATAATCACCAGGCCGCCGAAAAAGTAGAGCGCTTCCGTTTCCAATGCCCAGGCGCCGACATCCGTGAGTTTATAAAAATGCCCCATGCCAACCAGCAGGGTAGCCACCAGCAGATTAAAAGCGATAATAAATGCCGCCGGCCGGGTCATAAACCCGACAATAATCATGATGGGGGCAATAATTTCGCCGATAAAGGCGCCATAGGCGATAAAACCGGGCAACCCGTGGCTTTGCAATAAATCAGCGATCCAGCCGACGCCGTGCTGGGTTTTGGCGTAACCATGAAATAACAGTAGTATGCCGAAGGTCAAGCGTAACAGAAGCTTACCCGCGTTGGGGCCATCCACGAAACGTGCAAATCCGTTATTAATAGCAGTAAGCATAAGGGTTATCTTCAATAATATTCGTCACAATGTAGGGCTACGTTAACCGATATCCTCTCCGGCATCTAATCAAATAAACTGATAGAGATAGTCAAAAAAGTATCATGTTATTTAATCTGATGACGCCGACAGCAATATTGTCGCGGTTGATAAATAAAAGCATGAGGAAAATAGTTCAACCTGCCGTGGGTAATAATACCGCGATGGATTATAGCCGCGCCCGGTCAGCCGATCCCCGCCTGATGCAAATCGTGCAGATTAAGCGCGCCGACCAGGCGTCCCTCGGTATCCACGACCGGCGCGGCGGTGATATGGTGCTGGTGCAACGCCGCCAGCGCCGCCCCGGCCCGCCATTCCTGCGGCAACCGATAGCCCGGCTGGGTCATGGCATGCCCGACGCACTCGTCCAGTCCATGTCCTTTCACCAGCCAGCGGCGCAGATCGCCGTCGGTAAATACGCCCGCTACCCGATTTTCGCTATCGCATACCGCCACCAGGCCAAGACCGGTTCGGCTCAGTTCCAGCATGGCGTCCAGCACGCTGTCCTGCTGCTTGATCCTGGGCAAACGGTCGTCGCGGCGCATGACATGATGCACCCGGTTCAACAGACTGGCCCCCAGGCTGCCGCCGGGATGCGATCGGGCGAATTGCTCGGCGTCGAATCCGCGGTAACGCATCAGCGCCATCGCCAGCGCGTCGCCGATCATCAGCGTGTTCACCGCGCTTGACGTGGGCGCCAGCCCCATCGGGCAGGCCTCCCGCTCAACGCTGATATCCAGCACGCAGGCGGCGGCCTGCGCCAGCGGTGAATCAAGGTTGCCGGTAATGGCCACCACCGGGATACCGCTTTCGGCCAGCAGCGGCAAAATCAGCCTCAGTTCCTGGGCGCGGCCGGAATAGGAGATAAACACCACCACGTCCTGGCTGCCTATCATGCCCAAATCGCCGTGCAGCGCCTCGGCGGGGTGGACAAAAAACGCCGGCGTGCCGGTACTGGCCAGCGACGCGGCGATCTTTTTACCGATATGCCCCGATTTGCCCATGCCGGAAATCACCACCTTTCCCCGGCAGCCGAGCAACAGCCGGCAGGCGCGCGTTACGCTGTCGTCCAGGCGGTCGCGCAGGCGCCGCGCTTCGGCGATCTCGATATCGAGGGTTTCCCGCGCGTACGCCAGCAACCGGTCACTCATCGTCTTCTCCCACCAGCATCACTTCAATGCCCCTCTCCCGCAGCGCGGCCAGGTACACCGGGTTAATATCGCGATCGGTGATCAGCAGATGGACGGCGTCCAGTTCGCAGACCACGTTGGGGCTTTTACGACCGAATTTAGAGGAATCCACCAGCAGGATGAGCTGCTGCGCCGCGCGGCACATGGCCTGGCTAACCGTGTGGACTTCGTTGAAGGTGGTCACGCCCGCGTTCAGGTCCACCCCGTCCGCGCCGATAAACAATTTATCGAAACTGAAATGGGAAAACGCCGCTTCGGCCAGGCTGCCGTGAAACGATGCCGAGTTTTTACGATAAGTCCCCCCCGGCATCAGGATGGTCTGATCGTTATCCAATTCTACCAGTTCATTGACAATCGTCAGGCTATTGGTCATCACGGTGATATTATTAAACTGCGCCAGATAGGGCACCATTTGCAGCACGGTACTGCCGGCATCGAAGATCAGGGAATCGCCGTCGTTAATCAGGCCGGCGGCCCGGCGGGCGATTTGTTTTTTCTTGGCGGTATTGATATGGGTCTTGCGGTCGATGGGCTGATCGCCCTCCTCCCGGCTTAATACTACCCCGCCATAGGTGCGGATAACCGCCCCCTCTTCTTCCAGCAGGGTTAAATCCTTGCGTATAGTGGTACCCGTGGTGGCAAAACGACTGGCAAGATCCTCCACGGCCGTTTTACCGTGCGTTTGCAGGTATTCCAGAATTGCCGCATGGCGTTGCTTTGGTTTCATAACAATTTCCGAATCGATTGGCGAAATAGCCACTGACGGAGATTATACCTTGAATACCATTCCAAATGAAAGATACCACCTTTTAAAATGAAAATATCATCATTTCGGTTCAATCGCTAAAGACAGCGCGGTTTGCAATGCCGGATCGCGCGGAAATATGACATACGGAATGAGCTGTGCTTTTGACAGGCCGATTAACGCCGTCAGCCGCCGTGGCCGGGCAAATACCGTGATGCCGCGCAGGATAAAACCATCGCATACCCGCTGCTCGCCGTCAAAAGCCAGCGCCAGTACCACCCTGGCCTTAAAGCGGCCGGCGGAACGGCCCACGCCCACGTGTCCCCGCAGGCACAAGGCGTCGAAAGCGCGGTTGAAACTGCGGATTTGCCATCCGCCCAGGATAATCTGGCCTATCCAGGCCACGATCGCGATTGACACCAGCAGCGCCGTTGCACTCATCCGGTCATCTCCTCCAGGAATAATTGCCCCGCCGGAGGCTTCCGGCGGGGTGGGTGCGGGTCAGAACATCACCTGCCCGCCGGTAATATTAATGGATTGCCCGGTGCAGTAAGAGGCTTTGTCACTGGCATAAAACAGCAGCATATTCAGCACATCCTGATACTCGCAGCCGCGTTTCAACGGCACCTTGTCGATATAATACTGTTCGACCTGATCCGCGCGCAGGCCAAGCTTTTTCGCATATTGCGGCAACAGCGACTGGAACATCGGCGATTTAAGCAAGTTGCCCAGCATCAGCGAGTGAACGGTGATGCCGTACTCCGCCAGATCCAGCGCCAACGATTGAGTCAGTCCCACGCCGCCGAACTTGGCGGCGCTGTAGCCCGAATTATGCTTACTGCCCACTTTACCCGACTTGGAGTTTATTTGGATAATCCGCCCGGCGATGCCGTCACGGATCATGAGTTTGGTAAATTCGCGCGCGCACAGGAAATAGCCCACCAGGTTCACCTGCAACGACAGATCAAAATCCACCAGTGCAAACTGGGTGATAGGCGCCGCCTTGGCCAGGCCCGCGCTGTACACCAGCAGGTTGACCTGGCCGAACTGCTGGTCGACCTGCTGCGCCAGACGCGTCACGCTCTCTTCGTTCGTCGCGTCCGCGCCAAAACCAAATGCCGTTCCCTCCCCCAGGCGATCGTTGATATCCGCCGCCACCTGCCAGGCATGCTGCGCATTTAAATCGGCCACCGCCACCCGGTACCCGGCCTGCGCCAACCCTGCGCATAAAAAGGCGCCGAGGGTTTGACCACCACCAATGACTACCGCAACCTGCTTCATACACGTGCTCCTACAGAATAATAAATCAAGACAAAATGGCTAATACGCTGCCGACGGGGATATCGGCCGGGGTCGGTCCCGCGACATGGACGGTGCCGGGATATTCCGCCTGCCCGGCGCCGTCAAAACGGATGGTGATATGGCCCAGTTCGCGCAGGTTACTGGTCGCCACGTCGCCCACCGCGGTGATGGGGAACGCCTCGTTCGCCAGGGTCAGCGTCTCGCCGGCCCGCAGCTCGCCCTGCATATCGCCGTGGCGGTGGATAAAACAGTAGGCCTCGATATCTTCCGGCGCGCCCTCGCGGAAGGTAATCAGCATATTGTCGGCCAGCGACTCGCGCGCGTTTTCGCCGACGCGGGTAAAGGTGGTCTGGTAAATCGTCTGCATACAAACGCCCTCATCAAAAGACTTCATTGGTAAATAAAACCGGATACCGCCCAGGCCAGCAGAACGGTCGGCGCGCCGGTCAGGAAACGACCGACCAGTACCGACGGCACCCCTACCCGGACCGTATCCTGCTTGGCTTCGGCCAGCGACAGGCCGACCGGGATAAAATCGCAGGCCGCCTGGGCGTTGATGGCGAACAATGCCGGCAGCGCCAGATGGGGGGGAATATGGCCTTGGCCTATCTGTACGCCGACGAGGACGCCGATAACCTGCGCTATCACCGCCCCCGGGCCGAGAAACGGCGATAGCAGGGGAAAGGAGCAAATCAACGCCAGCGTCACCAGGCCGATGGGGCTATTGGCCAGCGGCGTCAGGCCGTGGGCGATAAAATCACCCAGTCCCGAGGCGATAATGATGCCGATAAGCGCGGAGACAAAGGCCATAAAGGGCAGTATGGTTTTCAGCACGGTATCAATGGTTTCGCGCCCGGCCTGGAAAAATACCGCCACCACCGATCCCATGCCCATGCCGACTTTCGCCAGCAGCCCGTCGCTTTGCTCGGTAATTTTTTTGCTGGTGTCGTAATCACGGCCGGCGCCCTTGGCCGCCGTGCCGGTATCCCTGACGCGCTCGTTGGCGGCCTGCGGCTGCGGCGACGCGTTGGCCGCCTGGGTATCATCATCCGCCAGCAGTTGGATATTCTGCTCACGCACGCCGGAGACATAAATGTCCTCCAGGATAAATTGTGCCAGCGGACCGGAGCGGCCGGTGGCATGGATATTGACCGTGGGAATGCGCCGCTTGGGGTAAATGCCGCAGCGCAGGGTGCCGCCGCAGTCAATCACCACCACGCCTATCTCATCCGCCGGCGGTTCCCCTTCCTTGAATCCGTCCACCGCCGGCCAGCCGGTGAGCCGGCTCAGGCGATCGACAATCGCCGGACGCGTGCCCGCCGTGATGTACACCACTTTTTTGCCCGGCACGGCCTCAATCAGCAAGGGCCCGCCCCAGCCGCTTTCGCCTTTTTCAATACGGATAAATGTATTCATCGCCTTCTCCTGGGATTACAAGCGGACATGCTGATCAAGTTGGATATGCATTTTGCGTTCAAAAATCGACGTGGTCAGATCGGTTATCCACCCGCGGAAAAAGTTGGTGAACATGCCGACCAGCAGGTAGCTGACCGCCAGCGGCCCCAGCGGCAGGTTCAGCGTGGTCAGCCCGTTGGCGATGCCGAGATAGACAAACAATTCGCCGGGGTTGATATGGGGAAACAGGCCGTTCATGGAGTGGCAGCTGTAAGAGGCGGCGGCGTAATAGCTGGGTTTGTATTTTTCCGGCATAAAGCGGCCGAGGCTTAAGGTCATCGGATTGCAAAAGACAAAGGTGCCGATAACCGGCAGCAGCAGATACCGCGACAACGGATTACCCGCGCAGCGCTGCGCCAGACGTTCAATCCTGCTCTGGCCCACAAAAACGATCAGGGCATTCATAATGACCAATAAACTGATAAGCAGCGGGAGGATGCCGGTAACCATGCCGACAAACACCGAACCGCCTTTTTGAAACAGGCCGATAAACCACTCGGCGCCGTGGGCGATCACGTCAATCATAATTTTCTCCATTTCGGGGTACGAACAAGGAAAAGCACCTTTGGCAATACGGGCGTCGATATACTGCGCTGCTTAAGATAGGCGACTTAGGTTATGGTTTGTTAGATATACGTCACGTTTTGAAAGTTATTTCTTTTGAAATGAAATATTATTGATCGTTTTTGTAATCTTAATGAAATACTGACAATGATATTGCGGGGATCACGGCCCCGTTGGGACCGGCGGAACGGGCTGAAGAAGGAACAAGACAGCGCGCGTTAAGTGCCAAAACCGATACCGGCGCCATCCGGACATTTTCACTTGAGGTTAATCTGAAAGCGACGGCTTTTACATTGCCCCTGCGCCGGTGATAAAACGCTATATTCTCTTTAGTTCAACATCAGCATTAGCAGATTATTTCGCACAAAAATCATCGCCAACCGGATGCCCCTCGCCATGCGCCTCAACTACGCGTTGCCGCCAGCCTGATGAAGTAAAGATAGCGATAAGAATGTTAACCCGCCGTTACCGGGTTCTTCACAATGCCGCCATTCCATGTAAAACTGGATCCGCCGATTTCATCACCAAAAATAATTAAACCGGCCTGGTGTCAGGAGGGTCACTCCAGGAGCAGACCATTCCCCATCCTCTTTGGGCTTATTAATTTAAATGCTACCCCTTGGCGTAATCATGAATACTTCCAGCATTAAGGTTTTACTGGTTGAAGACGACGAACCCATGCGCATGGAGTTCGAGTCCATGGTGTTAAGCCATCCCCGCCTGACCCTGGCGGGAAGCGTCGCCACCCTGGGCGAGGCATGGGCGTTGCTGCGGCATACCGTTCCCGATGTCGCCATCATCGATCTGGGCCTGCATGACGGCGACGGTATTGAATTGATCAAGTCGCTGCAGCAGCAGGCGGCGCGCACCGCGGTACTGGTCGCCACCATCTTCGGCGACGAGGCCCATGTTATCCGCGCCATCGAGGCCGGCGCGCGCGGATATCTGCTCAAAGATACCGCCATTGATGAATTCGCCCGGGCGGTGGAGCTGGTGCACGCCGGCGGCGCCCCGCTATCGCCGCAGATCGCCCGCCATTTGCTTAAACGGTTCGAACCGGCGGAAAAATCCAGCGCCGCGGTGCGCCCGGACGGCCTGACGACGCGGGAAATCGATATCCTGCGGCATATTTCCCAGGGTTTTACCGTGGCGGAATCCGCACGCATGCTGAATATCTCGACGCATACGGTCGCCACCCATATCAAGAATATCTATAGCAAACTGGCCGTTCATAATCGCGTGGAGGCCATTATCCAGGCGCGGAACCAGGGCCTGATCTAATGCGCCCGTTTCTTCGGCGGCGCGGGCTGTGGGCCGGGCTGGCGCTGCTGCTAAGCCTGACCCCGCCTGCGGGTGCGTCTTCTTCCCCGGCCGGCGGCGCCGACGCGGCGCTGGCAACGCGGCTGTTGGATCGCGCGGAGTTTATCTACAGCCGCGATGCCACGCCGCCCGCACGGCATGGCGAGACGGTAGCATTACCGGATAACTGGCGTCAGCGCATCCCGGCGTTTAGCGGCATTGCCTGGTATCGGCTGGACTTCCATCTTGACGCGCCGCCGGCGCAGCCGCTGGCCTTATACCTGCCGCATCTCTCCGTGGCCGGGGAAGTCTGGCTTAACGGTTCGCTGCTTAACCCGGGCGTGCGTTTCAACGATGCCGCTGGCCGCCACGTTGAACCCATGAAGGAATCGCCATTATATATCGTGCTGCCGGCCGGGTTGTTCCGCAGCGGCGACAATCAGCTGGCCGTCAGGCTGGAAGGGGACAGCGCGCTGCGCAGCGGGCTTTCCGCCATCCGCCTGGGGCCCGCGCAGGCGCTGCGTGACCTGTGGTTTGAGCGGTATCTTTTGCAGGTCATCGTCCCCTATGTACTTCTGGTGCTGATTGCCGGTTCCCTGTGTTTCCTGGTGGCCTACACCTGGCGGCAAAAGCGCGTGTTCATCATCCAATTCGCCCTGCTGGCCTCGCTGGCCACGCTGCTCGCCTATCTCGCCGACCTGGCTATTCCCCTCGGGGCCCAGGAAGGGTTGCGGGTGATGATCACCACCATTATGTATTGGGCGCTGTGCGTGGCGGGTTATCGCCTCTGCGGCGCGCGGCTGCGCTGGTTCCCCCCATTGCTGCATGGCCTCACCCTGCTGACGGTTATCAGCGTCATGGCGCTGATGCTGCTGGGCAAGGCGACAGATCGCGCCTGGCTGATAACCTGGCCCCACGTACTGCTGCGCCTGGTGCCCATCGCCCTGCTGCTGGCGCGGGGCTGGTCAACCCGTTCGGTAAAGCTTATCGCCCTGTCGCTGACCGCGCTGATATGGACGCTCAGCGTCGCCCAGTCTTATTTGATTATTATGGAATGGTTGCCTTGGGACAGTTTTCGCTGGAGTTTTGTCGGCGCGCTGCCGTTTTGTTTTGTCATGATCTATTTTTTTGCCGAGCGGTTTATCATCGATCGTGAAGGCAGCCAGATCGAAAAGCGCGCGGCAATTATCGCCGAACGCGCGCGCATCCTGCAGGACATGCACGACGGTATGGGAGCGCAGCTGATAACCGCGCTGCGCCTGGCGCGCCGCCGCGACACCGACCCGGAGGAACTGGCCCGCCATATCGAGGAGTCGTTACAGGACCTGCGTTTGATTATCGACTCGCTGGACCTGGCCGAGCATGATCTGCTGCCGCTGCTGGGCAACCTGCGCTTTCGGCTGCAGCCGCGCCTGAGGGCGCTGGGCATTGCCCTGGAATGGGATGTGGCGCCCATTCCCGCCCTAAACTACCTGACGCCGGCGTCGGCGCTGTCCATACTGCGAATTGTGCAGGAAGCCATTAATAACGCGCTGCAACATGCGCAGCCTTCCCGGATCCGCATCGAGGTCAAACCGATAGGCGATGAGGTCATGGTGCGGGTCGCCGACGACGGCCACGGCATGCTGCCCGATCTTATCCGGCCGGGTTCGCGCGGACTGGCGGGCATGCATGCGCGCGCCAGTAAGCTTGGCGTGCGCCTGACGGTACAGGGTGGAGCGGGGGGTACCGAAGTGGCGTTATATCTGCCGTTTTTGGGCTAGCGTCTTTATTATAATCAGGAGAATACCGTAAACAGGGTATGCGCCCCCACCCTTGATTACGTACACTTTGCATCAGTAGGATGCTGGTTGCCGCACATTGCGCGGCAGGTTGTGGGCATGCTGCGTTTACTGCAGGTTATATCATTAGATACACAGCATAGTTAGATTACGTTAATATTGCACTAGGTGATAAAATGCAAATCATTTTACCTGTAATAGGTTTAATCTTGTTAATGGTTTTAATGGTATTTTCATTATTAATGCATCAAAAAAATAAAAGCAAAACAAGATTACCCAACAGATATACCGAAATCAAAGCCAGAAAACGGTTGCGCCTATTTCATTAAGAATAGGATTATCCTTACAAAGGCAAAAGCTATTCCACCCGGTGGCGACACGGGGTGGAATATTTTCTTTATTATTTCCCACCCCTTATTCTTTCATGGCTTCCTCCCCCAAGGTTCTATTGCCAAGCGCCCCCTACCCGCAGCGGGCCGTCGGGATAAAAACCGGCGCATCGCCGCCGGCGCGCGGGCAATGCATTGCAGGGTAGCGTTTACGCTTCAGTTTCCTTAAGATGAAGGTATCATCTGATGGCAAAAAGGATTGGCTCGCATCGAGGATCCCAGGTGTGACGCGATGACGGGCGATGGCACATTTTGCTGTACTTTTCTTATAGGGCTTAATTAATGGAAACGATTCTCAGGCACCTTCCGGTCAACCAACGCGTAGGTATCGCCTTCTCCGGGGGCCTGGATACCAGCGCCGCGCTGCTGTGGATGCGCCAGAAAGGGGCGGTCCCTTATGCCTACACCGCCAATCTGGGCCAGCCGGACGAGGACGATTACGACGCCATCCCGCGCAAGGCGCTGGCCTACGGCGCGGAAAAGGCCCGCCTTATCGATTGTCGCCGGCAACTGGTGGCGGAGGGCATCGCCGCGCTGCAGTGCGGCGCCTTTCACAACAGCACCGCCGGCGTCACCTACTTTAACACCACACCGCTGGGCCGCGCCGTCACCGGCACCATGCTGGTGGCCGCCATGAAGGAAGACGGGGTCAATATCTGGGGCGACGGCAGCACCTACAAAGGCAACGATATCGAGCGCTTCTATCGTTATGGTTTACTGACCAATGCCGAGCTGAAAATCTATAAACCCTGGCTGGACACCGACTTTATCGATGAGCTGGGCGGGCGCCATGAAATGTCGGAATTTATGGCCCAGGCCGGGTTCGATTATAAAATGTCGGCGGAAAAAGCCTACTCCACCGATTCCAACATCCTTGGCGCCACCCATGAAGCCAAGGAACTGGAGTTCCTGAATTCCAGCGTAAAAATCGTCAATCCGATCATGGGCGTCAAATTCTGGGACGAAAGCGTGCGGGTCACGGCGGAAGAAGTGACGCTGCGCTTTGAGCGCGGCCTGCCGGTGGCGATTAACGGCGTCGTCTTCAGCGATCAGGTTGAGCTGATGCTGGAGGCCAATCGGGTAGGCGGCCGCCACGGGCTGGGCATGAGCGACCAAATTGAAAACCGCATTATTGAAGCCAAGAGCCGCGGCATCTATGAGGCCCCCGGCATGGCGCTGCTGCATATCGCCTACGAACGCCTGGTGACCGGCATCCATAATGAGGATACCATCGCGCAATATCACGCCAACGGACGCCAGCTCGGCCGCCTGCTTTACCAGGGCCGCTGGTTCGATTCCCAGGCGCTGATGCTGCGCGACTCGTCGCAGCGCTGGATCGCCAGCGAGATCACCGGCGAAGTCACGCTGGAACTGCGCCGCGGCAACGATTATTCCATTCTTAATACCGTATCGGATAACCTGACTTATATGCCGGAGCGCCTGACCATGGAAAAAGGCGATTCCGTCTTCTCGCCGGAAGACCGTATCGGCCAGTTGACCATGCGCAACCTGGATATCGCCGATACCCGCGAAAAGCTGATCAACTATATGAGCACCGGCCTGCTGTCCGCCAGCGACAACAGCGGCCTGCCGCAGCTGCAGGATAAGACCGGCAAATAATAGTATGATATTTTCTGATAACCGGCGCTGTATTATCAGCGTGGGTTATCATTTTGATCGCCCGCCGCCGCCAAAAAATCATTGCATGATACCTTAATCAAATATTGTATTTATTTACCTCGATAATTTATTTACAGTAAATTCAATTTACATAAAACCCGATTTATTTTACTCCGCGTTAGTTTTAGCGTATTAAGGCCATGGTTTATTACTTTGAAGAAATAGTTACCATGCAAATTGAAAATTTCCGTAAAACACACCCATTGATAGTGAATGGCACTATTATCGCCACTCCGTTAATTGAAAAATTCAACACTATTAAGAACGCCGGGATCCCTTTACCGAATAAAGGAGATCATCGTAGCACATCACATTCTGTGGCTAATCCGGAGAGACCTGTCGGCCAGCGGGCTAATAACACCGCGTCCGGCAGCACCCAGCCAAAGGAAAAGATTGCAGCGGGTTCGTCCTTCTCGGGCCTTAGCGCGGCGCGCAACCCTCAGCCGGACACGGCGTACGCCGATGATAGGTCAACGGTCAGAGTGCAGCATACGTTGCAAAATGCGGAATTCACCTGCGACTCTGACAAGCACAACGTAGAGGATGAATTTTGCATTTTTGAGGTTCCGGCGCCATACACGGGCGACACGTCTCCCGTTAAAGCGCTCTGCCGCAATACCGAGCTGCCGGGTGGCCTTCAACCGCCAGAGTTTCGACAATCTTCGGGGAAAAATGCCATTTATAACATCCGTCTCGAAACCTATATCCGAGATACGCTGCTCATGGAGGTTAACCACCGCGGCAGACCGCCGTTTTGGTTAAGGCCGCTGGCCACCGTCGCCTCCTGGCTGGGGTTTCATGGCGTGGGTCAAACCAATTGCGTGTCATGCGCCACCGCGGTGGCCGACACGTTTAAAACGGGCATATTACACGGTGCCATACCCGATATGCGCGGCGGTAGCCTCAATACGTTTGAAACCTGCCAGGACGTCGCCATGACGCGATACGACTCGGTCGCGCAGTTAGCCGATAAACTCAAGAATTGCGGCGATATTAATGCGGTAGTGGCCTTGAGGAGACCGTCCTGGTACAAGCTGTTCAGCTCGGTGGACGGGCACGCCGTCAATATTGTCAAAGCCGGCGATACCCTCCATCTGATTGACGCGCAGAAAAAAATTCACATCCTCCTCGATGGCACCCTTGATCAGGGCACCAAATATCAGAAGCTGCTGCGGTTTATCGGCCCGATGTCGGCCGACGAGGGCGCTATTACCCTGGCCGATATCGGCTTCCCCCTATCCGCAAAACGGTAAGCCGCATCCTGGCGCCGGCCCGTTCTGGCGCTGATTCACTTGCAAGATGATAATTGATACGTATCATCAATTATCATCTTTTTATTGCTGCGGCACCTATTATGGCTGTGAATCCTTCCCGTCCCGACCTGTCCACCGGCGGCTCGCCCCGGCCGGATATCCATACCGGCTGCTGTATCGTCGGCGGCGGGCCGGCCGGCCTGATGCTGGGCTACCTGCTGGCCAGGGCCGGCGTCGCCGTCACGGTGCTGGAAAAACATGTTGATTTCCTGCGCGATTTCCGCGGCGACACCATTCATCCTTCGACGCTTGAGATACTGCATCATCTCGGTCTGCTGACGGACTTCCTGGCGCTGCCGCACCAGCGGGTGGAGAAACTGCGCGGCGAATTCCACGGCGAGACCGTGACCCTGGCGGACTTTTCCCGCCTGCCGACCCGGTGTAAATTTATGGCGTTTATGCCGCAGTGGGAATTTCTTAATTTCCTGGCGCAGCGCGCCGAAGCCCTGCCGTGCTTTACGCTGCTGCGCGCCACCACGGCGCGGGAACTGCTTACTGCCGGCGGGCAAGTGCGCGGCGTGCTGGCGACCGGGCCGGACGGTATCACGCTGCGTATCCATGCCGCCCTGGTGGTGGGCGGCGACGGACGGCAATCCATGGTGCGCGCCGCCGCCGGCCTGCCGGTACGTGAATTCGGCGCGCCGCGCGACGTGATATGGCTGCGACTGCCCAAGCAGGCCGACGACACGCAACAGGCCAGCGGCCACGGCGGCCCGAAAAATAATTTTATCATGCTCGATCGCGGCGACTACTGGCAGTGCGGCTATAGCATCGCCAAAGGCAGTTTTGACACCCTGCGCGGGGAAGGACTGGCGGCCCTGCTGCGGCGGGTGGCGGAGGTCGCGCCGTTCGGTTATGACCGCCTGGCCGGCGCCGTCGCCGACTGGTCGCAGCTTAAACTGCTGGTGATACGCATCGATCGTCTGCAGCGCTGGGCCGCGCCGGGGGTCTTGTGCATCGGCGATGCCGCCCATGCCATGTCGCCCATCGGCGGCGTCGGCGTCAATCTGGCCATCCAGGATGCCGTGGCGACGGCCAACCTTCTCAGCTTTCCGCTGTCGCGGGGCCGGGTCACCCTGCGTCAGTTAAATAAGGTGCAGCGGCGCAGGCGTTTTCCCACCTGGGCGTTACAATCGCTGCAAATTATGCTCACCGGCAAAAACAGCCGGCCGCGGGATCCCGCGCGCAAACCATCCGCCATCGGCGGCTGGATGCGGCGTCAGCCCTGGGTGCCGGCGATCGCCGGGCGCATTATCGGGCTGGGTTTTCGCCGCGAGCTTCCCCGGCCCTTGCCTTCGGCGAGACCCGGCGCATCCCGGTAGACACCCCGCCCCGGCCCATTATCCGGTCATTTATTCCATAAGGAGACGATGTTGATATTGTCCGAATTCATTATTCCCGGCATGCTGATCCGCGATCGCCTGGTCACGGTGCCGCTGGACTGGGCGCATCCCGACGACGGCCGTACCATCAAGGTGTTCGCCCGAGAAGTGGTTGATCCGATGCAGCGCGACGCTGATTTACCCAGGCTGGCCTATATCCAGGGCGGCCCCGGCGGCAAAGGGCCGCGCCCGTCCGCCGGCGGGCCGGTATGGCTTGCGCAGGCGCTGAAAACCCACCGCGTGATCCTGGTCGACCAGCGCGGCACCGGCCGCAGCACGCGGGTGGAAACCGCCACCCTGGCCGCGTTTGCGCATGCCGGCGCCGCCGCGGATTATCTCTGGCTGTTTCGCGCCGACAGTATCGTGCGCGACTACGAATACCTGCGCGATCGCGTATTCGGCGGCGGCCGCTGGGAAATCCTTGGACAAAGCTATGGCGGTTTTATCGCCTTAAGCTACCTCTCCATGGCGCCGCAAGGCCTGGCGGCCTGCTATATTACCGGCGGCCTGGCCGGGCTGGACGCCGATGCGGATGAAGTCTATCGCCGCACCTATCCCCGGGTCGCCGCAAAAAATGAGAAGTACTATCGGCGCTACCCGGATGATGGTGCGCGCATCGCCCGGCTGGCGGACGCTATCGCGGCGCAGGATATCCACCTGCCGGACGGCGATCGCCTGAGCGTGCGCCGCCTGCAAACCCTGGGCAACGATTTCGGCCTGGCGCCGGGGTTTGAAAATATTCATTGGCTGGTGGAGGAGGCCTTCAGCGACGTGGAGGAAACGCGCTTATCCGACCATTTCCTCGCCGCGGTCATGGCGCTGACCTCCTATGACGGTAACCCGCTCTACGCCGTGCTGCAGGAAATTATCTACGGCCAAGGCGAACAGGCCAGCCGCTGGAGCGCGGAGCGCATCCGGGCGTCGTTTCCCGAATTTTCCCCGCAGCGCCGCCCGCTGCTGTTCACCGGTGAAATGATGTATCCCTGGATGTTCGAAGAGATCCGATCGCTGCGCCCCTTCCGCGAGGTGGCCGGGATACTGGCCGAACGCGGCGGCTATCCGCCCCTGTACGACCCGCTGCGGCTGGCGGCCAACGAGGTGCCGGTGGCCGCGGCTATCTATCACGACGATATGTTTGTCGATGCCGGGCTATCGCTGGATACCGCCGCCAGGGTCGGCAACCTGCAGGCCTGGGTGACCAATGAATACCAGCACGACGGCCTGCGCCAGTCGGCGTCGGTGCTAACCCGGCTCATGGAGGATATCCGCCTGCGCGGCGGGGCCATCCGCTAAAGCGGACCGCTAGTCCTGGCCTGGTCGATACTGCAGGCAATAGACATTATGATCGACATAGCGATCGCCGATTTTTTCCGCCCGCACCTGGCAATAATCGAATTCAAACCCCAGCCGCTGGGCCAGCCGGTTGCTGGGGCGGTTTGCCACCCCGCAGCGGATGATAAAAGTGTCCAGCTTGCCCGTTTCGCCATACCAGGACATCAATGCCTTAACGGCCCGCGACATCACGCCCCTGCCTTCAAAGCGCGCGGCCAGCCAATACCCGATTTCCGCCTGTTTATCATTAATAGTGTTAAAGGAGAGGATGCCGGCGATATCCCCATCCCAGCGCACCACATACACAGCCGAACGGCCGGCGGCGAAATCGGCGCGGTTATGGCGGATATTGGCCAGGGTATCGCCGACGTTATTAATCAGCGGCGGCCAGGACAAATGGCGGCCCAGCCGTTGACGCTCGGCATGCACCAGGTCAAAAAGGGCCTGCGCGTCGCTTTCCTGTTGTAACGCGAGCATGAGCGAGGGAGGACTGATAAGTTCACGGTAATCCAACATGCCGGTTCCTTATTATGACAAAAAGACGTTGAGCGTCTTGAGCCTGAAAGATTATATCGCCATGCCCGGCACCGGCGTCAACACCGGCCTGCCGGCGAAAAAGCGGGTTAAATTCTCCAGCACCCGTTCAAACATGGCGTCCAGCGCCTCCGGCGAGCGCGCGGCCACATGGGGCGTCAGGATAATATTGTCCAATGCCAGCAGCGCGGCGGGCACTTCCGGCTCACCCTCCAGCACATCCAGCGCGGCGCCGGCGATGGCGCGGCGGCGCAGGCACGCGATCAGCGCCCCGGTATCCACCACGCTGCCGCGGGACACATTGACCAAAAAACCGTCCGCACCCAGCGCCGTAAGCGCCTGGGCATTGATCAAATGCCGGGTCGCCGCGCCTCCCGGCGTGCATACCACCAGGAAATCCGCCCAGCGCGCCAGCGCGTCCAGACTGGCGCAATAGCGGTAATCGCTGTCGGCGCGCGGTGTGCGGCTATGGTAGGCCACGTCCATATCAAACCCCATGGCGCAGCGTTGGGCGATTTTAAGGCCGATATTGCCCAGACCCAAGATCCCCACGCGCCGCCCGGTCAACTGCGGCCGGGTTCGCCGCGCCTGCTGCCATTCCCCGCGATGGACCGCGCGATCGAGGTCGGGGATATTGCGCACTATCGCCGCCAGCAGCGCCACCGCGTGGTCGGCGACGGCGGTGTCGTTGGTGCCGGCGCCGTTGGTGACCATAATGCCGCGCCCGCGCGCGGCGTCCAGATCGATCTTTTCAAATCCCACCCCCTGACAGCAAATCAGCCGCAGGTTAGGCAACGCGGCGATATGCGCCGCACTCAGGCCGATGGAGCCGATAGTCAGCACGGCCTCCACCCTGGCGGGGTCTATGCTGCCCTCAGCCGGCAGGATCGGACTATGCTCGTTCTCGCGCAACGCGGGACACAGGCGGAAACCGGCCTGCTCGAAGGCGGGACGGAACGCGGCGGGGATATCGACATGCAGCAATAACGAAATAGGCATAGGTCACAGGAGAAAACGAAGCATATTTATAACCATACATGAAATAGATGACGCATAAAAGTAGCCATGCTCTTAAATAGCGCCTGACGTCTTCAGGCCGATGCCGTTTCCTGAACGCACCTTTAGGGTGTACCGGCGCTTATTTCCCTGCCTGCGCTTTTTGCGCCTTGAACTGGGGATTCACCAGCATAAAGCCGCCATCGATAATAAACGATTGTCCGGTGGTATAGGCGGCGCCCTCGGACCCCAGCCAGGCAACCATCGAGGCTATTTCATCGACATGGCCCGGGCGTCCCAAAGGGATGCCGGGCTCTTTGGCGGTCCAGGCATCCTCTTCGCGCATATCATTGATTGGCGTGGCTATCATGCCGGGCGCCACCGAGTTGACCAGTATGCCGTAGGGAGATAATTCCAGCGCCATGGATTTGGTCAGGCCGCCAAGCCCGTGCTTTGCCGCCGTATAGGCGACGGCCGCGGGCAATGGGGTATGTTCATGAACAGACGTGATATTGACTATCCGCCCGCCCTGCCCTTGTTTGACCATGTGTCTTGCGGCGCGCTGCGCGCAAAGAAAAGCGCCGTCCAGCACAATGGAGAACGTCGAGCGCCAATCTTCGTAGGACAAATCCAGAAACGGCGCACCGGCACTGGCCCCGGCATTATTTACCAGCATATCAAGACGGCCGAAAGACCGGCTGAACTGGTCAATAACCTCCGCCGCGGCGGGCAACTGGGTCAGATCCAGCTGCAATACCTGGGCCTTGCGGCCAAGTTTTAACACTTCACCGGCGGTATCCTCAGCCCCACGCTGGTCTGAATGCCAGGTAATGCCGATATCAAAACCCTGTTTTGCCAAGGCGATGGCACAGGCTTTGCCGATCCCCGAGTCCGATGCCGTGACCACGGCGACGTTGCTTGCAGACTGAGTCATGGTGCTCTCCTCTGATAAACCGACGCGAATATCTTTATCGTTTCAGGACAATTGTCGGTTTCAAAAGTATAGCCTTTCAGCCGGAATCTTCCGGAACGCGGCGGGACGTCTGGGCGGCGGCTGGAGAGACATTTTTTTACCCTTTGGCTATCCTTAGAAAAACCTCAGAAATCGTACTACGTTATGTGCCCCTTTAATTACCAACAGGATTTTGCCAATACGGATTTCCGCCGCCATCCCGAACGGTATCAGGTAGGCCGCGGCGAGCAGGGCGTACTGCTGGTCGAGCCTTATAAAAGCGAGATTCTGCCGCACTGGCGTTTTAAAAACGCCGCTATCGCCAGAACATCGGCGGAAAAAATCCATGCTCTTTTCGAGCAATACCGCCGCCAGGATGATTTTGTCGGCATGGATATGGCGCGCAAATTTATCCAGATGGGCTATACCCGCGCCCGGCGTTACGCCAATCATCAGGGCGGCAAAAAATACGCCGCCGACGGTACCGTGCTGCCTTACATCGTTGACAGGCAAAAAGCCGATGCCGCCGCGGTATTTAAACACTATTGGGATCTGCTGCGCGCGGATGAGGATTACCAGCAACGCAAAAAACATCATCAGCGGTTGTACGGCTGACCGCGTGCACAGCCCCCATTTGCCGCCTCGCTGATGATGTGCCACTTTGTCATCACTATAATTTTTATAATGGGTTTGTATTTTTGATGGTCAACTTGGGAGACACCGAATGGAGATGTTGAGGAACCTGAATTTTTTCCGCCTTATCACCTCCGGCGATTTTTGGCTGAACATCGCCATTATTATCGCCGCCACCCTGATCATCCACTGGATTATCTCGCGCACGATCCAACTGGTGGGTCGCCGGGTGAAGCAGTGGAGCACCGGGCGGCACAGCGCCTTGTACCAAATTGCGGTTGAGATGCTGGACAACACCAAGCGGTTGCTGATTCTGTGCACCGCGTTTTTGATCAGCATGCGTTTTATCGAGCTGCCCGGCACATGGCACAGCGCCCTGGCGCACGGCTGGTTCCTGGTATTCGCCATCCAGATTGCCCTGTGGCTGGACAGCGCCGCCCATGTCTGGTCGCAAAAGGTGGTCAATCAGCCCGGCGCGGTGCGCAATACCGTGACCATGGTGATCCTGGGGGTAATGATTCGTTTGTTGATATGGGCGCTGATGCTGCTGTCCATCCTCGGCAATGTGGGCGTCAATATCACCGCGCTGGTGGCAAGCCTCGGCGTCGGCGGCATTGCCATTGCGCTGGCGATCCAGACCGTGCTGAGCGATGTGTTCGCCTCGCTGGCCATCGGTTTTGACAAGCCCTTTGTTATTGGCGACTTCGTGGTGTTCAATGATATCGCCGGCACCATCGAGCATATCGGGCTGAAAACCACCCGTATCCGCAGCCTGAGCGGCGAACAGATTGTCTGCGCCAACGCCATACTGCTGCAGCAGACCATCCATAACTATAAGCGCATGCAGACACGCCGCATCGTGTTCACCTTCGGCCTGGCCTATTCCACGCCCCCGGATAAGCTGCGCCTGGTGGGGCCGATGATTAAACGCATTATCGAAGAGATTGAGGAAACCCGTTTTGACCGCGCGCATTTCCTGTCATTCGATAATTTCCGCCTGACCTATGAAGTGGTGCATATCGTCGCCAGCGCCGATTATAATAAATACATGGATATCCAGCAGGAAATCAATATTCGCCTGATGGAGGAACTGGCAAAAATGGATATCAAGCTGGCGATACCCACGCAAAATATTTTATTTACCGAAAGGGAATTCCCGCAGATAAAGGTACTGGAGCCAGGATTGCAGGAAAAGACGGCGGCGCCGCAGTAAATCACGCCGGGATATAAAAGACAGGAAGCGTGTTGATAATGCCGGCCGGGGACAGCCACGCTGCCGCGGGTCTACCGGCCGGGATCACCGGCGCGTATCCCCGCGCAGGCGCGGGGCGCGTCGTCACGAAATATTCAGCGATACAATTCGGCATCGCCCGACCACGTGCTGGAATCACCCGGGTTATCCACGCCGATAATACGGTAGTAAGGGGCATTTTCCTCCCTGGCCTTTTGCCGCAGCGCGTGCACCGCGTCGTCGGTGGAACCGGCCAGCCCGGACACTGACACCGTGCCGATGCTTTGATGCCCGGCCGCCTGCTGCTGGTTGATTTCCTGCGCAGCCTGACTGGAAAAAGAGATACCGGCGACGATGGCGGTAAATAGATAGGGTAATAGTTTCATAATCAGGTCCTCAGTGAGACGGGATCATCGGCCCCCGCGCCGTTTTCTGGTGCCGGCGCGGTGCGATCATCGAGGCTTGGTAATAACAGCGTTACACCAGAACGGTATAGCGGTAAAAATAAGAGTAGGCCAGGACGGCATCCACTGATATCGGGTGAATGTAACTTAATTTAACGGTGGCCATATATTAACAAAGTTTATACGTCTCCTTTCCCCCTTTAATTTACACCCAAGCGGGCCTCTCCTTTTTTTACTATTGAAAATCATCATATTTTAAATCTATGCCCATTCTCACCGAGAAGGGTTCATGTCAGCATTATACAGCGTTGACAAATATTTACCTTAATAAGATACATTGGCTCACAGATGGTTTGAATATTACAATGGTATTTATAATCGGCATTATATTAATGACAAGGCCGTGTCCCATTTCCCGCCGAGAACGCCCCTGACCGCCGCAAGCGGTTTGGTAACAAATTTCAACATATTCCTTTATTGATGAACCCGCCGGTAAATCCGATACTTAGCCTGTATCCGCATCAAATTGACGGGTGTGCAATATCAATGTTTAAGGAGATAACATGGATACCGAATTATTGCTGCGTATCGCCCTGGCCGGCGGGTTAGGCGCATTGATCGGGGTGGAACGCCAGCTTCGGGCCAAGGAGGCGGGGTTGCGTACCCATATCCTGGTATGTATCGGCAGCGCGATGTTTATGATTGTCTCCAAATACGGTTTTGCCGACCTTCTGGCGGACAGCCATAATATCACCCTCGACCCTAGCCGGATCTCCGCCCAGGTGGTGAGCGGCATCGGATTTCTCGGCGCCGGCACCATTATGCTCAATAAGCAGTTCGTCCGCGGCCTGACCACGGCGGCCGGGCTATGGGTCACCGCCGCCATCGGACTGATTGTCGGCAGCGGCATGTACGCCATCGGCATTTTCGGCACCCTGATGACGCTGTTGGTGCTCGAGGGCATTCGCCAATTAAGCAACCGGCTTATCGGGCGGCGCTATATGATCATGCTGTCGCTGTCCCCCGCCAGCATTGAACTCGCCATGCAGGCCTTGAGAAAACTGCATATCCGTGTGGTGCGGTCGTCGGTAGTACGTAACGAGAACGACGCCAAAGACTGCAAAATGACGCTGGAAGTCATGATGCGCACCCGCTATAAACCGGTGGAAGTCTATCGCCAGTTGCTGGGCGTTGAGGGGATGCATAAGATTGACATTCGCTAGCCCCGCCAAAGCTAACCGCATTCTGGCCGTTTTGCAGTATAATGCCGCCAATCCCCTCCACCGCACACTTATGGCGAGCTTTTTATCAAAAATAATAGCCTTTCCCGATTCAGTCCGCGCCGTCCTCCCGCCCCGATGCGGGGGCCAAGGCGCGTCATTTTATTCAACAAACCTTACGACGTCCTGCCGCAGTTTACCGACGACGCCGGACGCCTGACGCTGAAACACTATATCCCGGTACCGGATATCTACGCCGCCGGGCGCCTGGATCGCGACAGCGAAGGACTGATGATCCTGACCAACGACGCCAAATTAAAGACCCGGCTGACGCAGCCGGCGGAAAAAACGGCTAAGATTTATTACGTGCAGGTGGAGGGCGAGCCGGAAGACGCCGCGTTAAAACTCTTGCGTACCGGCGTCACCTTAAGCGATGGCCCCACGCTGCCCGCCGGCGCGCAGCGCGTGAAGGAGCCGGCCTGGCTCTGGGCGCGCACGCCGCCTATCCGCGAGCGCAAGGCCATCCCTACCTGCTGGCTTAAAATCACTTTATATGAAGGCCGTAACCGTCAGGTCCGGCGCATGACCGCCCATATCGGCCACCCTACCCTGCGGCTTATCCGCTATCAAATGGCGGATCAGACCCTGGCGGACCTGGCGCCGGGCGAGTGGCGTGAAGTGCAGTTGTAAGCAAAAGTACCATCACGGATGCCCGACCAGGGCATCCCGCAATCCGCAAGCGTTAAGGAGCGCGCATGTTCAAGCCGCATGTCACCGTTGCCTGTGTAGTCCAGGCGGAAAATCATTTCCTTATCGTCGAGGAAACCATTCATGGCAATCCCCGCTGGAACCAGCCGGCGGGCCATCTGGAGGCGGACGAAACCATCATCCAGGCCGCGCGGCGCGAATTGTACGAGGAAGCGGGCATCCACGCCCAGCCCCAGGCCCTGCTGCGCATCCATCAATGGATCGCGCCCGATAAGACACCGTTTCTGCGTTTTTTATTCGCCATTGATTTACCAGAGCGCATGACCGCCATTCCCCAAGACGACGATATCGATCGTTGCCTGTGGCTGCCGGCGGATGAAATCCTGGCCTCGGATTTGCTGCGCTCGCCGCTGGTGGCGCAAAGCATCCTGTGCTATCAACAGGATAAACGCTATCCGCTGGAGATGCTCGCCGCGTTTCAATGGCCCTTCGCACTCTAACGCTCTTTCCGTCACCCCGGCGCGGTGGCGCGCGGGGTGCCTGGCGTGGTAAAATCCGCCCCCTCGTATCATCAGCGCGCAATGTGACATCAAGGCGCGCGCGCCCGTTTGTGAGAATCCCATGTCAGAAAACAGTCAGCTTAAAGTGATCGTCGGTATGTCCGGCGGTGTTGATTCCTCCGTTTCCGCCTACCTGTTGCAGCAGCAGGGTTATCAGGTGGAGGGACTGTTTATGAAAAACTGGGAGGAGGACGACAATGAGGAATACTGCACCGCGGCAAGCGATCTGGCCGATGCGCAGGCGGTCTGCGATAAATTGTCCATTCCCCTGCATACGGTGAACTTCGCAGCCGAATACTGGGATAACGTGTTTGAACTGTTCCTGGCCGAATATAAGGCCGGGCGCACGCCCAATCCCGATGTGCTGTGCAATAAAGAAATTAAGTTCAAAGCCTTCCTGGAGTTCGCCGCCGAGGACCTGGGCGCTGATTTCATCGCCACCGGCCACTATGTGCGCCGCCGGGATGAGGCGGGTAAAAGCCAGCTGCTGCGCGGTCTCGACGACAATAAAGACCAGAGTTATTTTTTATATACCCTCGGCCACAGCCAGCTGGCGCAGTGCCTGTTCCCGGTGGGCGAACTGGCCAAGCCGGAGGTCAGGCGCATCGCCGCGGAGCTGGGACTTATCACCGCGGCCAAGAAAGATTCCACCGGCATCTGCTTTATCGGCGAGCGCCGGTTCCGCGAATTTCTCGGCCGCTACCTGCCGGCCCAGCCCGGCCCGATCCTGACCGTGGACGGACAGCGGGTCGGCGAGCACCAGGGGCTGATGTACCACACCCTGGGCCAGCGTAAGGGGCTGGGCATCGGCGGCACCCGTGACGGCAATGACGAGCCCTGGTATGTGGTGGACAAGCTGATGGATGATAACATCCTGGTGGTGGCCCAAGGCCATGAGCATCCGCGGCTGATGTCGGTGGGCCTGGTCGCCGGGCAACTGAACTGGGTGGACAGGCGGCCCCTGGCCGGTCCCCTGCGCTGCGTGGTGAAAACCCGCTACCGCCAGCAGGATGTGCCCTGCCTGGTCGAGCCGCTGGCGGACGGGCGGATCAACGTGCTGTTCGACGCGCCGGTGGCCGCGGTCACGCCCGGACAGTCGGCGGTGTTCTATCTGGGTGAACTGTGCCTGGGCGGCGGCGTTATCGAGGCCCGGTTGCCGCTGCAGGAGTGATCCTGATCTGGGTTTACCACGCGATTTGTGGCATGATCGGCGGCAAAGACACGACAACCATTTTATCGCCGGGATAAGTCCGGCCGGCGGCTGAATGCCCCCATGCGTGATTAAACGCCGCCGCATCATCAGGGAAGTGTACAGGAGTAACCTTGGCTAAGAATTATTATGATATTACGCTGGCATTGGCCGGGATCTGCCAAAGCGCGTTATTAGTCCGGCAATTGGCCAATAAGGGCGTGTGCGACGACGACGCGCTCGAAGTCTCGCTGCGCAGCCTGCTTGATCTTAACCCGCCCACGACGCTTAGGGTATACGGCGACCGGCCGGCGAATCTCAAGCCCGGGCTGGAAGCCATGGCGGGCATGCTTAACGCCTCGCGCGAAGGCGTGGGAGCGGAGATAACGCGTTATACCCTGAGCCTGATGGTGCTGGAGCGTAAACTGCATGCCAATAAAGGCGCCCTGGACGAACTGGCGAAGCGCATCGGCCAGCTTGACCGCCAGCTGTCTCATTTCGAATTAATGTCAGAGACCCTGATAAGCGCCATGGCGTCAATTTATGTCGACGTCATCAGCCCGCTGGGTCCACGTATCCAGGTGACCGGCGCCCCGGCCATGCTGCAGAACCTGCAGGTACAGGCCAAGGTGCGCGCAGCGTTACTGGCCGGCATTCGTTCCGCCGTGCTGTGGCAACAGGTGGGCGGCGGCCGTTTGCAACTGATGTTCGCCCGCAATCGCCTGTTTGAACAGGCCCGGCAAATCCTTGCACAATGTTGAAATCTTATCCCAGGAGTCGCAATCGATGGAATTATCCTCACTGACCGCCGTTTCCCCCGTTGACGGCCGCTACGGCGACAAAGTCGACGCCTTGCGCGCTATTTTCAGTGAATATGGCTTGCTGAAATTCCGCGTCCAGGTGGAAGTGCGCTGGCTGCAAAAACTGGCGGCATGCGCCGATATCAGCGAAGTCCCGGCATTTGACAACCACGCAATCGCTTACCTTGATGATTTGGCCGCCAACTTCAGCGAACAGGATGCCGCGCGCATCAAAACCATCGAACGCACCACGAATCACGATGTGAAGGCGGTGGAGTATTTCCTCAAGGAACGGGTGGCGTCGGTACCGGCGTTGCACGCGGTCAGCGAATTTATCCATTTCGCCTGCACGTCGGAAGACATCAACAACCTGTCGCATGCGCTGATGCTGCAAACCGCCCGCCGGGACGTGATCCTGCCCTATTGGCGTAAAATCATCGACGGCATCAAGGCGCTGGCGCATTTGTACCGGGATATTCCGTTGTTGTCGCGTACTCACGGACAGCCCGCCACCCCGTCCACGGTCGGCAAGGAAATGGCGAACGTGGCTTATCGTATGGAGCGTCAGTACCGGCAGCTGTCGCAGGTGGAAATCCTCGGTAAAATCAACGGCGCCGTGGGCAACTACAATGCCCATATCGTGGCGTATCCGCAGGTGGACTGGCACCGGTTCAGCGAGGAATTCGTCACCTCGCTGGGTATTCACTGGAATCCCTATACCACCCAGATCGAGCCTCATGACTATATAGCCGAACTGTTCGACTGCATGGCGCGGTTTAATACCATCCTGATTGATTTCGACCGCGATATCTGGGGTTATATTGCCCTGAACCACTTTAAACAGCGCACCGTGGCCGGTGAGATCGGCTCTTCCACCATGCCGCACAAGGTGAATCCGATCGATTTTGAGAACTCCGAAGGTAATCTGGGGATGGCTAACGCCATCATGGGCCATCTGGCGGGCAAACTGCCGATTTCACGCTGGCAGCGCGACCTGACCGACTCCACGGTGCTGCGTAACCTGGGCGTCGGCATCGGTTATGCCTTAATCGCCTACCAGTCCACGCTCAAGGGCGTCGGCAAACTTGAAGTCAACGGCGATCGTTTGCTGGCGGAGCTGGATCAGAACTGGGAAGTGCTGGCGGAGCCGATCCAAACGGTGATGCGCCGCTATGGCATTGAAAAACCCTACGAAAAACTTAAGGAGTTAACGCGGGGCAAACGCGTTGACGCCGCCGGCATCCAGGCCTTTATCGACGGCCTGCCGCTGCCGGAAGAGGAAAAGACCCGGCTGAAGACGCTGACGCCGGCCAACTATATCGGACGCGCCGTTGCCATGGTCGATGAGCTGAAATAATGCCCGGCGTGTGAAATGCCCTAGCAAACGCTCCGGTTAAAGCTCCGTTGAACATAAGTTTAGCCATCCTCTGGGATACTCTCCCAAAAGACGTCCATCAGCCCAGGGGATTGTTTTTACAGATTGGCAGAGACGGGTGATTCAGGCTCGTTACTGGTGCTTTAACTTAGGAGTTGCGATGCGAGTTCTGGTTATAGAAGATAATTCTCTTCTTCGACATCACCTGACAGTACAAATGCGTGAAATGGGTCATCAGGTCGATGCCGCCGCCGATGCCAGAGAGGCGGATTATTTTTTGCATGAACACCCACCTGATATCGCCATTGTCGACCTCGGCCTGCCCGATGAAGACGGCTTGAGCCTGATACGCCGCTGGCGCACCCATCAGGTAAAAATCCCCATTCTGGTACTCACCGCGCGCGAGGGCTGGCAAGATAAAGTCACCGTGCTGGAAGCGGGCGCGGACGATTATGTGACCAAGCCTTTCCATCTGGAAGAAGTGGTGGCGCGCATGCAGGCCTTGATGCGCCGCAACAGCGGACTGGCTTCGCAGGTCATTACCCTGCCGCCGTTCCAGATTGATCTGTCGCGCCGCGAACTGATGATCAATAACGAACATATCAAATTGACCGCGTTTGAATACACCATCATCGAGACGCTTATCCGCAACGCCGGCAAAGTAGTCAGCAAGGACTCCCTGATGCTGCAGCTTTATCCCGACGCGGAATTGCGCGAAAGTCACACTATCGATGTCCTGATGGGGCGATTGCGAAAAAAAATGCAGGCCGATTATCCGTATGAAGTGATCACAACGGTTCGTGGGCAGGGTTATCGTTTTGATGTTAATTAAGATCTATGGCCCACTTCCCTTATCAACATAAGAAGCCCTTCTCGCTTCGCGTCAGATTCCTGCTGGCTACCGCCTGCGTGGTTCTGGCGCTTTCCTTATGCTACGGCATGGTGGCGGTCATCGGCTACAGCGTCAGCTTTGACAAAACCTCGTTTCGCCTTCTGCGCGGTGAAAGCAATCTGTTCTTCAGCCTGGCGCAGTGGAAAGACAACCAGCTGACTATCGCCGTTCCCCCCAACATCGACATTAACTTTGCCGCCCTGGTGCTCATCTATGACGATAAAGGCCAAATCCTTTGGCGCCAGCGCTATGTGCCGGCCCTGGAAACACGGCTGAAACCCGAGTGGCTGGCGAAAACCGGCTATTTCGAGCTGGATACCGATACCCGCACCAGCAGCGCGGTGCTGGGCGACAATCCCACCGCGCAGGACAAACTGAAAGATTTCGACAGCAGCGACAGCAACGCGCTGACGCACTCGGTGGCGGTGAATCGTTACCCGGCGACCGGGCGGCTGCCCCCGCTGACCATCGTGGTGGTGGATACCATTCCCCATGAACTGCAGCGCACCGACCTGGTCTGGGAGTGGTTCAGCTATGTGTTGCTGGCCAACCTGCTGCTGGTGGTGCCGCTGCTGTGGCTGGCAGCGCATTGGAGCCTGCGCCCGATCAAGGACCTGGTGCAGCAGGTCCGCGAACTGGAGGGCGGCGAACGGGACCGGCTGGATGAAAATCCGCCGCGCGAACTGGGCATTCTGGTGCGCAACCTGAATATTCTGCTGAACAATGAGCGCCAGCGTTACCAAAAATACCGCTCCACCCTGTCGGATCTCACCCATAGTCTGAAAACGCCGCTGGCGGTGCTGCAGACGACGCTGCGCTCCCTGCGCACCGGGAGGGAAACCAATATCGAGCTGGTGGAACCGATCATGCTGGAGCAAATCAGTCGTATCTCGCAGCAAATCGGCTATTACCTGCACCGTGCCAGCGTGCATTCCGATCATAACGTGCTCAGCCGCGAACTGCATTCCGTACCGGCGCTGTTGGACAGCCTGTGCTCGGCGCTCAACAAAGTGTATCAGCGCAAGGGGGTCTCCATTTCACTGGACATCTCCCCTGAACTGACCTTTATCGGCGAAAAGAACGACTTCATGGAGGTGATGGGCAATATCCTCGACAATGCCTGTAAATATTGTTTGGAATTTGTCGAGATCAGCGCGCGCGCGAACGAAAAAGAGCTGCACCTGCTTATCGAAGACGACGGACCTGGCATTCCCGCTTCTAAACGCACCCTGATCTTCAAGCGCGGTCAGCGCGCCGATACCCTGCGTCCGGGACAGGGCCTGGGTCTCTCGGTTGCGGCGGAAATCCTGGAGCAATATGAGGGCGATATCATCGTCGGCGAAAGCGCGCTGGGGGGCGCCCTGGTGGAAGTGATCTTCAAGCGCCAGCAGGGTTACCAGGACGACGACTGATCTACGCAAGCGGCCTATATTTTGATAAAGAAGCGCGTCCTTGGCCTATTTTATAGCGGTATTTTGCGGCATGTCGGATAATTTAACCCCCGTAGCCTACCGGCTTCCGTTATAATCCAGACAGGGTCCCTCACGGTGGAATAGGCTATGGATTATCAACTCGATCTTGACTGGAATGACTTTTTACAGCGCTACTGGCAAAAGCGGCCGGTCATCATTAAACGCGCTTTCAAGAATTTTATCGATCCCTTAACGCCGGATGAACTGGCGGGCCTGGCAATGGAAACCGAGGTCGACAGCCGCCTGGTCAGCCATGAGGACGGGCGCTGGCAGGTCAGCCATGGGCCTTTTGAGAGTTTTGATAAACTGAGCGAGACCAACTGGTCCCTGCTGGTCCAGGCCGTCGACCATTGGCATGAACCTTCCGCCGCGCTGATGCGCCCTTTCCGCCAATTGCCCGATTGGCGGATCGATGATCTGATGATCTCTTTCGCCGTGCCCGGTGGCGGCGTCGGCCCTCATTTTGATCAGTACGACGTGTTTATTATCCAGGGACAGGGCCGTCGTCACTGGCGGGTTGGCGATAAAAAGGCGCTGAAACAGCACAGCCCACATCCGGATCTGCTGCAGGTAGAACCTTTCGACGCCATTATTGATGAAGAAATGGAGCCGGGAGACATGCTGTATATTCCGCCCGGTTATCCGCACGAAGGGTATTCGCTGGAAAATGCGCTTAACTATTCGGTAGGCTTTCGCGCCCCCAGCGGCCGTGAGCTGGTCAGCGGTTTTGCCGATTATGTCCTGGCGCAGGAACTGGGCAGCCAACGCTATAGCGATCCCACCCTGACACCGCGCGCCGACCCGTCCGCCGTTCTGCCGGAGGAGATCGATGCGCTGCGCGCCATGATGATGGATCTGGTTCAGCAGCCGGACAGATTTAATCATTGGTTTGGCGAGTTTATTTCCCAGTCGCGCCATGAGCTGGATATCGCCCCGCCGGAACCGCCTTACCAGGCCGGCGAAATATACGATCTGCTGCAACAGGGCGACCAATTGCACCGTCTCGGCGGCCTGCGCGTATTAAAAGTTGGCGAAGAGTGTTATGTCAACGGCGAACAGATTGTCACCCAGCATAAACAGGCGCTGGCCGTATTGGCCGGCGCTTATGTCATTAGCGGCGCGCAGTTTGGCGCGGCGCTGGACGATCCTTCGTTCCTGGCATTGCTGACGGCGCTGATCAATAGCGGCTATTGGTATTTCAAGAACTAAAACGAGGGATTGAAGCGCCGTAGCGGGGGTTGCTGCTGTCAAACCCGCTGCAAGCCGACGTACACCAGGCCCGGTTTCCACCGGGCTTTTTCGTTATGCCTTATGCGGCAGGCCTTTCGCGCGCAACGCGGTCAGCTCGGCGATGCGCATAATCACCCGCACCGCTTTTTCCATGCCGTCCTGCGAGGCAAATTCATGTTTGCCATGGTAGTTATACCCGCCGGTAAATAAATTCGGACACGGCAGCCCGCGAAACGACAGCTGAGCGCCGTCGGTGCCGCCGCGGATCGGTTTCATTATCGGTTCCAGACCGCAATCGCGCAGGGCCTGCTGCGCCAGCTCGATGATATGCGGATGCTGCGCCACCTGCTCATGCATATTGTAATAACTGTCTTCAATAGTCAGTTCGATATAGCAATCCGGGTGTAGCCCCTTCCCCAGTTCTTCGGCGGTGGTGATCATAAACTGCTTGCGGTCTTCAAAACGCTGACGGTCGAAATCACGCACGATATAATGCATTTCCGCCCGATCGACGCTGCCTTTCATACTGTTCAGGTGATAAAAACCTGCGTAGCCTTCAGTAGCCTCGGGCGTTTCGTCGGCGGGCATGCGCTGGTGAAAGCGCGTGGCCAGCGTCAAGGCATTCACCATTACCCCTTTGGCGGTGCCGGGATGCACGTTGTTACCGACAATTTTTACCAGCACCGACGCGGCGTTGAAGTTTTCATATTCCAGCTCACCGATGCCGCCGCCGTCCATGGTGTAGGCCCACTGGGCGCCAAAACGCTCGACATCAAAAAACTGCGCGCCTTTGCCGACTTCCTCATCGGGGGTAAAGCCGATACGGATATCGCCATGGGGCAGCTGTTTCTCCTTGATGCGCACCATAGCGGTAATGATTTCCGCTATGCCGGCCTTATCGTCGGCCCCAAGCAACGTTTTGCCGTCGGTAGTGATCAGGGTATGGCCCATCAGCTGATGCAAAACAGGAAACATTACCGGCGAGAGTATTTCATCACCGTTGCCCAAGGCGATATCACCGCCGCGATAATTCTCGACGATCTGCGGATTGACATGTTTGCCGGTAAAATCCGGGGCGGTGTCCATATGGGAAATAAAGCCGATAACCGGCACCGGCCAGGCGACATTGGCAGGCAACGTCGCCATCAGGCAGCCATGATCGCTTAATGTCACCTGTTCAAATCCCAGGGCGGACAGCTCTTCCTGCAGCACATGAGCCAGTTTCCATTGCCCTTCGGTGCTGGGGACTTGTTTAACCCCCGGTTTTGATTGGGTATCGATGGAAACGTAATGTAGAAAACGATCGAGTAATTTGTCCATTTTTTCCGCCTGTCGCATCACTGGCACCTATTATGGGTAGCGATGATTTTGCAAATATTGTGTCAGGTCAGTTTTCATGGTTTTGACCTGCAAAAAAGCATAATTGCCTAAGCATAGCGTATTCCGTTTGCCGGCAGAACCTAAACCGGCGGGGTTTGACCTGAAGCATGATTTTATATCCTGGCGGGAAAGGGGTGTTGCCGGAGAATGCCATTGGCAGCCTGCGGGGGGCATATAGTGTGTAGGCTGGGATCGGCGGTTGCGCTTGCCGTCAGCGGGGCGGCGTATGTTGGCTGGGGGATGTTGCGCTTGCCGTCAGCGGGGTGGCGTGTGTTGGCTGGGGGAGGTTTTGCTTGCCGTCAGCGGGGCGGCGTGTGTTGGCTGGGGGAGGTTTTGCTTGCCGTCAGCGGGGTGGCGTGTGTTGGCTGGGGGAGGTTTTGCTTGCCGTCAGCGGGGTGGCGTGTGTTGGCTGGGGGAGGTTTCGCTTGCCGTCAGCGGGGTGGCGTGTGTTGGCTGGGGGAGGTTTCGCTTGCCGTCAGCGGGCGGCGTATGTGGGCTGGGGGAGGTTTCGCTTGCCGTCAGCGGGCGGCATATGTGGGCTGGGGGAGGTTTCGCTTGCCGTCAGCGGGGCGGAGTATGTCGGCCCGTGCGGGCAATCGACGAAGGGCCGGCAGTCGCCCCGGCCCTTTCGAATCCCGGGCTTCCGGCAGATCGCGCGCCGCTGCGCGGTGCCTTCCGTCCCGGCTGCCGCCCCTGGGACCGCACGGTACGCGCTCCCGGCGCGAACCGTGCTCTCGCCGCCTCCCTGCGGCTCGTCCGGTCGTCCGCCCTGCCGTCAGCGCGCTTGATGCCGGGTCAAGGTCAAGGTCAAGGTCAAGGTCAAGGTCAACCTCAACATCAACATCAACATCAAAAATAAAATCAGATTGATGACCTTAGGCAAGTCTGTGGAAATACTGTCTTGCAGGACCAGACTTTCGCACCGCCTGCACGTATTTCCCCACTGATATAACAGTTAATTTAGACTCCAGTAGTCCACAATATTATTATTATCAAAGGTGACATAGAAACGATTGCCGTGGATTTCAGTATTGCCGCTCATTTTCCCAGATACCTTGTTAGCTTGAGAAGAGGCTGAGCTGGCTGTACCAGCCAATCCTAGGGCACTGGAAATCGCGCCGGTACCAGGAATAAAACCGGTTAAACTGGATGCATCGCTTAGCGCGCCGTTTTTATGATAAACCCAGGTGACGCCATTGGATGATTTCTCATTTGAATCCGGTACGCCATACAAACTTTGAACTTGCTGTTGCGTGGTTTTACCCTTGATAATATGAGACTCAACGTAAGATGTGCTGAACTTATCTTCCCCTCCCATCATTCCACCCGAGCAAGCTGTAAGCGCGAGTACCACCATCAAGCCAAAAGCAGCCTTTTTCATTTTTATCTCCAGATATTCCTATAGTAAAAAAAACAAACGAGCCAAACGAATCATAAATTTTTGTAACATGAAATTAATTAATATCCAACAATTTATCTTCACAATTTAAAAAATAATGCTTTACCTATTGATATCTAAGCAATAAAACATTCTGGGTTTGTAAAGAAAATGTGAGGAATGTCAATAATTGATTGCGCAGGCTGGATGAGATAATGCGCAGGACAGGCAATGGTGCGGCTCGCAGTTATTGATGTAGGGAGAGTCTTCTGGGACCATTTTAATTAAGCATTATATTTTAATTAATAGGCTTTTTATAATTTTTCGCCGTAGGCGACAGTAATATTGCCGTCGTAATATATCGCTTTTTTGTAATGAAATGGCGTTTAATCCTGGCGCCATCGAGAAGACCGACACGAATAAAACCTCAGACCGGGCGCTTCAATAAGCATTGTGACGCGGGACAGGTTTTGCCCTTGGCGCAGTCATGGCAAGCGAAACCCTCGCCGAACGACCAGATCCCGACCAAGCCCAAAGCAAACCTTACCCTCGCCGCGCGTCCCAATCCCTGGCAGCGGCAATTCTCCTCAACGCGCTACAGCGTCCCGATTTATCCCCGCTGCTCCACAAAGCCCTCAATAAACCGCGCCACATATGCCGGCACACATTCGCTCGCCGGACCGTAAATCCGCTCCTCGAACTGGCTCTCCACCTGGCTGGGCTCGAGGTTGAGCTCCACCGTCCTGGCCCCGCTTATTCGCGCCTCATGGACAAACCCCGCCGCCGGATAAACATGGCCGGAGGTGCCGATCGCCAGGAAATAATCCGCTTTGCCAAGGGCGTCGTATATGGCATCCATGCCCAGCGGCATTTCGCCAAACCAGACCACGTGCGGACGCAGCACCGCCGGGAACTGGCAGCAATGACAACGGTCGGTTTCCGTAATATCGTCGGTCCACTCGATAATCTGGCCGCTGCTGACGCAGCGCACCTTGAGCAATTCGCCATGCATATGGATCACGCGCCGGCTGCCGGCCCGTTCGTGCAGGTTATCGATATTCTGCGTGACCAAAAGAAAATTATCGCCCAGCATCTGCTCCAGCTCCGCCAGCGCCACGTGGGCGGCGTTGGGCTTGATTTCCGGCTGCTGCAGCTGGCGGCGGCGGGCGTTATAAAACGCCTGCACCAGCTGCGGGTTACGCTGGAAGCCCTCAGGAGTGGCGACATCCTCGACCCGATGCTCTTCCCACAGGCCATCGGCGGCGCGAAAAGTACGAATACCCGATTCAGCCGAGATCCCGGCGCCGGTAAGCACCACTACAAAAGGTTTTTTCATCTTGGTTACCGCCATGGTGTCACGGTGAAAAATACGTGAGCGCAATCGCTGCTGCCTGAGCCGTTTACTTTTACGAAACCGGATTAACCGGCGATGAATACGCATGCTGCTGATTCCTTAATGCATGGCACGGATAGGCCGCAAGGCGTTTATAAACCGCTGAGCACTCTTGCCGGGTCGATACGGCTGGCCCGCCGCGCCGGATACCAACTGGCCAGCAGGCTAAGCAGCAGCGCCGTGCCCAGCACGATCGCCACGTCAAGCCAATGCAGTTCGGTTGGCAGGAAATCGATATAATAAATATCACCGGATAATAAATTATGCCCCAGCAAACGTTCGATCCCTTTAATCACATCCGTGAGGTTAAGCGCCACCAGCACGCCGGCCACCACGCCGCTCAGGCTGCCCGTAAGGCCGGCAAGCAGGCCATACCAAATAAAAATAGCACGGGTTAAGCGGTCTTTGGCGCCCAGGGTACGCAATATCGCAATATCGGTGCTTTTATCCTTAACCGCCATCACCAGCGTGGAAACAATGTTAAAGCACGCCACGCCAATCACCAGCACCATGGCCAGGTACATGATGGCGCGGATCATCTGGATATCCCGGTACATATAACCGTAGGTGCCCATCCAGCTGCGGATATACACATACGTTTTCGTCACCTCGCCCGCGTCCCGCACCAGCTTATTGGCGATGAAGGGATTATTCACCTTAATGGCGATGCCGCTGACGTCCTGGCCTTTATCCAGGTACTGCTGGGCATCCGCCAGCGGCACCATGGCAAAGCTGTGATCCAGCTGGCCGCTGAGCGCCAGGATACCGCTCACCTGCAGGCGGATACGCTTTGGCTCCAGCAATTTCATCTGCGGATCGCTGTTGGGGATCATCACGGTCAGCCAGTCGCCCTGCTTGACATCCAGGGCTTGCGCCACCCCCTGTCCGATAATGATCTGCTGCTTACCGGCGCTGAACGCCTGCCAGGCATTATCCTGGACATAGCGCGGCAGCGCGCTCAGGTTGGACTCTTGCCGCGGGTCGACGCCTTTGATCTGGATGGCCTTGAGCTTAACACCCCGCTCCACCAGGCCGGTGAAAGTGATGTAGGGCGCCGCCGCGGCGATGCCCGGCACTTTTTCAATCCGGGTTAATATCGCCGGCCAGTCGGTAAAAGGCGGGTTAACCGGCTCGATTTCGCCATGCGGCACTACCGCTAAAATACGGTTATTCAATTCACGCTCAAAGCCGTTCATGGCGCTCAGGCCGATAATCAGTACCGCCACGCCGAGCGCGATGCCGACGGTGGAGATAATCGAAATCAGCGACACCATGCCGCCGCGACGCCGGCCGCGGCTAAAACGCAGCGCAATTTGCAACGAAAGCGGAAATCCCCTCATTCCTGCGCCCCCAGCAGGTCGCCGTCCCGCCGCAGCTGGCCGTCGCGCATTTCCAACTGACGGTTCAGGCGCCGCGCCAGGTGAAGATCGTGGGTGACGACTAAAAACGCGGTGCCCTGGCGCATATTCAGTTCGCCCAGCAGTTCAAAAATACTGTCGGCGGTGCGCTGATCCAGGTTGCCGGTAGGCTCGTCGGCCAGCACCAGCGCCGGATGGTTGACCAGGGCGCGCGCTATCGCCACCCGCTGCCGCTCGCCGCCGGATAACTCGGCAGGACGGTGATGGCCGCGTTTATCCAGCCCGACCGACGCCAGCATTTCCCGCGCGGTAGCCTTTGCCTGCTGCGGCGTGGTGCCGCCGATAAGCAGCGGCATGGCGACATTTTCCAGCGCGGTGAAATCCGGCAGCAAATGATGGAACTGATAGATAAACCCCAGCCGGCGGTTACGGATCTCCGCGCGCGCCTGGGAGGATAAGGCCGTCAGCTGCTGGCCTTCAAAAATCACCTCCCCGGAGGTCGGCTCGTCCAGGCCGCCGAGCAAATGCAGCAGGGTACTTTTACCCGAGCCCGAACTGCCGACGATGGCCATCATCTCGCCCGGCAGCATCGAAAAGGACACGTCGCGCAGTACATCGGTAAACAACTTGCCTTCCTGGTAACGCTTACTCAAATTGTTACACTGCAACAAAGGAGCATTATTCATAACGTAAAGCCTCAGCGGGATGAACGGCGGCCGCGCGCCAGGAAGGATAAAGCGTGGACAGTAGCGCCACGACCATCGCCAGCACGGCGATGGTGGCAACCTGCAGTGAGTCGATATCGACCGGCAGCTCCGCGCCATCGAGGAAAGCGCCGATCACCGGCATTAAATTATTCAGTTGGCTGGCCAGCAGCACGCCCAGGCCGGTGCCCAGAAGGGCGCCGATAATGCCGGCGCCGGCGCCCTGCACCATAAACACCAGCATCACCTGGCGCCGGGTCAGGCCGAGGGTCTGCAGAATGGCCACCTCACCCTGTTTTTCCATCACCAGCAGGCCGAGCGAGGTGATAATGTTGAACGCCGCCACCGCCACTATCAGGCTCAGCAGCAGGCCCATCATGTTCTTTTCCATGCGCACCGCCTGGAACAGCTCGCCTTTGCGCTCGCGCCAGTCCTTCCATTGGGTGCCTTCGGGAAGCCGCTGGCGGCTGACCGCCTCGACGTCCAGGGGCTTTTGCAGCCACAGGCGCCAGCCGGTGATATTGCCGGCCGGGTAGCGCATCAGGCGCGAGGCGTCCTGCTGGTTGGTCAACAGCTGGTATTGGTCCACCTCGCTGTTGGCGGCAAAGGTGCCGGCCACGGTAAACAGGCGTTGGCTGGGAATGCGGCCCATCGGCGTAAACTGGCTTGAGCCTGGCACCATTAACCGCAGCTGATCGCCGCGTTTCACGCCGAGTTGTCCCGCCAGCTGTTCGCCGAGGATAACCTGGTAACTCCCGGGCTGGAGCGCATCCATATGGATGTTAACCAGGTAGCGGGCCAGCGGTTCGGGATCCTGCGGATTGACGCCCAGCATGACCCCGACGGCTACGCTGCGCGCGCTTTGCAGCACCACGTCGCCGGTGGTCAGCGGCACGATACGGCTGACGCCCTTAAGCGCACCTAGCGCCGAGGGCGGAATGCGTTTAGGATCAAGCGAGCCGCCGGGGGTGGTAATCAATGCCTGGGGCATGACGCCGAGAATGTTACCTTCCAGCTCGCGCTCGAAGCCGTTCATCACCGATAATACGGTGACCAGCGCCATGACGCCGAGGGTAATGCCGATGGTGGATAGCCAGGAGACAAAGCGCCCGAAGCGGTCTGATGCCCGCCCGCGCATGTAGCGCAGGCCAATATATAATGCGACAGGTTGATACATTGAATTCCGTTTGGATGCCGGTTGCCAAAGCAAAGTGATCAAGGATAATAAAGGGTCGTACCCTATTATGGAACTACTAACCGCCGCTACCGCCGGCTTTTATTCTTGTTAGGCTGCCTAACATAAGCCATCATGCTCAATGCACGCACGTTTCGCCATAGTCCATATCGTATTGGCCCCGGCGCAAGAGAAGAGATCTGACCACTGTTTATGTCCGAACAATATCGTTATACCTTACCCACTAAACCCGGTGAACAACGTTTATTGGGTCAACTCACCGGCGCCGCCTGCGCCGTCGAATGCGCCGCCATTGTCGATCGCTACCCCGGTCCCGTGATGCTGGTGGCGCCGGATATGCAAAACGCCCTGCGCCTGCACGACGAAATCCGGCAGTTTACGCGCCATCCGGTGATCACCCTGCCCGACTGGGAAACCCTGCCTTACGACAATTTTTCCCCGCACCAGGAAATCATATCCGATCGATTGTCGACATTATATCAACTGCCGGCCATGGATCGCGGGGTCATTATCCTGCCGATCAATACCCTTATGCAACGGATATGCCCCCATTCATTCCTGCACGGCCACGCGCTGGTGATGAAAAAAGGCCAGCGCCTCTCCAGGGACAAGCTGCGCGCGCAGCTGGAGCAGGCCGGCTACCGCAGCGTGGATCAGGTCATGGAGCACGGAGAGTACGCCACGCGCGGCGCCCTGCTCGATCTTTATCCCATGGGCAGCGAAGAACCGTACCGGATCGATTTTTTCGATGATGAAATCGACAGCCTGCGCATTTTTGATGTCGACAGCCAGCGCACCCTGCACGAAGTGGATCAGATAAACCTGTTGCCGGCCCATGAGTTTCCCACCGACAAAACGGCCATTGAGCTGTTCCGCAGCCAATGGCGCGAACAGTTCGAGGTCCGGCGCGACGCCGAGCATATCTACCAGCAGGTGAGCAAGGGCACCTTGCCTCCGGGCATCGAATATTGGCAACCCCTGTTTTTCAGCGAACCGCTGCCGGCATTGTTCAGCTACCTGCCCGCCAATACCCTGCTGGTCAATACCGGCGATCTGGAAGCCGGGGCCGGGCGGTTCTGGGCGGATGCCGTGGCGCGTTATGAAAACCGCCGGGTGGACCCGATGCGGCCGTTGGTGGCGCCCGAAATGCTGTGGCTACGGGTCGACGGGCTGTTCAGCGAGCTGAAAAACTGGCCGCGGGTACAGTTGATCGGCGAGCGGCTGGACGCGAAAGCCGCCAATATCAATATGGAATATCAGCCGCTGCCGGACCTGGCGGTGGAGGCGCAAAACAAAGCGCCGATGGATAAATTACGCCGGTTCTGCGAGCAGTTCGACGGCTGCGTGATTTTTTCGGTGGAAAGCGAGGGACGGCGCGAAACGCTGCAGGAACTGCTGGCGCGCATCAAGATCAACCCCAAATTAATCGCCCGGCTCGATGATGCCCAAGGCCCCGGCAACTACCTGATTATCGGCGCCAGCGAACGCGGTTTCATCGATCAGTTCCGCGGGCGCGCCCTGATATGCGAAGGGGACCTGCTGGGGGAAAGGGTAAGCAGGCGGCGTCAGGATAACCGCCGCGCCATTAATGCCGATACCCTGATCCGCAACCTGGCGGAATTGCATCCGGGCCAGCCGGTGGTGCACCTGGAACACGGCGTCGGCCGCTACGGCGGCATGACCACCCTGGAAGCCGGCGGCATCAAGGCCGAGTACCTGATCCTGACCTATGCCGGCCACGATAAGCTGTATGTGCCGGTTTCCTCGCTGCATCTGATCAGCCGCTATTCCGGCGGCGCCCAGGAGAACGCGCCCCTGCATAAGCTCGGCGGCGACGTCTGGTCGCGCGCGCGGCAGAAAGCGGCGGAACGGGTGCGCGACGTGGCGGCCGAACTACTGGATATCTATGCGCAACGGGCGGCGAAGGTGGGCTTTGCTTTCCGACAAAACCGCGAGAATTACCAGCTGTTTTGCGAGGGTTTCCCCTTTGAGCCCACGCCCGACCAGGCACAGGCGATTAACGCGGTGTTAAGCGATATGTGCCAGCCTCTGGCCATGGACCGCCTGGTGTGCGGCGATGTGGGGTTCGGCAAAACCGAAGTGGCGATGCGCGCCGCGTTCCTGGCCATTGAGAATCATAAGCAGGTGGCCGTGCTGGTGCCGACCACCCTGCTCGCCCAGCAGCATTTCGATAATTTCCGCGATCGTTTCGCCAACTGGCCGGTACGCATCGAGATGATTTCCCGGTTTCGCAGCGCCAGGGATCAGGCCCAGGTCCTGGAGCAGACCGCCGACGGCAAGGTGGATATCCTGATAGGGACCCACAAGCTGCTGCAAAACGAGATTAAATGGCGCGATCTGGGCCTGCTGATTGTCGACGAGGAACATCGCTTCGGGGTGCGCCATAAAGAACGCATCAAGGCGATGCGCGCCGATGTGGATATCCTGACCCTGACCGCCACGCCCATCCCGCGTACCCTGAATATGGCCATGAGCGGTATGCGCGATCTGTCCATCATCGCCACGCCGCCCGCCCGCCGGCTGGCGGTAAAAACCTTTGTGCGCGAATACGACAGCCTGGTGGTGCGCGAGGCTATCCTGCGCGAAGTGCTGCGCGGCGGGCAGGTTTATTATCTGTACAACGATGTGGAAAATATTGAAAAAGCCACCCATCGCCTGCAGGAACTGGTGCCGGAAGCACGTATCGCCATCGGCCACGGCCAGATGCGGGAACGGGATCTGGAGCGGGTGATGAACGATTTCCATCACCAGCGTTTCAATGTCCTGGTCTGCACCACCATTATTGAGACCGGTATTGATATCGCCAATGCCAATACCATTATCATCGAGCGCGCCGACCATTTCGGGCTGGCGCAATTGCACCAGCTGCGCGGCCGTGTGGGGCGCTCCCATCACCAGGCCTACGCCTACCTGCTGACCCCGCCGCCCAAGGCCCTGAGCCAGGATGCGTTAAAACGCCTGGAGGCCATTGCGTCGCTGGAGGATCTGGGCGCGGGTTTCGCCCTGGCCACCCACGATCTGGAAATTCGCGGCGCCGGCGAACTGCTGGGAGAAGACCAGAGCGGCCAGTTGCAAACCATTGGGTTTTCATTATATATGGAACTGCTGGAGAGCGCGGTGGACGCGCTCAAGGCCGGGCGCGAACCCTCGCTGGAGGATTTAACCAGCCAGCTCACGGATGTGGAGCTGCGCATGCCCGCCCTGTTGCCGGAAGACTATATTCCCGACGTCAATACACGTTTATCTTTCTATAAACGCATCGCCAGCGCGCCCGATACCCGGGAAATTGAAGAGCTGAAGGTGGAATTGATCGACCGCTTTGGGCTGTTGCCCGATCCGGCGCGTCATCTGCTGGATATCGCCGGCCTGCGGCAACGGGCGCGCAAACTGGGTATCAAACGCATCGAGGGCAATGAAAAAGGCGGGTTTATTGAATTTAGCGAGAAAAACACCGTGGATCCGGTCTATCTTATCGGCCTGCTGCAGCGCGATCCCAAGACCTTCCGTCTCGACGGCCCGACGCGGCTGAAATTCATCAAGCCACTGCCGGAACGGCTGGAACGACTGCAGTATGTGGATCAACTGCTGGCGGGACTGGATCAACATCAGGTTCCCGCCTGAGTCCGTGACTGCCCGGACGGCTTGTCCCGGGCAGTCACGCAGCGGCTCGATGCGGATGACGGCCACCGGCGCTGTTGCGATTGCGGTACTAGACCTGTTTGTTCAAATCCAGACGGCCTTTGCCATCCAGGGGAATCTGCGTGCCTGGATCATGATCCATGCGGATTTTCCCCTGTTCATCGCCGATCTTGTAGGTAACATCGTAACCCAATAGCTTCTGCGATTTATCATAAACCGTCTGGCAGCGCTGCTGGGTGGTGGTATAGGTGTCGCGATTTTGCAGATTGCCCTGTACCTGGTTGCCGGTGTATCCGCCCGCCAGCGCCCCCGCCACCGTGGCCACGTCCTTGCCGCGCCCGCCGCCGAACTGATGCCCTAAGACGCCGCCCGCCACCGCGCCGAGCAAAGAACCGGCGATTTTATTTTCGTCCTGCACCGGACGGCGATGGGTAACGGCGACATTCCGGCATTCCTGGCGGGGGGTTTTAATGGTTTCATTGATTGGCGTTGCCGTGACTACCTGCGCATATCGCGGACCAGAGGAGAACACATCCAGTCCGGCAACCGCCGCAATCCCTGACGCCGCGGCAATCCCGATACCGACACCGGCCAACATTGATTTATTCATGGGAAATCCTCCTGAAGTAATAACCCACGCATTCACTGGCAGCAACCGGATCCCAGAGGCAGTCGATTACGCTAACTACGCCTGGGTTAATGACTGCCGGCCCTCTCCGGACGCTAGCGCAAAACGGAACTCATGGACTCCTCCGGCACGGCGTGCGTGATTCGCCCACCGGATGAACCGAAGTCTGCACAAAGCAGGCGACAGCGGCAATAAGACTAATAGCCAAAATAGGGCATTTATGCATGCGCCAAAGCCAGTTTGGGATAATTCCTAGGGGTTTAAGCGCCATTATCGGCGTTTTATGCTAAGGGTAAGCATTGCTAATACAATATGTTAGCGCCGCAAACCGTGTGATTGCCGCGTCAGCTTGGGCATATTGCAGGGAAAGGGGGCGCAGAGGCATTAGCCGGGCAGATTTTCCTGCCCGGCGGCAGGCTGGCGCCGAACCTGGCGCAGCCGTATCAGAGGGAATGCCTGCCTGCAATTAATGCAGTTTTAAATGCGGCCGGATCACACGGTTAATCCGCCCCACCAGCACGATAAGCCCGGTTTTGAACAGGCCGTGCAGGGCCACTTGATGCATGCGGTACAGAGAAATATACACCGCGCGGGCGATACGGCCCTCTATCATCATGGAGCCGCGCATCAGATTGCCCATCAGGCTGCCCACGGTGCTGAACCGGGATAGCGATACCAGGGAGCCGTGATCCTTATAGACATAGGGTTTCAGTTCCCGGTCTTTTAACAGCGCCAGGATATTAGCGTACGCCCGGCTCGCCATTTGGTGCGCGGCCTGGGCGCGCGGCGGCACAAACCCGCCGGCGGGTTGCGGACAGGACGCGCAGTCGCCGATGGCGAAAATCGCGGGATCGCGGGTGGTTTGCAGGGTGGGCGTCACCACCAGCTGATTGGTGCGATTGGTTTCCAGCCCGGCGATATCCTTCAGGAAATCCGGCGCTTTGATGCCGGCCGCCCACACCATCAGTTCCGCCGGGATAAACTCGCCGTCCTTGGTGGTCAGCCCGCCTGGCCCGGCACTGGTCACCAGCGTCTTGGTCAGGACCCGGACGCCCATTTTTCCCAGCTCATGGTGAGCCGAGGCGGAAATACGCGCGGGCAACGCCGGCAGGATACGCTCGCCCGCCTCGACCAGCGTTACGTTCAGCGCCTGGTTATCGAGGCCTTTAAACCCGTAGCTGTGCAATTCCTGAACCGCGTTATGCAGTTCGGCCGACAGTTCCACGCCGGTGGCGCCGCCGCCGACGATGGCGATATTCACGCGCTCATCCGGGCCGTGCGGCTGGGTGGAAAACTTCAGGAACAGATTGAGCATTTCATTATGGAACCGCTGGGCCTGCGCGGGATTGTCGAGGAAAATACAATTTTCCTTCACCCCGGCGGTGCCGAAGTCGTTGGATACGCTGCCGAGCGCCATCACCAGGATGTCATAAGGCAGCTGGCGCACCGGCACCAGCAGATCGCCGTGGGCATCGCGGATTTCATCCAGCTGCAGCGTTTTATCGTCGCGGTTAATATTGCTCAGGCTGCCCATCTGGAAAAAAAAGTGATGATTGCGGGCATGGGCCAGGTAGCTGATGGCATCTACGCCTTCATCCAACGAACCGGTGGCCACCTCGTGCAGCAAAGGTTTCCATAAATGGCTGTGATTGCGATCCACCAGGGTGATGTCCGCCTTTTTACTGCGGCCCAAGGCGGATCCCAAACGGGTGGCGAGTTCCAGGCCGCCGGCGCCGCCGCCAACGATAACAATCTGCTTCAGGGGTAATGACAAAATAACCTCCAAATGTAAACCAATCGTTAACTAAGAGTAAAAATAAATACCCTTATAAAACACGTGGTTACCTTCAAATAAACTGTTGTTGCTGCAAGATTACCATGAAGGGTCATTTGGTCATACCAAAATTGATATAAATCAATTTTGGCCTAATAAGGCAGAGAATAAAAACGCAACCGGGCACCCGCGCACAGGCGCCCTGATGCCGGTTGGCCGGGGCGCTTAACCCAGCGCCTTGAAACTCTGGATCCTCAGCACATGGGGGGCGATATTTTTGAATTTATGGCTTTGCTCCTCATCCCAGATAATCTCGTAAAACGGCGCCAGCAGCGCCGCGCTGCGGCGACTGTCCAGGGCTTCATCATTGCGCGAAAGCAACACCAGGCAGCGGTCGCGGTTTTTCTCGCGGAAGTTCTCCACGCATTTGGTGGCGATATCCACGTACTCTTCCGGACGATCGATTTTGCCCGGCATATTCTCATCCGGAAATAAATTCGGATTAACGATCACCTGGCGCATGTCGCACAGGAACCCGATGCGCTCCGCCCAGAACCCGCCCAGTCCGACGCCGCAAATCAGCGGACGCTCGTCATCGGTCAGTTGCTGCATCTTGTCCACTTCTTTTAACAGATGCTGCATATCGTGGCGTGGATGACGGGTGCTGTAGCTTATCAGCCGCACATCGGGGTCGATAAACTGAAGCTGCAGCACTTTTTCATGATTACCGGGACTGTTGGAATCAAAACCATGCAAATAGATAATCATCACTATCCTCGTCGCTCAATAAGTCCGGACGCTGAACGTCAGTGGTCCGGGAATTCTATCCGCCGCTGTTTTTCCTCGGCCCACTGCGCTCCCAGCAGCGTAAGCTGTTGATGCACCTGCCGCCAGCGCGTGGAGCCGAGCAGTTCCTTACGGGAAATCACTCCCCGATGGTATAACGTCTCGAGAACGTCGACTTTGATCGGTGACAGATTATCCAGCACCTTGATGGCCCCGGCGCGGTTATTGCACACCAAAATCATATCGCAGCCGGCATCCAGCGAAGCCTGCGCCCGCTCGGCATAGCCCCCCATCACCGCCGCGCCTTCCATGGAGAGATCATCGGAAAAAATAATACCGGCAAAACCCAGCTCGCGGCGCAGAACCGTCTTCAGCCAAAAAGCGGAAGCGCTGGCCGGCAGGGGGTCCGCCTCGGTATAAACCACATGGGCGGGCATAATGGCGTCCAGCGCGCCGCGCGCGACAAGCGTGGTAAAGACGTGCATATCATGGGCGCGAATCTCGTCCAGGGGACGGCCGTCGACGGGCGTTTCCTTATGCGAGTCGGCGGTCACCGCCCCGTGGCCGGGGAAATGCTTGCCCGTGGCCTTCATGCCGGCCTGATGCATGCCGGCGATAAAATTTTCCGCCAGCTCGATGGCCGGCTCCGCCTGATGGTGAAAGGCGCGTTCGCCGATAGCCAGGCTGCCATGCCCGATATCCAGTACCGGCGCAAAACTGATATCGATATCCATGGCGGTCATTTCCGCCGCCATCAGCCAGCCGGCGTCGCGGGCCAGGGCCGTCGCCTGCGCCATGGGGCGCAGCGCCGCATACGCCTGGGCGGCGGGCAGGAGGGTAAATCCTTCACGAAAACGCTGTACCCGGCCCCCTTCCTGGTCCACCGCCACCACCAGCCGCTGGCGCGACGCGCGGCGAATTTGCGCTACCAGCGCTGCCAGCTGATCGGGATCGTGATAGTTGCGGGTAAAAATAATCACGCCGCCCACCATCGGGTGCTGCAATATTTCACGCTCTTCGTTATCCAACTCATAGCTGGCGACATCTAACATCAATGGACCCACGACAACCTCGTTCAAAACGGTAAACCCAAATGGCGGCGCAGCGGCGCCGCATGCCGCAAAAAATGCCGTTGGCGCGTTTGCCGCCAGCGGACTTCGTACCACATCAACATCAGGTAATCGACCCACGGCGCCCAGGCGGCAATGCGCCGCCGGAGAACGGCCGTGGCATAGCCAGGGGAGCTTGAGCCGGCCTGGTAGGCGCGCAGGAAATCCGCCTGCAGACCTTCGTCCAGCCCGTTGCCGCGAAACAGCGCCGCCAGTTCCAGGGCGATATCGCCGTCGCCGGCGTATTCCCAGTCAATCAGCCGCAGCCCGCCGTCAGGCGCGCGCAGCACATTGCCGGGGTGGATATCCATATGCAACGGCGCGCAGCACAGCGGCGCGGGCATTTTGGCGCGCATAAACCGCTGCTGCAGCCGCAGCCAGGCCGGACAGCGGCGCGCCGGATCGCTGGCCTGCCAGTAGGCGGCGTACCGGGCCCGCAGGGCAATAGGATAACCGTGGCGCGGCCCGCGATGCAATTGCGCCAGCACGGCGGCAAGCTGGCCTCCGGCAACCGCCGCCTGCCACCCGGCCGGCGTCAGGCATTCCCCGGCAAGCCACTCCAACAGCAGCCATTGCGCCGTACCGGCCAGCGGCTTTGGCGCCGGGGTGCCGGCGGGCAAGCGCCGCAGCAGGCGATATTCCCGCCGCCGGTCCACGCCCAGCAGCCGTTCAGACGGCGTCGCTTCCCGCGCGATGAGATCCCCACCCGCGGCGCTGACCCGCCAGCTGGCGCCGGTCAGGCCATGCACCGGCGCCACCCTCCGGCCGGCGACATTCATCGCCGGCACCTGCGTCAACAGAACATCAAGGGAGACGCTACTCTTGCGCAAGCCCTTTACCCGACCAGACAATCTCGCCGGATTGCACCAGCATTAACTGCATCTCGATGTCGGGCAGTTTTGCATCGCCATTGGCGTCGCTGTAAAGCACATATTGCGCATTGAGATAGCGCGCCAACCCTACCGCCTTGCTGCGCGACTCCAGACTATCGTCCACCGACAGTCCCAGGGTCTGCTTGGCCGACGCCATCTGGTCCTGGCTGATGATGGTAAAGGTCTTATCCGCCGCCAGGGCGCTGTAGATTGCGGCGGTAGCTTTGCCGGTCTGTATGCTGCCATTGGTATTGTTTTTCATGCTATTGATCAACAGTACGCTGCCAGGCGCGATCCCCTGGGCGCCAAGCATTTGCTTGACCAGCGGCGCGACGCTTGCCGGCCAATCCAGAGTCCTGAGCTTAGGCGGCTGCGGTACCGGCTGCGGCTGTGGCTGCGACGGAACCGGCTCAGGCGCCGGCACCGGCTGGGCCGGTTCAATAGTGGCGGGCGGCTGCTCCGGTTCCGGCGCGCGCGTCGGACATCCGGTCAGCACCAGCGCGGCTAATGCGACAAAGAGATACTTTTTCATCATCCATCACTCAAACATAGGTTACAAAAACAGATAGAGGCGAACGCGCCTGGCCTCGAGATTACCGGTGATGGATTCAACGGTGACATCGGCGCCCGGCGGGATCACCAGTGTACGGGTAGCGGGGAAAGGCAGTACGTCCAGACCCTGCGGGTCGTACCAATAAAACCGGTAATTGACGGTAACGGCATGATCCTGTCCGTTGCCGATCGTGGCGTGCGCACGGCGGCGGCCCTGGTCGTCGCCGATGGTGGGCGCTTCGGCGGTAATCCCGGCCGTCATTACCGACGGATCCATAATCAGCGTCTGCCGATCGTTAATCATCAGCGTCTTGTTATGACTGGCGGTACAACCCGTGATAAGCAGCAGCATGGCTAAAAACGGCGGCGTAAAACGCATAGGCCTCCCCGATTGCTTGTGTGTCCCATCGCCCTGCGGCCGCTCAAAAATTCACCAGCGGACCGAGCGCCCTGCCGCCGAGAAGATGCATATGCAGATGATAGACTTCCTGGCCGCCGTGGCGGTTGCAATTGACTATCAGGCGAAAGCCGTCTTCGGCGATGCCTTCCTGCCGGGCAATTTTGGCGGCGGCGGTAAACATGCGGCCCAGCGCCGCCTCGTGTTCGGCGGTAACGTCGTTTACGGTTGGGATCAGGATATTGGGTACGATCAGGATATGGCTTGGCGCCTTGGGGGTAATATCACGAAAGGCAGTAACCAGTTCGTCTTGGTAAACGATTTCCGAGGGTATTTCCCGGCGAATAATTTTACTGAAAATAGTTTCTTCAGCCATGACATCTTTCCTTGTATCAAAACAGGTTAGTGCATGGAGTATGAGCGACTTACCCCCATTATTTCAACCTTGGGATGGTTTTATTACAGCGAGGGACGGTACGCGCGGGTACGGTGGGCAAAAGCATCAATGGCGTGCACATGTTATCGGCAGACTATAAGGGAGGCCTTCGCCCCCCTGTGGTACTGCCGCACGCGTTATAGCGCCATCATGACACGCTATGGCGCATATATTCATCCATATCGGTTTTCAGGTTATCCGACTTGGTGCCGAATATCGCCTGTACCCCGGAGCCGGCCACGACCACGCCGGCCGCGCCGAGCAATTTCAGCCCTGGCTGGTCCACCTTGGAAATATCCGCCACGCTGATGCGTAAACGGGTAATGCAGGCATCCAGGTTGGTGATATTGTCCCGGCCGCCGAACGCCTTGACCAGCGCTCCCGCCATTTCCGTGCCGCCCTGGGCGATCTGCTGGCTGCCTGTCGCTTCACGGCCGGGCGTTTTCAAATCCAGTTTGACAATCAATACCCGGAAAAGGGTGTAGTAAACCAGGCCGTAGAGGATACCCACCACCGGGAACAGCCAAATGCGGCTGCTGTTGCCGCTCAGCACCACAAAGTCGATCAGGCCGTGGGAAAAGCTGGTGCCGTCACGCATGCCGAGCAGGATACATATAGGAAACGCCAGGCCCGCCAGGATGGCGTGGATCACGTAAAGAATGGGGGCCACAAAGATAAAAGCGAATTCAATCGGTTCGGTAATGCCGGTCAGGAATGCGGTCAGCGCGCCGGAAATCATGATGCCGCCCACTTTGGCGCGGTTTTCCGGTTTAGCCGAATGCCAGATGGCAATCGCGGCGGCCGGCAGTCCGTACATCTTGAACAGGAAGCCGCCGGACAGCTTGCCTGCGGTGGGGTCGCCCGCCATATAACGCGGTATATCGCCATGGAACACCTGGCCCGCGGCGTTGGTGAACTCGCCCACCTGCATCTGGAACGGCACGTTCCAGATATGATGCAGGCCGAAAGGCACCAGCGCGCGTTCCACCAGGCCGTAGATGCCGAAGGCCACCACCGGGTTCTGGTATGCCGCCCATTGGGAGAAGTCCTGGATGGCCGACCCGATCGGGGGCCAGATAAAGGATAAAACGACGCCGAGCAGGATGGCGATCAGGCCGGAAATAATCGGCACGAAACGTTTACCGGCAAAAAAGCCCAGGTATTCCGGCAGCTTGATGCGGTAAAACCGATTGAACATATAAGCGGCGATGGCACCCGAAATAATGCCGCCCAATACGCCGGTGTCGGCCAGATGCTTAGCGGCGATTTCCTGCGCCGGCAGGCCGAGAACCAGTGGCGCCACTACCGCCATGGTTTTCACCATGATGCCGTAGGCCACTACCGCCGCCAGGGCGGAAACGCCGTCATTATTGGTGAACCCCAGCGCCACGCCGATGGCGAAAATCAACGGCATATTGGCAAAAACCGAACCGCCGGCCTCCGCCATGACATGGGAAACAACGGCGGGTATCCAGCTGAATTCAGCGGAACCGACGCCGAGCAGGATGCCGGCAATCGGTAATACGGATACCGGTAGCATTAGCGATTTACCTACTTTTTGCAGGTTGGCGAATGCGTTCTTAAACATAATGATGAATGCTCCTAGTAATAATGCCGGATCCGCCCGCGCCAGGGCGCGAGCTCAAATTGCGCTGGCTTTTTGTCTTATGAACCGCTGGGGTTGTATTTATTACGCAGTGTAAAATAAATCGCCGGCCGGGTGTTTGATGATAATCACGTTTCACTGACGCCGGCCAAACGCGCCATGACACCGGCGCCCATGGCCATGACGCGCGAGGTGATTAAAACATCCGCAACCCGCCCCGGCGCGCGTTTATTTCACCCCATTACGCGCTGGAAATACCGCCGGACTCAACTATGCGCGGCGAGGCGCGCGGGATCAACATGAAACAACCGGCCGAAATTCGCGGTGGTGGCCTGCGCCAGTTGTTCCACCGTCACGCCTTTCAGGCCGGCCATAAAATCGGCCACGTCCCGCACATAGGCCGGCTGGTTTTCCTTGCCGCGATACGGCACCGGCGCCAGATAAGGCGAATCGGTCTCCACCAGCAGCCGGTCGAGCGGAACATAGCGCGCCGCCTCGCGCAGCGCCTCGGCGTTGCGAAAGGTGACGATGCCGGAAAACGAAATATAAAAACCCAGGTCCAGCAGGGTCTTGGCGGTGGCGATATCTTCGGTAAAGCAATGCAGCACGCCGCCGCACTCCCCCGCCCGTTCTTCATGCAGGATAGCCAGCGTGTCTTCCCGCGCCGAACGGGTATGCACGATTACCGGCTTGTTCACGGCCCGGCCGATGCGGATATGCTCGCGCAGCGCCGCCTGCTGTTCGGCCTTATTATCCTGCTGGTAAAAATAATCCAGCCCGGTCTCGCCCAGGGCCACCACGTTGTCGCCCGCGGCCAGGCGCCTGAGTTCGGCAAAATCATAGGGCTCATCCAGATTCAGCGGATGGACGCCGCACGACATCAGCACCTCGTCGCGCTGGCCGATCAGTTCGCTCATCTTGCTAAAACCCGCCAGGGTGGTGGCCACAGCCAGCATCAGATGAACATCGCGCGCCTTGGCCTTGGCCACCACGTCGGCAACATCGCGATGCAGGGTCTCGTAATTCAACCCGTCAAGATGGCAGTGGGAATCGACTAAAAACATGACATTACCTTTTTATAGAGTCCAGGGATGGGTGCGCCCGTCCGGCGCGCCGTTTTCCCAGTTAAGCAATTGATTGGTCAGCAACAATTCGCGGTTAACACCGGCAATCTCCCGCCACTGCCGCCGGCACTGGAGCCACTGCTGCAATTGATGATGCAGGGCGCCGGGCTGGAATCGCGCGGCCAGCTCGCCCACCAGCGCCAGCTGATCCTGGTTGAGCATAAACCCGGCGGCGCCCTGTTGCCATTTCAGGGCGTCCGTGAGCAGGCTGAGCAGCCAGTATACCGGTTCGTCATCCTTGTCCTTGTTTAACAGCGGCAATAGCCTCAGAAAATCGCCGTCGGCAAGCGCGCGGCCCAGCCCGTCGCACAGCGCCGCACGTTCCGCCCAGCGGCCCGGCTGCAGAAGCTCCAGGGCGCCGACCGGCGCACCGCTGGTAAGCCGCAGCGCCGTGCGCGCCTGCTCTTGCGCCGTGATGCCCTGCTGCTGGAGCCACCGCAGGCCGGCCGGCTCTTCCGGCGACGGCAGGTGCCAGTACAGACAGCGGCTGCGCAGGGTGGGCAACAGGTGCGACGGTTCGCGGCAGCCGAGCAGGAAAAAGGTGCGGTCAGGCGGTTCTTCCAGGGTCTTGAGCAATGCGTTGGCCGCCGGCTCGGTCAGTATTTCACTGTGGGGCAACCAGACCACCTTGGCCCCGCCCTGCTGCGCATGATGGTAGAGCGGGTCGATAATCTGGCGGATATTATCCACCCCCAGGCTCAAACGCCCTTTCTCCGGTTCGGGCTGATAAAAATCGGGGTGGGTGCCGGCCAGCATCAGGCGGCAACTGTGGCAATGGCCGCAGCTTTTGATGCCGTCCGGCCGCTGGCAAATGAGCCAGCGGCTCAGGGCATAGAACAGCGATGACACGCCGCTGCCCTTGAGCGCATGGATAAGCAAAGCGTGATGGCCCTTGCCCTCCTGATAGCGGGCGAGAATCTGCCGGTAGGGCGTATTCAGCCACGGATACCATTTCACGGCCGGGACTCCGGCGCGTCCAGCCAGCGGTTCAGGCTGGCGCGCAGCGCGTCGCTAACCTGCGCCAGCGAACGGCTGGCGTCAATGGTAACGATGCGCGCGTCCGCCGCGGCCAGGGCCTGGTAACGCGCCCGGATGCGGTCAAAAAAGGCCAGCGACTCCTGCTCGATGCGATCAAGCTCGCCGCGCGCCCGCGCGCGCTGAAGGCCAATGGCCGGGGGGAGATCCAGGTACAGGGTTAAATCGGGGCGGAAATCCCCCAGCACCAGGTCGCGCAGCGCCGTCAGCAGCTGCGGATCCACGCCGCGGCCGCCGCCCTGGTAAGCCTGGGATGAGAGATCGTGGCGATCGCCGATAACCCACGCGCCACGCGCCAGCGCGGGTTTGATCACATTCTCCACCAACTGGACGCGCGCGGCGTACAGCATCAGCAGTTCCGCTTTATCGGTTACCGGCTCGTTGTCGATACCGTCCTTGATTAAGCGGCGCAACGCTTCCGCCAGCGGGGTTCCGCCCGGCTCGCGGGTAAAAACCACATCAGTGATGCCACGGGCCCTGAGCGTCTCCACCAGCACGGCGATGGCGCTGGTTTTCCCCGCGCCCTCAAGCCCTTCGATCACGATGAATTTACTGTCCATGGTTTTCCTTTACGCTTTCACGATATTGCTGTACGGCTTGATTATGGCTTGCCAGGTTGGTGCTGAAAATATGACCGCCCTTGCCGTCGGCGACAAAATAAAGATACGACGTCTTGGCAGGATGCGCGGCGGCCTCAAGCGACGCCTGTCCCGGCATGGCGATCGGCGCGGGGGGCAGTCCGGTAATCAAATAGGTATTATACGGCGTTGGCGTCGCCAGGTCTTGCTTGCTGATGATACCTTTATAGCTCTCGCCCATGCCGTAGATCACCGTGGGATCGGTTTGCAGGCGCATGCTCAGGCGCAGGCGGTTGATGAATACCGAGGCCACCTTGGGGCGTTCGTCCGCCACACCGGTCTCTTTTTCCACAATCGAGGCCATGGTCAGCAAATCCAGCGGCGTCTTGTACGGCAGTCCCGGCGCCCTGTCCCGCCAGACTTCATCCAGCGTTTTATCCATCCGCTGTCCCGCGCGCTTTAACAAAGCGATATCGGGGGTTTGCGCGGTATACAGATAGGTATCGGGATAAAAGCGCCCTTCCAGCGTGGACGATGGCTCCCGGCCCAGCAGGCTGGCTACCTGATCCGCCGCCACCCCGTCCAGGGTATGTTTCAGGTAAGGCGCCTTGGCGATGATGGCCAGCCACTCCTTAAACGTGGACCCCTCGACAAAACGGATGGAAAACTGGGCTTCCCGGCCGCTGGCTAATAACGCCAGCATCTGGCGCACCGTCATGCCGGGTATAAACCGGTAAGTGCCCGCCTTGAAGCTGGCCAGCTCCGGCTCCAGTTGCCACAGCGCTGGCAGCCAGCGGGTACGCTTGACGATATGCTGCTGGCGCAGCGCGGTTTTCAGCCCCTCGCGCCCGGTGCCGGCGGGCAAGGTAAAAATAGTCTCTTGTTTAATGACCAGCGGCGACGCGGCGAAATGCTTGACCTGGTACAGGCAAAACGCGATGCCGGCGGCCAGCAGGAGGATAATGGCGATAAAAAACGTTTTTTTCATGCAATAACTCAGTTAACAGTGCGGGCTGACGAAGTCGAACAGGGCCCTGGCGGGATAGCGGCGCTGCGCGATACGGTTGACCGGCAATACCGGCATCAGCGCATTGCAAATGATCACTTCCTCGGCGTCATCGAGCGCGGCGGCCGGCGCCTCGACCTGTTGCAGGCTGAACGGCGAGGCCGCAAGCAGGTGCATGATATGACGCCGCATAACCCCCGCCACGCCGGCATGGGTCAGCGCCGGTGTATAAACCCGATCCCCGGTGCGCCAGAAAATATTCGCCGCGCAGCATTCAACGATAAAACCCTGCGTATCAAGCACCAGCGCCTCCTCGGCGACGGCATCCCGGTCCAGGTGAGCGCGGATTAACACCTGCTCCAGGCGGTTAAGGTGCTTTATGCCGGCCAATAGCGGACCGCGGGCCAATCTGACTGGACTCAGGGCAAGGCTGACGCCGCTTTCGCGCCAGGCGACATAATGCGCCGGCGCGGCCGTATGGGACATAATACGTAACGGCGCATCGCAACCGGCCGCGCTATACCCCCGGCCGCCGCTGCCGCGGCTGATGAGTACTTTGAGCACGCCTTGCTGTCGGAGTTCCGCCACCCGGCGCATTTCGCTGGTTAATAACCCGCGGTCCAGCGGCGCAAACAACAACCGCTCGCCGGCCTCGGCCAGCCGGTCCAGATGGTAGGGCAGTAAATCGATCGCACCCGCGCGTATGCGCGCGGTGGTAAAAAAACCGTCGCCGAATTGGGTGGCGCGATCGTTTACGGGCAATTGGCGCCGGGGTTTTCCGTTGATCCAATACATAGTTCACCTGGTAAGCGGTCGCCGATGCGGCAATGATAAAAAAATGGCCCGATAAACGGGCCATTAGGCATCACTCTACGATTATATCCTGCGGAATACCAGTGACCCGTTGGTGCCGCCGAAACCGAATGAGTTGCATAACGCATATTCCATTCCAGGCACCTGACGAGCTTCATGGGGCACAAAATCCAAATCGCACTCGGCGTCAGGGTTGTCCAGATTAATGGTGGGCGGAATAGCCCGATCGCGCAGCGCCAGTATGCTGAAAATAGACTCTATCGCCCCGGCGGCGCCCAGCAAATGCCCGGTCATCGATTTCGTGGAGCTGATCATGACCTTGTACGCATCCTGGGCGAACACGGATTTCACCGCGTAGGTTTCAGCTTTATCACCCACCGGCGTGGACGTGCCGTGCGCGTTGATATAGCCGACCTGCGACGGGGTGATGCCCGCGTCACGCAGGGCGTTGACCATGGCCAGCGCCGCCCCCGCGCCGTCTTCCGGCGGCGAGGTCATATGATAGGCATCGCTGCTCATACCAAAACCCACCACTTCGGCGTAAATTTTCGCACCGCGCTTTTTAGCATGCTCGTACTCTTCCAGCACCATGACGCCGGCGCCGTCGCCCAGCACAAAGCCGTCACGGTCACGATCCCAGGGGCGGCTGGCCGCCTGCGGGTTATCATTACGGGTAGACAGCGCGCGCGCGGCGCCGAAACCGCCGACGCCCAAGGGCGTGCTGCCTTTTTCAGCGCCACCGGCCAACATGACATCCGCATCGTTATAGGCGATTATCCTGGCGGCATGGCCGATATTGTGCACACCCGTGGTACAGGCCGTCGCCACGCAGATACTTGGTCCGCGCAGTCCGCACATGATGGTCAGGTGCCCGGCTATCATGTTGACGATGGTGGAAGGCACAAAAAAAGGACTGATTTTGCGCGGTCCGCCATTCACCAGGGCGGTATGATTTTCTTCAATCAATCCCAACCCGCCGATGCCCGAGCCGATTGCCGCACCGATACGCGGCGCGTTTTCCTCGGTGACCACCAAGCCGGAATCCTGCATGGCCTGGATGCCGGCCGCAATGCCGTACTGTATGAAAATATCCATCTTGCGCGCATCTTTGCGCGACAGATAATCTTCACAATTAAAATTTTTCACTAAGCCAGCAAAACGTGTTGCATAGGCAGTAGTATCAAAATGGTCGATCGGGCCGATGCCACTCTGTCCGGCTAGGAGCGCGCTCCACGTAGATTCTACGGTATTGCCGACAGGAGACAACATGCCAAGTCCGGTCACAACTACTCGACGCTTAGACACGCTTGTCCTCCAAGGAGGGAAAAAAGACACTGTGTGGGACAAAAAACTTAGGCGGTCGAATGACCGCCTAGGGATGTTCGCTTACTGCTGGCTTGCCTGAATAAAATCAATAGCTGCCTGGACAGTAGTGATTTTTTCAGCTTCTTCGTCCGGAATTTCTGTATCAAATTCTTCTTCCAGCGCCATTACCAGCTCAACGGTGTCGAGAGAATCAGCGCCGAGGTCATCGACAAAAGAAGCATTGTTTACGACTTCTTCTTTCTTAACACCCAGTTGCTCAGCGATGATTGCCTTAACGCTTTCTTCGATAGTGCTCATACTCTTAAATTTCCTATCAAAACTCGCTTTCGCGATGGTTTTCGTAGTGTATAAAATGTTGAAAAAGATGCAACTAAATCCCGGCTGGTCAAACCACGATTTTATGCTATTTTGCGGTGTTTACCACAAATAACGCAAATGATTTTCGTGCTTTTTACAGCATATACATGCCGCCGTTGACATGTATCGTTTCACCGGTAATGTATGCCGCCTCGTCAGAGGCGAAAAAAGCAACAGCACTGGCAATTTCTTTCGGATCGCCAAGACGATTTGCCGGAATCCGGGACAAAATGTCCGCACGGTGGTCATCTGTCAACGCATCTGTCATATCAGTCGCAATAAAACCGGGCGCCACCACGTTTACCGTAATGCCGCGCGAGGCGACTTCACGGGCCAACGATTTGCTAAAGCCGATCAATCCGGCTTTGGCGGCGGCATAATTCGCTTGCCCGGCGTTACCCATAGAGCCTACAACAGAACCGATAGTAATGATTCTGCCGTAACGCTTTTTCATCATCGCGCGCATTACCGCCTTGGACATGCGGAAAACGGATGTCAGGTTTGTATCAAGGATAGACTGCCATTCGTCTTCTTTCATGCGCATCAGAAGATTATCACGCGTGATTCCGGCATTATTCACTAAAATATCAGCTTCGCCAAATTCTGCGCGCATTTTCTCTAAAAGAGAATCAATGGATGCGATGTCAGAGACATTAAGTTGCAGCCCTTTGCCCCGGTTGCCCAGATAGGCGCTGATGGCGTCGGCGCCCTGCTCGCTGGTGGCCGTGCCTACGACTGTTGCGCCGCGTTCGGCCAGCAATTCAGCGATAGCGCGACCGATTCCGCGGCTGGCGCCGGTGACCAGGGCGATTTTACCTTCAAAGCTCATTGCATTCCCCATGATTATTGCCCAAGCGCCGCTGCCAGCGACGCCGGATCGTTTACCGCCGCGCCGGAAAGGGTGTCGGCGATGCGTTTGGTCAAGCCGGTGAGCACTTTGCCCGGCCCCGCTTCCAGCACCTGGTCGACCCCTTGCGCGGCAAGGTATTGCACCGTTTCAGTCCAGCGTACCGGATTATACAGCTGGCGCACCAGGGCCAGGCGTATCGCGTCCGGATCCGTCTGCGCCACCACGTCGACATTATTCACCACCGGCACCCTAGGCGCGGAAAAGGCGATGTCCGCCAATGCCAGCGCCAGCTTATCCGCCGCGGGTTTCATTAACGCGCAATGCGAAGGCACGCTGACCGGCAGCGGCAGCGCACGCTTCGCGCCGGCCGCCTTGCAGGCCGCGTTCGCGCGCTCGACCGCCTCTTTATGGCCGGCGATAACCACCTGTCCGGGAGAATTGAAATTCACCGGCGACACCACCTGTCCCTGCGCCGACTCGCGGCAGGCCTGCTCAATGGCGGCATTGTCGAGGCCGATAATGGCCGACATGGCGCCGATACCCGCGGGCACGGCTTCCTGCATCAGTTTGCCGCGCAGTTCCACCAGCCGCACCGCCTGGGCGAAATCAAGCACCTCCGCGCAGACCAGCGCCGAGTATTCGCCCAGGCTATGGCCGGCCAGCCATGACGGCTGTTGTCCGCCCTGCTGCTGCCAGACGCGCCAGATGGCCACCGAGGCCGCCAGTAGCGCCGGCTGTGTCTGCCAGGTTTTATTCAGCTCTTCCGCCGGGCCTTGCTGGGTCATCTGCCAGAGATCATAACCTAAAGCGGCGGACGCTTCTGCGAAGGTGGCCTCAACCAGCGGAAATTGTGCCGCCAGTTCCGCCAGCATACCGACGGTCTGGGATCCCTGGCCCGGGAATACCATTGCCAATATTGTCATTTTTTTTTAATTCCTGTTAATTCAAAACCGAATCAATGCCGAGCCCCAGGTAAAGCCGCCGCCGAACGCCTCCAGCATCACCAGCTGCCCGCGCTTAATACGGCCGTCGCGCACCGCCTCGTCCAACGCCAGCGGTACGGAGGCGGCGGAGGTATTGCCGTGCCGATCCAGGGTCACCACCACCTTATCCATGCTCATGCTCAGGCGTTTTGCCGTGGCGGTGATGATACGCAGGTTGGCCTGGTGCGGCACCAGCCAGTCCAGCGCCGAGTGGTCCAGTTGATTGGCGTTCAGGGTTTCATCGACGATATGCGCCAGTTCGGTCACCGCCACCTTGAACACTTCATTGCCCGACATGGTCAGGAACGCAGGGGCCGTCGGATCGATGCGGCTGTGGTACGGCAGGGTCAATAGATCGCCATAGCGCCCGTCCGCGTGTAAATGGGTCGATAAAATGCCAGGCTGTTCGGAGCGGCCGAGCAGCACCGCGCCCGCGCCGTCGCCAAACAGGATCAGCGTACCGCGATCGCTGGGATCGAGGGTGCGGCTCAGAGTATCGGAGCCGATCACCAGCGCATAATCCACCGCGCCGTGTTTAACATATTGATCCGCCACGCTCAGGGCGTAGGCAAAACCGGCGCAGGCCGCGGCCATATCGAAAGAGATGGCGTCCCGAAGGCCTAGATGATGCTGGATTTCGCACGCCGAGCTGGGGAAGGCATTGCTCGACGAGGTGGTGGCGACGATGATCAAACCGATCTTGCCCACCTCGACGTCCGCCATTTCCAGCGCGCGCTGCGCGGCGATGAAACCCATGGTGGAAACGGTTTCATCCACCCCGGCGATACGGCGTTCACGAATACCGGTACGCGTTACGATCCATTCGTCGGAGGTATCGACCATTTTTTCCAGGTCCGCATTCGACCTTATTTGTGCCGGCAGATAACTGCCGGTACCGAGAATCTTTGTATACATGTACGCTTAATCACTCTTGGGTAATACCGCATCTAGGCGAGCGGCAATCCGCTCGGGAATCCGCCGCTCCACCGCTTGCATTGCCTGATCGATAGCGACAGCGAACGCGCGCTGATTCGCCGCCCCGTGGCTTTTGATCACCGTGCCACGCAAACCTAACAGGCAAGCGCCATTATATTGGTCAGGATTAAGATGGCCGAATTGGCGCGCGAGGCGTTTTTTCACCCAGCGTTTGACAAGTTTCATCAGCCAACCCTGCCTGCCGCCGTCCCCTGAGGATTTAAGCAAAGACAGAAAAAGTCTTATCACCCCTTCCATGGTCTTTAATGTGACGTTGCCGACAAACCCATCACAGACCAGCACATCGGTCTTCCCTGTCAGCAACTCGTTGGCTTCAAGATAACCTATATAGTTGATTGACGGAATACTTCTCAGTATCGCCGCGGCCTGGTGGATATTATCGAGACCCTTGGTCTCCTCCTCGCCGATATTAAGCAGCGCCACCCGCGGGTTAGCCACGCCCACGATATCCTCCGCCATCACCGCGCCCATAATGGCGAACTGGGCCAGCATCTCGCCACCGCATGCCACATTGGCGCCGAGGTCCAGCACGACCGTATTGCCCCGCTGCTGGTGCGGCAGCACGGTCATCAACGCCGGACGCTCGATGCCGTCCAGCGGTTTAAGCAACATTATCGCCAACCCCATCAACGCCCCGGTGTTGCCGGCGCTGACACAGGCCTGGGCCTTTCCATCCTTGATCAGCTCAAGCATGATGCGCATTGAGGTGCCGCGGCTGGCCCTGATGGCCTGGGATGGTTTGGCGTCACCGGCAATAACAGATTCGGCGGGAACAACCGTCAATCGCTCAAGTAGAACGGAATCAGTTTTTGCCAGTAAAGGATTTATCGCAGCGGGACTGCCGACAAGCAGCAATGCTAATTGCGGATGAGAAGCCAGTGCCTGCAATGCAGCAGGCACTGTCACGGCGGGACCGAAGTCGCCGCCCATAGCATCTAACGCCAGGGTTAGACGTATCAATGTATCGCCTTGGAATTACTTGGCGATAACTTTGCGACCGCGGTAGAAACCGTCGGCGGTGATGTGGTGACGCAGGTGGGTTTCACCGGAGACTTTGTCCACTGATACGGTAGAGGTGGTCAGCGCGTCGTGTGAACGGCGCATGCCACGGGTAGAACGGGTGGGTTTATTCTGTTGTACGGCCATGGACCTTACTCCTTAAATTACTTTCGCTTTAAACTGGCTAATACGGAAAACGGGTTAGGTTTTTCAACCTCGGACGGCAGCTTGCCGAACACCTGCTCCGCGTCGGACACTTCACAGTGTTCAGTATCATGAACCGGTGCGATCGGCAGCGAAAGAATAACTTCATCTTCAATCATTGCCAGCAGGTCTATCTCGCCAAAACCATCGACATAAACCGCCTCATACGCTTCCGGCAATGCCTCAGCCTGTTCGTCGGTGACAACCGGGCTGAAACAAAATGTCGTGTGCACCTGATGCGCGAACGGCTGGTTGCAGCGCTGGCACAGCAGCGTCACCGCTACGTCCGCACTGCCATCGATCACCGCCAGGCGCTGATTATCAATATTAAATGACAACGACGCCTGAACATCACTATCCACACTTACCACGGATTCGGCAATACGCTTTACCTGCTCAGGCGCATAGACACCAGCATAGTCCAGGCGTTTCTGTGCAGTACGGGCCGCATCGATAGTCAGGGGTAATTTTACTTTTTGCATAGGGCGCGCATATTAACTTTGTAACGGCATAGAGTCAAAGAAAAAGGCCATATTTACCTGCCTTTATCAATATTCGCTTCCGAAGCGGCGAACAGTTTAAAATGACGCACGGAAATACGCCATCGTTGGATGAAAAAATATGTGCAAAATTGTCTTGGCTTCATCGTCGCCGTTTCGCCGGGCGCTAATGGAAAAATTAACCCTGCCGTTTATCGCCGTCGCGCCGGACATCGACGAAACCAGGCTTGCGGACGAATCCGCAGACCACATGGTGCTGCGCCTGGCCGAGGGCAAAGCCCGCGCGCTGGCCGGCCGATACCCCGCTCATCTGATTATCGGCTCCGATCAGTGCTGCGTGCTTGAGGGCCGCATTACCGGCAAACCCCATACGCACGAAAACGCCGTCGGCCAGCTACGGCAAGCCAGCGGCCGGCGCGTGACGTTTTATACCGGCCTGGCGCTGCTTAACAGCCTGACGGGCAGGATCCAGCGTACGGTAGAACCCTTTCATGTCACTTTTCGCACCCTGAGCGAGGCGGAAATCGCGGGTTATGTGGCGCTGGACCAGCCGCTGCACAGCGCGGGCAGCTTCAAAAGCGAGGGGCTGGGCATCAGCCTGTTCGACGCGCTGGAAGGGCGCGATCCCAATGCGTTGATCGGCCTGCCGCTGATTGCGCTGGGCGGGATGCTGCGCAACGAGGGCATCAATCCCCTGCTCACGGACGCGCAGGCGCGCTTGCGCTAGCAGGGCCGCAGCAACCGCCGGCGGGATGGCGATGCCCCATTTCCTGCGCGCCGCTTTATTTATCGTTGGCGCGCAGGTAAACCAGGCAATGGCGCAAGCCTTTATCCAGCGGCGCCTCTATGCGCATGGTCTCGCCGGTGGCGGGATGATCGAAACGCAGGGCCGCGGCATGTAAAAACAGCCGGTGCAGGCCCGATCCCTTGAGCTGTTGATCAAATTGCGCGTCGCCGTAACGATCGTCAAAGGCAATCGGGTGGCCGGCATATTGGGCATGGACGCGTATCTGGTGCGTGCGGCCGGTCACCGGGCTGGCTTTTACCAGGGTGGCGTGCACAAAACGTTCTTCTACCTTGAAGCGCGTTTCCGAGGGTTTGCCGTCGCTGCCCACCCGCACGATGCGCTCGCCGCTGGCGAGGATATTTTTCAACAACGGCGCGCTGACCGTCTTGGTCTGCGACGGCCACTCTCCGGCGACCAGCGCCAGATAGTCCTTCTGCATGCCTTTCATGCGCAGCTGCTCGTGCAGTAAACGCAGGGCCGATCGTTTTTTGGCCACCAGCAGCACACCCGACGTATCCCGATCCAGGCGGTGAACCAGTTCCAGGAACCGGGCATCGGGGCGCAGCGCGCGCAGCCCTTCAATGACGCCGAAACTTAAGCCGCTGCCGCCGTGCACCGCCGTACCGGAAGGCTTGTTTAAAATCAGCAGGTGATCGTCTTCATACAGAACCGCTTCCGCCAGCGCCGCCACTTTGTCCAGCAGCGGCGAAACGGTGTTTTCATCCGGCGCGGACTGACGCACCGGCGGAATCCTGAGCTCATCGCCGTCCAGCAGCTTGTATTCGGGCTTGACCCGTTTTTTATTGACCCGCACTTCCCCTTTTCGCACGATACGATAAATCATGCTCTTCGGTACGCCTTTTAATCGGGTACGCAAAAAGTTGTCGATCCGCTGGCCTGCTTCATCCGCGGAAACGGTTATAAACTGTACGCCTGCATTATTTTCATTCATGGGACGCGATTCTAAATATACCGCCAGCATAGCGCCACTCCTTTTTCTGTGCTTAACTGTGCTTTAATTGGTAAAAAAGTTTTTCGGGTGGATTTCGGCTACGCAGCAGGCAGGCCAGGCAGAAATGTAACCATAAGTCGGAATCTTGTTGCCAAGAGGTAAAGTCGCCTTGCTATATAGGTGTCAGCGGTGGAATAATGCATAAACTTTCCACTCTGCGCCCGTTAAAGGCGAGAAATCGTGGAATTTTTAAATTTGCCTGATCAACCATACACGCAGCAATGGCGTAAGACGTAGTGATTAATCAGGCAGTTAGCGGGCTGCGGATTGCAGCTTGGCCGGCAAAAGGAATTCGTTCTGGCGACCGTTATCAGACGCTATTCCCGCTGTAAATGCGCTGTCTTTCTCTCTGAAAACAGGCTACCGAAACAATGCGCCCCTCTGCGAGCGACAACCGTGAGGTTGACGGCTCGCGACAAGTCACGGGGCCGTCGGTTATCGCCCGGTCATGCGTTTTTTTGCCCGCAGCTCTGATGCCAATGCATAAAAAAGAGTAAGTTAAGATGAAGAGAATGTTAATTAACGCGACTCAGCAAGAGGAGTTGCGCGTTGCTCTGGTAGATGGCCAAAAGCTGTATGATCTGGATATTGAAAGCCCGGGTCATGAACAGAAAAAAGCTAATATTTACAAGGGTAAAATCACCCGTATTGAGCCAAGTCTTGAAGCGGCGTTTGTCGATTACGGCGCCGAGCGACACGGATTTCTTCCCCTGAAAGAAATTGCCCGCGAGTATTTTCCCGCGCAATACGCCTCCCACGGCCGCCCCAATATCAAGGACGTGCTGCGTGAAGGGCAGGAAGTCATTGTCCAGGTTGATAAGGAAGAACGCGGCAATAAAGGCGCCGCGCTTACCACCTTTATCAGCCTGGCCGGCAGTTATCTGGTGCTGATGCCGAACAATCCCCGCGCCGGCGGCATCTCCCGTCGTATCGAGGGTGACGATCGCACTGAGCTGAAGGAAGCGCTGTCGTCGCTGGAACTCCCCGACGGCATGGGCCTTATCGTCCGTACCGCCGGCGTGGGTAAATCCGCCGATGCGCTGCAGTGGGATCTGGCGTTTCGCATCAAGCATTGGGAAGCGATTAAAAAAGCCGCCGAAGGACGTCCCGCTCCCTTCCTGATTCATCAGGAAAGCAACGTCATCGTGCGCGCCTTCCGCGACTATCTGCGTCCGGATATCGGCGAAATCCTGATCGACAATCCCAAGGTGCTCGAAAAAGCGAAAGAACATATCGCCTCCCTCGGCCGCCCCGACTTCAGCAGCAAAATTAAATTGTACAGCGGCGAAATTCCGCTGTTCAGCCATTACCAGATTGAATCGCAAATCGAATCCGCCTTCCAGCGCGAAGTGCGCCTGCCGTCCGGCGGTTCCATCGTTATCGACACCACCGAAGCGCTGACCGCCATCGATATCAACTCCGCCCGCTCCACCCGCGGGGGCGATATCGAGGAAACCGCCTTTAACACCAACCTGGAAGCCGCCGACGAAATAGCCCGTCAATTACGCCTGCGCGACCTGGGCGGCCTTATCGTTATCGACTTTATCGATATGACCCCCGTGCGTCACCAGCGCGAGGTGGAAAATTGCCTGCGTGAATCAGTGCGCCAGGATCGCGCGCGCATCCAGATCGGCCGCATCTCGCGTTTTGGTTTGCTGGAACTCTCGCGCCAGCGCCTGAGCCCGTCGTTGGGTGAATCCAGCCACCATGTCTGCCCGCGTTGCGGCGGTACCGGCACCATTCGTGATAACGAGTCGCTGTCGCTGTCCATCCTGCGCCTTATCGAAGAAGAGGCGCTGAAAGAGAATACCCACGAGGTGCATGCCATCGTGCCGGTGCAGATTGCCTCGTATCTGCTCAATGAAAAGCGTGATTCGGTCAACGCCATCGAGCGCCGCCAGGGCGGCGTGCGGGCGATTATCGTGCCGCACGATCAAATGCAAACCCCGCATTACGCGGTGCTGCGCGTGCGCAAGGGCGAAGAAGCGCCAACCCTGAGCTATCTGTTGCCGCAACTGCACGAAGCGGAAATGGCCCAGCCGTCCGAAGAACCGGCGGCCGAGCGTAAGCTGCCTGAACAACCCGCGCTGGCTGCTTTCGTTATGCCGGATTCGCCGCCGATGTCGCCTGAGCCGGTGATTGAGGAACCCGCGCCGGTAGCCCGGGAAACCAGCGTCAAGGCCGTCGCCAAGCCCGAAAAATCCGCTGAGCCGGCTTCCGCCGGGTTATTCAGCCGCGCGGTAAACCGCCTGAAAAGCTGGTTTAGCGATCCTGAGGAAGATACCTCGGTAAAAACCGCCGAACCGGTCCTGCCGAAGGAAGAGACCCCTGCCGTAGCCGAACCCGCCGAGGCGCCGCGTCGCCAGCAGCAGGATCGCCGCGGCCAGCGCCGCCAGAATGTCCGCCGCGATCGTAACGGCGAGCGTGGCGGCGAGCGTGAGCAGCGCGCGCCGCAGGAAGGACGCCAGCCGCGTGAAGCGCGTGAGCCCCGTGAACCGCGCGAACGCCGCGAACCCCGTGACGATGCGCGTAGTAAAGGCAAACGCCAGAACGCGCCGGTCGAGACCGAGATGCTTGACGCCGTGATAGCCGAGAAGCCGCAGACCGAGGAGGAGCAGACGCAACGCCGCGAACCGCGCGCCGATCGTCCGCGCCGTCGCCAGGAAGACAAGCGCCAGCCGCAGGAAGCCAAACCCCTGCCGGTTGAGGTTGAGGTTGAGGCCGAGCCCGAGATGATCGAGCCCGAAGCCGTAGCCCTGGCCGAACCGGTGAACGATGACGATAAACCGACGCCAATCGTTCCGCGCCGCCAGCGTCGCAATCTGTCCCAGAAAGTGCGGGTCACCGATGACGCGGCCGACGTTACGCAGGTCGCCGCCGCAGGCGAAAGCGTCCGCGAAGACACCGGCTCGCAGCCGGATATCAGGTTCCAGGCCGGCAGCGCGCCGACCCCTGACATCATGTTCCAAACCGAGGACGCTCCGGCGCCCGAAGGGCTGGACAACAGCGCGCAGGAAGGCCGCAACGGCAACGAAGCGGGCCTGCCCCGCCGTTCGCGTCGCTCCCCGCGCCATTTGCGGGTCAGCGGCCAGCGTCGCCGCCGTTATCGTGACGAGCGTTATCTTGGGCAATCGCCGATGCCGCTCAGCGGCGCGGTGGCCTCTCCCGAGATGGCGTCCGGCAAGGTCTGGATCAGCTATCCCATCACGCCTGTCGAACGTTTTGAACAAAACCCGTCGACGGTGACGGAACTGCCGGAACCTGTCGCGACGACCGCGGTAAACGTCATGCCGCTGCCTGAACCGACCACGGCGGGGGCGGAAAACACCGCGCCGCCACAGGTCGCCGATGCTACCGGCAGCCAGGGCGGCGGCAACGAGCACACCCGTGACCGCGACGTGGCCAGCGCCCTCGACAGCATTGTCGACAGCAGCACCGTCGCCGGGCCGGCAGGCGTCGCCACCACCGACGCCCTGGCGCCGCAGGAATTGCCCGCGGCGACCCTGGTTCCGCTTGAGCCGACCCCGGCCCAACTGGCGGCGGCCGATGAGGTACCCGATGTCATCCAGGCGCAAGATCGCGGCGTGGCGCAGGACACCCTGGCCGCAGCCCAACCGGCCGCGTCCGTGGCGGATACCGACGCCGCGTCGTTTGCCACGCTGGCCCCGGATCTGACGGAACAGGAACAGCCGGCAAGCGTAACGCCGTCGGCTGTCGCGAGCCAACCGGCCGTTGTCCTGCTTTCCGATGATATCATTGCCGCCTTGCAGGTATCGCGTCTGTCGCCGCCACGCCAAGTAGCGGAAGCCGCGCCGCTGGTCAGCGCCCCGGTGGCACCGCACGCTACCGTCGCCGATACGCAACCGGCCCTGGCATCCCCGGCGGCGGACGCCGCCGGGGCGCAATCGGCCCACGCAGCGCCGACGCCGGTTGCCGACGGGCAACCGCAACCGGCCCCCGCTATCCCGAACGGACAGCAGGAAGGCCAGCCAGAAGACGACAAGGCGCAGCCCATTCTTAAACAGCATGTCAGCGCCCCCATGACCAAGGCCCCTGCGCCCGTTTACAGCCCGGCCCCCGAGCCTGTGAAGCAGTGGCAGCGTCCGGAGTACCGGTTCGAGGGACGCGGTTCGGCGGGCGGCCACGCGGCCGCAAATCAGGCCGCCGCCCCGGCGACCCGGCCAACGCCGAAGGACGACGACTGATATTGCCATCCAAACCCGCTGCGGCGGGTTTTTTTATAATGCAACTTCCGCCCGATATGCTTATTCTAATACCCCGCCGTTAATCTGATATTGACCCGTTTGTCCGTACTCAATAGCCGGAGCCTTATTCATGACCGCACAGCCGACAGAACTCCATATCCGCCGTCCCGACGACTGGCATCTGCATTTACGCGACGACAATATGCTGCGTACCGTATTGCCTTATACCAGCCGCGTCTTTGGCCGGGCTATCGTGATGCCGAACCTGACGCCGCCGATTACGTCCATAGAGCAGGCCGTTGCGTATCACGGGCGGATACTGGCGGCATTGCCCGCCGGCCACCGTTTCCAGCCTCTGATGACCTGCTACCTTACCGATACGCTGGATAAAACGCAGTTAGTGACGGGATTCCAGCAAGGCGTTTTCAGCGCCGCGAAATTATATCCGGCCAACGCCACCACCAATTCCAGCCACGGCGTGACCAGTGTCCCCGGCATTTACCCCCTGCTCGGCGCCATGGAAGAAATCGGCATGCCGTTGCTGATCCACGGCGAGGTCACGGCGCCTGAGATTGATATCTTCGATCGCGAGGCGTGTTTTATCGATCGGATCCTGGAACCGGTACGCCGGCGCTTTCCGGCGCTGAAAATTGTCCTGGAACATATCACTACCCGCGAAGCGGCGCAGTATGTACTGGCCGCGGACAGCCATCTGGCCGCCACCATCACCCCGCAGCACCTGATGTTCAACCGCAATCATATGTTGGTGGGCGGAGTACGGCCGCATCTCTACTGCCTGCCGATCCTGAAACGCAATACGCATCAGGAAGCGCTGCGCGCCGCCGTTGCCGGGGGCTGCGATCGACTGTTCCTGGGCACCGATTCGGCTCCGCACAGCCGCGACCGCAAAGAGTGCGACTGCGGCTGCGCCGGCGTGTTTAATGCGCCTAACGTTCTCGCCGCTTATGCCACGGTATTTGAGGAAATCGGCGCCTTGGCGCACTTTGAAGCGTTCTGTTCGCTGAACGGCCCACGCTTTTATGGGCTGCCGCCGAACGATGATTTCATTACCCTGCGTCGGCATACCCATCTGCAGCCGGACAGTATTCCGCTGGGCGACGACGTCCTGGTGCCGTTTCTGGCCGGACAGGCGCTGCACTGGTGGGTGGAAGCCTGATGGACGCAAGTCGATGCCGATGGGCTTTATCAGTATCCGCCGTAAAATAAAAGCCTGTTGGCGCTTGCACTGGCGACGGCGACACTGTATAAATAAACAGGCGTTGATACTATGAGAAAAAATATGCGTATCGAAATTACTCTTGCTAAAGCGACACCGCTTCCCGCAGGCGCGCTTGAGGCATTGACCAAGGAATTTACGGCCCGGATTGATAAACAGTTTACTGATTCCCATGTCCAGGTGCGCTATGCGGGCGCCAACGGCATTAGCGTTATGGGAGGCAGTAAAGAAGACAAGGCGCTGATCACCGATATCCTGCAAGAAACGTGGGAAAGCGCCGACGATTGGTTTGACTCTCAATAATAAGAAGTTTGTACTGTCGCTTCGCCGGGATTCATTCCCGGCTTTTTTATGCCAAAAATTCTGTTAAACGACGCTTTTAGCGAATTTTTGCGCTTCCCCTATTGGCAAATGCGTTTTTCTGGGCTGTAATCACCCCAAGCAGCGCATTGTGCACAAACCGTCCCGGGGAGAATGCCTATATGATTGCCAATAAACCTGAAGAAGCAATGACGTTCGGCGAACTGCTGGCATTAATTGGCGAGCAGCAGCGCAGGCTTAATGTACTGGAGATCGCGTTTTCTTACCTGTCATTCAGCCTGGATGAAAAAGCCAATCAGTTACTCATCCACAACCTGATGCTGGAATCCCAAAACCAAAACCGCGATGCGATCATGCAAAAATATTTCGCCCAGCTGGCCGAAGAGCTGGCCAAACGCATCGGCCCGGTAATTCCGCCCGCCGCCGTCTAATTCCATCCACACGCCCACCCCGCCCACGGTAGCCAATACGTCGTGGCCTCGCGCTATTTCTGATGACGCGTTTAACGAAATAGTACAAAAGTTAAAAAAAATCGTTCAATTAGCAAAAAAAGTGACAAACAAGGGTATACTTAAATTGCTCGCTAAAATGGAGCCGCACTGAGCCTCAAAGACACTCTTTGTTTTATTAAACGAGTCAGAAAAAGGGGTATTTATGGACAGAAAAAACGAGATAATCCATACCCATCCATTGGTCGGCTGGGACATCAGCACCGTAGACGCCTACAATGCCATGATGATCCGCCTGCATTACATCAATTCCCCCAGCCAGGCCACCGAAGATGCGGAAGTGGACAGAACCCTATGGCTGACCACAGATGTCGCGAAGCAATTGATTTCGATCCTTGAAGCGGGCATCGCCAAAATTGAAGCAACGGAATATCACGATATTGATCACCGAAAACATTAATCTCGACCACTACCCCTCAGGCACCCGCTGCTTTGCACCGGGTGTTTTTTTATTATGCTGGGGCCATGTTTCCGCCAGATGACAATGCCCTCCTAATTCCAGATTTTTCCCCGTATCCTCGACTTGAGGGTTTGAGCGGGGCCCAGCAGGAAAAATGAGCATGGTATACGATCTGATTATTATCGGCAGCGGTTCCGTGGGTTCCGCGGCAGGGTTTTACGCTACCGAAGCCGGCCTCAATGTGTTGATGATTGACGCCGCGTTCCCCCCCCACCGTGGCGGCAGCCATCATGGCGATACACGCATTATCCGCCATGCCTATGGCGAAGGGAAAAAATACGTTCCCCTGGCGCTGCGGGCGCAAACGCTCTGGGAAGAGCTCTCGGCGCGGGGCGGCACGCCGGTGTTTCACCGCAGCGGCGTACTTAATCTGGGACCGCGCCAGGCGGAGTTTATCAAACGGGCCATCGACAGCGCCCACGCCTATAAACTGCCGTGCGAAATACTCAATGCCGGCCAGGTTGTCGCCCGCTGGCCGGCGTTCAGCCTGCCGGATGATTATCTTGGGGTCTTTGAACCCCAGGCGGGTTATCTCAAGTCGGAGCTGGCTGTGGCCACTTATATCCGCCTGGCCGAGCAGGCTGGCTGCGCCCAGCTGTTTAACTGCGGCGTTACCGATATCAGCCATGGCGCCATGACCTTCGACATCACCACGGTGGAAGGCAGCCACTACCAGGCGCATAAGCTGCTGGTCTCGGCCGGCACGTGGGTGAAAACCCTGCTGCCGTCGCTGCCGGTGCAACCGGTGCGTAAGGTGTTTTCCTGGCATCAGGCCGACGGGCGCTTCAGCGAGGACAATCATTTCCCGGCGTTTACCGCCCTGACGCCGGACGGCAGTCAATATTATGGCTTCCCGGCCATCAAAAACGAACTCAAGGTGGGTAAACACGACGGCGGGCAGATGATCGACGAGCCGGGACAGCGCACGCCTTTCGGCAGCCATGCGGCGGACGGCAATGAAACCTTTGGTTTTCTGCGCTATTTCTTGCCGGGGGTCGGCGTTTGCCTGAGCGGCGAAGCCTGTACCTACGATCTCTCGCCGGATGAGGATTTTATTATCGATACCCTGCCCGGCAACGACGACCTGCTGATCATCAGCGGCCTGAGCGGCCACGGCTTTAAATTCGCCAGCGTGCTGGGCGAAATCGCCGCCGGGTTTGCCGCCGGACGCGAGAGCGGCTTTGACCTTTCACCCTTCCGGCTGCGGCGCTTCGGATAAGGCTTACCCGCCGCTGGCGGGCAGCCCGTGCCTTGCGCCGCGTGCGGCTTTAACGGCCGCCGTTTTCCTCAGGCCGATCCTCGGGGCGGGTCAACGATAAACGCTGCCGCGATTTATTAAAGATTTTCATCCCGTTCTCGCGGCCCGCACGCCGCGCCCGCTGTTCTTCCGGCGGCAGCGCCAGTTCGTCGCGGCAGATGGGGCTGCAGCAGCCTTGATAGCGTTGCGCGCAGTCCGGGCATTGGATAAACAACAGATGGCACCCCTGGTTCCTGCAGTTAACATGGGTATCGCAGGGCGCCCCGCACTGGTGGCAATGGGCGATGACATCAGGCGTAATACGCTCGCCAAGGCGCTCGTCGAAGACAAAATTCTTGCCGGTGAATTTCAGCGGCAAGCCCTGCTCCCTGGCCCGCCGGGCGTACTCGATGATGCCGCCCTCCACATGATAGACATTGGCAAAACCATGATGCCGCATATAGGCGCTGGCTTTTTCGCAACGAATGCCGCCGGTGCAATACATGACGATATTTTTGTCTTTGTCCTTTGCCAGCATCTCTACCGCCCTCGGCAACTGCTCACGGAAAGTATCCGAGGGGATCTCGATGGCGTCCTGGAAATGGCCGACCTCATATTCATAGTGGTTGCGCATATCGACAAATACCGTTTCGGGATCGCCGGCCATGGCGTTGACCTGCTCGGCATTCAGGTAATGGCCGACATTGGATGGGTCAAAGGTCGGATCGCTGATGCCGTCGGCAACGATGCGTTCCCGAACCTTCATGCGCAGCACCCAGAAGGATTTGCCGTCATCATCCAGGGCAATATTCAGCCGCAGCCCGTCCAGGGACGCATCGGCGGCATACAGGGCGGTTTTAAAGGCGGAAAAGCGATTTTGCGGCACGCTGACCTGGGCATTTATCCCTTCAGCGGCGATATAGACGCGGCCAAACACGCGCAACCCCGTCATGACTTGATACAAATCATCACGGAAGGCCCGCGGGTCGGCAATACGAAAATATTTGTAAAAAGAGAGAGTAACGCGCGGCTCGGTTTCGGCCAGCATCAGCGCCCTGAGCTCGTCGTTCGATACGCGGTTATGTAACACTGGCATGGTGTACTTTCCTGTCGCTGGGGAAAAAAGCATTTATCGTTGGTTTAAAAGCACATTAACTTGCTAACGTTACATAATACCATGGTTATGACATAACAAATCGCCATTATAGCGAACATTGTTAATCAAATGTTTATTAGGGTTACTATATAGAGGCAATGTAATGAGCCAGCTTTTCTCCCGCTATGACATCGGCCGGCTTACCCTGGCCAACCGCATCGTTATTGCGCCGATGTGTCAATATTCCGCCGATGAAGGCAAGGCAACCTCCTGGCATCAGATTCACCTGGGGCACCTGGCGCTGTCCGGCGCGTCCCTGCTGATCGTGGAAGCCACCGCCGTCGCGCCCGCGGGGCGCATATCACCGCGGGATCTCGGCCTCTGGGACGACGGTACCGAACAGGCGCTGGCGGACGTGGTAAAAACCGTCAGGCAGCATTCGTCCATCGCGCTGGGGATACAACTGGCTCATGCCGGGCGTAAGGCGTCGACCCGGGTCCCCTGGGAAGGCGGGGACAATATCCATCCCGACGCGGGTGGCTGGCAAACCTTGGCGCCATCCGCCCTTTCGTTCGCCGCGTCCGACTTTCCACCGCGGGCCATGACCGGCGATGACATCGAGGCGCTGAAAGCCGATTTTGTCGCGGCGGCCCTGCGCGCGCAGCGCATCGGCTTTGACCTGATTGAGCTACATGCGGCCCATGGCTACCTGTTGCATCAATTTCTCTCGCCGCTCGCCAACCGGCGTACCGATCAATACGGCGGCAGCCTGGAGAACCGGCTGCGCCTGACGCTGGAAGTCTTCCAGGCGGTACGCGCGGCGGTAGCCGCCGATATCCCGGTGGGCGTGCGTATTTCCGGCTCCGACTGGGTGGAAGGCGGATGGGATATCCAGCAATCCATTGCGTTGGCCAGGGCGCTGCAAGACCTGGGCTGCGACTACATCCACGTCTCAAGCGGCGGATTGTCGCCGCAGCAGAAAATCCCGGTCGGTCCCGGCTACCAGATTCCCTTTGCCCGGCAGATTAAAGAAGCCACCGGCATGAATACTATCGCGGTCGGGCTTATCACCGAACCCGAGCAGGCGGAAGCCATTGTCGCCACCGGCGAGGCGGATATGATTGCCCTGGCGCGCGCCGTACTTTACGATCCCCGCTGGCCCTGGCATGCGGCGGCGAAACTCGGCGCCAAGGTCCACGGCCCCAAACAGTACTGGCGCAGCGAGCCGCATTATGTGAAGGATTTATTTCTCAAGGAATAACCCGGCGGCACAGCGCCGTATGCCCGGCGCAACATGTGCTCACTTGAGAAAATTTAACTTTGTTTGCCGGGCTGTTTATTTCCCCTTTTTGAAAAAGATGCCAGAATAAAATGTAGTATGGCGGAAATATCGTCTTTGGCCGGTAATTCCGCTTTTTACACCTAAGATGCCGAGATCCCATGACACATATTCCAACTTTTAACCGTTCTTTGCTGCATCCCCGTTATTGGATAACCTGGGTTGGCATCGGCCTGTTATACCTGGTGGTATTGTTGCCCTATCCGCTGCTTTATCGTCTCGGCACCAGCCTGGGGCGCCTGTCGATGCATTTTCTCAAGCGCCGCGTCCATATCGCCAGACGCAACCTCGAGCTCTGCTTCCCCCATCTTTCAGGTACGGAAAGAGAAGCGCTGCTCATCAAAAATTTTGAATCCGTCGGGATGGGCCTGATTGAAACCGGCATGGGGTGGTTTTGGCCCGACTGGCGCGTCAAGCGCTTATTTCACGTGTCCGGGTTGGAAAATATCGATCTGGCCCGCCAGCATAACAAAGGGGTACTGCTAATCGGCCTGCATTTTTTGTCCCTGGAGCTGGGCGCGCGCATCTTCGGCATTTACAATCCCGGCATCGGCGTCTATCGCCCCAACAACAACAAGCTGATTGATTGGCTGCAAACCTGGGGGCGCATGCGCTCCAATAAATCAATGCTGGACCGCTCGGATGTCAAGGGCATGATCCGCGCCCTGAAAAACGGCGAAATTATCTGGTACGCGCCGGATCATGACTACGGCCCGAAAAGCAGCGTCTTCGCGCCGCTGTTTGCCATTGAGCAAGCGGCGACCACGTCGGGCACCCATGTGCTGGTCAAACTCGCCAAACCGGCGGTTATCCCTTTTGTGCCGCGGCGTTTACCGAACGGCCGGGGCTATGAGCTGCTTATCCTGCCTGATGAGGACGCCCTGCCCGTTGACAGCGACGTGGCCACGGCGACCCACATGAATAAGGTGCTGGAGCAGGCCATCCTGCTGGCGCCCGAGCAGTATATGTGGCTCCACCGCCGCTTCAAGACCCGGCCGCCGGGCCAGCCGTCGCTATACTGACGGCGAAGCGGCGGCGCTGTCCGGACACCCGTTTTACCCGCGGGCGTTGCGGCTGCCAAGGACGCCGAGCGCGGCGTTTTGCCCCCGCCGGATGGTGCAAAACATGCCCCGCAAATTGCCCCATGCCCCGTTTGAGCGCATACTTTCACGCTACTGCTCAATTCCCGGCGAGAACGCCTTCGTGCCCTGTCAACGTAACTGACCGCCGTTATCTTTGTTATTAGGATGTTATGACGCCGGTACCGGAACCCATCAACTGGAAACGTAATCTGTATATTGCCTGGCTCGGCTGTTTTCTCACCGGCGCCGCCTTTAGCCTGATCATGCCTTTTTTACCGCTCTATGTTGAAATGCTCGGCGTAACCGATGCCCGGGAACTCAATATCTGGTCGGGGGCGGTATTCAGCATTACTTTTCTGTTTTCGGCCATCGCGTCCCCGTTCTGGGGCGCGCTGGCGGACCGGAGGGGACGTAAGCTGATGTTGCTGCGTTCGGCGCTGGGCATGTCGATCGTGATGGTGCTGATGGGCATGGCGCAGAATGTGTGGCAATTTTTGATCCTGCGGGCGCTGCTGGGCCTGTTGGGGGGATTTGTGCCCAACGCCAACGCTCTTATCGCCACCCAGGTGCCGCGCAATAAAAGCGGGTGGGCGCTGGGCACGCTCTCCACCGGCGCCGTCAGCGGCGCGCTGATTGGCCCGCTGATAGGCGGCCTGCTGGCGGACCATTACGGCCTGCGGCTGATATTTTTTATCACTGCGCTGGTCTTGTTTATCTGCTTTATCACCACGCTTATCTATGTGCAGGAGCGCTTCACGCCGGTGCTGAAAAAGGACATGCTTACCGCCCGGCAGGTGTTTGCTTCGCTGAAAAAACCCCGCCTGGTGCTGAGCCTGTTTGTCACTACCATGATTATCCAGGTGGCCACCGGCTCCATCGCGCCCATCCTGACGCTGTATGTCCGCGAACTGGCGGGCAATATCCAGAACCTGGCGTTTATCAGCGGACTGATTGCGGCGGTACCTGGCGTGGCGGCCCTTATCAGCGCGCCGAGACTGGGACGCTTGGGTGATAAAATCGGTCCGGAGCGGATATTGATCGCCATGCTGGGGCTTTCCATCGTACTGCTGATCCCGATGGCATTCGTGCAGTCTCCCCTGCAATTGGGAATACTGCGTTTTTTGCTCGGCGCCACCGACGGCGCCCTACTGCCCGCGGTACAGACCCTGCTTATCTATAACTGCACCAATCAGGTCGCCGGCCGGATATTCAGCTATAACCAATCTTTCCGCGATGTGGGCAACGTCAGCGGCCCGCTGATCGGCGCCGTCGTCTCCGCCAGCTACGGCTACCGCGCGGTATTTTGCGTAACCGCGCTGGTGGTGTTGTTTAACGTGGCCTATTCATGGTGGAGTTTGCAATACGGCCCGTCCCGCATACGCATACCCGGTGAATAACGCCGGCGCTTAGCCGGCTGACGCCGGCGGCGTATCCGTGGCCGGATGAGGCCCCTTGTCCATCGGATGTTCGGGTACGCGCTCCACCGAAACCCGCACCCGATAATGGCCGCCATTGGCCGCCGGTAAAATGCCGTTAAGCTTTTGCAGGGTGTCGGCCGGGTTATCGGTTTGCACCGCCGCGCAGAACAGTTCCCCGCCGCGGCAGAAGCCCGGCTCATGCGGCGGCAGCCGGCCCGGGGGCTGGAATAGCATCGGCACCGGATAACCCGCGCCCGGTCCTTCCTGGTGCATGGCGGCGGCAGGCCCCTGGTCCGGCGCCGCGGGCGCGGCCAGGACGGAAAAACTCAGCGCGGCGACAGTGCAGGCCAGAGCGGGCAGCGCGGCGCTTAACAATGATTTACGGCTAGCAGACATGCTTTTTACTCCTTTGGATGATCCAGCCTTTACTGTAGCGCGTGCCGGTTCGCCGCAAAGCCTTTCCCGCCCGTTTTTGCCAAACCTTTACCTAACCTTCACATTTCATGCAGTGTCTTACACCCCGTAACGCCTCCATTACGCGAACCGTTGCGTGTCGCCGTAGCGTTTTCCCCGTCGTTGACCCGCTAACAAAGATTGATATCCATTCCGACTTGAAAGTTTCCAGACTGCGACAACAATTACTGTTAGGCCCGAACAGGGCGAGGCGACAGTCAGACCACACCGACGATCACAGGAGAGCCATAATGAGCATGTACGCAACTCTGGAAGAAGCCATCGATATGGCGCGGGAAGAGTTTATCGAGTCTTCCCGTGAAAACAGCAATGACGATGAAGACCCTGCGGTACATCAGTTCAGCCTGCAAAAATATATCATGCGGGACGGCGAGATTATGTGGGAAGCTGAATTTATGGCCGATGAAAACGAGGCCGCCGAGGCCCTGCCGTTTCGCATCGGTGAAGCCGCCCAGGCGATTTTCGACGGTGATTTCGACGAAGCGGAGCTGCGCGCCGAATGGCAGGAAGAAAACACGCTGCACGAATGGGACGAAGGTGAGTATCAGTATGAGCCGTCATTGGACACCGAGGAGGGACAAACCGCCGCGGACGAGTGGGAGGAACGTTAAACCCACGGCCAAGCCCGTGGGGAAAATCCATCGGCGGCGCGGCGTCTAGCGATAGGGGCCGTGCCGCATATCCACCGGCAGCAATATCGTGTCCACCACCATCGACAGCGGCAAATCGATGATGGTGATATATTTCCAGGGCGTATCGCGCAAATCCCACTGCACGCCGGGGTAATATTGATGGCCGTGGCCTTGCCCCGGAAACGTGCGGCTGATGATGCTGCCGCAACCGGTCAGCAGGAACAGGACTAGCGTTAACAGCAAAATCCTACCCATAGCGAAGTGTCATCCCTGTAGAGCCGTTAGCGGGCGGCGGGTGTTATACCGGCCGGTGAGGCTCGGCACGGCCGGATCGCTGTTTATCCACCGTATAGGATAGGGTCGCCAGCAGGCACAGGCAGTAGCCGAACAGTTCGCTGCCCTCCTCCACGGCATTTTTTATCGCACGCAGGTAATTCTCATCCAGCAACGAGCGCCAAAGCTCGCCGATGCCCATCAGGCGCGAGAATACCAGCACATTCAGCAGGCCGGCGCAAACCAGGCCATAACTGGGATGTCCGAAATATCCCGCCAGTCCGCGCAGCGCGCGTTTAGCATCCGCGGCGGCAAAGGCCAGGCAAACCAGCGCAATCGCCGTGGCCACCCAAAACCACGAACCGTGGCGGATGGCATCAAAGGCGAAATCCATTTCACGCACCAGCATACAGGCAAAGAACCCCGCCACCAGCAGGCTGCTGGCGCGTAACGCCGGGTTGCGCATCAGCCACAGGTGCAGGGCGACGATGGCCGCCAGCACCAATTCCTGGGCGACTTCGGTCAGGGAGGACTCCTTGACGATATCATGCAGGAAGTGGAGATCGATAAACAAAAATGACGTAAACGCCGCTACCACCGCCGCATATAAGACAAAGGAGCCCATTTTTTTGAGTATAAACAACATGTCGTATTGCATCAGGCGCCCCGTTATTCCGCAAAGGCCAAAATTTTAGCGGCGAGCGGCGCCTTCCGAGTAGCAAATAATGCTAACGCCGTCTTATTTTTGCCCGATGAAACCGCCGGTTACCGTAACAGGCGTCATCGCCGTTATCAGGACAAAAAAAAACCGCCCATCAGGGCGGCTTAAGTATAGGACGGGAAGACGTTAGCTTTTCTTCCAGGCCAGCCAGGTTTCCGGCCGCGACCATACGCGCAAATGCAGACGCGACAGGACCACCGGATCGCTTATCACGGCCAGGCGCTGCGGACCACTCATGGCGTCGGGACCGCTTTGCAGGGCCAGTTGCACATGCTCGTCACGCACGCGCTCGATAGCCTGGCTGATACCGTGCCGCGCAGTGGCCATTCCCACCGCCAGGGCATTGTAAGCCGGATCGACCACCGCATGGCGGAAACCGTCGGCCAGCGCCCGCGCCTGGTTGCGCCGCAAATAGGTTTCGGTATCGACCAGTTCCTTCGGCGGCGAGTATTCCTCGGGGATCAGGAACAGGCTGACGCGCTGTGAGGCCAGGCCGAGATTGGCCCGGCTGGAGAATACCGACACCCAGGGCGACAGGATCAGCGAAAACACGATGGGCGACAGCCACCAGAGAAAACGCAAATCCAGCCAGGCCATGCCGCTGGCCCATACCAGCCCTAACAACATCTGAGGACCGTGGCGTACAAAGGATTCGCTCCAGGGCGTGGCGTCATCGTCACGCTGCGGGGAGTTCCACTGTACCGACCAGCCCAGGAAGGCGCTGACCACGAATACGGTATGGAACAGCATGCGCACCGGGGCCAGCAGCACGGAGAACAGCATTTCCAGCAGCATCGAGCAAAACAGGATAGCCGCCCCGCCATACTCCTTGGCGCCCTTGGCGATGATTAAAATAACGCTGAGCAGCTTGGGCAAAAACAACAGCACCATGGTGGTGGAGAACAACGCCACCGCCAGTTCAGGCCGCCATTGCGGCCACACCGGGAACAGCTGGCGCGGCTGGAGAAAATACTGCGGCTCCATCAGGGTATGCACCACCTGCAGCGCGGTGGACAGCGCCAGGAACATAAACCACAGCGGCGCCGATAAATAGGACATGACGCCGGTCAGGAATACCGCCCGGTGAACCGGATGCATGCCCTTCACCAGGAACAACCGGAAATTCATCAGGTTCCCCTGGCACCAGCGCCGATCCCGCTTAAGTTCATCCAGCAGATTGGGCGGCAGTTCCTCGTAGCTGCCGGGCAGATCATAAGCTATCCAGACCCCCCAGCCGGCACGCCGCATCAGCGCTGCCTCGACAAAGTCGTGCGACAGTATCGAGCCGGCAAAGGAGCCTTCACCCGGCAGCGGCGCCAGGGCGCAATGCTTGATAAAAGGCTCGACGCGGATAATGGCGTTATGCCCCCAATAATGGGACTCGCCCAATTGCCAGTAATGCAGCCCGGCGGTAAACAGCGGACCGTAGACCCGGGTGGCGAACTGCTGGCAGCGCGCGTACAGCGTGTCCATGCCGGACGCCTTCGGCGCGCTTTGGATAATGCCGGCGTTCGGATTGGCTTCCATCAGCCGCACCAGGTTGGTCAGGCAACCGCCGCTCATAACGCTATCGGCATCCAGGATCACCATATAGCTGTATTGCTTGCCCCAGCGGCGGCAGAAGTCGTCAATGTTGCCGCTTTTACGTTTTACCCGGCGGCGGCGGCGGCGGTAGAATATGCGGCCGAATCCGCCGGTTTCCTGGCAGAGTTCCATCCATGCTTTTTGCTCGGCGATGCAAATGTCGGCGTTATAGCTATCGCTCAGGATATAAACGTCGAAATGCTCAATCTGTCCGGTCGCTTCCACGGATTCGTAGGTGGCGCGCAGACCGGCGAACACACGCTCCACGTCCTCGTTACAGATGGGCATGATAAGCGCGGTACGGTGCTTGGGATTGAGCGGTTCGTCGCCGGTGGTGCTGGCGGAAATACTGTATTTGTCATGGCCGATCAGCAACTGCAGAAACCCCATAAGGGCGGTCCAGAAACCGGCCGAAACCCAGCAGAATAATATCGCGAACAAGATCAGGATGCCGCTTTGCAGGATATACGGCAGCAGTTGCAACAGCGATCGCAGCCAGTCCTGGTTCAGCATATCCATCGGATCGATCAGCGCCCAGCCCTGATAAGGAAGAATAGTCTTCATATACCATGTGGCGATGGCGGTCTGGAACAGCGTCAGCGCCAGCAGGATATAACGGCGTATCGTCCCTACCCGGCGCCAGTTGCCTTCTTCGCGGGCCGCTTCCTGCTTGTGGCGCGGCGCACGGGTGTGGCCGCGCATCGCGTCCCAATAGCGCACGATGGGGTTGGTCAGCCAGGGTTCGGGAAACATCGGCGTGCGGGTAATGGTGGGCATGGCCTTGATGGCGGTGCGCCCCTGGCTATCCTCCACCACTACATCGTCGCGGCTGGCGGCGTCCGGCCAGGCCATTTTCAGCCTGGACTTTACCGAGTACAGCGCCGCGTTGTCTTCATCTGCGGGAAGGTCGATACCGGGGGCGGAACCCCCGAGATCAACATGCAGGGATGCGAGGGAATGACTGCCATCCGGCGGCACCTGTGCGCGCAAAGTGCCTTTTTGCTCGGCAGAAAGGGGCAAAGCCTCGATATAATCGAGGCCGGGTTCAGTTAAATTATTCATTGGCAGGTAGCAAGTAGCTCCAGGTTTCGGTCAATGTCTTATCGCCGTTCACCAATGCGGCGCGCATCTCGGTGGGTTGTTTTTCATCTTTCACGCGCAGGCGCAGTGTCAGACGCCAGCCGTGCGTCACTGAATTATAGCGGACATTGTTTTCGACCACTTCGGCATTATCGCCCACGCTGATTTGCGAGGCCACCGGGGTATTGTCTGGCAGATCCCGCAATGGCTGCCCGACAAAATCCACCTGGAACGCGGTGGTGCCGTCCGGCTGGCGAATCAGGTTGGACTGCTTGACATCCCCGGCGGAACGCAGGGTTTGTTTCACATAGGCGAACTCGGGAGTGTGGATTTTATCCTCATCGCGGGAAAAGTGCATCCGGTAGGCGATATCAAAGGGTTTGCCGACTTCCGGCAATTTTTCCGGGGTCCAGAATGCCACGATATTGTCGTTGGTTTCATCGGCGGTGGGAATCTCCACCAGTTCAACGTGCCCTTTGCCCCAGTCACCGTGCGGTTCAATCCAGCCGCTGGGACGCAGATCATACCGATCGTCCAGATCCTCATATTCGGAGAAGGAACGGCCGCGCTGCAATAAACCGAAACCACGTGGGTTTTCCACCTGGAAAGTGCTAACGGACAAATGCTTGGGATTATTCAGCGGGCGCCAGATCCACTCGCCGTTACCGGCATGGATGGACAACCCGTTGGAATCGTGCAGCGCCGGGCGATAGTTCATGGTCGGCGAAGGCTGGTTAGGTCCAAATAAAAACATGCTGGTCAGCGGCGCCAGGCCCAGCTTGCCCACTTTATCACGCAGGAAAACCCTGGCCTGCACATCGACGCTGGTATCGCGTCCCGGATAGATGACAAACCGGTAAGCGCCGGTGGCGCGCGGTGAATCCAGCAGGGCGTAAAGCACCAGGTGTTTATCGTTCGCCTGCGGCCGTTCAATCCAGAACTCACGGAAACGCGGGAACTCCTCGCCCGAAGGCAACGCGGTATCAATGGCCAGGCCGCGGGCGGATAACCCATAGACCTGCCCTTTGCCGATAACGCGGAAATAGCTGGCGCCCAGCATGCTGGCGATTTCATCGCTCTTGTCGGCCTTATTGACCGGGTAGAGGATCTTAAACCCGGCGAAACCCAGGTTCTTCACCAGTTCGGGATCATGATTCACCGAACCAAAGGTAAACAGGTCCGGAGTATATTTAATCTCGGTGACTGCGGAGGACGTCACTTCGTTGATTTTTACCGGCGTGTCGAAATACATCCCCTGATGGTAAAACTCCAGTTTGAACGGGGTCTGCTGATCGTGCCAGTATGACTTTTCATGGTTGAATTGAATCTGCTGGTAATCAGCAAATTTCATTTCACGGAATTGAGAAGGCAAATTGCTTTTAGGCGCCTCATAACCTTTACCAGCCAGTTCCTGCGCTTGTTTAGCCACATCGTCAATAGTAAATGCCCATGAAGGCAAAGCGTATAACGACAACAACACCGTTGCTCCCAGCAAACGGAGACTCGCTTTGGGTAACTTGACGAAAAATTTATTATTTGGCACATCCCCCCCTATGCGTGTGCTCTTAATCATTCAAAGCAATTTTAATTGATAAATCACTTCTCGGACAGCACGGTACAGCGATCGTTCCTCACCTTTCCCTTACCGGGTCAGCGTTTGATCAATAGGCTATAAAGCAAGCTCATCTACCGGTAAAAGATAGTCTAAAACAGCACATTCCAACAATCGGTACCGCCCGCTGATTTTACCTGACCCACCAGCGGGGGGTTAATCATTTTTGACATAAACGCAAAGTTATTAAAAAAAGAGGACCTTAAAGCCGCTGAATGCCCCTTAACCGGGGAAAAGGCGCGGGCGGCCTTTCCCACCGACCGCGCCCTGGCGGCAAATTATTTTATTTCACCGGTTTTATAGGAAAAATCTTATTACATTGTATTAGCCATATTGGCCGCTTTCCGGCTGCCGATTATAATAGCCAATCGACCGGCAAATGATAAAGCGCGCGAATAAGCCAGCGCTCCACTATATTGGTGGCCGGTTCCCGCCGGTGAATCACCTCGCGCTCCCCTTGATATTCGCGCCAATACATTTTTCCCTGTTCATCCAGGCAAACCTGGTACGCATTCTGGCGCAGGGTGCCGATAAACAAGCGGTGTATGGTTTCGGCCAGCTCTTCGCTGCCGATAACAAAGCCCATTTCGGTATTGAGCATGGCGGAGCGGGGATCAAAATTAAATGAACCGACAAAAACCTCCCGGCTGTCGACGCTAAACGTCTTGGCATGCAGGCTGGAGCCGGATTTACCGGTCAGGCCGCGGTCCCGCGGCTGGTGCTGTTCCGAACTGTTGCGTTTCAGTTCATACAGCTCGATGCCATGGGTCAGCAACACCCTGCGCCATTTGGCATAACCGGCATGCACAATCGCCACGTCATTGGCGTTAAGGGAATTGGTCAGAACCGCAATTTTCACCCCTTTGGCGGCGAGTGCGGCCAACTGCTCCACCCCGGCCCTGGTGGGCACAAAATAGGGTGAAATAATATCCAGGCGTTGTTCCGGTTCATCAATAACGCTTTTTATCCGGCTGGTGAGCAGGCCATGATCGGCAACCTGCCCCAGGGCTTTGGCCGGGTCGTCGCTGAGCAGCCGCGTCCTGGCCCAGATAAAAGGCAGACTGCCGGCCTGCAGCTGGACAAAAAAATCCGCCCTCTCCAGTCGTTTGACATAACGTTCGGCGTGGGGATTTAAACTGATCTGTCCCATCATACTGCTGATGCTGTTCTTGCCGCCCAGGCGGGAAGAGCGTACCGCGCGCGCCACAGGGCAAACCGAAGGGCAATCCCAATAGCGCTGGAAATCGCGTCCCACCTGCTCCACCACCGGCCCTATCGCCAGCACGTCGAGATCGGTAAACAATTGTTCGCCGCCGGCGCTGAAATAGGCATCGCCCACGTTGCGGCCGCCGATGATCGTGGCCTGGTTATCAACGGTAAAACTTTTATTATGCATGCGCCGGTTCAGGCGCGAAAAATCGGTCAGGTAGGAAAACGCCCGCACCGTGCGGGTCTGGAAGGCGTTGAACAGACGGACCTCGATATTCGGATGCTGGTCGAGGGCCAGCAAAATCTGGTCCAGGCCGCGGGTATTGTTATCGTCAAGCAGCAACCGTACCTTGACGCCGCGATCCGCCGCGCGCTGCACCACGCTATACATCAGCATGCCAGACATGTCCTTGTTCCAGATATAATATTGCAGATCCAGGGTCTGCTCGGCCAAATCGGCAAGCTTCATGCGCGCGGCAAAAGCATCCAGGCCGTCCGACAGCGGATAGATGCCGGATTGTTCGGGGTGGACGTGCGTCAGACGCGAAATGGCTTGGCCGATACGCGCGTTAAGTCGCTGCATAAAAAAAGCCCGAAGAAAAAGAAGAGGCCATAATACTCCATGTCAGTATAAAGGAAGACATTTCATCATAGCCGCGCCCCGGACAATTGCCTGCCCGGATGATAATGATGGCGGTTGTGCGCCCGCTAAGTTTGTAATGAGGATCGCAAAGTAGGCGATAGCCAGAACCTTATTGATCGTAACCTGTCTACTTTAAATGATATGTCGTACGGCCTCGGTAGGTAAAGGCTGTCATGGAAAGGGGGGAAGTCCGATGCAAGATCAAATCACGCATGAAATACCACCCATGTATAAACCGTCGCTGTTCCAAAGCTTCCTGCAGGGGGGCTTTGACTGCTCGACCGAGGTGCGCGGTGACGGGCGCCGCCTGGACCTGATTCTCTCCAGTGGCCATGAGATGCTGGCCGCGAAGGACTACGCGCAGCTGGCGGAACAGAACCTCACCACCGTGCGCGACGGCCTGCGCTGGCATTTGATCGAAGCGGTTCCCGGCCAATACGACTGGTCGAGCTTTTTGCCGATGCTGCATGCCGCGCAGGTGAACCATGTCCAGGTGATTTGGGATCTGTGCCATTTCGGCTGGCCGGACCATGTCGATGTATGGCAACCCGACTTTATCGAGCGCTTTGCGCGTTTTGCCGGCGCGGTGGCCGCGCGGGTGCGCGACGAAGGCATCGCGGCGCCCTGTTATACGCCGATAAACGCCATTTCTTTCCTCGCCTGGGCCGGCGGCGACATGGCGCATATTCAGCCCATGGCCGCTAATAAAGGCAAGGCGTTGAAAATACAGTTGGTCAAGGCAACCCTGGCCGCCATTGACGCCATTCGCGCGGTGGACCCATCGGCGCGCTTCCTCCAGCCTGAGCCTGTGGTGCATATCAACGCGCCCGAGGGCATGCCCGAGCAGGAATTGGATGCGGAAACGCTGCGGCTGGCCCAGTTTGACGTCTGGGATATGCTCAGCGGCAAACTGCGGCCGGAGCTTGGCGGCGGCCCTGGCTACCTGGATATTCTGGGCGTTAATTACCGCCCCGGTAACCAATGGTTCCACCAGGGCGGGGCCATCGATTTCGAAGACAGCCACTACCGGCCTTTCGCCACCATCCTGCGGGAAATCTCCCAGCGCTATCAGCGGCCGCTGCTTATCGCCGAAACAGGCGCGCAAAGCGATATGCGCGTACCCTGGATGCGCTATATCTTCGAGCAAACCGTCCTGGCCATGAAAAACGACGTGGCGGTGGAAGGGATTTGTATTTATCCGGTGGCGGACTACCGTAGCTGGAGCGGCGAGAAGCATCAGCCGTTCGGGTTGCTGGGCATGCAGGATGTCAACGGCTGCCGTTCGCTCTATGAACCCCTGGCGCTGGAAATTCGCAGCCAGCAGATACGCCTGAAAGGCCTGCTTGAAGATAGCCTGCCTGATGAGCGGGCCATGCCGGCCTGATGCAGGGGCGAACACGCATGCCGGCACGGCGCGTGGTCGGATAACCGGCTGGGCGCCCTTGCCGGCCGCCCCTTCCCGCCGGCAAGGGGCGGATTAAAGCGAAGATTCCGCCCGTGCGTTAGCGTTATAACAGGCGCCGGCATCCACCGCGGGGGGGTTATGCCTTACGTCATAAAAATAGGCGATGCCGAATAATACCGACACCACGATTAAGACCGATATTAACAACCCGATAATGGCGATCAGTTTGGTATCATCCAGACTGCTGTTTTCCATGTCTGTTCCCTCCATTTGCCGCTGCGGACTCAGATAATCCACAGCGTCACTACCATGACAAAGCTGATAAGCGTACCCGCTGCTATGGCCAGTACCGCAATCGCGAACTGAGCGTCACCCAGCGTTTCCCGATACGCCCTGTCGCGCTGAACAAAACGGCTCTTTTTCACACGGGTTTTTTATTCTACAGAATATTAACAAGAAGACCTGCCGGGGTAACCTGGCGGCAAACTGCTTATAAAATAAGCGAATCATTGATGCGATGCAAGGGACAACGTCCGCAGCGCCGCGTGAATTATCCGCGGGGCCGCGCCGGGTTGCGGCGCCGCGGACAGGCTGATGTCAGCAAACCCCGAAGTCGCCGTCTTCCTTATACAACGATAGCTCTTCCGGTTTGAACTGTTTCGCGTTCTCCACGCCGGAATCCATCATGCCGCAGAATACGATGCCGTTTTCTACCTTAACCACGCTCATTGCCGGTCCGCCTTTAATCGGCTGGACCACATCGCCGGTTTCAAAAGCCATATCACTCCTCCTCGCCCGTGGGCGGTTATCGGCCGGGCCGGGGATGGGCCAGGCCGGCTGCCTGTCCTTCCAGCGTACAAGCCATGATGGCATACGTCAAAGGCCCAAAGGGTAAAAGAAATTGAAGAGACACAAGCTCAACGCGAACGCCTTGCCCATATGGGTTAAAACCGCTGTTGCGCCTTACACATGCCTTATATTGGGAATGGCACGCTATAGTACTTTTTAAAATGAATTTTTTTTGCCGTGAATTTTTGATGACAAGTTGATAAATTAGCCCGATACTTAACGCCTATTCACTATTATCCGGTGATGCGGCGGGCCAGTAGCCTACCGCATAACGCAGCGATAACTGACTCTGACGACGCCATGATCCAGAAAAATAAATACTCAACCGATTTTGCCAATGCCAAGCTTGATAAACAGGGCATGGCGCTGCATTCCGGCTGGATTGTCGCGTACTGCGCCCATCCGGTGACGCGGGAATATCTTTGCGCCACCGTGGAACATCTCTGCGCCGGAGCGCGACTGCCCGCCTTTAGCTATCAGGACAAACCGGTATTGCCCGCAGCCAATATGGCGCTGGTCAGATCGCTGGACGGTAAGCGTTGGGAGGCGGTGGCCGATTTACGCGGCCAGACCGCTTATCGCATTAGCGACGGAGTGACGATCCGCATTGATTTCCTGACCGCGCTGCCGCCGTCAATGACGCTGCTGGCGCCGTTAAATAGCACCGATCGCTGGGATGGCGATAAATGGATCGATTCCAGCCTGCTAATGCCGCACCTGCCCAAGATCGTCAGTCGTCCTCCGTTACTGCTGAAATAGCGTTTCCCCCGGCGTCCGGCTCATGGCGAACCGCGCCGGAGAACCGGCGGCCCCGGGGACTATGACCGCACACGAAAACGCGCCAGGGTCTCTTCATCCAACTGGTAGTACTCCCCTTTCAGCTCCGCGCACAGCTTACTCATAAACGTGACCAGATAATCAATGTTGTAGGCCGCCATTGTGCGCCCCATCTCCGTTTGCATGCTATCGGCCAGGGTCAGCAATTTGGTTTGGAAATGATCAAAGGTATAACTGGCATCGTCAAGCGGGCGATGCAGGGCCAGCGGGTCCTCCGCATGGAACAGGCCGCGGCCCAATTGCCCCGCCACATGAAATACGCGCGCCAGGCCGATGGCGCCCAACGATTCAAGCCGGTCGGCGTCCTGGACGATTTTCGCCTCCAGGGTCTCGGGCGTGATGCCCGCGCTGAAGCTATGGGCCTCGATGGCATGGGCTACGCCCGGATAAGCGCCGGCCGGAAAATCCGGAAAATGCTGAGCCAGGATCCTTATTGTTTCCCGGGCGGCTCGCCTGGACGCCAGATGACGATCCGGATGGTTTTTCGGCAGGTTGACCACATCATGAAAATAACACGCCGTTAGAACGGTTAATTCATCGGCGGCCGAGAGATGCATTATCTTCTGGGCGGTATGCCATACGCGGCTGAAATGAGCGAGATCGTGCGCTTTATCGTCTTGCGGAAAGTGTTTCTCCAAATACTCTTTAAACCGGCGTTCCCATTCGTGCAGTGCCATATTTCCTCCTGCCAGCTATTAGAAGCTTATTATATCCCGTGCTGATGCCTCTCCCGATGATTTCCCGCTCCAGGCCCGCCCGCTGCCGGGAGGCCCTGTGCCGTCGACCCACATCCTGTTTAATCGGGGGGTTAATAGTAATAAGCCACATCCGGCGCCGCGCTTCAAGCATTAAACTGAAGGAGCGCCGGCGCGCAATAACCGGATGTCATTGCCCAACCGCCAGTATCCGGGCGATAAAACGTCCCGCCATCGCCACGCTGTCCGCGTTCAGGCTATGGCCCAGCCCGGGCGGAATATGGGAGGTGACGTCCACGCCCAGTCCGCCCGTCCCGCCAGGCCATGTTCCGTCATCAGCCGGCTCAGGGTGGCATCGAATGCGGGCCTGGCCGCCGCTACCCGTTCCGGGCGATTTTGTTCCGTGACGCCGGTAATGCTGAACCATTGGCGGCCCGGTCCCTGTTCAAAAGAAAAAGGCGCGTCCGGCGCCGCAAACGCCGTTTCCGGCAGATTTGGCCGCCAGATGCCGCCCAACGGCGCCATACCGTCGCCTTGACTTCCCATGCCGTGCAGCATGATTACCACATGTTGGCTCATGGATAATGCTCTTATTTTCTCTGTAACCCGCTGTAAGAAAATAACAATATCCAAGGCGCGCGGGGCCATGTCCCAGCGCCGCGCCGCTTGCCGCCAGCAGACTGCTGTACCCAAGGTTACACATATTATTTCCCTCTTTGGCCGTTGTGAACATATAATGCCCATCCGGTCATCCGCGAGCCGGAATAAACTTTCCAATTACTGCCAGTGTGGCGATAACATCTGACTAACTATGAAAATGAATATGCGTGCAATCTTTACGGTAATTCTGGCAATGGCTGCCTTCAGTCACTCAGCCTTTGCCGTGGTATACCCTCTTCCGGCCGGCACCAGCCGCCTGGTAGGGGAAAATCTGGAAATAGCCATCCCCCAGGACAGCAAGTTACCGCTGGAGCATTTTGCCGCGCAGTTCCAGATGGGCCTGAGCAATATGATCGAGGCCAATCCGGGAGTCGACCCCTTCCTGCCGTTGCCGGGCAGCAAGCTGATTATTCCCCATCAATTGATTTTGCCCGATACGCCGCATGAGGGCATCGTGGTAAACAGCGCGGAAATGCGTCTTTATTACTACCCCAAAGGCACCAATACGGTAGTTGTATTGCCCATCGGCATCGGCGAACTGGGCAAAGATACGCCGGTTAACTGGGTGACCAGCGTACAGCGCAAGAAAAATGGCCCAACCTGGACGCCGACCAAGGCGATGCATGCGGAATACGCGGCGCGCGGCGAAACGTTGCCCGAAGTCTTCCCGGCCGGCCCGGATAATCCGATGGGTTTGTATGCGCTTTATGTCGGCCGCCTGTATGCCATCCACGGCACCAATGCCAATTTCGGCATCGGCCTGCGCGTGAGCCACGGCTGCGTACGTTTGCGTGCCGACGATATCAAATATCTCTTCGATCATGTCCCGGTCGGCACCCGGGTGCAATTTATCGACGAACCGGTTAAAGCGACCGTTGAACCTGACGGCACCCGTTATCTCGAAGTGCATAATCCCCTGTCTTCCACAGAAGAGCAGTTCAATTCTAACGAGCCGGTGCCCATTACCCTGCCGGTAAGCGTGAGCAAAGTGCTGGTCGACCAGGTCGTCAATCAGGATTTGGTTAATGCCGCCCTGCAAAATCGCGCCGGCATCCCGGTAAACGTATCTGCCGCCACAGCCACCCCGCCGGTGGTGATGCCAGTTGCCGCACCGGCGGAAAATACCCCGGCGGCGGCACCGGATTCCGCCCAAGGCTCCGGCGCATCGGCGTCCGGCGCTACGACGCCAGCCCCGGAGGCGGCGCCGGCGCCCATCACCGCGCCTGACACCAACACCCAGGCCGTCGCGCCCGACTCAGCCTCTGCGGCCACGACCGCGCCAGCAGGCCAAACCCAGCAGACCGGTACGATTAACTAAACCGCCCCGCGGCAACCCTGGCATGGACGCCGGGTTGCGCGCTTTTGCTTGCCCCCCGAAAACCCCTCGTTAACCACGTCGCTTTGCCGATGTTAATAAAACCTGCGCTGGATAATCGCGATGTCATCACTGCGGGTGAACATTGCCGGTAAATTTAATTTATGGATTAGTGGGAGAGAGATTAACCGCAAGCCAGGCGCGCGGCCCATAGCCACGCCGGCGCACAACCCCGCGGTGAATCGCCCCTTCATGCCTGTATCGGCACGGCGGCTCGCCGATAGCATCCTTTACCAATGGCTAAAGGTGAACGTTGTTATAACTTAGGGTATAAATATATTGATTTCATTCATTGAAATTCAGAATAAAAAAAATTAAACATTAGAAAATAAAATCCAACAATAATATAAATGCAGCATTTAAATAAATTACCTTATATAGACAATATTCGTGACATACATTCCAATTAATAAAAAAACAACACAATGCGTTGTTTAAAAATGAAATCTTCATGAAATAAATGCGGTTATGACGTTATGATAATAACTTATTCGGTAAGGTTCATTTGCGTCCGTATTCAAAACGCAGTGTCACCCTGCCCGGGTAAAACCACTTTCATATCACCTCACTCAGCCGTTGGGATTATCCTGGCTACAGGAGTTTATAATGCAAACCGATATACCGCATTCAGCCGAACCAGCTCGGCGCACCGTATTAAAACGCGCCGCGGGTCTTTCCGTTTTAGGGATAGCGGGCGTTGTAGGCATGGGCTTGCCCTCACTATCCTATGCAGCCGCATTGAGTAAAGCAGAGCGCGATAAGATGACCCCGGATCAAATCATCGAGGGTCTCAAGCAAGGCAATATCCGCTTTCAAACGGGGAAAGCGCATCAACATGACTACCTGGCGCAAAAACGCGCCAGCGCGGCTGGACAGTATCCGTCGGCGGTGATTCTCAGCTGTATCGACTCCCGCGCGCCAGCGGAAATCATCCTGGATACGGGCATTGGAGAAGCGTTTAACAGCAGGATCGCGGGCAATATTTCCAATGCCGATATTCTCGGCAGCCTCGAGTTCGCCTGTGCTGCGGCCGGGGCCAAAGTTATTGTGGTCATGGGGCATACTGCCTGCGGCGCGGTGAAAGGCGCTATCGATAATGTTGAGTTGGGTAACCTGACGGGTCTGCTGGATAAAATCAAACCAGCCATTGATAAAACAGAATATACCAAGGAGAGGGTGAGCAGTAATGATGAATTTGTCGATGCGGTAGCGGCGACCAACGTAAAACTCACTATTGAGGAAATCAGGAAAAGCGATATTCTTCATAAACTTGAGTCCGAGGGCACTATAAAAATCATTGGTTCCATGTATCACCTGAACGGCGGAAAGGTAGAGTTTTTCGCCTAACCTGTCGCTACAGCCCAGCCAGCGCCGGGCTGTTAGCATTTTTCGTTATTCGCGCGGTAAAAGAATACGCTCATTCATCAGCGCGTAAGCGGCCCCTAATTACAATTACTCATCATTAATACGCTAATTGCAATAGCATATATATCGTTAATATTCTTCTCATGTTTCTATTGCCGGTCTGGTTGCCATCCCGGCGCTACTTTTATTCAATAATCATTAAAATATAGCCAATTTAATTATGTTTAATAAATATTTAATCATTTTATGCGATTGTCTTACCGCATTCCTTTGTTTTATTTTGGTTTCCTACTGATTCCTTTGGCGTACGGGCATTTATGCCCGTTTTTTTATCCTGTCACCGGCTGTTGCTGGGTCATCCTGTCCGCCCCGAAACCCAAGCACAGGATTCAGCAGCTTCAAACGGGATAACTCTCCTCAAGAATTGTATGACAAATTAAGTATATGTGATGCACGTCACTATTTTTAGCAAAAGTTACTCATAAAATAGTGACAGATATCACAATTGAGCTAAGGAAAAATGATGGACATAACCCAAAAAACCGATGACGTATTATTACGCATCTGCTGGCTGTTTGTACTTGGCGGTATTATCTTTGGCGGCATCTTGTTTAAAATGTTTTGGTAGTTTGTTAATAAAAAGAATTTTTAGTGATCTATTATGCCGTCCCTTTTCAGCCTCTGGGATGTTAAGTTGATATATCGTCACGATTGCATCCTCTCAGGACAAATCGTGCGGCCGTAGCGTTGAAAGCAATACCCGCCTTGCCCGGCCTTTCCGCACCGGATAAGGTGACACTGACAAACGACCCGCAATCTGTTCGGTATAAGTGCTATGATTTGATCATTGCCACTTGCCAGGATTTACGATGAAATTACTCATCCTCCCCATTGCATTAAGCCTGCTACTGTTAACGGGCTGTAGTGGGGCTGCGGGCTCCTTGTTCAGAATCATTCCTGCGGATACCGACGTTTGTCCTCATGGCCACAACGTCTTTACCAATCAATGTAATCCTTAGCATTAACCATGATCAAGCCTGCCCGTCATTATTATGTAAGGCATGATCCTGTTTGCGCTGTATTCCGAGGGAAGCGGCAGCTGCAGGGGAAGGCTCGCGCGGGTTAGCATCCGTTCGGGCGTGATGGATCCACCGAGCCATTGCCATGCATTGGCGATATGATCCGGTTTCTTGCTATTTTTTTATGTATGTTTTCAATCTTCACAATACGGTGCCGATATAACAGAGAATTCATTCACTCAAGGTCATCAAGATGGCATATGCGGCGTTTGTGCTTATTGGGTCAGGAATCGGTCTAACAGTCATCATCTTTTTGATTTACAGAATAAAATCCATGACTGGTCACTTTGAATCCTATGAGTTTATCGACAAACGGACCAATCATGTCACTCTGCATATGAAGCCGTCGTCTATCCCGACCGATCCGAAGCACGCCATAAGGCTGATAAGATCATTTATCAGGACATTAGATTATTTGCATACCAACAATTACGCGCAGGTCAGTTTTTGTACGCATTTGCTTAACGAAAGGCGGGTTAAAAGCCTGAGCCGGATCTTAAGCAAGCATGGGTATTTTATCAGCCATACGTTTTGCCTTAAAACCTCAGTACGGCATCGCCGCATCACCTTCTGGACGACATTGTTATACAGCTGGAAAAGGATAAAGGTAGCCGACATGTCATGGGATATGACCATCAGGCTGAAATAGCGGCGGCAGATAACACCCATTTTCACCGTCGTCCGGCAATCGCATCGCCCGAAGCGCCATCCGCTGGCCCGAGTTAAAACAGCACTCTGTCCTGCTTTAGCCTCCAGGTCGCCTCTCCCGACCCGCTGACGGCATGCCGACGGCGCACCCCTGGTTATAGCCTGCCATGACGCCGCCTTGATTCTGGTAAATAAGTCACAGCACGTAGCGCGTTAATCAGCCATGATAAAGCGACTGACGCGAAGGGAGGTAACGACTATGCAAGTCAAATTCGATTGGCATATGTTTTTGCTCGGCTTATTCACGCTATGTGTTCTTATCGCCCTGGCGGTAGGCTGAGATGACGGCGGCTGCCGTAGCCTGCACATCGAGCCGGCGGCGGGAGAATGTATCCACCGCCGTCAGAAGGACACGATGTCCGGCGGTGTGCGGGCAATACTGGAGACGACGGCCACTTATCCTCTGACAACATCCGCGCCCACGGGACGGCGTCCATGTCAGCTACTCCCCCGGGGCTGGAGGGTCAATTAATCTTCAGCATCTGCTTAACATCATTTTTATTGCTCTGCTGTTCATTACCATGGGCATCAGTATAACGGATCATGCCCGTATCATTATCAATGTCGGGTTTACACTCGGTTACCATCATATGCCCGTCGTTAGTGCTGCGTGCGTAGCTACTTGAACAGCCCCCAGCATGGTTGCGAGCACCATGCTGAATAAAATAAATAAAGCCTTATACATAATACGCTTCTTTATTTGTTTAATTATTGAGTTAGCATAGAAAACCTGACGCAGTATTGATGCCCGCCCTGGTGCTAATCATGGCACTGATTAACCGAAAATAGCATCATCGTGCCGCACGCGGGCTTGCAAACTTACGCCACGATGAAAAAAACCAATAAGGAGTGATTAAACATGAAACGGCGTACCGGACTTTGCATGCACACCACAATTTTTGCCGCGTTGCTTACCGCCTTTTCGCTTGCCGCCTGCAGCGGTGCGGAAAAATCAGCCGCCACGCAAAGCGCGGTCAAACCGCTTACCGCTGATGACACCTGCATGGCTAACAATTTCAGGAACCTGATCGGCAAACCCGAAAGCGTCCTGGACGGTATGCGTTTTTCAATGCCCATGCGCCTTATCAAGCCCGGCCAAGCCGTCACTATGGACTTTGATCCGAAACGGCTGAACTTTATGTCCAACAAGGAAGGCATCATCACCAGCGTCCATTGCTCTTGATATCAGTTCTCGCGGGCGCTGCATGCCGCCCCGCCACCGCGCAACGGTTGGACAGCGGACATTCCGCGGTATCGCCGGAAATGACCCTGAAACTTTCGGCGGTGCTTGGCAGCTCGGCGAAGTTTTGGCTCAATCCTCAAGATAATTACAGCCTTTGGGTAGCACAAAAAGAAGTCGATACCTCACAGCTGCACCGATTGGTTGCAGCCTGATGACTGCGGTACTCTCCCATAGCTTCCCTGCACTTGTGTGTCTCGCGAGTAAAGATGCATGAGTAACCCGGTTAAACCGCGCTTATTTATCAACTCGACAGCTATTTTTGCAGGTCGCAGATCATTGGGACAAAGTGAGTAGCCTTAGTATTTTTATTTTGAAATGATATTATGAAAGCCAAACCCCAGGCATAAAAAACCGCCTATCGGCGGTATCAACCTGCTTTTCTACTTTGTTTTTATTACGAATTCCGGGTAGTACCCGGGACGGGACTTGAACCCGTACAGCCATAAAGCCGATGGATTTTAAAAACCTTCATAGCTTTATATAAATCAAGGCGTTGAATAAATACAGCACCTTATAAACCATCATATGGGTTTATCTGGGTGATTGCGGCGGCGGTAGTCATTATTCAGCGCTAAACTGCCATTCTCACTAGCGCATCCCGCATATTGCATTCTTACAAAATGCCATCTAAAATAACCCAAACCTTTAGGTTTAGGTTGCCCATGCCAACAATTTTCAGGTTTAAAGGATGGCGGGTGATGATTTACACCATGGATCATTTACCTCCGCATGTACATGTTATAGGAACCAATGGCCAGGTTGTTTTTGTTTTGCTAAAAGACAACATTGAGCTGAGAGAAATGATTGGCGTAAAACCTAAGGAACTCGCGGAGATCGAGAAGGAGCTTCTTAAACAACTGCCACAACTACAGTCAGCATGGGAGCAAATCCATGGCAACTAAAACACAAATCGATGCAGCCGTGCAGCGCGGCCAGGAAACGATGAATAGCCCGTTACGTGCCATTGCGGCCCGCTATGATGCCAAATCGCAACGCGTCATCGTAACATTAGTATCTGGTATCGAATTGGCCATACCGCCGGCGATTGTTCAGGGATTAAGCACTGCTAGCGCTGCGGAACTGACAGACATAGAGATTACGCCTCTGGGGAACGGACTTTACTTCCCGGCTATTGACGCCGATGTGTTTATCCCGGCGATAATGGATGGCTATACAGGAACCAGCAAATGGATGGCACGCGAACTTGGCCGCAAAGGAGGTTCCGCGACCTCCGAGAAGAAACGCGCTGCCTCAAAGGCGAATGGCAAGCTTGGCGGTCGGCCAAAAAAAGTAAACGTGGCTTGAATACCAGCGGATCATGGCGTCACCGCATGGCCTCCGTGGCGTTCAATCTTTGCAAAATCAGTGTATTCATCTAATATTTCAGGCGATATCATCGTCACAATAAATCAGCATTGTCAGGATGTAGTCATATTCTGGTTTTGGCGGCAAATCCCAGGCATAAAAAAACCGCCTATCCGCGGTATCAATTTGTTCATACTACTTTGTTTTTATTACGAATTCAGGCGTGGTACCCGGGACGGGATTTGAACCCGTACAGCCATAAAGCCGAGGGATTTAAAAACCCTCAGTATGATATTGAAATCATAGAGTTACGTATAATCAGCCGGTTGCAAATCATGATGGCGGGTTAATTTGGGCTGATGCGGATTGTGTAGTCACTATTTGAATGAAGATACTCATTCCCGCCACTCCCCCGCTAGCATACAATCAAAAAAGTGTTGCGTGCTGAGGAACAGTGTTATATTGTTCCTTAGTACGCAACACCCAGAGCCACTTCATGATTAAAAGCTTTAAGCACAAAGGATTGCGCCTGTTTTTTGAGAAAGGGTCAACCGCAGGTATCAACGCGCAGCAGTCTGGCAAACTCCGCCTACGTCTAGCGGTTATCGATGCGGCGGAAGATATCAAAGATATTGACCGGCCGGGATATTGCCTTCACGCGCTTACTGGGGACAGGAAAGGCCAATGGTCTATAACCGTTACGGGCAACTGGCGCATTACATTTGAATTTATGGATGGCAACGCCTATGTCATTAATTATGAGGATTATCACTGATGACTATGTTTAATCCGCCGCACCCAGGTGAAATCATTGCAGAAACCCTGGACGATCTTAATATCGGCATTCGTGAGTTATCCCGCGCACTGCATGTCGCCCCTTCCACCGCACAACGGCTGGTGAGCGGTCATTCTGCGGTTTCTCCAGAAATGGCCCTGAAACTTTCAGCGGTACTTGGCAGTTCGGCGAAATTCTGGCTCAATCTCCAAGACAATTACAGCCTTTGGGTAGCCCAGAAAGAAGTTGATACCTCACAGCTACACCGGTTGGTTGCAGCCTGATAACTGCGCTACTCGCCCATAGCTTGGGGTAAAGATGCTTGAGTAGCCCGGTTAAACCGCGCTTATTTATCAACTCGACAGCTATTATTGCAGGTCGCAGATCATTGGGAAATGAGAGGAGCTTTAGTATTTTTATTTTGAAATGCTATTACGACAGTCAAACCACAGCCATAAAAAAACCGCCTATCGGCGGTATCAACTTGATCATACTACTTTGTTTTTATTACGAATTCTGGTGTGGTACCCGGGACGGGACTTGAACCCGTACAGCCATAAAGCCGAGGGATTTTAAATTCTGCATCTTTAAGTGAGTAAACAAGGAGTTAATGCATTTTTTCCTAACATGCCGGTTTTAACGATCAATTCAAATCAAGGGGTTAACCACACCGTGCGCATTATCTTAGGCGCATAAATACCCTATTTTGGTGAAATGAAATTTAATTTGATTAATTAGTGAACACTTCATTACCGGGCGTACATTAAGATAGTTACCAGCCTGTTACTATATAGTTTATTAAATGTAATCCATTAAAGAAGACTTAGATAACGTATGGCAGCAATGAGATGCTAGTGGTAGTATAACTAAATAATTAGCATGATCATTAGTGGAGTCCTGACATAATGTTAGGGATAATCAGATTTTTTCTCGCGAGTTCCGTCATCCTATTTCACTTAAGTGCAAAATTTCCAGATCTGGGTTTGTATGCCGTAAACTGTTTTTATGTCATTAGTGGCTATTTAATCACGTTAATTCTTAATAGAACCTATAAATTTGAATTTGCTCCATTTGCGTTAAATAGATTCCTTCGTTTATTTCCTACATACTGGTTTGCGTCTATCACCAGCATTGTTATTATTTATTTCGCGAATAACCCTACCACCTTTCATCCTTCGTATGGGCTTCATTTTTCATTTAAAGAAATCATCAGTAATATTTTTATGATACCGTGGGCCTTTGTTTCAGATGATATTATTATATCTCCATTCCAAACATTTACAACTCCAGAATTTTTAAACTTTAACGGTTATATGTTTAGAGCCGTAACTTCCTCTTGGTCGGTTGCCGTAGAGATTGTGTGTTATTTTTTCCTTTGGCTATTTGTGGCAAAAGGACCTAAAAGAGCCTGTTTAATAATAATAGTGAGTTCTATGTATCATTGGTATTCACTTCATCATAATGAAAGTACTATCGCTACTTACTCCCCTTTTCTTGCTGCTATGTTACCCTTTAGCATTGGTTCCTTAGGGTATTTTATTTCAGCTTTTATCGAAAAAATAAGACCAAACATAGGTAAAGAATTTAGACATCAAATTGCTTATTTATTAATATTTATTGCTGCTTTTCTTATAAACTGGCTTATCGGATGGCTCGAAGGGAAAACCTTAGCGTCGTTCTATTATTACTTCAATAATGTCATTGCTTTATTTGCAGTTATTTCCTTACATGCAACTAAGCTTCCTGATCGTTTTAAGAATTCCGGCAAGTTTTTTGGTGACATGTCATATCCCATATTTTTATGTCAGTTTTTCTTCGGCCTTGTTGCTTGGAGTATTCTTGGCGAACCCGAAAACACAAGAGGTTGGTATATATTTTTTATTGGATACTCCTTTTCTTTGCTATTTGGATACATATCGATATTACTGATAGACAGGCCAATTTCTAAAATAAGAGATAAAATAAGACCGTAAATTAAGCCCCCAATTGGGGGCTAATCATTTACGCATTTACCAGCTTACCGTTAATTGTCGTGAATTTATCATCATCATAAAACCCGCCATCTGACTCATTATAATACATCGCAGGTTGACAGAAAATGCCCTCTTTAATTTTCACTAACGAAAAACCCGACAAAGTAAATGATGTTTCCGCCACGATGATATTGATAATCAAGTTGCTACCACTTTTAATCTGTGCATAATTTTCTACTGACATCGCTTACCACTCCACAATGATTATACCAGGCATGCCTTCGCCACCGGGTTTACCGGATGAAGTCGGTGTATCTATATTGTTTGCACCGCCGCCACCGCCGCCACAACCATATCCATAACCACTTTTACCCGCGCTGGTACTCGCTCCTGCGCTGGCACCGCCAGCCCCCCCTCCGCCATATTGCGTACTTCCCCCTTGACCGGCAATTCCGTATGTCGTTGCAGAACACGAAACCGAGTTGCCGCCTTGTGGGTAACCGTCTCCGCCGATTCCTCCATTAGCGATACTTGCTGAATATTGCCCTGCGCCACCCCCCTTACCTCCGGCCAAGGTAAGTAACGCACCAAACGAAGAATTACCGCCATTTCCTCCGGCGGACGCCGCGCCACCAGAACCGGCAGCACCAGAGGAACCAGCCGATCCGATCGTAATGCTGATAACATCACCGGGCAGCACTGGAATAGAATATTTCACCACGCATTGGCCGGCACCACCGCCCCCACCGCCTGATGCTGCATAGGAAGCAGAAGCACGGCCGGCGCCGCCGCCATCGCCGCCACCAGCCGCACATCCAGAAAGGTAAATGGTATAAACCCCCTGTGGTACCGTAAACGTTCCGCTGCTGGTAAACTTTTGCAGGCGCCCATTAACAATCGATCGCAGTGCCGCCAGTAATTGAGCGTCGTTGGTAGGATCGAGAGCCAACCCTCCCCCCTGTACAACATTTGCCAGCTCACGCTGTATGGTATTAAGCCAGGCCGCATCCAAAATAGTAGGAGAAACGCCACCGGCAACGTTGCCATTGGTCCATTCTCCGTTGATATCAGCGGTGTTAGTAATATTGCCTATTTTTTGCATAGCAGATCTCTCGCTAGATAAAGCGCTTTAAAAAGGATAATTAAGAGGGTTAGTTGGCGTAACCGAATTTAACGATGGTATGGGATGGAGCCAGGGCTGATATCCGACATTCAAGCCGTTTGTTTCCCCACGACCGAAGCGGGTCGCCGCAATAGCTTAATCCCGCCTGAGCATAAATGACGGTGGTAAGCGGTGCGGTCACCAGCCAGACGAAAGGCCAGTTTTCTCCGTTTAACGCATCACCGCAGCGCGACATGCCGGCCCGCGCCTGGCGATATTGCGTGATGGTAATGGAGTAGCCCAGCGCTGCGGCAACGCTAATAAAATAAGCGTTCGACTGGCCGCCGGAACTAAACAGTTTCGCGACGACTGCTTTTTGGCGCAGCACCATGCTGTCGGTTTCACCTATGGCGCAGTCATCCGGCAACCCCAGGGTGTTTTCCCATTCCTTGAGCAATATCGTGGCGGTGCGCGGGAAGGCGCCGGCCAGCAGCGCCATGGCGGCATCGTCGCTGCGTTGATAGCTATTCCCCAGCGCGCGAAGCACCGCGTTTTGTACCGTGCCGTTTTCACGCGGCCATGCTTGCCCTGGCGGCAGCAGTCCCTGCAACGCCGCCGTATAATCATCGGCTGAAAACTGGCTCATAAGTAAGTGACCTTGCCCAATACCGGCAACCCGCCGGTGTCCATAGTGATATTGTCGGTCGGTGCGGTGAGGATAAACCCCTTGGTGCCGGTCACGTCACCGATCGCCGCCAGAAGGTCCGATAAATAGATGGTGCCCCCCGGTGCGCCATACTCGAAAAACACATTATCGATCGCCGTGCTTATCGCGGTCGTGGTATCGCTTGATGCGCCCGACAGCCCGCCGATAGTGAAATCCACCGGCGTTTTGATCGGCGAACACACATACACCAGCGCCGTGGTCGGCTGTAACGGAAAAATATGATCGGCCACTCGCCCTTGGTCGCCATCGGCCTTAACCGCGCCCCAGACATCAAGCTGGGAAATGCCGTCGGTGCCTACCGGGGCGGCCAGGGAATGATCGTTGTTTACGTCTGGATTTTTCTAATCACGGTGATACAAGGGAAGTGGTATCGGTGACAGTTGCCTGTATTTCCGGTGCGGTAGATAAGGATGGATTAACAACGCTGCTATCAACCGCAGGCATCAATTTCTTCACGCTATTGTATGTAGCGACACCCGAGTCGATAAAAAGGGATAGGTCATTTTTCACCGTTTCCCAATCCGTATTGACGCCATCAGCGGCAACGGACAATACAGCCAGCACGGTATTCTTTTTTGTCTGGCCGGTCCCGGCGGAAGTGGCATAAGCGGCTTCGACTTTTTCAATCAGATCGCTTGCCAGCGCGTACAGCTTTTCAGCGCCGGCAACAACGGACAAACTGGATGAAATGGCGGTAGCAATGGAGCTTAAAGAGAATGACATGGTGATATCCTTGGCAATGATGGTATGAGTGGCAACAACGAGCGGTTGAACCGGCTTCGGCTCTTCCCTTTGGGTTAGGCAGGTTTCAGGGTTGGCATAGGGCGCTATCCGGCTGGTTTTCAGGTAGGCAATCAAGCTGGTAATCAATCGCCAATACTCTTTTATTACGATGAACAGATTCATAACAGCGCGCCCTCGGCAATTTTCAACCTGCTGCGTCGGTCACTCAGGCCATTAGTGCCGCCGTTAATAACCTTGGTCATTTGGTTAAAGTCACCGTTATCGGCATATTGATTGAGATTATGCCATTGCCAGAACCAACCGGCTGACCGGGCAGCGTATTTGTACACCAGCAGCAGGTCAGGATTTGCCACCAGATCAATGCCGAGAGCGTTTCCGCATTGCCGGTAGTTATCCAGGAAAGTCACCTGCTTTAACCCCGCCCCGAAATTTCCAGCCATCGCCTGGGGCTTTATTGCCGTAGCGGCCCTGGTAGACCAAATTGGCAATGGCGGTCTGTTGTGCCGGCCTGTCACCGCTTCGCCCAAGCATTTCGCATTGATACGCGCTTAGCCGGCCAGCGCAGGTGTCTTTTAGGCCCTGGATAGAATAATTAAACGATTCGGCCAACGTTGTGAAGCCCGCCGATTCACAGCCTATTTGTGCAATAAAGGCGGCTTGGCGTTTGGGGGTATTGATTTCAAACTCGACCATGGTATCGGTCAAAGGCGAAAACCAACGCGCAGCAAGCCCCGCGCTGAGGTTAGCCGTGCGCTGAAATTGGTTAAGATTCATGGTTATCTCGATACTTTGAAAATTTGGACGATATTGCCGCCGGTTTTGATAACGGCCCCGCAGATCACGGCGTTAATAAATATCTGCATCCAGTCCACCAGCACGTATTCACCCAATAGCGTGCGGATCGGATAAGAACCGTAAAACACAATCAGGATATAAGCCAGCCAACGTCCCCATGGCCGATGGGTGGCCCCGTTGCGTTTAAACAACATCAGGCGCAGCGCAATCATGCCGCAGATGATCGTATTCAAGATTAGCAGCGTTTCACCCCCGTTTGGGATAATCAGTACTATCTTGTCAGCCATCCTTACCTCCCTTCCCTGAAGAGGATAAAAACGCCCCGAGGCTGCCCAGCAATTTTGCCGTCCCGCCACCGATACTGCTCGCCATCAGAATTTTGATGGCCATTGCCCCCGCCACCAGCGCGCCGATAGAGTCAGGCAATCGGGTATGTAACAACAAAACGGTGGTGATAATTTCCGAGGCTGGGCGGCAAGCTAGTACGCCGAATACCAGGCTGACGATAAAAAATCCCAACCGCTTAGGGACGGTGAGATCGGCAGCCGATGTGACGAAAAAAACCGCGCCGGCGAAGGAACCGATAACCACTGCCGGGTCCAAACCACTAAACCAACCCAGGGTGGCGACACCGGCCCCCGTTGTCACGACGGCAGTTGCAGAGACCGGCTCGGACATGATGATTCCCTCGTTGTTTGTCCTCATTGAGGGTATAACAAGGCCACCCGCAAGCAGCCGCAGAGTCATTAGAAAAATAATTAGATTTTACTTGCCTTGATTAGATATTTATCTTATTATCTAATCATCCCAAGCGGATATGTTCTTATAAACGAGGGAATATGGTTAACGTCCGATGGTCGAGGAAAGCGCTTAAGCAAATGGGCGCAATCGACAGCAGGTACCGGAAAACCATCGTAGAAAAAGTAAATAGTTTGGCATCGTTCCCCAGCGTTCAGCTTGATATCAAGAAGATGAAAGCCGTTGATAACCAGTACCGATTGCGGGTGGGCGATTACAGAATTATTTTCGAGATTGACGACGGTGAACCGGTAATTTGCACCATTCAGGCAGTGAAGCGTAGAACATCAACAACCTATTAGGCGGGGAAACCCGCTATTCCTCACACGACATAACGCGAAAACAGAGAAACCCGAATATGTCTAAAATACAGTACATCAATGACGTTTCAGGTCGGCCGCAGTTCGTGGTGTTACCGATAGCGGAATATGAAAGCCTGATCAATGACGGCTGGGAAGATATTCCTTACCACGCCGACAAACACGACGATGAAACCGTTCCTGGTGAAGTGGTTGCCATCATGGTTGATCAAGATGTCAGTCTGCCGGCCGCGTGGCGTATCCATTCAGGATTGTCACAATACGATGTTGCCGAAAAACTCGGCACCACTCAGTCCGCCGTGTCGCAGTGGGAATCCGTGGACTCAAAACCACAGAAAAAAACCCGTGAAAAGTTGGCGGCGCTGTATGGCTGCCGACCGGAACAGCTAACGCTTTAAAACGTGGCCCCAGTAGGGGCTATTTGCTCGACCTCTTTGACGGTCTGCAGAAAACGTTCTTCCTCCAACTCCACGCCGATAGCGCGGCGACCGAGCGCCTGCGCCGCTTTTATCGTGGCGCCGGAACCCATAAAAAAATCCGCTACCACATCGCCGGGCCGGCTGCTGGCCTGAATGATATGCCGCATCATGTCGGCCGGCTTTTCGCAGGGATGCTTGCCTGGGTATGACTGAACGGGCGGAAATGTCCAAACGTCGGTATAAAGCACATCCTTGGTGACAGCGAACGGCCGGCGCATCTGCTGGTACTCCCGGCGTAACGATGCATATTCAATGGCAAGGCCGGCGTAGGTTTGTTGCAACATCTGATATTGCGCCGACAAACGTACGGTAGGTTGCCCGCGCCGGCAATCGAGCGCTCCACCTGCATGGCGGCCATTCCCATGCTGAATATCAGCATCCCGCCGCCGTTGCGCGTTGCGCCCTCCACCATGGACAACAAAATCTCGGTTTTGCCCATACCCGGCCGTCCGGCCAGTAGCACCAAATCCTGGCGGTTGATGCCGCCCAGCATGGCGTCCAGCTAGGGAATACCGGTCATCAGGTTGGTGATGCTGGCATCGCTGCTCATGCGCTTATCAATCAAGTCCATGTAGGACGGCAGAAGATCTTGGATATGCACCGGAATGATATCGCCGCTGTCGGTGGTTAGCTCGACCAGGTTAGCCAACGCGCCTTCAATCACCTGGTCACGCTGTTGCTGATTACGCGCCTCTCGGATAGAGTCGGCCATTCCCTGAAACAGGGCAATCGCTTTGCGGGTAAACCAGCTTTTGCCGGTCAGCTTGGCATAGCCTTTTAGGTTGGATTCCACCGTCGGCTGCCGCATGGCCTCAGTGAACTCGGAAAGGCTGTCGCCGCCCAGGGCCTCGCTTAACAGCAGTCCGTCGATAACGCCCAAACTCAGGGCGTGTTTTTTGATTTCTCAATACGCCGTGCGGTAAAACCCGATGTTAAATGCCTCATCCGGCAACGTGGCCAGAACATCCAGGGCGTCGGGTGAGGCGCCGCTTTTCAGCAGCCCGCCGATAGCCGACAAGTTTGACGCGACCTATTCCCTGGTTCGTAATCTTGATGGGCTGGCAAAAAACTGTGATGAAGAGGCGGCGCGGCTTTCTGCCCGCAAAAAAAGCTTCGAAACGCAGGCGAAAAATCTTAAGAACTATATTTTAAACTGCTTACTTGCCGCGACTCAGGACAGTTTGAATACTACCTCCGATACATTTACCGCCGCTAAAGGTTCGGCCAGGGTGATTATCGACAATGAAAGCCAATTGCCCGATGAGTTTGTCGATATCAGCGTGATAACGGCACCGGATAAAAAAGCCATCAAGGACGCCATTGATACTGGCGTCATAGTGCCTGGCGCGCATATTGAAACAAGCCCCCGCTCGCTGCGCGTTCGATGAAAGATACTTATAAATATGTATGGCGCCCACTAAGCGCAACGGATTATCAATTCCACAAGACATAACAGGCGGGAAATAACATGTTGCAAACCTATTTGGCGCGCGGCGATGTGCGACCGCATGGCTAGCATGGTGGAATCCCACAAGGAGACCATCATACAACCATGGCAACCGGGCATTTGCCTGCTTTCAGCATTAGATATGAAAATCGGACGATTATTTTTTACTGCCCGTAAACAGCAAATGATTCAGCAGGATATCGCCGCCTGCGAAGCGGCAGACCAGGCGATAGAACGATTGAGAGAAATAACGAGGCAAGGCCATGAAAGACGATCACGACACCATCACCTTAGAAGAAATGATTGAGATAACCGGATTCCGTTATAAGTCCAAGCAATGCGAGTTGCTTAAAAATGCCGGCATCTTCTTTATCAAAAAAGCCGATGGGCATCCCTGCACCACGTGGGGCCACTTTATGAACCCCGGCGGCGCGCGACGCTTCGTCGAAAAAATAGAAAGCCAGGAACCTAACTTCGAGGCGATGGATTGATGTCAGGGAAACGTAAGAATCCGGCCGACCGCGCGCTACCATCCCGCGTCTATCGGGGAAAAACCAAATATGAATTCCACCCGGCGCTGGGTGGTTCAATATCATTATGTTCTCTTGACGCCCCGCTATCCGAGATGTGGAGCCATTTCGAGCGGGTGAATAGCAAAAAGCGGGTTATCAGTGATTTTACCGGATTAAGCGAAGAGTTTTTCCACTCAGCGGATTTTGGCGAACTGGCCATCGAAACGCAGAAGGATTACCGTAAATACGCCACAAGGTTGCTGAAAGTGTTTGGTGAAATGGAACCGAATAATATCAAACCTGAGCATATCAGAAAGTATATGGATAAACGTGGGGTCAAAAGCCCAACGCAGGCAAACCGGGAGAAAGCCTTTCTGTTGCGCGTTTACCGCTGGGCCTATGAACGCGGCAAAGTGAAAATGAACCCCTGCAAAGGGGGTAGACAATTCAAGGAGGTTTCCCGCGATCGCTATATTTCCGATGCGGGATATCAGGCTTTATACTCCATCGCGCCGGACGTTGTGCGCGCCGCTATGGAGCTGGCTTACCTGTGTTGCGCCCGGCAGGCCGACATATTGTCGCTAAAGCGCAGCCAGTTATTAGCCGAGGGGATTTTTATCACTCAGGGTAAAACCGGCAAGAAACAGATTAAGGCATGGAGCGATCGCCTACGTCGCGCCATCGCTATAGCTGAAGGATTACCGCAGTCCCCTGGCGTGACCAGCCTGTATATCCTTCATCAACCGTCCGGCCACGGTTACAGCCGCGATGGGTTTAACAGCCGCTGGCGTAATACCAAACTCACCGCGGCGGCCACGTTTCCCGATCTAGACTTTGACTTTACGTTTCATGATTTGAAGGCTAAAGGCATATCGGATCTGGAGGGTACATTGGCAGCAAAACAGGTGATTTCCGGGCATAAAAACGCCTCGCAGACGGCGCGCTACGATCGCAAAACCGAAGTGGTCCCCGTCGTCGGCGGTCAAAAAAAATGAATAGTTATGCGACTCACAAAAATCATGTTAGGAAGTGATGTTAGGAATTCAGGAAATCAGGCATAAAAAAACCGCCTATCGGCGGTATCAACTTGATCATACTACTTTGTTTTTATTACGAATTCTGGTGTGGTACCCGGGACGGGACTTGAACCCGTACAGCCATAAAGCCGAGGGATTTTAAAAACCCTCAGTATGATTTTGAAATCATAGAGTTACGTATAATCAGCCGGTTGCAAATCATGATGGCGGGTTAATTTGGGCTGATGCGGATTGTGTAGTCACTATTTGAATGAAGATACTCAATCCCGCCACTCCCCCGCTAGCATACAATCAAAAAAGTGTTGCGTGCTGAGGAACAGTGTTATATTGTTCCTTAGTACGCAACACCCAGAGCCACTTCATGATTAAAAGCTTTAAGCACAAAGGATTGCGCCTGTTTTTTGAGAAAGGGTCAACCGCAGGTATCGACGCGCAGCAGTCTGGTAAACTCCGCCTACGTCTAGCGGTTATCGATGCGGCGGAAGATATCAAAGATATTGACCGGCCGGGATATTGCCTTCACGCGCTTACCGGGGACAGGAAAGGCCAATGGTCTATAACCGTTACGGGCAACTGGCGCATTACATTTGAATTTATGGATGGCAACGCCTATGTCATTAATTATGAGGATTATCACTAATGACTATGTTTAATCCGCCGCACCCAGGTGAAATCATTGCAGAAACCCTGGACGATCTTAATATCGGCATTCGTGAGTTCTCCCGCGCACTGCATGTCGCCCCTTCCACCGCACAACGGCTGGTCAGCGGTCATTCTGCGGTTTCCCCGGAAATGGCCATCAAGCTCTCAGCGGTACTTGGCAGTTCGGCGAAATTCTGGCTCAATCTCCAAGACAATTACAGCCTTTGGGTAGCCCAGAAAGAAGTTGATACCTCACAGCTACACCGGTTGGTTGCAGCCTGATGACTGCGCTACTCGCCCATAGCTTGGGGTAAAGATGCTTGAGTAGCCCGGTTAAACCGCGCTTATTTATCAACTCGACAGCTATTATTGCAGGTCGCAGATCATTGGGACAAAGAGAAGAGCTTTAGTATTTTTATTTTGAAATGCTATTACGAACAGCCAAACCACAGCCATAAAAAAACCGCCTATCGGCGGTATCAATTTGTTCATACTACTTTGTTTTTATTACGAATTCTGGTGTGGTACCCGAGACGGGACTTGAACCCGTACAGCCATAAAGCCGAGGGATTTTAAAAAAACCTCAGCAGGATAAATAAATCATAGAATTGCGTAAAATCAGGCGGTTGCAAATCATGATGGCGGGTTTATTTGGGCTTATGTGATTGTTGTAGTTAATCGATAGCTATCATTAAATTCGTCTCAATTCATAATTTTTAACACGCCAGGTCGATATTAACAATCATTGTTGATAATAATATTGCTAAAGGATTGGTTAAATAAGTGACTTCTAATAGTCTTCCACTCAACTATTTTTTTACATTTATTTCGCATTACCAGATATTTGTTTAGCAATAAATGTTGCATAATTATCTGTCATGCCCGAGATAAAGTCTGTAACCATTAAGTAACCATCATAATAACTTATGTCGTCACTTATTGGGTGACCAATAAGATCTAGTATTCTTTTTGATTTAAAAGGTATTTTTTCCTTGAATTCAATTTTATGATTAATCGCTTCAATAAAAGAATCAAGCAATACTTCAATAGTTGCATAAGAACCAACTTCTAATTCTATTTTTCTCCTTGTTGAAAAAATATTTTCCTGTGTAATTTCTTTAGCTTTTCTCAACCCAATTTTAGCATCACCGTCTATTTTTTCCATTAAATCACCTTCGAAAACCCCGTTTAAAATATCTTCGTAGTTATCCATAAAGACTTTTACTGAACATTGAATTAAATTATCAATAGAAGCTGAACGGTAAGGTATAATTCTCTGCCTGATGGTAGAACTGTTCCCATAGTCAACTATTTTATTATCCCCAGACATAAGTTTAAATATATCCTCAACATCATTAAATCTCAACACTCCTAATTCCAAAGCATCCTCAATGTCTATTATTTTGTAACATATATCATCCGCAACCTCCATTAAATAAGATAGCGGATGTCTAGAAAACATGCCTTCTTCATCTTTTTTTATCAAACCCAAATCATCACATAAATTATCATAAATAATTTGCTCTGAATCAAATACATTAAATTTCTCTTTTATTTTTGTATTTGGATGAATTGAACCCCAAGGGTATTTAACTAAAGCACCTAGCGTTGCATTGGTTAACCTTAGTCCTCCATTATTAACATGATTTTCCGTGCGTGATACAACCCTTAAACCTTGCGCATTTCCTTCGAAATAAAAAAAATCAGACATTTGACGCTTTGTCAAAAATAAATTTAATAGTTGTATATTCTCCGTAAACCATTGCCTCATTGCATATTCACCTGCATGCCCGAAAGGCGGATTTCCTATGTCATGCGCCATGCATGCTGCTTGAACAATAGAAGATATTGTTGATGGAGTAACACCGTCAGGCAAAAAATCTTTTATTGCATCACCTATAGCAAAACCCAAGCTTCGTCCGACACTTCCAACCTCTATAGAATGAGTAAGACGATTATGAATATGGTCATTAAATGATAAGGGGTGCACCTGTGTTTTCCTTGCCATTCTTCTGAATGGTGCACAGAACACGATCCTGTCATAATCGCGGTAAAATTCACTCCTTATATTATTTGGTAGTTCAGGAGTATCTACACCTTCACGTTTATCGGATAATAGTTTTTCCCATTCCATAATTATTCCTAGTTTATTAAGAAAATTCTATCAAAAGGATTTAAATTTACCGCAGCATCCAAATGATCTGGCGCAAAATGACTATACCGCATAGTCATTTGTATAGTTGAATGCCCGAGTATCTGCTGCAAAACTAAAATATTGCCACCATTCATCATAAAGTGGCTGGCAAAGGAATGTCGCAAAACATGGGTTAACTGACCGGTGGGCAAGACCAATTTCGTTCTTTCAATAGCTTGGCCAAAAGCGTCATAGGCATTGGTAAACAGCCGCCCTTTTCTCTTGGGAATTAACCCATGTAATTCTTTTGAAATCGGCACGGTGCGGTTTTTTTTGCTTTTGGTATTAATGTAGGTGATTTTGTAGGGCATCACCTGCGCTTGTTTTAACTGCTCCGCCTCGCTCCAGCGGGCGCCGGTTGCCAGGCAAATGCGCACTATCACCCCGAGGTCTTTATTACCGGAACTGTCGCACTCACGTAGCAGAAGCTTGATATCTTCCTCGTATAGAAAAGTTAGCTCGTTTTCGCTTTCCCGAAACAAACGCACCCCATCCAAAGGATTTGCTGTTTTCCAATGACCCAATCTTTTCAACTCATTGAAGACAGCACGTAGATAGGCGTGTTCACGATTAACCGTCGCTTCTTTTGGCAGTTTTTGTGATCCGCGTTTTGGTTTTGGTGAAAACTCACCGGCCAATCTTTTCTGCCGATAGGTTGCAAACATTTCCTGATTGAAAGACAGCGCGTCAGGGTCGCCGAGATTTTGACACAACGTTTCCAATTTTCGTTGCCTCGCCTCACCATCGCTAAGAGATCGACCATGGAGATCGTACCAATCTTTAACCAGAGAGCTTAATGGTCTAGCAGCTGCTTCCGCTCGAGTAGTATCGACAAGATCGCTCGCTATCTTGGCAAGTTGCTCTCGTTCGTAGCGTAGCGCCTCGCCACGGGTTACAAACGTTTTTCTTACCCGTTTGCCTTCACGTCCACCAGGATAAAAATCACAGATCCACTTTCCATTAACAGCTTTACGCACGGCCATGCTTCGTCCCTAAAATAAAAAAGGGACTATTTACTGTTCATCCAGTCAGTAGTCAACTTATGATCATGTGTCCATCAATGAGCTGATTCATCTATGATTTTAATCTATACCTTGCTGATAATGATGCAAACAACTTTCCCTAATAATTGTACTTCTTTTGCAGGCCAGTCAACCGTTTCTATACGCCAGTTGTCGCCTGGCATGCGTTTTATGCTTTCCACGGATATCACGCCGGCTTTTTCGATCAACCAATCCCCATCCGTAGAGGCTGAGAAAGACCTTTCTATGATAAACGAATGTTTGTCACCTTGAGCTATGATCATCTCTGGTTCCAACACAGGCCCAGGCATGATTTCCCCGGCCACTAGAACGCTATCAATTTCAGTCAGACGCCCGCTATGAAGCGTTTTACATGGCATATTGATTAGGGCAGCATCTTTAGCATTAACTCCTGTTTTACTGCCTACACCAGGATCCCCTTTGCCAGTTGCAAGCCATTCTAAAGAGATTCCTGTATCGAGCGCGCACTGGACAACCGCCTCGCCAGGAAAATAATCGCGACGGATCCAAGTGCTTACAGTCCCATGCCCAACACCGATCTTTTCCACCAACTCTCTTTGAGTAGAAAAACCATATGCTTTCAATAGCCTATCTACTACTTTTTGACCGCCTTCAAATGACATATCTAATTTTTCCTACTAGTCACTGTTGACTTGTTCAAATATGAAATGTAAATTCCCATTTATTGAACTTACCTATGTAAAAACCTGAATTTACCCTAAAAAAGAAGGAGCTAGCATGATAAGCCCACTTACTATTAGCCTTATATCACCTTATCTTTCTCTTCCTGAATTCTCAAAAGCTGCCGGAATTCCTTACGAAACCTGCCGTTTGATGGTGAAGGATGGCCGGCTACCCATCAGACATAAAGTCAGAAAAATGGAGAAAGTGATGGTCAACATGATAGCCCTCATCAAAGAAGCTGACATTCAATCACGCAATTAAGTACAAATTTGACTATTTAATCACCCATTATGAGGATTATAACATGACTAAAGAAGACAATTTAGCAAATATCCACTGGAAATCTGCGTGCAAAAGCTTCGCTCAGAACCATAAACTTGAAAGTATCGCTAAAAATTTTGGTGCGTCGACAGCACAGCTTAGAAATAAACTTGAGTCCGAGCAACCCCACGGGCTGACCGTCACAGACTTGATAGTACTTACCAAATTGACAGGTGACACGACCTTAATTGATGGTCTAATTAAACAAATGGACCTTTTGCCTTCGCTTGCTATCCCTCCCAAAAGCGGATACAGGCAAACAACGTTGCGGATGCTTAAACTAGTAGCTGATACTGGCCATATAGCATCTGAAGCTATTTATCTTATAGCTGGTGAAAAATTTGATAGTCAACGCAAAAACAATATTAATTGGCGAATACAAAATTCCATTGCCAATCTTATGTGGTTTAATAATATATTCGATGATGATTCAGATTAATATTAACATTTATAATTATGAGTAAATTTTCAAATAATTATTTCTGTTTATTTATATAGTTATCATATCCATTGGAGAAAACATGTATTGTAATAAAGGTTCAAACGCAGCTGCGCTTTACCGCATCGGCGAATTAAAACGACTATTCCCTCAAACACGCAACTTAACACAACAAGCTTATAATGGGTTGATGCCAAGACTCAAAAAGATAATTTGTTTTCATGCAGGTTTACAACAAAGACATATCCCGATGAAATTCGAGGAACTTCTAGTTAATGAGCGTAAAGCAGTTATCAGAGCAATGAATGAAATTCAAGCACTGGGCACTAATTTACCCCAACGTATGTTGCTAACTGACAGCATTATAGAATAATTATTTCTTAAATAACTTATGCGCCAAATTCACTTTTTAGCAACAATGTTCATAGACACTTTATATCTAAGTCAATTTGATAAATTGCACGGAGCATTATGTTTAAACTAACAACGCAACAACACAAAATATTACTGGACAGAATTAATTTCACAGGATTAATCGAGGAAATCGAGGACATTATTAGTCTTGAACAATTCCTGTATAGTTTAAAACTGGTTGATCGGTTAAAAACTCTTCGTCAAAAAATATATCTTTCTGGAATGGAGTGCAGTTATATAGAGGAGCTGCTATTAGATGAAATGGTTTATATTTTAAATCTACCGAAGAGTTAACACCATGCCAGATATCGTCGACATTTCACAAAAATGCATTGATTTTTTGCTATCACGTCAAATAGATAAATACAGGCTTAAATATACGCCTCCTTCGGCGTATATTTGCTCGGCTTGTTTTTTAGTCATTCCGAAAGAGCGACGACGGGCAGTACCAGGAGTTTTTTTATGTATTAAATGTCAGAAACAAAAAGAATTAAATAACATTTTTATCAGGTGATAATTTTTCATGAGTATTTTAGAGAACCATAGTCCCCGTAAAGTAACAGATTCCATCACTGGTGAATTTATATGTTTCTCAGAACCGGTTGGCGGTGAATATCTTTCTCCGCCAGTTATACGTAAGATGCCGAAAGGGTTAGGCATCCATGAACAACGTCTTTGGGCTATAAATGCAGACGACCATGCATGGAGATGTCAATACTTATCTCCTATGCCAGATTATCTGGCTCGTTATTTCGCAGATAATTACATCAAAAAATTTATAAGCAAAGGACGTTATAGTGCCAATTCATTTTTGAGGGTATCAGTGGGGAAGAGCGTTCTACCTCGCTTGAAAATGGTTAACGCACGTTATGCAATTAAAGACGAAAGCGAATTGAAACAGTATTTTCATAAAGATTTTTTGTCGTCTCGTTTTCCTAATTTAGGCCGAAGTGATATCAAAAAACTCAGTTCCCGTATAGCTGGCTATATACATCAATGTTTCATTAAATTTACCGAACAATTCAATGCCATAAGCACATCATCATTTATTTCGCTAACACTGATCTCTTATCGCTACCTAGCTGGTTTGATCAGAAATCTTCGAATACAGGCCCCATATTGGCATAGCTTTATTAAAAATTCACTTAGTGAGAACAAAGCTGTATCTGCTATTGCTCGTATGACTAGTCAGGAATGGTGGAAAAACAAACTTCAGCGTCGTCGGGATATGCAGCGCGAGCACTTGGCTATCGCTGTTGGGCAAGTTCAAAAGTCCGCTAGTCCTTATGTTAGCCAATCTTGCTTGGCTGAATGGAAGGAACAAAAACGGAGAAATCGTGAGTTATTGAAAAGAATGAGCCTGGAGGATCAGGACACAGGAGAGCGCATTCCCTTGGTTGATATCGTGGATAAATCCAATGCAAATCCTGCCATTCGACGCTGCGAATTAATGGTGCGGATGCGCGGCTTTGAAGACCTCGCGAATGAACTGGGCTGCGTCGGGGATTTTTACACGCTTACTGCCCCCTCAAAGTTTCATTCAGCCCATAGTAGCGGCGGGTTTGTAAGCTCTTGGATAGGAACTGATCCGCAAGAATGCCAAAAATATCTTTGCAATGTCTGGTCTTGTATCCGCGCAAAACTTAAACGCGAAAGCATCCAGATTTTTGGTTTTCGAGTGGCCGAACCTCATCATGACGGCATGCCTCACTGGCATCTTCTTTTGTTTATGCTACCCGAACATCGAAACCAAGTACGCCAAATCATTCGTAATTACGCTCTTAAAATAGATGGTTCTGAACCGGGAGCGTCCCAGCATCGTTTAACGGTAACAGAAATAGATCAGGAGAAAGGCAGTGCCACCGGCTATATCGCCAAATATATCTCCAAAAATATCGATGGCTACGCTCTTGATGGGGAAACGGATGAAGAAAGCGGTGAAGATCTCAAAACCATGGCGAAAGGCGTGACTGCCTGGGCCAGCAGGTGGCGCATTCGCCAATTTCAGCAGATAGGTGGCGCGCCGGTTACTGTTTGGCGTGAATTGCGCCGATTGCGTGAAAGGGAACTTCCTGACCAAAAGATGGATGCCGTCCTGGCGGCGGCCGATATAGGTGATTGGGCAGCATATACCGCAGAACAAGGTGGCCCACTGGTAGCGCGGAAGGATCTGGCCGTTCGTCTTGATTATGCTCTTCAAGCACCGCCAAACATATACGGTGAAGAGGTAAAACGCATCAATGGCGTGATGTCACCGAAGGTCGGTCAAAGCTCCATCGTCTGCACCAGGATAACCAAATGGAAAATCGTATCCCGAGTATCTTTAGCCGACCAACGGGAGGATGGAGTTTCTGGCCGCCCTGCGGCCTCTTGGAGTTCTGTCAATAACTGTACGGAAAGGTTTAGGGTAAAGTTATCTATACTATTAAAAAGGAGAGGTCTAAATGGTTCTAATTATGAGGTCGATATTTTAATGCGGGGAAGTAATATTATATTTAGAGATTCATCCCTGCTGAAAATTGCAGATGGACAATGTATAGAAATAAAAAATAAACACAGATGGTACTAACTTATTTGCTTTGATTTTGTTATATAATTTATTGTTTTTATTTATGAAAAAATCACTAATTAACTAAACAAGTAAAATTGTGGAAATAATTTTGATAATCGGCTTTATTTTTAAAAATAGCTGTTTATAATTCCAGGTCCATTAACAAGGAGGTAATTGATGCATGCGGTAGAACATTTAGAGCAGGTATTAAATAGGGTGCAGTTCATAGCAGATTTAGCTCTAATCGCTAAGTGCCAACAATCAGAGCTGAAATTAGCATTAACGTTAATATCTGAAATTGCTGACTCTTATAGTCAAAAAAACAAATGCTGTGAAAAGACCATGAGCAGCTATTTTGATACAAATTAAATAGGCACTTCAGCAGTGTCCATAATGTAGTCTCCAATAGCTAATTGATAATGTTTCTCTGTTAAAGTGAACAGAAGCAATTCGCGGATATCAACATCTTCGATGATATGCGCCGCATGGGCCAAAGCCATACATTGGCATTCGATATCTTCTCGGCATACTTTGCGGGGTTTAGCGATATTAATCATATATTCACTCCATCTATATTAACACAGGAGTTAGAACTAATTCTAGGGGATTGGGTATAGTCATATAATGATAAAAACATGATAGCAGCCTCGGTATCTTCAGAGCCGCCACTACAATGGCGGTAGCCCAAACAGGGGTCTCACCACCGGCCATAGCTAACCGGTCAGCACCGAAGTGCTGCCCCGTCTGAGCCACCATTGAAGGAATTCAATTGATGAACTAAGACTGCAACCCAATACAGAAACTATATTAGGTTGCAGCTATGGCTTAAGGGGGTGAGACTCCCTACACCTATTGCTAGGTGCGGGCTTAATATATACTATTGCATTTCTTTTTGGCAATAAAAAACCTCATCCATCATTTTCATTTTAGTTTTAACAAAAACTATAATAGCTGGTTTTTATTGGCCTGTCATTATTGCATAAGGATTTATTGATGGCATTCAGAAATTAAAGAATAAACTTTTTTAAATAAATGCATTTATACATCAATTATTTTTTGGTTCAACATTACATTGCATTTTTATGCATTCAATCGCATGGCATTAACAACATTGAGTTTCTATAGTTAAGCCCTTCGTGTAGCCGGGTAAGTGGATCTATGCCAGTGCATGATAATAAAGCTGTCAGCAGGTCAGGCGTGGCGGGGGTAGCATTGCGCGAAAGGAGAGATAAATCTGTTTAATTACTTCATATAATATATTGGTCATTATTACTATGATCTGGTTTGATATTTATAACCTAACTTATCACTCAATCCATTCCGCATTATCTGCAGTTCTGTCGTTATTAATGGGTTTGGTTTAGCATTGATTAAGGAATTACAATGCACGGCTTGTACGATATTTATGAAAAAATTTACTTCAAGAGTCTCGCGGACAGGGAGAAAATCATTGGTCGAGTGCAATTAAATTTTACTATTTATGTAAGTATGTTTGCAGTCTTATTTTATATGCTTCGAATGATTGATTATGATAATTCATTGTTATCTTTGATTATTTTTTTCTTTATGCTTTTACTTTGCTTACTATTTATAGCTATTTCTATTTATTTTACATACAAAAGCATTTCAGGTAAGTATGATTATCTCTATTTTACCCCCCACCATGAGATGGCAAAATACAGAAATGAATTAATCAAATTTCGCGATAATGCAAATTATTTCAATTTTAATAATAAGGAAAAAATACAAATACCTGATATCAATTCTAATTTAAAAACGAACGTTTTTAATATATTGGGTGTATGCAGTGATAAAAATAATGAGCTGAATAAGATAAGGATGATTTCGGTCAGAAAATCAATGAGTTGGATTTGGTTTTCAGGGTTTTTATTTATTATAACTTCAGCTATTTTCGCTGTGACGGATCTTGACGTTTCCTCCCCAAGAAAGGATACTTTAGTGAAAGATCAGAACTTAGCCAATGCAATCAAACAGTTCGGGCAGGATATCGTAACCGAGATGAGGTATTTTATGTCTAATGATAAGAGAAGCAGTTCAGTGATTAAACCTGGCCCTACCACCGGCGATGTTTTGTATCTTATTGATGGCAATCAAAAACCCACTTTACCGATACCGCCGTCCTACCAGGTTATTCCGGAAAGTTATTCACTCAAACAGCCTAATAACTAGCGATAACCCACATAAATTCGCAGCCCAAGCCGTTAAACGGCTTGGTAAATCAGCACTTATTTTCAAGTGAATAGTCTGCAAAATGTATTATTAGTTCCCCCATCCAATTATTGATTATTTTCATATGTGATTGAAGGGATGACAATTCATTCCTCACAAACACCTCTGCAGCCTTAGCAACATCGCCAAATCCCCCAACATTATCCGGTATAATCCCCATCATCTGCGGCGGCACCCGGTGAGCGCTCAACAGATCATCCCGGCTGGAGCGTTTAATGTTAAAAAAATCGTCCCGCGTTGCCACCTCGCTGAGCGGCAAAATCTGTATGCCGTCCTTTTTGCCATTCGGCGCATACATAAACAGATTGCGAAAATTCCCCAGCCCCTTGGTGTCCCTCATCGCCTTGCGCATCTGCTCGATATCACTGCTGTTTTGCGCCGCATCGGTCATATACAGGATATACCCGGCGTGCGCGCCGTTCTGGTAGTACTTGCGGCGAAATAGGGTGGCGGATTCGTTGAGCCATGCGGAATTCAGCGCGCTTAAGTATTCAGGTAAGCCATACAGCTCTTGATTAATATCCGGCTCCAGTAAGTGAAAAATGCTTCCAGGTTCAAACCGATGCGGTTCCTTGCCTGGCTGCACAAACCAGTAGGTATCGGTCTCGACGCCACGGCGTGTGTATTTGGCCGGAGAACATTCCAGGCGCAGCGGCTGGCCGAGCTGATTTTTTCGCAGTTCCAGGAACGCATTGCCGAACACCAAGTAATCCAGTGCAAAACGGCTGAAAACCTGCTGGCTAAGCAGCGGATGCGGAATGAATGTTGAAGCCAGGATATTGCGTTTTACGTATATCGGCGAGCTGTGATGCACCGCCGCGCGCAGGCTTCTTGCCAGGCCGTCAAAGCTTATCGGCGGCTCGTACCATTTGCCATTGCCGGTGCATTCGATGTAATCCAGCATTTCCCGACGGTCCAGCACGGGCACAGGTTCACCAAAAGAAAATATTTGCGCCGGAGAGATGGCCGCTTGTTCGGCGATTATTTTGTGCGTGTCAGGATGAATGGCGGGGTTGCGCGCTTTGCGTTTTTTCATCAGAAAAATTCCAGGATATTGGGGCTGTGGCCGCCGTTGGCGGCGGTGAGCGGTTCATTTAGCAGCGCGTGCATTATGGCCCAGGCCACATCCGCATGACTGGCCTCCTCGCTGCGACTGGCTTCATAGGTGGCGCGGTGGCCGCTGGCGGTCATGGTCTTGCGGATGGCCATAAAGGATTGGGTAATGTCGATATGCCCGGCGTCGTACTCCAGGCGCCCACTGGTGATCGTGTCCTTGGCTTTCAGCACCATGGCGGTTTTGATTTCCGGCGTGTAGCGGATCTCCCGCGCCGCCGGGAAGAACTGTTGCACAAGCTGGAATACCCCCTGCCCTATGGCCGTGGCATCGATACCGATGTATTCCACGTGGTAGCGCTCGGTCAGCATCTTAATGGATTTGGCCTGGGCGGCAAAATCCATGCCTTTCCATTGATGCCGCTCCAGGACGCGGAACTTGCCGCCGGGCACCAGAGGCGGCGCAAGTACTGCGCATCCCGCGCTGTCGCCGGTGTGTGATGGGTCGTAACCAATCCAGACCGGACAATAGGCAAAAGGCCGCATGGCATAAGGGTTGAAATCCTGCCATTCCTCCAGGCTGTCCACCATGCAGCCTTGCAGCTCGGCAAAGGGGAACACCGACGCCTGATCGTCGACAAACCCGCACATCAACAGGTTTTCGTATTCCGCCGGGCTGTACTCACGGCGCAGTTGTTCCAGGTCGAACAGGTTGCAGCCGCCGGTAAGCGCATCCTCCACCGTGACAATCTGTCGCCACTGGCCGTCGGCGCACAGCGCGCCCCGGGCCAGATAGTTATGGCTCAGATCCAGATGGATATGGTCGGCCTTGCTGGCGCGTCCCTTGTTAAAAAGTTCGCCCGACCAGAACGGATAGGCGCTGTGCGCCAGACTGGACGGGGTGGAAAAATAGGTGGTGCGCCATTTTTTATGCAGCGACATGCCGGAGGCGACTTTGCGAAGCTCCTGGAATTTGGGGATCCAGAAATATTCATCCAGGTACAGATTGCCGGTATAGCTTTGCGCGGTGCGCACATTAGTGCCGAGAAAAAACAGCCGCGCGCCGTTGCCAAACACTATCGGATCGCCCTTCAGGTCCACCTCCACCAAACGGGCAAAATCGATAATGTAGTTTTTAAACACGTGGGCCTGGGCTTTACTGGCCGAGAGAAAGATTTGATTGCGCCCGGTGACCAGCGCATCGAGCAGCGCTTCGCGGGCAAAATAAAATGTTGCCCCTATCTGGCGCGATTTGAGGATATTACGGATGCGGTGTTGCAGCCCGGCCCGGTACCACTCTTTTTGATAGCCAAACGCGGTTTTGTGGAATTCGTTTTCCAGCTTTTCCACCGCCTCATCGCTGAACACATTTTTCGCCGCTGGCCTGCGCTCGCCTTTGTTGCGGTTGCGCACGTTGGGATTCAGATCGGCCTCGTTGCCGGTCTGGCTGTAGCGGTTTACCCGCGCCAAACGCTCTATTTGACGACCTAGCAGGTCAATTTCTTTGTAATCACCGCCCTCCTTTGGGGTTTTCATAATCAGCTGGATAAGCCGGGCTTCCAGACTGCTTTCGATGCGTGAAATCGGCGCGACGTCGGCCCATTTGTCTCGCTGTTTCCAGCTTTGCACCGTCGGCATTTTCCGGCCCAGGGTTTCGGCAATCTGACGCACAGAAAAGCCTTGCCAGTAAAGCAACGCCGCCTGCCGGCGCGGATCGGTGATTAGGGTATTGGGTATGGGATTCATCGCATAAGGCTACGCGATGGGATGGCATTCGCGCCTGCCTTGCTTGTTGTGCCGTCCGCGCTACATCCCTGATATATTGCCACTTTTTACGATACTGAGGAAACTCTTTCCCGACCTGATTCCCCGTAAGAGCGGTTTCCCATGAGCAAAAAAGTCTCCAAGTTTTTCCGTATCGGCGTCGAGGGCGATACTTGCGACGGTCGTCGCATCAACGCCGATGATATCCAGCATATGGCCGCCAGTTTTGATACCCGTGTCTACGGCTGTCGCGTCAATCTGGAACACCTGAAAGGCATACTGCCCGATGGCGCCTTTCGCCGGTACGGCGATGTGATGGCGCTGAAAGCGGAGCAGATAGCCGATGATTCCGTGCTGAATGGCAAATGGGCGCTGTTTGCCAAAATATCCCCCACCGATGACCTGGTGCAGCTTAATAAAACCCGCCAGAAGATTTACACCTCGATGGAGGTGCAGCCCAATTTTGCCAATAGCGGCAAGGCCTATCTGGTGGGGCTGGCTATTACCGACGACCCGGCCAGCCTTGGGACTGAAATGCTGGCCTTTAGCGCCAGCGCGCAACATAACCCCCTGGCCGCGCGCAAATCCGTGCCGGGTAATCTGTTTTCTGCGGCGGTTGAGGTGGCGTTGGAGTTCGAAGAGATTGCCGATCCCGGCGCTTCACTGTTTAACCGGGTTAAATCCCTGCTGACCGGCAAACAAGCCCCAGACGATGCGCACCTGGCCGATATCCACGACGCGGTCGGCGCTATCGCCGGACATATCCAGCAAACGACTGATGATCAGGACCGGCAAAGAGATGCCCTGGACGCGGCACTATCCGACAGGCTGAACCGCCTTGAGCAAACCGTGGCCGCAGATCGTCACGCGTTTGATGCCCTTTGTGCGCAATTGGAGGAAACCGATAATTGCTATCAACAACGGCGGCCCCTGGCAACCGGCGGCAGCGGCGCACCGGCCAGGATCATGACCGACTGCTAATCCGATATGACCTATAGGGAGTTTAATGCGTACCCAGACCCGTTTTGAATTTAATGCGTTCCTGACGCGCCTTGCCGCGCTGAACGGCATCGGCAGCGCCGATCTGAATAAAAAATTCAGCGTCGAGCCGTCGGTCACCCAAACGCTTATGAGCCGCACCCAGGAATCCTCGGCATTTTTGAGCCGGATTAATATCTTGCCGGTGGCCGAGATGAAAGGCGAAAAAATCGGTATCGGCATTTCCGGCTCCATTGCCAGCACTACCGACACGGCCAGCGGTGGCGAACGTGAAACGGCGGATTTTTCCGTCCTGGACAGCGAAGGCTATTTTTGCCAACAGGTTAACTACGACTTTCATATCCGCTATAACACCCTCGACCTGTGGGCGCGTTACCAGGATTTTCAGGTCCGGCTGCGCGACGGCATTATCAAACGTCAGGCGTTGGACCGTATCATGGTGGGGTTTAATGGTGTGAAGCGCGCCAGCACATCAGACCGACTCGCCAATCCGCTGTTGCAGGATATCGCCGTCGGATGGTTGCAAAAATACCGCGATAACGCCTCCGCGCGCGTGATGAAAAATATCACCGCCGAAGACGGCACGGTGATTTGTGACCATATCCCGGTCGGCGAAGGCGGGCATTATGCCAATATCGATGCCCTGGTGATGGACGCGACGACCCATCTGATTGCGCCCTGGCATCAGGAAGATCCGGAACTGGTGGTGATTTGCGGCCGCCAACTGTTGGCCGACAAATACTTTCCCCTGGTCAATCAGACGCAACCCAATACCGAAACCCTGGCCGCCGATTTGATTATCAGCCAGAAGCGCATCGGCAACCTGCCCGCCGTGCGGGTACCCTACTTTCCGCCCAATGCGCTGATGATCACCCGCCTGGATAACCTGTCCATCTATTGGCAGGAAGGCACCCATCGCCGCCTGATTGACGAGGTCGCCAAGCGCGACCGCATAGAAAACTACGAATCCATTAACGAGGACTTTGTGATTGAGGATTACGGCTGCGGCGGGCTGATAGAAAATATTGTCATGCTGGAGCCGTCGGCAAAAAAAGACGAGGACACCCAATCCGCCGTACCGCAACCCGTGGATTATCAAGCCCTGGCCTCGGCGGCGGTGGAAGCGGTGATGGCCGCGCGCACGGCCTCGCTTCAGGCCCGGGAGTAAACCATGTTAAGCCCAGCCCGACGCCATATGTTGCGCCAGTCCGCGATTGACGCCGCACAGCGGGACGGCAACCCGCTGCGCCATGCCAGCGGTTACGATCTGATGCTGCTAAAACTCAATGAGGACAAACGCAGGCTCAAGCAGGTGCGCTCCCAGGAGCGCAAAGCCGAACTGAAACGCCAGCTGTTGCCTGATTATGCGCCCTGGGTGGCCGGTGTCCTGGCCGAGGGGCGCGGCGCGCAGGATGCCATCCTGATGACCGTAATGATCTGGCGGCTGGATGCGGGGGATATTGCCGGAGCGCTGGATATCGCCCGCTATGCGTTGCACCACAAGCTTGCCACGCCGGACAGTTTTACCCGCCCCACACCTTACCTGCTGGCGGAAGACGTGGCCGAAGCCGCCAGCCGCGCTTATATGGCAAAGGAGCCGGTGAATGCGGACCTTTTGCTGGACACCCTGGCGCTGACCGCGACGGAGGATATGCCGGACCAGGTGCGCGCCAAGCTGCATAAAATCACCGGTTATGCGCTACATGCCATGGGACTGGCCGATCCAGCACTGGCGCATTTAAAACGCGCGCTGCAACTGCACAGCCGTTGCGGCGTGATTAAAGATATTGAGCGACTGGAGCGGCAACTACGTGTTGACGCCGCCAACCGGTCGCCCTGACGAACGCGCCCCGCGCCGGGCGGCACGACCGGCGGCGAACGACTCGCCCAAAGGAGCAATGACTTGCCCTTTGGGACTGTACAAAGCCGGTCGTCCACCGCCCCCTATTTGGAGGTAATGATGTCGTCACTGGTGATACCCGCGCCGCGCCCGGACAGCGAGGCCGAGCCGCTTATCGACAATACGTTTTTCTGGCCCGCGGTGGATCCCTTAATGCTGCGCGCCATCCTGCGTTATGAAGGCACCGTTACGCCGCTGCGCCTGCGCCATGCAATAAAAAACGCCATAGCCGAGGTGAACGGCGAGCTATGGGACTATCGCCGGGAACAGATTGCCGCCGGTTTTACCACCCTGTCCGAGGTGCCCGCCGACCGTATCGACGGTGAAAGCGTCAAAGTGGCCTGCTACCTGCGCGCCATCACAGCCCTGACCGCCGCCGCCCTGGCCGAGGGCTATCGCGGTTATGACGCCAGCGCCAGCGGCGGCAAAAAAGCAACCGAAGTGGAGAGCCGCATCGATGAGTTATGGCGCGATGCGCGCTTTAATATCAGCCATGTGGCCGGGAAACCCCACTGCATCATCGGGCTGTTGTGATGAAAGTCAGAGCGCGGCAAGGCGATACGGTCGACGCCCTGTGCTGGCGACACTATGGGCGCACGCAAGCAGTGGTCGAGCAAGTTTTTGCCGCCAATCCCGGACTGGCCGGCCTGGGGAGCATTTTGCCCATGGGTATAGCGGTGGAACTGCCGGACCTCGCGCCTGCGGCGGTCCGTGAAACTTATCAATTATGGGATTAAACATGGAAAGAGTGACTACGGCACTATCCTACTTTTTTGCCGCGCTGTTGGCCTGGTTCGGTGGACTGACGCCGGAGTATAAAGCCCTGTTAGTGGGGGCAGCTATCGGCGTTGGCACATTTTTGGTGAACTGGTACTACCGGCGCAAAAGCTATGTGTTGCTGGCCCGCCATGGTCTGTGCCGGGGTGCATATGAAGAACACCATCGTTAAACGCTGCACGGCGGCAACCGTCCTGGCGCTGGCCGCACTGCTGCTACCCATCCAGCCACTGAAGACCTCCCCCGCCGGGCTGCGCTTAATCGCTCAGTTTGAAGGGTGTTATCTTTCTCCCTACCGCTGTGCCGCCGGGGTATGGACCGACGGTATCGGACACACTGAGGGCGTTATACCGGGTTGCATCATCAACGAACGTCAGGCGGCGGTAAATCTTGTAAATGATGTACGGCGTATCGAGCAGGGTATTGCCCTCTGCATGCCGGTCGGTCAGATGCCACAGGCGGTGTATGACGCGGTGGTGGCTTTTGCCTTTAACGTCGGGATCCGCGCCGCCTGCCGTTCAACCCTGGCGTTTTTTATTCACCAGGCGCAATGGCGGGATGCCTGCCATCAGCTACCGCGCTGGATATATGTAAAGGGGACACCCTCCCTGGGACTGGCGCGCCGTCGGCAGGCTGAAATGGCTTTATGCCTGAGCGGGGCCGGTTAATCATGCGCTTGATGTTGGGGCTGCTGTTGGCGGCAGCCGGGATTATTGTGGCGCAATATCTGTCCGGCGGGCGGCTCAATGATGCGCTGCGCCAACAACAAACCATGATCGGCACCCTGGCGGCGGACATGGAAAGCCGCGATCGGGTGATTACCCACCTGCAGGTGGAAAGGGAAACGTTAAAACGCGCCGAATTGGCGCTGCGCCAATCATTAATCCAGGCCGGTCAAAAACAGCAACGCCGTGAGCAACGTATCCAGGAATTACTCAGTGAAAATCAATCTTTACGCGATTGGGCCAACAGTGCTTTGCCTGATGCTGTCAGCCGGTTGCACTCCCGCCCCGCCTTTGCCAGCGCCAACGATTATCTCCGCTGGATGTCCGAAGGTAACGAGTTGCCCCATACCGGGGAGCCAGCCGCAAACGCACGGTGATTTAAGCGCCGACATTCGTCGCCTGGAAGCCGCGCTACTCGGCTGCGGATTACAGGTGGAAGCCATCAGACTTTACCAGGAACAACAGGATGCTGAAACCTAAACAGCTGCGCCAGGCATTAACCAATAGCGTGCCGCTACTGCAAAACAACCCCGATAACCTGCACCTGTTTATTGATAACGGCCGCATTGTCTCTACCCTGGCCCCGTCGCTGTCGTTTGAATACCAGTATCAGTTGAACGTGGTGATCACCGATTACGCCGGCGACGCCGATTTAATCATGGTACCGGTCCTGGCCTGGCTGCGGCAACATCAACCCGACATCATGGCGACGGAGCATAAACGGCAGACCGGGTTTATATTCAAGGTAGATGTGCTGAGCGACACGCTGAGCGATATCAGCATTGATTTGCAACTGACCGAACGGGTGATTGTGAAAGAGGAAAATAGCGCGCTGCATGTTGACCATGTGCCTGAACCACCGATGCCGGAAGACATTACCCGTCCGATAGCGCTCTATGTTCATAACGAATTGGTCAGTCGCTGGCATGAATGATTTAGAGCAGTTTGACCAACGCCTGGAAGGACTGATCGCGGCGCTTAGCCCAAAGGCTCGTAAGACCATGGCGGTGACTATTGCCAAAAAGCTGCGCGCCAGCCAGCAACAGCGCATCAAACGCCAGCAAGCGCCGGATGGCACGCCTTATGCGCCGCGTAAGCCGCAGCCACTGCGTAAAAAGAAAGGGCGGGTTAAACAGGAGATGTTTAGCAAGCTGCGGACTAATCGTTATATGAAGGCGAAAGGCGATAGTAATGGCGCGGTTGTGGAGTTTACCAACCAGGTGCAGCGGATGGCTCAGGTTCATCATTATGGGTTAAAGGATAGGTTATCACTAAAAGGACATCTATATATTTATGATGAACGAATTTTATTAGGATTTAAGGATAGAGATCTCATCATTGCTGTCAACGTATTTGAAGAATTTTCATCATTTACAATTAGATAAAGCAGGGAAAACTTCTTTTTTTACATTTACAAGATTATGTTTTTGTTATACATTATTAATTTAATCCCATGATTTGGATACATTAATGAAGGTTACAACAGAAGAACTAACATTTGATGCCGGATTTACAGAAGAAAATGATTTATTTAATCGTCGGCAATTATATAATATAATAACCGGCTTAATAAAATCATCAAGTGACGAAAGCCTTGTCCTTTCTTTGGCAGATAAATGGGGTAGTGGTAAAACTAGCTTTATAAAAATGTTTCAACATGAAAATGAAATAGATAAAGACTCGAATTTTGAGACAATATATTTTGACGCTTATGAAAATGATTATCAAAATGATCCTTTTTTAGCCTTAGCTTCACAAATTTACGGTTTATTGGATAAACAAAATGTTGACTGGGATGAAATTAAAAATGATTTTTTAGAAGCATCTAAAGGGCTTGCAAAAACATTCTTAAAGCAAAGCGTTAAATCTGGATTGAATTTTGTAACAGCTGGCATTGTCAACGGGCCTATTTTAGACCAAACAGTTAACATGTTTAAAGATTCCCTCAATACAAGTTTAGATATATACATTGACAGCAAGCTTAAAAGTTCAGAGCAAGAAAAAAACACAATTGTAAAATTTAGAGAATCTTTACTTAAAATTTCTGAACAAAAAAATAAAAAAATAATATTTATAATTGACGAACTAGATCGTGCTAGACCAGATTTTTCTCTAGATTTAATCGAAAAAATAAAGCATTTATTTTCGGTAAAAGGTGTGGTTTTTCTACTAGTGATGAACCGTGAACAGTTTGAAGAAAGCATAAAATTTCGTTACGGCAATATTGATTCACGATTATATTTGAATAAATTCATACACTTTTGGTTTGAATTGCCAAGGAAATTTAATTATGAAAATGAGGATGTCACAACATTGAGTTACATTGAATACCTTGGGAAAAAAAATTCTTTCAATCAGTTAACTAGGGAATCAATAAAAACATTATCTATATTATTATCACTTAACAACTGTACTTTAAGAGAGGCCGAAAGATGTTTTTCGTTAATTTCATACTTATTTAAAAATAAGCCCATCAATTCCAATGTGAGTTATTTTAGAGAATATGAAGATGCGCTTGTTTGTGCTGCCTTCCTGAAAGTTACCAATCCAGTATTATTGAAGAATATTTCACAAAGAAACATTCTCTACAAAGATGTACTTTTGAAATTAAATATACCTAATCAATCGTCCAAGCATTTATTAATTCTTATGAAAACCTTAGAAGTCGAATTAATGTCCAAAGAAGAATTTTTGCAACAAATAGATAAAAGTGAAATCTCTGAAAAGTACTTCTTTAACGGCAACCGGAGCGATTTTTTCAAATCGGTAAGTAAATGCCTTGAATTATTATCAATTGAAAATAATTAAAAAATTTTGTGTAATAGATCACTAAACTAAATTTAATTGAAGCTTCATTGCATATGTATGAAGCTTCATTTTATGAATATATATAATAAAAATCCTGAACTTTCGCACCTAACTTGCAACCTTATCCGCAACGGCACCGTCGCCTTTGTTGATTTGGATAACGGCTTATGCCGCGTTGACACCGGCGACAACACCACCCACTGGCTGCACTGGCTGACCGCCCGCGCCGGACGCACCCGCACCTGGTGGGCGCCGTCCGTTGGCGAGCAAGTGATCCTGCTGGCGCTCGGCGGCGAGCTGGATACCGCCTTTGTTCTCCCCGGCGTATTTTCCGATGATTTTCCCGCGCCGTCGGCCTCCGCCGATGCGGTGCATATCGCGTTCCCAGATGGGGCTGTGATCGAGTATGAACCGCTGACCGGCGCACTGCTGGCGACCGGTATCAAAACCGCCACGGTCAAAGCCGCCGATAGCGTGGCGGTGACCTCGCCGCTGATCACCTGCACCGCCTCAACCCGCATTACCCTGGATACGCCGGAGGTAATCTGCACTCATAAGCTGACTACTCAGACTATCGACATTCAGCAAGGCGGCACGATGACCGGCAACCTGACGCACAGCGGCGGCAACCTCTACTCCAACGGCGTGGTGGTGCATACCCATAAGCATAAAGGCGTGCAGACTGGCGGCGGCCTGACGGATGGCCCGGCATGACCAATGCATCCTATATCGGCATGAACCGCGACAACGGGCGCGCCCTGGCCGACCTGGCGCATATCCAGCAAAGCGTGGCCGATATTTTGATAACGCCGATCGGTTCGCGCCCGATGCGCCGGGCCTATGGTTCGCTGCTGTCTGAGCTGTTAGACCAGCCACAGAATGCCGCGCTGCGGTTGCAGATTATGGCGGCGTGCTATAGCGCCATTCTCCAGTGGGAGCCGCGTATCAGCCTGTCCGGCATCACTTTTCAATCCACCTACGACGGCAAAATGGTGGTCGAGCTGACCGGTAAAACGGTCAGCCAGGCCGCCGATATTTCCCTAACCATTCCTGTGAGTTGATCCCATGGCAACCATTGACCTTAGCCAGTTACCCGCGCCGGATGTGGTGGAAACGCTGGACTACGAAGCTCTGCTGACTGAGCGCAAAGCCACACTGGTTTCGCTCTACCCGGAAGAAGAACAGGCGGCCGTGGCCCGCACCCTGACCCTGGAGTCCGAGCCTATCGTTAAGCTGCTGGAAGAGAACGCCTATCGCGAGCTGATTTTGCGCCAGCGCATCAATGAAGCGGCGCAGGCGGTGATGCTGGCTTATGCCAACGGGGCCGACCTTGACCAAATCGCGGCCAATTTTAACGTCTCACGCCTGACGGTGCAGGCGGCCGACGAAACCGTGGTGCCGGCCCTGGCCGCCGTCTATGAGGCGGATATCGATTTGCGCCTGCGCACGCCGCAAGCTTTTGAGGGGTTAAGCGTGGCCGGGCCGACCGGCGCCTATGAATATCACGCCCTTAGCGCCGACGGCCGGGTGGCGGATGCGTCGGCGCTCAGTCCGTCACCGGCGTGCGTCACCATTACCGTGCTGTCACGCGAGGGCAACGGCGCGGCACCGGGCGACCTGCTGGCGGTGGTGGAATCGGCGCTCAACGATGAGAACGTGCGCCCGGTGGCCGACCGGGTGACGGTGCAGTCCGCCGCCATCGTGCCCTATAACATCAACGCCACGCTATACCTGTACCCCGGCCCGGAGGCGGGAGCCGGTGCGCGCGGCGGCCGAGGCGCGGTTAACCGCGTTTATCACTGAACAGCGCCGGTTAGGCCGTGATATCCGCCTGTCGGCGCTGTATGCCGCGCTGCATGTGGAAGGCGTGCAGCGCGTTGAACTGGCCGCCCCGGCCCTGGATGTGGTGCTGAATAAAACCCAGGCCGCGTTTTGCACCGGCTACCGGCTCACGGTCGGCGGCTCCGATGAGTAGCCGCCTGTTGCCGGTCGGCTCCAGCGCGCTGGAAGTGGCCGCCGCCGAGGCCTGCGCCAAGCTGGGCGAGCTGTCCGTGCCGGTGCGCGAGCTATGGAACCCGGACACCTGCCCGCTACCGCTATTGCCGTATCTGGCCTGGGCCTATTCGGTTGACCGCTGGGACGAAGGCTGGAGCGAGGAAGCCAAACGCGCCGTGGTGCGCGCCTCGTTTTATGTCCATAAGCACAAAGGCACCATTGGCGCGCTGCGGCGCGTGGTGGAGCCGCTCGGCTACCTGATTAAAATCGTCGAGTGGTGGACGCATAACGAGACGCCCGGCACCTTTCGCCTGGATGTCGGGGTGCTGGAGACCGGTATCACCGATGAAATGTATAACGAGCTGGAGCGTCTGATAGACGACGCCAAGCCGCTGAGCCGCCACCTGGTCGGCCTGTCCATCAACCTGGATGTGACCGGCACCGCTTATGCCAGCGCGGCAAGCTATGACGGTGACGAACTGACCGTGTATCCCTATTTTCCTGAAACCATTACCGTGGCCGGCCAGCATTTTACCGGCGGCGCGGTGCATATTATCGACACGTTACGAGTATCGTCATGACCATTAAATTTTATGCGTTACTAACACATCAGGGGACGGCAAAACTCGCCAATGCCACCGCGCTGGGAGCACGACTAGAGATTACCCATCTGGCGGTCGGCGACGGCGGCGGCACCCGTCCGATCCCCGACCCGGCACAAACCAAATTGATAAACCAGAAACGGCGCGCCCCCCTGAATTCGTTGAGTATCGATGCGGCAAATACTAACCAGATTATCGCCGAGCAGGTTATCCCGGAAAATGTGGGCGGTTTCTGGATACGGGAAATGGGGTTATATGACGCCGACGACGATTTGATTGCAGTGGCCAATTGCCCCGAGACGTATAAACCCCAGCTCCAGGAAGGCAGCGGGCGAACTCAGGTTGTGCGTATGATTTTGATCGTTAGCCATGCCCAGGCAGTCACGCTCAAAATAGACCCGTCGGTTATTCTGGCTACAAAAGATTATGTCCGGGCGCAGATTGATCATACCGGCAGCTTTCTGGTAAAAAAACTGCGCGAACAGGCCACCTCGCTCCAGGATAAAATGCTGCATGCCGCTGCTAATCTGTCGGATATCCCTGATAAAGCACGGGCCCGTCGCAATTTGCAACTTGGCGCACTGGCAGAAAGAGACCGGTTAACACCGCAGGATATCGGCGCAATAAGTCTTGATGAGCTTGTCGGCATTCCGCTGCCCTGGCCCAGTCGCACCGCGCCATCGGGATGGCTAAAATGCAACGGCGCGAAATTTAATAAGAAAGAATACCCCGTGCTGGCATCAATCTATCCTTCCGGAAAACTACCGGACCTCAGAGGCGAGTTTATTCGCGGCTGGGATGATGGGCGTGGCATAGACGACAAGCGCTCGCCATTATCATTTCAGCCCGACGCGATACGTAACATCACCGGCACGCAATGCCTGGTGGTTGCCTACAACGGCGCCTCAACCGGCGCATTTTTTCATACCGGGAAAAATGCCAATGAAGGGATTTATGATGACGGAAGCCCTATTAACGATGCACCAGGTGTCGGCAACAGTATTGTTGGACGTTCAACGGGAGAAAAAATCTATTTCGATGCATCGCGAGTCGTACCGACTGCCGACGAAAATCGCCCGCGTAATATCGCCTATAACTATATTGTGAGAGCAGCCTGATGGCCCAATACTCGATAAAGATTGATAAAGCAGAATTAAATCAACATGGCCTGGCAAAAGAGGCGGGATGGATGACGGTATACCATGCGCATCCCCTGTCACGCGAGTATATCCATGCCTCCATGGAATATTTGCCCCAGGGCGTCGGCTTACCGGAATACAGTTATACCGATGCTCCGGAACTGTCGCAGGATAACGCGGCCATCGTTCGAACCAAGGACGGCAGCCATTGGCAAACCCTGCCGGATCACCGCGGCCAAACGGCCTATGATACGGCAACCCGGCAGGCTACTTTAATCACTGAGCCGGGAGAATTGCCCGCATTCCTTACCCTGCTCCCACCTGGGACTGACTTTGATATTTGGGACGGCAAGCAATGGAATACCGATATCAAGGCGCAAAAAGCGGCGGCGGTACAGCGGGCAGAAAATCATAAGGCGCAGCTCACCGCCAAAGCCTTCGAACACATCGCTACCCTTGAGCGCGCAGTGAAATTAGGTATCGCCACCCAGGAAGAAAAAAAGCAGCTTACATCATGGGAAGCCTATAGTGTTTTACTGCGGCGCGTTGATATCGAGAATGCACCTTCTGTTACCTGGCCGACCGTGCCGGCAACTGGATCTAGCCAGGAGCGAGCGGTTTTAGATGCATCCCCGCACACTTTTTTAGACCCGACTAAGTCGGGATAATACCGCTGGGAGCTAGCCTGCTCACAACGGGCAGGCTGATTCATTTTCTTGATCAGAACAGACATGGCGTATCGTCAAATTCCCCGGTACGCATATCATTCACAACGTAGGTTACCACTCCCCAGCAAATAGGCGCTTCATCCATCAAATCATCGCCCTCCTCGCAGAGGATAATCTCATTGGGTTCATCTAATTTTTCCAGGCAACGCACCGGATACAAACGCACCCGCCGCAAGGAGATCTCCCCGCCGATTTCTGCCACGATGATGCTACCGTCCACGGGCAGTAACGATTTATCCACGACCAAAAGCGAATCCTGAAAAATACCGGCCCGCGATGAACCTTCCGAAGCGCGCATAAAAAAGGTCGTCGTCGGGTGGTGAATACACGCATCGTCCAAGCTCACGCGTTTTGCTACACAATCCTGCACTGGGGATGGGAAGGTCATATCTGTCACCTCGAATGCTGTACATAATTACAGGTTATGGCATAAGGCGTAGTTTGTGAAGCGAGTTCTAGCCCGCGTAAAAGCGAACCGGCTAAACCGGCTGGTTTTATTGAGAAAATAATTTTGTAATTTTTTGGTGCGGTGATGTCGTACTGAATTTGACAGGTCGCTTTCATTACGACAGATAAACGCCCGATGTATATGCTGTCAGTAATTTAAAAACATGAGGTTAGCATGGCTTTTCAACAACAAACCATTGGCCCGGCAACACTCTATTGCGGCGACAGTCTGGAGATTTTGCGAGAGCTGAATGAACCGGTTGATGCCCTGATAACCGATCCGCCTTACAGCAGCGGCGGCATGAATCACGGAACCCGTACCCAATCACCGGGGGTGAAATACATCAAAAATTCAAAGTACCATGATTTTTTTGGCGACAATCGGGACGCACGCTCCTGGGCATTCTGGATGACGCAGTGGTTAAGCCAAACCCGTAGGCTGGTCAAACTGGGGGGTTATGCCATGGTATTTTCCGATTGGCGACAGCTCCCTACCCTGACGGATGTTTTACAGGCCGGGGGATTTATCTGGCGCGGTGTGGTGCCATGGGATAAGACCGCCTCCAGCCGGGCGCCGCATACCGGCTATTTCCGCCATCAATGTGAATATGTGGTGTGGGGCAGCGTCGGCACCTTAATCAAGTGCCGACACGGCGGCCCCTGGCCGGGACTGATGCAAAAGCGGGTCATCCCCTCGGAAAAACTGCATATGACAGGGAAGCCGGTAGAACTGATGGAGCAGTTAATCAAACCGGTAATCCCGGGCGGGATTGTACTTGATCCGTTTATGGGCAGCGCGTCAACGGGAGTGGCGGCGTTGCGCCAGGGTTATCGTTTTATCGGGATAGAAATGAGTCAGGAGTATTTTGATATATCTTGCCAGCGCTTAGAAAAGATATATCTTACATTTTAAATTTTATGCCAACATAATTTTTATCGATAAGCACCGACCGTGAGTGGCCGGGGCTATTGATATAAATCTATATTGAGTATATCTCACTATAAATTTTCTAGGAATGCTTCTTGAAGTCGATTATTAGTCTTTTGAGGACCGCACTCTATATACAATTTTTCCGTGTATTTTTTTATATTTTATCGCAGCTTCAATTATACTCATTGCATACGAATTTTTCCTTTGAGCCATTTTGAAAACACGAAACAACCCCAAATTTGAAGCAATCACAACAATTAATAAAGAAAATAAATAATAAGACATCTGATTAGGATCTAACAATGATTTTAATTCAGGGATACCGGCAAATTTTGGCCATGTGGTAATTATAAACGCGAGGACAGCAGCCATTTGTATAAAATTAATAACTTCATAATTTACCTTATTGAGATTAACACTTATCAATAATTTCATTACATCGAGCTGGATATAACTCTTCGAACTTTGCTTCACAATCTGTTTATAATTATGTTCAATTTCAAAATTCCGCTTACCCTTACCAATGGTTTGATCCGCATAATTAATCATCGAAAGAATAAGAGCAAAGGTCATCATTGAGCCAAAGAAGAATATTATATAAAACAACCAATTGATATATGTAAAAACAAAAATAATAAACCCTAAAAAATTGACGTGACCATAATGATAAATTGCAAGTAAGATTGTTAGCGCTAAAAGCAACGCACCTAACACCATCGTGATAGTTGATGAATATTTAAAAAATTCATATATTTTTCCGTCATTACTCCACCCTGAATAAGGTTCTATTTCAGCCACTTCTTTTATAATAAATTGGTCGACCCCAACATTTAACACTACGCAATCTCCTCATTTAATGTGTATACCTTTTATCGTCCATAAATCGGTAAACTTGATATTGGAGGGTAGTATTGCGATAGCATTTTTTACTTGTTGTATCGGATTTCATAAAACATTGAAACCAAGCCGAATCTGATAATAGTCTTCATCATAACGAAAAAGTACAACGCTAAGAGCTTAAAGATGACTCATTTTCACCACGGCATCCGTGTCCTCGAAATCAACGACGGCGCCCGCACTATTTCCACCGCGTCTACAGCAATCGTCGGTATTGTCTGCACTGCCGACGATGCCGATGCCGCAACTTTCCCCCTCAATACGCCGGTGCTTATCACAAACATCCGGGCCGCCATAAGCAAAGCAGGCACCTCCGGCACACTGCCCACATCACTGATGGCCATCGCCGCTCAGTGCCAGCCGGTTTCCGTCGTGGTACGCGTGGCCGAAGGAAAAGATGAAGCGGCGACCACCGCCAATATTATCGGCGGCATGGATGCCGAGGGGCGCTATACCGGTCTGCATGCCCTTCTGGCTGCGCAATCCGAAACCGGCGTCAAGCCGCGTATTATCGGCGTTCCTGGACTGGATAATCTGGAAGTCGCCACCGCCCTGGCATCCATTTGCCAGCAGCTGCGCGCCTTCGGTTATATCAGCGCATGGAACTGCAAAACGGTGGCCGAGGCTATCAGATACCGCGCCAATTTCGGCCAGCGCGAGCTGATGTTGCTATGGCCGGACTTCCTGTCCTGGAACGCCCAAACCATTGCCTGCCAAACAGCATTTGCTACCGCTTACGCCCTGGGGCTGCGCGCCAAAATCGATAACGAGACCGGCTGGCATAAGACGTTATCCAATGTGGACGTTAACGGCGTGTTAGGTATTACCCGACATGTCTATTGGGATCTGCAAACGCCCGGCACCGATGCCGATCTGCTGAATGAAGCCTGCATAACCACGCTTATCCGCAAGGAGGGATTTAAATTCTGGGGTTCACGCACCTGTAGCAGCGATCCGCTGTTTGCTTTTGAAAACTATACCCGCACCGCGCAGGTTCTGGCCGATACCCTGGCCGAGGCGCATCTGTGGGCGATGGATAAACCCATGACGCCGACGCTGGTCCGCGATTTGATGGAAGGCGTTAATGCTAAATTCCGCGCGCTGAAATCCGCCGGATACCTTATTGACGGCACATGCTGGTATGACGATGCCGCCAATGACAAAAACACCCTGAAAGCCGGAAAGCTTTTTATCGATTATGACTATACCCCAGTCCCGCCGCTTGAAGATTTGACCTTTCGCCAGCGCATCACCGACCGCTATCTCATGAGTTTTTCCTCTAACGTGAACACTTAAAGGATCTTTATGGCTTTACCTCGCAAATTAAAAATGCTGAATCTTTTTAACGACGGGTTCAGCTACCAGGGCGTGGTCTCCTCGATGACCCTGCCCAAGCTGACCCGCAAGCTCGAGCATTATCGCGGCGGCGGGATGAACGGCAGCGCGCCGGTCGATTTAGGTCTCGATGATGACGCCTTGTCCGTCGAGTGGTCGATGGGCGGCATCGATGAGCGGGTATTGACCCAATGGGGCGCGGCGGACATTAACGCCGTGCCGTTGCGTTTTGTCGGCTCATTCCAGCGCGACGACACGGGGGATATTACCGCCGTCGAGGTGGCGTTGCGCGGACGGCATAAAGAAATTGACTCCGGCGAGTACAAACAGGGCGAGGATACCGAGACCAAGGTATCCACCCGGTGCACCTATTACAAGCTGACCGTCGGCGGCAGCGTATTGATTGAAATCGACACAGTTAACCTGATGGAAATCGTTAGCGGCGTCGACCGTTTGGCTGAACACCGGCGGGCCATTGGCCTGTAATTGCCAGCGCTGTATGACAATAAACTCAATTAAACCCTCACTTCAAATAGGAAATAAAATTTATGGATAACACTTTCACACTGGCATCGCCGGTGCAACGCGGCGACACGCAAATCAGTGAAATTACCCTGATCAAACCTAACGCCGGTACGCTGCGCGGCGTGCGTCTGGCGGATCTGGCTAATTCCGACATCGACGCCCTGCTCACCGTATTGCCGCGCATCACCTGCCCACAGCTGACACGCCATGAATGCGCCCTGCTGGATTTGCCGGATATGGTCGCCCTGGCCGGTAAGGTGATCGGTTTTTTGTCGCCGATATCGGACGAAACGGCATCCCTCCCGATTTGACGGTGGATTCGCTAATGGCGGATATCGCAGTGATTTTCCACTGGCCGCCGTCGGCCCTGTATCCGATGTGCCTGGCCGAGCTGATCGGCTGGCGCGCCCTGGCCCTGAAACGCAGTGGACAATCCAATGAATAATAAGCTTCAGCTGCAGGTGTTACTGAAAGCGGTGGACCGCGCCTCCCGCCCTTTTCGTGCCGTGCAAAATGCCAGCCGCCAGTTGGCCGGAGATATCCGCGCCACAGATAAAACCCTGCGCGCGCTTGATCAGCAGGTCGGGAAAATAGAGATGTTCCGCAAGGTTAAAGCACAGCTGACCGCCACAGGCGCCGCGCTGCGCCAGGCCAGGCAGGAGACGGCCCGGCTGGAAAAAGCCTTTAGCGCCCTGGATAACCCGACCGGCAAACACATTCGCGAGATGGATAAGGCCCGGCGCGGCGTTATCGCCCTTGAAGAAAAATATCGCGGCCTGCGCCGGTCGGTTAAAACACAACGCCTTGAGTTAAGCGCAGCGGGCATCAGCACCCGCCGACTTTCTTCGGAGCAGAAACGCCTGCAGGAGAATGCCGATACCGTCACCCGCACACTCAATCGGCAGCAGGATGCGCTGGTCCGCCTGAGCCAACAGCAGCAACGGCTTAGCCACATCAGCCAACGTTATCAGGCGGGTAAAGCCTTGGCGGGCGGCATTGCCGGGAAAAGCAGCGCGGCGCTTGCCACCGCCACCGGCGCGCTGTATGCCGAGGGACGTTGGTTAGCGCCGGGGATGAACTTCGACCGCCAGATGTCCAGCACGAGAGCTATCCTGGATTTGGATAAACAGGACCCGAAACTCCAGGCCATGCGCCAGCAGGCCCGTGATATCGGCGCGACCACCGCATTCTCGCCCACCGATGTGGCTCGTACCCAAACCACGCTGGCGCGCTCGGGCCTGGATGCGGAGGCCATATTGGCCACCACCGGCACCACGGTTAACCTATCCCTGGCCGGGGAAGTGGATATCGCCGAGGCGGCGGACATCATTACCAATATGCAATCCGCTTTCCATATTCCCGTCGCTGAAATCAGCCGGGTGGCGGACGTGATGACGAAAGGCTTTACCAGCGCCAACAGCAACTTGCAGGCCTTCAGCGAGGCGATGAAATATGCCGCGCCCCTGGCGCGCGCCGCCGGAGCTAGTATTGAGGACGCCACCGCCATGCTCGGCGTACTGGCGGAAAACGGTATCAAGGGCAGTATGGCCGGGACCGGGATCAGCGCGATGTTTACCCGGCTCCAGGCGCCGGTTGGCGAAGCCGCCGACGCCCTGGACGAATTGCAGGTAAAGACCCGCGATAAAAAAGGTAATTTCCTGCCGATGGTGGGCGTGTTGAAAAGCATCGCCGCCTCAATGAAAAAACACCGGCTTGGCACCGCGCAGCAAACCGAATACCTGAAGGTGATTTTTGGCGAAGAGGCCCTTAAGTCGGCACAAAACCTGGTTGAAGCGGCGGATAACGGTAATCTCGATAACCGCCGCCACGAGTTAACCCATTCCCACGGCATCACCGAACGGGTGGCCAGGGTACAGACCGATAATCTGATAGGCGACCTCAAAAACCTCACCTCCGCCCTGGAAGATATCCGCATCCAGCTGTTTGCAGGCCAGGATGAGGGGCTGCGCCGCCTGACTCAATCCGCCACTGCCTGGATCGGCAAAGTCGGTGAATGGACCAAAAAGAATCCCGAGCTGACCAACCGGTTAACCCGGCTGGCGGGCGCCATCACCCTGTTGCTGGGCGGGCTGGCGGTTCTGGGGTTGGCGGCATGGCCGGTTATCACCGGTTTTAACCTGATGCTGGCCGGAGCCGGGATCCTGAGTACCGGCATTGCCATTGCCGGTGGCGCCATCGGCGCCACGTTTGCCACCCTGGCATGGCCGGTTACCCTGGCGGTGGCGGCCATCGTCGCCGGGGCGTTGCTGATCCGCAAATATTGGCAACCGATTAAGGCCTTTATCGGTGGCGTGGCAGAGGGATTTGCCGCCATAGTCGGCCCCTTGGTCGAGATATTTGGCCCGATTAAACCGGTGTTCCTATGGTTGTCCGAAAAGTTAAAAGCGCTGTGGACGGGTTTTAACACCTTGATGGCACCGGTCAAGGCCACCGGCGATACACTCAATAGCGCCACCCGGGCCGGGCGTATTTTCGGTGAAGGGCTGGCGATGGCGCTGACCTTTCCCATGACCGCGCTCAATACCCTGCGCGACGGTATCGATTGGATATTGGATAAACTCGGCCTGATTAATAATGCCTCGGAAACTCTAACGGGTGCGGACCAGCAGCTCGCTACTGAGCCGGCCACGGCCTATGGTTATGCGCCAACGGGGGCCATGATATACGGTACTCATCCTATCCTTGACCAGATAAAGCAGGCCGACAAACCTATCCAGGTACCCCACGCCACCGCCACCGCCGTGCATATCACCGTGCCTTATACCGCCAGGGATAACGAACACCTGACGCCCGATGAAATTGGACGCATCGCCGGGCGCGCTGCCGTTGATGAGCTGGATAAACGCCAGCGCCAGCAGCGCGCGCGACAACGCAGCAGCATGACCTATTAATACCGAGGCACATTATGATGATGACCCTGGGGTTGTTTGTGTTTGCCCTGAGCACCGTTCCCTATCAAAACCTAAGCCGGTCGGTGGAATATCGCTGGCCGACCAACAGCCGTGTCGGCCTGCCCCCGGCGGCGCAATTTCTCGGCCCAGGCAATGACCAGATTACCCTTTCCGGCGTGCTATTACCTGAGCTCACCGGCGGGCGGCTATCGCTCCTGGCGCTGGAGACCATGGCGGCACAGGGTAAGGCATGGCCGCTGATCGAGGGTACCGGCACGATATACGGTATGTACGTGGTTACCGGGTTTAACCAAACCCGCACGCTGTTTTTTGCCGACGGCGCGGCACGGCGCATTGAATTTACGCTGAACCTGATGCGCGTGGATGAAAGCTTGACGGCACTTCTCGGCGATCTCCAAGAACAGGCCGCCACGCTCATTAACCGGGCCGGAACGCTGGCTGGTAATATCAACACCGCCGCAGGAGGATTCTTTTGATAAGCAGCGCACCGAATTATTCCGCCGGGCATACCCTGGCACCCGATTTTCGGCTGACCATAAATGAAAAAGATATAACCGCCAATGTGCGGCCCCGGCTCCTGTCGCTGACACTAAATGATAATCGCGGACTTGAGGCGGATCAGCTGGATATCGAACTGGACGACGCCGACGGCCAGATACAGCTGCCGGGGCGTGGCGCAGTTATAAAGGTATTCCTAGGCTGGCAGGGTGAAGCACTGATCGGTAAAGGCGATTTTACCGTGGATGAAATAGAGCACCGGGGCACGCCCGATATTCTGACCATCCGCGCCCGCAGCGCGGATTTTCGTGGCTCGCTGAACTCACGCCGTGAAGTCTCATATCATGAAACCACCCTGGGCGACATTATCAACCAAATCGCGAACCGCCATAAACTGGTGCCCGTCGTTTCAGATACGCTGGCGACTATCGCCATCCCCCATATAGACCAGACGCAGGAAACCGACGCGGCGTTTATCACCCGCTTAGCTGAAAGAAATGGCGCGGTTGCGGCAATAAAAGCAGGACGACTTATGCTAATTATTCCTGGTTATGGCAGGACAGCGTCCGGCAAATCCATTCCTCAAATAACCATCGAACGACGGGACGGCGATCGGCACAGTTTCGCCATCGCCGACCGGGAGGCCTATACCGGTGTAACCGCAGGTTGGTTACATACCAAAGATCCGAAACCTCAAAAAGTAAAGGTGACGCGGTTAAAAAAACAACCGCATCTGCGCGCCCTGCAACACCCGAAAACTAAATCAAACAAACCGAGCCGGACGAAAACGCTGGAGTCCAAAACAGGGGAATACCTGCTCGGTAGCAATGATAATGTGTATGTTATTCACACTGTTTATGCAAACAAAGCTGCAGCCATGCGTGCCGCCCAGGCAATGTGGAATAAGCTGCAACGTGGCATTGCGGAATTTACTCTTTGCCTGGCCTTGGGCCGCGCCGACCTATGCCCGGAAACACCGGCGCGGGTAAAAGGGTTTAAGGCGGTGATTGATGCTCAGCCATGGATTATCAATAAAGTGACCCATCAACTTAGCAATAGCGGTTTCACAACGTTGGTAAATATGGAGATATTTTTATCAGGTATGCAATCAGTGATAAAGCAAAACGATAAGCATAGTTGAAATATAATTCACATTTTTGAACTTAATGTTAAAATTATTTAGAACCGAAGCCACTCTCCAGGAGGTATTTATGATGCACTGCCCTTTATGCCGTAAGGCTGCTCACACCCGTTCGAGCCGCTACCTCAGCGAGAGTACCAAGGAGCGTTATCATCAATGCACCAATATCAATTGCAGTCATACCTTTGTCACCATGGAGTCCTTTACCCGTTCAATTATGACTCCTGGCATGACAGATCCCGCCATTCCTCATCCTACAGAAAAGCAGCAAACCCAATTGGCCCTATGATAATCACAGCCTGCGAAAGCAGGTTTTTTATTGGGGGAAATCCATCCGCTTTCTATACTTAATTCATCTTCTCTTTGAAAAGTTAACTCCTATGTGCGGCAGATTTGCGCAGATTGATACCAGAGAAAAATATCTCGAATCTTTGAGGCCGGATGTCGAATTTGTCGGCGGGCTGGATGGCGAGCCGGTCGGGCGGTACAACGTCTCTCCGGGTACCCGTGTTTTGCTGCTGAACCAGCGTGAAGATAAACTACACCTCGATCCCGTTTTGTGGGGATATCAGCCTGCCTGGGCTAAGGAAGCGGGCCGTCCTCCCCTGATTAACGCTCGCGTCGAGACTGCCGCCAGTGGACGTATGTTTAAGCCGTTGTGGACTTCGGGGCGCGCCCTTGTTATGGCCGATGGCTGGTATGAGTGGAAAAAAGACCCAGATAACGCAAAGATCAAACAGCCCTATTTTATTTATCACGAAAATAAGGAACCAATATTTTTCGCCGCCATAAGCCGCTTTCATCCTGATGCCCTGGACGCGCCGGAAGACGACGGTTTTGTTATCGTTACAGCTGCCAGTGACAAAGGGCTGGTTGATATTCACGATCGCAGGCCATTAGTTATGACCAGGGAAGCCTCGCTGGAATGGCTATCGCCTGATACAACCCCAGAACGCGCTGAAGAATTGGCAAAGGATTTTGTGATACCAGCCGATGAGTTTACTTTCCACCCGGTCGGCAAGGCGGTAGGGAACATTCACAATGACAACGCGGGGATCATTGAGCGCATCGATAATCCTGCCGTTTAGGCCGTTTAGTTAACCTTCACTTAGCGATTACGACCGGCAAATCTTTATAACATGTGGTGTAGCGCGGGGATAGCAGCGCCCTTTTCATCTGCCATGCCTGCTGTATGCCCTGCCCCGCAAACCATACCTTTCCTTTCCCTGAATGGTTTATGCCATCCAGAACCCGCATTAGCGCTTCGCTATTAGCCGCAGGCTTAAAGTCATCAAATAGCGCCAGTTGCGCGACGCCAACGCTAAAAAAATCCCCGAGCATCACGCCCGCTTTCTGGTAGCGCATCCCCGGCATAAATATCCGGTCAAGGCAATCCATGGCCACCCGGATAATGTCGCGGGTATCGTTACTTGGGATTGTCAAACTACCGGTCGCCAGATTCCCATAATATGGCTCATCTATCGCAAAAGGACTGGTTTTAATAAACACCGATATTTTTTTGCAATACTGGTGCTCTCCCCGCAATTTTTCAGCGGCGCGTTCAGCATATGCACAAACCGCTTCCCTAACACTTTGATAAGTAGTAGCACGCTCACCAAAGGATCGTGAGCTGATGATCTCTTGTTTCGTTGGGGCAAACTCTTCCAGTGCCATACATGATTCGCCACACAACTCCCGGACCGTGCGTTCCAGGACCACGCTAAAATGTTTCCGAATAAACGGCGGATGGCTATCAGCCAACTGCAAAACAGTAAAAATACCCATCGTGTTAAGTTTCTTCGCTATCCGCCTGCCCACTCCCCATACCTCCTCCACCGGCATAAGCGCCATAAGTTTACGCTGACGCAGCGGCGAAGAAAGATCCACCACGCCGCCGGTTTTGCTCCACTGTTTGGCGGCGTGGTTAGCAAGCTTTGCCAGCGTCTTAGTCGGGGCGATACCAACGCCTACGGTGAGTTTAGTACGCTGCTTAACACGCTCCCTGACATCACGACCGAACTGTTCCAGCGACATGCAATTACTGACGCCGGACACATCCATAAATGCCTCATCAATGGAATATATTTCAACCGATGGGGCCATTTCTTCCAACGTCGTCATAACACGATTGGACATGTCCGCATAGAGTGCATAGTTGCTGGAAAAAACAGAAACGCGATGTTTCCTGACAATATCCCTGATCTCGAAAAAGGGATTTCCGGTTTTGAAGCCAATTTTTTTCGCCTCGGCAGACCGCGCTATCACGCACCCATCATTGTTGCTTAACACAATGATTGGCTTCCCTTTCAAATCGGGGCGAAAAACCGTTTCGCAGGATGCATAGAATGAATTCACATCCGCCAGGGCAAACATGATCAGGGTGCCGAGTGAATGATAAATGTCACGACACCAAAGATCTCAACATTGTCATCGACACGAATAGGAATGGATTGGTATGCGGCATTCATGGGAATCAACCGCGGTGTGGGAGTGAGTTGCAGTTGCTTAACGGTAAACTCGCCGTCAATTGCGGCAATCACTATCTGGCCATGTTTCGCTGTCAGGGCGCTATCAACTACCAGCATGTCTCCTTCGTTAATGAAGCCCTCAATCATTGATTCACCGGTCACCCGCACGAAATAGGTGGCTGCGGGATGATTTACACATAACTGATTTAAATCAATGCGATTTTCTATATAGTCTTGCGCTGGGCTGGGAAAACCGGCCTGCACTCTTTCCGCAAATAACGGTAGTGGAATTACTTCGGCAAGCTCAGCTGCGCGTACAAAAATCATATCAAGTTACTCAAAGATTACGACACTGTTGTTTTGTACAGTATAGGCGTAGATTACTGAGCTTGGGAAGTAGCGAAGCGGCAGATTAGTATAGGCTCTTGAAGGCAGGGAAAATTTAGTTATGCGGTCTATCATATATTTGAAAGAACTTAGGCACAGCCCTTATACCTAAATTATCGCTACCTGAATTCATAACGAACAGAAATGAATAACTGATTTACGTCGTGCTAGGCCAGCCTTCAGATACGTTGTATGTCGGCCATGTCATGCAACCGTTTTTTGAACCGTCCTGACTCTAAATCGGTTAATGATATATTTCCGTAGCTGTTAGTGTTTAAAGTTGCCGGATCTCGCCATTATCAGGTTACCTGATAGGTAGCGCGGTTTTTATTGAATTTATTAGCATAAGTCGTCGTTAGTTATCAAAAAAACGACCTGAAAAAATAATTTTCTTTGAAAGAATTCCGAATCGCAGATAGGTATTTTTCGCCTGGTTTTCGACCAAAAGAGCTGTGCAAAAAATGAGCGTAGACAAAATGTAGTCATTTTGTAGTCATTTTCGGGTTTTGGCAGCAAATTGCAGGCATAAAAAAACCGCCTATCGGCGGTATCAATTTGTTCATACTACTTTGTTTTTATTACGAATTCTGGTGTGGTACCCGGGACGGGACTTGAACCCGTACAGCCATAAAGCCGAGGGATTTTAAATCCCTTGTGTCTACCGATTCCACCACCCGGGCGTCGGGGAATAACATATTGGAGGCGCGTCCCGGAGTCGAACCGAGGTGGGCGGATTTGCAATCCGCTGCATGGCCACTCTGCCAACGCGCCTTTGCTGCCTCTTAAAAAGGCTTCGTTGTACATCTGGAGCGGGAAACGAGGCTCGAACTCGCGACCCCAACCTTGGCAAGGTTGTGCTCTACCACTGAGCTATTCCCGCATCGATGAAAGCTACTTGTTTTAACTTACTAATTTTTACTGTTATCGTCTGGCAATCGGTCGTTGCTTTCGATGCGTTGCATTCTACTGACCTGACGTAGCGAGTCAATAGAATTATCGCGCCCAGGCGCCTGTTTGTTGATTTTTACGGCGCTTCGATCAGTGTTCGAACAAATCATGACGGGCGGCGTTCAAATACTGAAACATCGACCAGAATGTCAGTACCGCGGCAACATAAAGCGCGGCGATGCCGATACCGGTGACGATCTGCTCGGGGCGCCAGAGCAATGCAACCAGCGCCAGCATCTGGGCGGTGGTTTTCACCTTGCCGATCCAGGAAACGGCGACGCTGCTGCGTTTGCCAATCTCAGCCATCCACTCGCGCAGCGCCGAAATAATGATCTCACGAGCGATCATCGTCGCCGCGGGCAGCGTTATCCACCAGGAATGAAAATGTTCCGCCACCAAGACCAAGGCGATGGCCACCATGACTTTATCCGCCACCGGATCCAGGAACGCGCCGAAACGCGTCGTTTGCTTCCAGCGACGTGCCAGGAAGCCATCAAACCAGTCAGTGACCGCCGCCAGGATAAAGATCAACGCGCAGGCCAGGGGCGCCCAGTAGAAAGGCAGGTAAAAAGCCAGGACGAAAAAAGGTATCATTACGACACGCAACAATGTAAGCCAAGTCGGTATATTCAATTGCATAATGCCACGTTAACTATCTGGCTGGACGGAGATAACGAGTATGTTGCTACATCGCCGTTAGTGTTTCAATGCATTAAAAATTTTTTCTGCCAATGCGTTCGAAATACCGGGCACCTGAGCAATTTCCTCAAGACTTGCGTTCCGTAAAGGCTGCAAACCGCCCATGTATTTTAACAGGGTTTGTCGACGTTTAGGGCCCACACCCTCAATTAATTCCAACGCGCTGGTATTTTTGACCTTTGCGCGTTTGTTGCGGTGCCCGGTAATCGCATGGTTATGCGAATCATCCCTGATATGCTGGATGACGTGCAGGGCTGGCGAATCAGGCGGCAGCGATATGCCTTCGCCGTGGGCTTTGAAAAACAGCGTTTCCAACCCGGCCTTACGGTCGGTGCCTTTGGCCACCCCCAACAAAATAACACGTGATTTATCCCAGGGCACATCCAGCTGGGCAAACACATCAATCGCCATCCCCAATTGTCCCTTGCCGCCGTCGATAATCACCACATCGGGAATCTTGCTTTCCTCCAGCGCCTTGCCATAGCGGCGGCGCAATACCTGGGTCATGGCCGCGTAATCGTCCCCAGGGGTAATGCCCTCTATATTGAAGCGGCGGTACTCGGCCCGCACGGGTCCATTGGCGTCGAACACGACGCAGGAAGCAATGGTTTGTTCCCCCATGGTATGACTGATGTCAAAACATTCCATCCGCTTGATGGCATCCAGGCCCAGCAATTCCGCCAACGCCGCCAGACGCTGATGAATCGTGGACTGCTGCGCTAACTTTGTCACCAGCGCCGTTGCGGCATTGGTACGCGCTAATTTCAGATAACGCGCGCGATCGCCGCGGGGGTGGGACTGGATGTGGACTTTACGACCGGCCAGTTCGCTTAACGATTCCGATAACAAATCTTTTTCCGGCAGGGAAAAATCAAGCAGAATTTCCCCGGGCAATGTCCGCATCTGGCTGCCTTGCAGGTAGAACTGACCGACAAACGTCTGCACCACTTCGGAAAGGTCGGTTCCTATCGGCACTTTAGGAAAATAACTGCGGCTGCCCAAGACCTTGCCCTGCCGGATGAATAACACGTGCACGCACGCCATTCCGGCATCGAACGCCACGCCGATAACGTCGAGGTCCTCATGATCCCCCGTAACAAACTGTTTTTCGGTGACCCGTCTTACCGCCTGTATCTGATCGCGCGCCCGGGCGGCCTCTTCAAAATTCAACGCCCGGCTCGCCAGCTCCATGCGCTCGACCAGCTGATTCAGGACCTGCTGATCCTTGCCGGATAAAAACAAGCGGACATAATCAACCTGATGTTGGTACTCCTCATCGCTCACCAGTCCTTTAACGCACGGCCCCAGACAGCGCCCGATCTGGTATTGCAGGCAGGGGCGGGAACGGTTGCGGTAAACGCTGTCCTCGCATTGCCGGATGGGAAACAGTTTTTGCAACAGCGCAAGCGTTTCCCGCACGGCGTAGCCGTTGGGAAAAGGACCGAAATACTCGCCCTTGGCATGCTTGGCGCCGCGGTGAAAGCTCAGGCGCGGATGCGTATCGCTGCTAAGGAAAATCAACGGGTAGGATTTATCATCCCTGAGCAAGACGTTATAACGCGGTTGGAACAACTTGATATAATTATGTTCCAGTAACAGCGCCTCGGTCTCGGTATGGGTGATGGTGACGTCGATTTGGGCGATGAGCTTGACCAAGGCTTCGGTTTTGCGACTGGAAACCTGCAGACGGAAGTAACTCGCCAGACGTTTTTTCAGGTCCTTTGCCTTGCCGACATAAATGACAGTGTCCGTAGCGTCGTACATTCTGTAGACGCCGGGCTGACTGGTGACGGTTTTAAGAAATTCTTTAGGATTGAAGCTGTCAGTCACTGCTTAATAAACTCTCCGCATTAAACAACCCGTGCCGAATGGCCAGATGTGTTAACTCAACGTCTCCACCGATGTTAAGTTTACTAAACATTCTATAACGATAGCTATTAACCGTTTTAGGACTCAGGTTGAGTTGTTCTGAAATTTCATTCACTTTTTGCCCCTTCGTGATCATCAGCATGATCTGCAGCTCGCGTTGGGACAAACATTCAAACGGGGTCTCAGTCTGTGGCTCGAGCTGGCTCAAGGCCATTTGCTGTGCGATATCAGAAGCGATATAGCGTTTGCCTGCATTGACGGAGCGGATGGCACAAATCACTTCCTGAGGCGCCGCCGCTTTGCTTAGATAACCTGCGGCTCCCGCCTGCATTACTTTAGCAGGTAATGGATTCTCAGTGTGAATGGTGAGCATGATAACTTTAATATCAGGTGAGAAGCGTATGATCTTACGGGTAGCCTCCAGACCGCCAATACCCGGCATGTTCATATCCATCAGCACGACATTTACACAGTTGCTGCGACACCATTTTACCGCATCTTCACCGCACTGCGCCTCGCCAACCACTTTAAAACCTTTGATATCATCAAGAATACGGCGTATCCCTGCACGCACCAATTCGTGGTCATCAACAAGAAAAACGCTTATCAAAGATAAAATCTCCAAAAAAAGGGAGTGATGTAAAGCGAATCAAATATTTATGACTTAATATTACTGCTTTTTAAGTAAATAATGAATATAGATATCCGCTTATACTATAAAAATTCAGCAGTGCCACCTGTTGATACTCATTTTAGACAGATCGGTTAAGCTACGGCAAGAGAATTTAACAACATTCGCTTGACTGTTTCACAATCCTTTGATGGCGCTACCCTCGCCCTCCGTATTGGTATTCAGTCCACAGTTTATATCGCTTAAAAGTTGACCGTCGCACAAAATAGTGAAAAGACATTAAAAACAATGAATTAAAAAAAATAATTATAAAATTACATATCAATAAATCATACTTTTTGAAAAGATATTCATTAAAATATTAATTAGTTATTACTTTCGAACTTACATTTTACGCTATCGAGCGCATATTGCCGCTTGCGGATGAATGCCTCGCCGGCCCATGCCGCTTTGCCCGCGGTAAATTATATCCCTGGCGGGAGCAAATTTTTTAACCTCTTCACTGAAGATACTCCGGTGTTTCGTTAAATATCCAAAACAAATCTGTTATAATTGGCACTGAAATGGTGTTGATACGGCCTTGCCACTGCAACCGGATCGACCGAGACCACATTAAATTCCAGGAGACCCAATGGGCAATGTTGAATTTTCCACCGACAATGATAACGCCGTTCTGGCGCAGGAGCTCAATTGCATGAAGGCCATGGTGACATTGATACTCAAAGCCATGGGACAAGCCGACGCGGGCAAAGTCATTATCAAGATGGAAAAATATATCACCGAGCTGGAAGACCCGGCGCAGGCGGATGTCTTCAGCAATACGATAAAACAGATCAAGTACGCCTATAAGCAGTAGTCGTTCAGGCGCATACCCTGGCAGGGTGCCTCTTAACCGATGCCAGGGTAAGCGCCATAGGCCACAGCGGACCTGAAGTAAACCATGCTAAAATGCCAATCCTGACTTCAAGTACGTTAGTGATTCCATGAATTTATTACTGAAAGCCTTGTTGGGCGCCGCAATTGTCGTATTAATCGGGGTGCTGTCAAAAACGCGCAACTATTATCTTGCCGGACTGCTTCCCCTCTTTCCCACCTTTGCGCTTATCGCGCATTATATTGTCGGCGGCGAGCGCGGCATCGATGCGCTGCGCACCACCATCCTGTTCGGCATTTGGGCGGTGATCCCCTACCTGATCTATCTTATCTCCCTGTATTTTCTTATCGGTTCCTGGCGGCTGCCCTATGCCTTATTTGGTGCGGTCTTATGCTGGACGGCCGCCGCCTTGCTGGTGATCATCGTTTGGCAACGCTATTATGCCGCGGGTTGACCGCCTTACCGCTATCAATCTTATTTTCGTATTGATTTCATGGCGAAATCCATACTGGATTTAATTAAAAGCAGGCTATAATCAAAAAAAATGGCAGGAGTAAACGATGAAAAAGGCATTGTTTTTAGCGATGATTGCGCTGGCGGGATCGATTCTTACTGGCTGCGTTGAACCCCGGGCCTCTTCCGATCCGGTGCCACAAGGCAGCCCGCAAAATGTCGGAAATTGTACTTGCAGCAGCCTGGTAACCTGTTCTTGCGGTTCGAGTACCAAACCCTGATATGAATCTGCGATAACGCGAACGCCAGGGCTTGGATGATAGTGAGCCGAACCTTGGCCTTCAAAGTGAGCGTAGCCAGACTACTTGCGATTCGTTCATATTTTCCAGCGCCCACAATTCGTGATGCTCTTTGCGCGCCTGGTTGGGCGTCAGGCCATAAGCGGAGAAAAACAGACGGTTAAACGCGGCCGGTTCAAACTGCCAGTAATAGGCGATTTCGGCCACCTTCCACTGTCGATATTGCGGTTTAAGTAACATTCGCGTTGCGGCGACGATTCTCTTTTTGCGGATATGGGCGACAATGCCGCCAAAAGGTTCAAACAACCGGTAAAGCGAGGAGCGCGACAAACCGAATTTTTGACAGATCAATTCCGCGCCGAGCGCCGGCAAACGGAGATGCTCTTGAATAAAGTCGCAAATCCGCGTGATGATATGTATTTTCGTGTCCATCATGATGGGCTGAATGATTGCGTGAGTAGAGCGTATGGCTGAAATAACAAAGTCGATCACAGGCCTTGCAACCTGGTTTACCTCACTGTCGCTGAAATTAGCACTGTGGCTCATCAAGGCGGCAATATTAGTGGCGATAAGGCGGCTCAGGAAATCTTTTTGGGGAATTATTTTTCCGTGTAGTTGACAGCAATCATCAATTTCCGAGAGCAGCGCGCGCGGGATAGCCACGTAAAGGACATCGACATAATTCGACTTGCGCCCTTCTTTCATCTGCATTTTAATCGGCTGCAATACGTCGAGTAAAATAATATCCCCAGGGGAAAGCTCAATATCAACATACCCCGCTTTGCCTTCAATACCCCCCTCTACCACGACCATCAAAATAAAATGGTCATTTAAATTATCATATTTGTGCGGTAAATTAATGAGACTTTGGCCAGTAGACCGCAGTCGCCCGCAAATAAACACATCAAAATGATGAGCCTCGACACTCCAGGTAAGCTGTTCAGCCTGGCTATGCGAAAAATTGGATTCAAGCAAGGCGGCGTTAACACCCGAGCGCCAACGATCGACTTTAGATGTAATGCCTTCTGTCGCAAGGGATTTATCGAGGATAATACGACTGCTGTGGTTAGTCATCTGAATGCTTATGTCGAGTAAAAGACCCTGCGCCGGAAAACAAACTACGACGCAACCATACTATATGTCTAATATCATAAACAGGCATGACATGATGCGAAATCAACCATAAAATAATAACAAGTATAATTATTATACACTATAATCTTTAGCTTTTTATTTTGCAAGAGATCTTTTTTAGGATGGGCCAGCGTGAACGCCTGACAGTAACGACCGGTATCGCATCACTATTCATAACATAAGCCTGTAATTGCCTGGGGTTTGCTTCCCACCGCCACGAGAACCAGAGAGTCACAGCATAAAACACATCGTCGGCATTGCTAAGAAATCCCGTCAATAACAAAAAAATTGATCTACATCCATAATAACGGCCGCTGAAGGGCGCAGTATTCGTAGGCCAACCCATTTAGAGTGGCAAATGTCGTTATCTATGGTTAAGGAATAAGCATGTCCAAGAAACCTGTTGAAAATTCAAGCAAAAAAAACAATGCGTCCACTGCTGAGCTAAAGAACGGCAAGAACGAAAACCGGTCTGCCGGCAACGAAGCAGGCAACGCGCAACCCGCACAAACCAAGCAGGGTCATGACAGAGAACAAAACAAAAAATCCCACGAAAATAAACATAAATAATTCATTTTTTGTAGGTATGTGTTAAACGTTATACCGGATGCCGCTTATTTCCGCCATCCGGTTTTATGTCCAGCTAGTGGCCCATTGGCCGCAATTTGATATTTTTCCTCGTTGCCAGTTTTCTGATGCTATCCAGCACATTCCTGACCCGGCGCTGCGCCAGCCCTGCGTGCGCTTGACAGTATTTTTCCTAAGTGAAAATGTCATTAAACCTAGTACTTATTATAAATAACAATTTTCCATTTAGATAATTACTTAAAATTATATTAAAGTTAACGCATTGATATTATTGAATTAAAACATAATGCCAAATACTTGCCAATAAAAATAATTCATATTGCTATGTAAATTCAACGGAGTAACGTTATTAGCGGTATTGATCAAAACTTAAATTTTCTACAAGGAATCAATACCATATAAAAATGGTAAGATTATTCGCAAACAAAATGTAAATTTGCGCTTTTCCGCCAGCTCTTCTAACCTTTATTTACTGGTGATAAGGATTACTTATACCACCAACTCATCATCTCGGTTTGGCGCTATTTTTATTGCCATTCTTCAGATGAATCTTATTAATCGTTTTTAATAAATTTAGGTGAGTATTATGGCAGAACATCGTGGTAGTAACGGTAACTTCTCTGATGATAAACAAAAAGCGTCGGAAGCGGGTAAAAAAGGCGGCCAGAAGAGCGGCAGCGGCGGCGGTGGCTTCAAAAACAATCCTGAAAAGGCATCTGAAGCTGGTAAAAAAGGCGGTTCCAGCAGCCATAAATAATGGCCGCTCATCTCTGCCCACCGCGGGTTATGGCAATCTCCTGCCCAAGATTCTTATAACCCGGATTTATTCTCTATTTTAATAAATGTTTAAGGACTTATCCATGCCTGTAAAATTAAAATAGAGCAATCACTGATGCCCTTTCGCTCTGCGAAAGGGCATTAAATTTTGCAACTCCCACGCCTTTAACAGCCTGGCACCCACGAAAACTTTACCTTCAGATCATGTATAGCGCCGGATTCAACGCCTTTGTGATATGGCCATACTCACTTATTCACACCGCATGCTGAAACTCGCCATCAGCTGAAGCAGTCATCAGGTAAACATTGACTTTTTGATTAGTTTTTAATCAGCATGCATTCATTCACACGACGACAGCCTGGGAAATCGACAAAAAACTTCTCCCAGAAACCCATAATGGATTTAAAAAAGTTGGCGTGATAGCGATATCGACACTTTTAGGATATTCGCATACATTATGTTATGCCTGCTTAAATAATAAGCCGAACTAATAATGCGCGGTATTTTTATTCGCGGATACAGGATTGCCGTGAGGCGATATTGGGGTTTTGGTGAGTCTAAAATTGTAATACAGATCACAACAGGGAGGGGGTTGTTGGTGGGTCGTGCAGGGTTCGAACCTGCGACCAATTGATTAAGAGTCAACTGCTCTACCAACTGAGCTAACGACCCAACGCCGTGCATTATTCTCTAGTTGAGCCCTCCTGTCAAACGCTTCGTGGTGTTTTATAACAAAAATGCGCAAACACGCGTTTGGCAGCTTATATTTGGTGGAATTATGGCCACACTTAACCACTTGTTAACAAAGGCGATTACATATTAGCCATGTTGATGACAGATCATTTTGCGGTTTTTTTTGCCATGGTACGAAATAGCGACGGACAAATCTGGAAACGCCTGCGGAATAAGGCGGAAAAATGTGCATGGCTGCTAAAACCACACTCCAGAGCAATATCCGCCACGCGCAGCGTGGTGGTGAGAAGCAGCTCACCGCTTTTCTTGAGCCGTTTTTCCATTAACCACTGTTTGATCGGCATCCCGTATTGTTGATAAAAGACAACGTTCAATTTGGGGGGGGAAATGCCCAGCTCCCTGGCATATCTGGCCACGGCCCACTGTTTCAGGTAATTTTGTTCAAAAAAGTCCAGTAACGTATTATTCATATTGACGCCGACAAATTGACGCAACAGGTGCGAAAAATAACATTTGTCAATGCCAAGGCAATAGAGGTACAAAAAGCAGCTCGGTAAACTGTTTGCCATACGCATGAGTTTTTCTGTACTTTCGATAATCAAACTATCAATAGGGAATGACCGATACAAGATTTTATTTGCATACCTAGAATCTGTTAGAGAATTTTCCTCGAAAATAATGTCCTGACGTAAGTGTAATAAGTCTGCCGGGTAACAGCGGATAAAGACTGCATCGTCATTATCTTGTTTACCGGTGATAATTCTCTGGTCCGCCACGACAATATAATTTTTTTTAATAATATGGCATTCCCCTTCAACACGTAACGAACCGTTTTTTTTGAAAAGAATAAAATGCATAACGTCCATTAAATTTTTAAGTCCTCACTATCTCGCAGCGTGCTATTTTTGACGTCTATATCTACCTGACCAGAGTTCAACCTAAGCATAATAAAGCCGTTATTGGTCGGTGAGTTCTGACCTGTTACGCGATGACTGGCCATTACGCTGGCACACACCGGTTAGCTGGCCTGACGCCCCACCGTTTTTTGCTTACGACAAAGAGGGTAATGTGCAAAGCGCAGGTAAACATAAACGACGGGATCTGCCCGCCGGCATAAGATGCAGGCATAGATGTTCCTGCACACAACGCCGGCGCCAGGCAATAAGCGCCGGTCAACATCCCGGGTTGGCGGAAAGGGCCGGCCCGGTGCCGGGCGTTGGCACCAGAGAAAAATTCAGGACATGATGACAGTTACCTTTCAGGGTACATAAGGCCTTATGATGGGCAAAGGACAGGATCGTGCCAGGCCATATGCGACTCCATTGACAGGTTTTGTACGTCACGACGCGCTCTTGTCGCAAGTGCGGGCGCTTTTATTCAACTATTTTTTTTAAACTCAACAAAATTTGATTAAAGTCATTAAATTTATGCCCACTCAATGATTTTATAAGGTCAGTGGTTTGTTGGTTATGTCAGTGATGCGCTTCACGCAAATGCTGCATTATCTAAAATTCATCATTGAGATCGGGAGTTTTTCCATGTCCATTATTCGCACGCGGCTGAAACTATTTGGTGGCGACACGGTTGTTGTCCATTGTTCCCAGAAATGCAATATTCATTTGCTCTGTGAAAATCAGCAGCCTACCGAGCCATCCGCCCTGGGATTCAGCGATATCCCCGGGGTCAGCAACCGGGCGACAGCCTATCTGGGCGTGCCATACAGCGGGTTATGGAGTGTAGTGATTGATGCGAAAAGCGAAAGCCCGGAGCATTCCGTCAGTTATCTGCCGGCATAATACGCGCGACCGGTTCGCCTGTGAAAAACCGTGGGGTCGAACCTGAATTGGCCTGCTTCCCAATAATAACCAGCACCCGCTGCTCGCAAAAAAATTTTGACGCATAAAAAAACCGCCGGGTTTCCCCGGCGGCCGGTGGTCATGTCCATTGCGGTTTAAGACTGGCGTCCGCTATTACTGCTGCGGCCGCCTTTTTCACCGGCTCTGGACGCACGCTGCGGGTCATTTTTGAAATTTCCCCCGCTGTGCTGACCTCCTTTCCTGCCTGCTTCTGATGCTCTTTCACGATCTTCCGCAAAGTTACCTGAACCGCCACGATGTTCGGTCATTGTTAACCTCCGAGTTAAGTTAAGAGAATCATAGGGCATAATGAAGATAATCATCTTGAAGCATTATCTTCATTAAGACGCTGGTTCACAAAATCAAACAGCGTATTACCAACGCCTTGATAAACAGTATAGCTAATCCTGCAGCCGACAGGCAAAATATTAATAATATGAAACAAAACACCGATGAAAAAACTTTATTATTTCAACGGGCTAATGTAATGCATTGAACCTAAATAAATTTTGTCGAAAGGTATTACTATTGCCCCTGGGAATCAGAAATATTTATTATCATTTATCGGCTTTATGAATACCCTGTTCATCGTAAGGCCAGCCACCGCAAAACCAATCCATTATAATTCATTTGCATAGTGTGGCTAAACTATTATGGTTAAAGACAATCAGGCGGATTCACCAGGCAGGATCAGGCGATACCCTATCATCCCAGCGATCAAGGCATCAGCAGGCTGATGCCCTATCTTCTCACCGATAAGGAAGCACTTATATGGCTAAGATTCTGGTACTTTATTATTCTATGTACGGTCACATCGCCACCATGGCCCAGGCGGTTGCCGAAGGTGCGCGCAAGGTAAGCGGCGCCGAGGTCACCGTAAAACGGGTGCCTGAAACCATGCCGCCGGACCTGTTTGCGCAGGCGGGAGGAAAATCCAGCCCAGATGTCCCTGAAGCCAGGCCGCAGGAGCTGGCCGATTATGACGCCATCATTTTTGGCACTCCTACCCGCTTTGGCAATATGAGCGGACAAATGCGTACTTTTCTCGACCAAACCGGCGCTTTATGGGCCGCCGGAGCGCTTTACGGCAAGATAGGCAGCGTATTTACCTCCACCGGCACCGGCGGCGGACAAGAACATACCATTACCTCTACCTGGACGACGCTTGCCCATCACGGCTTTATTCTGGTGCCTATCGGCTACGGCGCTAAACAGCTGTTTGATATCTCGCAGGTGCGGGGAGGGACGCCCTATGGCGCGTCGACGCTTGCGGGAGGAGACGGATCGCGCCAGCCTTCGGCCCCGGAATTGGATATTGCCCGTTACCAGGGCGAATATGTCGCCGGTATTACGTTAAAAATGAAAAGCTGATCCCTGACCCGCCTTGTTGCGCCAGCCGCGAGCGCCGTTCCCCAACACGGCGCCGCTTGTCAGGCCATGCGGGCTGGAAGGCGGTCTGCCCGTAATTGCACTATAGTTCAGGTTGTATCATTAATAGGTATATGCCTCGCACCCACCCACCTTATAAAACGCATTAAGGAGAAACCATGGCGGATAACATACAAGCATGGGCTGAGATTCGGGAAACGTCCCTTGAAATTGCCGAAGCTATCTTCCAGGTCGCTGATAACGATGAGGCCCTGGCGCAGAAAATCTGGGAAGATGGCAGTGATGAAGCGCTGGAAATCGCTTTCGCCAAAACCTCGAAAGACACGCTTTTTTGGGGTGAGGAAAGGGTTGAACGTAAAAACGTTTAGAGGTCTATAACCCTCGCAAACATCTGCCCGGTGACAGGAGCAAACAGACGATGCCACACCGGGCACTGCCATGCCGGCGCGATAGAGTGCAGATGGCCTTGGCATCATTAGCCTTCATAACGAAAACGCTGGCCCGGTGTTAGTCGCCGGTAAACAGAGTAATTAATTTAGTAAAAGGCCATTGAAAGAAAATCAAAAAAAGTGACATTAAATATTAAAACCTTATTTTATTTTTACCTCGAGCCGTGGGCTCGCTGTTATTAAAATAAATTAACCGCGAAAGGTTTTTATAACATTTCAACCCTATCCCCATGCTAACTATAGGGTTTATATCGTTTTTCCGTTGCATCATCTAATGTAACTTATAATAGATGCCCGCTTAAAAACTTAATATTCCTCGCAAAATGGATATTTTTATAGCGATCATTATCCAAGCTGCCAAGAAGCTGTTATGCTAGCCCTCTTTGGGACGGCTATGCCGGTAATGAATGGTTAGTTTCTATATTACATAGATCCAAGATGCATGTTTACCAGACGCTGATGATTAACGCCCGGAAGAAGGTAAACGGGCTGCGTATTTTATTCCGATTCGCCGCGCGGGTATTTTGATGCTGATAATATCCCGGCAATCATAACCAATTCATTTTCTGAGATTATCATCTCTTTTTAACGGATAAATGCAATTTTATGGGTAAAGTTGATTTTTTAATGAGGCTGAGGCGCTGCAATACGGTTGAAACGCTGGAAAAAGTCGTCGAACATATGAAGGATAGACTGCCGGAAGCGGAACTGGTCGAATTCTACGGTGCGGCGGATCACCGCCTTGCGGAGCTGACGATGGGAAAACTGTATGACAAGGTCCCCCCCACCGTATGGCAATACGTGAGATAAGCGTCAGAACACCCGCTTAACAGTGCCGTTTTAATACGTCAGGTGCTATAGGGTTCATTGTAGCGGTGCCAACAACGCCGCCATCCCGATATCAGTGGCGCCCTGAGAGTCACCTCTCGCTGAGCTGCCCACGATCAGACATGACAATTTACGCAACTGGCTTTGCTGCCAAGCACCAGCTGGCCCTGGTGGTTTTGCAAACGGGTAACCTAACCAGCAACGGCATTAACTCACTTTCTGCTGGCGGTCGCTGTCGTAACGCTTGCGCAAAAACTCATAGCCCAGCTCTGTTATACCGCCTGCCACCAGCACCTTGGAAAAGGTTAATCGCTCCGTAAAATCGGCAATGCCAAACTGGCAATGTTCCACCAATCCTTCACTGTCCGCATAACTGATAGCTTTGGCTATCGACTGAAAGGCGTCCATTGCTTCCTGAGTACCGGCTTCGGGGAGAAACAATTTTTTACCCGCGCAGATTTCTTCCAGTGCATTTTCGAGGATTAACCCTAGTGTCTTCATAATTATCAACCTACTAATGAAAAACTACAGCTGAGCGGCCTATTCGCAAGACCCAATAATTATCTCAATCTTAAAAATAGTATATTCGTCAGGGCCAGGAATGCTCGCTCAAAAAAACAATTTATAATATCTCTCTAAAAATAGTACTTTAAATAGTGAAAAATATTTCTTCCCTGAAGAAAACCCTCGTTTTATCGGCTTCTGGCGGCAACACAAGCGGGCTGATGGGCGAGGGCCCCCATAGCGCTATATATAAAAAAATATAACGCCAGACACAAAGTGAATGCCGGTTGGTTCTGAAAACCGTGCGCTGTCAACGACGTTTTGCCACGGCCGTGATGCGCTCGATATTGCTGCCGAGCAGATCAAGATCGGATTTGTAGGCAATATCCGTTCGTTGCCGCATCTCGTCAAGGGCTGTTTCCACCGTGGTGATAACATCCTTTTTTTGAGCCGGCGCCAGGGCTGAAATCAGCGCGGCGACTAATATTTCCAGCGATTCAACCGTGGCGTGCAGTTCTTTTTCCGCCGCTTCTTTTTGGGCAAGCGTGATCAGCAATTGGGACAATAAGCTGTTCATTAGGGTTCCTTTAATGAAATCGGGTGCGAGCGCGCTTTAATAACGTTTAAAGCGGCTCGCATTTTTTAGCATATTAATTGATTAGATTAATTTATATCAAGCAAATATTGATAGTGGACAGCATAGCGTCCAGGACACGCGTGATGTGGATAACCGGTAAAAAAAAACGGCACCCGTTGATACCCGGGTGACCGTTTCGTTGTGGCTGCCTAGGTCAACTCAGGCTAGCTGGCCAGCAGCAATGCCTGTTTTTCCTGGGCGGGTTTTGCGGAAGTCGCCAGGGACGTCAGCAGATTCTTGACCACAGTAGCCGAAGGGGAAAGGGGCAAGCGCGACGACATGTTCAAGGTGAGGGGTAAAGGCAAACCAGGGCTGACGATCCGCGACATCCAGGCGTTCGCCGAACGCACTACGGCCGAGGCGGTGGATTCTGGCAGTACCGCCGCGCCCATGCCGCTGGCCACCGCTGCGGTCAATGTGGCGATGGAATCTATTTCACCGATGATTTTCGCACTCAGGCGCCTTAAGGAGAAAGCCTCATCCACGCGTTTGCGGATAGCCGAAAAATCACATGGCAGGAACAATTGCCGGCTGGCGACATCGTGCAATTCGATACTTTTGCCAGGATTGTCCTGGGTGCCCACCAAATACAGATCTTCCTTTAGCAACGGCAGGCTATTAATGCCTGAATAAATGGCCGGGTCATAATGAACAGCTAAATCCAGATGCCCGCTACTCACCTTTTCATTCAGCACCGTAGAGCTATTTTCATGCAGATAGACCGTTAACTGCGGATATTGGTCTCTGACGGATTGCAACAAAGGCATGATAAGCGGACAAGATGACGTACCCGGCGCCAGGCCGATGGAAACTTGCCCATTCAAGGTTTGGTCAACGTTGCAGACGGCTTTTTGCGCAAGCTCGCATTGTTGTAAAATAGCCCGGGCATGCGAATAAAGAATTTTGCCGGCTTCGGTGGGCGTTACCCCCCGTTTGGTCCTCACCAGCAATTTCTGGTCGAGTTCACTTTCCAGCGTGGCAACTTGTTGACTTAGCGCGGGTTGTGCAATATGCAGGACTTCCGCCGCCTGTGTCAGGCTACCGATATCGACGATTTTCACAAAGTATTTTAGTCGTCTTAAATTCATTTCTGCCTCCGTCGCAGCTTTGCCATAACTAACGAAGAGAATTAATGCAAGAAGCAGACCAAAAAATATCGTTTTACTTAAATTTAACCATTAAGCAAAGTTTACAGTTAAATAAGAATAAGTTATGGCGAACACTGTCTTCTTTTAGCGCGCTTCTCCGGACGGGACGGCAGGGTTGCAGCCCGTTTGCATCGTGCCTGTGCACCATAAAGACGCATGGCATCCCCCTTGATTACCATAACAACGCCTAGCGCCGGACAAGGACGCATGGTAAGTCCGGAAAATAAGTATTGCGCCGCAGGAGGCCGGACTGCCTGGTATTGTATTGGGATAGTGTTTGGGATGGGGCGGAAAATACAGGGAAAGATGGCGGAGGAGTAGAGATTCGAACTCTAGAACGCTTGCGCGTCGCCGGTTTTCAAGACCGGTGCCTTCAACCACTCGGCCACTCCTCCGCAACGAGGCGAACTATAAACAGAGTCGTTTCTGTTGTAAAGCGCGTTTTGATCCAATCGCTTGAAATTTCATCCATAATGATGCGGGAGAGTATTTTATAGTCTTTTGACGCATCGCCGGGCGGTAAGCCGCCGCCGCCCGCGTCCGCAGCGTAAAGAAGGGTAAAACGATTTTGCCGGGCGCCGGCAACCTATTAATCTGACAATCGAATACCTGTCAATACACCCTAAGAGGCTATCCCATGGATCGTTTGGTCGCGACAAACTCGCGTGAGCATTCGCTATTAAGCACACACAAAGTGCTGCGTAATACTTATTTCCTGCTGTCGTTGACGTTGGGCTTTTCGGCATTGACGGCCACCGCCAGCACATTGCTGCAATTACCCGCGCCGGGCCTTATCCTGATGATGGTCGGGTTTTATGGCCTGATGTTCCTGACCTACCGCTTGGCTAACAGCCCGGCGGGAATCGTGGCGGCTTTCGCGTTTACCGGTTTCCTGGGTTATGCGCTGGGTCCCTTGCTGAGCATGCTTCTTAGCTCGGGCGCCGGCGACGTGATCATGGTGGCGCTGGGCGGCACCGCGCTGGTCTTTTTTGCCTGTTCCGCTTATGTCCTGACCACCCGCAAGGATATGTCGTTCCTGTCGGGCATGATGATGGCGGGATTCGTGGTGCTATTGGTGGCGGTAATCGCCAATCTGTTCCTGCAAATTCCGGCGTTGTCCCTGGCGATAAGCGTGCTGTTTATCCTGTTTTCGTCGGGTGCCATTTTATGGGAAACCAGCAATATCATCCACGGCGGCGAAACCAACTATATCCGTGCGACGGTGGGCCTGTATGTCTCGCTGTACAATATTTTCGTCAGCTTGCTGAGCATTCTTGGCGTTATGCGCAATAATTGACCGCTGGCACGGCCCCTTCCCGATACCCCGCTTCGGCGGGGTTTTGTTTTTCAACAGAACAAAATTTGTTATTATGGATGCGCAATCGTTTATTGATAACGGGAAGATGTGATGCAGTTTAATGGCGTGGAAATAGCGACCGATACGCAGGGTTATTTGAAAAACAGCGCGGATTGGCATGAGGCGCTGGCGAGGGAGATTGCCTTGCGGGAACACATCGAGATGACGGAAGCCCATTGGCAGGTGATTCATTTCGTGCGCGACTTCTACTTGCAATATAATACCTCCCCCGCCATCCGGATGCTGGTCAAAGCCATGGGGCAGAAATACGGCGAAGAGAAAGGCAATAGCCGCTACCTGTACCGGTTATTTCCGCAGGGGCCGGCCAAGCAGGCAACCAAAATCGCCGGATTGCCTAAACCGGTCAACTGCATCTGAATCAATGACGGATTTGGAATCCGTTAAAATCGACGGCGTTTTTCGGCTCGGTCAGGATACGCTCGATCTGCGCGCCGCGCGGCCCTCCCTGTTTTAACCACGCCAGCAGTTTTTCCACCTGCGCCGGTTCACCGCAGACCATGACTTCGACGCCGCCGTCGTCCTGATTGCGGGCATAACCCGAGAGACCCAGTTGTCTTGCCTGATGCTGGGTTGAGTAGCGAAACCCTACGCCCTGCACTACACCATAGACGTAAACGGCGGTACATACCTTGTCCATCATTTCCCCCTCGCGTCGGCTAATGTTTGCAATTGACTGCGCTTATTCGCAAAATGGCGCTCCATTTCTCAGGTTTAGTATACCTTATGATGACAAAACGTCTTTTCCTGGCCAAAGGCCGTGAAAAATCACTGCTCCGCCGCCACCCCTGGATTTTCTCCGGCGCCGTCCACCGCCTGGAAGGCAAACCCCAGTCTGGCGAAACCATCGATATCTGTGATGATAAGGGCAACTGGCTGGCCCGGGCGGCGTACTCGCCATCCTCGCAAATCCGCGCCCGCGTCTGGACGTTTGTCGCCGACGAAGAAATCGATGTCGAGTTTTTTGTCCGCCGCCTGAATGTTGCCCAGGATTTTCGCACCAGGCTGGCCGCCAGGGATGGGCTGGATGCTTATCGGCTGATAGCCGGCGAATCCGACGGCCTGCCGGGCATTACTATCGATCGCTACGGCCGTTTTTTTGTCTTGCAGCTGCTGTCGGCCGGCGCGGAGTATCACCGGCCGACGCTGACGCTGGCGCTGCAACGTTGTTACCCCGATTGCGCTATTTACGATCGTTCCGATGTCTCGGTACGGAAAAAAGAGGGCCTCGAATTAGCCAGCGGGGTGATTGTCGGCGAGACACCGCCGGAACTGTTGGCCATTAGCGAGCATGATATGGCGATCCTGGTGGATATCACGCAGGGACATAAAACCGGTTTTTATCTTGATCAGCGTGATAGCCGTCTGGCCGCACGTAAATATGCCGCCGGCCGGCGGGTATTGAATTGTTTTTCCTATACCGGGGCCTTTTCGGTGTCGGTACTGCTGGGGGACTGCCTGCAGGTCACCAGCGTCGATACGTCCCAACACGTGCTGGATATCGCTAAAAGCAATATTGAACTCAACCATCTTGACGTGGATAAAGCCGAATTTGTCCGTGAAGATGTGTTTCAGTTGCTGCGTAAATATCGCGAGGAGGGACGGCAATTCGATATGATCATCATGGACCCGCCCAAATTCGTTGAAAATAAAAACCAGCTGGCCAGCGCCTGTCGCGGTTATAAAGATATTAATATGCTGGCTATGCAATTACTGGCGCCGGAAGGCATTTTATTAACCTTTTCCTGTTCCGGCCTGATGACCACCGATCTGTTCCAGAAAATCATCGCCGACGCCGCGCTGGATGCCCACCGGGATATGCAGTTTATCGAGCAGTTTCGCCAGGCGGCCGACCATCCGGTCATGGCGCCCTACCCTGAAGGACTCTATTTGAAAGGATTTGCCTGTCGCGTCATTTGATGGCGTTAGCGCGTCCCCCCTTGAAATCGCCCACTTATCCCCCATATTTAAGATAAGGCGGTATTTAGGCACTTACCATGACGCCATACCGGGCGCATTTCGCGGCATTGTTGAGAACGCTACACTATGCCGCGCAGGTACTACATCGCGGGGGATTGATATGATAGCCAGCAAATTTGGAATCGGACAACAGGTTCGTCATAAGTTATTGGGATATTTAGGCGTTGTCATTGATGTCGATCCTGAATACTCATTGGAAAAACCTTCTCTGGATGAAATTGCGGCTGACGATAAGCTGCGTTCCGCGCCCTGGTACCATGTGGTTATGGAGGACGAGGAAGGAAAGCCGGTCCATACCTACCTGGCTGAAATCCAGTTGGGGTACGAGGCGACGCCGGTACATCCCGAACAGCCCACCCTGGACGAACTGGCGGAATCTATCCGCCAACAGCTCCAGGCGCCCCGGCTGAGAAACTGACCCAGCGGCTTGCGGCGGGCCGCCCCGCCCGCCGTTGCCGCAGTCAGCCGCTTACAGGCGGTGCTGCGCTGCAAGCAGCCGCACATTCCATGGCGCTGAAAAAACCGGTGTCTATTTTGCCAATCCCAGGCGCGGGATTTCAATTTTCGGGCAGCGATCCATCACCACCTTCATGCCGACATTCTTCGCCAGCACCGCCGCCTGCTCGTTAATCACGCCCAATTGCATCCAGAGTACCTTGGCGTCAATGGCGATGGCTTCCTGGGTCAGATCATAGACCGCTTCCGAACGCCGGAACACATCCACCATATCCACCTTGACCGGAATCTCCGCCAGGCTGCCGAAGACCTTTTGGCCCAGGATTTCCCCGCCGGCAAGCGCCGGGTTAACCGGGAACACCTGATATCCCTGCTGGAGTAAATACGCCATGACGCCGTGGCTGGCCCGGGCGGGATTATCACTGGCGCCCACCAAGGCAATAGTCTTTACAGAAGTCAGAATATCGGCAATATCACTATCGGTCATGAGGCTTCTCCGGTTGCATTTATTGAGTTAAGTGTATACCAAGGCACAAAAATTTAGATAAAACGAACCGGTATAATGATTTCAAAATAAAATTATTTGTGACTAAATGATACAAAAACATTATTATCCGCTAATCAGTTCCGCTTCATGAAGCCAGCGCTGTAGTAAGGAGAGAGAATGCGTTTCTTGATCGCCCTCGTTCTCGGGATCGGCCTGTTTGCCGTTTTCCCGGTCCTGGCGACGACGCTGCGTTTGCCCGCGGAGATTGAGTTATTGATTGTCGACGGCTCGCCCATTGGCAGCACGCTGCTGCGGGGCGCCGACAGCCTGGAGCTGGCGCGGGGCCGCCATCAACTGGTGCTCACCGTCAGCGACCGGGGGTCTGCGGCCACGGCAAGCCGGCATGCCTATACCTCACCTTATATTGTTGTCCAGTTCCACACCCGCAATGCCCGGCAATTAACCTTCCAACTGCCGCCCCTGGCCACACCCGAGCAACGCGACCGTTTCAGCCGCCAGCCGCTAATGCGGCTGATTGATCAGAACGGTGACGCCATTGATGCCACGTTCAGCCGGCTTATCGCCGATCGGGAGGCGTTGCTGGACGCCCTGCGTGGTTACAATCTTAACCGGGAGCCACAGCCGGACGCGTCCCCGTAGCGCCATTGGCGCTAACCGCGGATAAGGTTGTCTTCCCCTGGCCCCGGGCGCGCCCAAGGCCGGTCCGGCACGATATATCCGGGCCAGGGTTTATTTTATCGTAATGCCGGTTTACCGCTTTGCAGTGAAACGGAGTTTCAGTAGTCTATAGACAGACTATTCTATTGAAGGGACAGGAAATGGAGTCAATTAACCGCACCATCGCCGTACGTAAGCATATTGCGTTGGTGGCGCACGATCACTGTAAACAGTCGCTGCTGAACTGGGTGGAAATCAATAAGGATCTGCTGGCGCAGCATATTCTTTACGCTACGGGGACCACCGGCAACCTGGTGCAGCGCAACACCGGCCTGCCGGTGCACAGTATGCTCAGCGGCCCAATGGGGGGCGACCAGCAAGTGGGCGCGCTGATTTCGGAAGGGAAAATCGATGTGCTGATCTTTTTCTGGGACCCGCTGAACGCCGTGCCCCACGACCCGGACGTTAAAGCGCTGCTGCGCCTGGCCACGGTGTGGAATATCCCGGTCGCCACCAACCGCTCCACCGCCGACCTGCTTATCAGCTCGGCACTCTTCAGCGGGGAAATCACTATTGAGATCCCGGATTACCAGCGTTACCTGACGGAACGTTTACAATAAGGCACGGGCCAGGGCCATCCCCCAGCCGGGCGCCCCTGGTCCCACGGTTAGGGTTTTTTGGCCTTCGGCACGCCCAGGCGCGCCAGCTCATCGATAAAGGGCGACGGATGTTCATTATCCGCCAGCAGCCATACTTGCTCTTTTGCCCGGGTCAGGGCGACATATAACAGGCGGCGTTCCTCGGCGTCGGGAAAATCTTCCGGCAGCGGCAACAGCGCCTGTTCAATCACAGATTCCCGCGCCGGCGCGGGGAAGCCGTCCTTACCTTGCGCCAATCCCAGGATAATCACATACTGCGCCTGCTGCCCTTTGCTGCCGTGGATGGTCATGAAATCAAGATTCAGCGTCGGCCAGCGGGTGGCGGCTTTATCCAGCTGCGCCGGGCGCAGATAGTGGTAACGGGCCAGCACCAGGATCCGCTCATCGGGGCGCGCGTAGCCGCTGAGCTTGTCCAGCAGCGCATCCAGGGCGTCGCCCGGCAGAATCATCACCGATTTTTTGGTCCCCTTGGCAAGGCTGTTAAGCGGTTTTTTCAACTGATGGGGATTTTGCAGCACAAACGCATTGGCCACTTCGCCGATACGTTGGTTAAAACGGTAGGTCGTATCCAGCGCGCACAGCGCGCCTGCGCCAAAGCGCTCGCCAAAGGACGTGGTCAGGGCAAGCTCGGCGCCACTGAACCGATAGATGGACTGCCAGTCGTCGCCGACGGCAAACAGGGACGTCCTGCGGTTTTGCTGATACAGCGCGTCCAGCAGTCGCGCGCGCTGGGGCGAGATATCCTGGTACTCATCCACCAGGATATGTTTCCAGGGACTGATAAAGCGGCCTTTTTGCAAAATATCCACCGCCTGGTGTATCAGGCCGGAAAAATCAACCGCGCCCTCGTCCTTGAGCGCCTGCTTCCAGGCCTTTAACAGCGGCGCCAGCAGCCGGACACGTTTGGTAAACAGATCGCGGATCTCTTCCGGCGCCTGTTCAATCATTTGCGCCTGGCTGCCGCCGTGCATGCGCAACAAGCCTATCCAGCGCTCTATCCGCACCGCCAGGCGCTGGGCCAGGCGCTCATCGTGCCAAAAATCGTCCGCGGGAATTTCCCAACCGAGTTCATCGGCGATCCATTGCCGCCATCCTTTCGCCTGCGCCTTTTTCTGCGCGCACTGTTCACGCCAATGGGCGACCAGTAATTTGCGCCGCGCCAGGGTATCGGTTTCCAATGCGCTTACCACCGGGGCCTTTTTACTGCCCTGGCGGATGATAAACAACGCCAGGGCATGGAAAGTCCAGGCCTTGACCCCGTCAACCTGCAATCGCGACCGGATGCGCTCGTCCATTTCCCGCGCCACCTGCCGGCCGAATGCCAGCATCAGGATCTGTTCCGGCAACGCTTCTTGACGCCGCAACAGCCAACCGGCGCGCGCCACCAGCACCGAGGTTTTGCCGCTGCCCGCCCCTGCCAATACCAATAACGCGTTTTCGCCATTGATGACGGCGCGGCTTTGGGCAAGGTTCAGCGGCGAGCTTTCCACGGTATTGAAAAAATCCTGATGCGCTATCAGCATTTTTTCGCTCCACTGCTGGTTGCGCTGCGCCACCATTGCCGGCCCCTGCTCCAGCCACGCCAGACAGCGGTGATAAGACGCGCGGCAGGGTTCGAACTCATCCAGGCGCGTTACCGGCAGCGGCAACGCGGCGAAGGCTTCACGAATACTTTCCTGCAAAGCCGCCAGTTGATGCAGCGCAAACCAGCTGTCCCGGGAGGTCGCCTGCTCGATGGCGGTGATCTGCTGATGCAGGACGGTGGCGCAGATGCCGCTCATCTCGCGGCTCCATTCCTGCCAGGCCTTCTGCAGATAATGGTGAAAGCGCTGCGTCTCCTGCCATTCGGTGCCATGCAGGCGCACCACCTTGTCCTGCGGCAGCACAAACTCCAGTTCTCCCCAGACGATACCCCGCTTGCAATGGATGGCGACGATTTGGTTGAAAGGAATCAGGTATTGATGCTTATCGCCGCTGACCTCGACGCCGGCATGGAGCAGCCGCACCCGGTTGTAGGGATGCTGGGCGAGGTGCTTGCCGAACGAGGTGGATTTCAGTTCCATAAAGGTATGCCCGGGTTCCGTATCGTTTATGCGTCGGGACGTAGTGTACCCATTTTAACTTGTTCTGCTCCAGCCTGGAAATCAGGGTAGAATAACCGTTATCCTGTCGGGATAAACGGTTTTAATAACAGAATTGTGAATTGACACTTTGGGGACTATGCGTACTTTACTTAATATTCTGAACTTTGTTTTAGGTGGTTTTTTTACCACGCTGGCGTGGCTTCTGGCCACCGTGCTCAGCGTGGTGCTGATCTTCAGCTTGCCTTTTACCCGCTCCTGCTGGGAGATAACCAAACTCTCCCTGCTGCCTTTCGGCAATACCGCCGTGCATGTGGATGAACTTTATCCGGAAAACCGCAGCGCGGTACTGTCATCGGGCGGCACGCTGCTTAACGTGGTGTGGTTTGTCCTGTTCGGCTGGTGGTTGTGCCTGTCGCATATTCTTACCGGCATTGCGCAATGCCTGACGATTATCGGCATTCCCCCGGGCATCGCCAATTTTAAGCTGGCCGTTATCGCCCTATGGCCGGTGGGACGCCGTGTGGTTCCCGTCGAGCTTGCGGAGCAGTTGCGCGCGCATCCGGACCGCCGTTTCTACCGTTGAAGCCATCATAAGGATAGAGTGTGGGATACAGTGTGCTGACATTTGCACCGGGCTTGCGGCGTTTTGCCTTCAGCAGCCGCTGGCGCTACAACCTGCGGATTTTTATTGCGTTGAGCGGCGCGGCGGCGCTGCCGTGGTGGCTGGATATGGCCACGCTCACCATTCCCCTTACCCTTGGCGTGGTTGCCGCGGCGCTGGCGGATCTCGACGATCGCCTAAGCGGCCGGCTGCGCAATCTGCTTATCACCCTGGTGAGTTTTTTCATCGCCGCGGTATCGATTGAACTGTTGTTTCCTTATCCCTGGCTATTCGGTATCGGCCTGGCCGGCTCCACCTGCGGTTTTATTCTTTTGGGCGCACTAGGACAGCGTTACGCCACCATCGCGTTCGGCGCGCTCTTGATCGCCGTGTATACCATGCTGGGGGCCGCCATGTACCAGACTTGGTATCTGCAGCCGGCGTTACTGCTGACGGGCGCCATCTGGTACAACCTGCTGACCTTGTTCGGCCATCTGCTGTTTCCCATCCGGCCATTGCAGGATAACCTGGCCCGTTGTTATAGCCACCTGGCGCACTATCTTGATGCCAAGGCCAACCTGTTCGACCCGGATACCGAAGACGACGACGACGCGCTTATCGAGGTGGCGATGGCGAACGGCAATCTGGTGCAGGCGCTGAATCAAACCAAAGCGTCGCTACTGACCCGGCTGCGCGGCGATCGCGGCCAGCGCGGCACCCGCCGTACGCTGCATTATTATTTTGTGGCCCAGGATATTCATGAACGGGCCAGTTCGTCCCATGTGCAATACCGGCAATTGCGCGAACAGCTGCGTTACAGCGACGTGCTATTCCGCTTCCAGCGGCTGCTGGCGATGCAGGCGCGCGCCTGCGAAGCCCTATCACAATCGATCCTGCTGCACCAGACCTACCAGCACGACAGCCGTTTCGAACGCGCCTTCAGTCATCTGGATGCCGCCATCGGCCGTGTCGTGGCGCCCAGCCAGATAAAAGCGCTGAAACATCTGCTGAACAACCTGCGCGCTATCGACGCGCAGTTGTCCACCATTGAGTCGGAACAGGCGGTTGCCCGCAACAGCCCGGAAGAGAACAATCTGGCCGACGATAAGCTGACCGGCTGGAGCGATATCCGCATGCGCATCAGCCGCAACCTGAGCCCGGACTCGGCGCTGTTTCGCCATGCCGTGCGCATGTCGCTGGTGCTGTGCGTCGGTTATGCCTTTATCCAGCTCAGCGGGATGCGTTACGGCTATTGGATCCTGCTGACCAGCCTGTTCGTCTGCCAACCCAACTACCAGGCGACGCGTCGCCGGCTGGCGTTAAGGATAATCGGCACGCTGGCGGGTATCCTTATCGGCCTGCCGATCCTCTATTTTGTCCCGTCCATCGAAGGTCAACTGATCCTGATCGTGGTCAGCGGTACGCTGTTTTTTGCCTTTCGCAACGTGCAATATGCCCAGGCGACCATGTTTATCACCCTGCTGGTGATGCTGTGTTTTAACCTGCTGGGCGAGGGATTCGATGTGGCGGTGCCGCGGGTGTTCGACACCTTTGTCGGCTGCGCCATCGCCTGGGCCGCGGTCAGCTTTATCTGGCCGGACTGGCGTTTTCGCCGCCTGCCGGTGGTGGTGAACAACAGCCTCGCGGCCAACTGCCGCTACCTTGACGCCATTCTGGTGCAGTATCATCAGGGCAGGGATAACCGCCTGGAATACCGCGTAGCGCGGCGGGATGCCCATAACCGCGACGCGGAGCTGGCCTCGGTGGTATCCAATATGGCGGCGGAGCCGAGAACCCGCAGCGAGCTGCTGGAGTCGGCGTTTCGCCTGTTGTGCCTGAATCACACCCTGCTGAGCTACATCTCGACGCTTGGCGCGCACCGGGAGCGCATTGTTGACCCGGCGCTGATGGCGGTGCTGGACGATGCCGTCTGTTATGTGGACGATGCGCTGCAATGCCAGGAGCATTTCGCGCAGCGGGTGGAACAGGAACGGGAACGGCTTATCGCGCGCATCCAGCGGCTGTTGCCGGACCCGGAAGCCAGGGAACAGCTGGTTTTGCAGCAAATCAGCCTGTTGCTTGATTTGCTGCCGGAACTGATTGAGCGTAAACAGCACATAGAAAAACAGTGATAGCGCCGCATGCCGCCGCCGGGCGGCATGCATTAACCGGCTGCTAGCGGCAGGGGAGCCGTGAAAACCAGTCCAGAAGCTCGCTGCGCTGGACCTGGGGCAACGCGGCATAGTGGCGCCCGGACAATGCCCCTTCCAGCGCGAGCAGCACGGTGACGCCCAGGTTCCGCTTGATTTTACGCAGTTTCAAATAGCTGCTTTTGGCGCCGTAATAGCGCAAGGCATCGATATCCCTGATACCGGCCTTCCATAACAGGCGCTCTATACCCTGCCCGATATTGGGCAAATCCTTTAACCGCAAGCTGGCCGCCTTGATGCGCGTTTCCTGCCTGGCCTCGTCGATGGCGCGGCGCGCCAGGTCCAGCAGCGTGTGTACGTCTTCCCACAGGCGTTCATCGACGTGATAATAGTTAAGCGCCACCGGCAGGCCCCGTTTGGTATAAATCAGCCGGCTCATTCCCTGCCCGAGGTAGATATGCTCGCTTTGCCGGGTGCCGCGCAGGTACAGTTCGCCGTCCAGAATCAGGCCGAACATGATTTTATCGGCGGCGATGCTGTACCCGCCGAACTGTGAACGGGTGGAAATATCCCCCAAGGGAGAAAAGCAGTTTTTAGCCTGTGCAATGCGGCATTTATGTAGTACTTCCATGAACTTCTCCTTGTTGTGGACCGCGAGATTCCTTACTCAAAATTCGCAACAGCCCATAAAAATACGGTATTTTCCCAGCGGTTTTCAACTTAATCTCAGCGCGACGATCATTAAGTGGCAATTCTGCGAAGGTCATTAAATTTTTGATTGATTTTCGCGCCAAACCACTATACTGTGTTTTTATACAGTGACACAGGGGCGGACACAAAATGCAGACTCAATACCATGCCAATTCTTCTCGGACGCAGCCAAGCCAGGGTGAACAGCCGATCGACAGCACGACGGCCCGTCCGGAGCAGGGTTTTATCAGCGAAGTGGTTTATTTCGAGGATCAGCCGGTTGTGGGGAATATTCTGTTGCCGTTGCTGCGTCTGCTGGGCACGCAGTCGCGCTGGCTGCTCTGGCTTACGTCGTCTCGCAGATTGAGCCGCCCCTGGCTTGAACAGTCGGGCCTGCCCCTGGAAAAAATGGTGCAGTTGCGCCATCGCACCGCGTTCGATACCGTCGCCGCCATGGAGAAAGCACTCTGGACGGGAAATTACAGCGTCATTTTGGGCTGGTTTCCGACGGAATTGACGGCGGATGAGAAAATTCGCCTGCGTGACGCAGCGCAGCATGGCGGCACTTATGGGTTCATCATGTACCCGCAAAATGAGGTTTGCCGGAAATCTGGACAGTTTTCAGGCTTAAAGATTCATTCTACTTTGTATCATTAAGTAAATTTAAGATTAATCTCATTAGGGGCGTCGCATCTTGTGATTTCCGCCCCTGTAACTCAGAACAATCCAGTATATACGCGGTTCCCCGCCCGCAACGGCGCCTAAAGCGATATCACTTTTTTCGTCCCTATCATCAATAAAGCCTATATGAAACGCTGTTTTTTATTAGCGGCTTACTACATCTTACTTGTAAGTTTCCTACTTCGTTGTAGACTTTAATTCGCCAGGGCTGCTCTATAACGCCTTTTAAGGGCGATGTACAAACCCAGAGCATGGACACTGGCAATGGAATATTTAAATTAGCTTTAAGAGCTCATTGCCTATTTGGATGATAACGAGGCGCAAAAAATGAAAAAGACAGCTATCGCACTTGCAGTGGCACTGGCGGGTTTCGCGACCGTAGCGCAAGCCGCTCCGAAAGACAACACCTGGTACACCGGTGGTAAACTGGGCTGGTCCCAGTATCACGATACCGGGTTCTACGGTAACGGTTATGACAGCCGCATCGGCAATGGCCCAACCCGCAACGATCAAATCGGCGCAGGTGCTTTTGTTGGTTACCAGGCTAACCCTTACTTAGGGTTTGAACTGGGTTATGACTGGCTGGGTCGTATGGCCTATAAAGGCAGCGTTGATAACGGTGCATTTAAAGCCCAGGGCATTCAGTTGACCACTAAACTGAGCTACCCGCTTAACGATGACCTGGATATCTATACCCGTCTGGGTGGTATGGTATGGCGTGCTGACTCCAAAGCTAACTATGCTAATGGAGCCGGTGGTCGTCTGAGCGACAACGACACTGGCGTTTCTCCGTTGGCGGCTGCAGGTCTTGAATACGCAGTAACCAAAAACTGGGCAACCCGTCTGGAATACCAGTGGACCAACAATATCGGTGATGCCGGTACCGTTGGCGCCCGTCCTGACAATGCTCTCGTGAGCGTAGGTGTTTCCTACCGTTTCGGTCAAGATGAAGTTGCCGCTCCTGCACCGGCTCCTGCCGCTGCACCGGCTCCTGTTGTCCAGACCAAACACTTTACCCTGCGTTCCGACGTGCTGTTCGGCTTCAACAAATCTCAGTTGAAACCTGAAGGCCAGCAGGCTCTGGATCAGCTGTATTCCCAGCTGAGCTCGATGGATCCTAAAGACGGTTCTGTTGTCGTTCTGGGCTATACCGACCGTATCGGTTCTGAACAATACAACCAGAAACTGTCTCAGGCTCGTGCGCAAAGCGTAGTGACCTACCTGGTATCCAAGGGTATCCCTTCCGACAAGATTTCCGCACGTGGCATGGGCGAATCTAACCCCGTCACCGGCAATACTTGCGATAACGTGAAACCGCGTGCAGCGTTGATCAACTGCCTGGCACCGGATCGTCGCGTAGAAATCGAAGTGAAAGGTATCAAAGAAGTGGTAACACAGCCGCAGGCTTAAGTGTTGTCAGCTTCATAAAAAAACCCCGCCTGGCGGGGTTTTTTATTGTCCGTCCCACCCTATTTCCCCGCTAGCCCTCTTCACCCAGGATGGCTTTCAAATCTTCTTTCAGGGAAGACATCTGCGTGGCGTATTTCTCTTTACGCTCGGCATCTTCCAGCAGGTTAACAATGGTTTCCGAGAGGGTTTTACCCCGCCGCTGCGCCAGGGCCGCCAACCGTTGCCATACCAGGTATTCCAGGTCGATGGATTTTTTGCGCGTGTGCTGATGCTCGGCGTTGAAATGACGTTTGCGTCTTGCCCGTATCGTCTGCTTCATCCGGTTGTCGAGCGCAGGATTCATATTCTCCCGGATCCAGAGAACGATGTTGTCCGGTTGATGCTCATAAAGCATCAAGGTGGCGACCGCTTCCTCCGCCGCGCTATTTTCTTCATGCCGGGTGATTCGTTCACCTTCACGATGTTTTTTTACCAGATAGGTCCATTTCCATCCGGTTTCCAGATTTTCAAGCTGCTGGTATTTCATATATCGCCCACCCGTGACCGTGTAACGTTAGACCGATAATAGCAGTTCCGCGCGTAAAATTTCTAACATTCGTTTCATTCCGCCTATTTTTTAATCATACACGGCGACAAGTTTCCCTGAATCGCCGATGAATGCAAGATGCGTGAGACTCGGAGAGGGGAATTCTTGTATAATCCCCGTTTCCCTGTTTAGCGACGTTACCGATTACCTTGACCATTAAACAATTAGAATGGAAATATTTAATTCCCGAGCTTTCGCCTTTCGAAGCGGTGTTTGCCCAACCCTCCCAGCCACTGCCAGCACCCATGGATGTGCTGCAGCCTCGTTTGATGGACGGCCTGACGCAATTTTGCCACTCCCGCTCGCCGAGCCGTTTTCTGCTGCTTACCGCGCAGGAAGATGAGGAATATTTCCAGTTAATCACCGAGACGGTTAAACAGCTGCTGCCCCAGGGCGAAAGCGTTATCGGCAGCCGGTATGTCATTACGGGTAATGGCGTGACAGTGCAGCCCGCCACCCGGCGCGACGATAATTTTGCCGGGCGCGCCAGGGGGCTGTACCAGCCCTGGATTGAACATGAGCAGTTATTCGGCTGCGTCAGGTGCTACCGCGACGTACTTGATCTGCAGCCGGGCAAGATGCATGAAGCCAATGGCGGGGTGCTGGTGCTGGGCGCCAAGGCCCTGGCCAGCCAGCCGTTAATGTGGCTGCGTCTCAAGCAGATGATATTGCAGCAGCGTTTCGACTGGCTGGCATTGGACGAAACCCGTCCGCTGCCGGTGTCCATACCGTCGATGCCGCTCGATCTGCGCCTGGTGATCATTGGCGATCGCGAGTCGCTGGCCGACCTGAACGATCTGGAACCCGATCTGACCAAACTGGCGTTGTATGCCGAATTTGAGTCCGACGTAAAGATCCTGGCGGCCGAGGATATGCAAAACTGGTGCGCCTACGTCAACAGCCTGCTGCGCACCCTGGCGCTGCCGCAGCTGACCCCTGACGCCTGGCCGGAAATGGTCAGGCAGGCGGTGCGCTACAGCGGCGATCAGTACCAACTGCCGCTTTGCCCGCATTGGCTGACCCGGCGTTTCAGGGAAGCGGTGCTGTATAGCGAGCAGGGAGCCATCACCGCCGAGGCCCTGTATAACAGCAACCGGACCCGGATCTGGCGTGAAAGTTATCTTACCGAGCGCATGCAGGATGAGATATCGGAAGGACAGATCATGGTTGAAACCGAGGGCGCCATGGTCGGCCAGGTCAATGCGCTGTCGGTGCTGGATTTCCCGGGCCATCCCCTGCCGTTTGGCGAGCCCTCGCGCATCAGCTGCGTAGTCCATCTCGGCGACGGCGAAATCAACGATGTTGAACGTAAGGCCGAGCTCGGCGGCAATCTTCATGCCAAAGGCATGATGATCATGCAGGCCTTCCTGATGGCGTCCCTGGAACTGGACCAGCAGTTGCCCTTCTCCGCGTCGCTGGTGTTTGAGCAATCCTACGGTGAAGTGGACGGCGACAGCGCGTCGCTGGCGGAATTGAGCGCCCTGATAAGCGCCCTGTCCGGCAAACCGATAGTGCAGCAGATTGCCGTTACCGGATCCGTGGATCAGTTTGGCCGCGTCCAGCCCATCGGCGGCGTGAATGAAAAAATCGAAGGTTTCTTTGCCCTGTGCGAGAGCCGCGGGCTTGATGGTTCGCACGGCGTGATTATTCCCGCCGCCAATGTGCGCCATCTGTGTCTGCACGAAGAATTGGTCGAAGCGGTGCGGAATGAGCAATTCCATATCTGGCCGGTGGAGACCATTGATGAGGCGTTGGAGTTGCTGACCGGGATCCCCTACGATCACGAGCAGAAGCCCAATCTGATTGCTTCAATACGCGAGCGCATCGCTTATATTAATCAGCACGAACGCCTGCGTTTACCCTGGGGATTCCGCTGGCTTAACTGGTTCAATCAGAGCTGATGGACTTGTCCCGGGTAAGGATGTTGGTTAATGTGCGTGATTCATTAATAAAGGTTTGGATAACATGGTAGATAAACGCGACTCATATACAAAAGAAGACCTGCTTGCCTGTAGCCGCGGGGAATTATTCGGTAAAGAAGGCCCGCCGCTTCCCGCGGGAAACATGCTGATGATGGACCGCGTGGTTAAAATGACCGAAGACGGCGGCAGCCATAATAAAGGTTACGTCGAAGCAGAATTGGATATCCATCCCGATATGTGGTTCTTCGGTTGCCATTTTATCGGCGACCCGGTGATGCCCGGCTGCCTGGGGCTCGACGCCATGTGGCAGTTGGTGGGATTTTACCTCGGCTGGCTGGGCGGTGAAGGCAAAGGCCGCGCCTTAGGCGTGGGCGAAGTGAAATTTACCGGCCAGGTGCTGCCCAGCGCTAAGCGGGTCACTTATCGTATTCATTTCCGTCGGGTAGTGAACCGTCGCCTGGTGATGGGTCTTGCGGATGGCGAACTGCTGTGCGATGGTCAGGTTATATACACCGCAAGCGATTTGAAAGTCGGTCTGTTTAAAGATACCGGCGCATTCTAAGCGCCTGGATATGAAACCTCCGCGAAAGCGGAGGTCAATTCCTTTGCTGACAAGTGGCTTACAACGTCACCGACCTGTCCTCCATGGCTTTTCGCCAACCTCCCAACCAGTGAGACCGTGCATCCAGGGACTGAAAAGGACATATCTCACTTGAGCGTCCGGATAATCCCGCTTGATAACCACGTGAATGTGCGCGTTCAAGGCGATCTCGTTTTTGTCTCTTCATGCCGTGTTTCCCTCATCTTGTTTGGTGGAAAGAAAACGGTAATCACATTTCTGCAATTACCCTTTATCTTTAGCGATAAAAGAGTAAGAAATCAACGCAGCATTTCACAAAAGCGTCATACCAAAAATGCATAATGGGCACATTTTGCCTGCAAAGTTGGCGGTTACAGGCAGCTTAAGCTACTGAAAACCGGCTGAACTGCGCGCCTGGAGAGTTAAGGAATCTTAACCTGCCGAGGCGCGTTTTGGTTTTAGAACGTTTTGTTATTAAGGCAGCCGGGAAATTTGTGCGGCCGCTTCCTGGCCGATTTGCTGCCAGCCCTGCGCCAAGGTCCTGACCAGGGCGTCATAGCCGTCCTGGTCCTGTTTCAGCGTCAGGATGAACGGGTGGCGGGTCACCTGGCTATTATGCGTCAATACCCACTCGCCCTGAATAACCGCCCGCCCGTCGTAACGGCCGTGAAAACCGGTGACGTTGAATTCCAGCGTATCCTGATCTCCCTGCCCCTGGCTTGCGGACACCAGCACGCCGGGAAGCCGATTGCTTAAATGGGCGATCATGGTTTGCTGCAATTGCTGCTCCAACGGACTGGCCCACAGGTTATTGCTGGCGGTGACGTAACGCACGTCGCTTTGCTGGTAGACTACGCCGCTGCCGGCCAGATAATCCGACACGTTAACCCGGGAGAGCCATATATGCCGCGTGACGCCGGCGGACGGCAGTCCCTGCCCGGCGTTGTCCTGGGCCGCGACCGGCAGTTGGTAATAATGCTTGTCGCTGTTGCCGCCGCAGGCGGCCAGCAATAACGCCAGCGCCAGCAGAATCCCTTTTCTCATCATTTCGCCCTCTTCGGCTTCGGATCTTTGCCGCTATCGGCCTCGAACACCAGCGCGTTGCTCTTGTTGTTCAGCGTGCGCAATACCGGCTGCAGTTCCCGCAGAACCTGATCGAGTCGTTGCATATTATCCACCATTTTATTGTAGGCCGGGGAACCGGGCTGGAACCCTCTCATGCTGCTGTTCAGTTCGCGCAAGGTACGCTGCATATCCTGCGGCAATTGCTGCATCGACTGGCTCCCGGTAATCTGGTTCACCGATTTCAGCGTCTTTTGCAGCTCGCGCAGGGTACTCTGGCTTTGCGCCAGGGTACTGGTGGCTTCATTAATCATCGGGTTGAGCGGCAGGCTATTGATCTTATCAAGAGTCAGCATCAGCTTCTGCTGGATTTGCGCCAGGCCGCCGCTGGTGGTCGGCAGCACCGGATAACCGTTAACGACTTTTTCGCCGTCCCAGGGCTTGGCCTGCGGATAAAAATCAAGATCGACGAACAGCGAGCCGGTCAGCAGGCTGGCGCTTTTTAACGAGGCGCGCAGCCCGTGCTCGCCGGCTTCCTTGATGCGGGAATTAATATCAAATTTGTCGCCCAGTTTGCCGGCCAGGCGGTCTGGTTCAATGCGGATCAGCACCGGTATCTGGTAATTATCATCGATAGCCTGCTTGATCGCCGTCTCAAGGAACGGCACCTGGGCGACGGTGCCCAGGCGGATGCCGCGAAACTCGACCGGCGCGCCAGGCTGCAGGCCGCGGACGGAATCATTGAAGAACAGCAGATAATCCTTATGCACCGTATACAGCGAATCCGAGATGCTGTTCTTATTATCAAACAGCTGGAAGGACTGGTGTTCAGTCGCGCGATCGCCCAGATCCCAGCCGGTGGGTACGTCAAAACTCACGCCGCCGCTGAACAGGGTGGTCAGCGACCCCATCTCCACCCGCATTCCCTGGGCGGACATATCAAAAGCCACGCCGCTGTCTTTCCAGAAACGCACGTTGGTGGTTACCAGGCTGTCGTAGGGCGCGCTGATAAACAGCTGGTAGCGCATTTTGCGCTGTTGCGGATCGAAGTAGCTGGTTTGTACCGTGCCAACCCTGAAGCCGCGGAACAGCACCGGATCGCCGGCATTGAGCTGCCCGGACTGGTCGCTGTCGAGCTCGACGCGAATACCCTTGGCATCCGGCGAGGCCAGCGGCGGCGAGTCAAGCAGATTAAAGGTGTCGGCGTCCTCGGCGTTGGCGCCGGGCTGCAGCTGGATATAGGCCCCGGACAACAGGGTTCCCAGGCCGGAGATGCCCTCGCGGCCAATCTGTGGCTTGACGACCCAGAACGCGGAATCGCGGCGCAACAGCTTTTCCATGCCGTTATTGATGCGGGCTTTGATTTCCACCTGCTGCAGGTTATCGCTTAGCACCACGCTTTCCACCATGCCGACGTCGACGCTGCGGCTTTTAATGGCGGTTTTGCCGGCCTCGATACCTTCCGCGCTGGTAGTGGTCAGGGTAATGACCTTACCCTGGTGACTGAAGTGGTAATAGAGGATCCACGCGCCTATCAACACCGTCACGATCGGAATGATCCATACCGGCGACCAGCGCTTGATTTTCTCCACCTGGGCGACGTCGTACTTATTGTCCGTCAACGGAAGACTCCTTTTGGTTTTTACTTTCGGTCCGATCCCAGATAAGACGCGGGTCGAACATCTGCGCGGCAAACATGGTTATCATCACCACCATGGCAAATAACACCGCGCCGATGCCCGGTGTAATACTCATTAACTGCCCCATCCTCACCAGCCCGGACAGCACCGCGATCACAAAGACATCAATCATCGACCAGCGGCCGACAAATTCGACGATTTCATAGAGAAAATGCATCCGCTCGCTGTCGCGCCGGCCTCTGTCCGCGCGCGCATCCCAGCACAGCCAGGCCAGGGCGATCATTTTCAGGGTCGGCACCATGATACTGGCGATAAAAATCACCATCGCCACCGGATAGGAACCGTCATCCCACAAGATGATCACCCCGGCGATAATCGTCGAGTTAAGTTTGCTGCCCAAGCCTTCGGTTATCATGATCGGCAGGATATTGGCCGGGATATACAGCATGATGGAGGTCACCAGCAGCGCCATGGTCCACTGCAGGCTGTTATGCCGCCTGGCGTGCTCACGGGTACGGCAGCGCGGGCAGGTACGCTGTCCGGCGGGCAGGATCAGGGTGCAGCAACTGCACGCGCGGATCCCCTGAGCCAGGCCGCCGACCCCCGGGCGCACCCTGGTCACCGGCGACACCGCCGGCATGATGTTATCCCATAGCCAGCGCTGATCGATGCATTGGAATGCCCGCTGCTGCAGCAGGCAGAACAGGCAAAACGGCAGAAAGCTGATGCCTACGCCGATATCGCCGTAGGCCATCAGCTTGACAAAACTGACCAGCACGCCCGCCAGAAAAATTTCCGCCATGCCCCAGGCGCGCAGGGCGAACAGCGACTTGGCCAGGAAAGCCTTCAGACGAAACGACAGGGGAAATCCAAGGCACAGGAGGATGATGGCGACCATGCATACCGCGGGGATGAGCTGGACAAACAACAGGAACAGGCTGGCCAGGCTGGCGAAATGATCAGCCACCATGATCCCGGGGATTTGCGGCAGGGTAATCTGGCGTCCGATGCCCGACACCTTCATATTGACGAAAGGAAATAAATTGGCCAGCACCAGCATTATCAGCGCGCTGATGGCAAACATCACCGGCTGGAGGCGCGGGTTGGACCAGCGGCTTATCAGGGTATTGCCGCAGCGGGGACAGACGCCTTTCTGGCCGTCGGTCAATTCCGGCAGAGCCACCAGGAGATCGCAATGCGGACAAAGCACGTACTTAGGGTGATGGACGGCAGAACACATGCATTTCTCCTCATAGCACCGATGCCGTTTGGCGGCCCGATCGGGATTCCCATCGTTCCCGATCGGGTTCATGTCACTCTTTTGGTCCGTTCTTTAACGCTTCAAGCTCTTCCCAGCGGGCAAAGGCCGTTTCCAGCGCCTGTTCGGCGCCGGCCATGCGCGCAATCACCGCCTGAGTTTTTTCGTGCGGCTGGCTGAAAAAATCCGCGTCCGCCATTTCGGCCTGGAGGGCATTGATTTCCTGCTCCAGGCGTTCAATCTCCTGCGGCAACATGTCCAGCTCACGCTGTAGGTTATAACTCAATTTGGCGGGGACGCGCTTCGCATTAAGCGGCTTTGGCGCCTCGGCGACGCGATTTTTTTCGGCATGGGCGGGCGCGGCGCGCAGCGAGCGCATATTGCGACGCTGGTTCTGGGCGTCGAAATAGCCGCCGACAAAGCTGCTGATTTGACCTTCCCCTTCAAAAATCCAGCATTCGGTCACCGAGTTGTCCACGAACTGACGGTCATGGCTGACCAGCAGCACCGTGCCCTGGTAGCCGTCGATCATCTCTTCCAGCAGTTCCAGCGTCTCGACGTCCAGGTCATTGGTCGGTTCATCCAGAATCAGCAGGTTACTGGGATTGAGGAACAATTTGGCCAGCAGCAGCCGGTTGCGCTCGCCGCCGGACAAGGCTTTTACCGGCGTCATGGCGCGCTTGGGGTGAAACAGGAAATCCTGCAGGTAACCCAGCACATGGCGCGAACGGCCGTTGACCATCACTTCCTGTTTACCTTCGGCCAGGTTGTCCATGACCGTGCGTTCGGGATCCAGTTCGGCGCGATGCTGGTCAAAATAAGCCACTTCCAGCTTGGTGCCGCAGTGGATGCGTCCGCTGTCCGGCTGCAGTTGGCCGAGCATCAGTTTTAACAGCGTGGTCTTGCCGCAGCCGTTAGGGCCGATCAGGGCGATTTTATCGCCACGCTGTACCTGGGCGCTGAAGCCGCTGACCAAGACTTTATCCGCCAGGCGATAGCTGACATCTTCCATTTCAAAGACGATTTTACCCGAGCGGGTGGCTTCCTCCACCTGCATCTTGGCGCTGCCGATAACCTCGCGCCGTTCGCTTCTTTCATTGCGCAGCGCCTTTAACGCGCGCACGCGGCCCTCGTTACGGGTGCGCCTGGCCTTGATGCCCTGGCGGATCCACACTTCTTCCTGCGCCAGTTTCTTGTCAAACTCGGCGTTTTGCAGTTCCTGTACCCGCAGCTCTTCTTCCTTGCCTTCAAGGTATTTGTCGTAATTGCCTGGCCAGGACACCAGCTTGCCGCGATCCAGATCGACAATGCGCGTCGCCATATTGCGGATAAACGAACGGTCATGGGAAATGAAAATAATGCTGCCGGGGAAACTTTTCAGGAAGGTTTCCAGCCAGTCGATGGTTTCAATATCCAGATGGTTGGTCGGTTCATCCAGCAGCAAGACCTGGGGCTCGCAGACCAGGGCGCGGCCGAGCGCCGCTTTACGCAGCCAGCCGCCCGAGAGGGCCGACAGCTCGGTATCGGCGGTCAGGCCCAGCTGGTCCAGCACTTCGTTGATGCGTTTTTCCAGATGCCATAAATTCTGGTGGTCAAGGATCTCCTGCAGACGGCCCATTTCCATCAGGTTTTTATCGCTGGGATCCTGTTCCACCAGATGGGAAACGGCATGGTAGGCCTTCAGCGTTTGCGCCTGTTCCTGCACGCCCTCGGCGACGAAATCATACACGCTGCCGCTCACGTTGCGCGGGGGATCCTGCTGCAGGCGGGCAACGATGGTATCCTGCTCGAAAATCAGTTGCCCGTCGTCCAGCGGCACTTCTTTGCTGAGGATTTTCATCAGGGTAGATTTGCCCGCCCCGTTGCGCCCGACCAGGCAGACGCGTTCGTTACGTTCTATATGAAGCTCGGTATTATCCAGCAACGGCGCATCGCTGAACGATAGCCAGGCGCCGGAAAGGCTGATTAATGACATGGCGTTTATTGATCCTGATCGGCATGGCTTATCAGCCAGCTGTTGTGAATATGGCGATTACGGGCGAAGTCCTGGGAGCGTGTTTGCTCGGTGATGGACCGCGCCTTCAGGCCGAGGGCCTGTAATCCTTCGGCATCCAATTGGAAACCGCGTTTATTATTGGAGAACATCATGGTGCCGCCCGGGCGTAACAATCTTTTCAGATCTTTCATCAGCATCAGGTGATCCCGTTGCACGTCGAAGCTTTCAGACATGCGTTTTGAATTGGAGAACGTGGGGGGATCGATAAAAATCAGATCGAAGGTTTCCTGCGACAGTTCAAGCCAGGACAGGCAATCAGCCTGGATCAGGCGATGCTGCTTGCCGACCAGCCCATTGCTGCGCAGGTTTTTTTCCGCCCATTCCAGATAAGTGCGCGACATATCCACCGAGGTGGTGCTGCGCGCGCCGCCGATGCCCGCATGCACGCTGGCGCTGCCGGTATAAGCGAACAAGTTGAGGAAATCCTTGCCGCGGCTCATCTCGCCCAGCATTTTACGCGCGATGCGATGATCGAGGAACAGACCGGTATCCAGATAATCGGTCAGGTTGACCCAGAGTTTGGCGTCATATTCGTCCACCAGCAGAAATTCGCCCTTCTGCGCCAGCTTCTCGTACTGGCTTTTGCCTTTCTGCCGCTCGCGGGCCTTCACCACCAGTTGGCTGGCGGGGATATCCAGCACCGACAGGGTCGCCGAGATGGCGTCGTAGAGTCGCTGGCGCGCTTTTTCCGGCTCAATGGTTTTTGGCGCCACATACTCCTGGATCACCACCCATGAACTGTAGCGATCGATGGCGACGTTATATTCGGGCAAATCGGCGTCATAAAGACGATAACAATCCAGATGCTGCTTGGCGGCCCATTTTTCCAGGCCGCGGATATTTTTACGCAGCCGGTTGGCGAAATCGGGCGCGATGTCGCGGGCTACCGCCACGTTCGGCGTCTCGGCCAGCAGGTAGTTTTTCTGCTCGCAGTCCAGCGGGCCGTTTTTTGCTTTAAACGAACGCTCCGCGCGTAATTGCAGCGCGCTTAACAATACCGGCGACGCGCTGAACAGCGACAGCCGCCAGCCGCCGAACCGGCTTTTCATGATGCGCCCGAGCAGATTATACAACGCGATCAGCGCCGGCTCGCTTTCCAGCCGCTCGCCATAGGGCGGATTGCTGATCACCGTGCCGGTCGGGCCGTCAGGCTGCGGGTTGGCCAGATTAGCCACATCATTAACCGAGAAGGTGATCAGATCGGCGATGCCTGCGTGACGGGCATTGGCGCGCGCTTTTTCCAGCACGCGCGCATCGTTGTCGGAGCCAAAAAAGCGTGAAACGGCGCCGGCCCCCGCCGCGGCGCGCGCGCGCGCCGCGTCCAGCACTTCCTGCCACAGGAATTCGTTATGGCCGCGCCAGCCGTAAAAGCCCCATTGCTGACGCAGCAGGCCGGGCGCACGATCCGCCGCCATCAGCGCCGCTTCGATCAGCAGGGTGCCGGAGCCGCACATTGGGTCCAGCAGCGGCGTGCCCGCCTGCCAGCCGGAGCGCAGCACGATGGCGGCCGCCAGGTTTTCCTTGAGCGGCGCCTGACCCGCGCCGTCGCGGTAGCCGCGCTGGTGTAGCCCGCCGCCGCTCAGATCCAGCGATACCATGGCATGGTCGCGGTGCAAAAACACCTGCACGCGGATATCCGGCTGCTGTTTGGCCACGTCCGGACGCTGGTCCAGGGCATCGGCGAAACTGTCGACGATGGCGTCTTTTACCCGCAGAGTGCCGTACTGGCTGTTGCGGATAGCCTCATTGGTGCCGCTGAAATGCACGACAAAGGACTTATCCACCGAAAAAATCGCCGGCCAGTCGATACCCCGCACCCCTTGATAGAGGTCATCATCGCTGAAAACGTCAAAATCGGTCAGCGGCAGCAGGATGCGCGAAGCCAGGCGGCTCCAGAGCAGGCTTTGGTACAGCAGCCGATCGTCGCCGTGAAAGTGCACCCCGCCCAGGGCTATTTTACAGTCGAGCGCACCCAGTGCTTCCAGCTCGCTTTTTAACAGTTCTTCTAAACCTTGTGCCGTACTGGCAAAGAGTGCGTTCATCATGTCACTTATCATCAAAAAGAAAAATCGTTGGGCATTATAGCTAATCCCGACCCATTGTCATAAAGTTGGCCCAACAGAGTGTTCCGGCAGGGAGGCAAAGTGGTCAGTTTATCGCGGTTATATATTCATCCGGTGAAATCAATGCGCGGTTTGCAGGTATCCCATGCGCTGGCGGGCGCCGAAGGTCTGGCCTTTGACCGGATATTTATGGTTACCGACCCGGACGGTACTTTTATTACCGCCCGCCAATATCCGCAAATGGTGCTGTTTACGCCGGTGATGGTACAAAACGGCCTGCACCTTGGCGCGCCGGACGGACAAAGCATATTGGCGCGCTTTGCCGATTTCACGCCTGACGGCCGCCCCACCGAAGTCTGGGGCAACCATTTTACCGCGTATGTGGCACCCGAGGCCATCAATAACTGGTTAAGCGGCTATTTAGGTCGCGCGGTGCAGCTACGCTGGACCGGGGAGCAAAGCCACCGGCGGGTCAAACGCTATCCCGGCATACCGCTGTCGTTTGCCGACGGTTATCCCTTTTTGCTGATCGGCGAGTCCTCGTTCAGGGATTTGCAGGGGCGCTGTCCCGCCGGCATCAATATTACCCAGTTCCGGCCGAATTTGGTGGCGGCGGGCGCGGCGCCTTTTGCCGAGGACGGCTGGCGGCGCATTCGCATCGGCGACGTCGAGTTCGAGGCGGTCAAGCCCTGCAGCCGCTGCGTGCTCACCACCGTGAGCGTGGAACTGGGCCGTAAACACCCGGCGACGGAGCCTTTACGCACCTTGCAGGGCTACCGCACCGCCGATAACGGCGATGTGGATTTCGGCCAAAATCTGATCGCGCGCTCCAGCGGCATCATCCGCGCCGGCGACATGATTGAAATACTGGCGGAACAGGAGCCCAGGCGTTACGGAGGCGGCGCGGTAAGCGCAACCCTGGCGGCGCCGGTGGACGGCGAGCGGCAGGTGATGATTGATTACCAGGGACGGCGCTTTCGCGGCAATAACCAGCAGGTATTGCTGGAGCAGCTTGAGCAACAGGGGATTCGCATTCCTTATTCATGCCGGGCAGGCATCTGCGGCACCTGCAAGGTAAGGTTGCTTGCAGGCGAGGTCGCGCCGCTGAAAGCCAGCGCGGTCGAAGAACCCGGCCAGGTGCTGTCCTGCAGTTGCATACCCAAAAGCGATTTGCGTCTTGGCTAACTTCCGGGCGTCATACGCGCCCCGCATACGCCGAAGTGCGGCTACACCGCGGCGGCGTACTGGATATCGTCCTGGCGCGGGTAAGGTAATAACCGGTCGTGCATAATTTTGATGGCGTCGCCCAGCACGATTTTACGCGCGGCCAGGGTAAGCTGCGCCTGCGCCAGCACGCACAGGCTGGCGTTATCGCCCGCTTCCGCCACCAGCAGCCGCGCATATTCGCCATTGTCATTGAGGCGCACCAGCACGTCGTCGCCCATCACGGGATGCCAGTTCAACGGCGTGGGCTGCGGCCGGAAATGCCAGCTCTTCGGCATCAGCGGTTTCAGGAAGCGCAATGCCACCAGGGCATTGAGGATAAGCTCCGCCTGCTGTTCTTCCTTTAACGGCAGCGCCCGACACTTTTCGGCTAAGGTAAAATAGAGCGCGGCGTCGTCTACGCAGAATACCGTTTCGCTAAACGCATCGGGCGTCAGTGTCTTAGCACAAAAGCGTGAACGGAATATCATACCGTCAGCGAGATCCAGCATCATCCGATCATGCTCGGCATCATAAAACCAACGCCAATTATCGCCGGGAGTGAATTTCATCTTTAAATCCTTTCATCACGTCGCAATCGATTATGAAATATCCTGCAAAGAATTTTAGCGTTTAGAAAATAATTCTACGGATAAATTAACAGCAAACGGATAAAAGATAAACGAGCCTGGGGAATAAATAAACCCCCCAAGCCGTTTAATGAGAAAAAAATGATCAAATATGGGTAACAATGTCTTTAATCAGACGGGGACCGTGAAAAATAAAGCCGGAATATATTTGAATAAGCGCGGCGCCGGCGTCCATTTTTTCCCTCGCGGCGATCAGGGAATCAATTCCCCCTACCCCGATGATGGGCAATTTGCCGTTTAATTCACGGAACAGTCGGCGAATCACTTCCGTACTGCGCGCTTGTAAGGGACGGCCGCTTAACCCGCCGGTCTGGTTGCAATGGTTCAGGCCCTGCACCAGGTGCCGGTCGGTGGTGGTGTTGGTGGCGATGACGCCGTCGATATTATGACGGACCAGGCTGTCGGCAACCTGGACCAGCTCTTCGTCCGTCAGGTCGGGGGCTATTTTGACCGCAACCGGAACATATTTGTGGTGATACTTTTGCAGTTCGGACTGCTTATTCTTAATCGCCAACAATAAATCGTCCAGCGCTTCGCCGAATTGCAGCGTGCGCAGTCCCGGGGTATTGGGGGAGGAAATGTTTATCGCTATATAGCCGGCGTAAGGATATATCTTATCCATGCACAGCAGATAATCCTCCTTGCCCTGCTCCACCGGCGTCGCCTTGTTTTTGCCGATATTGATTCCCAACACGCCGCCAAAATGGGATTTTTTAACGTTTTCAACCAGATAATCCACGCCTTTATTGTTAAATCCCATCCGGTTGATCAGCCCTTCCGCCTCGACAAGCCGGAACAGGCGTGGTTTATCATTACCGGGCTGCGGACGCGGCGTTACCGTGCCGACCTCGATAAAGCCAAAACCCATGGCGCCGAGCGCGTCGATGCAATCACCATCTTTATCCAGGCCGGCGGCGAGTCCCAGCGGATTCTTAAACGCTATCCCCATGCAATTGACCGTCTTGGTCGGCACCGACTGGCGCACCAGAAACTCGAATGGCGTGCCGCTAATTCGGCGCAACTGCTGGAAGGTTAATTCATGGGCACGTTCTGGATCGAGCTGGAATAAAGCCTGTCTGATGAGGGGATAAAACATATCGTCTCCTGATATCCCGGTGGCAACCGGGGCGGTATTATCAAGTATCGGGCGCGGAAAAGAAATCAAACGGCGTAAAAAAAGCGCGATCGCTCGCGCCAGATCAAAAAAGCCCCCTTGCGGCGGGGTTATGGCGCGTCGGCGGGGCGCCATAACCCCGCCGACGCCGGTCTAACCTAACGCCTTGGTGATTTTTTCATACAAATCCCCGGACAGGTTCGGCAGCGCCTGCAACGTCGCCAGCGCCTCGCGCATCAATGCCTGGCGCGACTCATCGTAACGCCGCAGCCGGATCAGCGGCTCGATAAGCCTTGAGGCCACCTGCGGATTACGCGTATTCAGCTCGACCAGGATTTCGGCCAGGAAGCGGTAGCCGCTGCCGTCGGCGGCATGGAACGCCGAGGGATTGCCCGCGCTGAACGCGCCGATGAGCGACCGGATACGGTTAGGGTTGTTCAGGCTGAAGGAGCGATGGGTCAGCAGGGATTTAACCTGGGCGAGCACATCGTCGGCCGGGCTGGTGGCCTGCAGGGTAAACCATTTATCCATCACCAGGCCGTCATGATGCCAGCGCTCGTCGAACTCGGCCAGCAGCGTCGCCTGGCACGGCAGCTGCGCCGCCACGGCGGCGGACATCGCCGCCAGCGCATCGGTCATATTGTCCGCCGCGTGATACTGCGCGGTGGTGAGCCTGACCGCCCGATCGTGTTCGCCGAACGCCAGGTAATACAGGCAAATATTGCGCAAAGCGCGCTTGCCGATATCCGCGTGCACGACCCGGTATACCGGCGTCTTGTTGGCCTGGTAAACCGCCAGCAGCTCATCGGCCAGCTCCGTCGCCAGACAGCGGATCAGCGCCTCATGCACTTCATGGATGGCCGCCGGATCGATAACGCTGAATAATTCCGCCATCTCGTTTTCGCTGGGCAGCGTCAGGATCTGCGCCGCCAGCGCCGGGTCGAGGGAGGGGTCGAGCAACACGCCCCGGAAGGCATCGGCCACATGCAGCGGCAGGCTCAGCGGCAGGCCCTGGCTCACGCGCGCCACGCTCAGGCGAATATAAATCGACAGCAGGCTCTGCGCGGCGTCCCAACGGGAAAACTCGTCGGTGGCAAAACGCATCAGCAAGGTAAGCTGCTGATCGCTATAGGGGTAATCGAGCTTCACCGGCGCGGAGAATCCGCGCAGCAGCGACGGCACCGGCAACGACGGCACATCGTCAAAAATAAACGTCTGCACCGCGTCGGTGATATTCAGCACATTGTTCACCGGCCGGCCGTCGCGCCGCAAAGGAATCACCTGGCCCTGGATATCATAAAGCTCGATATCCAGCGGAATATGCAACGGCAGTTTCTCTGCCTGATCGGCGGTCGGCGGGGTCATCTGGCTGACGTGCAGCTGATATTGCCGCAACTCGGGGTTATAGTCATCGCGCACCGACAATACCGGCGTACCGGACTGGCTATACCACCGGCGGAACTGGGTCAGGTCGATACCGGAAGCCTGTTCCATGGCGTTGACAAAATCATCGCAGGTGGCGGCGGATCCGTCGTGGCGCTCAACATACAGCCGCATCCCGGCCTGGAACTTTTCTTCGCCCAAAAGCGTATGCAGCATGCGGATCACTTCCGCGCCCTTTTCATAGACCGTCACGGTATAGAAGTTATTCATCTCGATAACCTTCTCGGGACGAATCGGGTGGGCCATCGGGCTGGCGTCCTCGGCAAACTGCGAGCCGCGCATCACGCGCACGTTGCCGATGCGGTTCACCGGGCGCGAGCCGAGATCGGCGCTGAATTCCTGATCGCGAAAGACCGTCAACCCTTCCTTCAGGCTCAGTTGGAACCAGTCCCGGCAGGTGATACGGTTGCCGGTCCAGTTATGGAAATACTCATGGCCGATAACCCGCTCGATATTCAGATAATCACTATCGGTGGCGGTCTCAGCGCGCGCCAGCACATATTTGGAATTGAACACATTCAATCCCTTGTTTTCCATGGCGCCCATATTAAAGAAATCCACGGCGACAATCATAAAGATGTCGAGATCGTATTCCAGGCCGAAGCGGGCTTCATCCCAGCGCATCGCCTGCTTAAGCGAGGTCATCGCCCAATCGGCGCGATCCAGGTTGCCGCGATCGACAAACAGCTCCAGCGCCACCTCGCGTCCGGAACGGGTGGTGAAACTATCGCGCAGCACGTCGAAATCGCCGGCCACCAGGGCAAAGAGATAGCAGGGTTTAGGGAACGGGTCCTGCCAGACCACCCAATGGCGGCCGTCGGCCATTTCGCCGCCGTCAATGCGGTTGCCGTTGGACAGCAGGAAGGGATAGCGTGTTTTGTCGGCGATAATGCGGGTGGTAAAGCGCGCCAGCACGTCCGGGCGGTCCAGATAATAAGTAATATGGCGGAAACCCTCCGCCTCGCATTGCGTGCACAGGGCGTCGCCGGACAGGTACAGCCCTTCCAGCGCCGAGTTCTGCGCCGGATGAATCACATTCACGATGGTAAGGGTAAACGCCCCGGGCAGCTGTTCAATCACCAGCAGCGGCCCTTCCTGACGGTAGTGCGCCCAAGGCTGCCCATCGATGCTGACGTTAAGCAGCTGCAGGTCCTCGCCGTTTAATACCAGCGGCGCTCCCGCCGGTCCTTTCCTGACAACGTTACTGACCGCCGTTACCGTAGTGGTTTCGGCGTTAAGATCAAACTCCAGGCTGATATCGGTGATGGTATAATCCGGCGCACGATAATCATGGCGGTATTTTGCTAGCGGCTGTTGAGTCATAATTAACCTTTTGGCATCGTCATTGATTTCTCTGTGATAAGTCTATTCCTGTTAAGACCATGTTGCCATTGTTAAGCGGCATGGCCCGTTAAAATGCCCGCGCAGGGGGTTGAAAAAGATCGTGACGCTGCACCACGGGTTTTATCATGTCGTTTCAGCCCGGACGGCACGTTTAAGCCTCGACGTTGCAGCGCCATTTATGATTTGATGTGACTACACTTACAGAACAAGCCGGGTACACTTCAGTCGATTTGCCATTTATCCGACTGTATTTATGTGTCGCAAGAGGATGCTGTAGCGCGCCATGACTTTAGCCATTGAGCCGATTTTAACGTCGATACTTGACACTGATGCCTACAAGTTGCATATGCAGCAGGCGGTTTATCATCGTTACCATGATGTTACGGGTACCGCCGAGTTCCGCTGCCGCGGCGACGATATGCTGGGCGAATACGCCGCCGAAATCGGCGCGCAAATCGAGCTGATGCGTAACCTGGCGCTGAGCGACGAGGAATTCGCCTTTCTCTCGGCGCTGCCTTTTTTCCACCAGGATTATCTGGCGTGGCTGCGCGCGTTCCGGTTCGACCCGCGCCAGGTGCGGGTGCGCGATCATAACGGCAAGCTCGATATCCGCATTACCGGCCCGTGGCGTGAGGTGATCCTGTGGGAAGTGCCATTGCTGGCGGTCATCAGCGAAGTGGTCCATCGCCGGCGCACGCCTTTCGATGTGCGCGACATGGCGCTGACGCAGCTGCGGCAAAAACTGCAGCATTTCCGCGACCGCAGCCGCGATATCGATATCTCCCGTTTCAAACTGATGGATTTCGGCACCCGCAGGCGGTTTTCGCGCCAGGTCCAATACGATGTGGTCCGCGAACTGCAGCGGGACTTCCCTTATCTCATCGGCACCAGCAACTACGATCTGGCCCGGCGGCTGTCGTTAACGCCGGTGGGCACCCAGGCCCATGAATGGTTTCAGGCCCACCAGCAGATAAGTCCGGTACTGGCCAATAGCCAGCGCGCCGCGCTTCAGGCCTGGTTGGACGAATATCCCGATCAGTTGGGCATCGCCCTGACCGATTGCATTACCATGGATGCGTTCCTGCGTGATTTCGGCGCCGGCTTTGCCACGCGCTACCAGGGATTGCGCCATGATTCCGGCGACCCGGTGGAATGGGGAGAGAAGGCGATTGCCCATTACCAGAAGCTGGGGATCGACCCGCTGACCAAGACCCTGGTCTTTTCCGACAGCCTTGACTTCGACAAGGCGCTGGCGCTGTATCGCCACTTCTGGCAGCGGATTAACCTGGTGTTCGGTATCGGCACCCGGCTAACGTGCGATATCCCGGCGGTTAAGCCGCTGAATATCGTGATAAAGCTTGTGGAGTGCAACGGCAAACCGGTGGCGAAACTGTCCGACAGCCCCGGTAAAAGCATGTGCCAGGATAAAGAGTTCGTCCGCGCGCTGCGCAAGGCCTTTGATTTACCGCTGGTGAAAAAAGCCAGCTGATGCTTGCCCTACCCCGCGCCGGCTCCTCTTCCGGCGCGCGCATCGCGCCCCATTGTTCCCCTTACCCGGCGATTGTTTGCGCCCGCAGGCAAAATCTGTCATTAAATGATGATTTTCGCTTGTGTCCTTCTGCCCGCCAAGTAACATATTACAGCTTTCGCCGCGGCGATAATGTTTAATCCCCCATCACAATGAGTTAAGAGAGTCATTTATGAGCGTAGTGCCTGTAGTCGATGTACTGCAAGGGCGCATACCTGCTGACAGTGAAGTCACTGTATATGGTTGGGTGCGTACCCGGAGAGATTCTAAAGCCGGTATCTCCTTTCTCGCCGTCTATGACGGTTCCTGCTTTGATCCTTTACAGGCCGTCATAAATAATAATCTGCCGAATTACAAGTCGGACATCCTGCGCCTGACCACCGGCTGTTCGGTGGCGATCACCGGCCGGGTGACCGAATCGCTGGGCGGCGGCCAGCGCTTCGAGATCCAGGCGGACAAAGTGGACGTGCTGGGCTGGGTGGACGATCCCGACACGTATCCGATGGCGGCGAAACGGCACAGCGTGGAATATCTGCGCGAGGTGGCGCACCTGCGCCCGCGCACGAATATGATCGGCGCCGTCGCCCGGGTGCGCCATACCCTGGCGCAGGCCATCCACCGCTTTATGGATGAGCGCGGCTTCTTCTGGGTCTCCACGCCGCTTATCACCGCATCCGACGCCGAGGGCGCCGGTGAGATGTTCCGCGTCTCCACGCTGGATTTTGAAAACCTGCCGCGCACCGCCCAGGGCAAGGTTAACTTTGATGAAGACTTTTTCGGCAAGGAAGCGTTCCTGACCGTTTCCGGCCAGCTGAATGCCGAAACCTATGCCTGCGCGCTATCCAAGGTCTATACCTTCGGCCCGACGTTCCGCGCCGAGAACTCCAATACCACCCGCCATCTGGCCGAGTTCTGGATGATGGAGCCGGAAGTCGCTTTCGCCAATCTGGATGATATCGCCGGCCTGGCGGAAGCGCTGCTGAAATATGTCTTCCAGGCGGTGCTCACCGAGCGCGCCGACGATATGAAATTTTTTGCCGAACGCGTGGATAAGGACGCCATTACCCGCCTGGAACATTTTGTGGCATCCGATTTTGCCCAGGTTGATTATACCGAGGCGGTGGAGATTTTAATCGCCTCCGGCCAGCCCTTCGAAAACCCGGTCTCCTGGGGCGTCGATTTGTCCTCCGAGCATGAACGCTACCTGGCGGAGAAACATTTTAAAGCGCCGGTGGTGGTAAAAAATTATCCCAAAGACATCAAGGCGTTTTATATGCGTCAGAACGACGACGGCAAAACGGTGGCCGCCATGGATGTGCTGGCGCCGGGAATCGGCGAAATCATCGGCGGTTCACAGCGTGAAGAACGTCTGGACCGGCTTGACGATCGTTTGGCGGAAATGGGGCTGAATAAAGAAGATTATTGGTGGTACCGCGATCTGCGTCGTTACGGCACCGTGCCGCATTCGGGTTTCGGACTCGGGTTTGAACGTTTGATCGTTTATGTCACAGGAATGCAAAATATTCGTGACGTAATCCCCTTCCCACGCAGTCCGCGCAATGCGAACTTCTAATTTTCTTCTTAAAATATAAGAAAAACATATATATAACTTCTGGAGGCCAGCGATACTGGCCTTTATCTTTTCAAAGTTTGAGTTCTCTCACAAAGTTCCGTGAAATTTACATCTTGTAACACACGGTTTCCCGCTGAAACATCATTGCGACCTTTGTAGCATTTTCCATGTGGATTAACAGGTCCACGAATGGAACACTGCGTGCAGACACAGGAAGACACCAAACTCTCAATAATGTTTCATCTAGAAATGTTAGCGGCAGTGGCAGGTGTCCGAATAACACCAATGAGGGTAGTAATAATGATGAAGCGCAATCTTCTTGCAGTGGTAATTCCGGCCTTGTTGGCTGCTGGCGCGGCTAATGCGGCCGAAGTTTATAATAAAGACGGTAACAAACTGGATTTGTACGGTAAAGCTGTCGGCCTGCATTACTTCTCTAATTCCAACGACAATAGCTTTGCGGGCGACGGCGATCAGACCTATGCGCGTCTCGGCTTTAAAGGCGAAACCCAGATTAACGACCAACTGACCGGTTACGGCCAGTGGGAATACCAGTTTAACGCCAACCACACTGAAGGCGGCTCCGACGCGCAAGACGGCAATAAAACCCGTCTGGGCTTTGCCGGCTTGAAATTCGGTGACTACGGTTCATTCGATTACGGCCGTAACTACGGCGTAGTGTACGATGCCCTGGGCTGGACCGATATGCTGCCGGAGTTCGGCGGTGATACCGCCTACTCCGATAACTTCTTTGTTGGCCGTACCACCGGCGTTGCCACTTACCGCAACACCAATTTCTTCGGCCTGGCCGACGGCCTGGATTTTGCCTTGCAGTACCAGGGCAAAAACGACCGTACCGGCTCTGATTTCGGCCGCGCTAACGGCGACGGCTACGGCGGTTCCGTATCATACGTTTCTCCTATCGGCTTGGGCATCGTAGGCGCTTATGCTTCCTCCGATCGTACCGAAACGCAGAATGCCTCGCCGATTGGCCAGGGCGACCGTGCCGAACAATGGGCAACGTCGGTTAAATATGACGCTAACAATATTTACCTGGCCGCCACCTACGGCGAAACCCGCAACGCAACCCGTATCACCGCGCCGGTTACCACTGGCGGCGTGACCACCGGTGTTGATGGCTTTGCCAATAAAACCCAGGACATCCTGCTGGTTGCCCAGTATCAGTTTGACTTCGGTCTGCGTCCGTCCATCGCTTACGGCCAGTCCAAAGCGAAAGACGTTGAAGGCATCGGCGACACTGATATCCTGAAATACTACGAAGTTGGCGCTACCTACTACTTCAACAAAAACATGTCCACCTATGTTGACTACATCATCAATAAAGTTGATGACAACAACAAGCTGGGCATGGGTACCGACGACACCGTCGCACTGGGCCTGGTTTACCAGTTCTAAGCCGACACGGACGTCCTTGCAGCGCATCATAACTGCAGGTCAAGATAAAGAAGCGGGGTGGCTGCCCCGCTTTTTTTTTGTTTTTTTCCGCCAATGCCGTCCCTTTGCCCTTTTCCGGTAAATTCCCTTGCGCCGTCACAGCGTTTTTTTCCCCAGCCTGTTGGCAAAGCACGTTTCTGGCGGTAACCTGATAACACTCTACGCTCACCTTTAGTTACCTTCTGGAACCCTTCATAATGTTTGAAACTATCCCCCTGGCCGCCGCCGATCCTATCCTTGGTTTGCTGGACGTTTTCCGTGCCGACGATCGGCCCAATAAAATCAACCTGGGCATCGGCGTGTATAAAGATGAAACCGGCCAGACACCGGTGCTCACCAGCGTCAAAAAAGCCGAACAATTGCTGCTGGAAAACGAAGTCACCAAAAATTATCTCGGCATCGACGGCTTACCGGCGTTCGCCCGCTGTACCCAAACGCTGCTGTTCGGCACCGGCAGCGCGATTATCAGCGCCAACCGCGCCCGCACGGCGCAAACGCCCGGCGGCACCGGCGGGCTTCGCGTCGCCGCGGATTTCCTGGCCAGTAATACCACGACCCGGCGCGTCTGGATCAGCACCCCCACCTGGCCGAACCATAAAAATATCTTCGCCGCCGCCGGTATTGAAACCGCCGACTACGATTATTACGACGCCGTCAGCCACCAGCTTAACTTCGCCGGCATGCTGGCAAGCCTTGAGCAGGCCCAGGCCGGCGACGTCGTGTTATTCCACGGCTGCTGCCATAACCCCACCGGTATCGACCCGACAGAGGCGCAATGGCGTACCCTGGCCGAGCTGTCGCGGAGCAAAGGCTGGCTGCCGTTATTTGATTTCGCCTATCAGGGGTTTGCCCATGGGCTGGAAGAAGATGCGCAGGGCCTGCGTATCTTTGCCGAGAACCATGCGGAAATGATTATCGCCAGTTCGTATTCCAAAAATTTCGGTCTGTATAATGAGCGCGTTGGCGCCTGCACCCTGGTCGGCGCCGATGCCGACACCGCCGACAAGATCTTCAGCCAGCTAAAATCCTGTATTCGCGCCAATTATTCCAATCCGCCGGCCCACGGCGCCGCGATTGTCGCCACCATTCTAGGCAACGAGGCGCTGAAGGCGCTGTGGGAGCAGGAACTGACCGAAATGCGCCAGCGTATACGGCGCATGCGCCAGCTGTTCGTCAATACCCTGCGGGAAAAAGGCGCGCAGCAGGATTTCGAATTTATCAATGCGCAAAACGGCATGTTCTCGTTCAGCGGCCTGACCAAAGATCAGGTATTGCGGCTGCGCAGCGAGTTCGGCGTGTATGCGGTGAACTCTGGCCGGGTAAATGTGGCGGGCATGACCACCGGGAATATGGCGCAATTGTGCGAAGCCATCGTGGCGGTGCTTTAACGGCGTGCAATCGCATAACGTGCGCGTTTACGGGCATCGGCAAGGTTTGCCGGCGGGGTGATGTCTGTTGACCGGGCGCGGTTTTGGCGGCGGGGGTGGCGGATGTCGCGTCGCCCGGGCGCCGGATTGTCCCGGTGGCAGCGAAAGCACCGGCCTCCTGCTCATTGATTAAGAATAAGCAGGAGGCGGGTCCGTCAACAGTCAGAACCGCCTTAACCGGCGGTTTTTTTTATCGCAGGAAAGGATTGGTCAGGCGTTCATGGCCAAGGGTGGACATAGGTCCATGGCCGGGCAGAAAATCGATATCGTCGCCCAGGGGCAGGAGTTTGGTGCGAATAGAATTGATTAAATCCTGATGATTGCCGCGCGGAAAATCGCTGCGGCCAACCCCGCCGTAAAACAGCACATCGCCCATCAGGATAAAATGCGCGGCGGCGTTATAAAATACGATATGTCCGGGAGTGTGGCCCGGGCAGTGCAGGATGGCGAAACGCTCTTCGCCGACCAGGACCTCGTCGCCCTCTTCCAGCCAGCGATCCGGCGTCAGAGGCCGGCAGTCATCCAGGCCGAACATGCGGCTTTGCTCCGGCAGCCCCGCCAGTAAAAAAAGATCTTCGCGCTGCGGGCCGACAATGGGCACGCCATAATGGGCCGCAAGCTCGGCGGCGGCGCCGACATGGTCCAGATGCCCATGGGTCAGCAGAATTTGTTTTATCGCAACCGGTTTTTCCGCCACCGCCGCGATAAGCCTGGCCGCGTCGCCGCCGGGATCGACCAGCGCCGCTTCGCCGGTTTTGTCACACCATATCAGCGAACAATTCTGGCTGAAGGCGGTAACCGGGACAATATGGTATTTCATCATACTTCATTACTCTCTGTTTTCGCCTGCCGCCGCTACCCGGGGCCCGGCGATAACAGGCTCACCAGGCTCTAACCGGACCGGTATCGATATGGACGAAGTTACTGCTGGGATAATAGCCTACCCCGCCCATGCGCATTTTCATGGCCGCCTTGCGGATGTTGCTCAGCTGCACGCCCTGGATATGGAAATCCATCGCTTTCCCCAGCGTATGGTAGCTGTGCTTGGCCACCCCGGAACTGTGCGCGCGCAGTTCGTTGTTGGTGTCCACCGAACGGTAACCTGAAATCAATTGTACCGGTTTGTTGGTATCGAGCATCATTTGCAGGCGGTAGATATGATCAAACAAGCGCGGATCGATACTCGTCACTTTATTGGCGCGGTAATCACGGAAAAAATGATTAAGGCGCGACAATTCCGAGGCATTATACCCTTTACCGTTAAAGAATTCGGTTTTTAATGTTTCTCCGGTGTTCAGGTTATTCAGCGAGAGAATACGGGGCCTGGGCGTAGAAAGCATGGCAAAGGAGGTACTGGGCAGCAAGGCGACACCCATTGCGGCACAGCTTAACGTCAAGAGTTTGCGGCGGTGATGATTTATATGATCCATGAGCGAAATAACCAATCGGCATAAGGAAACGAACGTATTGCACATAAGCGCACCGTCGGGAACCATAACCGCAGTTATTGGTGCAGTCAACCAACGCTTTGTCAAGGTTTGCAAAGGTTCACAGAATAGGCGGCCGGCGCGTTATCGCTCCGGCCGTAAATAATTCTCATTCGTTCAGCAGGTTATTGCAGCAGCCGCTGCGCATTGGCCAGGCTTTTGGCCCCTACTTTTATCGCGGAATCATAATTGTAAATATCTGTACGAAATTGTGGTTTGCCGTCATCAGCCACCCAGGCGGTAAGATAAAACAGATTCACTGGAATTTGGTGGCGTATCGGCACATAGGTGGTATTGCCTTCCTTGAGCGTGGCGCTGACCCGCGTATCGCCCCAGCCGGCGTCCTGCAGCAGCATATTGGCCAGGTCGGACGCCTTGTTGACCCGCACGCAGCCCGAGCTGAGCGCGCGCATATCGCTAAGGAACAGATTATGGTTGGGCGTATCGTGCAGATAGATGGCGTCCGAACTGGGCATATTAAACTTATACCGCCCCAGCGCGTTGTTGGCGCCCGGATTCTGGCGCAGCCGGAACGGGAAATGGGCAGGGGAAATCATGCCCCAGTCCAGGGTGCCGGGATCGATGGCCTCGGCGTCGCTGCTCCAGCCCGACAGAACGGTAAAACCGTTGCGCTGCAGGTAACCGGGATCGCGCATCGCCTTGGGGACGATATCTTGCCGCACCAGCGAGGTGGGGACATTCCAGGGCGGGTTCAGCACCACGCTGCTGAGCGCGCTGCGCATCAGCGGGGTTTTGCGGCTTGGCCGGCCGACAATCACCCGCGATGAAAGCACCTGGGCGCCCTGCTGATAATACACCAGCGAAAAATTGGGGATATTAACCTGGATACCGGTATTGATACGGTTATTCAACAGCCGCAGGCGCTGTATGTTCAATGCCAGCAGCGTCACCCGCGTTTGCGGCGACACGTTCAGCCAATCCCGTGTCTGGCGGCCGATAACGCCGTCGGCCGTCAGCCCTTGCCAGCTCTGGAAGCGTTTTACCGCCTCCACCAGATCGGGAGTATAGGCCTTATCCTGCGGGTCGACCGTCGCCACCACGGCCGGATCGGACGTCGAAGCGGACGGCGCCAGGGAATCGGCCGCCGGGCTGACCACCACCGACTGCTGCCCATCCGTCACCGGAGGGGTGGTGCGCACATCCGCCGGCATATTATCGGCGGTGGGCAGCGGGGTGGCCGACGCCGGCAATATCATGCCGCTACGGTGCAGGATTTCGCGCAGCGCCGGGATATCATCGCTTAGCTGCCCGGGGCGCAGGCTTTCATTGCCATTGAGCTGGGGCCAGGGATGATTATCCGTCAGCATGGTTTTCAACGCTTGGTGCATCTTGGGATATTGCGGGTGCTGCGGCGCCAGGCCGGCTATAAAGCGCGTGATGCCGCCGTCTTTAATCGCGTGCTGCCAGTGCTCGACCGCCAGTACCGGCGGCGGCGCCAGGCGATACGGCTTGTTGTTGTAAAGCCAGACCTCGCCGTTTTGCTCCACCCCGGTGACAAATTGCAGGTAGCCGAGCATGGCGTCGGACAAGATGACGTCGCGCGCCATAGGACTGATATCGGGATTGGTCAGCCATTGCGCCCAGGAGATAAATTGCGGCTGGACGCCGGATAGCGCCAGTTCGGCCAGTTGCTGCTGGAATTGCTGGATGGCATCGCGATCCTGCCACATGGGCTGGTTATGCCGGGCGGCATAAAGCGCGTTAAGCTCAGCGGAATAATAGGGCTTGACGCCGGCGGGCAGCACCGCCGCCAATGCGGACGGACTGTGGCCCAACGTCTTGGTATCCGGCATGATGGGGGCGGTGGCCACCTGAGCGCGGACGGCCAGCGGGATCAGGCTTGATGCCAGCAGGCAAGCGAGAAGCCCACGTCGCCATAACACATAATTGGTGAGTAACATCCCATGTCCCCTGTATGCAGAATTGTTAATTATTATCGTCTTATTATTTACACTCAACTTTACCTTAGTATATAAGCAGAAAGCCAACTCTGCGCTGTCTGTATGCGGCTTAATGTGTAATCGTTTCTCCGGTGCGCCTGTTTACCCCGGCGCGGCATAAAAAAACCGAGCTAAACCCGGCATGGTCACGGGAGGGCATGCCGTTGGGGTCGAATCGGGCGTGCTTTTCCCGCCCGACCGAGCGCACCATGGCAGGCCAGGCCCGCTAACGCTGAACTTAAAGCAGGCGTGTTACAGGGAGAGCGTGCCAATGGGGTCGAATCGGGCGTGCTTTTCCCGCCCGACCGAGCGCCCCATGGCACGGTAGGCCCGCTAACGCTGAACTTAAAGCAGGCGTGTTACAGGGAGAGCTGGCCAGCACCTCAGGAGGTTTCCTGCGCCGCAACGACCGCCGGCACCGGCGGAATATCCCCGCCAAACCCACGCAAGCCCACCACATGCACATGTTCCTGATTATTGAATACCTTACGTACCAGTTTATACGTGGTGCCTTTTTCCGGGCTGATATTTTCCGGCGCGGCGATAATCAGCTGCATCTGCAACCGGTCGCACAGCTCAAACAGCGTGGCGATGGATTTGGCGTCAAGACGCGCCGCCTCATCAAGGAATAACAGGCGGCAGGGGGAAATATCCTTACCGCGCAGGCGGCTGGACTCTTCTTCCCAACTCTGCACCACCATCACCAGGATCGACATACCGGTACCAATGGCCTCGCCGGTGGACAGCGCCCCGCTCTCCGCGCGCAGCCAGCCGTCGGCGCCGCGGTTGACCTCCACTTCCATTTCCAGATAGTTGCGGTAGTCCAGCAATTCCTCGCCGATGGTCTGCGGCGTGCGCTGTCCCATATCGATATGCGGATTCAAACGCTGATACAACTTCGCCAGCGCCTCGGAAAAAGTCAGCCGGTTGCTGCTGAACAAATCCTGATGCTGCTCCTGCTGCTCGCTCAGCACATCAAGCAGCGTGGCGTGGGCTTCGCGCACGTTCACATTCAGCCGCACGCTCTTCACCTGGCCGAAGCTGACCGCCTGCAATCCCTGGTTGAGCATGCGGATGCGGTTCTGCTCGCGCTGGATGGTTTTGCGAATAATGTTCGATACGCTCTTGGAACTGATGGCCAGTTTCTGTTCGCGGGCCGTCAATTCCTCGGTCAACCGGCTCAGTTCAATTTCCATTTGTTCAATGGCGTCGACCGGATCGTCGGTACGGATGATATCCTGGCGGATACGTTCGCGCAGATGCTGGTAAACCGCGATAAAGAACTGGATTTTCCGCTCCGGCCGTTTGGGATCTTCCGACAGCCGCAGCACATCGCGCAGATGCTCGTTATCCGCCACCGCCAGGCGCAGGGCGCCCAACGCCTTGTCGGACATGGAGCGCAGTTCTTCCGCCTCCAGGTAGGCCAGTTCGCGCCGGTGCAGCCGGCGTTCAACGCCATTATCCCGCACCAGGCGCATAACCGCGCACCAACCGGCCTTGGCGGTCACCACCTGCTCGCGCATCTGATGATAATCGCGCTCCAGCTTGGTCAGTTTTTTGCGCAGGGCGTCCATCTCCGTTTCACAGAAGGTCAGCTGTTTCTCCAGCTGGTTGCGCCGGCTGCGGTTCTGGCTCAGGGCGGCGTGCAATTGATCGCGGCGCTCCTTGGCGCGGGCTTCGGCGCTGGCATCGGCCTGTACGCCGATATCCTGCAGTTCCTGCGTCAGCTCGGCAAACATATCCCGTTTGGCGTCGTAGGCGCTTTTCAGCGAGGCCAGCACCTGGTTTAGCTGGGTCAACTGCGCCTGATGCTGGCGCAAGGCGTCGCGCGCCCGGCTGCGCTCGGCCTCCGCCTGCTCCAGGCGCTGGCGCAGCTTGTCGTTCAGATCCGAGTTTTCCGTCAGCATGCCGGCGGAATCGGAATAGCTGAAATGGGCGCGGCGCTGCACCACTTCGGTCAGGGCGAACGCCTGCTGCTTAGCCTGGCGCTGCGCCTGCTGCGCCTGCTGGTAATCCGCCTGCAGCTGCTCGTGCTGCTCGGGGTCGCTTTGCAATACCGCAAGCAGCGGCTCCAGCTGATCCAGCGCATCGCGGTGGCGCTGCAAATAACGCACCGCGTCCTGGGCGTCTTCCCACTCTTCGCGCACGGTGTCGAGACGATCGGCCAGCGTCTCGTCGCCCAGCAGGCTGATGCGCGGGATCAGTCGGTTCAACAGGCCAAGCCCCTCGCGCGCCTGTTCATATTGCTGGCGCTGCTGCTGGTTCTGGCCCTCATGATCGCTGAGCAGGCGTTCCAGCTCGCCGCGCCGGCCACCCAGGCGGCGGATCTCGGCCTCGGGATCGTCTTCAAACGCCACCGCCAGATGGGTGCCGACAAAACGACCGAACGCCTGGTGCAAACGCTGGATTTTCTGCACGTCAAACGACAGGGTGGCGTACCGTTCCGCCAGCGCGTCGCGCTCTTCGTTAAGGATTTCCAGGCGTTTCTCGCGCGCCGCCCGGCCGAACAGCGGCACCGCCGGAAAACGGGAATACCGCCACTGGCGATCGGCCACCTTCACCAGGACCGCCCTTTCCAGCTCCTCGATACCGAATACGCTATCGTCGAACGACTGCGGGTCACCCTCGATCAGGTAGAGATCGTCGGGACATTCGTCCAGGCCGTCAAGCTGATCGCGGATGCGCGACAGGTCGGGAACCACGATAGCGTGGCGCGAGGGTCCATACAGCGCGGAGAAATAAGGCGCGTCGTCAAAGGTGACATCATCATAGATTTCCGATAACAGCACGCCGCCAAAACGTTCCGCCAGGGTGGCCAGACGCGGATCCTCGCCGCCCCCCGGATGGCTTAGCCGCTCGATCTGGTCTTCAAGCGCGCGTTTGCGCCCCGCCACCTCGTCGCGCTCCACGGTGGTTTCGCGCTCGCGCTCCAGCAGTTGCTGCATATATTCGGTGACGTGCGAGCCGTTCTCAAGCCGCTCGCCGCTTTGTTCCTCAAGCGCGGTCAACGCATCCTGCGCCGCCAGCCAGGCCGGCGCGCGTTGCGTCAGCAACTGCAGCCGCTGCAGGATCTGATCGAGCTCCTGGCGTAATGCCATACGCCGCTCCCCCGCCTCGGATACGCTGAGCGACAGGGTTTCCACCCGCGCTTCCAGCTCCTGCTGCGCCGCTTCCAGCTCGTCCGGCTGGTAATCGGCGCCGATACGTTTACCGAATTCCGTCAGCAGGCGCTGGGCTTCCTGCTGCTCGCGCAGACGCTGCTCCAGTTCATCAAGCTGGCTGCGCAACGGCTGCAGCCGCTCGGCCTGATGCGTGAGCGACGCCGCATCGCGCAGCAGCTCGCGGGCGGTTTGCCAGGCTTCGCTCCTCGCCACCTGCCCGGCGATTTGCGTCACCAGTTTAAAGGCATGTTCGAACTGGCCGTGCGCCGCCTGGGCCACGCTCAGTTTTTGTTCCAGCCCGAGCAGAACGTCGGTGGCTTCCTGCTCCCGCGCCTGGAAGACGTCAAGCTCCCGCTCGGCGTCCACGGCGCTAAGTCCGGGCAGGCCGCAAAGTTCGCGGGCGCGGTCCAGCGCCTGCAACGCCTGTTGATACTGGATGGCGCGCGTTTGCTGCACGTCCAGCGCCTGCTGGTAATCCGCCAGCTGGCTTTTCAGCTCATCGACTTCCAGTTCGGCGGCCTCAGCGCGCGCCTCATGGTCCTGATGCAGGTCCTGGGCCTCGGCCACCACCTCGTTTTGCTCTTCCAGCCGGAAGGTCAGCTCGTCGATATCATCACGATAGCGGCTGATTTTATCCTGCTGGCGCATGGCGGTCTGCACCAGGTTTAAATGGTCGCTGGCCGCCTGGTAGTCGGTTTCCAGATCCGATTCGCTGCCGGTGGTTTCTTCCAGTTCGCGCGCCATGTCCACATGGCGGTATTGTTCCACCGCCAGCGATTTGCGGCTGCCGAGCAGATCGCGCCGCAGGCTCAGCGCCTGGTCAAGATGGATGCGCCGCTCGTTGGCATGGCGCATGTAGTCGGCCGCCACGTAGGATGTGGCTTGCGAAATCAGGTGCTTAAACAGGTCGCGATCGGACTGGGTAACGCGTATCGCTTCAAGCGTCATGCGGTTTTCGCGCAGCGCCGCTTCCATATCCTGGAACGCTTTGCGCACCCCGCCGTTCTCCGGCAACAGATAGTCGCGCAGCGAGCGGGTGATGGCGCTGGAGATACCGCCGTACAGCGAGGCTTCAATCAGGCGGTAATATTTGCTGCGATCGGCGGCCGAGCGCAGACGGCGCGGAATAACGCCTAAATCAAACATTTGGGCGTGATAGTCGGTAATGGAATTGAACACCTTGAACTGTACGCCTTCGGTTTCCTCCACCCGCTCCTTGAGTTCCTGCAGGCTCAAGACCCGCGCCTGGCGATCCCCTACCGCCTGGGTCAGGATTTCCGTAGGCATAACCGCGACCGGCAGCCCCTGGATCATAAAGGGTTTGATATCGACTTTGCGATCGCGCCCGGCGATTTGCTGCAACCGTACGCCCACCAGCACCCGCTGATGGCGGGAGTTAATCACATCCAGCGCGGCGTAGCAGACGCCGGCGCGCAGCTTGCCGTGCAGCCCCTTGTCGCGGGAACCGCTCGTGGCGCCGGCTTCGGTGGTATTACGGAAATGGAGCAGCGTCAGGTCCGGGATCAGGGCGGTGATAAAAGCCGCCATGGTGGTGGACTTGCCCGCGCCGTTGCCGCCGGACAGGGTGGTCACCAACCCGTCCAAATCAAAGGTACGGGCGAAAAAACCGTTCCAGTTAACCAATGTCAGTGAGCGAAATTTACCACGTTCAATCATGCCAGTTCATCCTCGGCGCTTTCCGACGATCCGTCATTAAGATTGCCATTGTCGTCGTCCTGCTCGTCATTTAGCGATAAGGCCTGTTCAATGGGCATCGCCTCCCCGTCGCGGATCATGCGCAGCTGCGCCTCGCGCGCGTCATCGCCGCTGCGTACATCGGCGCCGAAGCGAAACACCGACTCGGTAATGCGAAATTTCGAGGCGTCGTTGCCCATAAACCACACCATGCCCAGACGGCGCAGGCGGTTAAGCGACGTGCGCACCTTTTCCTGCAGCTTCTGCCGGTCGAGATCGGAGCCGGTGGAACGCTGGTTGACAAGCTTAAGCAGTTTGTTTTCGTCCGCCAGGCCAAGCAGTTCGTCGTAAAGCTCCTGCTGGGTAAAAATCCCTTCATGGGCCAGGCGCTCGGGGCTGAGATAGAGATAACACAGGATTTTACCCACCATCATATCCAGCTCGGACAGAACCGAGCGCGGAATCAGCGTGGTGGAACGCGGGCGCAGGTAAAAAAAGCCTTCCGGCGCGCGCACCAGTTCCACATTGTAGCGGCGGTAAAAGCTCTCGAGCTCCTCCTGGAAATCCATCAGGAACGCGTGGTTGTCCAACTCCTCGACGCCGATATGGCGGCCGGAGCGCAACAGGCTGTCGAGAGCCGGAAACAGGGGATTCGACAGGGCTTTTGCCAGCTTGACCGGCATGGTTTCTTCAATACTTATCGATGACATGGGCCTGTACCTTAGCACCGTAATCGTTGATTGCCTGCCACTGCGGCGGTAATCCGGAAAAGTCTGATCCGGCGACACCCAGACGTACTGCCTGATCAACTAAAATACGCGCGACGTCGAAATGGCGCGCGCGCGGGAAACGGGCCAGGTAATCACGCATAACCTGGCCGAGATCCAGCGGCAGATGCTGCTGCGGGTACTGCGCCAGCGCCTGGTCGATCATGGCGGTCAGCTGCTCGCGGATCTCGTTGAATTCTTCATATTCCATGTCCGGCGGCAGTTCGCCGGTCACCTCTTCGCTGCGCAGCGCCAGTTCCTCGTCGCGCATGTCCAGCAGACGGTCGGCGTTGGCATAGGTCAGCGCCCAGGGATGGTCGAAATAGTTCTGTACCGACTGGCGCAGCCGCTGGGCGAAGACCCGGTTTTTATCCATATCGATGGCGGTGCGGATAAAACGGTGCACGTGGCGATCGTAGCCGATCCACAGATCTATCGCCTGCTGTCCCCAACTGGTAATCCGGTCCAGCTTGTTTTGCAGATCAAAGACCAGCTTGTCGAGAAAGGCCAGATGCTGATGGCCGAGGATCGTGTCCTGGATGCGCAGCAGGTTGGCCTGTAGCTTATCCCCCGCCGCCTCAAGGGTATCCTGGAGTTCCCGCAGGGTACCGGAGGTTTCCGACAGCAGCTGCTCGCAGCTGGCGATGGCGGCGCGCCAGTCCTGGTTGAGCAGCGCCGCGATGTCGTCCTTCACCGACTGCTGCTGTTCGTCCATGATGCGCTGGGTCATGTCGATGCTGTCGAAAATTTCCGCCACCGAATACTTCAGCGGGGCAAATACGTTGCGGTGCCAGTGGAACTCATCGCCGCCCTCTTCCGCCGCCTCGGCCGCACGCTGCAATTCCTGGGCGACAATGGAGAGCTGCACCGATAACCGCAGCGTGGAAAATTCACGCTGGCGAATATAGTAGTCGCTGATGCCGATACCCAGCGGCGTGAGGCGATAGATGGCGTTGCCGTCCGCCAGCTCGCTGACAAAGCGGTTGAGCAGGCGTTGGCGCACCAAATCGTTGATGGCGTTGTTGGCGCGCACCGCCACCGTTTCGTTGGTCTGCGCAAACCCCTGGCTGACGTGACGAAAGGCGTCCACCAGATCGACTTCGCTCATTTCACCGTCCATGCGTTCGCTGTTAAGCGTAGCGATGGCCAGCACAAACGCCAGCCGCTCAATGGGCAGCGAGAGCGAGAAGTCATTTTTCCGGGCCCAGGCGACCAGTTCCGGTACAGTCTGGGAAAATTCACTCATAATTCATCCTTCAGGGAGGGTTTATGCGCCATGACGTGGATGTAGCGCCCCATGCTGATAAAGGGTTCCTGCCGGCAATACCGTTGTTCCATCGCCAATAAGGCCGGAAAATCATCCTGTTGCTGCTGCTTGTTTTGCAGATAGTCATGAAACACCCGCACACCGCTTTTGCCGCTGAGCGTCATACCCATGGCGGTCAGCCAGCCGAACACCTGTTCAGGATCGCAGGGATGGTCCGGCATCAGGGAGCGTTTTTTTCGTTTCGGCATCCCGGCGGCGACAAATTCAATATTGCCCAGGATCATATTACGCATGACCAGACCGTGCTTATTGTAAAACATTAATGACAGAGCGCCACCCGGCGCCAGGCAATCATACAGTCCTTGCAATAACGCGCGCGGCTCGCTTACCCATTCCAATACCGCATGCAACAATATCAGATCGGCCGGCCTTTCCAAATGGGGCGCGATATCCTGCGCGGCGCTTTGCACAAATTGCATGTGATCCATCACAGACCGCTCCTGCGCCGCTTGCCGCGCCCGCTCAATCATGCCGGACGACAGATCGCACAGCAGCACCCGGTGCCCCAGGGCCGCCAGCTGGCAGGCCATACGGCCCTCGCCGCCGCCGGCATCGAGGATATACAGCGGGCGGGCGGGCAGCCGCGTCAGCAATCCTTCTAAATCCTGCCAGACCACCGCCTGGCGGATATGCCCTTTGGTGGTGCCGTAAATATTGCGCGCAAATTTTTCAGCAATATCGTCAAAATTGCGGTCCTGCATAATCAATGCTCCGGGCACGACGGACGGGAAAGGCGTTTTTACCATAAACCCGCCGTGAATTGACTATTTTGTCACAGGCTGACTTAGAATGAATCTTTATGGCGCCGGATTGCGCCTGGTTGACTACATTTCATCCAATTGGAGCGTTTTCCGATGCTTTTTGACCTTAAAAAAATCGTCGGCGGGTTATTGTTGCCGCTGCCGCTGCTGATTTTGCTCATGGGCGCCGGGCTATTACTGCTGTGGTTCACGCGCTGGCAGCGGACCGGTAAGGGTCTGGTGACCCTGGGCTGGTCGGTTTTATTGCTGCTGAGCCTGCAACCGGTGGCCGACAGCCTGCTGGCGCCGCTGGAGGCGACATACCCCACCTATCACGGGCGCCAGCCGGGTATCGCCTACGTGGTGGTGCTGGGGGGCGGATACACCTTTAATCCCTTATGGGCGCCCAGTTCCAACCTGATTAACAACAGCCTGCCGCGGGTGGCCGAAGGAATTCGTCTTTATCATGACCATCCCGGCGCCAAAATGGTATTTACCGGCGCGGCGGCGCCGGGCAATCCCGTCAGCAGCGCCGAAACGGCGGCAAGGGTGGCGCAAAGCCTTGGGGTGCCGGCGGGAGATATTATCGTGCTGGAGGCGCCGCGCGACACCCGCCAGGAAGCGGCAAGCGTAGCCGCCCTGGTGGGCAAGGCGCCGTTTTTGCTGGTCACGTCTGCCAACCATATGCCGCGCGCCATGGGGTTTTTCCGGGCCCGGGGGCTGACCCCCATCCCTGCCCCGGCCAACCAGCTGGCGATCGACAGTCCGTTAAACCCGTGGGAAAAGGTGCTGCCGTCGCCGCTATGGCTGGGGCATGCCGACCGCGCCTGGTATGAAACCCTGGGACGCGCCTGGCAAAAAATAACCGGCGACAGCGACGCGCCGGCATCCTGATTGATGCCGCCGTACCGGGGCGATAGCGCCGCGCAAGGCGGGCGCTATCGCCGGCGCACGTCCGTTTAATCAAGCCAGGGGACGAGTTCGCGACCGGCCAGGTCGAATACCGCGCGGTCGAGCAACCCGGTGTGGATATAGCGCGCCGCCGCTTCCCAGATACCGTATAGCCAGCGCCGGTAGAGGAACGCCTCCGACACCGGCGCCTTGCTCAGGTAATGGTAGAGCAGCTCGTTCGCCATGCCGTCCTCGCACAGGCGGAACAAATCGTACTCGCGCGGCGCCCACAGCATGGTGCCGGGATTGAGCATGGCGAGCAGTTGATCGGTGCGCTGGTCCTTGAGCATGCTGCGCAGCGTGAGGTTGCCGTGCACCAGCACGCTGTTTTCCTGATAATCGGCAAACAGTTTTTCACGGCTCTGGCGGGTGCGGAACAACAGGTTGCGGTCTTCATAGGTCAGCAGAGGCGCGGAGACTTTCAGCAGCGTCGACCAAATCACTTCGATACGTTGCGCATACCAGTTGGGCCAGGTATTTTCCTGCGTGCTGTCCACCGTGCCGACGTAGCCATGGCTGTCGATACGGTGCCAGGCCAGCATGCTTTCGACAATCTGATCTTTCAGCAGCTCCCAGCGCTGCGGCGTACGGGTTGGGGCTTCCGCCGAGACCCCGCGCAGGCGTTCCATCAGCAGCAGTTCCTTATACGGCGCCTGCTGGGTTACCACCAGCCCGTAGACCGTGGGCAACCGCACTTCGCCCTCGCGGGCCAGCATGGAAAGCTTGTACGCCTCCTGCTGTGCGATGCCTTGGCAGATATAGCTTTTTGCCAGCAATGAAAGCGGATGTCCTTCCTTATCATACATAGCATAAAGATGCGCATAAGGCTGTTCGCTGATCCGCTCCAGACGGCTCAGGGATTCTCCCAATACTGCGCTTAGCTCAGCGTTCAACTGTTCCATGACAGACTCAACCTTTATATAATGGACAAACGTGTGAATAACAAACACGGGCCATCATGCTGGCTTCACCGGCAAACTTCTTCGTTTCAGATCAAGATTTAGCGGAATATCAGCGGTTATGGCGCATCAGTTCGCGCACGCGCAGCAGCTCTTCCGGCGTATCGACGCCGATGCCCGGCACCTCTTTCGCCACAGCGACATGAATCTTTTCGCCATACCACAGTACCCGCAATTGCTCGAGCATCTCAATCTGCTCCAGCTGGCTTGGTTGCCAGCCCACATAACGGCGGATAAAACCGGCGCGATAGCCATAGATGCCGATATGGCGCAAAAAGGTGTCGCCGATGGTCGCCCGGGAAACGGTGAAACGTTCACGTTCCCAGGGGATGGCGGCGCGGGAAAAATACAGCGCGAAACCCTGGGCATCCATCACCACTTTGACCGCGTTCGGATTAAAGGCTTCCTCGGCGGTGGTGATGGGCACCGCAAGCGTGGCCATGCCCGCCTGGCAATGGGCCAGATTATCAGCCACCTGGCGGATAATGACCGGCGGGATGAGCGGCTCGTCGCCTTGCACATTGACGACGATCTGGTCATCGGGAAATTGATAGCGGTCGATTACTTCCGCCAGGCGTTCGGTACCGGAGTGATGATCGGGGCGGGTCATGCAAACCTCGCCGCCGGCCTGGCGGACGGCATCCACCACGCCGGCGTGATCGGTCGCCACGATAACCCGGTCCGCGCCGGATTCCTGCGCGCGCTCCATGACATGCACCACCATCGGCTTGCCGTTAATATCCGCCAGGGGTTTGCCCGGCAGGCGGCTGGAGGCGAACCGCGCGGGAATGATAGCCACGAAACTCATTGATTTGTCTCGTCCAATGTCAGGGCGCGGGCCTCGCTCTCCAATAATACCGGTATACCGTCCCGGACCGGATAGGCCAGGGCATCCGATTTACAGATGAGTTCCTGTTTTTCTTTATTAAAATACAGCTTGCCGTTACATACCGGGCACGCCACGATTTCCAATAAACGGTGATCCATGTTTCCTCCAGCATACACACCCTGCGATGCGTCGATGGCCCAGAGAATAGCATAATGCGGCGGCGGGCGGGAATGGTTACGGCGATTAGCTGCAATTGACGTCACAACGATTGACGCAGGCTATTAACATTTTTGCAAAATAGGGTTGATCCATGCACAGGAACGGCGTAATATTTTTTGTGAGCTACATCACACTTTAGACATTTAAGAGACAAACCTGCCATGAAAAAATTAAATAAAATAATTGCTTTGTTTGCTAATTTTAGCCGCTAAGCAAAAAATAACATCGCTCTCTCGGCCCGATCATCCCTGATGACCGGGCCGATTGTTTTTTCGCCGCCAAAAAAACGCCCCCTTATCAGCCCGCCCGGTTCCGGCGTGATTGACGTTAGCGCTTTTGCCGCGAGGCGATAATCGCCCGCTCGATAGGCGCCAGCAGCGCCTGCGCGTCCCGCTCCGGCAACTGGGCGCTTACCGGCAGATACCACCAGTTGGCCTGGGCGAAAGCGCGGCATTTCACCGCGTCTTTTTCCGTCATCAACAGCGTCTGGTGCGGCAAGGCCAGCGGCGCCAATTGCTCCAGGCGATAAGCCTGATGATCGCCGAAGGCAATTTCACCTTCGGTGACCACGCCAAGGGCGCGCAGGGTGGCGAAAAACCGCGGCGGATGCCCGATGCCCGCCATCGCCACGACCGAGCGCAGTTGCCCGGCAGGCCGGGTTTCACCGCTGGCCAAATTGACCGCGTCGCCCGGCACCAGGCGCATGGGAATCTCACCCGGCAACGCCTCGCCCCCGTTGACAATCACGGCGTCGACGCGTTTCAACCGGCCGGCCCGCTCGCGCATGGGGCCCGCCGGCAGCCACCAGCCGTTGCCAAAACGCCTGACGCCATCCACCACGACCCATTCGATGTCCCGCGCCAGCGCATAATGCTGCAGGCCGTCATCGGTGATAATCACATCCAGCGGCCGTCCGGCCAACAAGGCCGCCACCGCGTCCGCGCGCTTAGGCGCCACCGCCACCGCGGCGCCGGTGCGCTGGAAAATCAACACCGGCTCATCCCCCGCCTGTCGGCTGGTGGTATTGTCGTCCAGCAGCAGCGGATAGCTGTCGGCCCGCCCGCCGTAGCCGCGGGATACCACGCCGACCCTCCAGCCGCGCCGCTGCAAATGCTCCACCAGCCACAACACCACGGGTGTTTTGCCGTTGCCGCCGGCGGTCAGGTTGCCCACCACCACCACCGGCACCGGGAAGCGGTAGGTTTTACGCCATCCCAGGCGATAGCCCAGCTTTATCAGCGCGCTGACCAGGCCGTATAGCCAGGATAACGGCAGCAGCAGCCAATACAGTTTCGACCCGCCGAACCAGATGCGATCAATCATTGCCGAACTGCATCCGGTGCAGTTGGGCATACGCGCCCTTCTGCGCCAGCAGGTCCTGATGCGAACCGCGCTCCACGATACGGCCGTTTTCCACCACCAGGATCTCATCGGCTTTTTCGATGGTCGACAGCCGATGGGCAATCACCAGCGAGGTGCGATTTTTTTGCAGCGCGTCCAGCGCCTTCTGGATAGCGCGCTCCGATTCGGTGTCCAGCGCCGAGGTGGCCTCGTCAAGGATCAGGATCGGGCAATCACGCAGCAACGCGCGGGCAATGGCGATGCGCTGCCGCTGTCCGCCGGACAGCAGCACGCCGTTTTCACCGATGACCGTATCCAGGCCCTTATCCATTTTGGCGATAAAATCCATGGCGTACGCCATGCGGGCCGCATTCTCGATTTCCTCGCGCGAAAACCGGTCCTTGCGGGCATAGGCAATATTATTGGCGATGGTATCGTTAAATAAATGCACATTTTGCGAGACCAGCGCCACCTGATCGCGCAGCGATGACAGCTTGTATTCCCGCAGGTCATGTCCGTCCAGCAACACCGCGCCCTCCTGGACATCGTAAAACCGCGTCAGGAGGTTGGCGATGGTGGATTTGCCGGATCCGGAACGCCCGACCAGCGCCACCGTTTTGCCCGCAGGGATGGTCAGGCTGATATGTTCAAGGGAGGGTGTTTCCTTGCCGGGGTAATAAAAAGTGACGTCGCGGAATTCAACATGGCCTTCGGCGCGCTCGATCTCCAGCGTACCCTCATCCTTCTCCTGCTCCATATCCAGGATGGCAAACAGGGTCTGGCAAGCGGCCATGCCCCGTTGGAACTGGGAATTAACGTTAGTGAGCGATTTCAGCGGGCGCATCAGCGCAATCATGGATGAGAACACCACGGTAATGGTGCCGGCGGTCAGGTTTTGCATCACGCTCGGGAAACTGGCGGCATACAGGACAAACGCCAGTGCCAGTGAGGCGATAAACTGGATCACCGGGTCGGAGACCGACGAGGCGGAAACCATTTTCATGCCCTGCTGGCGCATGCGGTTGCTGACATGGTTGAAACGTTCGTTCTCGACCTTTTGGCCGCCGAAAATCAATACTTCCTTATGGCCTTTCAGCATCTGCTCGGCGCTGGTGGTGACCTGCCCCATGGTGTTCTGCATATTTTTGCTGATATTGCGAAAGCGTTTCGACACCTGGCGGATGGCAATGGAAACAATGGGGGCGATAACCACCAGGATCAGCGAAAGTTGCCAGCTGTAATAGAACATCATGATAAACAGGCCGATAATCGAGGCGGTTTCGCGGATAACGGTAATCAGCGCGCTGGATGACGAGGAGGCCACCTGTTCCGAATCATAGGTAATGCGCGACAGCAGGGTACCGGTGGATTGCTGATCGAAAAAGGACACGGGCATGCCCATCATATGGCTGAACAGCCGGCGGCGCATTTGCATCACGACTTTGCCGGATACCCAGGATACACAATAACTGGAAACAAAACCGGTTGAACCGCGCACCACCATCAGGCCGATAACGGCCAGCGGCATCCACACCAGGATGCTGTTGTCGCTTTTGCCGAACCCGTCGTCCAGCAACGGCTTGAGTAATGACAGCATCAGGGTATCGCTGGCGGCATTCAGTATCAGGGCGATGGCAGAGACTATCAGGCCCGCCTTAAAAGGGGAGATCATCGGCCATAGGCGACGGAACGTCTGCCAGGTGGAGAGATCTTTATCATTAAGCATGCATTTAACCAGCGCTGAGTCTAAATAGCCGACCATTCTACTCATTATCGGCGTGGACGCCAAACCACTGGTGATACCAACGTGGCATAATTTGCTCCCGATATCCTTTTATCACCCAATTATTGTCATAAAAATGAATACTGACCTGACCTGAGCGGGCGGTATCATGCCAGGCGATGCCTTCCTGCCGGTAACGCTCCCTGATGAGCGGCGCGGGCAGGCGCCAGGGATTAAAGCGCGCCGCCGACGCCAGCGCCGCCGCTGGACGCACCGCGCGTAAAAAGGCCCGGGTGGACGAGGTTTTGCTGCCGTGGTGGGGGATCTGGAGAATATCGGCGCGCAGCCGGCCGCGGGCGGTCCTGAGCAAGGCCCGCTCGGCCGGCGCCTCGATATCGCCGGTTAACAGCACGCTGAACGCGCCGTCCTCTATTTTGATCACGCAGGAATCATCATTGCCGGCTTTTTTAACCTGCGCCGGCGGCCACAGGACGCTGAACGTCAGTCCCTGCCATTGCCAGCGCTGTCCCACGACGCAGGGAAGATGGCCATTGCCGCGGTAAGAGCTGGCGACCGGCACCCCCGGGAACGCCCGTTTGAGGGTGCCGAGCCCGCCGATATGATCCTGATGGCTGTGGCTGAGGTAAATACCTTCCGGCGACAGGCCGCGCCAGGCCAGATAAGGCAGGATTTCCGCTTTGCCGATATCGCCGCCGCGCCAGCCGGCGCCGGTATCATATATCAGCGCTTTACCATGGCGCTCCACCACCACCGCCAGCCCGTGGCCGACGTCCAGCATATCCAACCGCCAGCGAGGCCGATCCGCCCTGTCGCGCGGCGCCAGCAGCAGCGCGCCGAGCACCAGCATATTGAGTCGATAGGTGCGCCACCAGCCGAAACGCCAGATAATCACCGCCAGCCAGCCGCCGATGCTCCACAGGATGCCGGTTTCCGGCAAATCCCGCCACCCACGCTGTAGCGGCGCCAGCGGCATAAAGACCAGCGTCAGCGATTGGTCGGCCAGATACCACAGCAGACGGCTCAGCGGCGGCAGCATGCCCAGGCAGATTGCCGCCAGGATCAGGGGCGTGGTGATAAACGACACCAGCGGCACCGCCCACAGGTTGGCAGGCAGCGACAGCGGATTAACGCCGTGGAATAATCCCCATTGCAGCGGCAGCAGCAACAGGGTCATGCCGGCCTGCAAATGTATCCAGCGCAGCCAGGCCCAGCGCAGCCCGGACTGGAAACGCGCCGGCAGCGGCGCCCACTGAAACCAGAAAATCAGCGCCGCCACCGCCAGGCATGACAGCCACAGGCTGCTTGACAGCACGCTAAGCGGGTCGGTAACCACTATCAGCGCCACGCACCACAGCCAAACCTGCCAGGCCCCGCAGCACACGCCGCGCATACGCAGCAGGAGCCATAGCGTCAGCGCCAGCAGCGCGCGGATGGCCGGAAAATTCACGCCGGAAATCCATACATACCCCGCCGCGGCCAGCCAGCCGATCGCCAGCGGCATCACCGGGCCGACCCAGCGCCCGGGCAGGACAAACTGGCCGCCGCGCGCCAGCAGCCAGCCAAACAGGGCCGCCAGTGAAATATGCAGGCCGGATATGGCCATCAGATGTGCGGTGCCGGTTTGCTGTAACAGCAGGCGTAGATCCTCCGGCATGCCCCGGCTTTCGCCAAACCCCAGCGCCAGTAAAATGGACGGCCAGCGCAGATCGGCGAACCGGGCGGCGGCGTTGTCGATAAGCCTTTGCCGCAAGCCGCAGCGGGCGTCTTCCACTTTGGCTTTGACGACCCGGCCCACCAGCGGTTGATGATTGGCGACGGCCCAGCGCTGGCTGTCAAAACCGCCCTGATTGAGCCGGCTATGCTGGGGGCGCAGCTTCAGCATCATTTTCCACTGCTGCCCGGCGCACCAGCGCTCCGGCAGCGACGCCCAGCTGATGGCGGCATGGACCGGAGGAAACACCCGTTTGCCCCCGGCCTGGGTTATTTTAATCACCGCGCCCGCGCGCGGGTTATGCCCATGATGGATACTGACGATATGGGCGCGCACGATAGCCCTGGGTTGGGATAATAGCGCCGTCTGCTCCAGTAATTGTATGGCGCAAAAACCGCTCCAGGCGAACGCGGCCAGAAATACCGCCGCTAAACGGCACCCTGGAGCGGGAAATAAGAGCAAGGCCCAGGCGGCCAGCGCAACGCCATGCAGCGCGGTGGGGGCCGGCAATACGGGTAAAAAGCCCAAGGGCACTATGCCGGCTATGGCGCAAAACGCCATATGGTTAACGGATAACGGCATCAGTAATAGGGTCCGGCAATCATCGGCGTGCCATCCTGGCGACATGACAGTGACGCCGAGTATTGTCCATGCCATCGGTCGCCGCCATCAGGGGTATGCGATAAGGCGATGCCGCTTCAGGACAATAAGATAGCCTTAACAGCCGGGCGCGCCAGGCTGCGCGCAAGCGCGCATTTGCCCTGGCGCAACCGGCGGCGCTTTTTTCACCGCCGCTGACGTCCAGGCATAAAAAAAGACACCCGAAGGTGTCTTGTTTGCGGCTGGCTTACAACGCCGGTGGGTCAACGCCCGGAGGCATTATGAGCCATAAATATTGGCGCGGTCGCGCAGCTCTTTGCCGGGCTTGAAATGGGGGACATATTTGCCTTCCAGTTCAACCTTATCCCCGGTTTTAGGGTTGCGTCCGACACGCGGTGCACGGTAGTGAAGTGAAAAACTGCCGAAACCACGGATTTCAATGCGCTCACCGCCGGCGAGGGTGGTCGCCATATGTTCGAGCATCTCTTTCACAGCATCCTCGACGATTTTTGCCGGGATATGAGCGTGCTGTCCAGCAAGTCTTTCAATAAGTTCAGACTTGGTCATAGTTCCTCCAAGTGCGCATTCCAGCGGATAAAGCAGGAACACGACCCAACTTAGCTACCGTCCAGGAGCGGCCGTCTCGCCGCTCCCCCATTATTATTCGCCTTTAGCTGCCTTGAACGCTTCAGCCATTGCACTGGAGAAATTGCTGGTATCTTCCTGCTTGTTGGTGCTGTTCACAGTGGCGATAGCATCTTTCTCATCAGCTTCATCCTTAGCACGAACGGACAGGCTGACAACGCGGTTTTTACGATCAACGCCGGTGAATTTAGCTTCAACGTCGTCGCCCACGTTCAGGACCAGGGTAGCGTCTTCAATGCGGTCACGCGATGCTTCGGAAGCACGCAGGTAACCTTCAACGCCGCCAGCTAATTCAACTGTAGCACCTTTAGCGTCAACTGCAGTGACTTTACCGGTAACAATGGTACCTTTCTTGTTCAAAGACAGGTAGTTATTAAACGGATCTTCAGCCAGTTGCTTCACGCCCAGTGAAATACGTTCGCGTTCTGCGTCAACCTGCAGGACCACGGCCGCGATTTCGTCGCCTTTCTTGTATTCGCGCACGGCTTCTTCGCCGGCAACATTCCAGGAGATGTCGGACAGATGAACCAGGCCGTCGATGCCGCCGTCCAGGCCGATGAAGATACCAAAGTCAGTGATTGACTTGATCTTGCCTTCGACGCGGTCACCCTTATTATGGGTTTCGGCGAACTGCTGCCATGGGTTGGCTTTGCACTGCTTGAGGCCCAGGGAGATACGGCGACGTTCTTCGTCGATATCCAGAACCATGACTTCAACCACGTCGCCCACGTTAACAACCTTGGACGGATGGATGTTTTTGTTGGTCCAATCCATTTCGGAAACGTGAACCAGGCCTTCGACGCCTTCTTCGATTTCAACGAAGCAGCCGTAATCGGTCAGGTTGGTCACGCGGCCGGTGAGGCGAGTGCCTTCCGGGTAACGTTTGGCGATAGCCACCCACGGATCTTCGCCGAGCTGTTTCAGGCCCAGGGAAACACGGGTACGTTCACGGTCGAATTTCAGGACCTTAACGGTGATTTCATCGCCGACATTGACGATTTCGCTCGGATGCTTAACACGCTTCCAGGCCATATCGGTAATATGCAGCAAGCCATCGACGCCGCCCAGATCGACAAACGCGCCATAGTCGGTAAGGTTCTTGACGATACCCTTAACTTCCATGCCTTCCTGCAGGTTTTCCAGCAGCTGATCGCGTTCCGCACTGTTTTCGGACTCGATCACCGCGCGACGGGAAACCACCACGTTGTTACGTTTCTGGTCCAGCTTGATAACTTTAAACTCAAGCTCTTTGCCTTCCAGATGCAGGGTATCGCGTACCGGACGCACGTCAACCAACGAACCCGGCAGGAACGCACGGATGCCGTTCAGTTCGACGGTGAAACCGCCCTTCACTTTGCCGTTGATGATGCCGGTAACGGTCGCGGCTTCTTCGTAGGCTTTTTCCAGCATCAGCCAGGCTTCATGGCGCTTGGCTTTTTCGCGAGACAGCAGGGTCTCACCGAAACCGTCTTCCACCGCGTCAAGCGCGACGTCGACCTGATCGCCAACCTTGATTTCCAGCTCGCCCTGAGCATTTTTAAACTGCTCGATAGGAATAGCGGATTCGGATTTCAGACCGGCGTCAACCAGTACGACATCTTTATCGATGGAAACAACGGTACCGCGCACGATGGAACCAGGACGGGTTTCGATTTCTTTCAGGGATTCTTCAAAGAGTTGAGCAAAAGATTCTGTCATATTTGATAATCTTCAGGTGTTTTTGATTAACGTCCATCCGGCATCCTGCTCGATGGGGTTGTTTTACACGCCCTATTGCCAGTCCCTGCAACGGGGTAGTTGTTTCCAAGGCTACGACAACGCCAGTATACGCCGTGAATGCGCCAATGCCTGAGCTATCACTTCATCGATAGTCATGCGGGTGGAATCCAGTACCAGAGCATCTGATGCCGGAACCAGCGGCGCCACCGGGCGGTTCCTGTCGCGTTCGTCCCTTTCCTTTATCTCGGATAAAAGGCGTTCAAAGTTAACACTAAAGCCCTTTTCCTGCAACTGCCGCATGCGGCGGTGCGCTCTTTCTTCCGAGGACGCGTCGAGAAAAATCTTCACCGGCGCCTCGGCAAACACCACGGTGCCCATATCCCGGCCGTCGGCAATCAGGCCCGGCGCCTCGCGGAATGCCCGCTGCCGACGCAGCAGGGCCTCGCGCACCCGGGGAAACGCGGCAATCTTGGAGGCGGTATTGCCCACCTCCTCGTTACGGATTTCACCGCTGACATCCTCGCCCTCGAGGATGATTTCCAGCTCGCCCGCCTGTACCTTGAAGCGTACGTCGAGATGCGCCGCCAGCGGCACCAGCGCTTCCTCCGCGTTGATATCGACCTGGTGGTGCAACGCCGCCAGGGCCAGGACGCGGTAAATGGCCCCCGAATCCAGCAGATGCCACCCTAATGCTTCCGCCAATGCTTTACACAGAGTGCCTTTCCCTGCACCGCTCGGTCCGTCGATGGTGATCACCGGGACTACTGCTGTCATTGTTTTCTCCTCTCAGCGGTTTGATTCTGGTTCCATAAATAATGAATTTACTATGATGCATTATACGCATCATAAGGAATAACGGTTACCCTTCGGCGTCAGGATCGTGAAATTAAGACACCGCGCGCGCGTTTTCATTCACCGGCGCGCCGCACGGCCGGTGAATAAACGGGAAAAGCGGGTTACGCCAGGGTGCTGATGGCGGCCAGCTGGCGGAAATAATCGGGGAAGGTTTTATTGGTGCACTTCGGATCGCGGATAGTCACCGGGGTATCGGACAACGCCACCAAGGAGAAGCACATCGCCATACGGTGATCGTTATAGGTGTCGATCGCGGCGGATATCAGCCTGGCCGGCGGCGTGATGGCGATATAGTCCTCGCCCTCCACCACGCCGGCGCCCACTTTGCGCAGCTCGGTGGCCATGGCCGCCAGCCGGTCGGTTTCCTTGACGCGCCAGTTGTAGATATTGCGCAGGGTGGTGGTGCCGCCGTCGGCGAACAGGGCGGTGGTGGCGATGGTCATGGCGGCGTCGGGAATATGGTTCATGTCCATATCGATGGCGTGCAGCCCGCCCCGGCGGCATTCGATAAAATCATCGCCCCAGCGGATGGTGGCGCCCATGCGCTCCAGCACATCGGCGAAGCGGATATCGCCCTGCACGCTGTTTTTGCCGATACCGGTAACCCGCACCGTGCCGCCGCGGATGGCCGCCGCCGCCAGGAAATACGACGCGGACGAGGCATCGCCCTCCACCAGATACTCGCCCGGCGAGCTATACCTCTGGCCGCCTTGCAGGTAAAACACCCGGTAGTCGTCATGGCGCGCCTGTATGCCAAAGGTTTTCATCAACGCCAGGGTGATATCAATATACGGCTTGGAAACCAGCTCGCCTTTGATGCGGATGGTGGTATCCCCGGCGGCCAGCGGCGCCGTCATCAGCAGGGCGGTGAGAAACTGGCTGGACACGCTGCCGTCGACGGTAATATCGCCGCCGCGAAAACCGCCGCGCAAACGCAACGGCGGGTAATTTTCCTGCTCCAGGTAATCCACCTCCGCGCCGCCCTGGCGCAGGGCATCCACCAGATGACCGATGGGACGCTCTTTCATGCGCGGCTCGCCGGTCAGGGTAATGTCATGCCGGCCCAGGCACAGCACTGCTGCCAGGGGCCGCATGGCGGTGCCGGCGTTGCCGAGAAACAGCGACAGCGGCGCCGGCGCGGTCAGGGCCTGCCCCCGGCCATCGATCTCGCATGTCCTGCGATCGTCGCTTAACCGGCAGACGACCCCGAGCGCGGCCAGGGCATCGAGCATATGGCGCACATCGTCGCTGTCGAGCAGATTGGTCAGGCGGGTGGTGCCGTCGGCCAGCGCCGCCAGCAACAGCGCCCGGTTCGAAACGCTTTTCGAGCCGGGAAGATTAATGGTGCCATCGACAAGTGCCACCGGTTGTAGGGTCAGGGATTCCAGCATGTGAAGCGCGTTCTCCAGCAAAAACAAAAACTCAGGCGATTATAAACCCGCACAACAGCGTGAAGCGGGGGTAATAGGCAAGGAGGGCAAAGCGCGGCGCGCCGGGAACGCCTTAAAATAACGCACAGGCGTTGACCCGCAGGGCGGCTCTCACGGATGAGAGCCGCAACGGCGCGCCGGAGTTTCCAAGGCGGTATTTACCGCGGCTTAACGACCCGGCCCATCCTGCCCGTCAGTACGGAGTTAGCCATGGCGCCGGGCGAATCCATCCATAAAGGACACCAGCGCCTCGACGCCCGCCAGGGGCATGGCATTATACAGGGAAGCGCGCATCCCGCCCACGACGCGATGGCCTTTCAGCGCGTGCAGCCCCGCCGCGACGGATTCATCCAGGAACAGTTTATCCAGCGCCGCATCCGCCAGTAAAAAGGGCACGTTCATGCGCGAACGGTTGGCCGGGGCGACATCGTTGCGGTAGAAATCGCTTTGGTCGATGTAATGATACAATGTATCCGCCTTGGCCTGGTTGCGTTTGTCCATTTCCACCAGTCCGCCCTGCGCCTTCAGCCATTTAAATACCAGGCCGGACAGGTACCAGGCAAAGGTGGGCGGCGTATTGAACATGGAGTCATTCTCCGCCAGCACCTTATAATCCAGCACCGACGGCAGCTCGCGCCGCGCCTTGCCCAGCAGGTCGTCACGCACAATCACCAGCGTCAGGCCCGCCGGGCCGATATTCTTCTGCGCGCCGGCATAGATCACGCCAAAACGGCTGACATCCAGGGGACGGGACAAAATAGTGGAGGAATAATCGGCGACGACCACTTTATCGCCGAAATCAGGCAATTCATCAATCGCCAGGCCGTCGATGGTTTCGTTCGGACAGTAATGCACGTAGGCGCCGTCGGCGGATAAGTTCCATTCGCGCATGGGCTTGATCGCGCGCAGGCCGTCAATCCGTGTTTTGACGTCGATAACCTTCGGGTCACAATATTTTTGCGCTTCGCTTATAGCGCTGTGCGCCCAGTAGCCGCCGTCGATATAGTCGGCGCTGGCGCTGTCGCCCAACAGATTGAGCGGCACCGCGGCAAACTGCGCCCGCGCGCCGCCGTGGCAGAACAGCACCCTATAATGGTCCGGAATACTCAGCAGCTCGCGCAGATCCTGTTCGGACTCCCGGGCCACCTCGATAAATTCCTTACTGCGATGGCTGATCTCCATCACCGACGTACCCAGACCGTGCCAGTTGCACAGTTCCTGCTCCGCGCGCCGCAAGACTTCCACCGGTATCATTGCCGGACCGGCGCTAAAATTAAACACCTGATTCATTTCCATCCACCACGTTGGCCAAAAAATTCGTTAATACTCATTCTATCGTTTTTATCACTCGCATCGGGGCGTCGCAACGGTTATTGCTTATCGCGCGTAATTTCAGCGCCGCCACCCGCACCCGGTCTTAACGGCGCCAGGGCGGATAAAACCGGCCGCTGCCGCGCTCACGATCGGGGGAATACATGGAGGCACGGCAGAAAACACCGTATTATGCGCCTTTCAAGACAATAAAAAGAGAACCTGCATGTCACAAACATTTATTCCCGGTAAAGACGCCGCCCTAGAAGACTCCATCGCCCGCTTTTACCAGCAGCTCGGCGCGCTGGGATTTAATATCGAAGAGGCTTCCTGGCTCAATCCCGTGCCGCACGTGTGGTCGGTGCATATCCGCGATCGCGACTGTCCGCTGTGTTTTACCAACGGTAAGGGCGCCAGTAAAAAAGCCGCCCTGGCGTCGGCGCTGGGCGAGTATTTCGAGCGGTTGTCCACCAACTATTTTTTTGCCGATTTTTATCTTGGCGCCAGTATCGCCAATGACGGGTTCGTGCATTATCCCAACGAGAAATGGTTCGCGCTGCCCGCCGATGGCCGTTTGCCGTCGGGCATCCTCGACGATGGCCTGCGGGCATTTTACGATCCGCAGCAGGAACTGACCGCGCCCGCGCTGGTCGACCTGCAATCAGGCAATGCCGCGCGCGGCATCTGCGCCCTGCCGTTTGAGCGTCAGTCTGACCGGCAGACGGTGTATATCCCGGTGAACATCATCGGCAACCTGTATGTCTCCAACGGCATGTCGGCGGGCAATACCGCCAATGAAGCCCGGGTGCAGGCATTGTCGGAAGTGTTCGAGCGCCATATAAAGAACCGGATTATCGCCGAGTCCATAAGCCTGCCGGCTATCCCGCCGGCGGTAATGGCCCGCTATCCCGGCGTGATCGAGGCCATCGCCCGCCTGGAAGAGGAGGGCTTCCCGATTTTCGCCTATGACGCGTCGCTGGGCGGGCTGTATCCGGTGATGTGCGTGGTATTGTTTAATCCCGCCAACGGCACCTGCTTTGCCTCGTTTGGCGCGCATCCGGACTTCGGAGTGGCGCTGGAACGCACGGTAACCGAATTGTTGCAGGGCCGCAGCCTGAAAGACCTGGATGTGTTCACGCCGCCGACCTTTGACGACGAGGAAGTGGCGGAGCAGACCAATCTGGAAACCCATTTTATCGACTCCAGCGGCCTGATTTCCTGGGATCTGTTTAAGCAGGATGCTGATTACGACTTTGCCGACTGGGACTTCAGCGGCAGCACCGGCGACGAATTCACCACCCTGATGGCCATTTTCCAGCGCCTGCACGCCGAAGTCTATATCGCCGATTACGAGCATTTGGATGTGTATGCCTGCCGCATCCTGGTGCCCGGGATGTCGGATATCTATCCGGTTGAAGACTTGCTGTTGGCCAATAACACCATGGCCGCCCATCTGCGCGCCACCCTGACCAGCCTGCCCGGCAGCCGCTGGCCGAAGCAGCGCTACCTGGCGCTGATAGAGCAGCTGGACGACGAAGGGCTGGACGATTTCACCCGCGTCCGGGAACTGCTGGGGCTGGCGACCGGCAGGGATAACGGCTGGTTTACCCTGCGCGTGGGCGAACTGAAGGTGATGCTGGCGCTGGCGGGCGGCGACCTGGAGCAGGCGCTGATGTGGACCGAATGGACCAGGGACTTCAATGCATCGGTTTTTACGCCGGAACGCGAAAATTTTTACCGCTGCCTGCATAGCCTGCTGTTGCTGACCCAGGAACCGGACCGCGAGCTGGGGCAGTATGTTGCCGCCTTTGCGCGCATGTACGGCCAGGCCACGCTTGAGCGCGCGCAGGCGGCGCTTAAGGGCGAAAACTGTTTTTACGGCTTATTCGATATCGACAGCGACCTGCACGCCCTGCCCACCCACCGCGCCCTGCTTGCCGCCTATGAAAAGCTGCAGGTGGCCAAACGCCGCTATTGGCGCCTGGCATAAGGTTACGCCGGCGCGCCGCTGCAAACCGCCGATCCGCCGCGCCGGGACGGTGAACATCCCGGCATCACATGCACGACCGTCGGGCATCGCGCCCGGCGGCCATGACGACGGCCCGCCGTGCCCGTGGGCCACAAGATAACCCTGCATTTTTTGTGCCTTGCGCGTATAGTAGAGCCATAAATAGGAAGCCGAGGTGAAGATAACAGCGCGGTTATTGACGTTTCCTTTTTAGCGTCATTGTTTCAGGAAAGTAAAATCCGGCAAAATAATAGGTCCGGATGAAACAAATTACCCACATTAATGGCTATTCCATAACGCGTCAAAATGTACAAAAAATGTGGTCTTCAAATCTTTATGTAATAATTAAAATTTATTTTTTCTTTATTTATCAAATATTTGAAATAAATGAGACGTCTTATCTTGCCTGTCAAGGGGGATTAAGTTTGGGCCATTATGATCTATATCAATTTTTGCTCTATACTCGTTTGTTAGAATTAGGTCGTTAATTAATCCAACGAGAGAGTTTGTGTGAAGTCTGACAACCCTTTTGACCTGAAATTACCCGATGCCATGGCGAAAGTTGCTGAAGAGGCGGGCGTCTATAAAGCAACCAAGCAACCGTCAAAAACGTTTTTTCTGGCCATTACCGCCGGCGTTTTTATTTCCATAGCCTTCGCGTTCTATATTACAGCTACCACCGGTGCCGGCACCATGCCTTACGGCATCTCCAAGCTTATCGGCGGTATATGCTTTTCGTTGGGATTAATGTTGGTGGTGGTTTGCGGCGCCGACCTGTTCACCTCCACGGTGCTCATCATGGTGGCGAAAGCCAGCGGACGCATCACCTGGGGACAGCTGGTTCGCAACTGGATCAACGTCTACATCGGCAACCTGTTCGGCGCGTTGTTTTTCGTCGCCCTGATTTGGTTCTCCGGTGAGCATATGGTGGCAAACGGCGCGTGGGGCCTTAACGTTTTGCAAACCGCCGATCATAAAATGCACCATACTTTTATCGAAGCGGTATGTCTGGGGATCCTGGCTAATCTGATGGTCTGCCTGGCGGTGTGGATGAGTTATTCCGGCCGCAGCCTGACGGATAAAATGTTCGCCATGATTTTCCCGGTCGCGATGTTCGTTGCCAGCGGTTTTGAGCATAGCATCGCCAATATGTTTATGATCCCGCTGGGCATCGTTATCAAGAATTTCGCAGCGCCGGAATTCTGGCAGGCCGTTGGGATGGCACCAGAACAGTTTTCACACCTGACCATTAGCAACTTTATCATCGATAATCTGATACCGGTTACCATCGGCAACATTATCGGCGGGGGGTTACTGGTAGGGTTGACGTACTGGATGATTTATCTGCGCGGTGGGAACAAGCATTAACCTGTTTGTCTCGCATCGTAAAGCCGGGTTTCAAGAAATCCACATTAGAAGGTAGGTATACAATGACCGATCTGAACACAAAACTAGCCACTGCTTGGGAAGGTTTTAGCAAAGGCGACTGGCAGAATGAAGTCAATGTTCGTGACTTTATCCAGAAAAACTATACCCCCTATGAAGGCAACGAAGCCTTCCTGGCAGGTGCTACTCCCGCCACCACGGAACTGTGGGGCAAGGTTATGGAAGGCATCAAAACCGAAAACCGCACCCATGCGCCGGTTGATTTTGATACGGATGTTGCCTCTACCATTACCTCCCATGACGCCGGTTATATCGCCAAGGGCCTGGAAAAAATCGTCGGCCTGCAAACCGACGCGCCGTTGAAACGCGGCCTGATTCCGTTCGGCGGCATCAAGATGGTTGAAAGCTCCTGCAAAGCGTATGACCGCGAGCTGGATCCGGAAATCAAGAAAATCTTTACCGAATACCGCAAGACCCATAACCAGGGTGTGTTCGATGTCTATACTCCGGACATCCTGAAATGCCGTAAAACCGGGGCCCTGACGGGTCTGCCCGATGCCTACGGCCGTGGCCGCATCATCGGCGACTACCGTCGTATCGCCCTGTACGGCATCGACTTCCTGATGAAAGATAAATTCGCCCAGTTCACCTCTTTGCAAAGCAAAATGGAAAACGGCGAAGATCTGGAAGCGACTATCCGTCTGCGTGAAGAAATCGCCGAACAACATCGCGCCCTGGCGCAAATCAAGGAAATGGCCGCCAAATACGGTTGCGACATCTCCGTTCCGGCAACCACCGCGCAGGAAGCCGTGCAGTGGACCTACTTCGGCTATCTGGCCGCGGTGAAATCCCAGAACGGCGCCGCCATGTCCTTCGGCCGTACCTCGACGTTCCTTGATATCTTTATCGAACGCGACCTGAAAGCCGGCAAAATCACTGAAGAACAAGCACAGGAACTGATTGACCACCTGGTCATGAAACTGCGTATGGTCCGTTTCCTGCGTACCCCGGAATATGACGAACTGTTCTCCGGCGACCCGATTTGGGCCACCGAATCCCTGGGCGGCATGGGCGTTGACGGCCGTACCCTGGTTTCCAAGACCAGCTTCCGTTTCCTGAATACCCTGTACACCATGGGACCGGCTCCTGAACCGAACATGACCATCCTGTGGTCGGAAAAACTGCCGATCAGCTGGAAGAAATTCACCGCCAAGGTGTCTATCGATACGTCTTCCGTACAGTATGAAAACGATGACCTGATGCGTCCCGATTTCAACAACGACGATTACGCTATCGCCTGTTGCGTCAGCCCGATGGTTGTCGGTAAACAAATGCAGTTCTTCGGCGCCCGCGCCAACCTGGCCAAAATGGTGCTGTACGCAATCAACGGCGGCATGGACGAAAAAGCCAAAATCCAGGTCGGCCCTAAAACCGCGCCAATCATGGATGCCGTACTGGACTATGATACCGTGCTGAGCAGCATGGACCACTTCATGGACTGGCTGGCTAAACAGTACGTCACCGCGCTGAACGTCATTCACTATATGCATGACAAGTACAGCTACGAAGCCGCGCTGATGGCGCTGCATGACCGCGACGTATACCGTACCATGGCCTGTGGTATCGCCGGCTTGTCCGTTGCCGCCGACTCACTGTCCGCCATCAAGTACGCCAAGGTTAAGCCTATCCGTGATGCCGAAGGCATGGCCGTTGACTTTGATATCGAAGGCGAATATCCGCAGTTCGGTAACAATGACTCACGCGTCGATGATATCGCCTGCGACCTGGTAGAACGTTTCATGAAGAAAATTCAGAAACTGCCGACCTACCGTAACGCGGTACCGACCCAGTCCATCCTGACCATCACCTCGAACGTGGTTTATGGTAAGAAGACCGGTAATACCCCTGATGGACGTCGTTCAGGCGCGCCGTTCGGACCGGGCGCCAACCCGATGCACGGCCGTGACCAGAAAGGCGCCGTCGCCTCGTTGACCTCGGTTGCCAAACTGCCGTTTGCCTATGCGAAAGACGGTATTTCCTACACCTTCTCCATCGTGCCTAAAGCATTGGGTAAAGATGAAGATGTGCGCAGGGCCAACCTGGCGGGCCTGATGGACGGTTATTTCCATCATGAAGCCGGCGTTGAAGGCGGTCAGCATCTGAACGTGAATGTGATGAACCGTGAAATGCTGGTGCAAGCCATGGAACATCCGGAAGACTACCCTAACCTGACCATCCGTGTGTCCGGCTATGCGGTACGCTTCAATTCATTGACCAAAGAACAGCAGAAGGACGTCATTACCCGTACCTTCACCGCGTCAATGTAATTTCCCTCACCGTCTGAAAAGGCGTAAAATAAAGGCTCCACGAAAGTGGGGCCTTTTTATTTCTCCGTTAAAATAGTAATCAATCCTAACTCTTGATGGACAAAGGTCGCGCATGAGATCCTCATTTGCTATTTTGGTTAATTTTAGGTTAATTTAGGCTTTTTTGATAAAACGTAAGAAATCCCACTCTTATCTAATTATTATTCTTTTTCTAAAACACGCCAATGCACATCACAACCCCGAAATAAATAATTCGTTTAGCTACAATGCATACACTCTCCATTAATCCCAAGGTAAAGTGCGTTTATCACGGCAGAATAGCGTTAACGAGATGAGCTTACCATGTAGTTGATGACCAAAGGCAGCGCACTCTGTTAGCAGAAAACCGCTCAGTGGTATTTATAGATAACTGTTGCACATAAAAATCGATATGCCGCTACCGTATTCGGTCATTGGCATGGACCGCCTCAAGCGGAATACTTTAAGTTAAATCATTGAAGCGGCCATTGAATATATTATTTGTGATTAATTTTTATTTCGTATTAATCCAGCATTATAAATATCGCCTTGATTAAATAAAAAGAATAGCGCGTCAGTTTATTAAATAATTTATACCCAAAATAATTCAAATTGCAGGAAGGCGGCAAGTAAGGAACCCGATGAACCCACTCAGGTAAGTGGTTCGGGTGAGCGCACGTAGCCAACGCACCTGCAGCTTGCAGTATCACGGATATATCAAGGAGGACATATGGGACGTGAAGGTGGTGGACCTGGCGGATGTTCAGGCGGTGGGGGCGTAGGGGTGGGAGGTACCTGCGGGCCGTCTAATGGCGGCGGTGGCTCGCGTGGCAGCTGTGGCCCGAGCGCCGGCAGCTGTGGCCCCAATCGAAGTTGTCCAGCCGATAGGGGGGGCGGCGGCCGGGGAGATGGAAGCTATGGTGATTACGGGACTACTGCGGATCGATGCCCTCCCGCTATATGTATGGACAGAGCCATAGCCGTGCATCAATCCAGTATTACATTGGCCGGCGGCTGCGGCAATTTTCACAACATTTTTAATAATGGTTGCTCCCCAACCGGCAAAATCTCATTTTCCAGGGACTGTACCTGGGTAGCCGGAAATACTGTGCATAGCGTCACTAATTTTTCACCTGTCGAGTCTGGCAAAGGCGTGGCTAAAAATATCTATGTGGTGAAAACCAATCATCACGGCAATAGCTGCGTATTTAGTTACCCCGTTGACCTTTCATCTACCGGGACGCCTGTAGGAGAGGGCAACCATGGCGAGATTGAAACCGCCGGCCGTACTTTCGGCCACCACCTGAATGAAAAAAGGGTCAGCCAGCAGGACGCCAGGGAAAAAAATAAAGCCGAGGCCCAACGGCTAGCGCAACAGCAGGCCCGGGACCGTTTTAGACTGTGGTCGCGTCTGCAAGCCGAACGCGCAGCCTGTGAACGTGAAAAACAGGCACTGCAGCGTCAAGCTGAGCTGGATGCTAAAAATTGCGCCACACCGCATGTGCGGCAAAGCGGGTTACCGGCGCACTGCGACAGCGCCCAGCATTGTCCGGCAGCGGATATCAGTGCAAACGGCAAACCCCCAGCAGGCGTTTGCGCCAATTCCGCATCCGTCCCACCGTCCCTGGCGGAGGTTAACGCACGGCGAGACATAGCGCCAGCCGTGGGCTCAAGCGGGGTGGCGACTCTGGCCACTGTCGTTGCTGAAGGTGGTCTGGCATCCGCTGTCGGCAGCAGGGTTCAGAGCGTTGGAATACACTCCGCGATAAGCGAACTCAAGGCGGCCGCGCTGGGGATGGCCAGACTTCCCCTAGGCATGGGGTTGTTAGCCTATAGCGGTAAGGCGGGTGAAGGCAGCGATAAGGTGCCGGGACGCGATGTATCGCAACTCGCCACTGCTGCTGCGGCGATAAACGCAGCAGGGACCGTGGCAGCGGGCTATGGCCGCGAGGCGGTGTTAAACGGCGGCAACGGATTTGCAGTAGGCGGTGAAATCTGCGAAGGCACGCGCGAGCAGTGCGGGATGCGTGATGGTACACGCAGACCGGAGCGCACCGCACTACCGGCGACAAATGATAATTTGGTGAGGAGGGCGCAGTTAAATGCCGTGCCGGTTAGGGCAGCAAACGCGGCATTAAACGTGCCGGTTTCTAGCGGAAAACCTCACCTGGCGCCGAGGAGAGCCACTCAAGCTAGTGACACCCGAGCGCAGGCGTTTGCACAAACTCCAGCCTCACCGAACGCCGCCACCCTGGTATCGCCATTAAATTGGCAAAACGTCTCGATGGCGACCAAAGAAGGGGTAAAGGCGTTAAAAGCCTCCGCTGCCGCAAGCCCCATTGGCGCTAAGGTCACGACCGTTGCCGTTGGTCTACATCCACTAAAAGCGGGTGAAGGCAGTTCGCTTCCAGGCGCAAAACACTACAGGCAAACACTTCCGGCTGATGCGCTAAATTTGCCTGCGGCTAAAGTACTCGCCATCGCAGCGAATAACCACACCACCATCGAGTCCGAATTTCGGGGTCGTCTACGCATTGATGGCCAAAGGGTTCAGCTTGAGCTGGTGAAAACGGCTGAGAAGACGCCGATTCGCGTGTTTAAAGGCGAGCCTACGGGCAATGGCGTTTTCCGCTGCTCAATACCACCGGCAGGCGGCTTACCCGGGCGAACCATTTTCGTCACCCCCGAAAAAGCGCCGGGCGCCCAGGGCCTGGGTGCACTGGTGACACCAAGCGACGCGCCAAAATCACTATCCCATACGGGTAATGAGGCAAAGCCGGTCACGCTGCCGACGGTGTTGCCCTTCCCCGCTAACGATGAATGTGATTTTAACGACCTGATAGTGGTGCCCCCGAGTGATAGTGGGTATCGGCCGGTTTATGTTATGCTGCAAGGGCCTCGGGACCTGCCGGGAGTGGTTACAGGAAGGGGCCAGGAGGTGGGTGATAATTGGCTTAGGGATGCGGCGACTGAAAATGGTGCTCCGATACCGGCACAGATAGCGGATAAATTGCGTGGAAGGCAATTCAGCTCTTTTAAAGCTTTTCGCAAAGCATTCTGGCTTGAATTGAGTAGCAGCCCAGAATTATCGAATCAATTTGGCGAAGCTGCCAGTGAAAATTTGCGAAAAGGCTCAGCTCCGGTGACTCGAGAAGCTGAATGGGTCGGTCAACGTCGAAAATTCGAAATTCATCATATGCAGCCCATCCAACATGACGGGGCAGTTTATGACATTGATAATTTGCGTGTATTATCACCCAAGCAACATATCGAAGCTCATTCAAATAAAGGCTCAAAATAAAATGTTACTCAAAGAAAATTATGAAGATTATACCGAACAAGAATTTTTAGAGTTCCTGGGGCAATTTTTTAATAATACATCGGGACTTGAAGGCGATGAGTATTCTGCTCTAAATGATCGGATGATTTTACATTTTAAAAAAATCACCGAACACCCCTATGGCTCAGATGTAATCTATTATCCGGATGCCGGTAGGGAAGACAGCCCGCGAGGTGTTCTCCAGGAAGTGAAAGAATGGCGGGCTAAAAACGGTAAGCCAGGTTTCAAACAAGCATAGCATGTTAAGTTTAATACCTGTCGACCTTAATAATCAAGTCCCGGTTACTATCGAGATAATCGTTATCAGATGACGTAAGCATGTAATGCCCGTAAAATGGCTGAGAAAACGCCGATTCGCGTGTTTAAGGGCAAGCCAGCGGGCAAGGTCGTTTCCCTGTGTTTAAAATCAGCAGCGCGACGCAGTGGAAAACCACTATCCGCAGACTGACACAGCGATCCAGCAAGCCAAATCATCCACGGATAATGTCACCCTCAATTGCTCATAAAACCCTTAAGGACAAGCTCACGTCATGCGGCTTTTGATTGCCCAATTGATGCCCATATCAATAGCGGATGAAAAACGCCCTACTCCCCCGTTTCGCTATGAGTGCCCCCTAGCGCCAACAGGAACAATCAGGCTCTGTTTTCGGCCTGACGATGATTGGTTAACATTCCCCACAACGAAGCCTGATGCAACGAACGACCTGACGTTGCAGGTATTTGGCACACATCAGCCACGCATTGTATAATGAATAGAGGTAATATAATTCTACTGATATTTATTTTGGGACTTTCCACGGCACGGCAACCGAGGGCCTAAGGGAATTTGCGCCTGGCTGCTTACCCGCTGCGGAGTTACTCACCCTGCTTAATGGAGTGTTCATATCATGTCCACCAATCAGCATCCTTTAGCACTAGTTGGCACTCTATGAATAATGTAACAACCTGTTTTAAAACTGATTCCTCCGCCGTGGCCGAGACAGTTACACCACGTATAGGACGCATCCATTCGTTTGAATCCTGTGGTACCGTCGACGGCCCCGGCATCCGTTTCATCATTTTTTTCCAGGGCTGCCTGATGCGCTGTCTCTACTGTCATAACCGCGACACCTGGGATACCCATGGCGGCAAGGAAATCACGGTTGAAGAAATCATGAAGGAAACGGTGACCTACCGTCATTTCATGAACGCGTCCGGCGGCGGCGTTACCGCGTCCGGCGGTGAAGCCATACTGCAGGCGGAATTTGTGCGCGACTGGTTTCGCGCCTGCCATGCCGAAGGCATTACCACCTGCCTGGATACCAATGGCTATGTCCGGCGCTACGATCCGGTCATTGACGAACTGCTGGACGTCACCGACCTGGTCATGCTGGATATCAAGGAAATGAACGACGATATACATCAAAACCTGGTTGGGGTGTCCAACCACCGCACGCTGGATTTTGCGCGCTACCTGCAAAAAATCAACAAGCGTACCTGGCTCCGTTATGTGGTGGTGCCGGGATGGTCGGACGACGATAAATCCGTGCATATGCTGGGCGAGTTCACCAAGGACATGGCCAATATCGAAAAAATCGAGCTGCTGCCCTACCATGAGCTGGGTAAGCATAAATGGATTGCCATGGGTGAAGAGTACAAGCTCGACGGCGTTAAGCCGCCCTCTACGGAAATCATGGAACGCGTGAAGAATATCCTGGCCGGCTATGGCCATAAAGTGATGTACTGACCATGATGTCCCCCATTGCCCCCGGGGGATATGATCGACCACGCATTCACGGCCGGCCGGGATGATACCCGGTCATTCAGCCCAAGTCCCGCCCCCGCCCCTCTTGTTCCGGTATCGCTCCGGGCCACGCCGTTTCGCGGCGCCGGTGATATCCCGCATAAGACGCCTGGTATAACCGGGCTGTGTAAGGTCTTCTTTTTTCACGACAGGAGTTGTTACACCTTTAGGTGCTAAACAGGCTCATTATTTTTAGAGAACTGGGAGCCTATGCCGTATTATTGCCTTTTTGAACAATTGAAAACGATACGTTAACTATGAAAGCTTCACCCATTAAAGCTGCGGGCTGGCGGGAAATCTGGCAGTTGATTAAGCCGTTTTGGCGTTCCGAGGAAAAATGGCGCGCCTGGGGTATGCTGGCGGTGATTATTATCCTCTCATTGTCCACGGTGTATATCAGCGTACTGTTCAATGAATGGAACCGGGTATTTTATGACGCGTTGCAAAATAAAAATTTTGCGGTGTTCAAAAGCCAGCTGATCAGGTTCACTTGGCTGGCATTGTTATTTATCCTGATCTCCATCTATAAAATTTACCTCACCCAGGGCCTGCAAATGTATTGGCGGCGCTGGATGACGCGGCAATATATGGCGAAATGGCTGCATCATCATGCCTATTACCATACCGAGCAACAGCAGACGGTCGATAACCCGGATCAGCGTATCGCCGAAGACCTGAACGCGCTGACCAGCGGCACCCTGTCGCTGGCCCTGGGTTTGCTCTCAAGCGTGGTGACTTTTGTTTCTTTTATTTCCATTTTATGGTCGGTGAGCGGACCGCTGTCGTTTACCCTGAGCGGGCATCTGTTTACCGTGCCGGGGTATATGGTGTGGTTCGCCATATTATATGCCGGGCTGGGATCGCTGCTGATTTGGTATGTAGGCAGACCGCTGGTGCGTTTGGGTTTCCAACAGGAAAAATTTGAGGCTAATTTCCGGTTTGGCCTGATTCGTATTCGCGAAAATAATGATGCCATTGCCCTTTACCAGGGCGAACCCCGGGAAGCGAACCTGCTGGACAACAAGTTCGAAGCCATCCGCGCCAACTGGTGGTCCATTATGCGCGTTAGCCGGCGGCTGAATGTGGCCAGCAATTTCTATGGTCAGTTTGCCATTATTTTCCCGATCCTGGTGGCGGCGCCGCGTTATTTTTCCGGTGCCATCCAGCTTGGCACGCTGATGCAGATTTCATCGGCGTTTGGTGAAATACAGGGCGCGCTGTCATGGTTTATCGACGCGTTTAATCAGTTGGCCAACTGGAAAGCCTGTATTAACCGGTTGGCGGGGTTTAACGCTGCGGTGGAGCGTCACAGCAGCCAGAAGACGGCCATTACGCGCGACGACGCGACGGATACCGCCCTGGCGCTGACCGGGCTGAGTTTAACCATCCCCTCGGGTCGTGTCCTGTTCCACGACGCCACGCAAGCCATCGCCCCGGGCGAACGGGTGCTGATCGCCGGCCCCTCCGGCTGCGGCAAGTCCACCCTGCTGCGGGCTATTGCCGGCATCTGGCCGTATGGCGCCGGGAATATCAGCCTGCAGGCGGGCAAAAAAGTGCTGTTTTTACCGCAGCGCAGCTATATCCCTATCGGTAACCTGCTCGAAGCGCTGTGTTATCCGGAAGCGCCGGATCACTTTACAGAAGATCATATGCGCGCGATGCTGGACCTGTGTCGTCTGGGTCATTTGCAACCCATGCTGCACCAGCAGGCCAACTGGAGCCACTGGCTATCGCCGGGCGAGCAGCAGCGTCTGGCGTTTGCCCGCGCGCTGCTGATCAAACCGGATATCCTGTTTCTGGATGAGGCGACCAGCGCGCTGGATGATGAAAACGAACAGTTGATGTACCGCCTGCTGACGGAGCGGCTTCCGGGGATCACCCTGATAAGCGTCGCCCACCGTAACAGCGTTGCCCGTTATCATACCCGGTGCTGGCGGTTCGAGCGCGGCGAGGATATGGACAGCGCGGTGCTTAACCTGAGTCCGCTGCCGCGGAGCAGCTAATTGACCGGGCCCAAACCGGGGCCTTGCGTCGGTTGGCGCACCGGCCGCCTTGATGGGGCGCTACGCTCGGGGATTGGGTATGTTGGGTTGTTTAACGCTGGGCTGGTGAGGGGATGTCGCGGCGGCGGGGTGGTGTGTGTCACGGGGGTGAGGTGGTGTTTGTCACAGGGGTGAGGTTTTCGCTTGCTTTAGTTTGAGGGGGCTATGTATTGCCTGGCGCCGGCAAGCGACCAGAGGGACCGTACGCACGGTCCCTCTGGACTCCCTGGCGTCCGGCAGATCGTGCGCCGCTGCGCGGTTCCCGACAGCGCCCATCCCGGCTTTGGGACCGCACGGGACGCGCTCCCGGCGCGGCCCTTAGCTTTCGCCGCTCCCGGCGGCTCATCCCGCCGCGATGCTCGCCGCCGGCGCACTCTATGCCGGCACAACGTCAACACCATCGTCTGTAAGTAAAACAACGTGTTAGGGTACTTAGCGCTATGCGCTTACCGGGAAAAACATCACATTTATTTTAGGTCGGAGACTACCGGCTTTTGAGTGAAGGCTGGCGGCTGGTGGCTGGTGGCTGGTGGCTGGTGACTGGTGACTGGTGACTGAAAGTGTAATGCTTACTGTTAAAACTTAAAGCTTAATATTGAATGATAAACACGTTGCTGCCTTAATGTATGCCTGCCTGACCGATAAGTGTACCTCTGTACGACCTGCTTTTCGCAGCGCCAGCGGCATGCCACACCCATTGCATCCCATAATGGTCAATCCTATCCCGACGCCGATCCTGTCCCAAGCAACAGCGCCGCAGCCACTTCATAAAACGCATGGCCAACAGCGACATGTGGACCGGCATAAAGCGCGCTGACGGCGCCTGTGACCCCGGCATGAGCCGCCGGGAGCGGCGAAAGGCCCGGTTGCGCCGGGAGCGCTAACCGGGCCGGTGCATTACGGGGGCATTGGCGGCGGAAGGCATCGCGCAGCGACGCGCGACCTGCCGGGCGCGCGGAGGTCAAGGAGGCCGTCGCGGTACGGCCTCTTTGTCGCTTGCCGGCGCCCGGCGCTACATATAACCACCTAACGCACGGCAAGCGAAACCCACTCCGGCGTATCATACGCCGCCCCACAAGCCCCAAACGAAACCCACGCCGCGATAACTTACACCGCCCCGCAAGCCCCCAGCGAAACCCACGCCGCGATAACATACACCACCCCGCAAGTCCCCAGCGAAACCCACTCCGCGGCAACATACGCCTCCCCGCCAGCCGCCGCCGCGGCAAACCGCCTACCACGACCAAAACGCACCGGTTGACCGCAACCGCAAGACCCCAACCGGGGCCCTGTTTTATTCAGGCCGTCGCCACCGGGGTTTGATGATGATCCGGTTTGCGCAACAGCATTGCCAGATAAACCAGCGCCACCAGCGCAATCATAACGAACAGCACGCGGTCGGAGTAGCGTTGCATCAGTAATGCCGTGGCGCTCGGCCCCAGCAGGCTGCCGACCGTATAGCTCAGCAGCAGCGCCTGGTTCATCGCCACCAGCTCATCCGGGCTGACCTTTTCACAGGCCCAGGACATCGCCACCGGATAAAGGGTAAAACCCGAACAGCCCAGCAGGAACAGCGCCGGCGCCATGGCCGCGTGGCTGAGCATCGACAGGCTGCCGATAATGACCATAAACACCTGTACCCGCAAAATCATCAGGCGGCCGTAGCGATCCGCCAGCCGGCCGATAGGCCACTGGCCGAGAATACCCGCGCTGACCAGCAGCGCCATCCAGTATCCCACGCTGCCGTCGCTGAGCCCCTGATGGGAAAGATAAAGCGGCAGCAGGCCATACAGCGACCCCAGCACCACGCCCGAGATGATGCAACCGTTGATCCCCAAGCGGGCGTTGCGACGCCGCAGCATCGGCCAGATGGCGATCCGGGGGGCATCCATGCCCTGCCCCTCGATGCGGTTGAACAATAACGGCAACACCGCCGCAATCATCAACGTGGTCGCCCAGGGCAATACCGATATCAATGCGGTGGAGACGCCGCTGAGCAGCAGTTGGCCGATCACCGTGCCCATATAATACACCATCATATACGCTGCCAGCAGTTGCCCGCGGGTATGGGGGGTGCCGCTGCGCATCAGGGCACTTTCCACCACCACCCAGATCAGCGCGCAGGCGATGCCGGCCACGAACCGGAACAGCACCCAGGTGCCAAAACCGATGGAAAGGCCCAGCCCCAGTGTCGCGACGGCAAACAGCAGGCATGAATACTGATAACTGCGGTTGAAACCCACCGCTTTAATCAATGCTCCCGCCAGCAGGGTACCCACGAGGTTACCGCTAAAATAGGAGGAGCCGACCAGCCCGATTTGCCAGGTGGGCATGGCTTCGTGGGACAGCCACAGCGGCACCAGGGTATTTAATACCGCGATGGAAATGGTCAACGACAGCAACCCGGTGAGTAGCATTACCACCGGGCGGGAATAGACGGACATGATGAATAAACCGGACTCAACGCGCAGGAATTGGGCGCATCATGCCACTACGGTAAAAAAAGTCAATCAGGCGAAATAAGCGCCAGCATTTTTTGATAGTGTTCAGGCAATTAGCGGCCCCATGACGCAGCTGACGCCAACATCGCATACTTCATCCGGGATAAAAATCAGGGTACCGAACGTAGGGTTGCCCTGTTAAAGGGAGAGCGTGCCAATGGGGTTGAATCGGGCGTGGTATTTTCGCCCGACCGAGTCCCCATGACGCGGTAAGCCCGCTGACGCCGCACCTGCGCTTGATGTGTTAAAGGGAGAGCGTGCCAATGGGGTTGAATCGGGCGTGGTATTTTCGCCCGACCGAGGCCCCATGGCGCGGTAAGCCCGCTGACGCCGCACCTGCACTTGACGTGTTAAAGGGAGAACGCCAGTGGTGATTAGCCGATATGGGTCAGGCCGTTCATATACGGCGCCAGCGCCGCCGGGATTTCAATGCGCCCGTCGGCCAACTGGTAGTTTTCCATTACCGCCACCAGGGTGCGCCCCACCGCCAGGCCGGAGCCATTCAGGGTATGCACCAGGCGTGGTTTTTTATCTTCTTTGGCGCGGTAGCGCGCCTGCATGCGCCGCGCCTGGAAATCGCCCATATTCGAGCAGGAGGAAATTTCCCGGTAGGTATTCTGCGCCGGCAGCCAGACTTCCAGATCGTAGGTCTTGCTCGAGCCAAAGCCCATGTCGCCGGTGCACAGCAGGATCTTGCGGTAAGGCAGGTTCAGCAGTTGCAGCACCTTCTCCGCATGGCCGGTCAGTTCCTCCAGCGCGCGCATGGAATCTTCCGGTTTCACCACCTGGACCAGCTCGACTTTGTCAAACTGGTGCATACGGATCAACCCGCGCGTATCGCGGCCGTAGGAACCGGCCTCGGAACGAAAGCACGGGGTATGGGCCGTCATCTTCAGCGGCAGTTGGTCTTCTTCCAGGATTTCGTCGCGCACCAGGTTGGTCAGCGGGACTTCCGCCGTGGGGATCAGGGCATAGGCGCTGGTGTCGGCTTCTTCGCTCAGGGGCTGGGTATGGAATAAATCCCCGGCGAATTTCGGCAATTGGCCGGTACCGAACAGCGATGCGTGGTTTACCAGATAAGGAACATAATTTTCCTGATAGCCGTGCTGCTCGGTATGCAAATCGAGCATAAATTGCGTCAGCGCGCGATGCAGGCGGGCAATCTGCCCTTTCATCACCACAAAACGCGCGCCGGTCAACTTGACGGCCGCGGCGAAATCCAGCCCGCCGGCCATTTCCCCCAGGGAAACATGGTCGCGCACGTCGAAATCATAGCGGCGCGGTTCGCCCCAGCGGCTGATTTCTTCGTTTTCGGTTTCATCCTTACCAGAGGGAACGCGGTCGTCCGGAATATTAGGCAGCGACAGCGCCACGTCGCGGATGGCGGCTTGCAAAATATCCAGTTCGGATTTGGCCGCCTCGAGGCGATCGCTCAATCCGTTGACTTCCTGGCGCAATGGCTCGATATCCTCGCCACGGGCTTTCGCCGCGCCGATCAGTTTGGAGCGGGAATTACGCTCGGCCTGCAATGTTTCGGTTTCGACCTGCAGTACCTTACGCCGCTCTTCGTGTTTACGCAGCGTATCGACATCCAGGGTAAAATTTCTGCGAGCCAGTTTCTCGGCAACTGCGTCTAGCTCATTGCGCAGCAGATTGGGATCGAGCATGCTAGTCCTGTGCTTATTGTTATCAGATTGATGTATATGACTTCGCGACGCCGTCAGAGACTATCGCGGCAACGGATTTTCTATCGCTAACCTTACCGCAACGGCCTGGTTATCGGTAGCGTTTTGTTGGGCTATTTTGATCCTGCGCGCTAAGCCAGGCAAGCTTTTCGCCAATTTTTCCTTCCAGTCCACGCGGGCTTGGATAGTAGTAGCGGGTGTGCGCCATCTGCTCGGGAAAATAGTCTTCGCCGGCGGCATAGGCGTTCGGTTCATCATGGGCATAGCGGTATTCGGCGCCCAGCCCCATTTCCTTCATCAGCTTGGTGGGGGCGTTGCGCAGATGCTCTGGCACATCATAATCGGCGTTTTCGCGGGCATCATGCATCGCGGCTTTAAAAGCGGTGTAAACCGCGTTGCTTTTTGGCGCGCAGGCCAGATAGACAATCGCCTGGGCAATCGCCCGTTCCCCTTCCGCCGGACCGACGCGGGTAAAACAATCCCAGGCCGCCAGGGCAACCTGCATGCCGCGCGGATCGGCATTGCCCACATCCTCCGAGGCGATGGCCAGCAGGCGGCGCGCCACGTAAAGCGGATCGCCGCCGGCGGTGATGATGCGCGCATACCAATATAGCGCCGCGTCCGGCGCGGAACCGCGCACCGATTTATGCAGCGCCGAAATCAAATCATAATAACGATCGCCCTTATTATCAAAACGGGCGTTGCGCTCGCCGGAAATTTCCTTCAGCAGCAGCGGCGTAAGCACCCGGTTGCCCTGGGCATCGGTTTGCGCCATATCCGCCATCATTTCCAGGCTGTTGAGCGCGCGGCGTGCATCGCCGTTCACCCACTCCGCCAGCACCCGGCGCGTCTCGTCCGGCAGCACGATATTCTGGCCGCCATAGCCCCGCTCCGTATCGGTCATGGCCTGGGCCAGCACCTGTTCGATATCCCCGGCGGTAAGCGCCTTCAGCAGGTAAACTTTGGCGCGGGAGAGCAGCGCGGAGTTAAGCTCGAACGAAGGGTTTTCCGTAGTGGCGCCAATCAGGGTAATGGTGCCCTCTTCCACATGCGGCAGGAAGGCGTCCTGCTGGCTTTTATTAAAGCGATGCACTTCGTCGACGAACAAGATGGTGCGGCGGCCGGCATCACGATTGTGGCGCGCGCGCTCGATCGCCTCGCGGATTTCCTTGATGCCCGAGGTCACCGCCGAAATACGCTCCACATCGGCGTTGCCGTAACGCGCAATCAGCTCCGCCAGCGTGGTTTTTCCGGTACCAGGCGGCCCCCACAGGATCATGGAGTGCAGTTGCCCGTTCTGGATGGCGCGCGGCAGCGGCTTGCCCGGCGCCAGCAGATGCTGCTGCCCGACATATTCTTCCAGCGTTCTGGGGCGCATGCGCGCGGCCAGCGGCTGGAATTCGTTATGGGAAAAATCAAGCGACAGATTGCTCATTTTTACCTCACTGACGCTGATCGTCCAGCGTCACGCCCTTGGGAGGGGTAAAACGGAATTTGGCGTCATCCACCTGGCCGTTATTCTGGCTTTTCAGCTGGTAGGCGCTGCGCTGCCCGTCCTGCTCGACGGCGGTAAAGCTGTTGATGGTGCCGCTGGCGCTGACGTCGATGGTAAATTGCTTCAGGTTGCCGCTGGCGGTCTTGGGCGTCAGCTCAAACCGATCGTTGGTTTGCTTGACGTTGTATTGCCGCCAGTCGTCCGGGCTATTGCGGGTAATCAGCATAAACGGCGTATTGCCGGTGGCGTTTTTCAGCCAAGTGGCGGTGGCCTGTTCGACAAAGGGATTATAAAACCACAGCGTTTTACCGTCTGAAATCAGCAGGCTCTCATCCGGCGCGGTCATATGCCAGTTAAACAGATTCGGCCGTTTTACCCACAGTTCGCCTTCTCCTTCCTGCACCGCGCCGCCGTCCGCGCTGGTCACTTTCTGGGTGAATGCGGCATGGAAACTGTTGACTCGGTTCAGGCGGCTTTGCAGCGCGCCGGCATCATCGGCCAGCGCCGGCGCGGCAACCACGGCGCTAAGCAGGCAAGCGACTAATAACCTTTTATTCATTATAAGCATTCCTTGAAAAATGAAAGGCGCAACATCCGGGCCGGCAAGAAATAGACCGGCCGGCAGGCGACACCCTGATAGGCTTAACTTTATCGGAACAATGACGGGAAGGCATAGGCCAATCCTCTGAAAACCTGCCGCTTTACGCATCTTTGCACAGGGGGTTACCCCCCTGGCGGCCAAAGCAGGCCTGTCATGGGCACCAGCGCGTTAATCCGGCGATGGCGGGGCCAGTACTTCACGGTTGCCGTTATGGCCCTGCGAACTGACGATGCCCTGGATCTCCATTTGCTCGATGATGCGGGCGGCGCGGTTATAGCCGATGCGGAACTGGCGCTGCACCCCGGAAATCGAGGCGCGGCGCTTGTCGACCACGAACTGCACCGCCTGATCGAATAACGGATCCAGTTCCTCGTCGCTGTCCATGCCGCCGGGACCGGCCTCACCCTCTTCGCCCGCGCTGGTGATGCTGTCAATATACTGCGGCCGGCCACGGGCCTTCCAGTCGCTGACGACCGCGTGCACCTCCTGGTCGCGCACAAAGGCGCCGTGCACACGCACCGGTATGGAAGAGTTGGGCGCCAGGTACAGCATATCGCCCATGCCGAGCAATGATTCCGCCCCCGACTGATCGAGAATGGTACGGGAGTCGATTTTACTGGACACGGTAAAGGCGATACGGGTCGGGATATTGGCCTTAATCAGGCCGGTTATCACGTCAACCGACGGCCGCTGGGTCGCCAGCACCAGATGGATGCCGGCGGCGCGGGCTTTCTGGGCCAAACGCGCAATCAGCTCTTCCACCTTTTTGCCCACCGCCATCATCAGGTCGGCGAACTCGTCCACCAACACCACGATATATGGCAGTTTTTCCAGCATCGGCGGCGAATCGGCCATGCCGTCGCCCGGTTTCCAGAAAGGATCCGGCACCGGCCGGCCCATGGCGATAGCCTGTTCAATACGTTCGTTATAGCCGGCCAGGTTACGCACCCCCAGGGCCGACATCAGTTTATAGCGGCGCTCCATCTCGCCCACGCACCAGCGCAGGGCATTGGCGGCGTCTTTCATGTCGGTGACCACTTCGGTCAGCAGGTGGGGAATGCCTTCGTACACCGACAGTTCCAGCATTTTCGGGTCAATCATGATAAAGCGCACCTCTTCCGGCGTCGCTTTATACAGCATGCTGAGGATCATGGCGTTGACCCCCACCGATTTACCTGACCCGGTGGTACCGGCCACCAGCAGATGGGGCATTTTGGCCAGATCGGCAATCACCGGCTGGCCGGCAATGTCCTTGCCCAGCACGATAGCCAGCGGCGAGACGGTCTCGCGGAATTTATCGCAATCCAGCACTTCGCGCAGGTATACCGTCTGGCGGCGCTTGTTCGGCAATTCCAAGCCGACGTAAGGTTTGCCGGGGATCACTTCCACCACCCGCACCGCCACCGCCGACAGGGAGCGCGCCAAATCCCGCGACAGATTGGAAATGCGCGCCGCTTTCACGCCCGGCGCCAGGTCCAGCTCGAAGCGAGTAATAACCGGACCGGGAGAAATACCGACCACCTCGGCCTTCACGCGGTAGTCCGCCAGCCGCGCTTCAACCAGCCGCGCGGTTTGCTCCAGCGCGAACATATCCACCGGTTCGTCCTCCACCGGCGGCGACGTTAACAGGTCCAGCGTCGGCAGCGGCGTGGTGGGCTTGTGCAACGGTTGTTCATTACGCATCAGGAAGGGATGGATCAGGCTGTCCATGGCGGGCGCCGCCGGCTGAACCACCGCGCGCCCTCCCACCGGCGACGGCAATGGCGCCGGCGCGGCGCCTGCCCCTAGCCGTGCCGAAGGCTGGACATGCCCGTCCGACAGCGCGTCCTCATCGTCGGCCGGATAATCCTCTGCGCGGGAATGAGCCTGCTCGTCATAACCGCCGGGAACATGCCCGGCCGCGGTCGACGCGCCGGAACCGAACTCGTGACCAGGCTGCGTGGAGGGCGTAAACCGGGCTGCGAGAGTATCATCCACCCGATCGGCCCGCGGCGGCGGAGCGAACGCCGCAGGCGCATCAATGCCGGCCGGCGGCGAAACCGGCGATGTCGGCATGGCCCGTTCGTCGGCGTCCGCCACGTAACGCATCTCCTGCCGGCGTTGAAATTCGGCGGCCAGCTGCTGTTGCTGCCAGGCGTCTTCTTCCTCGTCGTCGCCCTCGTTCCCGGCCGCGCCATAGCGTTGTTCCTGCTGCTGCAGAAATTCCTGGTGCAGCGCCGACTGCTGGGCGGCGGCTTGTTCTTCCTCGGACTGCGGCGCCTGCGACAGCGCGTCTTCTTCCTGCGGGCGTTGCTGCGCCGTCGCCGTCGCGTTGCGCTGCGACGGCAGCTTGATGCCAAACGAGGCAAGCTCCCGGCGCGTGGGGATGCGTACCCGGTTAGGACGCGGCAATTCAGGACCGATGCCCTGCTTGACCTGCGGATTTTCGTCGCTGGTGGCGCTGAACGCCGGCATAAAGGTCAGCGCGGCGGCGTCATAAGGCGGCGTGGAAGCAGTGACCTGCCCGCTGCTGCGCTGCGCCACGTTGAAATCGTATGGCGTGTGCGATTCGTCACCGTCGTGCTGCCAGTCGCCCATCTGCGGACCATCATCGTCTTCATCGGGAAAGCCGCCCTGGGAAGGAGGAACGGACGGTGCGTCCGGCAACTCAAAACGATATTGCGGGATAGCCTGCGCGGACGCCGACTGGGGGGCCGGCGCGGCGGGCTGCTGGGAGTAGACGGCGGCAGGCGCGGGGCCGGCCGCAGGGGCCGCCACCGGCGGCGACACCGCGCCCGGCGGCGTGACGGCCAGCGGGTCGCCGGTCTGCTCGGCGAGCTCCGGATGGCTGGACGTGGCGGAAGGCCCCGCCACCGTGCCGATAGCCGCGGGAGCGGCATCAGGCTTGGTCCCGGCGGCATCAGGGCCGGAGGTCGCCAGCAGCGGGTCAAGCGCGTCCAACGCTTCGGCGCGGACCGCGTCGTCCCCTGCGGCCTCCAGGTCTTCGTCATCGTACTCGTCGTCGTAGTCCCGCTCGTCGCGGCGGGAGCGGTTCGACATAAATGTCAGGCAACCCATGACCACGCCGCCGATTTTTTCGGCAATGGTGAGCCAGGACCAGCCGGTAAACAGGGTCAGGCCGGACGCCCATACGCAGAGCAGGGTCAGGGTGGCGCCGATGCCGTTAAACCACGGCAGCATGGCGTTGCTGAGCAGGCTGCCGATCACGCCGCCCGAGGCAAAGTAATAGAGATCGTCGACATTGAGCGCGGCCAGGCCGCATGAGGTCAGGATCAGCGCCAGCGTCCCAATCAGCCGCAGCGATAGGGCAAAATAGTCCACATAGTCCTGCTCTTCCCGCTGGCGAAACGACGTCCAGCAGAAAATCAGCATCAGCGGCGGAAGGGCATAGGCCAGCACGCCGAAGGTGAAGAACAGCGTATCGGCAAACCAGGCGCCGATGCCGCCCCCCAGGTTATGGATAGGACCATGCCAGGCAGTTTGCGACCAACTGGGGTCGGAAGGGTTGAAACTGACCAGGGAAATCATCAAATAGAGGGCAAAAATCGCCATGACAATCAGAACAGCCTCGAGTAACCGGCGACTGCTGCTGAGCGTTTTCAATTCAACTTCTTTATCTTCTGTATATTCCTGGCTCAAGAAAGGCTCTCCAGGGTTATCTATGCCGATATAACCGATATAATAGCTTAATAACAGCGCCGGCCGTCATGCCGCCGGCGCTGAAACTGTATGAATGCACAGGAGTGTAACCATAAAACGTGAAATTTGCACCTGTGTTATGACTTAGCGTGTCTTAATGACCAGCCGGTTGCTCTGCTTCACTTCTTCCATCACCACGTAGGTACGCGTATCGTTGACCCCCGGCAGGCGCAACAGCGTCTCGCCCAGCAGTTTACGATAGGCCGACATATCAGGCACCCGCGTTTTCAGCAGATAGTCGAAATCACCCGAAACCAAATGGCATTCCTGAATTTCTTCCAGCTTTTGTACGGCGGTATTGAATTGCTCAAACACATCGGGCGCACCCCGGTTAAGGGTAATCTCCACAAACACCAGTAAAGACGCATCAAGATAATGTGGATTAAGTAAAGCGGTATACCCTTGGATGAAACCCTGGCGCTCAAGACGGCGCACGCGTTCCAGGCAAGGTGTTGGGGATAATCCAACCCGTTTAGAAAGTTCGACGTTTGATATCCGGCCATCCTTTTGCAACTCATTGAGGATGTTACGGTCAATACGATCGAGATCCTTTCCCGGGCGCTTTTTATTGTCTACCATTATTATTGTCTCTCTTAGTACCTTCCCTGTGCTTGCCACACCCCTGCCGACTTCAATGTATCAGGGTTTGCTTTAAGACCCGTTGTCTGTTTTATTTTAGGGCCAACTGTTTCAACTGCCTTGCTAACTGCCTGTCCGAAACCAACGCATCATTTTCCTTACCCTGATGTTTTCGCAAAAGCGCAGCGTATTGTCAAAGTAAAACGATAAAAATCAGAACAACATGCCGATTAAATCCTGCGGAAACACGTTGTCCGGGGCTTAAGGGCTCTTTTTAGCCCGATAATGTCCTAATTGATGGTAAAATCCGCCTATCGATAGTCCATAACGATGATAAAAATCGCCAACAACTTTTTGCATCCTTTTCATTGTCTGGTAACTTTCTTATCATCGACGAGTTGGGATCTAAGCGGTGAGTTAAACGAGGAAAATATGTCTACGGCGAAACACAGTAAATTAATTATCCTGGGGTCGGGACCGGCGGGATATACCGCCGCGGTTTATGCCGCCCGCGCCAACCTGCATCCGGTGCTGATAACCGGTATGGAACAAGGCGGCCAGCTGACCACCACCACCGAGGTCGAGAACTGGCCGGGCGATCCGGAAGGGCTGACCGGGCCTTCGCTGATGGAGCGCATGTACGCCCACGCCGTAAAATTCAACACCGAAATCATTTTCGATCATATTAACCAGGTCGATTTACAAAACCGCCCTTTCCGGCTGACCGGCGATACCGGTGAATTTACCTGTGACGCCCTGATTATCGCCACCGGCGCATCCGCGCGCTATATCGGCCTGCCGTCGGAGGAAGCCTATAAGGGCAAAGGCGTATCCGCCTGCGCCACCTGCGACGGTTTCTTCTACCGCCAGCAAAAAGTCGCGGTGGTCGGCGGCGGCAATACGGCCGTGGAAGAAGCGCTGTATCTGTCCAATATCGCCACCGAGGTGCATCTGATCCACCGGCGCGATATCTTCCGCGCGGAGAAAATCCTCATCGATCGCCTGATGGATAAGGTCGCCAGCGGCAATATCGTGCTGCATACCGGCCGCACCCTGGAAGAAGTGGTAGGCGATGAAATGGGCGTGACCGGCGTGCGGCTGAAGAACGTCGTCAGCGGCGCCGTCGACACGCTGGCGGTCGCCGGCGTATTTATCGCCATCGGTCATCATCCCAATACGGCGATTTTCGGCAACCAACTGGAGCTGGAGAACGGCTATATCCGCGTACAGTCCGGTATTGCGGGCAACGCCACCCAGACCAGCATTCCGGGCGTATTTGCCGCGGGCGACGTGATGGACCATATCTACCGCCAGGCGATTACCTCGGCCGGCACCGGCTGCATGGCGGCGCTGGACGCTGAACGTTATCTGGACGGGTTGGTGCCGGTAAACGATCGGTAAGGGCGTTTCGAGGCGCGGCGTTGATGCGCGGTTCCTGTCGCCACAACCAGCCCGTTTTTTGGACCGCCCGGGACGCGCTCCCGGCGCGACCCTGAGCTTGAGCCGCTCCCGGCGGCTCATCCAGCCGGGCTTTGTGCCGCCAGCGCACGCTATGCCGTTACAACGTCAAAACCACTGTTTGCAACGTTAACGCTTTCTTTTTGTTTTATGTGATATTTGATACCGGGAGGGGATGGCGCTACTGCCATCCCCTTGTCGCATGCCGGCGCCCGGCATACCATGAAAACGCCCAACTTATGGCATGCGAAAAAGCGGCAGAATTTCATATCCCCACGGCGCCGTCCAGTCGGCTGAAATGCCGTTGCGCCCGCAGGCAAAGGTCCCCTGATAAATGTCATTATTATTTTCACCTCCGCCGCAACAGGGTAATATGTCGGCACGCTGGAGAACGCCTGCCCTTTTCCGGCTTTTCGCTTCCCCACATGGGATTTTCGACTTACATACACATCACACCGGCTGAAATTGTCTTCAATGAATAAAAACCGACAGCAAGTGCTTGTCCGCTGGCTCAAGTCGCAAAGCGCGCTGGTAAAGCGCTGGCTTCGTTTCTCTTTACTGCTGGGCCTGCTGAGCGGCCTGGTTATCATCGCCCAGGCCTGGGTATTGGCTTATCTGCTGCAGGCGCTGATTGTCGGGCAGCAGCCGCGCGAGGCGCTTACGGGCTGGTTTATCGCCATGGCGGCGCTGTTTGCGCTGCGCGCGTTGGCAGGCTGGCTGCGCGAGCGGGTCGGTTTTATCGCCGGACAGGTGCTGAGACGGGAAATACGCCGCCACGTGCTGGATCGGCTGGAACTGCTGGGCCCCGCCTGGATCCAGGGCAAACCCGCCGGCAGTTGGAGCAGCCTTCTGCTTGAGCAGATTGAGGACATGCAGGATTATTATGCGCGCTATCTGCCGCAGATGTATCTGGCGGGCCTGGTGCCGCTGCTGATTTTACTGGCGGTGTTCCCGGTGAACTGGATGGCCGGGCTGATATTATTTTGCACCGCGCCGCTGATTCCCTTGTTTATGGCGCTGGTGGGGATGGGCGCCGCCGACGCCAACCGCCGCAACTTCCTGGCGCTGGCCCGGCTGTCGGGCTATTTCCTCGATCGCCTGCGCGGCCTGGACACGCTAAGACTGTTTGATCGCGCGCAGGCGGAAACCGAGCATATCAGCCGCGCCACCAACGATTTCCGTTTACGTACCATGGAAGTCCTGCGGCTGGCGTTTCTTTCCTCCGGCGTGCTGGAATTTTTTGCCTCGATTTCCATTGCGGTGGTGGCGGTGTATTTTGGCTTTTCGTATCTCGGCGAGCTTCACTTCGGCAGCTACGGCACCGGCGTCACCTTGTTCGCCGGTTTCCTGGTCTTGATACTGGCGCCTGAGTTTTTTCAGCCGCTGCGGGATTTAGGCGCTTTTTACCACGCCAAGGCCCAGGCGGTGGGCGCGGCGGAATCGCTGGTTGCCTTTCTCGAGACCGACGTGCAGTCGCAGGGCGCGGGTCTCGCCGCGCCCGTCCTGGGCCCCATCGGCCTGCGCGCCGAACAGCTGGTCATCATGGCGCCGGACGGCACGGCGCTGGCCGGCCCGCTGAATTTCACGCTGGAACCCGGCCGGCGATTGGCCATCGTCGGGCAAAGCGGGGCCGGCAAAAGTTCGCTGTTACATGTGCTGTTGGGATTCCTGCCCTACCAGGGTTCATTGCGCGTTAACGGCCATGAGCTGCGCGACCTGTCGCCGTCGCATTGGCGCAGCCAACTGAGCTGGATCAGCCAAGACCCGTTCCTGCCCGCGCCGACGCTGAAGGATAATATCCTGCTCGGGCGGCCCGACGCGGATGCCGCCGTTCTAAAACAGGCGGTGGAGCAGGCCTATATCAGCGAATTTTTACCGCTGCTGCCGCAGGGACTGGATACCGTGCTTGGCGACAATGCCGCGCGCCTGTCCGTCGGCCAGGCGCAGCGTGTCGCCCTGGGACGCGCCCTGCTGCAATCCCCGGCGCTGATGCTGCTCGACGAACCGACCGCCAGCCTGGACGCCCACAGCGAAAAGCTGGTCACGGCGGCGCTGGACCGGGCATCCCGGCGGCACACCACGATACTGGTCACCCATCAACTGGCGGATATCCGCGATTTCGATGATATCTGGGTCATGGGCAACGGCCAAATCGTGCAGCAGGGACGCTATGCGCAGTTGGCCTCTTTACCCGGCCCCTTTGCCGACCTGCTGGCCTATCGTCGCGGAGGACTCTGACTATGCGCGTATTATTCCCCTTCCTGGCCCTGTATCGCCGCCATGCCGGCCAGATTGCCCTGGGCATGCTCCTGGCCATCGTCACGCTGCTGGCCAGCATCGGCCTGCTCAGCCTGTCCGGCTGGTTCCTGGCCGGCTCGGCGCTGGCGGGCATGGCGGGCTTATACAGCTTTAACTATATGCTGCCGGCCGCCGGGGTGCGCGGCGCAGCCATAACCCGCACCGCCGGCCGCTGGGCGGAACGGGTGGTCAGCCATGACGCCACTTTCCGCGTCTTGCAGCATTTGCGCATCTACACCTTTCAAAAAATCCTGCCGCTTTCCCCCGGCGCGCTGGCCGGTTTTCGCCAGGCGGAGCTGCTTAACCGCCTGGTGGCGGATGTCGATACCCTGGATCACCTCTATTTACGCGTCCTCTCGCCCCTGCTGAGCGCTTTTGTGGTGATTCTGGTGGTCACCGTGGGGCTAAGCTGGCTCGACGCCTCCCTGGCCCTGACATTGGGCGCAATCATGCTGGCGGTGCTGCTGATCGTCCCTCCGCTGTTCTATCGGGCCGGGAAGCCGGTGGGGGAAGCGCTGACCCGGCTGCGCGCCGATTACCGGCAGCACCTGGCCACCTGGCTGCAGGGCAATGCCGAACTAACGGTTTACGGCGCCGCCGCGCGCTACCGCGGGCAATTGGACGAGACTGAACGGCGCTGGCAGCAACGTCAGCGGCAGCAGGCCAACCTGGCCGCCCTGGCGCAGGGGATGCTGACGCTGATAACCGGCATGGCGGTCACCTTGATTTTGTGGCTTGCCGCCGCCGGCATCGGCGGCGACAGTCATCCCGGCGCGCTGATTGCGTTGTTCGTGTTTACCACGCTGGCGGCGTTCGAAGCGCTTGGCCCGGTAGCCGGCGCCTTTCAGCATCTCGGCCAGGTTATCGCCTCGGCCGGACGTATCGCCGACGTCATCGGCCGCGACCCGGCGGTGGTTTTCCCGGCCGACGGACCGGCGGCCGGCGGCGATGCCGCGCTGGTCCTCGACGCCGTCGGTTTCCGTTATCCCGATCAGCCGCTGCCGGCGGTTGCCGGGGTGTCGTTGCGGATAAACGCGGGAGAACATATCGCCATCCTGGGCCACACCGGCAGCGGCAAATCCACCCTGCTGCAATTGCTGACCCGCGCCTGGGACGTGGACCGCGGGCAAATTCTGTTAAACGGTCAATCCCTGGCGCGCTGGAGTGAACCGGCGCTGCGCGCCATGATGAGCGTGGTGCCCCAGCGGGTGCATATTTTCAACGCCACGCTGCGCGACAATCTGCTGTTGGGCGCGGCCCAGGCGGACGACGCGCGGCTGGCCCATATCCTTTCGCTTCTGGGGCTGGACAAGCTCCTGGAAAACCAAGGCCTCGACGCCTGGCTGGGCGAAGGCGGACGGCAGTTATCCGGTGGTGAACAGCGGCGGCTCGGCATCGCCCGCGCCCTGCTCCACGACGCGCCGCTGCTGCTGCTCGACGAACCGACCGAAGGGCTGGACGCCGCCACCGAACGGCGTGTATTGGACGCGTTGCATCAGTTGGGCCGGGCCAAGACCCTGGTGATTATCACCCATCGGCTGCAGGGCCTGGATATGATGGATAGAATTTATGTCATGGATCGGGGCGGGATCGCTGAACAAGGCTCCCATGCGACGCTGATGGCGGAAAAGGGGCGGTATTTTCGTTATCACTCTCCGGGTGGCGTATAATTATCGCTAAAGCGGACGGTTGAGGAGAATAAAAAATAAGCGCTATGCGACTGTACCGGCTTTCTCCGGATTCAATACGATTTCCCGCGCCGACATCCGCGCTGCATGAACCCAACGGGCTGTTGGCCTTCGGCGGGGATCTTTCCCCCGAGCGCCTGCTGGCCGCCTATCAACTGGGCATTTTTCCCTGGTACTCGCCGGGGGATGCCATCTTGTGGTGGTCACCGGATCCCCGCGCGGTGCTCTTCCCGGAGGAATTCCATATCAGCCGCAGCCTGAAACGTTTTCTCAGGCACAGCCCGTTTCGCGTTACGCTCAACCAGGCGTTTGCCGAGGTGATCGCCGCCTGCGCCGAACGGGGCATAGAAGGCACCTGGATTGGCCCCGAGGTGGTTTTGGCCTATCGCCGCCTGCATGCCCTTGGACAGGCTCACTCGGTGGAAGTCTGGCAGGGCGATGAACTGGTGGGCGGTATGTACGGCGTGGCGCAGGGCGCCCTGTTCTGCGGCGAATCCATGTTCAGCCGCCGGGACAACGCGTCCAAGACGGCGTTGCTGACTTTTTGCCGTTTCTTTAGGCAACAAGGGGGAAAACTGATAGACTGTCAGGTATTGAACTCACACACGGCCTCGTTAGGCGCACGGGAAATACCGCGACGCGACTATCTGACCCTGCTGAGTCAGTTACACCCTTTAACGCTGGCACCCCATTGCTGGCAACCACAAACCCTCTCTGCCGGCAGCGTAGACAGCGACCCCGATCGTTGTGAATAATGCGGCGTTCTTCATCACTTCTTTACATAATGAGGGTTTTTCGGCATTATCTTGCCGGTTAAAAACTATGGTATTTAAACCTAGAGGATTCGATGGCCAAAGAAGACAATATTGAAATGCAAGGCACGGTACTGGATACATTGCCTAACACCATGTTCCGTGTGGAATTGGAAAACGGGCATGTGGTAACCGCTCATATCTCCGGTAAAATGCGCAAAAACTATATCCGCATCCTGACGGGCGACAAAGTCACTGTTGAGCTGACCCCGTACGACCTGAGCAAAGGCCGCATTGTCTTCCGTAGCCGCTGATAGGCTTCCTTACCGCCGATATGCGCCGTGCGGGCGTTTATCCGCGCCGACCTGATACTCCATAATGATACCTGCCGGTGCCGGAACACGGCCCGGCTCCCTGTCGCGCAGCCGGACCTCGTCCGCCGCCGCTCCGCTGGGGGAATAAAAAAAGGCGATGCAGCGCATCGCCTTTTTATCTTGCCCGTTACCCGCTGATCGGGGTTTAGTGGACCACGCCTTCCGCTTTGCGTTTTTGCGCGCTGAGGAAATGGTAGGTCAGCTCTTTCTTGTCCTTGTTCAGCTCTACGGTGACTGAACCGCCATCGACCAGCGACCCGAACAGCAGTTCGTTGGCCAGAGGCTTCTTCAGGTTCTCCTGCATCACCCTGGCCATCGGCCGCGCGCCCATGGACTTGTCATAGCCCTTGGTGGACAGCCAGTCGCGGGCTTCATCGCTGACTTCCAGCGACACGCCCTTGGCATCCAGCTGCGCCTGCAGTTCCACGATAAACTTGTCCACCACCAATTGGATGATTTCCGGCGACAAGTGATTAAACCAAATCACGTTATCCAGGCGGTTGCGGAATTCAGGGGTAAAGATCTTCTTGATCTCGCCCATGGCATCCGTACTGTTATCCTGCTGGATCATACCGATAGACTGGCGCGTGGTTTCCTGCACCCCGGCATTGGTGGTCATCACCACTATAACGTTGCGGAAGTCCGCCTTACGGCCATTGTTATCGGTCAGCGTACCGTTGTCCATCACCTGCAGCAGCAGATTGAACACGTCCGGATGCGCTTTCTCGATTTCATCAAGCAGCAGCACGGCGTGCGGATGCTTGAGGACCGCATCGGTCAACAGGCCGCCCTGGTCGTAGCCCACATATCCCGGAGGCGCGCCGATCAGCCGGCTGACCGTATGACGCTCCATATATTCGGACATATCAAAGCGCAGCAGCTCGATATCAAGCGCTTTCGCCAGTTGCACCGTGACTTCGGTTTTACCCACGCCGGTCGGACCCGCGAACAGGAAGGAACCTACCGGCTTATGATCCTGGCCCAGCCCGGCGCGGCTCATCTTGATCGCTTCGGTCAGCGCCTCGATGGCCTTATCCTGTCCGAACACCAGCATCTTCAGGCGTTCGTTCAGGTGCTTGAGCACATCGCGATCGCTGGAGGAGACGGTTTTTTCCGGAATCCGCGCGATACGCGCCACCACCGATTCGATATCCGCCACGTTAACGGTCTTTTTACGTTTGCTCACCGGCATCAGCCGGCTGCGGGCGCCCGCCTCATCGATAACATCGATGGCCTTGTCGGGCAGATGGCGATCGTTGATGTATTTCACCGCCAGCTCAACCGCCGCGCGCACCGCCTTGGCGGTATAACGCACATCATGATGGGCCTCATATTTTGGCTTAAGCCCGGTCAGGATCTGCACGGTCTCTTCCACCGACGGTTCGGTGATATCAATTTTCTGGAAGCGACGCGCCAGCGCCCGATCCTTTTCGAAAATATTACTGAATTCCTGGTAGGTAGTGGACCCCATGACCCGGATCTTGCCGCTGGAAAGCAGCGGTTTGATAAGGTTAGCCGCATCGACCTGACCGCCCGAAGCGGCGCCGGCGCCGATGATGGTGTGGATCTCATCGATAAACAGGATGCTGTTTTTATCCGATTCCAGCTGCTTGAGCAGGGCCTTGAAGCGCTTCTCGAAGTCGCCGCGGTATTTCGTGCCGGCCAGCAACGAGCCGATATCGAGTGAATAAATCGTGCAGTCGGCGATAACCTCGGGCACGTCGCCCTGGACGATGCGCCAGGCCAGGCCTTCCGCAATCGCCGTTTTACCGACGCCGGATTCGCCCACCAGCAGCGGGTTGTTTTTACGGCGACGGCATAATACCTGTACGGTACGTTCCAGTTCCCGCTCACGGCCAATCAGGGGATCGATCCCGCCCACCCGGGCGAGTTGGTTAAGATTGGTAGTGAAATTTTCCATACGCTCCTCCCCGCCTGCCTGCTCTTCGTTAACCGGATTTTCAGGGCCGGGTGCCTGCGTTTCATCTTTACGGGTGCCGTGGGAGATGAAATTCACTATGTCGAGCCGGCTGACATCATGCTTACGCAGCAGATAGGCCGCCTGGGACTCCTGTTCGCTAAAAATAGCAACCAGGACATTGGCGCCGGAGACTTCACTGCGTCCTGATGACTGGACATGGAACACCGCGCGCTGCAATACGCGCTGGAAGCTGAGCGTAGGCTGCGTATCGCGCTCTTCGTCACTGGTCGGTAAGGTCGGTGTGGTCTGTTCGATGAATGCTTCGAGCTCCTGGCGTAACGCCACCAGGTCAACCGTGCACGCCTCGAGCGCTTCCCGCGCAGAAGGGTTGCTGAGCAATGCCAGCAGCAGATGTTCCACGGTCATAAACTCATGCCGGTGCTCGCGCGCTCTGGCGAAAGCCATATTTAAACTGAGTTCCAGTTCTTGATTGAGCATTGGCACCTCCCCAAATTGATTGCCTGTTCAGGCCTTTTCCAGCGTACAAAGCAACGGATGCTCATTTTCCCGGGCATAACGATTAACATGAGCGGCTTTGGTTTCGGCGACTTCGGCGGTGTAGACTCCGCAGATAGCCTTGCCGTGATAATGAACCGTAAGCATCAGTTGCGTTGCACGTTCAACATCATAAGAAAAGAACTTTTGCAGTACGTCAATGACAAATTCCATCGGAGTGTAATCGTCATTGATAAGTATCACTTTATACATTGATGGGGGTTTTACCGCATCTTTCAATAGGTCTTCGGCAAAATTCTGTTCGCCTGGCCTTTCGCTTGTGTTACCCATCGTCTTTCCGTCAATACGTTGCTCTTTCTTGATATACCGCTGCAACCGCCGGCTACCCCGGAGCGCAGCCCCATCATGGTTAACAGTCTACCATTAGATGTTCAAAACCGCCGCCTGCTAAAACCTATAACAATAATAGGATTTTGATCGCGACCGGCGCCTTGAGATTTTGTCAAAAAAGCGTCAATATCGTTACCTGCTTCAAAGTTTAGTAATGTCATCAGCCAACTCCTCCAGCATCCTCTTGACCTGTGCTTCCTATCCTCTAGAGTGTACTTGCGTAAGCCGCTGCTGTTTTGACCAATCAGGCTTACGACGTCAACAATCCTCATCACATATAAGATTCGGTTGCGAGGGATGTAGAAGCATGGAGACGGGTAAAGTAAAATGGTTCAATAACGCCAAAGGTTTTGGGTTTATCTGTCCTGAAAGCGGCGGCGAGGATATATTTGCGCATTACTCAACAATCCAAATGGACGGTTATCGCACGCTCAAAGCCGGGCAAGTGGTCAGATTCGACGTTCATCAGGGTCCCAAGGGGAACCATGCGAGTCTGATTGTGCCTGTTGAAACCGAGACTGTTGCCTGATGACGCGCCTCGCGATTAATGCCTAAGGATGCTAGTGAAATGCCAGTGAATCGCTGGCATTTTTTTCGCAAGCTGGTCCCTGCATACTCAAGGTATAACATTTTTCTTTTAAGACGCAAGCATAATTATATCAGTAGCAATCACTAAATCGCCTTAAGTTTCCCCCGCGCGCGCTGATTCCTTCCTCCCGCCATTTCACCCCCGGCTGACGCGATATCCTGCTGTCAAAACCCTGCACCATAAACATATGGTAAACAAGTTATTATCTCTTCTTCATCCCCCCGCCATATTGACCAACCGTTTAACAAGGCCTTGTTGAAATAGGTTTTTGTTTTAAACCAGGTCATACAGATATGTCACAGCTTGTATCCAGTCTGGAAAAACCGGATTCATTAACCGGTTGGCAATTGGCGCTGGCCCTGTTTTTCGGCAAGCTGATGCCGGGCGCGGCTTGGACCCGCCCGGTTTATCGCTGCAAGTTCATGCTCCGCTATCTCTGCACGTTCGCGTATTCCGCGCCCTGGCTGGCATACCTGGCGCAATCCCCGCTGTTGCCGCAGATGCTCGCCTCACAGCCGGGGCTGCCCTGTAAGCTGCACCGCCCCTATCTCGCCGCGAACATGCGCCGTAAACAACGGCTGGACGCCCTGCTGTTTCACTACACCTATACCCAGGCGCATCTCCCCCCGGCCCTGCTCAACGGACACCTGACGGGCGCAGGCATCATCCTGGCGGAGCTTGCGGCCAGGGACGGGCGGCGTTTTTACCTGCGCCTCGACTCGCTGGACCATTTAAACCGCGAAGGCGAGGCCACCGTGCTGCTTACCGATGAACACCATGTCATGCTGGCCGAGATAACCTTTGCCATTACCCCCGGCCAGGGCGCCACGCTCTTTATCGGCGGCCTGCAGGGGGCGGGGCGGCAGGTGGCCCACGAGGCGATACATGCCGCCACAAAATCCTGCCACGGCCTGTTTCCCAAGCGGCTGGCGCTCGAGACGGTAATGCTGCTGGCGGCCAACCTGGATATCCAGCGCATTCTCGCCGTGGGCAATAATAGCCATATGTACCGGGCGCGGCGTTACTCTTCTAAAAAAAGGCGGTTCCTGCACGCTGACTACGACAATTTCTGGTTATCCCTCAATGGTCAACGCGACGAACAGGGTTATTTCCATCTGCCATTAAGCATCCCGCGCAAGCCTCTGGAAACAGTGCCCAGCAAAAAACGCGCCGAATACCGACGCCGATATGAGCTGCTGGACCAGCTTGCCCGACAAATCAACGCGCATTTCGCCAGGGACTAGCCGGCTGCCGCCTGGTCCCAGGCGGCAGCGCCGTGCGTACTTATCACGTTCATCCGCGCAAGACACCATCGCCCCACGCCGCCTTTACAGTTATCCCGGTTTTGGTTAGTTTAAGGCAGCTTTCCCCGCCGCACAAAAGGATGTGACCCCACTATGTATTCCGGCCTGTTGATTATTCTCATTCCTTTACTCCTCGGCTACCTGTTGCCACGCCTGCGCCAAGGGGTGCTGCGGGCCGTCAACCGCCTGTTGAGCGCGATGGTCTATATCATTCTGTTCTTCATGGGCATCAGCCTGGCATTTTTAGATAACCTGGCCAGCAACCTGTTGCTGATTGCCTGGTATGCCGGCATCAGCGCCCTGTGCATCCTGACGGTTAACGGCGCCGCGCTGTGGTGGCTGGAGAAGCGCGCGCCCTGGCCGGCGCCCACCCATCAGGACACGCCTCCCTCCCGGCTGCGCATGGCCATGGATTCGCTCAAGCTCTGCCTGGTGGTGGCGGCGGGATTTGCCATCGGCCTGACCCAATGGCGCTGGCTCAGCGTCGCCTCGCGCGCCAGCGAATTCGCCCTGATCCTGCTGCTGCTGCTGGTGGGGATGCAGTTGCGCAACAGCGGCATGACGCTACGGCAGATACTGCTGAACCGGCGCGGCGCCAATATCGCCCTGGTGGTGGCTGCCAGCGCGATGCTCGGCGGCGCCGGCGCGGCAATGATCCTTGGGTTGCCCCTGCTTACCGGACTGGCCATGGCCTCTGCTTTCGGCTGGTATTCCCTTTCCGGCATTTTAATGACCGATGCCTTTGGCCCGGTGGTGGGCAGCGCCGCATTTTTTAACGATCTGATACGCGAGCTGCTGGCCATCATGCTGATTCCCGGACTGATGCGCCGCAGCCGCAGCGTCGCCCTGGGCCTGTGCGGCGCCACGTCGATGGATTTCACGTTGCCGGTGCTGCAACGCAGCGGCGGCCTGGAAGTGGTGCCGGCGGCCATTGTGCACGGCTTTTTATTGAGCCTGCTGGCGCCGGTTCTTATCGCGCTATTCTCCGCCTGACCGGCCAGGCACTGCACTTCCCCGTTTAAAAGGACTAAGCTTTACCGGCATGGGATTTTTTTTGTCTTAGTCCCGACTCATTTTAAAGGGGAAAGCCATGAAACAAACCGTTGCGGCAGCCATTGCCAAAACCCTCGAGCAAGCCGGCGTCAAACGTATCTGGGGCGTCACCGGCGATTCGCTTAACGGCCTGAGCGACAGCCTTAATCGCATGGGCACCATTCAATGGATGGGCACCCGTCATGAAGAGGTGGCGGCCTTCGCCGCCGGGGCGGAAGCCCATGTCACCGGTCAGCTGGCGGTGTGCGCCGGCTCTTGCGGGCCGGGCAACCTGCATTTGATCAACGGGTTGTATGACTGCCACCGCAACCAGGTGCCGGTGCTGGCGATTGCCGCCCATATTCCCTCCAGCGAAATCGGCAGCGGCTACTTCCAGGAGACCCACCCGGAAGAACTGTTCCGCGAATGCAGCCATTACTGCGAATTGATTTCCAATCCGGAACAACTGCCCCAGGTGCTGGGCATCGCCATGCGCAAGGCCATTCTCAACCGCGGCGTCTCGGTGATCGTGCTGCCGGGGGACGTGGCGCTGAAACCGGCGCCGGAAGACTATCAGCCGTCATGGTATACCCCGCAGCCGTCCCTGAGTGTCCCGCCGGTGGGCGAATTGGAAAAACTGGCCGCGGTGCTGAACCAGGCGGAAAATATCACGCTGATGTGCGGCTGCGGCTGCGCCGGCGCCCATGATGAAGTGGTCAGGCTGGCCGGACTGCTCAAGGCGCCGATCGTCCATGCGCTGCGCGGCAAGGAGCATTTGGAGTGGGATAATCCCTATGATGTCGGCATGACCGGCCTGATTGGCTTCTCATCCGGTTATCATGCCATGATGAACGCCGACACGCTGGTCCTGCTGGGGACCCGTTTCCCCTATCGCGCCTTTTATCCCACCAACGCCAATATCATCCAGATTGATATCGATCCGGGCAGCCTGGGCGCCCATTGCGCGGTGAATATGGCGCTGGTCGGCGATGTCAAATCCACGCTGGCGGTACTGTTGCCGCGCTTGACGGAGAAAACCGGGCGCCATCATCTTGATCAGGCGCTGGAGCATTATCACGCCACCAGGGGGGATCTCGATGCCCTGGCCAAACCCAACGGCAATAAACCTATTCATCCGCAGTACGTGGCGCAGCAGGTCAGCCGCCTGGCCGCCCGCGATGCCATCTTCACCTGCGATGTGGGTACGCCGACCGTATGGGCGGCACGCTATCTGGAAATGAACGGGCAGCGCCGGCTTATCGGCTCTTTTAACCATGGCTCCATGGCTAATGCCATGCCGCAGGCCCTGGGCGCTCAGGCGGCCTATCCCAAGCGCCAGGTGGTCGCCCTGTGCGGCGACGGCGGCTTCACCATGCTGATGGGCGATTTTTTATCCATGGCGCAGATGAAGCTGCCGGTTAAGATCGTGATTTTCAACAACAGCGTGCTGGGCTTTGTCGCCATGGAAATGAAGGCGGGCGGCTATCTGACCGACGGCACCGACCTGCAGAACCCTGATTTTGCCGCCATCGCCCGCGCCGCCGGGATCAAGGGCATCCGGGTGGAAAAATCCGCTGATCTTGACGCCGCGCTGGAAGAGGCGTTTGCCACCGACGGACCCGTGGTGGTGGATGTGATTACCGCCAAGGAAGAACTGGCCATGCCGCCGCAGATTAAATTCGAACAGGCAAAAGGTTTCAGCCTGTATATGCTGCGGGCCATCATTAACGGCCGCGGCGATGAAGTGGTAGAATTGGCCAAAACCAACTGGCTGCGCTAGGGCCCGGTATGATACGCCCGGCATCAGGGTCCCTTTGCCGGGCGGCGGCATCATTAGGGCACAGGTGTTAACGCCCGTATCAAGAACGTAACGGAGTGAGCATGATTGATCTACGCAGTGATACCGTCACCTTGCCAAGCGCCGCCATGCGCCGGCTGATGGCGGAAGCCGAGGTTGGCGATGATGTTTATGGCGACGATCCCACCGTGGCGTCGCTCGAAGCCGACGGGGCCCGGCTCAGCGCCAAAGACGCGGCGCTGTTTTTCCCCAGCGGCACCCAGGCCAACCTGGTGGCCTTGCTGACGCATTGCCAGCGCGGGGAAGAGTACATCGTCGGCCAGCAGGCGCATAATTACCGCTTCGAAGCCGGCGGCGCGGCGGTGTTGGGCAGTATCCAGCCACAGCCGCTGGACGCCGACGCCGACGGCACCCTGCCGCTGGATAAGGTGGCGGCGGCCATCAAACCCGATGATTTTCATTTCGCCCGCACGCGCCTGTTAAGCCTGGAAAATACCCATAACGGTAAAGTGCTGCCGCAGGAATACCTGCGGCAGGCCTGGCAGTTTACCCGCGACCACCGTCTGGCGCTGCATATTGATGGGGCGCGCATTTTCAATGCCGTGGCGGCGCTGCAGATCCCGCTCAGCGAAATCACGCAATATTGCGATACGCTGACTATCTGCTTATCAAAAGGACTGGGTGCGCCGGTGGGCTCGCTGCTGTGCGGCGGCGCGGATTATATCCACCAGGCCCGGCGCTGGCGCAAGATGGTGGGCGGAGGGATGCGTCAGTCGGGGATCCTGGCGGCGGCGGGCCGTTACGCCCTTGAGCATAATGTGCAGCGGCTGCGCGAGGATCATGATAACGCCCGCTGGCTGGAACAGCGGCTATCGGCACTGGGCGTTGAGATCGTGGCCCCGGGCGCGCAAACCAATATGCTGTTTATCCGCCAGCCGGCGGAATTGGCCGCCAAACTCGGCCCCTGGATGAAACAGCATGATATTGTGGTGGCCGCCGGCACGGTTACCCGCCTGGTCACCCATTTAAATATCAGCCGCGCCGATCTGGAAAAGGTGGTGGGCTGCTGGGAGGAATTCCTGCGCCATCAGGCACAGCTATCCGGCGCCCCGCTCACCGGCGTGTATTTCCAGTAACGCATCCAGGATCGCCTCGGTTTCCGCGTCCGCCAGGCCGCGGAAATCCCGCGGGCGAAAATGCATCTGGAACGCCGCCAGCGCTTTTTGCTGCAGCGCCGCCGGCAGTTGCGGCGCTACATCGTAACCGTATTGCGCCATCCGGGTCATTATGCCCGCCATCGCCGCCGGCGAGTTGGGGTCGCGCCCCGCCAGGTAATGCCCTACCCGCCGCGTATCCGGCCAGACGCCAACGCCCGCCGCCGCCAATTGCCGCCAGGGGAATAACGGGCCGGGATCCTGTTTGCGCCGCCAGGCGATATCGCTGTGCCCCACGACATTGCCTGGCAGGATATGATACCGGTGGATGATATCGCGGCTCAGGGCAATGACCAGTGCGATTTGCGCCGGGGGATAGGGGGTCGCGCGCGCGCCCGTCAGGGTACGCCGGTACCCGTGGTTTTCGATTTCAATGCCAATCGACGTATCGTTAAGATGCGTGCGTCCGCGCCAATAGCTTTCGCCCGCGTGCCAGGCGCGACGGGACTCATCCACCAGCCGTAGCGCGGTGGGTACGCCCGGCGCCCCGCCGGGCACCGCCGGGATAAGATAGTGGGCGCTGACCTGCTCGGCGGTCAGGGTGCTCAGCGACGCGGCAAAATCCTCGGCGGTATAATGGATGACTAAAAACTGCACCCGCTCATCCGCGCCATGCGCGCGCCGTGAATCGTCCACCCGGTAAGCCGCCTCATGGGCCGGCGGTGTTATTGCCTGCTGGCAGCCGGCGATGCACAGGATTAACAGGGTCATGGCCCACCATGGCATCGTTGGTTTCGGCCCGCCGGCCGGACAGCCCGGCGCGCCGCTGCTCATCATGCCAATATCCATCAAGCACCTAATCCTGTTGAGTCATATCACCCGACGGTGACGCGCTGTAAATGATATACGCCAGGTATCGGGCCGGCTATCCTGTTTACGATTTAATTATTTTCAACGCTGTCGCCAGCAACGCATGCCGCGGCTGATAAATATCCTTTCCCCTCGGCGCGAAAGCAGCGCTCGGGATTTTCCGGTCTTGACAAGACCAAGGATTAAAAACCGCTACAGGCGCGTTAATCAATAAAGAAATTGATGATTTACAGGCGCCACCGCAAGACGGCAAAAATGATGAAATACCCGCCGATTGCCCTGAATTAATGCAGATTAAAAAAATATCAGGAAAAATTGAGCAATAACATCCACTTGAAGTTTAATGCAAGCGCATTCTCCAAGGATGATAAAGATATTCACCCGCACAATACCTTGGGATAAAATGATTTTAAGACCGCTATCCCACCCCATTGCCCGCCAGAATAACGCCAGGCGCCATCTTAACCGGGCCTGGCGCGTCCCCGTCTTTAGCCAAACGTGCCGATCCTCACACAACCATCTGATTTTTAATTATACTCGATGGTACTGATCTATCGCCATCCTCTATCGTGAAGGTTAATAATGAACAATAAGCTTTATGCCCTCTTGCCGCTGGCATTGATTCTTGCCGCATGCACCCAGGTCGATCCGGCGTTTAAGGATATCGGCACGCGCAGCGCGCCCTGCGTCGACGGCGGGCCGGATACGGTGGCGCAGGCGTTCTACAATCTGCGCATCGCGCAGCCGCAGGGCAAACCCAGCGCCTCGCAGCTGGGGCAGTACCGCCCCTACCTCAGCGAACGGTTGTTCCACGTACTGACCACGGATCGTAAAGCGCAGGCCAAGCTTACCGCCTTGCCGCCCGGGGATATCTTCAGCAGCCAGGCCGACGGACCCGCCACGGCCGAGGTTCACAGCGCCTCGCGTATCCTCAATACCGATGCGAAAAATATCCCCCTGCGCGTAGACCTGTCCCGCAGCCAGGGCAGCAACGGCCAATCGGTGCGCTGGCAGGATGAAGTGCTGATGATCCGCGAAGGCAACTGCTGGGTGCTGGACGACGTACGCTACCTTGGCACGCTATCTCCCCATCCCGCCGGCACCCTGCGCCAAACGCTGGAAGAACGTTAATCGCATGTAGCCAGCGGTTCTTGCTGCCGCGGGCGCCAGCGGGCGCTGCGTCCACTGCCCGCTGGGATAAAATGCAGCACATCGCGGCAATGCGGCGGGGAGGAATGACGTTTTGTGCTGTTCGTGATATTATTACGCCCCTAAATGTAAATTTTAATCGCGGCGGATTGCATCGACAGGCCGTCGACGTTAACATCTGCCGCCTTAATGGCTATTCAGTTTCTTCGCATGAGTATTCAACTAAACCGCATTGACTGTTTTTACGGCGCCACCTGGCGCTGTTTGATATCACCCTTGACTGCCCGGCGGGAGAAACGCTGGTGCTGCTCGGCCCCAGCGGGGCGGGTAAAAGTTCTTTACTGCGGGTACTCAACCTGTTGGAGATGCCCCGCGCCGGTCAGTTGTCGATCGCCGGCAACCATTTCGATTTTATCCAGGCGCCCGGCGAGAAAGCCATTCGCGAACTGCGTCAAAACGTCGGCATGGTATTCCAGCAATACAACCTCTGGCCGCATTTAACCGTGCGGCAGAATTTGATCGAGGCGCCCTGCCGGGTGCTCGCCCTGTCGCGCGCCGTGGCCAACGAACGGGCGGACAAGCTGCTCGATCGCCTGCGTTTAACCGATTTCGCCGATCGTTTTCCCCTGCATTTATCCGGCGGCCAGCAGCAACGGGTCGCGATAGCCAGGGCGCTGATGATGGAACCGCAGGTGCTGCTGTTTGATGAGCCGACCGCGGCGCTGGACCCGGAAATTACCGCACAAATCGTCAGCATCATTCGTGAACTGGCCCAAACCGGCATCACGCAGGTGATTGTGACGCATGAAGTAGAGGTAGCGCGTAAGACTGCCAGTCGCATCGTGTATATGGAAAACGGCCACATTGTGGAACAAGGCGATGCCACGCATTTCGCCACCCCCCACACCGAGGCGTTTGCTCACTATTTGTCGCATTAATTGTTGGAATAAAAAAATGAAAAAATTGATTATTGCCGCAGTGCTGGCCGGAATGACGTTTTCCGCCGCCGCGGCGCAGACCATTCGTTTCGCCACGGAAGCCTCTTATCCTCCGTTTGAATTTGTTGATGCCAATAACAAAATCCAGGGGTTTGATATCGATTTGGCCAATGCGCTCTGCAAACAGCTTCAAGCCGAATGCACCTTTACCAACCAGGCTTTCGACAGCCTGATCCCAAGCCTTAAATTCCGTCGTTTCGACGCGGTGATCTCAGGCATGGATATCACGCCGGACCGTTTGCAGCAGGTGACGTTCAGCCAGCCTTATTATGAAAACTCCGCCATTTTCGTGGCGCAAAAAGGCAAATTCGCCGATCTGGCCGCGTTGAAAGATAAGCGTGTCGGCATGCAGAACGGCTCCACCCATCAGAAATTCCTGCTGGATAAACATCCTGAAATCACCGCCGTGCCTTACGACAGCTATCAGAACGCCATCCTGGACTTGAAAAACGGCCGTTTGGACGCCGTCTTCGGCGATACCGCCGTGGTCAATGAATGGCTGAAGAAAGACGCCGACCTGGCCACCGTCGGCGATAAAATCACCGATAAAGCCTATTTCGGCACCGGCCTGGGCATTGCCATGCGCCTGAACAATAATGAGCTGCGCGACCAGTTCAATACGGCGCTGGATAAAGTCAAGCAAGACGGTACCTACCAGACTATCTACCAGAAATGGTTTAAGCAGTAATCGCCTTTCATGAATGAACTTCAACCCATAGCCAGCGCCGCCGGGACCACCGTCGGCCTGGCGCTGTGCGCGCTGGTGGCCGGGCTGTTTCTGGCGATGTGTTTTGCCGCCTGGGAATCCGTCCGCTGGAGATGGCTGGGGCTTATCGGCACCGCCGTGGTGACGCTGTTGCGCGGCCTGCCGGAAATTCTGGTGGTGCTGTTTATTTATTTCGGCGCCTCGCAGCTGCTGGTGATACTTGCCGACGGCTTTAGCCTCAACCTGATTGCGGCGCGTATTCCGGTGCGCCTGCCGATTGATAACTTTAACGTCAGTCCCTTTGTCTGCGGCGTGATTGCCCTGGCGTTGCTGTATGCCGCCTATGCCTCGCAAACGCTGCGCGGCGCGCTGAAAGCCATCCCGCAGGGACAGTGGGAGTCGGGCCAGGCGCTGGGCATGAAAAAAAGCACGGTTTTTTTCCGCCTGGTGATGCCGCAGATGTGGCGCCATGCGCTGCCCGGTCTGGGCAATCAATGGCTGGTGCTGTTGAAAGATACCGCGCTGGTGTCGTTGATAAGCGTTAATGACCTGATGCTGCAAACCAAAAGTATCGTCAGTTTCACCCAGCAGCCGTTTACCTGGTACCTGGTCGCGGCGGCGGTGTATCTGGTCATCACCCTGTTCAGCCAGATCATCCTGCGGGCGTTCGAGCGCCGTTCCACCCGTTTCGAGACGAGGGATTCCTGATGCTGGCCTACCTGCCCGAACTGCTGAAGGGGCTGCCCACCAGCCTGACGCTGACGCTGTGCGCCATCATCATAGCCTTGCTGCTGGCGCTGCTGTTTACCCTGGTTATCAGCCTGAAGACGCCGGTGCTGACGCCTTTAATCAAAATCTACATTACCCTGTTCACCGGCACGCCGCTGCTGGTGCAGATATTTTTGATTTATTACGGTCCCGGGCAATTCGCCGCCCTGCGCGCCATTCCCTGGTTATGGGCGCTGGTCTCGCAGCCATGGCTGTGCGCCATGGTGGCGCTGGCGCTTAACAGCGCCGCCTACAGCACCCAGCTCTTTACCGGCGCTATGCGCGCCATTCCCGCCGGACAATGGCAGTCATGCGCGGCGCTGGGCATGTCGCGCCTGCAATCCCTGCGCTTATTGATGCCGTTCGCCATCAAGCGGGCGCTATCGTCCTACTCCAATGAAGTGGTGCTGGTGTTTAAAAGTACCTCGCTGGCCTACACCATTACCCTGATGGATATCATGGGCCATGGGCAGTTAATGTATGGTCGCACCTACGACGTCATGGTGTTCGGCGCCGCAGGCATTATCTATCTGTGCGTTAACGGCGTGCTGACCCTGCTGATGCGTTTGATCGAGCATCGGGCGTTACGGTTTGAACGACGTAACTGAGGGAATGCGTTGCAGCAGAACCAGCGTCTCGTAATGGGCGGTATGCGCAAACATATCAAATAACTGCGCCTTGACGATACGGTATGCCGGCAGGGCCTGCAGATCCCGGGCCAGGCTTTCCGCCTGGCAGCTGGAGTAAAGAATATACGGGGGCGCCATGCTCTCCAGATAGCGGCATAAATCCGCGCCAATGCCGCGCCGGGGTGGGTTGACCAGCACCAGATCCGGCACCTCCGCCCTTGAGCGCGCGAACTGGGTGGAATCCAGCGCCTGGAACATCACCTGGGTCAGCCCCATCAGCTGCGCCGACTGGCGCGCGCTGGCTATCGCCTCGGCGCTGATTTCAATGCCGGTCAGGCGCATATCCGGGCGCGCGCAGTGCAAACCAAAACCCCCCACCCCACAAAACAAATCCCACAGGCTGCTGATTTCCAGCTCGCCGACCCACTGCCGGGCGGCGGCGTACAGGCACGCGGCGACCGACGGGTTGGTCTGGAAAAAACCGCGCGGGCGGATAAACAGCGGCACATCATTGAGCCGTTCCGCCAGCGCGGTATCCTCGGTCAGGATGATTTCAGTTTCACCTTCAAGAATGGCCATATGCACCGGCTGGAGATTCACCGATATCACCTGAAGCTGGGGCACACGCTCCCGCAGCCAGGGCAATTGGGCGCGCAGCGCGTCCAGCTTGGCCTGCGAGCGCAGCACGAAACGCAGCATCATGCCGCCGTCATGCCGGCTTTCGGTCAACAGCAGGAATTTTAACTCGCCGCGCCGGCGCGCCACGTGATAAGGCGTCAGGCCGGCGCGGGCGATAAAGTGTTTAAGCACGCCGAATACCGGCGCGAAGGTGGGGGGGTAAAGCGGGCAGGCGCAGAGGTCCAGCGGCTCTCCGTCCCGCGCCATGATGCCCAGCACCGGGCGTTCTACGCTGCCGCTTACCACCATTTTCGCTTTATTGCGAAACGCCGCGGGCGGCGAAGCCAACGGCGCCAGCCACTGCGCCACGGGCATGGCCGACAATAACCCGGCCAGGGCGGCCTGTTTATCCGCCAACTGCTGCGCATAGGGTTTATCCAGCCACTGGCAGGAATGGCAACGATCCGCGCTGAAAAGTTCGCAATGCATAGGTTTTCTGGCCGGTTAAACAGGCGCGCATTGTACCACCGGTTTTAGGTAAAAATCACCGGCCGCGTTTAAAAAACCGCCGGCTGGAGATCGGCGCGAATAACAGCAACACGATCACCATATCCGGCAGTTTATGCATCAGCAGTTCGCCGGAGATCTCCGCGGCGCTGGCGCCCGGCAGCGCGAACATTTCAGGATAAAAACCATTCCAGGTGGCCAGGAACAAATAGCCGGCGCTCAGGCCCTGGCACCCGGCAAAATACCAGCGCGCCCAGGAATGACCGCGCATCACCGCAAATCCGCAGCGCAACTCGACGAACAGCACCGTGAGGCTTGCCAGAAACAGCAGCGTCAAATCCCACGAGCGGCTGCTGGTCTCGATAAAACTGCGCACCCCCTCCACACCCAGGTTGCTGGTCAACATCAGCATGCCCAGGCAGCGGGTGGCGACGATGGCGCTGCCGGCGACCAATACCGCCACCGGCACATTACCGCGCCAGCGCGTCCGTTCCGCCGCGGCGCGCTTTAGCATACGCCAATGCAGCGGGCCCGTATTGCCATCCCTCAGGATGTCCGACATGGCCTTTCTCCTTGTTATTACGCCGTATTAAACAGCGGCACACGGATAAAGACTAGCAGTAATCTGCGCAATCAGCCACGGGCCGCCCGCTGGCGATCCCGCAGGCGTTGCTTTTCAGCGCGGGACATCAGCCACCAGGCGATCAGGCCGATAATGCCGACCACGCCCAGGATGATGGTGGCCAGGGCATTGATTTCCGGATTTACCCCCATCCTGACGCTTGAGAACACCAGCATCGGCAACGTGGTGGCCCCCGGACCGGCGACAAAACTGGCGATGACCAGATCATCGAGCGACAGGGTAAAGGCCAGCAGCCAGCCGGATACTATGGCCGGGGCAATCATCGGCAGCGTTATAATAAAAAACACCTTGATGGGCGTGGCGCCCAGATCCAGCGCGGCTTCCTCGATGGAGGCATCCAGCTCGCGCAGCCTGGAATTGACCACCACCGCCACGTAGGCGGTACAAAACGTCACGTGCGCCAGCCAGATGGTGAACATGCCGCGCTCCGCCGGCCAGCCGATGGCGTGCCCCAGCGCCACGAACAGCAGCAGCAGCGACAGGCCGGTTATCACATCCGGCATCACCAGCGGCGCGGTCAGCATAAAGGCGAACCCGTTGGCGCCGCGAAAGCGGCCGAAACGCACGATCACCACCGCCGCCAGGGTACCCAGGATCACCGCCATGGTGGCGGTGGCGGCCGCCAGCGTCAGGCTGAGCGACACGGCGCTGAGCATCGCCTGGTCATTGACCAGGACGCCATACCACTGCGTCGACCATCCGGCCCATACCGTGACCAGTTTCGAGCTGTTGAACGAGTAGATGACCAGCATCAGCATCGGGGCGTACAAAAAGGTAAACCCGGTGATTAAAATCACGATGCGCCAGGGCGAACGCACGACAGGTAGCGTATTCATGCCCGATCTCCCAGGGTTTTATTCTGATGTTTATGGAACCACATAATCGGCACGATCAGCAGCAGCAGCATGATAACCGCTACCGCGGACGCCACCGGCCAATCGCGGTTATTGAAAAATTCCTGCCATAAAATGCGCCCGATCATGATGCTGTCGGGGCCTCCGAGCAGCTCTGGAATTACGTATTCGCCCACCGCCGGAATAAACACCAGCATCGAGCCGGCGATAATGCCGCCTTTGGTCAGGGGAACAATCACCTGGAAAAAGGTTTTCATCGGCCGGGCGCCGAGATCGAGCGATGCCTCCACCAGGGAATAATCCAGCCGTGTCAGCGCGGTATAAATGGGCAGGATCATAAACGGTAGATAGGCATAGACCACTCCGATATATACCGCCAGATTGGTATGCAGGATCACCAGCGGCTGATCGATAACGCCGAGCCACAGCAGGACGTTATTGAGAATACCGTTGTTTTTCAGGATCCCCATCCAGGCGTAGACCCGGATTAAAAATGACGTCCACGACGGCAGGATAACCAGCAACAGCAGGATATTGCGCGTCGAGGGTTTACTGTGGGCCACCGCCCAGGCCATCGGGTAGCCTATCAGCAGGCAGAAAAAGGTGGAAACGGCCGCGACCTGCAGTGATTGCAGATACGCCTCGATATACAGTGGATCGTCCAGCAGTTGCAGGTAATTGGCCAGGTTCAGCGAGATATCCAGCTTACCGTCGAGCCAGCTGACCAGGTCGGTGTAGGGCGGGATCGCCCGGGCCATCTCCGCCATGCTGATTTTGAAAACAATCAGGAACGGCAGCATAAACAGCAGCAACAGCCACAGGTACGGCAGAAAAATCACCGCCTTGCGCCCATGGCGCATCTGCAGCCTTGTCAAGATGCGGGGGGTGTTGACCCGCTCGACGGCCAGCGGGGGCAGTAATTTTTCGTCAGATGCAGACATGATGTTCCCCTGTCCTATACCGTCAGCACAACACAGCTGTCCGCATCCCAACAGAGACGCACTTCATCCCCCCAGGTCGGCGTGCCTTTTCGGTAACGGTGCGCATTTTGCAGCTGCGCGCTGATGGTCTGGCCGCTTTGCAGCAGCACATGGTAAATGGAGAGATCGCCGAGATAGGCGATATTGACCACTTCGCCGACGGCAAAGTTAAAGCCGTCCGCGGGCACCTCCTCGCACAGCATGATTTTTTCCGGCCGCAGCGCCACATGCACCGGCACGCCGTCAACCACCGACACATCGGAATTCACCTGCAGCGGATGCACCAGGCCGGGACTTTGGATAATGAGCGCATCGTCGTGACGCTCAACCAGCAGGCCGTCGAACATATTGACCGAACCGATAAATTCGGCGCTGAAGCGGCTGTTGGGATGCTCATAAATCTCTTCCGGCTCGCCGATTTGCACAAACTTGCCCCGGTTCATAATGGCGATGCGTCCGGCCATGGTCATGGCCTCTTCCTGATCGTGCGTGACCATCACGCAGGTCACCCCGACGCGTTCCAGGATATCCACCACTTCCAGCTGCATGCGGTCGCGTAATTTTTTATCCAGCGCGCCCATCGGTTCGTCAAGCAGCAATAGCTTTGGCCGTTTAGCCAGGCTGCGCGCCAGCGCCACGCGCTGGCGCTGGCCGCCGGAAAGCTGATGGGGCTTGCGGGCGGCGAATTCCTGCATATGCACCATCGCCAGCATCTCCGCCACGCGTTGCTTAATCTCGGCGCGCGGCAGTTTATCCTGCTTCAAGCCGAAGGCAATATTCTGTTCCACCGTCATATGCGGAAACAGCGCATAGGACTGGAACATCATATTAATGGGCCGTTGATACGGCGGCATATGGGACAGGTCCTGGCCGTCGAGCACAATCTGGCCATGGGTGGGTTGTTCAAAGCCCGCCAGCATCCGCAGCAGCGTGGATTTACCACAGCCTGACGCGCCCAATAAAGCAAACATTTCCCCTTTATAGATCGTTAAACTGACATCATCGACCGCCGACTGGCCGTCGAAGGTTTTGGTCAAATTGCGAATCTCCAGCAATGGCGTTACCATTTTCTGGGTTTTGGGCTGTGGGCGGGGTATGGCATCGTTCACTGACATGACTCTCCGGAACAGAAGAAACGGATAATCGTTAATCGTCTACCGTCTCTGAAATAGCATAACAGGCGGTATGAAACCGCCTGTTGGTTAGCATAATGTCAACCCTGCGGCGGGCAGATTACTTGCCGCTTTTTACCTTGGTCCAGGCACGGGTGATAACCCGGTCTATTTGCGGCGGCTGAACTTTAAGGCTAAATAATTTAGCGCGCACCTCGGGCGGCGGATAAATGCCGGGATTATTGCGCACCTCTTCATTGACCAGCGGCGTGGCCGCTTTATTGCCGTTGGCATAGAATATCTGATTGCTGACCTGGGCAATAACCTGGGGGTCCATCAGAAAATTAAGGAACTGATAGGCCTCGTCGGTATTTTTGGCGTCGGCCGGAATCGCCAGCACGTCAAAAAACGCCAGCGCGCCTTCCTTAGGAATACTATAGGCGATATGAACGCCGTTCTTCGCTTCCTTCGCGCGATTTGCCGCCTGCATCACGTCGCCGGCCCAGCCGATGGCAACGCAAATGTCCCCATTTGCCAAATCGTTGATATATTGCGAGGAATGGAAATAACGGATGCTGGGGCGCAGCTTTAACAGCAGATCGGTGGCCGGCCCGGTATAATCCGCGGCGTTGGCGCTGTTCGGATCCTTGCCCAGGTAATTGAGGACGGTGGCGAATATCTCCGAGGGCGCATCAAGGAATGAAACGCCGCAGCTTTTCAGCTTCGCCAGGTTTTCCGGTTTTAACACCAGATCCCAGCTGTTTACCGGCGCGTCCGCGCCCAGAATGGCTTTGACCTTATCGACGTTATAGGCAATGCCGGTGGTAGCCCACATATAGGGAATGGCATATTTGTTATCAGGATCGTGCTGGCTGATAAGTTTCAATAATTCCGGATCCAGATTTTTATAATTCGGCAGTTTACTTTTATCCAAAGGCTGGAATACCCCGGCGGTTAACTGTCGCTCCAGGAAACTGGCGGAAGGCACCACCACGTCAAAGCCGGTACTGCCGGCCATCAGTTTACCCTCCAATACTTCATTGGAGTCGAAAACATCATAGATGACTTTTATGCCGGTTTGTTTTTCAAAATCCGGCACGGTGTTCGGCGCAATATAATCCGACCAATTATAGACATGCAGCGTTTTTTGTTCCGCACCTGATGCGGTGACGGACGCAGCCATCAGCAGGCCGGCAACTATACCCGACAACCATTTTTTACGTTGGGTGAACATCCGTTGCTTCCTCCAAATCCCGGTCAATAAAAGATATTTCTGTATAACGTCGCCGGTATACAGTGCTTAAATAAGCGCAGCGGCTGTTGGCGGCACCGTGAATAGCCGATCCCCCGCGGACGCGCGCGGGGAGATAACGTTATGAAAACGGTTGTCCGACGGATCACGCGCAGCATCGCAAGCATAACCGCAGCGCCACTGCGACGCCAGCGATCCGCAAAAAAAATGGCTTTAATCGATTAATTATTCACTAATTAGTGAACAAATCTGGTATTGGACGCATAAATGACAAAGTATCTGCGCTCGCGCGGGCGCAACGACAGCATAAATGATGGGAAGGTACCGGGAGGGCACGCCGCCTGCGGCAGGCGGCAGATCAATGGATAACCGGAAGGGTATTTTTGGCGTCGGCGGGCTGTTCTTCGCCGTCAATAAACAGCAAATCATTGGCACGCGCTTCCAGAATCAGCATGGAAATCTGTTCTTCGGACTGCTGCATAAAATGTTTAAACTGACCAAAGGTCACGCCCACCTCAATGCTTAACGCCTGGCACGCCACCAGCTTGGGCAAGTTATCGTCCTGAATATCGATAAAGGCCTTCACCGTCAGCGAACTGGCATTTATCTGACTTAAATCCCCCACCAGCGCTATCAGCGCGGTGGGACGCACCTCCGCCAGGGCGGAAAATAAAATGACGTTATCGACCAAATCAACTTTGGCATCGAAGATGCCGTCAAAATTTTGCATATGCGGCAGATGCAACGCCTGGCAGGAGTCACACTCGAAAAACGTCAGGCTGAGCTTTTCCAGCCAGCGTCTAAGGATGTCCAGATCCGGGACAACAAGTGAATCCATGAAGGCCAACCTCTAAATGAAAAATGCGAAACGGGGCATAGCTTACGGAATAATCGTCAAAGGTGCCATGGACAAACGCAGGAAATTATTTTAACAGTCGGCCCGGCCGGTTATCCGGGCGTAGCGGCGCGCGGCGCGCTATTGCGCGGCAAACAACATCATATTGATTTTTAATAGATAGCTTTCTCATTAATCACCATAGGTCAGACCAATGTCCGCCCCCCGGGACAAAATCTGAAAATGCCCTTTTTGCCGCGGGTACGGTGGATTTACAAGGTATTGCCCGGTTTTAACATTTTCTGGCCGTGCTGTTCGATGTATTCAATCATCATTCCGGCAATATCGGTGCCGGTGGCGGTTTCCACCCCTTCCAGGCCCGGCGAGGCATTGACCTCCATCACCAAGGGCCCGCGCCGCGCCCGCAGGATATCGACGCCGGCCACATCAAGCCCCAAAGTGCTAACCGCCTTGATGGCCACCGCCCTCTCCCGGGGGGTAATGACAATTTTGCGGGCCGAACCGCCCCGATGAAGATTGGAGCGGAAATCTCCCGCTTCGGCCTGGCGTTCGATAGCCGCCACCACCCGGTTGCCCACCACCAGGCACCGGATATCGCAGCCTTTCGCCTCCTGAATATATTCCTGCACCAGAAACTGAGCCTTCAAGCCGCGAAAGGCGTCGATAACACTCTTGGCGGCCTGGGATGTTTCAGCCAGCACCACGCCGATGCCCTGAGTGCCTTCCACCAGCTTCACCACCAGGGGCGCCCCGCCCACCATGGCAATCAGATCGCCGGTATCGTCCGGGGAATCGGCAAAGCCCGTCACCGGCAGATCGATGCCCTCTTTTGCCAGCAGTTGAAGGGAATGCAGTTTATCCCTGGCGCGGGTAATGGCCGAAGAACCGTTCAGCGCATAGCTGCCCAGCATTTCAAACTGGCGCAAGACCGCGGTGCCGTAAAAGGTGATGGCGGTGCCGATACGCGGGATAACCGCATCGTAATGCGCCAGGCGATTGCCGCGGTAATGAATGGCAGGCGCGTCGCAATTGATGTTCATATAGCAGGAGAGCGGATCGATGATATCCACGCTATGACGTCGGAATTCGGCCGCTTCCCGCAGTCGCCTGCAGGAAAACAGGGTGCCGTCCCGGGATAAAATGGCTATTTTCACGGTTTACCCAGATTGATCATAGTGGACCGGCTCATAATAATCCGCCCGCGGGCGCGGGTCGAGAAAAGTTTAGCGTCCCAAGACGGTTTGCACGCGTATGAAACAGATAGGCGGGATGCATTGGACTAAAAGGTATTTTCTGCTTTTTTTTGACGCAGGTCACAGGCATAGTAGCTGACAGCGAAAAGCATAACCGAGTGCAAAGATTCGTTTCGTTTTTTCTTTTATGCGTTAAGGAGTGTATATGTTTGCTGTCATTTTTGGACGTCCGGGCTGTCCTTATTGTGTGCGCGCTAAAGAGCTGGCTGAAAAACTGACCGCTGAACGGGATGACTTCTCTTTCCGTTATGTCGATATCCATGCGGAAGGCATATCCAAGGCCGACCTGTCGAAAACCGTCGGCAAACCCGTGGAAACCGTGCCGCAAATCTTCGTCGATCAGGTTCATATCGGCGGCTGCACTGATTTTGAAGCTTACGCGAAAGAAAACCTCAGCCTTTACCAGCAATAATCCGCACTGCTTTATTACTGCATCACTGCGATGGAAGCCAGCCCGGGCTGGCTTTATTCTTTTACGCCGCCGTCAATGCGCCGCCCCTTTGTATATCACGCCGGCAAAGTAACACCCCAGCGCGCCGCAGGCGCACCAGAATACCGCGCTTAACATGTAGGCAAGCTGATACCACAGGCTGATGGATAAACCATGTCCGAGGTAAAACAGCAGCAGGCAAAAAGGCGAAGCGATCAGGGCGCCCACGATCGGATTGATGATTTTATTCTCATGCAACAGCAGGCTGCCGACGATGCCGGGCAGTAAAAACAGCAGCAGGCCAAATGCCGCGCCGTGATCCCCGGTCTTCATCACTTCGAAGCCGCTGACCTGGCTGGCAAAGATTACGCCGAACAGTACAGCACTGCTTATGGTTCCAGCCCAATGCCGGTAGAGCGCCATTTTTGCCTCCCATAATTCACGCTGTGATCAAAACGCCATAGAAAAAAAACGCGGTTTCCCGATGATGAATGCCGCCCAATTCATCCCGGCCGCCGGTCATCGGCAGAAAAATGTTTACCGCGATAAAATGGCGTATATTTTCCCGGCGACGAGGGAAAAACAACGCCAAAGGCAAACGTCCGGTAACCGTCAAATCCCGGGACGCTTCCTTGGCGGCAATAATGGTGTATTCTCAGATTTTATTCTAATGAATATACTTGATAATCTCATAATTATCAAATAGTTGCTGGTAACAATAAAGTTATGGTCCATGCTTATTAAAGTGGCCGATTTGTTACGCAAGAATGAAATTTTGTTATTCATTGTGAGAGAACAATCACACCCCGATGGACATATAATACCGATGATACGCTTCCAACCTTGTCATTAGACTGACTTTTTTACGGTAAATAAAATAATTTCTTTTTTTGCCCAGGGCGCGGCGCTGAAACGCTTTTTGCCACCATCAGACCCTTTCTAACCATGGCGGCGTCGCAATAAAATGAAAATTTCAGTTTTTTCTTATGATGACACGTCGCCCTCTTACATTAATTTTTTTACATAAAAAGCAGCCACCGGCCGCACGTGTCGCGCCGCGCCGGCCGTACGCGTTGCCGGCTGCTGCCGTACGGCGCGGGCGCCGACGCATAAGCCCGGCGCTCATGGCGCCGGTCGGAAATGAGATTTTTTTGATCTAACGCAGAACTTTCGCTTATGGCCGCAGTCTGAATATGTGCCACTGCTTTTCTTTGATGTCCCCAAATTGAGGAGCCCGATCGTCCCGCCTATTAGGTTCAAGACTTTCGGGTTTTTTATTGTCCGCCATTCCCCCGCTCATAACGGTTGCCTGGCGCATCGAGCGGCGGTTTCCCCGCTAAAACCTGCGCCCCTGCGCTGACGCCGCCACCTGCAGGCCGGACAGCGATTTTTTAGTCTGGTCGTTGGGCCGGGGCCGTATTATCCCCTATTATTCCACGAAAAATGACTAATTCAATTACAGTAAATTAATTAAAAGATAATTCATAATAACAGCAATAATAAATGCCGACATTAGGTGCTTGGCCGCATAATAGCGTTATAGGGGTGCAGGCTATTGGGCAGGCATTAATCTCATGACGGCGGCAGGTCGAAAAAAATGCCGCCGATGTCAAAAAATATCATTATATTAAAGCGTTAGTTAACTTTAACGTTAATGAACCATTACAAATATTATAGCAGGAGTTATTATTATTACGCATTAACCTAACCCGTACTGCACCATTAAATAATCGACTTAGATCAAAAAAATCAACATAGCGCATGAATATCCCGAACAAATTCTATATTATGTCCATCTGATCTCACCGCCCAATATTATTTACCTGATGACTCGCTCTTACTGTTTTTCGTAACTGCTATTGCAATAAAAGCGGCTACGTAATAAGCCTTTGCAGTTTATATATTATTCGTTCCGCTTTGTTTTTTGGAGATATAATGGATACAACTCAAGCCACCACGGAAACACTGGCCCATCGGACCGCGTCGGCATCCTGGAGCAAAACGGATGCTGTCTGGATGATGGGGCTTTATGGCACGGCTATCGGCGCCGGGGTGCTGTTTTTGCCCATCAATGCGGGTATCGGGGGCCTGGTGCCGCTGATCATCATGGCGCTGATTGCGTTCCCCATGACCTTTTTCGCCCATCGCGCTTTATGCCGCCTGGTGTTGTCGGGCGACGGCGCGTGCCGGGATATTACCGACGTGATTGAGCAACACTTCGGCGCCCGGGCGGGCCAGGTGATTACCCTGCTTTATTTTTTTGCCATTTACCCCATTCTGCTGGTCTACGGCGTCGCCATCACCAATACCGTCGACAGTTTTATTACCCATCAATTGCACCTTACCGCGCCGCCGCGCGCGCTGCTGTCGTTGATCTTGATCATGGGCCTGATGACCGTCATCCGCCTGGGTAAAGAGATTATCGTCAAGGTCATGAGTATGCTGGTATTTCCCTTTGTCGCGGTGCTATTGTTCCTGGGCGCGTTCCTGATGCCCCACTGGAGCACCGACATTTTCCATACCGCCCTGCCGCTTCGCGGCACAGGAAACGGCGGGTTATGGCATACCCTGTGGCTGGCGGTGCCGGTGCTGGTATTCTCGTTTAACCATTCACCCATCATTTCCGCCTTCGCCATGTCGAAAAAAAAGGAATACGGCGATAACGCCGAGCAAAAATGCTCGCGCATTTTATTATACAGCAACATCCTGATGGTGCTGACGGTGATGTTTTTCGTTTTCAGCTGCGTCCTTAGCCTCTCGCCCCAGGACCTGGCGCACGCCAAAACGCAAAATATCTCCATCCTGTCCTTCCTGGCCAATCACTTCAACAATCCCTTTATCGGTTTTTTGGCGCCGGTCGTGGCGTTTGTCGCGATAACCAAATCCTTCCTCGGCCATTACCTCGGCGCCAGCGAGGGCTTTATCAGCCTGCTGGATAAGGCGCTGCGCAAGCCGGGCAGAACCGTCCATGAGGTTACACTGCACCGGCTGACGGGGCTGTTTATGCTGGCGTCGACCTGGCTGGTGGCGACCATCAACCCCAGCATCCTGGGTATTATTGAAATGCTGGGCGGCCCGATTATCGCCATGCTGCTTTTTCTGCTGCCCATGTATGCCATAGCCAAGGTGCCGGCCATGGCCCGCTATCGCGGCGCGGCCAGCAATTATTTTGTTTGGGCCATAGGCTTTATCGCGCTGTCGGCGATTCTGTATAAGCTGCTGGAATAAGGTGGGATAATGCCTCCCGCTGGGAGGCATCATAATAACGGAAGACGAGACGGCCTATTTGCCAAACCAGCCGTGTATGGTCTGTAGGATCCAATCCCAGATGTTGCGGAAAAAGCCGCCTTTCTGCACTTCATCGAGCACCACAAGCGGGCGTTGTTCGACAACCTTGCCGTCCAGTTGAAAATCAATGGTTCCTACCACCTGGTGGCGAGCCAGCGGCGCCTCAAGATGAGGAGACGCCAGGGTAAATGACGCCTTCAGGTTTTTCATCTGGCCTTTAGGCAAGGTAACAGACGCATCCTGCGCCACGCCCAAGTCCACCTCACTGCGATCGCCGAACCAGACCCGCTGGCGGGTAAAGGGTTTGCCGGCGGGAATCAGCGTCAGCGTTTCATAAAAATTGAAGCCCCAGGTGAGGATTTTTTCGCTCTCGCGAAAACGCACCCCGTCGGTGGGCGCGCCCAGCACCACCGAAATCAGCCGCATGCCGCCAGGGGTGATAGCCGACGCCACCAGGTTATGGCCCGCGCCATCGGTATAACCGGTCTTGATGCCGTCCACGGTGAGATTGCTGTTCCATAACAGCCGGTTGCGGTTGAGTTGTTTAATCTTGTTATAGGTGAATTCTTTTTGTTTATGCAGGGCATATTCGTCCGGGACATCCCGAATCAGCGCCTGGCTGATGATCGCCATATCCCGCGCGGTGCTGTATTGCCCTTCGGCATCCAGGCCATGCACGGTGAGGAAATGGGTATTTTTCAATCCCATGACGTCGACATATTTGTTCATCAGGCTGACAAACGCATCCTGACTGCCGGCGACATAATCCGCGAGGGCGATACTGGCATCGTTGCCCGACTGGATCACCACCCCGTTGTTCAGATCCGCCACGGAGACCTGCTCTCCGGGCTTCAGGAACATCAGCGACGATCCGCGCAGTACCGGGTTACCCGTGGCCCAGGCATCCTTGCCGATGGTGACTTTATCCTGCTCCGTGATTTTTTTGGCCTTCAGGGACTGCCCAATCACATAGCTGGACATGATTTTTGTCAGGCTGGCGGGGTCGAGACGCAGATCGGCATTTGACTCCGCCAGCACTTTGCCGCTTTGATAATCCATCAGGATAAACGCCTTGGCGTTTACTTCCGGCGCGGCGGGCGGCGTATCGGCCCGGGCTGCGGGGATGAGGGCCAGCACCAGCAGTGCGCCCAGGGTCAGGGTGGTTTTTTTTTGTGGAAAAATGTCATTCTTCATGGCGTGGCCAGAGTATCCCTTCAACAATGGTAACCGCGTTACTCACGGTAGAGATCCCAACAGAGTTTGATGACAAAGCCATACCTTGGGATGATGGGCAAAACCATAAACACAGCGATGTTCCTGATCATCATACCCGTTTTAAATTTGTGTGCTGGTTTGTCAGCCGTGCAAACACATCAAGTCTATGCGAAACAGTTCAACTTTGCCGCAACGGCGATCAATTTTCAGCTCTTTTTACATTTTTTTATCTTACCGCCGCCTGACGGCGGGCGGCGGTTTAGCGTTTACTGCGCCGGTCGGCGCGTTGTGCCAGGGCGTCGCCCAACACCTGGACTATCTGGACTAAAATAACCAGCGCCACCACGGTAATTATCATGACGTTGGTTTCGTAGCGGTAATAACCAAAACGGATGGCCAGATCGCCCACCCCGCCGCCGCCGACAATCCCCGCCATGGCGGAATAGCCGATAAGGCTGACCAGGGTGATGGTCAACCCTCGTAATAGACCCGCCAGCGCCTCCGGTAATAACACCGTGCAGATGATGCGCATCGGGCTGGCGCCAAAGGCTTCGGCAGCCTCGACAATGCCGGGATCCACTTCGCGCAGCGCGCCATCCACCAGACGGGCATAAAACGCGATGGCCGCCACGGATAACGGCACGGCCGCGGCGATGGGCCCGATGGTGTTGCCCAGCAACAATTGCGTTAACGGCAGCAGCAGCACCAGCAGGATGACAAAGGGTATCGAACGGATGATATTTACCAGCACCGTGCCGCTAAGATAGAGGGCGCGGTTTTGCCAGAACAGATGGCGGTCGGTGACATAGATGAGAAAGCCCAGCGGCAGGCCGCCGATAATGGCAAACAGCGTGGCGATCCCTACCATCTGGAAGGTTTCGCCAAACGCGGCAAAAAGATCGAGCCATAAATCAGCCATGCAGCACCTCCACGCGCGCGGTATTTTCCTGGATATAGGCGACCGCCAGGGCAACCTGTTCCGACCTGGTGGGATGGGTTAACAGCGCCACCAGCACGCCCAACGCGCGGTAGCCGATATACTCAATTTTTCCGTGCAGGATATTCACCGACACGCCGAAACGCGTGGCGACATCCGACAGCACCGGCTGCTCGGCGGAGGCGCCGACAAACAATATTTTCAACAGGGTACCGCGTAAATCCTGCATTAAGCGGGGCGGCAGCTCAAGATTAAAGGTATGCGAAACCAGTTGCCGGGTAAATTCGTGCCGGGGCGTGGCGAAAATGTCAAAAACCGCCCCTTCCTCCACCACTTTCCCCCCGGTCATCACCGCCACGCGGTCGCAGATGGTCTTGATGACCGTCATTTCATGGGAAATCAATACAATGGTAATGCCGAGGCGGACATTGATTTCCTTAAGCAGCGTCAGTATTGATGCCGATGTTTCCAGATCCAGCGCCGAGGTCGGCTCGTCACACAGCAACACCTCAGGCTGGTTAGCGATGGCGCGCGCGATGCCGACCCGCTGTTTTTGCCCGCCGCTAAGCTGTGCCGGGAAGGCCGCCGCCTTATCGGCCAGGCCCACCAGCGCCAGGATTTCCGGTACCCGCCGGGCGATATCACCGGAGGATTTGCCGGCCGCCCGCAGGCTGAAGGCGACGTTCGCCGCCACCGTGCGCGTATGCATCAGGTTAAAATGCTGGAAAATCATGCCGATTTTTTGCCGTTGCCGGCGCAACGCGCCGCCGGAAAGCGCGCTGACCCGGACGTCGTTAACGATAACCTCGCCGGCGCTTGGTCGCTGGAGCAGGTTGATGGTGCGCAGCAGCGTGCTTTTGCCCGCCCCGCTGGCGCCGACGATACCGTAGATTTCACCGCGTTTAATCCGCAGGCTGACGTCGTCCACCGCACGGGCGCCCGGTTGCTTTCCCTGTGGGAAATCCACGCTGATATGGTCTAACTGAATCATTATCCGCATACTCCAAAATCACATCCAAAGCGGAAAACCGCCTGCCGGACAAGAGTGCCGGCAGGGGCTTGGTCAGGGTTTAACCTGGGGGGCGGCCTGCATCCATTCGGGTTTCTGGAATTGGCTGAACATCGAGCCGGGTTGGTTAATCACCGCAGCATACGCCGGCGATTCCACCGCGGCCTTGATGTCTTTGACAAAAGGTTTATCCAAATCGTCGGTGCGTACCGCAATGACATTTTTCAGATTTTCATCCAGCGTTTCCAGCGCCAGGGCCGATGACATCTTCAGGCCCGCGGCAATGGCAAAGTTGCCGTTGACCAGCGCGCCGCTGGCGCTGTCAAGGGTGCGCGGCAACTGGGCGGCCTCCAGCGGCTTGAATACCAGGCCGCGCGGATTCAGGGCGATATCGCGTTCGGAGGCTTTAGTGGGGTCGATATCCGCCTTGATTTTAATCAGACCCAGTTTTTCCAGAAAACGCAGGCCGCGCGCCAGGTTGGTGGGATCATTTGATAGCGTGATGATATCGCCCTTCTTGAGCTCGCGGATAGCGGTGATTTTATGCGAATAGAAACCCATGCTGGCGGTGGGCACGGTGATAAGTTTACTCACCTTCAGGTTTTTGTCGGCGGCAAACTTTTCCAGATACAGCGTATGCTGGAAAAGATTGGCGTCAATACTGCCGTTGGCCAATGCCATATTCGGCTGCACGTAGTCGCTGAACTCCCGCACCTCCACCGTATAGCCTTTATTTACCAGCTCAGGCTTGATGGCCTGCTTCACCATATCCCCATAAGGACCCGGCGCGACGCCGAAGACAATGGTTTTTGGATCGCTGTTCGCCTGGGCCAATTGCAACCCCAGGGCAAACAGCCCTACGGATAAAACCGCGCGCACGATTTTTATCACTGTCATAACGATACCTTTCCCTAAATGAATGGACCCGGCCAATGGCCGTAAAACCCATGATTAAAGCATAATTCTCAAGCGGACATCGCGGATTCTTGCCGCGCTATTTTTTTTTGAAACAAAATATCGTTTAAAGATGCATGTTTAGATAATTATCAATTAGCGCAATAGTTTACAGGTTATAATTTATGAAGACCGGTTAAACCATGAAGATATGTCCGGGAAAAGCTCATTTTCTTTTTATGCGCTAAAATCAGGCTTAATACGGCGATAAAAGGCGGAGCAGGTAAACCGGTTTTTTTACGGCATAACCCCCTGTTAGGCCACGCTGAAGATTGCCCAACTATTTAGAAAAATATAACGGAGAAGGCGCAATGTTGACAATCTGGGGTCGTGAGAATTCAGTGAACGTGAAAAAAGTACTGTGGTGCGCCGCGGAACTTGAACTGGCGTTCAACGTAATACCGGCTGGCGGCGAATACGGTAAAAACAAGGATCCGCTGTTCCTGACGTTAAATCCCAACGGCCTGGTGCCCTGCCTGCAGGATGATGATAACGATTTGGTGCTCTGGGAATCCAATACCATCGTACGCTATATGGCGGCAAAATTCGGCCAGGACCAGTGGCTATTAGCGGATGCGGCGGTACGCGCCGCCTCTGAAAAATGGATGGACTGGACGTTATCCAGCCTGTCGCCGGCGTTACAGCCGGTGTATATCAATCTTATCCGCACGCCACCGGCCAAGCGTGATAAACAATTGATAGAAAACGGCATTAAACGATGCGAGGAATTATTGGATATCGCTGAAACCGCTCTGGAAAAACACCCCTATTTTTCCGGGGAAAAATTCGGCATCGGCGACATTCCCATCGGATGCCTGGCGTATAACTGGTTTACGCTTGATATCGAGCGCAAACCACGTACCCATCTGCAAACCTGGTATGACGCCATTTCTTCCCGTCATGCCTTCAAGACGCGGGTCATGCTGCCGCTGAGCTAACCCGGGCCTGCCGACCGGCATGATGACGCGATGCGGGCCCGGGCGGAAGCGCCCGATCCCCGTGGCGGCCGTTGCCCGTCATGCGTGCGTTACGCTGTTCAAATACCGCAGCCATCGGCTATCAGGCCGGTGGTTATTCCAGCCCAAGCCTGAGCAATTTACCGTCCCGCTCGTCGGTGAGCGCGTAGACGAAGCCGTCGGGTCCCACGCGCACATCGCGGATGCGCTCATGGCGGTCTTCCAGCAAGCGTTGTTCAGACTTCACAACGTCTCCCTTTAGCGTCAGTCTGATTAACGCCTGTTGTTTTAATGCGCCGATAAACAGCGAGTTCTTCCACTGCGGAAATCGATCGGCGTTATAGAACGCCATACCGCTTATCGCCGGCGATTTTTGCCAATACCAGGCGGGTTGCACCGTACCCGCGACCACACCGCCCTGCGCTTCGGGGATTTTCAAACCCGAGTAGTTAATGCCGTAAGTGGCGATCGGCCAGCCAAAGTTAGCGCCTTTGGTGATGATATTCACTTCATCGCCCCCCTGAGGGCCGTGTTCATTCTCCCAGATGACGCCGGTCCAGGGATTTAATGCCATTCCCTGCGGATTGCGATGCCCCAGGGACCAGATTTCCGGACGGGCATTATCGTCGTGGACAAAAGGATTATCCGGCGGTATTTCGCCATCGGCGGTTAAACGGACGATTTTGCCCTGGTGTTTGGTCATATCCTGCGCCGTGGGGCGGCGATTATTTTCGCCCAGGCTGATAAACAGAAATCCTTGCCGGTCAAATACCAGCCGTCCGCCAAAATGCTCGCCGCTGGACAGTTTGGGCTGCTGGCGGAAAATCACTTTAAAATCGGTCAGTTGCAGATTATTTTCCGATAAACGGCCATACCCTACCGCCGTCCCCGCGTCGTCTTTGCCCGCTTCGGCATAGCTAAGATAAATGCGCCGCGACTGTGCAAAATCCGGGGCCAGGACCACATCGAACAGCCCGCCCTGGCCGTGGGCGTAGACCTTTGGCATGCCGGCGATGGGGGCCGAAAGGGGCTGGCCGGGCTGCCAGTAGCGTAGCCGTCCCGGTCGTTCGGTAATCAACATACCGCCGTCCCGCGGCAAAAATGCCAGGGACCAGGGGTGATCCATACCCGTGAGCAATTGGGTGACCTGAAGTTCCGCCGCCATGACCCGGCCGCTGAAAAACGCCAGGCCGGCCAACAGCAGCAGAGGTGTTATCCAACGCATGGTGTTCTCTCCATTTTATCGTTCCCCTTAAGCGTAGAAATGACCCGCCGGTTGCGCGATAAATCACCGCCGGATTTACACTTACTGACATTACCGTTATTCCCTCGCGTGGTTCCCGTGTCCAATCGCACGATGTTTTTAGTTTCATAATTAATAAAATGCATGTTATTAATTTATAAATAACTAAGTTATCTTGAAAATTGATACCCCCTGCCAGACAACACTGAAATTACCCGCTTCGATGGGTCGAGCTATAGACAGTTTCGGGATACGACAAGGAGAAACAATGCATACTGTAAAATGCGGGTTCGCCGCTTTGACCCTCAGCCTGCTGCTAAGCGGCTGCGCTCCTCATCAGCAAGCCGCCGCGCCTGAGACGGCACAGCAAAAGCTCACGGAACAAACGGTATTTGCCGTTAACTGGATGCAGCAATCGGGCGAAATCAGCGCCCTGTCCTACCAGGCTTTTAATACCGCCGAAACGGCATTTACCCAAGCCAAGGCCCGCCCCGGCCTGAAGAAGGCGGTGGTGGTGGATCTGGATGAGACCATGATCGATAACAGCGCCTACGCCGGCTGGCAGATCAAGCATCACCAGCCCTTTACCGACGCTACCTGGAGCAAATGGAACCAGGCGCGCGAGGCCAAGGCGCTGCCGGGCGCGGTGGAGTTCTCCCACTATGTGCTGGAGCACGGCGGTCGTATTTTTTATGTCTCCAACCGCGCGCAGGCTGACTACACCGCCACGGTGGATAATCTCAAGGCGTTGGGTTTTGCCGACGTCAGCCCGCAAACAGTATTATTGAAACCTACCGGCGGCAGCTCCAATAAGGTTGAGCGTTTCGCGGCGGTGGAAAAACAGGGCTATGATATCGTGGTGTATGTCGGCGATAACCTGAATGATTTCAGCGGCGAGACCTATCATAAACTGAATACCCAACGGCGGGATTTTGTTAACCGTCACCAGGAGGAATTCGGGCGCAAATATATTGTGCTGCCCAATCCCAGCTATGGCGATTGGGAGGGGGGCATGGCGCAGGATTACTTTAAGGTGAATGATGAGGGCAAGGTGAAGATCAGGGAGGAGAGAATCGATGCCTGGGATGGGAAATAGGGAAGGATTGGCACTGCGGGTAATGGTCCGTGGCAGTTGCTTTTATCATTGACTGTCGCTTCTGCCAATGGCATTTATTTTTGGCACTGGCTCTTGCTATAGATAGTGCCATTTTCTATTGCCACCTGCTTTTGACCTTCACCTTCACCTTCACCTTCACTTTGATTTTGATTTTGACTTGGTCGTTGATTTTGACGTTGACTTGGTCGTTGATTTTGACGTTGACGTTGGACCGGCATCAAGCACGCTGACGGCACGGTTCACGACCGGACGAGCCGCAGGGATGCGGCGAGAGCTTAGGCCCGCGCCGGGAGCGCGTGCCGTGCGGGCCGCAGGGCGGGAGCCGGGACGGAAGGCACCGCGCAGCGGCGTGCGATCTGCCGGTAGCCCGGGGGTCGAGGGGGCCGGGGCGACTGCCGGCCCCTCGTCGCTTGTCCGCACGGGGCACCATAAAACACCGCCGCCCGCGGCAAGCGAAATCCCCACCTCACCCACAGACATCCCACGCCGGCAAGCGAAATCCCCACCTCACCCGTTGACATCCCCACGCCGGCAAGCGAAATCCCCACCTCACCCGCAGACATCCCACTCCGGCAAGCGAAATCCCCACCTCACCCGCAGACATCCCACTCCGGCAAGCGAAATCCCCACCTCACCCGTTGACAACCCCACTCCGGCAAACGAAGCCTCCGCCTCGCAAACCCACCCCATCAGCGCCACCAGTAAAAGCCCAAAAAGCGCACGCGGCCCCCGCCAGGGCACCCTTCTCCTTAATTCTTTAACTTCGGATCCAGCGCATCCCTCAACCCATCCCCCAGCAAATTAAACGCCAGCACCGTCAAAAAAATCGCCAGGCTCGGGAAAATGGCAATATGCGGCGCCGTCACCATATCCGCCCGCGCCTCATTCAGCATCGCCCCCCATTCAGGCATCGGCGGCTGCGCGCCCAGCCCCAAGAATGACAAACTGGCGGCGGTGATAATCGAGGTGCCGATACGCATGGTAAAATACACCACGATGGAAGACATCGTCCCCGGCAGAATATGGCGCAGCAGGATGGTGCGGTCCGACGCGCCGATACTGCGCGCCGATTCAATAAAGGTCTGGTGCTTGAGCACCAGCGTATTGCCGCGCACCAGCCTGGCAAACGCCGGAATGCTGAAAATCGCCACGGCGATAATCACATTCGCCATGCCGCTGCCCATAATCGCCACCACGGCGATAGCCAGCAAAATACCCGGAAAGGCAAACAGCACGTCGCAGATCCGCATAATCAGCCGGTCCCACCAGCCTTCATAAAACCCGGCCACCAGGCCCATCACCGTGCCGATGACCATGCCGAGCAAGACGGAAAAAAAGCCCGCCGCCAGCGAAATGCGCGTGCCCATCAGGATACGGCTGAAAATATCGCGCCCCAGGGAATCCACCCCCAGCCAGTGCATGGCCGACGGCCCTTCGTTAAGCCGGTCATAATCAAAAAAGTTTTCCGCGTCAAACGGCGCCAGCCAGGGCGCCAATAACGCGCTGATTATCAGCAGCAGCACAAATATCCCGGCCGCCAGCGCCAGCGGCTGCTGTTTAAAGCGCCGCCAGAACTCGCTCCACGGCGTGCGCACGCGATGAGGATTAAGCACCGGCATCGCCGCCAGGGCGGCGTTTCGTCGCCAGAATTTCATCGCCGGTCCTTACTGATACCGGATAGACGGATTGATTGCCGCATATAACATGTCCACCAGTAAATTAATAATGATAAATTCCAGCGAAAACAGCAGTACCTCGGCCTGTATCACCGGATAATCGCGCATCTCCACCGAATCCACCAGCAAACGTCCCAGTCCGGGCCAGTTAAATACCGCCTCCACCACGATCGAACCGCCCAGCAGAAAACCAAACTGCAGGCCCATCATGGTCACCACCGGAATCATGGCGTTGCGCAGACCATGTTTCACCACCACCCAGAATTCGCCCACGCCCTTGGCCCGGGCGGTGCGCATATAGTCTTCCTGCATCACCTCGACAAAAGAGGCGCGGGTAAAGCGCGCCATGATGGATGCCACCGCCGCGCCGAGAGTAATGGCGGGCAGGATATAATGCCGCGGCGTGTCCGCGCCCACGGTGGGCAGCCAGCCCAGGCCGACGGAAAATACCTGCATCAGCAGCATGCCCAGCGCAAAGGCGGGAAAAGAAATCCCCGAGACCGCAAGCGTCATGCCGATGCGGTCCGGCCAGCGGTTACGCCATACCGCCGAAACGATGCCCAGCGCCATGCCCAGAATCACCGCCCACGCCATACTGGCGACGGTCAGCCAGAATGTGGGCATAAACCGCGAGCTTATCTCGGCGCTGACCGGCCGTTTCGACACCAGCGAGGTGCCGAAATTGCCGCGTACGGCATTGGCGATAAAATGGACAAACTGCTCCGGCAAGGGCCGGTCCAGCCCCAAATCCTGGCGCACCAGCGCCACCACCGAGGCATCGGCGTTCGGCCCCGCCGCCAGCCTGGCCGGATCGCCCGGCAGCAGGTGGACAAACAGGAACACCAGCACCGCGACGATCAGCAGGGTCGGGATCAGCCCCAATAAGCGCTTAATAAAATAATTCAGCATTCTGCCGGGTTATTTCATATCAGCGTGGGTGAAATCAAATGAACTGTCCGGCATGACATAAAAACCGGTCAGATTCTTGCTGCGCGCGTACAGCATTTTTTCCGTCAGCAGGAATACCCAGGGTGCGTCAGCCCAGATTTTATCCTGCGCGTCTTTATACAACCGGGTTTTCTCGGCGCGGTCGGTGGTTTTCAGCGCCTCGGTCAAATCTTTATCCACCTGCGGATTACTGTAAAAGGCGGTATTGAAGATGGCAGGCGGCGCGGAGGTGCTGGCGAACAGCGGCGTCAGGGCCCAGTCGGCCTCGCCGGTGGACGCGGACCAGCCGGTATAGAACATGCGCACGCCGGTTTCGTTCACCCCTTTGGCCTCGACCTGGGCCGCGCGCTGGCCGGCATCCATGGCGGTAACGGTGGTTTTAATCCCCACCTGGGCCAGCTGTTGCTGGGTAAACTGCAGCGCCTTCTGGAAGGTGCTGGTATTGTGCGATGACCACAGAGTGGTGGTGAACCCGTCCGGATAACCGGCTTCCTTCAGCAGTTCGCGCGCCTTGGCCGGATCGTAGGGCCAGGGTTTGTATTTAACCGCATAATCAATGCCTGCGGGCAGCGGCCCCTCGGCGGGCACGGCATAACCGGCATAGGCGACTTTGATCAGCGCGTCTTTATTAATGGCGTAGTTCACGGCCTGGCGCACCCTGACGTCGTCAAACGGCTTTTGCGTTACATTCAGGCTGATATAGCGCTGCAGGATGGAGGGCGCCGACACCACATCCAGCTTCGTGCTTTTTGCCAGTAAGGCCGCCTGTTCGTAAGGGACCGGGAAGGCAAAATTGGCTTCGCCGGTTTGCAGCATCGCCGCGCGGGTATTGTTGTCCACCACCGGTCGCCAGGTGATGCTGTCGAGCTTGGCGGCGTCTTTTTGCCAGTAGCCGTCAAAACGCTTCACTTTGACAAAATCGGTCTGGTTCCACACCTCAAATTCGTATGGGCCGGTGCCCACCGGATGAAAGCCGATTTCCTTGCCGTATTTTTGCAGCGCCGCGGGGGAAATCATCGCCGCCGCCGGATGGGACAAATTATTGATAAACGGCGAGAACGGCGTTTTCAGCGTGATTTTTACCGTTAACGGGTCGACCACCTCGGTCTTGTCGATCATTTTGAACAGATTGTAGCGCTTGAGATGGTTGTCCGGATTGCTGGCGCGATCCAGGTTCACCTTGACCGCTTCGGCATTAAAATCAGTGCCGTCCTGGAACTTCACGCCTTTATGCAGCTTGATGGTATAGGTGAGGCCGTCGGCGCTGGCCTGATAACTTTCCGCCAATACGTTAACCTGCTTCATATCCTTATCGAAGCCAAACAGCCCCTGGTAGAACGACTTGGCCACCGCCTGCGACAGGGTATCATTGGCGTCATACGGGTCCAGGCTGGTAAAGTTGGAACCCACCGCAATCACCGCGTCCTTGGCCGCCCAGGCCGGTACCGATACCCACGCGCCCATCACCGCCGAGGCGATAAGCATATTACGCTTAACCGTGTTTTTTATCATAAGGTTGCACTCTCCAAGAATATCCCTGTCAGTAGGCGCCGCCGATCGGATGACGGGCCACATAGTGCCCCTCCCCGACCTTAACCAACGGCGCAACGATTGGTTCATCTCCCAGCGCCCTGACGGGGCTGGGAATCTCATCTACCAGTAAAGCATGTTCCGGCCGGCGGCGCGTGGGATCGGGAACAGGCACCGCCGACATTAATTTGCGGGTATAAGGATGCTGCGGGTTGGCGAAAACCTGGCGACGGGGTCCGATCTCGACGATTTGCCCCAGATACATGACCGCCACCCGATGGCTGACCCGCTCCACCACGGCCATATCGTGGGAAATAAACAAAAAGGCAATGCCGAATTCACGTTGCAAATCGAGCATCAGGTTAATGATCTGCGCCTGTATCGAGACATCCAGCGCCGAGACCGATTCATCGGCCACCACCACCTTAGGATTAAGCGCCAGCGCCCTGGCGATACAGATACGCTGGCGCTGGCCGCCGGAAAACTCGTGGGGGTAACGCTGGGCATGTTCGGGCAGCAGCCCTACCCGCGTCAATAACGTTTCCACCCGCCGTTGCGCTTCCTGGCCCTGCGCCACGCCGTGCACCAGCAGCGGTTCCATAATCGAATAACCGACGGTGAGCCTGGGATCGAGCGAGGCGTACGGATCCTGGAAAATAAATTGGATATCGCGGCGCAGATGCTGCAATTCATGTCCCGCGAGCGCGGTAATCGACTGGCCGTTGAAAATAATATCGCCGCTCTGGCTCTCCACCAGGCGCAGCAGCGAGCGGCCTGTCGTGGATTTTCCGCAGCCGGATTCGCCCACCAGCGCCAGGGTTTCGCCGGGATACAGGGAGAAACTGACTTTTTCCACCGCGTGCACCCGGCGCCGGACACGGTTGAAAATACCGCCGCGGATATCAAAACCGGTGACCAAATCCTTGACCTGCAAAATCGGCGCGGCGCGCGGCGGCACGGTATCTTGCCCCTTGGCCGCGCTTAGCGCGGGAGAATCCGGCGCCCTGGCCGCGGCCTCGATATCCGCAGGCGCGGCGTCCTGTGGGTTGAGCAGCGGAAATTTCGCCGGGAAATCGCTATCGGCCATCGAACCCAGCTTCGGCACCGCCGCCAGCAAAGCCTGGGTATAGCGGTGACGGGGGTGGGCAAATAGCGTGTCGACCGGGGCCGACTCCACATCATTGCCCTGATACATCACCAGCACCCGGTCGGCCATTTCGGCCACCACGCCCATATCATGGGTGATAAACATCACCCCCATTTGCATTTCACGCTGCAGGGTGCGGATCAACTGCAGGATTTGCGCCTGGATAGTCACATCCAGGGCGGTGGTGGGCTCATCGGCAATCAGCAGCGCCGGCTTGCACGACAGCGCCATGGCAATCATCACCCGCTGGCGCATGCCGCCGGAGAGTTGATGGGGATAGCGATCGAGCATGCTTGCGGCGTTGGGAATGCGCACCAAATCCAGCATGTGCAGCGCCTCCTGCCGGGCGCTGCGATGGTCTTTGCCCTGATGCAGGCGGATGGATTCGGCTATCTGCTCGCCCACCGGAAACACCGGATTCAGCGACGTCATCGGCTCCTGGAAAATCATCGCCATATCGGCGCCGCGCAGGCCCCGCAACGTGGATTGTCCGGCCCGGGCCAGATCAAGCACCTCGCCGCCACGGCGACGAAACAGCATGACGCCGCTGTCCACCCGGCCGCCGCCCAGCTCCACCAGCCGCATAATCGATAAGGCGGTGACCGACTTTCCGGAGCCGGACTCGCCGACAATCGCCAGGGTCTCGCCGCGGTTGATGGTAAATGAAATACGCCGCACCGCCTCGATGCGCTGGCCTTCATGGGAAAAATGCACGCTCAGGTCACGCACCGACAATACCTGTTCCTCCGATAAACCGGGCGCTGCCGCCGGTGACGGAACCGGATGGCGTCCTGTTGCCATAGGATCGGCCATCAGCGGTAGATGCCGATATCGGGCGTAGCGCCGACATAACCGACGCCGCGGTACATACCTTCGCTATTGAATGGCAACGCCACGTTGCCCGCGGCATCCACCGCAATCAGCCCGCCGGAGCCGCCAAGGGCCAGGATCTTATCGAAAATCACCCGCCCGGCGGCCTCCTGGAGCGACAGTCCGCCGTAGGCCATGCGCGCGCTCACGTCATAAGCGGCCACGCCGCGCATAAACACTTCACCGCTGCCGGTACAGGAGATGGCGGCGGTGGCGTTATCGGCATAGCATCCGGCGCCGATAATCGGCGAGTCCCCCACCCGGCCGGTCTGTTTGTTGGTCATGCCTCCGGTGGAGGTGGCCGCCGCCAGATGGCCGAGACTATCGCAGGCCACCGCGCCCACGGTGCCGAATTTTCGGTCCGGATCCAGGGGATCGCCGCCGGACGGGGCATCATGATCGAGAATGGCGCCGGCGTCATCGGCCAGGGCGCGCTGCAGTTGGGCGTAGCGTTCGGCGGTATAATAAAATTCCGGTTCCACCCGCTCCAGGCCGCGGGCAAACGCAAAGGCTTCCGCGCCATCGCCGGTAAACATCACATGCGCACTGTGCTCCATCACCGCGCGGGCGGCGAGGATGGGATTACGAATATGGGTCACGCCGCATACGGCGCCGGCGGCAAGCGTGTGGCCGTCCATAATGCTGGCATCGAGCTCATGACCGCCCTGGTGGGTAAACACCGCGCCCTTGCCGGCGTTGAACAAAGGGCACTCCTCAAGCAGGCGCACAGCCTCGGTCACCGCGTCGAGGGCGGCGCCGCCCGCCGCCAGGATAGCCTGTCCGCGCTCGACGATACCGGCCAGCGCCTGGCGATAGTGCTGTTCTTTCTCGGTGCTCATGGCCTGGCGCGCAATGGCGCCGGCGCCGCCATGGATAACTATGACTGCTTTGCTCATCAAATAACGTACCCTGCAATCGGTGGTCAAGGGACGGGGCGTCCGGCTGGCGAAGCAGCGAAGGCCCCGGACAATCTTTAGTTGTTAATTAAATAAATGTGACATAGAACGATTTAGTTATTATTTTTGACTATATTAACCCAGCCCGCCAGTGTAAAGCGGAAATGTCACTATTGACGGCATCAACAATAATGGCCTTTCGTTAGGTAAAATCGCCGCTTAAGCTTAGCGAAAAAGCGGCAAAGCCAATCCCTTGCGCATTTACTTCCCCGCCTTATTTTTTGGCATAGGTTTTCTGGCATAATAAGCCACGGCATACTTGCCCTTCCGGCCGCTGGATTAACGGCCGACGCTACAGGAGTTGATATGGCATCCTTGAATTCGTCCCTGCTTACGCTTGAACAGGCGCTGGAAAAAATGCTTTCCCGGGTCGGGCCGCTCGCCGGACGCGAAACGCTGGCGCTGACCGACGCCGCCGGGCGCATCACCGCCACCGCGGTAATTTCCCCGGTAAACGTTCCCCCGTTTGATAATTCCGCCATGGACGGGTATGCGGTGCGCCTGGCCGATATCGCCGCCGGCGCGCCGCTGCCGGTAGCCGGTAAAGCGTTTGCCGGCAAGCCCTTCGCGGCCGATTGGCCGCCGGGGAGCGTGGTGCGCATCATGACCGGCGCGCCCGTTCCCCCCGGGACGGAGGCGGTAATAATGCAAGAGCACGCCGAATTATCCGGCGATGGGGTGTGTTTTACCGCCCCGGTAAAACCGGGACAGAATATTCGCCGTATCGGCGACGATATCCGCCTGGGTGACCAGGTCCTGTCCGCCGGTCGCGCATTGGGGGTGAGCGAGCTGCCGCTGCTGGCGTCGCTGGGCATAGCGGACATCAGCGTGGTGCGACGGCCACGGGTGGCGCTGTTTTCCACCGGCGACGAATTACAGCCCATAGGGGCGCCCCTGGCCGCCGGGCAAATCCACGACACCAATAGGTTCGCCGTACGCCTGATGCTGCGCCAGCTGGGCTGCGAGGTTATCGATCTGGGCATTATCGCCGATGACGCCCAGGCCCTGCGCGACGCATTCCGCCAGGCGGACAGCCGGGCCGACCTGGTGATTACCAGCGGCGGCGTGTCGGTGGGTGAAGCGGACTATACCAAAACCATCCTTGAAGAACTGGGTGAAATCAGCTTCTGGAAACTGGCGATGAAACCCGGCAAACCCTTTGCCTTCGGCCGTCTGGAGCACGCCTGGTTCTGCGGCCTGCCGGGCAATCCGGTGTCGGCGGCGGTGACGTTTTACCAGTTGGTGCAGCCGCTGATAGCCAGGCTCGCCGGGCGGGCGCACTGGCGGTTACCCGCCCGGCTGCGCGCCAGAACGCTGACGCGGCTTAAAAAAACGCCCGGCCGGATGGATTTTCAGCGCGGCGTGTTCCATACCACGCCCCGCGGCGATATCGAGGTCGCCAGCACCGGCGCGCAGGGATCCCATGTTTTCAGCTCCTTCAGCGCCGCCAACTGTTTTATCGTGCTGCCGGCCGAGCAGGATGACGTGGCCGTGGGCGAATGGGTGGATATCGAACCCTTTAATCATCTGTTGTTATCATAGGGCCGGACCGTGGCGGACGAATTAACTCATGCGGAAATGCTGCGCTACAACCGGCAAATCATGCTGCGCGGCTTTGATTTTGACGGCCAGGAACGGCTGAAAAACGCGGGTGCGCTGGTGGTGGGCCTGGGCGGGCTGGGCTGCGCCGCGGCGCTGTATCTCACTGCCGCGGGCATAGGACGGCTCACCCTGCTGGATTTCGACATTGTGGCGCTGTCCAATCTGCAACGCCAGATACTGCACGACGATCGGCGCATCGGCATGGCTAAAGTCGATTCCGCCGCCCTTGCCCTGGCGTCGGTTAACCCCCATGTCACTATCGCCACGCGCAACGCCGCCCTGGACGACGAGTCGCTGACCGAGCTTATCGCGCAGCATGACGTCGTGGTGGATTGCACCGATAACGTAACGACGCGCGAGCAGCTCAACCGGCTGTGTTTTACCCGCCAGACGCCGCTGGTGTCCGGTGCGGCGATCCGTATGGAGGGGCAAATCAGCGTCTTTACCTACCAGCCCGGCGAACCCTGCTATCGCTGCCTGAGCCGATTGTTCGGCGCAGGCAGCCTCACCTGCGCGGAATCCGGCGTGATGGCGCCGTTGGTGGGCATTATCGGCTCGTTGCAGGCCATGGAGACTATCAAGCTGCTGACAGGGTTCGGCAAGCCGCCGGCCGGCCGGCTGGTCATGTATGACGCCATGACGCTGCAGTTTCGGGAGATGGTGCTGCCGCGGGATCCGCATTGCGCCGTGTGTGGGACGGCGTCGCCCGGCTGAGAGGGAAATCGCGTTTGGCGCGGGCGGCGTTGCTCCGGCGAACACTGCGCGGCAATAGGAGAAATGGAACGGCCCCGCGCAACCAGGGCCGGCGCTTAAAACGGCGTTTAAACCGTCATCAGCTTAGTTTAAACCCTGGCTGCGCAGGTAATCTTCATAGTTACCGCTGAAATCTATCGCTTTTTCCGGCGTTAATTCCAGGATGCGCGTCGCCAGCGAACTGACGAATTCGCGGTCATGGGACACAAATATCAGCGTCCCCTGGTACAGTTCCAGCGCCGAGTTCAGCGACTCAATGGATTCCATATCCAAATGGTTGGTGGGTTCGTCCATCAGCAGGATATTGGGTTTTTCCATCATCAGCTTGCCGAACATCATGCGGCCCTTTTCGCCGCCGGATAAGACGCTGACCGGTTTATTGATATCGTCCTGGCTGAACAGCAACCGGCCAAGGATGCTGCGCACCGCCTGTTCGTCGTCGCTGGGCTGTTTCCATTGGCTCATCCAGTCAAACACGTTAATGTTTTCGGTGAACTCGCTGGAATGATCCTGGGCATAATAACCGATGCTGACGTTCTCGGACCACTTGATGGTGCCGCCCACCGGCGGCAGCTCGCCCACCAGGCTTTTCAGCAGGGTGGTTTTACCGATGCCGTTGGGACCGAGCACCGCCATCTTTTCGCCCACTTCCAGCATCAGGTTTATTTTACTGAACAGAGGCGGCTGGCCGTCATAACCCTGGGTCAGCTGCTGTACTTCCAGGGCGTTGCGGAACAATTTTTTATCCTGCTCGAAGCGGATAAATGGATTCTGGCGACTGGACACCTTCACCTCGTCCAGCTTGATTTTTTCAATCTGGCGGGCGCGGGAGGTTGCCTGGCGTGATTTGGACGCATTGGCGCTAAAGCGGCTGACAAAGGACTGCAATTCGGCAATCTGCGCCTTTTTCTTGGCGTTGCCGGACATCAGCTGTTCGCGCGCCTGGGTGGACGCGGTCATATAATCGTCGTAATTGCCGGGATAGATGCGCAGTTCACCGTAATCCAAATCCGCCATATGGGTGCAGACCATATTCAGGAAGTGCCGGTCATGGGAAATAATGACCATGGTGCTGTTGCGCTCGTTCAATACCTGCTCCAGCCAGCGGATGGTATTGATATCCAGGTTATTGGTAGGTTCGTCAAGCAGCAGAATATCCGGATTGGCGAACAGCGCCTGCGCCAGCAGCACGCGCAGTTTCCAGCCAGGCGCCACTTCGCTCATCGGACCGTAATGCTGCTCAAGAGGAATGCCGACGCCCAACAGAAGCTCACCGGCGCGCGCCTCGGCGGTATAACCATCCATCTCGCCGTACAGAACTTCGAGATCGGCAACCCGATAGCCCTGCTGCTCGCTCATCTCGGCCATGGCGTAGATGGCGTCGCGCTCTTCTTTCACCGCCCAGAGCTCGGCATGGCCCATGATGACGGTATCAAGCACGGTATACTGTTCAAAGGCAAACTGATCCTGGCGCAGCTTGCCCAGGCGTTCATTCGGGTCAAGGCTGACATGGCCGCCGCTAGGCACCAGGTCGTCCCCCAGGATTTTCATCAGGGTGGATTTACCGCAGCCGTTGGCGCCAATCAGGCCGTAGCGATTGCCGCCGCCAAATTTTACGGAAATATTTTCGAATAGCGGTTTGCTACCGAATTGCATGGTGATGTTGTTACAGATTAGCAAAAGGAGGTACTCTTCATTAAAAACGTGACATTAACCACATTATGCCACACTCCGCTGTAAAATTGCTCTCTCTGTGTGCACCCATGGCCATAAGCATTAAAATTGGCGTGCCCGACGCGGCCCCGAGCCCGATTGGCGCACCGCGGCCCGCGTTCGCGGCCGGCAAAACGGCCCCTGATGGCCGCAACTTACGCGCCTCTTTCGGCCCGCTAACCAATATAAGGCATTATTATTTGATTTAATATTTTGTCATATTAACATCATCAATAAATATCAGGGTTGTCATATCATAAGGGTATACCTTATTTACCCGCCGAGCAGGATAAATACAGTGTCATTTCGCCAGCATCCCGCCAGGGCGACCGCTAATAATGCATAACCGATAAATAAGGGCGTCCCGTCAGGCAGGATAAAAGAGAGACACTATAGCGGTGTGGCATGCCATAGCCCATTATTCCCGGCTCACCATTGCCCTTCTTTAAAATACTGCTCTGGCGGCAGGAAGAATATAAAAACGCAGCGGCGCTATGAACAGCATGCGCGCCCTGATACGGGCCGGAGGGTGGATGGGCGATACGGGACAAGTGTCGCTGCCCAAGTAGGGAGGGCGCGGCCGGGATAAAAAAAAGCATGGCTGAAATGCTCAGCCATGCTTATCATGTCCACACCGGGGTCGTTAACCGGAAAACCGGCGCCGCCCGATCGCAGAAGGGAAATTAGAAGCGGTAACCAACGCCTGCGATCCAGGTGCCAACGTCTACGCTGCGGATGCGGCTTTGTTCGTAGGAAACGTCAAACGCGACATTTTCCATCGGGTTGAACTGCAAGCCTGCGCCGTATGCTACGCCAACATCGCTGGTGCGGTGTGAATCGCGGCCGTCTTGCGCGTTGTCGGTAAATTGGCCCACGCCCATGCCGACTACGCCGTATACGCTGGCCCAATCGTTAATGCGGTATGCCGGACCGGCGGTGATGCCGTAGTAAGTGCCTTTTTCGTAGGTGCCTTGTTCAGCCTGGTTCTTTTCCAGGTAGGTGAAGGAGCTGATCATGCTCCAAGGCGCGCTATCATCCATTTCATAACGGTACTTCAGGTTAAAACCCGATGCCTTGTTGATGACGCCCTGCATATCACCTTGGGCATAACCCGCGGAAACGGTGCTTTCGCCCGCAGTCGCCGAACCCGCCGCTACTGCCAATACACAAGCTAACGCTGAAAGACATGCAATTTTGTTCATAACCACCTCAAATGTGAATTTACGTCCTAACCATGAAAATATAACAAAAAGTAGCACGAAACTCTGCTTAATAAATGTTGTCCAAGTAAACGTATCGTGTAACATAAGTTTTCAAAGCTTTCTATCCCATTCATTTTACTTATGTTTTGTGCTATATGTCACAAATCAGACTTTACGTATCCTTACAACATATCCAGATTAATCCGAACTGAATGACTAAAAAATAGACCACGATCGTGCAATGCGCGTGATTTTTTTTCACAACTCATGTCGCCGCCCTCATATTTTCTGCTCATAAAAACCGCCACTACTATTTAATTATGTTATTACGGCATTTTGGAACACAAAATGCATCTCCTTTCACAGCCGTTCTGCCTGATTTTCAGCGCCTGTTTCTGCAGCACGCTGTGCTGAACCAGAGACTTTTTGCTATAATAATTATTAGAGGCATTATTTTAAATGAAAACCATTTGTATTACCGGCCCGAAACAACAAAACGCGGTTGTGATGCCGGGAGTACTCTCATGGTTGATGTCTTTTATCCTGCTAAGCTGTTTAATGCGTTCAGCGGTGGCGACACTGAGAGGTATCGGCGATATGAGTGATAGGATGCAGGATTGCGAAACGCTGTTATACTTTATGCCTGAACGAAATTAATAATGATCAATTAAGAGGATGATTAATGATGAGTACCGCTAAACTGGTTAAAACGAAATCTTCCGAACTTATTTATACGCGTAACGATCTGGAAGAGTCGGTCAAGGTCTCCAGTATCGCGCTGTTAAACCGTCTGGTGATCGAGTATGTCGACCTGGCGCTGATCACCAAGCAAGCCCATTGGAACATGCGCGGCGCGAATTTTATCGCGGTACACGAAATGCTTGATGGTTTCCGTACCGTTATCCAGGATCATCAGGACACCATCGCCGAACGCGTGGTCCAGCTAGGCGGCGTCGCCTTGGGTACCGTACAGGTCACCAATGACAAGACCCCGCTGACCAGCTATCCGACCAATATCCACAGCGTTCAGGATCATCTGAAAGCGCTGGCGGATCGTTATGGCGTGGTGGCGAACGACACCCGCAAGGCGATTTCCGAAGCAGAAGACGACGAAGATACGGCTGATATCTTGACCGCCGCTTCGCGCGATCTGGATAAATTCTTGTGGTTTATCGAGTCTAATATCGAATAATACCTTGCTTCGCCGGTGGGTGCGATGCACTAGCGCCGGCTAATCAGTTGAATGCAGCAAAAGCCGGCAGCGTAATGACCTTGCCGGCTTTTTTGACTTTTCACACCGGCTTAACGGGAGGAGCGATCCCATGGCAAGCGGCTGGGCGCCGGAAGGCGCGGTACAAGATCAAATCGATTCCACCATCAACGACGCGGTGCAGCGGGCGCGCAGCGCTCTGCTGCAAGGAGAAAGCGCCCATCATTGCCAGGAGTGCGGCGAACCTATTCCGCAGGCGCGGCGCGCGGCGTTGCCCGGTGTGCAGCTGTGCGTGCATTGCCAGTCCGAACAAGATAAAAAACAGCTGGCCCACAGTGGCTATAACCGCCGGGGAAGTAAAGACAGCCAGTTGCGCTGAGCGCTCCCTGAGTACACTATTATTGCAACCTCGCCACGTCGGGGATTGCCGCCCTTTCCCACGCGATCCCACGTGTTAACCACGGTGCGAAGCCCGCTACCGGCGGCACAGAAGCCGATGCCCGTCGCCGGCGTAAATGTCCATAGTGTTGGAGAAACCATGAGTTCATCTTCCCGTTATTATTATGAACCGCGTCACGGGCACGGCCTGCCGCACGATCCGTTTAACGCTATTATCGGTCCGCGGCCTATCGGCTGGATTGCCTCGGTCGATAAGCAAGGGCAGCGCAACCTGGCGCCGTATAGTTTTTTCAACGGTTTTAACTACCATCCGCCGATCATCGGATTTTGCAGCGTCGGCTGGAAGGACAGCGTGGCCAATATCACCGCCACCGGGGAGTTTGTCTGGAATTTGGCGACCCGCGAACTGGCCGATGCGATGAATAACAGCTCCGCCTCGCTGCCAGCAGGACAGGACGAATTCAGCTTTGCCGGCCTGACGCCCATCAAGGGAACGCGGGTGGCCGCGCACCGGGTCGCCGAAAGCCCGGTCAATTTTGAGTGCCAGTTAACCCAATGCATCCAGTTGCAGGACGCCCAGGGCGGATTAATCGAAAGCTGGCTGATATTGGGTGAAGTCGTAGCGGTACATATTGATAAAAAGCTGTTTAATGAGCAGGGCGTATACCAAACCGCCGCCGCGCATCCCATACTGCGCGCCGGAGGGCCGAGCGCGTATTACGGCATTTCGGACGAGCAGCGCTTTGATAAAGTGCGTCCGGACGATCGCCCCGCGCGTTAACCCCAGGGCGGCGGCCGCTTTGTCCGTCAAGACACGCCGGTCACTGTCCATCAAATTTACTGATGCAATTTATCAATAATCACGGCTGTAAAATCCATGTAACAAGCGTATCATAAGCATCCGATATGATATTATTTACAGCGTGATTATTATGAAACGTACAATCCTTGCCAGTCTGCTTGTGATGCTCAGCGCTGCGGCTTACGCCCTGCCCGCCTATCGGCTGCCGGATATGCCGCGCAACCCGCGCGCGGACAGCGCCTGCATCAATAAAACCACCGCCAGTACCGCCGGCAATTGCCCGCGCCAGGTTTTTTCCCCGGAAAAAAACCAGGCTATCGAAGGCTACAGCCCGGTTTATCATAAAAACTGATCGCAGCGGCTTACCCGCGGATCAATACGCCTGACGAATCGCCGCGGCAAACTCCCGGCACATCTGCTCATCGCCCTGCGCGTTGGATGCCAGCACCCGCTCGCCGTCGATAACGGTGATGACGGCGTCCAGGGCAAAATCGGCGGCCGGCTGCGGCCGCGCCATCCCGCGCGCGATGGTCTCCTGCGCCTGACGCCAAGCCTGATCCACCGTCTGGTTGCAGGCCGCCGCCAAATACAGCGGATTAAATCCCTCCCCGGTCAGGCTCCTGAGCGTATCGTCATGGGCGACGCTATTGCCCGGATGCCAGTAATGGGCGGCAAGATCGGGCCCGATGGCCGGGTTATCGGTGAGATACCCGTCGCGCTTAAGGAAAAACTGCCGGGTTTGCTCCACGGCCATCAGCGCCAGCAGATAGCCCTGATAAGAACAGGCGGACTCTTGCGATAACAGATGCGGAATCGCCATCGTCGGCCGCGGGCTGCCGTCAATCCCCAGGATGCGTTGTTCTGTTTCCCGCGCCAGCCGCGTAATGGCGTCGGGCGTCAGCTGGTCATCGTCCCATTGATACAGCGCCCATTCAAAATAAGGCACCAGCAGGATATGGCGCTCGTTAAAGGCGCGCATAGGCTGGCGCGCGGCGATGGCGGCCTGGATCAGCGCGTCCGGCGGCGGCTCGCCGTTGCCGTTAAGGGCATAGCGTTTCAGCCAGTCGGCGTCGTCCAGCAGGCTGTCGCAAAACATGGACTGCGTTTCAGCGTAGGCCATAGAGGTGGGCGGAAACTCCTGGGAAAAACACGGGGCGTTCTGGCGGATATTGGCAAAATGCGCCGCGTGCCCGCCCTCGTGAAACAGCGTATTGATACCGCTGATGCCGCTGCCGATCTGGTCCGGTTTGGCCAGGCTGGTAAAATTGATGCGCGCCGGGACCCACTCGCCCTGGCGCCGGAACGGCGGCACGGGGGCATGCATAAAACCGTTTTCGTACTTATCCTTGCGCACCAGCAGATCGAGCTGCAACCGCGCGCCGTTAAAGCCGATATGCAGCCGTTTAAAGCTGTCCACCCAGCGGCCCAGGGACTCGGCAAACGGCAGGTAGGGATCCAGCTGGCGGGTCACGTCGCCGGCTGTGCGGTAGCGGATATTCCAGGGTTGCAGCGCGTTCTCGCCTTTTACCGCCGCCAATTGCCGCAGGCTGCGTAAATTACCCTCCCGCGTCTCCCGTTCAAACCGATCCAGAATGGCGAACAGTTGTTCCGGCGTCATCCGCTCGGTTTTATTGACCTTATAGTCAAAGTAATTGCGATAGCCCATCTGGCGGGCAAAGCGGTTACGCAGGCGCACCAGCGCCGGAAAACCGTTATGCAACAGCCATTGCTCCAGCTCGCGCAGCGCCTGCTGCGAGCTCTGGCGCGCTGATTCATCGGCGTTATTGGCCTGATTGGTCATCAGTTCGCCCAACGAGGCCGCCACCCGTTCGCCCTTATCGTTGATATGGGTCAGCGCCAGGGTTTTGCGCCGGGCGTAGAGGTCGTTTTCCGCAGCGATAAGGTCATCCATCAGGGTCTGCGCCCGGGCATCCTCAATCACGTTGCAGTCAAAAAAACGCAACCAGCCGCGCAGTCCGTGCAGGGTGTCGTCACGTTCCCGGCCTGGCGGCAGCAGTTCCAGCGCGGCGATATGACGGCGAATTTCCGCCGGGCGCGCCGGCGCCGCGATAAACCGCTTATACGCTTGTTCCGCCGCGGCGAAACGATCCGCGACGTCCTCGCCGCCGATGGCCATATAATGCTGCCAGAAAAGGTCTTCCTTGGTCTGATGAACCGCCAGGTAATCGCGGTTCAGCGCGTTAAAATACGCTACTGCCTGTTGCATAACATCTCCTGATAACAGGTATTGCTTCATTTCTCAGTCAGGGCAAAAGGCGCTTGCCCATGCCGCTCTGGTTCAGGGTACGCCGTCAGTCGTGGGGTATCGCGCGATCGACAGTCGCCAGCGCCTGGTCAAGCGCGGGAGCTTGCCCGGTGGCAAGCAATATGGCGGCCAACTGCAGCCGGATAGCCTCCGGCAAGGCGAATTCGCCCCGCAGGCAGGCTTCGGTCCAGCGCGCGGTGGTCAGCGCGTCGCGCGCGCGCGGCAGATTTTCCAGCGGCGGCAGCGGATGGGCCAGCGGGTCCAGTATGACCTGCTGCCGCCCTTGGTGCAGGGCATAGATTTTCGCCAGACGCTGCGGATTGGCGTAGGTTTCGCCCTCGGTGCCGTTCATCAGCAGGGCGCTGCTGTTGATGGCGTTGAAAAAGGCGGCGATACGGGTGATATATTCCGGATGCGATACGCTGCACAGACGCCAGTGCAGATGATGATGGAACGGCGTCGCCAGTTTGGCCAGCGTATGGGCGCTGTTGCGTACCCCCATGCGCCAGCGCAGCGTTAACTGGGCGTCCAGCGCCGGGCACAGATGGCCCACCGGGATAAATACCGGCGCACGCGCCATGACCAGCGCGCTTTGCGCCGCCAGGGAGTTATCGTGCCAGGCTATGCCCAGGGCGCGGAAAATTTCCGCGCTGGTCACCCGGCCCGGATCGTCGGTAACGCCGTGCACCACGACCGGAAAGCCGAGGCGCGCGAGCGCCATCGCCAGCAATGGCGTCAGGTTGGCCTGTTTGCGCGCGCCGTTATAGCTGGGAATAACCACCGGCGGCGGCATATCCGCCGGCGCCTGCAGCGCCATCACCCGCTCCTGCATCGCCTCATAAAAGCCCAGCATCTCTTCTTCGGCCTCGCCTTTGATACGAAAGGCAATTAATAGCCCGCCGAGCTCCAGCTCCGGCACCTCTCCGGCCAGGATGGCGCGATAGAGTGCAACAGCGGTGGATCTCTCCAGATCGCGGGCATGATTTTTTCCCCGTCCGACTTCTTTTATGACCTTGCTATAATCCATAACCGACCGTTTCCAATACGCATGTAAAGTTCAACCTCTGCCATCCGCCGCGATCACGCGGATGTCTCAATCCACAATACCTTTCATTAACGCGCTAATAAAGTGCTTCAACTTATTCCTAGCAAATACAGCGCCGGGATAGGGATAACCGGGTTCAGCGTCGCCGCGACCATGCCGCGCATAAACTGTCCTATGTCCGGTCTGGGCCCGTCGCTCGCGCGGCACGCCTTGCCGCTAAAAATTTAATATTCTTTACTGAAGTTTAATTAAAAAGGCCAAAATGGCTCTCTTTTATAACCGGACTTGTAGATAACGCTCAATGGGTAGTAAAAACATCGAATGCAACATTGATGCGTGATATAAAAAAATGACTTTTTTAACCTTTCTATTTTGTTATTTATTATCAGGAAAACATTATGCATATAACGGGTATGAATTCCTCCTTCTTTACGAAAATCACATCATGGAGTGAGGGCCAGGTTACACTCAGGACCCACGTATTAACGTCCGTGATCAAAAAACTGGTTAATATCAGGAGCTATTCGGCAAGGGCTGCAGCTAAATCCAGCATGGATAGCGAGGAAAGCTATAATGCGCTAGCGGAAGACGACGATAGCGTAGCCGCGTCAGAGTCAAGGAACGGCGGCGGTTCCTCGCCAGGCCGAGGGGTTAAATCTTTTATACCGGCCTTCGTCGGTTGTAACAGTAAACGTTATGATCTTAGCGCCGCGCAAAAAAACAGGGACGCCGCTTACGACCAGTTTCAGTTGAAAAGGCATCTGCCGCTGGAATTATTACACGACCGACCGGTCGATCGCGAAACCTTTATTAGCCAAACCGCGGAAGGCATAGTGAAAGAAATGGAATCCGGTTTATTGAAAGAACAAAAAGATAAACTAGAATGGATATCAAATGAATTTGCACTTTATCTTCCGGCGCAGATAAATAAAACCATCGATCAGGTCATGGACGCCCGGCTTAAGGAAAATAAGCCGTTGAATCTTACCCCGACGTTTAACCGGGATATTATCCAGCAGGCCATGACCAAAACGGGAATTTGGCGCCAATATGCCCATATCACCCGCATTGAGAACGGCTCCGCAACGTCCACCGTCGCGGTGGTAAGGCTGTATATGAATAACCATCAGATGGATTGCCCTGACCTTATTCGCCCTGTTGCCGACCGGGTGTACGAAAGGCTGTTTAACTGTCCGGGGCTGGTGGCGCGGGTTACCCTGGCCGCGGAACATGCCATAGCGCAAAAGCTGGACAATGAAAGCCGTGCCTGAACAGGCGGCTCATCCAGCCGCCCGCCGGTTTCTCAGCCCTTGGCCGTGACAGTCCCGGGCTTGGCATCGGCCGGCATCGGCATCGGCGGCTGCTCGATGGGAAAGACCGGCAGCGCCGCCAGCAGCCGCGCGCCGTAGGATTTGGTGATAAGACGCCGGTCATAGATAACGATTTCACCGGTGCATTCATGGCTGCGGATAAGCCTCCCCACCTGCTGGATAAGGTTAAACGAGGCGCTGGGCAGGCTTTGCACCTCGAACGGATGCCGTTTCTGGGTTTTCAGCCACTCCCCTTCGGTCAGGATCACAGGGCTGTCGATGGGCGGGAAGGCGATTTTGTGGATATGCACCTGGGTCAGCAGTTCGCCCTTCAGGTCGAGCCCCTCGGCAAAGGACTGCAGGCCAAGCAGTACGCTGGTCTTGCCCTGATCCACGCGCCGGCGGTGTTCTTCAATTAAGCGATAGCGCGGCTGGTCGCCCTGTACCAGCAGTTGCAGCCGCAGATCGACGACATGGGTCAGGAAAAGCTGCATCGCGCGATGGCTGGCAAACAGGACCAGCATGCCGCGATGCGCGCCGGCGGCAAGCTCAGCGCGGAAAAAGGCCGCCATTTCGGCCAGATGTTCGCCCTCCCGCGCCATCACCGGTTCGTTGTGCATCTGCGGGATCACCAGTTTGCCCTGATGGCGATGATCAAACGGCGACCCGAGGGTAACAAAACGATCCCCCGCCCGTTCCTGCAACCCCGAAAGCTCCTGCAGCCGGGCAAAACTATTAAGCGATCGCAGGGTGGCGGAGGTCACCACCGCATGGGGTATCTTCGACCAGAGCAGCTTTTCCAGCTGATCGCTGACGCGGATGCCGACGCAGTGCAGGAAGATATGCGCGCCTCCATCGGACATTTCACGGGTCAGCCATTTGGAGATCGGCGCATTGGATGCCTTATCCTGCGCCGCCAGCTTCCATAACCTGCTGGCCGATTCCCAATAACCCAGGGTGCGGCTGGTATGAAGCAGCGCCTGGTGCAGGCGCACAATATCCTGCTTGCCCGTTTTCTCGCTCAAATCATTCAGCAGGAACTCGGTCAGCATGCGCAGCGCGTCGGTAAGCTTGAACAGCCGCGCGGCCAGCTCGCTCATGGCGATGGGCAGTTGCCCCATGGCAAAACGAAACTCCCCCGCCACGCTGTCCCTGGGCAGCACGGAGACCGCCTGCCGTTCGAACAGCGCCACCAGTTCCTGGATTTCAGCGCAGTGGTTCTTCAGGCGTTCACCGCCGCTGAGCAGGGGCGGCTTGGCCGGCTTGAACTGCGCCAGGGTCTGTTCGGTCTGGCGCATAAACAGCTCCAGCTGATGGGCGATAAATCCGGCGGTGATTTCGCCGCTCATTTCCAGCGCGTCCCGCGCCACGTCGGGCAAATGATGCCCCTCGTCGAGCACCAGCAGCATATGCTTGGGATTGGGCAGTACCGATTCGCTGTCGAGCGCCGCCATCACCAGCGCATGGTTGGCCACCACGACATCGGCGCTTTCAATTTCCTTGCGGGCAATAAAAAACGGACAGTCGCGGAAATAATGGCAATTACGTCCGAGACAGTTCGCTTTATCGGTACTGAGTTTACCCCACAGCCCGTCGCTCACCGATTTGGGATAATGATCGCGCAGGCCGTCCCAGGCGAAGCGGGCCAAGTCCTGCTGCATTTTGCCGCATAACGTGCGCTCTTTACCGTCGGCGGGGACCAGGCCGTCATCGAGAAACAGCTTCAGGTCGCCCTGGAATACGTTGTCCGCCGCCATGGCCGCCAGGTTGCGCGGACAGACATAGCGCCTGCGGCCGAAGGCGGCGGTAAATTTCAAATCCGGGATCAGCTTTTTCAAAAGCGGCAGGTCTTTACTGAAAATCTGGTCCTGCAGCGCCACGTTGGCGGTGCTGACCACCAGGGGCTTATCCTCGGCGCGGCTGATGGCGATGCCGGGGATGAGATAAGACAGCGTTTTCCCCACGCCGGTGGGCGCCTCAATCACTAAATGGCGTTCGATATCCCCGGACAGCGCTTTCGCCACTTCGGCAATCATCTGGCGCTGCGGCGTGCGGGATATAAAATCCGGGATATGTTTTTGCAGCGCTTTATACCAATCATGGATTTGCGCTTTGGTAGCGACGGACAGCGGCATGAGCCTTTATCTTCTCAATACGGGATGGGGTTATTGTCCCACAGACCGGCTCCGGCGTCAGCCTTATGCTGTATATATCTGCAGTTATCAACCGGTATTGGAACCGGGATCCAGCCCAGACGGCCAGGGGCCGCGGGCGGGTTGAGGCGCATAAGCCACGCCTGGGGTGTAACCTGCGCCGCCCCATCGCGCTTGTATCGCTGCGCGCAGCACTTATAATGAAGTGAATCGCGACCTTAAGGAAGGGTATGAATCTTATCAAAGCGGGCGTGTTCGGCCTGATCTCACTGTGCGCCCTCGGCGCCATCGGCGGCGTCATGCTGGCCGGTTATATCGTCATCGTCCATAGCTGAGGACGTCCCTGCGGCCATCAGGTAGGGTGAAAACAGCGCAGCCAGCGTTCGAACAGCATATCGCTGATGACCGCCAGCAGGGCCACCAGCATCGCGCCCTGTAGAATATAGGCGGTATTAAAGCCGCTCAGGCCGATGATTATCGGCGAACCGAGCGTTTTGGCGCCCACGGTGGAGGCAATGGCGGCGGTGCCGATATTAATAATCACCGAGGTGCGGATGCCGGTGATGATAACCGGCGCGGCCAGCGGCAGCTCCACCCGGCGCAATATTTGCCAGCGGCTCATGCCGGCGCCGGTGGCGGTTTCCAGAATGGATGCCGGCACCGTTTCAATGCCGGTGATGGTTCCCTGCACAATGGGCAACAGGCCGTAGAGCACCAGCGCGATAATCGCCGGTTGTTCGCTAAAGCCCATCACCGGCACGGCGACGGCCAGCACCGCCACCGGCGGAAAGGTCTGGCCGACCGCCACGATGGTTTCCACCAGCGAGCGAAACTCCCGGCCGGCCGCCCGCGTCACGCCGATACCGGCGCCGACGCCAATCGCCACGGCGATAAGGCTTGATAGCAATACCAGTTGGACATGGGCCCAGGCCAGCGAAGCAAAGCTGTCCTGCAGATAGACCGGACGATCCAGCGCCGGAAACAACTGCGAGAACAGCCAGTCCAGCCTGGTCATGCCGAACATCAGCGCCAGCAGCAGCAGCGCGCACCATAACAGCGGATCGGTAATTACCCGGCGCAGCATGCTATTCCTCCTTCCCGGGTTTGACCAAATCGCGGAAATGGAGCACGCCCAGCGATGCGCCCTGCTCATCCACCACCGGCAGCAGTTCGGTCTGGCGGGAGACAAACTCCGACAGGGCCTCGCGCAGAGTCATGGCGGCCGCTATCGGTTTGCCGGGCAAGCGCTCGCCTTTGCGCGCATGGCTCCCCGCCGCGCCCAGCGCCAGTAATTTAATGCCGATATCGCTGCGGCCGAAAAAATCCCTGACAAAGACATTGGCCGGCTGGGTGAGTAAATGACGCGGCGTACCCTGCTGGATCACCTGCCCCTGGTCAAGCAAGACAATGCGGTCCGCCAGCGCCAATGCCTCGTCGATATCATGCGTCACCAGCACCACCGTGCGGCCGGACAATTGGTGAATACGGGCAATTTCCGCCTGCAGCGCGGCGCGGGTAACCGGATCGAGCGCGCCGAAAGGCTCATCCATCAGCAGCACCTCCGGATCGGCGGCCAGGGCGCGCGCCACGCCCACCCGCTGCTGCTGCCCGCCTGAAAGCTGGTGGGGATAACGGCCGCGGAACTGCGCCGCGTCCAGATGCAGCAGTTCCAACAATTCGGTGACGCGATCGCGTATTTTAGCCTTCGGCCACTTCAGCAGCTGCGGCACGGTGGCGATATTCTGCTCCACCGTCCAATGCGGGAACAGGCCGATGGACTGGATGGCGTAACCCATGCGCCGGCGCAGTTCCTGCGGTTTAAAACTGTGGATCTCATCGCCGGCGAACAAAATCTTGCCCTGGTCATGTTCAATTAAACGGTTAATCATTTTAAGCGTGGTGGACTTACCTGAGCCGGAAGTACCAATCAGCACGGTAAACTCGCTTTCGGCAATGTTCAGGTTCAGGTCTTCCACCGCCGGTTTGCCGTGAAAAATTTTACTGACATGTTGAAATTGAATCATTGGTGTACCGTCTCAAGAAAAGAGATGATCAGTTTAAACAACGTGTCCACCAGCACCGCCAGCGCGATAGCCGGGATCACCCCAAGCAAGACCAGCTCCAGCGCGCTGCTGAGCAGGCCCTGGAACATGAGCGCGCCGAAACCGCCGGCGCCGATCAGGGCGGCGATCATGCCCATGCCGACGGTCTGCACGGCGATAATGCGGATGCCCGAGAGGATCACCGGCAGCGCCAGCGGCACCTGAATACGGCGGAATATCTGCCCGCGGGTCATGCCCATGCCCAGCGCGGTTTCAATCACCTCGGCGGGTACCTGCGTCAGCCCGGCGTTCACGCTGCGCACCAGCGGCAGTAGCGCGTACAGCACCAGGGCAATCAGCGCCGGCGCCAGGCCGATACCGCCTACCCCCGCGTCGCGCAGCCACGGCCAGGCGGCGGCCAGGCCGCTGAGCGGCGCAATCAGCAGGCCGAACAGGGCGATGGCCGGTATCGTCTGGATAATGTTGAGGGTGGAAAACAGCGCCGGGCGCCAGCGCGCCGAGCGATGACAAAGCAGCCCCAGCGGAATGCCGATAACGATAGCCGGCACCAGGGTGCCGAACAGCAGGGTCAGATGTTCGCCCAGCGCCTGCTGGAAAATCTCCCGCCGGTTGGCATATTCGATAAATAACGACAGTTGATCCAGCCGCCCGGTCCAGATCAGCGCCACCGGCGGCAGCCAGATTTGCGCATTGGCCACGACGCGCAGCGTATGACTGGCGGTCGCGCGGCCGATGGCGTCGGCGGCGATCAGCAGGCACAGCGCGAGCAGCAGCCAGAAACCGCTGCCGAACGAGGTGCGCGCCAAATGCCCGCCCCGCCCGGCCAGTTGCGTGGCCGTGTCGCCGGCCAGCGCCACCAGGCACCACAGCAATACCTCCGCCAGCAGCATAACCGCCAGCTGCGCGCGGCGCGAGGGCGCGACAAAACACAGCGCCACCAGCGCGGCAACCGGCGCCAGCAGCAGTAACCACCCACCGCCCAGCAGGGCGGCCAGCCCGATGCCCTGGCCTGACATCAGGCGGTTCGGCGCATAGTTGACAAAAGGCAGCCAAACGCCCGCCGCAATCGCCAATAGCGACAGGGTCAGCAGGACGCGGTTTTTAACCACGCAGGGCGGCTCTCCCCGGCGCCGGGAGGGTTAGGATTTGACAAACCCTTTTTGTTTAAGATAATCCGCCGCCACTTTGCTGGCATTCTGTCCTTCCACCGCGATGCCGGCATTGAGCTTTTGCAGCGTCTGGGTATCCAGCGAGGCGAATACCGGTTTCAGCCAGGCCGCGATATCAGGATGCTGTTTGAGCACCGCCTCGCGGATGATGGGCGCCGGCGCGTAAATAGGCTGTACGCCCTGCGGATCGGCCAGGGTATGCAACCCGAGCGCGGCCACCGGCCCGTCGGTACCGTAGGCCATGGCGGCGTTGACGCCGGACGTCTGTTCGGCGGCGGCCTTCAGCGTCACGGCGGTATCGCCGCCGGCCAGCGACAGCAGCTGATCCTGCTGCAGTTTAAAGCCATAGGTTTTTTCAAAGGCGGGCAAGGCGTCGGGGCGTTCGATAAATTCCGCCGAGGCGGCCAGCTTGAATTTGCCGCCGGCTTTCAGATAACCGCCCAAATCGGCCAGTGAATTGATATTTTTACTTTTGGCCAGGTCCTCGCGGATGGCGATGGTCCAGGTATTATTCGCCGGCGCCGGTTCCAGCCAGACAATATGATTCTTGTCATAATCGAGTTTTTTGACTTTCTGGTAACCCGCGTTGGCGTCTTTCCAGGCGGGATCTTTTTCATCGCTGAAGAAAAACGCGCCGTTGCCGGTATATTCGGGGTAGATATCTATTTCGCCGGCGGTGATGGCCCCGCGTAATACCTGGGTGGTGCCCAGTTGGGATTTATTAATGGTCTTGACGCCGTGGGACTCCAGAACCTGGACAATGATATTGCCGAGCAGCGAACCTTCGGTATCGATCTTCGATCCCACCCGTACCGCCGAATCGGCCGCCTGAGCGCCGGCGGTCATACCCAGCATGGCTGCGGCAAGACACAGCGCTCGTCCGTGATGAAAAAAATTGACCATGATTTTCATTCCCCTCAGAGGTATTGGTAAATTATCCGCAGCGGTTGAACGGATATTATGTTCTTGAAAGAATAGTTCAAATTAGAATTTATTCATTAAAAAAGAAAGCATAAGAATAGAACCGAAAGTATGGAGACAACATTAAGGCTCGCGGGGAGATCGCGGGCAGAATAACCTTAACCCGCGCGCTTTAAGCGCATAAATTCGGTTATATGGCCTGGTATGGCGGCCAGCGTCAGCTTGAACCAGGGCGTGTACCGCGCCGGACGCGCCTTGATATCCGCCAGCACCGCCGGCAATGGCTGGTAGCGGCAGGCCATGGCTTCTTCGGGATTAAGCGTCGGCGCCTGCGCGCTGACGCCGAAAAAAACATGATCGAATTCATGTTCTATCAGCCCATTGGCCAGCGGCAGGCGGTATTGCAGCTTAAACACCGGCGTCAGGGCGCAGCGCAGGCCCATTTCCTCATGCAGGCGGCGCCGGGCCGCGGTCTGGGTATCCTCGTGGGGCATGGGATGGCCGCAGCAGGTATTGCTCCATAAACCGCCGCAGTGGTATTTGCCGGCGGCGCGCTGCTGAAGCAGCAGCTCACCGCGTGGATTAAAGAGATATACCGTGATCGCCCGATGCAGCAGCCCCTCGCGATGCGCCTGGAGTTTTTCCATCCTGCCCACGCACTGATCGCGCTCATTAACGAGGACGACTTCGGTAAACGCCATGATAGTGTCTCATTAAGCCCCTGCAAACGTCTATTTTAACGGCAATGATGGTAAAAATCTGCGCAACGGCGGGGAATAAACGTTACGCAGCGGCATATTTTGCAAAAAAGCATGTCCACAGCGACAGGCTCTTGAGACTCACGTTAGGATGATTACTGCAGGGTAAACCTCGCGGTTTTGACCCGGGCGGAATCCAGCCCCACCATCACCTCGAATTCGCCCGGCTCGGCGGCAAACCGCATCTGCTGATCATAGAATTTCAGCGCGGCGGCATCCAGCCTGAACGTCACCGTTTTTGCTTCCCCGGCCTTGAGGAACACTTTCTGGAAGCCTTTTAATTCCTTCACCGGACGGCTTAACGATGCCGCGATGTCGTGTACGTAGAGCTGGGCCACGGTATCGCCGTCGCGATGGCCGGTATTGGTCAGGGTGACGCTGACGGTGATACTGCCGTCGCGCCCAAGCGTAGTGCTTGACAGCGCCGGCGCCGATACGTCGAAGGTGGTGTAGCTCAGGCCGAAACCGAACGGATAAAGCGGGCCGTTGGCCTCGTCATAATAATGCGAGGTGTATTTATCCGGTTTGTCCGCCAGATAGGGCCGCCCGGTGGGCAGGTGATTATAATAGGTTGGGATCTGTCCCACCGAACGTGGGAAGGACATCGGCAGTTTACCGGACGGGTTGTAATCGCCAAACAGCACATCGGCGATGGCGTTGCCGCCCTCGGTACCGCTGAACCAGGTTTCCAGCATGGCGTCCGCCTGCTGGTTCTCACGCACCAGCGCCAGCGGCCGGCCGTTCATCAGCACCAGCACCAGCGGCTTGCCGGTGGCCTTAAGCGCGTCGATAAGCGCGCGCTGGCTGTCTGGAATGGTGATATTGGTACGGCTGGACGCCTCGTGGGCCATGCCCTGGGATTCCCCTACCGCCGCGATGACAACATCCGCTTTGCGGGCGGCCTTGACCGCTTCGTCGATCATCGCCTGCGGCGCGCGCGGGTCGTTCTTCACCGCCTGATCGTAGGAATTCAGGTAAGCGAGCATATCCTTATGATCGGTAATATTGGCGCCCCGGGCATACACCACGGTGGCCTTGTCCCCCACGGCGTTGCGTATTCCGCGCAACAGGGTGACGGATTGCTCGGGCCGCCCGGCGGCGGACCAACTGCCCATGATATCCCGCTGGCTGTCCGCCAACGGCCCCACCACGGCGATAACGCCCTGTTTTTTCAGCGGCAGGGTATGCAGGCGGTTTTTCAGCAATACCAGGCACTGGCGCGCCACCTGGCGCGCCGCGTCGCGGTGCAGGCGGCTTTCGGCGTTGGTGTCCTGCGGATCGCTGCCCACGGGGCCCAAATGGCTGTAAGCGTCGCGGAACAGGCCCATATCGTATTTGACATTGAGCACGTGGCGTACCGCTTCGTCAATTTCCTGCTCGCTGACCCCGCCGCTTTTCACCAGCTGCGGCAGATAGCGGATAAAATATTCGTCGCTCATGCTCATGTTGATGCCGGCGTTAAGCGCAATTTTTACCGCCTCGATGGGCGAACTGGCCACGCCGTGTTTGATCAATTCCTTGATGGCGCCGTGATCGCTGATGGTGATGCCGGTAAAATGCCATTGCTTGCGCAGAATATCCTTTAACAGCCAGGCATCGGCGGTGGCCGGAACGCCGTTTACGGTATTCAGCGCCACCATCACCCCGCCGCTGCCCGCGTCAAGGGCCGCTTTATAAGGCGGCATATAATCCTGGAACATGCGTTGCGGGCTCATATCGACCGTATTGTAATCACGTCCCCCCTCCACCGCGCCATACAGGGCAAAATGTTTTACCGACGTCATCAGCGCGTGGCGATCGCCCGGATTCTTACCCTGGATGGACTGCACCAGGGTGCGGCCGATTTCCGCGGTCAGGAACGTATCTTCGCCCAACCCTTCGGAGACCCGGCCCCAGCGCGGATCGCGCGTGACGTCCACCATGGGCGCCCAGGTCATGTTAAGTCCGTCTTCGCTGCCCTCATAGGCGGCGATGCGTCCGCTGGTGGCTACCGCATCAAGGTTCCAGCTGGAGGCGAGCCCCAGGCTGATGGGGAAAATAGTGCGCTGGCCGTGGACGATATCATAGGCGAAGAAAAGCGGGATTTTCAGCCGGGGCAATTGCATGGCCTGATCCTGCATCTGGCGGATATCCTGGCGGGTCACCGTATTAAAAATAGCGCCCACCTCGCCGTTTTTGATCATCTCCCGGATGGCTTCCTTCGGATTTTCCGGCCCGACGCTGATAAGTCGCAGCTGGCCGATTTTTTCCTGCAGGGTCATTTTTTGCAGCAGCGCGTTAACATAAGCGTCGCGGGGCAAATCGGGAGAAGGAAGCTGGGTATCGTCCGCCAGGGCGGGGTGAAGCGATAATGCTGCAAGCAGGCTCAGTGAACACAGCCATTTCATATCGTTGTTCTCATACTCGCGAAAGCGTACCGGGCCCGGCGCCCGCTACGGATATTCTGGTTAATATGCCATAAGGCATCGCAGTGCTCAGTGTAGACCATCACGAACGCGAGTGGGTAAGGTTAAATTATTGAAAGCGTTTGTTTCTGGATAAGAATATCGTTAATCGGCCGCGCGCCCGGGATGCGTCCGGCGACGCCGCGGCGGCCGGACCGGCTGCCGGCAAAGCGCCTTTCTCATTATGTTCACATTGACGCCGCTCCGGGCGTATATTCATTATCCATATGCGCCAGTTTACATGAGTCCGTATCCCGTCCGTGGGTATAAAATCAGTTTGCTTCGCAGAGAAAAGGATATCGTTATGCCGCACACTTCGCCTTATCTATCGCATGCGTTTTTAGAACAGCTTACCGCCATCGTCGGTAAGCGTCATGTCCTGACCGATAGCCGCCAGACCCAGCGTTATTGCAAGGGATTCCGCTCCGGCAGCGGCCCGGCCCTGGCGGTGGTGCTGCCCGACTCGCTGCTCTCGCTGTGGCGGGTGCTGGAAGCCTGCGTGGCCGCCGACAAAGTGATTATCATGCAGGCGGCCAATACCGGCCTGACCGAAGGCTCCACGCCCAACGGCTCCGATTACGATCGCGAGGTGGTGGTGGTCAGCACCCGGCGCCTGGATGGCGTACAGCTGATCGACGAGGGCCGGCAGGCAGTGGCCCTGGCGGGCAGTACGCTTTATACGCTGGAAAAGGCGTTGAAGCCCCTGAAGCGGGAACCGCATTCGGTTATCGGCTCCTCATGTCTCGGCGCGTCGGTCATCGGCGGCATTTGCAATAATTCCGGCGGATCGCTGGTCAAGCGCGGCCCGGCCTATACCGAAATGGCGCTGTTCGCGCAGCGAGATGAAGACGGCCAATTGCGGCTGGTCAACCATTTAGGCATCGATTTAGGCACCACGCCGGAGCAGATCCTCACCCGGCTGGAGAACCGGCAATATTCGGCGGCGGACGTTCAACCGGCCGGGCATGCCTGCTCCGATCATGATTACGCCGAACGGGTGCGCCAGGTGGATGCCGCCACCCCGTCGCGATTTAACGCCGACCAGCGCCGGCTGTTCGAGGCGTCGGGCAGCGCCGGTAAGGTGGCGGTGTTCGCCGTGCGCCTGGATACGTTTCCCGCCGAGGAACGCCAGCAGGTCTTCTACATCGGCACCAACGACCCGCAGGTCCTGGCCCGGCTGCGCCGCGACGTCCTGTCCGGCTTCGCCAACCTGCCGGTGGCGGGCGAGTATATGCATCGCGATTGTTACGATATCAGCGCCACCTACGGCAAAGACACCTTTATCATGATTAACCGGCTCGGCACCGACCGGATGCCGTGGCTGTTCCAGCTAAAAGGCCGTATCGACGCCACGCTGAACGCCCAGGCCTGGCTGCCGCCGCAGCTCAGCGATCGTTTCCTGCAGTTGGCAAGCCGCCTGTGGCCGCATCATTTGCCGCCGCGCATGACGGCGTTCCGCGAGCGTTATGAGCATCATCTGCTGCTGAAAATGTCCGGCGACGGCATTAACGAGGCCGAGGCCTACCTGAAAAACTTTTTTGCCGTGGAGCCGGGGGATTATTTTATCTGCACCGACGACGAGGGCGGCAAGGCTTTCCTGCACCGTTTCGCCGCCGCCGGGGCCGCGGTGCGCTATCATGCGGTACACAGCGATGAGGTGGAGGATATCCTGGCGCTGGATATTGCCCTGCCGCGCAATGAAACCCAGTGGTTCGAAACCCTGCCGCCGGACATTGACCGGCAACTGGTGGCCAAGCTTTATTACGGTCATTTCATGTGCCACGTCTTTCATCAGGATTATATTGTGCGTAAGGGGGTCGACAGCCATGCGTTGAAAGCACGGATGCTGGCGTTGCTTAATCAACGCGGCGCCGAATATCCGGCCGAACACAACGTTGGCCATCTTTACCACGCCAAGCCGCAGCTGGCGGCGTTCTACCGGCAGATCGATCCCACCAATACCTTTAATCCCGGCATCGGCAAGACCTCCAGGCTAAAGCTTTGGCGCGAGCCCGGCGCGGAGCAAAAGCAGCCCTGACGGCGACGCTTTCCGCCCCCGGGCGTGCGCCGCCTTCACGGGGGGCTTGGCAAGCGCGATGACCTTTGCAATACTGCTTGGCAGTGTTACAAGTCATGATCGGTCTATACAGGCGTTGACAATCCGTTATGCGGCGCCGTCCGATGCCCGATGGCAAGGCCGGCCGCGCTTCAGCAGCAATCGTGATATTCAGGGACGATCGGTTCTTCATTTTTCAACAAGGCATCGACTCTGTTATGAAATATGTCATCGTGGGTACAGGTAACATCAGCCGCACCTATCTCAAGGCGCTGGACGCATTGCCGGCAAGCGAAGCTGTGGGGTATATATCCCGCAGCAAAGCGGCGGGCGCTACCGTTGGCGCATTACCTTGCTGGCCGGCGCTGGCGCAAGTCGATCGGCCGTTTGACGCCGTTATCGTCACCACGCCCAACGCACTGCATCATCAAAGCGCCATCGAGGCCGCGCAGCTGGGCAAGCATGTGCTGGTGGAAAAACCGCTGGATATCACCCAGGCCGCCATGGACGATATGATAAGGGTTGCCGCGCGGCACCAGGTGGTGTTGGCCGTGAGCTACCAGCGCCGCACCAATCCGGACAACCGGGCCATTAAACGCCTGCTTGAGCAGCAGGCGTTCGGCCGAATCTATTCCGCCGACCTGAGCTGCCGCTTCTGGCGCGATCAGGCGTATTACGACAGCGCGGCCTACCGCGGTACCTACGCCGTTGACGGCGGCGGGGTCTTTATCCAGCAGGCCAGCCATAATATCGATAACTACATCTGGTTTTTCGGCATGCCGGAACGGGTGCAGGGAGAGCTGGACACCTTCGCGCACCAGATGGAGGCCGAAGATCACGGCGCCGTGGTGTTGCGCCATGCCGACGGCATGATCGGCACCATCGTCGCCTCCACCTGCGCCCCGCCGGGATACCCTCCGCGCCTGGAGGTCAGCTGTGAAAAAGGCACCTTTACCCTGCTGAACGACCGGATCAGCGCCTGGCACATCGCCGGCCTCGACAATCCGGCGGAGCAGGCGGAACCGGCGCCCGATGACGGCGCCAGCAACCCGGCGGTGACCGACACCTCCCGCCACGAAGCGGTGCTCGAGGATTTCGAGCGGGCGGTTACGCGGGGCGATACGCCGTTGGCCGCGGGCATAGATGCCCGGCGCGCTACCGACCTTATCCTGCGGATTTACCGCTGTCGGACGGAAAACCGTTGATGTTCCGGCTCAGAGCGGCCCGTATCGATGAGTTGAGCCGACTCACCGAGCTCTGCGTGCAGTCAACAGCCTTATTGGGCTATGACGACGCGTTGCGGCAATCCTGCCGCGATAAGCTGACTTTTCGCCCGGCAGATATGGAAAACTCGCTGATTTGCGTCGCCGAGGCCGGCAATGCCTTGCTTGGCGCCGCCCAGCTGCTGCTCCAGGATGAAATCGCCCTGCTCGAACGGTTGTTCGTGGCGCCGGACAACGCCAATACCGGCATCGGCAAAATGCTGTTCGGCTGGTCCATCAACGCCGCCCACCGGGCCGGCGCCGAACGGTTGCTCATTGATTGCCATCCCCTTGCCGCCGGCTTTTACCAGCGCATGGGCGCGCGCGCGGAGGGCACGGTCGACACCGGCCTGCTGCCCGGTCAGCCAACGCCGCGTTTTCGCATTACCCTGACCCCCTGCCGGGCCGCCGCCAGGTAGCGGCACGGCAGGCCGGCGGGATGCGCGTATTGGGCAGCGGCTTACCAACCCCACGACAGCAACGGAGCGTGACATCGTGTATCAATTGCATATTGCCAATAAAAATTATTCGTCCTGGTCGCTGCGTCCCTGGCTCTTGATGAAGACGCTGGATATTCCGTTTGACGAGGCGCTGCATCCTTTCCAGTCGGGCGACAATCACCCTCTTTTCGCGCATTTTTCGCCCTCCGGACGGGTGCCGGTGCTGTATGACGGCGCCACGGCGGTGTGGGACTCGCTGGCCATCGCCGAATACCTGGCGGATACCCATGCGGGCATCTGGCCGGAAGAACGCCAGGCCCGGGCCTGGGCGCGCTGCGCGGCGGCGGAAATGCATGCCGGGTTCGGCACGCTGCGCAGCCTGTGCCCGATGAACTGCGGCGTGCGGGTGCGTTTGCGGGCGATTCCCGACACCCTGCGCGCCGATCTGACGCGCCTGGACGCGTTGTGGCAACAGGGGCTTTCCCGTTTCGGCGGGCCGTATTTGGCGGGCCGCGAATTTAGCGCCGCGGATGCGTTTTTTGCCCCGGTGGTATTCCGGGTGCAGACCTACGACCTGCCGCTGTCGGCCGCCGCGCAGGCATGGTGCCGCACCATGCTGGCGCTGCCCGCGCTGGCGCAATGGTATCAGGATGCGCTGGCCGAGAAGTGGCGCGAGGCCTCGCATGAGGAAGAGTCGGCGAACCAGGGAGAGATTATTGCGGATCTGCGCGGCCGGGCGGAGTAGCGCCGGCCGCGGTTGGCACCTTAATCGACCTGTTTGTCCCGATCGCCGGCGCCATTTTTCGCCGTTTGTCCGGACGGATGGGTTTTGGACTTCTTAAATGCCGTCTGGCCGGGCTTGGCGGCTTTGGTTTTTTTATACGCCGTCTGGCCGGGTTTGGCTTTACCGGCGGCGGCCGTTTGTCCGCGCCTGGCCTTGTGGGCGGCAACCGTCTGGAGAGCGTTGGCGTTGCCGGCCTTTTTCGCCGTTTGCCCCGTCGCATGGCGTTTCAGCGCTTTATCGCCTGGCTGTTTATTATTGGCCAGGGCGCGATGGGCCGCGGGTTTATAGGCCGAGCGGGTGGAGCGCAGCGCCGGAGCTTTCGGATAGACCTGCGACGGCAGCGCCGTGGCCTGGCCGGTTTCCAGCCAATTGCGGATGCGGCTGGCATCGGCAAAATGGGTATATTTACCGAAGGCGTCCAATACCACCAGTCCCACCGGGCGATGATTGATCACGGTGCGCATCACCAGGCAATGCCCCGCCGGATTGGTAAAGCCGGTTTTGGTTAACTGTATGGTCCAGTCCGGACGATAAACGAGATGATTGGTATTGCGAAACGGCAGGGTATAGGACGGATTGCTGAACGTCGCCATGGTCTCGTGCGTCGTGCTGAGTTCGGTAAGCATCGGGTATTGCTGGCTGGCGATAAGCAATTTTGACAAATCGCGCGCCGTCGACACGTTATTGAATGACAAACCGGTAGGCTCGACATAATGGGTATTCATCATGCCCAATGAGCGCGCCTTGGCATTCATCGCGGCGATAAACGCCGAATAACCGCCGGGATAATGATGCGCCAGGCTGGCGGCGGCCCGATTTTCCGAAGACATCAGCGCCAGCAGCAGCATATTGCGCCGGCTAATTTCGCTGCCTACGCGCACCCTTGAAAACACCCCCCTTAATTCCGGCGTTTCATGGATATCCACGGAAATTATTTCATCCATGGGCTGCTGCGCGTCCAATACCACAATGGCGGTCATCAGCTTCGACAGCGAGGCAATAGGCACCACTTTATCCGCATTGGAAGAATAAAGCAGGTGATTATCCGTCATATCAAAAACAATCGCGCTGCCGGAGGCAATTACCAGCGGCGAAACCAGGGGCGCCGCCTGTGCGTCGACGGCGGCCTGTGCATCGTTAATCATCACATTTGTAAGCGTTAAAAGAGACACGCCAAAACAAGCGACACGAAAAAAAGATAACATTAGCCATTACCTGAAAGATACTGCGGGACCGCAGTTGATGACGACATAGTATATCCGATTCTCCCCAAACGAAAATCGCTTAACGCCTGTATTTTTTTGTCACCAAAAAAGGCGGCGCCTTGATTGACAACTTTCAGCATTGCGCAACATCGCAGAAGATATTATTTCACCATAATTAATCAATTAATGACCTATTAATGAATAACAAACAGGCAATATTCAGCGATATCGCCCGCCAATTTTGCTTAGCGGGCGATCGGCGGGGAATAGCGGCAATTGCCCGGCTTTTTTCCGGTAAACGGAGTTAATTACCTTTTACAGGCAATATGTTTATTCGGGCCGCGGACGCGGGGCTTTTCTATTGACCAGTAGCAGGAAAAGCGCGCCGGCAATGATATGGCAGCCCCAGATGGTTATCCCCATGGTCACCGCCGACGTGCCGCCGATGCCGGTAATGGGGACGCTTACCGCCCCGAGGGCGAACATCGCCACGCCAATCATGGCGGAGGCGCTGCCGGCATTCTGGCCCTGGGTTTGCATCGCCAGTGAGGAGGCCAGCGTTCCGATCAGGCCGTTGATCATAACCGAAAAAAACAGGGCCGCCAGGATAAAGGACAGCGGCAAACCGAACAGGCCGCACAAGAGTAAAGCGGTGGAGGCCGTCCCCGCCACGCCCAGCCCCCAGGTCAGCACCCGGTATTCGCCGATCCTGGCGCTGGTGCGCGCGGCGATCTGCGAGGCGGCAATCAGACCCAGGCCGTTGACGGCAAAACAAAAGCTGAAGTCCTGCGGGCTCAGGCCATAGAGCTGCTGCAAGACAAAGGGCGAGGCGCCGATATAGGCGAACATGCCCGCCATGCTGAACCCCTGCGTCAGGCACAGCCCCATAAACTGCCGCTGTCGCAGCAGGCGACCCAGGCCGCCGAAAACGCTGAGCAGCGGCGCCTGGCTGCGCCTGGCTGCGGGCAGGGTTTCTTCCAGCCGCCAGGCGCTGAGCGCCAGCAGCGCCGACGCCATCACCGCCAGCACGATAAACAATCCGCGCCAGTCCAGCCAGGCCAGCAGCGCGCCGCCCAGAACCGGAGCGCCGATGGGCGCCAGCCCGTTAACCAGCATCAGCAGGGCAAAAAACCGGGTCAGCGCAATGCCGCTGTACAAATCCCGCGCCACCGCGCGCGACAGTACCGCGCCGCCCGCGCCGGCCAGCCCCTGTACCAGCCGGGCGGCCAGCAGCTGGCCTATATTTTGCGCCAGCGCGCAGGCGATGGAGGCCAGCAGCAGTATTAGCAGGGAAAACAGCAGCGGTCTCATGCGCCCCAGCTTATCGCTGAGCGGGCCGAAAATAAGCTGCCCGGCCCCCAGGCCCAGCAGGCCGGCGGTGAGGCTCAGCTGCGCGGAGGCGGTATTAGTGGCAAGCGAGCCTGCCAGTTGCGGCAGGGCGGGCAGGTAAAAATCGGTACATAAGGGGCCGAGCGCGGCCAGCGAGCCCAGCACCAGGGCATAACCAAGCTGTCGTTGTGCGAAAGCCATGAACGCGGATATCCTTTTTCCCGCCGGACAACCTTGGCCCGGCGCGGGCGACACCGTGCCGCCCCTGGCGTTTAATATAGCAGTTGCACAAGGGTAGTGGCGATATAGCTTCCCGGCCGATCGTCGCGGCCGGCCCTCATCCTGGCGTAAACGGTGTAGGTACGGGTTACCGTGGCGTTGGCCGCCAGGCTGTAGCCGTCGGTAATGGCCCCGCCGCCGCCGTTTCCCCACACCTGCTGGTAATTATCGGAGGTATAGAGCTGATAACCGGCGTTATGACCGCCGGCCGACATTTGCCGTTGCCCCTCCCCCGCCGGCCCGTCAAGCAAAATCCGGTAACTGACGTTGGCCGCCGCCGCGCCGGTGCGGCAGACCACGGTCAGGGTGGCGGTGGTCTGCCGCGTGGCGCCGTCGACCCCCGCCAGCGCGCCGAAACTCAGCGGCGTGGCGGCGATGGAACAATCGTAGGCCAGCGCCGGACCGGAAAACAGGGCGCAAAGCATAACGAACCAGGCACCCCTTACGCGTGTTAAAAACATATTCAGGCTCCCGTATTACAGGTCAGGGGGCCGATTTGCGGCAGCACATTGGCCTGGGGATGATAATCGAAGCTCAGGGTACAATCGGGCCTGCCCGACGTTTCGACCTTAAGCCGGTTGTGTTCCGCCAGATTCTCGAAAAACGTCTGGCCGTCGTAGCCGACCATGGCCTGGGCGCCGCTGTCCACCAGGGTCGCCACGCTGCCGAGCGGCAGGGGATGCCGCTGCGTGTCCACCAGCAGCAGGGTGGCGCCGCGGCTGCGGCGGATGGGAAAGCGGGCGATCACGCCGGCGCGATCGCCCGGCCTGACCATCAGCACGTCATTGGTGAGGGCGACATCCATCGGCACATCATTGGGGTCGACGGACAGGCGGTTGCTTTCGTAGGCGCGGATATCCTCGATAAACATCAGTCCATGGCCGTCGGTCTTGCCCACCGGGCGGTTTTCCTGCAGGACGGTTATGCCGGGTAAGCCGTCGGTATCCACCAGCGCGAAGCTGTCCTGAATGGTATTGGCGGCAAAAACATGACCGCCGATGGCCGCCAGGGAGCCGCGGGCGGAAGCCCGGACCGCGTGGCCGTCATTGCCCTGCTCGGCGTCGGCGCCGATAAGCCCCCAGTCGGCTTTATATTCCAGCCCGGCATTTTGCCGCGACACCGCGCCGTGCTGCTCAGCCAGGTTCCAGCCAATATCGCCGTGCCGTACCGCTGATTGCTGCGCCTGCAAGGTTTGCGTGCTGTCGCCCTGGCCGACGCTTACGCTGGTACTGATATTCGCCCGCGCGCCGAAAGGGATGGAGATGCCGGCAAACAGGCTATTGCCCTTATCGTAATCAAAATCATGTAATAGCGTGATATAGCCAAACGCCGCCAACACCGGCAGCGGGGCCGAATACGTGGCCGAGAGGGTCGAGGTGCTTATCCGTTGGGACTCATAATTATAACTGTTGTAGTAATTAACTAATTTGCGCGCATAGACCAGGCCGAACGAACCGTTGCCGGGATAGACCGGGAAACCAAGGCTGGCGCGCAGGGTGGTGCCGGCGGTATTGTCGCCATAGGCCGCGGCGATATCATAAAAGCCGGCATTCGCCCTGAGCGCGCTAAAGCCGTAGCTGAAGCTGTGCATCATATGGGAAAAACCGATGCCGTACTGCTGCCCCTGTTTTTCGCCATAACGACTGGCGGCCAGGGAACCGGACAATACCCCCGCATCGCCGATCAGCAAATTGGCGCCGCCGCCGCCCATCACCAGTTTTTGCGTGGCTTCCAGATGGGTCTCCAGCGTCACCGCCGGCCATACGCCCCGCCGGTAGCTCACCGAGGCCGCGCCGCCGGTATAATCGGCGGACCGGCTGGCATACTCACGCCGCACCGTGCCGGCTTCCACCGACAAGGACTCCAGTCCCTGTCTCAGCATCGCGTTGCTGGCGTAAAAAGGCAGGGTTTGCGTGGTCTGCCGGCCGTTGGCGTCCTTCACCACCATGGAGACGTCGCCGCCGCCGGTGGTTACCGGCAGCGAGGTGATGTCAAACGGCCCGGCATCCACCTGGCGGGTCATCTGATGCAGGCCGTTGACGTAGATATCCACCGACGACGGGACCGCCACCTCGCCGCTGATGCCCGGACGGGGGAACGTCACGAGATCGGGGCGCAGGCCGAAATTGGTGGTCATCTGCATGCCGCCCATGCGCACGGGACGGGTCCAGTCCAGGCCGCCGCTGATATAATCGCCGGCGTTCCAGGTACGCAGGGTGGCGACATCGGAATAGCTGTAGGTGCTTTCCAGCCGAACCGTGCGGTCGAGATAAGGACTATGGGTTTGAATGGCGCTGTTGGCCAGCACGCCGCTATCGCCGAACAGCCGCAGATCGCCCAGCAGGCTATGGCTCTCTTCGCCATGATACTCGGTCACCTGCCCGTCGTAGTTCAGCACCGCGCCCCGATCGCTGTGGGGCGCGCTGTCGTCCGGGGAAAGGCTATCCGACGAAAACTGCTGGGCAATCTGGTCGCCGGACGGCACCTGTAAAAACAGCATCTGGGCGTTTTCATCCAGCCGCCAGGTCCAGCCCTGGATGCTGTTTAGCGCAATCAGGCCGCCGCCGGTGTCGGTATAGGCGCCGGTGAGTTTCAGCCCGGAGGCGGTAATCTGCGCGCGGGTCAGCAGCAGGGCGCCCGGCTTGCCGGCGACTTCCTGGATATTATCGTGGATGCGTCCGTTAACCACGACATTGAGCAACAGGCTTTGGCCGGCATCTGCCGCGGGCGCCGTTTCAGCGCCCCACGCCAGTATCGGCCATAGCAGCGCCAGGGCCAGCATGCGGCCTGGCTGGCGACGCCGCCCGGCGGCTGTCAATGCGTCGGGCCGACATTGACCCATTGATCCGATTTATCCTGGGGACCGGGGTTTTGCACATGTATCCGGGTCCCGGTGGTCAAGACATGTTTGGGATCGCTGATAAGCCAGTGCTGTTGATTGCCCGCCAGGATATAGGGCATGCCGGGGCCGGTCAGTTTCAAGCGTTCGCCGCCGACGGTGGTGGCGCTCACGTTATAGAGCATACTGTGTTTAAGGCCCAGGTTATTCGCCACCAGCATCATGCCGTCGCCCTGGCGCTCAATCCGCCACTGCACATCCGCCGCCGCCGGCTCCGCGCTCAGGGAAAATACCGGCACGGTAAAGCGTATCGCCAGTTGCACTTTCGCGTTGGCGCGATCGGGGATCTGATCAAAAATAATACGATAGGATTCCTCGCCTTTGCTTGCCGGCTCGCGCAGCAGCAGCCTGACGGTTTGTGATTTTCCGGCGGGAATAGTGGCGAACGGCGGGCTTACCGACAGTTTGTTGGTGCTGACGAAGCTGTCGTTATTACCCTTTTGCACCCAGCTGTATCCCCGGATCTGGATAACGCTTGGGGTATCGGCATTATTGGTCAGGGTAAAACTGGCGGATCGGTGCGCGGACGACAGATCCTGACGGATGGGAACGATAGCCAATGCCTGCGCAGAAACCTGGGGCACGATGGCCCACAGGCTTGCCAGCATAAGCGCCCGGATAAAATGATTGTTACGGGGCATAGTGGCTGATCTTGTATTAATAGGTAACGGTTACGGCGACGGTATCGGTATAGTCACCGACCGCCGAGGTGAGCTGGTTGGCGGCGATTTCACCGTACACGGTAATATTCTGCTCACCGCCGGTGCCGACGCCCGCGACGGTATCGTCGCCGGTGGCTTCACCCCAGTTGGTGGTATGTTCGATATTCTGGTATAAGCCGTAGTTCAGCGTCGAGCCGGCCACTGAACCGGTCATGACGCGCACCGCGGTGGTGGCGTCGGTGCCGGTGCCCGCGCCCAGCGCAACCGTATACGGCGCCGCGTTAGAACAGGTCAGCGATAAGGTGGCGGTGGTATCTACCGCGTCGGTACCGGTATAGGCCGGGAATGCCATGGCGGTAGTGGCGATAGTACAGGCTGACTGCACCTCGGCGGTAACCGCGATATTGGTGGTGGCCGTACCGGCCGCGAAAGCGGAAGAAGCCACGGTGGCGCCGAGGCACAACAGAGACAAAGCACCGACTTTAAAAAGACGTTGGCTGGACATGATATTTCCTTGAAAGAAGCGATATGCGATATGAATGGATTTGGCGCGTTAAACCGGCCATTTCTCGCGGTTATTTTAACCGTTAAAAAGAAGGCGCGGTAATGTTAACCATCGCAAATCCGGACGGAACACCTGCTTTAACGGCCAAAACCATTAATAATCATTTTGTCTGCGGAAAATATTAACCATTGCGCGGGATAATGGCCGAATGGGAATAATAGCGGCTGGATTGACCATTATTTTACGCTAGCTTATATAGAATGAATTACAGTTTATATTTTGATTTTGCCGGTATTAACCAATGCGGTTACTCAACAACGGCGTTTTCCTGTAATTCCCGCAGCCAGGAGGGAATGGCGCGGCCGTCAAACAGGGCCGCATACAAGGGGTAATCAAGCGTGGGCGTAAGCGTGCCGGGCTGCGTGCGGTATTGGTGCGGGCTGACGTTAAAAAACTTGCGGAACATGCGCGCCAGTTGCTGGCCATCGTGCAATCCGCCGCGCCGGGCGATCTTGTCGATGGGCAAAGCGCTGTCGAGCAGTGCCTGACGCGCTAATTCCAACCGGAGCAGCAGCAAAAAAAGATACGGCGAATAGCCCACCTCGAGCGTGAAATGGCGGCGAAAACTGCGCTCGCTCATGGTCATGAACCGCGCCGATCGCTCCATGCTTAAATCCTCGTCAATATGCTTCAGCCACCAGAGCGTCACCCGATGGGCTATCGTGTCATGACGGGTGAATATCTGCGCCGTGACCGGGGTATTATCGCCGAGCCGCAGCATTCGTTCGCCGTCCTGGGTGGGACGAGCCAACGGCAACGGCCCTTTCAGCAGCAGCAACGCCAGTTCACGCAAATTGATATGTTCGCTGGTGGTCAGGATATTGCCGTCAATTTGCAGCGCCGCCGGCATATTGACATTGACCAGCGGATAATGCTCGGCAAGATACGGCGCCAGCGCGGAATGGGTGGTCGCCTGGCGATGGTCCAGCAGCCCGGCCGCCGCCAGGCGCAGCACGCCGGATCCAAGCGCGACGATCTGTCCGGCGCCGGGACAAGCCGCCTGCAGCCAGCGGGATAACAATTCATTGGGCGCGGCCGCGGCCGCCCGGGTACCGTGGGCGATGATCAGCAGATCGGGGCTGAGCGGAACCGGCCCGCGCACCGTCAGCGTTTCCGCGTGGATTACCCGGCTGGCCGGCGAAGATATACGTCCGCCCACCGCCGAGTAGATCTGCGTAACGAAGTGTATTTTTTGTCCGCCGTGCCGTACGGCAAAATCGTTTAAGCCCGCCAGCATTTCCAGCAGCTTGACCATTTCGCCGAGAAAGCAGCCGGGATAGGTGAGGATAATCACCCGGCGCACCCGGCTGCGGCCGGGCAGGGCCAGCAACGCGCCCGCGGGGTCATCATCACGCAGGGGGAAGGCGGCGGCAATAGCGGGCATGGCGGTCTTGGTCATGATTAACGGTATCCCGCAGGGGGTGTCATTAACGGTTTGCCACGGTAACAATTGACAGACGGAGCAGTTCGTCAATACCCGGACGGTGAACTTCCTGTTAACGTAAATAATCCTTGTTACCCGGAAGCATGGCAGAAAAAATAGCGTAACAAACCCTGTTTAAATCAGCTTAAAAGATTGACTGGGCGCTTTTATTAATGCCATAAAAGTAAAGCACAGCGCCGTTTCAGGATAAAACAGCCGCCAGAAAAAAAATAAAACCATCGCCAACCCGCGTTTATATGGCGCACTGACGCAGGGTTATTTGGCTTAAATCCGGAAATTAATATGTGCCGTTCAGGCTCTGAATGCAATTAATTTATGATATAAAACAGACCAGAAAAGCATTATTGACTCTAAACGTCGTAGAAATGATATTTTTTAATCGTGTTTATTTTCAGGATGAGTAAAATCCTAAAACACCCCGGTTTACGCCTGCCTTTGCCACGGCGGCGACATGAGAATCGCAGCGCGTCATGGCCGGCATATAGCTCTTCGCCAGCGGCACCCTGACGCCCTGACATAAATTTTAACGCTTTTCCCATTTTTTGCCCGCGCGCGGGCTTTCTTTTTAAACCAAATAGGATAATTAATTGTTTTTTATAAGGTTATAAATCACCTGTTGACGCCCCCACGGCAAGCACAGGAAAACCGCGACTTTTTTTCCCTTTGCTATAATTCGTTTCACTACCCCCTTAACCCCTTGTTTAACACCGGCGCAGCACTCCGCTGCCGATATTTTGATGAGGCCTATGGACAGCAATAACAATAGCGAATCCAATAACGCATTGCCCAGGCGCGCCGCCGGCCAAGGCGATGACCAACAGGGAAACGCCGGCCAGGCGGGCCGGCAATCACAAGACAGCGGCGACCTGCCGCCAAAAAGTCAGGATCGGGCCGACCCGAACACCCGCAGGAATAACGACACGGGACGGGATAGCGCCGGCGGCGACAACGATGCAAACGGGGATGACGGCGACGGCGCGCAAGAAACGCAGCGCAAGCGCCCGGGGAAAAAACCGTTGATTATCCTTGGGGTGGTGGTGCTGATCCTGATTGTGGTCGGCCTCTATTTTTGGCTGACGACCCGCAACCAGGAAACCACCGATGATGCGTTTACCGAAAGCGACGCGGTGACCGTGGCGCCGAAAGTCGGCGGTTACGTGGTTAACCTGGCGGTCAGGGATAACCAGCGGGTGCATAAAGGCGACCTGCTGCTGCAAATCGATGCGCGGGATTATCGTGCCCAGCACGATCAGGCCCTGGCCCAGTTGGGGCTGGCCGAGGCGCAGCTTCACCAGGCCGAGGCGCAATTGGCGCTGTCCAGGGTGCAGTACCCGGCGCAACTGGCCCAGGCCCAGGCCCAACAGGCGCGGGCCGACGCCAATCTGCAAAATGCCGAAGCGGAATTCCGCCGCCAGCGGGGCGTGGATCCCCGCGCCACCACCCAGCAAAATATCGATACCGCCAGCGCCCAGGTGCGCGCCGCGCGCGCGGATGCCGCCAGCGCCCGCGCCCAGGTGGAGGTGGCCGCGCAGGTCGCCCTGCAGATCAACCAGGCCGAGGCCACGGTTGAAGCCCGGCAGCAGCAGGTACGCCAGGCGAAGGCCCAGTTGGAAACCGCCGATCTAAACCTTTCCTATACCGATGTCCGCGCGCCGTTCGACGGCTATGTGACCCGGCGTAATGTCCAGCCCGGCATGCTGGTGCAGGCGGGCAGCGCCTTGTTTTCAGTGGTCTCGCCCGACATTTGGGTAATGGCGAACTTCAAAGAGTCGCAGCTCGAACGCATGCGCCCCGGCAATAAGGTGGAGATTACCGTCGACGCCTTTCCCGATATGAAGCTGCAGGGCCATGTGGACAGCGTGCAGCAGGGCACCGGCTCCCGCTTCTCGGCGTTCCCGGCGGAAAACGCCACCGGCAACTTCGTCAAGATCGTTCAGCGCGTGCCGGTGAAAATCGTTATCGACAGCGGACTGGACGCCAATACCCCCCTGCCCCTGGGCCTGTCGGTGGCGCCGAAGGTATTGCTGGAATGAGCGGTGAACGCAACTGGCAGCCGGCCAGCAATCCCTGGCTGGTGGCGATGGTGGTGACGCTGGCGGTGTTTATGGAAATCCTCGACACCACCATTGTCAACGTGGCCCTGCCCCACGTCGCCGGCACGCTGTCGTCCAGTTACGATGAATCCACCTGGGTGCTGACCTCCTATCTGGTGGCCAACGGCATCGTATTGCCTATTTCGGCGTTCCTCAGCCGGGTGTTCGGCCGTAAACAGTATTTCCTGTTGTGCATTGCCATGTTTACCCTGTGCTCGTTTCTGTGCGGTATCGCCACCGAGCTGTGGCAAATGATCCTGTTTCGCGTATTGCAGGGATTTTTCGGCGGCGGGCTGCAGCCGATCCAGCAATCGGTACTGCTGGATTATTTCAAGCCGGAAGATCGCGGCAAGGCGTTCGGCCTGTCGTCTATCGCCATCATCGTGGCGCCGGTGGTCGGTCCGACGCTCGGCGGCTGGATCACCGATAACTACAGCTGGCGTTGGGTGTTCCTGATCAATATCCCGGTGGGCGTGCTGACCCTGCTGGCCATTTACCAGTTGCTGGAGGATCCCCCCTGGGAGCGTAAGGTGAAAGGTAAAAAACTCAGCATCGACTTTACCGGCATCGGCCTGATTGCATTGGGCCTGGGCTGCCTGCAGGTAATGCTGGACCGCGGCGAGGACGACGACTGGTTCACCTCCGGTTTTATCCGGCTGTTCGCGCTGCTTACCGTCATCGGCATCGTCGGCGCCGTCTATTGGCTGTTGTATGCCAAAAAGCCGGTGGTGGATTTGCGCTGCCTGAAGGATCGTAATTTCGCCGTGGCCTGCCTGCTGATGGCCGGCATGGCCATGATCCTCTACGGCAGCTCGGTGGTGATGCCGCAACTGGCGCAACAGGAACTGGGTTATACCGCCACCCTGTCCGGGCTGGTGCTGTCGCCGGGGGCTATTCTGATTGTCCTGTCGATCCCGCTGGTATTAAAGCTGATGCCGATCGTGCAAACCCGCTGGCTGGTGGCCTTTGGCTTCCTGCTGCTGGCGCTGTCGTTTATCTATTCGCGCCATCTGGTGCCCAACGTAGACTTCAATACCCTGGTGATGATGCGCAGCGCGCAGTCCATCGGGCTGGGTTTCCTGTTTGTGCCGTTGACCACCGTCGCCTTCGTCACGCTGGCGCCGCGGCTGAATGCAGACGCCTCGGCGCTGTTTACCATGTTCCGCAACGTGGCGGGGTCGGTGGGCATTTCGCTGTCCACCGCGGCCATCACCGAGCGATCCCAGGCCCATAGCGCCGCCATGGTGCATAATATGTCGCCGCTTAACGAACAGCTTCAACAGACGCTGAACCGCACCGCGGCGGCAATCCGCGATTTTTCCCACCAGATAGGCGATCCGATGCAGCTGGCGACCGGCCAGATGTATCAGCAGATGATATCCCAATCACGGATCCTGGCGTATATCGACGTCTTTTCCCTGTGCGCGGTGGTGGCGTTTATCCTTATACCTTTTTGTCTGTTGCTTTCGCCCGTCAAGAGCGAAGGCAATGCGGGAGCACATTGATATGCCGGTTTGTTTCCTGGCCGCCCGGCGGCGGCATCGCTCATTGATAGGGCGTTTCAGCCTCGGCGTGGCGCCGTTCGTCCTGGCCGCCTGCGCGGTAGGACCGGACTATCAGCCGCCCCATCCCGTCACCCCCGCCGCCTTTGCGCCGGCCGGCGATAAATCCGGCGCCGCGGTCACGCTGGCGTCGCAGCCGGACCCGTCCTGGTGGCGCAGTTTCAACGATCCGCAGCTCGACAGCCTGATCGCGCGCGCCATCGCCGGCAACCTTTCGCTGCAACAGGCGGTGCTGCGCATCGCCGGCGCGCGTGAACAAAGCGTGCAGGCGGGGGCGGCCGGTTTGCCCGCGGTAAACGCCAGCGCCAAGGCTACCCGGCAGCAGCTGGGCCTGAAGGGTGAACTTGAATCCTCCGGCGTCAACCTCAGCGATGAAAATACCAGCCCGGAGATTGCCTCAGGGCTGGATAGCCTGTTCAAGCCGGTCAATCTTTACCAGGGCAGTTTCGACGCCAGCTGGGAAATTGATCTGTGGGGCCGGGTACGTCGCTCGGTGGAGGCGGCGAACGCCCAAACCCAGGCCGCGGTCGAGGGACGCAACGACGCGCTGGTCTCGCTGGAGGCGGAGGTGGCGCGGACTTACCTGCAGTTGCGCGGCGCGCAGAGCGTGGCCGCTACCCTGGAAACACAAATTGCGGTGGCCCAGCAATCGGCGGAACTGACGCGCAGCCAGCAGCAGCACGGCCTGGCCCCGCAGTATGACGTGGAAAACGCCAACGCCCAGCTTGGTTCGCTGCGGGCGCAACTGCCCCAGTATGAAGCGCAGCAGCGCCAGGCCATGAACGGCCTGGCGGTGCTGCTGGGCCAGCCTCCCGGCACCCTGGATCACGAGCTGGCGCCCGTCAAACCCCTGCCTGCGGTTCCCGCGGCGGTGCCGGTGGGCGTGCCATCGACGCTGGCGCGTCGGCGGCCGGATATCCGCCAGGCGGAAGCCAACCTGCATGCGGCCACCGCCAATATCGGGGTTTCGGTGGCGCAGTTGTTTCCCGATCTGTCATTGACCGGGCAGTTCGGGATGCGCAATACCGATGCGGACTACCTCACCCACTGGAGCAGCCATTTTTACAGCTTTGGTCCCCAGGTTTCCCTGCCGATATTCCAGGGCGGCCGGCTGGTGGCCAGCGTGAAACTGTCGCGCGTACAGCAGGCCAATGAAGCGCTTGCCTATCGCCAGGCAGTGTTGACCGCCCTGCAGGATGTGGAAAATGCCCTGGTCAGCTACCGCACCGATCGGCAGCGGGTCGAGGGGCTGGAGCAAACTGCCGCCTCGTTGCAGAATGCCTTCGATCTCGCCAGCGCCAGCTATCGCCAGGGCATCAGCACTTTTATCAACGTGCTGGACGCCCAGCGGCAGCTGGCGCAGGCCCGGCAGCAGGCGGCCAGCGCGCGGGTGCAGACCGGCACAGATCTGGTGGCGTTATATAAAGCGCTCGGCGGCGGCTGGGAGCCGTATCAGAATATGACGCTGCCCGACTACCCGGTTTTTGGTCCGGCGGAGTCGGGAAACGCGCCGGTGCAATTGACTAATAAATCGCCACAATCTTAGGCGCAAGCACAAATCGGTCTAAAAATGTGTCTTGGATCACATATTTTTGTAGCGCAATGCAACCAAACAGGAGAAAATTACACCATCTTACAAATGGGGGGTTGGTTGTCATGGGTACTCTTGCCGCAGGCTTCGTGATGATGCGCTGGGAATTGCTCAGCGCGGTGATGATGTTTTTCGCCAGCACGTTAAATGTCTTTTGCCGTAAAAGCAACCACAATGCGCTGGCGTTTATTTTCAGCGGCGTCGGCATCAGCATGGCCTGCTGGTTTGTCACCGGACTGCTGGGTATCACGCTGTCGGTTGAAATGGTCTCCTGGCGCGAAGCCTGGGATAACCTGAAAGATATCGCCACGTATGTGGTTTCCCATACGCCGCCGGAATGGCAGGTAAACTGACCGTCTCCGCCGGCCGTCCCCGGGCGGGGTAGTAGCGCTGACCGCTCCCTGCCCGCGCCACAAAAATAGCTTGCCCGGCGCTGTACCGATTGGTACAGTCAGGATTCCCGTTCTCCTGACAAGGCATCCATCATGGCAAACCTGGTCCCTCCCTTTACCCCTGACACCGCCGCCGCTAAAGTCCGTATGGCGGAGGACGGCTGGAACAACCGCGACCCGCAGCGCGTATCGCAGGTGTATACCCTTGATACGCAATGGCGCAATCGCGCGGAAATCGTCACCGGCCGCGACGAGGTAGTGGCGTTCCTGACCCGGAAATGGGCTAAGGAACTGGATTATCGGCTGATCAAGGAACTGTGGGCGTTTACCGGCGCGCGCATTGCGGTGCGTTTTGCCTATGAATGGCATGACGACAGCGGCAACTGGTTTCGCTCCTATGGCAACGAAAACTGGGAGTTCGATGCCGCGGGGTTAATGGCCCGCCGTTTTGCCTGTATCAACGATCTGCCCATCGCCGACGGCGACCGCAAGTTTCACTGGCCGCTGGGACGGCGCCCGGATGATCACCCCGGTCTGTCCGACTTTGGCCTCTAGATGACCGACCACAACGCGGATAGCGCGGCGCTGGTAGCGCAAATAGCCGACGTATTCCGTGAATGCGGCTTCGAGGGCGCGTCCCTGAGCCGTATCACCGAACGCACCGGCCTGGGCAAAGGCAGCCTGTACCACTTTTTTCCCGGCGGCAAAGACGCCATGGCGGCGGCGGTACTCACCCAGGTCGAGGCGTGGTTTCACCGCCACATTTTCCAGCCGCTGGCGCGGGATAACGCGCCGGACGCGCTTGACGGCATGTGGCGGGCGGTGGATGCGTATTTCCTGTCCGGACAGCGCATCTGCCTGATGGGGGCCTTTGCCCTGGACGGCACGCGCGATCGATTTGGCCATGCTATCGGCGTGTATTTCCACCACTGGATCAGCGCGCTGCAACAGGCGTTGCAACGGGCCGGCGTCGCAGTTCCGGCGGCGGGCGAACTGGCCGAGGACACCGTCGCCGGTATCCAGGGCGCGTTAACGCTGGCGCGAGCCATGAATGACACCGATCTGTTTATCCGCGGCACGCGGCGGCTGCGGGCTCGGCTTATGCTCGCCATACCCTTTCACCATCCTTGATGCCGTCTTGCGTGCCGGCACGGCGGATCGGACCTGTCCGCCGCGCGGCATGGCCGCCTGCGGGCGGTTATTTTCCGTCCCGGGCGGCGAACATGGCGCGGGCCGCTGCTGCAACCACGGGTTGACGCGTCGCCACAGTGGCGGCGATGCGCGCCGCCACCGGTTCCCGCACCGATCCGGGGGCGGTTTCCGGCCGGCCGGCGTTAAACGGCGGCGCCGGCGCGTATTCCAGTCCCAGTTGGATAGCCTCGGCGGTCGCCTGGTCGAAGACCTGGTTAATCACCGCCAGCGCAAAATCCATGCCCGCGGTTACGCCGCCGCCGGTGATGATATTACCGTCCTGCACCACGCGGCCCGCGTCGGGTATGGCGCCGAACAGCGTTAACAGATCACGCCAGGCCCAGTGGCAGGCGGCGCGTTTACCCACCAGCAGCCCCGCAGCGCCCAGGATCAGCGACCCGGTACACACCGAGGTGATATAGCGGGCGCCGCCGGCCAGCCGGCGGATATCGGCCATAAACACCGGGTCCGCTATCATCTCGGTACTGCCGGCGCCGCCCGGCACGCAGAGGATATCGCACCGCGCGATAGCCGCCAGATCGGCCAGGCCGGAAAATACCAGGCCGTCGGCGCTTACCGGCCGGCCGGCCGTCGAGGCGGCAATCACCCGGGTATCCGGCAGACGGGAAAAGAACTGGTGCGGGCCGGTGAAATCCAGCTGGGTAACGCCGGGGTAAAGCGGCATGACGATAATCAAGGACTGCTGCATCATTCTTTCCTCATGACGGTAACCTGTTATCAATAGGCCTGGCGCGGGACGATTACCGCCTTAAAACTCAATTTCGCCGGCCGGGCGTACGCTGACGCTATGCGGCCCGGCGTTAAATCCGTCCAGCAGGGCATTATGATGGGCGATGATCTGTGCAAAGCCGAGGGCGCCGCTGTCCGCGGTGGTATGGCCGTCGCCGGCCAGGACCACGTCATACCCCAGGGAAACCGCGCGGCGTACGGTGGTATCGACGCAAAACTGCGTCATGCATCCCCCCGCCACCAGGCGCGTGACGCCCAGGCGCTGCAAACAATCGGCCAGATCGGTGGCATAAAAGGAATCGCAGCTGCGCTTATGCACCACGATATCCCCGGGCGCAGGCCCCAGGTCCGCACGGATGCGCCACCCTTCCCCGCCCCGCGCCAGCCGGTGATCGCCGTCGCCGTCGTGCTGCACCAGGATAACCGGCGCCCCGGCGGCGCGCGCCCGCAGCTGCAATGCCGCCAGCCGCTGCGCCACCTCGCCTAACCGTCGATCGAGCAGCGGCTGGCGAGCCGCATCGGCCAGCCCGTGGAGAATATGGTTTTGCATATCAATAATCAGTAATGCCGTGGTCATATTACCCTCTTATGCTGCAAGTTCAGGCGCCGCGCACGGCGGGGAAATGCGCCAACCCGCCGGACGACGGGATAGGCATGGCGCGCGCGGGCTATTTAATCTGGCGAAAAACAATGCCATTATGCCATATCGATCTCACCGGCACCGTGGCGACTAGAAGGACATCTATGCTGAAAATTCTGGGCAAGTCAACTTCCATCAACGTGCGCAAGGTCTTATGGACCTGCGTGGAACTGGGTATCGATTTTGAACGGGAAGACTGGGGCAGCGGATTTAAAGATCCCCATGACCCGGCTTTTCTGGCGTTAAATCCCAATGCCATGGTGCCGGTCATCCTGGACGGGGATTTTGTGTTGTGGGAGTCCAATACCATTATCCGCTATCTGGCCCGGGCCTACCGGGGCGAGGCGTTATATCCGGCGCCGCCGAAAAGCCGGGCGCGGGTGGATCAGTGGATCGACTGGCAGGCCGCCGAACTCAACCCGTCCTGGAGCTACGCCTTCACCGCCCTGGTAAAACGCTTCGCCACGCATAACGACGCGCAGCGCATTGCCGGGTCGATCGCCGCCTGGTCGGGGACGATGACCATCCTCGACCGGCAGTTGGCCGCCACCGGCGCTTACGTGGCGGGAGACGCCTTTACGCTGGCGGATATTCCCATCGGCCTGTCGGTGAACCGCTGGTTCTCCACCCCCATCACCCATCCGGAACTGCCCGCCGTCAACGCTTATTATGAACGGCTCAGCCAGCGTCCGGGCTATCTGGCCCATGGCCGCAACGGGATGCCGTAAGCGGCGCGCGCTGAAATATAAAGTGCTTACGGCAGTTTCAGCGCCGTTTGATCCACATAGGGTTTCATCAGCCCGTCCGCCTCCTGCTGGGCATCGCGCGCCGCGTCGTCCACCTTGCGCGATTTGTCGGTCACCAGCGATGCCAGCTGGTTTTCGATGGCCTGGCGCACCGCCACGGTCTCATAGGTGGCATACCAGGGATACGCGTATTGCAGCTGCTGCAACGCCACCGCCGCGCGCGGGTCCTGGGCCAGGTACGCTTTCATTTCCGGCGTGTCGTAGGCCGCCATGCGCGGGGCGAAATAACCGGTAAAACGGCTCCAGGCGCCGTTGACCTCCGGGCTGACCAGGTAGGTCATAAACCGGTAGGCCGCCTCTTTCTGCGCTTCACTGATACCTTTGAAACTGACCAGGCTGGCACCGCCGATAATTACCGCCTGCCGCTCCTTGGCCGGCAGCATCGCGACCTCCAGGGTGAAATCGCGGCTGTTTTCCCGCATATACCCCAGCGCCCCGGTGCTGAGCAGCGCCATGCCCAGCTTGCCGGAGAAAAACGCGGCGCCTATCTGTTTGGAATTCAATACTCCCGCCGGCATCACCTCATCGCGATACACCAGGTTCTGCCAGAACTGCAACGCCCCGCGCGTGCTGGCGCTGTTGTAATACACTTCGCCCGGATAGGCGGCATTATTAAAATTACCGCCGTTGGCGTGGGTCAGCGCCGAGAGCATCCAGCCGCCGTAATCATCGTTGGTGGAAGGGATCATGATGCCCCACTGCCCGGTATTTTTATCGGTCAGCTTTTTGGCATCCGCCACCAGTTCCGCCCAGTCGCGCGGCGGATGGCTGATGCCCGCCCTGGCAAACATGTCCTTGTTGTAATACAGAATCGGCGTGGAGTTGTGGAAGGGAATGGCGTAAGTCTGGCCCATCACCTGGGCGTTTTGTTGTACCGCCGGGAAGAAGTTTTTTTGCAGGAAGTCGGTGGCCGACTGCTTTTGCGGCGCAAATTTAAACAATTCGTCCATCGGCAAGATTTCATTTTTCAGCGCCAGATCGACGGTAAAATTGGCCGACATAATCACCAGCGCCGGCGGCGAACCGGCCTTGGCCGCCGATTCGGCCTTCATTTTGGTGGTGTCGTAGTTGCCGGTAAAAATACCGCGTACCTCCACCTGATCCTGCGACTGATTGTATTCCCTGATGACGCGGGTCATCTCGGTGGTCAGCTTGCCGTCCACCGGCGCCGGGAACATAAAATCAATGGTGTCTTTCGCCAGCGCTCCATGGCTTAACGCCATGCCGGTCAGCATCACTAGCCAGCCATATCTTTTCATTTACTGCTCCTGTAATAAATTGCGTTGGCTCGACACCGCGAACAGATAACTGTCGCGGGACGAAAAAGAGAGGTTCAGGTCCTGGCCTACGGCGGCAACCGCGCCGCGGTTTTCCCGACGGTACTGCACCCGCCCCGCCGGGGTATCCAGCGTGATAAGGTATTCCGCGCCGTGCAGTTCGCGCCGCAGCACCCGGCCCCGCAGCGCCGCACCCGGTTCCTGCGGGTGTTCCGTCAAATGCTCCGGCCGGATACCGAAAAACACCGCGTCTTCACCATAGTCCGGCAGCCGGGCAATCGATTGCCCCATCAGCCAGACCTGCTGGTCATGCACAGGAAGGCGCAGGATGTTCATCGCCGGCGTACCGATAAATCCGGCCACGAACATATTGGCCGGCCGCCGGTAGAGCGCCTCGGGCGTGCCCGTCTGCTGCAGTCGCCCGTCGTTGAGCACCGCGATCCGGTCGGCCATGGTCATGGCCTCGATCTGGTCGTGGGTCACGTAGACGGTGCTGGTTTTCAGGGTATGGTGCAGCGCCATGATGCCGTCGCGCACTTCGCCGCGCAGCTTGGCGTCAAGATTGGACAACGGCTCGTCCATCAGGAACAGCGCCGGCTCGCGCACGATGGCCCGGGCCATGGCCACCCGCTGGCGCTGGCCGCCCGACAGCTGCGCCGGCTTGCGATCCAGCAACGCCTGCAGTTGCAGCAGCCCGGCGACCTTCTCGACCCGCTGCGGGAACTGCGCCTTCGGCTCGCCGCGCATTTTCATGCCGAACAGAATATTGTCCCGGACGGTCAGATGGGGAAACAGGGCGTAATTCTGGAAGATCAGCGAAAAGTTACGCTCCCGGGGCGGACGCGCGCTGATATCCACGCCATCGAGCAGAATCTGCCCGCTGGTGGCGCTATCCAGCCCGGCCAGCAGGCGCAGCAGCGTGCTTTTGCCGCAGCCGGACGGTCCCACCAGCACCAGAAACTCCCCGTCCCTGATCTCCAGATCGATATCCCGCAGAACATCGGTCCCGCCAAATTTTTTTCCTAAGCCTTGGACGACAATGGCCGACATCAGCAGCCCTCGCCCGGACAACTGATGCGCGAGTCGTAGAGCCAGGGACCGGCGTAATTGGCCAGGGAATGGTAGCTGGTCACCAGGCCGACGCCCGGCACCAGGTTATGCATCATCATGGCTCCCGGCTCCAGGCTGTAAAGCGGACGCGGGTCGGTATGCATATAGGGCACCTGGTGCACGGTGGCGGGCGCGGAACAAATCAGCGCCTGGCGAAATTGGGTGGCGATCATCCGGTGGACATGGCCGCAGAATACCCGGGTCAGCTGCGGAAACCGTTCTATCAGGGCCAGCAGCGCCTCGCCGTTGCGGCAGGCGATGGGATCCATCTGCGCCGAGCCGAACGCCACCGGCGGGTGGTGCATAAACACGTAGCTTTCCTTATCGTCGCGGGAAAGGCTCTTTTCCAGCCAGTCGAGGGTAAAATCGCTCAGGTGCCCCCAGGACGCCCCGGCCACCGATGTATCGATAAACAGCAGACGCACCGGGAACTCATCGACTTCATAGGCCATATTGTCCGGATCGTGGCCCAGCCGCGGGCACAGTCCGCTGAAGGCATCCAGAAACAAGGCCTTATTGTCATGGTTGCCGGGGATCAGATACAGCGGATAGTCAAGCTGGCCGAGAATATGGCGCGCCAGGCGATATTCAGCGGGTTCGCCGCAGTTGACCATATCGCCGGTAATGATGACCGCGTCGGGACGTTCCGCGAGGGCGTTGACCCGGTTGATGATTTCCGCGTTCATGGCGTTAACATCGATAAAATCATACAGCCGGGCGCCCCGGCTGCGGAAATGCATGTCGGACAATTGGGCGAGATACATCGCTATCCCCTTATTTAATACCGGAAAAACCAAAACCACTGAGAAAGTGCTTTTGGCATAAGATAAACGCCACCATCAGCGGCAGGCAGACCATCAGCGAACCGGCGCTGATCATGCCCCACTGCCCGCCGGATTCCGCCCCCATGGCAAAGGACGCCAGCCCCACGGTAAGCACCTGCTTATCGGGATCGTTAAGCACCATCAGCGGCCAGAGAAATTCGTTCCAATGATAGGTAATGGTCACGGCGGCAAACGCCATCAGCGCGGGACGGGTCATGGGCAGCAGCACATACAGCACCACCTGCCACCAGCGGCTGCCTTCCATCAGGGCCGCATCCTCCAGTTCGCGCGGAATATTCAGAAAGGCCTGGCGCATCAGGAAGACGCCGAAGGCCGACGCGAAGTACGGCATCATGGCGCCGGTCAGGGTGTTGAGCAGGCCAAGCTGGTGCAGGGTCATCATATTGGGCACCATCAGCATCACCGGCATGATCATCAGCTGGATCAACAGCAGGTAAAACAGCAGGGTTTTACCGCGGAATTCATGGTAGGCGAACACATATCCGGCGGTGGTGATGGTGACCAGCTGTACCAGGAAGGTCCCCAGCGCGAAAATCAGCGTATTGGCATACAGCCGCAGCCAGTCGGCGCTGTCCCAGGCCCCGGCAAGCGTGGCCAGCGTCAGCGGCCGGCGCGGCACCAGCGAGGCCATCGCGGATGAAAAACTGTCCGGGCTGATGGCGGCGGAAAACATCCACAGCAGGGGCGACAGCCACAGGAAAGCGGCGCACGCCAGCAGCAGGGATAAGGTTCGCAGCGGAAACGACGGGTTAGCGCTCATAGTGCACCCCTTTTTCCAGGGTGCGCAGATTCAGGATGGAAATCACAAACAGCGCCACCACGGTAAAAAAGGTAGCGGCCGAGGCTTTGCCGAAATCATGGCTGTTATTGGCCAGATCCTGGATGTAATACAACAGCACCGAGCTGGCGTGATTGGGCCCGCCCTGGGTCATGATGGCCACATGATCGATTTGGGTAATGGAATACACCAGGGCGATAATGATGACAAAGTTAAGCGTCGGCCTGAGCAGCGGCAGCTGGATGTACCAGAATATCTGGCGTTCCGACGCCCCTTCCATCAGCGCCGCCTCGCGCGGCGACGCGGGCAGGCCTTGCAGGGCGGCCAGGAAAAACAGCATATAATAGCCGGCAAATTTCCAGATGCCGACCAGCGCCAGGGCAAACAGCGCGCTATTGCCCATGCCGAGGTAATTAATGCCCATGGGGCCGGCAACCTTAGCCAGGTAATAGTCCAGCAGGCCCAGGTTGGGAATAAAGATAAAGGTCCAAAGCGTAGCGGCGCTGACCAGCGGGATAATAGTGGGGAAAAAAAACGCCGCGCGCAGCAGCCGGTTGAACCGGGTATTGCGCGCCAGCCAGACCGCCAGCGACAGCGCCAGGATCACGCCGGGCACCACCGTCACCAGGATATAGAGCAGATTATTGCCGACCGAGAGCCAGAACACCCGGTCCTGGAACAGGCGGACAAAATTATCCAGGCCGACAAAGGGCGGGTTATCGGTGGCAAGCCGCGAGTCATACAGGCTATCCACCAGCGAGCGCAACAGGGGAAAATAGGTGAAGCCGGCTAAAAATATCAGGGTGGGCGCGAGCAGCAAATAGGGAAACAGGCGTTTTAACATAAATAGACTTCTGCACAGCTTCAGCAAGTGGCCCCTATGCTAAGGGCCATGCTTGACAGTTTTAAGACAATGAGATGACGGAATCAAGATCCCCGGCCGCGGAAGCTACCGCGCTACGATGCCGGGGCGGCGCCGCAGGCGCCAGGAGATGGACGCAAGGCTATCCCAGCAGGCCGGCGCCGACGTTTATCGACAGGCCGAGGATGGCGAGGTTGAAGATAAAAGAGATGACCGATTGCAGCAGCGCTGCCTTGCGCGCCTCGGTGGTGCCGGTGGCGATGTCCGCGGTCTGCGAGGCGACGGCGATGGTGAACGAGAAATAGAGAAAATCCCAGTACAGCGGTTTTTCCGGGTCTTTGGGAAACAGCAACGGCACTTCAGCAACATCCCGATCGCGGTAGAACAGATGGGCATAGTGCATGGCAAACGCCGTGGGCAGCAGCGCCCAGGAGACCACCAGCGTCACGCCGGTCAGGATCAAATGCCAGGCTTTCACCGAACCGGAAAGCTGTTTCACCGTGCTCAGCTCCAGCAGGATCACCAGTACGCTGACCATACAGGTCAAGGTCACCAACGCCAGCACCGTGCTGGCGCTTTCGTCCTGGCGCAAGGCGATGGCGTGCATATCCTCCGGCCCGGCGCGCATCATCTCCCACCACAGGAATACTAAATACAGCCAGGCGAGGGCGTTCCAGCTTATCATCAGGCGCAGCAGCGTGGAAAACTGCGCGGGCAGGCACCAGTAGCAGATCACGCCGGCGGCGATGGCGATCAGCAGCCGGGGCCGCGCGGTAAAATAGTGCTTAACGGGATGGAGAAAACGCATGTGTCTGGCCGGACCTTAGTAAACGTGGCGATAACCGGCTGGCCCGCGGCAAGGGCCCCGGGCACCCGGCACGGCGGGGATGAGCGTAAAATAGAGCCTGCCGGTGAAAAAGACAAGGAACCGCCGGTAATATAGTTCCTTTAACGCCGGATAGGGCCGTGCGAAGGAGGGTGCGGCCGACGTCATGCCGTTAGCGTCCCGCGTCCGGATAGAAATCGGTCCGGCGCGGGATAGCCTAGCGCGCCGCATCCTTGGGCAGGGCATAAGCGACGATGGCGTCTCCCGGCTCGGTACGCAGGCCGCCATGGCCGCCGGCGGCAATCACTACATATTGGCGACCGTTCCCGCCCAGGTAGGTCATCGGCGTCGCCTGGCCGCCCGCCGGCAGGCGCGCCTGCCAAAGCTGTTTGCCGGAAGCCTCGTCAAAGGCGCGCAGATAGTTATCGGCCGTGGCGCCCATAAAGACCAGGCCGCCGGCGGTGATGATATTGCCGCCGATGCTGAAGATACCGGTCGGCAACGGCGCATTGGTATGGGTATTAAAGATATTCATATCCCGCGTGGTGCCCACCGGTCGCTCCCAGGCGATTTTCCGGGTCTGCAGGTCAATCGCCACCAGTTTCCCCCAGGGCGGCGCGCTGCAAGGAGCGCCGAGCGGGGTCAGCCAGGGTTTGACCACCGCCGCGTACGGGGTGCCGTACTGCGGGCCGACGGAAAAATCTTTGGGTTTGGGATAGGGCTGTTTGCTGCCCCAGCCCGCCCAGGGTTTCATCAGCCCCTTGTTGATCGCCTCGGCGGCGGGCATGGTCTCCACCGTAAAGGGGATGTAGCTGGTATTGGCGATAAGCAGGTGCCGCGCCGGGTCGATGGAGGCGCCGTACCAGTCCATCACGCCGTCAAAGGCGGGATACGCGATAGTGGTGCCAAGCGTGGGCGGCGTGTACTGGCCATGATAGATGGCGCGTTTAAACTGGATGCGGCACCACAGCTGATCGAGCGGCGTGGCGCCCCACATATCCTGCTCTTTCAAATCGGCGGGCGAGAGGTTCGGCATACCCACCGAGTCCGGCTGGGTGGGGGACAGCGTATCGCCCGGCAGCAAGGGCTGCGTCGGCACCGGTTTTTCAATGACCTGCGCCAGCGGTTTGCCGGTGGCGCGGTCCAGCAAAAACAGCTGGCCCATTTTGGTGGTTTGCACCAGCGCATGCACGCTGCCGACGCCGTCGGGCGACGGCAAATCGACCAGCGAAGGGCCGATGGGCAAATCAAAGTCCCAGACGTCGTGATGCACGGTCTGGAAATGCCAGCGCTCCTTGCCTGTCTCGATATCCAGCGCGACCAGCGCGCTCGAGTATTTATTATCGAACGGACGGCGGGCGGCGCCGTAGTAATCAGGCGTGGCGTTGCCCAGCGGGATATACACCAGCCCGAGATCGGTATCGGCGGTATAAGTGCCCCATCCGTTCGGCGTGCCGCGCGTGTAGGTCTCGCCCGGCTTGAGCGGCGCGGTGGGATCCGGCCGGCCCATATCCCAGGCCCAGGCCAGTTTGCCCGTTACCGGATCATAGGCGCGCACTACGCCCGACGGCTCGCCGCGCGCCTGGTTGTCGTAAATCCACCCTCCCAGCACCACCCGGTCCTTCACCACCAGCGGCTGCGAGGTAATAAAATGAAAGCCGGGCGGCACATCGCCCATCTGGTCGGTCAGGCTGACAAATCCGCGATCGCCGAAATCGTCACAAGGGCGGCCGGTATCCGCGTCCAGCGCCATCATTTGCGCATTGCCGGCGGTGGTGATTATGCGGCGGGCGCAGGCCTGTCCCGTATCGGTCGGCGCGGCATAATACGCCACGCCGCGGCAGGCGAGATATTCGTTGGCGGCGGTATCCGTATGCGGGTCATAGCTCCAGATGGGCTTGCCGGTGGTGGCGTTCAGCGCGATAACGCGACGATGCGGGGTACACAGATACAGACGATCGCGAATCTTAATCGGCGTTACCTCGAAATTAAATTCCCGGCCGTCCTTATCCTCGCCCTCGCGCGGCAGATCGCCGGTATCATAACGCCAGGCGGGCTGCAATTGGCCGACGTTAGCGGGGGTCAATTGCGCCAGGGGGGAAAAGCGCTCGCCGGCGGCATTGCGCCCGTAATAGAGCCATTGGTTACGCTGCGCATCCGGGAACGTCGCCGTTTGCGGCAATGGCGCCGCAACCGCCGCGTTATGGACAAACCGGGTCTCGGTGACGTGGAAGCCGGCCCCAAAAATGCCGAGGATAGCGGCCAGGTAGATCACCCCGGCCGCCGTGGCCCGGCGTCTGTCGGAACGCAACGGGAATACCGGCCGGGTGATAAACGGCATGCTGCACCACAAGCCGAGCAGCGCCGGCACCAGCAGGCGGGGCAGCAATTGCCAGCCGTCAAAGCCGACTTCATAGACCGCCCAGGCCAGGGTGGCGATAAAGGCCAGCAGATACAGCCACCAGCCGGCCGCCTGCCGACGGGCAATCATAATCCCCGAGGCGGTGAGCGCCACACCAGCCAGCGGATAATAAAACGTGCCGCCAAGCGTCGCCAGCCAGGTTCCCAGCCCGATAAACGCCAGGCCGAAAAGAGCGATAACCACACCGGTAATACCGGGAAAGGACAGCAGACGACGCAGCATAGATACTCCTGATGCACCACAGGTTAAAGGGAGAGTGTGTCGATGGGCCATAGCGGCCTTGAGGGTTACGGCCATCAGGTTTATGGTCTTGCGCGGTGGGCCTGGTGCCGCCAAACGGACCCGCGCGCCATGCCGGCGGCAAAGCCGGGTTAACCCCGATTAACACCCTGTATAACCATAGCAAAACGTTGGCTTTTTGAAGGGAAAAAATGCCTATGGCGGCGGCATGGTTACGCGCAGCGGCTCCCGGCTTGCGTCTGGCGGCCAATCACCCGGGCGATGTCCGCGGAGGTTTTTAAAACCCTGATGTCGCCAAACAGCGTGGCGGCCTCGTCATACTCCTGGCGCAGGAAACCCAGCCATTGCTTGATGCGCGCCACATGGTACAGGCCGGTGTCGCCCTGCTTTTCCTGGCGCACATATTTTTGCAGCAGATCAACCACGTCCGGCCACGGCATCCTGGGTTCACGATATTTTATTACCCGGCTCAGGTTCGGCAGGCTTAGCGCGCCGCGCCCCAACATCACCGCGTCGCAGCCGGTTACCGCCAGGCAGTCGCTGGCGCTTTTCCCGTCGCGGATTTCACCGTTGGCGATCACCGGGATGGTTAAACGCCGGCGGATTGCCGCAATCGCCGGCCAGTCGATGCATTCCGCTTTGTAACCGTCTTCCTTGGTCCGGCCGTGGACCACCAGTTCAGTGGCGCCCGCCTGCTGGACCGCGTCGGCAATTTCCATGCTGCGGTGCGGGGTATCCCACCCCAGGCGGATTTTTACCGTCACCGGCAGATGGGCCGGTACGGCGGCGCGCATGGCCTTGGCGCCCCGGTAGATAAGCTCGGGATCTTTCAGCAGCGAGGCCCCGCCGCCGCTGCCGTTTACGGTCTTGGAGGGACAGCCGCAGTTGAGATCCACGCCCAGCGAGCCGAGCTGCACCGCGCGCCAGGCGTTTTCCGCCAGCCATTCGGGATATTGACCCAACAGCTGAACCCGCACCGGGGTACCGTCGGGCGTCCGGCTGGCATGATGCAGTTCCGGACAGAGGCGATAAAAGGATTTGACCGGCAGCAGGCTGTCCACCACCCGCAAAAATTCGGTGATGCAGAGATCGTAATCGTTAACCTCGCAAAGCAGTTCCCGCACCAGCGAATCGAGAACGCCTTCCATCGGTGCCAATAATACGCGCATAAAGTACCCGGCCGGAAAGAAGCGCCATAGTAGGTGATGAGGGGTGGCAAAATCAACGCTTTTACCGCCCTGCCCGGCGGCAAATGGCGCCTATAAAAAAACCGCCGCGCTTGCGCGGGCGGTCTGCTGATCGGGTGTCAGGGGTAAATACGGGGCGGATACCGCCGGTCGCATGACCGGATGCCCAACGCGGGTAAGCGGCGCCAGGATCCGCCTGCAACCCTGGGTCAAACCAGGGCTTCAGGCCAGGGGGCGCGGCTTATTTCTTGCCGCGGCTGTCGCGTGCGCCTGAACCCGCGTAAGCGGAGGAACCGCCGGCCGGGCGGCGCGGCGCGGCGCCACGTCCCGGCTGCGAGGCGCCTTCGCCTGTACGGCGGCGCTGGGGCGGACGACCCTCGCGGGCTCCGCCTTCGCGCGCGCTGTTGCCACTGTCGCGGGCGCCGCCGCCGTTACCGGACGACGGGCCACCGCGGGAAGCGCCGCCACGGGACGGTCCGCCGGAACGGCTGCCGCGGCCGGTTTGCAGCGGCTCGGCCTTAATGGTCGGATCCGGCTCATAGCCGGGCACCGCGATGCGCTGGATCGGTTTTTTCAGCAGGCGTTCGATATCGCGCAGCAGGCCGAGTTCATCAACGCAGACCAGCGACAGCGCCTCGCCGGTGGCGGCGGCGCGGCCGGTACGGCCGATGCGGTGCACATAGTCTTCGGCAATCAGCGGCAGCTCATAGTTGACGACATGGGGCAGCAGATCGATATCCAGGCCGCGCGCGGCGATATCGGTGGCCACCAGCACGCGCACCTGGCCGGCTTTGAAATCGGCCAGGGCGCGGGTACGTGCGCCCTGGCTTTTATTGCCATGGATCGCCGCCGAAGTGATACCGTCTTTATTCAGCGCTTCCGCCAGTTTATTGGCGCCATGCTTGGTCTTGGTAAATACCAGCACCTGACGCCAGTCGTGCTTGCCAATCATATAAGACAGCAGCTCGTGTTTGCGCTTTTTGTCCACCAGGTGGACACGCTGTTCAATCTGGTCGGCGGTGATATTGTCGCGTGCGACGGCAACCGCGGCCGGATTGCTGAGCAGGGTATTGGCCAGCACCTTGATGTCATCGGAGAAAGTGGCCGAGAACATCAGGCTCTGTTTTTTCGCCGGCAGCAGTTTCATGACGCGGCGAATATCGTGGATAAAGCCCATGTCCAGCATACGGTCGGCTTCGTCCAGCACCAGAATTTCCACGCTGGACAGATCGACGGCACGCTGCTGCGCCAGATCCAGCAGACGGCCGGGGGTGGCGACCAGCACATCGACGCCGCCGCGCAGCTTCATCATCTGCGGGTTAATGCTCACGCCGCCGAAAACCACCAGCGAACGGATGGAAAGATGGGCGCTGTATTCCACGACATTTTCGCCAATCTGCGCGGCCAGCTCGCGAGTCGGGGTCAGGATCAACGCCCGTACCGGACGGCGACCTTTCACCGCCGGGCTCTGCTGGGTCAGCAGTTGCAGAATAGGCAGGGTAAACGCGGCGGTTTTACCGGTGCCGGTCTGTGCGCTGGCCATGATATCGCGGCCTTGCAGCACAAACGGGATAGCCTGGGATTGTACCGGAGTCGGCTTGTCATAGCCCTTCTCGGATAACGCACGCAAAATCTCGGCACTTAGGCCAAGTGATTCAAATGACATAATAATGAAAAACTCCAGATCCGCCCCGACGTCGCCTGTCCAGTCTGCGCTCAGGGGGATAATCAGATGGGAGGCAAAGCCTTACCATGGTGAACGGACAAAAACTATTGAACGGATTGTAGCAAAATTACCGGCAAAATGGGATGGGTATCAGGTAAATAACTGTAATCTACCCCGCCCAGCCGGCGTCCCGCATGGCTTTTGTTGCTGAAAAACCAGAGAAAAATGCTCTAAACATTAATGGGCATTAATAAACTTATCCAGGAATTGTTTGGTTCGCTCGTGCTCGGGATGGGTAAAAATCGCCTTGGCCGGCCCCTGTTCGGTGATAACGCCGTGGTCCATGAATATCGCCCGGTCTGCCACATCGCGGGCAAAGCTCATTTCATGGGTAACGATAATCATGGTGCGTTTTTCTTCCGCCAGCGCGCGAATGGTGTTCAGCACTTCGCCAACCAGTTCGGGATCCAGCGCCGAGGTGGGTTCGTCAAACAGGATCACCTCGGGGCGCATGGCCAGCGCGCGCGCAATGGCCACCCGCTGCTGCTGGCCGCCGGAGAGGCGCTTGGGATAAGCGTCTTCCTTGCCGCTCAGACCCACCTTGGCCAGCAGTTCCCGGGCGCGTTCGATAGCCTCGGCGCGCGGTTCGCCCTTGACGACCACCGGTCCTTCGATAATGTTCTCCAGCACCGTACGGTGGGGAAACAGATTAAAGCTTTGGAAGACAAAGCCCACCTGCTGGCGCAAGGCGCGGATTTGCCGTTTTTGCGCGCTGAGCGGCCTGGCGCCGTCAATGACGATCGACCCGACCTGGATGGTGCCGCTGTCCGGCTCCTCGAGTAAATTGATGCTGCGCAGCAGGGTGGTCTTGCCGGAGCCGCTGGGGCCGACAATGGCCAGCACGTCGCCGGTATTCACTGACAGGTCGATGCCGTTCAGCACCCGTTGGCCGTTAAAGGTCTTGACCAGCTGCTTGACTTCAATAGTACTCATTACGACTCCCGATCGTATCAGCGCGTGTCACTATCCCCGCGGGGCGACTGTTTAAAACCCAGGGCGCAGATTATCATGAGCGCGCGCCGGCCGCATCAGGCAAACGCCGCCGCGGGCGCGGCAACGGCATTTATACGCCGGGATGATAGGCAAACAGCGCCGGCGCGCCGCCGGTATGGATAAATATCACCGGCTCCGGGCCGATGCGTTTTTGGTCGATGGCGTCGATAAGCCCGGCCATGGCTTTGCCGGTATAGACCGGGTCGAGCAACATTCCTTCCAGCCTGGCCAGCAGCTTGACGGCCGCCAGCCCTTCATCGTTCGGCGCCCCGTATCCGGGCGCGAAATAGTCATCCCAAAAATGGATGGGCGCCAGCGGCGCGGTGAATTCCAGCGCGTCGGCCAATTGCCGCTGCAAGGCGGCCACTTTCGGACGCTGCTGCGCGTCGGTCCTGGAAACCGTTACGCCGATAAGCCGGGTTTCCGGCATCAGCGCCTGCAGGCCCAGCGCCAGTCCGGCATGGGTGCCGCCGCTGCCCGAGGCGGTGACGACATAACCGGGGGCGAGCTGGCCGGCGCACTGATGGGCTATTTCCAGCGCGCAGCCGACATAGCCGAGCGCGCCCAGCACATTGGAGCCGCCCACCGGTACCACATAGGGGCGGAACCCTTGCGCTTCCAGGCGTTCGGCGGTATCGGCCAGTTGCCGATCCGGTTCGTCCAGGGCGTCGCACATTATCACCTCGACGTCGAACAGATCCAGCAGCAGGCGGTTGCCGTTGGTAAGATAATTTTCCGCCTGGGTGCCGATCGGGTTCTCCAGCAGCGCGACGCAGTGCAGGCCGAGCTTAGCCGCCACCGCCGCCGTTTGCCGTACGTGGTTGGATTGAATGGCCCCGGCGGTCAACAGCGTATCGGCCCCCTGGCGCAGGGCGTCGGCGGCGAGAAATTCCAGCTTGCGCAGTTTATTGCCGCCCATGGCCAGGGGCGTCACGTCATCGCGCTTGATGTAGATTTCCTGTCCCAGGTGCTCGGATAAGCGCGGGAGGAATTCAAGGGGGGTGGGCGGACCGATGAGATCGAGGCGGTGAAAGTTGGCAAGCTGCAGGGATAGATCCATTTTCGGCTTCCTTTAACAGGATCGTTTTTAAGTCGGTGGCGGCGGGCATGCCGTGCCATGGGGTGCTCTCCCTTTAACACGTCTGCTTTAAGCGCGGTGCTGGCGGGCATACCGCGCCATGGGGCGCTCGGTCGGGCGGGAAAACCACGCCCGATTCGACCCCATTGGCACGCTCTCCCTTTAACACGCTTTATGCGGCATCGGAGATAGCGGGCATACCATGCCATGGGGCCTCGGTCGGGCGGGAAAACCACGCCCGATTCAACCCCATTGGCATGTTCTCCCTTTAACACGCCTTATGCAGCATCGGTGATCCGGGCCTGGCGCGCCATGGGGCGCCCGGTCGGCCAGTCTTACCGGCGGTTGCCAAAAATACGCAGCAGCATCAGGAACAGGTTGATGAAATCCAGATACAGGGTCAGCGCGCCGACAATGGAATATTTACGGTACTGATCCTTGTCGTCGATGGAAAGCTGGGCGCCCATGTTTTTCAGCTTCTGGGTGTCGTAGGCGGTCAAACCGACAAACACCAGCACGCCGATATAGGTCACCGCCCACATCAGCGCGGTGCTCTTCAGCCAGATATTGACCACCGACGCCAGCACGATGCCGATCAGCGCCATAAACAGCATGCTGCCGAAACCGCTTAAATCACGCTTAGTGGTGTAACCATAGATAGACATCACGCCGAACATGCCCCCCGCCACCACAAAGGTGCCGGCGATGGACGAGGCGGTATAAACGATAAAGATACTCGCCAGCGTCAGGCCGGTCAGGGCGGAGTAGAGCATAAACAGCCCGGTGGCCACCGTGCCGCTGAGGCGGTTGACCATGCCGGAGATCACGAACACCAGCGCCAACTGGGCGATAATCAGGCCAAAGAAGGTGATCTGGCTGGAAAACACCAGGTTCAGCACCGCCGGCGTGCGGGCGGCGTACCAGGAAACAAAGGCGGTTAATAATAATCCGCACGTCATCCAGCCATAAACCTGGGCCATAAAAGGCTGGATGCCGGCATCAGCGCGTTCAGCTATCGAACCCTGGGAACGGGGAAATCGGTCCATGACTGTCACCTTTAACGTAAACGGAAAACACAGGCCGCGAAGGCGACCCACCTGAAAACAGCATACCACAAAAACCGGGGGCCGAATCAAAGGCCCGGCGCAAAATCACCGGTGCGAGGTTCTCTTCAGGAGGCCTGCCACCGGTCAGCGGCCTGGCGATCGCTGTCGCGCGCATCCACCCAGCGGCTGCCCTGGTCGGTGGTTTCACGTTTCCAGAACGGCGCGCGGGTTTTCAGGTAATCCATGATAAATTCGGCGGCGGCGAACGCCGCCCCGCGATGGGCGCCGCTGACGCCGACCAGCACGATCTGCTCGCCGGTGGCCAGCGCGCCGACCCGGTGGATGACCGTGACGCGCCGCAGCGCAAAGCGTTGCCGGGCCTCCGCCACGATTTCCGCCAAGGCCTTTTCAGTCATACCGGGGTAGTGTTCGAGGGTCAGGGTGCTGACCTCGTCGCCCAGGTTGCGGTTGCGTACCTTGCCGGTAAAGGTCACCACCGCGCCGTCGTCAGCGCAGTCCGCCAGCCAGGCGTACTCCCGCGCCATATCAAAGGACTGCGGGCCGACGCTGATACGTGTGTCTGTCATCTCATCCATAGCGGCTCAGCCCCCGGTCACTGGCGGGAAGAACGCCACTTCATCGCCACTGGCCAGCGGATGCTCACGCGGGACCAGCGCCTGGTTTACCGCCGTCAGCAATTGGTCGGCGTCCAGGGCCTGCGCCCAACGGTCGCCGCGCGCCATAAGCGACAGGCGCAGCGCCTCAACGCTTCCGTAGTCATCATCAAGCCGCAGGCTGTCGACCCCCACCCGCTCCCGCACCTGGGCGAAAAACAGCACGGTTATCATAATGCCTCCGCCGTGAAAACGCCGGATTTGCCGCCGCTTTTCGCCAGCAGCCTGACCGGCCCGATAACCATATCCTTCTGCGCCGCTTTGCACATATCGTAAATAGTCAGCGCCGCCACCGAGGCGGCGGTCAATGCTTCCATCTCCACGCCGGTCTTGCCGGTCAGGCGACAGAGGGTTTCGATGCGCACCCGGTGGCGGGCGGTTTCCGCCGTCAGGTGGACCTCGACCTTGCTGAGCGCCAGCGGATGGCAAAGCGGAATCAGTTCCCAGGTGCGTTTGGCGGCCTGGATGCCGGCGATACGCGCGGTGGCGAAGACATCGCCTTTATGATGCTGGCCATCGACGATCATGGCCAGCGTTTCCGCGGACATGGTGACAAACGCCTCGGCGCGGGCTTCGCGCAGCGTCTCGGCCTTGGCGGAGACATCCACCATGTGGGCTTCGCCGCTGGCGTTAATATGGGTAAATGATGACATACTCTTCCTTAACCGCCGATAAATGACAAATTGCGGGTACCGCCGGTATTGCCCTCATGCAGGAAATGGGTCTGCTTCTTCAGCCGCAGGCCGCCCGAAATACGATCTTTGAGCATAGCTAGCCCCCGATCGTCCCCCAGCAGGTCGCGCAGCGGAATGCCGTCCTCGCCGAACAGGCAAAGATGGAGATCGCCGACGGCGGATACCCGCAGGCGGTTGCAGCTGGCGCAGAAATCCTTGGCATAAGGCATGATAAGGCCGATCTCGCCCTCGTAATCCGGATGGCGCAACACCAGCGCCGGGCCGTCGCTGCGTCCGCGCGGCTGAAGTTCCCAGCCCATCGGCTCCAGCCGCCGGCGAATTGTGTCGCCGGACACATGGCGGGTGCGGAACAACTCGCCGCCGTCGCCGGTTTCCATCAGTTCAATAAACCGTAATTGGATGGGCCGGGTTTTTATCCAGGCGAGAAAACTGTCAAGATGGATATCGTTGACGTTGCGCATCAGCACGGTATTGACCTTGACCTTACTGAAGCCGGCGGCAAAGGCGGCATCGATGCCGGCCATCACCTGGCGGAACTTGTCCTGGCCGGTGATAAGCCTGAACTGGCGCGGGTCCAGGCTGTCGACGCTAACGTTCAGCGCCGTCAGTCCGGCGTCGCGCCAGCCGGCGATATCGCGCTCGAGCCGATAGCCGTTGGTGGTAACCGCCAGGGTATGGATTTGCGGATGGGAACGCACGGCGGCGATGATATCGCGGAAATCTCGCCGCAGCGACGGCTCGCCGCCGGTCAGGCGCACTTTTTCCGTGCCCAGTTCGGCGAAGGCCTGGGTGACGCGCCGGATTTCATCCAGCGACAGGAAACTTTTATTGGTATTGCCGTTGGGACGGTAGCCGTCGGGCAAACAATAGGTACAACGAAAGTTGCAGACGTCCGTGACGGACAGGCGCAAATAGTAAAACTTGCGCGCAAACGCATCGATAAGTTCTGGCACCGTTAAACACCTTTCCAAATACGGGAGATGCGGACATTTCTATCCTGCACCCTGGTGGCTGTCGCCACGGCCTGAACGCCATATCGCTCGCAGGAGCCACTTAGGCGTAAAGGCTAGGAGTTGGCCTTCCCGACGCCGTCATCAGCGCGGTAAAACCTGGTTGAAAATTATTCTAGCCCTAATTGTTACTGGACGCTATGGCCGCAAGGAGAAATTTCGCTATATAAACAAATATATAGCGTTGAAATCATTCGCCTTTCTCCCCGTCATGACCCTGGCAATATCATGATAGTGCGAGCTGCAACCCGTATCTGGCGCCGGCATTTCGCTTTTGCCGCGCCATCGGCTATGGTTAGCATAACAAGAACCCCGCCCGGCGCCAGCGCGCTTACCACCGGCCATGGCGTGCGGCGTACCTGGCCTGCGGGCGCCGGGGTTTTATCACGTGGTTGCAAGGAGAGGTATGCGTAATCGCACCCTGGCGGATCTCGATCGGGTGGTGGCACTGGGCGGCGGACATGGCCTCGGCAGGGTGATGTCCGCCCTTTCCCCGCTGGGGTCGCGCCTGACCGGCATTGTCACCACCACCGACAATGGCGGTTCCACCGGGCGGATACGCCAGTCAGAGGGCGGCATCGCCTGGGGCGACACCCGCAATTGCCTCAATCAATTGATTTCAGAACCCAGCATCGCGGCGGCGATGTTTGAATACCGTTTTAACGGCCAGGGTGAACTGGCCGGCCATAACCTTGGCAACCTGATGCTGAAAGCGCTGGATAACCTGAGCGTGCGCCCGCTGGAAGCCATCAACCTGATCCGCAATATGCTCAAGGTGGACGCCCTGCTAATCCCCATGTCGGAGCAGGCGGTGGACCTGCTGGCGATCACCGGCGCGGGGGAAACCATCCATGGCGAAATGGCGGTGGACAGGCTGGCCGAACTCCCCGCCAGCCTGCGGCTTACCCCGCAGGTCAGCGCTACCCGCGAGGCGTTGCAGGCTATTGCGGCGGCGGATCTTATCCTGATAGGTCCGGGCAGCTTTCTGACCAGCCTGATGCCGCTGCTGCTGCTGCCCGATTTAGCCCAGGCGCTGCGCCGGACCCAGGCGCCCATGGTCTTTATCGATAATCTGGGACGGGAACTGAGCCTGGCCGCGGCGAACATGAGCCTGCAGCAGAAACTGGCCATGATGGAGCAGGCCATCGGCCGGCAACCGATCATCGCCGCCCTGGTCACGGGCCCGTCCGCCGATACCGGCGGCATCCGCGATCGTCTCCTGATCCGCCAGCCCCTGGCCGCCGCGGACGTGCCCCATCATCACGACCGTCTTCTGCTGCGCGCGGCGCTGGACCACGCCCTGCAGGCGCTGGGCTGAGCCGGCGCGGCCGATCAGGATATGGCGATAAAATGCTCGCGCAGCGCGTGGATTTCGTCGCGCACGCTGGCCGCTTCCTCGAACTCCAGATTTTGCGCGTGCGCCTGCATTTTTGCTTCCAGCTCGGTGATTTTTTTGTCCAGCGCCTTGGGCGTCATGTCGCCGTAATGGGCCGCCGCTTCCATTGCCTTGCGTTTTTTCTGCTTGGCGTGGGCCGGCGACTGGCCCAACTCCATAATATCCGCCACCGATTTATTGAGCGCCTGGGGAATAATGCCGTGTTCCTGGTTATAGGCGTGCTGCTTGACGCGCCTGCGCTCGGTTTCATCAATGGCGCGGGCCATGGACGGGGTAATTTTATCGCCGTACAGGATCGCTTTGCCGTTAAGGTTGCGCGCGGCGCGGCCAATGGTCTGGATAAGCGAGCGCTCGGAGCGCAGGAATCCCTCTTTGTCGGCGTCCAGGATGGCCACCAGGGAGACTTCCGGCATATCGAGCCCTTCGCGCAGCAGGTTGATGCCCACCAGCACGTCAAATTCGCCCAGGCGTAAGTCGCGGATAATCTCGACGCGCTCCACGGTTTCGATATCCGAATGCAGATAACGCACGCGCTCGCCGTGCTCCTCAAGATATTCGGTTAAATCTTCCGCCATGCGTTTCGTCAGGGTGGTGACCAGTACCCTCTCGTTGATCAAGACCCGTTTACGGATCTCGGAGAGCAGATCGTCCACCTGGGTGGTGACAGGGCGCACTTCGATCAGCGGATCGAGCAGGCCGGTCGGCCGCACCAGCTGATCGACCACGTCGCCCCCGCACATTTCCAGTTCATATTTGCCCGGCGTCGCCGAGACATAAATGGTCTGGGGCGCCAGCGCGGCGAATTCCTCAAATTTCATCGGCCGGTTATCCAGGGCGGAGGGCAGCCGAAAGCCGTACTCCACCAGGGTTTCCTTACGGGCGCGGTCGCCGCGGTACATGCCGCCGATTTGCGGTATCGTGACATGGGATTCATCAACGATCAAAAGCCCGTCGGCGGGCAGGTAATCGAACAGCGTGGGCGGCGGCTCGCCCGGCCCGCGTCCGGAAAGAAAGCGTGAGTAGTTTTCAATCCCGGAGCAATAACCCAGCTCGTTCATCATTTCCAAATCAAACTGCGTGCGCTGCGACAGGCGCTGCTCTTCTAGCAGCTTATTATTTTCCAGCAGGTTCTTGCGGCGATCCGCCAGTTCGACCTTGATATCTTCCATCGCCTGCAGCAAGCGTTCGCGCGGCGTGACATAGTGGGTCTTCGGATAGATGGTGTAGCGCGGAACCACCTGATCCACCTGGCCGGTCAGCGGATCAAACAGCGACAGGCGCTCGACTTCGTCGTCAAACAGCTCCACCCGCAGCGCTACTTCATCGGATTCCGCCGGGAAGATATCGATGACTTCGCCGCGCACGCGGAACGTGCCGCGCTGAAACGCCTGATCGTTGCGGGTGTATTGCAGTTCCGACAAACGGCGCAGGATAGAGCGCTGATCGATAATCATGCCGCGCGTCAGATGCAGCATCATCTTGAGATAGGCGTCCGGATCGCCGAGGCCGTAGATGGCGGAAACCGACGCCACCACAATCACATCGCGCCGCTCCAGCAGGGCCTTGGTGGCGGATAAGCGCATCTGCTCGATATGCTCGTTCACCGAGGCGTCTTTCTCGATAAAGGTATCCGAACTGGGCACGTAGGCTTCCGGCTGGTAATAGTCGTAATAGGAAACAAAGTATTCCACCGCGTTATCCGGGAAAAACGCCTTCATTTCCCCATACAGCTGGGCGGCCAGCGTCTTGTTGGGCGCCAGCACCATGGTGGGCCGGTTCAGATCGGCAATCACATTGGCCACGGTAAAGGTTTTGCCTGAACCGGTTACCCCCAGCAGCGTTTGATGGGCCAGGCCGTCCAGCAAGCCTTCCTCCAGACGACGTATCGCCTCCGGCTGATCGCCGGACGGCTTGAAACTTGACTGCAGTTTAAACGCTTTACTCATATCTCGTGGGCTACCTGCTGAGGAACATGTTTGAGTATGGAAACAGAGCGGCGATTTTACCAGCGCGATAGCACTGGATACAAAACCAGTATTATAATACGCTATCCGCTCAAGGGTGCAAGAGTATTGACCCATCGGCCGGTACGGTTCGATCCGACAGGATCGTACCAGGGGTGATTTTATTACAAATCGTTATGAAATTAATAAAGAGGCACCTAATGATGCAATTTGACACATCGGTGATGCGCCTCCTATAAATTCGCTTGATTTTAATTAAGCGTTTGTATTTATAACATTTAAAAAAAACGTGGAGAATACAGGCAAATCTCCACGAGGCCGCGCCCGCTCTCGTCTAGCCGGGCTTTTCTAAACCTAATGCACACGGTTATCCACAGGAATAGTGGATAAGTCTTACCGCCCCGCTGGCGGCGTGAGTTCCGCAATGCCGACATTGATGACAGGCAAATGACAAATGAGGCTTTTTTTAGCTATTTTTCATCTGCAATAAGACTTTTCTTATGCCAAAAAGGACTAATGCCTGCCAGCAAATGCGTCAATGTCTTTAGCCAAAAATAGCCGCTAACGCACCGGTATAGTGCTTGTTTAGCCGCGGATTATTGAATTGCACCATGGAAAACTTTCCCGGCACCGTGAGCGGGCAAAAGGCCGTGGTTGCAACGGGCCCTACCCGGATTCGCTGTGCCGGCGTACCCTCGCCCCGCCCCGATGCTCCCCCCTCCCCCTCTCGTGCGCGGCTGCGCCAAGATTGGCCTGATAGTTGCTTGCTAAATTTGGCAAGAGCTAAAGCCTGGCGGATAGCCGTGAGTCGCAAGCGACAGGATACCGTCCATCATGAATGTGAAATAACAGTGAAAAGAGGGAGGAAGGATTCTTATGTTACGTTTGCACGCGGTGAATCAGTTTTTTGGGTCAAAGCAGATCTTGCGGGACATCAGCATGGAACTGCCCGCCGGCCACTGTACCTATGTCTTGGGACGCAACGGCGTCGGCAAGACCACTTTAATCAACTGTATCATGGGTCATCTGCCGGTCTCAAGCGGCACCGTAACCTGGCAACAGGCCGGAGAGGCGGAACTGAACTTACTTCAGCATCCGGTGGAGCGGCGCGCGGCGCTGGGGATCGGTTATGTGCCCCAGGGCCGCCAGGTCTTTTCGCAGCTGAGCGTGGATGAGAACCTGCGCGTCGCCCTCTTGGCGGGCCGCAATAAAACCCGCCAGGTTCCCCCGATGGTGTACGAATTGTTTCCGGGACTGCACAATATGCGCCATCAGCGCGCCGGGGATTTAACGGAAAGCGGGCAACAGCAGCTGGCCATTGCCCGCGCGCTGGTGCTGGAACCGGAACTGCTGATCCTGGATGAGCCTACCGGGGGTTTCCAGCCGTCGGTCGTGGAGGAGATAGGCGTTAATATCCGGCGGCTGCAGCGCGATTTCGGCCTGACGCTGCTGGTGGTGGAACAGCAGTTGCCCTTTACGCCGGCCATCGGCGATCGGTTTTGTTTACTGGAAGGCGGATGTAACGTCGCACAGGGTACGCTGGATCAGCTGGATGAAAGCCTTATCCAGACCTATCTTGCCGTATAAAAGATCAATGACGAATATAAGACGCCGGTTTATGCCTCATTTCACAGCAAGCTATCATGCGGTTTTTTCCCACGGCCGGGACATTCAGCGCCATTAACGTCCCGGCGGTGCTTGTCATCTCCTGCCTTCCCCATTCCCGTCCGTACCGCTAACGTCCCCCTGCGCGCCGTGCCGCGCCAGCAATGGCCCAAGATCGATATAGTCCGCAAGCGCAGCCGTGCCCGGATCCGCCAGCCAGGGTATTTCACCCAACAGCGGCGCATCGAGCCGCTGGCACAGCGTCGCCAGGTAGTCGGCCCGCCGGTGCGGCGCTGGCGAGAGATCGTTGGCGATCCACCCCGCCAGGGGCAGTCCGCACTGGCGTATCGCCAGCGCCGTCAACAGCGCATGGTTAATGCATCCGAGCTTCAGCCCGACCACCAGGATCACCGGCAGACGCTCGGCCGCCACCCATTGGTCAAAGGTCAGGGTGTCGCCAAGCGGGGTGTACCATCCCCCCGCGCCCTCGACAAACACCCACTGCGCCTGGCGCACCAGTCGGTCCAATCCCTGCGACATGACGGCCGGATCAAGGGTGCGGCCCTCATCCCTACAGGCAAGGTGGGGCGAGGTCGCCGCCAGCAGGGCCAGCGGATTGACCTGCGCATAGGGCAGGCTGATGCCGCTGTCGGCCAGCAACGCCAGCGCGTCGTCGTTGCGCGCGCCGTCGGCGGTCTGCCGGCAGCCGGCGGCTACCGGCTTATAGCCCGCGGCGCGCCATCCGGCCCGTTTCGCCGCCTGTAGCAAGGCGCAGGTAGCCAGGGTTTTACCGATATCGGTATCGGTGCCGGTAATAAAAAAACGTTTCGTCATGATAATCAGTCCCGATAGATCAGGCCGTAGATCAGCTGATAACTCAGCGGCAAACCCGCCGATTGCCGTTGCCATGCCGCGTCCAGACGTACAAGACGCTGCCGCCCGGTCAGCCCGGGGGTGCGTCCGTCACGCAGGTAACCTGCGCCCACGCCTTTCAGGCCGTGCAGCAGCGCCGACAGATGCGGATAATGCAGGGTATGGCGCGCCGCGCTCAGCCGGTGGCGGTACGGCGAAAACGCCCGCTCGATCGCCCCGGCCGTCAGGAAGCGGTTGATATGGACCGCCTGGTCCACCTGCGACCAGGCCTGCTGCAATTCCCCAAGCGATCCCTCGGCCAGCGTGGAAAGGGCAATCAGGCCGCCAGGGCGGGTGACCCGATAAAACTCCGCCAGTACCCGGGGCAGGTCGTCACACCACTGTACCGCCAGGTTGGAAAAGCAGATGTCCACACAGGCGTCGGCCAGCGGCAAACGTTCGATATCGCCGGCCAGGTAGGCCGCGGCCGATAGGTTACGCCGCGCCTCGGCGAGCATGGCGGGCGAGAGATCCAGCGCCACCACCCGGCTGCCGGCCTCCTGCCAGCGGCGGCTGAACCAGCCGGTGCCGCAGCCGGCATCCAGCAGGCGGCGCCCCGGCTGTTCGCCCAGCAGCGCCATCAAACGTTCGCCGCTGTCCCGCTGCAGGGCGGCATGGCGTTCGTACCCCACCGCTGCGCGGCTAAAGGCGCGGGCGATGCCCGCTTTATGCGCATCGGTGTGCATGATCCAGGGCCTCCAGTAATTTATCGATATCCGCATCCTGATGCGCGGCGGTGAGGGTGATGCGCAGCCGGGCGCCGCCCGGCGGCACCGTTGGCGGCCGGATGGCGGTAAGCCAGCAGCCTTGTTCGCGCAGGCTGGCGCTGAGGCGCAGCGCCAACTGATTATCCCCCACCAGCAGCGGCTGGATAGCGGTGTCCGATCGGCCGAGCGGGTAACCCAGCCCGGCGGCGCCCTGGCGGAACCGGTCGATATTGCGTTGCAGGCGGGCGCGAAGCGCATCACCGGCGATGATGGCGTCCAGGGACGCGTCGATAGCGCACACCTGGGCCGGGGGCAAGGCGGTGCTGTAGATAAGATGGCGGGCAAACTGCAGCAGATATTCCGCCACCGGCTGCGCGCATAATATCGCCGCGCCGCCCACGCCGGCGGCTTTACCGAAGGTCACCACCAGCAGTTCCGGATGGCACCCCTGCGCCCAGGCGCTGCCCCTGCCCTGCTCGCCGAGGACGCCGAAGCCATGGGCATCGTCAACCAGCAGCCAGCCGCCGGTGTCGCCCATAACCTGGTGCAAGGCGGCCAGCGGCGCGCCGTCGCCGTCCATGCTGAATACGCCCTCGGTGACGGCCAGCCGCACGCCCGGGCACGAGGTTTGCGCCAGCCGCGCCAGGGAACCGGCGTCATTATGCTGGAAACGGCGCAGCTGTGCCGGCGCATGCGACGCGGCTTCCAGCAGGGAGGCATGGCTGAGTTTATCCGCCAGGATCTGATCGTCCTTGCCCGCCAGCGCGCAGATCGCCCCTTGGTTGGCGGCATAGCCGGAGGTAAACAACAGCGCGCGCTCGTAGCCCAGCCAGGCGGCCAGCCGTTGCTCCAGCGCCTCGTGGCACGCGCTGTGGCCGGTGACATGGCCGGAGCCGCCGCTGCCTACGCCGTGGCGCGCCGCGCCGTGGCGCCAGGCGGCGACCAGGCGCGCATCGCGGGCCAGGCCCAGGTAGTCGTTGCTGGAAAAATTCAGATAGCGGCGCCCCTGGTATTCCAGCAGCCGGTGATTGCCGTCGGCGACGGCCCGGCGCTTGCGGTAGGCATCGGCCTGTTGCCGCTCGCGCAGGCCCCGATCGATTTTGTCAGCCCAGTCCATCAGCGCGCCGCGTTGTAAAATTGCGGCGTATCGGCCGCCAGCAGCTGTGCTGCCAGCTGCTGCTGGCGCCGGTTATCTCCCGCGTCGGTGTGGTGGTGCTGCGGATTAAGGCCGAGTTTGCGAAACAGCGCCAGATCCTGATCCTCCCCGGGATTGGGCGTGGTCAGCAGCTTGCAGCCGTAAAAAATGGAATTGGCGCCCGCCATAAAGCACAGCGCCTGGGTCTGCTCGCTCATCTGCTCGCGCCCGGCGGACAGGCGTACATGGGAGCGGGGCATCATGATCCGCGCCACCGCGATGGTACGGATAAAATCGAACGCGTCGACTTCATCATTTTCCGCCAGCGGCGTTCCCTTGACCTTAACCAGCATATTGATCGGCACGCTTTCCGGCGGCTCCGGCAGGTTGGCCAGCTGCACCAGCAGGCCGGCGCGATCGGCGATGGTTTCACCCAGGCCGACGATGCCGCCCGAGCAGACCTTGATGCCCGCGCCGCGCACTTTATCCAGGGTATCCAAGCGATCCTGGTAGGTACGGGTGGTGATGATCGAACCGTAGAATTCCGGCGACGTATCCAGGTTATGATTGTAGAAATCCAGGCCGGCGGCCGCCAGCCGTTGCGCCTGCGTTTCGCTGAGCATGCCCAGGGTCATGCAGGTTTCCATGCCCATGGCCTTGACGCCCTGCACCATTTGCTCCAGATAGGGCATATCGCGATCGCGGGGGTTTTTCCAGGCCGCGCCCATGCAAAACCGGGTGGAGCCGGCGGCCTTGGCCTTTTGCGCCGACGTCAGCACCTGTTCCACCTGCATCAGCTGCTCCGCCGCCAGGCCGGTATTATACCGGGCGCTTTGCGGGCAGTATTTGCAATCCTCCGGACAGGCGCCGGTTTTGATCGACAGCAGCGTGCTGACCTGGATTTGATGGGGATCGAAGTGCTGGCGGTGAACGGTCTGCGCTTCAAACATAAGATCCATAAAGGGTTTGGCAAACAAAGCCTGGGCCTGCTGCAATGTCCAGCGCGGGTTATGTTGCATGGGGTTATCGTCTCGCGTTACCGGCTTAAAATAGTTTCGCTAGTGTAAGTCAAGCCGTTATACTGTCAACCAAATATTCTCTATTCCGGTTTACAACTCATTGATGATTGCCGACGATCTGATTTTCGACCAACGCCATATCTGGCATCCCTATACCTCCATGACCCACCCGCTTCCGGTGTATCCGGTCGTCGCCGCCGCGGGCTGCGAGCTGGAGCTTGCCGACGGCCGCCGGCTGGTGGACGGCATGTCCTCCTGGTGGGCGGCGATCCATGGCTATAACCATCCGGCCATCAACCAGGCGGTAGCCGCACAGCTGCAGGAGATGTCCCACGTGATGTTCGGCGGCGTTACCCACCCGCAGGCCGTGGCGCTTTGCCGTCGCCTGGTCGCCATGACGCCCGCGCCTCTGGAATGTGTATTCCTGGCGGATTCCGGCTCGGTGGCGGTGGAGGTGGCGATTAAGATGGCGCTGCAATACTGGCAGGCGCGGGGCGAGCGCCGCAAACACCTGGTGACCCTGCGCCGGGGCTATCATGGCGATACCTTCGGCGCCATGTCGGTGTGCGATCCGCAGACGTCCATGCACCGGCTATACCAGGGTTACCTGCCGCAACATTCTTTTGTCGCGGCGCCGCAGTGCCGTTTTGGCGAAGCGTGGCGGGAAGAGGATGCCGATGAGCTTGCCGCCCTGCTGGCCGGCGGGGAACGGCCGGCGGCGGTGATCCTGGAACCCATAGTGCAGGGCGCCGGGGGCATGCGATTTTATCATCCCACCTACCTGCGGCGGGTGCGTGAACTGTGCGATCGCTACGATACGCTGCTGATCGCCGATGAGATTGCCACCGGTTTCGGCCGCACCGGCAAGCTGTTCGCCTGTGAGCATGCCGGCGTCGCGCCGGATATCATGTGCCTGGGCAAAGCGTTGACCGGCGGTTACCTGACCCTGTCCGCCACCCTGGCCACCCGCGCGGTAGCCGATACCATCAGCAACGGCGAGGCGGGCTGTTTTATGCATGGCCCGACTTTTATGGCCAATCCGCTGGCCTGCGCCGCCGCCAACGCCAGCCTGGCGCTGCTGGAACAAGGCGATTGGCCGGCGCAGGTGGCGGCGATTGAACGGCAACTGCAGGCGGGGCTGCTGCCGTTGCGTGACCATCCGCAGGTGATCGATGCGCGGGTGCTGGGCGCCATCGGCGTGGTTGAAACGTGTTCGCCGGTTAATATGGCGGCGCTGCAGCGCTTTTTTGTCGACCGCGGCGTGTGGATCCGCCCGTTTGGCCGCTTAATTTATCTGATGCCGCCCTATATTATGCCAGAACGACAGCTGTCCCAGCTGATAAGCGCGCTTGCCGCGTCGCTGGACGAACCGGCCCATTTTTCCGCCTGAGTGCCCCTGATGATAAGGGCGGCCGGCTGAGCAGGCTAAGGGACCATGCACTATGATCAACACTTGGCCTGATGTCTTTAAACAAGAAAACAGGGAAATCAGATGAACCAGAATAAACACATCAACCGGCGCATTGTCCTGGCCTCCCGTCCGGCGGGCGCGCCGGTGCCGGATAATTTCCGTCTGGAAACCGCCGCGGTACCGCAGCCGGGCGCGGGTCAGGTGCTGCTGCGCACCGTTTATTTGTCGCTCGATCCCTATATGCGCGGGCGGATGAACGACGCCGAATCCTACTCGGCGCCGGTGGCGCTGGACGCGGTGATGGGCGCCGGTACGGTGGCGCGCGTCGAGGCCAGCAACCATCCTGATTTTGTGCCCGGTGAGTGGGTGCTGAGCTACAGCGGCTGGCAGGATTATGCCCTGACCGACGGCAGCGACGTAAAAAAGCTTCAGGGCGATCTTCTGGAGCATCCCTCATGGGCGCTGGGCGTGCTGGGTATGCCCGGTTTTACCGCCTATATGGGCCTGATGGATATCGGCCAGCCTAAAGCCGGCGAAACACTGGTGGTGGCCGCCGCCAGCGGCGCGGTAGGCTCGGTGGTCGGCCAGGTGGCGCGGCTGAAGGGCTGCCGCACGGTGGGTATCGCCGGCGGCAAGGATAAATGCCGCTACGCGGTGGAGACGCTGGGATTTGACGTCTGCCTCGATCGCCGCGACGCGGATTTCGCCGGCCAGCTGGCGCGGGCCTGCCCGGACGGCATCGATATTTATTTCGAGAACGTCGGCGGCGCGGTGTTCGATGCGGTGCTGCCACTGCTCAATACCTCCGCCCGTATCCCATTGTGCGGGCTGATTGCCAACTACAATATGCAAAACTTGCCCGACGGCAAGGATCGCCTGCCCTATTTACAGGCGCTGCTGTTGCGCAAACGCATACGGATGCAGGGGTATATCATTACCCTGGACTACGGCCACCGTTACGACGAATTTATCCAGGCGATGGGGCCTTGGGTGAGCGAAGGCAAGGTGCGGATGCGCGAGGACATCGTCGATGGGCTGGAGCAAGCGCCGCAGGCCTTTATCGGCTTGTTGGAGGGCAAGAACTTCGGCAAGCTGGTGGTGCGGGTGGGTAGCGATCGGCCATAGCGTTTTTACTTGAACGCCCCTTCTTATTACGATGACCCAACGACGGAGATAATCGATGAAAGTTGCAATAGTCCTGACTTCGCACGATAAATTGGGCGATACCGGCAAGCCCACCGGTTTCTGGCTCGAAGAGCTGGTGGCACCGTATTATATTTTCCACGACGCAGGTATCGAGATTACCCTGGCCTCGCCCAAGGGCGGACAGCCGCCGCTTGATCCCAAAAGTGACGACGCCGACGCCCAGACCCAGGATACCGAGCGTTTCCGTACCGATCGCGCGGCCCAGCAGGCCTTGGCGAATACGGTGAAACTCGATACGTTGGACGCGGCGGATTTTGACGCGGTATTTTATCCCGGCGGCCATGGCCCGCTGTGGGATCTGGCGGAAGATCGGCATTCGATTGCCCTGATTGAAAATACCTTTGCCGCCGGTAAACCGGTAGGCGCTGTCTGCCATGCGCCCGGCGTCTTGCGCCATGTTAAAAAGCCGGACGGCACCCCACTGGTGGCGGGGAAACGGGTAACCGGTTTTAGCAATAGCGAGGAAGAAGCGGTGCAGTTAACCAAGGTGGTGCCGTTCCTGGTGGAGGATGAGCTTAAACGGCTGGGCGGCGATTACCAGAAGGTCGACGATTGGCAGTCATTGTCGGTTATAGACGGCCATCTGGTCACCGGCCAGAATCCCGGCTCGTCGGCGGCCACTGCGCAGAATGTATTAAAATTGCTAAATTGCTGATAAGGAGCGGATATGGCTTTTACGTTACGCAGTAACGATCTGCGGGATGGCGAAAAGATGCCTGAGCGCCATGTGTTTAACGGCATGGGCTATAGCGGCGAGAATATCTCGCCTCATCTGGCCTGGGACGGCGCGCCCGAGGGAACCAAGAGTTTTGTGATTACCGTTTACGATCCCGATGCGCCTACCGGCTCCGGCTGGTGGCATTGGCTGGTGGCCAATCTGCCGGCCGATACCCGGGCGCTGCCGCAGGGGGCCGGGTCCGGGCTGGTGAACCTGCCGGCCGGGGCGGTACAGTGTCGTACCGATTTCGGTAAAGCGGGTTATGGCGGCGCGGCGCCGCCGCAGGGCGATACCCATCGTTATCAGTTTAGCGTACACGCGCTGGACGTTGAGAGCATTGAGGTGGATGAGCACGCCAGCGGCGCAGTGGTGGGGTTTAACGTGCATTTCCATTCATTGGGCAAGGCGTCGCTGACCGTCACATATAATTAGCGGGCGCGTGCTCCCTTGAACAGGCCTGCTTTGGGTTCAGGGCTGGCGGGCCTGCCGCGCCATGGGGCCTCGGTCGGGCGAAAAACCACGCCCGATTCCACCCCATTGGCGCGCTCTCCCTTGAACACGTCGGCCTTAGGTGCGGTGTTAACGGGACTGCCGCGCCATGGGGCACGCTGTCTTCAACACGCTGGGATTAGCGTTCGAGGATCGACACCCACATCGGTCCCTGCCCCACCGGGTAGCGCGCCAGCGGCGTTAACCCGCCGGTATCGCCTTCGATGCGATAGACTCCGATATGCCCCGATTTCTGCCCAGCGGCGACCAGGAAGCGGCCTGCGGCATCGATATTAAAGCCGCGCGGCTGGGTTTCGGTGGGCTGGTAGCCCAGCACATCCAGGGTGCTGCCGTCTTCCGATACCGCAAAACGGGTGATGACGCTGGCGGTGCGATCGCAGCCGAACAGGTAACGTCCGTCCGGGGTGATATGGATATCCGCCGCCCAGCGGGTATCGGCGAATCCCGGCGGCATCAGATCCAGCGTCTGGATAATACGCGGCGTGTTTCCCGCATCATCCAGGGCATAGACGTTGACCGAGCTGTTCAGCTCATTGAGGCAGTAGGCATAGGGGCGGTGGGGATGGAACACCATGTGGCGCGGTCCGGCGCCGCTGACCGTGTTCACCGCCTCGGGCCGGCGCGGCTGCAGTTGGCCCGAGGCCGCGATATCAAACAGGCGGATGCGATCTTCCTTCAGGCAAGGCACCCATAAAATCCGGTTGGTCGGATCGACATTGGCGGAATGGCAATTAACCAGGTCGTCCAATACCTGCAGCGGCGCGCCGGCGATGCCGTTTTCATCGATGGGGCTGACGCTGACGCAGCTTTTGCTGTAGGAGGCGCAGAACAGAAAACGCCCCTGGCGATCGGTGCTCAGATGGGTGGGGCTTCCGGGCAGCGGCGCCATAGCGGCCTCGGTCAACAGGCCCTGTTCATCGATGTGGTAACTGACGACACCAAAATCAGGACGCACGCCGAGGTAGAGATGGGTTTTAGCCGGGTTTATCGCCATCGGCTGTCCCTGCCCCGGGGTGTCAACCACCTGCAGCAGGCTCAACTGGCCCTCCTGATCCATTTGCCAGACATGCAGCTGCTGACTTTCGGGACTGGCAACATAGACGATCTGCTTCATGGGTTCTCCTTTATTCGCATTAGCGCCTTGAGCATTGATAATAGGTGAATAATGGGCTCTCCGGTTAGCATCTCACTGTTGTTGTTTGTTATCCACCGACATTTTTCACGGTTTTCGTCACCTGGCTTACGGTGTACCATCTGGCATGACTTTACTTATCCGCATAATGAGAAAACTATGACCTATCGCGTAATAGCCCTGGATCTTGACGGTACCTTGTTGGATCGACAAAAAAGAATTCTGCCGCAATCGCTTAAGGCCCTGAATGATGCCCGTGCGGCGGGGATGGAGGTGGTGGTGGTGACCGGCCGCCATCACGTGGCAATCCATCCTTTCTACCAGGCGCTGAAGATTAGCACTCCCGCCATATGCTGTAACGGCACCTATCTCTATGATTACCAGCAAAAAAAAGTCATCACCGCCAACCCCCTTGAGAAAGCTCAGGCCCGGCGGGTGCTGGAACTGCTGAAGCAATATGATATCCATGGCTTGATTTACGTGGATGACGCGATGATCTACGAACAACCCAGCGATCACGTGATCCGTTCGCAGGCCTGGGCCGCTACCCTGCCGGAGGCGCAACGGCCGAACCTGCTGCAGGTGGACAGCCTGTTCGCGGCGGCTGAAGAGGCAAACGCCATCTGGAAATTCGCCACCTCCTATCCGGATACGGTAAAGCTTCGCGCCTTCGCCGGAGTGGTGGAGCAGGAAATGGGGCTGGCCTGCGAATGGTCCTGGCACGATCAGGTGGATATCGCCCAAACGGGCAATAGCAAAGGCAAGCTGTTGCAGCAGTGGGTGGAATCCCAAGGATGGAGCATGGATCAGGTCATTGCGTTTGGCGACAATTATAACGATCTGAGCATGTTGGAAGCCGCGGGCCTGGGCGTGGCGATGGGCAACAGCGATGACGCCATCAAGGCGCGGGCCGACGTCACTATCGGCGATAATGAATCCACGGCCATCGCCGATTTCATCTACCAGCGGGTACTGGGTTAACGCAGCGGACGGTTAAACCGGACAGCGTAATCACGCGACGCCGGGTCATTCCCATCCAGGGGCCAGGGGCCGGGCAGGAAACGGGCGCGGCCGTATTTACGCGTTGATCGATACGCTTTTGATCTGCGCATAAAGCGCCATGCCCGGGGCCAGCGCCAGTTCGTCCCTGGCCCAGGGACTGATCCGCGCCCAAAGCGTATGGCCGTCGATTTCCAGGCGTACCTCAATTTGGTCTCCCACCGTCAGGCATTCGCGCACGGTGGCGGGCAGGATGTTGCGGATACTGCTGCGCGCGGGCGGCGCCATCACCAGGGAAATATCGGTGGCGGCGACACGAATGCGCAGCGCGCTGCCTGGCGGCAACGCCACCCGGCCCACCCACAGCCGCTCCCGGCCGAGCGACAGGGCGGTCATGGCGTAGTCCGGATGCTGTTCATCCACCCTGACCTCCAGCACGCTGCTTTGCTCTTCGCGCGGCAGCCAGGGCCGCAGCGCGCTGCTGGCCCATACCGTCTCCAGGCTGCCGAAGGCTTTCAACTGGCCGTTATCCAGGATCAGCACGCGTTCCGCCAATTGCAAAATTTCCTCCATGCTGTGGGTCACATACAGGATCGGGATTTTCACCTTGACGGCCAAACGCTCCAGGTAAGGCAACAGCTCGCGCTTACGCGGCAAATCCAGCGACGCCAGCGGCTCATCCATCAACAGTATTTCCGGCGCGCTCAGCAGCGCGCGGCCGATGGCGACCCGCTGTTTTTCGCCGCCGGAAAGCGTGAGGGGAAAACGTCCCAGCAGATGACCGATGCCCAGCAATGAAATAATGGCGTCGAACTCCGGGCGCATCGAAGCCGCCATGCCGTAAAACAAATTGCCGCGCACCCGATAGTGGGGAAATAGCCGGCCGTCCTGGAAAACATAGCCGATCCGCCGCTTCTCCGGCGGCAGGGCAATGCGCCGTTCGGAGGAAAACAGGGTGCGTCCGTTAAGGATGATATGCCCGCGCTGCGGGCGCGTCAGGCCCGCCACGGCATTGATCAGCGAGGTCTTGCCGGCGCCGGAAACGCCAAACACAGCGGTAATGCCGCTGGCGGGTACGTCGGCCTTGACCGCGAGGGTAGCCTCGCCGAGCCGTTGGCTAATATCGATCTCGAGCATCAGCCCCCCAGCCGCCTGCGGCCCCATTTGGCCAGCCAATCGGCGACAAGCAGCGACGCCAGCGACAGAATAATGGCCAATACGCACAGGCGCCCCGCCGCCGCTTCCGCGCCGGGCGTTTCAATAAACGTATACATGGCCAGCGGAATGGTGCGGGTTTCCCCGGGGATATTGGAAACAAAGGTGATGGTGGCGCCAAACTCACCGAGCGATCGGGCAAAAGCCAGTACCGTCCCTACAACGATACCGGGAAAGGATAGCGGCAGCGTAATAGTGAAAAACACCCGCCAAGGGCCGGCGCCCAAGGTACGGGCCGCCTGCTCCAGCCGCAGATCGATGGCCTCGAGCGACATGCGGATGGCACGCACCATCAAAGGGAACGCCACCACCGCCGAGGCCAGGGCCGCGCCGCGCCAGCTGAAACTAAAACTGAAACCCGTAAGCTGATACAGCCATGCGCCGATAAAACCCCGGCGCCCGAGCGCGATAAGCAGCAGATAACCGATCACCACCGGCGGCAGCACCAACGGCAAATGGATAATACCGTCCAGCAACGCCTTGCCGGGAAAGCGCCAGCGCACCAGTATCCACGCCATCAGAATGCCAAAAGGCAAGCTGCAGGCAACCGCCAGGAGCGATACTTGCAGACTTAAGGCAACCGCCTGCCACTCGTACTCGGTCAGCGGCATTATCTCGGGGTAAAGCCGTTCTGTTTAAACACCGCCGATGCCGCCGGGGTTTTCAGGTAGTCATAAAAGGCCTTGGCCGCCGGCGTGGCGTTATCCTTGATCAGCGCCATGGGATATTCCACCGGTTTATGGCTGTCTTTCGGGAACGTGGCCACGACTTTAACCCCTTTACTGGAAAGCGCATCCGAGCCATAGACGATACCCAACGGCGCTTCCCCACGTTCAACCAGCGCTAATGCGCCGCGTACGTCGCTGGCGCGGGCCATCACCGGCGACAGCTGATCCCAGGCGCCCAGGTTCTGCAAGGCTTCCTTGGCATAAATGCCCGCCGGCACATGATCCGGATCGCCAACCGCCAGTTTCTGTCCCTTCAGCAACGATGTCCAGTCGGTCTTTTTATCGATGGTGAACGGCTTGAGGGCGCTTGATGTCGGCGCCACCAGCACCAGTTCGTTACCCAGCAGGGTATAGCGGGTATCGGTGACAATCTGTTGTTTATCCTGCGCGTAGTCCATCCACTGCTGGTCGGCGGAGATAAACATGTTGGCCGGCGCGCCCTGCTCTATCTGGCGCGCCAGCGTAGAGGAAGAGGCGAAAGACGAAACGATCTCGACTTTATGATCCCGTTGATAATTTTTGGCGATATCCTGCAAGGCATTGGTCAGCGAGGCGGCGGCAAATACCGTGACTTTATCCGCCGCCGGCGCGGCCAGCGCCTGAAAGCCCAGCAACTGCACACTCAGCGCCGCGGTAAATGCCGCACCGGCAATCCATTTAAAACGTAAAGTAGTCATAGCTCACCTTGAATGATCGTTATGCAAAAAATAATATAACGCACGATCACTTTTGTCATTAGTTATTGTAGGGATTAATGAAAGGTTACGGCAGGCGAAAAAAACGCGCCGCGGTGCCCTGGCCCGGAACACCGCGGAAAGAAGTGACTATCGGTCGGTTTTGATAGCGGCCGCGTCCCGGGCGCGATCCAGCGCCAGGGTAATCAGTTTATCCACCAGTTGCGGATAACTCAGCCCGCTGGCTTCCCATAATTTTGGATACATGCTGATGGAGGTAAAACCGGGGATGGTATTCACTTCATTGATGATGATCTCCTGCTCCCGCGTCAGGAAAAAATCCACCCGGGCCATGACCGCGCAGCCCAGCACCCGGAAGGCGGCCTGTGCGATCAGGCGTATTTCATCGCTAACGGCGCTATCCAGCTGCGCCGGTATCTCCAGTTCCGCCTGTCCGCCCTTGAGGTATTTAGTATCGTAGGCATAAAATTCGTCATTGGCGACAATCTCGCCGCAGAGGCTGACGGCGGGGGTGTCGTTGCCCAATACCGCCGTCTCGATTTCACGCCCATCGATAGCCGTTTCAACCAGGACCTTGTGATCAAAGGCAAAGGCCATAATCAGCGCTTGCCGGAATCCGGCGGCATCCACGACCTTGCTGACGCCAACCGAGGATCCCTGGCTGGCCGGCTTGATAAACAGCGGCAGCCCCAGCTGTCCCACAATAGCATCAAAGTCCGCCGTGACGGAATCGGTGCGGTGGAGCGTGACCGACGGGGTCACCGGCAGGCCCGCGTCGCGCAGCACGCGTTTGGTCATGTCTTTATCCATGCAGACCGCGGAACCCAGAACATCCGGCCCGACAAAGGGCACGCCCAGAACCCGCAGCAATCCCTGGATGGATCCATCCTCGCCGGCGCCGCCGTGCAGCACGGAAAAAGCCACATCAATGGCGGGCAGCGCTTCGCCGCTGGTGATATCAATCAGCTGCGCGGCGTTTTGCCCCGGCACCACCGCCAGATAACGGGCCGAGGGAGCCAGTTTTATCCGCGCCGGGTCGTCGGGATAAAGCAGGTAATCGGCTTCATTGCACAGGGTCCACCGGCCACGCTTATCGACACCGATTAATGTCAGATCAAATTTGTGCCTGTCGACCGCATTAATCACGTTAATGGACGACCGTAACGAGACTTCGTGTTCGGTGGATTGCCCGCCGAATAGCACCGCCAGCCGTTGTTTGCCCTTTTCCGCTTGTTCCATCACATCCTCTTTGATCGTTAAAACATCACTTCAACGCCAACAGAGTATTAGCCGAAAGTGTGCAAGTAAAGCCTGGGATGGACTTGAAGGGTAAACAGGTGCCGCGATACCATTTTCGACGCGAATTAGGCGGGAACCCCGCATTGTCAATGGCTGATGGCCGGTCTGTTCAATATGAATCTCACCGTGTTATTTCTCGCCGGAAACAACTTATTTCGCCGCGTTTATGGCGGTTGTAACCTTATACCGCATCGGCATCCTGACCGGCGGGTATAGCGGCGGCATCGCATAAGGACAACAGGGTGATGCAGTCGTCTTCCAGGGCGGTAAAGAAGGTGGTTAACGACATAGTGCGCAGCTTGGCCTGCAATAGCGATGTTTTGAGCATCGCGCGATCATTGCGCCGCGCGGCGAGCCTGGCATCGGCATAGCTGGCGAGAAGGCGCGTCAGGCGTCCATTAAAGATCTCATCGGCATTTTGATCGTCCCGGGCATTAAGCAGCTCAGTCTGATCGATTCCCATATGTCCGGAAATTGAAAAAATCGCGTTCTTTATTTCCTCGAAAGAATGCTGGCTAACCATTATTATGTTTCCTAGATATATTGATAATCAAAGAATTTCACACCATACAATTAACAAAACTGGTCAATTAATGATTAATAATCTTTTATTTCTGTTTCGTTAACGTCGCTATTGCATACGCTAAAATCATGCTTCGTTCAAAAATGATACTATCACTGAATCTTAAATGAATGTTTAACGAAAAAGAAAATCTACCGAGCGCCTAGACTAAAGCATAGAAAAAATGGCGCATGGTCCCGACGAACACTGAATGAAATGGGCATTAGTATTGAAGTACTGGCAACGCATTTAGGAATAGAAAATGATGAATACCGCTTTAAGATCATCCTTACTCATGGTAATAATGTTAACTGCGCCTGCGTGTTATGCTGTAAAAAGCAATATCATATTCAGTAATATTTGTGAGCCATTAACTACATTAAATATAAACGGTGAAGTCATCCATCACTTACTTATTGATACAGGCGCCACCGGCGGCATACACCTAAAAGAAAATATCCTTAACTCTCTTCCAGGCAATCCCGCACAATACATAAAGAACAACAGATACGTAGATGCTTTCGGTTTACCGATAATAACTTCATTGATAAACCGGCATGAAAAAGCCCCGAAACGGGGCTTTATTGGCAAAACAGGCTCACCGCGCGAATGATTACCACCAAAGCGGCACAGGCCCGTCACCATTAATGCGCATCGGCACCGCGCTTATCATCGGCATGGGGATCACGCTTCTGTTTAGGCTGGCCGATTTTCGAGATAATGTTAAACAGCTCGCCCAGGCCATAGATTGATCCAAGAATGATCACCATCACGATGGGCACCATCAGCACTACCATTAGCAAACTTTCCAGTAATTCTAACATCTTCACCTCGTATCATGCCGCTGCCGCCGGCGATGTTGCTATGCTTATCCCCCTTTATACCAGTTTATGGCGCGGCAACTTAGGCTTTTTATGTTATACCCCGCAGAAAGCGCACGCGCGGCGACAGGTCATTTGCCCGCCGGCGTAAGATCGGCGACAATTCGTAGCCATCAACGCGCGTCACCCAGCGCAACGTTTAATCTCATACAAGGCGCACAGGCATGCAGGCCGAAATTCTTTTAACCCTGAAACTCCAGCAACGCCTTTTTGCCGATCCGCGGCGCATCGCCCTGCTCAAGCAGATCAAACACACCGGCTCCATCAGCCAGGGCGCAAAACTGGCGGGCATCAGCTATAAAAGCGCCTGGGACGCCATCAGCGCCATGAACGAACTGGCGGAGCAGACCCTGGTGGAACGCGCCACCGGCGGCAAAGGCGGCGGCGGCGCCACCCTGACGCGGTATGCGGAGCGGCTGCTGCAGCTTTACGACCTATTGGGGCAAATCCAGCAAAAGGCCTTTGACGTGCTGCAGGACGACCCGTTACCGCTTGATAGCCTGTTGGCGGCCATTTCGCGCTTTTCGCTGCAGACCAGCGCCCGCAACCAATTTTTCGGCACCGTGCTCACGCGCAGCCATCAGCAGGTGCAGCAACACGTCGATATCCTGCTGGCGGATGGGCGCACACGGCTGGCGGTGGCCCTGACGCAGCAAAGCGCCGACCGGTTGCAGCTGGCGCCGGGGAAGGAAGTGCTGCTGCTTATCAAAGCGCCCTGGGTGTCGGTGCGCGCGGGCCATGTCGCCGTCCCCGGCGCCGATAATGTCCTGCACGGCACCCTGGCCCATCTGGAAGAAGGCGAGGAGAACGACGAGGCGCTGCTGAAGCTTGCCGGCGGGGAAATCGTCTGCGCCACCTTGCCAAAAAATGCGGCGGCCGAACAACATTTGTCGGCGGGACTGCCAATCACAGCATATTTTAACGCCGACCAGGTCATCATCGCCACGCTGTGCTGAAAGCGCGCCCGCGCATTGACTTTAGGCGGTAAAAAAAAGATGCTGACGACATAAGTTGCATAAAAAGGAACAATCAATGTCGTCATTGCATATTTCGCAAGGGTCGTTTCGTCTTAGCGATACACGCCGGTTAACTATCGGAGAATTGACGCTGCGCAGCGCAGAGCGCTGGGCCTTTGTCGGCGCCAACGGCAGCGGCAAGTCCGCCCTGGCCCGCGCCCTGGCCGGTGATTTGGCGGTGTTGTCCGGCCTGAGGCAAAGCGATTATCAACGCATCTCCCGGCTTTCACTGGAGCAGTTGCAAAAACTGGTCGAGCAGGAATGGCAACGCAACAATACCGATCTGCTGAGCGATGGCGAGGAGGACACCGGGCGTACCACCGCAGAAATCATTCAGCAGGATATCAGTGACGCGGCGTTATGCCATGAACTGGCCGGGCGGTTTGGCATAACGCATTTGCTATCGCGCCGCTTTAAATACCTGTCGACGGGTGAAACGCGTAAAACCCTGCTGTGCCAGGCGCTGATGGCCCGGCCGGACCTGTTGATCCTGGATGAGCCCTTCGACGGATTGGATGTCGCCTCCCGGGCGCAGCTCGGCGATATGCTGCGCGTCCTGGCGGACAGGTCCATGACCCTGGTGCTGGTGCTTAACCGGTTTGACGATATCCCCGACTATATCGATAACGTCGGCATCCTGGTGGATTGCGCCTTAACCTGTACCGGCGATCGCGCCACGCTTTTGGCCGAGGCGCTGGTGGCGCAGCTGGCGCACGCGGAATCCCTTTCCGGCATGCGCCTGCCGGAAACCGAAGCGCCCAGGCAAAACGTCGCCCTGCCCGCCGACCGGCCGCTGATCACCCTGCGCAACGGCGTGGTCTCCTACCAGGATCGGCCGATCCTGCATCATCTTGACTGGGAGGTATTGCCCGGCCAGCACTGGCAAATTGTCGGGCCGAACGGCGCCGGCAAATCAACCCTGCTCAGCCTGGTAACCGGCGATCATCCCCAGGGTTACAGCAATGACCTGACGCTGTTCGGCCGCCGCCGCGGCAGCGGCGAAACGATTTGGGATATTAAACGGCATATCGGCTATGTCAGCAGCAGCCTGCATCTGGATTACCGGGTCAGCGCCAGCGCGCGCAGCGTGATTTTATCCGGCTTTTTTGATTCCATCGGCGTCTACCAGGCGGTGTCCGACCGCCAGCAGCAGCTGACCGGCCAATGGCTGCGACTGCTGGGGCTGGAGGCGACGGCGGATGCGCCGTTTCACGGCTTATCCTGGGGACAGCAGCGCCTGACGCTTATCGCTCGCGCCCTGGTCAAGCACCCTGCCCTGCTGATTCTTGACGAGCCGCTGCAAGGGCTGGACCCCCTTAACCGGCAACTGGTGCGCCGTTGGATCGACGTGCTGATCGGCGAAGGCGAAACGCAGCTGCTGTTTGTTTCCCATCACGCGGAAGATGCCCCGCACTGTATTACGCACCGGCTGACGTTCGTCCCCCAGGATGATGCCTATCGCTATCAGATCGATGACCTGCGCCGTTAGCGCTCAGGCGCGACGTTAACCCCGCATCGCCGCCCTGCCTGGCGGCGATGCGGATGATAGGCCGGTGGGAACGCTCTCCCCTTTTCCGGCCGGCCTTCCTCATTCCTTCGTGATTATCCTGGCCAACCTCTGATTTTGCCTGAGGCATGGCGCGCGAAAATGCGCTAATATTGAGTGTAATCGATTTCATTTTTTATCGGTACGATCACCTTTTTTCGGTTTTAGCCATGCTAATTTACCGCGATGAAAGGTTACAGGAGTCATAAATGTCTATATTAGTCACGGGTGGTAGCGGTTACATTGGTAGTCATACCTGCCTGCAGTTGAGCGCTGCCGGTTTCAGCCCGGTCATTTTGGATAACCTGAGCAATAGCAAACGCAGCGTGCTTGAAACAATGGCGCGCCTCGGCAAGATAACACCCGCGTTTTACCACGGTGATGTCCGAGATAAGGCGTTATTGGCACGTATTTTTGCCGAGCATGCCATCGATGCCGTGATTCATTTCGCCGGTTTGAAAGCGGTGGGCGAATCGGTGCAAAAACCCATCGACTACTATGATAACAATGTCTGCGGCACCCTGACGCTGGTGGCCGCCATGCGCGAGGCGGGCGTCAGGAACCTGATCTTCAGCTCTTCGGCCACCGTATACGGCGATCAGCCCGTGGTCCCCTATGACGAAAGCCTTCCCACCGGCCAGCCTTCCAGCCCCTATGGCCGCAGCAAGCTGATGGTCGAGCAGATCCTGGCGGACGCGCAGCGCGCGCAGCCGGAGTGGAGCATGACATTATTACGCTATTTCAATCCGGCCGGCGCCCATCCCTCCGGCGATATGGGCGAAGACCCGCAGGGCATTCCCAACAACCTGATGCCGTTTATCGCCCAGGTTGCGGTGGGGCGCCGTCCATCACTGGCCATCTTCGGTAATGATTTCCCCACCCATGACGGCACCGGCGTACGCGACTATATTCATGTCATGGATCTGGCGGACGGCCATGTCGCGGCGCTGAAGGCGCTGCGGGATAAACCCGGCACCCATATTTATAATCTTGGCGCCGGCGTCGGGTACAGCGTGCTGGACGTGGTGAAAGCCTTTAGCAACGCCTGCGGCAAACCGGTGCCATATCATTTCGCGCCGCGCCGCGAAGGCGATCTGGCCGCCTATTGGGCCGCGCCGGATAAAGCCGCGCGTGATTTGCACTGGCGGGTCAGCCGCTCGCTGGAAGAGATGGCCGCCGATACCTGGCGCTGGCAGTCGCGCCACCCGAACGGTTATCCGGATTGAGTTTCAGGAGAAAGTATGCAACATTTTAACCCCGTCGATCATCCCCATCGGCGGTACAATCCGCTCAGCGGACAATGGGTTCTGGTCTCGCCGCACCGCGCCAAGCGCCCGTGGCAGGGCCAGCAGGAAACGCCGTCGGTGCAAACGTTGCCCCGGCACGACCCCGACTGTTTTCTCTGTCCGGGCAATACCCGCGTATCGGGCGATAAAAACCCCGACTACACCACCACCTACGTATTTACCAATGATTTTGCCGCGCTGATGACGGATACCCCGGACGCCCCGGCCGGCGATAATCCCCTGATGCGCTGTGAAAGCGCGCGCGGCACCAGTCGCGTTATCTGTTTTTCCCCCGATCACAGCAAAACCCTGCCGGAGTTATCTTTGCCGGCGCTGGAAGCCGTGATCAAGACCTGGCAGGAACAAAGCGCCGATCTGGGACAGCGCTATCCCTGGGTGCAGGTATTTGAAAATAAAGGCGCGGCCATGGGATGCTCCAACCCCCATCCGCACGGCCAGATCTGGGCCAACAGCTTTTTGCCCAACGAGGCCGAGCGCGAAGACCGGCTGCAGCGCGACTACTTCTTGCAGCAGCATTCCCCGCTGCTGATGGATTACCTGAAGCTGGAACTGGCGGACGGCGCGCGCACGGTGGTGGAAACCGAACACTGGCTGGCGGTGGTGCCCTACTGGGCGGCCTGGCCGTTTGAAACCCTGCTGCTGCCCAAGGCCCATGTGTTGCGTCTGGACGACCTGGACCCCGCGCAAAGCGCCGATCTGGCCGTGGCCATTAAAAAGCTGACCAGCCGTTACGATAATTTGTTCAACTGCTCCTTTCCTTATTCGATGGGCTGGCACGGCGCGCCCTATCTTGAGCAGGACAATAGCCACTGGCAGCTGCACGCACACTTTTATCCGCCGCTGTTACGTTCGGCAACGGTGCGGAAATTTATGGTTGGTTATGAAATGCTGGCGGAAACCCAGCGTGACCTGACCGCTGAACAAGCCAGCGATCGCCTGCGCGCGGTCAGCGATATTCATTTTCGGGAATCCGGAGTAGCACAATGACCTTAAAAAACACCACCGAAGCTGTTTTCCGCCAGACCTACGGCTATGACGCCACCCTCACGGTACAGGCTCCCGGGCGCGTTAATCTGATTGGCGAACACACCGACTATAATGACGGTTTTGTACTGCCGTGCGCCATTGACTACGCCACGGTTGTAAGCGCGGCAAAACGTGATGATCGTCAAATCCGGGTTATTGCCGTGGATTGTGACGGCGAGCAAGACATTTTTTCCCTGGATGAGCCAATTTTGTCTCATCCGACCCAGCAATGGTCCAATTATGTGCGCGGCGTGATCAAACATTTACAGCAACGCGACCCGCACTTCGGCGGCGCCGATCTGGTGCTGAGCGGCAACGTCCCGCAGGGCGCGGGCTTAAGCTCGTCGGCCTCGCTGGAAGTGGCGGTGGGCAAGGCGATACAAACGCTTTATCACCTGGCGCTGGATAACGTCGCCCTGGCGCTGAACGGCCAGGAAGCGGAGAACCAGTTTGTCGGCTGTAACTGCGGCATTATGGATCAGCTGATCTCCGCGCTGGGCAAGGATAACCACGCGCTGCTGATCGATTGCCGCACTCTGGGCACGCGCGCGGTGCCGATGCCGGATAACGTGGCGGTGGTGATTATCAATTCCAACGTCAAACGCGGTCTGGTGGACAGTGAATACAATGCCCGCCGCGAACAATGCGAAACCGGCGCGCGTTTTTTTACCGCCGATAAGCTGCGCGATGTGGAATTAAGCCAGTTCGCCGCCGTTGAGCATGAATTGGATCCGGTTGTCGCTAAGCGCGTGCGCCATGTCCTGACGGAAAACGCGCGCACGCTGGCGGCGGCGGATGCCCTGGCCGCGGGCGATTTGACCCTGATGGGCACCCTGATGGCGCAGTCCCATGCCTCGATGCGCGACGACTTTGAGATTACCGTGCCGCCCATCGATACCCTGGTGGACATCGTGAAGCGGGAAATCGGCGATCGGGGCGGCGTGCGTATGACCGGCGGTGGTTTTGGCGGATGCGTGGTGGCGCTGATGCCGACGGACCGCGTGGACGCGGTGCGCCAGGCGGTCGCCAGCCAGTATCAGCAAAAAACCGGCCTGAAAGAGGCGTTTTATGTATGTCACGCGAGTGAAGGAACAGCCATATGCTAAAAGAGTATGAATCAGGTATCGCCCCTGACGGCCAGCCATTCCAATGCGTCACCCTGGGAACCGAACAGGGGATGCAGATTACGCTGATGGATTGGGGCGCCACCTGGCTTTCGTGCCAGCTGCCGCTGAAATCCGGCAATAAGCGCGAGGTGCTCCTGGGCTGTCCGTCGCCGGAGGAATATACCCGCCAGACGGCCTACCTGGGTGCCACCGTCGGCCGCTATGCCAACCGTATCGCCAATGCTACCCTGACCCGTAGCGGCGGCACCTGGCCGCTCAGCGCCAATCAGGGCGCCCATCAGCTGCACGGCGGTCCGCAGGGATTCCACGCCCGCCGCTGGTTATGCGTCGAACATACCCAGACCTCAGTGCTGTTCCGGCTGCAATCCGCCGACGGCGATCAGGGGTTTCCGGGTAATCTGGTCGCCGAAGTGCGCTATACCGTTAACGACGACGGCCAGGTGGCCATTGACTATCGGGCGACGGTGGATAAAGCGTGCCCGGTAAACCTGACCAACCATGCTTATTTCCATCTGGACGGCGCCAATAGCGATGTGCGCCAGCAAAAACTGCAGATTTACGCCACGCAATACCTGCCGGTGGACAGCGAAGGCATTCCCTGCGCGCCGTTAACCGATGTGGAAAATACCGGCATGGATTTTCGCCAGCCCAAGACCATCGCCAGGGATTTCCTGCGCGATCGCGATCAGCAGCGCATGAAAGGCTATGATCACGCCTATCTGCTCTACCCCGCCTGCACTGACGGCGAGACGCCGGCCGCCCAGTTGTGGTCGGCGGATAATCAGGTCTTGCTGAAAGTGTATACCACCGCGCCGGCGCTACAGCTTTATACCGGCAATTTCCTGGCCGGCACGCCGGCGCGCCAGGGCGGCGATTATCAGAACTACAGCGGCGTGGCGCTGGAAAGCGAATTCCTGCCGGACAGCCCTAACCATCCGGAATGGCCACAGCCGGATTGTTGGCTAAAACCCGGTGAAACTTATCATTCATCAACCCGTTATCAGTTTGTCGCGCTCTGACTGCTATCGCTGAACCATTTATTTCGCTATGTTTGACCTTATGCGGTTGCCGCCCCACCCGGCCAGGCAATATAATGCTAATAGTATTCATAAAAATCTTTAGACTTTAAGGAGTCAAGCGATGGCTGTAACGAAACTGGTTCTGGTACGACACGGTGAAAGCCAGTGGAACAATGAAAATCGTTTCACCGGCTGGACGGACGTCGATCTGTCCGACAAAGGCCGTACTGAAGCGAAACAAGCGGGTAAGCAGCTGAAGGAAGAAGGTTTTATCTTCGATTTTGCTTATACTTCCGTCTTAAAGCGCGCCATCCATACTTTGTGGAACATCCTGGACGAACTGGATCAGGCCTGGCTGCCGGTGGAAAAATCCTGGCGCCTGAATGAACGCCATTACGGCGCGTTGCAGGGTCTGAACAAATCGGAAACCGCTGAAAAATACGGCGACGAACAGGTAAAGCAATGGCGTCGTGGTTTTGCCGTCACACCGCCGGAATTGAGCCGCGATGACGAACGTTTCCCCGGCCACGATCCCCGTTACGCAAAACTGACCGCGGAAGAGCTGCCGACCACTGAAAGCCTGGCGCTGACCATTGAGCGCGTCACCCCCTACTGGAACGATACAATTTTACCGTGCATGAAAAAAGGCGAGCGCGTTATTATCGCCGCGCACGGCAACTCAATCCGCGCCTTGGTGAAATTTCTGGATAATATGAGCGAAGAAGAGATTCTTGAGCTGAATATCCCGACCGGCGTACCGCTGGTGTATGAATTCGACGAAAACATGAAACCTGTGAAGCATTACTATCTGGGCAACGCCGCGGAAATCGCCGCCAAGGCCGCCGCGGTAGCCAACCAGGGTAAAGCGAAATAACCCTGTAAATCCTCCCGGCGCCCGCGCCGGGAGAATAAACGCCGCAAATCCGCGTTATTTGCCGGATAAGCATCATCCGGCAATATCCTTTCAGGCAGCAGGGTTAACGTCCCGGCCCGCCGCCAGACGCCGTGCCCGTACCGCCTGGGCCAATTGGTTTAACATCGCTTCGGTATCCGGCCAGCCTATGCAGGCATCGGTAATGCTTTTGCCATAAACCAGGGGTTCACCGCTCTCAAGGCTCTGGTTACCCTCCACCAGGTGGCTTTCCACCATGACGCCGATAATGCCCTTTTCGCCCGCCGTCAGCTGCGTGCAGACATCCTGCGCGACCTCCATTTGTTTTTTGTACTGCTTGCTGCTGTTAGCGTGGCTGCAATCTATCATCACCTGGGCGGGCAGGTTGGCCTTGGCCAGCCCCACTTTTACCGCGTTAACATGGTGAGCGCTGTAATTGGGCTCCCTGCCGCCGCGCAGAATGATATGGCAGTCGCTATTGCCGCTGGTGTTGACGATGGCGGAATGGCCCCACTTGGTCACCGACAAAAAACAATGGGCGGCGCCGGCGGCATTGATAGCGTCAATGGCGACCTTGATGGTGCCGTCGGTGCCGTTTTTAAAACCCACCGGACAGGAGAGGCCTGAGGCCAGCTCGCGATGCACCTGTGACTCGGTGGTGCGCGCGCCGATGGCGCCCCAGCTCATCAGGTCCGCGACATACTGCGGGGTGATCATATCCAGGAACTCGCCGGCCGCCGGCAGGCCGGTATCGTTAATATCCAGCAGGAGTTTACGGGCAATGCGCAGGCCCTGGTTAATCTGGAAGCTGTTATCCATTAACGGGTCATTGATAAGCCCTTTCCAGCCTACGGTGGTGCGCGGCTTCTCAAAATATACCCGCATCACTATTTCCAGATCGCCGCTCAGCTGCTGGCGCAAAGCAAGCAAACGCGCGGCATATTCTGTGGCCGCCGCGGTATCATGAATCGAGCAGGGGCCGATAACCACCAGCAGGCGGTCGTCGTTGCCCTTGAGGATCTTGTGAATTGCGGCGCGGGCGCTTGATACCGTCCTGGCGGCGCGCTCGGTGGCGGGGAATTTTTCCAGCAGCGCCACCGGCGGCAGTAACTCTTTAATATCTTTAATTCTTAGATCGTCGTTAAGGTAATTCATAGGGGGTCCGTTTTCTCTCCACGCGGCTGCGCTTATTCATAACATCTTGAATTTTTGCCGTTTAATCTCACTGGCGGGATTGATACTGTACACATGCTTTCAAGCCTTTCGCCAGTAAATTGCCTTGAAATTTGATAACTCCCGATTCTTGGCTATCCTTAAATAGTGATAAGCCAACGATAACGGGAACTTAAAAGCCCCGCTCTTTCGGCTTACCATTTCCTTGCGAGGCCATTGGGTGCGCCTCGGTGAGGTTTTGCGCCCGCTAAACATGTCAAAATGCGGGTTTGATAATCACCCCTGGCACGAAAGAGGGAAAATAATATGCAAACCACTACCACGAAGAAAATGGCAATGTTGTTTATTACCGCTGTAATGACCCTGGGCAGCGGTGCGGCCATGGCTGCAGATTCCACAGCAGCCGGCAGCACCAATTCCAATAATGGCCAGCAAAACCAATCTGGCGGTGCCGGTTCTAAAGAGAATACCGCGCCAAATGGCGTCAGCAACGACAAAATCAATACCGGCGGCACCGATACCTCCAAGACCGGCAGCACCGACGCCACCTCTGATTTAAACGCCTCCGAGGTACACAAAAATACCATGTGTAAAGACGGCCGTTGCCCGGACACCAATTCCAAAGTTGAAACCGGCCAAAGCGGCACTACCGAGGCCACTAAAACCGACGGCACCACCAATTAAAAACTGAACCGGCAGGCTTCCCCCTGCTTTATTATTCAGCTTTTTCAAGAGAAATCAGGTTACAGCCTGGTTTCTTTTTTTATGTATTATGGCTGCTGAGCGGCATTATCCAGCGCGTTTGTTATAAAGAATAGCATCAAGGCGCCAAACCGGCGCAACGTTCCGCCGCCCGCGGCATTTATTATTACCGCCGCCGTTACCATAATAACCTGAGAAATCCCTACGGCAACCCTTCGTTTCTCGGCTACTATCTTGGTAGACAGGTTGCGCTTTTACAGGAAAATGCATGGCATCGACACATAACCCTTCGCCATCCCATGCCCAGGAGCATGGGACGCAGGCGAACAACAATAATAAACGCCTGATGGCGGCCTTTGCCGTAACGGCTGTTTTTATGGCCGTGGAAGTGGCGGGCGGGCTGCTGTCGGGATCGCTGGCGCTGCTGGCCGATGCGGGGCATATGCTGACCGACGCCGCCGCGTTGTTGATGGCCTTGCTGGCGGTACGGTTCGCCCAACGTAAACCCAGCAGCAGCCATACCTTCGGCTACCTGAGATTGACCACCCTGGCGGCCTTCGTGAACGCGCTGGCCCTGCTGTTGATTACCGCGCTGATTGTCTGGGAGGCGATACGGCGTTTTTACCAACCCCATCCGGTGGCCGGCTGGACCATGATGATTATCGCCGTTGCCGGCCTGTTGGCCAACCTGCTGTCTTTCGTGCTGCTGCATGGGGGAGAAGGTGAAAAAAACATCAACCTGCGCGCCGCCGCGCTGCATGTGCTGGGGGATTTATTGGGATCGGTCGGGGCGATTATCGCGGCGGTGGTGATATTGATGACCGGCTGGATGCCCATCGATCCGATCTTATCCATCCTGGTCTCGTGCCTGGTGCTGCGCAGCGGTTGGCGGCTGATGCGCGAAAGCCTCCATGAGCTGCTCGAGGGCACGCCCAGCCGCATAGATATCGAGAAACTGAAACGGGATCTGTCGCTGAATATTCCCGAGGTGCGCAACATCCATCATGTCCATATCTGGCAAGTGGGCGAAAAACCGGTGATGACCCTGCATGCGCAGGTGATTCCGCCCTATGATCATGATGCGCTGCTGCATCAAATCCAGCATTTTCTGCTGGACCATTATCACATCAGCCATGCCACCGTGCAGATGGAATACCGCAACTGCCCCGAGGACGATTGCGGTATCAACGACGGCGGCGGGCTGGCCCATGCCCACCATCATCATTAAGCGTTGCCGGTAACCCGTACCTTAAGCTCGGCGGCAAAAGCCAGCATGCGGTTTAACGGCACCAGCGCCTTGACACGCAATTCATCCGGCACATGGACCTCATGGGCAGCCCCGCCCTGTTCAAGGCCGTCAGCGACGGCTTTCAGGCCGTTCATGGCCATCCAGGGGCAATGGGCGCAGCTGCGGCAGGTGGCGCCATCACCGGCGGTGGGCGCCTCAAGCAGGGTTTTATCCGGACAGGCCTGCTGCATTTTATAAAATATGCCGCGATCGGTCGCGACGATCATTTGCTGCTGCGGCAGGGTTTTTGCCGCCTGGATCAGCTGGCTGGTCGACCCGACCGCATCGGCCATGGCGACAATGGCCTGGGGCGATTCAGGGTGTACCAGCACCGCCGCGTCCGGATAAAGCCGTTTCATATTGAGCAATGCCTGGGTCTTGAACTCGTCATGGACGATGCAGGCGCTCTGCCAGCATAAAATATCCGCGCCGGTCTGGCTTTGTACATACCTTCCGAGATGCCGGTCCGGCGCCCAGATGATTTTTTCCCCCAGGCTATCAAGATGCTCGATAAGATCAACGGCGATGCTGGAGGTGACAACCCAGTCGGCGCGCGCTTTAACCGCCGCCGAGGTATTGGCGTAGACCACCACGGTGCGGTCCGGATGGGCGGCGCAAAACGCGCTGAACTCATCCACCGGGCATCCCAGGTCCAGCGAACATTCGGCCTTCAGGGTCGGCATCAGCACCGTTTTCTCGGGGCTGAGGATTTTCGCCGTTTCCCCCATAAACCGCACGCCGGCCACCAGGAGCGTGGTGGCGGGATGCGTGCTGCCAAACCGCGCCATTTCAAGCGAATCGGCCACGCAGCCGCCGGTCGCCTCCGCCAGCGCCTGGATTTCCGGGTCGGTATAATAATGGGCGACCATAACGGCGTTGCGCTGTTTCAGCAAGCGCGCGATCTTGGCGTAATAGAATTCTTTTTCATCCGCGTTCAGGGCGCGCGGTTTGGGTGGGAAAGGATAGATGGCCGCATTGACATCCAACACTTCGCTCATTGCTTATATCCTGCTGTGTTCCCGCGCATGGGCTGGGCGCCGTTAAAGGCGTTTGCACAGTCTATGCAGCGCGTGTGTTTTATATACTAAACAAAATAATCAATTTTTAACCAAATGTCCTGTTAATTTTGTATTTTTTTGTGTTTTTGTTTAGTTAATATGACTTTGGTATGCAGGCAGGCGCTGAAGGCAAAACATTAATGGATTTTACGGCGCCGCACCAGTCGATATGTGCGATACAGGGCGCAATGTCGCAAAATTCTTGTGGATACCGCTGTCTCGCGGCGCTCGGCTCGAACTTGCGCAGGTTCTCATCCGCACGACGAGTGCGCTATGTAAATACGGATAATGGCGACAAGCTTGGGGAGTTTATAATAATGGCGGGTCGTGCAGGATGACTCGGCCGTTGGCCTCGCCCTGCGGGTCGTTGCCGTACCGGCAACGCTGTCTCGCTGCGCTCGGCTCGAACCTGCGCAGGTTCTCATCCGCACGACGAGTGCGCTATGTAAATACGGATAATGGCGACAAGCTTGGGGAACTTTATAATAATGGTGGGTCGTGCAAGATGACTCGGCCGTTGGCCTCGCCCTGCGGGTCGTTGCCGTACCGGCAACGCTGTCTCGCTGCGCTCGGCTCGAACCTGCGCAGGTTCTCATCCGCACGACGAGTGCGCTATGTAAATACGGATAATGGCGACAAGCTTGGGGAACTTTATAATAATGGTGGGTCGTGCAGGATGACTCGGCCGTTGGCCTCGCCCTGCGGGGCGTTGCCGTACCGGCAACGCTGTCTCGCTGCGCTCGGCTCGAACCTGCGCAGGTTCTCATCCGCACGACGAGTGCGCTATGTAAATACGTATAGTGGAACAAACCTGGGGAATTTTATAACAATGGTGGGTCGTGCAGGATTCGAACCTGCGACCAATTGATTAAAAGTCAACTGCTCTACCAACTGAGCTAACGACCCCTTGGCGGGATTTACTGTGTGGCGACCGGATAGTGGTGGGTCGTGCAGGATGACTCGGCCTTGGCCTTGGCCTCGCCCTCCGGGTCGTTGCCGTACCGGCAACGCTGTCTCGCTGCGCTCGGCTCGAACCTGCGCAGGCTCGAATCTGACACAACTCCTGCGCTATACCACACTAGCGACGGTGTTCATAAAGCTTGATATCTGCAAAATTGGTGGGTCGTGCAGGATTCGAACCTGCGACCAATTGATTAAAAGTCAACTGCTCTACCAACTGAGCTAACGACCCTGATATCCGTTATTTTGCTGGCGCCCGGGATATCACGCTTTCCCGTGGCAACGGCGGCATATATTACTTTCTAAAATTTTCTGCGCAACCTAAATTTGCACAATAGCGTTCAACTGCTTGATCTTCGAGCATCCAGGCCTGAATCCGGCGGGTAATACCCGCAAGAGGCCTGAATGGTTCAAAGACTGGACAGGCGTTTTTGCGCTTGTTTGGCAGAATCCGTGTTGGGATAAAGTTTGATAACCTGCTGGTAAACGGCCTTGGCTTTGTCGGTCTGGCCTTTTTCCTGCATGATTACCCCAACTTTAAACAGGGCTTCGGAGCTTTTGGGTGATTTGGGGTAATTTTTAACGACCAGGGCAAAATAATACGCCGCATCGTCCTTTTTACCTTTGTTGTAATTCAACTGACCCAACCAGTAGTTGGCATTGGGCTGGTAGGTTGAATCCGGATAACGTTTAACAAAATTCTGGAATGCCGTGATGCCCTGATCGTACTGTTTTTTCTCCAGTACCAAAGCCACCGCCGCGTTGTAATCGGTATTGGCGTCACCGGTGCTGCCGCCGGCCGAAGAGGCCGCAGGAGCCGCCGCATCGGCGCTGGCGCCAGTGGACGGGGTTGCCGCGCCGCTGTTGTCCGCACCGCTGTCAGGCGTGGCCGCAGCCGCATCCTGGCCGCCTTTGCTGCTCAGGCTGTCCATTTGCTGATAGATTTGTTTCTGGCGCTCCACCACTTGCGAAAGCTGGTACTGGCTTTCCTGGATTTGACCCCGCAAGGAATCGATATCGCGCTGAGTGTCGGAGAGTTGTTGCTGAAGTTGAGTTAATAGCTGACCGTGAGCGTTGGAAATACGCTCAAGTTGAGTGACCCGATCTTCCACCGAGCCGGAGCCGACATTACTGATTGGCGCTTGGGCGGTAGCGGCCCAAGGGGCCGCTACGCCAACCAGCAACGACAGACTTAACAGGTAATGTCTGAAGTTACCGCTCATGCAATTCTCTTAGTATACCAGTACGGCACGACGGTTTTTGGCATAAGCCGATTCGTCATGTCCCAGCACAGCCGGCTTCTCTTTACCGTAAGATACGATAGAGATCTGGTCGACAGAGACGCCTTTACCCTGAAGATACATCTTCACGGCATTGGCGCGACGTTCGCCCAGGGCGATGTTATATTCCGGCGTACCGCGTTCATCCGCATGACCTTCTACGGTCACTTTATAGGATGGGTTGCTGCGCAGGAAGTTAGCATGTGCGTCCAGCATCTGGGCGAAATCAGAACGGATATCGTACTTATCAAGATCGAAGTAAACGATATTGTTCCGTTGCAGTTCTTGCATCTGCAGACGCGCTTGTTCTTCGGAAGAAGAATTGGCACCGCTCGCATTGTCCATACCAGTGCCAGCGCCCATGGCAGAATCTGCGCCATTGTTAGCGCTTTTGTGGGAACTACACGCGGCGATAGCCAGTACAGGCACGGCCAGCATCAGCCCTTTTAGCACTTTGTTCAGTTGCATCTCATTTTCCTTTTATAGTTTGCCATACATATTTACACATGCATCACAGATTCGGAGACCAGGCAGGAAATTTGACCTGTCCATCAGTCGCCGGAAGACGCGCTTTGAAACGCCCATCAATCGAAACCAGCTGTAGCACGGAACCCATCCCTTGTGTAGAGCTGTAGATAACCATGGTGCCATTGGGTGCGAGGCTAGGTGTTTCATCCAGGAACGTGGCCGTTAAAACTTGCACGGCTCCCGTCGCCAGATCTTGTTTAGCGATATGCTGAGCGCCGCCGTTGCTGCTGACCATGACCAGGAACTTACCGTCCGCGCTCACGTCGGCGTCCTGGTTCTGGGAACCTTCCCAGGTCAGGCGCTGCGGGCTACCGCCGTTGATACCCACTTTATACACTTGCGGACGGCCGCCCTGGTCCGAGGTATACGCCAGGGTCTGGTTATCCGGGAACCAGGTCGGCTCCGTGTTGTTGCTGCGACCGTCGGTCACTTGCGTTATTTGGCCGGAGCCTAAATTCATCACATAAATATTTAAACTACCGGATTTCGACAGGGCGAAAGCCAGCTTGGAGCCGTCCGGCGAAAAGGCCGGCGCGCCGTTATGCTGCGGGAAGCTGGCAATCTGCCTTACCGTTTGTTTATAGACATCCTGCACCACCAGCGCCGAGCGTCCGCTTTCAAACGTCACATAGGCCACCTTGCTGCCGTCAGGCGACCAGGCCGGCGACATCAGCGGCTGGGGAGACCGGTGGACCACAAACTGGTTGAACCCGTCATAGTCGGCTATGCGCAGCTCATAAGGATACTGCCCGCCGTTGGTTTGCACCACATAAGCGATACGGGTGCGAAACGCGCCCTTGATCCCGGTCAATTTTTCAAAAACGCCGTCGCTGGCGGCATGGGCACCGTAACGCAGATCGGATTTTTTCACTTTAAACTGGTTTTGCTCCAATACCGCGCCGGGGTTGCCGGAGGTATCAACCAGTTGGTAGGAGATGACAAAATTACCGTCGGCGCTGGGTTGGATCTGCCCCACGACAACCGCGTCGATACCCAGGGCGGTCCATGCCGCCGGTGTGACTTCGGCGGCCGTAGCGGGCTGCTGCGGCATACGCGCCACATCGATCGGGTTAAATTTACCGCTGTTGCGCAAATCCGCGCCGACAATGCCGCCGATGTCCTCGGGCGCGGCGCCCGGTCCCGCCCATTTAAACGGAATCACGCCAATCGGCCGCGCCGAGTCAACCCCTTGCGTGATCTCAATTCGCACTTCCGCATGCAGCACGGATGCCCATAAAATCATTAAACCTAGCGCTACTCGAAATGCCTGCTTCATTTCATCTCCCATACCGAGGCGATACGCCACGATAAATTAGCAGAATTTTAACTAAACCACGTAAACAAAACCATATACATCAGGTAGACAACATAGTCTAAATCTTAAACCATCACCGGTATATTTTGACTTCTTTACCCATTATTGCGGTTTAAAATCAATTGGCGCATTTTTGAATACTTCATAAACGGCCTGGCTTGGCGGTTTCGGTATTTTAGCCAGTTTCGCCGCCGAGACAGCCGCCTGGCATAAGGCCGGGTCGCCCCCTTCGGAAGAGACCGAGATGACCATGCCATCAGGAGCCAGCTTCAGGCGCAACACACATGTCTTGCCGGCGAATGAAGGATCGCTGTAAAACTTCGCTTCGATGGCCGCTTTAACCTGACCGGCGTAACTATTTATTTCCGCGCCCGACGCCCCGCTCTCCTTGCTCGCGCCCGTGCCTTTCGGCTTACTGCCCCCGGTTGGCCCGCCGCCGGCTTTGGGCGCGTTTTTCGAATCGGTCAAACCACCCAGTAAATCATCGACTTCATTAGACTCTTTTGCAGCGGCGGCGGCGGCGGCTTTTTTCGCATCCCCGGCCGCTTTTTTAGCTGCTGCTGCGGCGGCCTTGGCTTCAGCCGCGGCGGCGGCTTTATCCTTGGCGGCCTGTTCGGCCTTGGCCGCCGCGGCGGCGTCCGCTTTTTCCTTGGCCGCTTCGGCTTTGGCGGCGGCCGCTTTGGCCGCGTCGGCCTTGGCGGTGGCCGCCGCTTTTTCGGCGGCGGCGGCTTTGGCGGCTTCCGCCTTGGCGGCCGCCGCTTCCGCGGCCGCTTCTTTTTTCGCGTCTTCTACGGCTTTCGCCTTGGCGGCCTGCTCGGCCTTGGCCTGCGCTGCCGCGTCAGCCTGCTTTTTCGCCGCCGCAGCAGCCGCCGCGGCCTGTTTACTGGCCTCGGCTTCCGCCTGTTTTTTCGCTTCGGCGGCGGCTTTGGCCTGCTGCGCCGCCTCGGCCTTGGCCTGGGCTGCCGCGGCTTCCGCCTGTTTCTGCTGTTCCTTGGCCTGCTGGGTGGCGGCTTCCGCCTGCTGCTTTTGTTCCGCCGCCTGTTTAGCGGCTTCCGCGGCCTGTTTTTGCTGCTCCGCCTGCTGTTCTTTCTGCTGCTGCGCCGCTTCCTGCGCCGCCAGCCGATCTTTTTCCAATTCTTTCAGGCGCTGCTGCTCGGCGGCCTGCTTTTGCTGCAGCTCTTCCGCCTGCTGTTGCGCCTGTTTTTCCCGCAGCTGCGACGCGCGCTGAGCGTCCGTCTGCTGCTGCTGTTGACGGTTATACTGCTGCACCACGGCACCGGGATCGACCATAACCGCGTCGATGGACGAGCCGCCTCCGCCGCCGCCACTGGATTCGAGAGTCTGCGTGTAGGAACTCCAGACCAGTAACCCGATCAGGAGAATATGCAGAACAATCGAAATAATAATGGCGCGTTTGAGCTTATCGTTCTGTTCGGTTGCCTTTACCACAATCGATTCCCACAAACAGATTTGCCAGTTAAATCGCGCATGATCAGCATGCCGTTAAATGGGCTGGGTCATCAGGCCCACCGACTTCACGCCGGCCTGATGCAGCAAATTCAGCGCCTTGATAATCTCATCATAAGGCACGTCTTTCGCGCCGCCGATAAGGAATACCGCTTTGGGATTGGCCGTAATGCGCGAGCGCGCCTCGGCCACCACCTGCTCCGGCGGCAACTGTTCCATACGGTTGTGATCCACCACCAGGCTGTACTGGCCAACGCCCGATACTTCGACGATCACCGGCGGATTATCATCGCTGCTGACCGCTTTTGAATCCGTCGCGTCGGGCAAATCCACCTCGACGCTCTGGGTGATAATGGGCGCCGTCGCCATGAAAATCAACACCAGCACCAGCAGCACGTCAAGCAGTGGAACAATGTTAATTTCCGACTTAATTTGATTCCGACCACGTCTGCGGGCCATGTTCTCCCCTCCTTCTACTTAGCGCTATCGCTGCTGGCGAAGGCCTGGCGATGCAGGATGGCGATGAACTCTTCGGTAAAGTTGTCGTAGTTCTGGTCCAGCTTGTTCACGCGCTGGCTAAGGCGGTTATAGGCCATCACCGCCGGAATAGCGGCGAACAGGCCGATGGCCGTGGCGATCAGCGCTTCGGCGATACCGGGAGCAACCATTTGCAGGGTGGCCTGCTTAACCGCGCCCAGGCCGATAAAGGCATGCATGATGCCCCAGACGGTGCCGAACAAGCCGATATACGGGCTGATGGAGCCCACGGTGCCGAGGAAAGGAATATGGGTTTCCAGCGCTTCCAGCTCGCGGTTCATGGAAATCCGCATGGCGCGCGAGGCGCCTTCCACCACCGCTTCAGGCGCATGGCTGTTGGCGCGGTGCAAACGGGCGAATTCTTTAAAGCCGGAATAAAAAATCTGCTCGGATCCCGTCAGCACGTCGCGGCGGGTCTGGCTTTCCTGATACAAGCGGGACAATTCAATACCGGACCAGAATTTGTCCTCAAAGGCTTCCGCCTCGCGGGTGGCCGTGTTTAAAATACGGGTGCGCTGGATGATGATCGCCCAGGATGCAATGGAAAAGCACATTAAAATCAACATGATCAGTTTAACCAGAAAGCTTGCTTTCAGGAACAGATCAAAAATGTTCATGTCAGTCACTGCTTGAACTCCGCGACAATAGACTTAGGAAGCGCGACAGGCTTCATTTGGTGTAGATCAATACAGGCTATCAAAACATCCGCCTGGCTGAGAAGTTGCCCTTCAGCGTTCAGGATGCGTTGCGCAAAAGTCAGAGAGGCACCGCGCATTGAGACGATTTCACTTTCCACTTGCAGCAAATCGTCCAGACGCGCTGAGGCGAGATAGTCCACCGTGATGCGCCTTACCACAAACGCGATATTCTCGCTGAGGAAGGCATGCTGATGGAAATTATGCTGGCGCAGCATTTCGGTACGGGCCCTTTCGTAAAAAACCACGTAGCGTGCGTGATAAACCACACCCCCGGCGTCCGTATCTTCATAATAGACGCGTACCGGCCATCGGAATAACGTATTACTCACTGTACATCCCAGCAACGCAAAACAACGGTGCTTACTATACGCAAGAGCAACACCGTTTGGAATGGATTACCTCGGATGAATGAAAATAATTATGGATAAAGCGGGCACCGGCGCCGCGTGGGACGGGCAATGTAAAGAATATAGCGCAAGTGCTGACAAAAAGACCCGGCATTATACCCGTTGTGTTAATGAAATGCGGGAATAGTGAAATAACCTATTGCGGCGACGGGCTTTATTCGCAAAGGCTTTGCGGTGAAATGCGGTCGCTGAAACAACGCTAAAAACAGCGTTGTTTCGCTTGGCTGTTTAGAGAAATAAATAACCCAGCGCGATGGCCAGCACCACTATCGCCGCCAGCGGCAAAAACGCCAGCCGCCATCCCCATCGGCGCGCGCGAAAACCCACGCCGTGGATAACGCCTGCGCATACCGCCCAGACAATCAGCAAATTATGCCAGGCGGTGAGCGAACTGGTGGTGGAGGCAAAACGCGCCGGCATCCAGAAGACGCAGCCGGCAAGCGCCAGCGCCATGATAAGCGACAGCAGCCGCAACGGGCTGCTGTCGGTCAGGCGGTAGAGGAAATCGGTAACGGACCTGATCACTTCAGGTCGTTCTCTACCCGCTCACCGTCGGACCCGACGACGCCCGGCTGGCTATCTTCATGATGCTCCAGCGCGAGGGCCGTAATAATACCGAAGGCGCAGGCAAGCAGCGTTCCTAATATCCAGGCAAAATACCACATTTTTCAGCTCCTTCCTCAGTACAGCGTATGCGCGTTTTGTTCGATATGCTCTTTGGTAATGCGGCCATACATCTTGTAATAACACCAGATAGTATACAGCAGCACAATCGGCACAAAGATAACGGCGACGATGGTCATGACCTTCAGCGTTAGCAGGCTCGAGGTGGCGTCCCATACCGTCAGGCTGGCTTCCGGCATGGTGCTCGACGGCATGATAAACGGAAACAGGGTAACCCCCGCCGTCAGGATGATGCACGCCACGGTCAGCGATGAGAAAATAAACGCCCATGCGCCTTTGCCGAGCCGGGAACACAGCAAGGTCAGCAGCGGCAATACTACGCCCAGCGCGGGAATCGCCCAGAGTAGCGGGAAGCTGTGATAATTCGCCAGCCACGCGCCGGCTTGGTGCGCGACGGTTTTATTCAGCGGATTGGACACGGCGTTGGTATCGATGACCGAAGTGATGGTAAAACCGTCGATGCCGTTAACCAGCCACACGCCGCCCAGCAGGAATGCCACCATGGATACCAGGCTGCTGATTTGCGCGACGGTACGCACCCGCACCAGCAGATCGCCGCTGACGCGCATTTGCAGATAGGTCGCCCCCATGCCGATAAACATCGCCAGGCTGACAATGCCCGCCAGCAAACCGAAGGGGTTCAGCAATTGAAAGAAATTGCCGGTATAAAACAGGCGCAGGTATTCATCCACGTGGAAAGGTACGCCCTGCAGCAGGTTGCCGAAGGCGACGCCGATCACCACCGGCGGCACGAAACTGCCAATAAAGATGCCCCAGTCCCACATGCCGCGCCAGCGCGGATCTTCTATCTTGGAACGGTAATCAAAACCCACCGGGCGGAAAAACAGCGAAGCCAGCACCAGGATCATGGCGATATAAAAGCCGGAAAACGCCGCGGCGTACACCATCGGCCAGGCGGCGAACAGCGCCCCCCCGGCGGTGACCAGCCAGACCTGGTTGCCTTCCCAGTGCGGGGCGATGGTATTGATCATCACCCGGCGTTCGTTATCCGTTCGGCCAAGGAGGGGCATCAGCATGCCGACGCCCATATCGAAACCGTCGGTTACGGCAAAGCCTATCAGCAGGACACCGATGAGCGCCCACCAGATTAAGCGTAATACTTCATAGTCAAACATGGCGTAGGCTCCTGTTAATAGACTTTCTGCGTGGCGAGCGTCGGCTGCTCGAAATGATAGCGGCCGGTATGCAGGCTGCTAGGCCCCAGGCGCGCATATTTGAACATCAAATACATTTCGGCCACCAGGAACAGGGTATAGAGTCCGCAGATAAGCCCCATGGAGAACAGGATATCGCCGGCGGTCAGGCTGGAATTGGCCACCGCGGTCGGCAGTATTTCGCCGATGGCCCAGGGCTGGCGGCCGTACTCCGCGACAAACCAGCCGGCTTCGATGGCGATCCAGGGAATGGGAATGCCGTACAGCGCGGCGCGGTGCAGCCACGGCCGTTGACCGATACGGTTACGCACCACGCTCCAAAAGGACATGGTGATGATAAGAAGCATCAGCACGCCGCCCAGCACCATGATGCGGAAGGAGAAGTACAGCGGCGCCACGCGCGGGATAGAGTCGTTGGTGGCGCTCTGGATCTGCTCTTCGGTCGCGTTGGGGATGTCATCCGTATAGCGTTTCAGCAGCAGGCCATAGCCCAGATCCTGTTTTATCGCGTTGAACTGGGCGCGCGCCGCCGGATCGGCATGGCCGCCGCGCAGCTGCTGCAACAGCTCATAGGCTTTCATGCCGTTGCGGATACGGATCTGATGCTGCACCATCAGATCCTTGATGCCGGTCACCTGGCGATCCGTCGAACGGGTCGCGATAATGCCCAGGGCAAAAGGGATCTGGATGGAGAAGTTATTGCGCTGGATGGACTGATCGGGAATGCCAAACAGGGTAAACGCGGCCGGTGCCGGCTGTGTTTCCCATTCCGCCTCGATGGCCGCCAGTTTGGTTTTTTGCACGTCGCCCATTTCATAGCCGGATTCATCACCCAGCACGATAACCGACAACACCGCCGCCATGCCGAACGCCGCCGCGATGGCGTAAGACCGTTTGGCGAAGGCGATATCCCGGCCTTTAAGCAGGTAATAGGAACTGATGCCAAGGACAAACATGGCGCCGGTACAGTAGCCCGCGGCCACGGTATGCACGAATTTTACCTGCGCCACCGGATTGAGCACCAGATCGGCGAAGCTGACCATTTCCATACGCATGGTTTCATAGTTGAAATCCGACGCGATAGGGTTTTGCATCCAGCCGTTGGCCACCAGTATCCACAGTGCGGACAGGTTGGAACCTAACGCCACCATCCAGGTAACCGTCAGATGCTGCGTTTTGCTCAGGCGATCCCAGCCGAAGAAGAACAGGCCGACAAAGGTGGACTCCAGGAAGAAGGCCATTAATCCTTCGATGGCCAGCGGAGCACCAAAAATGTCGCCGACGTAGTGGGAAAAATACGACCAGTTGGTTCCGAACTGGAACTCCATGGTCAGCCCGGTGGCTACCCCCAAGGCAAAGTTGATACCAAACAACTTGCCCCAGAATTTAGTCATATCTTTATAGATTTTTTTGCCGGACAGGACGTACACCGTTTCCATGATGGCTAATAAAAACGCCAGCCCCAGGGTGAGTGGGACAAACAGGAAATGGTACATCGCCGTTAGGGCAAACTGTAACCGTGACAGTTCGACGACATCAAACATGTTGACTCCTTGCTCCTCGCAGGATGGTTCCCACGTGCGGTAATCTGGCGCCCTGGCGAAACAAAGCGACGCAACAACCCGCGGTGAATAATAAAGAGTTTATAATTGTTCCCGACAATCGGTTCGGCCGGCCAAAAAACAACGCCCAGGCGTCTAAGCGGTAAACCGACGACGGATTTTAATGAAACGCACTAACCGGATTTAAACCAACCATATAGTACCCCTCAACTTACTCAGGATAAATACCTTTTTTCGTGATGCAGGTTAGGAAATCACCTCTCGATCAAATCCGGCCTTACCCGACATCGGCAGTAAAATTGCGCCAGCGCAAGTTATCCTGATTTGAACATAAAACGCCATCAAAAATCATTGATTTATCGCAATTTTTCACCACGTATGTTAAATATTGTTATTTATTTATTCTATAAAAGCGTTAATGTTAAAAAACTGTAATTAATAAGATCGCGAAATTAAGTTAAAAGAAAATAAAACCCAAGGGATATTTTTTATTTGTTACGTTAGCATTATTGGATGGCCTAATCATGCAATAGAAGCGCGCTATGATAATGATGAATTTAATTTGCAATAAATGTGATGAGGCGACGAATAAAAAAAGGAAGTGACAGATGCTTCGGGCGAGGGCGCCAATACGATGATACGGCTAATGCATCATGCTGCACGGCGGGCGGCGGGAAACGGCGAGGAGGTTGTGCACCTCGATCCGGCGATCGGGCATAAAAGCCGCCTACAATGTACGCAGCGCCTGCATAAACCGCCTTATTTTACAGTCGGTATCGGCAAACCCCCGTTGCAGGTTCTGCTCAATGCACAGACCCGAAAAAAATACCGACACCATTTCCGCCAGGATCTCCGCGTCGGTGCGCGTCTCCTCCGCCCTGATATTCTCCACCAGCAGCGGGCGTATCGTTTCACGCAGTTGCGTAATGATGTCGATGGCGCCGGCCGGCAACAGCGCGAATTCACGCATGGAGTTAACCGCCAGACAACCTTGAGGGCAAACGCTATCCTGAGGCTCCGGGGAGCCGCAGGACAATCGCAAAAACGCCTCGATATTGCCCCAGCCCTGGGGGCGGGCGCTTAAGGCCGCATGCACGGCGCGCCGATCGATATAGTGGCGCAGACACGCCAGGAACAGGTCGTCCTTATCCCTGAACTCGGCGTAAAGGCCGGATTTATTCACCCCGCTCGCCTTTTCGAGATGCGCCAAGGTGGTACCGGCGAAGCCGTGCCGCCAGAAGACGGGGATCACCTTCTCCAGCACACCCTCACGACTGAATTTTTTTTGTCTGCCCATGGCGCCCATTATGCCTAACTGAACCGACCAGTTCAATTAGTTCCATAGCGCGCCAGACCCGCCAACGCCGCGCCTAAAGCAGACGTGTTCAAGGGAGAGCGTGGCAATGGGGCCGAATCAGGCGTGGTGTTTCCGCCCGACCGGGCGCCCCATGGCACGGTATGCCCGCCAACACCGATCTCAACGCGGCATGTTAAAGGGAGAACGTGCCAATGGGGTCGAATCGGGCGTGCTTTTCCCGCCCGACCGGGCGCCCCATGGCACGGTATGCCCGCCAACATCGATCTCAACGCGGCGTGTTAAAGGGAGAGCGTGCCAATGGGGTCGAATCGGGCGTGCTTTTCCCGCCCGACCGAGCGCCCCATGGCACGGTATGCCCGCCAACATCGATCTCAACGCGGCGTGTTAAAGGGAGAGCGTGCCAATGGGGTCGAATCGGGCGTGGTGTTTCCGCCCGACCGAGCGCCCCATGGCAGGGTATGCCCGCCAACATCGATCTCAACGCGGCGTGTTAAAGGGAGAGCGTGCCAATGGGGTCGAATCGGGCGTGCTTTTCCCGCCCGACCGAGTGCCCCATGGCACGGTATGCCCGCCAACATCGATCTCAACGCGGCGTGTTAAAGGGAGAGCGTGCCAATGGGGTCGAATCGGGCGTGGTGTTTCCGCCCGACCGAGCGCCCCATGGCACGGTATGCCCGCCAACATCGATCTCAACGCGGCGTGTTAAAGGGAGAGCGTGCCAATGGGGTCGAATCGGGCGTGGTGTTTCCGCCCGACCGAGCACCCCATGGCACGGTATGCCCGCCAACATCGATCTCAACGCGGCGTGTTAAAGGGAGAGCGTGACAATGGGGTCGAATCGGGCGTGGTGTTTCCGCCCGACCGAGCACCCCATGGCACGGTATGCCCGCCAACATCGATCTCAACGCGGCGTGTTAAAGGGAGAGCGTGACAATGGGGTCGAATCGGGCGTGGTGTTTCCGCCCGACCGAGCGCCCCATGGCATGCTAGGACCGCCAACACCGATCCCAAACAAACGTGTCAACGGGCGCGGCGCACTTATGACAACAGGGTTTTCAGCGCGGTGCCAATCTCCGCCAGACTGCGCACGGTTTTTACCCCGGCCGCTTCCAGCGCGGCGAATTTCTCGTCCGCCGTGCCCTTGCCGCCGGCGATAATCGCCCCGGCATGCCCCATACGCTTGCCTTTGGGCGCGGTAACGCCCGCAATATACCCCACCACCGGTTTAGTGACATGATCCTTGATATAGGCGGCGGCTTCTTCTTCCGCGCTGCCGCCGATTTCCCCGATCATCACAATCGCCTCGGTCTGCGGATCCTGTTCGAACAATTTCAGGATATCGATAAAGCTCGAGCCGGGGATCGGATCGCCGCCGATACCCACGCAGCTGGACTGCCCCAGCCCGGTATCGGTGGTCTGTTTCACCGCTTCATACGTCAGGGTGCCGGAACGCGACACAATACCGACCCGGCCCGGTTTATGGATATGGCCGGGCATAATACCAATCTTGCATGCGCCGGGGGTGATAACGCCCGGGCAGTTCGGCCCAATCATCCGTGAGCCGCTCTGTTCCAGCTTGGCTTTCACCACCAGCATATCCAGGGTCGGAATACCCTCGGTAATGCAGATAATCAGCTCAATGCCGGCGTCCACCGCCTCGAGAATGGAATCTTTACAAAACGGCGCGGGCACATAGATAACCGAGGCGGTAGCGCCGGTTTTTTCCACGGCCTCACGCACGGTATTGAACACCGGCAGGCCCAAATGCTCCGTGCCGCCCTTGCCCGGCGTGACGCCGCCAACCATCTTGGTGCCGTAGGCCAGCGCCTGCTCGGAGTGAAATGTGCCCTGGCTGCCGGTAAATCCCTGGCAGATAACCTTGGTATTTTTATCGATTAAAATGGACATTATTTTCCCTCCACCGCGGCAACCGCTTGTTGTGCCGCATCGGTCAGACTGGTGGCGGCAATGATATTCAGGCCGCTCTCGGCCAGGATTTTAGCACCCAGCTCGGCGTTGTTGCCTTCCAGACGCACCACCACCGGCACGTTGACGCCCACATCCGCCACCGCGCCGATAATGCCTTCGGCAATCAGATCGCAGCGCACGATGCCGCCGAAAATATTCACCAGCACCGCTTTGACGTTTTCATCCGACAAAATGATCTTAAAAGCCTCGGTAACGCGTTCCTTGGTGGCGCCGCCGCCCACATCCAGGAAGTTGGCCGGCGAACCGCCGTGCAGTTTAACAATATCCATGGTGCCCATGGCCAGGCCGGCCCCGTTCACCATACAGCCGATATTGCCGTCGAGCGCCACGTAGTTCAGTTCCCACTGCGCCGCCTGGGCCTCGCGGGCGTCTTCCTGGCTCTTATCGCGCATTTCCCGCAGCTCCGGCTGGCGGAACAGGGCATTGCCGTCGGCGCTCAGCTTGCCGTCCAGGCAGACCAGATTGCCTTCCTTGGTGATAACCAGCGGATTAATTTCCACCAGCGCCAGGTCCCGCTCCAGGAACAGCGCGGCCAGGCCCATGAAGATTTTGGTGAACTGCCCGACCTGCTTGCCCGACAAGCCCAGCTTAAACGCCAGCTCGCGGCCCTGGAACGGCTGGGGGCCGGTCAGGGGATCGAGGGAAACCTTATGAATCAGGTGCGGCGTCTCTTCCGCGACTTTTTCAATTTCCACGCCGCCTTCGGTGGAGGCCATAAAGACCACGCGCCGGGAACCGCGATCAACCACCGCGCCCAGGTAAAGTTCCTTATCGATATCGGTTGCCGCTTCCACCAGGATTTGGTGGACCGGCTGGCCCAGGGCGTCCGTTTGATAGGTCACCAGGCGTTTGCCCAGCCAGTGTTCGGCAAAAGCGCGGATTTCTTCCTTGCTGTTAACGACCTTGACGCCGCCGGACTTGCCGCGGCCGCCGGCGTGAACCTGGCATTTTACCACCCAGGGACCGGCGCCGATCTTGGAGGCGGATTCTTCCGCTTCCCGTGGCGTGGTGCACGCAAAACCCGTGGGGGCAGGCAGACCATACCGAGCAAACAGCTGTTTTGCCTGATATTCATGTAAGTTCATGATGTTGTTTCCATCTTCGTCTGGGAGTGTCGGCGGCGGCGCACTTCAGCCGCCCTCGAGTGGTGCTTTCCGTAGGCGCCATGGCGCTACGTCCCGCAGGCAACCTGCCGGCCGCGGCCCGGGGATTTCCCGGCCCGCGGCCGACGATTGCTATACATCAAGCAATAAGCGCGTCGGGTCTTCCAGCATCTCTTTGACCGTGACCAGGAAACTTACCGATTCCTTGCCGTCGATCAGACGGTGATCGTAGGACAGCGCCAGGTACATCATCGGCAGGATAACCACCTGGCCGCCCACCGCCATCGGCCGATCCTTGATGGCATGCATGCCGAGGATGGCACTTTGCGGCGGGTTGATAATGGGCGTAGACATCAGCGAACCGAATACGCCGCCGTTGGTAATGGTAAAGTTGCCGCCGGTCAGCTCTTCCACTTTCAGCTTGCCGTCGCGTCCCTTAACCGCCAGTTCCTTTATGGCTTTTTCAATATCGCCCATGCCCAGCGCGTCCACGTCGCGCAATACCGGCGTGACCAGCCCGCGCGGAGTGGATACCGCGATGCTGACGTCAAAGTAGTTATGGTAGACCACGTCTTCGCCGTCGATAGACGCGTTAACTTCCGGGAAGCGCTTCAGGGCTTCCACCACCGCTTTAATATAGAAGGACATAAACCCGAGGCGGATGCCGTGGCGTTTTTCAAAGCCATCGCCGTACTGCTTGCGCAGATCCATAATCGGCTTCATGTTGACCTCATTAAAGGTAGTCAACATGGCGGTGCTGTTTTTGGCTTCCAGCAGCCGCTCGGCGACCCGTTTGCGCAAACGGGTCATCGGCACGCGTTTTTCGCTGCGGTTGCCCAATCCGGCAACCGCAGGCTCCGGTGCCGGCGCCTTGGCAACCGGCGCCGCGGCGGGAGCCGGTTCGGCTTTTTTGGCGACCAGGTGTTTGTCCACATCCTCGCGGGTGATGCGCCCGCCGACGCCGCTGCCTTTAATCTCTTCGGCTTTCAAATCATGTTCGGCGATCAGGCGGCGAATGGCCGGACTCAGCGCTTCGTTATTTTCTTCCTCCAGGCCGGCGGTGTAGCGCTGCGCCGGGGTGGATTCCTTGCTCTGCGCTTTTTCCGAGGTTTCCTGGCCGGAACTGTCGCCGGGACGCAGGCGTCCGAGCACCTGGCGGGAGGTGACGGTAGCGCCTTCATCCTCGAGCAGGGCATCCAGCACGCCCGCCTCGGGCGCGGGAACTTCCAGCACCACTTTGTCGGTTTCGATTTCCACCAGCACTTCGTCACGCTGGACGCTATCGCCGGGCTTTTTATGCCAGGTGGCGACGGTTGCATCGGCAACCGATTCAGGAAGATCGGGAACCAGAATATCTACGCTACTCATTATCTATCCTTATATTTAATTAACGTTCAGCGCGTCATTGACCAGATTTTTTTGTTGTGTCTGGTGCACGGACAAATACCCAACCGCCGGCGAGGCGGAAGCCGGGCGTCCCGCGTAACGTAGCGATGCACCCGGAGTAATCACCTCAAGGAAATGATGGTGGCTGCAATACCAGGCGCCCTGATTAAGCGGCTCTTCCTGGCACCAAATAAAGTCCTGGACATGGGCAAAAGGTTGCAGCGCATCCCGCACCGCCTGGTGCGGGAACGGGTATAGCTGCTCGATACGCACGATGGCCACATCCTGCTGCCCGTTCTTGCGCCGTTGCTCCAATAAATCATAATAAACTTTACCAGAACAGAGCACGACGCGCTTGACGCCCTGGGGATCCAGGTCGTCGATTTCGCCGATGGCGGGCAGGAAGCTGCCGTACGCCATATCCTCCAGCGAGGAGATGGCCAGAGGATGACGCAGCAGCGACTTCGGCGACATCACAATCAGCGGCCGACGCATATTACGCAGGGCCTGGCGCCGTAGCATATGATAAATCTGCGCCGGCGTGGAGGGGACGCAGACCTGCATATTCTGTTCGGCGCACAGCTGCAGATAGCGCTCCAGGCGGGCCGAGGAGTGCTCCGGCCCCTGCCCTTCATAGCCATGGGGCAGCAGCATCACCAGCCCGCACATCCGTCCCCATTTCTGCTCGCCGGAGCTGATGAATTGATCGATCACCACCTGGGCGCCGTTGGCGAAATCGCCGAACTGCGCTTCCCAGATCACCAGGGTGCGCGGCTCGGCGGTGGCATAACCGTACTCAAACGCCAGCACCGCTTCCTCCGACAGCACGGAGTCCCATACCCGGAAGGTGCCCTGGCCATTGTGCACATGCGCCAAAGGCGTATAGGTGGAGCCGTTTTTCTGGTTATGCACCACCGCGTGGCGATGGAAGAAGGTGCCGCGCGCGGTATCCTCGCCGGACAGGCGGATCGGCACGCCCTCATCGACCAAAGTGGCGTAAGCCAGGGTTTCAGCGCCGCCCCAGTCGAAAGGCTTGCTGCCGGCGGCCATCAGGGCGCGATCGCTATAGATTTTGGCCACCCGCGGCTGCATTTCCACGCCTTCCGGCACTTCACTGATTCGGCGGGCCAGCTCCTGCAGGCGTTTGGGCTCGACTTCGCTGGGATAGGCTTCGTCCCAGTCGTGATTGAGGAAGCGCTGCCAGGTAAAGGAGTGCATATTCATCGGCCGCCACTCTTTTACCACGCACTCGCCGCGGTCGAGCGCGTCGCGATAGAGATTCACCATCTCGGTCGCGTCTTCCAGGGTGGCGACATGATCGCGTTCCAGGCGATCGGCATAAATCTTGCGCGGCGTCGGGTGTTTCTTGATCTTATGGTACATCAGCGGCTGCGTGGCGCTGGGCTCGTCCGCCTCGTTGTGGCCGTGGCGACGATAGCACACCAGATCAATCATCACGTCGCGCTGAAAGGTATTGCGGAAATCCAGCGCCACGCGGGTCACAAACGCCACCGCTTCGGGATCGTCGGCGTTGACGTGGAAAATCGGCGCCTGGACCATCTTGGCGATATCGGTGCAATACTGGGTGGAACGGGCATCATGGGGATTGGACGTCGTGAAGCCGACCTGGTTGTTGACCACGATACGCACCGTGCCGCCAACGTCATAGCCACGCGCCTTGGACATGTTCAGGGTTTCCTGCACCACGCCCTGCCCGCTGATGGCCGCATCCCCGTGCAGGGTTATCGGCAGCACCATCTTGCTGCTTTGCTCGCCGAGCCGGTCGATACGCGCGCGCACCGAACCGCCCACCACCGGGCTGACGATTTCCAGATGCGACGGGTTGAATGCCAGGGCCAGATGGACGATGCCGCCCTCGGTCTCCATGTCGGAAGAAAAACCCTGGTGATACTTAACGTCGCCGGTGCCCAAATGTTCTTTATGCTTGCCGGCGAATTCGTCGAACAGGTCCTGCGGTTTTTTGCCGAGCACGTTGATCAGCACATTCAGCCGGCCGCGATGGGCCATGCCCAGCACCACTTCCCGGGTGCCGTTCTTGCCGGCATAACGGATCATTTCCTTCAGCATCGGGATCAGCGCGTCGCCGCCCTCAAGGGAAAAACGTTTGGCGCCGGGGAATTTGGCGCCCAGATAGCGCTCGATGCCTTCGGCCGCCGTCAGCTCGCTCAGGAACCGTTTCTTTTCGTCGCGATCGAAACTCGGCTGCCCCACCACCGATTCGATATGCTGTTGGATCCAGCGTTTCTCCTCGGTATTGGTAATATGCATATATTCGGCGCCGATGGAACCGCAATAGGTGCGTTTCAGCGCGTCATACAGGTCGGCCAGCTTCATGGTTTCCTTGCCGATGGCAAAGGAACCGACGTTGAAGGTTTCCTGGAAATCGGCTTCCGTCAGATTATGGAAAGCCGGATTTAAATCAGGCACCGTTTCCTGCTTCCATAATCCCAGCGGATCAAGGTTGGCATGCTGGTGGCCGCGGAAACGGAACGCATTGATAAGCTGCAGGACTTTAACCTGTTTGGAGTCATTGTCCGGGTCGTTGACCGAAGACGCATAACGGGTTGCGTCCTTAGCCAGGCGCCGGAAATAATCCCGGGTTTTGGAGTGAAGCTGATCGGGGCTGACGCCGGCGGTGGGCAGCTGTTTAAAAATCGAACTCCAGCTGTCGTCCACGGAGTCAGGATCCGTTAAAAAATCTTCATAGAGCTGCTCTATGTAGGACTGGTTCGCCCCCGCCAGGTAGGAGGAATCCAGCCAGGCCTTCATTGCGCCGTTCTGCATTATGATCCCTTAAGCTTGTTAGCTTCAGTTTTCGCCGTGGTTAACATGTAACGTATTTGCCTTTACTATCAGGCGCTATGCTGTACCAGCAAGCTCTTGATATGCCCGATGGCTTTGGTCGGGTTCAGTCCTTTGGGACATACGCTGACACAATTCATGATGCTGTGGCAGCGGAATACGCTGAAAGCATCGTTCAATTCATCCAGCCGCGCCGCCCTTTCGGTGTCGCGACTGTCAATCAGGAAACGGTAGGACGCCAGCAGGCCGGCCGGACCGATAAATTTATCCGGGTTCCACCAGTAGGAGGGACAAGAGGTCGAGCAACAGGCACAAAGAATACATTCGTATAATCCGTCCAGTTTTTCGCGCTCCTGCGGCGTTTGTAAATGCTCCCGGGCCGGTGGATTCCTGCCGTTATTCAACAGGTAAGGTTTAATCTTCTCATACTGGGCATAGAACTGGCCCATGTCCACCACCAAATCACGCACCACCGGCAACCCGGGCAGCGGACGGATGATCACTTTTTTATCGCCTTTGCGCAGGGCGGACAGCGGGGTGATGCAGGCCAGGCCGTTCTTGCCGTTCATGTTCACGCCGTCGGAGCCGCAGACGCCTTCGCGGCAGGAACGGCGAAACGCCAGGGTCGGATCCTGTTCCTTCAGCTGGATGAGCGCATCCAGCACCATCATGTCGTGGCCTTCGTCCACATCCAGCTGGTAGTCCTGCATGCGCGGCTTGTCGTCGACATCAGGATTATAGCGATAAACCGAAATTTCAACTTTCATTACGTAAGCCCTCTGCCTTTAGTAGGTACGCACTTTCGGCGGGAACGCCGGGCGTAATGTCGGCTGCATATTCACCTCGCGGCGGGTCATGGTGTCGCTTTCCGGCAAATACAGGCTGTGGCACAGCCAATGCTCGTCATCCCGATCCGGGAAATCGAAGCGGCTGTGGGCGCCACGGCTTTCCGTGCGGTAATTGGCGGCCACCGCCGTGGAATACGCGGTTTCCATCAGGTTATCCAGCTCAAGGCATTCCACGCGTTGGGTATTGAATTCGGTGGAGGTATCGTCCAGGCGCGCGTCATTAAGCCGCTCGCGGATGGTTTTCAGCTCGGCCAGGCCCTTGGCCATGGCATCGCCTTCGCGGAACACCGAGAAATTATTCTGCATGCAGGCCTGCAGCGCCTTGCGGATATCCACCGGATTCTCGCCGGTGCGATTGTTGTTCCAGCGGTTGTAGCGCGCAAGAGACGCGTCGATATCGTCGTCGCTGGCATCGCGAAACGCCCCCTGCTCCGCCAGGGATTCCTGCAGATGCATGCCCGCCGAACGGCCGAACACCACCAGATCCAGCAGGGAATTGCCGCCCAGGCGATTGGCGCCGTGTACCGATACGCAGGCAATTTCACCCACCGCGAACAGGCCGGGGATCACCACGTCGTTGCCCTGGGCGTCCACCGTTACCGCCTGTCCGGTGACTTTGGTGGGAATGCCGCCCATCATATAGTGGCAGGTGGGGATAACCGGGATCGGTTCTTTGATAGGATCGACGTGGGCGAAGGTACGGGATAATTCCAGAATACCCGGCAGGCGCGATTCCAGGACTTCCTTGCCCAGATGATCGAGCTTGAGCTTGACGTGCGGCCCCAGCGGGCCGTCACAGCCGCGTCCCTCGCGGATCTCGATCATAATGGAACGGGCGACCACGTCGCGGCCGGCCAAATCCTTGGCGTTCGGCGCATAACGTTCCATAAAGCGTTCGCCGTCCTTGTTGAGCAGGTAACCGCCCTCGCCCCGGCAGCCTTCGGTGACCAGTACCCCGGCGCCGGCGATGCCGGTAGGATGGAACTGCCACATTTCCATATCCTGCACCGGCACGCCGGCGCGAAGCGCCATGCCGATACCGTCGCCGGTATTGATATGGGCGTTGGTGGTGGATTGATAGATGCGCCCGGCGCCGCCGGTGGCCAGAATGGTGGCCTTGGCCTTGAAATAGACCACTTCGCCGGTTTCAATGCACAGCGCGGTGCAGCCGACGAAGGCGCCGTCCTGGTTTTTCACCAGATCGAGCGCATACCATTCGGAAAAAATGGTGGTATGGTTTTTCAGGTTCTGCTGGTACAAGGTGTGCAGCAGCGCGTGGCCGGTACGATCGGCGGCGGCGGCGGTACGCGCCGCTTGCCCGCCGCCATAGTTGAGCGACTGGCCGCCGAAGGGGCGCTGGTAGATGCGGCCGTCGTCCAGACGGGAAAACGGCAGCCCCATATGCTCCAGTTCCAGCACCGCTTCCGGGCCGGTCTTGCACATATATTCTATGGCATCCTGGTCGCCGATATAGTCGGAGCCCTTGACGGTATCATACATATGCCATTGCCAGTCGTCCTCATGGGTATTGCCGAGGGCGACGGTAATGCCGCCCTGGGCCGACACCGTATGGGAACGGGTGGGAAATACTTTGGAAACCAGGGCGCAGGAGAGGCCCATTTGGGAAATCTGCAGCGCGGCGCGCATGCCGGCTCCGCCGGCCCCGACGACTACAGCGTCAAATTCTCTTACTGGCAAACTCATTTACGCACCCCACACCACGACGGTTCCATAAAGTAAATACACCAACAATACGATCACAATCGCCAGTTGCAGCAACAGGCGCAGCGCCAATACTTTGATGTAATCCGTTAATACCTGCCACATGCCGATCCAGGTATGCACCAGGACGGAGAACAGGGTCAGCAGGGTAAAGACTTTCGTCATGGGTAAGGCGAAAAAACCGCGCCAGACATCGTAGGTCAGGCTGTCGGCGAAAACGACGAACCCAAGCAGGTAGATGATGTACAGGCAAATTACGATGGCGGAAGCGCGAACCAATAACCACTCATGAACTCCGTTACGTCCCAGTGCCGAAGCATTGCTTACCATACGAGTACTCCCGCCAGTATTGACAGCACAATTGTGATCACAAATGTAACATTTGCCGTTAATTTACCCATGGCAAATGTTTCGTCCAGATAGCCGAAATCCATCAGCATGTGGCGAATTCCGCCGATGACGTGATACGCCAGCGCGGTTAAAATGCCCCAAATAATGAATTTGACGAAGAAGCTATCCATGATGGCGGCGGCCTGGGCGAAACCTTCGGCGGAGGAAAGCGACAATCCGAGGATCCAGAGCAGAATGCCGACGGCCACAAACGTGATGACGCCACTGGCACGGTGGAGAATAGAAGCTATCGCAGTAACAGGAAACTGGATCGTTTGCAGATCCAGGTTGACAGGCCTTTGTTTTTTCACGGTTTTGCCCACACAGCTATTATTATTTTTCCTTCCTCCGGTCCTGGGTGGATTCAGACAGCGTTAAGGCTAACCATGACACGTCATGTGCTCAATAAACAAATCCCTTGTGCTTAAATGACGCGTTAAATAACGCTGGGTGCTCCTACAACAGGGACTTCCGGAGACCTTTGTGAAGTATATGGCTTTCACATAATGATTACAATTACCCTACAATTTGTTTGGTAACATTTAGGCTGTTTAGTGACCTGGGTCACGAATTTTACAATTACCTTAAATCTATATAACCGCATTGACAAAAAAGCAACAATTCAATTACAAATGGCGCGGCGGATATGCTATAACCGATGCAAGTAATGGCCGAGACGCTTTCGCCGCGACAAAGATTATGCAACAGTGTGAAGCGAGTCTTAAACTTCGCGGTTTAGACTTCCGTTAAACTAGCTAAAATTAATATCAGTAAATCTTCAACAACCGGGAACCGCCGTTCTTTCATCCTGAACGGGAATAACTTGCATCATCCTCACGCTCTGTGCCCTGCATTGCATTAAGTCGGAGCGACGGACTGACAATAAAAGCGCAAGGCCCCGCGGGCATGCCGGTATTCCACGGTGGGAGATTTATCATAAAAGCGCTAAGGAGATTGTAATGGCAGACAATAAAGCGACGCTGAACCTACCCGGTGAAGCGCCAATCGAACTGGACGTATTGACCGGAACCCTGGGTGCCAAAGAAATAGATATCCGCACCCTGGGCGGCAAAGGTTATTTTACCTTTGATCCCGGCTTTACCTCCACCGCATCCTGTGAATCTAAAATTACCTATATTGACGGTGACGAAGGCGTTTTATTGCATCGTGGCTATCCTATTGATCAACTGGCACTACACTCCAATTTTCTTGAAGTCTGCTACATCCTGCTGAACGGCGAAGCGCCGACCCGGGAGCAGTATGACGAATTCCGCGATATCGTCACCCGCCACACCATGGTGCATGAGCAGATTACACGTCTGTTCAACGGCTTTCGCCGCGACTCGCATCCGATGGCGGTATTATGCGGCGTGACCGGCGCGCTGGCGGCTTTTTATCATGATTCGCTGGACGTTAATGTCGAGCGCCACCGCGAAATAGCGGCGTTCCGTTTATTGTCCAAGATGCCCACGGTTGCCGCGATGTGTTACAAATATTCCATCGGCCAGCCGTTTGTGTATCCACGTAACGATCTTTCCTATGCCGGTAATTTCCTGCATATGATGTTCTCCACGCCGTGCGAGGAGTATGTGGTTAATCCTGTCCTGGAACGCGCGATGGACCGTATTTTGATCCTGCACGCGGATCACGAGCAAAACGCCTCCACCTCCACCGTGCGTACCGCCGGTTCGTCGGGCGCCAATCCGTTCGCCTGTATCGCCGCGGGTATCGCGTCGTTATGGGGCCCGGCTCATGGCGGCGCCAACGAGGCGACGCTGCGGATGCTGGAAGAGATCTCAAGCGTCGAGCATATTCCGGCGTTTATTGAACGCGCCAAGGATAAAAACGACTCTTTCCGTCTGATGGGCTTCGGTCACCGGGTTTACAAGAACTACGATCCGCGCGCCACTGTGATGCGCGAGACCTGTCATGAAGTGCTTAAGGAACTGAAGCTGTCTGACGATTTGCTGGCGGTGGCCATGGAGCTGGAGCATATTGCCCTGCATGATCCGTACTTTATCGAGAAGAAGCTGTATCCGAACGTGGACTTTTATTCGGGTATTATCCTGAAGGCCATGGGCATTCCGTCGACCATGTTTACCGTGATTTTCGCCATGGCGCGTACCGTGGGCTGGATTGCCCATTGGAAGGAAATGCATGACGACGGCGTTAAGATTGCGCGTCCGCGTCAGCTGTATACCGGGTATGATAAACGCGAATTTACATCGCAGATCAAATAAGTCTGGCGAGCCATGGGCGCTGGATCGGGCGGGAACACTACGCCCGGTTCGGTCCCACTGGCACGGTCTCCCTTGAACACGTCTGCTTTGAGCCCGGTGTTGGCGGGCCTACCGCGCCATGGGGCGCTCGGTCGAGCGGGAACACTACGCCCGGTTCGGTCCCACTGGCACGGTCTCCCTTGAACACGTCTGCTTTGAGCCCGGTGTTGGCGGGCCTACCGCGCCATGGGGCGCTCGGTCGAGCGGGAACACTACGCCCGGTTCGGCCCCACTGGCACGGTCTCTCCTGAACACGTCTGCTTTAAGCCCGGTGTTGGCGGGCCTACCGCGCCATGGGGCGCTCGGTCGGGCGGGAACACCACGCCCGATTCGACCCCATTGGCACGGTCTCCCTTGAACACGTCTGCTTTGAGCCCGGTGTTGGCGGGCCTACCGCGCCATGGGGCGCTCGGTCGGGCGGGAAAACCACGCCCGATTCGACCCCATTGGCACGCTCTCCCTTGAACACGTCTGCTTTGAGCTCGGTGTTGGCGGGCATACCGCGCCATGGGGCGCTCGGTCGGGCGGGAATACCACGCCCGATTCGACCCCATTGGCACGCTCTCCCTTTAACACGTCTGCATTGAGTCCAGCGTTAGCGGACCTGGCATGTCAGACGCCGCTTACGCGGCGTTTTTTTATGGTTTAGCTGAGCGCGCCGCTGCTAATCTTCGCATCTTGCTCGGTTTGCAGCGCGGTGCGGATGGCAATGTCCAATCCCATCGTTATGATATCCGCCGCCATGCTGGGCGCATCGGCCAGCGCCGCCGCCTGCTGCGGCAGGTAGGGAGTATGGATAAATCCTCCCCTAGCGCCATAGTCCAGTTGGGCCAGGCGATGCAGCAGGCCGTACATCACATGGTTGCAAACATAGGTACCGGCGCTTTGCGATACCTCGGCCGGGACGCCCGCATCACGCATGGCCTGGACCATGGCTTTGATGGGTACGGTGGCGAAATAGGCCGCCGGTCCGCCGTTAATGATCGGCTCGTCGATGGGCTTCTGTCCGAGGTTATCGGCAATGCGCGCATCGTCGATATTAATCGCCACACGCTCCACCGACAGGCGTGCCCTGCCGCCCGCCTGCCCCACCGCCAGGATAAGCGCGGGCCGGTGGCGATCAATCAGGTCGTTAAGCATGTGCACCGAGCGGCCATAGACACAGGGCAGTTGACAGGCGATAACGGTGGCGTCGCCAAGGCGACGTTGATGGAATTGTTTTACCACTTCCCACGAGGGATTGATCTGTTCGCCCCCAAAAGGCTCAAAACCGGTCAGCAGGACGGTTTTCATACTCCACTCCCTCGTATTGTCGACGACTATCAGCACCGCTATTTTTCAACAGAGTATTTTTTTATCGCTGTTTATCTTGTCATTTTTTCAGGGCCGGCGCTTAGCCCGTTACATCATAAAGTAGAGCAGGAAAATATTGACCGCCAATAGCGTTAAGCCGGTGGGTATTTGCGCTTTGATCACCGCATAGCGGTCGGGTAATTCCAGCAGCGCCGCCGGCACCAGGTTGAAATTGGCCGCCATAGGCGTCATCAGAGACCCGCAGTAGCCGGAAAACATGCCGACCGCCGCCATCACCGCCGGGTTGCCGCCGTGCTCAAGCACCAGGATCGGGATACCGATGCCGGCGGCCACGATGGGAAACGCCGCGAAGGCATTGCCCATGATCATGGTCAGCGCCGCCATGCCCACCGCAAATACCGCCACCGCGATAAAACGGTTATTTACCGCCAGATAGGTTTCGGTGAGGTGCGCAATCGCGCTGCCGACGCCGGCGCTGGTGAACAGCAGCCCGAGGGTGGCGAGGATCTGCGGCAGGATAAAGGCCCAGCCGATGGAATCAAGCAGACGCCTGGCCTCCTGTACCGACTGGAGCGGCCGGTCGTGGGTATACCTCAGGGCAAGAAGCAGGCCGATGATACAGCCGCAGGTCATGGAAAACAGCGTCACCAGGGTGGCGTTATTGCCGGTGCCGAACAGCCCGTGCTGTAGCGCGGGAAGGTTATTGAACAACAGTACGCCAGCCACCGTCACTACCGGGATAACCAGCGCCGGAATAAACAGGCGATTGCCCAGACGGCGGGCGCTTTCTTCACGCTCTTGCGCGCTGCGCCGATGATAGCCGCCCAGCCGTACCCCGCCGAAACCGGCAATCAGCGCCATCAGGATCACCAGCACGCCGACGCCGATATGCAGCGCGCGCTGCGCATCGGCTCCCGGCCCAAGAAACCGCGCCGTCAGCGCATAGCTCCAGTCGCCAACCAGGAACACCAGCCCGTAAAGCCCCCAGAAAACGCCCGTCAGCCAGCGCCGGGGGTTGGCTTTGTCGCGCAGCGACATCACCGCGACAATCAGCAGCACTACGCCCGCCAGCCAATAGAGATAGTTTTGTTGAAACGTCATTTTTCGCTCCCCGCCGACTGTAATGCGGCCTGGTTGAGCGCCGTGAGCTGTGCCGCCAGGCGCTGGTCCATGCGCCTGAGGCGAAACGCGTGGATCAGGAAGGCGAAGATGGCGGTGGGCACGCCATACAGGGCGATATGCAAGGGTTCGGTCTGGATGCCAGCCGATTCCAGCATAAAATTGTGCATGAAAATAATGGCGCCGAAGGCGACAAAAATATCCTCGCCAAAAAATAACCCGACGTTATCGGTGGCGGCCGCCATGGCGCGCAGGCGGTAGCGTACGTCCTGCGGCAAATCGCCATAGCGGTTTTCGCAGGCGCCTTCGGCCATCGGCGCCAGCAGCGGGCGCACCATTTGCGGATGACCGCCCAGGCTGGTCAGGCCCATGGCCGCCGTCAGTTCGCGCGCCAGTAAATACACGATCAGCAGCCGCCCGGCGGTGGCGCGCTTGATTTTGGCGATCCAGTGCTGCGCATGCTCCTTTAAGCCATGACGCTCCAGCAAACCGATTACCGCCAGGGGGATCAATAAAATAAACGCCAGGTTACGGGTGGCTAAAAATCCCGAACCGAGTTTTTCCAGGATGACGGTGATGGGCATATGCGCCGCAAGGCCGGTAATGACGCCGGCGATAATGACTACCAGCACAGCGTTCACGCGCAGCAAAAATCCTATGATAATCGCCAGGATGCCCAATAAAGGCCAAAGGTTTACCGCCTGTTGCATGATGAGATCCTCGAAGACGAATAAAAAGAATGAGTGGCACAACGGGCCCATGGGCGTCAGATTACCAATAAATCAGCGGCGCGGGAGATAGGGAATACCTATAGAAGACAAGAGGGTAATAACGCGGCGCCGCTGATCCGGCGGCCATCCCTGGTCAGCGGGGCAAGCGCGCGGTCATGACGCGGCGATGGGGATGCCCTGGTCGAGAAAACAGGCGTGTATGCGCCGGGCAAACGCCAGCGCGTGGGGGCCGTCGCCATGCAGGCAGACGGTATCCGCCCGCAGCCTGATCCACTCGCCCGCAGGCGTGCGGACCCGGTTCTGGCGTACCATCTCCAGCGTACGCGCCAGGGCCTGGTCCGGGTCGGTAATCAGCGCGTCCGGCTCGCCGCGAGGCACCAGGCTGCCATCCCGGCGGTAATGGCGATCGGCGAAGACCTCGTGCCTGACGGTAAGCCCCAGGCGCTCGCCGGCCTTGATCAGTTCGCTCCCCGCCAGGCCCACCAGGCGCAGGGATGGGTCGACGTCTTTGACCGCGCGGGCGATGGCCTGCGCCAGGGCCGGATCGCGCGCGGCCTGGTTATAGAGCATGCCATGCGGTTTGACATGGACCATACGCCCTCCCTGCGCACGGGTGATAGCCGCAAGCGCGCCCAGTTGATACACCACCTGGGCATAAACGGTTTCCGCCGGCAGCGCCATCGCGCTGCGGCCGAAGTTTTCGCGATCCGCAAAGCTTGGGTGGGCGCCGATGGCGACGCCATAGCGCAGCGCCCAGGTTACCGACTGGCGCATGGTGTCCGCATCGCCGGCATGAAATCCACAGGCGATATTGGCCGAGCTTATCAGCTGCAGCAACGCTTCATCGTGCGCGCCGCCTTCACCCAAATCGGCGTTGAGATCCATTAGTTCACCTTTGCGTGTGTTCCGGCCGGCGGCGTAGACGGTACCTCCTGCTGCCGGGTAAGTTCAAGCTGCCAGGCGATCTGCTCCAGGTAACGCTGCTGATCGAGCCAGGCCCCCTGGGCCTCTTCCAGCGTACACTGGATAAAATGGATCGGCTCGCCCAGGCGGATCTGCGCCAGATGGAACAGATCGGCGGCAATAACGCAGGCAATACGGGGGTAGCCGCCGGTAGTCTGGGCGTCAGCCATCAGCACGATAGGCTGGCCGCCGTGCGGTACCTGCACTACTCCCGGCAGCAAACCATGCGAAAACAGCTCGCGATCGGTATTGCGGATAAGCGTCGGGCCCTGCAGGCGATACCCCATGCGATTGCTTTGGGGGCTGAGCTGCCAGCTGGAACGCCAGAAGGCATCCTGGGAGTCAGCGCTGAATTCACGGTATTCAGGGCCGGGCAACGCGCGCACCCGGTTGCCGAACAGCAGTTGCCTGATACCCATTTGCCGGGTCGGCTGATATCGCGGCTGGCCGGCGCGCAGTACATCGCCGTCGCCAATCATCCGGCCCTGGTGGCCGCCGAATCCCGCTTTCAGATCGGTGCTGCGTGAGTTAAGCACCACCGGCACGTCGAAGCCGCCGGACACCGCCAGATAGCTGCGCATGCCGTGTTTCGGCGTTCCCAGCTTCAATGTCTGGCCAGGTTGGACCTTGAAGCGCCAGCCGGTCCAGACCGGTTGGCCATCCAATTGCGCATGGCAATCCGCGCCGGTCAGGGCCACCCAGCCCGAGGCGGTAATATCGGCACTGAATTGGCCAAGGGTAATTTCCAGCACGGCGGCTTGCGCGTCATTGCCCACCAGCAGATTGGCCATTTGCATGGCCGGCAGATCAAGCACCCCGCCCTGGCTGATGCCAAGGTTACGGTAGCCGGTGCGCCCCCCGTCCTGGACGGCGGTCATCATGCCGGCGTGTATAACCTTCAACATACGCCCTCCTTTTGCGGCACGAAGCGCACATTATCACCGGGCAGCAGCAGCGTCGGCGATGTGTTCAGCGGGTCAAACAGCTTAAGCGGCGTGCGGCCGATAATTTGCCAGCCGCCGGGTGTGGCCAGCGGATAAACCCCGGTCTGTTTACCACCGATGCCGACCGACCCCGCCGGTACGGACAAGCGCGGCTCGGCGCGGCGAGGGACGGCCAGGATCTCCGGCAATTCGCCCAGATAGGGAAATCCCGGCTGGAAACCCAGAAAATAGACGATATACGCCGCGCCCGCATGGCGCTCCACCACCTGCCGCGGCGACAGGCCGGTTTGCTCCGCCACCCAGGCTAAATCCGGGCCGCTTTCGCCACCGTAAACCACCGGAATCTCCACCTCGCGCGCTTCGGGAATGATGGCATCGCTCTCTTCCCACCACATTTGCAAACGCTCGATGGCATCCAGCGCCGACTGCTGGGGATGGGTCAGCAGCACGGTGAGATTATTCATGCCGGGAATGGCCTCGCGCACCTCGTCGTGGTGCGCCAGACGTGCGGCCAGCCCCCAGATCCGCCGCTGGCTCGCCAGGGTAACCGGGGGTTCCAGCTCAAGCACCACGGCGCGCTCACCTAATAAATAACATCTAGCCCGTTGCAACCAGACCTCCTGAAGACCTGTTTCGGCGCCGGCTACGGTTTCGCTATGTACTTTTTAAGAAAATTATAAGCCGGTTAACCAATGGTTTATTTGCAGGTACTGTAAAGCGTTTCCGGGCAAAATGTAATAGCCGCCGGTCAAGCCGGATTGGGAATATCGATAAACGTCACGTCAAAACCATGCGTTCGCGCCAGCCAGTCGCCCAGCGCCTTGATGCCGCCCCGTTCGGTGGCGTGATGGCCGGCGGCAAAAAAATGCAGGCCCATTTCCCGGGCGGTATGGATGGTTTGCTCCGACACTTCGCCGGTTATAAACGCATCCATCCCCGCGCGCGCCGCCTGTTCGATAAACCCCTGCCCGCCGCCGGTACACCAGGCCAGGCGCGCGATCAGCGCCGGCGCGTTATCGCCGCAGTGCAATACCTCGCGCTCAAGGCGCATTTCCAACCGGCGAAGGAGCTCCTGCGCGCTGACGGCGGGATTCAACTCACCCCACGGCACCAGCGGCTCCAGCTGTCCCTTGACGCTGATATCCAGCAAGGCGGCCAGTTGGGCGTTGTTGCCCAGCTCAGGATGGGCGTCCAGGGGCAGATGCCAGGCAAACAGATTGATATCGTGCGCCAGCAGGGTTTTCAGGCGCCGGCGTTTCATGCCGGTAACGACCGGCGGCTCATTCTTCCAGAAATAACCGTGATGCACCAGAATCGCATCGGCATGATGTTCCACCGCCGCGTCCAGCAGCGCCTGGCAGGCGGTAACGCCGGTGACGATACGTTGCACCTCGGCGCGCCCCTCTACCTGCAGGCCGTTGGGCGCATAGTCCTGGAAGGAAACGCTGTTGAGATGCCGATGGATAAGTTGTTCCAATTCATTGTTACGCATACTGAGAATACCTTCTGTCGCAAGAACCCCGACGTTTACCCCGTCCCGGAACTCAGCCCCAGGTTTTTGGCGGCTTGATACGCCGCCAGGGTGGTTTGGCGTGCGCTGCCATGATCAACTATCGGCCGGGGATAATCCAGTCCGGCGTGGCCGGCCCCGGGCCAACGGTGAGGTTCATGCACATAGCTGTCCGGCACCGCCGCCAGCTCCGGCAGCCAGCGGCGGATAAACACGCCCTGTTCATCGAAGCGGCGTCCCTGGGTGGTGGGATTGAAAATACGAAAATACGGCGCGGCGTCGGTGCCGGTGGAGGCGGCCCATTGCCAGCCGCCATTATTGGCGGCAAGGTCGCCGTCAATCAGCCGGGAGATAAAATACCGCTCGCCTTCGCGCCAGTCGATAAGCAGATCTTTTACCAAGAAGCTGGCGGTAATCATGCGCAGCCGGTTATGCATCCATCCGGTTTGGTTCATCTGGCGCATGGCGGCATCGACGATGGGGTAGCCGGTATTGCCCTGCTGCCAGGCGGCAAGCAGGACGTCATCCCGGCGCCACGCCACATGGCGGGTCCAGCCGATAAACGGCTGGTGCTTGCATAGGGCGGGATATGCCACGATCAGGTGACGATAAAAATCACGCCAGATCAGCTCATTGAGCCAGGTAAACGCGCCGCTGTCGGCATGTTCCAGCACCTGGGGATAAGCGCTGCGCAGGCGATTATAGCACTGGCGCGGGGAGAGTACGCCCAGCGCCAGATAGGCGGACAGCCTGCTGGTGGCGTCCTGGGAGGGAATATCGCGCATCTTGCGGTAGTCCTGCATTTGCTGATGGCAAAAGGTACGCAGCCGCGACAGCGCGACGTCCTCGCCCGCGGGATACGCCTCCCCCGGCGCCTGCCGGGGATAATCAAACGGGGCCAGGCCGTCCGCCGGCTCAGGCGCCGCGTTTATCCGGCGCGACGGCGCGGGCAGGCATTGCGGATCGGCCTCGGCCAGCTTGCGCAGAAAGGCGTTGCGAAACGGGGTAAACACTTTATACATGCCGCTGTCGCCGGTGCGCACGCTGCCGGGCGGCAGCAGCGTGCCGTCATCAAACCCCTGGCATATCACCTGGCCGTCCAGGGCCTGCTCCAGAGCGCGATCGCGCCGCTGCTCGTTAAATTCGTACTGGTAGTTGTAGAACAGCGCGTCAGCCTGTTGCCGCCGGCAGAAATCCGTGAGCCATGCCACCGAGGCATTAAAATCGGGACATTGATGGTAATGCAAAGCAATGCCGCGCGCCGTCAAGCCATGGCGCAGCGCCGCCAGATTATCCAGCAGGAAAGCCGCCTGGCGCGGCGCCATGCCGTGCAGGCGCCATTGCTCCGGCGTGGCGATATAAACCGCCAGCACCCTGGCGTCAGGATCACGGCAGGCGGCATAGAGCGCCGGGTTATCGTGGAGGCGTAAATCCGCGCGCAGCCAGACAAGATGTGTTTTCATGGGTTCTTCCTTGATAACGGTGAAGGGCGGTCAATGCCCGTAACGTAGCCGCAGGGCTTCCGGATAGGGTTCAAAATAGCGTTGCTGCGCCAGCCAGGCGTCAGGATATTCGGCCATATAATGCTTAAGCAGCGTAATCGGCGCCAGCAGGGGCTGCATGCCCTGCCGGTAGCTGTCGATGAGCGACGTCAGCTCCTGGCGCTGTTTTTGCGTCAGGTAACGATGGAAGTAGCCCTGCGCATGCATCAGGACATTGGTATGGTTCGGCCGTGTGGCGTTGTTCGACAGCAGCGCCATCAGTCGGTTACGGTATTCCAGGGCAAAACTTTCAAGCGTAGCAAAGCGATCCATGGCCGCGACAAACGGCCCTATCTGCCGGTACTGCGGCTGGGAATGAGCCAGCAGCAGCAATTTATAACGGCTGTGGAACGCCATGAGCCCGCCGCGCGTCAAGGGCTGTTGCAGCAGTTGATTAAACTCGTACAGCGTATAAACCCTGGCGACGAAATTCTCGCGCAGTTGCGCGTCGTGCAGCCGGCCATCTTCCTCCACCGGCAGCCACGGCAATTGCCGCATCAGTTCCCCGGTATACAGGCCGACGCCGTTTTTGCGCGCGCCGGCGCGATCGTACACCCTGACCCGTTCCATTCCGCAACTGGGCGATTTGGCGCAGACGATGTACCCGCATAGATCGCCCAGCGTTTGCACCTGCTGCTCGGAAAACGACTGCATCGGCTGCGTCAGATCGTCGTCGTTTTGGTTTTTGCCGGTGCGCATGGCGATGCGGCCCTGCTCGTCCCTGACCAAACGCAGCGCCGGCCGGGGGGTGGGCAAACCGATGGCCATTTCGGGGCAGATGGGCGCAAAACGCACGTAGGGAGCCAGTTCGTCCATGGCAAACGCGAAGCGGCGGTGTCCGCCGTCAAAACGGACTTTTTCTCCCATCAGGCAGGCGCTGATGCCGACGGGGATTTTATTGCCCATGCATGACTCCCACATATAATCGATCGTTAAGCAAAGCGTAGACGATTATCCCCGGACCCGCGGCGGGTTTGCGACAAAAGTCCCGCGGGTTAAAGCGCGGGCCGCCGATGCCGGCGTAGCACGAAGAGTGCGCTTTTTTAGCCCATAAAGCGTCTTGTTTAGCGTAATTTTACGCGCCGCGCCGCACGCTTTGCGCGGTTGCGGCAATGTTCCCCGGCCGACGCGGGATCGTATAGAGATAAAGATTCACCGCGCGGGGATATACGCGGATAATACCCAGGCGAGCAGGCGCTTTTTTTATGTTACCCTGCCGCTGGACGCGCCCGCCCGCTATGACGCCACAGGAGGAAACGTGAGCACCCTGACTGCCAATATCCTGATAATCGAAGATGAGGACGCCATCCGCCGTTTTGTCCGCCAGGCGCTGGAACGCGAAGGCTACCGGGTATTTGAGGCGGCCACCATGGAGCGCGGCTTGCTCGAGGCGGCCAGCCGTAAACCGGATCTCATCATGCTCGATTTGGGGCTGCCGGACGGCAACGGCGTGGATTTTATCCGCGATTTACGCTTGTGGAGTTCAATCAGCGTCGTGGTGCTGTCGGCCAGAAGCGACGAACAGGATAAAATCGATGCTCTGGACGCCGGCGCGGAGGATTACCTGACCAAGCCCTTCGGCATCGGGGAACTGCTGGCGCGCGTACGCGTCGCGCTCCGGCGTCCGCTGCGCGGCGATGAAAAGCCCGCGACGGTGAATTTTGCGGCGGTGAGCGTGGATCTGGCCAACCGCCAGGTGACACGTGACGGCGAGCTGTTGCATTTAACGCCCATCGAATTCCGCCTGCTGGCCGTCCTGATTGCCCATCAGGGCAAGGTCCTCACCCAACGTTATCTGCTGGGAGAGGTCTGGGGGCCCAACGCGGTGGAACACAGCCATTACCTGCGCATTTACATGGGCCATCTGCGGCAAAAGCTGGAGCGGGATCCGGCCCAGCCCAACCACCTGCTGACCGAGACCGGCATCGGCTACCGTTTTATGCCCTAGGCGGCTGTATCAGCCTGGCGTTAACCCGCCGCGCCCGGTCCCTTCTTCAACAACTGCATAAAATCGCGAAACGGTTCACGCAGCGGCGCAAACAAGGGATGTTTGCGATATTCCATCATCACCTCCGAGAACAGCTTGAGGCCGATGGCGAAAGACGCGGTTTTCTCAGGTCCGAAGGCCAGATCCTCCCGCCCCTGTAAACGCGTCACGATGCCCAGGATTTCATCGTGGTTTTCAACCTCGAACGACAGCGCGGGCATTTCCAGCGGCTGGCCGTGTTTATCGGCGATGGGCGCCACGGTAATTCTGTATTTATATCCCGCCATGATTTTCCTCCGCCGGCGCCGCCAGCACCTGCGCTATAGTATTAACCGCCTCCAGCAAGGCGGTGTTTATCCGCTCGACCTGCGCCGGCGTCAGATCGGCGCGCAGCATATTGCCGCGTAACAATCCCTTTAATTGCCGCATGCTGTCGGTTATGCCCGGGATCAGGCTGCCTTCCCCGCGTTTGCCTGCCTGGGCGAGCCGTTCGAACAGGGCGGTAATCGCCGCCTGATGCCCGGCCAGCTCTTCCTCGCCCGCCGGGGTAATCTGGTAGTTCTTACGGCTCTGGCCTTCGGCGGTGACCGACATCAGGAAGTCCTGATCCACCAGCAGGCTCAGGGTCGGGTAAATTACGCCTGGACTGGGAATGTACAACCCGGAAGAAGCCAGCTCGATTTCCTTGATCAGCTCATAGCCGTAGCTGGGTTTGCGGGCCACCAGCGCCAGCAGGATCATGCGCAGATCGCCATGGCCGAACAGACGCTGCGTCCTGTGTTCGCCGTCATGGTGCCCGTGGCGCTCATGGTGTCCCCTGCCGCCATGCATACCGCCACGGTCGTGCAAGGCATAATGATGATGATAAAGCATGGTTCTCTCCCGGTTATTTAGATATATCTAAATTAACGCATAACAAGAAAAAAGCAATAAAAGATATATCTAAATGAGGATTTTTTTATCTGCGCGCCAGTATCACCGGCTGCCTGGCGGCGCTGAAACGCAAAAAAAGGCGCTGATAAATCAGCGCCTTGGATAATGAAAGCTCCCCCGTAACGGCGGGTATGGCGGCGGCGCGAGATGCGCCAACCGCCGGGCGGGCCTTATTGTGCCCCGGCCAGTACTTCGCCGACGATTTCCACCGCCTCGCGTTCGATTTGTTCCCGGTGCTTAGGCCCCAGGAAGCTTTCGCAATAAATTTTGTAGGCCTCCTCGGTGCCGGACGGCCGCGCGGCGAACCAGCCGTTTTTGGTCATCACCTTCAGGCCGCCGATGGACGCGCCGTTGCCGGGCGCCTCGGTCAAGCGCGCGGTGATGGGGTCGCCGGCCAGGGTGCTGGCAGAGACCATTTCAGGCGACAGCTTGGCCAAAACGGCCTTCTGCGCGTGGGTGGCCGACGCCTGGATGCGGTTATAGCTGGGCGCGCCGAAACGTTGCGCCAGTTCATCATAGTGCTGCTGGGGATTTTTACCGGTGACCGCGGTAATTTCCGCCGCCAGCAGGCACATAATGATACCGTCTTTATCCGTGGACCAGGGCTTGCCGTCAAAACGCAGGAACGAGGCGCCGGCGCTCTCTTCGCCGCCAAAACCCAGGGTGCCGTCGAACAGGCCGTCGACAAACCATTTAAACCCGACGGGCACTTCCACCAGACGGCGGCCCAGATCGGCCACCACCCGGTCAATCATTTCACTGGAGACCAGGGTTTTGCCCACCGCCACGTCGGCGCCCCACTGCGGACGGTGCTGGAACAGGTAGTTGATCGCCACCGCCAGGAAATGATTGGGGTTCATAAGACCCGCCGGGGTAACGATGCCGTGCCGATCGTAATCCGGATCGTTGGCCAGGGCCAGGTCGAACTTATCACGCAGCGACAGCAGGCCGGTCATGGCCCATTGGGACGAACAGTCCATGCGGATAATGCCGTCGTGGTCGAGATACATAAAGCGGAAGGTCTGGTCGATTTGCTCGTTCACCAGCGTCAAATCAAGTTGGTAATGCTCGGCGATGCGCTGCCAATAGGCAATGCCGGACCCGCCCAGCGGATCGACGCCCAGTTTCAGTCCCGCTTTTTTGATGGCCGCCATGTCCACGACCTCGGCCAGCCCCGCCACATAGGACTGCACCAGATCCTGCGCATGGATATGGCCGCTGTTCCAGGCCGCGTCCAGCGACTGGCGCTTAACGCCGCGCAAATCGTCCGCCAGCAGGGCATTGGCGCGCTCTTCGATCACTTTGGTCAGATTCGTGTCCGCCGGTCCGCCGTTAGGCGGATTGTATTTGATGCCGCCATCTTCCGGCGGATTATGGGACGGGGTGATGACAATGCCGTCGGCCTGGGCGCCGCCGGCGCGATTGTGCGTCAGGATGGCGTTGGACACCGCCGGCGTCGGGGTAAAGCCGTTGTCCTGCTGGACGATGATTTCCACGCCGTTGGCGCTGAGTACTTCCAATACCGAAATAAACGCCGGTTCGGACAGCGCATGGGTGTCCTTGCCCACATAACACGGGCCGGTAACGCCCTGCCTGGCGCGCTCTTCGGCAATGGCCTGGCTGATGGCCAGGATATGGGCTTCATTGAAACTGTGGCGCCCCGCGCTGCCGCGATGGCCTGAAGTACCGAATTTTACCGCATGCGCGGTGTTGCCCGGCTCCGGACGCAACACATAATACTGCGAGGTTAACTGCGCGACATTGATTAAATCGCTTTGCCGGGCGGGCTGCCCGGCGCGGGGGCTATTAGCCATCGGTGCTTCTCCCTTGCCTGCTGTTGATCAAATGGTACCGCAAACTTTATCGGTCAGTTCCACGGGGAACTGCATTGCCAGCATAATGTGTTCCACCATGCTCCGTTTACGATCGGTGTTGGTGTTGGTGATAACCCAGTAGGGCGTTTGCGCTACCTGCTTGGGTTTAGTATGGCTGCCATTTTGCAATAATGTCTGCTCATCAGCGGCAAAATAAGTACGGGTGCGGCCGTGCAGGATATCCGCCGCCTCGGTAAATTCGGCGGGCGACAGGCTATACAGGGTGGACAGCACCAGCATAAAACGATCAACCGCCTTGCGCTGCTCGGCGTAGCTGTCGGAAAGGAGGAGCTCACGCATGGCGCGCACGCGATCGCGGGTCGCCGACGCGGCCTCCGCCTTGAGGGGGGTTTCCGGGGGCGGCGCGCTGCGCGCTGCGGCGCTGGCCTGAGCATTAAATTTCAGCATCCGGCGTAAAATATCCGAGGCGCTTTCGCCGATATGCTGCGTATGGCTGGCGATATAGCGGTAAAGGTCTTCGTCGACTTCAATTGTTTTCATCTTTATCCGGGGCTTTCTTCTCATAAATCAATCAAAAGGATTATACAAGCTAAACCTGCCCCGCGAATAGCGCTAGTATCCGGCTTCGGTAAAAAGTCGGAATTTCCCCCGAGGGCCTTCCTGGCGCCGCCGGTTTTTTTACGGCCGCGGGACGGATAACTCATGATAGGCTATCAGGCTCTGTTATCGCCATGAGGATCAGGATGAAATTACACTATCGTCTGCAACCTGCCCGGCAGCCGGGTGAAGCACTGCCGGTGATATTGCTGCACGGGCTGTTCGGTAGCCTTGATAACCTGGGCGTGCTGGCCAGGCCGCTTGGGGAACACCACGCCACCCTGCAGATTGATCTGCGCAATCACGGCTTGTCCCCCCATGACCACGATGCCGGTTACGCCGCCATGAGCCGGGACGTGATCGAATTGCTTGATGCGTTGCATATCGACGCCGGTCACCTCATCGGCCATTCCATGGGCGGCAAGGTCGCCATGACCCTCGCCGCCCAGGCGCCCGGCCGCGTTGCGCGTCTGGCGGTTATCGATATGGCGCCGGTGGCCTACCCCACCCGTCACCATGACAACGTCTTCGCCGCGCTCAGGCGCGTCGAGGCGGCGGGCGTCACACAGCGCACGGAGGCGGCGGCGCTCATGCGCCATGACGCCCTTGATGAGGAAACCATCCAGTTTTTGCTGAAATCCTTTCACCAGGGCCGGTGGCGGTTTAACGTCGAGGCGCTGTGGGATAACTATCCGGCGCTTATCGGCTGGCGGGAGTCGGCGCCCTGGCTAGGGCCGGCGCTGTTTATCCGCGGTGAAAAATCGCCTTATCTGGATGACAGTTACCGCCAGGCGATCCAACGCCAGTTCCCCCGGGCGCGGGCGCATGTGGTCGCCGGCGCCGGTCATTGGGTTCATGCGGAGAAACCCGCGGCGGTCATGCGCGCCCTGGCCCGTTTCCTGGAAGCATAGGCCGGGCCGCCGCCGGGGTTAGCGCCCGCGAGTTTAATATTGTCGTTTGCTACCGGGCTGGGGTAACATGGCCCGCTGTGTTTTATGGCAGCCCCGGCGTACATAAAACATAACGTTACGGGCGATGCGCGTCCGGCGGCGTAGCCAGCCACGCCGCCGGACGGGGTTTGCCCGCCTGCTTCTTGATGCACAATCCCTTCATGACCTATGGCAAAAGAACAAACGGACCGCACCACCCTGGATTTATTTATCGATGAGCGGCGCCCGGGAAGACCGAAGACGAACCCCCTGTCCCGCGATGAGCAGTTGCGCATCAACAAGCGTAACCAGCTGCGCCGGGATAAAAAGCGCGGCCTGCGCCGGGTGGAGCTGAAAATCAACGCCGAGGCGGTGGATGCGTTAAATGAGCTGGCCTACCGGCAAAACCTGTCGCGCAGCGAGCTGATCGAATTGATTTTACTGGCCGAGCTTGAACGGCAACAAGGCGCGGATCCGCATCCGGAATAAACTTGCCGGCCCGGTAAAGCGCCATCCCGTCCAGGGCCCAAGGCCGCGGACGGGGCAAATTTGCGACAAAACCCGGCCGGCGAGTTTCTCCCCGCATAAGGGTCTGCTATGATTGCCGCAGAGCATCGCTGATTCTGTTACGGAACATATCCATAATATTTAAGAGGTTTTCAAATTCATGGCAACTGTAGGCATTTTTTTTGGCAGTGACACCGGCAATACCGAAAATATTGCCAAAATGATTCAGAAGCAACTGGGTGCGGATGTTGCCGAAGTTCATGACATTGCCAAAAGCAGTAAAGAAGACCTGGCGCGGTTCGACACCCTGCTGCTCGGCATCCCGACCTGGTATTACGGCGAAGCGCAATGTGACTGGGATGATTTTTTCCCCACCCTGGAAGAAATAGATTTCTCCGGCAAAAAAGTGGCGCTGTTCGGCTGTGGCGATCAGGAGGATTACGCCGAATATTTCTGTGACGCCATGGGCACCATTCGCGACATTATCGAGCCCAACGGCGCGACCATCGTCGGTCACTGGCCCACCGCCGGCTATCATTTCGAAGCGTCGAAAGGACTGGCGGACGACAATCACTTCATCGGCCTGGCCATTGACGAAGACCGCCAGCCCGAGCTGACCAATGAACGCGTGGACGGCTGGGTGAAGCAAATCAGCGCTGAATTGCAGCTCAGCTAAAGTAAGGCCGTGCGGGAGGGTGCCGCCGCCGCGGCGCCCGGCAAGGGAATCGGTTGCCGTCATGGCGTCGGGACGGCGCCGCCAACCTCACTGATAACTAAATCCTTTCAAATTAATAGATACAAGTTTTTAACTTTTATCCACAACGCGGTACAATAGCGCAGCGGTTCCACCCTTTTTAGCAAAATGTTGCAGAATTCGCCCCCTGAAACGGGCTATAGTTGTTAACAAGGCGCGGTTTTCATTTTGGACAGGCAGTCTTATAATGAGACGGCGTCACATTTTTCGGGCCGACCGATGTTATAGGCTAAGTTAGCCTACAATCAGATTATCAAAGTAACAGGACTAAACCCGCATGACTGACAATAATATTGCATTGAAGAAGGCCGGCCTGAAAGTCACCCTTCCCAGACTGAAGATTCTGGAAGTGTTGCAAGATCCGGAATGCCATCACGTCAGTGCGGAAGATCTGTACAAAAAACTGATCGATATGGGTGAGGAAATCGGCCTGGCCACGGTATATCGCGTGCTAAACCAATTTGACGACGCCGGTATCGTAACCCGCCACAATTTTGAAGGCGGCAAATCCGTTTTTGAACTGACGCAACAGTATCATCATGACCACCTGATCTGTCTGGACTGCGGCAAGGTTATCGAATTTCGCGACGAGTTCATCGAAGCGCGCCAGCGTGATATTGCCAAAAGGCACAATATCAAGCTGACCAACCATAGTTTATATCTGTATGGGCATTGTGAAATCGGCAACTGCCGCGAAGACGAAACGCTGCACGATCACGCCGATATGCTCAACGGCGTAAAAGAATAACCGCGGCGCGGTCCGTTTCTCCAAAGCGGCTGTTATCGCGCCGCTTTCTCACCCTGCAACGATTTTTTCAATGAGGCTAAACGCCGCCCGTCCCCTTCCCTGATAACGTTTCCTTCCCGAAGCGCGTCGACAAGCGTCGTATCCGCCAATCACCGCCGTGCTCACCGCCGGCAAACTTCAGAAAACTTCACAGAAAATAAAAATAAATAAAGAATAAATAGAGGCCCTGGGACGCCTTTTTGGGCTCATCTGCGTAATCCATTGAAAATACAACGTTTTTATTGCGATTTTTTCACCAGGTAAATTATTCTGTGAATCTGATGATAAAGCTATTTTTCGCTGTCAGCAGTAAGCGACAACAAAAGATATATTTTAATTATATGATTTTATTGAATTAATATAGCCAAAAATACCTTCCTGAGATTAACCCGTATCGGTGACTCGATTTTTACACAAAAAGTAAATTTATAAATTAATAAAAAACGTGAAGTTCGCAGCAGATTTTAAACTTTCGCCATGGTGATATAGTGACAGGCAATGTTAATCACCAGAGATAGTCCAGATGAATGATGCGGAACTGCAAAACGATATGCCGCGCGGCATAGGCATTGCTCCTTATATTCGTATTAAACAAGAAGGCATGACTGAAAACGAAAGCCGGATAGTGGAGTGGTTTTTATCTCCCGGCAACCTCACCGACGTCTCGGGGATCAAAGAGGTGGCCCTGAGTCTGGGCCTGTCGGAAGCCATGATTGTCAAGGTGTCGAAAATTCTCGGTTTCAGCGGCTTTCGCCAGCTGCGCAGCGCCATCGTCGAGTACTTCGATCATGCCGACCATGATATCACCGCCGAACTCTCGCCCACCGACAGCCCGGAGGATGTGGTCAACAAAGTGTTTAACCTGACCGTACGCACCATTGTCGAAGGCCAGGCGATAGTCGACGCCAACGTCATCCAGCAGGCGGCCCAATGCTTTTTTGCCGGCCATCAGCGCGAGCTGTACGGCGTCGGCGGCTCTAATTCCATTTGCGCGGACGTGCAGCATAAATTCCTGAAAATCGGCTTGCGTTGCAATGCCTACCTGGACGCGCATTTGATGATGATGTCGGCCTCCCTGTTGCAACCGGGCGATGTGGCGTTGGTGGTATCCCATTCGGGCCGCACCAGCGATCTGAAACGGGTGGTGTCGATTGCCAAGGATAATGGGGCCAAGATCATTTGTATTACCCATAGCAGCAATTCCCCCATAGCCCAGCTGGCTGATTTTAATATTTGTTCACCGGCGCCGGAAACGCCGTTATTAGGCAGAAACGCTTCGGCCCGTATTTTGCAGCTTACGCTGCTGGATGCGTTTTATGTCTCGGTAGCGCGGCAGGATATCGAGCTGGCGAATAAAAACCTGGAAAAAACGAGTTCCATTACCAAGTACCTGAAGCGTGATTATAAATAATTCTCTTTTGGAGATAGAATAATGAATAAATTTCTTAAATTGGCCGGTGGCGCCGCCTGTGGCCTGATGTTGTCCACCGTGGTCCACGCGGCAGCCGATTACGCCGTTGTTCTTAAAACATTATCCAACCCTTTCTGGGTAGAGATGAAACAAGGCATTGAGAAAAAAGCCCAGGATCTCGGCGTGACGGTGGATATATTCGCGTCACCGTCGGAAGGCGACTTCCAATCGCAATTACAACTATTCGAGGATTTAACCAATAAGAATTATAAAGGCATCGCCTTTGCGCCTTTATCGGCGGTGAATCTGGTGATTCCCGTCGCCAAGGCTTATCAGAAAGGGATTCACCTGGTTAACCTCGACGAAAAAATCGATTTAGCCAGCCTGGCCAAGGCCAAAGGCAACGTCGAAGCCTTTATCACCACCGATAATGTCGCGGTCGGCGCGAAAGGCGCCAAATTTATTATCGATAGCTTGGGCGCCCAGGGCGGCGAAGTGGCCATTATCGAAGGCAAGGCCGGCAACGCCTCGGGCGAGGCGCGGCGCAACGGCGCGACCGCGGAGTTCAAGGCCAACAGCCATATCAAGCTGGTGGCCAGCCAGCCGGCGGATTGGGATCGCATCAAGGCGCTGGACGTGGCGACCAATGTGCTGCAACGTCATCCCCAGCTGAAGGCCTTCTACTGCGCCAACGATACCATGGCGATGGGCGTGGCGCAGGCGGTGGCCAACGCGGGACAGACCGGCAAGATCCTGGTGGTCGGCACCGACGGTATTCCCGAGGCGCGCAAGATGGTCGCCCAGGGCATGATGACCGCCACCGTGGCCCAGAATCCGGCGGAAATCGGCGCCAACGGCCTGGCCATCCTGGTGAATACGGTGAAAGCGGGCAAGCTGATTGCGCTTGATGCCCAGCCGAAAATTGAAACCGTCGATTCTATATTAGTCACCAAATAGTCCAGGTGCCGCAAGACCGCCTATTCCCGCCGTCTTGTCATTAATCCGGAGAGTAATATGAGCACTCCATATATTAAAATGGAGGGGATCGCCAAATTCTTTGGTCCCGTCCAGGCGTTGCAATCAGTTGACCTGGAAATATACCCTAATGAGATACATGCTTTATTAGGTGAAAACGGCGCCGGCAAATCAACCTTGATGAAAATACTTTCCGGTATTTATGAACCGACGGCGGGGAAAATAATAATTAATGATGTCGAGTACGCGAAGCTCGATCATAAAGTCGCTGCCAGATTGGGCATTGGTATAATTTACCAGGAATTAAGCGTTATCGATGAATTAACCGTGTTGGAGAATTTATTTATCGGCCGTCTGCCGGTAAAAAAAGTGTTCGGCGTAAACGTGGTGGACTGGCACGACATGCGTACCAAAGCGGCTATTATGCTGCTGCGCGTGGGGCTGAAAATACGGCTTGACGAAAAGGTGGGCAACCTGTCCATCAGCCAAAAGCAAATGCTGGAAATCGCCAAGACCCTGATGCTGGACGCCAGGGTGATCATCATGGACGAGCCGACCTCTTCCCTGACCTATAACGAAGTGGATTATCTGTTCCTGATCATGAACCAGCTGCGCCAGGACGGCACGGCGATTGTCTATATATCGCATAAGCTTAACGAAATACGCCGCATCTGCAACCGCTATACGGTGCTAAAGGACGGCAGCAGCGTCGCCTCCGGGCAGATGGGACAGGTGACCAACGATGATATTGTCCGGCTGATGGTCGGGCGCGAGCTGCAAAACCGCTTTCGCTCCCTTAAGGAGAAGGTTGGCGGCGACACGGGGGACGCCGATATCATCTTTGCGGTGGAGAATATCACCAGCCGGGATAAACGCCGGGTCAAGCACGTCTCCTTCCAGGTAAAAAAGGGCGAAATCATGGGCTTTGCCGGACTGGTGGGGTCGGGACGCACCGAATTCATGAACTGCATCTTCGGCGTGGAACCGAAAAGCAGCGGCAAGGTGATGCTGCATAACGTCGATATCACGCCCTCTTCGCCGCTGGACGCCCTGAAGAAGGGCATGGGATATATCACCGAAAGTCGGCGTGAAAACGGCTTTTTTGATAATTTTTCCATTGCGCAGAATATCGCCATCAGCAAAAGCCTTAAGGATGGCGGCTATAAAGGTGCTCTGGGATTATTTAATGCGGATAAGGAAAGGCAGCTGGCGGAAACGCAGCGGCGGCTGCTATCGCTGAAATGCAGTTCGGTGGACCAAAATATCACTGAGTTATCCGGCGGCAACCAACAAAAGGTATTGATATCAAAATGGCTCTGCTGCGAGCCGGAGGTTATTATTTTTGACGAACCTACCCGCGGCATTGATGTCGGGGCCAAGGCGGAAATTTATAAGGTGATGCGCACATTGGCCGCCACGGGAAAAACCATATTGATGGTGTCATCCGAACTGCCGGAAATCATTACCGTATGCGACCGTATCGCAATATTTTGCGAAGGGACATTAGCCCATATTCTTGACAATAATGAGAGTATCGGGGAAGAAGATATTATGACGTGGGCTCTGCCACAAAGCTGAGGGAAATAAAAATGGAGAAGGCCACCTTTAACTTCCAGAAATTCTGGGATCAGTACGGCACGTTTTTTATCCTGGCGATTATTGTTGCCATATTCGGCTCTATATCCAGTGAATATTTTCTGAAAACCAACAATATTACCCAGATCCTGGTACAGAGTTCGGTAACGGTCTTGATCGGCATGGGCGAGTTTTTCGCCATCCTGGTGGCGGGCATCGACCTGTCGGTGGGGGCTATCCTGGCCTTGTCGGGCATGGTGACCGCCAAGCTGATGCTGGCGGGTCTTGACCCGGTCTCCGCCGCGCTGATTGGCGGGGTGGTGGTCGGCGGGCTATTGGGCGCCATCAACGGTTGCCTGGTTAACTGGACCGGCCTGCATCCCTTTATTATTACCCTCGGCACCAACGCTATTTTTCGCGGCATCACCCTGGTCATTTCCGATGCCAACTCGGTGTACGGCTTCTCATTCGGCTTTGTTAACTTCTTTGCCGGCAGCGTGCTGGGTATTCCGGTACCGGTGATTTTTGCTTTGATCATTGCGGTTATCCTGTGGTTTATTACCGCGCGCACCCGGCTTGGCAGAAATATTTACGCCCTGGGCGGCAACAAAAATTCGGCATTTTTTTCCGGTATCGACGTTAAATTCCATATGCTGGTAGTGTTTATTATTTCCGGCATCTGCGCCGGGCTCGCCGGCGTGGTATCCACCGCGCGCTTGGGCGCGGCCGAGCCTTTGGCCGGCATTGGCTTTGAGACCTATGCCATCGCCAGCGCCATTATCGGCGGCACCAGTTTTTTTGGCGGCAAGGGACGAATATTCTCGGTGGTAATTGGTGGTTTAATTATTGGCACGATTAACAATGGCCTTAATATTCTTCAGGTGCAAACGTATTACCAATTAGTTGTCATGGGGGGATTGATTATCGCCGCCGTGGCTTTAGATCGACTTATCAGTAAATAGGTAACCGATATGAAGATATCCCCTTCTTTAATGTGCATGGATTTATTAAAGTTTAAAGAGCAAATTGAATTTATCGATCGTCATGCGGATTATATCCATATCGATATCATGGACGGGCATTTTGTGCCCAATCTGACGCTGTCGCCGTTTTTTGTCGAGCAGGTCAAACGCCTCGCCAGTAAGCCCCTGGATTGCCATTTAATGGTCACCCATCCGGAAGATTATATCGACAGCCTGGCGAAGGCGGGCGCCGGCATGATTACCCTTCATCCGGAAACCTTGTCCGGCCAGGCCTTTCGGCTTATTGAGAAGATCAGGTCCCTGGGATTGGGCGTGGGATTGATACTCAATCCTGAATCGTCGGTGGAGATGATGAAATATTATATCCATCTGGCGGACAAAATTACCGTCATGACCGTCGATCCCGGTTTTGCCGGCCAGCCGTTTATCACCGAAATGCTGGAAAAAATAGGCCAGCTCAAGGCATACCGCGAGAGCCACGGTTTGCGGTATGAAATTGAAATTGATGGTTCATGCAACCAGCGCACCTACCGTTCGCTGATCGCGGCGGGCGCGGATGTCTTTATCGTCGGTTCTTCCGGCCTGTTTAATAATGCGCCGGATATCCACCAGGCGTGGAAAATGATGACCGACCAAATCCAGGACGCGCGGAAAGAGGCCAGCTAAGATGAAAAACAGGCGGTTGGTGATAGTCGGCGTGGATATGGGCGCCACCCATATCCGCATCTGTTTGTTATCGCCCGATGGCCAGGTACTGGTCACGGCGAAAGAGCGCACTCTGCCGGTAGTGGAAAGCGGCCTGGCGGAAGGATTGTCGGCTTTTATCGGCCGCTTTCTCGTCCAGCGCGGCGCCGGGGTCGCCGCAGTGATGATTGGCTTTCCCGCGTCCATAGCCCGGGACAGGAAAACCATCATGTCCACGCCCAACCTGCCCTGCGCCACCCGCGAATTTGTGGATCTGGCGGCAGAACTGGAGCGGCGCCTGCAATGCCCGGTGGCCTTTGAGCGTGACGTAAACCTGCAGCTGTTTTATGACGTGAGCGAGCAGCGCCTGGGGGATAAGCTGGTGCTGGGATGTTATCTTGGCACCGGGTTCGGGTTTGCCATTTGGCTCAATGGCGCGCCTTATGTCGGCGCGCATGGCGTGGCCGGCGAACTGGGGCACATTCCCCTGGGCGATGACGGCGCGCGCTGCGGGCTGCGGTAATACAGGCTGCCTGGAAACCGCCTGTTCAGGCGTGGCGCTGGCGCGATGGTATCACGGCGCGGCGCATGACTACGCGCTGTCCGATATTTTCACCTGCGCCCATGGCGATAGCTATATTACCGGCTTTATCGACACGGCGGCCAAGGCGATTGCCACCGGCGTAAACCTGTTTGATCCCGATCATATCCTGCTGGGGGGCGGCGTGATGGATATGGTGGATTTCCCCTACGATCGGCTGATTGCCAGGGCCGGCGACTTTATTCGCAAGCCGTTGCCCTATGAGGAAATCATTTTTGCCAAAGCGTCCTCGTCGGCGTTTAACGGCGCCATCGGCGCCGCCAGGCTGGGACTGCGGGTCGCGCAGGCGGCGTGCGCCGCCGGTTAGGCTACGCATCGCACGCAGCGCCGCGGTCGATACCGCGGCGCCGGCGCGGCGTCAAACGGCGGTTTTGGTCCAGGTATCGCGCAGGCCTACGGTGCGGTTAAACACCGGTTTTTCCACGCTGAAATAGCGGCTGTCGGCGCAGAAATACCCTTCGCGTTCAAACTGGTAGGGCTTGCCCGGCAGCGCCTCAAGCGCGCTGGCCTCCACAAAGCCTTGTTTGATGACCAGCGACTCCGGGTTCAGCGTCGCGAGGAAATCATCCGCCGAGGCGGGGTTAGGGTCGCTGAACAGGCGATCGTATAAACGAAACTCGGCGGGGACGCCGTGGGTCGCCGAGACCCAATGAATCACCCCTTTCACCTTGCGCCCATCCGCCGGGTCCTTGCTCAGCGTCTCCGGATCGTAGGTGCAGTAAATGACGCTGATCTCGCCCTGCTCATCCTTGTCGATACGCTCCGCCTTGATCACATAGGCGTTGCGCAGGCGCACTTCCTTGCCCAACACCAGGCGCTTGTACTGTTTGTTGGCTTCCTCGCGAAAATCCGCCCGATCGATATAAATCTCTCGGCTAAAAGCCACCTGGCGCTCGCCCATCTCGGGTTTATTGGGATGCGTCGGCATGGTCACGGTTTCCTCGTGCCCGGCCGGCAGGTTTTCTATCACCAGTTTTACCGGATCGATCACCGCCATGGCGCGCGGCGCGGTTTCATTGAGATCTTCACGGATACAGGCTTCCAGCGCGGCGATTTCCACGTTGTTTTCCTGTTTGGTGACGCCGATGCGCCGGCAGAATTCACGAATGGACGCGGCGGTATAACCACGGCGCCGCAGGCCGGAGATGGTCGGCATGCGCGGGTCGTCCCAGCCCTCGACAATATTCTCCGCCACCAGTTGGGTCAGCTTGCGCTTGGACATAATGGCGTATTCAAGATTGAGGCGCGAAAATTCATACTGACGGGGATGACAATCGATAGTGATATTGTCCAGCACCCAGTCATATAAACGGCGGTTATCCTGGAATTCCAGGGTACACAGCGAATGGGTGATGCCTTCGAGGGCGTCGGAAATACAGTGGGTGAAGTCATACATCGGATAGATGCACCACTTCGAACCGGTCTGGTGGTGTTCGGCAAATTTAATGCGGTACAGCACCGGATCGCGCATCACCATAAACGGCGAGGCCATATCGATTTTAGCCCGCAGGCAGGCGCTGCCCTCGGGGAAACCGCCGTTGCGCATAATGGTAAACAGCGCCAGGTTGTCCTCGACCGAGCGATCGCGAAACGGACTGTTCCGGCCGGGCGTGGTGAGGTTGCCGCGGTATTCGCGAATGGCGTCGGGTGAAAGCTCATCCACATAAGCCAACCCTTTATTGATAAGCTCGATGGCATAGGCATGCAGCTGATCGAAATAATCGGAGGAGTAATGGATATTGCCGCTCCATTTAAAACCAAGCCACTGCACGTCTTCTTTGATTGAATCGACGAATTCTATATCTTCTTTCACCGGGTTGGTATCGTCGAAGCGCAGATTGCATTGGCCCTGGTAATCCTGGGCGATGCCGAAATTCAGGCAAATGGCCTTGGCATGACCGATATGCAGATAGCCGTTAGGCTCCGGCGGAAAACGGGTATGCACCGAATGGTGCTTACCGGTTGCCAAATCTTCGTCAATTATTTGACGAATAAAATTAGTTGGGCGGGCTTCTGCCTCACTCATATTGCATTTCCTCTACGCGAACGCACGACATTCATTATGCTTATGTTCCAACAAGCCACGTCCCGACACAACCGTTAGTTGCAGAAATTCTTATGGCGCCGGGCGCGGTGCCGCGGCCGTCCTGTCGCCCTGACGGACAGGCTGGGTAACCGGGAGGCTATATTAGCATAGGCGCAACTGCGCCGGAGGATAACCGGGAACAGAATCGGGGGAATAACGCCGTGTCGGGGAGAAACGGACTCCGGCGCGCGAACCGCGCCGGAGCCGGGTAACGAGGGCGGCCTTATTTGGCGGTAACATCCAGCAGCGGTGTTACCCCTGCGACCACCGCGCCGCTGGCGATAGCGGTAATGGCGCCAAACTCATCCATATTGCTTATCACCACCGGGCTTATCATCGAGCGGGCATTGGCATTGAGATAGTCCAGATCCAGCTCCAGTATCGGCTGCCCCTGGGTGACCTTGCTGCCCTCTTCCACCAGGGACGTAAAACCCTGGCCCTGCAGTCCGACGGTATCAATGCCGATATGCACAATCACTTCGGCGCCGGCGTCGGTTTCCAGGCAGAACGCGTGATGGGTGCCGAAGACCTTGACCAGGGTGCCGTTAGACGGCGACAGCACCAGTTTCCCGGTCGGGCGGATGGCGACGCCGTCGCCCACCGCTTTGCTGGCGAAGGCTTCGTCCGGCACCTGATCCAAGGGTACGATATCACCGGTTATCGGCGACGTCAGGCTGACCACCACCGGGCGCGCCACCGGCTCATGAACCACCGCGGCCGGCTGCACCGCCGCGGGTTGGGAAACGGAGCGCGACGCCGCGACCGGCCCTTCGGCCAGCACGGTACGCATGGCGCCGGCGATAATTTCGGCTCGGGTGCCGACAATCACCTGCACGCTTTCCTTATTAAGACGGATAACGCCCTGGGCGCCGAGATTTTTTGCCAGGGAATCGTTGACCAGCGACGAATCCTTCACGTTCAGCCGCAGACGAGTGATACAGGCGTCAATGCCCGTCAGGTTTTCCGAGCCGCCCACCGCGCTGATGTAACGGCGGGCCAGCGCCTGGGTTTCACCGGACTTGGTGGTGGCCATGGCCGGTTCGACATCGACGTTATAGCCGTCGCTTTCGTCGCCGGCGACCGCCAGTTCACGCCCAGGAGTCAGCAGGTTGAAGCGTTTGATGGTAAAACGGAACACCAGGTAGTAAATAACAAAGAACACCAGTCCCTGCGGGATCAGCATATACCAATGGACCGCCAGCGGATTGCGCGAGGAAAGCACCATATCCACCAGGCCGGCGCTGAAACCGAACCCCGCCATCCAATGCATTTGCGCGGCGATGAATACCGACAGCCCGGTTAACAGGGCATGCAGGAAATACAGTACCGGCGCCACGAACATAAAGGAAAATTCCAGCGGTTCGGTGATCCCGGTAAAAAAGGCGGCAAACGCGCCGGCAATCATGATCCCGGCCACCTTGCTTTTGTTTTCCGGACGGGCGCATTGATAAATGGCCAGGGCGGCGCCCGGCAGGCCGAACATCATGATCGGGAAGAATCCGGCCTGGTAACGCCCGGTAATACCGACGATGGCGGTGCCCGCGTCAATGGACTGCTGGCCGCCGAAAAATTTGGGTATGTCGTTGATGCCGGCCACGTCGAACCAGAACACCGAGTTCAGCGCGTGGTGTAATCCCACCGGGATTAACAGCCGGTTAAAGAAGGCGTAGATACCGGCACCCACCGAACCGAGCTGCTGGATATGCTCGCCGAACGATACCAGGGCGTTAAACACCAGCGGCCAAACGTACATCAGGATAAAGGCCACCAGGATCATGACGAAGGACACCAGGATCGGCACCAGCCGCCGTCCGCTGAAGAACGACAGCGCCTTGGTCAGCTCGACATGGCTGAAGCGGTTGTACAGCTCGGCGGAGATAATCCCCACCAGGATGCCGACAAACTGGTTATTGATTTTACCGAAGGCCGCGGGCACATCGGCCAGGGGAATATGCTGGATCATCGACACGGAAGCCGGCGCGCACAGCGTGGTGACCACCAGAAAGCCGACCAGGCCGGATAAGGCCGCCGCGCCGTCTTTGTCCTTGGACATGCCGTAGGCCACGCCGACGGCGAACAACACCGACATATTTTCTATAATCGCCGATCCGGCCTTGATAAAGAAGGCCGCCCAGGCGCTGCCGCCGCCCCAGCCCACCGGGTCGATCCAGTAACCGACGCCCATCAGGATGGCGGCGGCGGGCAACGTTGCCACCGGCACCATCAGCGCGCGGCCTATTTTTTGAAGATAACTGAGTATATTCACCTTGATTCCCCTTTTGACCTTATCGATCAACCCACAATGTAGGCTGTCTAACCCTTGCCTGCGAAAAACCGCGCCTGACGAAGCTGCTCATACGCAGTGTAGAAAGTTTAATTTTCAACGCAAATTAATTACCGGTATTATGTGATTAGAATCACCTTGAACCGGTAAGATTTGTGACTTATTCTACTAATTATGTCAAACTTATTTTGCATCGCGAATAATCAGCTTATACTTTTGCCGTGCGGTCAGAGCGCCCTGGCTCCCGCTATGTAATGCCTGCGCGCTAACGTTATACTGTTAACACCGCTGCGGACACCCGTTTTTATCTATTAAAGAGGTCAGTCATGAGACTTATTCCGTTAGAAACCGCCGCCGACGTCGGCAAATGGGCCGCTCGTCATATCGTCGAGCGCATCAATGCCTTCAAACCCACCGCCGCACGCCCTTTTATTCTCGGACTGCCCACCGGCAGCACGCCGTTGGAAGCCTACAAATATCTTATTCAGATGCATAAAGCGGGCCAGGTCAGCTTCGAGCACGTGGTGACGTTTAACATGGATGAGTACGTCGGCCTGCCCGCCGCCCATCCGGAAAGCTATTACACCTTTATGCATCGCAATTTCTTCGATCACGTGAATATTCCGCGGGAAAACATCAATCTGCTCAACGGCAACGCCGATGATATCGACGCGGAATGTCGCCGCTATGAAGAAAAAATTAAGTCGTACGGCAAGATCCATCTGTTTATGGGCGGCGTCGGCAATGACGGGCATATCGCCTTTAACGAACCCGCCTCCTCCCTGGCGTCGCGCACCCGCGTCAAGACCCTGACGCTGGAAACCCGCCGGGCCAATTCCCGTTTCTTTGACAATGATATCGAGCAGGTGCCGCGTTTTGCCCTGACCGTCGGCGTCGGCACGCTGCTGGACGCCGAAGAAGTGATGATCCTGGTCATCGGCCACAACAAAGCGCTGGCGCTGCAGGCGGCGGTGGAAGGCAACGTGAATCATATGTGGACAATAAGTTGCCTGCAGCTTCATGCTAAAGCGGTGATGGTGTGCGACGAACCCTCCACCATGGAGCTGAAAGTGAAGACGGTAAAATATTTCCGCGAACTGGAAGCCGCCAGTACCCTGAGCCTGAAAAACAGCTGATTGATAACCGGGAGCGAACGATGTACGCATTTACCAACGGCCGGATCTTTACCGGTCTCCAAGTCCTTGAACATCACGCGGTAATCATCAATGACGGGGCAATCGACGCGGTCTGCCCGCTGGATTCGCTGCCGGCGGATATTGAGCGGCGCGATCTCGACGGCGCCATCCTGGCCCCGGGATTTATCGACCTGCAGCTTAACGGCTGCGGCGGCGTGCAGTTCAATGATTCCCTGGACGCCCTGACGGTGGAAACGCTGGAAATCATGCAGCGCGCCAATGTCAAATCGGGCTGCACCAGCTTTTTGCCCACCCTGATTACCAGCACCGATGCGTTTATGCGCCGCGCCGTCGAGGTGATGCGCGCATTCCTGGCGCAGCATAAGCACCAGGCATTGGGCCTGCACCTGGAAGGGCCTTACCTGAATCCGATAAAAAAAGGCACGCACGATCCGGCGCTGATGCGCAAGCCCTCGCCGGAAATGGTGGATTACCTGTGCGCCAACGCCGATGTCATCGCCCAGTTGACCCTGGCGCCGGAACAGGTCGACGCCGGGATTATCCGCCGGCTGAGCCAGGCGGGCATCATGGTGTCGGCCGGTCATTCCAACGCCACCTATGATGAGGCGAAAGCGGGTTTTGCCGCCGGCATCGGCTTCGCCACCCATCTGTTCAACGCCATGCCGCCCCTTACCGGACGCGAGCCCGGGCTTATCGGCGCAATTTACGACACGCCGTCGCTCTATTGCGGCATCATCGCCGACGGACTGCACGTCAACTACGCCAATATTCGCAACACCAAACGCATCAAGGGCGATAAACTGGTGCTGGTCACCGACGCCACCGCGCCCGCCGGCGCCGATAACCAGATTGATCGGTTCATTTTTGCCGGTAAAACAATATACTACCGAGACGGCCTGTGTTTGGATGAAAACGGCACCCTGAGCGGTTCGGCGCTGACGATGATTGAAGCGGTGCGCAACAGCGTGGAATTCGCCGGTATCGCGCTGGATGAAGCATTGCGCATGGCGACCCTTTACCCGGCCCAGGCCCTGGGCGTGGCGGCGCAGTTGGGTACCTTGCAGGCAGGCAAGGTGGCTAACCTGACGGCGTTCACCCGCGATTACCGGATAACCAGGACTATCGTTAATGGCGACGAAGTTCTCTGATGAGCGAGTAATAAACCGATGACCCCAGGCGGACACGCCCCGATAGGAAACGTTGACCTGGTCAAACAGCTCAACAGCGCTGCGGTGTACCGCCTGATCGATATGTCGGGGCCGATTTCGCGCATCCAGATTGCCGAACAAAGCCAGCTGGCGCCGGCCAGCATCACCAAAATCACCCGTCAGCTGCTGGAGCGGGGACTGATCCGCGAGGTGGACCAGCAGGCTTCCACCGGCGGCCGGCGCGCCATCTCCATCGTCGCCGAAACCCGCGCCTTCCAGGCGATTGGCGTGCGTCTCGGTCGCCATGACACCACCATCACCCTCTACGATCTGACCGGCAAATCACTGTACGAAGAATTCACCCCGCTGCCGGAAACCACGCAGCAGGCGCTGGAAGCGGCGCTGTTCAGCGCCATCGCGCGTTTCCTGGAGCAGATCCAGCGTAAATCCCGGGAGCTCATCGCCATTTCGGTGATCCTGCCGGGCCTGGTGGATCCGTATTCCGGGGTGGTGCGTTATATGCCGCATATCAGCGTGAGCGCCTGGCCGCTGGTGGAAAATTTGCAAAAACGCTTTCATCTTACCGCTTTTGTCGGCCACGATATTCGCAGTCTGGCGCTGGCGGAGCACTATTTTGGTGCAACACAGGACTGCGCGGATTCCATTTTGGTTCGTTTGCACCGCGGCACCGGCGCCGGGATCCTGGTCAACGGCCAGATTTTTCTCGGCAGCAACGGTAACGTGGGGGAAATCGGCCATATCCAGGTCGACCCGCTGGGCGAGCGCTGCCATTGCGGCAATTTCGGCTGCCTGGAAACCATCGCCGCCAACGGCGCCATTGAAAAGCGGGTGCGCCACCTGCTCGACCAGGGCTACCCCAGCAGGCTGACGCTGGATAATTGCCAGATCGGCGCCATTTGCAAAGCCGCCAATCGCGGCGATACGCTGGCCTGCGAGGTTATCGAGCAGGTGGGTCATCACCTGGGCAAAGCGGTGGCCATCGCCATTAACCTGTTCAATCCGCAAAAAGTGGTGCTGGCCGGTGAGATTACCGAAGCCCATAAGGTGTTGCTGCCGGCGGTGCAGCGCTGTATCGATAATCAGGTACTGAACGGTTTTCGCCAAAATCTGCCGGTGGTGATTTCCGCGCTGGATCACGGCTCCGCCATCGGCGCCTTTGCGCTGGTCAAGCGCGCGATGCTTAACGGCGTATTGCTCCAGCGCCTGCTGGAAAACAGCTGATTGCCGGGTCATCGGGTTTTATGGCATTTACGATCGGTCAAATTTGCCGGTGTTTTTCCTTCTTTTATTGATGATTATTGATAATTAGCCGCTTAAAAATGAATTATCACCAGCAGCATGGCTTTTTTCATTGATTGATCTTGAATAATGGTGTCATTTTAGTGCTAAATCGATGTCAACAGCAAAGCATTAGCCCCGAGACCGGCCTAAGGAAAAGAGAATGTGTTCTATTTTTGGTGTACTGGATTTGCAATCGGATCCGAGCGAACTGCGTAAAACCGCGCTGGAAATGTCGCGCCTGATGCGTCATCGCGGTCCCGACTGGTCGGGAGTGTTTGCCAGCGACCAGGCCATCCTGGCCCATGAACGCCTGTCCATCGTCGACGTCAATACCGGCGCGCAACCCTTATATAACGCCGCGCATACCCATGTGCTGGCGGTGAATGGCGAAATTTATAACCATCAGGCGCTGCGCCAGGAGCTGGGGGACCGTTATGCGTTCCAGACCGGTTCCGACTGCGAAGTGATCCTGGCCCTGTACCAGGAAAAAGGACCGGCCTTCCTCGACGATCTGCGCGGTATGTTCGCCTTCATTTTGTATGATACCGAGAAAGACGCCTACCTGATCGGCCGCGACCATATGGGCATTATCCCGCTATATATGGGGCATGATGAAAACGGCACGCTGTATGTGGCGTCGGAAATGAAGGCGCTGGTGCCGGTATGCCTGAGCATTAAGGAATTTCCCCCGGGAAGTTATCTGTGGAGCCAGGACGGAGAAATCCGCGAATATTACACCCGCGATTGGTTCTCTTATGACAACGTGAAGGACAACACTACCGATAAAGCGGCGCTGCGCGACGCGCTGGAAGAGTCGGTCAAAAGTCATTTGATGTCGGATGTGCCTTACGGCGTGCTGTTATCCGGCGGGCTGGATTCATCGGTTATTTCCGCCATCACCAAGAAGTATGCCGCCCGGCGGGTGGAAGACGGCGCGCGCAGCGAGGCCTGGTGGCCGCAGCTGCACTCTTTTGCCGTCGGCCTGGAAGGCTCGCCCGATCTGCGCGCCGCCAAGGAAGTGGCTACCCATCTGGGTACCGTGCATCATGAAGTGCATTTCACCGTGCAGGAAGGCCTGGATGCCATCCGCGACGTGATTTACCATATCGAGACCTATGATGTCACCACCATCCGCGCCTCGACGCCGATGTACCTGATGTCGAGGAAAATTAAGGCGATGGGCATCAAGATGGTGTTGTCTGGCGAGGGAGCCGACGAGGTTTTCGGCGGTTATCTCTATTTCCATAAGGCGCCGAACGCCAAAGAGTTTCATGAAGAGCTGGTGCGCAAGCTGCAGGCGCTGCATATGTATGACTGCGCGCGCGCCAATAAGGCGATGTCCGCCTGGGGCGTGGAGGCGCGCGTGCCGTTCCTGGATAAAAACTTCCTTGACGTGGCGATGCGTATTAACCCGCAGGATAAAATGTGCGGACACGGCAAAATTGAAAAGCATGTACTGCGCGAATGTTTTGCGTCCTACCTGCCGGAAAGCATTGCCTGGCGGCAGAAAGAGCAGTTTTCCGACGGTGTGGGCTATAGCTGGATCGACACGCTGAAGGAAATGGCCGGCAAGCAGATTACCGATCAGCAATTGGCTAACGCGCATTTCCGTTTCCCGTACAATACGCCGACGTCTAAAGAGGCTTATTTTTACCGGGAAATCTTCGCGGAGCTGTTCCCGTTGCCAAGCGCGGCGGAGTGTGTGCCGGGAGGTCCGTCGGTGGCCTGTTCCTCGGCGAAGGCCATCGAATGGGATGAGTCGTTTAAAAATATGGACGATCCGTCGGGACGGGCGGTGGGTGTGCATCAGTCCGCGTACTAAAGCTATCGGCACGCTCTCCCTTTAACTTGTCTGCGTTAGGTCCGGTGTTGGCGGGCCTGGCATGCCATGAGGCACTCGGTCGGGCGGGAAAACTACGCCCGATTCGATCCCATTGGCATGCTCTCTCTCCCTTAACACGTTTGTGTTGAGTTCGACGTTGGCGGGCCTAGCGCACCATGGGGCGCTCGGTCGGGCGGGAAAACCACGCCCGATTCGACCCCATTGGCACGCTCTCCCTTGAACACGTCCGGGTTGAGTTCAGCGTTGGCGGGCCTGGCATGCCATGAGGCACTCGGTCGGGCGGGAACACCACGCCCGATTCGACCCCATTGGCACGCTCTCCCTTGAACACGTCCGGGTTGAGTTCAGCGTTGGCGGGCCTGGCATGCCATGAGGCACTCGGTCGGGCGGGAACACCACGCCCGATTCGACCCCATTGGCACGCTCTCCCTTGAACACGTCCGGGTTGAGTTCAGCGTTGGCGGACCTGGCATGCCATGAGGCACTCGGTCGGGCGGGAAAACCACGCCCGATTCGACCCCATTGGCACGCTCTCCCTTGAACTCGTCTGGGTTGAGTTCAGCGTTGGCGGGCCTAGCGCACCATGGGGCGCTCGGTCGGGCGGGAACACCACGCCCGATTCGACCCCATTGGCACGCTCTCCCTTGAACACGTCCGGGTTGAGTTCAGCGTTGGCGGGCCTGGCGCGCCATGGGTCGCGCGCCCTTTAACATGTCTGCTTTGAGCTTAGGGTTATTATCAAACTCACCGGGCCTTTACGGCCCGGTTTTTATTTGTTTGAATAGGAAAATCAGGCCTTATGCGGTTTTTATCATCAGGTTGCTCATAAGCCAGACAAACAGCATGCGCAAAGCCTGATTACCGAAAAAAGGTGTTGACTGGATTTCTGCAACTACGCATAATGCGCCCCGCAACGCCGAATGAAGGTCACGCGGAAAGATGGCTACGTAGCTCAGCTGGTTAGAGCACAGCACTCATAATGCTGGGGTCACAGGTTCGAATCCCGTCGTAGCCACCATACTTTGCGGGAGTGGCGAAATTGGTAGACGCACCAGATTTAGGTTCTGGCGCCGCAAGGTGTGCGAGTTCAAGTCTCGCCTCCCGCACCATGATTTCGGTTACGCAGCGGATGGGGTATAGCCAAGCGGTAAGGCAGCGGGTTTTGATCCCGCCACTCCCAGGTTCGAATCCTGGTACCCCAGCCATTAACCTCGCCCGGGCGAGGTTGCAAGCGGGAAAAGTTGCAAAAACGTTTGGATGATTGGGATATAGCCAAGCGGTAAGGCAGCGGGTTTTGATCCCGCCACCCCCAGGTTCGAATCCTGGTATCCCAGCCAAAAAAAAGTTGAAAAAGTTTTTAAAAAGTATTGTAAGTCCCGAATTTTTAAGTATAATTCGGCTACGTAGCTCAGCTGGTTAGAGCACAGCACTCATAATGCTGGGGTCACAGGTTCGATTCCCGTCGTAGCCACCACATTTTTGGGGTATCGCCAAGCGGTAAGGCAGCGGATTCTGATTCCGCCACCCCAGGTTCGAATCCTGGTACCCCAGCCATACAAAGACTGCGCAAGCAGCGAAAAGCGGGGCGATTGTCGAAAGACATCGCCCCGCTTTTTTTATGCGTGTCTTCTGCCCTTCCTTTCATATCATCCTTGCAAAGGGTATCAGCCCGTCGCCGCGCGTTAGCAAAAAAATCAGGATTATCCTAATTATTTTGCAACTAAACGCGGCGCAAGTAATCCCAGATCATGGTATCGGCCATATTGTTAAGGGCACAATCACCGACGATTTCGCGCGGGAAACGGCATGTGGCCTTTCACAAAAAGATCGTTGCCCGAGCTAGTCGTTTAATTAAGCAGGTTTCAGGGAGCTGTTCTCGTCTTTGGTGGTGCGCTACATAAGGTAAATTCAAGCACGATCAAATGATAAATTGACCATTATTCATTGGGACTCAATGATGATTAACTTTAAAACAGCAAGTATTGAAGAGTTGAAAATAGAATATAAGCGCCTGGCCAAGCTGGTGGGCGATATGCCCTTCGGCACCAAAAAAGAGTTTTACCATCTTCCGGCGATCCTGGCCGACGATGAAAAACCGCTGGCGGTGGCAACGGGCCTGATGGGCGGCAATACCTGGCTGATTACCCTGACCAACTACCGGATTATTTTCCTGGATAAAGGCATGGTTTACGGTCTGAAGCAGGTTTTCGTCGATCTGGCGAGCGTGGTTTCCGTAAGCGGGCGCACCAAGATGATGACCGGCAGCATTACCCTGAGCACCACAGGTCAAAACTATACCATCGAGAATGTGATGAAAGGCGCGGTCACCCCGTTTACCAATATGGTGAATATCGCACGGGAAACGCTCAGCCAGCAGCCGCAGATGCGGCAGGCGGCGGGCACCCGTGCGCAATATGACGTGATCACCCAGTTGGAAAAACTGGCGGCGCTGAAAGAACGCGGCATTTTAAGCGATCAGGAATTCAGCGTGCAAAAAGAGAAAATCCTGGCGATGTAACGCCCACCTGCGCTTAGCGGGACATGCAGGGGAAAGCGCCATCCCGGCTGATTGTCCACGCCTCTATTATCGCTTAAGCGCAGGCGCAGGCGGTGTTTTCTGTGCCGTCCGGCATGAAAAGCCCGCCGGATAAGATCGCCTAAGCGTCCTTTGGCCGATCTGGCAGCAGCGCGCGCATCAAATGCTGACTGCGCGGCAATAAGCCTATCTTAAGGCCAAGTGGCTTAAATACCCGGTTTAATATCGACAACGACTGGCTGCCCTGGTCTCGTTCGATATCGGATAGAGTACGACGGCTGATATTGATCTGGATTTTGGTCGTCATCCTGAAAAGTATCGATCCAGATTTCGTTGTTGGCGGAGCAACGTAATAATAGTTTTGGCGCCTCCTCACCAGCGCCAGTGGCGCCACCGCCCGCCGCGCCCATCTGTTGTGCGTATTCTAAAAAATCAGTATTCCGCTCGGCCACATCCTGTACGGTAAACCGAATTTGATTAATTTGTTTAACCGCGGGTAAATCGGTTAAGGATTCCTTAATGCGCATATTTCCCACGGGAGCAATAACGCCTGACCGCAACCGAGCGCTATCTTGTTGGGTTGACGGCAGGCATTGATCGGTAGTTTTCCATGAGTACCGCAGGCAAATTGCTACTACAGGCATGCTCATCATCCCGTTCCATGAATTCCAGCGCATAATCAAACGCGTAACCGAGTAACGTTAAACTCGCGCGTCCTTGGTCAGGTTCGGAAAATGTGATAGACGCGGCGTCCTGCCCTCTTCCTTCGACAAAAATTTCAATAGTCAATTTCATGGACACCTTCAATGAGCAATGTTTTGCTCTTTTAGCGCTAACGTTTTTAAAATGGCAATTATTTTGCTCAAAAAAATCTTAAATGAAAAAAAATGAGCAATATATTGCTCATTTTTTTGCTGACAACGCCCGACGCTACCGCCAGTCAGAGACCCAGGGCATATTTCAGCGCCCGGACTTTCAGCGGGCCGGCGCGCTGGGCCAGGAACAGGCCGAGGTTGCGCGCCAGCCGGACCGGCGGCAGCCGGTTGCTGAAGGCGCTATAGAAGAGATCCATGCCGCTTTGCATCAGCAGGTTGTCGCCGTAACGGCGATGCTGATAGCGCTTTAAGATGCGCAGCTCGTCCCAGGGTTCATCATGATCGCGCGCGCCAATCACCACCGCGGCCAGCGCTTCAGCGTCGCGAAAGCCCAGGTTTACGCCCTGCCCCGCCAGCGGATTTATGGTATGCGCCGCATCGCCGATCAGCGCCAGGCCCGGCCGGACATAGTCCCTGGCATGGCTGCGCACCAGCGCAAAAGCGCCCGCGGCGTGCACCTTCACCGCGCCCAGGCGGGTGGGAAAGGCGGCCAGCACCTCGCGCTCCAGGGCCGCCGGCGGCAGGGCCTGCAGCTGGCGGATACGCGCCGCGCTGTCATACCACACCAGCGACGCCCAGTTATCGTAGAGCGGTAAAAACGCCCGGGGACCGTCGGGGGTAAATTCCTGCCAGGTGACGTCCTGCTGGCCGTACGGGCATGCGACGGTTATCAGCATACACGACTGGCGATATTGCCAACCGACGGTGCCGATGCCAGCCCATTGCCGTACGTTGGACCGGGCGCCGTCGGCGCCGATCAGGAGCCGGGCGCCAACCGTTTCGCCGTTATCAAGCGTCAGGCGCCAGTTGCCGCCGTCATAACGCATTTTCGCCAGGGCGGCCGGCGCGCGCAGCGTCAGATTGCCGCAGTCGGCGCAGGCCTGCCACAGCGCCCGCTGCAGCCGGATGTTTTCCACCATAAAGCCGAGTTCCGGCAAATGCAGCGCCGCGGCGTCGAAGGTGACCTGGGACTGCGCCCATTCCCAGGTTTCCAGGCGGCGGTAGGGTACGCGGACATGGGAATCGATACGGTCCCACGCGCCCACGCGGCGCAACAACGCCGCCGACGCGCAGCTGATAGCCGAAACGCGCAAATCCGGCGGGGCATCCGGCCGGGGCTCCGCCAGCCGGGCATGGTCCAGCACCAGCACCCGTATACCGCCCTGCGCCAGCATTAACGCCGCCAGGGCGCCGACCATGCCGCCCCCCGCCACCACCGCATCATAGGCTATTTCGTTTGTGTTCATCTCGGCTATGCTTGTGTCTGTGATTAAACATTTGCTTAGTGTACCGCAATTTTTCATTATGAAAGAGGAGCGAAGGCTCAGCCCTCTGGTCACAACCACGCCAAAGGATTACAATACGCGCCCTGCATGAGCCGAAGGGCTTTTTCGCACCCTAAAATAATGCATCAAGTAATGGCAAGCCGATGACAAAAAAACTGCATATCAAAACCTGGGGCTGTCAGATGAACGAGTACGATTCATCGAAGATGGCCGACTTGCTGGATAGCACCCACGGCTACCAGTTGACGGATAACGCCGAAGAAGCGGACGTGTTGCTGCTCAACACCTGTTCCATTCGTGAAAAGGCGCAGGAGAAGGTATTCCATCAACTGGGCCGCTGGCGGGCGCTGAAAGAAGCCAATCCGGATTTGATCATTGGCGTCGGCGGCTGCGTGGCCTCCCAGGAAGGCGCGCATATCCGCGAGCGCGCCCATTATGTCGATATTATCTTCGGGCCGCAGACCCTGCACCGCTTGCCGGAAATGATCAACCACGTGCGCGGCACGCGCAGCCCGGTGGTGGATATCAGCTTCCCCGAAATCGAAAAATTCGACCGGCTGCCGGAACCGCGCGCCGAGGGCCCCACCGCGTTTGTCTCCATCATGGAAGGCTGCAACAAGTACTGCTCGTTTTGCGTGGTGCCCTATACCCGCGGCGAGGAAGTCAGCCGTCCCTGCGACGATATCCTGTTCGAGATAGCCCAACTGGCGTCCCAGGGCGTGCGCGAGGTCAACCTGCTGGGGCAGAACGTCAACGCCTACCGCGGCGCCAGCTTCGAGGGCGATATCTGCACCTTTGCCGAACTGCTGCGCCTGGTGGCGGCCATCGACGGCATCGATCGCGTGCGTTTCACCACCAGCCACCCGATTGAATTCACCGACGATATCATCGACGTCTACCGCGACACGCCGGAGCTGGTCAGCTTTGTGCATTTGCCGGTGCAAAGCGGTTCCGATCGCATCCTGACCATGATGAAACGCGCCCATACGGCGCTGGAATATAAATCCATCATCCGCAAACTGCACAAAGCGCGTCCCGGCATCCAGGTGAGTTCCGATTTTATCATCGGTTTCCCCGGGGAAACCCAGGCCGACTTCGAGCAGACCATGAAGCTTATCGCCGACGTTAATTTCGATACCAGCTACAGTTTTATCTACTCCGCGCGTCCCGGCACGCCGGCGGCGGATATGGTGGACGATGTCGGCGAAGACGAGAAAAAGCAGCGGCTGCATATACTGCAGCAACGCATCATTCAGCAGGCGATGCAGTTCAGTCGCCAGATGATGGGCACGGTCCAGCGCATCCTGGTGGAGGGCACCTCGCGCAAAAGCGTGATGGAGTTGGCCGGCCGTACTGAAAATAACCGCGTGGTGAACTTTGAAGGCACGCCGGACATGATCGGCAAGTTTGTCGATGTCGAGATCGTCGATGTCAATCCGAACTCGCTGCGCGGCGTGGTCGTGCGCACCGAAGATCAAATGGGCCTGCGCGTGAGCGAAAGCCCGGCCTCGGTGATTGCGCGCACCCGCAAAGAGAATGAACTCGGCGTCGGGACCTTCCAGCCGTGATACCCTCCCTGCCCGTTAACGGGCGGCCTCCCCCGCCGCCCGGTTCTGCCTTTTCTCCTCCGGTTGCTTTTCACTTATCGTGCCCCAATATTAATTTAATGATCCGCGTCCTTGACGCTGGTGACGGTTTCCTTCATTTATGAACATGGTCAGCCATAATCTACTCCCTAACATGGCCTGAAAGGCCCAGAGGAAAAGTTTGAACGTCGACACTAAAGAAATCATGCTGGAGCCTGCGGACAATAAGCGCTTAATGAGCCTCTGCGGGCCGTTCGATGACAATATCAAACAACTTGAGCGCCGGTTGGGCATTGAAATCAATCGTCGCGACAACGTTTTCAAACTGGTCGGCAAACCGCTGTGCGTGGAAGCCGCCGCCAATATCCTGCTGACGCTGTACGTGGACACGGTTCCGGTACGCGGTGTTGTCGCCGATATCGAGCCGGAAAAAATCCACCTGGCCATCAAAGAGAGCCGGGTGCTGGAGCAAACCGCCGAAAGCGTGCCGGACTTCGGCAAAGCGGTGCATATCCAGACCAAGCGGGGCGTTATCAAACCCCGTACGCCAAACCAGGCGCAGTATATCGCCCATATACTCGATCATGATATTACCTTTGGCGTCGGTCCGGCCGGTACGGGTAAAACCTACCTGGCGGTGGCCGCGGCGGTGGATGCGCTGGAGCGCCAGGAAATACGCCGCATCATGCTGACCCGCCCGGCGGTGGAGGCCGGTGAAAAACTCGGTTTCCTGCCCGGCGATCTCAGCCAGAAGGTCGACCCGTACCTGCGTCCGCTGTATGACGCGCTGTTCGAAATGCTGGGCTTCGAGCGGGTTGAGAAACTGATTGAACGCAACGTGATTGAAGTCGCTCCGCTGGCCTATATGCGCGGTCGTACCCTGAATGACGCCTTTATCATCCTGGATGAAAGCCAGAACACCACCATCGAGCAGATGAAGATGTTCCTGACGCGCATCGGTTTTAATTCCAAAGCGGTCATTACCGGCGATATCACCCAGATCGACCTGCCGCGCAATGCGAAATCAGGCCTGCGGCACGCCATCGAAGTGCTGGCCGACGTAGAGGAAATCAGCTTCAACTTCTTCCATAGCGAGGACGTGGTGCGCCATCCCGTGGTGGCGCGCATCGTGGTGGCGTATGAAGCCTGGGAAGCGGCCGATCAAAAGCGTAAAGACGCGTTGGGCGAACAGCGCCGGCGTGAAGCGCAGGCCGCTTACCACGGGAATATCCCGCCGGCCGCCGGCGATAACCAGGAGCCGGCCAAATGAGCGGCGTCATCCTTGATTTACAGGTAGCCTGCGCCGATCCGGCCGGTTTGCCCGATGAAGCAACCTTTATGCGCTGGCTGGAAGGCGTGCTGCCGCAGTTCCAGGACGAGGCCGAGGTCACCATCCGCCTGGTGGACGACGCGGAAAGCCACGAGCTGAACCTGACCTACCGCGGCATGGACAAGCCGACCAATGTACTGTCGTTTCCCTTTGAAGCCCCGCCACAGGTGGAGCTTCCCCTGCTCGGCGACCTGATCATCTGCCGCCAGGTGGTGGAACGGGAAGCCGGCGAACAGGACGTGCCGCTGGAGGCGCACTGGGCGCATATGGTTGTCCACGGCTGTCTGCATCTGCTAGGGTATGATCATATCCAGGATGAGGAAGCCGAGGAAATGGAGGCGCTGGAGGCCGACATCATGCAGGCGTTAGGTTATCCCGATCCCTATCTGAACGAAAAAGACGACTGATAAACGACGCCGGCCCCGGAGCGGGGCCGGTTTATACGATCCATTTATCCACTACGAGTGAAATTAACTAAACGCCATGAGCGACGACCATTCGCAAAGCAACGACAGCCCCAGTCCCAAAAAGGGCTTTTTTACCCTTATCCTTAATCAGCTGTTTCACGGCGAGCCAAAAAATCGCAATGATTTACTGGAGCTTATCCGTGATTCCGAACAAAACGAGCTGATTGATCCCGATACCCGCGATATGCTCGAAGGCGTTATGGACATCGCCGAGCAGCGCGTACGCGATATCATGATCCCGCGTTCCCAAATCGTGACCCTGAAAAACAACCAGTCGCTGGAAGAGTGCCTGGATGTGATCATTGAATCCGCGCATTCCCGTTTCCCGGTGATAAGCGAAGACAAGGATCACATCGAGGGGATCCTGATGGCCAAGGATCTGCTGCCGTTTATGCTCAGCGATTCGCAGCCGTTCAGTATGGATAAAGTGTTGCGCCCCGCCGTGGTGGTGCCGGAAAGTAAACGCGTCGATCGCATGCTGAAGGAGTTCCGGTCCCAGCGCTACCATATGGCCATTGTAATTGACGAGTTCGGCGGCGTTTCCGGCCTGGTCACCATTGAAGACATCCTGGAGCTGATCGTCGGCGAAATCGAGGATGAATATGATGACGAGGAAGACCGGGATATCCGCCAGCTTAACCGCCATACCTTCACCATCCGCGCGCTGACGCCGATTGAGGATTTTAACGAAACCTTCGGCACCCACTTCAGCGACGAAGAAGTGGACACCATCGGCGGGCTGGTGATGCAAGCCTTCGGCCATCTGCCGGCCCGTGGTGAAACCATTGAAATAGATGGTTATATTTTTAAGGTCGCCATGGCCGACAGTCGGCGTATCATCCAGGTTCATGTTAAAATCCCCGACGACTCACCCCAACCGATAATGGAAGAATAAACCTTACATGGCGAGCGCATTGCGACTTGAGCGCCAGTGGGTACGTGCGTTGCTGGCGTTATTGACCGGCGCCTGCGGTACCCTGGCGTTTTCACCTTATGACTTTTGGCCGGCGGCGTTAGTCTCGCTGGCCGGGTTGCTGGCGGTGACCCTTAACCGCACGGTGCGGCAGTCCGCCTGGCTCGGTTTTTTCTGGGGCTTTGGGCTGTTCGGCACCGGCATGCGCTGGATTTATGTCAGTATCGACCAGTTCGGCGGGCTGCCCGTCCCGGTGAATATCGGCCTGGTGGCCCTTCTGGCGGCGTACCTGGCGCTATATCCGATGCTGTTTAGCGGCGTGCTGGCGCGCATCTGGCCGCGCACCTCGCTGTGGCGGCTGGCGGTTGGCGCGCCGGTGCTGTGGCAGGTGACGGAATTCCTGCGCGGCTGGGTGATGACCGGCCTGCCGTGGCTGCAGTTCGGCTATACGCAAATCGACGGCCCCCTGAAGGGGCTGGCGCCGCTGTTCGGCGTCGAGTCCATGACCTTTTTCCTGATGGCCGCGAGCGGCCTGGCGGTGGCCGCCGTGGCGCTGCGCGCCCCCCTGGCCGGCATTTGCGCGCTGGCGGTGCTGTTGCTGCCCTGGCCGCTGCGCGGACTGCACTGGTATGCCCCGCAGGATGCCAGGACGGTGACTGTGGCCATGGTGCAAGGTAACATTGCCCAATCGCTGAAATGGGAACCCGACCAGGTACGGCCGACGCTTGACGTGTACCTAAGCCATACCCGTCCGTTCCTGGGCAAGGCGCAGATGGTGATTTGGCCGGAATCGGCCATACCGGATGACGAAACCGCCCAGGGGCCGTTCCTGACCGAGTTGGATGCGCTGTTGCGTGAAGAGCGCACCAGCCTGGTCACCGGCATTATCGACACCCGCAGGACAGCGTCGGGCTATAATTATTTTAACAGTATCCTGGTACTGGGGGAGCAAACGCCTTACCGCTACCCCAGCCCGAATCGTTATGCCAAGCATCATCTGGTGCCGTTCGGTGAATTTGTGCCGCTGGAAAGCCTGCTGCGCCCCCTGGCGCCGCTGTTCAATCTGCCGATGTCGTCATTCAGCCGCGGCAATTATATCCAGCCGCAGCTGAGCGTTGCCGGCATGAAGCTGACTGCGGCCATTTGTTATGAAATCGTGCTCGGCTCGCAGGTGCGGGATAACTTCCGGCCGGATACCGATTTCCTGCTGACCATTTCCAATGACGCGTGGTTCGGTCATTCCATCGGCCCCTGGCAGCATTTCCAGATGGCGCGCATGCGCGCGCTGGAACTGGGGCGGCCATTGTTGCGCAGTACCAATAACGGTATTACCGCGGTGATCGGCGCCGATGGCGCCATCGAAGCGATGCTGCCGCAGTTTACCCGCGACGTGTTAAGCACGCGCGTAACGCCGACAACCGGACTGACGCCTTATGCACGATTTGGCGACTGGCCGTTGTGGGTGCTGACGCTGCTGCTGGGGTTTGCCGCCGTGGTCTTTGGCCGCCGGGCGCGTTAGTAGCCACGGTTTAGGTCGCCATGGTGAGGGCTTCGCTGGCGTTTTCGGGGAAGCGTATGTTGCCATGGTGAGAGTTTCGCTGGCGCTTGCGGGGGAGGCTTATGTTGCCGCGGTGCGGGTTTCGCTGGCGCTTGCGGGGAGGCTTATGTTGCCGCGGTGCGGGTTTCGCTGGCGCTTGCGGAGAGGCTTATGTTGCCGCGGTGCGGGTTTCGCTTGCCGTGCGTTAGGTGTTCATATGTCTTGCCGGGTGCCGGCAAGCGACAATGAGGCCGTACCGCGACGGCCTCCTTGACCTCCGCGCGCCCGGCAGGTCGCGCGTCGCTGCGCGATACCTTCCGCCGCCTGTGCCCCCGTTATGCACCGGCCCGTTATGCCCTCCCTGCGCAAACGGGCCTTTCGCCGCTCCCGGCGGCTCATGCAGGGGGCACAGGCGCCGTCAGCGCGCTTTACGCCGGTCAACATGTCGCTGTTCGTACTGCATGTTATGAAGCGATAGCGGCGCTGTTGCTTAGGATGGGACTGGCGTCGGCTTAGGATCGACCGTGATGGGATGCAACAGGTATGGGATGCAGCTGGCACGACGAAAAGTTGGTCATGCGGTCATGCAATAAGGCGTTCATCATTCATGCAACTTAAACCTTACGCTTTAAGTTTTAACAGTACGCATTACGCTTTCAGCCATCAGCCATCAGCCATCAGCCATCAGCCATCAGCCATCAGCCATCAGCCATCAGCCGTTATACTGCAGACTTCAGCCCAAAATAAATACTGATATTTTTCCCGGTAATCACATACCGCGATGAACCCCAAAACGCTACATTGCTCACAGGCGATGGTGTTGACGTTGTGCCGGCATAGAGTGCGCCGGCAGCGCGCATCTTGGCTGGATGAGCTGCCGGGAGCGGCGAAAGCTAAGGGCCGCGCCGGGAGCGCGTCCCGTGCGGTCCATAAGCCGGGATGGGCGATGCCGGGGACCGCGCAGCGGCGCACGATCTGCCGGACGCGCGGAGGTCAAGGAGGCCGTCGCGGTACGGCCTCTTTGTCGCTTGCCGGCACCGGACACGCCATATAACCACCGAACGCATGGCAAGCGAAACCTTCACCGCGACAACATAAGCCCAGCGAAACCCGCACCGTGGCAACATAAGCCTCCCCGCAAGCAAGCAAAGCCCCCACCACGGCAACATAAGCCTCTCCGCAAGCAAGCAAAGCCCTCACCACGGCAACACAAGCCCCCCCAAGGCCGGCTGCTTCATATTTAAATTCAGGAGCAAAGGTTCATCTCTCTCTGTTATGGCGTGCTACATTCGCGGCAGCCCTATATCAAAAATGTGGCCCGCGCCCTCTTTAGCGCGTCCGCCTTGGGTCCGGCGCCGCAGCCCTAATGCGCGTGCTAATTATTGTTAATCAAACTCATTGCTGTTATCGTGCCACTTGTAACATCCTCGTGACATATTGACCAAAGAGCCTCTGAATGAATCCCGATTCCCGTTATCTGCTAACCGATCCCGCCCAGCTGCGCGAGCATTATGCCCAACCCAACAAAGCGGTGGTGCAAAAACAAATCGATCATCTTGATGCCTACGCCCGCCGGCTGATTGCCCTGTCACCGTTCATGATCCTCGGCACGCAGGGCGCACGCGGCATTGACTGCTCGCCGAAAGGAGGCGAACCGGGGTTTGTCCAGGTAGAGGATGATAAAACGCTGCTGCTGCCGGATCGTTCCGGCAACAATCGCCTCGATGGCCTTAGCAATATCCTGCACAATCCCTTTGTCGGCATGCTGTTTCTCATCCCCGGCTGGCTGGAGGGATTCCGGGTCAACGGCCGCGCGCGGATTTCCGTCGACCCGGCGCTTTGCCTGCGTTTTGCCCACAACGGCCAGCCGGCGAAAAGCGTGATTATTATCAGGGTGGAAGAGGTCTTTATTCACTGCGGTCGGGCAATCAGCTTCGCCGGACTGTGGGATAACGCGAAACATGTCGACCCCGCTCTGCTGCCCGGCGCGCTGGAAATCTTTAAAGCCCATGTCGCCCTGTCGGCCGCCGGCGCGCAGCCGGCCTGATTCCGCCGCTGCTCCGTTCGGGGGCAAATAATTTGTCTGGCATGGATTTTGCTGTATAACGTTGCGAATGTCGTTAAAAACTGTTTTTTTATGAGTGATTTTCGCCATTCGTGCGCTGCAATGGTGCGTTTACCGCACTTAGATTGTGCAATGAGGCGTCATGCGCCACGCTTTGGTGCGTCTGAACTCACAAAACGAAAACTTTTTCATTTCAAAACATTTACATTCGGCTATTTTTTAACGGTAATCCGTTTTGATTTTACGCTTTAGGCTGGTTCCAAAGCTTAACGTGATACTCATGATTGCGGCGCGCTTACCCCTTGAGCGCCGTAGTGACAGCAAAGGAGTTGGAAAATGCAAATGCGCAAATTGGCTTTATCATTACTGGTACTGGGCATGGCCGGCAGTATGGCCCATGCGGAAGACCTGACGGGCACCCTGAAGAAAATCAAAGATAACGGCGTGATCGTGGTCGGCCATCGGGAATCGTCCGTTCCTTTTTCCTATTACGACAACCAGCAAAAAGTGGTGGGTTACTCCCAGGCTTATTCCGATGCCATCGTGGACGCGATTAAAAAGAAAATTGACGCGCCTTCCCTGCAGGTGAAGTACCTGCCTATTTCCTCGCAAAACCGTATTCCGTTGCTGCAAAACGGAACCTACGATTTCGAATGCGGTTCAACCACCAATAACCTGGAACGTCAAAAGCAGGTGGATTTCTCCAATACCCTGTTTGTGATCGGCACCCGTATCGCGGTGAAAAAGGGCAGCGCCATTAAAGACTTCCCCGACCTCGCCGGCAAGACCGTGGTGGTCACCGCGGGCACCACGTCCGAAATGCTGCTCAACAAGCTGAACGACGAAAAACAAATGAAGATGCGCATCATTTCCACCAAGGATCACGGCGATTCGTTCCGTACCCTGGAAACCGGGCGCGCGGAAGCCTTTATGCTGGATGACGCCCTGCTGGCGGGCGAACGCGCCAAGTCCAAGAACCCGGATCAGTGGGATATCGTCGGTACCCCGCAGTCCAAAGAAGCCTATGGCTGCATGATGCGCAAAGACGACCCGCAGTTTAAAAAGCTGGTGGACGACACTATTGTTTCCATCCAGACCTCCGGCCAAGCGGCAAAATGGTATGACACCTGGTTTAAACAGCCGATTCCGCCGAAAAACCTGAATATGAATTTCGATATGTCCGATGACGTCAAAGCGCTGTTCAAGGCCCCTAACGATAAAGCCGTAAACTAATAACGACAATAAGGGCGGGTGACTCCCCGCCCTCTCGATTGCAGGAGGCCAGGACAGACAGACGCAGCGCGGTCGTTCCCCGCGCTGCGGATATCAAGGTCTTCGTCAATCTTCAGGGTAGCGGTGCTACCCTTTTTTACCGGAGTTTTTTATGTCAATAGATTGGAACTGGGGCATTTTTTTTGAAGCGGCCCCTTTTGGCAACACCACCTACCTCGGCTGGCTGTGGGCGGGATTTAAAGTCACCATCGCCGTCTCGTTTTGCGCCTGGATTATCGCGTTGCTGGTCGGTTCGCTGTTCGGCATCCTGCGTACCGTTCCAAATCGTTTTCTTTCCGCTTTAGGAACCTGTTACGTCGAGTTATTCCGTAACATTCCTTTGATCGTGCAGTTCTTCATTTGGTATCTGGTGGTTCCCGAGCTGTTGCCGGTCAATATCGGCACGTGGTTTAAGTCGGGCCTGGACCCGAATGTCCAGTTTTTTGTCTCCTCCATGGTGTGCCTGGGATTGTTTACCGCCGCCCGCGTGTGCGAACAGGTACGCGCCGGCATCCAGTCGCTGGCCTCCGGACAGATGGCCGCCGGGCTGGCGATGGGCCTGACCCTACCGCAAACCTATCGTTACGTGCTGCTGCCGAACGCTTATCGCGTGATTGTGCCGCCGATGACCTCGGAAATGCTTAACCTGGTGAAAAACTCCGCCGTGGCCTCCACCATCGGTCTGGTGGATATGGCGGCGCAGGCGGGCAAGCTGCTGGATTATTCCGCCCATGCGTACGAGTCTTTTACCGCGATAACCCTCGGCTACCTGATTATTAACGCGGTGATCATGTTTGCCATGCATCTGGTGGAGAAAAAAGTACGTCTGCCCGGTCATATAGGAGGTAAATGATGTACCAATTTGACTGGAGTACCATTGTCCCCAGCCTGCCGTATATGCTGCAGGGCATGGCGCTGACGCTGAAAATCACCTTTACCGCCGTGTTCTTCGGCATTATCTGGGGCACCGTGCTGGCGGTCATGCGCCTGTCGCCGCTGTGGCCGGTCAGCTGGTTCGCCAAACTTTACGTTAATCTGTTTCGATCGGTACCGCTGTTGATGGTGCTGTTGTGGTTTTATCTCGTTGTGCCGAGCTTTTTGCAAAAGGTGCTGGGACTGTCGCCGCAAACCGATATCCGGCTGATTTCAGCCATGGTGGCCTTTTCGCTGTTTGAAGCCGCCTATTACTCGGAGATTATCCGCGCCGGCATTATCAGTATTTCACGCGGCCAGGCCTCCGCGGCGCTGGCGCTGGGCATGACGCCCTGGCAGTCCATGCAATTGGTGGTGCTGCCCCAGGCGTTTCGCGCCATGGTGCCGCTGCTGCTGACCCAGGGCATTGTCCTGTTCCAGGATACGTCGCTGGTGTATGTGCTAAGCCTGGCGGACTTTTTCCGCACCGCGTCGTCGGTGGGCGAGCGCGACGGCACGCAGGTGGAAATGATCCTGTTTGCCGGCGCGGTTTATTTTGTAATCAGCCTCAGCGCTTCCCTGCTGGTGAATTATTTGAAGAAAAGGACGGTTTGATGATTTCCCTGAAAAATATTTCTAAATGGTACGGTCATTTTCAGGTTCTGAACGATTGCTCAACCGAAGTGCAAACCGGCGAGGTCGTCGTGGTCTGCGGTCCGTCCGGGTCGGGTAAATCGACGCTGATCAAAACCGTCAACGGGCTGGAGCCAATCCAGCGCGGCCAGATTATGGTCAACGATATCGCCGTCAACGATAAGCGCACCAACCTGGCCCAACTGCGCGCCAAGGTGGGCATGGTGTTCCAGCATTTTGAACTGTTTCCGCACCTGTCGATCATCGACAATCTTACCCTGGCGCAGGTGAAGGTGCTTAAGCGCAACAAGGACGCCGCGCGCGAAAAAGGCCTGAAACTCCTGGAGCGGGTGGGATTGTCCGTGCAGGCCAATAAATTCCCCGGCCAGCTTTCCGGCGGCCAGCAGCAGCGGGTGGCCATTGCCCGCGCCCTGTGCATGGATCCGGTGGCGATGCTGTTTGACGAGCCGACGTCGGCGCTGGACCCGGAAATGATCAATGAAGTGCTGGACGTGATGGTGGAGCTGGCGCAGGAAGGCATGACCATGATGGTGGTGACCCATGAAATGGGCTTTGCCCGCAAAGTGGCCAACCGGGTGATTTTTATGGACGAAGGTAAAATCGTCGAGGATACGCACAAAGAAGCGTTCTTCCAGCATCCGCAAACCGATCGCGCCCGCGACTTCCTGGCGAAAATACTGCACTAGCCGCCCGCGGCGGCCTGTCGCCACGCTGCGGGCAGGCCGCGCCGCTATTGGAACGGACGGCGGTGGAACTGATCAAACCCGCATTCCGGGCAAAGCGGCAACGTTTCCGGCGTGTAAAACGCCAGCGAATGATGGCAACGTTCGCACACCAGGTTGCCCAGCCCCACCACTTCCCCGCTGTTGTAGACGCCGTGATGGCTGACGTCTTTAAACACTTCCTGCCACTCCAGCTGGGTTTTATCGGTGATGTCCGCCAGTTCCTGCCACAGGCTCTCCTTGATAACCCGCGTAAACACGCTGTCGTCATCCTGCGCGCGGCTCTCATCATAGCTGCGGGCGAACTCTTCCAGATCGCGGCGCACCGCCCGGGTAACGTTCTCCACTTCCGCCGGCGTCAAATCGCCGGTGGCCTGCAAACGCAGGCGCGCATCCTCGACCAGCGTATCGATATTCCTTTCGCCCTGCTCAAGCTGTTGACTCAGCGAGGCCAGCAATTCGCGGTAATATTGCGCAACCTTATCCATCGTCTTCTCCTGATTTCCGCCAGCATCACCCGAAATGGCCTTCTGGCCGGGACTAAATTGGTATCATGCTGATAATTTTAGCCTATAACGGTAAACTCATTCGGTATAAAGCATGGCGCAACGCAATAATTCGGCCGGATCCGGGCTTATGTGGCAGAAATAAGCATCCGGGCGGCGCTGGGTGTTGTTGCCGCCGTTGCTTATCAGCTATGCTATGCGGATCTTTTGTTATCAACGCTCGGTAGACAACGCGAGCGTAGCTGTATTTTCACTATAGGACCACTGGCTGCCATGCAAGAGCAATATCGCCCGGAAGAGATAGAATCCCACGTCCAGCTTCACTGGCATGAACACCAAACCTTCAAGGTTACCGAGGATACGGGCAAGGAAAAATATTACTGTCTTTCCATGCTGCCCTATCCCTCCGGCCGCCTGCATATGGGCCATGTGCGCAACTACACCATTGGCGATGTTATCGCGCGTTATCAGCGCATGCAGGGCAAGAACGTGCTGCAGCCCATCGGCTGGGACGCCTTCGGCCTGCCGGCGGAAGGCGCGGCGGTCAAGAACAATACGGCGCCGGCGCCCTGGACCTACGACAATATCGCGTATATGAAAACCCAGCTAAAACTGCTGGGCTTCGGTTATGACTGGGACCGGGAGGTCACCACCTGCCGGCCGGAATATTATCGCTGGGAGCAGTGGTTCTTTGCCCGTCTGTACGAAAAGGGCTTGGTCTATAAAAAGACCTCGGCGGTCAACTGGTGTCCCCATGACCAGACGGTGTTGGCCAACGAGCAGGTGATCGACGGCGGCTGCTGGCGCTGCGGCACTAAGGTCGAACGTAAGGAAATACCGCAGTGGTTCGTGAAAATCACCGCCTACGCCGATGAGCTGCTGTATGGCCTGGACAACCTGGAAAGCTGGCCCGAGCAGGTGAAAACCATGCAGCGCAACTGGATCGGCCGCTCCGAAGGGGTGGAAATCCGCTTCCAGGTGGCGCACAGCGAGGAAACGCTGTCGGTCTACACCACCCGTCCCGATACCTTTATGGGCGTGACCTACCTGGCCGTCGCCGCCGGGCATCCACTGTCGCTGGCGGCCGCGGCCGCCAACCCGGCTCTGGCCGACTTCATCGCCGAATGCCGCAATACCAAAGTGGCCGAAGCCGACATGGCGACCATGGAGAAAAAAGGCATGGCGACCGGCCTGTTCGCCATTCATCCGCTAAGCGGCGAATCCGTGCCGGTATGGGTGGCCAACTTTGTCCTGATGGAATACGGCACCGGCGCGGTCATGGCGGTGCCCGGCCACGATCAGCGCGACTGGGAATTCGCCACGAAATACCACTTGCCGATTAAAGCGGTGATCCTGGACGCAGGCGGCGCCGAGCCGGATTTAAGCCAGCAGGCCATGACTGAAAAAGGCGTGCTGTTCAATTCCGGCGAATTCGACGGTCTCGACCATACCGCGGGCTTTAACGCCGTCGCCGATAAGCTGGTGGCGGCCGGCGTCGGCGAGCGTAAAGTCAATTACCGCCTGCGCGACTGGGGCGTTTCGCGCCAGCGCTACTGGGGCGCGCCTATTCCGATGGTCACCCTGGAAGACGGCACCGTCATCCCGACCCCGGACGATCAGCTGCCGGTGCTGCTACCGGAAGATGTGGTCATGGACGGGATATCCAGTCCGATAAAAGCCGACCCCGAATGGGCGAAAACCACCGTCAACGGCCGGCCGGCGCTGCGCGAAACCGATACCTTCGATACTTTTATGGAATCGAGCTGGTACTACGCGCGTTATACCTGCCCGCACTTCGACAGCGGCATGCTGGACCCCGCCGCCGCCAATTACTGGCTGCCGGTGGATCAATATGTCGGCGGCATCGAGCATGCCATCATGCATCTGATGTATTTCCGCTTTTATCATAAGCTGCTGCGCGACGCCGGCCTGGTGAGTTCCGACGAACCGGCCAAACGCCTGCTGTGCCAGGGCATGGTGCTGGCGGACGCGTTCTATTACCTGGGTAGCGGCGGCGAACAGATCTGGATCTCGCCGGCGGATGTCGAGGTGGAACGCGATGAAAAAGGCCGTATCGTCAAAGCCACCGATAAGGATGGCCGCGAGCTGGTCTATGCCGGCATGAGCAAGATGTCCAAATCGAAAAACAACGGCATCGATCCCCAGATCATGGTGGAAAAATACGGCGCCGATACCGTGCGTTTGTTTATGATGTTCGCCTCGCCGGCGGAAATGACGCTGGAATGGCAAGAGTCCGGCGTCGAAGGGGCCAACCGCTTTTTGAAGCGCGTGTGGAAACTGGTCTACGATCATACGCAGCTTGGCGCCGCCGGCCGGCCGGATGTGGCCGCCCTTGACGAGGCGCAGAAATATTTGCGCCGCGAACTGCATAAAACCATTGCCAAGGTCAACGACGATATCGGCCGCCGCCAGACGTTCAATACCGCCATCGCCGCTATTATGGAACTGATGAACAAGCTGGCGCGGGCGCCGCAGGACACCGCGCAGGATCGCGCCCTGCTGCAGGAAGCGCTGCTGGCGGTGGTGCGCATGCTGTATCCGTTTACCCCTCACGCCAGCTTTGCGCTGTGGCAGGCGCTTGGCGGCGAAGGCGATATTGACAGCGCCCCATGGCCGGTTGCCGATGAAACGGCTATGGTAGAGGAAGCGAAGCTGGTGGTTATCCAGGTCAATGGTAAACTGCGCGGAAGAATTACCGTTCCCGCCGACGCCGATGAGGCGCTGGTGCGTGAGCGCGCCGTCCAGGAACACCTGGTGGCGAAACACCTGGAAGGGTTCACGGTGCGTAAAGTGATTTACGTGCCTGGCAAACTGCTTAACCTGGTTGTGGGTTAAGACAAGGAGGCGTTGTGCGACATCGTACTATAGCGTTGTTGCTGGGGCTCGCGGTGCTGGTTACCGCGGGCTGCGGTTTTCATCTGCGCGGCACCACAAAAGTGCCAAATGAATTAAAGACCTTAACCTTTAGCAGCTACGATCCCTACGGACCGCTGACCCGGGCCGTACGCGCCCAGTTGCGGCTCAGCGACGTCACCATCGTCAAGGACAAGGATCCGCGGGCCAAAACCCTGCCGTCGTTGCGCCTTACCAGCTCGATGGAAGACCGTTCTACGGTATCGGTGTTCCAGGATGGTAAAGCCGCCGAATACCAGCTGGTGCTTGAGGTGGAGGCCCAGGTGCTGACGCCGGGTAAGGATATTTTCCCCATCCGCATCCGGGTATTCCGTTCGTTCTTTGACAACCCGCTCACCGCGCTTGCCAAGGACAATGAAAACGACATTATCCGCCAGGAACTGCGTGAACAGGCGGCGCAGCAGTTAGTGCGCAAACTGCTGGCGGTCCATGCCGCGGTTGAAGCCAACGACGCCGTGGACGCCACGCTGCAAAAAACGGCGCGGGCCAATGCCGTCACCGGCGCCAAGGGAACCACCGCTACCAACACGGACGGCGCCGCGGGCATTGAAGTCATTCAAACGCCGACCTCGGCCACGGAAGAGCAATGATCAGGCTTTACCCGGAACAGCTGGGCGCGCAGCTGAAGGAAACGCTGCGCCCCTGCTATTTGCTGTTCGGGAACGATCCGTTGCTGCTGCAGGAAAGTCAGGATGCGATTCGCCGCCAGGCGCAATCGCATCAGTTCAGTGAGCATTTCAGCATTACGCTCGACGCCGCCACCGACTGGGATGACATTTTCAGTCTTTGCCAGGCGATGAGCCTGTTCGCCAGCCGCCAGACCCTGCTGTTAATCCTGCCGGAAAACGGCGCCAGCGCTCCTATCGGCGAAAAATTATTACTGCTTTCCACCCTGCTCCACCCGGATTTGTTACTGATGCTGCGCGGCGCCCGCCTGACGCGCGCGCAGGAAAACAGCGCCTGGTTCAAGGCGCTGAGCAAGGATGCGGTATTCATCACGTGCGCCACGCCCGAGCAGGCGCAGTTGCCCCGCTGGGTGGCGACGCGCGCCAAAACCATGAACCTGACGCTGGACGATGCGGCCAGCCAGCTACTGTGCTACTGCTATGAAGGCAACCTGCTGGCGCTGTCTCAGGCCCTGGAGCGTTTATCGCTGGTCTATCCCGACGGCAGCCTTACCCTGCCGCGGGTGGAAACGGCGGTTAACGACGCGGCGCATTTTACCCCCTTCCATTGGGTGGACGCGCTGTTGGGCGGCAAGAGCAAACGGGCGGCGCACATCCTGCGGCAGTTACGCCAGGAAGCCAGCGAGCCGGTAATCCTATTGCGCAGCCTGCAACGGGAGGTATTAACGCTGCTGGCATTGCATCGCGATATGCAACGCATGCCGCTGCGCGCCCTGTTTGATCAGCATAAAGTCTGGCAAAATCGCCGGGCGCTGCTGACCCAGGCACTGCAGCGCCTGTCATCCCGCCAGCTGCATCAGGCGGTCGGCCTGATGGCCAGTATGGAAATCGCCCTGAAGCAGGATTACGGCTATCCGGTCTGGACCGATCTGGAAGCCCTTTCCCTGCTGCTGTGCGGCAAATCACTGCCCGAGACCCTGATAAATGTCTGATATCGCCGACACCACGCCCCGCGCCGCAGCGCAGGCCGGACGACTGACCGCTATTTTCGGCGGCACTTTTGACCCGATTCATTACGGCCATATCAAACCGGCCATCGCGCTCGCCAGGCTGGTGGGTCTTGAGCGCATCACCCTGCTGCCCAATAACGTGCCGCCCCACCGCCCGCAGCCTGAGGCCAGCGCGCAGCAGCGCCTGACCATGGTGCAGTTGGCGATAGCCGACACCGCAGGCTCGCTGTTTGATATCGACGACCGCGAGCTGCGGCGCGACAATCCGTCCTGGACGGTGGAAACCTTCGAAACCCTGCGCCGCGAGCGCGGCGCCGACGCGCCGCTGGGTTTTATCATCGGCCAGGATTCCCTGCTGACCCTGCCGCAATGGCACCGGGGCCTCGAACTGCTCGATACCTGTCATCTGCTGGTTTGCGCCCGGCCGGGATATGGCGGTAAGATGGCGACACCGGCATTGCAAGCCTGGCTCGAGTCCCGGTTAACCGAGGATATCAGCCGATTGCACCGGCAGGCCGCCGGGCTTATCTATCTGGCGCCGACGCCGGAGCTGTCGATTTCCGCCTCATTGATTCGCGAACGCCGCCACGCCGGATTGCGCTGTAACGATATGCTCTCGCCATCGGTGCAACGTTATATTGATGAACAGGGCTTATATCGCTAGTGAGCGGCCCATGCTATACTGCGCGGCTTAATTCTTCGGCTGAAGCTTAGGCTTTCTCCCGCCCGCCGCCTATGGCGTGCCGGTCCCGGCCGTAAGATCCCGGTCAGTCAGTTCTGGCATATCCGCCAGGCAGCCAACCTCTACATTTGCGGTGTCCATCGCGACAACGCATGCAAAGCACACCGAAGGGGGAACCTTTGCAAGGTAACACGCTCAAAGATTTCGTCATTGATAAAATTGATGATTTGAAAGGCCAGGATATTATTTCCATCGACGTACGCGGTAAATCCAGTATTACCGACTGTATGGTGATCTGCACGGGCACGTCCAGCCGTCACGTGATGTCCATTGCCGATCATGTCGTACAGGAGTCCCGCACCGCCGGCCTGATGCCCCTGGGCGTCGAAGGCGAAAAGGTCGCCGATTGGATCGTGGTCGACCTGGGCGACGTGATTGTCCATGTCATGCAGGCGGAAAGCCGCAGTCTTTATGAACTGGAAAAGCTCTGGAGCTGACCGGTGAGACTCCAGCTGATCGCGGTAGGCACCAAAATGCCGGATTGGGTACAAACCGGTTTTACCGATTACATGCGCCGCTTCCCCAAGGACATGCCGTTCGAGCTGAATGAAATTCCGGCCGGCAAGCGGGGCAAGAATGCGGATATCGGCCGCATCCTGGAAAAAGAAGGCGAACTGATGCTGGCGGCCGTGGGCAAAGGAAACCGCATCGTGACGCTGGATATCCCGGGCGTCCCGTGGGAAACGCCGCTGCTGGCGCAACAACTGGAACGCTGGAAACAGGACGGCCGTGACGTCAGCCTGCTGATCGGCGGTCCCGAGGGGCTGGCGCCGGCGTGCAAGGCGGCTGCGGAGCAAAGCTGGTCGTTATCGCCGTTAACCTTGCCTCATCCGTTAGTTCGGGTGTTAGTCGCGGAGAGCCTGTATCGTGCCTGGAGCATTACCACCAACCATCCATATCACCGGGAATAAACCGGTGAAGATGTATAGAGTGAAATAACCCCGCGGAATGAAAATAGATCATAACCCCTTTCGCGACTATTCAGCTGAGTCGGCACTGTTTGTCCGCCGGGCGCTGGTGGCATTTCTCGGTATCCTGGCGTTAAGCGGGATATTGATCGCCAATCTCTATCACCTGCAAATCACCCGTTTTGAAGACTACCGCACCCGCTCCAATGAAAACCGCATCAAGCTGGTGCCTATCGCCCCCAGCCGCGGCATCATTTACGATCGCAACGGCATCCCGCTGGCGCTGAACCGTACCATTTATCAGTTGGAGCTGATGCCGGAAAAAATGGATGACCTGCAGGGGACCATTGATGCGCTCAGGCCGATTGTCGATCTGACCGACGACGATATCGCCAATTTCAAAAAAGAGCGCAGCCGTTCCCACCGCTTTACCTCCCTGCCGCTGAAAGTCGGCCTGACCGAGGTGCAGCAGGCGCGCTTTGCGGTAAACCAGTTTAATTTTCCGGGCGTGGAAGTCAAAGGCTACCAGCGGCGCTATTATCCTTACGGCTCGGCGCTGACCCATGTCATCGGCTATGTTTCCAAAATCAATGATAAAGATGTGGAACGGCTGGACAAGGACGGCATCCTGGCCAACTATGCCGCCACCAACGATATCGGCAAGCTGGGCATCGAGCGCTTTTACGAGAATACCCTGCACGGCAAGACCGGTTACGAAGAGGTGGAAGTCAACAACCGCGGCCGGGTTATCCGCCAATTGCATGAACAGCCGCCCCAGGCCGGGAAGGATATCTACCTGACCCTGGACCTGCACCTGCAAACCTATATTGAAAAACTGCTGGCGGGCAGCCGCGCGGCGGTCGTGGTGGCCGACCCGCGCGACGGCGGCATCCGCGCGCTGGTATCCAATCCCAGCTACGATCCCAACCTGTTTGTCGACGGCATCACCAGCAAGGATTACCGCAACCTGCTGCAGGATGAAAATCGTCCGCTGATCAACCGCGCCACCCAGGGGGTCTACCCGCCGGCCTCCACCGTCAAGCCCTATATCGCGGTCTCCGCCCTGACCCTGGGCACCATTAACCGCAGCTATTCCCTGTTTGATCCGGGCTGGTGGCAATTGCCCGGCTCGGATAAACGCTATCGCGACTGGAAAAAATGGGGGCACGGCCGGCTTAATGTCACCAAGGCGCTGGAGGAATCGGCGGATACCTTTTTCTACCAGGTGGCCTATGATTTGGGCATCGACCGGCTATCGGAGTGGATGTCGAAGTTCGGCTACGGCTCCTATACCGGCATCGACCTGTCCGAAGAGCGCTCCGGCGTGATGCCGACCCGTGAATGGAAACTGAAACGCTTTAAGAAGCCCTGGTACCTGGGCGATACCATCCCGGTCGGCATCGGCCAGGGGTACTGGACCGCCACGCCGGTGCAAATGTCCAAGGCCCTGATGTCGCTGATTAACGACGGCGCGGTGCGCATCCCGCATTTGCTGTACAGTACCCGGGAAAACGGCCAGCTGGTCCCCTATAAGCAGCCGGAACATACCCAGATCGGCGACCCGCATTCCGGTTATTGGGAAGTGGCCAAGGACGGCATGTACGGCGTCGCCAACCGGCCCAACGGCACCGCGCGTAAAAGCTTTGCCGACGCGCCGTACAAAATAGCCGCCAAATCGGGTACCGCGCAGGTGTATGGCCTGAAGGCCAACGAAGTGTATAACGCCCACAAGATCGCCGAGCATCTGCGCGATCATAAGCTGATGACCGCGTTCGCCCCCTATGACAAGCCGACAGTGGCGGTGGTGGTGATCCTGGAGAACGGCGGTATCGGTCCGGCGGTGGGCACCATTACCCGCCAGATTCTGGACCATATCATGCTGGGCGACAATACGACGGATTTACCGGCCGAGCAGCCTGCTCCGCCCGGCACTGAAGGTGATTAGCCATGACCGATAACCAGCAAAACGGGGCGTTCTGGAATAAGCTCCATATCGATGTGCCTTTTCTGTTCCTGATCACGCTGTTGCTGGCGTACAGCGCCATGGTCATGTGGAGCGCCAGCGGCCAGGATGTCGGCATGATGGAGCGCAAAATCGGCCAGATTTTCATGGGCCTGCTCGTGATGCTGGTATTGGCGCAGGTGCCGCCCCGGGTCTATGAGGCCTGGGCGCCATACCTTTACATTATCAGCGTGATCCTGCTGGTGGCGGTGGACGCCTTCGGCCAGATCAGTAAAGGCGCCCAGCGCTGGCTGGATTTGGGATTTGTGCGTTTCCAGCCCTCGGAAATCGCCAAGATCGCGGTGCCGCTGATGGTGGCGCGCTTTATCAACCGCGACAGCTGTCCGCCTTCGCTGAAAAATACCGCCATCGCGCTGGTGCTGATATTCCTGCCCACGCTGCTGGTGGCGGCGCAGCCCGACCTCGGCACCGCCATCCTTATCGCCGCCTCGGGGCTGTTCGTGCTGTTCCTGTCCGGCATGAGCTGGAAGCTGATCGGGGTGGCGGCGCTGCTGGTGGCGGCCTTTATTCCGATCCTGTGGTTCTTCCTGATGCATGACTACCAGCGCGATCGCGTCATGATGCTGCTCGATCCGGAAACCGACCCGCTGGGCGCCGGTTACCATATTATCCAGTCCAAAATCGCCATTGGCTCCGGCGGGCTGAGCGGCAAGGGCTGGCTGCACGGCACGCAGTCCCAGCTGGAATTCCTGCCGGAGCGCCATACCGATTTTATTTTCGCCGTATTGGGCGAGGAACTGGGCCTGATTGGCGTTCTGGTGCTTTTAGCGTTATACCTGTGCGTAATCATGCGCGGACTGGTGATCGCCGCCAAGGCGCAGACCACCTTCGGCCGGGTGATGGCCGGGGGTTTGATGCTGATTTTGTTCGTTTATGTATTCGTGAATATCGGCATGGTAAGTGGTATCTTACCGGTGGTCGGCGTTCCGCTGCCGCTGGTGAGCTACGGCGGCTCGGCATTAATCGTGCTGATGGCGGGGTTTGGTATCGTCATGTCGATACATACTCATCGGAAAATGTTGTCTAAAAACTTATAGAGGTGAGCAATGCGGAAGGAATGGCACTGGATCGGCGTGATGGGGTTATTGCTCACGGCCTGTAGCTCGACAGAGACGACGCAGCAGCAGCAGGCGCCCGCCGCGGCCTACAACGGGCCGGTGGTGGAGATAAGCGGCGTGGAGCCGCGCTATGAGCCGTATAACCCGGCCACCAACCAGGACTATGACGTCAACGGCAAGACTTACCATATTATCAAAAACCCGCAGAATTACAGCGAAACCGGCCTGGCCGCCTGGTATGACGCGGAATCCAGCGGCAGCAACGTCACCGCCACCGGCGAACAGTTCGATGCCGGCGCCCTGACCGCCGCGCATCCGACCCTGCCCATCCCAAGCTATGTGCGGGTGACCAATATCAGCAACGGCCGCCAGCTGGTGGTGCGGGTCAACGATCGGGGTCCCTACACGCCCGGCCGCATTATCGATTTGTCGCGCGCGGCGGGCGATCGCCTGAACATCTCCAATAACAGCAAGGTACGCGTCGACTTTATCCAGGTTGCGCCGGACGGCACGCTGTCCGGACCCGGCACCGTCGGCACCGTGGTGGCTAAACAGAACTACGCGCTGCCGCCGCGGCCCGATCTGGGCACCGGCGCGATGGGTACCCCGGTCATGCAATCGTCCGCGCCCGAAGCCGATAGCGGCGCGGTCCGCCCGGTTGCCGATCCGGTGCCGGCAAACGCGCCGGCGGACGATGACGCCACCGGCGCCCCGGTAGCCGCCGGCGGTGGCGGCGGTCACGGTTTTCTCGGCGCCCCGTCGGCACTGCCGCCCGGCGTGATTGAATCCAGCCAGCCCGAACCCACCGCCGCCGCGCCGGTGGCGTCGCAGCCGTCATCCTATTCCGCGGGCGCCTCGACGCATAGCACGGCCGTCGTCGCCCCGCCGTACGTCACGCAGCCGCCGCCCGTTTCAGCGGGCGCTACGACGCATACCACGGCCGTCGTCGCGCCGGTGGCGTCGCCGGCCGCGTCTTCCGGCCGCTACGTGATCCAGGTCGGCGCTATTGGCGACCGCCAGCGCGCAATCAGCTGGCAGCAAAGCCTGAGCCAGAAATTCGGCGTGCCGGGCAAGGTCACCGCCAACGGCGCGCTGTACCGTGTGCAACTGGGGCCGTTCAGCTCCCGGCAGCAGGCCGCCGGGTTGCAGCAGCGCCTGGTCAGCGAAGCGCAGCAGCAATCCTTTATCACTACGGCGACGGAATAGCCGGGGCGCGGGCCGGCTGAAACATTCTTAAAAGGTTCTCCCCGCCAGGTTACGGATTGCCTGATGCCGGCCTTTTTTACTTCTGCTATAGTGTGGCACGATTTTAACTTACTCCCACGGATGCTGTTGTCCTGACATGAATAAAGTAATGAGCCATCTTTTATTCAGGCGCTTAGCCTTAAGCACCCTTATTGCGCTGATCCCTCTTTCCAATAGCTACGCCGACGATGTGAATCTGAAGACCATGATTCCCGGCGTGCCGCAAATTGATGCCGAAACCTATATCCTGATCGATTACAACTCCGGCAAGGTACTGGCGGAGCAAAATGCCGACACCCGTCGCGATCCGGCCAGCCTGACAAAAATGATGACCAGCTACGTCATCGGCCAGGCGATAAAATCGGGAAAGATCACCCCTAACGATATCATCACCGTCAATAAGGACGCCTGGGCGACCGGCAATCCGGTATTCAAGGGTTCGTCGCTGATGTTCCTTAAACCCGGCGATCGCGTGCCGGTATCGCAGCTTAACCGCGGCATTATCCTCCAGTCAGGCAACGATGCCTGCGTGGCCATGGCCGATTACGTCGCCGGCAGCCAGGACGCGTTTGTCGGCCTGATGAATAACTACGTGAAAGCGCTGGGCCTGCAAAATACCCAGTTCGAAACCGTACACGGCCTTGATGCCCCGGGCCAGTACAGCTCCGCCCGCGATATGGCGCTGATCGGCAAGGCCCTGATCCGCGATGTGCCGGAAGAATACGCCACTTATAAAGAAAAAGAATTTACCTTCAATAATATCAGGCAGATGAACCGTAACGGCCTGCTGTGGGATACCGGGTTGAACGTAGACGGCATCAAAACCGGCCACACCGACTCCGCCGGTTTTAACCTGGTCGCCTCGGCCACCGACGGTCCGATGCGGCTGATTTCAGCGGTGATGGGCGGCCATTCGCCCAAGGGCCGCGAAAGCGAAACCCGCAAGCTGCTGACCTGGGGCTTCCGTTTCTTTGAAACCGTGGCGCCGCTGAAGGCGGGCAAGGAATTTGCCGCCGAGCCGGTGTGGTTCGGCGATACCGACAGCGTCAAGCTGGGCGTGGATAGCGATGCTTACCTGACCATTCCCCGCGGCCGCATGAAAGATCTGAAAGCCAGCTATACTCTAAGCCAGAAGGAATTGCATGCACCGCTTGCCAAAGGCCAGCAGGTAGGCACCATCAACTTCCAGCTGGACGGCAAGACCATCGATCAGCATCCGCTGGTGGTCCTGAACCAGGTGCAGGAAGGCAATATTTTCAGCCGCATCGTGGATTATATCAAGCTGATGTTCCATCATTGGTTCGCTTAATGCCGCCACGGCTTGTCAGCGGCAAATCAGCCCCCATATAATAGTAATAGAGCGCTCCCGCCCCGGCGGGAGTGAGTTTGATGGCCAGGCCGTGCCCACGGGCACGATGGGCAGGATCGTAAAGACGCCGTAAATCCCTTCCCGGCGCTGCGCGTTATTCTTCTTACCCATCCTACCCGCCGCAAATATCCGCCAGATGCAGTGGCAGTCACGCTACCGGAGTCCCAATGAAAACCAAACTGAATGAACTGCTTGAGTTCCCCTGCTCCTTTACCTATAAAGTGATGGGCACCGCGCGTCCGGAACTGGTCGATCGCGTGGTCGAAGTGGTACAGCGCCACGCGCCGGGCGATTATACCCCCCAGGTCAAGCCGAGCAGCAAAGGCAATTACCATGCGGTGTCCATTACCATTACCGCCACCCATATCGAGCAGGTCGAAGCGCTCTATGAGGAGTTGGGCAATATCGAACAGGTCCGCATGGTCCTGTAAACCGGGAGTCGCCTGTGCCACAGGAAACCATCATAATCCGCCAGCTTGGCCTGCAGCCCTATGACGTGGTGTCGCAGGCCATGCACGTCTTCACCGATCGCCGCGACGAATCCACGCCGGATGAAATCTGGCTGGTCCAGCATCCGCAGGTATTTACCCAGGGGCAGGCCGGCAAGGCAGAACATATCCTGGCGCCGGGCACCATTCCGGTTATCCAGAGCGATCGCGGCGGCCAGGTCACGTTTCACGGCCCCGGCCAGCAAATCCTCTACGTCCTGCTTAACCTTAAACGCCGCAGGCTGGGCGTGCGCCAGTTGGTGACCCTGCTGGAAGAAACGGTGGTGGAGACCCTGGGGCGTTTTGCCATCGCGGCGCGCGCGCGCGCGGACGCGCCGGGCGTCTATGTGAATGATGATAAAATCTGCTCGCTGGGATTACGCATCCGCAAAGGCTGTTCGTTTCACGGACTGGCGCTGAACATCGCCATGGATCTCTCGCCCTTCCTGCGAATCAATCCCTGCGGCTACGCCGGACTGCGCATGACCCAGGTAAGCGATCTGGCGCCGGGCACCCGCGTGGACGACGTGGCGCCGGTGCTGACCGGGGTCTTCCTGCAACGGCTCGGCAATCCGCCGGCCCGCATGCTGCCCTGGTATCTGGAGGATTACCCTCCCCTTGCGGACGCAATCCAGCAATAATCGCTTTTTTGGGCTGAAAGCGAACGGTTAACCATGTTATAATTTTTGATGTTTTATCAAATTTAGTTGAACAATCACGTAACAGCGTGTGTGATAACCTGCATGCTGGCACATTCGGGACGGGACCTGCGAGATTATGAGTAAACCGATACAGATGGAACGCGGCGTTAAATACCGCGACGCCGATAAAATGGCCTTAATCCCGATTAAAACCGTGGCGGTCGAGCGTCAGGAGATGCTGCGCAAACCGGAATGGATGAAGATTAAACTGCCGTCGGACTCCACGCGTATCCAGGGTATTAAAGCCGCCATGCGCAAAAACGGCCTGCACTCCGTCTGCGAGGAAGCGTCGTGCCCCAACCTGTCCGAGTGTTTTAACCATGGCACCGCCACCTTTATGATCCTCGGCGCCATCTGCACCCGCCGCTGCCCGTTCTGCGACGTCGCCCATGGCCGTCCAACCCAGCCCGACGCCAATGAGCCGGAAAAACTGGGCCAGACCATCGCCGATATGGGGCTGCGCTACGTCGTCGTCACCTCGGTGGACCGCGACGACCTGCGCGACGGCGGCGCCCAGCATTTTGCCGATTGCATCACCGCCATCCGGGCGAAAAACCCCACCATCAAGATTGAAACGCTGGTGCCGGATTTCCGCGGCCGGATGGATCGGGCGCTGGAAATCCTCAACGCGGCGCCGCCGGATGTGTTTAACCACAATCTGGAAAATGTGCCCCGGCTATACCGCCAGGTGCGCCCGGGCGCCGACTATAACTGGTCGCTGAAACTGCTCGAGCGTTTCAAGGAAGCCAACCCCGACCTGCCGACCAAATCCGGACTGATGGTGGGGCTGGGCGAAACCAACGCGGAAATCGTTGACGTCATGCGCGATCTGCGCCGCCACGGCGTGACCATGTTGACCCTGGGCCAGTATCTGCAGCCCAGCCGTCATCACCTGGCGGTGAAGCGTTACGTCAGTCCGCAGGAATTCGACGAGATGAAAGCGGAAGCCATGGCCATGGGCTTTACCCATGCGGCCTGCGGTCCGTTCGTGCGCTCGTCCTACCATGCGGACCTGCAGGCCAAGGGCATTGAGGTAAAATAACCGCCGACATATCCGGTTACATTCTGACTGCGGCCAATAAAAAAGGATGGTTGCGATAACCATCCTTTTCCGCGCCAGGTTTACTCTTTACGTTCTGTAACCTGGGGTGCCACGGAATCATCAGCCTGCGTTTTCGGCGCGACCGCATCATCGCTACCCATCGCTTTCTTGAAACCTTTGATAGCCGCGCCCAGGTCGCCGCCCAGGCTGCGTAGCTTATTGGTGCCGAACAGCAGCACAATCAAGGCGCCGATGACTAATAATTTGGTAATACTTAAACCTTCCATACTCACCTTCTTGCTTAACGCTTGCTGATAAAACCAGCGATTGATACATGTTAATCGCTTTTTACCGCTATTGCCCCTGCATTACAAGAGATATCTGTAACAGTTTTACATACCGGGGCGTTATTCCCGCTACGCCCCGCCCGGTTACAGGAACCGGCTGAGAAAAGCGCGGGTGCGCGGATGCTGCGGATTGACCAGCACATCCTGTGGCGGCCCCTCCTCCACCACCACGCCCTGATCCATAAACACCACCCGATCCGCCGCCTCGCGGGCAAAGCCAATCTCATGGGTGACCACGATCATCGTCAATCCCTGATCCGCCAGGCTGCGCATGGTGGCCAGCACCTCGCCCACCAGCTCCGGATCCAGCGCCGAAGTCGGCTCATCAAACAGCATCAGCTTAGGCCGGATGGCCAGCGCCCGGGCGATAGCCACCCGCTGTTGCTGGCCGCCGGAAAGATGGCGAGGATAGGCGTCGGCCTTTTCACTCAGTCCCACCGTTTGCAGCAGCTCGCGCGCGTAACGCACGGCGTCGCGGCGGCTCTGTTTATGTACGCCGATCGGCGCTTCGATAATATTTTGCAGCACCGTCATGTGGGGATAAAGATTAAACTGCTGGAAAACCATACCGATTTCCTGGCGCTGGCGTGCAATGGCCCGCGAGGACAATTTATGCAGCACGCCTTTGCGCAGCTCGTAGCCCACCTGGTGATCGCCGACGATAATCGAGCCCTGGTTCATATCTTCCAGATGGTTAATACAGCGCAAAAAGGTGGATTTCCCCGATCCGGACGGTCCCAGGATCACCACCACCTCGCCCGGCAACACGTCCAGGCTGATACCCTTAAGCACCTCATGATCGCCATAACTCTTGTGCACGTCCCGGGCGCGTACCAGCGGAACGGAAGTTTGCTGAACCATTATTTTTCTCCTGCCACGCTATCCGCCGGCGCGGCCTGGCGCCGCCGGGTCACCGTCTCGCTGCGGCGGGTGCCGCGGGCGTAATAACGCTCGATGGCGGACTGCGCCACGTTCAGCACCGAGGTAATGATCAGATACCAGATCACCGCCACCATCAGCATCGGCACCACTTCAAAGGTGCGGTTATAGACTGACTGTACCGAATAGAGCAAATCGCCCATGGCGATGACACTCACCAGCGACGTGGCTTTAATCATGCTGATCAGCTGGTTGCCGGTGGGGGGAATAATCGACCGCATGGCCTGGGGGATAATAATGCGCCGCAACGCCCGGCTGCGGCTCATGCCGAACGCCTGGGTGGTTTCCACCTGGCCGGTATCCACCGACAGCAGCCCGGCGCGAATAATCTCCGCCATATAGGCGGCCTCGTTGAGCGCCAGGCCGGCAATGGCGGCGGTAAGGGGAGTAATGAGATCGTTGGTGTTCCAGCTGGCGTATACCGGGCCGACAAACGGCAACCCGAGGGTCACATGCGGGAACAGCGTCGACATGTTGTACCAAAAAATCAGTTGCACCAGCAGCGGCGTGCCGCGGAAGAACCAAATATACAGGCCCGCCAGCCCGCGCAACAGCCGGTGATCGGACAGACGGGCCACCGCCAGCAGCAACCCGAGCAGCACCCCAAGCACCATGGAGATCACCGTCAGGCCCAGGGTCACGCCCAGACCGCGCAGCACCGACGCCTCGGTAAACCAGGCCCTGACCACGTGCCATTCAAAGTTTTTGTTGTTGGCGACCACCCAGACCACATCGGCGGCAATCAACAACACCACTACCCATAACACTATATGGCCCAGCCGCCCCGGCGGACGCGCATAACGCACGTCGCGCTCGGTGTCCGCGGGCGTCGGCGTGGCATCGGTAGCACGTCCGGTCATGGTTTCGCACCTGGATTGCTGGCCAGGTTACGGCCCGGCGCCTTGAGCATATTGTCCTGCAGATGCCATTTTTTCATGATGGCGGCATAGGTGCCGTTGGCAAACAATTTTTGATAGGCTTCCAGCACCACCGCGCCGAACGGCGAATCCTTCGGCACTACCGACCCCTGGAACAGATCGCCGAAGCCATTGGCTTTACCCTGTCCGCTTAATTCCAACTGCCCGTTGGTTTGCGCCACAAAATAGGTCAGGGGCGCCTGGGAGGAGAAAAAGGCGTCGACCCGGCCGGAACGCACCGCCAGCACCGACGTGGGCTGATCGGTAAAGGAGGCGACGGTCACCGGCGCCTTGCCCGCCGCGACGCAGGTGGCGGACTGTTTGCGGATGACCTGCTCGGCTGAACCGGCCGCCATGACCGCGATGCGCTTGCCGCAGGTATCAATCAGGCCGTTGATGGCGGCCGGATTGCCCTTAGGCACGGCGAACACCACGAATTCCTGCACAAAATCGATAAAATCATTTTTCTGTTCCCGGTCGGGAAAATCGCCGATCGGGCCGATAGCCATCTGGTAGCGGCCGGAATTAATGCCGCTCAACACGCCGGACAGACCGCTGACCGACGCGTGTTCGATCTTAACGCCCAGCAGCTGCCCCAGCGCCTGGGCTAAATCGGCGCTGGCGCCGTCCAGGGAATGGGTGCTGGTGGCAATCTCATAAGGAGGGAACGATCCGTTATTAACGGATATAATCCGGCCCGACTGCTGGATATCCTGGGGTAACTTAGCGTGCAGCGCGGTATCCAGGGCCTGCACCGGCAGCGCGTCATCCGCCAGCGCGCCGCCCGACAGCGCCAGGCAGAACAGGGCAACCAGCCGTTTTTTCATTACATTCATTGCATTTCCCCTGATGTCGATAACCTAGTGATGATTGCAGCTCGCGTCTTAGCGCTCGCGCAGCTGCGGCGCGGCAAAACAGCGGTTTTCCAGCACCGGCAATACCCGCCGCGCATGGGCGACCCGCTCGGCGTCCAGCTCGGCGAACACCAGCGCCGGCGCTTCGGCGGCATGGGCAATGGCAACGCCCAGCGGATCGACAACCATGCTGTTGCCGATATTGCGCTCGCCGCATTCTCCCACCGCCACCATATAACAGGTGTTCTCCAATGCCCGCGCGGTGACCAGCACCTCCCAGTGCATTTCCTTCAGCGGCCCCTTGACCCAGGCGGCAGGCAGCACCAGCACCTGGGCGCCATCCAGCGCCAGCCGGCGCGCCAGCTCGGGGAAACGCACGTCATAGCAGGTCATCAGCCCCACTTTCATACCCGCCACGTCCACCAGCGGCGGCACCTCGTTGCCGGGCGTGACGTTTTTCGATTCCTGCACGGCAAACGCATCGTAAAGATGCAGTTTGCGATAGCGGGCGATAATTTCGCCGTGGCGAATAGCGATCAGTACATTAAACGCATGGCCGTCGCCGGTGGGCGTGTGCACGCTCATCATGGTGGTAAGCTGGGTGCCCCGGCTGGCGGCGCACAACGTGCTGACAAACGGCCCGTCCAGCGGCTGGGCCGACTTAAGCACTAAATCCGGGTCGGCGATATCCCGCGCCAGGATGCCCTCGGGCAGCACCAGCAAATCCGCGCCGCCCGCCAGAGCGCGGTCCATCAGGTCGAGGCAGGTTGCTAAATTGGTTTCCCATTCCCGGCTCACTGCAAATTGTCCTAATGCGACTTTCATTGTCCGTCCTCCTGCAGATTATGATAATGGGTAAGGAAAGAGTTCCGTCGGCGTAAGGCAACGTGACGTCAGTCCCTGCTCAAAAAGCTCAGCGGCAAAGTCCGCCACCATCCGCTGGTTGGCGTCAAAACCGTTTCGATTCCAGTCCGCCGGCAGGTCGCGTGCGGTACGCGCCAGATCGTCCATCAGCCAGGGCGTGGTATCGGCATACTTGACCCGCTTGTCGTGCCACAGACGGGCCGACTGCGTAATGATATCGCTCAGCGCCTGGGGCAGCTCCGGATGGGCTTGCGCCAGCGCCGGCTTGATGCCCAGCACATGGATTCCCGGGATATACCCCACCGCGTTAAAATAATCGAGTTCCGCCTGGCGAAAATCCTCCTGCAACTGGCGCAGATCCGAGGCGGGGGAAAAAAATCCGTTCGGCATAAAGGGAGTGAATACCGCGTCCAGTTCCCCCGCTCGTAATAAGGTCAGCAGCGGCCGCTCCCCGGGCGCGGCCTCGATACGCCCCGTGCGGCCGAAGCCGGCCAGGCGGTCGACCACCGGATGATCGTCTGTCAAGCGGCCCACATACCAGGTGGCGTCATCGATACCCACCTCTTCCCGACGCAGTAGGGTACGAGTCCAGGTATTGCCGGAATCCTGCCAGCCGGTCAGCCCGATACGTTTGCCGCGCAGTTGCCCGAGGGTGGTCAGCGGGCTGGTCTTGGTGGTGATGATGCAGCGTTGCCGGAACCCGCGCATCAGGAAGTGCGGCAGCGCCAGCAGGGAATTATCGCCGCGGGCGACCGCCTGGGCATACCGGCTGAACGAGACTTCGCCGGCGTCAAAGTCGGCGCTGGTGGCGATGGAGTCCACCAGCGTGCCCACGCGATGGATTTCCAGGGAAAAACCTTGCGGCCTGAGATCGCCCAATGCCAGGGGAGTAAAATAATCCCAATCCCTGACCGCCAGCCTGATAGTGTATGCCACGTTGTTCCCCCATGCCGGCGTGCTTTCTTTTACCGGACATTAACAGTTGTAGACCATTTTGGTTTCGATTGATTAATTTCGATACTAAAACCACTTTGTTCAATGTACAATGTTAACTTTGTTACTGTACAAAGTTTATTCTTATGGATAATGCTCTTGAGGCCGGCTGGCTGGCCGAACGCATCCAGGATCGGACGATTAAAGGTATTGCGCTGGCGACCGCGGCGCTTATCGGCAGCGGCGCCATTGCCGTAGGCGTACAGCTGCCGGCGGTGCGCGAACTTGCCGGCCTGCTGGATGTCAGCCCGGCAACCGTATCCGCCGCCTGGGGGCAGCTGCGGCGGCAAAAAGTCATCGCCGGCGCCGGGCGCAACGGCGTATGGGTGTGCGGCAATATCGTCACGCCGCGGCCGGTGCGGTTCGAGGCCATCGGCAATTTCGGCGACAATATCATGGCCGACCTGACCCTGGCCGCGCCCGATCCGGCCTATTTGCCGGATCTGCGCGAGGCGCTGCTGCGCGGCGGGAGGGCGATAAACCTCAACAGCTACCGGCGCGAACCGATAAGCCAGGTATTGCAACAGGCCATCGCGCCGCGCTGGCCCTATCCCGCCGAGGCCTACCTCGCGGCGGACGGCGGTTTTGACGCCATGTACCAAACATTGCAAACCCTGATTATGCCCGGCGCCCCGGTGGCGATTGAAGATCCCACCGCCACGCGGTTGCTGGATATGCTGGATAATGTGGGCGCGGACATTATCGCCGTCCCCTGCGATGGGCAAGGCCCTACCCCCGCGGGGCTTGAGGCGGCGCTCAGGCGTAGTCCGGTAGCTTTTATCTACCAACCGCGCACCCATTCCACAACCGGCCATACGGTTAGCCGGCAGCGCGCCGACGATATGGCGCATTTACTGCGCGCCTGCGCGACGCTGATAATTGAGGATGACGGCATCGGCGAGCTGTCCGCGCATCCGGTCCACAGCCTGGGCAATATTTACCCGCAGCGTACCGTGCATGTACGTTCATTTTCCAAAGCCTATGGCCCGGATTTGCGGCTGGCGGTGATCTCCGCTTCCAGTGATATCATCCGGCGTATTCAGTCGGTACGTAACTTCGGCGCCAGCTGGACCAGCAGGATATTGCAGGAAGCGGTGGCCTGGATGATGACCGATGGCATTACCCAGCAGACACTTGCCGCCGCCCGGCATTGTTATGCCCAGCGCCGCCGGGCGCTGTTGCGCGCGCTGGCGCAGCGTGGGGTGGTGTTGCCGGATCGGGACGGGCTGAGCATCCAGATCCCGGTGCCGTCGGAGCAATATGCCCTGGTGACGCTGGCGGCTCACGGTATCGCGGTGATGCCCGGCAAACGGCATAGTATCGGACCCAGCCGCTTTATCCGGGTATCGACGTCCCTGCTGGAAGCCGATCGGGTCGAGCTGGTGGCCGATGCCATCCAGTTAGCCTGCCGCCATGGCGACGACAATACTGTTCAGTAAAGGAAAGTAATGTATAATCGCGCCAGGAGATGACATTCCTCCTTTAACCGCCGTTTTTGGCTGATGATGTCTACGTTTACCTGCTCGGGATGGGGGACGTAGTCATTATGTTCGCCCTGCTGAGTTTTTCATTCCTCAAATTAATTAAAAAGGTTCTTATGTTTACCCTTTTATCAGCCGTGTTTATTGGTGGGGGGATCGGCAGCGTATTGCGCTGGTGGCTCAGCCTGAAGCTCAGCGGCAGCGGTTTTGCCATTCCTGTCGGCACCTTGGCGGTTAACCTGGTCGGCGCCTTTATCATCGGCCTGTTTATGGCGTTGTTTCTCCGTCTCACTCATATCGACCCGTTCTGGAAACTGTTTATCACCACCGGCTTTTGCGGCGGCCTGACCACTTTTTCTACCTTTTCGGCGGAAGTGGTTACCCTGATGATGACCGGGCAGATGCTTTGGGCGGGGGTGAATATTCTGCTGAATCTGGTCGGTTCGCTTGCCATGACGTTGTTGGCAGTGGGATTGGTGAATCTGTTCGGCCCGCCGGTGCCGTTATAAGGTGGCACGCTCTCCCTTGAACACGGCTGCATTGCGTTTTGTGTTGGCGGGCATACCGTGCCATGGGGCGCTCGGTCGGGCGAAAACCCCACGCCCGATTCGACCCCATCGGCACGCTCTCCCTTGAACACGTCTGCTTTGAGCTCGGTGTTGGCGGGCATACCGTGCCATGGGGCGCTCGGTCGGGCGAAAACCCCACGCCCGATTCAACCCCATCGGCACGCTCTCCCTTGAACACGCCTGCATTGCGTTCGGTGTTGGCGGGCCTACCGTGCCATGGGGCGCTCGGTCGGGCGAAAACCCCACGCCCGATTCGGCCCCATCGGCACGCGCTCCCTTGAACACGCCTGCATTGCGTTCGGTGTTGGCGGGCCTACCGTGCCATGGGGCGCTCGGTCGGGCGAAAACCCCACGCCCGATTCGGCCCCATCGGCACGCTCTCCCTTTAACACGCCTGCATTGCGTTCGGTGTTGGCGGGCCTACCGTGCCATGGAGCGCTCGGTCGGGCGAAAACCCCACGCCCGATTCAACCCCATCGGCACGCTCTCCCTTGAACACGCCTGCATTGCGTTCGGTGTTGGCGGGCCTACCGTGCCATGGGTCGCTTTCCCTTTAACACCTTGTCGCTCAGTTCGGCGATTACGGGATTTCAGGCATAAAAAAAACCCGCATTAAGCGGGTTTTTCAGAATACTGGCTATCTTAAATAGCTGTAACGTCAGCAGCCGATGGGCCTTTGGCGCCGTTAGTGATTTCAAATTCAACGCGTTGGCCTTCGGCCAGCGTTTTGAAACCATTACTCTGGATGGCGGAGAAATGAACAAACACATCTTTACTGCCATCTTCAGGAGTAATGAAACCGAATCCTTTAGATTCATTGAACCACTTAACGCTACCTTTAATCTTAGACATCAAACTTACCTTTCAATAAATGATAGACACAAACTCTGTGTCGGGTAGTAGTACAGCAAGTGGCAAGCCCTTTGTCCAGCTTAAGATCGCTAAAACGTGACAAGAAATAGTAAAATAAGATTTTAACCAGGCATCAGCCTGCTATTGCATATTATAGACCAGGGAAACCGCCGTCTTGGTATCGGTGTGTTTCGGCGCGCTATCCGGCGTGGTGCTGTTATAAGTGACATCATAGGTCATCTTCAACGCAAAATGGCTATTGATGGCCACGCTCAGCCCGGTTTCGGAATTCGCCGTGATATCCTCGTTACCAAGAATGGAAACGCCCTGGATAAATTGCGTGCTGTCGGTCAGCTGATAAGCATAAGATGCCGCACCGTAGGCCAATGCCTTGGTCTGGCGACCGCCGCCCTGGAATTCATCGTGCCTTACGCCGGGACCCGCTTCCAACCGCAGGTGGCTGACCGGTCCGTTCAAGACCTGCCGGCCGTAACCCGCGGTCAGGGTTGAACGCGAGCGATAACCGTTGAAACGATCGCTTAACCAGCTGCCCTGCGTAAACAGGAAATTATCATCATCCAAATTATGACGCGCACGCGCACCGGCCTGATACTTTTCCGAAGAGCGTTCATCATCGGTTGAGTTATTTGCCGCTTCGGCCCAGATACTGTAGGCATTGGTCGGCTGGAACCAGGTCATGGTGCTGCTTGCCGCCAGTGAAGAGCTGGTGGAGTTGCCGGACTGCGCGTTGTAGCCGGCTTGAAGATTGCCGTCGAAACTTTTTTTCGCAGTGGAAGGATCGTCCAGCGCGGTAAAGATATCCGTATCAGCAAAAGTCGAAAAACTAGCCAGGGACATTCCCAGGATAGTCAGAAGCCATACTGCCCGAGAGCGGCCATTGCGTAACATAATTTACCTATCAAATGATTTTGAGGTTTTTAAACCAGCGAGTAACGAAAGGCTGATAGTGTAACGAATCGACACGGCAGGTGTACTGGTAATTTTTTGTAATATTGGTAACAAAAATTAATACACCGCGGTTTTCATATCACCCGCCTACGGGTCCCCAGCCGGGATAAACACAAAAAAACGAGTCTTTTCAGCGTACTTATAAAATAAATTTTAGTATTTTGGCACTGATTTCGCACTCATGGCGCTTACAATGGATCCGGACTATATTTTAGGATTAATCCTAAAAGAAGCCATCTCACTGTCGCCGCAGCATATTGTCGTCAACACCGCCTTCTCGGCAACAATTATCGCTTTTGCTCTACAAAAAATTAACTTTTAAGCAACAAATAAATTGCGCTTATCATTGTCATCCAGAATAGCGCGCTGAATAGGAAAACCATTGCCCAGGCCCTATAGTGCGTAATATGCATTTTCGCGGATCCATGAACTCATGATATTAAAGCCGCTAGTATAAGAACATCCGCAGGGCGCGATGGCAGGATAAAAGAGGTGAATTGGCGTTATTTCAAACGATCGGCCTGCGTCACCGGCCGGGAGGCAAAACTGACGCCGTGCCCGGCCACGCCGCACTTATATATAGAGGGACAATTCGCCCAACGGACGCGTCTTAAAGCGACGGTGCATCCAGAGGTATTGGTCAGGCGCGCGCATGATTTCCTGTTCGACGATTTTATTCATATAGCAGGTTGCGGCCATTTCATCGTCCAGCGGATAATTTTCCAGCTGCGGCTGGATCAGCAGACGGTACCCCTTGCCGTTCTTTTTACGGATCAGCACCACCGGCACCAGCTTGGGCTGTGCCAACCGGGCCAGCGTATAGGTGCCGCGGGTTGTAGCCGCCTGGTCAACCGCGAAGAAAGGGGCAAAAATACTGCCGCGCGGGCCATAATCCTGATCGGGAGCAAACCAGACCGTTTCGCCCTGCTTGAGCGAATGAACCATGCCGCGTAAATCCTTGCGGTCCAGCATCGCCTTGTTGGACCGCATCCTGCCCCAGGTTTGTACCAGTTCCATGGCTTTATTATTATGGGGACGGTACATGGCCATCATCGGCTGGCACAGCCCCATGGCGCGTCCACCCAGCTCAAGGGACATAAAATGGATACCGATGACCATAACCCCCTGGTTATGTTCATTCGCCCGCTGCAGATTGTGCAGGCCGAAGACGTCAAACCAGCGTTTAACGCGGGCATCCGACCAGAACCAGGCCATGCCGGTTTCCATTAAGCCCATGCCGGCGGAGGTGAAATTATTGATGATAGTCCGCTCGAGCTTCTGCTTATCCATATTGGGAAAACAGAGTTCCAGGTTACGGCGCGTAATCGCGGCCCGGCGTTTCAGGAATGGCATCGATAAACGGCCAAGCCAGCCGCCCAGGGTATGCAACACCGGATAAGGCAGTTGCACCAACAGGAAAAGCACTCCCAGGCCGAACCAGGTCAGCCAGTAACGTGGGTGGAGGAGCGAAAGCGAAAATTTTTGCGGGTATGCCATTTCATTGATTCTTCATAAAGTTGTTGGGAACCCCGTTAAAGGCGCTCCATCAATCCTGGTCCTGATCGTTAAGCCAATAATCGCCGGATGCTATCAGCGCGAAGATCTCATGGTTTATTGCTAAAGGAGGCGAAGAGCGGCATTGACGGCGACCTCAAGCATCCCAACAAGCGCGCGGGCAAACCAAAACAGGTATTCTCAGTCATCAGACATCCGCACAGGAGGTAACGATAAAGGCGCTTATTTTCTTAGGCTGCCCAGCCTAGCGATTCTGCAGATATATTACCATACGCCGGCGGCGGATTTACCAAAAATGACAATAGGTTATCTTCCCGTCCCGCCTGGCCGGACATAGTTGATAACGATTACAGGCGAAAAACCGACATTCAGGCGCCACGGTTTTCCGCCTCAGACCGTCACGGCAAACCCCCTGCCCCTACAGCGGTCCGCCTAAGATGGTATCGGCCAGGCCGGTAAGAATATTTTCCCCGGTTTCATTTTCCAGATCTTGATACCAGCGGCGGGTGGCCTGGGGATCTTTGCCATGGGTAATATCGCACCGCTTGCGGGCTTTCAGCACCAGCGACCTGACCCGTTCCACCCGCTTTTCCTGGTAGCGCAGCAGGGCATCTTCAATTCCCAGAGAATGCGTACGCAGCGCCAGCGCCAGCACCACGGCGTCTTCCATCGCCGCGCAGCCTCCTTGTCCGATGTCAGGCGTGGTGCTATGGGCCGCGTCGCCCAGCAGGGCCACCCGACCGCGCGTAAAGGTGCTGAACGGCTCGATATCATGGATTTCCACCCGATTGACGCCCAAGGGATCCAGCTGCGTTATCAACCGCTGCACCGGCGCGCACCAGCCGGAAAAATACTCCCGTAAAGCTTCCCGCGCCCGGCCGCGCTCCTGTTCCAGCCCTTTTGGCAGCGGCACGTCAAAAAAATAATAAAAGCGCCGGCCCGCCACCGGCATCAGCGATACCCGCTTGCCCTGGCCGACAAACGTGGTCCACTGGTTAGCCGGCGCGATGTCCTCGTCGACGGCTACCAGGCCGTTCCAGTTGACGTAGCCCGCATAGCGCCGCGCCACCCGGTGGCCCAGCACATAATCCCGCGCCAGAGAGTGGGTGCCATCAGCACCGATAAGCAGATCTCCGGTAGCGGCGCTGCCGTCCGCAAACCATGCCGTTACCTGGGAGCCATTATCCTCAATGCGCGTCAGGCGTTTATTGAGAAAGACGCGCTCGCGGCCGAATTCATCCAATAACATGGCTTGCAGCTCGGCGCGGGCGGTGGGATACGGGAACTCACCGACGCGCTCCACCAGCGGGCGCAGGGGAAAACGGGTCAGGATTCGCCCGGTACGATAATCCGCGTATGCCATAGTGGCCATATCGCCGCCAAGGGCTTTTATCTGTGGGCCAAGACCCAAAAAATTCAGACATTTAACACCATTAGGCCAAATGGAAATGGCCGCCCCCACCGGCTTGATATCCGTGACCGCTTCATAGATTTCGGTTTGATAGCCGACATTGCGCAGCGCGATGCCCGCGCTGGCGCCCCCCATCCCCGCACCAATGATAATCGCTTTCATCGTAATGTCCTTTTATTGGCAAGCCCTCCTTCGTGGAAGCAATTTGAATGCCATTATTATAATTTATTGATTTTAAATAATTTTATTCAAATTTAAATTTTAGCCACCTCGACACGGCCCTGGTTTGCACTATGGGAGACCGTTTACGGTTGCTGGCCAGAAACCCCGGCCGGGCTGATTTTTGCACAGGCCTTTATATATACTCAGTATTTATTTATACTGAGTATATAAAATACCGACAGAGAGGTGTAACCCGCGCGTCCGCCAGGGAATCGCGCGCACGCCAGGCGACCGCACATTGCCAAAAGCGCCACAGACCTGCGTGCGCAAATCCGTCTGGTGCCGCCAGTTTTTTTTACCGTCAACGCATACCCAAGGCCGCTCGCCTTGCGTTTTTCCAGGGGAGTTTTTTATGAAAGCAGTGCAATTCAGCGCATACGGCGGTCCCGAAGTCCTGCAGGTGGCGGATATTAACGAACCCCACGCCGGTCCCGGCCAGGTGCGGATTGCCGTCCGGGCCGCCGGCGTCAACCCCTCCGACGGCATGAAGCTTCGGGCCGGCTGCTGGCGCGGCCGGCCTATTGCGCTGCCTTCGGGCATCGGTGTCGAGGGCGCGGGCGTGGTGGATGAAGTCGGCGAAGGCAGTACCGACGTTAGCCTTGGCGATGCCGTCTTCGGCTACGGCATTAACACGGCGGCGCAATACGCGGTTCTGACCCATTGGGCCCGCAAGCCCGACGGCCTGCCGTTCGCGCAGGCGGGTGGTTTCCCGGTGGTGGTCGAAACCGCGACGCGCATTCTTGCGCAGATTGGCGTGAAGGCCGGCGAAACGCTGCTGGTAAACGGAGCGGCCGGTGGCGTTGGTTCCGCGGTAATCCAATTCGCGCGTTACCGCGGGATCATCGTCATTGGCACCGCGAGCGCCCCGAAGCATGAATACCTGCGCGGGCTCGGCGCCGTCCCGACAACCTATGGCCCGGGCCTGGTTGAAAGAATCGGCCACATCGCGCCGGCCGGCGTCAATGCCGCACTCGATCTGGCCGGCCCGGGCATCCTCCCTACGCTTATCGCGCTGGTCGGCGATCCTTCCCGCGTTCTGTCCATTGTTGATGCCACCGCGCCGCTGCACGGGGCGCAGGGATCTTTCGCGCCACAGAACCATCCTGAACGGGTCTTGTCCGAAGCGGCGCGGCTGTATACGGAAGGCGTGTTCCACATGCCTCTGGATAAGACATTCCCGCTTGAACAAGCCGCAGAGGCATATAAACGCAGCGCCGCAGGACATGCCGCGGGCAAGCTGGTGATCACCCTTGGTTGAATGACCTTAATGAAGATGGGAAGCGAAAAGAGCCGGAACCGGCGGCGCGCCGGGGTGTTGAAGCAGTGGCATTAAGGCATGCGGGTTAAGAACCCGCACGCCGGCTGCAGCATTAGCGCGCCATAACGCCCGCATCGGCGCTATGGGAAGCCATAGCCGCCGATGACTATTTTTGCCGTCTTTCCACGCCGCTGGCCTTCTTATGGGTCTTAGCCGGCTGCGGCTTGGCGACGGCCTCATCGGCAAAGGCATAGTCGCCATCGTGATAGACCACAAAGGCCTGGCATTCGACGGTCGGCTTTTGCACGCGATGCAGCGTTAAGCGGCTGAATTTCATGACGCCGTCGTTTACGGTCACCGTGCTGTACTCGTTCTTGACATTGACGTTGTACAGATTGTCGCCGCGCCAGGTCAGCTTGCCCCGCCGCGCGATGGTGCGCTGCCATTGACGGCAATCAAGGGTGTCGCCCGACCGGGTCACGATAAAAGTGGCGATGGCGGCCGGATCGGCCAGCTCCTTTTGCGGCCCGGTGGTCATCCACACGCCGGCCACGTCCGCAGGCGCGGCGGTTTTGGCCGCAGAGGGATAGTCGGTATAACCGGCGCACCCGCTCAGGGTCAATGCCAGCAGACCCCAGACACAATTTTTCGTCATACCCATATCCTTATTAAGTCGAAGCGGAATTTTAGCATTAAAATTCGCGAAGACATAAAAAACCCCGACAGAGTCGGGGTTCGGAATCTTTGGGTTGGGTTAGGGTTACTTGACTGCTCCGGCCTGGGCCATCATCGCTATCGCAAGAACCTTACCACAGCCTCAGCTGTATATTACAGCGCAACGACGTTAGTTGCAGACGGGCCTTTCTGGCCTTGTTCGATGTTGAACTCGACCTGTTGGCCTTCGTCCAGGGTTTTGAAATCATTGCTCTGGATTGCAGAGAAGTGAACGAACACATCTTTGCTACCGTCAGCAGGGGTGATGAAACCAAAACCTTTACCAGCATCAAACCATTTTACTGAACCGGTCATTTTATTAGACATTGTTGTTTCCTTTTAATAGGGCCGCCATAAGGCGATTGTGGTCTGCTTGTCAGGATTTACTTATGGGAGCACTAGAGAAGGAAATTCCTCGGAGATACGGTATCTTGAAATATCGTCTTTACCGGAACAACTTTACTAAAATGACATTCATAAATAGGTCTGTACTACAAACCGATGACGCTATTTACACATAGTGCGATGGTGATAGCAAGCACTTTTTCTATTATTAATTTTTCAACCACTAAATGTTGCATAAATGAATATATATGCTAAATACACCGAAACGAAGCCGTGCAAATCATTAATAAGCAAGCTAAAAATAATTTATCGCACGCCACGGGATAACAGAACGCTCGTGGCCAAACGGCCTCTTTCGCTGTGGCAGTGAACACTTTTTTTAGTTGAAAGCCTGAAGGTTGCTGCAGGATAAACAAACGCAGTAGGGACAACAGCACTGACTACCAGACCTGAAGAAGTGCCCCCGAAGGGGTAGTTCATCAGACGGCGATAATTTGATCCGCGACGATGGAATAACCGCCGTTCCACTCCATGCGTCCGGTAATGGTCAGACGTTCCCCACGCAAATGCGCCATCAGTTCCAGCGCCATGATGTCGAAGCCGACCACGGTGAGGGGATACGAGCTGCGCTTATCGCTTTCCGCCAGGATGGTCGCTTTTACCATAGGGCGGCCGGTGTTGCCTTTGATACGGCTCGGGGACTTGGTAATGACGCCTGACAACGTTGTGGTGATGGGTTTGGTGTTGGTTTCGATAGGTTGCTGATTACTCGAATTCATGACAGGTATACCTCCGCATTTTCATTTTTCGCCTGAAACGACATTCTATTTTACCTGATTACACACCGTTTGTGTGAGTGATTGTGTAAGTATCGCGCAGAATTATGCCGATAAGGCGGCTGATCCGCCGCTGCAGGGGACAAGATGAAAGCATTTACCCGTCGCCTGCACTGTGCCTGCGCATGCTGTATCCCCGCCCGGGCTGGACGAACGGACGGGGCAGGATAATTATGCACAGTATTTTTCCAGTAAGGCCAGGGCAATGGCCTCGGTTTCAGCGTCCGCCCGACCGGAAAAATTTGCGGGGCGGAAATGCATCTGGAATGCGCTGATAACCCGGATGGTTTCCTCATCGGCCTTGCCATGGAGCGGCAGGCTGTAACCGTATTTAATTAAGGCGCGCTGGATGTTAGCCACCGGCGCGTCAGCCTCCGGCGCCCTGCCCGCCAGATATTTATCCACTACGTGTTTATCTGGCCAGGCGCCGATGCCGCGCTCGGCCAGTTGGGCCCAGGGGAACAGCGGGCCGGGATCGGTTTTCCTCAGCGGTGCGATATCGCTATGCCCCACCACGTTATCGGGGCGTATCTGGTAGCGCCGGATAATATCTTCAGCCAAACGCGCCACCAGCTCGACCTGTTCGGGGGCGTAGGGATACCAGCGCTTCCCCGCGGCCGATTCGGTGAAACCCGGATTGACGATTTCGATACCGATAGAGGTATCGTTAAGATTGCTACGCCCGTTCCATTCGCTTATCCCTGCATGCCAGGCGCGCTTGTCCTCGGGCACCAGCTGCTGCGCCACCGCCTTGCCGTTGATCAGCGGGGGGGCGGACGAAACCAGATAATGCGCGCTTGCCGTGCCCCGGGTCAGCAAAGCCAGCGACGCCCCATCATCAACGGCGGTATAATGCATAACCAGATAGCGCACTCTCTCATCCTGGCTTGACGACGCGATAGACGTATCGACTCCATAACGGCCGCGATCGGTTATCCCCGCCCTGTCGGCGCAGCCGGAGAGCATCAACGCCACCGCCAGGGACCGGCCCGAGAAAGATTTTTTATTTATCACCTTGGTCTCACCTTAAAACAAAAATCTTAGCCTTCCCGTCCTTAACTCCGCCTAAACACTATTTGATATGGCCGGTTAATCCCGTTGCCAATCCCCTTGTTACTGAAGTCTCCACCCGATAAAAAAGAAGGGTGAAGCGATTATCATTGTGATAACCAATTGGGAATAAACTCCCGCAGATAGAGAAAAAATTTGACTTTATTCAGCATTAGCCACTGCCGATTTAACCTATCCACTACGGGAATATTCATTTTCACCTTGCCGCCTTTTCCTGTGAAATGTTATTAACGTTATCCCCGGCATGTTTTTTCGCACTATCCGTAACCCGCGATGGCAACGTCTTTATTATTCCAGCATAGAATGATTTTCATCATTGGCATCTTCACTTAAAAGTCATTTAAATCATAATATTACACTTTTGGCATAGATTAAATTTCCTATGGCAGCGATAAGAAGGCGCAACAGGACTTTATGATTTGATTATTTGGCTTAAGTTAGCTTTTTTTATTTATTCTTTATACGCTGTCGCCATCATTTTTTATGACGCCAATATAAAAAATAATAATTACGATTTTCAGGCTAAAGAATTCTCACCTTAAGCCGTTAATCCTACTGGCAAGACATATTAGCCAGGCTTGATCAATTCGCCGATCAATTTTATCACCAGAACAATGATGAAGCGGCAACGATGAAAATTAACATTCTTTTTACTTTATTTCCTTTGTTGTTATCGGCATGTACCGGTGTCGGCCATTACAAAGTTGATCAGACCGCGGAAAATAAAGCGGACTTCCATTTTATCGGCATTCCCGTCCTGGCGGGGGCCATCGGCTCCAGCTTTCCCCTCACCGCGAAGTACAGCCTGACCGCCGGACATGTAGCGAAGATGATGATGGTCAAGGTAAAGGCTTACAACCCTCTGTGCGATGTGGCCATTATCTACCACGATAATACCGGACGCGCCTTGCCCAAGCTTGAGACGGCGGGCAAAGGCGATAAACTCAGACTGTATGGGTACAACGCCTATACCGCGATGCCAACCTCTTCAAGCGGCGTGTTAAAGGAATTCGGCTGGTGGGATAAACCCGGCACCAGTTGCCTGGTCGGCCTGAGCGACGCCGGCGGCGTGCCGGGAATGAGCGGCGGTCCGGTTTATGCACAGGATGGCGCGATAGTCGGGGTTTTCACCGCGACGCATCCCAAGCGGAATCAGACGATGTTCGTTCCCTACCAGGAAATTGCCGGCTGGGTCACCCGGGAAACCAAAAGTTAACGGCTATCATCGATTGCGCCACCGTACTGACACAGGCGGCGCCCCATCATTCTCCCGCCGTCTGACGCCCTTTCCTCGTTAGCGCCTACCGCCGTTATGGCCGGGAAGGGTTGCTCATTATTTAACAAAGCATTCTCACTAATTTCATAACATTTGATATGAAAAGCCTTGACGTGCACATTCCCACCCTTTAATTTCGTAACGTTAATTACGAAATTAAAGTATCTCCTTATACGGAACCACAACCGGGATTTTCCCTTAACTTACAACCAAGGTGACAGCATGAGTCAATCACTCCAAGGTAAGATAGCGTTGGTCACGGGCGGCAGCACCGGAATCGGACTGGGCATTGCCAGGCAGTTTATCAATGAAGGCGCGTTTGTCTTTATCACCGCGCGCCGCCAGGCGCAGCTGGATGACGCCTTGGCCGAACTGGGTTCTAACGCCTTCGGCATCCAGGCCGACGTCGCCGACCTCGGCGCGCTTGATAACCTTTTCGCCCGCATCAAGGAACACAAGGGACACTTGGATATCGTGGTCGCTAACGCCGGCGGCGGTGAGCTACTCGGGCTGGCCGATATTACCGAAGAACACTACGATCGCACGTTCAATATCAACGTGAAAGGGGTGCTATTTACCGTACAAAAATCGTTGCCCCTGCTGGCAAAAGGCGCGTCGGTGATCCTTACCGGCTCAACCACCTCTGCTATCGGTGGGAAAAACTTTAGCGTCTATAGCGCGACAAAAGCCGCCATCCGTAATTTTGCCCGCAGCTGGATACAGGATCTGGAAGGACAGGATATCCGCGTTAACGTCTTAAGTCCCGGTCCGGTCAAAACACCGGGATTGCTGGGCCTGGTGGAGTCCGATCAGCAGCAGGCACTGGTGGACAGCTTCGCGGCGCTGGTGCCCCTGGGAAGAGTGGGACACCCGGATGAAATCGGCAAGGCGGCAGTATTCCTCGCCTCGGATGCGGCAAGTTTCGTCAATGGCGCCGAACTGTTCGTCGACGGCGGCCAGGCGCAAATCTGACACCCGCCAACACCGAACGCAATGCAAACGTGTTAAAGGGAGAGCGTGCCGATGGGGTCGAATCGGGCGTGGGGTTTTCGCCCGACCGAGCGCCCCATGGCGCGCTAGGCCCGCCAACACCGAACTCAACTCAGACGTGTTCAAGGGAGAGCGTGCCGATGGGGTCGAATCGGGCGTGGGGTTTTCGCCCGACCGAGCGCCCCATGGCGCGCTAGGCCCGCCAACACCGAACTCAACTCAGACGTGTTCAAGGGAGAGCGTGCCGATGGGGTCGAATCGGGCGTGGGGTTTTCGCCCGACTGAGCGCCCCATGGCGCGCTAGGCCCGCCAACGCCGAACGCAATGCAAACGTGTTAAAGGGAGAGCGTGCCGATGGGGTCGAATCGGGCGCGGGGTTTTCGCCCGACCGAGCGCCCCATGGCGCGCTAGGCCCGCCAACGCCGAACGCAATGCAAACGTGTTAAAGGGAGAGCGTGCCGATGGGGTCGAATCGGGCGTGGGGTTTTCGCCCGACCGAGCGCCCCATGGCGCGCTAGGCCCGCCAACGCCGAACGCAATGCAAACGTGTTCAAGGGAGAGCGTGCCGATGGGGTCGAATCGGGCGTGGGGTTTTCGCCCGACCGAGCGCCCCATGGCGCGCTAGGCCCGCCAACGCCGAACGCAATGCAAACGTGTTAAAGGGAGAGCGTGCCGATGGGGTCGAATCGGGCGTGGGGTTTTCGCCCGACCGAGCGCCCCGTGGCGCGCTAGGCCCGCCAACGCCGAACGCAATGCAAACGTGTTAAAGGGAGCGCGGGTTTGCCGGCCATGCCCGCATGGCGGTATCCACCACGGCGCGAGCTTCATGCGCCGAAATACCCTCCTTGGCCTTAATGGACAAACCATACAGCACCGTGGCAAAAAAGCCGGCCAATGCGCCGGCATCTGTCTGCGCCGGGACGTCGCCCTCGGCGATACCCTGCGCGATGCGCCGGCACAGCGCGCGCTCCGTCTCCTGCCGGGCCTCGTTAACGATTTTCCGCACCGGCTCCGACGCAGCGGAACAGTTGATAACCGAGAGGGCCAGCATGCATCCCGGCGGCGTACTGGTATCGGCAATACTCTCAACCGCCTGGCTCAATATGCGTTCAACCGCCGCCCGCGCGGTCTTTTCCTTCAACGCCTCGGCCTGATACTGGGCCGGACCATCGATATAACGTGCGATAGCCTCCAGGAACAGATGCTCTTTATCGCCGAAAGCACTATAAACACTGGGCGTGGTAACCTGCATGACCTTCAGCAGCTCGGCCATGGAAGTGGACTCATATCCGCGCAGCCAAAACAGACGCATCGCCCGATCCAATACCGCCTCGCGATCAAAAGAGCGCGGCCGGCCGCGCGGCTTGCCTGCAGAGGGTTTTAAGGTTTTCATAACGATCGATTCTAAATTATCGCCGCCGCCACGGCAAGCGACAGATAACACCCGGCCCCGCGTTTAAACGCTACGGACAGCGGCATATTCGCCGCCCGGCTCCCCGGCGCCGATCGAGGCAAAATAGTGCGGCATCTCACCCGCTATTATGATCAATATCTCACAACCGTGTAATAAATAATGCTTATATAGTGGCAAGCGCTAGTATTACTCGCCGACAACAATAATTACATAATCCTATTTATTAATTAATCTGATGCATACACAGCCATATTATCATCCTTTGTCATGGACGGGGGGCTGGCTTTTTTCGCCGTTGCCGGAACATTTTATATTAGGAATAGCACCGCAGGCGCCTGGCCATCATGACTAAAGCCAACGTCTATTATGGATAACCTATACGACGCGTGCTTTATTAAAACTATTTAATATGAATATAACCCTACGCATAATTTCGCCTATGCCGTATAAAGTCAAAAATAACAGAGGTGCATAATGACCAGAATATCACTCATCATTGCCGTCTCCCTGGCGGTCCTGAGCGGATGCGCCGCCAACCGCACCTCATCCGGCGATACCTTCACCGCCGCGCAGGCCAGGCAGATCCATACCGTCACCTACGGCACATTAATTTCCGTACGCCCCATCACGATACAGGGCGGTAATGGCGAAAACGCTGCCGGCACCATCGGCGGCGGCGTTATCGGCGGCTTTTTAGGCAACACCATCGGCGGCGGATCGGGCCGCGGCCTGGCCACCGCCGCGGGTGCCGTAGGCGGAGCGGCGGCAGGCTCGGGGATACAAAGCGCCGCCAATCGCAGCGCGGGCGTAGAGCTTGAAATCCGCCGCGACGACGGTTCGACGATTATTGTCGCCCAGGCACAGGGCCCCAGCCAGTTTTTTGTCGGACAGCGTGTCGCCATCGCCTCGGGCGGCGGCAGGGTCACGGTTTCACCACGCTAACCCGGCCACTGCCCTGCTGCTGGGGCGATGTCGTTTTATAGGGAGTTATCATTATGCTTTTGCGCATGTTCCGCCGATGGATGGTCCGTTTGCTCATGGTTGCGGTTATTCTCGGTCTCGCTGCGTTTGCCATCAGGATCTATGAGACCGAACGCGGTCCGGAACTCCAGCTGTGGCACACGTACGTGCCACAGGATATGCACGCCGATGAGATTGATAAGGCGACCTGGGCCGATTATATCGCCGCCGAGAAAAAACTTTTCCAGTCCGTGCGGGAAAATGTAACGGATAAACTCGATATCAGCCAGCAGACCCCCTTAAACCGCTATTTTTCCGGCAGCCCGATTTTCCCCGATCGGTTTGCCACTAACTGGAACCGTTCTTATATATTGATGCCGGAGGGAACGCCCAAGGGGGCGGTGGTATTGCTGCACGGCCTGACCGACACGCCTTATAGCCTGCGCCATATCGCGGAAAGCTACCGCCGGCAGGGTTTTGTGGCCATCGGCATCCGTATGCCCGCGCACGGCACGGTGCCCGGCGCGCTGACCGATGTGCGATGGGAAGACTGGATGGCGGCTACCCGCCTGGCGGTACGCCAGGCCAGGGTGCTAGGCGGCGATGCGCCGTTACATATCGTCGGGTTTTCCAACGGCGGAGCGCTGGCCATGAAATACGCGCTCGACGCGCTGGAGAATCCGCACCTGACGAAACCAACACGGATCATTTTGCTATCGCCCATGATAGGCGTAACCCGTTTTGCCCGCTTCGCCGGCGTGGCGGGGTGGCCGGCCCTGTTCCCCGCGTTCGCCAAGGCGGCCTGGCTGGGTATCGTCCCCGAATTCAACCCGTTTAAATATAACTCTTTTCCGGTCAATGGCGGCCGGCAATCCTTTGAGCTGACACGCGCGCTACAGCAGCAGATCACCCAGGACGCCGCGAATAACCGCCTGGACGCCTTGCCGCCTATCTTGGCTTTCCAGTCGGTAATGGATTCTACCGTCAGCACCCGCGCCGTGATTACCGCGCTGTTTGAGCATCTGCCGGCGAACGGCAGTGAAGTGGTGCTGTTCGATTTGAACCAGGCAGAAAGCTTCGGTCCCTTGCTGCGCACCTCCTCCTACCTGGCGCTGTCGCGCCTGTTACCGCCGCCGCCGCGCCGCTATACCACCACCATTGTCACCAATGTCTCCTCCGATAGCCTTGATACGCTGGCACGCACTACGCTCGCCGGCCAGACGGAAGAGTCGACCGAGCTGTTGGGCATTCAGTATCCGGCGGATATTTTTTCCCTCTCGCACGTGGCGCTGCCCTTCCCGATGAACGATTCGCTCTACGGGCGCTTTCCGCAGCCGAAGGATCAATATGGCATCAGTCTGGGCGCGTTTGCCGCCCGCGGCGAAAGGGCGGTGCTGGTAGTAGGTTTGGACTCCTTAATGCGGCTCGCGTCCAATCCCTTTTATCCCTATATGTTGAAAAGGATTAACGCCAAAATTGTTATGGACGCGCAATAAAACCGATTAGCGCGAAGCTTATTCCCTTTTACCTGATCGGCGCCCGCGGCAGGCGAACAGTTTTTATTGGTAATAACCGCAAGCCAGCGTTTATTTATCGGTAAGTTTAACGTTCTCTTTATAACCAGTGTAATGAAATAGTGAAGTGTGAATAGCATCTCGATTTCCAAAAATATAACTTATGAATTAATGAGTGTGGAAATAATGTCAAATAAACAATATGTGGTGTTGTTTAATATCGCTGCGTTTCTGTCCACCGCCATGACGATATTGCCGTTATCGGCCGCGCCGCCTCCGGCTGTTACCATCGCGATTATTGAGCAACGGGCGCCGCAGCGCGTCCATTATTACCTGGGGCGCATCGAGGCCATCCAAGCGGTGGATGTGTTGACCCGCACCGAAGGGTTTATCGCCCGCAGGGAGTTCGCCGACGGACAATTGGTCACGGCTGGCGAAGTCTTATTCGAGATCGATCCCGCCCTGCACCAGGCCTCGGTCGCGCAGGCCCAGGCCCAAGTGGACAGCGCCAATGCCGGCGCGCGGCACGCCCAGGTCAATCTGACGCGGATACAGCGCCTGGGGGAACAGCGATCCGTAAGCCGCGCGGATGTTGATGCGGCGGTGGCGCAGCGGGACACCGCCAACGCGGCGCTGTCACAGGCGCAGGCTACCCTGCGCCTGCAGGAACTGCAGCTCGGTTTTACCCGCATCCTTGCGCCCATCGGCGGGCGCATCGGCCACAGTCATTTCAATACCGGCAGCCTCATCAACCCGGCGAGCGGTGCGCTGGCGCATATCGTCCAGCTTGACCCCATTCGGGTGGCGGTGGCCATCAATGAACGTGACTATATCACCGTTGCCTACCGGCATACCGGCGACGCCGAAGATCTGTCCGCCAGCGGTTATACCCCCCGCCTGCAATTGGCCAATGGCCAGGAGTATGCGGAACCCGGGGTTTTTGAATCGGTGGATAACCAGATTGACAGCCAGACCGGCACCATCACCGTGCGGGCGCGTTTTGCCAATCCCCGTCATCTGCTGCTGCCCGGGGGCGTGGTCAACGTCGCGCTGGTGGCCGGCCCCGCGCAGCCGGTGGTCATGGCGCCTATCGCCGCGCTACAGCAGGACCGGGAGGGTTTTTTTGTCCTGGTGGTCGACGGCCGCCAGCGGGTGGAAGTGCGCAGGGTGGTTACCGGCAGCCAGTTTGAGCAGGAATATGAGATTAAAGAAGGATTGACCGCCGGTGAACGGGTTATCGTCGACGGCTTGCAGCGCGTACGGCCTGGCATGGAGGTCGACGCCACCCTTGCCGCCCCATCAATCGATACCTCAAGGTAAGGGACGCGCCATGCTGCATTTTTTCATCCGGCGACCGAAGTTCGCTATTGTTATCGCGGTGGTGACCGCAATTGTCGGGCTAACCGCCTTAACCGTCATACCGGTAGAACAATTTCCCACTATCGCGCCGCCGGTGGTCTCGGTCAGCGCCACTTATCCCGGCGCCAGCGCCCGGGATGTGGCCGAAGCCGTGGCCTCCCCCATCGAGGCCCAGGTCAATGGCGTCAGCCATATGCTCTATATGGAATCCAACAGCGCGAATAGCGGCGGCTACCAGCTCAATATCACTTTCGCCACCGGCACCGATCCCGACATGGCGGCGGTGGAGGTGCAAAACCGCATTGCCCAGGTCAGCGCGCAGCTGCCCGCCGAAGTGAATAATAACGGCGTGACGGTACGTAAGCGCTCCTCGAATATTTTGCTGGGCGTGAACGTATTTTCGCCTAAGCATAGCCATGACAATCTGTTCGTCAGTAATTTTACCAGCCTGCGTATCCGTGATGCCATCGCCCGTATCAACGGCGTCGGCGACGTGCAAATCTTCGGCGCTCGCGATTACAGTATGCGCATCTGGCTGGATCCGCAGCGCATGGAGGCGCTTAACGTCAGCGTACAGGATATCATCCAGGCCTTGCGCGATCAGAATATCCAGGCCGCCGCGGGTCAAATCGGCTCGCCGCCCATCAGCTCCGGCCAGCAGCGTACCCTGACCATCAGCGGCCAGGGACGTCTGCTGGGCGCGGCGCAGTTTGCCCAGGTCATTATCCGCACCAATTCCCAAGGCGGCATGGTGCGGCTTAGCGATGTGGCGCGGGTGGACCTGGGCGCGCAGAATTACCAGGTTAACTCAGCGCTGAACTCAACGGACGCGGCCTTTATGGGCGTGTACGCCGCGCCGGGCTCCAACGCGCTGAATGTGGCCAATGCGGTCAGGACGGAAATGGCGCGGCTGGCGCACACCTTCCCGCCGGACCTGGTCTATGAAATTAAATATGACTCCACCGTCACGGTCACCGCCACCCTCGATGAAATCGTGATCTCGCTAGGACTGACGCTGGTGGTAGTGCTGGCGGTGGTTTTTTTATTCCTGCAAAGCCTGCGTGCGACCTTTATCGTGGCGCTGACGATACCGGTGTCCTTGCTGGGCACTTTTGCCGTGCTGTTTATCTTCGGTTACTCCGCCAACACCCTCAGTTTGTTCGCCATTATCCTGGCGCTGACGGTAGTGGTGGATGACGCTATTGTGGTGGTGGAAAACGTGGAGCGCCTGATGTCGCAGGATGAAACGCTGACGCCGTCGACGGCAACCGGCCAGGCAATGATACAAATCGCCGGTCCCATCATCGCCACCACGTTGGTACTGCTGGCGGTATTTGTGCCTATCGCCGTCCTGCCCGGCATTACCGGGGAGCTATACCGGCAATTCGCCATTACGCTGTCCGCTGCAGTCATCTTGTCGAGCATCAACGCCCTCACCCTCACCCCGGCACTGTGCGCCGTCTTGCTATCACGGCGCGAACCGCCGGTAACCGGCATATTTGGCGGTTTTAATCGCGGCCTGAACGCCATTCGCGACGGTTATGTCCGCCTCGCCCGGATGACCGGGCGACACGCCGCGATCAGCGTGGTGATATTACTGACGGTGGGCGCGCTCACCTGGTTCGGCTATAGCCGCTTGCCCAGCGCTTTCCTGCCTGATGAAGACCAGGGATTTTTCTTTGTTAACGTACAGCTTCCGGACGGGGCCTCGTTGTCCCGTACGCAGCGGGTCATGGACCAGGCATATCAATTGATACGAGCGAATCCCGCCGTCGCGGATGTCATTAAAATTACCGGCTACAGCCTGCTTAGCGGCGGCGGCGCGCCCAATACCGCTTTCGCCTTCGTCTTGCTGAAACCCTGGGGCGAACGCGCGCATGTCGACCAGGTGTTGCCGACAATCCAGGCCCAGTTATCCACCCTACCCGCGGCAATGATTATGGCGTTTAATCCGCCGGCCATCAGCGGCCTGGGCAGCGCCTCCGGCTTTGATTTGCGCATCCAGGCGCTGGAAGGCCAATCACCGCAGGCGCTGGCGCAGGTGGCCGGCGCCGTGATCCTGGCCGCCAACGAGGATCCCAGGCTAAACCGGGTATTTACCACCTTCAGCGCCTCGGTGCCTGAGGTAGGCCTGAGTATTGACCGCGAGCGGGCCGCCCTGCTGCAAGTGCCGGTGAGCCGCATTTTCACCACGCTGCAAAGCGCGATGGGCGGAGTGAACGTAGGCGATTTCCCCCATAACGGCCGTATGTTTAACGTACAATTGCAAAACGACATGGATTTTCGCCAGCGGCAGGAACAAATCGGGCAGATCAGCGTGCGCAGCGATAGCGGCGCCTTGGTGAGGCTGGCAAATCTGGTCCGTCTGAGTCCGGTACTGGGCGCGCCGTTTATCGCCAATTTTAACCAGTTTCCGGCGGTGACGGTCAACGGTTCGGCCGCGCAGGGCATAAGCTCGGGCCAGGCGATGAACGTCATGGAAAAGATTGTGCGGCAAACGCTGCCCGCGGGTTATGGCTATGCCTGGAGCGGCATGTCCTGGCAGGAACAGTATGCCGGCGGGCAGGCGGTATTTATCTACGCCGCCGCACTGGTTTTTGCCTATCTATTCTTGGTGGCGCAGTATGAAAGTTGGAGTATTCCGCTGGTAGTGATGTTATCAGTGCTGTTTGCCATGGCCGGCGCGGTGGCGGGGCTTTTTGCCATGGGCTTCGCCAACGATGTCTACGCCCAGATCGGTCTGGTGCTTTTGATCGGGCTGGCGGCGAAAAACGCCATACTGATCGTTGAGTTTTCCAAAGCCCGGCGGGAAGAAGGCGCCAGCATTTCCGACGCGGCCCTGGACGGCGCCCGCCAACGTTTTCGCGCGGTAATGATGACGGCCATTTCATTTATATTCGGCGTCATGCCGCTGGTGCTGGCAACCGGCGCCGGCGCGATGAGCCGGCGCATTATCGGGGTAACGGTTTTTAGCGGCATGCTGTTGGCCACCGCCCTCGGCATCATTATCATCCCCGCGCTCTATTGGCACATCCAACGGCTGCGCGAGTGGGTGAAAAGATAACGCAGTCTCCGGCACGCGCTTCTTTATACTAAGGTGCTTGTATGTAGCTTATCCAAAAGGTTATCTACTATTTTTTTATAAACCGGATTAAACTCCCCGGTCTCATCCTCCCTCACATCCACATTCACTTCACCAATGGTTTGATCGGTGAAAAAGAAAAAAAACTTATCATTTCGCTTCAAAAACTTGCAAGCAAAATAATAATAAGAGTTGTTGCTTTTATCATTGGTGTCTTCTAATGCGATGCGTATGGTAAAAGCGATAGACAACTCTTTCGACTTGTTTAATTCTTGGGCGTCCTTAACTAAGAACTCCTTGTTTATCCCCTCGCCGATGGCGATATAACTTCCTTCAGACCCATCAGGAAGATAAAAAAGATTTGTTTCAATACCTAAATAGTCGAGGAATCCCGGGACAAAACCGCGTAAAGCGCCATGGAGATGGTCCCAATAATGTGTGCGCGAAATGATATAGTCTTCATAGGCCTTTTGTATTAGTGCATAATTGTTCATGGCTGTGTCCAAAGTAAAAAGAGTCGTGCTACCAGTATAATCATCTTTATTGTCGCTGCACCGCTGGCTGGCTGGCATGCCGAAAATCATTTACAGACCGCCGTTAAAAACCTATGGCCGGTAGTGAAGCACAGCCGCCAAAGCCCTGCGCAGTGGTTTCGCCAAACGGGCTAAAAGCCTAAAGGTTTTTCAGTGTTATCAAGCAACATCCGACGATATTACCCACAAAATCCTGTACTGCCTACCATCAAAACCATGGCATTATAGACGATGTCTTCGCCGGCGGCACGCGATGGTGCATCTGCCGCCTGACGTTACCGGCAACGCAGTTTTCTGTAGAAGGTTAACCTATTGCAAACGTGATGTTGCCGTTGCGTATAGGATGCGTTTTGAACTCGGCAACCCGATGGGCAAAGAGGAAAACCTATGTGGGTGGTGAAAGGAGACAGCGTCTGCCTCGAGCACGGCAAACGCCTTATTCTTTGGCTTAACATTGTCGCCTATTTATTGTAAAGGATCTTATTCAGCCTCTTCCGCTACGTTATTTCCATAGAGACGCTTTTGCCTTTCTTAATTAGGCTATTCCGTCGCATCGACATTTTCCAATAAAAAAACGCGGCTGTAGCCGCCAGTCATAATAGTCGCTGGAATGGACACCCTGCACAAGACAAAGCAGGTGAACCCGCCTGCCTTGGCCGTTGTCGACGGAAAAAACGGACCTCAGGCGGGAGCCCTGGTTATTAAACATCTTGGGATACGATGGACAGCGCATGAACACCTCCGCATCATTTTGAATGACGCGGAGATGTCGACCAGACCTGCGCGATTAACCTCACGATTAAAATCTTAGCTGTAGGCTCATGATAACAATACCAGGCAGAAGAATCCCCGACCTTACACTGACATGGCTATTCACATCATACTTAACGCCATGATATATATAGGGAGCGAAGCCTATACCCGTTGCCCGTTTAATATCCTGGTAGAACCCATCATCGCCACAACGCTCAAAGGGCGTAAATACAAACTCCCCCGCGTAGGCGTATAGCCCTTCAAAGCTCCACTGGTTGCGCCTTACCCAGTTTTTTCCCATACCCAGCAATACGCATCTATTACTTTCACTATTGATAAAAGTACCAGCAAAAAAACTGTAATCCGAATTTTTATGCACTTTTCTTTCTATGGCAACCAGTTGGTTCTTAAAGTACTGGTTATCCCCCTCCTTCGGGGCATAAATGTGATACGCAAAGGAGGCGGTATCTAATGAATAGAGATCCAAATCGTTCGCAAATGCTTGTGAAAAGCAAGACATCAGGCACATAAAACATATGAATTTTATCCACCGGGATTTACCAGACAATTTTACCTCCCTATTCCAGAGACTGGCATATTGCTTTTACTGTTCCTAACAAACCCGCGTTGATACCCCATTTTTTAGTTTCTGCGCCGAAGAAAACCCGTCCCTAAACGCAGTACCGCTGACCTAAAAATACATTTATATCAAATGCTTATATCCATAAGCTCACCTATAAATGGATAACACTCATGTCTTTTTGTTTAATAACATATTACAACATGATGTTTTTAGATGTTTTTTACAAAAAAATCAAGCCATCGGAATGCAGGCTTCAAGCATAAGCGTTACTTTAGCGGCAGGACGGGATAATCCCGATATCATGCAAGAAGCTGAAAGTTTGATGTGGGCTGACTGCCTGTAATTTTTATACATTGCCACGGTGTGGCATTGGCTGGATTTAGTCTTGCCGTTATTAATGGGGGGAATCAATGGCGCAAAATAGCGGTACGGGTTCTGGCACTGTGATTTCATTGAACCGCGGGGCAGTATCGTGGGTGACTCGCGGGGATGCGGAAACCTATAAGAGTCAACCGCTACCAGGTATAAAGCAAAATTTATGGCGGCGGCTACGCACCTGTATCGTCCATTGATTCGCAGCGTGTTCAGTATCACAGCGGATAATTTGAATCCAAATGGTACGCCCTACTGGATTCGAACCAGTGACCTACGGCTTAGAAGGCCGTTGCTCTATCCGACTGAGCTAAGGGCGCACTGCGGGAAGTTGCTGGATAACGCGGATTGGATTATACGGAGCGGACCGGTCGAGTCAATGGCTTTTATGACAACGGGTGGTTCGCTGGACAAAAGGATTTCATTCAGTGCCTGACAGCGGGCCACGCTTCTGCCAAAATACCCCCCATCTCAGCATGATTAAACTGATGGATTGCCGATTCTGATGGTCGCTAAACTTATTGATGGTAAAACTATTGCTCAGCAGGTCAGGGATGAAGTGGCCGTGCGGGTGCGGCAACGCCTGAGCGTCGGGAAACGCGCGCCGGGACTGGCGGTGGTATTGGTCGGGGAAAATCCGGCATCGCAGATCTACGTCGCCAATAAGCGCAAAGCCTGCGAGGATGTCGGTTTTGTCTCCCGCTCCTATGAATTGCCGAGCACGGTCAGCGAGGCCGAACTGCTGGCGCTTATCGATACGCTTAATGCCGATAAGACGATTGATGGTATCCTGGTGCAACTGCCGCTGCCTCCGGGCATGGATAATATCAACGTGCTGGAGCGCATTGCGCCGGATAAGGATGTGGACGGATTCCACCCTTATAATGTCGGCCGCCTGTGCCAGCGGGCGCCATTGCTGCGGCCCTGCACCCCACGCGGCATCATCACCCTGCTGGAACGTTATCAGATCGAGACCTTCGGGGTGAATGCCGTGGTGGTGGGCGCATCCAACATCGTCGGGCGGCCGATGAGCCTGGAACTGCTGCTGGCCGGCTGCACCGTCACCGTCACCCACCGGTTTACCAGGGACCTCCAGCGTCATATCGAATATGCCGACCTGCTGGTGGTGGCGGTGGGCAAACCCGGATTTATTCCCGGCGAATGGATTAAACCCGGTGCCGTGGTGCTGGATGTCGGCATCAGCCGTCTTGCCAACGGCAAGGTGGCGGGCGACGTGGCCTTCGAGGCGGCTTCGCAGCGCGCATCCTATATTACGCCGGTACCCGGCGGCGTCGGTCCTATGACGGTCGCGACCCTTATTCAAAACACTTTGCAGGCATGTGAAGACTTTCACGATACAGCATCTTAACGGCGGAACACGATGGAAACTTTCTCACTTGACGGCCATCCGTACATTGAACTGTGCGATTTACTGAAGATTCAGGGTTGGTGTCACAGCGGCGCGGCGGCTAAAACCGCCATTTATGGTCAGCAGGTCAAGGTCAACGGTGCGATGGAAACCCGCAAGCGATGCAAGATCGTCACCGGGCAGCAGGTGGAATTTTTAGGACAGGTGGTGAAAGTCGTCGAATGAACCGCTATCGGCCCGGCGCAGGATATCCGTATGCCGCCGGGGCGTGAAGCGCTATAAACAACAAGGGCGCGGAAAAACCGCGCCCTTGCCGTATCCGCAGCCGTAAGAAACAACGCTTATTGCTGGCGCATGCCGCGGCGCAAACCCGCCTTCAGCCCCGGCAACGCGGCGCTATTATCCACGCCGCCAGATGGTGCCGCCGGCGCCGTCTTCCAATACGATGCCCAGTTCGGTCAGTTTTGCGCGGGCCTCGTCCGCCAGTTGCCACTGTTTATTGTTGCGCGCATCGTTACGTTGCTTGATCAGCGCCTCGATCTGTTCGGTTTCACTGATATCCACCCGGGCGCCGTTTTGCAGGAACTGCTCGGGATCCTGTTCCAGCAAGCCCAGGACATTCGCCAACCGGCGCAGCGCCGCTGCCAGCCCGAGCGACGCAGGCGGGTTTTCCACCTTCAGGCGGTTGATTTCGCGGGCCATCTCGAACAACACCGAATACGCTTCCGGCGTATTAAAATCATCATCCATGGCGGCGGTAAACTGGTCGACAAACGACTCGCCGCCGGCGGGCACGGCCGCTGCATCAGTACCGCGCAGGGCGATGTAAAGCCGCTCAAGGGAGGATCTGGCCTGTTTGAGATTATCTTCACTGTAATTCAGCTGGCTGCGGTAATGGCCGGACATCAGGAAATACCGCACCGTTTCCGCATCGTAATATTTCAGCACGTCGCGCACGGTAAAAAAGTTATCCAGCGATTTGGACATTTTTTCCCGATCGACCATCACCATGCCGGAATGCATCCAATAATTGACATAAGGCCCTTCGTGGGCGCAGCTCGATTGGGCGATTTCGTTTTCGTGGTGGGGAAACATAAGGTCCGAACCGCCGCCGTGAATATCGAAATGATTGCCCAAATGCTTGCAGTTCATGGCCGAGCATTCCACATGCCAGCCCGGACGCCCCGGTCCCCATGGCGACGGCCAGCTGGGCTCGCCTTCCTTGGACATTTTCCACAAGACGAAATCCATCGGGTTGCGTTTGACATCGTCGATATCCACCCGGGCGCCGGCCTGCAACTGCTCGAGATCCTGACGCGATAACACGCCATAGGTGGGGTCGGAGTCCACAGCGAACATGACATCGCCGTTGGCGGCCTGGTAGGCATGGTTTTTTTGCAGCAAGACCGCCACGATGTCGATGATATCGGCCATGTGCAAGGTCGCGCGTGGTTCTTCATCCGGACGCAGAATATTCAGGCTGTCGAAGTCCCGGTGCATTTCAGCGATCATACGGCCGGTAAGCGTATCGATGCTTTCATCGTTGGCATGGGCCCGTTTGATGATCTTGTCGTCAATATCGGTGATGTTACGCACATACTTTACCTCATAACCTTTAAAACGCAGGTACCGGGTAACGACGTCGAAGGCGACAAACGTCCGGCCGTGGCCGATATGACAAAGGTCATAAACGGTGATGCCGCACACGTACATACCGACTTTACCGGCATGAATGGGTTGGAAATCCTCTTTTTGACGTGTCAGGGTATTATAAATCTTCAGCATCGACATTCATTCCATGGTGTTAACGGGTACGTGTGTATAGCGACAAGTTGAGACAGGGTATTTTCCAACAGCGTATTGAACCCTGAAGGCGTCGGTAATGCAAGGACGGGGCCCTGGTTTTCAAACGGCGGGTTATCCCCGGCCAACAGCACGGCCTGGCTTGCCAGAATAACAGAAATGGTCATCCGCTGCGGTGAATGCTGACTCCATGGCAGACTTATGTTATAAATCCAGTCTGCTTGATCACTTCGTGTGAGCAACTCTTTTACCGACTCGTAGGACAACTATTTATGGTCACTCTTCATACCAATCACGGCGATATCGTTATTAAGACCTTCGCCGACAAAGCGCCGTTAACCGTTGAGAACTTCCTGACCTATTGCCGTGACGGCTTTTATGATAATACCATTTTCCATCGCGTTATTAATGGTTTCATGATCCAGGGCGGCGGTTTTGAACCCGGCATGACGCAGAAAAAAACCCGCGCCACCGTGAAAAACGAAGCCAACAATGGCCTGAAGAACAATCGCGGCACCCTGGCCATGGCCCGCACCAACGATCCGCATTCCGCCACCGCGCAATTCTTTATTAACCTGGTGGATAACGACTTCCTGAACTTCCGTTCCGAACGCCCGGACGGTTGGGGATATTGCGTCTTCGCCGAAGTGACCGACGGTATGGATGTAGTCGATAAGATTAAAAACGTGGCGACCGGAAACAGCGGCCCGCATCAGGATGTACCGAAAGAAGATGTGATCATAACCGGTGTGACCGTAGACGAATAAATCGTTGCCATGGCAACCCTGTTTGTTGCGGATATTCATCTTAGCGTCCAGGAACCGGCGATTACCGCCGGTTTTCTGCATTTTTTGCAACGGCAGGCCGTCCACGCCGACGCGCTCTATATCCTGGGCGATTTGTTCGAAGCCTGGATTGGCGATGACGACCCGTCCCCGCTGCACGGCGAGATAGCCGCGGCGCTGAATGCGCTGGCGCGCCGGGGAATACCCTGTTTTTTTATTCACGGCAACCGGGATTTCCTGCTGGGCCGGGATTTTGCCGCCGCCAGCGGCATGACGCTGCTGCCGGAAGAACAACTGCTTACCCTGTACGGCCGGTCGGTGCTGGTTCTGCACGGCGATACGCTGTGTACCGATGATCAGGCTTATCAACGCTACCGCCGGCGGATCAATCAACGTTGGCTGCAGCGCCTGTTCCTGGCGCTGCCGCTGAGATGGCGCCTGCGCATTGCCGGACGGATGCGGGCCAGCAGCCAGCGCGCCAATATGACGAAATCCCAGACGATTATGGACGTCAGCCAAGAGGCGGTTACCGCCGCGCTTGCGCGACATGGGACCGATTGGATGATCCATGGCCATACCCACCGGCCGGCGATCCATGCCGTGCAGACCGCGGCGGGCATCGCCCATCGTGCGGTACTGGGCGCCTGGCATCTTCAGGGGTCGATGATCCGGGTCACCGGGACCAGCGTCGAGCTGATTGAGTTCCCCTTCGATTAAGCGGCGCAATTTATAGCGCCGGCGGCTACGCAACCGTTTTCCTCTCCAGGCGCACATGATATGCTCTACGCCCTCTTCTTTCTGATAGCCTGCGCCGGGCGCATTGCGGCGCAGGCTGTGGGAGAGCGGTCGGCAACATTTACAGGAGCACCACGCGCATGCAATCCAATCTTGCCCCGGCAAAAATCGCCATCGTCATGGGGTCCAAAAGCGACTGGGCCACGATGCAATTCGCCGCCGACATTCTCGCCACGCTGCAGCTTGCCTGTCATGTGGAGATCGTCTCGGCGCATCGCACCCCCGACAAGCTCTTCCGCTTTGCTGAACAGGCATCCGCCGCCGGGTTTGAAGTGATTATCGCCGGCGCGGGCGGTGCCGCCCATCTGCCCGGCATGCTGGCGGCAAAAACGCTGGTGCCGGTACTTGGCGTGCCGGTGCAGAGCGCGGCATTAAGCGGCGTCGACAGCCTCTATTCCATTGTCCAGATGCCGCGCGGCGTGCCGGTGGGTACCCTGGCGATCGGCAAGGCCGGCGCGGCCAACGCCGCACTGCTGGCGGCGCAGATCCTGGCGTTGCACGATCGGGAATTATCCGCCCGGCTGGCGGCCTGGCGTGTGACGCAGACTGACGAGGTGCTGGCGCATCCCGATCCGCGGGAGGAAGCATGAAACCGGTATGTATCCTGGGCAACGGCCAGCTAGGGCGCATGCTGCGCCAGGCCGGCGAACCACTGGGCATTGCGGTCTTCCCGGTGGGGCTTGACGCCGATCCCGGCTCGGTGCCGGTGGCGCAAAGCGTGATTACCGCTGAGATCGAGCGCTGGCCGCAGACCCCCCTTACCCGCGAGCTGGCCCAGCATAATGCCTTTGTTAACCGCGATATTTTTCCGCGGCTTGCCGACCGGCTGACGCAAAAACAGCTGCTGGACAGCCTGAGGCTTGCCACCGCGCCCTGGGAAGAACTGACCGCGGCGGCGCAATGGCCGCAGGTGTTTGCCTCCTTTGGCGACCTGGCCATCGTCAAGCGGCGCGTGGGTGGCTATGATGGGCGCGGCCAATGGCGTCTCGTACCCGGCGAAGAGGCGGCGCTGCCCCAGGAGTGCTACGGCAGTTGTATCGTTGAGCGCGGTATCGCCTTTTCCGGCGAAGTTTCGCTGATCGGCGCCCGCGGGCATAACGGCGACAGGGTGTTTTATCCGCTGACGCATAACCTGCATCAGGACGGCATCCTGCGCACCAGCGTGGTTTTTGCCCGGCCGGACGACAGATTGCAGCGCCGGGCCGAGAGCATGCTCTCGGCAATAATGCATGAACTAAAATATGTCGGCGTGATGGCGATGGAATGTTTTATCGACGGCGATGATCTGTTGATTAACGAGCTGGCGCCACGGGTGCACAACAGTGGGCACTGGACGCAAAACGGCGCGTCCATCAGCCAGTTCGAGCTGCACCTGCGCGCCATCCTCGGCCTGCCGATGCCTAAACCCGCCGTCACGGCACCGTCGGTGATGGTTAATCTTATCGGCACCGACTGCAACACCGAATGGCTGGCCGAGCCGCTGGTCCATCTGCATTGGTATGAAAAAGAGGTGAGGCCGGGACGTAAGGTCGGCCACCTGAATCTTAACCATAGCGATCCCGCCGCGCTGAGCCTGGCGTTGGAACATCTCGCTCCAATGCTACCAGTGGAGTATTACAGCGGGCTGGAATGGGCGCGGCAAAAACTGGCCGAATTGGGCTGAAAGATCGCGGAGAGACTCACTTAAAAAGGCCCAGGCGGGGGCGGTGAAGTTCATGCCAGGCCCCATGCATCGAGCGCCCCCTGTATTGCCCGGCGCAGGCAATACAGGGAGACACCTAAGCCTTGCACATGAAATAGTTGCCCAGGCGGCATGCATCACACCGCCGGCAAAATTGTCCCCCAAATAACATCACGCTTTGCGCATCAGACCATAAAATCTTTCAGCGCGCCATTAAGTGTGGCGCTTGGGCACATGGCCCGGCTGGCCAATTCCGGCGACGGATGATAATACCCGCCGATATCAACCGCCTTGCCCTGCACCTGGTTTAACTCGGCGACAATCTGGCCTTCGTGTTCGGCAAGGGTTTTCGCCAAGGGGGCAAACTGATCGCGCAGCTCGGCATCCTCATCCTGCCCCGCCAGCGCCTGCGCCCAATACAGCGCCAGGTAGAAATGGCTGCCGCGATTGTCCAGCTCGCCGGTTTTACGCGAAGGCGATTTATTGGTATCAAGGAATTTACCGTTGGCCTGATCGAGCGTTTTCGCCAAAATTTTCGCCTTGGCGTTGGCGCGGGTGCTGCCCACATGGTCCAGGGACGCCGCCAGCGCCAGGAACTCGCCCAGGGAATCCCAGCGCAGGTGGTTTTCCTGCAGGAACTGCTGGACATGTTTTGGCGCCGAGCCGCCGGCGCCGGTTTCAAACAGGCCGCCGCCGCTCATCAGCGGCACGATGGACAGCATCTTGGCGCTGGTGCCCAATTCCATGATCGGGAACAGATCGGTCAGGTAGTCGCGCAGCACGTTGCCGGTCACCGAGATGGTGTCCTTGCCCTGGCGGATGCGATCGATGGAGAACTGGGTCGCTTCTTCCGGCGACATAATGCGAATATCCAGCCCGCTGACATCGTGATCCTTCAGGTAACGCTCCACCTTGCGGATCATTTGCGCGTCATGGGCGCGGGCCGGGTCAAGCCAGAAGATGGCCGGAGTATTGGATTCACGGGCGCGGTTAACCGCCAGTTTCACCCAATCCTGGATAGGCAGATCCTTGGCCTGGCACATGCGCCAGATATCGCCGGCCTCGACGGATTGTTCCAGCAGCACGTTGCCCTGCTCGTCGGTAACCTTGACTACACCGTCCTGTTTGATCTGGAAAGTTTTATCATGCGAGCCGTATTCCTCGGCCTTTTGCGCCATCAGGCCCACGTTGGGCACGCTGCCCATGGTGGTCGGATCGAAGGCGCCGTGCCGTTTGCAATCGTCGATCACCACCTGGTATACGCCTGCGTAGCAGCGATCCGGGATCACCGCCTTGGTATCATGCAGCTTGCCGTCGGCGCCCCACATCTTACCGGAGTCGCGGATCATCGCCGGCATCGAGGCGTCGACAATGACATCGCTCGGCACATGCAGATTGGTGATGCCTTTGTCGGAATTGACCATGGCCAACTGCGGCCGCACCTGGTACAACGCCTGGATGGCCTGTTCGATTTCCTGCTGGCGGTCGGCGGGCAGCGCCTTGATCTTGGCGTACAGATCGCCGATGCCGTTATTGACATCAATGCCCAGCGGTTTGAGTTCGTCCGCGTAGCGCTCCAGCACATCCTGGTAATACTCAGCGACAAACTGGCCGAAGATGATGGGGTCGGAGACTTTCATCATGGTGGCTTTCAGATGCACCGACAGCAGCACGCCCTGTTTTTTGGCATCCTCAAGCTGTTCGGCGATAAAGCGGCGCAGCGCCTTTTTACTCATCACCGACGCGTCGATAATCTCACCGGCATTCACGGCGGTTTTGGCTTTCAGTACCTGTACCGCGCCGTCTTTGCCCACCAGCTCGATTTTTACGCTGCCGTTATCGGCAATCAGTGCGGATTTTTCGCTGCCGTAAAAATCGCCGTCGCTCATATGGGCAACGTGGGATTTTGAGTCGGCAGACCAGGCGCCCATCCGGTGCGGATGCTTGCGGGCATAATTTTTCACCGACAGCGGCGCGCGGCGATCGGAGTTACCTTCGCGCAGCACTGGGTTCACCGCGCTGCCTTTGATTTTATCGTAACGGGCATTGGCTTCTTTTTCGGCGTCCGTGGCGGGTTCATCCACATAGTCCGGCACCTTGTAGCCCTGCTGTTGCAGTTCCTTGATGGCCGCTTTCAGCTGCGGCAGCGAAGCGCTGATATTGGGTAATTTTATAATATTGGCTTCGGGGGTGACGGCCAGTTGGCCAAGCTCGGCCAGGTGATCGGCGATTTTTTGATTTTCGTTAAGGTATTCCGGGAAGTTGGCGATGATGCGCCCGGCCAGCGAGATATCGCGCGTTTCCACCGCGATGCCCAGGGATTGGGTGAACGCCCTGATGATCGGCAGCAGGGAATAGGTGGCCAGGGCCGGGGCTTCATCAGTAAGCGTATAGACGATCTTCGAGGTTGTGGACATTTATTACGTTAACTCCTCTATATCATAGCGATTGCAACTATCTTGAAGAGTGCGGGACCGTTGCGTTCACCGTCGGCACCATCCGGGAGCATAGGCGGAAAAAAACGATTTCCGGGAAACACTTCCAGGTGCTTCAGTTGGGCAGAGTGGGTCTGCGGAATGATGGTGTACCAGGCCGTTACTGTGCAGTAGACGGCCGGTAACTGTCAACCGGGTTGTCACTCTGTTGAACATCAATTGTTTCATTAATGTTCACATATTGTAAAAATTAGCCCTGATATTGCCGGTGAGCGCCTTTTTTCCCCAGCAGGCGCTGCCCCAGCACGGTGCCGCAGGCGGAAAGCAAGAGCGCGCCGCACAGCGGAACCATCCACCACAGGCGATAATCCGGCTCCCAGGGAAAATCGAACACTTTACGCTGCAACAGCCCCAGGGCCACCTCCGCGCCCGCCGCCGCCACCACGCCGGATACCAGTCCCAATAATGCAAACTCATACCACAGCGTGGCCCGCAGCAGCGTTTTCCCGGCGCCAAGCGTGCGATAGACCACCAATTCCTGCTGGCGCTGGCGCATGCCGACCTGTACCTGCGCCAGCAGCAGCAGCCCGCCGCACAGTAATACCAGTATCACCATGATTTCCAGCGCCCGGCTGACCTGTTGCAGAACCTGGCCGATCTGTCCCAGAATGGCACCGATATCCAGCAGGCTGAGCGTGGGAAACTGGCGGTTTAGCTGTGCCGGAAAAGCCGCGGGGCCCTGATAACGGAAACTGGTCAGCCAGGTTTGCGGCTGGCCGTCCAGGGCGCCCGGAGGAAAAATAAAGAAAAAATTCGGCCGCAGGCTTTCCCAGTCCACCTTGCGCAGGCTGGTGATCCGGGCGCTGAAGGATTGGGTATCGCCGGTAAAGGTGAGCGTATCGCCAAGCTTGAGCTTGAGCTGGTCGGCTACCTGCTGTTCCATGGAGACTTCCCCCGGCCCCGGCGGCCAAACGCCCGCCACCAGCAGGTTGTGATCGGGCTTTTGCTCCAGCCAGGTCAGGTTCAGCTCGCGGTTTACCGTCCGTCCGCCCGCATCGTTCTCATGGATCAGGTCGGTGGCTTTTTGGTGATTAATTTCCGTCAGCCGGGCGCGGATGATCGGGTAAAAGGTGCCTGGCGCTACCCCGTTGCGCTGCAGAAAGTCCCTGACCTGCGGCACCTGATCGCCGGTCATGTTCAGCAAAAAGTAATTAGGGCTTTCCGGCGGCAACTGCTGCCGCCAGCGATCGAGCAAATCTCCGCGCATCACCAGCAGCAGCGCCAGCAGCATAAACGACAGCGAGAACGCCGCCAGTTGGGTCAGCGTTATCCAGGGCTGGCGCAGCAGGCGGTTCAGCGCCAGGCGCAGCGCCAAACGCCGGACCACCAGGCGACGCAACAGCCATAACGCGCCCCATCCCACCGCCGCCAGCAGCAGGGACAGAACGCCCATGCCGCCGGCCAGCGACCATAACAGGCCGTTGGCGCCGACGGTGAGCAGCAGCAGGGCCAGCACGATAATCAGCATTACCGGCAGATAGATACGCAGCGGCCAGAAGGTTTGGGTAGCGTCGCGCCTGAGCACGCGCAGGGGGCGGGTTGCCAGCAACTGACGATAAGGACGCAGCCCCACCAGCAGAGAAATCACCACCAGCGCCCCCAGGGACCATAACCACGGCCAGCCGCCGGCGGGCGGCAGTTCGGCAGGCAGGACCGGCGCCAGCATCCGCATCAGGGCCGCTTCAAATAATAAACCGATCACACTGCCGCTGACGCCGGCGAAGACCAGCAGCGAGAGCCATTGGCCGACCACCAGTTTCATCAGCGCGCGCCTGCCGGCGCCCAGGGTTTTCAGCACCGCCACCAGATCGCCGCGGCTGCGGCAGTAATGCCCCATGGCCACCGCCACCGCCGCCACCGACAGCAACAGCGTCAGCAGCGCCGACAGCACCAGGAAGGACCGCGATCGTTCCAGGGATGAATTCAGCGCGCCGCTGGAATCATCCATGCTGTACCAGCGCTGGGAAGCGTCGAGCTTCGGCGTCAGGTAGCGTTCGAAACGCTCAAGCGCGGGCGGATCGCCGGCAAACAGATAGCGCCAACTGACCCGCCCGCCCGGCTGTACCGCGCCGGTGGCGGCCACATCCGCCAGGTTGATGACGATGGCCGGCGCGGTCTGGAAGGGATTAAAACCGCTGTCCGGCTGCTGGATAAGCTCGCCGGCGATGCGCAACGTCGCATCGCCCACATCGAGCGGATCGCCGATTTTCAGCCCCAGCAGGGCCATCAGCCGCGGCGCCACCAGGACGGTCCCCGGTTGCGAACGCAGGCCGGCCGGGCGGGTCGTCAGCGTGCCGTACAGCGGATAGAGGGCGTCGGTGGCCGTGACATCGGCCAGTTGCGCATTATCGCCGGCGAAAGTCATGGTCATAAAGCGGATCTGCCGGCTTACGGCCAGGCCGTCATTCGCGGCCTGCTGCAGCCAGCCCTCGGCCACCGGACCCGACGCGCGTAATACCCGGTCGGCGGCCAGGAATTCGCGGCTTTGCTCGCCGAGCCCTTTTTGCATGCGGTCGCTGATATTGCCCAGCGCCAGCACGCAGGCAACGGACAACGTCATGGCCAGCCAGACAATCAGCAGCGACGGTGAACGCCATTCACGCCAGAACCAGCGACCGATCATGCCACCTCCAGCAATTGACCGTCCTGCAGGCGCAGGCGTCGTTCACAGCGCGCCGCCAGCTGCGTATCATGCGTGACCAGGATAAGCGTGGTGGCGTTGTCCCGGTTAAGCGAGAACAGCAGATCGGCAATACGATCGCCGGTTTTACGATCCAGGTTGCCCGTCGGCTCATCGGCAAACAGCACCTGCGGGCGGCCGCTGAACGCGCGGGCCAGCGCCACGCGCTGCTGCTCGCCGCCGGAAAGCTGGGCGGGCAGGTGTCCCAGGCGCCGCGCCAGGCCAAGCTTATCCAACAGTTCCAGCGCTTGCTCCCGGCTTTGACGTTCGTTTTCGCCGCGCAGCAGGGCGGGCAGTTGCACATTTTCCAACGCGGTCAGGGTGGGCACCAGCATAAACGACTGGAAGACAAAACCGATGCTTTTGGCCCGTAGCCTGGCGCGTGCCTCTTCGTCGAGCGACGCCAGTGGTTGCCCCAATAAACGCACCTCCCCTTCACTGCCGTCGTCCAAGCCGGCCAGAATGCCGAGCAAGGTCGACTTGCCGGATCCGGATTCGCCGATCAGGGCAATTGTCTGGGCGGGTTTGACAAGCAGCTCAACTCCGGTAAGGATGGAGATCTGGTTTTCTCCCTGACCGACGTGTTTATTAAGATGATGAACTTCAAGAACGTTTTCCGCGGGCATTTTCTCTTCCTTTTCCTGATGGCGTTATTGAGTGTACGTGCAAACGCCGCAGACACCTTATTGATTTTGGGCGATAGTCTTAGTGCCGGCTACCGGATGCCGGCGACACAGGCCTGGCCGTCCCTGCTTAACGATCGCTGGCGCAAGGAGTCGGACAATATCCGCGTCGTCAACGGCAGCATCAGCGGCGACACCGCGACACAAGGACTGGCGCGCCTGCCGGGCCTGCTGGCGCTGCACAAGCCGCGCTGGGTCGTGATTGAGCTGGGCGGTAACGATGGCCTGCGCGGCTTCCCGCCGCCGTCAATCGCCGGCGATCTCGCCAAGGCCATATCACAGGTTAAATCGGCGGGCGCGCAGCCCCTGCTGATGCAAATCCGGCTGCCATCCAATTACGGCCGGCGCTATACCGAGTCGTTCAGCGCCATCTATCCGGCGCTGGCGCAGCAATATAACGTGCCGTTATTGCCTTTTTTTATGGAACAGGTGTACCTGAAGCCACAATGGATGCAGGATGACGCCATTCATCCCAACGCGGATGCGCAGCCTTTTATTGCCGAATGGATGTCCGCCAGGCTGCTGCCCCTACTTAAACATGATTTCGCCTCCGGCGGAGCGGCCAATGGGTAAAGTTATGCAAAAAACCGTCGTTATCACCGGCTGTTCCAGCGGCATCGGCTGGGTGGCGGCGCAGGACCTGCGCCGGCGCGGCTATCGGGTGCTGGCGACCTGCCGTAAACCGGCGGATGTCGCCCGCCTGGCCGCCGCCGGGTTTGAAACGCTGGCGCTTGATCTTGACGACGAGCGCAGCGTCGACGACGCGTCGGCGCGCATCCTGGACCTCTGCGGCAAGCGGCTGTACGGTTTATTCAACAATGCCGGATGCGGGGTATACGGACCGCTGGCAAGCCTTTCCCGCCGCCAGTTGGAACAGCAGTTCGCCAGCAATCTTTTCGGCACCCATCAGTTGACGCAGCGGCTATTGCCGGCCATGCTGCCCCACGGCGAGGGGCGCATCATCCAGACCAGTTCGGTAATGGGGCTGGTAAGCACCCCGGGACGGGGCGCCTACGCCGCCAGTAAATTTGCCCTGGAAGCCTGGTCGGATACGCTGCGCATGGAACTGCACGGCACCGGTCTGTGCGTGAGCCTGATTGAGCCGGGGCCGCTCAGCACCGCCTTTACCCGCAATGTAAACCAGTCGCAGGCGGATAAACCGGTGACCAATCCCGGCATCGCCTCACGATTTACATTGCCGCCAGAGGCTATACTGCCCAAACTACGTCATGCTTTGGAGCATCCACGCCCCCGATTGCGTTACCCGGTGACCCTGGTCGCCAGCGGTTTGTCCCTGCTGCGCCGTTGGCTGCCGGGCCGTTGCCTGGATATGATTTTACGCGCCAGCCATTGAGGCGGGGAAAGATGCCCCAATATAGTGCTAAAACGGGAGAGAGAATTTCATGTTAGCTCAAGCCACCATTATTGATATTAACGAAGCAAACCTACAGCAGACGCTCGAACTGTCCATGTCGCAGCCGGTGCTGTTCTATTTCTGGTCGGAACGCAGCCCGCATTGCCAGCAGATGACCCCGGTTATCGATAAACTGGCGCAGGAATTCGCCGGGCAGTTCGTCCTGGCCAAAGTGGATTGCGACGCCCAGCAGGCGCTCGCCGCCCAGTTCGGCTTGCGCGCCATCCCGACGCTCTATCTGTTCAAAGACGGGCAGCCGCTGGATGGTTTTCAGGGACCGCAGCCCGAAGAGGCGATTCGCGAACTGCTGCTGCGCGCCCTGCCCGATCCGGCGCAGCTGAAAATGACCGAGGCCAGCGACCTGATGCAGCAAGGACAGTATGCCGAAGCGCTGCCCCTGCTCAAGGAAGCCTGGCAACTGAGTGACAAATCCAGCGAGGCGGGCCTGCTGTTGGCGGAAACCTATATTCAGCTCAAGCGCACCGAGGATGCCGAAGCCGTGTTGGCGGTTTTTCCGCTGCAGGATAAGGACACGCGCTACCAGGGCCTGATGGCGCAAATCGAACTGATGAAGCAGGCGGCGGATACGCCGGAAATACAGTTGCTGCAACAGCAGGTGCAAAACGCCCCGGCGGACGCGGGGCTGGCGGTGCAACTGGCGCTGCAATTACACCAGGTCGGCCGCAATGAAGAAGCGCTGGAACTGCTCATCGGCCATTTGCGTAAAGATCTTGCCGCCGCCAACGGCGATGCGCGCAAGACCCTGATGGATATCCTGGCCGCGCTCGGCACCGGCGATGCCTTAGCCGCCAAATACCGCCGCCAGCTTTATTCCCTGCTCTACTAAGGGTTCCGGGCCAATGGCGCCCGGTTACACTCTGCTTATGCCGCCGGGCGCGCATGAAATGCGTGCCTGTGTCACTGATTCCCCTCGCTTGGCGCGTCTTTGCCCCGGCAAAAGCGTACTATTACATTAGTGTTGAAAAGAGTGTGTCATGCTAAATACGTGTGAAGAAGATGTCGCACCGGCCGCGCTAGATGGCGTTATTATTTTCTCTCATGAAATGGAGATTTCACCATGGAGATTTCACCCATGCTGACGGTAATCCCAATCATTATTGTCCTGGCCCTGATCATCGTCTGGGCGGGGATAAAAATTGTCCCTCAGGGATACCAATGGACGGTTGAGCGTTTCGGCCGCTATACCCTTACCTTAAAACCCGGGCTGAACCTGGTGGTGCCGTTTATGGACCGGGTAGGCCGCAAGATTAATATGATGGAACAGGTGCTGGATATTCCCTCGCAGGAAATCATCTCCAAGGATAACGCCAACGTGACCATCGACGCCGTGTGTTTTATCCAGGTGGTCGATCCGGCGCGCGCGGCCTATGAAGTCAGCAACCTCGAGCAGGCCATCCTTAACCTGACCATGACCAACATCCGTACGGTGCTCGGTTCCATGGAACTGGACGAAATGCTGTCGCAGCGCGACGGCATCAATACCCGTCTGCTGCATATTGTCGATGAAGCCACCAGTCCCTGGGGGATTAAGGTCACCCGTATCGAAATCCGCGATGTGCGCCCGCCCGTCGAGATGATCGCCGCGATGAACGCCCAGATGAGGGCCGAGCGAACCAAACGCGCCAATATCCTGGAAGCGGAAGGCGTGCGCCAGGCGGCCATTTTACGCGCCGAGGGTGAAAAACAGTCCCAGATCCTCAACGCAGAAGGCGAACGGCAGGCGGCATTTTTGCAGGCGGAAGCCCGAGAACGCGCCGCCGAGGCGGAAGCCAGGGCCACTAAAATGGTGTCCGAGACCATCGCAGCGGGCAATATCCAGGCCATTAACTACTTTGTGGCGCAGAAATACACCGATGCCCTAAAGCATATCGGCTCCGCCAACAACAGCAAGGTTATCATGATGCCGCTTGAGGCCAGCAATCTGATGGGCGCCATCGGCGGCATCGCCGAACTGCTTGGCGAGAGCAAAACCGGCCGGGGTAAATAACCATGCTTGCCGCGCTGGTCGTCCATCCGCACTGGTTTTGGATTTCGCTCGGCGGTCTGCTGCTGGCCGCGGAAATGTTGGGCGCCAGCGGATATTTATTGTGGAGCGGCGTCGCCGCCGTACTGGTGGGGCTGGTGGTATGGGCCGTGCCGCTAGGCTGGGAGTGGCAGGGCGTGGCCTTCGCATTGCTGACTATCTGCGCGGCGCTGGGATGGTGGTACTGGCTGCGCTCGCGCACCAAAGCGTATCCGGCATCGCTGCTGAACCGGCGCGGAGAACAGCTGGTCGGCGTCAAGACCACCCTTGCGGAACCCCTGGTGAACGGGGTGGGCCGGGTACGCATTGGCGACAGCACCTGGCGCGCGCGCTGCGATACGGATCTGGCCATGGGCGCCACGGTCGAGGTGATCGCGGTGGAAGGCATTACCCTGCGGGTGCGCCCTTATCATGAACACGCATGAGGCCGCCCGCCGTGGCCCGCGGCAGGTAGCAGGGTCGTTATTCCCGGCGGGCGCCGGCGGCGCAGCAACCCGACAGGTTATTGATAATCGGGCATTCGGCGCTATCGTCGCCGGGACAACTTTCCGCCAGGATCAATAAATGACGGCGCATGGCCTCCAGTTCCTCAATGTGGTGCTCGATGTCTTTGACCTTACGCAGGGTGCGTTCCTTGACATCGGCGCTGTGGCGCAGCGGGTCGTTAAACAACGCCACCAGCTCGCGGCACTCATCCAGGTTAAATCCCACCAGCCGCGCCTGACGCAGCAGCGTTAGCTCCTCCACATGGCGCGCGTTATAGCTGCGATAACCGTTATCCCGGCGCACCGGCGGCGTTACCAGCGCCTTATCCTCATAAAAACGGATCGCTTTACGGGTTAAACCGGTTTTTTTCGCCACATCGCTGATATTCATGGTTCCCCCTTGACCTTCCCCTTGCGGCAAGGTTTAAGCTCTATTACAACGACTTTTCCACGGCGCAGTCAATCAGTTCGGCACCCTTATTACCGCCGGTAACGACCCGCCGCCTTTTCCACCAAGGAGTTTTCAATGTCACAGACCATTGTGCTCGCCCTGCAGGGACTCTCCTGCGAACATTGTATCAAACGGGTCCGGGAAGCCCTGGAATCACGCGATGACGTGGAAAGCGCCCAGGTGGCGCTGGATTATGCCACGGTCACCGGCGCCGCGACGGCGGCGGAGCTTATCGCCAGCGTCAAACAAGCCGGCTACGAGGCCGCGCCCGCGGGCCGGCCCGATACCGAACTCCAGCTTTCCGGCCTGAGCTGCGGCCATTGTGTAGCTACTACCCGTAAAGCGCTGGCCGCCGTGCCGGGCGTCAACGCCGCCGAGGTCACGTTGGATCACGCCGGCGTTTATGGCGCGGCCGATCCGGCGGCGCTTATCCGGGCGGTGGAGCAGGCTGGCTATCAGGCTATCCTTGCGGGGAATATCGCCCACCCAAAAACTGAGCCGCTGACAGGCAACACTTCAGCGCCGGATATTCTGGCAGCGGCGACATTACCTCCGGCAACGGCTCCGGCAAGTACCGATACCGATGACAGCCTGCATCTGCTTATCAGCGGCATGAGCTGCGCCAGCTGCGTCCTGCGCGTTGAACGGGCCTTACAGCAGGTGCCTGGCGTTGGGCAGGCGCGGGTCAACCTGGCGGAGCGTAGCGCCCTGGTGCTGGGAGCGCCCGACGGCGACGCGTTGATTGCCGCCGTGGCGCGCGCCGGCTACGGCGCGGAAATTATCCAGGATGACGCCCTGCGGCGGGAGCGCCAGCAGCAGACGGCGCTCCAGGCGACGCGTCGTTTCCGCTGGCAATCGGCGCTGGCCCTGGCGCTGGGCGTGCCGCTGATGGCGTGGGGACTGTTCGGCGGCAGTATGACGCTGACGCCGGAAAGCCGTCCGCTGTGGCTGGTCATCGGCGTTGCTACGCTTGTGGTGATGGCGATCGCCGGCGGCCATTTTTACCGCAGCGCCTGGAAGAGCCTGCGAACCGGCAGCGCCACCATGGATACCCTGGTGGCGTTGGGCACCGGCGCCGCCTGGCTTTATTCCATCAGCGTCGCGCTGTGGCCGGACGTGTTTCCGATGATGGCGCGGCACCTCTATTTCGAGGCCAGCGCGATGATCATCGGGCTGATTAACCTGGGCCACGCCCTGGAGCAGCGCGCGCGCCAGCGCTCGTCCCAGGCGCTGGAACGCCTGCTGGATCTGACGCCGCCCATGGCCCGGGTGGTCGAGGCCGACGGCGAACGCGCCCTGCCGCTGGCCGAGGTGCGCCTTGGCATGATCCTGCGCCTGACCACCGGCGACCGGGTGCCGGTGGACGGCGAGATTACCCAGGGCGAGATCTGGCTGGATGAGTCCATGCTGACCGGCGAGCCGGCGGCACGGCATAAATCCGCCGGCGAAAAGATCCATGCCGGTACCGTGGCGCAGGACGGCAGCGTGCTGTTCCGGGCCGACGCCATCGGCAGCCAGACGACGCTGGCGCGGATTATCCGTTTAGTACGCCAGGCGCAGAGCAGCAAACCGGCCATCGGCCAATTGGCGGATCGCATTTCGGCCATCTTTGTTCCCGCCGTGGTGGCGATAGCCGTGATCAGCGCGGCCATTTGGTATCTGGTGGGCCCGCAGCCGCAGATGGTCTACACCCTGGTGATCGCCACCACGGTGCTGATTATCGCCTGTCCCTGCGCCCTGGGGCTGGCCACGCCCATGTCTATTATCGCGGGGATCGGTCGCGCGGCGGAGTTCGGCGTGCTGGTGCGCGACGCCGACGCGCTGCAGCATGCCACCACCCTTGATACCCTGGTATTCGATAAAACCGGCACGCTGACGGAGGGGCGGCCGCGGGTGGTGGCGGCCGAACCGGCGGCCGGTTTTGTCCTGGAGGATGTTGTGGCGATCGCCGCCGCGCTGGAGCAAGGCTCCAGCCATCCCCTGGCGCACGCCCTGGTGGCCTATGCCGGCGCGCGGGCGCTGGCCGGGGTTGGTGATTTCCGCACCCTGCGCGGCCTGGGCGTCAGCGGCGACGTCGCGGGGAAGCGGGCGTTGCTTGGCAACAGCGCGCTGCTGCAACAACAGCAGGTCGATATCGCCGGCCTTGCCGCGCGGGTCGCCTTTTGGTCTGAGCAGGGCGCCACGCCGGTATTGCTGGCGCTGGACGGCAAGGCGGCGGCGCTGTTCGCCATCCGCGATCCGCTGCGCGACGACAGCGTGGCCGCGCTGCGCCGGCTGCATGGCCTGGGTTATTCCCTGGTGATGCTGACCGGCGATAACCCGGCTACCGCCGGCGCGGTGGCCAGGGAAGCCGGCATCGACCGGGTGATCGCCGGCGTCCTGCCGGACGGCAAGGCGGAGGCGATTAAAACGCTGCAACGCCACGGACACCGGGTGGCCATGATTGGCGACGGCATCAATGACGCCCCGGCGCTGGCTCAGGCGGAAGTCGGCATCGCCATGGGCGGCGGCAGCGACGTGGCGATTGAAACCGCTGCCATTACCCTGATGCGCCATAGCCTGCACGGGGTAGCCGATGCGCTGGCGATAGCCAACGCCACGCTGCGCAATATGAAGCAAAACCTGCTTGGCGCATTTATCTATAATGCCCTGGGTATTCCCATCGCCGCCGGCGTCCTCTATCCCTTTACCGGCACGTTGCTCAGCCCGGTGGTGGCCGGCGCGGCCATGGCCTTATCGTCCATTACCGTGGTCAGCAACGCCAACCGCCTGATACGCTTTAAGCCCAAAGCGTAACGCCTTACACGGGCGATGATGTTAACGTTAAGGACTTGTCACGCAACGGGAGTGGTATGCAATGAGGAGCTTATTACGGCGCATGGCGACCCTGCTGGGTTTTTTGCCCGCGGAGCAGTACGCCTGGCCCGGCATGGACGTCAGCCTGTCCGATCACCGCCGGCTGCATATGGTGGGCAGCATCCATATGGGCACCCGTGATATGGCGCCGCTGCCCGCGCGCCTGCTATCCCTACTGCGCCAGGCCACGGCGCTGGTGGTGGAAGCGGATATCACCGCCGGCTCGCCGTTGACGTCGGTGCCGCCGGTGGCTACCCCGCTCAGGGATCGTCTGTCCGCAGACCACTATCGCATTTTCAGCGACCTGTGCGCCGAATATCAGCTGGACGGGGAGGCGCTGTCGGCGTTGCCCGCCTGGCAGATCGCCCTGATGCTGCAGGCGCGCCAGGCCGAGCGGCTGGGGCTGCGCGCGGACTACGGCATCGATTATCAGCTGATCCAGGCGGCCAGGGACATGGGCAAGCCGGTCATTGAACTGGAAGGGCCGCAGGAACAGCTGGACCTGCTGCTGCAGCTTCCGGATCAGGGGAACGCCCTGCTGGAGGATACCCTGCGCCATTGGCATACCAATGCGCGCCTGCTGCAGACCATGATCGGCTGGTGGCTCGACAGCAGGCCGGTCAACCTGGATAAAGCCTTTCCCGCCACCTTCAGCGCGGATCTGTATCATTATCTGATGACCGAACGCAACCTGCGCTGGAAACAGCAGTTGCAGGACCTTCCCCCCGGCGGCTATGTGGTGGCGGTGGGCGCCCTGCATTTGTACGGCGCCCAAAGCCTGCCCTCGCTGCTGCGGCGTTGAGTTTTTGTCCGGCGGGGCATTTACCCCTTGCCGCGACTACGTTAACCTGAATTATTATTTATTCATTAAGTATCTTCTTGGTATTCGGGACGATGTTATGACGCCTGCGGTTAATATACTGGAAAAAAACCATATTGCTTTCACGCTCCATCCTTACCAGCATGATAGCGATGAAACCCATTTTGGCGCGGAAGCGGTCAGCAAGCTGGGACTTGACGCGGCCCAGGTTTATAAAACCCTGTTGGTGGCCCTGAACGGCGAGGCCAGGCAGTTGGCGGTGGCGGTGACGCCGGTGGCGCTGCAGCTGGATTTGAAAAAAGTCGCCAAGGCGCTGGGCGCGAAAAAAGCCGAAATGGCCGACCCCCTGCTGGCGCAAAAGACCACCGGCTATCTGGTCGGCGGCATCAGCCCGCTGGGACAGAAGAAACGCCTGCCGACGGTCATTGACGCGCCGGCGCAGGCATTTGCCACGATATTCGTCTCAGGCGGCAAACGCGGCCTGGATATTGAACTCAGCCCGGCTGATTTGCGCCAGCTGCTGTCGGCGACATTTGCCGATATCGCTAAACGCGACGGCCAGGATAAGGGTGCGCCACTCGCATGACGTTACGCGCCACCGATTCGCTGTCTGCGCATACGGGGGGACGGCGCACGCTGTTCCCGGTCCTGGCTGCCATCAGCGTCGCCCATCTGCTCAACGATATGGTGCAATCGCTGATCCTGGCGATTTACCCGCTGCTGCAGGCGTCGTTTGCGCTCAGTTTTACCCAGGTCGGTATGATTACCCTCACCTACCAGATTACCGCCTCGCTGCTGCAGCCGCTTATCGGCGGCTTTACCGATAAATATCCGCAGCCCTACTCGCTGCCCATCGGCATGGGTTTTAGCTTATGCGGCATCCTGATGATGGCGGCGGCGACCAGCTTTCCAATGGTGCTGGTCGCCTCGGCCCTGGTCGGCACCGGCTCGTCGGTTTTTCATCCGGAATCGTCCCGGGTGGCGCGCATGGCGTCCGGTGGGCGCCATGGCCTGGCCCAGTCGCTGTTCCAGGTCGGCGGCAATTTCGGCGCCTCGCTCGGTCCGCTGCTGGCGGCGGTATTTATAGCGCCTTATGGTAAGGGGCATCTGGCCTGGTTTGCGCTGGCGTCGCTGTTGGGCACCATCATCTTGCTGCAGGTGGGCAAATGGTACCGCGGCGCCATCAGGACGCCCGCGCCGCAACGCGCCCAGGCGGCCAGCGCATCGCCGCTGCCGTCCCGGCGGGTAGCCTGCGCCATTGCCGTGCTGCTGGTGCTGATCTTCTCCAAATATTTTTATCTCACCAGCATCAGCAGTTATTACACTTTCTACCTGATCCATAAGTTCGGCCTGTCGGTACAGGCGGCGCAGATGCATCTGTTCGCGTTTCTGTTTGCGGTGGCGGTCGGCACCGTTATCGGCGGGCCGGTGGGCGATCGCATCGGCCGGAAATACGTGATTTGGGGTTCGATCCTCGGCGTCACGCCGTTTACCCTGATGCTGCCTTATGCCTCCCTGGCGGTAACCGGCGTGCTGACCCTGTTTATCGGCGTCATCATCGCCTCGGCCTTTTCCGCCATACTGGTGTATGCCCAGGAACTGCTGCCGGGAAGGATCGGCATGGTATCGGGGCTGTTTTTCGGCTTCGCCTTCGGCATGGGCGGGCTTGGCGCTGCGGTGCTTGGCCATATCGCCGATAGCACCAGCATTGAATATGTCTACCAAATCTGCTCGTATTTGCCTTTATTAGGCATTCTGACCGCTTTTCTGCCTGATAATAGCTAAAAGTGTTTTTTGTTTCCCACGAAACTGTTTCGCTGGGAAACCACAGGCCTTGTCCCGCACGGTAATAGCGTAAAAAAGTGATGAAAATTTCGTCTTGACCCTTTTTTCGTCGCAAAAGCTTTTTTTCGCCTCTTTGCTATAAATTCCTACACAAAGCCCCATCGAATACCATAAACTCAATATGTAAAACTTTGTTTCTAACCCCCCTTAATGAAGGAGTTGGGATGCATCATGCCACACCGCTCATTAATACCATCGTGGGAGGACTGGTCCTGGCTTTCCTGCTGGGCATCCTGGCTAACCGCTTTCGCATTTCACCCCTGGTAGGCTACCTGGCGGCCGGCGTGCTGGTCGGTCCGCATACCCCCGGTTTCGTCGCCGATACGTCGCTGGCCCCCGAACTGGCCGAGCTGGGCGTGATTTTGCTGATGTTCGGCGTGGGGCTGCATTTTTCGCTGAAAGACCTGATGGCGGTGAAATCCATCGCCATTCCCGGCGCCATCGCCCAAATTGCGGTGGCGACGCTCCTGGGCATGACCTTTTCCCTGGTCATGGACTGGACCCTGGCCAATGGGCTGGTGTTCGGGCTATGCCTGTCCACCGCCAGCACCGTGGTGCTGCTGCGCGCGCTGGAGGAGCGGCAGCTTATCGATAGCCGGCGTGGCCAAATCGCCATCGGCTGGCTGATTGTCGAAGATCTGGTCATGGTGCTGACGCTAGTCTTGCTGCCGGCCTATGGCAAGCTGCTCGGCGGCGAAAGCGAAACGATGCGGCAGGTGTGGCTGGATCTCGCGCTGACGCTTGGCAAAGTGGCAGCCTTTATTACTTTGATGATCGTGGTGGGGCGGCGGATTGTGCCGTGGGTACTGGCGAAAAGCGCCAGTACCGGCTCCCGTGAGCTGTTCACGCTGTCGGTGCTGGCCATGGCGCTGGGCATCGCCTTCGGCGCGGTGGAATTGTTCGGCGTCTCGTTTGCGCTGGGCGCGTTTTTCGCCGGCGTGGTGTTGAATGAATCGGAGCTAAGCCATCGCGCCGCCCATGACACATTGCCGCTGCGGGACGCGTTTGCCGTGTTGTTTTTTGTCTCGGTGGGTATGCTGTTCGACCCGCTGATCGTTATCCACGAGCCGCTGGCGGTGCTGGCCACCCTGGCCATTATCCTGGTTGGGAAATCGGCGGCGGCGTTTGCGCTGGTAAAAATCTTTGGTCACTCCAGTCGTACCGCCATGACCATTTCAGTCAGCCTGGCGCAAATAGGCGAGTTCGCTTTTATTCTGGCGGGACTCGGCATTTCACTTGGCATGTTATCGCCGCAGGGGCAGAACCTGGTGCTGGCCGGGGCGATTTTGTCGATTATGATCAACCCGCTGATGTTTGCCCTGCTTGAGCGCTATCTGGCACGGCATGATAGCGAGGACGAAAAAACCGCCGAAAGGCAGGCCGGGGAGGAGATCCAGCAGCCGATGGAAGTGTGTCATCACGCGCTGCTGGTCGGTTACGGCCGGGTCGGCAGCCTGATCGGGGCGAAACTGGCCGAGGCGGGCATGCCGATGGTGGTGATTGAACATAACCGGGCGCGTGTGGATACGCTGCGCGGCCAGGGAATCAATGTCGTGCTGGGCAATGCCGCCAAGCCGGAAATCCTGTCCCTCGCGCGCCTGGACTGCGCCAGCTGGCTGTTGCTGACCATCCCAAATGGGTTCGAGGCCGGGGAAATCGTCGCCCTGGCGCGGGAAAAACGCCCTGATCTGCGCATTATCGTGCGCGCGCATTATGACGACGAGGTGGCGTATATTACCGAACGCGGCGCCACCCGGGTGGTGATGGGCGAGCGGGAAATCGCATCCAGCATGATTGCCCTGCTCCAGTTGGACGCCGCCAAAATCCCCTACTGATCCTTAGCGCAACTGCTCGCTGACCAGTTGGCGCATCATGTCGATGTGGGCGGGGTCGTCATTCAGCGCCGGGATATAGTGGAAGGCGTCGCCGCCGGCGTGGGTGAAAATTTCACGATTCTGTTCCTTAATTTCTTCCAGCGTCTCAAGGCAGTCGGAGGAGAATCCCGGGCATATCACCTGGATATGCCGGATGCCCTGCGCCGGCAGGTCTTTGAGTGTCAAATCGGTCGCCGGCGTCAGCCAGGGATCGCGGCCAAAGCGCGATTGGAAGGTCATCATCACCTTTTCCGGCGGAAAATCGAGCGCGGCCACCAGCGCGCGACGGGTGTCCTCGCAGCGCAGCGGGTAGTCGTCCCCTTCGCGGGCGTAGCGTTGCGGGATGCCGTGAAACGAGATCACCAGGCGATCCGGTTCGCCGTGTTCGGCGAAAGACCGGCGGACGCTTTGCGCCAGCGCGGCGATATAGGCCGGATGCTCGGCGTAGTCGCGGATAAAGCTGATGGACGGCAGGGACCGGTAGCGGCCAAGGATGCGCGCCACTGCATCCCAGATGGACGCACTGGTGGAACTGGAGTACTGCGGGTAAAGCGGCAGGATCACCAGTTTGGTGATACCGGCCCCCAGCAGGCGTTCGAGCGCCGCCGGCAGCGACGGACTGCCATAACTCATCGCCAGCTCCACCTGCGCGTCCGGCAATACGGCGGCCAGTGCCGCCTGCTGGCGCCGGCAAAATACCATCAGCGGCGATCCTTGTTCCATCCAGATGCTTTTATACAATTTGGCTACCCGGGGTGAGCGCAGCGGCAGTATGACGCCGCGCAGCAACGGCCACCACAGGATACGCGGGGTATCCACCACGCGCCGGTCGCTGAGAAATTCGGCCAGGTAACGCCTTACGGCCTGGGGTGTCGGCGCCTCCGGCGTGCCCAGGTTTACCATCAGCACGCCATATTTTTCCTGTTTCATTCCCTGCCCTTCCTTATATGGTCAATAAGCCAATTCCCTGTATTTAAAAGGGATTAACCGGCGGTTATCGCCAAGTTATTGTAGCGCAAAAGTGGCGGCCGGAAATTGTTATCGGCGCCGGGGATGCAAATCATTACGATAGGCGGCAGGGCGATGATCGTGGGGAGAGGGGCATTGGCGGAGGCGCGGCGGACAAGAGGCGCCAGGCGTAGATACCGCCTGGCGTATAATGCGCGGTAATCAGCCCAGGATCGCGGCCAGTTCTTTGCTGACGGCGGCGACCGGTTGGGTACCGTCGATTTTACGGTACTGGGTGTGGCCGGCTTCAGCTTCTTTCTGGTAATAGCCAATCAGCGGCGCGGTTTGCTGATGGTATTCCACCAGGCGTTTGCGCACGGTTTCTTCCTGATCGTCTTTGCGGGTGGTGAGCGGCTCGCCGGTGACGTCATCCTTGCCTTCGTGTTTTGGCGGATTGAATTTGACGTGATAGACGCGCCCCGACGGCGCATGGACACGGCGGCCGACGATGCGATCGATAATCAGTTCATCCGGCACGGCGAATTCCAGGACATAGTCGACGTTGATGCCGGCGTCCTTCATGGCGTCCGCCTGCGGAATGGTGCGCGGAAAACCGTCGAGCAGGAAGCCGTTGCGGCAGTCGTCCTGCTTGATGCGTTCTTTGACCAGCGCAATCACCAGTTCGTCGGTGACCAGTTTGCCGGCGTCCATGATAGCTTTGGCTTTTTTACCCAGTTCGGATTGCGCTTTTACCGCGGCGCGCAGCATGTCGCCGGTGGAAATCTGCGGTATGCCGTACTTTTCCATAATGAATTGTGCTTGAGTGCCCTTACCAGCGCCCGGAGCGCCCAGCAGAATGATACGCATTGCGTAAATCCCCTTGCTAACAAATGTAAAAAAATAAGAAAACGCTAAACCTTACCACTACTGGGTATGTTTCCTCAAGGAAAGGGCGCAGGGAGAGACGGTTTAACGGCGCTTTCAGAATCCACCCCATCGGCACGTTCTCCCTTGAACCCGTCTGCTTTAAGCCCGGTGTTGGCGGGCATACCGCGCCATGGGGCGCTCGGTCGGGCGGGAACACCACGCCCGATTCGACCCCATCGGCACGCTCTCCCTTGAACACGTCTGCTTTGAGCCCGGTGTTGGCGGGCATACCGCGCCATGGGGCGCTCGGTCGGGCGGGAACACCACGCCCGATTCGACCCCATTGGCACGCTCTCCCTTCAACACGTCTGCTTTGAGCCCGGTGTTGGCGGGCATACCGCGCCATGGGGCCTCGGTCGGGCGGGAACACCACGCCCGATTCGACCCCATTGGCACGCTCTCCCTTAAACACGTCTGCTTTAAGCCCGGTGTTGGCGGGCATACCGCGCCATGGGGCGCTCGGTCGGGCGGTAACACCACGCCCGATTCGACCCCATTGGTACGGTCTCCCTTGAACACGTCTGCTTTGAGCCCGGTGTTGGCGGGCCTACCATGCCATGGGGCGCTCGGTCGGGCGGGAACACCACGCCCGATTCGACCCCATCGGCACGCTCTCCCTTGAACACGTCTGCTTTAAGCCCGGTGTTGGCGGGCATACCGCGCCATGGGGCCTCGGTCGGGCGGGAACACCACGCCCGATTCGACCCCATCGGCACGCTCTCCCTTAAACACGTCTGCTTTAAGCCCGGTGTTGGCGGGCATACCGCGCCATGGGGCCTCGCTCGGGCGGGAACACCACGCCCGATTCGACCCCATTGGCACGCTCTCCCTTGAACAGGTCTGCGTTGAGTTAGGTTTGGCGCATGTTTTTCCATAGTATAAGGGCCAGGTTAACCTGGCCCTTAGTGTGCTGGTAAATATACCCGCGCGGCGTTATGCGCTCAGCAGTTGGTTCATGCGGCGGATAAACTGGTTAGGATCGTCCAGGGTGCCGCGTTCCGCCAGCAGCGCCTGATCGAACAGCAGCTCAATCCATTCGTTGAAGTGGCTCTCTTCGTTAATGTCGGCGGCGCGTTTGACCAGCGCATGATCCGGATTGAGTTCAAATATGTATTTGATCTCGGGCGCGGCCTGGCCAGCGGCGGCAAACAGCTTCGCCATTTGAGTGGTCATATCGTCGGCCGCGGTGGTGACGATGGCCGGGGTATCGGTCAGGCGGTGCGTGAGACGCACGTCCTTGACGCGATCGCCCAGGAAAGTCTTGACGCGCGTGACAAACGGCTCAAGCGCTTTTTCCGCGTCTTTTTGTTCCTCGGCGGTCTCTTCGTCGGCCAGCTTGTCGAGCGTGGCGTCGGTTTTGCTTACCGACTGGAATGGTTTACCTTCAAACTCGGTCAGGTAGCTCATCATCCACTCGTCAATGCGGTCGGAAAGCAGCAGGACTTCGATGCCCTTTTTGCGCAGCAGTTCCAGATGCGGGCTGCTCTTGGCGGCCGCGTAACTGTCGGCGGTGATGTAATAGATCTTTTCCTGGCCTTCCACCATACGTCCCAGATAATCCTGCAGCGATACGGTTTGCGCCGAGCTGTCGGTATGGGTGGACGCAAAGCGCAGCAGCTTGGCGATGCTTTCGGCGTTGGCGGTATCCTCGCCCGGGCCTTCTTTCAGCACCAGGCCGAACTGCTGCCAGAATTTCTGGTAGCTTTCGGCATCGTCCTTGGACAGCTTATCCAGCATCTGCAGCACGCGCTTGGTCAGCGCGCTTTTCAGGTTCTGGGTAACGCGGTTATCCTGAAGGATTTCACGGGAGACGTTCAGCGGCAGATCGTTGGAGTCGATCAGGCCTTTGACGAAGCGCAGGTAGTTAGGCATAAACTGCTCGGCGTCGTCCATGATAAAGACGCGCTGGACATAGAGCTTCAGGCCATGTTTATGATCGCGGTTCCACATATCCCACGGCGCCTGGCCCGGTATATACAGCAGGCTGGTATATTCCTGCTTGCCTTCGACGCGATTATGGCTCCAGATCAGGGGATCGCTGAAGTCGTGGGAGAGGTGTTTGTAGAATTCTTTGTATTCCTCGTCGCTGATTTCGCCCTTGCTGCGCGTCCACAGCGCCTGGGCTTTATTAATCTTTTCCCAGGTGACGGTGGCTTCTTTATCTTCTTTAGCGGCATCGGCATCGGCATCAGCGGCTTCATCGTCCACGGCCTCCGCCTGGGCGCGGGTTTCGATCTCGACAGGCAGGGCGATATGATCCGAATATTTGCTGATGATGCTGCGTAAACGCCAGTCATCGAGGAATTCGTCTTCGCCTTCGCGCAGATGCAGGGTGATTTCGGTGCCGCGTTCGGGTTTGGTGATATCGGCAATGGTGTAATCGCCTTCACCGGCTGATTCCCAGAAAACCCCTTCATCGGCGGAAGCGCCGGCGGCGCGGGTGCGCACCGTGACTTTATCGGCCACGATAAAAGCGGAATAGAACCCGACGCCGAACTGGCCGATCAGCTGGCTGTCCTTGACCTGATCCGAACCCATGGACTCAAGGAAAGCCTTGGTGCCGGATTTGGCGATCGTACCCAGATTGTCGATAACCTCTTCGCGCGTCATGCCGATGCCGTTGTCGCTCAGAGTCAGGGTGCGTGCTTCTTTGTTGCTTGACAGGCGTACCCGTAGCTCGCCGTCCCCCTCATAGAGCTCCGGCTGGGATAAAGCGCGAAAACGCAGTTTATCCGCCGCATCCGAAGCGTTGGAGATCAGTTCGCGTATAAAAATTTCTTTATTGGAATAAAGTGAGTGGATCATCAGCTGAAGCAATTGTTTAACTTCAGATTGGAATCCGCGGGTTTCTTGTCCTTTCATATTTATACTTACCTCAATCCAAATAGCTATCAATCAGGCGGGTGTAGATACTGCAATGATGAACAGATGGGGATTGCGGCGCAGGAATTCAAGCACAAAAGGTAAAAAAAGGGGCGGAAAAGACGGCGCGGACGCGCCGCCGATTTAAAATTTAATCGGGTGGCGTCCCGCCAGCGAATGGGACAGCGTGGTACCGTCGACCATTTCCAGCTCACCGCCCACCGGCACGCCGTGGGCGATACGGGTAGCCAGGACCTCAAAATGGGCGCACATCTCGGCAATGTAATTGGCGGTGGCGTCGCCTTCCACCGTGGGATTAGTGGCCAGGATCACCTCGGCGATATCCTCGCTTTCCAGGCGCTCCTGCAGGCGATCCAGGCCGATATCGTCCGGACCGATGCCGTCCAGCGGGGACAGATGCCCCATCAGCACAAAGTAGCGGCCGGCGAATTGCCCGGTCTGCTCGATGGCATGAATATCCGCCGGGCTTTCCACTACGCAGATCTGCCGGGTTTGCCTGCGCCTGGGATTGGCGCAGATGGTGCAGATGTCCTGCTCGGTAAACGTCCGGCAATCGGCGCAGTGGCCGATCTCAGACATGGCGCGGGTGAGCGCCTGCGCCAGACGCATACCGCCGCTGCGATCCCGCTGCAAAAGCTGGAAGACCATGCGCTGGGCCGATTTCGGCCCGACGCCGGGCAAGCAGCGCAAGGCTTCGGTTAACGCCTCTAGCAATGGACTGGTTTGCATCAGAACGGCATTTTAAAACCAGGAGGAAGCTGCATGCCGCTGGAGACGGTAGCCATCTTTTCCTTCTGGGTTTCGGCAATACGGCGCGCCGCGTCGTTAAAAGCCGCCGCGATCAGATCCTCGAGCATATCCTTGTCGTCGTCCAGCAGGCTGGGATCGACTTCAACACGACGGCAGTTATGCGCGCCGTTGATGGTAACCTTGACCAGGCCTGCCCCAGATTCGCCGGTAACTTCCAGTTGGGCGATCTCTTCCTGCATCTGCTGCATTTTTTCCTGCATCTGCTGGGCCTGCTTCATCAGATTGCCCATTCCGCCTTTACCAAACATACATTTCCCTCTCTCGTAGCGTCGAACCGCAGGCGGCATCTCTCTACGCGCCGTGCGGCAGTTAAACAGGACGGATGCTATCTTCATCCAATTCGGCATCAAAAAAACGCTGAAGCGTCTGGATATTATTATCCGCGATAATCGCCTGGCGCGCCTGCATCAATTTTTCTTCATATATGGCCTGTCGCCATTCCAGCGGGGTACGTATCGCCGGATTATCATCTGTCACCACGGTTAATTCAACCGGAGCGCCGAGTTCTGTGCTTAGGGCCTCGGCCAGCGTTCCCTGGGAAATGGGGGAATTAAGGTGCTGCTGCGCGGAACGCAGGTGCAGGCAGACCTTGCCCGGCGCCAGATCTTCCCGGAAGGCGTTTAACGCCAGTTGCTGTACCAGCTTGGGGATCTTTAGCCTGTCCACCAGCGCCGCCCAAGGATCGCGCACGATGGATTCCTCGGCCAGGCGGGCCGCCAGCTCAGGCGTTTTTTCATGCTCCAGCGCCGTGCGCAGGGCCTTGGGCGTCGCCACCGGATCGCTGTCCTGCGTGGTCTGAATACTGGCCTTCCAGCGATAGGCCTCCGGTTTGACGGCTTTGGCGGTCCCTGGCTCCTTGCCGCCGGCGGCCTGCCGCTGCTGGGCCTGTTCGCTGACCGTGGCCAGACGCTCCAGGGCGCTGTTCGCGGGCCGTGGCCTGGCCGGCGATGTATCGTTCTTTTTTACGTTTTGGTTGCCGTGGCGTTGTAATAACGCGGTGCGCGCCAATAGCAATTGCGCGGTACTGTCCGGCAGCGACGCCGGCGCCGCAGGCCGATCCGCGGCGGCCGGCCGGCCGGCGCTAGCGGGCGCGGGAACATGCCCGGCCGCGTCATCCGCCTGATAAGCGTACATATCATCGCTGGCATAGTCGGATGCCGGGTCGCCGGCCATATTCGCGTACTGCTCGGCGGCGCTGGCCCAGTCATCCGGCATATCGGCGCCGGCATCGTCCCGCATTTGTGACGCGGGGATGGAAACCGCCTGCCCGGCATGGCCCGGCGACGGCGCGCCATGTTCCAGGCGCGGCGGCCTGGCCTGATCCGACGGTGGCGCGGCGTTTACCTGAGGGGTCGGTCTGGCGTGATCCGACGGCGGCGCGGCGTTGACCTGAGGGGTCGGCCTGGCGTGATCCGACGGCGGCGCGGTGTGTACCTCAGGGGTCGGCCTGACCTGATCCGACGGCGGCGCGTCGTTATGCGGCGTCATTTGCCGGCCACGACCAGGCGCGGGAACCGCGTTATCGGGCGCCGGCTGCCGGTTATTTGTACGTTCCGGAGCTAGAGCGACGGATTCAGCCGTTTTTTTTTCCGTGTTCTCCCCCGCCTGCGGGGTGAGATCAATGATGCGCGGGTGGAACGCCAGCGCGCGCAGCAGGGTCATTTCGACCCCCATGCGGCGATCGGGGGCGAACGGCAGCTCTTTGCGTCCCACCAGCAGCGTTTGGTAATAAAGCTGCAAATCCGCCGGGGGAACGATCCGCGCCAGCTCACGCAGCCGGGGCGCGATGGCGGCGTCATCCTCGTCATCCAGGGCATCCGCAACCAGTTGACCCATGGCGATATGGTGCAGCAGCTGAAGCATATCCACCAGCAGGGTTTCCCAGTCCACGCCGCGGGAGGCGCACTGGGCCAGCTGCGCCATCATGGCGTTGCCGTCCGCCGCCGCCAGAGCCTCTATCAGCGCCAGGGGTTGTTCAGTGTTAAGAGTACCCAGCATGTCGCCCACGGTCTGGGTGGTGACCTGCCCCATACCCATGGCGATTGCCTGATCGGTCAGGCTCAGGGCGTCGCGCAGGCTGCCGTCGGCGGCGCGGGCCAGTAGCTGGAGGGCGCGCGGCTCGCTGTCGATATTCTCTTCACGCAGGATATGCTCTAACTGCGCGCGAATCTGGCCGATATCCAGCGCCTTGAGATGAAACTGCAGGCAGCGGGACAGGATGGTTACCGGCAGCTTTTGCGGGTCGGTGGTCGCCAGCAGGAATTTCACATGGGACGGCGGTTCTTCCAGCGTTTTCAGCAACGCGTTGAAGCTATGCCGGGAGAGCATGTGCACTTCATCGATCAAATAGACCTTGAAGCGGCCGCGCGCCGGCGCATATTGCACATTGTCCAGCAGATCCCGGGTGTCCTCCACCTTGGTGCGCGAGGCGGCGTCGATTTCAATCAGATCGACAAACCTGCCCTGCTCGATTTCACGACAGTTGGCGCATTGACCGCAAGGGCTGGCGGTGATGCCGGTTTCGCAATTAAGCCCCTTGGCCAGCAGGCGGGCGATAGTGGTCTTGCCGACGCCGCGGGTACCAGAAAACAAGTAGGCGTGATGGACCCTGCCCAGTGAAAGGCCATTGGTCAGCGCCGTCAGAACATGTTCCTGACCTACTACATCTGAAAACGTCTGCGGACGCCATTTACGGGCAAGAACCTGATAGCTCATGGGTCGCGAAATATGTCGGTGGACAGGGAGGTCATGCTAACACAGCCTCGCACCGGAGCGCGAGGCTGATATGATCAGTGCCCGGCGAAACCCACCAGGCTGTAACTATTGACGGCCAGGCGCTGCAGGCGCGCTTCGCCGCCGAGATCGGCCAGGTTGATAATAAACGCCGCGTCCTTGACCTCGCCGCCCAGCCGGCGGATTAATTTTATCGTAGCCTCGATAGTACCGCCGGTGGCAAGCAGGTCGTCGACCACCAGTACCCGATCCCCTGGCGCGATGGCGTCCTGATGGATTTCCAGCTTATCGACGCCGTATTCCAGCTCGTAGCTTTCGCTCAGCACCGCGCGCGGCAGCTTGCCAGGCTTGCGCACCGGCACGAATCCCAGCCCCAGCGCCAGCGCCACCGGCGCGCCGAACAGGAAACCGCGCGCTTCGGTGCCCACCACCTTGGTCAAGCCGTGGCCGCGATAGTGATTCACCAGCAGTTCGATACTGGCGGCATAGGCCTGGGGATTTTCCAGCAGGCTGGTGATATCCCGGAAAAAAATACCCGGTTTGGGGTAATCGGGAATCGTTTTGATACTGTTTTTGATCAATGCTAGCTGTTCGGCCATCGCGGTCATAATGTATGCGCCTGAAACGAAAGAAATCATAATCCGCGCGGACGCGTTATCCTGAACATCCACGGTACATCGCGTTTTAACATGGACTGACAGGACCGACCGCGCACGAAAGCGCTCAAATCTATGCAAACTGGCGGAAAAATGCAACCACCGAGGGCGACTCATTTAGCCTTTTGTTGCGTAAAGTCAACCGTGGGCGCACGGCGTGATTTCCGGCCTATTCCGTACCGGTTTTGCATCCCTGTTAACATACCGCGGCCCCGGAATATTTTCATCTTTCTTTGCCCGCCGGCGCGCTGTTCAGGACAGGCGCGAACGCGGTATCATGGCGGCGACAGGTTAATATCTTTTTTTTCGCGGTTTTTACTCAGGAGAAGGGCGTGCATTCATCCAAGCTCCTCGTCACGTTAAGCGACCAGTTCAACACGCTGGCCGGGCGGATCGAGGCGGCCGGACAGGAGACGGTGTCCCAGTCCCGCTTTGACCACCAGCTGTTCCAGAGCCGGGGAACCCGCCTTGACGACTATCTGGCCGAAAGCCGCCAGACATTGCAGCGCCTGACGCTGACCGTCGAGCAGGGTTACACCGAGCGGGTGGCCTGGCTGGCGCAGCGGCTTATCGATCAAATGACCGCCCTGGCGCGGGAACTGGCCACACAGGACTTGCGGCGCGGCCAGCCTGCCAAGGCCGCGCCGGTGGATTATTACGCCCGGCTGAATGAACATCAGGACTATGAGCGCCGGCTGCTGTCCATGATCCGCGACCGGGACAGCCTGCGGCAAAGCACGGGCGATTATGCCCGTACCCAGCAGTTGCAACAGGAAATCGCCGCCCTTGAAGGCCGGCTGGCCCGTTGCCGGCAGGCGTTGGCGCGCATTGAGCGTCTGATCGAGCGCAGGGAGAATGGACTGGAAAAGGGTTGATAGCACGTGCTGTCACATTTTGTTTATTCGCTCATTATAAATTGCTTCATGTTTTCATCTATACTGGTAGTTTTCGTCTACTCGACAACGCATTCAGGAGAGACCTGTGGCGCTGGAAGATGAATCCCCCGAGATTAAACTGGCGGTCGATTTGATTATGCTGCTGGAGAGTAACGATATGGAGCCGGAGCTGGTGTTGGCGGCCCTGGAAATTGTGAAAAACGATTATGTCATCAAGGCGCGCCGCGGGGAAGAATAACCCTGCCCCAGCCGGGCGGCTACTGCGGCAGCGCCGCCGGGTCGTGACGCAGGTTAGGGCTTAGCCGCAGCATATCCATAAAGGCGGCGATCAGGATGCGGGAGCCGCCGGCCAGATCAAAGGTGCCGGGCACGAACAGCCAGTTTTCCATCAACCCGGTCATATAGGCGCGCAGCAGGATGGCGGCGCGGCGGCAGTGCAGACCGGCCGGCAGTTGACCGCATTCTATGCACCGGTTGAGCGTCTCTTCAATGCGTTCATAACATTCGGCGTATAATCCTTTGCGGACTTCCTGGAACAGTTCCATTTCTCCGACAAATTCACATTTATGAAAAACAATTTCCATTAAGGCGCGCCATTCGGTATTGGATACGGTGGACTGCAGAATGTAAATCAATGTCTCGGTTAAGACATGTAGTGGATCGTCGGGAAATTTTGCCTGATACTCTAGCTCTAATGCCAATATCCTAGCTTCAGCGGCATGCCAGATCTCATTAAATAACTCGACTTTATTCTTGAAATGCCAATAAATAGCACCACGGGTTACCCCTGCCACCGTTGCGATATCGGTGAGCGACGTTGCGGAAACCCCGCGCATTGAGAATTCCTGGACTGCGGCATCCAGAATATGCTGGCGCGTTTCCTGGGCCTGCTGTTTGGTTTTTCGTGCCATAGCGCTTTTTTTGGTTGTCTTTAGATTTACATACATTCGCGAATGTATGTACCATAGCATAAGGCTAATTGTTACGCAGCAATGGGTTTGTAGGCTTGTGATCAATTGATCAATTTTTTCAAATCGGACTCTTGAGGTTTATCTATGAACAAAAACAGAGGGATTTTGCCTCTGGCAGCCGTTCTGATGCTTTCAGGCAGCTTTATTCTCATTGGATGTGACAATAAAGACGCTAAACAGGCAGGAAATCAGCAACAGGCCCCGGAAGTTAGTGTGGTGACGGTAAAAAAACAATCATTGAATGTCACAACTGATCTGCCTGGTCGTACCGCCGCTTTCCGTGTTGCCGAAGTCCGGCCCCAGGTTAATGGCATTATCTTAAAACGCAATTTTGTCGAAGGCAGCGACGTGCAGGCCGGCGTCTCCCTCTATCAAATTGATCCGGCAACCTATAAAGCGGCGTATGACAGCGCCAACGGCGACTTAGCCCAGGCGCAGGCCAATGCCAATATCGCCCGTGTCACCGTCAATCGTTACAAAAAACTGATCGCCACCAACTTTGTCAGCCGTCAGGACTACGATACGGCGGTCGCCACCATGCAGCAGAACGACGCCGCGGTGCTTGCCGCCAAAGCGTCGCTGGAAAGCGCGCGCATCAACCTGGCTTACACCAAGGTCACCTCGCCTATCAGCGGCCGCATCGGTAAATCCGCCTATACCGAAGGCGCCCTGGTCACCAATGGCCAGACCACCGCCATGGCCACCGTTCAGCAGTTGGATCCGCTCTATGTGGACGTAACCCAGTCCAGCAACGATTTCCTGCGCTTAAAACAGGAACTCGACAGCGGCGCCCTCAAACAGAAGGACGGAAAAGCGGCCGTGCGGCTGCTGATGGAAGACGGCAGCGAATACCCGCAGCCCGGCACCCTGGAATTCTCCGATGTCAGCGTGGATGAAACCACCGGCTCCATCACCCTGCGCGCCATTTTCCCCAACCCGCAGCATAGCCTGCTGCCCGGTATGTTTGTCCGCGCCCGTCTGGAAGAAGGGACCAACGACAATGCGTTACTGGTGCCGCAGCAGGGCATAACCCGCAATCCCCGAGGCGAAGCGACCGCAATGGTGGTGGGTCCTGACAATAAGGTTGCCGTACGCCAAATCACCGCCCAACAGGCGATCGGCGATAAATGGCTGGTCACCGCCGGCTTACAGGAAGGCGACCGCGTGATTGTCAGCGGCCTGCAGAAAGTCAAGCCGGGTGTGCAGGTCACGGCCAAGGAAGCGACTGATGAACCGGCACAACCGCAGCCTGACGCCGCCAAAAAGTCTTAATAGGAACGGGTAAACGATATGGCTAAGTTTTTTATCGATCGCCCCATTTTTGCATGGGTGATTGCCATCATTATTATGCTCGCGGGCCTGCTGTCTATCTTGCAGCTGCCCATCGAGCAGTATCCGGCCATCGCGCCGCCGACCATCCGGGTCACCGCTACCTATCCGGGCGCCGACGCGACGACCCTGCAGGACAGCGTAACTCAGATTATCGAACAGAATATGAACGGTATCGATCATCTGCTGTATATGTCGTCCAGCAGCGATTCATCCGGTACCGCCACCATATCGCTGACATTCGATTCCAGCGCCAATCCGGATATCGCCCAGGTGCAGGTGCAGAACAAACTGCAATTGGCCATGCCGCTGCTGCCCCAGGCCGTGCAGAGCCAGGGGGTGCAGGTACAGAAGTCCAGCGCCAGCTTCCTGATGGTGGCCGGGTTTATCAGCGACGATAAAAATGCCACCCAGCAGGATATCGGCGATTATGTCGGCTCCAAAATCAAGGATCCGATAAGCCGTACGCAGGGCGTGGGCGAAGTGCAGCTATTCGGCGCCCAATATGCCATGCGTGTTTGGATGGACCCCAATAAACTGAACAACTTCCAGCTTACCCCGGTGGATGTGGTCAGCGCATTGACGGTTCAGAACAACCAGATTGCCGCCGGACAGCTAGGCGGAGCGCCGGCGATTAAAGGCCAGCAGTTGAACGCCTCGATCATTGTGCAAAGCCGCCTGACCAACGCCGAGGAGTTCGGCAAAATCCTGCTCAAGGTCAACGCCGACGGCTCGCAGGTACGCCTGAAGGACGTGGCCAAGGTTGAACTGGCCGGGGAAAACTACGACGTTATCGCGCGCTTCAACGGCCAACCGGCCGCCGGGCTCGGGGTTAAACTGGCCACCGGCGCCAACGCCCTTGATACCGCCGACGCGGTTAAAGCGGAGCTGGCCCGGCTGCAGGCGGATTTCCCGACGGGATTAAAAGTCGTTTATCCGTACGACACCACCCCGTTTGTGAAAATCTCCATCCAGGAAGTGGTGAAGACCCTGGTGGAAGCGATCATCCTGGTGTTCCTGGTCATGTATCTGTTCCTGCAGAACTTCCGCGCTACGCTTATCCCGACCATTGCGGTGCCGGTCGTCTTGCTGGGCACCTTCGCCATACTGAGCGCGTTCGGCTATACCATTAATACCCTGACCATGTTCGCCATGGTGCTGGCGATAGGGCTCCTGGTGGATGACGCCATCGTGGTGGTGGAAAACGTCGAACGCGTCATGGGCGAGGAAGGCCTTAGTCCCAAGGAGGCGACGCGCAAATCCATGGGCCAGATCCAGGGCGCCCTGGTGGGCATCGCGCTGGTCTTGTCGGCGGTATTTGTGCCGATGGCCTTCTTCGGCGGGTCGACCGGCGCCATCTACCGCCAGTTCTCCATTACCATCGTCTCGGCGATGGTACTGTCGGTGCTGGTGGCCATGATCCTGACCCCGGCGCTGTGCGCCACCATATTAAAACCGGTCAAAAAAGGCGATCACGGCACCACCAAAGGCTTCTTCGGCTGGTTTAATAAAAAGTTCGATCAAAGCACCAATCATTATACCGACAGTATCGGCCATATCCTTAACAGCACCGGACGCTACCTGATCATCTATCTGCTGATTGTGGTCGGCATGGCGCTGCTGTTTATTCGCCTGCCCTCCTCCTTCCTGCCGTCGGAGGATCAGGGGGTTTTCCTGAATATGGCGCAGTTGCCGGCCGGGGCCACCCAGGAGCGCACCCAGAAAGTACTGGACCAGATGACCCAGTATTACCTGACGAAAGAAAAGGATAACGTCAACTCGGTCTTTACCGTTAACGGCTTCGGTTTTGCCGGGCGCGGCCAGAACTCCGGCATCGCGTTCGTCAGCCTGAAAAGCTGGGATGAGCGCAAAGGGGCGGAAAATAAGGTCCCGGCGATCATTGCCCGGGCCAATGGGGAATTCTCTCAGATAAAGGACGGTATCGCCCTGGCGTTTAACCTGCCGGCCATCGTTGAGCTGGGTAATGCTACCGGCTTCGACTTCGAGTTAATCGATGAGAACAACCTGGGGCATGCCAAGCTTACCGAGGCGCGTAACCAGCTGTTCGGTATGATTGCGCAGCATCCCGATACCTTAGTGGGCGTGCGGCCAAATGGCCTGGAGGATACGCCGCAGTTCAAGCTGGATGTGGATCAGGAGAAGGCTTCGGCGTTGGGCGTCTCGCTGGATGATATCAACACCACTCTGGGCGCGGCCCTGGGCGGTAACTATATCAATGACTTTACCGATCGCGGCCGAACCAAAAAGGTCTATGTGCAGGGCGACGCGCAGTACCGTATGCTGCCGCAGGACATAGGCAACTGGTTTGTGCGCGGCACCAATGGACAGATGGTGCCGTTATCGGCGGTGTCCACCTCGCACTGGCAGTATGGCTCGCCGCGCCTGGAGCGTTATAACGGCTTGCCCTCGATGGAAATCCAGGGTGAGGCGGCGCCGGGCAAGAGTACCGGTGAAGCCATGGCGCTGATGGAGGAACTGGTGGCTAAGCTGCCCGCCGGCGTAGGCTACGATTGGACGGGGATGTCCTATCAGGAACGGCTATCCGGCAACCAGGCCCCGGCGCTGTACGCCATCTCGCTGATCGTGGTGTTCCTGTGCCTGGCGGCGTTGTATGAAAGCTGGTCCATCCCCTTCGCGGTGATGCTGGTGGTGCCGTTGGGCGTGGTCGGGGCGCTGCTGGCCGCCACTTTCCGCGGTATGAATAACGACGTCTATTTTGTGGTGGGGCTGCTGACCACCATCGGGCTGTCGGCGAAAAACGCCATTCTTATCGTCGAGTTCGCCAAGGACTTGATGGACAAGGAAGGCAAGGGATTGGTTGAGGCGACATTAGAGGCGGTGCGCATGCGTTTGCGTCCCATCCTGATGACATCGCTGGCCTTTATCCTCGGCGTATTGCCGCTGGCCATCAGCACCGGCGCGGGGTCGGGCTCGCAAAACGCCGTCGGCACCGGGGTAATCGGCGGTATGATCACCGCCACCTTGCTGGCAATATTTTTCGTACCTGTGTTTTTTGTCGTGGTTCGCCGCCGCTTCGGTAACAAAAGCGACGAACAGCGGGAACAGGATCGCCCGGTGAATAATCCTCAGTTGGATAATCCGCACCGTTAAGCACCGTTTAACCATCGGGCCGTTGACGCGGCCTGATGGTTCAGTCAAGTCCCGAGCCGCGCAAGCGGCTTTTTTTATGCCTGGCTTAGGCCGACGGCTTGAGGGGGCTTGACCCGATGGCGAAAAAGAGGATAATAGTTATGATATAACATAACGAAATGAGGTGAGATATGAAACCTGGCATCCATCCCGACTACCGTACCGTGGTGTTTCACGACACCAGCGCGGATGCGTATTTTAAAGTGGGTTCGACCATCAAGACCGACCGTACCGTGGAGCTGGACGGGAAAACATTCCCCTACATCACGGTGGAGGTGTCATCCGAATCCCATCCCTATTACACCGGCAAGCAGCGGATCGTGGATAAAGAAGGCAGCACCGCGCGCTTTAACCAACGCTTCGGCCGTTTTTTCACCAAGTAATCATTATTAGAAGAGGCGTGGTTATCATGCAGGTATTAAGCTCGTTGCGTTCCGCCAAGACGCGTCATCCGGATTGTAAAGTCGTTCGCCGACGCGGCCGCATTTACGTCATCTGCAAATCCAATCCCCGCTTCAAGGCGGTCCAGGGCGGGAAAAAGAAAAAATAACCGGCGCCGGTTACTCAGCCGGTCAAAGGCCTCCGCTGGAGGCCTTTTGTTTGCCGCCGGCGCGGCCGGCGATGGCGGCACGCAGGTTATTTTTTTGCCTTGCCGGCAGTGAAATAATGCCGGCGCAAAATCATGGTGAAACTGCCGCGCGGTCCTAACAGTACCGAAATAAAAAAGATCAGGCTGGCGGTAAGCACAATGGCCGGGCCCGCCGGAATCGAGGCGTAGAACGACCACAGCAGCCCTACCCAGGCGCTAAGCAGGCCAATCAACAACGCTATCAGCAGCGTGCCCGGCAGATGCCCGGACCAACAGCGGGCGGCCACCGCCGGCAGCATCATGAGTCCCACCGACATCAGGGTGCCGAGAATTTGAAAACCCGCCACCAGGTTAAGCACCACCAGCGCCAGGAATAAGGCATGGATCAGGCGGGGATAACCGCGAACGTTTATGCGCAGGAACGCCGCGTCGAAGGCCTCAATAATCAGCGCGCGATACATCAGCGCCAGGCAAAGCAGCGTAACGGTGGCAATCAGGCCGACAAACAGAATGGCCTGGCTATCGACCGCCAGTACGGTGCCAAATAACAGATGAAGCAAATCGACGCTGGACCCGCGCAGGGATACCAAGGTCACGCCCAGGGCCAGCGATCCCAGATAAAAACCGGCAAAGCTGGCGTCTTCCTTCAGGACGGTGAGCGAGGTCACCCAGCCGGACAGCACCGCGACCAGTAATCCGGCGATAAATCCGCCGATGCCCATGGCCATCAGCGACATGCCCGACAGCAGATAACCGATGGCGACGCCGGGCAATATCGCGTGTGATAAGGCATCCCCCACCAGGCTCATCCTGCGTAGCGACAGGAAAACCCCCAGCGGAGTGGAACTGAGCGAAAGGGCAAAACAGGCCACCAGCGCACGCCGCATAAATCCAAGCGAGAGAAAGGGGTCTAATAAGAGGTGAAGGATCATGATGCGGCCTGATGGAAGCAACGATCGGCGGACCAGGCGGCCCGGGGAGAAAACGCGTTCGCGAGGATCGCGTCTGTCGCCCCCCAGCGCGTGTGCCGGCCGGACAGCAGCAGGGTTTGTGGAAAACGACGGATCACCAGGGCGTCGTCGTGCAGTACCACGATAATGGTGTGGCCGGCCTTATGAAGCTGGTCGATGACATCCATCAATAATGCGCAGGTTGGACTGTCAATCCCGCTGAAAGGCTCATCCAGCAATATCAGCGGCGCCTGCTGCACCAGAAGGCGGGCGAACAGCATACGCTGGAACTGGCCACCTGATAGTATTTCAATCGGGCTCGTCGCCATTGATCCCAGACCGACGCGATCCAGGGCGTCATGGATGCGCGCCATGGCCGTCTTGTTAACACGCCGCAGCAATCCGATGGCCGGCCAACAGCCCATAGCGACCACTTCAAACACCCGCAACGGAAACTGACGGTCCAGCTCTGACTGCTGTGGTAAATAGGCGATACGGGGTGTTTGCCCTGCCGAGAACGAAAGGCTGCCGCCGATAGCCGGCAAGAGTCCGGCAATGGTTTTCAACAGGGTCGATTTACCGGTGCCGTTGGCGCCGATAACCGCGGTCAGGCTGCCGGCCTCGAATTTGCCGTCCAGGGCGTCGATAATAGCGTGCCCGTGGTAGCCGATACATAACTGTTCAAATGTCATCATGGCAATAAGGATGCCCAAAAGATACCCAGCCAGAGGACACACAGCAGGGCCAGGCCAAATCCTATGCGCCGTAACCCGGAGGCGCACATCAGATTGTCAGGCGTGGGGTCGGTGGTTTTGCGGATAGAGGATCGCATGAAAACATGCCTTTCATAAAATGTTATACTATAACATATCACGTGCTGGGAGGCTTGCCAACATCCCTTCGGCGTTTAACTGTTAAGGAACCGCCGGGTTTGAACGGTTTAGCAACGTATTGTCATAATTTTATGGCAATAAGGGATGAGTATTGCGACAAGAAATGGTAAAAATAAATATAATAAATACCATAGTGGCAGAAATGAGTGTTTACCCGTTGCCTGCTGTGTGCAAATAGCTGCTTTATCACCACCACGTTGACTGCTGGTAACCATCGTCGCCCACAGGCTTTCACCGTTTGTGCAATTAGTGTTAATGAAATTGCAATAGGATATGACGGTAAGATAATGTAAGCTGATAGTGCCAAACTGCATAAAATCTTCTATCTTTAAATAGGGCGCGGGAACGCCGATGATACGTGGGCGTGCCTCAATCCCATCTTAAAGATGACGGTAATTTGTTTAGCGTTAGGAGGGCTGATATGGATGAGTATTCACCCAAACGACATGATATAGCACAGCTTAAATACCTCTGCGGCAATCTGTATGATGAGGGCATTGCCAGTTTGGGCGATAGCTACCATGGGTGGGTTAATGACCCGGCATCGGCGATTAATTTACAGATGAATGAATTAATCGACCATATTGCATCTTATGTGGTCATTTTTAAGCTTAAACATCATAATGAAAGCGATTTGGTCGATCATGTAGAAACCTTCCTAGACGATACTTTTACCTTATTTAGCAGCTACGGTATCAATAATCTGGATGTGCAACGGTGGCGCAAAAGCCGTTCACGGCTATTCGGAACTTTCTCAGAGACTGAACTCTGTATTTCCTGAAATAGTAAATGATATTTTAACATATGAGAGAACCCAAAAGGCCAATATGAACAAGATCGATTATTTAATGCGGTTACGCAAATGCAGAACCCTGGAGACGCTGGAGCGGGTGATAGAGAAAAACAAATATGAACTGTCCGACGACGAACTGGAGATATTCAACTCTGCGGCCGACCATCGTCTCGCGGAACTGACCATGGACAAACTCTATGATAAAGTTCCGGTGTCGGTCTGGAAGTATGTTCGTTAAACAGCCATTAAGTGATACTTAATATCAACATTAATAAAAATTTATGTTCATATAGGTGTATTTATCACTCCTTTTTTATCACCGGCTATTCCGTGTTGTGACGCAGATTATCGCGCTCCCCAAGTGTAAACGTGCGCTCTTATGCGTGTTGACGCGCCCCGGGTATGCCCTGGATTGGTAATAAAAACACGAATAAATATGCCATAGCAGCTATCACGGCGTAATGCCGGATAGCCAGTGCTTTATTTTAATAGACGCTATTATGCAAGGTATTCCATCCTTTAATTTTTCCCGGCAATATATCAACGGACGTTATTTCATCGACAAGCGCCATAGAACATCCTATTGGCCCGGGCTATCGACTAATTAATAACGGCGGCTGGTTGAAAAAACAGCGGACCTGGCATCCATAAAGAAGCATTGATGAAAAATGGGAGAATAATGGTGGGGCGTTTGATTGGGTGGAGGCCCCGCCAGCAACATCCCGGCACACACGTCGCCTGCTACGGCTGCTTCCTTCCGGACCTGACCGAGTTCACAAGTTAGTGTTGCGGGAGCACCAACGGGGCCTCCATTGACGGCTCGTTTTTCCCGAGCGCGGGGCATTATCAATGATGCCCCGCGCAATTGCAAGCCGATACGCGCCAAGCGCTGTTTTCTTGGGCAATCGCCATCCGCGCCGTGGCCCTGTCCTATTTTAAATCCTTTTTGACCCTGCCGGGTTATGCCAATATGCTGCCTTGGGCTTAATGAATTCTGTGCAATACGATGAATGAACCAATTGATACGTTTCGCCAGCGGGTATTCCAGATTGTCGCCGCCATTCCTTCCGGCCACATTGCCACCTATGGCGATGTGGCCCGGCTGGCGGGATCTCCGCGCGCCGCCAGGCAGGTCGGGGGCATACTGAGCCGGTTGCCCGCGGGTAGCCGCCTGCCATGGCATCGGGTGGTCAACCGGCACGGCGGCATTTCACTGGCGGGCGAAGATTATGAACGGCAGAGAACCGCCCTGGAAGCGGAGGGCGTGGAATTCGGGCGCGGCGGTAATATCGACTTGTCCCGCTATCGCTGGGTCTTGTAAAACGCCGGCCAGGCTGGAACAGCGGGCCAGGGAGAGGAGAGGCCGCGACACGTTAAATACCTTAGTCCGGGCGGGGATGATGATTTGTCGCCATGGCGCTAGGGCGTGAGCGCGTCTCACCTCCCTGTGAGACACTCAACCTATCGCCACCAGAGGCGTTGTTCAGTGTTGTTCAGTAACGTCTCCAGCCGTTGTGCCCACGCACGCGACGCTTTAGCCGGCATAAACGCCGCCAACACCGCGGCGTTTAGCACCATCCCAAGAGACCTTACAACTGGTTAGGCGCGGGAACACTGCTGGCCGGCGCCACCTGGGTGGGAGAGGTCAGCGGCACGGTAGATGCCGCCGCGGCGCGTGTCGGCATGGCCACGGCTTCCACCGGCACCAGCGTCAGATCCTGTTTGGTGCCGCCGTTGTTGATAACCGTCTTCACCTGCTCGGTAATAAACATTAACCGGCCATCGACGGTAATCGCCGCGCTTAGCAGGATGCGCGCATTGGGCTGTATTTGCGCCGGATTAAACGGCAACACAAAGCTGAACGGCGCCTGCTTACCTTCCGTGCGTACCACACGTTGCGCAATGACGGTAGACGGCGTATCGCTTATCGAGGCATCGGACAGCGTTACGGTCAATACCGCGTCGGGAGGCAATGCGATCCGTTGCCTGATCCAAACGGTGCCGGAAACGCTGGGTTGCCTTAACGCTTCGGCTTGTTCAGCGGTGCCCGGGGTTTTGAACGCCGGGGTAGCCACCTGATGGCCTTTATCAGCGCATCCCGCCAAGGTGACCGCTAGCGCAGCGCCACCTACTACTTGCCAGAGTTTCATGATTTATCTCTCCTTCTTATTATTAGCTCATCATTTCACCGATACCAAGCGGCGGTGAAGTCTTGGTGGCTGAACCACCTAATGATTTAATCATGGCACAGAATCCTGATATTTTCCTGTCGGTTGCATTCGCACCGGACACGTTTGCGGTTATGCTCATTAAAGCGGGCTGTCATGGCCGGCCTGGGAGGTTCGGCGCCCCGACGCTATGCCGGCACCCGTCATGCGTTTACCCGCAGTGAAGACCCTGGTTACTGGAGCGTAGTTATGACCCGTAAAATCGATCATCTATTGAATCTGATCACCCTGGAAAAGCTGGAGGAAGGTCTTTTTCGCGGTCAAAGCGAGGATTTGGGCCTGCCGCGGGTCTTCGGCGGGCAGGTGGTGGCCCAGGCTTTGTACGCCGCGCGGCAGACGGTCCCCCCGGCGCGGCATGTCCATTCCTTTCACAGCTATTTTTTACGCCCCGGCGACGTCAGCTTGCCCATTGTCTATCAGGTGGCCGAGCTGCGCGATGGCAACAGTTTCAGCGCCCGTCATGTCAGCGCCATTCAGCAGGGCCTGCCGATATTTTACCTGACGGCCTCGTTTCAGGCGGAAGAAACGGGCTTTGAGCACCAAAGCCCGATGCCCCAGGTGCCCGCCCCCGAGGGGTTGCCCTCGGAGCGGGATATCGCGCTGCCGCTGGCCGCCGGTCTGCCCGAGCCGCTGCGGCGAAAACTGACCGGTGAAAAGCCGATAGAAATGCGTCCGGTTGTTTTCCATAACCCGTTTAAAGGCGCCGTGGAAAAACCCGTGCGTTATGTTTGGCTGCGGGCTGCGGGCACACTGCCGGATGACCGTGAATGCCATCAATTCCTGCTGGGCTACGCGTCCGATTTTAACTTCCTGCCCACAGCGCTCCAGCCGCATGGCGTGGGGTTTCTTGAGCCCGGGGTGCAAATCGCCACCATTGATCATTCGATGTGGTTCCATCGCCCTTTTCGTTTTGACGATTGGCTGTTATATGCGATAGAAAGCCCTTCGGCGTCCGGCGCGCGGGGATTTGTGCGCGGACAGATTTTCCGCCGCGACGGGGTGCTGGTAGCCTCGACGGCGCAGGAAGGCGTGATGCGGCACCATGGGGTGTGAACCCACCCGGACCGCCCGGCGCTTTGCGCAAATGAAAACAGGGGCGATAAATCGCCCCTGCTGATTTTCCATGGCCGGTTATCGTGCCCCGGCGCTGCATAGAAAATTATTCGTTATAGGCATTTTCGCCATGGCTGTTGACGTCCAGGCCTTCGCGTTCCTGTTCTTCGGACACACGCAGCCCCACCACCATATCGGCAATCTTGAAGCCGATAAAGGCCACGACGCCGGACCAGACCAGACAGACGATCACGCTGAACAGCTGAACCCAGAGCTGGTGCCCCATGGTAACACCCTGGGCGTAACCCACGCCGCCGAGCGAGGCGGAAGTGAATACGCCGGTCAGCAGGCAGCCTACGATACCGCACACGCCGTGCACGCCGAATACGTCGCAGACATCATCCACCCGCAGCCATTTTTTCAGGGCAACCACACCCCAAAGCCCGGCTACGCCGCCCACCAGGCCAATGACCAGTGCGCCACCGACGCCGACGGTGCCGGCGGCAGGAGTGATGGCGACCAGACCGGCGATACAACCGGAGCAGGCGCCCAGCAAGGAAGGCTTGCCGCGCAGCATCCACTCAACAAACACCCAGGACAGGATGGCGCCGGCGGTAGCCATGACGGTATTGAGGAAAGCCAGTGCGGCAATTTCGTTGGCAGCGCTGGCGGAACCGGCGTTGAAGCCGAACCAGCCGACATACAGGATCGCGGTACCGGTAAAGACCATCGGCAGGTTATGCGGCTTAAACGCTTCCTTGCCGAAACCTGAGCGTTTGCCCAGCATATAGGCACCCACCAAACCGGCACTCGCCGCATTGATATGAACGACAGTACCCCCGGCGAAGTCCAGCGCGCCCTGCGCCGCCAGATAACCGCCTGCCCAAACCATATGCGCCATCGGCAGGTAGGAAAAGGTCAGCCATACCAGCACAAAAATCAGCACCGCGGAGAAACGAATACGTTCCGCCAGGGCGCCAACAATCAGACCGACGGTAATACAGGCAAACGAACATTGAAACGCGACGTGGATCAGTTGATAGAACGTACCGGTCAGCGCCGTCAGCTCAATATTCTTCAACATGGTCCAACCGAACCCGCCGAAAAACGGATTGCCCTCGCTAAAGGCCAGGGAGTAACCGTAAATCAGCCACAGCACGCAGACCATGGCGAAGGTGACCGCAACCTGGGTCAACATCGACAGCACGTTTTTGGCGCGCAGCAGGCCGCCGTAAAACAAGGCAATCCCCGGTAAAGTCATAAACAGCACCAAAGCGGTGCTTATCATCATAAAAGCGTTATCGGCCTTGTCAGCAACAGGCGCTGCGGCCATGGCCCATGTCGGCAACAATGCTACTGCGCCGAGGCTGGTCAATGAGACAAGTTTCTTCATTTTCATTCATCCCTATCCACAAAATTCGCGCGTGTGTGTCGTTAAAGTGCTGCTTCGTCGGTCTCTCCGGTACGAATCCGGATGACCCGTTGTAGCTCAGCAACAAAAATCTTGCCGTCGCCGATCTTTCCGGTATACGCCGCTTTACTGATGACATCGATAACTTCATCTAGCTGATCGTCGGCAATGGCGATATCAATTTTTACCTTGGGCAGGAAATTAACGCTGTATTCGGCCCCGCGATACAGCTCTGCATGGCCCTTTTGCCGTCCAAAGCCTTTGACCTCGGTGACCGTCAGCCCTTGAATGCCCACAGCAGAAAGCGCTTCTCGCACGTCTTCTAATTTAAATGGTTTAATCACCACGGTTACCAGCTTCATATGTTCCCCCTCAAGAATTTGGATCTGAACTCGCGATCGCTACGCCTGAGTAAAGCAAAGCATGTGCCACAAATGTTTTGAAATAGAAATTTACCGTTGGACGCCCGCCGATACAGCAAAACCCGCCTCAGGCGCAGCATTGGCTCCGACGACGCGCAAAAATACACCAGCGAGGCGCACTGTATTAGTGCGCTACGCCAGATTACGGTGCAGAAGGGGGAATATCGGCGCCGGGATGCTCAATCCCGGTGCGCGCTGCGCTTAAGCGCCCAGCATGCTTATCCGCGGCTACCCACGGGCGGCACATCCGTCGCACATCGTCAGCCGTGCCCCGCGCCGGCCACCCTGACGTCGGCGGCGAGCGCCCTGCCGGCCTGCTGCAGTTGATACATCTGGAAATAGCGGCCCCGCTGCGTTAACAACGCCTCGTGGGAGCCCCGCTCCACCGCTTCGCCACGGTGGAGCACCAGAATTTCGTCAGCCTCGACAATGGTGGATAAGCGGTGCGCGATAACCACCAGGGTGGTCTGGTGGCGGATAGCCGCCAACGCCCGCTGGATCGCCTGCTCGGTGCCGGAGTCGATATTGGCGGTGGCCTCGTCGAGGATCAGGATTTGCGGAGTGAGGACCAGAACCCTGGCCATGGCCAGCAGCTGTTTTTGCCCGACCGACAGGGTATTGCCCTGCTCGCCGAGGCCGGCGTGGATGCCGCCCGGCATGGATCTGACCAGTTCCGCCAGTTGCACCTGTTCCAGGGCATGCCAGGCCCTGGATTCGCTGATATCACGCCCCAGGGTAATATTGGTGAATACAGTGTCCGCCATGACCACCGGGTCCTGCTGGACGATGGCGACGCCTTGCCTGAGCACCCGGTGCGACAGGCTGGCGATGGGCCGGCCGTCGAGCAACAGCGCGCCCTCGCTGATGGGATAATAGCCCATCATTAAATTGGCCAGGGTGCTTTTACCGCTGCCGGTATGCCCCACCAGCGCGATAAAGCGCCGGGATGGCACCGACAGGGAAATATGCCGCAATACCGGCGTGGCATTGCGGTAGGAAAAGCTGAGGTCGCGAATATCAATACGTCCGCTGATCAAGGGCCGGTCGTCGTCGCCGTACTGCTGCCGGTCGCCGTCCATCAGTTCAAAGATGCGCTCGCCCGCCACCACGGCCTGCTGCAGCATCGATTGCTGGGTGGTCAGTTCAATCAGCGGCTCATTTAAGCGGCCGAGATAATTGATAAAGGCATACAGTACCCCGACCCCGACGGTGCCCGCCGGGCTGAAGCTAAACAGCATCAGCAGCCCGCATAATACCAACGCCGACAGCAGGCTCAGGAGCGGGCGCAGCAAAAAGCCCTCAAGCCTCAGGGTCTGCATCCGCGCCAGGTAATGGGCGTGGCTGGCTTGCGCCAGCCGTTGGCCGAAACGCCCCTGCTGGCGAAACTGCTGGATGACGCTCATGCCGCTTATCGCTTCATTAAAGCCATTGTTGATATCCGCCAGATAGGCGCGCAGGCGACGCACGATCGGGGTGCTGAAATGCTGATACACCGTCATTACCAGCGCCACCACGGGGAAGATCACCATCGAAATGGCGGCCATGCGCCAGTCCAGCATAAACATCGCAATAAGCATGGCGCCCACCAGGGCGATACAGCGCAGCACCGTCGCCATCACCGTGACGTAAAGATCCTTGACCACCTCGGTATCATTGGTCACCCGCGAGATAAGCTGGCCCACCGGCTGGGTATCAAAGGCGCTCAGCGGCTGGCGCAGCGCGGCATCCATTACCTCGGTGCGCAGTTGCTGCACCACGTCGAGCGCCGTTTGGTTAAACAGCAGCGCCTGGTAGTAGCGCAGGGACGCGGACACCATCTGCAGGGCGATATAACCCAGCGCCAGCCCGGTCACCAGCAGCGGCGGAAAGGTTTTCAGCGGTACGACCCGGTCGATAAAAAAGCTGATCACCACCGGGCCGGCGACTTCCGCGCCGGCCGCCAGCCACAGCATGACCACCGCCAGCGTCAGCGGTTTGCGGTAAGGCCGGCTGTAGGCCAGCAGCCGTTTCAGCGTCGGCCACAGGGTTTGCCATTTACGCATCGGCCGCCTCCTGCCCGTCCGGATCGGCGCTGAGCGCTGCTTCCAACTGCTGGTAGCGGAACATATCCCGATACCAGCCCTCTTCCTGCAGCAGATGCTGATGTTCGCCCCGCTGGGCAAGGGTGCCGTGGCGCAGCACGACGATTTCATCGGCCGCATTCAGCGCCGACAGCCGGTGGGCGGTAATGATCAGGGTACGTCCCTCGCCCCACTGCCTGAGATTGCGCAAGATGGTATGTTCGGTACGCCCGTCCACGGCGGAGAGCGCGTCGTCGAATATCAGGATTTCCGCCTCCAGCAGCAGGGCGCGGGCAATGGACAGACGCTGTTTTTGCCCGCCGGACAGCATCACGCCCCGCTCGCCCACTTCGGTTTCATAGCCCTGCGGCAGCCGCAGGATATCCTCATGCACGCAGGCAAGGGTCGCCGCCCGCTCGATTTGCTCCCGGGTGGCGTCCGGCCGGCCGAGGGCGATATTACGCGCCACGCTATCGGAAAATAAAAACGGCGTCTGGCTGACCACCGCCAGGCGGCTATGCCACTGATCAAGGGAGACATCGGCAAGGGACATACCGTGGAAACGGATCTCGCCCCGGGTCACGTCAAAATGCCGCTGCAGCAGCGATAACAGCGTGCTTTTACCGGCGCCGGTCGGGCCGCAGATACCCAGCACCCGTCCCGGCGCCAGCCGCAAATGGATATTATTCAATGTCGGCTGCGGCGTGTGCGGATAGCTGAAGCTGTCGACGTCAACCTCAAGGACGCCGCGTCCGGGGGGAAGCATTTCCTTACCGTCCCTGACCTGAGGAGCCTCGTCCAGCGTTTGGCGGATTCGGCTATAGGCGGCGCTGCCCCGCTCGACAATATTAAACATCCAGGCTAATGCCAGCATCGGCCAAATCATCAGGCCCAGATACATAATAAAGCTGGTTAACTGCCCAAGCGTCAGCAGATCGTTCATCACCATCCAACTGCCGCCCCCAATGGCCAGCAGGTTAGAAAAGCCGACGGTCAGGTAAATGGTGGGATCGAAACGCGCGTCAATGCGCGCCACGCGCATATTTTTTGCGCCGGCGTCGGCGGCCACCTGCACAAACCGCTCCGACTGGTATCCCTCCAGACCGAAGGCCTTGATCATGCGGATGCCGGTAAGGCTTTCCTGCGTTTGGTTATTGAGTGACGAAAACGCCGCCTGGGCGGTTTTAAACCGCCGGTGCAGCTCATCGCCGTTGTGTTTAATCAGCAGCGCCATGACCGGCATCGGCAGCAGCGACAGCAGGGTAAGCTGCCAGCTTATCTGCACGCTCATCACCACCAGCACCGACAGGCCCATCACCAGCGAGTCCACCAGGGTCAGCACCCCTTCCCCGGCGGCGAATACCACCCGGTCCACGTCGTTGGTGGCGCGCGCCATCAGATCGCCGGTGCGGTGGCGCAGATAAAAACCCGGCAGTTGATGGCTGAGCAAATGATAAAACCGGGCGCGCAGCTCCACCGCCAGCTTATAAGAGGCGCCGAACAGCAGCACTCGCCATACGTAGCGCAGCAGGTATACCAGCACGGCGGTAAACGCCATGACGCCCAGCCACATCATGATCATCCGCGTGGAGGCCCGATGCTCCGTCACGCCGTCCACGATAACCCCGACCAGTCTGGGCGGGATCAGTTGCAGTATGGCGATAATGATCAACAGTAAGACCGACCCCAGATAACGTCGCCATTCGCGGCGAAAATACCAACCTAATTGTGCAAATAATCTCACGCAGTTTTATTCCAGACCTATTGAAAGTGACCCGCCGCAGCGAAAGATAAATTATAACGGCAATACGGTGGTATTTTTGATTTGTTCCATGGCAAAACTCGAGGTCACATCGATGAGGCCAGGCACGCCGTTCACCAGCCGCTTATAAAAGTTGTCGTAGCTCTTCATATCGCTCGCCACCACCTGCATCAGGTAATCATACTCGCCGGCCATGCGATAAAAGGCCAGCACTTCCGGCATTCCTTTGACCTGCGCCACAAAGGCCCGATACCAGTCGCTATTATGCTGCTGTGTTTTAATCAGCACAAAGGCGGTCAATGCCAACCCCAGCTTTTCATTATCCAGCAGCGCCACCTTAGCGCGCACGATACCGGTTTCCTCAAGACGTTTAAGACGTTTCCAGCATGGCGTGGAGGTCAGGTTGACCGCATCCGCCAGCGTCTGGAGCGAAAGCGTACAGTCTTGCTGCAGCAATGAGAGTAATGTACGGTCAGTTTTATCTAGCATAAGTATCTTTTGGAGAAAATATTTCTCTTATCACACGTTAATCGAGTGAAAAAGGCAACTTATTTTTTCTTCATCCCCGCTATGCTGTGAACCCCCTTCCTCATTAAGGATAATTATTATGACCGCGCCCTGGGTGAAACAGGCCATCAGCGAAATCCAGTCTGATTTCCAGCGCTCCGCCGATACGCATTTAATACGGTTTCAGCTGCCGGCGTTTCCGGGCATTTTTTTCTATCTGAAAGATGAAAGCACCCATCCCTCGGGCAGCCTAAAACATCGGCTGGCCCGCTCGCTGTTTTTATACGGCTTGTGCAACGGCTGGATAAAGCAGGGCACCACCATTATCGAGGCATCGTCAGGCAGCACGGCGGTTTCGGAGGCCTATTTCGCCCGGCTGCTCGGCTTGCCTTTTATTGCCGTCATGCCGGAATGCACGGCTAAACGTAAAATTGAACAGATTACTTTTTACGGCGGCCGCTGCCATTTTGTCGGGCATAGCGCCATGATCTATGACGAAGCCAAAGCCCTGGCCCATGAGTTAAACGGCCATTATATGGATCAGTTTACCTACGCGGAGCGCGCCACCGACTGGCGCGGCAACAATAATATAGCGGAAAGCATTTTTCGCCAGATGGCGCAGGAGCCCTGCCCGGAACCCGATTATATTGTTATGAGCGCCGGCACCGGCGGCACGTCGGCCACCCTCGGGCGCTATATTCGCTACCAGGGTCATAACACCAGGCTGGTGGTGGTCGATCCGGAGAATTCCGTCTTTGCTGAATATTTTCATCACCGGGACGCCGCGCTCACCGCAAGCATAGCCAGCCGGATCGAAGGCATCGGCCGGCCGCGCGTGGAGCCGTCGTTTATTGCCGATGTGATTGATGAAATGATCCAGGTACCCGACGCCGCCACCATCGCCACCCTTTACTGGCTCGAGCCTATCCTCGGCCGCCGGGTGGGGGCGTCCACCGGTACCAATATGTGGGGCGCGCTGCAACTGGCCGTCAGGATGCGCGCCGAAGGAAGGCAAGGCGCCATCGTTACGATATTGTGCGACGGCGGGGAACGCTACCATGACACCTATTATCAGATGGAGTGGGTACGTGAACATATCGGCGACCTGAGTCCCTGGCAGGATACATTGACGGCCCTCTAAGTGCGGGAAAGATGCCAAATGGCCACGGAGGCGTTACCATAAGGGCCGTGGCTCCTTAAATTGAGTAATACAATGACACAAGCGGTGGTGGTTTTTAGCGGCGGGCAGGATTCAACCACCTGCCTGATCCAGGCCTTAACGCACTATGACGAGGTGCACTGCGTTACGTTTGATTACGGCCAGCGGCACCGGGCTGAAATCGACATAGCGCGCGCCCTGGCGCTCAAGCTGGGCGCCCGCGCGCACAAAGTCATCGACGCCGGTTTGTTAAATGATCTGGCGGTCAGCAGCCTGACCCGGGAGAATATTCCGGTGCCCGCGTTTGACCCTGGCGCCGGCGGCGACGCTTTGCCCAGTACCTTTGTACCGGGCCGTAATATTCTGTTCCTCACCCTGGCGGCCATTTATGCCTATCAGGTGGGGGCGCAAACGGTCATTACCGGCGTGTGTGAAACGGATTTTTCCGGTTATCCCGACTGCCGCGATGAGTTCGTCAAGGCGCTGAACAATGCCGTCATCCTGGGCATGGCCCGCGACATCCGCTTCGCCACCCCGCTGATGTGGCTGAATAAAGCCGAAACCTGGGCGCTGGCCGATTATTACCGGCAATTGGATTTGGTGCGTCAGGAAACGCTGACCTGCTATAACGGCATCAAAGGGGATGGTTGCGGCACCTGCGCGGCGTGCCATCTGCGCGCCAAGGGCCTGGCCGACTATCAGCAGCATCGGGAAAGGGTCATGGCGGCGATGAAAGCCAAAACGTCGCTGCCATAATCATGCTACCCGCGCGCCCAGTCTTTGCCGTCGTTAGCGGCTGTGGCGCCATGGTGCGGGAACAAGGTGAGGTGGGCAGACTGATGGATTGAAGACAGGCGTTGGTATCAGAGGGTATATCTTCCCCTCTGATTCACAAATAACGTTATGTTATGACCGCAGTTAACTCGACGGCCCGGTCAAATGGCCTCTGGCTATTTTTTCTTTGATTTTTTTTTAGTGTTGGCATTCAGTAACGCGCGCAGCTTTTTTACTTCACCGGTGGTAAAAGGCTGCTCGATAAGTTCTTCGGTATGTTGATTATCGACATCGGCGGCGACATGCTCTTTGTGTACCGCGTTTTTAGCGTGGCGCTTTGCCTCGACCCCGCCTTCAACGTCATCCTCAATCGTGCCGTCCAGGCTGCGCTCTAGCCTTGCGCTGATTTCCGCACTCATGGAAACGCTTTTACTCGCGGCCAAGGACTTCAATTTTTCCTTTAGCTCGAGAGGCAATTTAATCGTTAAATTAGCTGTCTCACTCATAGTGCTTTCCTATTGATAGAAGAGTCACTAACTTAGGAAAGATACGGCCCGATGTCCACACTGTCATAAAAATTTAATATTGGCGCATCGCCTGTGGCCGGGGGTCGGCGCTGGAAAACATTTTCCCCTGGCGCTGAAACCCGGCCGGCATGTCAGTATTGATCCCCTGTTTTATTCCACGATGATTAACTCTTTGATTTGCGAGAACGTGGATGGGCCGATGCCTTTGACTTCTTTCAACTGGTCGGTATGGGTAAAGGGTCCCTTAGCCTCGCGGTAGTCGATAATGGCCTGCGCCTTTTTAGGCCCGATGCCTTTCAGCGCGCTCACCATGTCCTCAGCCGACGCGGTATTGATATTGATTTTTTCATCGCCGAAGTCATCCGTTTGGGTGCTTTTATCTTCGGTATCCGACGCCGTTTGCGTCGCGTCCTGGCCTGCGGCCGGTTCGGCGGCGTCTTCTTTGGCCGCTTCGCCGGATACGGGCGGCGTGGTCGCCGCTGCGGACAGGGTGGTGGCCGCGCTGTCGCCCTCACTGCCGCTGTCGCTGGTGTCGCCGTGCTCCGTGGCGCCGATGACCTTGATGATGCCGTCGCTAGCACCGCCGCCGTCCGCCGGAACCTTAGCGGCTTTTTCCCCTGCGCCGTCATGGCTGACGACAACGACATCGCCGGATTTATCCCCGTCCGCCACCGAACACCAGGCGATGCCCGAAAGGGCGAACAGGCTGGTCAGTAACACCAGGCTCAGAGTACGTTTCATTGGAGTTTTCATAACATGACGTCCTTGTGATTGCTTGCCTTGGGTCGTGGATAACCACACGTTATGCCGTGAGATACCGGCACGGCAGGCAGGTTGCCTTAAGGGTATTACCACGGCAACCAGGGAAATTGAACCATGCAAAAGGCCGCGAAAGCGGCCTTTGGTCATTACACTATGTTCAGTATTTTTATGAGCGTTATTGCATTTGCGCGCCGGTGCCCATCTTGATCTTGGCTTCGGTACGCAGGTTATTGAGCAGCGCGTCGAACGTCACGCCGGTCATGCCCTGGCTAAGCTGGCTGACCACCTGGCCGCGCTGCTGCTCATCAAGCTGGCGCGGCGCGACCTTATCGAGCGCCACCAGGACGATATTGCCCTGTTCATCCTCCGACATGCCGTAGGAGGAGGCGTTCGGCTGCGGATGCGGCAACGTGAAGATAGCCTGGGTCAAACGATCGTTCTGCCGCGTCGAGTCAAAGGTTTTCACCTCGCCGAAGCTCAGGCCGGCGGCTTTCATCGCCTCGGCGCCCTTACCCTGCTTGAGCGCCGCCAGAATTTTTTCGGCGTCGATGCGGGCCTGTTGCAGCGCCTTTTGGCGTTTCACCTGGTTTTCCACCTGGGCGCGCACCGCGTCCAGAGGCTTGGTGCTTTCCGGTTTATGCTCGGCCAGGCGCAGGACGAAAGCCCGGTCGCCGTCGACGGTGATCACATCGGAATTGTTGCCGGGAGCGCCGTTGACGCCCAGCAGCGAACCGCCGAAAAGCACCTGTTTCACGGCATCGGCGTTCAACGCTTCCGGTACGCTGTCGCGGGTAAACCAGTCGGTCTGCACCGCCTTGACGCCCGCGGCCGTTTCGGCCGACGCCAGTGATTCGTTATCGTTGCTGGCCGCGTCGCTGACCTTTTGCTGCAAGGCGTAATACGCGTCGATGGCTTTTTCCTGTTTCACTTTCGCCGCCACGCCGTCGTGCACCTCGGCCAGCGGCTTCACCTGCTCCGGCTGGATATCGGTCAGTTTCGCCACCAGGAAGCCCACCGAGGAGGTGATCACGCCGGACAATTGGCCCTTATCGGTCAGGTTGGCCTGTTTGAGCTCGTCCACCGTGGCGTCAGCGTCCATCCAGCCGATATCACCGCCGTTTTTCGCGGAAATAATGTCGGTGGAGCGTTGTTTGGCCAGGGCGGCGAAATCGGCGCCTTTTTGCAGTTGCGCCAGGATAGCCTGGGCGTCAGCATCGGTTTTGCTCTGGATTATGGCGTAACGTTTACGCGCCGGCTGTGAGAACTGGTCTTTATGCTGGTCGTAGTAGGCCTGGATTTCCGGTTCGCTCACCGTGGTTTTCGCCTGCATCGAGGCGGCATCCAGGGCGATATAGGACACTTTGAACGACTCGGGCTGGACATAGGTGTTTTTATTCAGGTTATAGTGGTTCTGGATCTCTTCCGGGGAAGCGGTTTGCCCGGCGAGCAGCGCGTTGATATCGAGCGTCGCCAGGCGCGCCTGACGCTCCTGGATGGCCAGCGCCATCAGCCGGTTGGTCTCTTCCGGCAGCAGGAAACCGGTGCCGCCGAGCCCCTGGATCAGCTGCTGCGTCAATAGCTGCTTGCGCATCAGCTGCGCATACTGATCCGGCGTCAATCCCATGCTGGCGATGATTGAGCGGTATTTTTCATTGTCGAAATTGTTGTTGGTGCGAAACGCCGGGATGGCGAAAATCGCCTCCTTGACCTGTTGATCGCTAACGGCAAGCCCCAGGGTTTGCGCATATTGGTCCAGCAGGGTCTCATCAATCAGCTGCGACAGCACCTGGCGGCGCATCTGGAGCATGTAGCCTTCGTTGGCGGCCAGGGCCGAGAAACTGTCCCCCAGCGACTCCTGCTGGCGGTTGCGCTCGTTTTGCACCGCCTGTTCCAGCTGGGCACGGCTGATTTGCTGGCCGTTCACCTTCGCGGCGTAATCCCCGCCGCCGCCAATCAGATAGTTGCCTACCCCGGTCAGCACGAATGAAATGGCGACAATGGCCAGAATAATTTTGAGCACGACGTGATTGGCGGCCGCGCGTAAATTGTCCATCATAGTGTGACAACACTCCGCTGTAATATGAATGAAACCTTTGCGCCGGCAGTAAGATCCGCCTTCATGCCGTAGCTCCGAGAGCTTGCTGCGCGCTAAAGCTATTCCTCTGACAACCGAAATGCGCAACTGTCAGGGAAAAATAAAAACAAAAAAGGCACATCAAAAAAGATGCGCCTTGTATTCTACCCTACCCGTTCCCCTGCGTCAGGTAATAGTTTGACGCGAAAAACAGCGGTGCAACAATCAGTTGACAGCGTCTTTCAATCCTTTGCCGGCACGGAAACCGGGTACTTTGGCAGCCGGGATACTTATTTCTTTACCGGTTTGAGGATTACGGCCGGTACGGGCGGCACGCGCTCGCACCGTAAAGGTGCCGAAACCCACCAGCGCAACGTCATCTCCCTGTTGCAGCGTTTCGGTAACGGAACCAATAATGGCATCCAATGCACGTCCGGCAGCCGCTTTGGAAATATCAGCACCTGCGGCAATCTTGTCGATCAGTTGTGACTTATTCACTCTTTCATCCCCTCTTGAATTCTCTCGTCGCGGCGGAATTTTCCTTAAACGCGACAGCGCAGCTGTTATATCAAGCCTGTTATAGCATGGCAAGCCAAAGCCGGATACCGACCAGAGCCGCCAGCTACCTAACTTAACGGTACAAAAAAAGGCTGGCAAGTGGGATTTCACCTGCCAGCCCGTTTTTTAGCGGTATATGTTACTTTACGCGCTTATTTTGCCGCCGCGGTGGCGATTTCCATGCCAAAAGGCGCATTCTGCAAGGCCAGGGTCAAGACCTCGTCAATCCGCTGCACGGGGTGGATATCCATATCGTTGATCACATTTGCCGGCATATCTTCCAGATCGCGTTTATTCTCGTAAGGGATTAACACGGTCTTGATGCCGCCGCGATGCGCCGCCAGCAGTTTTTCCTTCAATCCGCCGATCGGCAATACCAGCCCGCGCAGGGTGATTTCGCCGGTCATGGCCACATTGGCTTTCACCGGATTGCCGGTCAGGCAGGACACCAGGGCGGTACACATGGCGATACCGGCGCTGGGGCCGTCTTTCGGCGTTGCGCCTTCCGGCACATGGACATGAATATCGCGTTTCTCGTAGAAATCGTTATTAATGCCCAGCTTATCCGCCCTTGAGCGCACCACGGTCAGCGCCGCCTGGATGGACTCCTGCATCACTTCGCCAAGCGATCCGGTATAGGTTAATTTCCCCTTTCCCGGCACGCACGCGGTTTCTATGGTCAGCAGTTCGCCGCCCACTTCGGTCCAGGCCAGGCCGGTAACCTGTCCCACCCGATTCTCGCCCTCGGCGCGGCCGTAGTCGAAGCGTTGGACGCCCAGGTAATCCTTAAGGTTGTCGCCGTCGATATGGATATGCTTGACGCTTTTATCCATTAACAGCGTCTTAACCGCTTTACGGCATAACTTGGAGATTTCACGTTCCAGGTTACGCACGCCCGCTTCACGGGTGTAATAACGGATAATGCCCACCAGGGCGCTGTCGTCGATGGTTAATTCGCCTGCCTTCAACGCGTTGCGATCGAGCTGTTTTTGCAGCAGGTGTTCGCGGGCGATATTCAGCTTTTCATCCTCGGTATAGCCGGACAGCCGGATCACTTCCATACGATCGAGCAGCGGCGCCGGGATATTCATCGAGTTGGACGTCGCGACGAACATCACATCGGAGAGATCGTAATCCACTTCCAGATAGTGATCGTTGAACGCCACGTTTTGCTCGGGATCCAGCACCTCCAGCAGGGCGGAAGCCGGATCGCCGCGCATATCCGACGACATCTTGTCGATTTCGTCGAGCAGGAACAGCGGATTTTTTACGCCGACCTTGGACATTTTCTGGATAAGCTTACCCGGCATGGAGCCGATATAGGTGCGACGGTGACCGCGAATTTCCGCTTCATCGCGCACGCCGCCCAATGCCATGCGCACGTACTCGCGCCCTGTGGCCTTGGCAATCGACTGTCCGAGCGAGGTCTTACCCACCCCCGGCGGTCCCACCAGGCACAGGATCGGCCCTTTTATCTTGCTGACCCGGCTTTGCACCGCCAAATATTCGAGAATGCGGTCCTTGACCCGTTCAAGGCCATAATGATCCTTATCCAGCACTTCTTGTGCCTTGACCAGATCTTTCTTGACCTTGGTGCGGGTATGCCAGGGCACCGACAGCATCCAGTCGATATAACCGCGCACCACCGTGGCCTCGGCGGACATCGGCGACATCATTTTCAATTTTTGCAGCTCGGCTTCGGTTTTTTCCCGCGCCTCTTTCGGCATTTTTGCCGCTTCAATCTTGCGTTTCAGCGCTTCGTTTTCATCCGGCGCGTCGTCCATTTCGCCCAGCTCTTTCTGGATGGCTTTCATTTGCTCATTCAGATAGTACTCGCGCTGGCTTTTTTCCATCTGTTTCTTGACGCGATTGCGGATACGTTTTTCGACCTGCAGGAGATCGATTTCCGATTCCATCATCGCCATCAGGTATTCCAGCCGCTCGGTAACGTCCGCCATTTCCAGCACCGACTGCTTGTCGCTTAATTTGAGCGGCATATGGGCGGCGATGGTATCGGCCAAGCGCGCGGCGTCGTCGATGCTGTTCAATGACGTCAGCACCTCGGGCGGAATTTTTTTATTCAGCTTGATATAGCCTTCAAACTGATTAATCGCGGTGCGCACCAGGACTTCCTGTTCGCGCTCATCGATTTCGGGCGTGGCAAAATATTCAGCCTGGGCGGCAAAATGCTCGCCGCTATCGGACAAAGTGGTTATGCGGGCGCGCTGCAACCCCTCGACCAGTACTTTAACCGTACCGTCGGGTAGCTTCAGCATCTGGAGAATCGAAGAGACGGTCCCGACTGAAAAGAGATCGTTGATACCCGGTTCATCCGTAGAGGCTTCCTTCTGCGCCACCAGCATGATTTTTTTGTCGCTATCCATGGCTGCTTCAAGGCACCGAATCGATTTCTCCCGCCCGACAAACAACGGGATGACCATATGCGGATAGACCACCACATCGCGCAGAGGCAATACGGGGATTTCTATGCGTTCGGAACGCTCAGCATTCATAGAGCTCTCTCTTAGTTTAGCTTCCGCCAGGTTTAGGGGATTCGCAAAACTCGGCCGTTGCCAGTTTCAACAAATAGGTAATTGAGTATATGGGGGCGAATCTTTTACATTCAACAGCCGGGATAACGGAAAAACAAATGGGGGACGGAATCCCCCACTTTTTTACTTTTTGCCGAATATCATCATGCAACTGATGGATTATTCACCGGACGCCTGCTGGGTTTCATGTTTACCATAAATCAGCAAGGGTTCCGACTGGCCTTCAATTACCGCTTCGTCGATCACCACTTTCTCGACGCTGTCCTGCGAAGGCAGTTCATACATCGTTTCAAGCAGCGCGCCTTCCACGATGGAACGCAGGCCGCGGGCGCCGGTTTTGCGCGCCATGGCTTTCCTGGCGATAGCCGTTAGGGCTTCGTCGCGGAATTCCAGCTCCACGCCTTCCAGATTGAACAACGCCTGGTATTGCTTGGTCAGCGCGTTCTTCGGCTCTTTCAGGATTTGAATCAGCGCGTCCTCGCTCAGTTCATTCAGCGTGGCCAGCACCGGCAGACGGCCGATAAATTCAGGAATCAAACCGAATTTAATCAGATCTTCCGGCTCGACCTTCGTCAACAACTGGCCTTCGGACGCCTTCTGGGCGCTGCCTTTAACCGTGGCGCTAAAACCAATGCCGCGCCCGGTATCCACACGCTGCTCAATCACCTTGTCCAGGCCGGCGAACGCGCCGCCGCAGATAAACAGGATCTTGGACGTGTCCACCTGCAGGAATTCCTGCTGCGGATGCTTGCGTCCGCCCTGGGGCGGAACGGCGGCGATGGTGCCTTCGATCAGTTTCAGCAGCGCCTGTTGCACGCCCTCGCCGGACACATCGCGCGTAATCGACGGATTGTCCGATTTGCGTGAGATCTTATCGATTTCATCAATATAGACGATACCGCGCTGCGCCTTCTGCACATCGTAATCGCATTTTTGCAGCAGTTTCTGGATGATGTTTTCCACGTCCTCGCCGACATAACCCGCTTCGGTCAGGGTGGTGGCATCCGCCATGGTAAAGGGCACATCCAGGAAGCGCGCCAGCGTCTCCGCCAGCAGCGTTTTACCGCTGCCGGTGGGGCCAATCAGCAGGATATTGCTCTTGCCGAGCTCAATGCCATTAGTGGTATCACCGTTACGCAGGCGTTTGTAGTGGTTGTACACCGCCACCGCCAACACTTTTTTGGCTTTTTCCTGGCCGATAACGTAATCGTCCAGGTGATGGCGAATTTCATGGGGCGTCGGCAGAGCGCTGCGTTCGCGATGCGGAGCCACCTCTTTGATCTCTTCGCGAATAATGTCATTGCATAAATCGACACATTCGTCGCAGATATACACTGACGGCCCTGCGATCAGCTTACGCACCTCATGCTGGCTTTTACCGCAGAAAGAGCAATACAGCAGCTTTCCTGAACCGTCTTTGCGCTTATCTGTCATCAGTAAACCTCTTTCTCTAGTCTTTGTCCCGCAGGCCAACCACGGCGGCAACGCGACTGCTTAACGTAAAACCGGCGTTTGAGTGGTGTTAGTCTACTCGAATGACTCAATACTGTAACTATAGTCTATCGGTATTCAGAATTACGCCGTCAAATCGCGTTTGCTTAATATGGAATCAACCAAACCGTAGTCTACCGCCTCTTCGGCGGAGAGGAAACGATCGCGTTCCGTATCTTTTTCTATCGACTCAAGAGAGCGGCCGGTATGTTTGGCCATCAGTTCGTTCATGCGCGCCTTGACCTTGAGGATCTCCCGGGCATGAATCTCGATATCCGTGGCCTGGCCCTGGAAACCGCCCAACGGCTGATGGATCATCACCCGCGAGTTCGGCATGCAGAAACGTTTGCCCTTGGCGCCCGCGGTCAGCAAAAACGCGCCCATGGACGCGGCCTGTCCCATACAGAACGTGCTGACGTCCGGTTTGATAAACTGCATGGTATCGTAAATCGACATGCCGGCGGTAATCACGCCGCCCGGTGAATTGATATACAGATAAATGTCTTTTTCCGGGTTTTCCGCTTCCAGGAACAGCATCTGCGCCACGATCAGATTGGCCATATGATCTTCAACCTGGCCGGTCATGAAAATGATGCGTTCTTTCAGCAGGCGGGAAAAGATATCGTATGAACGTTCACCGCGTGAAGTCTGCTCAACCACCATCGGCACCAGGGCCATATGGGGTGCTTGTTGTTCTGTTTCGCCACTGTATGACATTATCGTCTCCTAGATAAAATTCGCTCGGCGTCTTTATATTTTCCGATTCTACTTGAGATGAAGCGCGATCGCCATGCTCAAGCCGTCGGGCCGCCTTGGTGTCGGACGGATGTAATCAGCCAGGGACGTATCATTGTCTGGGCTTTATAATCCCATCTATATAGCTAATTGGGGTATGAAACGTCCCTTTTCAAGCGCCCGCCGCATTTTCTTTAACGGTTTTCGTTATTGTCTTGCCGGCGCGGCGCGGCGCCAATCCAGTTTTAGCATCGCATCCTCTTTTAATATAGCGTTAATTACTGAAAGTTATCATCGTGAAGCACAAACCAACAAAAAGCCCGCCATCGGTTGATGGCGGGCTTTTAATGACAAACACATCGACCGGCCGGGAATACGTTGGGCCGGTCGTTTATCAGGCCGCGGTCGGCTGATTCATCAGTTCGGTGAACGTGGTGGGTTTTTCAACCACTTTGGCCTTGGCCAGCAGGGCTTCAACCGCCTGTTCTTCCAAAGCGACGTTACGCATATTATTCATCATTTCCTGATTTTTTGCGTAAAACTCAATCACTTCGCGCGGGTCTTCATAAGCGGAGGCCATTTCCTCTATCAGGGTTTTCACCCGTGAATCGTCCGCCTTCAGCTCATTGGTCTGGATAACCTCGCCCAACAGCAAGCCTACGCGCACGCGGCGTTTCGCCTGTTCTTCAAACAATTCGCGCGGCAGCTCCAGCGCCTGCTTTTCATTACCGCCGAAGCGCTGTGCCGCCTGGCGGCGCAGCACGTCGATTTCGCCGTCGATAAGCTTGGCCGGCACATCGATTTCGTTAGCGTTGATCAGGCCGTCGATCACCTGGTTCTTCACGCGGTTGCGCACGGCGTTTTTCAGTTCGCGTTCCATGTTCTTACGCACTTCCGCGCGCAGGCCTTCGATGGAACCGTCGGCTACGCCGAAACGTTTAATAAATTCTTCGGTCAGTTCAGGCAGCTCGCGCACTTCGACTTTTTTCAACACTATCGAGAATTTGGCCGCTTTGCCTTTCAGATTTTCCGCGTGGTAATCTTCCGGGAAATTGACGTCGATATCAAAAGACTCGCCGGCTTTATGGCCGACAACGCCCTCTTCAAAGCCGGGAATCATGCGGCCCTGTCCCATTGCCAGGACAAAATCGCTGGCCTTGCCGCCGTCGAATTCTTCACCGTCGATGGTACCGGAGAAATCAACGGTGACGCGATCTTCCGCTGTTGCGGCGGCATCGCTTTCTTTCCAGTCCGCCTGCTGCTTGCGCAGGGTTTCCAGCATCTGGTCGACGTCGGCGTCGTTAACTTCCACGATCGGCTTTTCGACTTCAATGGCGTCCAGGCCTTTCAGCTCCACTTCCGGATAGACTTCAAACTCTACGCTGAAGGTGAAATCTTCGCCGGCCTTGTACTCGCCGGGTATATAGCTGGGCGCGCCAACCGGATTGATCTTTTCCTGGATAATGGCATCGACGAAGTTGCGCTGCATAACATCGCCGAGTACGTCCTGACGTACCGACATGCCGTAACGCTGCGCAACGATGTTCATGGGGACTTTACCTTTACGGAAGCCGTCGATGCGAACTTTCTTGGCGACATTCACCAATTCGCTTTTTACCGCTTGCTCTATGCTGTCGGCGGCAACGGTAATTGTTACACGACGCCCCAGGCCTTCAGTGGTCTCAACAGAAACTTGCATCTTGTTACCTCAAAAAATCACAGTGCTCGGTCAACGCCAGAAGCCGTTTTCAAAGAAGCGGTCATCCAGGTCCACTGACGTGAAAATGGCCTCTGAGAACCGGGAGGTCTGAGTGAACAGATACCTGTTCCCCGTCGTCGTCAGAAGCATCCCGAATACATTCCGGAAATATAAGACGCGGCATTATAGCGGCATAGAGTTTATGAGTCGAGAACAGTGCGAAAATTGCCGCATACAGAGCGCCATGGCGCACAGAATTCAAAAAAACCGGACGCCGCGGTATGCCAGGCCCGCCGACACCGCAGCGAATCACGGCGTGTTTAAGGGAGAGCATGCCGATGGGGTCGAATCGGGCGTGGTGTTCCCGCCCGACCGAGCGCCCCATGGCGCGGTATGCCCGCCAACACCGTTCCTAAAGCAGACGTGTTCAAGGGAGACCGTGCCAATGGGGTCGAATCGGGCGTGGTGTTCCCGCCCGACCGAGCGCCCCATGGCGCGGTATGCCCGCCAACACCGCGCTCAAAGCAGACGTGTTAAGGGAGACCGTGCCAATGGGGTCGAATCGGGCGTGTTATCCCGCCCGACCGAGCGCCCCACGGCATGCCAGGCCCGCCAACACCGCAGCGAATCACGGCGTGTTTGAGGGAGAGCATGCCGATGGGGTCGAATCGGGCGTGGTGTTCCCGCCCGACCGAGCGCCCCATGGCGCGGTATGCCCGCCAACACCGTTCCTAAAGCAGACGTGTTCAAGGGAGACCGTGCCAATGGGGTCGAATCGGGCGTGTTATCCCGCCCGACCGAGCGCCCCACGGCATGCCAGGCCCGCCGACACCGCAGCGAATCACGGCGTGTTTGAGGGAGAGGATGCCCGCCAACGGCAGACGCAAATAAAAGGTAATCAGTTCAGGCGATAAGCCGGGCGCCGCGGCACGGCGGCGATGCGGGAACCGCGTTCTGCAGGCTGGTCCACTCTTTCAGGGTATAGGCATGCAGCGCAAGCGCGTGAACCGGACCGGCCAGTTCTTCCGCCAACACGGCGTACAGGGAACGATGGCGCGTTAAAATGCGCTCGCCCGTGAAGTTTTCGCTCACCACGATCACTTTAAAATGGCTTTCCGCACCCGCCGGCACATTATGCCGGTAGCTCTCGTCCACGACTTCCAGGAAGATCGGATCAAACGCCGCCCTTATTTTTGCTTCAATCTGCTCGCGAAACATTTCATTCTCCTTACTGCGTAGGCCGCGTGCCCTGCACTGTCAATTAAACTTTAGCTGACTTTTTATTAACTCATAGCACTATTATCATAAATTTTTGTCTTAAAAAGCCGAAACTTCAGCCTGGTTTAACAGTATATGGAGTGACGAAACGGTTAAAAAGACATTTTTTTGCCGAGCCCCCGCCACAGCGGGAAGATCTGACCATGACGCAATTTAGCGTGATTCAGATCTTCCCCCGGCCAGCGGCGATGATATGATGAGAGCAATATCTCTCACCCCTAATGCATCTTAATGATTGAGAAGGCGATTATGCTTAAAAAATTGTTTTTCCCCTTATTGGCCGCGCTGTTGCTCGCCGGCTGCGCCGGCAAGAGCAACACCCTCGACATCACGCCTAAAATCGAGTTGCCGCAACAGGATCCGATGATTCGCGGCGCCACCGTCAGCGTCAACGGCGCCGATCAGCGCACCGACCAGGCGCTAGCCAAGGTGAACCGCGACGGCGAACTGGTCGTCCTCACCCCGTCGCGCGACCTGCGCTTCCTGCTGCAGGAAGTGCTGGAAAAACAGATGACCGCCCGCGGCTATATGGTTGGACCGAACGGCGGCGTCGACCTGCAAATTATCGTCAACAAACTGTATGCGGATGTATCCCAAGGCAATGTGCGCTATAACATCACCACCAGCGCGGATATCTCGATAATTGCCCAGGCGAAAAACGGCAATAAACAGATAAAACATTACCAGTCCACCTACAATGTCCAGGGCGCGTTTGTCGCCAGCAATCAAAAAATCACCAATGCGGTGAACAGCGTGCTGGGGGATGTCATCAGCGATATGGCGCAGGACACCAGTATCACCAACTTTATTAAACAAAACGCCCAGTAATTTTTGCCTTATCCTGCCCGCGTTCAGGCGGGCAGCCGCCGGTCCCGCAACGCCAATGAGACAGCAGAAAGCCGCCCATGCCTAATCACCAGCTCAGCCTCGCCACCCTCGCCCAGCCGCGATCCCTCATGTTATTGTGCCTGGGCTTCGCCTCGGGGCTGCCGCTCGCGCTCACATCAGGCACGCTCCAGGCCTGGATGACGGTGGCCGATGTCGATTTAAAGACCATCGGATTCTTTTCGCTGGTGGGGCAGGCGTACGTGTTTAAGTTTCTCTGGTCGCCGCTGATGGACAGATACCAGCCGCCGCTGCTGGGCCGGCGGCGCGGCTGGCTGGTGATAACCCAACTGTTGCTGATGGCCGGGCTTATCGCCATGGGCACCCGGGATCCGTCGCGCGATCTCATGCTGATGGCCCTGCTGGCGGTATGGGTGGCGTTTTGCTCCGCCTCGCAGGATATCGTGTTCGATGCCTATAAAACCGATCTCCTGGCGCCGCAGGATCGCGGCACCGGCGCGGCGGTGTCGGTGCTGGGCTATCGCGTCGGCATGCTGGTATCCGGCGGGCTGGCCCTGTGGCTGGCGGATCGGCTGCTGGGCTGGCAGGCCACCTACTGGCTGATGGCAGGACTGATGCTGATCGGCGTGATCGTCGCCCTGCTGGCGCCGGAGCCGGACGACGCGGTTCCCGCGCCGCCGACCCTTGAACAAGCGGTGGTGGCGCCGCTGAAGGATTTTTTCGGCCGCAATAACGCGTGGCTTATCCTGATGCTGATTGTCTTTTATAAGCTTGGCGACGCCTTTGCCGGCAGCCTTAGCACCACGTTCCTTATTCGCGGCGTCGGTTTTGCCGCCGGGGAAGTGGGGGTGGTCAACAAAACCCTCGGCCTGCTGGCCACCGTGGTGGGCACCCTGGCAGGCGGCCTGCTGATGCAGCGCCTGTCGCTGTTTCGCGCCCTGATGCTGTTCGGCCTGCTGCAGGCGGTCTCCAACGCCGGTTACTGGCTGCTGGCGGTTACGGATCGGCATATCCTGACCATGGGCGCGGCCATTTTTGTCGAGAATCTTTGCGGCGGCATGGGAACCGCAGCCTTCGTGGCGTTGTTGATGACTTTATGCAACAAGTCCTTTTCCGCCACGCAGTTTGCCCTGCTGTCCGCGCTGTCGGCGGTGGGCCGGGTCTATGTCGGCCCCATCGCCGGCTGGTTCGTGGAGCTCCATGGCTGGGCCTGGTTCTATGTCTTTTCCATCATCGCCGCGTTTCCCGGCCTGCTCCTGCTGCTGTTATGCCGTGAAACCCTGCGGTTTACCCAGGAAACCGACAGTTTCCTGCGGCGCGACGGTTTTATCGGTCCCTATCGCTGGGCGCTGCGGCTGCTGATGCTGGGCGCGGCGCTGCTGGCCATAAGCCTGCTGCTGCTGGCGCTGCAGGCCCTGGGATGGCTGGCGTCCGGGTCCATTACAGGTTTTTTGTGGGAATCAGGGGCGATGTTGCTGGCTTTGGGTATACTAAGCGGGTGCTGGTGCGATTTTATATCAATGCGGCGCGCCAAAAACGCCGTTTGAGTCGATTAAAAAATAAGCGTTGTGTTGCCGACGCAATAACTGGCGAAAAAATAGCCCGGATAGCGGGGACATATTTTTTGTATCGGAATACGATATTTTTTTATGCCAGTAATGTGACAATTTAGTCAATCTACTATTTTCAAGCGGTCATATTTGCCGGCTTGTAGTTTATTTGTCTAAAAATGCTACTGCATTGTTAATGCAATGATACTAAAACTGCGGTGTTATTCTTTCTAAGGCGGATAAAGCGGCGGTTTGGTTTATTTCTCTCTAAGCCTTTGTGGATATTCATGTTTTGTTATAATTTCGGTTGCCAAAGATTTCATTTGCAAAAAGCGGAAACATGTTTCTGACAAAAGCTTAAGCGTGTTTACAGTACTGCAACCTTCCCGTAAAATGCCCACACACAAGAAACGACATTAAAGCCCTTTTTTTATTGAGGTCGTTAGATGAGACTCAGGAAATACAATAAAAGTTTAGGGATTCTGTCATTGTTTTGCGCCTCCGCCCTGCTGAGCGGTTGCGATATGGCGTTAATGAATCCCAAAGGACAGATTGGACTGGAGCAACGTTCACTCATACTCACCGCCCTTGGGCTGATGTTATTAGTGGTTGTACCTGCAATCGTCATGGCAGTGGTTTTTGCCATCAAATATCGCGCGTCCAATACCCAGGCGACGTACAGCCCCAACTGGTCCCACTCCAGCAAAGTGGAACTGGTGGTGTGGACTGTCCCGATCCTGATCATTATTTTCCTGGCGCTCCTTACCTGGAAATCAACCCATGCGCTGGACCCCAGCAAGCCGATTGCCTCCGACGCCAAGCCCATCACCATCCAGGTGGTCGCCATGGACTGGAAGTGGCTGTTCATTTATCCTGAGCAGGGCATCGCCACCGTCAACCAGATAGCCTTCCCCACCAACGTGCCGGTCAGGTTCGAAATCACCTCCAACTCGGTGATGAATTCGTTCTTTATCCCGCGCCTGGGCGGCCAGATCTACGCCATGGCGGGCATGAACGCCACGCTGCATCTGATTGCCAACGAATCCGGCTCCTATGACGGCATCTCGTCGAACTTCAGCGGCAGGGGGTTCTCCGGCATGAAATTCAAGGCCATTGCCACGCCGGACCAGCAAGGGTTTGATGATTGGGTGGCCAAAGTTAAAGCCTCGCCGGAAACGCTCACCACCATGGATGCCTACGAACAGTTGGCCGCGCCCAGCGAATTCAATCCGGTTGAGTATTTCTCCAGCGTTAAGCCTGACTTGTACCATGCGGTGATTGATAAATTCATGGGCAAGGGCAAGAGCATGGACATGACCCAGGACAAGGACATGGACATGAGCATGAGTGAGCACTCTCACGCGGGAACCGAGGAATAACTACGATGTTGGGAAAATTAACGCTGGATTCGGTTCCGTACCACGAACCGATCATTATGATCACCGTCGCCGCCATTATCGTCATCGGCGCGGCGCTGGTGGCAGGCATTACGTATTTCGGTAAATGGGAATATCTCTGGAAAGAGTGGTTCACCACCGTCGATCATAAAAAAATCGGCGTCATGTATATGATCGTGGCGTTCGTCATGCTGCTGCGCGGCTTCGCCGACGCCATCATGATGCGTTCGCAGCAGGCGCTGGCCTCGGCCGGCGAGGCCGGCTTCCTGCCGCCGCACCATTACGACCAGGTGGTGACCGCCCACGGCGTCATCATGATCATCTTCATGGCCACCCCGTTCGTGGTCGGGCTGATGAACCTGGCGGTGCCGCTGCAAATCGGCGCGCGCGACGTGGCCTTCCCGTTCCTGAACTCACTGAGCTTCTGGTTCTTCGTGGTGGGCGTGATCTTGATTAACGTCTCGCTGGGCATCGGCGAATTCGCCCAGACCGGCTGGGTCGCCTATCCGCCGCTGGCCGGCAAGGAGTACAGTCCCGGCGTCGGGGTCGACTACTGGATCTGGAGTATCCAGATAGCCGGTATCGGCACCACCCTCACCGGCGTTAACTTCTTCGCCACCATCATGCGGATGCGCGCGCCGAACATGCCGATGATGAAAATGCCGGTCTTTACCTGGGCCTCGTTGTGCACCAACGTGCTGATCATCGCCGCCTTCCCGATCCTGACCGTGACCATCGTGCTGCTGACCCTGGACCGCTACCTCGGCACCCATTTCTTTACCAACGACATGGGTGGCAACATGATGATGTATGTCAACCTGTTCTGGGCCTGGGGCCATCCGGAAGTGTATATCCTGGTGCTGCCGGTGTTCGGCGTGTTCTCGGAAGTGGTGGCCACCTTCTCCAAGAAGCGGCTGTTCGGGTATACGTCCCTGGTATGGGCCACCATCGCCATTACCATCCTGTCGTTTTGCGTGTGGCTGCATCACTTCTTCACCATGGGCTCCGGGGCCAATGTCAACGCCTTCTTCGGCATCATGACGATGATTATCGCCATTCCGACCGGGGTTAAGATCTTCAACTGGCTGTTTACCATGTACCAGGGCCGCATCGTCTTTAACTCGGCCATGCTCTGGACCGTCGGCTTTATCATCACCTTCTCCATCGGCGGCATGACCGGGGTGCTGCTGGCGGTGCCGGGCGCCGACTTCGTGCTGCACAACAGCCTGTTCCTGATTGCCCACTTTCATAACGTCATCATCGGCGGCGTGGTGTTCGGCTGCTTTGCCGGCATGACCTACTGGTGGCCGAAGGCCTTCGGCTACACCCTGAATGAAAAATGGGGTAAACGCGCGTTCTGGTTTTGGATCGTCGGCTTCTATGTCGCCTTTATGCCGCTGTACGCCCTGGGCTTCATGGGCATGACCCGTCGCCTGAGCCAGCAGATTGACCCGCAGTTCCATGCCTTGCTGCTGGTTGCCGCCGGCGGGGCGGCGTTAATCGCGCTCGGTATCCTGTGCCAGGTCATCCAGATTGTGCTGAGCGTTATCCAGCGCGATCAGAACCGCGATTTGACCGGCGACCCGTGGGGCGGACGCACCCTGGAATGGTCCACCTCCTCGCCGCCGCCGTTCTATAACTTTGCCGTGGTGCCGGATGTCCAGGATCACCGCGATGCCTTCTGGCAGATGAAGGAAGACGGCACCGCTTACCAAAAACCGGCGTCCTACGAGCCAATCCACATGCCGAAAAACACCGGCGCGGGCGTGGTGATCGCGGCGTTCAGCCTGTTCTTCGGGTTTGCCATGATCTGGCATATCTGGTGGCTGGCGATTATCGGCTTCGCCGGCATGATCGTTACCTGGATTGTGCACAGCTTCAAGGAAGACGTGGACTACTACGTGCCCGTCGCGGAAGTGGAACGCATCGAAAACCGTCATTTTGAACAAATCAGCGAAGCGGGCCTGAATAATGTCAACTGAGATCTTACATAATCACGATCATGTAGACGCCCATGCCGGCCATGGGCACCACGACGCCGGGGCGATTAAGGTCTTCGGCTTCTGGATTTACCTGATGAGCGACTGTATTTTATTCGCCACGCTGTTCGCCACCTATGCCGTACTGGTTAACAGCACCGCGGGCGGTCCGTCGGGTAAGGAAATCTTTGAACTGCCGTTTGTGCTGGTGGAAACCTTCTGCCTGCTGTTCAGCAGCATTACCTACGGCATGGCGATACTTGCCATGAACCAGGGCAATAAAAGCCGGGTTAACGCCTGGCTGGGCCTGACGTTCCTGTTCGGACTGGCGTTTATCGGCATGGAGCTGTATGAATTCCATCACCTGATTGCCGAAGGCAACGGCCCGGACCGCAGCGGCTTCCTCTCGGGGTTCTTTACCCTGGTGGCGACGCACGGTCTGCACGTGACCTCGGGACTGATCTGGATGGCGGTAATGATGGTACAGGTGGCGAAACGCGGCCTCACCGCCACCAACCAGACCCGGTTGATGTGCCTGAGCCTGTTCTGGCATTTCCTTGACGTGATCTGGATATGCGTCTTTACCGTGGTGTATTTGATGGGGGCCATGTAATGAGTAGTCATGCAACAACCGGGCACGGCGGCGCCAGCCACGGCAGCCTGAAAACGTATCTCATCGGTTTTGTCCTGTCGATCATCCTGACCGTCATTCCTTTTGTCATGGTGATGAACGGCTCGGCGACCAAAACCACGCTGATTGCCGTCCTGGCGCTGTGCGCCGTGGTGCAGATCATGGTCCACCTGGTGTATTTCCTGCATTTGGATCGCTCCTCCGAGCAGCGGTGGAACGTGGTGGCGCTGGTCTTCGCCGTACTCATCATCGCCATTCTGGTTGTCGGTTCCCTGTGGGTCATGCTGCATCTGAACTACAACCTGATGAGCCATTAACCGAGCGTAATCCTGATGATTAAGCAATACCTGCAAGTAACAAAACCAGGAATTATTTTCGGTAATTTAATTTCTGTCATCGGCGGATTTTTGCTGGCCTCCAAAGGCCAAATTGACCATGCCTTATTTTTCGCCACCTTAATCGGTGTCTCACTGGTGGTCGCCTCGGGTTGTGTTTTCAACAACTTTATCGACCGGGACATTGATAAAAAAATGGAAAGGACCAAGAACCGGGTCCTGGTGAAAGGACTTATCTCCCCGCAAGTGACCCTGGTTTACGCGACTGTGTTGGGTATCGCCGGTTTTGTGCTGCTGTACGTGGCGGCCAACCCGCTGGCCATGTGGCTGGCGGTGGCGGGCTTTATTGTCTATGTGGGCGTTTATAGCCTGTATATGAAGCGCAAGTCAGTTTATGGCACCCTTATCGGCAGTTTGTCCGGCGCGGCGCCGCCGGTTATCGGCTACTGCGCCGTCAGCGGCCGGTTCGATATGGGCGCGTTGATTCTGCTGCTGATTTTCAGTCTCTGGCAAATGCCGCATTCCTACGCCATCGCCATTTACCGTTTCAAGGACTACCAGGCGGCGTCAATCCCGGTGCTGCCGGTAAAACGCGGCATATCGGTGACCAAAAACCATATTACCCTGTATATTATCGGGTTTATGGTGGCGACGCTGATGCTGACCCTGGGCGGTTACGCCGGCTATAAATATTTTATCGTCGCGGCCGCGGTCAGCGTCTGGTGGCTGGGCATGGCGTTGCAGGGCTATAAATCGGCCAACGACGACAAGGTCTGGGCGCGCAAGCTGTTTATTTTCTCCATCGTGGCGATCACCTCATTGAGCGTGATGATGTCCGTGGACTTTATGGTCCCGGCCAGCAACAGCCTGTTATCGTACGTCTGGTAAAATCCGCATTGACCTATGGCTGGCAAAGCCCCGGTTTTGCCAGCCCCCTGCCCCGCCATCGACACCCTTTCGCCGCCATCTGTTACATCTGTTAAAAGACGTTCCGTTTACCCGGTTCGCACGGCGCATTAAAATGATGTGGGTAGCTCTCTTGAGGTAGTAATGAACGATACTAAAATGACCGGCAGCGAACTGCGCGCCACCTGGGGCTTGGGTACGGTGTTCTCGTTACGCATGCTGGGCATGTTTATGGTGCTGCCGGTACTGACCACTTACGGTATGGCATTACAAGGCGCCAGCGAAGCCCTGATTGGGCTGGCCATCGGCATCTATGGCCTGGCGCAGGCGCTATTCCAGGTACCTTTCGGCCTGATCTCCGACCGGGTCGGCCGCAAGCCGCTGATTATCGGCGGGCTGCTGGTGTTTGCCCTGGGCAGCGTTATCGCCGCCCTCACCGATTCGATCTGGGGCGTCATTTTAGGGCGTGCGCTGCAGGGATCGGGGGCCATCGCCGCCGCCGTTATGGCGCTGCTGTCCGATTTAACCCGCGAGCAGAACCGCACCAAAGCCATGGCATTTATCGGCGTCAGCTTCGGCGTCACCTTTGCCATCGCCATGGTGCTGGGGCCGATAATAACCCATGCCCTGGGCCTGCATGCGCTGTTTTGGGGTATCGCCCTGCTGGCGCTGGCGGGCATCATCATCACCCTGGCCATCGTACCGGCGGCGGATAGCCATATGCTTAACCGCGAGTCCGGCATCGTCAGAGGAAGCTTTAGCAAGGTGCTGGCCAACGGCCAGCTGGTTAAGCTCAATATCGGCATTTTTTGCCTGCATGCGCTGCTGATGTCGAGTTTCGTCGCCCTGCCGCCGATGATGGCCAAGGCCGGCCTGGCGCCCGCCGATCATTGGAAAGTCTATCTTATTACCATGCTGGTATCCTTTGCAGCGGTAGTGCCATTTATCATCTACGCCGAGGTTAAGCGGCGGATGAAGCGGGTATTTATGATCTGCATTACCCTGTTGCTGCTGGCGGAAATCGTGCTGCTGGCCGCGGGGCAGCATTTGTGGACGATATTTGCCGGCATCCAGATTTTTTTCCTGGCGTTCAATGTCATGGAAGCCATTCTGCCCTCGCTTATCAGTAAAGAAGCACCGGCCGGGTATAAAGGCACCGCCATGGGCGTCTATTCCACCAGCCAGTTTCTCGGCGTGGCGGCCGGCGGTAGCCTGGGGGGATTATTGTATCAATGGCAGGGGGCGTGGCTGGTATTTACCTTTGGCGCGGCGCTGGCGGCGATGTGGTGGGTTATCAGCATTTCGCTTAAGGAACCGCCTTATGTCAGCAGCCTGCGCATTACCTTGTCGGAACTGGCGGTTAAGGATGGCGCGCTGGCGGAAAGACTGAAAGCGCAGCCTGGGGTTACCGAGGTGGTGGTGGTGGCGGAAGAACGGAGCGCCTATATCAAAATTGATACCAAGCAAACCAGCCGATTAGAACTCGAACGGTTGATAAGCTTGGTATAAACCAAATTTATTAGGGTCTCTACTTAGGTCTTGGATTGAATAAATCCCAGGCGCTGTCCGATAATGAAAGCATATGAGTATAGGGTTCAAAAGTGTATAGCATCATCTGCGGCAGCCCAAAAATAACGCCATGGATTCAATCGGCAAAAGACGCCATCAATATATTGATAACGAAGACCCGCCTTACCTAGCTCACTGAAAAGGCTATTTAAGTTGGCAAATTTATAATCAATTACGCCTCTGGCGGGGAACACGACGTCCACATTATACCGTTGAGATAGATGGAATAGCGTCTCATATGCTTGTTCTTCGATTTCCAAGCTGTCTTCAATTGGATATTGCATAAGATTATAATTAATTACATAAGCCCCAGGAAGAACAATATTCCTTGATTGATAGCTACTATCCATAATGCCAACCAACCCAGGATCATTAAGAAATCGCCCTTCGCGCCCAAAAAAACGGACAGCGGTGCCATCAGAAACCTCAATACGTTCACCACTAAAAAATGGTTGAGCCCCATGGGCGTCAATGATTAATCGATCGGAATATTGCGAGCCTCTGAATATAATAAAATCTTCGCCTAACATTTCCCCACCCGCAGCCAATGCAGCCCTATTAGCAGCGAGTACCGACAACTTCGCACCCGCCGCCGCCGCACCCAAGGCTCCTAATCCACCGAGGCCTGTCCCTAATGAAACCCAACCGAGAATAGCTGATGTACGCGGATTCGATCCTTCTAAAGCAGCCGAAGCAATTCCGGTCGCGGCGGAGGTGAGCTCAAGTAAACCTGCCACCCCATATAAGGCCATCACGCCCGCGGTGGCTGCCGCCAATGAGTAGCCGAAGGTAGGTATGGCTAACACTAACCCTATCACACTAAATAAAACGGTAAATGCTAATCTTCTGCTTAAGTGACCATCCAAATCAATGCCGTTTATTGGATCATTGTTGCAATAGACGTAGGGGTTTATGCCCCCCGCACCAAATGGGCTGAGGCTGTCGGGGCTGTTAAAGCGCATTAAAATCGGGTTGTATGAACGGTAGCCATTGCCCAATGGGTAAGCGCCGGTAATAGCATCGCGCAGCTCACCCTTAAATCCCGGCAAGGCTGGATCCTCCGTTTGACGGTAACCCCATGGGGTGTACAAATGGAGTTCGGTATTAAAGGTGGCAGTAACGTCAAAACTTACGCGGCCGGTTAAAACTACATTTAGCAATCTATCTCTCGCCATTTCTGCCATGTCTTCAAAAAAACCGTTGGCTCTTGATATCTTTAACCATTTAGCAACCCAGGCAGTATCATTGGCATCAGCATCACGTTTCAACTGTGGTGTATTATGCTCGTATATAATGTTACTCACCGGCTGATGATCAATTTCTTCTTTTGCCAGGCGATCCATGCCATCATAATCATAATTACCTGAATGCTCAGGTGAATGGGCTTTTATTAGCCGCCCGAGAATATCGTACTGCAATGTACGCCCCGCCTCGTCCACATCCATTCTCCCATTAGCATCATAGTGGAGTGAAATTAACGGGGGATAGACTGGAGCACTGTGTGAGACCGAGGTCAATTGAGTAGGATCATCCGGATTGTCATAATGAAACTCCGCATAATCATCTCCATAAAAAAAATGCGTGTGACAGCGGGTCATATTATTCAACGCATCGTAGGAAAAATTCTGTTCATCAAATTGTTGACCATAAGCATCCGTAGCAAACTCATGGCTTTCACTTTTCATATGAATAAGCCGGTTACACTCGTCATATTCGTATAATTCATGGTTTACAAGTTTTTCATCCAAAGTGATCTTTTTATCAAGAATATTCCCATTTCGTTCATAAAAATATTCTATTGTTAGTTTCGTTTCCTTGAAATTGGTTTGAAAATCCGCTCCCATAACAATTTCACGTTTATACTCACGACTGAACTCATCATAGGAAAATTTGGTATTAACGTAAAAATCAACATAACCATCGGTATGGTTTAACTCGGCCACGCGGCCAAAATCATCGTAATCCGTTTTAGTGTAAGAATTAATATTTTGACCTAATATTTGTTGACCTGTTTGTTTAGAGTACCAAAAAGAACGTTCATAAGTGGATGATGGATTATCCCCTGACAGACTACCTTTTTTTTCAGCGCCCAACAATGTCCAATCGAATCTAATACTAGCGTTGATGTCAGAAGAAAAATCTTCTTGCCCAAGTTGCCCAGAAGGTGAATAAAACCAGCGTTGCATAATCCGCCCCCGGCCTACCGGATAGTCAACATTTTCACTTGTCGAAGCTTGTATTTTCCCGGCCAGGGTATTCCAGGAATATACTTTGTATAGACTTCGATCGGCTACTAAACTGACCACATTGCCCAATTCTGGAATATATTGATATTCAAGTGATTGTCCCGCCGGGGTGGTTACTACGCTAGGTTTAGGATTAGCACCAATATATTCATAAGTATATCTGCGCCCGCCAGAAACGGACTCCTTCAAACGTCCCAAACTATCGAATGCCTGAGTGCCTAATATCGTCACGTTTTCCTGTATATCTTGTACACTAACTTCGGTTACGCAGGGTTTATCAGTATGGACGGCATACTTTCGTAAAGTTGCATTTTTATCAGGCAAACCTACCATAACTTGCCTATGAAACGCATCATATTCGTAATGGGTGACATAGCCTTTTTCGTCTTTGTACTCACGCAGCAAGCCGTAGCCATCATATCTTGAGCTAGTTTCAGAATAAACGCTGCCATCAAGACTAATACATGATTTTTTTAGCGGTTGCATCCCTATATTAAAATCGATCCTGATATCGCCAAGTTTTTTATTAGGATCGGTGGAACTGTATTTTTTCAAGGTTGCCTGAAGTTTAATCGGATCAAACTGTATTTCCTCATGGGTTCCGTCACTGCGTCTTATCACGCTGACATTTCCCCAAGGTTCATATTCCATGGTAGCTGTAATACTTACGCTTTCTTCTATTTCATCAGGTGTGGGAACAAAGTGGTCAGTCAGGGTATTAGATAAAACCTGGCTAATAGCATTATATTCCTTACTTTCGATCTCAAACCATTCATCGCTTTCGGCGCGATCAATATTATTGGATGCCTTTTTAACTGGCCTTCCTAGACCATCAAACCAGCTGCGTATCTTATTGCCGGAAGCATCGGTGGTGGTTGTCACCCCAAAATTACCGTCACAGTTTCTCTCTATGTAGTAATCTAGTGTGCTTATACGTTGATAGGCGGTGCCGGGATTTTGCGTGTGCCGGATTAAACGGCCCAACAAATCATAGTCATAATTGTGTTGACTGTTTTGCGCATCGACTTCTGACAGCACGCGTCCGGTGCAAGAAGAGGTTCTGCTGGCGGTGGCATAGGCTAGGCCATCATAGCCGGTGTCATCCCTGGATATGACTAAAATAACACCCGACAAGAAATAGGTAAATTGTGTGGTGGCGGGATAGCTGTGATCGCCATCGATAAACGTTTTGACCCTCCGTTCTAGCCTGCCATGCATTGGGTTGTTGTTAAGAGGGCTGCTTATATAGAATAGTTCCTCGCTGGTGATAAGTACCTCTTCTGATTTCACCGATTCATGGGCATAAAAGTGGCTTTTTTTCGGAACAATGGACCAGGCGGCCGGTGCATTATCTATTGAGGGAAAACTTTCATATTCATGTACTGTCACTGTATATTCAGTAATAAATTCCCGACTAGAAGGTTTGATGGTTTGTTTATATAAATAGCGTACAAACCCCCAGGGATCTAATGTCTCTGGATGCTCCTTATTATTCTGATAATATTCATTTTCGATAATCATACCATCGGGATTTTGCTGCCAAACTAGGTTGCCGCCTTCGTCGTAGCGCGTTTCGGTAGTTTCCACCCTGGTGATTTTATCCGGAGATATGTAGGTTATTTTTTGAGTGGACGCCAGCTGATATTGACTGGGCTGGGCATCAAAAGGCTCTGTCAAATTAGAATTAAACACAGTTTCTTTTTTAGTGACATAGCTTTTTGAGTCACGCGTTACCGTTTTTATCACTTCTATATCATTATGCAATACATCAAATACATATCGAATACTAATGGTATCAGCACCGTTTGTATATTCTTCATGTTGATAGTATTGATAATCAAAAAGATACTGACTATGCTCAAGCAGATAGTCACGATAGTGTACCCAAAATTGTTCAGGGGAGTGACCGCCAAGAAAATTGGATAAAGAGTAGGTGTAGTTGCTGGTGATGAGGGGAGTTTTACCGCCGATGCTTGTTACCTTTTTCGATACTCTCGGTAATGCCGGTAAATACGCGCTAGTAGGGAAGACCGTTGCGCTATCTTCATAGGTTATTTCATACGTAATATCAGGATCGGCATGCATTTTTGTAAGTAAGCGGTAATGAAGAAAATTAGTATATTCAAATTCGGAACTCGCCAATATTTCGTTTTCGCTTAAGGTCAACACTTCGCTAAGACTATTATGGTCATCAAATCGTAATGCGAACGAAATAGATTCTTGGGTGCCCGGCCAGGCAGTTATTAAAGTAAGCCGATCTTCGGGGAGACCACTTTGATTGAAATAATCAATTCTTAAGGTCCCAAAATCATTGTCGACTATGGAAGTCAACTTAGGCATCGTATTGGAGTCGACAATATCCCATTGAAACATCAACATTAAACCAAAGGGGTTGTAAATCCTCAGGACAACTTTGAACGTGTCCATCTTTTGCGGGCTGCCTAATTCTTCCACTATGCCATTTTTCCATATAATCCGATAACCGTTTTCTGTTCTAACAAAATGGAAGTTAGTCAGTTTTTTTTGTATCACCTCAATGCCTTGTGGGGTTTCGATGACACTATATTGTTCACCTGAACTCAGTACTAAAATCCCATAGGCAGTATCATAATAAGAATAGCCAAGATGAAATCCTAAGCCAAAACCATAATTAAAGCTACCAAACCCATTATAGCTGAGCGCGACCTGGAAAACGGGCCCTAATCCCGCATTGCCCACCAAGTTCACTAAGGGCAAATAAACATTAAACATGCCGGTACGCGGATTGACCGTGGTTTGATTGGCATCGCTATAATTAAATGCCTGGGATGAAAATTGTCTACTCATGATGACACCTCACCTACTGTTGCTATTATGACAAATTTTTCACAGTGAGTAACAAACGGTATAAGTACTTTTCGCGTAATGTGAGAAAGGTATAATCATTTATTCCCGCGTGAAAAAATTTATAGAAATTAAGAAATAAGGCTTAAAGCATATAAATACTGTCGACTCGCTAACTCTTGGGGAAAGCATTATGATGCCCACGCCAAAACGACATTAAGCCTTGGCGTTAGACTTCACACATTAATGCCACCAATCGTTTAAATAATTTTCTGTTAAGTTAAAAACGCTAAAGAAGATCACTGTAAAATCAATGCATACATTTATGTTATATAAACAGATATGTTATAAATTTTACATAGAGTGACTTTTTAATTAATATTACTCGTTCCTCTACAAAGATATCTATTCCCCATAGTGATAGCAAACAGAGGGATTCATTTCAATAGGCATGCATTGATTATGCAAAAAAGGGTATTCAGGCGGCATTTTTTGATACGCTAAAACTAAAAACCGCGCCCGCTCTATTTAATAACAGACGCCTATCTTATTAAGTTATATAGATTAAAATGGGCAAGTCGCCCTGCCGTCAGCCCAGCACTTAATCGCGAAAATTAGTAAACTGAAACGGCTGGCCCAGCTCTCCGCCTTTGACCAGCGCCATGGCGCCCTGCAAATCATCGCGGGATTTGCCGGTAACCCGTACCTGCTCGCCCTGGATTTGCACCTGTACCTTCAGCTTGCTGTCTTTGATCAGTTTCACCAGCTTCTTGGCCAGGGTGGATTCGATGCCTTGCTTGAGCTTGGCCTCGACGCTATAGGTTTTGCCGCTGCGCGCCATCTCGTCCGGCAGCTCTATCGCCCCGCCCTCAATACCGCGTTTGGCCAATTTTTCCCGCAGGATCTCGACCAGTTGCTGCACCTGGAAATCGGATTCGCTGGTGGCGGTGATGCTTTGGTTTTTTTCATTGAGCTCAAAACTTGCCGGTACGTTGCGAAAATCCCAGCGGGTGGTGAGCTCGCGGCTGGCATTCTCCACCGCGTTGCGAACTTCCTGCATATCTATTTCTGAAACGATGTCAAATGAGGGCATAATGTGTCTCCGGCTGCCATTCTTTGGTTAGCATCATACCCGCTTGGTTTGCCAGATACAAAATACTGTCCGCGGCGTCGGCAAAAAAATGAATAGGCCTAAAACGGCCCTTGATAGGCAGCGAATATGTCTATAATCAGAGCAATCTACGCGCAGGCAGGCGCTGGTTGGCTTAATGCATAGCAAAGGTTAAAACATGAATATTACCGTTCTCGGGTGTGGCGCCATCGGCCAGTTGTGGCTGGCCGGACTGGTGAGCCAGGGGCACAACGTCCAGGGATGGCTGCGCGTGCCGCAGTCGTCTTGTACGGTGGATGTGGTGACGCCCCTGGGGGAGAACGTGCGGCATCAGTTGCCCGCCAACAACGCCGCGCTTTTGTCCGGGAGTGATCTCTTGCTGGTGACGCTGAAAGCCTGGCAGGTTTCCGGCGCCATCCGCACGCTGTTGCCGCAGCTCAGGGCGGACTGCGCCATTTTATTGCTGCATAACGGCCTGGGCACCCGCGAAGAGCTGCCTGCGCTTACCCAGCCGTTGTTGCAGGGCATCACCACCCACGCGGCTTATCGCAGCGAGAGCGGCAGCATTATCCATGTCTATAACGGTACCACCCGTATCGGCCCGCTGACGGAAAACGCGCAGTCCATCAGCCACCTGGCGGAAAAGCTGCACGAGGCGTTGCCGGATGTGGCCTGGCATAACAATATCGCCGCTTCCTGCTGGCTTAAACTGGCCGCCAACTGTGTCATCAACCCGCTGACGGCGGCCTATGAGTGCCGTAACGGCGAGATAGAACAGTATATCGATCAGATCGAAGCGCTGTGCCGCGAAGTGGCGATGGTCATGGATCGCGAGGGATACCATACTTCTTATGAAAGCCTGCTGTTTTACGTTGGGCAAACCATTAAAAGCACCGCGGGCAATACGTCGTCGATGCTGCAGGATATTCGCGCCCAGCGTCATACCGAGATTGACTATATTAATGGTTACCTGGTGCGGCGGGCGCGGGTACATGGCCTGAGCGTACCGGAAAACCAGCGGTTGTATGAGCTGATCAAACAGAAGGAGGACCACTATGGGCGTCTCGGCGATGGTATGTCTGGCGACTGGGAGTGAAGAAACCGAAGCGGTGACCGTGATCGATCTGCTGGTCAGGGCCGGCATTGAGGTGACGGTGACGGGCGTGGGCGTGGGCAACGCGAGCCATGGGATTGTCTGCTCGCGCGGAGTACGGCTGCTGGCCGATGCCCCGCTGGCGACGGTGGCCGGCCGGGCGTTCGACGTTATCGTCCTGCCGGGCGGCGTCAAGGGCGCCGAGGCCCTGCGCGACAGCGCGGCGCTGATTGATTGCCTGCGTCTGGCAAGTCGCGCCGGCAGACTGATTGCCGCCATCTGCGCGGCGCCGGCGTTGGTGCTGGTACATCATCGCCTGTTTCCTGATGCCGCGTTAACGGGGTTCCCGGCGTTGAAAGACCGGATCCCGGCGTCGCAATGGCGGGACGAGCGGGTCGTTTACGATAAAACGGCGAACCTGCTGACCAGCCAGGGTCCGGGTACGGCGATGGAGTTTGCCTTGCATATTATCGGGCTGCTACTGGGCGGAAGCAAAGCGGCGGAAGTGGCGGCGCAGCTGGTGCTGCCTGCGGGCATACGGGATTTCGCCGGGTAACTCACTCCGGGATCCCGGCCGGCGATGGCGAACACGCTTGCCGTTTGCCGTATTTAGCGTACGGCAAGCGGCCGGGACGCGGCCTTTAAGGGCGGTATACCTTGACGTTGTGAAAGCCCTGCTCACGCAGGTACAGCGCCTGCAGCCGGCTCATGACGCCCCGCTCGCAGTACAGGAGATAGGACTTGCTCTGGTCAAGGGTGCCGAACTGGGTGCCGAGCTTATAGAACGGCAGCGCCTGGACCACGATGTTGTCCATCAGCAGCGGCTGGCTTTCCTGCTCGTCCACCGGGCGGATATCCAGCACGATATCATTGCCGCCGACGTCGGCCGCGGTTTCCACTTCCACCACATCCTGGCGGGTCTGCTCGATGATTTCGCGGATATCGATGCTGCTGGCGTCCGCCACCGCCCGTTCGAGCACGCTGAAGTCAAAATGCGCTTCTTCCTGCTCGATACGATGCTTTACGGCCCTGACCGTGGGACTTTTAGAAATCACGCCGCAATATTCCGGCATGGTTTTGGCGAATTCCTCAGTGCCGATGGCGCGCGCCGTATTGATGATCTGCTCTTTATCATGGGAAATCAGCGGCCGCAGCACCAGCGTATCGGAGACGTTATCGATCAGGCGCAGGTTGGTGAGGGTCTGGCTGGAGACCTGCCCCAGGGCTTCACCGGTCACCAGCGCCTGGATGCCGAAGCGTTCCGCCATTTCCGATGCCGCGCGGATCATCATGCGCTTGAGCACCACGCCCATTTGGCCGTCATCGACTTTTTCCAGGATTTCACCCACAACGGCGGCAAAATCAATGGCGATAAACCGCACCCGGTGGGAACTGCCGTAGCGGTTCCAGAGATGATGCGCCACCTGGCGCACGCCGATTTCATGCGCCGCGCCGCCCAGGTTAAAGAAGCAGTAATGCACCCGGCAGCCGCGGCGCATCAGCATATAGCTGGAAACGCCGGAATCAAAACCGCCGGAAATCAGCGACAGCACATCTTCCTGGGTACCGATAGGGAATCCGCCAATGCCTTCATAGCGCGCGGTGATAAGCAGCAGGCGATCGTCTTCGATTTCCAGGTGGATGGTTTCTTCGGGATGGTTGAGCCGCACGCGGGTGCCAGACACGTTCTGGTTCAGGCCGCCGCCGACGTAGCGTTCCACATCCTGCGAAGTAAATTCATGGGTGCCGCGGCGTTTTACGCGCACGCAAAATGTTTTATCCACCAGCCGGTCGTGGTACTGCGCCAGCGTCTGCACATAAATGTCGTGCATATCCGTATAGGTGTGTTCTTCCACCGCCAGGATATGATGGATGCCGGGAATACGGGTCAGCGCCTCGCAGATAACCGGGCGCTTGCTCTCGTCCCTGGCGCGTACGATGATATGATCCCAATGACGCACCACCGTCAGGGACTCGTCATAATGTTTCATGACGTTGCGGATATTGCTGGCGAGAATTTTAATAAAGCGCAACCGTACCGACTGGCTTTTTATCGTAATTTCCGGAAACAGTTTGATGATAAACTTCATGGCGATAGTCGTTATGTGATCAGAAGAAAAAGGTAACGTAGCGGAACACGTCATATAATAAGATAGGGATAATCCGGCGCAGTACGCCTGGATATTACCCTTAGCATCCGAGGCGCGCAGTATATCACTTTACGCCGCGGCATTGAGCCCAATTTGCTTATCATCGCACTCTGGGCTAACGTTGTCTGTTTTCATATGCCATGCCCTTTACGTTGGTGAAAAAATCGTTATGCCGAAAAAAACCGAACAGCCCGCCAGTTTTGAAACTGCACTAAAAGAATTGGAACAGATTGTCACCCGCCTGGAATCGGGCGAGCTTCCGCTGGAAGAGGCGCTGAACGCATTTGAACAGGGCGTGCAGCTGGCGCGCCACGGCCAGCAGACCTTGCAGCAGGCGGAGCAGCGGGTGCAGATATTGCTTAGCGACGAGAACACTGCGCCGCTGACGCCGTTTACCCCGGACGCGGAATAAACCATGGAGTTCGCGCTGCAGCTAAAGGCCTGCCATCTGCGGGTCGACGGGGCGCTGGACCGGTTTTTCGCTTCCCTGGATCCCCGGGAACCGCTGACCCAGGCCATGCGCCACGGCGCGTTACTGGGCGGCAAGCGCCTGCGGCCGTTCCTGGTTTACCGTACCGGCCAGCTGTTCGGCCTGCCTTTGGCGGACCTGGACGCGCCGGCGGCGGCGGTGGAATGCATCCACGCGTATTCCCTCATCCATGACGACCTGCCGGCAATGGACGACGACGACCTGCGGCGCGGTCAACCGACCTGCCATATTAAATTTGGTGAAACCACCGCCATCCTGGCCGGGGACGCGCTGCAAGCCCTGGCGTTTTCCATTCTGGCCGACGCGCCGATGCCGTCGGTGGCGACGCGGGATCGCCTGGCGATGATCTCGGCGCTGGCCCAGGCCAGCGGCGCGGCCGGCATGTGCCTCGGCCAGGCGCAGGATTTGGCGGCGGAAGTGACGCCGGTCAACCTGGCGGATCTCGAGACCATTCACCGTTATAAGACCGGCGCGCTGATCCGCTCGGCGGTAACCATGGGCGCGCTGGCGGCCGGGGAACCGGGCCGTGCGGCCCTGCCCTTCCTCGATCGTTATGCCGCCGCCATCGGCCTGGCCTTCCAGGTCCAGGACGATATTCTCGACGTGGTGGGCGATACCGCGACGCTTGGTAAACGCCAGGGCGCGGATCAACAGCTGGGCAAAAGCACCTACCCGGCGCTGCTGGGGCTTGATAACGCGCGCGCCAAGGCACATGATCTGATCCAGGAGTCATTGGCGGCTTTAACGCATGTCGAAAGCCTGGGTTATGATACGTCGGCCCTGAACGCGCTGGCACGGTTTGTCATTGAACGCGATAAGTAAAAAAAAGCGTCTTTTTCCATCCCAGATATGAGTATCCGATGAGTATTGATCTGACGAAGTACCCGACGTTGGCCTTAGCCGAAGTACCCGCCGAGCTGCGGCTGCTGCCGAAAGAGAGTTTAGTGAGGCTCTGCGACGAGCTGAGGCGGTTCCTGCTGGACAGCGTCAGCCGCTCAAGCGGCCATTTCGCCTCGGGTCTGGGTACCGTGGAACTTACCGTTGCGCTGCATTATGTCTATAACACCCCGTTTGATCATGTGGTGTGGGACGTCGGCCACCAGGCCTATCCGCACAAAATCCTGACCGGACGCCGCGACCAGATCGGCACCATTCGCCAGAAAGACGGCCTGCATCCTTTTCCCTGGCGCGGCGAAAGCGACTATGACGTGCTGTCGGTCGGCCACTCCTCCACCTCCATCAGCGCCGGGCTCGGCATGGCGGTGGCCGCCGGACATGAAGGCAAAGGGCGCCGTACCGTGTGCGTCATCGGCGACGGCGCCATTACCGCCGGCATGGCGTTCGAGGCGATGAACCATGCGGGGGATATCAAGTCGGACCTGCTGGTGATCCTCAATGATAACGAAATGTCGATCTCCGAAAACGTCGGCGCGCTGAACAACCATCTGGCGCAGATTCTTTCCGGCAAGCTGTACTCTACCCTGCGCGAGGGAGGCAAGCGGGTGCTGTCCGGCATTCCGCCCATTAAGGAGCTGGTCAAGCGCACCGAGGAACATATCAAGGGCATGGTGGTGCCCGGTACGCTGTTCGAGGAACTGGGATTCAACTATATCGGCCCGGTGGACGGGCACGATGTACTGGGACTGGTGCATACGCTGAAAAACATGCGCGCCATGAAAGGCCCCCAGTTCCTGCATATCATGACCAAAAAAGGCAAGGGGTACGCCCCGGCGGAGAAAGATCCCATCAGCTGGCATGCGGTGCCGAAATTTGATCCCGAGACCGGTACCCTGCCCAAAAGCGCCGGCGGGCTGCCCACCTATTCGGCGATTTTCGGCAACTGGCTGTGCGAGACGGCGGCGACTGACGATAAACTGATGGCAATCACCCCCGCCATGCGCGAAGGCTCGGGCATGGTGCGCTTTTCGCGGCAGTACCCCGGCCAGTATTTCGACGTGGCCATTGCGGAACAACATGCCGTGACCTTCGCCGCGGGCCTGGCCATCGGCGGTTATAAACCGGTAGTGGCCATTTACTCCACCTTTTTGCAGCGCGCCTACGATCAGCTGATCCATGACGTGGCCATCCAGCGTTTGCCGGTGTTGTTCGCCATCGATCGCTGCGGCATCGTCGGCGCCGACGGGCCGACCCACCAGGGCGCGTTTGATTTATCCTTCCTGCGCTGCGTGCCCCACATGGTTATCATGACGCCGAGCGATGAAAACGAATGCCGGCTGATGCTGCATACCGGTTATCACTATCAGGACGGGCCGTCGGCGGTGCGTTATCCACGCGGCAGCGGTACCGGCGCGGCGCTGGCGCCACTGGCGCCGCTGGCCATCGGCAAGGGGATCATCCGCCGCCAGGGCGAAAAGATCGCCATCCTTAACTTCGGCACCCTGCTGGCCGACGCGCGCGTCGTCGCCGACGCGCTAAACGCCACCCTGGTGGACATGCGTTTTGTTAAACCGCTGGATGAAAGTCTTATCGAGGAACTGGCCGCCAGCCACGAAGCGCTGGTGACGCTGGAGGAGAACGCCGTCATGGGCGGCGCCGGCAGCGGCGTGAATGAATTCCTGATGCACCAGCGGCTGCTGGTGCCGGTCTTGAATATCGGCCTGCCCGATCGGTTTATCCCGCAGGGCAGCCAGGAGGAAATGCGCGCCGCGCTCGGGCTGGACAGCGCCGGGATCCAAGCCCGGATTGAGCGCTGGCTGGCCTGAGGGTTTGGCGCGGCGCCTTAGGTAAGCCCGGTGCCGGCGGGCCTACCGTGCCATGGGGCGCTCGGTCGGGCGAAAAAATCACGCCCGATTCGACCCCATCGGCATACTCTCCCTTGAACACGTCTGCTTTAAGCGCGGTGGTGGCGGGCCTACCGTGCCATGGGGCGCTCGGTCGGGCGAAAAAACCACGCCCGATTCGACCCCATCGGCACGCTCTCCCTTGAACACGTCTGCTTTAAGCGCGGTGGTGGCGGGCATACCGCGCCATGGGGCGCTCGGTCGGGCGGGAAAATCACGCCCGATTCGACCCCATTGGCACGCTCTCCCTTGAACACGTCTGCTTTAAGCGCGGTGCCGGCGGGCCTACCGTGCCATGGGGCGCTCGGTCGGGCGAAAAGACCACGCCCGATTCGACCCCATCGGCACGCTCTCCCTTGAACACGTCTGCTTTAAGCGCGGTGGTGGCGGGCATACCGCGCCATGGGGCGCTCGGTCGGGCGAAAAAACCACGCCCGATTCGACCCCATCGGCACGCTCTCCCTTGAACACGTCTGCTTTAAGCGCGGTGGTGGCGGGCATACCGCGCCATGGGGCGCTCGGTCGGGCGAAAAAACCACGCCCGATTCGACCCCATCGGCACGCTCTCCCTTGAACACGTCTGCTTTAAGCGCGGTGGTGGCGGGCATACCGCGCCATGGGGCGCTCGGTCGGGCGAAAAAACCACGCCCGATTCGACCCCATCGGCATGCTCTCCCTTGAACACGTCTGCTTTAAGCGCGGTGGTGGCGGGCATACCGCGCCATGGGGCGCTCGGTCGGGCGGGAAAATCACGCCCGATTCGACCCCATTGGCACGCTCTCCCTTGAACACGTCTGCTTTAAGCGCGGTGGTGGCGGGCATACCGCGCCATGGGGCGGTCGGTCTGGCGGGAAAATCACGCCCGATTCGACCCCATTGGCACGCTCTCCCTTGAACACGTCTGCTTTAAGCGCGGTGGTGGCGGGCTATTTTTCAGTGATTTTCCTGCCATTCGCCCGATGCTTCAGGCTCCGTTTCCGGACGCGACAGCATGGCGGTGGCGATACCGTTGCCCAGTACGTTAATACCTGACCGCCCCATATCCAGCACATGGTCGATACCCATCAACAGCAGGATACCCGCCACCGGGATATTAAAACTTGGAATGGTGGCCGCCAGCACCACCAGCGCCGAGCGCGGCACGCCGGCAATGCCTTTGGACGCCAGCATCAGGGTCAGCATCAGCATGGTGATTTCCGCGCCGGTGAGCCGGATGTTATAGGCTTGGGCGATAAACATGGCGGCAAACGAGCAGTAGATCATCGACCCCACCAGATTAAACGAATACCCCAGCGGCAGCACAAACGAGGCGATATTGTTCGGGCAGCCGAAACGCCGCAGCTGCTCGAGGGTCTTGGGATAGGCGGCCTCGGAGCTGCTGGTGGTGAACGCCAGGATCACCGGCTCTTTCAGCATGCTCAGCAGGCGAAACGTGGCGGATTTCAACACCAGGTAACAGAACCCTATCATCAGCACGCAGCACAGCGCGATGGCCAGGTAATAGCCGCCGATAAACGACGCGTAGCTTTTCAGGATGCCCAACCCTTCGTTGGCGATAACCGACGACACGGCGGCAAAGATGGCGAGCGGCGCCATATACATCACATAGCCCGTCACCTTCAGCATGATATGGGAGACCACGTTCAGTCCGTCCGCCAGCGGTTTATTGAATTTCTCCCCCAGCGACGCCCCGGCGATGCCGAAGAATAACGAAAACACCACGATTTGCAGGATTTCGTTATGCCCCATGGCGTCAACGATGCTGGTGGGGAAGGTATGGGCAATAAAGGTCTTGAACGACATGCCGCTGGCGGCAAGGCCGGTATCCACCGCCTGGGCGGGGATTTGCAGGTTAAGGCCGGCGCCGGGCTGCATGAGGGTGACCACCGTCAGCCCGAGCAAAATGGACACCACGGAGGACGAGATAAACCAGAGAAAGGCTTTGCCGCCCAGGGCGCCGATGGCCGAGGTATCGCCCATATTCATGATGCCTACCGTCAGCGTGGTAAATACCAGCGGCGCAATGACCATCTTAATCAGGCGCAGAAAGATGTCGGTTAATAATGCAATATTGTCCGCATAGGCGTGCGCATTCTCCGCGCTGGCAAACTGGTGCACCAGGGCGCCCATGACGATGCCCAGCAGCATAAAGGCCAGGATAAAGGTGGTTAACTTATTAGATTTAGACATAATTTCCCGGTGTTCAATGTACTACGCGTTTATAGTGACGAGGGGTTGAGAGTAAGTCGCACAATCATCCTTAATGAAGAGGTAAGATTCCATGCAATGGGTCAAGGAAAACCGCATTAATGGGTTTGCCGGCCCGGGGGCTGGATGGCAATCACCCCGCCGCCCATAACAATCTGACTATAATGTAATGATTAACATCACCCTCAGGAGAAAAACATGCAGTTTACCACGCTTGGCAAGACCGATCTTCGCGTATCCCGCCTGTGCCTGGGTTGTATGACCTTTGGCGAACCCACAAGGGGCAAGCATGCCTGGACCCTGCCCGAGGAAAGCTCACGGCTGTTGATAAAGCAGGCGCTGGAGCTGGGTATTAATTTCTTCGATACCGCCAACAGCTATTCGGACGGCAGCAGCGAGGAAATCGTCGGGCGGGCGTTAAACGATTTCGCGCGGCGCGAGGACATCGTTCTCGCCACCAAGGTCTTTTTCCCCATGAGCAATCTGTCGGGCGGCCTGTCGCGCGCCAATATCCTGCAATCCATCGACGACAGTCTCTCCCGCCTCGGCACCGACTATGTCGATCTGCTGCAGATCCACCGTTGGGACTACGACACGCCGCTGGAGGAGACGCTGGAGGCGCTGCACGACGTGGTGCAATCCGGCAAGGCGCGGTTTATCGGCGCGTCGTCGATGTACGCCTGGCAGTTTGCCCGCGCCTTGTATACCGCCGATTTGCATGGCTGGACCCGTTTTGTCAGCATGCAGGATCAATACAACCTGATCCAGCGCGAGGAGGAGCGTGAAATGCACCCCCTGTGCCAGGCCGAGGGGATCGCCGTGCTGCCCTGGAGCCCCCTGGCGCGCGGCAGGCTGACCCGCCCCTGGGGCGAAACCACCGCGCGGGAAGCGTCGGACCTGGTCAGCAAGGCGCTCTATGATAACAGCGCCGACGCCGACGCCCGCATAGCCGAACGCGTGGCGGCCATCGCCGACAGCAAGGGCGTGTCGCGGGCGCAGGTGGCGCTGGCGTGGGTGCTGAGCAAACCGGCGGTTACCGCGCCGATCGTCGGCGCGTCACGCGCCGAACAGCTTGACGACCTGGTCGGCGCCCTGGACGTTATCCTGGATGAGCAGGACATTGCCGAGCTGGAAACCGCCTACGCCCCGCATTATCCGGTCGGTTTTCAATGATCCGCCGCCGGTGGGCAAACCGGCGGCCAACCCCGCCCGCCATGGGCGGGGTACCGTCCTGATGCCGCCCGGCGGATTCGCCGCCCCATGCCGGTAGCCTCCACCGGCGTATCGGGTTCAGGCCGGCGCCAGGCGTACCGATACATCAGGTCAGGAACAGCGGCCAGTAATGGCCCACGGCGAAAATTATGCCGGCGCCGATAATACCGGCCACGATGTCATCAATCATGATCCCCATGCCGCCATGCACCTCCCGATCGAACCAGCGGATCGGCCAGGGTTTCCAGATGTCCAGCACGCGAAACAGCACAAAGGCCGCCGCTACCCAACGCCAGTCGTTGACCGGCAAGGCCATCAGCGTAATCCACATGCCGACGAATTCATCCCAGACCAGGCAGCCGTGATCGTGCACGCGCATATCCCTGGCGGTCTGGTGACAGGCATAAACGCCCAGGCAGATGCTTAACATGACCACCAGGGAGTAGAGCTGCCAGGGAAGCTGGATTATCAGGCACCATAAGGGGATTGCCGCCAGGGAGCCGGCGGTGCCGGGCATCCAGGGAAACAATCCGCTGCCGAATCCGGTGGCCAGCAGGTGCCAGGGATTGCGCAGCCTTACCCGCCCTTTGGCAAGGGCCATTTCCATGGTCATGGCTTACTCCTGATTAAAATGGTCAAAACCTTGCCAATCGAAAGTGACCGGCTGATTATCGCGCAATAATTGCAGGCCTTCGCTACGCGGCCCAATCTGGCCGATGCAGGTAAAATCGGCGCCGGTATGGCCTAAGGCGACATCGAGCGCGCCGCGGTTTATTTCGGGCACGGTAAAGCAGAGTTCGTAATCTTCGCCGCCGCCCAGGGCCCAGCGCAACGCCTGCTCCGGCGTGGCGTGGCGTCGCAGGGCGGTGGAATAAGGCAGATCGTCCAAATGGATGCGCGCGCCGCATTCGCTCCTGTCGAGGATATGCCGCAGGTCGGAGACGACGCCGTCGGAGATATCGATCGCCGAACTGGCCAGATCGCGCAGCGCCTGCCCTTGCAGGATGCGCGGCTGGGGACGCAGGTGGCGCCTCAGCAGGTATTGACGGTCCCGCGGCGAATCGACATCAAGCCGGTTTTGCAGGATAGCCAGGCCGGCGGCGCTGTCGCCCAGGGTGCCGGTGACGTAGATCCAATCGCCGATGCGCGCACCCGAACGGGTGATGGCGCGCCCCGCGGGGATCAGCCCATGGATGGTCAGCGTCAGGCTGAGCGGACCGCGCGTGGTATCGCCGCCGATCAGCTGCATGCCGTAATAATCCAGCTGTTCATACAGGCTGTCGCTATAGGCGGCCAGCCAGGATTCATCAACGTCGGGCAAGGTGAGGGCGAGCGACAGCCAGGCGGGATCGGCGCCCATGGCGGCCAGGTCGCTGAGATTTACCGCCAGGGATTTATAACCTAGGTCGGCGGGAGAGATATCCGGCAAAAAGTGAATACCCGCCACCAGGGTATCGGTGCTGACCGCAATCAGTCGTTTTTCATCAACCGACAGCAGTGCACAATCATCGCCGATGCCCAGTACCACATCGCGCCGAACGCTTCTTACGCGATTGAAATAGCGGGCAATAAGGTCAAATTCGCCACAGGCCATAACCTATCCAAATAGTGTTGTCTATGTTATTGCGGAAAAGGGCCGCGGCCGGAGAACCGGCCGGAAAAACGTTACTTCCTGTTGGGACGGATATGCGGGGCCGCTTTGTCCAGCACGCCGTTGACAAACTTATGGCTTTCTTCCGCGCCGAAGGTCTTGGCCAGCTCAATCGCCTCATTGATGGCCACTTTATACGGCACGTCCAGGCGCTTGCTTAATTCATACAGCGCCAGGCGCAAAATGGCGCGCTCCACATGGCCCAACTCGTCAAGCTGACGTGAAAGGTAGGGTGCCATAAGCTGATCCAGCTCCGCTGCATGCGTCGCCGTACCGGTATACAGCTCGCGAAAATAAGCGATATCCACATCCTTGACATCCTGCTCCGCGAGGAACTGGACTTCAATATCCGCGATATCGTTATGAGATAACTGCCATGAGTAAAGCGCCTGAACGACACATTCACGGGCACGGCGACGAGCAGCAGGTTTCACGAATTTCCCCTTTACTTACGCTTTGATAGCTTTCAGTACGTTAATCATTTCCAGTGCGGTCAACGCTGCTTCCGCACCTTTGTTGCCGGCTTTGGTGCCGGCCCGTTCTATTGCCTGTTCAATGCTTTCCGTCGTCAGCACGCCGAAGGCCACGGGCAGCCCACTGCTGATGGCGACGTCCGATAAACCGGAGCTGCATTCGCCCGCGACATATTCAAAATGCGCGGTGCCGCCACGAATTACCGTGCCAAGCGCCACCACGGCGTCAAATTTTTTACTATTGGCCAATGCGCGGGTTGCCAGCGGCAGCTCGTAGGCGCCCGGTACCCAGACTACGGTGATATTGTCGTCTTTCACCTGGCCGATACGCTTGAGGGCATCAATAGCGCCTTCCAGCAGGCTGTCATTGATGAAGTGGTTAAAGCGCGCAATCGCAATCGCTATGCGGGCATCCGGAGTGGCGACAACACCTTCAATAACGTTCATGGCTTTCCTTCAATTGACAAATGGCGGTAATTGCCCACAAGGGGGCGGATTCTAACATATTCTTTTGCCCGCTGCTCGGGCCAATTACTGCTCGTGGCGCGGTTTAAGCCGCAGGCGGATATCCGGCCCGACCTGGCACAGGTCGGTAAAGTCAAACGCCGGCGCCTGCGCCAATGTCTCCAGTCCCGGCAGGTCGCATAACCCGCGCGCGCCGGCGCCGAGCAGCCTGGGCGCCAGGTAGACGATCAGTTCATCCACCACCCCGGCGTCAAGCAAGGCGCCGGCAAGCGAAGCGCCGGCCTCGACCCACAGGCTGTTTACCTGGCGCCGGGCCAGCAACATCAGCAGCGCCACGATATCGATATGCGCCGTTCCGCCCGGCGCGCCTGCGGCGGCGGGCACCGTCAGCTGTTCGACGTCCTGTGGCCATGGCTGCGAATCGGGCCGCAGACGGGCGAGCACGGTCTGTCCGGCCTGGGCCACCAGACGATGCCGGGGCGTAACCCGATTCCGGCTATCGATAACCACCCGTAACGGCTGGCGCAGCGATGCCTGGGGATACATCTCGCGAATGCTCGGCGGCAGTGAGTCCCAACGCACCGTGAGGGCGGGATCGTCGGCCAATACCGTGGCGGCGCTGGATAAAATGGCGCCGGCCTGGGCGCGGAAAACCTGCACATCCCGGCGGGCCTGGGGCGAGGTTATCCACTGGCTTTCACCCGAGGCCATGGCGGTACGGCCGTCAAGGGAGGCGGCAAGCTTGAGCTGCACATAGGGAAAACCGGTGCGCATGCGTTTGAGAAACCCCGGATTCAGCGCCTCGGCATCATTCATCATCAGACCGTGCTCAACCGATACGCCGGCCTGGCGCAGGAGATACATGCCGCGCCCGGCAACCTGGGGATTGGGATCCTGCATCGCCACCACCACCCGCGCCACCCCGGCCGCCACCAGCGCGTCGGCGCAAGGCGGAGTGCGGCCGTGGTGGCTGCAGGGCTCAAGGGTAACGTAGGCGGTGGCGCCGCGCGCCGCGCCGCCCGCCATGCGCAGGGCATGGACTTCGGCATGGGGCTCGCCGGCGCGCAGATGGTAGCCCTCGCCGACAATATGGCCGTCGCGCGCAATGACGCAGCCGACGTTGGGATTGGGCGCGGTGGTAAAGCGGCCGCGCCGCGCCAGCTCCAGCGCGCGCGCCATGTAGAGTTCATCAAGCGGCATAGCGTGGTCCTTAATCCTGGAGGCGGGCGATTTCTTCGCCAAATTCGCGTACATCCTCAAAACTGCGGTATACCGAGGCAAAACGGATATACGCCACTTTGTCGAGTTTTTTCAGGGCGTCCATCACCAGGTTGCCGACCATTTTACTCGGGACTTCCCGTTCCCCGGTCGCGCGCAGCTGGGATTTGATATGGTTGATGGCCATTTCGACGTCGTCGGAATTTACCGGCCTCTTTTCCAACGCTTTCAGGAATCCGCCGCGCAGCTTGTCTTCATTAAAGGGCTCGCGGATCTCATTACTCTTGATAACCCGGGGCAGGACCAGCTCCGCCACCTCAAAGGTGGTAAAGCGCTCATTGCAGACCAGGCACTGGCGCCGGCGCCGGACCTGGGAGCCTTCACCCACCAGGCGGGAATCAATGACCTTGGTATCGACTGCGGAACAAAAGGGACAATGCATAAGGCGTCCTGCGCGGCTGAAACGGATAAGGTAGTTTAGCGCGAACCGCGCCGACAACAAAGAGGGCCGCCGCCGGTAACCGCGGGATTCGGTATCCCCGCCCGCTAACATTTCATGACTTTCCGCGTGTTCCGGGCTAAGCTGTATTTAACTGACAGAAAAAGGAAACTGTTGCTATGACAATCAGTTATCGTTCGCTTTACGCCACCCTCGCCCTGCTGTCCCTTGCGGGTTGCGCGCAACAACCGAACCCTAAAATCCCCGAATTGAAAAAGGAAATCGGCCAGCTTAACCAGCGCCTGCAATACCTCAACGATCAGGCCTCGGCGCTGATGCAGCAAAACGCGCTCAATGAGCAGTCCACCAGCGGCGTTTATCTCTATCCGGCGGCGCAGGCCGCGGCGCAGGTGGACAGCGCTATCGGCAGGCTGCAGGTCAGCCTGGGCGCGGTGGAAACCGAGGCCAACGGGTCGCGGGCGCTGCTGAGCATCCGCACCGCGGACGGCTCGGCGCTGCCCCCGTTCCATGCGGTGGTCGATTGGGGCCAGGTGGATCCCGCCTCCGGCAAGCCGCTGACCGCCGATACGCTTAGCCAGCCGATCGTGGTGCCGGCTTCCCTGCTGCCGAAACCGGAAGCCACGCTTGAGCTGCGGCTCAGCGGCCTGACGCCGGAACAGGTGGGCTTTGTCCGCCTGCGCGATATCATCCGCAACGCCCCCGAGACACCGCCCGCCCCCGATGCGGTAAAACCACTGTCGCGGCAGTAGCCGCGCCCGCCCGCCGGTAAACGGCCATAAAAAAACCCCGCTGCTGCGGGGTTCCTGAATGTCATGCCGGCAGCGCCTTTTATGGCAGCAGCGAAGGCTGATCGGCGCCCTCTTTCTCGACTTTCTGCTGCATCATGTGTTCGCGCTTCATTCCCAGCTTCAGCGCCAGGGCGGAAGCCACATAGATGGAGGAAACCGTACCGATGGAAACGCCGATAAGCATGGTCAGCGAGAAGCCTTCCAATATCGGACCGCCAAAGATAAACAGCATCAGCACCACCATCAGCGTGGTGGCCGACGTCATGATGGTCCGGCTTAAGGTCTGGGTCAGGGACACGTTGATGATTTCATAAGAACTGCCGCGGCGGATCTTGCGGAAGTTTTCACGAATACGATCCGAGACCACGATGCTGTCGTTAAGCGAATAACCGATGACCGACATCAGCGAGGCGATAATGGTCAGGTCGATTTCCACGTGGAACAGCGACAGCACCCCCATGGTGATCACCACGTCATGGGCCAGCGCCAGCACCGCCCCCAGCGCCAGGCGCCATTCGAAGCGGATGCCGACGTAAATCAGGATGGAGATCAGCGCCACCAGCAGCGCCATGCCGCCGGCCTGCGCCAGATCGTTGCCCACGCTCGGCCCGACGAATTCGATGCGTTTGACCACGGCGTTCTGCTCGAAGGTCTGGTTGATCACGCCGAGCACTTTATTGCCCAGTTCCTGACCCGCGCCATCCTGCACCGGCGGCATGCGCACCATCACATCGCGGCTGCTGCCGAAGTTTTGGATCAGCGGCTCCTTGAAACCGGCTTTCTCCAGCGCGTCGCGCATGGCGTCCAGATCGACGGTTTTCTCCAGGTTCAGTTCAATCACCGTACCGCCGGTGAAATCCAGGCCCCAGTTAAACCCCCTGACCGACATGATGGCGATCGAGATGACCAGCAGCGTAATCGAGATACTGAACGCCACATAATCCCAGCGCATAAAGTCATAGACTCTACGGCCGTAATTCAAATCTTCAACACTATGTTGCTGAGCCACAGTCCACTCCTAAATTGACAGCTTGTTGATGCGTTTACCGCCGTAAAGCAGGTTAACGATGGCACGCGTGCCGACAATCGCCGTAAACATCGAGGTGGCAACCCCAATCGCTGTGGTAATGGCAAAGCCCTTGATAGAGCCGGTGCCGACCGCATACAGGATAATGGCGGTAATCAGCGTGGTGACGTTGGCGTCAACGATGCTGGAGAATGCGCCGCGATAGCCTTCATGGATTGCCTGCTGGACCGATCGTCCGTTTTTCAGCTCTTCCTTGATGCGCTCGTTGATCAGCACGTTGGCATCCACCGCCACCGCAAGCGTCAGCACGATCCCGGCGATACCCGGCATGGTCAGCGTCGCCCCCGGCAGCAGGGACATAATGCCCACGATCATCACCAGGTTGGCAACCAGCGCGGTGGTGGCAATCAAGCCGAATTTACGATACCACACCACCATAAAGACAATGGACGCCACCAGTCCCCACAGGCAGGCTTGCAGCCCCTGGGTAATATTCTGCATGCCGAGGGTCGGACCGATGGTACGCTCCTCGACAATCTGGATCGGCGCAATCAAAGCCCCGGCGCGCAGCAGCAGCGACAGCTGGCGTGCTTCATTCGGATTGTCGATGCCGGTAATGCGGAAGCTGTTGCCCAGGCGCGACTGGATGGTCGCGACGTTGATAACCTCTTCCTGTTTCACCAGGATCGAGCGGCCGTTGGCGTCTTTTTTACCACTGTCCTTATATTCCACGAACAGCGTCGCCATCGGCTTGCCGATATTGTCCTTGGTGAAGTTGGACATATTGGTGCCGCCGGTGCTGTCCAGCGAGATATTGACCTGCGGGCGGTTATATTCATCGGCGCTGGAGGTGGAGTCGGTAATATGATCGCCGGTGAGGATAACGCGTTTGTAGAGGACTACCGGCTGGCCGTCACGGGTGGATTTCACTTCGGAATCCCCCGGTACCCGGCCGCTGGCGGCCGCGGTGCGGTCTACCGTGCTATTGACCAGGCGGAACTCCAGGGTGGCGGTGGCGCCGAGGATTTCCTTGGCGCGCGCGGTGTCCTGGATGCCCGGCAGTTCAACCACGATACGGTCGGCGCCCTGGCGCTGCACCAGCGGTTCGGCCACGCCGAGCTGGTTGACGCGGTTACGCAGGATGGTGATGTTCTGCTGTACCGCGTATTCCCGCGCCTCGCGCAGGCGGGTATCCGCCATGACGGCGCGCAGGCCGGTGTCGCCGACGCTGCTGAACACCAGATCGCGATGGCGCGGGGTCAGGTAGGAAACCGCCTGGTCGCGGGCCGCTGCGTCGCGAAAGCCCACTTCGGTGCCATTGTTGTCGGTTTTACGCACGGTGGCGTAGGGGATCCCTTTTTCACGCAAATCGGTGCGCAGGGTATCCATGGTCTGCTCCTGGAGTTTGCCCAGGGCAGTATCCATATCCACTTCCATCAGGAAATGGACGCCGCCACGCAGATCCAGGCCCAGTTTCATCGGTTCGGCGCCCAGCACCGATAACCACGGCGGGGTGGCCGGGGCCAGGTTAAGCGCAACGATATAATTTTCGCCAAGCGCGTTTAACAACGCCTCGCGGGCGCGCAACTGCACGTCCGGATTGCTGAAGCGCGCCAGGATGGCGCCATTTTCCAACGCAATAGACTTGCTGGTGATATTTTGTTCTTTTAACACATTCTGGATCTGGACCAGCGTCGTCTCACTGGCGGCGGCACCGCGCGCGCCAGTGATTTGTACGGCCGGATCCTCACCATATAGGTTTGGAAGCGCATACAGCAGCCCGACGACCAGCGCCAGGATCAGCATGATGTACTTCCATAAAGGATAACGGTTTAACACGGCAGTTCCCTTCGGGAAAATCGTTAATTACAGCGCTTTCATCGTACCTTTCGGCAGAACGGCGGCCACGAAATCACGTTTGATGACCACTTCGTTGGTATCGTTGAGCGCGATGGCGATATAGCCCGTATCCGCGACTTTGGTCACGCGTCCGACCAGGCCGCCGGTGGTCAGCACTTCATCACCCTTGCCGATGGAATCCATCAGCTTTTTATGATCTTTGGCGCGTTTTTGCTGCGGACGCAGGATCATAAAATAGAAAATCAAACCAAACACCACCAGCATGATCACCAGAGAGTAAGGACTTCCCTGGGACGGGCCGGTGGCTGCGCCGGCGGCGTCAGAACTGAAAAAGCTCATTTAAATTCCCTCATTGTTATATAACTCAACGGCTAACGGCGGAACGGGTAACCCCCTCCGACCATAAAATTCTTCCACGAAACGCCCTAATTTACTCTCATCGATGGCCTGGCGTAAACCTGCCATCAGACGCTGATAATACCGCAGGTTGTGGATGGTGTTCAGACGGGCACCCAGTATTTCGTTGCAACGGTCGAGATGATGCAAGTACGCGCGGCTATAATTGCGACAGGTGTAGCAATCACAATGCTCATCCAGGACCGATGTATCGCTTTTATGGCTGGCGTTGCGGATCTTCACCACGCCGCCGGTGACGAATAAGTGGCCGTTGCGCGCGTTGCGGGTAGGCATGACGCAATCGAACATGTCGATACCGCGCCGCACCCCTTCCACCAGATCCTCCGGTTTGCCCACGCCCATCAGGTAACGCGGTTTATCCGCCGGGAGCTGCGGGCAGACGTGCTCCAGGATGCGATGCATGTCCGCTTTCGGCTCGCCCACAGCCAGGCCGCCCACAGCGTAACCATCAAAGCCTATCTCTACCAGTCTTTTTACCGATACATCTCGTAAATCTTCGTAAATACCGCCCTGGATTATGCCGAACAGCGCATTTTTGTTTTGCAGTTGATCAAAACGCTCGCGCGAGCGGGCCGCCCAGCGCAGCGACATTTCCATCGATTTTTTCGCGTAGTCGTGCTCGGCCGGGAAAGGCGTGCATTCATCGAAGATCATGACGATATCGGAGCCGAGATCGTATTGGATCTCCATCGATTTTTCCGGACTCAGGAAAATCGCGTCGCCGTTAATCGGATTGCGAAAATGCACGCCCTCTTCGGTGATCTTGCGGATATCCCCCAGGCTGAAGACCTGGAAGCCGCCGGAATCGGTTAGGATCGGGCCGTGCCACTGCATAAAATCATGCAGGTCGCCGTGCAGTTTCATAATTTCCTGCCCCGGCCGCAGCCAGAGATGAAAGGTATTGCCCAGCAGGATCTGCGCGCCGGTTTCGGCCACTTCCTCAGGCGTCATGCCTTTTACCGTGCCGTAGGTGCCCACGGGCATGAACGCCGGGGTTTCCACCGTGCCGCGCTCGAATGTCAGGCGCCCGCGGCGCGCCAGGCCGTCAGTGTTGATTAATTGATACTTCACTCGTCCTCCGGCACCGGATAAACAGTCCGATGCGGTCATTGCCGGCACCCTATTGTCCCGACAAAAAAAAGCCCGGCGGATAGCCCCGCCCGGCCGGTTATGCTTCCCCGATGCTTTCCTGCGCCGCCCGGGGATTGGCGGTGATGAACATGGCGTCGCCATAGCTGAAGAAACGGTAGCGTTCGTTAACCGCCGCCTGGTAAGCCGCCATAGTATGCCGGTAACCGGCGAAAGCGGATACCAACATAATCAGGGTTGACTCAGGTAAATGAAAATTGGTTACCAGCACGTCGATAACGCGAAAGCGGTAACCGGGGTAAATAAAGATATCGGTGTCGCCGAAAAATGGCGCCAGGGGTCCATCGCCGGCGGCCCTGGCGGCGCTTTCCAGCGATCGCACCGAGGTGGTGCCCACCGCCACCACCCGGTTGCCGCGCGCTTTGCAGGCCAGTACCGCGTCCACCACCTGCTGCGGCACTTCGGCGTATTCAGTGTGCATGACGTGTTCTTCAAGCTGGGCGACGCGCACCGGCTGGAAGGTGCCGGCACCGATATGGAGCGTGACAAATGCCATTTCGACGCCTTTGCCGCGCAGCGCGTCCAGCAGGGGCGCATCGAAATGCAGGCCGGCGGTGGGCGCCGCCACCGCGCCGGGACGTGCGCTGTAGACCGTCTGGTACAGCTCGCGATCGGCGGCTTCGTCCGGGCGGTCGATGTAGGGCGGCAGGGGGATATGCCCGGCATCGTTCAACAGCGTCAAGACGTCCCGTTCTTCGTTGAAACGCAGCTCGAACAGGGTATCGTGGCGGGCCACCATGGTGGCGCTGATGCTCTCATCGTCGCCCAGCAGCAGCGCGCTTCCGGGCTTGGGCGCCTTGGAGGCGCGCACATGGGCCAGTACGCGGTGTTCGTCCAGCACCCGTTCCACCAGCACTTCGATCTTGCCGCCGCTGGCCTTGCGGCCGAACAGCCGCGCCGGAATCACCCGCGTATTGTTGAATACCAGCAAATCGCCGGGGCGCAACTTATCCAGCAGATCGGTAAATACGCCATGGCTTATCCCGCCCGTCGGTCCGTCGAGGGAGAGCAGGCGGCAGGCGCTGCGCTCCGGCTGGGGATAATGGGCAATCAGGTTTTCAGGAAGATCAAATGAGAAATCGGCCACTCGCATTTCGGTTCACTTTACGCAAAAAACAGGCGGCTTAGTCTAGGGCTATGCGGCGGCGCCTGCAAGAAATAAGCGGATGCCAACCTTTTTTAACCTATACTCATGGCATGAATTTTCTTGCCCATCTTCATCTCGCCTCCCTGGCGCAAAGCTCATTACTGGGCAACCTGATGGCGGACTTTGTCCGCGGCAATCCCGACGGCCAGTTTCCGGAGCCTGTGGCGGCTGGCATTCGTATGCATCGCAGGATTGATGTCATTACCGATAGCCATCCCGAAGTGAAGGCCGCCAAGGCGTTGTTCAGCCCCGATTACCGGCGGGTGGCGCCGATTGCGCTGGATGTGGTGTGGGATCATTTCCTGGCGCGTCATTGGCGGCGGGTCGAGCCTGAAGTGTCGCTGCGGCGTTTCGTGCAGCGGGTTGAAGGCGAAATAAAGCCCGCCCTGCCGGGGACGCCGGAGTCCTTTCAAGCGCTGAATGACTATTTGTGGCGCGAGCGCTGGCTGGAGCGTTATGCCGAGCTGGGTTTTCTGGCGCCGGTCTTTAACGGTATGGCCAGCCGCCGCCCCAGGCTTGTGGCGCTAAGCGGCATCTTTCCGGAAATCGAACTGCATTACACGGCGCTGGAAGCCTGCTTCTGGCGTTTATATCCGGATTTAATGCAAATGGCGGGCCGGGGAGCCGGGAGTTTGTAAGTTTCGTTTGCGCTTCATCGTTAGCGATTTTGCCCTTTCACCGGAAGGGGTTATTTTGTATTATAAATGTTGAATTATAAGCGCTTCAATTGGTCAAAGCTATCTCACCGATTGGCGCCATGGCCTTTTACACCCGGGCGCGAGACCTTATACTGGCCCTCGTTTTGTTTCTTTTGTTAGCAACTCACTTAACCGCTTTTTACAGGAGTACTCATGGTACTGGTAACCCGTCAAGCCCCAGACTTTACCGCCGCAGCTGTATTGGGCAGCGGTGAAATCGTTGAAAATTTCAATCTGAAAAGCCATATCAAAGGCAAACCCGCCGTTATCTTCTTTTGGCCGATGGATTTTACGTTCGTGTGTCCGTCCGAGCTGATCGCTTTTGACAAGCGTTATGCTGAATTCCAGAAACGCGGCGTGGAAATCATCGGCGTGTCCTTTGACTCCGAGTTCGTTCATAACGCCTGGCGTAAAACCCCGGTGAACGAAGGCGGCATCGGCGAAGTGCAGTATCCGATGGTGGCCGACGTTAAGCATGAAATCATCCGGGCCTATGGTATCGAACATCCGGAAGCCGGCGTTGCGTTGCGCGGTTCGTTCCTGATCGATAAAGAGGGCGTGGTGCGTCATCAGGTGGTCAACGATTTGCCGCTTGGCCGTAACATTGATGAAATGATGCGTATGGTTGACGCGTTGCAGTTCCATGAGGAACATGGTGAAGTGTGCCCGGCCCAATGGGAAAAAGGCCAGGAAGGGATGGGCGCGTCACCGGAAGGCGTGGCGAAGTATCTGTCGGAAAATGCCAGCCGTTTGTAATAGTCTGTTGATTTTGCCCGCTTAAAGCGCGCGCGATAAATACCGTCGGATAACCGGCGGTTTTTTTATGCCTGAATACAATTGATGTATCGGCACGCTCTGCTTTGGGTTCGGTGTTGGCGGGCATACCGCGCCATGGGGCGCTCGGTCGGGCGGGAACACCACGCCCGATTCGACCCCATTGGCACGGTCTCCCTTAACACGTCTGCGTTGAGCGCGGTGTTGGCGGGCATACCGCGCCATGGGGCGCTCGGTCGGGCGGGAACACCACGCCCGATTCGACCCCATTGGCACGGTCTCCCTTGAACACGTCTGCGTTGAGCTCGGTGTTGGCGGGCATACCATGCCATGGGGTGCTCGGTCGGGCGGGAATACCACGCCCGATTCGACCCCATTGGCACGGTCTCCCTTAACACGTCTGCTTTGAGCGCGGTGTTGGCGGGCATACCGTGCCATGGGGCGCTCGGTCGGGCGGGAACACCACGCCCGATTCGACCCCATTGGCACGGTCTCCCTTGAACACGTCTGCGTTGAGCTCGGTGTTGGCGGGCATACCATGCCATGGGGCGCTCGGTCGGGCGGGAATACCACGCCCGATTCGACCCCATTGGCACGGTCTCCCTTGAACACGTCTGCGTTGAGCGCGGTGTTGGCGGGCATACCATGCCATGGGGCGCTCGGTCGGGCGGGAATACCACGCCCGATTCGACCCCATTGGCACGGTCTCCCTTAACACGTCTGCTTTGAGCGCGGTGTTGGCGGGCATACCGTGCCATGGGGCGCTCGGTCGGGCGGGAACACCACGCCCGATTCGACCCCATTGGCACGCTCTCCCTTGAACACGACTGCTTTAAGCTCGGTGTTGGCGGGCATACCGTGCCATGGGGCGCTCGGTCGGGCGGGAACACCACGCCCGATTCGACCCCATCGGCACGGTCTCCCTTGAACACGCCTGCTTTAAGCTCGGTGTTGGCGGGCATACCGTGCCATGGGGCGCTCGTTCGGGCGGGCATACCGTGCCATGGGGCGCTCGGTCGGGCGGGAACACCACGCCCGATTCGACCCCATTGGCACGGTCTCCCTTAACACGTCTGCGTTGAGATCGGTGTGGGCGGGCCTAGCGGGCGGTTGCCAGGCGGCGGTTTTTATGGCGTTGCATCAGGGCGTAGCTGGCAAGCAGCAGCACAATCCAAATCCCGCCGACATATAACGAAATACGCGTCACCGGGAAATAGCCGATCAAGCCGATGATAAACAGCAGGAACAATACACCCGCCGCCGAGGTCAGCGCGCCGCCCGGCAGGGGGAATGCCAGCGCCTTGGCCTGCTGTGCGCCGAGTCTGCGCCGAAAGCCGATTTGCGAGCACAGGATCATGATCCACACCCAGACGGTGGCAAAGGTGGCCAGCGACGCGATCACCAGGAAAATATTTTCCGGCATGATGTAATTCAGGTAAACCGCCAGCAGCAGCGCGAACATCATCACCAGCACCGTGACCCAGGGGATGCCGTTACGCGATACGCGGGCGAACATCTTGGGCGCGTGTCCCTGGCCGGCCATGCCGTGCAGCATGCGCCCGACGCCGAATACGTCGCTGTTAATGGCCGACAGCGAGGCGGTCAGCACCACAAAATTCAGAATGCCGGCGGCGGTATGGATCCCCAGCTTCTGGAAAGTGAGCACAAAGGGGCTGCCTTCGGTGCCCACCTGATCCCAGGGATAGATGGACATGATGACGAACAGCGTGCCGACATAAAAGACCAGGATGCGCCAGGGCACGGAGTTGATTGCCTTCGGGATCGATTTTTCCGGTTCATTGGCTTCGCCCGCCGTGATGCCGATAATTTCAATGCCGCCATAAGCGAACATCACCATTTGCAGCGACAGGATCATGCCCATTATCCCATGGCTGAAAAAACCGCCGTTGGACCAGAGATTGTGGATACCGGTGGGCTGTCCGCCGTTGCCCAGCCCCCAGATAATGATGGCGAACCCGGCCACGATCATCAGGATGATGGTGGCCACCTTGAAGAACGAGAACCAGAATTCCATTTCGCCGAAGGCCTTGACATTGAGCAGGTTGATGGCGCCGATTATCAGTACCACGCTCAGCACCCAGACCCAGTGCGGCACCGACGGAAACCAGACGCCCATATAGATGCCGAAGGCGGTGACGTCGGCGATGGCGACGATGAGGATTTCAAAGCAGTAGGTCCAGCCGGTAATATAGCCGGCAAGCCCGCCAAGGTTATCCTGGGCGTAACGGGAGAAGGACCCGGCATGGGGACTGTGTACCGACATTTCGCCAAGTGCGCGCATGATGATATACGCCACCACGCCGCCAATCATATACGCCAGCAGCACGCTGGGGCCGGCCATTTTAATGGCGTCGGCGGAGCCGTAAAACAGCCCGGTGCCGATGGCGGAACCTAAGGCCATAAATCGGATATGGCGGGTGGTAAGACCCCGTTTTAATGCGGAGGGTTGTTGTTGCATGACCCATTTACCCTGTTTTTTCAGTCAAAAATAGCCGCGGGACGACCCGCGGTGAATAATGCGCGCAAAGGTTATAACCGGATGGTGGCCTTATGATGCGCGGCGTATTTATCATAGAACGCGACCAGGATACCGATGGTAAGCGTGGGCGGCAACCAGGCCAGGCCTTGGGCCGACAGCGGCAGGTGCTGTATCCACGCGGGCAGCCAGACCTGGAATGACGAGAGCTTGACGGCATCGACGCAGCCGAAGACCAGGCTTATCAGCATCGCCGGCGCGATAATCCGGGTGCTGCTGCGCCACCAGCGCAGCGTGAAGCTGAGCAGGATAAGCACGATGCACGGCGGATAAATCGCGGTCAGCACCGGAATGGAGAATTGGATCAGATGGCTCAGCCCAAGGTTGGACACCAGCATGGAAAACAGACCGAGTATAAACACCAGCGTGCGGTAGGAGAGCGGCAGATGTTCGCTGAAAAACTCGGCGCAGGCGCAGGTCAGCCCCACCGCCGTCACCATGCAGGCGACGAAAATCAGGATGGCGAGAAAGCCGCTGCCCGCATTGCCAAAGGTATACTGGACGTAGGCGTGCAGGATTTCGGCGCCGTTTTGCGCCGACGGCAGCAGCACGCTGCTGCCCGAACCCAGTTTAAACAGCGTGATATAGACCGCCGTCAGCCCGACGCCGGCTATCAGCCCGGCCAGTATGGTGTAGCGGGTCAGCAGCGCGGCGTCGTTCACGCCGCGCGAGCGGGCCGCATTGACAATCACGATGCCGAATACCATGGCGCCCAGGGTATCCATGGTCAGGTAGCCGTTGACAAAACCGTTGGAGAACGGCATATGGGCATAAGCGTCGGTCGCCGGAATGGGATTGCCCGCCGGCCACAGCAGCGCGGCGATGCCCAGGACCGCCAGGGCAATCATTTTCAGCGGCGCCAGGATGTGCCCGACCGTATCCAATAAGCGGCCGGGATAGAGCGAGATGGCGATGACCAGCGCAAAATAGACCAGGCTGTAAAGAAACAGCGGCAGATCCCCCTGGCCGGTAAACGGCGCCAGCCCCACGGCGAAGGATACCGTCGCGGTGCGCGGCGTGGCGAACAGCGGCCCCACCGCCAGATAACATACCACGGCCAGCAGCAGTCCCGCTTTTCTGCCGATGGGGGAACTGAGGGCGTCAATGCCGCCCCCCACCCGGGCCAGGGCAATCACCGTCAGTACCGGCAGCCCAACCGCGCTAATCAGGAACCCCGCCGCGGCCCACCAGACATAAGGGCCCGACTGCAATCCCACCATCGGCGGGAAAATGATATTGCCCGCGCCGACAAACAAGGCGAAGGTCATAAAACCCAGGGCGAGGATATCTCTGATGCTTAAACGCTGGCTCATGGAATAATGTAATGCCTGTCTGGATGCGAAAAATAAGTAAAACCTATGACGACTCATGCCGGTTATGACATCACCAACAGCAGCGGGATATCTCGCGGGCCATGGCGTAATGGCCTGTTTGCCGGGACCGGAGCGCTAAAAGGGTGCAAAACGGCGTGAAGCATGCAATAACCGGCGCAATTTAAACGTTTAAAGCGCGGTAAGGCAATAGTTGAAGATAAAAGCAGAATGATAAGCCAAAAAAATACCCTAAAAGCAGTGAATACTTTCATAGCCTGGGTAATTTCTGCTACAAGATAGTTGAAGGGACGCGCTTTTAACTATAACAGAAAGGCATGGATACCGGTGGCACCCCCGGGCCGCCCCTTAACCCGCGGCGACCATGCCCGCCCGCGGTATTTTGCCGCGGGCGGGATAGCCGGGCGCTGGCGTTACCAGGCGCGGCCCGCAACATCCAGCACTAGCCGCAGTTTGTCCCATTGCTGGGCTTCGGTCAGGCTATTGCCTTCTTCCGTCGAGGCGAAGCCGCACTGCGGGCTCAGGCACAGCTGGTCCAGGCTGATATAACGGGTGGCCTCGCGCAAGCGCGCCAGCACCGCCTCAGGATCTTCCAATTCACCGGTTTTGGAGGTGATAAGGCCCAGCACCGCCTGCTGGCGGCCGGGTTTGATAAACCGCAGCGGTTCAAAACCGCCGGCGCGCTCGGTGTCATATTCCAGGAAAAAGGCGTCGACCTTGACCTCGCCGAACAGGATAGGCGCCACCGGCTCATAACCGCCCTCGGAAATCCAGGTGGAGCGGAAATTGCCGCGGCAAACATGCAGGCTAACCACCAGATCGTCCGGTTTGCCCGCCAGCGCTTGATTGAGCACATCCGCATAAATGCGCGCCAATTGCCGCGGATCCTCGCCGCGCTCGCGGATCTGGCGCTGCTGGTCCGTCGAGCACAGATAAGCCCACACGGTATCGTCAAGCTGCAGGTAACGGCAGCCGGCATCGTAAAAGGCGCGGATAGCGTCATGCCAGGCCTGGGCAAGATCGGCGAAATACGCCGCCAGATCAGGGTAGACGCCGGCGTCGATGGCACCGCGCCCGCCGCGAAAATGCATCACGCTCGGGCTGGGTATGGTCATTTTAGCCACCGCATCGCCGGCCACGCTGCGCAGATAGCGGAAATCCGCCAGCATCGGATGCTGGCGGAACGCCACCTTGCCGGTGACCTTAATGCTGCGCGCCTTGGTCTGCACCCCGGAAAACTGGATACCCTGGTCGACGTCGTAGCCTTCCACCCCGTCCAGCCCCTCAAAAAAATCGAAATGCCACCAGGCGCGGCGAAACTCGCCGTCGGTGACCACCTGCAGCCCCAGACCGCGCTGCAGTTCCACCACCCGGCGGATCTCGGTATCCTCGACGGCACGCAGCTGCGCGGGAGTAATGGCCCCTTGCTGCAACTGCTTGCGGGCCTGCTTAATCGCCTCGGGGCGTAATAAGCTGCCCACCACATCAGCGCGAAAGGGAGGCGTATTTCTTTGCATGTTTGAACTCCGGCGTTATTTTGCCGGCCTGGACAAGGCCCGCAAGATAATAAGATTTAGTGAATAGTTCAGGATGTAAACATTCCCGGTGGGCAATAGTTTCCGTCGGTGACATATAGACATCCGGACGTCTATAATGCCCGCATCCATACTAGCACGCGGCGGCGCATCGCCATGGCGAAGAAAATTCACCCGTGTTGAACATTATTCATGATCACCCGCGGGCGACGGCCCACCCTGCCGACACACCTCATTGCAGCCCGATATCCCGGCGCGCCTGTAGCCTTATGGGTTCAGGCAAGGGCTGGTAGCCGCCCTGGCGGGCGAGGCTTTGGCCCTGGGGCGACAAAATACGGTCCATAAAGGCGGCGGTGACCGGCGCCAATGGGGTATCAGGGGGCTTATTCAGATAAATATAGAGATAGCGCACCAGCGGATAGTCGCCGTTAAGCAAGGCCGACTCGTCCGGCGTCACCTGGCGGCCGGCCTCGTCGGTTAACGGCAGGATCCGCACGCCGGCGGTATGAAACCCCATGCCGGCGTAACCAATGGCGTTGCGCGACGCGCTTACCGCCTGCGCCACCGAAGCCGACCCGGGCAGTTCATTGACCGATGCCAGCAGGTCACCGCCGCACAGCACGCGCTGGCGGAAAAAGCCATAGGTACCGGAGGCGGAATTGCGGCCATAGCGCAGCAGGGCCATATCGGCCCACCGCCCGGTTAGGCCGAGCTCCCCCCAGCGGGTGACGGCAGGGGCGTCGCCGCAGCTGCGGGTGATGGAAAAAATGGCGTCCAACTGGCGCAGGCGCAACCTGGGCAGGGGGTTATCCTGGTTGACTATAATCACCAGCGCATCCAAGGCCACCGGCACCGCCAGGGGCGGGTAGCCGTAATGGCGCTGGAACGCGGCGATTTCAGTCGCGTTCATCATGCGGCTCATCGGCCCGATTTGCGCCGTTCCCGCGGCCAGCGCCGTCGCCGCCGTCGCCGATCCGCCCGCCTGGATCTGCACGCCGACATCCGGATAGTCATGCCTGAAATCCGCCGCCCACAGGGCCATCATATTCGCCAGCGTATCGGAACCGCTGCTGGTGAGGCTACCCGACAGCACCGACAGCGGCCGCGCCGCCGCCGGCAGGGTCAACAGCAGGCAGAGCAGCCAGCCCAGGGTTTTTACTGCTTTTATCATCGGGATTTGACACGTGAAGGAGAAGTGGGGTTATTTTCGGCCAGGACGGGGAGGACAATCAACCGGTTGGGCAAGGTAAAAAAGAAGCGGGTACCCGCGCCCGGCTCGCTGATAACATCAAGATGGGCGTCATGATTGCCGAGCGCGTGCTTAACGATGGCAAGCCCAAGGCCGCTGCCGCCGGTCTGGCGCGAACGGGCTTTGTCAACCCGGTAAAAACGCTCGGTCAGGCGCGGTAAATGCTCTGGGGCGATGCCCGGCCCGTTATCGCTGACCTGAAACTGCGCGCCCTCAGCGGTACGCTGCCAGCACACCTCGATGCGGGTGCCCGGCGGCGTATGGATGACCGCATTGTATATCAGGTTCGACATCGCGCTGCGCAGCTGATCCTCATTGCCGCGCACCAGCAACTGTTCATTAACCCGGAACACGATCTCATGCCGTTCCTGGCTGAGCGCCCCGGCGCTTTGCTGCAGGCGCTTGAGAATGGCCGGAATATCGACGCGTTCATTGACCTCGCCCTGGGGCGCGGCCTCGATACGGGATAACACCAGCAACTGCTTGACCAGGCGCTCCATGCGCTGCGTCTGATCCTGCATAGTGTGGATGGCCTTGGCGCGCATGGCTTCATCCATATCCTGGTCGTTCATCATTTCCAGATATCCCTGCAACACCGTCAGCGGCGTACGCAGTTCATGGCTGGCATTGGCGAAAAAGTTGCGCCTGGCGCCTTCCAGCTGGCGCATCTGGGTCACGTCGCGGGCCACCATTAACAGCTGGTCGTCGGTATAGGGCATCACGCGGAATTCAACGTAACGTTGCTTATTGAGCAGCAGGGTCAAGGGGCGCTCGAACGACTGGCCCTGGATATAGCTGTTGAATTCGGGATAGCGCAGCAGGTTAAGGATATGCTGGCCGTTGTCTTCCGGCCAGCGAAACCCGAGCAGCTGCTGCGCCAGGCCGTTGCACCAGAAAATATGGCCGTCGTCGGTCAACATCACCAGCGCATCAGGCAAGGTTTCCGCGCCGCTGCGAAAGCGTTTGAACAATGTCGCCAGTTCACGCCGCCGCCGCCGGTGGCGCAACTGCATCTGATGCAGGCCATAGAACAGCGGTTCCCAGCTTCCCCGCCCTTCCGGCGGCGTATGCCGGAGATCGACCCATAACCAGCGGGACAGCCGCAGTTGGTAATAATAGTTGCGCACCAGCGCGGCCAGCAGCGCCGCCACCAACAGCCAGGCCAGGTGGCCGACAAAAAGCGACAACAGCAGGGCCGGCAGGCAAAACAGCCCCAGTTCCAGCAAAATCTTACGCCAGGATAAACGTTCCAGCACCGGCAGAGCTCCCCTTATACCGCGCTAATAGCGCGCGGAAAAACGATAGCCGGTGCCGCGGACCGTCTGCACCATCCGATCGTGACCGCCGGTTTCCAGCGCTTTGCGCAGGCGGCGAATATGCACATCAACCGTCCGGTCCTCAACATACACATTAGTGCCCCAGACATGATTTAACAACTGTTCCCGGCTATATACCCGCTCGGGATGGGTCATGAAAAAGTGCAGCAGTTTAAATTCGGTCGGTCCCATCTCCAGGGCCAGTTCGTTGGAGGTTACCCGGTGCGACGACGGATCCAGGCTTAAGCCCTGCAGCTCAATCTTATCTTCCACCGCCATCGGCGAAATACGGCGCATCACCGCCTTGATCCTGGCCAGCAGCTCCTTGGGCGAGAACGGTTTGGTGATATAATCATCGGCGCCCACTTCCAGCCCCCGCACCCGGTCTTCCTCCTCGCCGCGCGCGGTCAGCATCATGACCGGAATATCGCGGGTCAATACCTCGCGTTTCATATGTTTGATAAATTGAATTCCCGAACCGCCTGGCAACATCCAGTCGAGCAATACCAGATCCGGATAAGGCTCCGCCATACGGCTGACCGCCGTGCCGTAGTCTTCGGCTTCGATGGGCTGGAAGCCATTCTGTTCAAGTACGAAGCACACCATTTCACGAATCGGCGCTTCGTCTTCCACGACTAATATGCGTTTTGCCATTTTTTCCTGCCATTAATCTCTGCGGTTAACGTGCCCGGGCATTATGCGTCACTTTTATGACAGATTTATTAAAATCAGCCCATCGTGCCAGAAGCATAGCGGATGGCGGTTTTTTTTCGTCCCGGGTTGCCAAATTAACAGCTTTACGTCGGCATCGCCCGGGGTAAGGTTTATACTCTCGCCCTGACTTTTACACTCTGGCTGGAGCGTCATGCGGATCATTCACACTTCTGACTGGCATCTGGGTCAGTCGTTTTTCACCAAAAACCGCGCCCGGGAGCACCGCGCCTTCCTGCAATGGCTGGTGGCGCAGGTGGCAGAACGGGATATCGACGCGGTGATCGTGGCCGGCGATATCTTTGATACCGGCACCCCGCCCAGCTATGCCCGCGAACTGTTCAACCGTTTCGTGGTGGCGTTGCAGCCGACCGGTTGCCAGCTGATCATACTGGCGGGCAATCATGACGCGGTGGCGACATTGAACGAATCCCGGGCGCTGCTGGCCTGCATGCATACCCGGGTTATCGCCGGCGGCGGGTTCGGCGCCCGGGACGATGACGACAACGCCGACGGCGACCGCGAAGACAGCGGCGGGCAACCGGTTTTTGTACTTAACGATCGTAGTGGAAAGCCGGGGGCGATACTGTGCGCCATCCCCTTTTTACGCCCGCGGGATGTGCTGACCAGCCGCGCCGGAGAATCGGGGGATGATAAACAGCGGGCGCTGATGGACGCCATCGCCGCACATTACCAGGCGCTATATGACCGGGCGCTGGCCCTGCGCGCCAAGTTGCCCGGCCGGTTGCCGATTATCGCCACCGGACACCTGACCACGGTGGGCGCCGCCACCACCGATTCGGTACGCGATATTTATATCGGCAGCCTGGACGCGTTTCCCGCCCAGCTGTTTCCGCCGGCGGATTATATCGCCCTCGGCCATATCCACCGCCCGCAGTGCGTGGGCGGACAGCAGCATATCCGCTATTGCGGTTCGCCCATCGCCTTGAGTTTTGATGAAACCGGGCAGCCCAAGCAGATCAATATAGTCAGTTTCGACGCCGGGGGCGTGGCGGACATTTCCCCGGTTTTGATCCCGGAGACCCAGGCCCTGCGCCTGATAAAAGGCGACCTGGCGGACATCGAGGCGCAGTTGCGCTCGTTTAGCGATTACCCGGGGCCCTCGCCCGTCTGGCTGGATATCGAGGTGGTGACAGACGCCTGGCTGAATGATATCCAGCAGCGTATCCAGCAGTTGGCGGCCGATTTGCCGGTGGAAATCGTGCTGTTGCGCCGTAACCGCGAGCAGCGGCTGTCGGCACTGGCGCGCCGGCAACGGGAAACGCTGGTCGAACTGAGCGCCGGGGACGTGTTTGAGCGGCGCCTGGCGCTGATCCCCTCCCCCGCGCCGGAGAACCTGGACGCCATACGCTTGCTCTATCGCCAGGTAACGGCGGACATACAGCAAGGCGCCGCGGCGGAAAACCCGCCGGCGCCGGATGCCGCAACCAAAGGAGACGCCCGGTGAAAATCCTGACGCTGCGGCTGAAAAACATCAATGCGCTCAGGGGCGAGTGGAAAATTGATTTTACCGCCGACCCCTTCGACCGCGCCAGCCTGTTTGCCATTACCGGTCCCACCGGCGCCGGCAAGACCACTATTCTTGACGCCATCTGCCTGGCGCTGTATCACCGCACGCCCCGCCTGGACGCCTTGCCCGGCCAGGAATTGATGACCCGGCTTACCGCCGAATCGCTGGCGGAAGTCGAGTTTTCGGTCAAGGGCGTGGGCTATCGCGCCTTCTGGAGCCAGCGCCGGGCGAAAAACAGCCCGCAGGGCAAACTGCAAAACGCCAGGGTTGAACTGGCGCGTTTGGCCGACGGCGCCATCCTGGCGGATAAAATCAGCGATAAGCTGCGCCTGACCACCGAACTGACCGGCCTGGATTTCGCGCGTTTTACCAAATCGGTGCTGCTGGCGCAGGGGGATTTCGCCGCATTTTTAAACGCCGATGCGAAAAATCGCGCCGAACTGCTGGAGGAACTGACCGGCACCGATATCTACGGCCGCATTTCCGCTGAAATTTTCGAACGCCATAAAACGGTGCGCGGGGAACTGGAGGCACTGCGTACGCGCGCCGCCGCCATCGAACTATTGAGCGAACCCCAACTGCGGGAACTTGACGCCGAGCTGGATAGCCTGCGCCTGGAGCAGGCCCGGCTGAACGCCGAACAATCGCAGTCGCAACGGCATCACGCCTGGCTGGAGCGGCAGCGCCAGTTGACCGGCGCCCTGGCGCAGGCACAGGCCCAGCGCCAGGCCGCGCAGGCGGCGGCGCAGGAAGCACAGGCGCCGCTGGCGCGACTGGCGCGCGGCGAACCGGCGGAATCCCTGCGCCCCCTGCTCGACGATCGGCAACGCAGCGCCGTGGACCTGGAACGGGCTGAGCAGGAGCTCGCCCGCGCCTGCGCGGTGGAGCTGCAAAGCCAGCAGGCGCTGCAACCGCTGCGCGAGCAGGCGGATGCCGCCCGCTCGCGCTGGGAGCAGCACGCCCGGCATCAGTTGGCGCAACAGCAGTTGATAAACGACCATCTCGTGCCGCTGGACCAGAAAATCGCCGGGCTGGAACAACAGGCCGCGCAACAGGAGGAACAGCGGTTAGCCCAAACGGAACAGCAGCGGAAACGACAGGCGCTGCAGGCGCTGAAACAACAACAACATCAGGAGGCCGGGCAACAGGCGCAGCTTGTCGCCCGCTATCTGCTTGAGCATGCCGTCTGCCGGCAATGGGGCGGGCAGCTCCCCCTCTGGCGCGAGCTGTTTGCCCGCCGCCGGCGCGAACAGCGCGACATCGACGAACTGGCCCGGCAAGACGCGCAAATCATGCGGGAACTTGAACAACTCGATATTGCGCGCCAGAAGGAACTCAGCGCGTCGCAGGCCTGCCGGCAGCGGGTAATGACCTTCACGGCGCAGCTGGCGGAACGTCAGGGCCTGCACGATGAGCAGGAATCCCGGTTCCCGTTGGCCGCGCTGCGCGCCGACTGGCAGCACAGCCAGCAGCAGCGCGGCCGGCGCGCCCTGATGTCGTCCCTGCTGCCGCAAATGGAGCGTGTAAGCCGCGATCTGGCGGCCAACCGCACGCGGGAAGATCAACTGCGGCGCGACTGCGACGTTATTACCGCCGCGCTGGCGGCGCTGCGGCGCGCCGAGGCGGATAAGTCCGCCCTGCTGGACGAGATGACCGCGCGCCATCGCCTGGAAATGCATATCGTCTCGCTCGGAGAACTGCGCGGAGCGTTGCGACCGGGGGATCCCTGCCCCCTATGCGGCGCCACCGAGCATCCCGGCATCGCCCTATACCAGGACCTGCAGCCGCAACACACCGATCGGCGGCGGCAGGAACTGCTGCCGGAGGTGGAGCGGCTTAAGGCCGAAGTGGTGGCGGCGTTTACCCGTCTCGAGATGCTGCAGCAGGAGCAGCGCCAGGCGACGGCGCAACAGGTACGCCTGCAAGAGGAACTGGCGTTGCTGGACGACGCCTGGCGACAGGCCGCCGCCGGGCTGGATCTGGCGCCCGGCGAACACGCCGCCGCCTGGCTGGCTGAGCAGGACGCGCATGAGCAGGCATTGGCCCGGCAGTTGGAGGCGCGTGAACAGGACAACCAGGGGCTGCAGGCGGCCCGCGACGCCCTTGCCCAGGCCGATGGCGAATGGCAACGGCTCGACGCCCGTCTGGCGCTGAATGCCCAGGAGAAGGATGCGGTGACCCAACGTCTGCGGCAAACGCAGCAGCGCCGTCAGGAACAACAGCAACGGATGGACGAACTGGCGGCGCAAAGCAGCGAGGCTCTCGCCCAACTGGGACTGACCCTGCCGGCGGAATCCGCGGTTGACGCCTGGCTGGCCGAACGCCAGGAGGAGTGGCGGCAGTGGCAGTACCAGCAAGAGCGGGAACAGACGCTGAAAAACGACCTTATCGCGCTGGAAGGCGAACTGCGCGGCCACCGGGAAGCCCTGGCCGAACTGGCGCAACAGTTGGCCGACCTCGCGCAGCGGCAGCAGACAACCGGCAACGCGCTGCGCCTGGCGCGTGAAGAACGCCGCAAACTGGCCGGCGATGACAGCGTGGCGCAGCTCAACGCCCAACTGAGCGCACGGGCCGGGGAAGTGGAGCGGGACCGGCGGCAGTCCGAACTGAGTGTACAGCAGGCGCAGGAAAAGCTGCATCTGCTGGCCGGTGAAATCCGCTCGCAGCGGCGGCGGCTTGAGGAACTGACACAACAAGCGCAGCAGGCGGCGACGGCGCTGCGGCAGGCGCTGGCAAACAGCCCGTACGCCGGGCTGGCCGAGCTGCAGGCGGCCCTGTTGCCCGGGCAGGAGCGGGATCGGCTGCGTGAGCTGCGCGAGAAAATCAAGGAAGAGCGGCAGCGCGCGGAGGTGATGTGGCAGCAGGCGGAGCTGGCGCTGCGGCAACACCATGACGATCGTCCCGCCACCCTGGACGAGGCTGCCGACTCTGCCGCCGTGGAGCGAACGTTGGCCGATATTAAGGCATTATTATGGGAGCTGGCGCGGCGGCAAGGCCAGCTACAGCAGCAACTGGCAAGCCACCGCCAGCGCCAGCGCGATCAGCAGAGCCTGATGGCGGAAATCAGCGCGGGCGAAGGCCGCTACGCTGACTGGAGCTATCTCAACGAGCTGATTGGCTCCAAAGAGGGCGACAAGTTCCGTAAGTTCGCCCAGGGTCTGACGCTTGAGCACCTGATTTATCTGGCGAACCAGCAGTTGTCCCGCCTGCACGGCCGCTATCAGCTGCAGCGCAAAACCGAGGCGGAGCTGGAGCTTGAAGTGGTGGACACCTGGCAGGCGGATGCGGTGCGCGACACCCGCACCCTTTCCGGCGGCGAAAGCTTTCTGGTGAGCCTGGCGCTGGCGCTGGCCCTGTCGGACCTGGTCAGCCACAAAACCCAGATTGATTCGCTGTTTCTCGACGAGGGCTTCGGCACGCTGGACGCCCAAACGCTGGATATTGCCCTGGACGCGCTCGATTCGCTTAACGCCACCGGCAAGATGATAGGCGTCATCAGCCATGTGGATGCCATGAAGGAACGCATCCCGGTGCAAATCAAAGTGAAAAAGATCAACGGCCTGGGCATCAGCAGGCTGGAGGCGCGTTATGCGGTGCGCCCGGAATAACGCGGCGCCGGCGGAATTCATCGAACAAGGCGTAGAACATCGCTTCGGTGTCGACAAAATCATGAAAACCGAAGCGGCGCGCCTTACTGCCGTCGGCAAACATATCGTAATCCCAGGAGAACACGAAATCGGCGAACGGCCAGCCCGACACCGCCTGATAATCCGGTGCGGATAAACGGTGCCGGCGGGTTAATTCCCGCCAGAGTTCCGTTTTATCCGCCATGACTTCCTTTAGCGGCATGGGCAATGGCGGCGCCAGATCCAATTCAAAATAGCCGGCAATTTTCGGCCACAGCTCACTCCAGCGGAACAGATCGCCGTTATTGATGTTAAACGCCTGGTTGCCCGCCCGGGGCTCGGTGGCGGCCCAGAGCGTGGCCCTCGCCAGCAGCCCCGCATCGGTCATTTCCATCAGCGCGTGGTAAGCGCCCGGTTTGCCGGGAAAACGCAGCGGCAACCCCAGCGCCTTGCAGATGGAGGCATAGACGGCAATGCTCATGGCCAGGTTCATCGGATTGCCCAGGGAAAAACCGCCCACCACCCCCGGCCGGATGGCGGACCAGGTCCAGCGTTTATTGCGCTGGCGTTGCTCCAGCCAGGTTTGTTGCGCCACGTTGAATTCCGGCGGCATATGTCCCGCATCGGTTTCCCGCGCCGGTGTCTTAAACGGCCCCAGGTGCGCGCCATAGACTTTATAGCCCTGCATCAGGCTGACATGCTCCAGTTTCCCGGCAACCGGCTCGATTGCCTCAACGACGTTTTTCAGCATCATCATATTGGGAACAACCAGTCCCGCCCAGTCGGACGCATCCTGGTAGGCGGCGTAGAAAATATGGGTAATGCCGGTCAGCGGGCGCAGCGCCCGGCCTGTCGCCTGCGCGTCCAGCAAATCCACCGCCAGGTAGCTGACGCCGGGCCGGTCGCGGCCGCCGCGGCGCGACAGGCCGATAACCTGCCACCGCCGGGATTCCAGTTCCGCGACGAGCCGGCCGCCGATAACGCCGTTGGCGCCCACCACCAGGGCAATCCGATTATTTTGCATGTGTTTTCTCCGCTGAAAAAAGACGATGCGTCACTATAATTGATAAGCAAAAAAGTGATAATAGGACCACAACCACTATCAGTTATAAGTAAAACTAATAAACGGAACACCATGGATAAACTCACCGCGATGCATACCTTCGCGCGCGTGGCCGAGCTGGGCAGCCTGTCCGCGGCAGCGCGCGATCTGGGCCTGACGCAGCCCGCCGTAAGCCAGCAGGTGGCCGCCCTGGAAAAACTGCTGGGCACATTATTGCTCTATCGCACTACCCGCTCCGTCACCCTGACGGAAAGCGGCAGCCGTTATTATCTGCAGGCCAGGCAGATCCTGGCGGCGGTAAATGAAACGGAAGAGACGCTGCGGGGGCTGAACCAGAGGCTGGAGGGTCATTTGCGCATCCATGCGCCGACGGGCCTCGGCCAGCAGTATATCGCCCGGCTGGCGCTTGATTTTCAGCAGCGCCATCCGGATATCGTTATCGAACTGCTGCTGGACGATCGGGTGGCGGATGTGATCAGCGAGGGAATTGATGTCGCGCTACGTCTCGGGGAACTGCGCACCGCCGGCACGGTGGCGCGCAGGCTCGGCACCCTGCAGCGCGTCCTGGCCGCGGCGCCCGGCTATCTTGCCAGGCAGGGCGCGCCGCAAACCCTGGCGGAATTAGCCGATCGTCCTTACATTCGCTACAGCGGCCGTGGCGACGGCGCCGGACTCACCCTGCTGGGCCCCAGGGGCGCGGAGATGTTGACCGTCCGGCCGGTGTTCCTGGCCAATAATACCTTTACGCTTATCCAGGCCATAGAAGCGGGACTCGGGATAGGCGGCGTCCAGTTACCGCTGATCCGCCGGCAGTTAACCGCCAAAACCCTCGTACGCGTATTGCCCGACTATTATTTTCCGCCGATGGCGGTACATGCGGTGTATCCCGCCGCGCGCTTTATTCCCGGCAAGGTCCGGGCCTGGGTGGAGTATCTTGCCGCCGCCCTGGCGGACATTCTGTAGACGCCGCGGCCAGGTTGATTTTTGCCGATTTTAGCGCCGGGATGCGCTATCATGCGCGCTGCGTTTGATTAACCCGCACGCTTACCGACGTGCCGGATCAGGGATCTCACTTTATGTTTTGGTTTAAAAATATCATGATTTACCGCCTGAACCGCGATATTACGCTGTCGGCGCAAGAGATGGAAAAACAGTTGGCGGCCTCATCATTTACCCCCTGCGGCAGCCAGGATATGGCCAAGTCGGGTTGGGTATCTCCGCTGGGCGACAAAAGCGACGCGTTAACCCATGCCGTTAATGACCAGATATTGATTTGCGTGCGCAAAGAAGAAAAAATCCTGCCGTCTTCCGTGGTCAAGCAAGAGCTGAACGGCAAGATCGATAAGCTGGAAACCGAGCAAAGCCGTAAGCTGCGCAAAACGGAAAAAGACGCGCTAAAGGATGAGGTGTTATTCAGCCTGATGCCGCGCGCGTTCAGCCGCTTTAGCCAGACGTTCATCTGGCTGGACACCGTCAAAGGCCTGGTGATTGTCGACGCCGCCAGCGCCAAGAAAGCCGAGGATGCCCTGGCGCTGTTGCGTAAATCCCTCGGCTCGCTGCCGGTGGTGCCCCTGACCCTGGAAAACCCCATTGAGCTGACCCTGACGCAGTGGGTGCGCGGCGGTGAACCGCCGGCCGGATTCCTGGTGCAGGACGAGGCCGAACTCAAGGCGCTGCTGGAGGACGGCGGCATCATTCGCTGTAAAAAGCAGGATTTGGCCAGCGACGAAATTGCCGCCCATATCGAGGCCGGCAAGGTGGTGACCAAGCTGGCGCTGGACTGGCGGGAACGGGTGCAGTTTATCCTGGCCGACGACGCCACAATCAAGCGCCTTAAGTTTTCCGATACCTTACGCGAACAGAACGATGATATCGATCGCGAGGATTTCGCCCAGCGTTTTGACGCGGATTTTATCCTGATGACCGGCGAACTGGCGACGCTTATTGAAGAATTGACCGTTGCCCTGGGCGGCGAAGCCCAGCGCTGAAAAAGGTTGCTGGCGGGAGTGACGAGGCCAGGATCAGACGGGTAACAACACCGTGAAGCCGTGCCGTTTTTAGCGGGGCCGCGCCCGGACGCGCAGCGATGGCGCCCATCCGTGCGCGCCATTGTGCGGTCCAACGCCTGTGGCCTTGGACCAGGACCACTACGCTACCGGCGGATGAGTCCATGACGCGTTATGCTTTCCGCTCTCCCTGCCCGGCGACTTATGCGCCGGTTTGCCGGCATTGCGGGGCAAACCATAGCCTGCCCGCGGTTTTGCCCCATTATTTGCTCATATATTTACATAAATACGCGCTGGCTTCCGCCACCTGGACAATAAATTCACTTTGCGCCGGAACAAAGAATTTTTCGCCGGGCATAAAGACCTGCCAATCGTGGGAGCCCGGTAACAATGCCCGCAACGCGCCGTTAATGACGGTCATTTCCTCGGGCTGTGCCGTGGTGAATGTGTATTCGCCGGTTTCCATCACCCCCACGCTGGCGCGGCCGATGCTGGCGGAATCAAAACCAATGGACTTTACCTTCCCGGCAAAATACTCATTTACATTCAGCATAGATCCATTCCTTTCGATAATATTTTCAGTACTTCATAGTAAAAGCACGATCGTTGATTTGTCACGCCTTATTACCGGGAAATGCCGGCCGGCGTGCAAAAAAATACCCGCGGATAAGCGCGGCGGATTCACCGGCGAGAAAAAAGAAAATAACCGTCTTAGGGGAAGATAATTAGCCGGACCGAGAAAATTGATCCGATCCGGCTGGCAGGGAATTCAGGTCTTGTCTTCGCCCTGGTAGCGCTCTTTCGCGTCCAGCGCCTCGTGTTCGGAATCATGCTCGCTGATAAGCGTGTCGGGCTTGGGATGATCGGCCCGCAGCTCAAACACCGTCTTGGTTTTACCCGGCGGCCCCTTCTCTTTTTTAACGATATGGGCTTCGCGGGGATAAGGGGGTTTACTCGCCATAATCACTTCCTTATTTTATGATTTGGTCGGGTAAGTATAGGTCAATCCCCGGGGTTGCGCATGGCGCCGCGTTATCCGGCGGCGCAGGGGTGGAGCTGCTGCAATATCGCCGACACCACGGCTTCCGGGGAAGAGGACGCATCCAGCACATGGTGGGCCGCATCCTGGTATAACGCTTCCCGGGCCAGCAGGATTTCAGCGATCTCCTCGGCAATCGGCCGCCCGGTCAGGCTTGGCCGCTGGTCTTCCTCGGGAAACGCCTCCAGGCGCCGCGCCAGGACCTCAGGCCGGGCATGGAGGTAAATGACCGTGCCGTTCGCCCGCATAAACCGGCGATTGGCCTCCGCCAGCACAATGCCGCCGCCGGTGGCGATCACTTTGCGCCCGCCGGCAATCGCGCGCAGGATAGCGCTTTCCCTTGCCCTGAATCCCGCCCAGCCCTCGCTTTTGACGATCTGCGCCACGCTGCGGCCGGTGGTGCTCAGCAACAGCTGGTCGGTATCCATAAACTCAAATCCCAACACCCCGGCCAGCGCGAGGCCAACCGTGGTTTTACCGCATCCCCTAGCGCCAACCAAATAAATGGGCTGTGTCATTAACCGCATATCCTTTTATCCAACGACTTTTTCAGTCCAGCTGCGCATCATAGCATTGACTTCGCACGCGCACTAACCGGCGAACGGCCTTTGGGCGAAAAGTCGCGGGCCGGGCATGCGACGCCCCACGGCCGCCGCATGCCAGCTTATTACATACCATATTAATTACAGGATTGTCCCTTACGTCGGCCGGAACCGGCAAAAAAAGACCGGCGATCGCGCCCGCGCAACGGACAGTTTTTCAGGAAGGCCCTCCCAGACGGGCACGCCCGGGCCGGCGGCCTCGGTTAGCTTTCCGGCTCCACCACTTCCGCCACGATGCGTTTCGCCTGCTGCAGCGTCAGTTTCTCCCTCATTTTGATAAGCAAGGTACCCGTGGTGCGCATACGACCGGTGCCGACCACCGCCACCAGTTCATCGTTGAGGGCATACAGCGCCACAAAATCATCGTTATCGGGCGAGCCGGTCATGTCGATGGTATCCCATTTCCCGGCATGGCCAAGATACTCATAGCGCACGCCATAATGCTGGGTCCAGAAAAACGGTACGGAATCATAGATCTCATCCTGACCCGCCATCACGCTTGCGGCCACGCGGCCATGCTGCTGGGCCACACGCCAATGTTCAATGCGCGTGGGTTTGCCGTTAAGCGGAAACGTGGCGATATCGCCGATGGCAAAAATATCCTGGCCCGCCGACATGGAGGCGTCCACATTAAGGCTACCGTCTTTATTCAGCGGCAGATCGTCAATAAACCCGGTCGCCGGCGCCACACCGGTGGCCAGTAGCACCAAATCGGCCTCGATGCGCGTACCGTCTTTCAACACTACCGCCTCCACCTGACGCTCGCCGGTAAACTCCGCGGGCAGGCCTTCGACAAATTTCACGCCTTTCTGCTCGTGACGCCGCCGGAAGAAACTCGCCAGCTCTTTGCCGAACTGTTTCTCGAACGGCAGCGGATGCTCGGCTATCACCGTCACATCCACATCCTGCTTACGGAACGCCGCGGCGACTTCCATGCCGATAAAGCTGTTGCCGATAATCACCAGGCGTTTTTCCTTCTCGACGGTGTCTACCAGCACGGCGGCCTGCTCCCAGCTTCGCAGGACCTGGATGCCGAACAGCGCCTTGCCGGGCAAATCGGGGCGCTGCGGGATGCCGCCGGTGGCCAGCAACAGCTGGCGATAAGGAATCATCGTGCCGTCTTCCAGCCGCAGCTGATGCTTGGCGGCGCTCAGTTTTTCGACGTTGCCGTTAATACGCTCGATTTTTTGCTGTTGATAAAAATCATCGTCCAGGAGCGACGGCACCTCGTCGATATCCATATCTCCCTGCGGAACAAATTTGGACAAGGTGGTGCGATCGTAAGGCGCCTGTTTTTCACGTTCGATAACCACCAGGCGACCGTGATAACCCTTTTCGCGCAGCGCCTTAATGGCGGCGCTACCGCCGGCGCCGACGCCCAGGACCACCAGCGCATCCTGGGTCGTCACCTTATCCAGCGGCCCCGCGCCCGGTTCCGCCTGCGGGTCGACCCAGAGCTTGCCCTGTTCAATCTTGACCGGATAACGCTTTAAATCGCGCAGGGAGGGAGGTTCGCACAGCGCGCCTTCCTCAATGGTGAATACCGACTTATGCCAGGGGCATATAATCTTGCCTTCGCAAAGCGCGCCTTTTTCCAGCGGAGCGCCGGAATGGGGACAGGTGGCTTCGAGGGCGAAAACCCGATCTCCTTTTTTTATCAACAGAATATCGGTATCGCCCAGGCTGATTTTTTTGGGTGCCAATTCCGGCAATGCGGTTAACGACATCACTTCTTGATAGGCCACGATAGGCTCCTTCTTGTTAAAGACCATACAGTCTGGAGTGCTATGATTAAGCCTAGCAGCTAAACGCCGGCTGTGAAGTCCGGCGAAGGGAGATGATGAAGCGGGTAAGCGCAGCGCCGCCGGCTAGTCGCTATTGAAGAGATCGCGCAGCCAGGCAATGATTTTTTTCAGCGCCCGGCCCAGGGCGCCGATATCACCGCCACCGTTTTGCCGCGCCATGCCGGCCAAGATGCCTCCACCGGCGGCGGGTTCTTTCATCATGGTTAATCCTTCCTTTGCCTATAAAGGGAATGGGAATTATCCTGTAACCTTTATTTCCAGCAAGGCGGTTGAGGATAATCATTCTTATTATTTGTTCACGCGCCGGTAATAATGAAAAAGGATTAAAACGTAATTTGATTAAGAATACTTTCAAAAAAAGCCGACAGACCGTGCCAGGCGGACTGTCGGCTTACAGATAATAGATAATTATTCCGGATATAGTTATTTACCCGTTACTTCATTCAGCCGTAAGCGTATTTTTTCACCGGGCTGATGCAAGGTTAAGGAGATGATAAGCGAAATAACCAGCAGCACCAGGATCAGTTGGAAGGTGACGATAAATCCCCCGAACAGCGAGGCCACGATTGAGCCGATAATACTGCCGATGCCGAAGCCCAGGTAAATCACGCCATAGTTTTTGGTCAGATTGTTCAGGCCGAAGAAATCACTGACCAGCGACGGGTATACCGTAATGGTGCCGCCGAAGCTGAAGGCCACGCAGGCAATCGCCATAAAAAACAAGACCGGGCTGAGATGCACAAACAATAACAGCGCCATGCCGAGCAGTGAAATTCCCTGCGCCAGCGAGACGACCCGCATACGCGACATCCGGTCCGACAGCACGCCGAGCACCAGGCGTCCGCCCAGGTTGGCCGCTGCGATAATCGTCACGGCATTGGCCGCAACCGCCGGGGTTAAATGCACCAGATTCTCGCCAATATCTTTCGCCACGCCGATCACATACAGCCCGCTCATGCAGGCGGTTAAAAACATCAGGGCCAATAACCAGTATTGCGGGATGCGTACGCACTGCGCCAGGGAAAAATCGCGTGTTGCCCGGGTCTTGTTCACGCTTTGTTGCGGCGCATCCTTCATTAATAAGGCGCCGGCGATGACCAGCAACATGGCAATCAGTCCCCAAAGCATAAAGGTGGTTTCCAGGCTGTATTGGGCCAGCAGGCGGCTGTTGATATATTTAAATCCCAGGCTGCCCAAACCATAAGCGCCGATGGCGCAGGCGGAAATCACCCCTTTGCGCTCCGGAAACCATTTTACGCAATTGGATAACGTCATCAGATAACCGATGCCGTCGGCAAACCCCACCAGCAGACCGGCGGAAAGCCACAACATCGTCAGGTTGCCGGCATACGCGGTCAGGCAAAACCCCGCGCCCAGCAAAACACCAGCGCCCAGCGTAACGTTACGCACGCCAAAGCGGTCCTGAAACCTGCCGGCCACCGACGACGCCAGCGCCAGCGCCAGGCTGAGCAGTCCGAACGCAAACGCCACCTGGCTGACAGGCTGATGCAGCTTATCGGCCAACGGACCGTTGAACAGGCTCCAGGTATAAACCGACCCCAGGGCGAACTGGGTCATAATGGTCCCGAACAATGTAAGCCACCGCAGGTGGGTCGCATATTGCGTATTCATATTCTGCCTCGCATTAACAATTCTTTTAGAATCGATGCCCGTAAAACGGGTTAACTGGCTTTACTATAAAGGCGCGGTTAACGAGACGGTCTAAATGCGGCATGAGATACCGTTAATAAGGAATGAAATGCATGCCTTGGGGTATGAACGGCATAATTACATGTTACGGCGGTGGCAAGCAGGGCAATATTGCTGTTTATCGGTTGCGAAAAATAGGCAATTATTAAACGCCATGGGCAATAACGATCCTTTAATTAACACATTTTACTCTATGGTAAATTTAACCCTGGAACGGCAACCAAAAAAAATAATAATATTATTCGCCGGCGCGCGCCGGCGGTATGGCGGGCGGCTATTCCTCCCCTGATTCGCTCTCAGGCGTTTGGTAATGATAATAGTTGACGCCAATACGGATAATATCGCGCCCCTGCGATTTGCGGTGCCGGTTACTGTCGCGCAGCGAATAAATGCACCCGCAGTACTCCTGCTGGTAAAACTGCTCGCGCTTGCTGATATCGATCATGCGCGCCGCCCCGCCCTGCTTGCGCCAGTTGTAATCCCAATAGCGCATGCCGGGGTAGTGGCTGGCGGCGCGCTGGCCGCAGTTATTGATCTGCTGCATATTCTTCCAGCGGGAAATGCCCAGCGAACTGGAGATGACGCTAAAACCCTGTTCATAGGCATACAGCGCGGTGCGTTCAAAACGCATATCAAAACACATGGTGCAGCGGATCCCGCGCTCCGGTTCCCGCTCCATACCCTTCGCCCGGGCGAACCAGTTGTCGGTATCATAATCGGCATCGATGAAGGGCACCTGGTGCTGGTCGGCAAAGCGGATATTTTCTTCCTTGCGGATCAGGTATTCACGCTGGGGATGGATATTGGGATTGTAAAAAAAGAGGGTGTAGTCGATACCGGAAGCGCTAAGCGCTTCCATCACTTCCCCCGAGCAGGGCGCGCAGCAGGAATGCAGCAGCAGTTTGTCGGCGCCCTGCGGCAGTTTCAGTAGCGGTCGGATGAAGTCGGCCATGGGCGCTTTCTCTAAGGTCAGATAAAGAGTCTGGCTGGCCAATATAGCACATATCCCGGGCGGGTTGGCGGCGCGGGGTTTAACAAGGAGTATCAAATAGTTATTAACCGCCGGTCTGTCAACCACAAAAAAAACGCGGCCGGCCCGGCACACTTTCCCGGCATCCCCCCGCCCGGTGTGTGGACTGGTAACACATTTCTAAAAACCTTTACGCATGGCGCCTTTATGATTCGCCAATATGAGACTAGATTTAAAGAAAGCGCAGCCCGTTGCGCATGTGAACAAGGTTATAGGGTCATTACCATGCAATCAGAAGAGCAACGTATTATCGAGGGTCTTTTTCAGCGTCTGAAACAGGCGGAGCAGAAAGCCGGCCCCCGCGACGCCGAAGCGGATCGGCAAATCCAGGAATTTATCCGCCAGCAGCCCGCAGCCCCTTATTATATGGCGCAGTCGATATTGATCCAGGAAGCCGCGCTTAAGCGCCTGCACCAGCAGGTACAGCAGCTGGAATCCGAGCTTACCGCCTTGAAAAACGCGCCGCAGCCAAGCCAGGGAGGATTTCTCAGCAACCTGTTTGGCGGCGGAGCGGCCCGGAACGCCCGTGCGCAGCAGCCCGCCCCCGCCTGGAATAACCAGCAGCAGCCACCGGCTCCCGGCTATGGCGGCCAGGCCGCGCCGCCGCCCGGATACAACGGTTATGCTCAGGGATATAACCAGCCGCAGGCGGCGCCGCGCGGAGGGGGCTTTCTGGCCGGCGCGCTGCAAACCGCCGCCGGGGTCGCCGGCGGTGTGGTGCTGGGCAACATGCTTACCGGCATGTTCCATAACAGCCAGCCGCAGGAGATAGTCAATGTTATCGATCAGCCCCTGGATGCCGCCACCGATCCCCTGACCAACCAGGATTTCTCCAGCGACAATCTCGATACCTTCAATGATGTCTCTGGCAACCCTTTCCCTGGCGCCAGCGGCACTGATGATACGTTCGCCAATAATGATTATGGCAACGATACCAATGCCGATAACGGTTTCGGCGCGGACAACGGCTTCGGTACAGATGACGGTTTTGGCACGGATGACAGCTTCGGCGTGGACGATGGCTTCAGCGACGACGATGATTTTGTCTGATCGCCGCCGACCGCGGGGAAGAGGCCGGCTGTAGTCTGGCCGATAAGCAGGGTGGCCGGGTCGCCGCGTTACGTTCCCTGCCCGGCATACCCGCGTTCAGGGTATGCGCATCGTTGTCAGCAGTCTGGGCCCACGCTTAGCGTGGGCTTCTTTATTGACAACGCGCAATCAAGACCGACATGGCATCGTACCGCGCTGGTAATCAACACTCACGCCGGTTATTTATGTTCATGCCACGGCAAATTATTCCGCCATATAAATTCTTGGAAAAAAAACCTCCAGCGCCTACACTAATTTTATCTATTTATATTTAACCCCTGAAAAATAATTCTAATTATTGAAACCATACTCTTTGGCTATTCTATTTCTTTCGGCCTGTCTCGTGTCAGTAATTTTACTTTATCGCAGGGATAGCAATCATAAGTGGATTTTATTTATTTAAATATATAATGCCGGATATTTACGCGCGCATTAGATGTTATTTGGTCGAGCGCACCGGCAGCCGGACGGGACGTGAATTAAGCCAGAACACAGGGTCAAATATTTTCGCCTGGCGCACGAACCCTCTTTACCCTATCTCTGAAAGGACCGGTAATGATGCGCAAAACAACTGTAGCGATGCGATTTACCCGTGATGCTTTAGCTTTATTTATTACTATAACAAGACAATTTGAATTAAAAATAATAAATAAATTTAATATAATAATGATGGCCGCTATATGGTTTTTTTTTACCGCTCCGGGCAACACCTGGGCGGCGTGTACCCCCCCGCCGACGAATGGCAAAACCACCACCTGTACCAACTTGTCGGTACAAACCGACACCGTCGGCAACGGCCCGGGGATGAATGATGTGAATCTTCTGGTGCTGCCTGCCGCCAGGATTGAAACCGGTACAGTCACCGCCATCACGTTTGACACGGGCGCCACGATTGCCATTCAGGCACGCGCGACGGTGCAAAACGACACGGATGGCCTATCCGGCGCCGGTGCGTGGGGGCTGGGTCACAATACCATTGAGTTTAATAATAATAACAACTTAAACGTAGAAACCGGCGCCCAGGTCTTGGGCCTCGGGACGTCACCCACAAATGACGCAATTACTGTCATGGGCAGCGGAAATAGCATTACCAACCGCGGTTTAATTCAAGGCGCGGGCAGGTCGGCAATCTGGTTTGCATCCGCCGATCCCGACATCGGCAGCAATGTTATTGACAACTACGGTACCCTCAGAGCCATGGACCCGGCAAATACGGTTATCGGCAGCTCCGGCACCGCGGTGTCCTTGACCAACCATACCGGCGGGGTAATTATCGGCAATATCGCCTTCGGTCCCGGTAATGACCGTTTAACCCTTGAAGGAGGATCGACGCTTACAGGTAATATCAGCGGCGGCGAAGGCGCCAATGCCCTGGTGCTCAATAGCGTGGCCGGATCGCCGCCCGCCGCGGATCTGCTGTCGGGCGATATCACCGATTTTCAAACCCTGACCAAAAATGGCGATGGGGAGTGGCGGTTAACGGGCAATATTAAAAACACCGGGTCTGCGGCGCCGTTAATAGTCAATGTTAATAACGGCATATTGACTCTCACCGGCGAAAACACCTACACCGGCGATACCGTTATTCACGGCGCAACGTTAGTCGCCGGAGGCGCTAATGCCTTCAGCAGCCGGTCGGCCTATACCGTCGCCCCGGCCGGGACGATGAATTTACAGGGTTTTAATCAAACTATCGCCAGCATGAACAATGCGGGTACCATTAACCTTAACGGTGATGGCGGAACCGTACTTAACGTGACGGGTGATTATGCCGGCAATAACGGTCGTCTTAATTTTAATGCCCGGTTATCTGATGATGCGACAAAGACTGAAAGACTGATTATCGGCGGTAATACGTCCGGCACGACCCTGGTCAGCGTCAATAATGCCGGCGGCGGCGGCGGCGCCACCGTGGACGGTATTGAACTGATCTCGGTCAACGGCGTCTCGGACGGTGAATTCTTGCAATCAGGCCGTATTGTGGCGGGCGCCTATGATTATACCCTGACGCGCGGCGCCGGAACTGATGCCGCGAACTGGTATTTGCATAGCTCGGTCGAGGATCCGAATCCGGGGCCCGGCCCATCGCCAGAACCCGTCCCCACCCCAGAACCGGGACGGGTTGAACGTCCGGAGGCAGGGAGCTATACCGCCAATCTGGCCGCCGCCAATACCCTATTCGCCAACCGTTTGGATAATCGTCAGGGCATGGCTCACTATACCGACGCGCTGACGGGCGAGGACAAGTCCACCAGTCTGTGGCTAATCAATGAAGGCGGTCATAACCGTTCCCGTGATGACGGCGGCCAGCTCAGGACCCAGAGCAATCGTTATGTACTACAACTGGGCGGCGATATCGGCCAGTGGAGCAGCAGCAGCCTCGATAGTATTCGATTAGGTGTTATGGCCGGCTACGGCAATGCTAAAAGTAATACCGGGTCACGCGTATCCGGCTACAGTGCAAACAGTGCTGTCGACGGGTATAGCCTGGGTATCTACGCGACCTGGTATGCCAATGCGATGGACAAAACGGGTTTATATATCGACGGCTGGACACAATATGGCTGGTTTAACAATAGGGTGTCGGGCCAGGATTTAAACGAGGAAGAGTATAAGTCCAAAGGAGCCAGCGCCTCGCTTGAAAGCGGTTATGCCGTTAAGTTCGGCGAAAACGCCGCTAAAAACACCACCTATTATGTCCAGCCCCAGGTCCAGGCCATCTGGATGGGCGTCAAAGCCGACGATCATACCGAAGCCAACGGCACCAGGGTATCGGGAGAAGGTGACGGCAATATCCAGACCCGTTTGGGCGTTAAAGCCTATATGCACACTTACAGTGAGCGGGACAACGACAAGGATCGGGCCTTTCAGCCCTATGTCGAGGCTAACTGGATCCACAATTCGGATGATTTTGGCGTCAGCATGGATGGGATAACGGTCAGCCAAGACGGCGCGGCCAATATCGCAGAACTTAAGCTCGGGGTGGAAGGACAAATTAACCGCAATGTTAATCTTTGGGGCAATGTCGCACAACAGGTCGGCAATAAAGGCTACAGCGACACCACCGGCATAGTGGGCGTGAAATACCGATTCTGACACGAAACCCGGCTCAAGATAAGCACGATATGCCCGCCAACACCAATCTCAATGCAGCGTGTTCAAGGGAGAACGTGCCAATGGGGTTGAATCGGGCGTAGTGTTCACGCCCGACCGAGGCCCCATGGCGCGGTAGGCCCGCTAACACAAATCCTGCAACGAGCGTGTCAAAGGGAGAGCGTGCCAATGGGGCCGAATCGGGCGTGCTTTTCCCGCCCGACCGAGGCCCCATGGCACGATAAGCCCGCTAACACAAATCCTGCAACGAGCGTGTCAAAGGGAGAGCGTGCCGATGCGGTCGAATCGGGCGTGCTTTTCCCGCCCGACCGAGGCCCCATGGCACGGTATGCCCGCCAACATCGATCTCAACGCAGTCGTGTCAAAGGGAGACCGTGCCAATGGGGTCGAATCGGGCGTGCTTTTCCCGCCCGACCGAGGCCCCATGGCGCGGTAGGCCCGCTAACACAAATCCTGCAACGAGCGTGTCAAAGGGAGAGCGTGCCAATGGGGCCGAATCGGGCGTGCTTTTCCCGCCCGACCGAGGCTCCATGGCACGGTATGCCCGCCAACATCGATCTCAATGCAGGCGTGTCAAAGGGAGAGCGTGCCAATGGGGTCGAATCGGGCGTGCTTTTCCCACCCGACCGAGACCCCATGGCACGGTAGGCCCGCCAACATCGATCTCAATGCAGGCGTGTCAAAGGGAGAGCGTGCCGATGCGGTCGAATCGGGCGTGCTTTTCCCGCCCGACCGGGCGCCCCATGGCACGGTATGCCCGCCATCACCGGGCATATATAGCGTTACTTACCGCGGGTTTTGATCACTGCCTCGGCCACCGCTTTCGGCGCTTCCGAATAGTGCTTAAACTCCATGGTATAAGTGGCGCGCCCCTGCGACATAGACCGCAGCGTGGTGGAATAACCGAACATTTCCGCCAACGGCACTTCGGCACGAATAAGCTTGCTGCCGAGAATATCTTCCATCCCCTGCACCATACCGCGCCGTGACGACAAATCACCCATCACGTTGCCCATGAAATCTTCCGGCGTTTCCACTTCCACCGCCATCATTGGCTCCAGCAGAATTGGCTGCGCCTGGCGCATCCCATCCTTAAACGCCATCGACGCCGCCATACGAAACGCATTTTCGTTGGAATCGACCTCATGATAGGAACCGAAAAACAGCGTAGCTTTCACATCCACCACCGGATAACCGCCCAAAACGCCGGAGGTCAAGGTATCCTGAATACCCTTATCGATAGAGGAAATATACTCGCGCGGCACCACCCCACCCTTGATGGCATCGACGAATTCATACCCTTTCCCCGCCGGCTGCGGTTCGATTTTCAACACCACATGCCCATACTGCCCACGGCCGCCGGTCTGCTTAACGTACTTGCCTTCCACTTCTTCCACGGTCTTTTTGATGGTTTCACGATAGGCCACCTGCGGTTTACCCACCGTCACCGCCACGCCGAACTCACGCCGCATACGCTCCATCAGGATTTCCAGATGCAGCTCGCCCATGCCGGAGATAATGGTCTGGCCGGACTCCTCGTCGGTCTTGACGCGAAACGACGGGTCTTCCTGCATCAAACGCCCCAGGGCAATACCCATTTTTTCCTGATCGACCTTGGTTTTAGGCTCGATGGCCTGTGAAATGACCGGATCGGGAAAAACCATACGTTCAAGGATAATCGGATGATCCGGATCGCACAGGGTATCGCCGGTGGTCACATCCTTCATGCCCACGGTGGCGGCGATATCGCCGGCATGCACTTCCTTAATGTCTTTACGTTCATTGGCATGCATTTGCAGCAGCCGGCCCAAACGCTCTTTCTTTCCCTTGACCGGATTGTAAACCGAGTCGCCGGTGGCAATCACGCCGGAATAAACCCGGAAAAAAATCAGCTGGCCGACAAAGGGGTCGGTCATGATCTTAAACGCCAGCGCGGAGAACGGTTCGGTATCGCTGGAATGACGTTCCGCCTCCTTATCGTCCTCGTCATGCCCGCTTATTGCCGGCACATCAATGGGCGACGGCAGATAATCAACCACCGCATCCAGCAGCGCCTGAACGCCTTTATTTTTGAACGCACTGCCGCACAGCATCGGCACAATTTCATTGGCGATGGTCCGTTTACGAATGGCGCCCTTGATTTCGTCTTCGGTAAGCGTTTCGCCATTGAGGTATTTATTCAGCAGTTCCTCGCTGGCTTCCGCCGCCGCTTCCATCATATGGTTGCGCCATTCCTGGGCCGGGGCCAGCAGATCTTCAGGAATATCCTGATAGGTAAACTTAACCCCCTGGGTAGTATCGTCCCAGACAATGATTTTCATTTTGACCAGATCGACCACGCCCTGGAAACCCTCTTCCGCGCCCACGGGAATCTGGATCGGCACCGCCACGCCTTTCAGGCGTTTGGCAATCTGGGTCTGGACCCGGAAGAAATCCGCTCCGGTGCGATCCATTTTGTTGACGAACGCGATGCGCGGCACTTTATATTTATTGGCCTGGCGCCACACGGTTTCCGATTGCGGCTGCACCCCGCCCACCGAGTCGTAGACCATCACGGCGCCGTCGAGCACCCGCATCGAACGTTCCACTTCGATGGTAAAATCCACATGCCCGGGAGTATCGATGATATTAATGTGATGTTCCGGATAATTACCGGCCATCCCTTTCCAGAAGGTTGTCGTGGCAGCTGAGGTAATGGTAATGCCGCGCTCCTGTTCCTGCTCCATCCAATCCATCGTCGCGGCGCCATCATGCACTTCACCGATTTTATGGCTGACGCCCGTGTAAAACAAAATACGCTCGGTGGTGGTGGTCTTGCCGGCATCTATATGCGCACTGATGCCGATGTTGCGATATCGCTCTATGGGAGTTTTACGGACCATACAATTACCTTAAATGCCCTACAGGACAAAACCTGCTGTTTAACCGTCCCCGCCGGCCTATGGCGACGGGGCATATGTAATAAAAAGTCTTATTAACGCAATCCCAGGCTTTCCGGCAATAGGGTTAAAAAATGCCGGCGCGCTTTGCCAGAATGCTCCTTTTGCGCCCTGTCTTCAATGTCAGCCACGGCTTTATTGCCATTACCGTCGCCGCCCGCTCTGCGCGCGGGCTGCCGGACGGCCGTTAATCAAAATGCCGCGTCTAGCGGCAGACGCCAAAACCGCGCATGCCGAAATGGAAATGATTGGCGTGGGCGGCGTTGTAATCGGGACCGAGCGAATTGCCGAAAAAAGCGCAGCTTTGCATAAACACGTCACGTAAATAATCACCGGCCGGATCCTGGCGCCGCCACTGTTGCGACACCGTAATGCGCCGTCCGTCGGCGAGGATAAAGCCCGACACATCCAGCGCCTGCGCGCCTGCATGTTCGCTAAGCCGCCCCTCGCTGCGGTGATAGATGTTACGACACGCATAGCTGCCAAGATGATCAATCCGAGCTAAAGGAGACGCAAGACCTGCCGCAGCCAGGGGCGCCGCCGCCTGGCCGACAAACATGGCGCTGCTCAGCGCCAGCGGACAGCTGGCGAGAAAACTGGAGCTAAGCCCGACCGGGCCGAACCCGCGCACCCTCACGGGCGACAATAGCGGGCAAGGTCCGGTGGTATCGGCGACCTTGCTGAAAGAAAGGCGTCCGGCGGCGCTTGCCCTTTCAAGCGCCGCCAGGCAGGCCGGAGGATCGGCAGCCAGCCGTTTAAGTTTGTAGCGGGTGATAAACGTCGGCGGATCGCTGACCGACAAAGGCAAAAAAGGGTCATAGCCGGGCGGCAGCAGGGGCCGGATACGGGGGGCTAATGCCGTTAACAACACCACCAGAACCAACAGGCAGGTCAGCAGTCGCACCTTTACTTCACCCCTATACCGTTAAAACCGGCCCATCGCCGACGTTGTTAATCAGTATAGACGTAGAAGTAATTAAGTTATTGCCACATGATTCAATTAGTAATTTTGAAAGTGGTTGTACTGATGTTTATTTGTACTGGCTATGATTAAAATGAAGGCGATACCCAGCTTTACGCCATCGAACTCATCCATCAACTAAGCTGTTTGATTTGCTGTGAAGTCTTTGCCCGCCCCTCTGTGCGGGCTTTTTTTACGCCCGCCGGCGGCCAGGCCCGCTCTTCATGTCCGTCATTACCGCCTGTATTGAACAGTTGCTGAGCAATCACCCGCCGGGATGCGAAAATTGTCGCTATGCGTATTTACGGATCCGGTATTTAGGTCCATACTTGCGTCGGTTTCATGTAGCAATGAGCTAGACTTTACGCCTCGAACTTCGGTTCGGGGCATCCTACCCGCTTCATCCTCCTGTTTTTCCCAACCCTTTTCCCGGCTTACTCCTCGCCACAGCATACTTTATCCAATGGTAAATCAACGCGCTGCAGACCATCCCGGCATCATTGCGGTGGATATCCCGCTCCGGCAATAAAAGCGTCCTGTACAGGTTCCGGCATCCCGGAAAGCCTGGTGTCGCCCAACGATGACGGATGTACTTCGACCTCGGCCGGCCTGAAGGCGTACTCGCCCAGCCATTCGGCATAACCCTGCACGACAAAGCCGCCGTTGCGCCGTTGATAGGCGGCCCGATCGGCCAGATAGACCCGGCGCAGCGCATACCAGGGCACGGCGGGTAAATCATGATGGACTAAATGATAGTTCAGGTTAAGAAATAGCAACCGCCAGGGCCACGCCGCCTCGTTGATAACAGAGCGGGCCTGGGGATCGCGGGCGGCGCGATGCTCCATAAACGAGCGGATTTTGGTGATGGCCAGGGCCGGATAGCTTATGGCCAGCAGAAAATACCCTACCGGCAAACCCGATGACGCCACCCAGTGCAGCAGGGCCAGCAGCAGCAGGCCATGCATAAGCCACATCCCGACAGCGCGGCGATTGCCGCCGGCCACGGCCGCCACCATGCCGCGCAGCGCGCGGTAGATATCCAGCGCCGGCCCGATAAGCACACGTCCGGCCAAGGTGTTACGTACCCGGACCAGACGCCGCCGGAGCGCGGAAAATCCCTGCCAGCTCTCGCCGCTGAAATAATAGCCCTCGGGATCCTCCACCGGATCGGTCAAATGATCGTCGCGGTGATGGCGCAAATGTGAATCGCGGTACAGGCCATAGGGATACCATACCGCCAGCGGCAGCAGGCCAAACAGTTGGTTCAGCCACGGCAGGCGCGTAGGATGACCGTGAATCAGCTCATGTTGCAGCGACAGATACCAGGTGGTGAACCAGATAAGCAGCGGCGTGCCGACCCACGGCCCCAGCGCCATCCAGTAATGCACCGTGCCGAACCACCCGGCATAAATAAGCGCGATCAGGCCCCAGGTCGGCAGTTCCCAGCGCCACAATCGGGTGGACGCCAGTTGCCTGATGCGATCGCGCTGGCCGTCATGCAAATAGTGCGCGGTTTTTCTTCCTGGCTCTGACATGGCGTCTACCCCGATGGTTTTTTTGTCAGTATTCATCACCCCGGCGGCGCAACCAACGAATTAAAACGGCAATAGAATGGCGGGAAATGAGATAAGGGGCCTCAGCAAGCACCACGACGAAAGATCAGGTTATAGGTGTACCGCCGGCGCTGGAGGCATTAAAAAAATACCATCCTGATTTTATAAAAAATATAATAATCATCTATATTTATTACGTAGGATGATCGTCCGCGCAATATTCTTGTCATTACCGGCGTTTACGAAGTTATTTCCCTCTGTTAATATCCCATGCAGGACCTGACAACAGGCATGGCAAAATACAATTACGGTTATTTTTAAACTACAATCATATTATTTTATTGATAGTGGTTCGCTTAAACGCCATCGGAGCATAATGGGTAACATTATTTCGCAAACGAGTATTGCCTGCACGTTTTCTTATGCCGCCAACCTGTGCGGCAGGGAAACACAGCCACGGCAGAATAACTATCGGAACGCGTTGGTCCTGGCAAGACCCGCTCCTGTTCCCCTTTTTACCCGCCACGTCACTATGGCCGGCGATGAATCGCGCGCTGATAGCGGCGCCGCACCAGTCGCCGCCGTTGATACACCGGGTGACCGCGGAACAAACGCGCCGCAAGGCGATGTCCGCGCCCTCCTTGCCGCCAAGGGAATGGGAACAGACAGTTTCGAGCAGGAATATTCGCAGCGCAGTCTAGCCCTTTTTTTTGCCCTGGCGGGAAAGTCGGCGCACAAGGTTAAAAACAAATACCATAACCGAAGGGATAAAAATTATTTATATTTTATTAAAAGTTATGCTGAATTACATTACCTGGTGCAAGATTACATTAAGAACAACCCTGAAAAAACCATAATAACCGCGCCTATTTATTTTAGTATCATGAAAGAAATGGGTGTTATCTTAGCAACGGACATCTATGATCAACGTTCGCATTTTAACACCGGGAAAACCGGCCGCCTGCAGGATAAACTGGAGAGCATCTCCGAACGTCTGCGGGAATGTCTAGACAAAATGTTTGCCAACGTATTTAGTCCAGGCAACCATCTGCTAAAATATCTCGTCGTGCCTTTTATGAGTAAATATCTGGCCCTGGCCCATAGCCTGTCGGAAGAGACATTTATTACGGATCTCCCAGCTGAAACAGCGCTTGGGCAATACTTGCATGAAAGATTGCTACAGGCACGCAATGAGCACATGTCAACGCCAAGAGAAACTAATAATATCAGTGCCATAATACAAATGGGAGAAGACATCAACCTTATTAGCCGCTCAGTAAAATTATTTCTTGCCTGAAGTTTTATATCTCGCCGTATTGATAAGCAAAAACCTCATGGCTCATGAGGGTCGGCGGGCTTTCGACCCGGCATTATCGAACCATTCCTGCCATACCCGGGCAACAGAAGGTTAAACATCAGGCAAGGTCTGCCGATAACCTTAGCGGGACTTAAGTATGTCATGGGAAATCATGAAGAATGAACAGGACTGAGCGCGATAATTTGCACTACTTATGCAAAGAAGATCCTGAATTTGCCATTTTTTATCGGGAATTTCGGACAAATCATGCTCGTCCGTTATCCGAACACCGTATCGCGCTGTGCGGTTTACGCGGTACGGGCAAACGCGTCCTGGAGAAGGTATTGCCTGCCGCCATCAGCGGTAATGCGCGCACGGCCCTGAGCGACCGCCATTCGCCAGAAAAAAGCGGCGTTGATCACCCCTCCCGCCGCTGTCTCTTTATCGACGATATCAACGACTCCCCCGCCGGCGCGCTGGCCGGCGCTATCGGCGCGGACTGGATCCTGTATGTCCACGGCGCGGGCCAGCCGGGGCTGGCTCAGCCGGAAATCCGTTTTCTGGCCGCCTTGCAGAACCGTTTTCCCGATCTCGGGCGACGGCTGATAATGATACTGCATGACGAGGAGGGGAAACCGCGCGAGACAACCCGTTGCGCATTGGAAAACAGCCTGGCGCCGCTGCTGCCCCATCCTCCCCGCCTTATTACGCTGTCCCTGGAGGATCATCTTATGGACGGCGACAGAAACAACGCGCTGAGCGGGGAAGTACGACGGCAGTTGGATGATTTGATCGCGTGCTATCCCGGGGGGCTCGCCGCCGCCCGCGCCCGCGCCGCCGCCGCCCTGCTGGATTCACTGGATTATTTTGTCGGCCGGGCGATAACAAGGCGCGAACAAAGGTTAACCGGCATTAATGATGACCTGGACCAGGCATGCGCGCTTTGGCGGCAGGACCTGCTTATCGTCGATGACCTGCTGCATCAGCGGATAACCCAGAACCAACCACTGTGACTCATTTCAGAGGAAGTTGATATGCGATGGTCAGATATTTCTTTTGTCAGTGCCGCCCTGGGCGTTTTCGCGGATATCGGCGCCGGGCGGCTAAGCGGCCTGCCGCCGGCCGCGGGAGTTCGGGCGAAGGACCGTCGTTTCAGGCCGGCGCAGGCGCCGGCCCGTGAAGGCACTTGCCGGGAAAATGAGATTGTCGCGGATGCGAAAATCCAGCTGTTGGGCTTCTACCGCCGTCATCCACGGATGATTGTGCATAATGAATCAGCTTATATTCCGCTGACTTATGTCGCGCTTAGCCATTTTGTCAGGCAGAACAAAAACCAGCCCCTGCCTGAGCTGCTGGCGGCGTTGGCCAGGCTGATTCCCGGTACCGACATAAGCCCGGTCCGGCGCGGGCAGACGGCGCGGGCAAACGCGCTGCGGCGAGAGATTAGCGCGCTGAATGATTTCAGGGCGCGGCTGGCGGCGGCGCGCGCGGGTCAAGACGCTGGCCATATACCTTAAATTAGCCGTTGTCAATACTTTATGTTGGCATGGGGAATTAACGCAACGGCAGAATGAGGCGAATTCCGCCGTCATCCAGCATAATAAAGGATGCTAATGTAAAAGAGATGAGATTAAGGATAATGAGTGGAACGTTTAAGTGATTTGCGACTTTTTATCGAAGCGGCGATGTTGGGCAGTTTTTCGGCGGCGGGACGTAAGCTCGGTTGTTCTCCGGCGGCGGCGAGCGCCTGCATCGTGCGTCTGGAGACCGGTCTCAAGGTGCGCCTGTTTGAACGGACCACCCGCCAGCTCAGGCTGACCGACGAGGGCAAGCTGTTCCTAAGCTATAGCCAGCGCGCCGTGGAACAGCTTAATGACGTCACCGAGCTGTTGCGTTCGGGCAAGGATGACATCAAAGGCGCGATACGCATTACCGCCCCCTCCGACGTTGGCCGCAATCGTCTGATCGGCTTATTGGAGCGCTTTCGCCAAGACTTTCCCGCCATTCACTTTATTCTCTCTCTGGCCGACGCCACGACCGCCCCGATCGGCGACGACATTGACATCGCCATCCGCTATGGACAGCACGACGACGCCGGCATGACGGCCTATAAACTGGCCGACAGTCATCGGGTGGTATGCGTTGCTCCGGCGCTGCTGGCGCAATTGGATCCACCGCTGGCGCCCCCCCATTTGCAGGCATTGCCGTCCATTGCCCTGATTAATACCTTGGGCAATCAGGAGCAATGGGTTTATCGCGATGAAGCAAAAATGCCGCGGCAGCTGACCATGACCCCCGCCTACACCACCAATGACGACGACATCAGCCGCAAATGGGCCGTCATGGGATACGGATTCGCTTATAAGTCGATCCTGGATATCAGTGAAGACCTGGCCGCGGGCCGGCTGGTGACGGTATTGGATCAGTATTTTATCGAACCGGCGCCCCTTTTCGCCTTGTATAACCGGAATAAATTCCAGCCGCCCCGCATCAAACGGCTACTGCACTTCCTGGCTGAAAACCTGGCATAACCGCAGGCCAACGGCAGTTTGCCTGCCCGATATCGCCGGCGCCGCGTGAGGACCGCGTCACAAAGACGCACGGGTTCGCCTTGCCCCGCTTAACGCCGCAACCATCATGACCTATCATTCATTCAGACGCACGCCTTCAGCATCATCAGAAGCGAACTTATTGTCGCGTCTTACGGCCGGCGGAGATAAGCTGGTGAACAGGTTGTCCCGCTCTATGTCCTCGCATTTTTTTCTGGAGATTATTATGCATATTGATTTATCGGGAAAACGCGCCATCGTCACCGCCTCCACCGGCGGCATCGGTTTTGCCATCGCCACTGGGCTGGCGCGCGCCGGCGCGTCAGTGGTGATTAACGGCCGCAGCCAGACCACGGTAGACAAGGCGCTGGGCCAGTTGCGACACACGGTGCCGCAGGCGGCGGTTGAAGGCGTGGCGGCTGATTTGTCCGATGCGGCGGGCGTGGCTACGCTTACCGGCGCCGTACCCGCCGCCGATATTATCGTCAATAACGCCGGCATTTACGGCCCTAAGCCTTTTTTCGACGTGGATGACGATGAGTGGGAGCGTTATTTCCAGACCAACGTTATGTCCGGCATACGACTGGCGCGTTTTTACCTGCAAGGCATGCTGGAACGCGACTGGGGGCGCATCGTGTTTATTTCATCGGAGTCGGCGCTTAATATCCCGCCGGAAATGATCCATTACGGGGTGACCAAAACGGCGCAGCTGGCCGTCGCGGGCGGGCTGGCCAAACTCGCCGCCGGCACCGGGGTCACGGTAAACTCGGTACTGCCCGGCCCAACGCTGTCCGAAGGCGTGCGCGAGATGCTGAAGGATTCCGCCCGGGATGCGGGCGTGAGTATTGAACAGGCGGGAACCGATTTTGTGCGCACCCACCGGTCAACCTCTATTATCCAACGGCTGGCGACCCCCGAGGAAGTGGCCAACCTGGTGGTATATACCTGCTCCCGGCAAGCATCGGCCACCACCGGCGCGGCGCTGCGGGTGGACGGCGGGGTTATCAACAGTATCGTCTAGCGGCGACCTGAACTCCGGCCCTGCCGCACCTCTGGGATGCGCGCGCGATATCAGGCATAATCACTTCACTAACTTGTTAAAAAGATGTGAAGGTATTGCTATGCACGATGAGTTAAGCGCAGAAATAAAGCAAAAAATCCTGCAATCCACCACCACCGTCGCCAAGGTGGTGTTTCCCACCACCATAAACCATCATTCGACCCTGTTCGGCGGCACCGCCCTGGCATGGATGGATGAGGTTTCCTTTATCACCGCCACCCGCTTCTGCCGCAAACGGCTGGTAACGGTATCCACGGAAAAAATCACCTTCAGCCGGCCCATTCCTTCCGGCACCATTATCGAGCTGGTGGGCAGGGTAAGCCGGGTGGGCAGGACCAGCATCACCGTGGATGTCGCCATTTTCCTTGAAGATATGTACGCGGCGGGCCGGGAGGAAGTGGTGCGGGGGCAGTTTAATTTTGTCGCGGTGGATGAAAATGACAAAGCGACCCCGCTGTTATAATCCCCGCCCCGGATTGACGCGATGTGTTAAAACACGTCGCCGGGATTGTAAAAAAATGCTCTTTTTTATGTGATGCGCATCACAAATATTTGCATTTATGTGACGGAGGTCATATTATTACCTCATCAAACGCAAACACGTTACAGGCGAACAAACCTGGTGAGGGAAAGCATATGAAATTCCGTAAATTCCTGAAAAAAATTCTGCTGTCATACGTTAATACCGTGAAAGACGTACCGCCCGGTGCCATGTATTAATTTCCATGACGTCAAAAAAGCTGCCGCGGCAGCTTTTTTTTTGGCAAAAAAACGCTGATGAAATCAGGCCTGGAGAAATTCAAGCAGCGCGGCGTTCACCTTATCGGCATCCACGGTACACATACCGTGGGACGCGCCGGCCAATACTTTTAACGTGGCGTCGGGAATGATCTTGGCTGATTTACGGCCCGAAACCTCTAGCGGCACGATTTGATCGTCATCGCCCTGCAGCACCAGGGTCGGCACGTCGAATTTTTTCAGATCCTCGGTGAAATCCGTCTGCGAGAACTGCTTGATGCAGGCATATTGCCCGGCGATGCCGCCCGCCATCCCCTGCAGCCAGAAAGCATCTATCACCCCCTGGGAGAGTTTGGCGCCGTCGCGGTTATAACCATAAAACGAGACCGCGAGATCTTGATAAAATTGCGATCGATCCGCCGACACGCCGGCCCGGATACCGTCGAAAACCGTTATCGGCACGCCCTCGGGATTCGCCGCCGTTTGTAGCATCAGCGGCGGCACCGCGCTTATCAGCACCGCTTTGGCCACGCGTCCGGTACCATGGCGACCGATATAGCGCGCCACTTCCCCGCCGCCGGTGGAATGGCCGATAAGGATGGCGTCCTGCAGATCCAGGCTGGCGATAAGGGCCGCGAGATCATCGGCATAGGTATCCATATCATTCCCGTCCCACGTCTGGGCCGACCGGCCATGGCTGCGCCGGTCATGGGCGATAACCCGATAGCCCTTGTCGGCAAGGAACATCATCTGGCTGTCCCAGGCATCGGCGGTCAGCGGCCAGCCGTGGGAAAAAACCACCGGCTGGCCGGTGCCCCAGTCCTTATAGAATATCTGCGTCCCGTCATCGGTTGTGATAGTGCTCATGTTGTCTGATCCTTTTTTCGGGTGAGTGGGGATAAGAGCCGCCGACGCTATCGTCGGCATTGCATACGGGGCATGAGAACGCCTGGCGGGCGCCATCAATTACCGGGTCAACCTATCAAGATTAGGAACGAAAAGAGTAAGCCGCCATCCGCCGCCAAAAGATAATGGCGGCTTGATGCCGGCAAAAAGAATATGCAGGCCTAAGGTCACAGGAAAATCAATGTGATTCCGCGCTGTCCCAATACTGGTATTGCGTGGCCGTGCTGCGGTGTCGTCTGATAATCGACTGCGGTAAAATTTCCGTGTCGCTGCCATAGCTCAGGATACAGTTGCCCACGTCGTCGTTGCGCTGGCACTGCTCCACTTTGGTGAGCTGGCTTACCGGCGTCCGTGACACCGAGAAAGAACCCGCCTCCCTGCCGTCGGCATCATACTGATAACGGGTTTGACCATGGTTCGAACGCATCGAGATGAAATAACCTTTTTTATCATAGGCGTAAATATATTCATCGTTGCTGAACGCGTCGGTGCCCCGCGCCGTGCTTTTGACCAGACGCAAATGATTATCGTAGTCATAGGTCCCGGTGGTAAATCCGGGCCGCTCGTTAAGGGTAAAGGCATCGGTCGAGGAGGTGATCACGCCGTTTTTACCGGTAAAAAAACGGCTTTTGCCCTGCTTATGGTTAACCAGCGTTGGCTTGCCGTCTCGATCGATAATGATGGCGATATCGTACTCGCTCTCCCAGCCATCAGCGGATTTTACCGTGTGATTGGACATGCGCAGGGTCATGCGGCCCTCCGTTTTGTGGTAATCGTACGCTTCCTCGATAAGGGCGCCGCAGGTGTCGAAACTGATGCTTGAGCGGGCCTGTTCATCCAGATCTTTTCCCACCATCCCCGCCACCACCAGCCGGATGTCGCCTTTGGCGGTGCCGCTCAGCATGATGAGGTTATTACTGTCATTGATATTTTTTTTTGCCGCGGGGCATTCTTTTTCAGCCGCGGCCGCATTGACGGCCAGGCCGGCCAGCAGGATCAACACCGGCAATCGGTAAATTGGATTAATCATATGTTTTCCCAGGCATACCTGCGATTCGGTTACCATCAAAAATCAGGTAATTACAGCGGCGAACAGGATTTAGCGCACCGTAAAAGTATACCCCGCCAGGCAGGCCGGCGCCATGATTACGCCCGAACACGGCGGCTCAATGCCGCCCCGATCGACGCGGCGCCGTTTTTACCGCGAAAAACCGTCAAAGCAACTTGCATTCGCTCCGGAAAAAACTGTATATTTACCCAGTATAAATAAAAGGATAGATCATGCACGTTGAACTGATTTACGACAAAAGAAATTTTACCGCCTTGCCCGACGCCGGCGGTCTTATCCTGGCCGAGTTGACCAAACGCGTACAGCAGGTTTTCCCTGCCGCCGAGGTCAACATCAAGCCGATGCAGCGCAACGGCCTGGATACGGATGCCAGCAAAAGCGATAAAGCCATCCTGGCCCGCATCGTTGAGGAAATGTTCGATGACTCGGCGGAATGGCTTACCCTCGCAGAATAACAGGGAGTCAACCGCATGCCCCGGCGCCCGCCGGGGCTACGTTATCATGTCCCCTCTCCGATGAAATCCCATAGGTCCAGCCCGGACAATGCGGGTAGTCCCGCGCCCTCCCCCGGTTAATCAAGCCTGGGTGCCGGCATCGCCCGGCGCCTCGGCGTTACGACGGCGGAATAAGGGTATTGCCTTTCTGCGCGGCCCGCTCAATGGCTTTGGTCTGCCGCCGCTGAAAATACAAATTGGTGAAATAAGTGGCTATGCCAATCACCACCCCCAGGATGATGGCGATTTTGTCCCAGTCCAGATGGCATAGCCAGGTACCGATGTTGCCGATAGCGATAAGAAAACCGGACATAGAATAGGCTCCTGCGGTAGTCAATTTCCCGGGCATACGCTGTTCTCCACCTGTCGCGCAGAGCTTGCCCCCCGTTCAGGGACAATCCCCGGCGGACGTTCATTGCTCAATGATCCTTGCCTCGCTGATGCCGCCGTAATCGCCGCAAAAACAGTTGCCGTTCGTAATGCATTTTTCCCTACGGGCGATAAATCCTTCGCGCAGGCGTTCATGCGTATCCGGCGTAATATCGATTACCGCCAGCCACTGGCGCGCGGCGCGCCGCCATAACCGGCGGCTCTCCAGCCGCTTGGCCAGGGTGATTGCTGTTATTAGTTCCGTCATCGTGGGTACCTCCTTCTCCAGCACCGCGCCGGGCGAGGTTGCCGGGGTGCTTTTTTATGTCCGGAGGCCGCACCCCCGACATCATGCGTAGGATATGTTGTCTTTTTGCTTCATAAAGACCTTGATGTCAGATATACTGACCTTTAAATAGTAGGATATCTGACATAAAAAAGTCAATAAAACTTACATCAGATAATGGTAGGATAACCGACATGGAAATGAGCAATCGCATTCGTGCCAGGCGCAAAGAGTTAAACATCACCCAGCAGGTCCTGGCCAACCTGGTGGGGGTCAGCCGCGTCACGGTGACGGGATGGGAGTCGGGAGATTACCAGCCCGGCGGCGCCAATCTCCAGGCGCTGGCCGCAGCTTTGCAGTGTCGCCCCGCCTGGCTTGTGGACGGTAAAGGGGAAGCCGGCGCCGGGCATCCGCCCCTGCCGCCAACCGCACGTTTCGGCATTAAGGAAATCCCGTTGTTATCCTGGGTGCAGGCCGGTATTTGGACCGAATCGGAAAAACCCGTCACCCTCGATGATGCCAGGGATTGGATTTATACCACGGCCTCGGTGTCGGAGTTCGCTTTTGCCCTTAAGGTCAGGGGGGATTCCATGACCAATCCCCATGGCGCGCCCAGTATCCCCGACGGTTCGGTGGTCGTGGTCGATCCCGATTTTGGCGGCAGTGATGAAGCCAACGGTAAGATCGTGGTCGCCCAACTGGAAGGCAGCAACGAAGCCACCCTGAAAAAATTCACCACCGACGGCCCGTTTAAATATCTGGTACCGCTCAATCCCAACTATAAAATGCTCGAAGTAAACGGCAACTGCCGGATCATCGGCGTCGTCAAACAAATCATTATGGATTTGTAAGCCTTGCCGTATCACCGGCAGGTCGGTTTTCAAACCTGAACGGCTTTATCTGCCGGCGTCAGTTTTGCGACATCGCGCCGGCCTTCTTCCCTTTTGTTACATCGCGCTTTGGCCGCCATCCACCACCAGCGCCTGTCCCGTCACATAGGAGGCGCGATCCGATAGCAGGAACAACGCGACCTGCGCCATTTCTTCCGGTTCCGCCATGCGTCCCAGCGGGATGCCCACGGCATAGGGATGCGAGGCGTTGCCTTGTTCATCGGTGGTAATACGGCCCTGCGTCATCGGCGTGCGGGTGATGGACGGATTAATGGAATTCACCCGGATACCGGCCGGCCCAAACTCCACGGCCGCCGCGCGGGCGAGCGAGACTATGCCGCCTTTGCTGGCGCTGTAAACCGTCGTCCCGGGCTGGGCGATGTTCGCCAGTACCGAACCGTTAAAGACAATCGCGCCGCCGCCTCCCTGACGCTTCATCTGAGCGACTTCCGCCTGCAGGCAAAAGAACGCCGCTTTCAGGTTGGTGTCAAGAACGCGATCCCACAGCGCTTCGTCGAGAGAATCCATCGGACCGCCGCCGGACACGCCGGCATTATTGAACGCGCAGTCCAGCCTGCCGTAATGCGCCGCCGCCTGCTCAATGACCGCGGCGATAGTCTCTGTGCGCGTCAGGTCCGCCGCAATAAATAATGCGCTGCCGCCCGCCTTGACAATCTCGGCCACCACGGCGCGCCCGGCGTCTTCCTGCCGCCCGGTTAACACCACCCGCGCGCCTTCGCGGGCGAACAGGATAGCGCTGGCCCTGCCGATGCCCGACGTGCCGCCGGTAACCAATGCCACCTTACCTTGCAGTAAACCCATGGTTGTTCCCCTGTCTCTGTTGTTATGATTTAGCGGAGCGGATAATGCGTTGCCACGTTATTTAGATGATGACTGACATCTAATTTCGATTATATGTTGATCGACATCTATTATGTCAACGACGGCCGGCGTTATTTTTGCGCGGTGAACAAAGAGGGGGAATGACGACAAATTAAGGACGCAAGGCATTGGCTACATCCGGGCGGATGCAGCATCCTGAGACAAGGCCACCGCCGGGCTAACCGAACAGGCGACGCTGATACGCGATCAGCTTATGGCCAGACGTGAATCCAGCAGATGCCCGCGGCCAGGATAAAAAAAGCCATAAAGCACAGCGTTGTTACCTGGGAGTAAGTTAATTCGCATTTATTTTCGGTCATATTTTTCCTCGCTAATAAAACATGCCCATACCATCGCCTTGACCACCGCCTTTCCACGGCCCTAAAAACCGGGACATGCGCACGACGGCCGCTGCACGACGTGTTATTGCCGCCGTTCGCATCCTATAAAGCTATACCAGCGTGCTAACATAATATCAATATCCTATTGGCAAAGCGTTGGATGAATACACGCCCCGACGCCGTGCCGGGGCTTATCCACCCTGATGAATCTCTTTGCCTGGCGCGCGGCGTGGTTCATTGCTCGTTGGCGCAAGCCCGCCACATGGCATCGAATCCTGCCGCCTTGTAGGCCGCGATTTCATCCGTTCCGCGCGCTGCAAATTCCATCGTGGTTTGCGCCAGCGCCATAAATATCGCCTCGGCAAAAGCCGACTGCCCTGTTATAAAAACATGATTGAAAAAACAGGCATCGGACAGCGCCTTTAAATCCGGAAACAGTTCGGCCACGCTGGCGAGAGTGGCGGGACTTATCTTTTCAGAAACGGCCAGCTGGCGCATCGCCTTATTAGCGGCTGGGTTAACCAAGCCCCACTCGATATAACTGTTCCATACAGCGCGCGCGCGCTCCTTAATCGGCCCGGCGCGGTTATAATCCAGCATCATCGCTCCGCACAGGTTTTGCTTGAGGTGCAGGTAGAGCGCATTCAGCAAGTCGTCTTTGGTGGCGAAATACCGGAACAGCGTGCCTTCGGCGACACCCGCCCTTACGGCTATGCGCGCGGTGGACGCGCCCAACCCAAACTCCGCGACAGTCACCGTCGCGGCCTCGAGCAGGGCAAGCCTTTTCTCTTCACTTTTCGGGCGAGCCACGCGGCACCCTCCTTTTTCGTCATCAAAAGATAGACCCCTGCCGCCTTATCGTCCGGCAATCAACGGTTTTTGCCGCAACGGGCAAGATCATATTGACGGTAAATCCGTTCCCCCTATAATGAGTATGTAATCACTCATATTCAAGCCATTTTACCATGCCCGCCCGTAGCGCCAAGGCATACTCCGCCAATAGAACGTTAGCCCAACGGTCGTGATCACCATGTTATCAGACAGATCCAGCGGTTTTTCCTCTTTTTTTTCTCTGCCGGCATTCGGTAAATTGCCCGCGGGAAAGCGTTTGGAGCGTATCAGCGCCTCCGTTAACTTCACCGGCGGCGAGTTTCGTAACCCACTGCCCACGCCCCAGCTGACAGAAGGCGCCGGATATGTGGCGCTGTTATGGGAATTTATTTTCGGTAGCCGTCAACGGGTGAAACCCGCGGGTGCCCTGCCGATGGTGAAAACAGACCTGAAAGCGCTTGATGCCGGCCAGGATACAGTGCTATGGCTGGGGCATTCGTCTTATTTTATGCAGCTTGGCGGCCACAGGATCCTGATAGACCCGGTATTCAGCGCCTACGCCGCGCCCTTTTCTGTTTTTAACCGGGCTTTTAAGGGCGACTATCCGTATTCCGCCGCGGATATGCCCGAGATCGATTACCTGATTATTTCCCACGATCATTGGGATCATCTGGATTATCCCACCCTGACCGCCCTGAGGACAAAAATAAAAACCATCCTTTGCCCGCTGGGCGTCGGCGCGCATTTGGAATATTGGGGGTTCTCACCGGAGATTATCCATGAATCGGATTGGGACCAGGAATGGGTTTTTGCCGCCGATTTTACCGTCCATGTCCTGCCGGCCCGTCATTTTTCCGGCCGTGGCCTGGCCCGCAACAAAACGTTGTGGGCCAGCTTTATGTTGGAAACACCGGCCCGCAGGGTTTTTTACAGCGGCGACAGCGGCTACGGGCCGCATTTTGCCGCTATAGGCGACCGCTTTGGCGCGGTCGACCTGGCCATTATGGAGAATGGGCAATACGACAAGAGCTGGAAGTACATTCATATGATGCCTGAGCAAGTTGCCCTGGCGGCGACGGACGTGCGCGCCGGCGCGCTGTTAGCCGGTCACTCCGGGCGGTTTTGCATGTCCAACCATGCCTGGGACGATCCGTACATCCGCCTGTCCGCCGCCAGCCGGGATAAAACCTACAGACTCTTGACGCCGGTGATTGGCGAAGCCGTATTGCTGGACCGCCCGGGGCAGGCATTCACCCGGTGGTGGGAAAAGACTGACGGTTAAGCGGGCTGCTTAAGCGCGGCGTTATGGAAGCCAATATAGCGGGCATAACGCGCGGGTTTGAGTTGGGTCAGGTCAACCAGCACCAGTCCGTCTATACAGTTGTTGAACGCGGGGTCGCTGCCGAAGTCGATAAATTGCACGCCGCCGGTGGCGCACAGTTCAGAATACTGCTTGTACAGCGGCGGGATACTGCAGCCAAAATGACTTAACAGCTGCTTTAGCTTTTGCAAATCCGCCTGATAATCATCCCCGGTAAATTGCGCCAGCACCTCGGGCAGCGACGCCGGATAGGGCCGCCGCGATGTCGCCAGCGGCAGCGCCGGGGCAAAATAGAGTCGGTAAAACGCGACCAGTATATCCCGCGCCGCCAGCGGCAGGCCGCCGGAAATCGACACCGGGCCGAACAGATAGCGGTATTGCGGATAGGTAGCCAGATACGCGCCAATCCCCAGCCACAGGTAATCCAGGCCGCGCTTGCCCCAATACCGGGGCTGGATAAAACTCCGCCCCAGCTCGATACCCTGATCGAGAATGGGATCCATTTCATGGCCATAATGGAACAGGCTCTGGCTGTAGAGACCCGCAATGCCTTTTTGCTTAATGTGCCCGGCGGTGGGAATAAAGCGGTAGGCGCCGATGATCTCCAGCTCCTGCGGATCCCAGAGCACCAGGTGATAATAATCGTCGTCATAGCTATCGAGATCGCGGCGGCGGCCGCTGCCTTCCCCGACGGCGCGAAAGGCGATTTCCCGCAGACGGCCCAATTCGCGCAATATCGGCACGTACTCTTCGCCGGCGCGCCGGTATAAATAGATGATTTTGCCATCAGGCGTCCGGCCCAGCGTTTCGCTGGCGGACAGCGCGCGCTTCAGGACGGCGCGATCTTCGGCGCGGGCAATGGCCGACTCGGTGGCGAACAAACCGTCTTTACCCAGCCCGATGCGGTAAACATGACGGCGAAAGCGTCCGGCCAGGACATTGACGTCGGTATGGCCATCATGCCAGTTGGCGTAGGGTATGCGCGCGCCGATATGTAATTTAAGGCGGTTGCCGCGCTGGCGGAACATCTCCCGCACCAATAACAGCGAGGACAGCGGGCGGTAAAGCAGCGAACACAGATAAAACCACGCGCTGTTGCCGCCGCCGATATGCACCGGCACGACGGGCGCACGGCTTTTGGCGGCCAGACGGATAAAACCGGTGCGCCAGCGGCCGTCACGTACGCCTTTGCTGCCAAGACGCGAGACTTCTCCCGCCGGGAACACGATCAGCACGCCCTGGTTATCGAGGTGTTCCTGCATCAGCGCCACCTGCGTACGGCGCGTCCGGTTGCCCATATTATCCACCGGGATCATCAGGCTGCTTAACGATTCCACGCGCGACAGCAGCCGGTTCGCCACCACCTTGACATCGCTGCGCACCGACGCGACCGCGCGCAGCAACACCAGCCCGTCGATGGTGCCGATCGGATGGTTGGCCACCACCACGACCGGACCGTAGCTGGGGATTTGCTCAAGATCGCGCTCGGTCAGTTCGCACTGGATATTTAAAAATTCAAGGATCTGCTCCACCATGTCCAGTCCCTTCAGATGCCGGTAATTATCGGCTAACTGATGAAACTCTTTTTCGCGAAATAGCCATTTCAGCAGCCTGAGTTGCCAGGGCGCGGTTTTATGCCGTGGGTTCAGATCCTGAAGCACCGTTTCCATGCTAAACATAGGAACACCTCCAAATGCGTTCCTCCGACCATAAACAGCATCGATGACAACGACATGGCGGGCAGATGACAGATTGGGTAATCCCTCATCTGCGGCTCAGGACCGCTGCTTCGCAAACGACACAGCCGCTCGCGGCCATGTCATGCTTAACAGGCAGCCAGGTGTCCGTTGCCGTAGTCGGTAAACTGCTGCGGCGGACTTTGCCAGCCAAGCGGCTTGATGGGGTCCGGGCGGGCCATATCGGTCAGCAGACTGTGGAAATCCCGTTTTTGGCTGACGTCCGGCATGGGCACCGCGCTCAGCAGCCGGCGGGTGTAGGGATGACGCGGATGATGCAATACCTGATCCCGTGGGCCAATCTCGACAATCCGGCCGGCGAACAGGACCGCGACCCGATGGCAAATGCGCTCCACCACCGCCATGTCATGGGAAATAAAGACATAGCTGAGCCGGTACTCCCCGCGCAACGCCTCCAGCAACGCCAGCACCTGCGCCTGCACCGACACGTCCAGCGCCGATACCGATTCATCGGCGATGATAAGCCGGGGGTTCAGCGCCAGCGCCCGGGCAATGCAAATACGCTGCCGCTGGCCGCCGGAGAACTGGTGCGGATAGCGATCCATGACACCGGCCGGCAACCCGACCTGTTCCAGCAGCTGGCCCACGCGCGCGCGTCTTTCCTCCCCGCGCATGCGCTGATGGATAAGCATCGGCTCCCCCACCAGTTCAAAAACCGATTGGCGTGGATTAAGCGCGGCGTACGGGTCCTGGAACACCATCTGGATCTCCTGGCGCACAGCGTTGAGCGCGTCCCCTCGCAGGCCGTTAAGTTCCTGCCCGGCCAGCCGCGCGCTGCCCTCGAACGGCACCATATTCATCAGCGCCTTGCCGAGGCTGGACTTACCGCAACCGCTTTCGCCCACAATGCCTAAGGTCTCTCCCGGCCAGAGATCAAACGTGACGTTATCCACCGCAAAGACCTGGCGGCGCGGGCTAAAGCCCTCCCGGCGCACCGGGAAACGTACCGTCAGGCGGTTTACCGACAGCAGCGGCTCGGCATGCTCCACCGGGGCAATCGGCGGCGCGCTGCCCAGCACCGGCACCGCCGCCAGCAGCTTGCGGGTATAGGCTGCCCGCGGCGTGTGGAACAGCTGCGCCGCCGGGGCGCGCTCCTCAATGCGTCCCTGGTTCATGACCACCACGTCATCCGCCATTTCCGCTACCACCCCCATATCATGGGTGATCATCAATACGCTGGTATTGAACTCCCGCTGCAGCTCGCGCATTAACTGCAGGATTTGCGCCTGGATGGTGACATCCAGCGCGGTGGTCGGCTCATCGGCAATCAGTACACGAGGTTTGCACAGCATCGCCATGGCAATCATCACCCGCTGGCGCATCCCGCCGGACAGTTCGTGCGGGTACTGTTTAAGACGCTTTTCCACCTGGGTGAATTTTACCGCGTCCAGCATCTCCACGACCCGCATACGCCGGGCACGGCGATCGAAGGGTTCATGGCGTTGCAGCGTTTCCTCCAGTTGTTGCCCGACGGTCATCAGCGGGTTAAGGGAGGTCATCGGCTCCTGGAAAATCATGCCGATCTGCTTGCCGCGCAGCGGCTGCATCTCAGGATCCGACAGGCTCAGCAGATCGCGGCCGTCAAATACAATGGCCCCGCCGGGCACGCTCGCCTCATTGGGCAGCAGCCCCATAATGGCCAGGGACGCCAGGGATTTGCCGCTGCCCGATTCCCCGGCGATGCACAACGTTTTGCCCGGCAATAATGCAAAGCTGACATCATCCACCACCCGGCGGGAGCCGAATTCAATTGACAGACGCTCCACTGAAATCAGGGCTGGCTGCATCGCAAGTACCTCACTGTAAAACCAGTTTCGGAAAGTAGAACGACACCACCCAGTTCGGCATGTCGACAATTTCACTGATGCGGAGATCGCCGCAGACCGAGCACAGCATATAGGCATCCTCCGGGCTCATATGCTGCTCCCGGCACAGGGCGTCGATACAGTAGCGCAGCGCGTCACGGGCGGCGGTCATCAGATCCGGACCTACGCCGGTAAATACCTCGTATCCCGCCTTGTCGAGATGATCGGTCACCGGCCCTGGGGTGGAAAAACGCGGCGTGGCCAACGGCATGTTTTTTACCACCTCCAGTTTCACCACCGCGTCCATGGCGCTTTCAATCGCCGTGCCGCACACCTCGCCGTCGCCCTGCGCGGCATGGGTATCGCCGATCGAAAACAGCGCGCCCTCCACTTCCACCGGCAGGTAAAGGGTACAACCCGCGTTGAGATCGCGAATATCCAGGTTGCCGCCCACCCGCCTGGGCGGCACGATGGAATGCAGGCCCGCCTCGGCCGGCGCCACGCCGATGGTGCCGGCAAAAGGCTTCAGCGGCACCCGTCCATGGCGGCCAAACGCGCAGGGCGCCAGCGTGGTTTTATCGTAATGCCATAAGGCCAGCGCCGGCGTGGTGAACTGATCCGCCAGCAGCCCGAAGCCGGGGATATTGGCCGTCCAGCCGAAACCGGAGGGGCGGAAGGCGTCGATAGTCACTTTCAGCACATCACCAGGCAAGGCGCCTTCCACGTATACAGGACCGTTAACCGGATTGATTTTGTCAAACGGCATGGCGCCGACATCGGCGGCGGTGGATTGCGGCGTGAAAAAACCGTTGGACGAGTCAAGACAGTGAAACTCAAGCGTGGTGCCGGACGCGACGCGGGCCTCGGGGACAAGGCTGTTATCCCAGCCGAAATGGTGCTGCGCGTGATGAATGGTTTTAACCAGGCAGTTTTGACACATGCCATCTCTCCTTCAATAGCGGCGAACCGGTGCCGGCCGGCCCGCCAGGCGGATTATTTTTTCCAGATATAGTCATAGTTGACCGGAACATGCACCGGGTCGACGTACAGCGCGTCCTCCCCGCCCATATTGGCGGAACGTACCGTGAAACGTTTTTCGTTAAAAATGGGCACCCAGGGCGCATCATCCATGGCGCTGATGAAAATTTTGCGCCAGGCGGCGATACGCGCGTCCTGCTGATCGGGTTTGGCCATGCTGTCGGCTTTTTCGGCTTCGGCGTCCAGGGTTTTATTACAGTAGCGCGCCCAGTTCCAGCCGCCATCCACCGCGCCGCCGCAGCCGAGGATCGGTCCCCAGAAGTTGGATGGATCCGGGAAGTCGGCAATCCACGCCATGCCGCCGGACCAGACCATCGGCGCCTGATCGGCTGAACCGCCTGCGGCAATGACGTTGGCCTGGGCCAGAGATTTAATGCTGGCGCGAATACCCACCTTGGCCAGATCCTGCTGGATAGACTGGGCGATGCGCGGCTGCGGATCGGTATTCATCACATACAGTTCGGTGCTGAAACCATTGGCAAACCCTGCCTCGCCAAGCAGCTGTTTGGCCTTCGCCACGTCATAACCCAGCCCTTTATAGGCGGTGTCATAGCCGGGCATCGCCGGGGGTAGCGGCTGGTTGGCCGCAACGGCGCGGCCGTTGATAATGCGCACGATACGATCTTTGTTGATGGCCATATTGACCGCCTGACGCACCTTCAGGTTATCGAACGGCTTTAGGGTGGTTTTCATGGTCAGGTAACCGGTCTGGAGCTGATCGCCGGTCACCAGCAGCCCCTTATATTTGGGGTCTTGCTTAAATTGCAGGAACCGGGCCGGCGGCACGCCGTCACCGGCGATATCCACTTCCCCGCGCTCAAGGCGCAGCAGGGCCACCGAGGGATCCTGCCCCACTTCAAAGGTGATGGTATCAAGGTGCGGCAGACCACTGCGGAAGTAGTTGGGATTCTTCTTGAACACCAATTCCTGGCCAAGCTTCCATGTGCTCAACTCAAAAGCCCCGGTGCCAACCGGATGTTTGCCGAAATCCGCGCCCCATTGTTCCACCGCTTCATGGGGAACGACAGAAGCGAAATTCAGCGCCATCACATGCAGGAAGGTGGCATTCGGCGCCTTGAGGGTGATCTTGACGGTATAATCGTCCGGCGTTTCAATACCGGCAAGGTGTTCCGCTTTACCGGACGCCATATCATCGTAGCCGGCAATGGAGCTGAAGAACCCGGCCCCCGGGCTTTGGGTTTTCGGATTAACGGTGCGCTCCAGCGAGTATTTCACGTCGGCAGCCTTCATCTCGCGGCCGTTATGGAACTTCACGCCTTTGCGCAGCGTAAACGTATAGACCAGCCCGTCATCAGAGACGGTGTAATTTTCCGCCAGGTCGTTGACCAGGTCGGTGGTGCCCGGTTTATAATCCATCAGGCCGTCAAACAGGCTTTTGATCATCGACCAGTTCTGCCAGTCATAACCAATCGCCGGATCAAGCGTCGCCACGTCATTCTGATACGTGACCACCGCATTGCCGCCCTGCCTCGCCTCCTCCGCATGGGCCGCCCCGGCGAAACATGCCGCCGCCACCGCCATCATCACTAAGCGCTTTTTCATGGTCTTCCCCTCGAGTTCTTGATATCAATGCGCGGATCCACCCATGGCAGCAGCAGATCCGCAATAAGGTTGCCGCCGACAATCGCCACCGCAGATACCGTGGTAACGCCGACAATTACCGGAATATCGACCTGCTGGATCGCCTGCCAGGCCAATTGCCCGATCCCCGGCCAGCCAAACACCGACTCCACCACCACCAGCCCGCCCAGGAAGATGCCGATATCAATGCCAATCATCGGGATCAGCGGCAATACGGCGTTGGGCAGCACATGACGGAACAGCACCCGCGCCCGGCTTAATCCTTTGGCCCGGGCGGTACGGACAAAATCCTCATGGAGGACGTCAATCATCATTGAGCGCAGCATGCGCGAATACCAGCCGCTGCCCAGCACGCCAAGCGTCAGCGCCGGTAGCGCCAGGTGACTAAAACCGCCGTAGCCACCCATCGGAAACCAGTCAAGCACCGCCGAAAACAGATACAGAAACAGCATCGCGGCGATAAATTGCGGTGCGGAAACGCCAATAAACGAGAAGGCCATCAGCAGTTTGTCGAGCAGGGTATTGCGTTTGACCGCCGCCAGGGTGCCGAGGGTAATGCCAAGTAAAAGTTCGCACAGGATCCCCGCCGCCATCAGTTCCAGGGACGGGCCGATGCGCGCGGAAATCAGCGCGCTCACCTCGCTGCGCTGGATAAATGAACGGCCGAGATCGCCATGCAGCAACCGCAGCAGATAGTGGGTATATTGCTGCCAGAACGGCAGGTCCAGCTCCAGTTGATGGCGGATGCTGGCGATCACTTCCGGGGTGGCGCTGCGCCCGGCAATCTGGCGCACCGGGTCCGCGGGCAGTAAAAACAGCAGCATATAGCTGATAAAGGTCACACCTAATAAAATCAGGGCGGCGTGCAGCAAACGACGGCTTATAAACGGCATCACAGACCTCGTTTCAGGGTGGGATCCAGCGCATCGCGCAGGGCGTCGCCGACGATATTAAACGCCAGCGACAGCAATACGATTGCCGCGCCAGGCAGGAATACCAGCCAGGGCGCCGACGTAAAATAGGTCTGGCTTTCAAAAATGATATTGCCCCAGCTCGCCATCGGCGGTTGTACCCCGACCCCCAGGAAGGAGAGCGTGGCTTCCAGCAATACGGTGGTGGAGATGCCGAGGGTGGCCCAGACCAGAATGGTGGGCACCAGGTGGGGAATCAGATGCACGATGAGGATTCGCCACGGTCCGGCGCCTATGGTGCGCTCCACGGCGACAAAATCACGCGCGCTGAGTGCGACGGTTTCGGCATAGATCACCCGCGCAATCTGGACCCAGTTCACCATGGCGATGACCAACGCGACGATCCACACGCTGGGCTGGAAAATCGCGGCGAGGGCGATAGCCAGCAGCAGCGCCGGAAACGCCATCATCAAATCGGTGATACGCATCAGCAGATTGCCGATGCGCCCCTGGATATAGCCGGCGCATAGACCGACCACCACGCCAATCAGCACCGCCATGCCATTGGCGACCACGCCCACCAGCAGGGAGGTGCGCGCCCCCCAGATAAGCCTTGAGAGCAGATCTCGGCCCAGCAAATCAGTGCCGAGCCAGAAGCCGCGATCCGGCGGCAGCGGCGCACCGTCCAGGCTCAGGCCCTCGACAAACTGCTCATACGGGTCGAACGGGGCCAGCCAGGGGGCGAACAGCGCCGCCAGTATCACCAGCACAATAAACAGCACGGACAGCAACAGCATCGGACGGCGGTATAAACGCAATAACATGGTTAACCTTCTCCCAACCGTTGTTGTTGCCGGAAAGCGAGGTATTTTTCCGCCGCCTCTTCCATACGCAGGTTGTGGCGCATGGCTTCGCCGCGCAGCCCGGCCCATGCCTGCTGTTCATCGCAGTTACCGTCCACCATCAGCGCCGCGACGGCCCGGCTCACCACGGGCATGGCGCTGACGCGCAGGCGTAGCTGCATCAGTTGTTCCTCCTGCGTCGTAAGCTGGTGGCGCAGGCCGATAGCCATCATCAGGGTGGTATAGATGGCGCGTTGATTAATCGGTTTCGGCAGTAGCGCGGTCGCGCCGAGCACCAGCGCCCGTTGGATTTGCGATAAAGCCTCATGGGACGTCAGCACCACGATGGGCACCGCGCGCTGTCGCAGCATCTCCAGGGTCCTGGGACTGGCGAAATATTCCAGCTCCACCAGCGCGGCGCAAACAGGGCCAGGCGGCAGCGGGCCGTCGGCGCAAAGCGTAACCCAGCGCCCGCCCATGCGCGGCAGGCATTTTTCCAACGTCGCCAGCGTGCGGGGGTCGCAATCCACTAATAACAGCGGCCGCGTGTCAAAATCCGGAGGGGAGAGTGTCTTCATTTTACGATCCTCAATACGGGCCGCGTCGATGCCGGGGCAAAAGCAGCCTGGAGATCCGTCGCCGTTAAATACGGGTCGGGCGCGACCGGGTGCGACTCGCTGTACAGCAGGTGAAACGCGCCGTGGCGCAGTTCCGCGATATGGCAGGGCAAAAACGTGTGGTTATTGCGTGACGAGACAGACAGGGCGCCGAGGGCAGTTTGTTGCCCGTTAAGATACAGCGCCCGGCGGATGGCGTCCGGATCGCTGTCCATGGACTGTTGCAGGGCGTTGGCGAACAGTTTTACCGCCAGCCAGGCCCCGGTGTAATAGTGGGAAAAACGGGTCCAGCCATGCAGCAATTGTTGCCGATGACAGAAGGCGGTATTGGTGGCGGCAAAAAACGGACCGCAGGAGAGCAGCCGCAGCGCGCGTATTTCCCCCAACTGGCTGGTTTCCGCTTCGGTCAGGTTGCAGCTTAATACCGGCAACATCCGGCCGGCCTGGGCGCAGAGCCGATCCAGCCGGCGTAAAAAGGCATAAGAAGACTCGCCAACCAGGTTATTGAGTACAAAATCCGGCGCGGCCCGCAGGGTCTGCTCCGCCAGTTCCTCCACCGCGGTATGACCGAGATGCAGGTATTTCTCCGCCAGCACCTCGCCGCCGGCAATCTCGATCGCTTCCCGGGCGATGCGGTTGCTTTCCCAGCCCCAGACATAGTTTGATCCCGTCAGCCAGGCGCGTTTGCCGAATTCCCCCAGCGCCAGGCGCAATAGCGGCAATAATGTCTGGTTGGGACAGCCGCCCAGATAGATAACCTGCTCGCTGCTCTCATATCCTTCATACGGACAGCCGTACCACAGCAGGGCATTATGTTGCTCCAGATCGGGAATGATTTCTTTACGGCTGGCGGACGTGATAGTGCCGAAGATATGCCGCGCGCCGGCGCTTATCAGCCGTTCGACCCCCGCGCTATAGGCGCTAAGATTACCCGCCGGGTTGATATGGGTGGCGTTCAGGATATACGGGAAACAGGGATCGGCATTGGTTTCCGCCAATGCGTGACGCATCCCGGCCAGCGCGCTTTCCGCCATATGGCGGTAGGTGCCTTCGGTGGAAAGTAAGATACCGACCTCAATCACTGCGCGCATCTGCTGCCTTCCTCGCAAAAAAAAAGCCTGACCACCCGCAAAGGGGATCAGGCTTCATTACCTGTAAAGGTTGAATTTCACAAGACTTATGGGACCGTGCCCCGGCTTGACACGAAGGAATATGAAAGAAACGTGCCAATTTGCAATAAATAGCAATAACAAGGCGTTAATCAAATGTACCGGCGGACGATGCCCCATAACGGGGCAGTGATACACCATAATAGAACATTCAGCGCCGGCCGCGTGAGGCGCAATACCCCCTCTTATCGCCAAGGTTATCGGATACCGAAGGCCTTAGGTTTGGGCGTTTGCCCGAAGCTGTCTTTTTCCAGCGTGAACATAATCAATCACTCCGTCGTAAACAGTCCTTGCCACTCTCACGATCACCCTAATCTGTTTATTGCCGGCACCAGCGTGATGCCCTCCACCTCCTGCATGAACCCCACGCTTACCGGCGCGGCATTAAGCCTGCGTTTGGCGGATCATCTGCTGAAGGTGGTAAAGGTATAAGTTAAGCGTTAAATTCTGCCGCGGCTTGCTTCCCGGCGAGCCGCGGTGTTATTTTTTAGCGTAAACCCGCCCGAAGGACCTTCACGGATGAGTACTTACCATTTAGTCGATCCCGAACTGCAGCCATTATTATCACAACTGGAACATCCCACGCTTGATGCCCAGGTCCTGCCGGCGATGCGCGCCCAACGGCAGGCGGCCGCGCTGGACAACGCCGCGCGCGACGATGGGCTGGCGCTGTCCATGACCGAACATTCAATCCCCGGGCAGGACGGCGCGCCGCCGGTGCGGGTGATGGTTATCGCTCCGCTCGCGGTGAAAAAAGGCCGGATGGGCATCCTCCATATCCACGGCGGCGGATTTCTGATGGGTAGCCCGGAACAATCGCTGCCGCTTACCCGCCTCACCGCAAGCCGGCAGGATTGCGTCGTTGTCTCGGTTGATTACCGGCTGTCGCCCGAGACGCGCTTCCCCGGTCCGCTGGAAGATTGTTTTACCGCGCTGGCCTGGATGGCGCAATACGCTGGTGAATTGGGCGTTGATCCCCGGCACATCGGCGTGATGGGCGACAGCGCCGGCGCGGGACTGGCCGCCGGGCTGGCGCTGCTCGCCAGGGACCGTGGCGCACCGGCGCTGGCTTTTCAGAACCTGATGTACCCGATGCTTGATGATCGCACGGTGGTGGAGACCGATCCTAATCCGGTAACCGGCGAATTTATCTGGACGCGGGAAAGCAACCGTTTCGGCTGGCAGTCGTATTTGGGCGCCGAGCCGGGCGGCGAGGATATTTGCATGTATGCGGCGGCGGCGAGAGCGAATCACCTGGGCGGTTTGCCGCCAGCCTGGATTGGGGTGGGCACGCTGGATTTGTTTCTCGACGAAAATCTGGAGTATGCCCGCAGGTTAATCCGCGCGGGCGTGCCGGTAGCGCTGAACGTTTACCCCGGCGGGTTCCATGGTTTTAACGGCGATCCCAACGCGGATATCGCCCGCCGCGCCCGCAAAGACCGGCAGCTTTCTTTAAGCCGCTTTAACCCGGCACAACCGGGGGCCTAATGATACAGGCAATCCCAAACGCATGCCCATGCGACCGCTCTTGCCCTGGAGCCCCTTTTTTGACCAGAGGGAATGGCCCGGCATCGCTTATCTGAATCCGGCCCCCGGCTGACTCAAATCGTATCTTGATTACGACTGGCCCTCCGGCCGGTCCGGCATGCCCTCATGTGCGCCAAATTCCTGCTCTGGCGGTGACACCCAGCGGTCTTTGCGCGTCAATTCATATTGCTGGTTTTTTGGGTAATGGATCCTGTTATCGGGTTTGGACGCCTCGCCGACCACCAATAGCCGGACTTCTCGTTCGCTGTTATTGATAAAGGTATGGCAGATGCCTGTGCCGGCTGGGAATCCCACCGCTTCACCCGGCGAGAGCTGATGCATAACGCCGTTTATCCAGACATGCGGATGCCCTTCCAGCACATAGATAAACTCCTCCTCCGCGCTTTCAGCATGAGGATAGGTGGTCCGGCGCCCCGGCGGCAGCCGTTCATGATGAATACCAATCCGGCTAAGGCCAAGCATTCGGCCCAACGGCGCGCCAATCGACATGCGCTCGCCGCTATCTTCATAGGCCGCCACGTCGTCACCCTCCAGCTCACGCCAATGCCTGATAAATTCCGGACGCATATTGTGATCCTCCCTTACGCTGATTGTATCGTTAGAAGCCATTATTCAAAAAAATAGCTCAGAATAGGTTTACTTGGGCGGCATATTTACAAAACGTCTCAGTTACGGATATTATATATCCGTAACCGTCGTTGTGTTGTAACGGATAAAATCATGATCCTCAAGAGTCAGGTCGAGTGGGCCCTCCATTGCTGCGCCCTGCTCGCCGGTATGCCGGCGGAACGCTATTTGTCCACGAAAACCCTGGCGGAATTTCACGGCCTGCCGAAGGAATATCTGTCGAAAGCGCTGCAAAGTCTCTCCCAAGCCGGCCTGGTCGCGACCACGCTCGGCCCGGGCGGCGGCTACCGGCTGGCCAGGGCGCCGTCTGAGATCACCTTCCTGGATATCGTCGAAGCCGTCGAGGGTAAACGCCAGACGTTTATTTGCAATGAAATACGGGGCAACAACCCCTGCCGGGCAAAGGGAACCTGCGACAGCAAACCCTGTCCGATAGCGCGCATCATGTGGGATGCCGATGCGGCCTGGCGCCATTCCCTCGCGGGCGTAAGCCTGGCTTCCCTCGCGTTGACCCTGGCCGAGGATGTCCCGGACGACCTGCTCAAACGCACCATGGACTGGCTGCTGGAACACTCCGGCTGACACCGCGTACGCCATATCCCGCGCCGCTGTCCTTTCACCATGCTACCGGGACATCGCCGGATCGGCCCCTACCGCCGTCATCAGGAAATCCAGCACCGCCTTGACGCGCAGCGGGATATTGCGGCGCGAGAGATAGACCACATGCATAGGCAACCGGGACGGCGGAAAGCCTGGCATCACGGCGATAAGCCGGCCCGTCGCGATATCGGGGCCGGCAACGAGATGGGACAGGATCGCCAGCCCCGCACCCGAGAGCGCCGCGCGGTACACCGCAAGCGCATTATTGGAAATCAGCCTTGGCGCCACCCGCACGGCCGTCTCCGCCGAACCGTCGGAGAAATACCAGGTCATGCCCTCCCCGCCGCGGTTGTAGTAAAGACACTCATGGTGTTGTAACTCCGCCGGCGCGCTTGGCGCGGCGCTCCGGGACAGATAGGATGGCGCCGCCACAAGAAACGCCGTAGTCCACCCGATATGCCGGCAGATCAGCCCATTCGCCAACACCGGCCCCAGCCGGACCTCGAGATCAATCCCCTCTTCCAGCAGGTCAGACGGGTTTTCCCGCAGCACCAGTTCAACGGACAAACCGGGATAGGCCGCCAGAAACGGCGCCAGCAGCCCGCCCAGATACATCCCCAGCGGCCCCGGCACGCTCAGGCGCACCTTGCCCGAGGCGGCGGCGCAGCCCAGGCCGGCCGCGTCGCCCAGTTCGTCGACGGCCGCCAGTACCCTTAGCGCAAAAGGAATAGCCCGTTCCCCCTCGGCCGTCAGCGCCAGACCGCTCGTGGTCCGGTGCAGCAGCCGGATCGTTAAATGGCTTTCAAGCGCCGAAACCTGCCGGGAAACGGCTGGCTGGGTGACGCCCAGATCGGCGGCGGCGGCGGAAAACGAGCCGGTTTCGGCGACGCGCAGAAAGCTGCGCAAGGCGGATACTATGTCCATAAGGTCGCTCCATACTTTTGGTTATAGCCCCTATGCCGCCGTCTCGCTGCGGCGCAGCTTTACAGGCGCTTAATTAAGGATACTATATATCCATAAGGATAACAAATATCCTTAATAACCCGGAGAAATGACAAATGACCCAACGTCTCAATTATGCCCAGTTGTCCCCCGAGCAGTATCAGCAATTGATCGCGTTCTCGGCCGCCGTGCGAAACGGCGTCATCGAGGAGGGAATTATCGATTTGATCGAGGTGCGCGCCTCCCAGCTTAACGGCTGCGGTTTCTGCCTCGATATGCATATCAAACAGGCGACCATCCGCGGAGAGTCCGCGCTGCGCCTGCATCACGTGGCAATCTGGCGCGAATCCCCCCTATTCCAACCGCGCGAGCGCGCGGCGTTGGCGTGGGCCGAATCCCTCACCAAACTGTCGGGCGATGTGCCGGATGAGCTCTATGAACACGTGCGCGGCCAATTTTCCGAAAAGGAAATTTCCGATCTGACTTTCGCCGTCATGGCGATTAACGCCTGGAATCGCGCCGGCGTGGCTTTCCGGGCCGTACCGGGTTCGGCCGACAAGGTATTCGGTCTCGACAAGGCGGGTTTGCGTTAAGGCGGCCGATTCGCGGCTTTCGTCCTATCACGACAAAGCGCCCCGTGGCCGGGGCGCGAGGTAGGCAATGATGAAAATCGTTATCAATGGCGGTACCGGCCAGATCGGCGCTCCCTGCGTCACCCTTTCCCGGGCACAATAAAAACGGTTTGCCCTCGTCCCAATGACACGCCAGTATTGCGCCCGGGTTATTCCAAACCCAGTCGCTCCTTGCGCCAATGCTATTATGTGACGCATCTCCTGATCTTGCCGTTTAAACGGTAATCGGAAAAAAATTTTCCCTTTTTTAGGCTTTTTTATGAGCTTTGCGTGATAAACACCGTTCCTCATTTCATATTATGGGTTCCGGGGTAAGACTTGATGAACAAAAGCGAAAGACAAAAAGCGATTCGAGTTAAGCTGGTGAGGGATAAAAATGTCTATGTCGCAGAGCTGGCGAAAGAGTTAAGCGTCACTACACGCACCATTCGCAATGATCTGAAAGAATTGAGTTCACATGCCAACTGCATGCTATTTCACGGCGGCGCTAAGTTAGCTGAGGTCGCTGATGAATCACTCTTTGAGAAATCCGTCATCAATACCATTCTCAAAGGCCTGGGTGACAGCAGCATGGATTCTTATACGGAATCCGATCAACAAGAAAAGCTTCTCGACGACGGCATCTATATTCTCGGCTCGTTCAATGTCGATATAGTATCGGAAACAATGATGTTGCCGCAAATAGGTCAAACCATCCGGTCATCGTCCACTCATTTTTATGCCGGCGGCAAAGGAACCAATCAGGCGGTGGCGGCAGCGAAAATAAATAATAACGTTCATCTGGCAATAAAATTGGGAATGGATGAATTTTCAGAGAAAGCGAGAAAATACATTACCAATACTGAAATTTCCTCGTTCACTATTTTTGAAAATGAAATAGCTGCCACGGGGATCGCCATTGTCTGGGTTTCCAATACCACTGGCGATAACATGATCAGCATCGACCTTGGCGCCAACGAAACCTTTACACAAGAAGATATTTTATTCGATTTAAATATCATCCAGAGCTGTAAAGTATTTTTAACCCAGCTGGAGAATAATTTCCCCATCACCCGTTTTGCCATTATGCAAGCTAAATCATTTCAGTGCGTAATAGTAGTGAACCCTGCGCCCTATGTCTCGGAAGTGAAGGAGATATTGCATTTAATTGATATTATCACGCCGAATAAAATCGAGGCGGAAGCGCTGTCCGGCATCGCAATCACCGATATTCATTCAGCAAAAACCGCGGCGAAAAGCATCCATAACCAAGGGGCTAAATGTGTCATTATCACGCTCGGCGAGCGGGGTTGTTTATTATTTGACGGCGATATTTTTACCTATGTTCCCGCCTATAAATCAGCGGTAATGGATACCAGCGGCGCGGGAGATGCTTTTACCGGCGCATTGGCCGGATGCATAGCCAATGGTAAAAAATTAACCGATGCCGTGCGATATGCCTGCGCGTTCGCCTCCCTGAAAGTCGAGCGTAAAGGGGCATCAAATATGCCGAACAGCTCGCTGGTTTATCATCGAATGCAACAATAGATTCTTATTGGCTGTTTCACCGATAAAGGAGGTCTTTTCATTTATACCCACGTTTTGCGTACCGTTGCCGGCGGAACGGGGTATACGCACAACAGGGCTGTGGCAACCGCAACGCTGTTGTCTTTATAGTGTCTCTCTAGAAAGGATAATTTCATGAAAAATGTACCATTTCTTAAAGTTATAGGTGCCGTTGCGGTACTGGCGTTTTCCGCCGCCGCTGCGTTGCCGGTTTCCGCCGCTGACACGCAGCATCACAAACCCAAGATCGCGCTGGTCATGAAATCACTGGCAAATGAATTTTTCCTGACGATGGAAACGGGTGCGAAAGATTACCAGAAACAACATGCCGATAAATTCGATCTTATTTCCAACGGCATTAAAAATGAAACCGACACAGCTAATCAGATTCAAATTGTGGAACAGATGATTGTGTCAAAGGCGGACGCCATTATTATTGCCCCGTCGGACTCCAAAGCCCTGGTACCCGTGGTTAAAAAAGCGATTGATGCCGGCATTATTGTTATCAATATCGATAATCAGTTTGATGCCGCCGTTCTGAAGGACAAAGGCTTAAATGTGCCCTTTGTCGGCCCGGATAACCGTAAAGGCGCTAAAAGCATCGGGGATTATTTAGCAAAACATCTTAAGGCCGGCGATCAGGTGGGCATTATTGAAGGCATCCCTACCTCGACCAATTCCCAGCAGCGCACGCAGGGCTACCAGGATGCCATGGCGCAGGCAGGCATAAAAGTCGTGTCGGTACAGTCCGGACAGTGGGAGATTAATAATGCCAATGCCATTGCCGCGGCGATGTTAAGCGAATACCCCAATATCAAGGCGTTATTGGCGGATAACGATAATATGGCGCTGGGCGCGGTTTCCGCGGTTCGCGCAGCCGGGAAAAAGGGCCAGGTCCAGGTGGTGGGCTATGACAATATCGCGGCGATCAAACCGATGCTGGCCGATGGGCGGGTATTGGCGACCGCCGATCAGTTTGCCTCTCAGCAGGCGGTTTTTGGTATCAATGCCGCGTTAACCGCCCTGGAAAACGGGAAAAAGCAAAGCGAACTGGCCAGCAGCGTAGAAACGCCGGTCAAACTGATCGTCAAGCAATAAACACCCGGGCCGCTGAGCGGTGCTGATGCCTGGGACCGGAATATCCCTGTGGTTTAACGTTGCCGCTCACGCCGCGGCAGCGTTAAACGCCAAGGGTTAGCGCCAAACAAAGCGCACCTGTTCCCGGTATTTTGACCCGCCCGTTAACGCAGTTATGCTGCCATCACCGGATAACCCTGAATATGACAGACCGGCATGAAATTCTAGCAATAAAGGGTATCGGCAAAACCTATAGCGAGCCGGTGCTGACGGATGTGAACCTGAAATTATACCCGGGAAAAGTCCTGGCGCTGACGGGTGAAAACGGCGCGGGTAAAAGCACGTTATCCAAAATAATCGGCGGCCTGGTCATACCCACCACGGGCACTATGCTGTACCAGGGCCAGCCTTATACGCCGGCGAGCAGAAAAGACGCGGAAAAAAGAGGTATCCGCATGGTGATGCAAGAGCTCAACCTGCTGCCAACCCTTTCGGTGGCGGAAAACTTATTTATCGATCAATTACCTCACCGCGCGGGCTGGATCAATCGCAAACGCCTGCGCGACATGGCCCGGCCGGTAATGGCGTTGGTGGGCCTGCAAATGATTGACCCGGATACGCTGGTCGGTGAACTTGGCCTGGGCCATCAGCAAATGATTGAGATTGCCCGTAACTTAATCGGTGAAAGCCGCATCCTTATTTTAGACGAACCGACAGCGATGCTAACCAGTCGCGAAGTCGAATTATTGTTCAGCCAAATTAAGCGCTTTAAGCAGCGCGGCGTCTCGCTTATCTATATTTCCCATCGTCTGGATGAACTGGCGATGATTGCCGACGATGTTACCGTCTTACGGGATGGCCATGTCGTGTGCACAGACGATATCAGACGCTACAGCAGCGACCAACTGGTGTCGTTAATGGTGGGTCGCGATCTGGAAAGTACCCTGGATATCAGCGCGCGCCGGCAGGGCGCGCCCATTTTAAAAGTAGAGCACTTCAGGCGGGGTCATATTATCCAGGACGTTTCATTGACCCTGCATCGTGGCGAAGTCCTGGGGATCGGTGGATTGGTTGGCGCGGGACGGACCGAATTATTGCGCGCCATATTTGGTGCGGACCCGGTGGAGCACGGGCAATTATCCGTGGGCGATCCGCTGCTGCCGGTCACCCTTCGCTCCCCAGCCGACGCGATCCGCCACCGGATTGCGCTGGTTACCGAAGATCGCAAAGGCGAGGGGTTGCTATTGCCGCAGTCTATCGCCGCCAATATCTCCCTGGGAAACCGCGATAAAATAAGCCGCTTCTCCGTGGTCAACGCGCGCCATGAACAGCGTTTGGCGCAAAAACACATCGACAACCTGGGCATTCGCGCCACGGGCAGCGGCCAGCCGGTCGAAAGCTTGTCCGGAGGCAACCAGCAGAAGGTGCTGATCAGCCGCTGGCTGGAGCGCAACTGCGACGTCATTTTATTTGACGAACCAACGCGCGGGATAGACGTGGGGGCCAAACGGGATATCTATTTACTCATGAATGAGCTAACCCAGGACGGCAAAGGCCTGATCGTCGTGTCCAGCGACCTGCGCGAATTAATGCTGATTTGCGACCGTATCGCCGTCCTTTCCGCCGGGAAATTAGCAGGCCTGTTTACACGCGGCGCCTGGACGCAGGACGGTATTCTGGCCGCGGCATTTTCCGGCTATCAACAAACAGAAAAGGTTGCCGCCACCCAGGCCGGCCCAGGGAAACCACTCGATGCGTAAAACACCATTATCTCATCACACCGGGCCGCTGAATAGGGAATCACTACAGGCGGAAAAAAGGTTATCGCCCTCTACCTGGCGGGGCCTGAGCAGTTATCTGGGACTGATCGGCGCGCTGCTGGCGATGATCGTGCTGTTTTCCTTTCTCAGCGATCATTTTTTAAGCATGAATACCTTCAGCACCATTGCCAATCAGATTCCGGATTTAATGGTGATGTCGGTAGGGATGACCTTTGTGTTGATCATCGCGGGCATCGATCTTTCCGTGGGCTCGCTGCTGGCATTAGCCGCCGCCGTTGTCAGCGTCACCTACCTCAATCTGCACTGGAATCCCTGGCTTGCCGCGCTGTCGGGCGTGGCGCTGGCGACGCTCGTGGGCTCGCTTACCGGATTTATCACGGTCTTCTGGCGTATCCCTTCGTTTATCGTGTCGTTGGGCATGCTGGAAATGGCGCGGGGAGCGGCCTATCAATTAACCGATTCCCGGACGGCCTATATCGGTTCAATTTTTGATTATCTGGCCGATCCGATTGTCCTTGGGATCTCGCCATCGTTTGTGATCGCCGCCCTGGTGATTTTATTAGGGCACCTGGCATTAACCCGTACCATTTTCGGCCGCCATCTTATTGGCATCGGCACCAATGAGGAAGCCGTACGCCTGGCGGGAATCAATCCCGGTCCCTATAAAATCGCGGTATTTGCCCTGATGGGGGGATTATCCGGCCTGGCATCGCTGTTCCAGGTCGCCCGTCTCGAAGCGGCGGATCCCAACGGCGGCGTGGGTATGGAACTGCAGGTGATTGCCGCCGTCGTCATCGGCGGCACCAGCCTGATGGGCGGACGCGGTTCCGTCATTTGCACCTTCCTGGGCGCTTTGATTATTTCAGTGCTGGCGGCGGGACTGGCGCAAATAGGCGCAAGCGAACCGACGAAACGGGTCATTACCGGCGCGGTTATCATTGTGGCCGTGGTGCTGGACACCTACCGCAGCCAGCGGCAAAAAAAATAACGCCCCGGCCCGGTGCCGCGCACAGCGCATCCGATGGCATAGACATCGGCTCTGTTGAGCTATGCCCTGATGAAAATAGCGCCGCCCCCCTTAACCGATCGCCAGGAGCCGGCGACACATTATGTTAGCGCGGCGCCAGCTGGCTGATAAACAACCCCGCCGCGCTGACCGCATCAATGGCTATCTTGCCTAAATGACGGCGGATGCTGTCGGCCAGGGCGATGGTGGAAAACCCCGTACAGGAAAAAGCAATGACTTCCGCGCCCTGGCGATAAAGCGTATCGGCGCAAGCCAGCGCGCTTTCCCGCCCCTGAGCGCTTAAAAGATCCGTCGTGTTGAAGACCCCTTCCGGCCGCGCATAAACCACCGCTTCGCCAAGCAGTTGTTTAAACGGCGCCGGCGCGCCGGCCCCTATCCCCATCACCGCCACAGGACGTTTAAGCATGGCGGCCACGCTTGCGGACGCGCTGCCGGCCCCGATGACGGGAACGGTCACTGCCCGGCGCAGTTCCGCCAGTCCCGGATCGGCCGCACAGCTCAGGAATAATGCATTACAGCCTTCCGCTTGCAGCGCCTGTCCCAGCGCGATAATTTTCGGTATTGCCAGGGACTGGCTGGCATCGTCATAAATACCTTGGCGCTGGTCGGGGATGCAACGACTCAGGGAGATCGTCCCATACTGCTGTTGGATCAGACGGCCATGCTCTTCCACAAAGGCCCGATCGTCATGGGTTAAGACTCTGATAATGCCCAGCATAAAAAACTCCTGTTAAACATCACAATAGCCCGCGGCCAGAACGTCAGCATACAGGGTAGCGCCCGTAAACGATAACGCCGGCCGGCAGTGATCTGTTTAACCTTAGCATCATCCGTTCCTAGGATCCCGCGCCCTGCCGATAGGCACGGCTTTTCACCTTTTCAGCCGCTGTTTTCCCGGCGATGAAAGCATGGTCGGAATTATAATACTCCCATTCACTGTAGCGCCCTGACAGCACGATATCGTGAAGCAATAGCCACTGACGCACCGTGGCAATATTCTGCTCACGGGCATGATCGTAAATCACGTAGGCATAAGGAATGTCAATTTGGTTAGCCGTGATAACAGTATCCTCCGCGCTAAACATCCCCACGGCAATACACTCGGCGATGCACCTGTCGATAAGCTGTTTTCCTTCTGCGGGGAGCGGTTTGAGCGGTGAATAGCTTATTTCGCAGGTCAATCCGCACCCGCCGGGAGGGTTGCATAAGGGACTGGCGTTGCCCTGGACGAAAATCCGATGAAAAACGGTATTGCCGGCAAAATAAATCCAATGTTTATCGGTCAAATTTGCGCGACCGATACCCAGGTTAACGCAGCGGACCGACACATGGCGTAACCCGGCCGCCGCCGCCCTGACGTCTACAGGAACCTCGTCTCCGATGATGCGTATCAATTCCGGCAGCGGCATGGTGCTGATCAACTGCTCATAACTGTATTGCCTGCCGTCGGCCAGGACGGCGATATGCTGGTGCGCCAGGATTTGCTTCACCTCGGCGCCGGTTTCAACCGTACCGCCGATATGCGGCAGGAAACCCGACATCAACGCCTGAAAGCCGCCACGCAGCGGATACCCGAAGCGCGCATTAGGTCCCATGGGCTTGGCTGTCGACCCCAGGGCGCCTTCAATGATTTGCGCCAGGTCAGGCAGCGGCACACGCCCGCCCAGCCAGGAGGTTTCCATATCCGCGAGCGGAACCGTCCATAATTTCTTATTGTAAGGAATGGCGAAATGCCTGGCGATGCCGGCACCCCAGGTCCGGTAGATAAACTGCTCAAAATCTTCTTTCCGTCCATGCCGGTCGGCGGCGCGGCCAAGAACAAAATCCGGTACCGCGCCATCGGCGCAGCAGTCCGTATGCGTGCCATGCTCCTCCACGCCATGGGTAACGCAGCGTTCTGTTAGCATCGGCGCGCCGGCGGCGACGGGCGGTTCATAACGCGCCGCTATCGCCCCAAGGATACATTCCTTTATGATAGCGGCCGGCAGTCCATGCAACGCGCCCTGAAAAGGATAACGGGTGTAAATACCGTCGGTGTAAATCCATGCCTCACGCTCTTGCCAATGGATATTATCGCCCAACAGCATGTCATACATGGCGAGGACATAGGGATCATTGGAAAACATGATATGCCCTGCATAATCAAAGGTGAAGCCGCGATCTTCGACGGAGCGGCACCATCCGCCTACCGTCTTGTTGCGTTCAAGCAGCAGGGCCCCCGAACCATAATGATATGCAGCGCTCAGCCCCGTCGGCCCCGCGCCGAGGATAAGACAGCGGACGGGCGATGCGCTTGCCGGGTGGGGCGGCGTCAGCCGTAAAGCCGGCGTTACCGGCAATCCTTGCTCCGCCTGCGCGACAGGCGTGTCCGCTGTAGGACGAGATGGCGAAACGGTCAGCTCATTTTCTATTAACTCATGCATCGCCTGCGCTGTTTTGTCCCAGGAGGTCGCATCAACAATGGCTTTCATTTGCTGCTGTTGCATTGCCCGGGATGCCGGCGGTATAACCAGCGCGTCTTCACAAGCGCGAATAAAGCCTGCGTGATCCTGTCCGATAGCGACGACATGACCGTAAGGTTCCTCAACATCGGTAATGGCGCTGCTCACCACCGGCAATAACGCCGCCATATATTCAAGCACCTTGGTCGGGCTGATAAAACGCGTTGATGCGTTCAGGGCAAAAGGCATTAAGCAGACATCCCACCCGGCAAGAAACTGGGGCAATGCCTGATAAGGCTGCATGCCAAAGTAATGAATATTAGGCCGCTGGGGAAGGAAAGCAGGATCTATTTTGACTACCGGCCCAACCATTATCAACTGCCATTGCGGATGCGCATCCGCCAGGGCCGCAAGCAAAGCCAGATCCATGCGTTCATCAATCACGCCGAAATACCCCAGCCGCGGATGGGGCAGTTGATCCTGGAGCGGATGATGATTTGTCCTGTCCCGGGCTTGTTCAAAATGAATGGTATCCACACTGCTGGCAAAACAGTGCACATTAGGGTGTCGCCCCGCCTTGGCGGCATATAAACTGGGACCGCCGGTAAAAACGATATCGGCACGCGCCAGCAAGGCGGATTCGCGTTGCATAAGTTGTCTGGGCGCTTTTTCAAATGCGGACAGCTCATCCATGCAATCATAAATAACCAGCGCAGGAGTAAAGACAGCCAGTAACGGCAACGCCATAGGCGTATAAAACCAGACGATGGGCATCTCGTTTTCTGGCATTAACTCAGCAAGAAGCTGTTGAATATAGGGAATCTGGCTATCATGGAAACCTGCAGCCTGTATAGGCGTATGCGGCTGGATAACAGTGATATTCGGCGCCGGGGTCGTTATATTCAGGCCTGGTTCCAGCAGAGAGAAAATAGGTTCTTCTATAAAAAAGATTCTATAATGTTGCGCCAGGCGCGTCATGAGATGCTGAGGGCGTTGAAAAACGAAATCCCAGCGCAGATGGCTAAAAACGTATATATTTTTCATAATATAAGTATTTTCTCCGGCGCTTGCTAATACGCCTAATTGTCTTTGGAAAAGCGCCAGCATATGCTGGGCTCGCAGGAGAGCAGAGGCATAAACAGCATCCAGTATCCGAGCCAGCGGGTCCGGCCCCTCACGGTCGAGGTCCCATAATCCGCTATGGTGCCAGACGTTCTTATTTTCCCAGTCAGGTCGGTCGATAATGGGATAAAGACAAATGCCCAGCAGCTCGACTCCCGCTATTTGCGCCTGGGCGATATCGGCGGCAATCTGGCCTATCCAGGCTCCGCGTCCGCTGCCCACGTGACTGGTTTCCGCCAGGAGTAGGGGTCGTTTGTAGCGATGGTAGAGCTCTTGTAACATATCGTGCAGGGGACGGCGCCGCGGGTCGCCCAAATGCCAGAAGAGCCGTTGGTTATTTTCGCTTTCCCATTGGTTATCATGATAATAATTGGCTCCAATGATATCCAGATAGCGCGGCGCGCCGCCCAGTTCAGGCGCGCTAACGCCTGACAGCATGTCCCAGGATTCAAACTGGGCGGCTTGCCAATCAGCGGCCTGCCGCATCCCCTCAGGGCGGCTATCCGAAGCCACGGTAAAAATAATCGGGTCACAATGTAGAATCCGCGCCCGGGGATCAGCTGCCCAAATAGCATCACATGCGGCAAGACTTGCCCGAACCAATTGGCGTTTACTTGATTTTCCTATCTCCACGCCGGGCGGCGCGGAACATGGAAATAACCCCACCGAAATACCCCAACTGGTAAAAGAGATTTCATTTATCGGCGAATAGACGGGGGCATGGGAATAATAAGGCCGTAAAAACGCGGCCACGGCGCCGCATAAACGGGCGAAGCGGGAAACAAAGTCTGGCGAAAACACATCAATATCTTCCGGCCAACCGTAATGGCATATCGTCCAGCATAGTTGCATGCCTGATTTATTTGCCGCCGCCATCCGGACCGCCAGGGAAGAAAAATCATAACCCTCCTTACCTTCAACCAGGCGCCAACCGACACTTTCTCGAACCGTTGTAATATTAAATGCTTTTAACGCGTTATAATCCTGCAGAACGCGTTCTATGTGCCCGGTTGCCTCGTTTAATGCAAGTATTTCACCCAACCGGTTGCGATGATCCGCAGCTTCAAATCCCGCCTGCCAAAAACTGCTGAAAATAGTCATGCCGCCGCCTCTAGATATTAAAATTTTATCTCTTTGTTAATCGGCCGTAAGAATTATGCGTTCTAACTAATATTCAGGCATGGGGCATGAAGACCCCGCTGACTTGCCGGATAACAAAATTCAAATAATTGATATTTTTTATTTAAAACAGAAATACAGACGCCGAATGCCTGTCGCTAACAAAGCATATCCATGAATAACGCGTCTCGCGGCAAAATGGCGGGAGAGACTTAAATAAAACTTACCTTTCTTTTACCATACTATAGAACATGGCGAAAATTTCGCTAACCCGTCATGTATTATTTTTTACAATTATTATCTAGCTATCTGTTTTTGATAAAAATTAAATATTACCGCTGCGCTTAAATACGTTTAACACCTTAGAATAGATAACTATTTATCTTAAGTGGCGTTAAACAGTACCAGGGTATTTTTCGCGACATTGCATTATAGATGCACCGCGGTGGATTATATTAATTTTTACAGCAGCTTATCGATGCCGTTAAGGATAAGGCATTATCCGCTGAATACCGCCATGATCAGCGTTTTCGCAGATCCCCCTGGCGATGACCCCAGTCGCCTGACGCTGCGCAGGCGCAAAGCGGTGGCCGGTTATTGCCTTAGTAACGCCAGTTACGCCACCGTGGAATCGTCAGCAGAACCCGCCATCCGGCCAGGGACAAGCCTGGGCTATCGCCCACATTTCTTTTGCCCGTTTCCAGCCGCGGTTCTGACTGCCGGTATGCTCGCCTGGACAAGGCCTTTTCAGCGTAGCGGCCATGCCGCCGACCCGGGATGGGCTTTGCAATATTCCAATAGTCCGAAAGCTGGCCTGCGATTATGTCTATTAGCAAAACTTAACTACGCTTATTCTTGTCGATAATTAAAGGAGGGAAAGTTATGTCTGAGATCACAAAAACCAATAATGACACCATCGGTGATGTTGCCGACAAGGCAAAGAACAAAGCAGAACAATTCGCTGGGGCTGCCCAGAAAAAATTCGGCGAGGCCGTAGATTCCCCCGAACAAGAAGCTAAAGGCGCCGCCAGGCAGGCCACGGCGAAAGTCTCCGAAGCATTAAACGATGCGGCTGCCGGTGTTAGGGAACATGTCCGTGAAAACCCGCTGGTGGGACTTGCCGCCATCGGCACCATCGGACTGCTGCTCGGCTTTATCCTGGGCCGCAGCAAATAAGATCATGGGGCGTGTCCAGCGCCCCTTTCTTCCCTGTATTCACCCACACTGCCCATGACGATCGTTACCGGGCCCGTTCCGCGCAGCCTTGGTAATCATTACCACTGTTTCTCCGCCGGCGATGCCGAGCCCCCACCCTGTCGCGTCGATGCGTTGGTGCGCGGACATCCCTGAAAATGCCATTCACGGCGCCTGTAGTCTATTCGTCAAGGAACCAATAACCCTGATTAACCAGCCCGGTTAACGCCGTAACGAAAGCCGGGTTGTCCAGCGCCTTGCCCAGCGCTTCCCTACCGATAAGGGTGTGGCGGCACAGGGCGTCGGCGCCTGCGGGATCGGCCGTTTCCAGCCGTTCGCTGTTGACGAAAAAGCTCTCGCCGACCTGCAGGACCCGCAAACCGCCCAGGCGCGTCAGAGCCTTGCCCGCCATCAGGGCGCCGACAATCTCCTCTTCCTTGTAGAGCGGCTGTGCGGGCGCGATATCCAGCTCGTGGCGCGGAGTCGTCGCGAAGCGGCCAAACCACTGGGCAAAATCTTCCGGCTGATTGATCATCTCGATCATCATCGCGCGCAGACGGTCCAATTCAGCATCTTCGACACGGCCCGGATGTTCCCGGCACGTTAAATCAGGATCGCTGTAGTGCTCGCCGCCCAGATCGTTTTCCAGCGCATAGTCGGCGAAGCTGCTGATTAAATCCCTGCCGTTTGGTCCGCGAAAGCCTACGGAATAGTTAAGGGCGGTTTCGTGAGTGAAACCGTCGTGCGGAAAACCGGGCGGAATGTATAAAATATCGCCGGGCGCAAGGTCTTCATCAATGATGGGCGTAAACGGCTCGACGTGCAGCAGCGCCGGATGCGGGCAAAACTGCTTCAGGGGCAGTTTAGCGCCGACACGCCAGCGGCGGCGTCCCATCCCCTGGATGATAAAGACATCGTACTGATCGATATGCGGTCCGACGCCGCCGCCCGGCACGGAAAAAGAAATCATCAGGTCGTCTAAACGCCAGTCCGGCAACACGCGAAACGGACGCACCAGCTCGGCAGACGGGGCATGCCAGTGGTTAACGGCTTGGGCCAAAAGCGACCAGCCGGTTTCACCCAGATTATCAAAATGCTCGAACGGCCCATTGCTGGCCTGCCACTGGCCATTTGCATGGCTGACCAGCCGGCTGTCAACCTCTGCCTCCATCGCCAGGCCGGCCAGTTCGTCCGGCGTAATGGGATCGACAAAATCCGGGAAGGCGTTTTTTAATATAACGGGTTGTTTTTGCCAATATTTCTCTAAAAACTCGGGCCAATTGAGATTAAGTTGATAAGCCATGCTTGCACGCCAATAAGAAAACAAACGGGCCTGATTATAAAGGGCCGCACGCGGATGCCGCCTTGTCATGGGTCAACCTGGGCGTTCAGCTCAGCAAAATAACCGCTGCCGGCAAAAAGATGCCCTGCGCGTTTTCCCACGCTAGTAATGCGTGACGCCATCTGGAGTAATTGACTGATATTTTACCATTTTTATTCAAGACATCAGTGAGGTAACGCTGAACGACTGACGCTTGCAGGCCCGGAGGAGGATGCCGGGCCTGCGACAATAGGTGCAGTGATTGAGAACCCCGTTGATAAGCGCGCTATGGTACAGCCTCATCGTCCCTGATAGCGCCGGGGTCCCAGGCAATAATGATTAAGACTGAGCGCCGGTTTATCCGCGCCCGACAAAGGGCATATTGCTGGCCATTACCGTCATAGTGAGAATATTTGCTGATAAAGGTAACGCCGCCATGTGCCGCACCGCGTCAGCAATATATTTAACGTCGACCATCGGTTCCGCCGCCGTGCGTCCATCCGCTTGCAAAACGCCTCTGGTCATCCGTTCCGACAACGTGGTCAACGCGTTGCCGATATCAATCTGGCCGCAAACGATATTAAACGCGCGCCCGTCCAGAGCAATGCTTTTCGTCAAACCCGAGACGGCATGTTTACTGGCAGTATAGGGCGCGGTGAAGGGCCGGGGAGTATGTGCGGAGATCGAACCGTTGTTGATGATACGTCCGCCCTGGGGCGTTTGTTTCCTCATTAAACCGAAGGCCGCGCGGGCGCAAAGAAATACACCGGTGACATTGGTATTAATGGCATTGAGCCATTTGTCCAAGGGCAATTCATCCATTGGAACGGCGGGCGCATTGACGCCCGCGTTATTAAACAACACATCAAGGCGGCCATACCGTGTCGCGATTTGGGCAAATAACGCTTCCACGCTTTCAGGGTCGCGAACATCTGCGGTTATGGCAATCGCCTGCTGTCCCGCCGCCTTTGCCGCATCCTGGACTTCAAGCAGGGGCTCAATGCGCCGCCCGGTGAGAACAACAGTAAATCCGTCCTGGAGCAATCCCAAAGCAACGGCTCGGCCTATACCGCTACCGGCGCCCGTGACGAGCGCTATCCTGGCGTTTTCTACTTGCTGTATTGACTCGGACATACCTATCTCCTGTAAATTGTATTACCTGAATTATACCAACATGCTCAAGTGGATTTTGAAAACCACTTTTAGTATGGATGTATCATTACCGCTACGGCCTCGAGTCCGATGGATATCATCAGGAAAAAAAATACCAAACTCCCCCGGCCCCATGGTTAAAACATCTTGCCGAGTGTTGAGATCGTAATAAATCATATCGCTACCTGGCGTTTTGTCTTCTGTTATCTTTACGCCATCATCCACGCGAGAAAAGCCAATCTTTTCCTCCCCAGACAACAAATACTGAAAGTCAACATATTCCACATGGGATTCCGGTTTGCATTCACTCAGGTCAATGGTGTCGTACGATTGCATAAAAAAGAAGAGCTTATCAGGAATTATGATGTGTTTACCCACCATAAGACCGGCTAAATCATTGTTGCGTATATAATCTATTATTGTATTGAACACCGGATGAAATGCGCTTTGTTCTTTATTCCAGTCGGCCAGTTTACTGAATATCATTGCGTATCCCTTCAGAATGAATCATGACGTCGTCATCAACCGGCAGTAAGTATAAACAATCCGTAAGACATAACAGATGTTATTACACCCACAACCCTCGTTTGTGCCATGGCGTTAAACCACTGCCAAGCAAATGCAACATTACATTTACACTAAGACGTTTTTTGCCGCGGCATCCCATATAAATCGCACCTAAAACGGAAGATCGTCAGAAACAAGCTCCGCAGGAGATTATTCCCTCTGCCGGGTATTTACCGTGCACTTTTTTTTGCCAATGTTACTGCGATAATGCTGAAGTATATTAAGTATAAATCAAATTGCTGGCCCAACGGTTATGCAAATGCACATTTTTAAAAATTGATCAGCGCGACAATCTAGGCAATTGACCGCTTATCAGTGACCGATATCACGAAAACAAACCCATTGCGACTCTCTATTACACTCTGAGCGAAACAGCCCGCCGCGGGTTGACTGTTAAAATCCGTAAACCTCGCGCAGGTACCCTCATTGGCCCCGTGCAGCCTTTATCATCGCGCTTGAGCAAGCGCATCAGCACTATTTCTTTTTAACCAGGGTAACGCGATACGGTTATAACAAAATGAGACGGTAAACACATGGACACAAGTAAACCATAAATCAATTAACATTTATATGTGATGACTATCATATAATTGATATAAATTTTCAAAATATCATTTATTTTAAAAATGATGCGACATATTACGCATATTTTTCCAATATAACGTAAATTCAAATTTATTGTTCAAATTTGGGATTTGCATCAAATTATCTTGGCTTATGTACCAATTTTATAATTTATCTTTGAGCTTTTGCCCAATGCTGTTGTTTACATATCTTTGCATAGTGACTGCAATTAAATAATGAAAAGATAATATGGATGCTGATCGATTATAAACAACGGCTGTTTCTGGTATCAAAATGTCGATGTTACCCATCCGTATGTTAATTGCTTGGGGTGTTATTAGTCACATTGCCTGCAAATGTTAATTTATATCATCATGGGATTAGGATAATTCGCTGCGCCGGATTAGCCGTCACGTTATGTCGCTTTAAACTTTAAACGGGATATGTCATGGACACTAAAAAAATAGAAGTAATGGTTATTTCGCCTCTTCCCCCGGTTATGCTGGACGAACTGGCAGAGACATTTACCATACATAATTATTGGTTGACGGAAGACAAAGAAGAATTATTAAGCCAAACCGCCACGCGGATACGCGGGGTGGTGACCCGATCCCATCTTGGAATAAATAGAAGAATTATCAATGCCTTGCCTCAGCTGGAGATGGTGTCGATTTTTGGCGTTGGCCTGGATGCCGTCGATCTGGATGCGGCGCGTGCGCGTAACTTGGTGGTGACGAATACACCGAAGGTACTCAGTGAATGTGTGGCGGATACCGGTTTGGCGCTGATGTTAAGCGTCTCTCGCCGTATTTGCGAGGCCGATCGGTTTTCCCGTTCTAAAGCCTGGTTGAATGGACAATTTCCTTCCGCCTCGCGGATGCACGGCAAAATATGCGGTATTGCCGGCCTGGGCAATGTCGGGCAGGCGGTAGCGACCAGGGCGCAGGGTTTTGGCATGCCAATACATTTTTATGACCCCTATTCCAAAGAACAAAACTTTAAACGTTTCGATACCCTGGTGGCGCTGGCGGAATCCTGTGATTTTTTAGTATTGACCCTACCGGGTGGTGCTGAAACTTTCCATGCGATAAACAAAGAGGTATTACAAGCCTTGGGTAAATCCGGGATCTTGGTAAATATCGCCCGCGGCACTGTTGTCGACACTGCGGCATTGATCGAGGCATTAAATAATAAGGACATCTTGGGTGCGGGGCTAGACGTATTTGAAGACGAGCCCGTTATCCCGCGTGAGCTGTTCCAATTTGACAACGTTGTCCTTACCCCCCACCTGGCAAGCAACACCGTTGAGACCCGTACTGATATGGCAAACTTAGCGGTGCGTAATATCAGAAGCTATTTCGAAGAAGGGCAGGCTATTACGCCGGTAAAATAATTCATCTCCATGGTGACCGTTATTTTCGCCTAAAGCTTCTTATGTCTATTTGCTTTTATATTATTCATTTTTTATGAAGGGATATTTTTGCACATAGATATACTTACAAGGAACTCTCTATGAGCGCTGTCATGCTTGAAAAAATGCCTGACCATTCTGCCCTTAAGAAAAAATGGGCCAGGATCGGCATTTGCGTTTTGTTTGGCGCCATCATTTGGAATATTCCCATCCCGATTGGGTTTACGCCTCAAAATTGGCATTTATTTGCAATATTTTTTTCCACCGCTTTCGGTTTTATGCTGCAGCCCCTGACGTTGGGGGTTATTACCATTGCATCCCTGGTTGTCGCGGCGATGTTTGGCGTTTTGGATGTCAAAGGGGTGCTGGTCGGCTACAGTGCCGATGTGGTGTGGCTTATCGTCGCTGCGTTTCTCTTTTCACGCGGCTTGATTAAAACCGGCCTGGGCAACCGGATTGCTTATGCCTTGTTGCAGCGCTTTGGCAGCAGTTCCCTTAAGCTTGGCTATACCCTGGCATTCAGCGATGTCCTGATAAGCTTTTGTGTTCCCTCGGCGACCGCGCGCTGTGGGGGCATCATGTTTCCCATTGTCCGAAGCGTAGCGGAGGTCAGCGGCTCTAAACCCGGCAGCTCCGCCAGGAAACTGGGGGCGTACCTCGTGCAGACGGTGGTACAAGTCGATAGCGTTGCCGCCTGCCTGACCCTAACGGGGCAAGCCGGCAATCTGTTAATGGTGGCGTTTGCTTCCAAAATCGCGGGCATAGAAATTTCCTGGAGCATATGGGCAATGGCGGCGTTTGTGCCGGCGCTGTTTTGTCTGTTGATCATGCCGTATTTGCTGCACAAGATTTACCCACCTGAATCGAACCAGACTCCGGAAACCAAACAGATTGCCAAATCGTCGCTTCAGGCCATGGGCAAAATGTCTTTTAAAGAAATTTTACTTTGCATAATCCTGGTATTGACCATTATCGGTTGGGGCACCAGCGGAATGACTAAAATCTCCGCGACCGTTATTGCCCTGGCCGGCGTCTGTCTTATGTTGCTGGCGGAAGTCATCGACTGGAAGGACGTGATCAATGAAAGTGGCGCTTGGGACACGCTGGTGTGGTTGGGCGGTATGTACGGCTTGGCGGAAAATTTATCAAAATCAGGTTTCTTTAAGGTATTTGCGGATTGGGTACAGGTCAGCTTATCGGGTATGCCGGTTCTGCCCGTATTGATCATACTGGTCAGCATCTATGTTTTTTCTGCGTATTTCTTTGCGGGGGGGATCCCGCATATTCTCGTCATGTATCCAGCATTTATAACCGTAGGCATTGCTGTGGGCGCACCGCCGATGCTGGTATGCTTATTATTAGCCTTTTGCTCTTCTTTATATCAGGCCATTACGCATTATTCGTCTGGCCCGGCGGCAATATTTTTTGCTGGAGGATATATAGGACAAAGGGAGTGGTGGAAGTTAGGTTTTATCGTGACCTTATTTAATGTGTTGGTATGGTCAATACTGGGCGCTTTCTGGTGGAAGATCATCGGACTTTGGTAACATGGCAATATTGAGCATCAGGCCCAGCCGTCATGCTGGGCTTTTTTTATCGGTGATCATCCACGGAGTTGCATGAGGCAGGGTTCTGAATCCCGCCGCCTCATCTTGACTTTTTTACACGGGTCAGAAACTTTGCCAGCCTTCTTCCATCTCCGCTGTCTTTTTCTTCGTTGTCAGTCCATAAGGTGACGATTTCGCCACTCCTGTCGGGCTTAGCGCGGAGGGGGATTTTCCCGTTGACGGTGATTCGATAACAAACGTGGCTACCAGCTGATTGAGGACGGTGGCCTGCTCCATTAGCGAGTGCGAGGCGGCCGAGGCTTCCTGTACGAGTGCCGCATTCTGCTGCGTCACGTCGTCCATCTGGTTAACCGCCTGGTGGACCTGGCCAATACCCAGCATCTGCTCTTTAGCGGCGGCCGCGATTTCATTCACCAGGTCTGCGACCTGACTGATTGCGTCCTTCATACCGGCCATATTCTGCCCGACTTCTTCCGCCTGACCCGCCCCTTTCTCCACGAAACTCATGGAAGACTCAATCAGCACTTTGATCTCACGGGCTGAAGACGATGAGCGCTGTGCCAGACTACGGACTTCACCGGCAACGACTGCAAATCCGCGCCCCTGCTCCCCGGCCCGCGCCGCTTCAACTGCGGCATTCAGCGCCAGAATATTGGTCTGGAAAGCAATACCTTCAATAAGCGAGATGATATCGGTAATTTTTGCAGAACTGCTCCTGATATCGGACATTGTGCCCAGCATGGTGCTGACCTTAGCTGTGCTGTCTTCCGAGAGCCGGCGGGCATTCTGTGAAAGCTGGCTTGCCATACCGGTATTTTCGGCAGTCTGCCGTACCGTTTCACTCAACTCTGACATGCTGGCCGCCGTCTGCTCCAGGGAGGCAGCCTGCTCTTCGGTGCGGGACGAAAGGTTCTCGTTGCCTGCCGATATCTGCGTCGAGGCCGTAGTGACGGATTGGGAGGACGCGCTCACGGACAACAGCGAGGCGGCAACATTTTCCACCAGGACATTGAATGCTTTTGCCGTCAGGCCAATTTCGTCTTTACGTGAATCATCCGCCCGCAGGGTCAGGTCCAAGCGGGAACTGGCATTCTCCATGGTGGAACGCATGGCGTTAAGGTTTCTGCGGATACCGGTTATCGTCTTCACACTGAATAAGCCGAGGATAAGGATCACCAGCGCCGACCCGCCAATCATGCCCCGTAACGTCAACTGATAAATATGGATATTCTGATTGTTAAGCGCTTCACCGACGTCTACGTTCAACTGCAACTGCTTCATGTAGCCGGCGATGAGGCCGCGGGTGGCTTCACCCACACCAGCGTCGCCCTGGAGCTCACCGAGGGAGACCGCGTTATTCTGTTCACGGGAGCCTTTCAGGAAGGCGGGCAGTTTGTTCTGGATATCTTGTATGCTGGCCAGGCCTGCCTCCGTCATCTGCCGGTCGCTGTCGTTGGAAATATCGTGATCCAGATAGAATTGATTGAGAGATTTCAGATTACTTACCAGCTCGCTGAGTTTTTTCTCAACTTTGGCTTGTCTGGCCGGGTCGGTTACGCTCTGATGCCGGTACATCCAGATAATCAGCTGGTTGCCGCCATCCACCATTTTGCTTAAGTCGATAATGGAAGGAACAGTATTGCTCTGGACATACTGAAAACGTGCCTGAAATCCTGTTACTACCAGAACGGCCACAATCACCAGGGCAATAAGTGAGGCTGACAGCAGAGAAAAGACCAGGAACAGACGCTGTGTAATTGTCATATTTATTTTCACCTGAGATGTGCCGGATAGAAGGGCTGCATGTCGTAAACCATTCAGCAGCCCTTAACTATCGGCGTCAGACAGAAAATAGTTAATTAAACTTGCCATTATCCCGAGATTGACCCAAGACCGATTTTTTCTCCCGTTAAAAGCAGAATTCCGGCAGGCTAAACCCTCCCCGAAGAAGAGGTAATGATTGAAGACGGGCACAGACATTCTAATCAATCCAGCCAGATACGGCCCCTGGACTGTCAGCGTCATAGATAGCATTGAGCGTAGGCTTTGACATTTGACATTGCCCGCATAAAAAAGCCCACCAGATGGCGGGCGAAAACGAAATGGGGCAATTAAATAATGACAGGGTGAGAATAGGTGAGGAAGGTGACGGCTGGATGACAGGCATGAAATAGCCCGCGCGAGGGCCGGTTTCAGCCTGCTTCAGGGCAAAAGCAATGTGCTCTTCGGTACAGCGGATCTTTTTCATGTCTGGATTGTTTTTTTTAAAGAAAAGGGGGACAGAAAATTCCCGTTTAGCCTGGTCCTGATTACTGCGGGGAAGATCAGTCTGGTAGATAATGGAAGATAAGAAACGGGCTACACTGCGTAGTATACGGGCTGTTAATTTATTTCGGTAGACTTGGGAAGAGTTTGAAATGGTGCCGATAATAGGAGTCGAACCTACGACCTTCGCATTACGAATGCGCTGCTCTACCAACTGAGCTATATCGGCATGATGAAGCTGTGTCATGCGGGATGAATCTCGGTGGGACACGTTATGCAAAAGCGGTGAAAGAGTCAATAGGCGGGCGCGCGTATGCCGATAAAAACATCAAATAGCCGTTTAAGATCAACCCGCGCCTACATTATCGCCACTTATCCTGCCATACCGCGCCGCGCCATCGCTGACAGGATGCTCTATAGTAAGTACTAACTATTATTTTCCCATAAGTCTGATGGACTCTGTCAGCGCTGCCCGGAGGAATCAATGCAACTGCAAGGCATCCATCATGCCGCACTGGCGGTGAGCGATATGGATCTTATGCTGGCATATTATCGCGACGCGCTCGGCATGCGGCCTCACCCCATTAAACGTAACTGGCTTAACGCCGGCCGGGGCTTTTGCCTGCACCTGATGCCGTCGAACGGCACGCTGGCGCCACGCGATCCGTCTCGGCATATCGCCTTCCAGGTGGGTGACCTTAACCGCTGCGCCGGCTTTCTGCTTGCACAAGGACTCCAGCCATACCAGATGTCCGTCACCATGGAAGTGTGTTTGATAACCGACGGCACCGGCCCGCTGGATAACGGTATCGGCACGCTTTTCCTGGATGATCCGGAGGGCAATACCCTGGAGTTTATAGAACGGGGCCGGGGAATATTCAGCAAGTATAATGATGGGTTGGAATAAAAGAACGCCCGCGATGGCGTTGCCAAACAACAGGCCCGGCCGGATGCGTTTTAGGCCGCCTGAGCATCGCCAGGCGCCACCGGGAATAGCCGCGGCGCCTGGCGGTAATAATAGAAGTAAGCGCCTGCTATCACGATAAGCGTCTTAACGCACTAGGGGCCTGACAGGTATCCGCACCACAGGAGCGATTGCCGTAACCGTCGCCCGTCCGGTCCCGGCGGGCGCTGAGGTCATCCACACCTGAGCGCTGTCACGCCCTGCTGAGATTATCCCCATACCCAATCCATTTATAGGTGGTTAGCGCTTCCAAACCCATCGGGCCGCGCGCATGGAGCTTTTGGGTGCTTACCGCCACTTCCGCGCCCAGGCCGAACTGGCCGCCGTCGGTGAAGCGAGTGCTCGCATTGACATATACCGCCGACGAATCCACCTCGCGCACAAAGCGTTCCGCGTTAGCCAGCGACTGGGTGAGAATGGCATCCGAATGCTGGGTGCCGTATCTGCGGATATGATCGACCGCCTCGTCAAAGCCTTTCACCACCTTGACGTTCAAATCCAGAGACAGCCATTCATCCTGATAATTGGCCTCCTCCACCGGCACGCAGGCCGCCGGACCGTCGGCCAGAAACGGCCGCGCGCCGTGGTCGGCATGCAGCGTCACGCCTAGGCTGTGCATATGCCTGCTTAAACGGCTCAGGAAGGCCGGCGCGACAGCCTCGTGCACCAGCAGAGTCTCCAGGGAGTTGCAGGCGCTGGGACGCTGGATTTTGGCGTTCTCGATAACCTTGAGCGCCGGCTCAATATCGACGGTCTCATCGGCATAGATATGACATACGCCGATACCGCCGGTAATCACCGGGATCGTGGAATTTTCGCGACATAACTTATGCAGCCCCGCCCCGCCGCGCGGGATCAGCATATCCACGTAGCGATCAAGCCTCAGCAGTTCGTTCACCAGGGCGCGATCGGGATTATCGATGGCCTGTACCGCGCCAGGCGGCAACTGGCAGTCCACCAGCGCCTGCTGAATAGCCTTGACGGTGGCGGCATTGGTGCGGTGGGTCTCTTTGCCGCCGCGCAGGATCACCGCGTTGCCGGTTTTCAGGCATAAAGCCGCCACGTCCACCGTGACGTTGGGGCGCGCTTCATAAATCACAGCCACCACGCCCAAAGGTACGCGGCGTCGTTCCAGCTTCAGGCCGTTGTCCAGTTGGCGGCCGTCGATCACCTGGCCGACCGGATCCGTCAGGAGGCAAACCTGGCGCACGTCGGCGGCGATGGCGGATAAACGCGCCGGGGTAAGCAGCAGACGGTCCAGCAAGGCATCGCTCAGGCCGTTTTGCCGCGCGTCGGCCATATCCAGCGCATTGGCCGCCAGGATATCCCCGCTTTGCGCTTCCAGGCGATCGGCGATGGCCAGCAGGGCCCGGTCTTTGTCGGCGCTGCTCAGCACGGCCAGTTGCCAGGATGCCGCTTTGGCGTCTTTGCCCATTTGCTCAAGCATAGCTACTCCTTAATAAATAATCATATCGTCGCGATGGATGGCGACCGGCCCATACTCGTAGCCGAGGATGGCGCTGATGTCCTGCGAATGGCGGCCGGCGATCATGCGCAGCGCGTCGCTGTTATAACGGCTGACGCCATGGGCCAGATCCTGGCCGTCAAGGCCGCGGATACGCACCACCACGCCGCGCGAGAAATCGCCGTCCACCGAACGGATACCCTTGGGCAATAATGAGCTGCCCCGCTCGCGAATCGCCGCCAGCGCGCCGTTATCGACGGTGATATCCCCTGCCGGCGGCGGCCCGAACAGCCAGCGCTTGCGCGTTTCCAGCGGCATTTGCTGCGCATGGAAACGGGTGCCCACCGGCCGATCCGCCATCATATCGCCAATCACGCCCGGCTTGCTGCCGGCGGCGATGACCACATCGACGCCGGCCCGGCTGGCGACGTCCGCCGCCTGGATTTTGGTCGCCATGCCGCCGGTGCCCAGGCCCGAGACGCTGTCGCCGGCAATGGCGCGCAGGGCGTCGTTAATGGCCGTGACCTCGGTGATAAGCGTAGCGTCGGGGTTGGTGCGCGGGTCGGCGGTATACAGCCCGGCCTGGTCGGTCAGCAGCAGCAGTTTATCGGCGTCGGCCAGGATGGCCACCAGCGCCGAGAGATTATCGTTATCGCCCACTTTTATTTCAGCGGTGGCCACCGCGTCGTTTTCATTGATAACCGGCACGATGCGGTTATCCAGCAGCGCGCGCAGCGTGTCGCGGGCGTTGAGGAAACGCTCGCGATCTTCCATATCCGCGCGGGTGAGCAGCATCTGGCCGATATGGATACCGTAAATGGAAAACAGCTGTTCCCAGAGCTGGATCAGGCTGCTTTGGCCGACGGCGGCCAACAGCTGTTTTGACGCAATGGTCGCGGGCAATTCCGGATAGCCCAGGTGCTCGCGACCGGCGGCAATGGCGCCGGAAGTGACAATCACAATCCTGTGGCCGGCGGCGTGCAACTGCGCGCACTGGCGCACCAGCTCGACGATATGGGCGCGGTTAAGCCGGCGCGATCCGCCGGTCAAAACGCTGGTGCCCAACTTCACAACCAATGTCTGGCTGCCATCCATAACATATCTACCGTAATAAAGTTAAAAAGGCGTGCCTGGTCTTTATAAAAAGAAAAAGCGTTATGCCCGCCAGCATAACGCGAAATAAGATAAAAAGCAGGTGCGTGATGGCGTTAGTCTTTCAGGACAAAGGGCTCTTCTTTGAAGTTATCCGCCGGTTCCAGCGTCATCTCAAGCGACAGGATATAAGCGCGCAGGCGGGTATGAAAAGCGCGCAGCGAACTTTCCAGCTTATCGATTACCGCCGGATCGCTGATTTTTTCCTCATTCCAGCGACCCGCTTTATCGAACATGCCCAGATGATAGGCATAGGTATAACGGTTCTCTTCAGCTTCCAGATCGATCCACCATCCCCAGAATTCACGTTTTTCCGGCGAGGGCTGCATATTGATGCATACCGCCAGGCAATCAAAGAAAAAATGATTGTCGCTGCACTGCCCTTCGCGGATATAGGGGCCGAGCGCGGTAAATCCTTTCATCAACCTGCTTTTCGGATGTCCACTTACTAACGCCATGCTGATAACCTCAAATGCCTCAAAATGAATACTGACTTCTTTATGTAGCAAATCTATAGGATTAAGCAAACTTACTTAGTCACATTTTGCCAGCCAGTCGCGGATTTCGAGCAGCGCCCGATGAAAATTCTGATACACCGGCGCCGATTTTATGCGAAATAAGGTGCCGGACAACGATGACGACGCGATAAGCGCGGCCTCTTCCTTCGGGCTAAAGGGATCGTTATCCCAAAAGCCGGACAGCATCGGCGTTGGGCAGCGCCTGCCCAGCAGTCCCTGGATCTTGAGCGAATAACGGCTCAGCTCGATTTTCAGCGCCGCATCCGAGGCGTTGGCCATGCCCATGCGGCTGGCCAGCACGTCCATATACATATCCGGCGCCTGATCCTGGCGCGCCGGATCGGTAAGCAGCGCGTGCACCACCGGTCCGAGGCAGGCGACGCCGCGCAGGCGCCGGGACTCCAGATACGCCAGCCGGACGGCGATATTGGCGCCGAAACGAAACCCGAAAGCCATGACGCGCCTGGGGTCGACCCACGGAATATCCGCCAGGCCTTTTAACACCTGCTGGTGGAGAAAGCTGGAATCCTGGTTCAGGGTCCATTTCGACGAAAAACCGATGGACGGCATATCAATGGTCAACATTGCCAGGCCCGCCGGGGCAAAATAGTCATGGAACAGGCGGTAGGTGTCGTTTTGCAGCATATCCAGGCCACCGCACACCAGTACGGTGGGAAACGGGCCTTTTCCCTGCGCCGGCAAATGCAAAAATCCCGTCACGCTGCCGCCGCCGGCAACGGGGAAGGTCAGCGCTTTCAGCTCATAGCTGAGCCGGGAGGCGGCTTCCTCCCAGGCGCGGTTGGCCAGGGTTTGCGCCTGTTCCGCCAACAGGTCGCCGCACAAATGGGGATACGCGGCCACGCTGTAGAAATTGGCCGCCTGCAGCCAATGCCGCCCGGCAAGCGCGGCATCCGGCTCATCCATGCCGCGCTGTTGCCACGCCATGCCCTGATGGGACCACTCATAAATCCAGTTGCCGGGCCGGTAGCCGATCACGGTATCCAGCAGGCGATCGTCGGTCCTTTCGCTTTTGCTGGCGGCGATACGGGCCAGCACCTCTTCAATCTCCCAGGGATCGATACCGCGCCAAATCCACAGCAGGCGGTTGATCATGCGATACCAATTACCGGGGTTGGTGCCCTCGAGGGCGGCGAGGATGGCGGCTTGCCTGCCGATATGGCGCGGCCGGGTGACCAGTGTCGAGGTTTCCTGTTGCTTGAACGTGGGTTTAAACAGTACTTCGCTCAGATTGGTGCCGCTCATTGAGCTATTGCCTCCATCAGCCAAAATCTATGAATGAGGGGTTATATTAGCAAGATTGCTCATTGCGCGACAAATAAACCAACGCCCGGCATGGTGCCGGGCGTGCGGTCGGGAATCATCCCCGGATTAACGGCCGTGAAGCCAACCCGGGGCGAGGGTGCGACGGACTATTTCCCCGCTGTTTATTTACCGACTAACGGGGGAATAAACACCACGCCCATATCCCATGGCTGTTCGATCCAGGTGTCCTGAGGAATATCGACCATATAGTCATCCACCAGCGGCCGGCCGGCGGGCTTAGCGAAAATCGTCACGAAATGGGCTTTGGGGTACATATCGCGGATGGCTTTGGCGGTGCCGCCGGTATCCACCAGGTCGTCAATGACGATAAAGCCTTCGCCGTCGCCCTCGGCGCGTTTAAGCACCTTGAGTTCGCGCTGGTTGTTATGGTCATAGCTGGAGATGCAAACGGTGTCCACGTGGCGGATATTCAGCTCGCGCGCCAGCAGCGATCCCGGGACCAGGCCGCCGCGGCTGACCGCGATAATGCCCTTCCACTGTTCTGCGGGGAGTAGCCGTTGGGCCAGTTTCCGCGCCTGAATTTGCAACATGTCCCAGGTTACGACGTATTTTTCGCTCATAAATGCTGTCCCAGCCGGATTGGGTCGGCTTAAAAGTACAGGGAAAAAAGGTTGCGCGAGATTATAAAGACGCCACCGCCGAAATACCAGCGCTACCTCCCTTTTTAACCGCGGTTTCCCACCCGGGCAAAGTAAAGTGGTATTCTTTATTTCTCTTTGGTAACCATCCGACCGTCTGCGGGCTGTTTATTAATGACCAGACCGGGTCTTACGTTGTAACAGGAGTTTTTATCGTGTCTGAACTGACTCAACTTTCACCTCAGCCGTTATGGCAGATATTCGCCAAGATCTGCTCCATTCCCCATCCCTCTTATCATGAAGAAGCGCTGGCTACCCATATCCTGCGCTGGGCGCAGGAAAAAGGCTTGCATGGGGAGCGCGACGCGGTCGGCAATGTCCTGCTGCGCAAGCCCGCCACGCCGGGGTATGAGAAACGCCAGCCGGTGGTGCTGCAGGCGCATCTGGATATGGTGCCGCAGAAAAACAGCGATACCATCCATGATTTTACCACCGATCCCATCCAGCCTTATGTCGACGGCGACTGGGTCAAGGCACGCGGCACCACGCTCGGCGCCGATAACGGTATCGGCATGGCCTCCGCGCTGGCGGTGCTGGCCGACGACAGTGTGCAGCACGGCCCGCTGGAAGTGTTGCTGACCATGACCGAGGAAACCGGCATGGCGGGCGCCTTTGGTTTACAGCCGGGCTGGCTGCAGGCCGAGATCCTGATCAATACCGATTCCGAGGAAGAAGGCGAAATCTATATGGGCTGCGCCGGCGGGGTTGATTTTAAAACCGTCCTGCCCCTTGAGCGCGAGGCGGTGCCGGCCGGCTACCAGATCCTCAAGCTGACCGTTAAAGGACTGAAAGGCGGCCATTCCGGCGGCGATATCCACCTGGGACTGGGCAACGCCAATAAACTGCTGGCCCGTTTCCTGTCCCGGCACGCGCAAAAGCTGGATATCCGCCTGCTGGATCTTAACGGCGGCACGCTGCGTAACGCCATTCCGCGCGAGGCCTTTGCCACCCTCGCCCTGCCGCAGGAAAACGCCGAGAGCCTGAACGCCCTGGCGCAGGAATACCTGGCGGTGATCAAGGCCGAACTGGCGGCGGTGGAAAAGAAACTGGCGATTGAGATTGAGCCGGCGACATCGGACGCGCAGGCGCTGACCAAAGCCTGCGGCGATCGGTTTATCGCCCTGCTTAACGCCACGCCCAACGGCGTGATCCGCATGAGCGACGACGTCAAAGGCGTGGTGGAAACCTCGCTGAACGTCGGCGTGGTCTCGATGGCGACGGATCAAGCGATGATTCGCTGCCTGATCCGCTCGCTTATCGACAGCGGCAAGGAAGAGGTGGTGGGCACGCTCACCGCCCTGGGCCAGTTGGCCGGCGCCGAAACAGCCGCCAAGGGCAGCTACCCGGGCTGGAAACCGGACGCCAATTCGCCGGTGATGCATCTGGTGCGCGAGACCTACCAGAAGCTGTTTAACAAAACCCCCAATATCCAGGTGATCCACGCCGGTCTTGAATGCGGTCTGTTTAAAAAACCCTATCCGCGCATGGATATGGTGTCCATCGGGCCGACCATTACAGGACCGCACTCCCCGGATGAACAGGTGCATATTAAAAGCGTCGGCCAATACTGGATATTGCTTACCGCGCTGCTGAAAGCCATTCCTGAAAAGCACTAAAGCGTAACGCCCCCGCGCCTCAGGGAAGAGGCCGGTGGCGCAAATCGTCTTCCCAATTAAGCATGAGCTGACGCTCGATTTGCGGATCCAATAACGTTACATGCAGCCCCACCAGCCGCACGCCGCGATCGCCGCGCCGCTGCTCCCAGGCCTGCCGCGCAATATGCAGCAAATCCTCTTTGTTCAACTTCGGCCAGACATGCTCCTGGGTGGTCTGCTGGAAATCGGCGAACTTCAGCTTAATGCCCTGCCGGGCGATATGCAGATCCGGCCTGACCCGGCCAAGACGTCGCTCCAGTTCCGGGTAAAGCTGTTCGATAATGGCCTCGCACTCTACCCAGGCGACGATATCTTCCGCCAGCGTGCGCTCGACGCCGACGGATTTGCGCAGGCGATCGGACGAGACCTCCCGTTCGTCGATACCCTGTGAACGCTCCCAGATCACCCGGCCGAATTTACCAAACTGCCGCAGCAGCGTCGCCAGATCACAGCGTTGTACATCCAGGCAGGTCGTTAAGCCCATGTCGGCGAGTTTTTTGGCGGTGACTTTACCCACGCCGGGTATTTTGCCTAACGGCAACTGCGCCAGAAAAGCCGGCACGTCCCCGGGAGTAATCACATACTGTCCGTTGGGCTTATTCAGGTCCGAAGCAATCTTGGCTAAGAATTTTACCGGCGCCACGCCCGCCGAGGCGGTAAGGTTCAGCTCGTCGGCAATCTGGCGGCGGATGGCCTGGGCCATCAGCGTAGCCGACCCGCTGTGATGATGGCTGTCCGTCACATCCAGGAAAGCTTCGTCCAGCGACAGCGGTTCAATCAGCGGCGTATATTGGCTGAATATATGCCGGATATGTTCCGAGGCTTCTTTGTAGGCCGCCATGCGCCCGGGCAGCAGTTTTAAATGCGGGCAGAGTTTCAGCGCCATGGCGGTCGACATGGCGCTATGCACGCCGAATACCCGGGCCGGATAATTAGCGGTGCTGATGACCCCGCGCCGGTCCGCCCGGCCGCCGATGGCGATGGGGATATCGCGTAAAGTCGGATCGTCGCGCATTTCCACCGCCGCGAAGAAGCAATCCATATCGACATGTATGATTTTACGCATTTATCCCCCTTAACTGTACAAGTATACAGTAAGACGACGAATTTATACAAAACGTATCTTGATAAATATACAGGCAGTGATATCTTGTCGCTGTTTTAGTTGTTTTACTTGCCGTTTTTTAAAGGGTCCGCCGACAACGCCCCGTTGCCCGGCATCTTTATTATTTTGACTACGCAGGAATGATAATGGGCAAAATCGCGCTGTTGTTTGCGATATTGTTTTGTATACCGGCCATGACGTCCGTCAGTTATGCCAGTGAGCAGGCGCAGACGCAGGTATCGAAAGAATTAAAGGCACAACTATTAGGCTCACCGGTTTTTATTCAGATCTTTAAAGAAGAACGAACGCTTGAACTGTATGCCAAAATGGGTAATGAATACCGCATGCTGGGCAGCTACCGCATTTGTAATTTCTCCGGCGGCCTGGGTCCGAAACGCCGGGAAGGGGATTTTAAAAGCCCGGAAGGGTTTTATTCAATTACCAACCGTAACCTAAATCCGAACAGTCATTATTATCGGGCGATAAATATCGGTTTTCCCAACGCCTACGATCAATCGCAAGGCTATTCCGGCGCGATGCTAATGATCCATGGCGACTGCCGTTCTATTGGCTGTTATGCCATGACCGATGGATATATCGCCGAAATTTATCATTATGTGGAAGCCGCGTTGCAAAACGGACAGGCCCAGGTCAATATCCATATTTTCCCGTTCCGGATGACCGAGGCAAACCTGCAGCGCCACCGTTTTTCGACGTATTATCCTTTCTGGCGTTCACTTGAACCGGGTTATGCCTATTTTGCCCGCTACCACCAGCCGCCGGCGGTGGCGGTCGTCAACGGTCAATACACCATCAACGCGCCGCTGCAGTTAAACAGCGGCACCCCGGTAATTTCACAGTTCGCGCTCTCCGAAACGAAATAATACGCTCTCCCCTGGCGCAATCTTGTGCCAGGTTTCATTCCCCGTCAGCGGCTGCGTGGCGATAACGGTGACCACGTCGTTTGGCGTGGTCTGCTGCTGGAAATCGATCTCCACATCCTGGTCAAGCAATGTCGCCTTGCCAAACGGCGCCCGCCGGGTGATCCAATACAGATTCGTGGAACAATACCCCATCACAAAACGGCCGTCCGACAGCAACATATTGAAGATGCCCTTTTGCCGCAGCTCGCCGGCAAGCACCGCAATATAGCGAAATACCGCCGGCCAGTTAGCCGGGGTGCGCGGATAGCGCGCCGCCAGCCGGGCCAGCAGCCAGCAAAAGGCATATTCGCTGTCGGTTTTCCCCACCGGGCGATAACAGCCGGTATCCAACTGGCGAAACCCCCGCAGCTGGCCGTTATGGGCGAAGGTCCAGTTGCGTCCCCACAGCTCGCGGGTAAACGGATGGGTATTTTCCAACGACACCTTGCCGCGGTTGGCCTGGCGGATATGCGACACCACCGCGCAGGATTTAATCGGATAATCCTGCACCAGCCGGGCGATAGGCGAATTGAAACTCGGCAACGGATCCTTGAAGGTCCGGCAGCCCATGCCCTCGTAAAAGGTGATACCCCAGCCATCCTTGTGCGGCCCCGTACGGCCGCCGCGTTGTACTAACCCGGTAAAGCTGAAGCAAATGTCCGTCGGTACATTGGCACTCATCCCGAGCAGTTCGCACATGACCCGTCTCCTATGCCAGGGCGTCTGAACGCCGTAATTACGCGCCCGCCGCCATCTCTTTTTCAATCAGTTGGATCAGGATATGGATCGCCTTGATATGGATTTCCTGAATACGATCGGCATAACCGAAATGCGGCACACGGATTTCCACGTCGGCGGTGCCGGCCATCTTGCCGCCGTCCTTGCCGGTGAGCACGATGACTTTCATGCCTTTGGCGCGGGCCGCCGCCACGGCGCGGATGATATTGGCCGAATTGCCGGACGTGGAGATGCCCAGCAGGACGTCGCCTTTATTACCCAGCGCTTCCACGTAACGTGAAAAGACAAAGTCGTAGCCAAAATCATTGCTGACGCAGGACAGGTGGCTGGGATCGGAAATGGCGATGGCCGGATACGCCGGGCGGTTATCGCGATAACGGCCGGTCAGTTCCTCGGCGAAATGCATGGCGTCGCAATGGGAACCGCCGTTGCCGCAGGAGAGCACCTTGCCGCCGGCTTTAAAAGAATCGGCAATCATAATGGCGGCGTCTTCTATCGACTGCAGATGGCGATCGTCGCTGAGAAATTTGGCAAGCGTTGCCGCCGCTTCGTTAAGTTCACTACGAATCAAGTCCTGATACATGGTTCCCTCGGTATAGGCTGGCTAATTTAATCGTTATCCCAGCCATCAGTTTACCGGATCGGCTAAACCACGAGAAGCGAAGTTAATCCCGTGCCCTTGCGTTACCACATGGAATTTGCAGTTTAGAGCCAGGATGGAATGGTGATGCCGCAAAAAGCAACGGCGGCGGAGACGCCGACCGGCGGGCCTGGCGCCGGCCGGTGGGGTTGCATTCACGCCATGACCGTTACTTCACCAGGGCCTCGGTGGAAATGCTGATAGCCACGGCGTCGCTGACCATAGGCACATATTTGTCCATGGCAAAATCAGAGCGCTTGATGGTGGTGGTGGCATTAAACCCGACCGCCTGTTTTTTCGCCATCGGATGCTCGCCTTTTTTGTTCAGCACCGCGTCCAGGATCACCGGTTTGGTGATATTTTTAATTTTCAGTTCACCGTAAACTTTATATTTATTGCCGCCCTCGCTGACGATTTTTGTGCTGCGGAACGTGGCCAGGGGGTAAGCGGCCAGATCGAAATAGTCCTTACCCTTGAAATCGTCCGTCAGCGCCTTGACGTGGGTATCCACCGTGGCAACCGGAATAGATACATCCACCGTCGAACGGGCGATGTCGGCATCATCCAGATGAATATTACCGGTAACGTTTGAAAAATCAGCGGTCGGATTGGAAAAGCCAAAATGGTTCCAGGAGAACACCACTGAGGTGTGCGCGGGATCCATGGCATAGGTCTGGGTCGCCGCCTGGGCAAAACCGGAAAGCAGCCCAAAGCCGATAACCAGGGGTGCTGCGATTCTTTTTGCGTTAATCATCTGTCTCTCATTCCGTTGCGGTTCAAAGAAGCAATTATAGTGGCCTTTTTAAGCACCGCATGCTGCCGAAAAAATTTGTCCTATTAATTCAGTCGTTTTGACCGACTGAAATGTCATCGGCCCTAAAACAGAAGAGTGAGAGTATGTTATCGCTTTTGCGCCGTTTAGGTGCTGCGATATAAAACTCGCCCAACGGCGGATTTAGCCGTTTAACCATCTAAACGTCTCGATTGTTAATTATGCTGAGCGTGTTATATTGAGGTAAAAACCGGCTTTTAAGAGTGGTAATTAGCCATGAGCAGCATCTACGTTCCGCAAAGCAAACTCCCCGCCTTGGGCACCACTATTTTCACCCAGATGAGCGCGCTGGCGCAGCAGCACCAGGCCATCAACCTCTCGCAGGGGTTTCCGGATTTTGACGGCCCGGAACATCTTAAGGCGCGGCTGGCGTACCATGTGGCCCAAGGGTCTAATCAATATGCGCCGATGACCGGCGTACCTGCGCTGCGTGCGGCGATTGCCGATAAAACCGAACAACTGTACGGCTGGCGGCCAGACCAGGATCAGGAGGTTACGGTCACTGCCGGGGCCACGGAAGCCCTGTTCGCCGCCATCAGCGCCCTGGTGCGCGCCGGTGATGAAGTGATCTGCTTTGATCCCAGCTATGACAGCTACGCCCCGGCGGTCACCCTGGCCGGCGGCGTGACCCGGCACATTGCGCTGACGCCGCCGTCGTTTCGCGTCGACTGGGCGGCGTTTGGCGCGCAGCTTAACGATCGCACCCGCCTGGTGATCCTGAACACGCCGCATAATCCCTCCGCCACTGTATGGCGGGACGACGATTTCGCCGCGCTTTGGCAGGCCATCGCCGGGCGGGAAATCTATGTGCTCAGCGACGAGGTGTATGAACATATCTGTTTTGCCGCCGGCGGCCATGCCAGCGTGCTGACGCACCCCGAGCTGCGCCAGCGCGCCATTGCCGTCTCGTCATTCGGTAAAACCTACCATATGACCGGCTGGAAGGTGGGTTATTGCGTGGCTCCGGCGGCGCTCAGCGCCGAAGTACGTAAGATTCATCAGTACCTGACCTTTGCCGTCAATACCCCGGCGCAGCTGGCGCTGGCCGATATGCTGCGCGACGAGCCGCAACATTGGCGACAGTTGCCCGCGTTTTACCGCGACCGGCGCGATCACCTGGTGCAGGCGCTGGCGCCGAGCCGGCTGGAGTTGTTGCCCTGCGAGGGCACCTATTTCCTGCTGGCCGACTATAGCGCGGTCTCGGATATGGATGATGTGGCGTTCTGCCGGTGGCTCACCGTGAACGTCGGCGTTGCCGCCATTCCCTTGTCGGTGTTCTGCGCCGATCCCTTTGCCCACAAACTGATCCGGCTGTGTTTTGCCAAACAGGATGCCACCCTTGATGCCGCCGCGGAGCGTTTATGTCAACTTTGAATATCAGCCTGTTGCAACAGCCTCTGGCCTGGATGGACGGCGAGGCTAACCTGGCTCATTTCGACGGCCTGCTGGCCGACGCCCAGGGACGCGATCTGATTATCCTGCCGGAAATGTTCACCACCGGCTTCGCCATGGAAGCGGCCGGCCGCGCGCTGCCGCAGGGCCGGGTGGTGGCGTGGCTGCAACAATGGGCCGACGCCATCGGCGCCATGATCGGCGGCAGCGCGGCCATCGGCACGCCGGAGGGCGCGGTGAACCGCTTTTTGCTGGTGGCACCGCAGGGTCGGGTTCATCTTTATGATAAACGCCATCTGTTTCGCATGGCGGATGAGCATCATCACTACCAGGCCGGGCAAAAGCGGGTGGTGGTGGACTGGCGCGGCTGGCGCATCCTGCCGCAGGTTTGTTATGACCTGCGCTTTCCGGCATGGTCGCGCAACCGCCAGGATTACGATCTGGCGCTGTATGTCGCCAACTGGCCGGCGCCGCGCGCGTCTCACTGGCAAACCCTGCTGGCGGCCCGCGCCATCGAGAACCAGGCCTATGTCGCGGGCTGCAACCGCGTCGGCACCGACGGCAACGGTCATCAGTACAGCGGCGACAGCATGATTATTGACCCGGCGGGTAACGTGCTGGCCCAGGGCGGGCCGGGGCGGGCCGAGCGCCTGGATGCCACTCTATCCCTCGCCAGCCTGCGCGAGTATCGCGCGGCGTTTCCCGCCTGGCTCGACGCCGATAGCTTTACGCTTGATGCGCCCGCGCCCGGTGCCGCCGGCCTGGCTTAACTGCCCTGGTAGGTGGACCAGCCGTAGGGATTGATCAGCAGGGGTAAATGCAGATGGTCCTGCTCTTCGCGCACAAAAAAATCGATTATTGCCGAGCCGTATAAGGCGCTGATGCCCTGTTGGGCAAACCAGGCGCCGAATGCCGCGCTAAGCCGGTAATGTCCCGGCGGTATGCCGTCGGGCGTTAGCGTGGTGAGCCGGCCGTCGCTGTCGGTTAATCCCCGCGCGATCGCCTCCCATGTGAAATACTTTTCCCTTTCCAGCTTCACCTTCACCTGTACCGCCGGCGTGCCCCGTGAGGTATCCAGGATATGGGTGGTAATCTTGCAACCGGTCATCAACATTCCTCCAGCTCCTTGCGTAAACGTAGCAGGGCGATTTCCCTTAACTGCAGCGCGGTTTCGCGCGTTTCCTCTTCGGGGCTATTATCCAGGCGGCGGCGCAGGTTCGCCAGGATTTCATGACCGCTGCGCCCGGCGGCGCGGATCAGGAACACCTGCCCGAAGCGTTGTTCGTAGCGCCGGTTGCCCTCCCGCAAATCGGCGGCCAGACGCGCGTCGGCAGGATCGACCCCCGCCTGCTCGCGCAGGGAATGTCCGGCGCCGGCACTATCGCCGCCGGGGCGTTCACCGATGCGGGGATGATGCGCCAGGGCAAGGTCCACCTGTTCCGCGCGCCAGGCCAGCGCCAGCTCACCGGCAAACGCCAGCAACTGATCCACGCGGGTAAACGGCCTGGCCGCCACGATGTTCCCGGCCCAGGCGGGGATAGCCGCGCAGGCGAGCAGGAGCTCCGCCACCGCCGACTGCGGGGCCTGATTAAATTCATCGAGCGTCATAGGCCGTCTCCTCTGCCGGTTGTCAGTCCCACGCTGGGCCGCGACCCTGTATCGACGCGGAACAATAAAGAGATGCTCGCCGTCCGGCACAGCCCGCCGCTTCGCAGGCCGGCGCACCGCGCCGGGGCGGATGAGCGGCATAAAGAATGCGCCTGAACCGTAACGCTTGCCTGGATGGCGATAACTACTGCAACTGCCTTATGCAACTGCCCTGTGCAACTGCCGTGCCATGGTGCGGCCACGGTGGATTGCCGGCATTTGCGCGCCATAGCCTGCATAATGCGCCGGGCAAGATGCGCGAAATATAAAGGGGTGGCGACGCAACGGCATAATCTCCGACAGGCAACGCACCATTACAGTGCAACATCACTCACCCGCGCACCAAAAAACCTCATTCGCCGGCGCACCATTGGCGTGCGTCTGCGCCCGCCCGGGCCGTGCCCCGCGGTTATATTGGAACGTCTCTTGCTTAATCCAGCATTGAGTAAAGATAATGATACCGGCGGACCCCGGCAATGTTACTCTAGCCGCTACCCCTGGGCACCGGAGCAGCGCGGCATTGTCAACGTGACCATAGCAAGAGTAAACGCAGCATGAAAAGTGAATATATCGATCGTCCGGCCATCCTGGCGGAAGTTAACGCCGCCTTTTACCAATATGAACAAGCGCTGATCACGAATGATGTCGCCACGCTCGACGAGCTGTTCTGGCACGATCCCCGCACCGTCAGGTACGGCGCCGGTGAAAACCTGTACGGTATCGAGGCCATCCAGGCTTTCCGGGCGGCGCGGTCGCCGGCGGGCCTGGAACGGGTGTTGCAAAATACGGCCATCACTACCTTTGGCGATGATTTAGCGGTGGCCTGCACCGAATTTACCCGCTCTGGCAGCGATAAGATCGGTCGTCAAACCCAGACCTGGGTCAAACTAGCCTGCGGCTGGCGCATTGTCGCCGCGCATATCAGCCAGATGAGCTGAAACGGCCCTCCCCCGCGCTTAGCCGGCCGGGGGCGCGCGGGAGGGATTTCAGACCGGTTTATCTTCCGGCGCGGCATGCCCGGCCGCGAAAGGATGATGGGTTATCCAGTGATCGGCGATGTCCTGCCGGCGGCAAATCCAGACCCGCTCATGCTGCTGCACATAATCCAGGAAACGCTGCAGGGCACGGAAACGTCCTGGCCGCCCGAGTATCCGGCAATGCATCCCCACCGACATCATTTTCGGCGACGTTTCCCCTTCCGCGTACAACACGTCAAAGCTGTCTTTAAGATAAGTGAAAAATTGCTCGCCGCTGTTAAATCCCTGCGGCGTGCTAAACCGCATATCGTTCGCCTCGAGGGTATAAGGGATGATCAGATGCGGCTTTACCGAGCCGTCCGTACAGGCCACCTGAGTCCAAAAGGGCAAGTCGTCGCCATAATAATCGCTGTCGTAGAGAATGCCGCCATGTTCCACCACCAGCCTGCGGGTATTGGGGCTATCGCGGCCGGTATACCAGCCCAGCGGCGTCTTGCCGAACAGTTCGGTTAACGTGTCTATCGCCTGCTGCATATGCTGGCGCTCGGTTTTGGCGTCCATCCCCTGATAATGCAGCCAGCGCCAGCCATGGCTGACCACATCGTAACCCGCGCCTTTGATGGCCTCGACCACCGGGGGATGACGCGCCAACGCCATGGCCACGCCGAACACGGTCAGCGGCAACCCGCGCCGTTCAAACTCCTGCTGGATGCGCCAGAAACCGGCGCGGGATCCATACTCATATAAAGATTCCATGGACATATGGCGCTCGGGGTAGCTTGCCGCGCCGATAATATCCGACAGAAACTGCTCGGATCCCGTATCGCCGTGCAATACGCTATTTTCGGAACCTTCTTCGTAATTCAGCACGAACTGCACTGCTATGCGGGCCTGTTCCGGCCAGGCGGCGTGAGGAGGCTTGCCGGCATAACCGATCAGGTCGCGCGGATAGTTTTTATTAAACGAAAAACTTTTTTTGTCGGTCGCTTCACTCATGATCAGTTCCTTTTAAAGATCCGGTGTCTAAGTTTAGTCTGCAAAAAGGCGCGGATAGTTCTCTCACCCGCAGAAATACCGCCGCCTGCCCACCCGCCATCCGCTACGGCACTGCCGGTATACCCTCCGGGGAACGTGCTCTTGCATGGCGTGGGGTCATACCCTACTATTGCTGCATTCGCGGCCATGGATAGTCGGATGGCCGGATATTCTTCAATTTTGCCGTGGAGTGAACGTTATGCCGCTGGTTCGTATCGATATCAAGAAAAATCCCGACCCGACCTATATTGGCCGGGTGGGTAAAGTCGTTTATCAGGCGATGAAAAGCGCCATCAATGTGCCCGAACATGATAATTTCCAGATTCTCGGCGAGCACGACGGCGATCATTTTATTTATGATGCCGGTTACCTCGGCATTAACCGTACGGATAAGCTGGTCATCATCCAGATTACCCTGAATGAGGGCCGCAGCATCGAGCAGAAAAAATCGCTCTACAAAACCATTGCCGGTGGACTGCGCGAGGCGCTGGGCGTATCGCCCGAGGATGTGTTTATTAATCTTATCGAAGTAAAGAAAGAGAATTGGTCGTTTGGCAACGGCATTGCCCAATACGCAGGCTGACGGGCGCCTGGACTATTATCGTGACATCGCGCGGCGCCTGAAACACGCCGCGCTATCGCAAAAGAGGTTAACCAGAAACACGCCGCGCGCTCGCCAAGGGTGTTAAAAAACAACATGGGCCGCAGCGTAAACGCAGCAGCCCATTGGGAATTAGTTGGCGGTGTGGACGGGACTCGAACCCGCGACCCCCGGCGTGACAGGCCGGTATTCTAACCGACTGAACTACCACACCGCACATGTGCTTTGTCGGGAAAGCGAGGCGAATAGTACGGTCAGCGCCGGTCGCCGTCAATGCTTTTCACCCGGCAATATGTTGTTTGGCGATTATTTGGACATAACGTTGTTTATTCAGCCGGAATAGGGGATATCAGTGTGTTTGCTCTTCGCTTTCCGGTCGCCACAAACAGCTGCCGCCCTTTTTCTTCACCAGGTCGAGCCGTGATTCATGGGCTGCCATTTCTTCCTCGCTGGCATAAATAACCTTTAGCTGCGACTGCGCGCGCACCACCCGCTGAATATTCTCGCCGCCGTCAGCGTTGCGTCGCCCGCTCTCCCCTTCCATGGAAAAACGCATCGACGTCTGCCCACCGGTCATGGCCAGGTACACTTCCGCCAGGATTTCGGCGTCAAGCAAGGCGCCGTGCAGGGTACGCTTGGTATTATCGATCAAATAACGATCGCAAAGCGCATCCAGGCTGTTGCGTTTGCCCGGGAAGAGTTTACGCGCCAGGAACAGGCTATCGGTGACTTTACAGAAGGTATCGGTTTTGCCAATGCCGCGGTTAAGCTTGCCGAACTCGTAATCCATAAAGCCGATATCGAAGGGCGCGTTATGGATGACCAGCTCGCCGCCGCGGATAAACTCGATAAATTCGTCCGCCACCTGCGCAAACGTGGGTTTATCCGCCAGGAATTCATCGCTGATGCCATGGATATTATAGGCTTCCGGGTCGACCAGCCGATCCGGCTTCAGGTAAACATGGAAGTGCCTGCCGGTAAGCCGACGGTTGATGACCTCGACCGCGCCGATCTCGATGATCTTATGACCTTCGTAATGAACCCCCAGTTTGTTCATACCGGTGGTTTCAGTATCCAGAACAATCTGGCGCGTAATTCCAGTGCCCGTTGCGTTCATTTATGTCAGACTTGGTTTTTTTAACATGAAGGTAGTCTACCAGAGATGCAGAAACAGGTAGAAATTTTCACCGATGGATCTTGTCTGGGCAATCCCGGCCCGGGCGGATACGGTGCCATACTGCGCTATAAGCAGCATGAAAAAATATTCAGCGCCGGTTACCGGCTTACCACCAACAACCGCATGGAACTCATGGCGGCCATTGTCGCGCTGGAGGCGCTTAAAGACCCCTGCGAAGTGGTTATCAGCACCGATAGCCAGTATGTACGCCAGGGCATTACCCAATGGATTCATAACTGGAAAAAGCGCGGCTGGAAAACTGCCGAAAAGAAACCGGTCAAAAATGTTGATCTGTGGCAGCGGCTGGATTTAGCTATCCAAACCCATGTCCTGCGCTGGGATTGGGTAAAGGGCCATGCCGGCCATCCGGAAAACGAACGCTGCGACGAGCTTGCCCGCAGCGCGGCGTGCAATCCGGCGTTCGACGATATCGGTTACCAGCCGGAAAAATAGCGGGCGCATCAGTTGCTCCGGCTGGCGGCGCCTACCGTGCGCCGGAGCGACGCCTTGAGGGTTTTGCTTTTCAGGGGATTGAGCGTGAGCGGGAAGGTACGTTTGCGCGCGACAATCATGCTCAGGCATCCAATAGCGGGCAGATGCTCGCTCAACAGACGCCCGCCCCGGCGACGCCACGGCAGCACCTGGAAACGCGAACGGTGCATCACTTCAAAATTCAGCACGCTAAGCCAGTCCAGTAACCGCATCTGGGTATACATCCGGCTGCGATAGGGCTGCCGGCACTGCACGATTGGGCAGAGTTTGCCGATGCCCAGCAGACTCACCGGGTTGAACGTGGTAATAATCAGCCAGCCGTCATCAATCAACACCCGGTCGATTTCCCGCAGCAGACGGTGCGGATCCGAGGTGTAGGACAGCGTGTGGGCCAGCAGGCAGGCGTCGGTGGATTTGTTGGCGAACGGCAATTGAAAGGGATCGGCGATGACGTCCAGGTTATCACCTTTGATGCCGACATTGACCTGATGTGAAATAGCGCATTCACTGGTATCGATGTCCCCGCTGAGCGCGCCTATTTTAATGAGATGAAAACCGAATAATTTGGGCCACCAGGGCAACAGGCTGGTCTCCAGCGCCCGACGGTAGTTAGCTCCGTATGGGAGGTCATCCCATGAGGTTGGCGCGATGATAGGCTGCGTAATTTGCGCTGGTTTCATGTTTGACTATCTTCTAAGTGCCATAAAAAAAAATGAACAGAGGTGATCAATGAATCTTATCAGTATTCCCGCGTTTGCGGATAATTACATTTGGCTTTTGCATAACGACGCCCAGGAATGCATTATCGTCGACCCCGGCGAGTCGGCGCAGGTCATCGCTGAACTGACCGCCAGGCGCCTGACGCTGAAAGCTATCTTTTTAACCCATCACCACCAGGATCATGTGGGCGGCGTGCCGGAGCTGCGCCGGCATTTCGGTGTCCCGGTCTATGGACCGCAGGAGACCGCCGCCAAGGGCGCCGACCATATTGTCGGGGAAAACGATCGGGTGGAAGCGCTTAATATATCCTTTTCCGTGCTGGCCTTGCCCGGCCACACATTAGGACATATCGGATTTTATAGCGCGCCCTATTTATTTTGTGGCGACACGGTATTTTCCGCCGGCTGCGGGCGTTTATTCGAAGGCACGCCAAAGCAAATGTATGAGTCTTTTCAAAAAGTTAAACAACTACCACCCGAGACATTGCTCTGCGCCGCGCATGAGTATACTTTAGCCAATCTCGCCTTTGCGCGGTCGATATTACCCGAAGATACAACGATCGCCGCTTATGAGCGTGAAATTAAGCAGTTACGGGCAAAAAACCAAGCCAGCCTGCCCTCAAAACTACATTTAGAGGGTAAAATTAACCTATTCTTACGTTGCCATGACATTGATTTACAAAGAAAGTTAGACCCACATCATGCACTGCACGAGGAATGGCGTATTTTTGCCTTATTACGGGAGAAGAAGGATCATTTCTGAAGGTTTAGGTTGTAATGTCGGAATGTTCAAAGTATTATTGCTTGTCTTTTAAGCAACTATTGACATACAGAATGAAGACTCATGCGATCTTAATCGCCTCGGTCTTGCTCGTGGGTTGTCAGTCGTCCAGGTCGGCCGACTCACCTCCCGAACAGCATGCACAGAGTGTTTCTTCGGCAGGTCAAGGTGAAGCAGGAAAGTACACAGACGGCCGAGCGATCTCGGCGCGATGGCTTGGAGATTCAAGCCTCGCGCAGCCTGATTTGTGGAACTTCATTAGCGACGAGCTGAAGATGCAGATACCGGAAAACGCCCGGATCCGCGAGCAAAAAAAGCGTTATTTAAGTAATAAGAGCTATCTCCACGATGTAACATTACGGGCAGAGCCGTACATGTACTGGATTGTCGAGCAGATTAAGCAACGAAAAATGCCGATGGAACTGGTACTGCTACCCATAGTGGAGAGCGCTTTTGACCCTAAGGCAACATCCGCCTCAAACGCGGCTGGCCTTTGGCAGATTGTGCCCACAACTGGCAGGAATTATGGCCTAAAGCAAAACCAATGGTATGACGGTCGTCGCGATGTCGTCGCGTCCACCACCGCTGCACTCGATATGATGCAACGTCTCAATCGCATGTTCGACGGCGATTGGTTGTTGACGATTGCTGCTTATAACAGCGGTGAAGGACGGGTCATTCAGGCGATGAAATCCAATAAAGCGAAGGGGAAACCCACCGATTTTTGGGCACTGTCATTGCCGCGCGAGACCACTATCTATGTGCCGAAAATGCTTGCGCTTAGTAATATTATTAAGAATAGCAAACAATACGGCGTCGCCCTGCCGAAAAGCAATGACGACCGCGCTTTAGCGCGCGTGGAAGTGGGTCAGCAAATAGGTTTGAGCCAGGCGGCGGAAATGTCGGGTTTGTCGTTAACGAAGCTGAAAAGCTTCAATACCGGCTACAAGCGTAACGTAACCGCGCCAAACGGCCCGCATTACATTATGTTGCCCAAAGCCCACGCCACACAGCTGAGGGATTCGCTGGCGGTAGGCGACATCGCAGCGGTGCAGCAATCCACCCAGTTGGCGGATACGGCAGTCAGCGGCGCGAAATACCAGGTACGTTCCGGAGATACCTTGTCGGGCATTGCCAAACGTCTGAATGTGAAGGCGAGCGACTTGTTGAAATGGAACAACCTGCGTACCAGCAGCAGCCTGAAAGTCGGGCAAACATTGCAGGTGGCGGACAATAGCCTCGGCGGCAAAGCCGGACAGGCGCTGCCGGTGGCCAATAACGGCGGCAGCATCACCTACCGGGTACGTAAGGGTGATTCCTTGTCCAGCATTGCCAAACGGCACGGTGTCGATATACAGGACGTCAAGCGCTGGAACGGCGCGCTGGATAATGCCGGCACCTTGCAGCCAGGCCTGAAGCTGACGTTGTTTGTCAACGGCAAAGCCACCGACTCCTGACGGGTTACGGCACATAAAAAAACAAGCACCGCGGTGCTTGTTTTTTTATGCCTGGATCATGCCCCGCTCACCTAACCGGCATTCGGTATTCCGACGATTTTGGTTTCCGGCACCGATTTATCGGTGCGCTTATGGGGTTCAAACTCAACCAGCAGCGGATTATGATCCGAGGCCTGCGTGACCAGTACCGATGCCTCGGTGACTTTCAGCCCCCGGTAAAACACAAAATCCAGCGGACGGCCAAAAGCGCGGCGGCGCTGATCGTCGATAAACTTCACTTCGCGCAACGTCATCCGATCGGCAAAACGATATAAAGCTGTAATCCGCTGCCGGCTCCAGGCATTAAAATCACCTGCCATGATCACCGGTCCCTGATGATTCAGGATTTGCTCGCCAATCGGCCCCAGCTGCTTGCTGTAGACGTCCACGCCCAGGCTGAAGTTAACCGCATGGATATTGACCACCATCATCAGTTGCCCGTCATACAGGGGATAAACGGTGACCAGGGCGGATTTCGCCAAACGCAGCAGCGGTTCCCGCTCGCGCAGCGGGCAACAATAAACCGGATGTGCCGCGGACAATGTCATGACACCCGACGGATGCTGCGGAAATATCAGTGCCGGCACCTGGTCGGTCGCCAGATAATTTGATGTAGCAAACCTCACCAGCTCCGGCGTGGTTTGTGCCTCCTGCAATAATACCAGTTGGGCATCCTTGCCGAACCCTTGCAGCACGGAGAGCCAATCAGCACGCTGCTGTTTGTAGATGTTCCAGACCATTACCCGCAATAGCTTGGATCCCGGCAACGGCTCGCCGGGAGGCAACGCTTGACCAAGGCGACTGAAGGCAAGTGGGGGGAAAATACGCTCAACCGGCTGTCCCGCAACATACCTGACTGAATATGTTTTTTTTGCCACGGTTACCGCCTATTTAACTGTTTCTTTTGCGTCTGTGTCATGATTAATGGATTCATTTGGACAGCTATTTTTTATCCACAGACATTGTTACGATCATGATCTTTTATAGAATGTTTAATTTTTAAATTCAACGCCGAAGCACAATACGGCATCGGTTTCACTCATTGTACCATAAAATTTGTTTTAACCGGGGCCATGCGCCTGTTTGCCCCGCCGCCTAACGATTTGCCTGTTATTAATGGGCCGCATTAATTAGTCAAAGATCTATGATAAATAATGATTTTACCCTGGAGTTTGCCCAGCGGGGATGGTGCGTGAGGAAGGGAAAATATTTGTCGTGAGATAGCAGGGGTAACATCAGGCATAAAAAAAACCCTGAACATATGTTCAGGGCCTTATTTAGGGTGGCGGTGCGGACGGGACTCGAACCCGCGACCCCCGGCGTGACAGGCCGGTATTCTAACCGACTGAACTACCGCACCACGATTCGGTACTACACCCAAACATAACATTTGCGGGGTCAACGCCTGTTAAAACCGTTTGCGGTGCTTGACCAACGCCTTTCGCTTCGCTCAAGGTATTGGTCTTAATGGATGCCTGGCAGTTGATGCCTGACTGCGTCAGGCCCCCTTCGGGCCGCCGCAAGCGGCGTTCAACAGGCTCCGCCTGTTGTCCTGCTCTCTGACTCGAGTAGCGAACTGCCAGGGTTACTTCACAACGCCTTTCGCTTCGCTCAAGGTATTGGTCTTAATGGATGCCTGGCAGTTGATGCCTGACTGCGTCAGGCCCCCTTCGGGCCGCCGCAAGCGGCGTTCAACAGGCTCCGCCTGTTGTCCTACTCTCTTACTCGAGTAGCGAACTGCCAGGGTTACTTCACAACGCCTCTCGCTTCGCTCAAGGTATTGGTCTTAATGGATGCCTGGCAGTTCCCTACTCTCGCATGGGGAGACCCCACACTACCATCGGCGCTACGGCGTTTCACTGCTGAGTTCGGCATGGGGTCAGGTGGGACCACCGCGCTAGTGCCGCCAGGCAAATTCGTTTACCAACCGTCATCCTGCTACTGATGACCATCGGCCTTTATCCGGAACTTCGCTGAAAATTCTCTCGCCGCCCCTCGGGGCGGCGCTCTCTTCGCGTCAAACACTTTAGGTGTTGTAAGGTTAAGCCTCACGGGTCATTAGTATCGGTTAGCTCAACGCATCGCTGCGCTTACACACCCGACCTATCAACGTCATCGTCTTTAACGTCCCTTCAGGTGGCTTAAAGCCACAGGGAAGACTCATCTCGAGGCAAGTTTCCCGCTTAGATGCTTTCAGCGGTTATCTCTTCCGCACGTAGCTACCGGGCAATGCCATTGGCATGACAACCCGAACACCAGTGGTGCGTCCACTCCGGTCCTCTCGTACTAGGAGCAGCCCCTCTCAATCTTCCAACGCCCACGGCAGATAGGGACCGAACTGTCTCACGACGTTCTAAACCCAGCTCGCGTACCACTTTAAATGGCGAACAGCCATACCCTTGGGACCTACTTCAGCCCCAGGATGTGATGAGCCGACATCGAGGTGCCAAACACCGCCGTCGATATGAACTCTTGGGCGGTATCAGCCTGTTATCCCCGGAGTACCTTTTATCCGTTGAGCGATGGCCCTTCCATTCAGAACCACCGGATCACTAAGACCTGCTTTCGCACCTGCTCGAGCCGTCACTCTCGCAGTCAAGCTAGCTTATGCCTTTGCACTAACCTCACGATGTCCGACCGTGATTAGCTAACCTTCGTGCTCCTCCGTTACTCTTTAGGAGGAGACCGCCCCAGTCAAACTACCCACCAGACACTGTCCTCGACCCGGATTACGGGCCGGAGTTAGAACATCAAACATTAAAGGGTGGTATTTCAAGGTTGGCTCCATGCAGACTGGCGTCCACACTTCAAAGCCTCCCACCTATCCTACACATCAAGGCTCAATGTTCAGTGTCAAGCTATAGTAAAGGTTCACGGGGTCTTTCCGTCTTGCCGCGGGTACACTGCATCTTCACAGCGAGTTCAATTTCACTGAGTCTCGGGTGGAGACAGCCTGGCCATCATTACGCCATTCGTGCAGGTCGGAACTTACCCGACAAGGAATTTCGCTACCTTAGGACCGTTATAGTTACGGCCGCCGTTTACCGGGGCTTCGATCAAGAGCTTCTCCTTGCGGATAACCCCATCAATTAACCTTCCGGCACCGGGCAGGCGTCACACCGTATACGTCCACTTTCGTGTTTGCACAGTGCTGTGTTTTTAATAAACAGTTGCAGCCAGCTGGTATCTGCGACTGGCTTCAGCTCGGGGAGCAAGTCCCTCCACCTAATGCCAGCGTGCCTTCTCCCGAAGTTACGGCACCATTTTGCCTAGTTCCTTCACCCGAGTTCTCTCAAGCGCCTTGGTATTCTCTACCTGACCACCTGTGTCGGTTTGGGGTACGATTCGATGTGACCTGGAGCTTAGAGGCTTTTCCTGGAAGCGTAGCATCAATTCCTTCACCACCGTAGTGGCTCGTTATCACGCCTCAGTGTTGAATGAAAAAGCGGATTTACCTGCTCTTTCCACCTTCACGCTTAAACCGGGACAACCGTCGCCCGGCGAACCTAGCTTTCTCCGTCCCCCCTTCGCAGTCACACCCAGTACAGGAATATTAACCTGTTTCCCATCGACTACGCCTTTCGGCCTCGCCTTAGGGGTCGACTCACCCTGCCCCGATTAACGTTGGACAGGAACCCTTGGTCTTCCGGCGAGCGGGCTTTTCACCCGCTTTATCGTTACTTATGTCAGCATTCGCACTTCTGATACCTCCAGCAGCCCTCACAGGCCACCTTCGCAGGCTTACAGAACGCTCCCCTACCCAACAATACCCGAAGGTATCGCTGCCGCAGCTTCGGTGCATGGTTTAGCCCCGTTACATCTTCCGCGCAGGCCGACTCGACCAGTGAGCTATTACGCTTTCTTTAAATGATGGCTGCTTCTAAGCCAACATCCTGGCTGTCTGTGCCTTCCCACATCGTTTCCCACTTAACCATGACTTTGGGACCTTAGCTGGCGGTCTGGGTTGTTTCCCTCTTCACGACGGACGTTAGCACCCGCCGTGTGTCTCCCGTGGTAACATTCTTCGGTATTCGCAGTTTGCATCGGGTTGGTAATCCGGGGTGGACCCCTAGCCGAAACAGTGCTCTACCCCCGAAGATGAATTCACGAGGCGCTACCTAAATAGCTTTCGGGGAGAACCAGCTATCTCCCGGTTTGATTGGCCTTTCACCCCCAGCCACAAGTCATCCGCTAATTTTTCAACATTAGTCGGTTCGGTCCTCCAGTTAGTGTTACCCAACCTTCAACCTGCCCATGGCTAGATCACCGGGTTTCGGGTCTATACCCTGCAACTTAACGCCCAGTTAAGACTCGGTTTCCCTACGGCTCCCCTATTCGGTTAACCTTGCTACAGAATATAAGTCGCTGACCCATTATACAAAAGGTACGCAGTCACCCTGATAAATCAAGGCTCCCACTGCTTGTACGTACACGGTTTCAGGTTCTATTTCACTCCCCTCGCCGGGGTTCTTTTCGCCTTTCCCTCACGGTACTGGTTCACTATCGGTCAGTCAGGAGTATTTAGCCTTGGAGGATGGTCCCCCCATCTTCAGACAGGATATCACGTGTCCCGCCCTACTCATCGAGCTCACAGCACTTGCACCTTCGGATACGGGGCTATCACCCTGTGTTGCCGGACTTTCCAGACCGTTCTCCTGATGCAAATGCTGATGGTGACTCTGGGCTGTTCCCCGTTCGCTCGCCGCTACTAGGGGAATCTCGGTTGATTTCTTTTCCTCGGGGTACTGAGATGTTTCAGTTCCCCCGGTTCGCCTCAATACGCTATGGATTCACGTAATGATAGTGCAACGAATTGCACTGGGTTTCCCCATTCGGACATCGCCGGCTGATAGCGCTTCATATCAGCTCACCGGCGCATTTCGCGGATTAGCACGTCCTTCATCGCCTCTGACTGCCTAGGCATCCACCGTGTACGCTTATTCACTTAACCTCACAACCCTAAAGTGTCTGTGTTGCGACTGGCTGCACACTGCCATGGCATCGTTGCGCGGTGCTCGCCATGCTCATGGACATACAGTCCACTCCGCTGGCTGCGCGCCGTGCGCCTTGCCCTGACACTGTTCGCACAGTCTCACCCTGGTGAGAGTAAACCCTCGCCTGGGCTACAGAGATTGCCATCGACACGGCAATCATTAGGTTTGCTTGCTTTGAGAGAATCGCATACTGATTTTGCTCAGCATGTTTTTTTCAAATTTTCAGCTTGTTCCGGATTGTTAAAGAGCATGTATTTCGCAGCATACTGATACGCGGTTGCGTAACAATGTGCTCTGAAATCATCAGACAATAAAGGCGGGTCTGGTTTGGTTAACAGGTCGTATGAAAAAGAGTTTGGCGTCCCCTAGGGGGTTCGAACCCCTGTTACCGCCGTGAAAGGGCAGTGTCCTAGGCCACTAGACGAAGGGGACAGGAGTGCGTTTGTGAGATAAGTTGTCGTCAATAGGCAACGAATTCTTATGCCACCGTTTTTTATCAACCCTGCCTTAACATTCAGGAAGAGGGCATGACAAAAAACCATACGAGCTGTTTGCTCATTACAGTTATCAGACAATCTGTGTGGACACTTCACATTACGTATCTTTCGGTAAGGAGGTGATCCAACCGCAGGTTCCCCTACGGTTACCTTGTTACGACTTCACCCCAGTCATGAATCACAAAGTGGTAAGCGCCCTCCCGAAGGTTAAGCTACCTACTTCTTTTGCAACCCACTCCCATGGTGTGACGGGCGGTGTGTACAAGGCCCGGGAACGTATTCACCGTGGCATTCTGATCCACGATTACTAGCGATTCCGACTTCATGGAGTCGAGTTGCAGACTCCAATCCGGACTACGACGCACTTTGTGAGGTCCGCTTACTCTCGCGAGTTCGCTTCTCTTTGTATGCGCCATTGTAGCACGTGTGTAGCCCTACTCGTAAGGGCCATGATGACTTGACGTCATCCCCACCTTCCTCCGGTTTGTCACCGGCAGTCTCCTTTGAGTTCCCGACATTACTCGCTGGCAACAAAGGATAAGGGTTGCGCTCGTTGCGGGACTTAACCCAACATTTCACAACACGAGCTGACGACAGCCATGCAGCACCTGTCTCAGAGTTCCCGAAGGCACAACCTCATCTCTGAAGTCTTCTCTGGATGTCAAGAGTAGGTAAGGTTCTTCGCGTTGCATCGAATTAAACCACATGCTCCACCGCTTGTGCGGGCCCCCGTCAATTCATTTGAGTTTTAACCTTGCGGCCGTACTCCCCAGGCGGTCGATTTAACGCGTTAGCTCCGAAAGCCACGGCTCAAGGCCACAACCTTCAAATCGACATCGTTTACAGCGTGGACTACCAGGGTATCTAATCCTGTTTGCTCCCCACGCTTTCGTACCTGAGCGTCAGTCTTCGTCCAGGGGGCCGCCTTCGCCACCGGTATTCCTCCAGATCTCTACGCATTTCACCGCTACACCTGGAATTCTACCCCCCTCTACGAGACTCTAGCCTGCCAGTTTCAAATGCAGTTCCCGGGTTAAGCCCGGGGATTTCACATCTGACTTAACAGACCGCCTGCGTACGCTTTACGCCCAGTAATTCCGATTAACGCTCGCACCCTCCGTATTACCGCGGCTGCTGGCACGGAGTTAGCCGGTGCTTCTTCTGCGGGTAACGTCAATCGACAAGGTTATTAACCTTATCGCCTTCCTCCCCGCTGAAAGTGCTTTACAACCCGAAGGCCTTCTTCACACACGCGGCATGGCTGCATCAGGCTTGCGCCCATTGTGCAATATTCCCCACTGCTGCCTCCCGTAGGAGTCTGGACCGTGTCTCAGTTCCAGTGTGGCTGGTCATCCTCTCAGACCAGCTAGGGATCGTCGCCTAGGTGAGCCATTACCTCACCTACTAGCTAATCCCATCTGGGTTCATCCGATGGCGTGAGGCCCGAAGGTCCCCCACTTTGGTCTTGCGACGTTATGCGGTATTAGCTACCGTTTCCAGTAGTTATCCCCCACCATCAGGCAGATCCCCAGACATTACTCACCCGTCCGCCGCTCGCCGGCAAAGTAGCAAGCTACTTCCCGCTGCCGCTCGACTTGCATGTGTTAGGCCTGCCGCCAGCGTTCAATCTGAGCCATGATCAAACTCTTCAATTAAAAGCTTGATGCTCAAAGATTGTCATACTGTTAATCTTATGAATTACCGTATGTCACTCTTCAAGACTTGGTATTTTTGTGTTTCGATACGGTCTTGTGAGTGCCCACACAGATTGTCTGATAAATTGTTAAAGAGCATGGCCAGCGTGCATTAATCTCACCTGGCGCGGGTTGCGTATATTACGTTTTCCCGCTGAAGAGTCAAGCTTTTATTTGCCCGTACCGGGCGCTTTTCCCTTCCCGACCCGGCATCGCGTTAGCGTTTGTTCCCGGTCAGTGGAGGCGCATTATAGGGACTTTCTCGCAGGTGACAAGGGCTATTTCGAAAAAAAATTTCAAGTGCTCATTATTAGCGCAAAACGTGGGTAAACGGCGTTTTATCCAGCCCGCAGAAGGCGCGGTCAAGCGGCCGGGGCCAAGCCAAGCATCACGGGGACGGTGGCGATCGATACGGATATGAATGCCCGGTGCGACCAAACAGCAGGCCGGACATAGTAAAAAAGCCCCGCCGTGAACACGGCGGGGCTTTTTTGCCAGGTTATTGTGATATGCGGTTATTGCCTGGCCACGATATGGCCGTTTTCCACTTCCAGCCGGATGGGGACGCCCGGGATAAGCGTACCTGACAACATCTGCTGCGACAGCGGGTTTTCTATTTCCTGCTGGATAGCGCGTTTCAGCGGCCGCGCGCCGTATACCGGATCGAACCCCTCCTCGCTGAGCAGCGCCAGCGCCTCGGCGCTCAGCGTCATGCTGTAGCCGCGATCCTCCAGCCGTTTGTACAGACGCTGCAGCTGGATTTGCGCGATTTCAGCGATATGCTCGCGACCCAGGGGATGGAAGACCACCACTTCATCGACCCGGTTAATGAATTCCGGACGGAAATGATGGCTGACCACACCCAGCACCATATCTTTCATTTCCTGATAGTTCATCTGGCCAAACCGCTCCTGGATAATATCGGACCCCAGGTTGGAGGTCATGATCACCACCGTATTGCGGAAATCCACCGTACGCCCCTGACCGTCGGTTAAGCGCCCGTCGTCCAGCACCTGCAGCAGGATATTGAACACATCGGGATGCGCCTTTTCGATTTCATCGAGCAGGATAACCGAATAAGGGCGGCGGCGAACGGCTTCCGTCAGATAACCGCCTTCCTCATAACCGACATATCCCGGAGGCGCGCCCACCAGCCGCGAAACAGAGTGCTTCTCCATAAATTCCGACATGTCGATACGTACCATGGCATCGTCGCTGCTAAACAAGAAGGTCGCCAACGCTTTGCACAGCTCGGTTTTACCCACCCCGGTCGGACCGAGGAACATAAACGAACCGATGGGCCGGTTGGGGTCCGCCAATCCGGCGCGGCTGCGCCTGATGGCGTTGGACACGGCCTCCACCGCCTCGTTCTGGCCGATGACCCGATGGTGCAGTTCCTGTTCCATGCGCACCAGTTTGTCACGTTCGCTTTCCAGCATGCGCGAGACCGGAATACCGGTCCAGCGCGCCAGGACTTCGGCAATCTCGACATCGGTGACCCGGTTGCGCAGCAGGCGCATGGTTTTGCCTTCCGCCTGGGCCGCCGCCGCCAACTGTTTTTCCAGTTCGGGTATCTTACCGTACTGTAATTCGGACATGCGCGCCAAATCCCCTACCCGCCTGGCCTGCTCAATGGAAAGCTTCGCCTGCTCCAGCTCCGCTTTCAGGGACTGGGTACCGGAAAGCGAGGCTTTTTCGGCTTTCCACTCTTCTTCCAGTTCGGAATACTCCCGTTCCTTCTGCGACAGTTCGGCTTCCAGCATCTCCAGCCGTTTGATGCTGGCGTCGTCGGATTCCTTCTTCAGCGCCTGTTGCTCAAGCTTAAGCTGGATAATACGCCGTTCAAGACGGTCCAGCGCCTCCGGTTTGGAATCCATTTGAATACGGATGCTGGAGGCCGCTTCGTCTATCAGGTCGATAGCCTTATCCGGCAGTTGCCGATCGGAAATATAGCGATGGGACAGCGTCGCCGCGGCCACGATGGCCGGGTCGGTGATCTGCACATGGTGATGCAGCTCATAGCGTTCTTTCAGGCCGCGCAGGATGGCGATGGTATCCTCCACGCTCGGTTCGGCGACAAATACTTTCTGGAACCGGCGCTCCAGCGCGGCGTCCTTCTCGATATACTGCCGGTACTCATTGAGCGTAGTGGCGCCGACGCAATGCAGCTCGCCGCGCGCCAGCGCGGGTTTAAGCATATTGCCGGCATCCATCGCCCCGTCGGCTTTACCGGCGCCGACCATGGTATGCAGCTCATCGATAAACAGGATAATGTGGCCTTCCTGTTTCGACAGATCGCTCAGCACCCCTTTCAGGCGTTCCTCGAACTCCCCGCGATATTTTGCCCCGGCCACCAGCGAGCCCATATCCAATGACAGCACCCGGCTGTTTTTCATGCCTTCGGGTACTTCGCCGTTAATGATACGCTGCGCCAGTCCTTCGACGATGGCGGTTTTACCCACCCCCGGCTCGCCGATTAACACCGGATTATTCTTGGTGCGGCGCTGCAGGACCTGGATCGTGCGCCGGATTTCCTCGTCACGGCCGATAACCGGGTCCAGTTTGCCGAGCTCCGCCCGCTCGGTCAGATCGATGGTATATTTTTTTAATGCCTGCCGTTGATCTTCGGCACCTTGATCGTTCACGTTGTCCCCGCCCCGCATTTGCTCGATAGCCTGGGTGATTTTTTCCGTGCTCGCGCCGGCTGATTTGAGCAAATCCGCCAGGGTCCCGCGCGAATCGAGCGCCGCCAGCACGAACAGTTCGGACGAAATAAAACTATCGGCGCGTTTTTGCGCCAGTTTGTCGCACAGGTTCAGTACCCGCACCAGATCCTGGGAAGGCTGCACGTCGCCGCCGGTGCCTTCCACCTGGGGCAGGCGCTCGATGGCTTTTTCAATCTCGGTGCGCAACGGCCCGGGGTTGATGCCCGCGGATTGCAGCAACGGACGCACCGTGCCGCCCTCCTGGTTAAGCAAGGCCTGCATGACGTGAAGCGGTTCGATAAATTGATTGTCGCGCCCAAGCGCTAGTGATTGAGCGTCGGCGAGGGCAAGCTGGAATTTATTGGTAAGACGATCCAAGCGCATAACTCCTCCCATATTGGTCAAAATTGCTACTGGAGATTAAATAAGGTCGTTTATTTAAAATTCAAGGATATTTCGCCAAATAAGTGGGAGATACCGCTTATCCGCCATGGACCGTCTTGGTGAAAGAGATTATATCAGCCAGACCAAAGTTGCCATACGTCCAGTGACACCATCGCGCCGATAGGAGAAATATGATGCTGCCTGGGTCACAGTACAGCGATCCCCGCCATAGATCTGGCCAACGCCGGCGGCGCGCAGCCGCAATCGGGCCAGGTGATAGATATCGGCGAGATATTTATCGCCATGGGGAAGAAAAGCGTCCGCGGCCTGCGGATCCCGGTCAACAAACGCCGCCTTAACCTCAGCGCCGACCTCAAACGAGGCCGGGCCGATGGCCGGTCCAAGCCAGGCCATGATCGAACCGGCGTCGGCATGGAATCCCGCCAGCGTATTTTCCAGGATGCCGGCGCATAAGCCCCGCCAGCCCGCATGGGCGGCGGCCACCTCCGTGCCGGCGCGATCGCAGAACAGCACCGGCAGACAATCAGCGGTCATGATCGCGCAGACCTGCCCGATCTCGCGGGTATAGGCCGCATCGGCCTGGTTAAGCGCCGGCGCGTCCCCGGTCAGCGTAGCGACGTCGGTGCCATGGACCTGTTGCAGCCAGCGCGGCGCGGCGGGCAGTCCCGCCAGCGCAATCAGCCGTTGCCGGTTTTCCGCCACCGCGTCCGCATCGTCGCCGACATGATCGCCCAGGTTAAGCGAGTCGTAGGGCGGATGGCTTACCCCGCCACGGCGGGTGGTGGAACAGGCGCGCACGTTGGCGGGCGCGGGCCAGTCGGGGACGATCGGCCGGCTCATGGTTATTCCATCTGCTCGTTGGCCATCGCGACGTCCGCCTGCATCGCGGCGATCAAATCCACCATATCCTGCGGCAGCGGCGCATGCCATTCCATTTCAATGGAGGTGATGGGATGATACAGGCGCAACATGGTGGCATGGAGCGCCTGGCGATCGAAGCCGCGCAGCAGTGCGACAAAGGCGTCGGAGGCGCCTTTGGGCGGACGCGGCCGGCCGCCGTATAAAGGGTCGCCCACCAGAGGATGGTTGATATGCGCCATATGCACCCGGATCTGATGGGTGCGGCCGGTTTCCAGCCGCAGCCGCAGACGGGTATGCACACGGAAATGCTCCATGATGCGATAATGGGTGACCGCGGGTTTGCCCATCGGGCTCACCGCCATATGGGTACGCTTGCTGGGATGGCGGGAAATCGGCTGCTCTACCGTGCCGCCGGCGGTCATATTGCCGATGGCCACCGCTTCATATTCACGGGTAATTTCCCGCGCCTGCAGGGATTCCACCAGCCGGGTCTGCGCCGGAACCGTCTTGGCGACCACCATCAGCCCGGTGGTATCCTTATCCAGGCGATGGACGATGCCGGCCCGGGGAACTTCGGCAATCGGCGGAAAATAATGCAGCAACGCGTTCAGGATAGTGCCGTCGGCATTGCCGGCGCCGGGATGCACCACCAAATCGCGGGGTTTATTCAGCACCATGATATCGTCGTCTTCATAGACGATATTCAGGGCGATATCCTGGGCCGCCCAGCGCGTGTCCTCTTCAAGAACCGCATTGATTTCAATGTTTTCTCCTCCCAGCACCTTTTCTTTCGGCGTTGGGAGCACGATCCCGTTAACCTGGACCAGTCCATCCAGAATCCAGACTTTTATGCGCGATCGGGAATAATCAGGGAACATTTCGGCCAAAGCCTGATCTAATCGTTGCCCGAGTTGTGATTCATTCACCACACCGGTGAGTAGTAGTTGTTGTGCCATATGCAGCTTCTTCGTTATCAAAGGGTTTTCACGGCAATGCCGTTTAGAATAATATGCTATTGTAGCTGGTCTCATTCGGGAGCTTAACGGACAGTCTCCCGGAATAACACTCGAGGATAAGCAAAACGTCATGATGCGTATGAAATATCTGGTGGCAGCAGCCACATTGAGCCTGATGCTGGTCGGTTGCTCCAGTTCCAAGGATCCCGTTCCGGATAATCCGCCCGCCGAGATTTATGCTTCCGCACAGCTCAAATTGCAGGACGGCAACTATAAGGGAGCCATCAGGGAACTGGAAGCACTGGATAACCGCTATCCGTTCGGTCCCTATGCGCAGCAGGTTCAGCTTGACTTGATTTATGCCTATTATAAATCGGCGGATCTCACTTTAGCCCAAGCCTCGATCGATCGCTTTCTGCGCCTGAATCCGACGCATCCAAACGTCGACTATGTCCTCTACATGCGTGGCCTGACAGATATGGCGCTGGACGACAGCGCATTGCAAGGGTTCTTCGGCGTGGATCGTTCCGACCGCGACCCGGAGCATGCCCGCGCGGCCTATCGTGATTTTACGCAACTGGTTCGCGGCTATCCGAACAGTCAGTATGCCACGGATGCCGGCAAACGTCTGGTTTATCTGAAGGATCGCCTGGCCAAGTATGAGCTGGCCGTCGTACAGTTTTACACCAAACGCGGCGCCTATGTCGCGGTGGTCAACCGGGTCGAGCAGATGCTGCGTGATGTCCCCGACGCCCAGGCCACACGCGACGCGCTGCCTTTGATGCAAAATGCTTACCGGCAGTTGCAGCTTCAGGGACAGGCCGACAAAGTGGCAAAAGTCATCAGCGCCAATCCAGCCTGATTACCGGCGCGCGCCGACAACGAAATCCCGGTAGCTTCGGCTACCGTTTTTTTTGGTCAGGACGGGGCATTAAAAAGGAAATTGGGGAGGGCTTGGGCGGGATAAATCGACAGGACGCCACCTGACTTATCCATTCGATAATGCCCCATTCATCCGCAACACTCAAGCCTCGCGCCCGCTTTAGCGCGAGGGTGTCACAAAACCTGTGATCGCCCGCTCAACCCCGAAAAATAAGTGACATAAATCACACTTTCCCGTCATTCTGGGGGTATGCTTAAATTACGTAGACGGAAATAGGTAGAGAGGTAGTGATATGATTATCAATATTACCAGTAAGCAAATGGATATTACTCCGGCCATTCGTCAACATGCGGAAGAACGCCTGGCTAAACTGGCTAAATGGCAGACCCAACTGATAAATCCTCATATAATCCTCTCCAAGCAACCTCAGGGATTTGTGGCCGATGCCACCCTCAATACGCCTAACGGGCAATTAGTCGCCAGCGCCAGCAACCAGGACATGTATGCTGCCATCAACGAACTGATTACCAAGCTGGAACGCCAGCTCAATAAGGTACAGCATAAGGGCGAAGCCCGCCGCGCCGCGGAATGCGTCAAGACCGCCGCGACAAACATTGTCGAAGAATAACCGCATGCCGGCCGGGCGATGATCCCATCCCGGCAGCGGGCAGGCATGGATAGCCGATACAACGATCATAACGCGCCTTAATGGCGCGTTTTATATTGACAGAATGAAAAGCCAGCGGTTACTGTAAGCCTCCGGATAACTACAAAGTCGATACCATGCATACCACACCGTTTTTCTTCGCCTTCTTTTTTATCTTCCCCTGAACGGGAGGCCGTCGTCCTATGAGAAAGAATACGAAGACGAACAAAAAAGCCTCCTGAAAACAGGAGGCTTTTTTTATGACCGATTGAAAGGTAGCTAACAACATGAGCGACAACCCATTATTGGCACTGCGCGAACGCATCAGCGCGCTGGATTTAAAGCTGTTATCACTGCTGGCGGAAAGACGCGGGCTGGCGCTCGACGTGGCGCGCAGCAAATTAACCACCCACCGTCCCATCCGCGATAAGGAACGTGAACGGATGCTGCTGGAACACCTGGTCACGGAAGGCAAAAAACTCAATCTCGACGGATTTTATATTACGCGGCTGTTTCAGCTGATTATCGAAGATTCCGTGCTGACCCAGCAGGCACTGTTGCAATCCAACCTGAACCAAACCCTGGAGCGCTCGGCACGCATCGCTTTTTTGGGGCCGAAAGGCTCTTATTCACATCTGGCCGCGCGGCAATACGGCGCACGCTATTTTGATCAGGTGGTGGAATGCGGTTGCCAGAAGTTTCCCGACATCATCCAGATGGTGGAGACCGGCCAGGCCGATTATGGCGTGCTGCCCATTGAAAACAGCAGCTCAGGATCCATTAACGACGTCTACGACCTGCTGCAACATACCCATCTCTCCTTGGTGGGGGAACTGACCAATCCCATCGATCACTGTATGCTGGTCACCGGCGAGAGCAGTCTCGACCAAATAGAGGTGGTGTATAGCCATCCGCAGCCGTTCCAGCAGTGCAGCCAGTTTATCAGCCGCTATCCGCAGTGGAAGATTGAGTATTGCGAAAGCACCGCCGCCGCCATGGAAAAAGTGGCGGCGCTGCGCTCCCCGCATGCGGCGGCGCTCGGCAGCGGCCCTGGCGGCGCGTTGTACGGCCTGCAGGTGCTGGAACACAATCTGGCCAATCAACAGCAAAATTTCACCCGCTTTATTGTGCTGGCGCGCAAGGCGATTGACGTGTCCGAGCAGGTACCGGCCAAGACCACCCTGATTATGGCCACCGGCCAGCAGTCCGGCGCGCTGGTGGAGGCGCTGCTGGTGCTGCGCGATCAGGGTATTGTGATGACGCGGCTGGAGTCGCGGCCCATTCACGGCAATCCGCGCGAAGAGATGTTTTATATCGACGTACAGGCTAATTTACGCGGCGCGGCGATGCAAAAGGCGTTGATCGGGCTACAGGCCATCACCCGGTCGCTGAAAGTGCTGGGTTGCTACCCGTCGGAAAACGTGGTGCCGGTCGATCCACAATAAATCGCGCGCTCACTGGCGCTGGCATGAAACGGGCCATATCACATGGCCCTGCGTTGGTTGAACCCGGCTATTTGCGGATATCATTGGCCTGGCGCAGCAGCAAGCGACTTTCCTCCAGAAAGCTTTGGGCGTAGCGGCCGAACCAATGCTCTATCTTTTTAAAGCGGGCGATAAACGCCTGTTTATCCCCTTGCTCCAGCAAGGAAATGGCCTCGCCGAAGCGCTGGTAATAACGCTTAATCAGCGCCAGGTTACTTTCCGAGGACATAATAATGTCCGCATACAATTGCGGATCCTGGGCAAATAAGCGTCCAATCATCGCAAGCTCCAGGCGGTATATCGGCGACGACAAGGCCAGCAGCTGTTCCAGCTCGACATTCTCTTCCGCCAGGTGCATGCCATAAGCAAAGGTGGCGAAATGGCGCAGCGCCTGGATAAACGCCATATTCTGGTCGTGCTCCACGGCGCTGGTGCGGTGCAGCCGGGCGCCCCATACCTGGATTTGTTCCAGCAGCCATTGATAGGCCTCAGGCTGCCGGCCATCGCAATAGACTACCACCTGCTTGGCCAGGCTGCCGCTGTCGGGACCGAACATCGGATGCAGTCCCAAAACCGGCCCGTTATGGGCGGCCAGCATCGCTTGTAGCGGTGCGTTTTTTATCGACGCCAGATCCAGCAGGATACAGTCCTCCGGCAACGGCGGCAGGCGCTCAATGACCTCGACCGTCAGGTGGATTGGCACACTGACGATCACCATGCCCGCGTCCGCCAACAGTTCCGATGCCCGCGCCCAGTCATCCTGTTCCAGGATCCTGACCTGGTAACCGGAGAGCTGCAGCATTTTTTTAAACAGCCCGCCCATCTGGCCGCCGCCGCCGACAATCACCACCGGTCGCAGCTGCGGACAAAGCGATTTGAAACCCTTATCGTTTTCGCTGGAATAGGATTCGCGCATCACGCGTCTTAGCACATCCTCGATCAAATCAGGCGGCACACCCTGCGCCGCCGCCTCTTGCCGGCGCGACGCCAGCATGGCCGCCTCGCGATCGGGGGCATAAATCGGCAGACCGTAACGGCTTTTCACCTCGCCCACCTCGGCCACCAGCTGCAGCCGCCGGGCCAGCAAAGCTAATAAGGACTTATCCACTTCATCAATCTGATCCCGTAACGCGTTAAGCTCCGCTACCATACGCTCTTATTCTCCCGCCAGCCGTCCCGCCAGGACGCCGCGCAGTTCATTGTGCAGTTGTCGTAACAGTGTATCGGTACTTTGCCAATTGATACAGGCGTCCGTTACCGATACGCCATAGCGCATAGCGGCTCGGGGCTGCTCGGAGGACTGGTTGCCTTCGTGTATATGGCTTTCCAGCATCAGGCCGATAATGGAACGGTTTCCCGCCTTGATTTGCGCCAGCGCCGATTGCGCCACCTCGCCCTGGCGACGATAATCTTTATTGGAATTGCCATGGCTGCAATCAATCATCAGCGCCGCGTTAAGACCGGCCTTGGCCATCTGCTGTTCACAGTCGGCAATGTCGGCGGCATGGTAATTGGGCTGCTTGCCGCCGCGCAAAATGACGTGCCCGTCAGGATTACCGCGGGTTTGCAGTAGCGCTACCTGCCCCGCCTGGTTGATGCCCACAAAGCGGTGCGGCATGGCGGCGGCGCGCATGGCATTGATGGCGGTCGCCAGGCTGCCGTCGGTGCCGTTTTTAAAACCGACCGGCATCGACAGGCCGGAGGCCATTTCACGATGGGTCTGGGACTCGGTGGTGCGCGCGCCGATGGCGGACCAGCTGAACAGATCGCCAAGATACTGCGGGCTGTTCGGATCCAGCGCCTCGGTGGCCAGCGGCAGGCCCATGCGCACCAAATCCAGCAGCAGGCCGCGGGCAATTTTCAGGCCGGCCTCCACGTCGAAGGAGTTGTCCATGTACGGGTCGTTAATCAGGCCCTTCCAGCCCACGGTGGTGCGGGGTTTTTCAAAATAGACGCGCATAACGATATACAGCTGATCGCTCAGCTCCGCCGACAGTTCCGTCAGCCGCCGGGCATAGTCCAGCGCCGAATCCAGGTCATGGATGGAACAGGGGCCGCATACCACCAGCAGCCGGGGATCGCGGCCGTGGATAATATCGGCAATGGTTTGCCGCGCCGCGGCGATAGCCTGCTGCTCGGCATCGGTTAAAGGGAACTGCCGTTTTAGTTCTTCCGGCGTTATCATCACTTGTTCATCAAGGATATGAACATTATTGAGCGCGTCTTTTTGCATGAGAGAAGTCCTGACCAGAGGTTATTGCCGCGGGTCGCAAAAGCGTATTCCCGCTGCGTATGGGCTATACCATACCATGCTCCGTAAAGTTTTCAATCCATATGTGTAAATATTATGGTACCAATCGTATTCCTTTTTAGCATCCGCGTAAACGGGGCGATACCGCGCGAACACCGCCCTACCCCATCAAACAAAAATCCTTTATTTACAATATATTATAACAAATTTACCGCATAGGGTGATTTTACCCATCCTGTATGTGGACGTAAACTTCAGGCTAAAATCATTTTAATGTAAATATATATTTACGATAAACCCATTGAACAACGTGCCGCCGCGCACGCCGCAAAGTCAGATCGGAACCGGTGATCACCTTCGGCCACTCCCTTTAATCAGCTTTCGCCATCCGCTGCAAAACAGGAGTATTCCCGATAGCGCCGAAGGAATGTCTATCGTGCGCTAACGATATGGCGGGGTGAGGGTCCGGCAGCGCGCAAATCGACCCTGTCGATTGCCTGAGAGGCCTTAGCGCGGGACAGTGAAAACAGCGCAGACGAGGATTACAGGTCGCTGGATCACGTAATGAACCAATACAGAAATTTTTTGCAGGGTAAGGTAAAAAAGAGAAAAAAGGCCGGCCTACCGGCCGGCCTTTGATAACTAAATGCTTTCGGATGTTGCGAAAGCGTACTAGGCGTTAAGACGTTCTTTGATACGCGCAGACTTACCAGTACGTTCACGCAGGTAATACAGTTTGGCCTGACGCACGGCGCCACGGCGTTTAACCGTGATGCTGTCGATAACCGGTGAATGAGTCTGGAACACACGCTCAACACCTTCGCCATTGGAAATTTTGCGAACAGTGAATGCAGAATGCAGACCGCGGTTACGAATAGCGATAACCACGCCCTCGAATGCCTGCAGACGTTTTTTGCTGCCTTCAACAACCCATACCTTCACTTCCACGGAATCACCCGGACGGAATGCAGGTACGTCCTGCTTCATCTGTTCTTCTTCAATCTGTTTAATAATGTTGCTCATAATAGGTCTCTTACCCTAGGTAAACTGAGTGTTCGGGCTGTCAGCAACAAGGCTGGCATACCCCTATTAGTTTTGTCGCTCGGGCTGATATTCCCGTTGGAACTCAGCCAGCAACTTTGCTTGCTCGTCAGTCAGAGCTAGGCTTTCCAGAAGTTCAGGTCTTCTAAGCCAGGTACGGCCCAGTGACTGTTTCAAACGCCAGCGGCGTATCTGCGCATGGTTGCCCGACAGTAACACCGGCGGAACCTCCATGCCTGCCAACTCTTCGGGACGGGTATAGTGCGGACAGTCCAGCAAGCCCTCGGCGAAGGAGTCCTCCGCCGCCGAGGCCTCATGACCCAATACCCCCGGAATAAACCGGGAGACGGAATCAATCAGCGCCATGGCCGCCAATTCACCGCCGCTGAGCACATAATCACCGATTGACCATTCTTCATCAATTTCGGTGGCTATCAGCCGCTCGTCTATACCTTCATAACGGCCGCACACCAGAATCATCTTCGGGTTGGCGGCCAGCTCGCTCACACCTTGCTGATCGAGCTTACGTCCCTGCGGGGAAAGATAAATAACCTTCGCCCCGGCGCCTGCTTGTTTTTTTGCCTCGTGAATCGCGTCCCGCAAGGGCTGCACCATCATCAGCATGCCCGGTCCGCCGCCATACGGGCGTTCGTCCACGGTACGATGCCTGTCGTGCGTGAAATCACGCGGACTCCAGCACTGCATACTCAGCAGGCCGTTTTTCACTGCCCGGCCAGTTACCCCGTAATCAGTGATGGCGCGAAACATTTCGGGAAACAGGCTGATAACACCAATCCACATAACGCCGTTCCACCCATTATCACTGTTTTACCACCGGGGCTCAAAAACTTGGATCCCAATCGACCTCAATCACATGAGCGCCGAGATCCACCTTTTTGATAACCTGTCCGTCGAGGAACGGAATCAACCGCTCCTGGATACCGAAGGCATCTTTCAGGTTGGCTTTTACCACCATGACATCGTTAGAGCCGGTTTCCATCATATCAATGACGCCGCCCAGCTCGTAGCCCGCAGTGGTTACTACCCGGCAACCCGTAAGGTCTTTCCAGTAATAATCACCCGCGTCCAGAGCCGGCAGCTGCGTTGAATCCACGACGATTTCACAGTTCGTCAGCAGAGACGCCGCTTCCCGGTCTTCCATGCCTTTGACCTTGATGATCAAATCCTGACTGTGGCGCTTCCAGCCTTCCAGCTCGATACACTGCCACTCACCCGCCCGTTTGATAAACCAGGGCTGGTAATCAAAAATGCTTTCGGATTCTTCAGTGGAAGAAAACACTCTGAGCCAACCGCGAATGCCATACGTCGATCCCATTTTGCCCACGATAATGGGGTTGGTGGGAATTGCGGTACGGATTTGTTTGCTCATAGCCGCCACCGAGATCCTTTAAGCCGCTTTCTTCGCGTCTTTGATAAGACCAGAAACGCGTTCTGAAACGGTGGCGCCCTGGCCGACCCAATGCTCGATGCGATCCAGGTCTAAACGCAGGCCTTCAGCCTGACCGGAAGCGATCGGGTTGTAGAAGCCAATACGTTCAATAAAGCGACCATCACGCGCATTGCGGCTGTCAGTCACGACGATTTGATAAAACGGGCGTTTTTTTGCGCCGCCACGTGCCAAACGAATTGTTACCATAACATCCTCTTTAGTTAATAAAACAACCGGGCCCCATCGAGGAACGGGGCCCAGTTGCCATTTAAAGCAGTAGTATAAAAAGCTCCGAAATTCTACGCGTTTTGGGGCAAAAAGCAATCGATAGTTAACGCCCGGTGAATCCCGGCGGCATCATGCCTTTCATGCCGCGCAGCATTTTCGCCATTCCGCCCTTCTTCATCTTTTTCATCATACGCTGCATATCGTCGAACTGCTTGAGCATGCGGTTTACGTCCTGCACCTGCAAACCACAGCCGGTGGCGATACGGCGTTTACGCGACCCTTTGATAATCTCAGGCTGCGCGCGCTCCTTGAACGTCATGGAATTGATGATAGCCTCCATGCGCACCAGGACGCTGTCGTCCATTTGCGATTTAACATTGGCCGGCAGTTGGCCGGCGCCGGGCAGCTTGCTCATCATGCTGGCCATGCCGCCCATACTGCGCATTTGCTTAAGCTGGTCGAGAAAATCGGTTAAATCGAAACCATCGCCCTTTTTCAGCTTATTAGCCAGCTTTTCAGCCTGGACGCGGTCGACCTTGCTTTCGATATCCTCGATTAACGACAGTACGTCGCCCATGCCCAGGATCCGTCCGGCGATGCGTTCCGGGTAGAATGGCTCCAGGGCGTCGGTTTTTTCCCCCACGCCCATGAATTTAATCGGTTTGCCGGTGATATGGCGAATGGACAACGCCGCCCCGCCGCGCGCGTCGCCGTCGACCTTGGTCAGAATCACGCCGGTGAGGGGCAGCGCCTCGTTAAACGCCTTGGCGGTATTGGCGGCGTCCTGGCCGGTCATGGCGTCGACGACGAACAGCGTCTCCACCGGCACCACGGCCGCGTGGATCTGCTTGATCTCGTCCATCATGGCTTCATCGACGTGCAAACGGCCGGCGGTATCCACCAGCAACACGTCGTAGAATTTCAGCTTTGCCTGCTGCAACGCCTGCTTGACGATATCAATGGGCCGTTGGCCGGCATCGGACGGGAAAAAATCCACGCCCACCGTCTCAGCCAGGGTTTCCAGCTGTTTGATGGCCGCCGGCCGATAAACGTCGGCGGACACCACCAGCACTTTTTTCTTATGCTTTTCGCGCAGGTATTTGCCAAGCTTGGCGACGCTTGTGGTTTTACCGGCCCCTTGCAGGCCCGCCATCAGCACCACCGCCGGCGGTTGAGCCGCCAGGTTGAGCTCGCTGTTTTCCTCGCCCATCGCGCTGACCAGCTCGGTACGTACGATTTTGACGAATTCCTGGCCCGGCGTCAGGCTTTTATTGACTTCCTGGCCGACCGCGCGCTCTTTTACCCGATTGATAAAATCACGCACCACGGGCAGAGCCACGTCGGCTTCGAGCAGCGCCAGGCGCACCTCGCGCAGGGTATCTTTAATGTTCTCTTCTGTCAGGCGGCCCCGGCCGCTGATATTGCGCAACGAGCGCGATAATCTGTCGGATAAATTTTCAAACATCGTTCTTTACTCAACCTGGAGTCCGGCCGCTTGTGCGACATTATTGCCGGCGAGTATAACACGAAGCAGCGGCAGATCGCTGCCCCGCGACGAGAACGTTTGGTGCGGGACGCCGCTGAGGCTATACTGGTCGCCTCTTTATTCCTTGCCAAAGCCTATTTGCGATATGTCCTGGATTGCCCTACTGGCTTTTGTTGCCTACGCCGTAAGTCTCGGCCTGATCCTGCCCACCGTTTTGCGCAGGAACGACGCCTATCGCCGCCTGGCGCTGCTGTCCGCCGCGGTGGCGCTGATTTGCCACGCCTGCACGTTGTATTTGCGTATATTCGGCGTTCATGCCGGCCAGAACCTGAGCCTGCTGAATATCGGCTCCCTGGTGAGCCTGCTGATAGCCATTGTCATGACCATCGTCGCCGCGCGTAACCGCGGCTGGTTTCTGCTGCCGGTGGTGTATATTTTCGCCATGATTCATTTGGCCGCCTCCACCCTGATGCCCGGCGAATTTATCACCCATCTCGAGGCCACCCCGGGGCTGCTGATCCATATCGGCCTGGCGCTGTTTTCTTATGCGGTGCTGATCATCGCCGCTTTATACGCCTTCCAGCTGGCCTGGCTGGATCATCTGCTCAAGACAAAACGGCTGACATTCAGCGCCGATATGCCGCCGCTGATGGGCATTGAGCGCAAGATGTTCCATATTACCCAGGTCGGGGTGGTGCTGCTTACGCTGACCCTGAGCACCGGCCTGCTGTATATGCAAAATATGTTCAGCGGTGAGAATCTGCATAAAGCAGTGCTCTCCTTCGTCGCCTGGTTGGTCTATATTGTTTTATTGTGGGGCCATTATCGTAAAGGCTGGCGCGGGCGCCGCGTGGTATGGCTGAGTTTGGTCGGCGTGCTGTTGCTGACCCTGGCCTATTTCGGCAGCCGCATTTGGCAGAATATTCTGGCCGGCTAGCGAGAAGTCAACGACCACCCGTTACGGCTGGTCGTTAACCGCTTTATTCACCCCTACAAGGAATGCCCACGTTGGAACATGTTTCAACCAGTACGCTGATAATTATCCTGGTGATTATGGTACTGGTGTCCGCCTATTTTTCGGCCTCTGAAACCGGCATGATGACGCTCAACCGTTACCGCCTGCGACACCTGGCCAAACAGGGCAACCGCGCCGCCCGGCGCGTCGAGAAGTTACTGCGCCGTACCGACCGACTGTTGAGCCTGGTATTGATTGGCAATAACCTGGTGAATATCCTGGCCTCGGCGCTGGCCACCATCGTCGGCATGCGCCTGTACGGCGATATCGGCGTGGCGATCGCCACCGGCATCCTGACTTTTGTCATCCTGCTGTTCGCCGAAGTGCTGCCAAAAACGGTGGCGGCGCTGTACCCAGAGCATATTGCCCTGCCCAGCAGCCTGCTGCTGGCGCCGCTGCAAAAAATCATGATGCCGCTGGTCTGGCTGCTGAATATCATTACCCGCCTCCTGATGCGCATCATGGGCATTAAAGTCCCGTCTAATCTGAACGACGCCCTGAGCAAGGATGAACTGCGATCCATCTTCAATGAGTCCCGCTCGCTGATTTCGCGGCGCAACCAGGACATGCTGCTCTCGGTACTGGATTTGGAAAAGGTGAGCGTCGGCGACATTATGGTGCCGCGCAATGAAATTGTCGGTATCAACGTCAACGATGAATGGCGCAATATCATCCGCCAGCTGACCCACTCGCCCCACGGACGCATCGTGCTGTACCGCGATAATCTCGACGATGCCATCGGCATGCTGCGGGTGCGCGAAGCCTACCGCCTGATGACGGAGAAGCAGGAATTCACCAAGGAAAACCTGCTGCGCGCCGCCGATGAGATCTACTACATTCCCGAGGGCACGCCGTTGAATATCCAGTTGGTGAAATTCCAGCGGAACAAGGAAAAGGTCGGTCTTATCGTCGATGAATACGGGGATATCCAGGGACTGGTGACGGTCGAGGACATACTGGAGGAGATTGTCGGCGACTTTACCACGTCCATGTCCCCCACCCTGGCGGAGGAAGTGATACCGCAAAGCGACGGGTCGGTCTTGATCGACGGCGGCGCCAATATCCGCGAACTGAATAAAGCCTTTAACTGGACGCTGCCGGAAGCCGAGGCGCGCACGGTTAACGGCATGCTGCTCGAAGCGCTGCAGGATATCCCGCCGGTGGGCACGCATACCCAGATAGATAGCTACAAGATTGAAATCATGGCGGTGCAGGACAATATGATCAAGCAGGTGCGCATTACGCCGCTGAAGGCCTTTAAAAAGGGCGTGGACGAAGCCTAGCTTAAACCGGCCCACAGGCCGGGGGCGGGTATCATGGGCAAGGAGGGTGAAGCGTAGCTGTCTTGCCCATCACACCCGCGGGCACTGCTCGGGTTTAGATATGCAGCTCTGCCAGCTTTTCTTTCGGCAGCGCCAGTTCCTCGTTATGGTTCACCCGGATATCGTTGTCCAGAATATGCTGGGCAATCTCCTGCGCTTCCGGTAGGGAATGCATATGATAGGTGCCGCATTGATATTCATTCAACTCGGGGATTTTGTTCTGGTCGGTGACTTTCAGCACATCGGCCATGGCGGCTTTCCACGCGTTGGCGACACGCACTTCATCCGGCGCGCCGATAAGGCTCATATAAAAGCCGGTACGGCAGCCCATGGGGGAAATATCGACGATTTCCACACCGTCGCCATTCAGGTGATTACGCATAAAACCGGCGAATAAATGTTCCAGGGTGTGAATGCCGCGCTCAGGCATCACTTCCAGGTTAGGCCGGCAAAAACGCAAATCAAAGACGGTGATGGTATCGCCATGGGGAGTTTTCATGGTCTTCGCAACACGAACCGCTGGGGCTGCCATGCGGGTGTGGTCTACGGTAAAGCTATCCAGTAGTGGCATACGTCACCTCCTCTTAGAAAAAATTAATTTTTTTTACCATTGTAAGGAAACTTTTTTCCTTGGCGCGAGTCTGAATTAGTGAAAGACGCGCATTTGTTATCATCATCCCTGTATTCAGAGATGTTTATTTGGCCACAGTCCTCTGTGGCCTTTTCTTTTTCAGCCGGCGTTATGCTGCGCAACAAACTGCTCAAAACTTACGCTATCACCCGCTTCAATCTCGCGCTGCCGTTGCCAGGAACGCGCCTGCTCCTTTGCCAACAGCTCTTCATTCAGTATTTCCAACGGCTCATCGCACAGGGTCTGACGATAATTATTCGCCAGAATCAAGCCCAGGCCGCCAATGCCATGTTCCTTCATCGCCGCAAGAATGCGCGCCGAGAAGGTCAGGGCCGGATCGTCAAAGCCGGCCACCAGGTTATCGCAGGCCTGGCGGTAGTGATAATTATGGTTATTGCCATCAAGAATGACCGCCACACGGCGCAAATCACGGAACAGCGCCTTGCCGATCTCGGCCAGCGGCTCCTGCTGTGAACCGCAGTCTACCCCCAGGGTCAGGCCGGGTTTGCGTCCTTCCAGAATGACTTTATTCCAGTTGGTGCGGGTGCACAGCACCTCCTCCGCGCTCATTTCCGGGGCCTCAGCCAGCGTACACCAAATCAGGAAAAGATCCAGAAAGCGCGCCTGTTGTTCGTCAATGCCGATCGGCGAGAAGGGATTGATATCAAGCGACCGCACTTCGATATATTCGATGCCTCCGCGCTCTAACGCGTCGGAAGGTGATTCGCCTTTTTGTGTCACACGCTTGGGGCGTACCGGCGCATAGAGTTCGTTTTCGATCTGCAGTACGTTGGTGTTGATTTGCAGCCGCTTGCCGTTCTTTTCCAACCCGATACGCTGGTAATCGGCCGAGGGCGTCTTGATGGCCCGCTTCAGGGCGGCGATATACTCGTCAATCCGGTTGAAGGTAATCCCCAGCTGGCTTTGGGACTTATTGGTATAACCCAGATCGCTCAGTCGCAGCGACGTTGCGAACGGCAGGTAAATCATGCCGGATGTCGAGCGTTCAAACGGCAAATCGGTTTCGCGGCCGTCAAGGAATGAAGAACAGACCGCCGGCGACGCCCCGAACAGATAGGGTATTATCCAGCCGAAGCGATAATAGTTGCGGATTAGGCGCAGATACCCGTCGGAAATCGCCGCTTTGCCGCTGAGCTCATCCGTGACGCCCAGCCGTGCCTGCCAGAACGCCAGGGGTAGCGAAAAATTATAATGTACCCCGGAGATGATCTGCATCAGCGCGCCATAACGGTTCTTCAGGCCTTCGCGGTACAGGGTCTTGAAACACCCGATATTGGACGAGCCGTATTGAGCCAGTTCGATCGGCTGGCTATGATCGATAAAACACGGCATGCTCATCGGCCACATGCGTTCTTCGCCAAGATTGCGCGCCACATGACGATGGATGTCGCGCAAGAAGGCCAGCAGGTGATCGATATCTTCGTCCACCGGCGTGATAAATTCGAGCAATGCTTCGGCAAAATCCGTCGTAATCCATTTATGCGTCAACGCCGCGCCCAGTGATTCCGGATGCGGGGTTTGCGCCAAACGGCCATTGGCGGTGATGCGCAAGGTTTCGCGCTCCACACCCCGGCGAATCCCCTCCAACGCATGAGGATTGGCTTCCAGCCATGAAAGTGCTTCAGATACGTCCGGGATCAAATTGACCTCCCGCAGTTAATTTTGTATTGGGTAAGCATAATTGAATCTGCTCGTTTATCGCTATCTATCGTTATCATTTACGCATTCATCATCAGGTGAGTCCCGGAAATGTTAACCGGATTGATAGGTCCTAATGTAATGCTTTTCCCAACTATAAAGAGATCATTACGGGCTTTGCGCTTAACCGGACGCCAGGCCGCCACGGCGGCGGCGATAAGAAGGCAGCAGCATGGTTTATGCCGGCGCCGCACGCCAGGCGATGACAATGGCAAGCCGGCCACCATGGCGTCAAGGTTTTTTTATGGCATCCGCACATCGACAAATGCCATGCCGGCCGCGCGGGCAGCCTGAATGCCAAAATCGGCGTCTTCGAAGACGACGCATTTTCCTGGCGCCACGCCCATCAGCTCGGCGCAACGCAAAAATGTATCAGGAAAGGGTTTATGCCGGGTCACATCATCGGCGCCGACGATGGCGTCGAAATAGTGTAATAGCCCGAGGTGTTCCAGCAGCGACACGGCCATGCGATGCTCGCTGCCCGTGCCCACCGCCATGGGACGCTTGCCATGGTAGGCTTTCACCACCTCGATTAACGGCAACGGCCGGACATTGTCCAGCAGCATCAATTCCACCGCCGCGGTTTTTTCAAGCGCCAGCAGGTAAGGATCCATACTGGATCCATGGTTGTCGATAATGGTTTTGGCAATACGCCAGGTTGGCGATCCATTTAAGCCGGCCATGGCTGCACCATCATAATGCATATCGTGTTTGCCAAGCACCTGGTGCCAGGCTTTATGATGGGTCGGCTCAGTATCAAGCAACGTGCCGTCCATATCGAAGATCAACCCTGCGTACCGATCGTACATCGTCGTTTCCTGATGCTAAAAATAAGCCTTTACTGTAACGCAAAGTCATAAAATTGTCGCTTTTTCTGTATTGCGGCGAGCCGGACCGGGGGCGAATGCCGTAGGGGGAAAGAGTGGCACGCGTTAAATTAGGAATATCACCGGTACGCCGCAGGGAAAGCAGGCCAGGCAAATAACATAGAGAGGGGGGAAACGTCGAGGCCGTAGACAATGCGCGAGCAGCGCTGGGAACAACAGAAGCACCGACATGGTGCATCCAGGAGGATTCGAACCTCCGACCGCTCGGTTCGTAGCCGAGTACTCTATCCAGCTGAGCTATGGATGCAAATAAGATAAGCCGTAAAGCAGAGGGTCTAAATATAAAAAATGGTGCATCCAGGAGGATTCGAACCTCCGACCGCTCGGTTCGTAGCCGAGTACTCTATCCAGCTGAGCTATGGATGCATTGTAGTAATAGAACTGCTTTTTCCTGACCGTGCAACAGGTCAATTAATGGTGCATCCAGGAGGATTCGAACCTCCGACCGCTCGGTTCGTAGCCGAGTACTCTATCCAGCTGAGCTATGGATGCATTCTTAAATAATGGCGGTGAGGGAGGGATTCGAACCCTCGATACAGCTTTTGACCGTATACTCCCTTAGCAGGGGAGCGCCTTCAGCCTCTCGGCCACCTCACCTACGCGCCGATGTTAAAGCTCATCGGCACTGCGTGGCGCACATATTACTTTCCCGGCCTGATAAGTCAAACAATTTTTCCCGTCTGGCGAGCGTTTGCGCAAAAGCCATGCAACTTGACCAGATTGACAGCACAATAACGCCCGGCACCGCCCTTATCCGGGAAAATGCAAGCTGTTGGTAAAGATTTTATGTAGAAATAATCAGTAAAAATTAAATGATTTTACAGCAGGAAAGGAGAGATTAGCGCCCCGCGCAAGCAAGGCGCCTGAAAAGATCAGAAGGGATTCTGTTGTGATTTTTCAGCCTGGATACGCTGGTATATTTCTTCACGGTGAACAGAGACTTCTTTAGGCGCATTGACACCGATACGTACCTGGTTGCCCTTGACTCCTAAAACCGTAACCGTTACCTCATCGCCAATCATGAGGGTTTCACCAACTCGACGAGTCAGAATAAGCATTCTTTGCTCCTTGAAAGATTAAAAGAGTCGGGTCTCTCAGTTTCCCGCCATTATCCATCATATACCGTGAAAACGTAAGTCATGTAAGCGACATAAAATGCCAGCAGGCTGACGACTTTCAACATCTGGTATAAGTTTAGTCGATATGACCAGCTTCGCGCCTAACTTTTGACTCAGCGGATAATACGAATCCAAACGCCATAACTTAACAGAAAGCTATGGCGTTTATCATAACGTATTCTTATCCGCTTTAGATTTTAGTCGCCAGCCAGGCCTCTACGCCGGCCAATGCCGCGGGCAGCGCCTTGACGTCGGTACCGCCGGCCTGGGCCATATCAGGCCGGCCGCCGCCTTTGCCGCCCACCTGCTGGGCCAGCTGGCCGATAAGGTCGCCGGCCTTAACGCGGTCGGTTAAATCTTTGGTGACGCCCGCGATCAGGCTGACTTTATCATCGGCGACGGTCGCCAGCACAATCACCGCCGACCCCAGCTGGTTTTTCAGATCATCCACCATGGTGCGCAGCATCTTGGGTTCAACGTTATCCAGTTTGCTGACCAGCAGCTTCACGCCGTTAACCAGCTTAACATTGCCGGACAGCGCCGAACTTTCCTGCGCCGCCTGCTGGCTTTTGAGCTGCTGGATCTCTTTCTCCAACTGCCGGGAGCGCTCGATCAGGGCTTTTACCTTATCCGCCAGACTTTGGTTATCCCCTTTGACCAACTGGGCGATGCCATGAATCAAATCGCTTTGCTGATGCAGGCTGGCTAAAGCCCCTTCGCCGGTCACGGCTTCAATGCGGCGGATGCCGGCCGCGGTGCCGGATTCGGAGATGATGCGGAACAGGCCGATATCCCCGGTGCGGCTGGCATGGATACCGCCGCACAGTTCGGTGGAGAAATCACCCATGCGCAGCACCCGTACCTTGGCGTCGTACTTCTCGCCGAAAAGCGCCATGGCCCCGGTGCCGCGCGCGGCCTCCAGATCCATGATCTCGGTCTCGATGGGCAGGTTCCGGCGGATTTGCTGGTTGACGATATCCTCCACGGCACGGATCTGCTGGGGTTTCATCGCTTCAAAGTGGGAGAAATCGAAACGCAGGTATTGATCGTTGACCAGAGAGCCTTTTTGCGCCACATGGGAGCCCAGCACCTGCCGTAGCGCCGCGTGCAACAAGTGGGTGGCGGAATGGTTAAGGCGAATACGGGAGCGGCGCGCTTCGTCCACGCTGGCGCTCACCGCATCCCCGACCTTGAGTTCGCCCATGGCCAGCCGGCCGACGTGCCCGAACGCCTGGCCGTACTTTTGCGTATCGTCGACCGTAAACAGCCCCTGCGTGGCCTTCAGCTCGCCCTTGTCGCCCACCTGGCCGCCGGATTCGCCATAAAACGGCGTTTCGTCCAGGACCACAACGGCGTCGTCACCCTGGCGTATGGACTGCACCGGCTCACCGTTGCGAAACAACGCGACCACGGTGCCGGTATGCTGCGCTTCGTCATAACCGAAGAACCGGGTGGCTTTATCCACGCGCAGCATGCTGTTGTAGTCGGCGCCGAAACCGCTGGACTCGCGGGCGCGGCGGCGCTGCGCATCCATGGCCCGCTCAAAACCCTCTTCGTCCACCTTCAGTTGCCGCTCACGACAGACATCGGCGGTCAGGTCCAGCGGGAAACCATAGGTATCATACAGGCGAAAGGCGGTTTCACCGTCCAGGGTATCGCCCTTAAGCTTGCCCAGTTCCTCGTCCAGCAAGGCCAGGCCGCGCTCCAGCGTACGGGCGAATTGTTCTTCCTCGGTTTGCAGCACCTGCTCAACCCTTGCCTGCTGCTGTTTCAACTCCGCGGCGGCCGGACCCATCACGTCAATCAGCGGCGCAACCAGCCGATGGAAGAAGGCATCCCCGGCGCCCAGCATGTTGCCATGCCGTACGGCGCGGCGGATGATGCGCCGCAGGACATAGCCGCGGCCTTCGTTGGACGGCACCACGCCGTCAGCAATCAGGAAGGCGCAGGAGCGGATATGGTCGGCGATCACGCGTAACGATTTGCTGCCCAGGTCGGCGCAACCGGTCACCTGCGCCACCGCCTCGATAAGCGTACGGAACAGGTCGATGTCATAATTCGAGTTAACGTGTTGCAGCACCGCGGATATGCGCTCCAGTCCCATGCCGGTATCCACCGAGGGCTTGGGCAGCGGCAGCATGGTACCGTCTGATTGACGGTTAAACTGCATAAACACTAAATTCCAGATTTCAATGTACCGATCGCCGTCTTCCTCCGGGCTTCCCGGAGGACCGCCCCAGATATGATCGCCATGATCGTAGAAAATTTCCGAGCACGGGCCGCAGGGACCGGTATCGCCCATCTGCCAGAAGTTATCCGACGCATAGGCGCCGCCTTTATTGTCGCCAATGCGGATAATGCGTTCTTCTGGCACGCCGACGTCCCGCGCCCAAATGTTATAGGCCTCGTCGTCGGTGGCATAGACGGTCACCCAGAGCTTTTCCTTCGGCAGGTTGAACCAGGCGGCGCCGGTAAGGAGTTCCCACGCAAAGTTGATGGCGTCCTGCTTGAAGTAGTCGCCGAAGCTGAAATTACCCAGCATCTCAAAAAAGGTATGGTGGCGCGCGGTATACCCGACATTTTCCAGGTCGTTATGTTTACCGCCCGCGCGCACGCAGCGCTGGGATGTGGTGGCACGCCGGTATTGGCGTTTATCCAGCCCGAGGAAAACATCCTTGAATTGGTTCATGCCGGCATTGGTAAAAAGCAATGTCGGATCGTTATCTGGCACCAGGGAGCTACTTGCAACTACCTGGTGGCCTTTGCTATGGAAAAAATCGAGAAACGCTTGACGGATCTCAGCGGTGCTCTTGCTCATAGTTGTCCTGGAATCAAGCTAAACGAACGGATCGGAAACAGAATAGCGCAGTATTGGGGCGCTACAGTAGCGTTCACGAACTCAAAAGTGGGAATAAGATAAATTTTCTTGGAGGGGAAGTAAAATCCCACAGGCCATCAAATTAAAAATTTATATAAATTGATCGAATCTCATCGTAGGAAAAACCGCGGGAAAGAAGGTAACGCTGCACTTTGGCCCGGGCCTCCCGATCGGGGGGAAGCGGTTGGCCGAATTTTTTCCAGGCAACATCCTGCGCCTGCGCCGACCGATCGATTTGTGCTTCGGTAAAGGCGTTATCTATGATTTCCCTGTCTATTCCCTTTTGCAACAGTTCCATGCGGATCTTTTGTTCGCCATAGCCTCTTTTGCTGCGACTGTTCACATAACGCAGGGCGAAACGGGCATCGTCCAGCCAGTCATTTTGCAGGCAATAGTCAATAACTTCCTGAATATCGTCTTCTGTGATCTCCAGCGCATCCGCCGCCTTAACGACCGCTCTTGCTTTGAATCTCTGCCTGGCGGCCGGCTGCGTCGCCAGTTTACGACGCAGCTCCGCTTCGCTGTGATCGCGCAGCGTGAGCAAACGTAAGGCGCGATCGAGCAATGTGCTCATAGGCCGGCGACCCAGGGGACAAACCGCCCCCGGTCCCCTGCCCGGGCGGTATTATGCCTCTTCACTGCTCTCACGGGCCGCGCTTTCATCAATATCGTCGCTTTCGCCGGCAAAACTGGTCGTTTCAGGGCTGTTTAACAGCATATCACGCAGTTTTTTATCCAGCTCCGCCGCAATTTCCGGGCGCTCCTTCAGGAACACGCAGGCATTGGCCTTGCCCTGACCGATTTTTTCACCGTTGTAGCTATACCATGCCCCGGCTTTTTCGATGAGTTTGTGCTTAACGCCCAAGTCCACCAGTTCACCGCGGATATTGATACCCTCGCCATAGAGGATTTGGAATTCAGCCTGCTTAAACGGCGCGGCGACTTTGTTCTTCACCACTTTAACGCGTGTTTCGCTGCCCACCACCACTTCGCCTTCTTTGACGGAGCCGATGCGGCGTATGTCTAGACGTACCGAAGCGTAGAATTTCAGCGCGTTACCGCCGGTGGTGGTTTCCGGGTTACCGAACATGACGCCGATCTTCATGCGAATCTGGTTGATAAATATCAACAGCGTATTGGCGTTTTTCAGGTTACCCGCCAGTTTACGCATGGCCTGGCTCATCATACGTGCCGCCAGCCCCATGTGCGAGTCGCCGATTTCGCCTTCGATTTCAGCTTTCGGGGTCAGCGCCGCCACGGAGTCGACGATGATAACGTCAACCGCGCCGGAACGGGTCAGGGCGTCGCAGATTTCCAGGGCCTGTTCGCCGGTGTCGGGCTGCGAACACAGCAGGTTGTCGATATCCACGCCAAGTTTTTTTGCGTAGATAGGATCAAGGGCGTGCTCGGCATCGATAAACGCGCAGGTTTTACCTTCACGCTGCGCGGAGGCAATCACCTGCAGGGTCAGGGTGGTTTTACCCGACGATTCCGGCCCATAGATTTCAACGATGCGTCCCATGGGCAAGCCGCCGGCGCCCAGTGCAATATCAAGGGAAAGAGAACCAGTGGAGATTGTTTCAACATCCATTGAACGATCTTCACCCAGGCGCATGATAGAGCCCTTGCCAAACTGTTTTTCAATCTGGCTTAACGCTGCTGCTAACGCCTTTTGTTTATTCTCATCAATAGCCATTTCAACTCCTATCAAGCAGGGAGCGACATCGCTACCCTCTTTTCGCCAAACATCTATGCCGATACTGATGCTAATTATACTGTACAATCATACAGTATCAAGTACATTTTCAGAGAAATGTGTCTATGACGGTTTTTAACGCGAAATGTACCGCCTGACGCCGCACCGCATCCCGATCACCGTCAAAATGCATCAACTGCGAGAACACCGTCCGGTGCCGGCCGGCAAAACCAAACCACACGGTGCCGACCGGCTTCTCCAGCGTTCCGCCGTCCGGCCCCGCGATACCGCTAATGGCTACGGCGTAATCCGCCCCCGCCGCCGCCAGCGCGCCACGGGCCATTTCCAATACCACCGGATCGCTGACCGCGCCATGCTGTTCGAGGGTACTGGCCTTGACGCCCAGCATCTCGGATTTGGCCTGGTTACTGTAAGTGACAAACCCGCGCTCGAACCAGCCTGAACTGCCGGCGACGTCGGTGAGGACCTTGGCCACCCACCCGCCGGTGCAGGACTCGGCACAGGTGATAACACTGCCGGTCTGTTTCAGCGCCGCCCCAATCCGGGTGCTGAGCATTAAAAGATCGCTGTCGTTCATGATACTCCCATCCTGATAACAGGGGTGTCAAACGGGAAAAGGTCCCCTGTCGCGGCTATCGTTGCCATTGAGTATAACCTGAACCGGCCGGGTTACGGAGGCCGCATTTTTCGCTTGTAACCACTGTATTGATGCACTAAAGTTCTTATTAAACTATCTGTTATAATTTTATGTACTTTCTAATTACTTAATAACATTTATTGGAAGATCCAAAGTGGATTAGCATTCCCGACATCTTCAGGCATGCGCGCGTTGCGCGCCCTTTACCTTGTCACTTCAGGAATAACGATGAAAAAAACGACATTAGCACTTTTAGCCGGTTCGCTGCTTGTTACCGCAGTACAGGCGCAGGCGGAAGACGGCCTCGCGGCGATTAAAGCCGCCGGCACCATCACCTTCGGCACCGAAGGTACCTATGCGCCTTATACCTACCATGATAGCAGCGATAAGCTGGTGGGATTTGACGTTGATCTCGGCCGGGCGGTCGCCGCGAAACTCGGCGTTAAGGCGAAGTTTATCGAAGGACGCTGGGACGGCCTGATCGCCGGCCTGGACGCCAAGCGTTATGACGCCGTGATAAACCAGGTGGGCATTACGCCTGAACGCCAGGCGAAATATGATTTTTCCAAGCCCTATATCGATTCGAAAGTCGTGCTGATCGTGCGTGACGACAATACGACCATCAAGAGTTTCGACGACCTCAAAGGCCAGAAAGCCGCCCAAAGCCTGACCAGTAATTATTCCCAAGTGGCCACCAAGTACGGTGCCGAGCTGGTGCCCACCGACGGTTTTAACCAGTCGCTGGATTTGGTATTGAGCCGCCGCGCGACCGCAACGCTTAACGATAACCTGTCCTTCCTGGACTTCAAAAAACACAAACCGGACGCGCCGCTGAAAATCGTCGCCACCCAGGACGCCAACGCCCCTTCAGGCATCCTGATCCGCAAAAATCAGCCCGATCTGGTGAAAGCGCTGAATACCGCGCTGGATGAAGTCAAAGCGGACGGCACCTATAAAACCATCGCCATTCGTTACTTCGGTCAGGACATTTCTCAATAATGTTTTTGCAGCAGGAGTTCTAGCAGATGCCGCCGTGGCTACAACTGATGTTGGACTCCTTCTGGCGATTGTTCGCCGCTGGAGTCATGTTTACCTTGCCGCTGGCGATACTTTCCTTTATCGGCGGGCTGGCGGTGGGTTTCGTGGTGGCGCTGATCCGCCTGTACGGTCCGCAGCCGCTAAAAGGGATAATGGACTTTTATGTCTGGGTGATACGCGGTACGCCGCTGTTGGTGCAGTTATTCCTGATTTTTTATGGTTTGCCCAGCGCCGGCATCACCCTGGACGCTTTTCCGGCTGCGCTGATAGGGTTTATCCTCAGCGTCGGCGCCTATAGCTCGGAAATTATCCGCGGCGCCATACTGTCGGTCCCCAAGGTACAATGGGAAGCGGCCTACGCCATCGGCATGAGCAGCAACCAGGCCATGCGCCGCGTAATCTTGCCGCAGTCGGTATTTGTGTCGCTGCCGCCGCTGGCCAACTCCTTTATTTCGCTGATCAAGGATACTTCATTGGCGGCGGTGATCACCGTGCCGGAAATGTTCCTGGCGGCGCAGCGTATCGTGTCCGTCACTTATGAACCCCTGATACTGTATATTGAGGCAGCATTTATTTACCTCATGTTCAGCACCGTGCTCAGCAAACTACAGGCCAGGCTGGAAGTCTATTTCCGACGTTACGAATAAAGTTGTTGTGTATTGACGCCGTCACTGGCGTCAATATTTTTAAGCCGGAATACGCAACGCCGCGATAGCCTCAATCGACATCCTCCATGATAAAGTTGGAAAAGCGATATTCCGGCAATCTGGCTTCCTCAATACGGCCGATTCTTACCGGCCGCTCGCTATTGGAATCACACAATGATTTTATGTAGCGCCAATACATTTTTTCTGCTTCGATATGGTCGATCAGCGGATCCAGCACGCCTTCCGCAATAGAGATGGCTATTTTTTTATCGGTATAGACGTTGTCAGTATTATCTGAATTCTCATCGGCATGTTCTTCCAGGCCATCGGGTTCGTTACTGTCCAGCATTTCCGCCATTTTTTTTATCATCGCCAGATTAGCATTTGCGGCCTGCGGGGATGAATAGAATAGTCCATCACTGAATAATGCTTCCATCACCTCATAAAAACAAAAATTCATTTCTCCCTGGATATATCTTATTTTATTATTAACCGACACTCCTGCATATTCCCGATTCATGAGATTATCATTTTCATAACCATAGCTGGCCAAGACTTGTCTGTCGCTTACCACCACAGGTACGTTTTTGATGGTATGGATATCGCCGCTGATACTATAATGCTCTTTATCATTATTTTTATAACCATTGGCGCTGTAGTTGACTTCAATATCAAACCGCTTGGTTGGAATGCGTTCGCGGTTTGAATAGGTTGGAAAAACGTCACCGGGCTTACTGTCCTGGTGCTGATAAGCGCGATGAATCGATGTCACTTTTTGCAGGCCGATCCAGTCAAATATCGATTGCGCCTGGGAGGGTTTTCTCACTTCATCAATATAGGCCATAACGTCTATATCAAGATAGATGCCTAACATTATTGCCCAAGGCTCAATAGCCAGCAACATATGGGATAAGGTGGTATCTTGCTCAATGATAACCGGATGACGAAAAAATTTTAGCAAGAAAAAGGGATCATTTTCTTCCAGGCACGACTGTAAAGACAACAATGGGATAGCCGTCAAATCATCATAATCCGAACGAAATCTCAAAATAGCATCTTTACAGAAAATCAATGATCCGTCCATGCCCCACCCCAGTAACAGTTAATAAATAGCCATGACCGATCATCCCTTTCTGATGATAAATCAACAATATTTATAGGTTGTATTATAGTCTTCGCGTGCCTGTCAAATGCGTATTTTGCCAAATCAGAGAATATATAACAAAGGGCGCATTAATTTTTCACGCCCACTACTTTCGCCATGGACATATCGGCTCCCACGGGCGGAAAAACTTAAGCCCACATCACATTTCCGCGATCGATATTATCCGATGGCGCAGGTGTGACCGGCAAAAAAATCCAGGGATGATTGCCTCTTACGCTGCTGCGACATATTTTGGTGTATCAATTAATGCAACTTGCTTTTGTGGCTAATCAGCGCGCCGCATCAAGCTGGATGCCTGTATCTGTATTAATATTACCCCATGGCATTCTCCAGCGGACAGTGAATATCAAAAAATAGGGCCGGTCATTATTTTCCGGAGGTTATCAGATAACCATAAACGGACCATTCAAACTTTTCCATCAAAAAAATGATGAATAAATTTAATCAAATGGCTATGCAAGTAACTTACATTAAGTCTTTTAATATCAGTTTATTGAAAAATTATAGTATTTTAGCCAAGCGGCGCCAGGTCGAAGGGGAACGGGCTGTTCATTTACCATAGCAGCCCGTCCTGTACCGGCAGAGACGTTATAACTGTTAAGATTTATGCTTTTTTTTTAACCATTAGCGCTATCGTCGCTGAAAGCCAGCGCGTCGCAACAGCGGGAGAAAGCCGATTGGCCTGTGCCAGCGGATGGGCAAACATCGACGTCTTTCAAAAGAACACATTAGCATTGCTCACACCTTCGCGGCGACAGGTGTTGCCTCTGGCTTATCATGGGCCGCGATAAAAGCCGGATAGCCCACCATCACCACGGCGGCGATAAGCGTATTGACCACCAAAAGCTGATCGGTATTGGTCAAACGGGTGGTACCCAATACCGAGGCCGCCGTCAGGGCGATGCTGGTCACTGCGGTAAAGAAGGAGGTACGCATGGCATTGGTGGTGAGAAATTGTTCTGCGGCCTGCCCGGCGGTCGGCCAGTGGCCGTTGCCGATGCGCGGCCGGCTTAGCCCGATGCGTACCCCTTCCCGGCGCGACGTCGGTGTATTGGGGGCGCAAGAATGGCCGGTGCGACGACGAAGCAGTGGCGTTGCCGGCGTAGCGGCGAACCAGCGCATCAGCGCCGGGCGCTGCAGATCGTCAAATACCTCGGTTAGGGCATTCAACGCGCCGCGCAGGAGGTCATGGACAATATTCGGCTGTATAACCACCGCGGCCGCACTGGCGGCGGAAGCCCAATCCATCATCTGTTTGGTGATCCGTTCGGCTTCATCCATGACATAGCCGGCGCCCGAATGCGGCGCGAGCCCCGTCATGGCGACGCCCAGCACCCCCTGCGCCAGGCCGTAAAACAGGCTGGAACAGATAAGGCCGCCGGCATTCAGACCGCCATTATCGTGCAAGGGAAAAAACAGTTGAAGCAGATCCCGCATCAAGGTATAGGTCAGCGTCTGCGCCCCCACGGATCCCATCAGCGTTCCAAGAGTAAAACCTGGCCGGTGGCTTGCCACCAGCATCAGCGCGCCGGAGCTTAATAATCCCATGGCAATACGGGAGGCGCGCGAGACGATGGTGGCGGTGCCGTTCCTTTCATCACGCACCGCGCCGGCCAGGTTAAGCGCGGGTCCCAACAACATCGAGACAATGCCCGCGACCAGGCGTGGCGGTAACGAGGCTGTCGCGCCCAGCAAGAGGAAATTCTTTTCCACAGCAAAACCGACCATTTGCCGCAGCAGGGTAGTAAAAGCAACAATAGTGCCGGTGCGCGTCGCCACGGTAATAACATTAGCGATGCGGCGCGCACCGGTACCGGTCACAATGGTATAATCATTGCTCATGACGGCGCCGATAAAATCAATCATTACACGCCCGCGGTCATAAAACGTCGCCCCGGGATGCTGACGCAGCTCATGGCGAAGATGCAGCGCCAGTTGATGCTCCGCCGTGCCCGGGCAGGTGGATAACGTAATGTCTCCTCCCTTTTCAAGCAGAGTCGTTACGCTATCCAGCATACGTTCCGCGTCCGGTAATTCATCGGCCTTCAGCGTCGCTAATAAATCGCCCGCCAATGCATCCAGCTGGCGGCAAATACTGGTTGCATGTTTTATCAATGGTTCGGTGGCAACCTCTATACCGGCGAGGTCTTGCTGTAACTTTAGGGATTGTTCTAGCGCATGTGACGCATGGGAATTGTCCTGAAACCGGCTATCAACCTTATCCTCATCCGTGTCTTCTTTTATAGGCAGTGCGCCATAACCTGCTGTATTTATCTGATAGCAAGGTAACATACTATTTTATTCCACATATCATGTCCGCAAAAGGCAGATCCTGAAATTATATATCGGCCATGCCCGTCTGGGCGATGCGTATCATGGCGTGGGATTTAATTTTTGTCATGCAATTAAACTTTTTTGCCTTGAAATAACTTATGTACCTGAACAGAGATATATATTTCAGTTGGTATGAATGTAATTTAAAATAAATAATAATTAATCTTAAGATAGAGCATGCACTGCACAGGGTACGTGCAGGCAATCTTTACCCGCGATGTGGGGGCACGGGCAACCACCCGAGCCGCCGCCCAGGTATCGTCTCGTTTACCATCAAGGTCCCGTCCATCCCTGATACTGGCGCAAACCAGGGATAACCGACGGTGGCCATTCAGCTTTTTTTGACAAATTCCGATTTCAGCTTCATCGCACCGAAGCCGTCGATTTTGCAATCAATATTATGATCGCCTTCAACCAGTCGAATGCCTTTTACTTTTGTGCCGATTTTCAGCGACGAGGCGCTGCCTTTCACCTTTAAATCTTTTATAACCGTAACCGTGTCGCCGTCCGCCAGCAGGTTGCCGTTGGCATCCTTAACGATCAACCCTTCCCCGGCGGCAGTCGCATCCGCCGTTGCCGACCATTCATGCCCGCATTCCGGACAGTTGTAGTGCTCCGCGTCCTGCCAGGTGAAGGCGGATCCGCATTGGGGGCAATGGGGTAATTGATTCACTTTAACTCCTTAATAAGAACAATAACGAGACAAACTCTTGCTGATGAGCCGTCACCATGACGGCACGCGGGGATTCTACCTTGTTTACCGGGCCGGAGAACAGCATGGCCTGGCGGATGGCGACGGTGGTTATCCGTGTTGCCTTGGCATTTCACTCAGTGGGGTTGAAGCCATTTCCCGTTTACCGCCGGGATAATGGCTTGGATTTGCGGTGACGTTATCGGCCGGCGTTACTCGGACAGGCTTTGCGCGGCCTTCTCAATCAGCGCCGCGACCTGCCGCGGCTGTGAGGCGAAGACCGCATGGCTGGCCTTGACTTCAACGACATGGCTTTGCGCGCGTTTGGCCATGAACCGCTCCAGATCCGGATTAATGGCCCGGTCCTGCGTCGCGACCAACGCCCAGCTGGGTTTGGTTTTCCAGGCCGGTTCCGCCGCAGGCGTGGTGAAAATAGCGGCGGCGGGCATGACCTGGGAGCGTGCCATAAAGCTGGCCTGGCCCACCGGCAGATCGGCTGCGAAATCGGCGTGATAAAGTTCGGGTTTCAGGTAGAGGAAATGGTCGGCGGTTTCGGCGATGCCTTTCGTGGCCGGAGGGATTTTGCCTGACAGACCGGCGAGCGTTTCCCCTTTTTCAGGCTGTAAAGCGGCAATGTACACCAGGCCGGCAACGGAAGGATCCTGGCCGGCTTCGCTGATAATAAAGCCGCCATAGCTGTGCCCGACCAGCAGCGATTTGCCCTGTTGCTGGCCGAGAATCCGGCGGGTGGCCGCGACGTCGTCGGCCAAAGACGTTTGCGGCTCCTGCACAATCGCAACATGATAGCCGGCCTTGTCCAAGATGCGGGTCACCTCTTGCCAACCGGAACCATCGGCAAAAGCGCCATGGACCAGGACAATATTTTTAACGGGACTTGCCAGCGCGGTGCCCAGGGTGGCGAAAGACAATGCCATGACGGCGGCCAGACGTGTCAGCGTTTTCTTCAGCATAAAGTTTTCCTCGTTAATAGTTGGTGTGAATATTAATTATCTCAATAACATTTATCGCGATAAGTAATATGCTATTAACAATAGCAGCGCACCCTTTGATGTCAAGCTATTTGTTATCGCGATAGCTAATAAGCGATTAACGGTGGTATGATACCGTTCAGACTGGTGCTTAAGGAGCATGCCGTGGTACATCGTCCCCGTCTGGCGGAGCAGCTTTGCTATGCCATTTACTCCACCTCCATCGCCATCAAGCGGCTTTATAAACCGATGCTTGACGCCATGGGCGTGACCTATCCGCAGTATCTGGTGCTGAATGTCTTGTGGGAACAGGGCAAACAACCGATCGGCAGCATCGGCGACGCGCTGGGGCTGGAAACCAGTACGCTGACGCCGCTGCTTAAACGGCTGGAAACGGAGGGATTTATCGAACGCGTGCGCAATCCCGAGGACGAGCGGCAGGTCATGATCTCCATCACCGATAAAGGACAACGGCTGGAAGAGCCGTCATCGTGCCTGTCCGAGGCGCTGTTTTGCAACGCCGATATGGAGCTTGCCCAGTTGCAGAGGCTCAATCAGGAAATTAATAGGCTGCGGGAAAATATCGTCAGCCGGCAAGGCGCGAAAAAACCGGCCTGAACGGCGCGCTATCCGGCGTAGGGGGTGCCATCGCCTCCCTGGGACGCCGTCGCTTAAAGCACGGTTTTTTTACCTGGGCTATTTTTCGGTTTCAGCCCGGCGGCGGCACAGCGCCCCTGCCGGCGACGCTGCCGCAACTCACCAGGTTGGATGCACACCACGGTCGGGTGACGTGCGGGACGTTGCCGGTTTTGACGATAGGGCATTCCCGCTGGTTTCCCTGCCATGGAGACTCCGTTATCATGGGCGCTGCACCCGAAGGTAAGATGTAGCGATTTTCCTTGCGATATAGTGATAATTCATGAGAACAACCATCATCACTAACCCTATTGAATTCAAAGAAATGGATATCATAACTCCATGAGCACACCAGATATTTTAGACAGCCATACCCCCATGATGCAGCAGTACCTGCGCCTCAAGGCGCAGCATCCTGACATCTTGCTGTTTTATCGGATGGGCGATTTCTACGAGCTGTTCTTTGACGACGCCCGGCGCGCATCGCAGCTGATGGATATTTCGCTGACCCGGCGCGGACAATCCGCCGGCGAACCGATCCCCATGGCCGGGGTGCCTTACCATGCGGTGGAGACCTACCTGGCCAAGCTGGTACAGCTGGGCGAGTCGGTGGCCATTTGCGAGCAAATCGGCGATCCGGCCACCACCAAAGGCCCCGTGGAGCGGAGGGTGGTGCGCATCGTCACGCCGGGAACCCTGAGCGATGAAGCGCTGTTAAACGAACGCCAGGATAATCTGCTGGCGGCCATGTGGCAGGAGGCGTCCGGGTTCGGTTATGCCACCCTTGATCTTAGCTCCGGGCGTTTTCTGGTGTGCGAACCGGCCGATCGCGAGGCCATGGCCGCTGAATTGCAGCGCACCAACCCCGCTGAACTGCTGTTTCCCGAAACATTGCAGGAAATGGGGCTGATTGAGCATCGCCGTGGACTGCGCCGCCGGCCGATCTGGGAGTTTGAGCTCGATACCGCCCGCCAGCAGCTTAATCTGCAGTTCGGCACCCGGGATTTGCATGGCTTCGGCATCGAGCGCGCCAGCGCCGCGCTGCGCGCCGCCGGCTGCCTGCTGCAGTATGTCAAGGACACCCAGCGCACCTCGCTGCCCCATATCCGCGCCATCACGCTTGAACGCCAGCAGGACGGCATCGTGATGGACGCCGCCACGCGCCGCAATCTGGAGTTAACGCAAAACCTTAGCGGCGGGTTTGACAATACCCTGGCGGAAATACTGGATCATACCGTGACGGCGATGGGCAGCCGGATGCTGAAACGCTGGCTGCATATGCCTACCCGCGATACCGCCGTACTGACCCATCGCCAGCAGGCCATCAGCAGCCTGCAGGAGACCTGCGCCGAGCTGCAGCCGCTGCTGCGTCAGGTTGGGGACCTGGAGCGTATCCTGGCGCGCCTGGCGCTGCGCTCGGCACGCCCGCGCGATCTGGCGCGCATGCGCCATGCCTTCCAGCAGTTTCCGGCTATCCATGCGTTGCTGGCGCCGCAGCCGACGGAGCACATTCGCCATCTGCTCGCGCAGGTGGGGCTGTTTGACGAATTAAGGACCTTGCTCGAGCGGGCGGTAGTCGATGCGCCGCCGGTGCTGGTGCGCGACGGCGGCGTGATTGCGCCGGGTTATCATGAGGAACTGGATGAATGGCGGGCGCTGGCCGACGGCGCCACCGATTATCTCGACCGCCTGGAAATCCGCGAGCGCGAAAAAACCGGCCTTGAGACCCTGAAAGTCGGCTTTAACGCTGTGCACGGCTATTATATCCAGCTCAGCCGGGGACAAAGCCATCAGGCGCCGATGCACTATGTCCGCCGCCAGACGCTGAAAAACGCCGAACGCTATATTATTCCGGAACTCAAAGAGTACGAGGACAAGGTGCTGACCTCCAAAGGTAAAGCGCTGGCGTTGGAAAAGGCGCTCTATGATCAGTTATTTGATCTGCTATTGCCCCATCTCGGCCCCTTGCAGCAATGCGCGGCGGCGCTGTCCGAGCTGGACGTGCTCAGCAACCTGGCCGAACGGGCCGAAACGCTGAATTATGTGTGTCCGACGCTCACCGACCAGCCGGGGATCCGGATTTCGGCGGGACGCCACCCAGTGGTGGAGCGGGTGTTAAGCGAGCCGTTTATCGCCAATCCGCTCGCGCTGTCCGCCCAGCGGCGCATGCTGATCATTACCGGCCCGAACATGGGCGGCAAAAGCACCTATATGCGGCAAAATGCGCTGATCGTGCTGATGGCTTATATCGGCAGCTTTGTCCCCGCCGCACAGGCGGTAATAGGACCGGTGGATCGTATTTTTACCCGGGTGGGGGCGGCGGACGATCTGGCCTCCGGACGATCCACTTTTATGGTGGAGATGACCGAGACGGCCAATATCCTGCACAACGCCACGCCGCAAAGCCTGGTGCTGATGGACGAAATCGGCCGCGGCACCTCCACCTATGACGGTTTATCGCTGGCCTGGGCCTGCGCTGAGAGCCTGGCCGGGCGGATTAAGGCCATGACCTTGTTCGCCACCCACTATTTTGAACTGACCACCCTGCCGGAAAAGATGGAGGGGGTGGTGAATGTCCACCTGGACGCGCTTGAACAAGGCGAGACCATTGCTTTTATGCATACCGTGCAGGATGGCGCCGCCAGCAAGAGCTATGGACTGTCGGTGGCGGCGCTGGCCGGAGTGCCGCGCGAGGTGATTAAACGGGCGCGGCAAAAACTGAAGGAGCTGGAAAACCTGTCCACCAGCGCCACGGCCAGCAAGGTGGACGGTTCGCAGCTGTCGCTGCTGGCGCCGGTGGAGGAAGAAACGCCGCCGGCGGTTGCCGCGCTTGAGGGGATTGATCCGGATACGCTGACGCCCAGGGCGGCGCTGGAGTGGATTTATCGCCTGAAGGGAATGCTTTAGGTCCACCGCGGTCCGCAGGGGTTACCATAAAACAAAAAAAAACGGTGAAGGTTTACCCTTCACCGTTTTTTATTTCCGGGCGGTTATTCCCGGAACAGAGCCTCAAGGTTCAGCCCCTGCCCTTGCAGGATTTCACGCAGGCGGCGCAGACCTTCAACCTGGATCTGGCGGACGCGTTCACGCGTCAATCCGATCTCACGGCCTACATCCTCAAGCGTGGCGGCTTCATACCCTAACAAGCCAAAACGCCGGGCCAGCACTTCACGCTGCTTGGCGTTCAGTTCAAATAACCACTTAACGATACTTTGCTTCATATCATCGTCTTGCGTGGTATCTTCCGGCCCGCTGTCTTTGTCATCGGACAAAATGTCCAACAGGGCTTTTTCAGAATCCCCGCCGAGCGGAGTATCCACTGAAGTAATACGCTCGTTAAGGCGCAGCATACGGCTGACGTCATCGACCGGTTTATCAAGCTGCTCGGCAATTTCCTCCGCGCTTGGCTCATGGTCGAGCTTGTGAGACAACTCCCTGGCGGTGCGTAAATAGACATTCAATTCTTTTACGATATGGATCGGCAGACGTATGGTACGGGTTTGATTCATGATCGCCCGTTCAATGGTCTGGCGGATCCACCAGGTAGCGTATGTGGAGAAACGGAACCCTCTTTCCGGGTCAAATTTCTCTACCGCGCGGATAAGACCCAGGTTACCTTCCTCGATCAAATCCAGCAGCGCCAGTCCGCGGTTGCCATAACGGCGGGCGATTTTAACCACCAGCCGCAGGTTGCTTTCAATCATACGGCGTCGTGAGGCAACATCACCCCGAAGCGCACGCCGGGCAAAATACACTTCTTCTTCAGCTGTAAGCAATGGGGAGTATCCGATCTCACCCAAATAGAGTTGCGTGGCATCCAGCACACGTTGGCTGGCCGCCTGAGACAGCAACTCTTCTTCCGCCAAATCATTATCAGCGGGCTCATCGATTAACGCTTTCTCGTCAAATGTTTCGGCTCCGTTCTCGTCGAATTCGGCTTCTTCATGTAACTCGGTTACTTTCAGCGTGTTTTCGCTCATTCTATGGCTCCTACCCGTGATCCCAGGACAGAATATCTGGATATTCCGACCAATTTATCGCTGCGGGAGATAACGCAGCGGGTTTACGGATTTCCCCTTGTAACGAATTTCAAAATGCAATCTAACCGAGCTGGTACCCGTGCTACCCATGGTAGCGATTTTCTGCCCGGCGCTCACTTCTTGTTGTTCCCGTACCAGCATCGTGTCGTTATGGGCATAGGCGCTCAGGTAATCATCATTATGTTTGATGATTATCAGATTACCGTACCCTCGCAAAGCGTTACCGGCATAGACGACTCGTCCGCCGGAGGTGGCCAGGATGGATTGTCCGCGTGAACCGGAAATATCGATACCCTTATTGCCGCCTTCCGCAGCGGAGAAGTTATCAATAATCTTTCCGTCCGTCGGCCAACGCCAACCGGTTATCGCCGTACTGCCGCCCGACATCATAGTGCCGGACGTTGAAGCGGGTGCGGTAACAGGGGCGGTTGTTGCAACTACTGCTCCCGATGTGGGTAACATTTTGCCGCCGTTAGATGGCAACATTTTCCCTACATTCTGTTTACCTGAATTTTCAGAATACTCATTGTTTGCTTGAGAATCAATACCCGAGCTCATCATTTTCGTATTCGTAGCGGCATTTGGAGCGACAGTGGCGCCTGAAGCCACGGTAGCGCTGCTATGATTTGCCAGCATGCCTCCGCCGCTTACTTCGCCACCTGCCACGGTTCCGCTCCCGGTTAGGGGTGCCGTTCCGTTACCCACTTGTAAGGTTTGACCTACATTCAATCCATAAGGTTCCGGAATATTATTCCTTTTTGCCAAATCACGATAGTCATTCCCGGTAATCCAGGCGATATAAAACAATGTATCACCGCGCTTGACCTGATAGGTAGTACCGCCATAGGAACCTTTTGGAATAGAGGTGTAGCTGCGGTTATAAACAATATTACCTTCAGACGATTGGTTAACGGCACTTACGCTTCCAACCACGTTCGGCTGGGCTGGCTGTACCGGCTGTACCGGTTGCAGCTGCCGCGTAGGCAGCGGTTGCGATTGCTGCTGTTGCGGCCGTGGTCTCTGGACGGGGGCGGATGTCGTCATACCGCTGTTATTATCGCCGCCCACGCTACTGATTGGTGCCGCTGTCTCATCACTGGCGCAACCCGCCAACCATAAACTTGCCATTGAACATACCGCAACGCGGCGCCAATAGCATTTCGGGCTTCCCATGCTCATCTCTCCCCTATGGCAGCAAAGCCAATCATCGTTCCAAACATGCCAGACATTATCGTTATACATCCTATTTTCTCTCATTACTTCATGAATGAGAGTATTTTCAGCTATTTCCGAAAAGTTAATTTTATGCTGTTAATGCTAGCAACATCCGGGGGAAGGCGCCATAAAACAGTTGTATAGAAATATCAGGTGGCATCGCGCGGGCGTATGGGAGTGATGAAGGGGTAAAAAACATGCTGCCGATTATGCCAGTTCTCCCCTGATCAGGGGTACAAAACGCACCGCTTCGACGGTTTCCACCCTAAACTCGCCATCCTGACGCGTGACGGTGGTCAAATCCTGCGTATCCTCGCCGACCGGCAATACCATAATGCCGCCTTCATCCAATTGGGCCATCAGTGCCGAGGGTATCTCCGGCGGCGCGGCGGTGACGATAATGGCATCGAAAGGACCGCGCGACGGCCAGCCCAGCCAACCGTCGCCATGGCGGGTGGACACATTATGCAAATCCAGCTGCTTCAGGCGGCGTTTGGCCTGCCACTGCAGTTTCTTGATGCGCTCGACCGAACAGACATGCTGCACCAGGTGCGCGAGAATCGCCGTCTGGTAGCCGGAGCCGGTGCCGATTTCCAGCACGCGCGATGTCGGCTGGAGCCTGAGCAGCTCCGTCATGCGCGCCACGATATAGGGTTGGGAAATGGTCTGGCCCGAGCCGATGGGCAAGGCGGTATTGTCGTATGCCTTATGTTCGAAAGCTTCGTCGATAAATCGCTCGCGCGGTACCGATTCGATGGCTTGCAACAGCCGTTCATCTCTTATTCCCTGCTGGCGAAGCTGTTCGAGCAGGGCCTGGGTGCGACGGTTTACCATGTCCAACTGACCTCCGCATTGGCCAACCACGACGTGAGTACCGATTGAGCGGAATAGGCGGTTAAATCCACCTGCAATGGCGTAATGGAAACATACCCCTGCTCAATGGCGGCAAAATCAGTATCGGGCCCTTTGTCGAACGTTTCACCGGGCGGGCCGATCCAGAATATTTCACGGCCGCGCGGGTCCAGCTGCCGGATGGCATGGGCGGCGGGATGCCGGCTGCCGCAACGGGTGACCTTGATACCCTTGATGGCAGACATTGGCAGGTCGGGGACATTGACGTTCAGGATCCTGCCGGTACGCAGCGGCTCAAGGGTCAACGCCCGGATAAGCCTGCAGGCAATGACCGCGGCGGTATCATAAAAGGTATCGCCGTTCAGTGAAATAGCCAGCGCCGGGAAGCCGAGGTGCCGTCCTTCCATGGCCGCGGCCACCGTGCCGGAATAAATAACGTCGTCCCCCAGGTTGGGACCGGTGTTAATGCCGGACACCACGATATCGGGACCGGGGCGCATCAGGGCGGTGACGCCGAGATAGACGCAGTCGGTGGGCGTGCCGGATTGCACCGCGATATCACCGTTGCCCTCTTTCAGCGCCCGCAGCGGCCGGTCGAGGGTCAGCGAGTTCGACGCTCCGCTGCGGTTGCGATCGGGCGCCACGATTTGCACGCTGTCCACATCGGCAGACTGGCGCAGAGCGGCCGCCAGCGCTTGGATGCCGGGCGCATGAATGCCATCATCATTACTTAATAGTATGCGCATATCATTATTAGCTTTATTAATTATTGATTGTTTTTAACGCGCCGCCCACCCATTGGGCAAAATCGGCCTGCGCATCAAAACGAACGGCAGCGATGCAGGCCGGGAATAACCGTAATAATGGCATGAAACGCTACGGCGGTGAAGCCTGCCGTGCCGGCCGGTCCGCAAAATACCCGTGGCCGGGATGGCCCCGGGCAACGGGGGCTTACAGGACAACGTCCGCCGGCGCGTCGAGCAGTTCGCGGATAACGCTGGTGGCGAAGCTGCCCGCCGGCAGGGCGAACGACAACGCAAGCGTGGCGTCGTCGCGCCAGTGCCAACGCATATCGGCGGGCCTGAGCATCAGGGCGCGGCGCGCCGGTTCCAGCCGTTCCCGGGCCAATAATCCGAGTAATTCCGGCTGGCCGGACAGGCACTGCTGTTCAAACGCCAGCGCCTCGCGCTCGCTGCCCGGCAAACCGTCCCCGGGCAGCGGCGCGGTCAGGCTCAGTTCGCCGCTGGCCACGCGCGCGGGGGCGTCCGGCATATCCTCATCGGTGGCGACAAACCAACTGCCCCGGCCGGTAAGCTGCAGGGCGTCGCCGGCCAGCACCTGCCGGCGGCCAAGACGCTCGAGACGCTGGCTGGCCACCAGATTGAACAGCGCGCTGCGGGCGCTTGAGAGGTAGAAACTGCGTTTGCCGCGTTCCTTGACCTTGATTTCGCCACGCGCCCAGCGCAGCGCCCGATCGAGATTGTTGCCCTGATGGCCGAAACGCTGGCTGCCGAAATAGTTGGGCACGCCTTCGCGGGCAATGATATTCAGGCGATCTTCCACGGCGTCCCGATCATTTATCTCACGCAATACCAAGTCAAAAGCATTACCTTTCAATGTGCCGATGCGCAGCTTGCGGCCATGGCGCGTACTGCGCACCACCTCACACCCCTCAAGACTGAAGGCGGAGAAATCCGGGGTTTCCTTGCCCGGCAGATGGAGGCAGAACCACTGTTCGGTCACCGCATGGCGATCCTTGAGCCCGGCATAACTTACCGACCGGGCGGGGATGGCGGCGAATTTGGCCAGCTCTTCGGCGACGAATACCGTATTGGCGCCGCTTTTACGCAACCGTACCAGCACGTGCTCGCCCGCGCCGTCAGGCTCGAACCCGAGATCTTCCAGCACCTGGAAATCCGCGGGCTGCGCCTTGATGATACCGGTGGCTTCGGGCTTGCCGTGCAGCCAGAATAAATTCAGGGGGTTGAGGTCGGCTATCATGCGTCTTTTAGCAGCAACGCCACCGCCTCGCAGGCGATGCCTTCGCCGCGCCCGGTAAAACCCAACTGTTCGGTGGTGGTGGCCTTGACGTTGACATCATCCATATGGCACGCCAGATCTTCCGCCAGATGAATCCGCATTTGCGGAATATGCGGGGCCATCTTCGGCGCCTGGGCGATAATGGTGATATCGATATTGCCCAAGAGGTAGCCTTTTTCCCGTATGCGCCGCCAGGCTTCGCGCAGCAGCGCGCGGCTGTCCGCGCCCTTGTAAGCCGCATCGGTATCCGGAAACAGCTTGCCGATATCGCCGAGCGCGGCGGCGCCGAGCAGCGCGTCGGTCACCGCATGCAGCGCCACGTCGCCGTCGGAGTGGGCGAGCAGTCCCTGGGTGTAGGGAATACGCACGCCGCCGATAATCAACGGGCCTTCGCCGCCGAATTTGTGGACATCAAAACCATGACCGATACGGATACGTTTCACCGGCTCTCCTTATTATTATGCTTATGCAATGGCGCTGTTTTGCAATTGGGTCAAATAGAATGCTGCCAGGGCTAAATCCTCCGGGCAGGTGACTTTAATATTATCCGCGCGGCCCGCCACCAGCAGCGGCCGGTAGCCGCAGTGCTCCAGCGCCGAGGCTTCGTCGGTAACGCGCGCGCCGTCCGCCAGCGCCCGGGCCAGGCAGGATTCCAGCAGGGCCAGGGGGAAAAGTTGGGGGGTCATGGCATGCCAGAGATGGTTGCGATCCACCGTATGGTCGATGGCATCGCCGCCGGCCCGCTTCATGGTATCGCGCACCGGCGTCGCCAGGATGCCGCCGATGGCGGTATGGGCGGTGATCGCCAGCAGGCGGGCCAGGTCGTCCTGATGCAGGCAGGGACGCGCGGCGTCATGCACCAGTACCCATTTTTCGTCGCCCGCCCGCCCGCGTGCCGCGCGCAGGCCCGCCATCACTGAATCGGCGCGCTCCCGCCCGCCGATAACATGACTGACGCGCGCGTCGCGGCCGATGGGCAGGGAGGTGAAATAAGGGTCATCCGCACTGATGGCGACAATAACATGGCGCACGCAGGACTGGCGCAGCAGCGCGTCGATGGCATGCTCCAGCAGGGTTTTACCACCAATGGCGAGGTATTGCTTGGGACAATCCGTGCCCATGCGGCTGCCGATGCCGGCGGCCGGCAGAATAGCAATGGTTGCGGGGAATGCCCCGGCCGACGTGGTCATTATTGATTGTCTTGTGAAGCAGGCGCCGCCGTCCGACGTTTAGACTGATCCGGCACCAGGCGATAGAAACTCTCTCCCGGCTTAATCATGCCGAGTTCATTGCGTGATCGTTCCTCGATGGCTTCTTGTCCATCGTTGAGATCATCGATTTCCGCGAATAATTGATCGTTGCGCGCTTTAAGCTTTGCATTACCGGCCTGTTGGACCGACACGTCGTCCTCGACCCGGACTAAATCGTGCACGCCATTTTTACCCAGCCACAAGGAATATTGCAGCCAGCCAAGCAATACCAGTAATAACAGCGTAAGTTTTCCCATCCCCGCCCCCTAAAAGACAGCCCAATCATCCCATAACTTGGGCCAGGACTCCACACCGGGCGCCAAAATGACGGGGAAAAGACGCTGAAGCTGCTTTTTTACGCGCATTTCCAATGCTTTTTTACGGTTTGTTACCCGTCGTAACCCCATTCTTACGCTTTACCAGCCGGTGAGCGCGGCGAACACCAGCCAGAACAGGCAAAAAACCGCCAGGCCGGTGCAGGTGATCATCAGGATCAGCCGGCCGGTCAGCAGAACGCTGAACACCAGGCCGATCAGCACCGATACCGGGATTAACGCCAGGAAAAAAGGCCAGGTATAGAGCAGGAAGAATAGCGCATTGGCGCCATAGGTAAGAATGGGAATGGCAAAGGCCAGCCAGTAGAAGATAAACCCCGCCATCGCCCCCCAAAAGCCATAAGCGGGCTCTTCGGCGGCGCGTTCGGCTACCGGGGCGGGGATAACCTTGGCCGGCATGACGCGCTTGGTCTGGGTGACGTTCAGCATACCTCTCACTTCCTGGGCTGGTGGTAACGCGGCCGGACGGCCGGTATACCGATGCGGCTTCTCAGGAACTGATGATAACGCGGCCACGCAGCAGGTCTAACAATTGCCCGGTCAAATGTGTTACCAATTGTTGGCCGTCAAGATGAATTTCCGCCTGCTCGGGAGCCTCGTAAACCGCGTCGATGCCGGTAAAATTAGGCAACCGCCCCGCGCGGGCTTTTTTATACAGGCCTTTGGGATCGCGGGCTTCACAAATGTCCAGCGGCGTGTCCACATACACTTCGATAAAGCGTCCGGCGGGCAGCAGATCGCGCACCATCCGGCGCTCTGCGCGATGCGGGGAAATAAAGGCGGTCAGCACCACCAGTCCGGCATCCACCATCAGGCGGGCGACTTCACCCACCCGGCGGATATTTTCCCGGCGATCCGTTTCGCTGAACCCCAAATCGCTGCATAAACCATGGCGCACGTTATCGCCGTCCAGCAGGTAGGTGCTGATGCCCAGCGGATGCAGAGCCTGTTCAAGGGCGCCCGCCAGGGTGGATTTGCCCGAGCCGGAAAGGCCGGTAAACCAGACCACCGTTCCCTGATGCCGGTGCAACTGTTCGCGATCCTCCCGGGTTATCGGGTGTTCGTGCCAGACAATATTGCTGTCGGGCGCCGCGGGGGATGGGGTATGCCGATCGGCCATGGTTATTTACCACCCAGCAAATCACGCGCGCCCCAGTGCGGGAAGTGACGGCGCACCAGCGCGTTTAATTCCAGCTCGAATTCGCTGTGGCGCTGGGGCTCGGTAAAGACCTCCGCCAAGGGTTCGCGCACCATGCCCGCGCCGACGGTCACGTTGCTCAGGCGGTCGATAAAAATCATGCCGCCGGTCACGGCGTTATGCGGGTATTTATCCACCGCCATCGGCTCGTCGAACGCCAGCTCCACCAGACCGATGCCATTGAGCGGCAGGCTGTCGACCACGCGCTGGGTCAGGCTGTTGATCTCCACCTGATACTGGATATTTTCTATCCGGGCGCGGGTCTTTTTACCGCCGATTTTAATGTCGAAGCTTTGGCCGGCCACCAGCGGGTTGTCGGTCATCCAGACCACATCCACCAGGGCGTTGCGCACCGGGCGCAGCGTTTCAGCGCCATCCACCACCAGATCGCCCCGGCTGATATCGATTTCATCCGCCAGGACCAGCGTCACCGCCTCGCCTGCCCAGGCTTCGGCCACGTCGCCGTCGAAGGTCACGATACGGGCGATGGAGGACGTGACGCCCGAAGGCAGCACTTTTATCTGCTGTCCCACCCGCAGCACGCCCGCCGCCACGGTACCGGCGTAACCACGGAAATCCAGGTTTGGCCGGTTAACGTACTGCACGGGAAAACGCATCGGCTGCTGTTCATTAAGATTGATGACTTCGACCGTTTCCAGCACCTGCAGCAGCGTCGGGCCGTTATACCAGGGCATGGCGACGCTGGGCGTGACGACGTTATCGCCGTCAAGGGCGGAAATCGGCACAAACGTAATGCTCAGATCCACCGGCAGTTCCTCGGCGAAGTGCAGGTAATCCTGCTTGAACTGTTCAAAGACAGTCTGCCGGTAGTCCACCAAATCCATCTTGTTGACCGCCACCACCAGATGACGAATGCCCAGCAGCGTACTGATAAAACTATGGCGGCGGGTCTGGTCCAGCACGCCTTTGCGCGCGTCGATTAACAGGATCGCCAGATCGCAGGTGGATGCGCCGGTAGCCATGTTGCGCGTGTACTGTTCATGCCCCGGCGTATCGGCAATGATGAATTTACGCTTTTCCGTGGAGAAATAGCGGTAAGCCACGTCAATGGTGATGCCCTGCTCCCGCTCCGCCTGCAGGCCGTCCACCAGCAGCGCGAGGTCCAGCTTCTCGCCCTGGGTGCCCAGGCGCTTGCTGTCGGAGTGCAGGGTGGTCAGCTGATCTTCATAAATTTGACGGGTATCGTGCAGCAGGCGGCCAATCAGGGTGCTTTTGCCGTCGTCCACGCTGCCGCAGGTGAGAAAGCGCAGCAGGCTTTTATACTGTTGCGCATGCAGGTAGGCTTCCACGCCGCCCTGTTCGGCGATCTGTTTAGCTATGGTCGTGTTCATGTCGATCGCTCCTTAAAAATAACCCTGACGCTTTTTCAGTTCCATCGATCCGGACTGATCGCGGTCGATAACCCGGCCCTGCCTTTCGCTGGTGGTGGACACCAGCATTTCCTCGATAATCTCGGGCAGGGTCTGCGCCGTGGAATCCACCGCGCCGGTAAGCGGCCAGCAGCCAAGGGTGCGAAACCGCACCATGCGCTGGCTGATCACTTCTCCCGGCTGCAGATCGATACGGTCGTCATCCACCATCAGCAGCATGCCGTCGCGCTCCAGCACCGGGCGCGGCTTGGCGAGGTAAAGCGGCACAATTTCTATGTTTTCCAAGTAGATATATTGCCAGATATCCAGCTCGGTCCAGTTGGACAACGGGAAGACGCGGATGCTTTCGCCTTTGTTGATCTGGCCGTTATAGTTATGCCACAGCTCCGGCCGCTGGTTTTTCGGGTCCCAGCGGTGCAACCGATCGCGAAAGGAGTAGATGCGCTCCTTGGCGCGGGACTTTTCCTCGTCGCGCCGGGCGCCGCCGAACGCGGCGTCGAAACCGTATTTATTCAGCGCCTGCTTAAGGCCTTCGGTTTTCATGATATCGGTATGTTTGGCGCTGCCGTGGATAAAGGGATTAATGCCCATCGCCACCCCGTCCGGATTACGGTGCACCAGCAGCTCGAAGCCATAGGCCTTGGCGGTGCGATCGCGAAATTCATACATTTCGCGGAATTTCCAGCCGGTATCCACATGCAGCAGCGGAAACGGCAGCGTGCCCGGGAAAAACGCCTTGCGGGCCAGATGCAGCATCACCGAGGAATCCTTGCCGATGGAGTACATCATGACCGGATTGGCGAATTCGGCCGCCACCTCGCGGATAATATGGATGCTTTCCGCCTCCAGTTGCCGCAAATGAGTATGTCGTTGTTGATCCATTTTTACATCCTTAAGCCAGGTTAACCAACGTCGCGCGCTGTTGCGCCGCCGATTGTTGGACGCCAAACCAGGCGATTTCATCATGAAGGGTGACAACTTCGCCGATGACCAGCAAAGCCGGGGTGGACGCCTGTTGCGCCAGGGTGTCGAGTTGTCCCAGGGTACCGGTCAGCACCTGCTGGGAGGCCAGGGTGCCGTGGCTTATCACCGCCACCGGCGTCAAGGGCGAACGGCCGTGCAGGATAAGCTGCCGGCTGATGTCCCCTGCTTTCATCAATCCCATATAGATAGCCAGGGTCTGGCGGCCCGCCGCCAGCGCCGGCCAATCGAGATCGCCGCCGCCGCGGCGCGCGTGGCCGGTAATAAAGGTCACGCTTTGCGCATGGTCGCGGTGGGTGAGAGGAATGCCGGCGTAGGCGGTGGCGCCCGCGGCGGCAGTGACCCCCGGCACCACCTGGAAAGGGATGCCGGCGGCGGCCACCGCCTGTAGCTCTTCGCCGCCGCGCCCGAAGATAAACGGATCCCCGCCTTTCAGGCGTACCACGCGTTTGCCCTGCCGCGCGTGTTCGACCAGTTGCCGGTTAATCTCTTCCTGCGGCATGCAAAAGTCGCCGGCGCGTTTACCGACGCAAATCAACTCGGCATCCCGCCGCACCAGTTCCAGCACCTCGGCGCTGACCAGGTAATCGTGGAGCACCACGTCCGCCTGCTGCATCAGTTGCAGGGCGCGCAGCGTCAACAGGCCCGCGTCGCCCGGGCCGGCGCCCACCAGTGCCACGTCGCCGGCCTGTCCGGCCGGCGCGTCAAGCTCCCGCTCCAGCGCCGCCTGAGCGTCGTCATGCCGCCCCTGCGCCGCCAGGCCGGCGAAACGCCCGTTAAACGCCCGCTCCCAAAAACGCCGCCGCGCGTCCATGGCCGGAAAATGCTGTTTTACCCGCTCGCGAAAAGCGCCGGCCATCTCCGCCATCGGGCCAAGAAAGGCCGGCAGCAGGGATTCCAGTTTTTCGCGCAGTATGCGCGCCAGCACCGGCGCCTTTCCCCCGGAGGAAATCGCCACCATGATGGGCGAACGATCAACGATGGAGGGGAAGATAAACGAACACTGGGGCTGATCGTCCACCACATTGACCAGGATATGCCGCTGGTCGGCGGCGGCATAAACCTCGGCGTTCAGCGCCCGATCGTTGGTGGCGGCGATCACCAGGAACACGCCGTCCAGCATGTCGGCGGCAAAACTCTCCCCGAGCCATTGGAGATGGCCCGCTTGCGCCTGACGACCGAGATCGGGGGAAAGCCGGCGCGCAACCACCCTGACCTGTGCGCCGGCGCGCTGCAGTAGCAGGATCTTGCGTGCGGCAACCTCGCCCCCGCCGACCACCAGTACCGGACGCTGCCTGAGATCGGCAAAAAGAGGTAAATAATCCACAGCTACCTTTTATGATTTGGCTTAGCAATAATGTGACTATACGTCTTGCGATTAGGTTCTATGAAATAGTTAATTGGAATTACAATTGCTTTAATGGAATAACGGCGCCTTTCCTGCGCGCGCGCCAAGAGGATTGCGGGCAACGAATCGTGCGATCAGCCGGTCGCGGCCACGGGTACAAATTGTATTGCCCGCGGGGCGGTACCATACTATAGCGCTGGGTTGAGCGGCGAAAACCGATGCCGTTCCCGTCTATTAAGGATACTGTTTTATGTTTCACCCCGGTCGCAGCAAGCGCGCCCGTTTAACGCTCTGCCTCGGCGCCCTGCTGGCGTTTTCCGCCCCCGCCGCCGCCTTCACTCCAAGCCAATACGCGCAAGAGCAGATTCGTTATATCGCTACCTATTTTCCCGGCCGCATGGCGGGCAGCCCGGCGGAACTGATGGCGGCGGATTATCTTCAGCGTCGGTTCACCGAGCTGGGCTTCCACAGCGATCTGCGCGCCTTCAATACCCGTTATCTGTTCCACGGCAGCGCCGGCAAAGCCGACTGGCGCAGAATTACCGCCACCTCGGTTATCGCCGCCCGTGCCGGCGCGGCGCCCGGCGAAGTGCTGATAGTGGCCCACGCCGATACCTTTATGCCGCGCAGCGATAAGGACCTGAATGACAATTTGGGCGGCCTGACGCTACAGGGGGTAGACGATAACGCGTCCGGCCTCGGCGTGATGCTGGGTCTGGCGCAGCAGTTGGGGCGCGGCACGTTGGCGGTGGGCGTGCGTTTTGTGGCGCTCAGCGCCGGGGAGCCGGAAACCCTGGGCGTGGATGATTATCTGCAACGCATGTCCGCGCAGGAAAAACGCAATACGCTGCTGGTGATCAACCTCGACAGCCTGGTGGCCGGCGAAAAACTGCGGGTCAATTACAGCCCGGACAGCGGCGACGCCCGCCTGCAGGAACTGGTTAAAAACCTGGGCGCCCAGGCGCGCCAGGCGGGTATCCCGCTGATCTTAAGCCCCGGCATCAGGACCTCGGCCGCTTGCGCCAGCGACGCGCTGCCGTTTGCCAAGGCGGGATTCGCGGTGCTGGATGTGGGCTCGGGCACAAACGGCGACAGTTGCCTGCAGCGCAAGCCCAGTCGTAACTTTCCCCAGGGCATGGCGCGTTACCAGAGCCAGCGCGATAATATCCAGTATCTTGATACCCACCTGACCGGACAAATCGGTAAACGCGCGCGCGACAGCATGAAACTGTTGTGGCCGCTGTTGCAAGGGCTGACGCAGGGGGCTAAATCCTAGCCCGATGGAAATAAGGAGCATGCGGTAAGAAAACCGCATGCCGGTATCACAGCGAGGTGAGGCCCATACCCGGGCCGCCATAATTCAATCCGGTTCTATCGCGGAAATTACAGCGAAAGCAAATTATAATTAATGACAGTAACCAACCATAAGAATAGTTTCAATTACCCTAAAGCGCATAATAATAAAGTAAAACGGCTGATTTTAAACAGTTACCCTTTGCATATATCAGATCTGAGTGGCAACGGAGATAATCGGTATCAATACTGTCCGCAAATTAATAATAAAATGAAACCATGCTTTTTATTAAAGCGTGGGCTGTATTGTCGCGGTACTGCTTTTCTCCTCAGAATAAACCATAATAGTGGAACCTGTAATGGCTAGAATAATGCCTATCAATGCGTAAGCGGTTGGCAGGGTTTGGTACAATAATAATGATATTACCGCCGTAAGGACCGGGGCCAGCGCATTGGTGCAAGGCGCCACGATGATAGCCTTCCCCCTGGACAATGCCATCACCAGGAATAAGGCGCCGACGGCATTCAATACCTGGGTGGCGGCGGTAATAAGATAGGCGGCCGCCGGATAACTGCCGCTTTTATCAGGAATCATGGCATAGGCGATGGGCGCCAGGATCAGGCCCGTTAGCGTCATATAAAAGAAGATAGCGCTATCCTCAATGTGATTGTTGGACGCCCTTTTCATAAAAAACGCTTGCAACCCCCACGCCAGGCAAATAATAACTGAAAACACCAGCCACAATGAGCCGCTTACTGTCGTACCGTCGCCCTGGCTTATGCTGAAGGCGAGTATCGACAATAGCGCCAGGATAATACCGATAGTACCGAGAAAATTAATTCTTTCTTTCAACAGCACCAGCGACATTATCACCGTGATTGCGGGCGAAATCGAGATAATGGGGAATACCAGATAAGCCGGAGCACCCATGCCGAGGGTTTTAAACAGCAATAACTGCCCGCCCGCACCGGTAAACCCGATCGCCAGCCCATAAAGTACCGCCTGCGGGGAAAAATCAATCTTTTTTCCTTTTAGCGTAAAGTAGCAGGGGATAAGCATGGTAATTGACCATATGATATAAACCCATTGATCAGGAAAACTGTATTTTTGGGTCGGATATGCGCTCACGCCGCCCCACACACCCCAGGTTAATACCACCATCAAGGTATAGATTATCCACGAGTTGCTTTTCATTTTATTCTCCAATTTTAAGCTTATTGAGAACAGCGTTCGCCAAGGGATTACCGCTTATCTTTGCGGCATAAATAGCGGCCCCCATAGAGGGATTATATTTTGGTTGGCATACTAAATAGCTACCGCTGAGATTTGCCAGCTCATGCATAAAAGGATCAAGGATGATATCCCCGCAGTTAAAAACACCGCCGGTAAACGAAACCAGGGTGGTCTCATCAGGTGAGTACGCCAGATCTTTGCGCACCGAATCCACCATCATGGCGAGTTCACGGGCTGCGGTACAAAAAAGTTTATAGCTTTCTTTATCGCCCTCGACCGCCGCTTCATAGGCGACCCTGGCAACCGACGCGATTTTTGTCCGGTCTCCTTGCCATTTATTAAACACCAGATCATTGATATCAAGATCAACATCAATGTGGTATTTGCTTTTAATCAGATCATAGAGAATATCCATTTTCAGCCGATGATCGGACATTTTTGAAAACAAATTGAGGGCATTACAGCCGATCCAATAGGCGCTGCCCTCATCGCTGAACAGCTCCCCCCAACCGCCGCAGCGGGAGGTTTTTCCATTATGCTCGCCATAGGCGATCGAGCCCGTGCCGGAAACGATATTGATGCCGTCCCGGCAGCCAAGGCTTGCCGCCCAGCCGCAAACCATATCGTTATCGCAGCGATATTTTTCCGGGCTAAGCAACACGGCGGGAATCTGATCCAGAAAAGGCACATCCGCCGAGACTTCGCCGTAGGCCGGCAGGCCGAAAAAAGAATAATCAATCATGTCCGGCGCGATCTCGGCGCGCCGGCAGACTTCCGCGATACCGTTGACGATAATGGTTTTGCTGTTTTCGCGGCCGACGTTTAAATAGTAGCAAGTGGAAGCTTCATGCTGCGCCAATATCTCGCCATCCGAGTTTATCAGCACGAAGGCTGTTTTGGTGCCTCCCCCATCAACCCCGAGAAAGATCATGATTCACTCCCGATAGCCAATTTTCCGGCAGAACCGCAAATGCGGATTTTACTGTAAACCACCTCTTTCATGGCATCCATGCCTTCCCGCATGTAAAAGCGGGGATCGTTCGCCTGCGGATTCGCGGCGAAGTATTTTTTTACCGCGCCGGCAAAGGCAATTTTCAATTCAGTCCCGACATTCACTTTGCAGATACCCAGCTTGACGGCGCGGATAATATAGTCATCGGGCACATCGCTGCCGCCGTGTAATACCAGCGGGATGTCAATCCTGCCGTTGATGATAGCCAGCCGCTCAAAATCTATTTTCGGCGTGTCTTTATACAGACCGTGCGCCGTGCCGATAGCGATGGCCAGGCTGTCGATGCCGGTAAGATTAACAAAGTCCACCGCCTCATCCGGGTCGGTAAGAAAGCTCGCGCCGGCGCTGACATTTTTATCATCTTCAATGCCGCCCAGCCTGCCCAGCTCCGCTTCCACGCTACAGTCATATTTATGGCAAAACGTCGTCACCTCCTGCACCAAGGCGACATTGTCGGCAAAATTCAAATGACTGGCGTCAATCATTGCGCTGCGGGCGCCGGCAAAAACTTTATCGCGGATATCGCTAAGGGCCTCATGATGATCCAGATGCAGCGCGATGGGGATATCAAAGGTACCGGCAAAGGATTGGCAAAGGGCGTGCAAATCCTTAAAAGAGATATGTCTGAAGGTACTGGGCGTGCCAGCCAGGATCACCGGCGATTGACGTTCGTGACAGGCCTCGAGCACCGCCTGTATCGTTTCGGCATTATGGATATTAAACGCGGGCACGGCAAAATTCTCAGTTTTTGCCCGTGCCAATAAATATTTTGTGGATACCATACGCATGATTTATACCCTGATTAACGACATTATCTGTCATGTGCTGTATTATTCGGTCACCGCGGCAGCGGGTTAGCTTATTTCTCTATTTCCAGCCTATGAATAACCACACCTTCGACGACTCTGTTTACCACGCCGCTGGGAGAAGGATTATCCGGCGAGGCGCCTGATTGCAGCGATGTCAAATAGGCATATATTTGCGCATAGAGTAAATAACAAAACCCAATATGGGCGTCATCGGCATGAGTGGTCTTTGGCAAATACAGATATTCGCCCTTGCCTATTCCCGGGACAGGACTGTCGGCGATGGCAACCACCCGGCGCGCCACGTTGTCATTCCTTAATTCGGCTAACAGATCCAGATCGTATTTTCTGGTGTAGGGCGAGTTAGAAATAAACACCACGACCAGGGTATTTCCGTCCACGATAGATTTCGGTCCATGGCGGAAACCGGTGGGACTATCAAAAAAGGTGCTGATCTTTCCGGCGGTAAGCTCAAGAATCTTGAGCGCCGATTCCTGCGCGATACCTTGCAATCCACCGCTGCCGAGGTATACCACGCGATGATATTCATCTTGGCCAAATAATGAGGTCGGCCGTTGCAGATATTGCTCAATAATATTTTGGCTATTTTCGATAATGGGCAAAAAGCTGGCAAGGTTATACTGCCTGGGCGCAAATACCGCCAGGCAGGCCAGCATCATGTTACTGACGCTGCTGGTCATGGCAAAGCCGCGATCGTGCGTTTCGGGCGGCGTCAGTAATGACAAGGTATTAGCGCTTTGAGCAAAATTCTGGTGTAACCGGCCGCGTTCATTACAGGTGATGATGAGATGGAAACATTGCCCCAGCATCTGGTTAGCAAGCTCTATTGCCGCCACGCTTTCCGGGCTGTTGCCCGAGCGCCCGAAGGAGACCAGCAGCGTGGGGCAGTTAGCGGACAGGTATTCACGGGGATTACTGACCAGGTCGGTGGTGGCGATGGCCTCTACGCGCAGGTTTAATTTTGGCAGCAGCGCCGGTACCAGGATTTTACCGATAAAAGCCGAAGTTCCGGCGCCGGTGAGGATAATCCGCAGATCTGTACGGGCCAATAAGGGCGTTAAAAAGGTATTGATGCGGTCCCGTTGCTGTTCAATCAGTAATAGGGTTTTGCGCCAGGTCGCCGGCTGCTGCATAATTTCCTGCGCCGTGGCGTGCTCCGGGTGATAAGGTGCTTTTACAGAATCAGTCATTTTTTCGTGCCTTTGATTATTCATGACAGGCTGATGAATATGCTTTAATCACATCGATAATTTTATCGATAATAATATCTTTCGGATTGAGAACTAATTTCCCATCCCTTACTTTGGCGTATTGTTCCGGCAAATACTGATTTAACAACGGCAGCGGAATGACCTGATTCCCCAGGTTTTGCATGAGCTTTTGGCAACTGCGCTGCACCCTGTCATGCGGCCAGTAGTACCTGATGCGATCCGAATAACTATACCGGCGCGATAATCGCTTAGCCTCTTCATCGCCGTGATAATGTTGCTGCCAATACCCGGGCTGCTCTTGCATCACCTGTTCAAGGGTGGCGCGTAATTCAGAGCGGTCCTGGCTGATAATTTCTTCCTCGATGCACTCCAGGGCAAACAACGCTTCGCGCAAAGCGAAGGTTAGCGCGGGGCCCACCTTAAGTATGGCGAAATGATCCCGCACCAGTTGCCGGTAAGCCTGGGGCCGTTGGTAATCGGTGGAATGGGCTTCATAGACCAGATAGGGATAGTCATCAATCATCCGGCTTAACGCGGCGGCAGGCCCGGGTTGGTAATCGATCACCTGGGTATGATCAAATTCCACGCCGGGCTGCACCACCAGCCCTATGACCCGGGGCCAGATGTCCGCCAGACCCTGCCGCGCAAAGGCGTCGCGATGGGCGGTAATTGTGCGCGCCGCGGCCTGCGGCGCAGTGACGTCCAGCTGCCGCAGATTCTCCTGGGCGCCGCCCGGAATCGGCACTTCCGTGCCGATAATGTAGACAATATCCTGGCAGCCGAAGGTATCATGGCAGGTGATTTCAGCCACTTGCGCTAATTGCGCCGAACGCGTTGCGACAATCTCATCGCTCAGGGGTACGGCGTCATCCTGACAGGCCATGCTGCAATCGAGATGGATTTTTTTAAATCCCGCCGCCACATAGGCGGCGATCAGCACTTCCGCTTTGCTCATGGCCTCCGCGGCCGGCAGTCCCTGCCAACGGTTGGGTCCCAGATGATCGCCGCCCAGAATCAGCCGGCCGGCGTCAAAACCTATCGCCGCGGCCTGGTCCATGATGGCGTGATAAAAATCGGCCGGCGTCATGCCGGTATAACCGCCATATTGGTCGACCTGGTTGGACGTCGCTTCCACCAGCAGCAGCGTATTTTCCGCCTGCGCATGCCGCAGGGCGGCTTCAATCACCAGGGGATGCGCCGAACAAACCGCATAGATCCCGACCGGATGGCCTGCTTTATGCCGGGCCAGCAGCGTTTGCAGCGCCGCGCTTTGTGTTTCCATGAGTATTGCCTTTTATATCTTTCGTTGTGTTGTAAAAAGATTACATCATGACCATAAAGAAAGAAAATGAAAGATCAATCTCTGTGATAAAGATCAAAGAATAAGAAAACGAAATGGATAGCTTTACCCTCCCTTTCCTTGAGGTAACGTGCCGCCGGATGGATAAGGCCGGCGTCGGGTCTGGATTCCGTCGTTTCACCGCGGGGATGAAGAAAGGTTAAACAGTCGACATCATCTTGGGGGGTGGCTACAATAGCGTTAATAAGAAAGACATAAGGGAATGAAAGGTTTGGCGGTGATGAAATTAGGCGGATTCCTTTGCGGTTCTATAGCGCAACGGGGCAAATTTCGGCAGTGGAGGTGGTGATGAGGGATGCGATGTGATGAGCCCTGGCAATAGAACGATGACGACCAGCGCGCGGCGCGAGCGGATTGTCAGTCAACTTAAGGCGCAGGGAAGCGTGCAGGTGAATGTGTTGGCGGCGGATTTTAATGTGTCGACGGTGACCATCCGTAACGATCTGTCCTTTCTCGAAAAACAGGGCGTCGCCACCCGCGCTTATGGCGGGGCGATGCTGTCTCCCGCGTCCCCGGCGGAAGCGGAGCGGTCAATCGAAGCCAAGCGTTCGGAAAATGCCACCATCAAGGAGCGCATCGGCAAACTGGCCGCGTCGCTCATCACGCCGGGAAGCACCATTATCCTGGACTCCGGCACCACCACGTATGAAATTGCGCGGCAACTGCATAATCATGAGGAGGTCATCGTGATGACCAACGGCATGAATGTGGCGGAAGCGTTGATTGATGCCCCCGGGGTGGATTTATTAGTGACCGGCGGGCGGCTCAGGCGGCACTCCTTATCATTTTTTGGCGGCCAGGCCGAAATCGCGTTGCAAAACTATCATTTCGATATGCTGTTTTTAGGCGTGGATGGGCTGGACCCCCTGATGGGAGTGACAACGCATAATGAAGATGAAGCCAGGCTGAACCGCTGTATGTGCGATGCCTCGAAAAAAATCATCGTCGTTACCGACTCTTCGAAATTCCATCGCATTAGCCTGCATAAGATTATCAGTATCGAACGGGTGGATAAAATCATCACCGACAATAACATTCCGTCCTCCCTGCTGGATTTTTTCGCCGATAAAGGTATTGACGTCCTCCTCGTCGATGCCGAATAGCCAACGCCGCCGGAAACGTTAAGCCTCCGGCGGCGTTGTTGGTTATCGGCGAAGCCGCTGTTAACCTTCGTGCAGCCCGCACTCGCGCTTGAGGCCGAAAAAGCGCGTTTCTTCCTCGCTCATGCCCGGTTCCCATTTGCGGGTGGTGTGGGTGTCGCCCACCGACAGGTAGCCCTGCTCCCACAAGGGATGGTAGCCAAGATCGTGGGCTTTGAGATACTGGTACACCTGCTTATTGTCCCAATCGATGATCGGCAGCAGTTTAAATACCCCGCGCTGGATGGCCAGCACCGGCAGATGGGCGCGGCTGCCGGACTGCTCGCGGCGCAGCCCCGCCAGCCAGCTTTGCGCTTTCAGCGTGCTTAAAGCGCGGTTCATCGGTTCGACTTTATTGATCTGGTTGTATTTTTCGATCCCCTCCACCCCTTGCTCCCACAGTTTGCCGTAACGGGCCTCCTGCCAGGCGGGGGAAAGTTCCGCGCGGAATACCCGCAGATTGAGGCCCAGCTTGTCGGTCAGCTCATCAATAAACTGATAGGTTTCCGGGAACAGATAGCCGGTATCGGTCAGGATCACCGGGATATCCGGCCGCTGGCGGGTCACCAGATGCAGGCATAACGCGGCCTGGATGCCGAAGCTTGATGACAATACCGTTTCGCCGGGCAGGTTTGCCAGCGCCCAGCCCACCCGCTCTTGCGCCGTCAGGGTTTCAAGCTGACGGTTCGTATCAGCGAGCGCCGCCGTTTGTTCTTCTTTCGGCAACAGGTTCAGTTCGGTCAGGTTCAGGCTGCTCATAGGTGGCCCCTCGGGTTAGTCATAAAAATCCTGGGCTGAGTTAACCACCGGCTTGACGATACCGGCGCGGATAACAAAATCACCATAGGCTTCCTGCGGATGGCGTTCGGCCGCCCAGCGTCCGGCAGTCTGGTCGATAATGGCCAGGATCTCGTCTTCGGTGATGTTTTCCCGGTACATGCGCGGAATACGCTCACCGGCGCGATCGCCGCCCAGATACAGGTTGTAGCGGCCGATGGCTTTGCCGACCAGGCCGATTTCTGCCAGCATCGCGCGGCCGCAGCCGTTTGGACAACCGGTCACCCGCAGGATGATTTCGTCGTTGCCCAGGCCGTGGGCGGACATGATATCCTCCACCTTGGTGACAAACTGCGGTAGGAAGCGCTCAGCCTCGGCCATCGCCAGCGGGCAGGTGGGAAACGCCACGCAGGCCATGGACGCTTTACGCTGCGGGGTGACGCTGTCGTTAATCAGGCCGTACTTGCGCGCCAGGGCTTCGATTTTGGCCTTGTCCCGCGCGGGCACGCCGGCCACGATCAGGTTCTGGTTGGCGGTGAGCCGGAAATCCCCTTTATGGATGCGGGCAATCTCCGCCATGCCGGTTTTAAGCAGCCGATCCGGATAATCCAGGATACGGCCGTTTTCGATAAACAGGGTTAAATGCCAGAGGTTTTCCACGCCTTTCACCCAGCCGAAACGATCGCCTCGCTCGGTAAAGTGATAAGGCCGGATCGGCGCGAAGGATATGCCGGCGCGCCGTTCCACCTCCGCTTTGAAGGTGTCGACCCCGACCCGCTCCAGGGTGTATTTGGTCTTGGCGTTTTTACGGTTGGAACGATTACCCCAGTCGCGCTGGGTGCCCACCACCGCCTCGGCGATGGTCAGGGTATGTTCAAGCGCGATATAACCAAATTCGCTGGCCTTGCGCGGATAGGTGGTATTATCACCGTGAGTCATCGCCAGGCCGCCGCCCACCAGCACGTTAAACCCGACCAGCTGTCCGTTGTCGCTGACGGCGACGAAGTTCAGATCGTTGGCATGCACATCGACGTCGTTTAGCGGCGGCACCACAACCGTGGTCTTGAACTTACGCGGCAGATAGGTAGGCCCCAGGATCGGCTCCTGGTCGGTGGTTTCGCTTTTCTCGCCGTCCAGCCAGATCTCGGCGTAGGCGCGGGTCTTGGGAAGCAAATGTTCGGAGATTTTTTTCGCCCACTCATAGGCCTGCTGATGCAACACCGATTCCACCGGATTGGCGCTGCACAGCACGTTACGATTGACATCCCCCGCCGTGGCGATGGAGTCCAGCCCCAGGCTGTGCAGCAGTTGATGCATTTGCTTCAGGTCGGGTTTGAGCACGCCGTGGAACTGAAAAGTCTGGCGGGTGGTCAGGCGCACGCTGCCGTACAGGGTATGCTCGGCGGCAAACGCCTCGATGCCCAGCCACTGCCGCGGCGTTATGATCCCCCCCGGCAGGCGGCAGCGCAGCATCATATTAATCAGCGGCTCCAGCTTTTGTTCCGTGCGTTCGGCGCGCAAATCGCGATCGTCTTGCTGATACATGCCGTGAAAACGGATCAGCTGGAAATTATCGCCGTTAAAGCCGCCGGTCAGCCCGTCGTGCAAATCTTCGGCGATGGTGCCGCGCAGAAAATTGCTTGCCCCTTTCAGACGTTCATTATCGGATAAGGGGGGAGTAGGTTGTTTTTCACTCATCAGTAGACGTCCCGCTGATAGCGGCGCTCGATGCGCAGCTCGCTTAAAAATTCATCGGCCTGCTCGGTGTCCATGCCACCGTGCTCGGCTACCACGTCCAGTAATGCCTGCTCTACGTCTTTGGCCATATGGTTGGCATCGCCGCAAACATAAATATGCGCCCCCTGCTCGATCCAGCGCCAGACTTCAGCGCCTTTTTGCCGCAGCCGGTCCTGTACATAGATTTTCTCCGGCTGATCCCGCGACCAGGCTAAATCAATCGCGGTCAGCAGGCCCTCTTTTTTGTAGCGCTGCCATTCCACCTGGTAGAGAAAATCGTCGGTAAAATGCGGATTGCCGAAAAACAGCCAGTTCTTGCCGGCGGCGCCATCCGCTTCCCGCTGTTGCATAAACGCGCGGAACGGCGCGATGCCGGTGCCGGGTCCAATCATGATGACCGGCGCGTCGGTATCGGCCGGCAGGCGGAAATTGTTATTGTGCTCGATAAAAATGCGTACCCGATCGTCCTCGGCCAGCCGGTCGGCCAGATAGCCGGTGGCGCCGCCGGTGCGCGGCCTGCCATCCACCTCATAACGCACCACGCCCACCGTGATATGCACCTCGTCGCTGACCTCCGCCTGCGACGAGGCGATGGAATACAGCCGCGGCGTTAGCGGACGCAACAGCGCCAGCAGCTGATCCGCGCCCAGTTCCACCGGCGCCTGGCGCACCATATCCACGATCGGCGTCGATTGGGCGTACCGCTGCAGGCGTTCCTTGTCCGCCGTCAGCGCCAGCAGCGCCTCGTCGCGGGCCATGGCGGCATACTCCCCGACGATAAGGGTGGTGTTCTGGGTCAGTTCATAATGAACGCGCAGCGCATCGGCAAGGGATAAGGTTTGCCCTTCCACCGTCACCGTTTGTCCGCCGTCCAGCCATAGCAGCGTCAAGAGTTCGTCCACCAGCGCCGGGTCGTTTTCATACCAGACGCCCAGGGCGTCTCCCGGCTGGTAACGCAGGCCGGAGTCGCCGAGATCGATTTCGATATGGCGCACGTCTTTCAGCGAGCTGCGGCTGGTAATTTTTTGCGACGCCGCAATGGCGGCCACCAGCGGCTGTTCTTTGGTATAAGGCGTGGAATCGACTTCATCTACCGCGCCGCTGAGGGTTATCTCGTGCCGGGCCGCGCTTTCCTGCGGCACCCGCGCTTTCAGCAGCGCCACGATATCCCGGCGCCAGGCTTGCGCCACCGGCTGATATTCAACATCGGCGTCAACCCTGTCCAGCAGGCGCTGGGCGCCGAGCTCGGCCAGACGCGCGTCAAAATCCTTGCCTATCTTGGCAAAGTGCTCATAGGACGTATCGCCGAGGCCCAATACCGCAAAGCGCGTATCGGCAAGCCGGGGGGCTTTTTTCGAAAACAAGTATTTATACAGCGCCACCGCCTCTTCCGGCGGATCGCCCTCGCCCTGGGTGGAGGCGACGATCACCAGCAGCTTTTCCTGGGCGATGTGTTTAAATTTATAATCGCCGGCGTTTACCAGGGTGACATCCAGTTTGGCGGCGATCAAATCGTCGCGCAGCTGTTCCGCCACACGCCGGGCGTTGCCGGTTTGCGACGCGGACAGCAGCGTAATGGCGTGCGCCTGCGTCGGCGCGGGCGCAGGAGGGGTACCGGCGACGGGCGTCTGGTTGACCTGCCCCCAAAAATAACCGGATACCCAGGCCATCTGCAGCGGCGAAAAATCACCGGTTGCAGCCTGCAGGCGGGCGAGTTGTTCCGGATTCAGCGGGAGCAAAGAAGTTGGTGGGGCCTGAGTCGTCATTGCTGTTCGAATTTCCTTGTGCGTACCAGTAGGGCCGGGCGTGTATTAAGGGATCACCAGAGTTTGTAAGGTTACTCAGTGCGACGCAATCAATAAAGGATGCGATGGCAATAATAAATAACTAAATAGCCTAAAGAGTTATTTCGGTAAAACTTATTACTTAAACTGGTTAAGAAAGCGGGCCGCCTCATCCACCAGCAACGGACTTTGATGCCCGGCGCCGGATACGCTGATAAATTGCCAGTGAAACGGCATCTTCTGCTGTTCCGCCAGGGATTGCGCACGCCGGAAATACCAGCCGGCGCGTTCAAGCCGGTTCTTTCCCTGCGCCTGGGCCTGCGGGGTGTTACGCATCGCGGTGCGCCGGGTGCGCCTATCCTGCTCTCCGACCATGATAAGCGTCGGCCGGGCAAAGAAGCGGGCTTCCTGGGCGGCATCCAGGGTAAAAGGCGCGCGCGCCAGCCCGTAGGGCCAGGACCGGCGCGGATCCGGCGGCGTCCACCAGCCGGCCGAGGCGCAGACCACCGCCCTGGCCGGCATATCCGGCAGCGCCATCAGCATCCGGTGGACAAACTGGCAGCCGGCGCTATGGCCGTACAACAGATAGTCGCTGCGGCGCGTAATGCCCTCGCGCCGCAGCGCGTTGAAAACATCGCCAATACGGGAATAGGACCATTGCGCTGCCGGGAGGACCGCAGGACCCGCCGCGGTATTGCCCAACATATAGCCCCGCGCGCCGGGATAACGCGTGCCGGGGAATTCGGGCGCTATAATCAGGAAATGGTAATGATTGGCCGCGGCGATCCATTGATCCCGCGCCTGGGCGCCGTCGCGTTTGACCCCGTGCAGCACCATGACCACCGGCATATCGCGCGCATCGGCCATCGGACGATAGAGATAGACCCTCATCGCGCCGTCGGCCGTGGGTATGGCGAGCGTTTCTCCCCCGGCGGCGCTGACGCGGCACGCGCACGCCGTCAGGGCGCATAACAGCCACAGCCCGGCGGTTCGCCGCGGCGAGAGGAATAAAAGCAAGGATTCGACCGCGTTCATGGTGTTTTGATGGCCCCTTAGCCAACTTATTACGGGTTGGCGGCACATAACATAGAATCATAAGCCGCATTTCGGTACCATGCAGCGTTTGTTTTGACAAGAGGCCCTATAGTGGTAACCACGTTATTTAAAGAATTTACTTTTGAGGCGGCGCACCGTTTGCCGCATGTGCCCGACGGTCATAAATGCGGGCGTTTGCACGGCCATTCGTTTATGGTGCGCGTGGAAATCACCGGTGAAGTGGATCCGTTCACTGGCTGGGTGATCGACTTCGCCGAGCTCAAGGCGCTGTTTCGGCCGATCCTCGACCAGCTTGACCATTATTATCTTAATGATATCCCCGGCCTGGAAAACCCCACCAGCGAAGTACTGGCCCACTGGATTTGGCAACAGCTTAAACCCCGCCTGCCCCTGCTGAGCGGCATCATGGTGAAAGAAACCTGTACCGCCGGCTGCATCTATCGCGGCGATCAATAACAGGCTCCGGCATCCGCCTGGCAAAGTCGCGCTATCGGCGGCGCGCCGGATAACGGCTTAGCCCCCGGCGGTGCCGGCCCGGGCCTGTCGTTTCACCGGATCAGGCGATATTCAGGTATTTGTGGGTTTGCATGGACAGGCGCCAGTTGCGGGCGATGCAGGTGGCGATGCACAATTTCGTGGCGGCGTCCTGCCGGCTGACGGGCTGCAGGGCGATAATACGCGGTTTATCGTCTTCAAGTGTGGCCAGCAGCGCATCAAGCTGTTCGATATCCCGCTCCCGCGCCACCGGATGTTTAATCTCATCGGCGCGTTCCAGCGCCTGGGGCAGAATCGCCATACCGCCGCGCATGCCCACTTTAGGCGACACCGTTACCCAGGTCTGGCTGGTGCAACGCACCTCGTGGGTACCGCTGGTTTCAATCTGGCAGCTGAACCCCTGCTGTTCCAGCACCTGCGTCAGCGTATACAGGTCGTGGATGCACGGCTCGCCGCCGGTAATCACCACATGCCGCGCGGTATAGCCCTGTTGTTCAATCATCGCCAGCAGTTCCTCCGGCGTAACCGTGGCCCAGCGGTCGCTGTCGGCGGTTTTTAACGTAATGTCCCCCAGAGGGGCCTCCCGAAGCGGGTCCATTTCCCAGGTATGTTTGGTATCGCACCAGCTGCAGCCCACAGGGCAACCCTGCAGGCGGATAAATATCGCCGGCACGCCGGTAAAATAGCCTTCGCCCTGAAGCGTCTGGAAAATCTCGTTAAGCGGGTACTGCATGATGTTCTCGATTAATTGCCTAGCTATAAGGGCGGTGATTATTACATTTTAGCTGAAGCAGACCAAATTTCTCTTGCCGGCGGCACAATACCTAATGTTTCCTCACTGCCGCGTTACCCCCACAAAAGGCAACTGGCAATAAAAACCATTCCCCGGCGTCATCACACCCCGCTCGCGCGCGTTCAACGATACTGCCCTGTATCAGAGGTAAGTCCGCGGATGCCATTCCGCTTTTCTTTTTGAGACCTAACAGGAGCCAGATATGGGCACTTATGATAACGAAAGACCAGATAATTATCCTGATCAACGCGAGCATGAGAATGACTACGCCAATTACCCTCGGAATGAGGACGGTTACCGGGATCCCCATCATTATGGGCACGGCGGCCACGTCCCTCACCGGGGAGGAAGCGGCTGTCATGACTATCCGCCTCCGCTTTGCCAGCAGGATTTCCCGCGCGATAACTGTTACAGCTACATTGATAAAAACTATTACCGGGAAGTCGAGGCGCGCCACGGACGCGTGATAAACCCGCCATCACGCGCCCAGTTTCTGGTCAATGAGGGTTTGTTGGCGGCCTGGGAAGCCAATGAAATGGAAGGGGGCAAAAACTTTCCCGCCACCACAGGCGGAACACCTCCCCCACCGTTTCAAACCGATGCCTGGGGCGCCGCGCCGCCGCCTGATGGCTTTATCATCAGCGGCGGCAGGACCGGTAACCGTAATAGGGTCAATTTTACCGATGCCGAGCTAAACCAACTGGCGCCCCGGTTTGCCGGCTGGCCCAGGCTACGGGTAGCGCCGGGCCAGCGATTTAATGTGGAATGGTTTTATCAACAGGCGCATGTCACCCGGGGCTATCGCTGGTTTATCACCCGTGACGGCTGGAACCCCAATCAGCGTATTACCCGCGAGCAGCTCGAATCAAGACCCTTCTATGAGGATATCAGTCCGCTGGTTCCCTTCAATAATTTTCGTGACCAGTTGATCCCGCGGGTTTTTCATAGCGCCCCGATACCGTTTAACAAAAGAGGTCATCACATTATTGTCATGGTGTGGGTAACTGCCGATTCGCCGAACGGATTCTATCAGGGTTTTGATGTGGATATAGGTTAAGCCAAATAAACACTCCGCCGCTGGCCGATGGCGCTGCGGCGGCATATTAATATTACCAATCAGATCAGCACCAGGATCGCAGCAACTCTGCAATTAATTATACAGGCTATAATCCCAAACCGACCGCGTATGGATATTGATAATGGCTTTTATCAGGCCTTTGATGTGGATATTAATCAAATTAAATGCGCAACGAAATTATGTCCTGCCGCCGTCTATATCAACCGGGCGCGGGATTAACGTTATTTACGCTCATTCCAATGTTGAGCCGAGAGGGTTATCAAGCATAAAAGGCATTTGGCAACAAAAAACATTCATGATTGCAATCACATATTAAGCATGAACCGTCAATCACAATGACCGTGTAATAATTTGGAAAATGGTACGGCCCTACTATTTCTAAATATATTACTTTTCATTTCAGGAGTTAACTATGAGCCATATAGATTATAATCAAGATCCCAATCGCCCTGATGCCTATCGCAACGCCGATCACAATTCGGTTGAAAATTACCGCCCTGACTGTCCGCAACAGCCGCCTCATCCTTATCCCGTCAAACCACCCTGTGGCGGTATTTATCCGGAGCCCTACCCTTTTTACCAGCCGCTCGACCCGCTAACCGGTCGCGTAGTGTCGCCGGCTTCACGCGCCCAAATTCTTCTGAATGTGAACGGCTTGGAATTCTTTACGGTAAATCAAACCACCGGTGGCAAAAATTTTCCCAACTTATTTGGTGGGCAAGTACCCTTTCCGTTTCAGGAGGATGTTGAAAGCGCAACGCCTCCCCCGGATAATTTTATACTTAGTGGCGGTCATCTTGATCAGCGCGGTAGAATTAATTTCACCGATGCGGAATTTTCTAATTTTCGCCCTCAGTTTACGGAATGGCCAAGACTGCGTGTAAATCCCGCTGAGGTATTGCGCATCCAATGGCTGATAGATGCCCCTCGAATTACTCGTGGTTACCGTGCTTTTATTACCAGAGATAACTGGGTGCAAAATGTTCGCTTAACGCGAGCGCAGATTGAACCCGCCCCATTCTTTGATGAAATAAATCAGGCGAGCCCCTGGTTTGCTCATCAGGGTAGTCTACCGCCACGTTTAACATTTGATATGTCGTTACCTTTTAACAAACGAGGCCATCACGTCATCCTATTGCTTTGGCTCGTTGCCGATCAACCCTTTGCCTTTTATCAGGCATTTGATGTTGATTTTGGCTAATGTAACCGGCTTATTACATTTTTTCCCAATTACCTGATAACAAGGAACCCATCATGAGTTATATAGACAATAATCAACTTCCCTACCGGCCTGATCACTGTCAGGGTGGAGATTACCGGCAGAATTATGGCTATCCTCCTCCCTACCCTTTTTACGAGCCAATCGATCCGCAAAGCGGTCGCGTGGTATCACCGGCTTCGCGCGCGGTGATTATGCTCAATAATGGGTATTTACCACCGTTCCTGGTTGATGAAATGACCGGGGGTAAAAATTTCCCTGACTTATTTGCCGGCCCGGTACTTTTCCCTTTCCACACAGATATAGAAAGTTCAAATCCCCCGCCTGATGGACGGATCGTCAGCGGCGGTAATGGGGACGCACGCGATATCGTCAATGCCACAGATGAGGAATTACGTGTCCTGACTGGCGGCAATTTCAACCAATGGCCCAGATTACGGGTTAACCCGGCGCAATCCTTGACCATTCAGTGGGTGAACACCATACCCAGAGTCACCAGGGGGTATCGTGCGTTTATCACACGTGATAATTGGGATTCCAGAGTTCGCATTGCGCGTAATCAGCTGGAGCCCATTCCGTTCTTCAATACGCTCAATCAGGGAGTTCCCTGGCAGGAGCACCTAGGCGATTTACAACCTCGAATAACGTTGCCTTTAGTGCTCCCCTTTAACAAAAGGGGTCATCATGTCATTATTTTACTCTGGCTGGTAGCCAATCAGCCTATTGCTATCTATCAGGCGTTTGACGTCGATTTCGGTTAGGTTATCCATTACTGGAACAAAGGTCCAGCTGCGGAAATATCTGCCTATAGCTGGGCCGGAACTATTGCTCATTTACCCTATTATATCCCATATTTTTAAAAGATCTTGTTCACTGTCTATTCGATGATATTTAAACTGGCAGCAAAATTCTTAAATATCAAAACAACATATATTTATACCGATTCCGCTTTATCAGGAGTAAATCATGAATAAAAATTATACCCTTAAAGATCATTTATCGAAAGTTAATCCTAACGACAATTACTCAAGGGACTATCGCAACAGTTGTAACTGGCGCGATGGTTATTCTTTATCACCTTACTGGGATCAGTCCAATAATATTCGCTATAACAACAGAGGCTGTTGTATAAACTCGACAGTCGACGATACGCCAGTGCCACCCTTGCCTATCGTTACTCCGGCTTCGCGTGCGCAAACCCTGGTCGATTTAGGCAGGCTTAGCCCCCTGCAAGTCAATACAGCAACCGGCGGAAAAAATTTCCCAGATCTCAATGGCGGAGCTGTTTTTTGGCCTTTCCAGGATGATGTCTGGAGTGCAACTCCGCCCGAGGATGGCTTTATTCTCAGTGGCGGCCAAAGTGGGGAGATTAGTGCAGTAAATTTTACCGATAATCAAATCGCCATCTTCACCTTGTTCGCTATTCGTCAATGGCCCAGGATACGGTTGAGCGCCGGTCAGATATTAAACATAGAATGGCTTTACGATAGGCGACGGCTCACCAGAGGCTATCGGGCGTTTATTACCCGCGACGACTGGAATCCCAATGCCCGTATTACGCGAGCTCAGTTGGAGCTGCGTCCGTTTTGGGAGAATATTAACCAAGAGTTCCCCTTTTGGCAGTTCCCGGCGCAGTTACAACCAAGAACGCATCATTCAATTCCCATTCCCTTCAATAAAACAGGGCATCATGTCATCGTCTTATTATGGCTTATAGCTGATTTTGAAGATGCCGTTTATCAGGCTTTCGATATTGATATTGATTCAAACACTGCATATTAACATGGAAATAAGACCTGCAATTTAAAAACAATTACCGGGTTTCATCATACATATAAAAGTAAATTACTTATACAGATAACCATAGAAATTTTTGCTATCAGATTTTTCAACTTAATGTAAAAGATCATTCATTTCGCTGACGCGTACACTAATAATAAGATTTTCCGTTGCGAGTAAATCTGGAGACACTTATGTACCATAAAGCAAAAACAGTTGACCCACCTAAAAAAAATTCAAATATTAAATGTTTTTATAGGGTGAATCATATCGGTAATGGCCATCGTCTCTTTAACCCACCCGATGCCCATTGTCAGCGAGATAAAATCCAGCGCGCCGAGTGCCCGCTATGTTCCGGCGAATCAAACGTTGATTATGGGGCCCGCCTTGGCCGCTTGACGGTCCCACCCTCACGCGCCCAGTTTCTTGCCAATCAGGGATATCTTGAAGTCTGGTTTGCCGAAGCCATAACCGGGGGCAAAAATTTTCCCGACCGGTTCCCGGGGCCTGTTCGCCAACCATTTCAGGATGATGTAGAAAGCTCAACGCCACCCTCTGACTTTTACATCCTTAGCGGTGGTCACCAGGATAGGCGGGGCCTGGTGTCTTTGGACGACCAGGATATGACTTTCTATTTAGGCATTCCCTTTACCTGGCCCAGGATCAGGGTAAACCGCGGTCAGGAATTATATGTAGAATGGTTATATTACGTCCTGCGCGCCACCAGGGGCTATCGGGCGTTTATCACCAAGGATGATTGGTCGCAACGATGGCCTTATTCTCGCGACCAGTTTGAACCGGTGCCGTTCTGGGAAATGCTGAACCCGCAAACCCCCTACTGGCAGCACGCGGCGGCATTAAAACCAAGAGATAACATGCTTATTCCACTGCCATGGAATAAAAGCGGTTACCATGTCATTCTTTTATTATGGCTAACTACTGACACATACTATGCCGTCTATCAGGCGCTAGATGTGGATTTCGGCTGAATCCCTATTAAACGACAAGAAAAAGCCCCATCTTTACGATGGGGCTTTTGAAGATGCGAAAAGTGATAAAAACATCATCCGCATTTCCTGTCAGCATGCCGGCAAACGACGCACTGAGTCGGGAATGGGCAATTATGCCTGGCCTTTCACTTCTTTCAGACCGTTGAACGGTGCGCGTGCGCCCAGGGCTTCTTCGATGCGAATCAGCTGGTTGTACTTGGCAACGCGGTCGGAACGGCTCATGGAACCGGTCTTGATTTGACCCGCGGCGGTGCCCACGGCCAGATCGGCAATGGTGGCGTCTTCGGTTTCGCCGGAACGGTGAGAGATGATGGTGGTGTAACCGGCATCTTTCGCCATTTTGATCGCCGCCAGGGTTTCGGTCAACGAACCGATCTGGTTGAACTTGATCAGGATGGAGTTGGCGATGCCTTTATCGATACCTTCTTTCAGGATCTTGGTATTGGTCACGAACAGGTCATCACCGACCAGCTGGATTTTGTCGCCCAGCACTTTGGTCTGGTAGGCAAAGCCGTCCCAATCCGATTCGTCCAGGCCATCTTCGATGGAGACGATCGGGTAGGTCTTGGTCAGGCCTTCCAGGTAGTGGGTGAACTCTTCGGAGGTGAAGGATTTGCCTTCGCCTTTCAGTTCGTATTTACCGGTTTCCTTGCTGTAGAATTCAGACGCGGCGCAGTCCATGGCCAGGGTGATATCTTTACCCAGCACATAACCGGCTTTTTCCACGGCTTCCTTGATGGCGGCCAGGGCGGCGGAGTTGGATTCCAGGTTCGGCGCGTAGCCGCCTTCGTCGCCAACGGCGGTATTCAGGCCCTTGGCCTTCAGCACTTTCGCCAGGTTATGGAACACTTCAGAACCCATGCGAATCGCTTCCTTGACGGTTTTAGCGCCAACCGGCTGGATCATGAATTCCTGGATGTCGACGTTGTTGTCGGCATGTTCGCCGCCGTTGATGATGTTCATCATCGGCAACGGCATGGAGAACTTGCCGGCGGTGCCGTTCAGTTCAGCGATGTGTTCGTACAAAGGCATGCCTTTGGACGCGGCGGCGGCCTTGGCCGCAGCCAGGGAAACTGCCAGGATGGCGTTGGCGCCAAATTTGGATTTGTTTTCCGTGCCGTCCAGATCGATCATGATCTTGTCGATATTGGCCTGGTCTTTCGCGTCTTTGCCCAGCACCGCTTCAGCGATGGGACCGTTAACCGCGGCAACCGCCTTGGTCACGCCTTTACCCAGAAAACGCGATTTGTCGCCGTCACGCAGTTCAAGCGCTTCGCGCGAACCGGTGGAAGCACCTGACGGCGCAGCGGCCAAACCTACAAAACCACCTTCCAGATGCACTTCTGCTTCTACAGTCGGATTGCCGCGTGAATCGATGATTTCACGGCCGATGACTTTAACAATTTTGGACATTTAGTATTTCCTCAGTACAAGTTAAAACAAAATTCCTGACGACCCGCCCGCGATACCCTGACCGCGCGCCGCCCGCCTGTTCAAATTTATTTCAGCTGACGCTTCTGGTACTCGCCGGCCGCCTTGACGAAGCCGGTGAACAACGGATGGCCGTCACGGGGCGTCGAGGTAAACTCGGGATGGAACTGGCACGCCACGAACCACGGATGATCCGGGTATTCAATAATCTCCACCAGGCGGTTATCCCCCGACAGCCCCGCAACGCGCAGGCCGGCGGCTTCGATCGGCTTTAACAGCATATTGTTGACTTCATAGCGGTGGCGGTGACGCTCGACGATGGTCTGCTCGCCGTACATGCTGCGCACCAGGCTGCCGTCGGTTAACTGGCAAGCCTGGCTGCCCAGGCGCATGGTGCCGCCCAGATCGCTTTGCTCGGTGCGCGTTTCCACGACGCCGTTTTCGTCGCGCCACTCGGTAATCAACGCGACCACCGGATACTTACAGTCTGGCACAAATTCGGTGGAGTTTGCGTTTTCCATGCCCGCCACGTGCCGGGCAAATTCGATTAACGCCACCTGCAACCCCAGGCAGATGCCCAGGTAGGGAATTTTCTTTTCACGCGCGTACTGCGCGGTCAGGATCTTGCCTTCGACGCCGCGATAACCGAAACCGCCGGGAATCAGGATGGCATCGAGGTTTTTCAGGATCTCCACGCCGCGGGTTTCCACATCCTGCGAATCGATAAGCTTGATATTCACCGTCAGGCGGTTTTTCAGCCCGGCGTGCTTCAGCGCCTCGATAACCGATTTATACGCGTCCGGCAGTTCGACATATTTACCGACCATGCCGATGGTGACTTCGCCGCCCGGATTGGCTTCCTCGTACACCACCTGTTCCCATTCAGACAGGTTAGCCTCGGGACAGTTCAGGCTGAATCGTTTACAAATATAATCGTCCAGGCCTTGGGATTTCAAGAGAGCCGGGATTTTATAAATGGAATCAACATCTTTCAGGGAAATTACCGCTTTTTCCGGCACATTGCAGAATAAAGCGATTTTAGCCCGCTCGTTGTTGGGCACCGAGCGATCGGAGCGGCAAATCAGCACGTCCGGCTGGATGCCGATGGAAAGCAGTTCCTTGACCGAATGCTGGGTCGGCTTGGTTTTCACCTCGCCCGACGCGGCCATATAGGGCACCAGGGTGAGGTGCATGTAGATGGTGTGTTCGCGGCCCACGTCCACCGCCATCTGGCGGATGGCCTCGAGGAACGGCAGGGATTCGATATCGCCCACGGTGCCGCCGATTTCCACCAGCACCACGTCGTGGCCTTCGCCGCCTTCAAGGATGCGTTCCTTGATGTTGTTGGTGATATGCGGAATGACCTGGATGGTGGCGCCGAGATAATCGCCGCGGCGCTCTTTGCGCAGCACGTCGGAGTATATGCGGCCGGTGGTGAAATTATTACGACGCGACATTTTGGTGCGGATAAAGCGCTCGTAGTGACCCAGATCCAGATCGGTTTCCGCTCCGTCCTCGGTGACAAACACTTCGCCGTGCTGGATAGGGCTCATGGTACCCGGATCCACATTGATGTAGGGGTCCAGCTTCATGATGGTAACGTTGAGTCCCCGGGCTTCGAGAATAGCCGCCAGGGAGGCCGCGGCAATGCCTTTACCCAATGAGGAAACGACCCCGCCGGTTACAAAAATATAATTTGTTGTCATGCTGAACCTGAGAATTTAGGTGTAAAGACGGAATAACCAAGACGGGAAAACAGTATACCTGAAGCGCGAATCGGCCACAAACGTTCGTTTTGCAAATCGCGCAGGCGGCATAACGGCCGCATCAGCGGGCCCAGTCGATGACCGCTTGCCATAAATACCTTATTTTATAGTATATTAGCTACGAAAACGGCGTTATCGTTAACATAGCGGCAATGATGAGTTTACCCGGCGATTTCCCGTTTTTTTATTTGCCGCCAGGCGGCTTCCATCTGCTCGAGACTGGCCTGGGGCAGGGTTTGCCCCTGGGCCTGGATAATCTCTTCCACCTGGCGAAACCGGCGCTCGAATTTACGGTTGGCTTTTTGCAAAGCGGTTTCCGCTTTCTTGCCCAAATGGCGGGTCAGGTTGACGGTGGCGAACAGCAGATCGCCCAGTTCTTCCTCAAGCTTATCTTCATCCACCACCGCCTGGCGGGCTTCGTGCATCACCTCATTGATTTCTTCGTAGACCTTGTCCACCACCGGGCCGAGCGTGGTCCAGTCAAAACCCACCGTGGCGCAGCGCTGCTGGATTTTCTGCGCCTTCATCAACGCCGGCAGGGCGTCGGGAATATCGTCGAGCGGCGACAGGCGTTCTTTTTCCGCCCGTTCCCGCGCCTTGAGCTGTTCCCACTGGCCGGGAGGCGCCGCGCCGTCCTCGCCGGGCTGCCGGGCAAAAATATGCGGATGGCGGCGCTCGAGTTTATCGCTGATGGCGTCGCACACGCCGGCAAAATCGAACAGTCCCTGCTCGCGCGCCATTTCAGCGTAAAACACCACCTGGAACAGCAAATCGCCCAATTCGTCGCGCAAATCGTCATAATCGCGCCGGGCAATGGCGTCCAGCACCTCGTAGGTCTCCTCCAGGGTGTAGGGGACGATGGTGTCGAACGTCTGGCGCTTGTCCCACGGACAGCCCGTGCGCGGGTCGCGCAGGCGGGTCATGATGGCCAGCAGCCTGGCCTGGGCGGCGGCCGAGGCATCGATGGCGTTCGCGGTCATATTATTCTCCGTGCAGCCGGCGCGCGTCGATCACGTCCGGCAGTTGATTAAGTTTGGACAATACCCGGCCAAGTACCTGCAGGTTATAGATTTCAATATCCATATCGATGGTCGCCAGCTGCTGTTTGATGTCGCTGCGGCTGGCCACGCCCAGCACGTTGACCTTTTCATTGGCCAGGATAGTGGTGATATCGCGCAGCAGGCCGCTGCGATCGTTGGCCACGACCCGCACCACCAGCGAGTAGCCGCTGGAATAACTCTCGCCCCAGACGGCGTCGACAATGCGTTCGGGGGCGTTGGCCTGTAAATCCGCCAATTGCTCGCAGTCCGCGCGGTGAATGGAGATGCCGCGGCCGCGGGTAATGAAACCGGTAATCTCATCGCCGGGGATCGGCTGGCAGCAGCGGGCGATATGGTGCATCAGGTTGCCGACCCCTTCCACCACCACCCGGCCGTTATCCTTCGAGCGCGGCACCGCGGACGGCTTTTGCGTCAGTTGCTTGAGCGCCGCGCGATCCTGCTCTTCCGGGCTGGGCTTGTTCAGCTTGCCCTGCAGGAAGTTAATCATCTGGTTGATGCGCACGTCGCCGCCGCCGATGGACGCCAGCAGCTCGTCGAGGGTATTGACGTTATAGCGCGGCAGCAGCAGCTTTTCGGCTTCCTTGATGCTCAGGCCCAAATGCTCCAGTTCATCGTCCAGCAGCTGGCGGCCGGCCAGGATATTCTTGTCCCGGTCCTGTTTACGGAACCAGTTATGGATCTTCGAGCGCCCGCGGCTGGTGGTGACATATCCCAGGTTGGGATTCAGCCAGTCGCGGCTGGGGTTCGGCTGCTTCTGGGTGATGATCTCCACCTGGTCGCCCATGCGCAGCTGGTAGGTAAAGGGCACGATGCGCCCGCTTATCTTGGCGCCGATGCAGCGGTGTCCGACATCGCTGTGGATATGGTAGGCGAAATCCAGCGGCGTGGAGCCGGCGGGCAAATCGATCACGTCGCCTTTCGGGGTAAAGACATAGACCCGATCGTCGAACACCTGGCTGCGCACTTCGTCGAGGATTTCCCCCGAATCCGCCATTTCTTCCTGCCAGGCCAGCAGCTTGCGCAGCCAGGCGATGCGTTCTTCGTAACCGGAGCGCACGCCGCCGGTGGCGGTGGCGCCTTCCTTGTACTTCCAGTGCGCCGCCACGCCCAGTTCGGCGTCCTCATGCATCTGGCGGGTACGGATCTGGATTTCCAGCGTTTTGCCGCGCGGCCCCAGCACCACGGTGTGAATGGACTGGTAGCCGTTGGGTTTGGGGTTGGCGACGTAATCGTCGAACTCATCGGGCAAATGGCGAAAATGCGTATGGACGATGCCGAGCGCGGCATAACAATCCTGCAGCCGCTCCACCACCACCCGCACGGCGCGCACGTCAAACAGCTCGTCGAACTCCAGCGATTTTTTCTGCATCTTGCGCCAGATGCTGTAGATATGCTTGGGCCGCCCGTAGATATCCGCTTTCAGCCCTTCCTCTTTCATCGCATCGCGCAGCGAGGCGACAAAATCATCGATATACTGCTCACGATCGATACGCCGCTCATGCAACAGTTGCGCAATGCGCTTGTACTCGTCCGGATGCAGGTACCGGAAGCAGAAATCCTCCAGTTCCCACTTGAGCTGGCCGATCCCCAGCCGGTTTGCCAGCGGCGCGTAGATATTGGAACTTTCTTTCGCCGCCAGTACCCGCTCATCCTCAGGGGCGTCCTTCAGTTCGCGCAAATGGGCGATACGCTCGGCAAGCTTGATGACCACGCAGCGGAAATCTTCGACGATGGCCAGCAGCATGCGCCGGACGTTATCCACCTGTTCCGGGGCCATGGAGTCGTTAGTGGTGGCTTTTAACTGGCGGATGGCGTCCATATCGCGCACGCCGTGCACCAGATCGACGATTTTCTTGCCGAACTGCGTCTCGAGCACCGATTCTTCGACCACCTCGCTGTCGGCAAGGGGGAACAGCAGCGCCGCGCACAGGCTGTCGCTGTCCATGCTGAGCATGGACAGGATCTCCACCATCTCGATGCCGCGCCAGAGGATCAGCGCCGCCTCGGGGTGCTCTTTACATTGCTGCTCGCAATAACGCCAGGTTTCGGCCAGCCGCTCACTTGACTGCGGGTTGGAAAGACCCAGACTGGCAACCCAGTCTTCGGGGACAAACTCGCCCGCTGTATTCAAATGCGCACTTCTTACCGCAACCATATCCACTCCCTACTTTGCACAGACGCCGGCATCTTTTACAAACAACGTCATCGATTCAAGATGTCCGCTATGCGGAAACATATCCAGCATAGCCACGCGCGCCGGGACATACCCCGACGCCATCAACACAGTGCTATCCCGCGCAAGTGTTGTGGGGTTACAAGACACATAGACGATACGCCGGGGCGCCCAGGCGGCAATATGGGACATGACGCCCAGGGCGCCGGCACGTGCCGGGTCGAGCAATATTTTATCAAATCCCCGGTTGGCCCAGGGCCGTGTGGTCACGTCCTCTTCCAGATTGTCATGAAAGAAGGTGACGTTATTCAATAAATTCTGTTGTGCATTATATTGCCCATTCGCCACTAGCGCCGCAACCCCTTCCACGCCGATAACCTCGGCGCAGCGTTTGGCCAGCGGCAGGGTAAAGTTGCCCATGCCGCAGAACAAATCCAGCACCCGCTCATCCGCCCCGGGCGCCAGCCATTCCAGCGCCAGCGCCACCATGCGGCGGTTAACCTCGGCGTTGACCTGAATGAAATCCCTTGGGCTGAACTGTAGACGCAAATCGTCAATGTGGTATATCGGCGGCTCGCCATGCAGGCATTCCAGCGACTCGCTGTCCGCGGCCAGCCACATCATCACCTGATGGCGCGCGGCGAAGTCCAGCAGCCGCCGCCGGTCGCCGTCGTCAAGCACATCAAGATGGCGCAGCACCACCAGCGGCCCGTTGTCCGCCATCACCAGTTCCACATGCCCCAGGCGCTTGGCCGCCTTTAGCTGCGCCAGCGCCGCTTTCAACGGCGCCAGCAGTTGCTCCAGGCCCGGGATCAGGATGGGGCAATGGGTAATGTCCACCACATCGCTGGACTTCGCCTGGCGATAGCCCATGGCCAGGGAGCGGGACTTTTGGCGGTATTCCAGCCCCAGGCGCGCGCGCCGCCGGTAGCCGTAGGCGTCCGCGCCCACGCGAATGATAGCGCCCGGAATCGCGCCGATTTCCCGCGTCAGCAGCGTGCGCAGCGTGGCGGCCTTGCTTTGCTGTTGCAACGCCTGGCTGATGTGCTGCTGCTGGCATCCGCCGCAAACGCCGAAATGCGGGCAGCGCGGCGCGACCCGCTCCGGGCTGTCGTTTAACCTTTTGGTCACCCGGCCCCGGCTAAACTGGCGTTTGTCCTCGGTGATGCGCACCTCGGCCTGCTCACCCGGCAACAGACCGGGGATAAAAATCGTTTTCCCCTGGTGGCGCGCCACACCCTGGCCGAAACCATCCAGATCGTGACAGGTCACGGTCAGGGTTTGCTGTGTCGCCACGCGACGGTTTGCAGAGTAGAATTGCGCCATAATTGCTTGTTACAGGTTTCCTGAATAGCCGGGTTATCATTCTCCCATATTGGAACGCTATGACCAAATACAGCTTGCGCGCGCGGATGATGATACTGATTCTGGCGCCGACGTTATTGATCGGTTTGCTGCTAAGCGCATTTTTTGTCGTTCATCGTTATAACGAATTGCAGAATCAGCTTGTGGCTGCCGGCACGAGCATTATCGAACCGCTGGCGGTATCAACCGTCTACGGCATGACCCTTCATGACCGCGACTCGGTGCGCCATCTCGTCAACCTGCTGCATCGCCATCACTCCGATATTGTACGCTCGATAAGCGTGTTCGATGCCAATAATAAACTTTTCGCCACCTCCAACTACCACCAGAATATCAACCAACAGCAGTTGCCGCCGGGCAGTCCGCCGCCCGGCGAACTGACCCTGGCGCGCCTGGGCGGTACGCTTATCATGCGCGCGCCCATCTGGTCGGAGGATGATTTGCCCGACCCGGCAAACCAGGCCGACGCCCGCATCGCGCCGCTGGGCTATATTACCATTGAGCTGGACCTGGATTCGGTACGGTTGCAGCAATATAAAGAAGCCTTTGTCTCGACGCTGCTGCTGCTGCTGTGTCTGTGTATCGCCATGCTGTTCGCCTATCGCCTGATGCGCGATGTTACCGGCCCCATCCGCAATATGGTCAGCACGGTCGATCGCATCCGGCGCGGCCAGCTCGACAGCCGGGTGGAGGGGTATATGCTCGGTGAGCTGGATATGCTGAAAAACGGCATCAACTCAATGGCCATGTCGCTGACGGCATATCATGAGGAAATGCAGCAGAATATCGATCAGGCCACCTCGGACCTGCGCGAAACCCTGGAGCAGATGGAGATCCAGAACGTCGAGCTGGATCTGGCTAAAAAACGCGCCCAGGAGGCGGTGCGCATCAAATCGGAATTCCTGGCCAATATGTCCCACGAACTGCGCACCCCGCTTAACGGCGTCATCGGTTTTACCCGGCAGACGTTAAAAACGCCGCTGTCGCCGACGCAGCGGGATTACCTGCAGACCATAGAACGTTCGGGCAATAACCTGCTTAGCATTATTAACGATGTGCTGGATTTTTCCAAACTGGAAGCCGGCAAGCTGCTGCTGGAGGCCATTCCGTTCGCGCTGCGCGCCACCCTGGATGAGGTGATTGTCCTGCTGGCGCAGACCGCCCACGAGAAGGGACTGGAGATTACCCTGAACGTGCAGCAGGATGTGCCGGACGGCGTGGTGGGCGATCCCCTGCGTCTGCAGCAGGTCATTACCAACCTGTTGGGTAACGCCATCAAGTTTACCGAACAGGGCAATATCGATATCCGCATCGAAAAACACGGCACCGGGAACCATCAAATGGAGCTGGAGGTGCAGATCCACGATACCGGGATCGGCATCGCCGAACGTCAGCAGTCGCAGCTGTTCCAGGCGTTTCGCCAGGCGGACGCCAGCATTACCCGCCGCCACGGCGGCACCGGCCTGGGGCTGGTGATTACCCAGAAACTGATCAAGGAAATGGGCGGCGATATCAATTTCCACAGCCAGGTCGACCGCGGCTCGTCCTTTTGGTTTCATATCCCCCTGCAGTTGAGCGGGGCCGACGGCGCGCCGGATTATGCCCATCTGCGCGATAAAAGCCTGGCGTTTGTCGAAGCCAACCCCGCCGCCGCCCAGGCGACGCTGGATATGCTGCGCGCCACGCCGCTGACGGTCAGTTTCAGTCCGACGCTTACGCAACTGCCGGCGGGGCACTATGATATTTTGCTTATCGGCAAACCGGTGACGCAGCGCCTCTCGTTAATCGATATCAAGCGCGAGCTGGCTGAAGCCGCCGGGATTGCCGGCTGCGTGATCCTGGCCTTGCCCAGCCCCGCCATGGTGGAGGCTGAGCAGATCAAACGCATGGGCGCCTGTGCCTGCCTGGCGAAGCCGGTCTCCGCCAACCGGTTTTTACCCTTGCTGCGCGCGCGGCCGCGGCCCGTGGTAAGCCAAGTCACGCCGCCCCGCGCCGCGCGCCTGCCGCTGACCGTCATGGCGGTGGATGACAATCCGGCCAACCTGAAGCTTATCGGCGCGCTGCTGCAAGAGCAGGTGGAACACACCATTTTATGCCAAAACGCCCGCGAAGCGCTGGCCTACGCCGACGGGCATCCGCTGGATCTGATCCTGATGGATATCCAGATGCCGGAAATTGACGGCCTGCGCGCGGCCGAGCTGATGCGGCAGTTGCCGCGCCACGCGCAAACGCCCATCGTGGCGGTTACCGCCCATACGCTGGGCAATGAGCGGGAAAAACTGCTTGAGGCCGGCATGGATGATTACCTGGCCAAACCCATCGACGAAAACAGATTGCAGCGGCTGCTGGCGCGTTATGGCGCCGAAGAGGTACGCCGCTCGCCGCACGCGCAGACGGCGGACGCGACCGCGGAGCAGGACAATCAGGACGCCACCCTGGATTGGCAGTTGGCGCTGCGCCAGGCCGCCGACAAACCGGATTTGGCCCAAGACCTGCTGGGGATGCTGGTCAGCTTTTTAATCGAGGTAAAACAACGGGTGACCGCCGTGGTAAACGGCGTCGAGGACCCGCATATCGGTGAGCTGGTGCACAAACTGCACGGCAGTTGCAGCTACAGCGGCGTGCCCAGGCTCAGGCGGCTCTGCGCCGATATCGAACGCCAACTGCGCGCGGGCGCGCCGCTGGCGGCGCTGGAGCCGGAGTGGCTGGAAATGCTGGATGAAATTGAAAATGTCACCCTGGCGTCCGCGCCTTTTCTTACGGCTTAGGCACCGCCGGCCAGGCCGCGCAAAAAAAAAAGAGTGGCCGCCGTGAAGCTGCGCCACCCTTTACCCCGGCGTTTAGCCGGCGTCTTGTAAATCAGGCCATCTCGCGGGCCAGCTTGATGGTAGCCGCGATATTGCGCGCGGTCATGCGCACATTGGCGGCGGCGTTTTCCAGCGCGTCCTCCAGCGTGCAGATTTCATATAACACGCTGAACACCGCGTCCAGGCCGTGCTGATGCACCACCCCCACGTCGGCGGTCAGGCTGCCGGCGATGCCGATCACCGGCTTGTTATAGCGTTTGGCGACCAGCGCCACCCCAATCGGCACTTTACCGTGGATGGTCTGGCTGTCGATGCGCCCTTCCCCGGTGATCACCAGGGTAGCGTCCCTGACCAGGGCATCCAGTCCCAGCGCCTCGGTAACGATTTCGATACCTTTGCGCAGCTCCGCGCCGCAAAACGCCTGTAAACCGGCGCCCATGCCGCCGGCCGCGCCCGCGCCGGGGATATGTTCGACATCTTTATCCAAATCGCGTTTGATAATGGCGGCATAATGCCCAAGCGAGGCGTCAAGTTGCCGGATCATGGCAGGCGTCGCGCCTTTCTGCGGGCCGAATATCGCCGTGGCGCCCTCATCGCCGGTCAGGGGATTGGTGACGTCGCAGGCTACCTCGAAACGGCATTCCCTGATGCGCGGATCCAGATGGGTAATATCGATACGCGCCAGCTTATCCAGCTCGCCGCCGCCGTAACCGATCTGTTGACCCTGCGCGTCGAGCAGCCCGCCGCCCAGCGCCTGCACCATGCCGGCGCCGCCGTCGTTGGTGGCGCTGCCGCCGATGCCGATAATGCAATGTTTAACGCCGTGATCCAGTGCGCAGCGGATCAGCTCGCCGGTGCCGAAAGAGGTGGTTAACAGCGGATTGCGGTCGCAGGCGCGCACCAATTCCAGCCCGCTGGCGGCGGCCATTTCGATAAACGCGGTTTGTTTATCGCCGGACAGGCCGAAAAAGCCGTCCACCTGGTCGCCAAGGGGGCCGGTGACCCTGACCTTGACGATTTCTCCCCCGGTGGCCGCCACCATGGCCTCCACGGTGCCCTCACCGCCATCCGCCACCGGCAATTTGACGTAATGGGCATCGGGAAACACGTCACGAAATCCCTGTTCGATCTGCGTTGCGACCTCCAAGGCAGACAAACTTTCTTTGTAAGAATCCGGTGCGATTACTATCTTCATAGACTACCTGCGCCTGTTGAGCTGAAGCCGGCAAAATAGCTATTTTGCCGCCTCGCAGGGCGCCGGTCCGGCGCCCGACCAATTTATTGCCGCTTAACTTCAATCTTGGCCAATTTTTCATAATAACAAGCCAGGGCGCTGTGATCCGCATTGCCCAAATCGTCTTGCTTCAGGGCCTGCATCATTTCCATTACCACCGCGGTTAACGGCAGTTGCGCGCCGACGCCATGCGACGTATCCAGGGCATTGGCCAGATCCTTGATATGCAAGTCAATGCGGAAACCCGGCTTGAAGTTGCGATCCAATACCATCGGCGCCTTGGCTTCCAGCACCGTGCTGCCCGCCAGTCCGCCGCGAATGGCCTGGAATACTTTTTCCGGGTCGACGCCGGCCTTGGTTGCCAGCACCAGCGCTTCCGACATGGCGGCGATATTCAGCGCCACGATCACCTGGTTGGCCAGTTTGGTGACGTTACCGGCGCCGATATCACCGGTATGCACCACGGAAGCCGCCATGGCCTTCAGCAGTTCAAAGCTCTTGTCGAATAAAGCCTTATCACCGCCGACCATCACGGACAGGGTGCCTTCGATGGCTTTGGGCTCGCCGCCGCTGACCGGGGCATCAAGCATGTCGATGCCTTTTTCCGCCAGGGCGGCGGCGATTTCGCGGCTGGCCAACGGCGCGATGGAGCTCATATCAATGACCAGGGTACCGGCTTTGGCGCCTTCTACCACGCCGTTTTCACCCAGCACCACTTCTTTAACATGCGGAGAGTTCGGCAGCATGGTGATAATGATATCGGTTTGTTCGGCCACGGCCTTCGCCGTGTCGGCTGAGGTGGCTCCGGCCGCAACCACTTCCGCTACCGCTTCGGTATTGCGATCCAGTACCACTAATGAGTAACCCGCTTTCAGCAGGTTTTTGCTCATTGGTTTTCCCATGATGCCCAAGCCAATAAATCCAATTTTCATTACTATTACCTCTTAACGCTTGCTATAAAAAGTGTAGGGCGCGTCAGACGCGCCATGTCAGTTATTTTTTAAATTTGTCGGCCAGCGCCTGGGTGCCGCCGCGGAATACGCCGAGATCGCTGCCGACGGCAACGAAGGTGGCGCCCCACTCCAGATAACGGCGGGCGTCGGCTTCCACCGGCGCCAGGATGCCGCTCGGCTTGCCATGGGCCTTGGCGCGGGCAAAAATATGGCGGATGACGCTTTGCACCGCTTCATGGCCCGGCTGTCCCAGGTAACCCAGCGCCGCGGACAAATCGCCCGGGCCGACAAAGATACCGTCGACGCCATCCACAGCGGCGATGGCGTCGATATTGTCCACGCCTTCCTGGCTTTCGATCTGCACCAGCACGGTGATATTGTCATTGATGGTGGCGTTATAGTCCGGCACGGTGCCAAACATATTGGAACGATGGGAAACCGACACGCCGCGGATGCCGGCGGGTGGATACCGGGTGGAGGATACCGCGCGCAGGGCCTGCTCTTCGGTTTCGACAAACGGGATCAGGAAATTATAAAAACCAATATCCAGCAGGCGTTTGATAATCACCGGCTCATTGGTTGGCGGACGCACCACCGGCGCGCTGTGGCTGCCCTTAAGCGCCATCAGCTGCGGAACAAACGTGCCGACGTCATTAGGTGCGTGCTCACCGTCCAGTACCAGCCAGTCGAATCCCGCCAGGCCCAATACTTCCGTGGTAATGGGATTTGCCAGCGCGCACCAGCACCCAATCTGGGTTTCCCCCTGAAGTAACCCCTGGCGAAAACGGTTAGGCAGTAGTGGAGTGTTCATAATTTACCTCTATGCAATGAAACAGAAAGTAGCGGGCCCCAAAACGCCGGGCCCGCGATATCAGGATTTAACCAGCACCAGTCGCTTGATTTCGCCGACCACCACCAGGTAGCACAGCATGGCCGCCAGGGCGGAACAGCCGACAAAGATCAGCGCGGCGTTGAATGAATGCAATTCCTTGACCATATAACCGATAGCCAGCGGCGTAACGATGGAAGCCACGTTGCCGAACACATTGAATATGCCGCCGCACAGGCCGATCACTTCTTTCGGCGCGGTATCGGAAATCACCGGCCAGCCCAGGGCGCCGAAGCCTTTGCCGAAGAACGCCAGCGCCATCAGCGCCACCACGATGACCGTATTGTTGGTGTAGTTGCACAAGATAATGCTGGTGGCCAGCAGCATGCCCACGACGATCGGTATCTTACGCGACACGGTCAGCGAGTGGCCGCGCTTGATCAGAATATCGGAAACCACGCCGCCCAGGACGCCGCCGGCAAAACCGAACAGCGCCGGGATCGAGGCAATCAGGCCCACTTTCAGGATGGACATGCCCTTATCCTGCACCAGGTAAATCGGAAACCAGGTCAGGAAGAACCAGGTAATACTGTTGATGAAATACTGGCCGAAAAATACGCCGAGCATCATGCGGTTGGTCAGCATCTGTTTGACATAATCCCAGCGCGGGCCGTCTTTTTTGCCGTCTTTTGGCGTGTCCATATCGACCATGGCGCCGCCGGCGGCGATGTAATCCAGCTCCTGCTGCGAAACGCGGGGGTGTTTATTCGGGTTTTGAATATATTTGATCCACACCATCGTCATGATGAAACCCAGCACGCCCATGACGGTGAAGACATGTTCCCATCCCCAGGAATAGGTCAGCCAGCCCAGGATGGGAGAAAATATCGCCAGGGCGAAATACTGCGCCGAGTTAAAAATCGCCGACGCGGTGCCGCGTTCAATGGTGGGGAACCAGGCGGCGACGATGCGCGCATTGGCCGGGAAAGACGGCGCCTCGGAGAAACCCAGCATAAAGCGCAGGATAAACAGCGTCATCGCCGCGTAAGCCACCGGGAAAAAGCCGACGAATCCCTGCAGCAGCGTAAACAGCGACCAGAAAAACAGGCTGTAGGTATAAACGCGTTTGGACCCGAAACGGTCCAGCAGCCAGCCGCCGGGAATTTGCATAATAAGGTAAGCCCAGCCAAACGCGGCGAATATCTGCCCCATTTGCCCGGCGTCCAGCCCCAGCGTCTTGGCGACATCGGAACCGGCAATGGACAGGGTTGCCCGATCGGCGTAGTTAACCGCGGTGACCAGGAAGATAATTAATAAAATCACATAACGGACATGTGTTTTTGTTCTACTTGAAACCAGAGGTGTCGTGCTCATTGAATACGCTCTAATCAGGCGATAAACTTCGGGAACACAAAAAATCATTACCACACTATTTTTTGCGTTGCGCTTTTTTATCGTGAGTTAATATTTTCTCGTAAGAGTCTTTTTATTTCACCGGTAGGCCGGTTGGTGTCTTATTTAACTGACCTGCATAGTATAAAAACCATCGTGAAAAATGGCACTATGCATAAGCACAACAATTAAGCCTAAAATAACCGATTTTTTGGACATGAGCACGTGAAAGCACGACGGTCGTCACGTTATTTTTTGGCGTGGATTCTGCCGCGAATGAAGGGTGACCTTTATCACATTATACTGAACATATGACAAATAAATCCCGGGTATAGCCGCTATAAAATCGTGCATTTGCACAATGAGAAGTGCCCCTATTCCGCATATAATATCCTCATCACCCGTATTGTTATCCTGGCTGAACGCTGGTTCGGGTTATAACAACAGATTAGTATTTGCGGAGACGTTTATGTCATCAACAATAATGACCAATGCGGAAAAGGCATTGTATATCAAAGTTCACGTCGACGATAACGTCGCGATTATCGTGAACAATAATGGTTTGCCGGCCGGCACTCAATTCGCGGACGGCTTGAAATTAATCGAGCATGTTCCGCAAGGGCATAAAGTCGCCCTGCGCGATATCGCTATCGGCGGCGATATCGTCCGTTATGGCGAAGTGATTGGCTATGCCTTGCGTGAAATCAAACAGGGCAGCTGGATTGATGAATCGCTGGTCGAGATGCCCAAGGCCCCGGCGCTGGAAACCCTGCCGCTGGCCACCAAGGTCCCGCCGACGTTGCCGCCGCTGGAGGGCTATACCTTCGAAGGATACCGGAATGCCGACGGCAGCGTCGGCACTAAAAACCTGCTGGGCATTACCACCAGCGTACAATGCGTGGCCGGCGTGGTTGAATACGTGGTGAAACTGATTGAACGCGATCTATTGCCAAAATACCCCAACGTCGACGGCGTGGTCGGGCTAAGCCATCTGTACGGCTGCGGCGTGGCCATTAATGCGCCCGCCGCGGTGGTGCCGATTCGCACCATCCATAATATCTCCCTCAACCCGAATTTCGGCGGCGAAATCATGGTGATTGGCCTGGGCTGCGAAAAATTGCCGCCCGAACGCCTGCTGGCCGGCACCGAGGATCAAATTCCCATCGCGGTGGAACGCCCGGGGGTGAGCATCACCCGTCTCCAGGACGAAAAACACGTGGGCTTCAAGTCCATGGTGGATGATATTCTGCAGGTAGCGGAAGATCATCTGCGGCGTCTGAACACCCGCCAGCGCCAAACCTGCCCGGTATCCGATCTGGTGGTGGGCACGCAGTGCGGCGGCAGCGATGCGTTCTCCGGCGTAACCGCCAATCCAGCGGTGGGCTTTGCCTCCGATCTGCTGGTGCGCTGCGGCGCGACGGTGATGTTTTCGGAAGTGACCGAAGTGCGCGACGCCATCCACCTGCTGACGCCGCGGGCGGCTGACGAACAGGTGGGACGCCGGTTGCTGGAGGAAATGGCCTGGTATGATAATTACCTTGACGATGGTAAAAGCGATCGCAGCGCCAATACCACCCCGGGCAATAAAAAAGGCGGTTTGGCCAATATTGTTGAGAAATCGCTCGGTTCCATCGCCAAATCAGGCACCAGCGCCATTGTGGAGGTGCTCTCCCCCGGCCAGCGTCCGACGAAAAAGGGGCTGATTTTCGCCGCCACCCCCGCCAGTGATTTTATTTGCGGTACCCAGCAGCTTGCCTCCGGCATCACCATACAGGTATTTACCACCGGGCGCGGCACACCCTATGGTTTGGTGGCCGTGCCGGTGATCAAGATGGCGACGCGCGACGCGCTGGCCGACCGCTGGTTTGATTTGATGGATATCAGCGCCGGTTCCATCGCCACCGGCAGGGCAACCATTGAAGACGTGGGCTGGCAATTGTTTGAACTGATCCTGGATATCGCCAGCGGCCGCAAAAAAACCTGGTCCGATCAATGGGGCATTCATAACGCCCTGTCGGTATTCAACCCGGCGCCGGTGACCTGATTACCCTTACCACCACTGAACCACCCTTTGCTATGTGTGAATGAACTTTGATAGGTTGGCCGGGAATCGCTCCCGGCCTTTTTTTTTACCCCAGGATTAGCCTGCGGCTGTCGCCACGGCGCCCACGCCCAAGGCGGACCGGGGCGCCGCCCAGCGCTAGCGCACCAGCGCCGGACGTTTATTATCGAAGCGCCAATTGGGGATCAGGTATTGCATGGCGATGCCGTCGTCACGCGCGCCAAGGCCATGTTGCTGATAGAGCGCATTGCCCTTCATCAGTTGATCCCTATCCAGTTCAATACCGAGCCCCGGTTTTTCCGGCACCTTGACTTTACCGCCGACGATTTGCAGCGGCTCCCTGGTCAGGCGCTGGTCCCCTTCCTGCCAGATCCAGTGGGTATCGATGGCGGTGATGTTTCCCGGCGCGGCGGCGGCCACGTGGGTGAACATCGCCAGCGAAATATCGAAATGATTGTTGGAATGAGAGCCCCAGGTCAGGCCCCATTCGTGGCACAGCTGCGCCACCCGTACCGACCCCTGCATTGTCCAGAAGTGCGGATCGGCTAAGGGAATGTCCACCGATTGCAGCGCCAGGGTATGCCCCATTTGCCGCCAGTCGGTGGCGATCATATTGGTGGCGGTGGGCAGGCCGGTGGCGCGCTTGAACTCCGCCATCACCTCGCGGCCGGAAAAGCCCTGCTCGGCGCCGCAGGGATCCTCGGCATAGGCCAGCACCCCGCGCAGTTGTTTGCCCAGGGCGATGGCCTCGGCGAGCGACCAGGCGCCGTTGGGGTCCAGGGTGATGCGCGCCTGGGGAAAACGCGCCGCAAGGGCGGTAACCGCCGCGGCTTCCTCCTGCCCGGCCAGCACCCCGCCCTTGAGCTTGAAATCATTAAAACCGTATTTTTCATAGGCGGATTCGGCCAGGCGCACCACCGCCGCCGGCGTCAGCGCCTGTTCATGCCGCAGCCGATACCAATCGCAGGTCTCATCCGCCTGGCTGCGGTAAGGTAAATCGGTACGCAGGCGATCGCCGATATAAAACAGGTAGCCGAGCATTTCCACCTCGTCGCGCTGTTGCCCCTCGCCCAGCAGCGCCGCCACCGGCACTTCCAGGAACTGGCCCAGCAGGTCAAGCATCGCCGCCTCGATGCCGGTGACGACATGAATGGTAATGCGCAAATCGAACGTCTGCAGGCCCCGGCCGGCGACATCCCGATCGGCGTATTGCCGGCGCACGGCGCTCATGACATTTTTATATTCGCCCAGGGGCTGGCCGACCACCAGCGCGGCGGCGTCCTCCAGGGTCTGGCGTATTTTTTCTCCGCCTGGGATTTCCCCCACGCCGGTATGCCCGGCGTTGTCGGTAAGAATAACGATATTGCGGGTGAAAAACGGGCCATGGGCGCCGCTGAGGTTAAGCAACATGCTGTCATGGCCGGCAACCGGGATGACTTGCATCGTGGTGATAACAGGAGTCATATTTTTTCCTTGGCAAAGGGCACAATACGGAGACGGAGAACCGTCGCAAACGGAAACGCTGGCATGACTATAACGTCATGGCAAGCCCCTGACATTATGCAGATGCATAAGCCTTGACGAAGAATCTGGACTGAAATTGCCGTTTTAATGACCTGCCGTGAGCCATCTCCCGAATCGGGATTATTTTATGTGACCCCGATCCTGAAACGGCAAAAATAATAACTTCTTGAAATGAAACACCATTTTAAAAAAGGACCGACAGTCGATTGCACTGATATGTTATACCGATCACAAGTTTCCCTGGATCTTCGACCCAGGTCACACCGCCCTGTTCGTTCGCCTTAAAACCCCTTGTTTTGCCACTTTTCATTCAGTCATCAGCACAATGTACGGCCAACCCCTTCCCCTTATACTCAGCTCTTGCTTACCCGTGCCGGAAGTCATCGGCCACAAAAATGTCAGCGCTACCATAAGACGATAATAGCTATAAAGCAACGCGGGACGCCCTACCTACGTACCCGATATCCCGATCACATTCCCCTACCGGGAAGAGGAATCATGGCCGAAAACTCAATTTCCGTCGCCACCCACAAAACCCGCTCCAGGTTTTGGATCCTGGCAATCCTGTTTATCATCAGTACGGTTAATTACGCCGACCGTTCCACCCTGTCCATTGCCGGTCCACACGTCGCCGCCGACCTGGGGCTCGACCCGCTGCAAATGGGCTATATCTTCTCGGCGTTCGGCTGGGCTTATACCCTGGCGCAGCTGCCGGGCGGCTGGCTGCTGGATCGGTTTGGTTCAAAAATCATCTATGGCGCCGCCATTCTGATCTGGTCGATATTTACCTTTATGCAGGGGTTTGTGCACTTCTTCGCCTCCGCGGCGATGATGCTGTTTATCCTGCGCTTTATGGTCGGGTTCGCCGAGGCGCCGGTGATGCCGGCCAACAGCCGCATCGTCTCCGCCTGGTTCCCGGTCAGGGAACGCGGCACCGCCTCGGCGATATTTAATATTTCCCAGTATGCCGCGCTGGTGATCTTCAATCCTCTGTTGGGATGGATTACCCAGGAAGTAAGCTGGGAATACGTATTTATCGTCATGGGCGTGGTGGGCGTGGTGCTATCCCTGGTCTGGTTCAAGACCGTGTACAGCCCGCTCGACCACCCGAAGGTCAGCAAGCAGGAGCTGGAGTATATCCGCGCCGGCGGCGGCCTGGTGGATATGGATAACGCGGCGGCCCACCAGAAAACCGAGGCCGGACCGCAGATGGGGTATATCAAGCAGTTGCTTTCCAGCCGGATGCTGCTGGGTATTTACCTGGCCAACTATTGCGTTAACGCCATCACCTGGTTCTTCTTGTCCTGGTTCCCCATCTATCTGGTGAAGGGACGCGGCATGTCCATCCTGCAGGCCGGTTTTGTCGCCGCGCTGCCGGCGATCTGCGGCTGTATCGGCGGCGTGCTCGGCGGTATTTTCTCCGATTATCTGCTTAACAAAGGATTTTCGCTGTCGGTGGCGCGCAAGACGCCGATCATTATCGGCATGCTGATGTGCACCAGTATGGTGATTTGCAACTACACCACTTCCGACGTGGTGGTGGTGGCGGCCATGTCGCTGGCGTTCTTCGGCAAAGGCATCGGCGCGCTGGGCTGGACGGTCAACGCGGACACCGCGCCGAAAGAAATCGTCGGCCTGAGCGGCGGCGTACTGAACCTGGTGACGCAAATCGGCGCCATCACCACGCCGATTGTCATCGGTTATATCCTGAATAAAACCGGATCCTTTGACGGCGCCCTGATTTATGTCGCCGCCAACGGCCTGGTGGTGATTTTGAGTTATCTGTTTATCGTGGGCAAGATTCAACGCCTGGTGCTTAAGCCGCTGACGGCGTAAGGTTTTTTTTGACATAGCAGTTTGCAACCGCAGGAGTAGGGAATGGATCACAGCGATTTTAACGGTGCGCCGACGGTGACCGCCATGCAGGTTATCCCGGTCGCGGGCCATGACAGCATGCTGATGAATATCGGCGGCGCCCACGGCGCCTATTTTACCCGCAATATTGTCATCCTTACCGACAATGCCGGGCATACCGGCGTCGGCGAGGCCCCGGGCGGCGAGGTGATTTTAAACACGCTGCTGGCCGCCCGGCAACGGGTGGTGGGCCAGCCGCTGGCGACGCTTAACCGCATCGTGCACGACGTGCACCAGGGGCATGTCAGCAACGATTTTGATTCTTTCGCCCAGGGCGCCTGGACCTTTGAACTGCGGGTAAACGCGGTGGCCTCTCTCGAGGCCGCGCTGCTGGATCTGATGGGCCAACATCTCGGCGTGCCGGTGGCGGAGCTGCTCGGTCCTGGTAAGCAGCGCGACAGCGTGCCTGTGCTGGGCTATTTGTTTTATGTCGGCGACAGGAGCCTGACCGACCTGCCCTATCAGGCCGGGCCCAGCCGGCCGTCCCATGACTGGTACCGGCTGCGCCGCGAGACGGCCATGACCACCGACGCCCTGGTGCGCCAGGCGGAAGCCGCGCAGGATCGTTATGGCTTCAAGGATTTCAAACTCAAGGGCGGCGTGCTGGCCGGCGCCAGCGAAATAGAGACCGTGACGGCGCTGGCCAGGCGGTTTCCGGACGCGCGTATTACCATCGACCCCAACGGCGCCTGGTCGCTTAGGGAAGCCATCGATTTGTGCCAGGATATGCGCGGCGTGCTGGCCTATGCCGAGGACCCCTGCGGCGCCGAGCAGGGCTTTTCCGGGCGCGAGGTGATGGCGGAATTCAAACGGGCCACCGGGCTGCCGGTGGCGACCAATATGATTGCCACCAACTGGCGCGAGCTAAACCACGCGGTACAGCTTAACGCCATTGATATTCCGCTGGCCGACCCGCATTTCTGGACCCTGCAGGGCGCGATACGCGTGGCGCAGCTGTGCGATGAATGGGGCCTGACCTGGGGCTGTCATTCCAATAACCATTTTGATATTTCGCTGGCGATGTTTATCCATGTCGGCGCGGCCGCGCCCGGTAAGCCCACCGCGCTGGATACCCACTGGATTTGGCAGGAAGGCGAGCATCTGACCAAAGAACCGCTGCAAATCGTCGACGGCGCGATCACACTCAACGGTAAACCGGGGCTCGGCGTGGAAATCGATATGGCGCAAATCGAACGGCAGCATGAGCTTTACAAGCGCATGCCGTCCGGCGCGCGCAATGACGCGCAGGCGATGCAGTATCTGATTCCCGGCTGGACCTTTGACCGGAAACGGCCGGCGATGCTGCGTTAACCCATCCAGGGTACGGCCCGCCGTACCCTGAGTTTACCGGCGACATGGGTTGGGCCGCGGACGATGGGATCAGGCTTCGTCATCCAGTTGCAGCGCCACGTAGAGCAGCAGCCGATCGTCAAAGTTGGCGAGATCCAGGCCGGTCATTTCCGAAATACGGTTGAGGCGGTACTCCAGGGTGTTGCGGTGGATAAACAGCGCCTTGGAGGTAGGCGTGGGCTGAACGTTATGGCGAAACCAGGCAATCAGCGTGCGGCGCAGCAGGCCATTGTTATCCATGGCCTTGAGTTTTGCCAGCGGGCGCACCAGTTCGCTGGCCTGCCAGCCGCCGCGCAGGCTGTCGAGCAATACCGGCAGCATCAGGTCGGGATAAAAATAACGGCGCTGCTCGGGCAGCCGCTGCTTGCCCACCGACATGGTGGTGCGCGCGGTACGCCAGGAGCGCGCAATACCGCCGGCGCCGGGGAAAAAATTGCCCAGGGCGATACGTACCCGCAGGCGGCTGCTTTCGGTCATGCGCGAAAACAGCGTATCCACCCGCCGGCGATGCTCTTCGGCATCCCAGCGCCCGTGGCTGTTCAGCGCGGGTTTCAGCACCACCATTTCCGTCAGCGATACGATGGCGATCAAATTATCGCGCTCCGGCGTGGTGAGCAGCGTTTGCAACTGCTGCAGCTCCGCCATGGCGCTGTCGACGCCGAACTGCCCGCTGTCCACCTCCACCACCGCCGCCACCCTGGGCTGGTTGATATCAATTCCCAGCCGCTGGGCCCATTCGATCAGCGCCGGCGTGACTTCCTCGGCGCGGATTAAATTCAGCACCAGTTCCTCGCGCAGCCGGCTGTCCTGCGCCAGCATATGCAGCAAGCGCGCCTGCTCCAGCATCATTTCCGCCGTCATGCAGACCAGCTCGCCATACTGCCGCAGTTGACTGGGATTGCCGGTCAGGCCGATAACGCCGACGATATTGCCGTCGATTTTCAGCGGGAGGTTGATACCGGGCCGTACCCCGTGCAAATGCCGGGCCACGCCGTCGTCGATATCCACGACCCGGGCCTGCGACAGGGCCAATAACGCGCCTTCGTGCAGTTCACCGACCCGCTCTTCATCGCCGCTGCCGATAATGCGGCCGCGCGCATCCATCACGTTGATATTGCTGTCGATAATCTGCATCGTTCTTGCCACAATTTCTTGCGCCAATTTCGCATCAAGATGATACGTTGCCATCCCCGCCTCGGTTCTGTTAAGCCCTTTGCCCTATTATACCCGGGTGTTGGCGCTCATACATTGTGCAGAAGCACAAAGCGTGATCTTGCTCGCTTATTTTGTGCGGGATATCACATTCTTTCGGGCAAAAAAAGACGGCGTCGTGATGACGCCGTCTTGGTGGCGAGAGCCGGACGCGGGGGATTACTGCGCCAGCAGGTAAAGCGTGGTATCGCCGCGTTTGACGTTTAACGCCAGTATCGGCGGCTTGGCATCCAGGATTTTACGCAGTTCGCCGATATTCTGCACCGGCTGCTGGTTGACGCCCAGGATGATATCGCCCTTCTTCAGGCCGACTTTCGCCGCGGTGCTGCCCGCCTTGACATTGTCCACCTTGACGCCCTGCTGATCGCCGGTATCCATGTTGCTCAATTCCGCGCCTTCGATGCCGGTAAAGACATTGCCCGAATCAAGCTGCGGCTGGGTGCTCTGCTCCAGGATCACATCGACGGTTACCGGCTTGCCGTCGCGCAGCAGGCCGAGCTGGACCTTGGTGCCGACCGGCTGCGAGCTGACATCCGCCCGGAACGCGGCAAAGCTGTTGATGGGCCGGCCGTTCATGGTGACGATGACATCGCCGGCTTTCACCCCGGCCTTTTCGGCGGCGGATTTAGGCATCACCTGGCTGACAAACGCGCCGCGCTGGGCGTCGACTTTCATCGCCTTGGCCAGCTCCGGATTGAGCTCGGTGCCGAGAATGCCGATTTCGCCGCGCCTGACCTGGCCATAGGCCACCAGCTGCGCCGTCAGGTTTTTCACCATGTTGCTGGGAATGGCGAAGCCGATACCGATATTGCCGCCGTCCGGCGCCAGTATGGCGGTATTGATGCCGATAAGCTCACCGTTGAGGTTAACCAGCGCCCCGCCCGAGTTGCCCCGGTTGATGGCGGCATCGGTCTGGATAAAGTTTTCATAGTTTTCAATATTCAGCCCGCTGCGCCCCAGCGCGGACACAATACCCGAGGTGGCGGTTTCCCCCAGGCCGTAAGGGTTGCCGATGGCCACGGTATAATCGCCGACCCGCAGTTGGTCCGAATCGGCCATCTTGATGGCGGTGAGGTTTTTAAAGTCGATCAGCTGCACCAGCGCCAGATCGGAACGGGGATCGCGGCCGATGATCTTGGCGTCGAACCGGCGGCCGTCATACAGCTGCACCTGGATTTTAGTGGCGTCGTTGACCACATGATTGTTGGTCACCACGTAGCCTTTCTGGGCATCGATAATCACACCCGCGCCCAGCGCCATGAATTTTTCCTTGGCCGGCGGGGTATTGCCCTCGCCGTCGTCGCCGCCGTCCTCATCGCCGCCCTGGCACAGGGGCGACGCCTGGAAAGGCGACCCTTCCTGGCACAGCGGGGAATCTTGGCCAAAGAACTGCTGGAACTGCTCGGGCACGCGCGCCGAACTGACGGCGGTGCTGCCTTCGACGCTGATGCTGACCACCGATGGCATGACTTTTTCCAGCATCGGCGCCAGGCTTGGGAGCTGCTGATTGGTCGAGGCGGTTTCCGCCGCATACAATGAAACAGGCGCCAGCGCCACACCCAGACACAATGCCAGCGCACTCAGGACCAAAGAAGTTTTTTTCATTTAACATTGTCTCAACTGTAAGTATCAGGTAATGATGCGGACCCATTGCTGTGGTCGTATCTGTGAGATTAATCAAATAACCCGAAGTTCAGTAGCAAAAAAACCATAATGGTAAAAAAGTATTGGGCGTATTTACAAATACTGCGCTAACCCTGACTTACTCCGCGGCCATTAAGCGGCGGTATTCATCCCAGGCATAAAGATCGGTCATGCCGCTAATATAGTCCTGAATTAAACGCGCCCGATAATAAAATTCCATCATGGGCTGCTGGCGCGACGGGTAGCGATTTAACCCGGCTACCGCTTCACCATAAGCCAGACGATGTTTGGTGGATAATTTATGAAACAGGCGGGTGGGGATCATGTAGTCCCGGTGGTCATCCTGCGCCGCCAGCTCGCGAAACGCCGCCAGCGGCATATCCAGCAGGGGGTTGTAGATTTCCAGCAGGCCGCTGATAACCCGGTAGCCCTGTAATTCCAGCTGTTCTACTTCCGGATGGTTGAACACATGTTTGAAGGCCACGCCTTTGAATATTTTCAATAAGCGGTAAGCCGGACTGGAATCTTCCAGCAGCGCCTGGTTAAAGCATCCGTCGAATATCGGCGACAGATTATCGAGAAACCGTTTTGCCGCATGGGGCACCAGCCGTGCCACGGTATTTACCCGCAAATACATAAAAAACTGATCGCCGCTGCGCAGCCCCTGGTTGCGCATTATCTTATCGAATGCCTGGCCGACCACCTTTTCAAATAAATCGCCTTTCTCCACGCCGCCCCATTCTTGTTGCAGGTAGTTATAAAGCTGTTCGACGGTAAAGATCTTTTTTTCCACCGCATCTTCGAGATCGGCGATGCAATAAGAAATATCGTCGGCGGCTTCCATGATATACGTCAGCGGGAAGCGATGAAATTCCCCCAGCCCCAGCTGTTCGCGCAACGCTTTGACATACTCTTCCTCGGCAAGATAGTAGCCCGGTTTTTTCATCAGATAGCTGAATTCGGCCGGTATCGCGCCGCGCCAATAGGCCGGACGGGTATATTTTAAAATACAGCCCACCTGGGCATAGGTCAGGTTCAGCTTCAGCAGGCTGTGCACCATGCGGATGGCCTGGGCATTGCCTTCGAAATGACACAAATCGAGCCGGATACGGCTGCGCAGCGCGTTGTCGTCATCCTCGCCGGCGCGCAGGCGCAATACCTCGACCCGGCAACGATCGTTACCCTGGGCCTCGTTGCCCAGGCCGGCGATGTCCAGGCGCTGGCTGAACCAGTCGTTGATGGCCGCCTCGCCGAAATGACCGAACGGGGGATTGCCGATATCATGCATCAGGCACGCCATTTCCACGATGCTTTCAAACGGCGCCTCCAACTGCTCCAGCCCCAGCGGCGCGATGCGCCGCTCGCGTTTGAGCTGGTGGAAGATTTCTTTGACGATATGCCGTCCGACCTGTTGCACCTCCATGGAATGGGTCAGCCGGGAGCGCACCGCCGCGTTGCGTTCCAGGGGAAAGACCTGGGTTTTCTGCTGCAGGCGGCGAATGGCGGCGGAATTGATAATCCGCCCCCGATCGCTTTCAAACTGGCGGATGACGCTATATTCATCCTCGGCGACGATGGGATGGCTGAACGGGCGCTGAAAACTGAGTTTCTTGCTAAAGTCGATTGCGGACATCATGTTCCCCGGGATGATTTCTTATACCGTGATACCCATACCCGCCGCTAAATGCAACAGCGGCGACAATTATTTCCCGGCCGCGGCCGTGATAGAATGGCGGCGCCGATTAAACGGCTACGTTACTATTCACTATTTATTATCCACTGTTTCTTAACCAGAAGGACAACCAGATGAGAGTAGGCATTATCGGCGCGATGGAACAGGAAGTGGCCCTGCTGCGCGACCAGATAGAAGGCCGCACCACCTGGCAGCAGGCGGGATGCGATATTTACAGCGGCCGGCTCCATGGCGTCGACGTGGCCTTGGTGAAATCCGGTATCGGCAAGGTCTCGGCCGCGCTCGGCACCACGCTGCTGCTGGATCATTTCCAGCCGGATTATGTTATCAACACCGGTTCCGCCGGCGGTCTGGACGCATCCCTGAATGTCGGGGACATCGTCGTGTCCGACGAGGTGCGTTATCACGATGTGGATGTCACCGCCTTTGGTTACGCACCGGGGCAAATGGCGCAATGCCCGGCGGCCTTCGCCGCGGACGCGTCGCTGATCGCGCTGGCGGAGAGCTGCATCGCCCGGCTGGATCAGCACGCCGTGCGCGGCCTGGTGGTCAGCGGCGACGCGTTTATCAACGGCGCCGACCCTCTGAGCCGTATCCGCGCCACCTTTCCCCAGGCTATCGCGGTGGAAATGGAAGCCACGGCCATTGCCCACGTATGCCACCAGTTCGCGGTGCCGTTCGTGGTGGTGCGCGCCATTTCCGATGTGGCGGACAAGGCGTCTCACCTTAGCTTTGACGAATTCCTGGCGGTGGCGGCCAAACAGTCCAGCCGCCTGGTGGCGGCCATGCTGCAGACCCTGGCCGGACAGCGGCAGTAATGTCGCCCATCCGGGTGACGCGCCCGGCTATCCCTACGCGCGCGCTGACCATGCCGGCGCCGACTTGGTTTATTATCCGCAGGCATGCGCTGGCCATGCTGCTGCCGGCCTGGTTTGCTATCCGTAAGCACGCATCGGCCCTGGGATCGCGGGCCCGGCGCGATAGCCGCGCGCGCGGCCTGGCCGCGTTGCTGCTGGCGCTGTTGGCCGCCCCGCCGGCCTGGGCGGCGCATCGGGTCGTCAGCCTGGCGCCCCACGCCACCGAAATGGCGTATGCCGCCGGCATGGGAGAAGTCCTGGTGGCGGTAAGCAGTTGGTCCGATTATCCTCCCGCCGCGCAAAAGCTCGAGCAGGTCGCCTCCTGGCAGGGCATCAACGTGGAGCGGGTGCTGGCGCTAAAGCCGGATCTTATCCTGGCCTGGCGCGGCGGCAATCCGCAGCGTGAACTGGATCAATTGGCCGCCTTCGGTATCCCGATTGTCTATCTCGATCCGCTGAGCGTGGAAGATATGGCGCGCGCGCTTGATGGCCTGGCGCGCTACAGCCCCCATCCCGAACAGGCTCACCAGGCCGCCCGCGCCGTGCGCCAGCAGGCGGCGGACCTGAAACGCCGCTACGCCGGCAATCCGCCGGCGCGGGTGTTCATGCAGTTCGGCACCCAGCCGTTGTTTACCGCCGGCAAGCAGACGCTGCAAAGCCAGATCCTGGCGCTGTGCGGCGCGCGCAATATCTTTGCCGACAGCCCGGTTCCCTGGCCGCAGGTGGGCCGCGAACAGGTCTTGAGCCGTAAACCGCAAGTGATTGTCGTCGCCGGCGGCGAGGAGCGCGTCACCGCCATCAGGAACTTTTGGCAGCCGCAGCTGGACGTGCCGGTGATAGCGCTGAACGAGGATTGGTTTAACCGCAGCGGGCCGCGCATTTTGCTGGCGGCGCAGGCGCTGTGCCGGCAACTGGCGGATGCCGCCGCCACGGGAGCGCGCTGATGCTCGGTTTTCTTGATGTGCTCGGCACGGCGGTATTCGCCGTGTCCGGGGTGCTGCTGGCCGGCAAACTGCGCATGGACCCGTTCGGGGTGCTGGTGCTGGGGGTGGTCACCGCGGTGGGCGGCGGCACCATCCGGGATATGGCGCTGAATAACGGCCCGGTGTTCTGGGTGCGGGATCCCACCGATCTGGTGGTGGCGATGGTTACCTGTTTTGTCGCCATACTGGTGATAAGGCAACCCCGCCAACTGCCGACATGGATCCTGCCGGTGCTGGACGCCATCGGCCTGGCGGTATTTGTCGGCATCGGCGTCAACAAGGCGTTCGCCAGCGGCACCGGCCCGCTGATCGCGGTATGCATGGGCGTTATCACCGGCGTGGGCGGCGGCATTATCCGGGATGTGCTGGCGCGGGAAATCCCGATGATACTGCGTACCGAGGTTTACGCCACCGCCTGCATTATCGGCGGCATCGCCCACACCACCGCTTTCCATGTTTTCCACCTCAGCGCCCAGCACGCGTCGGTATTGGGCATGGCGATAACGCTCGGCATCCGGCTGGCGGCGATCCGCTGGCATCTGAAGCTGCCGACCTTTGCGCTTGAGGACCGGAAATAAACGGCCCGACCCGCGCGCTCGAAACGCGGACATAAAAAAACCGGTGCGGCGCGCCGTACCGGTATCATCGAACGCGTGCCGACGGGGGTTTAGATACTGAACGACGATCCGCAGCCGCAGGTGGTCTTGGCGTTCGGGTTGGTCACGATAAAACGTGATCCTTCCAGCCCTTCGGTATAATCCACCGAACCGCCGATCAGGTATTGCAGGCTCATGGGGTCTACCACCAGCGCAACGCCTTGTTTTTCAATGGTCAAATCGTCTTCGTTGATTTTATCGTCAAAAGTAAAACCATACTGGAAGCCGCTACAGCCACCGCCGGTGATATAAACCCGCAATTTCAGGTTCGGGTTCTCTTCATCCGCTATCAGATGCTTCACTTTTTTCGCCGCTGAATCGGTAAATTGTAAAGGCAGTACCGCAGTTTCACTCATTACTCTACTCCCAACGCGCCAACCAGAATCATCAGGCTGAAGGCATAACAACCCGATGTGGATGTTCATTATCCGCTACCTGTCAATTACGTTCAAGTATTGCGCATTCAGGATATTTTGTTTATCGCTGCGTGCGATCGCGCATCCGCCGGCAGCGGGGGCGTTTGTCGTTGCAAGGTACGGGCAAGGATTGCTGAATAGAGCGGTTTGCCGCCTAAAAACTGAGCCAGCAGCGTTGCGCCCAGACAGGTGATAATCATCGGCAATATTAATTGATAATTGTCGGTCATTTCCAGCACCAGCACGATCCCGGTCAAGGGCGCGCGCACCGAGGCGGCAAATAAGGCTCCCATGCCCGCAATCGCAAAAGTGCCGGGCTGCAAGGCATACTCAGGAAATAATTGGCAGCCGATCATGCCGAAAGCCGTGCCCAATAAGGTTCCCAGCGCCAGCATGGGCGCAAAAATGCCGCCCGGCGCACCGGAACCGAAACACAGCAGGGTCGTCAACATACGGGCCAGAAAGATAAACAACAAGGTGCGGGCGGTAAAATGCCCCGCCGCTGCCAGGGGAATCAGGGCAAAACCACCGCCGGCGGCCTCGGGATGCATCAGACCCAAAATACCGCACAGGCCGCCGAGTATGCCGCCGATGATCACAAATCTGGCGCATTTGCCGCCATGCAAGCGTAAAAACATATCTTGCGCGCGGAATATCAATGTATTGAATACCACGCCCACCACGCCGAACAGCATTCCCAGCACCAGGTAAAGCCAGAGAGTACCGACCGGCGCGCCGGCCAGCCTGCCGACGTCGATGACCGAACGATCGCCGTTGCACAGGCGAAATACGATGCTCGACATGATAACGCCGATAAATACCGCCTTGACTGAAATCAGGTTATAGCGAAACTGCGGCCGCATCTCTTCCAGGATAAACAGGATCCCCGCCAGGGGCGCGTTAAACGCCGCCGTTAATCCCGCCGCCGCGCCGGCTGCCAGCAGGGAATGCCGGGCCTCGGCGCTGCGCATGCCAACCATATCCAGCACCATGCGACCGATATTTCCCCCCAATTGGACCGTCGGTCCCTCGCGCCCCAGCACCATGCCCGCGCCGAGCGTACCCATGCCGCCGAAAAACTTAACCGGGATCACCCGCCACCACCGCACCGGACGCAGTTCCTCCAGCGCGCCTTCAATTTCCGGAATACCTGAGCCTCCCGCCTCGGGCGCATATTTACGCACCAGGTAATAGCCGATCATGGCCAACGCCCCTGAGGCAAAAAACGCAGCCGGCACCAGCACCAGCCAGCGCTGCGGTAAGTCGGCCAGGGCGGCGATACGGCAGGCGAGCATCCAGTCAACCGTTTTTTCAAATGCCACGCCCACCCCGCCCACCAGGGTACCGACGAGAGCGGCCATGGCGAGTACGGTTACCGGGGTTTTATCTTGATACAGGAGCCGGCTGAACATCTGGACGCGGGCAAGGCGTCCGGCCGGCACTGAGGTCGCGGCAGGAAAGGGTTCTGGCATCGGAGCAATCTACCTTATTTGGCATAGTATTCGACGGACTTTACGCTATCACACTGTCTGTCAGGCATAATTGTATTACAAAAATGCTTGTCAATCCGTGCTGACAAGGCCGCTGGCGGTTTTGCGTTTTTGCACCCAACAAAGATGTCTTATTGCCTGCCAGTTTATTACACTATCGGGGTTAACGTTTTATTCTTTCTTCAGGAGCCGTTTCATGAGCCATTCCGAAAATCTGTACGCCCAGGCGCAAAAGCTTATCCCCGGCGGGGTTAATTCACCGGTGCGCGCGTTTAACGGCGTCGGCGGCACGCCGCTGTTCATCGCGCGGGCGGATGGCGCCAGGCTGTATGATGTGGACGGAAAGGATTATATCGATTATGTCGGTTCCTGGGGGCCGATGGTATTGGGCCATAACCATCCGGCGATACGCGAGGCGGTTATCGAGGCGGCCGGGCGCGGCCTGAGCTTCGGCGCGCCCACCGAAATCGAGGTCAAAATGGCCGCCCTGGTGACCGAACTGGTGCCGTCCATGGATATGGTGCGCATGGTGAACTCCGGCACCGAGGCCACCATGAGCGCCATTCGCCTGGCGCGCGGCTATACCGGCCGCGATAAAATCATCAAATTCGAAGGCTGTTATCACGGCCATGCCGACGGCCTGCTGGTCAAGGCCGGCTCCGGCGCGCTGACCCTCGGCCAGCCCAGTTCTCCCGGCGTGCCGGCGGATTTCGCCAAACACACCCTCACCTGCGCCTTTAACGATCTGGATTCGGTGCGGCAGGTATTTGAACTCTATCCGCGCGAGATCGCCTGCATTATCGTCGAGCCGGTGGCCGGCAATATGAACTGCGTACCGCCGCTGCCGGCGTTCCTGCCCGGCCTGCGCGCCCTGTGCGATGAATTCGGCGCGCTGCTGATTATCGACGAGGTCATGACCGGTTTTCGGGTGGCCCTGGCGGGCGCGCAGTCCTATTACGGCGTGGTGCCGGACCTGACCTGCCTGGGTAAAATCATCGGCGGCGGCATGCCGGTGGGGGCGTTTGGCGGCCGGCGCGAGGTGATGCAGGCGCTGGCGCCCACCGGCCCGGTTTACCAGGCCGGCACGCTGTCGGGCAATCCGATTGCCATGGCCGCGGGCTATGCCTGCCTGACCGAGATTTCACGCCCCGGCATTTATCCGGCGCTGACCGATCTGACCGATCGCCTGGCGCGGGGATTGCTGGAGGCGGCGCGGGCGGAAAACATTCCCCTGGTGGTAAACCACGTCGGCGGCATGTTCGGTATCTTCTTTACCGACGCGCCCGCGGTGACCGGCTATCAGGATGTCATGGCCTGCGATGTGGAACGGTTTAAACGCTTTTTCCATATGATGCTGGAGGAAGGGGTTTACCTGGCGCCGTCGGCGTTTGAAGCCGGTTTTATGTCGCTGGCGCACAGCGACGAGGATCTGACGCAGACCATCGGCGCCGCCCGCCGCAGTTTTGCCCGGCTGTAAGCCCCCTCCCATCAGCGATCCTGGCGGCGCAGCAGAAAGATAAAATACGGCGCGCCGATAAAGGTCGCCAGCAGGCCCGCCGGGATCTGGTCGGGAAACATCGCCATGCGCCCGGCCCAGTCGGCCAGCAGCATCAGCATCGCGCCCAGCAGCGCGGCCATAACCAGCTGCGGCATCGCCCGGCGAAAGCCGAGCATCCGCGCCATATGCGGCGCCATCAAACCGATAAAACTCAAGGGACCGACGGTCAGCGTGGCGCCGGCGGTCAGCACCGCCGCCAGCAACAGGATAGCCAGCCTGGCGCGCGCCAGCGGCAGGCCCAGGGCCCGGGCGGTTGCGCTGCCCAGCGGCAGCACGTTAAGCCAGCGGCGGCAGCAGGGCGCCAGCAGCAACAGTACCAGCGCCGTCACTGCGCTGGTTACCGCCTGCGGCGCCTGCACGCCATAGGTCGATCCGGAAATCCAGGTCAGCAGGCCGCCGAGGCGGGGATCGCCGCTGGCCAGCAGCAGGGTCACCAGCGTGGTGAACGCGGTGCCCAGGGCTATGCCCGCCAGCAGCATGCGCTGGGTGGAAAAATGCCGCCGTCCCGCCACCAGCAAAATGGCCGCCAACGTCAGCGCGGCGCCCAGGCTACCCGCAGGCAATAACCAAATAAAGACATCGCCGGGCAGCCAAAACATCATCAACACCACCGCCGACGCGGCGCCGGCGCTGATACCCAGTACTTCCGGGCTGCCCATGGGATTGGCGGTCAGTTTCTGGATCAGGGTGCCGGCGGCGGCCAGCATCACACCGGCGCTTAATGCCGCCAGCGTACGCGGCCAGCGCCAGGGCAGCAGGCGCAGCAGCTCGTCGCCGCCGGCCCAGTTCCATCCCAGGCTGTTACGGCCCAGCATCAGCGCCACGCACAACAGCGCCAGCAACAACGCCAATCCGCCCGCGGCCCACAGCGCGGGATTGGCGCGCTCCGGGCGGGGCGCGTCGTCATGCCCCGGCTGCGCCGGCGCCACGGCATGGCGCAGCCGGGGCAGCAGCCAGAGCAGGATCGGCGCGCCAATCAGCGCGGTGGCCGCGCCGGTGGGCACGTCACGCCACGCGCGCGCCAGCCAGACCATGACCTGATCGGTAAACCACAGCAGCAGCGCGCCGATAAGCGGCGCCAGCAGCAGGCGCGGCAGCAGGCGCCGGCCGCCGAGCAGCTTCGCCAGCAGCGGCGCGAACAGGCCGATAAACCCCACCACGCCCACCGCGTTCACCAACAACGCGCTGAGCACGATAGCCAGTACCAGCGCCGCCAGCCGGGCGGTTGACAGCCCCAGGCCGAGATTGCGCGCCACGGCGTCGTCCACGCCCAGCAAGGTCATGGGGCGAATCAGCAGCAGGGCCAGCAGCAGCCCCAGCCCTAGACGCGGCAGCAGGAACCTTACCTGGCCCCAGTCCTGCTGGTTAAGCGCCCCGCTGCTCCATAAAAACAGGTTTTCCAACTGCTGGTAATGGAAGATGGCCAGCAGGCTGTTAACGGCGCTGCAGTACAGGCTCAGCACCAGGCCCGCCAGGATCAGGGTCACCGGCGACATGCGTTTTCCCCAGGCCACGCCGAAGACCAACGCGCCGATGACCAGCGCGCCCAGCAGGGCCGCCAACTGCTGGGTCAGCGCTCCGCCGGGCAGCAGCCACAGCGTGGTGACGGTGACCCCCAATTGCGCGCCGCTGGCGACGCCCAGGGTCGAGGGTTCGGCCAGCGGATTGCGCAGCACCTGCTGGAACAGCACGCCGGCCAGCGCCAGGCCGGCGCCCACCAGCGGCGCTACCGCCAGGCGCGGCAAGGTGCTGTAGTGGAAGATAACCTGGCGGATATCCAGCATATCGGGCCGCCACAGCGCCCCGGCCCATAGCTGGCCCGGCAGCACCTGCTGGGCGTTATAGGCGCTGAGCGCCAGCGCGCCCAGGGCCAGCAGCGTCAGCAGACTAAACGGGAAAAGCGCGCTACGACGGTTCATGGCCTCACCATTGTTTTTCCATATGCTGCAGCATGCGGCAAAAACGCAGGGCCGCAAGAGTGGCGCCATAAATCCAGATGGCCGGCACGGTGCGCAACATATTCCGGCGCACAAACGGCATGGCCTGCCACAGCGGCGTGGCGGCCACGCGCGCCGTCAGCGCGGCGTCGCCGTGATCCAGGCATATGGCCCGCGCCAGGGGCAGCGTCGCCAGTTGTTCAATTCCCACCACCGCCGTGCCCCAGAAATTATTTTCTCCCTGCCAGACGTTGGCTAGCGCCAGTTGGTCCATGACCTGGCCGAATAAACTGGTGCCGCCGATGATCAGGGCGTGACGATCGTCCATCAGGGAAAATATCAGCAGGGGCTGGCGGCGATATGACGCCAGCTGCGGCCAGGTTTCGGCCAGTTCGCGGTCGAAAGACGCCAGATGGGCCAGGGCGGCGGGCATCCTGTCCAGGCGCTGCGCCAGGGCCAGCAGCCCGGCGCGCGCGGTGGTCAGCGGCCGCCCCTGCCCGTCGGTGAAACTAAACCCCATGGCGGGGGCAATGGCGCGCAATTGTTCCGGGCGCGGCCCGTAGCCCTGGGAATACAGGATCAAGTCCGGCTTGAGGGCGGTGATCAGTTCGAAATTAGGTTCGGTGCGCTGGCCGACATCGACAATCGAGGCCGGAAGCACCGGCTCCTGTACCCATAAGCGGTAATCCCGGGTGCCGGCGACGGCCAGCGGCGTAACGCCGAGGGCGAACAGCAGCTCCACCGGCAGCCATTCAAGGGCGATAATGCGCTGATAGGGCAGCGACGGGACGGATCCGCCCGTTGCCGTCCGATCGGTCGCCCCCCGGGCCGCGGTCCCCCAGGACGCGAGACCGCAGCACAAGGGCGACAGCAGCAGGGCGGCCAGCAGCCGTCGGCGGCCGCCGTCAATACCCGGACTCTCAACCGTCGCAAGGGCGCCGGTCGCGCGCTGGGGGCGCAGACGTCCCAGGGTCTGATCACGCCGGCGCATTAAAACACGAAACTCACCGGCGCGCCGCCGCCCGGATGCGGCAGGATGCCCATAGGAATACCGTAAATGGTTTCCAGCACGTCGCCGCGCATCAGCTCCAGCGGCGATCCCTGGGCAATCATTGCGCCGCCGCGCAGCGCCGTCAGGTAATCGCAGTAGCGCGCCGCCATATTGATATCATGCAATACCGCGATAACCGTCAGGCCGCGCTCCTGGCTCATGCGCTTAATCAAGGCCAGCACGTCCACCTGATGGGCGATATCCAGGGCCGAGGTGGGCTCATCCAGCAGCAGGCAGCGGCTATCCTGCGCCAGGGTCATCGCCAGCCAGGCGCGCTGACGCTCGCCGCCGGAAAGGCTGTCCACCAGACGGTGGGCGAGCGAGGGCAGGCCGACCACCTCGATGGCGTCCTCCACATGCCGGCGATCGGCGCTGCCGAAGCGGCCGAGCGCGCCGTGCCAGGGATAACGCCCCAGGGCCACCAGCTCGCGCACCGTCATGCCTTCCGCCGCCGGCAGTTGCTGCGGCAGATACGCCACCTGCCGGGCGAAAGCCTTGCTTTCCCAGTCCGCCAGCGGTTTATCATTCAGGCGCGCCACGCCGCCGCTGGCCTCATGATGACGGCCCAGGATCTTCAGCAGGGTGGATTTTCCGGAGCCGTTATGACCTATCAGGCCACAGACCTTGCCCTGGGGAAAAGTGAAGGACAGCGGCTGGAGTAATACCCGTCCGGGTACCGAGAAACTCACCTGATCCAGGGCAAAAGTGGCGTTCCTGGCGACGGAAGCGTTGGCTAGAGGTGTGGCGATATCTTGCATAAGCCCAATAAAGCAAATGATAATTATTCAAAGAAGCAATAATAGCAGTTTCCTTCAATAATTAGCAGTATCGCAACTGATTTTTCCTCGCAGGTCGCCGCCAGGCATCGCGCGGCGACAGAATGCCTATCGCCGGCGTTCCTTCGCCTGGTCAACAAACCCACCCCGGCAAGCCGGGGTGGCGAGCTATTTGCCGAACATATCCTTGATCCAGCCGGCGACGCCGTCGCTGCCCTCCTGCTGCTCCTGTTGCGGCGGCTGCTGGCCCGACTGCTGCTGGTCAGGCGGCGTTTGCGCCGGCTGCTGGGCCACCGCCTGGCTGGCCTGGCACAGCGCCTGCGGACTGTCGGTCCAGACCGGGATCACGCGCATGCTGCTGTCGCTGTTGCAGACGAAATTGCCGGCATAGTCGATGGACATCTGGTTGATCTCCTCGGGCGGTATCACGTTAAGCGTCAGCGGCGGCTGGTTTTCCAGGTAACGGCGGTAAATCGTCAGCGCGCCGTTGGCGCCGGTCAGCTTGGCCGGGCCGTTGTTGTCGCGCCCTACCCAGCTGATGGTCACCTCTTTACCGTCCACGCCGGCAAACCAGCTATCGCGCAAATCATTGGTGGTACCGGTTTTACCGGCCAGATGGAAATTGGGGAATTTCACCGCCAGCGAACGCGACGTGCCGCGCGCCACCACCTGCTGCATACCGTATAACGTCAGATACGCCGCCTGGGCCGGCACCACGCGCTCCGCCTGCGGGAAGCTCTGGTAAAGCACCTTGCCGTCCTCGCTTATCACCGAGCGCACCGCCGACAGCGGCGCACGATTGCCGCCGCTGGCAATGGTCTGGTATTCCTGCGCCACTTCCATCGGCGTGAGGCTGATGGCCCCCAGCAGCATGGCCGGCACCGGGTTAATCACCTCTTTCGGGATGCCCAGTTTTTGCAGGGTGGCGACGATATCCGGCAGGCCCACCGCCAGCCCCAGGTTGACCGTCGGCACGTTAAGCGAATTGGCCAGCGCATCGACCAGCATCACCTTGCCGCGAAACTGGCGATCGTAGTTTTTCGGCGCCCACAGCTGCCCGTTCGGCTGCTTGAGTGAAATGGGCTCATCGGCGATCCAGGTGTTCAGGCGGTACTTATCCGGCTGGCTCAGCGCGGTCAGGTAGGTGGCCGGTTTTGCCAGCGACCCTACCGGACGCCGTGCCTGCATGGCGCGGTTAAATCCGGCGAATTGCGGCTGGGAACCGCCGACCATGGCGCGCACTTCGCCGCTAAAGCGGTCCACCACCACCATAGCGCTCTCAAGGTCGCTGACGCCGCGCCCGGCGCGCAGGGCCGGCACACCGGCCTCCACAGCTCTTTCCGCCGCGTCCTGCGAAATCGGATCCAGGGTGGTGAATATTTTCACGCCGGACAAATCGTTAATCTTGTCGCCCAGCTTCGCCTGCAGACTCCTGACGCACCATTTGCATAAAGGCCGGCTGCGGCGTAATCACCCCGCCGCGCGGCTGCACCCCCAGCGGACGCGCGCTCAGCATATTATACAAATCCTCGTCGATAACCTGCTGGTTTTGCAACAGCTTCAGCACCAGGTTACGCCGCTCCAGCGCCATTTGCGGATTACGCCAGGGATTGTACAGCGATGCGCCCTTGACCATGCCCACCAGCATGGCCTGCTGATCCAGGCTGAGTTCATCCACCGGCCGGCCGAAATAATAGAGGCTTGCCAACGGGAATCCGCGGATCTGTTCGCTGCCGCTCTGGCCGAGGTAGACTTCGTTCAGATACAGCTCAAGGATGCGATCCTTGCTATAGCGGTAATCGAGGATCACGGCCATATAGGCTTCGTTGATCTTGCGCCACAGGGAACGCTCATTGGTCAGGAACAAATTCTTGACCAACTGCTGGGTCAGCGTACTGCCCCCCTGCACCGCGCGCCCGGCGGTAATATTCGCCAGGAAGGCGCGGCCGATGGAGCTGATGCTGATGCCGTCATGCTGGTAAAAATGACGATCTTCGGTGGCTATCAGGGTATCCACCAGCAGATCGGGGAATCCGGCGCGGGGCACAAACAACCGCTGCTCGCCGTTGGGCGATTGCAGCATGGTGATCAGGCGCGGATCGAGGCGGAAAAAGCCGAAGTTCCGCTGCGTATCCTGGTTTTGAATTTGCAGCAGATGATCGCGATCAAACGTCAGCACCGCATGGATCTGCCCTTCCTTGCTGTCGGGGAAATCAAAGGGACGGCGCAGCATATCGATGCTGTTGGCGCGCACGCTGAATTCGCCCGGGCGGGTTATGCGGGTCACCTGGCGGTACTGCATCCCTTCCAGCAGGTTGACCATCTCGCTTTTGCTGTAGGGCATGCCCGGCTCCAGGTTCACCATGCGGCCATAGACCGCCGCCGGCAGTTGCCAGACCTTGCCGTCGATGCGGCTGCGGATCTGCGCATCCAGGTAGACGCCGTAGATCACCAGTAAAATCACCACCACCAGGAAAATCTTGATAAGCAATCCCAGCAGGCGCCGCTTGCCGCTTTTGCGCGGCGGGCGCGCTTTGCCTTTCGCCGGCGGCTTGCGCGGCGGCATTACGTATTCCTCTTGATCGTCATAGTCGTCCTGAGCATCGTCATTTTCTTCGTAGTCGTCGTCCCGGTGACGTCGCACTGGCGGTTTATTTGTCACTTTACGGCCGGACGGTCTTCCATGACGTCCAATAGGTTCGCGATCATCCCCAGACATCGTTATGATTCTCCATACTTCCGACGGATTCCCCGCCTACTCTGTTCCTCCACCATCTTATCCGGAAGAGGAAACCTCTGAAATCAACCCTGCTGATACTTTTTGGTGCGCCGGGTGGGTACCGCAATGGCCGGATTATCCGGCCAGACATGCTTGGGGTAACGCCCCTTCATTTCTTTTTGCACCTCGCGGTAGGCCCCCTGCCAGAACGCCGCCAGATCGCGGGTAATCTGCAACGGATGCCCGGCGGGCGATAACAACTCCAGCACCAGCGCCACGCGGCCTTCGGCCAGCAGCGGACTGGCCTGCTCGCCGAACATTTCCTGCATCCTTACGGCCAGCACCGGCGGCTCGCCGTGCTGGTAACGCACCGGCAGCCGGCTGCCGGTGGGCACAGTGTAGTGGCTGGGCAGCGCAGTATCCAGTCGTTGACGCAATCGCCAGTCCAGCAGGCGCAATAACGCCTCGCCGAGATTCACCTGGCGCAGGGCGCGCACGTCATGCACGCCCTGCAGGGACGGCTGCAGCCATAGCGGCAGGGCCGCCAGCAGCGCGTCGTCGTCCACCACAGGCCAGTCCGCCTCCGGCAACCAGTCGCGGGCGCACAGCAGGCGCTGGCGCAGCTGCTGCGCCGGGCCGTCCCAGTTGAGCACCGACAGGCCCTGCTCGCCAATCCAGTTGAGCAGCGCCTGCTGCATCACCTCGCCGGAAGGCCTGGCCTGCGGCTGCTCGCGTAACATCAATTGTCCGAGCTGTTCACGCCTGAGCACGCGCAGGCTGCCCTTTTCCTCATCCCAGCGCATGGCGGTGGTGACCGTCAGCCAGTCGGGACGGGCGGCCACCAGCGCGGCGATATCCACCGGCAGCGCCAGCCGGATGGCCGCGTCGGCATTTTGCCCCAGTTGCATCAGCCCCGGCACGATCAGCCATTCAATCGCCGACAGCGCCTCGTCGGGAGCCAGCGCCGCCCCCAGGCCGTTGGCCAGTTGATACCGGCCGGTGGCGTCGCGCCGGCGGGCGATGCGATCGCGAAATCCCCAGGCCAGCAGCGCGGGCGCCAGCGCCGCGTCCGGCCGGCCCCAGCGGGGCGACAGCCGTTTGGCCAGTTGCCTGGCGCGTCGCAGCCAGTGGGACTGCGGGCGCGCGAGCGCATCGCGCATATCGGGCGACCCCGCGCGCGGCGGTTCCTCGATAATGGCCGCCAGCAGCGCGGCCGTCGCCAGGCTATCGTCATCGTCGCGCGCATGGCACAGCATGGCCGCCAGGCGCGGTTCGCAGCCTGCTTGCGCCATTTTGCGCCCCAGGGACGTCAGGCGTTCCGCCCCATCGACGGCATCCAGCTGGCGCAGGGTGCGGCGGGCCGCGGCCAGGCTGGGTTCCGGCGGCAGGTCGAGCCAGCAGAGCGTCAGCAGGTCGGTACAGCCCCATTGCAGTAATTCGAGATAAAAACCGCTGAGATCGCTTTGCAGGATTTCCGGCCGGCCGTGTTCCGGCGCGCGTTCCGCCTGCGATTGACTAAAGAGGTGCCAGCACACGCCGGGGGACAGGCGGCCGGCACGGCCGGCGCGCTGCACCATGGACGCCTGGCTGACGCGCTGGGTGACCAGGCGGCTGAGCCCGTTCCTGGCATCGAATTCGCTTACCCGCTCCAGCCCGCTGTCCACCACCAGGCGAATGCCCTCGATCGTCAGGCTGGTCTCGGCGATATTGGTGGCCAGCACCACCTTGCGCCGCCCCGCCGGGGCCGGCCGGATGGCCCGCTGCTGTTCGTCCAGGGTCAGGGCGCCATACAGCGGGCAAAGATCGACCTCCGCCCCGATCCGGGGAGACAGCAAAGCCTGCACGCGGTTGATCTCCCCCACGCCGGGTAAAAACAACAGCAGCGAGCCGGTATGGGATGACAGCATCTCGCTGACCGCCGCGGCAATCGCCTGGACGGGGATGGACTGTGAGGGCAGCGGATGAAAAACCCGCTCCACCGGAAAACTGCGGCCGACGGAACGGATAACCGGCGCGGCGGGCAGAAGCGCCAGCAGGCGCCGGTCATCCAGGGTGGCGGACATGATAAGCAGCCGCAGATCGGCGCGCAGTCCCTGCTGCACATCCAGCAGCAGCGCCAGCGCCAGATCGGCCTGCAGGCTGCGTTCATGGAATTCATCCAGGATAACCAGGGCGACGCCGGACAGCTCCGGATCCTGCTGCAACATGCGCGTCAGGATGCCTTCGGTCACCACCTCCAGCCGGGTATGCGGCCCCACGCGGCTTTCGGCGCGCATGCGGTAGCCGACGGTCTGGCCGGGCGTTTCGCCCAGTTGTTCGGCCAGGCGCAGCGCCACGTTTTTGGCGGCCAGCCGCCGGGGCTCCAGCATCAGGATACGCCCCGGCAGGCCGGCGCGCCGCAGGATTTCCAGCGGCAGCCAGGTGGATTTGCCGGCGCCGGTGGGCGCGTGCAGCAGAACCTGCGCGGCGCCTTGCAACGCTTGCAGCAACTCATCGACTACGGCGGCGACCGGTAATAACGTCACGACATCTCCGTTAAAGATTAACATTCTGGGCCGGGCATTGTAGCATCGCTTGATTGAAGAACAGAATCTTCGCCGCGTTTCCCTGGTATCGGCGACCGAGGCCGGCCAGGGGAAACGGTCAATCATCCACGACACCAGCCGGGACCGCCATGACCTCCACCCGTCGCCTGTTTTTTGCCATTGCCCTGCCCGATAGCGTCCGCCAGGCGGTTATCGACTGGCGCGCCGCCCGTTTTCCCTATGAGGCCGGCAGGCCGGTGGCGGCGGCCAACCTGCATATCACCCTGGCGTTCCTGGGCGACGTGGGCGCCGGCAAAGAACAGGCCCTGCGCGCCGCCGCCATGAGATTGCAACAAAAGCCCTTTACCCTGACCCTGGACGATTGCGGACATTGGCCCGGCTCCGGCGTGGTGTGGCTCGGCATGAAGCGCGCGCCGCGCGGGTTATTGCAGTTGGCGCAGTGGCTGCGCGCGCAGGCGGCCCGCAACGGCTGCTATCAAAGCCCGCTGCCGTACCATCCCCATGTCACGCTGCTGCGCCAGGCCCATCAGGCGGTGGCGCTGCCGTCCGGCACGCCGGGATGGGAAATGGCGGTCGGGAGTTTCGGCCTGTACGCCTCGCTATTTGACAACGGGCGCGCCCGCTATATGCTGCTCGATAGCTGGCCGCTCGCCTGACCTGGCGAGAGGGGGAGACGGCAAAACTCTTATACGGAAATGTCATGCGATTCAGTCCAGAATTAAAATCCGCCCGCCTGGTGCGGCGCTATAAACGTTTCCTGGCGGATGTGGTCACCCCGGAGGGCGAGGAGCTGACTATCCATTGCGCCAACACCGGCGCCATGACCGGCTGCGCCGTGCCCGGGGATACAGTGTGGTATTCGACTTCAGACAACCGTAAACGTCAATATCCGCATAGCTGGGAACTAACTGAAACCGCCGGTGGTCAATGGATAGGAGTGAATACTCTGCGCGCCAACGCCCTGCTGGCGGAGGCGGTGCGCGCCGACGCCGTTCCCGAATTGTCGGGCTATACTACACTTACTGCCGAAGTGCGTTATGGCGTAGAAAATAGTCGGATTGATTGGTTATTAGCAGCGGAAAATCGCGCAAACTGCTATATTGAGGTGAAATCCGTCACATTACTGCAACAGGAGTGGGGGTATTTTCCCGATGCGGTAACGATACGCGGACAAAAACATTTACGAGAACTACAAGCAATGGCAGAAATGGGTCACCGTGCCGTACTGTTTTTTGCGGTGTTGCACTCCGGAATCACCCGGGTGGCGCCCGCCCGGCACATCGACCCCCATTATGCCGATTTAGTATTGCAGGCGCAGCAACATGGCGTGGAAGTATTTTGCTATGGCGCGCAGTTATCCCCGGACGGTATTGTGCTGAAAAATGCTTTACCGTTATTTATTTCGTAGGCGGCTTTTCTGGAAAAAAAGGATAAATCATCCCGTTTTTCCTTAGTTTAACCGCCCGCCAGATACGCCTTTCTTCACACTCTTGTCAAGTAGGCGTCAGGAATAATTGCCAACCTCAACGTCATCTGTTATTTATAGCGGCCTGTTTTTTTCCCCACGTTGGGGATCGATAGTGCGTGTTATGAAGGAGAAGCAACATGCAAGAAGGGCAAGACCGTAAGACATCCTCCTTGAGCATTCTCGCCATCGCCGGGGTGGAACCGTACCAGCAGAAACCGGGCGAGGAGTATATGAATGCGGCCCAGTTGCTGCATTTCAAGCGCATCCTCGACGCATGGCGCAACCAGCTCAGAGATGAAGTGGGTCGTACCGTTTCGCATATGCAGGATGAAGCGGCCAACTTTCCGGATCCCGTGGACCGGGCCGCGCAGGAAGAGGAATTCAGCCTTGAACTGCGTAACCGCGATCGGGAACGAAAATTGATCAAGAAGATCGAAAAAACGCTGAAGAAAGTAGAAGACAAAGATTTCGGCTTCTGCGACTCATGCGGCGTGGAAATCGGCATTCGCCGCCTGGAAGCGCGGCCGACCGCTGATTTATGCATTGATTGCAAGACCTTGGCTGAAATCCGCGAAAAGCAGATGGCAGGGTAAAATCAATCCAGATTGCCGCGATGTCGCCCATGGAACGGACCACGGCATCGCGGTAACTGTACGGATTCGCCTTTCCTGAGTTATGGCTGCGCACAGCACCTACATGGGGCGTTTTGCCCCCTCGCCTTCAGGCGCCTTGCATTTTGGCTCGCTTGTCGCGGCCCTGGGGAGTTTTCTCCAGGCCCGCGCCTCGCATGGGCAGTGGCGAGTGCGTATCGAAGATATCGATCCTCCCCGCGAAGTCCCCGGCGCCGCCGATACCATTTTACGCCAGTTGGCCCATTACGGCCTGCACTGGGACGGCCCCGTATGCTTCCAATCCCAACGCCACGCGGCTTACCTTGACGTCCTGGCGGATTTGCGCGCGCGCGGGCTAAGCTATCATTGCCGCTGCACCCGCGCCCGCATTCAGGAACTGGGCGGCATTTACGACGGTCATTGCCGCACGCTCGGCCTGCCGGCGCAAAATGCCGCCATCCGCCTGCGCCAGATAGCCCCCGTGTCACATTTCCATGACCGTTTGCGCGGTGATATCTACGCCGACCCCGATCTGGCCCGGGAAGATTTTATTATCCGCCGCCGCGACGGTCTGTTTGCCTACAATCTGGCGGTCGTGGTGGACGACGCGGCGCTCGGCGTGACCGAAATCGTGCGCGGGGCCGATTTAATCGAGCCTACCGTGCGGCAATTGGCACTCTACCGTCAATTAGGTTATAAAGAACCGGAATATATTCATTTACCGCTGGCGTTGACGCCCACGGGCGCCAAATTATCCAAGCAGAATCATGCGCCGCCGTTGCCGCAGGGGGACCCCCGGCCAACGCTTGCCGACGCATTAGTTTTTTTAAATCAACCGGTAGCGCAAGGGTGGCGGGATTTGACCCTTGAGAGTATGTTAGACTGGGCTATTATGCATTGGTCCCTGGCATCCATACCGATTTCGCCATCGGGCACGACATGCGCCCCAGACGTTCTCAAAACACCCGGGGTGAGCTATGATTAGCCGCTGTTTTTTGTTGCTCCCGTTTATTTGTTACTATTGAGGTGTACTATTTTTACCCGAGTAGCCAACTTCTGCCGTAAGGTGCTGAGCCGGGAAACCGTGGCGGCGGCACCAGAGGATAGACGCCCTTTGACGATTATCCCGCGCGACCAGCACACCATCTCCCGTAAAGAGATCAGTGAAAATGCACTGAAAGTGCTTTACCGCTTGAATAAAGCGGGATACGAGGCCTATCTGGTCGGCGGCGGCGTGCGCGACCTGCTGTTGGGTAGAAAACCGAAGGATTTCGACATTACCACCGATGCCACCCCCGAACAGATGCGCAAGTTATTTCGCAACTGCCGTCTGGTGGGCCGGCGTTTTCGCCTCGCCCATGTCATGTTCGGACCGGAAATCATCGAAGTGGCGACCTTTCGCGGCCATCATCTGACCCACGTGCCCGATGACGTTGATGCCGGGTCGGCGGTGCAGGCCCCCGCCGCCGCGCTGCAAGGACAAAACGGCATGCTGCTGCGCGACAATATCTTCGGCTCCATCGAGGAAGACGCCCAGCGCCGCGATTTCACCATCAACAGCCTCTATTACAGCGTGGCCGACTTTACGCTGCGCGACTATACCGGCGGCCTGCGCGATTTGCAGGAAGGCGTGGTGCGCCTGATTGGCGATCCGGAAACCCGCTACCGCGAGGATCCGGTGCGCATGCTGCGGGCGGTGCGTTTTGCCGCCAAGCTGAACATGACCGTCGATGCGGCCACCGCCGAGCCGATCCCGCGCCTGGCGTCGTTGCTGCGCGATATCCCGGCGGCCAGGCTGTTCGAGGAATCGCTTAAACTGCTGCAGGCCGGTTACGGCGAACCGACCTACCGCCTGCTGTGCGAATATCAGCTGTTCCAGCCCATGTTTCCGCTCATCAGCCGCAACTTCACCGAACAGGGTGACAGTTTTATGGAGCAGATGGTCACCCAGGTACTGAAAAACACCGATCATCGCATCCAGAACGACATGCGGGTCAATCCCGCATTCCTGTTCTCCGCCATGCTGTGGTATCCCCTGCTCGAACAGGCGCAGAAGCTGACGCAGGAAGGCGGCCTGGCCTATTTCGACGCGTTTTCGCTGGCGCTGAACGATATTCTTGACGAACAGTGCCGCTCGCTCGCCATTCCCAAACGCCTGACCACGCTGATGCGCGATATCTGGCAGCTGCAGCTGCGCCTGTCGCGCCGCCAGGGCAAACGCGCCTTCAAGCTGATGGAGCATCCAAAATTCCGCGCGGCCTTCGATCTGCTGGCGCTGCGCGCCGACGTCGAAAACAGCGCCGAATTGCAACGGCTGACCCAATGGTGGCGCGAGTTCCAGGAAGCCGCGCCGCCGCGGCAGAAGTCCCTGCTCACCACCCTTGACGACGACGCCACCGCCCGTCCGCGTCCGCGCCGTCCGCGCCGCCGCACGCCGCATCGCGATCCGGCTTAACCATGGCTGGCGCAGCGCCGCTGTCCGGCGTGCCGATGACGCGAGTCTGGCTGGCTATCGGCAGCAACCTGGCGGATCCGCTTGACCAGGTTAACGCCGCGCTGGACGCCCTCGCCCAATTGCCGCAAACCCGGCTGAACGCCTGCTCCTCTTTTTACCGCAGCCGGCCGCTGGGACCGCAGGACCAGCCCGATTACCTCAACGCCGTCGTCGCCCTTGACACCGCGCTCACGCCGGAACAGCTGCTCGATCACACCCAGCGCATCGAACGGCGGCAGGGGCGGGTGCGCAAAGCCGACCGCTGGGGGCCGCGCACGCTCGATCTGGATATCCTGCTGTTCGGCGGCCTGCGGCTTCATACCGCCCGGCTGACGGTGCCGCACTATGATATGAAGCACCGTGAATTCGTGCTTTATCCCCTGGCGGAGCTCGCCCCCGACCTGGTATTGCCCGACGGCGAGGCGCTGGCGGACCTGCTGGCGCGCATCGGGCGCAACGGCCTGGAATTCTGGGATAATGAACACCGGGCGCGCCGCTGGTAAGCTCCCCTTCTCCGCGCATCCCCTCCATTGCCGCACGTTTTGCTCAGACAATACTATCTCCTGTCCCCGCCTTCATTTAGAATAACGCGCCACTTCATTTCAATTATGCGTTACCGGCCTGACCGAGGTTATGATGAAACCGACCACCATTTCGCATCTGCGCGCCTGGAAACAGCAGCAACGCAAGTTCGCCACCCTGACCGCCTATGACGCCAGCTTTGCCCGCCTGTTTGAGCAAGAAGGCATTCAGGTCATGCTGGTGGGCGACTCTCTGGGCATGACCATGCAGGGCCAGACTTCCACGCTGCCGGTGACGGTGGAAGAGATTGCCTACCATACCCGGTGCGTGCGCCGCGGCGCGCCCCAGTGCCTGCTGCTCGCGGATTTGCCGTTCATGTCCTATGCGACGGCGGCGCAGGCCTTTGACAGCGCCGCCGTGCTGATGCGTGCCGGCGCCAATATGGTCAAGCTGGAGGGCGGCGGCTGGCTGGCTGACGCCGTGCGCGGTTTGACCGAACGGGCGGTGCCGGTGTGCGGCCACCTGGGATTGACGCCGCAATCGGTGAATATCTTCGGCGGGTATAAAGTGCAGGGCCGCGACAGCGACAGCGCGGAACGGTTATTACAGGACGCGCTGACGCTTGAGCAGGCCGGCGCGCAGCTGCTGGTGCTGGAATGCGTGCCCGTGGCGCTCGCGCAGCGGGTCACCGAGGCGCTGGCCATACCGGTGATCGGCATCGGCGCGGGCAATGTCACCGACGGGCAAATCCTGGTGATGCAGGACGCGTTGGGCATTACCGGCCAAGGGACGCCAAAATTCGTCAAGAATTTCCTGGCCCAGGCAGGTGATATCCGCCCGGCGGTGCGTTTATATATCGAAGAGGTCGAGCAGGGTATTTTCCCCGGCCTGGAACACAGTTTTCAATAACGACAGGAGATAGGCGTGTTGATTATCGAAACCCCGCCGAAACTGCGTCAGGCTGTTAAGCAGTGGCGGCAGGAAGGTAAACGTATTGCGTTGGTGCCGACCATGGGGAATCTGCACGATGGGCATATGTCCCTGGTGGATGAAGCCCGCGCCCGTGCCGATATTGTTATCGTCAGTATCTTCGTCAATCCGATGCAATTCGATCGCCCCGAAGATCTCACGGCGTACCCGCGCACGCTGCAGGAAGATTGCGAAAAGCTGACCCGACGCGGCGTTGATACGGTGTTTGCGCCGGCGGCGGCGGTGATTTATCCGGACGGACTCGCCAGCCAGACGTTTGTGGATGTGCCGCGTTTTTCCGCTATTCTGGAAGGCGCCATCCGCCCGGGCCATTTCCGCGGCGTAGCCACCATTGTCAGTAAGCTGTTTAACCTGGTGCAGCCGGATATCGCCTGTTTCGGCCAGAAGGATTACCAGCAGCTGGCGCTGATACGCCAAATGGTGAAGGATATGGGCTATGACATCGAGATAGTCGGCGTACCGACGGTGCGCGCCGCCGACGGCCTGGCGCTAAGCTCGCGCAACGGCTATCTCACCGCCGGGGAGCGCCAGATAGCGCCCCGGTTGCACAGCGTGCTGGAACAGCTTATCGGGCAGATGAAAAACGGCGAACGCCAAACCGATACCCTGCTGCAACAGGCGGCGGAACGGCTGCGCCAGGCCGGCCTGCAGCCGGATGCCCTGGATATTCGCGACGCCGATACCTTGCAGCCGCTCACGGTGGACAGCGCGCGCGCGGTGGTGCTGTTTTCCGCCTGGCTGGGCAAGGCGCGTTTAATTGACAACGCCCAGGTGGATTTAACGTTGTAATGGGGCAGCACTCAGGCCTGTGGACAGCCGGGAGGCTATCGTCAATACTGGCGTGGATGTCCCAAGGCGATTTTGCGTTTTCACTCCCCGGCGGGGAAAGTACAAAGGTTTAACGTTATGCAACGCACCATGCTAAGAGGTAAGCTGCACCGGGTCCACGTGACCCAGGCGGATTTGCACTATGAAGGCTCCTGCGCCATCGATCAGGACTTTCTGGAAGCGGCGGGTATCCTGGAGTATGAGGCTATCGATATCTACAACGTCGACAACGGCCAGCGGTTTTCCACCTACGCCATCGCCGCCGAGCGCGGCTCGCGCATTATTTCCGTCAACGGCGCGGCCGCCCGCTGCGCCTGCGTCGGCGATTTGCTGATCATTTGCGCCTACGTGCAGATGCCGGATGAAGAGGCGCGCGGCCATCGGCCTCTGGTGGCCTATTTCGACGACCAGAACCAGCTGAAACGCACAGCCAAGGCGGTACCGGTACAGGTGGCCTGATGCCGCCCGGCGGCGCATCCTCTGGCAAAAATGCGCCGCCGTCCTTTACCTATGTCCGCAGCCCGCTGCCGCGCTGGATCAAATACCAGCACCAGGCATAAAACACCACGATAAACACCACCAGCACCGACAGCGTAAACGCCAGCGGCACGTCGCTGATGCCCAGAAAACCGAAACGAAAGCCGCTTATCATATAGACGACGGGGTTGAGCTTGGATATGGCCTGCCATATGGGCGGCAACAGCGTCAGGGAATAAAACACCCCGCCCAGGTAGGTCAGCGGCGTCAGCACAAAGGTCGGGATCAGGCTGATATCGTCAAAGCTTTTGGCAAACACCGCGTTCAGCAGGCCGGCCAGCGAGAACAGCACCGCCGTCAAAATAAGCGTCACCGCCACCACCCACCATGAATGCACATGGAAAGGCACGAAAAACAACGAAATCGCGGTAACCAAAATGCCGACGCAAATACCGCGCGCCACCCCGCCGCCCACGTAACCGGCGATGATGATATGGGTGGGCACCGGCGCCACCAGCAGTTCCTCGATATTGCGCTGGAACTTGGCGCTGAAGAACGAGGAGGCGACATTGGTATAGGCATTGGTAATCACCGCCATCATAATCAGGCCCGGCACGATAAATTGCATATACGAAAAGCCATGCATTTCGCCGATGCGCGATCCGATAAGATTGCCGAAAATAATAAAATACAATGCCATGGTAATCACCGGCGGCACCAGCGTCTGGATCCAGATCCGGCCGAAGCGGTTTATTTCCTTACGCCAGATACTCTTTAAGGCGATCCAATAAAGATGCATCATAATTTGGCCCTCCTGCTGGCCCGGTCGTCTTTTACCAGCGTGACAAACAGCTCTTCCAGCCGGTTGGCTTTATTACGCATACTCAACACCTGCACCCCCTGGGAGCTGAGCTGGCCGAACAAACTGTTCAGCCCCTGTTCCCGCATCACCTCCACTTCCAGGGTGCTGGTGTCCAGCAGCTGATGGCGATACCCCTGTAATTGCGGCAACGGGCTCTTGGCCGCCAGATCGAGAATAAAGGTTTCTGATTTCAGCTTGGACAGCAGCAGCCGCATAGACGTATTTTCCACCAGTTCGCCGCTTTGGATAATGCCGATATTGCGACACAGCATTTCCGCTTCTTCCAGATAATGGGTGGTCAGGATGATGGTGGTGCCGCTGCCGTTCAAATCGCGCAGGAAACCCCACATCGAACGCCTGAGCTCGATATCCACGCCGGCGGTGGGTTCATCGAGGATGAGCAGCTTAGGCTCGTGCATCAGGGCGCGGGCGATCATCAGGCGGCGTTTCATCCCGCCGGAAAGCATGCGCGCGCGCTCGTCGCGCTTGGTCCATAAATCCAGCTGGTTGAGGTATTTCTCGGCGCGCTTCTCCGCCACTTTGCGTTCCACGCCGTAATAACCGGCCTGGTGAACCACAATCTGCCAGACGGTTTCAAACGGATTAAAATTAAATTCCTGCGGTACCAGGCCCAGCTGGCGTTTGGCATTCACAATATCTTTATCGATGTCGTAGCCGAATACGCGCGCCTTGCCGGAGGTTTTATTGACCAGCGCGCTGATGATGCCGATGGTGGTGGACTTACCCGCGCCATTGGGTCCCAGCAACGCATAAAAATCCCCCGCTTCCACATTAAGGTCTATCCCTTTTAGCGCCTGTACGCCTCCTGCGTAGGTCTTGGTCAACTTCTCCAACTCCAATGCATATGTCATAGATAACGACTTACCTTATTCTCAATGGATGTGACGAACTGATTTAAAAAAACGCACGGTTGACCTATATTAACGCATCGCACTACGTCGTTACGGGCTAAAAACCACAATGAAAGACATCACGGACCTTATCAGCAACAACCAAACCTGGTCTAAGCATCTCAAAGAAGAAGACCCGGGTTTCTTCGAGCGTCTGGCGCTGGCCCAGAAGCCGCGATTCCTTTGGATAGGCTGTTCCGATAGCCGGGTGCCGGCGGAGAGGCTGACCGGTCTGGAGCCGGGGGAGCTGTTTGTGCACCGCAACGTGGCCAACCTGGTTATCCATACCGATCTCAACTGCCTGTCGGTGGTGCAGTACGCCGTGGACGTACTGGAAGTCGAGCATATTATTATCTGCGGCCATTACGGATGCGGCGGCGTACAGGCCGCCATCGACAATCCGGAACTGGGATTGATCGACAACTGGCTGCTGCATATCCGCGATTTGTGGTACAAGCATAGCTCAATGCTGGGGGAGCTTCATCCCGAGGATCGCCTCAACACCTTATGTGAAATCAACGTTATCGAGCAGGTCTACAACCTGGGGCACTCCACCATTATGCGCTCGGCCTGGAAACGTGGCCAGAAGGTGCAGCTGCACGGCTGGGTATACAGCATACACGACGGCCTGCTGCGTAATATGGACGTCTCCGCCACCAGCCGGGAGACGCTGGAACAGCGCTACCGCCAGGGCATCGCCACGCTTTTGCAACAGCACGGCAAATAGCCGGCTACCCGTGCGTCATCCCTGAGACCGCCAAGGACCGCCGCCTGGCGGTCAATCCTGACGCACGACCTTGCCGACAAAAGGCAAATGCCGGTAGCGCTGCGCGTAATCGATACCGTATCCCACCACGAACTCGTCGGGGATGGCAAAGCCCACCCACTCCACCGGCACCTGCACCTCGCGGCGATCCGGCTTATCAAGCAAGGTGCAGATAGCCAGGGATTTCGGCTGGCGCAGTTGCAGGATCTCGCGCACTTTACTTAGCGTGTTGCCGGAATCAATGATATCTTCCACGATCAGCACATCCTTGCCGCGGATATCCTCATCAAGATCCTTCAAAATCTTAACGTCGCGCGTGCTGCTCATGCCGCTGCCATAGCTGGAGGCGGTCATGAAATCCACTTCATGCGGCACCGTCACGGCGCGGCAAAGGTCGGCCATAAACATAAAAGAGCCGCGCAACAGGCCGACCAGGACCATCTCACTGCCGCTGTCGCGGTAATGCAGGCTGATATCATGGCCAAGCTGCGCGACCCGGTCAGCGATTTCCCCGGCGGAAATCATGACGTCCACGGTGTGTTTCATAGCGGGATCACATTACAGAAAGTTGAAAAGAGGCGAATTTTAGCATAACCGCCAGGCGCATGCGATGCGCGGACACAAGGTTTGCACGGCTCTTCGTGCCCGCCCTTCCCGCTCAAGCCCACCGCGCGTATCAGCAATCTTAGCGGTTTTACCCACCGCGCGCGGGACAATCCGCCAGGTTTGCTCCATACTTTCATCAAGCGGTTTTCACCGCCAAAAATGCGGCTGCAGAATAAAACTTAGGGCGAAAATCATTAAATATGATAACGTCAACCTATAACGAATGATTCAGGTTTTCACATGAAATACACCCTATTGGTGACGCTGTTGCTCGGGCTGCTGGGTTTTTCAACCGCGTCACAAGCCTTATCCGAACCCGAAGCCGAAGACATGGCCGATTTAACCGCCGTGTTTGTTTATCTGAAGAACAACTGTGGTTATACCGACATGCCCAATGAACAAATCCGGCGTGCCATCCTGATTTTTGCCCAACAAAACCGTTGGGACCTCAGCAACTATGCCAGTTTCGACATGCGCGCCCTGGGAGAAGACAGCTATCGCGATCTTAGCGGCATCGCCATTCCCACGCCGAAGAAATGCGAAAGCCTGGCGACAAATTCCCTTAGTTTGCTCGCCTACGCAAAATAAAGAGTTTTAAATCCTGTTTGTGTGAAAATCATCCGTGCAAGGTGGGGCGGAGTTAGCTATTATGTTGCGCCGTTTTCTCATGGCGGTTTTCGCCGAGGGTTAGCTCAACATGTCACATCCCAACATGCCACAACACGACATCTGGTACGAAACGCTGCATGATAATTTCGGGCAGTATTTTCACGTGGACGCTATCTTGTACCGGGAAAAAACCGCGCATCAGGATCTGGTGATTTTCGCCAACGCCGCGTTTGGCCGCGTTATGGCGCTGGACGGCGTGGTGCAAACCACCGAACGCGATGAATTTATCTATCACGAAATGATGGCCCACGTACCGCTTATCGCCCACGGCAACGCCCGCAAGGTGCTGATTATCGGCGGCGGCGACGGCGGCATGCTGCGTGAAGTCTGCCGGCACCCCGGCGTAGAAAGCGTGACCATGGTGGAAATCGACGCCGGCGTCGTCACCTTCTGCCGGCAATATCTGCCGGGGCACAACGCCGGCTCGTTCGACGATCCGCGTTTTCATCTGGTTATCGACGACGGCGTGAATTTTGTCGGCGCCACCGACGACACCTTTGATGTGATCATCTCCGACTGTACCGATCCTATCGGGCCGGGATCGAGCCTGTTTACGTCTGATTTTTATCAGGGCTGCGCGCGGTGCCTGAATGAAGGCGGCATTTTTGTCGCCCAAAACGGGGTGTGTTTTTTACAGCAGGACGAGGCGGTACACAGCCACCGCAAACTCAGCCATTACTTCAGCGATGTCAGCTTCTACCAGGCGGCGATACCGACCTATTACGGCGGTTTGATGACCTTCGCCTGGGCCAGTCAGGACCCGGCGCTGCGCCAGCTGGACGCCGCCACGCTGAAGGCGCGCTTCTCCGCTGCGAAATTGGAATGCCGCTATTATAATGCAGCTATTCATCACGGCAGCTTTGCCCTGCCGCAGTATTTACTCAATGCCTTGTCGTCAGCACGCTGAGACGCAAGCCATAAGGGGGTGAACTCAATTGCAGAAGTTAAAACTACACGGCTTTAATAATTTAACCAAGAGCCTGGGTTTTTGTATTTACGATATTTGTTATGCCAAAACGGCGGACGACCGTGATGGATATATCGCTTACATTGACGAACAATATAATGCCAATCGCCTGACTGAGATCCTGAGCGATACCTGCGCGATGATCGGCGCCAACATCCTGCATATCGCGCGGCAGGACTATGAACCCCAAGGCGCAAGCGTCACCATTTTGGTCAGCGAAGATCCTATCGATCCGCTCAGCATCGATAAATCGGAGCACCCGGGGCCGTTGCCGGAATCGGTGGTGGCGCACCTGGATAAAAGCCATATCTGCGTGCATACCTATCCGGAAAGCCATCCGGAAGGCGGCCTTTGCACGTTCCGCGCCGATATTGAAGTTTCAACCTGTGGCGTGATTTCGCCGTTGAAGGCGCTCAATTACCTGATACATCAATTAGAATCGGATATCGTTACCATGGATTATCGGGTGAGAGGCTTTACCCGGGATATCAATGGCATAAAACATTATATTGATCATGAAATCAATTCAATACAGAACTTTCTATCGAAAGATATGAAGGCGCAGTATCACATGATGGACGTCAATATCTATCAGGAAAATATTTTCCATACCAAGATGATGCTGAAGGATTTTGATTTAAAGCATTATCTGTTCAATGCCAGGCCGGAAGATCTGAGCCCCAGCGAACGCAAGGAGATCACGGACCTGCTGTATAAAGAAATGCGGGAAATTTATTACGGACGCAACCTGCCGGTGGTATGACCCGCCGGTAGGTGTTCGGACCGGCTCAGGCTTCGTAGCCGGAATATTCCTCCCTACCTGCGCTCTCCGGAGCCCCTGCCGCCAGCAATTTAATCACTGCCCTATGGCCATAACAGCGGGCATAATCCATGGCGGTCTGGCAATGGCTATCGGCTATTGCGCCGTTGGCGCCGTGCGCAATCAGCAGCCGGACAATATCGACATGTCCCCGCGCAGCGGCAATGCTAAGCGCCGTCCTGCCATCACAGCCGATATCATTGACGTTAAGATTCCGGTCCAGCAGTGACCTGACAATGTCGCTATCACCATAGCGCGCCGCATACATCAGGCTGGTATAGCCGAAAGCGTTTTTGATAAAGGGGTCGGCGCCGCGTTCCAACAAGACATTAATGATCGCGGCATCGCCGCGCTGCAAAGCAAATGCCAGCGCCGTGTCACCATAGATATCGCCGGCATTGATATTGCAGGGTTGACGCGAAAGGGTAGCTAAAATGACGTCATTGACATTGACGGCGGCATACATCAGCGCCGTGCGATTTAGACAATCCGTCAGGGAAACATCGGCCTGGTGTTCGATAAGTCTTTTGATGATATCTTCACAGGAGGCATGAGCCGCCAACATCAAAGGCGTGGTGCCTAAAATATCCTGCGCATTCACATTGGCGCCATTGCTTATCAATATTTTTACTATTGTTTCCTGATGCTGACCAATGGCATGCATTAAAGGTGTAAACCCCCTCCTATCCGTCATGTCAGGGCGGATATTTTTATTAAGCAAATGAATCATTATGCTTGGCCGACCATAAATGGCGGCATATATCATAGCGTCGTGGCCCAGGTAATCGCTTTGCAAAGGGTCGGCACCCTGTGACAGTAATAAATAAAAAAGTTGCTCAGTATTATATTGAATAGATATCATCAGCGCCGAGGCGCCCATCAAATTAACGGCGTTGATGTCGGCGTGATAATCCAATAAATAACCTACTATCTTATCGTTGCCGGTCATGGTGGCCAACATCATGGCCGTCAACCCCTGTTTGGTTTTAGCATCTGGATTAGCCCCGTTTGCCAGCAACAGGCGTACCACCGGTATTTGATTGTGAGAAATCGCATACATCAGCGGCGTTATACCCTCGCAGTCAGGTCTATTGATGATTTCCGCACCGGCATGACTCAGGAACAAGCGGACCAAGGCCTCATCGCCGCAGAGGCAGGCATGACACAACGCCCGCCTTAACAGACCATGCCAAATCTCGGGGTTGACGCCATGGTTATCCATGTCCGCGATAATATCCGCCCTGCCCAGATAGGCCGCCGCCACGAGCACACTCAGGCTTTTTTCCTGGCGATGCTCCCCCCTCAAGGCCGGCAAGGTCCCCTCCACAGGCGGGAATAGGGGAGAGGGTTGGCCGGTCAACGGCGTTATGCGGGCAATATTGACCTGTTGGCCGCGGTGCTGCACACCGGGCGGCGCCGTGGGTTGGCCAAGCCTGTTTTTTTTGGCGGGCGAGTGGTCAGGCACGCATGGCGTTTGCGCCGTCACGGCGCAAGAAACGGCGGGCGCCGCCGGCGCCACGACGGCGGGACGTTTTAGACCGCCGTCGTGGCAAAGGTTAAGCGGATGTGCGCCATCATTACCGGCAGGAGGGTTTGTTACTGTGTGTACGTTGACAGACAAATTAACACAGGCGGAAAGCTTCTTTAATTTTGTCCAATATGCTTTTTCTGGCTTTTCGCCATCAGCAGAATGATATGTTCCTTCCAAGTGAGCTTGATTAATTTCACCTGAATTAATTGAGTTAGAATTCATAGCGACACCTGATGATCATTTTTTCATCGCCATCATGTCATAGGCACACTATTTTTTGAATTTCACTACTCGTTGCCATGGCGGATAATCTGGGAATAACTTTTATCGTTACGTTCTTATTTATAAATAAAACAAACGACGTCGCAGCCGGATCGGATGATACCCAGCGGGTTAGCGGGACAGACTAAAATCGCGATAATGCCGTAAAACCTGCAAAAAATCATCGGTCCCGCATAACGACAGGCTTTCTTCATCATAATAATTCATGCCTTCCTCCAGTTCGTCGTTCACAAAGGCAAGTTCATTGGCGCGGATTATCACCTCATCGCCATCGGTCCAGAAAGTGTACTCATGCCCGACGCATTGCCAACTGTCCTGGCCGCCGGCCAACCGCTTGATATGCCCCTCCACCTCGTCCAATAACACGAGATTGCCCTTGACCTCTTCGTTAAGCCAATGTCCCACGGCTTCATGCCCCATGGAAAAGGTCACTCTTACCTGACCGGTGATATCCCGTTGAAATGCGTAATCCATAGCCGTCCGCCCATACTCAGCCAATTGCGGGAGATGGCAGATAATTTCTGCGCAGGCCCGTACAGTAACGGTTATTTTACCCGTTTACCGGCATAAGATCGTTAGCTATGTTGTGTTTTACCGCGCTCGTGAGCGTTAAAGGGCGGAGAATGACGCGCCGGCCCGCCCTTCAGCCACATCGCCAGGTATAAACCATTGGTATAACCCGTTTGGCCGCGAACAAAAACCTATCCCTGAAAAAAGCCACAGCTACTGGAAAAATAACTGGCTCAAACGCTTTATTTTATTGATTAAATTAGCAAACCTTATGCCGTTAATGCCGGAGGGACCCGCGGCGCCGGACGTCGCGGCACTATGATGTTGCAGCAACGCCATAACCGGCGTATGACCGCGCCGCGCGGCGTAAAATAGTGCGTCCCGGCCGTTATTATCAACGAGCGTAGCGTTCGCGCCGCGTAGCAATAGCGCATTGACCGTCACCTTGGCGCCGCGTTCGGCGCTTTGCATCAGCGCCGTACGGCCAATGGCGTTAACTTCGTTAATATCCGTCCGGTTTGCCAGCAGGGCATCGATCAATTTCAAATCGTCTTTTTTCGCCGCCATCATAAAAGGGGTCAGCGGTTCCGCGGGCCGGTCTGGAATATCGTCGCTTATGCCGGGCCTGGCCGGGGTATGGGGCAGCCCGGTTTGCGGTACAATGCCGGGGGAGCGTCCGCGCGGGCGCAGGATAGTCTGCGGCGGCGCAGGCGCGCTGGTGGTCGGCGGCTTGCGACGGGTGGTCTCGACAGCGGCCGTCGCCGGCGCCGCGTCATTACTCTGATACGCTTGCGTCAATAGCGTAATCATATCCAGCTGATGCATGGCCCTTGCGGAATCCATGGCCGTCGAACCGGTATTGTCGGTTTCATTGACATCCGCGCCTTGCGCCAGCAAAAAAGCGGCAATGCGCATATCACAGGCGCGTGAAGCCACCAAAAATACGCTCTCGCCACGGTTATTCAGCAACCAAAGGTCCGCGCCTGCAGCGAATATCGCCATAAAATGATCATAAAGATTCAAGCGCGCGGCATACATCAGGGCGGTGTTGCCCTTAAAATCCCTGGCGTCATAATCGATGCCTCTGTCCAGAAGCAGCCGGGTGACTGAAATATCACTCTCGGCGAATTCTTCAGAAAGCATTAACGCCGTCATCCCCACCCAGCATGCATTGATCTGAGCGCCGGCATCCAGTAATATTTCCACCACTGCACTTTGGTTATTAACCGTGGCGACATGTATCGGCAACATCCCTTTATGCGGCCATCTGATTGCGGCTATTTCAACGCTTACCCCTTGCGATATAAACATTTTGACCACTTCGCCCATGCCCACGCTGGCCGCATAAATTAACGGTACTTCTCCGTACGGATTATTATTGGCGAGCGCCAGGGCTGCTTCCAACTCGGTTTCTCTTTTCTGCTTACGCCCTCTTGCGGCATAATGCCCGGCATACATAATTTTATCTTTGCGGGCTAATACTATTTCCGCCATCGCGTCAGGATCCAGCGGCATAGCGGAGGTCGCTTCATGGTGATCATTTCCGGGCGTCGCGCAAGGTGGCGCGTCCGGCAGAGTAAAAGGAAAAGAGACCGGCAGGTTTTGCAAGGAAATTGCAGAATGGGAAACATTTTTCAAAATATTCCCTATTCGATTAACGCCGGTATAACTTTGTGCGGAATTATCGCCCAGCGCGCAATTTGCGCCGTTCGCTAATAAACAAGGATAAACGCCTGCATTCATAGAGAGACCTCCGTGCCTTGCACTTTATCGGGTAAATCAAAAGTGACATAAAATATAAACCCTATTTGCCCACTTTAGAATTGCGGTGGTTGTTTCACATAGCTTACGTTGAAAATTTAAAGTCGCTTCTGCTTTTCAACCCTAAAAAAACGGCCAGCCGCAATGGCTGGCCGTGGGATCGAAGCGCCGGGGGTTACGTTTGCGTATCCCAGGCATTACCCAGTTACACCGCCGTCTGGAAAATCACCTCGTCGGCTTTGTCGGTATACTCCGTCAACCGGTCAAAGTTCAGGTAGCGATACGTATCGGCAGCGGTTTTATCCACCAGAGCAATGGCCTGCAAATATTCCTCCACCGTTGGTAAACGTCCCAGCAGCGCGGTTACCGCCGCCAGTTCCGCCGAAGCCAGGTAGACATCCGCGCCGTTGCCCAATCGGTTGGGGAAGTTGCGGGTAGAGGTGGAAACCACCGTCGCGCCTTCGGCCACACGCGCCTGGTTGCCCATGCACAATGAGCAGCCGGGGATCTCGACGCGCGCCCCGCTTTTGCCGAAGATGCTGTAATAGCCTTCTTCCGTTAACTGGGCGGCATCCATTTTGGTCGGCGGCGCCACCCACAGACGGGTCGGCAGCTGGCCTTTGTGCTGGTCAAGCAATTTACCCGCCGCGCGGAAGTGGCCGATGTTGGTCATGCAGGAGCCGATAAACACTTCGTCGATTTTATTGCCGGCCACCTCGGAGAGCAGACGGGCATCGTCCGGGTCGTTCGGCGCGCACAGGATCGGTTGGTTGATATCCGCCAGATCGATTTCAATCACGGCGGCATATTCCGCGTCGGCATCCGCCGCCAGCAGATGAGGATCGGCCAGCCAGCTTTCCATGCCCTTGATGCGGCGCTCCAGGGTGCGGCGATCGCCGTAGCCTTCGGTTATCATCCACTTCAGCAGCACAATATTGGAACTGAGGTATTCGACGATCGGCGCCTGATCCAATTTGATGGTACAACCCGCCGCCGAACGTTCCGCCGAGGCGTCCGCCAGTTCAAACGCCTGTTCCACCTTCAGCTCCGGCAGGCCCTCGATTTCCAAAATACGGCCGGAGAAGATGTTCTTCTTGCCCTTCTTTTCCACCGTCAGCAGTCCCTGCTGAATGGCATAATACGGAATGGCGTGCACCAGATCGCGCAGCGTGATGCCGGGCTGCATCTTCCCCTTGAAACGCACCAGGACCGATTCCGGCATATCCAGCGGCATGACGCCGGTGGCGGCGGCAAACGCCACCAGGCCGGAACCCGCCGGGAACGAAATGCCGATGGGGAAGCGGGTATGGGAATCGCCGCCGGTGCCGACGGTGTCGGGCAATAGCATACGGTTCAGCCAGGAGTGGATAATACCGTCGCCGGGGCGCAGCGAAACGCCGCCGCGGTTCATGATAAAGTCCGGCAGGGTATGGTGGGTCTCCACATCCACCGGTTTCGGATAGGCGGCGGTATGGCAAAACGACTGCATAACCAGATCGGCGGAGAAGCCCAGGCAGGCCAGATCCTTCAGCTCATCGCGGGTCATCGGGCCGGTGGTATCCTGCGAGCCGACGGAGGTCATTTTAGGCTCGCAATACTGGCCGGGGCGGATGCCCTCCACGCCGCAGGCGCGGCCGACCATTTTCTGCGCCAGGGTAAATCCCTTGTCGCTGGCGACCACGGCCCGGGCATGGCGGAATATTTCGCTGGGCGGCAGGCCCAGGGATTCACGGGCGCGCGCGGTCAATCCACGGCCGATGATAAGCGGAATGCGGCCGCCGGCGCGCACTTCGTCCACCAGCACCTCGGTATTGAGCGCGAAGGTGGCCAGCAGCCGGTCGGTATCATGGGCGCGAATCTCCCCCTTGAACGGATAGATATCAATCACGTCGCCCATATTCAGCTCGGAGACATCAACCTCGATGGGCAGCGCGCCCGAGTCTTCCATGGTATTAAAGAAAATCGGCGCAATCTTGCTGCCCAGCACCACGCCGCCGCCCCGCTTATTCGGCACGTAAGGCAGGTCGTCGCCCATATACCACAGCACCGAGTTGGTGGCGGATTTGCGCGAGGAGCCGGTGCCGACCACATCGCCCACATAGGCCAGCGGGAAGCCTTTCTGGTTCAGCGCTTCAATTTGTTTGATAGGTCCGACGCTGCCGGGCTGATCGGGATCGATACCGTCGCGGGCATTTTTCAGCATCGCCAGGGCGTGCAGCGGAATATCCGGCCGGGACCAGGCATCGGGCGCCGGCGACAGGTCATCGGTATTGGTTTCACCGGTGACTTTAAATACCGTCACGGTGATTTTTTCCGCGAGCGCAGGGCGCGACAGGAACCATTCGGCGTCGGCCCAGGCCCGCATTACCCGCTGAGCGTGGGCATTGCCGGCCCTGGCCTTGGCTTCAACATCAAAAAAGCTGTCAAACATCAGCAGCATGTGTTTCAACGCATCGGCGGCAATCGGCGCCAGGGTCTCGCTATCCAGCGCGTCAACCAACGGCTGGATATTGTATCCGCCCTGCATGGTGCCGAGCAATTCAACCGCCCGGGCGGGCGTAAGCAGCGGAGAGTGCGCGTCGCCTTTGGCGACGGCGGCCAGGAAACCGGCCTTGACATAGGCCGCTTCGTCTACGCCTGGGGGAACACGGTTAGTTAACAGATCCAGTAAAAAATTTTCTTCGCCGGTCGGCGGATTTTTCAGCAGTGTCACCAGCGCCGCCATTTGCGCAGCGTCAAGAGGTTTTGGCACAATCCCCTGGGCAGCACGTTCGGCCACGTGCTTACGGTAGTCTTCTAGCACGACGATCTCCTCGCTTTAATAAGTCATTGCTCACTTTTATTGCTCTCGGCAGTCTATCAGAATTTAACCGCACTGTTAATTTGTTTACAACTAAGCAACATAATTTTTAGCTGAAACGTTAAGGTTATGGCGCTGATTTTACTGTGTTAAATTAACACTATTTTATAGTTACAACTACAGACCGTTGCCAAAAATACGATGTGGACGCCTACCCGAAAGCAACATAGGCAGCATCGAATTTTTGGATGCCACAAAAAATGGATAAGTGCGTTAATTCAAAATTTACCTCAGTTAGTTTTTAAAAAGTCTTGACCTGAATTAAAATGCACTCATCGCAGCCAATATACCCGAAGTTGTCGGCTATGAGTGCCGATTTTAGGTATCTGACGATAAATCATTTTCAGTATTCAGAGCGGCGTTTTCCTGAGAACTCATTGGGCTATCTATCTCCTTTTGCCAGGCATCCTCTATAAAAATAAATTTTGCGACTTCACCACGCGCAATAATATATTGCTGTTTATCGTCTAAAATCACGTTTGTTGGAGAACCCGAATTTCCTGCGATCTCCACACGTTGACCATTGTACGCGAAAGGAGGCAATTTCAACATATCCAACCGATCGGTCTTAGTGAGCTGAATATTGACAGTAAAATTTTCCGCTAAGTAACCAAATAATTTCTCCGGGAAATTATTTAATTCATTAATATTAGCCTTGCCATTTATAAACTTCATTGAACGAGAGGATAATCCATTGACTGTGTAACCCAATCTGGTTGTTGGAGGGTTGAGCGTTAACGAGGTAACAATAACATTTCTTATAATAATATCCGCTCTGACGGTCCGGTCTATCTGCCTGATATTGATATGGAATTTATTCATTCCAGCAGGGTTAATACGGCCTCTTGCTAATTGATAATGAATAATATCTGTTGACGTAGTCACCCGCAAATAGCATTCAAGCGGACTGACATTTTGGGAGGAAGAATAAATAAAACCATAACCACCATGCAATGCAGGATAAATAGTTGTAGGTAGAATTCTCTCGGGGTCATAATAACCCACTACCGTCGTTACCGGAACGCCAAATTGGCGAGGTACCCGCGTTCCTAACGCATCATTTTTTTCACGCGAGTGCCAAAGATTATTGTCAGCCACATAGCGTGTCGAATCCCCAGTTCTATAGATAATGGGAGTATTATTAACCATCACCGTCACGTCCCATGTTGCCCGGTTAGTGAAAGAAATAATCCGACCAAGGCTAATCGCTCTTGCAGCAGGAAAGCTAATATTACTGGTCCATGCACCATCACGAACTATAATTTCAACTTCTTGAAATCTTTGTAAAATAGTGCTTAGTTCAGCACCAGAAGGATCATTCCCCAGCCGCGTCAATTGTTGTTGAGTGTCGATGCGATAAATAGTATCATCTGTGTAAATAGGTGGATAAAAGGGCAACATGACATTTGGATCAATTAAGCCATTTACAGTTTTAACGCCACAATTGGCATTTTCAAAATCTCCTTCATTTTTATTTGACACTGAACCGCAGCCACGCTCACAATCGCATTTATCTTCACAATTATTTTTATTACGATGGGGGCACGCTCTCTTTTCTTCTTGTTGTAAAATAATCTCAAGAGTATTCGAGTTAAAGGGTAAATTGTCAGCGAGTATTATCCAATTCCTATTTCTTACTATAAAAATACTACTATTCCTGTATGAGACTCGATGAGATTGATTACCAATAATAATAAACATATCTGATTGTGCATCACTATCTACCCAAACGATGCTACCCTCGAGTTGTGCGTCTGCCGTAGGGAGATGAACATTACGAATCCAATTACCGTTACTGGGTATTAGTTGCACAATGCCCATGCGTATAAGCTGTGTTCTGATAAAGTTGCCACTGGTATCATTGGCTATAGCATTAAACTGCGCTTGATGGGAAATAATAACACTAGGTGGCCTGACATAGTTAACGTAATTAATATATCTCAGACTTTGTGGATCCCAAATTTTAAAACCAGTCGGTGAACTGCTTGAGAAAACAGCGTGCCGCTCAATAAAATTTTGTATGACATTAAGGACATATGGCGTATGTAACGCATAATAAGATAAAGGAGAACTTGCATGTCCTGATGCCATCACATCAGTATTAAAACGGTTGCCTTGGAAGGGGGGAATACTACCGCCGCAACAATTTTGGTTTCCTCCTTTATCCCAGAAAAAGTTGGCGATAAATCGGTTAAGATCGCGATCCCAACCCCATGCGGCGTTAACACCATTAACACTAGGGCGTTGATGGGATGAACCTCGCCATTGTCCAGGATAATGACCGAGGCTATATGCGTGGCCTGCTTCATGACTCCATTCTTCTCCTGAAGAATCTTCGATAGTAAGCATTCCATTTCCACCGCTTCCACCATGTACTATAATTCCATTCTGATAGCGCCCACGTGAATTATGCGCAGTAATTTGAAATGCAACATAATTATCCGGTATTTCAATAGACCCATCAGAGCTATTAATACCATAATTTGCGCAATTGATACCTTGGGATATCAGAAACTTACCAATATATTCACGCATATCCCCTGTATGCCAACTACCATTGTCCGCCGATTGGCTTGTATAGATGACACCATTTGGCATGACTACACGTGTAAGATGGATGGGTTCGTATTCTCCAACAATAAGACGGCTAACGGGAATTTTTTGATAATAATCTCGATGTAAACTGGGCTGATTAGCAAAATCAAAACGATCGCGGGGGGTTACCAACATTCCGATATCGATTGTTTGGATAATCACTTCATTGGGAGCACCAATAACAATATTATTTAGACTACCAGATTGATTGCCGGCTTCAAATAAAAGCCTTAGACCAGGGTTTATCCAAGTCGCGGGTAATATAACCGACCACATATTGCGAGCATAAATTATATTTGTGATCGCAGGTGAATCAACCGTCGGCAACTGAGCAGGGGGTACCAGGTCCAAAACACCGAGTCTAACGCCATCAGCACGCGTTCCAGTTACGGAAATCGATGGCGGAAGCGTTACTCGGGGCTGTACCAGTAATAGGGTATCTCGTTGGGCCACCAAACGCGGACGGATATCATGCGGGGTTGCTCTTTGATACAACGTAATATTTTGCGCATAACATATTCTGGCTTCAAAATTACCAGTGAGATCACTTGTTGCCGGTAATTCATCAAATGCAAAGTTATTTAATATTTCCATTATGCTTACCTCATATAACATCTCTAATTAAATAGATGGATAAAGGCATATGACAGTGCTTATATTCCATGGCTATATTAAGTGTTTATATTCAGTGAGTATGGCATTTGGTTGCATTCTAATCAATTTCAAAATTTAGTATCTCTATGTTATCCTCTGCTAATATATGCAATTCGAGACGATCATGCTTAAATTTGTGATCAGAGACAAAACTATTCTGTATTCAGATTGGACGCTTCTCCGGAATGCGTTAGCTAAATTAGTGGCGCTCGGACCTTTATTACCCGGAGGCCAAGTATAACCGGCATCCAGCCTGATTATGGATTTCGACTTCTCTTAATATATCTGCGCTGCGATTCCACTGAAAAATAACAGTATTTGCAGATGCGTCGGGTGGTGGTAAAACCTGCATGGCTATGTCATGCAAGGTCAGGCCACGCTTGCCGGGAGTGATGTGCTGTTATGCCACGGATGCCTGGTTTATTGAAATGTATGTTCCAAGGCCCGCTGCCCGATCTTTAATAATCTTGAAAACCTTTAATCAAAGAGAGGATTTCGGGTAGCTTCCAAGGGGGATAAGAGCAGGACCAGGCAAAATAGGCGTAAAAAAATCCAGGAACGCAAACTTTCCCGGATTTTTGCACAGTATAAAAATTTTTCTAGATTTCCGGCGCGGCTCCTGAGCTGAGGGAGCCATCAGCCAATCTTAATCAGACTTGATTATTTCTTTTTCTTGGCCTTGGCGTTCGGCAGGTCGGTAATGCTGCCTTCATACACTTCCGCCGCCAGGCCGACCGATTCGTGCAGCGTCGGATGGGCATGGATGGTCAGCGCAATATCCTCAGCGTCGCAACCCATCTCGATGGCCAGGCCGATTTCGCCCAGCAGCTCGCCGCCGTTGACACCGACCACCGCGCCGCCGATCACCCGATGGCTTTCTTTATCGAATATCAGCTTGGTGACGCCGTCCTGGCAGTCGGAAGCGATGGCGCGGCCGGACGCCGCCCAGGGGAAGGTGGCCACTTCGTAGCTGATGCCTTTTTCCTTCGCTTCTTTCTCGGTCACGCCGACCCAGGCCACTTCCGGCTCGGTATAGGCAATCGAGGGGATGACCTTGGGATCGAAGTAATGTTTCTTGCCGGCGATAACTTCCGCCGCCACGTGGCCCTCGTGAGTGCCTTTGTGCGCCAGCATCGGCTGGCCGACGATATCGCCGATGGCATAGATATGCGGCACATTGGTGCGCAGCTGTTTATCGACGCGGATAAAACCGCGATCGTCCACTTCCACCCCGGCCTTGCCGGCGTCAAGCAGCTTGCCGTTCGGCACGCGGCCGATAGCCACCAGCACCGCATCGTAGCGCTGCGGCTCGGCGGGCGCCTTCTTGCCTTCCATGGTGACGTAAATGCCGTCTTCCTTGGCTTCCACCGTGGTCACCTTGGTTTCCAGCATCAGGTTGAACTGCTTGCTGATGCGTTTGGTGTAGACCTTGACGATATCCTTATCCGCCACCGGGATCACCTGATCGAACATTTCGACCACGTCGATTTTGGAGCCGAGCGCATAATACACCGTGGCCATTTCCAGGCCGATAATGCCGCCGCCCATGACCAGCAGCTTTTCCGGCACGGTGCGCAGCGCCAGCGCGTCGGTGGAATCCCATACGCGCGGGTCGTCATGGGGAATAAACGGCAAGGTGATCGGCCGCGAGCCGGCGGCGATGATCGCATTGTCGAAATTGATGGTGGTGGTGCCTTTTTCGCCCTCCACCACCAGGGTGTTGGCGCCGGTAAATTTACCCACGCCGTGCACAACATTCACTTTACGGGCTTTGGCCATACCGGTCAGTCCGCCGGTCAACTGGTTGACAACCCGTTCTTTCCAGGTACGTACTTTATCGATATCGGTTTTCGGTTCACCAAAGGTGATGCCGTTTTCGCTTAGCGCTTTTGCTTCTTCAATCACCTTGGCGACATGCAGCAGCGCCTTGGAAGGAATACAGCCCACGTTCAGGCAAACACCGCCCAGTGTCGCGTAACGTTCGACCAGCACGGTCTCCAGACCTAAATCGGCGCAACGGAAGGCGGCGGAATATCCCCCCGGGCCCGCCCCAAGTACCACGACCTGGGTTTTGATTTCAGTACTCATCATGACCTCTTAGTTGTTTGACCAGCGGTAAGGCGTTAATTTTCTGACGAATTAAAGGCATAACGCGCCGATACCACCGGGACGCCTCCATCAAAACCAGTTTACAGAAATGTTAATAATCTGCAAAGCGGGTTCGGACGGCGCGTGACCTGTTTGCCCTGCCGGGGGAAAATGCGCCCAACCGGCAGCGTCACATTAAACAATCAGGCCGGCCCTGGGGCCGGCCTCGGGCTTACATCACCAGACGACGAATATCGGACATTACGTTGTTGATGAAACTGATAAACCGGGCACCCGCCGCGCCGTCGATGACGCGATGGTCATAGGACAGGGACAGCGGCAGCATCAGGCGCGGCGTAAATTCCTTACCGTTCCATACCGGTTTCATCGCCGATTTGGACACGCCGAGGATCGCTACTTCCGGCGCGTTGACGATAGGCGTAAACGCCGTGCCGCCGATGCCGCCAAGGCTTGAGATGGTGAAACATCCGCCCTGCATATCGGAGGACGTCAGTTTACCGTCACGCGCCTTTTTCGAGATCTCCGCCAGTTCGCGCGACAGCTCAAAGATACCCTTCTTATTCACGTCGCGGAACACCGGCACCACCAGGCCATTCGGCGTATCCACCGCCACGCCGATATTGATGTATTTCTTCAGCGTCAGCTTCTGCGCATCCTCGGACAGCGAGCTGTTAAAGCGCGGCAGTTCCTCCAGCGCCTTGGCCACGGCCTTCATGATAAACACCAGCGGGGTGATTTTCACATCCAGCTTTTTCTTTTCCGCTTCGGCGTTCTGCTGTTTACGGAAGTTTTCAACTTCAGTGATATCCGCCTCGTCGAATTGCGTGACGTGCGGGATCATGACCCAGTTGCGATGCAGGTTGGCGCCGGAAATTTTCTGAATGCGGCCCAGTTCGACTTCTTCCGTATCGCCGAATTTGCTGAAATCCACCTTCGGCCACGGCAGCAGGCCCGGCAGAGAGCCGCCGGCGCCGGCTGCGGGAGCGGCCTCGGCGCGTTTTACCGCATCCTTGACGTAGGCCTGGATATCTTCGCGCAGGATACGGCCTTTACGTCCGGTCCCCTTCACCTTGCCGAGATTAACGCCGAACTCACGCGCCAAACGGCGGATAACCGGCGTGGCGTGCACATAGGCGTCGTTTTCGGCAAACTCGCTCTTGCCCTCGGTTTTAGGCTGGGCCGCCGCCGCGGCGTTTTTATTGGCCTGCGATGCGGGCGCCGGCGCGGCGGCGGCGGCGGTCTCGGTCTTCTCCGCGGCCGGAGCCGCGCCTTCCACCTCAAAGACCATGATCAGGGTACCGGTGCTAACCTTGTCGCCGGTGCTGATTTTGATCTCTTTAACCGTGCCGGCGAACGGTGCCGGGACTTCCATCGAGGCTTTATCGCCTTCAACGGTAATCAGCGACTGCTCGGCGCTGACCTTGTCGCCGACCTTAACCATCACTTCGGTCACTTCCACTTCGTCGCCGCCGATATCCGGCACATTGACGTCTTTCGTGCCGCCGGATTGAGCCGGCGCGGCAGCGGCCGGCTTGCTGTCCTGGGCCGGCGCGGCGGATGCGCCACCCGCGCCCGCCACTTCAAACACCATAATCAACGAACCGGTGCTGACTTTATCGCCGGTATTGACCTTGATTTCAGTGACTTTACCGGCAAACGGCGCCGGGACTTCCATCGAGGCTTTGTCGCCTTCGACAGTGATCAGCGACTGTTCGGCCGCCACGGTATCGCCGACCTTGACCAGCACTTCGGTCACTTCCACTTCGTCGCCGCCGATATCCGGCACCTCGACATTTTTACTTTCCGCTGCGCCGCCCGACTGCGGTTTCGCCTCGGCGGGCTTGGCATCGTTTGACGCCTCGGCCTTGACCGGCGCGCTGTCTTCCGTCGCGCCGCCCTGGTCTTCAAAGACCATGATAAGCTTGCCGGTGGTGACTTTATCGCCCACCGCCACTTTCAGCTCTTTGACCACCCCCGCCTGCGGCGAGGGTACTTCCATAGAGGCCTTGTCGCCTTCGACGGTGATAAGCGATTGTTCGGCATCAACCTTGTCGCCCACGCTGACCAGCACTTCGGTGACTTCAACTTCATCGGTACCGATATCCGGTACGTTAATTTCAATAGCCATTGATTTCTCTACCTCTTATGCCAAACGCGGGTTAACTTTGTCCGCGTCGATGCCGAACTTGGCGATCGCCTTGGCGACCACATCGGCGTCGATTTCGCCACGCTTGGCCAGTTCGCCCAGCGCCGCCACGACCACGTAAGACGCATCCACTTCAAAATGATGACGCAGGTTTTCGCGGCTGTCGGAACGACCGAAGCCATCCGTACCCAATACCCGGAATTCGCTGGCCGGGATAAAGTTGCGGATTTGTTCGGCAAACAGTTTCATATAGTCGGTGGAGGCCACCGCCGGCGCATCGCTCATGATCTGGGCGACATAAGGCACACGCGGTTTTTCAGCCGGGTGCAGCATGTTCCAGCGTTCACAATCCTGCCCGTCGCGCGCCAGTTCGGTAAAGGAGGTCACGCTATAGACATCGGAGCCGACGCCGTAGTCCCGGGAAAGGATCCCGGCGGCTTCGCGCACGTGGCGCAGGATGGCGCCGGAGCCCATCAGCTGAACCTTGCCTTTGGCGCCGTCAAGGGTTTCCAGTTTATAGATACCCTTGCGGATCCCCTCTTCCGCGCCTTCGGGCATGGCCGGCATATGGTAGTTTTCGTTCAGCGTGGTCAGGTAGTAATAGACGTTTTCCTGCGCCTCGCCGTACATACGGGTCAGGCCGTCATGCATGATGACCGCCACTTCATAGGCGTACGCCGGATCGTAGGAGATACAGTTCGGGATGGTCAGCGACTGGATATGGCTATGGCCGTCCTCGTGCTGCAGACCTTCGCCGTTCAGGGTGGTGCGCCCCGACGTGCCGCCGATCAGGAAGCCGCGCGCCTGCTGGTCGCCCGCCGCCCAGCACAAATCGCCGATACGCTGGAAGCCGAACATGGAGTAGTAGATATAAAACGGGATCATCGGCAAGTCGTTGGTGCTGTAGGACGTTGCCGCCGCCAGCCAGGACGACGCCGCGCCCAGTTCATTAATCCCTTCCTGCAGAATCTGGCCTTTCTCGTCTTCACGGTAATAAGCGACCTGCTCACGGTCCTGCGGGGTGTACTGCTGGCCGTTCGGGCTGTAGATGCCGATCTGGCGGAACAACCCTTCCATACCGAAGGTACGCGCTTCATCGGCGATAATCGGCACCAGGCGATCCTTGATCGACGGGTTCTTCAGCATCACGTTCAGTACACGGACAAAAGCGATGGTGGTGGAGATTTCTTTTTTCTGTTCTTCCAGCAGCGCGCCGAAGTCCGCCAGGGTCGGCAGCTCCAGCGGCTTGGTAAAGTTCTTCAGGCGGGTCGGCAGGTAACCGTGCAGCGCCTTGCGGCGGGCATGCAGGTATTCATACTCTTCCGAACCTTCCTTGAAGGTGATATAGGGCAGTTGCTCGATGGTCTCATCGGACACCACCGGGGACAGATTGAAACGATCGCGGAAATAGCGCACGCCGTCGATGTTCATTTTCTTGACCTGGTGGGCAATGTTCATGCCTTCCGCGGTCTCGCCCATGCCGTAGCCTTTAATGGTATGGGCCAGGATGACGATAGGCTTGCCGGTGGTCTTCTGCGCTTTTTGCAGCGCGGCGAAAACTTTTTTCGGATCGTGGCCGCCGCGGTTCAATGCCCAGACTTCGTCGTCGCTCATATCCTTGACCAGCGCGGCGGTTTCCGGATACTTACCAAAGAAATGCTCGCGCACATAGGCGCCGTTCTTCGATTTAAAGGTCTGGTAGTCGCCGTCGACGGTTTCGTTCATCAGTTGGATAAGCTTGCCGCTGGTATCCTTGCGCAACAGTTCATCCCAACGGCTGCCCCAGATGACCTTAATGACTTCCCAGCCGGCGCCGCCGAAGATACCTTCCAGCTCGTTGATGATTTTGCCGTTGCCGGTAACCGGGCCGTCCAGGCGCTGCAGGTTACAGTTGATGATAAAGACCAGGTTGTCCAGCTTTTCGCGGGTGGCGATGGTGATCGCGCCCTTGGATTCCGGTTCGTCCATTTCACCGTCGCCCAGGAAAGCGTATACCGTCTGCGCGGTGGTGTTTTTCAGGCCGCGGTGGTTGAGGTATTTGAGGAATTTAGCCTGATAGATGGCGCTGATCGGCCCCAGGCCCATGGAAACGGTCGGGAACTGCCAGAACTCAGGCAGCAGCTTGGGATGCGGATAGGAAGGCAGGCCTTTGCCGTGGACTTCCTGGCGGAAATTATTCATCTGGTCTTCGGTCAGGCGGCCTTCGATAAAGGCGCGGGCGTAGATCCCGGGGGAAATATGGCCCTGGAAGTACACCAGATCGCCGCCGTCCTGATCGTTGCGCGCACGGAAGAAGTGGTTGAAGCAGACTTCATAAATGGTGGCGGACGACTGGAACGACGCCATGTGGCCGCCCAAATCCAAATCTTTCTTCGATGCGTGCAGTACCGCCATAACGGCGTTCCAGCGGATAGCGGAGCGAATGCGGCGCTCCAATTCCAGATTGCCGGGATACTCAGGCTCGTCTTCAACCGGAATGCTGTTGATATAATTACGGCCCGAGGCACCGGCAGCGATGCTGACGCCACCTTTACGCGCGCCATCAAGTACCTGATCAATCAGGAACTGTGCGCGCTCAATACCCTCTTCACGGATAACCGATTCGATCGCCTGTAGCCAGTCGCGTGTTTCGATCGGATCCACGTCATTGTATAAACGTTCTGACATGGTGGTGTTCCTTATCTATCGCTATTAAATTGATTTAGTTGGAGCCTGTCTTCCTGTGCTCGTTGGCGCCGATGCGTTAGAACACACGAAGACAGGCTCATTATTTCGTTGCCGTTTTATCCCCGTCATACTTCAAGTTGCAGGTGCGTTGGCATTCCTCACTCACCCCGGTCGCTTACTTGAGTAAGCTCCCGGGGATTCGCTGTGTCGCCGCCTTCCTGCAACTCGAATTATTTAGGGCATAGCTCCCGTCGCCGGAGGCTTAGTCCTTGCGTTGCTGGAGCCGGCGCAGCGATCGTTCGCGCCTGCTGTGTTCCCGACTGAGGTCCAGCAAAATTTCCTCAATAAACGCCAGATGGCGGTGAGAAGCTTCGCGCGCTTTTTCCGGCTCGCGTGCCACTATCGCCGCGAAGATCCCGGCGCGGTGACTGCTCACCTGCGCCAGCATTTCCCGGCGCGAGTAGAGCAATTCAAAATTCTGACGTACGTTTTTTTCCAGCATCGGCCCCATACAGCGCACCAAATGCAATAAAACCGCATTATGGGCGGCTTCGGTGACGGCGATTTGATACTGCAGTACGGCATCGGCTTCGGCGTCGAGATCGCCGTTTTCCTGGGCCTGCTGGATAATCTGGTGGCAATCGCGAATGCGGTCGAGGTCCTCTTCCGTACCGCGCAGCGCGGCGTAATAAGCGGCAATCCCCTCGAGGGCATGGCGCGTTTCCAGCAGATCGTATTGTGATTCCGGGTGTTCGGCCAGCAGTTCAGCCAGTGGGTCGCTGAAGCTTTGCCAAAGATTGCTTTGAACAAATGTCCCGCCGCCCTGGCGGCGCAGGAGCAGGCCTTTGCCTTCAAGACGCTGGATGGCTTCCCTTAGGGAGGGACGGGAAACGTCGAACTGTTTGGCGAGTTCGCGCTCCGGCGGCAGCTTTTCACCGGGACGCAACGTCCCTTCCAGAATCAAATATTCCAGTTGCTGCTCGATGACATCCGAAAGTTTTGCCTGGCGGATTTTACTATAGGCCATTTATAATCATCTTTGCGATTGGCGCGGAGTCAATTGGTAATACCAATTTCATAAACGTGACGCTAAAGTAACAAAGTATTCACCTCCTGTCCATGACGGCTTTGACCTAAATCATGAAACACCGCACATTTAAACAATTGCACTAAGCTTGTGCTGCAATTTGATAACTATCCAGTTCCATCCACTGAATTTGAGAAATGACATATTTAACCATTTTGCAACGTTCAATCCGCCAAGCTGAACCGTTTGAGCCAATATTTTAGATTAAATAATAAGCAAATATTGCCTGGCAAAGTGTAACCATAACATTGTTGCTACATCTTTTTTTACAACATCCGTTTTTTACCGCTTCTCCTGGAAAATGCGTCAGATCATGCGGGTTTTGTATTTTCCCGTCCGACCCCATAAATCAGGTGCAAACTTTTTTGCATACCACTATTCTTGTGCCAACGACAGCCCGCGACAAAAAATAGCTCGACGGCTAACGTAAAATATAACGTACATAAAACGTAATGCAGGGATTACAGACCGCAATTTTACACTGGGATGGTCCGCAGACCGTACTAAAAGAGGATTTTCGATGGATGGTAAACAGCGCGGAGAGACGCTGAAACGCGGGCTAAAAAACCGCCATATTCAGCTTATTGCCTTAGGTGGCGCGATCGGCACGGGCTTGTTCCTGGGGATTGCCCAAACGATTAAAATGGCCGGTCCGTCGGTGATCCTGGGCTATGCCATCGGCGGCTTTATCGCCTTTCTCATTATGCGTCAATTAGGGGAAATGGTGGTCGAGGAACCGGTAGCCGGTTCGTTCAGCCATTTTGCCTATAAATACTGGGGCGATTTTGCCGGCTTTGCTTCCGGCTGGAATTACTGGGTGCTGTACGTACTGGTCGCCATGGCGGAACTGACCGCCGTGGGCATTTATATGAATTACTGGTGGCCGGGCCTGCCGACCTGGATCTCAGCGGCACTATTTTTTATCGTCATTAACGTCATCAACCTCGCCAACGTCAAGGTGTACGGCGAGATGGAATTTTGGTTTGCCATTATCAAAGTCGTCGCCATTATCGCGATGATTGTGTTTGGCGCCTGGTTGCTGATAAGCGGCCACGGCGGCCCGGACGCCAGCGTGACCAACCTCTGGGCCCAGGGCGGGTTCTTCCCCAATGGCGTCAGCGGCCTGATTATGGCGATGGCGGTGATCATGTTTTCGTTCGGCGGCCTGGAGCTGGTGGGCATTACCGCCGCCGAAGCCGATAACCCGGAGCAAAGCATACCCAAAGCCACCAACCAGGTCATCTATCGCATCCTGCTGTTTTATATCGGCTCGCTGGCTATTCTGCTGTCGTTGTATCCCTGGAGCAAAGTGGTGGAAGGCGGCAGTCCCTTTGTGCTGATTTTCCATGCGCTCAACAGCGACTGGGTGGCGACCATCCTTAACCTGGTGGTGCTGACCGCTGCGCTATCGGTATACAACAGCTGCGTCTACAGCAACAGCCGTATGCTGTACGGCCTGGCGCGCCAGGGCAACGGCCCAAGGCTGCTGGCGGCGGTCGATCGTCGTGGCGTACCGGTCATGGCGATCGGCGTGTCGGCCCTGGCGACCGCCGTTTGCGTGCTGATCAACTATCTGATGCCCGGAAAAGCCTTCGGCCTGTTGATGGCGCTGGTGGTTTCCGCCCTGGTCATCAACTGGGGCATGATAAGCCTGGCGCACCTGAAGTTTCGCCGCGCCATGGCCCGCCAGGCCAGGGTGACGAAATTCCAGGCGCTGTGGTACCCGTTCGGCAACTATCTGTGCCTGCTGTTTATGGCGGCGATCCTGGTGGTGATGCTGATGACCCCCGGCATGGAAATTTCGGTCTACCTGATCCCGGTGTGGCTTTGCCTGCTCGGCATCGGCTTTTATTTTAAACAGAAAAATCAGCGCGCGTCCGGCGAACTGAGCCGTTAAGCCGCCTTCTGCGCGGCCTGGCTGGCCGCGCAAAGTTCTTTCCGCCGGCCTGCGCGACAAAATGCCGGCGCCTTCACAAATTTCCCGTTATGACCCGTTTGTCCATTTCATCAACCCGATCCTGCCGATCCTTTCACGCCGAATAGGCCAATACTGCCTGTTGTACTTCATGTCTTGTTTACAACGGAGAGTAGATCCATGAAAACACAGGCTTTGTCATTAACGGAAAAAATGGGTTTCGGCATGGGAGATGCCGGCTGCAATATGGTATGGGGTTCCATTACCATGTTCCTGGCCTATTTTTACACCGACGTTTTCGGCCTGGCGCCGGCCCTGGTGGGCGTATTGCTGCTGTCGGTGCGCATTATCGACGCGGTCACCGACCCGATCATGGGCGCCATCGCCGATCGCACGCGCTCCAAATGGGGCCGGTTCCGGCCTTATCTGCTGTGGCTGTCGGTGCCGTTCGCGGTGTTCAGCATTTTAATGTACACCACGCCGGACTGGAGCTACGGCGCCAAAGTGGTGTATGCCTTCGCCACCTATTTCCTGATGTCGCTGATTTACACCGCCATTAATATTCCCTACTGTTCACTCGGCGGGGTGATTTCCAGCGATCCGCAGGAGCGGGTCTCCTGCCAGTCCTGGCGTTTTATCCTGGTTGGCGTGGCGACGTTGATTATTTCGCTCACCCTGCTGCCGATGGTGGATTGGTTTGGCGGCGGCAACCGGGCCAAGGGGTTTCAATGGGCGATGACGGTGTTATCGATTATCGGTTGCCTGATGTTTTTATTCTGCTTCGCCACCGTGCGCGAACGCGTTAAACCGGCGATCCCGACCCATGACGCGCTGAAGGCCGATCTGCGCGATATCTGGAAAAACGACCAATGGGTACGCATTCTGCTGCTGACCTTCTTTAACGTTTGTCCCGGTTTTATCCGCATGGCGGCCACCATGTACTACGTGACCTATGCCATGGATAAAACCTCCGGGTTCGCCAGTATGTTTATCAGCCTGGGGGTCGTGGGCATGATGATCGGCAGTTGGCTGGCCAAACCGTTGACCGACCGCTTTTGCAAGCTGAAGGTATTTTTCTGGACCAATATTATCCTGGCGCTGTTTTCCTGCGGTTTCTATTTCCTTGATCCGCATCTGACCACGCTTATCCTGGTGATGTATTTCCTGCTCAATATCCTGCACCAGATCCCCTCGCCGTTGCACTGGTCGCTCATGGCGGACGTCGATGACTACGGCGAGTGGAAAACCGGCAAACGCATTACCGGCATCAGCTTTTCCGGCAATTTGTTTTTCCTGAAGGTCGGACTGGCAGTGGCCGGCGCCTTTGTCGGTTTTATCCTGTCCGCCTATGGCTATCGCGGTGACGCCATCACGCAAAGTCCCGGCGCCGTCCAGGGCATCGTGCTGCTGTTTACCGTGATCCCGGGCGTCGGTTATCTTATCACCGCGGGCGTGGTCAGGCTGCTGAAAGTGGATCGGCAACTGATGCGGCAAATCCAGGACGATCTGGAAAAACGCCGGGAGAATTATCATGAACTGGGCGCCTGGCGCGAGGACTCCCTGCTGGAAACCAAACATCCGTAAACCGCAGAATAAACAGGAGACGCTATCATGACCGAAGGACATTGGCCGAACCCACTGATAGAGCAGCGCGCCGACCCCTTTATCTACCGCCATCACGACGGGTACTACTATTTTATCGCCTCGGTGCCGGAATACGACCGGCTGGAGATCCGCCGCGCGACCACGCTTGCCGGCCTGGCGCGGGCCGAGCCGGCGGTGATATGGCGCAAGCCGGCCACCGGCGAAATGAGCGCGTTGATCTGGGCGCCTGAACTGCATGTTATCGACGGGAAATGGATTATTTATTTTGCCGCCGCCAAAACGCCTGACATTGTCGACGGGCTGTTCCAGCATCGTATGTTTGCGCTGGAGTGCGCCGATGACAATCCATTAACCGGGCGATGGCGTGAAAAAGGCCGCATCATAACGCCGCTCGATACCTTTTCGCTGGATGCGACGCATTTTGTCCACCGGGACAAGCATTATTACCTGTGGGCGCAGAAAGATCCGGCTATTCGGGGCAACTCCAATCTTTACCTGGCCGAACTGGCGACGCCCACCTCGCTTAACACCGCGCCGGTGATGATTAGCCGTCCTGAACTGCCGTGGGAAACCATCGGTTTTTGGGTTAACGAGGGGCCGGCGTTTATCCGCCACGGGCGACGGCTGTTTATTACCTATTCGGCCAGCGCCACCGACGAGAATTATTGTATCGGTTTGCTGTGGGCCGACGCTGACGCCGATATTACCGACCCGGCGCAGTGGCATAAGCTGCCGCAGCCGGTGTTCCGCACCCATAGGCGACACCGGCAGTTCGGGCCGGGCCATAACAGCTTTACCATTGGGGAACGGGGCGAGGATGTGCTGGTCTATCACGCCCGCCCGTATACGGAAATTACCGGCGATCCGTTGTACGACCCCAACCGGCATACCCGGGTTAAAGCCTTTGACTGGGATGAGGACGGCATGCCCCGCTTTGGCGAACCACCGGCGGACACCGCGGGTTAGCCGGGCGGATAACCACGCCGGGCGGTGGCGCTGACGGCGTTAAACCAGCGCGCCGTAGATGGTCAGCAGCGCCACCACCACCACAATCACCTGGGTGATTTTTTTCGCCAGCGATACCGCCGCGCGCGGCGTCAGCACGTCGTCCAGATGCGGTTCCCGCGCCAGCGAGAACTGTGCCAGCCGGGTTAATACCTGATATTGGCCGGTATGCACATCCGCCAGGGACGCAAACCATGCGGGCAGCGCTTTTTCACCGTGTCCCAGCAGCGCGTAGGCCACCCCCGCCAGACGCACCGGAATCCAGTCCAGCCAGTGCAACAGCATATCGATGCCGGAACGCGCGCGCTTGAGTGGCGTGGAGCGGCGCGCCATCCAGGTTTGGTACGCGCGCAGGAAAGCATAGCCGGCCAGCGCCACCGGACCGTACGGGCCGCCGACCACCAGCCAGAACAGCGGCGCCAGGTAAAAACGGAAGTTTATCCACAACAGGGCGTTCTGCAGTTCGCGCAGACGCTCCTCTTTATCGCAATCCACCGGCAGGCCGTGGATCAAGGCCAGTTCTTCGCTCATGGCGTCGCAGGCGTGGCCGTCGCTGGCGGCCGCGGCCCGCAAATAGGCCCGATAGTGCTTACGGATGCCGCCGGCGCCGATGCATAACAGGGAAATGATGATCCACAGCACCAGCAACGGCACGCCAAAAAACCAGTTAGCCAGCAGCCGCAGGCACAGCGCCACGATAATCATCCAGCCCAGGGCCATTAAAACGGTCAGGGCCAGGGAGGCATGACGGATGCGGACAAACACCCGTTCCAGATGGTGATCCAGTTGCCAGTGCTCGCCCTGCTTGAACAGGCGTTCCCAGGCCAAAACCAATAGTAGCGTAAACAGCGTCATGAACCCTGACTCTCCTTCTTTATGTCCCCGCAGCGCGCAGCAACCAGCCGCAGGTAATGTTGCCACCGAAACGACGGCCCGGGATCGGTTTTACGCGCCGGGGCGATAGCGCTATGGCCGGTAATGCGCGCCGGCGTAATCGGATAATGCCGCATCAACAAGGCGGTCAGCGCGGCCAGCCGGTGGTACTGCGCGTCGGTGTAAGGGATATTATCGGTGCCTTCAAGCTCGATACCAATGGAAAAATCATTGCAGCGTTCCCGGCCGTCGAACGTCGATACGCCCGCATGCCAGGCGCGTTTATCAAACGGCACGTACTGGACAATTTCGCCGTCGCGGCGAATCAGGCAGTGCGCGGAAACCCGCAACTGATAAACCTGGCGGAAAAAGGGATGCGCCGCGGGATCGAGCGTGCCGGTAAAGAGCCGGTCGATATCCCCGCCGCCGAAGCGGCCCGGCGGCAGGCTGATATTATGCACGACCAATAGCGATGGCGCCTCGTGCGCGGGCCGCTCATCGCAATGCGGCGACAACACGTGCCTGACCCCCCGCACCCAGCCATTTTCCAACCGCATTATTCACCTCGCGCAGACCGGCGGTGGTACTTATCCCAGCAACAGAGTAGCATGTTTCTCCGATTCCCTTTATCCGCTATTTCGGAGTTTTTTATGCCGACACGCCGTTATAACGTCGAACGCCGCCGGGCCGAATTGCTTGAGCGTATTCAGCATGATATCCCCTTATCCGTCACCCAGGCCCTGCGCGAAGACCTGGGCGGCACCACCGACGCCAAAGCCGATATCACCGCCCGTTTGCTTGCGCAGGAGAGCGAGGCCAGCGCGGTTATCATCACCCGGGAAAACGGTATTTTCTGCGGCCAGCGCTGGCTTGAGGAAGTCTTTGCCCAGCTCGGCGGCGGTGTTTCCGTCGCGTGGCAGGTACAGGACGGCGATGCGATCCGCGTCAACCAGCCGCTGTGCCGTTTAAGCGGCCCCGCGCATCTGCTGCTCACCGGCGAGCGCACCGCGCTGAATTTTGTGCAGACGCTGTCCGGGGTGGCCAGCGAGGTCAAACGTTACGTTGATCTTCTGGCCGGCACCGGGACCCAACTGCTCGATACCCGCAAGACGCTGCCCGGCCTGCGCACCGCGCTGAAATACGCCGTGCTGTGCGGCGGCGGCGGCAATCACCGCCTGGGGCTGGCGGACGCCTTCCTGATCAAGGAAAACCATATCATCGCCGCCGGCTCTATCGCCAACGCGGTGGCCAACGCACTGGCCCTGCGCGACGATGTGCCGGTGGAGGTGGAAGTGGAAACCCTGGACGAGCTGCGCCAGGCGCTGGACGCCGGCGCCGATATCATCATGCTGGATAATTTTACGCCGGCCGATATGCAGCGGGCGGTGGCGGCCACACAAAAGCGCGCCCTGCTGGAAGTCTCGGGCAATGTCACGCTGGACACGCTCCGTGAATTTGCCCAAACCGGGGTGGACTATATCTCCGTGGGCGCGCTGACCAAACATATCCGCGCGCTGGACTTGTCGATGCGGTTCCAGTAGCCGGGCATCCCATACCACAGGCCTTCGGTCATCTCCGAAGGCCTTTCCCCCCTCCTTATCCTTAATTTTGCGGCATCCTACGCAAAATTCCTAAACATCAGGTCACTCATCGCGTTTTTTTTGCCAACCATTATCCCGTATGGCGACCCGCCGCTGGCCGGCCGAAGGCGTTGCCGGTAAGGTCGGGGCAGGATCGGCTGCGAGGGAAACGCATGTTTAATCAACAGGGATTTACCTTGGTGGAATTAATGGTGGTAATCGCCATTATCGCCATGCTCAGCGCTATCGGCCTGCCCGGCTACCAGCGCTATCTGGATAAAGCCGCCATGACGGATATGCTGCAGATGCTGGCCCCCTATAAATCGGCGGTGGAGCTGTGCGCGTTGCAGCGCGGCGAGGTCCGGGAGTGCCAGGCGGGCCAGGACGGCATACCCGAGGGCATGGCCTCGCGTTATGTCGACCGGGTCACGGTGCAGGACGGCGTCATCAGCCTGACCGGCAGACAGGCGCTGAAGGGCCTGACCCTGGCCTTGACGCCCAAACGGCACGGCGACGGGTTGCGCTGGGGCAGCGACTGCCGCGCCATGGAGAACGCCCGGCATCTGCTCGGGCCTTGCCAGGCGCTGTTTCACATGGATGGCGCGGAGGAGTAGCGGGTGACGGCAACCTACGATGACACGGCGCTGCGGGATTATATCGACGCGCTGCTCAACCAGGCACAAGCGCTCAAGGCGTCGGATATCCATATCGAACCCACGGGCGCGGCCGAGTATCGCATCCGGTTGCGCGTAGACGGCCTGCTGCGGGAAAGCGCCCATTGCATGCCAATACTTGCTGCGCGCCTGCTGGTGTGCTTAAAGATGATGGCCCGGCTGGATATCGCCGAGCGGCGCCTGCCCCAGGACGGGCAATTTGTCTTCGGACCGCCTGACAGGCACTGCTCGTGCCGGCTCTCCACACTGCCGACGCTGCGCGGCGAGAAGCTGGTGCTGCGTCTGTTGCGCGGGGCGCCGGAAGATCTCGCCCTGGAGCGACTGGGCATGCCGGCGGCCCTGCGCCGGCGGTTCCTGCGCCTGCTGCACCGTCCCCAGGGATTGATTCTGCTCACGGGGCCGACCGGCAGCGGTAAAACCATGACGCTTTACAGCGCGCTGAATACCCTGGCGCGCGACAGGCTGAATATTTGCAGCGTGGAGGATCCGGTGGAAATGTCGCTGCCGGGCATGACCCAATGCCAGGTCAACGCCAAGGCCAGGCTGGATTTTCCGGCGTTGCTGCGCGCCCTGCTCCGCCAGGATCCCGATGTGGTCATGGTGGGTGAAATCCGCGATCGCGCGACCGCCGCCATGGCGGTTAACGCCGCCCAGACCGGTCATTTGGTACTGGCAACCCTGCATACCCGCTCCGCCGCGGATGCCGTGGCCCGTCTTAGCCAGTTCGGGCTGGACGCCGAGCTGGCGCGCTCCGCCCTGCTGCTGGTGATGGCGCAGCGGCTGGTCAGGCAGCTCTGCCCGCTATGCCGCCGCGAGGCAGGCGCGCCGGAACAAACGGCGCTGCGGCTGCCGCCGGGCTGGGCGCCTCGCCGTCAATGGCATGCCGTGGGTTGCGAACAGTGCCACCAGGGTTATGCCGGCCGGCGCGGCATTTTTCATTTGTTGCCGGCGCAGCCCTCCCCCCATGACGGTGCGTACCCCGGGGAAAGTCGCCAAAGCGGCCCATGCAATGCCGCACAGGCGGCAGGGCGCGCCATGAACGACGCGGCGTTCAACCGCAAAGGCCGGCCAGGTCCCTCGGGACTTTGGCGCGCGGGCCTGGTATTGGCGGCGCGGGGAGTGACCTCCCTTGATGAGCTGGCGCGGGTACTGGGTGAACCGGCATGACCGGCTTCTGGCTTTACTCCTGGCGCGGCGTTACCTCCGCCGGGGAAGCCTGTGCCGGGCAGATCCTCGGGCGGGATAAAACCTCGGCGCGCCGGCAGTTGATCCGCCGGGATCTGCAACCGTTTCACCTGCGTACCGCCGGCTATCTGGGGGCCGGCTATTGGCGCAGGCATCAGCTTGCCGCGCTGACCGCCCAATTGGCGACGCTGCTCGGCGCGGGGCTGCCGCTGCGCGAGAGTCTGGAGCTGCTGGCGGAAGATCACCCGCGCGCCGGCTGGCGGTGCCTGCTGCGCCTGCTGGGCGAAAAGATCGAGCAGGGCCACACCCTGTCCCAGGCCCTGGCCGACTTTCCCCAGGTCTTCCCACCGGTTTATTGCGCCATGATGGCGCTCGGCGAGCTGACCGGCCGGCTGGATCGCTGCTGCCTGGCGCTCGCCGACCATGAGGAACGGCTCGGCAGGTTAACAAAAAAAGTGACGGGCGCGCTGCGCTATCCGGCGTTTATCCTGCTGATGGCAACGATGGTCATGGGATTGCTCCTGGCATGGATTCTGCCGGAATTCTCCCGGCTCTATGCCGCCATCAATCTGCCCCTGCCCTGGCCGACCCGCTGCCTGCTGGCCGCGGCGGCAGGCGTGGAAGAGCATGCGCCGGCATTGTTTACCGGAGTAGCGCTGCTGTCCCTGGTTTACCGGCGGTTCTGCCATTACCATGACCGATGGCGGCGGCGCCTCCAGGCGGGGGTGTTATATTTGCCCGCGGTGGGGACGCTGCTGCGTCATCACGCGCTCTACCAGTTGTTCCAGACATTGGCCATGACCCACCCTGCCGGCGTGCCGCTGGATAATGGCCTGGAGATTGCCGCGCGCACCCTCGGCCATCCCTTGTACCGCGAGGCGGCGCTGCAATTACGGCGGCATATACAGCGGGGATATGCGCTGCATCAGGCGTTTTATCGCCATCGCCTGTTCCCGCGCCATTGCCACCAGCTTATCAAGACCGGCGAGTTTTCCGGCACGCTGGACGAGGTATTCCGCCGGCTGGCCAGCATGCATGAGGAACAGGCGCAACGGCGCGCCGACGCGCTGGCGCAGCTGGCCGAACCCCTGCTGCTGTTGATCATGGGCGCTCTGGTGTGCGCGCTGGTGATGGCGCTTTATCTGCCGCTGCTGCAAATGGGCGATCTGTTTGGCCACGGCTGACGCCGTCCCGGTGATGGGATGGTAATACGCAGGAACACGCCGGACCGGATCTGAGGCAGGCGGATGCAGACTTAAGGCGTGGGGCCGCAGGATGGCTATCATTCGCATGATAGCCATCTATAGGACCGCAACAGGCTACAGCTGGGTAAACACCTGGTTTTCCTGCTCGGCCACGCGGATAAAGGTGGTGCGTTTGGTCAGTTCTTTCAAGCGGGACGCGCCGACATAGGTACAGGCCGAGCGCAATCCGCCCAGGATATCGCGTATGGAGTGTTCGACCGGCCCGCGCAGCGGCAGCTTGACGGTTTTACCTTCCGCCGCCCGGTACTGCGCCACGCCGCCCACATGGCGGTTCATGGCCGACTCGGAGCTCATGCCGTAAAACAGCATGAATTTTTCGCCGTTTTCCTCCACCAGCGTGCCCTCGCATTCGTCATGGCCGGCCAGCATGCCGCCCAGCATGACAAAGTCCGCCCCGCCGCCGAAGGCTTTCGCCACGTCGCCCGGCACCGAGCAGCCGCCGTCGCTGACAATCTGGCCGCTTAAGCCATGGGCGGCGTCCGCGCATTCAATCACCGCCGACAATTGCGGGTACCCTACGCCGGTCTTGACGCGGGTGGTGCATACCGAGCCCGGTCCTATACCCACCTTGACGATATCGGCGCCAGACAGGATCAATTCCTCCACCATTTCACCGGTGACCACGTTGCCGGCGCAGATGACATTATTGGGACAGGCCGCGCGCGCTTTTTGCACAAAATTAACGAAATGCTCGGAATAGCCGTTCGCCACGTCGATGCAGATAAAGGTCAATAACGGCGACAGGGCCAGGATATGCTTCATTTTCACGAAGTCCGCTTCCGAGGTGCCGGTCGAGACCATGACATGCCGCAATACCGATTCAGGGGCCCGCGCAACAAAAGCGCGCCATTGCTCCACGCTATAATGTTTATGTACCGCGGTCACGACATCAAAGGATGCCAGGGCTTCCGCCATGCGAAAGGTGCCGACGGTGTCCATATTAGCGGCGATGATGGGCACGCCCGACCAGGAGCACCCAGGGTGCTTAAAGGTAAAGTCACGCTGCAGTTCGACGTCGGAGCGGCTCTTGAGGGTAGAACGCTTGGGGCGGATCAAGACGTCTTTAAAACCTAACTTGATATCTTCTTCAATACGCATAACGGTTTTTCCTGGTCAATGGCGACGGGTCGCTTATAAGTTTCGGGTACAGAATGCCAATTCCAGTGACGGTATCATACGCCGGATTATTCTTACGGCAAGACTGCGAAAACCGCCCGATATACGCTACAATCGTAGCAATTTACCTGCAAACGGGCAGAAAGGAATACAGTAAGGAGTCAGTAGACTGTATGCGTTATATTGTTGCATTAACAGGGGGAATCGGCAGTGGCAAAAGTACCGTGGCCAATGCCTTCGCCGCACTGGGTGCCACGATTGTCGACGCCGATGTTATCGCCCGCCAGGTTGTAGAACCGGGCAGCGACGCGCTGCGTGCCATACAGGCCCGTTTTGGCGCCGGGATCCTGCTGCCCGACGGACGACTTGACCGCTCATTGCTGCGCCAGCGCGTGTTCAGTTCACCCGCCGACAAGGACTGGCTTAACCGTTTGCTGCATCCGCTTATCCAACAAGAAACCCGGCAACAACTGGCCCGCGCCGATGGACATTACGTATTATGGGTGGTGCCGCTGTTAATTGAAAACCAATTGCAGTCCCAGGCGGACCGGGTACTGGTGGTCGATGTGCCGACAGAGATCCAGATTGCCCGCACCCTAAGCCGCGACGGCATCAGCCCCGACCAGGTCAAAAGCATTCTTGCCGCGCAGGTTTCACGCCAGCAGCGTCTGGCCTGTGCCGACGATATTATAGATAATAGCGGGCGTCCCGAAGCGCTAACGGCCGAGGTGGCAAAACTGCACCGCCGTTACCTTCAGCTTGCGGCATCAGCAACCCGACAGGATGAATTAAAATGAGTGACGTCTACTCGACCACGGTGCTGTTTGAGCATCCGTTAAATGAAAAAATGCGCACCTGGCTGCGTTTGGAATTTTTACTGCAGCAACTGTATAACTATCCGACGTTGACTGACATCTCAAGCGCGTTGCCGTTTTTTCGCAGCGTCTCCGATTTGCTGGATGTGCTTGAGCGTGGCGATGTACGCACTGAAATGCTCAAGGAACTGGACCGCCAGCAGCAGAAAATGCTGCAGTGGGACGGCGTGCCCGGCGTCGACAGTGAGCGCGTCAGGGCGCTGCGCAGCGAACTCAAACAGTGCGCCGCAGTATTGATGGCCGCGCCGCGCCTGGGACAGGCGGTACGCGAGGACCGTTTAATCGGCTCGGTGCGCCAGCGCCTGTCCATTCCCGGCGGTTGCTGCAGCTTTGATTTGCCCGGCCTGCATATCTGGCTTCATCTGCCGCAGACCGTGCGCGATCAGCAGGTGAATCTGTGGCTGAAAACATTTGACCCGCTGCACAGCGCATTAACCATTACGCTGGATTTGGTCCGGCATTCGGAACCCTTTAAAAACCAGATCAGCCTGAACGGCTTTTTCCAGGATAACGCCGAGGACGCCGATTTGCTGCGTATGCGCATCCCGCTGGTGTCCCAGCTTTACCCGCAGGTTTCCGGCCATAAAACCCGCTACGCCATCCGGTTCTTATCTCTGGACAGCGAAAACGGCGTGGTGCCGAACCGTTTGTCCTTTGAATTGGCCTGCTGTTGATCAATTGCGTTAAGATAACGGGTCGAGCACCGGTTGGCGTGACAGCCGACCCGATTTGCAAGGTTTCAGGAGTTAACATTGAGTGACGATATCATGGTAGTAAACTGCCCCACCTGCGGCGCGGACGTTGAGTGGACTGCGCAGAGCAAGTTCCGGCCTTTTTGCAGTAAACGCTGCCAGCTGATTGATCTCGGCGAATGGGCCGATGAGGAAAAAGTTATCCCCAGCGATACGCAGCTTACCGATAGCGAAGACTGGAGCGAAGATCAGCGCTGAAAGTGATATGGCCCCGGAGCGGGGCCGGATGCAGGTCAGGTCGCGGCGATAAGCTGGCGGATGATTGACGCATTGGCGGGCGGGAATTCATCGGCCCGCAGTTCCGCCTGGGGGCACCAGCGCACCGGCTGTCCCTCTTTGCCGTACGGCGTGCCTTGCCAGTCCTCGACCAGGAAAAAATAGAAGGCCATATCCCGATCGGCAAACTGGTGCTGGCTGGTGGCCAGCAGTTCGGCCCGTTCGACCCTGATGCCGGTCTCTTCCAGCAGTTCCCGTTTTAACGCCTGCTCGGGGGTTTCGCCCTCTTCCATTTTGCCGCCGGGGAATTCCCAGAAACCGCCCATATGCGAGTCCGCCGGCCGCTGGGCGATAAAGATCTGCTGTTGCGCATTACGGATAATGCCTACGGCAATGGTGCGAATAGTTATTGTCACAGGTACTCCGATAAAATCATCTCAGCACGGCTCAACGCCGTCACCCTAAGGCGACAGCGTCCCTAGCCTATCACTATTATATTATTGCTGTAATTTGCCGTGGCATTGCTTATATTTTTTACCGGAACCGCAGGGGCACGGATCGTTGCGCCCGACCTTGCGTCCCTCATGCACCGGCGTGTTGGCCAAGGCACCCACGTCGGCAAGCATCGGCTCGGGCTGGTGGCTAAGCTGCTGCTGGCGCGCCAGGCGCTCCGCCTCTTCACGACGCTGCTGCTCCAGGGCTTCCACTTCCTCGGGCATGCGCACCTGGACCTTGCTCAGGGTGCTGATGACTTCATATTTCAGCGATTCCAGCATGGCGGCAAACATGGCGAAAGATTCACGCTTGTATTCCTGCTTGGGATCTTTCTGGGCGTAACCACGCAGATGGATACCCTGGCGCAGATAGTCCATCGCAGCCAGATGTTCTTTCCATAAGGAATCAAGCGTTTGCAGCATCACGCCTTTTTCAAAGCTGCGCATCATCTCGGTGCCGACCACCTCCTCTTTACGCTTATACTGTTCCAGCGTTTGTTCCAGGATGCGCTCGCGCAGGGTTTCCTCGTGCAGGCCGGGCTCTTTATCCAGCCATTCCGCAATCGGCATATCCAGATCGAAATCGTCCTTCAGCCGTTTTTCCAGTCCCGGCACGTCCCACATTTCTTCCAGGGACTGCGGCGGGATATGATTGTCGAGCACGGTTTTCAGCACGTCCTCGCGGATGCTGATAATGGTCTCGCTGATATCGGCCACATCCAGCAGTTCGTTGCGCTGGCTATAGATAGCCCGGCGCTGGTCGTTGGCGACGTCATCGTATTCCAGCAGCTGTTTACGGATGTCGAAGTTGCGGCTTTCCACCTTGCGCTGCGCATTGGCGATAGCCTTGGTCACCCAAGGATGCTCGATGGCCTCGCCCGGTTTCATGCCCAGCTTGCGCATCATGCCGGTGACGCGGTCGGACGCGAAGATACGCATCAGGGCATCTTCCATTGACAGGTAGAAACGCGAGGAGCCGGCGTCGCCCTGACGGCCGGAACGGCCGCGCAGCTGGTTATCGATACGGCGCGATTCATGGCGTTCGGTACCGATGATATGCAGGCCGCCGGAGGCCAGCACCGCGTCGTGGCGAATCTGCCAGGCGGCTTTGATTGCGGCGATGTCCTCTTCGCTCGGGTTCTCCAGGTGGGAAATCTCCGCCTGCCAGCTGCCGCCGAGCACGATATCCGTACCGCGACCGGCCATGTTGGTGGCGATGGTCACGGCAAAGGGCGAACCGGCCTGGGCCACGATATCCGCTTCCATGGCATGGAATTTAGCGTTCAGCACCTTATGCTCGATGCCGGCTTTTTCCAGCTCGCGCGACACCACTTCGGATTTTTCGATGGAGATGGTCCCCACCAGCACCGGCTGCCCTTTGGCGGAGCAGGCCTTGATATCATCGATGATGGCGTCGATCTTTTCTTTTTCGGTCATATAGACCAGATCCGGTAAATCCTTGCGGATCATCGGCCGGTTGGTCGGCACCACGATAGTATCGAGCTTATAGATCGAGCTGAATTCAAAGGCCTCGGTATCGGCGGTACCGGTCATGCCGGCCAGTTTTTCATACAGGCGGAAGTAATTCTGGAACGTGATGGAGGCCAGCGTCTGGTTTTCGTTCTGGATCGCCACATGCTCCTTGGCCTCCACCGCCTGGTGCAGCCCGTCGGACCAGCGGCGTCCCGGCATGGTGCGGCCGGTATGTTCGTCGACGATGATCACCTCGCCGTCCTTGACGATATAGTCCACATCGCGCGAGAACAGCACGTGGGCGCGCAGCGCGGCGGTGACGTGATGCATCAGCATGATATTGGCCGGGGAATAGAGCGACTCGCCCTCTTCCATAATACCGGCCTGGACCATCAGTTCTTCAATCAGCACCAGGCCGCGCTCGGTGAGATTGACCTGGCGTGATTTTTCATCCACCGAAAAATGCCCCTCGCCCTGGAACGAGTCGGAGTCTTCTTTATCCTGGCGGATCAGGTGGGGAATGAGTTTATCCACCCGGATATACATTTCGGAGCTGTCTTCCGCCGGGCCTGAGATAATCAGCGGCGTACGGGCTTCATCGATAAGGATGGAGTCGACCTCATCCACCAGCGCGTAATGCAGTTTGCGCTGTACGCGCTCTTCCGGACTGAACGCCATGTTGTCGCGCAGGTAATCGAAACCGTATTCGTTATTGGTGCCGTAGGTAATATCGGCGGCATAGGCGGCGCGTTTGGCCGGAGCCGGCATATTCGGCAGGTTGATGCCGACGGTCAGCCCGAGGAATTCAAACAGCGGACGGTTGTTTTCGGCATCGCGCTGGGCCAGGTAGTCATTGACCGTGACCACATGGACGCCCCTGCCGCTCAGGGCGTTCAGGTACGCCGGCAGGGTGGCGGTCAGCGTTTTACCTTCACCGGTGCGCATTTCCGCGATGCAGCGGTCGTTAAGCACCATGCCGCCCTGTAGCTGGACATCGAAGTGGCGCATGCCGAAGACGCGTTTACTGGCCTCGCGCACCACGGCAAAGGATTCCGGCAGTAAGCTGTCAACGCTCTCGCCCTTCTCCAGACGGGCGCGGAACTCCACGGTCTTGGCGGCCAGCTGCGCGTCGCTCAGCTTTTCCAGCTCCGGCTCCATCCGGTTAATCAGTTCAACGGTTTTGCTCATGCGGCGCAGGGTACGATCGTTGCGACTACCAAAAACTTTTGTAAGCAGTTTAGATAACATAATTATTTAAATCTCGTCACGGCCGGCGCTGATTATCAGGCAGCGGCCAATAGATGCGTAAGGGGTATAAAAAGTCCGTGATATACGGTTAGCTGAGGCGGAGGGGTCCGGCGCGAATTCCCTGTACCTGAGCCAGGCGAATTCCTGTACGATGATCGATAACGGGCCGGTAGTCCGCCCGGGCGATATGACGAATGACGGCGGGCAGCTTGGGCTCGTGGGTCAGCAGGGCGCTAAGGGAGCTTAACAGGACCTGGCGCTGCAGGTTTAACGGGGCGGCATTGTCCGCCGTCAATGCGGGAACGCCGGCGTGCTGCGCCACCCAGGCAATGGACAAATGGCGGATGACCGTGCGAATGGCATGCTGATGCCAATAATCCACCGTAAACGACGGACGGCGCTGCGCATCCTTCAGCAGGGCCAGGTGGGTAAAGCCGGCGTGACAGGCGTTTTGCCGGCTCAGGCTTGGCAGGGTATTGGCGAGCTGCGCCTGCTCCTGCCCGCTGTTGAGGGCATAAGGCACGCCAAAGCCGGCCGCGACCATCCCCAACAGGAGATGCGGCCAGAAATAACGTCTGCCAAATTGTCGCCAACAATTTAAAATACCCATTACTTAATGCATTCCGCCGGAGTTGTTATGCGCGACAGTCGTCCACAATCCATTGATACCCTGTTTACTGTTCTTGCGACGCCGGAGCGCCAGACCCTGCAGCAAATCCAGCAACGCGCCGTGGCGCTGTTAAAGCTGAACCAGGCCGTGGCCGCGCTGCTTCCCGCGCCGATGAAACCCTGGTGTCGCGTAGCCAATTTCAGGCAAGGGGTATTGGTGCTTGAAACCGCCAATGCCAGTTGGATGATGAGGTTACGCTATGAACAATCACGGTTATTATCCGCTTTACGAGCGCAGATTCTACCATCATTGTCATCCATCGACATCAGGATTAACCCGACACTGGCAACAAAAGGGCATTTGATCACGCAAAACAGCAGCGAGCGGCAGAAAAAAGATCAGGGGGAGGACATAAAAAGACGCAGGCTAAGCCCGCAGAGCGCCGAGGCGATTCGCCACCTGGCGGCCCGCAGCCCCGAGAAGCTGCAAAAGCTGCTCGAACGGCTGGCAGGGCTGGCCGGAGAAGGTGCCAACCCCACCCGTCGTGGGAAATAACAGTCCGTTACAGCGCTAAATACCCGTGCGTCAGGCAATCACAAACGAGGGCGCGGCAAATGCCAGCGGCATTTCGGCTTCGTCTTCGAAGGTCACCATTTCCCAGGCTTCCTGGCGGGCCAGGACGGTCTGCAGCAATTTGTTATTTAATGCATGGCCCGGCTTGAACGCCGTAAACGAACCAATGATATTGTGGCCGCACATATACAGATCGCCGATACCGTCGAGCATTTTGTGGCGGACAAACTCATCCTCAAAACGCAGCCCATCTTCGTTCAGCACTTTATAATCATCAACCACGATGGCGCAGTCGAAACTACCGCCCAGGCACAGGCCCCGGGACTGGAGGTATTCGATGTCGCGCATAAACCCGAAGGTGCGCGCGCGGCTGATTTGCCGCACGAAAGACTCGGCGGAAAAATTCAGGCAATAACGTTGCGAGCTTGCATCGATCGCAGGATGTTTGAAATCAATGGTAAAATCGAGCTTGAAACCATTAAACGGCGTCAGTTCAGCCCATTTATCGCCATCTTCAACGCGAACCTTGTCCTTGATGCGCAGGAATTTCTTGGCGCAGTTAAGCTCCTCGATTCCGGCGTCCATCAGCAGATAGACAAAGGGGCTGGCGCTGCCGTCCATAATAGGAATTTCAGGCGCATTGACTTCAACGATGATGTTGTCGATGCCCAAACCTGCCAATGCGGCGTTAAGATGTTCGACGGTGGAGATACGAACATCATGCTCATTGACCAGACACGTGCAAAGCATGGTATCCCGCACCGATTTAGCATCCGCCGGGAAGTCCACCGGAGGATTCAAATCCGTGCGGCGATAGATGACCCCGGTGTTAGCCGATGCAGGGCGCAGGGTCAGTTTTACCTTTTTACCGGTATGTAAACCAACGCCTGTGGCCTGCACAATACGTTTCAGTGTCCGCTGTTTGATCATCAGTTTATCTCGCAATGTTATCCATACCACCGACACATTATAGGCTAACGTCGGTGGGGCAGTTTAGCACAAAGAGCGGAGATTCCCAATTTCGTCTGATTTAGTCGGCCTGCTTGCGCAAAAACGCCGGTATATCCAGGTAATCGGGTTCCTTGCCGGCCTGCGAGTTTTGCTCGTTGACCGCCTTGGCCGCAATTTTCTGCTCTTGCTGTATAGGCGACATGCCGTGATTATGCTGCTGATAGCGGTTTTCCATTACCGGCTGGCTGTTTTGCTTGTTGGTCACCAGGGTAATTTCAGGACGCTTGTCCATGCCGATACCGGTGGCCACCACCGTCACACGCAGTTCGTCGTTCATATCCGGGTCAAGGGAGGTGCCGATAACCACGGTCGCGTTGTCGGAGGCGAACGCGCGGATAGTGTTACCCACGGTTTCGAACTCATCCAGACGCAGGTCGAAGCCGGCGGTGATATTGACCAGTACGCCGCGCGCGCCGGACAAATCGATATCTTCCAGCAGCGGGCTGGAGATCGCCATTTCAGCCGCTTCTTCCGCGCGGTCTTCGCCGCTGGCAACGCCCGAGCCCATCATGGCGTAGCCCATTTCGGACATGACGGTGCGCACGTCGGCGAAGTCGACGTTCATCAGACCGGGACGGGTGATCAATTCCGCGATACCCTGCACCGCGCCTTTCAGTACGTCGTTGGCGGCGCCGAAGGCGTCCAGCAGCGAAATACCGCGTCCGAGCACCTTGAGCAATTTGTCGTTAGGGATGGTGATAAGCGAGTCCACGTGCTTGGACAGCTCGGCGATCCCCTGCTCGGCAAACGCCATGCGCTTCTTGCCTTCGAAATTAAACGGTTTGGTCACCACGGCCACGGTCAAAATGCCCAATTCCTTGGCCACTTCCGCCACCACGGGCGCAGCCCCGGTGCCGGTGCCGCCGCCCATGCCGGCCGCGATAAACACCATATCCGCGCCTTCCAGCGCCGCGCGCAGCGCTTCGCGATCTTCCTCGGCGGAATTGCGACCCACCTCGGGATTGGCGCCCGCACCCAGACCTTTGGTGATGCCGCCGCCAATCTGGATGGTCTGGCCGACCGCGGTTTTACGCAATGCCTGGGCATCGGTGTTGACCGCAAAAAATTCCACGCCTTCGATGCGTTCGCGCACCATATGCTCAACGGCGTTGCCGCCGCCGCCGCCGACGCCGATGACTTTAATCACCGCGTCGTTGGTTAATTCCATAGGTTCAAACATAGTTTCTCTCCGTTTTGTGCCTGTCGCATCGGAGCCAGCCGCCTGCACAGCATGACCCCGCAAGTAAACAATTAAAACTCTTTCCTCAGCCAGCTGCTGATGCGTTTGACCCAGTTGCTTACCGAGGTACGTTTTTCCACTTCAATCTCACCGCTCAAATGAGACTCTTTACCGTAATGCAATAACCCGACAGCGGTAGAATAGTACGGTGCCTGCGCATAATCCGTCAGACCGGTAATATTCAGCGGTTGTCCAATACGCACCTGCGTATGGAACACCCGTTGGGCGCAGGCCGCCAGGCCGTCGATTTGCGCCGCGCCGCCGGTTAACACGATACCGGCGGCCAGATGATGCTTAACCCCTTGCTGGCGAAGCTGCTCCTGCAGTTGCAGGATTTCGTCGTTCACCAGGTTCAATAATTCCGTATAACGCGGCTCAATCACTTCCGCCAGGGTCTGCCGTTGCAGACTGCGCGGCGGACGGCCGCCAACGCTTGGGACTTCGACGGTTTCGTCTTTGCTGACCGCCGAGCCCAGGGCGCAGCCGTGGCGCACCTTGATGGCCTCAGCGTCGGCCGGCGGCGTACCGAAGGCATAGGCGATATCGCTGGTCACCACGTTGCCGGCGTACGGTATCACCTTGGTATGCCGCAGGGCGCCCGCGGTATAGACCGCGATATCCATGGTGCCGCCGCCGATATCCACCACGCAGACGCCAAGTTCGCGCTCGTCCTCGGTCAGTACCGCGTAGCTGGACGCCAGGCCGGCGAAAATCAGCTGATCCACTTTCAGGCCGCAGCGCTCGACGGCTTTAACAATGTTCTTCGCCATATCATTATGGCAGGTTATCAGATGAACCTTAGCCTGCATGCGCACGCCGGATAAACCGACCGGATTTTTGATGCCTTCCTGGTAGTCGATGGCATAATCCTGGGGTATCACATGCAAAATCCGGTGTTCGTCGCGCACCCGCACGGATTTGGCGGTATGCACCACATTCTCCACATCTTCCTGCGTAACTTCTTCTTCTGAAATAGGAACCATCCCTATTTCGTTCTGGCAACTTATATGCTTGCCGGATAATGCCAGGTAAACCGAGGAGATTTGGCAATCCGCCATCAGCTCGGCCTGATCGATGGCGCGCTGGACGCATTTCACCACCGATTCGAGATCGTTTACGCCGCCTTTATCCATACCCCGGGAAGGACAGCTGCCCACCCCGATAATATTGACCATGCCATCGGGCAGAACTTCCCCTACCAATGCGGCGACCTTTGCCGTACCGATCTCCAGTCCAACTACCAGTTTTCTGTCCGTCGACTTGATCATTATTATTTAGCCTGTACCTGATTCTGTTGCGAAATACTATTTTGCTGCTGATCGATAAACGCCGGCGCCCAGCCTACCGCGACTCCCGCGTCATAGCGCAAATCCACATAGCTGATGCGTTTGTTATCGGTCCGGGCCTGCTGGAGTAGAACCGGATAAATCCCGATAAAGCGCTGCAAACGCCGGGCCCGGTCGTCGCGGCCCAATTCCAGCCGGATATCATCCGCAAGCGTCAGCTGCCAGGAGTGCCGGGCGCTCATACTGACCGTTTTTAACTGAAATTTATGGGCGGTCATCACTTCATTCATGGTGCGGTAACCCGTCAGCACATCCTGTTCGCTGCCTTCCGGTCCGTACAGCATCGGCATGGGCTGGTTGCCGATACGCTCGGCGGGAACGCTGAAGGCCTTGCCGCTGGCGTCCAGCATATGCAAATCGTTCCAGCGCGCCACCGGTACATATTCCACCAGGTGGATTTTGAGTTCATCGGGCCACTGCTTGCGCACGCTGGCCTGCTTGATCCACGGCAGCCGTTCTATCTGCTGCTGGATGACATTGACGTCCTGGGTCATAAACGTGCCCGGCGCGCCCAGCGCCAGTATCGCCTGGCGAATATCATCGTTGGTGGTGTAATAACGTTGTCCGGTAACCACCAGCCGGGAAAGCGGCAGACGATGCGCGTCTTTCATCCAGCCGACCACCATCCAGCCGCCCCAGACGATGGTGGCGAGCACCATCATCAGGAATATCAGCCCCGCCAGCTGGCCGCCGTTGCTGCGCCCTGTGGCGGCGCTTTCAGCCTCGCGGCTGCGGATGTTTATCGCTGCCTGGGACATATATCAGCCCGCCACGCTATCTGCGGGCCGCAACGGCACGCGGTGGTTGACGAAAACGCCGCCCGGCGGATGGTTGTTATCAGGCATGTCGTCCCTCTGCGATTGGTCGGGGCTGCAAATGGTTATCGGCCACTTTGCGCGCGATTTTGCCTACGGTTCCGGCGCCCTGCATCAGCACCAGATCATTATCCTGCAACGCCAGCGCCAGCATTTCCGGCAGCGACTCCATGTCCGGCACCATGATGGGGTCGATCTTTCCCCGTCCACGGATGGTCCGGCACAATGAGCGGCTGTCGGCGCCCGGGATTGGCGACTCGCCGGCGGGATAGACATCCAGCATCAGCAACACATCCACCCCGGACAGCACGTTGGCGAAATCCTCATATAAATCGCGGGTGCGGGTATACCGGTGCGGCTGGAACACCATGACCAGGCGTTTATCCGGCCAGCCGGCGCGCGCCGCCTTGATGGTGGCGTCCACCTCGGTCGGATGGTGGCCATAGTCATCCACCAGCATCACCTCGCCCGTCTTGCCGTTCACATTATCCAGGGGATAGCTGCCGAGGAAATCAAAACGGCGCCCCGTACCCTGGAATTGGAACAACGCCTGCAAAATACTGTCGTCCTCAATGCCTTCCTCGGTAGCCACCGCCACCGCCGCCGCCGCGTTGAGCGCGTTGTGGCGGCCCGGCGCGTTAAGGGTTACCGCCAGCACCGGCTTATCCTGCCGATGGAGATTAAAGCTGCCCTGGGCCCCCTGCTGGCGGTAATCGGTGATGCGCACATCCGCGTCATCGCTGAAGCCGTAGGTAGTGATATGACGGCCCACTTTCGGCAGCAGCTCGCGAATCACCGGATCGTCCATGCACATCACCGCGCGGCCATAAAACGGCAAATTATGTAAAAACGTAATAAACGTCTGTTTCAGCAGTTCGAAATCGCCCTGGTAGGTATCCATATGGTCGGCTTCGATATTGGTGATAATCGCCACCATCGGCTGCAGGTGCAGGAACGAGGCGTCGCTTTCATCCGCTTCGGCAATCAGGTAGCGGCTGCACCCCAACCGGGCGTGCACGCCGGCCGCCTTTACCAGCCCGCCGTTGACAAAGGTCGGGTCCAGCCCGGCCTGGGCGTAAATACTGGCCACCATGGCGGTGGTGGTGGTCTTGCCATGGGTGCCGGCGATGGCGATGCCATGGCGAAAACGCATCAGCTCCGCCAGCATTTCCGCGCGCTGGATAACCGGGATCCGGGCCTCTTTGGCCGCCACGATTTCCGGATTGTCGCTGGCGATGGCGCTGGAGACGACGACGACGCTTGCCTCGCTGATATTTTCCGGGCGGTGGTTAAAAAAGATCGTGGCCCCCAGTTCCGTCAATTGCTGCGTCACGGCATTCGGCGCCAGATCGGAGCCGCTGATTTGATAGCCTTCGTTCGCCAGCACTTCCGCGATACCGCCCATACCCGCGCCGCCGATGCCGACAAAATGGATTTGCCGCACACGCCGCATCTCGGGTACAAAAGTTCGCAGTTTCGCCAGTTGTTGTGTATTCACGTTTTAACCACTTAAAGTATTATGATTTCTCAACAGACGGCGCCATGGCCCCGTCCGGTTAATGTCACATTGCCGGCGCGTAGCGGTTATCCGCCTTCACCGCCGCCGCCACTTCCCGCGCCACCCGCTCCGTCGCGTCCGGAATCGCCGCTTTGCGGGCATTCTGCGCCATCGCCAGCAGCGTCAATCGATCCCATCCGGCCAGCGTCTCGCTCACGCTGTCCACCGAGAACTGCGGCTGTTCGATAATCCGCGCCGCGCCCGCCTGTTCCAGCGGACGGGCGTTCCAGTACTGCTGCCGGTCTTTATGCAAAAACGGCACAAAAATCGCGGGCAGGCCGGCGGCGGCGATTTCACTTACCGTCAGGGCGCCGGAGCGGCAAACCACCACATCCGCCCAACCGTAAGCCGCCGCCATGTCGTCGATGAATTCGGTCACGTTATGCCCGGTCTGTCCCAGCGCGGCATAAGCCTGGTTTACTTCGTCCAGCGCGCCTTTGCCCACCTGGTGCCAAAGCGTGATGCGCTCGCCCAGCCGGGCGGCCACGCCGGGCATGGTCTGGTTCAAAACGCGCGCGCCCTGGCTGCCGCCAATCACCAGCACCCGCACCGGTCCCTGCCGGTCCCGCAGGCGTTCCGCGGGCAACGGCAGCGCCAGCACATCGGTGCGCACCGGGTTGCCCACCACGTCGGCGTTGGCAAACGCGCCGGGAAACGCCTGCAATACTTTTGTCGCTATCTTCGCCAGCCAGCGGTTGGTCAGGCCGGCGATGCCGTTTTGCTCATGCAGGACGACCGGCACCCCGCACAGCCACGCCGCCAGGCCGCCGGGACCGGAAACATAACCGCCCATGCCCAGCACCACATCCGGCCGGTAGGCGCGCATAATGGCTTTCGCCTGCCGCACCGCCCGCCAGATGCGCACCGGCGCATACAGCTGTGCCCGCCATCCTTTGCCGCGTAATCCGCTGATGCGGATAAAATCAATGTCGATACCGTTTTTCGGCACCAGATCGGCTTCCATGCGATCGGCGGTGCCCAGCCAGCGTACCTGCCAGCCCTGCGCCATCAGATAATGCGCCACCGCCAGCCCCGGGAATACATGGCCGCCGGTACCACCGGCCATCACCATTAAACGCCTGGTTTTGCCGGTCATCGGGGCCCCCTTGCAAACGCCTGCGCCTTGGTCAGGCGCGTTTCATAATCGATACGCAATAATAATACGATGGCGGTAGACATAATCAGCAAACTCGACCCACCATAACTGATAAGCGGCAACGTCAGCCCCTTGGTGGGCAGCATGCCCGCGGCCGCCCCCACGTTGACCAACGCCTGGAAACTGAACCAGATCCCGATGGCGCAGGCCAGGAATCCGGAGAAGCGCTGATCGATCTCCAGCGCCTTGCGCCCGATGGACATGGCGCGAAAAGCGACGAAGAATACCATCAACAGCGCCAAAACCACACCGAAATACCCCAGTTCCTCACCTAAAATCGCAAAGATGAAGTCGGTATGCGCCTCGGGCAGATATTCCAGTTTCTGTACCGAGTTCCCCAGCCCCTGTCCCCAGAATTCGCCGCGGCCGAACGCCATCAGCGATTGGGTCAGCTGGTAACCGCTGCCGAAGGGGTCCTGCCAGGGATCCCAGAACGAGGTGACGCGGCGCATACGGTAGGGTTCGGCGATAACCAACAGCACCACGGCAAAAATGCCCGAGCCGATAATCGACAGGAACTGCCACAGCTTCGCGCCGGCCAAAAACAGCATCGCCAGCGTGGTCACGAACAGCACCACCACGGTGCCCAGGTCGGGCTGCGCCAGCAGCAGCACCGCCAGAACCACCATCACGCCCATCGGTTTGCAAAAGCCCCAGAAGTTGGTACGGACTTCTTCCACTTTGCGCACCAGGTAACTGGCGAGATAGCAAAACAGCGACAGTTTGGATAATTCCGCCGGCTGGATACGCAGCGGTCCCAGCGCTATCCAGCGCGAGGCGCCGTTGACCGAACTGCCCACCACCAACACCACCAGCAGCATCACCATGGTGATCAGCAGCATGCCCGAGCTGTAGCGCTGCCAGACTTCCATCGGTATGCGCAACGTCACCAGCGACAGGCCGAACGCCAGCGCCAGGTAAAAGGCATCGCGCTTGGCAAAATAAAACGGGTCGTCGGACAGCCGCTGGCCGATGGGCATCGACGCCGAGGTGACCATGATAAAACCGAGGCAGGCAAGGCCCAGCGTCAGCCAAAGCAAAGTGCGATCGTAGAGCACGTTGGTGGGCGCCTCGACATCGCGCACGCCCATAATCCAATCTTTCAGTCCGCCAAAACGGCTCAGCCCCGGCATATGCATCAGCCTAACTCCTTTGCCAGCCGCACGAATTCATCGCCGCGATGTTCAAAACTACGGAATTGATCGAGGCTGGCGCACGCCGGCGACAGCAGGACCATGTCCCCTGCCCCGCATTGGCCGGCAATCAGTTTCATCGCCTGTTCCAGGGTCTCGGTGAGCGTCGAGACTTCCGGACGCAGGCCGGCCAGCTGCGCGCCGTCGCGGCCAAAGCAGTACAGTCTTATCCGTTCGCCCTGCAGCAGCGGCAGCAGCGGGCTAAAGTCCGCCGATTTGCCGTCGCCGCCCAGCAATAAATGCAGCGTGCCGTCGACCGCCAGGCCATGCAGCGCCGCCTCGGTACTGCCGACATTGGTGGCCTTGGAGTCATTGATCCAGCGCACGCCGCGGTGTTCATAGGCCAGTTGGAAACGATGGGCCAGGCCGGTAAACGTCTCCAGCGCCTTCAGGCTCGCCGCGCGCGGGACGGATACGGCATCGGCCAGGGCCAGCGCCGCCAGGGCGTTGGTATGGTTATGGCGTCCGGTCAGCTTCATCGCGGCGGTATTGAGCACATCCTCGCCCCGGACGCTCAGCCATTGGCCGTCCGGACGCAGATCGAGCCGGTAATCCCCGGCGCCGACGCCAAAACTGACGCAGCGCGGGTCATTGCCGCGCACCGGCATGGTCAGGGCGTCGTCGGCATTCACCACGCAGACCCGCGCCTGTTCGTAAATCTTTAATTTGGCCGCGCGGTACTGCTGCATACCCAGCGGATAACGGTTCATATGATCCTCGGTAACATTGAGGATGGTGGCGGCGGCGGCGCGCAGGCTGGAGGTCGTTTCCAATTGGAAGCTCGACAGTTCCAGCACGTACAGCTGATAAGGCTCGTTGAGCAGCATCAGCGCCGGCCAGCCGATATTACCGCCCACGCCCACGTGCCAGCCGGCGCTTTTCGCCATCTCGCCCACCAGCATGGTGACGGTGCTTTTGCCGTTGGAACCGGTAATCGCCACGATAGGCGCCCGGGCCTCGCGGCAAAACAGTTCAATATCGCCGACGATTTCCACGCCCGCGGCGGCGGCGGCGGCCAGGGCCGGATGCGCCAGGGCGATGCCGGGGCTGGCGACGATCAGATCCGCCTCCAGCAGCCAGTCTTCATTCAGGCCGCCCAGGTGCCGTTCCACCTTATCGGCAAGCTTATCCAGCCCTGGCGGTGTAAAACGGGTGTCCATCACCCGGGGCGTGACGTTTCGGCTGATAAAAAAATCAACGCAGGAGAGACCGGTCAGTCCCAACCCGATAATGACAACATTTTTACCCCGATAGTCGGTCATCATAGTTACCGCACCTTCAGCGTCGCCAGTCCAATCAGGACCAGCATCAGCGAGATTATCCAAAAGCGCACGATCACGCGCGGTTCCGGCCAGCCTTTCAGCTCATAATGATGATGAATCGGCGCCATGCGGAAAATCCGCTGGCCGCGCAGTTTAAACGACCCCACCTGCAGGATCACCGACATGGTCTCCATGACAAACACGCCGCCCATGATCACCAGCAGGAACTCCTGGCGCAACAGTACCGCAATGGTGCCAAGCGCCCCGCCCAGCGCCAGTGAGCCGACATCGCCCATAAATACCTGGGCCGGGTAGGTGTTAAACCATAAAAAACCCAACCCGGCGCCGACGATGGCGGTACAGACTATCACCAGTTCCCCCGCGTAACGGATATAGGGGATATGCAGATAGTTGGCGAAATTCATATTCCCGGTGGCCCAGGCCACCAGCGCCAGCCCGGCGGCGACAAACACCGTCGGCATGATCGCCAGGCCGTCCAGCCCGTCGGTCAGGTTTACCGCGTTGCTGGTGCCGACGATGACGAAGTAGGCCAGCAGGACATACAGCAGCCCGAGCTGGGGCATGATGTCCTTGAAAAACGGCACCACCAGTTGGGTGGCCGGCGTCCCTTTGCCCACCTGGTACATGGTAAACGCCACCGCAATGGCGATGATCGACTGCCAGAAATACTTCCAGCGGGCAATCAGTCCCTTGGTATCCTTGCGCACCACCTTGCGGTAGTCATCGATAAATCCGACCACGCCGTAACCCAGCAGCACAAACAGCACGCACCATACATACGGATTCGACGGGTAAGCCCACATCAGCACCGAAATGGTGATGGAGGTTAAAATCATCAGCCCGCCCATGGTGGGAGTGCCGCGTTTGCTGAAATGCGACTCCGGTCCGTCGCTGCGCACCACCTGGCCGATTTGCAATTTTTGCAGCCAGGCGATCAGATGCGGTCCCATCCACAGCGAAATAAATAACGCGGTCAGCAGGCTGACGATGGCGCGGAACGTCAAATACGAAAAGACGTTAAAGCCCGAATAAAATTGGACCAAATGTTCGGCCAGCCAAACTAACATGTTGCTTTCTCCTGTAACGCGCGCACTACCTGCTCCATTGCGGAACTACGTGAACCTTTGACTAATAGGGTAATTACCGCATGTTCAGACAGTAACTGCGTCAGACGGGAAGTCAGCGACGCTTTATCCTGGAAATGTTCGCCACGGCCGCTGGCTTCGCTTATTGCCTGGCTCAGCCTGCCGACGCTTAAAACTTTGTCAATGCCCGCCATACGTATGGCGTCGCCCACCTGGCGATGGCATTCTTCTTCCCCGTCGCCCAGCTCGGCCATATCGCCCACCACCATCACCCGGTAACCCGGCATGTCGGCCAAAACCTGCGCCGCGGCGGTCATCGAGCCGACGTTGGCGTTATAGCTGTCGTCGAGCAACAACCGGCCCTGGCCCAACGTAATGGGAAACAGCCGGCCCGGCACGGCGCTCAGCTGCGCCAGGCCGAGAACCACGGCTTCAAGGGTGGCGCCGACCGACAGCGCCAGCGCGCTGGCCGCCAGCGCGTTCGCCACGTTATGGCGCCCCGGCAAGGGGAGTTTCACCCGGCATTCGCCCAACGGGCAATGCAGCGTAAAATCGACTCCGCCCTGGGTAGCGCAAACGTCGCTGGCGTAAAAATCCACCGCGTCGCCCGCCTGCGGCGAGAAGCGCCATACCTGCTTATGCTGCAGCAGCGCCTGCCAGTGCGGCCAATCGTGGCTATCGGCATTGATAATGGCCCGGCCCTGGGGCGGCAGGCTGCCGAAAATTTCGCCTTTGGCCTGCGCCACGCCGCTCAGCGAACCGAAACCCGCCAGATGCGCGGCGGACAGGTTGTTTACCAGCGCCGTTTCCGGCCTGACCAGATCGGTGGTATAGGCGATTTCGCCGATATGGTTGGCGCCAAGCTCGATAACCGCAAAATCATCCGCGGGCGTCAGGCGCAGCAGCGTCAGCGGCACGCCGATGTCATTGTTGAAATTGCCGTCGGTATATAACACCCGTCCGCACTGGCGCAGGATGGCGGCGGTCATTTCCTTGACCGACGTCTTGCCGGACGAGCCGGTCAGGGCCACGACCCGCGCGGGCACCTGGCTGCGCACCCAGGCGCCCAGCAATCCCAGGGCGCGGCGGGTATCGGCCACCAGCAGTTGGGGCACGTCCACCGGTAAGCGCTTACTCACCAGCAGGGCGATAGCCCCGCCGGCAATAGCCTGCCGCGCAAAATCATGGGCATCGAACGTCTCGCCCTTGAGCGCCACGAATAAACCGGACGGCGCCACGGCGCGCGAATCGGTGGATACGGCGCTGATAACGCTGTCCAACGCGCTGTCCGCGCCGATAAATTCCGCGTTCAGCACCGGGGCCAGCGTTGCGAGGGATACGCTAATCATGCGAGCGCCCCCAATAAACGCGCCACGGTGGTACGATCGGAGTAATCCAGGCGTTGCTTGCCGATCAGCTGGTAATCCTCATGGCCCTTGCCCGCCACCAGCACCACGTCCTGCTCGCCGGCCTGCATCACGGCGCTGGTTACCGCTTCGGCCCGGCCCGGGATCACCGTGGCGCCGCCCGCATTCAGCAGCCCCGCCAGGATATCGTTGATGATGGTCATCGGCGCCTCGCCGCGTGGATTGTCATCGGTGATCACCACCCGATCGGCGTATTGTTCGGCGATGCCGCCCATCAGCGGGCGCTTACCTTTATCACGATCGCCGCCGCAGCCGAACACGCACCACAGTTTACCGTGGCAGTGCTGCCTGGCCGCCGCCAGCGCCTTTTCCAGCGCATCCGGCGTATGGGCGTAGTCCACCACCACCGTAGGTTTGCCGGCGGCATGAAATACTTCCATACGGCCGTTTACCGACTGTAACTGCCCCGCTTTGCGGGCCAGTTCAGCCAGCGGATAGCCCAGCGCCAGCAGGGTGGCAAAGGCCAACAGCAGGTTGCTGACATTAAACTCGCCAATCAGCCGGCTGCGGATTTGCCCGCCGCCCCAGCTGGAATCAAACTGGATTTCCACGCCGGTGGCGTGATACTGCACCCGGGTGGCCTGCAGCCAACGGGCGGGCAAGGGCGACGGCAGGCGCTGGCTGACGGATACCGCCACCGCCTCAGGCAGCCGGGCCAGCCAGCGCCGGCCCACCTCGTCGTCGGCGTTGATAATGCGCTGCGCCACATTAGGGCTGGCGAACAGCTGCCATTTAGCCGCTTCGTAATGGGCCATATCGCCATGGTAATCCAGGTGATCGCGGCTCAGGTTGGTAAACGCGGCGGCGGCGAAATGCACATCGGCCACCCGGTGCTGCACCAGGCCATGGGAAGAGACTTCCATGGCGGCGAACTCCGCGCCCTGCTGATGTAGCTGATACAGCGTCTGCTGCACATCAACGGCCGAGCCGGTGGTATTTTCCGCCGGGACGACCTGGCCGAATAAACCGTTGCCCACGGTGCCCATGACGGCGCTCGTGTCACCCATCAGCTGCGCCCATTGCGCCAGCAGGTGGGTGGTGGTGGTTTTACCGTTGGTGCCGGTGACGCCGGCCAGCCGTAGCGCCTGCGACGGCTGGCCGTAAAAACGGCCGGCCAGGGCCGATAACCGCGCGTTCAGTCCGGCAAGGTAGATAACCGGGACGCCATGCTGCTCGCGCAGCTCGCCATCCGCGGCCTCGCCGTCGGCTTCCGCCACCACGGCGGCAACACCTTGCGCAATAGCCTGGGAAATATAGCTGCGCCCGTCCGCTTTATGGCCGGCTACGGCCACAAACAGATCCCCGGCAGCCGCCGTGCGGCTGTCCAGCGTCATTTCCCTCAGCGCGCGCTCCGGCGCCTGGGGCACCCACGGAGCGAGCAATTCGCGCAAATTACGATCGGTCACCTGATCCCTCTTTTCGATTAGTTACCATGTCATTTTTATCTCCGGTCTGAAGTGCATCCGGTTCCACGTTCATCGTTCGCAACACGCCGCCCATAATGGCGCCGAACACCGGCGCGGATACGGCGCCGCCGTAGTATTTGCCGGCCTGCGGATCGTTGATAACCACCACCAGCGCGAAGCGGGGCTGGCTGGCCGGCGCCACGCCCGCGGTATAGGCGATGTATTTATTGATGTATTGTCCGTCGGGACCGACCTTTTTCGCGGTGCCGGTCTTGATGGCGATGCGATAGCCTTTGATGGCGGCCTTGGTGCCGCCGCCGCCGGGCAGCGCGACGCTTTCCATCATATGCACCACGGTGCGCACCAGGGTCTCGGGGAATACACGCTCGCCCGCCACCGGCGGATCGACCTTGGTAATCGACAGCGGGCGCAAAATGCCCAGGCTGCCGACCGTGGCATAGACACGCGCTAACTGTAACGGCGTTACCATTAGCCCGTAGCCGAAAGAGAAGGTGGCCCTCTCTATGTCAGACCACCGTTGTTTATGGGGAAATAAGCCACTGCTTTCTCCGACCAACCCCAAATTGGTCGCCTTACCCAGGCCAAAACGCGAGTAGGTATCTACCAGCGCCGAGGAGGGCATCGCTAACGCCAGCTTGGAAACGCCGACGTTACTCGATTTTTGCAAAACCCCGGTCAGGGTCAGCTCGGCATAACGGGCCACGTCTTTGATCTCATGGCCGTTGATGTAATAAGGCACGGTATTGAGTACGCTATTTTCCTTGATAACGCCGCGCTGCAAGGCGGTCATTACCACCATCGGCTTCACCGTGGAACCCGGTTCGAAAATATCGGTGATGGCGCGGTTGCGCATCACGTCCTTGGTCGTCCCGCTCAGGTTATTAGGGTTATAGGAAGGGCTGTTGGCCATCGCCAGAACCTCGCCGGTGTTGACATCCACCAGCACCGCGGTGCCCGATTCGGCTTTATTAAAGGCCACCGCGTTGTTCAATTCCCGGTAGACCACCGCCTGGAGCCGTTCGTCGATACTGAGGACCAGGTTATGCGCCGCCTGGCTATCGACGGTGGAGATATCCTCGATCACCCTGCCGAAGCGGTCTTTGCGCACCGTGCGCTCGCCGGGCTGGCCGGTCAGCCAGCGGTCGAAGCTTTTTTCCACCCCTTCGATGCCCTGGCTGTCGATATTGGTAAAACCGATCAGGTGGGCGGTAACTTGCCCCGCCGGATAGTAACGCCGCGACTCCTGGCGCAAATAAATACCGGGCAGCTTCAGCTTGTGGATATAGTCGCCAATGGCCGGATTGACCTGACGCGCCAGGTAAACAAAGCGTCCCTTGGGATTGGCGTTAATGCGCGAGGACATCTGATCGAGGGGGATGGATAACGCGTCGGACAGCGCCTTCCAGCGGCTGTCGACGGTGATGCCGCCATGTTCGTTCACTTCTTTCGGGTCGGCCCAAATGGCGTTGACCGGCACGCTGACCGCCAGGGGGCGCCCGGCACGGTCGCTTATCATGCCGCGCGCGGTGGGCACTTCCTGCACACGCAGCGACCGCATATCGCCCTCGCGCACCAGCATGTCCGGATTGATAACCTGCAAGTAGCCCACGCGAAAAACCAGACCCAGCAACGCAAGTAAAATACAGCCGCACAACAACGCAAAACGCCAGCTGACAAAGCTGGCCTGATCTACATAGCGTTTCAATTTTATCGCTCGCGCGGCTTTCATTAAATGTTTAGTTATCCGGTTGCGTTAAGGTTGAACCACAATATTTTCCTGTGAAGGATCCACATGCTGCATCATCAGTTTTTCCGTGGCGAAACGTTCGACCCGGCTATGGTCGCCCAGGGCGTTTTCCTCCAGGATCAGGTTGCGCCATTCGATATCCAGCGCGTCCCGTTCCAGGACCAGTTGCTCGCGCTGGGCGGTCAGGCGCCGCGTTTCATGGGTGGTCGTCACCACCAGAATCGCGGACACCAGTACGGCGACCAGCAAAATAAACGGGATTTTCCCCTGGCGCAGCAGATCGCCGCCGATAATGCCGACCAGGCCGTGCCGTTCGCCGCCGATCATGACGGCAGCCTCTCGGCAAAACGTAACACCGAGCTGCGCGCGCGCGGGTTATCCGCCACTTCCCGCTCCGACGGCTGCATTTTGCCCACCGGCTTAAGCTGCGCCTGGCCGCCCTGCTCGGCGATCTGCGCTTCGGTCAACGGCATGCGCGCAGGCACCCGGGGTCCGCGGCTATGGTCGCGGATAAAACGTTTGACCAGCCGATCTTCCAGCGAGTGAAAGCTGATGACCGACAGGCGCCCGCCGGGCGCCAATACGCCAAGGGCGCTATCCAGCGCCCGTTCGAGTTCTTCCAGCTCGCTATTGATATAAATGCGGATCGCCTGGAAGCTGCGGGTCGCCGGATGCTTATGCTTTTCACGAAACGGGCTGGCGTTAACGATAAGCTCGGCCAGTTCATGGGTGCGCGTCATCGGCGACTGCTTGCTTTTTTCCACGATGGCCTCGGCGATGCGTTTGGCAAAGCGCTCTTCGCCGAAGGTCTTTAACACCCAGGCGATATCGTCGGCGCCGGCCTTGGCCAGCCACTCGGCGGCGGACAGCCCGCGGGAGGTATCCATGCGCATATCCAGCGGACCGTCGCGCATAAAGGAAAACCCGCGCAGCGGATCGTCAAGCTGCGGCGACGACACGCCCAAATCAAGCAGGATGCCGTCCACGCGGCCGGTCAGCCCGCGCTCGGACATATAGTCCGCGATGGCGGAAAACGGGCCGTGGATAACGCTGAACCGGGGGTCGTCTATGGCGCGGGCGGCTTCAATGGCCTGGGGATCGCGATCAATAGCCAGCAGTTGTCCCTCCGCCCCCAATTGGGACAGGATCAGGCGCGAATGACCACCGCGACCGAACGTGCCGTCAATGTAAATGCCATTGGGGCGCAGGTTCAGGCCGTTAACCGCTTCATCCAGCAAGACGGTGGTATGTTGGTAAGTTTCTGCCATAGCTATAGTGACAAGTCTTGTAGTCGCACAGAGAGTGGTTCCTGCGCCGACAGTTCAGCGTCGATATCATCCTTGACTTGTTGATACCAGGTCTGTTCATCCCACAATTCAAATTTATTGAATTGTCCAACCAGCATCACTTCTTTGGTAAGTCCGGCGTGGAGCCGTAATGTTTGCGCAATAAGCAGCCGCCCGGCGCCATCCATCTGGCATTCGCTGGCATGTCCCAGCAACAGGCGCTGCACTCGGCGTTCGGCGGGGTTCATGCTCGACAGACGGGAAAGCTTCTGTTCAATCACTTCCCATTCCGGCAGGGGATAAAGCAATAGGCATGGTTGGTGGAGGTCGATGGTACACACCATCAATCCTTCCGTTTCCTCGATCAGCTTTTCCCTGTAGCGGGTTGGCACGGCTAGCCTGCCTTTACTGTCGAGATTAACCAACGTTGCCCCACGGAACATATGTCGATTTACCCCCGAAAAACCCTTTTCACCACGAAACCCCACTTATTCCCACGCAAAAGAGTGTACGAATGGTATTAAAACATTGTCAAGCTACTAACGAGCAAGAATGGGATTATTTATGCATCAATTAAGAAACTCTGACGGGAATTAGTTGCAGAGGGGCAAAAAAGTACACTAATAACATCATGATATTCATAAATGCGGTGTTTCGATTAAAAATTAGCAATTTTTTGATATAAACCCAGACCAAGCCGCCTGAGGGAGCGTCGGGTCGCCGGCGCCGATTATACGCTTACCGCGGCGCCTCGCTCAATCGCCAGATCGGCCTGGACGGCGGTGCATTTGTTTTAGCGCAATTTTTTTATAATTGCCGTCGCGCAAGCCATCCTAAACAGGCTTTGAAATATAAAGATGCGCCGACATTAATAATGTGGTCTTTACTTTTATTTACCGATAAAACTGGCGATTTTATCCGCAATTTTATTTATGAATGTCCAGCTTAATTAGCCAATCCAGAATATTCCTAACACAAATTTTGCCTGTAAAAATTGGCTCACTGTCATTTATTTCGCGAACAGTTGCCGCCAAATCCAAACCTTCCGCCAACGACCGCTACATAACTTATTGAAAATAAATCATTAAAGTTTCCAGGCCGAATGAAATAGCTTAACGTGAACATCAACGCTGGAAATTAAGCATAAGGAGCTGCTCATATGATTGAAATAAAAACTATTAGCTAGTTAACTACTTACATCCAGTGATGTACTCTATGCCACATAGAATACACACCACAAAACACTATCACCGATGCGTAAACGCATCACCCGGCGACCTTTTTCCTTTGGAGCTACCCGTTATGTTTTCGCGCTCATCTCGTCTGCGCATGGCTGCGGCTGACACATTTGCTTTGGTGGTGTATTGCTTTATCGCGGGGATGTTTATTGAGGTGTTGCTGTCCGGCATGACACTTCAACAATCCTTATCCTCCAGATTGCTTTCCGTTCCGGTCAACATTGTCATTGCCTGGCCGTTCGGCCAGTATCGCGATGCGGTGCTGAGATTGGCGCGCCGTCACGGCCCGAACCGGTTCTGGGCGCGTAACATTGCCGATTTGCTGGCCTATGTCAGTTTTCAATCGCCGGTGTATGTCCTGATCCTGCTGGCGGTCGGCGCGGATTCACAACAGATTTTGACGGCGGTCACGTCCAATGCGGTAGGGTCGATGATTCTGGGCGTGGCATATGGCTATTTTCTTGAGTATTGCCGCCGGCTGTTCCACGTGAAAGGCTACGTTAACTGATTTACCCCGCAAACCCGGTCCGGCAGCATTGGCGCCGGGCCGGAACCCGACAGCCCGGCTTCACCGGGCTTAACCACCTTGCGGGCGAGGGCGGGCAAGGCCCTCAGGCGCGGCTGAGCGAGCCGCGGCGAAACAGGCTGCGCCTGATACGGGTCAATCCCGGTTTCGGCCTGTGCGGCTCGTCCAGGCTTGCCAGCACCAATTCCAGCACCCGCTCCGCCACCTCACGATGACGCTGCGCCACCGCCAGCACCGGACACTCCAGGAAATCCAGCAGTTCATTATCGCCGAAAGTGGCGATCGCCAAATCGGGCGGCAGCCTGCCGCTACGCTTTAATGTCACGTCCATCACGCCCTGCAGCAGGGAAAACGACGTGGTAAAAATCGCCTGCGGCATGTCATGGCTCTCCAGATACTGGCTGAACAACGCCGCCGAAGACGAGCGCTCATAACTATTGGCATACAGGAAATCAGGCTGCCTGGCGTCGCCTTCCCATCCGCGCCTGAAGCCCTGCTCGCGCAGGAAACTCACCGACAGCTCGGGCAAAGCGCCTAAATACAAAACCGACGCGCCGTGAAAACTGCGCAGTTCCCGCGACAACATTTCCGCATCATCCTGATCCGCACCCACCACGCTGATAAAATGATCGGGATCAAGCGCGCGATCGAGGGCGATAATAGGAAAAGGATCGGTGGCCCAGCGCTGGTAAAATGGATGTTCCGGCGGCAAGGCCGTGGAAACGATAATGGCGTCCACCTGCCGTTGCAGCAGATGTTCAATGCAGCGCATTTCATTATCCGGCTGATCCTCGGAACAGGCGATCAGCAACTGATAGCCGCGCTGGCGCGCCTGGCGCTCCAGATAGTTGGCGATGCGGGTATAACTGGTATTCTCCAGATCGGGTATCACCAGGCCGATGGAACGCGTCCTCCCTGCCCTGAGACCGGCGGCAACCGCGTTGGGATGGTAGTTATGTTCCCGAACCACCGCCATCACCTTTTCCACGGTTTTATCGCTAACGCGGTATTGTTTCGCTTTACCGTTGATCACATAACTGGCGGTTGTGCGCGAAACGCCTGCCAGGCGCGCGATTTCATCCAGTTTCACAGAGACTCCTTTGCGCTGAAAGATTTAACAGTGACCCAATATATCCATATTCTCATCGGGGTATATCATTATGCTACAACTTTTATCAGCATAAAACGCCAAGAAGCGAATAGACGCGCGAGTAAGGCGGGGAAATGGCGGTACACAAAGCATAAACCGTTTTGTTCAAGGAAGAGCGTGCCAACACCAAACGTAAAGCAGACGTGTTCAAGGAAATGCGTGCCAAGGGGGTCGAATCGGGCGTGGTGTGCCCGCCCGACCGAGGCCCCATGGCAGGCTATGCCTGCGATCACCGATGCCGCATAAAACCTGTTAAAGGGAGAGCATGCCGATGGGGTTGAATCGGGCGTGGTGTGCCCGCCCGACCGAGGCCCCATGGCAGGCTATGCCCGCCATCACCGATGCCACATAAAACCTGTTAAAGGGAGAGCATGCCGATGGGGTTGAATCGGGCGTGGTGTGCCCGCCCGACCGAGGCCCCACGGCAGGCTATGCCCGCCATCACCGATGCCGCATAAAACCTGTTAAAGGGAGAGCATGCCGATGGGGTTGAATCGGGCGTGGTGTGCCCGCCCGACCGAGGCCCCATGGCAGGCTATGCCCGCCATCACCGATGCCGCATAAAACCTGTTAAAGGGAGAGCATGCCGATGGGGTTGAATCGGGCGTGGTGTGCCCGCCCGACCGAGGCCCCATGGCAGGCTATGCCCGCCATCACCGATGCCGCATAAAACCTGTTAAAGGGAGAGCATGCCGATGGGGTTGAATCGGGCGTGGTGTGCCCGCCCGACCGGGGCCCCATGGCAGGCTATGCCCGCCATCACCGATGCCGCATAAAGCGTGTTAAAGGGAGAGCGCCCCTACGACTCGATGCTCAGCGCATCACCTTATCGCCGCGCGCCAGCCCGACGATCCCTGACCGGGCCACTTCGACGATACTGCCCACGTCGCGAATAGTGGACAAAAAAGCATCCAGCTTATCGCTGGTCCCCGCCAGCTGAACGGTATACAGCGACGAGGTCACATCCACGATCTGCCCGCGGAAAATATCGGCGCAGCGCTTCACTTCCTCGCGCGCGCCGCCCTCGGCCTGAACCTTCACCAACATGATTTCCCGCTCGACATGAGTACCCTGCCCTTGCCCAAGCTCGCTCACGCGCAGCACATCCACCAGCTTATGCAGCTGTTTCTCGATTTGCTCCAGCACCTTGGCGTCGCCCATGGTCTGGATGGTCATGCGCGACAACGTGGGATCGTCGGTCGGCGCCACAGTCAGGCTCTCGATATTGTAACCGCGCTGGGCAAACAACCCGATCACCCGCGATAACGCGCCCGACTCGTTTTCCAGCAATACTGATAAAATCCGGCGCATGATCAGGTCCTCTCCGTTTTGCTTAACCACATTTCGTCCATGCCGCCGCCCCGAATCTGCATGGGATAGACATGTTCCGTACCGTCAACCATCACATCCACGAACACCAGACGATTCTTTTGCGCCAGCGCCTGGGCCAGCTTGCTTTCCAGCTCATCCGGCGACTGGATGGAAATGCCCACATGGCCGTAGGCTTCCGCCAGCTTGACGAAATCCGGCAGCGATTCCATATAGGACTGGGAATGACGGCCGGAATAGATCATATCCTGCCACTGCTTCACCATACCCAGATAACGATTGTTCAGACTCACCACCACCACCGGCAGATCATATTGCAGCGCCGTGGACAGCTCCTGAATATTCATCTGGATACTCCCGTCGCCGGTAATACAAATCACCGTTTCGTCGGGCAGCGCCAACTTCACGCCAAGCGCGGCGGGCAACCCGAAGCCCATGGTGCCCAGGCCGCCGGAGTTAATCCAGTGGCGCGGCTGGTCAAATTGATAATAGAGCGCGGCGAACATCTGATGCTGGCCGACATCCGAAGTCACATACGCCTTGCCGCCGGTCAGGCGGAACAAGGTTTCGATCACCGCCTGCGGCTTGATCTTGCCGCTGCGGTGATCGTAGTCCAGGCAATGGCGGGCGCGCCACTGTTCGATATCCTGCCACCAGTCGCGCAACGCGTCGAACTGCTGCGTATTCTCGCCCTGCTCCAACTGATCCAGCATTTGCACCAGCACCTGGCGGGCGTCGCCGACTATTGGCACGTCCGCCGTAACGGTTTTGGAAATCGAGGCCGGATCGATATCGATATGCAGCACCGTGGCATCCGGACAGTATTTTAATAAATTATTCGTGGTGCGATCGTCAAAACGCACCCCGACTGCAAAAATCACATCGGCGCGATGCATCGCCATATTGGCTTCATAAGTGCCGTGCATCCCCAGCATGCCCAGGCTCTGGCGATGTGTACCCGGGAAACTGCCCAATCCCATCAAAGAACTGGTCACCGGTATATTGAGTTTTTCGGCCAGCAGACGCAGCTCCTGATGGCAACCGGCGGTTATCGCCCCGCCGCCCGTATAGATAACCGGACGCTCGGCGGCCAGCAGGGTTTGCAGCGCGCGGCGTATTTGCCCTTTATGGCCCTGTACCGTCGGATTATAGGAACGCAGCGATACCGAGTCCGGGTAAAGATAGGGAAATTTATTGGCCGGATTAACGATATCCTTGGGCACGTCAATCACCACCGGGCCGGGACGGCCGGTGGCGGCAAGGTAAAAGGCTTTTTTCAGGATACCGGGGATATCTTCGGTTTTCTTCACCAAAAAGCTGTGTTTCACCACCGGGCGGGAAATGCCCACCATATCGCATTCCTGAAAAGCGTCGAAACCGATAAGCGAACTGGCCACCTGGCCGGAAATCACCACCAGGGGAATGGAATCCATATAGGCGGTGGCAATGCCGGTCACGGCATTGGTGGCGCCCGGGCCGGAGGTCACCAGCACCACGCCCACCTTGCCGGTGGCGCGCGCATAGCCGTCGGCCATATGCACCGCGCCCTGCTCGTGACGCACCAGGATATGATCGATCCCGCCTACCGTATGCAGCGCATCGTAGATGTCCAGCACGGCCCCGCCGGGATAACCGAATATATGCTTCACGCCCTGGTCGATTAACGATCGGACGACCATCTCGGCTCCTGACAACATCTCCATGGGTTTGCCTCCAGGCTTACGTAGGTTCTTCGCAGCAGCAACAGGCCGCTGTCGCTTGGCACAGGGATGGGAAAAGCTGCCCCTGAAATATTTTTGTTATTAATTTATGACCGGTAACGATAACGCCAGATGATAAGGCAGGCAAATAGCAAAAATCAGCACCGCGGCGGCGCTAATAATTTTTACGCTACCGTTCTCGAGATTGACGCTATAAAACACTGCTTTTAACGCGGCACAAAACCCACCGCGCTGCTGGACGGGATAATTACAGCATCTTAACATTTGCATGGATTAACCGCGAAATGCGCGCGGTGATAAGCATTGCGTATGAATGGTTGACACCCGCCAATGAATCCTGTACCTATAAATACAATGACTCATTCATGAACTGGGACGCCGCTCTAAAATGTTCGCTTCTTTCCGTCTACTAGGCCTACTACTACTCGCACTGTCGATGCGCGGTACGCTGGTACACGGAGTTCAGAGCTGACTCATACGTCCCAGATAAAGAACCCGCGCATGGCGCGGGTTTTTTTTTGCCCGCGCAACGTGCCCAGAAACCGCGTCCAAAAACGAAGATAGGATTAATCATGAGCCAACAAGTTATAATTTTTGATACCACGCTGCGCGACGGTGAACAAGCATTGCAGGCCAGCCTGAGTGTGAAAGAGAAACTGCAAATCGCCCTGGCTCTGGAAAGAATGGGCATCGATGTAATGGAAGTGGGTTTCCCGGTGTCCTCTCCCGGCGACTTTGAGTCGGTCCAGACCATTGCCCGTCAAATCAAGAACAGCCGGGTTTGCGGCCTGGCCCGCTGCGTGGAAAAAGATATCGATGTGGCCGCCGAAGCCTTGCGCGTCGCCGAGGCGTTCCGCATCCATGTGTTCCTGGCGACCTCCACGCTGCATATTGAATCCAAGCTCAAGCGCAGCTTCGAACAGGTGATGGAGATGGCGGTGCAGTCGGTCAAACGCGCGCGCAACTACACCGACGATGTGGAATTCTCTTGCGAAGACGCCGGCAGGACCCCGATCGATAACCTGTGCCGTATCGTCGAAGCGGCGATTAACGCCGGCGCCCGCACCATCAATATTCCCGATACCGTCGGCTACACCACCCCGGTGCAGTTCGGCGGCATCATCACCTCCCTGTATGAACGCGTGCCCAATATTGATAAAGCCATTATCTCGGTGCATTGCCACGACGATCTGGGCATGGCGACCGGCAATTCCATCGCCGCGGTGCAGGCCGGCGCCCGGCAGGTCGAAGGCACCCTGAACGGCATCGGCGAGCGCGCCGGCAACACCGCGCTGGAAGAAGTGATCATGGCGATTAAAGTGCGCGCCGATATCCTGGGCGTGCACACCAATATCAATCATCAGGAAATCTACCGTACCAGCCAGATTGTCAGCCAGCTGTGCAATATGCCCATCCCGGCCAACAAGGCGGTGGTGGGGTCCAACGCCTTTGCCCACTCCTCCGGCATCCATCAGGACGGCGTGCTGAAGAACCGCCAGAACTACGAAATCATGACGCCGGAAACCATCGGTCTGAAGGAAGTGCAGTTAAACCTGACCTCGCGTTCCGGCCGGGCGGCGGTGAAGCATCGCATGCAGGAAATGGGCTACCAGGAACAGGATTATAATCTGGACGAACTGTATGCCGCCTTCGTCAAGCTGGCGGACAAAAAAGGCCAGGTATTCGATTACGACCTGGAGGCGCTGGCGTTTATCAGCAAGCAACAGGAAGAACCCGAACATTTCCGCCTGGACTATTTCAGCGTCCAGTCCGGCTCCAACGATATGGCCACGGCGTCGGTCAAGCTGGTGTGCGGCGAGGAAACCAAATCCGAAGCGGCAACCGGCAATGGTCCGGTGGACGCGGTCTACCAGGCGCTGAACCGGATCACCGACTATCCCATCACGCTGCAGAAATATCAGCTGACCGCAAAAGGCCACGGCCGCGACGCGCTGGGCCAGGTGGATATCGTGGTGGATTATCACGGACGCCGCTTCCACGGGGTCGGCCTGACCACCGATATCATCGAATCCTCGGCCAAGGCAATGATACACGTGATGAACAATATCTGGCGCGCGCGGCAGGTCGAAATCGAACTGCAGCGTCTGCAAGGGCAAAACAATAAACGGGATTACCAGGAAACGGTGTGAACATGAGCAAGACATATCATATAGCGGTATTGCCGGGCGACGGCATTGGCCCTGAAGTCATGGCGCAGGCCTACAAAATTTTAACCGCCGTGCGCCAGCGTTTCGACGTACGCATCACCACCAGCGAATACGACGTCGGCGGCGCCGCCATCGATCGCCACGGCAGCCCGCTGCCCGCCGCCACGGTCAACGGTTGCGAGCAGGCCGACGCCATTCTGTTCGGCTCGGTGGGCGGCCCGAAATGGGAACACTTGCCGCCGGCCCAGCAGCCCGAGCGCGGCGCGCTGTTGCCGCTGCGTAAACACTTCAAACTGTTCAGCAACCTGCGTCCGGCGCGGCTGTATCCGGGTCTGGAGGATTTCTGTCCGCTGCGCGCCGATATCGCCGCCCGCGGGTTTGATATCCTGTGCGTACGCGAGCTGACCGGCGGCATCTATTTCGGCCAGCCGAAAGGCAGGGAAGGCAGCGGCATGCATGAGCGCGCGTTCGATACCGAGGTCTATCACCGCTTTGAAATCGAGCGCATCGCCCGCATCGCCTTTGAATCCGCCCGCAAGCGCCGCGGCAAAGTGACCTCGATCGATAAAGCCAACGTGCTGCAAAGCTCGATTATGTGGCGCGAAATCGTCACTGAAATCGCCCAGGATTATCCGGACGTGGCGTTGGCGCATTTATATATTGATAACGCCACCATGCAGTTGATCAAGGACCCGTCCCAGTTTGACGTGCTGCTGTGCTCCAATCTGTTCGGCGACATCCTGTCCGATGAATGCGCGATGATCACCGGCTCGATGGGCATGCTGCCCTCCGCCAGCCTCAATGAACAAGGTTTCGGTCTCTACGAGCCCGCGGGCGGTTCGGCGCCGGATATCGCCGGCAAAAACCTGGCCAACCCGGTGGCGCAAATCCTGTCCACCGCGCTGTTGCTGCGCTACAGCCTGGGCCTGGATGAAGCCGCCGCCGCCGTTGAGCGGGCGGTCAACCAGGCGCTGGAAGCCGGACACCGTACCGCCGATCTGGCCGGCAGCGGCGCCGCGGTCGGCACCGATGAGATGGGCAGTATTATCGCCGGTTATATTACCCAGGGGGCATGAAGAGTATGGGCAAGTCGTTATATCAAAAATTATATGATGCGCACGTCGTCTACGAAGCGCCGGAAGAAACGCCTTTATTATATATCGATCGTCACCTGGTGCATGAGGTGACGTCGCCGCAGGCGTTCGACGGCCTGCGCGCCATGGGCCGTCCCGTGCGCCAGCCGTCAAAAACCTTTGCCACCATGGACCATAATGTCTCCACCCAAACCAGGGACATTAACGCCAGCGGCGAGATGGCCCGTATCCAGATGCAGGAACTGATAAAAAACTGCGCGGAATTCGGCGTCCAGCTGTATGACCTGAACCATCCCTACCAGGGCATCGTACATGTGATCGGTCCCGAGCAGGGCATGACGCTGCCGGGCATGACCATCGTCTGCGGCGATTCCCATACCGCCACCCACGGCGCCTTCGGCGCGCTGGCCTTCGGCATCGGCACCTCGGAAGTGGAGCACGTGCTGGCCACCCAGACCCTGAAACAGGGCCGGGCCAAGACCATGAAGATTGAGGTTACCGGCCGCGCCGCCCCCGGCATTACCGCCAAGGATATCGTGCTGGCGGTCATCGGTAAAACCGGCTCCGCCGGCGGTACCGGCCATGTGGTGGAATTCTGCGGCGAGGCGATCACCTCCCTGAGCATGGAAGGCCGCATGACGCTGTGCAATATGGCGATAGAAATGGGCGCCAAGGCCGGTCTGGTGGCGCCGGACGACACGACTTACGCCTATCTGCAAGGCCGCCAGTTCGCGCCGAAAAGCGATAACTGGCTGCAGGCGATCGCCTACTGGAATACCCTGAAGTCCGACGACGACGCGGTCTTCGATAGCGTGGTCACCCTGCGCGCCGACGATATCGCTCCGCAGGTCACCTGGGGTACCAATCCGGGTCAGGTGATTGCCATTAACCAGATAATCCCGTCGCCCGACTCGTTCAGCGATCCGGCGGAACGCAACTCCGCCGCCAAGGCGCTGGCTTATATGGATTTGCAGCCCGGCATCCGCCTGACCGACGTGGCTATCGATAAAGTGTTTATCGGTTCCTGCACCAACTCGCGCATCGAGGATTTACGCGCGGCCGCCGCCGTAGCCAAGGGGCGCCGCGTCGCCACCGGCGTACAGGCCATCGTGGTGCCGGGTTCCGGACCGGTCAAGGCCCAGGCGGAAGCCGAAGGCCTGGACAAAATCTTTTTGGACGCCGGCTTTGAATGGCGTTTACCCGGCTGCTCCATGTGCCTGGCCATGAATAACGATCGTCTTAACCCAGGCGAGCGTTGCGCATCCACCAGCAATCGTAATTTCGAAGGGCGCCAGGGTCGCGGCGGCAGAACTCATCTGGTCAGTCCGGCCATGGCGGCGGCGGCGGCGGTTACCGGTCATTTTGCCGACATTCGCGAATTGAATTAAGGAGACAGTTTTATGGCAAAATTTACCCAACATACCGGGCTGGTGGCGCCGTTGGATGCCGCTAACGTGGATACCGACGCCATTATTCCGAAACAGTTTTTACAAAAGGTCACCCGCACCGGTTTCGGCCAGCATCTGTTTAATGACTGGCGTTTTCTCGACGACGCCGGCAAGGTGCCCAATCCCGACTTTGTACTGAATAAACCGCGCTATCGCGGCGCCAGCATTTTACTGGCGCGGGAAAACTTCGGCTGCGGCTCGTCGCGTGAACATGCGCCTTGGGCGTTGGCCGATTACGGCTTTCAGGCGATCATCGCGCCAAGCTTTGCCGATATTTTTTACGGCAACAGCTTTAACAGCCAACTGCTGCCCATTACGTTGTCGCCGCAGCAGGTGGATGAACTGTTCCTCCTGGTCGCGGCCAATGAAGGCATCACCTTCACGGTGGATTTGGAACACCAGCGGGTCATTGCCGGCGAGAAGAGCTATCCGTTCGAGATCGATGCGTTCCGCAAGCATTGCATGATCAACGGGCTGGACAGTATCGGACTGACGTTGCAGCATGAAGGCGCGATTGCGGATTATGAGGCGAGCCAGCCGGCGTTTTTGCACTAAGTGTCGATTGCTGGCGACGGCGTGGGTACGCTGGGAGCAGGTTTCTCTTGCCGCTAGCAGCGGCGTTCCCTGTTGCCTGGTGCAGGCAAGCGACAAGAGGGATGCTAGCCCATCCCTCTTGACTCCCGGGCTTCCGGCAGATCGTGCGCCGCTGCGCGGTCCCTGGCGTCACAATATCCCGGTACAACGTCAAAACCAACGTCTGTAATTAAAAAGTCTTTATTTGAACGCCGGGAATTTGTACGCCGGTAACTTAAATGCCTGGAATGTGAACGCCGGTGATAAGGGGAGCGGCCCTTTGGCCGGCATTGAGCGCGCTGACGGAGCCGGTTCCACCGGCACGAGCCGCTGGACGCGGCGAGAGGCCCGTTCGCGCCGGGAGCGCATACGGGCCGGTGCGAAAAGGTGGATCCGGCGCAGGAAGGTACCGCTTGCGGCGCGCGATCTGCCGGGAGCGCGGGGTCAAGGGGATGGCGCGACTGCCATCCCTTGTCGCTTGCCAGCGCCCGGCTCAACATATAAAACCAAACTTACGGCAAGCGAAAATACCGCAGGACTTTTATATCACCCCCCGCCACGAGACATCACATCCACTCCCGGTATTCCTGCTCGGACAGTGAATCCGTATGCCATTGGGTTACCTGTAACAACAGCGCCATGCGCTGTCCGCTGCGGCCCCTGTCGGGACGGATCACGCCGCGCCCGCAGATGGCGATAAAATAATGCTGATAAAACCGGCGCAAATTGGCTATTTTCATCGTTACAATCCCTATTCTGCCCTTTCGACACGACCAGTATCGGCTTAAGATACCGGAAGAAAAACAGATGACTTTTTAAGGAGTGTTCCTCTTTTATGTCCTCGCCACGCCTGCAGCAACAATTTATCCGCCTGTGGCAAAGCTGCCAGGGCAAGACACAGGAAACCACCCTGAACGAACTGGCGCAGGCGCTGAGCTGTACGCGCCGGCATGTGCGTACGCTGCTGAAAACCATGCAGGAAATGGGCTGGCTGCAGTGGCAGGCGACAGCCGGGCGCGGCAAGCGCTCGCAGCTGACCTTTCACTATACCGGCCTGGCGTTGCAACAGCAGCGGGCGGAGGATCTGCTGGAGCAGGATCGCATCGAGCAGTTGGTCCAACTGGTGGGCGATAAGGACAGGGTACGCCAGATGCTGCTTTCCCATCTGGGCCGCAGCTTCCGCCAGGGCAAGCACATATTGCGGGTACTGTATTATCGCCCGCTGCTGAACCTGCTGCCCGGCAGTCCTTTGCGGCGTTCTGAGAACCACATCGTGCGGCAGATTTTCAGCGGCCTGACCAAAATAAATGAGGAAAATGGGGAACTGGAAGCGGACCTCGCCCATCATTGGCAGCAAATTTCGCCGTTGTTATGGCGCTTTTACCTGCGTCCGGCGATCCATTTTCATCATGGGCGGGAACTGACGCCGCAGGATGTGTGCAGCTCGCTGCTGCGCCTGCGGGGAAATCCGCTGTTTTGCCATATAAAAGCCGTCTCGTCCGCCATCCCCAATACCGTTGATGTCGCCCTGACCGCCGCGGACGACTGGCTGCCCTGGCTATTGGGCAGCGTGCCGGCCATGATTTTGCCGCAGGAATGGGAGACGATGCCGGACTTCGTCCGCCGTCCCGTCGGCACCGGACCCTATGCGGTGATCGACAACCGGGAAAGCTTATTGAAGATTCGCGCCTTTGATGATTATTTCGGCTATCGCGCACTGATTGATGAAGTGAATATCTGGATCTTGCCGGAACTCACCGCCGAGCTGAGCTATTCCGGCGTCCAGCTCCAGGCGGATAACAGCACCCCGGGTCAATTGGAAACCCGGCTGGAGGAAGGCTGCTATTTCCTGCTGTTTGATGCCCGTTCGCCGCTGATGCAAAACGATGATACCCGCCGCTGGCTGAGTGAAAATATCGATCCCATCGCCATGCTGACCGAGGCGGGATCGGTCTACCAGCATTACTGGTCGCCGGCCTACGGTATCCTGCCGCGCTGGCGCCATAGCCGGGTCGCGCAACCGCGGCCAAGGCCCGCGGAGCTGCGCAGCATCACCCTGACGGTTTATCGCGCCCATTCGGAATTCGATGATCTTTGCCGCGCGCTCGGTGCGGTGCTGGCCCGGCAGGACATCGCGCTGGTGATCAATACCGTGGATTATGCCGCCTGGCATAACGGTGAGGCCGAGAGCGATTTATGGCTCGGCAGCGCTAATTTTTACCTGCCGCTGGATTATTCCCTGTTCGCCAGCTTTTACGAGATGCCGCTGATGCATCATTGCCTGCCGGCCGACCTTAGCGACGCGCTGGAGAAATGGCGCGGCAAGGGCCTGTCCATGGCGCAATGGTGCCAATCGCTTATCACCGGCCATCGCCTGCACCCGCTGTTCCATCATTGGCTGATTCTACAGGGCCAGCGCAGCATGCGCGGGGTCAGGATGAATACGCTGGGATGGTTTGATTTCAAATCCGCCTGGTTCGCCCCGCCGGACCCGCAAGACACATAAGACACGTAAGACAGGCTGTTAAGCCAGGGATAAAACCATTACACTTGCATTTGTTCTCAACGGGGTGCGAAGCGTCCGGCATAGCGTTAGCCGGCGCGCAAGCTGAGAGTATACCCGTCGAACCTGATCCGGCTAATACCGGCGAAGGGATTTGAGAGTGCGTCCCGCTGCCGCCTCAAACGCCTTTGCCGCCTTTTTTTTCCAGGAGCGCAAAGTGTTGAAAAAATGGTTACCCTGCCTGCTATTGCTCGCCGCCGCCCCGGCGTTGGCAAAACCCGTCCTGACGGTTTATACCTATGATTCCTTTGCCTCCGAATGGGGCCCGGGGCCGGCGATAAAAACCGCCTTTGAAAAAGACTGTGGCTGCGAGCTGAAATATGTCGTGCAGGAAGATGGCGTCGCCCTGCTCAACCGTCTGCGCATCGAAGGCAAGAACAGCGACGCGGATGTGGTGCTGGGCCTGGATAACAACCTGCTTAAGCCCGCGCAGGATACGCATCTCTTTACGGCGCATAACGTCGACACCGCTCATCTGACCTTGCCGCAGGCGTGGCATGATCCCACCTTCCTGCCTTTTGATTACGGGTATTTTGCGTTTGTCTATGACAAGAACAAGCTGAAAAATCCGCCCAAAAGCCTGCATGAACTGATAGACGGGCCGCAGGCGCTGAAAATCATTTACGAAGATTCGCGCACCAGTACCCCGGGACTGGGCTTATTGCTCTGGGTGCAGCAGGTATATGGCGATAAAGCGCCCCAGGCCTGGCAACGGCTGGCGAAAAAAACCGTTACCGTGCCCAAGGGCTGGAGCGAAGCCTATGGCTTATTCCTGAAAGGAGAAGCGGACATGGTGCTCAGCTATACCACGTCGCCGGCCTATCATATCAACGAGGAAAAGAAGGATAACTATGCGGCGGCGACCTTCAGCGAAGGCCACTATCTCCAGGTCGAGGTGGCCGGACAATTAGCCGCCAGTAAAAATCCGCAGCTGGCGCAGCAGTTTATGCGTTTTGTCGTTTCCCCGGCTTTCCAGCAGACCATTCCCACCGGCAACTGGATGTATCCGGTGATCAAAACCGCGCTGCCGGCCGGCTTTGACGTATTGCCGGCCAAGACGTTGAATTTCAGCGCGGATGACGTGGCGGCCAAACGCGGCGCGTGGACCCAGGATTGGTTGCGTTCCGTCAGCCAATGATGCCTGGCCGATGATACCGCGCTGGTTATGGCCGGGACTGCTGGCCGCGCTGATGCTTACGGCCGTGGCCCTGACGGCGGTCGGCGCCTTGTGGCTGAACGCGCCGACGCTCCAATGGCGCGACGTGCTGTCGGACAGCTATCTGTGGCATGTCCTGCGTTTTACCTTTTGGCAGGCGCTGCTGTCGGCGCTGCTATCGGTGCTGCCCGCCGTTTTTTTGGCGCGGGCGCTTTACCGCCGGCGGTTTCCGGGACGCCTGCTGTTGCTGCGCTTTTGCGCCATGACGCTGGTGCTGCCGGTGCTGGTGGCCGTGTTCGGCATCCTGAGCGTGTATGGTCGCCACGGCTGGCTGGCGCAGCTATGCCTCTGGCTGCATATTCCCTACGGTTTTTCACCCTACGGCCTGCGGGGGATCCTGCTGGCCCATGTATTTTTTAACCTGCCGTTGGCCACCCGCCTGTTGTTGCAGGCGCTGGAAGGCATTCCGGTGGAGCAGCGCCAGCTGGCCGCGCAGCTGGACATGGCGGGCTGGCATTTCTTCCGCATTCTTGAGTGGCCTTATCTGCGCCGTCAACTGCTGCCTGCGGCGGCGCTGATATTTATGCTGTGTTTCGCCAGTTTTGCCACGGTGCTGTCGCTGGGCGGCGGACCGCGGGCGACCACCATTGAGCTGGCGATTTACCAGGCCTTAAGCTATGACTACGATCCCGGCCGCGCGGCGCTGCTGGCCCTGGTGCAAATGATCTGTTGCCTGGGGCTGGTCTTGTCCAGCCAACGGCTGACCCGCGCGTTTCCCGTCGGCGCGACGCATTTTTCCCAGTGGCGCAATCCCGGCGATAATCTGGCGCGCCGTTTGACCGACGCGCTGGTTATTGTCCTGGCGCTGGTGCTGCTGGCGCCGCCCCTGCTGGCCGTGGTGGCCGGCGGTGTCAATACGGGCATGGCGCGGGTCCTGTCGCAGCCGGCGCTGTGGTCGGCATTGCTGACGTCGCTGCGCATTGCCCTGGGCGCGGGCCTGCTGTGCGTGGTGCTAACGCTGATGCTGCTATGGAGCAGCCGCGAGCTGAGGCTGCGTCAACGTCCCTGGTCCGCGCAACTGCTCGATCTTAGCGGCATGCTGATCCTGGCGATGCCGGGCATTGTGCTGGCCACCGGTTTCTTCCTGATCGCCACCCATACCCTGGGATTGCCCCGCTCCCCCTATGCATTGGTCATACTGACCAATGCGCTGATGGCCATTCCCTACGCCCTGAAAATTCTGGAAACGCCGATGCTGGACCTGGCGGAAAGGTATAATCGTTTATGCCTGTCCCTGGATATGCGCGGCCTGACGCGGCTACATTGGGTGGAATGGCGCGCGCTGCGCCAGCCGATTGGCCGCGCCATGGCGTTCGCCTCTATCCTGTCGCTGGGTGATTTTGGCGTGGTAGCGTTGTTCGGCAATGAACATTTCCGGACCCTGCCGCTCTATCTTTACCAGCAAATCGGCGCTTATCGCAGCGAGGACGGGGCCGTTACCGCGCTGTTCCTATTGGCGCTGTGCTTTTTATTATTTACGCTAATCGAGAAACTCACGGGGCTGCATGATAAAACTGGATAAAGCGACCTATCTTTACCAACATTTGCCGATGCGTTTTGACCTGCGGCTGGCGGCGGGAGAAAAGGTCGCCGTCCTGGGCCCCAGCGGTGCCGGCAAAAGCACCCTGCTCAACCTGATAGCCGGTTTTCTGCCCCTGCACAGCGGCAGCCTGTGGTTAAACGGCCAGGATCACAGTGCCACCCCGCCCGCCCGGCGCCCCGTCTCCATGCTGTTCCAGGAGCATAACCTGTTCGCTCACCTGACGGTGGCGGAAAACATCGGCCTTGGGCTGCATCCGGGGCTGGCGTTGACTCCGGCGCAACGGGAAGCGTTAAATGCGGTGGCGGCACAGGTAGGGCTGGAGAAACTGCTGGACCGCCTGCCGGGGCAACTGTCCGGCGGGCAACGGCAGCGGGCGGCCCTGGCGCGTTGTCTGGTGCGCGACCGCCCCATCCTGCTGCTTGATGAGCCGTTTTCCGCGCTCGACCCCGCCTTGCGTGTCGATATGCTGCAACGGGTGGACGACGTGTGCGCCAGCCGCGGCCTGACCCTGTTAATGGTATCGCACAACCTGGATGACGCCGTGCGCATCGCGCCGCGCACCCTGCTGATTGTCGATGGCCGCATTTATTACGACGGCCCGACCGCGCGCCTGGCGAGCGGCGAAGCCGGCGAAGCCGCCGTCCTGGGTATTGCGCCGCACGCGCCGGACCCGCGCCCGCGGTTGGCCGGAGAGGATTAACATCACCGATGCCCGGCGCCGCATAATGACGCGATGGCTTCGCGTGCTGGAATAAGATCGCGGCAAATAGCCAAAAATAGCATTCTTGAGCCGATTCACATTATGCCAAATAAATTGTTACTATTATGAGATGGAATTAAATGTCGCCTGGAAATGCCACAGAGCATCCATTGGTAAGGGCTTATTGTTGCACCCCAGTGGTTACAGGCATCGGCAGTAATAGCATTTTAATTATGTTGTACTAATGAACGTATTTGTAAACAGCTTATCGTCAATGCTGGGGAAACTCATAAATAAAATAATCAAGATACGGCAGAAAAGCGTCATGCGTTTTCGCATGCCGCCTGGCAATGCCCGCAATTTACGAGTAGTGATTTTTATCGCCAGCGTTTCAGCCCGCCTATAAGGGAGTTGGGATGCTGGCCTTTCACGCCAAAAAGCCGCCATCCGGCCCCATCCCGGTATCACCCCACTGAATACCCCGCGCACAACATCATGATTATATTGTCAAACATATTACACCACCCCCCATTACGTTTTACAACCACTGCTGTTACGTCCCTCCGCGGCGGAAGAAAAACCGGCCTGCGCTTTTGCTGGTCGCCGTTTTTTCGCCACACATAAGCTTTTTTTTATTATTATCCATGTTTTTTTCTTTGAATTTAATGAAAAATAAGAAATTACGTATAAATAGCATTTTAAAGTTAAGATAATTTAACATTAGAATAAATATTGACTTGCTTCACACTATTATTTGAGAATGTTGTTTGATTTATTGCAATTAGAGTTTATATTAAATAAAAATCATATATAAAAATCACTTATTAAACATCCACTTCGATTATTGTATATTGAGTACAATCTGCATTAAGTTTTAAAGAATCTTATTTAACACAGCTGAATTTAACTTTACGCGACAGTAGGTCATGCACCCTGCGCAAGAAGGGACAATAGTGACTGTCATCTTTTTCTCATTAAAAATTTATGCAAACCATTAATTTAAACATCAGGAGAAACTGAATCACCGCGGCAGCAATGCCTTTGTGCAAATTTTACTTCTTATCAGACCAAACATCATAAATGACGGGATGAATCGTCAACCGTCAAATACGATTTTATTATCGGGGGTTAACTATAATGAGTGACAAAATTCTTAAAAAAATTGACTTCTTTGCCCAGCAGGGCGTCAAATACACTAACATCGTGTTTCAACTTAAACGAAACAATGCCGGCGCGTATTACTTTTCAGAAGCGCAAAAAATTGAGCACGAGCTCAAATTTAACTTTGAAACCATGGGAGTTTCCCCTTTATTTGACATATCCGGCAGTCCCCGTGATGATGCGGCCAAAGAAATGAATAAAACATTTGGCTTGGATCGCTATTTCAAAATCAAATTTTTTAATGAGAATGTCAACGCTGTTGAATATATTAATGAAATACTTCACGCCATTGCGCTATTCAGCTCAGTCGAGACGGTTTATCCCACTACCGAACCCGTATCGCTACGGGGCGCAAGAAGTTATAACGCTCTTCACACCGAGCAACCCACCCTTGATGATGAGCCAAAAACGCTTAACGGCGTCGAAAATTATAACTTCGTCCCTTTACAATATTATCTTTGGCCTGCCCGGCATTGTTTCAATAGCTTCAGGCTCGGCGGTGTCGACGGCACCGCCGGTCTAAGTTACGCCGGGGGCAGGGGCGAAAATGTCACCATCATTACCAACGAGCCTGATGCCTGGTTCACCGGTCATATTAACCTTCCTCCGGAGCGCGCTATTGTCGAAGGCGCCGTCACCGTCGGCTGCGACAATACCGCGTCCGTGGGTGTGATGGCGGGGCTGGAGCTGGGGTATGGCATTATGGGGATCGCCAGCCGGGCGAAGGTGGGTTATGCCGCCCGGGGCCTGCAATATCTCTATAACCTTTATCACCGTCTTAAGGCGGGAGACGTTATCCAAATAGGTATGCAGCATCAAGGAGGAAATAGATCTTATTATAATCAGGAATGTTATCTTCCGGTCGAATTTGAACCTGCCTGGTTTGATATGATCTCCGCGTTAACATCCAAAGGTATCCACGTTATTGAGGCGGCGGGGAATGGCGCGATTAATTTAGACCATCCGATACTTAACGGCAAATTCAATCGTCATCAAAGGGATTCAGGCGCTATTATTGTCGGAGCCCTCGACCCAAGGACGGGACTAAGGGCCGCCTACAGTAATTTTGGTTCGCGCATAGACAGTTCGAGCTGGGGTGATTTTGTGGTAACGACCTCATACGGTTATGCCACGCTGCTCAATAAAACCAATGCCTGGTACATCAATAATTTTTCCGGCAATTCGCCGGCCAATCCCATCGTGGCGGGTGTGGCGGCATGCCTGTCAAGTATTGCCATCGCCAATAAAAAAAACCTTACCGCCCCGCAGTTCCGTGAATTACTCACCAGTACCGGAACGGTGCTGGCGGAGAATTTTTCCTCGATTATAGGAACGCAGCCGGATTTAGGTAAGGCGATATATACCTTATTCTCCAAATACTGAAGCCGTCGGTCACACCCTGACCACTTTCCAGAATTGAGCCGCGTAGATCGGCATCAGCGGATGCTGGATAAGCGCAACCAGCGCCGCCGCCATCGCCAGGAGGCAAAGGGGGGCCAGCCAGCGCAATCGCGACAGCGGCAGCCAGCGGGTGAGGCGATCGGCCTGGCGTTTATCGGTTCGCAACCAGCGCCATCCAAGCCAGCCGGCCAGCCAGCCCAACAGGGCCACGCCTAACAGCAGGCCACGGAATTGCCCGGAGTGCTGTCCGTCTGGGATATTAATAGCCACCCCGGCCAGGATGCCGGGCATAAAATACGCAGGTGGCCAGGTGAGGCAGCCGATAACATTGGGCAAGGCGAATTTCAGGGGCGGCAGGTCCAGCATCCCGGCCACCATCGGCACCAACGGCCGGGTAGGGCCGATAAACCGGCCGGCCAGGATCGTCAACACGCTATGCCGGTGCAGGGCATGTTCGATTTTATTCAACGTGGCGCGGTTTTTTTTCAGGAAAGACCAGCGTTTCAGCGACTTTTTACAGCCATGGCCGATAACATAGGAAATCCAATCGCCAAGAAAGCATCCGATAATGCCGGCCGCCCAGGCGGGATAAAATCCCATCGCGCCGCTGCCGATAAGCGCGCCCAGCGTCGCCATCATCACCGTACCCGGTAATAACAGCCCGACAAAAGCCAGGGATTCAAGAAATGCCACCAACGAGACGGCAAAAAGCGAAAAAGCCAATGACTGCGTAACCCAGTGTTCGAAAAAAGCCAGCATAACCCCCTCAGGTTTCTATAAGCCGATGGATTGTCAGGGCTAGAAGGCCCGCCGGTCAACGTAACAATTGTATGAAGATTTGGCTGCGCTTGTCCGGACGCGGCGCAACTGGACAAATACTGTATAAATAATCATAATTATCAGGTTGCCCGAGATAAGGCGACGCTTCATTTACTTTAACCGGATATCCAGACGCCATGCCAGACCAATCCCTGCCCGGCCAGGGTTTTGTCCTTACCCGCCACTGGCGGGATACTCCCGACGGCGCCGTCATCGATTTCTGGCTGGCGACCGATGGCGGCGCGCGGAAAATCAGCCTGCCGCCGCAGCAAGCGGTGGCGTTTATGCCCGCGGAGTGCCTGCCGCGCGCGCAAACCCTGGCGGCCGCCATCCCCGGCTGCGAGCTGCTTCCGCTGGCGCTGCGTGACTTTCATCGTCGCCCGGTGGTCGGCGTTTACTGCCGGCACTATCGCGATTTAGGCCGGCTGGAAAAACGGTGCCACGAGTCCGGCATACCGCTGTATGAAGCCGACATTCGCCCACCGGAGCGTTATCTGATGGAGCGTTTTATCACCGCCCCGGTCTGGTTTGACGGCCATGTGCAGGAAAACGGCGTTATCACCCACGCGCGGCTTAAGCCGTCGCCTGATTACCGGCCCGCGCTGAAACTGGTTTCGCTGGATATTGAAACCAACCGTTTTGGCGAACTCTATTGCATCGGTCTGCAAGGCTGCGGGCAGCGGCGGGTTTATATGCTGGGCGAGCCCCCGGCCGCCGGCGCCGGGTCGTCCGGATTCCTTGAATACGTACCCACCCGCGCGGCGTTGATCCAGCGCCTGAACCAGTGGTTCGCCGACCATGACCCCGATGCCGTTATCGGCTGGAACCTGGTGCAGTTCGATTTACGTATCCTGCAAAAACAGGCGGAACGCTACCATCAGCCTTTGCTGCTCGGGCGCGGCGGCGCGGCGCTGGAATGGCGCGAACATGGCGCCAAGGCGGGACATTATTTCGCCAGCGCCGCCGGCCGCCTGATTATCGACGGCATCGAGGCGCTGAAATCCGCCTTCTGGCAGTTTTCCTCGTTTAGCCTGGAAAACGTGGCGCAGACGCTGCTGGGCGAAGGAAAGGATATCTCGACGCCCTACCAGCGCATGGACGAAATCGACCGGTTGTACCAGGAAGATAAGCCGGCGCTGGCCCGCTACAATCTCAAGGACTGTGAGCTGGTGACGCGTATTTTTGACCATACCCGCCTGCTGGCGTTTCTGCTGGAACGCGCCACCGTCACCGGGCTGGCCGCCGATCGCAGCGGCGGATCGGTGGCCGCGTTTACCTGGCTCTACCTGCCCAGAATGCACCGGGCGGGTTTTGTGGCGCCCAATCTTGGCGATGTACCGATGCAGGCCAGCCCCGGCGGTTATGTCATGGATTCCCGCCCCGGCCTGTACGACTCGGTGCTGGTGCTGGATTATAAAAGCCTTTATCCCTCTATTATCCGCACCTTTCTCATTGATCCGGTGGGGCTGATCGAAGGCATGGCCGGGGACGCGCCGGACGGGACGGTCGCGGGTTTTATCGGCGCGCGCTTCTCCCGCACCCATCACTGCCTGCCGGACATCGTTCGGGAGCTTTGGCTCGGGCGCGAACGGGCGAAACGGGAAAATAACCGGCCCTTATCCCAGGCGTTGAAAATTATCATGAACGCTTTCTACGGCGTGCTGGGCGCGCCCGGCTGCCGTTTTTTCGACGCCCGGCTGGCCTCCTCCATTACCCTGCGCGGCCATGACATTATGCACCGCACCCGCGAGCTTATCGAAGCCCGGGGTTATCCGGTAATCTACGGCGATACCGACTCCACGTTTGTCTGGCTGAAACACGCCCACGATAGCGAAGCGGCCAATGCCATCGGTCAACGCCTGGTCAGCGATATCAATCAATGGTGGCAAACGCACCTGCGCGACACCATGGGGCTGGAAAGCGCGCTGGAACTTGAGTACGAGACACACTTCACCCGTTTCCTGATGCCTACGATTCGCGGCGCGGAGCTGGGCAGCAAAAAACGTTATGCCGGCCTGGTACAGGACGACAAGGGCGAACGCATGGTATTTAAAGGCCTGGAAACCGTGCGCAGCGACTGGACGCCCCTGGCCCAGCAGTTCCAGCAACAATTGTATGAGCGCATCTTCCGGCGCCAGCCGTATCAGGATTTTGTCCGCGATTATGTCCGCCGCACCCTGTCCGGCGAGCTGGACGCCCTGCTGGTGTATCGCAAACGCCTGCGGCGCAGGTTAAGCGAATACCAGAAAAACGTGCCGCCCCAGGCCCGCGCGGCGCTTATCGCCGATGAGTATAACGCCCGTCACGGCCGGCAGCAGCAGTACCAAAACGGCGGGTGGATAAGCTATATCATGACCGCCCATGGTCCCGAGCCCCTGGAAATCCGGCAAAGCGTGCCGGACTATAATCACTACCTGGCCAAACAGCTCCAGCCGGTGGCGGATGCCATCCTCCCCTTCCTGCGTGATGACTTTGCTACGCTTATATCAGGTCAGATGGGACTGTTTTGATGCGAAAGTGATGGATTGGTAGGTGACGAAGCGACACTCATCCATTAACATAGCGCCTTTTCAGACCTCAGCATCACTCTTGCCGCATTTTTCACCGCCGTGGCACCAGGCCGCGGTAAGCCGCGCTATTGCCGGTATTTTTGCCTAACATAACACCGAGCCGAGAATTTATGCCTTTTACCTTAGGTCAACGCTGGATCAGCGATACGGAAAGTGAATTAGGACTGGGAACCGTGGTGGCACAGGATGCCCGCATGGTCACCCTGCTGTTTTCCGCTATCGGTGAAAACCGTCTTTATGCCCGCGCGGATGCGCCTATCACCCGCGTGATATTTAATCCCGGCGATACCATCACCAGCCACGAGGGCTGGCAGCTCAGCGTGGAATCCGTGCGTGAAGAAGACGGCCTGCTGACCTACATCGGCACCCGATTGGATAACGGCCAGGCCGATACGGCCCTGCGGGAAGTCCTGCTCGACAGCAAGCTGACCTTCAGCAAACCCCAGGACCGACTGTTCGCCGGCCAGATCGATCGCATGGACCGTTTTGCCCTGCGTTATCGGGCGCGCAAGTTTCACAGTGAGCAGTTCCGCCAGGCCTGGAACGGACTGCGCGGCATCCGCGCCAACCTGATTCCCCACCAGTTGCATATCGCCTCCGAAGTGGGACAGCGCTACGCTCCCCGGGTTTTGCTGGCGGACGAAGTGGGCCTGGGCAAGACCATCGAGGCCGGCATGATTATCCATCAGCAGTTGCTCACCGGCCGCGCCGAGCGGGTGCTGATCATCGTTCCCGAGTCGTTGATGCATCAATGGCTGGTGGAAATGCTGCGCCGTTTCAACCTGCTGTTCTCGCTGTTCGATGACGAGCGCTACTCCGAGGCCATGCAGGACAGCGATAATCCGTTTGAAACCGAACAACTGGTGCTGTGCTCGCTGGATTTTGTCCGCCGTAACCACGAGCGGCTGGAAAAGCTGGCCGACGCCGATTTTGACCTGATGGTGGTGGATGAAGCCCATCATCTTTCCTGGAGCGAGGAGGCCCCCAGCCGCGAATATCAGGTCATCGAACAGCTGGCGCGCAGTATTCCCGGGATCTTATTGCTGACCGCCACCCCGGAGCAGTTGGGGCTGCAAAGCCATTTCGCCCGGCTGCGGCTGCTGGATCCCGATCGGTTCCATGACTACCAGGAGTTCGTGGCGGAGCAACAGCGTTACCGCCCGGTAGCCGACGCGGTGACCCTGCTGCTGAACGGCAAGGCGCTGGACAAGGACGCCAAGAACCTGCTGGCCGATATGATAGGCGAGCAAAGCATCGAACCCCTGCTTTCCGTCGCCAATGGCGAGGATGAGCGCGCCCAGGCGGCGCGTCATGAACTGATCGCTATGTTGATGGATCGCCACGGCACCAGCCGGGTGCTGTTTCGCAATACCCGCCAGGGGGTGAAAGGCTTCCCGCGCCGGCTGCTGCATCAAATCAGGCTGCCGCTGCCCGCGCAATACCAGACCGCCATTAAAGTGGCCGGCATCATGGGCGGTAAACTGACGCTGGACGATCGGGCGCGCAACATGCTGTATCCCGAACAGATTTATCAGCAGTTCGAGGGCCAGAACGCCACCTGGTGGAACTTCGATCCCCGCGTCGAATGGCTGATGGATTTCCTGCTGCAAAACCGGCAGGAGAAAGTGCTGGTGATCTGCGCCCATGCCGCCACCGCGCTGCAGCTTGAACAGGTATTGCGCGAGCGCGAAGGGATCCGCGCCGCGGTGTTCCACGAAGGTCTGTCGCTGCTCGACCGCGACCGCGCCGCCGCCTATTTCGCCGCGCAAGACGACGGCGCCCAGGTGCTGCTCTGTTCGGAAATCGGCTCCGAGGGCCGTAACTTCCAGTTCGCCAGCCGGATGGTGATGTTCGATCTGCCATTCAATCCGGACCTGCTGGAACAACGCATCGGCCGCCTGGATCGCATCGGCCAGAACCACGATATTCTGATCTTCGTGCCTTATCTGGAGCAAACGGCCCAAGCGGTGCTGATCCGCTGGTATCATGAAGGCCTGGACGCGTTTGAACATACCTGTCCCACCGGCCGGACGTTGTACGATCAATACTACCAGCAGTTGATCGGCTACCTGGGCGAACCCGCCAAACTCGACGGCCTGGATGACTTTATCCACGCCTGCCGCCGCCAGCACGACCTGTTGAAACTGCAACTGGAACAGGGACGCGACCGTCTGCTGGAGCAGCATTCCAACGGTGGTGAACAGGCGCAGGCGCTGGCCGATGCCATAGCCGGCCAGGACAGCGACGCCCAGTTGGTGAATTTCGCGCTTAACTTATTTGATATCGTAGGCATCAACCAGGAAGATCGCAGCGACAGCCTGATCGTGCTGACACCCTCGGAGCATATGCTGGTGCCTGATTTCCCGGGCCTGCCCGAGGAAGGATGCACCATTACCTTTAACCGCGAGCAGGCGCTGTCCCGGGAAGATACCCAGTTTATCAGTTGGGAGCATCCGATCATCCGCAACGGTTTGGATCTGGTATTATCGGGTGACAGCGGCACCAGCGCGGTATCGTTGCTGCGCAATAAAGCGCTGCCGGCGGGCACCCTGCTGGTGGAACTGGTGTATGTGGTGGAGGCGCCCGCGCCGAAAAAACTGCAGTTGAGCCGCTTCCTGCCCGCCACGCCGGTCCGGTTGCTGCTTGATCAGAACGGCAATGATTTGGCCGGCCAGGTTGAATTCGAGCAGTTTAATCGCCAGCTCAACGCGGTGAAGCGTCATACCGCCGGTAAACTGGTCAGCGCGGTGCAGCCGGAGGTGCATAAGCTGTTGCAAAGCAGCGAAGCGCTGGTGGCGAAACAGGCCCAGGTATTGATAGACAACGCCCGGCGGCAGGCGGACGAAAGCCTGAGCGCCGAACTGCATCGCCTGGAGGCGTTAAAGGCCGTCAATCCGGCGATTCGCGAGGACGAGCTGGAGACGCTGGCGTCCAACCGCCAGCAGGTGCTCGAGCAGTTGGACCAGGCAAACTGGCGGCTGGATGCCATTCGCCTGATCGTGGTGACCCATCAGTAAGCATGACCTACCCGGGGCGACGCCCCGGGCAAACCGGAGCAGCATGGAACCCTATAATCCGCCCACCGAACCCTGGCTGCATATCCTGTACCAGGACGCGCATATTATGGCGGTCAACAAACCCAGCGGCCTGCTGTCGGTTCCCGGCCGCTTGCCTGAGCATAACGACAGCGTGATGACCCGGGTCCTGGCGCAATTCCCGCTGGCGCAGTCCGTGCACCGGCTGGACATGGCCACCAGCGGCGTGATGGTCGTGGCCTTGTCCAAGGCGGCGGAGCGGGAGTTGAAACGCCAGTTCCGCGAACGCGAGCCGCGCAAGTCCTATATTGCCAGGGTATGGGGACACCCCGCCCAGGAAGAGGGATTGATTGATTTACCGTTGATATGCGACTGGCCCAACCGGCCGCTGCAAAAGGTGTGCTTTGCCACCGGCAAGGCGGCGCAAACGCAATACCGGGTATTGTCTTATGACGCCGATCTCACCGCGCGGGTGCTGCTGATGCCGGTCACCGGGCGCTCGCACCAGCTGCGGGTGCATATGCAGGCTATCGGTCATCCGATCCTGGGCGATGGTTTTTACGCCACGCCGCAGGCCAAGGCCATGGCCGGCCGGCTGCTGTTGCATGCCCAGGAGCTGGCCATTACCCACCCGGCCTTCCACTCGCCCATTCATTTCCGCTGCGAAGCGGATTTCTGAGCGGCCCGCCGTAATGCATGCGGCGGACGATCAGTGAAACCCTTTCTCGCGCTTAATCAGATCGTAGGCCGCCTGAATGGCCTGCGTTTTCTGCTTGGCCATTTCCATCATTTCCGGCGGCAGCCCTTTCGCCACCAGCTTATCCGGATGATGTTCGCTCATCAGCTTGCGATAGGCGCGCTTGATGACGATGGCGTCGTCGGTACTGTTGACGCCGAGCACCTTGCAGGCGTCCTCAAGCGTGGGACCGCGCTCGCCGCCGGGCCGGTAGCCGCCCTGCGCGTAATCGCCGCCGCCAAACTGCTGGCCGCCCTCCATCATGCTGAGGAACTGATCGAATTGCACCCGCGAGATGCCCAGTTCCTCGGCAATCACATACAGCACCTGCCGCTCGTTGGGATGTAACGATCCATCGGCGAACGCGGCCTGGATTTGGATTTCCAGGAACATCCTGACGAGATCAAAACGCCCGAAGCAGACCTGGCGAAACTCGCGCAGCGACGCGCGCAGCGGAAACTGGCTTTCCTTGCCTTCACGGAAGGCCTGCTGCGCCGCGGTGCGCGCGGCGCCGTCAAGCCGCAGGCGATCCATCATCAGGCTGGCGTTTTGGATATCCGCCTCGGTAACGCGCCCCTTTGATTTGGTAAGATGCCCCATGACCTGAAAGGTGGTGCGGAAAAAGACATTCTGCCGGGTCTGCTGATCGGCGAAAAAACCGCCGCCGCCGCCGCGTGCACCGCGCGCCTTATCAATCATATGGCCAATCAGGAAGCCTAACACCACGCCCCAAAACCCTGCTCCGGATAGAAAACCCAGAATAACGCCCAACACCTTACCCCAATACCGCATATACTCCTCAATTCATCATGCCGTCACTGCAAATTTGCTTTATCATACCTGTCATTTATCGCTGTGCCTAACGGTGCGCGGATAAACGGCAGGATTTAACACTGGCGCAACTCCGGTGAGTGAGATAGTCTCTGACCGTTTGACGGCATGAAGCCCAAGATGACGGAACACCCGAAAAGCATATGAAGAAACGTTTCCCTACATTGCTGGCCAGCCTGATCTGGTCGGCGCTTTATAGCCATCATGCGTTGGCGGATTTTGCCGATCAATGCATGCTGGGCGTGCCTGCCTATACCAAGCCGCTGGTCACGGGCGACCCGAATCAACTGCCGGTGCATATCCAGGCGGACCATACGACGGCCAATTACCCGGATAACGCGCTGTTTACCGGCAACGTGGACGTGGAACAGGGCAACAGCACGCTCAATGCCAAACAGGTGGAGCTACAGCAGACACAGTCCGGCCAGCAAGACCCGGTGCGTACCGCCACGGCCACCGGCGACGTCCATTACAGCGATAACCAGATCAAACTCAATGGACCTAAGGCCTGGTCAAACCTGAATACCAAGGACACCGACGTTTACCAGGGCGACTACCAGATGGTGGGACGCCAGGGACGCGGCGATGCCGATACCATGAAAATGCGCGGCCAAAACCGCTACACGGTCTTGGAAAACGGCACCTTTACCTCATGCCTGCCCGGGGACGACAGCTGGAGCGTACAAGGCTCGGAAGTCATCCACGACCGTGAAGAACAGGTGGCGGAAATCTATAACGCCCGCTTCAGGATCGGCAAGGTGCCGGTGTTCTACAGCCCTTACCTTCAGCTGCCGGTGGGCGATAAGCGCCGTTCCGGCTTCCTGATCCCCAATGCCAAATACGGCACCAAGAGCGGTTTTGAATTTTCCGCCCCCTATTACCTGAACCTGGCGCCAAACTACGACGCCACCATTACGCCGCATTATATGAGTAAACGCGGCACCCAGTTGCAAAACGAATTCCGCTACCTGACCGCGCCGGGGATGGGCCTGGTGCAGTTCGACTGGTTGCCCAGCGATTCGGAATACGCCACCGATCATCCCTCCGACAGCAATACCGACCGCTGGATGCTGTACTGGCGGCACAACGGCGTGATGGATGACGTCTGGCGTTTCAACGTCGATTATACCCGGGTCAGCGATCCCTATTATTTTACCGATCTGACCTCGCAGTACGGTTCCACTACCGACGGCTACGCCACGCAGAAATTCAGCGTCGGTTATTCCGACGAGAACTGGGACGTCACCCTGGCCAGCAAGCAGTTCCAGATATTCTCTAATTTCGGCGACAGCAGCGCCTACCGCGCGGCGCCGCAGCTTGACGTCACCTATTACAAGAACGATGTCGGCCCGTTTGATACCCGCATCGTCAGCCAGGCCGCCAAGTTTACCAGCGTCAGCAGCAATAACCCCGAGGCCACGCGGCTGCATGTCGAACCGACCATCAGCCTGCCGCTGGCCAACCGCTGGGGCAGCCTGAACACCGAAACCAAGCTGATGGCCACCCATTATCAGCAGGACAATCTCGATACTTACAATACCAATAATCCCGACAGCCGGCTGGACGGCACGGTCAACCGGGTGATGCCGCAGTTCAAGACCGACGGCAAAATGATTTTTGAACGGAATATGGACTGGGCGCAGGATTATACCCAGACCCTGGAACCGCGGGTGCAATACCTGTATGTGCCCTACCGCGACCAGAGCAATATCAACGTGTACGATTCCACGCTGCTGCAGACCGACTATACGGGCCTGTTCCGCGACCGCAGCTACAGCGGCCTCGATCGCATCGCCTCCGCCAACCAGGTATCGGGCGGCGTAACCACCCGGCTTTATGATGACGCCCTGGTTGAACGTTTTAACGCTTCGCTGGGTCAAATCTATTACTTTACCCGTCCGCGCACCGGTTCGACCAACAGCAGCCTGGATCAGGATGCCGAAACGGGCAGCGTCGTCTGGGCCGGCGACACCTTCTGGCAGATCAATAACCAGTGGGCCGCGCGCGGCGGCGTACAGTATGATACCCGGCTGAACAGCGTGGCGCTGGGCGACGCGGTCCTGGAATACCGTCGCGACGATAACCGGATGGTTCAATTGAACTACCGTTATGCCAGTCCCGAATATATCCAGGCCATGTTGCCCAACATTTCGCATCCGGGCTATCAGCAGGGGATCGCGCAGATTGGCACCATCGCCAGCTGGCCAATCCGCGACCGGTGGTCGCTTGTCGGCGCGTATTATTATGATACCAAGGCAAGCCAGCCCGCCGAACAGCTGATTGGCGTGCAGTACAACACCTGTTGCTGGGCGGCGACGGTGGGCTACGATCGCAAGATCACCAGTTGGAACTACAACAGTAACACCAGTAATTACGACAATGCCGTGACGTTTAATATACAACTGCGCGGTCTGAGCAGCGATTACGGTCTCGGTACCGACAAGTTGCTGGGTTCCGGCATACTGCCGTACCAACGGGCGTTTTAAGGCCGTTTCAGACCAGCGAACGTTAATCTAGAATCCGCGAATGCGGCTGATATAAATGGAAAAGTTATGAAAAACTGGAGAACGCTTATTCTCTGCATGGCGATGTGCGCCGGAACCGCGTTCGCAGCGCCCCAAGTGGTGGACAAAGTTGCTGCCGTGGTCGATAACAGTGTCGTTCTCGAAAGTGATGTGGACGGACTGCTGCAATCGGTGAAACGCAATGCCCAGGATGCAAAACAGCAGTTGCCCGATGACGCGACGCTGCGTCGTCAGATTATCGAACGTTTGATCATGGACAATATCATCCTGTCCATCGCCCAGCGCAATAACGTTACCGTCACGGACGAACAGCTGACCCAATCCATTACCAACATTGCCGCGCAAAATAAAATGACGCTGGATCAGTTGCGCAGCCGCCTGGCCTATGACGGTATCAGCTACGACACCTATCGTAAGCAAATCCGCAAGGAGATGCTGATTGCCGAAGTACGCAACGGCGAAGTACGCCGCCGCGTGACCATCCTGCCGCAGGAAGTGGATTCCCTGGCCCAGCAGATTGCGGCGCAAACCGGCAACGGCGCGCAATACAATTTAAGCCATATCCTGATCCCGCTGCCGGAAAATCCGACGCAGGAGCAGGTGGATAAAGCGGAAGCCATGGCCGGCTCGCTGGTGCAGCAAATCAAGGGCGGCGCCGATTTCGGCAAGCTGGCCATCAGCTACTCAGCGGATCTGCAGGCTTTGAAAGGCGGCCAAATGGGCTGGGGCAAGCTGGAAGAATTGCCAAGCCTGTTCGCTGAACGCCTGCAGGGAGCGCCCAAAGGGGCGGTTATCGGTCCGATCCGCTCCGGCGTCGGCTTCCACATCCTGAAGGTCAACGATATCCGCGGCGGCGATGAAAAGGTCTCGGTCACGGAAGTCCATGCCCGGCATATCCTGCTGCGCCCGTCGGTGGTCTTGACCGACCAGCAGGCCGAAGCCAAGCTTAACGAGGTGCTGGCGCTGATTAAAAGCGGCAAGACCGATTTCGCCGCCCAGGCCAAACTGCTGTCACAGGACCCCGGCTCCGCCAACCAGGGCGGCGATCTGGGCTGGGCCGCTCCGCAGGCTTACGATCCCGCGTTCCAGGACGCGCTTATGCGCCTGAAGAAAGGCGAAATCAGCCAGCCGGTGCATTCTTCTTTCGGCTGGCATCTGATCCAGTTGCTCGACACGCGCCAGGTTGACCGTACCGACGCCACCAAAAAAGATCAGGCCTATCGCCTGCTATTCAACCGCAAATTCGCCGAAGAATCGCAGACCTGGATGCAGGAACAGCGTGCCGGCGCCTACGTCAAAATCATGGATGGCGATGCGCAATAAAGCGCGGCTGGCGATCACTCCCGGCGAACCCGCCGGGATTGGTCCCGATCTGGTCGCCATGCTGGCGCAGCAGGCCTGGCCGGTGGAACTGGTGGTCTGCGCCGATCCGGATGTCCTGCTCGCCCGCGCGCGCCGCCTCGGGCTGCCGCTGCGGCTTTACCCTTATCAGCCGCAGCAGCCGGCGGCGCCGAGGCCTGCCGGCAGCGTCAGCGTACTGGCCATTACCGCCCCCGCCCCGGTTACGCCCGGCGCGCTGGATGTCGCCAACAGCGGCTATGTTGTGGACACCCTGGCGCGCGCCTGCGACGGATGCCTGGACGGCGAGTTTGCCGCCCTGCTTACCGGCCCGGTGCACAAGGGCATTATTAACGACGGCGGTCTGGCCTTTACCGGCCATACCGAATTTTTCGCCGGGCGCAGCCGGCGCGAACAGGTGGTCATGATGTTGGCCACCGAATCGCTGCGCGTGGCGCTGGCGACCACCCACCTGCCATTATCGGCGGTGCCGGCGGCCATCACGGCGCAAACCCTGCGGGAAGTGATCGCCATTCTCGATCATGATTTACGCGCGCAGTTCGGCATTCCCCGTCCACGTATCTACGTCTGCGGCCTGAACCCCCATGCGGGCGAAGGCGGGCATATGGGCCGGGAAGAGATCGATATCATCATCCCCACGCTGGACGCCCTGCGCGGGGAAGGCTATGACCTGGTCGGGCCGTTGCCGGCCGACACGCTGTTTCAGCCCAAATACCTGCAACATGCCGACGCGGTGCTGGCGATGTACCACGACCAGGGCCTGCCGGTACTGAAATACCAGGGTTTTGGCCGCGCGGTCAATATTACCCTCGGTTTACCTTTTATACGTACCTCCGTCGATCACGGCACCGCGCTGGAACTGGCCGGCACTGGTCTGGCGGAGGCCGGCAGCATCAAAACGGCGTTAAATCTCGCCATTAAAATGATAAATAACCGTAATGAGTAAACTTGTTCACCAGGGCCATCTGGCCCGCAAACGTTTTGGTCAGAATTTTCTTCATGACGGCAATATCATCGATTCCATCGTCTCCGCCATCCATCCCCTGCCCGATCAGGCCATGGTGGAAATCGGCCCCGGCCTCGGCGCGCTGACCGAACCGGTGGCGGAACGCATCGATCATATGACGGTCATCGAGCTTGATCGCGATCTGGCCGCCCGCCTGGCGACGCATCCGTTCCTGAACAGCAAGCTGACCATTGTGCAGCAGGATGCCATGACGGTGGATTTTGCCGAACTGTCGCGACAGCTTGGGCAGCCGTTGCGGGTATTCGGCAATCTCCCGTACAATATTTCCACGCCGTTGATGTTTCACCTTTTCGGCTATACTCAGGCAATCCGCGACATGCATTTTATGTTGCAAAAAGAAGTGGTCAACCGGCTGGTCGCCGGCCCGGACAGCAAAGCCTATGGCCGCCTGAGCGTGATGGCGCAGTATTATTGCCAGATCATTCCCGTGCTGGAAGTGCCGCCGACCTCATTCCGGCCGGCGCCAAAAGTGGACTCCGCGGTGGTACGGCTGGTGCCTTACGCCGAGCTGCCCTACCCGGTCAGCGACCTGCAGGTGCTGGCGCGCATTACCAGCCAGGCGTTTAACCAGCGCCGCAAAACCGTGCGTAACAGCCTGGGTAACCTTTTTACCGCGGAGCAATTAAAGGCGTTGGGCATCGACCCGATCCTGCGCGCTGAAAATATTACCGTGGCGCAGTACTGCCAACTGGCGAACTGGCTGGCGGAGCACCCTTCGCAACAGGAATAACAGGAGCAGCTGTCATGATTAATTCGCCACGCGTTTGTGTACAGGTTCAAAGTATGTATGTCGAGACACAGTCTATGCCCGAACAGGAGCGTTATGTCTTTGCTTATACTATTACCGTACGTAATCTCGGGCGGCATAACGTACAGCTGGTCGGGCGTTATTGGCTGATAACCAACGCCAACGGCAAGGAAACACAGGTCCAAGGCGAGGGCGTGGTCGGCGAGCAGCCGATCATCCTGCCCGGCAGCGAGTTTCAATATACCAGCGGGGCCATTCTCGAAACGCCTTTGGGCACGATGGAAGGCCACTATGAAATGCTGGATCATGAGGGGCAGTCTTTTCGTATTGCCATTCCCGTCTTTCGCTTAGCAATCCCAACACTTATACACTAATTATGTCGACATACTTAATCGGGGATATTCATGGCTGCTACGACGAGCTGACGTCACTGTTGTCCCAAGTGACCTTCAATCCCGCGGCGGATACCCTCTGGCTCACCGGCGATCTGGTGGCGCGCGGGCCCGCTTCGCTGGAAGTGTTGCGTTTTGTGCGCGAACTCGGCGACTGCGTGCGGATGGTGCTGGGCAATCATGATCTGCACCTGCTGGCGGTCTACGCCGGCATCAGCCGTAATAAACCCCGTGATCGTATTACCCCGTTGCTGGAAGCCCCCGACGCCGATACGCTGATCAACTGGCTGCGCCGGCAACCGGTGCTGCAGGTGGACGAAGAAAAAAAACTGGTGATGGCCCATGCCGGCATTACCCCGCAGTGGGATCTGGACACCGCCAAGACCTGCGCCCGGGAAGTGGAAGCGATACTCAGCAGCGACAGCTACCCGCTGTTCCTGGACGCGATGTACGGGGATATGCCCAGCAATTGGTCGCCCGAGCTAAGCGGCCTGGCGCGGCTGCGATTTAGCACCAATGCCCTGACCCGGATGCGCTACTGTTTCCCCAACGGCCAGCTGGACATGATTGCCAAGGATGCGCCCGGCAGCGCCCCTGCCCCGCTGCGGCCGTGGTTTATGATCCCGGGACCGGTGGCGGAGAACTACAGCATTGCCTTCGGTCACTGGGCGTCGCTTGAGGGTAAAGGCACGCCGGCGAATGTGTATGCGCTGGACACCGGCTGCTGCTGGGGCGGCCACCTGACCATGCTGCGCTGGGAAGATAAACGCTACTTTATCCAGCCCTCCAATCGCCAGGATGAGAGCGGCGTCGAGGCGACGTCGCTCATGTAAGTGGAGGGGAATCAACGACCGGATGGCCGTTGATTCGGCGTTAACGCCGACGTCTGCGCTTAGCGGCGATCGAGTATTTCCCAGCAGAAACTGTGGCTGTTCTTCTCATCGGCATCGTGGAATTCGCTGAAAGTGGACTGCCACTGATCCGGTTCGTACTCCGGGAAATAGGTATCGCCGTCAATCTCGGCATCAATATGCGTCAGGTAAAGACGCGCGGCCTGCGGCAGGAAATGCGCATAGATCTTGCCGCCGCCAATCACCATCACTTCCTGCGCCTCACCGGCGGCGGCCAGGGCCTGTTCCGGCGTGGTCACCCAGGTGACGCGGTCGTCCGCCGCCGGATGGCGGCTAAGGACGATATTCAACCGCCCCGGCAGGGGCTGGCCGATGGATTCATAGGTACGCCTGCCCATGATCACCGGTTTATGCAGGGTATTGCGCTTAAACCAGGCCATATCGGCAGGCAGATGCCAGGGCATGGCGTTCTCAAGGCCAATCACGCGATCGACGGCCAGCGCGGCAATCAGGCTAATTTTCATATAAACTCTTACAAGCTGTCAAATTGCTGCCACTATACGGAAACTGCCGCCGACCGTCGAGCGCCTCGGCAGACGTCCATCACAAAATTCAGAAAGCGCCTAACACCTATACTCCCGGGCGTTTTCGGTATAGCCATAATCCCGGCAGCGACAACCCGATCGACAGCGCGCCGACAATAAAACCCGCCTTGAGGAATTGCGTAACCAGGATCGACATCAGCGCGTCGCTATAGCCTAAATGGGAAATTTCCACCGCCGCCACCATCGCGCTGTAGGCGGAGATGCCGGGAAACATGGGGATCACGGCCGCCACGGTAAACACCTTCGGGTGCGCCAGCAGCCAGCGCGACCAATGAATGCCGATGATGCCTATCAGAATCGCGGCCAGCAGGGAAGCCCATTCGATATTCATGCCGAAATGGATAAGCAACATGCGCGTTCCGTGGCCGATGGCCCCGAGCAGCGCGCAATAGCGCAGCGCTTTCACCGGCACGTTGAACACCATGGCGAAACCCAGGGCCGGTACGGCCGCCAGCAGCATATCCTCCAGTAACGCCAGCAACAGATTCATGACCATCCCCGGAAATCCCACACCGCCATCGCCAGGACAATACCGATGCAAATCGATAACGTCAGCAGGCTGGCCATGGTCCAGCGCGCCAGGCCGGTATTGACATGGCCCTTGAACATATCCGCCACCGCATTGATCAGCGGGAAACCCGGCACCAGCAGCAGGACGCTGGCCGGCATCGCCACCAGCGACGTGCCCTGGAACACCGGCAGCCGCATCAGCAGCCCGGAGGCGGAGGTGGCGACAAACGCGGTAATACAAAAATTGATCAGCGGATTCATTTGCCGGGCGGTCAACAGCTGGCGCACGTACATGGCCAGTCCGCTGGCAAACAGCGTCACGGCAAAGGCATCCCATCCCCCGCCATTCAGGCGGCTGAAACACCCGCAGGAGAGGCCGACGATGATGACCATTAGCCAGCGGGGGTAGCGCATCGCTTTGATATTGGCCAGGCGTTTGGTCACGTCGGCGACATCCAGCAAACGATGCTCGGTCATAATTACGATATGCTGCACCTGCGTGACCACATGCATATTAATGCCGCGATCGTTATTTTTGCGCGTCGATGTCAGGCAAAAATCATTAATAATGGTGGTCAATACTATGGCATTGGCTGAAATAGAGCTTTCCACCCGCTGGACACCCAAAGCCCGCCCCAGGCGTGTCGACAACTGCTCCACGATCATGCTTTCCGCGCCATGCTGCAGCAGCAGGAGCGCGCATTCAATACACAGCCGGGTGATAACCCGCTGCTGATCTTGCGTTATTTCACTACCCATCGACATGCACCATACCCAACCACACTCCGATAACCCTACGCTTAATGGACGCTCTTTTCTTAACATGTAACAAAAACGGCGGCAAGCCATAATTATGCCATGACGAAAGCCATAATGTTCTAAATACCGGCGGGTGATATTCGCCGCGGGGCTTTTAAAAAATTAACTTAATATCTACATAAAATTAACTACCCCGGCAAACAATACTCCTCCGGCTTTCTTCTCAACGCCGATGCTGTACATGACACCGATCTACCGGCGCGTTTTAGGGTTTAGCATTTCGTGCTATCGGGCGTGTGGCGTTATCCCCCCGGCGTGGGCCGATCCACGCCTGCGCAGCGCCAAAGCCTGGATATTCCTGTTTCCGATATATGCAATAATTACGTATTATCATGCAGATGATCTTCTATGGGCATCACGCGTTAAACAGCATTGGCGACCGCCCAAGGGACGGTAGCCTGGTCGATAATCCAATATCATGGGCGCTGAGGCGATTTAATCCTGTTTTGATGCCTTACCTGTACATGTCTTTAATCATATTCAACTGCTTAAATTTACGCACTCGTTTTTCAGATATTTCCCCCGCCAAAATGAAATGAATTATCATGCGCTCCATTTATTTCGTTTTAAAAAAGACAATCTTGCCGCCGCTGGATTTTTATTTTTTAAGCCTAAATAGAGGCCATAAAGAACCGCCATAATCATGAGATTGATCACAGAAAACGGCTCCATGGCCGATAGTATAGCGCCTGTCAGTTCGTTGCTTACCCACTAACAGGTAACCATAATGGAAAACAATAACCGGAAAATGGCGCATATACGCAGAGTGAGGCATTTAATGATGCCCCGATGCCGTGACTATTTCTCTTTCTCTTTTTTCTCTTTCAGATAAATTTCCCTTGGACATGGCACCCTCTTCTGCGGGACTGTCATTGCCGTCTCTCCATAGATAATACCGCCAGCCAGATGTTTTAACGCATCCTGACGGGCCGCTATTGTCCATGAACCGTACTGAACAGCATCCGGAAGATCTTCAGCCCGCCACGGCTGTGAGATGATGATTCGCCATGATTCTGGCCATCATTTTATTAATAGTACGGCAGGTACTATTACGCATCATTATGCTTAAAAAATAACTATGGGACTGTCGATTCCTATTTAACCGAAGGCAATCCTTTGTCCCTGTTCCAGGAGAATATAATAGAATGAAACCCTTGAAAATTGTCGCCAATGCCGCGGTAAAATCATGTTTTAATAGCGAAAGGGAGACGGTTGATATACTTAATACAGATTTCTCAGATATTGCGGCGGTAGTATTATCCTTATCAGAAACCCATGGCGGCGCCATTGACGCCATCAAACTTACCGGTCTCGACATCCCTATTTTTGTCGCCATCGGCTGCCACGAAGAGCTGGCGAATCATGACCTGACAAGGGTTAACGGCGTATTTGAGCTGGGCGACGGCAATGCCGATTTTTACGGCAAACAGGTGGAGTCCGCGGCGACAAAATATGAAAAAGAATTATTGCCGCCTTTCTTTTCCACGTTAAAGAAATATGTGGAAATGGGTAATTCCTCCTTTGCCTGCCCGGGTCATCAGGGCGGGCAGTTTTTCCGTAAGCATCCGGTGGGACGCCAGTTTTTTGATTTTTTCGGCGAAACGCTGTTCCGTGCGGATATGTGTAATGCCGACGTTAAGCTGGGCGATTTGTTAATTCATGAAGGCGCGCCCTGCGCGGCGCAACAGCATGCGGCCAAAGTTTTTAACGCCGATAAAACGTATTTTGTCCTTAACGGCACCTCGGCATCGAATAAAGTGGTGACCAATGCCCTGCTGGCGCGGGGCGACCTGGTACTGTTCGATCGCAATAATCATAAATCCGTTCATCACGGCGCCTTGATCCAGGCGGGCGCGACGCCCGTTTACCTGGAGACCGCCCGTAATCCGTTCGGTTTTATCGGCGGCATCGATGCCCACTGTTTCGAGGAGGATTATCTGCGCGCGCAAATTCGCCGCGTGGCCCCCGCACGCGCCGGCGAAACCCGGCCGTTCCGTCTGGCGGTTATCCAGTTGGGGACCTATGACGGCACGATATATAACGCGCGCCAGGTGGTGGATAAGATCGGCCATCTCTGCGATTACATCCTGTTTGATTCGGCCTGGGTCGGCTATGAACAGTTTATTCCCATGATGAAGGATTGTTCCCCGCTGCTGCTGGAGCTAAACGAAAACGATCCGGGCATTATCGTGACCCAGTCGGTGCATAAGCAGCAGGCCGGATTTTCCCAAACCTCGCAAATTCATAAAAAGGACCGGCATATCAAGGGGCAGGCGCGATATTGCAATCATAAGCGTTTTAACAATGCCTTTATGCTGCATGCCTCCACCAGCCCTTTTTATCCGTTGTTCGCGGCGCTGGATGTCAATGCCAGGATGCATGCCGGCGAAAGCGGCCGACGCTTGTGGGCGGATTGTGTCGCCCTGGGCATCGAGACCCGAAAGATCCTGCTGAATACCTGCTCGATGATCAGGCCCTTTGTACCGGTAAGCGTGGAAGGGCGTCCCTGGCAGGATTTTGACACCGCCGAAATGGCGCAGGACCTGCGTTTCTTTAATTTCGTGCCCGGTGAAAAATGGCATGGGTTCGACGGGTATGCGCCAAACCAGTATTTTGTCGATCCCTGCAAACTGCTGCTGACCACCCCCGGTATTGACACCGCCAGCGGCGAGTATGCCGATTTCGGTATCCCCGCGACCATCCTGGCCAACTTTCTGCGTGAAAACGGCATCGTGCCCGAGAAATGCGATCTGAACTCCATTCTGTTCCTGCTTACGCCGGCGGAAGATATGGCTAAAATGCAGCACCTGGTCGCCCAGATCGCCCGTTTTGAACGTTTTATACTGCAAGATGCGCCCTTATCCGACGTCCTGCCCGCCATTGTCGCCAGCCATGGACAACGCTACCAGGGTTATACCCTGCGACGCCTGTGCCAGGAAATGCATGACTTATATGTCAGTTACGACGTTAAACAACTGCAAAAGGACATGTTCCGCCAGGGGAACTTCCCGCGGGTGGCGATGAATCCGCAGGATGCCAACGGCGAGTTCGTGCGCGGTCATGTTGAACTGGTGCCGCTGAGCAAGGCGGAAGGCCGCATCGCCGCCGAGGGCGCGCTGCCCTACCCGCCGGGAGTGCTTTGCATGGTGCCCGGCGAAGTGTGGGGCGGCGCCGTGCAACGGTATTTCCTGGCGCTGGAGGAAGGCATCAATTTGCTGCCCGGCTTCTCGCCGGAGCTGCAGGGGGTTTATCTTGAGCGCGATCGGGATGGAATACAGCACGCCTATGGTTATGTCGTTAAACAATAAACAAAAAGGACCATGATCATGAATAAAACGAAAAATAAAATGGGCGTGGTGCAGCTCACCGTCCTGACCGCCGTGAATATGATGGGTTCCGGCATTATCATGCTGCCCACCAAACTGGCGGAGGTCGGGACCCTGTCCATTGTCTCCTGGCTGGTTACCGCCCTGGGGTCGATGGCGTTGGCCTACGCGTTCGCCAAATGCGGCATGTTCAGCCGCAAGCCCGGCGGGATGGGCGGCTATGCGGAATATGCCTTCGGCAAATCCGGTAACTTCATGGCCAATTACACCTATGGCGTTTCCCTGCTGATCGCCAATGTCGCCATTGCCATTTCAGCCGTTGGCTACGGTACGGAACTGGTGGGACAAACCCTCACGCCGCTTGGCATCTGCCTGGCCACCATCGTGGTGCTGTGGCTGGCCACCATGGCCAATTTTGGCGGCGCGCGCATTACCGGGAACATCAGCAGTATCACTATATGGGGCGTCATTATTCCAGTTGTTGGCATTTCCCTGATCGGGTGGTTTTGGTTTAGCGGCGCCGCCTACATGGCCGCCTGGAATCCCCATGCCATCCCCACCTTCGAGGCCATAGGCTCCTCCATCGCCATGACGCTTTGGGCGTTCCTGGGGCTGGAATCCGCCTGCGCCAATATGGACGTGGTGGAAAACCCGGAACGCAACGTGCCGATCGCCGTATTGGGCGGCACGCTCGGGGCAGCGGTTATCTATGTGGTCTCCACCAATGTTATCGCCGGCATCGTGCCCAACCTGGCGCTGGCGAATTCCACCGCGCCGTTCGGGCTGGCGTTTTCCTATATGTTTACGCCTTTCGTCGGCAAAATCATCATGGCGCTGATGATCATGTCATGCGTCGGTTCCCTGCTGGGCTGGCAGTTTACCATCGCCCAGGTCTTCAAATCCTCCGCCGACGCCGGCTATTTTCCCAAGGTGTTTTCCCACACGAATAAGGCGGACGCGCCGGTGAAAGGCATGCTTATCATCGTCGCCATCCAGACCGGTCTGTCGCTGATGACCATCAGCCCGTCGCTGAACAAACAGTTCAACGTGCTGGTGAACCTGGCGGTGGTCACCAACATTATTCCTTATATCCTGTCGATGGCGGCCACCGTGGTGATCCAGAAATCCGCGGGCCTGCCGCCGGCCAGGGCGCGAGTCACCAACGGCATCGCCTTTCTCGGCGCGCTATACAGCTTTTATGCGCTCTACAGCTCCGGGCAAGAGGCGATGATGTGGGGTGCGATCGTCACGTTCCTCGGCTGGACATTATACGGCATCATTTCGCCGCGCTTTGAAATGCCCGATGTTAAGCTTAACTGAACAAAACAAGGCCAACCTAAGGGATAATTCATCATTATATTGGATGCTGATATGCAAACCATCAGTTACACCGCGCTGCGCAACAACCTGGCGCAAGCGCTTGAGTCCCTGGAACAAGGGCAAGTCCTGTGCGTTACCCGGCGCGGCCGGGCGGATGTGATCCTTAAAGGCGAAAATAGGGCTACACACGGGCAAACGACGGAACCACCGTCCCGGACGGGAGGTTTTAGCTTCAGGATGGAGGATCTGCTGTAAACGCCGGCGGCGGCGCGGCGTTCTCCCGGCAACGGGATCGCGCCCGTCCCGCCGCGTTCCTGCGCTGCCGCGATACGGTACATAAGTGCTGAACCAAATCGAGGGTGCGCTTCCCCTGCGCCGGCGTTATCCTGAAGCGCTTACTGGTTGATTGCCGAGTCCGTCATGTTAGAAACCTCACTGTTTGTCGCCTCCATCGCCACCCTTGGCATGCTTTCTCCCGGCCCCGACTTTTTTCTGGTGATCAGGAATGCCGCCCGCTATCGCAAACGGGCCGCCATGATGACATCCCTTGGTGTGATCTGCGGCGTCGCCACCCATATGTCGTATTGCGTCGCCGGGCTGGCAGTGCTGATTACCACCACACCCTGGCTGTTTAACCTGCTGAAATACGCCGGCGCCGGATATTTGATCTGGATCGGCATCCAGGCGCTGCTATCCCGCGGCGCCGGCAGAATAAGCCTCAACGATGCCCCGCATCAGCCGGTAAGCCTGAAAACCGCTTTTATCCAGGGCTATTTGAATAACTTACTCAATCCGAAGGCCACACTGTTTTTCCTGGCGGTGTTTACCCAAGTGCTGCAGGTGCAATCGGACGTTGCCGAAAAACTCTGGTACGCGGGTATTATCCTGTTGCTGGCGCTAGTCTGGTGGCCGCTGCTGGTGCTATTAATCCAAAGCGGTCCCGTGCGCCGCGCCCTCGCCAAAACGCAAAAATTGGTGGACAAGCTGCTGGGCGGGGTGCTGATTGCCCTGGGAATCAAGGTCGCCCTGGGATAAAAAAATCGGGACGCTCCTGGAGCGTCCCGCACGGATAAGCGTATTTTGCCGCCGTATCCCGGCCACGCGCCTGGCCAGGATATGGCGATATGCCGCTATCCCTTCAGCATCGCATGCATTTCCTGAACTGAAATCACGCGTTCGGTGGGGTCCGAGTTTAGCGCCATGGCGGTGGCGAAGCCGCCGTTCATGGTGGTGTCGTAGTGCACTTTATACTGCAGCGCGCTGCGGCGGATAAGCTTCGAGTCCGCGATTGCCTGGCGTCCGGCGGTGGTATTGACGATATAGGTATATTCGCCGTTTTTAATGCGGTCCTGGATATGCGGCCGCCCTTCATGCACTTTATTCACCAGCCGGGGATTGATTCCCGCTTCGCCCAATATCACCGCGGTGCCGTGCGTGGCATCCAGTTCAAAGCCGTGCTTGAGCAGTTTCGCCGCCAAATCCACTACCCGGCCCTTGTCGCCGGCGCGCACCGACAGCAGCGCCCGGCCGGATTTTTTCATGCGGGACTGGCTGCCGAGCATGGCTTTGGCGAAGGCTTCGGCAAAGGTGCGGCCCACGCCCATCACCTCGCCGGTGGAGCGCATTTCCGGCCCCAGGATGGGGTCGACGCCGGGGAATTTATTAAACGGCAGCACCACTTCCTTGACCGAGTAATACGGCGGGATAACCTCTTGGGTAATGCCCTGGTCGGCCAGCGATTGCCCCACCATCACCCGGGCGGCAACCTTCGCCAGCGGCACGCCGGTGGCTTTGGAAACAAACGGCACCGTACGCGCGGCGCGCGGATTGACCTCGATCAGATAGACTTCATTGGCCTTAACCGCGAACTGCACGTTCATCAGCCCGCGCACCCGCAGTTCAAACGCCAGTTGCTCGACCTGCCGGCGCATCACGTCCTGTATTTCCTGGCTAAGGGTATAGGCCGGCAGCGAACAGGCTGAATCGCCGGAGTGCACGCCTGCCTGCTCGATATGTTCCATAATGCCGCCAATCAGCACCTGCTGGCCGTCGCAGATGGCGTCCACGTCCACTTCCACCGCGTCGTCAAGGAAACGGTCCAGCAGCACCGGCGCGTCATTGGAGACGCTGACGGCGGTCTGGAAGTAGCGCAGCAAATCGACATCGTCGTTGACGATTTCCATCGCCCTGCCGCCCAGTACATAGGAAGGACGCACCACCAGCGGATAACCGATGGTCGCCGCCTTCTCCACCGCCTGGTCGATGGTGGTCACCGTGGCGTTGGCCGGCTGCTTGAGTCCCAGGCGTTCCACCGCCTGCTGGAAGCGCTCGCGATCTTCGGCGCGGTCAATGGAATCGGGGCTGGTGCCGATAATCGGCACGCCCGCCGCTTCAAGCTCCCGGGCCAGTTTAAGTGGGGTCTGGCCGCCATACTGGACAATCACCCCTTTCGGCTGCTCGATGCGCACGATTTCCAGCACATCTTCAAGCGTAACGGGTTCAAAATAAAGGCGATCGGACGTGTCGTAATCGGTGGAGACCGTCTCCGGGTTACAGTTGACCATAATGGTCTCGTAACCGTCCTCGCGCAGCGCCAGCGAGGCGTGGACGCAGCAGTAGTCGAACTCGATGCCCTGGCCGATACGGTTTGGCCCGCCGCCCAGCACCATGATTTTTTCCCGGTCGCGGCTGGGATTGGATTCGCACTCTTCGTCATAGGTGGAGTACATGTAGGCGGTATCGGTGGCGAATTCCGCGGCGCAGGTATCGACCCGTTTATAGACCGGATGCAGGTTGTACTCTTCGCGCAGTTTGCGAATCTCCCCCTCCGACACGCCGGCAAGCGTCGCCAGGCGGGCATCGGCAAAGCCCTTGCGCTTCAGCTGGCGCAGGAATTCGGCGTCCAGCGCGCCGACGCCCTTCTCCGCCACCACGTTTTCAAGCGTGACCAGCTCTTCTATCTGCACCAGGAACCAGCGGTCGATATTGGTCAGGTTAAAGACGCCGTCCACCGACAGCCCGGCGCGGAAAGCATCGGCGATATACCAGATGCGATCGCAGCCGGCGTCTTTGAGTTCGCGGCGGATCTTGGTCAGCGCTTCCGGGTCGTCCAGGCTGACCTTGGGGTCAAAACCGGTGACGCCCACCTCCAGACCGCGCAGGGCTTTTTGCAGCGATTCCTGTTGCGTGCGGCCGATGGCCATCACCTCGCCCACCGACTTCATCTGCGTGGTCAGGCGGTCATTGGCGCCGGCGAACTTCTCGAAGTTAAAGCGCGGAATTTTCGTGACGACGTAGTCAATGGACGGCTCGAACGAGGCGGGCGTGCGTCCGCCGGTGATATCGTTCATCAGTTCATCGAGGGTATACCCCACCGCCAACTTGGCGGCCACCTTGGCAATCGGGAAACCGGTGGCCTTGGAGGCCAGGGCCGAGGAGCGGGAAACCCGCGGGTTCATTTCGATGATAATCAGCCGGCCGTTTTTAGGGTTTACCGAAAACTGCACGTTCGAGCCGCCGGTTTCCACGCCGATTTCACGCAATACCGCCATCGAGGCGTTACGCATGATTTGGTATTCTTTATCGGTCAGGGTTTGCGCCGGCGCCACGGTAATGGAATCGCCGGTATGGATGCCCATGGCGTCAATATTTTCAATCGAGCACACGATGATGCAGTTATCGTTTTTATCGCGCACCACCTCCATCTCGTACTCTTTCCAGCCAATCAGCGACTCATCGATCAGCAGCTCGGTGGTGGGTGACAGATCGAGGCCGCGTTCGCAGATTTCCTCGAACTCCTCGCGGTTGTAGGCAATGCCGCCGCCCGACCCGCCCATGGTAAACGACGGACGGATAATGCAGGGGAAACCCACGTCCGCCGCCACCGCCAGCGCCTCTTCCATATTGTGGGCAAAACCGGAGCGCGCGGTCTCAAGACCGATTTTTTTCATCGCCTTATCAAAACGCTGCCGGTCTTCCGCTTTGTCGATGGCATCGGCGGTGGCGCCAATCATGGTGACGCCGAACTCCGCCAGAACACCTTCGCGCTCCAGGTCCAGCGCGCAGTTCAGCGCGGTTTGCCCGCCCATGGTCGGCAGGATGGCGTCGGGGCGTTCTTTTTCGATGATTTTACGCACCACTTCCCAATGGATAGGCTCGATATAAGTGGCATCCGCCATATCGGGATCGGTCATGATGGTGGCCGGGTTGGAGTTCACCAGCACCACGCGGTAGCCTTCCTCACGCAGGGCCTTGCACGCCTGCGCGCCGGAGTAATCGAACTCGCACGCCTGGCCGATGACAATCGGGCCGGCGCCCAGAATCAGGATACTGGATATATCTGTACGTTTTGGCATGGTCTTGCTCCTGATTATTTTGCCTGGGAACGGTAAGTCTTGATCAACTCGATAAAATGGTCGAACAGCGGCGCGGCGTCATGCGGGCCGGGGCTGGCTTCCGGATGCCCCTGGAAACAGAACGCCGGCTTATCCGTGCGGTGCAATCCCTGTAACGAACCGTCGAACAGCGAGGTATGCGTGACGCGCAGATTCGCCGGCAGCGTGGTTTCATCCACCGCAAAACCGTGGTTCTGGGCGGTAATCATGACCCGGTTGGCGTCAATATCCTTTACCGGGTGGTTGCCGCCGTGGTGGCCGAACTTCATTTTGACGGTCTTGGCGCCGCTGGCCAGGGCCAGCAGTTGGTGGCCGAGACAGATGCCGAAGATCGGCGTCTCGGTCTCGAGAAAGGTTTTGATGGCGGCGATGGCGTAATCGCAGGGTTCGGGATCGCCCGGGCCGTTGGCGAGGAAGATGCCGTCGGGATCCATCGCCAGGACGACGTCGGCCGGCGTCTGCGCCGGCACCACCGTCAGGCGGCAGCCGCGATCCACCAGCATACGCATGATATTGCGTTTGATGCCGAAATCGTACGCCACCACATGGTAGGGCAGCGCGTCCGGCGCGGCCGGCGCAGGCAGGCCGGCATGCAATGCCCAACTGCCCTGGGTCCAGCTGTATTGCTCGGCGGTGCTGACTTCCCTGGCCAGATCCATGCCCTTCAGTCCCGGGAATTCGCGCGCTTTTTGCAAGGCCAGCGCCGCGTCAGGCGCGTCGCCGGCGATAATGCAGCCGTTCTGGGCGCCTTTTTCGCGCAATAGGCGGGTAAGTTTGCGGGTATCGATATCGGCGATACCGACGATATTATTTTGCTTGAGGTAGTCCGACAGGGAACCGGTACTGCGAAAATTACTGGCTATAAGCGGCAAATCGCGTATGACCAACCCTTGGGCCTGGATGCGGGACGATTCTTCATCTGCTTCGTTGGTGCCGACATTGCCGATATGGGGATAAGTGAGAGTAACGATTTGGCGGGAATAGGAAGGATCGGTGAGGATTTCTTGATAGCCGGTCATCGATGTATTGAAGACCACTTCCCCCACTGCCGTTCCCGCTGCCCCAATGGCCCGACCGTGGAATTGGGTTCCGTCTTCCAGAACCAACAGCGCTGACTTTATCAAAACACCCTCCAAGGAATATTCAGTCATTGTATTTGCATATTAATTCAGATTTAACGATCTTAATCAATGCAAAAAACACCTTCAAGGTAGATTTTCGGCAAATTGGGCGCATTTTAATGATGAGCTGGTCATTTGTCCACCCCGGGCTGATGTTTTTTACTAAATAATGGCAATTAAGCCGGTTACACACCTTGAAACCGCTAAAAAGCACTCATTTAGGGCATGAGTAACCGGTTGCGTGGCCAGAAATTTGTTAAAAGGAACCGGCGCAGGCGCGAAAGCGCAATAATCAGCCCAGAATGGCAATCATCAAGAAAAATAACCGCTGAAAGCCAAACTTAAAGCCATTTGGCCCTCCATTTCCATTGAAAACGATTTTTTAAGAGATAATTCCAATAAAATAAAATTATCTCTATTTAATCATAGTGATAAAATGGCAGACTTCAGGTGGCAGTAAAAAATAGAGTTATAAACTTGCCAGATCCAGCACATCCGCCATGGTATAAAGGCCCGCTTTCTGCGCTTTCAGCCATATTGCCGCCCTGACCGCGCCATTGGCAAAGGTCATGCGGCTGGAAGCCTTATGGGTAATCTCAATACGTTCGCCGTTATCGGCAAACATCGCGGTATGTTCGCCGACAATGTCCCCGGCGCGTATGGCGGCGAAGCCGATGGAATGGGGCACACGCTCGCCGGTATGGCCCTCGCGACTGTATACGGCGCAGTCCTTGAGGTTGCGGCCCAGCGCCCCGGCGATGGTTTCCCCCATGGCAAGCGCGGTGCCAGAAGGCGCGTCCACCTTGTGACGGTGGTGCGCCTCGATGATCTCGATGTCGCAATAGTCGCCCATAACCCTGGCGGCCTTATCCAGTAATTTCAGCATAACGTTGACCCCCACGCTGAAATTAGCGGCAAAGACAATGCCGATCTGCCCGGCGGCTTGCCCGATTCGCGCCTTCTGCCCCTCGTCAAAACCGGTAGTGCCGATAATCATGCCTTTGCCATGCAGCCGACAAAATTCCATATGCGTCAGGGTGCCTTCCGGCCGGGTAAAATCGATAAAGATATCAAAGTCATCTTTAATGGCTTCCAGGCTGTCGCCGACCCTTATCCCCAACGCGCCTTGCCCGGCCAACTCCCCCGCGTCCGCGCCAATCAGGCTTGAGCCGGCGCGCTCGAGCGCCGCCCCCAGGCACGCCTGTTCCGATTGCAGTACCGCCTGGATCAGTTGGCGGCCCATACGGCCGCCCGCACCGGCGATGGCGATGCGAACTGGTGTTACGCTCATAGACACTCTCTGTTGGTTGGCATGATAAAATCAGTTTAGGGTAACCGCCGTCCCGGATTGCCGCCAGCGGATTTCCCCTGGAATTAGCATTATATGTCAGAAGCCGGCTTTCATCAGTCACGGCAATGGACCGGGCCGGGTGCGGCCGCAGCGCGGGAGAAATGAATGTTTATTCATCTCCCGGCCGGTGCCGGGCGCGGATGATCCGGCGCGAAGCGGCTATACTGGATATCTACAGCCGAACACTCGCCACGGAGAGACAGGATGAGTCCTTTTTTTACCTCAACAATCCAGGCCATTGGGGATTATCGCGCCGCCCTGGGCGAAACGCCGGTCTGGTGCAGCCGTAGCCAATCGCTGCTGTGGGTAGATATTTTGCAACAGCGCCTGTTGCGCTATTGGCCCTCCCGGGGATGCGTCGAACAGCGCCGGTTGGATTGTCTGTTCAGCGCGGCGCTGCCGACCGAGCGGGAAGAGCAGTTCCTGATCGTGGCGCAGCAGGGCATACTGCTTTATCACTATGAAAAGAGCAGCGCCGGCCGGGATACCCCACGCCTTGAGCTCCTGTGCCCCTACCCGGCCGACGCCGCCGGCACCCGGCCAAACGAGGCGGCCATCGCCCCCGACGGCTCATTATGGTTCAGCACCATGGACCTGGCGGAAGAGCGTCCTATCGGCGGCTGGTACCGCTTTGCCGCCGGCGAAGCGCGGCCGCGGAGCATGATGGGCCATGTCACCATCCCCAATACCCTGGCGTGGCATGGCGACCGGGTGTGGTTTGCCGACAGCGCCGAAAAGCGGTTTTACGCCAGCGACGCCGCCGCCATCAATACCGCCCGCCTGCGGGTATTCGATGCCGGAGACAAGACCCCCGACGGTTCGGCGCTGACCGCGGCCGGAGAACTGATCAACGCGCGCTTCGGCCATGGCTGCCTGAGCCGCTACGCCATCGGCGATGGCGAACTGACGCTAATCGAGGATCTGCCGTTACCGGTACGCCAACCGAGCTGCTGTGCTTTCGGCGGCCCCGGGCGTAATGAATTATTTATCACCAGCGCCGGCAAAAATCTCGATCCTCCCGGCGCGCTCGACGGCGCGTTGCTGCATGTTTATACCAGCGCCGTCGGCGCCCCGGAATACCGGTTCAGACTGTAGAACAGGGATAAAAAACCGGCACATCCCATTGAATACGATCAATTTGACTGCCGCCAAATTGATCGATCGCCAAAAGGGATTTGAAGCCCCTCTCTTGCACGTCCTGGGGCACGATAAGAACAGGTTTACCGCGTCGCCGCATCAAACCGCCGCGGGCGACTGGAAATGTCATTTACAGGGCATGCGGCGCAAGCAAAAGCCGGTCTTACTCCACCACCCTCACATTCACCCGCAGCTCCTTCGGCACCTCGAACACAATATTCTCCTCGCGCCCGATCAGTTCCTCCGCCCCCTCGCCACCGAGCCCCTGCAGACGCGCAATCACCTCCCGCACCAGAATATCCGGCGCGGAAGCGCCGGCGGTTACCCCGATGGTATCGATACCCTGCAGCCAGCTTTCCTGGATATCCGCCGCGGTATCGATAAGATAGGCCGGTTTGCCCACCCGCTGGGCCAGCTCGGCCAGCCGGTTGGAGTTAGACGAGTTTTTCGAGCCGACCACCAGCACCACGTCAGCATCGGCGGCCAGCTCGCGCACCGCTTCCTGGCGGTTGGTGGTGGCATAACAGATATCGTCTTTACGCGGTCCGATAATCAACGGAAACCGTTCGCGCAGCGCGTCGATAACATCCGAGGTATCGTCCACCGACAGCGTGGTCTGGGTCATAAAGCACAGGTTGGCATCGTCCTTCACCCGCAGTTTCCAGACATCCTTGGGCGACTCCACCAGGTACATGCCGCCGTTGGGGTTATTGTATTGCCCCATGGTGCCCTCGACCTCCGGATGCCCGGCGTGACCAATCAAAATGGCTTCCGTTCCTTTACGGCTGGCGCGCGCCACTTCCATATGCACCTTGGTCACCAGCGGGCAGGTCGCGTCGAATACCGTCAAATCGCGGTTTTTCGCCTCGGCGCGCACCGCCTGCGATACGCCGTGGGCCGAGAAAATCAGGATAGAGCCGTCGGGCACTTCGTCGATTTGCTCGATAAAAATGGCGCCGCTGGCGCGCAGCGACTCCACCACATAGCGGTTGTGCACCACTTCGTGACGCACGTAGATCGGCGCGCCGTAAATCTCCAGCGCGCGTTCGACAATACTGATGGCCCGGTCGACACCGGCGCAAAAACCCCGCGGGTTAGCCAGTAAGATGCGCATGTTTATCCTCCTGCTGCGGATCAATTGCCAATACGTCGATATCGAAATAGACCGTGCGGCCCGCCAGCGGATGGTTAAAATCCACGGTGATCGACTCCTCGGCCACGTCACGAATCAATCCGGGCATTTCATTACCGCTGATGGCGGTAAACAGCATAATGGTGCCCACGTCGGGCACGCCGGTTTCGATAAAATCCCGGCGGGAAAAAAACTGGATCAAATCCGGATTAACCGGCCCGAACGCCGACTCCGGCGCCAGGGAAAACGATTTTTTATCCCCCACGCGCAGCCCGAGCAACGACTGTTCAAGGGCCGGTGAAAGGCTATCATCGCCAAGACGGAACAGCGCCGGTTTATTTTCGCGCCGGGTGGATTCGGCAATGGTGCCATCCTCGAGTTTAAGGTCGAAATGCACCAGCACCGCGCTGTCGGACTGCACCTGTTCGGACATGCCGCTTAACCTTTCTGCTTAGCCGTTTTATCGGCCGGATGCATAAACCCTTCCAGCACGATCAGGAGTGCGCCGATACAAATGGCCGAATCCGCCACGTTGAAGGTGGGGAAGTGCCAGTCACCGACATAAAAATCAATGAAATCGATGACCACGCCATGCACCAGGCGGTCAAAGAGATTGCCCAGCGCGCCGCCGATAATCAAGGCGTAGGCGCAATTGGTCATTCTTTGGCGGCTGTCTGAACGGTACATTAATATCATCAACGCCACGGCGATGACCAGGGCGATAATGGCAAACATCCAACGCTGCCATCCCCCTTTATCGGCCAGAAAACTGAACGCCGCGCCATAGTTGTGGGCATAAAAAATGTTAAAAAACGGGATCAGCGGCAACGTCTCATGCAACATAAAATGCTGCATGATCAACTGCTTGCTGCCCAGGTCGATAATCAGTACGACCAGCGCCAGCCAAAGCCAGCGCAGACCGGTGGATGCTAAGGATTTACTCATCAGACAAATTTACGCTCTTCGCCCGGGCCGGCCACGTTAGTGACGCAACGCCCGCAAATTTCGGGATGCCCGGCGTCAGCGCCGATATCGGTTTCAAAATGCCAGCAACGCGGGCATTTTTCACCATCGGCCTTAGCCAGGGCGATTTTAAGGCCCTTCAATCCTTCGCACTGCTGGGCATCCTCTCCCGCCGCGCTGTAATCAGCCACATCGGCGCGCGAAGTCAGCAGGGCAAAATACAACTCTTCACCCAGCGCCCCCAGCGTTTTCGCCAGGGCCGGTTCGGCATACAGGGTGACCCGGGCCTCCAGCGACCCGCCGATGATTTTATCGGCGCGGGCCTGCTCAAGCACTTTGTTCACTTCGCCGCGCACCTTCAACACCTGTTCCCAGTAAGCGTCGTTCATGGTTTCACCGGCGTCCAGTCCGAACAACCCTTCATACCACTCTTCGATGAAGACATACTGGGCGCGTTCACCCGGCATGAAGCCCCAGATCTCATCGGCGGTAAAAGACAGGATCGGCGCCATCCAGCGCACCAGCGCTTCGGCGATATGGTACAGCGCGGTCTGGCAACTGCGGCGGGCGATACTGTCGGCCTGGGTGGTGTACTGGCGATCTTTGATGATATCCAGGTAAAAAGACCCCATTTCCACCGAGCAGAACTGCATCATGCGCTGCACGACGTTATGGAAGTCATAGCTGTCGTAGGCGGCGATGATTTCCGCCTGCGCCGCCTGCGCCCGGCCCACGGCCCAGCGATCCAGCACCACCATCTCCTGCGGCTTGACGCTGTGCAGCGCCGGGTCGAACCCATTCAGGTTGGCCAGCAGGAACCGCGCGGTATTGCGAATACGCCGGTACGCGTCGGCGGAGCGCTTAAGGATCTCGTCGGAGACCGCCATTTCACCGGTATAATCGGTGGAAGCCACCCACAGACGCAGGATGTCCCCGCCGAGTTTATCCATCACCTGCTGCGGGCTGACCACGTTGCCGATGGATTTGGACATTTTACGCCCCTGCCCGTCGACGGTAAAACCGTGGGTCAGCACCTGGCGATAGGGCGCCTGGCCTTTGATGGCGGTGGAAATCATCAGCGACGACATAAACCAGCCGCGATGCTGGTCGGAACCTTCCAGGTACATATCCGGCTCGTGGCCGCCGAATTCCGGACGGACCGCTACCACGGACGAGTGCGTCGAACCGGAGTCGAACCACACGTCCAGGGTATCCGGCACTTTGGTATACTCGGCCGCCTCAGCCCCGAGGATAGCGGCGGGATCCAGATCCCACCAGGCCTGGATGCCGTCTTTCTCGACCCGTTTGGCCACTTCTTCCATCAACTCCAGCGTGCGCGGATGGAGCTCCTCGGTATCCTTATGGACAAACAGCGACATCGGCACGCCCCAGGTGCGCTGGCGCGAGATACACCAGTCGGGACGATTGGCCACCATATTTTCGATGCGCGCCTGTCCCCAGCCCGGGATCCACTGCACTTCCCTGATTTCTTCCAGGGAACGTTTGCGCAGCCCTTTCTGATCCATGCTGATAAACCACTGCGGCGTGGCGCGGAAAATGATGGGGGTCTTATGACGCCAGCAGTGCGGATAGCTGTGCACCAGCTTTTCCACATGCACCAGCGCGCCGTGCGCGCGCAATAATTCGACCACCACATCGTTGGCCTTGAACACCTGCAGCCCGTCGAGATCCGGATAGGTCCCCGGCAGGTAGCACCCGTCCGGCCCCACCGGATTGGCGACCTCCAGGCCGTATTGCTGGCCGATGACATAATCGTCCGGGCCATGGCCGGGCGCGGTATGCACCGCGCCGGTACCGGCTTCCAGCGTCACATGCTGACCCAGGATCGCCGGCACGTCGAAGCCCATAAACGGGTGGCGAAAGCGCAGCAGTTCCAGCGCGCCGCCTTTACAACTGCCCAGCACGGTCCATTGGGCGATACCCGCACGCTGCATTACGCTTGCCACCAGGTCGGCGGCCAGTATCCAGTTTTGCCCGTCCACCGCGACCAGCTGATACTCGAAGTCCGGATGGACCGAAATCGCCCGGTTGGCCGGCAGGGTCCAGGGCGTGGTGGTCCAGATCACCAGCGACACCGGCCCGGCAACCCCGCTCACGCCGAATTTTGCCGCCACGGCGTCGGCGTCGACCGCCTGGAAAGCCACGTCGATGGAGGGCGAGGTGCGATCGTAATACTCGACTTCCGCCTCAGCCAGCGCGGAACGGCAGTCGATACACCAATGCACCGGCTTGGCGCCTTTATGCAGATGGCCGTTGGCGATGATTTTGCCGAGCGAACGGATAATATTGGCTTCGGTGCCGAAATCCATCGTCAGGTAAGGATGATCCCATTCGCCCAGCACGCCCAGGCGGATAAAATCTTTTTTCTGGCCTTCCACTTGCTCGGCGGCATATTTGCGGCAGGCGGCGCGGAATTCCGCGGCGCTGACCTTTTCGCCCGGCTTGCCGATCATCTGTTCAACTTTCAGCTCAATCGGCAGGCCGTGGCAATCCCAGCCCGGCACATAGGGGGAGTCATAGCCCATCAAGCCTTTGGACTTGATAATAATGTCTTTGAGAATCTTGTTAACCGAGTGACCGATATGGATACTGCCGTTGGCATACGGAGGGCCGTCATGCAGGATAAAGGTTTTCTTGCCTTTTTTAGCGTTACGGATAATCCCGTACAGGTCCTGTTCATACCAGCGTTGCAGCATGCCAGGCTCGCGCTTGGCCAGATCGCCGCGCATCGGGAACCCTGTGTCCGGCAAATTCAGGGTGTTTTTGTAATCACTCATTCGATTCTCGGTTCCGTTTTCGGTTAGAGCGTTTAGAGGGGTGCCGTCAGTCCGAAGAATTCCCGGCCGTTCACCACATCATTCGCGATTTGCCGCTTTAGCTCATCAAGGGAGGCAAACCGTTGTTCATTGCGCAGTTTTGCGCGTATCACCACTTCTATATGGCGGCCATAAAGATCCTGCGCCATATCCATTAAATGCACTTCAAGCCGCGGACGAAGCCCCGCCACCGTCGGGCGGGTGCCGATATTGGCCACACCGGGCAACGGCTGCGCCGCCAGTCCGCCGACCTCCACCGCATAGACCCCGTTAATGGGCGCTGGACGGCCCTTTAAGGAGACGTTGGCCGTGGGGAAGCCAAGGGTGCGGCCCAGCTCGTCGCCGTGCTCCACGCGCCCGGAAATACGGTAAGGATGGCCAAGGAGCATCTCGGCGACAACCAACTGGTCGTTGCAAAGCGCCTCCCGTACCGCCGTGCTGCTGATACGCTTACCGCCCTCCGTATACGTGGCGGTGCTCATGACATCAAAGCCCGCCGCGATACCCGCCTGCTGCAAAAAGGCGAAATTGCCCCGCCGCCCGGCGCCGAAGCGAAAATCGTCGCCGACGCAAAGAAACCTGACGCCGAGCTTTTTCACCAGCAGCTCCGCGACAAACGACTCGGCGCCGATGGCCGCGAACCGCGTATCGAAGGTTACGCACAATACTACGTCTACCCCGGCCTGGGCCAGGTACTTCACTTTATCCCGCAGGCGGGTCAACCGCGCCGGTGCGTCCCGGCCGGCAAAATGTTCCTGCGGCTGGGGCTCGAATATCATTACCATTACCGGCAAGCCGCGTTTGCGGCCTTCGGTCTGCAATTGTGCAATCAACGCCTGATGCCCACGATGGAAACCATCAAAATTGCCAATAGTGAGCACGCACCCTTGGGGACGCGCCTGCAGGTTATGTAAACCGCGAATAAGCTTCATAGCAGGCTCAAGACTGAGGAAATCGGCGGATTATACCTTGTACAGCCGCTAAGGTTAACCCGCGAATCCAATCTTTGACAGTAACGACGGTGAAAGTCATGCTTATTTTGCCCGACCAGGGTTTTTTCGCAGGTTATTCTGCCGGACAGGACATTTCCCCGCCCGGCCGACGGGCGCCGCGCCGCGAATTGGTTTGTTTATTACAGATAATCGCTTTTTTATCGTCTAAGGCTGTATTCCGCGCGCTGAAACTGGTAGAATCCTGCGCCATCACATTGTAACAGGCGTTGCGTAGTCAAGCGGCGCTTATTTGCACAAATCCATTGACAAAAGAAGGCCGAAAGGGCATATTCCTCGGCCTTTGAATTGTCTCATAGAACATGTTTGGGAGTTGGACCTTGGCTAATATCAAATCAGCTAAGAAACGCGCCGTACAGTCTGAGAAGCGTCGTCAGCACAATGCCAGCCGTCGCTCTATGATGCGTACTTTTATCAAAAAAGTATACGCGGCTATCGATGCAGGTGATAAAGATGCAGCGCAGAATGCTTTTTCTGCCATGCAACCCATTGTGGACCGTCAGGCCAGTAAAGGTTTGATCCACAAAAACAAAGCAGCGCGTCATAAATCTAATCTGACCGCGCGTATCAACGCAATGCAGTAAGATCTGTTCTTACGTTGGTGTTTTGTTAAAAAAACCGGCTTCGGCCGGTTTTTTTGCATCTGGCGTTTGCCTCCGGTTCTTCAGCGCCGCGCTTGGCGTTGATGGCGTAGCGTTGCGCGGCGCTGACCTGTTTGGTCAGGAGCGGGCCGGGGCGGGCTTATGCATCGGCAGCGCCAGGCGCAGCGATATATAGCCCAAGATCGCCGCCACCACCGAACCGGACAGAATGCCGAGCTTGGCATAGGTTATACTGTCCGGACTCACCCCCGGCGCGCCGAACGCCAGCCCGGCGATAAAGATCGACATGGTAAAGCCGATACCGCACAGCACCGCGGCGGCGGCAATCTGGTTAAAGACCACGCCGTCGGGCAGCCGGGCCAATCCCAGCCTGATGGATGCAAAACAAAACAGCAGGATGCCCAGCGGCTTACCCAGCACCAGCCCCACGGCAATGCCGGCCGGCAGCACCGACAACAGGCTGGCGGGGGTTAGCCCATGCAGACCGACGCCGGCGTTGGCGAAGGCAAACAGCGGCAGGATAAGATAAACCACCCAGGGCTGAATATAGTGCTCAAGCACCAGGGCGGGAGAATACGCCTGGGTCTGCGGCGCTGAGGCCGGGGCCCCAGGCCGTGACGGCAAACGCAGGGGGATCAGGGCGCCGAGTATCACCCCGGCGAGAGTGGCATGAATGCCCGATAACAGCACGCAGCCCCACAGCACCGCGCCGGCCAGCAGATAAAGTCCGATATGATGCACATTGCTGCGGTTCATCATCACCAGCACCGCAATCGTCGCCGCCACGCCCGCCAGGGCGATTAACGACAAATCGTGATTGTAGAATACCGCGATAATTACGATGGCGCCTAAATCGTCAATAATTGCCAGCGCCAGTAAAAAAGCCTTTAAACTGGCGGGCACCCGTTTTCCCAACAGCGCCATCACGCCTACCGCAAACGCGATATCCGTGGCGGTGGGAATAGCCCAGCCGGCATGATTGGCCGGCGTGTTCCAGTTAATCAGCGTATAGATAATCGCCGGGGCTATCATGCCGCCCAGCGCGGCAATGGCGGGGAACGCCGCCTGGCTGCGGCTGGCGAGCGCGCCTTCCATCAGTTCGCGCTTCACCTCCAGCCCGATCATCAAAAAGAAAATCGCCATCAAGCCGTCGTTGATCAAAAAAAGCAGCGTCAATGGCGAGGCGTGGCCGGCGGAGGCGCCCTGGGGAAAATAAATCAGCGCTTCATAGGCCGCCTGCGCCGGCGTGTTGGCCATGATCAGCGCAATTAACGCGGCTAAAATCAACAATACGCCGCCCGAGGCTTCGTGATTTAACCAGCGGTGAATAAGAGAAGACACAATATATCCTTGAAGTGCGCATAATTGATTTATTGTGCGGGATGGCGGGAGCCAGGTAAATAAAAACCCAACATCGCCGGCGCGTTATTTAGCGCGGCTCGCAAAAATACCCCGGCGGCCGGGCTGGAGGATTGACCGCCGGTTTACCCGCCGCCGCGGCGCGCCGGTAATGCGGATGTTTAGCACGCCGGGGGCTGGCGCGGCTCGTGCACCGGACATTGATTCAGGTCGCTGCGCTGCGCCACCGACACCGGGTACGCCAGCCGGCGCGCCCGCATAATGTCGCCCAGCGGCCGATGGGCGGTGACGCCATGCCAGGGCTGGAAGGAAAGACCGTCGTCCATGGCACGGGAGCGCCCGGGCGACCAGCTTTGCTGCGGCTCGACAATAATCGACGCCAACGGCAGGTAGGGATTATCCTGCTCGGGCCAGGCCACCGAGGCATCTTCAACGGGATTTTCCGCCAAATCCCGGCACAGCTGCGCCCTGAGGGTCCAGGCGCCGCCCTCCCGCGCCAGGATGCGCACCACCTCCTCCCGCAGCGCGTCCCGCCGTCCGGCCAGCGCGAACGCCTTGCCCGCCAGCGCCAGGAAATTGGCCGATTCCGGCACCACGTCCAGTTTGGCGATATAATCACCGAAGCGGCTGGCTACCTGGGTAAAGTAGCGATCCCCCAGCGGATTGGTGAGCGGATAGCCGCCCAGGGCTTGCAGCAATCCGGTGTTGACGTCCAGCGTCTTCAGGGCGCGCACCAGCGGGCGCAGGACGGCGGATAAGGCTGCTTTGGCCCACTCCGCCCGACCGGTGGTCGCGGCCAGCAGTTTCAGGTTTTTCAGGAACGCCCGGCTGTCCGCTGCGGTAAAGGCGGGTCCCGTAGCCAGTAAAAAATCCTGGGTCAGGTCGTTTTCCGACCCGGGCAACCGTTCCCCTGCTACATCCAGCACCTTGATCGCCAGGCCACGCGGCAGGGAAACCCCGTCGCGCAACACGTCGCCGGGGATGGTCGAAATACGCAGCAGCACGTCATAGCTACGCGGCCTGGCAAAAATACCCTGGGCCAGCTCAGGCGCCAGGGAGCTGTGCACAACCAGCCGGCCTTGCAGCAGGGCGTGGCTTTTGGCATGGACGCCGCGCTGGGCATGGCCCAAATCACGGTGTGTCTTGCCGATGATGTGCTTAAATACGTCGGCGATTTGCCGATGGGTCTGCTCTTCGTCGGGTCGGTACGTCTCTACGGACGGCGTGAAGGGGACTGCCGGGCGGAGTGCGGCACGGGCCATGGCGTCTATCTCCAGAGAATTATTCCCCCTAAATTATAGCGGCCATTATCGATGTCGTACCGGCAACAGCGCTTAAGCAGGAGAAAGCCTCGGGTGGACAGGCAAAGGCCAAAAAAAATCCCCGGCCGCTGGGCCGGGGATCGAAAGACACCGCCGATGGCGCAAAAATTCAGCGCGTCAGGTCGTCAAAAAACTTCTTCACGCCGTCCAGAAAGCTTTTGGAACGCGGGCTGTTCTGATCGCCGCTCGGGCCGCCAAAACTCTCTTCCAGTTCACGCAGCAGCTGTTTCTGTTTTTCGTTAAGCTTCACCGGCGTTTCGACCACCACGCGGCACAGCAAATCGCCCTGGTTGCCGCCGCGTACCGATTTCACCCCTTTGCCGCGCATACGGAACAGCTTGCCGGTTTGCGTTTCCGCAGGCACCTTCAGCTTCACCCGGCCGTCAAGCGTGGGAACTTCGATCTCGCCGCCCAGCGCCGCCATGGCGAAGTTAATCGGCACTTCGCAAAACAGGTTATTGTCTTCACGTTCAAAGATGGGGTGCTGACGCACCTGAACCTGTACGTACAGATCCCCCGCCGGCGCGCCCTGCTCGCCCGCTTCGCCTTCGCCCGACAGACGGATGCGATCGCCGGTATCGACGCCCGCCGGAATTTTCACCGACAGCGTCTTGGCCTTTTCAATACGACCGTGGCCGTGGCATTTGTGGCACGGTTCCTTGATAATCTTGCCGTGTCCCTGACAGGTGGGACAGGCCTGCTGCACCGCAAAAAAACCCTGGCGCATCTGCACCTGGCCTGCGCCATGGCAGGTAGGACAGGTAACGGGGGAAGTGCCGGGCTTGGCGCCGCTGCCATGGCAGACGTCGCATTCCTCAAGCGTCGGGATGCGGATTTCCTTGGTTACGCCACGGACCGCTTCCTCGAGGGTAAGCTCCATATTGTAGCGAAGATCCGACCCACGGCTGGCGCGCTGGCGGCGCCCGCCGCCAAAGATATCGCCGAAGACGTCGCCGAAGATATCGGTAAAGTCCGCGCCGCCGGCGGCGCCGCCGCCATAACCACCGCCCATGCCGCCCTGTTCGAAGGCGGCGTGGCCGTATTGATCATACGCGGCGCGCTTTTGCGCGTCGGTCAGGATTTCATAGGCTTCTTTCGCTTCTTTGAACTTTGCTTCGGCGTCAGCATTCCCTGGGTTACGATCCGGGTGGAATTTCATTGCCAGGCGTTTGTAGGCCTTTTTGATTTCACGCTCTTCCGCATCTTTGGAAAGGCCTAAAATCTCGTAATAGTCTTTTTTCGCCATTGTCTCTTCCTGCCCTCAACATGCTTGCACGGGCGTAAGGTTTCCCCGACGCCCGTGCCTGTTGCCAGCCACGGCATTACTCACCGTGGCTGTGCCCGCTCAAGGGCGATTATTTTTTATCTTTAACTTCTTCAAATTCGGCGTCGACAACGTCGTCATCCTTTTTGCCCGCATTGGCTTCAGCGCCAGCTTCCGCCGCGCCGGCCTGAGCCGCCTGCTGCTGCGCCACTTCCAGCAGCTTGCCGGAAACCTGGATCAGCGCCTGCATCTTGGCTTCGATCTCAGCCTTATCCTCGCCTTTCAGCGCGGTTTCCAACGCGCTCAGCGCGGATTCGATGGCCGTTTTGTCATCGGCGGGCAGTTTGTCGCCGGCTTCTTCCAACTGCTTGCGGGTGCTGTGCAGCTGATGGTCGGCCTGGTTACGGGTCTGCACCAGTTCCTCGAACTTGCGGTCGGATTCTGCGTTGGCTTCCGCTTCACGCACCATTTTCTGGATTTCATCCTCGGTCAAACCGGACGACGCCTTAATGGTGATTTTCTGTTCACGGCCGCTGTTCTTATCCTTGGCGGACACATGCAGGATGCCGTCGGCGTCGATATCGAAGGTGACTTCGATTTGCGGCGTACCGCGCATGGCGGGGGCAATCCCGTCCAGGTTGAACTGGCCCAGGGATTTATTATCCGCGGCGCGTTTACGTTCACCCTGCAGCACGTGGATGGTCACCGCGGACTGGTTGTCTTCCGCCGTGGAGAACACCTGGCTATGCTTGGTCGGTACGGTGGTGTTCTTGGCGATCAGCGGCGTCATGACCCCACCCATGGTTTCAATGCCCAGCGACAGCGGGCTGACGTCCAGCAACAGCACGTCCTTCACGTCGCCGGCCAGCACCCCGCCCTGCACCGCGGCGCCGATAGCCACGGCTTCATCCGGGTTAACGTCTTTACGCGGTTCCTTACCGAAGAAATCGGTAACGGTCTTCTGCACCAGCGGCATACGGGTCTGGCCGCCCACCAGGATAACGTCCTTGATATCGCCGACCGACAGTCCGGCGTCTTTCAGCGCCATCTTCAGCGGGTCCATGGTGCGTTTTACCAGGTCTTCAACCAGCGATTCCAGTTTGGCGCGGGTCACCTTGATGTTCATATGTTTCGGACCGGTGGCGTCCGCCGTGATGTACGGCAGGTTCACGTCGGTCTGCTGCGCGGAGGACAGCTCGATCTTGGCCTTTTCAGCGGATTCCTTCAGACGCTGCATGGCCAGCGGATCGTTGCGCAGATCGATGCCCTGGTCTTTCTTGAACTCATCCACCAGGTAATTGATCAGGCGGCTGTCGAAGTCTTCGCCACCCAAATGGGTGTCGCCGTTGGTCGCCAGCACTTCAAAGGTTTTTTCACCGTCCACGTCATCGATTTCGATGATGGAAATATCGAAGGTACCGCCGCCCAGGTCATAGACCGCGATGGTGCGGTTGCCCGTTTCTTTATCCAGGCCGTAAGCCAGCGCCGCGGCGGTAGGTTCGTTAATAATACGTTTAACTTCAAGGCCCGCGATACGGCCGGCGTCTTTGGTCGCCTGGCGCTGGGCGTCGTTAAAGTAGGCCGGCACGGTAATAACCGCTTCGGTAACCGGCTCACCCAGATAATCTTCCGCGGTCTTCTTCATCTTTTTCAGGATTTCAGCGGACACCTGCGGCGGGGCCATTTTCTGGCCTTTCACGTCCAGCCAGGCGTCGCCGTTGTCGGAAGCGATAATTTTATACGGCATGATATTTTTATCACGCTGTACTTCTTCATCCTCAAAACGACGTCCGATCAAACGCTTGATGGCGAACAACGTGTTCTGCGGGTTCGTAACGGACTGACGTTTAGCTGGCTGGCCAACCAGAATTTCACCGTCCTGCGTGTAAGCAATAATGGAAGGGGTAGTACGATCGCCTTCGCTGTTTTCAAGCACCCGAGGTTTGGAGCCTTCAATAATTGCGATACAAGAGTTGGTCGTACCCAAGTCGATACCAATAATTTTACCCATCTAAACATCTCCACTAAAAAGTCATATTCGTTGTGGTCGTAAACCTGATATGTGGCCGGTTAACTTTTTTTCAAGCTAGCGACACGTTTTTGTCAGCAGGTTAAACAACGTTGGTTGCAAATAAGATGGGGTCACCGCGCCGCGCATCAAGGGGGAGCAGGAAAAAAAAAGCGTTCTGCGCGCTCCCGCCGGCCCCGGGCGCCGCGCATCGCTGAGCGGCTGGCGCGCAGTCCTTTGATATAAAGGGCATTTTTATAAAAATGACTAAATCGTTCCCAAAAGTGCCATGACAAACAGGAACCTATTTATTTCACGCCGCACGTAAAATCAGGCGATGGAATTCAATCCACCGGTTAGCGGCGGCTTATGCCGCAGTCCGGACGGCAGGCAAATGCCGAGCAACACCCCCATTACCGATAGCCCGAGCACATACCAGGAAGGCGCCATCGGCGAGATGCGCATCAGCATGGTGACCATCACCGGGGTCAGTCCGCCAAAAATGGCGTACGCCACATTATAGGAAAACGAAATACCGCTGAACCGCACCGGCGAGGGAAACGCATGGACCATAACATAAGGCACGCCGCCCACCACGCCGACGCTCAGGCCGGCCAGCGCATAGGTGATGTACAGCGGCAACGGCCGATCCGCGCCGGTGTGGTAAAACAGCCAGCTGAAGACGCCCAGCATCACGCAGCCGGTGATAAAGGTTTTGCCCGCGCCCACGCGGTCGATGACGGCGCCGGTTATCACGCAGCCCACGGCCAGCGCGATAATCGCCGCGCAGTTGGCCTTGAGCGCCAGGGACGGGGTAGCGCCCATTTGCTGCTGCAGCCACAGGGGCGCCATCAGGATCACCACCACGATGCCGGCGGAGAGCAGCCAGGTCAGCAGCATGGAAATCAGCACCGCTTTTTTATGGTTCATCACCACGGATTTCAGCGGCAGTTCCTGCGCCAGCGCTTTGCGGATCTGCATCTCGATAAACACCGGGGTCTCACGCAGCCAGCGCCGCAGGTACATGGCGACCAGTCCGAAGAAGCCGCCGAGGAAAAAAGGAATGCGCCAGCCCCCCTGGAGCACGCCCTGCGGCGTCATGAAGGTGTTTAATAAGGTGGCGACAAAGGATCCTAATAAAATGCCGATGGTCAGGCCGGCGGTTAACGTGCCGCAGGCGAACCCGATGCGCTTGTGGGGCACATGTTCGGCGACGAAGACCCAGGCGCCCGGCACTTCGCCGCCGATGGCCGCGCCCTGCAGGATGCGCAGCGCCAGTAACAGCAGCGGCGCGGTGATGCCGAGGGTTTCATAAGTGGGCAGCAGGCCCATCATCAGCGTCGGCAGCGCCATCAGCAGAATGGACAGGCTGAACATTTTTTTCCGGCCGGCTTTATCGCCGAAATGCGCCATGATAATGCCGCCCAGCGGCCGGGCCAGGTAACCGGCGGCAAAAATACCGAAGGTCTGCAATTGCCGCAGCCACTCCGGCAAATCCGGCGGGAAGAACAGTTTTCCCATCACCCCGGCAAAGAACACGAAGATAATAAAGTCGTAAAATTCCAGCGCGCCGCCCAGGGCGGCAAGCGACAGGGTTTTGTAATCCTGTCGGTTTAATCGGCGTTGCGGGTCGGCAGGCATAGTCATTCGCGTCGGGCCAGAGAGAAAAAAGAAAAAAATATAGCATACAACGTAAAGGTAATCTTACTGCGCGGAAATATAATTTCACACCCTGGGGCGGCGTTTACCGCCGCCGCCGCGCGCCGCGGTTACTCCGGGTCGGGGCGCCGGGCGTTTTTGGGACGAAACGCCGCCACGATCGCGGGATCGGTCTCGATATAAGGCCCTTCCAGCAGTTGAATGCAATAAGGGATGCTGGCGAAGATGCCGTGCACCACCACGTTCCCCTGCGCGTCCCTGACGCCCGCCAGCGTTTCCTGGATAGCCCTGGGCTGGCCCGGCAGATTCAGGATCAGCGCCTGTTTGCGGATCACCCCCATTTGCCGGGACAGGATAGCCGTGGGCACAAAATGCAGGCTGATCTGGCGCATTTGCTCGCCAAACCCGGGCATTTCGCGATCCGCTATCGCCCGCGTGGCATCCGGCGTGACATCACGCCGCGCCGGGCCGGTGCCGCCGGTGGTCAGCACCAGATGGCAACCCATTTCATCCACCAGCTCGCGCAGAGTTTGCTCAATCAGCGGCTGCTCGTCGGGCACCAGCCGTGTTTCCAGCGTAAAAGGTGAAATCAGCGCCTGCCGTAACCAGGATTCCAGCGCGGGGATGCCCTGATCCTGGTAGACGCCGTTGGCCGCGCGATCGGATATGGATACCAGGCCAATACGGCAAATTTGCATAGAACGTCCTCCGGTCGACATGATTTTTCCATAATAGCAATTTAACGGCGAAGCGCCGTGCGCACAAATAAAAACGGCCCGTTACCTACGGGCCGCCATGGCGCTGATAAACGGGTCCCGCGCCGGCTTGCCTGCCCGGCCGGGGCCACGGTGATTACAGCAGGTCTTTAATCATCGCTTCCAGCTTTTCCTGGTCGACGGCGAACTTGCGGATCCCGTCCGCCAGTTTGTCCACCGCCATAGGATCCAAGTTGTGCTGCCAGAGGAATTCAGCCTCGGTCAGTTTGGCCGGACGCGGCTTGATCTCGCCCGTATAGGAAAGTTTACGCTCAAGGGTGCCTTCGGTGGCGGCCAGCTCTTTCAGCAGCGGCGGCGCGATGGTCAGGCGATCGCAACCGGCGAGTTCAATAATCTCGCCCACGTTGCGGAAGCTGGCGCCCATTACCACGGTGTCATAACCGTGTTCTTTGTAGTAACGGTAGATTTCCGTCACGGAAATCACGCCCGGATCCTGCTCCGGGGAAAACTCCTTGCGTTCGCCGTTGGCTTTGTGCCAGTCAAGGATGCGGCCGACGAAAGGCGAAATCAGGTAGGCCCCGGCCTCGGCGCAGGCGCGGGCCTGGGCGAAGGAAAACAGCAGCGTCAGGTTACAGTTGATGCCGGCCTTTTCCAGTTGCTCGGCAGCGCGGATACCCTGCCAGGTCGAGGCCAGCTTAATCAGGATGCGATCGTTGCCGATGCCGGCGTCGTTGTAGAGTTTAATCAGGCTTTTGGCTTTGGCGACGCTTGCCTCGGTGTCATAGGACAGTCGGGCGTCGACTTCCGTGGAAACGCGCCCCGGCACCAGCTTAAGAATTTCCAGCCCGATGTTGACCGCCAGTTTATCGGTGGCGTATTTGACCTGTTCCGCCGCGTCCCGGCTTTGATCACGCGCCCAGGCAACCGCCTGGTCGATATAGCCGCGGTATTCGGGAATCTGCGCCGCGTTCAGGATCAATGAAGGGTTGGTGGTTGCATCCTGGGGCTGATACAGTTTAATGGCGGTGATATCACCGGTATCAGCGACAACGGAGGTCATCTTGCGTAGGGCACTAAGTTTATCTGTCATGGTGGAATATCTCATTGTGAAGGGTGTGCATATCTTATGGCGTTGCACTGCCTTTTTTGATAATACCACGCGCAAGCATGGGTGCAAGCGAGGCGCCAGCGTAATGGCACCGCCCCGGCGGCAGCGCATTATGCGGCCATGGCAGGATAAAATCGGCCGCTGCCGGCCGCGGATCGGCATAAGCGCCGCTTATCAGGGAAGACGAGGAATAAATGGCTGAACTCTTCAACTTTATCGACGATTTGTTATGGAATTCAGTGTTAATTTACCTGCTGATTGGCACCGGTCTTTGGTTTACTTTCCGCTCCGGTTTTATTCAGTTCCATTACTTCGGCCACGTGTTTTCCATCTTGAAGGGATCGGGCCGCGCCGACGGCGCGGGCATTTCACCGTTTCAGGCATTATGCACGACGCTTGCGGCGCGCATCGGCTGCGGCAACCTGACCGGCGTGGCGTTGTCCCTGGTCATCGGCGGGCCGGGAGCGATATTCTGGATGTGGCTGGCCGCGTTTATCGGCATGGCCACCGCCTTCTTCGAAAGCACCCTGGCGCAATTATATAAGGTGCGCGACGGCCGCGGCCATTACCGGGGCGGCCCCGCCTGGTATATGGAAAAGGGCCTGGGCCTGCGCTGGATGGGCGTACTCTTTACCTGCTTTCTACTCATAGGCTACGGCGGTATATTCAGCGCGGTGCAGGCCAGCGCCATTACGCAGTCGCTGCATGACGCCTGCGGATTCGCGCCTTACCAGACGGGGCTGGGCCTGGCGGCGTTAAGCGGACTGGCCATGTGCGGCGGCCTGCGTCTTATCGCCAGGCTTTCCCAATGGCTGGTCCCGCTGATGGCCTTGTGCTATGTGCTGCTGGCGGCCTGGGTGATGGCGCAGCATGCCGGACGCCTGGGGGCGGTGGCGGAGCTGGTGTTCAACAGCGCGTTCGGCCTGCCGCAGGCCGCGTCGGGAATCCTGGGCTATGGTTTTTCCCAGGCCATTTTCCAGGGCGTGCAGCGCGGGCTGTTTTCCAACGAGGCCGGCATGGGCTCGGCGCCCAATATCGCCGGCGCCGCCACGCCCTGGCCGCCCCACCCCGCGTCGCAGGGATATATCCAGATGCTGGCGGTGTTTATCGATACCATCGTCATCTGCAGCGCCACCGCGGCCATTATCCTGACGTCGGGCGCGCTGGAACAGGCCGCGCCCGATCTCGGCGGCATCGCCCTGATCCAGCGGTCATTGCTGGCGGCGACGGGACAGTGGGGCACGCCGTTTATGGTGATGGTGGTATTTATTTTTTCCTTTACCTCGATTATCGCTAATTACGCCTACGCGGAAAGCAGTCTGCGTTTTTTCCGCCATCGCTCCAAACGGCCGGTGCAGATATTGCGCGTCGTGGCATTGGCGACGGTGATGTTGGGCTGTCTGGCGGAAGTACCGGTATTATGGCGGCTGGCGGACCTGGCGATGGGCCTGATGACCCTGACCAACCTGATTGCGCTGCTGCTGCTGTCGCGCATCGCCCTGATGCTGGCGCGCGATTACAATAGCCAGCGCGCGGTCGGCAAACTGCCGACGTTCTACGCCGCGAATTTCCCCGCTATCGCGGCGCAGCTGGCGCCCGGCAGTTGGGACCGCCCGGCGGCGCGCAAATCAACATGACCGCCGCTTATCATCCCGCTGACCTCCAGCCCTTAAGAGACAGGAACCGTACGACATGCTAATCGTTATCTCCCCGGCCAAAACGCTGGATTACACCAGCCCGCTGGCGACCCGGCGTTATACCCAGCCCGAGCTGCTGGCCCGCGCCGAAAAACTGATGCGCGTGTGCCGCAAACTGACCCCGGCGCAGTTATCCGGCCTGATGGGCATCAGTGATAAGCTGGCCCAGCTTAACGCGGGGCGCTTTCAGTCTTGGCGGGCGGATTTTTCACCCGACAACGCCCGGCAGGCGATCCTGGCGTTTAAAGGCGATGTCTATGCCGGCCTGGCGGCGGAAAGTTTCAGCGAGGCGGATTTCGACTTCGCCCAAACCCATTTGCGCATGCTGTCCGGCCTGTACGGCATACTGCGCCCCCTGGACCTGATGCAGCCCTATCGCCTGGAAATGGGTATCAGGCTGGCGAACCCGGCCGGGCCGGACTTATACCATTTCTGGGGAAATACCCTGACTCAAAAGCTCAACGAGGCGCTGACGGCGCAAGGCGACAACGTGCTGATTAACCTGGCGTCCGGGGAGTATTTTAAGGCGGTGATAAAGGACCAGTTGGCCGCGCGGGTGATCAAGCCGGTGTTCCTGGATGAAAAAAACGGCAAGTATAAAGTGATCAGTTTCCACGCAAAAAAAGCGCGCGGCATGATGAGCCGGTTTATCATCACCCGGCGGCTGACGCAGCCGGAACAGCTGGCCGCGTTCAATGACGGCGGTTATGCCTATGCGCCGGAGGAATCCAGCGAGTCGGAGATGGTCTTTAAACGACCGGCACGCTAGGACGGCGGGCGTGATGCGCGATAACGCGTCCGTCCTATCGCACGGCGGCGCGGGCCCGAATGCCCCGCGGTGAAACCGGCGCGGTGGTACGGTCATGGCGGCTGTACCACCGCGCCGGCCGGCGGCTGAACCGGCGGCGGTCGTGGCGGATTACTGCGGCAAGGCCATCAGCAGGGCGCGCAGCTGACCAAAGTCCGCCGGCAGCCGGCTTGACAGCAGCGGCAGGGTCGCCCGCAGCGCCAGCGCCTTGGGCAGCGGCAGCGATTGGCCCAGCACCGCGTCCACGGTTTCCTTAAACTTCGCCGGATGCGCGGTGCCCAGGAACAGGCCGGACTCCCCTGGCTGGAGCTGGTCGCGCAGTAACCGGTAGGCAATAGCCGCATGAGGTTCCGATATATACCCCAGTCCCGCCAGTTCGCGCATCGTGTCGCGGGTAACATCGTCATTCACGCAGCCGTAGGCCAGGGTATCAAGGCGCCAGTTCTTACGCCGGAACAATTCCTCCACGCGCGGCCAGTTGTTCGGCTGGCTGACATCCATGGCATTGGATAGCGTCGCCACGGTGGCGTTGGGCAACCATTTCCCGTCGGCGAGAAAGCGCGGCACGGTATCGTTGGCGTTGGTGGCGGCAATAAAGCGTTTAATCGGCAGGCCGAGGGATTTTGCCAATAGGCCGGCGGTCAGATCGCCAAAATTGCCGCTGGGCACCGAAACCACCAATTGATTGCGTTGCTCCTGCGAGAGCTGCGCCGCCGCTTCGAAGTAATAGCAAATCTGCGCCAGCAGGCGGCTGATATTAATCGAGTTGGCGGAGTTCAGCCCCAGTTCGTGCTTGAGTTGCTCGTCGTCGAACGCATGTTTGACCAGCGCCTGGCAGGCGTCAAAGTCGCCGTCAATCGCCACGGTATGGATATTGCCGCCCAGGGTGCAGAACAGTTTTTCCTGCAGCGGGCTTATCTTGCCGTGGGGGTACAGGATCACCACCCGGACATTTTCCAGCCCGTAGAAGGCGTGCGCCACCGCGGCGCCGGTATCGCCGGAGGTGGCGGTGAGGATGGTGACCGGCTGGCCCCGGGCGACTTCGGTCAGCATCTGCGCCATAAAGCGGCCGCCGAAATCCTTGAACGCCAGGGTCGGGCCGTGGAATAGCTCCAGGACCGATATATCCTCGCTCACCTTGACCACGGGGGCCGGGAACTCGAAGGCGGCCTGCACCCGTTTATGGATAACGTCCAACGGCAGCTCGTCGCCGATATAGGCCGACAGGATGCGCGCGCTGCGGGTCACCAGATCGAGATCCAGCAGGGCGTCGATTTCCGTCGAGGCGAACTCCGGGAGATCGACGGGGAAAAACAGCCCCTGCTGGCGTCCCAGCCCCTGCTTTATCGCCTGCGCGAAGCTGACCTGCTCGTTATGATCTTTAATATTATACAGTTTCATACGTTATCCCATCACTCGCGCGCCGGTGGTATCCAGGCGGCATATATGAACAAAACCCTCATCATTTTGCAGGTAGTGCTGCTCCAGCCAGCCGGCCAGGCGCTGCGCGGTATCTTCCCGATCGCAGACCGCAAACAGCGTCGGTCCCGAGCCGGAGATGCCGCAAGCCAGGGCGCCGATACTGGCGCAGGCCTGGCGCGCTTCGGTAAATCCCGGCAGCAGTTTAGTGCGGTAAGGCTCGGCAATCACATCCTTCATCAGTTTTGCCGCCAGAGCCGGCTGCTGGGTATGGCTGGCGTGGATAAAACCCGCCAGGAAACGCCCGTGGCTGATGCAATCCTGCCGGCGATATTGGGCGGGCAGGATTGCCCGCGCCTCGGCGGTGGAGACCTTGATGCCCGGATAGGCCATGACCCACAGCCATTCGCTGAAACCGGGCACCTGCTGGCTGATGATACTGTTTTCCTCCAGCATCAGCTGGATGCCGCCCAGGAAACAGGGCGCCACGTTATCATAATGAACGCTGCCGGAAATACGGCCTTCCATTTCGCCCATCAGCGTCAGCATCTGGTTTTCATCCAGCGGATAACCGCAATGGGCGTTCATCGCCACCAGCGCCGCCACCACCGAACAGGCGCTGGATCCCAGCCCCGATCCGATGGGCATGTTTTTTTCCAGCCGCATGGCCACCGGGACGGTTTTACCCACCGCCTGGCAAAAACGTTCCCAGCATTGATAAACAATATTCTGCTCGGTTTCGGCCGGCAGCTTGCCGGCGAAACGCCCTTCGTTGCACAGGCTGAACGCCGCCGCGTCCTCCACCGTCACGCAGTCCCCGAGCAACGTACCGTCCACGGGCGATACCGCGGCGCCCAGCACATCAAAGCCGACACTGACATTGCCGATCGAGGCCGGCGCATACACCTTAACCATTTTAGACTCCCAGCTTCCATGACAACGTACGCAGAAGATCCGCGAATACGCCCGCGGCCGTCACATCATTGCCGGCGCCGTAGCCGCGCAACACCAACGGCAACGGCTGGTAATAACGGGTATAGAACGCCAGCGCGTTTTCGCCATCCTTCACTTTGTACAACGGATCGTTGCCATCCACCGCCGCTATCTTAACCTGGCAGCGGCCATCCCGGATGCTGCCGACATAACGCAGCACCTGGCCCTGTTCCCGCGCCATGGCGACTTTAGAGGCAAAGGCGTCGTCAAGACCCGGCAGCCGCGCCAGGAAACTGTCGGTATCGCCGGCGCTGTCAAAATCCGCGGGCAGCACCGGCTCGACGTCGATGGACTCCAATTCAAGCTGATAACCCGCCTCGCGCGCCAGAATCAATAACTTACGCGCGACGTCCATCCCTGACAAGTCATCGCGCGGGTCCGGTTCGGTATAACCGAGCGCCCTTGCCGCCAGCGTCGCCGCCGACAGCGACATGCCCTCGTCCAGCTTGCCGAAGATAAACGACAGCGACCCGGAAAGAATACCGGAAAAACGTACCAGTTCATCACCGGCGTTAAGCAGGTTCTGCAAATTTTCGATAACCGGCAGGCCCGCGCCCACGTTGGTGTCGTAAAGGAATTTACGCCGCGACCTGGCGGCGGCGGTGCGCATCTGCCGGTAATAATGCATCGAGGCGGTATTGGCTTTCTTATTAGGCGTCACCACGTGGAAGCCGTCGGCCAGGAAGTCCGCGTACTGGTCGGCCACCGCCGCGCTGCTGGTGCAATCGACGATCACCGGATTAAGCAGATGATACTCCTTTACCAGACGGATCAAGCGTCCCAGGTTAAACGGCTCCTTGGCCTGCGCCAGCTCCTCGCGCCAGGTTTCAAGCGAGATGCCGTGCACGCTGGTCAGCAGCGCCCGCGAGTTGGCGATGCCGCAGACGCGCAAATCGATATGCTTCGCTTTCAGCCACTGATGCTGGCGATGGATCTGCTCGATAAGCGCGCCGCCCACGCCGCCGGCGCCGATGACAAACACCTCGATCACCTGGTCGGTGTTAAACAGCATCTGGTGCGCGACACGCACCCCGGTGGTGGTGGCGTCGTTATCCACCACCACCGAAATCGACCGCTCGGACGATCCCTGGGCGATGGCGACAATATTGATATTGGCGCGCGCCAGGGCCGCGAACAGCTTGGCGGACAGGCCGCGCTGGGTGCGCATACCGTCGCCGATGACCGAAATAATCGCCAGTTGGGTCATGACGTCGAGCGGTTCCAGCAGGCCGTCCTTCAGTTCCAGGTAAAATTCGTCTTCCAGCGCCTTGCGCGCGCCGTTCAGCTCATGATGCGGCACGCAAAAGCTGATGCTGTATTCCGATGAGGATTGGGTAATCAATACCACCGAACTGCCGGCCCGGGACATGGCGGCGAAAACCCGCGCCGCCATGCCGATCATCCCCTTCATGCCGGGGCCGGAAACATTGATCATCGCCATATTGTTTAAATGGGTGATGCCCTTAACCGGATTATCGCTGTCGGGATCGCTCTGGCCGATAAGCGTGCCGGGCGCCTGCGGGTTTTCGGTATTTTTTATCAGGCAGGGTATCTGGAACTGGGCAATCGGGGCGATGGTGCGCGGATGCAGCACTTTGGCGCCGAAGTACGATAATTCCATAGCCTCCTGGTAGGACATGGATTTCAATAACCGCGCGTCCGGCACCTGGCGGGGATCGCAGGTGTATACCCCATCCACGTCGGTCCAGATTTCACAGCAGTCGGCGCGCAGGCAGGCGGCCAATACCGCCGCCGAATAATCGGAGCCGTTACGACCCAGCACCACCAGCTCGCCTTTCTCATTACCGGCGGTGAACCCCGCCATCAGGATAATATGGTCGGCGGGAATGGCGGCGTCGTTAATGCGCCGCGTGGATTCCACGATATCCACGGTGGACTCCAGATAGCTGCCCTGCGCCAGCAGTTTTTCCACCGGATTTATTACCGTCACGGCATAACCGCGGGCGACGAACACCGCTTCCATAATGGCGATGGAGAGCTTTTCCCCACGGCAGATAATGGCGGCGTTGATACTGTCCGGACATTGCCTGAGCAAGGTAATGCCGTGCAGCAACTGCTTAAGCTGGCCGAACTCCTGATCCACCAGCTTGCGCAGGGCGGCGAAGTCAAAACCGGGCTGGGCCTGGGACAAGCCCTGCAGCAGCTCGGAGAAAATACGCTCGGCGTCGTTCATGGCGGGCTGGATATCCAGCCCGCCGAGCGTCTTGTCGATCATCGACACCAGGTGATTAGTGATCTTTGCGGGTGCGGAGAGCACGGCGGCGACCTGTCCCTGACCTGTATTACTTTCAATGATATCGGCAACGCGAATAAAACGTTCCGCATTGGCGACCGAGGTACCCCCGAATTTCAGTACGCGCATTTCTTTTCTCTCTCCTGGATTGAAGCTTAAAAAAAAGCCCGCACTGGTTAGGTGCGGGCTTTTTTCTGTTTATCCTGTATGCGTCAGCCCGCACCGCTACTTGTGGTATCGGTGGTGGTAATAATAATGGTGTTCAGGCTGATAAAACGCATGTCTTAAGCAATCTATATTATTTTTTAATGGCTTACTGGTAAAGCAATTGCCGTAAAAAGTCAATGTTAATTTGCGTTTGGCTATTTATCACTCAGCGCAGCGGTCGGAATTTTACTGTTCGCAATGCCCAATAATCATATAATAATGTGGCTGAAACGTATTCATATAGTTTTAAACGCCAGGTTATCGCTACGCCGTGGTATTATTTACTGGCAATACTTTTTCTATATCCTGCAGCAGTTGGTGCAACATCGCGATGTCCCGCTGGGTCGCCAGTCCAAGCCGCTGATGCAGCCAATCGGTTAATTTATGATCATCGCCGACGCTTAATTGCGTGAACAGCCGATCGAAGCGCTGATGCAGCGCAGCCAGTTGCCCGGGTATGGCCGGCGGGTGCTCCTGAGGCGCAATCCGGTTCAGCGCCGCCAGCTGATAACAGTAAACCATCACCGCCTGCCCGAGATTCAGGGACGGATAGCCGGCCTGCATCGGCACGCCGGTCAGGATATCGGCCAGCGCCAGTTCCTCGTTGGTCAGGCCGGTATCTTCCCGTCCGAATACCAGCGCCGCCTGCGTTATCCACTGTTGTTTTTCCTGCATTTGCGGCAGCAATTGCGCGGCGGTGCAGTAATAGTGGAACCGGGCCCGGTGACGCGCGGTGGTGGCCACCGTAAAATCCACATCCGCCAGGGCGGCCGCCAGCGTGTCGAAATGAACGGCCCGTTCCAACACCTCGGTCGCGCCGTGGGCGACCCGGGCGGCGGCGGGCTGAAGGTGCGCGCGGCTGTCGACGATACGCAGCGAGCCGAACCCCATGGTTTTCATGGCCCGGGCCGCGGCGCCGACATTCTCCGGACGCGCCGGGGATACCAGGATAATATGCAATTGCATGGTGAGTCTCTTAAATCGCGGCGAATGACGCCGATATTATCATCATTCCACCGCTATTTCAGACCGCGTCGTTAAAGCTGAATCGAATTGGCGCTCTTGGCAAAAATGCTTAAATATGCTGGTATTTAAGGGATTTTCCGGAAATGCGCGCTGTCGTGGACGGTAATTTGATATATGTCAGCAAAATGAAATTTTCTTGCGTGGCAATTTCGTTTCGCGCTGTTATAGTGTTGTTAATAAGGGTAAGCTATACGGCATTTGAGCTTGAGAAAAAGCGGACCAAAATCAGGTTAGCGGTGCCAAGGTTATCCGTCGTTCGTCATCTGGAGCACGTTTATGTACTTTAGCCTCATGGCGTTGGGGATGCGGCATTATGCCCCGGGCAATGTTGTAGATAACCGCGGCTTTTGTACTTCCTCTTCCAATTTTGTTAGTAATTTTAGGTAGCAAACATGCAGACCCCGCACATACTTATCGTTGAAGACGAGTCAGTTACCCGCAATACCCTCAAAAGCATTTTCGAGGCCGAGGGCTATATGGTTCATGAAGCCACCGATGGCGCTGAAATGCATCAGATTTTGTCGGAAAACGACATCAACCTGGTAATTATGGATATTAACCTGCCGGGTAAAAATGGTTTACTGCTGGCGCGTGAATTACGTGAGCATGCAAGCGTTGCGCTGATGTTTTTGACTGGCCGCGATAATGAAGTCGATAAAATCCTCGGCCTGGAAATCGGCGCCGACGATTATATTACCAAGCCGTTCAATCCCCGCGAGCTTACCATCCGCGCGCGCAACCTGTTGTCGCGCACCATGAATCTCGGCGGTGGCGGCGAAGAGCGCAAACTGGTGGAAAGCTATAAATTCAACGGTTGGGAACTGGATATCAACAGCCGCTCATTGTTAAGCCCCACCGGCGATCATTACAAGCTACCGCGCAGCGAATTTCGCGCCATGCTGCACTTTTGCGAAAATCCGGGCAAAATTCAATCCCGCGCCGAACTGCTGAAAAAAATGACCGGGCGCGAACTCAAAGCGCACGATCGTACCGTGGATGTCACCATCCGCCGCATCCGCAAGCATTTTGAATCCACCCCCGACACGCCGGAAATCATCGCTACCATCCATGGCGAAGGCTATCGTTTCTGCGGCGATCTGGAAGAATAATCGCCCCATGGCATCACCACATCGGGCGTCCGCATGGGCGCCCGATGTTATTATTGACCGGCTTTATTCATGCTGTGTGGTCCAGGGAATAATCGGCACCGCGCTCAGGGCATTTTTCGGCGATCCTTCCACCACCCGGTCCGAGTAGGACAGGTATACCAGCGCATTACGCTTCGCGTCATAAAAACGAACCACCTGTAGCCGCTTAAAAACCAGCGATGTGCGTTTTTGGAATACAACGCTGCCGGTCTGTTTACCGTTCTTGATTTTATCCGTCAGGGTAATGGGACCGACCTGCTGGCAGGAGATGGCCGCGTCCGAGGTATCCTCGGCCAGGCCCAATCCTCCCTTGATGCCGCCGGTCTTGGCCCGGCTGAGGTAGCAGGTGACATTCTGCACATCAGGGTCGTCAAATGCCTCCACGACAATCTTGTGATCGGGGCCAAAGAGTTTGAAAACAGTGTCAACGGAGCCGACTTCCTCGGACCGGGCGACGCCGGTGGCTGTCAAACTGAGCAGCAATGCGGAAAAAAACAGTTTATTCATAGAGATAGACTTCTTTTCAATGGACGGATCGGCGGCGGGGCGAAGACCGCGTACGGGCTTCACTACCGGTGGTGAATTGCTGCTATCATGGCAGGTATTAATTAGCTAATAAATCTTTGACGGTCGAACTGCAAAAAAATTGCTATCATGCGTCAACTTTTTTCATTGTGCCCTAAATGCTTTTTTGAGGATGATCTATGGATCAAGCCGGTATAATTCGTGATCTGTTAAGCTGGCTGGAAGGACATCTTGACCAGCCGCTGTCCCTGGACAATGTCGCCGCAAAAGCCGGTTACTCCAAATGGCATTTGCAGCGGATGTTCAAAGAGGTAACAGGTCATGCCATCGGTGCGTATATCAGGGCCCGCAGGTTATCCAAAGCGGCCGTGGCATTGCGTCTGACCAGTCGGCCGATCCTGGATATTGCCCTGCAATACCGGTTCGACTCGCAACAAACCTTTACGCGCGCGTTCAAAAAACAGTTCACCCAGACGCCCGCGTTATACCGCCGGGCGGAAGAATGGGACTCCAGCGGCATCCGGCCGCCGATCCGGCTGGAAAAATGGGAAATGCCGCAGCCGCAATTTATCGTCCTGCCGCCGATGCAGCTGGTGGGCCTGACGCAAAGCTATTCCTGCACCCTGGAGCAGATCACCACGTTCCGTAGTGAGTTGCGCATTCAGTTCTGGCGCCAATACCTGGGCGAGGCAAAAACCATTCCGCCGGTACTGTACGGCCTGAACCACTCGCGGCCCAGCCAGGAAAAGGATGACGAACAGGAGATCCTGTATACCACCGCCATCGAACCCCAGGACGTGCCCGATAATGTACAAAACGGCCAGCCGATCGCGCTGGACGGCGGCGACTACGCGCAGTTTATCTATAACGGCGCGTCCGACGGTTTGCAGAGCTTTATTTTAACGTTGTATGGCACCTGCCTGCCGATGATGAAAATGACCCGCCGCCGGGGACATGATATCGAGCGTTTCTATCCGCAGGAAAGAGCGCCCGATGCGCCCGTGCCGCATACCATCCGCTGTGAATATCTGATACCGGTGCGGCGCTAACGCTGGATTTCATCCAACGCCGGCATATCCAGATGCGAGGTGTCGCCCGCGGTCTCCACCACCCAGCCGGGCGCCAGCCAAGGGCTTTGCTGGAAGTCCATGCGGGAAATAGAGCAGTTGCGTAACCGTAGCCGGCGCTCGGCATAGGGCGGCAAGCCCAGGACGGTACTGATGAGGCACCCCAGCGCCATGCCATGGCTCACCAACAGGGGCCTGCTGCCGGCGGGCAGTTCACGGCAGCTGTCCAGCGCCGCGTGCATGCGCTGCGCCAGTTCGGTCATCGATTCCCCCTTGGGAATGCGCCCGTCGGGCGTTCCGTTAACCAATTGCTTGCGCCAGCTTTCTTCTTCCGGCGTCAGGGTATCGATATCGCGCATTTCCAGCACGCCCATGTCCAGCTCGCGCAGCCGGGGGTCCGGGCGAACATCGCAGCCGCAGGCCCGGGCGATGATATCGGCGGTATGGCGCGTGCGTGCGAGGTCGCTGCTGATGATATGGGTAATACCCATACGCTGCACGCGTTCAGCGACCTGTTGCGCCTGGCGCTGGCCTTTGGCGGTTAACGCGCTGTCGGATTGTCCCTGGATACGGCGCAAGGCATTCCATTCTGTTTCGCCATGGCGAACAAGATAGACCTGTAACATGGTTTTTTTCCGTTATACTGCGTGAAAATGACTGGAGTGATAAAAACATTATGTATTATGTGGTGGCTGCAACGACTAACCCGGCTAAAATCAATGCCATTCTCCAGGCCTTTAACGACACCTACGGGCCCGACAGCTGCCGCGTTGAAGGCATAGATGTCGACAGCGGCGTGCCGTCGCAGCCCATGGGCGATGTCGAAACCCGCAGCGGGGCGCGGAATCGGGTCATGGCCGCGCGTCAGGTTTGTCCCGAGGCGGATTTCTGGGTCGGTGTCGAGGCGGGTATTGCAGATAATATGACCTTTGCCTGGATGGTTATTGAAAATACGCACCTGCGCGGTGAATCTCGCTCCGCCAGCTTAATATTACCAGAAAGTATATTACAGGGAATCATTGAAGGGCGGGAATTAGGCCAGGAAATGGCCAGATTGACCGGAATTACGGATATTAAACGCCAGGGCGGCGCCATCGGCGTGTTTACCGCCGGCAGGCTGACCCGCAGCAGCGTCTATTATCAGGCCCTGCTATTGGCGCTGGTGCCGTTTAATAACGCCATCTACCAGACCAGCCGCGGCCACGGCGGTTAATCCGGCAAATGCCGCAGATGATGCTCCAGCCACTGTTTTAATTCAGGCGATGCGGCCTTGAGGCTATTGGAACCACGGGTGATGGTGGCAATGCCGGTGCCAAGCGAATTCTTTAATTCGCGCTGGCTCATCTCGCCGTCCAGCAGCGCCCGGATAATGCGGATGCGCGTGCCGATGGCTTCGCGCTCATCGGCGGTCAACATCAGTTGCAGCAACGGCACATGCATACCGTCGGCAAAAGCCTGCCCCAACAGCACGGCAAAATGCCGCCACTCCTGCTCATGCCGCGGCACATCGCCGGCAACGGAGGTGGTAATGTCATTCATAAGCGCCCGCCATACCTGTTAACGAGTACAGCAGTCTACCCTATTTTCCCCGCCGGTTCAGTAACGCCGTTGCCACTCTGCGTCCGTCAGCACTTTTGCGGGCTGACGCAGGAAATAACGGTAAAAGACGTCATAGGCCAGGACATTTTTCACGTAACCGCGGGTTTCCGAAAACGGAATGCTCTCAATAAAAGCCACCGCGTCGATACGCCCCGCGCTGTTGCCAAGCCAGGTGTTCACCCGCCCAGGGCCGGCGTTATAGGCCACGCTTGATAAGATCCGGTTGCGGCCGAACATCTGGTACACATATTCCAGGTAAGTGGTGCCCAGCTCGATGTTGGTTTGCGGATCCAACAGCTGGCTGGTGTTCATATAACTGCTGATATTAAACATTTCGGCGGTATGCTTGGCCGTGGCGGGCATCAGCTGCATCAGGCCGGCCGCGCCGACCGGCGACAGTGCTTTAGGATTCCAGGCGCTTTCCTGGCGGGCTATCGCCATGGCGTAACTCTGGCTTATCCCTTTATCGTCGGTGGCGCGGCGAAATTCATTATGCCAGGCCAGGGGAAAACGCTCTTCCAGATGATCCCACAGCTTGCCGGTAATCGTCGCCTGCACGCTCAGGTCGGGCCATTGCTGTTCAAAGGCGTAACGCGCCAGACCTTCCTGTTCCGTCCGGCTCAGGCTGGCCACGAGGGAGCTCCATTCGTTCCTGGCCAGGTTATCCATATTCCAGTACATCAGCTCGCGCACGCGGGCGATTTCCGGCCTTTTGATAAGCTCGGGGGCCGGCGCGACCGCGCGCGCCACATTGACGGCATAATTGACGCCCAGTTCCTGTGCTGCGACCATCGGGTAAAAACCCCGTCCCTGCATCAAATCACGCAGTATCGGCTCGCCGTCGCTTTTGCGCCCCTGGTTGATAAGCAATACCGCGCGCCAGTAGCGCCACTCCTCTTTCTGGCGGGCGTCCTCCGGCAGGCGGTCCAGCCAGGCGGCCACCGCGCGCATATCGCCTTGTCCCAGCGACATGCGGATACGCCGCTCGAGCAATGCGGTGGAATGGCCGCGTAAAATAACGTTGTCGCGCCAGGCGGCCTGTTCCGGCGTGGCGTCGGTGCCCATCAGGCGCCAGGCGACGCTTTCCTCGAGATCGAGGCGATCGCCGTCGTCCATTTTCTGCAGCCGCACCAGGGTCGGCAGCATGGCGCGGGCATTTTCCACATCGTCGCGGGCCAGGCGCGCAAAGGAGATAATCGTGGCCTGGCGGGTTAAATCCGTCGGTCCCACGCTTCTGGCAAAGCCTTCCAGGGTCGCGGGATTATCCTGTAATGCCGCCAGCGCGCTGCCCATGGTCTGGTATTCAATCGGCAATTGTTTCGACAGCGCGTTCACCAGGTTGGTATTGTCCTCTTTCATCGCCAGGCGCATCCGCTCGAGGATCGCCAATGGCCCGCGCTGCCCGGCCTGATCCCAGACGCTGAATAATTTGTTGCAGCTTTCCGGCAGGGAATGGCCGTTGAGCCAGATCTCCTTGGCGCCGTCCCAGGCCGCCTGCTGCGCCCCGGTGGCCCATTTGGCGTAATAAAAGTTACAGCGCGCGGAGACCGGTTTCGGCGGCTGCGGACTGAAGGCCAGCAGCCCCTGCCAGTCCTGGCGCTGGGCCAGCTCATTGACAAAGCGGGCCGACAGCGAGCGCGCAGGCATAAGCGTCGGGTTGGCATCCATAAAGGCCTTAACCTGCGCCGTGCTCGCCTGGGAAAGATCCTGCGACAAGGCGCGGTACTCCAGATAGGGATACAGGGGATAATCACGCAGGGTGGGCATCAGCTGCGACACCACATCCATTTGGTTGCTATCCCACGCCTGCTTAACCTGCTGATAGCGCTGGCGCTGCGCATCGATTGAGTCCGCGTGCGCGCTGCCGGTTGCGGCCACCAGGCTTGCCAGCGCGCAGATAAAACCCGCGCCCACATACCGCCATCCGTCCACCTTGACCATATCCACTCTATCCTCAGCGTAATGTCTTTTTGCCGCGTCCTTTTCCGGACGCCGGCGCATTCGTTCAGTTTGCCATAAATCCGGTTGCTGTCACCATGCTAGCTAAGCAACCGGGCGTATGCCAGCGGCAGCGGCGACAATCGTCATTATTTTCGCGGTTATTTTTTTTAGCGGCGATAATAAGCGCAAAGCGGGCCGGCGACGGCAGCGCGCTGGATCACATTACTGATTTTTAACGGTAGCGAACGCGGGTTGCCCCTATACCCGGTTCTGGGGTTGGGTTACGCTGCGCAACTGAGCACGCAACGCGTAACCGTCTATTTACCACGGGCATGTCAACCGTGGGCTGTGGCCCGTGCCTGTTTGCCCCGGTCTAAAAGAATTGCAACTACCGAATGATGTTTGCAACAAACATGCTTTAAGGTGATGGAAAGTGAAATTGAAAAACAACCTGATGCTTATCTTTCTGAGTTTCTTGGTTTTATGCATACTCCTGGTAACGTTAAAAGAAATTGGCATTTGGAACGGGCATGATTGGATCGCTCATTTCCAGAGAATGATTTCGTTGAATAACGAATTGGCGCACAATCAGTTCCCCCCCTTGTTTGATTATTGGTCGCCCGGGCAATTCGGCTACTCATGGCAGCTGTTTTATCCGCCGCTGACATCCTTGCTGTTTTTGGCGGCGAAAGCGCTGACATTTAATACCGCTGATATCATTAGCCAGATGAAAATGGTGTATTTCCTCCTCTTCATCATTGCCTTTTTTTCGACCTATTATGCCGCTAAACGAGAGCATTCGTCTTCCCAGGCCGGGTTGCTCTGCGCCATATTATTTATCACTTCCGGATATTTCCTGACCAATATCTATGTTCGCTTTGCCTTGGGCGAAAGTTTGGCCATGTCGCTGATGCCGCTGTTTATCAGGGGCTGCAGTTCCCTTATCCGCGATCGCCGGGATATCTGGCTGCTGCCGTTTAGCGCCTTAGGCGTATTTTTAGCCAATATCCCGAGCATGGTGGTGCTTTTAGTGTTTTTTGTTTTATTTTGCCTGCTCAACGCCCGGGCAGTTTTTATTAAAGCCAATATAACTTTTTTTCTGATGTCGTTTCTCATTGTCGTCTCGATTAGCGCATTTTATTGGGCGCCTTTGTTTTATCATATCCATAATTCAGATATTTTCGCCACCAGCGGCAAGCTGCTTAAGTACGACGACCTGTTAAAGTTCAGCAGCGGCCTGACGGAAACCCTGCTGTCGCTGTCTTCTACCTACGGCGTATCCGAACCGGGCATGTTTTTATCGGTGGGCGTTATCCAGCTGCTGCTCGCCGTGGCCTATCTGAAATGGGGTAAATCCGGCGCGTCGAAGAAAATGATCCTAATAGCTTTATTGTTTATCATTGCCACTACCCACTTGATACCCTGGAATAAAATTCCCGATAGCGTGCCGGTGTTAAAATTAATCCAGTTCCCGTGGCGGCTGCTGTCCTGCGCCACCGCCATCATCGCTTTGCATGCGTCGGGCATGCTGGCGGCGATGATGGCGCGGAAAAAAGCGCTGGTCATGCTACTGGCCTGCCTGTGCATCGCGGGGATGTATCCACTTATCCATAAGGCCTTAAGCGTACGTTATCTGAATGTGGATACGTCCTCTCTTTATGATGATTACCTCAATAACCACAACGTGCGCCCCGAGAACTTCGATCATCTGAAAATCAACGACTTCGCTTTCTTCGCCAACCCCGCAGCCGCCATTATCGGCACTACCTATCGCCAGGGCTATCCGGCGATGATCATACGGGCGCAGGGGACGCAAACCGTTACCCTGCCCTATATTATGTATGCCGGCTATTACCTGCTGGTGGACGGCAAACGGCGGGACACCGTCCGGCTGGACAGCGGGCTGGTCGGCGTTGCCCTGACCGACGGCGAGCACAGCGTCACGTTAGCCTATCATCGCTCTATTGTGATTATCCCCGCGGTCACCAGCCTGCTGTCTTTGCTGGTGACGGTGCTGTATTTTACCCGCCGGCGCATACGGGCCTCCGCGCTGCCGGCGCACGATACCAACATCGTCCGGTGATGGCTGGGATCGCATGCGAAAACGGGCTAAACTGGGCGCTTATCCATTGCGACACTTGGCGCACTGCCCGTACATGCTCCGCGCAGGCCGCGGGGCATAGCTAAAACCAGATAGAAAGAGGCTCTTAACAACGTGGCTCAATACGTCTATACCATGCATCGCGTCGGCAAAATCGTGCCGCCGAAACGTCATATCCTGAAAGATATCTCGCTCAGCTTTTTTCCCGGCGCCAAGATCGGCGTGCTGGGGCTCAACGGCGCCGGTAAGTCCACCCTGCTGCGCATCATGGCCGGCATCGACACGGAAATTGAGGGCGAGGCGCGGCCGCAGGCGGGTATCAAAATCGGTTATCTGTCCCAGGAGCCGCAGCTGAATTTAGAGCAAACCGTGCGCGAGGCGATTGAAGAGGCGGTTGGGGAAGTCAAACAGGCGCTGACGCGCCTGGACGCGGTCTATGCCGCCTATGCCGAACCGGATGCGGACTTCGATAAGCTCGCCAGGGAACAGGGCGAACTGGAAGCCATTATCCAGGCCCATGACGGCCATAACCTGGAGAACCAGCTGGAACGCGCCGCCGATGCGCTGCGCCTGCCGCCCTGGGATGCGAAGATAGCCACCCTGTCGGGCGGGGAACGCCGCCGCGTGGCGATTTGCCGCCTGCTGCTGGAAAAACCGGACATGCTGCTGCTCGATGAGCCGACCAACCATCTGGATGCGGAGTCGGTCGCCTGGCTGGAGCGGTTCCTGCTGGATTACGAAGGCACCGTGGTGGCCATTACCCATGACCGCTATTTCCTGGATAACGTGGCCGGCTGGATCCTGGAACTGGACCGCGGCGAGGGCATTCCCTGGGAAGGCAACTATTCTTCCTGGCTGGAGCAAAAAGATCAGCGCCTGGCGCTGGAAGCCTCATCGGAAACGGCTCGGCGCAAATCCATCGAGAAGGAACTGGAATGGGTGCGCCAGAATCCCAAGGGACGCCAGTCCAAAGGCAAGGCCCGTCTGGCGCGCTTTGAAGAGCTTAACAATGTGGAATACCAAAAGCGCAACGAGACCAGCGAGCTGTTTATTCCACCCGGACCGCGCCTGGGCGACAAAGTGCTGGAGGTGGAAAACCTCAGGAAATCCTATGGCGACCGGCTGCTGATAGACAACCTGTCGTTCTCGATCCCCAAAGGGGCGATCGTCGGCATTATCGGCCCGAACGGCGCCGGCAAGTCGACCCTGTTCCGTATCCTGTCCGGCAAGGAACAGGCGGACAGCGGTACGGTAACGCTGGGCGATACGGTGCAGCTGGCCTCGGTTGACCAGTTCCGCGATAGCATGGATAACAGTAAAACCGTCTGGGAAGAAGTGTCCGGCGGCCAGGATATTATGCGCATCGGCAACTTTGAAATGCCGAGCCGCGCTTATGTCGGCCGTTTTAACTTCAAGGGCGTCGATCAGGGCAAACGCGTCGGCGAACTGTCCGGCGGCGAGCGCGGGCGGCTGCATCTGGCCAAACTGCTGCAGGTGGGCGGCAATATGCTGCTGCTCGATGAACCGACCAATGACCTGGATGTGGAAACCCTGCGCGCGCTGGAAAACGCCCTGCTGGAGTTCCCCGGCTGCGCCATGGTGATCTCCCATGACCGCTGGTTCCTCGACCGCATCGCCACCCATATCATTGACTATCAGGATGAAGGCAAGATCGAATTCTTTGAAGGCAACTTTACCGAATACGAAGAGTGGAAAAAACGCACGCTGGGCGCGGAAGCGCTACAGCCGCACCGGATTAAATATAAAAAAATGTCCTGATAGCGCCAGCGATGGGCGCCTCATGCCAATGAGGCGCCCTGGACCGGCGAATTTTTTCTTCATTGACGCAGGCAACCTTGGCGGGGGTTTCGCTTGCGGCTGGCGCCAGGCTTACCGTTGCCCCAGCAGGTCCCGCACCAGATCGATGCATTGCAAAAAGCGCTGGTCATAGTCCGGCGCGTCGATGCGCACAAAGGGAATATTATTCGCGTTAAGCAGGTCCTCCAGCAGCCGCTGGAAACCGTCGCGATCCACCGGATTGCCCAGGCTGCGCAACCCGTCGGCCACCCAGGGCGTATTATTCTTTAATAAAATAACCAAATCAAAACGGTACTCGTCAATCATCGCCTGGACAAAGGGATGCTCGCGGCCATGATAGCGTTTGCAGAACGCCTGGCTGGTAACGAAATCCGTGTCGATAAACGCCACTTTATTGGCGTATTTCACCGCGAAGTCGATATATTGCGCCTGGCCCAGGGCGATCTTGTCGTAGTCGGAATACTGCAGCGCCATTTCATCGCCGCCCAGATGGGAGAAAATGTATTCACGGCCGTACTCCCAGGCGCTGCTGGTATTAAAGATATTGGCCAGTTTATTGACCATGGTGGATTTACCGCTGGACTCGCCGCCGATTAACGCCACGGTGCGTACAAAGAACGGCTTGACCTCGGTCGGGATATATTCCCAATAACGGAACGGATCCTGGCGGATTTGCTCGCCGCTGATCGACATAAACGACCGGTTGGGGTCGACCAGTATGGTCTCGATGCCCAAATGCTCGCGGTAGCGCGACACATCCCGCGCTTCGCTTGAATAGATAAACCCCGGCGCGATGCCCTTCTCTTTCATAAAGGAGGTAATGCCGCGGCTCCAGACATCCCAGCCGTGCGGATAAGGCTCCATGCCTTGCTCGTTAAAGGCGTGGATATGGATATTCTTCTGGTATTTAAAGGTTTGCAGCAGCCAGCGCAGCCTGTCGCTGACGGTGGGCTGCTGCGACATGGCGCTGTCTTCAAATAATTTGCGATCGCGCGGCTCGTCGTAGCCGAGGATCACGTGCAGCTCGTCCACCTGGCTGCACGCCCGCTGGATCAGGTAGATATGGCCGGTATGCAGGGGATAGAACTTGCCGAAAATAACGCCGATTTTCCTTTCCCGCCGCGGAAACTCCAGCCCGAGGAAACGGTGGATGGCCTCCAGCTTCTGCGCGCTGGGGCTTTTGATTTTGGCGTTCAGCAACTGGCTGAGGTAGCCTTTGGTCATGCCGCTGGCCTCGGCGACCTGCTGTAGGGTACATCCCTGTTGTTTAATCGCACTCTTCAGGTAATCGAATGACGACATACGCCTCCCTCTGATGGCTTAAGCAAAAATCCGCATGGCGTCAGCCGGTAAACGCGCCGGTCATTCAAGCTCGGCAAGGATGTCCAGCGCGTCGGCCAGCTTTTTCACGCCAAAAATCTGCATATTGTCCTGCGCTTTTTTCGGCACATTGGCAAAGGGCACGATGGCGCGGCGAAAACCGTGCTTGGCCGCCTCCGCAATGCGCTCCTGGCCGCTGGGCACCGGGCGGATCTCGCCGGCCAGCCCCACTTCGCCAAATACCACCAAATCCCGCGGCAACGGACGATCGCGCAGGCTGGACACCATCGCCAGCATCAGCGCCAGGTCGGCACTGGTTTCCGTCACCTTGACGCCGCCGACCACATTGACAAAGACATCCTGATCTGCCATTTGCAAGCCGCCGTGGCGATGCAGCACCGCCAGCAGGATCGCCAGCCGGTTTTGCTCCAGGCCCACCGCCACCCGGCGTGGATTGGCCAGCATGGAGTGATCCACCAGCGCCTGGATTTCCACCAGCAGGGGACGGGTGCCTTCCCAAACCACCATCACGCTGCTGCCGGGCGTCATCTCCTCGCCGCGGCTGAGAAAAATGGCCGACGGATTGCTGACTTCCCGCAATCCCTGTTCGGTCATGGCGAACACCCCCAGCTCGTTCACCGCCCCAAAGCGGTTTTTATGACTGCGCAGGGTGCGGAAACGGGAGTCCGAATCACCGTCGAGCATGATGGAACAGTCGATACAGTGTTCCAGTACTTTGGGGCCGGCCAGGGAGCCATCCTTGGTCACGTGGCCGACCATCAGGATCGCCACGCCCTGGGTTTTGGCGAACCGGGTCAGGTAGGCGGCGGTTTCCCGCACCTGCGAAACGCTGCCCGGCGACGACTGGATGTCCGCCATATGCATCACCTGGATGGAATCGATCACCATCAGGCGCGGCTTTTCCTCGGCGGCAATCAGGCAAATTTGCTCGATACTGGTCTCCGAGAGCATGTTCAGGCCGCCCGTGGGCAGCGCCAGCCGGTGCGCGCGCATGGCGACCTGCTGCAACGACTCCTCGCCGGTGACATACAGCGTTTTCATCTGTTCGGACAGTTTACACAGGGTTTGCAGCAGCAGGGTGCTTTTACCGGCGCCGGGGCTGCCGCCGATCAAAATGGCGCTGCCCGGCACCACGCCGCCGCCCAGCACCCGGTCGAACTCCTTGAACCCCGTGGAAAAACGGGGCAGTTCCTCGGGACTGATATCCGCCAGCCTGCGCACCCGGCTGACGCCGGCTTCGCCGGAATAGCCGCTGAAGCGGTCGTTACGCACGGCGGCGGGGGTAGACGCCACCCGGACCTCGGTAATGGTATTCCAGGCTTCACAGGCGCTGCACTGGCCCTGCCAGCGCGGATATTCCGCCCCGCATTCATTACAGACAAATGCCCGTTTCGCCGCTTTAGCCACAATGACCTCGGAAATGAGAAAACAATGAAGACCCGCCTAGGGAACACATGGCGGCCGCCTAGCGCTCTTCATTCTTGAGATTGCCGGTCAGGATACACAGCACGCCCAGCAGATCCGCATGGCGGATAATGACCTTACTCTGCTTATTCACCTTGGGCTTGGCATGATATGCGATACCCAGGCCAGCAGATTGTAGCATCAACAGGTCATTGGCGCCGTCGCCGATGGCCACCGTCTGGTGCAGCGGGATTTCCAGCCGCTCCGCCAGGGTGGTCAGCATGCGGGCTTTATAGGCGGCATCGACGATGGGCCCCACCACCTCGCCGGTGAACTTACCGTCGCGGATGCCCAGTTCATTGGCCGCCACGGCGACCAGGTGAAACCGATCGCGCAGGTAGTCGGCGAAATAAGTAAATCCGCCGGAAGCGATGGCTATCTGCCAGCCCAGGCTTTGCAATTTGGTCACCAGGGAGCCCAGGCCCGGCGTCAGCGGCAAACCGTCCCGCACCTGGCGCAGGATATCGGCGTCGGCGCCCTTCAGGGTCGCCACGCGCTGGCGCAGGCTGGCCGCGAAATCCAGCTCGCCGCGCATGGCGCGTTCGGTAACGGCGGCGACTTCCTCGCCCGTGCCCGCCAGTTTGGCGATTTCATCAATGCATTCTATCTGGATGGCGGTGGAATCCATGTCCATGACCAGCAGTCCGGGGGCATGCAGATGCGGCGTTTTGCCAAACGGCGCGACATCCAGCTCCATCTCCGCGGCCAGCTGCGCGGCCAGCCCGGTCAGCGGACCGGCCAGCCTGACCACCTGGTAGTCTTCAACATGCCAGGCGGAGACGATAACCATCGCCGCGCCCAGGCGACGCTGGAAACGGGTAAGGGAAAATTTATCCAACGCCTTGCCGTACAGCAGCCAGCCGGTATGACCGGCCCGGTAATCCAGCGGCATGACCTCGTCGCCGCTTAATGATAACGGGAGACCCGGCCACTGTGAAATCCCGGCGGGGAGATCGCAGTACGTCAAACTAATAGGCATCAATCACTCCTGTAGTCATGGATAACCGTCATGATAAAACATCGCGCATCAAGCTATCCTATCGTCGACGCTTCTGGCAACATAAAGCGTTCAGAATAGTAAAGGAATCCCATGCTCCGGGCCAGACACTCGTTTCGTTTACACCGCACCGCCATCGTGCTTATCTGCGTGACGCTGCTGGTCTTCCTGATGCAGGGCGCGTCCTGGTTCAGCCTGAGCCATCAAATGGCCCGCTCGGCGCAGGTGGATGAGCTGGCCGGCACCCTGATAGGACAGCTGGCGGGGCAACTGGCGCCGCTGATGGCCGACAGCGAGGAAAACAATGCCCCCATCCAGTCGATACTGGATACGCTGACCAAGGGCAGCCGTATCCTGGATGCCAGCGTATACAGCATGGACGGGAGCCTGATAGCCCGCGCCGGGGAGACCATCAGCGTGCGCGACCGGCTGGCTATCGAACACCAGCGCGCCGGCAGCTATTTTAACCATCAGCTGGTGCGTACCATTATCGATAAGGACGGGCCCAGCGGTTTTATCCGCCTGACCCTTGATACCCATGTGCTGGAAACCGAAGCCAAACAGGTGGATAACACCACCAACCTGCTGCGCCTGATGATTCTGCTGGCGCTGGCCATCGGTATTATCCTGGCCCGCACCCTGCTGCAAAACCGCCGCAGCCGCTGGCAGCAGTCCCCGTACCTGCTGACCGCCAGCACGCCGTTGGCGGAACGCAAAGGGGACGAAAACGACGCGCCGGCCCCGGCTGCGGCCACGCCCGATGATCCTGCGCGGACCAAAACCGACTAAGCGCGCGCATCAGGCACGCCTTGCGCCGTTGCCAACCTGCGCGTCTTGACCGGCGGAACAGCGCGTTGACGCCTTGCCGCCGGCCGCGTGGTCTTTATGCCGCGTCGCCGCGCAGCACCGACTCCAGCGCGATTTCGATCATCTCGTTAAACGTGGTCTGGCGATCCGCCGCGCTTAAGGCCTCGCCGGTACGGATATGGTCGGACACGGTGCAGATGGCCAGCGCCCTGGCGCCGAATTCCGCGGCCACGCCGTAGATACCGGCGGCTTCCATTTCCACGCCCAGGACGCCGTATTTTTCCATGACGTCGAACATCTGCGGATCGGGGGTGTAAAACAGATCCGCCGAGAACAGATTGCCGACGCGCACATTGACCCCCGCCGCCTTGGCCGCGTCCACCGCGTGGCGCAGCAGGTCATAATCGGCAATGGCCGCAAAGTCATGATCCTTAAAACGCATGCGGTTAACCTTGGAATCGGTGCAGGCGCCCATGCCGATCACCACGTCGCGCACATTGACATCGCCGCGCAGCGCGCCGCAGGACCCGACCCGGATGATCTGTTCAACCCCGAACTCGGTAATCAGCTCCTTGGTGTAAATGGAGCAGGACGGGATGCCCATGCCGTGACCCATAACTGAAATGGCCCGGCCTTTGTAGCTGCCGGTATAACCCAGCATGCCGCGGACGTTATTAACTTCGCGCGGTTGCGTGAGAAAGTTATTGGCGATGTGCTGCGCCCGCAGCGGATCGCCGGGCATCAGGACCACATCGGCAAAATCACCTCGTTCAGCGTTAATATGCGGCGTCGCCATGTTGGTTTTCCTTATACTCAATAATAAAAAATAACGTTGTCCCGGCCCGCGCCGGGACAGGCAAAATCCTGACTACCTTCATGCCTGGAGGATGGATTTACCATAATCCATGGGTGTCAGGCCAAAATAATCCGCCACCGTCTGGCCGATATCGGCGAAGGTCCGGCGGTGCCCATAGGACCCCGGCCGGATGGCGGGGCCGTAGAGTAACACCGGCACGTGCTCGCGGGTATGATCGGTGCCGCGCCAGGTGGGATCGCAGCCGTGATCGGCGGTCAGAATGATCATATCCTCGCCGGTCACCCGCGCGAGCAGTTCCGGCAGGCGGCGGTCGAACAGCTCCAGCGCCGCCGCATAGCCGGCCACGTCGCGGCGGTGGCCATAGGATGAATCAAAATCGACAAAGTTGGTAAAGACGATGGTGTTATCGCCCGCGAGTTCCATTTCACGCAAAGTAGCGTCGAACAGCGCATCCAGGCCGGTGGCCTTGATTTTTTTAGTGATGCCCACCTGGGCGTAGATATCGGCGATCTTGCCCACCGACACCACCTGCCCGCCCTTTTCTTCCACCAGCTTTTGCAATACCGTGGCGGAGGGCGGCTCCACCGCCAGATCATGGCGGTTGCCGGTGCGCTGGAAATGACCGCTTTTATCGCCGGTAAACGGCCGGGCGATCACCCGGCCGATATTGTAGCCGCCGGCGGTCAGCATCTCCCGGGCCAGCTCGCAGAGGTCGTACAAACGTTGCAGGCCGAACCGTTCTTCATGACAGGCTATCTGGAAAACCGAATCGGCGGAGGTATAGAAAATCGGCTTGCCGGTACGCATATGCTCCTCGCCCAGTTGATCCAGGATCACCGTGCCGGAAGAGTGACAGTTGCCCAGATATCCCGGCAGCCCGGCATCGGCGACCAGCCGGTCCAGCAGTTCCTGCGGGAAGCTGTTCTGGGGATCGGGGAAATAGCCCCAGTCAAACATCACCGGTACCCCGGCGATTTCCCAATGTCCGGACGGGGTATCCTTGCCCGAGGAGATTTCGCTGGCGTAGGCATAGGCGCCGATAATGTCCGCGTCGCGGTCAAGCCCCGGGGGAAAATGCCCGGTGGATTCCTCGGCGGCCTTTCCCAGTCCCAGGCGCGACAGGTTGGGCAGCCGCAGCGGTCCGCTGCGGCCCTGGTTGGCCTCGCCGCGCTGGCATCGTTCGGCAATATGGCCCAGGGTATCCGAGCCGCTGTCGCCGAATTTTTCCGCATCCGCGGCGGCACCGATGCCGAACGAGTCGAGCACCATGATATAGGTACGTTTCATTGTCTTCTCCAACTGATTGATCCGCCCGCCGGATAAGGGCCCCGGCCCGGCGGATCAGAAAAAATCGCATGTATCCCGGCGAACGATATCGTCGCCGGAAGCGTCCCCGCGCCGTCAGTCATCCGCCGCGATACGCCGGTAAATCACCGGCAGGGCTTCAGGCGGCTGCGGCGTGAGGGTAATGGCCGCGCGCACCGTCTCCGCCGCCTGCATCCAGCCGGCTTCGCTGGCGGCGTGGATATTCGCCAGCGGCTGTCCGGGCTGCACCGCATCGCCCAGGCGCGCCATGTCGGTTAAACCGACGCTATAGTCGATGGCATCGCCGGCGCGCCGGCGCCCGCCGCCCATAGCCACCACGGCCAGGCCCAGGGCGCGGGTGTCCATGGCGCCGATAAAACCCGCTTGTTCGGCGAGCACCGGCTTGCTCAGCGTGGCTTTGGGCAAATAGTGCTCATAACGGCTGATAAAATCATGCGGACCGCCCTGTGCCGCGATCATGCGGCCAAAACGCTCCGCCGCTTCCCCGTTGTCCAGTACCTGCTGCAGCCGCGCCATCGCCAGCGGTTCGGTGGCCGCCAATCCCGACGACACCATCATTTCGCTGCACAAGGCCATGGTGACCTCATACAGTCTGGGATTACGCTGTTCGCCGGTAAGGAAGCGCACCGCCTCGCGCACTTCCAGGGCATTGCCGGCGCTGGACGCCAGGACCTGGTTCATATCGGTCAACAGCGCCGTGGTCTTGCACCCGGCGCCGTTGGCGACGCCGACGATAGCGCGCGCCAGCGCTTCGGACTGCGGGTAATCGGGCATCAACGCCCCGGATCCGACTTTCACATCCATCACCAGCGCATCCAGGCCCTCGGCCAGTTTTTTGGCCAATATCGAGGCGGTAATCAGCGCAATGGAATCCACCGTGGCCGTGATGTCGCGGACGGCGTAAAACCGTTTATCCGCCGGCGCCAGGGAGTTGGTCTGGCCGATGATCGCCACGCCGACCTGTTTTATCATCGCGCGGAACGCCTGATCGTCAGGGAAAATATTCAGCCCCGGGATCGATTCGAGCTTATCGAGCGTGCCGCCGGTATGGCCCAGTCCGCGGCCGGAAACCATCGGCACGTAGCCGCCGCAGGCGGCAATCATCGGCCCCAGCATCAGCGAGGTGACATCACCCACGCCGCCGGTCGAATGCTTATCCAGCACCGGCCCGCCCAGGGCGCTGTTCTGCCAGTTAAGCACATGGCCCGAGTCGCGCATCGCCAGCGTCAGCGCCACCCGTTCCCGAATATCCATGTCGCGGAAAAAAACGGTCATCGCCAGGGCGGCGATCTGCCCTTCCGAAACCGTATTATCGCGGACCCCATTGATGAAAAACCGAATCTCTTCTTCACTCAGCGGCTCGCCGTCGCGTTTTTTACGAATAATTTCTTGTGCCAGGAACACGGTTACCCCCTGCAAAACAAAAATGGCTATCGCCCGGAAACGGGCGGGTTTGTCATTGCCTTCTCCAATGCTCAATCAGGGGATCAATAACCGTTATCCGTGACCTTCATATCCTGGCCCAATACGGTGAGCAGGCTGGCCAGCAGGCTTGATGCGCCGAAGCGGAAATGCCGGGCGTCAGCCCACAGCGGCCCCATGATCCGGTCCGCCAGCGCCAGGTAGGCCGCCGCTTCCGCCGCGGTGCGCACGCCGCCCGCCGGTTTTACGCCCACGTGCGCGCCGACGCCTTTGTCATGGATAACCGACAGCATGATTTCAACGCTTGAAAGCGTGGCATTGACCGGCACCTTGCCGGTGGAGGTTTTAATAAAATCAGCGCCGGCGTCGATGGCGATTTCGGCGGCGCGCCGGATAAGCTCCGGACGGCGCAGCTCGCCGGTTTCCAGGATCACCTTCAGCAGCACGCCGCTGTCGGCGCACAGCGCCTTGCAGCCGGCGACCAGATCAAATCCCAGTTGTTCATTGCCGGCCATCAGCGCCCGGTAGGGAAACACCACATCGACTTCATCCGCGCCGTAGGCTACCGAAGCGCGTGTTTCCGCCAGCGCAATGGCGGCATCGTCATCGCCATGGGGGAAATTGGCGACCGTGGCAATCCGAATATCCGGCGTGCCCTGGCGCTGCAAGGCGCGCCTGGCGACGGGAATAAAGCGGGGGTAGATGCAAACGGCGGCGGTATTGCCGGCCGGGCTTTTCGCCTGTCGGCACAGGCTGACGACGCTGTCGGCGGTATCGTCATCATTCAGGGTGGTAAGATCCATCAGACCCAACGCACGGCGGGCCGCAACGGTTAAATCAATCATAATACTCTCCAACTTTTCGGTGTGGCGACGTAGCAACCGAATCTGTAAAAGGGGCGTCATGGCTATCGCGATAACGCGCCGTAACGTTGGCGAGCGGACTTGGTTCCATGAAGAAAGACCCGGAACCATGCTGATTTCCGGGCGTTAAAGATCCCTCTCACCGCATAAGCCTGAATCAAAGACGCAGGGTAAACGCATCCTGCCTTACGCGCTGGCTCTATTTTTCCACAATCGACGATAATAAGCTGCTTAAGGATTGAGATTTATGCGTGCGATCCCGATTATCAGCCGGAAAATTTTGCTATTGACAGGGCAAACCGAATAAATCCAGGGTATTGCGGTATATTATTTCGGCAATCTGCTCCGGCGGCTCCGGCCTGAGCGCGCATAACGACGCAAAGGTCACGCGCAGGCGTTCGGGACGATTGGCCTGCCCCTGAAAGCCGGACACCGGCATATCGGGCGCGTCGGTTTCCAGCAGCAAGCGGTCCAGGGGCAGCCTGGCCATCACCTGGCGTGTTTTATTGGCGCGCTCATAGGTAATGGTGCCGCCGACGCCGATATAATAACCCAATTTGGTAAACGCCACCGCCTGCTCGTAGCTGCCGGCGAACCCGTGCACCACCCCGGTGCGCGGTAAATCATGGCGCCGCAAAATCTGCGCCAGGCGATCGTGGGTGCGCCGGGAATGCAGGATCACCGGCAGATCATGGCGGCCGGCTAACTGGAGTTGGGCCGCCAATAACGCTTCCTGGCGCGGCATCATGGGCTCCGCCATATAATTGTCCAGGCCGATTTCCCCCACCGCCACCAGTCGTGGATGAGGCCGGCGCAAATGATGCGCCAGGGCCGACAGCCCGGCGTCATCATGGCGGGTGATGGCGATGGGGTGCAAGCCCAGGGCGGCATACAGCGCCTCATGGGCGTCGGCCAATGCCAGCACGGCGGCAAAGCGCTCCGCCTCCACCGCCGGCACGATAATGCGCTGCACGCCGGCCGCGGCGGCCAGGGCGAGGCTGTCGGTTTCGTGACCGCTGAAGGGGGCAAAATCAAAATGGCAATGGGTATCGATAAAGACCGGATTTATCATGGCGTATTACCTGCGCGTGCCTGGCGCACCCAAAAGGGAGGAGGAAAAGTAAATAGTAGCATCTTTAGCACGTGCGCGGAGAGGAAAGGGAACCACGCATTAACGGCTGGGAGGGGTGGTGCGCGGGGACCTGAAAAACGCTCCGGAGAGGTCGTCAACATGATGCGTATTGACTCCCTCTCCGGATAATAACCCTATCTATCGGTTACTGCTTAACGGACCGGGGGCCCGCTGATAAGGCTACATACGGCGACGGCCGGTAAACAGGCTTATCAGGAACAGGATAATACCCACGACGAAGACGATTTTAGCCGCCCATGCCGCCGTGCCTGCCAAACCACCGAACCCTAATGCTGCCGCAATCAAGGCAATGACCAGAAAAATAATGCCCCAACGAAACATAAGCTTCTCCTTACCCAAATGATGGAAATACAATTCTCGTGTTACCGGGAAACACGGACGTTAAACGCCCCGGACCGGCTTAATACTATTGGTTTTGCCGTACACGGTATCGCCCTGCGCTGCGCACCGGCAACGCAAAGCGACATTGACCGTTGGTTCTTTAGAGATTAGTACTTAAGATCGTTTTTGACACTTTTCACGCCGTCAACTGCTTTGGCGACGCTTTCGGCGCGCGAGGCTTCACGGGCATTTTTAACGTGGCCGCTCAGTTGCACGATGCCGTCGGACGTTTCCACTTTCACGTTGCGGGACGGGACGATGCTATCGGCAAGCAGCTTGGCTTTCACTTCGCTGGTAATCGCCGTGTCGCCGGCATAGGTTTTCACCGAAGCGTTGGTCGTTTCCTTCACGTGCAGCTTGTCGCTGACCGAGGTCACGCCTTCAACGGATTTGGCGGCGGTAACGGCGCGTTCAGCCTGGGCCTGGTTGGTCACAAAGCCGCTCAGGGTCACTACGCCGTTATTGGTCACCACGGAAATGTCGGTGCTGTTGATACCTTTATCGCCGACCAACGCGCTTTTCACCTTGGCGGTTACCGCGCTGTCGCCCATATAGTTTGAGGCGGTCTTCATCGTATTATCGATTTTGGCGCCGGTGCTGTTCGCCTCTGTCTTGATGGTATCGTTAGCCATCGCGGTGGAAGCCGCCAGGATGGAACCTAAAACCATAGCCGTGAGCGTTTTTGTCATCGTGATCTTATTCATTGATGTTTCCTTTTTAACTTGCCACCCGAATCAGGGTGTTTTCGCCACAAATAGCGGCCGGTCTAACTGCCTCCCGCGTTCGGCTGGGGAAGCATCCAAAAATGCAGAAATACCGCTCTCGTGATAAAGAGCAGCGTATCATACTGATTTGCACGGTTTTATTAGCTTATTTAACCGCTCCGTCAGAGACAATTTAACTATAGACTAGAAATAACAAATTGCATTGTTATCCGGGAAAAAAAGCTTAAATCCAATGATTAAGCAAGGATTTAGGAACATTCCGCACCCCGGCGCGGACATAACCATTCCGGCCGCAAGGCGCGGCGCGACAGGAAAGGCGGTGGATTCCGTCCCCACGCCGCGGCTAAAAAAGGCGGGCGCGCGGGGACGGGCGAAAAACTCGCGCCGGGAGGATCAATGCTCGCGGGTTTTGTGGAAATGGATGTCGGGATAGCGTTCCTGGGTCAGGTTGAGGTTAACCATGCTCGGAGCAATATAAGAAAGGTTATCGCCGCCGTCCAGGGCCAGGTTCAGTTCGTTCTTGCGCTTGAACTCCTCGAGTTTTTTCACATCGGCGCATTCGACCCAGCGGGCGGTGGACACATTGACCGACTCATACAGCGCCTCGACGTTGTATTCGCTTTTCAGGCGGGCCACCACCACTTCAAACTGCAACACCCCGACCGCGCCGACAATCAGGTCGTTGTTGGTCAGCGGGCGGAATACCTGAACCGCGCCCTCTTCCGACAGCTGGACCAGCCCTTTCAGCAATTGCTTTTGCTTGAGCGGGTCGCGCAGGCGGATACGGCGGAACATTTCCGGCGCGAAGTTGGGGATGCCGGTAAACTTCATGTCCTCGCCCTGGGTGAAGGTATCGCCAATCTGGATGGTGCCGTGGTTGTGCAGGCCGATGATATCGCCGGGATACGCCTCTTCGATATGCGAGCGGTCGCCGGCCATGAACGTCAGCGCATCGGCAATCACCACATCCTTGCCCGTGCGGACCTGGCGCAGCTTCATGCCGGTTTCATAGCGTCCCGACACCACGCGCATAAACGCCACGCGGTCACGGTGTTTCGGGTCCATATTCGCCTGGATCTTAAACACAAAGCCGGTAAATTTTTCTTCATCGGCGGTGACGACGCGGGTATTGGTCTTGCGCGGCATCGGCGGCGGCGCCCATTCAACCAGGCCGTCCAGCATATGATCGACGCCAAAGTTGCCCAAGGCGGTGCCGAAAAACACCGGGGTCAGCTCGCCGCGCAGGAAAGCCTGCTCTTCGAACTCGTGCGAGGCGCCCTGCACCAGCTCCAGCTCCTCGCGCAGCTGCGCCGCCAGATCCTCGCCGATGGCCGCGTCAAGATCCGGATTATGCAACCCCTTGACCGTGCGCACTTCCTGGATGGTATGGCCTTTACCGGTCTGGTAAAGATAGGTCTCATCCTTGTAGAGATGATAAACCCCTTTAAACAGCTTGCCGCAGCCAATGGGCCAGGTGATGGGCGCGCAGGCGATGCGCAGCTCGTGTTCGACCTCGTCGAGCAGTTCCGTCGGATCGCGGATATCGCGATCGACCTTGTTCATAAAGGTCAGGATCGGCGTATCGCGCAGGCGCGTCACCTCCATCAGTTTACGGGTACGATCTTCGACGCCTTTCGCGGAGTCGATGACCATCAGGCAGCAGTCCACCGCCGTCAGCGTGCGGTACGTATCTTCGGAGAAATCTTCATGCCCCGGCGTATCGAGCAGGTTGACCAGGGCGTCCCGGTAAGGGAATTGCATCACCGAGGTGGTAATGGAAATGCCGCGCTGCTTTTCCATTTCCATCCAGTCGGATTTGGCATGATGGCTTGAGCCGCGGCCCTTTACCGTACCGGCGGTAAGAATGGCGTGCCCGAATAACAGCACTTTTTCGGTGATGGTGGTTTTACCGGCGTCGGGGTGCGAAATAATCGCAAAAGTGCGCCGAGCCGCAACTTCCGCGGCGTAAGTGGCATTCTTCATCTTCTGTTTCTCGATGGGTACATACAAATTATGGGCTGGATCGCTGGTGCTAGATTCTACATGGAGAAAGTGCGCATTGATAGTGTGCGCACTGGCGCGCGGCGGTGCGGTTCACCCCAGCGGCAGCGCCATGATGATGGCATCCTCGCGCCCGACGGCGGACGGGTAGTAATCACGGCGCACCGTGACATCGTTAAAGCCAAGGGACCGGTACAGCGCGATGGCGGGCCGGTTGGATTGCCGCACCTCCAGCCACAGCGTCAGGATATCTCGCTGTTCCAATTGGGCGATGAGATGTTCCAGCAACGATCGGCCCAGGCCGCGGCGCTGGAAATCCGGATGCACGGCAATGTTGAACAGCGTCGCCTCGTCCAGCACGGTCTGGGTGATGGCGAACGCCGCCAGGGTATCCGCCACGGTCAGCTTGAGATTCAGGTAACGCTCGCCCTGGTTGCTGGCAAAGGTTTTCGCCGTCCAGGGGAACGCGTGGCTGGCCTGCTCTATATGCCAGGCGGCGGCCAGGTCAGAGACCGTCAGCGCGGAAATCTGGTTCATGATGACAAATCTGCCGCCAAAGATCGCGCTTGGCTGCTGCGTTGCCCAGCAGTTCAGCCAGCGGCGGGGTGAAAAGGGAGACACCGGACAGGGGACGCGTCGCGTCGCGCCCGAGCCACCAGCTATGGCAGCGGGTGTCTTCCGGCAGCATCGCCACCTGTTCCGGCGTGAGCGGATACAGCTGACCGGGCGCAAGATCCAGGCTGCGCGCCACATCGCCCACCAGGGGATGGTCGATGGGCGGCAAGGGGCTGGCTATCAGCAGCAGGCGGACATCGGCGGGCAGGACGACCGCCACTTCTCCCTGCAGGGACGCGGGGCGTCGCAACGCCCATTGCGTGATGCCCAATTGCTGTAACTGCCAGTCTCGTCTCGACGCCATACTGATCCTATTCGCGGTCGTTGCATATCAATCCATCGCACATCAGGCGATAAAGTCCATCGAACATCGAACAATAAAGCACTATACTCCCCGCTCAGATTAATGAGGAGCCTTTGTCGCATGTCAGTATTAACACCAGCCAGTGAAGTCATACTCCGTCACGAGGACATTTTTTCAGATAAACGCGTACTGTTCGCCGGCGATGTGCAGGATCTCCTGCCGGCGGAACTGGACGCCCAAAACGTATGTGTCCACACCGCCTGGTATCACCACTGTCTGGCACTGCGCGATAAAATGGACGATGGGTCCGTGCAGTACGGCCTGGTCGCCGACGCGGAATTTGTCCGCGAATGCGATACTTTACTCTATTTCTGGCCGAAAAATAAGCCGGAAGCACAGTTCCAGCTCACCAACCTCCTCGCGCTGCTGCCGGTGGGCAGCGATGTCTTCGTGGTGGGGGAAAACCGCAGCGGCGTACGCAGCGCCGAGCCGTTCCTGGCGCCCTACTGTCCCCTGGTGAAAATCGACAGCGCCCGCCGCTGCGGCCTGTATCACGGCCGGCTGGAAACAGCGCCGCGCTTCGACCTCGAGTCTTACTGGAACGAATATCAGCTCAACGGGTTGACGGTGAAAACGCTGCCGGGCGTATTCAGCCGCGACGGGCTCGACAGCGGCAGCCAACTGCTGTTGTCCACCTTTGATCAGCCGCTCAGCGGCGAGGTGGCCGACATCGGCTGCGGTACCGGCGTCCTGGCCGCCGTCCTGGCGAAACGCTCGCCGGGCATCAAGCTGACCCTCGGGGATGTACACGCGCCGGCGCTGGCCGCAAGCCAGGCCACGCTCGAGGCGAACGGCCTGACCGGCAACGTGGTCGTCAGCGATGTGTATTCAGCGATGCCGGGACGTTTTGACCTGATTATTTCCAACCCGCCGTTCCACGACGGCATGCATACCAATCTGCAGGCGGCCGAAAACCTGATCCGCGGCGCGTTAACCCATTTGCGCATCGGCGGGCAGTTGCGCATCGTCGCCAATGCGTTTTTGCCCTATCCGGCCTTGCTGGATTCCATTTTCGGCAGCCATGCCGTGCTGGCGCAAAATGGCCGCTTCAAGGTTTTCCAGGCGGTCCATACCGTCTCGCGCGGCAAGGATAAAGATAAAGCCGGTAAACGCGGCTAACGGGCAACCCTCCCGCCGCCGCGGCGCGCGCCGATGCGGCGGCGGCTATTTTTTTGCGCTAAATACCCGCTTTGGTTTAAATAATTATTGACGTTGACGCTAAAACCTCTAGAATTCGCCTCCGTGGTGGCAGGGCTTATGCCTTGCCGGTGCCGGGCGATGGTGGCGGAATTGGTAGACGCGCTAGCTTCAGGTGTTAGTGTCCTTTCGGACGTGAGGGTTCAAGTCCCTCCCTTCGCACCAAATACAACCACGATGTTATTAGCATAAAAAGATGTTGCCGGATTGCACGCGATGGTGGCGGAATTGGTAGACGCGCTAGCTTCAGGTGTTAGTGTCCTTACGGACGTGAGGGTTCAAGTCCCTCCCTTCGCACCAATCGGTAACCAGAACGAAAGCACGCCGTACCCCGGTACAGGCGGCCTGTTCTGAATAAAAAGTTTTACGTGTAAGTATGAGATGAATAGCCTGCGATGGTGGCGGAATTGGTAGACGCGCTAGCTTCAGGTGTTAGTGTCCTTACGGACGTGAGGGTTCAAGTCCCTCCCTTCGCACCATATTCATGCTCGTTTTTTTCACGGTAGATACCGCAGCGCCGCTGACCCTTCGTCAGTCCGTCGCGTCGGTCAGGCATGCAGCTACGCTGCGCCCCTCCAGCCTCTGCGGCTTCTTTTCCCCTGTTTTCGCATCACGCTCCATCGGCGAGTGACAGCCACGTGTAAAGCTGTTAAATTATTCTATTAATTTTCTAAGCCAAACTTTCATAATAACGATACCAAATTATTAATAATCATAGTTTATTCAGAATTCTTGTCGTCTGTTATTGCCATAGTGGACAGCCGGGGCTAAAAAGTTAAGACATGATAAATACCTACAGCTATGAAGAACTCCGCAGGAGTAGGCTTCGCCTGTCGTTGCTATTGTTTTTGCTGCTTAATATCGCTTTTTCGGTTTTTTATGTCGCCACCGCCCTGAATAATACCCATTCTCCCACGCCGCCATCCATACTGGTGGCGATCGTTTGTGTAATTACTTTAATGATGAGTAATTACAAAATGAGAAATTATGCTCATCAACTGAATGTTTTTGCAATTATTATTGGCTTACTCTGGGCCTGGCATATCGCCGTGCGCTATAACCAGCTTCAGCCCGCTGAGAATAATTTCCTGCTCTTCAGCCTGATGATGGTATTTTTCATCAGCGCTATTTCGCTGGCCGATTATTTCGTGGCGTTTTGCCTGCACAGCCTGCCGCCGGCGCTGATAGTTATCGTGCTGGATCAGTTCAACCATATCCTGGTCTTGCTGTTCACCATTGCGCTGCCGCTGATAAGCTTTACGCTGCACAGCCTGATGCAAAAACGCAGCGAAGCCTTTACGGCGGAACTGGTCAACCGGCTCAGCGAAGAACGGGAAAAATTCAGCGATCTCAGCATGATAGATCCCCTTACCGGCCTGTTTAACCGCCGGGGCCTGCAAAACAAGCTCAGCAACCTGACGGGCAACGGCCCCACCAGCCATTATATTCTGCTGCTGGATATCGACCATTTCAAAGCCTACAACGACAATTACGGCCACACCATGGGCGACAAGGCCTTGGTCGCCGTAGCGGTGGCTATTCGCGATGCGGTGCGCTCCCGGGACATCGTGGTGCGCTACGGCGGCGAGGAGTTCCTGATACTGCTGATAGACGTCGATGACGGATATGCCCTGACCTGTGCTGAAAATGTCAGGCAGGCCGTGCTGGATTTAAAAATCCCGCATTTATTTAACGATCAGGTTTCCACCTCCGTGACCCTTAGCGCCGGAATTGCCATTATGGCCGACAGCGATATAGAAGCTTCGCTTACCGCTGCCGATGGCGCCCTATATTTGGCAAAAAAACGCGGCAGGAATTCGGTCGAAATCGCCCCGTTAAATTCTTTTAGGCAAAATACCCAAACGGCTGAATCCTGATATGAATGCCCGGGCCGCGTTTAATGCCGCGGCCCGCCATTATTTATAAGGCCGCCGGGAGAGACATTTATATTTCAGCAAAATATTCCTCAGTATTATCTTAATAATCCGCACCCGCGCCTACCCCAATATCCCGCCGTCAATTAACGCTAACCGATTATATTATATACAGTTAATAAACAAACTTGCTGACGGGCCAATCCGGCACTAGGCTTAGGACAGTTCATTATTCATCTGACGGAGGACAGGATGAGCAAAAAAATCGCAGTCTTAATTACTGATGAATTCGAAGATGCGGAGTTTACCTCGCCGGCCCAGACCTATCAGCAGGCCGGACACCAGGTCATCACCATCGATAAAAAAGCGGGCCAAACCGTCACCGGCAAGCGCGGCGAGGCCAAGGTGACCATTGATAAGTCCATCGACGAGGTCAATGTGGACCAATTCGACGCCCTGTTGTTGCCCGGCGGCCACTCGCCTGATTCCTTGCGCGGCGACGACCGTTTTGTTGATTTCACGCGGGCCTTCGCGCAAAGCGGCAAACCGATTTTCGCCATTTGCCATGGCCCGCAGTTGCTGATAAGCGCCGATGCGGTACGCGGTAAAAAAATGACCACGGTAAAAGCGGTGGCGGTGGATTTAAAAAATGCCGGCGCCGACTTTTTTGATAAAGAAGTGGTCATTGATAACGATACCCTGGTAACCAGCCGCACACCGGATGATTTACCGGCGTTTAACCGGGAATCGCTGCGTATTCTCAATAAGAAATAACCCAGGGCATCCGCCCGGGGTCTCAGGCCTGGCGACTGGCCAGGCCTGTATCAGCTTCATCGTCTTCGCGCTTCCAGCTCAGCTTGGTGCCGAACCCCAGCTTATTGTTGGTCAGCTTAATTTCATCCAGACGCAAACGCCATATGGGCGAGGTCGCGAGCTTGGCCAGCGGGAAGCGCGCGGTATACTGCTTGCGCGCCGTCTGGGCCGCGTCGCCGGTGATCTGATTAACCTCGCCGCTATACTGTATGCCCTTGATAAGACTGATGGTAACGGTCTGATCGCTGATGGTGCCGGCGACATGTTGATTCTCCGCCAGCAGGATGCCGTGGCGGGTGGTATGATCCGTTAACATATATAACGACAGATCGGGTTCGTTCAGCACATAGAAGCAATTGGCGCACCATAAGGTCTGCGCGTCGCCGGTGCAAAGCGTTAAAACATGCTGCTTTTTCAGGTAAGCTACGATGGCTTTCAGGGGGTCGTCCGTTCGCACGATAATCTCTTATCCTTTATAAGGTTATAACCAGCATATCGCCACGCGTTCTTGCATGTCCAATTAATTATGCGCAACTTTTGCAAACCTTGCACAGCGTATTAAGGGCTTAATATCGTCCTTTACGCCTGACGGTTAAAGTAGGTACCATCATAGCTGTTTCTGGAAATATTACCCATGGACTCTTTGCCCAAGAGGCCATTTCCCACTAGATTTCGTTTGGCTGCTTAAGGCGCAATTCCATGACCCCTTGCTGGCATATTTACCTGATTCGCACCGCCGGCGGCGCCCTCTATACCGGCGTGACCACCGATGTGGCCCGGCGGCTGGCGCAGCACCAACGCGGCAGCGGCGCCAAGGCCCTGCGCGGCAAAGGTCCGTTGCTTCTGGTTTACCACTGCCCGGCCGGCGATCGGGGGGGGGCATTGCGATGGGAGTATCGCATCAAGCAGCTGACGCGGGCGCAAAAGGAGCGGCTGGTCGCGAGCCAGGCTTCAACGCTTGAGGCGATCTGGCCGAGCCTGCAGCCGCAACGGCGTACCGGCGACTATCCGGGAAATAGCGGGCAGCCGGCCGTCAAAGCGCCAGCTGATTAAACGGCTCGGCGTATTCCACCCGGCCGCTGACGCCCTCCAGCGCATCCTCCGCCAGGGTAAACAGCTGGAAGGCGGCTTCCGCGCCGGGCCAGCGGCAATGCAGCTGTGAACGCGCGGCGGGAATGAAACCGAAGCGCGAATAATAGTCGGGCGCGCCCAGGACCACCACGGCGCGATAACCGAACTCGTTAAGGGTGTCCAGCCCCTCATAGATCAGCTGCCGGGCGATGCCCTGGCGGCGGAAAGCGGCCTCCACCGCCAGCGGCGCCAGGCCGACCCACTGACAATCCTCGCCGCCAATCCACACCGGGCTGAACGCCGCGTAGCCGATAACCCCGCCTTCGTCGTCCGTGGCCACGATACCCAGGGTCAGCAGCCCATCCTCACGCAGGCGATGGACCAGCTCCGCCTCGGCGTCGCGCCCGAAGGCCCGCCGCAGCAGGCTGTCGATTCCCGGCGCATCCACCGGTATTTCCACGCGTATCAGCACGGCTGGGATACGTGGATGCCCTCGGCATCCACGCCCTCCTGCAAGCCGGCCTGAATAAAGGCGGCAATCTGCATCAGCGCCGCGCGCAGCAAGGGCGGCATGGTGGCCAGATCAATCGAATCCATGAGATTTTTCACGTACAGGCCAAGCTCGGTATCGCCTTCGATGCGCAGCCGGCGCTGGAAAAACAACGTGTCGGGGTCCTCCTTACGGGCGGCGATAAGGATCAGATCGTTGGCATTGCCGCTGAAGCTGACATCGGCCCGCGCCTGGCGGCTGACCTTCAGTTGCTCATTTTCGACGGTCATATACCATACCAGCGCGATATCCTCGACCTCGATCCTAAGCCAGCGCCCCTCCAGAAAAGCCAGTTCACCCTCGGCCAGCGCTGCGCGAAACTGCCAGCGCAGCGCCTGTTCCAACACCTGACGCTGCAACGCGAACGGTGTCAGTGTGATCGGCAAGCGCAACAGCGACGGCCCCCGGCGCACCAAGTGTGCTCGTAGTTTTTCCAACACTGTTTCTACTCCTCTAAACGAATCTGCGCCTATTTTGCCACAGTGGTTAAAACCAGTCGGGGTCTACATCAATTATTCATAAAGAAAGATTGCTTATTTAAGCATAGCCGTCGCAGCTTTAAATGCTGTCATTACGCCATAAGCTGCCTCAAATCAATCTTTCCCGCGCCAACCTTATTTAGAATTGCCATAACGACTATGCATCATTTGCTGCTAAAACAACCCGTTGGCTAATGATCCTTTACGGCATGACACGCTCTGCGCCCATGCCAACACACTATTCGGGAGCTTTATGGAGCTGCTCTGTCCCGCCGGGAACCTTCCGGCCCTCAAGGCTGCCGTCGATAACGGCGCCGACGCGGTGTATATCGGCCTGAAGGACGATACCAACGCCCGCCATTTCGCCGGCCTGAATTTTACCGACAAACGTCTGCAGGAAGCGCAGGAGTACGTGCATCGCCACGGACGAAAACTGCATATCGCCATTAATACATTTGCCCACCCTGACGGTTACGCGCGCTGGCAACGCGCCGTGGATATGGCGGCCCAGGCGGGGGCGGACGCGCTGATCCTGGCGGATCCCGCCATGCTGGAATACGCCGCCGCGCGTTATCCGCAGATTGAACGCCATGTCTCGGTGCAGGCGTCCGCCACCAACGAGGCGGCCATCCGCTTCTACCAACAGCATTTTGACGTGGCGCGGGTGGTGCTGCCGCGCGTGCTGTCGATGCATCAGGTGAAACAGCTGGCGCTTATCAGCCCGGTACCGCTGGAAGTGTTCGCCTTCGGCAGCCTGTGCATCATGGCGGAGGGGCGCTGCTATCTCTCCTCCTACCTCACGGGCGAATCGCCCAATACCGTCGGCGCCTGTTCACCGGCGCGTTTCGTGCGCTGGACGCAAACCGGCTCCGCCATGGAATCGCGTCTGAACAACGTCCTTATCGACAGCTACGGCCCGGACGAATACGCCGGCTACCCGACGTTGTGCAAGGGCCGCTATTACGTGGACGGACAGAAGTATCATACGCTGGAGGAGCCGACCAGCCTCAATACGCTGTCTTTGCTTCCCGAACTGCTGGCGGCCAATATCGCCTCGGTGAAAATCGAAGGACGGCAGCGCAGCCCCGCTTACGTCAGCCAGGTGACCAAGGTCTGGCGCCAGGCTATCGACAACTGTATCGCCAATCCCCAGGATTTTGCGCCGCTGCCCGCATGGACCGAGGCGCTGGGCGCGGTGTCCGAAGGAACGCAAACCACGCTTGGCGCCTATCATCGCCGCTGGCAGTAACAGGAGACCCGACATGAAATATGCATTGGGGCCGGTACTCTATTACTGGCCGAAACCGGATATCGAAGCCTTTTACCAGGCGGCGTGCGACAGCAGCGCCGATATCATTTATCTGGGCGAGACCATTTGCAGTAAACGCCGCGCCATGAAAACCGGCGATTGGCTGTCGCTTGCCAAAGCGGTGGCGTCCGCCGGCAAGCAGGTGGTGATTTCCACGCTGGCGCTGATTCAGGCGCCATCGGAATTAAGCGAGCTGAAACGTTATCTGGACAACGGCGAGTTTCTGCTGGAGGCGAACGATATCGGCCTGGCGCACCTCGCGGCGGAACACCGGCTGCCGTTTGTCGCCGGTCCCGCCTTGAATTGCTATAACGCCTATACCCTGCGCATCCTGCACCGCCAGGGCATGGTGCGCTGGTGTATGCCGGTGGAGCTGTCCAGGGAATGGCTGGGCAATATTCTGGCGCAATGCGACGAGCTCGGTTTTCGCGGCGGGTTTGAAGTGGAACTGTTCAGCTACGGCCACCTTCCCCTGGCCTATTCCGCCCGCTGTTTTACCGCGCGTTCGGAAAACCGGCCGAAAGACGAATGTGAAACCTGCTGCATTAAGTATCCGCAGGGGCGCGAGGTCTTGTCGCAGGAACAGCAGCGGGTATTCGTCCTCAACGGCATCCAGACCCAAAGCGGCTATTGCTATAACCTGATTAACGAACAGACCTCCATGCAAGGTATGGTGGATGTGGTACGGCTGTCGCCGCAGGGAATGGATACCCTCGCCATGCTGGAGCGTTTTAGGGCCAACCAGCAGGGACAGCAGCCCCTGGCGCTGGCGCGCGACAGGGACTGCAACGGCTACTGGCGGCGTATCGCCGGGCTGGAACTGGTGGAGTAGCGGGCGTCCCCAAGGCGTGCGCCGCGGATTCGGCGGTCGATAACCCTACAAATATTAGTAGTATCGGAAAGCGGAAAATTGGGTAATACTCATAGTTATCATTAGCCCGCAAAGCTATGGGCGACGACTGACTGTGAGTTTACTTATGATTAAACAACAACCTATCGCTTTTTCGCTGCTCGACCTGGCGCCGGTACCCCAGGGCTCCACGCCCCGGCAGGCGTTTGAATGCTCGCTTGATCTCGCCCGCCACGCCGAGGCATGGGGCTATCATCGTTACTGGGCGGCCGAGCACCACAATATGACCGGTATCGCCAGTGCCGCCACCGCGGTGCTGCTGGGCTATATCGCCGGCGGCACCACCACGCTGCGGATAGGCTCCGGCGGCGTAATGCTGCCGAACCATTCGCCGTTGGTGATTGCCGAACAGTTCGGCACGCTGGCAACCCTTTACCCCAAACGTATCGATCTGGGCCTGGGACGCGCCCCGGGCACCGATCAGCGTACCATGATTGCCCTGCGCCGCCATTTGGCCGGCGAGGTGGATAATTTCCCGCGCGACGTGCAGGAGCTGTTGGGCTATTTCGACGACGCGAAGCCGGGCCAGCCGGTGCAGGCCGTGCCGGGACAGGGATTGCATGTGCCAATCTGGCTGCTGGGCTCCAGTCTGTACAGCGCCCAGCTGGCGGCGGCATTGGGGCTGCCGTTTGCCTTCGCCTCGCATTTCGCGCCGGACCTGTTGTGGCAGGCATTGGATCTCTACCGCCGGAATTTCAAACCGTCCGCCTCCCTCGAACAGCCTTACGCCATGGTGTGCATCAATGTGGTGGCCGCCGACAGCGAACGCGACGCGCGTTTCCTGTTTACCTCCATGCAGCAGCAGTTCATTAACCTGCGCCGCGGCCGGCCCGGCCCGCTGCCGGCGCCGGTGCAGGACCTCGACGCGTTATGGTCGCAAGGCGAGCAATATGGCGTGGAACAGGCGCTGCGCATGTCGGTGGTGGGCGATCGCGATCAGGTGCGCGCCGGGCTGCAGGCGATTATCGATAAAACCGGCGCGGATGAGCTGATGATCAACGGCCAGATTTTTGATCACCAGGCCCGGCTGCGTTCGTTTGAGCTGGCGATGGCGGCGCGGTCGGCACTGACGGCGTAATCGCTTGTTAAATCCCACCTGACCCTGTCCCCCGAGCCGGGTTGCCTTCCGCCATAAAAAAACCCGCCGCAGCGGGTTTTTTTATCATTCAGCGATTATGCATCACGGCGACGCGTGGTCGGCGCGGCATCGCCTTCGCGACGCGGCCCGCGCTGGCCGTCACGGCTGCCGCTGAAACGACGTTCCGCCGGCGCGCCGCCTTCACGGCTGCCGCTGAAGCTGCGACGACCGGCGGGAGCACCGTTGCCGCCTTCACGACGTTCGCCGCCAAAGGCGCCACGCGGCGCACCGGCACCGGCACCGCCGCCACGGCGTTCACCGCGCGGCGCGGCCACTGCTTCGCCGACAAACTGCATGTTCATCGGTTTATTCAGGATGCGCGTACGGGTGAAATGCGACAGCATATCGCCCGGCATGCCTTTCGGCAGCTCAATGGTGGAGTGGGAAGCAAACAGCTTGATATTACCGATATAGCGGCTGCTGATATCGCCTTCGTTGGCAATGGCGCCCACGATATGACGTACTTCAACGCCGTCATCACGGCCCACTTCAATGCGGTACAGATCCATTTCGCCAACGTCGCGACGTTCACGGCGGGCCGGACGTTCGCCACCGCGATCGGCGCCTTCAGGGCGACGTTCGTCACGATCGCGGAACTCGCTGCGCGGACGACGATTAATGACCGGATCAGGCGGCAGGATCAGCGGGCGTTCGCCCTGGGCCATTTTCAGCAACGCGGCGGCCAGCGTTTCCATATCCAGCTCTTCCGCCGGCTGTAATTTAGCCAGCAGCGCGCGGTACATATCCAAATCGCTGCTTTCCAACTGGGCCTGGACCTTGGCGGCGAATTTAGCCAGGCGACGCTGGCTCAGGACGTCACCGGTCGGGATTTCCACTTCCGGAATGGTCAGCTTCATGATGCGTTCGATATTACGCAGCAGGCGGCGTTCGCGGTTTTCAACAAACAGCAGCGCACGGCCGGCGCGGCCCGCACGGCCGGTACGGCCGATACGGTGAACGTAGGACTCAGAATCCATCGGGATATCGTAGTTCACGACCAGGCTGATGCGATCAACATCCAGGCCGCGCGCAGCTACATCGGTGGCAATCAGGATATCGAGGCGGCCGTCCTTCAGGCGGTCCAGCGTTTGCTCACGCAACGCCTGGTTCATATCGCCGTTCAGCGCCGCGCTGTTGTAGCCGCTGTGCTCCAGCGCTTCCGCCACTTCCAGCGTGGCATTTTTGGTGCGCACGAAGATGATGGCGGCGTCAAAGTCTTCCGCTTCCAGGAAACGGACCAGCGCTTCATTCTTACGCATGCCCTGCACCGTCCAGTAGCTCTGGCTGATGTCCGGACGGGTGGTGACGCTTGATTGAATGCGCACTTCCTGCGGGTCGTTCATAAAACGACGGGTAATGCGGCGAATCGCTTCCGGCATGGTGGCCGAGAACAAGGCGGTCTGATGTTTGGCCGGGATCTGCGCCATAATGGTTTCGACATCTTCGATAAAGCCCATGCGCAGCATTTCATCGGCTTCGTCCAGCACCAGTCCGCTTAATTTGGACAGGTCGAGGGTGCCGCGTTTCAAATGGTCGAGCAAACGACCGGGCGTGCCCACCACCACCTGCGGACCCTGGCGCAGGGCGCGCAGCTGCACGTCATAACGCTGGCCGCCGTACAGCGCCACCACGTTAATGCCTTTCATGTGCTTGGCAAAATCGGAAATCGCTTCCGCGACCTGCACAGCCAGCTCACGGGTCGGCGCCAGCACCAGCACCTGCGGTACAGCCAGTTCGGCATTGATATTGTGTAATAAAGGCAGGGCAAACGCGGCGGTCTTGCCGCTCCCGGTTTGCGCCATACCCAAGACGTCGCGTCCCGCGAGCAGCTGCGGAATACATTCTAACTGGATCGGCGATGGTTTTTCATAACCCAGGTCGGTCAGGGCGTTCAGGATGGGGGTGGAAAGCCCCAGATCGGCAAAATTAATTTCTGCTTTGGTTTCAACTTCAGACATGTACACGTGCCTCATTTCATCATGGCGGCCAGTCTACATACCTCGTCGTGAAAACATTCATTCATTTTCATCAAAAGTGTGAACCGGCTCAAATTGGATTTAAAACGAACAAACAAGCCCTCACCCTTGCAGATGATAAAAAAGGTAATGGGCTGAATAGTTTAGTTCGTCAGCTATTGCTGGTCCGATTCTGATAGGTCGTCTTGCCCTTGGCCTAAGAGCGCCAATTCCAACAATGCATAGCGGTGCTCAACAAAGTTATGTACGTTGTTAGCGACCGTCAGTTTGAACAGCGCCGAAGCGGAGTTCTTGTCCCCCAGACTTAGGTAATGCTTACCTAAATAGAAGTCAGTTTCACTGAGATGCTCGGCGAGCGAAGTGTTATCCGTTGCGTCCGCCTTAAGGCGCTCCATCAGCGTAGTTTCACTGATGTCCCCCAGGTAGAACTCGACAATATTCCATCCCCATTGCCCCCTGTTCGCTTTTTTATAGCGCTGAGTCAGCGCGTCTTTGGCTTTGTTGGTATCGATTTGTTTCTCAACCAGATAAAGCCACAGCGAACGGAAAGGATCATTTGGGTCGTCGCGATAAAACGCCTGCAGATCATCCTGCGCCAAACGGTAGCGGCCTCCATAATACAAGGCAATGCCACGGTTTAAATACGCGTAGTTGTAAGTTGGATCAAGCTCTAGTACAGAATCAAACGCTTCATAGGCAGCATCAAAATTGCCTGCCTGCGTCAAATAAATGCCGAGATAGTTAAAAACCTCAGGCATATCAGGCCGGATAGCCAACGCTTGTGAAAAATCATTTCGCGCCAGCGCTCTCAACCCGAGACTATCATACAGCACTCCGCGCTCATATAATAGCTGTGCTCGTTCATCATCGGTTAGTGCCCGGCTCGCCAGGATTTGTTCCATGCGTGCCAGGATGACTTCCTGTTGTAACGTCGGCTGTAATGGCACAGCTAAAACGTCATCTTTACGCCAATCAATGTTGCTGCATCCTGCCAGCATAAACGCCATCGCAACGAACCACCAGCGCAAGTAAGGCCTCATTTCCCACTCCCGAAGAAAAACATTGGATGAACGTCCTGTCCCCCATCGGCTTAACACAAGGCGTCCCGCCCTTGTGATACGAACAGCCCCCTACCCGGTAAGGAGCTGTAAAATGCGCTAACAGTTATTCTACTCTAATTCCGTGCTGATTATTCTACTTCCGGCACAACCTGATCCTGCCCGGGCGCGGTCGCTTCCTTGATGCTCAGGCGCACACGCCCCTGGCGATCGACTTCCAGGACCTTAACCGGGACTTCCTGACCCATCTGCAGGAAGTCGGACACTTTCTCCACGCGCTTGTCGGCGATTTGCGAGATATGCACCAGACCTTCCTTGCCGCCGCCGATGGCCACAAACGCGCCAAAATCAACGATACGGGTCACTTTACCATTATAGATGCGGCCCACTTCGATTTCAGCGGTAATCTCTTCGATACGACGAATGGCATGACGGGCTTTTTCACCATCGGTCGCCGCCACCTTCACCGTACCGTCATCTTCGATTTCGATGGTGGTGCCGGTTTCTTCGGTCAGCGCGCGGATAACCGAGCCGCCTTTACCAATCACGTCCTTGATCTTGTCGGGACTGATTTTAATGGTATGGATACGCGGCGCGAACTGGGAGATATCGCCGCGCGGAAGGCTGATAGCCTGTTCCATCACGCCCAGGATATGCAACCGGGCGCCTTTGGCCTGGTTTAACGCCACCTGCATGATTTCGCGGGTGATGCCTTCAATCTTAATATCCATTTGCAGCGCGGTCACGCCTTCACGGCTGCCGGCCACCTTGAAATCCATGTCGCCAAGATGATCTTCGTCGCCCAGGATATCGGACAGGACCACAAAATTGTCGCCTTCCTTCACCAGGCCCATCGCGATGCCGGCAACGGCCGCCTTGATAGGCACCCCTGCGTCCATCAAGGCCAATGACGCGCCGCAAACGGAGGCCATGGACGAAGAACCGTTGGATTCCGTAATTTCCGATACCACACGCACGGTATACGGGAATTCACTCGCTTTAGGCATTACCGCCAGCACACCGCGTTTCGCCAGGCGGCCATGGCCGATTTCGCGACGTTTCGGCGAGCCGACCATACCGGTTTCGCCAACGCAGTACGGAGGAAAGTTATAGTGTAGCAGGAAACGGTCGGTACGCTCGCCGGTCAGCTCATCAATGTTCTGGGCGTCGCGTTCGGTGCCGAGGGTGGCGGTCACCAGCGCCTGGGTTTCGCCGCGGGTAAACAGGGCGGAGCCATGGGTGCGCGGCAGTACGCCGGTACGGATATCCAGGCCGCGGATCATGTCTTTTTCGCGACCGTCGATACGCGGTTCGCCACGCAATACGCGGCTACGGACCACGGTTTTTTCCAGGCTGCCCAGCAGTTCCTTGATGTCGCCTTCGTCGAGGGTGTCGTCCTCGGCCTGCAGCGCGGCGACCACATCGGCCTTGATGGCGTTGACCTGGGCGTAGCGCTCAAGTTTTTCCGTAATATGGTAAGCATCGCCCAGGCGGCCTTCAGCCAGTGCGGCAACGCGGCTTTGCAGCGCGGCGTTAACTTCCGGGGCATGCCATTCCCATTTCGGTTTGCCGGCTTCGGCAACCAGGGCATTGATATTGTCGATGACAATCTGCTGTTGTTCGTGGCCGAACACCACCGCGCCCAGCATTTCGTCTTCGCTTAGCAGCTGCGCTTCGGACTCAACCATCAGCACGGCGTTCGCGGTGCCGGCGACCACCAGGTCCAGACGGCTTACGGCCAGTTCGGCCATGGTCGGGTTCAGGACGTACTGGCTATCGATATAACCGACACGCGCCGCGCCGATCGGGCCGCTGAACGGAATGCCGGACAGACTGAGGGCGGCGGAAGCGCCAATCATCGCCACGATATCCGGGCTTACCTGGGGATTGACCGATACCACGGTGGCAATCACCTGGATTTCATTGAGGAAGCCTTCCGGGAACAGCGGGCGAATCGGACGGTCAATCAGACGGGAAATCAGGGTTTCGCCTTCGCTGGGACGGCCTTCGCGACGGAAGAAGCCACCCGGGAAACGCCCGGCGGCATACGTTCTTTCCTGGTAGTTCACGGTCAGCGGGAAAAAACTCTGTCCCGGCTTGGCCTGCTTGGCCCCGACCACGGTAACGAATACCGCGGTGTCGTCCATGCTGACCATCACGGCGGCGGTCGCCTGGCGAGCCATCATACCGGTTTCGAGGGTGACGGTATGTTGGCCGTATTGAAACTTGCGCACGATCGGATTTAGCAAAATGATATCCTTTTTCAGGGTGAGCATAATCAGAAAAACTCACCGATGACTAACCCATCTTCTTATCGCATCCTCGCGACTAATGACAATCCTTACCCTGCGGATAAAGTCTCTCATTAGCCGCGCGTATGTCAGCAATTGAAGAATCTACTTAAGCAACAACGCATTACCGGGAAAGGTTATTGCTCCCTAGAAGAAAGGGGCCACATAAGGCCCCTTTCTACCGAAACTGTCTGGCTTAGCGACGCAGGCCCAGGCGCTCGATCAGGCCGGTGTAACGTGCGACATCTTTACCTTTCAGGTAGTCAAGCAGCTTACGACGCTGTGAAACCATACGCAGCAGGCCACGACGGCTGTGGTGATCTTTTTTATGTTCCGCAAAATGGCCTTGCAAATGGCTGATTTGAGCGGTCAAAAGAGCAACCTGTACTTCGGTGGAACCGCTATCGTTGGCATCACGGCCGAAATCAGTAACAATTTTAGCTTTCGCTTCAACACTTAGAGACATTATAACACTCCAGATTTATTGTGAAATACACAGGCGCCGATCTCTAATTCAGCAACCCCATTCATAAGCCGCGCTATTCTACTCTTAGCGCACCCCGATCGCAAGGCGCGCACTCAATCAAACGCGCGGTTCGGCCACCAGCCGCCGGGGGGCGACCAGGCCGGTTTCGGTGATTTCCCCCACGCCGAAAAAGCGCCGTTCCACCCCTTCGGTCAACCGGACCATACCCGTCCGCGCCGCATCGGCCGTGGCGACCGTTTGGCCCATTCTGACCAGGCCGGCGGCGGCCGGCGGCAAATTGAGCTCGGGCATATCATCCACCGCGCTGTCCATCGGCAGCAGCAGGCTGTCAAGCGCGGCGAGGGTGGCCGGCGCCAGCGGATCGGCGGCGGCCAGCGCCTGCAACTGTTCCAGCGTGACCATGCGCTCCGCGGGATAACGCGCCACCGCCAGGCGGCGCAGGACAATCACATGGGCGCCGCAGCCCAGCATTTCGCCCAGATCGTCGACGATCGTGCGGATATAGGTGCCTTTCGAGCAATGGATTTCCAGCTCGACGCTATCCTGATCCCAGCGGATCAACTCCAGCGCATACAGGGTAATCAAACGCGTGGGACGGGGTACATCTATTCCCTGGCGCGCATATTCATACAGCGGTTTGCCCTGGTATTTCAGCGCCGAATACATCGAGGGCGTTTGCGGCGTTTCGCCGCGAAAGCGCGCCAGGGCCTGCTCCAGCCGGACCTGATCGATTGCCACCGGGCGCTCGCTGATGATAGTGCCCTCGGCATCGGAGGTATCGGTGCGCTGGCCCAGCCGGGCCACCACCCGGTAGCGCTTGTCCGCATCAAGCAGATGCTGGGAGAATTTAGTCGCTTCCCCCAGGCAAATGGGCAGCATACCGGTGGCGAGCGGATCCAGCGCGCCGGTGTGCCCGGCTTTATTGGCGTGGAACAGCCGCTTAACTTTTTGCAGCAAATCGTTGGAGGAGAGGCCCATCCCCTTGTCCAGCAATACGATGCCGTCAATATCGCGGCCGCGACGACTTGGGCGGCCCATCAGTCTTCCTTGCCCTCGCCGCCCTCGTCGGGTTCGGCTTCGCTGCGGCGGGCGCGATCTTTTTGCACCACCTGGCTGACCAGGTTGGACATGCGCATGCCTTCCACCAGCGAGTTATCGTAGGAGAAGGTCAGTTCCGGCACGACGCGCAGGCGCATGGCCTTGCCCAGCAGGCTGCGGATAAACCCGGAGGCGTCCTGCAGCGCGGTGATGCCGATTTTTATCTGCTGTGGTTCGTTATCATTAAGGAAGGTCACGAACACCTTGGCGTAGGCCAGGTCGCGCGACACTTCCACGCCGGAGACGGTGGCCATGCCGACGCGGGGGTCCTTGATTTCGCGCTGCAGGATGATGGCAATTTCTTTTTGCATTTCCTGGGCGACGCGCTGGGTTCGGCTATATTCTTTTGCCATTATAATTTCTCCAGACAAAACAGGGGGCATAAGCCCCCTTGCATCAATAAATGTTCGCGGCGGTTTACTCGATGGTGCGTTGAATCTCGATGGTTTCGAAGACTTCAATCACATCACCCGGACGGACATCGTTGTAGTTCTTCACGCCGATACCACATTCCATGCCGTTGCGCACTTCGTTGACGTCATCCTTGAAGCGGCGCAGGGATTCCAGCTCGCCTTCGTAGATCACGACGTTGTCGCGCAGCACGCGGATACGGTTGTGACGCTTCACCACGCCTTCCGTCACCATACAACCGGCGATGGCGCCGAACTTCGGCGAGCGGAACACATCGCGCACTTCGGCCAGGCCGATGATTTCCTGGCGATATTCCGGGGCCAGCATACCGCTCATGGCCTGTTTGACTTCATCAATCAGGTCATAGATAACCGAGTAGTAGCGCAGGTCCAGGCTTTCCGCTTCAACCACCCGGCGGGCGGAGGCATCGGCACGAACGTTGAAGCCCAGGATGATGGCGTTGGACGCCGCGGCCAGGGTGGCATCGGTTTCGGTGATGCCGCCGACGCCGGAGCCGACAATCTTGACCTTAACCTCAGCGGTGGACAAGGCTTCGAGAGCATCGCAAATCGCTTCGGTGGAGCCCTGAACGTCGGCTTTCAGCACGATATTCAGCTCGGAGACTTCGCCTTCGGTCATATTGGCGAACATATTCTCCAGCTTGGACTTCTGCTGGCGCGCCAGTTTGACTTCGCGGAATTTGCCCTGACGGTATAAGGCCACTTCCCGCGCTTTCTTCTCGTCACGCACCACCGTGGCTTCATCACCCGCGGCGGGCACGCCGGACAGGCCGAGGATCTCTACCGGGATGGAGGGGCCGGCCGAGGAGACTTCACGTCCCAACTCGTCGCGCATCGCGCGCACACGGCCGTACTCAAAGCCGCACAGGACGATATCGCCTTTATTGAGCGTGCCTTCGCGCACCAGTACGGTCGCAACCGGGCCGCGGCCCTTATCCAGGAAGGATTCAATCACCGCGCCGCTGGCCATGCCGTTGCGGATGGCTTTAAGCTCCAGCACTTCGGCCTGCAGCAGGATAGCGTCAAGCAGTTCGTCGATACCGACGCCGGATTTCGCCGACACGTTGACGAACTGGCTTTCGCCGCCCCATTCTTCCGGGATCACGCCGTACTGGGTTAACTCGTTCTTCACCCGATCCGGATCGGCTTCGGGTTTGTCGATTTTATTCACCGCCACCACGACCGGCACCTTCGCCGCCTTGGCGTGCTGAATGGCCTCGATGGTCTGCGGCATCACGCCGTCGTCAGCGGCCACGACCAGCACCACGATATCCGTCGCCTGGGCGCCGCGCGCACGCATGGCGGTAAACGCCGCATGTCCGGGGGTATCCAGGAAAGTGATCATGCCATTCTCGGTTTCCACATGGTAGGCGCCGATATGCTGGGTGATGCCGCCGGCTTCGCCTGCCGCCACTTTCGTGGAGCGGATATAGTCGAGCAACGAGGTCTTACCATGGTCGACGTGACCCATAATGGTCACCACCGGCGCGCGGGGTTCGGCCGCCGCGTCGATATCGCGGTCGCTCATCACCATTTCTTCGAGTTCATTCTCGCGGCGCAGGATAACTTTATGGCCCATTTCCTCGGCCACCAGCTGCGCGGTTTCCTGATCGATAACCTGGTTGATGGTCGCCATGGCGCCGAGTTTCATCATCGCCTTGATAACCTGGGAACCTTTCACCGCCATTTTATTGGCCAGTTCGGCAACGGTGACGGTTTCGCCAATCACCACATCGCGGTTAACGATCTGGGCGGGCTTATTAAAGCTCTGCTGCAGCGTGCTTGGCTTGCGCTTGCCTTTACGGCCCACGGCGCGCGCTTCTTCACGGTCGGCCTTGGATTCGGACAGACGGCTGGTCTTTTTCTGTTTGGTCGCCTTGCCGCCGCGCGTGCGGGCGCGACGCTCACCTTCGACCTTACGGTCGTTTTCATCTTCCGCCTCGCGGGCGTGATGAGAGGTGGTGACGTGATAGTCACTGGCATCTTCTTCCGTCGGTTCCGGCGTGGCAACCCAGGTGCCGCCGTTTTCTTCCGCCATCCGCTTGGCTTCTTCGACGGCGAGGCGTGCACTTTCTTCAACCTTGCGACGCGTTTCCTCTTCCGCTTTACGTCTAAGCTCAGCGGCCTCGGCTTCACGGCGGGCTTTTTCGACCGCCTGTGGTGACTTAGTCATATTATTGGTCTGCTGGTTGGTCAATTTTTCACTTTCCGCTGCCACACGCTTCGCTGTATCAGCGGCCTCACGTTTGGCTTTATCGTCGGCCGCACGTTTTGCTTTTTCTTCGGCTTCATGCTTGGCTTTTTCAGCGGCTTCATGCGCAGCACGCTCTTCAGCCTCACGAAGGGCCAGTTCTTCCGCTTCACGTTTAGCCAGCTCTTCCGCTTCCGCCTGTTCGGCGGACTGGGGATCGCGTTGCACGTACGTGCGTTTCTTGCGGACTTCTATTTGCACCGATTTACTTTTACCGCCTGTACTCGGAATATTCAAGGTACTGCGGGTTTTACGCTGTAAAGTGAGTTTATTCGGCGCGCTGCCCCGCTCACGGTTCAGGTGCGCTAATAACGTTTGTTTTTCATGCTGGGTCACAGAATCGGCTTCGGTCTTGTCGATACCAGCATCAGCAAACTGCTGTACCAGGCGATCGACCGGAGTCTGAATTTCTGCGGCGAGCGATTTTACGGTTACATCTGTCATGCTGTTCCTTTCCTGCTACAGTTTATTACGCGTTGTCGCCAAACCAACAGATATTGCGCGCGGCCATAATCAGCTCACCGGCTTTTTCACTACTCAGCCCTTCAATATCTGACAGGTCATCGACACCCTGTTCGGCAAGATCTTCCAGCGTACAAACACCGCGCTCCGCCAGCTTGAACGCCATTTCGCGCTCAAGCTCCGGTAGACTTAACAGGTCTTCAGCCGGCTTGCCCCCGCCGCGATTCTCTTCCTGCGCCAGGGCGAGCGTGGTCAGGGCGTTTTTCGCCCGCTCACGCAACGCTTCTACCATTTCTTCATCAAGCCCTTCGATTTCCAGCAGTTCCTTCATTGGGACATACGCGAGTTCTTCCAATGAGGAAAAGCCTTCTTCAACCAGTACCGTGGCGAATTCTTCATCAATGTCCAGATACTTGGTGAAGATATCGATGGCGGCATGGGCTTCGGCCTGATGTTTCTCCTGCAGATCCTCGACGGTCATCACGTTCAGCTCCCAGCCGCTTAGCTGCGAGGCCAGGCGGACGTTCTGCCCGTTACGGCCGATGGCCTGGGCCAGGTTGCCGGATTCCACCGCGATATCCATCTGGTGCTTGTCTTCATCGACCACGATGGAGGCCACGTCGGCCGGGGCCATGGCGTTGATGACAAACTGCGCCGGATTATCATCCCAGAGGATGATATCGATACGTTCGCCGCCCAATTCGCTGGACACCGCCTGTACGCGCGCGCCGCGCATACCGACACAGGCGCCGACCGGATCGATACGCTTGTCGTTGGTTTTCACGGCGATTTTAGCCCGTGAACCCGGATCGCGGGCGGCGGCCTTGATCTCAATGACCTCTTCGCCGATTTCCGGTACTTCGATACGGAATAATTCTATCAGCATTTCTGGGCGGGAACGGCTCACAAACAGCTGGGCGCCGCGTGCTTCCGGACGTACTGAATAAAGAACACCGCGGATACGATCGCCGGGGCGGAAGTTCTCGCGCGGCAGCATATCTTCACGGCCAATCACCGCTTCGGCGTTGCTGCCCAAATCGAGGCTGATATTGTCGCGATTGACTTTTTTCACTACGCCGGTGACGATTTCGCCTTCATGCTGGCGGAACTGATCCACGACCATGGCGCGTTCGGCTTCACGCACTTTCTGGACGATAACCTGTTTAGCGGTTTGGGTCGTGATGCGGTCAAATACCACGGATTCAATTTCGTCCTCGACGTAACCGCCTAATACGGCCGCCGGATCTTCAAACTGCGCCGCGTCAAAGGTGATTTCGCGCGTCGGCTGCGTGACTTCATTCACGATGACCCAACGGCGAAAGGTTTCGAAATCGCCGGTTTTCCGATCGATATTGACACGAACCTCAATCTCTTGCTCGTATTTTTTCTTTGTTGCCGTAGCCAGTGCAGTTTCCAGCGCTTCAAAAATTTTTTCGCGCGGAACCGCTTTCTCATTGGAAACTGCTTCAACAACAGCCAGAATTTCTTTATTCATCCTAGTTGCCTCATTAAAACGTTAAAAGTGGGGTACCAGGTTCGCTTTCTGGATGTTGCTTAAAGCGAACACTTCATCTTTTCCTTCCACCGTCACCGTGATCATTTCGCCGTCAACCGTTTTAATGATTCCCTGCCATTTGCGACGGTTTTGCACCGCAATGCGCAAAACCACGCTGACTTCTTCACCGATGAACTGCGTATAATGCGCGGCGGCGAATAACGGACGATCGAGGCCCGGAGAAGACACCTCGAGGCTGTAGGCCACTTGGATCGGATCCTCGACGTCGAGCACCGCGCTGACCTGGCGGCTGACATCAGCACAATCATCGACGGTGATACCCTTGTCACTATCAATATAGATGCGTAACGTTGACTGCCGGCCCCGGATGAATTCTATGCCTACCAGCTCATAGCCCAAGGCTTCCACCGGTGCGGCGATCATCTCAGTCAATTTTTGTTCTAATGTGGACAAGCCCACCCCCAAGACATAAAAAAAGGGCTAAAAAGCCCAGTATTTCTGTAGTTTAATAACAAAAAACCCCGAAAATTCGGGGCTTTTTGCGACTGGGACCCTGTAAGCCGCAAAGCGGCTTTACAACATTCCATAGAATCTTTTTTCAAACGCCGCTGCGATATCAAACAGTATAACGTACTGGGCAGTATATTTGAAAAAGAACTCTAAGGGAAAGTGGTTGCGGGGGCCGGATTTGAACCGACGACCTTCGGGTTATGAGCCCGACGAGCTACCAGGCTGCTCCACCCCGCGTCTGAAAACGTTGCAAATATTACGCCGATAACCATAAAAAAGCAAGTTATCATTACATAACAAACGGTAACGTTGAGCAAAAGATCCCGCCAATCTCATGTATTTACGGCCTTTTAAGGGCCATAGCGTTTTTTTCCTAGCGGAAAATGACGCCGGCAAACCACCGATACTGCAACGCCTGGTAGAAACCGCACGCGGCTGACGTTAGCGATTGGGGAGGCAGAGTATTTCATAACACCGGCGGTCGGGCAAGCCTTCTTTCAGCGCGCGCCGACATCCGGTGATGGGAAGAGAGCGTCAACCCGCGGGCGAAAAGCACAGCGCGCGCGGCTATGCTTTTCCCGGCCAACCATCACAGGCAATACCGCGAGAGTCATGGCTTATCAAATAGCTTGCGCAGCTCTGCCACGCTCTTGCCGGCATCGTGGACCGTTGGTCCCGCGCGCCCAACCGGCGCATTAACGGCGCCGTTATTAACGCCCCCGGCAATGGTGGACTCAGTACCCGCCGTCCGGTCTGGAACCGCCACTGACCTGGCGTTGCTAAGCCATGGCGGACGCGGCGGGACCACCGGCTTTTCAGGCGCGCGCGCCGCAAAAGCCGGTTCGCCGGGCGGCGTGACGTTCCGGTTAAGCGCCGCAGGGGTAAACCAGGGCTTATAGGTATCCGTTCTGGGGTCATATGCCACCAGGCTATTGATCGCCGATTCGTACTTCGGCGTTACCAATGCCTTCCTCACCGACGGTTGGTTCAACTGGTCAGCGATAAGCTGCGCGGTGCGCATCTTCACGACGTTGAGCTTGTCGTTCACGGTCATTATTGCGCATAACTCAGCCAGGCTGCCGAAGATTGCTTTGGGATCCTGCAAAACCTCCCTTAGCGCGCCGAGTACCTCGCCGCTGTGGCTATCCCGGCTATCCAGGGTCAGCCCGGTAATGGTCATCGCGGTACCCGGGATAGTCTCCGGCTGTATGAAGCTAATGGTGTGTCCGGTAATCTTGATATTGCCGGAGGCAAAAAGGGGACTGCCGGGGTTATTGATTAAATAGTCCCTGATTTCTTTACCATTGACTGCCAGTGAATCGCCGTCATTCAGCAAGGGGCCGATAACATGGTCAGGCCGCACGGTCCTATAGACCGGCTTGGTGAGCATATCCCTAACGCTTGCATGGGAAGAGCGGCGCGCGGCGGCGGCTATCCTCTTGCCGGCGATGGCGAGTTTATCCAACAGACGCGCCATGCCATGTCCAACCGCCCAGGATGTTTGTTTAATACCGGAGCGCAGCGTCAGCAGTGAATTCTTTGCCCCGGAGAGTTTACCGACAAACGCGGAACCCATGTTTTTTAGCGCCCGCCCGGCGGCGGCGGTGTCGATTTTATCTTGCTCAGTGCGCGTTAACCGCTCTTGCCAACCCCTGTATTCCGGGGGCTGTTGCCCTGGCGTAAAGGATACTGTTGTCATTTTACTCCCCCACTTTTTCATTAAATGCTCGGATGCATTTTGGCGACAATACTCTTGGCGCGATCCGCCATCCCGGCCCAAAGCCGGCCATGTAAAATTATTTCGCTGCTAATTTCTCATATCGCATGGGCGTATAATTGTATAAATCGCTTATGGTCAAAGGAATGCCGGCACGGGAAAGAGGGGTGTCATTCAAGGGGGAAGATTAGGGTAACATCGAATTGAAGAAGGGTAAGCCTGTTTGCCCGCCGGTTTGACGGTGCTTAAAAAGCAAAAAGACGTCCAGCGACGTCTTCTATTTAAACTTGGTACCGAGGACGGGACTTGAACCCGTAAGCCCAATCGGGCACTACCACCTCAAGGTAGCGTGTCTACCAATTCCACCACCTCGGCACTGATTTTTTCACATCCGCTGCATTGCGCAACCAGTTATCTTTTTATCCGGCTGGTTACCGGTTATTTTCAGGTATTACTTAACGCCGGGACGCTATTGTGAGATACCGGCATTTCTGCACACCGACATCTCTGGACACCCGCACTTGGGCATACCAGCATTTGCTCACTCCGGCGTGTTTCTTTTCGCCCGTCGCTTCAGATAAAACGGTACCTATTACTGCGGGATATCGTTATTCGGTTTCGCCGGCGCTTCGGACGGTGCCTTTTGCGCTTGCGGAGCCTGGTTCAAATTATCCCACTCGCTGCCTTTCTGGCTGTGGCTGCCGCTAAGGTTGCCCAACACCAGACTGAGGATAAAAAACAGCGTTGCCAGCACGGCCGTCACACGGGTCATGAAGTTACCGGAACCGCTCGAACCGAACAGGGTCGCGGAAGCGCCTGCGCCGAAAGAGGCCCCCATATCAGCACCTTTACCTTGTTGCAGCATAATCAGCGCAACCAGCCCGACAGCTATCAACAGGAATATGACTAACAGAGCTTCGTACATAATCTTTTCAGTATCCTTGCGGGTTAAACCGCGCGTTAGGCTATGGCCCCAATCCGGTTGTCACAATCTCCGACTGGAGCGGGTGTGAATACTAACTAAAGCCGTTAAGTCGTGCAAGGGCAAATTGCGGCTAACGCGCTGATTGCGGAAAAAAACGTCATCCGCGCAGCGGGAAGCGCGCTTGCCCGCGCGCCATGCCGCTTAATCCGCCGCTTTTACCGCATCGGCAATAAGATGCGCCAGGCGGTTAACCTGTTCCGCGTCCTCCCCCTCCACCATAACCCGGATCAGGGGTTCGGTACCGGATTTACGCAGCAGCACCCGGCCCCGCCCCGCCAGGGCTATTTCGACGTCCGCCTGCGCCTGTTTTACCGCCGCCGATTCCAGCGGGTCGCCGATGCCGGCAAAGCGCACATTCACCAGGATTTGCGGCAGCAGACGCATGCCGCTGCACAGATCGTGCAGGGTCATATGATTGCCCACCATGGCGGAGAGAACCTGCAATCCGGCGATAATGCCGTCGCCGGTGGTGGTCTTATCCAGCAGGATCACGTGGCCGGAATTTTCCGCGCCGATGCGCCAGCCCTTCTCCTGCATTTTCTCCAGCACGTAACGGTCGCCTACCTTGGCGCGCACAAACGGGATACCCAACTGCCTAAGCGCCAGTTCCAGCCCCATATTGCTCATCAGCGTACCCACCACGCCGCCGCTGAGCTGGCCCTGGCGCAGTTTTTCCCGGGCGATGATATAGAGGATCTGATCCCCGTCCACCTTGTTGCCCAGGTGGTCGATCATAATCACCCGATCGCCGTCGCCGTCATAAGCAATGCCAAGATCGGCCTTGTCTTCCAGCACGCGCCGCTGCAACAGGCGCACGTCGGTGGCGCCGCACTCCTGGTTGATATTCATGCCGTCCGGCTGGCAGCCTATGGCCACCACCTGCGCCCCCAGTTCGCGCAGCACGCTGGGGGCGATGTGGTAAGTGGCGCCGTTGGCGCAATCCACCACGATTTTTAATCCCTTCAGGCTGCTGTTGCTGGGAAACGTGCCTTTGCAGAACTCGATATAGCGGCCCGCCGCGTCGACAATGCGGCTTGCCTTGCCCAGCTCGGCGCTTTCCACACAGGTCAGGTTTTTTTCCAGCTCGGCTTCGATGGCCTCCTCCACCGCATCCGGCAGCTTGGTGCCGTCGATGGAGAAAAATTTGATGCCGTTGTCGTAATAGGGATTATGGGAGGCGGAAATGACAATGCCCGCTTCCGCCCGGAAGGTACGGGTCAGGTAGGCAATGGCCGGGGTGGGCATCGGCCCGGTAAAGGCGGCGGACAATCCCGCCGCGGCCAGTCCCGCCTCCAGCGCCGACTCCAGCATATATCCCGAAATGCGCGTGTCCTTGCCGATAATGATTTTACGCGAACCATGTCGCGCCAGTACCTTGCCCGCCGCCCATCCCAGCTTCAGCACAAAATCAGGGGTAATGGGGCTTTCGCCGACCTTGCCGCGAATACCGTCGGTGCCAAAGTATTTATGGTTACTCATACAAATAGTGATTCCTTCGCTAAAAGAGTCGCGGTGACGATTTGCATCGCCTCGACGGTTGCCTTGACATCGTGGACGCGAATTATCTGCGCGCCCTGCATGGCGGCAATCACCGCGCAGGCCACGCTGCCGATAACGCGTTGTTCCGCGGGCGCCTGGGTAAGTTGGCCTATCATGGATTTGCGCGACATCCCCACCAGGAGCGGCAGGCCGAAATGATGGTAATCCCCCACCCGGGCCAGAAGGCGGTAATTATGCGCCAAATCCTTGCCGAAACCGAAACCCGGATCGAGCAATAGCTTGTTTTTCGGGATTCCCGCCGCCACGCAGTCGGCGATACGCCCGGCGAAAAAGCGATCTACCTCCGCCAGGACATCGTCATAATGCGGCGCCTGCTGCATGGATCGCGGTTCACCCTGCATGTGCATCAGGCAAACCGGCAGTCCGCTGTCGCGGGCCACCTCCAGGGCGCCAGGATCGCGCAGGGCGCGGATATCGTTTATCAAATGGGCGCCCGCCGCCGCGCTCTCGCGCATCACCAGCGCGCGCGAGGTATCCACCGAGATTGCCACATCCAGCCGCTGCGCCAGCGCGCTGACGACCGGCAGCACGCGGTCAGCCTCTTCCTGGTCGCTTACCGGGGCGGCGCCGGGCCGGGTGGATTCCCCGCCGATATCAATCAGCGTCGCGCCGGCCGCAACCATGGCCTGCGCATGGGCCAGCGCCGCGTCAAGCCGGCGATACTTGCCGCCGTCGGAAAAGGAGTCCGGCGTGACGTTCAGGATCCCCATCACCTGCGGGGAACCCAGATCGAGTACGCGCTGGCCAAGCTGAAGTTGCATACGATTTTCTCCTTTGAGCAATACGTGGTGCGAATCGGCGTCCTGGCGTCATCGTCGTTAAAAACGTAATGGGAAGAGGCCGGAATACGGCCGCGGGCATATCTTAGCATTGCGATGCGCATTAGGACACCGGCAGGAGCACAACGCGACCAGGGACGCGCGCCGGCCGGCCAGGCATAAAAAAGCCCCGGCTGCTGAGCCGGGGCTGTTGGAGGAGAGTACGGGCACCACGCTTTGTTTAGGCGCTTAGTTGTTGCCGAACTGCTCCGACATGGTGTTGCCGGTCGGGGTGTTGGGTTCATCCACCGGCGTCGGCGCCTTAGGCGTGCCGCCGTTGTCGGAGGAGTGATTGCTCGGCGAATCATCCCAGCCCGCGGGCGGACGCACTGCTTTACGGCCCATTAAATCGTCGATTTGCGGGGCGTCGATGGTTTCATATTTCATCAGGGCATCCTTCATCGAATGCAGGATATCCATATTTTCCATCAGCAGAGTGCGCGCCCGGGCATAGTTGCGTTCAATCAGGGATTTCACCTCCTGGTCGATAATACGCGCCGTCTCATCGGACATATGCTTGGCCTTAGCCACCGAGCGGCCCAGGAACACTTCGCCTTCTTCCTCGGCGTAAAGCAGCGGCCCCAGCTTTTCGGAGAAGCCCCACTGGGTCACCATATTGCGCGCAATGGACGTTGCCACCTTGATATCGTTGGACGCGCCGGTGGAAACCTTCTGCACGCCGTAAATGATTTCCTCGGCAAGACGGCCGCCGTACAGCGTGGAGATCTGGCTTTCCAGCTTCTGGCGGCTGGCGCTGATGGCGTCGCCTTCCGGCAGGAAGAACGTCACGCCCAGCGCGCGGCCGCGCGGAATAATCGTCACCTTATGCACCGGATCATGCTCGGGCACCAGGCGACCGATAATGGCGTGGCCCGCCTCGTGGTAGGCGGTGGATTCCTTTTGCGCTTCGGTCATCACCATGGAGCGGCGTTCGGCGCCCATCATGATTTTATCCTTGGCCTTTTCAAATTCCACCATCGAGACCACGCGTTTGCTGCCGCGGGCGGCAAACAACGCGGCCTCATTGACCAGGTTGGCCAAATCGGCGCCCGAGAAACCGGGGGTGCCGCGGGCAATAACCGACGGGTCCATATCAGTGGACAACGGTACCCGGCGCATATGGACTTTCAGGATCTGCTCACGGCCGCGCACATCCGGCAGGCCGACGACCACCTGGCGGTCAAAACGGCCGGGACGCAGCAACGCCGGGTCCAGCACGTCGGGACGGTTGGTCGCCGCGATAACGATGATGCCTTCATTGCCTTCGAAGCCATCCATTTCCACCAGCATTTGGTTCAGGGTCTGTTCGCGTTCGTCATGACCGCCGCCCAGGCCCGCGCCGCGCTGGCGCCCCACCGCATCGATTTCATCGATAAAGATGATGCATGGCGCGGCTTTCTTTGCCTGTTCAAACATGTCGCGCACACGCGACGCGCCGACGCCGACAAACATTTCCACGAAATCCGAGCCGGAAATGGTGAAGAACGGGACTTTGGCTTCACCGGCAATGGCCTTGGCCAGCAGGGTTTTACCGGTCCCGGGCGGCCCGACCATCAGCACGCCTTTAGGGATTTTCCCGCCCAGCTTCTGAAAGCGGCTCGGTTCACGCAGGTAATCGACCAGTTCGCTGACTTCTTCTTTTGCTTCGTCGCAGCCCGCAACGTCGGCAAAGGTGGTTTTGATCTGATCTTCAGTCAGCATCCGGGCCTTGCTCTTGCCGAAGGACATCGCCCCCTTGCCGCCGCCGCCCTGCATTTGACGCATAAAAAAGATCCAGACGCCTATCAGCAACAGCATCGGGAACCAGGAAATAAAGATCGAGGCCAGCAGGCTTGGTTCTTCCGGCGGTTCACCGACGACTTTAACGTTCCGGGTCAGCAGGATATCCAACAACTTGGGATCATTGACCGGGATAAACGTGGTATAGCGGTTACTGTCTTTCTTGGTAACGTTAATTTCACGTCCGTTAATACGCGCTTCCCGAATCTGATCCTGATTTAATTCAGACATAAAGGTAGAGTAATCCACCTTACGGCTATTGGACTCGCTGGGCCCGAAGCTCTGAAATACAGACATCAGCACTACTGCGATGACCAACCAGAGAATCAGGTTTTTCGCCATGTCACTCAAGGGATTAACCTCATATTACAACGGTGTTAACAATTAGCGTAGGGTACTATAATTTGCGCCCTGTCGCCACAATGTACACTTCCCGCGATCGTGCGCGCGAAGCGTCTGGCTTACGAATCTTTACCTTCGTAAATAGGGAGCGAATTTCCCGCAGGTATTCATCAAAACCTTCTCCCTGAAAGACTTTAACCAGAAAACTGCCGCCAGGTGCCAGTACATCCCGGCACATCTCCAAGGCCAATTCGACTAAATACATGGCCTTGGGAATATCAACGGCCGGCGTGCCACTCATATTAGGGGCCATATCGCTCATGACCACCTGTACTTTGCTTTCGCCTACCCTTTCAAGCAAGGCCTGCAGCACCAGCGGGTCGCGAAAGTCGCCTTGCAGGAAATCGACGCCCACGATGGGATCCATGGGGAGAATATCACAGGCGATGATACGCCCTTTCTTGCCAATTTGCGTGGCGACATACTGCGACCAGCCGCCGGGCGCGGCGCCGAGATCCACGACAGCCATATCCGGTTTGAACAGTTTGTCGCCCTGCTGTATTTCTTCAAGTTTAAACCAGGCACGCGAACGCAGTCCTTTTTTTTGTGCCTCGAGAACATATTTATCGCTAAAGTGTTCCTGTAGCCATCGACTGGAGCTTCCAGAACGCTTTTTGGTGGTCATCGTGTTTCCCAACTATCCTGAAAGAGTGCATTTGTGATGGGATGCGGGCACTCGTGCGCCAGATACAATCACGACCGATTTGGTGATAACCATGAGATGGCGGTAGAATGTACCGTTTTCAATCCCAACGTAAGCAAAAAAGACAAATGAATCTTAATAATAAGCAAAAACAGCACCTGAAAAGCCTGGCTCATCCGCTAAAACCGGTCGTCATGCTGGGCAATAACGGCCTGACCGAAGGCGTGCTGGCAGAAATTGAACAGGCTCTTGAACATCATGAGCTTATCAAAGTGAAAATTGCCGCGGAAGAACGCGAGACCAAAACGCTTATCGCGGATGCCATCGTGCGTGAAACCGGCGCCGTTAACGTGCAGGCCATCGGCGGCGTCCTGGTTCTGTACCGGCCGGGTAAAGACCATAAAATCACTTTACCGCGCTGAATACACCTTTTCTGCTGAAAAGGTGCCATGTTCCCCGATAGAGGAAAAGGCCGCTTACGGCCTTTTTCCTTTCTTTACAAATCATCTCATTCCGCTTTTTCAGCGTATTAAAGATATTCTATCTGCAAAATCTCATATTCCACATCGCCGCCGGGTGTCCGGATCAGGGCGATATCGCCGACTTCCTTGCCGACCAGACCCCGCGCCATGGGGGAATTGATGGAAATAAGATTTTGTTTAAAATCGGCCTCGTCGTCGCCAACGATGCGATAGGTCTGCTCGTCTTCGTTTTCCAGGTTCTGGATAGTGACCGTCGCGCCAAAAATCACCCGGCCGCCGGCCGACATCTTGGTGACATCGATAATCTGCGCGTTGGACAGCTTCGCTTCGATTTCCTGGATACGGCCTTCGCAGAACCCTTGCTGATCGCGCGCGGCATGGTATTCCGCGTTTTCCTTCAGATCGCCGTGCGCGCGAGCCTCGGCGATGGCCTTGATAATTTCCGGGCGGCGGACGCTTTTCAAAAACTCGAGCTCTTCCCGCAGCTTATCGGCACCACGCAAAGTCATCGGAATTGGTGTCATGGCAATACCTCTAAATGAATACATCCTGCTAAAATAGTCGCCGTCCTGACGGTACTGAATGTTGTCACGGCGTAGCCGTTTGCGCTACCACCTAAGCGAAAAGCAAAAAAAACCGCACCTGGCGCAACGAGCCTGGTCAGTCTTGGTTTGCATTTTGATACGTATTTTAACCCAGAGTTCCCGATGGGTCATCGTTTACTTTAACCCTGTTTGCACCGTAGTATGGCACCACGTTACTTTGCCGTTGCACAATATTATGCGTTTTGTAGGAATACTCACAGGATTGACCGGCGTTATTATGCTGTCCGCGCACGGCGCGCCGGTGGAAAATTATACGGAACTGTTACCCGACGGCGCCAACCTGGCATTGATTGCACAAAAAATCGGCGCCCCCACGCCGGCCATTGATTATCACAGCCAGCAGATGGCCCTGCCGGCCAGTACCCAGAAAGTGATCACCGCGCTGGCGGCATTGTTGCAACTGGGACCGGCCTATCGTTTCAGCACCACCCTGGAAAGCGACGGCACGGTCGGCAACGGCGTGCTGCGCGGCAACCTGATCGCCCGTTTTAGCGGCGATCCGACCCTGGGGCGCCAGCAGTTGCGCAATATGGTCGCCGAACTGCGCAAGCAGGGCATCCGCCAGGTTTCGGGCAATCTGCTCATCGACACCTCCGCCTTCGCCAGCCACGATAAAGCCCCGGGATGGCCGTGGAATGACTTGACCCAATGCTTCAGCGCGCCGCCGGGCGCGGCCATCGTCGATCGCAACTGCTTCTCCGTTTCGCTCTACAGCGCACCCAAGGCCGGCGATAATGCGTTTATCCGCGTGGCCTCGTATTACCCGGTGCAGATGTACAGCCAGGTACGCACCCTGGCGAAAGGGTCCCCCGAGGCACAATATTGCGAGCTGGACGTGGTGCCGGGCGAGCTGAACCGCTTTACCCTGACCGGCTGCCTGCCCCAGCGCGCCGAACCCCTGCCGCTGGCGTTTGCCATCCAGGATGGCGCAAGCTATGCGGGAGCCATCCTGAAAAGCGAACTGAAAGAAGCGGGTATCGAGGTGGCGGGCACCCTGCTGCGTCAAACCGTTCCCGGCGCGCCGAGCAAGATACTGGCGCAGACGTATTCCGCGCCCCTGCATGATTTGCTGCGGGTGATGCTGAAGAAATCCGATAACATGATTGCCGATACGGTATTTCGCACCATCGGCCGCGAGCGTTTCAAGGTGCCCGGCACCTGGCGCGCCGGTTCGGACGCGGTACGGCAAATCCTGCGCCAGCAGGCCGGCATCGATCTGGGCAATACCATTATCGTCGACGGTTCCGGCTTATCGCGCCACGATCTGATTTCACCGGCCACCATGATGCAGGTGCTGCAATATATCGGCCAGCATGACCAAACCCTGGATTTCATCTCCATGCTGCCGCTGGCGGGATATGACGGCACGCTGATGTATCGCGCCGGGCTGCACGAGGCGGGCGTGGACGGTAAAGTCTCGGCCAAAACCGGCTCGTTGCAGGGGGTTTATAACCTGGCGGGCTTTATCACCACCGTCAGCGGCCAGCGCATGGCTTTTGTGCAGTATCTCTCGGGATACGCGGTGCCGCCCGAGGATCAAAAGGCCAGGCGCATTCCCCTGGTACGTTTCGAAAGCCGGTTATATAAAGATATCTATCAAAACAACTGATTGGCGCCCCCCTCGTCCATAAAAAAACGCCCCCCCGCAAACAGCGGTAGGGGCGTTGTAGCGGCGGTGAGGCCGCCCGGGCGCGTATTAATGCAACCCGTGCAGGATCGCGGCAAATCCAGAACCGTCAGCGGTGATAGATAAATTCCACGCCTTCTTCATCATCTTCGTCCCAATCGTCATCGTCCAGATCGTCCTCTTCAGCGACGATCTCGGTTTTTTCCAGCTGTTCGCGGTGATAGTCATCCCACATAAACTCAACCTTGACCGGGGCGGCGGCCTCTTCAGCCGGCAGATCGTGGGGATGGCTGTTAATGAAGGCCATCACGTCCCAGCACAGCGCTTTAACGCCCTGCTGGCTGGCGGCGGAAATAATATAAAACTGTTCCTGCCAGCCGAGCGCCGCGGCTATGGCCTTGGCCCGGCGATCCGCTTCTTCGGGGTCGAGCAGGTCGATCTTATTAAATACCAGCCAGCGCGGCTTGGCGGCCAGCTTTTCACTGTAGCGCGCAAGCTCCTTGACGATGATCCGGGCGTTTTCGATGGGATCCGATTCATCGATGGGGGCGAGATCGATCAGGTGCAGCAGCACCCGGCAGCGCTCAAGGTGTTTCAGGAAACGAATGCCCAGGCCGGCGCCTTCGGACGCGCCTTCAATCAGGCCGGGGATATCGGCGACCACAAAGCTCTGCTCATTATCCATGCGCACCACGCCAAGGCTCGGCACCAGGGTGGTGAAGGGATAGTCGGCCACCTTGGGTTTGGCGGCGGACACCGCGCGGATAAATGTTGATTTGCCGGCATTGGGCAGCCCGAGCATGCCGACATCGGCCAGCAGCAGCAGTTCGAGCTGCAGTTCGCGGTTTTCGCCCTTGGTGCCGTCGGTTTTCTGGCGCGGGGCGCGGTTAATGGAAGATTTAAAGCGCGCGTTGCCCAAGCCGTGGAAACCGCCTTTCGCCACCATGACGCGTTGCTCATGGCGGGTCATGTCGGCCATGGTTTCACCGGTGCCCTGGTCGAGGATACGGGTGCCCACCGGGACTTTGATGGTAATGTCCTTGCCGCGTTTGCCGGTGCAGTCCCGGCTTTGGCCGTTTTGACCGCGTTCAGCGCGGAAGGATTTTTCGAAGCGATAATCGATCAGGGTGTTCAGGTTCCGGTCCGCCAGCAGATAGACATCGCCGCCGTCCCCGCCGTCGCCGCCGTCAGGACCGCCGTTAGGAATATATTTTTCCCGCCGGAAACTGACGCAACCGTTGCCGCCGTCGCCCGCGACCACCACGATGGCGGCCTCATCTACAAACTTCATGGAAACTCTCCGTAATTCATTTGCCGGGCGGCTTGATGGGCAGCACCGGTCCTGTTTTGGCCCGCACGGGCAGGAACCGATGGCCCGCCGCAGAAAACATCGCACCCGCCACCACGACAAACGCGCCCAGATAACCGACAATATTCAGCGCCGGAGCAGCGAAATAATCCGGCCAGGCCAGTGACAGCAAATCCGAAAAAAGTAAGGTGAACAGGGGCGTCAGCGTGACGATAGCGCTGACCTGCGCCGCCTGCCAGCGCGCCATGGCTTCCGCCAGCGCGCCGTAACCAACCAATGTATTGGCACCGCAAAATACCAGGCAGGCAACCTGCCACAAGCTTAGGTGCATCACCGCCGCGGGCTTGGCCACGACGGATAAGGCTATTGTACACAAAACATACAGTAAAAACAGGATCTGTTGCGAGGCCAGCCGGCGCAGCAGAACCTTTTGCGCCACGCCGTAACAGACCCAGACCGTCGCCGCGCAAACCCCTAGGATCACCCCCAGGGTGTAGTCGGTCAGCCGGGTAAAGATCTCCAGCAGGCTGGTATTAAAAAACATCACCAGGCCGCTTATCAGCATCAACGCCCCGATAATCTGGGTGCCGCGCATGCGTTCCTTAAGGATCAGCACGCTGGCGAACATCATGCCCACCGGCGAAAGCTGGCCGATGACCTGCGACGCGGTCGGGCTAAGGTATTGCAGCGACGAACTGAAGAAAATAAAGTTGCCCAGCAAGCCCGCGGTGGCGATAACCAGCATCATCAGCCAGCGCCAGCGCAAAAACAGCGTTAATGACGGCAGTTGGCGACGCGGCGCCAGGATGACGGCCAGACCGATACCCGCCATGATGAAACGGTACCAGACCACGGTATACGGCTCCATGTCGGTGAGCACCTGTTTCATGGCGATGGGCAACGCCCCCCAGCACATTGCGGTGGTGAGCGCCAGCATGATGCCCACCCCTGCCTGCTGTCCCGCCTGCTGATTTGTCTTCATGAGTGTTTAACGCGAAACGTGGCCGGAAAGAAAAGTAAAAAGCCCCGCAAGAATTGCGGGGCTTTGCTCTGTTATCGGGACGTGTTGCCTGGGCCGGGCTATCGGAGCCGCGGCCAGCAAAAAACGGAAAATTTATTCAGCTGCTACGATGCTGACAAACTTGCGGTTTTTCGGTCCTTTAACTTCGAACTGGATTTTACCAGTAGCCAAAGCAAACAGAGTGTGGTCTTTACCGCAACCAACGTTGGTGCCGGGGTGGAATTTAGTTCCACGCTGGCGAACGATGATGCTGCCTGCTAAAACAGCTTCGCCGCCGAAGCGTTTGACGCCCAGGCGTTTACTTTCTGAGTCGCGACCGTTACGAGTCGAGCCGCCAGCCTTTTTGTGTGCCATGAGTGTGCTCCCCTGTTAGGCGCCGATACCGGTAATTTTCACGTCAGTGAACCACTGACGATGGCCTTGTTGCTTACGATAGTGCTTACGGCGACGAAATTTAACAATCGTCACTTTATCGCCACGACCATGGGCAACTACTTCAGCTTGAATCTTTCCGCCATTGACGAAAGGAACGCCGATCTGAATGTCATCACCGTTGGCAATCATCATCACCTGGTCGAATTCAACGGTTTCACCCGTTGCGATGTCCAGCTTTTCAAGGCGAACAGTCTGACCTTCGCTGACCCGGTGTTGTTTACCACCACTTTGGAAAACCGCGTACATAAAAAACTCCGCTTTCCGCGCACTCAACTTAGATTCGTCCACAGTGCGCTATAAATATTCACAATAGGGCGCGAATTCTACGCAAAAAAGCGCCCTATGACAAGTGCAGAATACATACAGGAGACGAAAAAAGCGCAGTTTCTTCACCGGCATTTATCTCTGGCATTTTTCAAGTACAATCAGTAACACAGTTTCTACCATCTGGCCCCATGAGCAGCGTTACTATCTAACGGTTAAAATAAAGCCTAAAGACAATAATGAACCTTGATCAAATTACAGAACTTACCGCACATGATATGGCGGACGTCAACGCGATTATCCTCGAGCAGTTGAACTCCGAAGTCGCGCTTATCAATCAGCTTGGCCACTACATCATCAGCGGCGGGGGCAAGCGCATCCGCCCGATGATAGCCGTGCTGGCGGCCAGGGCCTTGCATTACGACGGCAAAAAGCATGTGACCGTGGCAGCGCTGATTGAATTTATCCATACCGCCACCTTATTGCATGACGACGTGGTTGACGAATCCGATATGCGCCGGGGCAAGGCCACGGCCAACGCGGCGTTCGGCAATGCCGCCAGCGTCCTGGTGGGGGATTTTATCTACACGCGCGCCTTCCAGATGATGACCGGCCTGGAATCGCTGCGGGTCCTGGCGCTGATGTCGGAGGCGGTTAACGTCATTGCCGAAGGCGAAGTATTACAGTTAATGAACTGCAACGATCCCGATATCAGCATCGAGAGCTACATGCGGGTGATTTACAGCAAGACGGCCCGCCTGTTCGAGGCGGCGGCGCAATCTTCCGCCATTTTGGCCGGCGCCACCCCCGAGCAGGAAAACGCCCTGCGGGATTACGGCCGTTACCTGGGCACCGCCTTCCAGCTAATCGATGATCTGCTGGATTACGGCGCCGACGGCAAGACCCTGGGCAAAAACACCGGCGACGACCTGAATGAAGGCAAGCCCACCCTGCCGCTGCTGCATGCCATGCGCCACGGGGACGCGCGGCAGGCGGCGATGATCCGCGAGGCCATTATCCAGGGCAACGGCCGCCACCTGCTCGACGCGGTACTGGAAACCATGCATCAGTGCGGTTCCCTCGAGTACACCCGGCAGCGTGCGGAAGCGGAAGCGGATAACGCCATCACCTGCCTCGCCTGCCTGGAGCCGACCCCTTTTCGCCAGGCGCTGGAAAGCCTGGCGCACCTGGCGGTGCAACGGCAATTTTAGGAAACCGGCGGCCGATAGCGGGAAACCCGCCGGCAAATCCGTTCCCGGTGATTATCAGCGCTTGGGCGTCATGCCCAGGCGCGTCAGAAACCCCGTAATCCCCTCGCGCAACACCAGGCTGATGACCTCATCCCGTTCCTCCGGTTGAAATTGCTGATATATAGCCATCCAGGCCCCGAGAGGGTCTTTTTCCGGCGCCTTGCGCGCGGGATTGATCAGGTATTCGGCAACGGGCGTTTCCTGCATTTGCCGGCTGGTGAGCTCTTGTTGCACTTCGGCTGGTAAACTCTCAATGGCGAATTCCAGGCCTTTTCCCTGCACGCCCACGACCGGACGGCGGATCCAGTTTTCCCGCCGTGCCCGCGCGGTAATGCCTTGCCGGGTACCCGGAAGCTTGGCTACACCAATGAGTTCACAGGTCTTAAACCAGGCTTTTTTCATATCTTTTGCATTCCAAAAAGGGACGTCCATAGCAAAATTTGACATCATTGAGAAAATGGTGGAAAAACTTTAGGAAAAAATGTGCTATAAATTTTCCGGTGGCATAGTGAAATCAACTACGGGTTACTTACTTATGCTAATTAGTGCATTTACCTACCCTCAGTGAGCAGCAAGGGATTGAATATGTGTGAAAGGATAAAAGATTGGCACTCCGCCGATATCATTGCAGCGTTACGTAAACGCGGCACCACGCTTGCGGCCGTCTCTCGGGATGCAGGCTTGAGTTCGTCAACCCTGGCGAACGCCATGACCCGCCCATGGCCGAAAGGCGAATGGCTTATAGGGAATGCCTTGGGCATACACCCACTGGAAATCTGGCCCAGCCGTTACATTGATCCAAAGACGAATCAGTTGGTTGACAGAAAAAGCCTGATACGCTCCCGCTGACAGTAAACCAGGCCGGAATACGCCCCCGGGCGCGCCGGTCTTACCCTCCTACTCCCGATCGAGTCCCGCCAGGGATTCATCGGGATAATCCAGGCGTTTTAACAGGTTTAAAACGCCCTCCCTTAAAATAAACGACACCACGAAGTCGCGTTCCGCGCAGGAGAGACTGTCGGTGAATTTCCAGCCAGGTGGAAGAAGGTTCCTGCTGCGAGACCTTATATTCAGCAGTACCGGAACGGAGCGACAGCGTTTTTTTTACCGTGTCGGGCAGGCTTTGCCATGCATATTCCACAGCCTTGCCGCGTGCCCCTTCGCGTCGCCTTTTATGCCAGCCTTCTTCGCGCGCCCGCCGGTTCAGGCCTTGGCGCGTTTTAGGCAACCCACCGACGCCTATCAGTTCATGCGTGGCTATCCATTCCTTTTTTAGTGCCATCGTTTCCCTCCTTGTCTGGTAATAACTCTCGTTATCTCCATTCCGCAATACCTGTAAAACCCTTTTAACGCAGCGGTCTTACCCAGGCACGGTTCCGTTATAGGTTCGCTTTTGCAGTTTAGCCATTACGGCTTGCCGTTACGTCAATTACAACACAAAAAAAGCAGTAAGCGCTACAACGGATGTAAAAATGAGATCGTGGTTGGTTTTTATCCCATAAACTGAAAATAAACACTATTTATCAATAGAATAATTAAGTAAGGTAATTAACCTAGCGGCAGGTAAAACGCGTTTTTAATTGCAGAAATCGCCGATAAGACATGCTGGTAAATGATGAAAAACATGTCCACATAAGCTGGGGTAAAATACGTTTAACCTGATGAGGAAGGGACCAAATGAAGGGGAAAGGGTCGGAGGCCGGCAGATGACCGGCGCGTCCCACCGCCGGCACGTGCGATGGCGATCGCTAACAGCCGCGGCCCAGGGTTCCGGGTCGCGGCGTACAGGCTACTGATTGATGAATTTTTCGCCCAGTTCGATATCTTTCTTCAGCACATCCTTCATCTGTTCCAGCGCCTGCTGTTCGAACGCGCTCAAGGTACCGATGGATTGACGTTCTTCCAGCCCTTGTCTGCCCAACAACAGCGGTTGGGCAAAGAAACGGGTAAATTCGCCGTCCCCTTCAACGTACGCGCATTCCACCACGCCGGCTTCACCCTGCATGGCGCGCACCAACGACAAGCCGAACCGCGCCGCCGCCTGGCCCATTGATAACGTGGCCGAACCGCCGCCGGCTTTTGCTTCCACGACCTCGGTGCCGGCATTCTGGATACGGCGGGTGAGATCGGCGATTTCCTGCTCGCTGAAGCTCACCCCTTTCACCTGTGACAATAAAGGCAGGATAGTGACGCCGGAATGGCCGCCAATCACACGCACTTCCACGTCCTCGGGCCGCAAGCCTTTCAGCTCGGCGACAAAAGTATTGGAACGGATGATATCCAGGGTAGTGACGCCGAAAAGCTTGCGTTTGTCATACACCCCGGCTTTCTTCAGCGCTTCAGCGGCAATCGCCACGGTGGTATTGACGGGATTGGTGATAATGCCGATTAACGCCGTGGGACAGGCTTTCGCCACCTGGTTGATCAGGTTGCGTACAATGCCCGCATTGACGTTAAACAGATCGGCGCGATCCATGCCGGGCTTACGCGCCACGCCGGCGGAAATAAGAACGATGTCCGCCCCTGCCAAGGCGGGGGTTGCGTCCTCGCCGCTAAAGCCCTTAATCTTGACCGCGGTGGGAATATGGCTGAGATCGACCGCCACGCCGGGCGTTACGGGGGCGATGTCATAAAGAGAGAGTTCTGAACCTGGAGGGAGCTGGGTTTTGAGCAACAGGGCAAGGGCCTGGCCTATGCCACCCGCTGCGCCGAGAACTGCGACTTTCATTCTAATCTCCTTATTATTATAGGAAAAATTAAATGCCGTCAAATCATCTGGTTATGATCATAGAGACATAAACGGGTAAAAACAAATCAGCGATCGCAAATTTGAGAATTGACGCATTAACTTCCCTTTTTTATCCCTATTAGCCGCCCGAATTCCCATGCCGGATGACCTCACCGGATAATGCCTGTCGCCGCCGTTCAATACCCGTGGTTAGCGTCCACACTACACCGACAGCAATGGTTAAAACAACATCAAATTAATAACATTCTCTTTACTTTTAACGGCCATGAAATATGGGAGCCCGGTCATGGTCGGTTTGAATAGATATTGCTAAGCTGATTGTTTTGCCGACTTAATTTGGCCATCCTGGCGGTGGCTGCGCATTGTTATTGCATAAAAATGCAAATTTATGCATAATTCGTCGTACAATACTGGCTACTGGTTTGGGAAAATATGCGCAACCACTTTAAACAAGAAGAACTGGTGAAAGCTTTTAAGGCCTTGCTTAAGGAAGAGAAATTCAGCTCCCAAGGTGAAATCGTTTTTGCATTGCAAGAACAGGGATTTGAAAATATTAACCAGTCCAAGGTATCAAGGATGCTGACTAAATTCGGCGCGGTAAGGACCCGCAACGCGAAGATGGAAATGGTCTATTGCCTGCCGGCGGAACTGGGCGTGCCCACCACCAGCAGTCCGCTGAAAAACCTGGTGCTGGATGTCGATCACAACGACGCGGTTATCGTTATCCATACCAGTCCCGGCGCCGCCCAGCTTATCGCGCGGCTGCTGGATTCCCTGGGTAAATCCGAAGGCATCCTGGGCACCATAGCCGGGGACGATACGATCTTTACCACCCCCGCCAAGGGTTTTAGCGTAAAGCAGCTTTACGAAGCCATCCTTATTCTGTTTGAACAGGAACTCTAAGCCGACGATCGGGCGCTTTATAACGCCAGCGCCTAACATTCGTGCTTTTCATCTCTTTTATGCCGCTGCAAAAGCGTAATCACGCCACAAATGATGCTGCCTTTGTGGCCCTAAGCCCCGCTAATATTCTCTCTATGGTTTCACCGCGGCGGTTTCCACCGCCGGAAGCCGGCCAGACAGCACGTTTGGCTAAAAACCGCTATCTGATTGAAATTACAATTATTTAACATGAATTGTATATTATTCAACCACTTTTAATAGCTTTTTCTTATATCATGCGAAAGTACAGAAATAAAGTTTCATAATAAATTATGAGCAAACTACTAATACCTGCCGTTACTAGTGTATACTTTGTTTCGTGATGAACATCACGTTTTACATCCTGTTGTCAGCAATAAAGAACAGCATGAAGAACGTCAGTCAAAAGAATAGTAGAGGTATAAAACATGAAAATTAAAACCGCAGTATCACTGATGACCGTAATGTCAGCCTTATCTTTCGGCGCCTTCGCCGCAGAATCAATCTCGCAGGATCAGGCCAGCGGCTTGCATTCGTTCGGCACCGTAAGCGTAGGCGGGATCGCAGGCGCGCCTTCCGACATCCATCAGGCGCTGAATCAAGCTGCTGAAGCCAAAGGCGCAACGGCATACCACATCACGGAAGCCCGTGAAAATGATACCTGGCACGCCACGGCCGAGTTGTATAAATAAGCACATGGATGGAGGGCACCGGCAGCGACTTGCCGCCGCGCCCTGGGCTGAATTGCTGAAAGCCGGCGGGTTCGTCAAGGCTTGAAAAAATAATCAATAACGCAGTGCAGTAAGAGTTTACTCCAGAAGTCAAAGCGGTTATGCCGTCGTCGCCCTCAGTTATTCCTGTGTCCAGTAATAACCCAAGACGCGGACAGCCGATTCCCTCTCGTCGTCCTATCCGGCGAACCTTTTCCCCCGCTTGCGGGGGTTTTTTTTGGCTTGCGCACGGCGCCTACACCGCCAGGCCGGCTTTCAGGTTTAACTGCGCCAGCAGTTTTTCATGAATGCCGCCGAAGCCGCCGTTGCTCATCACCAGAATGTAATCGCCCGGTTGCGACGTCTTGACAATCATTTCCACCAGCGTATCGACATCGGCGCTCCAATGCGCCGGCTGTACGCACGCCTCCGCCACCTCGCTCACCTGCCAGGGAATATGCTGGGGCTGGAATAAAAATACCTCGTCGGCGCGGCCCAGCGAAGGCGCCAGCTCATTTTTATTCAAGCCCATTTTCATGGTGTTGGAGCGCGGTTCCAGCACCGCCAGAATACGCGCGGTACCGCCAACTTTACTGCGCAACGCGGCTAGGGTCGCCAGGATTGCCGTGGGATGGTGAGCGAAATCATCATAGAGTTTCACGCCGTTGGCAGTCCCTTTAAGCTCAAGACGACGGCGGGCATTGATAAAGGATCCCAACGCCCGGCAGGCATCGGCCGGCTGCACCCCCACGTGACGGGCGGCGGCAATCGCCATCAGGCCATTATGCATATTGTGCTCGCCCACCAGATCCCACTGCACGTCGCCCATCAGCTCGCCTTGCAGGAAGACCTGGAACCGGCTGGCGTCCGCCGCGCTTTTTTTCGCCCGCCAGCTGCCTTCCTCACCGACATATTCCTGCTCGCTCCAGCAGCCCATCGCCATCACCTGCTTCAGATGCGGGTCGTTATCGGGCAGGATGATTTTCCCTTTGCCGGGCACCAGCCTGACCAGATGGTGGAACTGTTTTTGGATGGCTTTCAGATCGTCAAAAATATCCGCATGATCGAACTCAAGGTTATTAAGAATCAGGGTGCGCGGGCAATAATGGACAAATTTGGAACGCTTATCAAAAAACGCACAATCGTATTCATCCGCTTCCACCACAAAAAACGCGCCGTCTCCTAAACGTGCGGAAACGGTAAAATTCCCCGGCACGCCGCCTATCACGAACCCCGGCTGATAGCCGCACTCCTCCAGGATCCAGGTTACCATGCCGGCGGTGGTGGTTTTGCCATGGGTGCCGGCCACCGCTATCACCCAACGCTGCTGCAGCACGCGATCGTGCAGCCACTGCGGGCCGGACATGTAAGGAATACCCCGCTCCAGTACCGCTTCCACACAGGGATTGCCGCGGCTCATCGCATTACCGATAATGACCAGTTCCGGCTCGGGCGTCAGCTGCGCCGGATCGTAACCCTTGATCAGCACAATGCCCTGATCCTGCAGCAGCGTGCTCATCGGGGGATAGACGTTATCATCGGACCCGGTCACTTCATGCCCCAACGCGCGCGCCAGCATCGCCAGCCCACCCATAAATGTGCCGCAGATCCCGAGAATGTGTATGCGCATAATTTTTCCATTTTTTAACACGAACTGCGGCTCATTCTACCGCTGCGGCCGACTGATATAAACGGATTTGATGATGTACTCGCATTCGTTTAAGCTAAACTGCATTACATACGTAAGCGGCAAATCGATGAGTGTTAGCTCTGTCAGGTTAACCGGACTGTTACTCGGTCAGTGAAATCGGTCAGTGAAATTGGTCAGTGAAAATCGATTGTACCGCTTTTCATCCTTAGCAACATGGTCATTCTTTGGATCCAGGGAAAGTGATATGAAAACGTTAGGCGAATTTATCGTAGAGAAACAGCACGAATTTCCACATGCCACCGGTGAACTTACCGCGTTACTCTCCGCGATAAAATTAGGGGCGAAGATCATTCACCGCGATATTAATACAGCGGGTTTGGTGGATATCCTCGGCACCAGCGGCGTATCCAATATCCAGGGCGAAGTGCAGATGAAACTCGACCTGTTTGCCAATGAAAAATTAAAAGCGGCGCTGAAGGCGCGCGGACAGGTAGCGGGCATTGCTTCCGAAGAAGAAGACGAAATCGTTATTTTTGACGGCGAGCGCTCCACCAGCGGCAAATATGTCGTGCTGATGGACCCGCTGGACGGCTCATCCAATATCGATGTCAACGTCTCGGTAGGCACGATATTTTCCATCTACCGCCGGGTCACGCCGGTGGGCACGCCGGTGACGCTCGAGGATTTCCTCCAGCCCGGCAGCAAGCAGGTCGCAGCGGGTTACGTAGTATACGGCTCGTCCACCATGCTGGTTTATACCACCGGCTGCGGGGTCCACGCTTTTACCTACGATCCTTCCATCGGCGTATTTTGCCTCTCCCACGAAAGCGTACGCTTCCCGGCCACCGGCAATATGTATTCCATTAACGAAGGCAACTACATCAAGTTCCCCAACGGCGTTAAAAAATACATCAAATACTGCCAGGAGATGGACGAGGCCACTCACCGCCCCTACACTTCCCGCTACATCGGCTCGCTGGTATCCGACTTCCACCGCAATTTGCTCAAGGGCGGCATCTACCTTTATCCCAGCACCGCCACGCATCCGCAGGGCAAACTGCGCCTGCTGTATGAATGCAACCCGGTCGCGTTCCTGGCCGAACAGGCCGGCGGCAAGGCCAGCGACGGCAAAAACCGCATCCTGGATATCGTGCCGCAACAGCTCCACCAGCGTTCGCCGTTCTTTGTCGGCACCGAATCCATGGTCAACGACGCTGAGCGCTTTATGCGCGATTTCCCCGACGAATAATAACCACGCCTCGCGGCACGGCAGGTCCGCTAACGCTGAACTCAACGCAGACGTGTTAAAGGGAGAGCGTGCCGATGGGGTCGAATCGGGCGTGGTGTTCCCGCCCGACCGAGGCCCCATGGCGCGGTAGGCCCGCCAACACTCATCTCAAAGCAGACGTGTTCAAGGGAGACCGTGCCAATGGGGTCGAATCGGGCGTGGTGTTCCCGCCCGACCGAGGCCCCATGGCGCAGTAGGCCCGCCAACGCTCATCTCAAAGCAAACGTGTTAAAGGGAGAGCGTGCCAATGGGGTCGAATCGGGCGTGGTGTTCCCGCCCGACCGAGGCCCCATGGCGCGGTAGGCCCGCCAACACTCATCTCAAAGCAGACGTGTTCAAGGGAGAGCGTGCCAATGGGGTCGAATCGGGCGTGGTGTTCCCGCCCGACCGAGGCCCCATGGCGCGGTAGGCCCGCCAACACTCATCTCAAAGCAGACGTGTTCAAGGGAGAGCGTGCCAATGGGGTCGAATCGGGCGTGCTTTTCCCGCCCGACCGAGCGCCCCATGGCGCGCTAGGCCCGCCAACACTCATCTCAAAGCAGACGTGTTCAAGGGAGAGCGCGCCCATTAGGGCTGCTGCGTATACAGCACGCCGTAACAGAGATAGACGAACCTTTTCGCCTGCATTTGCCTGCATTTAAATGGAAAGCGGCCAGCTTTGGCTGGGATTTCGCTGGCGCTTGCGGGGGGCTTATGTTGCCGCAGTGCGGGTTTCGCTTGCCGTGCGTTCGGTGGTTATATGGCGTGCCCGGTGCCGGCAAGCGACAAGGAGGCCGTACCGCGACGGCCTCCTTGACCTCCGCGCGCCCGGCAGGTCGCGCGTCGCTGCGCGATGCCTTCCGCCGCCCATGCCCCCGTGATGCACCGGCCCGGTTAGCGCTCCCGGCGCCACCGGGCCTTTCGCCGCTCCCGGCGGCTCATGCCGGGGGCACAGGCGCCGTCAGCGCGCTTTATGCCGGTCCACATGTCGCTGTTCGTACTGCATGTTATGAAGCGATAGCGGCGCTGTTGCTTAGGATAAGGTCAGGCGTCGGCATAGGATTAACTAATATGGGATGCAACGAGTAGGGAATACAGCTGGCGCAGCGAAAAACCGGTTATTCAGACATGCCCTTACCCGTTATCGTTATGCAGTCGAACAGTAAAACATTCATCATTCAGCGTTAAGTTTTAGCAGTAAAAAATACGCTTTCAGCCATCAGCCACTAAAAAAATGAATACTGATAGTTTTCCCGGTAAGCGCATACCGCTAAGAACCCCAAAACGCCGATTTGCTCACAGGCGATGGTGTTGACGTGATGCCGGCATAGAGTGCGCCGGCGGCGCGCATCGCGGCTGGATGAGCCGCCGGGAGCGGCGAAAGCCCGGATTGCGCTGGGAGCGCATATCGGGCGGTCCAAAAAGCCGGGATGCAGCGCTGCCGGGAACCGCGCAGCGGCGCACGATCTGCCGGCCGCGCGGAGGTCAAAGAGGCCGTCGCGGTACGGCCTCTTTGACCTCCGCGCGGCCGGCACTGCATATAACAACCGAACGCACTGCAAGCGAAACCTGCACCGCGGCATCATAAACCTTACCGCAACGACATAACCCCCGCCGCAAGCTACACCCCCCCGCCGTGGCGACATCCATATTCACGGGTGCCCAATATGATGGCCGGACCATATCTGCCCGCCAACGCCGAACTCAACACAGATATGTCCAAGGGAGCACGCGCCAACGCCAGATCAGCGGTACTACACCTTCAGGCCGCCGCCTCCACGTCACTCACTTCTTCCGCCACTGCCGCCACCTCCTCAAGCTGAAACACCGCCATACTCTTCGCCAACTGCTGCGACTGCGCCTGCAGCGAACGCGTCGCCGCGCTTGATTCCTCCACCAACGAGGCGTTCTGCTGCGCCACCGCGTCCATCTGCGACACCGCCAGGCTAATCTGTTCAATGCCGCGGCTCTGCTCATCGGTGGCATTGGAAATCTCACGCATCAGCTTGGTCACCCGCATCACTTCCTCGGAAATTTCATCCATGGTCTCGCCGGCGGTATGGGCCATCTCCGACCCCTCGTTAACCCGCCCCTGCGACTCTTGGATCAACCCCTTGATCTCCTTCGCCGCCTCCGCGCTGCGATGGGCCAGGTTACGCACCTCCCCGGCCACCACCGCAAATCCCCTGCCCTGCTCGCCGGCGCGCGCCGCTTCCACCGCCGCGTTCAGCGCCAGGATATTGGTCTGGAACGCAATACCGTCAATCACGCCCAGGATATCGGCGATACGACGCGAACTCGCGGTAATCGCCTGCATCTTTTCAATCACGTAACAGACCACCTCGCTCCCCTTGTCGGCGGTATCGGACACCGCCCTGGCCAGCTCATGGGCCTGACGGGCATGCTCGGCATTCAGTTTCACCGTCTGGGTCAGCTGCTCCATACTCGCCGCCGTCTGTTCAAGCGCCGCGGCGGAGGCTTCTGTCCGCTGGGAAAGATGGGTATTGCCCTGGGCCAATTCCCGCGTGCCGGTATCGATTTGGCCGCCCGCCACACGCACCTCGCTCACGGTGCCGGCCAGCGCATCCTGCATCAACGACAGCGCATTGTTCAGACGCGCCAGCTCGGTGGCTTTACTGGCGCTCACCGGATAATACAGCGAGCCGGCGGCAATATGTTCCAGATGGACAATGGCGCCATCCAGCGGACGCAGGATAAATCTGCGCACCGCCAGCCAGGCTATCACCGACAACACCAGGGCCAGCACACAGGCGACAATCGTCAGCATCAACTGGATACGGGCGGCATCGGCGGCGTCACGCTGGATCTGCTGCCCGGTCTGCAGCGCATAGTGCTGAAAAGTGTCCAGCGCCTTATCCATCTCCAGGCTGAGCGGAGTAAGCTGCGTCTCCAGCACCTGATAATACCCGTCCGGATTCGCATTATTCAGGGCGACCATGACAGGCTTAACGCCCTGTTCATTATAACGCTGATACACCAGGTTCAGCTGCTGGGCGCGCCTGGCGCCCTCGGCGGTCACCGAACCGGTCGCCAGAAACGCCGCCATATCTTGGTCGGCCAGCTTGGCCAACGCCTTGACATTGGCCGTCGATGCCTGGGCTTCGTTGATAAGGCCGGTCTCATACTGCCTTACCGCCAGTGACGCCTCTGTGCGCGCCCTGAGCGAAGCGTTATAGCTGCGGGATAACAGGCCCAGCTCCTCGCCCTGAACCTGGTTAATGGCTTGCAGGGAACGTGAACTTTGCTGAATGGTACGAATGCCGATACCACCGACAATAAATAAAATAATGGTCATCACGATCAGCCAGGTCAGTAATCCAACCTTGACGCTCATGGTTTTCAACATAGCTCCGCCCCTGCATTTTCAGATGTTGATGAATACAAATCACCCGGCAGAGGCTGTACACTCCGCCCTGCATCGGTTATCGGTGGCACCGGCGAAGACTTTATCGATTCAGCGGGGATCAATCCGTTATATATCCGTTATGTGAGTCACCTCACAGGCCGGATTGGGTCGGTTAATTCGCCGCAGGCAAGTATTCGGCGGTGAACTACCGCATTTTTTGGTTATAATAGGCGCTAGGCCATTATTATTGGAAAGGTTAAGGAAACTGACATGAGCTTGAATCTGGTACCGGCAGGAAAAGATCTTCCCGAGGATATTTACGTCGTGATTGAAATCCCGGCCAACGCTTCCCCGATCAAATACGAAGTTGATAAAGCAACCGGTGCGCTGTTTGTCGATCGTTTCATGTCCACCGCGATGTTTTACCCTTGCAACTACGGTTACATCAACCATACCCTCTCGCTCGACGGGGATCCGGTCGATGTATTGGTGCCGACGCCGTACCCGCTGCAACCCGGTTCCGTTATTCGCTGCCGCCCGGTAGGCGTGCTCAAGATGACCGACGAAGCCGGCGAAGACGCCAAGCTGGTGGCGGTGCCGCACACCAAAATGACGAAAGAGTACGACAATGTGAAAGACGTGGAAGACTTGTCTCCGCTGCTGCGGGCGCAAATCACCCATTTCTTCGAACATTATAAAGATCTGGAAGCAGGCAAATGGGTGAAAGTGTCGGGCTGGGAAAACGCCGAAGCCGCAAAAGCGGAAATTATCGCCTCCTTCGAACGCGCTAAGAAATAAGTTACGCCTGTCCCTGTCCAGGAAATGCGCAAAGCCTGGTTTGCGCATTTCCTTGCCATCCCTCAGGGTTCAGGATTCTTCGGCGCGTTTTACCCAGTCCCCACTCAACAACCGCCGCAATCCCTCCACCGGCCGCTGGTAGACATACATCCAGGCGCCGCCGTAAGGCGTCGCGATCAGGGCCCGTTTATACTCGCCGCTTTTGGTGCGCAGGGCATCCAACTCGGCCAACGTCGAGGAATCAATGCGATATACCTCACAATATACCGTTCCCGTGCCGGGGACGACCGCCGGATAATGACCGAGATCGTATAATTCAAAGCCGGAGATCACGTGATCGCCTAACCACTGGCCGTTCGTCATCCAATGACTGTTGCCTTGATTGCGTCGCAGACTACCGTAGACAATTATTCGCATTGTTAAAACTCAAACTGATAGAGCAAGTCCAATGCCTGATCGAGACCAGACACGGCTTCCAGATAAAGTCTCGGCATTAAACGGTAACGTAACGTTAACGTTGCCAATGAATCAAAAATACCGACCCCATATTTAACTTGCAAGCCGGGTGCAACATAACCACTGACCACGACCTGGGACTCGTCGCCGACACCTTGCGTATCCAGGGTTAAATTACTTACCCCGAACGCTGCGCCGATTTTACCCACAAGTTGCCCACTTTGCGCAACCCCCATCCCGATTAACATCGACGTCATCGCGCTGCTGTCGGCGCCGGGCGTATTAAGCCCCTGGCCCCGCAGCAGGTAAGACAGCGCCTCCTGCTGCGATTTCACCGGTTCAGTGAACACCTCAAGCCGTGGCTGATCCGCCATGCCGGTCACCCTGACGCCGGCGATCACACCGTCCGCCGTGTTATCCGGGTTACGAATGGCCTCAACGTTCAGCAGCGGCTGATCCGGCGGACCGGCGAACATCAATTGCCCGCGCCGGACGCTCAAATCCTGCCCATAGGCCCGGAAACGGCCGTACGGGATATTGATCTGGCCGTTCAGGCCCAGGCCCTGCTTATCCTGGATCATTTTCAGATCGCCCTCCAGCCGCGCCTTCAGTCCGAAGGCATCCAGCCGCACATCGCGGCCGACATGGATAACCAGGTTGCTGTTGATAACCGTGTTGACCTTTGCCTGTTCCACCGGGCGCAGCTGCTTATCGAGGATCACTTCGTCGGGCGACACGCCCACCGCGCTCGGCGGCAATTCCTTCACCTCGATCCGCGCCCAGGGTATATCGACCCGGCCGTTAAGGGTAAAGACCTGCGGCGCGGCCTCCAACACAATATCAGGTGAGACATCCATGCGCACCATGGGCGGCACGGTAATTCTTATCCCGGAGCCCTGGGCGGCGATCCGCGCGCGCCAGGCGCTGATATTGCTCCAGTCGGCGCTGCCGCCAAGGTTAAGCTGTCCATGGGTGGTATGGATAACCCCTTGCAGTGTCGAACTGGTGCCGTTGAACACCATCGCCAGACGGCTCTCATTCATGGCAAACGGCATCCAGTTGCCGCGCATCAGCAGCCGGTCCAGGCCCAATTGCCCATACAGCTGCGGCCGGGCGACGCTGCCGCCGACGCGCAGACGGGCGTCCAGGATGCCGGCGGCGCTTTCTCCCCGCGACAAAATGGGGTTAAGGACAGACAGCGACAGCCGGCTGATAGTAACGTCGCCGGAAAGCGTGCGCCGCCCCTGGGGATCGGCCACCGCCACCTGGCCGGTAAACTGGCCGTTGCCGGCAATGCCCACCTGCCAGTCCAGACGCGCGCGGTCGTGATCCAGGCCGGCGTTGAGATTTAACGTCTCGAAGGCTACCGGCAACGCATTGCCCTGGACATTTTGTACCACCTTTACCCCCCTGCCCACCAGGGCGATTCGCGCCTGGGGCAATCCGCCGCCCGGTTGCCAGCTCACCTCCGCCCGGCCGGTAAACAGGCCGCTCAGCGCGGTGTCCGCCGGCAGGAAGGGACGGATCATCGCCAGATCGAAACGCTCGAGCACCACCGCGGCCCGGCCGCCGGCGCCGGCGTCGATGGCGGCGGGAACACAAAGCCGGGCGTTGGGATTCTGCCAGCAGTGGGGGCCGATAACGACGCGCTGCGAGCTATGCTGATAATCCAGCGTCATGGCGCGGGTTAACCGCCAGTCGCCCACCGGCGTGCCGATACGCGTCTGGGTCAGGGCGCCTTGCCAGCGCTGCCGCTGCCGATCATACCCGCCGTTAAGCGATAACTCGCCGGCAATCGGATCGCCCTGCAAATTCAGGCGCAGCTGGTGGCGGCGCTCGTCGCCGGTTACCGCCAGGCTAAGCTGGCGCACCAGCAGGTTATCCTGCTGGAGTTGATCCAGGCGCAGGTTCAGGTCGCCGCGCACGATATCGCTAACGCGGAGATTGCCGGCCAGGGCGATGCGACGCACGGCCAGGGACTGCCAGCGCAGCCCGACGGCGTTCAGATCCATGTTGACCTGCGGCGTCTGCCGCTCGCCCCGTACCGTGAACCGGCCGCGGGCGGTGCCGGCCAGGCCGGGCAGGACGCCGTTCAGGTTCGGCGCATCGAGCACGGCGTCGAGAGCCAGTTGCTGGTTTAAATCACCCTTGATATCCAGGCTGTTGCGCCCCAGCGCCAGCCGGAGATCGGGAATATGCCACTGCCCGGCGGCGTTGCCGCTCAGGGAACCGCGGGCGGTCACCGGGTTTTGTTTGATATTGCCGTTAAGCGTCAGTTCGGGGATACGCAGCTGCCAGCTGCCGCCATGGATGCTGCCCCGGGTGGAAATCTTGCCCGCGAGCCGGGCCGGCCAATCGGGCCATTGCCGGGCGGTATTGATGCCGCTGAGCGTCAGTTCGCTCCGCCAGCTCACCGCGTCGCTCCAGTCAATCACCGCCGTCAGATCGGTCGTTCCCTCCAGAGCCGCCACGCGCAGGCGCGTCAAGGTAAACTGCGTGGGATTGCCTTTCCCCTCAAGGGACAGATCCGCCGGCGGCAGGCCCTCGCCGCTGACGGCGCCCTGCATGGCAAGCGTATAATCCACCGCCTTGCCATCAACCTTCAGCGCCAGATCGCGCAGGCGATATTGCGGTTCGCCGGTCAACGGCCACTGCGCGCCAGGACTGGCGAACGTCACCTCCAGCGGCAGGCCGCTGTCGGCCAGGCGCAGGCCGGCATTGATTTGCGCCTTGACCGGCCCCGAAAAATTCAGGGCGGTATCCAGGCGATCGCGTAAACTGCCGCCGACCGTCAGCCTGATCCTCTCGCCCTTGACCGGATCGATATTCAGTTGGGTGTTAACGGTTAATTCCAGCGGCCATTGTCCCTCCAGGCGCGCCTTGCCGCTGGCGCTCAGCAAACCCTGCACGGCGTCGATGCGCAGGCGTTCCAGGGTGATCTCCCGATCCAGCGTCCGCCCCTGCATCAGGAAGCTTGTTACCTGGATATCGGTATCGCCGGTAAGCCGCAGGTCCGTACCGCGCAGTTCCTGCAGTTGGATATTGAGCGGCACCTGGATATCCGGCAATCCGGGCAACACGGGGGCGGCGAAGAGCGCCTTTAAGGTTTCCGCCAAGGGCGGCGCCTGTGCCGCCGCCTTTTCGGCCGCCAGGCGGGCGGCGGCGCGTCGTTGCTCATCGGTCTGGGCCACGGCGTCGATTGCCTGGTCGGCCAGCACCGCCGCCGCTTTCGGCAGGGCCACCAGCAGGCCATTAATCTCCGTGGGCGTGACGATAAGCGTATTGCCGCGAAAATCCATGCCGGTGTGGAACCTGTCCAGGGCGATGACCGTATGGTCGATTTGCACCCGCACCCCGTTGACGCTGAGATTACGCAGGATCAGCGGATAGGGGGTACTTATCGCCGTGGTGTCCTGCGCCGCGGCCGGGGCGTCCGGCTGGCCCGGCGCCAGCGCGGCGGTGTCAATCGCCACATCCACCCCGCTCAAGGCAAGATCGTTGACGCACAGCGCACTGTGCCGAAAGCAGGAGAAATCAAGCGCGAGATGCAGCTCGTTCGCGTTTACCGTCATGCCCGGCTGCTGATAGCGCACCCCCTTCAGCGTCAGATCGCGCCAGCCGCCGCTGACGCTGACGATGTCCAGTCCCGGCACCCAGCGCGCGGCGCCGTTCAGCAGCAGATGCAGGCCGCTGGTGGTGCCGATCAGATACGCCAGCGCGCCGAGCAGCAGTACGATAACGGTCAGGATGCCGAGGCCGATTTTTTTTGCAAGACTCATAGTTCTGTCCCTAATCCTATGTAGAACTGCAATCCATGTTCCTCGGGATCGCCTACGGGCGCGGCCACGTCCAGTTTGATCGGGCCTACCGGCGACTGCCATCTTACCCCGACGCCGGCGCCGGTTTTCAGGCTGGTCTGCCGGAAATCATTCACCGCCTGGCCGGTATCGATAAAGGTGGCTCCCCACCACCTGCCGGTCACATTGTATTGATACTCCAGGGAACCGGTGGCCAGCTTCGAGGCGCCGGTGAGCTTGCCATCCTCGTCGCGGGGAGATATGGCCCGGAACCGGTAGCCGCGGATGCTGCGATCGCCGCCGGCGAAAAAACGCAGGGACGGCGGCACGCGATCAAAATTATTGGTTTCGATCCAGCCCAGGTTATAGCGCGCCACGAAACGGTGTTTATCCGCCAGGGTGCGTACCCAGACGTTTTGCGCCTGCAGAATGAAAAAATCCACATCCGAGCCCCAGGTGGTATCGGACACGTCGATGGAATAACGCTGGGAGTCGCCCCAGGTGGGCATCAGCCCGCCGCGCTGCCGGGTACGGTTAACCGTGAAGCCGGGATAGAGCAGCATGGTGGTATCGGTGACATTGGCCTGGGTAAAATGGTCCAGGCTCCAGCGCAGGTTGACCGAGCGCTGCCAGCCGGAAGAAGAATCCCAGAAGCGCGCCACGTTGACCGTGGTGGCATCGGATTTGGTATCGTTAAGGTCTTCGCGCTTAAACCCGCTTTGCACCACATAATATTGCTCCAGCGGGCTTTTTTGCAGCGGGATTTTATAACTGAAATCCAGCGCCTGCTCGGGAGCGGATACGCTCAGCGTGGTCTGCAGGCTATGGCCCCGGTCGTTGAGCCAGGGCCGGTTCCAGGTGGTTCTGACCCGGGGCCCGACGTCGGAGGCAAATCCGACCCCGGTTTCGATAATATTGCGGCTGCGCGGCGTTACCACCGCGTCCAGCGGCAGGACCTTATTGGTTTTCCCGGCGCTGAAATCGGGCGAGACCACCACCGAGTTAAACCAGTTGGTGGCGGCAAGCTGGCGGTTAAGCTCCGCCAGCGAGACGGCGCTGTACTCGTCGCCCTCGCGGATAGCGGGAATATTCTGCAGGTAGTCCTCGCGGATTTGCGCGCCGTGAAAACGCACCTTGCCGAAGCGGTAACGCTGGCCGCTGTCAAAGATCACATCCCAGAACGCTTCGTGGCGTTCCGGCGATACGCCAAGCTGCCGCTTGGGGAAATCCGCGTCAAAATAACCGTTGCGTACCGCCAGGCCGGTCATGCCGCTGATAAAGTTGGTGTAATCGCCATGGTTGAGCACGCTGCCGATGGCCGGCCGGCTGCGCCGCACCAGGCCCAGGTAATCCCTATCGGTGCGCGCGTCGCCGCGCAGACTGATGTTCACGCCGGCGATTTTCACCGGCTGGCCGGGCGCGACCTTGGCCAGCAGCACGGGCCGTCCGCCGTTGACCGCCGGGCGGAACTCAAAATCGATTTGCGGCGAGTAGTAGCCCAGGGCGCGCAGCCCTTCCCGCACCACGCCGTCGACGCGCGCCTGGAATCGCGCATCGGCCGTGATTTCATCCGCGCCGATGGTGGACAGGCGCGCGCGGACATTACGCTGCAATTCTCCCTCCAGTCCTTCCACCTGCAATCGCACGTTGGCGGCGTAGGACCATGGCGTAGCCAGTAGAATGCAAAACAGGCAAAGAAGGCGATTATTTGGCACGCTGGCTCCTGAATTTTCTTACTTTCCCGCGGGTGGATTCCTTACGCGCACAATCGCCGTCATATTTATTATTAAACGACCCTGGGGTTGTTTTTAGTCCTTTTACCCTAAAATACAGTCATAGGCTTACAGCTTAACGTAATATTGGCGTTTATTGTCTGTAAAGAAAGTGTACAAGACAACAGGCAATAGCCCATTATTTCGATAATCGTCTCAACAGGAGTCTATCGTGGCGCAGAATTTTGATAAAACCCAGCTTGTATCACAAAGCGAAGCCCTGCCGGGCCGCCTGACGCCGATGCCGGTGGCGACCACCCATGTGGTTAACGGCCATTCCATGACTCACGTTCCCGATCATATGGAGGTGGCGCTGTTCGCCATGGGATGTTATTGGGGCGTGGAGCGTTTGTTCTGGCAGATCCCGGGGGTTTACAGCACGGCGGCGGGGTTTGCCGGCGGCTATACGCCGAACCCCACCTATCGCGAAGTCTGTACCGGCCAGACCGGCCATGCGGAAGCGGTGCGGGTGGTGTTTGACCCGGCAATCATCAGCTATCGCGAGCTGTTGCAGTATTTCTGGGAAAATCACGATCCGGCGCAGGGTATGCGCCAGGGCGGCGATATCGGTTCGCAATATCGCTCCGCGATTTTTGTGCTGACCCCGGAGCAGGAACGCGAGGCGCAGGCCAGCAAACAGCGTTTCCAGCAGGCGATGGAGCAGGCCGGCGATCGGCGCGCCATCACCACCGCCATCGAACCGGCCACGCCGTTCTACTATGCCGAGGACGAGCACCAGCAATATCTGCACAAAAATCCGCAGGGGTACTGTAATCTCGGCGGCATCGGGGTATGCATGCCGCCGCAGGCGTAATCTCGCCAGCGGGGCCTGTTGATAAACCGGCTCTGGCCAAGACGCCGGAAACCATCACGTTATTAATCTTAGCAGCCCCCAGGGGGCTGCTGTTATACTGTGCCCACTGTCGGTCGGGCAGTTGATGACGTCGCGTATCCGCAACGGGCTGACCATTGTCGCTGCAGGCTGCCCGCAGCCGTAAATGACGTTTCGGCTCCCCGTAACAGACTGAAATATGTTATCTTTAACCAACACGTTGCCCTTCAAAGGCGCGCTGGCATAACTGTCAGCCCGAAGTGGTCGAATTATGCTAAACAGTATCCTGCTTATCCTGCTATTAATCGCGGTGAGCGCATTTTTTTCCGTATCGGAAATCTCCCTCGCCGCTTCGCGCAAAATTAAACTCAAGCTGATGGCGGATGAAGGGAATATCAACGCCAAACGCGTGCTTAAGCTCCAGGAGACGCCCGGCATCTTCTTTACCGTCATCCAAATCGGCCTGAACGCGGTGGCTATCCTCGGCGGTATCGTGGGCGATGCGGCGTTCTCACCTTCCTTCGCCTCCATTCTTATTCGTTTTATGTCGCCGGAGATGGCCGATCAAATCAGTTTTATCTGTTCATTTACGCTGGTCACCAGCCTGTTTATCCTGTTCGCCGATTTAACCCCGAAACGCATCGGTATGATTTCACCGGAGGCTTGCGCCATCCGGATTATCAACCCGATGCGCTTCTGCCTGCTGGTTTTCCGCCCGCTGGTCTGGCTGTTTAACGGTTTGGCCAACGTCATTTTCCGCATGCTGAAGCTGCCGATGGTGCGCAAGGACGACATTACCTCCGATGATATCTACGCGGTGGTGGAGGCCGGCGCGCTGGCGGGCGTGCTGCGCAAGCAAGAGCATGAGCTCATCGAGAATGTGTTTGAGCTGGAGTCCCGCACGGTGCCCTCGTCCATGACGTCGCGCGAAAGCATCATCTATTTCGATTTGCGCGAGACCGAGGACAGTATAAAAGAAAAAATCTCAACGCATCCTCACTCAAAGTTTTTGGTCTGCGACGCCAACATTGACCATATTGTCGGTTATGTGGATTCGAAAGATTTGCTTAACCGCGTGCTGGGCAACCAAAGCCTGGCGTTGAACAGCGGCGTCCAGATCCGCTCGGCGCTGATCGTACCGGATACCCTGACCCTGTCGGAAGCGCTGGAAAGCTTCAAGACCGCGGGCGAGGACTTTGCGGTGATCCTTAACGAATACGCGCTGGTGGTGGGCATCATTACCCTTAACGACGTGATGACCACCCTGATGGGCGACCTGGTGGGACAGGGGCTGGAAGAGCAGATCGTTACCCGTGACGAGAATTCGTGGCTTATCGAGGGCGGCACGCCCATCGACGACGTGATGCGGGTGCTGCATATCGATGAGTTCCCGCAGGCGGGAAATTATGAAACCATCGGCGGGTTTATGATGTTCATGCTGCGCAAGATACCTAAACGTACTGATTTTGTGCGCTATGGCGGCTATAAATTCGAAGTGGTGGACATCGACAGCTATAAAATCGATCAGCTGCTGGTGACCCGTATTGAGGAAAAATCCACGCTGGTGCTGGCCAAGACGACGGACACCTCGCACGTTGCCTGAGGCGAAAGTCCGGTCCACGTCCCGCCGTTAGGCGCGATTTATCCTGCCCCCGGGCGCGCAGTCGCCGGGGGGCAGGTCATTATCGTATTGCGGACAAGGTAATCAGGAAAAGGGCCGGTCAGCCCATGTCGGACTGGAGCCGCATGACCTGCCGGTTGACTTCCGACATGACGTGGAAATGCTGCTTGTCGCGCACCTTCGGCAGCAAAATCTTGCCTTTATCAAATTCGAAGGCGCCGAAGCCTTTGATATAAATACGACCGCGGAATAAAGTCTTAACGTAGGTTGCTACCTTGATAGCGTTATAGCGATGGAAGATTCTCATTTTTTTACTCAACTCCCGTTATTTTTCTCGTCCTGCCGTTGCGTTGTTAAACCCGGCAAGGGAACTCACACTAGCACTTTATAAGAGTCTTCATATGTGCTTAAGTTCACGCAACAACAGAACACTGAGCTGCTTTTACACAATTTGACAGAATGCTATAAAAGCCCTATCTATTACAGCAGTACTAATATGCTGAAAACGCATTAGCTTGGTCATCCGGCGCAATACGACGATCGGGGTGGTAACCCCCTCGCCCGGCGCCGATCCGGGCCTCCCTTCGCTTAAAGGAGCCGCATCATGCGCTGCCCGTTAATCGTATTACTCCTGGCATGGCCGCTATCCTGCGGCGCCCTTGCCCATAGCCTGGTTATCGGCAAGACCCTACCTAAGGTGGCGGTCGCCGAACAAGGCGAATTGCTGCTCCAGAAAGAGAAGTTTAGCTATAAATTCTGGGATAGCTCGCAGCTCGCGGGAAAAATCAGACTGGTGCAACATATTGCCGCCCAATCCTCCGCCAGCGAGATGAACGCCGCGATGATTGAGGCGCTCAAGAAAACCAACTTACCGGCAAAATATTACCAAACGACGACAATCATCAACGAAAACGACGCCGTCTTCGGCAGCGGGCCCTCGTTCGCCCGCAACTGGGTGGAAAATCACAAGACCATTTATCCCGGTTCCCAGTTTATTCTGGATGCCCATGGCAATGTACTGCAGGCGTGGCATCTGCAGCCGAAAAGCTCGGCGGTCATGGTATTGGATGCCCAGGGGCGGGTACGGTATGCCAAGGAGGGCGCGCTGTCGTTTGCCGAGATACAGCAGGTCACCACGCTGCTGCGCCGCCTGTTGCCAGGCGGCGCGCATTAAGGCCGGTTCAGAACAACGACACCCTGAAACCCGGATTCAGAAAGGATTCGCGGGGATGGTAATCCAACGTGCGTCCGGTCCAGTCGTTGACCAGCGCGCCGGCGGCGGCGGCCACCGCATGGCCGGCGGCGGTATCCCAGACGCTGGTCGGTCCGAAGCGGGGATAAAGCTGCGCGCTGCCTTCCGCCACCAGGCAAAATTTCAGCGAGGAGCCGATGGTCACCGTTTGATGCTCGCCCAGTTGGGCCAGATAATCCTGTAATTCGCTATCGTCGCTGTGCGAACGGCTGATGACCACCAGCGGGGGCCGGGCCTCCTTGCAGTGGATGACCAGCCGTTCGCCGTCAGGCGTTATCTTCCAGGCATTGCCGGCGTCGGCGGCGTAAAGAATATCGGTGGCCGGGGCATACACCACGCCCATTACCGGCTGGCCGTCTTCGATCAAGGCAATATTCACCGTGAACTCGCCGTTGCGCCGCAAAAACTCCTTGGTGCCGTCCAACGGGTCCACCAGCCAGAAGCGGGTCCAGCCGCGGCGCACGTCCCACGCCGGCGGGTCCTCTTCGGACAGAATGGGAATATCGGGCGCCAGCGCCTTCAGTCCGGCGACAATAACCCGATGCGCCGCCAGATCGGCGGCGGTGAGCGGTGAATCGTCGGTTTTATGGGTCAGCTCGACGGGCGCACCGCCATCGTAGACCCGCATAATCGCAGCGCCCGCCTCACGCGAGAGCCGGCTAATCTGTTCAATCATGTCTCACCTCTGGATCATTACATCATATTCACCAGACTAGCTTTTTTTCACAAAATAGCCATCGGAATAATCTAGCGGCGGGTGTCGGCGGCGGGGCGCGCCAAACGCGCCCCGCGGGGATCAGAGGATTTCCAGCAGCTCGACTTCGAAGATCAGCGCGCTGAACGGCGGTATGGACGCGCCGGCGCCGCGCTCGCCATAGGCCAGGTTGTGCGGAATGTACAATTCCCACTTCGAGCCGACCGGCATCAGCGTCAGGGCTTCTATCCAGCCGGGAATAACCCCGTTAACCGGAAACTCCGCCGGCTGGCCGCGCTGTACCGAACTGTCGAATACCGTGCCGTCCAGCAAACGCCCGGTATAATGGACGCTCACGCGGTCCTGGCGGCTCGGTATGGCGCCGTCGCCCTGCGCCAGGACCTTAAACTGCAAACCGGACTCCGTCTGGCGCACGCCCTCTTCCTTGGCATTGGCGTCCAGGAATTGCTGTCCCGCCACCGCCAGATGCTGCTGGCGATCGAGGCGAACCGCGTCCGCGCGTTCATGGATAATGCGCAGGGCGCGGTGGATGGCGTCAACCGGCACCGCCGGGGAATTGCCGGCCAGCGCATCGCTCAGCCCGGCCAGCAGGGCCTCGGGCAGCAGGCCTTCCAGTCCCGACTCCTGCAACTGCTGGCCCACTTGTAAACCAATGCCGTAACTGGCCTGGGCTTCCACGCTGTCTAAAGAAGGTACGCTCATGTTTTTTCCTTGAAATGGTAAAAAGCGAAAGGCGCAGCATAACAGCGCAGGCGTTTGGGGTAAAATCCTCTATGATGAATATGAGTCCTGCATCGGGCAGGCAGGCTTCTTGCTTACCGGTCAATTAAGCTATGGAGGTTCCCTGTGCGCCGCTTTATACTCGCGAGGGTTACAACAGGTAAACCATTGCAAGAGAGGTTATCATGGGCAGAATTTCGCCCGGGAAAAACAAAACCCCACGTTTTTCCCCGTTGGGTTACGGCGGATTCAAATGGAAGTGGCCTCTGCGTCTGCTGCCCGATGATGATTCCAACGCATCAGGCCGGCCAATGCTGACCCTGCTGAAAAGAGTATGGCACTTACCCGACGGTTTCCAGTGGATGGGTCCGTTACCGCCGCTGCATCGCCGTCTGGTGCTGATTGCCGCGTTGATTATCGCGGCGGCGATACTTTGGCCCTATTCGCCCTCGACGGATACCACGCCCGCCCCCGGTGCGAAAACCGCGGCCAATGGCCAGGGAACGGTTATCCAGGCGGAGCTGGTGGACAATAACCGGTCCGCCGCCCCGGCCCCGGCGCCCGCCGCCGGCGACGGCCAGTTGCATCGCTATCGCATCGTCGAGGGCCAGACGCTGGCGCAATTGTTTCGCGAGCATAACCTGCCGGTAGGGGATGTATTCGCGATGGCGCAGGCGGAAGGCGACGACAAACCGCTTAGCAGCTTGCAGGCGGGTCAGCAGGTGGAAATCCAGCAGAATGCCCAGGGTGTCGTGCAGACGCTGACGATTGAAACCGGCGCCAACAGCCGCATACGTTTTGTCAGGCAGGCCGACGGCAGTTACCTGCGTCATTAAACGCGGGCCTTAACCCCGGCCAGGCTACCCTTCCCCATGAACGCGCAGAAATTCGCCCCCGGCAGTTGACCGCCCATGGCGCGTTCTCCGGGCGCCAGACAGCAAAACGCCGGCATAAGCCGGCGTTTTATCAATCGCTTAATCTTTCGATTAGGCTTCAGCCACCACGATAACATTCAGGGTAGCGAAAACTTCGCTGTGAACCTGGATGCTGACATCATGGTCGCCGATGGTGCGCAGCACACCGTTAGGCAGGCGCACTTCACTTTTGGCGACGTTGACGCCGGCAGCGGTGATGGCGTCGGCGATGTCGCGCGTACCGATAGAACCGAACAGTTTACCTTCGTCGCCTGCTTTAGACGCAACGGTAACACTTCCCAGTTCAGTGATTTTATCGGCGCGAGCCTGGGCCGCGGCCTGAACTTCAGACAGCTTGGCTTCCAGCTCAGCACGACGCTCTTCAAAATACTCAACGTTTTTCTTGGTGGCCGGAACGGCTTTACCTTGCGGTACCAAGTAGTTACGGGCATAACCCGCTTTAACGTTAACTTGTTCGCCTAAGCTACCCAGGTTGGCAACTTTATCAAGCAGAATAACTTGCATTACCTTATCCTCTCAAAGTCTTAGTGGACAGTGACCGATTACTGATGACGATCAGTGTACGGCAACAGAGACAGGTAGCGCGCGCGTTTGATCGCACGGGCCAACTGGCGTTGGTATTTGGCACGAGTACCGGTGATACGGCTCGGGACAATTTTACCGCTTTCGGTGATGTAGTTTTTCAGCGTAGCGATGTCTTTATAGTCAATCTCAATAACGCCTTCCGCGGTGAAACGGCAGAATTTGCGACGACGGAAATAACGTGCCATTTGGCTAGTCTCCAGAATCTATCAATTCAATCTGCTCGGCATGCAGGACCATTTTATTCAGCCCATTGCGGCCTTGATGGCTGCAAATGAAACCGTGGATGGTGAGCTGCGTACCGACCGTTATACTGCGAGTAATCTCTTGCGATTGTTTTCCACTGACCACCACGGGCATACGGCACCATGCTTGCCGTGAAAAACCGGCTTCCTGTTGCTGCGAGCGGTGCTCAAGCACAAACTGGCAGTGAGGAATACCCGACGGACTGACCTTTCGAATGGGTGCCTTGCACACGGTGCCGGACAGCATCAGACGGTTCGCCGTCATCATCGATTACTCTTCAGAATCCCCAGCATCATTGTCATCGTTGGCTTCGGTGGCGAAATCTTCACGGCGATCGCGGCGTTCATCTTTTGCTTTGACCATCGGGGAGGCTTCGGAAACCGGATGTTTAACGCGCATGATCATGCTGCGAATAACGGCGTCGTTGAAGCGGAAGTTTGTTTCCAGCTCATCGATCACTTCCTGCGAGGCTTCTACGTTCAACAGAACATAGTGGGCTTTGTGCAGTTTATTGATCGGGTAAGCCAGTTGACGGCGGCCCCAGTCTTCCAGACGATGAATGATGCCCTGCGCGTTGGTGATAACACCGGTATAACGCTCGATCATTCCTGGAACCTGTTCGCTTTGGTCAGGATGAACCATAAAAACGATTTCGTAATGACGCATACAGAATTGCTCCTTACGGATTATTCAGCCTCCTGTCAGGGTCAACCGCGGCCCATGGAAGCAAGGAACGTGATAATTGTGCGGCTGAAAAATGACGCGCAATCTTACATTTATGCGGCGGCAAATACAAGGACCGATGCGCAGGGAAAGCGGCGGTGAACGGGCACAGTTATATAGAAAAGCATTAATTAGCAAAAAAACTATTCAATATGTATGTTTTTTGTTCAAAAAAACTGATTTATTCAATCAATAAAGTGTTATTTCCCTCCCCTGCGCGCTGGCATATACTGTTTAATAATAAATCACTGGCGACGGTGAACAGTCGCCGGCGCCGCCGGGATAAGGCGGCGATAGAATCCCCAACACCAGGGAATCATCAATAATTATAAAGTAAGTTTATTTTAGCCCCCCTGTGGGGCTTTTTTATTGGCCGTCGACGCCGGATGCCGGGTTAAAGGTGCCGCCCGAAAAACGTCACGGCGGCGGACAGCGCGGTTACCGTAATTTTATGGCCGATGCCGGGTTCGGTGAGGTATGTCGCCTGATGAGGCCCACGCGCCTCCAGCGCCTGGTACAGGCGGCGGCTTTCCGTGGCCGGGACCAGTGGGTCGGCTTCGCCATGCCAAATCAACAGCGGCCGGTTTGCCAGCTTCTCGAGCTGGTGGAAGACTTCGTAGCCGGCCAGGGGGGCCATCTGGCGCTCAAACTCTTTTTGCCCGGCGCTTGACGTTAGCGCCACGGGCGGGAACAGGGTTTTCGCCAGCCGCAGATAATCTCCCGAGCCCATAAAGTCCGCCGCCACGCGCAGCCAGTCATAGCGCGCCATAGCGCCCAGCGCGGTCATGCCGCCCATGGACGCGCCGCATACGCCGATGCGCCCGTCATCGATAAGCCCCCGCTGCTGGTAATGTGTTTTCATGGCGGGCATCTCGTCGATATTAGCGCGTAGAATTGCCCAAAAATGGGCCAGGCGCCGCTGCTCGTCGCCGTCAAACCGCGCGCCGTGCATGGCGGCATCCGGGAGGATAACGCGAAATCCGGCCTTTGCCAGGGCATAACCAAAATAGCTGTATACCTCTTTTGACGAGGTATAGCCGTGGTAAAAGAAAATTGTCGGCAGCGGCAGCGGGTATCCCCCCGCCGGCACCGCATGGATGACGTCGATACCGCCGACGGACTCCTGATGCATTTCAACCATATTGCCCCCCCTTCACATTATTCTTTTATACTATCTCTATCTCACTGCGTTGTTTTTTTATGGCCGACATTGATGAAACCACTTTACCCTATAATCCTGCTCCTGAGCATGCTGACGGCGGGCTGCAGCGTGCTTGAAGGCAAGCCAGTCCCGCCGCCTGCGCCCACCGCCCAGGCGCAGGAAATCAGCCGCAATCAGGCCGGCACCTTGACCAAAATAGGCCGGATCGCCGTCGAGGAACGCGGCAGCCCGATGGATGCCGAAGCTGCGCTGCGCGCGCAGGCCAATGCCCGCCAGGCCCGCTATTATCAGATCATTATGCTGTCGGAAGACGTTATCGCCGGCATCTGGCGCGGCGAGGCCATTTTATATCGTTAAGCGGGAAGGGTCATGGCGCCGGACGCTCGCCGCCAGCCACGTTGTCCGGCGCCGGCGGCGGCAGGCCCATTCAGGGAAGCTGGCGCTGGCGCACGGCCTCAAACAGGCAAACGCCCGCCGCCACGGAAACATTAAGCGACGAGACCGAGCCCGCCATCGGGATACCGATCAGCTCATCGCAGTGCTCGCGGGTCAGGCGGCGCATGCCCTCGCCTTCCGCGCCCATGACCAGCGCCAGCGGGCCGGTCAGCTTGCTTTGATACAGATGATGATCCGCCTCGCCCGCGGTGCCGACGATCCAGACGTTGTGTTCCTTCAACATGCGCAGGGTGCGCGCCAGGTTGGTGACGCGAATCAGCGGTACGGTTTCCGCCGCGCCGCTGGCCACTTTCTTGGCGGTGGCGTTGAGCTGCGCCGAACGATCGCGCGGCACGATAACCGCATGTACGCCGGCGGCATCGGCGCTGCGCAGGCAGGCGCCGAGGTTATGCGGGTCGGTAATCCCGTCCAGCACCAGCAGGAAAGGCGCGGCATGCTGTGCCAGCAGCCCCTCCAGATCATTTTCCTGCAGCTGGCGCCCTTCCTGCACCCTTGCCACTATACCCTGGTGCACCGCCCCTTCCGCGGCCTCATCCAGCCATTGGCGATTGGCCACCTGGATGACGATACCGTTGGCTTCCAGCGCCACCACCAGCTCATGCAGGCGGCGATCGTCGCGGCCCTTCATGATATACACATCGAGAAAACGCTGCGGATCGCGTTCCAGTAAAGCTTTAACGGCATGAATACCGTAAATGATTTCGCTCATGTTGCTCTTTTATCACCGAATGGGCCGTAACGGCCCATGGATTAAGGTCTGCCGGCGGTCGCCGGCACGCTGGCGCCCGGACTTATTGCTGGTCCGGCTTGCTTTCCGCGCCGCTTTTTTTCCTGCTGCGCCGTGGTTTGCTGGCCGACGGCTTTTTAGGCGGGTTATCACCGGTGGCGGCGTCCGACGCGCCTGCGCTGGCCGCCCTGGACGGCGCGCTTTTAGGTTTGCTCCCTTTGCCATCGTTCGGCCGAAAGGCGCTGTCCGGTTCGAAGTTACCCGCCTTTGGGCCGGAGCGGCGGCGGCGCGGCGGCTTACCGTCGCTACCGGTGCCGCCAGTGGCGCCGCGTGCGGCCTGCTGCGTGCGCACACGTTCGGTTTTACCCGCGCCTCTGGGCTGCCGCTTGCTGGAGATCAGGGAGAAATCGATTTTACGCTCATCCATATGGACCGCCTCAACCTTGATTTCCACCACGTCGCCGAGGCGATAGACCCGTCCGCCCGACTCGCCAATCAAGCGCTGGCCGATATTGTCATAGCGGTAATAATCGTTATCCAGGGTTGAAACGTGCACCAGGCCGTCGATAAACAAATCATTCAGACGCACAAAAAAGCCAAAGCCGGTGACGCTTGCGATAATGCCGCTGAAGGTCTGGCCGACGTGATCCTGCATAAAGTCACATTTCAGCCAATCGGCCACATCGCGGGTCGCTTCGTCGGCCCGCCGCTCGTTCATGGAGCTTTGCTGGCCCAACTGCAGCATTTCCGCCATTTCGGCATGCCAGCCGCCGGTAGGGGTGGACCGGCCTTTGGCCTCGCCTTCCTGCTTCGCCAGCAGATATTTAATACTGCGGTGCAAAGACAGATCCGGATAACGGCGGATGGGCGAGGTAAAGTGCGCGTAAGCCTGCAGCGCCAGACCGAAGTGACCACGGTTTTCCGGGTCGTAAATCGCCTGTTTCATCGAGCGCAGCAGCATGGTTTGCAGCATCTCGTGATCCGGACGCGTGGAGACGATATTCATCATCTCGGCGTAGTCTTTCGGCTCCGGTTTAATCCCGCCGCCCAGCGTCAGGCCCAGTTCGGCCAATACGGTGCGCAGCGCGGTGATATGATCGTTGCTGGGACGGTCATGCACCCGGTACAGCGCCGGCTCGTCGTTTTTCTCGACAAAACGCGCGGCGGCGATATTGGCCAGGATCATGCATTCTTCAATCAGTTTGTGCGCGTCGTTGCGCTTCACCGGTTCGATGCGATCGATGCGGCGCTCGGCGTTAAAGATAAACTTGGCTTCGTCGGTTTCAAACGAGATGCCGCCGCGCTGTACCCTGGCCTGTTCCAGCGTCTGGTACATTTCATGCAGCGTTTGGATCGGCTTGACCAGCGGATGGTAGTGCTCGCGCAGTTCCCGATCGCCCTGCAGGATCTGCCATACCTTGGTATAGGTCAGCCGCGCATGGGAATTCATCACCGCCTCGTAAAATTTATAGGAGGAGAGCCGTCCCTGCGCGGAGATGGTCATTTCGCAGACCATGCATAAACGGTCCACCTGCGGATTCAGGGAACACAGGCCGTTGGAGAGTTTTTCCGGCAGCATCGGGATGACCTGCGACGGAAAATACACCGACGTGCCGCGACCGCGCGCCTCATTGTCCAGCGGCGTATTGGGACGGACGTAATAACTGACGTCGGCGATGGCCACCCACAGACGCCATCCGCCGCCGCGTTTCTTTTCGGCGAACACGGCGTCATCGAAATCGCGGGCATCCTCGCCGTCGATGGTCATCAGCGGCAGGCTCCGGAGATCCACCCGCCCGCGTTTTGCCGCCTCGGGCACCTCTTCCTTCAGCTCCGCGACCTGGCTTTCCACTTCCGGCGGCCAGACATAGGGAATATCATGGGTACGCAAGGCGATATCCACCGCCATGCTGGTACCCATATTGTCGCCCAGCACCTCCACCACCTTGCCGACCGCCTTGGTGCGCCGCGTGGGGCGCTGGGTCAGTTCGACCACCACCACAAAACCCATGCGCGCGCCGCCGGTGCTTTCCGGCGGGATCAGGATATCAAAACTCAACCGGCTGTCGTCGGGCACCACAAAGGCGCTGCCGGCGTCGGTAAAATAGCGGCCGACAATCTGGCTGGTCTTGGGCACCAGCACGCGCACAATGCGCGCTTCGCGCCGGCCTTTACGATCGGACACCAGGGGCTGCGCCATTACCACGTCGCCGTGAATGGCCATTTTCATCTGTTCCGCGGACAGGTAAAAATCGTCTTTGCTGCCTTCCACTCGTAAAAAACCAAAACCATCGCGATGGCCGATAACCGTGCCACGCAGCAAATCCAGGCGTTCAGGCAGCGCATAGCACTGCCGGCGGGTAAAAATCAGCTGGCCGTCGCGCTCCATGGCGCGCAGGCGGCGGCGCAGGCCTTCAACCTGGTCTTCGCCGGTAATGCCCAAATCCTGCGCCAACTCTTCGCGACTGACGGGCGTTTCCCGTTTGGCCAGGTGCGCCAGGATAAACTCCCGGCTGGGGATGGGAAATTCGTATTTTTCTGCCTCTCGTTCGAGAAAGGGATCTTGTGACATGCGCTACCTCCATTGTCCAAAACAGGTTGCTGTGCCGATATCATTCAACAAGCAATAATGTGTAGAGCGGCGGATTTCCTGTTTTAAACAGCTGGCTGGGACGATTCGACCACGTTCCGCACAACATCCACGCTATATCCGCACTACAACAGATCAATATTATTGATCGGGGTTTACGTCCTGCTAACCGCACTTCTGCTATCCCTAACAGCGGGCATGGCGACAAGAGGACAGATAACAAGAAAACGATGGTAATAAGAGTAACCTTTAGGAACCAATCAGGCTATAAGACTTGTCAACTGCTGGGGAGGAGACAGGGGCTACCGACGGGCTAACTTATTAATAATAAATATAAAACCGGGCAATGCCCGGTTTGTTACATTTTTTGGCTTTTACGATTTAACCGCGATCACGCGTCAAAAGGATCACGTAAAATCATGGTTTCCGTGCGATCCGGACCGGTAGAGATAATATCAACCGGTACGCCGGTGACTTCCTCGACACGGCGAATATAACGCCTGGCCGCTTCCGGCAGCTTATCAAACTCTTTTACGCCAAAGGTGGATTCGCTCCATCCCGGCAGGCTTTCATAGATAGGTTCGATACCTTCCCATCCTTCGGCCGCCAGCGGGGTGGTCTTAAGTTCGCGGCCATCCGGCATGCGGTAGGCAATGCAGATTTTCACTTCCTTCAGGCCGTCAAGCACATCAAGCTTGGTCATGCAGAAACCGGAAAGGGAGTTAATCAGCACCGCGCGGCGCACCGCAACCGCGTCCAGCCAGCCGGTACGGCGGCGGCGGCCGGTGGTCGCGCCGAATTCGTTGCCTTTGGTGCAAAGGTATTCGCCGACGTCATCGAACAGCTCGGTGGGAAAGGGGCCTGCGCCGACACGCGTGGAATAGGCTTTAACAATGCCCAGCACGTAGTCTACATAACGCGGGCCGATACCCGAGCCGGTGGCAACGCCGCCCGCGGTGGTATTGGATGAGGTGACATACGGATAGGTACCGTGATCGATATCCAGCAAGGTGCCCTGGGCGCCTTCAAACATGATCAGCTCGCCGTTTTTACGGGCGGTGTCCAGCAGCTCGGACACATCAACCACCAGGCCGGTGAGGATATCGGCAACCGCGAGAACGTCGTCAAGGATGGTCTGGTAGTCCACCGCTTCCACTTTATAATAATTCACTAGTTGGAAGTTATGGTATTCAACAATTTCCTTAAGCTTGGCGGCGAAGGTGGTTTTGTTGAACAGATCGCCGACGCGCAGGCCGCGGCGCGCAACTTTATCTTCGTAGGCGGGGCCGATGCCGCGTCCCGTGGTGCCGATGGCTTTGTCGCCACGGGCTTTCTCACGCGCCATATCAAGAGCAACATGGTAGGAAAGGATCAGCGGGCAGGCTTCGGAGATCAGCAAACGTTCACGTACCGGTACGCCGCGCGCTTCAAGTTCGCCCATCTCTTTCATTAAGGCTTCCGGCGATAATACGACGCCGTTGGCAATGATGCTGGTTACGTTTTCACGCAAAATACCAGAGGGGATCAAATGAAGTACGGTTTTTTCACCGTTGATAACTAAAGTATGACCGGCATTGTGTCCGCCTTGGTAGCGAACCACATATTTTGCCCGTTCAGTCAGCAGGTCTACGACCTTGCCTTTACCTTCGTCACCCCATTGGGTGCCCAGTACGACAACGTTCTTACCCATCTCTCAATTCACCAGATTGCTTAAAAAAGGATTCTAACATCTCAGTCCCGGGCTTTCAGTACTTTTTAACCTCAGGCCGGACTGTTTTTTATCTGTGCGATCATCCTCCCATTCTGCTTCGCAACATGTAGTAGATTACACCGCCGGCCACCACTAGACCGCCGCCGAAGCGACGTAATAATTTATCCGGCAGCGTGGTCATGGCGCCGATCATTTTGCGCCAGGCGCCCGGAAACAGCAGAGGACCGAGGCCTTCCAGCACCAATACCAGCCCCAACGCCATCCATACAGTAGGATTCATGACGACCTCATAAAAAAAAGGCCCGTGCAAACGGGCCCGTACTTGATAACAATACCGTGTTAACCCTGGCAGGAGCGCGCCAACACCCATCGCCAAGCAGGCGTGTTAAAGGGAGACCCCATGGCAGGGTAGGCCCGCGCCAACACCCATCGCCAGGCAGGCGTGTTAAAGGGAGACCATGCCGATGGGGTCGAATCGGGCGTGGTTTTCCCGCCCGACCGAGACCCCATGGCAGGGTAGGCCCGCCAACACCCATCGCCAGGCAGGCGTGTTAAAGGGAGACCATGCCGATGGGGTCGAATCGGGCGTGGCTTTCCCGCCCGACCGAGACCCCATGGCAGGGTAGGCCCGCCAACACCCATCGCCAGGCAGGCGTGTTAAAGGGAGACCGTGCCTGGGGTTTAGCAACTCAACGGCCCAACGGCGTCGTGGTGGTCGTGGCCGGTGATTTCATAAATCGGAAGAAATCACTATCCGGACTCAGCACCATGATGTCGTTATTGCTGCTAAAGCTGTTCTCGTAAGCCCGCAGGCTGCGGATAAAAGCGAAGAACGCCGGATCCTGGCTAAACGCGTCGGCAAACAGCCGGGCGGTTTCCGCATCGGCCTCGCCGCGGGTGATAAGCGCGGTACGCTCAGCCTCCGCCAGCGTACGGGTCACTTCATAGTCCGCGGCGGCGCGCAGCTTTTCCGCCTCTTCCTGTCCCTGCGAGCGATGGCGACGGGCTACCGCCTCACGCTCCGCCCGCATCCGCTGGAAAATGGCGTCCGACACTTCGGCCGGCAGGCTGATCTGCTTAATACGCACATCCACCACTTCGATACCCAGCGCCGCCATGCTGTTCGAGTTCACCGCCGGCTGCGCGCCCTTGGTTTCCCGTTCCACACGCGCCGCCGCCGACGCGATAGCGTTATCCGCCGCGGTGGTTTCCACCTCGCCATCGCCCGCGGTCCCGCTGTTAAGCGCCTCGCGCACATCGGTCATCAGACGGTTACGCGAATCGGTAACGATCCCTTTCACGTCCAGACGGCCCAGTTCGGAACGCAACCGGTCGCTGAATTTACGTTTCAGCAGCACCTCGGCCTGGGACACATCGCCCCCGCCCGTCGCCAGGTAATACCGGCTGAAGTCGCTGATACGCCATTTGATATAGGAATCGACAATCAGATCTTTCTTTTCCATGGTGACGAAACGATCGGCCTGGTTTTCCATGGTCTGGATACGCGCGTCAAGGGTTTTTACCGTTTCGATAAACGGAATCTTGAAATGCAGGCCGGGCGAGAAGATTTCCGGCTTGTTTTCGCTATCGCGCAATACCTTGCCAAAGCGCAGCACGATGCCGCGCTGGCCTTCTTGCACCACGAACAACGAGGCGTACAACACCACCAGCGCCACGACAACAATAAGGATTAAAGGCTTACGCATCGGTTATTCCCTCCCTACGCGAGTGGTGGTGTCACGCTGGGCGTTGGCCCTGCGCTGGTCCATGACGGAACCGGAACCGCTGTTTTCATTCTGGCCCGGCTCCGCCACTCCAGCGGCGTTGACGGACAGCGGCGGCAGGCGCAGCAGGGTACTGGCGCTGGTATCCTTACGGCTGGCGTCGGGGGCCGGCGGATTGCGCAGCAGTTGATCCAACGGCAGCACCATCACATTGTTGCCGCCTTTATCGTTCACCAGAATTTTACGGGTATGGCTCAATAAACGCTCCATCGAGTCGATGTAAAGACGCTCGCGGGTAATTTCCGGCGCGGCTTTGTATTCAGGCAACAGCTTGGCGAAACGCTGCACCTCGCCTTGTGCCTCCAGCACGGTGCGGGTCCGGTAGGCGCGGCCTTCCTCAAGGATGCGCTGGGCCTGGCCGTTGGCGCGTGGCTGCACCTCATTGGCGTAGGCTTCGGCTTCACGAATATACTGCTGCTCGTTTTCGCGGGCGGCAATGGCATCGTCAAACGCGGCTTTGACTTCCTCGGGCGGGCGGGCGGCCTGGAAGTTGACGTCCAGCAGGGTAATGCCCATGTCGTAAGGACGGATGGTTTCTTCCAGCACACGCTGCGTATCGCTTCTGACCACGGTACGACCCTCGGTGAGGATACGATCCATGGTGTATTTGCCGATCACGCCGCGCAGGGCGCTGTCGGTTGCCTGGCGCAGGCTGTCATCGGCATTGGTGACGCTGAACAGATAGCGCTCGGGATCGGTAACCCGGTACTGCACGTTCATTTCCACGCGCACCACGTTTTCATCGGCGGTCAGCATCACGCCGGAGGCGGCCAGCTCCCGTACCGATTCGACGTTCACGGCCACCACCTGATCAATAAAGGTGGGTTTCCAGTTCAGGCCGGGCTGGACCAGGCGATCGAATTTGCCAAAACGTGTGACAACCCCGCGCTCCGCTTCCTTGATGGTATAAAAACCGCTGCCGGCCCAGATGATGACCACCGCCAGGACAGCGAGACCGACATAACGGCCGCCGCGCGCGGGACCGCTGACGCCGCCGGTGCTATCCGGTGACTTCTTGCCGCCGAACCCGCCCAGCTTCTTGCCGAGCTTACGGAAGATATCGTCCAAATCGGGAGGTCCTTGTTCACGTCCGCCTTTATTATTATTTCCGCCAGAGTTGCCGCTATTATTATTGCTGCTCCCCCACGGGTCGCGGTCATGTCCGTTATTACCGGGCTGATTCCACGCCATGTTTTAGCTCCATTTTACTTAATTAGTAGTCTTCAGGCTTTTGTTCCCAAAGGACGGTCAGACAAGATAGTCCGCCAACTCGTTTTCCTGCTTGCAAAGACGACGCCAGTCGATGATGGGTAACCGGACTATCAAACCCATGCTGCCGTCGTCTTCGATCCATTCTTTTTCAATTGCCTGAAGCTGGTAGAACCTGCTGCGTAGACGTCCCGCCTGCGGAGGCAAGCGCAGCTCGTGCTGAGCAATCTCGCCCGACAGGCGCTCGGTCAGCGCCTGAAAAAGCAACGGAATTCCTTCGCCGGTCTGGGAGGACAACCATACCCGTACCGGCACATTTTCCTCATTGCGATCGATACGCGGCACAAAATCGTCCAGCATATCGATTTTATTCATGACTAATAATTCCGGTATTTCATCCGCGTCTATTTCAGCCAGCACCGCATCCACGGCGGCGATATTTTCCTGGCTGCGCACATCCGACGCATCCACGATATGCAGCAATAAAGTGGCTTCGCGCGTTTCCTGCAGCGTGGCCTTAAACGCCGCCACCAGATCATGGGGCAAATGGCGGATAAAACCGACGGTATCCGCCAGGACCGTATCGCCGACATCGTCGACTTCTATACGCCTGAGCGTGGGGTCAAGGGTGGCGAATAACTGGTCTGCGACATACACCCCCGCCTGGGTCAGCCGGTTAAACAGGGTGGATTTACCGGCATTGGTGTATCCCACCAGCGATACCGTGGGGACATCGGCGCGGTTGCGGGCGCGGCGCCCCTGCTCGCGCGTTTTTTCCACCCGCTCCAGGCGCGAGAGTATCAGAGTAATGCGGTTGCGTAATAACCGGCGGTCGGTTTCAAGCTGGGTTTCACCCGGCCCGCGCAAACCGATACCGCCTTTTTGCCGCTCAAGGTGGGTCCATCCCCGCACCAGGCGCGTGGCAAGATGACGCAATTGCGCCAACTCAACCTGCAGCTTACCCTCATGGGTACGCGCGCGCTGCGCGAAGATATCCAGAATCAGTCCGGTTCGGTCGATAACACGGCATTGGCACAGGCTCTCAAGATTTCGTTCCTGGGCCGGCGACAACGCATGGTCGAATAATACAACAGACGCACCACTGGTTTTAACCGCTTCGGCGATTTCAACGGCCTTTCCCTCACCGACATAATATTTGGGGTGGGGTGCCTTGCGGCTCCCGGTGATGACGTGCAACGCTTCTACCCCGGCGGAAGATACCAGCGACTCAAATTCCTGTAGATCTTCCGTGTCTTTGTCTTGTGAGAAAAAAATGTGAACCAGTATGGCCTGCTCACCGGTATCGTAACGGTCAAACAAGCGTACAACCTCTCAAACGGATAATCCGCAGTTGTAACGGAGCCTTAGCGTCAGCGACACGCTAAAGCACCGCGGTATGGTTAAGCCGGATGCGCCTTATTCGACGTCATCACTTTCCTGGGGCTGTGCAGGCGCCGCAGGATTGCTGCCATGATGATAATTGCTGCTGCTGGCACCACTGGCCGGATTGTTATTGTGATGCGACACCGCACGCGATGGTACTACCGTAGAAATGGCATGCTTATAAACCATCTGACTAACCGTGTTTTTCAACAAAATGACAAACTGGTCAAATGACTCAATCTGGCCCTGCAATTTGATACCATTCACCAAATAAATAGAAACCGGAACCCTTTCCCGACGCAATGCGTTCAAGAACGGATCTTGCAAAGATTGCCCCTTAGCCATTCTATCTTTTCCTTATGTGCTTGTTGTTTGTAACAAGAACCATGTGTGGCTCTAAAATTAACGATGTAAAAAAAAAACGCGTTCAGTACTTTTCAATTGTACACAATCACCCGACCTATGCACTAACAACCTGTAATACCGTATCTAAGGCTGAATGGGGCTTATCACTATCGAGCCAGTGCACTGACCGCCAACCGCGCAACCATGTCATTTGGCGCTTGGCCAACTGACGGGTTGCGCAAATCCCACGAAACACCATTTCATCGTAATCGATTTCACCTGAGAGATATGACCACATCTGGCGATAACCCACACAACGGATGGAGGGCAGATCGGCGTGCAAATCTCCGCGCAGGTAAAGCGCCCTGGCCTCCTGCTCGAAACCGGCGGCCAGCATCTGGTGGAAACGTTGCTCGATACGCTGATGCAACTCTTCGCGGTTTTGCGGCGCAATCGCAAACTGATGAACCCGATAAGGCAATGCTTCGCCAGATATTTTCGTCAGTTCCGTTAGAGTTTTACCTGAAACGAAAAAAACTTCCAGTGCTCTGGACAGTCTCTGGGGATCATTAGGATGAATACGCGTTGCCGCCACCGGATCGATCGTCTGCAACTGACGATGCATAGCCTCCCATCCCTTAAGACCCGCTTCCAGGGCGATACGTTCCCTAATTTCAGGATTTGCCGGGGGCAAGGGGGATAATCCCTCGAGCAACGCCTTGAAATAGAGCATTGTACCGCCAACCAGTAACGGCATACGTCCGGATGCGGTGATTTCTGACATCGCCTGCAGCGCATCTCGGCTAAAATCCGCTGCCGAGTAGGCTTGCGCCGGATCTTTAATGTCGATGAGCCGATGCGGCGCCTGCGCCAGTTCTTCCGGTCCGGGTTTTGCGGTGCCGATATCCATGCCACGATAGATCAGCGCCGAATCCACGCTGATGATCTCTACGGGCAAATGCCGGCAAAGCGCCATGGCCAAGGCGGTTTTACCCGAGGCGGTCGGCCCCATCAGGAACAGGGCCGTGGGACGGTGCGCGTCGTTCATCACGTCACTCATGCTTCAGGGCCTCTACGGCGGCCTCGAGATCCAGCATCACCAGCAGGTCGCCGGGCGGATTTTTAACCCATTGCGGACACAGCCGCTCTACCTCGGCGAGCAGTTGGATTGCCTGGGAAAGGCTCCAGTCATGCTGCTCGCTGCTCAACCGGCCGGCGATCCAGCCGGCGATAATGTCGGTGGAAACCGCTTCCTTTCCCGACAGATAGCCTAACAGTTCTGGAATCAAGTTTTGTAAATTTTGTTGGCGTAATGGTAAAGGTACGCCATTAAGCGTGGCCTGAAGCTGATGAACCTGCAATTGAATCCCCAGTTCAGTCAATAAAGCCTGATGGCGATGGTAGGCGGCCACTTCGGGCTCTTGCAGCGCCATGCGCAAGGGAATCAACAGCGGCTGCGCGCGCAGCCCTTCGCCCTCCGGCGTCAGTTGCCGGCGCTTGAGGCAGCGCTCCGCCACCGGCAGTGCGATAAGCGCCAGGCGCCGGCGAAATTCCACCAGGGCATAACAGGGCGGGTAAATGGACAATACCCGGCCGAAACTCTGCGCGTCGCCGGTATCATCCGGCGCGGCGGTCGACGGCAGCGCCGCGGTTTGGCGCGCATCACGCGCCCCTGCCGCGCGATCCTCCCGCGCCGGCGCGCCCGGCTGGATCAGCCGCCGGTATAATTCGCCCTCTTTTTTCTGGTAACCGGGGCCGGCGGGATAAGCCGCCGCCGGTTCGCGCAGGGCGCCCCTGCCGGACGCCCCCGCAGACACGGCCCCCCGGGCCGGGCCACCGGCGCGCCCCGGGCGTTCGGCGGCGGGGAATAGCGGCGCCGTGGCGGGGGCGGTCAGGGTATTTTTACCCGCGGCCTGGCGATTTTCCGGCGACCAGTGCGCGGCGGATTGCGCCTCGTCATTGAGGGGCAGCGCCGGCGCGGCGCTTTGTTGCAGCACCGAAATAATGGCCTGGTAAATAAAGTCATGCACCAGGCGCGCCTGGTGGAAACGCACCTCATGCTTGGCCGGATGGACGTTGACATCCACCTGATGCGGGTCCACCTCGAGATACAGCACAAACGCCGGCTGCTGGCCTTCGGTCAGTTGCTCCAGATAGGCCTGGCGGATGGCATGGTTAATCAGCTTATCGCGCATCATGCGCTGGTTAACGTAACAATATTGCATTTCCGGCAGCTCGCCGCCGCCGCGGGGGTCGGCAACCCAACCGCGAATGGTCAGATCGCCATGGCTCCACGACACCGCCAGCGCGCGCTGCACAAAAGCCGGTCCGCACAGACTGCCCAGCCGGCGCAGATGCTGGGCTTCCTGGGTCACCGCGCGATATTGCCGCACCGGCTTGCCGTTATGCGTAAGGGTAAAGGTCACGTCGAAACGCGCCAGGGCGATGCGTTTTACCACCTCGTCGATATGGGCGAACTCGGTTTTTTCGGTGCGCATAAATTTGCGCCGCGCCGGCGTATTGTAAAATAAGTCCAGCACTTCCACCGTCGAGCCCACCGGATGCGCGGCCGGCTTCAGGGTCACGTCCATATCGCGGCCTTCGGCATAGGCCTGCCAGGCTTCGCTCTGCGCCTCGGTGCGCGAGGTCAGGGTCAGGCGCGACACAGAGCTGATGCTGGCCAGCGCTTCGCCGCGAAAACCCAGGCTGACGATCGCCTCGAGATCGTCGAGCGTAACAATTTTACTGGTGGCGTGGCGCGCCAACGCCAGCACCAGCTCGTCTTTATCGATGCCGCAGCCGTTATCGCGGATGCGGATAAGCCTGGCGCCGGCTTTTTCAATATCGATATCGATGCGGGTGGCCCCGGCGTCCAGGCTGTTTTCCACCAGTTCCTTCACCACGGACGCGGGGCGTTCCACCACCTCGCCCGCGGCGATCTGGTTGGCTAGCTGTGGCGGCAGCACCTGAATGGGCATGACGGCATTACCTCTGGCATTATGCGGGTGGAATAATCAACGTCTGACCTAACATGACATTATCGGATTTAAGCTTATTAACGCGTTTCAGGGTATCGCTGCGCACCCCATATTTTGCGGCAATGCCGGTCAGCGAATCCCCCACCGCCACTTTATGACGGCGCGCGCGGGCGGCCTGCGTTTGTTGCGGCACGGCGCCCGCCGGAATTTTCAGCCGCTGTCCTACCCAGACGACATCCCGTTTCAGTTTATTCAGATCGCGCAGCGCGGCCATGCTGACGCCATATTGCGCCGCGATGCCGGACAGGGTCTCGCCCCGTTGCACGGTATGGCGGGTCACCGTTGCCGATGCCGATGCCGCCGCGCCGCCCGCGGGCTGTACCGCGCCGGCGGTGGATTGCGACACCGCCTGCACGCCGCTGGCGCCGGCATCCATCGCCGAACTGACGCCCTGCGGCCGGTTTTCCAGCTTCGGACCGTTTTGCTGCGGATGCGACGCGAAATACGCCCGCAGGCCGAGATAAATGGCGTTGGCAATTTTATCCTGGTAATCACTGCTGCCCAACAACCGCTCTTCGCCGGTATTGCTGATAAAACCGGTTTCCACCAGAAGCGATGGAATATCCGGTGAACGCAATACCCCAAGGCTTGCATGCTCCGGCCGCGCTTTATGCAGCGAGCCGACGTTGCGCAACTGCCGCAGCACCCGGGTGGCGACGTCGTACCCTACCCGCTGTGAATGGCCGAACTGCAAATCCAGCACCGCCTGGCTGAGATACGGATCGGCGGCGCTGTTGGCCAGCAAATCCCCCGCGCCGCCGAGCAGTTCCGATTGCTTTTCATGCTGTTCCAGCCAGTTGCCCATTTCGCTATTGGCGCGGCGGTTGGACAAGACCCAGACCGACGCGCCGTTGGCGCTGCGGTTTGGCGCGGCATCGGCATGTATCGACACCAGCACGCTGGCGCCCTGTTTACGCGCCACATCGGAGCGGCCCATGACCGAGATAAAATAATCGCCGTCGCGGGTCAGCGCCGGCCTGAACATCGGATCGGCATCCAGCAGCGCTTTCAGTTTGCGGGCAATGGCGATGGTGACATTCTTCTCCTTCAGGCCGTTTGGCCCGATGGCGCCGGGGTCCTGCCCGCCGTGCCCCGCATCGATGGCCACCACCACCCGATCGCCGGACGCCACCGCGCGCCGCGGTCCCCGTGCGGCAGGCGCCGCGTTGGCGGGCGCGCCGTCAAACGGATTGTCCTGCGCCGCCGGCGTCGCCTCGCCGGACGCCGCGCGGGTAACGCGCGCGCGATTTGGCGACGGGGTAACCTGCGCGGGCCTGGCCTGCGCCGGCCGGGGCTGTCCGGTCAAGGTAAAGACCAGGGTATAGCGGCCGTTCTCTTGTGCGGCGGCGGCCTGCACGCGCGATTTGCGCGTCAGTTCAAACACCAGCCGGATACTCTGCGCGTCGGGCGCCTGGCTGCTGCGAATGCGGCTGATGATGTTCTGGCCGTTAAAGTTCAGCGGCAGCCCTTGGGCCACGGCGCTATCGCGGATATCCACCACCACCCGTTCCGGATTGTGCAGGGAAAAGAAGGCATACACCGGCTGCGCGGCAAAACCCAGCGTCACCGTCGAGCGCTCGTCGCCGTTGGTCACATTGATATCGCTGAGGTTTGCCGCTAACGCCTGTCCCATCAGGCACCCGAACACAATGAATAAAATCGTCCTGATCTTCAGCATCATGAATGATTTTCCCGGCGTGACGCCAGCCGCGCCAGGATATGCGCGCCGCGATCGGATCGGGGCTCCAGCTGCGCCTGGCGCCCGGCGCCGACATACTCAAGCGACAGGACGATATCGGCGTCAGGCAGTATTCCCTGGCCTTTTTGGGGCCATTCCACCAGGCACAGGGCATCCTGATCGAAATAATCACGCACGCCCATAAACTCCAGTTCTTCAGCATCCGCCAGACGGTACAGGTCGAAATGATAGACCGTCCTCGGCGTTAATTCATAAGGTTCGACCAGGGTGTATGTCGGGCTTTTCACATTGCCCGCGTAGCCCAGGGCGCGTAAAAAACCGCGGCAAAACGTGGTCTTGCCGGCGCCCAGATCGCCATAGAGATAAATCACACAGGATTGTCGGCAGGCCGCGGCCAGCGCCGCGCCTAATGCTATGGTCGCCGTTTCGTCCGGCAAAGGTAATACACGTTTGTCCATGTCTGATTTCTATGCGATACGTTCAGGATTAACAAATTGAGATAACGCGGGCAGCAAATCCGTGGCCAGCATACCCCGCGTTCCTTTTTCCGCCGCCAGCTGGTCGGCGGTGGCGCCATGCACGACACAGCCGGCGCAGGCCGCGTCATACAGCGGCAGTTTCTGCGCCAGCAAACCGCCGATAATGCCCGACAGCAGATCGCCCATGCCGCCCGAGGCCATGCCGGCGTTGCCGACATCGGCGACGGCCATGCGGCCTTCATCGTCGGCAATAAGCGTGCCGGCGCCTTTCAGGACCACCACGCCGCCGTACCGTTTAATGATATTTTTCGCCGCGAGTAAGCGGTCACTTTCAATGTCGCCTACCTTAGTATTCAGCAGGCGGGCGGCCTCCCCGGGATGCGGGGTGATAATACGATTGTGACGTTTCTGTGGGTTGAATGCCAGCAGGTTAAGCGCATCCGCATCCCACAACATAGGTTTAGTGCAGTTTTCCACAACGCGCAGCGCATTTTTCCCCCACTCCGTCTGGCCCAGTCCCGGGCCGATGACAATGACGTCCGCCCACTCGAGCCCCTGGCGCAGGGACGCGTCGTTAAGGGGCTCGACCATCAGTTCCGGGCGGGCGGTCAGCAACGATGCGATATTTTCCTCACGGGTCAGTACCCGCACCAGGCCGGCGCCGGCGCGCAGCGCCGCCTCTCCGGTCATGCGAATGGCGCCGGACAGGCCGCGATCGCCGCCGACGATCAGCAAACGCCCGTTATCCCCTTTATGGGAACAGGGATCGCGCGGCGTGAGCCAGCGCGTCAGCTGCGAAGCGGTCAGCCGTTCCATAACCGGCGCCTGGCGCGCCAGCCAGGGCGCCAGTCCCAGGTCGTCATAGTGTAGCCGTCCGGTCACGCTGCGCGCTTTGCCGGTCAGCAAACCGGGCTTGAGGGCGATAAAAGTCAGGGTATGCGCCGCGTTTATCACCGCCCCCGCCACCGCGCCGGTTTGCGCATTCAGGCCGGAGGGAATATCCAGCGCGACGACCGGGGCGGCATGGCCGTTAGCCGCCGCGATAAGGGTGCTATAAGGCGCGCGCGGGGCCGCCGCCAGGCCGGTGCCCAGCAAACCGTCGATAATCACGTCCGTTCGCTCCGGCCAGACGGCGTCGGCCCCCAGGACAGTCCCGCCGACATCCAGCCACGCCTGGCGCGCCAGCCGGGCCTGTTCCGGCAGCGAGTGGATCCCCTTACACTCGATAAGCGTTACCTGCTTGCGTTGCGACCGGGCCAGGCGCGCCACCACGTAGGCGTCGCCGCCGTTATTGCCGTGGCCGGCCAGGATCAGGTAATGGCCGGCAAACGGATAAAGCCAGCTCAGGGCGCGCCAGGCGGCGGCCCCCGCGCGCTCCATTAATTCATACAGCGTTACCCCGGCAAGATCCGCCGCCTCCGGTTCCCAGCCCCGCAGCCACTCCGCCCCGTAGACGGAATGTGGTAAACTTGCAGAGCTTGTTTTCTTTTTATGGTCCGCCATGTCATACCCTTTTGATCTTTTGGAATTAGCCCGGCTTATCAAGCAATGGGGGCGGGAACTGGGTTTTCAACAGGTCGGCATCTGCGATACCGATCTGGCCGCCCATGAGCCCGCCTTGCAAACCTGGCTGGACAACCAATATCACGGCGAAATGGCCTGGATGTCCCGTCACGGCATGCTGCGCGCGCGCCCCCATGAATTGCTGCCCGGGACCCTGCGGGTCATCAGCGTCAGGATGAATTACCTGCCGGCCGGGGCCGCCTTTGCCCGTACCCTGAATAATCCCCGTATGGGTTATGTTAGCCGCTATGCGCTGGGACGCGACTATCACAAGGTTTTACGTCGGCGTCTTAAGCAGTTGGGCAACAAAATTCAGGATTGGTGCCAAGGGGTAAACTTTCGGCCGTTTGTCGACTCAGCGCCGATCATGGAGCGCCCCCTGGCCGCCAAGGCCGGCATCGGCTGGGTTGGTAAACACTCGCTAATCTTGAATCGCGAGGCCGGCTCCTGGTTTTTCCTCGGGGAATTACTCATCGACTTGCCCCTGCCGGTAGACCAGCCCCAGGAGGAACAATGCGGGCGCTGCGTCGCCTGCATGACCACCTGCCCCACCGGCGCCATTGTCGCGCCCTACCAGGTGGATGCGCGCCGCTGCATTTCTTATCTTACCATCGAACTGGACGGCGAGATCCCCGAGGCGCTGCGTCCGCTGATTGGCAACCGCATCTACGGTTGCGACGATTGCCAGCTAATCTGCCCGTGGAACCGTTTTTCCCAATTAACCGACGAGCCGGACTTCAGCCCCCGGGCGGTACTGCATACCCCGGAATTACTGGCATTGTTTGCCTGGGACGAGGCGCGGTTCCTGCGCGTTACCGAAGGGTCGGCCATCAGGCGCATCGGCCATTTGCGCTGGCTGCGCAACGTGGCGGTAGCCCTGGGCAATGCCCCTTATGAAGATAATGTCGTGCTCGCCCTGCGGGAACGGCTGGGCGAAAACGCCATGCTTGACGTGCATATACGCTGGGCCATCGATCAGCAACTGCTGCGGCGGGACGCCGGGACGGTCAGCGTACAGACCGCGCAGCAAAAGCGGCTGGTAAGGGCGATTGAAAAGGGTTTAGTTCGCGACGCGTAAGCCGCGGCAGCTGATTATAGCGCAATGTTTTAAAAATTCCCGCCTGTGGATAAAATTAAAAAACCGTTGGCAATCAAGCACGCTAAAAAAGGCAATAGGCGCCACCGACGTTTTTAAATAAATTTTAATTGATAAATATCAAAGGACTAAACTTTTCTTTTGATCTGAACACTGGTAAGGGAAAATTATTATTACGAGGCTGCGCTGTGGATAACTCTGTTCAAAACATTTTGGCCCGCGCTGTAACCGCCGCGATGCGCAAATGCATGATAGCCATTGAATGTAAGCGGATTTTGATGTTGGAGCGGGAAACGAGGCTCGAACTCGCGACCCCAACCTTGGCAAGGTTGTGCTCTACCACTGAGCTATTCCCGCTTTATGTGTGACTGAGTAACGTCTGGCTGTCTGTTGCGGGAATGACCCTGGGTCATCACGTCGACCGCCGATAAAAAACATCTGCCGAGCAAAGGCGCCTTTTCGAAACAGCTGCTTTCAACCATTTGAAATAGAAAGCTTTTTTTACAAATCCCCGCTCAGGAATGGACGAGATTATGGACTGATACCCTAAGAGAGTCAATAACTCGGCGGAAATTTATTGTCTCTCCCCGGCGAACCGTAGACGGCGCTTTACCCGTTACGGCAACGGAAGGGCGGGTGGTGCGTTTACATTACGGCGCGCGACCGGCGACCTGAACCGTTATCCGGGACGGGCCGGCCGCCGGCCTTATTCCCTTGGCGAATTGCCTTGCTTTTTGTAACATCCAACCACGTCAACTGCTATCAGGACTATACCAATGCACACATCCAACACCCTGCGCGCGGCGCTCGACAGCCGCCGCCTGTTTACCGCCATGGCCGCGCACAATCCGCTGGCGGCGCGGCTTGCCGAGGAAGCGGGTTTTGACGGTATCTGGGGCAGCGGCTTTGAACTGTCGGCGAGCTATGCGGTGCCCGATGCCAACATCCTGTCGATGGGCACCCATCTGGAGATGATGCGCGCCATCGCCGCCACCGTGTCGACGCCGCTTATCGCCGATATCGACACCGGCTTCGGCAATGCGGTGAACGTCAGCTACATCATTCCGCAATACGAGGCCGCCGGCGCAGCGGCCGTGGTGATGGAAGACAAGACCTTTCCCAAGGACACCAGCCTGCGCGCGCAGGGCCGCCAGGAACTGGTGCGCATCGAGGAATTCCAGGGCAAGATCGGCGCCGCGGTCGCCGCCCGGCGGCACAAGGATTTTGTCGTTATCGCCCGCGTGGAGGCGCTGATCGCGGGGCTGGGCCAGGACGAGGCCCTGCGCCGCGCCGCAGCCTATGAGGAAGCCGGCGCGGACGCCATCCTGATCCACTCCAGGCAGAAGACGCCCGACGAGATCCTGGCCTTTATCGCCGCCTGGACAGGCAGGGTTCCCCTGGCGCTGGTGCCCACGGCGTATCCACAGCTTACCGAGGCCGATATCGCCGCCAGCGGCAAGGTGGGCATCGTGATCTACGGCAATCACGCCATTCGCGCCGCCGCGGGCGCGATGCGCGCCGTGTTCGCGCAGATCCGCCGTGACGGCGGCATACAGAATGTCGACGCCACCCTTCCCGCGGTCAAGGATATCATCACCTGGCAAGGGGATGCTTATATGCGCGCTATTGAAAAACGCTTTTTGCGCTGAGGCGTTCACGGCGCTGACCGTGGTATGGCCTGCCTGCGGGGAGGGATGTCGGGGGGCGTGCCGGGACTGCAATGAAAAATGCCACAGGGCTTTCGCCCTGTGGCATCTATCCGTCACCGCCCTGAACGGGCGCCCGCGACGTACTAATTGGAGCGGGAAACGAGGCTCGAACTCGCGACCCCAACCTTGGCAAGGTTGTGCTCTACCACTGAGCTATTCCCGCATTGTTATTCTGAATCACTTTTTTATGCCGGAAGGCATTTTTTCTTTATGCATCGCGTTTTGTCATGCCGACGAAACCCGATGTTGCAATGTTTGGAGCGGGAAACGAGGCTCGAACTCGCGACCCCAACCTTGGCAAGGTTGTGCTCTACCACTGAGCTATTCCCGCTTTTTATGCTCTATCACCGAGTGATAAAGTCCACGTCTATCGCTGACGCTATATTCCGATTACGCACGCGGCCACGACAATATTTTGCACCGGTACGGGGAGCGCATTATACGAGAAAACATTTTCCCTGCAAGCCCCGACGGGCAAAAATCTGCGCTTTTCGCTCAACTGCCGATAAAAACAGCAATATGGCGTTTTTACCGGCAATCAATGAAACATCAGCGGCTTATCCGCGCGGCCAGTGAGCGGCGCGGCGCCGGCGATAAATAATCAAAGACGAATAAAATGCTCGCGGTAATAGGCCAGTTCCGCCACCGACTCGCGGATATCATCCAGGGCCTGGTGGCTGCTGTTTTTGGTCAGCCCCTCCAGGATTTGCGGTTTCCAGCGCCGGGCCAGTTCCTTAAGCGTGCTGACATCCAGGTAACGATAGTGGAAATAGGCCTCCAGTTCCGGCATATAGCGGAACAGGAAACGACGGTCCTGGCCGATGCTGTTGCCGCAGATGGGCGATTTCCCGGCGGGCACCCATTCCCGCAGAAACGCCAGCGTTAACGCCACCGCACTGTCCTCGTCGATACGGCTGGCCCGGACGCGTTCCACCAGGCCGCTGGCGGTATGGGTGCGCACGTTCCACTCGTCCATGACGGCCAGTTGCTCTTGCGTCTGATGCACGGCCAATACCGGGCCTTCCGCCAGGATATTCAGGTTGGCGTCCGTCACCAGGCTGGCGATTTCAATAATGCGATCGCGTTCGGGATCAAGCCCGGTCATTTCCAGATCGATCCAAATCAGGTTGTTGTCATTTACCGGCATGATTTTCTCGTTGCTAAGGTTTCACGGCGTTTCTGTTAGAATACTGTGTATCATAGACGTTTTCATCGCCACGGGCGATTCATGAGCTACAAGTGAGGCACGGTGACTAAAAATAAACTGTCCAAAGGCCAGCAGCGGCGCGTACAGGCAAATCATCAGCGCCGCCTGAGAACCGATCGCGGCGTCGATTGGGATGACTCGCTTTTAGGCCAGGCCCAGGAAGGCACGGTCGTCAGCCGCTTCGGCATGCACGCCGACGTGGAAGCCGCGGATGGTATCATACACCGCTGCAACCTGCGCCGCACTCTTGGCTCGGTGGTGACCGGCGATCGGGTGGTCTGGCGGCCCGGCAGCGAGGCCTCATCGGGCATCAAGGGCATCATTGAGGCGATTCATCCCCGGACCTCGGTGCTGACGCGGCCGGATTTTTACGACGGCGTCAAGCCCATCGCCGCCAATATGAACCAAATCGTGATTGTATCGGCCATCTTGCCGGAGCTGTCGGTGAACATTATCGACCGCTATCTGGTGGCCTGCGAGACAGTGGAGGTTGAACCGCTGATCGTACTCAATAAAATCGATCTGCTGGACGCAAAGGAACGGGCCTGGGTGGACGCCACCATGGAAGTCTACAGCCGGATAGGCTATCGCGTGCTGATGGTATCGAGCCAGACGCGCGAGGGGATGGCAGGGCTTGAGGCGGCATTGACGGATCGCATCAGCATCTTCGCGGGGCAGTCCGGGGTGGGCAAATCCAGCTTGCTTAATGCCCTGCTGCCTCCTGAACACGCGCAGATCGTGGTCAATACCGTGTCCGATAACTCGGGACTCGGCCAGCACACCACCACCACGGCGCGCATGTATCATTTCAAAAGCGGCGGCCAGGTTATCGACTCCCCCGGCGTGCGGGAATTCGGCTTATGGCATCTGGAACCAGAACAGGTCACCCAGGGATTTATTGAATTCAGGCCGTATCTGGGCAACTGTAAATTCCGCGACTGCCGGCATGATACCGATCCGGGCTGCGCCATCCGCGCCGCCGTGGAGAGCGGCGACATTTCCGCCATTCGTTTCGAGAATTATCATCAGATACTCGACAGCATGTCGCAGGTAAAAACACGTAAATCCTTTTCCGAAACGGATCACTGACATTTATCCTGAGCGCCGCTACAATTTCTCCCGGTTCGTTGTTGTTTCACCCACGCATGTACGAGGTTTCTGTGCTCGATAGGATCAAAATAGCATTGCAGTATTTATTGCCCAAGCGTTGGCTGACCCAATTGGCCGGCTGGGGGGCCGAACTGCAGGCAGGTTGGCTGACGAAACTGGTCATCGATCTGTTCGTGCGGGTTTACCGGGTGGATATGCAGGAAGCGCAGCAGCCCGATACGTCGGCCTATCCTACTTTCAACGCTTTTTTTGTCCGGCCGCTGCGCGATGACGCGCGTCCCATCGACAGCGATCCCGACACGCTGGTCATGCCGGCGGACGGTATCATTTCCCAATCGGGACCGATAGCGGGCGAACAGGTTTTTCAGGCCAAGGGGCATCACTATAGCCTGGAAGCGCTGCTGGCGGGCAACGAGCGTCTGGTCGAGCTCTTTCGCGACGGCGCGTTTGTCACCACCTATCTTGCGCCGCGCGATTATCACCGGGTGCATATGCCCTGCAACGGCATCCTGCGGGAAATGATTTATGTGCCGGGCGAGCTGTTTTCGGTCAATCCGCTGACCGCGGCCAATATACCGAACCTGTTCGCCCGCAACGAACGGGCGATCTGCGTATTCGACACCGATTTTGGACCGATGGCGCAAATCCTGGTCGGCGCCACCATTGTCGGCAGTATCGAGACCACCTGGTCCGGCGTGGTGACGCCGCCGCGCGACGGCATTATCAAACGCTGGCGCTATCCGACGGCGGATGAAGACGGTGCGGTGGTATTCCTGAAAGGCCAGGAGATGGGGCGGTTTAAGCTTGGCTCCACGGTGGTCAACCTGTTTGCCAAAGGCGGCGTTTCCCTGGGCGATCATCTTCACAGTCGCGCGGCAACCCGCGTCGGCGAACGTCTCGCCACCGGCATCGTCCAGGCGGACAGTCCGTTGCCTTAACCGGCCCGGAGTAACCAGAGAGAACCCGATTGCGCCCGATTATCATCCTATTGCTGGGGTGGCTGCTCGCCGCCCCGTCATTCGCCGCCGCTTTTCCCGACGAAGCCCAGGTTAAAAAAGAACTTCAGCAGGCGGAAGCGAATAAGGGCGCGGCGAATCAAGCGGAAATCATCGACGCCCTCCAGGGCGCGCTTTCGTCTATCAACGACGGCAAGGTATCCGCCGCGCGCGCCGGACAATATCGCAGCGCCATCGACAATTTCCCTCAACTGACGCGGGAACTGCGCGATCAACGCGACAGCGAACCGGACAAAGCCGCCGACGTCAGCGGCAAACTCTCGCTAAGCGAACTGGAGCAGCGCGTGCTGCAGACCAGCAGCGACCTGCAGGAACTGGCGCGTCAACTGCAACAGGAGCAGGAACAGGCCAGGGAAATCAGCGACTCGCTGGGCCAGTTGCCGCAACAGCAAACAGAAGCGCGCCGGGCCCTGAGCGATAGCGAACAGCGGCTGCAGGCACAGAACGCCAGCGCCGCCACGCCGCTGGCGCAGGCGCACCTCATGCAGATCCAGGCGGAAGCCGCCGCGCGACGGGCGCGGGTCAACGAACTGGAACTGGCGCAACTGAGCGCCAACAACCGCCAGGAACTGTCGCGCCTGCGGATGGATATGCTGAAAAAACGTCACGACCGGGTGGATATGGACCTGCAGGCGCTGCGCTTTCGGCTCAACAGTCTCCGCCAGCAGGAGGCGGAGCGCGCGCTGGAGCGCACAGAACAGCTGGCGGAGCAAAGCGGCGACTTGCCCGCCGTCATCACCAGCCAACTGCAGATAAACCGCGAACTGTCGGTGGCGCTTAACGAGCAGGCGCAGCGTATGGATTTAATCGCCTCCCAGCAGCGCCAGGCCGCGGCGCAGGCGCTGCAGGTCAGGCAAGCGCTGAGCACCCTGCGCGAGCAGGCGCAATGGCTGGGGGATTCGCCGGCGCTAGGCGAGACGCTGCGCGCCCAGGTGTCGCGCCTGCCGGATCTGCCCAAACCGCAGCAGCTCGACAGCGATATGGCCCAGCTGCGCGTAAGCCGCCTGCATTATGAAGACCTGATGAACAAACGCCCTCAGCTGGATCAAAGCAAGCAGGACGACGGTTCGCCGCTGACCCCCGAGCAACGGCGCATCCTGGACGCACAGCTGCGTACCCAGCGCGAGCTGCTCAATTCCCTGTTGTCCGGCTACGATAACCAGATACTGGAAATGACGAAGCTCAAGGTAGCCAACAGCCAGCTGGTGGACGCCATGGCGGAAATCCGGGAAGCGGCGCACCGCTATCTGTTCTGGGTGGCGGACGTCAGCCCGGTCACCCTCGCGTTTCCGCTCCACGTGGCCCAGGATCTCAGGCGTTTGGTCTCGCTGGATACCGCCACCCAGCTCAGCGGCGCCATGGTCATGATGGCGACCAGCCAGGAGACGCTGATCCCGCTGTTCTGCGCCATCGTGCTGGTCGGTTTCAGCATCAGTTCCCGCCGTCATTACCACGCCTTCCTCGAGCGCTCGGCCAGTAAGGTCGGCAAGGTCAATCAAGACTATTTTTACCTGACGCTGCGCACCGTGTTCTGGTCGATAGCCGCCGCCCTTCCCCTGCCGGTGCTGTGGGCGGCGTTGGGCTATGGCCTGCAGCATGCGTGGCCTTATCCGGTGGCGGTAGCCATCGGCGACGGCGTGATCGCCACGGTGCCGGTGCTGTGGCTGTTTATGGTCAGCGCCCACTTTGCCCATGCGCGCGGTCTGTTTATCGTGCATCTCGGCTGGCCGGAGAAACGGGTGGCGCGGGCGATGCGTTATTATTCACTGGCCATCGGCCTTATCGTGCCGCTGATCATGGCCCTGATCACCTTCGATAATCTTAATGACCGCGAATTCTCCAGTACCCTGGGCCGCCTGTGCTTTGTCCTGCTGTGCGCGGCCCTAAGCCTGGTGACCAGCAGCCTGAAACGGGCCGGCATCCCGCTTTACCTGGATAAATCCGGCACCGGGGACAACGTGGTCAACCGCACCCTGTGGAACCTGATGCTGTGCGCGCCGCTGGTCGCGGCGATTGCCGCCCTGCTTGGCCATCTCGCCACGGCGCAGGACCTGCTGGCGCGGCTGGAAACCTCGGTGGCGATCTGGTTTTTCCTGCTGGTTATTTACCATATCATCCGCCGCTGGATGTTTATCCAGCGGCGACGCATCGCCTTTGAGCGCGCCAAGCAGCGCCGCGCGGAAATGCTGGCGCAACGCGCCCGTCACGAGGAGGATTTGTCGCCGTCGCAGCTTTCCGAAGCCGCCGCCGAAGTGGATGAGCCGATAGTCGACCTGGACGTTATCAGCGCCCAGTCGCTGCGTCTGGTGCGATCCCTCCTGACGCTTATCGCTTTTGTGTCGGTTATCTGGTTATGGTCGGAGATTCATTCGGCGTTTGCCTTCCTGGAAAATATCCAGCTGTGGGATGTGAGTTCCACCATCAAGGGCGAGGAAGGGATCCAGTCGATTTCGCTGGCCTCGGTGCTGGTCGCGGTGCTGGTGCTGATCATCACCACCCAGCTGGTCAGGAATCTGCCGGCCCTGTTGGAACTGGCCCTGCTGCAGCATCTGGTGCTGACGCCGGGCACCGGCTATGCGATTACCACCATCACCAAATATATGCTGATGCTGATTGGCGCGTTGATCGGTTTTTCGTGGATCGGCATCGAATGGGCGAAATTGCAGTGGCTGGTGGCGGCGCTCACCGTTGGCCTGGGCATCGGGCTGCAGGAAATTTTCGCCAATTTTATCTCCGGCCTGATCATCTTGTTTGAAAAACCGATCCGCATCGGCGATACCGTGACCATCCGCGACCTGACCGGCAATATCACCCGCATCAATACCCGGGCCACCACCATCACCGATTGGGATCGCAAAGAAATTATCATGCCGAATAAGGCTTTTGTCACCGAGCAGTTTGTCAATTGGTCCCTGTCGGATTCCGTCACCCGTATCGTGCTGACCATCCCGGCGCCTCCGGACGCCGACAGCGAAGAAGTCACCCGCATCCTGACCCAGGCGGCGCAGCGCTGTCCGCTGGTGCTGGATAACCCGGCGCCGGAAGCCTATCTGGTGGATTTACAGCAGGGGATTATGCTATTCGATCTGCGGGTGCACGCGGCGGAAATGGGCCACCGCATGCCGCTGCGCCATCAGCTGAACCAATTGATTCTTGAAGGCTACCGCGAACACGGCCTGGAAATGCCGTTCCCGCCTTTCCAGGTGCGCATGGAAACCGCCAAAGGCGCGACGACGTTCAGATCCGGGTCCCTGTAGCCGCGCGGGACAGGTTCTTTCCCGCCGGCCTGACGGCACGGGCGCGGCGGCGGCGCGCCATGCCCGTTGTTGAGCCGGGGACGGCGCTCAGGCCCGCTCGACCGGAAATGCGATAACCTCGGACAGGCTGTCCGCCTTCAGCGCCAGCATCACCAGCCGGTCCACCCCCAAGGCCACCCCGGAGCATTCCGGTATGCCGTGCGCCAGCGCCGCCAGCAGGTTTTCATCAATGGGCTGCTGCGGCAAGTTCAGCGCGGCGCGCTTGCGGTTATCCTGGGTAAACCGCTGGCGTTGCTCCGCGGCGTCGGTGAGCTCGCGAAAACCATTAGCCAGTTCAATACCTTTGAAATAGGCTTCAAAACGATCGGCCACCCGGTGGTCTTCGGTACTGATTTCCGCAAGCGCGGCCTGGGTGGCGGGAAAATGGTAAACGAACGTCGGTTTATCACGCCCGATGTGGGGTTCCACGCCCATGGCAAACAATAACTGCAGCAGGGTATCGCGATCCTCCTCGACCGTGGCAATGCCGGACAGCTCTAGTTTGGCGGCGGCCTCGCACAGCTGCGCCTTGTCGGCCGACAGGGGATCGATGCCGATATGACGGATAAACACCTGCTGGTAGGACAGGGTTTCCGCACTGTCGCAATCAAGGATTTGCTGAAGCAGATCGTCCACTTCGTTCATCAGGCGGTACATATCGTAGTGGGGGCGATACCATTCCAGCATGGTGAACTCGGGATTATGGTGCCGGCCGGATTCCTCGTTGCGAAAACTGCGCCCTATCTGGAATATTGGCCCGCTGCCGGCCGCCAGCAGGCGTTTCATATGGTATTCAGGACTGGTCATCAAATAGAGCGGCAGCCCCTGCGCCGCGCCCGGCCCGACATAATGCGTCTGAAAGGGCACCAGATGAATATCGGTGACGGTGGCCTGGCTCATGGCCGGCGTTTCCACTTCGAGTAACCCGCGGTCGGTAAAAAACCGCCGGAGCTGGGTCATCACCACCGCTCTTTTTAATAGATTAGCGATGGGGGCGCTCGGTAACCAGCTTGCCATTTCGCTCATAACTTTTTCTCCCGTTAAACAGGGGATGAAGTCTACCTTTATCCGTTCAGGCAGACAAACCTAGTTCAATCCGGTCGCCTGCATCGTCCGCGGGTTGCCGCTTTACCGCCTGCATACCGCCAATGGGTGTACACTTACCGTTCAGGCAGGCTATTGATGGAGTATGTATGTCCCTATGGAGAACCGTCGCGCTGGTCGCCTCGTCCTTACTGTCGCTATCGTGCAGCGTCAACCCGCCGTCGGGCGTCCGGCCGGTGGAGAAGTTCGATGTTAACCGCTACCTGGGCACCTGGTATGAAATCGCCCGGCTGGATCACCGTTTCGAAACCGGACTCGATCATGTCACGGCGCAGTATAGCCTGCGGGACGACGGAGGCCTCGACGTCATCAATAAAGGCTATTCCCCGGCCACGCAACGCTTCCGGCAAAGCAACGGCAAAGCCTATTTCCTGGCTTCGCCGCAGCGGGCCTCGCTTAAGGTCTCGTTTTTCGGCCCTTTTTATGGCGGCTACCATGTGATCGCGCTGGATGAAGGCTATGATTACGCCCTGGTCTGCGGCCCCAACCGCGATTATCTCTGGATCCTGGCCCGCGCCAAAACGCTGCCGCAGGCCACGCGCGACCACCTGGTCGCTACCGCCGCCCGGCTGGGTTTTGCGGTGGACCGGCTTATCTGGGTGGATCAATCCTGAAACGGCCTAATGCGACAGCTTCAGGCACAGGATCCCCAGCATAATCATCGCCAGGCTGGCGATGCGCAGCCAATGTGCGGGTTCACCCAGCCACAGCATGCCGACGATAACCGTGCCGACCACGCCTATCCCGGTCCAGACGGCATAGGCGGTACCCACCGGCAGCGTGCGCATGGCCAGGCCCAGCAGCGTGATGCTGATGATCATCGCGATAAGCGTCACCACGCTTGGCAGCAGGCGGGTAAATCCCTCGGTATATTTCAGGCCGATGGCCCAGACAGTTTCCAGCAGGCCGGCGAGGATAAGTAATAACCATGACATGTGAGACGACCTCATAACGATGGGGTCGTCCCCAGAAGAAAAGACAGCTTACCAGGTCGTCCTGCTAAGGAAGGATAATCTTATGCCGCCGTTAGCAAAATGACCAATGAATTTAATTAATCGATTAGTTAAATGTGACGAAACGGTCATTTTAATCAAAATGACCGCGTCATAGTCCGACACCGCTGTCACTATCGGTTCTCATTCCCCGATAACCCGCTGACAGCGGCTATTTCACCAGGATACAGAGGCATTAGCTGAATACAGCCGTGTATATTACTGTGCAGCCCGCTGTACGGCCTGTCCGCCTGCCGAAATATCTTCACCGGCGCCGCGGGTGGTATTACAAGCCGTTAATGAGGACAACACCAGAACAGATAAAAGGGCAATTATACTTTTCTTCAACATAACGATTTCCTTTTGTAGAATCACTTTTTGTCTAAATGAAATAGCACTGCTGTGGATAAAAGCTTGCCTTTTAAGCATAGTAAAAAACCGGCAAAACATACTAAACATATGGCCGGTTGCGCACTTTTAGGACTATTTACTGGAAAATGTCCTGGATGTTGGCTGCACGATGTCTGCGAGCTACTTGCTGGCACCACGCGTAATAGCGCCGCCAAGGTGTTGCACATCTTCACCGAAGCCGCGCGCGGTATTGCAACCGCTCAGCGTCGCTGACATGACTAATGAGATAACGATCAGTTTAACTGTTTTTCCTAACATAATCGCCGGATTCCCCGCACGCCTGAAAACGCCCGGCCTGCCCTGACCCTGATAACGCCTCAGGGCATGCCGGTTGAACGGTTATTTGATGCGGGATACGTATTCGCCGGAGCGGGTATCCACTTTGATCACTTCGCCAATCTGCACGAACAGCGGTACTTTTACCACCGCGCCGGTGGTCAGGGTGGCGGGCTTGCCGCCGGTGCCGGCGGTGTCGCCCTTCAGGCCTGGGTCGGTCTCGATGATTTCCAGCTCGACAAAGTTGGGCGGCGTGACGGCGATGGGCTCGCCGTTCCACAGGGTCAGCACGCATTCGGCCTGCTCAACCAGCCATTTGGCGGCGTCGCTCACCGCTTTCTTATCGGCGGCCAGTTGCTCAAAAGTCTCGTTATTCATAAAATGCCAAAACTCACCATCGTTGTACAGGTAAGTCAGGTTCATATCCATGACATCGGCCGCCTCGACGGAATCACCGGATTTAAACGTTTTTTCCAGCACCTTGCCGGAAATCAGTTTACGGATGCGCACGCGGTTGAACGCCTGGCCTTTGCCCGGTTTTACGAATTCATTATCAATGATCGCGCACGGCTCGCCGTCCTGCATGATTTTGAGACCGGAACGGAATTCATTGGTACTATAAGACGCCATGGTGGTCCTCTTAATATTACGTGGTCGTTAAGCCAAAAAAATGGCAGATATTGTAACCCGAAACACCCCAACTAGAGAAGATTGGTTGCGTCAACTTGCCGATGTCATTACCGATCCCATCGAACTTTTGCAACAATTGCAACTCAGCGACCATCCGGACCTGCGCGATGGCGCGGCGGCGCGGCGGTTATTCCCGTTACGGGTGCCCAGGGCGTTCGTGGCGCGCATGGAGCCGGGCAATCCGGCCGACCCGCTGCTGCGGCAGGTCCTCACCCTACGCGAGGAATTTCTGCAGGTGCCCGGTTTCAGCACCGATCCGCTGGAAGAACAGCAATCCGTAGTACCGGGCCTGCTGCATAAATACCGTAACCGCGCCTTGCTGCTGGTCAAGGGCGGCTGCGCGGTTAACTGCCGCTATTGCTTCAGGCGCCATTTCCCCTATCAGGATAACCAGGGCAACCGGGCCAATTGGTCAGGGGCGCTGGAGTATATCCGGCAGCACCCGCAGCTGAACGAGATTATTTTTTCCGGCGGCGATCCGCTGATGGCCAAGGATCATGAGCTGGACGAGCTTATCGGCCAGCTGGAAGCCATTCCCCATCTGCGCACCCTGCGCATCCATACCCGTTTGCCGGTGGTTATCCCGGCGCGCATCACCCCCGCTCTTTGCCGGCGCCTGGCCGGCAGCCGTCTCAATGTCGTGCTGGTCACCCATATCAATCATGCCAACGAGATTGACCTGCCGCTGCGCGAGAGTATGACACACCTGCGCATGGCGCAGGTGACGCTGCTCAACCAAAGCGTGCTGCTGCGGGGGGTAAATGATAACGCCGATACGCTGGCGACCCTGAGCGAAACGCTGTTTGACGCCGGCATACTGCCTTATTACCTGCATGTTTTGGATCGGGTACAGGGCGCGGCGCACTTTATGGTGGATGACCATGAAGCCCGGGAGATTATGCAGCAATTACTGTTGAAGGTCTCGGGCTATCTGGTGCCGCGGCTGGCGCGGGAGATCGGCGGGGAAAACAGCAAAACCCTGCTTGATTTAAAACTACGCCAGCGCTAAGCCGTGCTTCCCGACGCCGCCGGGCGGCATCAGGAAGCCAGCGGCTACGGGCATTTATAGACCTGGCCCTGGATCTTGCTGTCCAGCGGGGCAAAACTCGAGAGATAGGTTTCCGTAAAGCCGACCGGGCTGGCGGCCTTATAAATAACGTTGCCGCCCATGGCCGCCGCTTTATTGCGCAGATCGTTGGCCGCGCCGCGCATGGAGCTGCCTTCGCCGCCCTGCCCCGACAACCAGTTGCTTTGCGTGCCGGTAACCGTGCCCAGCGCCTGGCAATTACTGCCCGGCTGGTCTTCGGTGAACTTCACCGACTGCCCCGCGGCGGACAGTTCATTAGTAGTGGCACATCCCGCTAATAATAAAGTGCCCGCACCAAGACAGAGTAAAAATTTGATTCGCATCGTTATCCTCGAATAGTGATATGTCCGGCAAAAATTTTGCTGTGCGCCATATTTTCCCTTGGGCAACCGTCAGCGCATAAACCGCTGTTTACCCTGCCCATACCGCTACCTGTTTATACCTTAAAAACGGTCCGGTTGATAATTTTTTGCCAAAAAAAAACCCCGGCAAGCCGGGGTTTTTTTAACGCTATCAGCGCAACAGGGGCATTACATCATGCCGCCCATGCCGCCCATACCGCCCATGCCGCCACCGGCGCCACCCAGATCTGCTTTGTCTTCACGCGGCAGATCGGTGATCATACATTCGGTGGTGATCATCAGACTGGCAATGGAGGCCGCATACTGCAGCGCGGAACGGGTTACCTTGGTTGGATCCAGGATACCCATTTCGATCATGTTGCCGTATTCTTCGGTTGCCGCGTTATAGCCCATGTTACCGTTGCTGGCTTTAACGTTGTTGGCAATCACGGACGGTTCTTCACCGGCGTTGGCCACGATTTGGCGCAAAGGCGCTTCCATGGCGCGACGGGCAATCTTGATGCCGACATTCTGGTCTTCATTGTCGCCACGCAGATCGGTGATGCTGTTGGCTACGCGAATCAGCGCTACGCCGCCGCCGGCAACCACGCCTTCTTCCACGGCCGCACGGGTCGCATGCAGGGCATCTTCCACGCGGGCTTTTTTCTCTTTCATTTCAACTTCAGTCGCGGCGCCCACTTTAATCACGGCAACACCGCCGGCAAGTTTAGCAACACGTTCCTGCAGTTTTTCACGATCGTAGTCGGACGTGGCGTCGTCACGCTGCTGGTTGATTTGCGCAACCCGGCTTTCGATGACGGCTTTATCGCCGATACCGTCGATGATGGTGGTGGTGTCTTTGGTGATGACGACACGTTTAGCCTGGCCCATATCTTCCAGGGTGGCTTTTTCCAGTTCCAGGCCGATTTCTTCAGAAATCACGGTACCGGCGGTCAGGACGGCGATGTCCTGCAGCATGGCTTTACGACGGTCGCCGAAGCCCGGGGCTTTGACAGCCGCAACTTTAACGATGCCGCGCATGGTGTTGACCACCAGGGTCGCCAGGGCTTCGCCCTCAACGTCTTCAGCGATGATCAGCAGCGGTTTGCCGGCTTTGGCAACGGCTTCCAGTACCGGCAGCATTTCGCGGATATTGGAGATTTTTTTATCAGCCAACAGGATGAACGGGCTTTCGAGTTCGATAGCGCCGGTTTCCGGTTTGTTGATGAAATAAGGAGAGAGGTAGCCACGGTCGAACTGCATACCTTCAACCACGTCCAGCTCGTCCTGCAGGCCTGAGCCTTCTTCAACGGTGATAACGCCTTCTTTGCCTACTTTCGCCATGGCTTCAGCGATAAGTTTACCCACGGTTTCGTCGGAGTTGGCGGAGATGGTGCCTACCTGGGCGATGGCTTTGGAGTCAGAGCAAGGTACGGACAGTTTTTTCAATTCTTCGACGGCGGCGATAACCGCTTTGTCGATACCCCGTTTCAGGTCCATCGGGTTCATGCCAGCGGCAACGGCTTTCAGACCTTCATTGACGATGGATTGAGCCAGAACGGTGGCGGTGGTGGTGCCGTCGCCCGCAGCGTCATTCGCTTTGGAGGCAACTTCTTTCAACATCTGGGCGCCCATGTTCTCGAACTTGTCTTCCAGTTCGATTTCACGCGCCACGGACACGCCATCTTTCGTGATGACAGGCGCGCCGAAGGATTTGTCCAGCACCACGTTGCGGCCCTTGGGACCCAGGGTGACTTTGACCGCGTCTGCCAGAATGTTCACGCCGCGCAGCATTTTGATGCGGGCTTCGTTACCGAATTTTACGTCTTTAGCTGCCATTTGAATTTCCCTTAAATTCGTTCAGTTCAGATGATTACGCGAGAATTACGCCTCGACGATGGCCAGAATGTCGCTTTCGGACATGATCAAGACTTCTTCGTTATCGATCTTTTCTACTTTCACGCCATAGCCGTCGTTGAAAATCACGATATCGCCGACTTTCACATCCAGTGCTTTGATTTCACCGTTTTCGAGGATGCGGCCATGGCCGATTGCCAGTACTTCGCCACGGGTGGATTTACCCGCCGCGGAACCGGTCAGAACGATGCCGCCAGCCGATTTTGATTCAACTTCTTTACGCTTGACGATAACGCGATCATGTAATGGACGAATTTTCATTGAAAGCTCTCCTTAAGAAAGTCCGTATCTGTTTCGGGATGAATGCCGGGCATGCCTTCATGCCCTGCCTCGTGGTGATTAAGATGGGGGCGTTCGGTTACGCTTCAAGGGGAAAAAAAAGAATTTTTTTGCCTGAGCGGCTGTTTTTTAGCCGCCGTAAATAAAATTTCAGGATTTTCATGGAGTTAAAAAGCAGCCTGCGCCAAAAAAATTAACATCTATTTATCATCTTCGGGCCGGTGTTCGATGGCGTCGCGCGGAATATCCTTACGTTTGTACTCGCCCTCGAAGGTATCGCCGCCCGCATCATGGGAGGCAAAACCGCCGGCCGCGCCGCGCTGGAACCGCAGGTGGGGCAGCAGTTTCAGGGTCAGTGAATTCTGCACCGGCGGCAGCAACAGCAACAGGCCGAGAAAATCGGTAAAAAAGCCGGGCAACAGCAGCAGAAATCCCGCCAGCAGGATGGAGACGCTTTTGATCATTTCAGCGGCCGGGCTTTCGCCGTTGGCCATCTTGATCTGCATCTGGCCCAGGATCTTCAGCCCCTGGGTACGCACCAGCGACACGCCGATAAACGAGGTCAGCACAATCAGCAGCAGCGTAAAAAGCACGCCGATGACATGCGCGACTTGTATAAAAATCGTGATCTCTATATAGGCCACGAGAAATATCAGTAATAAGGGTATCCAACGCACCGAATTCTCCTTGGGTTGACTGGCCCGGCGCGGGCGCCTCATTGGATGCTGGCGGACGGCGGCGGGCTGATGACAAAAACGTGCCTGTGGTTATGGTATCCTGAAGCGCGGGTGTCGGCGCGGGTTATTTACCGCACTTTACATCACGCGGACTTGCCGCGCGCCCTGCCGGCACCCAGGCCGGACGAATGGCAAGCCATTAAAATAATTCTGTTAGATAATCGTGATCAACTTAATAGCGTCAGTGTTTAAGCAGCATATAATGATGAGCACAAGTGCATTGTCAGTGCAACGCGCTGGATAATAAAATTAATCTGAAATTATCCAGCGTCAATCGTTAAAAACATCGCTTATTAAGGAAGTACCCATGGCGAATACCATTCGTATAGAAGAAGACCTGTTGGGAACACGTGAAGTTCCTTCTGAAGCTTATTATGGCATCCACACGCTGCGCGCCATTGAAAACTTCTATATCAGCAACACCAAAATCAGCGACATTCCCGAATTCGTTCGCGGCATGGTGATGGTGAAAAAGGCGGCCGCGCTGGCCAACAAGGAGCTGCATACCCTGCCGCGCGCCATTGCCGATACGATAGTCGCCGCCTGTGACGAAGTACTGGATAAAGGCCGCTGCCTGGATCAGTTCCCCATCGACGTTTTCCAGGGCGGCGCCGGCACGTCGGTGAACATGAATACCAATGAGGTGCTGGCGAATCTCGGCCTGGAGCTGATGGGCCATCAAAAGGGGGAATACCAATACCTTAACCCCAACGATCACTTGAATAAATGCCAGTCGACCAACGATGTCTACCCTACCGGCTTTCGTATCGCGGTCTATATTTCCATCCTCAAGCTGGTCGAGGCGGTGGGCCAGCTGGGAGAAGGGTTCGAGCGCAAGGCGCAGGAATTCGCCACTATCCTGAAAATGGGCCGCACCCAGCTGCAGGATGCCGTGCCGATGACCCTCGGCCAGGAATTCCATGCCTTTACCGTGCTGCTGAAAGAAGAAAATAAAAACCTGCTGCGCACCGCCGAGCTGCTGTTGGAAGTGAACCTGGGCGCCACCGCCATCGGCACCCGGCTGAACACGCCCGACGGCTACCAGGCGCTGGCGGTGCAGAAACTGGCGGAAATCAGCAACCTGCCCTTGCTGCCGGCGGAAGATCTTATCGAGGCGACCTCCGACTGCGGCGCTTATGTCATGGTACACAGCGCGTTAAAGCGCCTGGCGGTAAAACTTTCCAAGATCTGTAACGATCTCAGGCTGTTGTCCTCCGGTCCGCGCACCGGTCTTAACGAAATCAACCTGCCGCAGCTGCAGGCGGGCTCGTCCATCATGCCGGCCAAGGTCAATCCGGTGGTGCCGGAGGTGGTCAACCAGGTGTGCTTCAAGGTTATCGGCAACGATACCTGCATTACCATGGCGGCCGAAGCCGGTCAGTTGCAGCTGAACGTGATGGAGCCGGTTATCGGGCAGGCGATGTTTGAATCGGTGCATATCCTGACCAACGCCTGCTTTAACCTGCTGGATAAATGCATTAACGGCATTACCGCCAATCGGGCGGTATGCGAAGCTTATGTGTTCAACTCCATCGGCATCATCACCTACCTCAACCCGTTTATCGGCCACCATAACGGCGATATCGTCGGTAAAATCTGTGCCGAAACCGGTAAAAGCGTGCGTGAGGTGGTGCTGGAGCGCGGGTTGCTGACGCCGGCCGAGCTGGATGACATCTTTTCGCTGGAAAACCTGATGCATCCGACCTATAAAGCCGTACGCTATACCGATGACAACGAGTAGCCGCGGGTAGCCTCTTGCGTTTTTCATTGCTGTCGCCGTGGCGCCGGCCGGGTTATACTGCCGGTCGGCGCTATACCGCGAGGTTGTCATGGCAGCAAAATTCCCGGCAGGTAAACGTATCCCGGCAGCCGATCCCGGCGCCGCGGACACGACTGAAACCCAAACATCTGAAAACAGCTCCACCGCATGCGGCGCCGCTGAAAACGGCATCATCATCATCCTTTGCACCGCCCCGGATAAAACCACCGCGCAGGCGCTGGCGGGCACCCTGCTCGGCGCGAAGCTGGCCGGTTGCGTCACGCTGCTGCCGGGGGCGACCTCGTTTTATTTCTGGGAAGGCAAGCTGGAACAGGAAGACGAAGTGCAGATGCTGATAAAAAGCCATGTCCGCCATCAGCAAGAACTGATTGCCTGCATTAAAAAACACCATCCTTATCAAACTCCGGAGTTACTGGTATTACCCGTCCAGGGTGGCGATCCAGATTATCTATCATGGCTCAACGCGTCCTTACACTGATCCTGCTGGCATGGCTGGGCATCGGCCTGCCGCCGCCCGCCGCCGCCGCGCTGTTCGGCAATTCGCCGGCCACGACCTTTGTGCCGGTCGACCAGGCGTTTAGTTTTGATTTTCACCAGCAGGGCGCCGATTTGGCGCTGAGCTGGCAGATCCGCCCCGGTTATTATCTTTACCGCCAACAAATCAAGCTGGAACCGGCCGGCGCCCGGCTGGGCGACCCCGCCATGCCCACAGGGCTGAACCATCACGATGAATTTTTCGGCGACGTGCAAATCTACCGCACCAGCCTGCGGTTAAACGTGCCGCTGCTGGACGCGTCCGGCGGCGCGACGGTGCGGGTTACCTACCAGGGCTGCGCCGACGCCGGTTTTTGCTATCCGCCCGAGACCCGGGTAGTGCCGTTATCGGCGGTTGCCGGCACCGGCGCCCCTTCCGCACCGGCGGCGGCGATAACGTCGTCCCGGCCGCCGGACGCCGTCGCCCTGCCCTTCTCCCCGCTATGGGCGCTGCTTATCGGTATCGGTATCGCCTTTACGCCCTGCGTGCTGCCCATGTATCCGCTGATTTCCGGCATTATCCTCGGCGTCGGCACGGCGCGGCTCGGCACCGGACGGGTACTGGCGCTTGCCGGGGTATATGTTCAGGGCATGGCGATGACCTATACCGCGCTCGGCATGGCGGTGGCCGCCGCCGGGCTGCGGTTCCAGGCCGCATTGCAGCAGCCCGCGGTGCTGATCGGCCTGTCGGCGCTGTTTATCCTCCTGGCGCTGTCCATGTTCGGGTTATTTACCCTGCAACTGCCGGTGGCGCTGCAAACCCGCCTGACGCTCTGGAGCAATCGGCAGCGGGGCGGCGCCTTGCCCGGCGTCTTTATCATGGGCGCGCTGGCGGGGCTGTTTTGCTCGCCCTGCACCACCGCGCCGCTCGGCGCTATTTTGCTGTATATTGCTCAAAGCGGTAACCTGGCCGTCGGCGGCGTGACGCTTTATCTGTATGCCCTGGGCATGGGGATCCCGCTGATCCTGGTGGCGGTGTTCGGCCACCGCCTGCTGCCGCGCGGCGGCCCGTGGATGCAGCAGATCAAACAAGGCATGGGCTTTGTTATCCTGGCGCTGCCGGTGTTTTTGCTGGAGCGCGTGTTTGGCGATACCTGGGGACTGCGGCTGTGGAGCGGGCTGGCGGTCGCTTTTTTCGCCTGGGCGCTGCTCGCCAGCCGGGAGGGCCGTTTTCGCGGCGCCCGACTGCTGCAAATGATCCTGCTGGTGCTGATGGTCGTGGCGGCCAGGCCGCTGCAGGACTGGGCATTTTCGCCCACGGCGGGCGTAAATGCCGCCATGGACGGCGCGGCGCCCGTCTTCAGGCGCGTTGCCACCAGCGCGCAGATTAACCAGGCGCTGAACGCCTCGCCCGACCGGCCGGTGATGCTGGATTTGTATGCGGACTGGTGCGTCGCCTGTAAAGAATTTGAAAAATACACCTTCCCCGCCGATGGGGTGAAACGTCAGCTTGCCAAGCTGACGTTATTACAGGCGGATGTCACGGCCAATTCGCCGGAGCAACAGGCCCTGCTCAAGGAGTTGCGGGTTTTAGGCCTGCCCACCATCCTTTTTTTCGACCGCCAGGGACGGGAAATTCCTGGCTCAAGGGTAACCGGCTTCCTGGATGCCGATGACTTTCAGCGCCATTTGCAGAAAGTCGCCCCATAACCGACACTAGGGACTGGCAACCGCAAGCTTTTAGGAGGCATACGTGCAACGCGAACAGGTACTGGATTATGCGTTGAACCTTTTGGAACAAAAAGGTTTTACCCTCGTTTCACTGGAGATGCTTGCCGACGGCCTGGCGATTGCGCAAGCCGAGCTTGAGCAGTACTGGCCGGACCGGGAGGCGCTGCTACTGGACTGCCTGCGCTATCACGGCGAGCAGGTGGACGGCTGGCGCAGCCAGCTGCTGCTGGATGCGACCCTTGACCCGCAGCAAAAGCTGCTGGCGCGCTATAAGGTACTGGACGAGCAGGTGCGCCAGCAGCGTTACCCCGGCTGCCTGTTTGTTGCCGCCTGTAGTTTTTATCCGGCCGCCGACCATCCGATCCATCAGTTGGCCGAACGGCAAAAACAGGCGTCCTACGCCTACACCCGCGAACTGCTCGACCAGTTGGAAACCGATGATCCCACCATGGTGGCGCAGCAAATGGAACTGATCCTGGAGGGTTGCCTGAGCAAGCTGCTGGTGAAGCATCAGCTCCAGGATGTGGCCGTGGCGCGCCGTTTGGCGGAGGATATCCTGCGGCTGGCGTTGTGCCGTAAAAACGGCGCGTTGAGCTGAATTGCGCGCTCTTTTGCCTGAAAAGTCAGCGATTGAGTGGGGTTACGCATAAATCCTCAATAAATCCATTGACGAACAGCAGTCAATACGGTTTAATGCGGCGCGTTGCCCGGATAGCTCAGTCGGTAGAGCAGGGGATTGAAAATCCCCGTGTCCTTGGTTCGATTCCGAGTCCGGGCACCATTTTTGATTAAACCAGCTTAGCAGCTGGTTTTTTGCTTTCTGGCGTCTGGACTCTCCATCGAACGGCGTTCGATGACTCGCCTCATCCCTGAGGCTCGCCCTGCGGGCCAGCGCTAAAGCGCTGTGCAAAAACGCTCCCGGCGTTTTTGTTCGAGTCCGGCGATAATCTACGTTCCACCAGCCACCGCGCCAGCGCCTGGCCGTACCCGCACAGCAGATGGGCATCGGGCTCAAAGCGAGGCGAGGTCATGGGCCGGTCATCCACGGTCAGACTGGCCCGCCGATGAGATGTGAGGGCATCGTCCATCTAGGGGGTGATGGACTGAACGGCGTTGGTCTTACCGGCCATACTGGGTTACCGACGGACCTGCCGATGACAAGTCTGGCTGAGGCCACGGAAAAGCTGGAAAGGTACAGCATCGCTGGAAAATTGAAACGTTCCCTAAGGTTATAAAGTCCGGATGTCAGGCAGAGCGCTCCAGACTGGGTTCGGCAGAGCGGCTGATAAATTGACTCTGTTGTTACTGCATCCTGAGCTGGCGGATATACGGGTTTACAAGGTTAAGCAGAGAAATGCCCGCCGCTCCGGCAAAACTTGCTTGCAGCGAAACAGAGAGAAAATACTGGGCACGATGGTTAAAGACAGAACGCAAGTCATGTCATCATCTACTCTCAAAAAAATAGTGCAATGCTATTTGACCTGACCTAGAAAAAGCCAACCCCATTAATTTTGGCAGGCTTATATTGTTTCGCCAAATTCAATGGTTTTTACCTGATATTGCCGCTGAACATACCTTCACGGAAAACCCTTGCGGCTGGATCAGTGGTAAATAAAACCAGATCGGTATTTTGTTCCACTTTTATAGTATGTGCCCCATTGTCGCTGATGATGACGCTTTCACCACTCTCGAGTTCAATATCGCCAATTTTTGCTCGCCCCTCGAAAACATAAAGTATTCTCGTAACGCCAAGGACGGGAATGTTCGGCAAAGATAGCTCTTCATTCTGGCTCAGGCGAGCATCCTGCAACCAGGTTTGGGACCGGAAGATCAATGGCGCATTTTCTGGCCCAGCGATCAATCTCCAGGCATGTTCACTGTACGGCGTGCCAAAATCATGGAACTGGACCTGAGGCCTTAGATTGCTCTGAGCAGGGCGCACAAAAATTTGCAGGCACTGCATAGAATCGCCATGCTGACCCAAGATGCGCTCTTCGTGTTGAAAAGTATGGCCCGCATTCATCAGCATCAGACGCGAATTTGAGATCTTTTCTTCATTACCCACGGTGTCGAGATGCAGCATTTCCCCTTTACGCACATAAGTCAGGATTTCATCGTCTTTATGTGGATGCATAGAGATAACTGTACCCGGCTTTATATTCGCATGGTCAATACGACCTATGGCGCCAATACCACTATCATCAGATTGCTGCACCATACCCGGCCAGAGGATTTCGATACCAAAACCACCTGAACCATGACGGTGTTTATTACTACGAAAAATTTTTTGCATATTGCCCATTATGATTCCTTATTACGGCGCGACCAGCCAGGAAGTGGTTAACGAGGCTAAATTGCTATCGCAATAGTTGAATTTATTGTCCACGCCCAAACTTACTGGAATGACTCCATGAGGACCTGAACCAGTTTTTCACCTTCAGGCGTGGCCCAGCTACCAGCCAGCTCAGCAATGAGCTGATTAGTGGTGGTAAGCGTAATGCCGTTCTTATCCATACGGCGCAGCGCGATGTCATCCGCCATTTTGGTTGGAGATGCGCCTGCATCTGCAACAACCTGGATGTCAAAACCCTGTGCGGCGAGCGTTAGGGCTGGGTACACGGTGCAGACATCATTAGTGACGCCAGCAATGATCAATTTCTTTCTTCCCGTCGCCTTAACCGCCGCGGCAAATTTCTCATCATCCATAGCGTTGACGATGCCCATGCGTTTGATGCGCGCCTTGAATTCTTTTGGAATAATTGTTTCCAGTTCTTCAAGCAATGGCCCCTGCGCATATTCTTCCATGCTCGAGGTCAACACGACGGGCATATCCAGAATGGCAGCCGATTTTGCCAGCATCAGAGCATTACGTTTAAGTTCGTCGAAAGGCATCGATTTTGCCCAGCCCATCGTACCAACCTGATGATCAATCAACAGCATGGCGGAATTGTCAGCGGTAAATCTTTCAAAGCTCATCAGTATTATCCTATTGTTTAATAATGTTTTTATGCAGGTGCATTTGTTAGCACATCGCAAGGATTTTGTTAATTCGGTGCGAATGACTAAATTATAGGCTGCCAATTTTTGGAATAAATAGCTAAAATTAGAATTAAACATTCCACTGATGGAACAATGCATATGGAGCTTCTGAATCACATGTCTTACTTCGTTGAAGTCGTTAAAGCTAAAAGCTTTCGCGGCGCGGCGGAGTCGTTAGGCATGCCAAACTCTACGCTTTCTCGCAAGATTGGGGAGCTGGAAAAGACCATTGGCCTGCGGTTGTTACATCGAACAACGCGCAAGATAGAACTGACTGAAGCGGGCCAGATTTATTATGAGCGCTGCCGACGTATTGTGGATGAAGCCCGACTTGCGCATGAACAACTGGGTACCATGTTGGCCAATCCTGAAGGTTTGCTAAGAATCTCACTGCCGGCTGATTTTGCCATCGTGGTTCTGACACCGATCATCTGCCAGTTCTCTGAGCGTTATCCTGGCATCAGCTTTGATTTCGACCTTACTCCCCGAAATGTCGATCTGGTGTCGGAACCCTTCGACCTCGCCATCCGGATGGGGGCGCTGCCCGACTCAGGACTAATAGCGCGTAAACTGGGTGCATTACCTCGATATGTTTATGCTTCTCCACAATATATTGCGGCAAAAGGCACTCCTGACACACCACAAGCCCTGTCTGAACATGAATGCCTTGTCATGCGCCCGGAAAAAACCGCGAGCTGGCATCTCTATCATGGCGAGGAAAAGGTGAGTGTTCGGACTTCCGGGCGTTTCCAGATGAACAGCATCGGGATGATGCGCCGCCTGGCGACGATGGGGATAGGGGTAGCGGTGTTGCCAGAACTCATCGTTGCAGATGATGTTAAACGTAATGATTTAACAAGGATATTAGCGCCCTATGAAGCTGAAGCGGTGACAATCTATGCATTGACGGAAACACGTTTGTTACCTGCCAAAGTTCAGGTATTTATCGAGTACCTACGTGAACATTTAAAATGAAAGGTGGATGATTTAGGGCTGCAATCTTACGCCGCCCGGCAAAAATTAAGATGAGAGAAAGTACCTGTCACTTTTAACAGATACTGAGATAGGTCGTAAAATTGAGATGAGTATAAAGGCAAGTAAAATTAAGGGAATGAAAAACCGTCCTATTTCCTGATGATAGAGAGCGACCAGAACGGCTGCAGTCACAATAAGTCATGCCGTAACCAGAGTCGCTTACCCCCACATGTTTAAAATAAGAAACTGTGGGGCCAATAATGCTCACAACAAAACCGGTTATAAAAGCCACAACAATCAACCCTAAAACGTCATCTTCTACTATCATGGTGTTAATGTTCATCCTGATGAAAAAATTTATTCAGACAAAAAACTGACATGAATGACCCAAATGATTCATTTTTAATATTTCCTTCATAGCGGGCTAATAAATTCAGGAATGCTGCGGAGCAGATACTATCTTATATAGTGATGGTTTTATTATGCCATAAATGGAAAACACAATTCCGTAATATGAACGTCTAAAAATAAAAATATGTTCTAGCATTTTAAAGGTAAGCCATAGCCAACTATCAATGGAGCAATAACCATGAGTGATAAGAACGCCCGCCCAGTCGCAGTGATTGCCGGAGCAGGAGCCGGGAATGGACAGGCTCTGGCAAAACGTTTTTCAGACGCTGGATATAGTGTTGCCCTGCTAGCGCGTAGCCTCGAAAAAACTCAGGAACTGGCGAATAAGATCAGTAATGCCAAAGCCTATGCATGTGATGTAGGAGACCAGACATCTGTAGTTACGGCATTTAGCGCCATTCATAAAGAGCTGGGGCATGCGGAAGTGTTAATCTTCAACGCCGGTTCCGGTGTTTTTGCCGACGTTGAATCCATCACGCCGGAACAGTTTGAATCGGCATGGCGAGTCAATGCCTATGGAGCGTTGCTGTGCGCGCAGCAAATTATTCCTCTAATGAAGGCTAATCAAAAGGGCGATATTGTTTTCATTGGCGCGACGGCATCCCGCCGTGGCGGCGCTAATACAGCGGCATTTGCGCCAGCTAAAGCAGCACAGCATAGTCTGGCTGAATCCATGGCACGTAAGTTATGGCCAGAAGGCATTCATGTTTCAGTTGTGGTGATTGACGGTATTGTTGATCTACCTAAGACACGTGAAAGCATGCCTGACAGACCTGAAGATGAATTTGTTGCTCCGCAAGCAGTAGCTGAGGCCGCCTACTTTATGACGACTCAGCCCAGGAAAGGTTGGAGTTTTGAGACGGAAGTCAGGCCGTGGCGCGAGACGTGGTAAGCGTAGCTCGCCTGGCATTGATTGCTTACTAAGCCTAAACCCCATCTGCTTTGTTAAACAGCACAATGGCTGGCCAGATGGATATTAATTATACAGAACCCGTAACGCCAATGTCATTACGATTTATATATATTGAGGGGGAATCGAACCGAAGGAACGAACCGGACTTATTTCCGTACTACCGACCCACTCTCATGATCTACAAGCAAAAATACGGGTCAACCTGCGGATCTTGACAACTGGCAGGGATAAAATTTATTAAGGAATTCAACTTAATAGAAAACTGGATGACCCCGAGTCGGGCACCATGATGTAGCGAATCCAGCTTAGCAGCTGGTTTTTTGCTTTCTGGCGTCTGGACTCTCCATCGAACGACGTTCGATGACTCGCCTCATCCATGAGGCTCGCCCTGCGGGCCAGCGCTGACGCGCTGTGCAAAAACGCTCCCGGCGTTTTTGTCCGAGTCCGGGCACCACTTATTCTTTTTTATGCTTTCTTATGAATCCCTATGGTATTGCAATTCAATAGGTTGGCGTAGAAACCCTTTCCGATACGTTTTGATTTATCCCTAGGTATCTGGAAAATGTGGGGTCAAATTGCGGGTCATTCAGTGTGATGAATGGGGTGACCCTCACATGGCTCTGACTGACTGGACTGCCCCCGTTTTACGCAAAATCTAAGGTAACAATTCAAGCAATTCGTGAGTTACACATGCGCAGATTATGTAAAATACAAATTCACTCACCCATCCTTTGATTGAGAATTTAAGCGACTTAATGAGGCGCCATGGACTTGAAAAAACTTGGTTTAGTAAACCCCCTGGACGACAAATTTCCGGCATATGTCTGGGCCAGGATAATCTAAAGAAAACTATAATAAAAAAACATCCAATCATTGAAGTATAAGGTGCAGACCGTCCCAAAGGCGTAGTCATTTTTATTACTAGCCAAAATAGCGTACCAAAAAATATTAAGGCAGCGACTACTGAAACTAGGTACTCTATCAGCAAGTATGCGTTAAGCAATCTTGGTCGCCGCATTAGAGATATCTGAGCAATATTGCAACCGTATAGATAATAGACTACCACCAGGCCGACCAGGAAAGTCGACCCCTTGCTTAACTTCGCATGTGGTAATATGCATAAAAGAAGAGACCCCCAGAAAGCAAAAAGGAACAAGCCAGACCAATTTAATGCTAACCGAGGTTGCAACACAAAATTAAAAATAACGGGATTAAGTCTTGTAACTAATTCAGGATATTTGTATTTAAAAAAAGAGGCTTGCTTGTGCATATCAGCGACTAGATTTGGCGTCAACCTCGTCCAGAATGGCAATGATTGGCGTTCACTCAGTAATAACTGATTAGCAAGACGCACACTACAACTTGCCGATTCACTGTCCACCTGTATGCGTTTCCAGACCCTCGCCAGCTCAGTCTGCCGCATTTGTGTTTCAATTGCCTGTACCACGAATGGCTGCAACATTGGGTAGGTGTTATTTTTTTCCCAGCCCCACCCTAGCCTCTTAGAAACTGTTTCGATATCTCCTTCAATTATCCCTGGCTGATTAGCCAGCGCCATGGCGAAATGTTGGTGAAATTGCTGTTGCTGCTCCAGGTTTCCATTTCGAGTAATTTGCGTCCACAAACGATCCAATGCCGGCAATCCCACCATTTCATTATGCACGACGTCTTTGGCTACTTGAGCGACATCGTCTAATGTATAAGGCATTGGAGACACCGGAACATGCAGCCACGGTGTCCCTGCGCAATTGCTGCCACAAATCTCCAGTTCAACCGAATTCACTATTGGTTGCTTTATTTTTTTCTCTGAAATGTCTAAAGGTATCAATGATAAATTGGGCTGAGCCGCTAATGTCTTTGCCTGCTCAAAGGCTTCGCGTAACTGCTGATAGCCTTTGGGATCACGGTCAGGCCGATGCAATTTTAATTGGTGTGCATAGGTGCGCCGAATCAGCGCCAGATCTTCAGTGGGCGCAATGTTCAGAATCGTCCAGATATCCATTATGACGTTCCATCGTCAAGGCGATCGAGGGCTGCCTCTACTCGCTGTCGCGTAAGGGCAATTTGGCGCGGGTCCTGGCTGTCTAACGCCTGCTCGAAAGCAGTGATAACCGTGTCAGCCCACTGCCGCTCATCACCAAGCAGGACATTGAAGAGCCGAGCTCCACGGTCAAGAAGAGCGCGGTTGATAGGATTGTCTCGGGGGTTTTGTTTCAGATTAGATAGCCTCTGCAAACTTTCTGCGATTTGTTTTTCACTCATTTGCCCAGGAACTTTTTCGATGACCATACATATCGGCACAGTTGCATCATCATGGCTACATTGAATTTCTAATAGGCCATCAACGGTGTAGGTGAAACGCACGTCTAGGGAAACCTCCTCTGCCTTTTTCGGCGGTACCTCTACCGACATTTCACCCAGGAAGACATTGTCCTTTACCCGACGCGCCTCACCTTGAAAGATTTTGACCAGCACAACCTTTTGATTGTCAAATACAGTGCAAACACGTTTCATGATGCTTACCGGTAGGAACGTGTTGCGCTCAATTAAAGGCAGGAAAAACCCTTCCTCCAGCTGTCCAGAATGTTGCTTGGCAATTTCTATGCCTAGTGTAAAAGGCATGACATCAGTGAGAATAATTTCTTCTACCGCACTGTCAGCCATAATCATGCCAGCCTGCACGCCGGCACCGAGAGCAACAGCTTCATCAGGGTTGAGATCATATCGGGGGAATCGGCCAAATAATCGCGCCACTGTTTGGCGAATCAACGGCATGCGGGTAGCACCTCCGACCAGCAGAATATGATCGAGATCGGATAGTGAAAAACGCGCATCGTGGAGCGCCTGCATAATAGGTTGCTGTAATCTCTCAAGTAAAGGTTGACAGGATTGTGCAAACTGGTGTTCATCTAAAGACCAAAGCCACTCTTTTCCGCCCCATGTCAACTCTGCTTTACCATTACTATTGAGAGATATGCTCCGTTTCATGGCCTCCGCCTGTGCCAGAAGGCTTGGATGTATCTGGGGGATGTATTGCTCAAGGTCGGGATGAACCTCTAACATCCATCGGCAAATTGCCTCACTGAAATCATCACCGCCGAGCATCACATCACCACAACTGGCACGAACTTCCACTACGCCTTCAAACATATCGATAATGGAGACGTCAAATGTGCCACCACCTAAATCGAAGGTCAGGTATTTCTGTTCATGATTTTCGAGAAGACCGAAAGCTAAAGATGCAGCGGTCGGTTCGTTAAGCAAACGCACAACATTGAGTCCAGCAAGCTGACCCGCGGTTTTAACCGCCCTGCGCTGCACATCATTGAAATAGGCCGGAACGGTTATTACCGCATCAGTAAATGATCCTTTATTCCAGGTTTCCACATCCTCTTTCAACTGACGTAAAAGAAGTGCGGAGATTTCTTCCGCTCGAAAGCTTAAATGACCTATTTGAATTTTGGTGGATGAACCCATATGGCGCTTGAAGCTCGCCTTAGTCATATGGGGATGACTGATTAATCTGGCATATGCACTCTGCCCTATAAGAATATTGCCATGGTCATCAAGGCCAACAACTGATGGCGTCAGTAAATGACCGTGCCTGTTGGGAACCAGAACCGGACGCCCATCCAGCCATAGGCTGGCTGCACTGTTCGTCGTACCAAGATCAATCCCTAATACTTCCCTTACTGTCATTCTTTGCTCCCGAAATTCCTTTTATAGAAAACATGCCAAGAATAAGCATTAAGCGCAGATTAAACAATAAGTCGTGAAAAATTTATCCTTATCGAGAGCAAAGCATAATCATTAAATACAATTATTAAATGATTATATTTGATTGTTATAAAACGAGCTATATATTCATTATCCAACTAATCAAAAAGGTTGTGTAATCGCATTTAAGCAGAATATTTAAAATCTAGGTACAAATTAAATTTTTACTTTCGATTAATTAATAATTTCCTGTATTTTACTATCACAGTAAGCGTCAATTCAGGGCCATATTGATGCTTATTCAGCAGGGATACTGAGGTTCCACGGCAGGAGTTCTGTGATCTTATTGATGGGATGATCCGCGGTAGTCGCCAGTATATGGCGCAGATACGCTTCCGGCTCCACGCCGTTTAATTTGCAACTGCCGATTAGCGTATACATCAGCGCCGCACGTTCGCCGCCACTATCAGAGCCGAAGAACAGATAATTTTTTCGGCACAGGCTCACCCCCGCAGCGCGTTTTCAGCGATATTATTGTCGATCTCCGCCCAGCCATCACCGGCGTAGTGATACCGGCGTAGTAATACAGTGCCGGCCAGTGATTCATCAGATAGTTGAACGCCTTGGCCGTATCGGCCTGACGCGACAGTGTAGTGAGCTTTACCCGAGTCCAGCGCTCCAGACCGATGAGTATCGGCCGGGAGCGCGTTTCGCTCGCCCGCCTTCGTTCTTCGGCCGGACGCCCCCGGATGTCGGCTTCGATTGCGTACAGCTCACCGATCCGGCTCAGGGCCTCGGTAGTGGCCGGCGACGGATGGCGCACATGAATATCATGGATTTTACGCTCCTTACGTGCCGGAGATACCGCAGGCTCTTTGCAAAAGGGAAGAATGCAAATCTTGCCATTGCGGCCGTCGCCCGGGAGCTGGCCGGCTTTATCTGGGATATTGGCCGTCTGGCGATGTCGCTATCGCTGGAGCCACATAACACACTGATGGCATAAGAGAACAAGAAACGAGAGAACCGGCATGATCGAAGAGCGTTTCCTGAAGGCGGCGTAGCCCGGTACAACAGCAACCCACGGCTACGCTTCGCGGCGACAGGGCAACGCTAATTCGCGTCGTAAGAAAGTGGCAGGCTCAAATGACGGACCTCTGTAATGCGGTATCCAACCCGCGAATATCAGCGTGATCCACCGTCGGATTTACTGCTACGTCGCCCTCAGGAAATTTAGCCTATGAAAAAAAACGGCCACACCAGCGATTTTGGTTTGACACGGAAAGTCATATCAGCGTACGCCCAGCGCCGTCTGTTTTTAACCGAAGCCGTTAGATACCCTGCGTGTCCGTCTGTCATAAGCTGTGCCCACGATCAAGCGAGGCCGACCCGGAGCATTCCGCTCCCTGGCGCTTTAGCCCTCGCCGACCCTTAATTCCGGCTCCGCGGCGCAAATCGCAGCGAGGAAATCGATAAATTGCCGCACCCGGGAGGGCATGCGCCGTCCGGCGGCGGTAACGGCGTTGATCGGAAAGGGCGCCGGCGCATGCCGGTCCAGAATTCGTACGACCTCGCCGGAGGCCAGCACATCCGTAAACAACCAACTCGCGTGATGGGCGATGCCGAGGCCCGCGAGAACCGCGCCGCGGACATGCTCGGCGTCATTGGTGCGAAACGCTCCCCCACCGTCGACCGTGACCTGCCGGCCGTCTACGTGGAAACCCCAGCCAATAATATCGCCCTGGTAGACATAGCCGATACGCTGGTGGTTACGCAGTTCGTCTAACGTTTGCGGCGTACCGTGTTGGGCTAGATAGCTGGCGGAGGCCAGGGTTATCATCCGCATGTCGCCGATGCGCCGGGCGACGAGTGCTGAATCCGAAAGCCGACCGATACGGATCGCGACGTCTATTCCCTCCTCGATGAGGTCAACGTGCCGCCCGGAAACTTCCATCTCGATCGCGACGTCGGGAAAACGACTCCTGAAATCCAATAGCCGGGGAATAACGAACATCCTCCCGAAGGCTGGCGCGAGGGTCACGCGAACCAGCCCTGAAGGGGCCGACTGCCCTTCAAGGATTCTCTCTTCGACAACGTCGAGATCCTGAAGGATGCGGACGGTGGCCTCGTAATAGTCCTGTCCTGCGGGCGTCACGGCAAGGGCACGGGAATTTCTCGCGATAAGTTGTGTCCCGAGCCGCGCTTCAAGCGCTGCGAGCTGTTTGCTGACGGTCGGCTGGCTGACGTTGAGGTCCCGCGCTGCCTGTGAAAAGCTTCCGCTTTCGACGACACGTACGAACATCCGCATCGTGTCCAACTTATCCACCATTTTCATTCCCCAGAAGAATAGAAGACATTACCGTTCCGATCTTACCTTATTGTTTATACGACGTAGCTCTGCAGGCAAACGCAGATCTTTATGGCCGCCCGCGGAATTCTGACTCCCGACGCAAACCCTCCCATCACCATCAACACATGATCGTCGATGAATATCGCCGAAAGAATCGCTTTATGTCGATGGCGCTTGCCGACTAGGCCACGGCCCGCTGTGAACACCCTACAGCGAATAATTCCAAATAAGAATAGATGGTATTCATTTAGCGTCAATTTCATTCTCAAGAAGAATATGAGAATCTGCATTCGTCCACCCGCTCAGGGTCCAGAATTGAAAAGAATTGAAAGGAAGAATTATGGCAATCAAGATCTACGGTGATGCAGGCTCGGGCAGCTTGCGTCGCGTGAACACGGCTGCGAAGATCATGGGCATTGAACTCGAACGCGTTAACGTTGATCTGTTCAAAGGCGAGAGCCAGACCGCCGAGTTCAAATCGCGCCTCAATCCCCACGGTTTGACACCGGTTCTGGAAGAAGGAGACACCATTCTCTGGGAGTCTTCAGCGATCAATCTGTATCTGGCCGGCAAGGTGGATTCGCCGCTGGCCGGAACCACGCATGAGGAGCGCTTTCAGGTCCTTCAGTGGATGTTCTGGTCGGGTGAGCAGTGGCGCACCTTCACCACCACCCTCTTCGATGAGCGGGTCGGGAAAACGGTCATGGGCTTACCGAAGGACGAATCCCTTATTACGTTCGCCGAGGGTAAGATCCGCGCCGCGGCGAAGGTACTCGACCAGCATCTTGCAGGCCGTAAGTTCATGGTTGGCCAAGCGTTGACCTTGGCTGATATCGATATTGCGGCGCCCTTCTCCCAAGTCGATCGGGCAAAGTTTCCGTTCAAGGAATATCCGAACCTCATCGCTTGGCACGATAATCTTCTTCAGTCGTTCCCAGCGTGGGCGGAGACGAAGGCTGAGATTGATGACCGTATGGATGGCTTCCTGGCGAGCGTCGGCGTGACGCTATAAATTCACGGCTTTCCGTACGGCCAGCACGCGTATGGAGAGGGTGCGGACTTGGACGTTGTGGCGCGGGCCGGAACAAGAACAATCCACGGCGACGCTTCGCGACCACAGTCCATGGACTGTATTCATCATCTTTATCCGGCTGGGTTTGACCTCTTTCGCCTTATCGTCTTGCCGCCAGCCAGACCGTATGCCCCGAACAGTGGGGATCTTCCGGCACCATGTCGATGACATCGTAGCCATGCGCATCCAGTAGCGCGCGGTATTCTTCCGGCGCCAGGCTCGCATGGAACAGCGGCTCGCCCTCAAATTGTCCCATTGCGATCCCCTTCCCTGGGCCGCTGGTAAACATCAGCGCGCTGCCCGGGTGGCTGTGCCGCGCAAAGATCGGGAACATCTTTTGTTGGTCCCGCTGGGTGAGATGGAAAAAACTGTCCCACGCAATCAGGTCAGCAAAGGTTTCGCCGAGCGCCAGCTTGCGCATATCCAGCGCCAGCCAGCGCTGCGCGGGAAAACGCGCGCGGGCGCGATCCAGCATCGCGGTAGCGCCATCAATACCGGTGAGCTGAAAACCCAGTTGAATAAAATACCCGGCAATGGGCTGACCATTACCGCAACCGATATCGAGAATGTGCCCCTCCCCGCCGATCGCGGTGATGAACTTATCCAGCCAGCTTTTTTCAACGAGCGTGCGCGAGCGCTGGCGGGCAAAGGCATCAGCATGGCGCTGGTAGAGGGAAAGAATATTTTTTGCCGCGTGTTTGTCCACAACCCCCCCGCTGTTTTCATTTTTACAATTCCGCTCAGGCAATGCTTCCAGACGTCCTGGAGTGCTCAAACGCGCTTTAAACCGCGGTTTTCCCGTTGCGCGAAGAGAGCCATGCCGGCGATCATCGCCGCCGCAAAGATGGCCCCCTTGAGTGATCCTGTGCCCAGTAAGACCAAGGCCGGTCCGGGACAAATACCCGCCAGGCCCCAGCCGATGCCAAATAAAGCCGCGCCGCCAATCAGCGGCTTATCAATCCGGCGGTTGTCGGGGAGAGACAGTGTCTCGGCAAAGACCGGGCGCGAACGTTTTTTTACGGAACGGAACGCCAAAAAACCGACGCTGATGGCTCCCCCCATCACAAACGCCAAAGACGGATCCCATACCCGGGTGATATCAAGGAAGCCAATGACCTTGCCTGGATCCGCCATACCGCTGACGAGAAGCCCGACGCCGAATAATAACCCGGCGATCAAAGAGAAAAACACGTTCATTGCCGTCTCCGGATGGGTGCAATCACCGTAAATACCCTCTCAGCCAAACGGTCACCGCAGCAACACACATAAACGTAACGGTGGCCGCCAGCGATCGCGGCGATAACCGTGAGAGGCCGCAGACCCCGTGACCACTGGTACAACCTGACCCGTAGCGGGTACCGATACCGACCAGCAGTCCCGCAATGATCAGCAGAGGCCAGGACGCGTCGACGGTACTTTCAGGCAGTGGGGAAAATTGTTTATACACCAGCGGGGATGCGACCATGCCGAGCAGAAAGGCCAGCCGCCATGCGCGATCGGCGGTTTTCAGCGATAATAAGCCGCCCAGGATGCCGCTTATTCCGGCGATACGGCCGCAAAACAGGATCAAAACCCACGCCGCCCCACCGATCAGCAGGCCCCCGGCAAAACTTTGCCCGGGGGTGAAGTGCTGCATATCAATGATCATTGCCCACGCCCTCCTCTGCCGGTCCCGGGCAGTAAAGCTGATATAATGTCTTGAGTAATACCACGATGTCCGGGTCGCCTATCCGATAAAAAATCTGTTTTCCTTCACGGCGCGTGGCAACCATTTTTTTTCTGCGCAGGACGCCCAGTTGCTGGGATAACGTCGGCTGAACTATCCCCAGCGCGCTTGCCAGCTCGCCGACCGAAGACTCATGCTGACTGAGGTGGCATAACAGCAGCAGACGATCTTCGTTCGCCAGTGATTTTAATACGCCAAGGGTTCTGGCGGCGGCTAACCGCATCCTTTCCCGCTCGCTCCGGTGGTTCATCTGCTGTCGGACGCCTTAAGGTATAGTTGTTAACAATTTATAAATTAATATAATATTATATTGTATATCGAGATGAAATAGCCAGCCCATGATGATCTTCCGGCGACAGCCGCCTTGCTGTGTCCCGGCTGTTATCGCCTTAACACCTCTTCCACGAAAAGCGCAAACTGTCTGGCTTTCGCACTGGTCATCCGCCCTGTGGGAAATACCGCCCACACATCAATATCCGGCAGCGACCATGCCTCCAGCAACCGACGGACGCCGCCGTTGGCCAATTCCCGGGCAAACATCCAGTCGGAGGCGATGGTGAGCCCCATATGCGCAAGCACGGCGGCGCGGATGCCTTCGGCGGCGCTGAGGCGCACCCGTCCCCGCATAGCGACGGAAATGTCGCTGCCGCCGCGGGTAAAACGCCAGACATCGCTTGTCTGGCTAAAACCAATCGCCTCATGCTCCGCCAGATCGGCGGGCTTTTCCGGCTCCCCGAACCGGGCAAGATATTCCGGCGTGGCAAGCACCGAACGACGGGAGGTGGCCAGCCTGCGCGCCACGGCGTTCGAATCCGCAAGCCGGCCCATGCGCAGGGAGATGTCGATACCTTCGGCAAGCAGGTCAATGGGCCGGTCATCCAGAATGAGATCCACGCTCAGGGCGGGATGTTGCGCCATAAATTGCGGCAAATGGGGAATCACATGCAGGCGGGCGAACGTCGGCGCGGCGGAAATCCGTAAATTGCCAGTCAGACCCGCCGCGGCCCCCTTGGCAGCGATATCGGCTTCATCCGCCCCCTCAATAACGACGCGCGCATGTTCGTAATAGCGTAATCCCGCCTCGGTGGGCGTCAGGCCGTGGGTTGAACGCAGCAGTAAACGCACCTGCAGCCGCGCCTCCAGTTGCGCAATGGTTTTCGAAACCGCCGGCTGGCCGATATTTAATATTCTCGCCGCGCCGGAAAAAGAGCCGGCATCCACCACTCGAATAAATACGATCATCGCCTGCAGCCGATCCATATATTCCCCCTGGGAATGAGCGTTATCGCTTCGTGCCATCTGCCATTCCTGCGTAGTAATAGCAGATACTCTGTCCACACGCTAGCCCACAACGTACGGAGAGTTGCCATGTACCACCTTTACGCCTTCGCCACGCCTAACAGCGTCAAGGCCGTCATCATGCTGGAGGAACTGGCTCAGGACTATCAGCTGCGCCCCATCAACGTGAAACAGGGTGACCAAAAGAGCGATACGTTCCTCGCACTGAACCCCAACGGTAAGGTGCCGGTACTGGTGGAAGCCGCCGCCGAAGGGAATGAACCGCTGGTGCTGACCGAGTCCTCGGCCATTCTGGTTTATCTGGCTGAAAAGCACGGCCGGCTCTTGCCGAACGGCGGCGCCGAACGCGCAAGGGTCTTCGAGCAGCTGTTCTTTCATGCCTCGGCGCTGAGCCCAAGCTTCGGCCAGGCGGGATTTTTCAAACGCCTGGCAAGCGAGCCGCAACCCCTGGCGGAGCTGCGCTTCAGTACCGAGGCCGAACGGGTTACCGGCCTGATGGATAGGGTGTTGCATGAACGCCGGTTCGTGGCGGGCGACATCTACAGCATCGCCGACATTGCCCATTTCGGCTGGTTCTGGCGGCGCGAATTCGCCGGCGTCACCCTGGATGGCTATCCCAATATCGCACGCTGGTACGACCAGATGAGCCAGCGTCCGGCGGTCCGCCGCGCCATTACAAGTCTCAACGCGCTGGTCCCTCAGGCCTGATTTCTCATTACCGGAGTAATAAACCATGTTGCATTTTGAAGACTATCGCCATTCATTTCCCAACGCCCGTTTGACACGCTCCGCCAGCGGCGTACTGGTAGTGACCCTGCATACCGATGGCGATACGCTGCAGTTCAACGGCCATACCCATGAACAATTTGTCGATCTTTTTCATGACATCGGCGCGGATCCGGACAACCGCGTGGTGATCCTTACCGGCGCCGGCGACGCGTTTATGGCAACCATCAGCGCCGAAGGCTTTGATTTTTTCACACCCCGCGGCTACGACAAAATATTCCGCGAAGGCAAAAAAGTGCTGATGAATATTCTGGATATCGAGGTACCGATGATTGCGGCGCTTAACGGCCCGGTTCGTCTGCATTCCGAATATGTCCTGCTGGCGGATATTGTCTTGGCCACTCCCGCCACGGTATTCCAGGACAAACCCCATTTCGACTTCGGCATCGTGCCCGGGGACGGCGTCAATCTGCTCTGGCCGGAAGTTATCGGCAGCATACGCGCCCGCTATTTCCTGCTCACCCGGCAGGAACTGGACGCCAAGACCGCCAAGGACTGGGGCGTGGTAAATGAAGTGGTGCCGTCGGGCGACCTGCTGGCCCGTGCCCATGAGATAGCCGAATCGCTCGCCGCCCTGCCCCCGCTCACCGGGCGCTATACGCGCATCGCCCTAACGCAAAAACTGCGCCGCATTGTCGATGACGGGGCCGGGTATGGCCTGGCGCTGGAAGGCATCAGCGCAGCGGACGTCGCGCTCGCCATGGCTCGGCAAAACTGACCCCGCTATTTATAGCGATGATTTCGGTTCTGGTCATGCCGTCGGCGGACGGCCCCAGGCGGTCCGCATAATCACTTTTATGCAAAAAGGAAAAAATATGTCGCTGCAAATGAAACTCGATGCGTTCAAAGCTGATTTCGAGGCGGGAAAACCGCCGTACAATATGCCGCCAACCGACATTGCCGTCATGCACCGCGCCACCGCGGAGCTTATTGCTTCCGGCGCCGCGCAACGGGCGTTGCAGGCCGGCGATAAAGCGCCGGCCTTCACCCTGGACGATGCCGACGGCAACCGGATATCCTCCGTTGAGCTGCTCAAAAAAGGGCCGTTGGCCATCACTTTTTACCGCGGCGTCTGGTGCCCCTACTGCAATATGGAATTACAGGCATTGCAGGCCGTGCTGGACGATTTTTACGCGGCGGGCGCCAGCCTGGTGGCCATCTCCCCGCAAACCCGGGCCAACAGCCGCAAATCCGTCCGCCAGAATAAACTGGCATTTCCAATCCTGTCCGATGGTGAAAATAGCGTAGCCGCGGCATTCGGCCTGCGCTTTGCTTTACCCGGTTATCTGATTGATCTGTACAAAAAGCTGAAAAACGATCTGCCCGCCTTCAATGACGATCCCGGCTGGACCCTGCCCATGCCGGCACGCTATGTGGTGGCGCCGGACGGCACTATCGTCTATGCCGAGGTCAATCCGGATTATACCCGCCGTCCCGAACCGCGAGATCTGCTGCCCGCCATACGCCGCGCAAACGGCCGCGCCTGATCACCAACAAAACCACCCCCGCGCCAGGCGGGGCAGGAGAAAAACGATGTCACGCACATTTCTTATTACCGGCGCCAGCAAAGGTATTGGGCTGGCGCTCTCGGCACGGCTGGCCAGGGACGGCCACCAGGTGATAGGGGTAGCCCGCACCGCCCCGGCGGAAGGTTTCCCCGGCCACTTCGTTGCCATGGACCTCAGCAAGGCTGAAACGGCGAGGACGGAATTTGCCCGCCTTGCCGATCGATTCCAGATTGACGGCGTGGTGAATAATGTCGGATTGGTCAGACCGCAGCCCCTGGACGAGGTGACGCTGGAACAGCTTGCCGAGGTGATGCGGGTCAACCTTTATCCGGCCATTATTGCCACGCAAGCGGCGCTTGCGGGCATGAAGGCGCGCCGCTGGGGACGTGTCGTGAACATTTCCAGCCTGACCGTCCTTGGCGCCGTCGAACGCACTGCCTATGCCGCGGCAAAAGCGGCATTGGTGAGCTTCACGCGCACCTGGGCACTGGAAACGGCCACAACCGGCATCACCGTGAATGCCGTGGCGCCGGGTCCGACGGAAACCGCGCTGTTTCGCGCCGGCAATGCCCCCGGCAGCGACGGCGAGCGCCGTTACCTTGCCGCGGTTCCCATGGGCCGCTTCGGCAAGCCTGATGAAATCGCCGCCGCGATTGCCTTCCTGTTGTCGGAAGATGCCGGATTCATTACCGGACAAACGCTGCACGTGGATGGCGGCGCTTCCACGGGAAAATCCGCGTTCTGAGGGAAAAGGCAGCCGCAGTAAAACCCGCGGTACGGGGAACCAAAGCGTTGTCTTGCCGACGAAATGTTGGCTATCACGACGGGCGATGGTCCGTACTGCCGCGTATCTGCCTGTCAGCGACGAATTCATTACAAATAGAAGGCGGTTACGCGTTCGCGGCACGCTGAAAAAACAGGCCCCCTTCAGCGCTAAACTTAATTCGGGAGGGGTTTTCGTAACGGTGCGCCAGGGACCGGATTTCAAAGGTCAGAGGGTGAAAATACGCGTTCCCGGAATACTGAGCGCAAAATCGGCACCGAAGATTTTCGCCGGCGTCTGAAATCCGGGTTGGCCGGCGCCGGTAAGTACCCGTTTCGCGGCTTCGACGGCAGCGAGCGGCGTATAGGAATAGCCATTGACCGTCTCGATGACGGCATAATGGCTATCGCCGCCGGCGCCCGTGATTTCCACCGCCGCGCGGGCGGGATTGGCTGCGCGCTCTTGCGGCGAGGGGCCATCGGGCAGGAGGGTTAAATCCCCTGAAGGAAAGGCGTCGCCGCTAACGTGGACATACATTTCAATGTTGGGGATGCCGGTTGAATGCCAGGCAGTGACAAGATCGCCGAAAGAAAACGGCATGCATGCTACTTTCCCCGCGCCAAAATCGAAAAAGTCGGTTTCCGCCTGTGTTTTGGTCATCAGCGACCCGTTAACCCTGGCCAGCAGGCCAGCGCTGATAATTTCCCCGGCGCTCACCGCCGATCCGCGCGACATGGCGCCCGCCACCTGAAGCGCGATTCTCAGCCGTACCGGTTCGCGGACCTTTACCGCAAGCGTCGCCGCGAGACAGTCGGTCGGCACCACATCCCAGCCCACGCCGGGCATCAGCATGCTCCCGGTCCCGGCAGCCAGGTCATGCAGTGACTCCGCCAGCCGGTAGACATTGATTTCAGCGGTGATGTCCAGGTAATGGATTCCGCGTTGTATACAGGCCCTCATCAATGGTTCCGCCGTGCTGGCAAAGGGCCCGGCACAGTTCAGCACCACGCTTATGCCGTCCAGGCTGCGGGAGAGGGCCTCGCCGTGTTGTAACGCAAAGGCGGCGGCGCCGACGTTTAATATCTGAGCCAACTCAGCCAGTTTTTCTTTATTTCTGCCGGCAATGACAACGTCAAGACCGGCTGCTTTTGCCTGTTCGGCAATCATGCGCCCGGTATAACCGGTGGCGCCGTATATAAGTAATGTTTTCATGATGGGTTGTGCTGCCAACTTTTGTAGACGAATTCCAGGGTATAGCCGTCGGGATCGATAACACCGGCGGCATAATAGCGGGGATCATAATAAAGGCGCGCGCCCGGCGCGCCGTTGTCGGCGGCTCCCGCGCGCATTGCCGTAGCATAGGCCTCGTCAACCATGGCTTCACTCTCGGCGACGAAACCGACATGCGTGCTACCGCCGGCGGCGGTCCCCGCGCGCAGCCAGAAAAAAATACGCCCGTTCGCGCCAAAACCCTTGAGATCGGGATGCCCCGGCGGTCCGTCGCGGCCGTCATAGTCCACTCGCGTCCTAATGCCGAGCGGCGCCAATGCCGCGGTGTAAAACGCCACCGAACGATCGAGGTCGCTCACCGATAAAAAGATATGATCGAGCATGAAATCTCCTCAAACCATTAAATAGGGTGGCAGCCGGCGGCGTCGGCATGATGATGGCAGGTGAGTATCACACCCATGCCGCGCGCCGCGCACTGGATTGCCGTACTGGCGCCGATACCGCCGCTTCCGCCCGTTATAAGAATAACTTTCATGATGTTTTCTCTCTCTTTGCCAGCCATGACGTGAGAGTAAAGGAAGGACGGCACAAGCGCTTCCGTGTTCCTGCTCGATTCTTACCTGTTTCTGCTTTATGCTCTTTTTAAACACAGATGCCGAGGATGTGGGACATGGCGTTGCAATCCCAGCTTGACGAGCTGTGCGGCCTGGCCGCACATGCCAGTCACTGGCGCACGGAAACCGGCATTCCACGCGTGGCGATGGTGCAGGGGAATGTTCCGCCAGCGGCGCTTGCCGCGGTATATGAGCCCATGGTCAACCTGATCCTCAGGGGAAGCAAAACGATGACGGTGGGAGAACGGGTCTTTAACTATGACCCGGCCTCGTATTTTGTGATGTCGGTTGATTTACCCGCGGTGGGCGCGGTTCATCCGTCCGCGACGGGGGAGCCCTATCTGGCCGTGAGCCTGACCATAGAACCGCAGCGTGTCGCCGCCTTGCTGGATGATTTACCGCCCTCGGCCCTGAAAAACAGGCCGGAAGGCGGTTTTTCCGTCGCCTCCGTGACGGCGGAACTTCTTGATGCCTGGGTCAGAATGCTGCGCCTGATGACCACCCCTGACGACATTGCCGCGCTGGCCCCGGGCTATGAACGGGAAATTCTTTACCATGTGCTTAAGGGACCGCATGGCTGGATGCTGAGGGACATCGCCTCGCCGGGCACCATGCTGGCCCGTATCGGCAATGCCATCCGCTGGTTAAGGCATAATTTCGCCGAAGAGTTTATCGTTGCGTCATTAGCCGAGCGGGAGGCGATGAGCGTCTCGGCTTTTCATCGCCATTTTAAAGCCGTCACGGCCATGAGTCCGTTACAGTATCAAAAGCGCGTGCGGCTGCTTCATGCCAGGACGATGTTATTAGGCAGGCAACAGAGCGTCACCTTTGTTGCGCAGGAAGTGGGCTACAAAAGCGTTCCCCAGTTCAACAGGGATTACGCCCGCATCTTCGGCCTGCCGCCCCTGAAGGATGTGGCCCAGTTGCGCAAGGTTATCCATGTGCGCGAGAACCATTAGGGAAAACAGACATTCTGCAATAGGCCCCGGATAGCGGCAAAAGAGCAACAATGCCCTCGGCAAATAAAAACCATCAATAGCCAGCCCTTCTATGAAAGTGACCCCGGCAACGGCGAATCAGGCAGGGCCTGATTCGCCAGCTTGCATTTTCAACGGCACTACGGGATTCTAATCGGCGCTGGATGACGTTTTGGAGAAATCATGGCAAATCACTATCGCGACATTTTGGCCACCCCCGGCGTCGTGGGCTTGGCCGTCGCGGGTTCCATTGTCCGCCTGCCGCAGGCGATGGTAGGCATCGGTATCATTACGATGTTGGTGCAGCAGCGGGGGCTTTACTGGCTGGCCGGCTCGGTGGCGGCCACCTTTACGCTGGCGAACGCGCTTATCGGCCCCCAGGTATCGAAACGCATTGATCAACACGGCCAAAGCCGGGTACTGCCCATTGTTACCGCCTTCAGTATCACTATGCTGCTGGCGCTGATGATTGCCGCCCATATGGCGGCGCCCGCTCCGCTGCTGTTTATCCTTGCCGCACTGGCCGGTACGATGCCGAACATGCCCGCCATGATAAGGGCGCGCTGGACGGGGCTGTTTCGCGGCAAACCGCAATTACACACCGCCTTTTCCCTTGATTCGGTGCTAACGGAACTGGCCTATATTGTCGGCCCGCCGTTGGCCATCGGCCTGAGCACCGGCCTTTTCGCCGAAGCCGGACCTCTTGCCGCCGTCTTGCTGCTGGCGGTGGGCATGACGGCCTTTCTTTTGCAGCGGCGCACGGAGCCGAAGGCGACGAAGAGCGACGGCAAGAGCGGGATCTCGACACTGCGCTTCCCCGGCCTGCGTATCATCGTGCTGGCGCTGCTGGCGATGGGCGTGATTGGCGGCTCCATCGATGTGGCCGTCGTTGCCTTCGCCAACGCGCAAGGCTGGCCGACGGCCGCCAGTTTCATCCTCGCGGCCTACGCATTCGGTTCGATGACCGCCGGCCTGGCGTTCGGCGCGTTAAGGACTGCCATAGCGATTGACAGGCAATTCCTTATTGGAATACTGGCGACGGCGCTCACGGCCGTATTGCCCATTCTTTCCCCGGATGTCTATATCATGATGGCAATGATCTTTGTGGCGGGCATGTCCTTCGCGCCGACGATGGTCATCGTCCTGAATCTCGGCACCATCATTTTGCCGCCGTCCAGGCTCACCGAAGGCCTGACCTGGATGACGACGGGCATCAGCGTCGGCGTCGCGCTCGGCGGCACGCTGGCCGGCCAGATCATCGACGCCTATGGCGCGCGGGCAGGATTCAGCGTGGCCGTTGCCGCGGGGCTGGTTATGGTGGTCGTCGTGCTGTCCGGCCTGGGCACGCTACGTGCCGCCTCCGCCACGCATGCCAGGCTGACCTTCCCCTGCGGATGACAGCCGCGCATAGCGTGTCGGCGCCATCCCGACGTGGCGCGTGAACGCCACGCTGAAAGTACTTGCGGAGCTGTAGCCGACGCGCTCCGCAATCTGGGCAATGCTGCCCTGCTCACGGCGCAACAGATCCTTGGCGATCGCCATGCGCCAGTTAAGCAGATATTCCATCGGCGTCACGCCCACGGCGCGGCTGAACCGCTCAAAAAACGCCGAGCGCGAAAGCGCCGCCGCCTTCGCCAGCTCCGCCACCGTCCAGGGATATGTCGGGCGCTCATGCATCGCCCGGATCGAGACCGCGAGGCGGCAGTCGGTCAGGCCATGCACCAGGCCGGGAGACGCCGCCGTGCCCGCGGTCGATCGCAGCGCTTCAATAAGCAGCACCTCGATCAGGCGCGCCAGCACCACCTCGCGCGCCGGGCGCTGCTCGCGCGTTTCCTCGCTCACGAGTTGCACGAGGGTGGCCAACCGCGGCTCGCCGCGCACGTGCATCAGCTGCGGCAGCAGCGAAACCAGCAAGGCCGCGTCCGGCGAGCCAAAGCTGCAATGGCCCGCCAGCATGCGCAGGTCGGCCGGGCCTTCCTCGCGGCCAATCCTGAACCGGCCCGCGCCCAGCTCGACGGGCAGCGTCTCGGTGCCGGCCGGTGGCGGCACGGCGCTGGACATCGCCACGCCGTAGGCCGAGGGGATGAGGGCGAAGTCGCCCGATTGCAGCGCGATCGGCGCATGCCCGTCCACCGCGAGGCGGCACGCGCCCTCAAGGATCACGCAATAGAACGGCTCGCCGGCGGCCGTACGACTGATGGCCCAGGGCCCGGCGCCGACGACCACCTTCGCGAACCCGGCGCCCGGCTGCAGCAAGGTCACGACCTCGGCGAGCGGATCGATCATATCGGACTCCTGCAAATGAAATATGGACTTTTGATTGTAGCGAGTACGATCCCCAGCGTCTATTATCGGGACATCGCCACCCACTCAGTAAGGAGTTTTTATGAAGACAGTCCTGATCACCGGTTGTTCGTCCGGTTTCGGCCTCGAAATCGCCCGCCATTTCCTCGACCAGGGCTGGCGGGTTATCGCCACCATGCGCACACCGCGCGAAGATATCCTGCCGCCTTCCGAACACCTGCGCGTACTTGCCCTTGACGTCACCGATCCAGAGAGTATTCGCGGGGCCGTGGCGACTGCCGGGCCGATTGACGTACTGGTCAATAATGCGGGCGTCGGCGCGGCGGCGCCCCTGGAAAGCATGCCGATGGCGACGGTGCGTGAAATCTTCGAGACCAACACTTTCGGCACGATGGCCTTGACCCAGGCGGTGCTGCCGCAATTCAGACAACGCAAGAGCGGCGTCGTCGTCAACGTTACGTCGAGCGTCACTTATAAGGCGCTGCCGCTGCTCAGCGCTTACCGGGCGAGCAAGGCGGCGGTAAATGCGTTCACCGAGTCGCTGGCCGCGGAGGTCGAACAATTTGGCGTGCGCGCCCATCTGGTGCTGCCGGGCCGATCGCCCGAAACCCGTTTCGCCGATAACGCGCAGCCCCATACGGAGGGCCTTGACCACGAGGCCTATGCCGAGCTGGTGAAAAACCTGTTCGCGTCGTTCGGCGAGTCCGGCCCAATCACCTATGCACAGGATGTGGCGCAGGCGGTATGGCGCGCGGCGACCGACCCCGCCAGCCCAATGCGTATCCCGGCAGGCGCCGATGCCATACTCTGGGCCGCTGAACAGTAACCAGATGGCCGAAACGAAAGCGCGTTGGCGCCATCCGGCCATAGGTTGCAGTATCTGAGGCTTTGGCAGCGCAGAAAAATGAACAGGCCGCCCGGATGATAAGGATTTTCTGTGGCGAGCCCAGCTTGCGCGAAAACAACGGCTGGCATGTTATAGATTATCAACGGCGGGCAGAACGTTCACCCGCCGTTACGCTATGGGTCCCTTACAGCGGACGCTGACGCTCGGTCACCGGCCGGGGCTGCGTGCGGCGCCCTACCATGCCCATGACCCCGGCCAGAACCGCTTCGACAATTAACATAAAGAAGGTGAACCAGCTGGCTTTAGCGGTAGCGGCCGCCGCTTTATCACCGGCTTCACGGGCTTTTTGCTCCGCCTGCTGTTTCAGCTCTTCATATTTTGCGCGGGCTTGCTGATAACTTTTTTCCGTCTGATCGACAATCTGCTCCGCTTCTTGATCGCTTTTACCGGTTCGCGCTTTAATGATGTTTTTCAGCGCATCGCGATCGGCGGCCTGGAAGGTGGTTTCATTGCGCTGGATCAGCCCCTGAATAAATTGAGCGACATCCGTATCGGCTGTCTGCGGATGATTAGCGGTATCAGACGCCTGATTTTGGGCATTATTAGCCTCGCCCTGGGCTTTATTTTGCAGATTCTCCGGCTGAAGCTCCGGTTTACCCGTCTGGCGCAGTGTCGTTTCAAGTTCATTTTGCACGCTGTCGAGATTAATATTATTTTCCGCCAGCTTATCTTTCGCCATTTGTGTTACCGAAGGCGCGGCGGCGGATATTCCACTGCCGATGGTTTGCAAACCGGTGCCGGCAATACTCATGGCGCCGCTCATGGCGTTATTCAACACGACCAGAAGGAACCAGGCGCAAATCAAGGTATTCACACCGAACATCAATAAACCATGCAGCGCCCCTTCGCGCTGGGCTAGACGCCCGCTGGCATAGGCGCCCGCCGCGATAGCAATAAGCATGCTGGCTCCGGTCCAGATGGCCGCGCCGGTGCCCAGGCCGTCAAAGGGGTTATTTTCTTTCAAGGGATCTATGGTGCTGGCGCCGACGGCCGTACCCAGTATGGCCAACAGTAAATAGACCACCATCGAAATAATGACACCAGCGAAAATGGCACTCCACGAAATACGTTTCAACGGGACACCGGTTACCGGCTCAACCCATGTCTCATGGTAATTATCGGATGTAGTGATTGGTCTTTCGCTCATGTGAAAATCTCCCTTTATCGCTAAACTTCTCATGGTGTAATCGCAGTTCAGATTGAGCAGAATCCTGCGTTCGCCCGCCAATGATTGCCTTTTTTTGACAACCTAACATTAGCTTTTTTAATGTTAGTCATATAATGGCAAATGCACCAACAAATCTTTACATAACTTAGCCAAAGCAGGAATTGTTGATAAAAACAGCGTTAATTACTGTCCACGGTCAAATGGCCGCACGCCCCTTGTGCAGGATACATGTTATTAATCAATTGATTACTTTGAATTACACGAACCGGTTGCCGATGTGGCCAAATAATCCAGCCTGACGACACCGCGGGTTTGTTAGCCATAGCGCTGATTTTTAAGCCCGTCCGGCAGTAATGAAGGACAATGCCGCCAGGTTTACAGACGGCGGATACATAAGTTTTTAACGCCGCCCCGCCAGGGCGGCGGGTTCGGCGTCAGGGCGCCAAACTACCCGGGCCAGACCGATGACTCAGCCGCGGGCAGCGAAGCGCCGCTGATGGGAATTTACTTATGCAAGCCGGGGGATTTATCGCTGGCAAAACGGTTCGCGTCATTTTTTTCTACATCGACTTCCTGGCGGCGCACCGTATCCCTTACCGTTTCCACGCGCTGGTTCACTTCGCTGCGAATCGCCGCCTCTTCCCTGACCCGCGCCGTTTTATTCACCACAGGCTCCTCATGGGATTCCTCGATATCAATGGTTTTTTCCGACCAGTCGACATCGCTCAGATACACCGGTTCGTCCACCGCGCGCAGGACAACATCCGCATGCTGGTCATATAACGAGATATCCTCGGCCACTTCATCTTCAATGGTATAACGGCGCACGCGTACCGTACCGTCGCTGACCTGATGCTTACCGATCTCCACCTGCTCCTCGGCCAGCTTCAGGGACTCGCGGTTTTCCGTTTCCAGCGCCCCGCCGGTCGCCACCGGGGGGATGGTGCCGGCCGCGCCCGTGTCCACGCCGGCGCTCGCCGTACGGCCATAAACCGCGCCGGTATCGCCTGGCAGCCCGCGATTGTAGGCCGGGGTATCCGTGTTGCCGGAAGAAACGTAATCATCCGCCAACTGATCCAGCAGCGTTTCTATCCGGTCGGCATCTTCTTTCGGCACACGCACCGTCAGCAGAACCCCGCCGGTTTGCACGGCCCGGGTATATTCAGTGGCATAATCATCATCGACATCATCGCCAAACAATCGCTGCCAGAAGCTGGGATGGCGAATTTCCTTGTCTTTTACCCGCAGTCTTTCACCAGAAATGATATCGATATTATGTTCCGCAATACCTTCTGCGATCAGTTTCTCTTTCGCCACTTGCGCCTGCTGTAACGCCTTAAAAGCGGTCACTATTTTTTCATGGGCCATAGTAGAATCCTCCTCTTGCTTGGGTTTACGGTTATCGTTCTTCTTCATCATCTTTGATAATATTTATTTCCTGACGGCGTACATTTACCTTTTCCTGAAAAGGCGTCTCCTTTTTCAGTTTCCGTATATGCACTTCCTCTTTAAGAATATAGCGGCGGATAATTTCAACCCGCTCCTCAATAACAGGAATAATCATGACATCGCCTTCCTGCCGGATCGGCGGGAACCTGCCTTCTTCCAGTTCTTCATTTTTAGCAATATGCTCTATATCTATTTGTTCCTGATATAATTCCGCTGCCAGCAGTTGTTCTTCCGAGTGGGTGGTGCGCGTCACGCGCAACCGGCGGTCCACCACTCTGGCAATGTTTAATTCGGCATGTTCTTCCGCCAGCGGAATAATCTTATTATCATTATCCTGGCGGTCAGAGTCCGGGGCATTTTTGTTATCCATATCTGCTCCTGAGGCGGCGCCGAAGTTTAACTTCAACATACTTGGAATTTATTAATTAGCATGAGCTTATAAAAGCATTATTACTATTTTACTGAATGATTAAAATCATTAATGTGACAGTTATAAGCATAGTTTATTATTTAAAAAATAAAGGAACGCAGCGGGTACAATTGTAAAAAAGTATTAAACTCCTGTGATTTAAACTATTAAGCAGCCTCTCCAGGATAAAAAAGCAGCAGGCTTTCTACGCCGGCGGCAAGGGACGGGGGAGCGATCGGGCCGTTAAGCGGTGGCCTCTAAAACGGGCAACCGTTGAGAGACCGGAGGAGGGGGTTATGCGGCCTACCGTGCCTTTTGGGAGACATTCCTGCCCGCATGGGGTTCGAGTTTGGCGATATCCCATAATGCCAGGGCGGTAATCAACGCGATAACCACAAATCCCAGCCGGAAAGCCATGCCCGGCGCGGGCGGTAACGCCAGAATCTCCGTTAACCATGCGCCAACCCGTATACTCAACGCCCCGAGGGTCACGCCAAGACCGCTTGCCAACTGCAGCGACGTGCTGAACAGCGTATTGGCGGAGCTCATTTCCTGCGGCGGAACATCCGCAAAAGCCAGCGAGCTGATGCCGGTAAATTGCATTGAGCGGCTCAGCCCGCCCCAGAACAAGAGAACCAGGGTCATCATCTTTGGCGACTCGGGCGTCAGGAACGCGCAAAACAGTAGCGACAGCACGCACATCACGCCATTGCCCAGCAGCAGTTTTTTGAAACCGAAGTAGCGAATCAGGGGCGTGGTGGCCGGTTTCATCGCCAGGTTGCCGGCAAATACCGCCAGTACCAGCGAGCCGGCATGGAACGCGTCCAGGCCAAAGCCGACCTGGAACATCAGCGGCAGCATAAAGGGCGCCGAGCTGATAGTGGCGCGTAACACGAAGCCGCCCCGCATGGTAATGCGAAACGTCGGCACCGACAGCGGCCGCAGCCGGATCAAAGGCGCCCTGGCGCGCAGCAGGTGCCTGATAGCCCAGGCCAGCGTTAACAGGCCGGTCACGATTAAAGCAACGGCATTAACGGGGCTAATGTTTTCCTGGCTGAACATTTCCAGCCCGGCCACCAGGCACAGCATGGTAATGCCTAATGAAAAAAAACCTATAACATCAAAAGGCTGCTTTTCTTCCGGCGTCTTGTTCGGCATCATGATCCACGCCAGGGTGATCGCGATGGCGCCCAGAGGCACATTGAGGAAAAAGATCCAGTGCCAGCTTGCATAGGTGGTGATAAATCCCCCGAGCGGCGGGCCGATGATGGGGGCCACCAACGCCGGCCAGGTCAGGGTAGCGATGGCTTTGATAAGCTGATCTTTGGGCGTGGTGCGCAATACCACCAGACGCCCCACAGGCACCATCATGGCGCCGCCGATACCCTGTAAAATACGCATCAGCACAAATTGCGCGACGGTATGCGTTAATCCGCACAATAGCGACGAGACAGTGAAGATAAGCAACGCCAGGCTGAAAACATTCCGTGCGCCAAAGCGCTCGGCTACCCAGCCGCTGGCGGGGATCAACACGGCCAGCGTCAGGAGATAGGCACTGATGCCGATATTAAGATCGATGGCCGATACGCCGAATGCCTTCGCCATATCGGGTAATGCGGTTGCAATCACGGTTCCGTCAAGAAATTCCATAAAAAAGGCGCTGGCAACCAAGAGCGCCATTCCTGAGTTACGTGACGAACCGGCGTCCTGTTTGGGCGTATCTTCAGAATTTGAATCAGATAAAGCCATAAAACGCCCTTTGCCTTAACGGAAACAATGTAGCCACTATAAAGGTATGATAACTCTGAAAAGATGTTATACCAGCCCGCCTGAATATTCGAGCGGTTTTGTCAGCTAATTTTCATAGGGGGTTAAAACAAAAATACGATCGACCCGACCGGAAAGTGAATATAACGCATGGCAATCAATGTGGGTAATGGCGAAAAATACAGGCGGAGAACTCCCCAGGTACGCGCGTTGCAAAGATAAAAAAAAGCGGCAAACGCGCGGCCTGAAATTAGCATTACAGCGCCTTGCGCAGCGTAATATTGATGCGGTGGGATCCCACCAGCGGATGAAAACCTTCCTTAACCGGCAGGATGCCGTGATAATTCAGCCGGGACGGCCCGCCCCATACCACCACATCGCCATGGGCCAGCGGGATACGCTGGGCGCGGTCGCTGCGCTGCAGGCCGCCGAATTGAAAGACGGCGGGCAGGCCGAGCGAAACCGAGACGATGGGCGCGCCAAAGTCATGTTCGTCTTTATCCTGGTGCAGGGAGAGCTTGCTGCCCGGATCGTAGCGGTTCATCAGGCAGGAATCCGGCACGTAACGGCCAAAACCGGCCGCTACGGCGGCTTCATCCGCCAGCGCCATCAAGATAGCCGGGATGGGCGGCCAGGGCTTGCCGGTCCGGGAATCCCGCTCTGAATAACGGTAGCCGCGCCTGTCGCTGGTCCAGCCATTGCCGCACCAGCTCATCGCCACCGACATCACATGGCCGCCCGGCGTGGTCATATGCCGCCACGGCACCTGCGCCACCACGCTATTGACCGCCGCCAGCAGCGCCGGGCCGTGGTCGCGGACAAATCCGTGCAGTACCACCGCGCCGGGGGCGATTGTTTCGTGCCACGGCGGCGGCGGCGCATCCTCGAACAGATCGATTGTCATCGGCTTACCCTGTATGTATACCCAGTATTTATTCTAGCCGCCGGACGCCAATTGTCCAGTATCATTGTCAGCGATCTGCGCGCAGCAAGCGTCTTGATGATCCGCCTTTTTATCACCCTCGGGTTCTTTCAATATCCTATCAATGATTAATATAATAAAAAAAAAATTTCATCTGTGAATAAATAATCATTTATTACCCCTTGCAAAAAACGTTTTACGCCGCATTCCAAACCACCCGCCCTACTTCTGCTTGAACAAAGCGCAATATTCCCCCGCGTCATCTCATCCTATTTTGCTTAAGTAGATATATTACCCTGCCTGATATTCGTCAGAATGCCCGCGATTGTTTCAAACGATTAATGAATTCCCTTCCGCTGCCGATAAAAAAATACCCGGCTGGAAATTTATTTAAGGGAGAAATGAATTGATGGCTTTTACCGCAGTTTATTTTTCTGATAGATAAGGTCATATCACGATGAGTCGTAACGGTATTACCCATATATTGCTGTCCGCAGGCCTGCTGGCGTCCATTTCCCCGGCGCTGGCCGCCGGCACCTGGAGCGAGGCGCGTAATGACGCCATGGGCGGCACCGGAGTGGCATCGTCTCATTACGGCGCGGCGGCGCTGGTGAATCCGGCGCTGTTGACCGGCTACGGCGAGGATGATGCTATCAGTATCATCCTCCCGGCCGTGGGCGTCAGGGTGTCGGATCCGGATAACCTGCAGGATGGGTTCGATAACGTACAGTCCTCTTGGGATAGATTAAAAGACGACGCCAACAAAGGCACGGGCTCGCCCGCCTCGATAAAAAGATTTGAGAACGCCCTGCGCGAGGTCTCCGGCGATAAAGGCAAGGCCGAAGCCGGAGTGAATGGCGTGATTGCCGTACCCAACCCGATCCTGCCCTTCGCCCTGGTCGCCAGGGATTGGGCAACGGCCAACGTCAAAGCCGATGTCAGCAATCGCGACCTGGCGTACCTTGACGCCGTCCAGGCGGGCTTGATCAGGCCGGTGCCGGCGGATCTGGACAAGCTGACGTCACGCGCCGAAGGGATGGGCGCGCTGGTGACGGAATACGGCGTGGCCATGGCCCTGCCATTCACCCTGAACGATCATGCTTTCTCGGTAGGCATTACGCCGAAGCTGCAGCGCGTCGCCACCTATAATTACAATGTCGCCATCAACCACTACGATAAAGCGGATTTTCGCAACGAGGAGTTCCGGCGCACGGAAAACGGGGCCAATATCGACCTGGGATTGTCCGCCAATATCACACCGGACTGGATTGCCGGCCTGGCCGCGCAGAACCTGGTGGCGCGCAGCGTCGAGACCAAAGAGGTAGACGGAGTGCGGGACAGTTTTAACATACGCCCGCAGATCACCGCCGGCACCTCCTGGAGCAACGGTTTTTTCACCAGCGCCATTGATATCGACCTGACCCCTGCCAGTGGTTTCTCGGCGCGGGAGAAAAACCAATACGCCGGCGTCGGCGCCGAAATCAACGCCTGGACATGGGTGCAATTGCGTGCCGGCTATCGCGCGGATATGCGTCATAGCGATAATAATGTCTTTACCACCGGCTTTGGCCTGTCGCCCTTTAATGTGGTTCATCTGGATGTGACCGGCCTGGTAGGTGAAGACCGCACCTATGGCGCGGTCGCGCAATTGAGTTATACCTTCTGATACCAGCCTGTCATCAAACGCATGGCATTACGGGCGCATTATCAGGCAAGGACGCAGCCCAGATCATCCCAGGCAAATGCAGCCGCTCAACAGAAAAGTGGCGGCAATTAAGCCCAGCAAGAATAGGTTGTTCATAACGTTTCTCCGGTAGTCTAAAAATAAAGGCCGTGCCCGGTCGCAACGCAGATCCGGGCCGGCCCTTATGCCTGGATCATGCTTATTGCAGCATGGCGGCCAGTTCGTCCGCGCCTTTATCAATCCCCACTTCGGCGGCGCTCAGCGCCCCGATGCTGGCGCTGACGTTCATGGCGTTCGGGTATTGCCTGGCGACAAAGGCGTTCAGCAGTTGATGGGTGTTGGCGTCATAAATTTCCACCGCGTAATTCACGGAACCGTTCATTAAGCCTTCCTTACCCCGGATGGACTGCACTATGTTATAGGGGCCTCCGCCGATATCGAATTTGGTGAAGGTGCCGATAAACGGCGTCGTGGTATCCGCCCCGGTTAACGTCAGTTTTAACCTGAGGGTATTGGCCGCCGGGGTGATAACTTCCCTAAACCGCGGCCTGAGCGCTGCGCTGAATTTATCTTGCATATAGTTGGCCAGCGCCAGACGGTCTTTCTGCGGCATATCGTCAAACTGGCCGTCCGCGCCCTGGTAGACAACCACCGGTTCGATAATGATATTGGTATATTTATTCCAATCGACCGGAACCGAATACCGGTAAGGGATGCGGTATGCCTTGTCGTCGGTGTTGGGCCGCAGCTGTGATGAGGAATCGATACCGGCGTACTGCACAGGCGGGTTTCCCGCGCAGCCGGCTAATAGCATGGTTAGCGTCAGCATTGCCGGACGATAGGCCTGGTAAAATGTGTACATGTCAGTAATCCTGTATAAAATGCCACCGATAATCGGACTGAAGGCGCGGTTAATAGGCCGTATGATCCTTACGGGTACGGTTTGGCGTGCCACCGGCCGGGGCTTTACAACGCCGGCCCCGGGAGGTACGGTACTGACACTCTCCTAAAGAGTACCGTACGGTTCAGTTTTGCATCATTAGCATTTATCTGTCAAGAAAATGTACAACCGGGTTTATTTATATTGCGGGAGTAACAATGAAAGTACGCACTAACGAGCGCCGCGAAGCGATTGTCGAGGCTGCCGCGCAGCTTTTTCAGGAGATGGGCTATGAGCGCGCATCAATGAACGAACTGGCAAAACGCCTGGGCGGTTCGAAAGCGACGCTCTATGGGTATTTTTCTTCTAAAGAGGAATTATTTACCGCCGTCGTGCGCGCCTATGCCACCCAGCACCTGTCCGATGCCACCGTAGCATTGATGCTGGAAGAACGGCCCGATGAGCCGCTCAAAGCCAAACTGACGCGATTCGGCGAACGAATGCTGGCCGTGCTAACCAACGACGGCAGCGCGATCGCGGTGTATCGTATGGTGGTGGGCGAAGCGGGACATTCCGATATCGGTATGCTGTTTAATGATTCCGGACCGAGGGAGAGCATCGAAAAATTATCGGGCCTGCTGTCCACCGCCATGGACCGGGGCGAGCTGCGTCCCGGGGACGCCTATGTGAAAGCGCTGCAATTCACTTCATTGCTTACCGCCGAGATCCAGCACCGCATCTTTCAACGCCATTTACAGCCGGTAAGCCTGACCCGCATCCAGCAAATGGTTGGCTGCGCGGTCAATATGTTCCTTACCGGCGCCGGGACGTTTCCGGCGCCAAAAGGCGGCAAGTGAGCGGGAAATGCGCCGGCCAGGGGTGGGGCCGGCGCACGTCTTTGTTATCGCGCCTGCCGGGGGAGAGTTCCCCCAGGCGGCGTCATGTCCCGCCGATCAGTATTTCACCATTTCAATCCAGTTGGCCCCTTTGCCCACCGGGTACCGGCCAAGGCTTTCCAGCGCGCCGCTCGCTTTATCAATGCGATAGACGCTCATCTGCGGCGACAACTGCCCCACCGCCAGCAAATACTGACCCGAGGGATCGATATTGAACCCGCGCGGCTGCTTTTCGGTAGGCCAGGTTCCTATGCGGGTGAGCCGGCCTGATTTTTTATCCACGCGGTAAGCCGCCAGGGTGCTTGACGTCCGCTCGGAGGCAAACAGGAAATGGCCGTCGGGGGTTAAATGCAGGTCCGCGCCCCAGGGTTTATCGCCGCTGAAATCCGCCGGCAGGATCGATATCGTCTGCACCGGTTTCACCCGGTCGTTGTTCTGGTTGAACGCCAGCACATGCAGTTTGCCGTCCAGTTCATCGATAAGATAGGTAAACCGTTTATCCGGTGAAAAGACAAAATGGCGGGGACCGGATTTGGCCGGCAGCGTATAGGCGGGCGCCTGGTCCTGGGTCAGCTGCCCGGTCTTGGCGTCCAGCCGCAGGCGCAGCCAGGCGTCGGCGCCCAGCACCGAGGCGAATACATAGCGATTATCCGGCGCGCTCCTGATGGCGTGCGCCATGGGACCGGTCTTGATAATCTGCCGGACATCCCCCGCCAGGCCGTCCTGATTGATGGCGTTAACCGCCAGCAGGTTGCCGCCATAAGACGCGGAAAACAGCCAGCGGCCGGTGCGGTCGGTGGCAATATACGCCATGCTTTCCGCCAGCGGCGCCGCCTGGCGCTGGGTCAGGCGGCCGTCGGCCGGATTAATGGCCAGGCTCAGTACCTGATAGGGTTTGGAGCGCAGCCCGGCATACAGATGCTGTTTATCGGGGGACAATGCCAGGGGCATTACGGTGCCGCCCACCGCCAGGGTTTGCACCGGCGTGAGCGCGCCGTCGGCCTCGTTCAGGCTAAAGACGGAGATATCGGCGCTGTCGGCGTTGGAAACATAGGCATAGGTCGCGGCATGGGCGGCGCCGGCCAAGGTGGTCGTTAATGCCGCCAGCAGCAGCAGGCTGAATGGGGTACGTCGGTTACAGGTTATTTTCATTATTATATTAATCCATTGATTATTTTATTTATGGAAAATAAGTATAAATAACCCCTATTCCGGCGACAGCTGTCGGCCGCACAGGATTTATCCACGGCGCGGCGGAATTTTTGGGCAGGTGAATAACCTGATGAGAAATGAATCACATAATCGCCCACCGCCGGTCCGGCGCTAGGCTCCCCGGCGCCGGCGCAGGTAACGAATCAACCGCGGCAGCAGCCAAAACAGCGCCAGCAGCGCCGCCAGCAAAAACAGGTATTTCAGGTGATGATCCACCTTCTGCAACCATGGCGCGATAATCCTGCCGCCCGCATAACCCAGGCTGACAAAAATCAGCGCCCAGAGAACAGAGCCGAGGATATTGAGGGGAATAAATTTTTTCGGATCGAGCCTGCTGGCCCCAATCATCAGCGGTCCGATCAGGCGAAAGCCATACATAAAACGCACGCCCACCACAAACCACAGCGGATATTTCAAAATTAACTGATTGGCCCGGGCGATATTCGGCTGGGCTTTTTTAAACCGGCGCAATACCCGCTTACCGAACCGGCGACCGATAAAATACAACGCCAGATCACCCACGCTGCCGCCCAGGGCGGCCACCGCCACCGCCGCCGGATAATGCAACAGGCCCTCATGCGCCGCCACGCCGCCCAGCAACGTGACCGTTTCGCCCTCCGCCAGGCAGACCGATAAACAGCGCCCAATAACCGTAGACGGAAATAAAATGCGTGATATCCATTGGCGTCAGCGTCCCTTCAGCTTAAAAATGTCAGGCGATCCTGTCGATTCAGGTAACGTTTCTTAAGCATAGACCTTATCGCCGCCTGCCACGACCAGGATTGACGGGACCCGTCCGCCCTCTTGGCGCGCCGTAGGTTAATACGTAGCCCGGGAGACCGTTTTGGGTTTAAAATAGCCTGTGTCCCCTATCCCGATAAAACAGGTTCCTTATGGCTTTTATTCCAAAAAACTACGCCAGGCTTGAAACCGGCTATCGCGAAAAAGCGCTGAAGCTATTTCCCTGGGTCTGCGGCCGCTGCTCGCGGGAGTTTGTCTATTCCAACCTGCGCGAGCTGACGGTGCATCATATCGATCACGATCACAGCAATAATCCCGAGGACGGCAGCAATTGGGAAATGCTCTGCCTGTATTGCCACGATCATGAGCATTCCAAATATACCGAAGCGGATCTGTATGGCTCGACGGTGATCGCGGGCGAGGATGCGCAAAAAGACATGGGCGTGGCAACCCACAATCCTTTTGCCAATTTAAAGTCCTTGATGAAAAAATAATCTCTGATGCTCATTTCTCATCGAACCAATCGCGGTTCTGCCGCGAAATCGGCGTAATGGAAAAGATCAGCTCCTGGAGATGGTCGCGCATGGCCTGCTCGGCGGCATCGGCATCGCGCGCCTTGACGCCGTTGAAGATTTTGTAATGCTGGCTGATTAACCCCTGCGGCGGCGAGACCTGGCCCAGGCTGAGAAAACGCACCCGATCCATGGTGGCCTTAATGGATTCAATGATATCCCAGGCCAGCGGACAATCGGCTATTTCCGTCAGCAACCGGTGGAAATCATCGTCGAGGCCGAAAAATTCCCGCGCCTGCTGATTTTGCGCCGCCAATTCCTGACGATGCAAATTATGCTCAAGCAGCATGATTTGACGTTCGGTAATATTAAGCGCGGCGCGGCGTACGATGGCGCATTCCATGGCCTGGCGGAGAAAACGCGCGTCCGCCACCCGTTTGGCGGAAATCCGCATCACAAAAGTGCCGCGCTGGGGCAGGATCTGCACCAGCCCCGCTTCGGCCAGTTTAATAAACGCTTCCCTTACCGGCTGGCGCGACACGGTGAAACGGGCGGCGATGTCCTTTTCCGATAACAGCTTGCCCGGCTCAATGACACACTCGACGATATCCTTGCGCAGCAGGCGATAAATTTGTTGATTTACCGGCTCGTTGTTATTAAACGGTAACGGTGTATCCATGCGGGGAAATTAACCCTGTTTAATTATCATGGCGGATATAGTACATGCTCCGCCATGGCAATAGCCATAGGCGCCTGCGCCAAGGGCCGCCGCTTAACGGATACTCATCACATCCGTCGCGCAGTGCAGATAACCGTTCATGGCGGTTTTCCATAGGGGGTCGGTGTTGGCCGGCATCGCCGCCCCCGCTCCCGTGCCCGTGGGCTGCATAACGTACTGCGGGAAATACACCGGCTTGCCGATGGCGTCGACCTGCCGGCACAGGGCGGCAAGCTGCTGTCTGTTGCCTAATGTGCCGTTGGCGGATTGCCAAAACAGCTGCTGCTGGTTGGCGTTGATCATTTTCAACGCCTCGCCCAGCATGGAGGAGTGCGCCTGCCTGGCGGCGTCGGTGTCGAGGCGCAGCGCGTCGAAATAGGAGTAGGTGCCGGCCATGGCGAATAAAAATACCGCGTCGGCTTGTCGTCCCGTTTTAATACAGCTGACCATCCCCTGATACAAAACCGGCGGCGTAAGGGTGGGATTGATGGCGGAGGCACCCAGGCAGCCCGGGCTGGCTACCTGCGCCAGATAGGCGCTCTGCGCCGACTTGCCCGGCGCGCCTGGGCGGGGGGAGGTGGCGCAGCCGGAGGCCAGCAGCGCCAGCACCATCGTTATCATTATTGTTGGTTTCATCTTATGCTCATTATTTGATGATAGCGAAACAGGGTAAATTGTAACCTAACGGCCAAATACCTTTAGCGCGCCGATCACAGTTCAGCCACTTTTCTCCGGGTGCGCGCCGCCCACGGCATGATGCTGCAAAAATACCTCATGCAGGCGCCGCAGGCCGGCCTGGGTAAGGCGGCGGCACTCTTGCGCCATAGCGTTAAAACCGCCCAGTCGCCGCACGCCCTCGGTTAAAAACGCTTCGGGGGCGAACTCGGCTACCTGATGGCCATACTTCATCACGACGCGGTTCTCCCGATGATATTCAATCTGGCCGGCGCCCGGAACTGCCGCGTCGATGCGCTGCCTAAGCAGGGCATGGGATCTTCGCGCCGCTTCCGGCAGCAGCAAGATCATCGGTTCGGCCGCTGTCGCCTCGGGCAATGACGCCAGCCATTCATCCACCAGCGCCAGCACGGTATCCGGGTGATCCAGCGCCATGGACAATAACTGGCGCGCGCGCGCGTTAACCTGACATTGCAATTCGGCCTCGAGACGTTGCGCCTGCGATAAATAGTCGGCCACCGCGGCGGCCGAGGTCGCCATGCCGTCCTGGTACCCTTCCCGGAATCCCTGCTGGCGCAGCTGTCCGGCCTCGGCCTGCGCCTGCTTAACCAGAGAGCGCGCCTGACGGCGCGCTTCACTGACGATATCAAGCGCCTCGCGTTGGCGCGCCAGCTGCCGGCTCTTGATCAATACACCGCCCGACATCGGCGGCATCCGGCGTAGTGGAATATTTTTCGGCATGTTGGAAAGCCAGTTTTATCAAAAGCGGGCTCGGGGCGGGGCGGGGTTCACCGCCCGTTTCCCGATCCAGCTCGGGTGAGAATAACAGGGAGATGCGCTGCCGGATGGCTAGCGGCAATTGCGCGCCGAACGCCAGCAGTTCGCCTCTTCCCCGCGCGATTAAGGCGGCCGGTATCGCCACCGGCATATCGTCGCCATAAGAATCGACAATCGCCAGTCCGGCGAATTGCCGCACCCAGGACGGCAGCTGTAACAGCCCCCCCTGCCGGGCGAGGGAGGCCCGATGGCGCTGCGCGGCTATCAACAATGCCGCCTGCGGCATAAGGCGCCAGTGGCGGATAAACAACGCCGCCGGTCCGTCAACGGCGGCCGGCGGGCAATCCACCGACCAATCATGGGCCTGGATAAGGATGCCGTTGATTATCGAGCGCGCCCTGGCGCCGTTTAACGCCGGCGGCAGCGGCAGGCGCCGCGGATGCAGCCATGACAGCGGATCGTAGAGTATGGCATCAAGCGGCGCGATGCTCTTCATGAGCGTCTGTCTCCTGCTTCACTGAGGCTTTTTCACGGCGCCGGTACCAGGCCAGTCCCGCCACGGCGACCGCCAGCGCCACGCCGGCGGCGGGAGCAAAGCGGAGAAAATGACCGGAACCGTCCGCCTGGACCGCTACCGGCGCATAATGCTGCAGCGGCCCCTGTTTGGAGAGCACCACGGAAATATTGTCGTAATCCACCTGGTTGAAGCTGTTTTTCAAAAACCGCTTGATATCGCTTATCATCAGGGTTGGGTCGACGTCGCTTTGATAGGCCACCAGGGTTGAAATGTGCATCGGCGCCGGCGCCCTGCCGGTGTCGCCCGAGTCGATGTCGTAACTGACATGCACCCGGGCCGACAGCACGCCGTCCATGGTCTGCAATGATTGTTCCAGACGCTGTTCGATGGCCGAGTAAAGCCGCGCCTTTTCCGCCCGCGGCGACGACACCAGCGAGTCGCTGGGGAACAGCCGGGAAATTTCCATGCGCGGCTGCGACGGCAAATCATGCCTGCGCAGCAAATCCACCGCCGCCGGAATATCGGCTTTGCCCACGCCGACGCTATAGCCGGTCTTGCCTTTATCGGCCTTGGAGGCCTGGATATTATTGCGCTGCAAAGTGGCTATCACTTCATTGGCCTGCTGTTGATCCAGGCCTTTAAGCAATGGCTCGTCGTTGCAGGCGGTAAGTGAGAGCGCCAGCAGGGCGGCACAAAATATCGGTCTTAACATCATTGTCCACTCAACACGCTGCGCACGACGTTGACGCCTTTATTTACCAGTGAACTGACCCAGTTCATCGTCAACTGAAAATCTGAGCTCAGCGCATTTCTTCGCAGCATCGCCTCCGCCGATATGTCCTTGGTAAAAGGTTTATCCAGCTCGTTGCGGGCCTGTGTGGCGTCAACCGCCGTGGCGGCCGCTTTCGATGCCAGGAAAGAGAGGGATTCCACCGCATCGTCATGCATGACCGGAATAACGCTGTGAGGCGGGCCGATTTTGGCAATTTCGTTCATGTTGCACCTTGGTTAATTTGATAATTACGCTTAATAAATACAATGAGGCTTAGTGTGAAACCGGAAAATCGTGCAGCATAAGAATAAAATTCACATGCTAAGCATCCCTGCTTACCCTTTTTCAAGCCAGAATGGCCAGCCGGTCATAAAATCCGTTATGCAGACGGCGATTATTTGGCGCCATTTAATAATCCCATAATAAGATCCCTTTTTTGGGTCATGGCTTGATTTAGCATGGTCACAAAGGTCGACAAATCCGCCTTGGTGCCATTGGCTCTTAATATCAACGCTTCGTCAGTGGGATTCGCTTCAAGGTCTTGCTGAGCCGTTGCCGCGGCTGACATTTTGTCACTCACTCCCGTTGAATTACGTGAATAAATATCAGTGATTGTACTCATAAAAAAATCCTCTTCATTTAATGTTAGGGAAATACCAGTGTCCGGGTGTCATTTTCACAAAGCCCTGATGGCCGTATTTGAATGATTTACCCTTAAGCCAATCGTCTTTTAGCTCAATGGCGAATTGGACATAGTTGCCATTCCATTGCCTGGCATATTGCTCGACAAAGAAACGGATGCGTTGCAGCTCACCGTCGTCGATGGCGCCATTAATAACAAAGATTACGCTATCCTGGTTATCGATTCTGGTGTAGTTCACCGCCAGTTTTTTTATCCCCTCCTCGGCCTGCCGTGCCACGGTGTCATCGTCTACGTCGGCAAAATGGACAGCTTCAGCATAGGGCAGAAGACGCATTAACCCCTTGCTGATAGCGTCGCGCTGCGTTTCAGTCAATTGACCGCGCTGTTTGCTTACTAACAGTACCGGCGCCGCCGGTCGGTCAAATTGCAATTGATGAAGATTTAAAGCGGGGAAATTTTGCCCCAGCCAGCGCTCGATACGCTGTTTTTCCTCATCCTCACTATTGATTTTTATCGCCTGCGACGATTTTATACGCACCAGGGATTGACGTCCCCAGGCCGCATCGCGCTCATTATCCGCCAGCACATACATCACGCCGTCGCGGCCCGGGAATATTTGATACTTGCCGGGTTCAGCGCCAAATTGCTGTGTCAGGGCGATAATTTCACGCTGCTGCGCATCCGGCGTCGTTAAGAGGTACGCCAGCGCCAGGGCGGCGGCAACCGCGATGGCCAGAAGGGCCATGCCCCGCTTGCCGGGCCTGCTGCTTATTGTCGCCGGGACCGCGGACGGCGTGTTCGGCGTGCCCGCCCGGTAGTTCAGGACGTCTTCCGACCAGGTTTCACCGGCGGTCCTTACCGCCAGCGCCAGCGCGCCCACGGTAACGGGGTGATTGGATGCCAGCGGAACATCATCCGCGCCGTCGTTGTCCAGCCTGCGCAGCAAAATGCCATGTTCCGGGCCGTCGGTGCGGATAATTTCAAAATTCACCCCGCCGCCTTCGGTGGGGACCAGCACGCAGTCTTCAGGGAATGAGGGGGACGCGCCGGCGTATTCCAGCGCGCCGCAGTCCGCTGCGATAAATAATGTTTTCCGCGCGGATAAAGGATATTCGCAACCCTTCAAACTACCATTGAGCAGCCTGACAATGGCCACACTCTCCGGGCGGTCTGTTTTACCTTGTTCTGTTTGCATGGTAAAATATTCTTTATACTCTAGGGTTCGTCATGCTAAAGAGTCTACCGCCTCGCGGCCGGTGACTTCATGATGAAAAAATGATAAATTATCCATCAAAACTGAGATATTTAATCATTTATTCCCTAACGAATTATTTAACTATATTATTTCAAATAATTCCATCCCTGATTATTTACGATCACACTGTGGGATGGAAAAGCATGGCTTATTTCACGGCATGGCGAAAATAGAACTTTACAGTATTTACATTACACGCGCAACAACGCCAGCAGTCTTTACTCGCCGGATTAGAATAGGGCCGTTAACATGTCTTATTTACTGGAAATACCCCCGTTAATGAATCATTTATTAACGCGGGGTTTTTAGTGAGAGGCTACGCATAAAGCGCTGCGACGACGATACGCTGAAGATCGTCAACCGTCCGTATTGATAATAACTCAGTTTCTGTAAGTTCAACGCCGAAGGTTTCCGCTATCCCAATCTCAATTTCCATGAGATCAAGCGAATCGACATACAGCTCCGCCGCCAAATTAAGGTGGCCGGCAATATCAGACTCTTTGCGGCCCAAACGGTAGGCCAGCATGGCGTAAAGCTCGCGCTGCAGCGATTCACCGCCGGTGGGAACGGCTACACCCGTTATCAAATTATTCGTCATCAGCAAATTTCCCCTTGTTAATTCGGGTCGCCGGGACAGGGGTGGATGAGCCGGGGCCAGCATTGACTTGCGCCTGACGTAAAGGAGGCATATAACCTGTGCTGCTCAAACCGGCCCTTGCGGCGGCCAGGTTTACGCGATCGTGGTTTAACGGAGCAAACTGCGCCGCCTGATGATCGTTCTTGGGATGATTGGCTTGCCGGGCACCCTGATGGGACAGGATAACCGATGGGGCGTCTGTTTTCATCCGGCCATTCTCCGGCGCCGGCACGGAGGCGGAGGCGGACCGGGTTACCGTGGCTTTCAGTTGGTTGCGCGCCTCAATCAGGTAGGCCGCCATAGGGCTAGACTTAGTGGATTGAGCGGCTGGGGCCGGAATGGGGGTGAGATTTTCCCGTGCATGGCGCAGAATTTCCGCGGTCAGGTTATTCGCTGAGGACTCAGCGGATTGCGGCGCATCCTGGCCGGCGAAAACAGCATGAGTGGTTACCTTTTGCGTCGCGCCCCTTTTGCGAGCCCTATCATAAAGGTCAGAAATGGCGCCCTCATCAGGCCGGCCATTCCCCGGTGCCGGATTGGCATACAAGGAAGACGCGGGCTCAGGGATAGACTCCCAAAGATTCCCCAACGCTTCGGCCACCTCTTTCGCCGCAGCATATAGCGCGCCGGATTTATCGGCTTGCGCCGTATCCTGGACCGGGAAAATGCCATGCGCCGTCCCCTTGGGCGGGGTCTGGGTTGTCGTCGCCGTAAAAGATATCTTTTCGGCACCCTGATTCATCAGGACGTTGGCAGGCTCCTGCACGGTCACACCCCTTTTCGCGGGCGAGCGATCGTTATTTTGTCCTACGCCGGGCGATAACGGCTGGGAAAAAATACTCTGCTTATGCTCAGGTGGGTGGATTCGGCTGCTGATAAGTTCGGCGTGTAATGCCGCCTGCGCGTAATGACTGCCCCGGGCTGCGGGCATATGTGTTTTGGCGAAAGAGGGCGGGCTGCCGACGTCGGCCCGCTTTTCGGCATCGCGCGCTTGATTAAGCTGCTCGAAAATATCCTGCAAGTTATCCCGCACATCAACCGACTGCGTTTTACCAGCCTCTTTCTTTTCTGTTCCTGGCGGCCAGTTTATTTTTACCGACGCGTCAATAGTTATTCTCGGCGCATATTTAATGTTAAATTCGACGCCGGGCATTAACCGGTTTTTTTGCGTAGCGCCGGTCTTATCGGTACTGTCGGACTGATCATTTTGCTGAGTGGCTTCTGTCTGCTGTTCCGCATCGCTTCGCAGTCCTGTCCTTAATGGCGGCGGATGATCCTTATAGAGATTTAAATCGGCCAGTAACTTGGGCAGAATTAATATCATATCCGTATCACGAAAGATTTTTTCCAGCGATGAAGCCTGATAAGTCTGAATACCTGCGCGGATATTCTGAAAACATTGATAGGCGTTTTTCTCGACGAGCTGCGCAATGTGTTCTTTTTGCACCACGTCGCCATCGCTCCCCGTTTCTTGTACGATATAGTCGACCACAAACGGCTTGATTTTTTCATTGATGAACCGCGCCCCCGCTTCGGCGCCGCCTTCGCCCTGAATTGCGTTGAGCAATGAGGCCAGCTCTTCCTCAAGGCTCTGGCGGCGTACCCAGGCCGCTTCCCGCTCAGGACGGTAGCCGCCGAATACCGACTTTTCACCCAGTCCATCTTTTAACATCATGTCGGTCAATTCATGCATGATGCCGTCAAGTTTCGCGGCCGATTCTTCGGTAGGGCCGAGCTGCCTGGCAAGAAAATGGGCGTTGGCAATATGCTCCAGATGGCTTTGGACCAGTAAACTACGCGAATTCTGAAACAGCTGCGCCAATGTTTCACGTTGGTCCCCGGCGCAGGTAAATAGGGCATTCATACTATTTTGCCGGTATTGCCGCTCAAAATCGTTAATATTGATACACGGCTTTACCGATGCCCGCTCATGCGCACTCAGGCAGTTCTCGACCGTGGCCTCTTCCGGCGCAGTGTTCTGCCCAGACCCGCTACGCCGCCTGCCGGCGGAATTAATCCGTAAAGGAACATTCCGTAAATTTACCGGGACACGTTGGTGTTTAGCCGTTTTATTGCCCGCGGGTCCTGACTGTGTAATTCCCAAATTAGGGATATGAATTATTGAATTCGTTATCATCAATGTTATCCCGCTGTTATTAAGAAAAAAGGCGCATTAGCAGATCTTTTTTCTGTTCAATCCAGGTATTGACCTGTTTTGTCCAAGTTTCAACCCTCCCGAGGGTATCACTCAGTTTGGTCATGAATATTTGCACCTGGTTTTTTAATTTTTCCGCCAGCCCATTAAAAGCGCTGTCAAATGCATTATATTCTATAGAGTTCAACTCTTTAAATTTACCCCCGCCCTCGTCTATTTTTTCTTTGAAAAGCGCAAGTATGGACTGCAGGGGCGAGATATCGACCCTAACGACATAACCGCTACCGCTAGGCTTTACGCATGTGGGATCCAATCCCCATTCCTCCGCCCATGATTTCGCCTCCGCTTCACTGGCGACCCCGGAAACAGGAAATAGAATCCCAGCTTCCGTTTTGGTATATTTTTCGATTAATGCTGTCAATTCAGCTTCAATTCCAGGTTTGAAGTACATGAATTGATTGCCTTTATCATCCGTGCGGACATCCAGGTATTTGCTCTTCACTTTCAAAAATTCATTGAAGGCGCTAAAAAAATTAGTGTTGCGCGTTGTCCCGGTTTCATAGGTACGATAATAAGCAACATAGTCTTCCACCAGCCCCATACCGCTTAGCCAGGGATTGGTCTTGTCCTCGGTAGACGTTAACGTGTGGCCTTTATCCAATAAATCAGCCAGTTCAGGAGTGTTTCTCTTAAGAGTGTTGAGTTCCGGATCATTGTCGAATAAGGCGCTGCTACTCTTGATATTAGCCATGGCATCACGCATAAGCAGCATCGCGGCGGGTAATTGCTCAGTCAACGTTTGGTGTGCTGGTGCATTCGGCGCGTCAAGGAGCTTTGCCAGTTGCTCCGTATTATCTGTTACTTTGTCGAGACAATGAAATACATTCATTAAACTTCGTGGCGGGCCAGAGCTTCTTTCGCCGTCATTTATTGCCTGGGTCCTCATGAGGTGTTCCCGAGAGGTATCTAAAGAGGCGGGCGATAAGTCAGGCTTATTTAAACCGTGGGGAGGTAAGGTATATTGAGAGATGCTAGTCATAGAGATTGCCTCGCGCCGTGCTGAATTTACAGACGGCGCCTGTGAAAGATTAAGCGCGGCTGGCCAATTGGCCAAGTGTGGCGACATTGTCTTGCAGTACTTTTTTGACCTGTTCCAGAATCGACTGCATGGCATCCGCCAGTTCTTTAACATTGGCCCTGGCCGTTTCAGACATAGAGGAGAACGATTGGGCATAGTGCGTGTTTAGGAACTCCTCGGCGCCATGGTGTGCTTGATTCATTTGGGTCATGCCATTGATAAAGCCCGGCAACTGCTGGCCTGCCGCCATAGCCATATTTGCTTCATTCCGGATGGCGGCGGTCTTATTGTCCTTAAGCTCGATATCATGCTGTGTGGCTGCAATATCGCGTTCTAAACGCCGCTTAGCTGCCTCATCTAAATGCGATTGATGCTGGGAGCTGATTTGTCCTGCCTGCCTCTGCTGCAAATCGATATTGCCCTGCGTGCTTTTCATCGTGGCAATATTCAGGTCTCCCTGTTTTTTGATAAGAGCGGTTTTATCATGTTTTATGGTCGCGAGATCCATATTATTCGCTTTGGTTTGTTTCCTATACACGCCTGTCGCCATCACGCCGCCGATTACGCCTTGGCTCATCCCTCCTGTAAACGCGTCCATACCCTGTTTAATCTTCGCTGCGGCGGCGCTTTTTACCGATTCATTTTCCAGTAGCGCCAATCTCGCCACCTCACCATTACTAACGGCTTTCCCTTCACTTAGGGCTTTGAAAGCCACGAGTAATGCCTCAATCCGTTTTTGACCACTCAGCTTATGGATAGTGACATCATTGTTACCCTCATGACTTGACGCGATTATTTTCTCCGGCGTCGCGGGCATCAGATTTAATCCGGTCTTAATCATCTTTTCCATTGTTGCGACGGTCACGGGTTCGACCGTTGAATCGGGGCGGCGTAAATTCACAATTTGTGATCCGTCTGATAATAGTTTATTACCGAAAATACTCGCGGCAATATCCAATGCCTCTGGCGTCAAAGAGACGGATGAGTTTTTTCGACGGTCTTCAACAGGCTCTGTTACCGTCGAGGTGTTCAGTATATTTTCCTGATGGAAATTGATTCCGCTGTTATGGGTTATATCGTTCATGGCATTACTCCTGTTAATTAAGCCGAAAGACTGTTATTACTAAACAAACTCAAGGTATTTGAATATGTTTGAGCCTGGCGGCTGGACATCTCTCTGAATTGTTGCTGGACTAATTCCATATCCCCTTTAAAATAATCTATGGCTTCCAGCAGCATTTTTTTCCATTGCTTATCTTCCGCAAGTAACAGACCGTAGGCAGCCAATGTTTCCGCCAATCTTTTTTGAATGACGCCCTGGCGTATCGAGCCGACCGATTGAAACATGCTTGAACCATAGGTCACGGTATTGTTAAGCTTTTCCAGCCGATTGGCGAAGGTCGCCTTCGACAGCCGATCGGTTTTTAAAGACAGCTTATCCATCAATCGCTTAAAGCTATCGGTAATGGCGGCACTGGTTTGCCTGCCCAGATTTTTCAACACATCGGGCACCAATTTCTTGATGGCTTCGGCTATCATTTTACCCAGCGCGGAAGAGGCGATTTTACCGCCGGCGGCTTTACCCAGCACCATAACGGCTACGATGAGCGCCGCAGCAACCAAAGCGCCGACAATCGCTCCCACCATGGCCGCGGTGTTGGCATCGACGCCCAGCTTTGCGAGCAGGTTGGTAATAGCCTTGGACAACATGCTTATCAACGGCTGGATAATCCCTTCCATCAGCGGTCGCATAGCCTGTTCCAGGAAGGATACGCCGGTGATAGCCTTGCCTATCGCGTCCGCCGCTATCAAAGCCAATCCCACCGCCGCCAGGGCCAGGCTGGCGCCGCCGGTGAAAACCGCCGCCACTACGCTGATGGCGGTAATAAGCGCGCCGAGAATTTTACCGACGCACCCCATGGTCTTATTCAATGCTTCGGACTTACGCATATCCTCGGCGGCTTTAGCGGCTTTATGTTTCATTTCGACATGCAGGCTTTCCTGCATGCGCCTGAATAGCGCGGAATCCTCCTCCAATGCCCGCTGGCGGTTCTTTTGCACCAACTTGTTAAATGTGTTCATTAACGCTAATAAGCGGTTTATAGCGCTATCCACTTCAGTCGCATCCAATGGAAGCGCATTCGCGTTTTTGCCTTGGTTATATATATCGTCCAGCTTTGTAATGCTTTCCCTGGCGGCCTGATAAGACGCAGCCATCTTACTTTGCGCCAAGTCCCGTTGCGCAGAGGCCTGGTTAAGTTCATCCTGCGCCTCGCGCACGGATTGCTGTGCCGTCGCGAAGCCTTCATCCTCAGGTGACAATTGACTCAGCGCCACGTTTGCCCGATCTAGCGCCCGTTGCTTTTCCGCCAGTTCATTTTCAGCATTTTGCAGCGCAATCCTATCCGCTTCGGCAGTATCCAGCGCAGTTTGACTCGCTTCGATTGCCTGTTGATATTCCGCTGACAGAGCAGAATTGAAAAGGTCAAATGCCGCTTTTTGCGATAGCAATAGCGTCAGTCGATCGGCCAGTTTCCCCAGCGATACATCGACCAATAATTCCTTAACGGTATTGAATATCTCTTGCAAAGATATCCGGTTATTGTTCGGGGTTTGCACGTTACCGGATGGGGCCGCTAATGGAAGGTCAGCCGCGGTCGCTTGTGCGGCGGGCATATTCGCTTGCAAATCGCTGCTGGCGCTGATGGTCGCTAACAGCGCTTCCGTCGCCTGGCGTGACTGAGCATTCAGCGTCAGAGTCTGTTCCCGCGATAAGGGTGTATTAATATTATTATCTTGAGCACCGGTATTCTCGATGGCGTCAAGACGATTATTGACATTAGGCATGGCACTTAATCCATTTAAAATTCCGTGGAATTGCGTCATGTTATATCCTCGCTTTGAGAGGGGTCTTTTTGTTCGTCCATGGGGCATTTCAAGTTATTTATATAAACCTCGGCGCGTTTTTTTAACATCGCGTCGTGGGATTGTTCAATAACAAGTTCAAAGCATTGCCTGGCTTTGTTGGCCTTGCTCAACATTAATTGACACTGTCCACTGTAAAACACCGGGCGATAATCATTTTCCGCCAGTGAAAAAGCCACGGCATAAATATCCGCTGCTTTTTGAAATTCTTTTTTAAGCTGATATACCGCGCCGAGCCCCATGTAATAATCCGGATTATAGAAATCATAGATACACAGGAAACGGAAGAAGGTAGCCGCTTCATCCAACTGCCCTTTGTTGTAAAAATCATAGGCATGCGTGTATAAACCCTCCATCATTACCTGAGGTATATCATGCACTTCTTTTAACGTAATACCGCTATTTACCGCATTCCACAGCAATTCTGCGATGCGGTCTTCACTGACGTTATCAACAACACTCATATATAACTCCTGAATTTGTTATCACCGACAATGATGGTGATTTGATTGAAACATTAAGGGGAATGGAAAACTTTCAATTATCGCTTAATTAATATTGCCTTGGCCGCGGTGGCATTTCCGCCACCGGCAAAACCCCATGCACAAATCAGTTCGATCCTTGACGGGCCAGTGCCATGGCGTTCTTTATTGATCCGTTCCTTTCGCCGCCGATTCGTTAAGTTGCCGCTCAATCCCTGGCACTGCGGCCGCAGGTGTGGCGGATGGCGGCACCATATCGCCGGGAAGAGGTTCCGCGCCCACCGCTAAGGTTTCATCGCGCCAAGCGTTCTCAACTTCTTTCAGCCAAACAAGGATATCGATAAATTTCTCAAAATCTTCTGGATGAACATAGGAATACAACTTGTTGCTCTTATAAATCTTCCTTGCCAGCTTGATGTCCGTCACCACCGGCACGCCGATTTTTTCCGCATAAGCCCGCACCGCCAATGCCCGCTGATTAGACTCCTTAATCGAAATAAATGGTGCTGGCACCACATCCGGATCGTAATACACGCCGATGGCGATATGCGTCGGATTCACCAGGATAAACTGGGAATCCTTGATATTGGCCTTGGTTTGCTCCGAGAGGATTTCCCGGTGCAATTGGCGGCGGCGGTGCTTCATCTCCGGATTTCCCTCCTGCTCCTTGTACTCGCGTTTAACCTCGTGTTTTTCCATTTTTAATTCTTTGATATGCAGGAAATAGTCCGCAAGGGCATCCAATATCGACACCAGGATAATGCACAGCAGGCAGGTGATGACCAGCGACAGCAGCAGTTCCCGCCAGATAGTGATCATAGTGCCCACGGTGCCGTGCAACTGGGCGAAGATCAGCAGCTTATTGTTGTGCCAGAAGATGATGGCCGCCGCAATGAAACAGCCCAGATGCAGGATGGCTTTTATGCCGTCTTTAATAGTCCTGATGCTGAAGATTTTTTTAAATCCTTTGATGGGATTTAACGCGCCGAAATTGATTTTCAGTGCCTTGGTGGCCAGCATAAATCCGGTTTGCAGCAAAGTGGGCAGCGCGGACGCCAGCAGACAGACCAGTACGATAGGCAGGGTTATTTTTAGCCCCAGCAGCATAATGGCCGCACTATAAGCCTTGATATCCATGTGGAAGTTGCCGGCAATGATATTTCTGTAGGCCTCAAGCAACGGCGCCAGCGTGGTGGTCTTGGTAAGGAAGACGATACCGCTTAACAGCAGACAAGCGATAATCAACTCGCGGCATTTAAAGGTCTGCCCTTTTTTCGCCGCGTCTTTTTTCTTTTTCGGCGTTGGTTTTTCCGTTTTGTTTGCCATGGTTAATCAGGTTTCAGCCATATGTCCAATACGCCGGGATGCGGCGCCAGCGTTTTGAAAGCGTCGGGTAAATAGGGTGAGAAATAGAGAATCAGCACCACAAATGCGATAAGGCTTTTTATCGTCAATGAAATGGAAAATGCGTTCATTTGCGGCGCAAAACGCGATAGCAACCCCAAAATTACCTCCGATAACAGCAGGCAGACCAGCACCGGGCTCGCCAATATGATAATCCTGGTCATTAAATGGCCCAGGATCCCAAGCACCGGTTTTAGCGCCGGGGTGCAGGTTTGCAGCGGATCGCAGAGCCGATAGCTTTGCTGGAATGTTTCCATCAGCAGCAGCATGCCGCCGCCGGCCAGGAACAGGGCGCCGGCGAAGAGATTAAACAGATTCGCCAGTTCAGAGGTATCCACCCCGCTCATGGGATCAAAGGTGCTGCTGACGGTGGCCCCGCGCTGATGGTCAATCACGCAGACCGACGCCGTGCATAATCCAGAACGGCAGGGCGAACAGGACGCCCAGGATCAAACCAATAAACAGTTCCTGCGCCAGCACGCCCCAAAAATTGATTTCTTCCACCGGCATCCGCTCAAGGGAATAAGGCCACAGCGAAGCGCCGATAAAGATAGCCACCGGCATGCGGATATTAACGCTGACGATATTGCCGGTTAAAAAGGGCAATAATAGAAACACCGGCATAATCCTGGCGGAGGTTAAAATCATGACACTGAGCCAATGCTGGACATCAAGCCATGCAGACAAATCGTTCATAGGCTAGCGGCTCATCGCCATTCTGATCACTTCCTGGCCAAAACCGAGCAATGTCTCGCCATACCAGCCTGACAAAATAAAAAGACATAGCGTAACGGACAGTAACTTGATACCAAAGGGCAATGTCTGTTCCTGGAGCTGTAATACGGTTTGTAATAACCCGACCATTAGCCCTACCACCGTTGCCACCAATACCGGCCCCGCGGAGAGAATAAGCACCAGGTACAAGGCTTTATTACCGGCAAATACCACGTCATTCATTTTTATACCCTATTAATACTTTTTCAGGTAGCGAGATCGATATATTGCAGAATCAATCCCTTGGAGAGTAATGTCCAGCCGTCAAGCACCACAAAAAGAATGAGCTTAATAGGTACGGATATGGTTATGGGACTCATCATCATCATGCCCAATGAGAGCAAAATACTGGAAATCAGCAAGTCCACCACCACAAACGGCAGATACAGATAAAAGCCGATTTTGAAGGCATTTTTGATTTCACTTAACGCGTAGGCCGGCAGCAAAGCCAGCATTGAAGGCGTTGTTTCCTCATCTTCATAGGAGGGGTCGTCTCTGCCCTGCCGGGACTGCGCTTTTTCAAAAAATTGCGCCAGGTCGGGATCGGCATATTTCTGCAAATAGGCTTTATAGCCGCTCATGCCGTTTTCGACAAAGTCGACCACCGTCTCCACGCTGTTGAACTGGACTTTTTCTTCAGTAAAAGCGTTATAAGCATCCCGCGCCACCGGGGACATCACAAACATGGCCAATATCAGCGCCACCCCGTTTAAGGTCATATTCGAAGGCACCTGTTGCAGCCCCAAGGCATTACGCACGATGACGAATACAATGGAAAACTTAACGTAACAGGTACCGGCGGCAATCAAAAACGGCAATAATGATAAAAACGCCAGTGAGGCAATTATCCCGATTTCATTAGGCATGGGGATCATCCGGGTAAAGTTGCATTATTTCGACCCCCAGGCGATCGTCCAATTGCACTAATTCGCCCCGCGCCAGCAAATGGCCGTTGCTTCGCAGCTCGATCCTGTGCTCGCACGCCGGGTCTAACTCCAGAATTTTGCCGGCAAACAGCGCGTTGACCTCGCCTATCGACAGGAAGCGCCGCTGCAAAATAAACTCCACATTCAGCGGCAGCTCGGTCAGTACGCCGGGCAAGGCCGTGTTATCCAATGAGGGCGCAGGGTCACTCTCCGTCAAAGGATATTCTTCATACATTCCATCTTGGCTTTCATCGATCATTATCATGTCCTCTCGTTGGCAAAAATGTCCTATCCGCCGTCCCTGGCATTTCACATAGCGCGAAAGCGCGGCAATCAATACCACATCGCCAACCGCCACATCGCGCGCTATTGCCACCGGCAGCCGGCTGGCGCCAAGAATAAATTCCACCGCCAGCGGCAGGTCCTGCAGGCCGTGGGAGGATGGATCCGGCAGCCTGATCCTGCTGCGATCCAGCGCCGTCACCCAGACCGGGCATTCCCGGGCGCTGAGCCGGGGCAATGGCAGGTCGCGGCCCTGGCTAGACGCAGCAGGCTCCCACGCCTGTATATGTCGGTAGTCCAGCGCGCCGTCGGCAAATGTCAGCGGCCGGGGCATGGCGTTAAACAACGCCATGATTTGCCGGTCGTCGCAGGCGGCGACAGCCATGGCGGCCAGCGCCGGCGCGGTCTGCGCCAGCCATTCACGGGGATCCAGCAGCGCCCGCCACTCGCCATCGTCGGCGATGACCATCATCAGTGGTCCCGCCGCCGGAGGTAATGCCAGAGCGACAGCGACGCCGCCCGCCCGCCATCCCGCCAGAGCCGGGTGCCAGGACGCCTGCGCCTTTGGCAGCTTGCGCAGCGAAAGTGTACTCACTCGTCCTCCTCCTGCTCCGGATCCTGGTTCGGCTGTTGCCCGTGTTGCTCATCCCGCACGGGCAACAGCTGGTAATTTTCCGGCATAGGATGAGTAGCCATTTGCTTAATCACTTCCTGACTCGACGGCAATAGCGTGATGTTCTGACCGGCCGATACCTGTACGTGATGATGGCCCGGCACCGAACTGAAGGCATAGGTCAGGGTGCGGTCGGTGTTGGCAGCCTGGTTTGGCTGAGGCATCGTTGCCTCGTGGCCGTGGTTCGCCGGCCGATCCACGGCCGGCTGGCCGGCCCTAACCTCGGCGGCATGATTATTCGCCGGGATTGTCGCGCCCGCGGCCGCGCTTGATAGCAAATCGGCTAACAGGCGCGCATCGGCGGCTTCGCCCAAGGTGCCATCGGTCGGTGCAAGGTTGCCTGCGACGTGCGCGTCAGGCGCAATTATTTTATTCCCGTCCGCTAACACCGCCGGCGTGTGTGCAGCCAGGGCGCGCGTCCCCTTTCCGGGCTGAGCGCTGTTATTCACATCGCCCGCAGGCGCGGCGCCAGGTTCTTCCACCTGGCCTGGCAGTAATTCGCTGCCGCCGGCGATGAGGTTTGATGGCGCCGAACCCAGATTCCGCTGCGCCAGAAACGCAGAGACGTGGGCCGGGCGGGCACTGGCCGCGCCGGCATTCGCCCCCTCGGCATGGGCTTGATCAGACACCAGGGCCGAATGCATGCCCATCATTGTTTCCACCGCCGATAATGCGCCCAGGCTGGAAAAGACACCGTCTTCGCGCGCTATCATCTGCGCGATGAAGGCGCCGGCGGGGTGCTGGTGCTCAGTTGGCGAGAATGGTTTCTTAAGACGCTGGCGCTCATTCACATCGCTTTGCCGCTGGCGGGCAATATCCTTGATATCCTGCACGAATTTGACCGGGTAATTATGCCCGCGGCCGAAGTTAGTTACGGCGACCATGTAATAATCTCCTGCGTTTCATTTTCATCCTGACGTAAGCCGGCAAGCCTGAGCGCTTTTTTCTGCTTTTCGGCCCATGTCAGGTACTTTTCATGTTTACGCTGCCAATGCTGCTTTTCCGCCTTGAGGTCGGAGAGCTGCCGCGTGAATTCCTCGCGCTTATGCAGCAATGTGTGTTCCTGTGCTTCCAGCTCTTTAATTTTTTGCCGGAATACCGCGATACGGTGCTGACACAAAAAAATCCGAGCTTTGTCCAGCCTGCCGCTGGGGCGCTCCTGCTCAATCAATTGCCGCAAGCCGCTTTTTTGTTGGCCCAGCGCATCGGCTTGCGCCTCGTTCTCCCGCAATTGGCGCTCGGCGGCGATGCGCCGCATATCACAGCGCCGCAGGCCGGCGTCGCAGCGGCCGATGAGGACTTTGATATTACGCAACGACGGCATGCATCATCCGCAGCGTGGTGGCGAAGTCGGTGCTTTCCTGCGTGGACTGACGCAGCAAGGCCATGAGTGCCTGCTGCTTATTCATGGCGCGATCGTTTTCAGCGTTCTCGCCGGGGCGGTACTCGCCCATATCCAGGAATATCTGTAATTCCTCAAGCCGGGCCATCAGGCGGCGCACTTCGCCCGCCAGGGATTGGTGCTGCCCATCGGTCACCTGGCCGGCGACCCGGCTGATGCTGCGCAATATATCGATGGCGGGATAATGATTTTGCGCCGCCAGCTTGCGGCTCAGGTAAAAATGTCCGTCCAGAATGGAGCGTATTTCGTCGGCAATCGGGTCCGGCTCGTCGTCGCTTTCCAGCAAGATGGTATAAAACGCGGTAATACTGCCGTGACGGGTGTTCCCGGGCCGCTCGAGAATACGCGGCATGGCGTCGAACACCGAGGCCGGGTAGCCGCGTCTGGCCGGGGGTTCTCCCGAGGCCAGCGCCACATCCCGCAACGCGCGCGCATAGCGGGTAATGGAATCTAAAAACAGCACCACTTTTTTCCCACGATCGCGGAAATACTCCGCCACCGTGGTGGCCACCCTGGCCGCATTACAGCGATCCAGGGAGGAGAAATCCGAGGTGGCGTACACCAGCACGCATTTATCCTGCCGGCCTGAGCGGCGCAGGGATTCGGTGAATTCCGTCACTTCCCGCCCGCGTTCGCCTATCAGTCCGATAACAAATACATCCGCCTCGGACCGGTCGATCAGCATATGCATCAACACCGTCTTGCCGCATCCCGCCGAGGCGAATATGCCGACCCGCTGCCCGGTGCCGCAGGTCAGCAGGCCGTCGATGGCGCGGATCCCGGAAATAAAGGGCGTGTCGATAACGGCGCGATCCAGATACGGGGGCGCGTCGATATCGATGGGGCGGATTTCCGGCTGCGGGCCGGGCGCCGGGGAATGCAGCCGTTCGACCACATTCCCCATGGGATCAATGACCGTGCCCAGCAGGTCCATGCCGACGGTAATGCCCAACTGGGCGCCGGTGGGATGCAAAACCACATCCCGGCATAAACCACGGCCATGGCCTATCAGGCTCAGCACCGTGCGATTGCCCTGAAAGCCCAGTACCTGGGCGCGAGCGACAATCTCCGCCGTGCGCCAGTCGCGGCGCACTTCGCACATCTCGCCCACCGCGACGCCCGGCAGCTCCGCCTCGATAATCGGCCCCGCTAAACGCAGAGGCTGGGCCTGGCGCCGCAGCAGCCTCATCCGGGCGGTCATTAATGCATAACCTCGATGATACGTTCCAGACGCTCAAAATAACCTTCCAACGCCTTGCTAAAGTTTTCCGCGCTTTGCAGAGAGTCCGGATGTAATAATGCTTTAAATTCCAGATAGCCTTCATTCTGGGCGAACTGAAACTGCTGGCTGCGGATAAACGCTTCGCCTTCCATATGTTCCTTCAATAAGGAATATCCGCATTTTTGCAAGGCCGCCTCATCGTATTCGGCAATGCGCGACCAAAACCAGATATCCTCATCCTGGCTGCTGATGTAGATACTTGGCAAATCATGAAAATCGAGCGCAATAGTTGAATGGCTATCAAAATTAGCCAACAGTTTGGGATCACAACCATTTCCCAATAAGGCTTCGCGCACTAAAGCGGCAATATCAACATACATGTATTATACTCCAGGTTAATTAGATACTTTTAATAACATTAACATTTACAGCTTCAGTTAATTCCCCAAAAGACATGACCTCGAGATCGCGAAAACGCGACTCGATGAGTTTTTTGACGAAGCGTCTGATATCCACCGAGGTTAATAAAACCATATCTTTTTGAGCAATCAATATGCTTTCTAAACCTACGGTAAACAAATCCATTAATTCATCCGAGACCGACGGGTCCAGGTGTAAAAATGCCCCGGACGACGTATTTCTGATACCGCCGCGGATCGTTTCCTCCACCTCCGCCGACAGAATAATTACTCTTAGCTCATTATTAATAGCGAATTTATGGCATATATAACGCGCCAGCGCGCCCCTGACATGCTCCACCAGGGTAATGACGTCTTTCTCCCTGGGCGCCCACAGCGCCAGCGACTCCATGATCAATTTCATATTGCGGGTAGATATGCGCTCCATTAATAAGCGCTGCAACACCTCGGCAATACGTTGCACCGTGGCATGGCGCAGCACCTCCTTCAATAAGTCCGGATATTTATTCTCCATCAGGTCCAGCATATGTTTGGTTTCCTGTACGCCGAGGAACTCGCTGACGTGATGGGACATCAATACCGCAAAGCAGTGGTATACCTCATCCACGGCGGGACGCAGCTGGAAGCCCAGCTGCAGCAGGGTTTCCCTGGCCTCGCGCGCCACCCAGATACAATCTTTGTCGACGCGCATGTCGATATCGAGATGTTGAATCTCATCGGAGGCATTGACCACGCGCAGCATATCGAAATGAATGGTGAAGGCGTCGGCGCGAATTTCGTTGATCAAGACCATGACGGTGGATTCATCGACATTTTCGGCGGCGCGCAGAATCGGTTCCGGCAGTTTTACGCCGAAATCGACAAAAAACTGGCTGCGCAGGCGTTCGCACAGCCGCTCCTGTTGCAATAAGGCAAAATTGGCGCGCGATACCACCAGTATCAGCGCCACGGTCTCGGCGGCCACCTTGTCAAGATCGTCGATAATGTTCAGCCGGGTGTCCATGCCGCTCTCGCCTTGCGCATCCTGGTGAGGGAGTGTTCCGGCACGGCCATCCACGTCGGCCGCCTGCGCCCTGCGCTGCCTGCGATGGCGGAAATAGAACACGGCCGCCAGCGCGCCGGCCAGCAGGATAAACACCGGCAAGGGGAACCCCGGCAGCAGGCCGATCGATAGGGCCAGGAACGCGGTAATCACCAGTGCAAACGGGTTGCCCATGATTTGTTCCATGATCGTGCGGCCCATGTTGTCGCCGTCGCCGTTGACGCGCGTAACGATAAGCCCGGCGCTGATGGAAATAAGCAAGGCGGGGATCTGGCCGACCAGCCCGTCGCCAATGGTCAGCATGGTGTAGGTATCCAGCGCCGTGGACATATCCATCTGATGCTGGCTTATGCCTACGGCCATGCCGCCGATAAGATTGACGAACGTCACCAGGATGCTGGCGATGGCGTCGCCCTTGATAAATTTCATGGCGCCGTCGAACGAGCCGTACAGCTGGCTTTCCCGCTCCAGCACGCTGCGCCGTTCGCGCGCGCCGTCCGCGTCGATCGTGCCGGCCTTCAGATCGGCGTCGATGCTCATCTGCTTGCCGGGCATGCCGTCAAGTGAGAAACGGGCCGCGACCTCCGCCACGCGTTCCGACCCCTTGGTGATGACAATAAACTGCACTACCGTGACGATGGCGAAGATGACAAAGCCCACCACCAGGTTATCGCCGATAACAAACTGGCCGAAGGAGGCGATGATGTCACCGGCGTCGGCGTCGGTCAGGATCAGACGGGCGGTGCTGATGGTCAAGGCCAGCCGGAACAACGTGGTGATCAGCAGCACGGAGGGAAAAGTGGAAAAGCTCAGGATGCGATCAATGTAAAACGCGCCCATGAACACCAGCACGGCGATAACGATATTCAGCCCGATAAGAAAATCCAATAAGTATGTCGGCAAAGGAATAATCAACATACTGATGATCATGATCACCAGCGCCAGGATAAGCAGCTCCGGGCGGGAATGCATATTATGCAGAAATTTTGTCAACACGTCGTTATCCCATGCAAAGACGATGAACTTTCACCGTCATTTTCGATTTAATCTGTTTTCAATGACTTCGCGCTTATACGCCAGGCCGGCAAGATATTCGAACTCAATAAACATACGCTGCGCAGATTCATTGCAGACAAATAATTCATGTGGCAATAATTTACATGCACGAAACAGAGGCTGCAAAATAGCGGAGCGTTCGTCATGGCGGCGCAATAAAAACGTTTCCCCAATTAAATAATGAAGATGATCATCTATATCTTCAGGGAACTGCAATAGCGAGAATAAAAATATCAGCCAATCCGTTTCACTTTTATTTAAACCATTAATCACTTTATTTGATAATAGCTGTTTCATAAACAGATCATCCCCGGAGCGTATCAACCTGAGCTGGCCCAATTTACCGATAAAATCGCCGTATACCGATGCCGAGCTGGGCGTTACCGCATACACATCGGCCATCAGGGCGGCCTCGATAAACGCCAGTATCACGTTGCGATACTGGTGTCCATAACAGGCGATCCAGTCCTGGTACTCCTCCAGCGCCCGGCGTTCCTGTTGTAAAAACAGCCGGTAGCTTCCCCGCAACATCGCCGGATTCAGTTCCAGATGGGCCTGCCCGAATAACCTGGCCTTGAGCGCACAGTTAATGCCGGCGTTGACAAGCCGGGGGTCGGCCTGCGCCTCCACCTCGTCCAGCAGTTGCGCAAGTTCTTTTCCCACCGTTTCGTTCAACTTACGGCGCCGCAGCAGTTCGCGCAGCACCACCACCAAATCACTATCATCAGGAAACAGGGAGCGGGCAAAAAGCAAAAACGCATTCTTCTGGAACAGATTGCCGCTGTTAAGCATACGCAGCAGCTGATCCACCTTGGGGATGGCATCGTTTTCCAGGATACGGGCGAAATTCATCTCCGTATCCCGCGCGTATTTCTCGTACTGCCGCCTGCTGGCGAATTGGGCCGCCGCCGACGACGCGCTTTTGCCGGATTGTTCCGCCAGTTTGACCAGGCTGGCGGCGCTGCGTTTTACCTTAACCTTGGTGGCGACATCCTGCCCGGGCTGCCGGCCGGGCAACCTGGCGTCAGGCAGGCTGAACGCGCCGGCGTTGCCGATGCCGCCGGTGGCGTTTACCGCCATTTCTGGCTATCCAGCAGGTTGCGCGACCAGTCCGGCAAGGGGGCGGATCGGCGGCCGGCAATCAGGCTGTCCGCCACGTTGCTGGCGTCGGATTGCAGGGGCTCGGTGATTTCCCGCGGCTCTATGAGGAAAATACGCACCATATTGGACTGGGTATTCTGCTTATAGTTAAACAGGCCGCCGATAAGGGGGATGCTGCCCAACCCCGGGATCCTGCCCTCACGCCCGGAGATTTCATCACGGGTATAACCGCCGATCAGCAGGCTTTTTCCCTGGGGCACCCGGGCCACGGTGCTGATATTGGTGCGCCCGACCTTGGGAAGAATATTGCCGGCGGATACCGTGGTCTCATTGAGTTCGTTGCCGTCCTCGATATTGAGCACCATTTCAATTTGCCCGTCGGCGGTAAAGCGCGGCAGGACGTTCACCATGGTGCCGTAAGTAACATGCTGCAGCTCGACGTTACGCTCGCCGATAAGCTGGGTATAAAAAGTGCGGTTATTGTCAAAGATCGCCGGGATATTTTCCTGGGTCAGCACCACCGGACGCGAGACGATATTGGCGCGGTTTTTCTGCGACAGCGCCTGGATGGAGGCGACAAAACGCGCGCCGTCGAGGGTGGAATAGGAACCGCCGTTAAAGGACACGCCTAACTGGTTGCCGATATTCACGCTCCCCTGCCAATTGACGCCAAGCTGATCCAGATCGTCCCGTTGTATGTCGACAATCCATAAGGAGAGCTCGACATGCCGCTTTGTCGTATCCAGCGCCGCCACCAGATTGGTGATCAGCTGCACCTGTTTGGCGGTACCCTTGACCAGCAGGCTGTTGGTATTGGGATTGGCAATCACGTTGATCGGACTGGCGGCGGATTCGACGCGCAGCGCTTCCGCCAGGCTCGACCGGGGCTGGTAGACCGTGGTCCCGGCACCCAGCGCCTCAAGATTGAACTCGGGCATTTTCGGCGCCGGCATGGCGTCCGGCATCAGCGAGTGCACCGCCGTGCCGGCCGTTTTCGTGCCGCCCTTCAGCAGTTCGTTAATCACCGTGGCCACGCCGGGGATGGTAATTTTTTCTCCGCGCTGCTCATAGACCCGATCGGTGACGAAGGTATTGCTGAGATGGATAACCGCCGTTTTCTCATCACCGGATCCGATGCCGGTGGCGGACTGCTCGTCCATATTTTTGGCGGTATTCATCACCAGATCGACATAGAACGGCGGCCCGGAAATATAAAACGTGCCGCTGCTGTCATCGCCGCGCAGCGGATAGCGGCTGTCGAGCAGCTTGGATTTGCGCAGGAAGTTGTCCAGCGCCGTAAAGGACGTATTATTCAGCGACATCATCGAATTACGCATTTCACTGGCGTCGTAAACGTAAATCGCCTGGCCGTCGTGATACCAAATCAGGCCCAGCTGCTGGGAAATTTTCTCCAGCAGATCCTGGGGATTGCTGAAGTCAAACTCGCCGCTGATTTGCTTGCGCGCCGCCAGCTTGCTGACAATGACCGGCTTGCCCAGACGCGACGACAGCGCGTCGAAAAACATTTTTAAGCCGTCTTTATTGGCGACATAACCTTCGGCGGCGATAGCTCCCCCGGTGAGTGGATTGGCCTGCGCCAGCAGGGGAACCATTCCGCCGATCAGGCACCAACATATCAGGCTTTGCTGTATAAATTTTTGCGCTTTCATTTTTCCAGTTTCTTGTTGATGATGTTCCACAATCCCCGGGGGGAAACGCCAAAAGCATCCCTGATATCATTGGATAAATGGGATGAGGACGCGTAACCGTACCGCATCGCCACCTCCGTCAGGCTTTGCCCCTCTTCGACCACATCGAGCAAGGCCCTGGCGATACGCCAGCCGCGCAGCTCGTTTTTAGCTGAATTGCCCAAGGCATTACGGCATAACCGCCGGAAATGCGAATAGGACAAACCATAACGCGCGCCCAGCTCATGTATTTTGCCGTGGCTGACCGATTCATTTAATAAAAAGCGGATGAGCCAATACCATTCCGTCCGGCGCAGAAAAGATGCCAGCATGCCCATTTCGGTGGGCAGCAGGTTGCTTTGCGTCAACAGCCAGCGCTCGACATCGCCGCAGTTGGCAATAAGCGGATCGCTGTTAAGTTTAATGCTGTCCCAAGGCTGCAAGGGATCGTATTTCAATGACACCCGGCGTGATTCATCAATAAATACCTGCAATTTCACCAGCGCAAATAAAGGCAGCTCCTGCTGGATGGGCGCACCGGAAATAATTTCCAGGTTGATTTTATTCATGACCAGAATACCGTGCCAATCCTGCGACAGATTCAGGGTGGAGGATTCCTGGCCCGACTGGAAATGGATGCGGCACGCCTGATTATGGGTTTGCATCAGCCAGCATGTGGGTTCGGTTATATCCTGTTTATAATTTTCCGCGAGCGGCCTGTGGGGCAATATGATATTCTCTTTGTTCATTATTAACCCCATGCGTTTTTGATTAACCTTGATACTCATGATAATGCCTTTGTGTCTTCCATAAATCATGATGGGAATCTGATTCATCGAGTTAAATTTAATGATGTATAAAACCGCCCAGAGCGAAAGTCGTTAAACAAAACATTAATAATCAGGACTAATATACATTTGCATATATTGATTAATCACATATTCAGGATGCAGCCGGTCGCGCCATCACCGGCGCGTTGCTCGTATCCAGGCGTTTATAGTGTTCCCAAACGCGTTGGGCATAACGCATGCGCAGGTGTTTGCGGCCCGCGGCGGTTCCCGCGTTATAAGCACCCACCGCTTCCCAGGAATAACCGTAGCGCTTCATCATGTCCGCGAGCACCGAGGCGCCCACCATTACCGAGACGCAGCTATCTTCATACAGCCGTTGCTCATCAATGCCCAACGTCCTCAGCCGGGGCAAATGGAGGCTGTTGATCTGCATCAGGCCGATATCGCGGGTGCCGTTGGCGTTTTTGCCCGTGGCGCGCGGGTTCATATTCGATTCCGTCAGCGCAATGGCCTGCAGCAGCCTGGATTCGATGGAAAAATGACGTTCCGCCTGCGACCAGCAGTCCGCCGACACGGCGGTGGCGCTTAACAGCAAACCGAGCGCGATGAAATATTTACCTGCGGGCATGGTGCTCAACACTCCGGGACTTCGGCTCGCAGGGGTTTAACCCGGGGGTCGTTGCGCCATAACATCAGGCAGGGCGAGGAGGTGCTGGAAAGCTGGTCATACCATTTTTTTGCCGCCCGGTATCCCTGGCACTGGAGGATAACCGGCAGCAGCGCCGACGGCATCATATGCGTGGCCCGCCGCATCAACGTGGCGACCTGCTCGCCGTTGACCGCCGCCGACTGCGAGAACATGCGTGTATAAAGCGCGTTCAGGTAGACAATGCCGTCCTGTTCGCTGCCGTTCATCAGATGGGGGATCAGCTCCGCGGCCCGGCCGGGTTGCCCCTCGCTGCACAGGATGACCGCCCGCATGCTGAGCAGCACCGGATGAGCGCGCTCCTCCGGTGATTGGCCCCCGGCGATATCCAGCGCCGCCTGCGCATTACCGTCGCAATATTCCAGCCACATCATCAATACCTGAACAGCCATCATCTCGGGCAGCATTTTCCGGGCCTGGCGCGCGAAATACAGCGCTCTGCCGGTGTCGCCGACAATAAGCAGATGCCATGCATAATAATAATTAACCGAAGGATTATCCCCGGACATCGCCAGCGCTTGTTTAAACCGTTCGGCCGCCTCGCTGAAAGCGCGATTCAATCCCTGCAGCACCCCGCTTAACGCCAGCGCCTCGGGGTGATCCGCCGTGCGCGCCAGTACGCCGTCGATCAGCGCGCCGCATTCGCGCAACGCATGATCAAAATCCATCATGCCCATTTGCCCGAGGGCGAAATAACATTCCGCCAGATGGTATTGCAGGTCGATATCATCCGGGGCCTGCCGGCGCCCCTGTTGCAGCAGGTCCAGGGCCTTGCCCAGGCTTTCCGGCGTGTAGGCCAGGAAGGCGTCGCGCCCCGCACGGTGAACGGCCCGCGCATCAAGCGTGGACGAAGGCGTGTTTAGGGTTTGACCGTCCTCGCGCAGACAGGGAATATGCTTCAACAGCAGCGGCTTGATACGGCGGTTTATGCACGCCACCGTCAGCCGGCTGTCAAGGTTTATCGCCTCCCGGTGCAGCACCAGATGATCCTGCGCGCGCATCAGTTCAACACGCATCAGCGGCCCGCTTGTCTGGCTCAGCTGGTAGCCGGTCAGGTAATAATCCGGCTTGATCTTTTCCATCAATTCCAGGGTCGTTTGCAGTGATGTGCAGCCAAGCGTCAGCGACGAAGGCAGAACGTGCAGCCCGGCCGCCGCGTAGCCGGTCATTTCCTGCACTATTGCATCATGCAGTTCCAGTGTATCCAGATGCGCGTCCAGGTGAAATGGCAGCACCGCAAAAATGCAGCTGGCCGTGGTCATGCGTTCACGGGGCGTGACGCGGGTAACAGGCAGGGTAAAACGGTAGCCTTTACCATAAACGGTATCGATAAACCGGTTATGCTTGCCTTCCTGCAAAATACGGCGCAGGACATAGATACACCGCGTCAGGGATTCTTCACCGACATTGCCGCCGGACCAGACTTCATTGATCAGCCGGTCCTTGCTGACCACCTCGCCGGCGGATTCCAGCAGCAGGATAAGCACCCCCAGCTCTTTTGGCGACACGCTGATTTTCCGATCTTTATGAAACAGAACGCGGGTAGAGTGAAGGATAAAATCACCAAAGCTGTACTGGACTTTAAAATGGTTCACCACCTCTTTCCTGATCCCTTTGATCGGCAGAGGCGTCGGTGGAATATTCATGGCACGCGGTCGATTAAATACATTACTCATATTTTCTTCCTACCCGAGAATGACGACGGATTAAAATGGCGGTTCGCCCCTGGATAAGCCTAGGGCATGACCTGTGCACATTTCATCAATACACCGATCATTTCTTATTCATATAGCCTTTTGCCGCCCACAATAGCCTTACATTAAAACTACTATACAAAAATTAATGATCCACTTTAACAATGAGAGAAGTTATTATTTATGTAACCAGATGGGGTTTATGTTAATTACATTAATCCACCTTGGTGTTATATATGCATCGCCGGGCGATTATGCTTAAACCCAGCGTCAACCCAGCGTTAAAGTCTGCCGCAAACCACGATTTATGCTGGAGGATTAAGGCCCGGTTCATTTAACGCCAGCTTACAAGGATACGGTATCCATATTTGCAGGGCAGATCAAAAAATTAATAAATTATTCTTTATTTTAACAATACAGTGAGCATCGTTGCCGAAAAAATATTAATTCCATTTCATATATTGTGTATTAAAAAAATGAATATATTCAATCATGCACCCAAGGCATAAATTATTTTTTGCTGGGACGCCCTGTAAAATTAAAACGGATTATATAGTGAGCACGCTTACTGTCAAATAAGCCGGCGGGGGAAAAGTAAAGTTATCTCCATAAGCGGTAGGGAATAACAATAACAAACGTGAATTGCAGTACAAAATAGCGAATAAAAATGGGGATTCGCCACCATTAAAAACATAACGTTAACATTTTTAACCAGAGTGAAACATGATAGCCCGGGGTAAACAACCGTCAATATGCCGCAAAATCCGTGAGCAGCGATTAAAAAGCCAGCGATTCCCAGCGGTTACCGGCATCATTGGCCAACAGGGCAAAAACCCGACAATTATATTATCAAGTTTACAAACACCGGGGGTGACAACGCGCCATTTGCCTGCATATTTAATGCACCTGGTTACCTAATGTTATTTTAAATCAATCACTCTCATCCTTCATTGTGCTGCTCAGCAGAGTCTTTATCTCGGGTAAAAGCGTGGTTAAAGCAGCGCTGATGGCGGGGAGAATCTTTATCGTTATGCCTGTTTCCCCGTATAAGTGAAATGCTTTTTGACGAAACTTTTACAATAACGCGGCCTGAATTACTTTATCCTAGTACGATGATAATTCCCTGACCACTGATGGCCGCCCGTATCGCATGAAAATCCGCTCACAACGTAAAATCAAATGGCGCAATATTCTGTTGTTGTTAATCGTCGTGCTGTTAATTGCAGCCGCCCTGTTCTATTTTCTGCCAAGGCATAGCGGCGGCACGAATGCCGATCCCCGGGCGGGAGGGCCGGGAAGGGCGGGCGCCGGCATGGGCGGCCTGGCCACGCCGGTGCACAGCGGGACGGCGAAACAGGCGGATGTGCCAGTATATCTTTCCGCGCTCGGCACCGTGGTGGCCAACGCCAGCGTCACGGTGACCAGCCGGGTGGACGGCCAGTTGATGCAGGTCTATTTCGTCGAAGGCCAGAAAGTGGCCAAAGGCCAGCTGCTGGCGCAAATCGACCCCAGGAGCTACCAGGCCACCCTGGAGCAATATCAGGGCGAACTGGCGCAAAACCAGGCGTTGCTGAAAAGCGCCCAGCTGACCCTGGCGCGCTACAAGACCCTGTTTGCGCAGGACTCGCTGTCGCGGCAGGATTTGGAAACCCAAACCGCCACGGTCGGCCAGTACCTGGGCACGATCAAAGCCGATCAGGCGCAAATCAATGCCGCCAAGCTGGATCTGGAGTACGCGCGCATTACCGCGCCGGTGTCCGGCCGGGTGGGGCTGCGGCTGGTGGACCCCGGCAATATGGTCCACAGCAGCGATACCACCGGCATTGTCACTATTACCCAGACCCAGCCGATTGCGGTGACCTTCAGCCTGCCCCAGGTTAATTTACCCACGCTGCTGAAATCGCTGCACCAGGGCAATTCCCTGCCGGCCACGGCCATCGATCAGGACGGCATTACCCCTCTCGGCCAGGGCAAGCTGAATTTTATCAGCAATGAAATCGATAGCGATACAGGCAGTATCAAGCTAAAGGCGATTTTTGCCAATGATGACGAAAGCCTTTACCCCAACCAGTTTGTCAACATCCGGCTGCAAACCGGGACGCTGGCCGGCGCGACCGTGATTCCCGCCCAGGCGCTGCAGTTAAGCAGCGACGGCGATTTTGTTTATGTGATCAAGGCCGACAACACCGTTGAGCGAAAAGCGGTTAAAACCGGGCCGGCGTTCGGCAGCGATTTGCAGGCCGTGTTGTCCGGCGTCGCCCCGGGGGACCAGGTGGTCACCGAAGGCATAGACCGTCTCAATACCGGCAGTAAGGTGACGGTGGTGAATACGGCGCAAACCAAGGACGTGACGGCGCAATGAATCCCTCACGACTGTTTATCCAACGTCCGGTCGCCACGATTTTGCTGATGATCGGCGTGCTGGTCGCCGGCATTTTCGCCTATCGGATGCTGTCCACCTCCGCCCTGCCGCAGGTGGATTATCCCACCATCCAGGTGACGACGCTTTATCCCGGCGCCAGTCCAAGCGTAATGGCGTCGTCCATCACCGCCCCGCTTGAGCGCCAGTTGGGACAGATGGCCGGCCTGAGCCAGATGTATTCCACCAGCTCCGGCGGCGCGTCGATTATCACCCTGAAATTTTCGCTGGAGCTGTCGCTGGATGTGGCCGAGCAGGAAGTGCAGGCGGCCATCAACGCCGCCGACAGCCTGCTGCCCACCGACCTGCCCAACCCGCCGACCTATAAAAAGGTCAATCCGGCGGATACGGCGGTCATTACCCTGGCCGCCACCTCCGATACCCTGCCGCTTATCAAGGTGCAGGATTTGGTCAATACCCGCATCGCCCTGAAGCTGTCGCAGATTTCCGGCGTGGGTATGGTGACGCTGGCCGGCGGCCATCAGCCGGCGATACGGGTGCGCATGGATCCCCGCGCCCTGGCGGCGCATAACCTGACGCTGGCCGATGTCGATACGCTGATTGGCAACAGCAATGTCAACGGCTCCAAGGGCGGGTTCGACGGCAAATACCACTCCATTACCATTGATGCCAACGACCAGTTGCGCACGGCGGCCGAGTACGGCAACCTGATCATTACCTACCAGAACGGCGCCGCGCTGCGCCTGCGCGATATCGCGCAAATCGACGAAGCGGAGGAAAACGCGTTCCAGTCCGCCTGGGCCAATCGCATGCCCGCCATCGTCATCAGCGTCCAGCGCCAGCCCGGCGCCAACGTGATCTCGGTGGTGGATAATATCAAGGCCCAGCTGCCGACCCTGCAGGCGGCGCTGCCCGACGGGGTTAAGATCGCGATTTTATCGGACCGGACCCAGACCATCCGCTCATCCATCAGCGACGTGCAGTTCGAGCTGCTGCTGTCCATTGCGCTGGTGGTGATGGTGACGTTTCTGTTCCTGCGCAACCTGGCCGCGACATTAATCCCCAGCATCGCCGTGCCGCTGTCGCTGGTGGGCACCTTCGGCGTGATGTACCTGGCCGGATTCAGCCTGAACAACCTGTCGCTGATGGCCCTGACGGTGGCCACCGGTTTTGTTATCGACGACGCCATCGTGGTGGTGGAAAACATCTCGCGCCGCCTGGAAAACGGCGAAACCCCGATGCAGGCGGCGCTTAACGGCTCGGCGCAGATTGGGTTTACCATTATTTCGCTGACCTTTTCGCTGATTGCGGTACTGATCCCGCTGCTGTTTATGGGCGATGTGGTCGGGCGCCTGTTCCGCGAGTTCGCCATTACCCTGGCGGTGGCGATTCTGGTGTCGATGGTGGTGTCCCTGACGCTGACGCCGATGCTGTGCGCCTACCTGTTGCGCCATATCCCGGCGGAACAACAGAGCCGGTTCAACCGCAAGGGCGGGCAGCTGTTCGACAAGTTGGTGGCCGGCTACGATCGCTGGCTGACGGTGGTGCTGGATCACCAGCGCCTGATGCTGTTGGTGGCGCTATTGACCCTGGCCCTTACGGCACTGCTGTATCTGGTGGTGCCGAAAGGCTTTTTCCCGCCGCAGGATACCGGCCTTATCCAGGGGGTAACCGTGGCCTCGCAGGATGTGTCGTTTAGCGAGATGGCGGCGCGACAGCAAAGGCTGGCGGATGTCATTCTCAAAAACCCGTCGGTGGCGAGCGTGTCCTCGACCATCGGCATCGACGGCAACAATACCAGCCTGAACAGCGGCCGGCTGCAGATAAACCTTAAGCCCTTCGCGGATCGCGACCTGCGCGCCGATGCGATTATCACGCAGCTTAAGCAGGCCGTCGCGGATATCGCCGGCATCCAGTTGTATCTGCAATCCGCGCAGGACCTGACGGTTAACGATCAGGTCACGCCCAGCCAGTACCAGTTCACCCTCGACGACGCGGACAGCGAAAACCTGGTCGCCTGGACGCCGAAAGTGGTGGCGGCGCTCGCGGGGCGGCCGGAGTTCAGCGAGGTGGTGAGCAATCTACAGGATCAGGGCCAGGTGGCCTACGTGGAACTGAACCGCGACGCGGCGGCGCGCTACGGCATTACCGCCGCCGATGTGGATACCGCATTATATAACGCCTTCGGGCAGCGCCTGGTGTCGACGATCTTTACCCAGTCCAATCAATATCGCGTGGTGCTCGAGGTGCTGCCGAAGTACCAGCAGTCGCCGGCGTCGCTGGACGATATCTACCTGGCCACCAATCTTACCGACGGCACGAGTACGGCCAGCACCTCGGGCAGTTCGGGTTCGTCCGGCGCCACGACGACATCAAGCGCATCGAGCGGCTCCACCACCAGTTCCTCAGCCGGCATGGTGAAACTCACCGCTATCGCCGCAATCCACCTGCGTACCGGGTCGCTGCTGTACGCCAGGCTCAATCAGTTCCCGGCGGTCACCCTCTCCTTTAACCTGCAACCCGGCTATTCGCTGGAAGACGCGCAGCAGGCGATAACCAACGTGACCGATGAGCTGAAACTGCCGTCCAGTATTACCCTGCGCTACCAGGGCGAAACCTCGGCGTTTCAGAGCGCCACCGATAACACCCTGTGGCTTATCCTGGCGGCGCTGATAACCATGTATGTGGTGCTGGGCATCCTGTACGAAAGTTTTATCCATCCGGTGACGATTTTGTCCACCCTGCCCTCGGCGGCGGTGGGCGCCCTGCTGACGCTGCTGTTCGCCGATACTGAGTTCAGCCTGATAGCGCTTATCGGCGTCATCCTGCTGATCGGCATCGTCAAGAAAAACGCCATTATGATGATCGACTTTGCGCTGGAGGCGGAGCACCACCAGCATCTTACGCCGCGTGAGGCCATCCACCAGGCCTGTCTGCTGCGCTTCCGGCCGATTCTGATGACCACCATGGCGGCGTTGCTGGGCGCGCTGCCGCTAATGCTGGCGCACGGATCCGGCGCCGAGCTGCGCCGGCCGCTGGGGCTGGTGATCGTCGGCGGCCTGATATTCAGCCAGGTGCTGACGCTGTTTTCCACGCCGGTGATCTACCTGTGGTTTGACGGCCTGTCACAGCGCGCGCAGCGGACATGGCGCCGTTACGGCCGCCAGGAGCGCTGATGAATATCTCGCGCGTGTTTATTTTTCGCCCGGTGGCGACACTGTTGCTGACGCTGGCCATTGTGCTGCTCGGCCTGCTGGGCTACCGGCTGCTGCCGGTGGCGCCGCTGCCGCAGGTGGATTTTCCGACCATCATGGTCAGCGCCAGCCTGCCCGGCGCCAGTCCGGAAACCATGGCCGCGACGGTGGCCACGCCGCTGGAACGCGCCCTGGGACAAATCGCCGGCATCAGCGAAATGACGTCCAGCAGCGGGCAGGGCTCCACCAACGTGATATTGCAGTTTGACCTGGACCGGGATATCAACGGCGCGGCGCGCGATGTGCAGGCGGCGATCAATGCCGCGCGCAGCCTGCTGCCTTCCAGCATACCCTCGCTGCCCACCTACCGCAAAGCCAACCCGTCCGACGCGCCGATCGTCGTGCTGGCCCTGACCTCCCCCACCCGCACCAGCGGGGAGTTATACGATCTGGCCTCCAGCGAAATCCAGCAAAAAATCGCCCAGGTCGAGGGCGTCGGCCAGGTATCGCTGTTGGGCAGCTCGCTGCCGGCGATACGCATTGAGCTGAGCCCGCAGATGATCACCCACTTCGGCTTATCCCTGGATACGGTGCGCAGCGCCATCGCCAACAGCACCAGCAATTTACCCAAGGGGATATTGCAGGGGGACAGGCAATCCTGGGTGGTGGACGGCAACGGCCAGCTGGATCTGGCGCGCGATTACCGGGCGCTTATCGTCAGCTATCAAAACGGCACCGCCGTGCGGCTGGGGGATGTGGCCACGGTCTACGACTCGGTGGAGGATAAATACAACGTCGGATACTACAACCAGACCCCGTCGGTGATGATTGGCGTGACCCGGCAGGCGGGCGCCAATATGCTGGAAACCATCGACGCCATCAAGGCGCGGCTGCCGGCGCTGTCCGCCACTCTGCCCGGCGACGTCGGTTTGCATATGGTGGTGGATCGCTCGCCTAACGTGCGTTCCTCGCTGCGCGATACCGAAGAAACGCTGCTGATCGCCGTCATACTGGTGATCGCGGTGGTGTTTGTCTTCCTGCGCAACCTGCAGGCGGTGATTATCCCGGCCCTGGCGCTGCCGGTATCCCTGATCGGCACCTGCGCGGTCATGTACCTGCTGGGCTATAGCCTGGACAACCTGTCGCTGATGGCGCTGATTATCTGCACCGGGTTCGTGGTGGACGACGCCATCGTGGTATTGGAGAACATCACCCGTTATATCGAACAGGGCCTGGGGCCGGTGCGCGCTTCAATCCGCGGCGCGCAGGAGGTCAGTTTCACCGTGCTGGCGATGACATTGTCCCTGGTGGCGGTGTTTATCCCCATCCTGCTGATGGGCAGTATCGTCGGCCGGCTGTTTCGCGAGTTCGCGATAACGCTCACCGTCTCGCTGCTGATTTCGATGGTGGTCTCGCTGAGCCTCACCCCGATGCTGTGTTCCCGGCTGCTCAAGCGCAAGCCGCCGGTGACCCGCAAGCCGCCGCGGATCTATGTGCTGATCGAGCGCGGGCTGGCCCGGCTGCTGGCGGCCTACGCCGTTGCCCTGGCCTGGGTCATGCGCCACCAGCGCCTGACGCTGTTCAGCCTGGTGCTGACCGTGATGCTGAATATTTTTCTCTATACCGTGGTGCAGAAAGGCTTTTTCCCCAACCAGGATACCGGCCTGCTGATGGGCATGCTGCGCGCCGACCAGAACGTCTCGTTCCAGGCCATGAAACCCAAGCTGCAGGAATTTTCGCGCATCATCCAGCAGGATCCGGCGGTGGACGGCGTGCTCTCCTCCATGGGCAGCGGCGGCTTCGGCTCGCGCAACAGCGCCAACTTTTTCGTGCACCTGAAGGATTTCAGCCAGCGGGACGCCAGCGCCGCCGAGGTAGCCAACCGCCTGACCGCCAAAGGTCTTAACCAGCCCGGCGTCCAGCTGTTCCTGATGCCGGCGCAGGATTTGCATATCGGCGGCCGCAGCGCCAACGCCCTTTACCAGTACAGCCTGCAGGCCGACGACCTCGATACCCTGCGGCTCTGGACGCCGAAGGTCAAGGCGGCGCTGGAAAAGATCCCGCAGCTTACCGGGGTGGACGCCGATTCCCAGACCGGCGGCCAGGAGGTGATGCTGAATATCGACCGGGATAAGGCCACCCGGCTGGGCGTGAACGTGCAGATGCTCGATACCCTGCTCAATAACGCCTTCAGCCAGCGGCAGATCGCCACGCGTTATAAAACCCTTAACCAGTACCATGTGGTGATGACCCTGGACGCCGCGTTCACCGTCGATCCGGCGGTCCTGAACGAGCTGATGGTGGTCAATGGCCAGGGCCAGCAAATCCCTATTGCCGCCTTTGCCAGCTTCAGCGGCGCCAACGCCTCGTTATCCGTGGCGCATCAAGGGCAATCCGCCACCAGCACCGTGGCGTTTAACCTGGCGGACGGCGTGTCCCTCGAGCAGGCGCAGCAGCTTATCAAGACGGCCATGGCGCAGATTGGCCTGCCGTCCACCATCCAGGGCGGCTTCCAGGGCACCGCCAAGGCCTTTACGGCGCTGGCCTCCAGCATGCCCTGGCTGATACTCGCCGCGCTGGCGGCGGTCTACATCGTGTTGGGCATGCTGTACGAGAGTTATATCCATCCGTTGACCATCCTGTCCACTCTGCCCTCCGCCGGGCTTGGCGCCCTGTTGCTGTTGATTATCACCGGCACCCAGCTCACGGTGATCGCCCTGATCGGCATTTTGTTATTGATAGGCATCGTTAAGAAAAACGCCATTATGATGATCGATTTTGCCCTGGCGGCGGAACGGACCCAGGGGCTCAGCCCGCAGCAGGCGATTACCCAAGCCTGCCTGATGCGTTTCCGGCCGATTATGATGACCACGCTGGCGGCCTTTTTTGGCGCCCTGCCGCTGGCGCTGGGCAGCGGCGGGGATGCGGATTTGCGCAGCCCGCTGGGCATGGCGATTGCCGGCGGCCTGGCGCTGAGCCAACTGCTGACCCTGTTCACCACCCCGGTGGTGTATCTGTATATGGACCGGCTAAGCCGTTCCGGCAAGCGGGCCTGGCGGCGTTTTGGCAAAACCGGCGCGGCCTGAAGCCGGTAACCCGACGATGGCGCCTCACCCTTCTTACTTATGATTTCGGACAACAGTGACTTTATGATAACGATATTCCCACATCCCGCCCTGAAGCTGCTGCCCCTGGCGCTGGCGTTGATCCTGGCCGGCTGTATGGTGGGTCCGGACTACCGGCGGCCGGCGATGACGGTGCCGCTTGAATTTAAACAGGCGAAGGGCTGGACGCAGGCCGCGCCGCGGGATGAGGCGGGCAAGGGGGAATGGTGGGCGGTGTACCGGGATCCGACGCTTTCCGGCTTATTGGGCCAGGTGCGAATTTCCAACCAGAACGTGGCGCAGTATGAAGCGCTGTACCGCCAGGCGCGGGCGCTGACGGCCGCCTCGCGCGCCAATCTGTACCCGACGGTCACCGGCACCGCCGACACCACGCGCAGCGGCACCCGGACCGCCGCCGCCACGACGCATGAGGCGCAGGTCAGCGCCAGCTGGGAGCTGGACCTGTGGGGTAAGCTCAGACGCACGGTGGAGGAAAACCAGGCCAATGCCCAGGCCAGCGCCGCCGAACTGGCCAATATTACCCTGAGCGCTCAATCAGAGCTGGCGCAGGATTATTTCCAGCTGCGGGTCATGGATGAGCAGATAGCGCTGTATCAAGAGAGCGTCGAGGCCTACCAGCGCTACCTGAACATTATCGAGAATAAATACCGCGCCGGGAGCGAGTCCCGCGGCACCCTGGCGCAGGCGCAGACCCAATTGGAGAGCGCCCGCGCTTCCGCGCTGGATTTACAGTGGCAGCGCGCGCAGCTTGAACACGCCATTGCGGTGCTGATCGGCCGGTCGCCGGCGCAGTTCAGCCTGCCCGCCGCCAGGCTCACCGCCACCCTGCCCGTTATCCCGGTGGCGCTGCCGTCACAACTGCTGCAACGCCGGCCGGATATCGCCTATGCGGAGCGCAGCGTCGCCGCGGCCAACGCCGCCGTCGGCGTGGCGCAGGCCGCCTATTACCCCGACCTGACCCTGAGCGCCAGCGGCGGTTTCCAAAGTTCGGTGCTGCATAATCTGATTTCCATGCCGAACCGGGTATGGTCGCTGGGACCGGAACTGAGCGGAACGCTGCTGGACTTCGGCGCCACCAAGGCATCCGTTGAGCAGGCGCGGGCCGCTTACGACGCCAGCGTCGCCAGCTATCGCCAGAGCGTGCTGTCGGCGTTTGAGGAAGTGGAAAATTATTTGGTGGAGCTGTCGACCCTGGAGGCGGAAACCGCCGCGCAGCAGCGCGCCGCCGAGTCCGCGCAGGAATCGGCCCGCGTTACGCTTAACCAATACCGGGCGGGGATGATTGATTATCTTGATGTCGCCACCACCCAAAATACCAGCCTGTCGCAGCAGCAAAACCTGCTGTCGCTGCGCAGCACCCAATGGGTGGCCAGCGTTCAGCTGATCGTCGCCCTCGGCGGCGGCTGGCATGACGAAGACCGTCGGTAGGCCGCCACGGACGTCGCCCTTATTCCGCCGGCGCCGGCGCGCGCGCCGTCAATGCGCAGGCCGCCACCCAGACGCGCCCCTGGCGGATTTCCACCGGCCAGGCGCTGACCGATAGGCCTGCATCCTCCAGGCAGCAACCGTCGCGCAGGCGGAAATGCTTTTTATACAGCGGCGAAATCACCACCGGCTCGCCTGCGACATCGCCCACCAAGCCGCGCGCCAACACGTTGGCGCCGCTGCCCGCCTCATGATTGGATAAAGCATACACCCGGCCTTCCCCGCCGGCCGTGCCCGCGGCCGTCGGCAGGTAAAACAGGGCTATCTGCCGCTGCCCTAAACGCGCGGCGATGCCGGCATGGGCCGGGATATCACCGAGCATGCACACCGGCCGCCAGCCGGTTTCCTCAACGGCGGACGACGGCCCGGGGCCATTTCCTGCCGCGGCTGGCAACGCCCCCATGGACACCTCATAGCGCGCATCGCCCTCGGGCGGCGCGCTTACGCCCGCCCGCGGTTTTTCTTCCGGCCGTGCGGGCCGGATCTGGGATCGCTGCGCCATCATGACCACCGCTTCATCCGGCCGGTCGCTGTTGATAAATCCCCGGAACAACGCCAGCCGGCCGGCATCCGCCAGGGTGGTTTGCCATTCGCACTGGTAACTCGCCACTACCGACTGCATTTCCTGTTCAAGCTCGGCGCAGATGCCGAGCGCGTCATCGACGATCACCCGCTGCAGATAGTTTACGCCGCCTTCCAGATTATCCAGCCAGGTGCTGGTGCGCTGCAGCCGATCGGCGGTGCGGATGTAAAACATCAGCAGGCGGTCGATCATGACGATAAGGCCGTCGGCATCCAGATCGGTGGCAAATAAATCCGCGTGGCGCGGTTTCATGCCGCCATTGCCGCAAATATACAGGTTCCAGCCTTTGTCGGTGGCGATAATGCCGATATCCTTGCCCTGCGCTTCCGCGCATTCACGCGTACAACCGGAAACGCCCAGCTTGAATTTATGCGGCGCGCGCAGGCCCTTGTAGCGGTTTTCCAGTCTGATGGCCAGCCCGGTGGAATCCTGCACGCCGAAGCGGCACCAGGTTGAGCCGACGCAGGATTTTACCGTGCGCAGCGATTTACCATAGGCATGCCCGGTTTCAAAACCGGCGGCCACCAGTTCCCGCCAAATGGCCGGCAGCTGTTCCATCCTGGCGCCGAACAGCGCGATGCGCTGGCCGCCGGTCACCTTGGTGTATAAATTATAACGGGCAGCCACCTGGCCCACGGCAATCAGCCCCGCAGGGGTGACTTCCCCGGCGGGCATGCGCGGCACGACGGAATAGGTACCGTCCTTCTGGATATTGGCGAAAAAACGATCGTTGGTATCCTGCAACGGCAGATGTTCGGGTTGCAATAAAAAGTCGTTCCAGCAGGAAGCCAGCAGGGAACCGGCCAGCGGTTTGCAGATTTCACATCCCAGGCCATGGCCATATTGCGCCAGCAGTTGGCTGAAGGTACGGATACGGTTGACGCGAATCAGGTGATACAACTCCTGGCGTGAATAGGCAAAGTGTTCGCACACGTCTTTTTTCACCACCACGCCCTGTTGCGACAGCTCATATTCCATGACCTGCCTGACCAGCGGCACGCAGCCGCCGCAGCCGGTGCCGGCGCGGGTGCAGGTTTTCACCGCCGCCAGATCGCGCGCCCCCGCCGCCACCGCCGCGCGGATATCTCCTTTGCTGACGTTATGGCAGGAGCAAACCTGGGCGCTGTCAGGCAGGGAGGCCACACCCGCGGCCTTCGGCGCGTCCCCCGAGCCGGCCGGCAGGATCAGGCTTTCCGGTCGTTCCGGCAGGGGCATGCCATTGAGTATCATCTGCTGCAGGGTACTGAACTCCGCGCTGTCGCCCACCAGCACCGCGCCCAGCAGGCGGGTTTTATCCCCGGAAACCACGATTTTTTTATAGATCTGCCGCGGGCCGTCGGTCCATAGATAGCTTTGGCAGCCCGGGGCGGCGCCCTGGGCGTCCCCCAGCGAGCCGACTTCGACGCCCAGCAGTTTCAGCCGGGTACTGAGATCCGCCCCGCTAAATACCGCCTCCTCCCCGGCAAGACATGACGCCAGCGCGCGCGCCATCTGATAACCGGGCGCCACCAGCCCAAACAAGGCGTCGCGCCACGCGGCGCATTCGCCGATAGCGAAAATATGGGCATCCGAGGTCACGCACCGATCGTCGATAGCCAGTCCTCCGTGCGCGCCGAGCGTCAGTCCGCACTGATGGCCCAACCGGTCCATGGGACGGATACCGGCGGAAAACAGGATAAGATCGGTATCAAGCGACCCGCCGTCGGCAAATTCCAGCCGCAGGCCGTCTTGGCCGGCAGGGGTGATACGGCGGGTGTTTTTGCCGGTGTGCACGGTTACCTGCAAAGCGTCGATTTTCCGCCGCAGCATGGCCGCGCCGCCTTCATCAAGCTGCACCGCCATCAGCCGCGGGGCAAACTCGATCACATGGGTTTCCAGTCCCAGCTGCCGCAGGGCATTGGCGGCTTCCAGCCCCAGCAGGCCGCCGCCGATCACCGCGCCGCGCCGTGACTGGCGCGCCCGCGCGGCGATGGCGTCAAGATCGTCCAGGGTTCGGTACGTCAGGCAGCCGGGTAGATCGCAGCCGGGAATCGGCGGCACAAAGGCATAGGATCCGGTGGCCAGCACCAGCCGATCGTAGGGCGTTGTTCCGCCGTGGTTATCCGTCAGGCATTGCCGCTGACGATCGATGGCGGTAACGGTGGTGGCGCCGCGCAATTCGATGTCATGCAATGCAAAAAAACCGTCGGGCACCAGCGACAGCGATCCCGCGCTGCGCCCGGAAAAATACGCCGACAAATGTACTCTATCGTAAGCGGGGCGGCGCTCGGCGCCGAAGACGATGATGCGGTAACGCCGGTGCAGCTCGCGCGCTACCAGCTGTTCCAGAAAATACTGGCCCACCATGCCGTGGCCGATGACAGCTAATACGGGTTTGTTCATAACAAAAGTCCTTACATAAAAAAAAGGCGTCCAAAAACATGCAATGACTGCATGCTTTTGGACGCCTTTATCCTTGACCCGCGCTACGCCGCCATTGGCTTAACACGAAGTCATATCCTGATGTCGTTTACCCCCGGCCCGCCGTTATGGCCGGCCGGTCAATATCTCTTCCACCGCCAGGATGGCCGCGGCCACTTCCGTCAGCTTTTTATTTTGGTTCATTGCCATACGCCGCAGGGCGTTATAGGCCTCTTCCTCGCTTAACCGCTGATGACGCATCAGCAGCAGCTTGGCGTCTTCGACTTGCCGCCGGTCATTAAGGGTGGCGCGCAGTTGCGCCAGCTCATCGGCTAGTTCCCGCAGCCGGCGCGATTGTTGCCCGACGAGAGATAATACCGATCGTCCCAGCTGCGGGCTGAGGCCGTTATTGCCCAGCGGCTCAGCGGCGTCGTCCGGTCCGGCGGCGGCAACGAATACGCTATACTCCACCGGTTGGTCCATCTGACGCGCCAGCAGGGCTTCCAGCGCGGCATCTCCCGGCCAGTCGCCCGCGGCGTCTTGCGCGGCGTCGATGCCGGCCCGGCATAATTGCATCAATACCGCCGCCAGTCCGTCCTCGACCCCCTTCATCAGGTCGATACGGCGGGTCGTCGCCTCATACCAACGCAGGCTGTGATCCGCGGCGATGTTACCCGTGAGAACGATGCGGCGCAGCCGCTCGACATCGCAATCGCCGTCACGCGCCATCTCGCCCCAGCGCTGCAGGTTAAGGGGATCGCTGAATTCGCCGAAGGTGGCGAAACACCGCTCCTGGCCTTCAATCAGGTCCAGCAACTGTTGGCGGGCGGCGGCGCTAAATGCGCGCGCGGCAAACACCGCCGCGCCCTGCGCCCGTTCCTGCCCCGCCAGCTCTTTGCCCTGCATAAAGCTGAACATGGCGATCAACGCCCGGGAAACAGCCGGCTCCGCCGCCGTATCCGCCGCGTCGAATACCAGCGCCAGCAGGCTGCGGATCACCGCGTTGAATACCGCCGCCGCCTGCGCCTGATCGATCCCGGCCCGCCGGATGCGGCGGCGTAACGCTGGCAAACGTCCCAGCGCATAACATACCGCGGCAATTCGCCCCAGCCTTTGGCTGTCGGACGCCGGCCGATTGACGCCTTCCTCCCGGCCCAATAGCCGCAATACGGCACGCTCGGCAATAACGGCATCGCGCGCCGGTTTTTCAAGCGTATCGGCGTGCAAGCCCGAGCTCAGGTAAAGGGTGGTTACGCCACGTTCGCGTTGCAGCATATGCACCAATTGACTGACCGCCCCCACCAGTTCGCCGGTTTGCAGCAAACGTCGCAACGCCGCGATCTCGCTTTGCCGCGAGGCCTGCAGGAAACGAATAGCGGTGGGAGTATCGGCAATCAATGGGTTCATTTATCCAGTCCGGAATTGCCACGACGTGACCTGATAAACGCATATTACGTAGCGCAGGACACCGGCGCCCTGCGCAGAATCAACTTTATCTGCGTCGCGCCGCTGTCTTTTCGGCCGCGCCGGGTCGGCGCGGCGCCGTTAAACCTGTGCCGTATCCCGGGCGGCGGCCGCGCCGATGCGCGCCAGAGTCGGCCACACTTTCATCAACGTGGTAACGATGGTATCCAGATCCGCGCGGGTAGCGCCGTCACGGGCCTGCACCGACATCCCCTGCAGGATACAGGTCAGATATTTCGCCAGGGTGGGCACATGAGTGCCGGCCGGCAATTCTCCCTGGGCCTGGCGCGCGCGCAGGAAATCCGCCAGCATGTTTTCCTGGAAATGGTGCCGCGCGCGCAGCAGTTTCGCCACGGCGTCGGATGAAGACGAGAGCGCGGCGGACGTACAGATAATAAAGCAGCCCGAGGGCAAATCTTTGTCGGTGTACAGCGCCGCGGTATCGCGCAGGAAATTTTCAACCGCCTGCGCCGCCGTACAGGCGGGGTCGGCCAGCAGCACCTTACCCCGTTCGGCGAATTTCGCCACGTAGCGTTCGGCCGCCGCGCGGAACAGGCCTTCCTTATTGCCGAACTCGCCGTACAGCGTCGGGGCCTTGGCCCCGGTGGCCTCCACCAGATCGGTCAGCGAGGTCGCTTCGTAGCCGTGGCGCCAGAACAGTTCCAGCGCTTTATCCAGCGCATCGTCACGGTCGAACTGTTTTGGGCGTCCGCGTCCTTTCCGTATGGGCGCAACATGATCGGTATTCATAACATCCTCTCTTATCGCATTTTTATGCCTGGCATCTTGCCGCTTGCACAACGTCCTTGTGGATATCAGCCGGCACCTATATAATTAACGATCATTACAAAAATTACAAGTGCCTTTCGTCACATTGCCCAAAGAATGTTAAATTTGGCGGCCATGCCTGTTCCTCCCTTGCGGCGGCCTCTCCAACCCAAAGTGAGTGAGCGTTGACAATAAAAATAAATTTTTATTATTAACAATGGCTTATCTATTATATTAACGATCATTAAAAATTTAGTTGATCAACGCCGCCAGGAGGACTAGTATTTACTTATCGAACGTTAACAAATAGCGTTGACCCACAAATCCTGCAACCAGAATGCATAGAGAGATAAGATTATGAAAAACGTAAAATATGCCATCGCCGCCATCGCCCTGAGCGCCGTCTCTTTCGGTAGTTTTGCCGCAGAACTGGCGACCTCCGCCCCGGCGGGTCAGCAGCCGGTAGGCGTCATCAGCGCCACCGGCGGCGCCAACCTGTCTTCGCTGGAAAGCCAGCTGTCCGCCAAGGCTTCGGCCGAAGGCGCGAAGTCTTTTGTGATTACCTCCACCACCGGCCAGAATAACCTGCATGGCACGGCGGTAATTTACCAATAAGGATGGCGCCATGATGAACAAAGTTAATCTTGGTATCGTTGCCCTGGCCGCCATGGTGTCGTTCGGCAGTGTTGCCGCCGACACCATCAATACCGCCCGGTATGAGCCTCACCAGGTGGTATTGACGACCGTGGGCGCCAGGACAGGGTTGCCTACCCTGCCCGGTCATGGCAGTGAACGCGCCGTACGCGTCGATAACCGCGCCTATCCGGTAACGTCGGTGTCGGGGCGCAATAATATGCACAGTACGTCGGTCGTTTATGAATAGCGCTTTACCGGCGCGTCATCAAAAAATCCGGGCTTGGCCCATTCATTATTTTCCCTAAAGCGTTTGCGTAATATCATCGCGCAAACGCTTTTTTTTACGTTGTAACAAAATAACGCTTTCTTTTCTCCTGCCCGTTGCTATCCTCTGTCAGGAATATTCTTAATTATATCTTTATTAAAATAAATAAAAGCCCTAAATAAGCTTTTTCCTATGTTAATGAATAAATTAGCCCTGCCGTTTTCCGCCAAATTTACGCTTCCATGCAATAAACGCAAATAGAAACATCTGTGCCAAATATCTTTACGGTTGCCGCCGTTGACCCCTTTTAACGAATGGATAATCATCTAACGGTAACGTAATTATTAATATATGGAGCAAAACAATGCGTCGCATTTTAGCATTTGTCGGAATTATTGTTCTTAGCGCCGCGCTTAGCGGTTGCCTGTGGCCACCTCCTTGGGGCGGCGGCGGCGGTCATGGCGGCGGCGGCGGTTATCACCATGGCGGCGGACCGGGCCGCGGCTAAGGGTTGCGATCCTCTGGTATAAAACCCATTGAGAGCTGCGCCCCAACTGTCAGGTGCTTTTATTGACAGTTGGCGGCGCAGTTTTTTTTGCCGCCCGTCCGCTGAGGCGGCGGGTTAACCGCTCCCCTGGCCTGGCGGTTATCTCAAAGCGCAATATCCCTCTTACCGTCCTTGCAGTTATCCTGCAACCACGCCAGAATCGGCAATAATCGCCTTACTGTTAAAAAGGATGGGTTATGACCGAGCTGCGTCGATTTAAACAGGTCGATGTGTTTACCGCCACTGCGTTGATGGGCAATCCCCTGGCGGTGATCCTGGATGCCGATGGCTTATCCGATCGGCAGATGCTGGCCGTGGCCCGCTGGACTCATTTATCCGAAACCACGTTTGTCCTGCCGCCTTCGGCCGCCGGCGCCGATTATCATGTGCGTATTTTCTCCCCGGCAGGAGAATTGCCTTTTGCCGGCCATCCCACGCTCGGCACTGCCCATGCGATGCTGGAAAGCGGCTTTAGGGCCAAGGCGGCCGATAGACTCATCCAGGAGTGCGGGGTGGGCCTGGTCGCCCTTGATATCACCCGCGCCGGATGGCTGGCGTTCCAGGCGCCCGAGGCCAAAATCTATACGGTGAACGAAAGTTATTTCCCCCTGCTTAACGCCGCCGTGGGCGGCGCGACGACGGTCACCTGGTCTCCGCCGGTCGTGGTGGACATGGGGATCCGCTGGCTGGTGGCCCGGGCCGACAGCGCGCTGTCTTGTTTGCGGATGCAACCGGACGCCGTCGCCCTGGAGCGGTTGCTCAAGCGTTGCGAAGCGAACGGCCTGGCGGTATATGGCCTGCACGAGGCAAACGGCCCGGCGGATTATGAAGTCAGGGCCTTTTTGGTGGAACAGGGCGCCCTGGTGGAGGATCCGGTCACCGGCAGCGCCAATGCCTGCCTGGCGCGCCTGCTGCACGCCCAGGGATTTCCTGATAATCCGGCGTTTGCCGAGTCCTGGCGCGTCCGCCAGGGCACGGTCCTGGGGCGCGACGGCCAGGTCAGCGCGCGCTTTATCGACGGCGTGCCGTGGATTGCCGGCCAATCGGTCACCGTGATCGACGGCACGTTCAGGCTGTAGCCGTCAGGTAAATGTTAATAACCTGCATCCTTACTGTTAATAATTAGCAACAATCTGCAAACGGTGTGGCTATTGCGCATCAATCATTAACGACTACCTTTAACACTATCTTAGTGGCCGCCATGGCAAAGATGCACATGATAGGTGGTGGTCGTTATTTGAGGTAGCCTGATGAGCCAGACAGACTGCACGATTATTTTTGACGGTGTGCCGCTGACCGGCAAAGCGGATACGCCGCTGGTGGATTTCCTGGCCGCGCGGGGCGTCAACCTGCCCCATGTCTGTTATCACCCGGCGCTGGACCCGCTGAAAACCTGCGATGTCTGTTGGGTGGAGCAGGACCATCAGCTGGTGCGCGGCTGTACCCTGCGCACCCGTGACGGCATGGTGCTCAACAGCCGGGGCGCGCAGGCCCGGGCGGCGCAAGTCGAGGGCATGGACCGGCTGCTGGCCAAGCACGAGCTGTATTGCACGGTATGCGAGCACAATACCGGCGACTGTACCCTGCACAACACCATGGCGGATATGCATATCCCCATCCAGCGTTATAAGTTCGAGCGCAAGCCGTATGCGAAGGACCATTCCAATCCATTTTACACCTACGATCCCGATCAGTGCATCCTGTGCGGCCGCTGCGTGGACGCCTGCCAGAACGTCGAGGTCAACGAGACGCTGAGTATCGACTACAGCGCGGATCATCCGCGCGTACTGTGGGACGGTGGTGAAAAAATCGCCGGCTCCAGCTGCGTCAGCTGCGGTCACTGCGTCACGGTCTGTCCCTGCAACGCCTTGATGGAAAAAACCATGCAGCCGGACGCCGGGCCGTTTACCGCCATGTCTCCCGATCTGAAACGCCCGCTGATCGATATGATCAAAACCCTCGAGAACACCACCGGCGCGGAAATCATTACCGGTATCTCCATGATGGATATGCACTGGCGCCAGCCGGAAATCAAACGCACCAAAACCGTCTGCACCTATTGCGGCGTGGGCTGTTCGTTTGAAATGTGGACCCGTGACCGGCATATCCTGAAAGTGCAGCCGATGGTGGATGCGCCGGCCAACGGCATCTCCACCTGCGTCAAAGGTAAATTCGGCTGGGATTTCGTCAACAGCGAAGCGCGCCTGACCACGCCGCTGATTCGTGAAAACGGCCGTTTCCGCAAGGCCGGCTGGGATGAAGCGCTGGATCTGGTGGCCCGCCGCCTGCTGGAGATACGCAATACCCACGGCGCCGAAAGCATCGGGTTTATCGGTTCCAGCAAAGCCAGCAATGAAGAAGCCTACCTGACGCAAAAAATCGCCCGGCTGATTATCGGCACCAATAGCGTCGACAATTCGTCCCGCTACTGCCAGAACCCCGCCACCATGGGTCTGTTCCGCACCGTGGGATATGGCGGCGACGCCGGTTCCATCCAGGATCTGGAACGGGCCGAGCTGATTATTATCGTCGGCAGCAATACCGCCGAGAATCATCCGGTGATCGCCGCCCGTCTCAAGGCGGCGCGCAAGCACCGCGGCCAGCGGCTGATTGTCGTGGATCCGCGTAAACACGAAATGGCGGAACGCGCGGATCTATTCCTGCGCATCAACTCCAGCACCGATATGGTCTGGGCGTCCGCCATGGCGCGTTATATGTTTGATCATGGCTATGCGGATACGGACTTCCTGGCGGCACGGGTAAACCAGGTGGACGCGTACCGCCAATCCCTGGCGCCTTTTACCCTGGCGTTCGCCGAGCGGATCACCGGCATCGCGCGCCGGCAGTTGATTGACGCCGCCGAAATGATTGGCCGGGCATCCTCCGTCTGCATACTGTGGGCGATGGGCATTACCCAGCACAGCCACGGGGCGGATACCAGCACGGCGCTGTCGAACCTGCTGCTCGTGACCGGCAACTACGGCCGGCCCGGTACCGGCGGATACCCGATGCGCGGCCATAATAACGTGCAGGGGGCCAGTGATTTCGGCTGCCTGAAGGATTTTTATCCCGGCTATGAAAAGGTCACCGATCCCCAGGTGCGCGCCAAATGGGCCAAGGCCTGGGGTGTGGCGCCGGACCGCCTGTCCGATAAGGCCGGCGACGATAATTTCACCATGGTGAAGCATGCGAAAGAGAAAAAAATCAAGGCGATGTATGTGATTGGCGAGGAAACGGCATTCTCTGACGCCGATGCCGCCAATGTGCATGAGGGGTTTACCAATCTGGATTTTCTGGTGGTGCAGGACCTGTTTATGAGCCGCACCGCCGAATTCGCCGACGTGGTGTTGCCCGGCTGCCCGAGCGTGGAAAAAGAGGGGTCGTTTGTGAATACCGAGCGCCGCATCCAGCGTTTTTATGAAGTGATGCCGCCGCTCGGCGATAGCCGGCCGGACTGGCGCATCCTCACCGACCTGGCGGCCAGGATGGGCCATCCCTGGGGTTACACCCATCCTTCGCAGATCATGGCCGAGGCCGCCGGTATCGCCAAGGTCTTCGCCGGCGTGACCTATGAACGGCTGGCGGGATGGCAATCGCTGCTTTGGCCGGTCAAGGCCGACGGTACCGACACGCCGCTGCTGTATACCGACGGTTTCCATACCGAGGACGGCAAAGCCGTCCTTTATCCGCTGGAATGGAAGCCGCCCGCCGAGGCGCAGGACGGCGAATATGATTTAATGCTGAATAACGGCCGGATGCTGGAGCATTTCCAGTCCACCAACCAGACCGGACGCGGAGGTCGCCTCCTCTCCCTGTCGCCGGACTGGTTTGTGGAAATCAGCCCGGGGCTGGCGGCGGAGCGGGGCATCGAGGAAGGCGCCTGGCTACGCCTGGCCTCGCGGCGCGGCGCCGTCGAGGTGCCGGCGGTGATTACCGATCGGGTGCAGGGCAATACCCTGTTTCTCCCCATTCATCTGGGCAAGGACGGCGTTAACGCCCTGACCGGCGAGCATCACGATCCGGATGTGAACACCCCCGCCTATAAAGAGCTGGCGGTTAAACTTACCGTGCTGCCCCGGGAGAACATGGTTTCGCCCCTGCCGCGCCATAATTTCCGCTATGGCTCCCGTACCCCCATCGACAAGGTGCCCGTGGAGCAGAAATGGCGGCGCGACGATTACCTGCCGCCGCCTGCACAAGAACCTCATCCGGAGAAATTCTAATGGCTAAACCTATCGGTTATACGGTGGAGGCTCCGAAAATCGGGCCGGATGCCCATGAGGAGCTGGAACGCTTGCTGCAAACCCTGCACGAGCACGGCGTGCTGCGCCTGGCCAACGACCTGGTGGCCGCCAATAACCAGATAGCGCGGGTGCTGGTCAACGGGCTCAACCGGGAAGGCTCGCTGAACGTTATCCAAAACCTGTCGGTGCTGGCCATGGCGTTATCCACCTTTCCTCCCGGTCAATTCTACAAGATGGTGTTCGCCGTGCGCGATATGGTCGATGTGATAAGCCGCGCGCGGGAAGGAAACGACGCTCCCCAGGATGCGCCGGGAGTCCGGGGACTGTATAAGATGCTTAACGACGACGCCTTCTGGCAGGGGATTACGCCGTTTATCGACGGCATGAAGGCCTTTAGCCGCCGCATGGATGAAGAGGTGGATAAACCCATCTCTTCGTTTACCGGCAAGCCCAGCGACGCCTGAGGTCAAACACGGCAATTGCTGCCGAAGCAAGGGTCCGATGGAACACGTTTCTGCGCTGCTGATTGCGCGCGCCCAGTTTGCCTTCACCATAGGTTTTCATATCGTGCTGGCCGCCTTTACCATCGGCCTGGCCCTTTTTTTGACGGCGCTGGAAGGCCTGTGGCTATGGCGGCGGCGCCAGGTCTATCTGGACCTGTATCGGTATTGGCTCAAGATCTTTGCGCTTAACGTGGCGGTGGGCGTGGTGTCCGGGGTGGTGATGGAGTTTGAGTTCGGCACCAACTGGGGGGTGTTCTCCGCGCGGGCGGGCGCGATTATCGGGCCGCCGATGTTTTATGAAGTGCTGGTGGCGTTTTTCCTGGAAGCCGGTTTTATGGGCATTATGCTGTTCGGCATGCAGAAGGTCGGGCCGAAACTGCATTTTTTCACCACCTGCATGGTGGCGCTGGGTTCCCTATTCAGCGCGTTCTGGATTATCTCCGCCAACTCCTGGATGCAAACCCCGGCGGGTTTTTTGATGGACGACGGCGGTCGTTTCCACCCGCAGGACTGGCTGGCGATTATCTTCAATCCTTCCTTTGGCTATCGGCTGGCGCATATGCTGCTGGCCGCCGTACTCGGCACCGCGTTTATGGTGGCGGCAGCCGGTGCCCGGCATCTGCTGCGCGACAGCCGCAATCCGGCGGCCCGGGTGATGTTTTCCTGGGCGCTGTGGACCGTGGCCGTCGCCGCGCCCTTGCAAATTATCGCCGGGGATTTGCACGGCGAAAATACCCTGCGCCACCAGCCGCAAAAAGTGGCCGCCATGGAGGGCGACTGGGACCGACCGCCGCCGGGCGCCGGGGAGCCGATGCGGCTGTTCGCGCTGCCGGACATGACGGCGCGGCGCAACCATTGGGAGGTGTCGATTCCCCGACTTGGCTCGCTCTATCTACGCCATAACCTTACCGGCACCATTAAAAGCCTGAATGAGTTTCCGCCCCAGGACATCCCGCCGGTGCCACTGGTGTTTTTCGCCTTTCGCGTCATGGTGGGCCTGGGGCTGGTGATGGCCCTGGCGGGCATCGCGGGCGTGGCGTTGCGCTGGCGGGGCGCCCTGTGGCGCGCGCGCTGGCTGCAGCGCATCATGGTGCCGCTGGCGCCGGCGGGATTTATCGCCATGCTGGCCGGTTGGGTGGTTACCGAGGCCGGCCGCCAGCCGTTTATGGTCTACGGCCTGACGCGTACCTATGAGGGGATCTCGCCGGTATCCATGGCCCTAATCATCGCCTCCGCCATCGCCGTGGCGATGGTTTATCTGCTGGTGTTCGGCACCGGGCTGCTCTTTATGCTGCGCCTGCTGGCGCAACCGCCCCGGCCGGGGGAAGAAGGTCCGGTGCCGTCGCTGGCGCGGCAGACCGGCGATGGCGCGACGTACGCGGGCCAGGACGCCGCGCCGCCGCCGGAGCAACACCCGTAACACGACGAATGCAGGAGTTTATCCTATGCCGGAGCTGATTTTTTCCGCCGCCGCGCTGCAACTGTTATCCGCCGCCGCGCTGGCCTTCAGCGTGCTGATCTATATCTTGCTGGACGGTACCGATTTGGGCGTCGGCATGCTGTATGCGTTCAACCGCGCCGAAGCGGATCGCCAGGTCATGACGCTCTCGCTGCTGCCCGTTTGGGACGGCAACGAGACCTGGCTGGTACTGGGCGGCGGCGGCCTGCTGGCCCTGTTCCCCGCCGCCTACGCCATTCTGCTGAGCGCCCTGTATCTGCCGGTATTTCTCATGCTGCTGGCGCTGATAGCGCGCGGCATGGCGATTGAATACCGCGACCGCGCCGACCCGCAAAAGCGGTGGCGGTTCGATCTGATGCTGATGGGCGGTTCGGCGCTGGCCGCCGCCGGCCAGGGCGTGATCATGGGTACGTTTATTCAGGGTATTCCCCATGACGGCGCGCATTATACCGGCGGCGGCTGGGAATGGCTGGGGGTATTTCCGCTATTCTGCGGCCTGGCGCTGATGGCCGGTTACGCGCTGCTGGGCGCCTGCTGGCTGATATGGCGTACGGAAGGAATGCTGCAGGCGCGCGCACGCGCGCTCGCCCGGCGGCTTGGCCCATTGGCCCTGGCGCTGGTTGCGCTGCTGACGCTGTGGACCGGCGGCCTGCATGAGGAGTACCGCCGGCATCTGTCCGATCTGCGTTTCACCCTGCCCGCCGCGCTGTTGCTGCTGGCGGTCGCCGGCGGATTCCGGCGGGCGCTGTCCGCCCGGGTTGCCCTGCTGCCGCTGTGCCTGGCGCTGGGGGGCGTGGTGCTGACATTCGCCCTGCTGCTGCTGGCGGTATATCCGGCGATGATCCCGCCCCGGCTGTCAATAAGCGCCGCGTCCTCGCCGCCCCTGAGCCAGGGATTTGTGCTGATTGGCTTCGCGGTGCTAATCCCCATCACCCTGGCTTACAACACCTTTGGTTTTTGGGTGTTTCGCGGCAAAATCCACGCTCAGGCCAAAGGCCCCTTATCGGGTAAGTGACCGGCGTCTTCCGCCAGCGCCCCCCGCGCGTCCTTTTGCGCCTTATGGGCCGCTTCCCGTTGCTGGTTTTTTTCCCGCAGCGCCTTGGCGCGGCTTTCAAGGCCCAGGTACAGCACCAGCGCCAGCAGCAGCGGCGCGATGAAATAGATCGCCCGGTAGGCCAGCAGGGCGGCGATAATGGTGCCATGGGACAGATGCTCGCTGCCCAGCATGGCGACAAATACGCCCTCGAGCACGCCGATGCCCGCCGGGATATGCACGATAACCCCGGCGATGCTGCTTACCAGCAGCACGCCGAGCACCAGCGGAAAATCGACTTTGTCGTTAAGCAAAATGTAGATAATGGCGGCCATCGCCAGCCAGTTGGCGCAGGAGGCCACCAGCTGCGCGCCGGCCATGCGCAGCGACGGCAGCACCAGCTTCTGGCCCTTGATGGTCCAGCGCCGGCGTTTGGCAAAGGCGCACAGCCAAAAATAAGCGGCGATCAGCAGCAGCAGGATCACGCCCGTCAGGCGCAGCGCCAGCTCGCCGATACCCCATTTAGCCGGCAGATGCAGCACCCCGAACGCGCAGACGATGCCGGAAAGCAGGATATATCCCAGCCAGTTGGTGGCCAGGCTCAGGCTGAAGATACGGGTGATGGCGCTGTTGGACAAACCGAGGCGTGAATAGAGCCGGTAGCGCATGCCGATGCCGCCGACCCAGGCGCTGAGGGTGAGGGTAAAGGCATAACAGATGAAGGAAACCAGCATCACCTGCTTTTTCGCCAGCTTATGGCCGCAATAGGCGCGGCCGATAAGATCGTAGACGCCATACAGCAGGTAACTGAACACCGCCAGCCCAATCACCATCAGCAGCGCATTGAGCCGGTAGCCGGTAATGGCCTGCTCCACATCATCCCAGTCCACCTTGCGGGCATAGACCACCAGCAAGATAATGACGCCGATAAAAAACAGGCCGGTCAGGATTTTTTTAGCCATCGACCAGGCGCGGTGTCGTTTACCGGCGGGGCGTTTTCGGGTCATGATTTTGCCCCCTCGTTTTCGGGTTCGGCGCGATCCTGGGTTTCCATTTCCGGCTGGACCGGCGGCGCCACCAGCGATAATTTCGGCGTATGGGCGGGAAGCCAGCCGACCCAGGCCGGGAAGTGGCGCAGGAAATGGAACACCAGCACGCTTTTCACCACATGCCAGTAGGTCTGCTTGGGCACCATGCTTTCGTCAATTAACCGGCAATCGTTTTCAATCAGCCCGTTAAGATTGTCGCGCAGTTGCTGCGTGAAGGCGGTGTCATGGATGATCAGGTTGGCCTCCAGGTTCAGCGCCAGGCTGAGCGGGTCAAGATTACTGGACCCGACGGTGGCCCAGCTATCGTCCATGACGGCCACTTTGCCGTGCAGCGGACGGCGGCAATATTCATAGATTTTCACCCCTTCCGGCACCAGATAATTGTATAACATGCGCGCGCCGACCGTCACGATCGGCATATCCGGCTCGCCCTGGACAATCAGCACCATGCGCACGCCGCGCCGGGCGGCGTTGCGCATCTCCTTCAAAAGGCGGTAGCCGGGGAAAAAATAGGCATTGGCGATGATGACCTCGCGTTTTGCGCCGCGCAGCATATCGATATAGTGGCGCTCTATATCGGTATCGTGTTCATCGTTATCCCGATAGACAAACAGCGCCTGGGCCTCGCCGGGCTGGCGGTTATGGGCCGGCAGCCTGGAGCGCCGGCGCAGCCAGCTGCGATGGTGGTCTTCCTTATACAAGGCCTGTAGGGTAAAGCGATGGATATCCTCCACCACCGGCCCCTCCACCTCCACCGCATAGTCCTGCTTGGCCTCCGGGCCGTAGTCGCTCAGGTGCTCGGCGGAAAAATTAATGCCGCCGATAAAGGCGATAACGCCGTCCACCACCACGATTTTACGATGCAGGCGGCGGAACAGATTGGTGCGCATGCCCATAAACGCCGGGCGGGGATCGTAATAACGGAAATGCACTCCCGCGGCGGTGAGGGCCCCGACGTAGCTGTCGGACAGATCCGCCGAGCCGTAACCGTCGACCATGATTTCCACCCGCACCCCGCGCCTGGCGGCGGCAATCAGGTTTTCCTGCAGCGCCTTGCCGACTTTATCCTCGAACAGGATAAAAGTCTCCAGCAGCACCTCTTTCCTGGCCTGGCCGATGCGCTCGTACAGGGCCGGGAAAAACGCTTCGCCGTTTTCCAGCAGCTTGATGCGATTGCCGTCGCGCCACTCCATATTCATATTCATAAATGGATCTCCACGGCGAGGGGAGCATGGTCGGATAAATGCGACCAGGGTTGGTTGGCCAGGGAGGTCGGCTCGCTGATGCGGGCGTTCCTGACATAAATACGGTCCAGGCGCAGCAGGGGAAAGCGGGCGGGGAAAGTACGGGCCGGTCGGCCGCGCGCCTGGGTAAAGACCTCCACCAGGCCGGCTTCGCGCCGCAAAAGCGTATTGGCGCGCTGGCGCCAGTCGTTGAAATCACCGGCCACCACCAGCGGCGCATCCGCCGGCAGCGTGGCGATATGCCTGCTCATGCGCAGCATCTGCTCGCGGCGATGCGCTTCCTTCAGCCCCAGGTGCACGCAAATCATATGCAGCTCCAGCTCACGGCCGGGCACCTGCAGCACGCAGTGCAGCATGCCGCGCTTCTCCGTGCCGTCGATGGACACGTCCAGATTGCTTTGGCGGGTGATGGGGAAACGGGAAAGCAGCGCATTGCCGTGATCGCCGTCGGGATAGACCGCGTTGCGCCCGTAGGCGAAATCGGCCCACATGGTGTCGGCCAGAAATTCGTACTGCGGCACCACCGGCCAGTTATCGAAGCGTTGCGAATGCTTTTCGTGCGTGCCCAGGACTTCCTGGAGGAACACGATATCGGGCGCCACGGTACGCACCGCTTCGCGCAGTTCCGGCAGGATAAAACGCCGGTTAAAGGCGGCAAAGCCCTTATGGGTATTGATGGTCAGCACCTTAAAGGAAAATCCCTGCTCCACTTGCGGCATGCCCGGTACATCCTTATTTTGATGATAATCCGTTCGCAGCATGATCTCGAACCCCTGCAAAATTAAGCGGCAAAAACCCACTCCCCGATATAGCGCGGGTAGAATAGGTGAGAAGTCATTATTAGTTAATGTGCTTACTATCTTAGCTGCTGCCGGACAACCTCGCCAAGTTTGACCGCGGCGGTTATCTCCGGGTGTCATAAAAATGACATCCGGGTTACGTAGACTTACACAATAATAAATTCAGACATACCCTTCTTCTCGTCCGGCAACAGGAGCCTTCTTTATGCCGCATCCGCACCAACCCGTACTTTCCCTCGTCCTGACCCTCGCCCTGGCGGGCGGCAACGGCCTGCTGGCGCGCAGCGTATCGGCCGCCGGCGCGGACAGCCTGCGCGCGGCGCAGGGGGATATTACCCAGCCCGGCGGCGCACGCCGCCTGCAGGCCGATCAGACCGAGGCGCTGAAGGCGGCGCTGAACAACCAGCAGGCAAAAAACGTCATCCTGCTGATTGGTGACGGCATGGGGGACTCGGAAATCACCGCCGCGCGCAACTACGCGCTGGGCGCGGGCAACGCGTTCCCCGGGATCGACGCGCTGCCGCTGACCGGTCAATACACCCATTACGCGCTGGACAAGACCACCCATAAACCCGGCTACGTCACCGACTCGGCGGCGTCGGCCACCGCGTGGTCCACCGGGGTGAAAACCTATAACGGCGCGCTGGGAGTCGATGTGTTCGGCAAGGATCATATGACCATCCTGGAACTGGCCAAGGCGGCCGGTAAAGCCACCGGCAACGTGTCCACCGCCGAACTGGAGGACGCCACCCCGGCGGCGCTGGTGGCCCACGTCAGCTCCCGCAAATGCTACGGCCCGGAAGTGACCAGTAAAGATTGCCCCACCCAGGCGCTGGAAAACCAGGGGCGCGGCTCCATTGCCGAACAGCTGCTGGCGGCCCGCGCCGACGTGACGCTGGGCGGCGGCGCCAAAACCTTTGGCGAAACCGCCAAGGCCGGGGAGTGGCAGGGTAAAACCCTGCGGGAACAAGCCGTGGCGCGCGGCTATCAGTTGGTGAGCGACCTGGACGGCCTGAACGGCGTAGCCCTGGCCAACCAGGACAAACCCTTGCTGGGCCTGTTTGCCGAGGGCAATATGCCGGTGCGCTGGCAGGGCCCGAAAGCCGTCTATCACGGCAATATCGATAAGCCGCCGGTTACCTGTAGCGATAATCCCAAACGCGGCGCCGGGGTGCCTACCCTGGCGGCCATGACGCAAAAAGCCATCGATCTGCTGAAAACCCATCCCAACGGCTTTTTCCTGCAGGTTGAAGGCGCATCCATTGATAAACAGGACCATGCCGCCAACCCGTGCGGCCAGTTCGGCGAGACGGTGGACCTGGATGAAGCGGTGCAAAAGGCGCTGGAATTCGCCCGCGCCGACGGCCATACGCTGGTGGTGGTCACCGCCGATCACGCCCACTCCAGCCAGATTATCGAAGCGGACGCCAAGGCCCCCGGCCTGACCCAGGCGCTGACCACGAAAGACGGCGCGGTGATGGCCATCAGCTACGGCAATTCTGAAGACCCCGAATCCCAGGGACATACCGGCACCCAGCTGCGTATCGCCGCCTTCGGTCCCTATGCGGGCAACGTGGCCGGCCTGACCGACCAGACGGATTTGTTCTATACCATGCGCGATGCGCTGGGCATTAAACAATAATTACCGCCAGGGACCCCTCCCGCCTTTACCGCCGTGCCGGCGGTAAAGGCGGGAATGGACCAGGGTATCGCGCCATGGCGTATCATCCCTTGTCATTTCCTGTCGCCGGGAAGGATTTTCCGCACGGTGAGACTTGCCTAAACCCGTCATTTTCTTTAGCCTGCGAACTGGCTCCGCTCCCATAAGATCAGGTGACATGTCAGAGCAAAGCGCGCCCGCGCTGAAGGAAATCTTTAACCACGCCCGGCTGCGCGATATCGCGGCGCACACCGCCGCCGTCCACCCCGGTTTTGACGGCGCCCGCTTCCTGGCGGCCACCGGCGACGGACTGGACCAATTATCGCTGATGGCGCGCCTGCGGCGGGTAAGCGTCTGCCTGCACGACGGCCTGCCGGCGGACTATGGGCAGGCGCTGGCGATTTTACGCCGGCTGGCGCCGCGGTTGGACAATCGCTTTGTCACCCTGGTATTGCCGGAGTATGTGGCGATGTACGGGCTGGATGAGTACGATCTGTCGATGGAGGCCCTGCGCTTTTTTACCCCGTTCGGCTCCTCGGAATTCGCGGTGCGCCCCTACCTGCGCCAGGATCTGTCCCGCGGGCTGGCGCTGATGGAACGCTGGTCGCGCGACGATGACGAGCACGTCCGCCGGCTGGCCAGCGAAGGCAGCCGGCCGCGCCTGCCCTGGTCGTTCCGCCTGGAGGCGCTGCGGGCCGACCCGTCGCCGGTGAAACCCATTCTCGACAACCTGCGCGCCGATCCCAGCCTGTACGTACGCAAATCCGTGGCGAATCATCTCAACGATATCACCAAGGATCATCCCGAGTGGGTCATGGACCTGCTGGAGGGATGGGAATTGCATCATCCCCCCACCGCCTGGATCGTCCGTCACGCGTTGCGCAGCCTGATCAAACAGGGGGACCGGCGGGCGCTGGGGCTTATCGGCGCAGGCGAAGCGGCGCAGGTCAGCCTGGAGGAGATGCGCGTGAGTCCCGGGGAAATCCGGCTGGGGGACAAGGTGACCGTGGCGTTCCGGCTGCGCTCGACCTCGCCCCTGCCCCAGCGGCTGGTAATTGATTACGCCATCCACTATGTGAAAAAATCCGGCGGCACATCGGCCAAAGTGTTCAAACTGAAAACCCTGACGCTGGCGCCGCATGCAAGCGTTGAGATTAGCCGCAGCCAGTCCATCCGCAACTTTACCACCCGCATGCACTATGCCGGCAGACATGCCGTCGAGGTCTTTATCAACGGCGAATGCCTGGCGCGGGGCGCGTTTTTTATTGTCTAGCGTGACAGGGGTTTCACCATATTCACCCCGGTAACGTGGAAACCGCAGGCATCATACAGCGCACGGGCGCCGGGATTATCGGCCGCCACCCTTAGCCCCAGTTCGGTCACGCCCTGGGCGCGCAACCGCTGATCCAGCTGCGCCAGCGCGCTGCGTCCGAGCCCGCGGCGGCGCCAGGCGGGCAGGATGCAGAAATCGGAGATATAGGCCGCCTCGTCTTTGCACGTGATCCATAAATACCCCGCCACCGGCGGTACGCCTTGCCGGTCCGCCGCGTCGCCGGCCTCGATGCAGTACAGCTGGTTATCCGGCGTCGCCACCCCCTGCGGTAAATACCCGTCAATGCTGGCGATGGCGTTGATCCTGCCCTGCCCGATATCGTAACCGTGGTTGGCGCTCAGGTCCCGGGCGTATTCCCCGATAAAAAAATGGCGATAATCGGGGTATTCCCCGGCGGTCATATTCCTCAGATGAATCATAGCGCTACCCGTTATCATAACGTGCTTATCCACGCCGGCGCCCCTAATGCAAAGCCAGGGCTTATCCGGCCACCGGCACATCATAAGCCGCTGACGCCACCGTCGACAATCAATTCACTGCCGACGACAAACGCCGATTCATCGGACGCCAGATAGACCGCCGCCTTGGCCAGCTCCAGCGGCGTGCCCAGCCTGCCGAGCGGCACCAGTTGCTTGATTTGCGCCAGCAGGGCCGCATAGGCCGCCCCGTCCAGGCCCAGTTTTTCCAGCGCCGGGGTTTGCGTCGGGCCGGGGCTTAAGCTGTTGACCCGGATGCCGCGCGCCAGCAGTTCCCCCGACAAGGTCCGGGAGAGCGACAGCAATCCGGCTTTGCTGGCGGCATACGGGCCGCTTTGCGGCAGGCCGATATGCGCGCTGACCGAACCGCATAAAATCACCGAGGCCGGTGCATGCAGCAGCGGCAGCAGTGACTGCACCAGAAAAAACGGCCCCTTCAGATTGGTCGCCATCAGGCGATCCCAACCGGCTTCATCCCATTCCTCCAGCGGACGGTGGGTCACGTCGGCGGCATTGATCAGCAGTACATCCAGCCGGGGCCACAGGGCAGAAAGCGTTTGCGCCAGGAGCGGCTGGGCGGCTATATCGCCCGCGTCGCTTTGCAGGCATACCACCCGTTCGCCCAGATCCCCGGCGGCGCGCGCCAGCGCATCGGCGTTGCGTCCGGTGATGGCGACGGTGGCGCCCTCGGCCAGGAACTGACGGGCGGTTTCCAGCCCGATACCGCTGGTGCCGCCGGTGATCAAGGCAAATTTATCGGCTAAACGAGGCATTTTTATCTCTCTGACAGGTGAAAAATGCCATTATTTATAAGATAGTATTAAAATGATAGTAGGTACCAATAGGATACTAAAGAGGCGAGTGGGATGAAATGACGACCCGAACGATTGCGCAACCGAAAAAAATATTACCGCCGCCGGCGATAACGCCCTGCCCGATGCTTACCTTTGTCGAGCTGGTGGCCGGCAAATGGGCCATTCCCATCCTCTACCGGCTGATCGTTATCGACGCCCCGGTGCGTTTTGGCGAACTGCAGCGCGGGGTCTACCCCATCACGCAAAAGGAGCTGACGCGTCAGCTGCGCGCGTTTGAAACCAAGGGCCTGGTGCGGCGTACCGCGTTCGCCGAAATCCCGCCCCGGGTTGAATATCAGGTCACCGCCCTGGGTAAGACGCTGAAGGCGCCGCTACAGTCCCTGGCCGCGTGGGTCGACGCGCACCAGGAGGATTTACAGGCCGGCGCCGGCCTAGAGCGCCGCGCGGGGCAGATCGCTTAGCCGGGAGGTATAGGCCGGCGACAACATGTCGCGTTTCATTTGCCAGTCCCGGCGGATGCCCTGGCCGGCAAACCAGATTTGCCCCCGGCCCGAGCGGTTGACCTTATCCAGGGTCGCCATCAGCGCCTCGGCGTTAACGTGCGGCTTATACCGGTCGAACAGGCCGAGCTGCGCCACGCCCCGGTCATAAAAATCGCCCAGCACGACGCCGGCCTTCAGATAACGCCGATCGTCCAGCCACAGGCTATCCAGGCAGGCCGTCGCCTGGGCGATGATATCCCGGGAATCGTTAGTCGGGACGGGAATGCGGCCGGTGGCCTGGTTGGCGTAATAGATTTCGCCGGCCGCGTGCGGACTGGTGCGCACAAAGACCGCGACCTGCCGGCAAAACTGGTTTTCCCCGCGCAGTTTTTCCGCCGCGCGCGCGGCATAACTGCATACCGCCTCTCGCATATCCTGGTAACGGGTGATACGGGAACTGAAGCTGCGGCTGCAGATAATCTGCTGCTTCACCGCCGGCATTTCCTCCACCTCCAGGCAGGGTTCGCCGCGCAGCTCACGCACCGTGCGCTCCAGCACCACGCTGAAATTATTACGGATAAACGCCGGATGGGAATCCGCCAGTTGCAGCGCCGTGCCGATCCCCATCGCCCGCAGCGTTTTGCCCAGCCGGCGTCCTATGCCCCACACCTCCTCCACCGGCATCAGCGCCATCAGCTTACGCTGGCGCAGCGGCGAGGACAGATCCACCACGCCGCCGGTTTTGCTCCACTGCTTGGCGGCGTGGTTGGCAAGCTTTGCCAGCGTTTTACTGGGCGCAATACCCACCCCCGAATGCAGATGCGTGCACTGCAACAGGGTTTGCTGTACCTCGCGGCCAAACTGTTCCAGCGCCCTGCAATGGCCGACGCCGGTGAGATTGAGAAAGGCCTCGTCGATACTGTAGATCTCAACCGCCGGCGCCATGTCCTCCAGCAGGGTCATCACCCGATGCGACATATCGGCATACAGGGCATAGTTGCTGGAAAACACCGCCACGCCATGTTGTTCAAGCAGCCGGCGAATCTTAAAATAGGGCGCGGCCATAGCAACACCAAGGCGTTTGGCGGCGGCGGAACGGGCGATAACGCAGCCGTCGTTGTTGCTCAGCACCACCACCGGGCGCCCGCGCAATTCCGGCCGGAATACGGTTTCACACGAAGCGTAGAACGAATTGATATCCACCAGCGCGTACATGGCTACAGCGCCGCATAGATGATAAACGTCACCACGCCGAAGATTTCCACCTGGCTGTCTTCGGTAATGGGAATGGGCGCGAAGGCGGGATTCATCGGCATCAGCCGCGCGCGGGGATGAAGCTGCAGGCGTTTCACGGTAAAGCCGCCGTCGACGGAGGCGATAACAATATTGCCGTGGTCGGGTTTAAGGGCGCTGTCCACCACCAGGATATCCCCTTCACGGATATTGCCCTCAATCATCGATTCACCCGTGGCGCGGACAAAATAGGTGCTGGCCGGATGGCGCACGCAGATGGCGTTGATATCCAGGCGATGTTCAACATAATCCTGCGCCGGGCTGGGGAACCCCGCAGCGACTTTATCGCCAAAAAACGGCAGCGGTACGCCGATGCCCAACGCCGCGGGATAAATCTTCATAACGGCCACTCCATATACTGTATTTACATACAGTATAGATGCGACCGGGGGAACATGTGAAGCTGGAAAAACCACGGCGGCGACAAACGGCTGATAATCATTGGATTTAAGATCACGCGTGGCTGGCGCCCATGCGCCGGCCTGGCGCCGCATATTTGTATGATAAAACGAGACGTAACTCATACTTTTGGTTCTTAAAAACCCTTTTTGTTATGCGACTTTGTTCAGGAACAAGTTTTTCCGCCTGTTTTTCGCGCATTATGCTCCCATGAATTGTAACCCCAGTAACTATCAGGCTTTATAGGATTGCGGGCTGCAACGCTTTGTGTGTGCAATGTGACGGGTGAGAGATGAAGAACAAGACATTAACCCTGCTTGGCGAAGCCGCCATCAGCCGGCGCAGCCTGGTGAAAGGCGGCGTGGCGACCGGGGGATTGCTGTTGGCCAGCAGCGCGCTGCAGCTCCCTTTCCTGTTCGCCCGGGCGGCCGTTACCCCGGCAACGACCGCGGGAACGGCCGATAAGGTGGTCTGGAGCATGTGTTCGGTTAATTGCGGCAGCCGCTGCGCGCTCAGGCTGCATGTGCGCGACGACGAGGTGTATTGGGTGGAAACCGATAACACCGGCCAGGATGAATACGGCGATCATCAGGTGCGCGCCTGCCTGCGCGGCCGCTCCATGCGCCGGCGGATGAACCATCCGGAACGGTTGAAATATCCGATGAAGCGCGTGGGCGAACGCGGCGAAGGCAAATTCCAGCGCATCAGCTGGGATGAAGCGCTGGACGCCATCGCCGATAATCTCAAGCGTATCGTCAAGGATTACGGCAACGAAGCGGTGTATATCAATTATTCCTCCGGCGCCACCGGCGCCAATTTCGCCCGCTCGTCACCGTCGGGCTCGCTTATCACCCGCCTGATGAACTGCTACGGCGGCTACCTCAATCAGTACGGTACCTATAGCACCGCCCAGATCAATGCCGCCATGCCCTACACCTACGGCAGCAACGAGGGCAACAGCACCTCGGATATCGTTAATACCAAACTGGTGGTGATGTTCGGCAACAACCCGGCGGAAACCCGCATGAGCGGCGCCGGCATTACCTACCATCTTGAGCAGGCGCGCGAGCGCTCCAACGCGCGCATGATCGTTATCGATCCGCGCTATACCGATACCGCCGCCGGGCGCGAGGATGAATGGATCCCCATTCGCCCCGGCACCGACGCGGCGCTGGTGTCGGCGATCGCCTGGGTATTGATCAGTGAAAATCTGGTGGATCAGGCGTTTCTGGATACCTACTGCGTCGGTTACGACGAAAAAACCCTGCCGGCCGGCGCGCCGGCCAACGGCCACTACAAAGCCTATATCCTCGGCCAGGGCGACGACGGCATCGCCAAGACGCCGGAGTGGGCGGAGAGGATCACCAGTATCCCCCGCGATCGGATCATCAAGCTGGCGCGTGAAATCGGTGCGACCAAACCGGCTTATATTTGCCAGGGCTGGGGGCCGCAGCGCCAGGCCAACGGCGAGCAGACCGCGCGCGCCATCGCCATGCTGCCGATCCTCACCGGCAACGTGGGCATTAACGGCGGCAACAGCGGCGCCCGCGAGTCCACCTACACCATTACCATCGAACGGCTGCCGGTATTGACCAATCCGGTGAAAACCCAGATCCCGGTATTTTTATGGACCGACGCCATCTCACGCGGCAAGGAAATGACGGCGTTAAAAGACGGCATAAAAGGCAAGGACCGGCTCGACGTGCCGATTAAATTTATCTGGAACTATGCCGGCAATACCCTGGTCAACCAGCATTCGGATATCAATCGCACCCATGAAGTCCTGAAAAACGAGCGCGATTGCGAAATGATCGTGGTGATTGAAAACTTTATGACCTCATCGGCGAAATACGCCGACATCCTGTTGCCGGACCTGATGACCACCGAACAGGAGGATATCGTCCCCAACGATTACGCCGCCAATATGGGGTATCTGATTTTCGGCCAGCCCGCCACCTCGGCAAAATTCGAGCGCCGCTCGATTTACCAGATCACCAGCGATATCGCGCGGCGCCTCGGCGCGGATGTGGCGCAAAAATTTACCGAAGGGCGCACCCAGTCCGAATGGCTGCAATTTTTATATGCCAAGATGCTGGCCAAGGACCCGCAACTGCCGTCCTATGAGCAGTTAAAAGCCCAGGGCATCTATAAACGCCAGGATCCCGACGGCCACTTTGTCGCCTACCGTAAATTCCGCGCGGACCCGGCGGCCAATCCGCTGAAAACCCCTTCCGGCAAAATTGAAATCTATTCGGCGGCATTGGCGCAGCTGGCCGCCACCTGGCAACTGCAGGCGGATGAAAGCATCAGTCCGCTGCCCCGGTATGTCCCCACCTTCGAGGGCTGGGACGATCCGCTGCGCGCGCGTTTTCCGCTGCAGATGGCCGGTTTCCACTATAAGGCGCGCACCCACTCCAGCTACGGCAATATCGACGTGCTGCGGGCCGCCTGTCCGCAGGAGGTGTGGATCAATCCTATCGACGCCGAAAGCCGGGGCATTCGCAACGGCGATAAGGTGCGGGTCTTTAACGACCGGGGCGAGATCAGGATCGACGCCAAGGTAACGCCGCGCATCCTGCCCGGCGTGACGGCCGTCAGCCAGGGCGCCTGGCATCAGGCCGATATGGCCGGGGATAAAATCGATCACGGCGGCTGCATCAATACCCTGACCACGCAGCGTCCATCGCCGCTGGCCAAGGGCAATCCGCAGCATACCAACCTGATACAGATCGAGAAGGTGTAGTGAATGAGCACGCAATACGGTTTTTATATTGATTCGAGTCGCTGCACCGGCTGCAAGACCTGCGAGCTGGCCTGCAAGGATTACAAGAACCTGGGGCCGGATGTCAGTTTCCGCCGCATCTATGAGTATGCCGGCGGCACCTGGCAGGCGGACGGCGCCGGCTATCGCCAGGATGTGTTCGCTTATTACCTGTCCATCGCCTGTAATCATTGCGAGGATCCCGCCTGCGTCAAAGTGTGCCCGAGCGGCGCCATGCACAAAGGCGAAGACGGCTTTGTGGTAGTCAACGAGGACATTTGTATCGGCTGCCGCTATTGTCATATGGCCTGTCCCTACGGCGCGCCGCAGTTTAACGAGGCCAAGGGGCATATGACCAAATGCGACGGCTGCCATGAGCGCGTGGCGGTGGGACAAAAACCTGTCTGCGTGGAATCCTGCCCGCTGCGCGCGCTGGATTTGGCGCCTATCGGCGAACTGCGCGACAAGTATGGCGACCTGGCCGACGTGGCGCCGCTGCCGGCGGCGCATTTCACCATGCCCAACCTGGTGATCAAAGCCAATGCCAATTGCCGCCCGCAGGGCGACACCACCGGCTTTCTCGCCAATCCAAGGGAGGTGTGATATGGGTAACGGATGGCATGAATGGCCGCTGATGTTTTTTACCGTGGCGGGCCAGAGCGTAATCGGCGGTTATCTGGTGATGGCCATGGTGCTGCTGGCCGGCAACCTGACGGTGCAGCAGGCGCGGCGGGTGCATCTGGCCATGTTTTTCCTGTGGCTGCTGATGGGGCTGGGATTTATCGCCTCGATGATGCACCTGGGCTCGCCGATGCGCGCCATGAACGCGCTTAACCGCCTGGGCGCCTCGCCGCTGAGCAATGAAATCGCCACCGGTTCGCTGTTTTTCGCCCTCGGCGGCATCTACTGGCTGATGGCGGTGTTTAACCACATGCCCCGGGCGCTTAACAAGATCTGGCTGGTGATTACCGCGCTGTCGGGCCTGGTATTTCTTTATGCCATGGGCCGGGTCTATATGATTGATACCGTGCCCACCTGGGATAATATCTATACCCCGCTCGGCTTTGTGCTGACGGTGTTTATCGGCGGCCCGCTGCTGGGCTACCTGCTGCTGCAGGCCGCGGGCATCCGCGGGCCGGGCTGGCGCTACCTGCCCTGGATAAGCGTTATCGCGGTGATGATAAGCGTGGCGGCGGTGATGATGCAGGCCGCCGGGCTGGCCGCGATCCACAGTTCGGTGCAGCAGGCCTCGGCGCTTATCCCCGACTATGGCCTGCTGATGGCCGGACGGGTGCTGCTGCTGGCGCTGGGCCTCGCCTGCTGGCTGTGGCCGGTGGCGCGCGGCAACACGCCGCCGCTGGCGGGACTTACGCTGGGCCTGGTGCTGGTGCTCGGCGGCGAACTGATCGGCCGGGCGGTATTTTACGGCCTGCATATGACCGTGGGCATGGCGATTGCCGGTTAGGGGCGATGATATGAATGATGTGAATATGGCCCTGACCGGGCGCACGCTGGGGGCCTTGCTGTATTATCCGCCCCTGTCGGCGCCCAACGCCGGCCTGCTGAAAGCGCTGGCGGCCCCGGGCTGGGAGCGGGAATGGCCTGTCGAGAGCGGCGTCGAAGACGCGGCGGCGCTGATTCGCCAGGGCCTGGCCGCGCCTTGGCATGACGCTTTGGAGGAGACCTTTCAAAATCTGTTTATCGGCCCCTATGCCCTGCCCGCCCCGCCCTGGGGATCGGTCTATCTCGATAAGGAAAGCGTGCTGTTTGGGGAATCCACCGTGGCGCTGCGCCGCTGGCTGGCGCAGGAAGGCATCGCCTCCCGGCAGCAGGACGGCGAGCCGGAGGACCATATCGGCCTGCTGCTGATGCTGGCCGCCTGGCTGGCGGAAAATAATGAAAGCGTGCTGGACGCCCTGCTGGCGCAGCATATATTGCCCTGGTCGGGACGCTACCTGGCATTGCTGGAACAAGGCACGGAGCATCCGTTCTACCGGGGCGTGGCGCGCCTGGCCAGCCTGACGCTGGGCGACTGGCGAAGCAGGCGGAATCTGCAATCACCGGAGAGGGAGTTATACCGTTAACGGCCGCGCGATGAGGCCGTTTTACCGTCAACAGCACCGGATGCCAAAGCGGGTTATGCGTTTTTGACTGTAAGCCCCGGTACATTGCGGTCGCCTTCGAAACGGGCGCTGCCTTTCAATATAACGGTGCATTCATCCCCGTCAAACCTCAATGATTTCACCACTGCGTCATTTTCTATCGTTATGCTATTTTCTTGTGGTTGAGTTATGCGTCCGCTGGTAAAATCGTGATTTTGTGTGCTGAACCTAATATTATTTACCCCAACAAGGTTTAAGTTTCCGGGGGGAAAGTTAACGCCACTAATAATGGTATTTATATTGCTAGCGTTGACTCCATCAATAAAAATGATTTTTTGGTAATTAGAGTTAATAAAATTTTCTTCTATATTAGGCTTTTTCATATAGACTTCATTAACGATTGAGTTAGCACCGATAGTGACATTATTCGAGCATATTTCCAACGTTTTATCTATGACAGAGTCTTTTATTGAAAAAACGCCTGCAGTAATGACATCACCTTTTACATGGCTTTTGTTTTTAAGTGACAAATTACCACTGGCGGTAGTCACACTGTCCGCAATGGAGTTATTAAGCGTAACCTTGCCTGACATTGATTTTATAAATCCGGCCTTTTCGACATTTTTTAAATTAATTTTTCCAGAGTCGGTTTCGACGTTAGTCAGAATAACATGTTCACAGCTGATTTTTCCTGATTGAGATTGAACATTACAGTGGATATCTCCTTCAGAGATGGATATAGCACCGCTTTGGCTTTTGATATAAATGTCGTTATTACCCGCGCGAGTAAAACAGTTATGCAAATTTATTTTTTCGCAACCCGTTTCGATTACACTTTTTATTTCCTCGCCTGTAAGGTTGACAGAGTTACCTGAATTGTTTTTTATGATGATGACGTTACTGAGTTCAAAAGACTTATATTGAAAATTCACATTCATATATTAGCATCCTTAAATAAATCAAACGGTTCAACTATATATATTTAATGGCCATTATCAAAAAATAAGCACATAATCTGACTATTTCATAATAATCGTGGAATTATAGCCCATCTTGGCTAAACCTTGATTAAATAACTTAAATGCTACCGGTAGCTTTACATTCCCAGCGGCGTTTTCACGTTCGCCGTTCCCCGGCATGTCGCTCGCGATTGAGTGTTGTCGCGCACAATGTTAAGTTTTAAGGCGACATTGCAAAACACAACCAGAAACAGGGGCGCTATGGCCCCGGTGATTTATAACATTGCACGGCAATAGGATATGATCAGCATGGCGCCTCGCTCCGCATTACGCGACCTCTCGTTTTCCGCCGTCATCGCCGGTTTTATCGCCGTACTGGTGGGCTATGCCAGCTCGGCGGCCATCGTGTTTCAGGCGCTCCAGGCCACGGGGGCCAGCGTTGAGCAAATCGGCGGCTGGCTGACGATGCTGGGCCTGGGAATGGGCATAACCTCGCTGGGCCTGTCGCTGTATTACCGCGCGCCGATCCTCACCGCCTGGTCGACACCCGGCGCGGCGCTGCTGGTCACCAGCCTGCCGGGCTACTCGATTAACGAGGCCGTCGGCGTCTTTATCTTTGCCTGCGCACTGATTTTACTGTGTGGCGTGACCGGGCTGTTCGCCCGGCTGATGCAGCATATTCCGCAAGCGATTTCGGCGGCGATGCTGGCGGGAATTTTGCTGCGTTTCGGACTGGATGCGTTTATCGCGCTGCAAAGTCATTTTGTGCTGGCGGCGGGCATGTGCCTGGCCTTTTTCCTGACGCGGCGCCTGGCGCCGCGCTATGCCGTCGTGGCGGCGCTTGGCGTCGGCCTGGCCGTTGCCGGCCTGCAGGGCCAGATTGCCTTCGCCGGTAAGCCGCTGACCTTCGCCGCCCCGCATTTTATCATGCCGCATTTTACCCTCTCCGCGCTGATGGGCGTCGGCATGCCGTTTTTTCTCGTGACCATGGCCTCGCAAAACGCGCCGGGCATCGCCACCCTGAAAGCCGCCGGCTATCGCGTGCCGACCTCGCCGCTGATCGCCTGGACGGGGCTGGCGTCGCTGATCCTGGCGCCCTTGGGCGGGTTTTCCATATGCATCGCCGCGATTACCGCCGCCATTTGCATGAGCCCGGAGGCCCATCCCGACCCCGCGCGCCGGTATATGGCCGCCGCCGCCGCGGGCGCGGCCTATCTGCTGGCCGGGCTGTTCGGCGGCTCCATCGGCATGGTGTTCGGCGCCTTGCCCGCGGCGCTTATCCATACCATCGCCGGGCTGGCGCTGCTGAGCACCATTGCCGGCAGCCTGCATCGCGCCCTGCTGGAAGAGACGCACCGGGATGCCGCTATCGTCACCTTTTTACTGACCGCGTCCGGCGTCGGTTTTTTCGGCATCGGCAGCGCCTTTTGGGGACTGGCGGGGGGGATTATCACCTGGGGTATCCTGGCGCTGCCGGGTAAGACAAAATAAGCGGAAACACGCCTCGCCGCCGGTACCGGTAGCGACATTCTTCGCGTCGCTAAGTCGTTGGCGTCCGCCGCCGCCGGCGGTGGATACCGGCATCATCGGGCCGCATCGCGATGACCCGGCTGGCTCATCGCGGGTATTATATGGCCGCCGATCGTGGCGTCACGCCGCTTAGCCTTTGGCCTCCTTATCCAGTAGCAGCCGTTTGCGGTCCACCCCCCAGCGATAGCCGGATAACGCCCCGTCGCTGCGCACCACCCGATGGCAGGGTATGGCCACCGCCAGCATATTGGCGGCGCAGGCGCCCGCCACGGCGCGCACCGCGGCGGGCGAACCGATGCGTTTCGCCACCTCCAGGTAGCTGGCCGTGCGCCCGGGCGGGATATCCCGCAGGGCCTGCCAGACGCGCTGCTGGAAGGCGGTGCCGCGAATATCCAGCGGCAGGTCCAGGCCAAGGGCCGGCGCATCGACAAACCCCACCACCAGCGCCATCCGCCGGGCAAAGGCCTCATCGTCCCCCGCCAGCGCCGCGTGGGGGAAGGTATCCTGCAACTGTTCCACCAGCCGCTGCGCATCGTCGCCCAACAGGATGGCGCAGATGCCGCGCGCGCTCTGGGCGACCAGGATATCACCCAGCGAGCAACGCCCGACCGCAAAGACGATAGCAACGCCCTTCCCTCCCGCCCGGTAAGCGGTGGGCGTCATCCCCAGCAGCGCATCGGCTCCGGCGTAAAAACGGCCCTGGGAGTTAAAGCCGGACTCCAGCACCGCGTCGGTCACCGAGGCGTCGCCCGCAAGCCGTTGCCGCACCCGCTGGTTACGCCGGGCCACGGCATAGGCTTTCGGCGTCAGGCCGGTAACGGACTTAAATAACCGGTGGAAATGGAACGGGCTTAAGGCGGCCTGTTGCGCCAGCTCCGCCAGTGTCGGCATCCCCTCAGCCCCGTCAATATAACGGCAGGCCAGCTGGATTTTCGCCGCCTGTTCCGCCGCTAGCGAAGGCCGGCCCTGGCGGCAGCGTTTGCAGGGACGGAAGCCCGCCCGCAACGCGTCTTCGGCATTGGCGAAAAACAGCACATTCGCCGCCAGAGGCAGGCGCGACGGGCAGGATGGCGAGCAGAATATCCCAGTGGTCCTGACGGCATAAACAAACCGGCCGTCGGCGGCTTTATCGCGCGCGACGATGGCCTGCCAGCGCGGGTCCTGCTCGGTGGGTATCATGGATGCAGTGTTACCTGGTTTCATGGCAAAGCCCCTTTGGTTTCATCATATCGCTACGGCCAGGTGGTGACCAGACTGATGATTAGGGTGGCATGCCCGCGGCGGTTAAACCCCCTGAAGCTTGCTTTTTAATGTATGCCGTTATGCCAATGGCTTTTATCGCCATGCCCGCGCCGGCATTATGCAAGACGCCCGTCGCGCATGGTCAGCACCCGGTTGGCATAACTCGACGCCTCCTGCGAATGCGTCACCATCACCACGGTCGTGCCTTCCCGGTTGATGTTTTTCAGCTGTTCCAGTACGTCGCGGCTGTTCTTACTGTCCAGGTTGCCGGTGGGTTCATCCGCCAGTATCAGGCCGGGGCGGGACACCATGGCGCGGGCAATGGCCACCCGCTGCTGCTGGCCGCCGGACAGCTGCGCCGGATAATGCCCGGCGCGATGCGTCAGGCCGAATACCGCCAGGATCTGATCAACCCGCCGCCGGCGCTCCGCCTTCGCCACGCCGCGGTATTTCAGCGGCAGAACCACGTTGTCATAGACCGACATGGAAGGGATCAGGTTAAACGATTGGAATATATAGCCGATAAGCCGCCGTCGTAAGGCGATTTTCTGCGCATAACCCAGGGCGGCGACGTTTTCGCCGGCCAGGGTCAGACGGCCTTCATCAAGGGGCTCGAACATTCCCAGCACGTTCAGCAGGGTGGATTTGCCTGAACCGGACGGCCCCATGACGGCAAGAAAGTCCCCCGCCCCGACGTTAAGGCTTACCGCGTTCAGCGCCAGGGTCTTGATGGTCTTGGTGGTGTAGAACTTACCGCCTCTTTCCAAGGTAATCATATCAATCAAACTCAATGATATTGGATTTTTCGTAATCATTATCCGCGAAGGTCACCACCCGTTGCCCTTCGGCAAGCCCGCCGAGTATTTCCGCCTGTGCCGCGCCCTGCCGCTTTAACCGCACCGGCGTCTTAACCGCCCGCCGATCGTTTTCATCAAACACATAGACCAGCGCCTGGCCCTCGTTGAAAAACACCGCTTCGGAAGGGACGAGCAGCGCGTCCTGCTGCGTACTCAGAAACACATGCAGATCGATGGATTGCCCGCGCTTCAGGGCAATCTGCTGGGGCTGGGACGGCCGGAGCCTGGCCTTGAACTTGCCGTTGTCCACCGCCGAGGATACCGATTCAATGGCCAGGGGGATTTCGATGCCGCCGGCCTGCGCCATGACATTGGCCTGGGGCTTGATTTTATCCAGGTAATATTCACTGAAATCGGCTTCAAAGTAGTAGGAATGCAGGTTGTCGACCATGGTAACCTTGTCGCCGGGTTTAATCTGCTGGCCGATTTTGATATCCAGCGATGAGAGGGTGCCGTCGATGGGCGAGACGATAATCAGCTGCTCCAGGCCGCCCTTGATCAAATCCACCAGTTTGCCCAGGCGTTTGATGGAGCGATCAATTTCCTGGAACTGCTGCGGCAGTATTTGGTCCTGCTGCCGATCGTGTCCGGACAAAATGGCGCAGGTTTTTTCCCAATGCGCTAACTCATCCAGCAGGTCTTCATATTTAGCCTTTTCGATAATGGCTTTTTCAAACAGCTTTTTATTGCGCCGGATGTCCTTGACCAGCTTCTGCCGGTTGTAATGGGATTTCTGCAGCTCAAGCTTGGTGTCGCGGCTGTTGCGTTCCAATAACATGCGCATATTGCGCAGATTATTGATCTGTTCGGTGGCGTCGGCGATGCGCGAGGTGACCTGCAGGACAAAATCATAATTGGACAGGCGGGCGATAATTTCGCCTTTTTTGACATAATCGGAAGAGGCTTTATAGATATCGACCACCTTCCCTCCGCGCTCCGTGGAAACGATAACGCTTTCGTTGGGGAGGGCGATGGCGCGGGTAACCAGGGTGTCGGTATAGGCCCCGCGCGTCACCGGATGCAAGGCCACGCTCGCCAACGGCAGGCGCAGGTAATTATCGGTGGTGGCCAGCTTATAGAGCCCTGCGCACAGCAGGATCAACAGCGCGGCGGCGATCCAGGCGATCCATCCGGCGCCCGGATGCAGGGCAGCCTTTTTATCCAGTTTTACGTCCATAGCCGTGGCCCTCGCCGCAGGCGCGCCAGCCGGCCGCCACCGGCCAGCAGGGTCGCGACCATCACCGCCATCACCGCCAGGCCCAGGAGCATCAGGGCGGCGAAGGCATAGGTAAGGGCCAGACCGGTGACCACGTCGAATTGGCCCAGCCAGCGCCGCAGGAGCACAACCCCGATGCCGAGGGATAGCGACAACGTCAGCGTCAGCGCCAGCATGTTTTGCCGCAGGAAAAAGACCGCGCTGGTAGACACCGAGCCGCCCACCGCCGCCATGATCATCAGGGTCTGATTGAGCCGCCGGGCCTCCGACAGCCCGATGACCATCGCGCTGACCAGCATCAGGAACAGGGAAAGAGAAGCCACCAGCCTGATGACGTCCTGGATCAACAGGCTGTTTTTATAGTGTTCGGCATGCAGTTCTTCCACCGTGCGCACCTGCAGGTCCGCCAGGCCATAACCGCTGAGCGCGGAGATGATGCGATCCCGTTGCGCCGCGGTGGAAAACCCGATAGCGGCATACTTTTCCACCCGATCGTTAATGAACAGCATCAGCGGCGGCGGCTGGCGGGTACGCTCGCCCGGATAAAAGTTATCGACGACGCGCAGCACGCGCAGCCGGCGCCTCCCGCCGTCCACCTCGGCGTAGAAGGTCGTGTTAAGCGCTTCATCATAGGAAGACAGCCCCATCAGCCCGATAAAGGCCCGGGTGGCAATCACATGGCGCACCGCCGGATCGGCGCTTACGGCAATGGCATTTTCTCCGCCGCCCAGGGTTTCAAGGCCCCATACCCGGGTAAAGTGAGGGTCGACGTCGAGAGCGCTGACGGTCACGAACTGATCCTTGGCCTGCTGGCGGGCATGCTGGATAATGAGCGCAGTAGGCGTCATATCAAACGGGCGCCAGTTGCTCAAGGCGATATTGGCGCTGCCGGCGTCCTCTTTGAGGCGGTTTTGCAGCGCGCGCACGCTTTCAAGCGAATGGAGCCGTTCGCTGGGTTCAAACGTCAGCAGGTTCTTTTGGCGATAGCCGAAATCGGCTTGCATGACGTAACGGTTCTGCGCCGCCGTACCGGCCCAGGAGTAGACCAGGACGCCCGAGATCAGCAGTTGCGTCACCAGGGTAAGCCGGTTGAGGTAATAGGCCGCGGTGGTTTCGTGGCGGTGATTTGCCCGTCCCGCGCCGGCGGATACAACAAAACAGCAGAAATAAAGCACATGCGCGGCGATCACCACGCAGCCGATAAGCAGCAGCACCGCCAGGAACAGCGCGGCCAGCAATGCGGCGCTGTGATGTGATATCAGCGCCAGGACGTAAGGCGACATGGCGGACGCCCCGAACAATATCAACAGCGCCAGCGCGCAGATGACGGCAAACTGCGGCACGATGACCGCCACCGACTCGGCGGCAAGCTGTTTATCCGACGCGCCCAGCGCGCGTTTGATCTTCAGGCTGCGCCGTTTGGCGGCGTTAACGATGGCATTGACGTTAAAATAGTTTACCGCCGTGGTCAGCAGCACAAACAACGCGGCCGCATACAGGGCATGCAGCAAGGGTTTGGCGATAGTCGCGGCCATGTCATCGGCATAACCGTCGTCATAATGCATCTGCTGGATAGGTTTGGCGCGCAGGTGAATGAATGCCGTGGGAGTAATGGGCGTCCCGGATAGCGGCGGGGCGTGAAGCCCGACCAGTTTATCCAGCAGAGCGTTATCAAACGGCGCGGCCGGGGCGGTCCTGATAAAAATAAACAGGTGGCTGTGATACCAGTCTCTCCGCTTATCGTGATAACCCGCCATCGCCGCCGGTGAGAAGGCAATGACCGCCGGCATATCGATGCTGCTGTCGGAACGGGGTTCAAGCACGCCCTTGATCACAAACCGGCCTTTGTCGCCCAGATCGATAGTCTTGCCCACGGGGGACGCCAGGCCGAGATACCGGCGGTTAAAGGCCGGCGTGATATAAATTTCGTTCGCCGCAAGCAAGGCGGGGGCCTGGCGGTAGGGATTGAGCTGCGTCAGGAAGCCTGCGCTGACCGCGAACACCGGTACGCGATGGACAAACCGCCCCTCGCTGCGAACGGTAGTAAACAGCCGCAGGGCATAGACGACGCGGTCAATCCCCGGTTGTTTGCGCAGCGCGTCAAGCAACGGCAGCGGGGCCTGGGCGGAACGCACCTTATCGCCGTTGGGTGGGCAAAACAGGGTTTCGATGCGGTAAAGGCGTTCAGCGCCGGGATAAAACCGGTCTATTTTAGCATCGTCGATAAAGAGCAGCAGAATTAAGAAGGTCGTGGCAAAACCGATGGCGGTAATAACGATCGCCAACAGGGAGGCAGCGGGATTGGCTTTTATATCGTTAACAAACTCACTCAGGATCATCAGCGGATTATCTCGGTGGAGGGAGTAAAACACCACTATGCCTTGCAATATATTATTTAATTTGTCTATTAATTATTAATTACTATATATTAATCACGCTAACTGATTGAAAATCATTATACTTATAAACAGGATTATCCTCTTATTGATTTAAGAAGGCATTAATAAAAACGTCAATCTACTGGTTGTGTTTTTTAATATTATTTAATATGCGTTTAACTTTACGCCATAAAAGCGCGTACCGTTAATGAATAAAAAAACGGGCCGCCCGCCGGCGGCCCGTGGCGCTGAAACAGACCTTACACCCGTTTTTTGGTGGCGGTATCCATCCAAACCGCCAGCAGCAGGATGGCCCCTTTAACGATATATTGCCAGAACGTGGGCACGTCAAGCATGCTCATGCCGTTATCCAGCGACGCCATGATAAACGCGCCCATTACCGCGCCGGCCACGCTGCCGACGCCGCCGGCCAGGCTGGTGCCGCCGATGACGCAGGCGGCGATGGCGTCCAGTTCGGCGATATTGCCCGCCGACGGCGATCCGGCGCCAAGGCGGGAACTGAGGATAAGCCCGGCAATCGCCACCATCAGGCCGTTGATGGCGAATACCGCCAGCTTGGTGCGCTCGACATTCACGCCGGAAAGCCGGGCGGCGTCAATATTGCCGCCGATGGCATAGACGCGCCGGCCGAAGGCGGTGCGGGACGCCATAAACAGGCCGGCCAGCATCAGCGCCACCAGCATCAGCACCGGCGTGGGCACGCCACGGTAGTCGTTAAGCAAATAAATGGCGCCCAATACCACCACGGCGGTAATAGCCTGGCGCGTCATATCCCAGGTCTTGGCCGGCACGGACAATCCCAGACGCTGGCGATTGCCGCGCCGGCGCCATTGCCAGGCGATAAACAGCACCAGGCTGATAAACCCGATGCCGAACCCCGCGCCGCCCGGCAGATAGCTTTGCCCGATCTGCGACATGGCGGGCGATGTGGGCGATACCGTGGTCCCGTTGGTGACGCCGATTAAAATGCCGCGAAACGCCAGCATGCCCGCCAGGGTGACAATAAACGAAGGCACCTTGCGGTACGCCACCCACCAGCCGTTCCAAGCGCCGAGCAGCAACCCGAGCACCAGGGTCACGGCGATGGTCAGCGGCAGCGGCCAGCCCAGCCAGACGTCGAAAATCGCCGCCGCCCCGCCCAGCAATCCCATCATGGAGCCGACCGACAGATCGATCTCCGCCGAGATGATGACAAATACCATGCCGACCGCGAGAATGCCGGTAATGGCGGTCTGGCGCAGCAGGTTGGAAATATTGCGCGCGCTCAGGTACGAGCCTTCGGTGGTAAACGTGAAAAACAGCATGATGACCACGATGGCGGCCAGCATGACGAACACCTGCAGGTTGAGGGACTTCCGCCTGCCGCCGGCAATCGCCGCACCGTCGGTGTGAATAATTTTAGACATGGGAATCACTCCTGAGCGCCGCTTCCATGACCTGTTCCTGGGTCAGGTTGCGGTTGATAAGTGAGGCTTTAATGACACCCTGGTGCATCGCCAGCACCCGATCGCTGATGCCCAGCACCTCGGGTAATTCCGAGGACACCACGATGACGGCGATGCCCTGGCGCACCAATTGATTAATCAGCAGGTAGATTTCCTGCTTGGCGCCGATATCGATACCGCGGGTCGGCTCGTCGAGTATCAGGATGTCCGGGTTTAGCAGCAGACATTTCGCCAGGATGGCTTTTTGCTGGTTGCCGCCGCTAAGCCGGCCGATGGCCAGTTCCGGGGAAGCGGTTTTCACCTTCAGCCGCCCGATGGCGTCACGCACCGCGGCCTGCTCGGCGGCCTCGTCCACCATGCCGAACCCGCCGGTGAATTGGTTGAGCGCCGCCAGGGTAATATTGGCGCCGACGCTCATCACCGGCACGATGCCGTCCTTTTTACGATCCTCGGGCACCATGGCTATCCCCCGGCGCATTGCCTGGCGGCAGTTGGCGAAACGTACCGGCGCGCCATGGAGCAGGATCGTGCCCTCCCAGCGCCCCGGATAACTGCCGAACAGGCACTGCACCAGTTCGGTACGACCCGATCCCACCAGCCCGGCGATGCCGAGGATTTCCCCTTTATGCAGGCTGAAGGCGGCATTATTGACGCGGCGGATATGCTGATTGACCGGATGCCAGGCCGTCAGGCCCTCCACCCGCAGGATTTCCTCGCCAATCACATGAGGCTCATGGGGATAAAGCTCCGTCAGTTCGCGGCCCACCATCATGGTGATCAGCGCCTCTTCGCTCAGGCCCGCGGCCGGACGCGTGGCGATATGCCTGCCGTCGCGAATGACGCAGATCATGTCCGATATGGCTTTGACTTCATTAAGTTTATGGGAAATATAAATGCAGGCGATATCGTGATTGCGCAAATCGTCGACGATATCGAGCAGGATGGCGGTCTCGCTTTCGGTGAGCGACGCGGTGGGCTCGTCCAGGATCAGCAGGCGGACCTGCTTGTTGAGCGCCTTGGCGATTTCCACCAACTGCTGCTGGCCCAGGCCCAGTTCGCCGACCCGCGTGTCGGGGTCGATATTGAGTTTGACCTGCGCCAGCATCCGCTGGCAGCGCAGGTACATATTGTCATAATCCATGACGCCGTATTTCGCCCACTCGGTGCCGAGGAAAATATTCTCCAGTACCGTCATTTGTTTCACCAGTGCCAGCTCCTGATGAATAATGGCGATGCCCTTTTGTTCGGTATCGCGTACCCCGTGCGCCACCAGCGGTTCGCCGCCGAACAGGATCTCGCCCTCGAAGGTGCCGTGCGGATACACCGCCGACAGCACTTTCATCAGCGTCGATTTACCCGAGCCGTTTTCGCCGCACAGCGACAGCACCTGGCCGGCCTCGATGGTCAGGGACACATTATCCACCGCCTTGACCTGGCCGAACCGCTTGGTGATATTTTTCATTTCCAGCAAATTTGATGCCACGATAATCAACCTCCGCAACCGGGCCGCTGTTTAGCGCGGCCCGGTTCAGTTAACGTCACAGACGACAGCCGGCGTTCAGGCGGATTAGTTCAGATCGGATTTCTTGTGGAAACCATCGGCGATGACCGTGCTCTCTATGTTGCTTTTATCCACCGAGATCGGCGTCAGCAAATAGGAGGGGACGTCCTTGAGGCCATTGTTAAGGGAGGCGTTGGACTTGGGTTTTTCACCATTGCCCAATTGAACCGCTATCTCGGCGGCAGTGGAGGCCAGCTGCTTGATCGGTTTATACACCGTCATGGTCTGGGTGCCCTGGTTAATCCGCTGAATACCGGCCAGATCCGCATCCTGGCCCGAAATGGCCACTTTGCCGGCCAGCCCCTGGGCGGCCAGCGCCTGGATGGCGCCGCCGGCGGTGGCATCGTTGGAGGCCACTACCGCGTCAATTTTATTGTTATTGGCGGTCAGGGCATTCTCCATGATTTTCAGGGCGTTTTCAGGTAACCAGCCGTCGGCCCATTGGTCGCCGACGATTTTTATCTTACCGCTGTCAATCAAGGGTTTAAGCACCGTCATCTGGCCGGCGCGGAACATTTTGGCGTTATTATCCACCGGCGAGCCGCCCATCAGGAAATAATTACCTTGCGGCACCCGCTTAACCAGGCTTTGCGCCTGCAGTTGCCCGACTTTTTCGTTATCAAAGGAAATATAAAAATCCACATCAGCATTATTTATCATTCGATCATAAGCGAGGACTTTTATGCCCTCCCGTTTCGCTTCGGCAATAACATTGCTTAACACTTGTCCGTTGTAAGGAATAATCACCAACACGTCGACGCCGCGATTGATCATATTCTCTATTTGTGACATTTGCGTTTCTTCATTGCCGTTGGAGGATTGAACAAAAACATCGGCACCCAGTGATTTGGCCTTGGCGACGAAAATATCGCGGTCTTTTTGCCAGCGTTCCAGACGCAGGTCGTCCACCGCCATGCCGATCTTGATTTGTTTGGCCATGCCCGGCTGGCTTAGCAATACCAGCGCCGCGCAGGCGGAAAGCAGGAGAGTTTTCAGTTTCATTTTAATTCCTTATGTTACTTTTATAAGAACATATTCAGCAATGGAACTTGCCGAGCAACGGATAAGAATCAAACCTTTACAAATAATGTTGCGTAGGGGCGCCCAAGAGGCGACAGAGTTAACCCATGTAGTATTAGGGTCGGAAATCAGCAGCGGCAATTGCAAATTTTCACAACGGCATTATGATATTTTACTCAAATGCGTATTCTGTGAGCTGCGCCTTATTTTGCCGGTGAGGTTAAGGCCGGCCAAACATTAACTTCCGTATTTTCCCCGCCAAAAAGCGCTTTTATCCCCTATTCCTTGTGATCCCGCGCACAATTAATAATTTCATGAATGGCGATGTGAAATAACGTAATTGATCGCGCCGGGCGTTATTACCAGAATCAAGCACAGATTTGCTTATTGTGCCGTCATATTTACCCGCCGGCCTGATAAATCCCGTCCGCTTCAGAACGGACCTGGTGTTTCCAAGGAGTCATTATGTCTCAATTCTTTGATCAAGTTGAAAAAATCCGTTTTGAAGGTACGCAAAGCACCAATCCGCTGGCGTTTCATCACTATAACGCCGACGAAAAGATTTTGGGTAAACGCATGGAGGACCATTTGCGTTTTGCCGTCTGTTACTGGCATACCTTCTGCTGGGGCGGCACCGATATGTTCGGCGTGGGTTCTTTCGACCGTCCCTGGCAGCACGCGGGAGACGCGCTGGCCCAGGCGCGGCTGAAAACCGATGTGGCCTTTGAATTTTTCAGCAAACTGGGCGCGCCTTATTACTGCTTCCATGATATTGATATCCTGCCGGACAGTCCCACCATCAAAGACTATCTGAATAACTTCGCCATATTGACCGACGTGCTGGCGCAAAAGCAGCAGCAGACCGGCATCAAGCTGCTGTGGGGCACGGCGAATTGCTTTAGCCATCCGCGTTACGGCGCCGGCGCGGCCACCAGTCCGGATCCAGAAATCTTCGCCTGGGCCGCCACCCAAGTCAACAGCGCCATGGACGCCACCCGCAAACTCGGCGGGGAAAATTACGTGCTGTGGGGCGGACGCGAAGGCTATGAAACGCTGCTGAACACCGATTTACGCCAGGAACGCGAGCAGATCGGCCGCTTTATGCAAATGGTGGTGGAACATAAACACAAAACCGGTTTCCAGGGCGCGCTGCTTATCGAACCCAAACCCCAGGAGCCGACCAAACACCAGTACGACTATGACGTCGCCACGGTGTACGGCTTTTTAAAACAGTTCGGCCTGGAAAAAGAGATCCGGGTTAACGTCGAGGCCAACCACGCCACGCTCGCCGGGCATACGTTCCATCATGAAATCGCCACCGCCATAGCACTCGGGATCTTTGGTTCGGTAGATGCCAATCGCGGCGATCCGCAGTCCGGTTGGGATACCGACCAGTTCCCCAACAGCGTGGAGGAAAATGCGCTGGTGATGTATGAAATCCTCAAGGCCGGCGGCTTCACGACCGGCGGACTGAATTTCGATGCCAAGGTACGCCGGCAAAGCACCGATAAATACGATCTGTTCCACGGCCATATCGGCGGCATGGATACCATGGCGCTGGCGCTGAAAGTGGCGGCGAAGCTCATCGAAGACGGTCGCCTGGAGCAGATGGTGAAGGCGCGCTACGCGGGCTGGAACGGCGATTTGGGGCAGCGGATACTGCAGGGCAACCTTTCCCTTGCCGAGCTGGCCCAGTACGCCGGCAAGCACGCCCTGGCGCCGGAGCATCGCAGCGGACAGCAGGAACTGCTGGAAAATATCGTCAACCAGGTCTTGTTCAGCTAACGTCTCCGGCGGCGATCCCGGCGTCCGCGCTGGCGGACGGCCGCTATAGTCAACCCGCGCCGCCCCCGCCAACGCGGGGGCGGCGTGGTGACAATTCAGAAGGATAGCGTATGTATATCGGCATAGATTTGGGCACCTCCGGCGTGAAAGCCATTCTGCTGGACGAGGCGCAGCATATTCTGGGCAGCCATACGGAACCCCTGACCGTTTCCCGGCCCCGGCCACTGTGGTCCGAGCAGGACCCGGAGCAGTGGTGGCGGGCGGCCGACAGCGCCATGCGCGCCCTGGCCGCCCGGCATGATCTGAGCGGGGTGCGCGCCCTCGGACTGACCGGCCAAATGCACGGCGCGACGTTGCTCGATAAGCAGCAGCGGGTATTGCGCCCGGCCATTTTGTGGAACGACGGGCGCAGCTTTGCCCAGTGCCGCTCGCTGGAAGACGACGTGCCCCGTTCCCGGGATATCACCGGCAACCTGATGATGCCCGGTTTTACCGCCCCCAAGCTGCGCTGGGTACGCGAACAGGAACCACAGATCTTTGCGCAAGTGGATAAGGTCCTGCTGCCGAAAGACTACCTCAGGCTGCGTCTAACCGGGGATTTCGCCACCGATATGTCCGATGCGGCGGGGACGATGTGGCTGGATGTCGGGCGCCGCGACTGGAGCGATGCGCTGCTGGGCGCCTGTGGGCTGTCCCGGGCGCAGATGCCGCGGTTGTTCGAGGGCAACCAGGCGACCGGCACCCTGTTGCCGCAGGTGGCGGCAAGCTGGGGCATGGCCGCGGTGCCGGTGGTGGCCGGCGGCGGCGACAACGCGGCCGGGGCCATCGGCGTCGGCCTGTATCGCCGGGGACAGGCCATGCTGTCGCTTGGCACCTCCGGCGTTTATTTTGCCGTCAGCGATGGGTTTCTCAGCAATCCCGAGCAGGCGGTGCACAGTTTTTGCCATGCGCTGCCGGGTACCTGGCATCTGATGTCGGTCATGCTCAGCGCCGCATCCTGCCTGGACTGGGCTGCCCGCCTGACCGGCATCGGCAGCGTGCCGGCACTGCTGGAAGCCGCCGCGCAGTCCCGCCCCGGCGCGGCGCCGGTGTGGTTTTTACCCTATCTTTCCGGCGAACGCACGCCGCACAATAATCCCAACGCCACCGGCGCGTTTTGGGGGCTGACCCATGAACACGGCCCGGCCGACCTGGCGCGCGCGGTGGTGGAAGGCGTCAGCTTCGGCCTGGCGGACGGTATGGACGCCCTGCACGGCACCGGCCTGCGGCCGGACAGCATCACGCTGATTGGCGGCGGGGCGCGCAGCGAATACTGGCGGCAGCTGCTGGCCGATGTCAGCGGCGAGGCGCTGGACTACCGCACCGGCGGCGACGTCGGTCCGGCGCTGGGCGCGGCGCGTCTGGCGCAGCTTAGCTGCCACCCCGGGACGTCCTGGGCGGACATGCTGCCCGCGCTGCCGCTGGAGGCCCGCTATACGCCGGATAAGGAGCGGCACGAGGCTTATGCGGAGCAACGGAAAGTATTCCGCCGGTTCTACCAGCAGGTGGCGCATTTGGGCGAGTAGAGCCTCGCCCGCACTTTATAATGAATTTGCTAGCTGGCGCACATCCGGTCAATTCTTTCTGATTGTTCAAAGGTATATGCTGGCCTTCGGCAGATTTTCGTGAGAACCCACCGTATGTTTGAAAAACGTTATCGTATAACTCTATTATTTAATGCCAATAAAGTGTACGACCGCCAGGTTATCGAGGGGGTGGGCGAGTATTTGCAGGCGTCGCAGTGCGATTGGGATATTTTTATCGAAGATGATTTCCGCTGCCGTATCAACCGTATTGAAGAATGGCTGGGCGACGGCGTGATTGCCGATTACGACGATAAGGAAATTGAACTGCTGCTCAGCGAGGCCAAGGTGCCGATTGTCGGCGTCGGCGGCTCTTACCAGCATGCCGAGGAATATCCGCCGGTGCACTATATCGCCACCGATAACCATGCGCTGGTGGCCAGCGCTTTTTTGCACCTGAAGGAAAAAGGCCTGAACCGGTTTGCTTTTTACGGCCTGCCGGCCAGCAGCGGCAAGCGCTGGTCACACGAACGCGAGCAGGCGTTTCGCAAACTGACGGCGGATGAGTATTACCAGCCGATAGTCTACCAGGGCGTGGAAACCGCGGTGGATAACTGGCAGCATGCCCAAAACCGGCTGGCCGACTGGCTGCAGTCGCTGCCGCCGCAAACCGGCATCATCGCGGTAACCGATGCCCGCGCCCGCCATCTGCTGCAGGTATGTGAACACCTGAATATCGCCGTGCCGGAAAAACTGTGCATTATCGGCATCGATAATGAAGAGCTGGCGCGGTGCCTTTCCCGGGTAGCCTTATCGTCCGTCGCCCAGGGCACCCGCCAGATGGGCTACCAGGCCGCCAAGCTGCTGCACCAGTTGCTGAATAAATCACGGCTGCCGCTGCAGCGGATTCTGGTGCCGCCGCTGAAAGTCATGGAGCGCCGCTCGACGGACTTCCGCTCGCTGCGCGATCCGGCGGTGATACAGGCGATGCATTATATCCGCTATCATGCCTGCAAGGGCATCAAGGTCGAGCAGGTGCTGGACGTGGTGGGCATGTCCCGCTCCAACCTGGAAAAACGGTTTAAGGACGAAACCAGTAAAACAATTCATAACGTCATCCATGAGGAAAAGCTGGAGAGCGCACGCAATTTATTGATCTCCACGTCGCTCACCATCAATGAAGTCTCGCAAATGTGCGGCTACCCTTCTTTGCAATATTTTTATTCGGTATTTAAAAAAGGGTTTGATATCACGCCCAAGGAATATCGTGAAAAATATGGCGAAATGTCTTATTAGCGCCGCGCGCTGCCGGTGCGGCTGACCATTGCGGCATCAGGCACGGCCAGGGCATCCGCTTCCCGCCGCGCCGGTTTTGCCTGCCGCGCCTGCATAATCTGCGGCAAATGGGTTTCTATCCAGTCGGCCAGGTGTTCCACGATAGCGCCGACCTCCAGTCCCAGCCCGCTAAGGCTATATTGCACATGGGGCGGCATCACCGGCAGGGATTGGCGGATGACCAGGCCGTCCTCCTCCAGGCACGAGAGGGTCTGCGCCAGCATTTTTTCACTGACGCCGCCCACTTTACGGCGCAGCTCGCTAAAACGATGGGTACCTTGCGACAAGGCGATCAGCACCAGTACGCCCCAGCGGCTGGTCAGGTGTTTCAACACCTCCCGCGACGGGCAATTGACGTCAAGCAATTCGCCGCGCTGCATTTGCCGCGCCAGCGTGGATTTGGGTGCCGCCTGAAAATTCATATACTTACCTTTTTGTTAGTACTTACTTTAAGTAAGTATAGGGGATATGATGCTCTTTCTGAAGCCCAAAGGAGAAAATGATGATTGTTATTACAGGCGCGACCGGCCAACTGGGCCGTTTAGTGATAGCTGAACTGTTAAAAACCCATCCGGCCTCGGATCTGGTGGCCGCCGTGCGCTCGCCGCAAAAAGCGCAGGATCTGGCGGCGCGCGGCGTTAACGTGCGCCAGGCCGATTATGACCGGCCCGAGACGCTGGACAGCGCGTTTAAGGGCGCGACGAAACTGCTGCTGATCTCCTCAAGCGAACTCGGCCAGCGCACGCGCCAGCATGGCGCCGCGATCGACGCCGCCAAACGCGCCGGGGTGGAATTACTGGCTTACACCAGCTTGCTGCATGCCGATACCAGCCCGCTGGGACTTGGCGAAGAGCACCGCGCAACCGAAGCGCTGCTGCGTGATTCCGGCCTGCCGGTCGTGCTGCTGCGCAACGGCTGGTACAACGAAAACCATGCCGCCGGCGTCCCCGCCGCCCTGGCCCACCACGCCCTGGCGGGCAGCGCCGGCGACGGCAGGATAGCCTCGGCCGCGCGCGCCGACTTTGCCGCTGCGGCGGCAAAGGTATTAACCCTGGACGGCCAGGCCGGTAAAGTGTATGAACTGGCGGGGGACAGCGCCTATACCCTGTCCGAACTGGCGGCGGAAATTACCCGCCAGTCCGGCGTGGCGGTGAAATATGTCGACCTGCCGCCATCGGAATACCAGGCGCTGCTCAGCCAGGCGGGACTGCCCGGGCCGGTTGCCGCGCTGCTGGCTGATTCTGATGCCGGCGCGTCGCAGGGCGGGCTGTTTGACGATGGCCGGCAGTTGAGCCGGCTGATAGGCCGCGCCACCACGCCCATCAGGGATACGGTGGCCGCCGTACTGAAAGCCGGGTAATCGCCCGCCGCGATGCGCGGCGTTGCCCGCGCTACAGCGGCTGCAGTACGATCAGCAGCACGCAGGCGATAAGCGCCACCAGGGTAAAGGCGGCGGCGTGGCGCAGGATGGCCGGGGCCGTCAGTTCGGCGCGGCCCAGGCTGCGGCGCAGCGATCCCGACTGCATACCGTGCAGCGCCGATAACGCCAGCACAAAGATGACCTTGATGATAAGCGACAGGGACGGCGGCCAATTGCCCATCAGGGTCAGCGCCAGCCCGGAAAGCCAGGTGACGATCATGGCCGGCAGCGTCACGGTTTGGTTAAAACGCTGCACGGCGCTGAATAGCCGCAGGCCGGGCGCGCGCTCGGCGGCGGGAGTGTGTTTCCAGGCGGTCATCGCCACCGCCAGCAGCAGCATACCGCCTATCCACAGCGTGAACGCCACCAGATGCAGCGCCTTTATCAGCATATAGGTCATTATATCCGTTTCTCCTTAACCGGCACGCCATCCACGCCCGGCCCGGCTTCACGCCGTTTAATCATGCCCACGTTAAAAAACGTCCCGAAAGGGATAAAAGCCAGGATCAGCAGGCGCGCCACCTGGGCTTTACGCCACATACCGCCGGCGGCGGTATTCACCACCATCCAGGCGTAAAACAGAAAAGCCAGTCCGTGGATCGGCCCCATCGCCGCACTCACCTGGGGAAAGCCGGCGAGGTGTTTTAACGGCACGGCAATGCACACCAGGATAACCAGCGTACAGCCTTCCACCACCGATGCGAGATGCAGGCGTCTTAACAGCGTAAGCTCCGCGCCGTCCAGACCCTGGCGCGATTGATTGTCGATGGCCACGTTCGCCCTTTTTGCCGCTGCGGCGGCGATAGCTACTGAAAAAGTAGGGTTATTCTAACCGCAGGTTGCCATGACGGCAAGCCAGCCGGCCAATGCCGCCGCCGGCGGGTAACACGTCAACCGGGGCAGGCGACGGCGCCGGACCCCGCTGACCGGAGGGCGCCGGCGACATCCCCCTATCCCATAACAGAACGCGTGGCGGTCGCCGGCGCATCGGGCGGCGTGGCCGCGGGCGGGCTGAAGGCGGTGGCATCGTAGGCGAAGACCCAGTGAGCTTCCAGGCCGGACGCATGGGGATTCATCAGGGCCTTGACCTTGTAGCTGAAATCACGCCGGAACTGCTGCCACGGCGAGGACAAATGATACAGCCGGCCCCGCTCGCGCGCCGAAAGCTGGACCCGGCTGGTGCGCGGCAGCCGTTCCGCCTCGTATAACCGCAGCGCCCGGGGGATATCGCCGGCATTGGCCGCCAGGACGCTGGCCAGCACATATCCGTCCTCCATGGCCATGGCGGCGCCCTGGGCCAGGAACGGCAGCATGGGATGCGCCGCGTCGCCCAGCAGCGTGATATGCCCCAGCGACCAGCGCGGCATCGGATCCCGATCGAACAAGCCCCATTTCAGCACGTTTCGCGCGCAGGACAGAATGCGCAGCAGCTCGGGATGCCAGCCGCTGAACGTGCGCAACAGCTCGTCGCGATTACTGGGCAAATGCCAGGATGACTCCATCCAGTCGGCGGCTTCGCTGACCGCGACGATGTTCAACACCCGGCCGCCGCAGATGGTATAGGTCACGACATGTCCGTTGGGGCCAAGCCAGACGGCGGAAACCGGGCTGATAAAATCGGCGTGTTCGCCCAGGGTAATGGCGGCGCGCCAGCAGATATGGCCGGTAAAACGCGGCGCTTCGTCGCCAAACAGCGCGCCGCGCACCACCGAATGAACGCCGTCGGCGCCAACGATGACATCGGCCTCGTACTCCGCGCCGTTATCAAAGCGGGCGACCGCCGTCCCCTCATGGTTAAGCACCGAGACGCAGCGCGCGTTGTGGGTAATCAACCGCGCGTCGATAAGGCCGACCAGCATGGCCAGCAAATCGGCCCGGTGCAGGTGATAAAACTCCGCGCCAAACAGCTGCGGGCAGGCACTGGATAATGGCGTGCGAAACTTCTCCCGCCCGGTACGCCAGTTGCGCCCGACAATCGCCAGCGGCAGGTAGCCCAACCGCTGGAGTTCGCCGCCCAGGCCAAGGGCCTTTAACACTTTTACCGCGTTGGGCGTCATCTGCACCCCCGCGCCCACTTCTCTAAATGCCGCTGTACGCTCAAACAGATGTGCTTCCATGCCCCGTTGCTGCAATGATGCGGTCAATGCAGCGCCACCGATGCCTCCGCCGATGACGCCTATACGAAGCTTACGATTCATTCAGTTAACCTTTGGTGAATAAACGTTTAATGAAATAGTGCTACACACCTTTTGTCGGAACCCGCCCAGGGTTCGCCGGGGACCCGGCGGGCGGGCGCAGCACATGTCGGGAGGCTTGGGGTTAAACGGCCGTCTCGGCATAGGGCGTGCTTATGTCAGTCTTGTTCACCACGGCGGGCGACGCAATGGCAGCGACGTTATAGACATATTGCTTATTATTTTATGAATAACGGCTAGCCGTATACGCTACCCTGAAGACGTTATGGCTGGCGGCCGCGCGGCGCCTCCCGGCGTCCGGCACCCCCTGCGGCCACGGAAATTAACGCCGGCGCGGCGCCGGCGTTAAGGCCCGGTTATTGCTCCACACGCAGGCCGTAGGTTTTGAATTTTTCCACCACGCGCGCAATTTCATCGTTGGACAATACCGGCACCGGATCGATAATCGGCAGGAGTTTTAAGTACAGCGCGGCCAGCACCTCCACCTCATGGGCCAGCCACAGCGCCTTGGCCAGATTATCTTCCGCGGCGATAAGCCCATGATGCTGTAACAGGATGGCCTTACGGTGTTTGATCGCCGCAGCCACATGTTCGGACAAGGCCCGGCTGCCGAAGGTGGCGTAAGGCGCGCAGGGAATATCGCTGCCGCCGGCGGCGGCAATCATATAGTGGATCGCCGGAATCGGCCGGTTGAGGATCGACACGCCGGTACAGTTGACCGCATGGTTATGGACCACGGCGTTGGCGTCCGGCCGGGCCTGGTATACCGCCTGGTGGAAGCGCCATTCGCTGGAGGGGATCTTGTCCGTTTCGCCATGTCCCTGGCCGTCGACAAAGACAATGTGCTGCTCCGTCAGCTGCTCATAAGGGATACCGGACGGTGTAATCAGCATTCCGCCCTGGTAGCGGACGCTGACATTGCCGGCGGTACCCTGGTTCAATCCTAAACGCGTCATCTCCAGACACGTGGCGATAATCTCGTGCGCAAGCGTCGTTCTTGCCATGATTGCTCCTCAAGTTAATAAGTGCCATTTTTCCGCGTAATAATTAACTGAACGACTTACCCTGCCGTCGACGAGCATTATAATTGTGATAACATCGACATTATTTTAATGGTCATACGCTTTTCATCGTGCTGAAGTTAAATAGAAATGTCCGTTTAAACGCAGGACCGGCGTAAACGGTCAACCTGCTTTGTCTATTGTTAATAAGTGCCCGTTTTTTTACTAAACCTCTAATACGGTCATTTATCCGCCGCTATTTTTTTCGTGGCAGAAGAAAAATCATTTAACCGTCGTTTTTTTTAGTGATTAACTTCACAATTTATTTACATAACAGGCCTTACCTCTCCCCCGCCGTAGGTTTTTATCCGTATCTGCCTTAGATTTTTTCCAGCGGCAGGCTTTTACGGCAAACACGTTCATTACCCCGCGCCGTAACGTCCCCGCCCGAGAAGAAGGGATAAACCGTCAATAAAATTGTTTTTTATCAGTGTATTAATCTGACTGGCCCGATCGCCATCACAAAAGGGGGATAAATACTTTGTTTATCCGGGGAACATGTCTTAAATAGCTAACTCGAGTTAGCTAAAACATTGAAACACCCAGAACCCGTTTTGTCCGGAGGCAACATGTCCGCAGCGTTGTTAACCATGAAGCATGTCACAAAACGATTCCCCGGGGTATTGGCCCTGGATAACGTTAACTTCGATTTAAACCGCGGGGAGGTTCATGCGCTGCTGGGTGAAAACGGCGCGGGCAAATCCACGCTGATGAAAATATTATCCGGTGTTTATTCTTGCGACGAGGGCCGGATAGAACTCGACGGCCGGCCGGTGACGATTACCAGCCCCATCCAGGCGGGGGCGTTGGGCATTGCCATTATTCACCAGGAATTCAATTTATTTCCTGATTTAACCGTGGAAGAAAATATTTATATCGGCCGGGAATTTCATCAACGCGCGCCATGGATCCTGGATGACGTCGCCCAGCGCCAGGCGGTCATGAATATCCTGCAGATGCTGAACCTGACCATCGATCCGGCCAGGCGCATCCGTGAATTGACCGTGGCGCAGCAGCAGATGGTGGAAATCGCTAAGGCGCTCTCGGTCAACGCCAAAATCCTGATCATGGACGAACCTACCGCGGCCCTGACCGAAAGTGAAATCGACAGTCTGTTCAAGGTGATCGAACTGCTTAAGTCGCAGGGGGTCGCCATCGTTTATATCTCCCACCGGCTGGAGGAACTGGCGCTTATCGCCGATCGGGCCACGGTCATGCGCGACGGTAAATATATCGCCACCGTCGATTACACCATGGTGCGCATCGAACAGCTGATCGCCATGATGGTGGGACGCGAGCTGGGCGATATCTACCCCGCCCGGGCCGCCATTCCCGGCGACGACGTGGTGCTCGACGTCCATAATCTCGGCCGTAAGGGCGTACTGCACGATATTACCTTTGCGCTGCGCAAAGGCGAGATCCTCGGCATCGCCGGCCTGATGGGCGCCGGACGAACCGAGGTGGCGCGGGCGCTGTTTGGCGCCGATCCCATGGACCACGGGGAAATACGCCTGTCCGGACATCGCGTCAAAATAAGCAGCGTGCACGGCGCCATCGCCCTGGGCATCGGCTATCTGACCGAAGATCGCAAAAAAGACGGGCTGGCGCTGGGCCTGTCGGTCGGCACCAATATTATGCTCAGCAGTTACCGGCACTATGCCAACGGCTTAGGGATTATCGACGACAAAAGGTGTCACGCCGAAAGCGAGCGCCTGCGCCGCCAGCTGCGTATTAAAACGCCTGACCTGGAACAACTGGCGGTAAATTTAAGCGGCGGCAACCAGCAGAAAATTATTATCGCCAAATGGCTATGCAAGAATTCGGAAATATTGATTTTTGATGAACCGACACGCGGCATTGACGTCGGCGCCAAGCTCGAAATATACGATTTGATGAACCGTCTGACGGCGGAAGGTAAATCAATCATTATGATTTCGTCTGAATTACCGGAGATCTTGGGCATGTGCGACAGGATATTGGTAATGCGGCAGGGGCGTATTACCGCCGAGCTGTCGGCCGCGCAGGCCACCCAGGAAAATATAATGAAATATGCAACGCTTGAGGGGTAAATCATGATTGGCATAACCAAATATTTACAGAACGGCTCCAATAAAAAAATAAGCAATAAAGCGTTGCTGATGCGTTTTGCTCCGCTGCTCAGCCTGATTCTGCTGATGATATTTTTCAGCCTCGGTTCGCCGTTTTTCCTGAACACCGAAAACCTGATGACCATCGCCCTGCAAACCTCGGTAATAGGCATCATGGCCATTGGCGTAACCTACGTCATTATTACCTCCGGCATCGACCTGTCGCTGGGGTCGGTGGTGGCGTTTTCCGGCGTGGCCATCGGCCTGGGGGCCGCGGCCGGACTGCCGCTGGCGCTGTGTATCCTCTGCGGGGCGCTGGGCGGCGCGTTGTGCGGTTATATCAACGGTTTTCTGGTGGCCCGGGCGGCCATTCCCCCCTTTATCGCCACGCTCGGCCTGATGATGTCGGTGCGCGGCATCAATATGGTGCTGACCGACGGCCGCGCCATTTATTTTTCGCAATATCCCGGTTTTAAAACCCTGGCCCAGGGCAAGCTGTTCGATTTCCTGCCCTATCCGGTTATCTACCTGATCGTACTGGCGGCCATTGCCGCCTATATCCTGAAAAGAACCGTTATCGGCCGGTATATCTACGCCGTCGGCAGCAATGAGGACGCCGCCCATTTATCGGGAATCAAGGTGCGGAACGTCAAACTGTTCGTTTATCTGTTCTGCGGCATATTGACCGGCATCGCGGGAGTGGTGCTGGCATCACGGCTGAATTCCGGACAACCGACGGTGGGCGTGGGGTATGAGCTTGAGGCCATCGCCGCGGTGGTGATCGGCGGCACCAGCCTGATGGGCGGCATCGGTACCATCGGCGGCACTATTATCGGCGCCTTTATCATGAGCGTGCTGAAAAACGGACTGAATTTAATGGGCGTGTCGCAATTCTGGCAAATGGTTGCGATGGGCATTGTCGTGGTTGCGGCGGTGTATCTGGATACGCTGCGCAAAAAGATCTGATTCACCGACGTTCCTGTTATCTGGACAGTAAAAATATCACTTTGGAGGTTGTCATGATGAAATTAATCAGGTTGTGCGGCATCGCGCTGTTCACGCTATGCGGCGCGGGCGGCGCTGATGCCGCCACCGGCGATATCTCTATTCCGGTGGTGAGCAAAGGCTACCAGCATGAATTTTTCCAAACGGTAAAACTGGGTTCGGAGGCGGCGGCAAAAGAATTAGGCATAAAAACCAGTTTTGTCGGCCCGTCCGATGAAACGCAAATCGCCGAACAAATCCAGCTGATGGAAAATACCATCACGCGCCAGCCCAGCGGTATTCTGCTCGCGGCACTGGATGCCAACGCCCTGGTGCCGTTGGTGGAAATGGCGCACAGCAAAAAAATCGCTGTCGCCACCTTCGACTCCGGCGTCAACTCCGATATCCCGGTAAGCTTTGTCGCCACCAATAACGTCAAGGCCGGCTCCGCGGCGGCGGACGCCCTGGCGAAAGAGGTGGGAGGCAAAGGCAAGGTCGGCATTATCGCCCATGTGGCGGGCACCACCTCGGCGATAGAGCGTACCGAGGGTTTTACCAAGACCATCAAGGAAAAATATCCCGCCATTACCCTGCTGCCGGTGCAGTACAGCGACGGCGACCCGCAGAAAGCCATGGATAAAACCATCGATATGGTACAGGCCAATCCCGACCTGGCGGGCATCTATGCCACCAACGAGGGGTCGACGCTGGGCGTCGCCAACGCCATTGACAGCCTGAGGCTGGCCGGCAAGGTCAAGGTGATCGGTTTCGACAGTACCGAGGCCATTATCGGTTTCCTGAAATCCAATACCCTGCAGGGTTTTATCGTCCAGGACGCCTACCAGATCGGCTACCAGGGCATCAAGACCCTCGACAGCTTCCTGAAGGGACAGAAGGTGGCCAAGGTCATCGATATCCCGGTGAAATTCGTTACCCAAACCAATCTTAACGATCCGGCTATCCAGAAATTGCTCTATCCGTTCGGCAAAAAATAACCGTCAACGTCACAAGGAATTGCCATGAACAAGACAACAGCTTCCCCACAGCGGCATGACGATATGCCGGCCATCGGCATTCGCCCGGTTATTGACGGCCGTCGCCTGGGCATCCGCGAATCGCTGGAAGAACAAACGCTGTCAATGGCGCGCGCCACCGCCGACCTGCTAACCGCGTCCCTGCGCTACCCCAACGGCGAGCCAGTGGCGTGCGTCATCGCCGATACCTGCATTGCCGGGATGGCGGAATCCGCCGCCTGCGAGCGCAAATTCAGCGGCCGCAACATCGGCCTGACCATTACCGTAACGCCGTGCTGGTGCTACGGCAGCGAAACCATCGACATGGACCCCTTCCGGCCGAAAGCCATCTGGGGGTTTAACGGCACCGAGCGCCCCGGCGCGGTGTATCTTGCCGCCGCGCTGGCCGGCCATAACCAGAAAGGACTGCCGGCGTTCGCCATCTATGGCCGCGACGTGCAGGACGGCGGGGACGGCGCCATTCCCGACGACGTGCGGGAAAAGCTCCTGCGCTTCGCCCGCGCGGGCATTGCCGCGGCATCCCTGCGCGGTAAAAGCTATCTGTCCATCGGCGGCGTCGCCATGGGCATCGCCGGTTCCATTGTCGATCATGACTTTTTTGAATCCTGGCTGGGCATGAAGGTGCAGGCGGTGGATATGACCGAGCTGCGCCGCCGCATGGATCAGGGCATTTATGACGAGGAAGAACTGGCGCTGGCGCTGGCCTGGGCGGACAAGGCCTTTCGTTTCGGCCCGGACAAGAATGCGCAGCGGTACCGCCGCGATGCCGCGCAAAGCCGCGGCGTATTGCGCGACAGCCTGCTGATGGCGATCTGTATCCGCGACATGATGCAGGGCAGCGCTAAGGTGGCGGCCAAGGGCTTTATCGAGGAGTCTTTGGGCTATAACGCCATTGCCGCCGGCTTCCAGGGGCAGCGGCATTGGACCGATCAGTACCCCAACGGCGACACCGCCGAGGCATTGCTCAACAGCGCGTTCGACTGGAACGGGGTACGCGAGCCGATGGTGGTGGCGACGGAAAACGATAGCCTGAACGCCGCCGCCATGCTGTTCGGCCGCGCCCTGACCGGCACCGCGCAGATTTTTGCCGATGTGCGCACCTACTGGTCGCCGCAGGCGGTGGAACGGGTTACCGGCCACCGGCTTGAAGGCCGGGCCGCGGCGGGCATTATCCATCTGATCAACTCCGGATCGGCGGCGCTTGACGGCACCTGCCGCCAGACCGATGACGCGGGCAACCCCACCATCAAACCGCATTGGGAGATAACCGAACAGGACGCCCAGGCGTGCCTGGCGGCCACCGCGTGGTGCCCGGCCATTCATGAGTATTTTCGCGGCGGCGGCTATTCGTCATGCTTTTTAAGCCGGGGCGGCGTGCCGTTCACCATGACGCGCGTCAATATCATCCGCGGCGTCGGACCGGTGCTGCAAATCGCCGAGGGCTGGAGCGTCGATTTGCCCGCCGGGGTCCACGATACGCTGAACCAACGCACCGACGCCACCTGGCCGACCACCTGGTTCGCCCCCCGGCTGACCGGGCAAGGACCGTTTCGCGACGTCTACTCGGTGATGGCCAACTGGGGCGCCAATCACGGGGTGCTCAGCGTGGGCCACGTCGGCGCGGATTTTATTACCCTGGCGGCGATGCTGCGCATCCCGGTTTGCATGCATAACGTGGCGCCGGAAGACATCTACCGGCCCTCCGCCTGGGCCGCCCACGGCATGGATCCGGAAGGACAGGATTACCGCGCCTGCGCCAACTACGGCGCGTTATATAAAAAATAATCCCGGCGGCGCGCGGCCGGATCCCGGCGCTATCGCGGGATTGCCGGCCCCGCCCCTTGACGCGAGTGGGGAGACGGTATGAAGCAAGATGTGGTTATCGTACTGGACTGCGGCGCCACCAATATCCGGGCGATCGCCATGGCCCCGGACGGCCGGACGGTCGCCAAGGCGGTTATGCCGAACGCCAGCCTGCCGGCGGCGGAGAACCCCGACTGGCAAACCTGGTCGCTGGACAGCATTATGGACGGCTTCAGCCAGTGCTCCCGCCGCCTGGCGGCCGAACTGGCGTCATGCCGGGTGCGCGGCCTGGCCGTGACCACCTTTGGCGTCGACGGTGCGCTGGTGGACGCGCAAGGCGCCTTGCTGTATCCGGTTATCAGTTGGAAGTGTCCGCGCACCGCGCCGGTGATGGCCGATATCGCCCGCTATATCAGCCCGGCGGAATTACAGGCGATATCGGGCGTCGGCCAGTTCAGTTTTAATACCCTGTATAAACTTATCTGGCTGAAACAGCATCATCCCGCATTGCTGGCGAAGGCCCGCGCCTGGCTGTTTATCTCGTCGCTTATCAACCACCGTCTGACCGGCGCGTTCACCACCGATCGCACCATGGCCGGCACCAGCCAACTGCTGGATGTCGGGCGCGAATGCTTTAGCGCGCGGATACTGGCGGCCGTCGGCCTGGACGCCGCGCTGTTTCCACCGCTGGTGAACGCCGGCGATATCATCGGCGCGCTGCTGCCCGCCGCCGCCGCCAGGCTTGGGCTGCCGCCGGGCCTGCCTGTGATCGCCGCCGGGCATGACACGCAGTTTGCCCTGTTCGGGTCGGGGGCCGGGCTGGACCAGCCGGTGCTGTCCTCCGGCACCTGGGAAATACTGATGGTACGCAGCCGGCGGGTGGACACCGGCATACTGCCGCGTATCGCCGGGTCCACCTGCGAGCTGGACAGCTGCGCCGGCCTGTTTAATCCCGGCCTGCAATGGCTGGCCTCCGGCGTACTGGAGTGGGTGCGCGAGCTTTGCTGGTCGGCAACGCCGGCCAGCAAAGTCTATCAGGCGATGATTCGCGAGGCGCGCGAGGTGCCGCCGGGGGCGGACGGCGTCAGGATGAGCGGTTCCCTGCTGGCGGCGGGGGCGGGACTGGCAAGCTGGCAGGGACTTGCGCTGGCGGCGCGGCGCGGCCATATTTATCGCGCCGCGCTGGAAGGACTGGCCGTGACCCTGCGCGATAATCTGGCATTATTAGCGCAAATAGGACATTTCACCGTCAGTGAACTGACGCTGGTGGGCGGCGGCGGTCGCAATGCCCTGTGGAACCAAATCAAGGCCGACCTGCTGCAGGTGCCGATCAAAGTGATGGACGAGGCGGAAACCACGGTATTGGGCGCCTCGATGTTTATCTGGAGCGGCATCGGTTATGTTCCGTCGCCGGAAGATGCCCGCGCCCTGGTCGGCTATCGCTATCAATGGTTCAGGCCCGGCGGCGACTATGCCGATATTAAGTGGCCCCCGACCGGGCTCCCATCCCCTCGAACTGGAGTGCATGTATGTTAAAACTGATATCCCCGCTTATCTCGCCGTCGCTGCTAAAAACGCTGGCCGAAATGGGCCATGGCGACGAGATTGTTTTCGCCGATGCGCATTTTCCGGGGCATTCCCTCGGCCCGCAGGTGCTGCGCGCCGACGGGCTGGACATCGGCCCGCTGCTGGCGGCGGTGATCCCGCTGTTCCAGCTGGACAGCTATGCGCCGCCGCTGGTGATGATGATGCCCGGCGCAGGGGATGAACTGGACCCGGCGGTGGAAAACCGCTACCTGCAGGCCTTGTTTGGCGCGGGCGAACGCCTGCCGGTGACACGCATCGACCGGTTTGCTTTTTACGAGCGCGCCCGGCGGGCGTTCGCCATCGTCATGACCGGCGAGCGGGCAAAATACGGTAATATCTTATTAAAAAAAGGGGTAACGCCCATATTTTGACCGTCCGTTGCCGTATCTTATGCCGACAACCGCTTTCACACCCTGGCCTGGGGCGCCGGAAGCGGGACATCGGGTAAGCGGGAGGGCAAGATGAAATCAACGCGGCAGCAAGATATCCTGGCGTTAATATCCCAACAGGAGGTCCTGAAGGTGGATGAACTGGCGGCGTGGTTCGACGTCAGCAAGGAAACCATCCGCCGGGATTTCAACAGCCTGCAGGACCAGGGCCTGATCATCCGTCAACATGGCCGGGCCAAAGGCATTGCGCGCGGCAAACCCGACAGCGGCGACTCGTTTAATGCCCGCGTCAAAAGCCATTTAAACAGCAAGGCTGATATCGCCGGCCAGGCCCTGACCTGGGTTGACGAGGATATGGTGATTGCCCTGGATGCCAGCACCACGTGCTGGTACCTGGCCAAAAAGCTGCCGGACATCCCCCTAACCGTGTTTACCAATAGCGTCCGGGTGTGCAGCGAGCTGGAAAAGAAATCCCATATTACGCTGGTCAACTCCGGCGGCACGTTGCAGCGTAAATATGCCTGTTACGTCAATCCAGCGCTGTTTTCCATCGTCAGGCACCTTGATATCGACCTGTTTATTTTTTCATGCGAAGGCATTGATAATGACAATATCATGTGGGATTCGAACGCGATCAACGCCGATTACAAGACCTTGATGCTCAACAAGGCCACGCAGTCGCTGTTGCTGATGGACAAAAGCAAGCTCGGGCGCAGGAGCACGGTGAAAATCGGACCGCTGGCCCAGGTGGCGCGGGTCATTTCCGATACGGAGTACCGAAAGCCGCCAACGTGATGCGCCCGCCGCTATGGCCGGGGAAACGAAAAGCGGCGCATGGATATTAAAAACATAATATTTATTGCAAATAATTAAGTATATTAATGCTAAATCATTGAGCGAAAAATAACGTTAAAATTTTAACTTTATGATGATTTTTTTACATTAATGGCATAAGTTATTCTCCCGGCCATCAAGGAAGAATAAGCTATATGCTTAACATTATCGATATTAATCATCACGCACTTGAATTATTAAAGACTGGAAAATCCAACGCACGGGCAACCCATTTACCTATGGAAAGCGACGGCTTAATCAGTATTATTAATAACGAAGCCAAATACGACAGCGGCGCCCCTATTCCATTCCTCCCCTTCACCCGGCTTAATTCGGACAAAGAGCGGGCGGCGTGCCTGGAAGAAATGGAAAAAGTGGTGGCGTCAGGCCAGTTCACCAGCGGCGACTTTATCACCCGGCTGGAAAAACGGCTGGCGGCGTCTTACCGGGCGACGGCATGCATCGCCACCAGCAGCGGGACGGACGCGCTGAAAATTGCGCTGAAGGCCATCGGCGTCGGTGCGGGCGACGAAGTCATCGTGCCGCCCAACTCTTTCGCGGCCACGGAAAACGCCATATTTTCCATCGGGGCAAAGCCGGTCTACGCCAACATCGACGCCAGTTTCAATCTCAATCCAACCGAGATCCCGCGGCTGGTCACCCCGCGCACCAAGGCCATCCTGGCCGTTTGCCTGTACGGCTCCGTCAGAAATATGAGCGCCATATCCCAAGAGGCCAGGCATCATGAGCTGCGCGTCATCATTGACGCGGCCCAGTGTTTCGGCATACCGGATATCATCAACTACGGCGATGTGGTGACGCTGAGTTTTAACCCGTTTAAAAACATCGGCGGATTCGGCAAGGCGGGCGCGTTGCTGACCTGTTCCTCGGCCATCGCCAAACGCGCCCGGCAATTTTCCTATCATGGCTTTTGCGAGGGTAAAAAAAACGTCAAAGCGCAGAACTGGGGGTTTAACAGCCGGATGGATAATATCCAGGCGGCGACGTTATTAGCCAAATTAACTTTTTTTGCCCTGAATGCGTTAAAACGATCTTACCTGGCTTATCGTTATATTAATAAGCTCGCTCTCCTGGAACATCGCGGATTTATTACGCTGCCCATCGAACAAACGGCCAACACCTGGCATTTATTCCCCATCCGGGTCAACGCGGGCAAGCGGGACGAGTTGATACGTTTTGCCAAAATAATGAATATCGAATTTGATATCTATTATCCCATATTAGGGTATGACGGGGCCAACGAGTTTGCCTTAACCTACCAGGATAAAATAAGTTTCGCTACCAGCCGCAGCATTCATGCCACGGTGCTCCATATTCCACTGCACAATCATATGTCCCTGGCAGAGCAGGACCGGATCGTCGGCGTTATCAACCAATTTTTCCAGTGAGCGCGCGCGTGATGCCGGGACAAGCGTGGCCAATTACCCGCTTGTTGGGCTAGTATTGTGCTCTACGATACCGGCCCGCCGCTGCACGGCGCGGCCTGAAAAACCGGAGGAGCCATGCAGACGATAGCCATAGATATGGATGAGGTGATTGCCGATTTCAACAGCAAAATGATCCGGCATTTTAATGCCGAATTTGGCGAACATATCGGCTTAAACGATCTTGCCGGACAGACTATTCAGCAATTGCGTCCGGCGCTGCGCGAGAAAATCAACCAGATGATCGGCGAGCCGGCGTTTTTCAGCGATCTGGATGTGATCGCCGGCGCGCAGGATGTGGTCCGGGAATTGAGCGGCAAATACCATGTTTTCATCACTACCGCCGCCATGGAATTCCCCGCCTCGTTTACCGCCAAGTTTAACTGGCTGCAAACCCACTTCGGTTTTTTAAGCGCCATGAATTTTGTCTTTTGCGGCAACAAGCGCATCCTCAACGCCGATTTTCTTATCGACGACAATGTCCGTCATTTTGAGCATTTCGTCGGCGAAGGCATCCTGTTTACCGCTCCGCATAATATCCATGCGCGCGGCTATCGCCGGGTCAACGACTGGCGGGAGGTGGCTGATCTTTTTTGTAGGTTTGCGCCGCGGCGGACAGGGTTTGCTGATTAAATGAACCAATGTTTCTTAATAAAAGAAATAAAATTTTATAAATTTGAGCTTGATCGCCCCGCTCTTTATTTTTTTGCCATTCAATCACCGGGTCTGGCAACGGGAGAAAGGTTTCTCGCCGCCCCAGGCGCTAGGGTTGACAGCGACAATGAGGATTACGGTCGGTTGACCGTTTTTTACCATGCCCTGTCAACGCCTTATCCGGGGAAGCATGACGATGAAAATACGCTCCATAGGTTTACCGCAATACCTGGCTTATGGCTCCGGCGATTTCCTGGGCGCGGGCACCACCGCCCTGACCGCCGCCTGGCTGCTTTATTTCTACACCACGTTTTGCGGCCTCTCGCCCATCGAGGCCACCTTTATCTTTGCCTGCGCCCGGGTGCTGGACGCCGTGGTCAGCCCGCTGATGGGCTACCTGACCGATAACTTCGGCGGCACCTGGCTGGGCAAGCGCTTCGGCCGCCGTAAGTTTTTTATCCTGCTCGGCATTCCCTGCGTGTTCAGCTACTGCCTGATGTGGGTCGGCGGCATGGGCTACGGTTATTACCTGCTGACCTATCTGCTGTTCGACGTGGTCTACACCATGATCCTGGTGCCCTACGAAACCTTGGTGCCGGAAATGACCGACGATTTTAAACAAAAATCCAAGTTCTCCGGCGCGCGCATCGCCCTGGCGCAGCTGTCCGCCATCCTGGCCGCCTTTTTGCCCGGCATCCTGCTGTCGCATTTCGGCAAGGACAACGCCATTTCCTTTTTCTACGCCAGCGTGGTGTTCGCGGTGATCTGCGCGCTGGTGCTGACCCTGGTCTACCTGTTTACCTGGGAGCGGCCGGCGGCGCTGAAATCGGAGGCGGTATTAAAGCTTGAGCGTGAAAAACAGCAGCTGACCCTGGGACAAAGCCTGCGGCGCCTGCATATCGAACTGTCCTCCACGCTGCGCGTGCGCATTTTTCGCCAGCATCTGGGCCTGTACCTCGGCGGCTACATCGCCCAGGACGTGTTCAACGCGGTGTTTACCTATTATGTGGTGTTCGTGCTGATGCAAAGCGCCACCGTGGCCTCCAACCTGATGGGGGTGATGGCGATCCTGCAGTTCGTGGCGGTGATCGGCATGATCCCGCTGTGCATTCGCTTCGGACCGGCGCCGTCCTACCGGCTGGTGGTCACCCTGTTCGGCCTGAGCGCGCTCTCCTACGGCGTGCTGTACTACGCCGGCCTGAGCGACACGTTCTCGCTGCTGCTGCTGGTATCGGCCGTGGCCGGCCTTGGCCGGGGCGGCATCAACTATGTGCCCTGGAATATCTACACCTATATCGCCGATGTGGACGAGGCGATCACCGCCCAGCGGCGCGAGGGCATCTTCGCCGGCATCATGACGCTGACGCGCAAGGCGTCCCAGGCCGGGGCGGTAATGCTGGTGGGGGTGTTCCTGCAGCTGTCGGGGTTCGTTTCCGGGCAGAAAGTGCAGTTGCCGCAGGTAAGCCACGCCATCCTGGCCATCCTGTGCATCGGCACGGTGCTGGTGCTGACCGCGGGTTTCATTATTTCCCTGCGCTTTAAGCTGAACCTGAAAACCCACCGCATCCTGCAGCTGGAAACGCAAAAAATGCGCGCGGCCAATCATCCGCTGCCGCAGCAGATCACGCCGGAGGCACGGGCCACCGTGGAGACGCTGACCGGCATGAAATACGAATCGCTGTGGGGCAATAACAACATCGGCTACCTTAACCGCCATAAAGGCGCGCCGGAAAAAGCCGCGCCCACCGGGCACCTGATTTAATCTATCTATAAAGACATCGGCAGGACGACATACATGACTATCTTTAGCGTAAAACACAGCCCGTTGCTCCGGCAGCCTGAATATCTGTTACCCCGCGACCGGTTAAAAGGGTTGATCGGCAAAGTGACCGATAACCTGATCAATATCGAGGATCGCACCGGCGAGTTTTTACTGCGCCTCGACGACGGACGTGTCATCGACACCAAGGGATGGGCCGGGTGGGAATGGACGCACGGCATCGGCCTGTACGGCATTTATCAATACTACCAGCAAACCGGCGACGACCGGATGCGGGGGATTATCGACGACTGGTTCGCCGCCAGGCTGGCGGAGGGCACGCCCACCAAAAACGTGAACACGGTGTGTCCGCTGCTGACCCTGGCCTACCGCTATGAGGATACCGGCAATCCAGCCTGGCGCCCTTACCTGGAGCGCTGGGCGGAATGGGTGATGTACGAGATGCCGCGCACCGAAAAAAACGGGTTGCAGCATATCGTCTATAACAATGAAAACCATCAGCAGCTGTGGGACGATACGCTGATGATGAGCGTGCTGCCCCTGGCGAAAATCGGCAAATTGCTCAACCGGCCGGAGTTCGTGGCGGAAGCAACCTATCAATTTTTACTGCATATCCAGTACCTGATGGATCGGGAAACCGGGCTGTGGTTTCACGGCTGGAGTTTCGCCGGCCGGCATAATTTTGCCCGGGCGCGCTGGGCGCGCGGCAACAGCTGGCTGACGGTGGCCATTCCGGAATTTATCGAGTTGCTGGATTTGCCGGAACAGGACCCCACGCGCCGCTATCTGCTCGAGGTACTGACCAGCCAAATCGACGCCCTGGAAAAATGCCAGGATGAGAGCGGCCTGTGGCATACGCTGCTTGATGAGCCGCAGTCGTACCTGGAAAGCTCAGCCACCGCCGGTTTTGCCTATGGCATACTGAAGGCGCTGCGCAAACGCTACATCGACCCGCGCTACCGGGCAATGGCGGAAAACGCGGTGCGCGGCGTCATCGGCCGCATAAACCAGGACGGCGAGTTGACCGATGTGTCGTTCGGCACGGCGATGGGCAGCGAGCTGGAATATTACCGCCAGATCCCCCTGACGTCCATGCCCTACGGCCAGGCCATGGCCATATTGTGCCTGACGGAGTATTTGCGGGTCTATATCTAAACCCGGCCATCGCCGCTCGCTTAGGCAAACTCCGCAGTATTATTCTCAAAAGAAGCAAATAACGTTGACCGGCTGCCGTCGCGAAAAAAGGCGCGCAGCCCGCTCAACGCGATATCATAATCGTTGAATAAAAACAGCTTGTGGATGACCCTTAATGGCGGCCATCGTGTCCTTAGCAACCCCGCCGCTATAATGATCTGCGACAGGCTAAGCACGGGGACGGCATCGCCCGGCGCCCCGGCGGTGCGAAGGCGCGCGCTTTTCCAGAGCTGATGTAATTGCGTTGTCAGCCTGTTATAAATGACATCGGCGTATGTATCAGCGCTGGAGACCATATCATAATGCCCTTGGTCATTCACAGAGCATTTTAGTATACAATTAAGCCAGATAAGTTTATTACTGCCTTTGAGCACAGCCGTTAATTCTTGATAATAGCTGTCTATATTATTGTTTAGTGCGAAAATAATATTCACACAGTTGGCCTCGTCCAGCTCTTCGGTAATATGCCCGCGCATGCAGACCTGGCCCGCCAATTGTTTTTCCTGCGACGGCGTCAAATCTTTCATCGCTATCGCCGGCGGCGCCATGGACAGCACAATGGCGGCGCCGTCGTCCCTGTCGCCTGCCGCCCAAGCCCCCGCGCCCGCCATAGGATCAAGATACGCCCGCTCGGTGGAAAAAGTCTCGATGCAAGAGCCGGTGCATTCACGGAAAACCCTGATGGCGTCGGCAAAATCCTCATGGGCATACATAACGTCGATGCAGCGCCAGCGAAGATGCGTAAATCCCTTATCGGTTAATAACCGGCTGATGACATATTCCGCCAAAAGTCCGCCGGCACCCAGTGAAATCAGGGTTAGCGGCTGTTGCCTGGGCAAGTCCATGGCAATGATGCGATCGACCAGACAGCGGGTAAAATGGATGCGCGCGCTAAGGGAAGCGGTATCGGCATGTTCAAACCAGCGCATGCCGTGATAAAGGCGATACGCGCCGTAGCGGCAGGGCTGCACATAGGTCTTCAGGATAAAATGATCAAGCGAAAAGCGAGGCGTTTCCGGCGGCCCATCATCAACGGCGTGCAGGCAGGCCGCCTCTCCCAATACATGGCCGGTTAATAACGGATCTGGCATGGCGTAGTCATCCTTATCAGTACGCAACAACGCGTTAGTGGATAGCTATGATCACTATGTATGGGTAATAAACCTAGTCCCGAATCGGCAAAGACTGCATAACGAAAAGCGGCCGATCCGTTGACGCATGCCCCTGATCACCATATAGTTAGCAAACTACCTAATTACATACTAACGATAGCGATGACTATGCCGAAAACCCGCGCGCAGGCGCTGATGGCGATGACCATGGCCCTGGGCCAGCTACAACGGGCCTATCGGGCCAAGGCGGATAAACTGGTCGCGCCGCTGGGACTCTCCTCCGCCATGGCCTGGCCGCTGGTGCTGATAGGCCGTCATCCCGAAGGGATACGTCCCGGCGGGCTGTCGGAAGAACTAGGGATCGAGGGCCCCTCCCTGGTGCGCTCGCTCAACCAACTGGTGGATGCCGGGCTGGTGTTGCGCCAGGACGACCTGGTGGACAAGCGCGCCAAGGTTCTGCACCTGACGCCGGCGGGCAGCGCTATCCAGATACGGATCGAGGCGATGCTGAACGACTTTCGCGCCACGCTGTTCGAGGACGTGCCGCAGGCGGACATTGACGCATGCCTGCGGACTTTTTGCCTGCTGGAACGGCGGCTGGGTATCAACGGATCTTCGTCCCTGGACGACGCGCTAATCAACACGCCGGCCTGATGACCATGACGTTGCCTGCCTTGAGGCTGTTTTCCCGCGCGGAAATGATTTATTCGCTGAAAAGCTTTACGGCGGCGATGATGGCACTCTATTTGTCCAGCCGCGCCGGGCTGCCCAATACCTTCTGGTCGATGATGACGGTCTATGTGGTCAGCCAGCCGCTGGCCGGCATGGTGCGATCGAAGGCGGTCTACCGCCTGTGCGGCACGTTTATCGGCAGCACCGCCACGGTATTTATCATTCCCGCCCTGTCCAACGCGCCGGTGCTGCTGGTGCTGGCCATGGCGCTGTGGGTCAGCGTCTGCCTGTTTATTTCCCTGCTCGACAGAACCCCGCGCTCCTACGCCTTTATGCTGGCCGGCTACACGGCGGCGCTGATCGGTTTTCCATCGGTACAGACCCCGGATTTGATCTTTAATACCGCCATCACCCGGGTGGAGGAAATCTGCCTGGGGATTTTATGCGCCACCCTGGTACACAGCGTGGTGCTGCCGGCAGGCTTGACGGGCAGCGTCATGGGCCTGCTGGACAAAACCTTAACCGATACCCGGCGCTGGCTGAAGGATATTTTTTCCGCCCCGGCGCCGCTTCCTCCTACCGCAGGGGAGGACGGCGCCACTTCCGCGGCGCGCCTGCGCCTGTCGGTGGATATTACCCAACTGCGGCTGCTGGCCACCCATATCCCGTTTGATACCGGCAATCTGGCCTGGACGGCGGGCGCTATGCGTACCATGCAGGACCGGGTGGCGGAACTGATCCCCACGCTCTCCGGGGTGGAGGATCGCCTGCAGGCGCTGTATCGGGCGGAAGGCGGCTGGAGCCCCGATGTGCTGGCGGTGCAACGTCAAATCAGCGCCTGGCTGGCGGCCAACGAACCGCTAATGGCCGGCGTCGAGGTCCGGCTCACCCCGGCGGAGTATCACGACCAGCGCCTGGCGCTGAGGGAATCGGCAACACGGCTGGAATCCGGCGGTAATCACAGCCCGTGGTCGCGGGCGTTGCGCATTTCGCTGGTCAGCTATCTGGAAGAACTGGTGATGAAATGGCAGGAGTGCATAGTGCTGCGCCAGGATATCGCCACCGCCATGCGGCTCGGCGTCATGCCCAGGCGCCGCCTGGCCGCCGTCGGCAACCGGGTGCTGCATCGGGATCTTGGCATGGCGCTGCTTTCGTCGCTGGCGGCCTTTATCGCCATCGGCCTGTGTTGCGTGTTTTGGATCCAAATCGGCTGGGCCGACGGCGCCACCGCGGCCATGATGGCGGCGGTGTTTTGCAGCTTTTTCGCCGTCATGGACGATCCGGTGCCCGCCATCAATAATTTCCTTAAATACACCTTCCTGTCGGCTCCCATATCGGCGATTTATATTCTGGTGCTGCTGCCCGCGGTACATGACTTCGGCATGCTGGTACTGATATGCGCGCCGCTGTTCCTGGTGCTGGGCTGCTACAGCGCCCGCCCGGCCCTGCTTATGGTGGCGCTGCCGCTGCTGTTCGGCGTGGCGGGCACCCTGTCGCTGCATGATACCGCCCATGCGGACGTCACCAGCTTTATCAACAGCACCACCGCCCAGTTATTGGGAACCTTCGTGGCGGCGCGGGTAACCCGGTTATTTCGCTCGGTCGGCGCCGACTGGAGCGCGCGCCGTATCCGCCGGGCAATACGCCGCGACCTGGTGGCGATGGCCAGGGGCGTAAAAGCGCAGCAGCTGCAAATTTTTGCCGTCAGGATGATCGATCGCATCGGCCTGCTGGTGACGCGCATCGCCCAGGGCGAAACCAACCGGCACCATAGCGTCGCCAGGGAAACCCTGCGCGATCTGCGCCTGGGGGTGAATATCATCGCGCTGCAGCAGGCGCGGCGGCATTTTCCGGCGGTGGACTTCGGCGCGCTGCTCGCCCAGTTGTCCCAGTTGTTCCGCTCGGCGGAAAACCTGCCCGCCGTGTCGTTGCATCGCGCCGTCGACCAGGCGCTGGGCACGATGCTCGACATGCCGGAACCCACCCCGCAGTGGCGCAGCGCCATTTCCGCCCTGGTGGGGCTGCGCAATAACCTGTTCCCCGACGCCCCCGTCGCCCTGAACGTTAAGGAGGAGGCGCCATGATTGGCGAAGCCAGTTTTTATGGTCTCTTTTTCCCCTGGCTGATGGTGCTGGCACTGGCCGCGCTGGGGCTATTCTGGGCGGTACGGCGCCTGCTGGCGATGGGCGGTTTTTATCGCTGGGTCTGGCATCCGGCCTTGTTCGATATCGCCGTTTATTTCCTTTTACTTTATGGGATTACCCATGTCACGTATCTTTTGCAGCGATAACCTACGATGAAATCCGACACTTTTGCCTTACGTTCGCGGCAAGCGATCCGCGTATTGATTACCCTGCTGGTGACGCTGGCGGCCATTTGGGCGGTATTGCAGCTATGGGATCATTATGAACTGGCCCCCTGGACCCGGGACGGCCGGGTGCGCGCCAACGTGGTGCCCATCGCGCCGGATGTTTCCGGCCTGGTGACCGAGGTGGCGGTGCATGATAACCAGCGCGTGGCGGCCGGCGCATTGTTATTCGTGGTGGATCGCAGCCGCTATGAACTGGCGGTGCGGCAGGCGGAAGTCGGCCTTAACTCCCAGCGCATCGCCATCGCCCAGGCCCAGCGCGAGGACAAGCGCAATGCCCAGTTGGGCACGCTGATCCCGCAGGAGGAACGGGAACGCACCCGCACCCAGCTCGACCAGGCGCAAAACGCCCTGGCCCAGGCCGAGGTCGCGCTGGACAGCGCCCGGCTGAACCTGCAGCGGGCCCAGGTGCGTTCGCCGGTCGACGGCATGGTGACCAATCTTGATCTGCGCCAGGGCAGTTATGCCACCACCGGCAAACCGGTGATGGCGCTGGTGGATACCGGATCGTTTTACGTCGAGGGTTATTTTGAGGAAACCAAGCTGCCGCGCATTCACCTTGGCGATCCGGTCCGGGTTATCCCCATGGGCGGCAATGGGCCGTTCAAGGGTACGGTGGAAAGCATCGCCGCCGGCATTGCCGAACGCGATCGGCTGACCGGCGATAACCTGCTGCCCAGCGTGAACCCGACCTTTAACTGGGTAAGGCTGGCGCAGCGTATCCCCGTACGGGTGAAAATCGGCGCTTTAGCGCCGGATCAGCGGCTGGTGGCCGGCGAGACGGTTACCGTGGAGGTGGCGGGGTCGTCCAGCGGCATCATTAATCTCCATCCCGTCGCGCAAGGACGCTAGCCATGCCGATGCAAGCCATGATTGCCGGGTATCAAAAATTTCCGTTCGGGCCGGCCTGCGCCATAGTGCTGGCCCTGGCCGGCCTGAACGCCTGCTCGTTACAACCGGTCGGGCCGGACTACCGGGCTCCCGCATCAACGCTGGTCACCCGCGCCGGCAGCTTGCCGCTGGCGGATGAAAAAACGGACGCCCCGACGCAGGCCGGAGCCGCGCCGGCCAGCGCCCAACCGCTGCCGGACCGCTGGTGGCAGCTTTACCGGGATACCAGGCTTGACCGCCTGGTGGCCCAGGCGCTGGCGCGTAATACCGATCTGCGTGTCGCCATGGCCAATCTTGAGCGGGAGCAGGCCTTGCTCGGGGAAGCCGGCAGCGCGCAAAATCCCACGCTCGGCGTTAACGCCAAGCCTTATTACGGCCATCCGTCCGGGCTGTCCGAATTGCAGCCGGGTTATGTGCCGGATAACGCCTGGCACTACGACAGCGGCCTGAACTTGTCCTACCAGGTGGATCTGTTCGGCCAGATCCAGCGCGCCATCGAGGCCGCCAACGCCGACAGCGAGGCGGCCCAGGCGGCCCTTGATCTGGTCAGAATCAACGTGGCGGCGAACACCGCCCGCGCCTATGCCGAGATCTGCGCCACCGGCCTGCGGCTGCAAACCGCCCGGCGTTCTATCGACCTGCAGCGTCAATCGGTGGCGTTAACCGGCCGGCTGCTACAGGCGGGCCGCACCGGTGAACTGGATACCGTACGCGCCCGCGCGCAGTTGCAGCAGCTCTCGGCTACCCTGCCGCCCCTGCTGGCCCAGCGCCAGAACGCGCTCTACCGTCTGGCCACCCTTACCGGGGCGCTGCCGCAGGATTTTCCGCGTGATGTCGCCGACTGCGTGACGCCGCCCCGCCTCAGCCGGCTTATCCCGATAGGGGACGGCGCCGCGCTCCTGCGCCGCCGTCCGGATATCCGCCAGAACGAGCGTCAGTTGGCCGCCGCCACCGCCCGGGTCGGCGTGGCGATGGCCGATCTCTATCCCAAAATCACCCTGGGCCTGGCGGGCAGCTCCGCCGGCTTGATGAACGGCATCGGCGAAAAAGATACCTATGGCTGGAGCCTTGGACCGCTGATTTCCTGGACGATCCCCAATAATGGCGTGGCGCAGGCGCGCATCGCCCAGTCCCAGGCGGCCACAAAAGCCAGTCTGGCCCGCTTTGACGGTTCCGTCCTGACCGCGCTGCGGGAAGTGGAGACCGCCCTGAATAACTACGCCCGGGAACTGGACCGCTACCAGGCGCTGCGCGCTGCGGGTAAAGAAACCCGTGACGTGGCGGAAAAAACCCGCCGGCTGTACGCCAGCGGCAAAATAGGCTATCTGGATGTACTGGACGCGGAACGCAGCCTGGCCGACAGCGACGCCGCCCTGGCGCAGTCGCAGGCGCAACTGGCCGACGATCAGGTGATGCTGTTCCGGGCGTTGGGCGGGGGCTGGGAAACAGCGCAGGGCGCGATAAAATAGAGGCGCACGCCCTGCCGCTAAGGGGTATTGATAAATTCCACCTCGACGGGCAAATGCGCGGGGCGCTGCTTAATCATATTCTTGCTAACGTCGATAAGCTCCAGATCACGCGGCACGTTGGTCATAATGGCTTTCAATTTATTGTCGGCGATGAAAATCTTTTTTATGCCGGCGGGCAAGTTTTCAGACAGGGACTGGATATGGTTTTGGTTCAGGTTGATCAGCCGCAGCCCGGGCGGGAAGTGGGTGTTTGCCAACGTGGTGATATCATTATGCTGTAGCCCGATAGACCTTATTTTAGGTGGCCAGGTTGGCGGCAGTTCCATGATAAAGTTGTGGTTTGCCGACAAGGTAATCAGCGTTGGCGGCAATAGCCGCTGTATATCACTTATCTGGTTGTTATTGAGTTTCAGATGCAACAACTGGCTGAACTGCCATTGCTGGGGTATTTTGTTGATTAAATTAAAGCTAAGATCCAGATTGGTTAATTTGTGCGGTAATACCGCCATTCCCTGCGCTAAAATATTATTCGCGGCGCTGAAAATAGTTAACGTCTCCGGTAACCGGGGCAACTCGGTCAGAAAATTATGGTCCAGGTAAAGACTTTTTAATTTCAGCTGGCTAATGTCGGGTAACGTGGTTAATTCATTATTATTAAGTTTTAACGACATCAATTTCCCATGGCTAATCAGGTTGACCATATTAATCTCGTTATAGCTGACGTCAAGTTCGGACAAGTTCGGCGCCTGCGTGGCGGGAAGTTTTTGTAACTGGTTGTGATGGACGATAAGGGTTTCCAGCTTATCCGCCTGCACCCGGGGTAACAGGCTAAAACGATTATGGCTGATATCCAGGTGCGTTAAATTGGGCAGCGGAACGCCTTGAAAGTGTCGCAGCTCATTGTGGCTAAGCTTCAGTTTCACCACCTGTGGCGGTAATGCCGTGGGTAAAGACCTCAGGCCCAACCCCCTTAAATCAAGTTCCTTCAGGTTATCTCGCAGGCAGAACTGCAATGTTACCACCGCATTGCCGCGCTGTTCGTGGTGGCTCCCGCCGGCTGCCCATCGATGCCATATGTCATTGAAATGGGCATGTTCTTTTGCCAGGAGCAAATCGGATTGCCGGGGAAAAAGCGCCAGGACGCGATGAGCGTTATCCGCTGCAGGAGAAGCAAGGCCGGTATGGCTTAATGTCCCCGGGTAGGAAGGACCCAGGATACGCTGTTGCATAGCAGGCGGCAGGTCAAGAATGCGACGCCATGTCACCGGCGCGGCGTTTTGCAGCATCTCGCGCCCCCGGGCCGTTAATACCCCGTCCGGGCTTACATAGCCCCGCCATTGGCGCACAGAAATGCGCCACCGCGCGATAAGGGCCAGGGTAGTGGTCGGTAATGGACCGATGGCGTTTTCCACCCATGCCGCCAGGTGTTGGGCCGTGACCCAGGCATAGGGCTGGCCGGAAGATGCGGCGGCGAATGCTTTCCCCGCCCCCGGCGCGCCCCGCCCGCCCATACCCTGCTCCAGAATGTTTCGCAACCGTTTGGCCATGGGCAAAGGTATCGCCTGCAATATATTGCCAAGGGCCAACTGGTATTTTTTGCCGAAGGCTTCGCCGGTCTCGGGATTAAAACGGACATAAACGTCCTGGCCCGCCAGCTTATCGCCCCCGAGTTTTACCACCGGCAGTTCCTTGTCCAGCCCCGCCAGCCGAGCCATTATTACCGGTGTAGCGGGCGGCGCCATTACCGGCGGTAGACGCTGTTCAAGCCCCAGGCGTATTTTTTGCCATACCGGTAGTCGGCCGTTCATGAATTCGGCGATGGAGACCAGCTGTTTAAACGTCCGGGCGCCGGCGAAGCCCGCCAGTTCAACGCCGGGATCCATGGCCCTGATGGCCGTCAGGCCAAGCGAAATCATGGCCTGGCGGTTCAGCTCGCGCGACGCCGGCAGCACGGCGAAGTGGACGACATCCGTTCCGGCCCGGCGCAGCGTTTCCCTGAATGACGCGCGCACAACCAGGGCGCCGAGGCTGGCGCGCAGGGCAACTATGCCGCCCATGGCGCCGCGTTGTGCAAATCGGGCCGATAGCGCCACGCCCTGCCCAGCCAGGGGAACCAGGGAAAACGCGTCCGTCAGGCAGGGGATGATCGCCTCCCTGCGCCCATCGTCGAGGCCCGTTAAGCAATCATGAAACGGAACCAGTGACAGCAGGAATTTTTGTGTTTTTTCCCATGACGTTTCTTCAAAACCGAATTGATGCAATTGGTCCATCAGCCGCTGCTTATGCCGCATGACCAAATTTTCGATCAACGGCCCCAGCGTATCGCCGGCACTTTTCATCAGCGGCGCATTGACGGCCTTCTCATAAATTTCCAACTGATAGTCCGGATCTTTTCTCGCCGTCGTGGGGTCCGTCATCAGCGCATAATAATGTGCCGTTATCTTATCCACGCGCTCAAGGCTATAACCCGCCTGCGAGGGTCGCAGGGCAAAAATCCGTATTTCGCTCCCCACGGACGCGGCCAGCAGGTCTACCTCGGGCAATAGCGCGATGGAATAAGCGTGTCGGGGAATATGCCTTGCGCCCATGATATACTTCAGGCTTTTAAAGGCGCTGAATTTTGCCGATATTAACCTCACCGCTGCGCCGGCGATAAATTCAGACGCCACCGACGCCCGATCCTCCAGCAACCGCGACAGCATTAATGCGTCCACCACGGCGTATTTAGCGGCAATATCCTCATTTTGACTCTGGAACAGCGCCGTAGCCTGCGCCAAATCCGGCGACAATGCGGTACGGGTTTGGTATTTCCCCAGCGCCGAGAGTAAAATTTCCGCCGGATTATGGTCGTTTTTATATTTTTCGCCGGCGGCAAAGAACGCCTCGAGGGCAACAGAGGAGGCATTCGTCCCATGGAAGATATTTTCCACCTGCCGTTCTGTCGCCGGCAACCTTTGTTGCCGGCTATAAAAAATCCTGGCCGGCGCGTCAAATAAAAACAACACTTCGGCATCAATCACCGCGGCGCTTAGCATCTCTTCCAGCGAATACCCTAGCTGGAGCAATTCTTCTTTCGACAGGAGAGAACCGTCCAGCGCCAGGCTGTCGGCATAACGCAGCCCGGCATGCAAATAGACCCATTCCACGCTGCCAACATCCATGCCGGCAAAAGGCGCGGTTTCGTTATAAAACCGCAAGGTCGGCATGTCGGCAAAGACCACATTGTCCAGGATATAGCGCTGGGCGGATTGGCTTAACGCCTGGCCCGCGTCCGGGGAAGCCGCGTCCTCTTGCGCCGTGGCGGGGGCCGCCAGCTCAGCTTCGATGGCGGAAAATAGGTGCCTTATGGCCGTGCGCGAGGGGGGATTTTCATCGTCGCCGGACCTGTCGCACACCAGGGCGCGGGCAATAAACTCGCCGATGCCGGGTTTAAAGACCACCGCATCCAGCCACTGGCTGAAAATACGCTGCTGCTGTTTTTCAGATAATAGCTCCGCGCGATACGATCCAAAATCACCCGACGGCTTGCTCAGTTCCCTGGCCAGGCTGGGTAATATGCCGGGATTATCCTGTAAAGAATCAATACATCGGTTGATCAAGGGGTAAATATGATTGGCGACATCGTCAACGGCGGCGAGACGTTCTTTTATCAGCCACGCCGTAATCCGGCGGGTTTGGGCTTTCACTTTATTGGCCGCCGGATCATCCACGCCGGACGGGCCGCGCAAGTTTATGCCATGATCATGCCTGGTTTTTAATGCCGCATGCCGACGCTGGCGCCGCGCGAGCGTGGAGCGGCCGGCGATTACGTCACCGCGCCCCATTTCGGCGTCGCCGGATTTTATCCACGCCGGGTTGACCATGGCGGGCAATATGCCCCCCTCACCCGCTTTCGCATCGGTTCGGGCGAGAATAAGGCTGGCGTGCCAATAATGGCGGCGATCGCCGGCGTTCCCCGTCTGGCGTTCAGCGGCGAGCGGGGCAGCCGGCGATACCGGCGAATGTGTGTTCTTTTTATGCGCCGCCGGCGGCAAAATGCGGGTCGACGTATGAGCCGTGATATTCGTTATAAATAGCAAACTTTGCAGCAGCAGATCCGCGCGCGCGCGTTTAAGCGGGTCGCCGGGGTGCTCGGATAAATAGCGAATGATTTGACGCTGATATTTTTGATCCGCAACGTTAATGGCGGTTTTATTGTGATAAATACCAATACAACTTCTGCTGGCAAGGGGACATTGCGGCATAATTAACTCCGGCAGCGGACATTAAAGAACCTTGGGATATTGATTATAACAGGGGAGAACTTCAATATTACCTAGCGGGACACTGTAAATGACGTGATTTCATTATCAGAGCCCATAAATAAAAATATTATATTTGTTTTAATGAAAGTAGTGTGAAGATAAGTAATTAATAAAATACTTCCCTAAGACGCGTCACGCCGTCATTCGCCTTTTACTGGCATCGGCGCGGCGCATTGATATATGCCGCGCGCCGATGCCTGCAAATATTGCACCCGGCGGGAGGCGCTAGGCTTTATTCGCCTCGTTTAGGCGCTTGCGACGATTCTCGCCCTGGCGCTCCAGCATCCAGCCGGGATATTCCGCCGGCAGGGCGCTGACCTTATCCAGCCGGGCCAGTTCATCCGGCGACAGGGTGATGGCGGTGGCGGCGATATTGTCTTCCAACTGCTCGATTTTTTTCGCCCCGATGATAACGCTGGTCACCACCGGCTGATGCAGCAGCCAGGCCAGGGCGATCTGCGCCACCGACACCCCTTTGGCATCGCCGATTTCGCGCATGACGTCAATACAGTCATACGCGCGTTCCTTATCAACCGGCGGAAAATCAAAGGTAGTGCGGCGGTTGCCTTCCACCCCGGCGGTATGGCGGTCGTATTTGCCGCTTAGCAAGCCGCCGGCCAAGGGGCTCCAGGTCAGCAGGCCGACCTTCTCGCTTTGCAGCAACGGCACCAGTTCCCGTTCCAGGTCCCGGCCGGCGATAGTGTAGTAGGCCTGCAGCGATTCAAACCTCGCCAATCCCAGGCGCGCGGAGATGCCCAGCGCCTTCATGATCTGCCACGCGCTCCAGTTGGAGACGCCGATATAACGCACATGCCCGTGCTGCACCAGATTATCCAGGGCATACAGCGTTTCCTCGATTGGCGTGGCGGGGTCGAAGCCGTGCACCTGGTAGAGATCGATATGATCAAGCTGCAGGCGCTTCAGGCTGGCCTTCACGCCCTCCATAATATGAAAGCGCGACAGTCCCGAGGAATTCACGCCCTGGGTGCCGCTGGCGCCGAAGACCTTGGTGGCCACCACCACGTCTTCCCGCGCCACCTTCAGGTTTTTCAGGGCCTGGCCGGTAATGGTTTCCGACCGGCCTTCCGAATAGACGTTGGCGGTATCGATAAAATTGATGCCGGCGTCCAGGGAGCGGCCGATAAGCCGTTCGGCGTCCGCCTGCTGCAGGTTGCCGATCTGTCCCCACATGCCGCCCTCGCCGCCAAAGGTCATGGTGCCCAGGCAGAGCTCGGAAACAAATAAACCGGTATTGCCGAATGTACTGTAACGCATAATTCCTCCGAAAAAAAATCTCCCCGCCGTGGCCCGCCGCAACATGGACATCCGTGTTTAAATTAAACAAATGCGACGCGCATCAGCGGCAGGCACGGCAGGGAGGGAACAGAGAGGGGATGGATAACAGAACGCGGGGCCGGTGGTAGCGCGCCTACGCTTTGCCGATCCTGAGTATAGACCAGATTAATTTATACCGGATCACGCCGGTAAGCATGGCGGTTTAAGTAACTTTTTGTGTTTTTGTCAGGGGCGGTGCCGGCAGTGTGACGTCGATCCCTCTATTTTCCTTATTAATGACTATTCTGAAAATACTTTATATTCAATAGAATATATTTACCTGCATATAATTGGCATCGGTTTTTTTAGGAAAATATCAATGAAAAGAACACTCCCCGGTTATGCCCTTGGCCTGCTGGCGCTGCAATGTGCCATGTCTTCCGCCCCCCTGCGGGCAGCCGAAAACAACGCCCGGATCCCCGCGGGTTATACCCTGGAGCAAGTGGTGGCGCTCAGCCGCCACGGTATCCGCGCGCCGCTGGTGAACTATGGCGACGCGCTGGCGGAAGCGACGCCGCAAAAATGGCCGGTATGGCAAACCGACGGCGGACTGCTCACCCCCAAGGGCGGCGAAGTGGAACAACATGTCGGCCGGTATTTCCGGCAATGGCTGGCGCAAACCGGCCTGCTTCCCAGGGAGGGTTGCCCCGCGGACCAGCAGGTGTTTATCTATGCCAACAGCCTGCCGCGCACCATTGATACCGCAAAAGCATTTATCGCCGGCGCCTTTCCCACCTGCGGCATTGACGTTACCCATCAGGCCGCCGTCGGCACCATGGATCCGACGTTTAATCCGATCATCACCGCCGAGGTGACCGATAGCTTTAAGCAAAACGCGCTGGATTCGGTTAACCGGCACGCGGGGGACGGCGGCATCGACGGCCTGAACCAGCGGCTGCAGCCGAACTACCGCCTGCTGGAAACCGTATTGGATTATCGGCAAAGCACGGTCTGCCTGCGGGACCATACCTGTGATCTTGCCGCGCAACCGTCGTCGGTGACGCTGACCACCGGCAGGGAACCGGGCATCAACGGCCCGCTGCGCACCGCCACCGGCGCCACCGATGCGTTTATGCTGCAATATTATGAAGGCTTTCCGCTTAAGGATGTCGCCTGGGGCAAAGTGACCACCGATAAGCAATGGCGGCAGTTGGAGACAATTAAAAACCTGTACCACGAAACGCTGTTCGGCTCGCCGGCCATTGCCGCCAATGCGGCCAAGCCCCTGCTGGGCTTTATCGCCGGCGCCCTGGATGTCCAGCCGGCGGCGGATGCCAATCAACAGGCCGCGCAGCGGGCGAAGCTGACGGTGCTGGCAGGTCATGATTCCAATATCGCCTCGCTCCTGGCGGCGCTGCGCACCGGCGATTATCAACTGCCGGGCCAGTTTGAACGCACCCCCATCAGCGGCGCCGTGGTATTTCAGCGCTGGCACGACGCTCGACATAATCGTGATCTGATGAAAATCGAATATGTGTATCCCACCGCCAGGCAAATTCGCAATACGCGTGCGCTGTCGCTTTCCGCGCCGCCGCAACGTGTCACTCTACATATTGCGGGATGTCCGGTGGATGCCCGCGGGTTCTGCCCGATGGCGCAGTTCAAACAGGCGGTACTCAAGGATTTACAGGGCTGACGCCGCAGGCGCGGCGGGAGGCAGTCACCCGGCGCCGCCCGGTGGCGCGGCGCCGGGATCGGTTTTAAGGGGGTAAGCATCATGGAAAACGCCAGACGCAAATCAACCGCGCCGCTGCTCTATGTTATCCGCAATCAACGCCTCACGCCCCCGCCGCATTTGCTGGCCGGCGAGCGGGTGATCCTGTTTGACGGCGAATGCGTGTTATGCCAGCGGCTGGTGCGTTTTCTGATCCGCGCCGACCGGCGCAAAAAAATCCATCTGGCCACGGTGCAATCGCCGGCCGGCCAGGATCTTCTGCGCTGGGCCGGTTTGCCCACCGATAACTTCAGCACCATCGCCTATATCGCCAACGGCGAGGTATCGACCCGCTCGACGGCCTTTTTCGCCGCCCTGGCCGAGCTTGGCTGGCCATGGCGCGCACTGCTGATCCTGCGTTTTTTCCCGCAGGTGATCAAAGACGGCATCTATAACGCCGTCGCCCGCAATCGCTATCGCTGGTTCGGCAAGCTGCCCGCCGGCACCCCGCCCCCCGATGACGGCCAGGGTCGTCGCTACCTGGATCATGGCAGGGGCTGAGGTGTTGCGCTTTACCCGTTGCCATGGCTGAACCCGGGCGCCGTAATGTCATAACAAGTTACCGGCATTAACATCCGCGCGCACTATTTATGAAGGATACCTTTGTAGTTTACCTGTATATCTGCTATTCATTCCGTTATGAAAACCCAATTGCTACCCAACGATGCCGATGCCGCGCGTACCTTGACCCTGGTCAGGGATTTTCGTGTCCTGATCGGCCAGCTGAAACGCCGGCTGCGCGAGGAAACTCGGCCGGGCGGACTGACGCCGGCGCAAACTGCCGTTATTATCCGCCTGGAGCGCGAGGGCCCCATGACCGTCACCGGCCTTGCCCGGTGCGAGGGCATGCGCCCGCAATCCATGGGCGCCACCGTGGCCGCCCTGCAAACGGCCGGACTGATCGGCGCCACGGCGGACCCGGCCGACGGACGGCAGACCTTGCTCTCATTGACCGACGCCTGCCGGCAGTGGGTTGCCGACAATCGGGCGGCCCGGGAGGACTGGTTGTTCCAGGCCGTGCGGTCCAAATTCTCGCCGCAGGAACAGCGGGAACTGGCCAACGCGGTAGCATTGCTTCAACGCCTTGTCGACGACCCGCGCCCATGACCGGCCCAGGCGGTACGGCCACGGGGATGTTCCGTTCATTACGCAATGTCAATTACCGGATATGGGCCGGCGGCGCGCTGGTGTCCAATATCGGTACCTGGATGCAGCGCACCGCGCAGGACTGGCTGGTGCTGACGCAACTTACCCATAATAACGCCACCGCCGTCGGGGTGGTGATGGCGCTGCAGTTTGGCCCGCAGATCCTGCTGCTGCCCCTGACGGGATTCGCCGCCGATTATGTCGACCGGCGAAAACTCCTGATCGCCACCCAGGCGTCCATGGGCATCTTGGCTCTGGCACTGGGTCTCCTGACGGTGACCGGGTTGGTGCAGTTATGGCACGTCTATGTATTTGCGTTCTTACTGGGCTGCGCCACGGCGTTCGACGCGCCGGCGCGCCAGACATTTGTCGCCGAGCTGGTGGCGCAAGCCGACCTGCCGAATGCGGTAGCGTTGAACTCCACCTCGTTCAACACGGCGCGCATGGTCGGCCCGGCCCTTGCCGGGATACTGATTGCCGTGGTGGGATCGGGCTGGCTGTTTCTTATCAATGCCGCCTCCTTTATCGCCGTGCTGGGCTCGCTGCATGCCCTGCGTCACGGTGAACTGTATGCGCGCGACCGGACGATGCGCGCGCCGGGAAGCTTCGCCGGGGGATTTCGTTATGTCTGGGCCCGGCCGGAACTCAAGACCATCCTGCTGATGATCTTTTTAATGGGTACCTTCGGGCTGAATTTCCCTATTTTTATCGCCACCATGTCGGTCAGCGTATTTCATACCGGCGCCAGCCAGTACGGATTGTTAACCTCGACGATGGCATTTGGCTCGGTTATCGGCGCGCTACTCGCCGCCCGGCGCGCCACCACCGGCATCTCACTGCTGTTCACCCATACCCTCATCTTTGGTCTCGGCCTGGCGCTTGCCGCCGTTATGCCCAATTATCTGCTGTTCAGCGTCATGCTGGTGTTTATCGGCGTGACGGCGCAAACGTTAACCACCTCGGCAATCAGCCTGATGCAACTGACCACCGAACCCGCCATGCGCGGGCGCGTTATGGCCATTTTCCTGGCCATCGCCCTGGGCGGCACCCCCATCGGCGCCCCGGCGGTGGGCTGGGTGGCCGACAGGTTCGGCCCGCGCTGGGCAATGGGCATCGGCGCCGCCGCGGGACTGGCCGCCGCGCTGGTCGGCATGTACTACCTGGTTAAATATCGTCACCTGCGCGTGCGTGTCGAACAGCGGCGCCTGCGCTTTATCCTCGACGACGATCCCCTGGCCGCGCCGCGTTAACCCGGCCAACGCGTTTAGCGTACCTCGCCATAACCCACCGGCGTCCAACGGTATCCCTGTTGCCCGTTTTCGCTGACATAACCGATGCCGGGAAAGGTGATATGGGCGCCGGCAATCAGTGTTCTCTGATGCGCCATCAGTTTTAACAGGCCGGCACGGGTTTTCACCGCCTGGGCGCCGTCGGCGTCAAACCCCACCGCCAGCTGCGGATGGGCGAACTGCAGGGCGGAGTAGTGCACGATATCGCCCCAGAAAAAAATACGCTGCCCGCCCTCTTCCAGGACAAAACCGCTGTGTCCCGGCGTATGGCCGGGCAGGGCAATGGGCTGCAGGCCGGGGAGCAGGTCTTTGCCGGCGGTAAAGGTTTTCAGTTTGCCTGCGTCTTTCAACGGCGTCAGGATATCCCGCGCGCGCTGGAAACCCGCCTGCTGCGCCTGCGGCGCCTTGGCGGCCCGGCTTGCCGACAGCCAGTAGTCCACCTCCGGCTTAGCCGCCCAGACGGTGGCGTTCGGATAGGCCGGCCTGCCGTCGGCGGTCACCAGCCCGCCGATATGATCGCCATGCATATGGGTTAATAAAATAGTGTCCACTTGCTCCGGTGCGTATCCAGATGCCTTCAGATTGGCCATTACCTGACCGAAACCCGGGCCCAGCAGTTTGCCGCCGCCGCTGTCGATCAGGATCAGGTGTTCGCCGGTATTGATCAGAAAGCTGTTAACCGATCCGTTAACCACCTTGGGCGCGTCGCCGTCCACTTGCGCGACATAACGTTGCAATTCTTCAGGCGTGGCGTTTTTAAACAGGGTCAGGGGAAAGGTGGAGCTGCCGTCATATAGGGCGGTGACTTCCGCATTGCCGACCATAATCCGATAGTAGCCCGGGGCCTGGCTTTTGATCTGCGGCGTGGCGGCAGCCCACGCAAACGGCATCATTGCCGCGGCGCAGAGCAGGAGAGCGGCGCGGGTAACGGCTTTAATCATCATGATAAGTCCTCCGGCGATGGGTTCAGGTAGTGAGAAGCCTTCCTACCTTACCTGCAATCGCTCACTTTTACATCAATATCATGACTAATCAATGCCCTATCCCTATGCCGGCGTGGCTTAGCGTGGGCCGACATCCCTAGGGAATACCGGCTTGCCATGCTGCCCAACGGCGCGCCTGCCGGGTGTACGGGCAACTATAGCCGGAAGACCGCCCCGGTAAAGCGCCATGCGCGTGTTGCCTTCGCTACTGCGCCCGCTGTTGATGACTGGAGATAAACTGCCGGAAACGTTCGGACGGGTGGTGATTAAATAATTCCTCCGGCGTGCCCTGCGCCTCGATAGCGCCCTGATGCATAAACACCACTCGATTGGAAACGCCGCGGGCGAAACCCATTTCATGAGTGACCACCAGCATGGTGCGGCCCTCCTCCGCCAGCGCCCGCATGACCTTGAGCACCTCGCCCACAAGTTCTGGATCGAGCGCGGAAGTCGGCTCATCGAACAACATCACTTCCGGATCCATGGCCAGCGCGCGCGCAATGGCGACCCGCTGCTGCTGGCCGCCGGACATCTGGGACGGATAATAATTGCGGCGATCATATAACCCCACTTTCGCCAGCAGTTGTTCGCCCCGTTCGATACAGAGCTTGCGCGTTCGTTTCAGCACATGCTGTGGACCTTCGATCACATTTTGCAGCGCGGTCATATGGGGCCAAAGATTAAAATTCTGGAACACCATGCCGAGCCGGGCGCGGATCTTATCAATCTGGCGCCGATCGGCGGGCTGCTGATGCCCGCGCCGGTGTCGCTTCATGACGATGGTCTCGCCGCCAATGGCCACGGTGCCTTCATCCGGCGTTTCCAGCAAATTGATGCAGCGCAGAAAAGTGCTTTTGCCGGAGCCGCTGGCGCCCAATAGGGAAATCACCTCACCCTGGCGCGCATCCAGCGATATGCCTTTTAATACTTCCTGGTCGCCAAAGGATTTGCGAATGCCGATCATCGACAGGGTTATGGGGGAAGGCATACGACGGCTCCATCAAAAAATAACGCGAAGGTGGGACTTGTATAGACAAGAGCAAGCAATTACAGGGCCAATAATGAGCACAAAAAACACTCATGGTAACCGTATGATTAATCATGTTATTCGTGGATTTTTTCCGGGATGGCAAACGTACGCGGCGGCCATACTTCCGCTTTTGGTGCAAGAGATGAGAGGAATGCACTACGGTGAGGCCCGGTCATAACGCATTGCGGCTCAGCGTGGCCCAAATGCCGCTGACCGGCCGCGCATCACGGCCCGGACGTTGAAAAAGGGCGGAGCTGCCCGCTCCGCCCTATGCGCTGCCGGTGCAAGCAACGCGGTTCCGTCAGCTCATCTGGCGGTCGTCGACATACTTACGCTTATCGGGAGGCGGCGGAAAATACTGGTACAGCCAGGTTTCGCTCAGCACATTGCCGCGCGTGCGCAGGAACATGCGCAGCTCCACCGGGTCAATCGAATCGCTGTCCGGCGTCCAGTCGAACAGGATACGATACCCGTCCATCGGTTCGACAAACAGGATCTCGATATTATCGATCTTGCCGCGCGTGGGGGTAATCACCGGTTCTATCCCCTGGGACGCTGCGGCCTTGATGTCGCCGCCGACAAAATCGATGGCGAAGCGGCGCGCCCAGGTGGCGGGATAGTGCTCGCCCGGCGCCCAGCCTTCAGGGAATCCGCCCATGCCGGTACGGGTGGCCTTAACCCGCGCCAGGGGACTGCTGACCGGCGGTTCGCCGCTCCAGTACAGACGATAGCTGAAGCTGAGCTCTTGCCCGGCCTGGATAGGCTCGGCGGGTTGCCAAAAGCAGACGATATTGTCCAGGGTTTCGCCGGTGGTCGGGATCTCCAGCAGGTTGACCGACCCTTTGCCCCAGTCGCCCACCGGCTCTACCCACAGGCTGGGCCGCTTATTATACCAACCGATCACATCCTGGTAATTGTCAAAATCATGATCGAGCTGCAGCAGGCCGAACCCCTTGGGATTTTCATCAAGGTACTCGTTAAACTGCAGTCGCTGGGGATTATTCAGCGGGCGGCAGATCCATTCGCCGTTGCCGCGCCACATCGCCAGGCGATCGGAATCGTGGATTTGCGGATGGATGGTATCGCAGGTGCGCCGTTCGTTGGTGCCGCAGCTGAACATACTGGTTATCGGCGTCACGCCGAGCTGCTTGATGGCCGTGCGGGCATGGATATGTTTCTCGATATCCATTACCACCCGTTCGGCCTCGCAATGGATGACAAAACGATAGGCGCCGGTGGCGCTGGGGCTGTCGAGCAGCGCGTACAACGTAAAGGTGGTATCGGCGGGCTGCGGTTTATCGAACCAGAAAGCGACAAAATCAGGAAATTCTTCCCGTTGATCGGTAAAGGTGTCGATGGCCAGCCCGCGCGCCGACAGGCCGTACTGATAGGTATCGTCCACCGCGCGGAAATAGCTGGCGCCAAGGAAGGAAACCACGTCGCGTCGGGTCAGCTCCGGCGCCTTATTGACTTTAAAACCGGCAAAACCCAGGTTATCGCGCCCCTGGAGCTGAGCGGTGTCCACCCCGGCGTTATGGTAGTTAAACAGCTCGGGCCGAAAATGGATCTCCTTGGCCAGATGGGCCTGCGGATCAACGGAATACATCCGCACCCGGCGCTTGAATCCCATGCCGACATGAAACAGATGCACATCCAGCTGACGGCCGGGAACGTCATGCCATAGCGAATGGTTGGCATCGTACTGGATATCGTTATAAGCCTGGGGAGTCAGTTCGGCCAGGGTCTTCGGCAGTTCTGCCGGAGGACCGCCAAAGGCCTGCCCCGCCAGATTGGCGGCCATGGTCTTCAGCGTGGAAAAATCAAACGCGGTTGCGCTGCCGTCGGCGACGGTGTCGGCGGCCTGCGCCGAGCGCACGAATAATGATGCCATGGCGGGCACGCCGCAATAGGCGGCCAGGGCCAATGAAGCTTTGATAAATGATCTTCGTTCCATGCCGGAAAAGGTTCCTATGACTGGCAGTATAGTGACCGCGCGGAGCCGTGCGCCGACAGGCGTCGCGGCGGGCTTCGGGCACTCGGCTCCTCCCGGGTTCGACTTTTTCGACAGCGGGCGGGATAAAAAATTCCACGGAAAAAAATTACAGCGCCAATGAGTTTACGGGAAATACGTCGCGGATGCGCGGGTTGGGCAAAAATATCTCTCTGCTTTGGGGTTAACGTAGCCATGAAGATAAATGAGACTTGGATCACTTTTTAAACCCCGGCGGCAATGTTAATAAAATGTTTTTGATTGCATAGGTTATTAATTATGTCTTCACCTGACTCCCACGCCGGGATTCACCAGGCCGGCATCATGACCGTCTTTCGCGTCACCAGCGGCAACTTCCTGGAAATGTACGATTTTATGGTCTTCGGCTATTACGCCAGCGCCATCGCCGCGGCGTTTTTCCCGAATAATAATCCGTTCGCCTCGTTAATGATGACCCTGATGACCTTCGGCGCCGGGTTCCTGATGCGCCCGCTGGGCGCCCTGGTGCTTGGGGCCTATATCGACCGCCACGGCCGCCGCAAGGGGCTGTTGCTTACCCTGGCGCTGATGGCGTTCGGCACCCTGACCATCGCCTGCGTGCCCGGCTACGCCACCCTGGGCGTGGCGGCGCCGGCGCTGGTGCTGCTGGGACGCCTGCTGCAAGGGTTTTCCGCCGGCGTGGAGCTGGGCGGCGTATCGGTTTACCTGGCCGAGATCGCCCCGCCGGGCAAGAAGGGCTTTTATGTCAGTTGGCAATCCGCCAGCCAGCAGGTGGCGGTTATCTTTGCCGCCCTGCTCGGCGTGGCGCTGCATCATCTTTTTGGCGAGGCCGTCATGGCGGCCTGGGGCTGGCGGGTACCGTTTTTTATCGGTTGCCTGATTGTGCCGGTGCTGTTCTGGATCCGGCGCATGCTGGAGGAAACCAATGCATTCAAACAGCGCCCCCACCATCCCCATACCGCCGATATCATGCGCTCAATGGCGGAAAACTGGCGGCTGGTGCTGGTGGGCATGTTTATGGTGACCACCACCACCGTGGCGTTTTATATGATCACCGCCTTTACGCCCACCTATGGCAAAAGCGTGCTGCATTTCAGCGAGCAGCAAAGTTTTATCGTCACGATGTGCGTCGGCGTTTCCAATCTGTTCTGGCTGCCGGTCATGGGCGCCATGTCGGATAAAATCGGCCGGCGGCCGCTGTTGCTGGCCTGTAGCGCCCTGATGTTGCTGACCGCTTATCCAGTGCTGCACTGGCTGGTGGTCGCCCCGGCGTTCGGCCGGCTGATGATGGCCCAGCTGTGGCTGTCTTTTCTCTACGCCAGCTATAACGCCGCCATGGTGGTCACGCTTGCCGAAGTCATGCCGGCCGACGTGCGCGCCACCGGTTTCTCCATGGCCTACAGCCTGGCGACGGCCATTTTCGGCGGTTTTACGCCGGCGGTTTCCAGCTATCTCATCCATGCCAGCGGCGATAAGGCCATGCCGGGGGCCTGGCTGTCGCTGGCAGCGCTGCTGGGCCTTATCGCGGCGCTGTTGTTGCCGAGGATGCGTCGCTACGGCGCGGTGTTCCGACGTGCACGGGCCATGCCGGCGGGCGTGGGACAAAATGACTAGCCGGGGCCAAAATGCGGCGGTACCCTGTTTTGCTTATGGCGTCGATAAGAGAAAGCGGCTACCCGGCGCGGAATTTCTGCATTATGCTGAACGCCTGATGTATTTGATTGACAGGCCGATAACGTGTCCATTACCCCCTTAAGCATCACCGACGCCACCGACGCGGATATGACCGCCATCCAGGCGATATACGCCTGGCATGTCCTGCACGGCATCGCCTCTTTCGAGACCGAACCACCCTGCCTGGCGGACATGGCGGCGCGGCGCGCCGGCGTGTTGGCGAAGGGATTGCCCTGGCTGGCGGCAAGGCTCGACGGTCGGGTGGTCGGCTACTGTTACCTGGGATTATATCGTCCGCGCCATGCCTACCGTTTTACCGTGGAGGACTCGGTCTATATTCATCCGGAAATGGGCGGCCAGGGAATAGGTTATGCCCTGCTGGCCGAGGCCATCGAGCGGGCGCAGCGGGGCGGCTGGCGCCAGATGCTGGCGGTTATCGGCGACAGCGGCAATATTGGTTCCATTCGTCTGCACGAAAAACTGGGATTCCGGCTTATCGGCACCCTGGCCGCCGTTGGGTTTAAGCATGGCCGCTGGGTCGACACGCTGCTGATGCAGCGGCCGCTGGGTGAAGGACAGGATACCTTGCCCGGGCCGGCCGCATAGCGGCCATGCCATAACGGATCCCCCGCCGCCGGGCGCCAGGCCCGTCATTGCCGACGCCGCGGTTTTAACGGGCTACTGGGCCGTGGTGTCCAGTATGCCCGGCGCCGACGGCGGCGAATTCTCGAAAATCATTTTCTGCGGCGTAGACAGCACGATGCCGGCGGCGCGCATGCGTTTAAGCATGTCAAACAACAGATCGCTTTTGGTGCCCGCCACGATACGCGGACTGCTGACGAACCCGGTTACGCTTAGCGTAATACCGCTGGGGCCAAGCTGGCTGAAGGTCACCGAGGGCGCGGGCGTATCCTGGATGGACTCATGATCGCGGTAGGTCTCAAGCAACAGATTACGCACCTGCTCCGGGTCGATATCCAACGGGAACGTCAGGGCGATGGTCGCCACGCCCTGGGCGTTGCCCATGGTGGCGTTACGCACGTTCTGGGAAATGAACTGTGAATTCGGCACGATAACGGTAGACCTGTCGCCCAGCTGGATTTCGGTGGCGCGCACGTTAATACGCCGGATGTCCCCCTCGACGCCGCTGATGGTGATCAAATCGCCTACTTTTACCGGGCGCTCAATCAGCAGGATAATGCCGGAAATAAAATTCTTCACGATTTCCTGCAAGCCGAAACCGATGCCCACCGACAGGGCGCTGACGATCCACGCCAGGTTGTTCCACTGGATGCCCAGCGTCGACAGCGTCAGCAGGGCGATCAGCACATACCCGATATTGCTGAACAGGATCACCAGCGAAGCGCGCATGCCGGGCTCCATCATGGTCTGCGGCAGGAAATCCTTATCCAGCCATCGCCTGGCCGAGCGCAGCACATAGATGCCGATGGCCAGGAAAATCAACGCGTTCATCACATGCGCCGGGACGATATTCAGCTTCTCCAGCCCCTTGCCGCCCCACATATCGATGGCCTTGTTCAGCAACGCCAGCGGGGTGGTGGAACCAAAGGTGCCGTTAAGCAACGCCACCGCGGCAAACAGGATCAGCACCGTTTTACCGATGGCCGACAACAGCGTGGAGGCCTGGGCCAGGTGGCGGTCGTCAAGGCCGAGGGAGTGTTTAATACGCTGGCCGACCAGGGTGGCAGGGGAAAACAGGCTATCGGACAGATCCACCACCAGGTGGATCAGCAGATAAAGGCAGGACAGGATAATGCCCACCCACACCAGCTCATATGTCAGGAACCGCGCCAGGGCGATATAGCCGATCAGCAGGGAAACAAGGATGGCGATGGCGGTGACGGTAATGCACAAGTGAATCAGCCCGGCCAGCGTCCTGCGCGCTTCCGGCTCCCCGCCTTCGGCCAGAAGCTTGCGCCGGGTACGGTTGGTGCGCAGCGGCGCGTAGCCTGCGGTCAGCGCCACCAGCAGCGCCGAAATGCCGTTGCCGAAAATCGTGGTGGCGACGCTGGTGCCGACCAGGTTATTCATCTGCTCCACCGCGCCGAACACCAGAATAAACGACGCCAGCATCGGCGGCAGCGAACGCATCGCCATGGCCACCGGATCGGCGATGGCCATCAGCCGCCACGAGGGGCGCTTGATGGAGAGCAATCCGCGGCCGAGCCCGGCAATCAACGCCGAAAACAGGGTGAGCTTAAAGATTTCGATGATAAAATCCGTCACCAGCTGCGAGACATCGGGATGGCGGAGAAACAGCAGCAAAATCAGCTGCGCCCCCAGCCCGACGCTGAATACGGTCACCAACGCCGTGGCGCAGGCCAGGAAACTGCGCCGCAGGCGCCCTTCCGGCAGGATATTGATACAGAACCACGCCGTCAGCTTGTCCAATAACCGACTGGCCAACGCCCAGACGGCCAGCGCCATGATCAGCAGCGCGGCCGAGCCAAAGCGCCACTCGGGCTCCCAGGCCGCAAGCCAGGCCTCTTTTAACTGTTCTCCGAAATTGTCCAGACGCCGCTTGTCTTCCGGCGCGGTATTGAACAACGGCGACCAGAAGCTACCCGACAGGATGCTGCCCGAGTTCAGCGCCATCTGCGTGCGCAGCGCATTGCGGCGGATATCGACGATTTGCACTGATAAATTGGTGGCGCCGGTACTGATAGCCTTGGCATGTTCGAGCTGTCCGTCGATAAGCGTTTTGCTTTTATTCAGAGCATTGCGTTGCTGGGCGACCACGCTGGTCTCGGGCATCGCCCCCTCGGCGGGCGGCGGCCCCAGGATATCGAGCTGAGCCTGGACCTGGGCCCGATCCGGCTGGATGGCGGCCACCAGCGCGTCGGCGTCGGCGGCTAATTGCAGCGTCTCATCGTTCAGCGCGCTCAGCTGATTGTCATTGGTGGCGGCTGAGACGCGTTGCTTGATGCTGTCCAACTGCTTTTGCAGTTTGGGCAATTCCACGCTGGCCACCAGTTTCGGCGCGGCGGGGGCGGCGCCGGCCGGTGCGGGATCGGCGGCAAAGACAACATCGATGGGGGAAAAACCCGCCGCGATGATAAACACCATCAGGACGCAACGGTGCAAACATGTCCGAAAGAAAAAGTTATACATAGAGTAAATGATTCCGAAAATCAACGATGCCGTGGCCGCTACGCCGGTTGTTGTGCATGCGACGCTCACAGATAACTGCCGGTACTGATTATTATCTGCCGTCGTCCGCCGCTAGGCCGATAACGGTTTAATATTGTATGGCATTTTATTTGCCCACTAATATTACACTGAATACCATCAAGCGTGTTGCCGTCAGCGGAGGAAACTTGCACGATGGCTGCCGGTGACGGGGGCGTTGCCGACGGTATCGTAGGGCAAATCACGGATAAACGCGTTAAGACTTCTCTTGAACACGCCGGCGCCGGCAGGTGATAAGAATGCGTTAACGGCAAGGCGCGCGAAGGAAGGGATCGGCCGCCTATTCGTTTACCGCCGGATGAAATGCCGACTACGCTTAAGGAACCTGAACGTTAACCACCGCACGAGAAGTCGTTCACACGCCCGATGGCGTGCGCCTCTTCTGCGCAGTCACCGGCGGCTGTCCCCGAGCGTTAGAGCGCCAAGGCCACGGCCGCCTGATGGATGCCGATATTAGTACTTTATGACTAAACAAACGGAACTGAAAAAAATCAAACGGGTGGCTCTGCTGTTATTGGCCGTGGCCGCGGGCATATTTGTCGCGACGCTGTTTATACCGCCCGGCTTTTGGCGCGATGGAATCAAGGCCGTCGCCGAGGCGGCAATGGTCGGCGCCATGGCCGATTGGTTTGCCGTCGTAGCGCTGTTCAGGCGGGTGCCGATCCCGTTCATCGCCGCCCACACCGCCATTATTCCGCGCAATAAAAACAAAATTGCCGATAACCTGGCGCTGTTCGTCCGGGAAAAATTCCTCAATACGTCGTCCCTTGCCGGCCTTATCAGGAAACACGATCCGGCGCAGACCATTGCCGGCTGGCTGACCGACCCCGCCAACGCCGATCGTCTGGGCGGCCAAATCCTGCAGCTGATGCGCGGCTTTCTCGACTTTACCGATGACCGGCGCATCCAGGGTTTTATCCGCCGCGCCCTGGACGCTGTGATAGATAAAATCGACCTGTCCGTTTCCGTCGGCGCCATCCTGGACAGCCTGACCAAAGACGGCCGGCATCAGGATTTGCTGGACGCGGGGCTGCGCCAACTGGTTAAACTGCTGAACAAATCTTCCACCCGCACGCTTATCGCCGATCAGATTATCCAATGGCTTAAACGTGAGCATCCGCTGAAAGAAAAGGTTTTGCCGACGGAATGGCTTGGCGAACACAGCGCCACGGCGGTGGCCAACGCGGTGAACGCCTGGCTGGATGAAATTGGCCGCGATCGCGGCCATGAGCTGCGCGGGCGGTTCGATCGGCTGGCGCAAAAATTGATCGAGCGGCTAAAACACGACCCCGCTACTGCCCGCCGGGCGGAGGAAATCAAACATTACTTGAAAAACGATGAGGTGTTGAATACCTATATCAGCGGCCTGTGGGGTGATGTGCGCGGCTGGCTGAAAGACGATCTGGATCGGCCGGACTCGGTATTGCATGGCAAGGTGACCGACGCCGGCCTCTGGATGGGCCGGACGCTGGCGGAGGATGCCAACCTGCGCGCTTCGTTAAACCAGCATCTGGAACAGGCGGCCCTGCGCATGGCGCCCGACTTCTCGGCCTTCCTGACCCAGCATATCAGCGATACGGTAAAAAGCTGGGACGCGCGCGATATGTCGCGGCAAATAGAACTGAACATCGGCAAGGATCTGCAGTTTATTCGCATCAACGGCACGCTGGTGGGGGGATTTATCGGCCTGGTGTTGTACCTGCTGTCGCAATTACCGGCTGTGCCGGCCATGCTGCGCCTATGGTTGCAATAACAATAAACAACGGCATTTTTTTACGTTCGTTAGCAAGCGCTTTTTTATCACAAATACATTAACGAAAAATCCACTGTCCTTTCTTAATTAACATGCTCCAATATGCCTTATATAGCACGCCATAATATTATGGCGCCCCGCTTACTTTTCCCGCCGGCAAGCTGCACAGATGCCTATAAATCACTGGAGATACTATGTTAAATACAACTATCAGCCAATATAATTGCTTTTTAACAAAAGAATCCAACGTCGCTGTCGCAGGTCATGCCAACTCATCAACAATTAATAATTACTATCAAAAAATTAACAACGTTCAGAACCAACATTATACTAATCTGCCGTCAAAGCAGCGCGAATGCGTATCTAAACCACATAACGGTATTGACACTGAAGAAACAGCTGAACAAAAATTAAAAGCGGATCGGTTATACGCCTGCGTGGCTTTATTTAAAAAACATCCCGAAAGCGTATCCACGGCGACAACCGGAAAAAATATTACCATCACTATTGCCGATCAATCCCTTAGCATACCGACCCGCAAGATTGTCTTGCCTGGCGGCTATGGTGTTTATATCGCGGAAATGGACGGGCGGTGGTTGCTTTCCGATGGGGAGATCTATCATATTGACGATCTTGCCGGTCCGCCCCGCACCTGGATGGACAATTTGGTCAATCTGCTGGAGCATCTCGCGGGCGTGGTCAGCGGCTATTACGCGAGCCGGATTTTCCAGGCACAACCCCGGGGCACACCGGGGCCGCAACAAGCAAAAATCGCCGCATCGGGGCACCGGCCCAACGCGCAAGCACGCGATATCGGTCCTTCCCCGCTGCGTGCCTCCGGCATATTAACCACCCTGTGGCAATCCCGTCATAGGTTCTTTCTACCCACATTGTTACCTGGCGCCGGCGCGGCAGCGGTAGATGACATTGAGCGGCGGCATGACCACGCCTTGCCCTTGTTTTCCGATCCGCCGATAACAGAAAACGACGATAATGGAAAAAATCATATCTGTGAAACAAACTTACATATCGCTAATCATGCAGCCAAAGAATTATATACGGAAATTAAACAGCAATATATCCCATTGGCGAAAGGTAAAATTTACTCGCTAGAATGGATGTACGATCTCAATATTTTTTTATACGACAAAATAACTGAACTATTTAACGATATTTCATACCTTAACAATATAGTGCAGTTTACTGATATTATAATGATCAAAAAATATATCGAAAACAATATTGAAGATTGTATTAAATCGTCGGCCAAAATAACAAAATATGAAAATTCCAGCAGAAACTATTTCAAAGAGCAGAGGATGGTGGCCGATTTTTATCCTCAGATTAGCCACCACATTGAAGAGGCGTTGGGAAAAATCAATTTCAAACTTTTGCGTGAATTGATAGATTTTAAAAATGGCATTTCGTATGCCGATGCCAAAAAAAACCTGCTGCAACTGATTAAAGAATCATCATTAGACGACGTTGAAATGTATAGAGAACAATATACAATGCTTATTTTAATGCAAGAAGCGCAGCATAAATACGAAAGATCATTATTTAGTGATTCAATCCCAACAATAGACAGACTCATCTATTACAATTCCCGGGAAATATATATTGACATGCTCGATGAACAGCCCAAAAATCTCAAGCGGATTCTTATTAAGCGTTTTTTTTATTATATTTTCGAGTATAGCAGGAACAATGGCCTAAGCATTCAGGGCAATTATCTTTTTATTCCAGGAGAGCTGACTGAATACAGAAATCTTTTTGACCAGCCGGTCCCACCGTTAAGCGAAGAGGAAATAGCCGAGCTGGTGGCAAAGCAGATCGTGGATTTTATCCACGGCAGTGATAAATATCATCCCCATATCGACCGGTTGCTGCGTGACATCGCTTTTTATCGTACCCGCCTAGCTACTCACAACGCAGGCCAACGCTGGCAGGATGAAAGTTTGCTACCCTACCAAGAGACATTACATTGCCTTGAGAAAAGCGCGGCCACCAATCTTGCGCGTATGGACGATCCTGCCTATGCGCATAATCCTCAATGGATTAATACTTTATTCGATCAAATTAAATATGACAAGGAATGCATTTTATTGTTGAGTTTCCTTGAAAAGCTGCAAACCTCCTTAATAATTATAGTCGACGAGCATCAGCACGAACAAGTGTTGTTAGGCAGTAACACGGATGAGCAACGGCTGGCGGAAGCAAAAATCATGGCGATGATAATGGCCTTCCCCGGCGACGCCAGCAACAAATCAAAGCAGGACATACTCAACCAATACTTCCACCGCGTTACTATGGGCGATATTGAACTGCTTTTGAGAGCGTCAATCTACTGGTACATGGATTATCATCGCGTCCGGCCGGATCAGTTAAGCGAACTCAATTCATTATTTATCATCAAGCAATTTCAAGAGGCAAAAAAAATGGTCGCGCTTGATTTCGAGTCGCGATCCGTTGAAAATTTCAAAAAAATATTTGAGTTGAAACCCTCGAGTGAATTTGATTCAGCCAGAGATTTTTATAACCAATTTATCCATTATAAAGCTTATTCCCTACAACAGGAAGCACGGCAATTTACATATAAAATTCTTTCCCGTTCGCAATTAGATTATTTGGATATGATCTATCCCCCCAAGGAAGTACATACTTTTAAAATCTATTCTAGGAATTACGTCCAGAATTCATTATCTCCCAATACTGATATCTTCGCGCCAAATAATAACTTTGGCACTTTTTCCCTGATTAAAACTTACAGTCATAAACTCATTATGGCATGCACTCTTTTTAGCGCTCCATTTATCAAAGAGATATCGATATCTCCTGAGAATGTCATACTTAGTTTTATTCGGGCTGAACATAAAAAAACCAATTTCGACCTTAACTGGCTTAATCGCCGGAAAATATCTATAACAACAGATGATTTATTAGAGCTTTTTAATATTCATTTTGACAACTCTACGTTGCGTATGTCGCCATTGAGTCTTTTCCTGATTGAACCAGAAGAAAACATTGCCAGCATGCCCACACCGGATTATGTTCTGGTGGCGGGAAAAGAAAAAGATGGATATAAGACGCTGATGGAAATAATGGACTACTGGAATACGCAAATGCTAAAGGAGATAACAGATCAGTTAAAAATTTCGCTACGAGAAAGAAAATGGTGGCAAGAGTTGCTGGCGTTAATACCCTTTTATGAAATCTTGTGGAAGGAATGGCATGACGCTGACAACCAGCCCAATGGCATAGAAATCATATTCGATACTTTTGATCTGGCTTTTATGCTCGCGCAATTAACCGGTAGTGCGGCCAAAGGAACCGGGATATTATACAAACGTTTATTTAACATTGCCAATATCGATAACCTGCCCGTTAAGCAGCTGAATAGGGCTATTTCAAAAATACTGGTTGAAGAATTACCCACTATTGCAAGAAAAAGCTCGGGTTCTGTTGTTAGCAGCCTTATCGGTTATCTAAATCCGTTGCCGATACATTCCATATTCTCAAGGCAGGTAAAGCATCACTTATCTAAAAATATGGCCACGGTAATTTCATGGATGAGCAATTTTATTCTAAATAATATGGAGCAAAGAATGACTAATTTTATTCTTTGGTCCGCTAAAATTGATAAAAATTTACTCTCTCAAAAAAACAACGATGGCACATTTATCCTTGATCAGGGACAGGGGACCACGCAGAAATTTATCGAGATTGACGATTATTTCTTTCAGGTTATTTGGGATGCCGCGATAAAATCCTGGCGTGTCGTCAAACCGACCGAGGTTATAAATTTCAATTACGCCATCCCTATGTATAAAAACGATAAAGGCAAATGGAGTGCCACCTATTTTTTGGATAATGACCGCTTCCCTATATACATGCGCTCCGGCCGTCGAACCCGGCATATAAATAAAGAAATTGATATTTTTACCATGGAACCATTACGCGCCATACAATTTACGAAAGACCATTACCGGGACAATAAATGGATGTACATTTACATGTTAGAAATCATGGTAAATGACTACACCACCCATATGAAAAATTTATTTGACCAAAACAGCGACATAAGTAATATGTTAACCGACTTTGTAGATTGTCTTGCCGACGAGCATAAATTCCGTGAGGTCTTTACGCAGGGATCCGGTGAGGAAAACATTATGCTGCGCCACTTTGTAACCGGTTTAGCACTGGATGGGGGAGTGGGCGTCGCCTACCGCATGCAACGCTTATGGCAGAATGAGCACGATCGTTTGCCGGTAGATCATATTGTTTTAGTCTTAAAGATAAATGGGAATAATTATATTGTTGATATGACCTACCTTCGTCCGTACGGAGCCGGGCTCATTGAAGACCGGCAGGTTTTTAATGAACCCGAATGGGCATATCTGATTAAAAAAACCATCAGCAACGATTACCCCCTGATAAAATACAAAGATTTCAGTAAAATTAAATCGGCTATCGCCTTTCCCTATCGTGAGGCGGAACATCCGGGAAAATACGTCAAAGGCGCGTTCTTGCTACGTGAACCTATATGGTATAAAACCGCAGGGATTAAATATTATTATCGCTATGTCAAGGAAAAATTACCTGCTGAGTATGATGATACCCCTTCCGTTTTGTCGGCAGCGCGTAACATGACCGCTGAATATGATCGTATTGATCGAACAGATGAAAATCATCATATGAAAGTGACCTTTCCTTTTCTCATTTTGAAAGAGGCTAAACTTCTCAGCGCCCAGGAAACGGAAGATATGCAGCAAAAAACCACGCGGGCATTAGGTCAAAATTATCCCAGCCAGAGCTACATGTCAGCCGGTGTCGAACTGCTGGAAATCGATGATTTGTTAAAAATAAAGCCGGGGAAATTGCTCGCGGTATTCTATGATGATTTATATTTAAGCCATTTATTACTCAGCGTCGGCGATGGCCGCTTTGCAGGCGTAGGCAATAATTTATTTAACCCGCTGTTCGAGACCGGGCCTTCGATTATCCTGGCCGAAGAAATGGGTACTTTTTCCGAAGGCAAGCTCACGATAAGAAACACATCCGAACAATATACCCTGATCGCAGGTAATCTTTTTAACGCGCCGCCTGATGAACCCGTTATGTCGGACAGGCTGGCGTTTCAGAAGATTGTTAACACCACTACGTATGGTGAAGAGGCCATCGCAGAATTTCCTGTGGCCGCAAGGGAAAAAACGCTGACCCAAAATACCTGGACGCTGGCGGCTTCGGCTGATAATCCCGCGGTGCTGACGCTTAAAATGGAGGCTGTCCCACAAAATATTTATCCCTCCCGCCCCCGCGAAATGGCGCACATTATCCGCGGTCTGGTTTATGCCAACAGCAAGCTGCCCGACCTCGCGCAGGTACGATATATGGAATTAATCACCCTCTTTGATGGATTTGCGCCTCATTCCCAGCGGGGCCAGGTGCTGGCTAATGATCTCAGGCTCAACATCCAGCTGGGCCCCTATCTGGCGACAGATAACATCAGGCAACGGCAGCCCCATTGGTTTACCCGCTTTTCACCCTCTACCGTCGAACCGGGTGAAGCATTGCCAGCGCCGGTAACGCACAGGCATGGCGCTACTGAACATCGCCGGGGCTATGCAAGAACCAGGCGCCTGGCTGATATGGTGGAAATGCTTATTACCATCAGAAAATCACTCAATAACGCCCGCATCAAACGAAACGTCACTTTTTTACCCGATATTTTGAGTGATTTAGCGCGACTTATCATTCGCGATATGAATTTCTATGATTTTACCGGCATCTACCGGCAGCAGTTGGATAAAGAGTCTGAAGAAAAAATTTATCATATTCTCAGGGAGTACCAGGACTATATTGCGGAAGCGGACGAATATTACCTGCAGTGTTTTTTCGATATCCTTTTTTCCGTCAAGAATTTCCGCCGTCTTACCGAATTGATTTATCCCATGCCCATAACTACCGCGAACCATACGTTGCCATTATGGCCCTACAGCTGATGAACATCACCGCTGCGATCCGTCGCGGCGGTAACAGGATGGATGCCAGACCATAAGCGCCTTGAGATACTACCGGTTGTGCGGTTTTAATAAGTCTTCCAGGCCGATGCGGCGGAACAGTTCGGCGCGCACCCGGTCCGCCATGCCATTGACCACCTCGCAGCCGTCCCCGGACGGGTCGATATGCACCCGGAACGGCCGGGTGCCGAAGGGCATATCCACGACCCGGACGATGGCCCTGGCCACCTCGGCGACATCGGCATTCGCCGGCTCCAGCGAAGACAACCCCTTCAGGCTCTGCTCCGCCAGCCCGGTGTAGGGCCCCTGATCGTATTCCGCGGCGCGCGGCGCATCGGCCGGCGCCCCGGCATGAGCGAAGTGATGGGTGCCGCGGGTAAACGCCCCCGGCACGATAATGCTGGTTTCAATTCCCCAGCGACTCAGTTCCGCGGCGTAAGAGACGGCCAGTGAATCCATCGCCGCCTTGGCGGCGAAGTAAGGAGACAGGTAGGGCGGCGTGCCTCCCCTGGCGCTGCTGGACGACACCCATACCACCAATCCCCTGCCCTGCTTGCGCAGCTGCGGCAAGGCGGCGCGGTTTACGCGTTGGGTGCTGAGCACGTTGATATCGTACAGTTGGGCAAATTGTTCCGGGGTAAACGCCTCCGCCGGGCCGAACGACATATGACCGGCATTATGGATCACCACATCCAGCCTGCCACACTCCCTGATAATGCCGGCAGTGGCGGCCTGCACCGATGCGTCGGACACGACGTCCAGCTCCACAGGGCGCAGATCGACGCCCCGTTCGGCGGCATAGCGCCGGGCTTCGGCCGCCTGCGGCGCGTTGCGCCCGGTGGTTTCACGCATGCCGGCGTAAACGGTATGTCCGGCTGCGGCCAGCGCCCGTGCGGTCAGGGCGCCAAAGCCGCTGGAGGCGCCGGTTATCACGATCACGTGTTTCATGGCCAAACCTCTTTTCAAGATGAAATGAATCGACTGAAAAGGCGTTAGATCAGCCCGCCATTGGCGCGCAGCACCTGGCCATTGATCCAGGCACCGTCGGCACCCACCAGGAACGCCACCACGGCGGCAATATCCTCCGGCGTGCCCAGGCGTTCCAGCGGCGCCATTTTGGCCATGCGGTCAACCACTTCCTGCGGTTTGCCTTTTAAAAACAGATCGGTTCCCGTTGGTCCGGGAGCGACGGCATTGACGTTGATCGCGCGGCCGCGCAGTTCCTTAGCCAGGATGGCGGTCAGGGTTTCCACTGCCGCCTTGGTGGCGGCGTAGACGCCGTAGGTTTCAAGCCGCAGGCCGACGACGCTGGTGGAAAAATTGACGATGCTGCCGCCAGTGCGCAGGCGCCGCGCCGCTTCTCGCAATCCGTTAAAAGTGCCTTTCAGGTTGATGGCGATCTGGCGATCAAACAGCGCGTCGTCGCTGTCCGCCAGGGTGCTCAGGTTCATGATGCCGGCATTATTGACCAGGATATCCACCCCGCCGAACGCCTCTTCCGCCCGATCAAACAAGGTGGTAAAAGTCGCCGGGTCGCTGACGTCGCCCTGGGCGCTGAGGGCATGGCCGCCGGCCTGCGTGATCTGGCTGACCAGCGCGTCGGCCTCTTGCTGCTGGCGCGAATAATTAACGATAACGGTATAACCGTCATGGGCCAGGCGCCGGGCGATGGCGGCGCCGATGCCTCTTGAGGCGCCGGTAATGATGGCGACGCGCGATGTAGCGTTATTCATGCTGTTCTCCTGTCGGGTTGCCGGCATACCCTGTCGGGGCCGGTGAAAACAGCATGGACCTTTTTCTTTACCGGATAATCCCCTATTATTCGTCATCACTATCCGAAAATGAGAAACAATACCTTGGACAGATACGATGCCATGCGGGTGTTTACCCGGGTGGTTGAACAGCGCAGTTTTACGCTGGCGGCGCGGGATTTGGTCATTCCGCGTTCCACCGCCACCGACGCCGTCAAGCAGTTGGAAAACCGGCTGCAGGTAAGGCTGCTGCATCGTACCACGCGCCAGGTAAGCCCGACGCTGGATGGCGAGGCGTATTACCAGCGCTGCCTGCTGATCCTGGCGGCGGTGGAGGATGCGGAGACCGCCTTTAGCGGCGCCCGGCCGAAGGGATTATTGCGGGTAGACGTACACGGCACCCTGGCACGCCATTTCCTACTGCCCGGCCTGCCCGGCTTTCTGGCGCGGTATCCGGAAATCGAGTTTTTCATGAGCGAGGGCGACCGGCTGGTGGATCTGGTGCGAGAGGGCATGGATTGCGTATTGCGAGTCGGCAACCTGAAAGACAGCGATATGGTGGCGCGGCGTCTCGGCGCGCTGGCACAAATCACCTGCGCTTCGCCTGATTATATTCAGCGTTTCGGCCTGCCGGCTTCGCCGGCGGATCTGGCAGACCACAGGATGGTCGGTTTCCGCTCGTCCGCCACCGGTACCCTTATGCCGTTGGAATTCATGATCGATGGCACCCTGCACACCCGCACGCTGCAGGCCACGGTCTCGGTTACCGGCGCGGAGAGCCTGGTGGCGGCGGCGCGGCTGGGCATGGGGATAATCCAGGTGCCGCGCTACCATGTGGCCGGCGATTTGGCCAGCGGCGCCCTGTCGTCGCTGCTGGCGGATTATCCCGCCGCGCCGATTCCGGTTGCGGTGCTCTATCCGCATAATCGCCAGCTAGCACCCCGGGTGCGGGTATTTATAGACTGGCTGGGCCAGGAGTTCACCAACCGCAATGTCTGAGCGCGGGCGGTATCGCCTTAACCGGGCGTGAACTCAATCCAAATGGCTTGATGCTGTTTCAGATAGGAGGCCGGCGGCGGAGAAATGGCGACCGGGACAATTTGTTTTTCGATAAAGGCGCACAACGCCTTATCACCGGAAAACGACTTTTCCGGGCGCGTACCGCTGAAATCCAGTTTCACCGAGCAGGTCCTGCCGGCGAACTGACCGAATTCCTGATGCCAGATACAGCTCATCATGGCGGAGGCGGTATGGGCAAGATAGGTGCTTAATTCATCATCCATCCCGGCGTCCAGATAGGCCTGCCTGGTGGATTGATAATAATCCATTTCCGCGCCCGCATCCGGTTTGCCGCAAAGGGCCGGCGCGCTCGCAGCCCTTTGCGATAGCGCCGGCGCCTCGCGGTGCGGCGCCGGCGCGCAGGCGCTTAGTACGGCGCACAGCGCCGCCATAGAGAAGCTTTTATTGATGTCCATATCTCTACCTTAGGCTGAGCGAGGGCGCCCGGATGACGGTGAACCCATGAATCCGGCAATCATAGCAGCGATTTACGCTGCGGTCAGCGGCAAATTATGGATCCGGCCGGCGGGTGATGCCGGGTTTACTTTCCCGCGCCGCCGGCCTGAAAACATCCGCGCCGCTAACCGGGAAATGTCAGACCCGGCGCCAATGGCTCGGGCAGGGTCAATTGCTCGCTTTCCAGCGACGCCATGGGCCAGGCGCAATAATCCGCCGCGTAAAAAGCGCTGGGCCGGTGGTTGCCGGATGCGCCGATGCCGCCGAAAGGCGCGCTGCTGGCCGCACCGGTCAGCGGTTTATTCCAATTGACGATGCCGGCGCGGGCCTCAAGCAATAGCCGGTCGAAATGATGGCGATGGGGTGATATCAATCCCATGGCCAGCCCGAAACGGGTATTGTTGGCAATATGCAGGGCCTGGTCAAAATCGTCATAGCGGATAACGCTTAACAGCGGGCCAAAGTATTCTTCATCCGGGGCGTCAGGCACCGCGGTGATATCGATAATGCCCGGCGTCAGCAGGCTGCTTTCCGCCCGCGGCTGAGTCAGGGCCAGCAAGGCTTTGCCGCCCGCGGCCAGCAGTTGTTCCTGCGCCACGATAAGACTGGCCGCCGCCTGCAGGCTTATCACCCCGCCCATAAACGGCGGCGGTTGGCTATCCCAGGCGCCGATACGCAAGGCGGCGCTTACCTTTACCAGCCGGCCGAGCAGGGCATCCCCCGCCGCACCGCGCCTGACCAGCAGACGGCGGGCGCAGGTACAGCGCTGGCCTGCGGAGATGAACGCCGAGTGGATAATAACATTTACCGCCGCGTCCACGTCGTCCGCCTGTTCAACAATCAGGGCGTTGTTACCGCCCATTTCCAGCGCCAGCATTTTTTCCGGCCGGCCGGCCAATTGCCGGTGCAGTTGATAGCCGGTATGGGCGCTGCCGGTAAACAAGAGCCCGTCGGTCTCAGAAGATTGAGCCAGGGCCATGCCGGTTTGCCGGCCGCCCTGCACCAGGTTGATAACCCCCGGGGGCAGTCCGGCTTCTTGCCACAAACGCAAGGTCAGTTCGGCGGTCATCGGCGTCAGTTCGCTGGGTTTAAACACCAGGGTATTGCCCGCCAGCAGCGCGGGCACGATATGGCCGTTGGGTAAATGCCCCGGAAAGTTATACGGGCCGAATACCGCCAGCACGCCGTGCGGCCGGTGGCGCAAGCTGGCCTGGCCGTCGCCCTGGGCCGCGACGCTTTCTGCGGTGCGGGCGTGGTAAGCCGTCAGGGAAATAGCCACCTTATTGATCATGGCCTGCACTTCGGTCTGGCTTTCCCACAGCGGCTTGCTGGTCTCGCGGGAAATGACGCTCGCCAGCTCGGTTTTATGCTGGGCAAGCAAACCGGCGAATGCCTGCAGCAGCTCGACGCGTCCTGACAACGGCCGCCTGGCCCAGGCGGGAAACGCAGCGCGCGCGGCCCGACATGCCTCGTCTACCTGAAGCGCATTCGCTTCGTTACCCTGCCATAAAAACGCGCCGCTGACAGGGCAAAGCTTGGTAAAAGGATCGCCTTTGCCGCTGCGCCAGCTGCCGTTGATAAAATGGGTCATCACAATCTCTCCATGGCGAAAATTGACTCCCAGCGCCGGTACGCCGGGCGGTAAACACCGGTGGTATGGGTCAGATTGCCCACTACTATTCCATAAAACAGGCCGCGGGAATGGGATAACCCACCCTCATTTTATTAATATCCCTATTAGAAATATTAATAACAAGCCGGGCCCCCCAATGCAATACAGCCTGGAACGGCGTTTCCGGTAAGAGGATCAAAAAGCAGGCCGCCATGGGCGCGCCGAACGGCGCAGCTAGAAAAACGCACGATGCGTGTAGCTCGATTCGGCATTGCCTACCTTTGTTAATGACTTAACATTCTTGTTAATATATTGACGTTCCTTAGGCCATATTATCCCGCTGGCCAAAATATTGCGATAGGCCTCGTTCATACTGATTTTTTCGCTATCAAGCAGCAAAGTCTGGCCGACATAAAGATCTTCAGGCAAAGCGGTAATATTGGTACCCTGGATGTTCAGATAACCCCCTACGCACAGATTACTCGGTAACGTTCTTATCGGCGTATTTTCAAGATCCAATCCGCCGTCAACCTCGAAATTGTCCGGCAGCTCGCTCAACTGCGAATTTTCCAGGAAGATACTTCCGCCAACGTGCAGGTCCTGCGGTAATCGCTTGATCGGCGTGTTTTTCAAGTCCAGGTCATCAAACACCTGTAACCCCTCGGGAAGATATTCAATGTCGCAATATCTCATAATAAGCGAATTAACAATTATCAATTTTTGCGGAATATGCCTGATTCCCGTATGGGTTAAATTCAAGGCGCCAAAAATTATTGTATTTCCATCAGGCTTCCTAATGAACTCAACATGACTATCAAAAAGGAACTCATAGAAGCAGGGGCTGAATTTACACATGCGTCTTCTCCTGCACCGGCAAATGTATAGTGTTATGTTGTTAAAATAGCTGCGTATTAAAACATATTTATTATCGAGTAGAAAGTACTCTACCACGTGGATTAGTGGACAGCGGCTAATTGTGATATACCAGTGATTAACAACGGGGCACATTGTGGCATAAAGCCCGGTATTGTCATGGCGCTGGCAGATTACGTTAAATCTTACCTGAACGATATATTCATTTTCCTTAAACACATAAAGAATTATTTTGAATATCAAAGAAGCGATCAGGATATCCGCCTTTTTCCGGACGCTGATACGCTTCCTGTTAATGTTATGGCATTTTACTTTACCAGGGGAGGGTTATTGTACATCGGCAACGCGCCTTGATTTAAGAGTACATATTATCCAATAGACAATAATGGAAACCATTAACGAATTAAGGGCCGCGATCCCCGCATCAAAGAGAAGGCCGGCCAGGATCCCCGTTACGCAGGCTATAACGGCCCGCCAGCCGATGACAGGCGTCAAGGCCGGGTCCGGCAGGGCATGGTTGGCGCGCGTTTGGTCGAGGGAGCCGGCGGCTGGTTCGCAGCAAATAATAATCACAAACCATAACGCCTGCCACCGGAGGGAAAACCACACCCATCAGGATAAGGAAATGCTGATATTGCTCCAGAATGCCGATTAGCGTCAATATCGTGCCGCAGGCACCCAAGATAATCGTCAGCCGGCGATAGCTTAACTTCCTGCCGGTAATGCCTTCGAAAGCGTTGGCCAGCGCCAGGGAAGACGAATACAAATTGGCGTCATTGATTTTCACCGCCGACAAGATCACCGCGGATACGCCTACCCATCCGGCGGTCTGCGTCATCACCGCGACCACGTCCGACGTTCCCAGCGCATGCGCTATCAGGATGGCGATACCGTTAACCACGAATTCGCCGATGATAATCGAGACGGTGATCATCCAGAAAACATGCCGGCCGTTTTTACAATAACGGCTGATATCCGCCGTGGTGACAGCGCCGACGATACAACCGCCCGCTACGCTGGTGGCCGCCATCCCCAGGGTCATGGGTTCGCCGATAGGCGCGGCGGCGACCAGGGCGGCAACATCATGGCCGGCCAGCAGCTCCAGCGCGATCCAGCCGACCACCAGGAAGAAGAGCGGTACCGATATCATGGCCGTCCAGCCCAGGGCGCGAAAACCGCAGGCGACCAGGGCGGTAAGCGCCATGCCGGTAATAACCGCGGAGCAGCCGAAACCGAGCCGCCCTCCCAGCATATAATCAACGCCATGGGCAAAAATGGCGTTCTGCACGCCAAACCACCCTAACAGGCTAAGGGCGATCACAACGCCAATCAGCACCGATCCCGCCTGGCCGAAACCGCACCAGCGGGCCAGCAGGCTGGTGGACAACCCCTCCCTGGCGGCGGCCAGTCCCAGCCCCAGGCCGACGAATTCCAGGATCAGGCTTCCCAGAAAGGTCGCGAACAGCGCCTGGTAAAATGTCATGGCATGGCCAAGCATCGCCCCAAGCAAAAATTGCCCGAGGGTGGTGGTAATGCCGATGCGTATCATGGTCACGGTGAGAAAGCCGGAGCGCCGCGCGTCCGGTACGCGCGCGCAGGCATAATCATTGGCGGCGATATTGATTTTTTCCATCACAAATATCCTTATAGTGTAAATAGCGCCAGATGCGGGATCGGCGGTTTATACGTTGGTTAAATATCTAATTTTATAATTTACGTTTAATTAAAATTAAAAAAATGAAGGTGTAAGCTACACGGGCGCCTTCGGCTTAACGGCCTGCATTCTATAATGACAATGTATTTTTATCAGTTATTAATATCTTTTTTACCCCTCTGGACAGTACTATGTTTAAACATTATGATGGGGATATGGACAAGTTGTGATTAATTAGGTGGCACACTAATGGAAGTTAATATGAAATGCGCTGCTGGGATAGCCGAGCGATTTGCAATTGAAATATCACCACAGCTTTTGATGTTCTGGGATAATTCCAGCGAGCCGTGGGGCGTTAAAGATACAGAATCTCGTTATGCCTATGCAAATAAAGCTTATTATGACCTTATTAATGTAAAGCGCTCGTTACACAATATTGAAGGCTGCCTGGACGATCAGTTGCCCTCCTCCATTGCCGAATTCGCCTGGCATTTCAAAGAGCATGACCGCAGCACGCTGCAAGTCAAAGATCGGCTCTGTTCCCTGGAAATTCATCGTTATGGCGGCGAACAGCTGCTACAGCCCTATTATTTTGATAAATTCCCTTTATTTGACCATAGAATCGGCAAATGTATCGGCACCGTTTTCCATGCCCGCAAGTTTGAGCATTTTTCCCTGCTGAAACATATTAACGGCGAGCGTCCCACGTTCTTCTCTTTTTTCCCGCCGGAACAGCTGTTTTCCGAAGGCGAGCTGGACGTGATCTTTTATGCATTGCAATCCATGAGCAGTAAAATAATAGCCAAAAAACTTAACCTCTCGTTCAGGACCGTCGAGAATAGATTGCTTATTGTGTATAAAAAAGCCGGCGTGCACTGTTTAAGCGGGCTAGTGGATTTTTGCCGTGCCAAGGGGTTCGATCGTTACATTCCGCAAAAATTTTTCTGCGCCGGCAGCCAGCTGATCAACATCAATGCCAAAACCCGGCTCTCCGTGCCTGCCGCCTGAAATCATCCCTGCATAAACCCCATAGACTGGCGCGCATGAACGCGGATGCAAAGGCCAGGCCATTCATCCTGCGCTATAGTTAGTACTACATTGACTCAATCCAGCGGCATACGCGCCTTTTCAGGAAATCAGGGACATGGCTGACTTACCTCAAACCGACGCGATACGACGCATTGGGGAACACGGCATCATCGGCGATTTACAGACCTGCGCACTGATCGCCGTTGACGCCAGCATTGACTATTTCTGCTGGCCCGACCTTGACAGTCCGTCCGTGTTCAGCGCGCTGCTGGATACCGACGCGGCCGGGGTTTTCACCTTATCCCCCGATTGGCCGGATGCCCGCAGGCAACAGCTTTACCTGCCCGACAGCAATATCCTGCAAACCCGCTGGCTGGACACTACCGGCTTGGCGGAAATCACCGATTTTATGCCGATCTGCGACGACGAAAACCGCATGCCGCGCATTATACGTCGCCTGAAGGTGCTTCAGGGCGAAGCATGCTTTACGCTGCGCTGCGCGCCGGTGCACGACTATGCCCGCGCGGCCACCCGCGCCCGCCTGGACCATGAGACGGTGGTGTTTACCGCTCCCGGCCAGCCCAGCCTGCGCCTGGTGTCCAGCGTCCCCCTGCATACCGCCGCGGGCACCGCCGCCGTGGCCCGTTTTACGCTTAAAGCCGGTGAACACGCGGAATTTATCTTCGGCAGCGCCCGCGACCCGCAGGTCAATCTGGATAATACCCGGGTATGCTTCGATACCACGCTGCGCTATTGGCGGCGTTGGAGCGCCGCCAGCAGCTATAAAGGGCGCTGGCGGGAAATGGTCAACCGCTCGGCGCTGGCGCTTAAGCTCCTGACCTCCTGGAAACACGGCTCCATTGCCGCCGCCGCCACTTTCGGCCTGCCTGAGCATCTGGGCGGCGCGCGCAACTGGGACTATCGCGCCTCCTGGATCCGCGACGCCTCGTTTAGCGTTTATGCCCTGATGCGCCTGGGTTATATCGAGGAAGCCGGCGCCTTTACCACATGGGTGGGCCGCTGCATGGAAAACAGTCAGTTTGAGCCGGATAAACTGCAGGTCATGTATCGGCTGGACAGCGGTACCGAACTGCCGGAGGCCAGCCTGCCGCATCTGTCGGGCTATGCCGGGTCGGTGCCGGTACGCATCGGCAACGGGGCTTACCGGCAGCTCCAGCTCGATATTTATGGCGAACTGATGGATGCCGTTTACCTGGCGAACAAATATGGCGAGGCTATTTCGCACCGCGGCTGGCAGCATATCGTCAGGATGATCGATCATGTCTGCAACAGCTGGAACCAGCCGGATGCGGGCATCTGGGAAATGCGCGGTGAACCCCAGCATTTCCTGCACTCCCGGCTGATGTGCTGGGTGGCCATCGATCGCGCGCTGCGCCTGGGGATGAAACGCTCCCTGCCCATGCCCTACGATCGCTGGGATCAGGCGCGCACCGATATCCGCGCGGATATCTGGACGCATTTCTGGAATGATGAGCTAGGCCATTTTACCGCCACGCGGCACGGTCAGGACCTGGACGCGTCCATGCTGCTGATGCCGCTGTTCCGTTTTGTCGGCGCCACCGATCCCGACTGGCTCGCCACCCTGGACGCCATCAGGGATACGCTGGTCCAGGACGGCCTGGTGCGGCGCTATAATAACGAAAACACGCCATCCGATACCTTGCCCGGCAGCGAGGGCGCCTTCGCCGCCTGCTCGTTTTGGTATGTAGAGTGCCTGGCGCGCGCGGATCGCCTGGAGGAAGCGCATTTCGAATTCGAAAAACTGCTCAGCTATGCCAATCCGCTCGGCCTGTACGCTGAAGAATTCGACCAGCGGGGCTACCCGCTGGGCAATACGCCGCAGGCGCTGACCCATCTGGCACTGATCAGCGCGGCGTTTTTCCTTGACCGTAAGCTCAGCGGACAGGAACCGCTATGGCAGCCCTGACCGCCCGCCGTTTATGCCGGGAGCTTACGCCGTCTCCGGCAGCAGGCCGATAAAGGTGGTCTTCTTGCGCGGTTCGGTCATCAGCGGCGCCAATTGCTCAACGCAGCGCAGGTAGTGCGCGGTTTTTTTATGCGCCGCCACCGCCTGTTCATCGCGATACGCCTCGTAAATATAAAATCGGGTCGGCACCTGCTCGTCCTGCAGCACGTCGAAGCGTAAATTGCCTGGTTCCTGAATCGAACCAAGATGATTTTGCCGGAAAACCGCAATAAAATCGTCTATCTTGTCGGCTTTGACATTGATCTCCACCAGCGTCACATGCATTACCTGCCCCCTTCTATCGGGTGTTGCTCGCTTTTGAACAGCGCATACGCGCGCTCGGCGTTTTCGCCGTGGTGCACCACCGCCTGCACGGCTTTCAGCATCGCCACCGGCGCCTCGGACTGGAAGATATTCCGCCCCATGTCGACCCCGGATGCGCCCTGGTCAATGGCGCGATAGCACATCTCCAGCGCCTCCCGTTCGGGCAGTTTTTTGCCGCCGGCAATGACGATCGGCACCGGACAGCCCGCCGCCACGCGTTCAAAACCGATATCGGTATAATAGGTCTTGATCACCTGCGCGCCGATTTCGGCGGCAATGCGTGTCGCCAGCGAAAAATAGCGCTGATCGCGCGCCATATCCTTTCCCACGCCCGTGACCGCCATGGTCGGCATGCCGTAGCGCGTGCCCTGGTCAATCAGCTGGATAATATTTTTTATCGACTGATGCTCGTATTCGCTGCCTATATACACCTGCGCCGCCATCGCCGCCACGTTCAGGCGCAGCGCATCTTCAATGGATACCGCCACCGCCTCGTTCGACAGTTCACCTAAGATGGAGTTGGCGCCGGACGCGCGCAGCACCACCGGTTTATTTACCGCCGGCGGCACCTGGCTGCGCAGGATGCCGCGCGTGCACATCAGCACGTCGGTATGGGCGAACAGCGGCGCGATGTGCAAATCGATCCGCTCAAGACCGGTGGTCGGCCCCTGGAAATAACCATGGTCGAACGCCAGCATTACCGTACGACCGGATACGGGATTGAAAATCCGCGCCAGGCGTGATTGCATGCCCCAGTCAAGCGCTCCGCTGCCCTTGAGGAAAAACGGCACATTGCGCTGCGCCACGCCGATGCCGAAATCCTTGCCGTCCTTGATATCGTCCAAATCAGCCATAATCATGTCTCCTACGCAGACCGGTTAAAAATCGTATTTATCGATATTGTCTTTATTGAACTGCACGCGTTCGGGCAGCAGGACGATGCCGTTGTTCTTGGCCTCATATTGATATCCCTGCACGCTGTTGGCGGAGACCTCCACCGCGCCCACCTGCGGGATGGTCAGCTTATCGCCGACATTGAGGTCGCCCTTTTGCAGCATTTCATGCGCCACATACACCGCAATCTTGCCCTGCTGTACTACATCCCACAGGCCAAAGGTCTTCACCGTGCCGCGTTGCACATAGGGACGCATGACGTTAGGCGTGCTGAAACCGACGATGGTCACGCCCTTACGGCCAAGATTCTCCGCGGCCTGCGCGGCGGCGGGCAGCGCGTTGGCGTCAGGCGCGATAATCGCATCCAGGTCCGGGTAGGCCTTCAGGATACCCTCGGCGGTTTGCAGGGATTTGGTGGCGTCGTTATAACCGAACTGCGTGGTGACGATAGTCCAGCCGGGATGATCGGCGCTGATTTTGGCCTTGGCCTCTTTGACCCATTGATTTTGATCGGTAACGGTTGGGCTGGAGTAAAAAAACGCCACCTTGGCCTGCTCCCGGGTGACCTGTTTCGCCGCCATATCCACCAGCAGCGAGCCGAGCTGTTTCGGCGTACCCTGGTTGATATACACCGAACGGCACTCCGGTTTGGTATCGGAATCCCAGGTCAGCACCTTTACCCCGCGTTGCATGGCCCGCTTGAGCGCCGGACACAGGCCGTCGGGCGACACCGCCGATACGATGATGGCGTTGTAGCCCTGGTTGACAAAATTGTTGATCAACTGTACCTGCCCGGAGACGCTGGGCTCGGTAGGGCCGTCATAGGTAACGTCGACGCCCAGTTCCTTGCCCGCCGCCAGCGCGCCGTTGCCGCCGCTGGTAAAAAAACCCACGCCCACCAGCTTGGGGATAAAGGCGATGCGCTCGGCGGCCTGGGCGGTGGCGAACCCCGCGGCCGCCAGCAGGAACGCGCCCGCCATTGCTCTATTGCGCCAGATACTGTTATCCATGTTCGACTCCATTGATCTCAGAGATAGTCATCATAAGGAAACCCGCGGGCGCAGCCGGCGAGTCAGGAAGCGGGCCAATAGTTCCCGATGCAGGCTGGCGGAGCGGCCGATAACCACCAGGATCAGCAGCGCGCCCGACAGGGCGCTGGAGACCTGGTTGGCGACGCCCGCCATTTGCAGGCCCTGCTGCAAAAAGCCCACCAGCAGGGTCGCCAGCGCGGTGCCGAGGATGGAACCGGAGCCGCCGTAGATATTGGCCCCGCCGAGCACCGCGGCGGTAATCGCCGGCATCAGCAACGCGCCGCCGAGGTCGGACCGGGCGGAGCCGAAATAAGACACCAGCAGTACCGCGGCCACCGCCGACGCCAGGCCGGTCAAGCCATATACCGCGCACAGGGTGCGCCCGACCGGCACCGCGCTATAACGCGCCACGCGCGCGTTTTGGCCGATAACAAAGCAATTGCGGCCGAGCCGCGTGCGGTGCATCAGCAGCCAGAACCCCATCAGCGTCAGCAGGAACAGCAGCAGCGGCATCGGCAGGCCGCCCGGCGCCAGGTTGGCGACGTCGCTGAAGGCCGCGGGAAAACCGCCGATGCCTTCAAACCCGGTGGCGCCCGCCAGGCCTGACAGCAGCAGGGCGCTGCCGCCGAACAGATACAGCGTGCCAAGGGTTATCACCAGCGGATTCACGCCGGTATAAAGAATCAGGGCGGCGTTAAGCAGCCCGCACGCCAGGCCAAGCAGCAGGGTCAAGGGGATCGCCAGGGACAGGGGCACCCCGCCCTGGAACAGGACCCCGAGCGCGATGGCGCACAGCCCGACGGTGGCGGCGAAAGAGATATCAATCCCGCCGCTGACGATGACCATGGTCAGCGGCAGGGCGACGATGCCGATGGCGATAAAATCACTGGTGCTGAACAACAGCATATTGAGATCCAGCATGCGCGGGTTGATGACGCCGAACAGCAGGATTTCCGCTATCAGCAGCACTATCAGCGCGCCTTCCCAACCATAGCCTTTTAGTTTTGCCGGTTTCATCAGGCCACCCCGCTGTTCTTTTTAGTGGTGCCGGACGCCGCCGCGCGCGCGCCGCCGCCGGGGCGTTTTTTAGCGTCTTTGGCCTTCGCCGCCGGCGCCGGCATAAAACGGGCGTATTTCTGGCGACGGCGGTTCAACTCCAGCGCCCGGCGCAGGCGGCCGTCGAAAATCAGCACGCCGAGCAGCACCAGGCCGGCGATAAAATCATTCCACCATGCCGGCAGACGCAGCAATACCAGCACGGTGTCGATTTGCGTCAGGAAATAGGCGCCGAGGATGGCGCCTATCACCGTACCGGTGCCGCCCAGCAAACTGATGCCGCCCAGCACGCAGGCGGCGATAGCCTTCATTTCCAGTCCGCTGCCGGTCTGGTTGGGGACAAAACCGATCTGCGAGGCAAACACGATGCCGGCAAGCGATGCCATCGCCCCGTTAACGGCAAACGCGGCGATACGGATGGCGTTTACCGGCACGCCTAATTGGCGCGCGCCCTGCAGATTGTCCCCCACCGCATAGAAGTTGCGCCCGAACGCGCTGCGCGAGCATAGCCAGAACAGGCCGGCCAGCAGCAGCATGATCACCCAGCCGATGGGCGAGACGCCAAACCACGACGGATTGGACAAAGACTTTAACCCGGACGGCAGGCCTTCAATCCATTTGCCGCCGGTCAGCAACAGCATCAGTCCCCGGTACAGCCCCAGGGTACCAAGCGTGGCGACAATGGCGGGTATCCGGCACCAGGCGACCAGCACACCGTTAAACAGCCCCGCCGCCAGCCCGGTCAAAAGGGTAAACACAATGGCGGTGGCCAGCGGCCAGCCGGCATTGAGCAACAATCCCAGCGTTACCGCGCAAAGACCGGCGATGGACCCCACCGACACATCGATATTGCGCGTCAGCATAACCAGTGCGGCGCCCATCGCCAGCAGCATCAGGATCTGCGCGCTGCTGAAAATCATCAGCAGCGTCTGGAAACCGATATAACCGCGATCAAGCGCCCCCAGCAGCACAAACAGCACCAGGATGGCCAGCAAGGCGGTAAATTCACGGTTATTCTGCAATAGTCTAAGCATCCGCGATCTCCTCATCCGGGGCATGGGAGCCAAAGGCCATGCGCATCATGTGTTCTACGCTTACGCTGCCGCCCGTCATGGGCGCGCTTAATTGCCCCTGATGCATGACAAAGACCCGGTCCGCCAGCAGCGCTATCTCTTCCGGATCCGAGGAAATCAGCAGCAGCGCCACATTCTGCGCCACCACCCCGCGCAGCAGCCGGTAGATATCGGCGCGCGCCGATACGTCGACGCCGCGCGTCGGTTCGTCGACGATCAGCAGACGGGGCTGCGCTTCCAGGCATTTGGCGATCAATAGCTTTTGCTGGTTGCCGCCCGAGAGGGTGCGCGCCGGCTGATCGGGATCGGCATATCTGATGCCCAGCGCGCGATGGTAGCGTTCCAAGGTGGCTTTTTCCCGCCGGGGATGCAGCCACCAGCCGCGGCGGCCGGCGGTCAGCGCGGCGGTATTCCAGTACAGCGGCGCATCCAGGTACAATCCCGACGACTGCCGGTCCTCCGGCAGGTAGACCAGCCCGGCCGCCAGCCGCTGGGCCAGCGTCAGCGATCCGATATCGCGTCCCTCCAGCCGTAGCTGCCCGCCGCGGACCGGGCGCAGGCCATACAGCGTTTCCGCCAGCTCAGTACGCCCGGCGCCCACCACGCCCGCCAGGCCGATGATTTCTCCGGCATTAACCGTGAAAGAGACGTCTTTAAACCCTTCGCCGGTAAGGCCCGACACGTCCAGTACCGGCCCGCGGGCGGCGAAGGTATGGCGTCGTCCCGGCAATTCCAGCCACATCTTCTGCTCCACCGGCAGGCTATCCACACGCGCCACGGGGGCGATCGCCTGGATAAGCGCGTCGGTGGTAAACTCACCGATGGCGCCGCTGAGGGTAATCGCGCCGTCGCGCATAACGCTGACCCGGTCCGCCAGGGCATGGACCTCCGGCAGTTTATGGGAGATAAACACCACCCCCACCCCTTGACCGGACAGGCCGCGCACCTGTTGAAACAAACGTTGGGTTTCCACGGGGGTCAGCGACGCCGTGGGTTCGTCGAGGATCAGGATACGCGCGTCGCGCATCAGGCCGCGCAGGATCTCGACTAACTGCTGGTCGGCCACTTCCAGCGTGCCGGCCGCGGCCTGCAGCGGCAGATCGCAGCCCAGGCGGTGCAACAGTGCCTGCAATTTCCGGCTATCGGCCTGATGGCGCGGCAGGCGGAACAGGATATTCTCCTTAACCGTCATGTTGGGAAACAGCATCGGCTCCTGGGGCACCAGATAGATACCCAACTGATGCGCCCGGGCGGGCGTCAGCGACGGGCAGGGCTCGCCCATGATGCTCAGGGCGCCGCTGTCCGGCGCCACCACGCCGGCGATGATTTTCATCAGCGTCGACTTACCCGCGCCGTTGCCGCCGAGCAAGGCATGCACTTGCCCCGGCATCAGGGTAAAGGCGATATCTTTTAATACCGCCACGCCTGAATAGTGTTTGCTGACGTTATGCACGCTGAGCAACGGCGTGGGTTCCATCGGGGATGGTAGTATCATGCTGCCTCGACGCGTATGAACAAATGAATTTAAAATTCAAAACTGTTCATAATCCTAGTTGGGCCGTTATAATAAAACCGCCAGATCGATCACATTTTGTGCATCACGGGGTTATTAATCGCCGTACCAGATGGCGGAAAGGTCTTTTTGTCGTCTCCATCACAATTTAGCGTTGTGATTAATTGAACAATTGATTTAAATTTTAATAAGTGTTCTATATGAAGAAAAATAATCCGGATCATTTCAACCCAGCGGACAGCAGCATGGCCGAGCAGGAACTGTTAGCGCGTATAGCGTGGTTTTATTATCACGACGGCATGACCCAGGGAGAGATTGGCGAGCAGCTTGGGCTGACCCGCCTCAAGGTGTCGCGTCTGCTGGAAAAAGGCCGCCAGTCGGGCGTCATCCGCGTACAAATTAACTCCCGTTACGAGGGATGCCTGGAGCTGGAAAACCAATTGCTGGAGCGTTTCGATTTGCGCCACGCGCGGGTGTTGCCGGCCTTGCCGCAGCGGGATATGAGCCAACGCATCGGCATCGGCGCCGCCCAGGAGATCATGAAGCAGCTTCAACCGCAGCAACTGCTGGCGGTGGGTTTTGGCGAAACCGCCATGAGCACGCTGCAGCATCTGAGCGGTTTTATCACCTCGCAGCAGATCAGGCTGGTGACCCTTTCCGGCGGGGTCGGTCCCTATATGACCGGCATCGGCCAGTTGGACGCCGCCTGCAGCGTCAGCATTATCCCGGCGCCGCTGCGCGCGTCCTCGGCAAGCGTGGCGGAAATTTTCCGCCAGGAGCGCAGCGTACAGGATGTCATGCTGACCGCCTGCGCCGCGGATATCGCGGTGGTAGGCATCGGTTCGCTAAGCCAGCGGCGCGAGGCCACCATCATGCGTTCCGGTTATATCAGCGAGGGGGAACAGCTGCTGTTCGGACGCAAGGGCGCGGTGGGCGATATTCTTGGCTATTTTATGCAGCGAAACGGCGAATTGACGGCGGCCATGCCAATCCACCAGGAGCTGATCGGCATATCGCTGCGGGATTTGGACAATATCCCCTTGGTGATCGGCGTGGCGGGCGGCGTGGAAAAAGCCGAGGCCATCCTGGCGGCGCTGGCGGGCAAACATATCAACGCCCTGGTCACGGAAGAAAGTACGGTGAGGGCCATGCTCGATAGGCTGTAATCCATACCCATAACGCGCCCCGGCGCGGATAAAACAGAGATAAAACCATGACATCACTCTGTAACCCTACGCACAATGACCCCGCCCCCGGCGGCGATTATCTGATGGCGATCGATGCCGGCACCGGCAGCGTGCGGGCGGTAATTTTCGATACCGCAGGCAATCAGGTGGCCGTGAGCCAGGCTGAATGGCGGCACGTCTCCGACCCCGCCATCCCAGGGTCCATGGACTTTGATCTGGACAACAACTGGCAGCTGGCCTGCGGATGCATACGCCAGGCGCTGCAACGCGCCGGGCTTCCTCCCCTGGCGATTCGGGCGGTGGCCGCCTGCTCCATGCGCGAAGGCATCGTGCTCTATGATCGCCACGGCAAGCCCATCTGGGCCTGCGCCAACGTCGATGCCCGCGCCAGCCGCGAAGTGGCCGAGCTGAAAGAACTGCACGATTATTGTTTTGAGCGCGAGGTGTATGAGTATTCCGGGCAAACCCTGGCGCTGAGCGCCATGCCGCGCCTGTTGTGGCTGGCGCACCACCGGCCGGACGTGTATCGCCGGGCGGCGACGCTGACCATGATAAGCGACTGGCTGGCCTATATGCTTTCCGGGGAACTGGCGGTCGATCCCTCGAACGCCGGCACCACCGGCATGCTGAGTCTCTCCAGCCGCGACTGGCAACGCAGCCTGCTGGATATGGCCGGCCTGCGCGCCGACATGCTCTCGCCGGTGCGCGAGACCGGCACCCTATTGGGCGAGGTCACGCGCCTGGCCGCGCATGCCTGCGGACTGGCGGCGGGCACCCCGGTCGTCATGGGCGGCGGCGATGTACAGCTCGGCAGCCTGGGATTAGGCATCGTGCAGCCGGGACAAACCGCGGTGCTGGGCGGCACCTTTTGGCAGCAGGTGGTTAACCTGCCCGCGCCGATGACCGATCCGGATATGAACATCCGCATCAATCCCCATGTCATCCCCGGCATGACGCAGGCCGAGTGCATCAGCTTTTTTACCGGGCTTACCATGCGCTGGTTTCGCGACGCTTTTTGCAGCGAGGAAAAATCCATCGCCGCGCGCATGGGCGTGGACACCTATAGCCTGCTGGAGGAAATGGCGGCCCGCGTACCGGTGGGATCCCATGGCATCATGCCGATATTTTCCGACGCCATGCATTTTAAATCCTGGTATCACGCCGCCCCCTCGTTTATCAATTTGTCCATCGATCCCGATCGCTGCAATAAACAGACGCTGTTCCGCGCCCTGGAAGAAAACGCGGCCATCGTTTGTGCCTGCAATCTGGAGCAGATCGCCCGCTTCTCAGGCGTACAGGCGCCCTCCTTGGTTTTCGCCGGCGGCGGATCCAAAGGTAAGTTATGGTGCCAGATCCTCAGCGACGTTACCGGCCTGATGGTTAAAGTACCCGAGGTCAAGGAAGCCACGGCGCTGGGCTGCGCCATCGCCGCCGGGGTGGGCGCCGGCATCTATCCGGCGCTGGCCGAAACCGGCGAGCGCCTGGTGCGCTGGGAGCGTGAATACCAGCCCGACATGGAAAACCATCAGCGCTACCAGGAAATGAAAATCAATTGGCAGGCGGTGTACGCCGACCAGCTGGGCCTGGTGGATCATGGCCTGACCACCTCGATGTGGAAAGCGCCCGGGCTGTAAACGGCGGGGAGTGCCGGCCGCGTTGCAGGGATGGCAACGGTATGGCGCAGGTTATATCTCTTAACGGCAGTCATATAAAAAAGGTTGTGGCCTGATAGGTTGCGCCGAACTCCAGGATGTTGAACCCGCGCTTATTTTCCGTGAGTAGTGTTCTGGCGCCGTCTTGCCATTGAAACGAGGTCGCCGGGCATACGCTTATCATGCAATTATTTTGTATTTCCTGATATTCTGTATGCGCATGGCCGCAGCACAGCGCCTTGATTTCATCGTGAGCCTGACAGAGGGCGATAATGTCTTCGCCGTTAAGCAGCATGCAATCATCGACCAAAGGTATACCTACGGCAACGGGGTGATGATGCATAAATAATGCGATATTATTTTTTTCACCGCCGGCGATTTTCCTGCGCAATGTCTCCTGCGCCTGCGCGGACAGGAAACCGCTGTCCTGGTTATTTTGTACGGTGTCGACGCAGATAAATTGCCAATCGTCGCATAACAACGCCTCTATCTTGCCGACGTTTTTTTCCGCGCCGAATACCGCAGCCAGATTTATTGCGTTATCATGATTACCACCCAAATAATAAATCGGCAGACTCAGCCTTTTCATCTGTTGCAGCGCGAGCCGATAAGACGCGTGAGAACCGTCATCAGAGATATCACCGGTAACCAGCAGTGCTTCGCATGCAAAATTATGATGGTCAATAATAACGTCTATCACCGAGGTTAACCCCTCATAGGTATTATAGCCATGGATCGTCGCGCCAGGCGTTGAACGCAGGTGGCTGTCGGTGATCTGGATGATTTTCATTTCTTATCTCCGCTAATATTAATTCATATAACATTATCAAAACTTTTGAATACTATCTTATCGATGACATTATTATCAGATCGAATGACGGGTCATCCATCATGCGCCGATTAACAGGTCGGCCGGCACTTTTACCGCCAAGCGTCAACATATACGATTCAATAATCTATTAAGAATGGCATAATATATTTTATTTTAAAATCATATTATTAAATTCATTATAATTGAATAAAATGACATTTTCATGACCAGACCGGATCAAACAGCAGGTGGCGAAAATAATCCCGCGGTAATTGCCGCCGCAATATAAATCCCGGCCTGACGCTGGCTATTGAGACTGAATAGCGTGGATTATCACGGTAGTATTTTTCATAATCAACCGCTAGAAAGATATTTTCTTAACGCCATGCATTGCGTTTAGATTAACGTATCCTGTCCGCTCCCTGGCGCAGGCCCCATCCCAGACCGGGTTATGCGATGCCTGGGATGTCCGCGCGCTGAGTTGCATCCTCACCCATTTCTGGCGGATGATGGGGTTCTTCACTATTTAACAATAAGAAGGGAATACTATGCGGATCTTAGTTGTCGGCGCAGGCGCTACCGGAGGTTATTTTGGCGGCAGGCTGGCCCAGGCCGGACGCGACGTGACTTTTTTGGTGCGCGGCAAGCGTGCCGATGTGCTGCGCCATCACGGCCTGCGGTTAGTCACTCCCACAGGCGAGACGTCATTGCAACCGCAGCTGATAACCGCTGCGCAAATCAACCGCCCCTTTGACGTCATCCTGTTAACGGTAAAAGCCTTCGGCCTGGAAGCGGCGCTTAACGATATTGCCCCGGCGGTGGGCGCCGATACGATTATCATGCCGATACTCAACGGCATGAAGCATCTGGAGATCCTCATCGACCGCTTCGGCGGGCAGGCGGTTATCGGCGGGTTGTGCAAAATAGCCGCCACCCTTGACGAACAGGGACGGGTCGTGCAATTAAGCCCGCTGCATGAATTCACCTACGGCGAACTGGACGGCTCGCTGTCCGATCGCATCAGCCGGCTTGATGCGCTGTTCAAGGATGCGGGTTTTACCTCCCGGTTATCCACCACCATCATCAACGATATGTGGGAAAAATGGCTGCTGCTGGCAAGCCTCGGCGCCATTACCTGCCTGATGCGCGGCAATATCGGCCAGGTGGCCGCGGCCCCGGGCGGGGAACAGTTCGCCCGCGCGATGATAAACGAGATACTGACGGTGATAACCTCGGCGGGCTATCAGCGGCGCGAAGACTATATCGCGCATACCACCGCGTTATTGACTCAGAAAAATTCAGCGCAAACCTCGTCCATGTACCGGGATATGAACCAGGGTTACCAGGTGGAGGCGGAGCAGGTGCTGGGCGATCTGGTGGCAATAGGCCAGCGCGCCGGGCTCGCCACTCCCCTGCTTTGCGCCGCCTATACCCATCTGGCGGTCTATCAGCGCGGCCGGGAGCACGCCGTAGCGTCATAGGCCGGTGAGAAAAATAATTTATAAAAAGCGAATAAATTGCCACGATGAGGTGTTTACTCTGTATTCCAACCAGGCAATCAGGATACAGGTATGTCAACCACACCTTCCGCGTCGGAAAAAACGCCCTCGCGACGCTATGATAAATGGACCATCACGTTGCATTGGGCAACGGCGTTAATCGTTATTTTTCTTTTTGCCAGCTCGCAGATATGGGAGCAACTGGAGCGCGGTACGCCCTGGCGTAAAGGGCTCCAGTCGCTGCACATCTCCTTCGGTATCATGCTCGCCGCTCTGATTGTCGCCCGGCTTATCTGGCGGGGTACGGCCGGGAAACGATTACCCGCCGCCTCGTCGTCATTATGGCTGCACCGTATCGCCAAGCTGACCCATTGGGCGCTATACCTGCTGCTGATCGGGCAGGTTACCCTGGGCTTTCTGTTCCGGTGGGCTCAGGGCGAACCTTTTCTGTTTTTCGGCCTGTTTCCTGTTCCTGATATTTTCGGCGTCGATCCCATGCTGCGCCGTACGTTCGGCATGCTGCATTTCTATACCGCGTGGACCATTATCATCCTTGCGGGCCTGCATGCCTGCGCGGCGTTATTCCATCACTACGTTCTGCGCGACGATACGCTGAAAAGAATGTTCCCGCCGGCAGAATAACGTCCGGATATCCGCCCCTTAACCACCGGAGTACCAACCATGACTTATGCAGCGACTGTAAGGGTATTAAAAAAACGCGTCCTGCCGCTGGCGGGCGGCGTCATGCTGCTGCTGTCCGGCGCGGCGAACGCCATGGGCGACAGTTCGGCCACGACGCCCACCTGTCCCAAGGGACAGATCTACGATTCACGCACCAAAAGCTGCATGGTGGATAAAGGCGGCATGCTATCCGACGCCGATCGCGCCCGGTATGCCTATTCCCTGGCCAAGGCCGGGCGTTATGACGAGGCGCTGGGAGTATTGAATACCCTCAGGCAGCCCAATACCGCCCGGGCCTGGAATTATCGCGGTTACGCCACCCGCAAGCTGGGGCGCACCGACGAGGGCATCGGGTATTATCAGAAATCGATCGCCCTCGATCCGCATTATGCCCAGGTACGCGAATATCTTGGCGAAGCCTATATGATCAAGGGACGTCCGGACCTGGCCAGGGAACAGCTGGCCACGATCAAGACCCTGTGCGGTACCGGATGCGAGGAATATCGCGATCTGGCGGCGGCCATTGACGGCCACCCCGAGCTATAGGCAGCGCATCCGGCAGTGAGAGGATAAGTGTGAAAGCAGACGAGATCAGAGGCGAACTGGAGCACCATCTGGCGCGCCTTTGGCGCTACGGCATGGTGTTATCGCGCAAACCGGATATCGCCGATGATTTGGTGCAGGCGACCTGCGTGCGCGCCCTGGAGCGTGCGGGGCAGTTTACCGCCGGCACCACCCTGGATCGCTGGCTGTTCACGATTCTGCACTCAATATGGGTCAATGAGATCAGGTCACGGTTAATCCGCCAGGGCCAGGGATTTGTTGATATCGATGGCGCCGATGTTCCAACCGACGACCATAGCGCGGTGAATGCTATTTGGGCGAATCAAGTCATGGCGCGGGTCAACCGGTTGCCGGAGGCGCAGCGCAATGCGGTATTCCTGGTTTATGTGGAAGGTTTTACCTATCAGGAAGCGGCACATACCTTGTCCGTACCTATCGGCACTATTATGAGCCGACTGGCGACCGCCCGGCAACGGTTGGCAAACGACACCGCCGTCGCGTCAGGACGGATCGTGGCAGAGGGGGATTTTTAATGACACAACAACACCCGGCTCCGCCGTTTTCCGATGAAACCCTGGTGGCTTACCTGGATAATGAAATCAGCGCGGAACAACGCCGTCAGATAGAGGAGCAGGTCAGCCGGGACCCACGGCTGGCGGCGCGTCTGGCCCATCTGGATTCCGCCAGCCTGCCGTTTGGCGCGGCTTATGCCGGCCTGCTGGAACAGGCGCCGGTGGCCCGCTTAAAGGCCGGGCTGGCAACGCTGTACGCCGGGTCTTCACCATTGCCGGCGGCGTCTGCGCGCGGGAATGGCGTCAGCCGGCGCCAGCTGATCGCGGCGGCGATAGCGTGCCTGGCGGTGGGCGGCGTGGCCGGACGGCTGTCGGCGGGGCTGGGAGAAGGCGAAGCGCCCGAGGGCAACTGGCGCGGCCTGGTTGCGCAGTATATGTCGCTTTATACCAATGAAACCTTTGCCGACATGCCCGAATCCATGGCGCTGCAACACCGGCAGCTGCGCACTATCGGCGCCAAGCTGGGCCTGGCGCTTGAGCCTTCACGCCTGTCCCTGCCGGGGATAGAGCTGAAGTTTGCCCGGATGCTGCGTTACGATAGCCAGCCCATTGCGCAAATCGCCTATCTGGACCCTAGCCATGGCCCACTGGCGTTCTGTATTACCACGGCCGATCGCGCGGTTAACCGCGGCGCGCAAAGCGAAGTCCGCCTGGAGATGAACGTGGTGTACTGGAGCGCGCAAAAGCACCATTTTATGCTGATCGGCCATAATCCGGCGGCGGAAATGCGTACGCTGGCGCAAAAATTAATGCTGGGGTAATCAGTGGTATCACGCAGGCAGCCGTGTAAAACGGACCAGCGCACGGCGGGGGATGTACACGCCCCCTGGCCGGCGCGCCAAGGGTGGGGGGCCAGGCTGCGCCGACGGGCCGCCGGGGGTAAAAGTCAGGCTTCGACGGCGGCAAGCAGCCTGAAGTCCGCGCCGATGCGGATTAATTCCGGCCAGACCGCCATAAGCGTGGAAACGATACTGTCCAAATCTTCCTGGGTTGCGCCGTCCCGGGCCTGGACCGACATGCCTTGCAGCGTGCAGGCCAGATATTTCGCCAACGCCGGGATGTTGGTGCCGGCGGGCAGTTCGTCCTGGGCCTGGCGGGCCAGCAGGAATTCCCGCAGCGTATTTTCCTGCAAATGGTGGCGCGTGCGCAGCAATTCGGCGACATCCTCCGAGGAGGCGGACAACGCCGCCGACGTGCAGATGATAAAGCACCCTGAAGGCAGGCTCTTATCGGTAAAGGTGGCCGCCGCGGCGCGGAAAAAACCTTCCACGGCTTCGGTGATGGAACTGCCGGGGCGTGTCAGCAAGGCTTTGCCTTTCTCGGCGAATTTGCTGACGTAGCGTTCCACCGCCGCGCGAAACAACCCTTCTTTATTACCGAACTCGGCATACAGCGTCGGCGCCTTGGCGCCGGTGGCCTCGACCAAATCGGCCATTGAGGTGGCTTCATAACCATGCCGCCAGAACATTTCCAGCGCCTTGTCCAAAGCGATGTCGCGGTCAAACTGCTTAGGGCGTCCACGACCCTTCTTCAGACATGCTGCTTGTTCAATGCTCATGACATCCTCTCTGGCCCAAACTGCGGTGATTGAATAATTAATGGCCATTATAAAAAATCGCGACGCCAGTGTCGAGGTGGTTTTCAGATTTTGTCAAGGCTGTTGCGCCAGGGACATCCCGGCGCGAGGACCGCTTTCGACAGCGGAGAGCGGCAATGACGGTCGAAGGCGGATGCCAGGTCCTCTCAACCGCGGCCGGGGCATGGAATATAATGCACAGACGTCATCTTTTTTTAATTCAGGCAATAGAGGTTAATCATAAAAATAATATAATTTTATGGCAACATCCTCTCTTGTTAATACATTACTTAATACTTTAATAAGCAATTTTATGAACATGCATTACCAAGAAGTTCAATTTAACCCGGTGATTTTTATTTATTCTTTCTCAGTGTAACGTTTCGTTTAAAATTCTCGCCCTCAAACACGTTATTATACTCACGCGTTATAACACTATTGAACAATTGCATATATTTAATTTATAAATTAATTAAGGATGAGATAATGAAAAAAATATGCCTTGCGCTGGCCGCTTGCGCGACCCTGGGAACCAGTTTTGCCGCCGCCGCTAATGAACATACCCTGTCTTTGGGGTATGCGCAGAGTAAAATTTTAGACTCCCGTCCCAAAGGCGCGAATCTCAAGTATCGTTATGAAGGGGAGAGTCCGGTCGGTATTATTACTTCCATGACGTTTATGGGCGCCAATGATTCTTACTCCGCATTTGATCCTAAACAGAACTATCGCACCGGCGAAGAAAAAGAAAAATTCCGTTATCTGTCTCTTGCCGCCGGCCCGGCTTTCCGATTCAATGAATTTATCAGTATTTATGGCCTGGCTGGGGTTAACTTTAATAAATTGGACTATAACCGCAAGGCTTATGATAAAACAGGAAAGGTAATAAGAGAAACCCAGGCTAACTATAAAAATACGTCCCTGATGTATGGAGCCGGTGTGCAGTTTAACCCCACTTCAAACCTGACGCTGGATGTGGGATATGAAGGCTCCCATTTCAAAGCCAGCGATAATCATAAATCACTGGCAATCAATGGGTTTAACGCGGGCGTGGGTTATCGCTTCTGATTAGCGCTGCCCGCCGACGGCAAGAATGATTGCCGGCGGCGGGCAGATGTCTTATCCGGACAGTGTGATTTGCACCCGCCTACGCGGTGGCTATCGGCATCCTCTTGCGCGGCTATGGACGCAAAGCCGCGTGGAGGGAATCATAGCAAGGCAAAGGCAATCATGCCCACCACCGCGCCGGTGGTGCCGAGAATGGTTTCCATAACCGTCCAGGTCTTTAACGTTTGCAGTTCGGTGGCGCCGGTCAGCTTGCCGAACAGCCAGAAGCCGGCATCGTTGACGTGACTGCAGACAATGGAGCCGCCGCCGATGCATACCGACAGCGCCGCCATCTGCGCGCCGCTGAACCCCAGCGGCGCGACCACCGGCATAATCAGGCCGACGGTGGTCAGGCAGGCAACGGTGGCGGACCCCTGGATAATGCGGATGGCGGCGGCCAGCACAAAGCAGGCCACGGCAATCGGCAGTCCGGTGCTGATCAGGGCATTGCCCAGCGCCGGCCCTACGCCGGAATCCACCAATACCTGTTTGAATACCCCGCCGGCGCCGGTCACCAGCAGGATGATGCCCGCCGGCTGCAACGCCGCCGAGCAAATCTCCATCACCTTATCCTTGCTCATGCCCTGGCGATAAGCCAGACCGTAGATGGCCACCAGGCAGGCGAGCAGGATGGCGATAAACGGGTGACCGACCAGTTCCATCCAGCGATACATGGTTCCGCCCTGGGCCACAAAGCGCACGCCGATGGTTTTCAACCCCACCAGGATCAGCGGAAACAGCACCAGCGAGACGCTAAAACCAAACGACGGCAGCTCGCCCGTTTTCAGCTGCGGTTCAGCGACATCCGCCGGCACCGGGATAAAAACAGACTTGCTGATAAAGCTGCCGAATACCGGACCGGCCAACAGCATGCCCGGGATTGCCGCCATCAGGCCGATGGCAATCATCCAGCCAAAATCCGCGTGCATCTGCGAGGCGAGCAGCATTGGCGTCGGACCAGGCAGCAAAAATGCCGCCGCCGCCGCGACGCCGGCAAATAACGGCACCAATAACTTAACCAAATTACCGTCGGTACGGCGGGCGACGGCAAAAACCACGCCAATCAGCAGCATGACCGCCACTTCAAAAAACAGCGGCAACGCGCAAATTAATCCCACGATGCCCATAGCCAAAAAGGCGCGGCTTTCGCCAAAGCACTTCACCATTTTACCGGCGATTTGATCCAGCGCGCCGGTCTCATGCAAAACCTTGCCAAACATCGACCCCAGAGCGACGACGATGGCCAGGAAGCCCAGCGTCCCGCCCATGCCCGCCTGCATGGTATCGGCAATTTTTTCCAGCGGCATTCCGGAGAAGATACCTGTGCCCACGGAAACCAACAGCAGGGCGACAAACGCGTGCATACGCGCTTTCATCACCAGGAACAGCAGGATAAGCACCGACCCGATGGCGGTGATAATCAATGTTAAGGTACTCATATTGCCTTATCCGCCATACCGGTCATGGCGCCGCCGGTCCTGACGGTAGTTCTTTTTTGTGCGATCACGCGCTGACTCCTAAAGAAAAAATGTTACCGGTAACAATAGTCCTTCCTGACTATAAAAAAGGCAAGAACTTAGAAGCAGATCACACTAAAAGTGTGATGTACCTCCAAAAAATGGGGTTATATCACATTTTTTTTGTAACGAATGTTGCTTTGCCCCAGACCGGGTCGAGTCACAGGGTGAATAAATAACTCACGGGTAGATTATGTAATGTTACTCATGGATTTAAGCAGATATTATTGCAAGATATGCCAAACCCTATTTAATTTATGACAGAGTTACTATTAAAATTAAAATTAATTGAACTTACCAAAATAAAAACCCTCCAAGGACAAGCTCATGGAGCATTTGGTATAAACGCCATTTAAGTAACATATAAAATTATTTAATTTAACTTGGCGATAAAAATGGCATACCCTGTTCTTCTGGCCGCTCCGTTTTGCCATCAGCATTTACGAATTTAACGATTTCCTGGCAATAATAGCGAATATTTTTTGGCCAGGTTATGTTATTATGCCTTTAATTCTCTTATTAATAAAATAACGCTATGAAAAGAAATAAGATCAATATTATCAACAAGATACTCTCTTGCTACACTTTTTTTAGCGGCTATAAAAAAGGCCGGGCGGACGAGTGCAACAATAATGACATTAGTTGTATTGTCATCTATTCCACTACTGCGCTAGGCGATTTAATTCTTAATACCCCTGCAATTCATGCGCTCAGGAAAAAATTCCCCCATGCCAGGCTGGTGCTGGTGTCCAGCCCGAAAAATAAGGAACTGGTACATAACAGCGCGCTGTTTGACGAGGTCATATACTGGAACAATAAGTTCAATAATATTATCTATTTTATCTATAAATTACGTCGCCTGCGTCCGCAATTGGCGGTGATCCTGCACTCCTATTTTCCTTACGATATCCTAAGCGTGGTACTGGCCGGATGCCGTTACATCTTTCGCGATCATTACGGCAGCGAAAGCCCGGCGCTCAACCCCTGGCTCACCGCCTACTCGCAAAAATTCGAGGGACATACCGTGCAACGCAAGCTGAATCTGCTGCAACCCCTGGGATGCGATACGACCGCGGTGCGGATGGCGATTCCAGTGGTCATCCCGCATCAGGCAAAACCCCTGGATAGGGTTCGCGTCGGCTTCCAGCTTGGCGCCTCGCGGGATTTCAGGCGCTGGCCGCCGGCGAGCTTCGCCGCGTTAAGCCGCAAACTGATGGATCAGGATTCAACGCTTGACGTGGTGCTTATCGGCGGCAAGAACGAGTTATCCCTGGTCGATGACTTTATGGCCCTGATACCGGCTGATAACCGGCGCCGGGTAATTTCACTGGTGGGTAAAACCAGCCTGCTGGAACTTGCCGCCGCGATAACCACTTTTGATACGCTGGTAACCGGCGATACCGGGCCACTGCATCTGGCGATTGCGCAGCAGGTGCGGACCGTAAGCTTGTTCGTGACCGCCAATCCCTTGTATACCGGGCCCTACCAGGACCAGCACCTGCACCATGTGTTTTATAAACCGCTGCACACGCTGGCGCCGGACCTGGCCAACAGCCCGTTCCCGATGACGGCCATTACCGTCGATGAAGTTTTTGCCGCCGTGCGCCGAAGTTACCGCCGCGGCCAGGACAACACGCCGGATCTGGCAATGAGCGAATACCATTATGGAACCTGATTTGCGCCAGCAGGTATTCGATTTTATCAGCCCGTTTCGCCAGCCCGATATCTGGGGCCGGAGCAAGCCCCTGTGCCCGGCCTTTTCCCTGCGCGAGGATCTGAATTTATCCCAAGACGAATTCGATCACCTGATGAACGACTTTTTTCTGCTTTTCCAGGTCGACGCCAGCCACTACGACCATTTGGCCTATTTCCCGGAAAACAACCGCCCGATCCCCATCAGGATAATGCAGCATTTGGGCCTGAGCATCGGTGCTGCGCCGCCAGACGGTCCGCGGCCATTAACCCTGGCGATGCTGGTCTCGGCCGCCCGCGCCGGCAGATGGCCGCGGCAGGAAAACTAGCGCGCTTCCGGCCTGAGCCCCCGCAACGCCTGATACACCCGTTCGGGTGTCAGAGACGCCACATTGTTATCCTCTGCCAGCAAAACCATATGCGGCACCCGCCAGGGGGCCCAGCATACCGGATCGCTGTCGCCGAATAACGCGACAATGCCTTTGCCCAATCCGGCCGCGATATGCATCGCCCCGCCGTCGCTGGTCACCACGCTGTCGCACAGCTGCATGGCCGCCGTCAGCTCATCCAGCGATCGGGTGGCGATAGGGATCAAACCAGGTAAACGGCAGGCGGCCACAATGCGCGCAGCCAACGCGTCATCACCCGGATGCGTGGGATTATCCGCCGCGCCCGGCGACCAGAGCAGGATGATCCTGCCGGGACCGGCGGCGGCGATGAGCCTTGCCAAGGCGACAAAATGAGCCTCGGGCCAGCGCTGCAGAATTCTGCGGGCGCTGATTTGCAGCCCGATGACCGGCTGGCCGGGCTCGATGCCGTAACGTGCCGACAGCGCGTCGACCGCGGCCGGATCTGCGTTAAGCACCAGTGGTCCGGCGGGCGAGCGTAGCCCCAGGGGGGCCAGCATACGGTGAAATCGCTGCACCAGATGTTCCCGGCTCCCTGGCGGCGGCGTGACCAAATCGGTAATCATCGGATGGGAAAGTTCGCCCAGGGCCAGGATCCTGGCGGCCCCCGACAATGTGCCCCATTTTAATACCCGCCGGTCCCAGCGACTTTTGGCAATCACGGCAATATCGTAATGCGTACGGCGGATAAGCCACATGATTTTTATCCGGCGCAGGAGAATACCGAGACGGGATGCGCCCGCGCCGCGATGGTGGCTTTTCTGATAGACGTAGATATTGCCGATATCGGGATTGCGCGCCAGCACCCCGGCATTGTAGCTGTTTGCCAGGACATCGACCTGGTAGCCGCCTTCCCTGGCCAGGGCGCGGATGAGCGGAGTGGTCAACAACGTATCGCCGATATTATCCCGACATACCACCAAGGCTCTCATGGCGTTGCTCCGCTGATAGAATTAACAGTCAGGTTAAAACCCCACCGGGCCACATAAGGATGGTTTATGACCGGTTATAGGACACCGGCGAATTAGACACGTTCAACCATTTGAAGATAAATGATAAGGCAATAAATGATATCAGCCCTGGACCAGGGCTGAAAGAGGGGGGTAACCGGCCGGGTCGCCGGCCAATTATTTCATCAGAAAGCGGTCCAGGCGCTGATGCAAACGCCGGTTCTCCGTTCTTAAGCGGGAGATTTCGTCAAGCAGGTTCACCGCCAGCGCAATGCCCGCCCAGTCCAGCTCCAAATCCTGGCGCAGGCGCTGCGCCCGCTTAAGCTCCCGCAACGCCGCCGGCTCGAAACGCCAGTCGTCGGTTGAGTTATCCTGCGGGGCAATAATGCCCAACGCCACCACTTCTAACAGTTCGTCCCGGGAAATACTGGCTGTTTGGCAAATTTCCGTGATTTCCAGGGTAACCCTGACATCGGTCATGGCCTTTTACTCCCATTCCGCACGAGGATTAAACGCACATTGCGCGGCGAGCTGCGTCCACAGGTCACGGGCCCGATCGTCGGCCTGCGGCGGCATCACCACTTTAATCAAAGCATATAAATCGCCGGTTCCCTGCTTATTCACCAGGCCCTTGCCCTTGACGCGCAGGTGCTGGCCGGTCTGGCTGTTGGCCGGCACGGTAAGGGTAATCTTGCCGGTGAGCGTGGGCACCGTGACTTTAGCGCCAAGCGCCGCTTCCCAAGGGGCCAGGGGCAAAGTGACCAGCAGGTTGTTGCCGTCGATGTCAAATAACGGATGCGGGGCGATGCGGATAACCAAATAAAGGTCGCCATTGTCGCCGCCGTTGCTGCCCGCGGGCCCCTGTCCTTTGATGCGGATGCGATCGCCGTCGCTGACGCCGGCGGGGATCTTCACCTTCAGCGTTTTGCCGATCGGCGCGCCCTGCCGCCCGCGCTCAACCGGGGCCGACAGTTGATAACTGATGGTGCGCTGGTGCTCCTCAAGGGTTTCCTCCAGGAATACCGCCACCTCAATTTCAGCATCCTGGCCGCGCCTGGGCGCGCGGGCGCGCTGTCCGCCACGGGCCTGGCCGCCGAACACCGATTCAAAAAAATCGGAATAGTCACGCGGCTCGAAATCGTTTTGCGCCTGGCCGCCGGCGCGCCCGCCGGGCTGCCAGCCGGGGGGTGCCTCGAAGCGCCCGCCCTGACCATATTTACGCAGTTCATCGTATTCGGCGCGACGGGCGCTGTCCTTGAGCACCTCATAGGCTTCGGCGATATCTTTGAATTTAGCTTCGGCATTGGGCTCGGTGCTGACGTCGGGATGATATTTACGCGCCAGCCGGCGATACGCGGTTTTGATCGTTTTAATATCGGCCGTGGGTTCGACACCCAGAGCGGCATAATAATCTTTAAAATCCATACAGCCCTACCGCCATATTTGATGTAGTGAATTGCGGCGTTTAAACCCACCGCTGACGGAAATACCTGCAATTTGATTAACTTTAGCACTTCGGCCAGTGCATTAAAAGTCTGTCCGGTCGCCGGCGCGCGGCATAAAAAAAGCGGGCAATCGTAAAGCTGTTTTATCCATTTTGTAGGGATTAACCAGCTGATAAATGTGATACACCTATCACAAATACCAGATAAGTAGCAGGACTCTCTATATCTTTAGCCGACCAAGTCTCACGCTGAACGGCAATGGGTTCCATGTTAAGCACCTGTCCGGCTGACCGCCGTTGTTATGCTTTGTATGGAGACTTCATGTCACACTCTGGCGAATACCCCTCCCCGGCCGCCGCTACCGGCATTCCGTTGGCCGGTAACGCGCGCTTTATGAATGCGTTTATCTCCTTCTCCGCCGCCATGGCCGGCCTGTTGTTCGGGCTGGATATCGGCGTGATTGCCGGCGCCCTGCCGCTTATCGCCGAGCATTTTTCCCTGAGCAATCAATTGCAGGAGTGGATAGTCAGCAGCATGATGCTGGGCGCGGCGATCGGGGCGCTGGCCAACGGCTGGTTCTCTTCCCGTCTGGGACGCAAATACAGCCTGATGATCGGCGCCGTGCTGTTTATCTTCGGCTCTGTTGGCTCGGCGCTGGCCCAGTCGGCGGAAATCCTGTTGCTCAGCCGTGTGCTGCTGGGTTTTGCCATCGGCATCGCGTCCTATACCGCGCCGCTTTATTTGTCCGAAATGGCCACCGAATCCATACGCGGCAAGCTTATCGCCATGTATCAGCTGATGGTGACCCTGGGCATATTGCTGGCCTTTTTGTCCGATACCGCCTTTAGCGCTAGCGGCAACTGGCGCGCCATGCTGGGCGTGCTGTGCATCCCGGCGATCGTCTTGCTGGCGGCGGTGTTTTTTCTGCCCAACAGTCCCCGCTGGCTGGCATCCAAGGGACGGCATATCGAGGCGGAACAGGTACTGCGGATGCTGCGCGACACCTCGGAAAAGGCGCGGCAAGAGCTCAATGATATCCGTGAAAGCCTGAAGCTCAAGCAAAACGGCTGGGCATTATTCAAGTCCAACGGCAATGTGCGCCGGGCGGTGTTTCTCGGCATGTTGTTGCAGGCAATGCAGCAATTTACCGGTATGAATATCATCATGTATTACGCGCCGAAAATTTTCAGCCTGGCGGGATTCACCACCACCCGCCAACAAATGATCGCGACGGTTATCGTCGGTCTGACGTTTGTGCTGGCGACGTTTATCGCCATCGGCATGGTGGACAAGGCGGGGCGCAAGCCGGCACTGAAAATCGGCTTTAGCGTCATCGCCGTCGGCACGCTGCTGCTGGGGGTTTGCCTGCAATTGATCGATAGCGGCAATCATTCCGCCGGCATTTCCTATCTGGCGGTGGGCATGACCATGATGTGCATCGCCGGTTACGCCATGAGCGCCGCGCCGGTGGTCTGGATCCTGTGTTCTGAAATCCAGCCGCTGAAAAGCCGCGACTTCGGCATTACCTGTTCCACCACCACCAACTGGGTCGCCAATATGATTATCGGCGCCACCTTCCTGACCCTGATGGGACATATTGGCGCCGCCGCCACGTTCTGGCTCTACAGCGCGCTTAATGTGGTCTTTGTGGTGATCACCTTTATCCTGATACCGGAAACCAAAAATATGTCGCTGGAAAAAATAGAGCACAACCTGCTGGCGGGTAAAAAGCTGCGGCATATCGGCCAGTAGCGGCTAATAGCGGCTAATAGCGGCTAATATACCGCTATCGTCAGTCGTTGCCGGCGCCAATACCGATATTAGCCGCCACCTGCCTTCATACGTGCCGGGCGCCAATCCCCTGGGCTGGCGTAACGTTATCAGGAACAGCGGGTTGCCCCGGCGATTAACGACGCCGCTCCAGCATGGCGAAAAAGATGACCGTCATGGCGAGCACAATGAGCAGCAATACCAGTGCGGCGGCCGAGCCTTCGTTAATCGACAGGCCGAGGAAGGCCCGACGGTAGGCAAAAAAACTCAGTACCTCGGTGGCGGTACCGGGGCCGCCGCGGGTCAGCACATAAGGCAAATCATAGGTTCGCAGCTCGTTAATCAGCTGGATGACCACGGCGATGGCCGCCACCGGGCGCAGCATCGGCAAGGTAATATACCAAAATTGCTGCCATTGCCTGGCGCCGTCCATTTCAGCGGCCTCGTAAGGTTCACGTGGCAGCGCGGCAAGACCGGCCGCCAGGATCAGCACCACAAAAGACATTTGCTGCCAGACATCAATAAACGCCATGCTCCAGAACGCCAGGGTCGGATTGCCCAACCAGTCCATGCGCGGTAGTCCCCAGGACTCGAACACATGGTTGATAATACCCAGGTTGGGCTGCAGCAACATACGCCAAATCAGCGCAACGCATACCGGCGACATCGCCATCGGGATGGTCAGCAACGCGAAATAAAGCGGCCGGGTCCTGACCACCCGGTTAAGCATCAGAGCAATGCCCAGCCCCGCCAAAAACTCGCCGGTGACGGTAATCAGCGAATATTTAATAGTCAACCAGGCAGCCGCCCAAAATGCCCCATCGTTCAGCACGGCGACAAAGTTGTCGATGCCGGCAAACGGCGCCAGGGCAGGCCGCATCAGGGTAAAGGAAGAGAAAGCCAGGGCGACGGCATACAGCACAGGGAAACCCAGCACGATAGCCAATGCGGTCAAACCCGGTGAGGCAAACGCCCAGCCGGTCAGGCGAAACCGGTCAAACCCGACGCGGTCGGGTTTTGTCTGTCGCAGGGAAGCTGCGGAGGTTTTAGATAGCATCATCAATGACTTCTACTTCTTCATCAGCTTTTCAAGCTGGGCGGCGGATTCCGCCAGCGCCCCGTCAACGGTGCCGCTGCCGCCGGCCACTTGGGAAAGTTGGGTGCCGAGCACATCCTCATACTGGGCGGAATAGGTGAAGATAGGGAAAGATTTGCCGCTGGCGACCACCTGCTGCGCGGTTTGGTAATAGGGGAATTTAGCCAGCACCGCCGGGTCTTGGTAGACATCGGCGCGCACCGGCGCATGGCCCTGCAGCGCGCGCTCGGTTTCGGTTTTTTTACTTTGCACCCATTGGATAAAGGTCCAGGCGGCCTGTTTTTCTTCAGGTGAAACATTATGTGGAATGCCCCATCCCCAGCCGCCGCTTTCACCATGGCCGCCCGGCATCGTCGTCAGCGCCAGTTTACCCGCCACGGCCGGGCATGCCTGCTGGTTGTCCAGTTGCGGCAGCATCCACCAGTAGGTGATCATGCTGAAGGCCTTGCCGCCGCACATCAAACGCATGGTATCGTCGAGGGTGGCGGACAGCGCGCCAGCTTGGGCCCCATGCTGGATGGCATCGACATATAAGGCCAGGGCCTTTTTACCCGCCGGGCTATTGAGCACCACCTTATTATCCTGGTCCAGGTAATCGCCGCCGGCGGCAAACAGATAGTTGGAGAATTCCATGCTGTTGGGATCCCCGCGTTGCCCCTGCATGGCCGCCCCGGCAATACCCTGTTTTTCTTTAATATATTTAATTAACGCGACATAGTCTTGAAGCGTTTGCGGTGGCACCAACGCCTTATTGGCGCTGGCCTGGTATTGCTGCTGTAGCGTTTTATCCGCCAGAATATCAGTGCGATATATCAGCCCCATGGAATAGTTATACATCGGCAAAATAAATAATTTATCTTTGTCGTGGTTGAGCAGTGAAACGGTGGATGGGATAAACGCCGACGTATCAAAATTATCTTTTTTAATGAGCGGGGTGAGATTGGTTAGCCATTGCGCGGCGGGAAATTCACCGGCCCATAGAAAATCCACTTCCAGCAAATTGTAATAACTTTGTGGAGCAATTAATTGTGCTACCAGCTTATCATGCATATCGCCGTAGCCGATCTTTTCAAACTCAACCTTGATACCGCTCTCTTTTTCGAATTGCGGCAGCATTTGCTCGATAATATGAGTCTCAGGGACATCTTCCATCAGGGCGCGCAATACCACCTCTTTTGCCTGCGCTGCCATAACGGTGGACAACATAACCAAACCTGATAAGAATAATATTTTTGTCTTTATTAACATGACCGGCTCCTGTTTCGTCGGATTGATGATTTTCTCTGGTGAAAAAGAACAATGGGCCGTGAGGTTTTAACTATTAAACGCTTATATTATTTAACGCTACCGAACGTCAGGCCCTTGACGATAAAACGCTGGATAAAATGCGATGCGATAATCAGCGGTAAAATGGCCATTACCACCCCCGCCGACACTTTGCCAATCTGTACGCCGTTGGACGTTTGCAACGCGGCCAGCGCCACCGGAATAGTCGAGGTTTGCGGCCCGCTCAGCACCAGGGCGAATAGAAACTCGTTCCACGAAAGAATAAACCCCAGCACCGCGGCGGCGGCCAGGCCCGGCAGCGAAACCGGCAGCACCACGTGGCGGAAGGCGCCCCAGGCGGTGGCGCCGTCGGTCATGGCCGCCCATTCCAGGTCGACCGGTATACCCTCGAAAAAACCCATCAGGATCCAGGTCAGGAACGGCAGGTTCAGCGCGGCGTACACCAGCGTCAACCCGACCAGCGAGTTGGTCAGCCCGAGCGTGCGCAATAGGGCAAACGCCGGCAATACCAGCGCCACCGCCGGCAGCATTTGGGTTGCGAGCATAATAAAGCGTGCCGCCCGTCCGCCGGTCCTGAAACGGGCAAACGCATAACCGGTGGCGGCGGCAAACGGCATCGCCAGAATCACCGAACATATTGAGACAATCAGACTGTTGCGGTAATGAACCAGAAAATTGTTTTTCTCAAGCAGTCCCTGGTAATTTTCCCATGACCAGCCTGGGAACAAATCGGCGCTGTAGGCCATAGGCTCGGGTACCAGACTCGTGCGCAGCGCCCATAACGGCGGCAGTATCACCAGCAGGCAGGAAAGTATCAGCCCAAGATGCAGTGCAATTTTGCGTAACATACCATGCCCTCGGTGTAGCCTAGCTGGCGAGTGGAGGGGAGGCCCGGCGCGGCAGGACATCCCCCGTCAGGCTGTCAAATAAATGCAGTGGGTCGGGGTCCATATAGAGGGTGATGGTACTCCCGGGCGACGGCAGAGTATGCCGGTCAAGCCGCACCACGAACCGGACATCGGCAATGGTGCCGATGACGATGTTCTCCGCCCCCAGGGCTTCCACAGCCGTCACCTTTAACATCACCGGCTGCCAGTTGGCGTTAAGCTGCCGCGCATGGAAATCTTCCGGGCGGATTCCCAGGATCACAGGCTGTCCGTCATAGTGCCGGTAATCCCCCCGCGCGTAATCCGCCACCCGCAGGCGGCAGGTGGCGTTCAGCTCAAGAGATACTCCCTTGGCCCACGCGCGCACCACGCAGGGGATCAGGTTGATGGGCGGTGAGGAAAGAAAACGCGCCACAAAGGTATTGGCCGGGTTGGCGTAAACCTCCAACGGCGTGCCGCTCTGTACCAGGTATCCGTCGCGCATGATGCAGATGCGATCACCCATGGTCATCGCCTCTATCTGGTCGTGGGTGACATACACCATCGTTTTACCCAACCTGCGGTGCAGTTTTATCAGTTCGGTGCGCATTTCGGCGCGCAGTTGCGTATCCAGGTTGGATAAGGGCTCATCCAGCAGAAAAGCCTGCGGTTCCCGCACGATAGCGCGCCCCAGCGCCACCCGCTGCCGCTGGCCGCCGGACAGGGCGCCCGGTTTGCGATGCAGAAGTTGGTCCAGTCCCAGCATGGCGGCGGTTTCGGCGACCTTTTGCCGGATAACGCCGGTCGCGGTGCCGCGCATTTTCAAACCGAAACCCATGTTTTCCGCCACCGTCATATGGGGGTAGAGCGCGTAACTTTGAAATACCACGGCAATATTGCGATCGCGGGGCGCCACATGGTTAACATTTTGGTCATTGATGCGCAGTTCTCCGGAGGTAATGCTTTCCAGGCCGGCAATCATGCGCAGCGTCGTGGATTTGCCGCAGCCGGACGGGCCGAGAAAGATCACAAACTCACCATCGCGAATCTTCAGGTCGACGTCACGTACGCTGTACTGATTGTTTTGATAGATCTTGGAAACCCGCCGCAGTTCAATAGAAGCCATGGTATTCCCTCTCTTTGACGTTAACGCAAAACCGACCATCATCGGGGCAAACGATTGCTTTTACCGGTGGCGCGCTTTCGCCGGTTGCCTATCGGATCCCGCAGAAGTGTTGTCCGCATCTGATTAGAATGTTTCTTTTTGTTGTATTTATCAGCCGGTATAAACGCCACCGGTGACATTAACACCCTGACCGGTCATAAAGCGGGCGGCGTCCGAGCACAAAAACGCCACCACATCGGCGACATCATCGGGGGTTTCCAGACGTCCCAACGGCGTCTGCGCGATATAATCGGCGATGACCCGTTCCGGCTCGACGGAACGCAGCTCCGCTTCCCATTCCACCTCTCGCGACTGCATCCCCGTTTTAACAAATCCGGGGCACACGGCATTCACCCTAATGCCATGTACCGCCAGTTCACGGGCCAGCGCCTGGGTCCAGCCCAGTACCGCGAATTTACTGGCGGAGTAGTGCGCCAGAAGCGGCGCGCCAACTTTCGCCGCCAGGGAAGCGGTATTGACTATCACCCCCCGGCCCTGGCCGACAAACTGGCGGGCGGCGATCTGATTGGTCAGAAACACCCCGCGCGCATTGACGTCAAAATTAAAATCCCATTCGTCATCGGTGAGTTTTAACGCATGCTGCATCGTAGAAACCCCGGCGTTGGCCGCTAAAATCTCAAAACCGCCAAAAACCTCATTTACCCGGGCAAACCCGGCGGTGACCGATGCGCGGGAGCATACGTCAAGATGAAAACCAAACGTCTCGCCGCCTAATTCCTCGGCGGTGCGTTTCGCCTTTACCTCATCGATATCACCAATGGCGACGCGCACACGCTGCGCGGCCAGCGCGGCGGCGATGGCCCGGCCGATACCGGTGGCGCCGCCCGTGACTACCGCGGCCTTTCCGGCCAGATCGTGATACTGATAGGGACTGGCAATATCATAGCTCATGTTGCTGCTCCTCTAAGTTATCCACTATTATCTACAACAAAATATCGAACAAATCAAAACATAAATATGTTTGATAAAAAAATAATTCTCCGTATTATGTGAATTATTGTTTGATGACAGACAAACCCAAACATTAAGCTGCAATGGATGTCGGAATGAACACCAATAAAGAACAGTTTTCGGCCTATGACGCGAAACCGGAACGCCCCAGGCTTCTGGCACAAGACCGCCATTTACATATCATCGAGACCTTGGCGCAGCAGGGATCCGTTTCGGTTACCGGCATCGCCGCCGAATTGGACGTTTCAGATATGACCATCAGACGCGATCTCCTCGAGCTGGAGTCGGAAGGGAAACTGGTGCGGATCCACGGCGGGGCGGTGCTGCCGGACCACATTACGCCGGTGGCGATAGATCGCGAAGAGCCCAGTTTTGACGCCCGCCTGGTAAAGCATTGCGAGGCAAAGGCCCGCATTGCGGCGATGGCGGCGGATATCGCCTGCGGTTACCGCACCGTGGCGCTGGATGTCGGCACCACCACCTATTTGGTGGCGGAAAGACTACTGGAGCGCCAGCGGATGAAAATTTTCACCAACAGCGTGCGCATTGCCCACCGTATGAGCAGCGGGGCGCCGGATATTTATCTCGCGGGCGGGCATATGCGCGGCGATGAAATGGCCATGGGCGGCCCGGCCGCCATCGCCCAGTTTGAACAGCTGTGGTTTGATGTCGCCTTTATCGGTGTTTCCGGCATTACCGCCGACGGCATTTATGACTACTCCTTTGAGGATGTGGACCTGAAACGGCTTTACCTAAACCGATCGGGTTATACCGTGGTGCTGTGCGATTCATCCAAATTCCAACGCATGTCGCTGGTGAACATCGCCCCGCTGGAGGGTGTGGACATGCTGATTACCGAGAGCTCGCCGCCACCGGCAATTGCCCTGGCGCTCGAGGCAGCCAGGATTAAGGTGGTCATCGCTCCGCCTTTGTCGGCAGGCTGCTGATATGTGGCCCGGGGATACCGGTCCCCGATAACATCGTCTGGAGTGTCCTATGATTTTTGATTTTTTTGGTAATAAAGCCAAAGCGGTTATAGCCATGGCGCATATCGGCGCGCTGCCGGGGTCCCCGCTCTACGATGCCGGCGGCGGCATTGATAAACTGATCGCCGATGTGCTGGCCGATGTGGAAAAGCTACAGGCGGGCGGCGTGGACGCCATCATGTTCGGCAACGAAAATGATCGGCCTTATGTGTTTAACGCGGCATTGGAAGGCGTCGCCGCCATGTCGGCGGTGGTGCAGGCCATTAAACCGGCGCTTAGGGTACCCTTCGGCGTCAACTACCTGTGGGATCCGAATGCCAGCGTCGCTATCGGCGCCGTCACCGGCGCCAGTTTTGTGCGGGAAATTTTTACCGGCGTGTTCGCCTCGGACATGGGCATCTGGCAGCCCGACTGCGCCACCGCATCCCGGTTGCGCCATAATCTGGGCCGGGACGATATGAAACTGCTGTTCAATATCAACGCCGAATTCGCCCATTCCCTGGACTGCCGGCCGATTGAGCTGCGCGCGCGCAGCGCGGTATTCTCCTCTCTGGCCGACGCCATTCTGGTCTCCGGCCAGATAACCGGCGAGGCGGCGGATAAATCCCATCTGCGTAAAGTCTGCGAAGCAGTTTCCGACGTGCCGGTATTCGCCAACACCGGCACCACCATCGATAACGTGCGCGACGTGTTAAGCATGGCCAGCGGCGTGGTTATTGGCACGCATTTCAAGGTGGACGGCTATACCTGGAACGCGGTGGACGGTGATCGGGTCAAGCGCTTTATGGATGTGGTGGAAAGCCTGCGTTAATGAACTGACATCGCGACGGCGGCCTGACGGGAGGGCGCATGAACTGCTTACTGGGTATTGATATAGGCACCACGTCCACCATCGGCATGCTGATCCGGCTCCCGGATGACGTATTGGGCTTGGTTTCCCGTCCGGTGCGGCTCTCCTCGCCGCAGCCGGGATGGGCCGAGGAGGATCCTGAACAATGGTGGCGCAACGTCGGCGAAATTTGCCGCGAGCTGCTGGAGAGTAGCGGCATAACCAACACCGATATCGCCTGCATCGGCATCACCGGCATGTTACCGGCCGTGGTGCTACTGGATGGAGAGGATCGGCTATTGCGCCCCAGCATCCAGCAAAGCGACGGCCGTTGCGGTAGGGAAGTGGCCGAACTTCGCGCCGAACAGGATGAGCAGGCGTTTATCCGCCGTAGCGGCAACGGCATCAACCAGCAGTTGGTCGCCGCCAAGATCCGCTGGATCGAACGCCATGAACCCGCGATCTATCAAAGGATCGCCACGGTATTCGGCGCCTATGACTTCATCAACTGGCGGCTGACCGGCGAAAAGGCCATCGAGCAGAACTGGGCGCTGGAAGCGGGTTTTATCGATATCGCCTCCCATAGGCTTGACGACGAACAGATTGCCCTGGCCCATCTGCCAAGATTGGCGGTGCCGCGCCTGGTACGATCCCATGACATCCTGGGCAGGGTATCGCCGGCGGCGACTAAGTTCACCGGCCTGGCGGCGGGCACGCCGGTTATCGGCGGCGCGGCGGATTTTATTGCCTCCGCGCTGGGCGCAGGCGTCACCCGGGAGGGCGACGTGTTGCTGAAATTCGGCGGGTCGGTGGATATATTGACCGCCACCGCCACGGTCAATCCGGATGCGCGCCTTTTTCTTGATTATCATCTGGTGCCGGGTATGTATATGCCGAACGGCTGTATGTCCACCGGCGGCTCGGGACTAAACTGGTTTGCGGAAAATTTTGCCGGCCAGCACCGGCCGGCGGCGGCGCAGGCCGGCCTTTCACTGCATCAATATATCGATAGCCTGGCGCAACAGAAACCGCCGGGGGCCGGCGGGGTGATATGCCTGCCCTATTTCCTGGGCGAAAAGACGCCGCTGCACGATCCGGCGGCGCGCGGCGTATTGTTCGGCCTGACGCTGTCCCACGACGCGGGTCATATCTGGCGCGCGTTATTGGAAGCCTACGCCTTTGCCATCAGGCACCATATCGACACGCTACATGATATCGGGTATCCCACCCGTCGTTATATCGTTTCCGACGGCGGTTCCGGCAGCCGGTTGTGGATGCAAATTGTCGCCGACGTGCTCGGTGAGCCGTTGCAGCGCCTGGAGGGACATCCCGGCTCTTGCCTGGGCGCCGCCTGGACCGCCGCCATTGGAGCGGGTCTAAGCGACGACTGGAACGGCGCCAGCCGGTTTGTGCGTTTCGGCGAGGTCATCCGGCCCAGTGCCGCGGCACGGGATTTTTACCACCAACTGTACCCGCGTTTTCGCGAGCTTTATCAGCAGTGCCGCCCCTTGACCGACGCTGCGCAGACGCGTTAATTTTAGGCGAAAACGGGCGTATGCACGCTCGTTGCATACGCCCGCACCCAGCGCTGGTTTGCCCACCAAAACCACATGCCCCGATCGGTTTGGCCGCTCTTCCCGCCGAAGTGGCTTTACGCCCGCGCCCGGGATTTAAAGCTTTCCAGCATCACCGCGATGATAATGATGGCGCCTTTGACCACCTGTTGGTTATAGCCGGAGATATTCATTAAATTCATCAGATTGGAGATGATACTGAGAATCAGCACGCCGATAATGGTATTGACCACCGTGCCGCGGCCACCCGCCAGGCTGGCGCCGCCCACCACCACCGCCGCGATCACATCCAGCTCGAAGCCGATGGACATCACCGGCGATCCGACGCCGGTACGGGTGGAGGCCAGCACGCCCGCCAGGCCGCAGGCCAGTCCGCTTAGGGCATAGACGGCAAACTTATACCAGTCGACCCGCACACCGGCGAAACGGGTGGCCGTTTCGTTGGACCCGATGGAAATCACCAACCGGCCGAACACGGTGTACTGATAGACAAAATGGGCAATGATGGCAAATGCGATAAAGACATAGACCGGCAGGGGCAGTCCCAATAAATAGCCGGTGCCGAAATTCACATAAGATACATCGTCGATGAAAATCGGCTGCCCCTTGGCGGCAATCAGCGCCAGGCCGCGCGCAATGGTCATCATGGCGAGCGTGGCGATAAAGGGGGCGATATTAAAAAAAGTCACCAGGCAGCCGGCGGCGGCCCCCACCAGCGTGGCGATGCCCGCGCCCGCCACGATGGCCGGCATCACGCCGATTTCCGGGATGAGCAGCGCGACGGCCACCGACACCAGGGCCATGATCGACCCCACCGATAAATCAATGCCGCCGGTGAGGATAACAAACAGCATGCCGATGGCCGCCAGGCCCAGCGGCACGCTTTGCCTTAGCACATTGGTAATATTTTCCGGGCTATAGAAGCGATCGGATAAAAAATTGGCCACAATCAACATCACGAAAAATACCAGTAACGTGGAGTTGTTGGCGAAAAATTTCAGCACTTTGGCTCGCATGGCAAAGCCCGTCGTTTTAGTGGGATTGTTTACCGTTTCCATAATTTTTCCTCATCTACACTAAAGCACGTTTAGGTATGGCGAATCTCATGATGTTTTCCTCGGTAATCTGGGAGCCCTGCAACTCTTTGGTTATCGATCCCTCGCTCATCACATACACCCGGTGGGAGAGGGAGATAACCTCGATCATTTCCGACGAGATAACGATAATGGCGTAGCCTTTCTCGGCCAGTTCATGGATGACGTTGTAAATTTCCACCTTGGCGCCGACGTCGACGCCGCGCGTGGGCTCATCCAGGATCAGCAGATCGCATTCCGTGGCCAGCCATTTGGCGATAACCACCTTTTGCTGATTGCCGCCGCTCAGGCTGGATATGGGGTCCTCGACGGAGCCCAGCTTGATCGCCAGCCGTTGCCGCGACTGTTCGCTGAACGCCCGCTCACTGCGATAATTAATAATGCCAAACCTATAACAAACGCGTTTCAGACTGGATAACGTCATATTTTCCCGAATAGGACGGGTTAAAATCGCGCCCTGCTCTTTGCGGCTTTCCGGCACCAGGCCGATGCCCTGGCGCATGGCGTCGGCCGGGTGGCGAATGGTGATGTCCTTGCCGTTTTTAACAATCCGGCCCTTGGTCATGCGGTCCAGGCCGAACAGGCAGCGGGAAATTTCCGTGCGCCCGGATCCGACCAATCCCGCCAGCCCGACGATTTCCCCTTTCCTGGCGGTCAGGCTGATATCCTTTAACAGCGATTTGGTGGACATGCCGTACACCTCCAGCACCGTTTCGTCCTGGGGAATATTTTTGGTCGGATACAGGTTTTCAAATTTACGCCCCACCATGCTGGAAATAATGTCGTCTTCCGTGCAGGTTTTGGGGTCCAGATCGGTCACCGTCTCGCCATCCTTGATAACCGTAATGGCGTCGGCGATGGCGAATATTTCATCCAGGCGATGGGAGATATACAAAATGGTGACCCCCTGCCCTTTCAGTAATTTCAGCTGGCTGAATAAAATATCGATTTCCCGGTTCGATAATACCGCCGAGGGTTCATCAAGAATCAATATCTTGACGTCCCTGGCCAGCGATTTGGCAATTTCCACCATCTGCTGGTAGGCGACGCTCAGCGTGCCCAGGCGCGCGGTGGGCGGTATATGGAAACCCAGGTTGGATAATACCCGGCCGGCTTTCTGGTTCATTTTTTTCCAGTTCACCAGTTGGCCACCGAACCCCAGGTCGCCGAGGAAAATATTTTCCGCCACGGTCAGATCCGGCGCCAGCGCCAGTTCCTGGTAGATAATGCCGATATTATTTTCCCGGCTTTGTTTTGGCGTGGTGAAATGCACCTCTTTACCGTTGATATAGATGGTGCCGCTATCCTTGATATAGATACCGGAGAGGATTTTCATCAGCGTCGATTTACCCGCGCCGTTTTCACCGACGATGGCGTGGATGCTTCCTTTCTTCACCTTCAAATCAATACTCTTTAGCGCATGGACTCCGCCAAAGCTTTTTTTAACCTTTTCGATAACGACTGCATACTGGTCCATGAACATACCTCATATCAGCCCCCCTTGTGGCAAGGGGGGGAAGACGTTAGAAAAGCGATTTAGCATCGTAGACTTGTTTCACGTTATCTTTGGTAATGAGCACGGTGGGGGTGTAAACATAATCCGGGAAGTCTTTATTGCCCGCCTGGTATTTGGCGATAACATCCAGCACGGTATTGGTCAGCGTATTGGGGTTATTGGCCGCCGTCGCCTGCAGGTCGCCGCGTTCAATGGCTTCCAGGCCTTTTTTATAGCCGTCGTGGGCAAATACTTTTACGTCCTGGAGTTTATTGGCGCCTTTTAGCGACAAAATGGCGCCCAGGGCCATATCGTCCATTTCGCTGTAGACGCAGTTGATCTTATTGCCCTGGGCGACAATGATGTCTTCCATGGCTTTCAGGCCGCCCTGTTGATCCCAGTTGCCCCAGCCCTGGCTGACGATGGTCAGGTTGGTTTGGTTATATTTACGCAGTTGCGCTTCCATCACGCCGCGAATAAAATTGGTGCGCCTGGCTTCACCCACCAGGTTGCCCTGGTTGCCGCTGATAATGACGCAGTTCATCGGCTTATTGCCAAACTGATCGACCGCGAATTCGCCAATGGCGATATTGTTCTTGGCGTTATTGGCCTGCACGCGGGTGATCACCGGCGCATCCAGTGAAATATCGCTGTCGAGGATAACGGTAGGAATACCCGCGCGTTTAGCGATTTGCGTAATACGCATGCCGGCTTCGGGATCCTGCGGATTGAGCACCAGATAATTAATGCCTTGGGAAATCATATCCTCGACATCGGAGATCTGCTTGTTCAAATCCCCGCGCGCATCGGTGGTGATCAAATCATAGCCCCGTTCCTTGGCATGGATTTTCATATACTCTGTCAGGCCGTTGAAAAAGGCACCATTGAGGGTTCGGTTGGCAAAACCGACTTTGATTTTATCTTCGGCATGGGCCGATATCGCCACCGAGGCCACGGCCAGCAACAGACCCGCTAATACTTTTTTCATCGATATCCTTCCTTCTGTTTGTTTACGTTAGGGTAGAGGTAACGTCTTTATTGTTCTGTTCAGCGTGCGTGAATGGGGGTGGCCCGCCGGATACGGCGCCCGATCCGGCGGGCCGGGATCATAGCGCCAGTTTCCTGGCGTCCACCTGCTGGCGATAGAACAGCCGGTAGAGCGCCAATCGGTGTTGCAGCTGTTCGGTGCGGTCGGTCCCGGCGGTGAAACGGGTATGGATTGCCGGTTTGCGGCACACGTCCGCCTCGTTGCCGCCCGCCGCCAGCCAGCCCAGCCTGGCCGCGCCAAGCGCGCCGCCGGCCGCGCCGTCGCGATGGGTTACCACCGGGACGGCCACCACGTCGGCTATCAGCTGCGCCCACCACGGGCTGCGGGCGCCGCCGCCGATCAGCGAAAATTGTTCGATATGGCTGCCGGCCTGTTTCATGACCGCCAGGCCATCGTCGAGACCGAACGCCACGCCTTCCAGCACCGCGTAGCCCAGCGACGCGCGCTCCGTGGAATGCGTCAAGCCATGGAACGACCCGCTGGCGACGGGATCGTTATGCGGGGTACGCTCGCCGGAAAGATAAGGCAGGAATATCGGCGCCCGCCGCTGTTCCTCAAGACTCAGCGCGGCCACCTCCGCCAGCAGGGTGGGTTCGTCGGTATGCAGAATCTGGCATAACCACCGCAGCGCGCTGGCGGCGGTGAGCATGACGCTCATCTGATGCCAGCGGCCCGGCAGGGCATGGCAAAACGCATGCACCGCCGACTGCGGGTTGGGGCGGAAACATTCGTTAACGGCAAAGATCACCCCGGAGGTGCCGAGTGAGATAAACGCATCGCCGGTATTCACCGCGCCGATGCCCACGGCGCTGGCCGCATTGTCGCCGCCGCCGCCGGCTATCACCACCGATGGCGGCAGGCCCCATTCCCGGGCGACATCCGTCTTCAGGGTGGCGGACGGCGCGGAGCCTTCCACCAGCGCCGGCATATGATCCCGGGTCAGGCCGCAGGCGCCGAGCAAGGAATCCGACCAGTCGCGTTTCGCCACATCCAGCCACAGCGTGCCCGCCGCGTCGGACATATCCGACACTTTTTCACCGCTCATCATCAGGCGCAGGTAATCTTTGGGTAACAGTACGGTCTTGACGCGGGCAAAGATCTCCGGCTCATGTTTCGCCACCCACAGCAGCTTAGGCGCGGTAAACCCCGGCATCGCCAGGTTACCGGCTATTTGATGCAGCTCCGGCGCCAGCCGGGTAAGCTGTTCGCACTCCTGCGCGCTGCGGGTGTCATTCCACAGAATGGCCGGGCGCAGCACGTTATCCCGGGCGTCGAGCAATACCGCGCCATGCATCTGGCCGGAAAGGCCGATGGCGCGAATCCCCGCCCAAAGATCGGTATGCCGCGCGCGCAGGCGGCCGACGGCGCGGTTGGTGGCCGCCCACCACTGCGCGGGATCCTGCTCGGACCACTGCGGATGCGGGCGCTGCACCGTCAGCGGTTCGCCTTCACTGGCGACCAGTTGTCCCTTGTCATCGATAATCACTACTTTGATTTCCGAGGTGCCTAAATCAAGACCGAGATACATATTCGCTCCCCTTCGTTATTGGCTGATGCGGTTACTGAGCGGCGACCTTCGGGGCCTTGGCCAGCGCCCAGGCGTCAAGCCGGGTGATGGTCTCGCGCAGTAATTTTTCAAAATCCTGGTCGGTGGCCAGCGGCCCGAACAGTTTGGCGTCGCGGGCAAAGAGCGCGACGGGGTCGGCCGCGCTGAACATGGCGTGGGTGGCCGCCGCGTCCAGGATGCCGTCCTGGTAGTCGTAAGGCAGTTCGCCGTCATGCCAGCGGCGCATGAAGATAAAAAACAGCGCCGGCAGCACGGCCGTGGCCTTGGGCGGCTGTCCCCGGCGGTAACATTCAATCAGGGTCGGGGTGATCATGCCCGGGATCTTGGAGAAGCCATCGGCGGCGACCCGTTGATTGGTGTCGCGGATATACGGATTGCTAAAGCGGTCCAGCACCACATCGCGGTATTGCGCCAGGTCCAGCGGGCTTGGCGTCAGCGAGGGGATCACGTCCTGAGTGACATAGTCGTAGGCCATGCGGCGGATATCCGCGGTGCCGGTACTTTCATGGATATAAGACTGGCCGATAAGCGTGCCCGCCCAGGCAATGCAGCTGTGGCTGGCGTTGAGGATGCGGATTTTCGCTTCTTCATAAGGCACCACGGAATCCACCATTTCGACGCCGACATTTTCCAGCGCCGGACGTCCGGCGATAAAATGGTCTTCCACCACCCATTGGATGAAAGACTCGCCCATCACCGGCGCGCGGTCGTCCATGCCCAGATTTTCCTTGACCCGGCCGGCAATATCAGCGGACGGACGGGGCGTGATGCGATCAACCATAGTGTTCGGCGTGGTAGTATTGGCCTGGAACCAGGCCAGCAGATCCTGCTCGCCGCGCAGGGTCAGGAATTCGGTCAGGCCGTCACGGAACCGTTCGCCGTTATGGCGCACATTGTCGCAGCTGAGCAGGGTGACGCCGCCGGTGTCCTGGCTGCGGCGGGTTTGCAGGATGCGCGCGATGGTGCCGTAAATCGTGCGCGCGCCGCCCTTCAGGTCGGCCTGCAGATCCGCGTTGGATTGGTCGAGTTTAAAATGGGTATCCAGGTAATAACCGCCTTCGGTCACGGTAAAGGAGATAACCCGGGTATCGGCGCTCGCGCCCTGCCCGACCAGCGCCGACAGTTGCTCGTCCCAGGGGATGATTTTGCGGATGGAGGTGATTTTTTCATAGCTGCGCTCCCCGGCGGGCGTCACGGTTTCCAGTGCATATTCCCCTTTCTGTGCCGCCAGGATATCCAGCAGTGGGTTGGCGTCGTCGCGGATATTACCCAGCGCAATCGACCAGCGTCCGTCGCCCTGCATCAGCAGACGGTGCAGATACCAGGCTTGGTGCGCGCGGTGGAAAGAACCGGCGCCGATGTGCATCCAGGTAAAGTGTTGTGAAGTGGTCATAATGTATAGTACCTCGCGAAAGGGAGATGAGCATAAGCTCACAAAATGAGTAATTGCCTAGATGGAGAGCTTAATCGAATAATAGCCCATCAAATGAGCTTTAGCTCACAGTTCGCACATGATCGATTTACGCCCTCCATAAATGATGGGTATAGTTCCACCACTGCTAAAAGCTGAGTATGATCAATGGGTAAAATCGACAGGAAATTGGATCAGGCCGCCCGGGCCGCCTGGATGTATTACGTGGCGGGCAAAACACAGCATGAAATCGCCGATGTGCTGGGGGTGTCGCGCCAGGCGGCGCAGCGCCTGGTGGCGCTGGCGTCGGAAAATGGCCTGGTCAGGGTGAATATCACCCATCCGGTGGCTGAATGCACGGCGCTTTCCCAACGGCTGGCCCGGTGTTTTGGCCTGTCGGTATGCCTGGTGGTGCCGTCGGGAGGCATGGATACCGGCAGTATTAACAGCATGATCGCGGTGGCCGGCGCGGAGGTGATGATGCAGTTTCTCGATCAGCCGCAGCCCAGGACCATCGCCGTCGGCTCCGGCCGGGCGCTGCGCGCCACCATTAACGAAATGGCGCCCATCGATCGCCCGCAGCATAGCTGCGTATCGCTTATCGGCGCCATCGCCTCCGACGGCTCCTGTACCCGTTACGATGTGCCGTTATGGATGGCGGAAAAAACCCAGGGTAAATATTTTATCCTGCCGGCGCCGCTGTTCGCCGATAACCTGACGGATAAAGAGCTGTGGTGTAATCACCGTATCTACCGCATGGTGACCGATAAGGCGGCGCAGGCGGATGTCACCTTTATCGGCATCGGCCAGATGAACTACCTTTGCCCGTTGCATAAGGATGGTTTTATCACCACCGACGAAGTCAACCGGCTGACGCAGGCGGGCGTAGTGGCGGAAATCGTCGGCCATTTTATCGGCGCAAACGGCCAGCGGGTGGCAAGCGAAATGGACGATCGCCTGACCAGCGTCGCTATCCAGACACGCCCCGAAAAACCGGTGATCGCCTTTGCCGGCGGCCGGGAAAAGTTCCAGGCTATCCAGGCGGTGCTCAGCGGCGGCTGGATTAACGGCCTGGTAACGGATGAGGATACCGCCGTAAAACTGCTGGCCGCCGCCGAGGCGTGATTCAGGCCGGATGCGGAATACGCAGTTCGAAATAATTACCTACCGCGCTTACCATCTTGCCGAAGGAAACGGTTTGCCAGGCGGTATGCAAGGCGTTGAGGGTCCCGCCGGGCCGTATATCCCGCGCATTACCCGCCGCGCGCAGCAGTTTGCCAAAGGATACGGTGCGCCGGGCGGTATCGGCCGCCTGGCCTATGCGGGTTATTTCCCCCCCGGTGTAAATATCGGCCACCTGCGTCACGCCGCCCAGGGTGCCCCCGGATATCGCCGCCAGCCATTCCGCGGGACCGGCCGCGGGTTCTTCCGATGTCCAGGGTAATAAATACCAGGATTTAGCGGTGTTGATATACTGATTTTGTATATTGCGAATCAAACCCAGCCCGAGGGGAGAAAAAATAAAATCATCGATTAAACGGCCAACTGACGCCCCGGTTTGGCTGCCAGACGCGGCGCCATCGGCAACTTTGCCAAGTTCGTGCTCCGCCAAATCACTGTACCATGCCAAACAGCCCGCCACGGCGGTGCCTACGGCCGCGCCCCATTGTTTAGCCACATTAGCCGTTCCACACATCATCGTATCCATTACGCCAACGGCTTTGCCAATGGGCGCCAACAAAACCTTGGTCAGTTCAGGTTTCCCGATTGTGGCGCAGCAATAACCGGCTATGCCGCCAACGTAGGCGGCGGTTTGCATTCCACGGGTGCTGGCATTGTGGCCAAATGCCGACATCAGAGCCACCGCGCCGCCGGTTTTGGCCTGGGTTTCGGCGGATTTATTTTTGACCACATGAACCGCAGCCTTGGCGAAAGCGCGGGATAAACCCTTGGCCGTTAAACTCACCAGCGCGCCAATGGCAAAACCTACCGCGACGACGATAAGCAAAGGTCCCCCCGCCACACCGACTAAGGTCGCCACGGCGGAGAATAGCGCGGCAGCGGTCATGGCCACGCCCACCACTCTGATGGCCTTGTTAATATTTTTAGCCGTAAATAACGACTTAATGAACATCTTAATGCGCTGGCTTGCCGTGGTTTCGGCGTTAGCGGGTATGGCCTTTATAGCGGTGGTCTTGTGTGCGGTGCCGGGGGCTACCGCCATGGAAGAACCCGCCGCGGCGCGCGCTGCCGCAACACCCGGATTGATAGGCTGAACCGGCAAAGGAAGGAATCCAGACGCACGATGGCCGTTTGGTGCTAACGGGCTTCCCGCCGGCCGGTTACTGACTTTGATGATATGTTGCGGCACGCCCGGCTGTTCATACGCTCCTTCGCTGCGATCATCTAACCGCAGCGCGCCCGACATTCTGTTCACGCCTGTGTTGAACGCATTATTATCCTCGGGACGGTAAAAAGAGTTGTTAGTGATGTTTGTCGTCATAACGAATTCTCCCCTGATTTACCGCCACAAGGTAGCGACCGTCCGCCAAAAAAACTTTCAAATTTAGATGATTTTGAAATTATTTTTTTAAAATCCGTGTTCGCGATCGCATAAGACGATAAACGGACGCGTCGCGCGGCGGATGGGGTTAAATTGATTTTCCCGACCGGACGTAGTACCGTCAAGCCCATAACATGTATCATTCTTTTCCCAAGCGGTCAGCCATGCCAATCATCCAATCCGTTGAACGAGCCCTGCATATTCTGGACCTGTTCGATGAACACGACACCGAACTAAAAATCACCGAAATCAGCAATAAAATGGGCCTGCACAAAAGCACCCTGCACTCCTTGCTTAAAACCCTGCAGGTGCAGGGTTATATCGATCAAAATCATGAAAACGGCAAATACCGTCTGGGCATGAAATTGGTCGAACGGGGAAACCTGGTGGTCAATTCCATTGATATCCGGCAAAAAGCCAGAAGTTTCCTGCTTGAATTATCGATTAAAACCGGCCAGACCACGCATTTGGGTATTCTTGACGGTAAAGAAGGCGTGTATATCGATAAAGTGGAAGGGAAGATGGCGGTAATTTCTTATTCCCGCATCGGGCGCAGGCTGCCGGTGCATGCCACAGCCATCGGCAAAGTGCTGTTATCCTTTCTTAAACCGGCGGATATCCAGGCGTTGCTGGAGAATTACGACTATACCCGGCAAACGCCGCAATCCATTACCGATGAAGGCCGGTTTTTAGCGGAACTGGCCGAGGTGCGCAGCCGGGGATATGCCCTCGATAACCAGGAAAATGAACAGGGGGTAAGATGTATTTCCGTGCCGATATGGAATGTTGAACGCAAGGTTATCGCCGCCATCAGTATCTCGACCTTAATTTCCCGCGTCAGCGATAACGAATTCGATGACTATATCCAATTATTAAAACAGGCCGGGCAGGAATTATCACAGCAATTAGGATATACGGCCGGGAACTGACGGCGACAAGGGTTACCGCGCTCCCGGCATCAAGATCGTCATTCATCACTCGCCGGGAGTTATACCACCAGGCTCAGTAATAAGATAAACCCCAACCCGGCCACCGAGACAATGGTGGACAGTACCGTCCAGGTGGCGAATGTCTCTTTCATGGTCAGGCCGAAGTATTCCTTGATCATCCAAAAACCGGCGTCGTTGACATGCGAGGCGATGGCGCTGCCGGCGCCGGTGGCCAGCGTCACCAGCGCCAGGTTGGCATCGCTGTGCGCCAGGGTGGGTATGACCAGCCCCGCCGTCGAGATAGCGGCCACGGTGGAGGAACCCAGCGAAATACGCAGGATCGCGGCGACCACCCAGGCCAGGATAATCGGCGAGGCGGCGGTGCTGGTGAATAAATCGGCCACATAGTGCCCGACGCCGCCATCGATCAGCACCTGTTTAAACGCCCCGCCGCCGCCGATAATCAGCAGCATCATGCCGATGCTGGTCACCGCCGAGCCACAGGAGGCCATAAGGTTTTTGATGGGGATATCGCGCGCCAGCCCCATGCTGTAGATGGCGAACAGCAGGGAAAGCAGCATGGCGACAGAAGCGTTGCCCAGCAGGCGGATAATGGCCAGCGCGGTATTATCGGCCAGCCCCGTTTCCTGCTGGATCATGGTAATAATGGTCGCTAACGACATCAATATCACCGGCAGCATGGCGGTCAGCATACTGATGGCGAAACCGGGGGTATCCTCAAGCCTGAACAGCTTTGATTCGCCAAGGGAATCGATATTGCCGATTTTGTTAAACCCCTCAGGCACGATTTTTTTGGCCAGTTTATTATAAACCGGACCGGCCAGGATCACCGTCGGCGTGCCGACAATAATGCCGTACAGCAGCACTGAACCGATATCGGCGCCATATTCCCCGGCGATCATCGTCGGCCCCGGATGCGGCGGTAAAAAGCCGTGGGTCACCAGCAGCGCCGAGGCCATGGGAATCCCCAGATGCAGGATTGACACCTTCAGCTGTTTGGCGATGGTGAAGATTATCGGGATCAGCAAGACCAGGCCCACTTCAAAAAACAGCGCGATGCCAACGATAAAAGACGCGACCACCACCGCCCATTCGATATTTTTCTCGCCAAATTTGCCGATAAGGGTAATGGCGATGCGCTGGGCGCCGCCGGCATCGGCAATAAGGCGTCCCAGCATGGCGCCGATACCGAATATCAGCGCGATATGACCGAGCGTGCCGCCCAGGCCGCCTTCGATGGATTTCACCACGTTATTCAGCGGTATGCCCAATGCCAACGCCACGCCGAATGAAACAATAATCAGCGAAACAAAAGTATTAAGCTTACACTTCATGATTAAAAATAAGAGGGTTACTATTCCCAAAGAAACAATAATTAAAGGCATTCTCTCACTCCGGTTTTATTGTGTTATCAATTAATAAAAAAGACACACGCTTTCGCCAACCTTATATAGAGAAATAAGGCTGCGGTTATTATCACTGGAGCTATAGTCAGCGCAGAGATATGTTCTATCATGACAACAATATGAAAAAAGAGGTGGCAATCCTGTTAATAAGATTGCCACTTCATATCAGTGAGCTATTAATAGCTTCGTCGTTATAGATCTGAATAGTAATTTAATTATGCGTTTTTTCCGCCAGGGCTTTCACGCCCGCATCGAGCACCGCGATAATACGGTCCGCGTCGTAGACGCAGCCGCGCCAGGTTCCACCGCTGACCGCCTGGAGCGCCGCCCAGAGCCGGGTGTCGTCGGGCAATTGGGGATGCGGGCGCAGCCCGGGGTGGCTGGGACGCTGCGCCAATACCGCGGCGCCTTCGCCGGGGGACAGCGTGGCGGAATCGGTGCCGATAAAATTAATCGATCCCACCAGCCGGTCGCGGTCGACGATCATTTCAATAATATCGCCGTCGCGCAGTTTGCCTATCGGGCCGCCCACCAGCGCTTCGGGCCCGATATGACCGACGCAGGCGCCGGTGGATACCCCGGAGAAACGCGCATCCGTCAGCAGGGAAACATGCTTGCCGTAGGAGAGATGCTTTAACGCGGAGGTTAACTGATAGGTCTCCTCCATGCCGGTGCCCGACGGGCCGCCGCCGATCACCACCATCATGTCGCCGGCGTGGATATGACCCTGCTTGATGGCCTTGATGGCGTCGGACTCGGCGGTAAATACCCGGGCTTTGCCGGTATGGCGGTAAACGCCGTCGGCGCCGACCACCGAGGGGTCGATGGCGGTAGATTTGATGACCGACCCCTCGGGGGCGATATTACCGGTGGGGAAGGTAATGGTCGAGGTCAGGCCGCGTTCCTTTGCCTGGCGCGGCGACATGATTACCTCATCCGGATGCACGCCGTCAAGCTGTTGTAAACGTTCGCGGAACAGTGCGCGCCGCGGCGACGCCTCCCACCAGTCCAGATTGGCGCCCAGGGTTTCGCCGGTCACGGTCAGCGCATCCTCATGCAGCAAACCCAGCCGGCGCAGATGCAGCATCACCTCGGGAACGCCGCCGGCGAGGAACGCCCTTACCGTGGGGTGATATACCGGGCCGTTGGGCAACACGCTCACCAGCCTGGGCACGCGGCGGTTTATCGCCGCCCATTCGTCCACGGTGGGGATATGGCATCCGGCGGCGTGCGCGATGGCGGGAATATGCAGCAGCAGGTTGGTCGAACCGCCAAAAGCCGCATGGATGACCATGGCGTTTTCTATGGCTTTATCGGTGATGATATCCTTGGTGGCGAGTCCCTTGCGCCCCATCACCAGCGCGGCGCGGGCCGATTGGCGGGCAATTTCAAACCAGACGGCCTGGCCGGACGGCGCCAGCGCCGAATGCGGCAACGCCAGGCCCAGCCCTTCCGCCACCACCTGGGAAGTGCCGGCGGTGCCGAGGAACTGGCAGCCGCCGCCGGGTGATGCGCAGGCCCGGCAACCCAGCTCCGCCGCTTCCTCAAGGGTAAGCTCATGGTTGGCGAAACGGGCGCCGATGGTTTGCACCTTGCCCGCATCCTCACCCTGGGTGGGCGGCAGCGTCGCGCCGCCGGGCACGATAATCGTCGGCAGGTCGTGCATCGCCGCCAGGGCGATCATCATCGCCGGCAGCCCTTTGTCGCAGGTCGCCACGCCTATCACCGCCTTGCGCGTCGGCAGGGAGCGGATCAGGCGCCGGAATACCACGGCCGCGTCGTTGCGATAGGGCAAGGAATCAAACATGCCGGTGGTGCCCTGCGAGCGTCCGTCACAAGGGTCGCTGACGTAACCGGCGAAAGGAACGCCGCCGTGCCGGCTGATTTCCTCCGCCGCGGCTTTCATTTGCAGGCCGATTTCCCAGTGGCCGGTATGGTAACCCAGGGCGATGGGCGCGCCGTCATGATCGCGAATCCCGCCCTGGGTACCCAGGATCAGTACTTCGGTACCCAATAGCTTATTAGGATCCCAGCCCATGCCGGCGTTCAGGGTCAGGCCGAAAATGTTGCCGCTGGGGGAATCCATCAGCATTTCCGGCGTCAGCGGCAGCGACCCCCTGGGCCCTTCCGCGTGCGTCTGGATATCATATATCGACGCATCGACATCAGTGAAAATAGTATTGATAGACATAATATTACTCACCTGCTGCTATGACTTCATTCTCTGTGATTCAACATACCGCGTAGCGGCGACATTATCGTTGCGGCGCATCATTGTTGGTTAATGACGCCGGCCCGTTGCAGTACCCGCCTGACGGCCGCTTTGCCCGCGTTATCCAGCGGCTGCGCCGGCGGCAGTACATAATCGGATACCGCCAGTCCGCATACCCGCATCGCCTCCTTGACCACATTGACGAACGGGCTGTCGATGGCATACAGCGCGGGCAGCATCAGCAAGGATTGGTTTAATTCGGCGGCCCTGGCCAGATCGCCGGCGCGTACCGCGTTATAAATGCCGACGGAGAGCTGGGGGGCGAAATTGACGCTGGCGGAAATCGCGCCGGCGCCGCCCAGCAACAGGGTATTAAGCAGATGATCGTCAAAACCGCAGAATACCGAGAAAGCGGGATGGGCATCCTTCAGGGTGATAATCATTTCACGCAGATGGGCCACGGAGTCGATCGTGTCCTTGATGCCGACGATATTGCCATGGGCATCGACCAGGCGCTTGACCAGGGCCGGCGTCAGATCCTGCCCGGTCAGGAAAGGGAAATTGTATAAAATCACCGGCAGATCGACGCTTGCGGCAATGTCGCCGTAATAGCGCAACAGGTTGGCGTCGGTGAGATGCCAGTAATAGGGATTGATCACCACGATGGCGTCCGCGCCGATAGCCTGGGCATGGCGGCTCAGCGTCAGGGCCTCGCGCGTATTGGTGCTGCCGGTGCCAATCAGCACCGGCACCCGGTGGTTAACATAGCGCACGGCGAATTCGGCCACGGTCTGCCGTTCGGCGCACGACATTTGCGAAAATTCGCCGCCGGTCCCCAGGAAAAACAGGCCGTTGACCCCGGCGGCGATCAGATGGTCGATGGTCAGGCCCATGCCCGCCTCATCAAGCTGACCTTCCTGGGTCAGGATGGTGGACACCGGCGGAATAATCCCGCGAAACTTCTTGTTATCAATCATAATAGTAACCTTTTACAACCGGGAATGTGGGAAGGCGCATTATGCGGACCGGCCAAAAAATCAGGATCATTACCGGCAATCGTCAGTGGATTTGTTCTATATTATAGAACACGGTTGTATAATGCTTAACGAGATACTAGCACCGTCATTTTGGCGGTGTAAATACCCACCGTGGGAATGCGTGTTCGTTCTGTATCTTGGATCACAAAAACCCGCCGGATTGATCCTGGCGGGCCGGTCTTGCGTCGCGGGAGCGTTTGCGGGAAATAACAGGGGGGGAAATGGCCGCCGGACGGGCGCAAAGGTGGGACCGTCGTCGCCACCGGCGCGGCGAAAGTGGCGTGCGGCGGCGGCGGCGGCGCAATGGCGGCGATGCCGGGCGCAAAAATCTACACCGGGAACGGGTTTCGGCCCGGTTTATCAGGGTTATATCGGTGCCGGCCGGTTAACCGCCCTGGCGTCCCGGCGCTGTTTCCGGCGCCTGGGCGTTATCGCCGGCGGACGCCTTCAGCCCATGCAGCGCCGTCAGGAAAAGCTCTTCCTCTTCTTCCTCGTCCAGCCCGCCATACACCATATGTAAAAATTCCACGGCGAATTCCTGATCATCGCCCAGCATCTCGATGATGGCGCGATCGTCATTACGTGGCTTACGCATATCTCCCCCCGCGTTGCACCTGTCCGGATATGGAGATCATAGTTCATACCACGCCGGTGTTTCAGTATGGCGTCAACTTATACTTATTTTGTTTAAGCTAACGCATTTTTTGCCTATTGGGCCGCAGGGCCGGCACCGGAACGCGATACCCGCCGTCGCCGGACCCAGCGCCGGCGCGGAAGAGGTTTTATTTTATCTTTCCTTACCGCTATACGGCCGTACATCCCGACGTCTAAACAGAGCAATATATTACTTTATGGCATATAAAGTAGTTATTTGTTCTTTAAACACCGGCTTGATTCAGCTCTATTATCCACGCAAATCATCCCCGGCACGTTAAAGGACATTGCCCATGCCATTACCTGATTCCGTTCTCGATCTGATAGGCCATACCCCGATGCTGGAACTTACGCGGCTGGACAGCGGCATCTGCCGGCTGTTTCTTAAGCTGGAAAACCAAAACCCGGCGGGATCGATCAAGGATCGCGTGGCGCTCGCCATGATCGAGCAGGCGGAGCGCCAGGGCATCCTGGCCCCCGGCGGCACCATTATCGAGGCCACGGCCGGCAATACCGGCCTGGGCCTGGCGCTGGTGGCCGCGCAAAAAGGCTATCGCCTGATATTGGTGGTGCCGGATAAAATGAGCCGCGAGAAAATATTCCATCTGCGGGCGCTGGGGGCGAAAGTGCTGCTGACCCGCTCCGACGTGGGCAAGGGACACCCCGATTATTATCAGGACTACGCCCGTCGCCTGGCCGGGGAAACCCCGGGCGCCTTTTATATCGATCAATTTAACAACCCCGCCAACCCGCTGGCCCATTACCAGGGCACCGCGCCCGAACTGTGGCAGCAGATGGATCAGGATATCGACGCCATCGTGGTCGGCGTCGGCTCCGGCGGCACCCTGGGCGGACTCAGGCGCTTTTTTGACGAGGTATCGCCCAAAACCGAATTTATCCTCGCCGATCCGGCGGGGTCAATCCTGGCGGATGTGGTGGAGCACGGCACCGCGCCCGAGGCCGGCAGCTGGCTGGTGGAGGGGATTGGCGAGGATTTTGTGCCGCCGCTCAGCCAGGTGGAGCGGCTGAGCCAGGCGTTTCGCATTACCGACGGCGAGGCATTCGCCACCGCCCGTACCCTGTTGCATAAGGAGGGCATCCTGGCCGGGTCGTCCACCGGCACCCTGCTGACGGCGGCGCTGCGCTACTGCCGGGCGCAGCGTACGCCCAAACGGGTGGTGACCTTCGCCTGCGACAGCGGCAACAAATATCTCTCCAAAATGTTCAACGACGACTGGCTGCGCCAGCAGGGTTTGCTGGCGCGTCCGGTTACCGGCGATCTGCGCGATTTTATCGCTTTTCGTCACGATGAGGGCGCCACCGTGTTCGCCCTGCCGGCGGATACCCTGGCCACCGCCCACGCCCGTATGCGCCTGTACGATATCTCACAACTGCCGGTGCTGGAAAACGGCCGGCTGGTGGGGCTTATCGATGAATGGGATATTCTTACCCAGGTACGGGCCGATGCCCGGCGGTTCGCCCTGACGGTCGACGCCGCCATGACGCGGGAGGTGATTACCCTGGCGAAAGAAGCCGACGAAGCGACGCTATTGCGTACTTTCGCCCAAGGCCATGTGGCGGTGGTAATGGATGGCGGGCAATTCCTGGGGCTCATCACCCGCGCCGATGTGCTGAACACGTGGCGCAACCGCCTGCCTTCAACATGATGTGCTGAACACCCGACGCAACCGCAACCTCCATAATCATAATAAGGATAATAGCATGACCCATATCGCCACCCTTGCCGTGCACAGCGGTTATACCCCGGACGCCACCGGCGCGGTAATGCCGCCGATTTACGCCACCTCCACCTTTGCGCAAACGGCGCCGGGCGAACACAGCGGCTACGAATATTCGCGCAGCGGCAATCCCACCCGCCACGCGCTGGAACAGGCCATCGCCCAGCTTGAGCAAGGCACCCGGGGATTCGCCTTCGCCTCCGGGCTGGCGGCCTGCTCAACGGTGCTGGAATTGCTGGATCAGGGTAGCCATATCGTGGCGGTGGACGACGTGTACGGCGGCACCTACCGGCTACTGGAAAACGTGCGCGCCCGCACCGCCGGCCTGCGCGTCAGCTGGGTCAAGCCGCAGGACGCGGACGCGCTGGAGCGGGCCATTCAACCCGATACCCGAATGATTTGGGTGGAGACCCCCACCAATCCGCTGCTTAAGCTTGCCGATCTGGCGGCGATTGCCGCTATCGCCCGCCGCCATAACCTGATAAGCGTGGCGGATAACACCTTTGCCTCGCCGGTATTGCAGCAGCCGCTGACGCTGGGGTTCGATATCGTGGTGCATTCGGCGACCAAATACATTAACGGCCATTCCGACGTGGTGGCCGGGCTGGCGGTGGTGGGGGATAATCCCGCGCTGGCGGAGCGGCTGGCCTATTTGCAAAACGCCATCGGCGGCGTGCTCGACCCGTTCAGCAGTTTTTTAACCCTGCGCGGCATTCGCACCCTGGCGCTGCGCATCGCCCGCCACAGCGAAAGCGCGTTGCGCATTGCCGCATGGCTGGAAACGCAGCCGCAGATTGAGAACGTTTATTACCCAGGCCTGGCGAGCCATCCGCAGCATGAGCTGGCGCGGCGCCAGATGCGCGGCGCGGGCGGCATGATTTCCATCCGCCTGCGCGGCGACGATGCGCAGGCGGCCAATCGCTTTATCCGGCAGCTTAGCCTGTTCACTCTGGCCGAAAGCCTGGGCGGCGTCGAAAGCCTGGTAAGCCAGCCCTTCGCCATGACCCACGCGTCCATTCCGCTGGAGCAACGGCTGGCCACCGGCATTACGCCGCAGCTGGTGCGGCTGTCGGTGGGCATTGAGGATGCCGGGGATTTGATGGCGGATCTGGCCCGCGGGCTGGCGGCGTTATAATAACGCCGGGATATCGGGGTAATAGCGCTGCGCCACATCGGGGTGGGAGCGCAACCGTCCTTTCAGATAATTCCAGCCGACGTCGCGCAGCAGCGGATTGCGCGGATCGCTTGCGGGGCCGCGCGCCTGGGCGGCCAGCGCGGGCGGCAGTTCAAACAGCGGCACCACCGCGTCCAGACGGGCGCCAAGGAAAAAGGCGATGGACAGGCGTTCGGCGCCCGCGGGCGGCGACACCACCCGGTGCACCGTGGCGCGCAGGTAGCCGTTGGTGGCCAGTTCCAGCAGTTCGCCGATATTGACCACAAAGGTGCCGGCAACCGGCGCGGCATCCGTCCAATGACCTTCTTCCACTTCCACCTGCAGGCCCTTTTGCCGATCCTGCAGCAGGAAACTGAGAAAACCGGAATCCTTATGGGCGCCGACGCCCTGGCTGCTGCCGGTCTGGTTGCGGGCGGGATAACGGATAAGCTTAATATGCTCATTGGGCTTATCGCCGTACAGGGGATCGAACGCGTCCGCCGGCAGCGACAACGCCTCGGCAAAGGCGCGCAGCAGGCGCAGGGACATCGCGGTCATTGCGGCCTGCCAGCGCAGCAGCGCCGGTTTTAACCCGGGCAGTTCCGCCGGCCACTGGTTAGGCCCCTGCAACCGGGTCCACGCCGGCGTCCGCTCCGTCTGCGGCAGCGGCGCGCGCTCGGCGCCAATATCGAACTGTTCGCGCCAGTCGGGTTGTCCCCGGGTCAATTCCGACGCGGCGCGGTTATAGCCGCGAAAATGGGGAGAGTTGATCATCGCCACCGCCTGTTTTTGCGCGTCGGACAGCGCAAAAAATTCACGCGACAGCCGCTGCACCTGGTCAAGCAACTGCGCATCCACGCCATGGCCGGCCAGGTAGAAAAAACCGATATCCCGCGCCGCGAGACGCAGCTCGGTTAAAAAGACCGTACGCTCCGCCTGGCCGCCATCAAGCCGGGAAAGATCGAGCAAGGGTAAAGATGCCGCTACTGCCGTACTCATAGGCTGCTCCGTTGTTCATACCTCAGAGCCCAACATGCATCATCTTTAAAACGTCGCCCAATACTGATCGGTTCTAAGTTATTGCCGGTACTGCTAAGAAATCGCGGCGCACCCTTCAACCGTTGCCGTTATACACCCCGGTGACCGCGGGCAGCCATAGCGAGATAATCGGCACATAGGTAATGATCAACAGCACGATAAACAGCACGCAGTAAAACGGCAGCATCGCCTTTACCACCGCCTCCATTTTCTGCTGGCTGACCGCGCTGGCGACAAACAGCACGGTGCCCACCGGCGGAGTGATCAGGCCGATGCCGAGATTGACCAGCATAATCATGCCGAAATGCACCGGGTCGATACCCAGCGAGGTGGTGACCGGCAGTAGCACCGGGGTCAGGATTAATATCAGCGGCGCCATATCCATCAGGCAGCCGACAATCAGCAGCATGATATTAATGCACATCAGGATAACGTATTTGTTTTCTGAAATGCTCAGGAAAAAGTCGGTAATAATCGTCGGCAGCTGCATAAAGGTCATCACCGAACCAAAGGCGGCGGCAAAGGCGATCAGCACCATGACGATAGTGACGGTTTTAATGGTGCGGAACAGCAGCAGGTGCAGATCGCGCCACCTGAATTCGCGGTAAATGAACATGGTGACAAAAAAAGCCCAGATACAGGCGATAGCCGCGGATTCAGCGGCGGTGAACACGCCGGAAAGAATACCGCCGAGTATAATCACGATGGTGAACAGGCCCCAGAACGCATCGATAAATATTTTCAACGCCTGGCGGAACGGCACCAGTTCGCCTTTGGGATAATTGCGCTTGCGCGCAAAGCCGATACACATGATAACCAGGCACAGTCCCAGCAATAAGCCGGGAAAGATACCCGCCATAAACATGGAGGAAATGGTTACGGTGCCGCCGGTGGCCAGCGAATAAATCACCGAATTATGGCTGGGCGGGGTTAACACCGCCTGCACCGAGCCGCTGGCGGTCACCGCGGCGGCGAAATCGCGCGGATAGCCCTGCGCCTCCATTTGCGGGATCATTACCGAGCCGATGGAGGCGGTATCCGCCAGCGACGAGCCGGAAATCGCGCCGAAAAAGGTCGACGCCACAATATTCACCAGCGACAGGCCGCCGCGGATAAAGCCGACGAAGATGTACGCGAAGTTCACCATTCGCCGCGCTATGCCCCCTTCGGCCATAATGGCGCCGGCCAGAATAAAGAACGGAATCGTCAGCAGGGAAAACTTGTTAATGCCGTTGGTCAGCTGGATAACAATCGCCTCCAGCGGTAAATCAATCCACCACGCGCCGATAAAAGCGCTTAAGCCCACGGCAAAGGCCACGGGAAACCCGAGGGCGAGAAGCACCACCAGGCTGCCTATCAAGATTAACGCATCCATAGCACCGCTCCGCTTTATTAATGGGAATTGCCCAGCATCACCAAAGGACGGTGATCCTGGGGCCCGGATATCATGCGTTCGATGACAAACAACATCATCAGGAACGAGCCTACGGGGATGGGCAGGTACATTTCTCCGTACGAAAAGCCCGGCAGCGAGGCCATCATCTGGTCCCACATGGCGGCGCACAGGCTGGTGCTGTACCAGATCATGATCAGGCAGATCACGCACATCAGGATATCGCAGGCCAGCTCGCAGAGACGCTTTCCGGCGGGGGACAGCCGATCGGTCATGATCGAGACGGAAATATGGGTGTTGGCGCGATACCCCACCGGCGCGCCGATAAAGGTAAAGATAATCATGCAGACAATCGCCACCGGCTCAGGCCAGGACAGGGCGTTATCAAACAAATAACGGGCGCCGATGCCGATGGGGATCACGGTGACCATAATCATCAGCGCGATGCTGGCGATCAGCAGACATATCGCATACAACCCGTCCATTAACCGGGAATAATTAAAAGGCATAATGTTCCACCTGAAAGGTTGCAGGCGGCGGGACGTTATCCCCGCCGCAGGGAGGGATAAGGATTAATGCACATCGGCAATACGTTTCATTAATTCTTCATGTCCTTTGCCAAACTGATCTCTTACCGGCTGCGTCGCCTTAATGAAATAATCATGATCGATATTCTGGAACGTCACGCCGGCGGCTTTCATTTTATCCAGCGATTGCTGGTTGTAGGTGGCCCATAATTGCCGCTCGTCCAGTTGCGCTTCCTTGCCCAATTTCAGCATGGTCTGCTGATCCGCGGCGGATAATTTATTCCACACCAGCGAGGATACCAAAATCATTTCCGGCTGGATAAAATGGCCGGTCAGGGTGTAATACTTGGCCACCGGAATATAATTATGGGCAACAAAGGTCGGCGGATTATTTTCGGTGCCGTCCACCACGCCGGTCTGCATGGCGCTGAAGACTTCGCTTACGCCCATGGCGACCGGATTGGCGCCCATGGCTTTTAATGTCGCCAGCGAAATCTGGCTATTCTGTACGCGGATCTTCATGCCGTGCAGATCCTCCGGCTTCACCACCGGTTTTTTGGTGATCATATTGCGCACGCCGGCGTCGGTCCAGCCGAGGAAGACCATTTTAGCCTTGGGATCCGCACTGACCTTGGCGGCGATTTCCTGCCCCACTTCGCCGTCAAGCACCTTATGCATATGATCTTCATCGCGAAAAATATACGGCAGGGTGAGCACGCTGGTTTCCGGGGCAATGGTGGTCATCGGCGCCAGCGAAACGCGAATCATATCCACCGCGCCGATTTGTACCTGCTGCAGCGTCTGCTCTTCATCCCCCAGCACGCCGCCGGAATAGACCTTCATCTCCAGGCGCCCGTCGGTAGCCTGCTTCAGCTTTTCCCCCATATGCTGCAGCGCCACCACCGTGGGATAGCCGTCGGGCTGCACCTCGGCGACCTTAAGCACCCTGGCCGTGGCGATGGGGGCGGACAATGCGGTGGCCAGGGTTATCGATAGTGCAATCAATAATTTATTCGTTTTCATTATTTTAACTCCGGACGGGTTTCAGAGGTCGCATACGCCTGGGCGGACGGGCAGCTCGCCGCTGGGCGCTAAAATGTATAAGCAAAAGGAAAGTAACAAAATGAATATATCTGGAACGGTGTTTTATAAAATACACCATCAATCAGTAGAATGAAGTGGGTCACATTTTTTGGTTATCAAAATGTGAAATTTTAATGTCTGTCACAAATTGAAATTAAATGCCAATTTTTGCGGCAAACCGTTTTGAAGAGCAATTAAAGAGAAATAGGCAACAAATCAAAAGGACTGTATATTCGCGCGCGGCGGACAACCCCGTACCATAGCATGGTCATTCTCCAGCCGGACGGCGTCGACGTCGGCAAACCGATCGCCCGTCAGACCGACGGCCCGTTTCATTATCCTGAGGAATAACTGCTATGCGCACCCTACCACCCAAGACTTGGTTTATTACCGGCGCCTCCAGGGGCCTCGGTCTGACCCTGGCCCGCCTGCTGCTGGCGCAGGGCCACAACGTGGCCGCCACCTCGAGAAACCGCGCGGCGCTGGAGCGCGCCGTGGCGCCCACCGCCGACCAGTTCCTGCTGTTCCTGCCGCTGGAAGCCGATCTCACCGACGAGGACAGCGTCGGCGCGGCGGTGGAGCAAACTATAAAGGCGTTCGGCGTTATCGATGTCGTGGTAAATAATGCCGGTTATGGCCTGCAGGGCACGGTGGAAGCGCTGACCGACGCCGAACTGCGCCGTAATTTCGACGTCAATGTCTTCGCGCCGCTAAACGTACTGCGCAAGACCTTGCCGCAGCTGCGCCGCCAGCGCGCAGGGCACATTATCAATATCGCGTCCGTTGCCGGTTTCCAGGGCGGCTATGCCGGCTGGGGCGGTTATGTCGCCGCCAAGTTCGCCCTGGCCGGACTGACGGAATCGCTGGCGGCCGAAACGCGGGAGTTGGGCATCCATGCCACCGTGATCTACCCCGGGCCGGTGCGCACCGACTTTCTCTCGGCCGGCTCCCTGGCGGTGGCGCAGCGCCAGATTGACGACTACGCCGCTGCCCAGGCGTCGCTGGATCTGCATAGGGACACCCTGGCGGGCAACCAGGCCGGCGATCCCGACAAGCTGGCCGCACTTATCGTCCGGATCGCGTCCGTGGAAAAACCGCCGCTGCATCTGTTTGCCGGCAATCTTGCCTGGGATCTGGCGTATCAGAAACTCGGCGAGGTTAAGCTGGATCTGGCGGCGTGGAAGGATGCGTCGCTGGCGACGGATTTCCCGCAGTGATATCAATGAGAGGTCGTTGATGATGGCGGGAATAATCCGGGACTTATGGCCTCCCTCAATTTAATGAACTAGCGTATTGATGGCAAACACGTAGTGCGCTTGGGGTAACCGCTTTATTTCTTTAATTTGTCATATTTTTGTCATCCGCGGTTCAACCCCTTTTTTTACCCTTGCGCTGCGCTTTTTGACCCGCCCCAGGGCGGGCAGCCGCGCGGCCGCGCAGATTTTATCCCCTGCGCACGTGATTTTTGTCTTATGATGTCAGGCAGAGCCCGTGGCGAAATCAACTCGACATTCATTCATTTTTGGCCTGACCCATGGAGAACAACCCTGTGATGAAAAAAGTGAATCGCGTTTTATTGACCAATGATGACGGCATCGACGCCCCCGGTCTGGAGCTGCTGGCCAAGGCCGCCCAGGAGATTGCAGAAGAGGTGTGGATAGTCGCCCCCGCCCAGGACAAAAGCGGCGTGGCCAACTCCCTGAGCATGCGCGAGCCGGTGCGGGTGATCAACAAAGGTCCGCGGCGGTTTGCCGTCTATGGCACGCCCGCCGACTGCGTGGCCTACGCCGTGCACCAGGCGATGCTCGGTTCCCCGCCCGACCTGGTGCTTTCCGGCGTCAACAACGGTTCCAACCTGGGATTTGAAACCCTGCTCTCAGGCACGGTGGGCGCGGCGATGACCGGCATGCTGTCGGGCATTCCCTCGATTGCGCTAAGCCAGAACCGCGATCCCGATCAACCGGTAAACTGGGATAGCGCCACGCGCTACCTGATACCGACCCTGCGGCATGTGTTGCAGGCGACATGGGACCGGCAGGTGTGCCTGAATGTGAATTTCCCGGATATGCCCGCCGATCGGGTGAAAGGCATCAGGGTCACCAAGCAGGGCATGGGCAATGTGGACGGCATGATGGTCATTCCCGCCAAGGATCCCCACGGCGAGGACTATTTCTGGATCCGGGTGCAGCACGGCGGCCTTGAACGCCCGGAGAACAGCGAGCTGAAGCTGAATGACGAAGGCTATATTTCGGTGACGCCGCTCACCTTCGAGCGGACTGAAATGAAAGAGTTCCAACGTCTCGGCAGCCTGTACGGCCAGGACTTTTAGCCCCTGCCTAACCGCGCCCCGCCGGTGCGGTTGCTCCCCCCGCGTTATCGCCGCCTGCGATATTTGCCTGAGGCTTAACAGAAATCCCGCCGGGATTCTGGAGTAATACCTCCCTTGATGCCGTTAATCCGGGGAGACGATACCTTGGTGCTGAAAACTGCCTTGCCCCACCCTGGCCGCGACGACCTGCCCAAGCGGGAACCGGCGTGCGCCATTCCGGCCCTGGAGGAATCCCGGCGCCGCTGCCGCAAACTGATGCAGCCCGCCGACTGGCGTCCCGCGCACCGGGCCGCCGGCGTGACCTTCGCTTCCATTTGCCGGCGTAAGGACGATTTGCTGGTGCTGGGACAGGCGGCGCTGGAGGATGCGTATGAGTATATGGAGTCGCGGCCCTGCGCGTTGCTGATCCTGGATGAAAGCGGCTGTACCCTGTGGGCGTGCGGCCATCCGTTTACCCAGGCCCGGCTGGAGGCGCTGGGCATCGGCCCCGGCAGTTACTGGACCGAAGGCCTGATCGGCACCAACGCGCCGGCGCTGGCCATCGCCGGGGGCTATCCGGTGCAATTGGCGGGAGAACAGCATTTCCGCCAGGCGCTGCACCCCTGGCACTTTTGCGCCGCCCCGGTGTACGACAACGGCGGCCGCCAGCGGGCGGTCATCGTGCTGGCCAGCCTGGTGGAGGACAAGGCCGCCAGCGATCTGTCGCTGACGCTGGTGCTGGCGCGCGAAGTGGGCAATTACCTGCACGCCGACAGCCTGCTGGCCGAAACCAACCGCCACCTTAACGCGCTCAACGCCCTGCTCGACGGCGTGGAAGACGGCGTGCTGGCCTGGGATCAGCACGGTTGCCTGCAATACCTTAACGCGCGCGCGGCGGCCATGCTGCGCCTCGATGAAACGGAGAGCCTCGGCAAGCCGGTGCTGACCCTGCTGACGCTGCCGGCGCTGGTGATCCAGGCCATGCATAACCGCAGCCCGCTGAGCCATGTCCAGGTCACGTTTGAGAACCGGCAGCAGTTTATCCCGGCGCTGCTGACGCTAAAGCCTATTCCCGACGGCGATCGCTGCGGTTTTATCGCCCTGCTTCACCCGCAGGAACTCCTGCAGCAGTTGGTGCATAACCAGCTGGGCCGGGTGAGTTATACCTTTGCGGATATGCCGCTGGCGTCGCTGGAAATGCGGCGGCTGGTGCGTTATGGCAAACAGGCGGCCAAAGGCAGCCATCCCATGCTGCTGCACGGCGAGGAAGGCGTGGGCAAGCAGCGTCTGGGACAGGCCATCCATAACGGCGGCGAACGCGCGCAGGGTCCGTTTATCGCCCTGAACTGCCAGGCGTTGCCGCAGGATTTGATGGCGCGGGAATTTCTGGGCAGCGATGCCAGCGAGGGCGAGGCCGGGCAGCCGAGTAAATTCGAACTCGCCAACGGCGGCACCCTGTATCTGGAACAGGTGGAATATCTGTCGCCGGAAATGCAGTCAGCCCTGCTGCAAATCATCAAGACCGGCATGCTGATGCGCGTCAATTCGAACCGGGTGATCCCGGTGAATGTGCGGGTCATCGCCGCCACCGGCGCCGATCTGCCGCTGCTGGTCAAGCAAAACCGTTTTCGCCGCCAGCTGTTTTACACGCTGCAATCCTTTGAACTGCATATCCCGCCGCTGCGCCTGCGGACGCAGGATATTCCCGTGCTGGTGCAGGACAGCCTGCAGGCGCTGGGCCGCCATTTCCAGTGCCGCTATCAGATTGGCGGGGACGTCATTCGCCAGCTGTGCCTGTACCCCTGGCCGGGCAACGATCAGGAGCTGAAAAGCGTGGTGGAGCGCGCCGCCATGACCTGCCGCAACAATCGTATCGAGCTTAACGATCTGCCGGAGCATTTGCTGCAGGAACGGGCGCTGGTGGAACCGGACGCGCCCGCGTCGCAGCCGGTGCTGTCGTTTCCGGACCTGGAGCGCCAGGCGATTATCCGCGCGGCGCTGGTATGCCGGGGTCAGCTAAACGAAATGGCGCCGCTGCTGGGCATCGGCCGCACCACGCTTTGGCGCAAGGTGAAGCAATACCACCTGGAAATGGCGCGGTTCAAAACGGGCGCCGAGGCGGAATAAGCGCCGGCGGGCCCGCCGGCGCCGGGAAAATACTCGCGTCAAACATCGCTGCGAAAGCGCCAGGCGTTAAACCAGCGCGCCGCCGCGCGGCTTTTTGTCTTCGCTCTCCTCCGTCCCCGCTTTTTTACCACCGGCGGGCTTGTCGACGGTGAGGGTGCCGGCGGCCATGTCCAGCGCCGCCGTTTGGCCGTTGCGGGTGGCCTGTAAACATCCGCTCACGCCCACTACCATCGGTATGCCCAGCGCCCGCGCCAGGATGGCGCTATGCGACCAGATATTCCCCGCGCTCAGGCAAATGCCTTTCACCTTTTGCCGGTCCAGGCCAAGCATCTCGGAAGGCATCAGTTCCTCGGCCACCAGCAGCACGCCGTCGCCGTCGCCAACGCCGGGCGGCGCCACCGGCCCGGCGCCAAGATGTCCCAGCACCCGGTTGAGGATATCGCGGATATCCAGTTCCCTGGCGCGCAGGTAGGGGTCCTCCATCGCGCGGTACTCGTCGACCATGGCCATCAGTTCCCGCGACGCCGCCGCCTCGGCGCTGGAGAGTTCCGTTGCGATGCGTTGATCCAGCGCCCGCAGCAGATCCGCATCCTCAATCAGCAGCGCGTGGGCGCTGAAAATGGCCGCCTGATCCGGCCCCATGGCATCGCCGGCCCGATGCGCCAGCCGCCGCAGATCGCCGCGGGTCGCCGCCAGCGCCGAACGCAGCCGCTGCTGCTGTCCGGTTATCTGCTGGCGCGAAATCGTCTCCGGCCGCGCATGATAACGGGCCGGACGCAGCTTCAGCACCGGCGCGCGAATACCGCCGGGGGGAACCGGTATGCCGGTAAGCGTCATGCCGGCGCGCACGTCGACCTGTTCGCCGAAACCCCGGCGCGCCAGGGCGATAAACGCGTCCAGCGCCGCCCCCGCCTCCGGTCCGCTGGCCAGCAGGCGCAGGGTATCGCCCTGGCGGATTTGCAGCGTCGCCAGTTGGTTAAGACTGCGCGGGTCGACGCCGCGCCCGCCCTTTTCAAGACGCAGGTCCGCCTTAAACGGCGCCAATACCCCGGCCAGCCGCGCCGCCGGACGGACATGGAGTCCGTTCGGGTTAAGCACCGTCCAGCTGACGCTTTGGCTGTCGGCGGGCATTACCGTCTTGCCCGGCCCCTCGTCGCCGGCGTCATCCGGCTCGCCAAGCTGGCGGGCCTTAGCCGCCAGCGCGCCCAGCGCCTCCGCCTTCACCTGCGCCAGGCTACCCCCCGCCGACGCCGCCACCACCGCCGCCAGGGTGCCTTCCACCAGCGGCGCGGCGCACAGCGTTACCCGCTGCGCCAGCGCGGGGTCCAGCAGTTCCAGTGCGGTTTCCGCGCTCAACAGGGCGCTGCCGAGATCCATCAGCACCAGCACCCCGGAGGGATCGTCCGCCGATTCAATGGCGTCCATCACCTTGACCGCATCGGTGCCGATGGGATGATCGCCGTCGTCCACCCCGGCGGCGATAACCAGCCGGCAGCCGCCCTGGATCATTTGTTCAGCCAGCTCAGCTACGCCCTGCGCCAGAAGAAGGCTATGGGACACTACCACGATATTGACCATCTTTCCTCCTGCCCGCCCGGGCTTGCGACTAACGGGTCGTCACCTGGTAAAGCGCCTGGATCATCAGCATCGCCGAGGTGGCGCCGGGATCCTGGTGGCCGATGCTGCGTGCGCCCAGATAGCTGGCCCGTCCTTTACGCGCCTGCATGGTGATGGTGGACTCCAGCGCCCGCTGCGCCCGCTCGACGGCCTGGCGCAGGGCGTCGGGCAACGCCAGGTGGTCCCGGCTGTCCTGTTCCAGTTGCTCGACCACCGGCACCCAGACGTCGCACATGGTCTTGTCACCGGGTTCAGCCTTGCCGCGCATGACCACCCCTTCCACGCCCTCCTTCAGCATCTGGCACAGGGCCGGCAAATCGAGGCTTTGTTTGGCGTTGGCGCTTTGGGCGGCGCGGATAAAGAAGGTGCCGAACAACGGGCCGCTGGCGCCGCCCACGCTCGACAACAGCGTCATGCCGGTATTCTTGAGGATAAAGCCGATATCCTTGTCCGCGACTGAAGGCAATTTCTCCAGTACCTTATTAAAACCGCGGTTCATATTCAGACCGTGATCGCCGTCGCCGATATCCGAATCCAGTTGGGTAAGGAAGTCCCGCTGTTCGGTAAACACCTCGGCGCACAGTTGCAGCCAACTGACGATATGCTGTCTGGTAATAACCATTATTGCCTCCATAAATTAACAGCCCCAGCGCAGGGCCGGCGTGTTGACCGGCGCATCCCACAGTTCCAGCAGCGCGTCATCCACCTTCAGCAGGGTGATGGACATGCCTTGCATATCCAGCGAAGTGCAATAGGAACCGATTAATTTACGTTCCACCTGCAGGCCGAACGCCGCGCAGCGCTCCGCCAGGCGATGCCAGACGCCATACAGCTCCGACAGCGGCGTCGACCCCAGGTTATTGACCAGCGCAATAACCCGATCGCCTTTTGCCAACGGCTGCTTGGACTGGCGGGTTTCACGCCAATCGCCCGCCTGGCGATCCCAGTGCCGCAGGGTGCGCTGGTAGCCGCCGTTTTCGATCAGGGTGGCGAACAGGGTATCCACCGTGTCGTTAAGCGAGATAAACGGACGGCGCTCGATGCCCGGCTCGCCGTGGATGCCGATGCCGAATTCCATCTCGTTGTCCGCCAGCGCAAACGACGGTTTGCCGGCGGCGGGCACGGTGCAGGCGCCCAGGGCGATGCCCAGGGAATGCCCCTGGTTGTTGATGCGCTCCCCAAGCGCCGCGCAATCATCGAGCGAGTCGCCGCGCGCCGCCGCCGCGCCCAGCAATTTTTCCAGCAACACGGTATTGGCCACGCCACGCCGCCCGGTGGTAAACAGGCTGTCCTTTACCGCCACGTCATCGTCGACCACCAGGGTCGCCACCGCCGTGCCGCTGGCGTGCAGCAATTCCGCCGCCGTCTCGAAATTAAGGATATCGCCGGTATAGTTTTTAATCAGCATCAATACGCCCTGGCCGCCGTCAATCGCCTGTCCGCATTCATACATCTGATCCGGCGTGGGCGAGGTGAAGATTTCCCCGGGGCAGGCGCCGGCCAGCATACCCTGGCCGATATAACCGCAGTGCATCGGCTCATGGCCGCTGCCGCCGCCGGACATCAGCGCCACCCGCCCCGCCACCGGCGCGTCGGCGCGGGTGATAAACAGCGGTTCCTGGTGCAATGCCAGTGTGGGATGCGCCTCTACCAGGCCGTTGAGCTGTTCCTGCAACACCGTTTCAACGCTATTGATTAATTTTTTCATACGCTGCTCCGCCAGATGAATAGGAATAGATCATGACTATAAGGCAGCTTTGGCCGGACGGGATAACGACGTAAATAGTTCCGTTTTGGAACGTTGCGGCGCGAATAAGGTTTCATTTTGGAACATCGGGCGGGCGTAGCGCGGCAGAGGGTGAACTGACGCACATTACGGGCCGGCGATAACACCGGGGCGACGCGGCCGCGGCCGTTGGTTTTACACCCGGGATCCGTTACCCTTAGCCGGGTCGGCATCTTTTGCCGCGCAACAGGGCACTTATGACACCACTTATCTATTTGCAGGGTTACCCGGAGCACCTCCTCGCCCAGGTGCGCACGCTTATCGCGGAGCAGCGGCTGGCGGCGGTGCTGGCGCAGCGCTATCCCGCCGCGCATGAGGTCGCCAGCGACAAGGCGCTGTACGCATATACGCTGGAGCTGAAAAACCGCTACCTGCGCAACGCGGCCCCGATCAATAAAGTCGCCTGGGACAGTAAAATCCACGTGCTGAAGAATGCGCTGGGTTTGCACACCGCGGTGTCGCGCGTGCAGGGCGGCAGGCTGAAAGCCAAGGCGGAGATCCGCATCGCCACGGTATTCAAAACCGCGCCGGCGGATTTTCTGCGCATGATCGTGGTGCATGAGCTGGCCCACCTGAAAGAGAAAGAGCATGACAAGGCGTTCTATCAGCTTTGCTGCCATATGGAGCCGCGCTATCACCAGTTGGAATTCGATACCCGCCTGTGGCTGACGCAGCTCGCGCTGCAAGGCAAGCCGGATTGACGCCGGCGCCGGGATTAGCCGACGGCGCGCGCGGGCTATGCTATGCTCGCTTATCCTTGTGTGAACAGATAACCCCATGAAAAACAGTGATACTTATGCCCCAGACCGGTTGATTGCCCCTGGCGGGCGCGTATTGGGCTGGCGGGACCTTTTTTCCTTATGGTTCTCTTTAGGCCTGGGGCTGGCGGTGTTGCAGGCCGGCGCCCTTCTTACGCCGGGCCTGGGCATGCTGGGCGCCCTGTCCGCCATCGCCATCGGATCGCTGGCCGGCTGCGTGCTGCTGGCGCTGTCAGGCGTTATCGGTTATGACACCGGGCGATCGTCCATGGCGGGCATGGCCTTCAGCCTGGGTAACACCGGCGCGTCGGTACCCGCGCTGCTCAACTTTTTGCAGTTGGTCGGCTGGGGCGCGTTTGAAATTGTGATGATGCGTGACGCGGCCAGCCTGCTGGCGACGCGCGCCCTGGGCGGCGGCAGTCCGTGGGCGAATCCCATTCTGTGGACCTGGCTGTTCGGCCTGTGCGCCACGGCGCTGGCGTTGTCGGGGCCGCTGGCGTTTATCCGGGTGGTGCTGCGGCGCTTCGGCATCTGGCTGTTGATCATTGCCTGCGGCTGGCTGAGCTGGTCGTTATGGCGGCGGGCGGATATGGGCGCGCTGGCCGCCAGCGCCGGCGACGGCACGCTGCCGTTTGCGGCGGGCTGCGATATCGTGATTTCCATGGCTTTATCCTGGCTGCCGCTGGTGGGGGATTACACCCGTTTCGGCAAAAGCGCCCGGCAAACCTTTTTCGGCACCCTGGCCGGCTATCTGTGCGGCAGTCTGTGGATCATGGCCCTGGGCGGCGCCTATGCCCTGGCGTTCGTCAGCAATAACGATACCAGCGCGCTGCTGGTGGCGTTATCGGGCGCCGCCATGGGCATTCCCCTTTTGCTTATCCTTATCGATGAAAATGAAAACGCCTTTGCCGATATCCATTCGGCGGCGCTGTCGTCGGCGCTGCTGGTGCCGCTGCGGGTGAAACCGCTGACCCTGGTTATCGGCCTGGCCTGTACGCTGATAGCCTGGCGGGTGCCGCTGTCGCAGTATGAAAACTTTCTGCTGCTGATCGGGTCGGTGTTCGCGCCCCTGTTCGGCGTGGTGCTGGTGGAGCATTTCCTGGTGCGCCGCCGCCATGACCTGGCCCCGGGCGCCGCCTTGTCATGGCGGGCCTTCCTGGCCTGGGTCTGCGGCATCGCGGTCTACCAGGCCATGTCGCACTGGTTGCCGCAGGTGGGCGCCACCCTGCCGGCGCTGCTTATCTCGGGGCTGCTGCATTGTGCGTTGTCCCGCCGTCCCCGTCAGGTTTAACAGGAAAGCCATGCTTTTATACCGCGTTATCTCATTTTCACCTGTTGCCCAGGTCGCCGACAGGATCGGCGGCCAAGCGGGAAACCGCCCGGCGGCGGCATTATCGCGCGCCTGCCGCCCCTGGGCGGGCATCGCCCTGCTGCTGGCGCTGGCCGGCTGCGGCAGCCAGCAGCGCCAGCCCGCCAAGCCGCAGCCGGCGGACGTCCAGGCGCATATCATCCGGTTACTGCCGGCCAATACCGCCGATCGCGCGGGCTGGGCCAAGGATATCTATACGGCGTTCGCCGTTCGCAATATCGACCCCAATAGCGAGAATATCTGCTCGGTACTGGCGGTAGCCCAGCAGGAATCAGGGCTGCAGGCCGACGCGCCGGTAGCGGGCCTGGGCAAGATAGCCTGGGATGAAATCGACCGCCGCGCCGCGCAGGCGCATATCCCGGCGATCGTGGTCCATGCGGCGCTGCATATCAATTCGCCCAACGGCAAGACCTATAGCGAACGCCTGGACAACGTGCGCAATGAAAAGGAACTGAGCGGCATTTTCGAGGACTTTATCGGCATGGTGCCGATGGGGCAAAAACTGTTCGGCAACCTGAACCCGGTCCATACCGGCGGGCCGATGCAGGTCAGCATCGCCTTTGCCGCCGAACACGCCGACGGCTACCCCTACCCCATCGAGGGCTCGATCCGCCACGAAGTGTTCAGCCGGCGCGGCGGCATGTATTTCGGCATTGTGCATTTACTCGGCTACCCTACCCATTATCCCCGGCAGATCTTCCGCTTCGCCGATTTCAACGCCGGCTGGTATGCCAGCCGCAACGCCGCGTTCCAGAATGCCGTCAATCGCCTCTCCGGCAAGCAGCTGGCGCTTGACGGCGATCTGGTTAACTATGGGTCGGATGCGGCGAGCGCCACGGAACTGGCCGTACGGGCGATCGGCAAGCGTCTGGATATCGGCGACGCGGCCATCCGCCGGGCGCTGGAAAAGGGCGAACGTTTGGATTTTGAAGAAACGGATCTTTACCGGCGCGTGTTTGCCCTGGCCGATAAAACCCAGGGCCAGCCGTTGCCGCGCGCCATACTGCCGGGCATTACCCTGGAAAGCCCGAAAATAACCCGCAAGCTGACCACCGCCTGGTTCGCCAAGCGGGTTGATGAACGGCGCCTGGCCTGCCTGGCCCGCGACCGGGCCGGCTGAGGCGTTGGCCTGCGTATGCCGTACCTGAAACCAATGCCGCCGGGTTATCACATTTCATAGCGATCGTTAAAAAAACATTGACGGGCCGGATGCCGCGCCCTAAGTTGATGGCGGGCAGAATCAACGGCCCGCTGTCTATCCTGATGTCCGATAACGATGAGAAGACGAAAAATGGCTAATCCGGCACAACATGACCTGACCTACTACCAGGCTTCGATCCCGGTATTTATCCGGGCGCTGAACAATCTGTCCGCGCTGCTGCATAAAGCGGTCGCTTACGCCGCCGAGCAGGGCATCGACGAATCCCAACTGGTCAACGCCCGTCTGGCCCCCGATATGTTCAGCCTGGCCCGGCAGGTGCAGTCGTCCAGCGACGCGGCAAAATCCTGCGCGGCGCGCCTGTCCGGCGGCGACATTCCCAGTTTTCCCGATACCGAGACCACCTTTGAGCAGTTGCAGGAGCGTATCGCCAAAACCATCACCTACCTCAACAGCCTGTCCCAGGATCAGTTTGCCCATAGCGGCGAAAGGCCCATCGTGATGAATATGCGCGGTACGGCGAAAACCTTCACCGGCTATGATTATTTATTCCGCCTGGCGTTGCCGAACCTGTTTTTCCATATCACCACGGCCTATGACATCCTGCGTAACCAGGGCCTGGCTATAGGTAAAAGCGATTATCTGGGTTCATTTGAATAAGTGATTTGACAAGCGATGAGCACGCGAACGCGGCGGATAAACAGGGAGGTTAACGGCGGGAGAAACTATTAAGACGCCGCGCTGACGGCGCAATAATAGCGAATAAAAAAGAACGGAAGGCCGGTTAAACGGCGCTTCCGTTCTTTTTATATTATTCATAAATAACCGCGGTGCCGTGCAGGTTATTCTGACCGGTGGTCGAGGTGATCTGGAACGACTTGGCGCCGGACTGGGCGGCTTTATCGGCCAGCTGGCTTTCCAGCGAGGACAGGTTGCTGCCGCCGGTGGCGGAAATCACCCCGACCTGGCGCTGGTTGGCCGGCGCTGAATTAACCAGGTCGGCGGCGAAGCTACCGAAGGAAATAGCGCTCAGGGCGATGGCGGCAACGGCATATTTTACGTTTTTCATGATAGCGACTCTCTGTATTCAAATGACATTATCATTATCCGCGGGTAAGCGCATAATTAACGATTGTGGGTTTGTTATTTATCTGCGGCGCGGGGGATAGGCCCCGCGGTCGGCCACACTTATTGATAAATCACCGCGGTGCCGTGCAGGTTATTCTGGCCGGTAGTCGAGGTGATCTGGAACGACTTGGCGCCGGACTGCGCGGCTTTATCGGCCAGTTGGCTTTCCAGCGAGGACAGGTTGCTGCCGCCGGTGGCGGAAATCACCCCGACCTGCTGTTGGTCGGCCGGTGCGGCGTTAACCAGGTCGGCGGCGAAACTACCGAAAGAAACAACGCTCAGGGCGATGGCGGCAACGGCATATTTTACGTTTTTCATGATATGTACTCTCTAAAGTTAGTCAGGATTCAGTTGGCGACGTTAATTTCTTAACGTTCGATAACTAAATACTATCCTCCCGCGGCGCGGCACGCAACTTCTTTTTATTATCGATCGTTAATTTAATAGTTAAGCAACTGATAATAATACGATTAAAGTTGAAAATTTTTTGTCTTTATCCCCTTTACGACCCCCCTGGCAATGCGTCACCTCCCTGCGTTGCCACGTGGTGCTTGTAATTTTCTTAATGATCGTTAATTATATGCTGATACGTCACCATCATTAAGAGAGGATTTTATGGACACACATCCGACTGCGTGTGTCAAAACCGCCAAAGGACCGGGCCGGCCAAAACAGTTCAGCCGGGAGTGCGCGCTGGATAAAGCGCTGGAACTGTTCTGGCGCCATGGCTATGAAGCCACTTCCATGTCCGATCTGGTGGCGGCCACCGGCGCCAAGGCGCCGACGCTTTATAGCGCGTTCGGTAATAAGGAGGGGCTGTTCCGCGCCGCCGCCGAACGTTATATCGCGCTGTACGCCGAGCGGGGTAAAAACCTGCTGGCCGATGCGGGCCGCCCGCTGGATGAGGTACTGCGGGATTACCTGCGCGACGCCGCAGCGATGTTTACCAATGAGACGCTGCCGCCGGGCTGCTTTTTAATCTGCACCTCTGCGGCGCTGTCTTCGTCCTCGCACGACGTGGCGCTGATGCTGCGCGCCCGCCATCACCGGCAGGAGGATATGCTGCTGGCATTTTTCCGCCAGCGCCAGACGACGGGAGAGCTGGCGGCGGATATTGACGCGGCAGGCCTGGCCAAGAATCTGGTCTGCGCGCTGCACGGCATGTCGGTACAGGCGCGCGAAGGCGCCAGCCGGGATGATCTGCACGCCATCGCGGCCACCTGGATGGCGGTTTGGCCGGCGCTGACCGTACCCAAGCCTGACGCGGGAATGAGGGGCAAGGAGAGTAAAGCGTAGCGCCTTAGCCTTTCGGCAGGCTCAGTCGGCGTTCGACGGCGCTGGCGAGCACTTGCAGCAGGATCACCAGCACCACATAAAACGCGGCGGCCAGCAGGTAGGCCTGAAGATTAAGGAAAGTGGCCGACGCCACCATCTGGGCATTGCGCATCAGCTCGGTAACGCCGATAACCGACGCCAGCGACGTTCCCTTAAGCACGATGATAAACTCATTACACAACGGCGGAAACGCCACCCGCAGCGCCTGCGGCAGGATAATGCGCCGCATGGCCTGCGGATAGGTCATGCCGATGGAGCGGGCGGCCTCCATCTGCTCGCTGTGAATCGAGGTAATGCTGGCGCGAATGCTTTCCGCGGTATAGGCGCCGGCGTTAACCGCAAACGCCAGGGTCGCCGCCAGCAGCCGGTTATCCAGCGGGCTGAGCAGGCTTATCAGCAGCGGGCTGCCGGCCTGGCTGGCCCAGGCCGGCAAGCCGAAATACACCAGATACAGCAATACCAGCGGCGGCACGCCGCGAAAAACAGTGACATACGCCAGACAAAACAGCCGCACCGGCATCCGCCGGGATAAACGCCCGAGCGCCACCAGCAAACCGATGACCAGGGCGCCCGCCATAGCGAAGACGGTTAAAGAAAGACCGACCAGCACGCCCTGCAAATACAGCGGCGAATAGGCCGCCACAAATTCCATCATAACCCGCGCCATCCTGTATCAAGATTAAATATTGCCGTCGCCGGCGCGCTTATTTTGCCTCGCTGGCCGTCAGGAACGCCCGGATACGCTCGTTGGGCGGCTCGGCAAAAAACTGCCGGGCCGGCAGGTCGGCCACCACGCGTCCCTGCTCCATAAACACGATGCGATCGGCCACATCGCGGGCAAAGCGCAGCTCGTGGGTGACCATCAGCATGGTACGCCCCTCCTCGCTGAGGCGGCGCATCACCGCCAGCACCTCGCCCACCAGTTCCGGGTCCAGCGCCGAGGTCACCTCGTCAAACAGCAGCACGTCCGGTTCCATACACAGGGCGCGCGCAATGCCGACCCGCTGCTGCTGGCCGCCGGAAAGCCGGGCCGGGTAGGCATGGGCCTTATCCGCCAGTCCCACGGACGCAAGCGTCGCGGTCGCGCGCGCCACCGCCTCGCGATGGGATTGTCCCAGCACCCGCGTCGGTCCCTCAATCAGGTTTTCCAGCACGCTCAGGTGCGGAAACAGCGCAAACCGCTGAAACACCATGCCGGTTTTACGGCGCATCCGGCTGATATTGGCGTCGCTATCCTCCACCCGGCGGTTGCCCAACTGCCGGTAGCCGATTTGCTCGCCGCGCAGGGTCACGCTGCCGCTGTCGTAGGTATTTAAAAAATTGACGCAGCGCAGCAACGTGGTCTTGCCGGCCCCGCTGGGGCCAATCACCGCCACGGTTTCCCCGCGCGCGATATCAAGATTGACATCGGTCAGGACAGGCACGCCGTTAAACGACTTGCAGAGCTGGCTAATCCGCAGGATCGGCGGCTCTGGCTCCACCGACGGCGTTTCCGTCATTTCCGGCATCTGTTGACCTCATGGGTAACGTTGGCAGTACAATCAGTGTGGCACATTCAGGGTATTGCCGAACCACTTGGTGGCGATGGCGGCCAGGGTGCCGTCCGACTTCATTTTATCAATGGCGGCGTTAACCTGCGCCAGCCCGTCGGTATCCTGCTTGCGCAGCGCCACGCCGTTCAGCTTCACATCGTCGGTGAGCGGCTTCGGCACCACTTTCAGCTTGCCGGCATACTGGCTGGCGGCAATATAGGTACCATTAACGCTTTCCACCGCCACCACGTCGATGCGCCCGAGCATCAGATCATTATAGGCGTCCACCACGGTGTTATAGGTGGCCGGCGTTACCCCCTTCATGCCCTGCAGCGCGGTGGCGGCGGCAGTGTTGACCATCACCCCGACCTTAAGCCCCGGCAGGTCGGCGGCGGTCGCCTGCGGATGCTGGCTGTCGGCGCGCACCACCGCGACAATCGTTTGCGTCATGATCGGCTGGGAAAACGCCACGACTTTCTTGCGCTCGTCGCTTATTACCAGATTGGTGATGGCGTCTATTTTTCCGCCCTGGAGCGCCGGGATAATACCGTCCCACGCCATGCCCTCATAGGACACCGGCACCCCCATATGCTGGCCGAGGGCGGCGGCGAAATCGGCGTCGAAACCGATAAGCTTGCCCGACGGATCGACGAAGGATATCGGCCGGTAGCTGGGATCGGCGCCAACGCGCAGCTGGGTCAGGCCCTGCGCCTGGGCCGATAGGGCGGCGACGGTCAGGCTGGCGGCCAGTACAATCAGCGCCGCGCCGTGCTTAGCAGAAAATCTCATAGGGTGCTCCTTCGGGTGAATGGTTTCAGTCGGTGTGTGGGTGGATGCGAATCGATAAGGCGCGCGTGCCGGGCAGGACCTCGGCGATATCGCCGCGGCCGAGTACGGTCACGGCGTCGAACTGTTCAATCACCAGCGGGCCTGTGGCGCGCCAGTGGTCCGGCAGCGTGGCGCGCTGATAGACCGGGCAGGCGACGCATTCGGCCTCATCAAGCCAGATATCGCGTTGACCGGCCGGTTCGGCCGCCGTCGCGGGCGCAGCGCCGACCTCGCCGCCGCCCCCGCGCGGCCGGCTGATTTTCAGCCGCAGGTTGAGCAGCTCCACCGCCGCAGTGGCGGAGGCGTGGCCGTAGCGCAGCAGATGCTCGGCCAAAAACGCCGAGCGGCTGACGGCCAGGCCCGCCGCGTCCGGCGACGGCAGCGCCACGGTCAGCGCATGGGACTGGCCGCGATAGCGCAGGTCGGCCGACCAGGCGATGGCCAGGTCGCCGGCGCTAAACCCGTCTTCGGCGGCGCGGGCCAGCAGCGCGCCGAGCATCTCGTCGGTCAGTTCCGCCAGTGCGTGGGCATCGATGGCGGACAGCTCCCGCAGCCAGGTGCGCTGGGCGTCATAGGCGATATCCACCGACAAAATACCGTGGGCCGAAAACACGCCGGAAAAATACGGAATCAGCACGCGCGGAATCTCAAGCGCGCGCGCCACGTCGACGGCGTGCAGCGGGCCGGCGCCGCCGAAGGCGATAAGCGTCATGGCGCGCGGATCGTGACCGCGTTCCACCGACATGGCGCGGATGGCGCGCACGATATTGGCGGTGGTGATTTGCAATATGCCGTGCGCCGCCCGCTGCCAGCTGACGCCCAGGGGCGCGGCGATATGCCGTCCGATGGCGGCGACGGCCGCCTCCCGGTCGAGGGGGAATCCGCCGCCGAGCATGCTGTCGACCCCCAGGCGATTGAGCGCCACATGCGCGTCGGTGACGGTGGGCAGTTCGCCGCCGCGGCCGTAGCTCACCGGCCCCGGCGTCGAGCCGGCGCTGCGCGGCCCGACCTTCAGGGATCCGGCGCGGTCCAGATACGCTATCGAACCGCCGCCGGCGCCGATGGTTTCAATTTCCGCCGAGGCCACCGCCACCGGATAGCCGCCGATCGCCCGCTCGTCGGTCACCGGGATGGCGCCGTTGCGCAGCAGGGCGATATCCGAACTGGTGCCGCCGATATCCAGCGTCAGCGCTTCCCCCAGGCCATGGCGGGCGCAGAGATCCAGCGCGCCCACCGCCCCGCCGGCGGGGCCGGACATGGCGCATTTTATCGGGAAACGGCGGGCTTCGGCAAAGGTCAGGCAGCCGCCGGCCGATCCCATGATAAAGGCCCGGGCCGGTCCCTGGTCTTTCAGGGTTTGCAGGCCGGCTAAAAACTGCGCCATCACCGGCATGGTGGCGGCGTTCAGCACCGTGGTGGCGGTGCGTTCGTATTCGCGGAATACCGGCAACACGTCGGAGGACAACGAGACCGGCACCCCCAGCACCGCCAGCTTTTCCAGGATACGCCGCTCATGGTCGGGATTGACGAAGGAAAACAGCAGGCTGACCGCCACCGCCTCCACTTTTTCCTCAAGCAGCTGTTCGATACAGCGGTCCAGCGCGGCCTCATCCAGGGGCAGCAACACCTCGCCACGATGATCGAGGCGCTCCGGCACCTCCAGGCGCAAATGCCGGGGCGCCACCACCGGCGCGCGCCGGGCGTGCAAATCATAGGAGGACGGCCGGGTCATGCGGGCAATTTCCAGCACATCGCGAAAGCCCGCCGTGGTCACCAGGGCGGTCTTGGCCAGCGCGCCTTCCAGCAAGGCATTGGTCACCACGGTGGTGCCCACCACCGCGGCATCGATGTCGGGGGCGCCGGCATTCATCTGCCGCGCCAGCCCGTCCAGCGCCGCCAGGATGTCATTGCCCTGATCGCCCTTGCGGTGCAGGACTTTGGCGATGCGGGTTTCGCCGGTGGCGGGATTGGTCACCACCACGTCGATAAAGGTGCCGCCGACGTCAACGGCGGCCAGTAATCCGCTCATGCCTGAGCCCCCCTGATCTGGATATCGCCATAGCCGTACAGCCGGTCCTGCGCGCGCGCCGGCGCGGCGCGTTCGCACGGCGGGCCGTAGCCGCCGCCGCCCGCCGTTTCCACCCGGATGACCGTGCCCGCCGCCGCGGAGAGTTCGCTAAAACCCGTGATGGACAACGGCGCGGCGTCCGGTGCGGTGACGGTAATGCGCGTCGGCGCGCCGGCGCCGCCGCCCAGCAGGCCGCCCGGCCCGTGCGTGGGCATGCTGACCTGGAAAGAGCAGCGCACCGGCGTCAGCACCTGGAATTCCCGGCGCAGGCCAAAGCCGCCGCGCTGGCGTCCGGCGCCTGCGGAACCCGGCACCAGTTCATAACGTAAAATACGCACCGGCAAACTCATTTCCAGCACTTCCACCGGCGTGTCGTGCAAATTGGCCACCGGCGGGATCATGCCGCTCTCGCCGTCGGCCACGTTGCTGGCGCCCGAACCGCCGCCCAGCGCCTCGCCATAGGCAAAAAGCCGGCCGGTCAGCGGGTTCATGCCGCCGAAAGAAAACACCCCGCCGCCGCCGGTGCCGGCCAGCACCCGTTCCGGCGCAAAGGCGGACAGCGCGTCCATCAGCGCCTCAAAGGTATGATAGGACACCTGGGTGGCGGCGGAAATGGCCGCCGGGAAAACGGGGTTGAGAATGGAACCCGCGGGAATGGCGATCTCAAGGGCGCGGTACATACCGGCGTTGGCCGGGATGCCCTGCGCCAGGGTGATGCGGATGGCCATGTACACGCAGGCCAGCGTATTGGCCAGGCAGGAATTAAACGGGCTGTTGGTCTGCGGGCCGCTGCCGGAGAAATCAATTTTCAGGCGATCGCCCTGATGGGAAAGCGCCACCCGCAGCGGGATCATCTCGCCGCCGAAATCCGCCGCCGCCGCGCCGTACCAAATCTCGTCGGGCAGCGCGGCGATACAGGCGCGGGTCGCCGCCTCCGACCGGCGGATAATCTCGGCCAGGGCGTAACGCAGCTGATCGGTATCATAGCGGCGCGCCAGTTCGTCAATGCGGCTCTGGGCGACGCGGATGGTGGCGATTTGCGCGCCGAGATCCGCCATGCGCTCGTCGGGCAGGCGCGAGTTGGCGGCGATAATGGTCAGGATATTGTTATCCACCAGGCCGGCGGCCGCCAGTTTCACCGGCGGAATGCGCAGGCCCTCGTGGAAGATTTCGGTGGCGGTGGCGGGCATGCTGCGCGGCGTCAGGCCGCCCACGTCGGTATGGTGCGCCATGCTGGCGCCGAAGCCGACCATCCGGCCGCCGGCGAACAAGGGTCCCGCGACGATAAAATCCGGCAGGTGATTGGCGCCGTAATACGGATCGTTGACCAGGAACACGTCTCCCGGCGCCATCTCCGCCGCCGGGAACGCCGCCAGGATATGGCGCAGCGCGCCCGCCATCACACCGAGATGGATGGGAATATGCTCCGCCTGCACGGCGATATCGCCGGCCACGTCATAGACGCTGCATGAGCAGTCGCGCCGCTCCTTGATATTCGGCGAGTGGCTGGAACGCACCAGCGACTCGGCCATTTCATCGCAGATGGAATGGAAGGCGTTGCGGACAAGCTCGATGGCTATCTGGTCCAGCGGCGCTGTTTGGTTCATCGCGGATCCCGTATCAGGAAAAGATTGTGTTCCGAGTTCTAACACAGTAAAAATAAGTTCAGCAACAAGAATAGGGTTCACATACATGAACGAAGTCAAAAGCGCGGTGCGCGTATTGGAAGTACTCGAACTGCTGGCGCAGGCGGAAAAACCGCTCGCCCTGAAAGAGGTGGTGGACGAGTTGGGCTACCCGAAAAGCAGCACCCATAACCTGCTGGCGACCCTGGTGGCGCGCGGCTATGCGGTGCGCGGCGAGGCGGATCGGTATACGCTGAGCGACACGTACCGCAACGGCCCGGGCTGGATCTGCGGGCCGGAGGCCAGGCTGATTGAACTGGCCGGGCCGGTGATGCGCGAACTGCGCGACGGCTGCGGCGAAACCATCATGCTCGGGGTGCTGAACCACGATTGCCGGCTGAAAACCCTGGAGCGTTGCAGCGGCACCCAACCGGTGCGTTACGAGTCGCCGCTGGGCAGTTGCCTGCCGTCTTATTGCACCGCCATGGGGCGCGCCCTGCTGGCCGCCCGGGACGACGGCCAGATCGAGCGTTACCTCGCCCATGAACGCATCGTGCAATACACCCGGCATACCCTGGTGGACCGCGATCTTATCCGCCAGCATATCGCCAAGGCCCGCCGGGACGGCTTCGCGGTGTCGGATCAGGAGATGGATATTGGCGGTTCGGGGGTGGCGGCGCCGGTGCTGAACGCCAAGGGGGAAACCGTGGCCGCGCTGAATGTGGCGGCCCTTTCCAGCCGTTTTGCCGAGCGGCGCGAGGATATTATCGCGGCGGTGAAACGCCATGCACTAGTATTGAGCAACCGGCTGGGCTGGCACTGAAGCAGGCCGGCCGGCGATGAAACACGTCCGCCGGCATTAGCGCCCGGCGGGCCGTAACGGCATCAGGCGGCAAGCGTCGCGCCGCCGTCGATGACGATATCCTGCAAGGTAATATGGCCGGCATGTTCCGAGGCCAGGAACAGCACCGCGTCGGCAATCTCGCGCGGCCGGGCGATTTTCCCCAGCGGAATGCCCAGCTTGAATTGCCCGGGAAAACCGGCAATGGTCCGCTGTTCCGCATCCGCGCTTTGCCACAGGCCGCGCTGCATCGGCGTATCGGTCGAGCCGGGCGACACCAGGTTGCAGCGCACCCCGAACGGCGCCATTTCCAGCCCGACGGTCATGCACAGGCTTCTCAGCGCCGCTTTCGAGGCGCAGTAGGCGGACATGCCCACGCGCGGCACGTGGGCGGCGTTGGAGGCGATGCTGACGATGGCGCCTGCCCGCTGGCGGCGAAAGACCGGCAGGGTATGGCGAAAAAGGTTAAACGCGCCGCCGGCGTTGACCGCCATGCAGTCTTGCCAGTCCTGGAGGTCCAGGCTATCGGTGGCCCCCGTGCGCAGGATGCCGGCGCCGTTGACCAGGACATCCAGCCGTGGGTTTTCCTCAAGCAGCGCCCGGCACACCCGTTCGACCTGGGGGGCATCGGTGATATCCAGCAATTGCGTGCGAAACGGGTAGCCGTCGCCGGCAAAGCGCCGGTCCAGTCCGACCACGTCGGCTCCGGCCTCGCTGAACGCCAGCGCGGTCTGGTAGCCGATGCCCTGACCGGCGCCGGTCACCCAGACGCGCTTACCGCTGAAATCCAGGCTGATAGTCATACGTTATGCTCCGGCGCCAGTAATTGCCACCAGCCGTTAAGGGTCGGGTTCCGCGCCAGCGCGACAAAATCCAGCCCCGCGCGCGCCTGCCGCCAGCGGGTGGCCAGCGTCATGATGCGCACCGAATCCAGGCCGTAGTCGATCAGGTTGTCATCATCGCCCAAATCACCGCAGTCGTCGTCGAGCATCGGCAGGATCAGCGCGCGCAGGTGCGCCTTGCTGATGGGCGCCGGCAACAAATCGGCGGTCATCAGCACGCGCCCGCAACGGCCGGCGGCATAACGCAGGGCCATCAGATGGTCGTCGCGGGTAAAATCGGCCAGGGCGTCCGCCACCAGCAACGGTTTGATATTGCGCATAAACGCATCGGCGGCGGTCATCAGGCAGCCGATATGCGCATAAACGCCGCAGATAATAAGCTGGTTGCGGCCGCGCTCGGCCAGCATATCCGCCAGCGGGGCGCGGTGAAAGGCGCTGTAACGCCATTTGACCAGGACCTGGTCATCGGCGTCGGGCGCGAGGGCGGCGATGACCGCCTGCTGTTCGGGATACTGGTTTAACCCCGGCCCCCACATATCGTTTAACAGCCCGCGATCTTCCTCGCTCTGCCGCGCCGGCTGGGCGGTGTAAAACACCGGGATGCCCTGCGATTTACAGTAGCGGCGCAGGGCGGCGATATTCTCCACCAGCCGGCTGACCAGCGCGCTGTCCCCGCCCCAAAAGTTAAGGAAATAGTCCTGCATATCATGGATAAGCAGCGCCGCGCGCTGCGGCTCAAAGGCCCAGTTGACCTTATTGGCGGGCAGTTCCGCCGGGGTGGGCATGGCATAGGAAACCAGTTTCGGGATGGCCATTTATTTTTCTCCTGTGGCGGGGGTGGCGGTGGCGGCGTCGATCAGCAGGCGCAGTCGTTTTTTATCGACCTTGCCCACCGGCGTAAGGGGCAAGGCGTCCACCCGTTCAAAACGGTCGGGCAGTTTAAATTCCGCCACCCCCAGCTGGCGCAAATGGCGGCGCAGCGCCACCGGTTTGATCTCCTGCGTGACGACAATATAGGCGCAGCTCTTTTCCCCTATCAGCGCATCGGTCATGGATACCAGGGCCGCATTCACCACGTGCGGATGGCGCAGCAACAGGTTCTCGACTTCTTCGGCGGCAATCTTTTCCCCGCCGCGGTTGATCTGGTCTTTTTCGCGTCCCTGTACTTTCAGGTAGCCGTCGTCCGTCAGCTCGATTAAATCGCCGGAACAATAAAACCCGTCGGCGTCAAACGCCGCGGCGTTGTGCTCCGGGCTTTGGTAATAGCCGCGAAACGTATAAGGCCCGCGCGTCATCAGGCGTCCCACGCGGCCCGGCGGCAGCGGATTGCCCTGCCCGTCGGCCACCCAGACTTCATCATCCGGCGATATCGGACGGCCCTGGGTGGTAAAGATATGTTCGTCGTCATCGTCCAGCCGGGTGTAGTTCACCAGCCCTTCGGCCATGCCGAACACCTGCTGCAGCCGGCAGCCCAGCTCCGCTGGAATGCGCGCGGCCAGGGCCTCGCCAAGCTTGGCGCCGCCGACCTGCAATAATTGCAGGCTGGCCAGCTGCCCGCTGTCGCCCCATTGTTCCATCGCCTGCAGCCACAGCGTCACGGCGGGCGGCACCAGCCCGGTGACGGTGATCCGGTGCTGCGCTATCAGCGGGAAACAGACGTTGGCGCTCGGATCGCTGGCCAGTACCACGCCGCCGCCGCCGTAAAACACGCCCAGCGCGCCCGGCGAGCTCAGCGGGTAGTTATGGGCCGCGGGCAGCGCGCACAGGTAGCGGGTATCCTTATCGAAACGGCAGATGTCCACGCTGGCGCGAATACTGTAGTAGTAGTCGTTATGGGTGCGCGGAATCAGCTTCGGCGTGCCGGTGCTGCCGCCGGATAGCTGGAAAAAGGCCACCTCGTCGGCGGGCGACGGGGCGGCGGTGAACGCGCCCGGCGCTTCGTCGAATAATGCCTGTAAACTTGTTTGCGGCGCGTCGTCGCCGCGCATCGCCACCACCCGCAGCGACGGATGCAGCCGCCGCAGTTCATCGATAAAGCCATTATCGCTGAACAGCCCATGCTGCCGGTCGGCAATCAGCAGCGCCGGCCTGATTTGCAGCGCATAGGCGGTAAGTTCGCTGCGCTGGTGGCTGAACAGGGCATTTACCGGCGCCACGCCGATTTTCAGCAGGGCGAACAGCACCAGATAAAATTCCGCCACGTTGCCCAACTGCACCAGCGCGGTATCCCCCGCCGCCAGCCCGCGCCGGGCAAGGGCCGCGGCCAGCCGGTCGGACAAGGTGTTGACATCCCGGTAGCTCAGGCGGCGCTCGCCGCAGGCCACCGCCAGCGCGCCGCTGTCTTTACGGCGGTCGATAATATCGGTCAGGGGCAAATCCAGCCAGTATCCCCTGGCGCGGTAGCGGGCCGCGAACTCATCCGGCCAACGGTTAAATACAATGCTCATCATCTCTCCTGTTAATGCAATCCAAACGCGCTCAGCATGGTATCGAGCTTGACGCCGGTTTCGCGCCACTCCGCGTCGGGGAGGGAGGCGGGCACAATGCCGGCGCCGGCGAACAGCCGCACCTGGTTGCCCGCCACCCTGGCGCAGCGGATGGTTACCACCCATTCGCCATTGCCCTCCTCGTCGCACCAGCCCACCATGCCGCCGAACAGATCGCGGTCGAAGGGTTCCAGGGTCTGGATTAAGCGGCGCGCGCGATCGGTGGGGGCGCCGCACAGCGCGGGCGTGGGATGCAACAGGCAGGCCAGCGCCAGGGCGTTGACGGCGGGGTCCGCCACCTCGCCGTCGATGGCGGTGGCCAGATGCCAAAGGGTGGGCGTATTGACCAGGCCGGGTACGGGCGGCACGTTTAAACCCGCGCTGTAGGGCGCCAGCACTTCGCGCATCTGGTCGATAACCAGCTGATGCTCATAGCGGTCCTTGACTGAATCCAGCAATTGGCGGCCGGCGGCGGCGTCACGGCCCGGCTCGGCGTCGCGCCGGGCGGAACCCGCCAGCGGCGTGGAGTAAAACCGGTTGCCGGTCTTGCGCAGCAGCAGCTCCGGGCTGGCGCCCAGCAGGGCGCCGTTGTCGAGGGGAACATGGAAATTGTAACTGGCGGGATTTTGGGCCGCGATGCGCCGCATCAGGGCCGCGGTATTCACCGGTTCCCGGGTGGTGATATCCAGCAGGCGCGCGAGCACCACTTTACTCAGCCGTTGCTGGCCGGTGGCCTCCACCGCCCGCGCCACCATGTGTTTAAAGTCGCGCTCCGGCGGTCGCTCGATTTTGCCGGTTACCTGCGGCAAGGGTTCGGCGGGCACATTCCGGCTTTGCAAAAACATCTCGCGATCGAACCCCTGGCTGCGCTGCGGGATAAACAGCGCCGCGGGCCGGTCGGCATCGAAGGGAATGGCGCCCACCACCAGCGGCCGTTCAATGCCGGCGTTTCTGGCGCGCCGGAAGGCGTGGCGCAGCTCCCGCTGAAACACGCCATCGGGCTGATCACCCCTGCCCGCGGGCGCGCTGATGGCGCAGAAACGACCCTGGGTAACGAAGCTGCGATAAGGCGACATGAAAAAAAATCCGTTTATAATGGCATCCGCGTCGCCTGGTGTTGTCTGTCGAAACAATGAGAATTCCACGTGACGATCTCCGCTATTTTCAAATGATAAACACAATAATAATAATTATCATTTGTATTGATAGCACATAAACTACGTCGTAGAATCTGCCGTGTCAATGAACGTAAACACTGCCTCACCCGCGCAAGGGTGGATTTGATTGCCCGTTTTTTGTCATCATAAGGCGGACAAAACCAGCCCCTACCCCAGGAATACCAGACATGATCACTCTATTGTCCCGGCACCGATCCGCCTGCAATTGGCTCGCCCTGATGGCCCTGCCCTTACTGCTGGCGGCCGCGTCCCCGCGCGCCGCTGAGAACGGCTGGCCGCGGCAGGTGGCGGGCGCGCATGGCGCCATTACCCTGGATCACATGCCGCAGCGCATCGTATCCACAAGCGTCACCCTTACCGGCTCGCTATTGGCCATCGGGGCGCCGGTGATAGCCAGCGGCGCCACCACGCCGAATAACCGGGTCGCGGACGAGCAGGGCTTTTTTCGCCAGTGGAGCGATGTCGCCCGGCAGCGCGGCGTCAAACGCCTGTACATCGGCGAACCGGATGCCGAGGCCATCGCCGGCCAGAATCCCGATTTGATTATTATCGCCGCCACCGGCGGCGATTCGGCCCTGCGCCTTTACGATCAGTTGTCACCGCTGGCGCCGACCCTGGTGGTCAATTATGACGATAAAAGCTGGCAGGACCTGGCCCGTGAGCTGGGACAAGCCACCGGCCATGAAGCGCAGGCCGCGGAGGTCATCGCCCGCTTCGACGCCCGCCGGCAGGCGCTGAAACAGCATCTGGCGCTGCCGCCGCAGCCGGTATCCGCCCTGGTTTACCAGCCGGACGGCAAAGCCGCCAACCTGTGGACCGCCGATTCGCCGCAGGGCCAGCTGCTGCGCCAGCTGGGCTTTACGCTGGCCGAACCGCCCGCTATCCCCGCTGGCGGCAGAAGCATGGGCGTGCGCAAGGATATCGTCCAGCTGTCCGGCGAAAACCTGGCCGCCGGCCTGAACGGGCAAACCTTCCTGCTGTTTGCCGGCGATGACGCCAGCGCCCGGTTGCTCTTGGCCAATCCGTTCCTGGCGCATCTGCCGGCGGTGCAAAACCGCCGGGTCTACGCCCTTGGCAACGACACCTTCCGCCTTGATTACTACAGCGCCAGCAATGTGCTGGCCCGCCTGGAACAACTGTTCGCCAAGCCGTGATCTTTCCCCGTCCTGCCGCGTGGCTAACCGCGTCATGCCGCGGCCATTCCCGGCCGGGAGGGGATTCATGGCGGTTATGGCTCACTGCGGCCGGCGGGCGGGATTTCATCCGCCGGCCGGCCCTGATCCCGATGCCGCGCCATATCCACGGCGCGCAGGCCCCGCAGCGCCAGCGCCGGCAGTAGCCCCGCCAGGGCCGCCGCCAGTCCGAACGCCGCGGCGGCCAGCCCCGGCGGCATCAGGGTGCCCAACCCCCCCAATACCAGCGCCCCCAGCGCGTCGCCGGTGACGTTCTGCGCGGTCCACAGGCCGTTGATGCGGCCCAGCAGATGATCCGGCGTCAGCTGTTGTATCAATGCATATTGCAGCAGCGAGTTGATGGCGCTGAAGTAACCAAAGCCCGCCAGACACAGCAGCGCCAGCGCGTAGAACGGCATCAGGCTGCATGCCGCGACGCAGATAAACGCCATGACGGCGGTAAGCAACAGCATTCTTCCCGGCCGCGCCGTGGCGGCGACGCGGCCGCTGGTAAACGCGCCTATCGCCGCGCCCAGGGGCACCGCCGCATACATCAACCCCAGCCGGGCGGCGTTGATATGCCAGCTTATCGCCAGCGCCGGGTAAAGCACCCGTACCGCGCTTGCCATGGTCAGCAGGGCGCCGATCAGCGCCACCAGGCCGATGGTTTTATGACGAAACAGATAGGCCATGCCGCCGGCCAGCGCGTGCAGCGGGTGTTCCCGGGGCTGGGGAGGCGGCGCCAGCCTGGGCAGGCGCAGCAGCGGCAACAGCGTCAGCAGCGTGCCAAGCGCCGCCAGCCCGTAGTTCCAGGCCACCCCGCCGGAGGCGATGACCAGGCCGCCCGCCGCCGGTGATAAAATGGCGCCGAAGCGCACGGTCAGCATGCTGATGGCGCCCGCCTGCATGACATTTTCCCGCCCGACCAGCGACGGCGTGGCGGCCAGCAGCGCCGTCACCCCCACCGCGCCAAAAAAACCATCCCACACCGCCAGCAGATAAATCGCGAACAGGGACGGTACCGGCAGCAGCGCGTTAAGGCACAGGCCGATAAACCCCACCCCGCAGGTTGCGCGGGCAAACAGGATAAGCCCGCGCCGCTCGCGGCGATCCGCCATCACCCCGCCGGCCAGCAGGCCGACGAACATACCGCCGCCCGCCAGCGTCACCGCCAGCCCGACCTGCAGGGTGGACCCCGTCATGGCCTGTATCTGCACCGGCACCGCCACCGCCAGCATGCCGAGCGCCAGGATGGACAAAAACCGCGCGATAAAAACCGCCCGGAAGGCGGGGTGGGTTTTCAGCAGGCTGATATCGAGTAAATACGAGGGTTTTTGCATAAGACGCTAACTATCCGGGGAATTCGACGCCACTGGGCGCTGCAATCAGGGAAGCAGTCATGCTATCATAAGTTATTGCGAGTAATAACGATAATAAATATCATTATCATATAATTTATGGTTTAGCCTTTTATGCGCCATTATTACGGATTGCTGTTAAGCGGCGTGCTGTTGGCATTATTGATGGCGGCGAGCCTGTTTATCGGCGCCAAAACCATTCCCGCCGACCAGGTATTGCCCGCGCTGACCGGCGCCTGCCGCAGCCCGGATTGTATTATTATCCTCGAGAGCCGCCTGCCGCGCACGCTGGCCGGGCTGCTGGTGGGCATCGCCCTGGGGCTGTCCGGCGCCCTGATGCAAACCCTGACCCGCAATCCGCTGGCCGACCCCGGCATTCTTGGCGTCAACGCCGGCGCGGGGTTCGCCGTGGTGCTGGGCATCACCTTTTTCGGCGCCGCCTCCATCGATCGCTACCTGTGGTTTGCCTTTGCCGGCGCGCTGGCCGCCGCCCTGCTGGTGGCGTTAATCGGCGCGGCGGGCGGCGGGCGGCTGAACCCCATTCGCCTCACCCTGGCGGGCGTGGCGCTGGGCGCGGTGCTGGACGGCATGGCCTCCGGTATTTCCTTGCTCAATCCCCTGGTCTACGACCAATTGCGCTTCTGGCAGGCCGGTTCGCTGGATATCCGCAGCATGGCGGCGGTAAACGCCGTTATCTGGCCTATCGTCCTGGGCACCGGCCTGACGCTTTGGCTAACGCGGGCGCTCAATACCCTGGGCATGGGCAGCGAACTGGCGACGGCGCTGGGCTCGCGGGTGGGCCTGACGCAGCTGCTCGGCCTGGCGGCCATTACCCTGTTATGCGGCGCGGCTACGGCGCTGGCGGGGCCGATAGCCTTTATCGGGCTGATGATGCCGCATATCGCGCGCTGGATAGCCGGCCCGGACCACCGCTGGCTGCTGCCCTGGACGCTGCTGCTTACGCCGCTGCTGCTGCTGGGCAGCGATATGGCGGGCCGGGTGATGGTGCCCGGCGAGCTGCGCGTATCGGTGATAACGGCGCTGCTCGGCGCGCCGGTGCTGATAGCCCTGGTACGCCGCCACCGGATGATAAGCCGGTGATGATGGCGAACCGGCACGCCCGGATCAGGACGTCGCTGACCGTCGGCATCCTGCTGCTTGCCTGCCTTGCGCTGGCGATTTACGCCCTCGGCGCCGGGTCGCTCCCGCTTCCGGCCCGGCAGGTGGTGGACGCCCTGCGCGGCGCGGCGGCGCACAATATCCAGGTTATCGTGACGCAATGGCGGCTGCCCAGGGTGGCGATGGCGTTATTGCTGGGCGCGGCGTTGGGCGCCAGCGGCGCTATTTTCCAGTCGTTGATGCGCAACCCGCTCGGCAGCCCGGATGTCATGGGTTTCAATACCGGCGCGCACAGCGCCGTATTGATAGCGATAGTGCTGTTCAACAGCAGCTATCTGGGCATAACCGGCGCGGCCCTTGCCGGCGGCCTGCTGACCGCCGCCATAGTCTACCTGCTGGCCTGGCGCAACGGCATCCAGACCTTCCGGCTCATTATCGTCGGCATTGCCGTTCGCGCCCTGCTGGTATCGCTTAACACCTGGCTGGTGGTCAGCGCCTCGCTGGAATCCGCCCTGACCGCCGGGCTATGGAGCGCCGGATCGCTTAACGGCATGACCTGGGCGAAATGCCCGCCGGTGGCCGTGCCGATTGTCCTGGCCTTTGCCCTGGCCCTGGCTTTGTCGCGGCGCATGCGCCTGTTGGAAATGGGCGATGACGCCGCCTGCGCGCTCGGCGTGCCGGTGGAAAGATCGCGACTAGGATTGATGCTGGCGGGCGTGGCCCTGACCGCCGCCGCAACGGCCGCCGCCGGCCCCATTTCCTTTATCGCCCTGGTGGCGCCGCAGATTTCACGCCGCCTGGCGGGCAGCCAAACCCTGGCGATCCCCCTGGCGGCCCTGACCGGCGCGCTGCTGTTGCTGGCGGCCGACCTCGCCGCCCAGCGTATGTTTACGCCTTATCAGCTTCCGGTCGGGGTGGTTACCGTCAGCATCGGCGGCCTCTATCTGATCGGCTTATTAATCCGGGAGTCGCGAAAAAAATGAGCGCCCTTACCCCGTCGTCCAGCCGCCTGCGGGCGGAAAATCTTACGCTCGCCTATGATAAAAAAGTGATTGCCCGCGATCTGTCCATCACCATCCCCGATGGTGAACTGACGGTGATCATCGGCCCCAACGCCTGCGGCAAATCGACGTTGCTGCGCACGCTCAGCCGCCTGATGCGGCCCGGCGAGGGCACCGTATGGCTGGACGGCCGGGAGATCGGCGCCTACGCCACCAAGGAGGTGGCGCGGCGCCTGGGATTGTTGCCGCAAAGCTCCAGCGCGCCCGGGGATATCACGGTGGGCGATCTGGTGGCGCGCGGACGCTACCCGCATCAATCGCTATTAAGCCGCTGGAGCGGGCGCGATGAACAAGCGGTGCAGGAAGCGATGCGCGCCACCGGCGTCGCCGGGCTGGCGGAACGGCCGGTGGATACCCTGTCCGGCGGCCAGCGGCAGCGGGTCTGGATCGCCATGGTGCTGGCGCAGCAAACGCCGCTGCTGCTGCTGGACGAACCCACCACCTGGCTGGATATCGCCCATCAAATAGACCTGCTGGAACTGATGCGCGAGTTGCACCGCGCCGGCCATACGCTGGTGGTGGTGCTGCACGATCTTAATCACGCCTGCCGCTACGCCACCCACCTGGTGGCGATGCGCGACGGGCGTATCCTGGCCCAGGGGGCGCCCGTGGACATCGTCACCGCCGAACTGGTGGAGGCGGTATTCGGCCTGCGCTGCATGATCATCGACGATCCGGTATCCCATACGCCGATGATCGTGCCGCTGGGCCGGGGCTGACGCCTACAGTTCCCTGAGCGCCTGGTTAAGCAAGGGTCCGAGCACCTGGAACGACGCGGGCGAAATAATATCCACATGGGCGCAGTCCAGTTCGTGCACGCGCAGCCGGTCCACATAATCTGACCAGGTCCGGCGCACGTCCATAGCGGCGGGCAGCGTGCGCCGGGCCACGAACAGCGTGGCTTCCCCGGCAAAATACGCGCTGCGGCTGGCCGCCAGCAGGCGTACCGAATCCGCATAATTGCCCTCGATGGCATCGAACAGCCGCCGCTGTTCGTCCCCCGCCGGCTCCGCAATACCCTGTTGCGCGGCGATGAACTGCTCGCGCTCGCGCCGCACTTCCTCCAGCACTTCGGGGTCCAGCACATGTTTACCCTGCACCGCGTCCCAATTGCGCGTCTCCGGCGGGTAGGTATCGAGCAGGCCGAGAAACGCCACCGTTTCCCCCGCCGCGCGTAAACGGGCGGCAATGCCCTGCGCCAGCGTGCCGCCCAGCGAATAGCCGATAAAATGATAAGGGCCGTGCGGCTGTATATCGCGCACCGTCAGCAGATGCGCGTCGCACACCTGCTCCAGCGTGCCGCACCGCTGCAGCGGACCGTCCGGACGCGGCGATTGGATACCCACCAGCGGCCAGCGCGGATCGATATAGCGCCGCAGCACGCTGAACTGCCAGGCGAAACCGGAGGCGGGATGAAAGCAAAACAGCGGCGGGCCCTCGCCCTGGCGCAGCGGCAGGACCGCGTCCAGTCCGGAACGCCGGATAGCATCGCCGGGGTCGTTATCCACCTCATCATCAAACAGCGCGGCCAAGCGCGCCACCGTCGAGGCCACCATCACCTGGCCGACGGTTACCGGCTTACCCACGTCGCGGCGCAGCTCCGCCGCCAACCGCATCGCCAGCAGGGAATGGCCGCCAAGGGCAAAAAAGTCATCGTCGACGGACCCGATTTCCTGTTGCAACAGTTGCGCAAACAGCGCGGCTACCCGCCGCTCGATGGCGGTTTGCGGCGCTCGCCCCCGTGTCGCCCGACGCGACTGGGGTAACGGCAGCGCCTTGCGATCCAGTTTACCGTTGGCGCTGAGCGGCAGGGCCGGAAGTTCGACCAGCGCCACCGGCACCATATGCGCCGGCAGCCGTTCGGCCAGGGCGTCGCGCAGCGCCTCGGGGTGCAGCCTTTCACCCGGCTGCGCCACCAGATAGCCGACCAGTTGCCGCGCATCGCCGCCGATGCCGCCATCAGGCGCGGCGCCCAATACCCGGGCATGGGTCACCGCCTGGCGCACGCCCGGCAATAACAGCAGCGCATGATCGATTTCACTTAACTCCACCCGCTGCCCGCGGATTTTAAGCTGATCATCGCTGCGGCCCAGGTACTCCACCGCGCCGTCGTCCAGCCAGCGGGCAACATCGCCGGTGCGGTACATCCGCCCGCCGTCGCCGTCGGGATCGGCCACGAACCGGCTGGCGGTCAGCTCCGGGCGCGCCAGGTAACCCTGGGCCAGTTGAACGCCGGTCAGGTAGAGATCGCCCGCAACGCCCGGCGGCACCGGCCGCAACCGCCCGTCAAGAATGCGCAGGCCGGTATTCCATACCGGGAAGCCGATCGGCACATGCGCCCCGCGCACCGCCGCCAGCGTCTCGCCGTGGGCCGGGTACCAGCTGACGTCCACCGCGGCCTCGGTGGGGCCGTAGAGGTTATGCAGCTCCACCCCGGTGCGCCGCTGCCACAGGCGCGACAGTTCGGCGGGCAACGCCTCGCCGCTGCAAAATACCCGCCGCAGGGTGGCGCAGCAGGCGATGGCGCCGTCATCGGCAAGTGAAGCGACAAACGCCGCCAGCATCGAGGGGACGAAATGCAGGGTGGTAACGCGGTAATCGGCGATAAGCTGCAGCAACACCTGCGGATCGCGGTGGGCGTCCGGCGGCGCCATGACCAGCCGCGCGCCGTTGATAAGCGGCCAGAAAAATTCCCACACCGATACGTCAAAGCTGCAGGGGGTTTTTTGCAGCACCGCGTCATCCGCGCTCAGCGGATAGCGATCCTGCATCCACAGCAGCCGGTTGACGATGGCGTCATGGGCCACCACCACGCCTTTCGGCCGTCCGGTCGACCCGGAGGTATAGATAATATAAGCGGGATGATGCGCCGACGGCCGGGGGAAATCCCGCGGCAGCCGCGGGTCCGCGGTCAACGGCGCCTCATACAGCAACAGATCGCCGCGGCCGTCGAACCGCGCGGCCTGTCCGGCGCAGGTGATAATCAGCCGCGGCCGCGCATCGTCCAGCATCAGTTGCAGCCGCTCGTCCGGATAACCGGTGTCCAGCGGCAGGTAGGCGGCGCCCACCTCGATAACCGCCATCAGCGCCAGCGTCAGGAATACCGAGCGCGGGAGCGCGACGGCGACGATATCGCCCGGGCGCACCCCCTGCGCCGCCAGCCGTTGCGCCAGCGCCAGCACCTGCCCGCGGGTTTCGCCGTAGGTCAGGCGGCGCCGCGCATCCGCCAGCGCCACGGCCTGGGGCGTGCGCAACGCCTGGCGTGCCAGCAGGGTGGCGAGCGTATCCGGCGCCAGCGTTTTACCGGTATCATTGATGCGCGCCAGCAGCGCGCGGTCGGCCTCGCCCAGCAAATCGGCCTGGCCGCATGGCAGCGCGGGATCGGCGGCAAACTGGCGCAGCAGCAGCGGCAGGCGCCGGGCATGGCCGGCCAGCTCGCCGGCGGTATACCGCTCGGCGTTGGCCACCAGTTCCACCGCTACCGTTTCTTCCCCAAGATAGAGCGCGATTTCCAGATCGCGCACCGGCCCGGAAGCCAGCGCGTGCGTCACGCCCTCCACCCCGGCGAAATCAAGCTGGAAGTCGAACATCTTCAGATTAAATACCGGGCCGAACAGCGGTTGTTCATCCCCTGTGCGGCCCAGGTCGCGCAGTACCTGTTCCGCATCATAACGCTGATGGCGGCGCAGGCTCTTCAGCTCGCCGGACAGGGCGGCGGCCAAGGCGCCCAGCGTCTGCCCCGGGCCGACGGTCACGGCCAGCGGCAGGACATTGATCACCGGACCGGTGGCATCCAGGGCGGCCGAGGCCATACGGCGCATAAAGATAAAACCGGCGGCATAGGACGGTTGCCCGCACAGCCGGGCAAACCATAACGCCACCAGCGCCAGGGCCAGATCGGCGATGCCCGGCGCGCGCTCCTCCCCCGTGACCAGGCCGGCGAACAGCCGGCTATCGAGATCAAGCGCATAACGCAGCACATGGGTGGTGGCGGCCTGGCCGGACAACGGTTTGAGCGACAGCGTGCCCGGCGCCGGCAGTCGGCCGGTTTTTTCGCGCCAGAAAGCGGCGTCGCGGCGCCAGGCATCCGACTGATAATACGCCTGATATTCCTCCACCACCCCCTGAAAGGGGGTAAAAGGCGACGGCGGCGGCGTTTCCCGGCGCATGAAGGCGCTATACAGCACGGCGATGCGGCGGGTGATGGCGGTAAAACTAAAGCCGTCGACGATCAGATGATGATAGCGCTGATACCAAAACCAGCGATCGCGGGCCACGCGAATCAGCAGATGCCGGTACAACGGTTTGCCGCTCAGCACCCGCAGATCTCCCGCCAGATCCTGCTGCATCAGCGCCAGCGCGGCGTTCCGGGCGTCGCCGGCGGCGCTGAGATCCACGCAATCGGGACGGTCAAAGGTCAGATCGCCGTCAACCCATTGCACCGCAATGCCGTCACGCTCGGCAAAACGCATGCGCAGGGTGTCGGCTTCGCCCATGCCCTGGTCGATGGCGCGCAGCAGGCAGCCTTCATCGATATCGCCCTTAAGCTCGATATAGTGCGCCACCGCATAGGCGTTGGGCTGCGCGGAAAGTTGGTCTGCCACCCAGATACCGGGCTGCGCCGCCACCAGCGGCAGTTCGGCCGGCTGTCCATCGGCGCCGGTTGGCAAGGATATTTCTGACACGGCGGTAACTCCTTAAAAACGATGGGTTGCGCTGCTTATGCCCCGCGCAGCGCGGCGGGACGCATATCGGTCCAGTGGGTTTCCAGCCACCGGCCGCATTCCGGGCGCGGCGCCGGGCCAAAAACCGGCGTCCATCCGGCGGGCACCGGGCTGAAATCCGGCCAGAGGCTGTATTGGGCCTGGCGGTTTTGCAAAACCAGACAAATCTGTTGCGGATCGTCGAAGGGGTTGGGGTGTTCCAAAACGCACTCCTTATTTTGCTGCGATAGCGCCAATGACGGGGATTGCCCGGGGCGAAAATAGCCAGGCCGGGCATGGACGCGGGAAGCGCCGGCCAGGGGCGCTAGCGGCCGGGCGACCAGAGCGCGGCCAGCCCGTCCAGCAGGCCGCCGCGCCAGCACAGCGCGTCATGGCCGCCGTCCACCACCCGGTAATCAACCCGGTGCCCTTGCCGGCGCAGGAGTTCCACCACCCGGTCGTTTACCTGGTGAATAAGCCGCTCCCGGTTGCCGGCCTCGATAAAGACCTTCAGCGCCAGTCCGTCGCCCAGGCCCCGCCCGATCTGCGCCGGCAGCCCACGGGCATCGCCGCAGGCGTCCCGCGCCTGTGCCGCATCCCGGTCGGGCCACCAGAACGAACCGGACTGGCTGAGCACGCAGCCAAAATGCCCGGGCCAGTTTAAGGCGGCATACAGGGCGGACAGGCCGCCATAGCTTTGCCCCGCCACCACCGTCGTCGCCGGATCGGCGCGGTACGGCGCCCAGGCTGCCAGCTGCGGCAGCAGTTCTTCCCGTACCGCCCGCCAGAATTCAGGGTTGCAGGTTAATTCACGCCCGCGCCGTGGGCTATCGATGGCGTCAATCAATACATAGACCGCCTCGGGCAGGACCCCGGCGCGCGTCATATGCAGCAACGGCGACCAGACCGGCATCTGCCGCGCCCAGAACTGCCCGTCCAGCAGGATGGCCAGCGGACGCCCGGGCGCATGCCGGCGTCCGCTGGTGAATACCCAGATATCGCGGCTGTTGCCCAGGCGTTCGCTATGCCAGCGATGGCGCTCCAGCCCTGCGGGCGACGGCAGCGGCGGCAGGGTGCGCCCGGCCACCGGGCCAAGCCTGTCGTACTCGTTCCAGGCTGTCTGCGGGGGCGCCAGCGGCATATGCAGCGCGGAAACCGGATGGCCGCGTCCGTTGGTCCAGGCGCGCAGCGGATTAAGCCGGTCGGCGACCGCGCCGGAAAATAAACCACGCCAGGCGTTACGCAGCGCGGCGCGGTCCATGGGCGCCGCCGCCGCGCCGAACGCCCCGTCGTCCCGGCATGGGATAAAGCAATAACTGCCGCGCCACTGCGCGCCGAGACTGGTTTGCCAATACCAGACATCCGTGCCGGCAATACGCTCCAGGCTTTGCGGACCGGTATCGCTATGGTGGTCGGTCACGCCGCTGATGTTAATCCATACCCGGCGGATAGGGGACGCGCGCTCGTCGCCCCCGGGGTCGCGCCACAGGAATATCACGCCGCACTGCCCGGACGCACCGGCCTCCACCCAGGGCGCGCCCTGGCGTTCCACCTCCCGCCACCAGTCGTCGCCGCCCACATCGGCGCGGGCCAACATCATTTTTTTCACCGGGCGCGATTCCTTATGTAAACCGTGAATGTAGACGTTTTAATCTAAAACGTAAACTAAATACTATTGATAATTATTTCTATTTGCAATAGTGTGTAAAAGTTCCATTAAGGGTCGGTTTTATTTGTCAATGGCGTGGCCGAACGAGGGAATAACGTAATGTTAACAGCGATTTAACATTGCGTGCTAGCCGCCGGCAGTTGCTGAAAAAACTGCTTATTTTATCCAATTTATAACATAGCAGGCCGTCCATACTGCTGGCTTTCGCCGGAGCAGTCACGGGATCGGCTACAGATCAGGGAACATATGCATACCACATTCTCAGGTTACTCCTTAGCGACCCTAATCAGTCTGGGTCTGGGAACTCTGGCGCTTCCTTTGGCCGCGCCTGCGGCCGACAGCACGACCACAGCACCGGTATCAACCTCCGCGACGACGGACGACGCCACGGCAACCAGCGGCGGCAAAAGCGCGGCGGGCGATACCATCGTCGTCACCGCGGCAAAGCAAAATCTCCAGGCGCCTGGCGTATCCACCATCAGCGCCGATGAAATCAGGAAACGGCCGCCCGCCCGCGATGTGTCGGAAATCATCCGCACCATGCCCGGCGTCAACCTGACCGGCAATTCCACCAGCGGCCAGCGCGGCAACAACCGCCAAATCGATATCCGCGGCATGGGGCCGGAAAATACCCTGATCCTGATTGATGGCCTGCCGGTCAGCAGCCGCAACTCGGTGCGCCAGGGCTGGCGCGGCGAGCGCGACACCCGGGGCGATACCGCCTGGGTGCCGCCGGAAATGATCGATCATATCGAGGTGATCCGCGGACCGGCGGCGGCGCGCTACGGCAACGGCGCCGCCGGCGGCGTGGTGAATATTATTACCAAAAAAGACACCCGCGATTGGCATGGTTCATGGAATACCTATCTGAATATGCCGCAGCATGACGACGAAGGCGCGACCAAACGCACCAACTTCAGCCTGTCCGGGCCGCTGAGCGACGCGTTCAGCTTCCGCCTGACCGGCGGCTACAGCAAAACCCAGGCCGACGCCCAGGATATTAACGACGGTCATCAGTCCCTGCGCACCGGCACCTATGCCGATACCGTCCCGGCCGGACGCGAAGGGGTCAGGGACAAAAATATCGATGCCCTCCTGCACTGGGATTTGGCGCCGATGCAAAGCCTGGAATATGAAACCACCTACAGCCGCCAGGGCAATATCTACGCCGGCGATACCCAGAACACCAATACCAGCCAGTTGGTGCAGGACAACTACGGCCATGAAACCAACCGTATCTATCGCCAGACCCATGCCCTGACCTGGCGCGGCGCCTGGGACAGCGGCGTCAGCACCCTAAATTACCTGCAATATGAGCGCACAAAAAATACCCGCCTGGACGAGGGGCTGGCCGGCGGCACGGAGGGGATTTTCGCCAGCAATGATTTTTCCACCATCCAGCTGGACAGCGTGCTGGCGCATACCGAACTCAGCGTGCCGTTTGAGCTGGGGGTCAACCAGACCCTCACGGCCGGCAGCGAGTGGAACCAGCAGAAAATGAAGGATCCGGCGTCGAATACCCAGACCCTCCTGGGCGGCGCTATCCCGGGCGTGGCCAGCACCGGACGCAGCCCCTACTCCTCGGCCGATATTTTCTCGCTGTTCGCCGAGGATAATATGGAACTGACCGACAGCACCATGCTGGTGCCGGGGCTGCGCTTCGACCACCATTCCATCGTCGGCGACAACTGGAGCCCTTCGCTTAACCTCTCGCAGGGGCTGGGACAGGATTTCACCCTGAAAATGGGCATCGCCCGCGCCTATAAAGCGCCGAGCCTGTTCCAGACCAACCCCAACTACCTGCTCTACAGCCGCGGCCAGGGCTGTGCCGCCAGCACCGGCGGGTGTTATCTGCTGGGTAATGATGATCTCAAGGCGGAAACCAGCATCAACAAAGAAATCGGGCTGGAATTTAAACGCGACGGCTACCAGGCGGGCGTGACCTATTTCCGCAATGACTACCGCGATAAAATCGAGGCGGGTTATGTGCCGACCGGCGTCTCGACCAACGGCGCGTCCGATATCTATCGCTGGGAAAACGTACCCAAGGCGGTGGTGCAGGGATTGGAAGGTACGCTGAATATCCCGGTTAGCGAAACGGTTTCCTGGAATAACAATGTTACCTATATCATTGAAAGCAAAAATAAAGAGACCGGGGACTACCTGTCGATCATTCCGGAATATACGCTGAATTCCACCCTGAGCTGGCAGGCGCGCCAGGATCTGTCGCTACAGTCCACCCTTTCATGGTATGGACGCCAGAAACCGAAAAAATACAACTACAAGGGCGAACGCGTTACCGGCAGCGAAACCAATGAGGTCAGTCCTTACGCCATTGTCGGCCTGAGCGGCACCTACGATATCAACAAATACGCCAGCCTGACCCTGGGCATCGACAACGTCTTCGACAAGCGCCAGTTCCGCGCCGGTAACGCCCAGACCACCGGCAACGCCGCCACCAACGCTTATATGTACGGCGCCGGCGCCGCCACCTACAACGAACCGGGCAGGACCTTCTACCTTGGCCTTAATACTCACTTTTGAAGCCGGCGCCGGTAGCGGGGGAAAGGGTGTGCCGCTGGTATGTTGGGTTTGTTGACAAAGGAGGGGCGCTGGCGGCGAGAGGATTGGCAGGCCGGAGAGGGTTTCGTTTGTAGTGTGCGGGGAGGCCGTGGCGGAGGTTTCGCTTGCTGTGTGCGGGGAGGCTTATGTTGCTGCGATGGAGGTTTCGCTTGCCGTGTGCGGGGAGGCTTATGTTGCTGCGGTGGGGGTTTCGCTTGCTGTGTGGGGGTAGGCTTATGCTGCCGTGGCGGAGGTTTCGCTTGCCGTGCGTTCGGCGGTGATATGCCGTGCCGGGTGCCGGCAAGCGACAATGAGGCCGTACCGCGACGGCCTCCTTGACCTCCGCGCGCCCGGCAGATCGTGCGCCGCTGCGCGGTGCCCGGCATCACCCATCCCGGCTTGTGGACCGCCCGGCATGCGTTCCAGACGCAAGCCGGGCTTTCGCCGCTCCCGGCGGCTCATCCAGCCGTGACGTGCGCTGCCGGCGCACTCTATGCCGGCACCACGTCAACACCATCGCCTGCCAGTAAAACAGCGTTTTGAGGTTCTTAGCGGTATGCGCTTACCGGGAAAAGTCTCAGTATTCATTTTGCGCTAATGTTTACAGCCTGATGGCTAATGGCTAATGGCTAATGGCTGAAAGCGTAATGCTTACTGTTAAAACTCAAAACTGAATGATGAATGCCTTACTGCATGACTGCATGACTGCATGACTGCATGACTGATTTTCGCTGTGCCAACGGTTTTCCATACGTGTTGCATTCGATAACCGTCAATCCTATGCCGACGCCAGCCCCCATCCAAAACAACAGCGCCGCTATCGCTTCATAACATGCAGTACGAACAGCGACATATGGACCGGCATAAAGCGCGCTGACGGCGCCTGTGCCCCCGGCATGAGCCGCCGGGAGCGGCGAAAGGCCCGGTTGCGCCGGGAGCGCTAACCGGGCCGGTGCATAACGGGGGCATGGGCGGAGGAAGGCATCGCGCAGCGACGCGCGACCTGCCGGGCGCGCGGAGGTCAAGGAGGCCGTCGCGGTACGGCCTCCTTGTCGCTTGCCGGCGCCAGGCAATACATATAACCACCGGACGCACGGCAAGCGAAACCTCTGCCGCAGCAACATAAGCCTACCCGCAAACGAAACTCTCGCCGACGCAGCATAAGCCTACCCACAAACGAAACTCCCGCCGCCGCAGCATAAGCCTACCCGCACACGAAACTCCCGCCGCCGAAGCATAAGCCTCCCCGCAAGCGAACCTCCTACCGCCGCAGCATAAGCCTCCCCCGCAAGCGAACCTTCCGCCGCGGCAGTATAAGCCTCCCCCGCACACGGCAAACGACCCCTCCCCGACGCAACATTCAGCTGACCGCAAACAAAACCTTTGCCCACCGGGCTCAAGCCGCCACGAGGCCGCTGTAATACCGCCCCCCTTTACCCATCACGCCCGAACGAAAAAAAGCGCCGGCGCCGTCAACAGCCCGGACGCGTAATCGATATGCGCCTTATACCGCATAACCGATCATCGTCAGCATCTTTTTCACCTGCTGCACCGCGTCCTGCCGCTGCCCCACCCCCAGCTTCTGGTAAAGATTACGAATATGGGTTTTGATGGTGGTCGACGCCACGTCCAGCTCGCCGGCAATCTGGTTGTTACTGTAACCCGAATAAATCAGCCCCAGCACCTGCCACTCCCGCTGGGTCAGCGGACTGATGCGAATCAACTCGGGCACCTGCGGATGATGCAGCAATTGCTGGACAAAATCTTCGTCGAAATGGGCGAACTTATGGCGATGATGGGCATTAATATCGCGCAAAATGCGCCGGGTCCGCTGTTGTTCCAGCTCCGGCAGCACGCCGAGCTGCAGCAGTTGCCGCAGCTGCGTCGCCATCGTTTCGCCTTCAATAACAAAATGGCTGATAAAACCGGTGCGATTGGCTAACGACAACGCCTCCATCAGCACCCGCTGGGCATCGTTCTTGCGCCCGGTGCGCCAATAAATAAGATTATTAAGCAACAGGTTACGGTTAAGATCGCTCACCAAATGCAGTTGTCGGGCATTATCATTAAGCTCGTCCAGCACCACTTCCGCCTCGTCGAACTGGCCGAGCAGAATCTGGGCGCGGGCAATATTACGCCACTGCCCCTGCAAAAAATGGTTATCGACGTTATCCGGTTTCACCGTCTGGTCCAGCCACCTCGCGGCGGCATCGACATCCCCGGTCAGTTGCCAGAACAGCACCCGCGGCTTATCGGCATTGGTCACCCAATCGCTATGGTATTGCGCGCCGCTTATCAGGTTCTCGCAACGGTGCAGATGGCTGCGGGCATTATCAAAATCGCCGCGCGCCAGCGCGATTTTGGCCAGCATCGCCAGGCACTGCAGCTGCTGCTGCGGTTCGGCGCTTTCCAGCACCTTCAGCCCGGCGCTGGCGGCCTGTTCGGCCTCGTCCAGGCGCGCCCAGGACCACAGCAGCTGCGCGCGCAGACGCAGCAGGAACTCATGCATCGGCAATTGTTCCAGATGCTGCTCGCCCACCAGTTCGAACGCCTTATCCTGTATTTCATACGCCGCCTGCAAATACCCCTGCGCTATCAGGATTTCGCTTTGCTGCAGCAAGGCCCACAAGGCGTAGTGATACACCCCATGCCGGCGGGCCATCCGATCGGTCTGCTGCATCATGCTCAAGGCTTTGACCAACTGTCCCTGGCAATGCGCGACTTCGCCGGTCACCGACGTGGCGACAATACGGCCGTAATAATTAAACTGCGGCAAAAACCGTAGCGCTTCGGCAGCCAGGGATTCCGCTTCAAGGGGCTTGCCGGTATTTATCGCCACCTGCGCCAGCAGGGCGTTAAACTCCGCCACCAGCCAGGGGGCAAGATCGAGTTTGCGCCGCGCCATCTCCGCTTTGTCATGAGCCAGCAGGCTCGCCACCTCGGCGCTCCGGTGCTGGCCCTGGGCCAGCCAGCCCTTGAGCAACACCAGCCTGGGCCGCAGGATCAGCACGTCGTAGGGCAAATGCTTCAGGCAACGGTCCAGCAACGCCAGCTCACCATGGTTAAATAACGTCCAGCCGCTATCAAGCAGGATCCGGCACATCATACCCACATCATTCGCCGCCATCGCGTGGTGGATGGCTTCGGCGGGATAGCCCTGCGCCAGCCAGCCCTCGGCGGCGGCGCAATGGATCTCGGGCAGCTCGGCCGCCAGTTCCCACTGGCAGCGCTGGCGCAGGAAACTGGCGAATAACGGATGAAAACGAAACCATTCGCCGCTGTCGTCCATACGCTGGATAAACAGCCCCTGGTGTTCGGTCTGCTCCAGCCGCTGCTGGCCGTTTCCCTCGCCCATCAGCCGGTCAATCAGCGCATCGTTCATCGAGCGCAGCAGCGAACAGCGCAGCAGGAAACGACGGGTGGCGCCATCGACCCGATCGAGCACCTCATCCACCAGGTAATCGGACAAATGACCGGCATTAATGCCCGACAGCCGCCGGGCGGTTTTGCTGGCCGGGGTATCGGACTGGCGGGAAGACAGCACAATCAGCTGCAGCGCCGTCGCCCAGCCCGCGACCTCGTCGCACAGCCGGTTGCTGTCCTGGGCTGCGATGGGCATATCCAGGCGTCCTGCGAAAAACTGCCTGGCCTCCTCATGGGTAAAGGCCAACTGCTGGCTGCCGATTTCCAACAGTTGATCGCGCACCCGCAGATTGGCGATGCCCAGCGACGGCAGGTTGCGCGACAGCAGAACCAGCTTGAGGCTATCCGGCTGCTGGCGCAGCAGGCCGCGCATGGCGTCATGGATAACCGTATTGGTGATCAGATGGTAATCGTCGATGACCAGGAAAAGCGGCGTGGTCCAGTCGGCCAGATCCACCGACAGCTGGGCAAACAAGGTTCCCAGGCTGGCATACTGATGCTTCTGCGCCAGCGCTTCGCTGCGCAGGCAATGGCCGCCCGTCGCCTGCTGGATCGCCGCCACCAGGTAATTGGCAAAGATCTCCGGTTCATTATCGCTATCGTCAAGGGAATACCAGCCCAGATCCTGCCTCGCCGCCGCCCACTGCGCAATAAGCGTCGTTTTGCCGTAACCGGCGGGGCTGGTAATCAGCGCCAGGCGATAGTTCGCCGCGCTATCCAGCCGGTCCAGCAAACGCTGGCGCGGCACGGCACTTTGCAGCCTCACTGGCCGTCTCAGTTTTGATGGGATTAGCATTGTTTTTATTTCCCCAGGGGTACACGGCAATGTGCTAAAACTAACTGTTAACCATTGTAATTATAATGTAAATAATTATTACCTAAGGTTATCCATATCCCATTTTAGTAAATTGCGCCCTATCACAATTTTAACTCAGCCTTGGCGCTCCTCCCCTTTTAACCCGCCGCCGGGAGGATGAAAAACGCCCTATGCCGCGTCATGATGGCCGGTGGCGGCAAACGGGCGACGGCTATCCACCGCGGGAAAAATAATGGAAGAACTCTTGTTGGAACAGATATCGGCCCAGGCCGGTATCGGCAGCGACTATATCAATGCCCTGGGCCAGCGGCAGGCCATCTCGGCACAAACCAAACGACGGTTGCTGGACGCCATGGGGCGCGGGTCAGGATTGGCGGCCGTCTCGCAGGACCCGCTGCCGCCGGTGGCCGTTTGGCGCCGGGATGCGCCGGCGGCGCTGACGCCCGGCGGCCGGGGCGATTACCGCTGGCAACTGCGCACCGAGCAGGGCGGAACCCTTCAGGGCGAGATAAGCGCCGGATCGCCGCTATCGCTGCCCCACACCCTGGCGTGCGGCTATCACCGGTTAACGTTAAGCCAGGGCGCGCGGGAGTGGCATTGCCGGGTAATCATCGCCCCGCCCTGCTGTTTTCAGCCAGGGGCGCTGCTGGCCGGGCAAAAGCTCTGGGGCGCCTGCATCCAGCTCTATACGCTGCGTTCGGCGGTCAATTGGGGTATCGGCGATACCGGCGATCTGAAAACGATGGTGCGGGAAGTCGCCCGGCGCGGCGGCGCGTTTGTCGGTCTCAACCCCATCCATGCGCTCTGCCCGGCCACGCCGGGCGATGCCAGTCCCTACAGCCCGTCGTCACGGCGCTGGCTGAATATGCTGTATATCGATATCAATAGCCTGGAGGATTTCCACCTTAGCCCGGCGGCGCGGTCATGGTGGGCGCGCGAAGAGGTGCAGCAAGCGCTGGCGCTGGCGCGCGCCGCTCCCGAGGTGGATTATCCCCGGGTCGGCGCGCTGAAATTAGCCGCGCTGCGTTTGTGCTGGCAACAGTTCAGCCTGCGCGGGGAACAGGACGCGCAGCGCCTGGCGTTTGCCGCTTTTGTGCGCCTGGGCGGCGACAGCCTGCGCCATCAGGCTGAATTTGACGCCCTGCACGCGTACCTGTTGGCGCGGGATCCGTCCTGGCGCCGCTGGCAGGACTGGCCTGCCGAGTACCGCGCCAGCCAGGGCGCCGGAACGCAGGCGTTTCGCCGGCGGCATGCCGGTGAGATCGCGTTTTATCTCTGGCTGCAGTGGCTGGCCGACCGTCAGTTTGCCGAATGTTCTGCGCTCTGCCGGGCGCTTGGCATGCCTCTCGGCTTATACCGCGATTTGGCGGTGGGGGTCAGCGACGGCGGCGCGGAAACCTGGAGCGATCCGGCATTATATTGCCTTGAGGTAGCGCTAGGCGCGCCGCCGGATGTGCTCGGTCCGCAGGGGCAGAACTGGGGGCTGGCGCCCATGGATCCGCGGGTGATGGCCGCCCGCGGCTACCAGCCGTTTATCGATCTTGTGCGATCGAATATGCAGGGCTGCGGCGCGCTGCGCATCGATCACGTCATGTCGCTGCTGCGCCTGTGGTGGATCCCGCGCGGCGATACCGCCGGACAGGGCGCCTACGTCCACTACCCGCTGGACGATTTGCTCGCCATCCTGGCGCTTGAGAGCCTGCGCAACCAGTGCCTGGTGATCGGCGAGGATCTGGGCACCGTGCCGCATGAAATCCTCGCGCGGCTGCGCGACAGCGCCGTTTATTCCTATAAAGTGCTCTATTTCGAGCGTGACGCCCGGCATCATTTCCAGCCGCCGGAAGCCTACCCGCCGCAGTCGATGGCCACCGCCGCCACCCATGATTTACCGACGCTGCGCGGCTACTGGGGCGCGGGCGATCTCAGCCTTGGCAAAACGCTGGGACTGTATCCCGACGCGGCGGTGCTGCATTATCTGCATGAGGACCGACGGCGCGCGCGCCAGGGGCTGCTGGACGCCCTGCACCGTCACGGCGGCCTGCCGCGGCGGGTATCGCGCCGGGCCGATGGCCTGCCGATGTCGCGCATGCTTAACCATGCCATTCACCGCTATCTGGCCGACAGCGGCAGCGCGTTATTGGGATTACAGCCCGAGGACTGGCTGGATATCACCACGCCGGTCAACGTGCCCGGCACCAGCGATGGGTATCCGAACTGGCGCCGCAAATTGACGCGCGGCCTGGAGGAGATTTTCGCCGATAAGGGCATCAATGCCCTGCTGCGGGATATCAACCGGCGTCGCCAGTTGCGTTAGAGGCTGGGGTTCAGCCTTGGATCAAAGGTAAATTCGAGCGGCGTAACCGACGCCAGACAACCAGCAAACGCCGGATGCTCATTGTTAATCAATACATTGTATTCCATAGGCACAATGGCGGAAGGCACCATTAGCCCGACGCTCGATTTTCCCTGAAACCATTGTGTGCCGATATCCTTGGTGGCGGGAATCGGCACCGGCGCATTCCAGTTAGCAGGAAGATCTTGCGCATTGAGCTTGACAATGAAATCGTCGGGTACGTCAATACTCATTAACTGATAAAAATCTAATATGGATTCGTCCTGTAAATGCACTAATACTTCCAGAATGGCCAGTGACACTGCCGAGGAGATATACACCATCGGCGTACCCATTCTGTTCCATCTTGCCACCGAGCTGTTAAAAGCGCCAACGCCACTCCACGCGGTGGCGATATATTGCTTCTGGCAAAATCGATACAAGATCACATGACAACTCCATGTTTAATGCCTTCAATCAAACTGACCACATCACGGGCACCGGTTTCAGTGCCAATTGCCTGATTGGGTGTTTCGCCGCCTAAAACTTTGGCAGGTTTGTTCATCCAGGCAATGGTTTTCTGGAAGTCATTGCCGAACAGCGCTAAAGCCATATCAAAGGCGGTAACATAACGGGTAATAGATTCACTTTGAGCCGGAGAGAGCTTCTCTTTACGCCGGGCAATGCTGCGTCCACTTAACCCAAGCGTCGCCAAAAATTCTTCTCTTTTGAAGCCGACGATGGACCTGATATTATCAATTACCGACACTTCAAGCCCTTCCATCATCAGATGACGCAGCTCGGGACCGGACGCATCCGGCAAATGAGCGGAGGCCCATAGGCTATGTGCGGGCTCTTTCATTACGGGAGGGGTATATATTTTCATGCACGCCTCACTTTCTGCCAAATGTCATACTTCATGATAGCCATTTGGCAGAAAAAATCAATATTTTCGTGCCCGGCAAAAAAATGGCGACATAACGTCGCCAAAAACACAGGACACAGACACAGACACGTACGCAAGAACAACAACAGTGGCTTAACCTTTCAGGCCTCCGGCGGTAAGACCGCTTACCAGCCAGCGCTGGGCCAACAAAAACAGCAGGGTGATGGGCAGGGCGGACAGTACCGCCGCGGCGGCAAAATCCCCCCACAGATAGTTTTGCGGATTGAGATACTGCTGCATGCCCACCGCCAGGGTGAAATTATCCACATCGCGCAGCAGCAGCGACGCCACCGGCACCTCGGTAATGGCGGCAATAAACGACAGCACGAACACCACCGCCAGTATCGGCACCGACAGCGGCAGCAACACCAGCCGGAACGCCTGCCAGGGCGTGGCGCCGTCCAGCGCGGCCGCTTCCTCAAGCGAACCCTCGATAGTGTCGAAATAGCCCTTGATGGTCCAGACATGCAGCGTGATGCCGCCAAGATAGGCGAAGATCACCCCGCCATGGGTATTAAGCCCCATAAACGGCAGATACTGACCCAACCGGTCAAACAGCGCGTACAGCGCCACCAGCGACAGTACCGCCGGGAACATCTGGAAAATCAGCATGCCCTGAAGCAACGCGCTTTTACCGTGAAAACGCATGCGGGCAAAGGCGTAGGCGCAGGTGGTGGACAGCGCCACGATGCCCAGGGCGGTAATGGTCGCCACCTTTACCGAGTTCCATAACCACAGCAGCACCGGGAACGGCGGCGGGGTTATGCTGCCGTCCGCGTGCCGTACGCTCAAACCCAGCGCCAGCCGCCAGTGCTCCAGGGATATCTGCTGCGGGATCAGGCTGCCGGTGGCGAAGTTGCCGACGCGCAGTGAAATCGCCAGCACCATCAGCAATGGAAACACGATCAGGGCGATAAAACCCAGCAGCAGCACGTGCGTCGCCGCCAGCCGCAGAAAACGCGATGAAGATTGCACCATAGCCACCCGGGACCTCCTTAATCAAATGTCAGACGCGCCGTTTTCACATTCAGTATCGCCAACCCGCCCACCAGCAGGAAAATAAGGGTGGCGATGGCGGCGGCCAGGCCGAAATCCTGCCCGCCGCCGCCTTCAAAGGCGATACGGTAGGTATAACTTACCAGCAGGTCGGTATAACCGGCGGGAGTGCTGGTGCCAATGCGGTCAGGCCCGCCGTTGGTCAGCAGCTGGATCAGCACAAAATTATTAAAATTAAACGCAAAGCTGGCGATCATCAGCGGCGTAAGCGGCTTGAGCAGCAGCGGCAGCGTAATACGGAAAAAATTCTGTAACGGTCCGGCGCCGTCCATGGCCGAGGCTTCGTATAAGTCATCGGGTATGGATTTCAGCAGCCCCATGCACAAAATCATCATATAGGGATACCCGAGCCAGGCGTTCACCACCACCAGCATCAGCCGCGCCAGCAGCGGATCCTGAAACCAGGCGGGCCGGATGCCGAACACAGCGTTCAGCAGCATATTGATTTCCCCAAAACTCTGGTTGAACAATCCCTTGAAAATCAATATTGAAATAAACGACGGCACGGCATACGGCAAGATCAGCAGCAGCCGGTACAAAGCGCGGCCCCGCAGCGCCTCCCATTGCACCACGCAGGCCAACACCATGCCGATGGCCACCGTCAGGACCACGGTCAGCAACGAAAACACAATGGTCCAGACAAATATGGCCAGGAAAGGCTGCCGGATTCCCTGATCCTCTACCACCCGCATAAAATTTTGCCACCCCACCGGCACGGTATAACCCGGGCTGAGCTGCCCGGCGACAAAATGGCCTTCGGCATCGACCGCCTGGTAAAAACCCGTGGCCCGGTTGGGCCGGTAGACGGCCCCGGTGCGGCTGTCGGTCAGGCGGTCCTGGCCGCCCAGCGTATACAGCGGCCGCAGGCCGGAAAATTGCCGTAACGAGCTGATGCGCAGCCGGGCGCCGTCGGGCAATTGCAGCGTCAGCCGGCCGAGGGCCTGGCGATACTGTGTTACCACCCTGAGCGTGCCGCGCTCTCCCGGCGGCGGCGCGTCGCTCGGCGACATCATTAGCGTCTGGTCCCGGCCGCCGTCCAGGCTGAACGCCGGCGAGACCCATAACCGTCCGCCGTCGGCATCGGCCAGCGCCAGCCGCCATGCGGTTCCCTGGCCGTACAGGCTGAAGGCGTAGGCTTTGCCGATTTGCAACTGCCGATCCAGCAGCACCGATTGCGCGCGCTCAAAGGACAGCTGATGGACACTGCTGTAGTTGGTAAAGGCGATGCCGACGGTGCACAGCAGCGGAAACAACACAAACAGCCCCACGCCCGCCAGTCCCGGATACACATAGCGCCAGGCATAGGCCCCGGCATTGGCGAAAACGGCCAGCCCCGCGCTTGTCAGGATGAGCGTCAGCAGGGCAAACAGATATTCACCCCGGGCATACAGCGGTATCACCATCCAGGCGATGGCCAGGGCGCAAAAAATCACGACCGCCCACTTCACAAACCGGTGATGCCGCCAGCGCGCGGGCTTGCGGGACAGAGGAACCGAGCCGGTGTTTGACATAACCCTTCCTATAACGGCGGATGACAACCCGCTTGAACGCAGGCCCCGTGACGGCGGCCGGCGGATTATTTGGTAATGCGGTCCTTCACGCCGTCCAGCGCCGCCTGCACGCTTTGTTTACCGTTTATGGCGTTGACCACCGCGCTGCGCTCGGCATACCAAAACGCGCTCATCTGGGGAATATTGGGCATGATTTCACCCTGTTGCGCATTCGCCATGGTGGCGGCGATCCGGGGATCCTTGGCCAGCTCCGCCTGATAGCTTTTCAGCGCCACCGCGCCGAGCGGCTTGTCTTTATTCATCGCATCCAGTCCGTCCCTGGTCAGCAGGTAATTTTCCAGGAACTCTTTCGCCAGTTCCTTATTGGGGCTGGCGGCGTTAATCCCGGCGCTTAGCACGCCGACAAAAGGTTTCGACGGCCGGCCCTGGAAGGTAGGCAACGGCGCCACGCCGTAGTGAACGCCGCTTTTTTCCATATTGCCCCAGGCCCAGGGGCCGTCGATGGTCAAGGCGGTCTGTCCTTTGTTGAAGGCGGCTTCGGAGACGGAATAATCGGTATCGGCGCTGATATGCCCGCTTTTGACCAAATCGACGATAAACTGCAGCCCGGCGCGGGAGCCGGCATTGTTCACCCCCACATCCTTGATATTGTAACCGCCGTTTTCCGGCTTGAAGGCATAACCGCCGGCGGCGGCGATAATCGGCCAGGTAAAGTAGGGTTCCTGCAGGTTCCACATAATGGCGCTTTTGCCTTTGGCGCGCAGTCGGGTATCCAGCGCCGGGATCTCTTCCCAGGTTTTCGGCGGCGCGCCGACCAGATCCTTGTTGTAAATCAGCGACAGGGACTCCACCGCGATGGGATAGCCGATCAGCTTGCCGTTATAGCGCACCGCGTCCCAGGTAAAGGGGAACAGCTTATCCTGGAACGCCTGATCCGGCGCCACTTCCGCCAGCAGGCCCGACTGGGCATAACCGCCAAAGCGGTCGTGCGCCCACAAGATAATATCCGGTCCGTCGCCGGTGGCCGCCACCTGGGGATATTTTTCCTCCAGCTTATCGGGATGCTCTACGCTCACCTTGATGCCGGTATCCTGTTCGAACTTCCTGCCGACTTCAGCCAGGCCGTTGTAACTCTTGTCGCCGTTGATCCAGATAAGCAGCCGGCCTTCTTCTATTTTGGCGAACGCCGAAGAACAGGCCATCGCCGACATCAGGGACGACAGCGCCAGGGTACGGAGAGTGCATTTGATGCGGGTCATAGTTCCATCCTTACTGGTGGCAGCGTTCCCAACGCGCGCAAAGCGGGTCCCGACAGGCATCGTACCTGCAACCTGCCCGGCGATGTTCGGGGCGCACGGAAAGCTGTGGTGAATTTATACACCGGACATACTGCGTTTAACCTCAGGCGCGCTCATCCTCCCCCGTCCTACGCCCCTGCGCCTCCCGATGTGACCGCATTAACACTCCGTGGACAATTTGCGGGGCAAGCCACAAAAAGCATGCTGGATATTTGCCGCCGCCGTCACGTTTTTGCCGGCTCGCCGCCGATGCGGCCGTGAATGGCGCTTTGCCGTCATCCCGCCGCCTCCCCCTTGAAAAAAACCGTCCCGGATGATTTCCCTGCCGCGCATTTCCCTCACACTTGCCGACACTTGATGTCAGCCTGCCGCCGCACCGCCGGGCGGCAGGGTAAACAGAGGCAGGAATCCGGGTCTATGGCAAGCGTGACGCTGCGCAATATCTGCAAAAGCTACGGTGAAAACGTGATTTCCCGCGATATCAATCTGGATATCGGCGAAGGGGAGTTCGTGGTGTTTGTCGGCCCGTCGGGCTGCGGCAAATCCACCTTGCTGAGAATGATTGCCGGGCTGGAGGACATCACCTCCGGCGAGCTGAAAATCAACGATCGCCGGATGAATGACGTGCCGCCCGCCGAACGCGGGGTCGGGATGGTTTTCCAGTCCTACGCGCTTTATCCGCACCTGTCGGTGGCGGGCAATATGTCCTTCGGCCTGAAGCTGGCCCGGGTGAAAAAAGAGGAAATAACGCGCCGGGTAAACCAGGTGGCGGAGATTCTCCAGCTCGGCCATTTGCTGGACCGCCGCCCCAAAGCGTTATCCGGCGGGCAGCGCCAGCGGGTCGCCATCGGCCGCACCCTGGTGGCGGAGCCGCAGGTGTTCCTGCTAGACGAACCCTTGTCGAACCTGGACGCCGCGCTGCGCGTCCAGATGCGTATCGAGATTTCACGTCTTCACCAGCGCCTGCGGCGCACCATGATTTACGTCACCCACGACCAGACCGAGGCCATGACGCTGGCGGACAAAATCGTGGTGCTCGACGGCGGGCGCGTGGCGCAGGTCGGCAAGCCGCTGGCGCTGTATCACTACCCGGAAAATCGGTTTGTCGCCGGGTTTATCGGTTCGCCGAAGATGAATTTCCTGCCGGTAAAAGTCACCGCCATCGCCATCGACCAGGTGCAGATCGCGCTGCACAACGGCCAGAAAGTGTGGCTGCCGGTGGAGAGCAGCCGGGTGGAGGTCGGCGCCACGATGTCGCTGGGTATCCGGCCCGAGCATTTGCTGGCCGGCAACATCGCCGATGTCGTCCTGGAAGGCGTGGTGCAGGTGGTGGAGCAACTGGGGTATGAAACCCTGATCCATATTCAAATTCCCTCGCTCCGCCTCAATCTGGTTTATCGCCAGAATGACGTGGTGCTGGTAAACGAGGGTGCCCAATTCGCTATCGGCCTACCGCCCGAGCGTTGCCATTTATTCCGCGAGGATGGCAGCGCCTGCCGACGGTTACATCAGGAACCGGGCGTATAAGTCTGCCTGTCCGCAGGCAATAATAATCAGGAGAAAATAATGACTAACCTACGCATTTTACCTTTGTCAGTGGCAATCATCGCCGGCGCGGCTTCCGCCCAGGCGATGGCGGTGGATTTTGGCGGTTATGCCCGTTCCGGCATCGGCTGGACCGGGAGCGGCGGCGAGCAGCAATGCTTCAAGGCCACCGGCGCCTCCAGTAAATACCGTCTTGGCAACGAATGCGAAACCTACGCCGAATTAAAACTCGGGCAGGAGCTGTGGCGCGAAGGCAACAAGAGCTTCTACTTCGATACCAACGTGGGGTACTCCGTTTCCCAGCGTAACGATGACGAACCGCTGGAACCCAGCTTCCGCGAAGTCAACGTGGTGGGCAAGAATCTGATCGACGCCTTGCCGGGCGCCAATATGTGGGCCGGGAAACGTTTCTATCAGCGTCACGACGTCCATATGATCGACTTCTACTACTGGGACATTTCCGGTCCCGGCGCCGGTTTGGAAAATATCGATCTGGGCGTAGGCAAGCTGTCCCTGGCGGTAACGCGCAACAGCGAGTCCGGCGGCTCTTATGGTTATATCGATAACCAGCTCAACCAGGTGCCGACCATTAACGACATCTACGACGTGCGTATCGCCGAACTGGAAACCAACCCCGGCGGCAAGCTGGAATTCGGCGTGGACTACGGCCGCGCCAACGTGCAGGACAATTTCAATCTGGCGGACGGGGCCACCAAAGACGGCACCATGGCCACGATGGAGCATACCCAGACCATCGGCAACGGCTTTAACAAGTTTGTGCTGCAATACGCCACCGACGCCATGACCACCGATAATACCGGGCGCCCGCACGGCTCCTACGTCGATAACGACGGCCATATGATCCGCGTGCTGGATCACGGCGGCCTGGACTTCAACGACAAGTGGGCAATGATGTACGTCGGCATGTACCAGGATATCGACCGCGATAACAATAACGGCACCACCTGGTACACCGTCGGCATACGCCCGATGTACAAATGGACCCCGATCATGAGCACCCTGCTGGAAGTCGGCTACGACAATGTCAAATCCCAGCGCACCAGCGATCGCAACGATCAGTATAAAGTGACGCTGGCGCAGCAGTGGCAGGCCGGGGACAGCATCTTCTCCCGTCCGGCGATCCGCCTGTTCGCCACCTACGCCAAATGGAATGAAAAATGGGGTTATGGCAATAACGACGCCGGTTTTACCAACGGCATCGCGTATAGCGATAACAGCTCGACCACCTTCAGCCGCGGTAAGGATGATGAAGTCTCCTTCGGCGTGCAGATGGAAGCCTGGTGGAAATAATCTCCGGCGCGTCCCGCCCCCGGGGGTAGGACGCGTGGGATAGTACCTGGCGGGCCGGCGCTACTTGCCCGGCGACGGCCCGTCGCTCGTCACGCTGAAAAGGCGATAATAATGAAAATAAAAATACTTTCCCTGTGCCTGATGGCCGCACTGAGCGCCACCCTGCCGGCCACCACGCTGGCGGATACCCTGACCAACCCCCAAGATATGTCGGTGGCGCCGGTGATACCGCAGTCCACCTTGCGGCAATTGCCCTGGCAGACGCTGATGCCCCCGGCCAGGCAGGAAATCATTCTCGACGGCGCCTCGCCCCGCATCCAGATGGGCGATATCACCGGGCCGGTGGCCGCCATTACGCTGCCGGCCAACCGCGGATCGCTGGCCATCACCCTCAGCAGCCTGGCTAAAGGCCAGTCGATCTATGCCCCCAACGTGCTGGTGCTGGATGAACAACTGCGTCCGGCGGCGTTTTTCCCCAGCAGCTATTTCCCCTATGAAAAACCGGGCGGCATGTCGATGGACCGGCTGGAAGGCACGCTTAAGCTCACCCCCGCCCTGGGACAGAAACAAATCTACCTGCTGATCTATACCACCCGCCAGGACCTGCTGACCACCACCACCATGACCAATCCGGCCAAGGCCTACGCCGAGGGCGTCGGTAATGCGGTGCCCGATATTCCCGATCCCATCGGCCGCCATAGCGACACCGGCACCATCAGGTTAAAAGTGGAGGCGGAACAGAAGAGCGGCAATATCACCATCGGCCAGATCTTCTCCGGCCCCGAGACGCAGCCGGTCGTGGTCGGCAATACCGCGCCGCCGGCGCCGGCGCCCCAGGCAGCGGCAGCGGGACCGGCCGCGCCGATGCTTAACGATACCGAGAGCTATTTTAATCAAGCCATTAAACAAGCGGTGCGCGACGGTAATATCGATAAGGCGCTGAAGCTGCTCAACGAAGCGGAGCGGCTGGGATCGTCATCGGCGCGGCAAACATTTATCAGTAGTGTAAAAGGCAAGGGGTAAGGTTATCCCGATACTGCTGATATTTGGCAGAATATTGGTGCGCCCAGGCGCACCTTTTTTTTCCGGCCGGCAAAAACCGGCAAAAATCACCCGGCACTAATCTAAATCATTGTTTCAGCCGTGCAAGGTCATTATGATGCCGCAGCCCTCCTTCGGCCGCAGAGCCATCTTCGCCGTCGCGGGACGCAACAGGACAGTCAGTCCACTTCATTTTGCTTTTTTCTGCTGAGGATATATGCATACCTTTAAGTTGGCGAACCCCGGCCCGCTGGGATTAATGGGTTTTGGGATGACCACCGTCTTGCTAAACTTGCATAACGCCGGTTTTTTCCCTTTAACCTCGATCATTATCAGTATGGGGATTTTTTACGGCGGCATTGCCCAAATCATCGCCGGTATTATGGAATATAAGCACGGCAATACCTTCGGCACCACGGCGTTTACCTCGTACGGCGCGTTCTGGCTGAGCCTGGTGGGGATTCTGATGCTGCCGCGCATGGGCCTGGCCGAGCCGAGCGACGCGGTATTTTTAGGCGTTTACCTGGCGCTGTGGGGCATTTTTACCCTGTTTATGTTTTTGGGCACCCTTAAATCCAGCCGTGGCCTGCAAATCGTGTTCGGCAGCCTGACCGTGCTGTTCGCCCTGCTGGCCGCCGGCAATATTACCGGCAATCATCAGATCATCGTCATTGCCGGCTATGAAGGCCTGTTCTGCGGCGCCAGCGCCATTTATCTGGCCATGGCGCAGGTGGTCAATGAACAGCTGGGCCGCCAGGTGATGCCGGTCGGCTGAGCATCACGACGCTTACCGCGGGATTTATGCCGAACCGGTGGGGGGGCGCCTAGGAGTAAGCTTTATGCCGCCTAGGCAAAACCCGCGCCAACACGGCAACCCCTCCCGCAAGCGACAACGGCGGGTCCGTCTTATGCGGTCAGGCCGGTCGAGGCGGCCAAGGGGAACGGTATGTGTGCCTGCGTTTGCGGCTGCGCCACCGTCGTCGCCGGCGTTTTGTAATGGGCCGGTTCCTTGCCGCGCATCTGGTCCAGTACCCGTTCCGCTACCGCCAGCACCTGCTGGCAATACTCGGGGGTAATGGTCAGGGGCGGCTCGATGCGGATGGTTTTGGAATTGTTCAGCGTACCCGCCACCAGGATTTGATGACGGAACATACCCTGGGCAAAGGCATAACCGATATCGTTGCGTCTGAATTCCAATGCCTGCAACAGCCCGCGCCCGCGCGCCTCCACCATAAACTCTGGATACGCCGACGCCAGCCGGGCGAAACCGCTAAGCAAAATCTGGCCCTTAAGCGCCGCCTGCGCCGGCAAATCCTCGCTCAGCAGCACGTTAATGGTCGCCAGGGCCGCCGCGCAGGCCAGCGGATTGCCGCCAAAAGTGGTGGTATGCAAAAACGGGTTCTCGAACAGCACCGAGAATACCTCTTCGGTGGCGACGGTGGCGCCGATCGGCATTACGCCGCCGCCCAGCGCCTTGGCCAGGCACAGGATATCCGGCTGCACGCCTTCGTGCTCGCAGGCAAACATCCGGCCGGTGCGGCCCATGCCGGTCTGCACTTCGTCGAGGATCAGCAGCGCGCCCACCTCGTCGCACAGCGCCCGCACCGCCGTTAGGTATCCCTCCGGCGGAATAATGACCCCGCCCTCCCCCTGGATAGGCTCCAGGATAACCGCCGCCACGTCCGCGCCGGTGGACCGGCAGCGATAGACATGATCGCGCATCGCCCCGATATCGCCGAACGGCACATGATCGAAACCCTGCAGCATCGGCATAAAAGGACGGCGAAAGGTGGATTTGGCGGTGGCGGACAGCGCGCCGAGGGTTTTGCCGTGAAAGGCGCCGGTGGCGGCGATAAAGGTGGTTTTGCCGCGCGGGGTTTGATACGCCTTGGCCAGCTTCAGCGCGCCCTCGACGGCCTCGGTGCCGCTGTTGCTGAAAAAACTGTATTTCAGCGTGCCGGGGGTGACCGCCGCCAGGGTCCTGGCGAGCATGGAGCGCAGCGGATCAAGCAGTTCCTGGCTATGCAGCGGTTGTTTCGCCAGTTGGTTTTCGACGGCGGAAAGAACTTTTGGATTACGGTGCCCCACGTTAAATATGCCGAAACCACCCAGGCAATCGATATATTCCCTGCCCTGGGTGTCGACCAGCGTATTAAGACCGCCGGCCCGCCATTCTACGGCTCCGTAATCCCCGCCTACCGTCACGGATTTACGGTAATCGAGAAAACCAGGATTCACATACTCTTTAAAATTGTTTATCACTTCCTTATTCAGGTTAACCATCTCATCATGCGTCAGCGTTTTTTTCTCAATCCACGAAAGCGCCTGCTGAGTACATTCTAACGGGGTAAGCATGGGGGTTGAACGAGACAAAATAAGCTCCTTGGAAGGAGATATCATATGATATCGATCTGACAGATGCAGCGTCCGGGCCAACTGTAACTACATGCTTAGGTTTAGAACAAAATATAAATAAGACCAATAAAAAAAGTTATTCACATAGGGAGAGAGAAGAACCGCGGCCGGAAATGCTGATTACTGCCAAAGGAAATATAAGGGGGATTTATTGCGAAAATAACCATGCACCATAATAGATCGCGCCTGCATTAAATAGGTGCAATTGACCAGTGATATTTAGCCAATAATATTTGAACGCAGAATTTTATAACAGACGCGGAGCGGAACGGCAATCTTTTTATGTCGATGGCAGCGCTTTTTATGGCAATTTTTTCGCGGCCCCGGCGCGGCGGCGAAAAACCCTATTCCCGCCGCCGACCGGAGTGATAAGCCGCGGCTAATGGCGAATCATGACATGCCGCACCGCGGTATAATCTTCCAGCCCGTACATCGACAGATCCTTGCCGAAGCCGGACAGCTTCTGGCCGCCGTGGGGCATTTCGCTGACCAGCATAAAATGGGTGTTGACCCAGGTGCAGCCGTACTGCAAACGGGCGCTAACCCGATGGGCGCGGCCGATATCCCGCGTCCATACCGACGAGGCCAGGCCGTAGGGGGAGGCGTTGGCCCAGCGTATCGCCTGCGCTTCGTCGTCAAAGACCGTGACGGTCACCACCGGCCCGAACACTTCGCGCTGGACAATTTCATCCTCCTGGCGCGCATCGGCCAGCACCGTGGGGGCAAAATAGAAACCCGGTCCGTCGATCGGCGCGCCGCCGGTAATCACCCGGATATGCGCCAACGCCCTGGCGCGCTCGACAAACCCGCTGACCCGCCGCAGGTGCTCAGCGGTAATCAACGGCCCCAGTTCAGTGCCGGCATCGGCCGGATCGCCGGTTTTAAGGGTGGCGACGCTTTTGCCCAAGGCGTCCACCAGCGCATCGTAAACGCCACGCTGCACATACAGCCGGCAGGCGGCGGTGCAGTCCTGGCCGGCATTATAAAATCCGAAGGTGCGCACACCGTCCACCACCTCGTCGATGTCGGCATCGTCAAACACAATCACCGGCGCCTTACCGCCCAGCTCCATATGGGTCTTTTTGATCCCCCCGGCGGTATGGGACAGGATATGCGCGCCGGTGGCAATCGAACCGGTCAGCGATACCATGCGCACCCGCTCATGGCCGGTCAGGGCGTCGCCCATTTCCGCGCCGGTGCCGAACAGCACGTTGACCACCCCCGCCGGCAAGATCGGCGCCATCAGCTGCGCCAGGAACAACGCGGTCAGCGGCGTCTGCTCGGCGGGCTTGAATACCACGCAATTGCCGGCGGCCAGCGCCGGCGCCAGTTTCCACGCCGCCATCATCAGCGGATAGTTCCAGGGCGCGATGGAGGCGATGACGCCGATGGGATCGCGCCTGATCATGGAGGTATGCCCTTCCAGGTATTCCCCGGCGGCGCTGCCGCCCAGGCAGCGGCTCGCGCCGGCAAAGAAACGGAATACGTCCGCCACCGCCGGGATTTCATCGTTGATAACGCAGTGGTACGGCTTGCCGCAGTTCAGGGATTCCAGGCGAGCCAGCGCCTCGCCGTGGCGCTCGATGGCGTCGGCCAATTGCAGCAACAGCGTGGCGCGGGTTTTCGGCGTGGTTTGCCCCCAGGTTTCAAACGCCGCGTCCGCCGCCAGCACCGCCGCGTCCACCTGCTCCAGGCTGGCCTCGTTAATGGTAATAATCGTTTCGCCGGTGGCGGGGTTTATCACCGGCGTCGGTTTGCCCGCGCCCGTCACCGACCTGCCGTCTATCAATAATGTGTCATGCATAGGAGAGTCCTTGGGTTATTTGCCGCTGCCCGCCACGCCCTCGCCGCCGCGTGTCAGGTAATAGGCCAGGAGTATCGGCAGCATGGTCACCAGGGTGACCAGCAGGGAAACGACATTGGTGATGGGCACATCGCGCGGACGACCCAGTTGGTTCATCAGCCACAGCGGCAGCGTGCGCTCATGGCCGGCGGTGAAGGTGGTGACGATGATTTCGTCAAACGACAGCGCGAACGCCAGCATGCCGCCTGCCAGCAGCGCCGAGGACAGCCCCGGCATCACCACATAGCGGAAGGTCTGCCAGCCGTCGGCGCCCAGGTCCATCGACGCCTCGATCAGGCTAAAAGAGGTGCGGCGCAGCCGGGCGATAACGTTATTGAAAACAATCACCACGCAGAAAGTGGCATGGCCGATAACGATGGTCATCAGGCCGGGGCTGATATCCAGCGCCTTGAAAGCGGACAGCAGGGCGATGCCGGTGATAATGCCCGGCAGGGCGATGGGCAGCACCATCATCATGGCGATGGCCTGTTTGCCCAAAAAATCCCGCCGGTACAAAGCCGCCGCCGCCAGGGTGCCCAGCAGCAGGGCAATCAGGGTCGCCAGGCAGGCCACCTGCAGGGACAGCCACAGGGCGGACAAAATATCCGGGCGCCCGGCGGCCAGTTCAAACCAGTGCAGGGTAAATCCCCGCGGCGGAAAACTGAACGCCGCGTCCTCGGTGTTAAAGGCGTACAGGGCAATGATCCCCAGGGGAAAATGCAGGAACAGGATACCGCCCCAGGCGGCAAGCCTCAGCGCCAGCGGCGCGCGATCAGAGCGCATCGAAGGCCCCCAGACGTTTGGCCAGGGTAAGATACAAACCGATCAACACCATCGGCACCAGCGTAAACGCCGCCGCCATGGGCATATTGCCGATGGCGCCCTGCTGGGCGTAAACCATGCTGCCGATAAAATAACCCGGCGGCCCCACCAGCTGCGGCACGATAAAATCGCCCAGGGTCAGCGAAAAGGTAAAAATGGAGCCGGCGGCAATGCCCGGCACCGCCAGCGGCAGCACCACATAGCGCAACGTCTGGTCCGGACGGGCGCCAAGATCGGCGGAGGCCATCAGCAGCGACGGCGGCAGGCGCTCAAGCGCCGCCTGGATCGGCAAAATCATAAACGGCAGCCAGATATACACAAACACCATAAAGCGGCCCAAATGGGAGGTGGACAGGGTGCTGCCGCCGATGCCCGGCAGGGTAAGCACCGCCTGCAGCGCCGGCTGCAGGCCGAGATGCTGTAAAAACCACTGCAACACGCCGTCATGGGCCAGCAGCAGCGTCCAGGCATAGGCCTTAACGATATAGCTGGCCCACATCGGCATCATCACCGCAATATAAAAAAACGCCTTCCAGCGGCCGCTGGTATAACGCGCCATATACCAGGCGATGGGAAACGCCAGCAGCGCGCTGGCCAGCGTGACCGCCACCGCCATCGCCAGGGTGCGCAGGATAATGTCGTAGTTGGCCGGACTGAACAGCGCGAGGATATTGGCCGTGGTCAGCTCCGGCAGCACGGTCATGGTGAAATCGTCAAAGGTATAGGCGCCCTGCCACAGCAGGCTGAGCAAGGCGCCCAGGTAAATGATGACAAACCACATCAGCGGCGGCAGCAACAGTAACGCCAGCAGCACCGCCGGCCGGCGGTAGAGGAATGTCGCTATCGCGCGGCCCGGGCGCCGGGCGGTTTGCGGCCGATCGGCCAGGCTCATAGCCATACTCCTTACTCCTCGAGGACGGTCATGGCCGCCCGGGACCAGGACGCGGTCAGCCGCTGGCCGAGGGCAATCCCTTCCTGGCCGGATGAACGTACCGGATGGGTCTCGCTGACGGAAAAATGGGTTCCCTCCGCCAACACCAGCTCATAGCGGGTCATCGCCCCCTGAAACAGGATATTGCTCACAACGCCGCTAACCGACAGCTCGCCGGCCGGCGCGGGCGCGCCCGCTACGCTGATGCGGGCAAACTCCGGCCGCACGGCGAACAGGCCGTTTTCGCCGGTGAGTTCCCGGGCCAGCTCGCCGCCAATCACATTGGCGCTGCCGACAAAATTGGCGACGAACCGGCTCCTGGGCTGAAGATAAAGCCGGCGCGGCGTATCCACCTGTTCAATGCGTCCCTGGTTAAATACCGCCACCCGGTCGGACATGGAAAGCGCCTCGCCCTGATCGTGGGTGACAAAAATAAAAGTGATTCCCAGCTCGCGCTGCAGGGTTTTCAGCTCGCCCTGCATCTGTTCGCGCAGCTTGAGATCCAGCGCCCCCAGCGGTTCGTCCAGCAGCAGGATGCGCGGTTCGTTGACCAGCGCGCGCGCCAGCGCCACCCGCTGGCGCTGGCCGCCGGAAAGGTGGGCCGGCTTGCGATCGTGCACATCGCCCAGCGCCACCCGCGCCAGCGCGGCCCGGGCCCGGGCCATGCGCTCGGCGCGCCCCACCCCTTTGACCATCAGGCCATAGGCCACGTTGTCGAGCAGCGACATATGGGGAAACAGGGCATAATCCTGGAACACGGTATTGACGTCGCGCTGATAGGGCGGCAGGTTGGCGGTGTCGACGCCGTGCAGCCGGATAACGCCGCCGTCCGGCTGCTCAAAGCCGGCAATCAGGCGCAGGCAGGTGCTTTTGCCGGAACCCGACGGCCCCAGCAGCGCGAAAAATTCCCCGTCGGGAATATCCAGCGATACCCCGTCCACGGCGGCAACGCCGTTAAAACGGCGCGTTACGTTATCCAGGCTCACCGCACTGTTCATCATGGCCCCTCCTGCTGGCGCCCCGGCGCAGGCGCCGCGGGCAAATTACCGGCGCCCTAACGGCCGCCCATCATGGCGATATAATCCTGGGTCCAGCGGCTGTAGGATACGCACTGGCCGCCGTTGCCGCTGTCGCACTTCGCCATCGGCGTTTTCCAGAAGGCGATTTTGTCGAACTGGCTGAAGCCGTTGGTTTCACACCCTTTGCTCCCCAGCAGGGTACTGGCCTTGCAGCCTTCCGGCACCGCCGGCACCGACCCGAACCAGGCGGCGACATCCCCCTGCACTTTCGGCTCCAGCGACCAGTTCATCCAGCGGTAGGCGCAGTTGGGATGGGCGGCATCGCTGTGCAGCATGGTAGTATCCGCCCAGCCGGTAACCCCTTCTTTCGGGATCACCGTGGCGATCGGCTGCCCCTCGCCCGCCAGGGCATTGGCCTGATAAGGCCAGGCGCCGGACGCCACCACCCCTTCGTTTTTAAAATCGCTCATTTGCACCGAGGTGTCGTGCCAGTAGCGGTGAATCAGGGGATGCTGCTGTTTGAGCAGCGCCAGCACCGCCTGGTACTGGGTTTCATTGAGCTGGTAGGGGTCCTTGATGCCGAGCTGCGGCTGGGTACTTTTCAGGTACAGCGCCGCGTCGGCGATATAGATCGGGCCGTCGTAAGCCTGTACCCGGCCCTTATTGCTTTTGCCGTCCGGCAGGTTTTGCGGCTCGAATACCACCGACCAGCTGTCCGGCGGCGTGGTGAATACCCGGGTATTGTACATCAGCAGATTGGGTCCCCATTGGTACGGGGCGCCATAGGTTTTGCCGTCGACGTTATACCAGGCGCCGCCCGTCAGGCGCGGATCGATCTTGCTCCAGTTGGGGATCAGGGCGGTATTGATCGGCTGGACGCGTTTGCCGAGGATCAGGCGCAGCGAGGCGTCCCCGGAGGCGGTGACCAGATCGTAGCCGCCCTTGGCCATCAGGCTGACCATCTCGTCGGAGGTGGCGGCGGTCTTGACGTTGACCTGGCAGCCGGTTTCCTTTTCAAACGCCGTCACCCAGTCATACTGCTTGTCGGTCTGGCCGCGCTCGATATAACCGGGCCAGGCGATGATATCCACCCGCCCTTCGTTTTCGCCCAGCCGGGTGGGAAGATCGGCGGCCCGGGCCAGGGCGCTGATACATAACACGCTGATACATAAGGCGCTTGACCGCATTATTTTATTCATTGCCTGTCTCCTGTCTCGGGGTTGGGGGGCGGGTGGGAAAACGGGTATCGAATTTGGCCATGATATGACGCACCACGCTGTACTCCTGCAATGCCTCGCCGGAAAGATCCTTGCCGTAGCCCGAGCCTTTCAGGCCGCCGTGGGGCATCTCGCTGACCAGGGTGAAATGGGTATTGATCCAGGTACAGCCGTATTGCAGCTTCGAGGCCAGGAAAAACGCCAGGTCGACATCACGGGTCCAGACCGAGGACGCCAGGCCGTACTCCGAGTCGTTGGCCCAGGCCAGCGCCTGGGCGATATCCTCGAAGCGGGTGACGCTGACCACCGGGCCGAACACCTCTTTTTTGATGACCTCATCGTGCTGCAGGCAGCCGGCCAGCAGCGTGGGCGGGTAATAAAAGCCGGGGCCGGCGTGGGCCTGGCCGCCGGTGACCAGGGAGATATGCGGCTGTTCCAGCGCGCGTTCGATAAAACTGGCCACCCGGTCGCGCTGACGCGAAGAAATCAACGGGCCAAGCTCGTTGTCTGCATCAATGGGCCGGGCATAACGCAGGCCGGCCACCGCCTCCCCCAGCGCGTCCACCAGCCGGGAGTAGATGCCGGCCTGGGCGTAGATGCGGCAGGCGGCGGTGCAGTCCTGGCCGGCGTTGTAATAGCCATAGCGGCGGATCCCCTCCACCACCGCCTGCAGATCCGCGTCGTCGCAGACGATGACCGGCGCGTTGCCTCCCAGCTCAAGATGGGTACGCTTGATGCCGCCGACCGCCGCCTGGAGGATCTTCTGACCGGTGACGGTATCGCCGGTCACGGAAATCATGCGCACCAGGGGATGATTGACCAGCGCCGCGCCGGTGGTCTCGCCGCGGCCGGAGATAACATTAACCACGCCGGGGGGAAGCAGGCCGTCCAGCCGGGACATCAGCGCCAGGATCGATAGCGGGGTATGTTCGGAGGGCTTGAAGACCAACGTATTGCCCGCCGCCAGCGCCGGGGCTATTTTCCAGGCGGCCATCATCAGCGGGTAGTTCCAGGGCGCAATGGAGGCCACCACGCCGAGCGGGTCGCGGCGCAGCATCGAGGTATGGCCGGCGATATACTCCCCGCCCAATTGCCCTTGCTGGCAACGCACTGCCCCGGCAAAAAAGCGGAACACGTCGGCGGCGGCGGCGATATCGTCCTGCCGCGCCTGGTGCAGGGGCTTGCCGCAGTTCAGCGCTTCCAGCCCGGACAGCAGGCCGGCGTGGCGGTCGATGACGGCCGCGATCTCCAGCAGGATGCCGGCGCGAAAGGCCGGGGTGGTGGCGGACCAGTGCGCAAAGGCGCGATGCGCGGCGTTAACCGCGCCGATCACCTGCTCCTCGCCGGCTTCGTTAAGCGCAAGGATGACCGCGCCGGTGGCGGGATTGATAATCGGCTGCGCGGCACCTTCGCCGGCGACGGTTGCGCCGTCGATGAAGTTGAGCCAACGAGTCTCGCTTAACAGGGAAAGGTCGGTCACGGCGTTGCCCTCGGGGATTGGCGCGGGTGTTAACAACGTAGGTACAATTGCTTACACATTGAGACTATCCCGCAGGCCTGCCAGCGACAAATTCTAAATAACGAACGCCCCGTTCGATTAAAGCGAAACCTTGCGCGCCGACGTCTTTTCGCGCGCCAGCGCCAGGAACGGCGTCACCAGCTCCGGCCGGCTGTTGCCCCGCCGCCAGGCCAGGCCGATATTGAGATGTTCATTCAGATCCGACAACTGGCGGGCCTCAATCATGCTGCCTTCCAGCGACCAGGGACGGTAGGCCATGTCCGGCTGGATCGACACGCCGAGCCCGGCGGCCACCATGCTGCGCACCGCCTCGGTGGACGCGGTGCGCATGGCGATGCAGGGATGCAGCCCGGCCCTGGCCCAGATTTGCCTGGCGTGCCTTTCCATTTCATCGGCGTTGAGCTGCACCAGCGGATAGGGCGCCACATCGCCCAGGGAAATGGCTTCCTGCTCCAGCAGCGGATGCAGCGGCGGCAGCCATAACCGGTACGGGGAATGGACCAACACTTCGGTCTGCAGGGCGTGGCGGTCCTCCAGGTTGCTTAAGATCAGCACGCCGATATCGATCTCGCCGTTGACCAGCAGATGCTCGATATAACGGCGTTCATCTTCAATAATCTGCACCGTCACCTCGGGATAACAGGCGCGGAACCGGGTCAGCATATCCACTAAAAAATACCCGGACACCAGGCTGGTCACCCCCAGGGTCAGGTTGCCGCTCAGGCGCGCCATGCCCTGCTTGACGCTGAATTTGGCATTATCCACCGTCGCCAGGATCAGGTTGGCCTGGCGCAGAAACTGGTGGCCCTGATGGGTGAGCGTCATGCCTTTGGCGTGCCGTTCGAACAGCGGCGCCTCCAGTTCCTCCTCCAACTGCTGCACCGCCAGCGTCAGCGAGGACTGGGCGACGAAGGTGGCCTGGGCGGCGCCGGAAATGGAGCCGGCCTCGGCCACCGCAATAAAATGACGTAACTGCCGCAGTGTCAGCATCAGCGCCCGCCCCGTTATCCAAATAATAAGCAACCTTATCTAATAGTTATATAGAGCGGGTGACCCTATAGCCAGTAAATAGCGCGCATGCCGGACAGTTTCGGAAAAATCGAACGCCGGGATCGGCGCCCGCGCCCGCCCGGGGCGCAAAGCGGTGCCGGTCCCGGCCGCGCCCATGCATTTACCGTCGCGGTTGCTATAGTAAACAGGGGATGGATGTCACCGGGGTAGCGCATGTCTAACTTTGCCATCAGAAATAATAAGGTGTACTGGCGCGCCAGCGGCCAGCAGTTAATCATGGAGGCCTGGGGCGAAGACAGCCTGCGGGTCAGGGTCAGCTACTATGCCAAACTGGATATGCAGCAGGATTGGGCGCTGCTGCCGGTGAAAAAAAAATCCAGGCCGGTCATCACGCATACCGATGGGCGGGTGACCCTGGTTAACGGCAAGATCAGGGCGGAAATCGATAAGCGCGGCCGGCTGGCGTTCTACAACCAGCGCGGCGAGCTGCTGCTGGCCGAACAGTGGCGCCAGCGCACCACCGACGGCATAGAACCGGGCGAGACCGATAAGGACAAATATATCAGCCCGCTGGAAATCGAGGCGCGGGAGTTCAATCCCATTCCCGGCGGCAAATATCAGCTGACGCAGTTTTTTGAAGCGCGGCGCGGCGAGAAAATCTACGGCATGGGGCAATATCAGCAGGGCATGCTGGATCTCAAAGGCTGCCTGCTGGAGCTGGCCCAGCGCAATTCGCAGTCCAGCGTGCCCTTTATGCTTTCAAGCCTCGGCTACGGTTTTTTATGGAACAATCCGGCGGTGGGCGAAGTCCATTTCGCCGCCAACCAGACGGTCTGGCGCGCGCGGGTCACCGACCGGCTGGATTACTGGATTACCGCCGGCGACAGCCCGGCCGCCATCGAGGAAAACTATGCCCGGGCCACCGGCACGGTCTCGGTGATGCCGGAATTCGCCACCGGCTTTTGGCAATCGAAGCTGCGCTACCGTACCCAGGAGGAAGTACTGGCGGTGGCGCGGGAGTACCGGCGGCGCGGGCTGCCGCTATCGGTGTTGGTGATCGACTCCTTCCATTGGCCCATCCAGGGTACCTGGTGTTTTGATCAACGCGACTGGCCGGACCCCAAGGGCATGGTGGACGAGCTGCGCGCCATGGGCATTGAGCTCATGGTCTCTATCTGGCCGACCGTCGACGGCCGGGCCGACAGTTTTGCCGATATGGAAACCAAGGGATTGCTGGTGCGCACCGACCGCGGGGTGCCCATCAATCTCGACTCGCGCGGCAGCACCACGTTTTTTGATCCCACCAACCCCAAGGCGCGCGCGTATGTCTGGAAAAAAATCAAAAAAAACTATTACGATATCGGCATTCGCCTGTTCTGGCTGGATATGGCGGAGCCGGAATACCGCACCTACCACTTCGATAATTATCGTTATGCCATGGGCACTGCGCTTGAAGTCGGCAATGTCTATCCGCAGAACTTCACCCAATGCCTGTATGACGGACAGCGCCGGGAGGGGCAAACCGGCATCGTCAACCTGGTGCGCTGCGCCTGGGCCGGCAGCCAGCGCTTCGACGCGCTCGCCTGGTCGGGAGACGTGCATTCCTCATTCACTTCACTGCGTATCCAGGTGGTCGCCGGGTTGAATATGGGGCTGGCGGGCATCCCCTGGTGGACGACGGATATCGGCGGTTTCCAGGGCGGGGACATCCGCGACCCCGGCTTTCTAGAACTGCTGGTGCGCTGGTTCCAGTGGGGCGTGTTCTGCCCGGTCATGCGCCTGCACGGCTGCCGCGAGCCGCAAATCGATCCGCCGGAAAAGTTCCGCGACGGCGTCGAACAGTGCAACAGCGGCTCGGCAAACGAGCTGTGGAGCTTCGGCGAACGGAATTACCGCATTCTGTCGCGCTGGCTGCATATCCGCGAGCGTCTGCGGCCCTATATCCAGCGCCAGATGGTGGCGGCCCATGACAAAGGCACGCCGGTGATGCGCCCGCTGTTTTACGATTTTCCGCAGGATGAGCCCTGCTGGTCAATCGAGGATCAGTATCTGTTCGGGCCGGATATCCTGGTGGCGCCGGTGCTGGAGGCGGGGATGGCATCCCGGCGCGTCTATCTGCCGCCGCTGCCCCAGGGTATGCGCTGGCGGGATTTTTTCACCGGCCGGACCCACCCCGGCGGCGCCTGGATCGAGGTGGCGACCCCTATCGACACCATTCCGGTGTTTGTCAGGAACAAGGCGGATATCGACGCGGGCGCTACAGCTTGATAATGGCCGTTTCCCACGGGCGGATAACGCCGTTTTCCCACGGGGTCGGGTCGGGATAGTTATTGAGCAGCGGGACCGATCGCGCGCTAAGGCGCAGTTCCGCCGGGTCGACGGTAAGCGTAAGGCCGCTGAAATTGCCGAACACCAGATATTCCTCGCGTTCATACCGCCGGCAATAGGCAAACAGCTGGCCGTGGTCGGGCAACAGCAGTTCATAACTGCCGTAGACCAGCCAGTCCGCCGTCTTGCGCAGCGCCACCAGCCGCCGGTAATAATGGAATACCGAGTCCTTATCTTCCACCGCCGACAAGGCGTTGATGTCCCAATAGTTGGGGTTTACCTTTATCCACGGCGTGCCGGCGCTGAAACCGGCATGCTCGCTGGTATCCCATTGCATGGGGGTGCGGGCGTTATCGCGGCTCTTGGCGTAGATCGCCGCCATTAGGCCCTGGGGCCGGTACCCGGCCGCCAGGCGGTCGCGGTACATGTTCAGGGTTTCGATATCGCGGTAATCGGCGATAGCGGCAAAACGCACGTTGGTCATGCCGATCTCCTCGCCCTGGTAGATATAGGGCGTGCCCGCCATGCCGTGCAACACCGTGGCCAGCATTTTGGCGCTTTCAACCCGATACCGGCCGTCATCGCCAAACCGCGACACCGCCCGCGGCAGGTCATGGTTGTTCCAGAACAGGCTGTTCCAGCCGCGGCCGTACAGTTCGGTCTGCCAGCGGCTTAACACGGTTTTCAGCTCGCGCAGGTCATAGGGGATGATATCCCATTTTTCGCCACCGACCCGGGCCTGATCCAGCGTCAGGTGGCCAAACTGGAAGATCATGCTCAGTTGCCGGCTCTCGGGATCGCTCCAGCGCACCCCGGTCTGCGGGGTGGCTCCCCAGGCTTCGCCGACGGTCAGGATATCGTCATACTGACCGAAGCCGTCTTCATTGAGTTCCAGCACGTAGTCATGCAACCGGGGACCGTTGGCGATGATGCGCTGTTCAGGGATTTTGCCGATCAAATCGATGACATCGAAGCGAAAGCCGCCCACGCCTTTTTCCAGCCAGAAGGTCAGCACATCGACGATTTCCCGGCGCACCTGGGGATTAGCCCAGTTCAGGTCCGGCTGTTTGCGCGAGAACAGATGCAGGTAATATTCATCGAGCCGTGGTTCATATTGCCAGGCGCTGCCGCCAAATACCGACATGAGATCGTTGGGTTGCTTGGTCCAGATATAATAATCATGATAAGGATTATCCGGCGATGTACGCGCCTCGCAAAACCAGCGGTGCTCGTCGCTGGTATGGTTAGCCACCACGTCCATCATGATCTTCATGCCGCGCCTGCCGGCTTCGGCTATCAGCAGATCCATATCGTCCATGGTGCCGAACTCGTCCATGATGCGGTAATAATCGGCAATGTCATAGCCGTTGTCATCGTTGGGCGACGCGTATACCGGGCATAACCACAGGACGCCCACGCCCAGCAGCGCCAGGTAATCCAGTTTGCGGATAATGCCCGCCAGATCGCCGATACCGTCGCCGTCGGCGTCATAAAAACTGCGGGGATAAATTTGATAGACTACGGAACGATGCCACCATTTATGCTCATGATTCATAAAAGACCCTTAATATCCGCCGGGAGGCTCCTCCTTCCCGGCTGCGCCGACGCGATGCTGGTTTAAGCACGATACTGTTAGGTATATGCCAAGCCGGCGAAAGTCGCCAGCGCCGGCCATGGCGCCGTTTTTGGCGTCAATGGGCCGGGGGCGCGGCCCGCGTTTGCGACGCGCGGGCCTTTTCATCCTCCGCCTCGCCCATGCGCTGCAGCAACCGATGGCCGATATTATTGGTCCAGTTAAAGCTGTTTTGCAGCACCACCACCGCGATGTTATGCCGCGTGTCCAGCCCGATATAGCTGGAATAGCCGCCGATAAAACCGACCTGGTAGGTAATTTTCTGCGCGCCGAGATCATCGACGATCCAGCCCAGCGCCGCGGCTTCCCGCGTACGGCTATAACGTACGCTAAGGGAGTCCCGCAGCGCCGCGTCCAAGGCGGGATAACCGGTGGGGCGCAGATGCGCGCGCGCATACAGCAGCAGGTCGTCGGCATTGGTGTACAGCCCGGCGGCGCCCACCATATACGATGAAAAATGCCAGTCGGGCACCGCCTGCCCGCGGCGGATAAACTTGGGTTGATCGCCCGCGTGGCCGATGGCCCGGCGCGCATAACCAGGCAATGAGCCGGCGTCGTAGCCGGTATGCTCCAGGCCCAGCGGCCCGGTAATATTTTCCGCCAGCAGCTCTGTGACTTTTTTTCCGCCGCGGCGCTGCAGGATATAATCCAGCAAGGCATAGCCCAGGTTGGAATAGCGCGGTTCCAGGCGGGCGGGACGATGAAAACCGGCCAGCGCATCCATCAGCCGGTCATTATCCAGCGAAGAGTAGAAATTCTCGCCGGTAAATAAATAATGAACGAAAGAAGTTAATATCTCTAGGGAAAACATTTGCCTTGGCAGGCCGGAAGTATGGGTGACTAATTGCAGCAGGGTAATATTGCGCGCGTCCGGGCTGAGCGGCACGGTCGACGGTAATAGCGTCTCCAGCGTCTCATCCCAGCGCAAGAGGCCCTTATTAACCAGAATGACCGTCACCTCGGCAAGGAATCCCTTGCTCACCGATCCGACGGCAAAGAGCGTATCGCCCCGGACGGGGTATCCCCCGCGCTTATCGGTAACGCCATAACCAAAGGTGGCCATGGCGCCGTCGGGCCGCAGCACGCCGACCACCAGGCCGGGCGATTGCCCGGCGGCGATCATGGGCAGCGCCAGGCTGTCCACCTGGGCGCGCAAATCGCCGTGGCCGGCAAGGCGCAGGCCCTCGACGGCCGAATTATCAATGGGCATGCTTGACAGGGTGGCGCAGGCGGAGAGGACAAATGTGCCTGAAAACATTAATCCTATTTTAATTAAATTTTTTATCATTGTTTCCAAAAATAATTTTGTCTCATACGTGCCCGCGCTTACCGTCCTGGCCGGCGGGCGCCGATTGTCCCACCCGCCCGCTCCGGTGGCAATAGCTGTCCGGACATTCTTTCAGCGCCTGGCGCGCTTATTAATGTGAGGGCGGTAATTGCGCTATGCGCGGCCCGGGGCGCCGCCGGCGGGGAATAATACGGCACGGGGAAAGGTCACTAAATGCAATAATTCCCTTCATAATAATAAAATGCCCAGAAGCAGACGAAAAATTAAGAAGGTCCTTCAGAATTTGCGCCAAATAGACCTGAATGGTTTACGCCGGCTGTTTATCCCGCGGTCCGGCCAGGCCGCAACCAGCGCGGCAGTGAAAGGCGATGGTTAAAAAAATCTGTCCGGTCGCGACTTTTGCCCTGGCCGCCGTCCGGCGAATAAATCAGCAGGCCTGTTAAATCCGCCGGAAAGGTATCCCAAATAAGATAAAAATATCTCATGATTTAATGTCATCAGTATAAACTTATCCTCCGCCTAGTATAATCAACGGGTTAACCCACGACTATCCCAGGCCATTGCATACCGGCGCCTTATATATCCAGGGTGGCAAAAAGCCGGCGCGGCGCGGCGGACATGGCTTTTATTCAGCGGCAATCATGGTTATGCCGGTGGAATAAAAAACAACGTTAAGTATTAACACACTCTTTTGCGGCCCTCAAAGTTCATACTTAATAATATTATTTATTCACCTATCTAATAACGGAAAATAAGCCGCCATTTTTAATGCGCACCCGATCTCAAATACGGCAAATGATTGACGACCAGAATACAGCGACGTGACATAGTTTATTGAGTAATGGCGTTTTTATTAACCCGCCGGCGGCGTGTTCCCGCAAGAATATCCTTAAGGATCGATAACTATGAGCTTAATAAATAACAGTCAGCCCGGCGCTCTTTCACCAGGTTACGGCAAAACCTCTAAATATCCCTGGCTGCTCCTGGTGGGAATACTCTGTTTATTTTCGTCTGCCGCCCTGGCGGATGAAGGCGATTTCGCCATTCCCGGAGAAGCCCCGCCGCCGCCGGTCAATCACGAGGTGACCTTATTCCAGGATGTCCGCATCTTTGACGGTAAAAGCACCGCCCTGTCCGGTCCGGCCAACGTTCTGGTCAAGAACGGCGTCATTGCGCGCATCTCCGCCGACCCCATCGCCGTGGACAACGGCGACCATGCCCAGGTGATCGCCGGCAATGGGCGCGTGCTGATGCCGGGGCTTATCGACGCGCACTGGCATGCGTTTATGGCGGCAACCCCGCAGATGATGCTGATGACCGCCAGTCCGGACTATCTGCAGATGCGCGCGGCGCACGAGGCCGGCGACACCTTGATGCGCGGTTTTACCACGGTGCGCGACCTCGGCGGTCCGGTATTCGGCCTCAAGCGCGCCATCGACGAAGGGTTGATTACAGGCCCGCGCATTTATCCCTCCGGCGCGTTTATCTCGCAAACCTCCGGCCATGGCGACTTCCGCTTTATGTTCGAGCTGCCCCGCCAGCCTGGCGGCCCCTTAAGCTTTTCTGAACGCACGGGCATTGCCGCCATCGCCGACAGCCCCGACGAAGTCCGCCTGCGGGCCAGGGAACAATTAAGGCAGGGCGCCAGCCAAATCAAGCTGATGGCCGGCGGTGGCGTGGCCTCGCAGTACAATCCCCTCGAATCGGTACAATACACCGTGCCGGAAATTCGCGCGGCGGTGGAGGCCGCGGCCAACTGGGGCACCTATGTCACGGTGCACGCCTACACCCCGGCGGCAATACGCCAGGCGGTGGACGCCGGGGTTAAAAACATCGAGCATGGCCAGCTGATGGACGAGGACACCGCCAAATTACTGGCGGACAAAGGTATCTGGCTGAGCATCCAGCCGCTGCTCGACGATGAGGATGCCTCGCCGCTGCCAACGGAGCTATCCCGGCAAAAAGCCCAGCAGGTGTTTGCCGGCACCGGCAACGCCTACCGGCTTGCCGGTAAATACCATATCAAGACGGCTTTCGGCACCGACGCGCTGTTCGACCAGCGGGTGGCCAGCCGCCAGGGCGCGCAGCTGGCCAAGCTGGTACGCTGGTTTACCCCGGCGGAAACGCTGAAAATGGCCACCGGCGACAACGGCGAGCTCATGGGATTATCCGGTTTTATCAATCCCTATCCCGGCCGGCTCGGCACGGTGGAGGAAGGATCGCTGGCGGATCTGCTGCTGGTGGACGGCGACCCGCTGGAAAATATCAAGCTTATCGAGGATCCGGGGAAGAATTTCGTGATCATCATGAAAGACGGCCATATCTATAAAGATATTTTGCCTAAATAGCACCGGGCCGTCTTTGCGCCGCCGGTAAATGGGTGGATTGGGCCGTTTACCGGCCAGGCTAAATTTTGGTATAGCGCAGCCAAACGCCATCGTGATCGGTTTTTTCCACCGATGCGAGCTTCAGGTAGTTCGGCGTTTTCCAAGCCTCGCGGGCAATTTCAAACGACGAGGGACGCCCGGGACGTCCGTCTACCAGCGGCAGGATTAGCACGCTGACCTCATCCACCAGGCCCGCGTTGACAAAAGCGCCGCTGACATGGGCTCCGCCTTCGACAATCAGCCTGGTCACGCCCAGTTCGGCCGCCAGCAGCGTAACCACCGCCGCCAAATCAATTTCCAGTTCGCCGCCAAACACATAGGACACCTCAATGGAGCGCAGGTAGGCCAGAAAATCGTCCGGGACCTGTTTTGTCACCACTTCAATCACATGTGAGTTAAGGGCGGTATTGCTTTTCCAGGCCACCAGACCCCGCGGATCGATGGATATGGCGTACTGTTCGGCATCGCGCCTGGCGAAATAATGGGTACGGGGCAGCGGCGTGCTCGCCAGCCTCTTGGGATAATCGGTGCCGTGGGATATTTCCTGCATGGTCACGCGGCCGCAAATCCAGCCATCGGCCTTAAAGGTGGCGGCGGTGGATTCATACAAGTCCGAGGCGTAGTCAAGGTTCCAGCCATCCGTCAGGCTGCGCCCGTCCACTGCCGACATCATGTGGCATACGATATAAGGTTTCATAATGGACATCTCCGGTGGAGTCATAACCTGAGGTAATTGTAGATCATGGCTGGGGATATTATGACAATACTCCGCCAGCGCGGCGGCAAACCATGAAAAAAGCCCTGACGGTGAGGTCAGGGCTTTCAGGGTGCTACGAATTTAAAATTTAACATTCAATACTTCAATTTTTTAACACAAACCACATTAACGATGTACATTTTCATACGGGAACATCAAGTATTTATAACGAGCTATCCTCCGGTATATTACTGAATAAAAGCTTCCCGACACTTATATTGGTTAATCAGTCCAGACGCCAACCGACTAACACAGCACATCACCCATCGCGATATATACTTTTGTTACAAGACCTTACTTTCTCCGTGATATTCTCAATCATTTGGCTACAAACCCACAATCACGAATATTCACTTCAACTACAAGGCTTTACTGTATCGCGCTAACATTTAAGACCCCATTGTGCGATGATAAAGCTTTATTACGTGGCCTTATTTACCATCGTGACGTCCGCCGTTTGGCAAACTCAAACCTTAAATCACGACTATTTTTACCACTTCGCTGCCTTTATCGCATCATCTTCTGGAACACAGGCTTAATTAAGTATTTCAAAACTGCCTTCGCCTGCGTTAATAATCAATCTACCCCTTTCCATCGTCATGTCAACACTGTAATTAATAACATCAACCCGGCATCACATAAGGACCGCTTATTTCTTAGCGTGCAATCCGCGCGCGGGACAGGAACCTGCGCCGCGACGGGCGCAGGATCATGACGATAGCCGGTTTTCCCTCAGCCTGAAGGATCAGTTGCTGCCCGGCACCCGGGAGGGCTGCGCTTTACGGCCCAGCTCATCAAGCAGGCGAAACTCCTCGTCGGTCAGGCGCACCTGGGTCGCCGCCAGGTTTTCCTCCAGATGTTTTACCTTACTGGTGCCGGGGATGGGCAACATGACCGGGCTGCGTTTTAATATCCATGCCAGCGCGATCTGCCCGGGAGTAAAGCCTTTTTCCTTCGCCAGGGTGTCAAGTATCGATCCGGGATTGGCCAGCTCGCCCGAGGCCAGCGGGAACCAGGGGATAAAGCCGATATTGTTGTCAGTACAATAATCCAGCACGGCTTCGTGGCCGCGCGACACCAGATTAAACATATTTTGCACCGAGACCACCGGGAAAAAGCGCTGGGCGTTTTTGATTTGCTGCACGTTGACTTCGCTCAGCCCGACGTGGCGGATCAACCCTTCTTTTTGCATCTGGGCAATGGCGTCGAACTGTTCATCCTCGGGAACCTTGGCGTCCACCCGGTGCAATTGCCATAACCCGATTTGCTCCACCTTGAGTTTGCGCAGGCTCATCAAAACCGCCTGACGCAGATATTCAGGACGCCCCACCGGCTGCCAGATATTCGGGCCGTGACGCGTCAAGCCGCCCTTGGTGGCGATAAGCAACCCGTCATAGGGATACAGCGCTTCCCGAATCAGGTTTTCGCTGACGTCCGGGCCGTAACTGTCGGCGGTATCGATAAAGTTAACACCCAGCTCCGGCAGGCGCCGCAGGGTATCCAGCGCGGCCTGCCGATCTTCCGGCTCGCCCCAGATGCCGTTGCCGGTGATGCGCATGGCGCCAAAACCCAACCGGTTGATGGTAATATCGCCTAGCGTAAATTGTCCTGAAGCCGCTGCGTTAATCGTGCTCATAATGGGTCCCCTTATGGAGTTGGTGTCTGGAATATCGCTAAGTGCCGCTATGGCGCTGACAGGATGGTGATGAAAATCGAAGGCGACAGCGTCGTGGCTATTTAGAACCGATTGGTTCAATTTATAGCGACACTTCGGGCTTAGCAAGATTTTTTGAACCAATTGGTTTTTTATTGCCGAACGGAACACCCCCCGGCCGGCAAACCAGGGTAAAGTATAGTGCAGGACAGGCCGGAGTGGTAAGCGGGCCCGCCCCGGCGGCCGGACGGCGGCTTTAGATGTACACGTCGACCTTATCGGCGTCGGCGGCGCGATTGACGCCATCGGCTTTAATCTCGTCGGTCGCGGCGGTTTTTTGCGTGCCGGCGGATTTTTCGGCCTGCTGCTGGCGCAGTTGAGCAATTTGCGCTTCCAGCATTTTGATTTGCGCCTCGATAAGCTGTTGCTGCTCCTGTTTCAGGTCGGCAGTCAGGCTGGACTGGGAGACGGTTTTCAGTTGCTTGGTCAATTTGGTGATTTGCTGGGTAAGATTCTTGATTTGCGCGGCGACGTCGCTGCCGCCCCCGGACGATGTGGCCGACGCCGAGGATGTGATGGTATTGGACAAGGTAGGGCTCCTTTTTCTATGCACCCGGTAGGTTATCGGCAACCCTGCGGGCGTCTTCAGCGCGCACATTGCAAAGAAAGCGCAAAGAAACCGTAAAAAAAGCCCGATGACAAAGGCAAAGCGGCGCACGGGGGCGCTACGCTTTACGCTGTTTGCCCCATAGCGGCGGCAAATAGTCTGAACCCCGGTCAAAGCCGGGGTTCAGGGCCGGGCGGACAACACCGTTACGCCACATCATGCTCCAGCGCTTTCGGCGCATCCTGGTTGCGCTGTCCAATCGCTATTTTTCGCGGTTTTTCCGTTTCCGGTATTTCCTGCAGCAAATTCACCGTTAACAGGCCATTTTCCAGATTGGCGCCTTCAACCTTGACATGTTCCGGCAGCCGGTAGCTCAGGGAGAAATCAGTCCGGCTGATGCCGCGATGCACCCAGCCGTCTTGTTCTTCAGCGGTGTTTTCTTCTTTGCGTTTACCGCTGATGACCAGCGTGCCGCCCTGGGCGCTGATGTCCAGCTCGTCTTCCTTCCAGCCGGGAACGCTGAGGGTTAAATCATAGCGGTCGTCGCCATGCCGGCGTATATCATAAGACGGCGTCGTGGACAGCGGCGTGTCGCCGGTGAGCTGGCTGAACAGCCGGTCGATGCGATCGAACCGATCGCTGAAAATAGCATCGTTAAAGCTTGGGAATACGGATAATGTTGTGCGTGCCATGGTTAAACCTCCTGAATATCAGTTGCACATTCAAAAGCTCAAACCTGAAGGCAATATCATCTGTTGCCTTCGCTAGTTAAATAAGGGCGCTACCACGGCTTTCAAGGGGAAATTTTGTGATATTGATCACAAATTAAATCACTGGGCCCCGCGTCTTTCTGCCTGTGTGTCCTTACCCGGCGGCAGGCCGAACATCCGGCTATATTCCCGCGTAAACTGCGATACGCTTTCGTAGCCCACCGCAAACGCGGCGCTGCCCGCCGTCATACCTTCCGCGCGCAATAACCGGCGCGCCTCGATCAGGCGCAGCTGCTTTTGGAACTGCAGCGGCGAAAGCGAAGTGACGGCGCGAAAGTGATGATGGAATGATGACGGGCTCATGCCGGCCGCCTGCGCCAGGCTATCGACCCGCAGCGGCTGGGCGAACCCGGTGCGCAGGATGGCGACGGCGCGCGCCACGCGCCGGAAATGGCCGTCCGGCCAGCCCAGGCGGCGAATGGCCGCGCCATGCCGGCCGGCCAGGAGCCAATAATGCAGTTCGCGCACCAGCTGCGCATGCAGCACCGGCACCGCCGCCGGGCGGTCCAGCAGGCGCATCAGGCGCAGCGCGGCGTCGGCGACCTCGGCGTCGGTCGGCTGGGCATGCACCGGGATCCCGGCGGCTGCCGGGTCCGCCTGCATTTCCACCGTCAGTTCCGCTATCACCGCCAGATCCAGGTCCAGCACCAGCGAAAGGTAGGGCGCGTCGCTGCTCGCGCCGGTAACCTGGCTTACCGTCGGCACATCCGCCGTGATCAGCAGCGAGTCGCCGGCGCGAAACGAGAACGCGCGGGTTCCCATCGCCACCTGCTTGCTTCCCTGTAGCACCAGGCACACCAGCGGACGGGAGATATCGTAAACCAGTCCGCTGGGCGCGGTCGCGCGGATGGTGGTCAGCCCGGCGATGGGAGTGTGGGCAAGTCCGGCGGGATCGGCGTAAGCCTCGACATACCGTCGCACGGCAGTAAGCAGGGTATCATTCATGCGCAGATGCTAGCCGATCGCCGGCCGGCAGGCAAATCAGTTTGGAGGAATAGGCAAAGAACGTCGAGGTTTCGGCAACGATGAAGGCACGGCGGACCGCTTATGATGGACATCCCAATCAAGAGGAGTGCCCCATGACTAACATCGCCATCGTTACCGGCGCCAGCCGCGGACTCGGCCGCAGCAGCGCCTTAGCCATCGCCCGCCGCGGCGGGGATGTGATCATCACCTACCGCAGCCGCGGCGAAGACGCCCGATCCGTCGTCGCCGACATCAACGCCATGGGGCGCAAGGCGGTCGCCCTGCCCCTCGATACCGGCAATATCGCGGGCTTCGCGCCGTTTGCCGCGGCGGTGAAGGCGGCGCTGAGCGAAACCTGGCGGCGCGACAGCTTTGATCATCTGGTCAATAATGCCGGCCATGGTGATTACGCACCTATCGGACAAACGACCGAGGCGCAGTTCGACAGCCTGGTCAACGTCCATTTCAAAGGCGTGTTTTTCCTGACCCAGGCGCTGCTGCCGCACATGGCGGACGGCGGACGCATCGTGAACCTGTCCTCGGGCCTGACCCGGGTATCGTATCCCGGCTACGCCGCTTATGCCGCGGTAAAGGGGGCGGTTGAGGTGTTAAGCCTCTACCTGGCGAAGGAACTGGGCAGCCGCGGGATTGCGGTCAATACGGTGGCGCCGGGCGCCATCGAAACCGACTTCGGCGGCGGCGCGGTGCGGGACAATCCGGAGATCAACAGGATTTTCGCCGCGATGACCGCACTCGGCCGCGCCGGCCTGCCCGACGATATCGGACCGATGATCGCCAGCCTGCTGTCGGAAGACAACCGCTGGATTAACGCCCAGCGTATCGAGGTCTCCGGCGGCCAAGGCATCTGAGGCGGATATCCGTGCGCCGCCGGACGCCGTTATTTCACCTCGCGGGCGATCCGCGGCGCCTGGAATAAGGGGATGTCATTACCGGTAATGTATTTCTTGCGCAGCAGGGACGAAATCTTATCCATGACCATCACAATTACCACCAGCACCAGGGTAATAAACATCACCACATCCCAATTCCACAGGCGCATATTTTCAGCGTAAACCAGCCCTACCCCGCCCGCGCCGACAAAGCCCAGCACCGCGGCGGAGCGGGTATTGGACTCAATCTGGTACAGGCTGAGCGCCAGGAAGGCGGGAAACGATTGCGTATAGATGCCGAAGCGCTGTTTTTGCACGTAGTTGGCGCCCACCGCGCTCAGGCCGCGGCCGGGCGATTTATCCACCGCCTCATGGCCTTCGGCGTACAGCTTGCCGAGCAGGCCGACATCCTGCACGATAATCGCCATCACCCCGGCCAGCGGCCCCATGCCGACGGCGCGCACGAACACCATTCCCCAGATAGCCATATCGATACCGCGGAAAATATCAAACGTGTGGCGGACCACAAGGGCGATAGGCCGCAGCGCCGGCGTGGACATCACGTTGCGCGCCGCCAGGAAAGACAGGGGCAAGGCAATCAGGGTGGCGGTAAGGGTGCCGACCCAGACAATGGCGATGGTGAGGAAGATCTGCCCGAGGTAATAGGCAAACGGCCAGTGGGCCACATCATGCCAAACCAGCATGCGCGCCATGTAATGGCCGATTTGCTGGCAACCGAGCAGGAAACGCGGCCACGGCAGGCCGAACGCCGAAAAAAAATAAACATAATACAGCGCGACGGCGGCGGTCAGCAGGCCCAGCCGGCGCAGGTAGCGGTTTTGCCGGGCGAAGATATCTTTGTGCCGCCGCCTGGATTCCGCCAGCGCCTGCGGTGACAATGTTGTGGTCGGCATCAGCCCCTCCCCTCCACGACCCATTTGCGCAGCCTGCCGGAAATATAATCCAGCAGCGCCACCACCAGGATGATCAGCAGCAGCGTCATGCTGACCTGATCGTACTGATCGAGTTTAATATTGGTCATCAGCTCCTGGCCGATGCCTCCCGCCCCCACCAGCCCCAGAATGGTCGACAGGCGGAAATTGATTTCCAGGCGCATAAAGCTGTAGGACAGGAAGATCGGCTTCACCTGCGGCCACAGGCCGAAGCGCATGCGCTGTAATGTCCCCGCGCCGCAGGCGGACAGCCCGCGCACGGGTTTGTCCGAAGCCGACTCAATGGCTTCATAAAACAGTTTGGTCAGGCTGCCGACGGTATGTACCGCCAGCGTCAGGAACCCGGGGAACGCGCCGATGCCGAACGCCATCACAAACATCACCGCCCAGGCCAGCTCCGGCATGGTGCGCAAAAACGCCACCAGCGTACGCAGCGCGAAGCGCAGCGGTGCGGGACTGCGGGTATTATTAGCCGCCAGAAACGCCAGTACGCTGGCGACCAGCACCGATAATATCGTCGAAGCCAGCGCCAGCTGCACGGTATCCCAAATCAGCGGCAGCTGGATAGGCAGCCGGTAGCCCCAGTAAGGCAGCGAGCCCAGGGTATGGCGATCGGCGAACAATACCCGCCAATGCAGGACAGGAATGGTTTGCGCCAGATAGTCGAAAAAGTGGGGAATGGCGACCCAAACCGCGTACAGGTTGAATTCGGCGATATTGCCGGCGCCAAGATACAGCACCACCAGCGCCCCCGACCATAGCAGCGAGTCGCGTTTATGTTTGCGCCGGACCTGATGATAATAGTGGTTGAAATCAGTATTCATAGGCCATCGTTTCAGAGCCGGCCGCCAACTGGCGGCCAGCGGGGGTTAACAACCCTACCGCGCCTTAGCGATTGCCTTTCACCAGCTCGCGTTTCAGGTCGATAATATCCTGGAATTCCTTCAGGGACGTGGGGGCGATATGCTGTTTGCCGCCAACCGCCTTGATAAAGCATGAGTGGTCTTGCTTATCCAACTGCTCGATAGCGTCGACCAGTTTGGCTTTAAAATCCGCCGGCAGGGAGTGGCGTACTAATATCGGGCCATTGGGAATTAACGGCGATTGCCAGATAATGCGGATTTGTTTCATCAAATCGGGATGGTCCGCCTTAATCAGGCGCACAAAGGCGCCGGTGTTGTAACCCTTATCGTAATCGCCCACCATCGACGCCCAGGTTACCGCCCCTTCGAACTGGCCGTTCAGCACGCCCAGAATATCCTGCTCATGACCGCCGGAAAAAGTAACGCTTGAGAAAAAGTTATTGTATTTATTATCAATATTGCCGCCAAATTGCTTCTTGAACACATGATCCGGGATCAGATAACCCGAGGTGGAATCCTGGTCGGCGTAACCAAAGGATTTACCTTTCAGATCTTCCAGCTTTTGATACGGGCTGTCGGCCTTGACTACCACTACAGAATGATAGCCCCTTGACTGATCGGTATCGTCCACCACGATGCCCGCCAGATCGACCGCGTTGGGATTGGCGATATACACCGAGGCAAAGGACGACGGCGACATGCTCAATACCATATCCACCTTCTCGCCCAATAACCCCTGAATGACGCCGGAATAATCGGAGGAGTTGCGCAGCTTGGTATCGACATTTAATTTTTTATCCAGAAAATCCTTTACGCACATATTGTCGCCAATCTGCTGCGTCGCGTTCTGCCCGCCGAGAATACCCAGGTTAAGTTCTTTCGGGGCATCGGCCGCACCGGCATTCAATGTCATGAAGGCACCGGCCAGCAAGGTTATCAGGGAACATGTCTTTTTCATTAAAATAGCCTTTGTGAGTCAATGAATAAAATGGCAAAAAGTGTGGGTTAATCCAACCCGCCCGCTCTATTAACGGAGGCTGATCTGCTTATCAATGAACCTGGGCAATTTCATCGCCATATAATATCTGCAAGACGTGCTCATCCAGCAGATCGGGATGTCCGTCATAAACAATCCGTCCCTGGGAAATACCTATTACTCGCGTGCAATATTCTTTTACTAATTCAACGGAATGCAGGTTTATCAAAACGGAAATATTATTTTCGGCCACGTTCTTCAGCGCACCCATAATACGGTGGGTATTTTTGGGATCGAGAGAAGCCACCGGCTCGTCCGCCAGCATTATTTTCGGGTTTTGCATCAGCGCGCGGCAAATGGCCACCCGCTGCATTTGCCCGCCCGACAGATGCTCCGCCCGTTGCAGGGCGTGGGGCAGCATATTCAGCCATTGCAGGAGTTCGATCGCCCTGGCGCGATCGTTATCGTCGAATATTTTAAACAGGGATTTTAACGTCGATGTCTGGCTTAATCGTCCCAGCAGAACGTTGGTAATGACATCCAGGCGCGGCACCAGGCAAAAATCCTGGAAAATCATGCCGCACTGCGCCCGCCATCGCCGCATCTGGCGCGCGGGCAGACTGGCGATATCCAGCATGCCGCCGTCTTGCGCGTAATGCAGGATTTCGCCGCCGGAGGCGGGCAATGAGCCGTTGAGGATATGCAGCAGGGTGGATTTCCCCGCGCCGGAACGGCCGATGATCGCGACAAATTCACCGGCGTACAGGTCAAAGTTAATGTCCTGCAATACCTTATTTTGTGGATTAAAATGCTTATTCAATCCCCTGACCGCCAAGACCTTTTTTTGTTCCAGCGCCAGCAGTACGGGATCCTCGGGCTGCGCCAACTGCAACAGTGCCTGTGCCATAAGTTTGCTCCGGAATAAGTCTACCAAACCACTATGGATTGCTATTAACGGATTAATATATGACAGCAGGATGATATTATTATGATGCTCAGATGACGCTGCCCCGGATTAAGTCATTCATCAGCCTATTGCCCCAAAAAATATATTCCCGTCGCATGAGCAATATCTTTTTATCTCTTTAATTCAAATAGCTGCAGACGTTTCTTCTTTTATAAAAACAGTGAATGGCAAGTATTCATTCCGATGTCATCTTATTTTAACCGCACTGTCATCTTGCGCCGCCATCATGCTATGCAATGTCGTAACGGAAGCGTTGCCGTATGTTATGCCGCCACACCGCGCCATCCCGTTATTGCATACCCGCTGTCCGCCGCCCCGTGGAGATTTTTATTATGATGCAGTTATCTAGACATCCGACCAGTTATCCCACGCTTTATCAGCATATCGCCGCGCAGCTGGAGCAGGAGCTGCGCACGCAGTACCGCAGCGGCGAATATTTGCCGTCGGAGCAGCGCCTGGCGCAGCGCTATCAGGTTAACCGCCACACCCTGAGGCGCGCGGTGGATCAACTGGTGGATCGCGGCTGGCTGCAGCGTCGGCACGGTATCGGCATCCTGGTGTTGATGCGGCCCTATGACTATCCGCTGCATGCCCAGGCGCATTTCAGCCAGAACCTGCTGGATCAGGGCAGCCACCCCACCAGCGAACTGCTGCTGGCGGTGCTGCGACCGTGCAGCGTGCCGGTGGCGGACGCGCTGTCGTGCCAGGCCGGCGCAACCGTGATTCATTTACGCACGCTGCGCCGGGTCAACGGCGTGCCGCTCAGCGTTATCGACCACTATCTGCCGGACCTGGAGTGGTGGCCCGAACTGCAGCAGTTCGCCAGCGGTTCGCTACATGAGTTTATCACTACGCGCCTGGGCGAGAAGCTGGTGCGCAGGCAAACGCGCATCAGCGCGCGGCGGGCCCAGACCAAGGAAAGCCAGCTTCTGGAGGCGGCCCATCAAATCCCGCTGCTCTGCGTGCGCACGCTCAATACCCGCGGCGACAGCGACCGGATAGCGGAATACTCCTTTACCCTGGCGCGCGCCGATATGATTGAACTGACGATGGAGCACTGAATGTTTACCTTACAGCAAAGACAGCGCTGGATGTCGGTACTGGCGTCCTCCCCCGCCGCGGAAGTGCGGGCCGGCTGGCAGACCCTGGATCTTAACGTCCCGTTTGACATTATCCGCGCGCCGGAAACCGGGCTTACCCAGCTTGTCGCGCGCATGGGCGCCACAGGACGCCGTTTTGTCCTGGGCGACATGACGGTAACGCGGGCCGTGGTCCGCCTTGGCAGCGGCACCTATGGCTACAGCTACGTGGCCGGTCGCGATAAAGCCCATGCCGAGCTGTGCGCCCTGGCGGATGCCATGCTGCAACGGGCGGAGCATCATGAACGCCTGCATCGGCAATTAATCGAGCCCCTGTCCGCCCGGCGGCAAGAGCAACACCAATTACGGGCGCGTGAAATCGCCGCCAGCCGCGTGGACTTCTTTACCCTGGTGCGGGGGGATAACTGATGACGCTGCTGCCAGGATTTACCCAACCGGTGCACCAGTCCCAGCAGGCTTTTCGCCTGATCCTCAAAGCCCTGAGCGAACCCGGCTCCCGGGTGACCCTGCCGGTAAAGGACGGGTGGCATCCGCTCGGCAAGGCCGCCACCGGCGTACTGCTGACGCTGGCCGATGGGGAAACGCCGCTCGCCATCTGCCCGGCATTGGGCAGCGACGCCGTTATCAACAACCTGCGTTTCCATACCGGCGCGCCGCTGGCCGCACGTCCGGCGCTCGCAAGCCTTGCCGTATTCGATAACCGGCTTAGCGCCGCGCAGCTCCAGGCGCTGGCGCACGGCACTGAAATTTCGCCCGAGCTCGGCGCCATGGTGGTAGTGCAAATCGACAGCCTGGACGATGGCGTACCGCTGCGCCTGAGCGGCCCGGGCATAGAGCATCCGCGCCGGGCGGCCCCGGCGCTGCCGGCGCCGCTGCTGGATTATCTGGTCAACCGGCCACAGCGTTTCCCGCTTGGCCTTGATTTCCTGCTGGCCTGCGAAGACGGCCTGATGGCTATTCCCAGGACCACCCATGTGGAGGTGTGCTGATGTATGTTGCGGTGAAAGGCGGGGAAAAGGCGATTGATGCCGCCCATCAACTACAGGAACATCTGCGTCGCGGCGACGACGCGATCCCGGCGATCGGCTGCGGGCAGATCGATCAACAGCTCGGCCTGGCGGTGGATCGGGTCATGACCGAAGGCGGCATCTACGATCGGCAACTGGCGTCGCTGGCGATAAAACAGGCCAGCGGCGATCTGGTCGAGGCCATCTTCCTGCTGCGGGCTTATCGCACCACCTTGCCGCGCCTGGCGGTGAGCGAACCGGTCGCCACGGAAAAAATGCGCCTGGAGCGCCGCATTTCGGCGGTTTATAAAGATCTGCCCGGCGGACAGGTGCTCGGGCCGACCTATGACTATACCCACCGGCTGCTGGACTTCGCCCTGCTGGCGGAGGGCGCGCCGGTGCCGGCCGCGCCGCGCGCCGACGCCGCGCTGCCCGATGAATGCGCCCATGTGTTCAGCCTGCTCGGCCAGCAGCAGCTGGCTCCCGGCGAACACGACGACGGCGCGGAACCGGACGATATCACCCGCCGTCCGCCCACCTATCCCAGCTCGCGCTCCGCCCGCCTGCAGCAGCTGGTACGCGGCGACGAGGGTTTTCTGCTGGCGCTAAGTTACTCCGGCCAGCGCGGTTACGGCCGCACCCATCCGTTTGCCGGCGAGATCCGCAGCGGCTACGCGACGGTCACCGTCGTGCCGGAAGAGCTGGGTTTTGCCATTGATATCGGCGAAATCCTGCTGACGGAATGTGAAATGGTCAACGGCTTTGTCGACCCCGCGGACCGGCCGCCGCATTTTACCCGCGGCTACGGGCTCGTATTCGGCCGCGCCGAGCGCAAGGCGATGTCCATGGCGCTGGTCGATCGCGCGCTGCAATGCGGCGAGTACGGCGAGCAGGTCGATAGCCCGGCCCAGGACGAGGAGTTCGTGCTGGCCCATGCCGATAATGTGGAGGCGGCGGGATTTGTTTCCCATCTCAAGCTGCCGCACTACGTCGATTTCCAGGCTGAACTGGAATTGCTTAAACGCCTGCGCCAGGAATTTGTCCACGGCGCCGGCACCGGATCGGAGAACCCCCATGAGTGAGACATTGGCCGGCTATAATCCGGGCTATCTCGACGAACAAACCAAACGCATGATCCGCCGCGCCATTCTCAAGGCGGTGGCCATTCCGGGCTACCAGGTGCCGTTCGGCGGGCGTGAAATGCCGATGCCCTACGGCTGGGGCACCGGCGGGGTCCAGCTCACCGCCAGCATTATCGGCCGCAACGATGTGCTGAAGGTGATTGACCAGGGCGCGGACGATACCACCAACGCGGTGTCGATCCGCCGCTTTTTCCAGCGGGTGGCGGGCGTCGCCACCACCGGGCGCACGACCCAGGCCACGCTTATCCAGACCCGCCACCGTATCCCGGAAACGCCCCTGGCGGCGGACCAGATCCTGATTTACCAGGTGCCGATCCCCGAGCCGCTGCGCTTTATCGAACCGCGGGAAACCGAAACCCGTAAAATGCACGCCCTGGAAGAATACGGCGTCATGCAGGTCAAGCTGTACGAAGATATCGCCCGTTACGGCCATATCGCCACAACCTACGCTTATCCGGTAAAGGTGAACGATCGCTATGTCATGGATCCCTCGCCGATCCCCAAGTTCGATAATCCCAAAATGCATATGATGCCGGCGCTGCAGCTGTTCGGCGCCGGCCGTGAAAAACGCATCTACGCCCTGCCGCCCTTTACCAAGGTCAAGAGCCTGGATTTCGATGACCATCCCTTTAGCGTGCAGCGCTGGGAGCAGCCCTGCGCGCTGTGCGGATCCCGCGCCAGCTACCTGGACGAGGTGGTGCTCGACGACGCGGGCAATCGCATGTTTATCTGCTCCGATACCGATTTTTGCCAGCAGCAGCTGGCGCAACAGCCACAGGGGAATCCCGTATGACCTCCGCATCGTTTTCCCCGACGCCGCTGCTGTCGGTTGAGCGCCTCACGCATCTCTACGCGCCGGGAAAAGGCTTCAGCGACGTCTCGTTCGATATCTATCCAGGCGAGGTGGTCGGCATTGTCGGCGAGTCCGGATCGGGCAAAACCACGCTGCTGAAAGCCATTTCCGCGCGGCTCACGCCGCAGGAGGGCAGGATAACCTATTGTCCGGCCACCGGTCCGGGGCGCGACCTGTACGCCATGGCGGAAAGCGACCGCCGCCGCCTGCTGCGCACCGAATGGGGCGTGGTGCACCAGCATCCCCTCGACGGACTGCGCCCGCGCGTCTCCGCCGGCGGCAATATCGGCGAGCGCCTGATGGCCGTCGGCCAGCGCCATTATGGCGAGATCCGGCAACAGGCCGCCCACTGGCTGGAGGATGTGGAAATCCCGGCGGCGCGCATTGATGATTTGCCCACCACGTTTTCCGGCGGCATGCAGCAGCGGCTGCAGATCGCCCGCAACCTGGTCACCCGGCCGCGGCTGGTGTTTATGGATGAGCCCACCGGCGGACTGGATGTGTCGGTGCAGGCCAGGCTGCTGGATCTGCTGCGCGGGCTGGTGGTCGAGATGCAGCTGGCGGCGGTGATCGTCACGCACGATCTCGGCGTGGCGCGCCTGCTGGCCCATCGGCTGCTGGTGATGAAGGAAGGACGGGTGGTGGAGAGCGGACTCACCGATCGGGTACTGGACGATCCCCATCATCCCTACACCCAGCTCCTGGTCTCGTCGGTCTTATCCTGAGACAAAGGCATCTATCATGTGGAACCATCAGATGAATACGCAATTGCGGGTCGAACATCTCAGTAAAACCTTTGTGCTGCATCAGCAAAACGGCGTGCGCCTGCCGGTGCTGCGCGACGCCAACCTGACGGTCAAGGGCGGCGAATGCCTGGTGCTGCACGGCCATTCCGGCAGCGGCAAGTCCACCCTGCTGCGCTCGCTGTACGCCAATTACCTGCCCGACCAGGGCCATATCTGGATACGGCACCAGGGCGGATGGCTGGATATGGTCCAGGCCGAGGCCCGGCAAATCCTGGCGGTGCGCCGCCATACCGTCGGCTGGGTGAGCCAGTTTTTACGGGTGATCCCGCGCATCAGCGCCCTGGACCTGGTGATGCAGCCATTACTGGAGCTGGGCGTCGAACGCGTGCAGTGCCGCGAGCGCGCCGAGGCATTGCTCGACCGGCTGAATGTGCCCCGCCGGCTTTGGCATCTGGCGCCCTCCACCTTTTCCGGCGGCGAGCAGCAGCGGGTCAATATTGCGCGCGGTTTTATCATCGATTACCCGGTATTGCTGCTCGACGAGCCCACCGCATCGCTCGACGGCCGCAACGGCGCGGCGGTGGTCGCCCTGATCGAACAGGCCAAACAGCGCGGCGCCGCCATTGTCGGCATTTTCCATGACGACGCCGTCCGCCAGCGGGTGGCGGACCGGCTCTACGCTATGCAACCGTCTCATGAGGTGAATACCCCCGATGATCATTAATAACGTCAAACTCATATTAAAAGATGAGATTGTCAGCGGTTCGCTGGAGATGCGCGACGGCATGATTCTCAGCTACGCCGACAGCGCCAGCCAATTGCCCCAGGCGCTGGACGGCGAGGGCGGCTGGCTGCTGCCCGGGTTAATCGAACTGCATACCGATAACCTGGATAAATTCTTTACCCCGCGCCCGAATGTCGACTGGCCGGCGCATTCCGCCATGAGCAGCCATGACGCGCTGATGGTGGCCAACGGCATCACCACCGTGCTGGACGCGGTGGCGATAGGCGATGTGCGCGACGGCGGACACCGGGCCGGCACGCTGCAAAAAATGATCGACGCCATTGTCGCCAGCCACGCCTCCGGCGCCACCCGCGCCGAACACCGGCTGCACCTGCGCTGTGAATTGCCCCATAGCAGCACCCTTGGGCTGTTTGAGCAATTTATGGATCAGCCGGCGGTGGCGCTGGTGTCATTAATGGATCATTCGCCGGGCCAGCGCCAGTTTGTCTCGTCGCTGAAATACCGTGAATATACCCAGGGTAAATATCATCTCAGCGATCGGCAAATGGATGCCTTTGAACAGGAACAGACCGCCCTGGCCCTGCGCTGGTCGGCGCCCAACCGCGCGGCGATCGCCGCCCATTGCCGCCGGCGCAATATTACCCTGGCCAGCCATGACGACGCCACCGTGGCGCATGTGCAGGAATCCCGCGCCCTGGGCAGCGCCATCGCCGAATTTCCCACCACCGAGGCGGCGGCGCGCGCCTCGCACCAGCTGGGTTTGCAGGTATTGATGGGCGCGCCGAATATCGTGCGCGGCGCATCGCATTCCGGCAATGTGGCGGCCCACCATCTGGCCTCGATTGGCGTGCTGGATATCCTCTCCTCCGATTACTATCCGGCCAGCCTGCTGGACGCCGCGTTTCGCATCGCGGCGGATGAGACCAACGGTTTTACCCTGCCGCAGGCGGTGATGCTGATGACCGGCAATCCGGCGCGGGCGCTGGGACTCGGCGATCGCGGCCTGATTGCCGAAGGCTTGCGCGCCGATCTGGTGCTGGCCCATCGCCATCACGGCCATGTGTCGGTGAAAAATGTCTGGCGGCAAGGGCGGCAGGTCTTCTGACCGCGGCCCCTTTCAGCCCACGGCGGCGGGGCAGGCAGCGCCAATCCGTCGTGGAAAATGCGTTATTTTGACAGGAACCCAATTCATGACATCCCAGTCACAGCCGAAAATCGGCAACAACGTGATACTGAACAGCACCCGCCTCGGCCAGTATGTTCATCTGGCCGATGACGCCTTTCTGGAAGAGGTGGACATGGGCGATTACTCGTATACCGACGGCCATAACAAGATTTCGTACGCCACCATCGGTAAATTCGTCTCGATCGCCTCTTATGTGCGCATCAACCCGGGCAACCATCCCACCTATCAGCGCATCGCCCAGCATCATTTTACCTATCGCAGCTCGGCATACGGACTGGGCGCCGACGACGAGGCGTTTTTCGACTGGCGGCGCGAACGGCATGTCACCATCGGTCATGATGTGTGGATAGGCCATGGCGCCACCATTATGCCCGGGGTCACCATCGGCAACGGCGCGGTCATCGGCACCGCATCGGTGGTGACCAAGGATGTCGCGCCCTACGCGATTGTCGCCGGCGTACCGGCGAAACCCATCGGCAGCCGTTTTGACGCGACGCTGATTGAACGTATCGAGCGCAGCCAGTGGTGGCATTGGGATCATGAGACGCTGCAACAGCGCCTGGCGGATTTTCGCGATCTGGACAGTTTTATCGCGCGCTATTTGTAGTTCACCACGGTAGGGGTTTTCCCTGATAATCCAGGTAAAGATGTTGTCCGCTATGGCGATAATGCTCCACTACGTCCGCCACGCCCGTGACGCTCGTCAGCACGTCTATTTCCGCGGCCACCCTGCCGTCCAGCGTGCCCATTGCGGTGGCGGCCCATCCCGGATGCAGCGAAAGCACGGTAACGCCCCGCGCCTTTTGATCGGCATAGATACCACGCGCTAACATATTCAACGCAGCCTTGCTCGCCCGGTACAGCTCCAGGCCGCCCTCCACATTGCCGGCGATACTGGCGCGGTGAGACGACATAAACGCCAGCGTGCCCCTTTCGCGCAGGAAAGACAGCAGACTACGGGCCAACCGGGCAGGGCCAAAGGTATTGGTCAGCATAATCTGCATCATCTCCTCATCAGTGGCCTCCAGCACTGACTGATGTAAGGCGCCGTAAATACCCGCATTGAGATATATAACGTCAAACTTGCGTTCTCCCAGCGCGGTTTTAAGCTCCTCGATCTGTTCGCGGGCGGTAACGTCTATATAGCCGATGGCCAGTCTGGCCGGATCGGCTACCGCAATACGTTCAAGCGACGTGGTATCGGCGCCGGGAAACGCCGTCACAAACAGCCGCCACCCCCGTTGGAAAAATTGTTCCGCCAGGCCAAGGCCCAGTCCGCGTTCCGCCGCGATGATCAGTATGTCTTGGTTGTTCATTTGTTTTACTCCCAAAAATGTTTAACGTGCCGTATAACCGCCGTCGGCCATGATTAACGCGCCGGTGACAAAACTGGCGCGCGGCGACGCCAGCCAGGCGATGACATCGGCTATTTCCCCCGGCTGAGCCACACGGCCCAAGGCATGCAGATGACCGTAGCCGGCCAGGGTGGCGCGGCTATCCGCGACGATGCCGTTCAGGATGCCGGTTTCCACCACACCGGGCGCCACAGCGTTTACGCGGATGTTGTGGGCGCCGTATTCAAGCGCCATCACTTTGGTTAGCTGCGCGATAGCCCCCTTAGAGGCGGCATACGCGGCGGTGCCGGCCATACCGATAACGCTGACCACCGACGCTACGTTTACAATAGCGCCCTGCTCCTGCGCCGCCATCACCCGCAGCGCCTCGCGGGAATGCAAAAAACAACCGCGCGCGTTGACGGCCAGGATCTGATCCCATTCTTGCGCGCTGGTATCAGCCACGGATTTGTTCAGCGTGCGCCCGGCGTTGTTCACCAGAATATCCAGCCCGCCAAACTGCTCTTGCGCTAACTTTATCGCCTGCTTTGCCGTGGCTTCCTCGCTGACATCCGCCACCAGCGTCACAATGTGGCCGGCTTGTTCTAGATCCCTGACCTCGGGATTAATATCTTCCGCTACGATGCGAACGCCATGGGCCAGCAGCAGCGCCACGGTGGCGCGGCCGATATCCCCCGCCGCGCCGGTAACAATGGCAACCCGTTCCCTCAGGCCTTGGGTGGTATCTATAGACATAATGTTTACCCTACGATGGGCGGTAAGGAACCCAGTGTCCCTTTCTCGCCAGATGGCTGGTTGAGGCCTATTGTAAAAATTGCCGGCGAGGGAAATAATGCCCAGGCCTCTAAATAAATTGCCTATTCCTATCGCAATAAGGTAAAAAAAGAGCAATAATTTTGAAATAATCCAATGAAAACCTGGATATATAAGAGAAATATGCTTTCTACCTCACACTCTCTAGGCGGGGAAATAGTCGGCCACCTTCTGCGCCTGGCGTCCAATCCGGGTTACAACCACTCATTGCTGCCCGGTGTACGCTTGCTACGCGCCAACGCCGCTCTGGAACGTACCCCCGTCTTGTATGAGCCCTGTATTGTATTTGTCTGCCAGGGGCGCAAACGCGGTTTTCTCGGTGACGCCGTGTTTGTCTATGATGCCCGGCACTATCTGGTGCTGTCGGTTCCCCTGCCCTTTGCCAGCCAAACCGAGGCCAGCGCCGATGAACCCATGCTGGCGATATCCATGAAACTGGATTTCAAACTGCTGGCGGAGGTAATGCTAACCCTGTCCCGGCAAAAACCCGCGGGTTATGCGGCTCCCGCCAGTATGGTGTCTACGCCTATCGATGAAGCGTTAAGCGAAGCGATATTGCGGCTGGTGAAAATCCTCGGTTCCGCACTCGACTGTCAGGTGCTGGGTGAAGGTATAATCAAGGAAATTTATTATCGGGTATTGCTGGGGGAACAGGGGGAAGCGCTGCGCGCCGCGCTGGACAACCAGGGGCATTTTGGGCAAATAGCCAGAGCGATGCAAAAAATACAGCAGCAGTTCGCCGCGCGCATTGATGTGACCGAACTGGCCGCAAACGCCGGCATGAGCATTCCCGCTTTTCATGCCCATTTTAAAGCGGTGACGCAAAGCACGCCGATGCAGTATCTTAAATCCACTCGTTTGCACCAGGCTCGCCTGTTGATGGTGCGCTCAGGCCTGAGCGCGGCGGAGGTCGCTATCCGGGTCGGTTATGAAAGCCCATCCCAGTTCAGCCGGGAGTTTAAACGGTTGTTCTCACGCAGCCCACGCCAGGAAGCGGTGCGCATGCGCGACCTGCTGCAGGTCAAAGCCGCGCTGGCATGGCCGGATTATATCACCCTGGAGGAGTAATCTGGCCAGGCTTTATCCCCCGGGTGTTGGCGCCTGGGGGTTTAACGCACCGAGAAATTCAACCAGCTTTTTTGCCGCTGGGGTAAGATCGAGGCGCGAGCGCATGGCGATCCTCAACTGCCGCCGGGTCCAGTTTTCGTCCAGCGGGATAAAGGCCACGCCGTCGTCCGGCCCGTTCGCCGCCATGGCGATGGGCAATATGGCAATCCCCGCGCCGCCGGCCACCATGCGCCGGATATTATCCAGGCCGCGCACCCGGGCCCGCAGCCGCAGGGTTTTACCGGCGCGGATCGCGTGTCCTTCGATATGCCGCGCCAGCGCGCTGTCTTCCGGCAGGCCGATAAACTCATGGTCCAGCGCCTCGCTGAAGCTGACCCGCCGACGCCGTTCCAGCGCATGTCCCGGCGCCACCGCCAGCACTAAACAATCCTGCCTGAACGGCAGGATTTCCAGCCCGCTGAAATCCGCATGATCCGCCGCGATACCGATATCCGCCGCGCCGCGCGCCACCGCGCGGGTAATCTCCTCGCTGGGCAGTTCATCCAGCTCAATATCCACGCCGGGATGCAACCGCAGGAAATCACACAGCGGCCCGGGCAAAAACTGCCCCAGCGCCACGGTGTTCGCCAGCAGCCGCACCTGCCCCTTGATGCCTTGGGTAAAGGCGCTTAATTCGCCCGACAGCTGCGCGGCGTGTCCCAGGATGATTTTTGCCCGGTCATAGACCACCCGTCCCGCCGGCGTGGCCGTGACGCCCCGGTGGCGGCGCGCCAGCAGGCGGACGCCCGCCTCCCGTTCCAGCCCGGCGATGCGGGCGCTGGCGGACGACAGGGACAGGCAGGCCCTGCCCGCGCCGGCGGTAATGCTGCCGGCGTCGACGACCCACACCAGCAGACGTAAATCGGTCAGGTCGAAATGCATGATATTACCTCCCTACCCGTGTGCGGCCTGGCGGCCAGCCTTCGGCAATAACGAAGGCCGACTTAAAAACATACGCATTGTGCCGCATCCTTTACGCGGCAAAAATAGAAGAACCCGCACTTTGAGAAAAAAGCTTACCATGGAACCGACGCTGTATATCCTGTTAATCGGGCTGACATTCCTGATCGCCGGTATGGTAAAGGGCGTGATTGGCCTTGGCCTGCCTACCGTTGCCATGGGCGTGCTGGGCGTGGTGATGCCGCCCGCGCAAGCGGCCGCGCTGCTGATTATCCCTTCGCTGGTGACGAATATATGGCAGCTGTGCAGCGGGCCGCACCGGGCGCGTTTATGCCGCAGGCTTTGGCCGATGCTGCTGGCCGTATGCCTCGGCACCTGGTACGGCGCCGGCATGATGGCGGGCGCAATGGCGGCGTGGACATCGCTGTGGCTGGGGATCCTGCTGATGGTCTATGCGCTGGTCAGCCTGCTTAACCGGCAGGCGCGGGTGCCGCCCGCGGCGGAGAAATGGCTGGGGCCGCTGGCGGGAGGAATCACCGGCCTTATCACCGGCGCCACCGGCGTGTTTGTCCTCCCCGCCGTGCCCTATTTAAATGCCCTGGCCCTGGCGCGGGACGAGCTTATCCAGGCGCTGGGGCTGTCGTTTACCGTCTCGACCCTGGCGCTGGCGGCCAGCCTCGCCTGGCATCATATGCTGCCGTTGCACGCGCTGGGCCTGTCGCTGCTGGCCGTTATTCCCGCGCTGGCGGGCATGTTTTTCGGCGCCTGGCTGCGCGCCGTCATCAGCCCCGGACTGTTTCGCCGCTGTTTTTTCCTGGGCCTGCTCGGCCTTGGCCTGGAAATCGCCTGGCAACATTTGCCTTAGGCCGCGCCGGCGCCGGATTCGTCGCCCCAGGCCCGGTTTTGCAGCACCAGCCGATAACCGTCATGATCTTGGAAGGTCTTGCCCGCCACGTCCCAGTACGGATTAAACGATACCACCCGCTCGAAACCCGCCTCGCCCAGACGCTGGCACGATCGCCGCCACCGCGCCTCATCCGGCAGGTAGAGCACCAGCAGATCTTCCGGCGTCGGCGCCGGTGGCACCGGGTGCTGTTCGCAAACGGTAAATTCAAAATGCCAGGGCAGTCCCTGCGCGCCGAGCATGACGCCGTTAAACCCATTATGGCCGGTAAAACTGCCCAGCACCCGCATGCCGAGGCCCGAGCAGTACATTTCCCTGCTGAGTTCAAGGTTGGTGACGGGGCGGGCGATGCGCATATGCGATGTGAGCATGGTAAGATCTCCGGGTTAAACAGGACCGTGGCCCCTGGCATAACTATCCTGATCTCACTGTAATACATAACCGCCGTCCGGGCATCATCTCCAAACCGGATTGTTTCCCCGGATAACGCTAGCCGCCCGGGACGACTTACGGACGCTCCCGGGCGGTATCGAAAGTCGCCCGTGCCTGGCGAAATCGGTCGGCATTCTCCACCACCCATAACCACAGCGGTATCATTTGCCCCAGCAACTGCCTGCCCAGCTCCGACAGCTCATACTCCACGCGCGGGGATTTCTCAAAATAGTCATAACGCAGCACCAGCCCGTCGCGCTCCAGCTGCCGCAGCGAGCGGGTCAGCATACGCTGCGTAACCCCGCCCATGCGCCTGGCTATCTCCGCATGGCGCAGCCGTCCCCCCACGCCCAGGATGTGTACGATGCCGAGCGACCAGCGGTTGCCGGCATGGGTCAGCACCTCGCGCTTTAAACCATCGTCGTCGTCGCTCAACGCGTCGCACACGGCCTGCGACCGTGCAATCATATCGCTCATTTCCACATTGCCTCCCGGTATCACCGGTGTGCCTTCTTGTTCTTCATCATGGGAGATGTAACCCTGGTCGCAACTTAATAGGAGAAGCCCATGAACGTCAACCCTGAAAATACCCGCGACGCTATCCTGGTGATCGGCGCCGGCGAGCTTGGCATGGCGGTGATCCGCAATTTGGCGCAGCGCGCCGCCTTATCCGCCGGCACCACCATCACCGTGCTGCTGCGCCAGGCATCCATACACAGCCGGGAACCGGGCAAACAACGCGATGTGGCCGAACTGCGCGCGCTGGGCGTACAGTTGCTCGCGGGCGATCTGCTCACCGCGACCACATCGGACCTGGCCGACCTCTTCCGGCCGTTTACCACCCTGGTGTGTTGCACCGGCTTTGCCGCCGGCGGCGGCACGCAGCTTAAAATAGCCCATGCGGTACTGGCGGCGGGAGTGAAACGCTATTTTCCCTGGCAATTCGGCGTCGATTACGATCTGATCGGCAAAGGCAGCGGCCAGGATCTGTTTGACGAACAGCTCGACGTGCGCCATCTCCTGCGGGCGCAAACGCGCACCGAATGGGTCATCATTTCCACCGGCATCTTTACCAGCTATCTGTTCGAGCCGTCTTTCGGCATCGTGGATCTGGCGCACAACACCGTGCATGCCCTGGGCAGTTGGGATAACGCCGTCACCGTCACCACGCCCGAGGATATCGGCGTGCTGACCGCGGCTATCCTGTTCGCCGCGCCGCGCATCGTTAACCAGGTGGTGTATATCGCCGGCGATACTCTGACCTATGCGCGGCTGGCGGATATCGTTGACGGCGTGACCGGCACCAAGGTTCGCCGTGTGACATGGGATTTAGCGTACCTCGCCGCCGGGCTGGCGCGTGAACCCGGGGATACGGTGCGCAAATACCGGCTGGCCTTCGCCAAAGGGACCGGCGTGGCATGGGATATGAACCAGACGTTTAATCACCAGCACCATATCGGCATGACAAACGCAGAGCAGTGGGCGCGGCAAAAAATCAGCGGACAATCCCGCAGCGCTGGCGACGCGGCCTAAAGCGACCCGGCGTGGCCGATGTGTTCTCAATAACGCGCCCGGACGGTAGCGCCTGGCCGCGTAGCGGCCGGAATAACGCCCGGGTTTCCTCTTGCCATAGCATGCACAATGTCAGGCCTCCTGTTTCGCAACGTTGCGAAAATGACTCGGCGCCGTGCCGATAATGCGCTTAAAGGCGCGGCTGAAGGACGCCTCGGAGTCATATCCCAGCCGCTGGGCCACCTCGGAAATGCGCGCGGAATCGCGGATAATCCACTGCCGCGCCTGGTGCATACGCACCTGCGCGACATAGCGGGCCGGCGTTTCCCCAACGATGGCGGCAAACTTGCTGGCGAAGCTGGAGCGCGACGCGCCCATCACGCCGGCCAGTTCGGACAACGGCCAGTCACGGTGGGGCGCCGCGTGGATAGCCGCCAGCACGCGGCCGATTTCCGGGTTGCGCACCGCGGCAATCCATCCCGCCGCGCTGCCGCAGCCGTGTTCTACCCAGGCGCGGATAATCTGCGCGGCCAGGACATCGGCCAGGCGCGTTACCATACCGCACGCGCCCACCCGGTTCATCGCCACCTCGCAGCCCATGGCCTCCAGCAAAGGCACGATCGCCGGCTCGTTACGCATCAGCTCATGGGCGCGCATCATATCGGGCATCATGCGCAGCAAAGGATGCAGGCTATCAAGATTAAAACGCATGGAACCGTAGAACAGCACGCAGTGCTCGCCTTCCTCGCCGGCGTTTAAATCGAAGAAATTGCCGGTAATCGATTGACACTGCCAGCGGGGAAACGCCTGCGGCGCCACGCCCGGCGCGCTTGCCAGCGCGTGCGCGCTGCCGCGCGGCAACAGCACCGCGTCGCCCGCGTTCAGCTCTTCCCATGCGCCGGCCGGGGTCTGCAGCCAGCAGCCTTTTTCCGCCACAAACAGAAAACAGGCGTCCTGGCGGGCCGGAAACGCAAAGGCCCAGGGCGCGGCAAGTCGGCAGCGGCCATATTCCACCCCGTCCAGTCGCAGTCCCCGCAGCATATCGGTTAAAGGATCGTTTAACGGCGGCGCGCCAGATTTGGACGAATTGTCAAGCATTACGGGTTTCCTAGCATGGATGTTCCAACTCTTCAACTGTACCATCCGGATCATACCTTGCAAAGAATCTCGTGGAGTCTCCATGTCAGAAAAGTCCTGTACCGGTGATGAAAGCTTGTCATGCCCTGGGGCGCGTACCGATAACGGGCGCTCCGCCGCGGCCTGGAGCGCGGTGGTTTCACTGTCGCTCGGCGTATTTGCCCTGGTGACGGCGGAATTTTTACCCGCCAGCCTGCTGACGCCGGTCGCCGCCGATTTGGGCATTTCGGACGGTGCCGCCGGGCAGGCGGTAACGGCGACGGCGCTGGTGGCAGCCATCGCGGGCCCCGCGGTGGTGCTCGGCACGGGCAAAGTGGACCGGCGCATGGTCGTCTGGGGGCTGGCGCTGCTGCTGGTGCTGTCGAATCTGCTGGCCGCCGTCGCCGCCAATATCTGGGTGCTGATCGCAGCCCGGGTGCTGCTCGGCATAGCCCTGGGCGGCATCTGGTCGCTGGCGGCCGCCATTGCCCTGCGCCTGGTGCCGGCCCGGTTATTGCCGCGGGCCATGATGATTATTTTTACCGGCGTTTCGGCGGCCACGGTTTGCGCCCCGGCGCTGGGCGCCTATCTGGGCGATATCCTGGGCTGGCGCGCCACTTTTCTGGCGGCCGCCGGCATCAGCATCGCCGCCTTGCTGGCACAACTGGTCACCCTGCCCCGGCTGCCGCCGGCGGATGTGCCGAGCCTCGGGACATTTTGGCTGCTGCTGCGCCGCCCGGGCATCCGCATCGGCCTGGTTACTGTGATATTCGTCATCTCGGGGCATTTTGCCGGCTTTACCTATGTACGCCCTTTTTTGGAACAGGTGCCGCACTTTGACGTGCGCATGATTTCCCTGGCGCTGCTGGCTTTCGGCATCGGCGGGTTTTTCGGCAATCTCGCCGGTGGCTTTATCGCTGAACGCAGCGCCCGCCTGGGCGTTGGGCTGGCGGCGCTCCTGCTCAGCGTCATGGCAGCGTTGCTGCTTGCCTACGGCGCGTTGGCCGGGCTGGCTTTTGCCGCCACGGCGACCTGGGGTTTTGCCTTTGGCGCGCTGCCGGTAAGCTTCCAGACCTGGAACACGCTGGCCGCGCCCGATCATGCGGAAACCGCCGGCGCCCTGCTGGTGACGACGTTCCAGATCGCCATCGCGCTGGGCGCAGTGGCGGGCGGCCTGTTGGTGGACGGCTTCGGGCCGCCGGGCGCCATCGCCTACAGCGGCCTGACGCTGCTGGCCGGCGGCCTTATCATGCTGATCGCGGGCCGGCGCAGCGAGCAGCGGCCGGCGTAAAGCGTCGCAATTTTATACCGCTAAACAGCCATGGCTATAAAATATAGCCATGGCTATACTTAATCCCATGTTTTTATTGTCTTTTTTTTCCCGCGATAACGCTGTATCATCCCCTCTTTCACTGATTAACCGGTATGCGCCCGCCGCGCAGGACGAACAGCGGCAGGATCGATGCCAGGCACCACCCGGTAATAATAATGAATATGTACGCCACCATGATCCTCGCCTTCGCCATGTCGATGGACGCCTTAGCCGCCTCCATCGGCAAAGGGGCGACGCTTGAACGCCCGGGGCTGAAAGAGGCGCTGAGAACCGGCGCCATCTTTGGCGCGGTGGAAGCGATCACGCCGGTAATCGGCTGGATAATGGGCATTGCCGCCAGCAAATACATCGTCGCCTGGGATCATTGGATCGCCTTCATCCTGCTGGGTATCCTGGGCGGCAGAATGATGATTCACGGCTGTTTTAACAAAACCACCGACGATCTGCCGCCGCGCAGAAAACACAGTTTCTGGCTGCTGGTCACCACGGCCATCGCCACCAGCCTGGATGCCATGGCGGTAGGGGTCGGCCTGGCCATCCTGCAGGTGAATATCGTCACCACGGCGCTGGCCATAGGTACGGCAACGCTGGTCATGACCTCATCCGGCGTGCTGCTTGGCCGCTTCCTGGGCCCGGTCATGGGTAAATGGGCCGAGATCCTGGGCGGCATGGTGCTGGTCGGCATCGGTTGTCATATCCTGATCGAGCATCTCGGCCTGTTCAGCTAAACCGCGGCGCCTTATGCGCCGAAGCCATGGGGGCCGAGGGCCTCGACCAGGTAATCGACAAAAGACTGGATCCGGGAAGACAGCGCCGTATTACGATAATACACCGCATTAATCGGCTGGCGGACATCCAGCGTCTGCCGCTGAAACAGTTGACACAACCTCCCCTCCCGCCGATCCGCGCATGTCATAAAATCCGACAGGCAGGTGATACCGGCGCCATTGAGCGCCAGTTGCCGCAATGTTTCGCCGCTGGACGCGCGGATGGACGGCTGGATATGCAGCGGCAGCCCGCTGTCATCGGGCAGCGGCCATTCATTCAGCGCCTCGGGTTGGTTAAAACCCAGCAGGGTATGCCGGGATAATTCCGCCACGCTTGCCGGCGTGCCGCGCGCGGCCAGATAAGCGGGACTGGCGAGCACGCGGATGCGGCTGTTGCCGATAAGCCGGGCGTGCAGCGTGGAATCCTTCAGCCGCCCGATGCGGATCGCCAGATCGGTGCGTTTTTCCAGTAAATCGATAATGCCCTCATTGCTGTTCAGCTCCAGCGCCACCTGGGGATAGCGCGCACAATACCCCGCCACCAGCGGCACGATGACGTGCAGCATAAACGGCGAGGCGGCATCCACGCGCAGCAGCCCGGACGGCTGGTTACGCCGCATGGACAGCAATTCCTCCGTCTCCTCGACGGCGCGGACGATATCCCGGGCGCGCTCGAGAAAGGCCCGGCCCTCCTCGGTCAGTTCCAGCCGGCGCGTGGTGCGCCTGAGCAGCGTGGTGCGCAGTTTCTCTTCCAACCGCCCGAGGGTGCGGCTGGTGGCGGAAATGGTTTGATCCAGCTGCGCGGCGGCGGCGGTAATGGAACCGCTGTCCACTACCGCGATAAACGCCTGCATTTCATCAAGAGTCGTTTTCATATTTGATTAATTATCAAATATGTTTGCCGGATATGCCACTTTTATGAAATATATTCCCGGCAATGGTTTTACAGCGGTTTTGCCGGGAAAAACAGGCTGAACCGGGTGAGCCGTTTACTGCTTTGCGCATGCCACCTGCCCTGATGCAGCATCATGATGCTGCGGACAATGGACAAACCCAGCCCGCTGGCGCTGGCGTCGCCGGTACGCGAAGCGTCCGCGCGGTAAAAACGGTCAAAAAGGCGTTCAAGGTGCTGCGGCGCAATGTCGGGGCCGGTATTCTCCACGCTGATGGTGGTTCCCTCAGGCTGCTGCACGGCCCGCAGCACGATGGCCGTGCCCGCGTCGGCATAACGTATCGCGTTGGCCAGCAGATTGGCCAGGGCGCGGCGCAGCAGCTCGGGGTCGGCCCACGCCGTGGCGCCGTCCCGCGCACAGACCAGCGTCAGGCCGCGTTCTCCGGCCGGCCCTTCAAAATACTCGCTCAAACGCCCGAATTCGTCCGCTAACGACAGCATCACGCGCTGGATGGCATGGCCCGCATCCCCGGCCCGGGCCAGGAACAGCATATTGTCAATCATTTTTGCCAGGCGCTGCAGTTCTTCGAAATTCGAACCCAGCAGGTTTTCATAATAGTCATTATCACGTTTGAACCGCATCGCCACTTCCGTTTGCCCGAGCAGTATGCCGATGGGGGTGCGCAGGTCGTGGGCCATATCGGCGGATACCTGGCTAAGCTGGCGAAAGTTGATTTCCAGCCGTTCCAGCATGGTATTAAACGCCGCGATCAGTTCCCGCAGTTCGGGCGGCGCATGGGTGATACCGATGCGCCTGGACAAAAAGCGGACATCCATCATGGCGGTTTCAGCGGCCAGGCGGCGCAGCGGCGCCAGACCCCGGCGGGTGAAAATCCAGGCCAGCAGCGCGGTAAGCACGGTGGCGATCGACGCGACGAGGATGATCTGGTTGCGGTACATGGCCAGGGTACGGGTGCGCTCCGACATCAGGCGACCGGTGGTGATTTTTACCTGATAAGGCGCGCTGGCGACGTTTGCCAGGGCGGAGGCGGAAATAAAGGGAATGCCGCCGGCGGCCACCGCATGCTGTACGGCGGCGAGCGTCAGGGGCGCGTCCGCGGGCACCGGATTGATGTGCGGAATGGGCGAATGGCCGGGATTGATTTCAATCAGGGGGGGCCGGTCGGTAAATTGCAGCACCAATAACGACTCCGTATTGCCGAGCATATTGGCAAACAGGCCGGGCTTATCGTGAATCAGCGTCATGACGTCTTCATTGAGCAACAGGGTACGGATCTGCTCGACGCGGGTGATTAGCGCCCCGTCGTCGCGGATAATCAGCTGTTGCTCAAGAGTACGGTACAGGGCGTATCCGACGGTGGCCATGACCAGCATGACCAGCATGGCCAGGGCCGATGACAGGCGGGAGGTCAGCGAGAAACGTTTCATGTTTCGTCTTCACAGCGATAACCCACCCCATGGACGGTATGGATCAATGGCTTGCCGAACGGCTCGTCTATTTTCTGCCGCAGACGCCGCACCGCCACATCCACCACGTTAGTGTCGCTGTCAAAATTCATATCCCACACCCTGGAGGCAATCAGCGAGCGGGTCAGCACCTGCCCCGGGCTCAGCATAAACAGATGCAACAGGTTAAACTCCTTGTTGGTGAGGTCGACGCGCACACCGTTGCGCTCCACGCGCCGTTTGGCGACATCCATCTGCAAATCGGCGACGGCCAGCACGTCATCCTGCCGGCCCTGTCCCGCGCGCCGCAAAACAATCCGGATGCGCGCCAGCAGCTCGGCGAAGGAAAACGGTTTTACCAGGTAATCGTCCGCGCCCAGCGCCAGCCCTTTGAGTTTATCCTCCAGGGTGCCTTTGGCGGTGAGGAAGATCACCGGGGTATCAATCCGTTTGTCCATCACCTCCATCACCGACCAGCCATCCATTCCCGGCATCATCACATCCAGCAGGATCAGATCGTAGCGTTCTTCCAGGGCCATATGCAGGCCGTCCACGCCGCCCGACGCCACGTCGACCACATAACCTGATTCGGTCAGGCCGCTGCGCATATAGTCCCGGGCCTTGGGTTCATCTTCGATGACGAGAATCTTCATATAATCTCCGGCGCGGCCTGTCGCGGCCACGGTTTAGTCTAACGCATGGCGCGCCGCCTGTTCTATCAGCGCCGCGACCTCTTGGGGATGGGATTCGTATACCGAATGGCTGGCGCCGGCGACTTCCACCGTATGACTATGCGCCCGCGCCGCATACATCCGCTCCAGGTCGGGACTGATGATTTTGTCGGCCTGCGCCACCATGTACCAGCTCGGCTTGGTTTTCCAGGCCGGGTCGGCAATATTGGCGGTAAATACGCTGGCCGAGGTCGGCATCTGCGCCTGCGCCTCGAACTCGGCCTGTTTGCGCGGCAGATCGGCGGCGAAATCCGCCGGATAATTTGCCGGGTTGATGTACAGGTAGCCGTCGGGCGTTTTGGCGAAAGGTCGCGCGGTGTTGGGCATTTTTTTACCGTTACTGGCCTCGGTTTCGCCATTATCCAGGGCGTGGGCCGCGATATACACCAGGCCGGCGACATGGGAATCGTTACCCGCCTCCGTAATGATGGCGCCGCCGTAGCTATGCCCCACCAGCACCGCCGGACCGTCCTGCATGGCCAGCGTACGTTTGGCGGCGGCCACATCTTCCGGGAACGATGTCAGCGGCTCCTGCACCAGTGTGACGTGATAGCCGTCCCTGGTCAAAATATCATACACCGGCCGCCAGCCGGCGCCGCCGACAAATGCGCCGTGCACCAGGACGATATTCCTGACCGGCGCGGCCTGGGCGGAAACCATGCCTGCCGTAAGCAAAAGCGCGCAGGCGGCGGATGACAACATAGTACGGGTTAACAAAATACGCATGATTTTAAGCTCCATATACCGTGGTGGCAGTGGTCTGTACCACTTGTTTCAGGTAAGGAGTTTACGGCCCCGGCGCTGACACCGGCCTGACGCAATCATGACAAAGTTATGACGACGGCGTGGTCCCTGCGCAAAGCGTCAAACCGGCATCGCTGCCGCCCCGAAATTATTCGCTGGGACAGGCGTCCCGCGAAATAGCATTTCCCGCCTTATAGCGTGCGAGATAATTGATTCTTTCAGCGAGCCAGTCAGGTTTTATCCCTGCGAAGATCGCAAAGAAACGGTTAAACGGCACAGGAACGAAACGGCAGGAAGCATGATTATTCTCCGGCCGGCCGGGAATAATCCCCTGGCCGAGATTGTTGGTTAAGCGTGGCCGCCGGGGACGGCCGCGCGGCAACGGCAGGCGGTGCTACTAATGCCGGGCGTCCTGATAGGCGATATAATCGCCGGATTAAAAAGGATGTCCTGATGACCAGAAAAACAACATTCAGCATGGAGTTCAGGCGGGAGGCCGCAAGCCTGGTGCTCGATAAAAACCATACCTACAAGGAAGCCTGTGACGCCACCGGGGTGAACGAAAACATACTGTACCGCTGGGTCGCGCAGCTGCGGGCTGAACGCAGCGGCATCATGCCGCCGGGCATGGCGGTCACAGCGGATCAGCAGCGCATCCAGGAGCTTGAGGAACGCATCAGGTGCCTGGAGATGGAAAGGGATATCCTGAAAAAAGCCGCCGCGCTGCTGATTACGGACGATTTTAAGAGCCTGCCCCGGGAAAATGGGCCAACATCACTCCTGCCGCCCCTGCCAAAACAGCACAAATAATTCCGACTGCGTTTTCACGCCCAGCTTGGCATAGATATGCTTTTTATGGGCGCGCACGGTTTCGATGGAGATACACAGGCGACGGGCGATTTCCTTGGTGGAGCAGCCGCTTAACATGAGCTGCGTCACCTCGCTTTCGCGTTCGGTCAGCATTTCGGTGCCCGGCAGGCCGGTCAGGAAAGGAGAGGCCACGCTCTCGGCGCGGGCGGTTTCAAAACGCATGCGCTGGCGCATCAGCGGCAGCAGCCAGGCCACGGACAGCCGCAGGAAACCCATGTCGTGATCGCTGAAACGCCGCGCCCCGCCCAGCGATAAACACAAAATCCGCCGCTCATCCAACACCAGGTTTAACTGCACTTCATCCTCGACGATATTGCGCTGGAAATAACGGCGGTAATACTCGGAGTCGCGAAAATGGATCGGCGCCACCTCGTCCAGGCGCTGCAGCCCGCTGCGCGGATTGGCCCATACGCCAAGGTAAAAGGGGTCCAGCAGGTATAGGCCTTTCTGATAATCCAAAAACAATTTGGCGTCGCTGCCGTCACTTTCATCACTTTCGGCGAAGATCACCGGCGGCGCGTCGCGGATAAACAGCAGCGCCACCCAATTATCGAATACCAGCCGTCCATGCAAATAGCGCGCGGCTTTCAGCCAAAAATCCGCCTGGTCCAGGCTATCGATCAGCAGCCCGATTTCATGGTGCCAGGCCAGGTCATCCATTGATAAGTAAAGCTTATCACCCATTTGAGTCATCCCCGTTCGTGTTATAGGCAAGCATATCCCTACATGCATAATCGGACTAATGATTAACGCCATAAATATGCACAAAGGATAACAGTGTATGCAGCTTGAATTAATACAGGCACGCAACCGCGAGGGTGATATCAAAGGCAATATGGCGCAGGCAGTAATGCATATCGAACGTTGCAGTCCGCAAACACAGCTGGTGATTTTTCCGGAAACCTTTCTGACCGGCTTTGCCGAAAACGGCCATGTGGACGATCGCGCCCTGCGGCTGGACGGGCCGGAGATCGCAACGCTTAAGGCACTCAGCGTCCGGCGCGATATCGCCATCGCCATCGGCCTGCTGGAACGGGATGAACAGGGCGTCTTCAACACCACGGTTTTTATCACCCCGGAAGACGGCGTGGCGTTTAAATACCGCAAAACCCATTTATGGCCGGATGAACGCGCGCTGGTGCTGGCCGGCGATCGCCTGGTATGCGGCCTGTGGCGCGGCAAGCGGATCGGGCTGCTTATCTGTTATGACATTGAATTCCCGGAAACCGCCCGCGCCCTCGCCGCCATGGGCTGCGATCTGCTGGTCGTGACCAATGGCAATATGGATCCCTACGGTCCGGTACACCGCCATGCGGCGCTGGCCCGGGCGTTCGAAAACCAGATTTTTTTCGCGATGACCAACCGCGCCGGCGCCGGCGCCGGTTTCACGTTTGCCGGCGAAAGCGCGGTGGTGGATCCCTATGGCAACCTGCTCGGCGCGCTGGGCAGGCAGGAGGCGACGCTCAGGGTCACGCTGGATTTTACCCTGCCGGAAAAAGCCCGCAGCCAATATCACTATCTCAAGGACCGCCGGCTCATGTTATCCGGCCATATGGAAACCTGCCCCGACGGGCAACGCTGGTGGCCGCTTTAACGGCTTAACGTTCATTTTTTAAACTTGATGTTTAGTAAAACTAAACACACACGGGAGTTTTCCATGTCGGCATTTAAAAAGACGCTTACCACCGGTCATCTGGTGCTGTTCGGCCTGGCCTATATGACGCCGATTATCGTTTTGGGCACCTTTGGCGTGCTGGCGCAGATTACCGACGGCCATGTGCCCGGCGCCTATGTGCTGGCCCTGGTGGCCATGCTGTTTACCGCGTTTAGCTACAGCCGGATGGCCAACGCCTTCCCGGTGGCGGGTTCCGCCTATATGTACGTGCGCAATGCCATCAGCGATAACCTGGGCTTTCTCGCCGGGTGGGCGATACTGCTTGATTACCTGTTCCTGCCGATGGTGATCTGGCTTATCGGCGCGGTCTACCTCTCCTCGGCGTTTCCCGCCGTTGGGCAATACGTATGGCTGCTGGCGTTTATCGCCGTGACCACATGTATCAATATTATCGGCCTGAAAGTCGCCAGCGCCGTCAACAGCCTGCTGATGATAGTGCAACTGCTGGTGCTGGCGGCCTTTGTGGCTCTCGCGGTGCATTATATCTGGGGCGACGCGTCCCGGCCGTTCTGGAGCCTGGCGCCCTTTACCGCCGGCGGCGCCCATCTGCTGCCGCTGCTGGTCGCCGGCGCCGCCGTGGCCTGTTATTCCTTCCTCGGGTTTGATGCCATTACCACCCTGACGGAAGAAACCATCGACGCCAAACGCAGTATTCCGCGCGCCATTATGCTGATTACGCTTATCGGCGGCATTATTTTTATCGCGGTGTCCTGGTGCGTACAGCTGGCGCACCCCGGCGCGGCATTCGCGAATACCGACGCGGCCGCATTTGAGATTGCGCGCAATATTGGCGGCGATATTTTCGTCACCCTGTTTATGATTGGCCTGGTCTTCGGCCAGTTCGCCTCCGGTATCGCCGCCCAGGCCAGCGCCAGCCGGCTTATCTATACCCTGGGCCGCGACGGCGTGCTGCCCCGGGTCCTGGGCAGGCTGGGACGCTGTAATACCCCGGTGAACGCCATCCTGCTTTGCGCCGCGGTCGCCCTGCTCGCTTTGTTTATGAGCGTCACCACTTCCACGTCATTTATTAATTTCGGCGCTTTCCTGGCCTTTACCCTGGTCAATGTGTCCGTTATCAGCCACTACTTCATCCGCCAGCGCCGGCGAGACCCCCTGTCCACCCTGCTCTATTTGGTTTGCCCGGCGTTCGGTGCCGTCGCGACCTTATGGCTGCTGGTCAGCCTGGATAAAACCGCCATGATATTAGGCCTGATCTGGCTGGCGTTAGGCGGGCTGCGCCTGTACGGGTTTCGTCGCACCCACCGGCAGCCGGCGCCGGTATTACATTTTAACGGCGATGCCGAGTAACCAAGGCGCCGGCATTCTTTCGCCCCTGCCTGGGGATGTCGCCCTGGACACCATGGCACGCCATGGACTGGGCCGCCGGCCACAGCGCCAGCGCCATATCCGCCATGGCGTCAAGCGCAGCGAATCCGGCGCCGTCGCGTGCCTGGATGGACATCCCCTGCTGGATGCTAAAGTACATCCGCGCCAGCGCCGCGGTATCGATGCCGGCCGCCAACTCCCGCTCCGCCACCGCCTGATCCAGCCGGGCGGTGAGCTTATCGATACCGCGCTGGCGCGATCGTTTCACCTGCTCGCCCAGCCGCGCGTTTCCTTCACCCGCCACATTCGACAGCGTCACCATACAGCCTGGCGGCCACGCGTCCCGGGTCAGGATGTGCGCCGAGCATTTAAGCCATTCCCCCACCGCTTCACGCGCGGTCGGCGCGGTATCCAGCGGCGACCATATCAGCGGCGCGATAGATTTTTCGTAGCAGGCCACGGCTTCCAGGAACAAGTCTTCCTTATTGCCGAATGCGGCATACAGGCTTGGCGAATGAATACCCATCGCCTGATAGAGCTCCGCCATTGACGTCGCGGTGTACCCCTTCTGCCAGAAGAGTCTCATTGCCGCGGCCAACGCCGCCTCGCGATCGAAACCCCTGGGTCGTCCTCGTGCTGCCATAACCTGCGCCTGCCCTCATTAATTATGTGTCGATCATTATAATAATACGCTTGATCTTCGGCGGCAATTCCGTTTAAGTTATTTTTGTATCGATTAACACATAAAGAGGAAGCGACCATGAATTCATTGCAAGGCAAACGCGCGCTCGTTACCGGCGCCAGCCGCGGCCTGGGCAAGGCCATGGCGATATCGCTGGCGCGGGCCGGCGCCGACGTGGCTATTACCTATGAAAAATCCGCCGACAAGGCCAGCGCGGTGGTAGCGGAGATTGAGCGGCTTGGCCGCAAGGGGCTGGCCATCCAGGCCGACAGCGCATCGTCCGGCGCGGTACGCGATGCGGTAAGCCAAACCGTGGCCGGGCTGGGCGGTCTCGATATCCTGGTCAATAATGCGGGCATCGCGCGCGGCGGCATGCTGGAGGATATGGCGCTTGAGGATATCGACGCGATGATTAACGTCAATATCCGCGGCCTGGTGGTCGCCACCCAGGCCGCGCTGCCGCACCTGGGGCAAGGCGGGCGCATTATCAATATCGGCAGTTGCCTGGCCGATCGGGTGCCGATGCCGGGCATTGCCGTTTATGCGATGACCAAGTCGGCCCTGTTGTCGCTGACCCGCGGCCTGGCCCGCGATCTGGGCCCGCGCGGCATTACCGTTAACCTGGTCCACCCCGGCCCCACCGACAGCGATATGAACCCCGCCGACGGCGAAGGCGCCGAGACCCAGCGCCAGTATATTGCGCTGGGCCATTACGGCAAGGCAGAAGACGTGGCGGCCGCGGTCACGTTCCTGGCGTCTCCGGCGGCGGGGCATATTACCGGCACCGGCATCAATGTGGACGGCGGTATTAACGCGTAGTCCTAGCCGTGGATGATGCCCTCCTGAGCCTCGCGCCAGGGCGGGACCGGCGAAAACCGTTCCCGCAGAAAACGCATGAACTGGCGCGTGCGCAGCGGCAACCCCTCACGCTGGTGGGTCAAGGCAATCACATTGGCGTCGGGGGTTTTCCAGGCCGGCATCAGGCGCACCAGTTCCCCTTTATGCAAGGCCTCCGCCACATCCCATTCCGAGCGCATGATAATGCCCAGCCCGCGCGTCGCCCACAGCCGGATAATATCGCCGTCGTTGCTCGCAAGCGTTGAGCGCACGCGCACGCTGCTGCTGGTGCGTCCGCGGGTAAAATGCCACAGCAGCACGTCTTCATTATTTTCACGCAGGGCGATGCAGGGCAGGCGGGCCAACTCTTCCGGCGAGCTGGGCTGGCCATGGTGGGCGATAAAATCGGGTGAGGCGCAGACAAAACGTCTGTTGGCGGCAATAGCATGGCCAATCAAACTGGATGACCGCAATTGGCCGATATGAATCACGATATCAAACCGTTCGGCGGCTTCAACCAGCGGGCGGTCCGACAGGGTAAGCGACATCTCGACGTCGGGATAGCGCTGCTGAAAATCCGCGGCCGCCGCCGCCAGGTAACGCCGGCCGAAGCCAAACGGGGCGTTGATTTTCAAGGTGCCGGCAAAACCGCTGCGCCGCTTATCCAGCTCATGCATCAGGGCATCGTACTGCTCCACTAGCTGTTTACCGCGCAGGCATAACAGTTCCCCTTCGCCGGTAAAACACAAGCCCCGTGCGGATCGGTCGATCAAGCGCACATTTAGCCGCTTCTCTATGGTCTGCAAACGCTGGGTCACCGCCGAAGGGGTCAGGCCCAGCTGATGGGCGGCGGCCACGAGGGTATCGTTATCGCGAATCGCCAGCAGCAGCTTCAGATCCCGCATATCGTGCATAGGACATTCCTGAATCTGGGATTAATAATGATAAATTATCATAGTCACCGCCCGTTACCATACTACTGTGACTAATATTGCCATCCTGCTAAATGCATGAATCAAGTATTAAGTAGTACTGAATCATAGATACAGAAAGATTCAATTTACTCCGCCAGCGGCGGTTTTTTATACTGTCACTATTCAGCCGGAGGACCTATGCCCGATATAAGCGCCACCATGGAAACCCCTTACCTGACGCTGGATGTTGCGCGTCTGGACAACAATATTCAGCGCATGCGCCGCCAGGTTGCGCCGTTTAACGTTACGCTGCGCCCTCATGTGAAGACCAATAAATCCCTTCAGGTCAGCGAGCGTCTTTTTGCCGGGGAAAAAGGCCCGATTACCGTGTCCACCCTGCGCGAGGCGGATTTCTTTTTCGCCGCCGGCTACCGGGATATTCTGTACGGCGTGGGAATTGCGCCGAATAAATTAGCCCATGCCGCCAGGCTTATCGGCGCCGGCTGCCGGTTGCTGCTGATCCTCGATAACCTCGCCAGCGCCCGCGCGCTGACGGCCTTTGCCGGCCGTCACCAGGTCGATTTCGCCGTCCTGCTGGAAATTGATTGCGACGGCCACCGTTCCGGCGTGCCGCCGGCGTCGCCCTTGCTTATCGATATCGCCCGCGTGCTGCAAAACAGCAGGGTGCGGCTGCGGGGCGTCATGACCCACGCCGGCGGCTCTTATCACTGCCGCTCCGCCGCCGCGCTGGCGCAGTGCGCCATGGATGAACGCGACGCGGTGGTCACCAGCGCCGATATGCTGCGCCGGGCCGGTTTTCCCATAGAGATCGTCAGTGTGGGTTCCACGCCCACCGCGCTGTTTGCCCGCGACCTTAGCGGCGTAACCGAAGTGCGCGCCGGGGTATTCGCGTTTTTTGATTTGGTGATGGCCGGACTGGGTGTCTGTCGTGCCGGGGATATTGCGCTGTCGGTGGCGACCACGGTCATCGGCCATCAGCCGGCCAAAGGCTGGACCCTTATCGATGCGGGCTGGATGGCCCTGTCGCGCGATCGCGGCACCGCGGCCCAACCCGTCGATCAGGGGTACGGCCTGGTGTGCGATAATCAGGGCAACCCCATCGCCGACCTGATCGTCGCCGACGCCAATCAGGAGCACGGCATTATCGCCTCCCGTTCCGGCGCGCGCGATCTGCCGGCGCTGCCGATCGGCACCCTGCTGCGGATATTGCCCAACCACGCCTGCGCCACCGCCGCGCAGTTCAGCGGTTATTACCTGGCCGATACCCAGCCGCCGGTATTCTGGCCGCGCATCAACGGCTGGTAGGCAATACGGGGCACGTCAAGGCGGACATCAGCGCCATCGCGCAACCAGACTAAGGCCAGGCAAGGAGAAACCCATGGACCAAACCGCTATCCAGGCAGGGGCACCCGTATTGCCGGTGGAGCTGGTGTTATTTGATTTGCTTACCGCCGTGCTGGACTCATGGACGGTATGGAACCGGGCCGCCGGGTCCGAAGACGCGGGGCGCGCCTGGCGCATGGCCTATCTGGGGCTGACCTACGGCTGCGGCGCCTACCGGCCTTATGAAACCCTGGTGGCGGAAGCCGCCGCCGGGGTCGGACTGGGTCAAGCCGCCGCCCGCCGCCTGGAGGAGGGCTGGCGCGATTTGCGTCCCTGGCCGGAAGCCGCGGGCGTGCTTAGGGCGTTAGCGCGGCATTACCGGCTGGGCGTGGTCACCAACTGCTCGCAGCGCCTGGGTCTGGCCGCGGCCCTCAGCGTTGGCGTGCCCTTTGATGTGGTGGTCACCTCGGAACAGGCCGGCTTCTATAAACCCGATCCGCGCCCCTATCAACTGGCCCTGGATATCGCCGGCGTCAGCGCCGACCGGGCGGTATTCGTGGCCGGTTCGGCCTACGATCTGTTCGGCACGGCCAAAGTGGGCCTGCCCACGTTCTGGCACAACCGGGTGGGACTGCCCGCCCCCGATGACGCCCCCCGGCCGGTGGCGGAGCTGGCGACGCTGGCGACATTGCCGCAGGAGATAAGGCGGCGGCGTTAAACGCGGCGCTGCCTCCTGGGTTAACGAATAACGCTAAAGCCCGCCGAATCCTGTTGCTCCACCCAATCTCCAGCGCCAGTCCCGGCACACGCGCAAATTCTCTGATATTATTGGTCACCAGCATGGCGCCGGGAAGCCTTCTGGCCGATTGTCCCGAAGCGCATTTCGGCGTAGGTGATGGCCGATACCACGATACGGTGATTACGCAGCACCCTCTGCTCCAGGTGTTTAAATCACTATATATAATTAACATTATAATTAAAATAATCTATCTATAACTTGCAAAAAATGAATAATGATTTTAAAAAATGGATGAACTTTACCGCCCACCCAACATCCAACCCTATATAAAAACACACCACAATAGTCTATTTTAAATAGCAGTATGCGAGCATTGCATTCCGGTTAGATTATTCTGGGTCATTTTTATTTTACTTAAAATAATTTTAAAGTGAATAATTGGCATAATTTTTTTAATTAACGCGTTTTTAATAAAAATAAATTTAACGAGGATATAAGATGAAAAAATTGCTTTGCATGCTATTACCAATCGTAACGCTTAGCCCACTCACGTATGCGCACACCACACATGAGTCAGTAAAGCTGAGGGAAAACGAGAGTGAGCGGATAAAAAGCTGTACCAGGCTGCTGCCTGACGGCCATGAGTACCTCATAGATATCAAAGTGGCGGTTGATAAAAAATCACCGGACAAACAGGATAAAATAACGAGGGAACTGAATATTAGCGACGAAACAAGCCAACCCGTCAGTCAGGACCGGCAAGAGCAAGTCAAACCTTTCCTCCAGTGTATGATCGATAATGTACTTTGATAGATAAAATGTGAAGACTTAGAGGGCCTGAATGCTAATCAGGCCCATTTCCGGCCATTGCGATTTCGGTAAGAGCGTTAACGGCACAGCCGGTAATATTGCCGCCATGCCTTCCTGGCCCAGGCGATAAGCGGGGCTGATTTTTTTGATCTGTCTCATTGTGATCGCAATTTCCCCACCATTTCCCCGGCAAAATCGGTAGAATTTTCGCCCCAAAGACGCCATCCGCTTAAGAGTTCCCCGTGCCGACAAGCCTGATCCGCCCCGAACGCCAGCTGTTCTCCTATCCGCTTTACTGGGCCGAATGTTTTGGCACCGCGCCCTTCCTGCCCATGTCCCGCGCGGAGATGGACCAATTGGGCTGGGACAGCTGCGATATTATCGTGGTCACCGGCGACGCCTATGTCGATCATCCAAGCTTCGGCATGGCGATAATCGGCCGCATGCTGGAGGCGCAGGGCTTTCGGGTGGGCATCATCGCCCAGCCGGATTGGCGCGGCAAAGCGGACTTTATGCGCCTGGGCAAGCCGAACCTGTTTTTTGGCGTTACGGCCGGCAATATGGACTCGATGATCAACCACTACACGGCGGATCGCAAAGCGCGCCATGACGATGCCTATACGCCGGGCAATCTCGCCGGCAAACGCCCGGACCGCGCCACGCTGGTCTATACCCAGCGCTGCAAGGAGGCGTTCAGCGATGTGCCGGTGGTGCTGGGCGGCATCGAGGCCAGCCTGCGCCGTATCGCCCATTACGACTACTGGTCGGATACCGTGCGCCGCTCGGTACTGGTGGATGCCAAAGCCGATATGCTCATTTACGGCAACGGCGAGCGTCCGCTGGTGGAAGTGGCCCATCGCCTGGCGGCGGGAGAGCCCATCGCTGATATCAACGATGTGCGTAATACCGCCGTACTGCGTAAAACGGCGCTGCCCGGCTGGACCGGCGTCGATTCCACGCGCCTTGATGCGCCGGGGCGTATCGAGCCCATGGTTAATCCTTACGGCGACGACCTGCCCTGCGCCACCCGGACGGTAAACGCCGGCGACGCCCGGCCGGTAAGCGTACGGGCGCCCAAACCCAAGCCCTGGGAAAAAACCTACGTCCTGTTGCCCTCGTTTGAAAAGGTCAGGAACGACAAGGTGATGTACGCCCATGCCTCGCGCATCCTGCATCATGAAACCAATCCCGGCTGCGCCCGCGCCCTGATGCAAAAACACGGCGACCGCTATGTCTGGATCAACCCGCCGGCCATTCCGCTGCTGACGGAAGAAATGGACTCGGTATTTGCCCTGCCTTACCAGCGCGTGCCGCATCCGGCCTATGGCAATACCGCTATCCCGGCCTACGATATGATCCGCTTCTCGGTGAATATTATGCGCGGCTGCTTTGGCGGCTGCGCGTTCTGCTCGATTACCGAACATGAAGGCCGCATTATCCAAAGCCGCTCGGAAACCTCCATTACGCGGGAAATCGAGCAAATCCGCGACAACGTGCCGGGCTTTACCGGCGTGATCTCCGATCTGGGCGGTCCCACCGCCAATATGTATATGCTGCGCTGCCAGGCGCCGCGCGCCGAGCAGACCTGCCGCCGGGCATCCTGCGTCTATCCGGAAATCTGCCCGCATATGGATACCAACCACGAGCCGACCATCAAACTTTATCGCCGCGCCCGGGCGCTGGCGGGCGTCAAGAAGATCCTGATCGCCTCGGGCGTGCGTTACGACCTGGCGGTGGCGGACCCGCGTTATATTAAGGAACTGGCGGAGCATCACGTTGGCGGTTATTTAAAGATTGCGCCGGAGCATACCGAGGCAGGTCCGCTGGTCAAGATGATGAAACCGGGCATGGGCAGCTATCAGCGCTTTAAGCAGCTGTTCGATACCTATTCCCGGCAGGCCGGCAAGGAGCAATACCTGATCCCCTATTTTATCGCGGCGCATCCCGGCACCCGCGACGAGGATATGGTGAACCTGGCGCTGTGGCTGAAGAAAAACCGCTTCCGGCTGAACCAGGTGCAGAATTTTTACCCCTCGCCGCTGGCCAGCGCCACCACCATGTATTACAGCGGTAAAAATCCGCTGGCGAAGGTGGATTATCACAGCGAAGAGGTGGTGATCCCGCGCGGCGAGCGCCAGCGGCGCTTGCATAAAGCGCTGCTGCGTTATCACGACCCGGCCAACTGGCCGCTGATACGCGAGGCGCTGACGGCAATGGATATGAAGCAGCTGATCGGCAACCGCAGGGAGTGCTTGATTCCGCCGGCCACCGTGGATGAGCTCAGGACGGGCAAAAAGCGGGATCGCAACGCTCAGCCGGCGTTAACGCGATTTACGGGGATGGGGGCACAGGCCGCGGGCAAGCCGGCACGCTCGGGTGGCAAGGCTCCCGGGCGAGGGAAAAAAGCAGGATAAGATCGTGCGCTATCCGTTTAATCGATAATTGCAGCCGCCATCGCAAAGTGGATAGGGTAAATTAAATGATTTAATCGAGAAATTTAATGCGATGACTTAAGAGCCTAATAACTCATTAGGCCCTTAAAAAATTATTTATTCCCAACCCAACTGGGATTCATCGGTACGTTAGGCATGGGCGCACTAATAGGCATATGATTCGCGGCCCTGCCTAACACATCGGTGGCAACCGCAATTCCGACGCCTACAGGAGTGGGAATAGCCCGCATAACCGTTGTTCCAATGCCTATTCCTAAAGGCAATAAACCATTGGTATTGTAATTAGTATTGCCCACGGGATTGGGTTGATTGCAGGCTGGGTTAGGGGTAATACCAAACTGTGGTCTGATCATAATTATCTCCTTTTGTAAAAAATGTTAATGAAATTCCATTTATTTATAATCTCACCAATATCAATAAGGTTTAATTCTTAAAAACATTAAGTGTGCAAAAGCAGCAATGAATAAACTTATGAAAAAAATAGTTATAAATACATCAAATGACATAATCAACTCAGGCGACGATGAGCTATAATTTCTGATAAAATAAGTAATAAAAAACAGGGTCATACATATGGAAAATACATTTATAAAATTAATCGTTTTATTTAATTCGGTTTTATTCTTAAAGTAAAAGCCCATTAATGATACTGAAAGTATCAACACGATCAATGACATTGTTTCTCCAGCGGTCAGCGCATGAGGTAACCCTAATGTTTATCCTTCAAAAAGTCAATATAGACAATGCACACAAGTTCGCCATGGTTTATTCAACAATATTTTTCAAGCACGCTCACATCATAACGATGACATGTTAAGTGAGCGTGCCATCTTGAACCGCATTACTGGGAACTATTCTCTTTTAGTAATTCAGTTAGTTCATTAATAGAATAGGGCGGTTTGCGCCGATGCAGCATAGCATGGCAATTCGGACATACGGGGCGCAGATCTTCAACGGGGTCGAGTTGATACTCCGCCCCGATCCCAGCCAGCGGCTTGAGATGATGGACGTGGATAAAACCTTTGCCGATCTCCCCATAGACCTTAGCAAAGTTAAACCCGCATACGGCACAAGACACGCCATGTTTATCGATGCACAGCCTACGCGCCTGGGGGTTGCGTTCATAGATATTCACTGAAATCGTTTTAGTGGCGCCTTCATAGAACTTTTCCGGCTCCACCTCTTCTTGCGCCAGCACCTCAACGCGTTGCTCTCCCGATTGTAGAAACCCCCATAGGATTTCAACCGGTCGTATATCGCGCACCTGTATCGCCTTGGCGTTGCCCGCGAAGGTGAAGGGGGAGCGATCGTCTGTGCGATAAAAGATGAAATTATTGCCTATTCCATCCCGCATTGATTTGATGGAAGGCTGATTGATATGGGAGTCGGTCTTGCCATACCACAACAGATCATCCCCAACGAATCTATTGCCATAGTTATGGCCCGTACGCCCCGGCATGCCGATATTACAAAAGATAAACCAATCCCCATCGTACTGGGTATAGCCGGTATTCCAACTGCCTTTTTGCTTTTCTACGGGAATACGGCACAGGGTATAAAGATCATTTTTGGTATAGCTATTCCCTACTACAAAATCATATATTGCCATTCCACTTTCCTGTTTGCATGACTGCAATCATTAATTTGCTTATAATCAATGATTACATATTACTACATATGATTTTGATTCTGGTACTATTATTACACCGACATCAACGTAACGTGCTGTCGTTTCCTCGCCTTTATTCGTTGGGGTGACGTCCCGCTACCCGGCCCGTCTGACCTTACGATCGGCGGTGGACTGCCCGACCATGAGTCCGCGATGCAGGTGGGTGATGGATTAATCGGCGGCGGGAATATTTCCGGCCAACTCAGCGACAATCGAGATAGTATGACCGCGACATAAAATTCCAGGACGGATATTAACGAGCCTCCAGTCTGGCATTTATGCATGCAAAAAATATTTTCACAGCATACAAATATTGTATAAGTTCTCTTTATACATATTTTGTATAAAACGGAAATATACCTATTGTGTATAAAAAAGCGATATCAACCTGAATCCCCGGGACGTTTAACATAAGTTCGTACAGCGCCCTTGTTGTTGAGACGTCATCCAAGGGCAAATGAGCAATAAAAAGGGCCGTCGCCGGCCCTTATTCAGTATGTCCGGCGGAGCGATTACACCTCGCGCTCCTCCACCGCCACCTTCTTCCTGGCGGCAAAGTTATAAATCACCAGCAGCACAAATACCCCGGTTATCGCCATGGTAATGGTGCCTCGGTCCATAAAGCGCGCCATGTTGCCCAGCATAATCCCCACCACGCCAAAATCGGTATCCGAGAAAGTAGTGTTGGCCAGGCCCATGGCGCCGAGCACCGGCAGCAGCGCCACGGGCAGGAAGGTGATTAATACACCGTGGGCAAAGGCCCCCGCCATGGCGCCGCGCCTGCCGCCGGTGGCATTGCCGAAGACGCCGGCGGTGGCGCCGCAGAAAAAGTGCGGTACTACGCCCGGCAGAATTAATACCCAGTGCAATTGCCCGAGGAAAAACAACCCCACCAGCCCGCCGATAAAACTGAAAATAAAGCCCAGCAGCACGGCGTTGGGCGCATAGGGATAGACAATCGGGCAGTCCAGCGCCGGACGGGCGTTAGGCACCAGCCGTTCCGAAAAGCCGGTAAAGGCGGGAACAATCTCCGCTAAAATCAAGCGCACGCCCTGCAGGATAATAAACACGCCGGCGGCGAAGGTTATCGCCTGCACAAATGAATAGACCAGATAGTTTTGGCCATGGCTGAACTGGCTTTCGACATATTCCCGGCCCGCTGAAATCGCCAGAATAAAATAAATAATCATCATGGTGATGGAGATCGAGATGGTACTGTCGCGCAAAAAACTCAGGTTTTTCGGCATGTTCATCTCTTCGGTGGATTTAGATCCCTTACCCACCAGCGAGCCTATCCAGCCGGAAAGAACATAACCCACGGTGCCGGTATGGGCCAAAGCCACCTGGTCGTTGCCGATGATCTTGCGCATATACGGCTGGGCCATCGCCGGAAAAATCGCCATCAGCAGGCCCAGCGTCAGGGACCCGGTATAAATCAGCTGCATGCCCGTAAATCCGGCCACCGACAAAATAATCGCCACCATACAGGCCATATAGAAGGTGACATGGCCGGAAAGGTAAATGTATTTCAGCCGGGTAAAGCGCGCGACGATAATGTTGGCCACCATGCCGAAAGCCATAATCAACGTGGTCGAGGCGCCATATTTTTCCAGGGCGATGGACACCATGGCTTCATTGTTGGGGATGATGCCCTGCACATCAAAGGCATGCTTGAAGATATCCCCCAGCGGCGACAGGGAACCGACCAGGACCGATGCCCCGCCGGCCAGCACCAAAAACCCCAGGATGGTTTTGACCGTGCCCTTGATGACGTCGGGAAAAGGCTTTTTCTGGGCGACCAGGCCGAACAGCGCCACCAGTCCGACCAGGATAGACGGCACCTTGAGCACGTCGACCACGACCAGTAAAAGGTTTTGTATAAACATAGCAACCTCAGCGGTAAGATGTATAACCTGTTATTGTTTCTGAAAATATTCGCTTATCTTGGTTTCCAGCTCTTTGATATCAATGATGCTGTTGACAATAATAAGCTTGTTTTCAGGTAGGTTGGCGCTATAGGCGATATCCCGGCCCATAACAAACACATCGGCCGCGTCCGGTGTTACCGACCCCAGATCCGAATGTTCAACGTCCGCGGAAATGTTCAGGTTTTTCAGGACCTTCTTGATATTCATTTCCATCATAAAGCTGCTGCCTAAGCCTGCGCCGCACACCGCCATAATTTTCATGCTTCACCTCGTTGGTCATAGTGAATAAGTGTCGATACTCAGTTAAAAACTGTTCACGATCTTGATTAATTCCGCCCGATCCCGCGCGTTAAATACGCTCGCCATCACGTCGTCATCCGACAAAAACTCCGCCAGTTGGGCAATCAGCTCCACATGGCTGTTGCCGTCAGGCGCGGCGAACATCACTACAAAATCAACCGGATCGTTTTCCTGCGCGCCGAACACCACGCCCTCGCGCAGCTTGAGGATGGACAACCCCAGGCGGTTGGCGCCTTCCTCCGGCCGGGCATGCGGCATGGCGATACGCGGCGCGATTACAAAATAAGGGCCGATGGCCTCTTTTTGCTTGATGATGTTCGCCACATAGTCCGCGGAAATAGTCCCGTCCTGTAACAGCGGCTCGGCCACCCGTTTGATGGCCTCCCGCCAGTCGCCGACGGTGTTGACATACTGGATGCGATCTTCATTTAACCATGTTGATAAAGCTGGCATATTTAACCCATTCAATTGATTGACCTTGCATTCGCCGGCGCGCGTTAAGCCGTAAGCAGCGCGCGGGCGGCCGCCAGGGCATTATCTTTCGTAAAGCCGAAATGCCCGAACAGCACCGCCGCCGGCGCCGACTCGCCAAAGCTGTTCATACCGATAACCTTGCCGTCCAATCCCGCATACCCTTGCCAAAATCCAGCGATGCTGGCTTCAATCACCAGACGTTTACGCACCGCGATGGGCAGCACGCTTTCGCGCCAGGCCGCGTCCTGTTTTTCGAAGCGTTCAACGCAGGGCAGGGAGACCACGCGTACCCGCCTGCCTTGCTCCGTGAGCCCGGCGGCGGCATAAACGGCCAGCTCGATCTCCGACCCGCTCGAGATAATGATAAGTTCAGGAACACCGTCGCAATCGCGCAGCACGTAGCCGCCCCGGGCGATATCCGCCAGCTGTCGCGCGTTCCTGGGCTGCTGCTCCAGCGGCTGGCGGGTAAACACCAGCGCGCTGGGACCGTCGTTACGCTCGATGGCCTGCTGCCAGGACACGGCGGCCTCAACCTGATCGCAGCCGCGCCAGGTTTCCATATTCGGCGTCAGACGTAATGCGGCGAGCTGTTCCACCGGCTGGTGCGTCGGCCCGTCCTCACCTAAACCAATGGAATCATGAGTATAGACAAAAATGCTGCGTATCTTCATCAGCGCGGCCATGCGTACGGCGTTGCGGGCGTATTCCATAAACATCAGGAAGGTGCCGCCGTAAGGGATAAAACCGCCGTGCAGCGCCACGCCGTTCATCATCGCCGACATGCCGAATTCGCGCACGCCATAGGAGATATAGTTGCCCGAGGCATCATCCGGCGTAATATCGCGCGCCTGGCCGTGGCGGGTTAAATTGGAGGGCGACAGGTCAGCCGATCCGCCCAGCAGTTCCGGCAGCCATTGGATAAACTGGTCAAGCGCTTTCTGGCTGGCCTGGCGGGTGGCCAGGTTGGCCGGGTTAGCCTGCAGCCGGCGGATATACTCCTGGCTGTTGGCATGCCAGTCCGCCGGCAGGATTTTCTGGCTGCGCCGTACTAAGCCGGCGGCTTCTTCGGGGTATTCCCGGCGATAGCGCGTAAACAGCTGTTGCCATTCCGCCTGGGCGGCGGCGCCTGTTTCGCGCGCGTCCCAGTGGGCGTAGATATCCGGCGGGATCTCGAACGCGGCATGGGTCCAGCCCAGGGTTTGCCGGACCAGCGCCACTTCCGCCGCCCCCAGCGCCGAGCCATGGCTGTCATGGCTATCGGCCTTGTTGGGTGAACCGTAGCCGATGGTGGTCTTGCAGCAAATAAGCGTGGGCCGGTGTGGTTCATTTCTGGCCTGTTCCAGCGCCGCCGCCACCTGCCCGGGGTTATGGCCATCGATATCGGCGATGACCTGCCAGCCGTAGGCGCGGAAACGGGCCGGGGTATCATCGCTAAACCAGCCGTCGACATGGCCGTCGATGGAGATATTGTTGTTGTCCCAAAGCGCGATAAGCTTGCCGAGTTTAAGGGTGCCGGCAAGCGAACAGGCTTCATGCGAAATCCCCTCCATCAGGCAGCCGTCGCCCATAAATACATAGGTGAAATGGTCAACCACCGGAAAACCTTCCCGGTTAAACTGCGCGGCCAGCGTCTTTTCCGCCAGGGCCATGCCCACCGCGTTGGCAATGCCCTGGCCCAGCGGCCCGGAGGTGGTTTCCACCCCGGGGGTATAACCGTATTCGGGATGCCCCGGGGTTTTGGCATGCAGCTGGCGGAAATTGCGTAAATCCTCGATACCGAGGTCATAACCGGTCAGATGGAGCAGGGAATACAGCAGCATTGAGCTATGGCCATTGGACAGCACAAAGCGGTCGCGGTTAATCCACTGCGGATCGGCCGGGTTGTGTTTTAAAAACTTCCGCCATAACACAGTCGCCATATCCGCCATGCCCAGCGGCGCGCCGGGATGTCCCGAGTTGGCCTTCTGCACGGCATCGATGCTCAGAAACCTTATGGCGTTCGCCAGCTGCTTCTCTTCCACGATTTTCCCCTATCCGACTGAATCCATGAACCTTATGTGGTGCTGCCAAGCCGAGGGGATTGCCCCTGAGCCTGAAACGCAGACGATAAAAACACACAGAATCCATAGCAGTATGTACATGTTGAATTTGTATAGTCATCTTTAGAATGCACCTGGACGTGACTATACACAAGAGGTAAGCTTGCAAAGATGAGCAGACAGGATGGCTTTACAGTAAAGCTGTTAACTTGATCACATTTATCATGCACATCGTGCCGGCTGGTGGACTTCTGTTCCCCGCTCCGGAAACTATGCCTTTGGTGTGCGCAATCTGATAACGCGGCGGAAGATGACGAGATGACCGACAATATTACGGAAAAACAAAAAGAGGTTATCGACTATATCCTCGCTAAAATAAAGGAAGCGGATCTGCAGCCCGGGGATAAACTGGACACGGAAATAGCCATTGCACGGGCGCTATGCCTCACCCGCGCCACGGTGCGCGAAGCCACCCGCATCCTTATCGATCAGCGCCGGATTTATCGCATCAAGGGGTCGGGTATCTATATCGGCTCCATTGGTAAAAATAATCAATCCGGCCGGTTCCATGCGCTGTCTCCTTTTGATTACCAGGCGCAAAAAGGCGGCCATCGCGCCGGCCGCAAAGTGATTTCCGCCAGTATTGTCGCCGTTCCCGACGCCGCGATGGCCCAGGCGTTGCGTATTAAAAACAGCGATTCGGTTTATAAAATACTGCGGCTGATGAGCTTCGACGACATTCCGGTTTCGCTGGAGTATATCCATTTCCCGGTATCCCTGTTTAATTCAATAGAGTTTAAAGAGCTGGAAAATTCCAAATATTCTTATATCGAGCGGATTACCGGGAAAAAGGTTTATAAACGTGATCAAAATTTTCATGCATTTAATGCTACTGATCTGGAAATGATCAAGCATATGAATATAAAACCAAATGACGCCATGATGGAGTTATATGAGGTCGTGTATCTGGATGACGGTACGCCTTTTGAAGTGAATATCGCCATCGTCAATACCAATATGCTGCACCTGAGCCAGGTATCGGTACGCGGCGATTGATAGCCGGCCGTAGCGGCATAAGATGACTGAGACCGCGTTGCCGGCATAAAAACCCCTGCATATATTCCTGCTTTGTATAATGGCCGGGCCTTAGCAAACGGCGCCCGGTGACGTTGCGCGCCCAACCGCACAAATAGTTTAAATGAGTTATTGCTCTATTTGCGCAAAAATAGCATTAAAAGCTTATTGCGTCGCCACGATATTATGAAAATCACCACCGTTATAATCACATTTAAATAGCGATTTTTTTCGCTGATATGTAAATTATCGCCGTATTTTTCCGTGTCAACAGAAGCAGCGGCGATAAAAATATTTGTCATATCATCAGGTTATGTATTTTTTCTATTAATGCGTACTAATTAAAATAATTAATTAATAAAAATATCTTGCAACTATTTTTACTTATTAGATCATATGTGCAATAAGTCATTTTTATCGCTAACGGTTATTATAAACAGGCTAAGATTAAGGTAGACTTCCCGTACGGCAAACTGCCGGGTTCTGAACAAAGGGGTGACCATGGCAACAACCGCCAGGCTTGAAGCCCGTATTCCGCTGGCGCTTCACGCGTTAATCAAACATGCCGCCGACCTGCAGGGAATCACCATGACGGACTTTATCATTACCGCCACCCACGACGCCGCAAAACAGGCGATAGAAGAAGCGGCGGTACTGCAATTGGCGATGGAAGATCAGCTGCGGTTCGCCGAGACATTGCTGGAGGATCGCAAGACGCCGGCCGGATTGCTGCACGCCATGGGCCGGCGCAGGGAGTTCGGCGGAAGATAATGCGCGCGCTGACCTTTACGCTGCTCGGTGACCAGCATAACAAAACGGATTTCGATTGCGGCGTCCCCTGCCTGAACCTTTATCTGGCGAAATATGCCGGACAGGAAAGCCGCGAACGCTTTACCCAATGTTATGCGGCCGCGGATAATAATAATAACGTGCTGGGCTTTTACACCCTCTCGTCCTACGCCGTGAATATCAATGCCCTGGCGGCATCCGCCACCCAAAAGCTGCCGCGCTACCCGACCGTGCCCACCGCCCTGCTTGGCCGGCTGGCGGTCGATATTCGTTATCAGGGTAAAGGCCTGGGCGGCTCGCTTATCGTCGACGCCATCGTTAATACCCTTAACTCCGCCATAGGGGTCTGGGCTATTAACGCGCAGGCAAAACATCCCCGGGCCAAGGCATTTTATATAAAATATGGTTTCTATTCTTTTGAAAAAAATGAGCATGCCTTGTATTTACCGTTAAACGGCGATATCACCCGCACCCTCTCTTCCTTAAATCGGCATTAATGCACCTGCGCGCCCCGCGTGTGGAATAAAACCGTTTATCGCCGGCCGATTCCCTCATATTGTCCTTAGCGGTGTGGGCAAGTCGCCCGATGAAATGCTATGGTAAAGATGTACCCCGGCATTCCATAGCCGCCGTTAAGGTGAGATGTTACACCGGCTTCCCGTTGGGAACGTCCGCAAGGGCCTTGATCATGCTGACAAACCTGAGTCATGACGAAAAAAAACGATTGGCGGCCATTGAGCTGCTGAAAGCGGATGAGCATGATCGCGACGAAATACTGGGCAGGATGACCCGGCTGACCGGCAAGACGCTGGGCATCGCCACCAGCTTTATCGCTATCCTCGACGGCGATACCCAGTATTTAAAAGCGCCCTACGCGCTTCCGGCGCCGGTGACGGAAACGCGGCGGGAAGACGCATTTTGCCTGACCGCCGTGGCCGCCGACGATATCACGGTCTGCGCCGATATGCGCCTGGACCCCCGGTTTCGCGATAACCCGTTTGTGCGGGGCGCGCCCTATGTCAGGTTTTACGCCGGCGCGCCGCTGCGGTCGCGGGACGGCGTGATTATCGGCACCCTGTGCCTGATTGATATCCAGCCCCGTCTCTTTACCAGCGAGCAGATCGCGACCTTGCGCATTATGGCCGGGCTGGTTTCGGCGTTCCTGGAAGCCTGGCATAACATTGGCTATATCGACGCGGTGACCCTGCTGCCCAACCGCCAGCGGTTGATGAACGATCTGCGCCTGTTGCAAACGCCCGGCGCGGTCAGGCGCTATCGCCTGATGCTGTTTGACTGTATCGATATGCCCTTCGCCTATGAAATCGCCCGTTCCCTGGGCATGACGGTGGTGGAGGATATGCTCAGGGATATGGCCACCCTGCTCAGGCTGAAACTGGAGTGGCATGATACGCTGTATAGCGTCGCCACCGGACGGTACGCGGTGATTATGGACGATGACAGCCCGATACCGCCCGCGGAGCTTAACGACCATCTGGCGGGGCTTAGCGCCCATATCAACACGCAAATCAACATTGACCTGCATATTTCAGCGGGTTATGTCGGCTTTGCGCCGGGTGAGCTGGATCCTACCGAAATCCTGCGCCGGGCGGTAAGCGCCCTGCATGACGCCATCGGCCGCAAAAAACGCGTCATGGCGTATGACGCCGCCAGCGACGCCCGGCAAAAAGAGGATTTCCGGCTGCTGAATGATTTCTACCCGTACCTGCATGGCAAACCCGGCTTGTATCTGGTGTTCCAGCCCAAAATCGCCTTACGCAACGGGCGGGTAACGGGGCTCGAAGCCCTGATCCGCTGGCAGCATCCGGCGCTGGGCAATATCACCCCCGACCGGTTTATCCCGCTGCTGGAAAAAACCACCCTGATGGCCGCGCTGACCGACTGGGTCATCAACGCGGCCCTGGACCAGGTTAAGCAATGGTCGGCAAAAGGGATACATTTGCCGGTTTCCATTAACGTCGGCGTCAGCGATTTATCCCGGCCGCATTTTGCCGATGCGCTGGCGGAAAAAATAACGGCGCGCGGGCTGCCGCCCGCGCTGCTGGGCATTGAGTGCCTGGAGACGGAAAGGGTGCTGGAAAGCGCCGAGGCGCTGCACGGCCTGGAGAGGTTAAAACAGCGGGGCTTTACCATTTCGCTGGATGACTTCGGCACCGGCTACAGCAATATCGGCTATCTGCGCAAAATGCCCCTGGATATCATCAAACTCGATCGTTCCCTTATCAAAACCCTGACCACCGACAAGGCCAGCCATACTATCGTCAGCCATGTGATCAGCATGCTTAAGGCGCTGGACTATACCGTGCTGGCGGAAGGCGTCGAGGACGCCGGCACATTTACATCGCTGCGCGCGCTGGGCTGTGATGAAGTCCAGGGCTTTTATCACTCGCCGCCGCTGACGGCGGCGCATCTGGAAACCTGGCTGGGGCATTATCAAACGGCGCACGGTTAATCCCGGCGTTTGCCCGCCGACGCGGCGGCCCGGTCAGGATTTTGCCGGCGCCGTGCTGTCCCTGACGGCTAATAGCGTCGGCAGGAGGGTGGTGGCGAACGACGCGCCCGGCTGCGCCATGCGCTTTAGCAGGGCCTCGCCCGCCAGGCGGCCCAACTGCCGTTTTGGCTGATCGATGGTGGTCAGCCCCTGCGCGCGCAGCGCATACAGGCCGCCGACACCCAGCTTGAACGCATCGTCAAAACCGGTCACCGAGATATCGTCCGGTACCCGTAAGCCGCGTTCATTTAAAAAAGCGATAATTTCCAGGGCGACAAAGTCATTGGGCGCCAGGATGGCGGTGGGCGGCGGGCCGCACGCTAATAAAGCCGCCGCGGCCAGTCGCCCGCTTTCCCCCTGGTAGGACCCCGCGATAATAAATCCCTCCGGCACGGGGCAGCCCAGGCGCGCCATTTCCCGGATAAAACAGGCCCGCCGCTCCTGGGCGGTAGAGGACGCCGCCGGACCGGCCACATAGGCCATGCGGCGATGCCCCAGCGCGTAAAGATGCGCCAGCAGCTGCGCCACCCCCATGGCGTTATCGGGGCCGATATAATCGCCGAACAGGGGGTCGGGCCGGCGATTGACAAAGACGCAGGGCGGGCCCGCCTGCAGCAATGCGAGCGCTTCATCCGCGACGGTCTGGGATATGAGGATAAGCCCGTCCACCTGGCGGTCCAGCAGGGAGCGGATCAAGGCGCGTTGCTTAACGACGTCCTCATCGGTGTTGCACAGAAACAGGGTGTAGTTGTCCACGGATACCGCTTCGTCTATGCCCTTGACGATCTCGGGAAAGATGGGATTGGTGATATCGGCAATCAGCACGCCGATGGTGGCGGATTTCTGGGTGCGCAGCGCGCGGGCGATGGCCGAGGTGCGGTATCCCAGGCGTTCGGCGGTATCATGGATAAGCTGCCTGCGCTGGGGATTGACGTATCCCTTGCCGGACAACGCGCGGGCCACCGTCGCGCGCGAGAGGCCGCATTCGCGGGCGATATCCAGCAGCGTCGGGCGTTTGGCCGCAGCCGTGATGGTAGTGGTGTTATTCATTGCGCCTTCTTCCCGCCGGCCCATAGGTTTCCTCCCGGGTTATACACTGGTTAACGATGTTAAAACTGGGACCGATCTCACAGCCAGCGCGCGCAAAGCCCGATAATTTATAAACCAGGTCGCCGCCGTCATGACCACGTGCGTTACCGCCGGGTATTCACCGCAGAGCGACGCTTCATCCGCCCCGTTGGGCGTTTTTTTTCATTATATATGAGATCGATCTCATATACGATTCATAACCTGCCGGGCTGACGATGGACGGGCGATAAGACGCCGGATAAGGGGGGATAGTGAGCCGCACGACAAAACTGACTACGCTTGAAACCGCGGTGCATACCGTGAGGGACGGGCAGCGCATCGCCCTGGGCGGGTTCGCCATCTACCAGCGGCCCATGGCCCTGACGCGCGAACTGGTCCGTCAGCAACGGCGCAACCTGACCATTGTCGGCATCGTTAACGCCATCGAGGCCGATTGGCTTATCGGCGCCGGGGCCGTGGCGCGTATCGAGACCTCCTATGTCGGGCTGGAAAAATTCGGCCTGGCGAAAAATTTCCGCCGGGCGGTGGAAGCCGGCCGGCTGGAGGTGGTGGATTATCCTGAACTGCTGGCCTGGGACCGCTTTCGCGCCTCCCAGGAAGGGTTGCCGTTCTGGCCTTGCACCTTTCTCGGCGGCAGCGGCGTGGCGCAATACAATGCGGATATCGTGCCGTTCACCTGCCCCGTCACCGCCGCTCAGCTTTGGGCGGTGCCGCCCGCCCGGCCGGATGTGGTGCTGGTGCACGCGCCGATTGGCGACGAATACGGTAACGTGGCGTTTCACCGGCGCAAGATGTTGCCGCAAAGCGTGGATATCACCTTAACCCGCGCCTGCGATACGGTGATTGTCAGCGTGGAAAAAATCGTCACCCCGCGGGAGCTGCAAAAACAGCCGCACCTGGTGGAAATCCCGGCCTTTCGCACCACGCATATCGTCGAGGCGCCATTTGGCGCGCACCCTACCTCGCTGCCCGGTATTTACGACTGCGACGACGCGGCCTTCGCGGAATATGTGGCGGCCAGCGCGACGCCTGGGCAATTCGCCGCCTGGCAGGACGAAACACGGGCGTTGACGCCGATGGGCTGGCTGGAGCGCATCGGACTGACGCGCCTGCTGGCCCTGCGCAATACGGAGTTGCCCGCATGAGTGCGAATGACTGTACGCTTGAGGAAATCATCACCATTACGCTCGCCAGGCGCTTTCGCGACGGCGAAGTGGGTTTTACCGGTCTTGCGACCGGCGGCGCGGCCGCCCTGTATATTACCGGCATTCCCCTGGCCGCCATGGAATTTGCCCGCCATACCCATGCCCCCAATTTAACCATCCTGCTGGCCGGCTGGTGTATTAATCCCGATTTTTCCGCCCTCAGGGCGCTGCCCACCGCGGAATTCGACACCCGCTTGCAGGATCTGCCCTGCGAGGCGCAAATGCAAAGTTACCCCGGCCACTACGCCGTACGGCGCGGGGATGTGGATTTTGGTTTCGGCTCCGGCGTGCAGGTGGACCGGCAGGGCAATATCAACAGCACCTGCATCGGCGATTATCGCCGCCCGGACGTGCGCCTGGTCGGCTCCATCCTGCTGCCGGAGCATATGACCTGCTTCGGCCGCGAATACCTGATGATGCCCCATCACCAGGCGCGCAGCCTGGTCGGACAGGTGGACTATGTGTCCGGCGTCGGTTATCCGGGCGGCCGGGACGGGCGCCGGGCCCTGGGCCTGAACCACGGCGGGCCGGAATGGATAGTGACGCCGAAATGCATTTTCGCCTTCGACGACGTTTCCGGCCACGCGCGGGTGGTCAGCATCCATCCCGGCATCGACCCGGACGACGTGCGGCGCAGCACCGGGTTCCCGGTGTCCGTTGCGGACGCGCCGGTCACCCCGCTGCCCACCCGCGAGGAGCTCGCCATTTTGCGCCGCCGGGTCGACCCCCATCACGTGCTGATCCCCCATGGGCGGGGAAGCGGTTCCCCCACGGCATACTGCGCCACCACACGAGGAACGCCATGAAATCCAAACTGACCACCCTACCCGACGCGGTGTCCCGTATCCCCTCGGGCGCCACTGTCGCCCTGGGCGGCTCGCTGCTGCGCCGCCAGCCGATGGCGTTGGTGCACGAACTGATCCGCCAGGATATTACCGGCCTGCATTTGCTGACCTGGGCGACCACGCTCGCCACCGATATGCTCGCCGCCGCCGGCGCCATCCGGCGCTGGGAGGGCATTTACGCCGGTTTCTTCCGCCACGGGCTGGCGCCCAATTTCCGCCGCGCGGTGCAGGACGGCGCGATCGAGACCCATGATTATTCCGAATCCGCCTTCGTGGCCCGCTTTCGCGCGGCGGCCATGGGGCTGAGCTTCCTGCCGTCGAAAGCCCTGCTGGGCACCGGCATGCGCGCCAACAGCCCCGAGGAAATCAAACCTATTACCTGTCCGTTTAGCGGCGACACCTACCTGGCGCTGAAAGCGGCGGAAACGGATTTTACCCTGCTGCACGGCTATGTGGCCGATGAATACGGCAATGTGCAGTGGCCGGTGGTGCGCGACAGCGATGACATCGATCAGATGATGGCTTGCGCGTCCAGGCGCCTGATCGTTACCGTGGAGAAAATCGTGCCCCATGCGGAAATATGCCGGCGCCCGGCGCTGACCTACATTCCGCACACCCTGGTGGAGGCGGTGATCGAAACGCCTTACGGCGCGCATCCCACCGCCACCGATGGGTTTTATAACGAAGACGAGGCGGCGCTGAAAGCCTGGCTGGCGGCGGCAAAAGAGCCGGACGGGCCGGCGCGGTACCTGCGCGACTATATTCTCGCCACCCGGGATCGCGCCGGCTATCTGGACAAATTCGGTTCCCATACCGCGCTCCGCGCCTTTGACGTCGCCAGGGAGATGTAAGCTTATGACCGCAGATGATTACACCACGGAAGAAATGATGATAACCGCCATCGCCCGCGAACTGCGCGATGACGAGCTGGGTTTTGTCGGCCTGGGCACCGCCGCCCGCGCCTTTACCCTGGCGGTGGGCATCCCCATCGCCGCCGCGCGCCTGGCGCAGCTCCGGCACGCGCCCGGGTTCTCCATTTACTGGGGCAACCTGCTGACCCCGTCCCTTGACGCCATTCCCGACGCGCTGCTGCAGGATGCCTATACCCGCTGGCCGGCCGCCGCGTCCCCCGCCGATGTGGGCTATAAAATCGATATGGTGACCCGCGGCCGGTTTGATGTGTCCTTTGAGTCCGCGCCGCAGGTTGATCGGTACGGCAACCTCAATATTACCGCCCTCGGCGGCGGCAGCCCGCCGAAAACCAGGCTGGTGGGCTGCCTGGCGCAAACCGAGCACCTGGCTTTTATCAAACGCCCGATTATCGTCACCGATCTGTCCCGGCGCGGGTTTGTGCCGAAGGTGGATTTTATCACAAGCGTCGGGTATCTCGACGGCGGCGACAGCCGCCGGGCGCTCGGCCTGCCCGGCCCGGGTCCCAGCCTGTGCGTAACCGACAAAGCCATTTTCGATTTCCATCCGGCGTCGAAAATGATGCGTTTACGCTCGATACATCCGGGTTTTACCCTGGAGCAGGTGCTGGACAATATGGGGTTCGAGCCGGTTATTGAAGGCGAGCCCCGGCCAACCGCGCCGCCGACGGCGGAAGAGGTGCGTTTGATTCGCAAGGTGATCGATCCGCACGGCACGCTGTTCCAGCCAGGATCGGTTTAACCGGATTATCGCGCCGGTTCCGGCCTGGAACCGGCCAAGGAATAGCGCGCGGCGTATGGCCCCTGACGCCGCCGGTTAGTCCGCTTTGGCCGGCCCGGTGGACCCGCGCACGATAAGCTTCATCGGGAAGATTTTCTTTTTAGGCTTGGGCGTGCTTTTCTGGCGAATCATTTTCATCAGCAGCGTGCTGGCCGCCGCGCCCATTTCACGCCGCTGCAGGGCAATGGTGGTCAGGTTGATGGGCGAAAACGACGCCATCTCGATATCATCCAGGCCGATTAACGAAAAATCGGCCGGTATGGCCAGGCCCGCCTCATGGGCGGCATTCATCACGCCGATGGCGCTCATATCATTGGCCGCCAGTATCGCGGTGGGCCGCGGGTTCATGGCGAAAAACCGTTTGGCGGCCTGGTACCCGCCCATGACATGGTAATCGCCCTGTACCACATAGCCGGGCGGCACCGGCAGCCGATGCGCCGCCATGGCCTGGAGGTAGGCCTCATAACGTTCGTCGGCGGTGGAGGAGTCGCCGGGGCCGCGAATCAGGCCGATACGCCGGTGCCCCAGGCCGGCCAGGTGCTTCACCGCCGCGCCGATGCCTTCCTCGTTATTGGCGCCGACATAGGTGTCTTCATGCGCAAGCGATCGGCGTTGCAGCAGCACGTAGGGCGTATCGCCCGCCAGCAGTTCCCTGACCTCCGGCTGCCCGCAGTGCTGCGACAGCAGCACCAGGCCATCCACCCGGCGGTCAAGCAGCACGCGCATCTGCTCGAGCTGTTTTTCCAGCCTGCCGTCGGTGTTGCACACCAGCAGGCTGCACTGTTCTTGATCGGCCACATCCTCGATGCCGCGCAGGAAATCCGGCGACGACGGGTTGGCCACGTCGGCCAGCAGCACGCCCAGCGTAAAGGTGCGGCGCATGCGCAGGGACCGCGCCACCACCGATACCCGGTAGCCCAGCCGGTCGGCCGCCGCCTGTACTTTCAGCCGGGTGTCCGCCCTGACATTGTCCTTGCCGCTCAGCGCGTTGGATACCGTGGACAGGGCAACCCCCGCTTCGCGGGCCACATCGTGGATGGAGACTTTGTTAGTCGATGACGGGCGCTTACCTGGCGCCGATTTTTTTGCCATTCAATCCGAACCTTGCACCCTTAAGCGAGATGAGCCGGGAAACCTTCGTGAACGTTATTGTACCGTCGCGCCCGCTTAAAAAAACGTTTTTATTCACATAATCAGAGATATCCCGGCGCCGCTGCAGGCGTGAAAGAAGAAAACCGTTAAGCGAAGCGCGCCGGGGCGATAGCATCCGGCCGGTGTCGGCGCGCCGCGCCTTCGCCCCGGGACACGCGATTAGCGCGTTTTCAGCAGGTACGATTCGGCGTTACCTTTATGCTTTTTTACCGGCATCATATCGCTGTTCAGATCGCGCCCGAGCGTTTCACCCGCCCCGAGGGCGCACAGCGCGGTAATCAGGCCGCAGACGATAATCATCAGGGCTATGGGCCAGAATGCGCCGCCGGCCCAGGCCACCAGCACGGTGGCGACCGCGGGGGTAAAGCCGCCGAAGATGCCGGCAATCTGCGAGCCGACGGAGACGCCGGTATAACGTACTTCGGTGGAAAACAGTTCCGACAAATAGCAGGGTTCGATACTGTACATCGACCCGACAATAAAACTGTAGGCCAGCACCAGGCCGGCATAAATACCCCAGATATTGCCGGTGTTGATCAAGTAGTAAAACGGATAGGCCAGCAGGCACGAACCCAGGGAGCCGATGAGGAATACCGACCGGCGGCCGATTTTATCGGAAAGCAGTCCCCACAGCGGGAAGGTAATAATCCCCGACGCCGCCGCAATCATGACGCCGAGTAACACCGTATTGCCCTGCATGCCAAAGTGAGAGGTGCAATATTGCAAGACAAAACTAATAACCAGGTAACCCACCACGCTTTCACTGACGCGCAGCCCGGCCGCCAGGAAAATCTGTTTGGGAAACTTTTTAAATACCACGACGATGGGCAGCTTATTTTTCTCGCGTTCCGCCTGCACTTTGCGAAACATCGGCGGTTCCTGGATTTTCAGGCGGATAAAGATGCCCACGAACATCAGCAAAATACTGGCGAGGAAAGGAATGCGCCAGCCCCAGTCCAGGAAGATGTCCTTCGGCAATGACGAGGCCAGCGCAAACGCCATGGTCGAGACCAGTACGCCGAATACGTTGCCCAGCTGGACAAAGGTGCCGTAAAAGCCGCGCCGGTTCGGCGGCGCGTATTCGATCATCATGGTGGTGGCTCCGCCCCACTCGCCGCCCACCGCCAGCCCCTGGATTAACCGGGTTATCACCAGCAGGATGGGCGCGGCCACGCCGATGGTTTCATAGGTGGGCAACAGGCCGATGACCACGGTCGCGCCGCCCATAATGGTCACCGAGGCCAGCAGCATCGCCTTGCGCCCGATCGTATCGCCGAAATGGCCGAATATCACGGCGCCGATGGGACGCGTAATAAAGGCCACGCCCAGCGTGGCGAACGAAACGATAGTGGCGACGGTGGGCGGCATATCGCTGAAAAACAGATGGGGAAATACCAGCCCCGCCGCCGCGCCATAAATAAAGTAGTCATAAAATTCGATAAAAGTGCCAATCAGGCTGGCAAACGCCACACGCGACAATTCCTTTTTATTTATTTTCTCCGCCGCGGGCTGTTGCGCGGTTTCGTTCGTTACGTTAGTCATATAACCTCCGTCAGGAGCTATTAGTGTAGGGTTGTTTTTATGCGCGCGGTTTCCCGCACGCTTTATAGAGCGTGATGACAATAAAAATAAAGATGTGCCGTTAACTACCGCTAACGGCGTTATGCGTTATGTGCTTTATCGGCGCTTGCCCACCCCACGGCGGTCATGTCTCCATGCTGGTTCTCGGCCCAGACATGGAAGGTCACCCGTTGCCCGACGATGTCCTGGACCACGGCTTTGCAGGTGATGCGGTCGGCACGATAGACCGGTTTGATATAGGCCATTTTTATCCAGCCCGAGGTATGCCACGACGGGCCGATAAAACCGGCCAGCATTTCCGCCACCCAGCAGGTTTCCATCATGCCCTGGGCCAGGGTGTCGCGAAAACCGGCCTTAAGCGCCACCTCGATATCGGTATGGATGTTGTACCACTGGGTATTGCCGCCGGAAAACACCGTCATTTGCCCCTGTTCCGGGCATTTGGTGAGCGGCGTAACCGGCGTGCCCGGGCGCAGCGCGGCGTCCGCTTTCGCCGCGGGCGTCACATGCGCGGGCCAGTGCGGTTCGATATGGCCCGGCGCGGGCGCGGCGCGGGACCCGCCGGCGCCCAGTTGGATATTGTCCGGAATGCGCATGATCTCGGTGCTGATCTGGCGCACGTAGAGTTCGCCGGTATCGGCGTCGCGGGCCTCGGTATCAAACACGGTATAGCCCTTGCCGCGCTTCATATATTTATCGGTGTATTTGCCGGTGTAACGCAGCCCGGCGTTTAGCGGAACCGGGTTCACAAACCAGATCTCTTCCTTTTGATGCAGCCCCACCGTGCGGCTGGGATCGTAAACGCTGCAGAACAGGGCCACCAGATCGCGGCCCAGCATGGCGGCCGGCACGTACGGCCCGGACGCAGGGCAATAGTCCGCGCTGTAGTCGTCCAGGGCAAAACAGGCGCGGCGGCGATAGGCTTCATCCGCCGTTACCGCCAGCGGGCCGATTAATTCGCCGACCACCACATTTTCATAGGTCGGATCCCGAAGTTCAGGGTTGATACGGGCCATAAAATCCTCCTCCTGGCGGCGTTTACGCCTTGTGGGTATGGGTGATGCCGCACCACTCGGCCAGCACTTCGCCGGTATGCTCCCCCACCAGCGGCGGCGGACGGCGGATCATGCCGGGCGTGTCCGACAGGCCGACGGTAACGCCATGGGTGGTATAGACGCCGGCGGTGGGATGCGTAATGTCCACCAGCTGGTTGCGCGCCCTGAGCTGCGGATTCTCCAGCACCTCGTCAATGGTGGCGACCTTGGAGCAGGGCACGCCGGCCAGATCCATCCTGGCCACGACGTCCTCCGCGGTATGGTTTTTTATCCAGTCCGCCACCACCCCGTCGATGGCGCGGTAGTTTTCCAGGCGCGCGTGATAGGTGCTGAAGCGGTCATCCGCCAGCAAATCGGCGCGCTCCATGGCCTGCGCCAGGCGGCCGAACAACGTATCGGTGCCGGCGGACAGGTAAATCCAGGCGTCGTCGCCGGTCTGGTAGCTGTTTACCGGCGCGGAGAAACGATCGAGATTGCCGATGCGCGACATGGTGCTGCCAAGCTGGGCCTGTTCCGGGATGGCTGAAATCAGCATGCTGATGGCGCTGTCGAGCAGGCAGGCCTCCACCAGCTGGCCGCGCCCGGTCAGGTGACGGGCGTTCAGCGCCGCCAGCGTGCCGATGGTGGCGTAAAGGGCGGAGGCATAATCCACCATAAAGGTGCCGGACATGGTCGGCGGACCGTCGGGCTGGCCGCAAATGCTCATCAGGCCGCTCATCGCCTGGGCGATGGCGTCAAAGCAGGGACGCTGCGCCAGCGGGCCGGTTTGGCCGAACCCTGAGATGCGTACCATGATCAGGCGCGGGTTGAGTTGTTTCAGGGCTTCCCACCCGCAGCCCATTTTTTCCATGGTGCCGGGGCGAAAGTTTTCGATCAGCACATCGGCCGCGGCGATCAGCTGCCGCAGCTGTTCCTGGTCTTGCGGGTCGCGAAAATCCAGCGCCAGGCTGCGCTTATTGCGGTTGAACGACAGGAAATAGAGGCTTTGTCCGTTTAGCTGCGGCTTGTTCTGGCGCGTGTCCTCCCCCTTGCCCCGCCGCTCGACTTTTACCACGTCCGCGCCCAGATCGGCCAGTTGCATGGCGCACAGGGGACCGGCTATAAAACGCGACAGGTCGAGCACTTTCAGTCCTTCCAGGGATCCTGGCATCATGACACCTCCTGAGGGATTGCCGCATGGCCGGCGGCGGCGTGCACCAGACAGGCAAAAGCCACCATGCCGGGATCGTCCAAACCGATGGAACGTTCGGCGAACATGCGCGCGCGGCCGATTTTATTGGGTTTTTGCCGGTATTCTTCCAGCGTGGCGCGCACCGCGCCGACGGCAAGGGCGTGATAATCGTCGCCCGGCGCCGCCGCCTGCAGCGCCCGGCGCACCGCATCCAGCGGGTCCAGCACCGTTTTATCGCCAAGGCTTGCGCCGCCGCGCGCCATCAGCGCCGCCAGCACCGCCTCCAGCAGAGGCGCGATATCCTCGCGCCGCAGCGTGGTTTTGCCGGCGCATTGTTGCGCCGCGGTCAGCAGCGCCACCCCCAGCAGGGTACCAAAGCTTGATCCCGAGGCGCGCACGCAGGCCATGGCCGCGGCCTGGAATACCGGGGCGATATCCGCGGGCGCCGCCGCCAGGGCCTGGTCGGTTAACCGCGCGCATTTCTCAAGGGTCGCCCCCAAATCGCCGTCGCCCAAACGGCCGTCCAGCTCGTTAAGCCTGGGCGAGACCTCGCGGATTTTGGCGGTACATCGCGTCAACAGCGCAATCAATTCCTGATTGGTCATCAGAGATTACTCCAGTAGGGACAATGGGCCGGTTCCAGCAGCAGGGATTCAAGTTCCCCGTCCAGCCTGATGAGAGACAATGACATGCCGGCCATTTCCATCGACGTGGCATAACGGCCGGTGCGGGGCGCCACGACCTGGATGCCCTGGTCACGCAGGCGCCGGTCTACATGGCGATACAGTATAAACAACTCTTCCAGCGGCGTGGCGCCGAGGGAATTGACCATGACCGACACCCGGTCGCCGGCGGCGAAACCGCCGTCCTGAATCAGCGTATCCAGCATTTCACCCACCATTTCATCGGCGCTTAGCAGCGGGCCGCGGCGGATGCCCGGCTCGCCGTGGATGCCCATGCCGATTTCCATCTCGTCGTCGCCCAGCGTAAAGGTCGGTTTGCCCGCCTCCGGTACGGTACAAGACGACAGCGCCACGCCGAGCGTGACCGTGTTGTCCAGGGCGCGCGCGGCGACGGCGGCGACGGATTCCAGCGTGGCGCCGGGCTGCTCGGCCCTGGCGCCGGCAATTTTATAGGCATAAACCAGGCCGGCGACGCCGCGGCGTTTGTGCCGTTCCGCGCGCGGCGCGCTGCCGGCGTCGTCGGCGGCCAGCACCGTCGCCGTGCGGATATTTTCCGCCGCCAGCATCTCGGCGGCCATGGCAAAATTCATCTTGTCGCCGCCGTAATTGCCGAACAACAGCAGCACGCCCTGGCCGGTATCGGCGGCGCGAATGGCGTCCATGCAGTCCATCACGGCGGGGCCGGCAAACACGTTACCCACCGCGCAGGCATCCAGCAGGCCCTGGCCGACATAACCGGCAAACAAAGGCAAATGCCCGCTGCCGCCGCCGGAAACAATCGCCACTTTATCTTTTTTGACGCCGGCGTTGCGCACCACGACCCGGCCCTCTTCCCCGATCTGCCGATAGAGATGGGGATGCGCCAGGCACATACCCGCCAGCGCCTCATCGGCATAGGCGTCGGGGGAGTTCAGTATTTTTTTCATAGCGTCTCTCCGCCTGTCAGTAATCCAGGTTCTTTTGCCCGTCGAACATCGTCACCGGGGGGTAGGCGCGCTGTTCGGTAATCACATCGATAACGGTGGTGTTATCGGCGCTGAAGGCGTGTTTCAGGGCCGGTAAAAAATCAGCGGGATTCTCGATACGCACCCCCTCGCAGCCGCAGGCGCGGGCAATGGCGGCATGGTCCACCGGCTTGAAATCACAGGCGTCGGAATAATCGCCGAACAGCGTTTTCTCGGCGTGTTTTTCGTAGCCGAGGATTTCATTATTCAGCACCACCAGCACCACATTGGCCCCCATGCGCCGGGCGGTTTCCAGCTCCGACCATACATGGGCGAAACCGCCGTCGCCCACCAGCGCGAAGACCGGCGCCTCGGGACGGGCGATCTTGGCGCCCACCGCATAGGGAAATCCCCACCCCAGGCCGGCCAGGCCGCGCGGGGTAACAAACCGGGCGCCGACGGCGCGCGCCTTGAGAAAATTGGCCACCCAGATCGAGGAATAGCTGGCGTCGGAGACCACGATCGTCTCCGGCGTTAAGAGGGAATCCAGATCGAGCATCAGGCGTTCCGGGCGAATCGGGCGGGCGTTGAGATCCAGGGTTTGCTGCACCTCCGATTGCCAGGTTTCATGGGCGGCGGCAATTCTGGCGGCAATGGCGGAACGGGCGCCGCGGCGTTTGCCGAGATCCTGCCGTTTCATGGCCGCCGTCAGCGCCTGCAGGGTCAGTTTGGCGTCGCCCACCAGACGCAGCGCGTCGTAGTTGCGGCCCACTTCCTGGCTGTCGATATCCAGGTGGATATATTTGGCCTCCTGCGGATACAGGCTCCAGCTATCGGTGCCGTTCTGGTTGGTGCGGTTGCCAATCAGCAGGATGACATCGGCGCCGGCCACCATATCGCGCAAATGGCGGGTACGGCCGCGCGCGCCCATAAAATACCCGACCACGCCCAACGAAAGCTCATGGTCCTCGCTGACCGCCCCTTTGCCCATGGCGGTGGTGGCCACCGGCAGGCAGGCCGCATCCTGCAGCGCCGCAACCTCCCGGGCGGCATCGGAAATATGCACGCCGCCGCCGGCGATAATCAACGGCGCCGCGGCCCCGGCCAGCAGGCGCGCCGCTTCTTCAATCGCCTCGGGCGCGGCCACCGTGCGATCCAACGGAAAATGCCCGAGCGAGGAGGCATGCCGGCGGGGAGGTTGCGGCGCGGCCTCGTTAAACAGATCGATGGGAACGATAATCACCACCGGGCCGGGGCGGCCCGACGCGGCGGCGGTAAACGCCATGTCGATATAATCATCAAGCCGGTCGATGTCGGTAACGCGGCGCGTCCACTTCGACACGCCTTTAAACAAATCGAGATGGTCCAGTTCCTGGAACGCGTTTTTATCGGTCATTTTGCGATGCACATCCTGCACCACCGCCACCACCGGCACCGAGGCCTTATAACACTCCGCCAGCCCGGCCACCAGCAGGGTGGCCGCCGGACCGTTTTGCGCGGTGACCACCGCCACCTTATGGGACAGGCGCGCATAAGCGTCCGCCATATACGTACCGGCGTTTTCCGCACGATAGCCCACCTGGCGGATACCGTATTCCGGCGTGGCCAAAAACAGCGCGGCCGGAATGCTTTGGCCAAAAATCACCTCCACGCCATGGCGTTTCAGCGCGGCGGCGAAGATATGCGCCCCGGTCCTGCGCTGCCCTGTGTTTTTCCCGCTACCTTCTGTGTCCATGCATGACTCCCCTTCGTTGTTTCCGCGCTCCCCGTTATCCAGACCTCAATCAAGGTTAACAGAGTGGCAACCAAGCCGTAACATAGCGCCAGCCTCCCATAAAAACGTTTCTAATAAAAACGTTTTTATTAGGATTTGTGGGACAGGATCACAGAATAAACACTTTCAGAAATACCGAAAAAACATTAACCCATTGTTTTAAATTAATTTATTAATTCAATGGTTTTTTAGGAAGGAGGCGGGGCAGCCTTGCGCGCCGGCAAGCCGCCTTATCACCGCTGGCGCGCCATCGCCCGGTCAGCTATCCGGTTTTTTTGCGTCCGACAGATAGATTTCCGCCATGGCATAGCTGCCGTTACCCGGCGAACCGGCGCTAAATTCGCCGATATCGTGAAAAACCAGCAGCCGGTCAAAAGCATTATTAAATTGGAGCACCATCTGCTTTTGTTTGGGATAGCTGATGCCCGCCAGATTAAACAGTGCCTCGGGCACGCTTACGCCGCCAAGAGAAATGCCCATGCCGGCGTTATTCTCATCATCGATACGGTATATTTCAATGTAACCGTCGGAGAAACCAACCGCGACCAGCGCATTCAACGCTGAGAACGCGACGCTGACCACCTTGCCCAGGCGAAAGTTCTCCAGGTTGAAAGGCCGTCCGCGCCGCAGTATCAAGCGGTTATCGGTAACGGTATCGATCAGCATTATCTCATGCTGGCGTAATTGGCTATCGTGCCCGCTATAACCAAGAAAACGCTGGTCGGGGGAGACGAAATCCGGCTGGTAACCTTCAGGCGCGCGCCAGCGGGGTTGCGGGTCATCCTGCAAGGACCAATAATGTTGCCGCGGTACAAACAGCTCGCCCCGATCGGTAACCCACCATGCCCGGCCATGGGCCACCGAACCGGTAACAACGACTTCCCTCGAATAAGCAATATCCGCCTCCCCGGTCCGCGCGCCCATGGCCGGCATGGCGTAAAACAGCGCGCGCTGCGTTATCGGTGCGCTGAAGTGAAGCACCACCACCGTGGCGCCGTCGGGAGAAACGATAATATCATCCACCGGCTGGCGGCTGTCATTGCGCAATAAGCGTCTTTTAACGCCGTCGGGTGTTTGCGCCCAGAGATGATCCGCTTCATCACACCAGAACACCGGCTGCTGTGTTTCCGTCAGGGCATGTTTGGTCACCGTCGTCCGCTGCGGGTCCTCAAACAGCGGCAGCCAACGACGGAATCCGTCCTCGCTGACGAGTTCCTGTATGGCTATCCGGTCGACAAACAGCCGTATGACAAATTTTTTTTCCTGGTGCGGCCCCGCCGGAACCGGTGTATGGCTGACAATAAACAGCATGGGCTCCGGCCCTTCGGCAATCAGGACTGGCGCCGGGAAACCCCATTCCTGTCCCGCCAACTGCGCCAACTGCCGGCTTGCCAGCAGGCTCTCGCCCTCGTTACGCCGGCCGCAGGCCGTCGCCACGTTTTCCAGCGTGGCCCAGAGTGCCAGGGGATGGAAGTCGGCAATCCACTCCATCGGCAGGCGGTCGTCTTTCCTGAACGCGCGCAACGCTACGCTTGAAGCATGCAAAAGCTCTGTTCGGCGATGAGGATCAAGACGAAGCAGCAGCGCCACCTGGCGCAGGCGACCGCCAAGATGCGATTGCCGCGCGGGAGAAAGGCCGTCAGTCATGTTGCCCGGCTGGCATAACGCCGCCAGGGTGGGGTATTTTTTTTTCGCAAAGGCGCGAACGGCAAGCTTTTCAAACCGGGAAAGGAATTCGTCGTCTCCCTGGCCCGGCAGGTGAAAAGACGACCGGAGGACGGACAGCTCAAAACTTCCGGTGAACAATTCATAGCGTAAGGTCCATACGCCCTCATGGCTATCCCCTTCCTCCCCCGGCAGACCATGGTAATACGCGCCGGCGGGCGTGATGGATAAAAACCGATCGCCGTTTTTCAGGAACATGCGTTTACCGTAGCGGAAAGCGCCGTTGAAAAGCGGCGGCTGCAGGATATCGCCGGGGAATGCCCGGGCGGACGGCGGGACAGCGTCCATTTTCCGGCGCAAATCCTCGCCGATCCGGTGGGAATTGAGCCGATCGAGCGGCGAGGCAAAAACAAAATCAGCCTCGTCGGGAAGATACGCCACGCGAAAAGCCGGCGCTGCTGCGTTTCGCGGATGACGCAACAGGAAGGTGGCGGCATTCTTTTCCGGCGCAAGGAGAAATTTTGCCTCGCCGATTGCCACATCCAGGTGTGCGTCATCGTAAATATTGGCGGCGAATCCGGAAATTTCCCCCTCATCATCCAGCCGGTAATCCGTCAATAATTGACGCCACGTGCGCAGGCTGCGCGATCCCGTATCCCGTTTACGGCGTCCTGGCAACTGCATCAGGCGCAGCCTAAAAGTCCTGTCGTCAGCGCCGCGATCAATCATCGAGATAAAATCTCCGGCCGCGGGGGGAGAGATATGCCATTCATCGGTATTATCCGCCGGCATCAGAATGCCGCTGTCATGGGCGAAGGCCCAGCGCCGGCCATTGATTTCAAATAGCACCCACCGATTGCCAACATATTCGACCTGATAAATAGGATGCACCACCACCAGGTTTATCGGTAAGGTGGTGTTAAGCAACCAGACAAAATGTCCATCCTGCGCCTGGGAGATATTGGCGGCCTTTTCAATCTTGAAGTCCGGATGGCGATAGGTCTCCAGCCGGCATTGCGCATCGCCGGTATAGATGCAGTAATATTTTTTATAGATGCCGAACCGGCTCTGCAAATCCAACTGGGAAAACATTAATTCGCCGTGGGGCATGCGCTCGCCGGTCTGCGCCGCCACCATGCTGCTGTTTTGTATCTGCAATACCAAATAGGAAATCCCTTTCACATTGATGGTAAGGGGTGTATCTGCCTGGTCCCCATAGGTCAATTGATAATTCTGGGTAGCATTGATAGAGACGTACTGAGGGATTTTCCCGGTGATTTTGGCCAGGCTAGACCGCCATGGTATCAGCCCAACCGCCGTTCTGCCGAGCACCGCAAGGTAGACCCCTTTGGTCAGGAGACTCAGCGATCGCAGCGCGGCAAAACCGGGGTCGAAGCTTTTCAACACCTCTTTGCCCATCACATCCATAAATCCCGCGAGTTGCGTTTGGGCGGCCGTGACGCCGCCGGCAATTGGTGTCGAGGCCGGCACCCTGTTGGCGAAAATTTCCCGCTCCGATGCGATGAACCTCGGTCCGCCCAGTGTTTCGGCGGCGCCGATAGCCGCCTCCCGGTACAGGCCCAGACCGGCTTTTACCCCGACAAATATCAGCGGCAACCCCACCAGCGCGCCGTCCACCAGACAATGTGTAAAGGCGGATTGTTGCTGGCCCGCGATAAGAGAATTTACACAGGTGTAAAAGGGAATAAACATGCCGGCCGCCTTATCCAAAATGCGGGGAAAAGGCGACTCGATGGCCTGATAGCCCTGTTCATAAATTTTTTGCCGATAGGATTGGTAGTGAATTTCGGCATAACGCTCCAGGAAAACCGCCAGTGTTTCATTTCGTTGTTTTAGGGGCGCGTTGTGATTCAGGACCGCGAGCGAAAATCGGAAGTGCGGCAGCAATCCCGGCGCCGGCCAACCCTCCATAAAGGGTTTCAGTGCCTCAAGATGGGCATTGTCATAAACAATCCTGCGCAACAGGTAGCCCTGTTCCGTGGTCCGCAACGCAAACAGCCGGCGCTCATGGGTCAGCCGGGCCTGGAAAAAAAACGTATCGGATTTACCCACATTTTGTACGGGCACGCTGGAATAAAACATGTCCGGCACGCGCCGGATGCGCTCCAGCTTCGCAATCACCCAGTCTATGCCGGCATGTTCCAGAAACTTTACGTCCACTGACTGGAGGAGGTGATCATGAAAATCGCTGGGCAGAAAGGCCGCAGCCAGAAGGGAGCTATCCAGGATTTTGATTTTATTGGAAAAATTTTCCACCTCCTGGCGATAAAAGGCATCGAGATCCGGTATGGTCGTACCGTTTTCAGCACATTGCTGGCCGGCAGGCCGGATCATCAGTTGCCGTACCGGATTCTGCTCATAATAGCGGAAATGCCTGGCAGCCGGAGCATGTTTCCTTGACAGTGGAAGCGAAGCCGATCCGCAATACTGCCTGAGCAATTCCTCCGCGGCGCCCTGACGGGTACGCCATGCCGGGCGTTGGTAATCCGCCTGGTAATCGCTGACGCTGTCGTACAGGCGCTGGGCGATAATATGCCTGTTTTCTAATTCTTCTTTGAGAAGCGCGAAAGCAGGGTCCAGCGTTTCATTAACGACTATCTGCCCGAGGTCCAGCTCCGGCCGAGCACGCAGGTAATACAGCAGCAGGCCCAGATGAAACGTAGGTTCCACGCCGGTTGCCAGTAATCCTTGCCGGAAAAGAGCGACCAGCCCCAAGCCCAATTCCATCATGGAAAAAGGAGAGGTGGCGTTAAGGTTGTCCATATCTTTCAGCGCGATAGACCTGGCGCCGAATTGTATTAACGTCCAGGTCAGGCTGCCGACCCAAAGGTTATCCAGATCGAGAAAAAAGGGATAATCATTTTTGTGCCACGCCTGCCCTTCCGTCAGGGTATAAAGGCTGTTGAGGTATAGAACAGGAATTTCCGCCGCTTCATAATTTTTCCGCCATAACCGTTCACCTGTCTCGAAGCCCTCGGCGTAGGGCCAGGTTCGTACTACCGCGGCAAACTCTTTTTGCGTCACCTGACGATTTACCGCAAATAATTTTGCCATGCGCAGGGGGATGCTTTCTTCCTGGTAGATAAGCCGGCACAGCATTTGCCCGACCAGGCCGCGTTGTTGCAACGAGCTGAGCGTTTCCCCCCGACGCTCGCCGTAGAGATTGCTGCCGGAAAGCGCCATGCGGGCAATATCCGGTATCAGGGAAGGCTGCCGGGCGACGACGTCGAGCAACTTTGCCGCCAGTTGCAGATCGCCGCAGGTTTCCGGGTCGAGACTCGCCGTTGCGTTTCTGTTGAGAAACAGTGCCAGGAGATAGAATCTATCGGTCCTGATCCGCCGTGAATCCGGTTTCGCCGCGCGTTTAACCTTGCCGCCTTGCGGCAGGCCTAAGAGACGCTGACCCCGGCGCGGCGTAGCGGACATTACGCAAAGCGTATTCCCGCCGCGCAAGGGGGTTGCCCACAACGCCTCCTTCCCCATAACGGGAGACGCCATCAGCAAAGCATAAGCGAGTCTGTGCCACAGTTTTTTGGGCGCTGTCGGCGTTAATGATTCCTCCGCCCCGCAGTGATGAGCGCGCTCCGTATTTAATTGCGCCGCCCGCTGGAAAAGATCGTCGCCGGTTATGGAAGTATTATCTTCCTTTAAATTATTAATCGATGAATAAGCAGAAATAAAAGCATTACTAATATTATTATGCAACAACCGTTCATGATGGCGTGAATGATTTGATGGTGGTATTGTATCGCTGACGCCGCTTACCATAATGGATACCTTTCCCCATGTCACCTGTTGCTTTGAGTATCTGCCGATAATGATGAGTTAATAAAATAAATTTAAAATATATACTAAATTAAAAAATTAAATTTTTTATCACTTATTCAATTCAATAATAATTATTTCTATATGCGAAAGATATAACACCGCCGCATTCAAGTTTGGCGAATAAAGAACATGCTTGAAAGATATTTATCGCTAAAGATATTTTTCTGTCCCGATGCGCCTGGCGCGCCCTATCGGTGCGGGTCGCCTCCTTGCGCCGCCCTGCTCCTATACTACATAGTCTAACCGGCGCCGGTAATGTCGCGCCTGGGTTCGTCGCCCGCCGGGCCTTCCGCCAGCGTCAGCACCGCCTCCAGATAAGCCCGGATCGCCGCCGCCACGTCCGCCATGGCGACCGCTTCATCGGGATGGTGGCTTATTCCCCGGTCGCAGCGCACGAACAGCATGCCCACCGGCCAGCGTTGCGCCACGGCAATGGCGTCATGACCGGCGCCGCTGGGCAATAACAGGCTTTTTTGCTGCACGGCCTGCACGCTGCCGGCCAGCACGGCTTGCAGGCGTCGATCGCAGGGCGTGGCGTCGATGCGGTAAAACTCCTCGCTGCCGAAGGCACAGGCGTGCTGCCCGGCGATAGCGGCGGCACAGTCCAGCAGGCCGGCAAGCAATGCCGCCAGCGCGCGGTCGTCGGGGCCGCGGACATCCAGCGTTAGCCGGACCTCGCCCGGGATCACGTTTACCGCGCCCGGCAGGCAGTGCAGCTCGCCCACCGTCGCCACCATCTCCGGGCCGTGGGCGGCGACGATATCGTTGATGCGCGCTATCCAGCGCGCGGCGGTATTCAGCGCGTCCGCGCGGTTTGCCATCGGCACGGTGCCCGCATGCCCGGCCGAGCCGGTAAAGCGGCAGTTCAGGCGCCTGGCGCCGTTAATGGCCGAGACCACGCCCAGCGCCAGTCCCGCATTTTCCAGGCAGGGCCCCTGCTCGATATGCAGTTCCAGGTAAGCGCTGAAGGCTGCTTTCTCCCGTTTGGCCCGGCCGATAAGCCCCGCATCCAGCCCGGCGGCGCGCAGCGCCTGGGCGACGCTTATCCCTTCGGCGTCCCGCCGCTCCAGCCAGTCCGGCGGCCAGGTGCCGGTAAGGCCCCGGCTGCCGAGCAGGGCGATGCCGAAGCGCGTGCCCTCCTCGTCGGCAAAAGCGATGACCTCAATCGCCATCGGCAACCGCAGCCGGTGCTGGTACAGGTAATGCACCACCTCCAGGGCGGTGAGCACGCCCAGCATACCGTCGTAGCGCCCCGCGTTGCGCACCGTATCCAGATGGGAACCGAGCAGGATGGCCGGCAGCGCCGGCTGCAACCCCTCGTAACGGCCGCACAGGTTGCCGACCTCGTCCTGCCAGACACGCATCCCTATCGCACGCATCCATGCGCCGACCTGCAGATTGGCGCGCAGATGTTCCGCAGAAAGATAGACCCGCGTCAGCTCGCCCGGCGTCGCGCTGATTTCCGCCAGCGTATCGCAGCGCGCCATCACCCTGAGCGCGGCGCTGCCGGCCAAATCCGCCGTCATTCTCGGTTGCGTCATTACACCTCCGCCGCGGCTGCGTAATGATCCCAGGCCGCCTGCGTGCCGGCGCCCTGCCCGCTGGCAAAACCCAGCCGGTTCAGCACCGCTTCCAGCGCGGCCAGGGTCTGCATCACGCAATCCTTGCGCGCGTTATAGCCCATGGTGCCGATACGCCAGATCTTGCCGTGCAGCGGGCCGAACGAAGTGCCGATTTCAATGGCGAAATCGTTCAGCAGCAGTTGCCGTACCTGTTCGCCGTTGATGCCGTCGGGTATCACCACTCCCAGCACATTATTCATTTTATGGCGTATATCGCCGAAGACGCCCAGCCCCATGGCCTGGATACCGGCCAGCATCGCCGCGCCGTGCAGTTCATGGCGGGCGATGGCGTTATCCAGCCCTTCCTGCAGCAGGATGCGCGCGCACTCGCGGGCGGCGAATAGCATGCTGGTGGCCTCGGTATGATGATTCAGCCGCTCCGGCCCCCAGTAATCCATGATCATGCCGAGATCAAAATAGTTGGAATAGATCATTTCATCATCGCCGTCCCGATGATCGGCGGTGCGGATCCCCTGCTCCACGCATTTGCGGCGGCGGATCTGCTCTTCAAAGCGCGGGCTCAACGTGACCGGCGCGCTGCCGGACGGGCCGCCGAGGCATTTCTGCAGGCCGGCGGATACCGCGTCCAGGCCCCAGGCGTCGGTGTCCAGACGGTTGCCGCCGAACGAGGCGGTGGCGTCGGTATAAAACAGCGCGCCGTAACGGCGGCAGATATCGCCCAGCTCCGCCAGCGGCTGCAGCATGGTGGTGGAGGTATCGCCCTGCACCGTCAGTAAAACACGCGGACGGATCCGTTTCACGGCGTCCTCGATTTGGCCGGGGCTGAAGACGTCTCCCCAGGGAACCTCAAGGGTGTGTACCTCGGCGCGGCAGCGGCGGGCGATTTCGCATAACAGATGGCCGAAGCGGCCGAATACCGGCACCAGGACCTTATCACCGGGCCGGATCACGGAAAGCAGCACCGCCTCGATGCCGGCGCGCGATGTGCCGTCTACCAGCAGGGTCCAGCGGTTGGCGGTGTTGAACAGCCGGCGGTACAACGCCATCACCTCGTTCATATAGCCGGTCATCGCCGGATCATACTGGCCGATAAGCTGGGCCGACATCGCCCTGAGCACGCGCGGATCGGCATTAATCGGCCCCGGCCCCATCAGCAGCCGGGCCGGCGGATTCATCTGGTCATAGCTCGCAATATCCAACATGATTTATCCTTCCGAGAACGCTATTAATCTATTTAGTAATACGCCAAGTAAGTCGGCAACGGGGAACCGCCTCACCGGTCCTGAACCCCGCTGCCCGCCGCGCCCAATCCAGGCGGCGGCAGGGATGCAGATCCTGGCGCCGGACAGCCAGGCCTAGGCGTCGCCGAGGCCCCGTACCGAGGCAATAAACTGTTTCAGTTCCGCCGTCCGCGGCCGGGCGAACAGTTCTCGGCTTGCGCCCTGCTCCCACACCGTGCCCTGGTGCATAAACACCACCCGGTCGCCGACTTCGCGGGCAAAGCTCATTTCATGGGTGACCAGGATCAGGGTCATGCCTTCGCCGGCCAGTTTTTCCAGCACTTTCAACACTTCCCCCACCAGTTCCGGATCCAGCGCCGAGGTGATCTCATCGCACAGCAGCACCTTGGGATCCATCGCCAGCGCGCGGGCGATGGCCACCCGCTGCTGCTGGCCGCCGGAAAGGCTGGCGGGGTGGTAATCCAACCGGTCGCCCAGGCCGACCTTGTCCAGCATCGATACCGCCAGTTCGCGGCATTCGGCCGCATTTTTCCCCAGCACCCGGCGCGGCGCCAGCATCACGTTTTGCAGCGCGGTCATATGCGGGAACAAATTGAAATTCTGGAACACCATCCCCACCGAACGACTGATTTCCCGCGCCTGGGCATCACGGTGGGTCACCGTCATGCCGCCCAGCTTAATGCTGCCCTCCTGATACTCTTCCAGGCCGTTGATGCAGCGCAGCAGGGTGCTTTTGCCGGAACCGCTGCGCCCGATAATCGACACCACCTCGCCGGCGTCGATATCCAGATCGATCCCCTTCAGCACATGGTTCTGGCCGTAATATTTCTGCACCTGGTTAATGGTTATCAGCGGCATGATACTTTTTCTCCAGATAATGGCTGAGGCGGGAAAGGGGATAACACATCAGGAAATACCCCAGCGCCACCAGGCCGAAGACTTTAAACGGCTGGAAGGTGACGTTGGTGAGCATGGTCCCCGCCTTGGTCAGCTCGACAAAACCGATGATGGACGCCAGCGCGGTGCCTTTAACCACCTGTACCGAAAACCCCACCGTCGGCGCAATGGCGATGCGGATGGCCTGCGGCGCCATGACCCGCAGCAGGGTCTGGCCGAAGCTTAAGCCCAGGCAGCGGGACGCTTCCCACTGTCCTTTCGGCAGGGCATCGATACTGCCGCACCAGATATCCACCAGGAACGCGCTGGTGAACAATGTCAATGCCAGCGCCGCCGCCAGCCAGGGGCTGACATCAATGCCGAACAGCGCCAGGCCGAAAAAGGCCAGGAACAGCTGCATCAGCAGCGGCGTGCCCTGGAACAGGTTACTGTAGGCGCGAACACCCTGCTTTAGCCAGCGCCGGCGCGACAGGCGCATCAACATCAGCGGCAGGGTCAACAGGCCGCCGCCGGCAAAGGCCACCAGCGACAACAGCAGCGTCCAGCGCGCGGCCAGCAGCAGGTTGCGCAGGATATCCCAGTCGGTAAACGACGTCATGCCCCTTCTCCGCCGAAGATCAGGCGCCCGGCCTGTAGCAATACCTGGCGCATCAGCAGCGACAGCATCAGATACATCAGCGTCACCACCAGGTACACCTCAAAACTCAGGAACGTGCGCGACTGGATAAGGCTGCCGGCAAACGTCAGTTCCTCATAAGACACCTGGGAAACCACCGACGATCCGAGCATCACGATCACGCACTGGCTCACCAGCGCGGGGTAGATGCGTTTTAATGCCGGTGGCAGCACCACCCGCAGGAAGACCTGGCCGCGCGACAGGCCGAGCACCCGGCCGGCCTCCCACTGCCCCTTCGGCGTGGCCTGGATGCCCGCGCGGATGATTTCCGTGCTGTAGGCGCCGAGATTCACCACCATCGCCAGCAGCGCCGCCTCGCCGGCGGTCATTTTCAGCCCCAGCGCCGGCAGGCCGAAGACGATAAAAAACAGCTGCACCACAAACGGCGTATTGCGGATAAGCTCCACATAGACGCCCCATAACCGGCCCGGCACGACATACCGGCCGCTGCGGATAGCCGCGCCGCACACGCCGAGGGTAATACCGCCCGCCGTGGCGGCGGTGGTCAGCATCAGGGTCACCCACAGCCCGGACAGCAGTTCGGGCGTATAGGGCCACAGGGCGGCGAAATTAAGCTGATAGGTCATGGGCGCGGCGTCCTCAGGCGCCCAAATCGGCCGGCAGCGGCGCTTTCATCCATTTTTCGGACAGACTGTTGAGGGTATTGTCTTTCAGCGCTTCGTCGATCAGGGCGTTAACCTTCTCCTTCAGCGCCGGCTCATCCTTGCGCAGGCCGACATAGCACGGCGAGTCCTTAAGCATAAATTTCGCCGCCGGCGCCTTGGCCGGGTTCTGGCGGGCAATGGCGCTCACCACCAGATTACCGGTCGCCACATACTGCACCTGGCCGGACATATAGGCCGACAGCGTGGTGTTGTTATCTTCATAACGCTTGATCTGGGCATCCTTCGGCGCCAGATCGGTCAGCACCATATCCTCCACCGCGCCGCGGGCCACCCACACCGTTTTGCCGGCCAGTTCCGCCGGCGCTTTCAGCCCGTCGTCCTTCGGCCCGAAGACGCCGAGGAAAAACGGCGCGTAAGCGCGGCTGAAATCAATGGTTTTTTCGCGCTCGGCGTTTTTACCCAAACTGGAAATCACCAGATCGACCTTGTCCGTTTGCAAATAAGGCACCCGGTTGGCGCTGGTCACCGGCACCAACTGCAATTTCAGCTTCATCTTGTCGGCCAGGTAACGCGCCATGTCGATATCGTAGCCCTGGGGCTGCAGATCGGTGCCGACCGACCCAAAAGGGGGGAAGTCCTGTGGAATGGCGACCCGCAGCACGCCGCGCTGCTGGATTTGCTGTAACTGATCGGCCAGGGCCGCCCCCGCCTGGGTAAACAACAGGACCGCGCCCGCCAGGGCTATAAGCTGTTTTCTGATTTGCATACCGGGTTCCCAAGATGAAGTAATGAAACAAATGATTCTCAGGCTAATTATCTGCAACTAATGTGCCAAATGAAACCATTGATTCACGCCGGGGAACACCGGGGGGAAACATCAGGCCAGCCCCGCCATAAGCGGGGTTATGCTAACGGGAATGGCAAAGCCTTGGCCCTGCGGCGGGAAAATAACGCACCCATAAAGTGCAAGCGCACCGCTATGTCGCGCTGTTTTTTTATGAACCCCGGGGTTCAAGCTCATCCAGTTCGCCATACCCATCGGCGATACTGTGGATGCGCGCCCGTCCCTGGGCCAGGGTATGATGCAGCAATGCGTTGCTGATAAGGTTCGCCAGGCTCATGGCAGACGAGTAGGAATCAAACGCCGATACGCTGTCAAGCGTTGCGGCGATATGCCAGCGCGCCAGCGGAATCAGCGCCTGCGCCTGGGGCTCGCTTATCAGCAGCACCGGCACGGCGTTATTTTTAAGCTGCAATAATAACGGCCGGATTTGCGGCGTGCGCCGGCGAAACGCCACCACCACCACCATATCCTCGGCGGTCAGATCCACTATTTCTTCGGCCAGCGTCTGCCCCGGCTGCGGCAGCAGGCTCACCCGCCCGCGCACCTGCAGCAGTTGCTGGCGCAGGTGCATCGCCACCGGATAGCTGTTGCGCAAGCCCACCAGGCACAGACGCCGGGCATTATCCATCGCCGTTATCACCGCGGAAAACTGCGCGCCGTCCAGCCGGTTGACCCAGTAGGTCAGGTTAGCCATTTCCTGTTTGTAATGCCGTGACAACAGCGTGTTGCCCTGGACCGCGTCGCGGCTATCGGTTAACGGCATCCCGCTTTGGCGCAACACCCGCAGTTCGTCGCGCATCTGGCGATAGTTATCATAACCCAGGCGTTTGAACAGCCGGCTGACGGTCGCCTTGGAGACGCCGCTTAAACGCGACAGCTCCGCGCTGTTATAACTGATCAGATCGTCGAAATGATCGAGGATAAACGCGGCGACCCGCTGTTCCTGCGGTGAAAGCTGCGCATAAGCGGCGCGCAGGCGCTCATCGAATTGCTTCATATCTCCTTCCCGGCTGCAACCTTTGTTTCATATTACCCTAGCATATCCTGCCGCGGCGCAGGCAAATGAATCCGGCGGCGCGGGTTGGAACGCCTCTTGCTTAACTGTTGCCAGCCTCCGCCCGTTAACAAGAGATATTGACCACGATGAACAACAGTTCCATGGCGCCGATGGGCATGGCGGTAACGCCGCATCATCTTGCCAGTGAAAGCGCGCTGGCCGTCCTGCGCGCGGGCGGCAACGCCATTGAAGCGATGGTGGCCGCCGCCGCGTCCATCGCGGTGGTCTACCCGCATATGAACGGCCTGGGCGGCGATGGTTTCTGGCTTATCGTGCCGCCGCGCGGCGAGCCGGTCGCCATCGATGCCGGCGGCCCGGCGGGTTCGCTGGCGACCTTCGATTTTTACCGGGATGAGGCGCTTATCCCCCATCGCGGCGCGATGTCGGCGCTGACGGTGGCGGGCACGGTGGCCGGCTGGGCTGAGGCGCTGTCGCTCTCGGCGGAAATGGGCTACCCGCGGCTGCCGCTATCAAGCCTGCTCGCGGACGCCATCCGTTATGCCGCCGACGGCATGCCGGTTTCCCTGTCGCAGGAACAGGCTTCCCGCGCCAAATTCTCCGAACTGGCGGGCCGGGCGGATTTTGCCCGGGTGTTTTTTCCCCATCGGGAGATTCCGCTGGCCGGCAGCCGCTTTACCCAGCCGCGGCTCGCCGAAACCCTTATCGCCCTGGCGGAGCAGGGACTGGACAGTTTTTACCGCGGCCCGGTAGCCGCCGGCATGGCCCAGGAAATGAAGGCGATCGGCATGCCGGTCACCGCCGCGGATTTGGCCGCTTACCGCGCCAGACGGCGCGCCCCGCTGCGCCTGGCGCACGGCAAAGGCGAGCTGTTTAACCTGGCGCCACCCACCCAGGGCCTGGTGTCGCTGGCCATCCTCGGCATTACCGATCGCCTGTCCATGGCCGCGCAGTCTGAAACCCAGACCATCCATCGCATCGTCGAGGCCACCAAGCTGGCGTTCGCGCTGCGCGATGAAGTTATCACCGACCCGGCGTACCTGGCCTGCGATCCTGACGCCCTGCTGGCGCCCGCTTTCCTGGACGGCCTGGCGCGCCGGGTGGACGCCGAACGCGCCGCGCCCTGGGGCAGTATGCTGGCGCCGGGGGATACGGTATGGATGGGCACGGTGGACAGCAGCGGGCTGGCGGTGTCCTTTATCCAGAGCATTTACCACGAATTCGGCAGCGGCGTGGTGCTGCCGAAAAGCGGTATATTGTGGCAAAACCGCGGCGCCGCCTTTAGCCTGGAGCCCGGGCATTTGCGGGCGCTGGCGCCGGGCAAATATCCGTTCCATACGCTTAATCCGGCCGCCGCAAAGCTGCATGACGGCCGGGTCATGGTCTACGGCGCCATGGGCGGGGACGGCCAGCCGCAGACCCAGGCGGCGATATTTACCCGCCATATCATGCAGGGCATGCCGTTGCAGCAAGCCGTCAACGCGCCCCGCTGGCTGCTGGGGCGGACCTGGGGGCAGGCCACCGATACCCTGAAACTCGAAGGGCGTTTTAGCGGCGCCACCTTTGACGCCCTGCGCGCGCTCGGCCACGAGGTGGAGTCCCTGCCGGATTTCAGCGAAGCGGTCGGACACGCCGGCGCGATAGTGCGCCATACCAACGGGATGCTGGAGGGCGCGTTTGACCCGCGCAGCAACGGCAGCGCCGCCGGATTTTAGTGTTAGCAAAACCTGGAGAACCTGATGGATAAGCCCTTGATTCCGACCGATGCGGTACCCATGGTTTCCGTACCGGGCGATTCAGCGCCCGGCGACTCAATGCCAAACGATTCCCCGCCTGGCGATGCCGTTCCCATCGATTGCGCGGCCTATATCCGCCAGATGGAAAGCGTGCTGGCGCTTAAGCTTGATGACGCCAGGCGCGCGGAGCTGCTGGCGCAGTTTGAGCGCATCGCCGCCATGGCGGCGCCACTGATGGCCTTTCCGCTGGATGACCGGCTGGACGTGGCGGGAGTGTACAAGGCATGAACATCACCACCCTGGCGTCATTATCGATAGCCGAGATCACCGCCCTGCTGGCCGGGGGCGAGGTATCGGCCCGTGAGATCGCCCGCGCCGTCCTGGACGCCATCGACGCCGCCAATCCGGCGCTGAACGCCTGGACCCGGGTCACGACGCAGAGAATGTTAAGCGAAGCCGACGCCCTGGACGCGCTGCGCCGTGCCGGCTCCCCCCCTGCCGCCGCTGGCGGGCGTCCCCTATGGCGTAAAAAACCTGTTTGACGTGGCGGGCGAAACCACCCTGGCCGGCGCCAGCCTGTACAGCGATCGCGCCGCGGCGCAGCGGGACGCCTGGGCGGTGGCCAAACTGGCCGGCAGCGGCGCCCTGCTGTCCGGCATGCTGAATATGGATGCCTACGCCTATGGTTTTACCACCGAGAACAGCCATTATGGCGCCACCCGCAATCCACGCGACCCGGCGCGCATCGCCGGCGGCTCCTCCGGCGGGTCGGCCGCCGCGGTGGCCGCCGGGCTGGTAAAGTTTTCCCTGGGCAGCGATACCAACGGTTCCATCCGGGTGCCGTCGTCACTGTGCGGCATCCTGGGCTTAAAACCCACCTTTGGCCGGCTGTCGCGCGGCGGTACGCATTCATTTGTCGCCAGTCTGGATCATATCGGGCCGATGGCGCTGTGCTGTGAAGATCTCAGCGCGGTCTATGACGCGTTGCAGGGCATTGACCCCGGGGACGGGTTCCAGGCCGACCGGCCGGTCAGCCCGACGCTGCCGCTGCTGGACCGGGGACAGGAGGGGCTGCGCTGCGCGGTGCTGGGCGGGTATTTCCGCGCTTGGTGCGACGCGGATGCCGCCAGGGCGCTGGACACCGTCGCCCGGGCGCTGGGCGCGGACGAAGAGGTGATGTTCCCCGAGGCGGCGCTCGCCCGCTCGGCGGCCTTTATCCTCAGCGCGTCGGAGGGAGGCAACCGTTACCTGCCGGCGTTGCGGCGGGAACCGCACCGCTTTGAGCCGCTGTCGCGCGAGCGCCTGCTAGCCGGCGCGATGCTCCCTTCCGCGTGGTATATCCAGGCGCAGCGTTTTCGCCGCTATTTGCAGGAGCGCATCCAGCCGCTATTCGCCCACTGGGATATTTTGCTGGCGCCGGCCACGCCCTGCTGCGCCACGCTTATCGGCCAGGACACGTTTACCGTTAATGGCCAGGCGCTGCCGGTGCGCGCCAGCATGGGCATGCTGACCCAGCCGGTGTCGTTTCTGGGTCTGCCGGTGGTGACCGTACCGCTCACCATCGCGGGCGGGATGCCGATCGGCGTGCAGCTGATCGCCGCGCCGTGGCGTGAGGATCTCTGCCTGCGCGCCGCGCGGGCGCTGGAGCAAAGCGGCGTGGTAGCGGCGACCGCCGCCTGCCAAAAAGCGGCCTGACGGCTGACGACGCAGGCCACGGCGGGCAACGTTAAATGCCGGGTTTTACGGGCTGGTCTACAGGTTCAGCCCGTTAAAATGGCCGCTGATCTCTTTTGGCAGCGGATAATCCAGATCGCCGTATTTGCTGGTGGACAATCCCATGGCGTACAGGGATTCAATCAGCTTAATGGCGGCGCTGACGCCGTCTATCACCGGCAGTTGCAGTTCCCCGGTCAGCTCCTGCGCCAGGTCGGCCATTCCGGCGCAGCCCAGTATAATGGCGCCGATACCGTCTTCCCGCTTGGCCCGGATGCAATGCTCCCGCACCTGCTGCTGCGCCAGCCCCGAATGATCCTCCAGCGCCAGCACCGGTAAATCAATGGCGCGCAGCCGGGAACAGTGCCGCTCGAAACCGTAGCTGTGCAATAGCTGGCGGGCGATAACCAGCGTGCGCGGCAGGGTGGTGACCACCGAAAAACGGGTCGCCACCAGGGTCGCCATATGCATCGCCGCCTCGGCAATGCCGACCACCGGCGCGCCGGCCAGTTCCCGCGCCGCCAGCAGGCCCGGATCGCCGAAGCAGGCGATGACATGCCCGTTCATCCCCTGTTCGCGGCCCTGTTTCACCCGTTGCAGCACGCCCATGGTCGCCACCGCTTCGTCGAAATGCCCTTCCACCGACGACACGCCCTCCGCCGGACAGACCGCGACGATATCGGTGCCCGGCGCGGCAACGCGCCGCGCGGCCGCCTGGATCCGCTCGGTCATGGCAACGCTGGTGTTGGGATTGATTAATTGTATACGACAAGCGGCCATTATCGCGGCTCCTTTCTACCTGTGCCTGCACCGAATATACGGCGATGGTTATCCGGTTACGCCCGGGCGGGCGGCCAGATTTCTGTGCCGCCCGGGGCCGGAACCGGGCAAGTACTACCCTTTTACCGCCGGCGAGAATAAGCGCGCAAAGTCCGGCGTGGTTTCGCCGCTGCGCTCGAAATGAAGATTCGCCAGGATATCGTCGAAATGCTGTTCCATCTGCCGCACCAGCGATGGGGTATCCCCCGCCTTTAACACCGCGACCAGCTGCTGGTGATCATGGCAGCGGCAACCCTGCTGCCACGGCGCGCCATAAGCGGCAATCACCAGCGAGGAGCGCAGGGTGAGCTGCGAGACCATTTGCGTCAGCACCTCGTTGCCGGAAATCGCCTGCAGCTGCACATGGAACAGCGCGGAAAGACGAATCGCGGTGGCGCCGTCCCGCTCTTCATGCGCCCTCGCCTCCCCGGCCAGCAGATCCTCCAGCGCGCTGATATGCACCGCCTCGCAGTGTGCCGCCACCTGCGGTAAATTCGCGCACTCCAGCATGCGGCGGGTCAGCAGGACATGACGCGCCTCATCCACCCCCGGGGTGATCACCTGCGCACCACGCTTGGGCGTAAGCCGGATCAAATGCACTGCGGCAAGGCGCTGCAGCACTTTGCGAATGCCGGTACGGCTGATGCCGAAGGCCGCCGCCAGCGCTTCCTCCGGCAATTTGCTGCCGGGCGGCAGCTGATGCTCGACGATGGCTTTGACTATAGCGTGATAAATCTCATCGTCCTTATCCTGCGAAAAAACAGTACTTTTCAGGCCGTACCAACTGGACATTCACCGCTCCTGTATACGATAGAGATCTATTTCCGTATACCAAAATTAAAAATTAAGTATACACATTTTGTCGCATTGGCCTGGATCCTGCAAATCATTCCTCAGTACCGACATCCAAGGGTAGTGATAAGAGGAGCACATTTCATGCCAAACACTCATCAGGTAAGCGATAGCATTGGATCCACCGATCACAGCCGTTACAGCCCCAAGCTCTGCAACGAGGATTTAGCCCCTACCCGCCAGCAGGACTGGAGCTGGTACAATATTTTTTCATTCTGGATGTCGGACGTGCACAGCATGGGCGGCTACGTGGTGGCCGCCAGCTTTTTCACCCTGGGACTGGCGAGCTGGCAGGTATTGTTATGCCTGCTGCTCGGCATTTGCATCGTGCAAATCTGCGCCAACCTGGTGGCGAAACCCAGCCAGATGGCCGGCGTGCCCTACGCGGTGATCTGCCGCCAGGCGTTCGGCGTATTCGGCGCCAATATCCCGGCGGTGATCCGCGGGCTTATCGCCTTTGCCTGGTACGGCATCCAGACCTATCTGGCGGCGAACGCCCTGATGCTGGTATTGCTGAAATTCGTGCCGTCATTACAGGCGCTGACGCAAAGCCACTGGCTGGGGCTTTCCACGCTGGGATGGCTCTGTTTTGGCGTGATGTGGCTGCTCCAGGCGATGGTGTTCTGGCACGGCATGAACGCCATCAAGAAGTTTATCGATTTTGCCGGACCGGCGGTCTACGTGGTGATGCTGGCGCTGGCCGGCTGGATCCTGTTCCAGACCGGGATAAGCAATATCTCCTTTACCCTGAGCAGCAAAGCGCTGACCCCGGGCCAGCAGGCCTGGGAAATGCTCACCGCGGTGGCGTTGGTGGTCTCCTATTTTTCGGGACCGCTGCTGAACTTCGGCGATTTCTCCCGCTACGGTAAAAGCATGGATGAAATCCGCCGGGGCAACCGCTGGGGCCTGCCGTTCAATTTCCTGCTGTTTTCCATTGTCACCGTGGTCATCGTCTCCGGTACCCAGAGTCTGTTCGGCCAGATGATTACCGATCCGATTGAAACCGTCAGCCGGGTCGGCAGCAGCGTGGCGGTGGCATTGGGCCTGCTGACCATGATTATCGCGACGATAGGCATTAATATCGTGGCGAACTTTGTCTCGCCGGCATTCGATTTTTCCAACTGTTCGCCGCAGAAAATCAGCTTTCGCACCGGCGGCATGATCGCGGCGGTGGGCTCGGTATTGCTGACGCCGTGGAATCTGTTCCAGTCGCCGGAGCTTATCCATTACACGCTGGACGTGCTGGGCGCGTTTATCGGCCCGCTGTTCGGGATCCTGATCGCCGACTTCTATTTTATCAAGCGCGGCAAGGTATGGGTGGACGACCTGTTCAACGCCACGCCGTCCGGCCGTTATTGGTATAATAATGGTTTTAACCCCAAGGCGATCATGGCCCTGGCGCCGGCGGTGCTGATAGGGCTGGCGATAAGCTTTACCCCCGGCCTGCATCAGGTGGCGAACTTCAGCTGGTTTATCGGCGTCTTTCTGGGCGCCGGCTGCTATCGCTATCTGGCGCGGCGCGATATCGTCGCCAGCGCCGGCATGCATTACGCGGGCCTGGCGCCGGCGCCGAAAGAATAGGCTTTAGCCCTGGCACCGCCCCGGGTGTCCGGGGCTGATGCTGCGCGGCGGATGATTATAAATTGTGGTGATGCTAATCCGCGTGACAGGGCCGCACAAAACGCTGTTCCATCACTTCCCGGCCCCATTGCCGGCCGGGAGACGCCTCGGCCAGGACAAAACCCTGTGACTCATAAAGACGCCGCGCCGCATCCAGCCCGCTGAAAGTCCACAGCTGGGTGGCGGTAAAAGCCCGGCGGTCGCAGAACGCCAGCGCTTCTTGCAGCAAACGCCGGCCGATACCCGCCCCGTGCAGGCCCTCTTCCACGATAAACCAGCGCAAATGTGCCTGCCGCCCGGGCAGATCCTCGCCGTCAATGGCGACCGAACCCACGATCCGCCCGCTGTCGACGGCGGTCCATAATTGGTTGTCAGGGTGGGCCAGCCTGGCGGTAAATTCAGCCAAACCGCTGGCTACCTTGGCTTCAAAAAACTGGCCGAACCCCGTATGACGGGAATAAAAATGCGCATGCATTTGTACGATGCGGCCGATAACGGCGGGCTGATAACCCGTATCTATACGCACCGGCGCGGCGATCTGCGCTGGCGCCTGGCCATGGGACGTCAGGGCTTGGGCATAAAGAGCCAAACCCCGGGCAACCGCCTGCCGCTCCGCTTGCTGCATGCGTTCCATTGCCGCCCTTACTTGTTGCCGCGCAAACGCCTCAATAACGGCCCGGGTGCGCTGGCCCGCCGCGGTTAAGGCCAGGAGTTTGACGCGCCCATCGACGGCGCTGGCGGTTTCTTTCACTTCCCCGGCGTTAATCAGCTTACGCACCATGCGGCTGACGCTGGACTTTTCCAGGCCCAGCAGCTCAGTGAGCTGCGCCGCCGTCATATCGCCCCGCGCGCCAATTTCCACCATGGCATGCACAGCCGAAGGCGGATAGTCGGTTGCAGCCAGGGTTGATTGCATAAACCCCAGTTTACGCACCATCTGGCGCGAGGCCGCGCGAATGCCGTCAACCAGCGGCAGATCATCCTCTGTCATGCAAATTGCCCATATAGTTGTATTATGCAACTTACTATAGGGCCGAATCCGGCATCCTGTCGAGGCCTGGACGCGATGTAACGGCGGGGACATAGAGGGTCATCACATAATAAGATCGGCAATAACGGTATCCGCGGGGCCGGAACCATCACTCCGTCGGTGCCCCGCGCGTCCGGTGTGTGAGGCCGTGATATCATGGCCGCCCGGGGCCGGCATTTCCCTCAATGGGCTGTAAGACACCCCAAGCCCATCAGCGTTGTTTCCACCGCCAGCTCCAGCGGCGTATGGGGTTCGCTGCCCAGCATCGCCTGCAGGCGGCTGTTATCCAGCCTAACCGGCTGGCGCCAGAGATAACGCATTTCCTGCAGTTCACGCAGGGTGGGCACCACCGGCGCCAACAGCGAGGTAAGCCACCACGGAAAAGCGCGCAACGCTGGCTGCCCGCCGTGGCGCATGACCACGCGGCGAATAGCGTGCGCCATTTGCATGCCGTCATCATCCCAGTGCCCCGCCATATGGAAGGTGCTGAAAGGCGATAATGTCTCACGCCGGGCCAGCAACGCCGCCATCGTCTCGGCGATGTCCGGCAGATAACACCACTGATGGCCGATACCGGCCTTCCCGGGGCTATTGATCACCTTCACCGCCCGTCCCGGTTTGATCACGCCTTGCGAGAACCAGGTATTGCCCGCTCGTGGGCCAAAAAAATCCCCGGCCCGCACCACGATGGCCCGCGCCCCCCGATCGGCCGCCGCCTGCAAACGCCGTTCAAGCTCGACGCGAATGGCGCCCTTACGGGTCAGCGGATGCTGCGGGGCATCTTCATTCAGCAATGGAAAAGCATCCGGTCCATAATTGTAAACCGTGCCCGGCAGCATAATGGTGGCGTTTTCGGCGACGGCGGCGCGGATGCTATTGTCGATCATCGGCAGCACCAGCTCTGCCCAGCGTCGGTAGCCCGGCGGATTAACGGCATGGACAATCACGCCGCACCCCCGCGCCGCGCGCATCACATCCCCGGGGTTCATCGCGTCGCCGCGCAGCCAGTGGATGCCGTCCCGGTATTCGCCGGCGGCCGGCGCCTGCCGGTAAAGCGCCCGCACCTGCCAGCCGGCGTGATGCAATTTGCGCGCTGCTTCGCCGCCAATGCCGCCAGTCGCGCCAAGGACCAAAGCCGTATGCGCCGGATTGTCCGTTATGTTCATCGCATTTCTCCCCAAGGGTTATAAGAGAATTTTAATGCGGCGGCGTATAAAAGAAATTGTCTATGTCAGGCTACAACCTATACATTTATGTATGGTCAACAAAAGAGGGGTGGGGGGTTTATGGGCTCAACTATCGGCTGGGAATACTACCGCACTTTTCTCGCCGTGCTCACCGAAGGGTCGCTCTCAGGCGCGGCGCGTGCCCTGGGCATTACCCAACCAACAGCGGGCCGCCATATCGCGGCCATGGAATCCTCATTCGGCCAGCCCTTGTTTATCCGATCGCGTAACGGCTTATCCCCGACGGAGGGCGCAATAGCCTTACGGGGGTATGCCGAAACCATGCGCGATACCGCCGCGGCGTTGGAAAGGGCGGCCACCGGCCGTGGCCGGGAAATCGCCGGTACGGTACGGATTTCGGCCAGCGAAGTGATAGGGACGGAAGTATTGCCGCCAATGCTGGCGCAGCTAAAACAATCGCATCCGCTGCTGCGCCTTGAACTGGTGACCACTAACCGGGTACAGGACTTACTGCGGCGCGAAGCCGATATTGCCGTTCGTATGACCCCGCCCAAACAGGAATCGCTTATCGCCAGACGCGTGGGCGATGTGAAGCTCGGCCTCTACGCGCATCGCGACTATCTGCGCCGGCACGGCGTACCGTCCGCGCCCGCCGACCTGACCCGGCATGCGCTGATCGGATTCGATGAAGAAACGCCTTATCTGCGGGCCGCGAGCAGGCAGTTGCCGGTATGGACGCGCGATGCCTTCACCTTTCGCGCCGACAGCGATCTGGCCCAACTGGCGCTTATCCGCGCCGGCTGCGGCATCGGCATATGCCAAACGGCGCTGGCGGGGGACCTGGTGCGCGTACTGCCGCAACAGTACGGGTTTATCCTGCCCACCTGGATCATCGTGCATGAGGATCTGCGCGCCAGCCCGCGCTGCAAAGCGACCTTCGACGCGCTGGTGCTTTGCCTGCAACGGCATACCGGAGAGCTGGGCTAGCAAGCGTTTAGAGAGCAAGGTTTTAAAGGCGCGGTGCTGAGATCAGGAAAATACTGCATGATGGGCTAAAGCAGGCGGTGATGAAGATGAAGAGGATAGCCGGCGGGGCAAATCACGTTCACGAATGCGAAAATCAACAGGTTACATCACGCTACGGATGACCAACACGGATAATAAAAACAAGCCGTCATTCTTGCTTGTAAAATTAAATCCCGGCACGGACGGCAGTCAACGCGCCGGGGTAACAGAGTTATAGGCACCTATGTATAGGTACTTACATCTTTATAGGCACTTACCTCTGTTGATAGTGCGTTTTGCACTGAACAGCACTAGCTGCGGCTGCTGTTCTGACCGCCTTTTTTACCGGCTTCAGACGCTTTTTCACGGTCGTTCTTGAAATTACCGCCGCTATTCTGGCCGCCTTTTTTACCGGCTTGGGAGGCTTTTTCACGATCTTCAGCGAAATTACCTGAACCACCACGATGTTCGGTCATAATAATATTCCTCTTATTCATGGTTTACTTATTTGCATACCTTTATCTATAGGTATATCAGGAGATAAAGTGTATGCGCGTCTTACATTTTTAACTTTAGCGCATCATGCCCAAAACGCAAGGTTTGCCTATTTTTCATAAAAAGCATTCCTATTCAAATTGTTATTTGTTGTCGTTACATTTTGTAAAAAAATTAAAGAAAATTTCTTATTTATATTCCCGGCAACCTGACGGGTAAACGCATAAAAAACAGGCAATATTTTATTATTGCCATGCGCCGTGCTTTCGCCGGCAGAAGCGTCAGCGGTAAATTAAGCTTAGAATTTGGTGAAACGCGATACCCGCATAAACATCGCGAATAATATGATAGTTTGAGATAAAAAAATCCCGCCGTTCCACAACGGAGCGAGTGGTGGCGGGCAAAACTTCACCAGGGAAAAACGTCATCACATCTTATCGTTATAAGACTACAATATCATTATGTGTCCGCACTTCATTATTTCAAGGAGGCCATCATAAATAAACGCCATGCCCTGGCGGCGTACCCAAAAAAAGCCTGCCAGAGAAGCATGTCTGTTATGCCTACTGGTCTAATATTTTATCAGTGGGCTATTTTCAATCCTGCCATGCTCATTATCATTCTTAATATCAGAGAAACAATAAACAACGCCATCACACTGCCACACCAAATCACCACCAGCCAAAATATACGGCCCCACCAGGACGGCAAGGACGGTGAATGTTTCATTTTTCGTATCAGCGCCATAGCTCTGTCCCCCTCAATGGTAGCCTTCATTATGGCTAACCTTGCCCCGGAACACATAATAACTCCAAAACGTATAGACCAGGATCAGGGGAATAATAAACAAGGCGCCGACCAGCATGAATCCCTGGCTCTGCGGCGGCGCGGCGGCGTCCCAAAAGGTAATCGACGGCGGGATAAGATGAGGCCAGATACTGATGCCCAGGCCGCTATAGCCCATAAAAATAAGAAACAGGGTCAGCAGAAAAGGTGAATAATGAGTATCGTCCCGCATAATCGCGCGCCGCAGCGCCCAGGCCGTGAGTAATACCAACACCGGCACGGGTAAAAAGAAAAACACATTCGGCAGGCTAAACCAGCGATGCGCAATCGCCGGCTGCGCCAAAGGCGTCCAGACGCTGATAATGGCGATAATGGCCAGCAACGCCAGGGTTAACAGCCCGGCCCACCGTTTCATGTCGCTATGCAGCCGGTCACCGGTTTTCATGATTAACCAGGTGCTGCCTAACAACGCATAGGCCGCCATAAGTCCCAGGCCGCAAAACAGGCTGAACGGCGTAAGCCAGTCCAGGACGCCGCCGCTGTAGTGGCGCGCCTGCACCGCAAAGCCATTGATAAACCCGCCCAATACCACCCCTTGCGAAAAGGTGGCGACAAGGGAACCGGCAAAAAATGATTTATCCCAGATATGCTGGCGCTCCGGGGCGGCCTTAAAGCGGAATTCAAACGCCACGCCGCGAAATATCAATCCGATAAGCATCAGGGTAAGCGGGATTGCCAACGCGTCCAGGATCACCGAATAGGCAAGCGGGAACGCGCCGAATAATCCGGCCCCGCCCATCACCAGCCAGGTTTCATTCCCATCCCACACCGGCGCAATGGTATTCATCATAACATCGCGATCTCGGCGTTCTTTCACCAGCGGAAAAAGCAGGCCGATGCCCAGATCAAAACCATCCATGACCACATACATCATGATGCTGAAAATAATGATGATCAGCCAAATCAGCGGAAGATCGATGCCCATAATTAGTGTCTCCCCTCAGGAAAACCCTCGTCGCCGGCGGCGCCATTGTCCGCCGCCGACAACGGCCGGGCCGGCGTCCGCTTCTGTCCGGGGCCGCCTTCCGGCGCGTGCCGTCCGCTGCTGGATTGCGGCCCCTGCCTGATAAGCCGGAGCATATAGATAATGCCGGTGCCAAAGACGGCAAAATAAACCACGATAAACGCCAGCAGGCTGATGCTCATATGCAGCGCGCCGTGGGCCGACACCGCGTCCCTGGTACGCAGCAGGCCATAAACAACCCATGGCTGGCGGCCTATTTCAGTGGTAAACCAGCCGGCAATGATCGCCAGCAACCCTGAAGGGCCCATATATAAAACAAATTGATGAAACGGGCGGCTGTGAAATAATGTGCCGCGCCAGCGCAAATACAGGCCGGCGACGCCCACGGTGATCATCAATAAGCCCAGGCCGACCATGATCCGGAATGACCAAAAGATAATGGTGGAGTTCGGACGTTCATCCGGCGGAAAATCCTTCAGCGCGGGAATGGGCTTGTCCAGGCTATGGGTAAGAATAAGACTGCCGAGATAAGGTATTTCCAGCGCAAAGCGCGTTTTTTCCGCGCGCATGTCGGGCAAGCCGAACACAATCAGCGGCGTGGCCCGGCCGGCGGTATTCTCCCAATGCCCCTCTATGGCGGCGATTTTGGCGGGCTGATGTTCAAGCGTATTAAGACCGTGCGCGTCGCCGACAAAAGCTTGTATGGGGGCGACGCACAGCGCCATCCACATCGCCATTGAAAACATGATACGTACCGGCGCGCTATTATTGCCGCGCAGCAAATGCCAGGCGCCGGAGGCGCCGACGAAAAAAGCGGAGGCCAGAAACGCGGCGATGGTCATATGCAGCAATCGATAAGGAAACGAGGGATTAAAAATCACCGCCAGCCAATCCACCGGGATAACCTGGCCGTTGACAATCTCGAACCCCTGCGGCGTATGCATCCAGCTATTGGAGGCCAGGATCCAGAACGTGGACATTATCGTGCCCAGCATCACCATACAGGTGGAAAAGAAATGTAATCCCGGCCCCACCCTATCCCAGCCAAATAGCATAACGCCGAGAAATCCGGCTTCAAGGAAAAAGGCGGTCAGGACTTCATAGGTCAGCAAAGGGCCGGTGATGGATCCGGCAAAAGCCGAAAACCCGCTCCAGTTGGTGCCGAATTGATAGGCCATAACCAGACCCGAGACCACGCCCATACCAAAATTAATGGCAAATATTTTTAGCCAGAAATGATAAAGATCGCGATAGCTTTCCCGCCGGGTTTTAAGCCATAGGGCTTCCAGCACCGCCAGGAAACTGGCCAGACCGATAGTGATAGCGGGGAAAATGATATGAAAAGAAACGGTAAAGGCAAACTGTATCCTTGCCAGTATAAACGCGTGCATATCGCCCATGCTTACCTCTGCTTGCCCGGCTCTCCTGAGAGGGGCTTTTAGCCGTTGCCACCGTCCTGAGACGTCGCGATAAGCCGCATTGCTGCGCTCACGCCCAGGCACGGCAATTAAGGGATAACATTGGTTGCTCAGTCTGGCCAGGATCCTGCCCGTGTAATAAAAATAGCCTTATTGATGAGAGGCCATAAGCAGCATGACGGGAAGCAATGGGCAAAGATGTTTTCCAGGCCAGCTCACCTATTATAAGCCAATAACGCCAATAGCAGCGGTTTACCCCGGCAAAAGATGCCGTGGGTAAACCGCGGGGTTTTTATTTTTTCTTGCTTTTCTTCGCGGGTTTGGTCTGCCCGGCCGCCTCGTTCTCAATCGGGGGCACCGCGCCGATTTCCGCGCCGGTGATGGGATTCACCTGCGGATCGGATTGGGTACGCAGCGTCAGGGTATCCACATTGGCCTGCTGCCTGGGCGGCAGCGCCACGCTGGCGCCGCCATCACCCCCGTCAACCGCCGGCGCGGGATTGGCGACGTACGCGAAGTTTTCATCCGAATTCCAGCTACCGCGCACCTCGCCGCCATCCGACATATTAAAATACGTAGTGGCATATTTTTCAATAGGCGGAAGCTTGCCCGGCGGAAAGTTATTGCGAATGGAATACAACGCCTTTTCAAACGAAATCTGGTGCGCCACTTCACGCGTCATCAGAAAACCCAACGCATCCTTTACCCCGGGATCGTCCGTCAGATTAATCAGACGTTCATAAATGATTTTCGCCCGCGCTTCGGCGGCGATATTCGATCGCAGATCGGCGGTCACTTCACCGATGGTATCAATATACGCCGCGGTCCAGGGCACGCCGGCGGAATTCGTTAATGCCGGTCCGCCGCCATACAGCAATGCCGTCGTATGGCTGCTATTGCCGTTGCCGGTTAATGAACGATACAATTCCGCCTCTTGTTCGGTGCCTTCCGCCAGATCGCCCTTGGCGCCTTTATTAAGCATGCCGACCAATGAGCCGATAATTTCCAGATGGCTCAGTTCTTCCGTGGCGATATCCAGCAGCAAATCCTTGCGTCCCGGATCTTCATCCCCGAGGCCCTGGGTGAAATAGCGGCACGCCGCCGCCAGCTCGCCCTGCGGACCGCCGAATTGCTCCAGCAGAAGATTCGCCAGCCCTGGATTAGGCTGGGCGACACGAACGGTAAATTGAAGTTGTTTTACGTGTCTAAACATGCTCACTCCCGACAAAAGTTATTATTTTCAATGCTTCCATGCCGGTTTTCCCTTATTCTCACCACGGACGAAGCAACCTGTCGCTTTATCCGGCAAGATCATTTTTTCGCCTCGACATCGGGCGTGGCGGAACGCACCATAAACTGTTCCGTGACATTCGGCAGATGGGTAAAGGCCCATTCGGCCATGGCGAGTTCCTGTTCGCGGATTTGCTCAAAAACCCTGGCGCCTTCAACATCCCCGGCCAGCTTGGCGGCGGCGATAAGCGATGTGTAGCAAGCGGCTTCAAAATGTTCAAAGACATAACCGCTGATGGCGCCTTTAACCACTTCGTCCTCCGCGGTCATGCCGCCCACCGCCTGCCCAAAGGCCGACATTTTCCCCATGACGTCTTTTAAGGTTGAACGGGAAATGTTATTACGATCAATCACGTCCTCCAGCAGCACCAGTTGCTGACGGGTTTCTTCTCTATGCAGTTCAAGACGCGCCTTCAGATCGGGATAATGCTCCAGCCGGCCGGCCATTTTTTCCAGCATGCTTTCGGCTTGTTTTTCCATGGCGTGCGCGTCACGAAGCCAATCGTGGTAATTTTCTTCGTAAGTCATGATTCACCTCTCAATTGATTAAACAAACCTGCCTGTCGTGGTATCCGTGGTCTTTTTGCCAGGAACGTATGCACCAGGGAGGTAGGGTGGCTTAACTGCCGTGCCAAAAAAAACCGGGCCTTGAATTTGAAGTAATGGTTAACAAGATACGGCGCGCGGAAAAAAGAAAATATTTCTGCAGCCGCGCTTTCATTTTGCGGTTATCCGGCAAAAAACATGGGGGAAAATAGAGTACCTAACAACCCTGCCCTGCACGGTGCAGCGTCAATTTCTTTATTTTCCAATGCCATTTCGCCCGGGCTATGAAATATAATACGTTGCAGGCATACAATAATGTTCCATTGCTTAAAATAGCTGTCATTGCGTCATTTTATGCCCGTGATGATAAATACGCCTGGCACTTTAGCCTGGTTTACATTGACCGGGTTTAAATGTATGGGTGCCGTCGAATAATTTATCTCACCGCATTAAAGATGAACAATTAACCCCCAGCGCGGATGATACTCTTAACAAAAATAAAGCGTCTGCGGTATATTTAATCCGCTGACTACCCTATTTCACAGGGTCCAGTAATCTTCCCCCGCCCTATCACTGCGCGGCCATAAGAATATTCTCCTGCAACTCTGCGCAACACTCATAACATTAGAGGGTGCTTGATGTTAATTGTTTAGTTAATGTCTCGCTTGTTGTACCTATTAAAATGTAGCGCATCTTAAGATAAGCGCAAGTTTGAATCGATATTTTTGACTTTATAAAAAAACCATTTTATTCATAGCGTTATCATCGCACCCTGCCATGGAAAAATAAAAAAATAAACTTTTACCATCAACGCGCCGGCTCTTTTTATGCCAGTGATAATGATTGTTTGGCGTGGCGCCAATCCGGAAATTAAGCGAAGCGGGGAGCTGTTTCATTAGATTAGATTTATGTTTTATGCAACTCTATAAAAAATTCACATTAAATCCGTCTGTTATGGAATTTTCCTCTTCCCAGCGCGGCCGCTATTTTTCAGCAGGCGCCATCGCCGGGAAAGGATTATTACGCGCATGTCACGTCACAGATGAGAATGATATATATTATCAACGCGCTAACCAAACCGACTGTTAGCCAAAAAAATCACGGTCGCGAAAAATAAGAATAATGCCACGGCAACGGTGGGCTTGCGTATGGAGACTCAGCCGGGACCAGGGAAAAAACCTCGCGCGCCGCCGGTTAAAGTGTCCGGGGGAATGGCCCGCCATCCAAGGAAAGCGCATAAAATAATAAGGCCCCTGTCCTGTTACAGCGGACAGGGGCCAAAGGGTATAAACCCATCAATAAAAAGGTGGCGGCTGATGCCGGCCTGTTCCCTACGCCTGAAACAACCTAGGCCATATCCAGCGATGCCATATCAATCACAAAGCGATATTTCACCTCGCCACGCTCCATACGTTCAAAAGCATGATTGATATGCTGTATGGGAATGATTTCACAGTCGGGAAGGATGTTTTGCCTGGCGCAGAAATCCAGCATTTCCTGGGTTTCGGCAATACCGCCCGAGGGTGAACCGGTTATGCGCCGGCGCCCCATAATCAACGGCAGGCTGCTAAAGCCCGCCATATTCCCCAAATTGCCGACAATCACCAGCGCGCCTTCAATATCCAGCAGTTGCACGTAGGGCGACACATCATGAGAAACGGGAATGGTATCGATAATCACGTCAAAAGAAGCCCCTGCCGCCGCCATATCGTCTCGTGATGTGGACAGCAGCATTTTTTCCGCGCCCAGCGCTTTGGCTTCCGCCGCTTTTTCACCGGTGCGGGTAATCACCGTCACCGCGGCGCCCAGGCCCGCGGCCAGCCGAACCGCCAGGTGGCCAAGACCGCCGATGCCGATGACCCCGACCCGGGTCCCGGGTCCAACGTTCCAGGTACGTAACGGGGAATAAACGGTAATACCCGCGCAAAGCAACGGCGCGGCGCGGGCCGGATCGAGCCCCTGCGGCAATGTCAGGACAAACTCTTCCCGCACGACGATATGCTTGGAATAACCGCCGCGGGTGATCTCGCCGGTGAGGCGATCGTGGCCGTTATAGGTCACCGTGGGGTATTCCCGGCACATCTGTTCCTGATCTTTGCGGCACTGGTCGCAATGCTGGCAACTGTCGACAATAGTTCCCACCGCCACCAATTGACCAACGGCGTGGCGCGTAACGCCGGTGCCGATCTCAATCACCCGGCCGATGATTTCATGGCCCGGAACGCAAGGATAGGTCGTCGGCCCCCAATCTTGCCAGTCGTCCCGGCTTTGGTGGAGATCGCTATGGCAAACGCCGCAGTACAAAATCTCAATCGCCACATCATTGCCGCGCAGGGCGCGCCGTTCAAAGGAAAAGGGCGCCAGTGGGGTACCGGCCTTCAGCGCCGCATAACCGATAGTCTTCATACATCTCTCCCAGTTGATTGAATTGCGTTCCCTGACTTTACACGCGCCCGGCGGGCCGGCGTCAGTCCGATCCTTCCGGATTATTGCCTATTCCGCTTGATTTCTTGCGCCACGCGAACCGCGCGCCGGCGCGCCTATGCCGCTGAATACGCTGCGCTAACGGTACAAACCCCCTTCCCTCTCATCGGGCAAATTCTCTCTTGCTGATGCAGCCCGCGGGCTTTTGTTTTATGCTCAGATAACACGCAATCATTCACGGGCACGGGCATGGACGAACGCAATACGGTCAACGGCAACCTGCGGTTCCTGGGCATTATCGGCGATCCGGTGGCACAGGCTAAATCCCCAGCGCTAATTAATGCCGCGCTGCGCGAGCGACGGATCACGGACACGCTGATGATCCCTTTGCATGTCGACTCCGCCGGTTTAGCGGACGCCATTAACGGGCTGAAGGCCTGCCGCAATTTTTGCGGGGCGGTCGTCACCATGCCGCACAAGCGCAACGTGTTGCCCCTGCTGGATAGGGTATCCGACTCAGCCAGGGCCATCGGAGCCTGTAACGTATTTAAGCGCGCTCCCGACGGCCGGTTAAGCGGCACCATGATGGATGGGGAAGGGTTTGTCGCCGGTTTGCAAACACGGGGATATGGCATCCGGGGTAAAAGCGTTTATCTGGCCGGCGCCGGCGGCGCGGCGGCGGCGATTGCCTTTGCGGTGGCCGCCCATGGCGCCCGTCGGCTGGTTATCTTCAATCGCACCGCCGGTAAAGCCTCCGCGCTGTGTCAACAGCTGCGGTCCCTTTATCCCGGAGTGTTAATTGAGCAGGGCAATGAATTTCCCCGGGAGGTGGATATCGCCATTAACGGCACCTCCGTCGGCATGAGCGGCGATACCGCACAGCCCTTTTCATTGCGCTATCTGGATGCCTCCACGGTGGTGTGCGATATTGTGGTGTTCCCGGAGCAAACGCCCCTGCTGGCCAACGCCGCCCAGGCCGGATTGCCGGTCCATTACGGCAAGGAAATGATCATGGCGCAGGTCCCGCTGCTTATCGACTTTATGCTGAGCTGATGAGCGGCTCTCCCGCCAGGCCATGGGCCACGCCGGGAAGTTTGAGCCGGAATGATACGAACGAACCTGTCTATAATTCCGCCAGGGAGATCTCTGAAACAGCGTAGGTCCCATTGCCCTGATGGTCTGCCCGGAAATCACCCACATCGTGGAACACCAGCAATTGGTCAAAAGCATTGTTAAATTTCATCACCATCTGTTTTGGTTTGGGCAGAACCGTATCCGTCAGGATGAACCGGCCTATCGGCAGCCGCGCATAACCAAGCGAAAAAACGCCTCCGGTCTCCTCGCCGCCGCCAATACGGAATATTTCAATATAACCATCGGCAAAACCTACCGCCACCAGCGCGTTCAGGGCTGAGAACGCGGCGCTCACCATTCTGCCCAATCCAATGCCCTCGCAGAATAAGGGCTGGCTGCGTGGCAATAGGTGTTGTTTATTGTTGGTCGTATCATGTAACAGGATTTCATGGTCGGCCATATTCACATCGCGCTTAACAAAACCAAGAAAACGCTGGTCGGGGGACACAAAATCCGGCTGGAAACCCTCAGGCGTCGCCCAGCGTGGATGGTCGTCTTCCAAAAAAGACCAGTGCTTTTCCCATGGTGCGTATAAATCGCCCTGGTTTGTAACCCACAACGCCCGGCCGGGGACAAAGATACCCGTCAGCAAGGCTTCTTCGAAGAATTCTTTATCCTGTCCCGCCGACGGACTGCCCATAAACGGCAGATGATAATATAAAGCCCGGATCCTGCCTTGTGTGCGCTCGGTAACCAATACGACGATATCGCCGTCCGGTGAAACGATAATATCGTCGACGGGATGGTGGCTGGCTTGCCGATATAGCCGGGTTTTAACGCCGTCGGGCGTCTGCGCCCAGATCTGGTTATCCCCGTCCACCCAGAAAATGGGCTGCTGTGTCTCCGCCAGGATGAATTTGGTCACTATTGTCGGCTGATTGCCGCCCGGGGCCGGAAACCAGCGACGGTATCCCGTTTCCGATGCCAATGGCGCCAGCGCTATTCCTTTCTGCTCGAAAATAACTTCATGGGCCGCGTCTTCGTTAATGAGGGTTGCTCTGCAATCGGGGCCTTGGGTTATCAATAACGGCGGGAAAAAGTGCCATGGATGATCAGCGATGAAAGCCAATTGCCTGCTTGACCACGGGTTGCCTTGCGAACGGTCGCGCTGGCAGGCCGCCACCACATTAACCAACGTGGCCCAGAGCGCCAAAGGCGGGTATTCCGCCGTCCACTCCGCCGGCAGGGTTTTATCCATTTTAAAGGTACGCAGCGCACTGCTTGAGGCGTGCAGGATCTCGTCTCGCCGCAGCGGATCAAGACGCAGCAGCAACGCCACCTGCCGTAAGCGGGTACGAAGCGGATGCCCCTGGGCCAACGCCGCGTCCTGAGTCGCGTTTTCCCTACGGCAAAGCGCCGCCAGGGAGGGAAACCTGCTTTTTGCATATGTCCGTGCGGCGAGTTTCTCAAACCGCGAGAGCGAGCCTGCGTCATGACCGGGCGCGGGAGGTCGGTCGCTTATGTCAATGATATCGAAGCAGCCCGTAAATAATTCATAACGCAGGGTCCAGTAACTATTAACGGACCCCGCCTCACCCTCGTCCAGGGACAGTGTGTGATAAACCCCGTTAAACGGCGCGATATGTAAAAACCGCCCGCCGAGATTAAGGAACATTTTATTGCCGTAGCGGAAGGCGCCGTTCACCAAAGGCGGCAACAGGATATTAATATAAGGCTCCTGGGTGGCCTGGGGATGATCGGCAATTTTCCGGCGCAATAATTCACCGATATGGTGGGCATTGAGCGGTTCGCACGGCGAGGCAAAAACGAAATCGCCCTTACCAACCTGATATGCCACCCGGAACACCGGCGCGTTAGCCTGCGCCGGGTGGCACATCAGGAAGGTGGCGGCGTTTTTTTCGGGCAATAATAAATAGCGCGCATCGCCTATCTGCACGTCCAGGTGCGTTTCGTCATGGATCAGGGCGTTAAAACCCGTGGATTCATCTTCATTGAGCGTATAGTTAGTCAATAACTGATGCCAGTCCAAAACCCGCGGCAGAGCGGCTTCGCGCTTTTTTTGATGCCGCATTGGCGTGAAACGCAGCGAGAATGTCCGGTCGTTATCGCCCGTGTGGATCATGGCAATGGCTTCGCCGCTTCGGCGGACGCGCACCTGCGCATCATCGAGATTATCCGCCGGCATCAGGGTGCCATTGTCCCTGGAGAAAGCCCAGCGTCTGCCGTTGATCTCAAACATCACCCATGTCTTGTCGGCTATATCCAGAATATGGAGCGGATGCACAACCAACAAATAAATAGGCGTGCTGCTGGAAAGCGGCCAAAAAAGCTGCACCTCTGTTGCAGGAGGTATTTCGGCATTTTTTTCAATCCTGAAATCCGGCAGGCTATATTCGGCCAGATTACACACGGCACTACCCGTTTCCAGACAATAGTATTTCTTATAAATACCGAACTGGCTTTGCAGATCCATTTGGACAAACAGCAGCTTGCCGTCGGGGGTACGCTCACCGGTCTCAACCGCCACTATGCTGCTGTTTTGTACTTTCGCCACAGGATAGATGACGCCCTTGATGGCCACGGTTAAAGGGACCCTGCCCTCGGCGCCAAAGACTATTTTTGCATCCTGTACGTGGATTGCGGGCACAAATTTCGGCAGTCCGCTGGTCACTTTTGCAATATTGGATCGCCACGCCACCACCCCGACGGTCGTCCTGCCAAGGAGGGCCAGATACAGGCCTTTAGTCAATATACTCAGCGATCGGGCGGCGGCAAAACCAGGGTCGACACTTTTCAGTATGCCTTTTCCCACGGTATCCATAAATGGCCATAATTGGGCGTGGGTAGCCTCGATACCCCCGGCGAGTTGTATCCTTGTCGGCACTATATTCCTGAAGACTTCTTGTCCCGAGGCGCTGAATACCGGCCCGCTCAAGGTCCTGGCGGCGCCAATCGCCGCGCTCCTGAACAACCCCAGACCGGCCCTGACGCCGGTAAACACCAGCGGCAAGCCCACCAGAGCGCCGTCCATCAGGCATGAGGTAAAGGCATCCTGGGCTTGTCCGGCGTGCAGGGCGTTGGCACAACCATAGAAAGGGATGATAAGCCCCGGCAACGATGCCATAAGGTGATGAAAACCAGACTTCTCCTCTTCGTACCCCATTTCATGGATTTTGAGCCGGTAAAGCTGGTAATGGAAATCGGCATAACGCTCCAGAAACAGGGACAATGTTTCATTCGGCTCTTTTGAGATGCCGGTATTATTTAATGGCAGAAGGGTAAATTCGTGCTGCGAGACCCGCTCCGGGAGCGGCCAGTCCGCCATAAACGGCATCAGGGTGCCAAGATGCGGATCATTAACCGCAATCTTGCGCAGCAGATAGCCCATATCTGTGATCCGAAGTGCAAATAGCCGGCGATCGCTCCCCTGACCGCCCTGGAAAAAAAACGTATCCGGTTTACTAAGATAATGAATAGGCTTATTTGAATAAAACATATCCTGTATGGTCCGGCGCTGAGTCAGCCGCGGGGCCACCCATTTAATTTCCGCTCCTTGCAGAAACCGCTCATCATCCGCTTGTAGATTATCATCAAGAACATCACTGGGCATAAATACCGCTTCCAGCAGCGCCGTGTCCAGGGCGCGGATTTTCATCGCGAACCGGTCCACCTCCCGACGATAAAAAGTATCCAGATTCGGGATCGACGCACCGTTAGCCACGCATTGCAGGGCCGTGGACGATCTCATTAACTGCCCGACAGGGTCCGGAGCATGCGATGGGGGGTCATGTCTATCCAGATTGTCATAGCCCATAATGAGAGCTTGCGCGCTGCCGCAGTGCTGCTTGAGTAATTCCTCCGCCGCCGACTTGCGCGAACGCCATATGGGCCGTTGAAAATTGATTTTGTAATAGCTAAAACTGTCATAAAGATGTTGCGCGGTGAGATGCCGCTTTTCCAGATCGGCCTTAAACCAGGCAAACACTTCATCCAAGCTGCCCTCGGCCATTATCTGCCCAATGCTCAGTTCAGGGCGGGCGCGCAAATAATACAACACCAATCCCAGATACATTGTCGATTCCGCGCTTGTGGCCAGCAAGCCATGCCAGGATGTACTGACCAGGCCAATACCTAATTCAATCAGGGATGACAGGGATGACGATATAAGGTTATCCGGGTTATCAAGCACAATTGCCCGGGCGCCGAAATGCAATAATGTCCAGGTCAGGCTGCCGACCCACAAATTATCGAGATCAAGGATGGCAGTCTGATTTTGCGCCATCCATGCCGGCTGGTCCTTGACGTGAAAATAGCTTTTCAGATACAGCGTCGGAATTTCCATTGCCTCGTACTTTTCCTGCCACAACCATTTATTCCGCACATAACTTTCTGACAACGGCCATGTTTCCACCAGGGCGGCAAACGCCTGGTGGGTGATGCTGCGATTAGCATCAAATAATTTCGCTATGCGCAGAGCGATATTGTCTTCCCTGAAAATAAGCTGGCAAAGCAGTTGTCCTATCAGTCCCTTTTGCTGTAAAGGCCTGAGTGTCTCTCCCCTGCGTTCTCCATAGAGCTGACTGCCGTACAACGTCAGTCGGGCAACATCAGGCATAAGCTCCGGATGCCGATCGATGCTGTCGATAATTATTATGGCCAGATGTTTATCATCCGTGAAGTCGGGATTAATTCCGACGCCTATATTTTTATTAAGGTATGTGGCAATGCGATAATTTCTTTCGGCGGCGTAATCGTGCAGGGCTGGCAAAGCCTCGCGTTTTATCCTTCGCTCCGGAGGGAGGAATGGCCGTGGGAAAGAAGAAGACATTGCCGGTGGTTTTACCTGATGTTGCTGTGCTACTTTTAAGGAGGACACCAGCAAAAGACCATAGAGGATGCGCTCGAAAATATTTTGGGGCTGATTTAGCGTGGCTATTTGGCGAGGCTTATCATCAAGCTGCCGGCTGCTTTCTTGTTTGAGAACGTGCGCCCTATGGAAAAGTTCTTCTCCGCTAAGAATGGCATTATTTCGCTGCGGGGCATGGTGATATAGGTACCCGGCAGTTAAATTATTATTTAATTTGTTATGGCCTTTCTTTTCATAGTCAGGGTACGCCTGCGGCGGCCATAGCGATGGAAAAATAGTGTTCATTTTATTTCCCCCAATGATGATAATGGATATTTTAAAGATATTTTTATATAGCACTCGCGTTGTTAACCCAAAATACACACCGGGCTATTGTAAACACTAATAACATATATTTAATATATAAATTACCTTACAGAATTCACGATTAAAAAATTGATTAATATACAATAGCTAAATTAATATCTTATTAAAGAAAAAATCATATAAATTACTCACAAATAAAAACCTTCATCAGCAATAAACGTTTCCAAAAGCGACATTGACGGCGGGAATGATAAAAACCCGCCGCATTCCTTTTTTGATTTTTTATTGGATTGTCAGCAGCCGGCGCGCCTGAAGCCTTTGTAAAGGCTACCTTGGCCCAGGTTCCCTTCCCGAAGGACGCTGCCGGCGCTATTATTATCGCAGCCGCCCGGCCATCACGGGCGCCATCACTCCGCTCCGGACAAGGATTTATCTCTGAACGCCTACGCCTTATCCACGGGCGGCGATCGGGTCAGGGCCTGCCCTTGCCCGGTAGCGCCCCCGGCCAGTCCTTTTGCCGCGCAGATCAGCGCCAGATGGCTCAAGCCCTGCGGCATATTGCCGCGCCAGGTCTGGGTTTTAGTATCAAACATCTCATTGAAGATCTGCACATTCCCCGTCTGGCAAAGCGTCGCTAAAATCTCTTCCATGGCGTTATCCGCCGCCGCCTGGCGCCCCATATTCGCCAGCGCTTCCACCAGCCAAAAGGCGCAGGCGACAAATGCGCTTTCCTCTTTGTCCATGCCGGAGTAGCGATAAACCAGCGGGCCGCCCTCGCCAAGTTCCCGCTGGATAACGCCAAGCGTGGAGAGCATGCGTGCCGGATTGACCTTGCTGCCATAATAGTGGGTCAGCGCGATGGCTGCGTCCAGCCTGTCGCTGCCGGCGTAAAAGGTATACGCATGGCGCTGTTCAGACCAGCAGTGCCGCTCAATCCAGGCGCTGATGCGGTCGCGCTCCCGTTGCCAGCGCCCTTTCCAGGTCGGTTCGATATGGCCCGCGTCCGCCAGGGCGACAGCCTGGTCCAATGCCAGCCAGCAGGCCATCTTTGAATGCGTATAATGCTGTTTTTCCGGCAGTTCCCAGATACCGCTGTCCTGTTCGCGCCAGCTGTCGGCGCAGCGGTTGGCGAGATGGCCCAACAGCCGCGACGTTGAGAGATCCAGGATATGACCGGCATCGATAAAGAGGCGCGCGGTAGCCAGCATATCGCCATACATGCTGAGCTGGACCTGGTCGCTGGCATTATTGCCGGACCGCACCGGCTGGGTGCCCCGGTACCCTTTCAGCGGCAGGAAGCGCTCCTCGGGCACCAGCCCGCCCTCAAGGGTATAGCAGGCGCGCAGTACGCCATCATGGCGGATAATGGTATTGGTCAGCCAGGAGAAGGCCGCTTTGCAATCCTCCAGCGCGCCAAGATAAACAAACGCCTTGATGATCAGGCAGGCGTCGCGTACCCAGGCATAGCGGTAATCGTAATTTTTCCCGCCGCCCAGCCCTTCCGGCAGCGAAGCGGTGGCCGCCGCGGCCAGCGCGCCGGTGGGCGCATACCACAGGAACTTCAGGGCCAGCGCTGAACGCTTAACGTGATCGGTATAAGGGCCATCCCAGGTAAGATTATCCGCCCAGTCGCGCCAGGCGCGATCGCTGGTCTCGATACGCTGGTCAATCTTCGCCAGCGGCGGCACCGCCAGCGGCTCCCGTTCCGTGGCCACCAGCGCCACCAGCGAGCGGGACTCGGGGCGGGTAATAAAAAAGCCGCTTACCCCTTCATCGTCGCTGCCGGTAAGGGTGATATCGTCGGAAAAACGCAGCATCGCCATCAGATCGCCAAGATGAAACACCGGTATGCCCTGCGCGTCATCCAGCCAGGGCGACTGCGTTTCGGCGCGCGTACCCAGCTTTAATCGCAGCAGCATGCGCACCGTCCCTTCCAGCCCCTCGACGCGCCGCGCCAGTTCGTTCCACGGCAGGCGGCCCGCCAAGGTACTGTTCAGCGATTCCGTTATCCGCACGCTGCCGCTTGCCGTCTCGTAATGGGTTTCCAGCACATTGCTGTCCCGGCGGTAACCGCGCCGCATACGCCAGGCCCCCTCCGGAACCAGCTGAAAATACCCGCCGATACCGGCATCAAGTATGCGGTCGAACAGCGGCGGTGAATCGATATTGGGCGCGCACCACCAGTCAATGGCGCCGTCCGGGGCGATCAGCGCCACGGAACGGCCCTCGCCAATCGCGGCATAGTCGCCCAGCTCCGCGTACCCCTGTTCCCGGGCGGGTGAGATAAAGGTTTTGTTCTTCACAACTGGCTGATTCCTGGCTCATCAATGAACGCCGGCGGCCGCGGCGTGGGATACGATTAAGCGTAGTACAACTGTGATCATTGTCACAGGCTTCAGCATTCCAACACCCGGCGCGCTGCCGGCGCCCGGGAATAAACCCCTGATCCCCTAGCCAGGAGTTAATGGGCGGGATGCCACAAGTGGCAGTGGTACTAAAAACCGGAGGGGCTACAATTTAACAAACAGCCCCTGTTAGCCATAGAGGTAACTTCTTACTCATCAACATCAACGCCATTTACCTTGATACGGATCATATCCAGAATGTCCCGCACTTCAGCCGACATTTTATCGTGATCATTCCACACTTGAGCAAAGCCATACGACCTGGATATACACAGAACTGAAAAGCTGGCTGCTATCGATGAGGCATTGAAAAAGAACAGCGCTGAACATCCCGTGTTTTACGAGGATGAGATGATATCGATCTCAATCCTAAAATCGCCTTCGCCATCGACTGTGGCGAACGGGAAACAGTGGATTGGGAGGATACACGGCCGCATCACCAAGCATGGCAGTGCGCTTACTACGTACAATGATATTATCATAGCGATAATTATTATCAAGACATAGAACCCTTACATGTTAGTGGCGAGGTTTCTTGATTATACATTGTTGCGCTATATTAAGTTTAATGTAAAAAACTGATTTCATTCATTTATATAACTGACCTGTTTCAATAATTTTCAATTTTATTTCGTTTGTTAATTATAGTAGACTGTTATTAGCCCTAAAATACTTGATGTGGTGAAATATGGAATTTAATATAGGTACTCCTTTATTGTATGTACTATTAGCTTTATTTTTTGATATTACTAATAGCGGAACAACCAATAAGGCATTTTATCTGTTAATAATCGGTCCTTTTTTTTCAAATATCTACATTTATTTATGGGAAAGAGGGTTCACTTTCGATAATATAACTCAGGACGAGGTTTATAGTTTTTTTTACTCCTCTTTTATCACCATGATTAGTGCAATAATCATATTCTTTATTTATCGTTTTATAAAGAAGGGAAATCATAAATTATGAATTGTTCAAAGGGATCAGAGAATGCGCAAACGGCATGTTCTATAAGTCGGGATATGATGATTGGGGCAGCAGGAGGGGCAGCAAAAGCCGGCGTCCCAGGTGCACTGATTGGCGCGGGTGTAGCAGGGGTGCAAAATGTGAGTCTTCGATTAATGGATCATGGTCCAGTCAATGTCCGTATGCCTAATGTTCCTATGAATCCCTCTCATATAGGACAAAGTGGTAATAATTACGGCGGGATGCCAAACTTGCCGATGGGACCGTCATGGACCCAGCGGCGATAACGAGTGATGTTGAAAAGCGATCTCTAGGGTAGGTCTTTTATAAATTCGACCTACCTTATTATGTCAATTGAAGACATTATCTCGATTAATATCAATCTCGGCATGTAAAACCCACTTATCTGCTGATACTGGCTATTTTATAAGCAATGTGTATTTACTCCATACCATCCAGGTTACTGACCCAATTCACGCAGCAGCCTGGTGTTGATAAACAGCTTTTCACGGCCAACAGTCATTTCCTCCAGTACGCCAATAGTTACTAACTGTTTGAGATATATTGATGCCGTTTGGCGTTTGGCCACACCTCGTTCAACAAGGTTATCGATCCGGCAATACGGCTGCGCAAAAAGCGCCTGGATAAGTTCATGGGTATAGATTTTCGGCAGTTGCTCGCGCACATACGCTGTGGTTTCTGCCATCAATTCTCTGACAACCGATATCTTATCAGTCGTCCACCGAGACGTGTTCCTCACTGCCTCTAACATAAATAAAATCCACGATTCCCAGTCACCCTCTTCTGTCACCCTGCGCAGGAATGTGTAGTAATCATCACGCCTCTCCAGGATAAAGCGGGACAAATACAGTATAGGCAGCGAAAGCAATCCAGCCTGAATCAGGTACAGGATATTCAGGATACGACCCGTTCGCCCGTTCCCGTCCGGGAACGGGTGGATGCACTCAAACTGATAGTGCGCAATAGCCATTTTCACCAGCGGATCTAAATCATCATCACCCTGTATAAACCGCTCCCAGTTCGCCAGTAAACTACGAATGGCGTCCTAACCCACCGGCGGCGTATATGTTTAAAAAATCGCGTTTTATCGACAGATTGCCGGAGCATGTCGATATCGTAAACAGGTTCGGGCCGTATATTTAAAAAAATCATTTTTATCGACATATTCGGTCTTAACAACTGACGGGGATAAAATTTATGTTTGAATTCAACTTAATAGAGAGCTGAATGTTCCCGAGCCCAGGCACTATGATTTAGAGAAACCAGCCTGACGGCTGGTTTTTTTGCTTTCAAGGTATTCAGTTTTCCTTAACCATATCCAGTTCCTCGATAAATTTCACCCCGTCATCAGTACGTATCCAGCGCGGCGCGCGCAATTCGTCAGCGAAATACACCACCAAATCAAACAGCAGCCCGGCCAGAACCGGCTCCATCTCCGGCGATAATTTACGCTCCGCCAACAACCGCGCCAGCGCCTGGCCGTACCCGCAGAGCAGATCGGCATCGGGTTCAAAGCGAGGGGAGGTCATGGGCAGGTCATCCACGGTCAGGCTTTCAATCAGATGAGATGGGATGGCATTGTCCAACGTGGGTCGCAACTGCGCCAGGCAACGGTCAAGCCGTGCGCTGAGCGCCTGGCGCTGCGCCGGATCGTCGCTTTGCAGCAAAGCGTCGGCCAGATTTTCACAATGACCTGCCAAAACGGTGAAATCGGTGGTTGAATTGAAAGGGATGGAAAGTAACGTGTGAGTTCGAGTGGGGATCGTAGCCATTAGGCAGCCTCCAGTATGTTATGTCTTAAACCACCACAGCGTAGAGACCAATCTAGCGGGTGATGGACTGAACGGAGTTGGTCTTACCGGCCATACTGGACACCGGCGCACCTTGCGGTGCCCCCGTCCAGCCCACCATTGAAGTGGAAGACAATCAACCATCGCTCCCAAGGGCCGGACATACAACATAAAAAAAGACGCAGGCGCGTCATATGTCGCCAGTATGAATCTCGGGAGACCAATCCCGACGCCTGATTTTGCAGGCGCAGCTAAAAGATACCGTTAACGGTAATGAACCGCAAGGGATTTCGAAGGGAGAATGCATGCTGACAAATTAATTTAAATATTATTTATCAAATACTTATTTAATTAAGAGATAACCTAATCTCGCCCCTTGAAAGTAATGAGCAGCAAAAAGTCTCAGCATGAAGAAACCGAGACTACTGGTTTTTCAATGCTGAATGGTGGAGCATTATCTACAGCATTCAGCGAGATATCTTTTATGCCGCTGTCGGGGCATGGTTGTTCGGTACTCGCTCTGGCTGCGCTCCGCTTCAGCCATGACGCGATGTAGCTCTCATGCTGAACCTCTTCGACAATCCCCAGATCCGCAATCAGAAATGAGCTTCCCAGCTCGGCATTGAGGCGGGAGGATCACGCCTCAGTGAGGACATGCCTCTCCCGCCCACCGAACCGGACGTGATGTAGTAGAGTAGAGCGCCCGTGAGTTACTGTCTGTAATAGCATTTTTCCGGACGCTTACCGACAATCTCTATTGAGATGGTTTCTAAGTCTGTCCGGCACAATCAAACTAACACCTTCAAACCATGTTTCTGCACCACGGTAAGCAGCTTCAGCGATGACCCGCTAGGGCGTTTTATGCCGCTTTCCCATTTCTGCACCGTCGAAACACTGGTGTTCAGGTAGCGGGCGAAAACCGGCTGGCTGACGTTCAGCTTCTCACGCAACGCCTTAATCTCAAGGGGTTGAAGCTTGTCCACGCTGCTGAGGCACTCTTTGTCAAAGTTACGCATCGTTTCCTGTGGGATAGCATCGACGCTGAATAATCCAGAAGCCGCGCTGTGGATGGCTTCAAATGCAGGACTCTTGAATTTACTTTTTGCGGTCATGGCAAATCTCCACCCGTTCTTTATTCTTAATCAGTGCCGTAATTTTTTTCATCGGCAAGAGCGGCAAAGTGCTTCGCCAACTCACGGGAATCCGGCCAGTTCTCGATTATCAATGTTCGCCATACCCTGCTTGGCATACAGAAACGTGTAATACCAATGCTGTGCGCCTTTCGCCAGTATGATGGCGCGATCGCGATTCTGGTTCAGCCGCTTCTTATAAACGCCGCCGCCCAGATCGTCAGCTTTCCCTTGCATTACCGCCTCAATAGCCTGACATAATTCGCTATCCTTGATGGCGTGGGATTTAGCCGCCTTAGTGAACCATTTGGTTTTGAATACATGCATCAGGCCGACATCCTGCAATCTTAACTATAGCACTAAGTGCTAGATTACTCTCTTTTCTGGCAGAGTCAAAGCACTTGAAACCTGCAAAACTTTGTCTTATTTCTGACCACGAAGCCCTGCTGTCGATGACAGCCACCAATGTTTCCAGTAGCGGGATGTTACGAGTGACCGGTGAGAAACGCCGTAAGATAGTATGACTTTCTGTGAGACAGGTGCTGGCCTGGCGTGAAGTATTTAACGCGGGTTATAACATTACTGTCAGAGCCGCATGGGTGAGGCCAGTTCCGAGGCCTTTGAACGGGCCTCATCGTGAGGACAGAATTTGTCCACGGTTTTGGGGGCAGTCCAAGCACTGCTTTAGCAGTTGTGCACGACCTAAATGGGCAATGTGCGGCACTACATGAAACATCTTTCCTATTAACCTTCACCTTGTTATTTTATAACAAACAGATGAGGGAACTATGAAGACTACATTATTTAAAGATTTCACATTTGAGGCAGCACACAATCTACCACATGTCCCCGATGGTCATAAATGTGGAAGACTCCATGGACACTCCTTTGTTGTTCGCCTTGAAATCACTGGTGAGGTGGACAAACACACCGGATGGATTATCGATTTTGCAGAGTTGAAAGCCATTTTTAAAACCACTCTGGATCGCCTCGATCACTACTATCTCAATGATATTCCTGGTCTGGAGAACCCAACCAGCGAAGTACTGGCTGAATGGATATGGAATCAGGTTAAACCGCAACTCCCTATCCTGAGTGCTATTACCGTTAAGGAAACCTGCACTGCGGGTTGTACTTATCGCGGTGAATAGCCCGCGACTGAAGTGACTGGTTGCGTGTTCACGCCACCTAAAATTTTTTTACCATTACTCTTTCAGATAACTACGAATGCAGTCCAGCATGCTGGTGCTGCCTTTGCCGGAAGGTTGCAGGAAAGGCTTTTCCCCGCGCTCTTCTTTTATCGCGTAATAAGCAGAGTGTTTAGAACTTAGCCAGGCAAAGACAAATACATCCGCATCTTTAGCCAATGAACGCAGCATGGTTGAGCCACCTTTGTCGTTGTTGAGGCGAATATCAGCCTGAGGGTAATCGGCAAGTAGTTGTTGTTTCACGCGCTGCGCTACCGACTCGGTCAATGTATAAATGCCTACCACCTTGTGATTCAGTGTTGCTCCTGCACGTACCTCATCTGCTCTCTCTTCACCGCCCTCTGCGATCTGCGGAGGAACTTCACAGGCAAGGCCGCTCTCTTCGGCAAACTGAGCCAACAGGCTCCACTGCAGCTCACTATAGCGGGCTGGGTTACTGTAAAACATGCTGAGTACCAGATTGAATAATCGCTCCCTTGCAGGTTGGTCAGCAGTAGGGTGGATCAAGAACAGTTCCAGCATATCCAGCCAAGCGCTGGCGCTGGCCGTCCCGGAACTCTCGATTATCATCTGCAGGTTTTCTATCAGCTCGCGATAGTCATGCGCATTACTATCGCCCGCTAAATAGCCACGAGCCAAATCGCAGGCGGTGAAGATATCTTCGCGTGAGCTGTTGTCGTCCAGCGCCAGTTGTTGCAGCAACGCCAGCCGGACGGACTGCCATGAAGCACTGGTCTGATGGTTATCCAGCCACTCCAGCAGCACCGGAATGGCATCGCGCAGCACCATGCTGGCGCGGCTGTTGCTTTTATCCAGCAGCGAAATAAATGCCTCGGGCTGGAAAGCAGCGGCGGACCATTGGTGGCTGGCCTGTTCTACTGCCTCAATCGCGCCCGGCCACTGCGGGTTATTCAGCACTTCCTGCAGCCAGTCCTGCCAGTTATCCAGCCCAGCTGTATCCTGTTTTGTGGGTGTGGCAGGCAGCAGCAGCTGTAGCGCTGTGTAGTAACGCTGGAAGGTCGGTTTTGCCAGCAGCGGGTCACGCTCCTGTTGCGCCAGCCGTTGCAGGTAGCCGACGGCCTTCATTGCCGCTTCTGCGCTGCCCACTGCCCAAGCACATTTTAAAGCAATGGCTACACCGCGTGTGCTGACTGGCAGCAACAGCAGTTCTTCCAGCACGCTTTCAGGATATTCGTCGGCCCGAGCAATCAGATCGTCTGTGGTAGCTGCTGTTGTGACGGGCACTGTCACGGCGGGAAGGGCTGCGAGCAACTGGGTGACCCATAGGCGGTCATCATCCGTTGCTTCTTTCATGCCGGCAACCAGTTGCTGAGCCTGCTCCGTCAGCCGGGCCGGATCGCTCTGAGTGTCAGAAAGCAGCCACAGCAGGGTACTTTTAACCGCCGCCGGCGTGTTAATGCCCTGGATGACCTGAAACAGGCGCGGTACGCTCTTCGCCAGCGAATTGCTGAAGGCCAGGCGTTGTGCGGCAATGTCGTTATCCTGCTCATATTCAAGCAACAGCTGCTGATACAAGACCACCATAACTTCTTCGGCCAGTACCAGCGGATGCGGCACATCCAGTACCTGGCGCAGCTCGGTAGAGTCGAGCAGGCTTTTGGCATCTCCTTCCTGCGCCAGGCAACGCAGTTCGATAAATAGCTCGTTGATATGGCCGATGCCGCCTGCATCACGCAATTCCTGCAGGTAGAAACGCGTCTGCGGCACATCACGGCGGCGCAGAGCGGCGCGGATATCACGCAGAATACGGCCACGCGGGCGCAGAAGAGTGAGGTGGCGGCTCGGGCGGCTGGCGAGTTGCTGGCGCAGGCGCTCAATGCCGTTGAAAATCTCCGGGATCCTTGACTGCGAAAGCGAGCTGAATTTATACACGCTGTCGCCATAGTGGTCGATCAGCGCTTTTTCCACCGGGTCGCTCGGATCCAGCATCGTACGCTGGCGGTTAAAGTCGGACCACGAGGTGCCGACGTGCGCATCTATCAGCTCGCGCAGTTCCGCATAGTTCCGCTCCTCATTGGCCACTGCATACCAGGTGACTTTATCGTTGCTGCCCTTCACTACGCGAGGCAGGATCACCGGGAAGCGTCCGTTGCGAACATCGTCAAGCCAGGGGGTCAGCCGCCGTAAGGTTGACGCTTCCAGCAGGCCGCCCGTGATTTTTTCCCAGGAGATAATATTTTTTTCCCTATGGAAAAAGGTGCGCAGGAACTGCTCGCTGTCAGAGTTGTTCATTGCACACCTCCCTGTACCGGTTGGTAAAAGTCGTTAAACGCCAGCAACGCCTGTATGATGGCGGTTTTGTTTGTGGTCAGGTTGATCTGTTCGTCGTTGATCACGATCCCGCCGATCGTCAGGTTCATCGATCCGCTCAGGAAGAAATGTTCACCGAGGAACCCTTTGGTATGCAGCACCTCTTTCTGGCCGATGAACAGGTTATCCAGCATGCCGTAGTTGGCGACGCGTTCGGTTAACTGGCGGATAAAACGTGCGTTATGCTGGGTCTCGTTGGTCATCACCTTCAGCGTGCCGCCGTTGGCGACCGCGCGCGCCAGCAGTTCTGAGGTCTGTACCTGGCGCTGCCCCCAAGCAGGTTCGAGGTAGTCGAAACGGCCGGCACGGTTATCCAGCAAGTCGAGGTCGGTGATCCACGGCGAGACAATCCACAGCTCCGCGCTGGGCTGGGCGATCTCAGCTACCAGCAAGGAGCTGAGCACATCCATAACTTCACTCTGACGCGAGGTTCTGGATTTAAAGATACGACGGGTATTCATTGAATCGCCTCCGGAATTTCAATCATGGCGAAGGTGTCATTGTTGTGACGGCGCAAGGCGCTGACGCGCGGGTAGAAGAACAGCCCGTACATTTCCACCGGGATGACCAGGAGAGTGGAGATGGCCTCATTCAGCGCATCGCCCTGTTCGGCCAGCAACTCGCATTTGCCGTTATTCTCCAGATGCTGGTGGCACTGCTGCATCCAGTCTGGCTGACTGAGCACCACCTGAGCACAGCGGTGCTGTACCACGTGGGCCAGCAGCAGGCGCTCGGTCGGCCCGGCAAAGCTGTAAGGGTTGTACCAGGTCAGCCAACTATCACGGATGGTATGACCGCGTGGCCACAGCAGACCATTGCATGTATTGAAACGCCAGCTCTCCAGGTTGTGCTGCCCCTTGCTGGCCCGTCGCAGTTGCTGGTCGAGCGCGCTGGACTGGCTACGGGTAAAGGCATAGACGCGCTGCGGCAGTTCAATACCCAACCGCTGCTCCTGCCGTCGCCACTCCTGGTGCAGTTGCAGTAAAAAGGCGTCACTGCTGGCATCTGTCCCCGGCCGTAACAGGCGGGTGTTGATCGCCGACAGGAAGCTGTGATTGGTCATAAAGCCGCTGCGCTGTAGCTCGCCCAACAGGTTACGCTGCGCCTGGACCTGGCTGGCATGGTTACTGGCAAGGCGCATCTCGTTCATATGCGCGGGCAGAGATGATGCCGGGCTTGCCAGGTTTTGCAGTAGGTGCCAGACGTTATTGTCCATCGTTTCGTAGTCGCCGGGGCTGAGGTTGAAGTTCAGCAGTTCGAAGAATCGGCGCGGATCTTCACGGTAAATCTGCTGGATCTTCTCGATAATACCGCCGCCGCCGACGGTGGTTTCAGACAGCCAGATCTCGCGCTGATCTGGCGCCAGCAGTATAGTGCGCACCGGCCCACTGTTGAGGTCGAGGATTAGGTCGTTATCGTCAGCGTCCGGACACAACTGCATGGCGGTTTGCAGCAGCGCCGCGCCCAGCGTGTTGGTGAAGTTGAGGGTGAGCCACTCCAGCCAACTGTTCTCCAGCGGTTGCCACAGCAATTCCACCCAGTCGGCAATTTTTGCCATCACAGGGGCCTGGGACAGCAGTTCACGCAGACTTTGCTGTAGATCCTGCTCGACCTCTACGCCGGTCTGCGCATCATACAGCGTCTGGAAGATGCGTGCCGGAACGTCAAGCAGGGCAATCCCCGCACTGTTGTGTTGCAGTGCGCGAAACGCTTGCTCCAGCGTGCAATTTTTCAATACAGCTTCGCTGCCGATGCCTGCCAGAACGGTTTCTGCCAGCCAGTCGCCGAGGAAAGGATTAACGCTGATGGCCTCGTCGTGGCTGACTTCATACAGGAAGCGCGCCGTGCGCAGTCCGGCCATCAGTTCACGGTTGTTGCTGATGCTGGCGAGGTCAAAATTGGGTAGCCGACACTGGAATTTTACCGCATCCACCCACAACGAGAAGCCAAACGCAGCGGGTTCGCCCTGGTGTTCAAATTTGAAATCAATCTGTAGGTCTTCGCGCTGGTCGCTGAATTTGATATTGGCGCGTGAGCCGGTGGCGAAGCGCACGGCTTCGATCGGGCAGTGCTGCTGATGGGTGTAAAATTCAACCTGCTGGAAAATGTTCTGCCAGACGTTATTAGATGGTACGTCCGCCGGGATGCCGCTCTGAGGAGGACGGATCTCTGTGTGCCAGGTTAGAAACGCGTTTGAGGTTTCACTCAGTTTAAAGTCATCCGGCGGCGTGCTGGCCGTCACTTCCCAGGCGCGGAAGCAGGGGATAGTCTGCATGCCGCCGCGTATGGTGATATAGCCATCCGGCATGGGTTCGCGTTTATCTGGCGGGCAGTAGTCGTCAATAGGGAAGGGATGCGCGCCGTCTTTCAGATCGAGGTTTTCCGGCACAACCCAGTGGCGTTCGCGAATGTTTTTGAAGGCAAAGCGCTTGCTGATGCGGCCCGGGGCGAAATCTTTCATCCCCTGCAAAATCGGCATGCTGTGCGCTTCAGGCCCCTGACCGGCTTCATCCGGCAGGTTAACCCGCAACTCCGGTAGGCAGAGGTCGTTAAACAACGCGGACGGAATAAAGTCCGGCATCGGCGTGCTTTTGCGGCAGTTATCGGTCTGCTCAACACCAAGGCGGGACCAGTTGGATCGCAGCCTTCTCAGTACCGTAGGCAGGAACACGGTCATAATCGCGCGCGGTGGTTGCCACAATAAGGACTGCAGCAAGTCATTGTCCTTAATCCCCAGCGCTTCCGCCAGCCATGCGTTAAATGTCTGCTGGGTTTTCTGGGTGTTCAGCAGGTCTTCAATCAGCTCGGCCAGCTTTGACTGAGCTCCAGAGGGCTTACCTTTGTCCTGCGGGACTGACAGATCATCCCAGATACCGCGATTCCAATGATTAAGATACTCGTTGCGGCTAGAGAGCCAATCCATAGTGGCAAAGGCCGCCTGCATACGCAGTACGTAGCTGTTGCCGACCGGCAACTGGCGCGCCTTTAGTACCGGCTCAAACAGGTTTTCGTAGCACTGAAATGCCATGCGGTCGCGACCATAGTCGGACAGCACCACTACGGTCCACGGGCGCATAGCGCGCTGACGCCCGGCGCGCCCTTTTCGCTGCAGGAACTGGGCATTATCGCGTGGCGCTTTGTGTTGGATAACGGCACCGACGCTCGGGTCGTTGAAGCCGACCTCCAGTGACGCAGTAGCAACAATCATGTCCGCAGCGTGGTCAACGCCGGCATCCTGCGAAGAGGTGCGCTTAACATTGCTTCGGTCAGCTGAGTCTAGGGTATGGCCGATCATTTTGGCCAGCGGCCACTGCTGACCAAAGGTAAATTTTTCGTCATTCGGCGCATCACCGCGCAGCATCGCTAGCGGTTCTTTATTAGCATTGATATTGCCGTTTGAGTAACGGCCTTCGGCATCCAGCAGTTGGAAGTAGAGGCGGTTAATGACGTCCATATCATCGGTAAAAACAAAGCTCCGTGTGCCGTACATGCCGTTGCTGACCGGCGCTGCTGCGTTGTCGAGCATACGTCTGGTGAGCATGGAGGCCTGAATGGTGGTGGATAGCAGGCTAGAGCGGGAAGCCGGGTCGCCGCGTAGCGCCAGCATATACTCCGCGCCTTCCGTCTCCATATCGTCCTCAGTCGGGCTGACTTCCGCCACAAGGCGCTCTTCCAGCCCGGTTAGCGAAGCCATAAAGCGCGTCGCTTGCTCCAGGGTTGCGGACAGCCCAACAAAGTGCGGTGTTGCGCCGGACAGATGCCGCCAGCGGCGGATCAGCATACCGTTCTGTGCACCGCTGACGCCGGAATAGGTGTGTACTTCATCAAGCAGCATCATCGACGGCGGGACGACATTTTTGCCTATGCCAAACAGTGATGCCAGAAATGGGTTGCCCATATTTTTATTCAGCATCTCGGTGCTGGTGAACAGAATGTCAGGCAGTTCGACCCTCATGCGCTTACGCGTCAGGATCACTTCGTCAGGCTCGATGGTCTGGCTACAGTTGTCGCAGTGCAGGCGCTCAATGCTGTTTTCAAAATCGGCGGTGCGCCAGACCATTTTGCCGCGGCAGTTCTCTGTCGGGCAGGGAATATACTGGCAGGCCATGCCGTCGCGATGCCGGCTCCAGGCATTTTTCATGTAGTCGCGATAAATCGCGTCTTTATTCAGCGGCACCATGCCGAATAGCGCGGCGATCCGCACCTTGCGCGCACCTTTCTCTGCCAGTTCATTGTTCAGTTTGCGCGTCTGCCGCAGCGTTTCGATAAACTGGTCCTTCAGCAGTTCGTTGCGCGGGTAGATAGCCAGCGCCTTAACCGCATCTTTTCTTTTGGCGACCAGTTCGCTACCGATAAAGGTCAACGCAGGCAGATAGAACGCCAGCGTTTTACCGGTCCCGGTCCCGGCGCACACAATGGTGGCGGTTGAACGGTGCTGGCTCTGCTGCACGCCGCGCAGCACGTTTATACAGGCATCCTGCTGAAAGCGCGCCAGGTTGTACATTCCGCTCGAGTGGCTGATCAGTGCCGACAGTAGCTGGCGGTGGGTAGGGGTAAAACCGGCTGTTTCATCAAGCTGCTGCAGAACCTCAGCGGCCTGCAGGTTGCGTAGCGGGTATTTGCGCTGTCGGCGCAGAAAGCGATAGTCGGATACCAGTGTCGGCGCGGTACGCCAGTTATCACCCCGGCCATGCTTGGGAAACATCTGGCGCAACTGGCTGTAAAGCCGCACTGACTCCGCCATGCGGGTACGGAACACCGAGACGCCATTCTGCTGGTGGCGCAGCAGCAATCCGCGATCGAGCATAACTTTCGCTACGCCGAAACTGGTTAGGCCGCTGGCGTCGGGCGGTTGGTTCTGTAGCACCTGAGTGATAATATTTCTGAGCTCGATCTGAGTGAAGAAACCCTGGGTGTTACCCCAAGTGAGCAGTACCGACTCCTGAGACTCCAGCTCATCGAGTGCGGCGCGAATAATCTGTTCCATTTAACGATGGTTCCTCACAGGCGTTTAATGCGATAGCGCGTCGGGTCGTCTTCATTAGCCAGCCACGTGCGCACTTTTTCCGTCAGCATATCGAGCGTGGCACCTTGCCCGGCTACTGCTTTTAGGAAGAGATTGACATCTTCCGGCACCTCCAGGCTGAGCGCGTCGCGCTGGTGGCAGAGTTGCTCATGCAGATCGATTATCGCCTCAACTTCGTCAGCAGTTTTTGGCAGCCCACGGCTACTGTTGGTGAACTGAGCGACCAGGTCAATGTAGTACTGTTGTACTTTTCGTTGTCCTTCCTGATGAGCAAGGTTACTGAAAAGTCTCTGGTCCACTTCCCACTGAGCTTTTAACGTACAGATGTATTCACGCCACGCGGTGCTGGTATGTTCATTGAGAGCACTGGCTAAGCGCTCAATTTCCAGAACCAGCAGGGTAAACTCTTGTGCTTGAGCAACATCGTATGTATGCGCCTCGTACTGCTGAAGAAAGGCCGTCAGCAGGGCCTGCGGATGCCCGAATGTTTTGCGATCAAACAGGCCCACAATAGGCTCACCGCTCACACTATCGTAGACCTGTCGCAGCAGCAGATAGCTAGTGAGGATCTGCGCCAGCTTTTTCGCCGGGGTATCGATTTTTCGCGCAACCAGCAGCAGGCTGTCGCGTATCTCCTGTGCTTTTTCCAACTGCTGATGGCGCTCAAGGCGCGCTTTAAATTCGCCGCTGCGCCGCGCAAAAACGTTGATCTCTTCCGACGTGTTGGCGGTTACGGCTTCACTGTTACTTACTTCACTCATGCTAAGTTCTTCTCCAACTGCGTTAGCTGCTCAGTCAGCTTTGTCAGGGTTTCCGCGATCTCATTTTCGGCACCCTCAATCTGGTCGCCGCCCTCATCACGGTGACGCTGCTGCAGATGGCTGCCAGTAGCATCTTCGAACTTGCTCCAGGCTTCCAGCAGTTGCCTAAATACCTCATATTGTTTGCCGTTGACGGCGAGGATTTCTCTCATCATCACCAAAGGGTTATCGGCTGGAAGCGTCAGTTTCTCCAGCTGTCTGATCAGGCTTTTCAACTCCGGATCTTTCCAACCCTTCAACAGCTTCAGCAGAACCGGCACCGTTTCACCCACCGGGCGAGCGGCGTCAGCGCTGTTCGCCAGCTCGATGATCTCCTTCATAGTGTCGCAGAGATTCACCTCTGCCAGACTGGCGCTGTTGCCGTCGCTCAGGCGTTCAGTGATGCCCTCCTGAGTCTTCAGCAGCAGGTTACGGTAGCCAGCCAGTTTGTTTTTGACTTCGTGGATCTTGCCCGGCTGTTTCCCGGCGACTATTTGCTGACTCTTGGCCGCTTCCACCAGCATTAATCCGTTGATGGCATAGGGTTGGGCACCCGACTTTTTCGCCGCAGTGAGCGCGATTAAACGCTCGCGTAGGTTCCGGTGTTCATCGATCACGTTAGCACGCGCCTGGGTTAAGAAGTCGTCCAGCAGCGGATGGCTTTTGTCCGTAAGTTTTGGTTCTGTTAACAGAGCCTGCACTAGAATAGTCGAGACTGGAGACGACAAGCCATCCTGCCCGAGGAATGCACCACTCAACTGCAGGTCTTTGACAATACTTGAAAGCTCCTCGCGTTCTTCCTGCAACACCTTGAGTTTTACTTCTGTTTCAATACGGTCAACAAAGTTATGGAAGGCGGCGTAGTCGATCTCACTGCCGTCGAAATCCCAGTTCTGGTAGAGGTTGAAGCGCGCCATCGCCAGGCAGGCGCTGTACAGCTCCGGAGTATCTTCAAGCGTCACCAGCGGACGCGACTGATTCCCCACCAGCACGCGGGGTAAGTGGAGTCTTCCCTGAGTTTTTGCTGAGCTGGCCGAGAGCGGGGTCTGGATCAGCTCGATTGACCAGTCAATACGCGCAATCAACGCTTCAAGAAGCCATTTACGGATATCACGCGCTCTTACTTGATCGAGCGCGTTGCCCTGGTTCCATTTTTCCAGCACGGCTTTCCATTCCTGAATGGCTCGGGGTTCACCGGGTAGTGGTGGTGGTGGTGGCGATGGTTTATCGCCCTCATGTGGTGGTGGTGGTGGTGGTGGTGGTGGAATATCACCCAGGAGTTCAGCCGCCTGCGGTAGGCCAAATTCTTCACAGATGGCGGGTGTCAGATCAGCTAGGTGTGCACTGTTACCGCCCCAAATAGCCAGCAATGAATTGACCCGATCCGGTTGGCTGACACCGGACAGGCGCACTCGCTGCTGAAGTTCTTGGCCGCAAATAATTCCTTCATATCCTGACGGTGGGAATTGCCCATCAAGATAGCTCTGGCGATAGTTTTTCAGCGGTTCGCGCAGGATAGCGTTCAATATATTGCGCGGGACAAAAACCAACCCGTGTTCTTTATCCTGACAGTGGCGTTCAACCAACTGTCCGATAGCTGCCGGGTTAAACGGAAACAGCGGGTGGCCGTAACTGCTGCAACCGAAACTGGCCAGCACAGGCGCAGCAGACTCATTTTCCAGTACTTCCTGATCCTGCCATACCGGGATATCCCGATAGCGCTGCCCGTCCTGCTGGTGGTGATAATTTTCCAGCGCAACAGCACCGTGACGGGCGGCATTAAGATAGCGACCGCAGAAATCGACAACCCGTTCTTTCAGTACGGTATCGCTTTCGCTGGCATATTGCTGCTGGATCACCCACTCATAGCGGGCACGGGTGCCCAGCGTATTGCGGTGGCGCTTAAAGCTGTCGTGGCCCTCGGTCACTGCAATAATCGAATTCAGGGTACACAACACCTTTTTGCCTTCGTACTCCTCTTCTTCCAGCAGGCAATCGATCAGCACATCCTCAATCGCCGAGGTGGCGGCTAGATCTTCCACCAGCAGGATCAGGCTTCGGCCTTCTGCCAGCAACTGGCTGCGGATCATGCGCATCAGCTCCTGGAAACTGGCCCGATTAAAGCTGAACAGTTCGCCGAAGGTGTCTCCCAATGCCTGGGGAATCACCTCGTTGACAACCCGAGCGGCTGCTTGTTTTTTTGCATCACTGGTAAGCAACTGCTGATTGACCAGATAGGGCAGCACTGCCGGTGAAACCTGCCTGAGGTTCAGGCCGCTAAAGGTGAAGTCCTCTGCAGACATTTCATAGCGCAGGTTGGCAATACTGTCGTCGTCAGCACCCTGGCAGAAACGCAGCGCGATATTGTTCAGGCAAGCACCAGGGGCGGTGAAATATTGGGTCATCACGCTGTCAAAAAACAGCGCGGGCAGTCGGGTTGATGCTGCGTGTTGCTGGATATCTTTCAGCTGCTGTTTTCTGCTTTCGTCTAGCTGGATTTTTCCCATCTGCGCCTGCTGAAGCTCTTCCGGGACTGCAGCGCATGCAGCGTTCAGCGCCTGACGCAGTTTGAGGGCAATATGTTCAGCAACGTTTTCAGGGATAAGTTGTTGCCCGACCCCGTTAACCTTCTCGCGGATCCTCTGGTACTCGTCCCCCTCAAGACCTTTAAGAATGGTGGTGAGTACGCGCGGCAGCGACGCATTTTTCGGGATGCGAATGATGTGGTATTTCGCGCGATCTTCACGGCGTTTGAGCTGTGCATGGACCCAGCGCACCAGGTGGGATTTTCCCACGCCGGAGGCACCAATCAACGGCAGCGGGCGATTGTGCTCCAGCAGAAACTCCAGCAGCGCCCCTTCGCCCACCTGTTTGACCTTACCACTGTGAAATTCGGAGCGGTCGAGGCGCATCGGTTCATGTACCGCCAATAGTTGACTGTCGGCCAGCGACTCGGCTTCGGTCAGGATGCAGGCGGTAACATTCTCTGCGCGTGGCCAGTAGCTCTGTAGTTGTGACATTAGTGGGCTCCTGTACGTGTCAAGGTGAGGTGGGTCACGGTACGCAGCACGCTGCCTTTTCTTCCAGTCAACTGCATCGCGCCGCTGGCGTCAGACTCCGCCTTCATATTGATTATCCCGGAGAGCTGAAGACGCAGCAGTGCACGCGACAGCGATGTCGAAATTCGGTTAGCACTGAGCGGTTGCCAGCCATCCAGACTGATACGGCCCTCGACCTGCTGGCGGTAACTACCTCCATCTAGCACCGGCAGTGCTTGATTCAGGCGTTGCAGCACTTCGCTAATGGACAGTTGCTCACCGGGTTGCATCAGGAATGTTAGCTCTTCACGGATTGCGTCGGTGGGATCGACAGCGTAGCGGTCGCGGGTCAATTGCTGAGCAAACCCCAGCCAACTGAGATAGCCGGGAACGACAGCAACCTCATTACTGTTGATACGAAAGTCAGGCATGAACGAGCTCACTAGCACTTCAAGGTTGCTCGAGCTGATTTCGGCGTTCTGATAGACATCCAGCGCCAGCAGCAATGCAGCCAGAAGGGTGAGATCGACGGCACGTTCATCTCGTGAGTTTAAGTCGCGGTTGTTCACCACGGCCTGTAGGCAACGGCGAGCAGCTTGGCGCAAAGGCATGTTTTTTGTGCTGAAATAGTTCGTATTGAGACAAATTTCAGTCGCGCCATTTGCCGATTCTTCCTTTAGCAATCCCAAGTCAAGCCACGCACTTAGTTCTTTTGGCGCTTTCCCGCTCGCATTTTCTGAATCGCCGGTTTGCAACGTTGCCGGTGCGCAGAGCGCCATCAATTTTTCACGCGGCAACGTGTTTTTCGGGCTGGCTTTCAGCACCTGATAAAATGCGGCCAGCACGGCATACTGACTGCCTCCGTGGGCGTTATTGATAATCGACACAGTCTAGTTTCCTTTGAAGTTGTTCGAGGGTGATCCAGTTGTGATTATCGAGGTGAACGTAGTGCGCCCCGCCGGGGTGGTAGGGATCAGGCATATCATGGGGGATCAGCGTCAGTTGCAGCGGGGCCAGGTTGAACGGCGGGAGATAGCCGTTACGGCACGCCTCTGCCGCAGGAAGCACCAGTTCCGCCAGTTCACCCATGGCATCGTTATCCGCTACCGATTCGCAGCTTGCCGGCAACTCGTCACTCAGCAGGATAAGGCGTTCACCAGGTGGAATAGCGGAGAACACACTGTGCAGCAACTCACTTCCCGCCCGGACGCGCTGGACAATCCCGGCTCGATGCAACCGCACCAGCAGCGTCGCGACGCGCTGATACCAGCCGTCACGTTCCCAGTCATCGTCGATCACCGGTGAGTAGGTAATAAAGCAACTGGCGTGCGGCAGGCCACTCAGCGCCTGCCAGCGGCTCAACGCATACTGCGCCGCCGATACTGTCGGGTTGAGCAATAGCGGCGACGGGATCAAATAGCCGCTGTTAAACATCTGACGATCGCGGCAGGCAGGACAGCCGCTACAAGCATGACCCGGGATAAATTCGGTCAGGGAGTAGAGATCCACCAGCGTCTCGCACAGTGGTCTTAGCAATGGCGCTTGCAGCCAGTTGATTAGCGAATTATGGTTATCCGTTGCCGCTTCCAGCGTCTCTTCACGGGAGGGGATAATGCACGTTTTCCACAGTTCTTCTTCAGTGTGGTTACTGACCCGGATGCGTACCACCAGTGAGTTCTCGTTCTGTCGGATGATTTGCTCTTTTGCCGCTTCGTAGCTTCTGACATTGACAAACGTACTTTTGTCCGGCGGGCTTTGCAGGTCGGTATCTAGTTCCAGCACGCCTGCTCGCACCATCATGAGTACGGTACGTAGATTCCAAAATTTATTTTTTTTGCTGCGGAAATTAAGGCCGTCGCGGATCCTCTCTATATCAATACGATACAGATTGTCGCCCACAGGTTCGGCCCTGCTCCATAGCTTTTTCCAGCGTTCCAGCCCCAGCTCAAGACCAATCAGCTTTTGTGAGGACAGATATTTTGCCTGGCTGACGTCCTGAAGACTGTAAATTAGCATTGAGGTACAGGCATAGCCATCGCGTCCGCCACGCCCCGTTTCCTGGTAAAAGCGGTCCATGTTTTCCGGCACGGTGGCGTGGATCACTGTACGCACGTCGTTTTTATCCATGCCTACGCCGAATGCCGAGGTGGCAATCATGATATCCAGCTGATTTTTATTCCATTTCCCCAGCAGACTCTGGCGTACATCATCCGGTGTATCACCGGTAAATGTTGCAAAACGCTGATACCCCTGCAAACTCAGTAGCTGCGCCCACTCTTCTGCTTCTTTCGGTTGCGTCACATAGAGGATCAGCGGGCGCGGCGCATGCGCCAGTGACTGCAGCACTTTATCCAGTTTGTCGCCGAGGTCTACCGCCTGGTAACACCAGTAAGATGGTTCCGGGCGAAGATGGCTGGCGTGGACCTCCGTCATCTGCTGGTCGAAAGTATCGCGCAGGGTTTTGCGGCTGGCTTCGGTGATGGTGGCGCTCATTAAAAGCGTGGAGCACGGAGGGTGATGCGCTGCACGGCTGATGCGTTTCAAACCACGGATTAACCCGCCGAGTTGCTGGAAGTGTGGACGAAAGCCGTTACCCCAACTGGCGACAATATGCGCTTCATCAACGATGACATGGCGCAGGCCACCCTGTTTCGCGGCTTCAAACAATGCGAACTGCAGTGAACTACAGGTCGCTTCAGGAGAGGTAACAATCAGCCGCTGCTCACCTGCGCGGACACGCGCGTACGTATCGTATTTATCCTGTGCCGGTAAGCCGCTATACCAGGCGGTGACCGATTCTGTTTTATTCCCTGCTTCAGTCAGCAACTCCCCGAAACGGCTAGCCAGTTCCATCACCAACGCAGTAGTTGGAGCAATCAGCAGGCATAGCGCTCCTTGCGGTGGAGCCATCAGCGTCAGCACCTGCGCCACCAGCGTCTTCCCAGTGCCGGTGGGCAGATTCACCAGCAGCGTACTGCCTGGCGGAGCGAACAGGGCCCGGCGTACCGCATCGCGCTGGCCCGGTGCCTGGTAGTGATCAAACTTCAACACCGGGCGCAGGATATGGTCCATCGGCACTCGCGTGTCCTGGCGGCATGGGTGGTGCTGGTCGCTGGCGAGAAAAGGCGTGCTGTTCCCCTGCTCCAACCACTGCGGGCACCAGGCAGGACCAGCTTTGAGCAAGAAGGTGTGACCCAGTCGCTGACATTGAACACTGCTGGCTTCCCACTCCTCCTGCCCTGGCCAACCGGGGTGACTGTCATCCGGAACGTTCAGTTCGTTATCGCTGTGGTGGGCATATTTTTCTCGGTATAGCCAGTCACGAATCAACGCCCGGCGATCGAGTCGCCCTGCGGATGTTTCGGGCAGCAGACACTCTCTCAGCGCTGAGCAAACCCCTAAGTGATCAATCAGTTGTGCCAGCTTCATCCGATTTGTGGGTCCTCGTGAAGTAGGGCTTCTGACGCGATAATTAACGCGCGCGTCGCCAGGCAGGTCATCTTCAACTGTGCAATGCCCTGGCGCAGTATCTGCCCGGTCTCCTGCTGGTCAGCGTGGTGCAGCCCGGCGCTGCTCAGATAATGTTCCAGACGGCTTAAGCTGAGAGCCTGTTGCGTGGCGAATTGTTCCACCGCCAGTCGTTGGGCAATGCTGTAGCTATCGTTACACCAGTTGCGCCACTCTTTGGCGCTTAAACAGTGGGCAATCTGCGCCCAGCGCTGTTCATTCAGGTTAAGGTGGCGTCCGCCGCGCTTCAGCGGGGAATAGGGCTCATTCAATATAGTCATCACGTCTGCATCGGTGATCAGCTCGCCGGCTTGGTTCAGCCAAAAGGTAATGGTTTCCGGCGGCATCAGATGGTCGGCCAGACGCTGCTGCGTCGGGGTGTTGACGTTGGCTTCAATCAGGAAATCGTAGCGGAAAAATATTTTTTGCTCATCGCCCATGCCGGGTGTGATGCGCAGAACTGCGCTGGCAATGCCGCGCTCTTCAAAATCCAGCAGTCGCAGGATAGCATCATGGAAAGGTTCGCCAAGGCGCGCCGGGCGGATTTTGCCCTGGGTGGTATCTGCGCGGTTGTAGCTCAGTGGCCAGGTCATAGGCGAACTTCCGCCAGGTTTGTTTAGATCAAAGCCTAGCAGGCAGTGTTTTTGTAAGCGCTGCGGGCTGACTAAGGTGCCCGTCGCCCAGTCCCCCGGGTTGAAGCGGTAGCGGAAAGCCGCCGGGATTTCTTCATCTGGGATAAAATCGAAGCGCAACACTTTACCCATCAGATTACGAGCGCAGCGGCGGAATTCCTCTTCATGCTCATCGATCTCCGCCAGTGCATCGGCGTACTCTCTGGCTTCGATGATATCGCCATCGATTTGCAGCAGGACTTCCTGCATTTCGATTCGCTGTTTTTCTAATGCCAGGCGGCCATTTTCACCAGCCAAACGCGCGCTGAGTTGCATCATACTCTCTTCACCCAGCGGGTAAAGATGGGCGCTAAGCCACTGTAACTCCTCATCAACCAGGTATTGCAGGCTGGCAATCGACTCCTCAAAGACGTCGAAAACCTCGTTAAGGATGATAAGCCACTGGTTTTGCAGATCGTCAGCCTCACTAACCAGCGCCATGCTGAGGATGGTGGTCGCATTCTCATTCGCGCAGTAACGGTTTAGTCGTCCAAGGCGCTGTTCCATACGGTTAGGCGACAGTAACAGGTCGTAATGCAGTGCAATTTTGCGCCCACCATGCAGATTAACCCCTTCTTCAGCCTGGCGATCGCACACTAGGATCTGGCATTTACGTTCCTTACCAAAACGCACTTCTTTATCGGGGTTATGGCGCTGTATTTTGCCAATGAATGGCATCATCAGGTCGGTAAATACCTGGTCGGCTACCCATGGCTGGTCACAGAACACCACAATATATGGGATCTCTCTGGCGTTACTACCCAGAAGTGTTTCCAATACTTCAGTTAAGCGCTGACGCTTGCTATCACGCTCCATTTTACAGCGGTCTATCAGCTCAAGCAGGATATCCTTCTCGCCATCAAACAGCGGATGCTGCAACAGCGCAAGCTGTGATTCGCTGTAGAGGAAGCCCTGCGCGGCAGTTAGCGTCTGTTGCTGTAAGCGACAAGTTGCGAGCCGAGCCAGCAGTTCTGGCGTAGCGATAGCGGCTTCAAACAGTAACTGATAAATTGCAGCCAGCGTCGGGTCCTGTGGATGCATCATTACTGCCGATTCGCGCCAGGCGATCATCATGTCGTTGCTAGATTTCGCCGTGGTGTATTTTTTTAGCGACAGGCCGGACAAACCAGGCATCAGGACGCTGATACCGCGGTTGCTGCGGCGGTTGCGCAGCAGGCGATGATGCAGACGGTAACGGTTACCGATGTAATGGCGGATTTTATTGATCAGCAGGTCGCGCGTCTCAGTCCGCAGCGGTTGCATCATGTCTAAATGGGGAAGCAATTGTGTAGCCATCCCATTCAGTATCTCATCCTCAGGAAATAGTCTGATCAACGCTTCCAGATTCTCTTCCAGCGTCATGTTATCGTTATCACAGTTAAACGCGTAGAACAGTGCACCTATCTCTTCGCGTTGCTGGATACGCTGCTGAAATTTCTGCAAGCCAGTGTCAGTCAGCGGGTAATTTTTAGCATCCAGCAGATGCAACATGGCGAGGAAGTTCTTTTCATTGCCGGTTATGGGTGTCGCCGATAGCAGCAATAGTTTTTCGCTTTGCTGCGCCATGTGGTTCACGCTGGCATACTGCTGCTCATGCTCTGCGTCCCATGCCCAGGCACCGACCTGATGTGCTTCGTCAATCACCAACATATCGGGGCGAAACGGCAGGGGGTTCTCCGCGCAAAAGGCAGCCATATCAATAATATGGATCGACTCATTCAGCAGTTCCTCCAGGTGAAAACGTGCGGAAAGTTCCTGCTGCCACTGGCGGTGTAGAACCCTGGGCGCCACGATCACCACGCAGTGGGTGAACTGATTTTCCATGACGTGTTGGCGCACGATCAGCCCGGCTTCGATGGTTTTTCCGAGGCCGACTTCATCCGCCAGCAGATAGCGCTGGATGGGATCAGATAACACCCGACGTGCGACGGCCAACTGGTATGGTTCAAGTTCAATACTGGACGACAGCGCAGAGGTGATCCCGGCGCAGGCGTTGCGCTGTTTCAGCATCTGATGCTGATAAGCCAGGCGGGCATCCTGCCAGAAGGGAGTATAGGTAATGCGCTCGGCCAGAAGGGCGGCGGCATCGCTGATGGGACGATCCCACCGAACAAAGATGTCATTTAAGCTGATGTCTTCCTGCTGCTTATTAGGAAAATGCAGGCGCACACCGCCCGGAACAGCACCAATAACACGCGCAATCTGCCAGTGGGCAAGTTCGTAGTCGTAACGATATACCAAACTTTCCGCATAAAGTTCGGCTTTTTTAAGATATTTTATTTCGACAGTTTGCTCTATACCTTGATAATTTACTGGAGAGTCAAAATACTGAATAAGCGCATCATCATGATTAATGCGAATGAGTCTGCCAATTCCATAAGACGAGTAAACGAGATCGCCTGCTTCAAGGGGCATATATCCATCCATAAGTTTAGCTATTCGTAACGGAATTTTTTAACTTATTGAAATTATTTATTTATTTTTAAGGAAGTGAAAAATATAACGCTATTAACTATAAGGATAATGTCATACATTGCTGCCCTTCCTGATAACTGTCAAGAAAGTTAATCATTTCTTGTTAATTTTTAGACATAGATATAAAAGAGGGAGCTAAGACTGTGTTTTGTTTCTTTGTTTATCAAAAGGGGGTTTAATGGTTTTTAACTATTTTCGAGAATCGAGTAGGGGGCGGACTTACTCCCACCGTCCTCTCTCACCACCGTACGTATGGTTTCGTATACGGCGGTTCATTTACAACGCTGGAACTGTTTGTGCAACTCCAGCAGCGATAACAGTCCTGCACGCTCAAAGGCTTTCTTCGGCAGTACTTGATTCATATGACTTACCCCCACTTTCCACCAGTGGCCGCGTTGGTTCGTCGCCGATATCCATGCCCTTTCTTCATTCAGATCGCCTTTCATTAGCATTCTTGCCCATTTGTACGGCTTTTTCCAATGCCGCCACATCAGGTAACGTAGTTTGCGACTTACTCAGCCGTCCAGTTCTCCCATGCGCTTGATATCAGAGGATTCCATACCACCGTATTTGGCTTTCCAATTGTAGTAACTGGTTTCCGACCCACCGTTTTCGCGGCAAACATCCTTCACATGTCGGGCACCTTCAACTTCTTTCAGGACCCGCAAGATCTGAGATTCGGTGAAACGCGCTTTCTTCATGATGAGCCTCCGTTGGTTGTATTTTAACCAGGGAACTCCATTAAGCGGTAAGACTAAATTTAGGGAGACTACAGAAACACTCTGTTCACTGGTATCGGAGTTGAAGTCAATCATGACCATACGGCAACAGACAAGCTCGTCAATATGGCGAAGCAGGCAGATTACTTCATCTTTGCTTCAGCCAGCGCTAAGTATCAGGCGCTGTACGCAGTAACGGCCTGGCGGAGAGATTTGATTCATCCTGCCGGTAAAGGAGCTGAATCGATGCTTAATGCGTTTATCGCGCACATACTTCAGACCACCGCTGTTACCTCATAAAAAAGGGGCGTAGCCCCTTTTTAACCTAGATATTCGTATTCACGGTGCGAGTATAATTGCTGACTAGATAATTGGTTACTAACGCTATATCCTTCGAAAGGTTCTGCAATTCATTCCATTTACGGGTGATGCGTTGCCCGTCGATATCTGTGCCGAAGTCCCAGACGCCACTACTCCAGGCGCAAAGCGGTTTAATAGTATTTAGTTCATCTACAAAACGTTTCATCGGAGGGATTTCGCTCCAGCCAGGTTCGCCGGTATACTCTTGATGAACCTGGTCGATTTCGTCCATCAGGCTGCCCAACGCCATTATACCTACACCATGCAGCAGACGGGAGTAGCGTGGCTTTTTATCCCAGTCATTAGTAAAGACAATCTCAACTGCAGACCAGAAGTTATTCAACAACTTCACCATTTTCGCCTCATCCCCCAATCCAGTGGCAGGATCACGGAAGCGGTAAAGCGCTCCTTCTCGCAAACTAGCATCTATCATTTTGATCATTGAATTATCGGCGATGACACCATCTGGATTGGTTGCCATTTTGATACGGCCAGCAAGTGGGCTTTCACCAAAGTTAAGACGCTGAGTCAGCAGGGAAGGGAATTTTCGTACCTGTAAATCTGAAGGCAGACGACCATGAGTGTGTGGTGCCAGTTCATACAGCAACGTTTTTGGTAGCGGTTTAGTAGAGTTAACCAGCATAAACTGCTCACGTTGCTCTTCAGCGTCGTTAGCAATAAAAGCCGAAACGGGCATCATAAACGATTCGATATCCGCGTCGCGCAAAGCAGCTGTGCGTTGTTGCCCATCAACAATAAAACCAGGTTTTTCGTAATCTTCCTCTTCGGAATAAGGGATCACTAAGTGCCCCATATCACCACCCGCAGTCATCGACTCAAAACGGACGCGCTTATCAAAAGCGATAATGACCGGGTTAGGTATCATGGGGTTGGAACTTTCAATATAGCGTTGGATCTCCCGAATATGATTGCGAACTTCTGGGCGCTGATATCCAACTAAGCTTTCTTCACCACGACGGATTCGCGAAATCGCAGCAATTTTACTAATATCTTTACCCTCAATCGCGAGACTGTACAACTGCCTTTCCTCCCCTTGTCTGATGCGCAAGGCAGGAACACGATACTCACTCATGATAATTCCTCTGAGCGTGATGACAATGTGCGCTGTAAACGACTGTACAGCACCTGAATGTTGTGAAAACCACGACGCCGGTTACGTTCAGCACCGCGAAAAATAATGACATTTATACCAATTGCTTTACAGATATTACATTGGCATTGCTTCCAAGGACGATCGCTTAGCGTCCGCACGTAGTCAACACGGATTTTCTCTGCTTCTTTCTCTCCGGCATGCAGTCGCTCGTATGCCAAAATCGCATCAAGCGTTTGTGATAGTGACATCGCCCCTTTGTCGTATTCGAAGAGAGCATGCATCGCATTTTTCTCTAAATTACGTGCCAGATCCTGATCAACTAGGCCGGATTTGATTTTGCGACTTAGGCTCGGGTTAGCATCAAACTGCGGAACGCGAACAGCAGTGTAGGCGAGACCATCAGGCGTGTGATAGTTGTTTTTACGATCTTTAAACGCCTGCTGAAGCGGTGTAGTAGAATCGATGCTAGTGACACCCAACCTGATAAAATCAGCAAAACTCTCCGGACGCGCAATGCCAAGCAGGTGTACCTGCGTATCGCCCTTCAATAGCGGCTTGATTTCTTCCAGCGTTTCCAGGATCTGTGCCGTTTTTAGGGGAACCATACCCCCCATGGTGATATTTTTATACCCCATAGCCAGCAGTGCTTCAACAGACTGCCGATAAGAATGCTTACTCCAACCATGAGCGACACCAAAGGGCTGAAAACAACTTCTTTTTGCTTTCGTCAGAAAGTCCTGAGCCAAAGTCAAGGTGATATCCTGGCGACGGCAGCATTCAGCCAGAACATCACCGCTAAAAAATTCACCAGGTTTTTCATATCCAAAGACAATATGATCTAGTGAGACTCCGTAGTTAAAGCGGGATGTCTCGTAAAACTCGATGACTTCTTCGACACGGTAAGGTGGCACTTCCTGATTGACGTAAGTAAATGCACCGCAGTCACCCATCGTCTCCATTCTATCTGGCAATCGAAAAAAGTGCTTCATACCATTACGGAAATAACGTAATCGCTGAGCGCGTGTATATTTACTTTCACCGCCACCAAGGCCATCAACTACTGCTTTTGAAACCAGCATCCCATCGTAAGGATGGGGAAAAACTTCGTGTGGATAATGGTCATCACGCTGGCGTACGCGATGCTCATTGCGCGTTTCACGTACGAAGTCGAAACTTGGATCGATAAAATCCTGACTATCAGGGAAAAAGTATTTTAACTTCGACAACCTGCTCTCCTGCGACGCCTCTGCATAGCCTCAAAAAAAGCGAGATTCTACCACAAAACTCTAGCCTAGACATTAGGCATTGCTAGCAGTAACAGCCTGAAACAAAGTGCGAAAACGTTTCTCTTCAAAACTGTTGCCTGAATCACGAAAAGCACGCAATGCCTTCGTTGCGCTGATTCCTGGTTGTTGCTGTAAAAGGTCAAAAATATATTTTTTCACTTCATCAGGATTACGCTTTATCCCTTGAATCACTTTACGCTCTGGCAAGAAATTAAATTCCCGCGACAATTCTTGAGAAAGAATACTTAAATCATCTCGCTGATGGGATGTAAAATCTCTTATAACATGCTGAGCTAGTTTGATATTAAGCATCAACATATTGCAATTCAACCACTCGGCTATACGGTTATCACTTTTTAAGAGATACTCTTTCAATCTAAAATTTATTTTTTTTGATGTGATAATTAAAAGCTGTTTGTGAGGCACATCCAAGTATTCCAGACCATTAACAATATCAAGCTCAATAGCATTAATATAATCAGGAGAACCACAAATAATAAAATACTCCTGTGGTTTCTTTCTCATCAATTCCGTTATCGATGTCGGATGATCAGATTTGAAAGCAGATCTTTCGGTAATTTCTTTCCACCATGTCCTATGAAAGGACTTCCCAGAATAATCCTTTGAATACAATGGGATGGACTCTTGATAACCTGTAGCAAATGTCGCCTGATAAGGCACAACCTTGTCTTTACTATGTAGAAGACCAAGCCCTGCAGAGAGAACCCATAAATCAATAGGATATTTTTTATATATGGCTTTCGCAGTTGCCCAATGTCCACCTTTGTAAAGATCTTCAACATAAATGGACGCTGATTTTGAAAGCGCTTCTTTTAAGGCGCGACACCAAGAATGAATAAGTACATTCGAAAATGTTTTTCCAGACGAATAGTCACTTAAATTCAGTGAATTATAGCTATCACCATGTTTCCCATTCGTGCATGTAGTTATCAGATTGATATGGTTCACAACCTACCCTCAAAAAATTCTTCGTAGCAAAGCTACCGCAGAAAAGGGGTCGTTGCAAGAAACGTATTGTTCATCCCTGAAAAAACTTTCAGGGATGGGCTATCAATGATGAACGTATTCGAAATACTCATCCCGCACATTCACACAGTGAGGACATCTCCTCAACAATCCCTTCTCCTCAAGTTGCAGGCAAAAGCGTCTACACTCATCAAGAAAATGTTGACTATATGGATAATTTACATTTGAAATCAATGCTCTAGCTAGAGTATCGTAGCTAAATCCTCCTGTAGAGCGTGATATAATAGCCATAGCTACCTGCGTATCGAAAGATTGCATGATGTACCCCATGATGGTCAGCATATATGATTTATAAAAAATTATTGAAACTTTTGCAAGCATCCTTTTTTACTTTAAACCTTTATGTTTCGCTTTCTTTTACAAAATATTATTCACATAAGCATATAATAAATTTTTATTTATCGAAAAATTCAGAATGCAAACAACCATTTTTTAATTCATATTGTCATCCAAGCATCAATATGTCCTATTGTGTATATAAAGATTACCTCCTAAAATACTAGAGACTTACACGCTGCGCACCCAGAAAATCAACCTACAACTATAATCTAGCAACAAGTTTTCTTCCGCAGTCACCGCAAATATCTTCGATTATATCAAAGTGTTTTGCAACCGCACCCACCGGCACAACCATCTGAGCGGAGTCAGTCCCAATGCTTTTGAACGGGCCTCTTCGTGAGGGCAGAATATGTCCACAGTTTTGGGGTCAGTCTAATTTGGATACAAACATGATCGAACCGCGATATGCTCACATTCATGCCCGCATTAGTAAGTTAATATAGATTGAATCTGGTTGACGTCGATTGACTGAAAAGCGGGGCAAGGCCTTGCGGAGACTGAATTTCAGGCATAAAAAAAGCCACCCTTGGGTGACCTGATTGTGTACTAATGGTGCCGAAGGCCGGAATCGAACCGGCATGCCCGAAGGCGGTTGATTTTGAATCAACTGCGTCTACCGATTTCGCCACTTCGGCACTGAAGTTAGTATACGGAAAACGAGGTGCATTATACCGTTAACGCATCCCGGCGCAATACTAATCAGCTTCAGGTGCTGCCGACTGCTGAAAAAACACCCTTCCGGGCGGATTCATGCGGCCGGTATGTGAACCCATCCCGCGCCGGCGCCTTTTTTACCGCTGGCATCCCGGGCACCAGTAAAACGGCCGCGATGCTACCGTGGTTTTTTCTATCGGCCGGCCGCAGCGCTCGCAGGGCTTGCCCGCGCGGTGAAAGACCCGGAAGCGGAACACCGCGCCGTGGTGCTTATTGATATCGCTTTGTCCACGGGTGGCGTAGGACAAGCGCGGGATTTCAAGGATGGCCTCGCACAGGCGGCGCAACTGCTGCGCGCTTAAATCACGCGCCTTGTGCTGCGCGGTCAGGCCCGCCTGCCAGAGAATCTCCACCCGCAGGTAGTTGCCCAGGCCGGCGATAAACGACTGGTCCAGCAGCAGGCCGCCGAACTGGCGGCCGCTAAAGCGGGGCGACGATAGGCGATCGATGACCTCGTCCACCGTCAGGGCCATATCCAGGGCGTCGGGACCGATGCGCAGTAAAAACGGATGCGCGGCCAGTTCATCGGCGCTGAGGATTTTGATATCCGAGGCGCTGTAGAGCAGGATGGCCTGGTCGGCGTTTTCCAGGCGCACCCGCAGATCGCGTTTGGTGACCGGTGATTCCCCGGCCGCGGCCACCCGCCAGACGCCATAGAGCTGGTTATGGCTGTAAAGCACCTGGCCATTGGAAAACCAGGTCAGCAGGGCTTTGCCACGGGTATCGATTTTCTCGATATGCTGGCCCACCAATCCGTCCTCATAAGGCTTAAGGTGGGGAAAAGCGAACCAGGCCCGGGTTATGGGCCTGTTTGCCATCGCCGCCAGCAGGGTATCGGCGGCGCGGCGGATTTCCGGTCCTTCCGGCATTGCTGCACTCCGTTATGTTCCGTTTATGTTTCGTTTCTGTACTTAAGATAGCACCGGCCGTCGGGAATAGTCTTAATTTGCCGTCCGGCGGGGGGTTTTCACCCGTCCGCGCTGGCGGTGCGGCGCGGGTGTGGGGTAGGTTATTCGCAGATTAACAGCCGGCGCGTCCGGCGCGACTATTTCAGGAGTATGCTTATTATGATCACCACCCACCGCAGGTTAATGGCGCTGGCCGTTGCCGCCGCGCTCTGCACCGGTTTGGCCTCGGGCGTGGCCCAGGCGGCCGGCAACTGGATGGATTCGGTTAACAGCGCGGTTACCGAGCTGAATAAATCGTCCACCGGCAACGGGTCCGGCACCGCCGGCGCCACCACCGGCAATAACGCCAGTTCACTGGCCGCCCTGTCGGGCCTGCTGAACGGCGGCGACAAGGCGTTAAGCTCCAGCAGCATGACCAATGCCGCCGGCGTGCTGCAATACTGTGTTAAAAATAACCTGCTGTCCGCCAACGGCACCTCGACGCTGAAGGACCAGTTGCTTGGCAAGCTGGGGATTACCAGCACCGCCAACGCCAAAAGCCAGGATTATCAGGAAGGCCTGGGCGGCCTGCTGACCACCGGTAAAAACGGCCAGGTGAATCTTAACGATCTGAGCAATTCACAACTGGGGCAGAAGGTGAAAACCAAGGCCTGCGATGTGGTGCTGAAACAAAGCAAGAATTTCATTTCCTGACCGCGCGGGATAAGGCGCGGGAACTACCGCGCTGGATATGCCGTCCGGCATGGCATATGCCCGCGGGCGACAACGCCACCTATACTAAAGGGTAGTTGCAATTCTCAGACTAAGTTCAACATAAGGCACATCCACAGTCAGTTTGTGTGTATTAGTTTCCCTCCTCCGCTTATATTCGGTTATCATAAAACCGCCCTTCACATGGTAAACATAATATTAATATCATGCTATTTACACTCAATTAACTATATTATGAAACGCAACAATAATGGCAAGACATGCCAGCGCCAGCGCCCTTTCGCGGTCATTTTATGGCCTTCTCCGGCGCTGAGGCATTTCGTTGGAGATATTTTCGCCTTGTCATCGTTAAAAAATAAAAGATAAAATCATTAGTCACTGAAAGCAGTACGTTAATAATTCTCATGCTATCGATATATAGGAGCAGTAGAAGCAGGATAATAATTTATTTTGCATTTATATCCGTTTAGCTATCGGATATCCCTCAAACCAGCGTTCTAGATCATGACAATTATATGAATAACTTTGATTTCAATTTATTGATAGTACTCAATGCGCTGCTGGAAGACTGTAGCGTAAATCTGGCGGCCAGGAAACTGAACGTCACCGCGCCGGCCATCAGCAAATCGCTGAATAAGATTCGGGGGCTGTTCAACGATCCCATCCTGGTGCGCAGCGGCACAAAACTGATCCCCACGCCCAAGGCTATCGCACTTAAGGAGGATGTGCGCCAACTGGTCAACCGCATTGAGTCGATGCTCAATACCAATATGGCCTTTGAACCCCATACCACCACGGTGTCCTTCACCATCGCGGCGAACGCCACCATCGTCTTTACCCTTAACGCCTCGTTATTCAGCGAAATACAGCGCAGCGCGCCGAATGTCTTTATTAATATGGTGCATGATTCGGAATTTGATGATGATTTCCTGCGCTCCAACGATATTGATCTCTACATTGGCGAAATGCGCGATCTCAATCCGGAAATTACCATCCGCACCATTCACTCGGCCAAATGTTATTTTATGTGCCGCTGCGGTCACCCTATTATTTGTGGGGATAAAAATATGGATAACTTATTGAAATATCATTTTGTCCAGACCAAGGAAAAATACCCGGCCGGGTCGGACGAAGCAATGAAATATTTTTGGTCCACGCGCCATGTGATGGGCACCACGCCCGGTTATATGGCCACCATGAACGCCATTACCCATTCCGACGCGCTGGCCATCGTGCCGGATTTTGTGGTGAATAACCTGCGTAAATTGAATATCGCGGTGGAGTTTTTCAGCGCCGATTTTGATTTGGGCAAACGCAGCATCATCCAGGCTTGGCATTCCAAGCATAATCACTCGCCCTGCCATAAATGGCTGCGCGACCTGACCAAGGTGATGTTTGTCGAGAGTATTAAATGAGTTTTTTACGGTTGTAATAAGAGAGCTGAATCTGAAGGTCGATGCAATGGGCCTGCGCCAATCCAACCCGGCGCTAACAGGTTTTGCCTGTTAGCGCGTCGGGATATCTTTACCGTTTCTTCAAGAGCAACGCCACGCTTATCACCAGGAAGGCCATGCTGGGGAGCAACGCGCCGAACAGCGGCGGCATATTGTACACCAGGCTGAGCGGTCCGAAGATCTGATCCAACACGTAGAACAAGAAGCCGAAGCTGATACCGGTGATCATCCGCACGCCCATCGCCACGCTGCGCAGCGGGCCGAAAATAAACGACAGGGCCATCAGCATCATCACCGCCACCGAGAAGGGCGAGAAGATCTTGCTCCACATATTCAGCTGGTAGCGGCTGGCTTCCTGCCCGCTCTGCTTGAGATATTTGACATAGTCGTATAGCCCGGAAATAGACAGCGATTCCGGGTCGAGCGCCACCACGCCCAGCTTATCGGGGGTGAGGTTGGTTTTCCATTCCCCGCTGAGCGTTTGCCGGCCGGTGATCTGCTGGCTGTCGGTCAGGTCGGATTCATCCACCTGCGCCAGGCGCCAGGTGCCGTCGGTAAAGGTGGCGCTGGCGGCGTAGCGCAGCGTCTGCAGGCGGTTCTCGTGGTTGAAGTGATAGATATTCACCCCCGACAGCTGGTTGTCGCTGACCACCCGCTCGATGTAGATAAAATCGCTGCCGTCCTTGGCCCAGAGACCGTTTTGCACCGACAGCATGGAGCCGCCGTATAACGACTGCGAGCGGAAATTACGCGCCATCTGCTCGCCCTGGGGGGCGACCCATTCGCCGATGGCCATGGTCAGCAGCACCAGCGGGATGGCGGTTTTCATTACCGCCGCGGCGATTTGCATGCGGGTGAAACCCGAGGCTTGCATCACCACCAGCTCGCTGCGGCTGGCCAGGGTGCCGAGCCCCATCAGCGCGCCGAGCAGCGCCGCCATCGGGAAAAAGATTTCAATATCCTTCGGCACGCTCAGCAGGGTATAGAGCCCGGCGCCCGCCGCGGAGTAATCGCCCTGCCCCACCTTGCGCAGCTGATCGACGAATTTGATGATGCCCGACAACGACACCAGCATGAACAGGGTCATCATGATGGTGTTGAAGATGGTTTTACCGATATAGCGGTCCAGTACTCCAAACATCAGGCCGCTCCTCTGATATGTAAACGTTCGCGCGCCCGTCTGAACGGTACGCTGTCCCACAGGTTAAGCAGCAGGGCGATGCCCAGGTAGGCCAGGTTGACCAGCCACATCCATATCACCGGATCAAGCTTGCCCTTGGCGCCGTTGGAGCGCAGCGAGCTTTGCAGCAAAAAGAACACCAGGTACAGCAGCATTGCGGGCAGCATGCTTAATACCCTGCCCTGGCGCGGGTTGACCGCGCTGAGCGGCACCACCATGATAGCCATGATAAACACCGATATGATAAGGGTAAGGCGCCACTGCAGCTCCGCGCGCGCTTCCGGCTGGCTGGATTGCCACAGGGCCTGCAGGGTCATCTGCTCGGCGTCGTTGTTGTTCACCGATACCGCCTGGTGGCCGATGACCGCCTGGTACTGGGTAAAATCGGTAATGCGAAAATCACGCAGCAGCGCGGTGCCCTCGTAGCGGGTGCCTTTATTGAGGTTAACCACCTGCGAGCCGTCGGGACGCTGGGTCATATGGCCCTGGTCCGCCACCACCACCGAGGGGCGCGAATTACCATGCGGGCGCAGCTGCGCCAGGAAGACGTTCTGGAATTCCTGCCCTTTGACGTTGCCGACAAAGAGGACGGAGTTGCCGTTTTGCGCCGCCTGGAACTGCCCGCCCACCATGGCCGCCATGCTGGGGTTGGCCTTGGCCTCCGCCAGCACCTCGTCCTGGTGCCGGGACGACCAGGGCGACAGCCAGATGACATTGGCGGCCGCGAATAACGCCGTCAGCACGCTTAACAGCAGCGCCGCCTTGATCAGTACGCTCTTGCCCAGCCCGCATGCGTGCATGACGGTTATTTCGCTTTCGGCATACAACCGGCTCAGGGTCATCAGTAACCCAAGGAACAGGCTAAGGGGAAGAATCAACTGCGCCATTTCCGGCACGCCTAAACCGAGCAGGGATAACACCAGGTTTGTCGGGATATCGCCGTCTACCGCCGCGCCCAGGACCCGCACCAGCTTCTGACAGAAAAAAATCAGCAGCAGGATAAACAGGATGGCCAGCTGGCTTTTAAAGGTTTCCCGAACCAGATATCTAATGATGATCACGCTTATTTCGCCTGTGAAAACTTGTCTTTTTGCAGGAAAATCGATAATTTCTTCGCTAATGCACTATTAATGCGTATCAATTAGTCACCTTTATCGCCAGATAGAGTATAACAACATTAAGCGTTCGGCTGTGCTATGAGAACGCACTGATTATTGCCGGAATAACGTCCTTTGCGTCGTTCAGATTAACACATAAGAGTTAATGCAAAGGCGGGGGATACGATAGGGAATGAAATATTTTATCCCGGTTGGCCGTCTTTGTCTTTAAGATTCAGGAGAGTGCATGGAGTTCAGTGTAAAAAGCGGTAGCCCGGAAAAACAACGCAGTGCCTGTATTGTCGTCGGCGTCTTCGAACCGCGCCGTCTGTCGCCGATTGCCGAACAGCTCGACAAAATCAGCGATGGTTATATCAGTGCCTTACTGCGCCGCGGCGAACTGGAAGGGAAGGTGGGCCAGACATTGCTGCTGCACCATGTTCCCAATGTGCTTTCCGAGCGTATCCTGCTTATCGGATGCGGCAAGGAACGCGAGCTGGATGAGCGCCAGTACAAGCAGGTTATCCAGAAAACCATTAATACGCTGAATGACACCGGATCAATGGAAGCCGTCTGCTTTTTGACCGAACTGCATGTCAAGGGGCGTAATACCTACTGGAAAGTGCGCCAGGCGGTGGAAACCTCCAAAGAGTCGCTTTATACCTTCGACCAGCTGAAAAGCAATAAGGCCGAACCGCGCCGGCCGCTGCGCAAGATGGTGTTTAACGTGCCCACCCGCCGCGAGCTTACCGGCGGCGAGCGCGCCATCCAGCATGGACTGGCCATCGCCTCCGGCATCAAGGCCGCGAAGGACCTGGGCAATATGCCGCCCAATATCTGCAATCCGGCCTACCTGGCATCCCAGGCGCGCCAGCTGGCGGATAAGTACGGCAAGACCACCACCACCCGCGTTATCGGCGAGCAGCAGATGAAAGAGCTGGGCATGAACGCCTATCTGGCGGTCGGCCAGGGCTCGCAAAACGAATCGCTGATGTCGGTTATCGAATATAAGGGCAATCCGGACCCGGAAGCGCGTCCGATCGTGCTGGTGGGCAAAGGCTTGACCTTTGATGCCGGCGGCATCTCCATCAAGCCCGCCGACAGCATGGACGAGATGAAATACGATATGTGCGGCGCCGCCACCGTGTACGGCGTGATGCGCATGGCGCTGGAGCTGAGCCTGCCGCTGAACCTGGTGGGCGTGCTGGCGGGATGCGAGAATATGGTTGACGGGCGATCCTTCCGTCCCGGCGATGTGCTGACCACCCTGTCCGGCCAGACGGTGGAAGTGCTGAATACCGACGCCGAGGGGCGGCTGGTGCTGTGCGACGCGCTGACCTATGTCGAGCGTTTCGACCCCGAGCTGGTGATTGACGTCGCCACCCTGACCGGCGCCTGCGTTATCGCCCTGGGCCATCACCTGACCGGGCTGATGTCCAACCATAATCCGCTGGCCCACGAGCTTATCGCCGCCGCCGAGCAGTCGGGCGACCGCGCCTGGCGCCTGCCGCTGGGAGATGAGTTCCAGGAGCAGCTGGAGTCCAATTTCGCCGATATGGCCAATATCGGCGGGCGTCCGGGCGGCGCCATTACCGCCGGCTGCTTCCTGTCCCGTTTCGCCCGCAAATACAGCTGGGCGCATCTGGATATCGCAGGCACCGCCTGGCGTTCTGGCAAGGCCAAGGGCGCCACCGGGCGTCCGGTCTCCATGCTGGCGCAGTTTCTGCTCAATCGCTCCGGTCTCAACGGTGACGAGTAGGCCTAAAAAAGGTAAACTTGTCCGGGCGGCCCAGGCCGCCCGTTATTTTTCCGTTCTCCCCCTCAGGCTTGACTAAAACGGTACATGAAAAACGCAACCTTTTATCTTCTCGACCGGCAGGATCTCCAGGAAGGGCTTAGCCCCATGGAGCGGCTGGCCTGCGATCTGGCGGCGCTCCACTGGCGCGCCGGTAAAAGGGTGCTGATAGCCTGTGACGACGAGGAGCAGGCGCTGAGGCTGGACGAAGCCCTATGGCAGCGGGACCCGGCCGCCTTTGTTCCCCATAACCTGGCGGGCGAGGGGCCGCGCTATGGCGCGCCGGTGGAGCTGTGCTGGCCCAAGCGCCGCGGCAATGCGCCGCGCGAGCTGCTGATAAGCCTGCTGCCGCAGTGCGCGGATTTTGCCTCCGCTTTCCATGAAGTGATAGACTTCGTCCCGGACGAAGACGCATTAAAACAGTTGGCGCGCGACCGGTATAAAGCCTATCGCAGCGTCGGCTTCCAATTGACCACGGCCACGCCGCCAACGCAGTGAAATACGACGCATAATGGAAAAGACATATAACCCGCACGATATCGAGCAGCCGCTGTACGAGCACTGGGAAAAACAGGGCTATTTCAAGCCGCATAACGATACCAGCAAAGAAAGCTTCTGCATCATGATCCCGCCGCCGAACGTGACCGGCAGCCTGCATATGGGTCATGCCTTTCAGCAGACCATTATGGACATTATCGTGCGTTACCAGCGCATGCAGGGTAAAAACACCCTGTGGCAGGTGGGGACCGATCACGCGGGCATCGCCACGCAGATGGTGGTGGAGCGTAAAATCGCCGCCGAAGAGGGCAAGACCCGCCACGATTACGGCCGCGACGCCTTTATCGAAAAAATCTGGCAGTGGAAGGCGGAATCCGGCGGCACCATTACCCGCCAGATGCGCCGCCTGGGCGCCTCGGTGGATTGGGAGCGCGAGCGCTTTACCATGGACGCCGGGCTGTCCGAGGCGGTGAAGGAAGTGTTCGTCCAGCTGTTCAAGCAGGATTTGATTTACCGCGGCAAACGCCTGGTGAACTGGGATCCCAAGCTGCGCACCGCCATTTCCGATCTGGAGGTGGAAAACCGCGAATCCCAGGGATCCATGTGGCACCTGCGCTACCCGCTGGCCGACGGCGCCAGGACCGCGGACGGCCGGGACTACCTGGTGGTGGCCACCACCCGTCCGGAAACCATGCTGGGCGATACCGGCGTGGCGGTGAACCCCGCGGACCCGCGCTATAAAGACCTGATCGGCAAATTCGTCCTGTTGCCGCTGGTCGGCCGCCGCATCCCCATCCTCGGCGACGAGCATGCCGATATGACCAAGGGCACCGGCTGCGTGAAGATCACCCCGGCCCATGACTTCAACGACTATGAGGTCGGCAAGCGCCACGGCCTGCCGATGATCAATATCCTGACCCTGGACGGCGATATCCGCGAACAGGCGGAAGTGTTCGACACCCTGGGCGAGGCCAGCGACGCCTGGAGCGGCGAGATCCCGGCCGAATTCCGCTCCCTGGAGCGTTTTGCCGCCCGCAAGGCGGTGGTCGCCGCCTTCGACGCCTTGGGCCTGCTTGATGAAATCAAACCCCATGCCCTGACCGTGCCTTACGGCGATCGCGGCGGCGTGGTGATTGAACCCATGCTGACCGATCAGTGGTATGTGCGTACCGCGCCGCTGGCCAAGGTGGCCATCGAGGCGGTGGAAAACGACGCTATCCGGTTCGTGCCGAAGCAGTATGAAAATATGTATTTCAGCTGGATGCGTGATATCCAGGACTGGTGTATTTCCCGCCAGCTGTGGTGGGGACATCGCATCCCGGCCTGGTACGACGCCGCCGGCAAGGTCTATGTCGGACGCGACGAGGCCGAGGTGCGCCGTGAAAACGGCCTTGACGCCTCGGTGGCGCTGCGCCAGGACGAGGACGTGCTGGATACCTGGTTCTCCTCCGGCCTATGGACCTTCTCCACCCTGGGCTGGCCGGAGCCGACCGAGGCGCTGAAGACCTTCCACCCCACCAGCGTGCTGGTGAGCGGGTTTGATATTATCTTCTTCTGGATCGCCCGCATGATCATGCTGACCATGCATTTCGTCAAGGATGAACAGGGGCGTGCGCAGGTGCCGTTCAAGACCGTGTATATGACCGGCCTTATCCGCGACGACGAAGGCCAGAAGATGTCGAAATCCAAAGGCAACGTTATCGACCCGCTGGACATGGTGGACGGCATCTCGCTGCCGGCGCTTATCGAAAAGCGCACCGGCAATATGATGCAGCCGCAGCTGGCGGACAAAATCCGCAAGCGCACCGAAAAGCAGTTCCCCAACGGCATCGAGCCGCACGGCACCGACGCGCTGCGCTTTACCCTGGCGGCGCTGGCGTCCACCGGGCGCGATATCAACTGGGATATGAAGCGCCTGGAAGGCTATCGCAACTTTTGTAATAAGCTGTGGAACGCCAGCCGCTTTGTGCTGATGAACACCGAGGACCAGGATTGCGGCCAGCATGGCGGCGAGATGAGCCTGTCGCTGGCGGACCGCTGGATCCTGGCGGAATTCAACCGTACGGTAAAAGCCTATCGCGACGCGCTTGACGGCTACCGCTTCGATATGGCGGCCAATATCCTCTATGACTTTACCTGGAACCAGTTCTGCGACTGGTATCTTGAGCTGACCAAACCGGTCATGACCGGCGGCGCCGAGGCCGAATTGCGCGGCACCCGCCATACCCTGGTGGAGGTGCTGGAAGGCCTGCTGCGCCTGGCGCATCCCATAGTGCCGTTTATTACCGAAACCATCTGGCAGCGGGTGAAAGTGCTCAAGGGCATTACCGACGATACGCTGATGCTGCAAGCCTTCCCGCAGTTTGACGCCACGCTTGACGATACGCAGGCGCTGGCGGACGTGGAATGGATTAAACAGCTGGTTATCGCCGTGCGCACCATTCGCAGCGAGATGAATATCGCCCCCGGCAAACCGCTGGATGTCCTGGTGCGCGGCGCCACGGCGCTGACCCGCCGGCGGATTGCGGATAACAAGAGCTTTATCCAGACGCTGGCGCGGCTGCAGAGCCTGGATATCCTGGCGGACGGCGAGAAAGGCCCGGTCTCCATCGTCAAGCTGGTGGAGGAAGGCGAACTGCTGATCCCGATGGCGGGCATTATCGACAAAGCCCTGGAGCTGGACCGGCTGGCCAACGAAGTGCTGAAAATCGATACCGAGATCGGGCGCATCGAGAGCAAGCTGTCCAACGAAGGTTTTGTCGCCCGCGCGCCGGAAGCGGTGGTGGCGAAAGAGCGGGAAAAACTGGCGGGTTATGCCGACGCCAAGGCCAAGCTGCTGGAGCAGCAGGCGACCATCGCCAATTTATAGCTGACAACGAAAGCGTCACCCGCGGGCGTTTGCCGGTCAGGCCATGCCCGCGGGCATGAGGGCGAGCGTAAATCGTCCCTGGCGACATAGACGTGCGCTTATGGCTCACACGGAGGTGAGCCATAAGCGCGTGCCAACGTCCGCGCCGTCGTGCAAAGACGTGGGCGCTCGCTCGGTTCCCGGCCCGGCACACCCGCTTTCAGCGCGTGTGGAGGTTTGCCGGCAATCGACAAAAGTTTAACCGCCGTTTAATTTATTTGCATCCGCCGCCCGCGCGATGCTATTACTCATAACAATAAATCCAGAACGCTTAGTGTCTTTTTTCTTTTTTGGGTAATGACGATGTCCACAGCTACTTCAGTCAATATTCTGGTGCGCCCCATTACGCCGGAAGATAACCATGCCATTGCCGACGTCATTCGCCAGGTATCGGCCGAGTTCGGCCTGACGGCGGATAAAGGCTATACCGTCTCCGACCCGAACCTGGATAATCTGTACCAGCTCTACAGCCAGCCGCGCAGCGCGTACTGGGTGATTGAGTTTGAAGGCAGGATTGCCGGCGGCGGCGGCATTGCCCCGCTGGCCGGCGCGGATGTGGGGATATGTGAACTGCAGAAGATGTATTTTTTATCGGTCCTGCGCGGGCGCGGCCTGGCCCATGAGCTGGCGCTCAAGGCGCTGGACTTTGCCCGCGGGCAGGGGTTTACCCACTGTTACCTGGAAACCACCGCCACCCTGACCCGGGCCATAGCGCTGTATGAACGGCTGGGGTTTGGGCATATCGCCGGGCCGATGGGCCACACCGGACATGTGGATTGCGAAGTCACGATGCTTAAGCCTTTGATCTGACGGCGCGTATGGCCTTAGTGGCGGGTGCCGTTGTCGTCCTGATCCAGAAGGCCGCGCGCCGGCGGGGCCGAGCCGTCAATCCCCTCTTCGCCGTCCTCATCCGCTTCGTCGTCTTCGTCGTCTTCGCCGTCTTCAAAATACGTGCCCCAGCCGTCATAGTTGACGCCCAGGCGCTCGGCCAGGGTAAACAGCTGTTCGACCTGGGTGTCGATAAGTTCCGCGTTCAGCGCGATTTCGCTGACGGCGTCGCAGCACATCAGCACGGAGCCGTCTTCCACTTCCAGCTCTTCGGCATCGGTGACTTCATAACCCAGCTTGAAGGCTTCGACCGCGGCTTTTTCCAGCGTATCGAAATTCTCGGCGGACAGATGGTGTTCGATGGTGTAAAGCGCTTCCGGATCGCTGCCATCTTCCAGCAGCTCTTCGATTATCAAACGCGTTTCGTCACGCTGCTCTTCCAGAAATTGATGTGCCATGCCCTCAATCCTCAATGCGTCGGTCGGCCTGTTAGGAACCTATTTTCCCACAGCCGGGGGTAAGGCTCCAGCTTAAACATGAAAGAATTGATATCAACACTTGAAATTGAATATTCATACATATAAAGTGAATTTAAATTCAATTTACAATTGATTAAGACCGGAGAACGCCGCATATGAGCCAGTTCTATCACCGTCATTTCCTGAAGTTATTGGATTTCACGCCCGCCGAGATCCATGAATTACTGGCCCTGGCCGCCAGCCTGAAGCGGGAAAAACAGTCCGGGCGGGAAACGCCGCGCCTGGCGGGTAAAAATATCGCGCTCATCTTCGAAAAAGACTCGACCCGCACCCGCTGCTCTTTCGAAGTCGCCGCATTCGATCAGGGCGCGCGCGTCACCTATCTCGGCCCGAGCGGCAGCCAGATCGGACATAAGGAATCCATTAAGGATACCGCCCGGGTCCTGGGCCGGCTTTACGACGGCATTCAATACCGCGGCTATGGCCAGGAGATCGTCGAGACACTGGCGCGCCATGCCGGCGTGCCGGTGTGGAACGGGTTAACCACCGAGTTCCACCCTACCCAGTTACTGGCCGATCTGCTGACCATGCAGGAACACCTGCCGCAGAAAACCTTCGCGCAGATGGCGTTCGCCTACGTGGGGGACGCCCGCAACAATATGGGCAACAGCATGCTGGAAGCGGCGGCGCTGACCGGCCTGGATTTACGCCTGGTCGCCCCCAGCGCCTGTTGGCCGGATAAGCAGTTGGTGGCCCATTGCCGCGAACTGGCGCAACAGCGCGGCGGCAATATTACCCTGACCGAGGATATCGCGGCGGGCGTGCGCGAGGTGGATTTTATCTACACCGACGTTTGGGTTTCCATGGGCGAGGAGAAAGCCCTTTGGGGAGAGCGTATCGCCCTGCTGCGTCCCTACCAGGTCAATATGGCGATGCTCCGGCTGACCGGCAACCCAGAGGTGAAATTTCTGCACTGCCTGCCCGCGTTCCATGACGACCAGACCGGCGTAGGCAAACAAATGGCCGAACAATATGGCCTGGCCGGCGGCATGGAAGTGACCGACGAGGTGTTTGAATCGGCGCACAGCCTGGTATTCGATCAGGCGGAGAACCGGTTGCACACCATCAAAGCGGTGATGGTGGCAACGCTCGCGCGGGAATAAGCCGGCGTGCTATCTGTTCAGCGAACCAGGGCGGTGTCGATTTTCACCACCGCTTTGCGCACATGGGCCGGCGCGCCGACCGCGCACAGCGGTTTATGCACTTCGCCGGGGTAATACACCACAAAGTCGCCCGCCTGCATCACAAACTGTTTTTCCTGCTCGCCCGCGGCCAGGAAGGCAATATCCTTATCCGCCAGCCAGTCGGTATCCGTCTTGCCCGCCGGCAGGTTGCTGAAGGTCATGCCTTCCACGCCGTCCAGCACGATCTGGATATCGAGATATTTAGCGTGGAACTCGGCGCGACGCTTTTCCAGCAGATCGGTGCTGTCGTTGGAGATCAGCACAAATACCCGGTCGCCGTCGATATCATGCTTACCCAGCGGCGTCTCGCTGGTAATGTGTTGTTTGACATAGTCGATGGCGTCACGCAGCTTGGCGGGCAGATAAGGCACGAGATCGAGATGATGGATATTACCGGTGATCATAATTTTTCCTTAAAATGAAATATCGTTTCATTATAAATCAGATTGCGCGCGAAAAAAGAGAGTTATTTAACACTTATTTTGATTAGCAAGCCAATCGTTTGCTTATTCATAAATATCGGCGTCTTGGCCCTTGAAGTGTGCCGGCACGCGCGTATAATTCCGGGCAATTTGCCGGGAGGATCAATGAACAGCTGCGTGATTTTTGCTGCCTATGACTGCCGCCGCCTGCCCGCAGGCGGCCAGCTGCCGTTGCTGCTCCCGTTGCCCGTTTTTATCTATCCGTATCAGGCCCCTCGTTGAGGGGCTTTTTTTTGCGCGCTATCCCGGACCGCGATCTACACTTGCGCAAGGCCGGCGTCAACGACACCCGTAAGGAGGACATACATGGCTAACCCCCTTTATCAAAAACACATCATTTCCATTAATGACCTGAACCGCGAGGAGCTGGAGCTGGTACTGCGCACCGCAGCCGGCCTGAAAGCCCGTCCGCAACCGGAGCTGTTGAAACATAAAGTGGTGGCCAGCTGTTTTTTTGAAGCCTCCACCCGTACCAGGCTGTCGTTTGAAACCGCCATCCACCGCCTGGGCGCCTCGGTGGTCGGGTTCTCCGACGCCGGCAATACCTCGCTGGGCAAAAAGGGCGAAACCCTGGCGGACACTATTTCGGTTATCAGCACCTACGTCGACGCCATCGTCATGCGCCATCCGCAGGAAGGGGCCGCCCGGCTCGCCACCGAATTTTCCGGCGGCGTGCCCATCCTCAACGCCGGCGACGGCGCCAACCAGCACCCGACCCAGACCCTGCTTGACCTGTTTACCATTCAGGAAACCCAGGGACGGCTGAATAACCTTAACGTGGCCCTGGTGGGCGACCTGAAGTACGGCCGCACCGTCCACTCCCTGGCCCAGGCGCTGGCCAAGTTCGACGGCAATCACTTTTTCCTGATCGCGCCGGAAGCGCTGGCGATGCCCGCCTATATCCTGAATATGCTGGCGGATAAAGGCATCGGCTACAGCGTGCATGCCACCATCGAGGAAGTGATGCCGCAGTTGGATATCCTGTATATGACCCGGGTGCAGAAAGAACGGCTGGATCCGTCGGAATACGCCAACGTCAAGGCTCAGTTTGTGCTGCGCGCCGTGGATCTGCTGAAGGCGCGCGCGAATCTCAAGGTGCTGCATCCGCTGCCCAGGGTGGATGAAATTGCCCACGAGGTGGACGCCACGCCCTACGCGTATTATTTCCAGCAGGCCGGCAACGGCATTTTCGCGCGCCAGGCCTTATTGTCCCTGGTGTTAAACGATCAACTGGCAGGCTAAGGGGAAAGAGAATGACTCAGGATAATAAACTGCAGGTCGAGGCAATCAAGCGCGGCACGGTGATCGACCATATCCCGGCGCAGGTGGGTTTTAAGCTGCTGACCCTGTTTAAGCTGACCGCCACCGATCAGCGCATCACCATCGGGTTGAACCTGCCGTCGAACCAGTTGGGGAAAAAAGATCTGATCAAGATAGAGAACGTGTTCCTCACCGAACAGCAGGCGAACCAGCTGGCGATGTACGCCCCCCACGCCACCGTGAATCGTATCGATAACTATGAAGTGGTGCGCAAGCTGACCCTGACGCTGCCGGATCGCATCGACGGCGTGCTGACCTGCCCCAACAGCAACTGCATCAGCCGCAGCGAGCCGGTGGCCTCGGGTTTTACGGTCAAAAGCCGCGACAGCCAGGTGCACCTGAAATGCAAATATTGTGAAAAAGAGTTCGAGCATCAGGCGGTTATCCAGAACGCCTGAGCTGGGCACGCGCCGGTTTAGTCCTTATAATGGCCGGCAACGCTTTTTGATTCGCCTATCAACCCCAGGAGCCAGCATGTCCCGTATTATCAGTACTGAAAACGCACCGGCCGCCATCGGACCCTACGTTCAGGCGGTCGATCTCGGCACTATGCTTTTCACCTCAGGCCAGATCCCCATTAACCCGCAAACCGGGCTGGTGGCCGATGATATCGCGGCGCAGGCCCGTCAATCGCTGGACAACGTGCGGGCGATTGTGGAAGCCGCCGGCCTGAAGGTGGCGGATATTATTAAAACCACGGTGTTCGTCAAGGATTTAAACGACTTCGGCACCGTCAACGCCGCTTACGAAGCTTTTTTCACCGAACATAACGCGCCCTTCCCGGCCCGTTCATGCGTGGAAGTGGCACGCCTGCCGAAAGACGTGCAGATTGAAATCGAGGCCATCGCCGTACGGCGCTAGGCCATGACAGGCGTGCCCGGCGCCTCAGTTAATCCAGTTTTCAATCAGCAAACCCTCGACCCGGCTGAATTCCGCCGGGTTGTTGGTGACGACGACCAAACCCTCGCTGCGGGCATGGGCCGCGATATGCACCTCGTTTACCCCTATCGGCAGGCCCGTCTGTTCCAGATGGGCCAGGATATCGCCATAATGCCGCGCCGCTTTCGCGCCATACCCCAGGACTTCCATGCGCGAAACAAAACTCTCCACCGCCCGGTAATTGCGCGCCGCATCCGCGCTTTTTTCCGCGGCGTGCATCAGCTCGGCCAGCGTAATGGACGATAACACCATGCGCCCCGCATTGGCGTTAAACAGGTCGAGCATCTCAAGCGGACGCCGTTTTATCACGTAGATGACAAAATTCGTCTCGAGCATATATTTATACATTAAAAGGACTCACGCTCAGGTTGCGGTTGAGAGGGTCTTTCCTCCGGAAAATCTTCCGAGACCGCCGGGTCGGTCAAAAAAAAGCTATCCCAGCGGTGCTGCGCGGGAGAGATAATCCGCTCATTCCCCACCGCGCGGACATTCACCACCTTCACATCATCGGCAAAGCGTAACTCAGCCGGGATGCGCACGGCCTGCGAGCGATTATTGATAAAGATTGTACTCGTGGACATCCAACCTCTCCTTTAGCCTGTTTATTCATCAAATTATACGTCATTACGGTATATAGCAAGTGTATATGGCAGGCAAGCGCCCGTGTGCAACGGGTTAATTTTACGCATCATTTTGGGGAGAAAACGGCTGCGGCGTCGTTGCGCGCACTAAAATGATGCAGGCGGACGCCTGGCGGCGTGGTTTTCTCCTGTGGCCGCGGTTCACGGGCTGGCGCGTTTTATGCATGGGTTGTCAATGGAGCTGCTAACGGGGTTTTATCAGCGTTGATGGGCCAGCAAAGGTAAACAGATGATTAAAATAAATCTTTCCGGGTCGCCCTTTTTTGATGAGATGCTGTTGGCCGACGGCGGACATCGCGGCCACTACGGCGCTTACTGGCAATGGCTGCAGCAGGCGGACCGGCAGGCCATTCAGCAGAAAAAAGAAGAAGCCGAGCTGTTGTTTCACCGGGTTGGCATTACCTTTAACGTCTACGGAGAAGAGGGCGGCACCGAGCGCTTGATCCCGTTCGACAGCGTGCCGCGCATTATCCCGGCCAAGGAGTGGGCCTGGATGGATCGCGGCATTCGCCAGCGGGTCAAGGCCCTGAACGCGTTCCTTTATGATATCTATCACGGGCAGAATATCCTAAAGGCGGGTATCGTGCCGACGGAACAGGTGCTGGCCAACGAACAATACCAGCCCTGCATGCAGGGGATCGATCTGCATAATAATACCTATGCGCATATCGTCGGCACCGATATGGTGCGCAACAGCGACGGGCACTATTATGTGCTGGAAGATAACCTGCGCACGCCGTCCGGCGTTTCCTATATGCTGGAAAACCGCAAAATGATGATGCGGCTTTATCCGGATCTGTTCGCCAGCCAGCATATCGCCCCCATCGAGCGCTATCCTTTCGACCTGCTGCAAACCCTGCGCGAAAGCACGGCGGTGGAAGACCCGACGGTGGTGGTGATGACGCCGGGGCGTTTTAACAGCGCCTACTTCGAGCACAGTTTCCTGGCGCAGCAGATGGGCGTGGAGCTGGTGGAGGCCGCCGATCTGTTCGTCAAACAGGGCGCGGTTTATATGCGCACCACCGAGGGACCGTGCAAGGTGGATGTGATCTACCGCCGTATCGACGACGCCTATATCGATCCGCTGGCCTTTCGCGCCGACTCCACGCTGGGCGTGCCCGGGCTGCTGTCGGTCTACCGCGCCGGCGGCGTGGTGTTGGCCAACGCGCTGGGCACCGGGGTGGCGGATGATAAATCCATTTATCCCTATGTGCCGGAGATGATCCGGTTTTATCTTTCCGAAGAGCCCATCCTCGGCAATATCCCCACCTGGCAGTGCCGCGATCCCAGCGCCCTGTCCTACGTGCTGGCCAACCTGGAAAAGCTGGTGGTGAAAGAGGTGCACGGCGCCGGCGGCTACGGCATGCTGGTGGGGCCGAAAGCCTCGCGCGCCGAACTGGCTGAATTCCGCCAGCGGCTGCTGGCCAACCCCAGCAACTATATCGCCCAGGAGACGCTTGCGCTGTCCACCTGCCCGACCTTTGTCGAGGAAGGCCTGGCGCCGCGCCATATCGACCTGCGGCCGTTCGCCCTGACCGGCGACGAGGTGCGGCTGGTGCCGGGCGGGCTGACCCGGGTGGCGCTGAACGCCGGCTCGCTGGTGGTGAACTCGTCCCAGGGCGGCGGCACCAAGGATACCTGGATTATGGAGGACGACGCATGCTAAGCAGAACCGCCAGCGAACTCTACTGGATGGCCCGATACCTGGAGCGGGCCGAGAGCATTGCCCGGGTATTGGACGTGACCTATAAGCTGTCGCTGATGCCGCTGCGCAGCCAGCAAAACGAGGATTTAACCCTGCCGCTTAACCTGACCGGCACCCACGAGCTGTTTGCCGAGCATTATCCCCGCCTGAGCATGACCAATCTGCTGAACTTTTTCGCCCTGGATCCCCACAATCCGAGCAGCATCTACAGCTGCTTCGAGGTGGCCTGGAACAACGCCCATGCGGTGCGCGGCAGCCTGTCATCCGAGGTGTGGGAAAGCATTAACGCCACCTGGATCGAAATGAAGCTGATGCGCGGCAAGGGCGTGGCCAAGGTGGGCACCGACGCGTTCTTTGACTGGGTCAAGGAACGGGCGCACCTGTTTCGCGGCGCCATGTTCGGCACCCTGCTGCGCAACGACGCCCTGTGTTTTATCCGCCTCGGCACGCTTATCGAGCGCGCCTACGCCACGGCGCAATTGCTGGGCGTCAAGGACCAGCAGCTGGATGCCGACTCCGATCCGGTGCGCGAATATTATCGCCTGGATACCCTGCTGCGCGCGGTCAGCGCCCGCGAGGCCTACCACAGCCTGTATAAACATCCCGTCAGCCGCGAAACGGTGGCCGAGCTGCTGGTGCTGCGCAACGATATGCCGCGCTCCCTGCGCGCCTGCGTGGGCGATGTGGTGCAGCAGCTGGAGCGGATCGGCGGCCAACGGGCCAATGTGCCCCGGCGGCTGGCCCATACCCTGAACGTGGAGCTGCGCTTCAGCACGCTGGATGAAGTGCTGGCGCTGGGGTTGCAGGCTTATATGATGCAATTCCAGGGCAAGATAAACGCGCTGGCGGAAAGCATTAACCATACGTATCTGGAGGCGTTATGAAACTGGCCGTCGATCACCTGACCCATTATCGCTACGATCACGAGGTCAAATTCAGCACGCAATACCTGCGCCTGACGCCGCAGAACACCGCCCGGCAACGGATTATGGAATGGTCGCTTAACCTGCCGGAGCAGGCGACGCAGGTTATCGACGGCTTCGGCAACCTGCAGCATGTGCTGACCCTCGACCGGCCGCATGAGGTGATCGCCATCCGCGCCAAAGGCGTGGTGGAGATTGCCGATAACAGCGAGGAAATCATGGAGGAATGCGGCCCGCTGTCGCCGCTGGTCTTCTTGCGTCCCAGCCCGCTGACGCGGGCGGACGAGGCCATCCGCACTTTCGCCGCGCGTTATTACCGCGCCGCCGCCGCGGACGAAAGCCTGCGCGAACTGATGGCGGAACTGCGCGAACGCATGCCCTATACCCCCGGCGCCACCCAGGTGCAGGATTCGGCGGCTAAAGTATTTGCCGCCCAGCACGGAGTCTGTCAGGATCATTCCCATGTATTCCTGGCCTGTTGCCGCAGCCTGCATATCCCCGCGCGCTACGTCAGCGGCTATATTTACAGCGAAGACACCAAACACGTGGCGATGCACGCCTGGGTGGAAGTGTGGCTGAACGAGCACTGGCAGAGTTTCGATATTACCAATAATACCTGTAACCCCAGCCAGCATCTGAAGCTGGCGGTCGGCTTCGATTATCTCGACGCCTGCCCGGTGCGCGGCTCGCGTATCGGCGGCGGCTACGAAGAGATGTTTTCAGAAGCGACGGTGGAGCAGACCGAGGGAAGCCGCCCGCCAGGCAAGGAGAGCCAGGCCGGCGCCCAACAACAATAACCTGCATAACGAGGATATATTTCTATGACCTACTGCGTGGCGATGCGCCTGTCGGACGGACTGGTGTTTGCCTCCGACTCCCGTACCAATGCCGGAGTGGATCATATCTCGACCTTCCGCAAGCTGCATGTCCTGCATCAGGACAGCGAGCGCACGCTGGTGCTGCAAAGCGCCGGCAACCTGGCGACCACCCAGAGCATCATCAACCTGCTGCGGCTGCGCACCCGGGATATGGAACGGCCGAACCTGCTGACCGTGCCCACGCTGTTCGACGCCGCCAGCCTGATTGGCGAAACGGTGCGGGAAGTTATTTTCCGCGACAGCAGCGCGCAGCAAAGCGGTTCCAGCACCGATTTCAGCTGCAGCATCCTGCTGGGCGGGCAAATCGCCGGCGAAGGGCCCCGGCTGTTCCATATCTACCCGGAGGGCAATTTTATCGAGGCCACGGAAGATACCCCCTACTTTCAGATTGGCGAGAGCAAATACGGCAAACCGATTATCGACCGGGTATTGTCCTTTGACACCCCCCTGGAACAGGCCATGTGCTGCGCGCTGATTTCCATCGATTCGACGCTGCGCAGCAACCTGTCGGTGGGCCTGCCGCTGGATGTGATGATCTATCGCCGCGACAGCTTCGCCAGCGACGAGCAGTATCGCATTACCGAGCAGCACCCCTACTTCGCCACTATCCGCAAAGCCTGGGCCGAAGGACTGCTCAACACTTTCCTGCAGCTGCCGCCGCTGAAGCTGGCGGAGAATTAGCCGGCGCGGGACGAGGCTTGGCGCCGGCGTGCGCTTATTGCCAGCCATACCGGCGCACGAACCAGCCTTTCATGGACTGGACCAGCGCCATATAGCCGGCGAGTATCGCCACCAGCCAGGGCCAGTAGCCGCCCGGCAGCGCCTGCAGGTGCAGGAATCCGGCCAGCGGCGTAAAGGTCATGCCGACGGTGGCGGCGATGACCGCCAGGGTGGTGATGCCAAGCTGCCAGGACGGGCGACTGTGCAAAAACGGTATTTTACGCGTGCGCAGCATATGCACCACCAGGGTTTGCGACAGCACGCCCACCACAAACCAGCCGGTCTGGAACAGAGTCTGTTGCTCGGGCGTGTTGGCTTTGAATACCCACCACATCAGGCAAAAGGTCAGGATATCGAAGATGGAGCTAATGGGGCCGAAAAACACCATAAAACGCCCCAGGTCCCCGCTGCGCCACCGTTGCGGGCGCCGTAGCTGCTCCTCGTCCACCTTATCGAACGGGATGGCAATCTGCGAGATATCATAAATCAGGTTCTGCACCAGCAGATGCAGCGGCAGCATCGGCAGGAACGGTAAAAAGGCGCTGGCCACCAGCACGCTGAAGACATTGCCGAAGTTGGAGCTGGCGGTCATGCGGATATACTTCATCATATTGACGAAGGTGCGCCGGCCCTCGATTACGCCCGCCTCCAGCACCATCAGGCTTTTCTCCAGCAGGATGATATCCGCCGCCTCCTTGGCGATGTCCACCGCCGAGTCCACCGAGATGCCGATATCCGCCGCGCGCAGGGCCGGCGCGTCGTTAATGCCGTCGCCCATAAACCCCACCACGTGCCCTTCCCGGCGCAGGGCGCCGACAATGCGCGCTTTTTGCAGCGGCGTCAGTTTGGCGAACACCGTGGTCGCCCGGGCGATAAGCGCCAGCTGCCTGTCGTCCATGCCCTCGATCTCATCGCCGGTCAGCACCCGGTCGACCGCCAGGCCGACGTCCCGGCAGACCTTGGCCGCCACCCGTTCGTTATCGCCGGTGAGTATCTTCACCGTGACGCCGTGCCTGGCCAGCGCCTCCAGCGCCGGCGCGGTGCTTTCTTTCGGCGGGTCGAGAAAGGCGATATAACCTTCGAGGACCAGATCCGCCTCATCCAGCCGGCTGAAGTCGCCGCGTTCCATGGCGACGGGTTTACCGGCCACCGCCACCACCCGCAGCCCTTGCAGCGACAGCTCGCCGGCCACGGCGCTGATTTGCGCCAGCAACGCGGCGCCGAGCGGCACGATATCGTCGCCGTGGCGCACCCGGCTGCAAACGCCCAGCACCTCCTCCAGCGCGCCTTTACAGATAAGCCGCGCCTGGCCGTCGTCGGCGCCGACAATCACCGACATCCGGCGGCGCTCAAAATCAAAGGGGATTTCGTCGATTTTGCGCCACCGCGCCTGCGCCAGGCCGGCGTCTTCCTGCGCCATTTTTTCCAGCACCGCCTTATCCAGCAGGTTTTTCAGGCCGGTCTGGTAGAAGCTGTTCAGCCAGGCGTTTTGCAGCACCCGCTCACAGCGCTTGCCGAACGCATCGGTATGGCTGGCCAGCACAATTTTATCCTGGGTCAGCGTGCCGGTTTTATCGGTGCACAGGATATCCATCGCGCCGAAGTTCTGGATGGCGTCCAGCCGCTTGACGATCACCTTCTGGCGCGAGAGCTGCACCGCCCCCTTCGCCAGGGACGAAGTGACAATCATCGGCAGCATTTCGGGCGTCAGGCCCACGGCCACCGAGAGCGAAAACAGCGCCGCTTCCCACCAGTCGCCTTTGGTAAAACCGTTCACCAGCAACACCACCGGCGTCATGACCAGCATAAAGCGGATCAGCAGCCAGCTGACCCGGCTGATGCCCAGCTGGAACGCGTTTGGCGGCGCGCATTGCGCCGTGGACTGGCCGGCAAGCTGACCGAACCAGGTGCTATCGCCGGTACCGATGACCAGCGCCTGCGCCGTGCCGCTTACCACGTTGGTGCCCATAAAACACAGGTTGCCGCATTCCAGGGGATTGCGCCCGGCCTCCCCAGCGACGCCGGCTTTTTTTTCCACCGGCAGCGCTTCGCCGGTCAGCGCCGCCTGGCCGATAAACAGATCCCGGGCATGCAGGATGCGTAAATCCGCCGGGATCATATCCCCGGCGGACAGTTTGACGATATCCCCCGGCACCAGGCTGGCCATGGCGATCTCCTGGTACACGCCGCTGCCGCCCGGCCCGTCGGCGCGCAGTACCGTGGCGGTATTGCTCACCATGGCCTTGAGCGCGTCGGCGGCCTTGTTGGAGCGCGCCTCCTGGATAAAATTAAGCAGGGTGGCAATCATCACCATCAGGGCGATCACCCCGGCGGCAATAATGTCATCGGTGCCGTAGGACACGATGCCCAGCACCGTCAGCAGGATATTGAAGGGATTGCGATAGCAGGACCATAAGTGCCGCCGCCAGGTCAGCGGCTGCTCGGCGGCCACGCTGTTCAGGCCATGCCGCCGGTGCGCGATGGCGACGCCGGCCGCGTCCAGGCCCTGCGGGCCGCTGGCGAAACGCGCGTAGAGTTCCGCTTGCGTGGCCTGCGCGCACTCCAGGCAAGCGCGGGTCAGGGCGGCGGGCACAGTGCGGCTGGCGCCGGCTTTCAGCCCATCCAGCATCAGGTCGCGCTGGAACAGGCGGCGGGGCAAATGATGATAGAGCCGCGTAAAAAGTTGACGTGCGTAAAGTGTAATCATGATGCTGTCTTCCGTGCCGATCCGGACGAATACCGCCGGGCAGGGCAAAAAGTTCATCAGCAGAAGAGCGTCGCTTCTGCCTGCCGTTTATCATCCGGCAAGGCAGGCACGAAAAAGCGCAGGGGCTTTACCGGATGGGAGAATAACAATCAGGGTTGGGTACGGGGTCCATACAGGTGATCCACCTCCGGTGAGACAAAAAACATGCGGTTATCGACAAATCCGCCCGCGGGAAGACGAAACTACTGTCCCTGGCGCGGCAACTTCTTTAGGGTAGGTAACGTCAGGCATAAACTGTATTGCAGGCAGCCGCGTTTATTTCCTGGCGGACTATACGGCCCCAGACATCAACGAAAAATAAACAACTATGCGTTTGCCGGCTGATAATTGAACCCTTTGGCCGCGACAGCACATTTTGCCCCGTTGCCAGGCAATCGTTATACCGTCACGACGAAAAACAACCGGGAGACCAGCGCATCGACAATCATAACGACACCGGCGGCAGGCCGGCTGCGGGGCGGAGGCTAGCATGACGGTCCCGTGGTGGCGCAACGGCGTTATTTACCAGATTTACCCGAAAAGTTTTCAGGACAGCACCGGCAATGGCTGCGGCGATCTGGCCGGGATCACCCGGCGTCTGGATTACCTGCACCAGTTGGGAGTGGATGCGCTGTGGCTGACGCCTGTCTATCGCTCGCCCCAGGTGGACAGCGGTTATGATATTGCCGATTATTACGCCATCGACCCGGCCTACGGCACGATGGCGGATTTTGACGCGCTTGTGGCCGGCGTCCACCGGCGGGGCATGCGCATCATTATGGATATGGTGCTTAATCACAGCTCCACTTCCCATCCCTGGTTTATCGCCTCGAAAGACCCGCACGGCCCGTACCGCTCCTATTACTTCTGGCGCGACGGCCGGGACGACGGCCCGCCCAATAACTGGCTGTCAAAATTCGGCGGCAGCGCCTGGCACCAGCCGGCGCCGGGCGGACAATACTACCTGCATTTGTATTCCCGGGAGCAGGCGGACCTGAACTGGGCGCATCCGCCGCTGCGCGCGGAGCTGAAAAATATCTGCCGGTTTTGGGCCGATCGCGGTATCGACGGCCTGCGCCTGGACGTGATCAACGTGATAGCCAAGCACCCGCGGCTGCCCGATGCGCCCGGGGGCGACGGCCGGCCTTTTTATACCGATCTGCCGCAGGTGCAGGATTATCTGCGCGAGATGAACCGGGAAATCTTTACGCCGCTGGCGCTGACGACGGTGGGGGAAATGTCGTCCACTTCCCTGGAGAAATGCCGCCAGTACGCCAATCTCAACGGCGAACAGCTGTCCATGGCCGCCCATTTCCATCACCTTAAAGTGGATTACGCCGACGGAGAAAAATGGGCGCTGGCGCCGCCGGATTTTGTGCTGCTCAAGCAGATATTCAACCGCTGGCAACGGGGGATGCACCGCCACGCCTGGAACACGCTGTTTTGGTGTAATCACGATCAGCCGCGCATCGTTTCCCGCTTCGGCGACGAGGGCGAGCTGCGGGTCGTCTCGGCCAAGATGCTGGCCATGACGCTGCACGGCATGCAGGGAACGCCGTTTATCTTCCAAGGCGAGGAACTCGGCATGACCAACCCCGCGTTCAGCGCCATTACCGACTACCGCGACGTCGAAAGCCTGAATATGTATGCCGACGCCATGGCGCGTGGCCTGGGCCGCCAGCAGACGCTGGACGTCCTGGCCGCCCGATCCCGCGACAACAGCCGCACGCCGATGCAATGGGATGACGGCGTCAACGCCGGGTTCAGCACCGGCACGCCGTGGATTGCCGGCGCCGGCAATGCCGCCCGGATCAACGCGCGGGCCGCCCTGGCCGACGCGGATTCGGTATTTTATTGTTATCAGCGGCTGATTGCGCTGCGCAAAACCCTGCCGATCCTGACGGAGGGGGATTATCGCGACCTGAGCCCGGCGCACCCCGCGCTTTGGCATTACCGGCGCGCCTGGCGCGGCCAGCGGCTGCTGGTGCTGGCGAATCTGGGCCGGCAACCGCAGCAGTGGCAGCCGGCAACCGCCTGGCGCGGCCCGTGGCGGCGGCTGATGAGCAATTATGCCGATACGCCCCACTCGCCGGAGCCGCTGACATTGCGGCCTTATGAGGCGGTTTTCTGGCTGCGGGAATAATCATGCGCGCGGATAAAACCCGCCGGTCGCCCCGCCCGCCCGTCGGTAACGACGACCGGAAAATCGCGCGAAAAATTTTTTTACGCCCCAAGCCGCCCCGGGGGAAATTTATTGATTTATTTTCAGCGGCATAAACCGCGACGGCCCGTTTATCGGCTAAAAACCGCGCTGTACAACTCTTCGACCACGGGTCGATTTTATTGCGTTAGGTCAAGTTTAGTGACATCTGACTAGCTCATACTCTACATCTAGTGGCATTATTGATTATAACAAACTAGATATAGTGTTTACCTTCTCTACCGCTGGTATCGCGCCCGGCCAGGCCCGCCGGGAAAACGGCCGGTAAAAGAAGGAAACACCTAACCCGCCCCCAGGCGTAAAGGAGTCGCATCGTGAAACCGGTAGTGATCAAACGAGACGGTTGTCAGGTCAATTTCGATGAGCAACGGATTTACCAGGCTATAATGCATGCCGCGCAGGCCGCCGGTGTTCAGGATAACGATTATTGCGCCACCGTCGCCGCCCTGGTGGGCCAGCAGATGAATTCCCGCTCCCATGTCGATATCCGCGATATCCAGGACGCGGTGGAAAACCAGCTGATGGCGGGGCCGCATAAAACGCTGGCCCGTTTGTATATCGAATACCGCCACGATCGTGACGTCGCCCGTGAACAACGCGGCCGCCTGAACCAGGAAATCCGCGGCCTGGTCGAGCAGAGCAATATGGCGCTGCTCAACGAAAACGCCAATAAAGACAGCAAGGTCATCCCCACCCAGCGCGATCTGCTGGCCGGCATCGTCGCCAAGCATTACGCGCGCCAGCACATTCTGCCGCGCGACGTGGTGCTGGCCCATGAACGCGGCGAAATCCATTACCACGACCTGGATTACGCGCCGTTCTTCCCGATGTTCAACTGTATGTTGATCGATCTGGAAGGTATGCTGACCAAAGGCTTTAAAATGGGCAACGCGGAAATCGAGCCCCCCCGCTCCATTTCCACCGCCACGGCGGTAACCGCGCAGATTATCGCCCAGGTGGCCAGCCATATCTACGGCGGCACCACCATTAACCGGATCGACGAGATCCTGGCGCCCTACGTGGCCGCCAGCTACGACAAACATCGCAATACCGCCACGAAGTGGAAGATTCCCGACGCGGAAGGGTATGCCCTGTCGCGCACCGAAAAAGAATGTTACGACGCTTTCCAGTCGCTGGAATATGAAGTCAATACCCTGCATACCGCCAACGGCCAGACGCCGTTCGTCACCTTCGGTTTTGGCCTGGGCACCAGCCGTGAATCGCGCCTGATCCAACAATCCATCCTGCGCAACCGCATTGCCGGGCTGGGTAAAAACCGTAAAACCGCCGTTTTCCCGAAGCTGGTGTTCGCCATTCGCGACGGCCTGAACCATAAATTCAGCGATCCCAACTATGATATCAAGCAGTTGGCGCTGGAATGCGCCAGCAAACGCATGTACCCGGATATCCTGAATTACGATCAGGTGGTGAAGGTTACCGGTTCATTTAAGACGCCGATGGGCTGCCGCAGCTTCCTCGGCGTTTACGAGGAGAACGGCAGGCAGATCCACGACGGGCGCAACAACCTGGGCGTTATCAGCCTCAACCTGCCGCGCATCGCCCTGGAGGCCAAACGGGACGAAGCCCGTTTCTGGCAATTGCTGGATGAACGCCTGGTGCTGGCGAAAAAAGCGCTGATGACCCGTATCGCCCGGCTTGACGGCGTCAAGGCCCGCGTGGCGCCGATCCTGTATATGGAAGGGGCCTGCGGCGTGCGCTTGAAAGCCGATGACGACGTGGCCGACATTTTCAAGAACGGCCGGGCTTCCATTTCGCTTGGCTATATCGGCGTGCATGAAACCATTAACGCCCTGTTCGGCGGCCAGACCCATGTCTATGACGATCAGGCGTTGCGCGCGAAGGCCGTGTCCATCGTGGCCCACCTGAAGGCGGCCACCGACCGCTGGAAAGAAGAGACCGGCTACGGCTTCAGCCTGTACAGCACGCCGAGCGAAAACCTGTGCGACCGCTTCTGCCGTCTGGACGCCGCCGAGTTCGGCATCGTCGAAGGCGTGACCGATAAGGGCTATTACACCAACAGCTTCCACCTTGACGTGGAAAAGCAGGTCAATCCTTACGACAAGCTGGATTTTGAAGCGCCCTATCCCCCGGTCTCCAACGGCGGGTTTATCTGCTACGGCGAATATCCGAACCTGCAGCATAACCTGAAAGCGCTGGAAGACGTCTGGGACTATAGCTATACCCGGGTTCCCTACTACGGCACCAACACGCCCATCGACGAATGCTACGAGTGCGGTTTTACCGGCGAGTTTTCCTGTACCAGCAAAGGCTTTACCTGCCCGAAATGCGGCAATCACAATCCGGCCAAAGTGTCGGTAACCCGCAGGGTGTGTGGTTATCTCGGCAGCCCGGACGCGCGGCCGTTCAACGCCGGCAAGCAGGAAGAGGTGAAACGGCGGGTGAAACATCTGCCCGACGGCCAGCTGGGCTGACAGGGATGAATTATCACCAGTATTACCCGGTGGATGTGATTAACGGCCCCGGCACGCGCTGTACGCTGTTTGTGTCCGGCTGCGTGCACCAATGCCCGGGCTGTTATAACAAAAGCACCTGGCGGCTTAACTCCGGGGTGCCCTTTACCCCGGCCATGGAAGACCGGATTATCGCCGATTTACAGGATACCCGTATCCACCGCCAGGGGCTGACGCTCTCGGGCGGCGATCCGCTGCATCCGCAGAATCTCTCCGCCGTGCTGCAACTGGTGCGGCGCGTGCGCGCCGAGTGCCCGGCCAAGGATATCTGGGTCTGGACCGGTTACCGGCTGGCGGAATTAACCGACGCCCAGCAGGAGGTGGCCGCGTTGATAAACGTGCTGATCGACGGTAAATTTATCCAGGCGCTGCGGGACCCGGCGCTGATCTGGCGCGGCAGCAGCAACCAGGTGGTGCATCATCTGCGTTAACATCCGCCATCATCCGCGCAACCGTCGCGCTTACGCCGCATCGCGGCGGGCATCGCGGCTCACCCCCTGATTTGTCAGTTAGTGCAAATTACCCTTGCCAGTTTTTGCTTATCAAGTAAAAATTGATGCGCATCAATAAGCTGTCCGGGCTTTTCGCGTTCACTTAAGCCGACCGGCGCCTTTTCCGCGCCGGGATTGCCAAACAAGGGAATTATCGTGTCCTCCGCTTCAGTAACAGAATTCATGGTCAAGCTACGCTGCCGCAGGCGGCGGGTGTTCGCTATGATTCTGCTGGCCTTTTGGCTGTTACTGAACGCCCAGCTGGCGCTGGCCAGCCACCAGTGCTCAATGCCGGTTACCGCGCTGCCGGCGGCCCTTGAGCATAGCGAGCATATGCTGCATGACAATATGCCTTCGCAGCAGCGCGCCGCCGCGCCCGGGTTATTATGCGATAAGCACTGCGTGCCGGATTCCGCGCAAAAAGACACCCAGCACGCGCCGTTCGTGGTCCTGCCCAGCCAAACCGATCTCCAGGTGGCCGAGTGGCGCGACGAACCGCGCCTGCCGGATGTCGCCTGGCTTACCCCGCCCATAGCAGGGCCGCCGGCGGAGATTCAATTCTGCCGGTACCGGTTATAGATCCTGACATAACGCCAACGGTTGCCGTCGCCTGAACGCGACGGTAGTGGATGACTTATGTTCAGGAATCAATGCAATGCGCACATTATTTATTGTTGTTCTCTCCGCTGTTTCTGTTTTTGCCTTGCCCGCGTTTGCCGACGACATGGCCGGTATGGGCGATATGCCCGGTATGCATCATGATCACGGCGTCACGGCCGCGTCAAACGTTAACACCTCCCCCGCCGACTACCATGCAAGCGGCATTATCAAGCGCTGGGATAACCAGCATGTGGCTATCGCCCATCAGGCCATTGCGGCGCTGAAATGGCCGCCGATGACCATGACCTTCGCCGTGCCGGCCGACCTGGACGCAGGAAAGCTGGCCGCCGGCACGCAGGTGGATTTCAGTTTCCGCCAGGACGCCCAGGGCTATACGCTCACCGCCATTCATTCTCTCCAGCAGTAAGCGAGGATCGTTATGTTGCTACCATGCTCCTCCCGGACGTGGCTGGTCCTCATGCTGTTCGTTTCCGCCGCGGCTCCCGCGGCGCAAATGAGCCTGGATGAGACGCTGGCCCGGGCCGAACGCTATTCGGCGGATCTTTCCGCCAACCTTCATCAGCGCCAGGCGCTGGAAAATATGGCCGATTCCGCCCTGCAGCTGCCCGACCCCAAGCTGAAATTCGGCATTGATAACCTGCCGGTGGGCGGCGGCAATGCCCGGCGTTTTACCCGTGAAGACATGACCATGCAGCGCATCGGCGTCATGCAGGATTATGTCAGCAGTACCAAACGCGAACGCAAAGCGGACGCGATCAGGGCCGAGGCGGCCTCCACCGCCGCCGGTTATCAAAACCTGCGCGCGCAGCTGCAGCGGGATACCGCCCAGGCCTGGCTGGATTTGGCCCTGTCGCAACAGGCGGTCGAGGCGGCGACCCATCTGCTGACGGAAAGCGAACGGCAGATTGCGGTGCAGAAGGCGGCGATAGCCGGCGGGAGCAGCGCCGGCGCGGTGCTGGACGGCCGCCTGGTGGTGATCGATATGCGCGATGCGCTTACCGACGCGCAGCGGGACGTGGCGATGGCGCAGGCGCGCCTGATGCAGCTGACCGGCATCGATCGTATCCAGACCGCCGGCCCCCTGCCGCGGTTCGACCGCCTGCCGGCCGATCCGCAGGCACTGGCCCAGGGTGTGAACCAGCATCCTGAAATAGTGCAGGCGCGGCGCGAGGCGGAAGTCTCGCAGGCCCGCTCCGCGCAGTCGGCGGTGGCGGCGATTCCGGATGTCGGCGTGGAAGTGTATTACGGCAAGCGCGACAGCGGCCGCGACGATATGGCCGGCATTATGTTTACCGTCGATCTGCCGCTGTTCCAGTCGCAACGGCAGGATAAGGATCATGCCGCCGACCAGTCGCGTACCTTCGAGGCCAACGATCGCCTGGCGCAGACCATTCGGGATCATACCGCGCAGCTGAATATCCTGGTGGCCCAGTACCAGGCCGCCCAGGCCCGCTGGCTGCGGCAGCGGGACGAGGTACTGCCGCTGCAAAAGCAGCGACTGCAGCTGATGCAGGCGCAGTATCGCGCCGGCAGCGCCACGCTCGCCGAACTGCTGGGCGCACGCAGCGCCCTGCTGGCCAGCGAGCAGAATGAAACCCGCGCCGCCAGGGAACTGGCGCAAAGCTGGGCCGCCATTCGTTATCTTATCCCGCAGGAGAACAGGTCATGAACCGTATTACCACCGGACGTACCGTCGCCGTCGTCCTGGCCCTGGCCGCGCTCTGCGCCGCCTTTGCCGCCGGTTATTTCCTGCGCCGGCCGCCGGAAGCGGCAAGCACGCCGGCCCAGGCCAATCCCGCGGCCGACAGCGGCCGCCGGGTACTGTATTGGTACGACCCCATGTCGCCGGCACAGCGCTTTGATAAACCCGGCAAATCGCCGTTTATGGATATGCCGTTGACGCCGCGTTATGCCGACGAGACGCAGCAGGACGGCGGAGTAACCGTCAGCGCCCGCCAGCAGCAAAACCTGGGCGTGCGCCTGGGCACGGTGGCATTGAGAACCGTGCAGCCGCGTTTCGAGGCGTTCGGCACCGTCAGCATTGACGATCGGGGAATACAGGTGATACCGGCGCGCGCCAACGGTCTGGTGGAAAAACTCTATGTCCGCGCCGAGCAGCAGTTGGTGAAAAAGGACCAGCCGCTGGCGCGGCTGTGGATTCCGGAATGGAGCGCCGCCCAGCAGGAGTATCTGGCGGTGCGGCATTTGGGGGATGCGTCGCTCACCGCCGCGGCGCGCCAGCGTCTGCAACTGCTGTTTATGCCGGAGGACATTATCCGCGCTATTGAAAAAACCGGCCGGCCGCAAACCCGTATCGAAGTACGGGCGCCGGAGCAGGGTTTTATCAGCCGCCTGGAGGTGCGCGAAGGCAGCCAGGTCGGCACGTCCCAGGCGATGTTTGAACTCAGCTCGCTCGATCCGGTCTGGGTGGTGGTGGATTATCCTGAATCCCAAGCCGGGGCCCTCCAGCCCGGCAGCGATATCCAGGCCACGACGTCACGCTGGCCGGGGGACCTGTTTCACGGCCGGATTGCGGAAATGCTGCCGGTGGTGGATAACGCCACCCGCACCTACCGGGCGCGCATCGCGCTGGAAAATCATGACGGCAAGCTGCAGCCCGGCATGTACCTTAACATCCGCCTGGCGCAGGCGGCGCGGGGCGAAACGGTGTTGACCATGCCGCAGGACGCGCTGATCCAGACCGGCAGCCGCAATACCGTGCTGCTGGCCAAGGGCGACGGGCATTTCACCCCGGTAAGCGTTATCGCCGGCCGGGAGTTCGGCGACTGGGTGGAAGTGCGTAAAGGGCTGGCCGCCGGCGATCGGGTGGTCACCTCGGGCCAGTTCCTGATTGATTCCGAAGCCAGCCTGCGCAGCGCTCTGCCGCAGATGGCGGACGATACGGACGCTTCATCGCCGCCGGCAACCGGCGTAAATCCTGGCGCCGGCGCGGATGATGCCCCCCCGTCCGCCGCTACGCCGGCTGACAGCGCCGCGACGCAATCGCCGCCGCCCGGCGCCGCGCAGGAATATGCCACTGAGGGCGTTATCGACGCGGTTAACGGCGAAATGGCGACGTTGTCGCACCATGCCGTGCCCGGCCTGAACTGGCCGCCGATGACCATGGATTTTATCCTGCCCGCGGGCGGACTGCCCAAGGGCATCGCCGTCGGCAGCCGTGTCATGTTCCACTTTACGCTTGACGACAGCGGTGCGCGCATCACCCAAATGATGCCGCTGGGGAGTGCCAAATGATCGCCTTTATCATTCGCTGGTCGCTGCGCAACCGTCTGCTGGTACTGCTGGCCGCCGGGCTGCTGACCGCCTGGGGCATCTGGTCTTTGCAGCGTATGCCGGTGGACGCGCTGCCCGACCTGTCCGACGTACAGGTGATTATCCGCGTCAGTTATCCCGGCAAGGCGCCGCAGGTGGTGGAGGATCAGGTGACCTATCCGCTGACCACCACCATGCTGTCGGTGCCTGGCGCCACCACCGTGCGCGGCTTCTCGATGTTTGGCGACGCCTATGTCTATATCCTGTTCGCGGACGGCACCGATCCCTACTGGGCGCGCTCTAGGGTGCTTGAGTATCTCAGCCAGGTGCAGTCTACGCTGCCGGCGGAGGCCAAGGCCAGCCTTGGGCCGGACGCCACCGGCGTCGGCTGGGTCTATGAATACGCGCTGGTGGATAAAACCGGGCGCCACAGCCTGGCCGATCTGCGCGCCATCCAGGATTGGGTGCTGAAATTCGAATTAAAAACCGTGCCGAACGTGTCGGAAGTGGCCAGCGTCGGCGGCATGGTGCGCCAATACCAAATCCTGCTGAAACCGGACCGGCTGCGGGCGCTTAACCTGTCTCATCAGCAGGTCATCGACGCGGTTAAGCAAGCCAACCAGGAGGGCGGCGGATCGGTACTGGAAATGAGCGAGGCCGAATATATGGTGCGCGCCGCCGGTTACCTTAAAACCCCGGAGGATTTTGATCATATCGTCATCACCTCGCGCGGCGGCGTGCCGGTGTTGCTGTCCGATGTGGCCGATATCCGCCTGGGTCCTGAAATGCGGCGCGGCGTGGCCGAACTGAACGGCGAGGGGGAAGTGGCCGGCGGCATTGTTATCATGCGCTATGGCAAAAATGCGCTGGAGACCATCAACGCGGTCAAACAAAAGCTGAACGAGGTGCGCCGCAGCCTGCCGCCAGGGGTGCAAATCGTGCCGGTCTATGACCGTTCCAGCCTTATCAAGCAGGCCATAGAAACCCTCTCCCATAAGCTGCTGGAAGAGTTTATCGTCGTGGCGCTGGTGTGCAGCCTGTTCCTGTTTCACTTCCGTTCGGCGCTGGTGGCGATCATCACCCTGCCGCTGGGCATCCTCGGCGCCTTTATCGTCATGCATTACCAGGGGGTTAACGCCAATATCATGTCGCTCGGCGGCATCGCCATCGCCATCGGCGCCATGGTGGACGCGGCGATAGTCATGATTGAAAATATGCACAAGGTGCTGGAAAAATGGCGGCACGATCATCCCGGACAGACGCCGAAAAGCGAGGATTACTGGGAAATCTCCGCCCGCGCATCCACCGAGGTGGGGCCGGCGCTGTTTTGCAGCCTGCTGATCATCACCCTGTCCTTTATTCCGGTATTTTCACTGGAGGCGCAGGAGGGCAAGATGTTCGGCCCGCTGGCGTTCACCAAAACCTATGCCATGGCGATCTCGGCGGGACTGGGCATTACCCTGGTGCCGGTATTGATGGGGTACTTTATCCGTGGGCGTATTCCGGACGAACACGCCAACCCGCTCAACCGGGGGCTAATCCGCATGTATCAGCCGCTGCTGGACAAGGTTTTGGCGTGGCCGAAAACCACGCTTGCCCTGTCGCTGGCGCTGCTGGTGGTCACCCTGCTGCCGCTCAGCCGCCTGGGCACCGAGTTTATGCCGGCGCTGGACGAGGGGGATTTATTATATATGCCCTCCACGCTGCCCGGCATATCGGCGCGGGAAGCCGCCCGGCTGTTGCAGCAAACCGACCGGCTGATTAAAACCGTGCCGGAAGTGGCCACTGTTTTCGGCAAGGCGGGACGCGCCGAAACCGCCACCGACCCGGCGACGCTGACCATGCTGGAAACCACCATCCATTTCAAGCCCAGGGATCAATGGCGGCCCGGCATGACCACCGATAAGCTGGTGCAGGAACTGGACCGGACGGTGTCGCTGCCGGGGGTAGCCAATATCTGGGTGCCCCCCATCCGCAACCGGCTCGATATGCTGGCCACCGGGATTAAAAGCCCGGTGGGGATCAAAGTGAACGGCAATAATATCGAGCAGGTCGAGGCGGTGGCCCAGCAGATCGAACGGGTGGTGAAAAACGTCCCAGGCGTCACCTCCGCGCTGGCGGAACGGCTCAACGGCGGGCGCTATATCGATATCAATATCGATCGGGTGCGCGCCGCCCGCTACGGCGTGTCGGTGGGTGAACTGCAGTCTATCGTGGCGGCGGTTATCGGCGGTGATAATATCGGCGAGACCATTGAAGGCCGCGAACGTTTCCCCATCAACGTACGTTATCCGCGCGAGCTGCGCGACTCGGTGCAGAAACTGCGCGACTTGCCGGTAGTGACTGCCGGGGGCGCGCAGGTCAGTCTGGCCGATCTGGCGGATATCCGCGTCAGCGAAGGCCCGCCGATGCTGAAAAGCGAGAACGCCCGCCTGTCGGACTGGATCTACGTCGATTTACGCGGCCGCGATCTCAAATCCGCCGTGCAGGAAATGCAGCGGACGGTGGCGCAGCAGGTCAAGCTGCCGGAAGGCGTCTCGTTAAGCTGGTCGGGGCAATTTGAATACCTGGAGCGCGCCAGCGCCAAGCTGAAAATCGTGCTGCCCTTTACGCTGGCGATTATTTTTGTCCTGCTCTATGTCACCTTCGGCCGGGTCAGGGACGCGCTGCTGATTATGGGCACGCTGCCCTTTGCCCTGATAGGCGGCGTCTGGCTGCTTTACCTGCTGCATTATAATCTGTCGGTGGCGGCGGCGGTGGGCTTTATCGCCCTGGCGGGGGTGGCGGCGGAATTCGGGGTGATTATGGTGCTGTACCTTAATCATGCCATGGAAAACCATCGCACCGGCAACGAACCGCTCAGCGAGGCTCAACTGCTGGCGGCCATCCGCGAAGGCGCGGTGCTGCGCGTACGCCCCAAGGTGATGACGGTGGCCACCATCATGGCCGGGCTGCTGCCCATCATGTGGGGGGGCGGCGTCGGATCCGAGGTGATGCAACGCATCGCCGCGCCGATGATCGGCGGCATGGTCAGCGCGCCGCTGCTGTCGATGCTGGTGATCCCGGCGCTGTATCGTCTATTGCACCGCAAAGGTTAACGCACCCACGGCACGCTGGGCCCGCCATCACCAGACCGACAGAAGTCGTGTTAAAGGGAGAGCATGCCGATGGGGTCGAATCGGGCGTGCTTTTCCCGCCCGACCGAGCGCCCCATGGCAGGGTATGCCCGCCAACACCCATCTCAAAGCAAACGTGTTAAAGGGAGAGCGTGCCGATGGGGTCGAATCGGGCGTGCTTTTCCCGCCCGACCGAGGCCCCATGGCAGGGTATGCCCGCCAACACCCATCTCAAAGCAGACGTGTTCAAGGGCGAGCGTGCCAATGGGGTCGAATCGGGCGTGCTTTTCCCGCCCGACCGAGCGCCCCATGGCAGGGTATGCCCGCCAACACCCATCTCAAAGCAAACGTGTTAAAGGGAGAGCGTGCCAATGGGGTCGAATCGGGCGTGCTTTTCCCGCCCGACCGAGCGCCCCATGGCAGGGTATGCCCGCCAACACCCATCTCAAAGCAGACGTGTTAAAGGGAGAGCGTGCCAATGGGGTCGAATCGGGCGTGCTTTTCCCGCCCGACCGAGCGCCCCACGGCACGCTGGGCCCGCCGTCACCAAACCGACAGAAGGCATGTTAAAGGGAGCGCGCGCCGCCTTCAGAAGGGCGTCGCGGCCGACGCCTTCAGCATCAGTACCTGCTGTTCATACGCCAGGGCCTTATCGCTATCGAACTGGTTTTCCCACTTGGCTATCACCAGCACCGCCAGCGCGTTGCCCACCACGTTCAGGGCGGTACGAGCCATATCCAAAATGCGATCGACGCCGGCGATAAACGCCAGCCCCTCCAACGGAATACCCACGCTGCCAAGCGTCGCCAACAGCACCACAAAAGACACCCCCGGCACGCCGGCAATCCCCTTCGACGTCACCATCAGGGTCAACACCAGCACGATTTCCTGGCCGATGGACAGATCGATACCATACAGCTGGGCGATAAAAATAGCCGCGATGCTCTGGTACAGCGTGGAACCGTCCAGGTTAAAGGAATACCCGGTCGGCACCACAAAACTGGTGATTGCCGCAGGCGCGCCATAGGCTTCCATCTTCTCGATAATACGCGGCAGCACGCTTTCCGAACTGGCGGTGGAATAGGCCAGGATCAGCTCCTCCTTCAGGATGCGGATCAGCGTCCAGATGCGCAAATGGCACAACCGCGCCACCAGCCCCAACACCACCAGGGCAAAAAACAGGATTGCGGCATACACCAACAGCACCAGCTTGGCCAGCGGCAGCAGCGAGGCAAAACCAAAATTGGCCACCGTCACCGCAATCAAGGCGAATACCCCCACCGGCGCATAGCGCATGATCATATGGGTCACTTTAAACATGGTCTCGGCCACGGCCTTAAACACATTAAGCAGCGGCGTCTTGGTTTCGCCGGGCAAAGCCGCCAGACCCAAACCGAACAACACTGAGAAAAAAATAATCGGCAGCATATCGCCGCGCGCCATGGCGGCGAAAATATTCGGCGGGATCAGCGAAAGCAGCGTGCCCACCAGGCTATGGTTGCCGCTTTGCACCTGTTCCGTGGTCTTTTCATATTGGGAAATATCCACCGCCGCAAGCGTGGACATATCAATCCCGTGCCCCGGCTGGAACACGTTGGCAAGCGTAATGCCCAACACAATGGCAAGGGTGGTGATAATCTCGAAATAAACAATGGTCTTCAGGCCCAAGCGTCCAAGCTTTTTCGCATCGCCGACGCCCGCAATGCCCACAATCAGCGTGGAGATAACAATAGGCACCACGATCATCTTGATAAGACGGATAAAAATATCGCCCGCCGGCGCAAGAATATTGCCGATAAACCATACCCTGGCTTCAATCTGGTTATGCAGCAACGCCCCGGCGCCGATGCCCAGGATCAGGGCCAGGAGAATTTGCCAGGCAAGACTAATTTTTAACTTTTTCATAACATTTACAATTTCCCGAAGTGATTCCGTCGTGGCCGATTGCGGCCTGAATACGTCGTCGCGCGCATTTTTTAGCGCCCTGTCATCGGACGCGGCGGAGCCTGTTTACAGACTGCCTAAAAAAAAGGACGTCACTCTGTACCATCTTGAAAAGCCCGAATGCAAGCGCTGATTTATAGGGAGTTGGCGACGATTTAACTTATTGCGGTGGAATTAGGCCTACTATCTCATATAACCGTTTGTTATAATTTGATAAATTTTATCCATTTACGCATTATAATCAGGTTTACCCTTCTCTTTTCGGTCCTTATTTTTCTTTTTTGGCGCTTTAATGGGCGATGAAAAAGCGACCAAAAAAATATTTATGTATGATAAATAAACTCCCTACAAACGGACAAAAAGTTCAGTTCGCGGCAGATTTTTGTACGCTGAGGTAAAACCTCAGTTTTGCTGCGTGATCTAACGCGCAAAAAAGAAACAAAGCCCTCAGGGCAGGTTCAATTAACCCTCGCTTGACATATTATTAACAAATCCAAGGAGGAAACCATGAGCCATCCCCATACGTACCCGATTCCCGACGCGATTGCGCAACGCGCCCTGTTATCCCAGGAGCAATATCGCCAGCTTTATCAACAGTCTGTCACCGACCCCGATACCTTCTGGGGTGAACAGGGCAAGATTATTGATTGGATCACGCCTTACCAAAGGGTGAAAAATACCTCTTTCGACCCCGGCCACGTGCGAATCCGCTGGTTTGAAGACGGAACCCTCAATGTATCCGCCAACTGCCTGGACCGGCACCTGGCGGAACGCGGCGATCAGACCGCCATTATCTGGGAAGGGGACGACGCCCGCGAAAGCGAGACCCTGACCTACCGGCAACTGCATCAGGCGGTGTGCCGCTTCGCCAATGTACTGAAAGAGCAAGGCGTCGCCAAAGGCGATGTGGTGGCGATTTACATGCCCATGGTGCCGGAAGCGGCGGTGGCGATGCTGGCCTGCGCCCGTATCGGGGCGATACATTCGGTGATCTTCGGCGGCTTTTCCCCCGAGGCCATTGCCGGACGGATTGTCGACTCCAGCGCCAAACTGGTGATCACCGCCGACGAAGGCATTCGCGCCGGGCGCAAGATCCCCTTGAAAAAGAATATCGACGACGCGCTGAAAAACCCGACGGTAAAAACCATAGAACGGGTAATTGTCTTTAAGCGCACCGGTAAAGACATCGACTGGACCGAGGGGCGCGATCTCTGGTGGCATGATGCGGTGGCGCGCGCCGCTGACGACTGCCCGCCGGCGGCAATGAACGCCGAGGATCCGCTGTTTATCCTTTACACCTCCGGCTCGACCGGTAAACCCAAAGGCGTGCTGCATACCAGCGGCGGTTACCTGGTCTACGCCGCCATGACCTTTAAATATGTCTTTGATTATCATCCCGGCGATATTTACTGGTGCACCGCCGACGTGGGCTGGGTAACCGGCCACAGCTATTTGCTTTACGGCCCGCTGGCCTGCGGCGCCATCACCCTGATGTTCGAAGGGGTGCCGAACTGGCCCGACGCCCGGCGCATGGCCCAGGTGGTGGATAAACACCAGGTCAATATCCTGTACACGGCGCCGACCGCCATCCGCGCGCTGATGGCCGAGGGCGACAAGGCCATCGAGGGCACCAGCCGCGCATCCCTGCGCATCATGGGGTCGGTGGGCGAACCCATCAACCCGGAAGCCTGGGAATGGTATTACCATAAAATCGGCAACGCCAAATGCCCAATCATGGATACCTGGTGGCAAACCGAAACCGGCGGTTTCATGATCACGCCCTTGCCGGGGGCCGTGGCGCTGAAGGCCGGCTCCGCCACACTGCCGTTTTTTGGCGTCCAGCCCGCGCTGGTGGATAACGGCGGCGCTATCCAGGAAGGCGCCGGCGAGGGAAACCTGGTGATCACCGATTCCTGGCCGGGGCAGGCGCGCACCCTGTATGGCGATCACGACCGCTTCGAGCAAACCTATTTTTCCACCTTTAAAGGCATGTATTTCAGCGGCGACGGGGCCAGGCGCGATGAAGACGGTTATTTCTGGATCACCGGCCGGGTGGACGATGTGCTGAATGTGTCCGGCCACCGCCTCGGCACCGCGGAAATCGAGTCGGCGCTGGTATCGCATCCGAAAATCGCCGAGGCGGCGGTGGTCGGTATTCCGCATGCGATCAAAGGCCAGGCTATTTACGCCTACATCACCCTTAACCACGGCGAAATGCCCACCGCCGAACTGTATAACGAGGTACGCAGTTGGGTGCGCAAGGAAATTGGCTCCCTCGCCACCCCGGATATCCTGCACTGGACCGATTCATTGCCTAAAACCCGCTCCGGCAAGATTATGCGCCGCATCCTGCGCAAAATTGCCGCCGGCGACACCAGTAATCTGGGCGACACCTCGACGCTTGCCGATCCGGGCGTCGTTGAAAAGCTGTTAGAAGAAAAACAATCCATGGATATGCCTTCATAAAAACTCCGCCGTCTCCGGACGGCGCTTTCCGATCTTTACCTCTACCCTACTGGAGAGTCCCTGATGAATGACGTCATTTATCAAAGGATAGCGAGTAACCCACACTTCAAGGAACTGGTGGCCAAACGACAGCATTTCGCGGTGCTGCTCTCGTTGATAATGCTTATGATCTACTATGGTTTTATCATGCTGATCGCCTTTGCGCCGGGCTGGCTGGGCACGCCGATCCATGAGGGGACCAGCATCACGCGCGGTATCCCGATAGGTGTCGGCATTATCATCCTCTCATTTGTCCTGACCGCGGTTTATGTCATCCGCGCCAATGGCGAATTTGAACGCCTGACCCAACAGCTCCTGCGCGAGGTACGGTACGATGCATAAATTCATCAGATTCCCCGCGGGCTTGCTGTTGGCCGTTCCCCTGCTGGCACAGGCGGCGCCGGGGGACCGGCAGCCGCTGAACATCCAGGCCATCATCCTGTTCGTGCTGTTTGTCGCCATGACGCTGTATATCACCTATTGGGCCTCGAAACGGACCCGCTCGCGCAAGGACTATTACACCGCCGGCGGCAATATCACCGGCCTGCAAAACGGTCTGGCCATCTCCGGCGACTATATGTCGGCGGCGTCGTTTCTCGGTATTTCCGCGCTGGTGTATACCTCGGGTTATGACGGCCTGATCTATTCGCTGGGTTTCCTGGTCGGCTGGCCGATTATCCTGTTCTTGATCGCCGAACGGCTGCGCAACCTCGGCCGCTACACCTTTGCCGACGTGGCTTCCTACCGCCTTAAGCAAATGCCGATTCGTACCCTGTCCGCCTGTGGTTCGCTGGTGGTGGTGGCGCTGTACCTGATTGCCCAGATGGTGGGCGCGGGTAAGCTTATCCAGCTGCTGTTCGGCCTGAATTACCATGTGGCGGTGGTGCTGGTCGGCATCCTGATGGTGATGTATGTGCTGTTCGGCGGCATGCTGGCCACCACCTGGGTGCAGATTATCAAAGCGGTGCTGTTGCTGGCGGGGGCCACGTTTATCGCGCTGATGGTGATGAAAACCGTCCACTTCAGTTTTGACACGCTGTTTTCCGAGGCCATGAAGGTGCATAGCAAAGGCGCCGCCATCATGCGCCCCGGCGGGCTGGTCTCCGATCCCATCTCCGCGCTCTCGCTGGGACTGGCGCTGATGTTCGGCACCGCCGGCCTGCCCCATATCCTGATGCGCTTTTTTACCGTCAGCGACGCCAAGGAAGCGCGCAAGAGCGTGCTCTACGCCACCGGTTTTATGGGTTATTTTTACTTTTTAACCTTTATCATCGGCTTCGGCGCTATTTTGCTGGTCGGCGCCAACCCGGTGTTTAAGGACAGCTCCGGCGCGTTATTGGGCGGCGCCAATATGGCGGCCATCCACCTGGCGAACGCCGTGGGCGGCAACTTCTTCCTGGGCTTTATCTCGGCGGTGGCTTTCGCCACTATCCTTGCGGTGGTGGCGGGACTGACCCTGGCCGGGGCGTCGGCGGTTTCCCACGATCTTTACGCCAGCGTCATCAAGCGCGGCAACGCCACCGAACGCGACGAGCTCAGGGTGTCAAAAATCACCGTGGTGATCCTGGGCATCGTCGCCATTGCGCTGGGCATTGCCTTTGAAAAGCAGAACATCGCCTTTATGGTCGGGCTGGCCTTCTCCATTGCCGCCAGCTGTAACTTCCCCATTATCCTGCTGTCGATGTACTGGTCGAAGCTCACCACGCGCGGAGCCATGGTGGGCGGCTGGCTGGGGTTGATTACCGCCGTGATGCTGATGATCCTGGGGCCGACCGTCTGGGTGCAGGTGCTGGGCCATGCCGCGCCGATTTATCCGTATGAATATCCGGCGCTGTTCTCGATGCTGGTGGCGTTTATCGGTATCTGGGTGTTTTCGATTACCGATACCTCGGCGCAGGGCGCCAGCGAGCGCGCGCTGTTCTTCGCCCAGTTTATCCGCTCGCAGACCGGCGTGCGCGAACCCAACGCCGTGCGGCCGGAAACACCGGCCCCGGCCGCATTCAAAAAGGCCTGATCGCGGCGGCGGTAAAGGTGTCGCTTGCGACCGCCGGTGGGGTTTCTATCGCCTAGGCAGGGTTACGCGTGCCACGCACTGGGCGATAGAGGAATTGCCCGGCGCAGGCAAGCGGCCCGGCGGTCCGTGCGGACGGACCGTCTTTACCTGCGCGCGTCCGGCACCCGCGCCACGCAAGTCTTTTACCCATAAAACAACTTACTGATGCGGCTTTACCACATCACCCGCCCAATCAGCGGCGCCACCATCACCGTAAGCACTCCCGCCAGCATCATCACCAGGCTCGACACCACGCCCTCCTCCCGGCCAAGCTCATAGGCGCGCGCAGTGCCCGCGCCGTGGGATGACGCGCCGAGGCCGGCGCCTTTGGCCATCTTGCCCGTGACCGACAAACGCAAAAAAACAATATCGCCCATCGCCATGCCGAACACGCCGGTGATCACCACGAACAGCGCCACCAGATCCGGCTGGCCGCCCATCTGCCGGGCCGCCTCGAGCGCGAACGGCGTGGTGATGGAACGCACCGCCAGGCTGCGCTGGATAACCTCGGGCAACGCCAGCAGACGCGCCAGCCATACCGAGCTGATGACCGCCGTTAGGGTCGCGGCGATAACGCCGGCGCAAAGCGACAGCCAATGCTGGCGGATAATCGCCAGGTTTTCGTATACCGGCACCGCAAACGCGATGGTGGCAGGGCCCAACAGCCATAACAGCCAATGGGTTTCCACCAGATAGTGCTGATAGGACACATGGGTTACCGCCAGCAATGCCACCAGCACCGCCGGGGTAAAAATCAGCGGCATCAGCATCAGGTGGTGATGAAGGCGATAAAGGTGCTTATTAGCGAAATACAGCACCAAGGTCACTAATAAACAAGCCAGACCCAGGATCAGATCAATCATGTCGGGCCTTTTGGCGCGCCAGCCACAGCTCAAAACGATACACCCGGTCGACCACCAGGCCGGTAACCCCCAGCACCAGCACGGTGCTGATGGCAATCACCACAAAAATACGCCAGCCGTCCAGCATCAGCAATTGGGTATAATTAATCACCGCCACCACGGCGGGGACGAAAAACAGCAACATTTCCGCCAACAGCCAGCGCGCGCCGGCCGCCACCCACGCCACCGGCACGATACCGGATAAAATCAGCGCCAGCAGCATAAACATGCCCACCACATTGGCGGGCAGCGGCAGATGAAAACGCGCCACCAATTGCTGGGCTATCAGGAACAGGCCGATATACAACCCCACCTGGACCGGGAGTTGATATTGCAGCACGCGCGGCGGCAGGTTCAGGCGCCCTTGCGACAGCATGACAGCATCCTTTTTTGCCTCGAAGAAACGGCATTATAGGCGGACGGGTAAACTTGCTTAAAATGAATTAATATCATGGATATCATTACCCATTGGAATAGTCATGGATATCCGCACCCTGCGATATTTTGTCGAAGTGGTCAAACAGCAAAGCTTTACGCGCGCGGCGCAAAGCTTATTCGTTACCCAGCCCACCATCAGCAAAATGCTCAAACATCTGGAGGAGGAGCTGGACTGCACGTTGCTGATCCGCGAGGGACGCAGGCTGCGCCTGACCGACAGCGGGCAGGCGGTGTATCACCGCGGGCTGGGCATTCTGGATCAATTCCGCCAGCTGGAGACGGAGCTGGAGGATATCGGCTCGCTGAAAAAAGGCCGCCTGCGGCTGGGCATTCCCCCCATGGTCGGTACGCAGATGGCGGATCTGATCCGCGATTTCCGCCGCCAGTACCCCGGTATAGAATTGCAGATCGCCGAGTTTGGCGGTTTGACGGTACAGCAGGCGGTATTGTCCGGCGAGCTGGATGTGGCGCTGACCGCGCTGACGCCTGATACCGAAGCCGCCCTGGCCATATTGCCCCTGTTTGGCCACCCGTTATGCGCGGTGGTGCCGCGCGCAGCGCCGTGGCTCAGGCGCGACACGGTGCCTTTTGCCGAGTTGGGGAGCTGGCCGATATTAATCTATAACGAGGATTTTGCGCTTTACCGGCAGTTGATGACTGCCTTCCAGGCCGGGGGCATCACGGCGCAAATCGCGGTGCGCAGCGGGCAATGGGATTTTCTGGCGGCCATGGTGGAAGCGGGCATCGGCATCGCCATCCTGCCCGAGCCCATCTGCCGGCGGCTGGATAAAACCCGGCTGCTGTCGCTGCCGGTAGCGCCGTTGATGATGTGGCGGCTGGGGCTTATTTGGCGCCAGGACAGTTATCTATCCCATGGCGCCCAGGCCTGGATAACCGCCTGCCGCCAGCATTGGCCGCAGCCGAAACCCGCCGACGCGCGCTAAACGGCACGCCAGCGGATAGCCGCACGCGGCCATAAACGGACATCAGCGCGCTTCCCCGCCGGACGCCCCCGGGCATTATTCCCGCTCGATGAGCAGCGCCTCGAGCAAATCCAGATCGTGCAGCAGCTTCATCAGGGTTTCATTGCTGATTTTCTGCTGGGCGCGCAGATGATAATACTCGCCCCGTTCGGCGCGCAGCGCATTGAGCCGCATGCGCCGCTCCAGGTTTTCCGCCAGCAGCGCGTCGCCCTGGTCGCTTTTGCCGTCGACGCGCCGGCGCAGGTTGCCGACAACCCGCGCGCTAACCTCGTTAAGCAGCTGGGTGTCGATATTTTCTTCATTATCGTTGGCCAGCCGCTCCTGCATTTTACGCAGGCTTTCGATAGCCACCTCGGCGGCGGCGGCGCGCGCCATGCGCTCTTCCTTGCGGTTCAGCGCCTTATCCGATACCACGATGCCGCGCAGCAGCAGCGGCAGGGCGACCACCCCGCAGATCAGCGAAAACAGGATCACCCCGGCGGCGATAAACACCAGTTGATAGCGGGAAGGAAACGCGGCGCCGTCGCTCAGCAGCAGCGGGATCGACAGCACGCCGGCCAGGGTGATGGCGCCGCGTACCCCGGCAAAGGAGGCGATAAGGATTTCGCGCATGCTGTAGTCGCCAAACACCATCGGCCGTTTATGCAAAAACCGCTGGCTGAATTTTTTCATCAATAATAGCCAGACGAACCGCAGCAGCATCAGCGCCGCATAGATCACCACGATATCGGTAAACAGCATCCAGGTTTCGATGGTCGGATCCAGCTCGGCCTGGGTAATGGAGGTGGCCAGGATTTCCGGGAACTGCAGGCCCAGCAGGATAAACACCATGCCGTTAAACACAAACTCCAGCATCGCCCAGACGCTATTGGCGCGCAGGCGCATGGCCAGCGGCGCGTTGCGGATAATGCCGGACTGGCCGATGGTCATGCCGGAGGCCACCGCCGCCAGGATACCGGACACGCCGAGATGTTCGGCGATCAGGTAGGAGGCGAAGGGCAACAGCAGCAGCAATACCGTTTGGGTGGCGGGGTCGTCGCCGCTCCAGCGGTTGATCAGCCGCAACGACTTGCTATAGGCCCAGGTCACCGCCACGCCGGCCAGTAAACCGCCGGCCGCCACTTTCACGAACTCAAGCGTGGCGCCGCCCACGGTAAACACCATGGTGCCCATGGCCACGGCAATGGCGAACTTCAGCGAGACCAGGCCGGACGCATCGTTCATCAGCGCCTCGCCCTGCAGGATGTCCATCAGCTTCTTGGGGATGCGGCCTTCGCCGACGATGCCGGAAAGCGCCACGGCATCGGTGGGCGACAATACCGCCGCCAGCGCCAGCGCCGCCACCAGCGGAATGCCGGGCACCATCCAGTAAATCAGGTAACCGACTCCGACCACGGTAATCAGCACCAACACCAGGGCCAGCGCCACGATTTCGCCGCCGTGGCGTAAAAATTCCCGCGCCGGTGTTTTCCAGCCGTCGGCGAACAGCAGCGGCGGGATAAACAGCACCAGGAACAGCTCCGGGTTAAAATCCACGTGCAGGCCGAACTGCGGCCAGGCCAGCAGCGCGCCCAGCGCAATCTGCATTAACGGCAGGGGAATTTGAAACGGCAAAATACGCGTAATCACACCCGACAGGGATACAATCAAGGTGAGGATCAGAATTGTAAAAAAGATTTCCATGCTTACCTTAGTCTGTCCTTCTGGCAACGTTTACCGTCTGGCCCTGGAGCGGGGTCCTGGCCTGAAACGCGAGTTTTGATAGTAGATCATTTTGCCAAAAGTTAAAAACCTGTTATCGGCCATGGGCGGTTTTTTTTTATCCCCCGATCGGGTAGCGGCGCCGGGATAGCAATAAAAAACCGCGCCGGTTAAAGAAACCGGCGCGGCCTGGAAGCAAGATAAAGCTGCGCAAATAACCCGCGCGACGGCGGGTAGCCGCGTCATGCCGGCATTAAACCCCTCAGATAGCCCAGCCGCCGGCGTAAAACGTGACCAGCGCCACGGCGATAAGCACCGTGCCGACGTTAAGCCGGCGCCATTCCCCGGCAAAAACCCGGCCGATAACCAGCGATCCGAAGCCCAGCATGATACCGGTGACGATGTTGCAGGTCAGCACGATAAAGGTCGCGCACAGCAGTCCCGACATCGCGTCGACAAAATCGCTGAAATCCAGTTTGGCGACGTTGCTGAGCATCAGCAGGCCGACATACATCAGCGCGGGTGCTGTGGCGTACGCCGGCACCAGATAAGACAGCGGCGATAAAAACAGGATCACCAGGAACAGCAGGCCGACAATGGTCGCGGTCAGCCCGGTCTTGCCGCCGGCGGCGGTCCCGGCGGCGGATTCGATATAGACCGCGGCCGGGGACGCGCCCACCAGCGACGAAAAGATACTGCTCAGGGAATCCGCGGTCAGCGCGCGGCCGCCGTTGATAATCTGGCCATCCTTATCCAGCAGGTTGGCCTGCCCGGCCACCGCGCGAATGGTGCCGGTGGCGTCGAACACCGCCGTCATCACCAGCGCCAGCACGCTTGGCAATACCGCCGGCTGCAGCGCGCCCTTGATATCCAGGTTAAAAATCAGCGAATGCCCCTCGGCGTCGGACAGGGTCGGCAAGGCAAACAGCCCGCGATAGCTGACCTGGGGATCAAATATCAGGCCCAGCAGCGAGATGGCGATAATCACCAGCAAAATGCCGCCCGGCACCCGCAGCTTTTCCAGGCCAAAAATGGCCGCCAGCCCCGTCAGCGCCATCATGACCGGGAACGAGGCAAAATGACCCAAGGCCACCGGCAGGCCTTCGATGGGGTTCTTTACCACCAGGCCGACGCCGTTGGCGGCAATAATCAATAAAAACAGGCCGATGCCGATACCGGTGCCGTGGGCCACGCCCATAGGCAGGTTATGCAGGATCCAGGAGCGGATGCCGGTGGCGGAAATCAGGGTAAACGCCACCCCCATCAGGAATACCGCGCCCAACGCCACCGGCACGCTGATATGCTGGCCCAAGACCAGGCTGAACGCGGTAAAGGCGGTAAGGGAAATGGCGCAGCCGATCGCCATCGGCAGGTTGGCCCATAGCCCCATCAACAGCGAACCGAACGCCGCCACCAGGCAGGTGGCGACAAATACCGCCGCCGGCGGAAACCCGGCCTTGCCCAACATGCCGGGCACCACGATCACCGAATACACCATGGCCAGAAACGTGGTCAGGCCGGCTAATACTTCCTGGCGCAGAGTACTGCCGCGCGCGGAAATCTGGAACCAGGCATCAAGCGAGGAGCGCGGCCGGGCGTTGTCGCTGGCCGGTTGGATGGAACTGGACATAAAAAATCCCCTGGGATTATGTTGCTTCATCATCACTTACCGTCACGATTGCGATGATATAACCATGCGAGGGCGGGGATTATCCTGCCCCCGGCGGGGGGATTTCAACCGAAAGTTCCTTTAGCTGACACTTTATTGATTTGGCGGGGGTCCTCAGGCTATCCCGGGCGGCTGCTCGCGCTCTTTCGCCCGCTGGTAGGCCGGCCGCTGCCGCAGTTTATCAAGATAAGACCGCAGCGACGGGTACCCGTCAATGCCCACGCGCGTCGCCAGGCCCTCCAGCGGAAAGCTCATCTGGATATCCGCCGCGCTGAACCGGTCGCCGGCGAACCAGAGATACTGGCTGAGATGATTCTCCAGATACCGGCAATGGGTCAGCAACTGGGGATCGAGATATTTGCGCGATACCCCCTTGCCCACCGCCGCGCCGATGGGCCTTGCCAGCAGCGGTACCGGTGGTTTACCCAGCATGCCGAAAATCAGCTTCATCACCAGTAACGGCATTAACGACCCCTCGGCATAATGCAGCCAGTAGCGATACCGTACCCACTCCTCGCTGCCACTGTCCTGCGGCGCAAGCAGGAACGCGCCGTCGTAGCGATCCAGCACATAATCAATAATGGCGCCCGATTCCGCCAGGGTCAGCGCGCCGTCGGTAAGAATGGGTGATTTGCCCAGCGGATGGATTATTTTCAGCGTTTCAGGCGCCAGCATATGTTTATCCCGCTGGTAATAAAAAACGTCGTAGGGCAGATCAAGCTCTTCCAATAGCCACAGGATACGGTGTGATCTGGATTTATTCAGGTGATGAACGGATAGCATCGCGCGCTCCTTGAAGGGATTGCCTGTTATTACTGTAGACCACCCCTTGCGCCATCCGCTGTGATCGCCAGGTTTTTCGCAGGCAATTGCAAATGTAATTCTTACTAATTGTTGCAAATGAATTCCAATTATTGATAATTAGCCACCTAAGAATGAAACTCATTATCTTTATCATTAAGGGATGTTATGCGTATGTGTTCACTGGTAGGGCGGCGGTTTAGGGTTCGCCGTTCCCTGGCCCTAGTCCTCAGTTCCGTATTAAGTGGCCATGTCGCTGGGGCAACGCTGCTCCCCGCCGCCCCTACAGCGACCCCCGCCGCCACCGGTGCAAAGGACGACGTGATTACCGTGGTCGCCGCGCCGCAGGCGTTTAAACCCGGTGGTGACCAGCCGGTGCCGGCATACCTGGACGGACAAGTGGCCAATGGCGCTCGCTTGGGCATCCTGGGGGAACAGAGCGCGCTTGACGTGCCATTCAATGTAATAAGCTTTACCGCCAAGATGATTGAGGATCAGCAGGCGAAAACGCTGTCCGATGTCGTGCGCAACGATGCATCGGTACAGTTGGCCGGCGGCTACGGTAATATTGCCGAAAGCTATCGGATCCGGGGTTTCCAGGTCGACGGCCAGGATATTTCCCTGGGAGGGCTTTATGGTGTGATGCCGCGTCAGATTATTTCCACCCAGATGATAGATCGAGTCGAAATTTTCAAAGGTTCCAACGCCTTCCTCAACGGCGTACCGCCGGGAGGCAGCGGCGTCGGGGGCGCAATTAACCTGGAGCCGAAACACGCCGGCGACGACCCGCTGGTGCGTCTGGGAACGGACTACAGCACCAAATCACGCATCGGGACATCGGTGGATGCCGGGCGCCGCTTTGGCGATAACAACCAGTTTGGCGTACGCGCCAACGTCCTGCAGCGCGAAGGGGAAACGGCGGTGCACGACGCGAAAGAACGCACCACCCTGGCCTCGGTCGGCCTGGATTACCGCGGCGATCGTTTTCGCGCGTCGCTGGACGGGGGTTACCAGAAACAGACCGACCACGGCGGCCGGATGGGATTGAAGCTTGGGCCCAACATGACGGACCTGCCCGCCCTGCCGGATGCTTCCACCAATTACAGCCCGCAGTGGGCCTATTCCGATCTGAAGACCCAATTCGGCATGCTGCGCGGCGAATATGACATCACCGAGAACTGGACGTTTTATTCCGCCATCGGCGCCAGCCGTAACGATGAATTGGGCTCCTATACCGCTGCGACGGTGCTTAACAGCCAGGGCGACGCGAGCATAAGCCGTCTGTCAACCGGTTACAGCAGCGATAATTTCTCCGGCATGACCGGCATCCGCGGGACGTTTCATACCGGCGTGATCAAGCATAACGTGAACGTCGGCTATTCGGGTGTCAATACCCAAACCCGCGCCGGCTATACCCTATCGGGCTCGACATCGCGGACTAACATATACGATCCGGTGCAGGTTGATAATCCGCCGACGCTGTATTCCGCCAGTTCACTGCATCATCCGGTGACCCGCAGCCGCACCAATACCACCGGCGCGTCCGTATCCGATACGCTCTCGGCGCTGGACGATCGTGTACTGCTAACGCTTGGGGCGCGGCGCCAGGAAATTCGCATCCGCAATTACAGCTACACCGGCGTCGAAGACGGCGCCAGCGCCTTTGACGCGATGAAAATCACGCCCGCATATGGCTTGGTGGTCAAACCCTGGGAACATATTTCCCTTTACGCCAACCATATCGAAGCGCTGCAGCCGGGCAAGACCGCGCCTTCGAGAACGGCTAACGCCGGTTATGTTACCGGCACGGTGTTATCCAAACAGAATGAAATGGGGATTAAAGCCGATTTCGGCCGCGTCGCCGGTTCGGTGGCGTTGTTTGAAATTAAACGGCCCAACGGCTTTACCGATCCGACCAGCAATATTTACGGCCTGAACGGCGAACAAAAAAATCGCGGCATAGAGCTCAATGTGTTCGGCGAGCCGCTATACGGCGTGCGCCTGCTTGGCAGCGTCACCTGGATAGACAGCGAACTGTCCCGAACCCTTAATGGGGTCAATGATGGCAACGATGCCGTCGGCGTGCCGAAATACCAAGCGGTGCTGAACGGGGAATGGGATATCCCGGGCGTTGAAGGACTGACCGCCACCGGCACCGTAACTCACGCCGGCTCGCAATATATGAACGAGGCTAATACGGTAAAGCTTGATTCCTGGACCCGCCTGGACCTGGCCGCGCGCTACACCACCAGCCTTAAGGAGCATAACGTGGTCTGGCGCGCCGGTGTCGAAAACGTCACTAATGAAAATTACTGGTCATCGGTGGAAGAAACCGGCACCTATGTTTTCCAGGGCGACCCGCGTGAATTGAAGCTTTCCATGAGCGTCGACTTCTAATAGGTCGACCGCGTGCGGCCAACGCTGCACGCGTGACGCATCTAACGGCGGACATGTCGTCAAAGGCGGCGCAAATACCAGAAAAAAAACCGCAACGGCCGGGGCCGGTGCGGTTTTTTTATGCCCGGCGCGTTATCAGAAGTCGACCGTCATGGACACTTTCGCTTGGCGCGGGTCGCCCTGGGTCAGGTAACCGCCGGTGGCCGAAGCCCAATACTTCTCGTTGGTGACGTTTTCCACGCCGGCACGCCAGATAATATTGTTTTTCGGCAGGTTCATATTGTAGCGCAGGCCCAGGTCCAGGCGGTTCCAGCTATCCACCTTCAGGTTGTTGGCCGAATCGGCATACTGCGAGCCGGTATGAATCACCTTGCCGGTGGCGGTAATGCCGGTCAGGCCGGGAATATCCCATTCGCCGCCCAGCACCATCTGGTAGCGCGGGATACCGATGGCGTCATTGCCGTCGTAAGTGCCGTCCTGGGTCTTGGTCATTTCCGGGTCCATCCAGGCCATGCTGCCGTTTAAGCGCACGCCGTAGATCGGTTCGCCAAAGACGTTCAGCTCCAGGCCGCGGTTACGCACCTCGCCGCTGTTGTTGAACGAATAGCTGTCGGCGCCGTTGCGGGTATACACGCCGACCGGTTTCTTGATTTCAAACAGCGCCACCGAACCGGCGACGCGGCCATAGTCCGCCTTGATCCCCACTTCGTTTTGCTTGGAGGTCTGGATGCCGGCCACCTGCCCGCCGTTGGTTACCAGATCGCCGTTATAGGTCAGGCCCGCGCTATCACCGGCCTGCAACGCTTCGATATGGTTGGCGTACAGCGAAATATGATCCCAGGGTTTAACCACCAGGCCGAAGGCCGGGGTCACCTTGGTTTCATCGAACTGGCTGCTTTGCTCGCCGGTGTAGGCGTAATTGGCCACCACTACGTTTTGGCGCCGGGCGCCGGCGGTCAGCTGCACTTTGTCATCCAGTACCGACATGGTGTCGGCGATGGCGATACCGTTGTTGCGCACCCGGTTGAAGACGCCCGGATCGCCCATATGACCGCCGGTATAGAGGTTTTCCTCCGGCCTGTCGGAATAGTGCGGATCGTAGATATTATTGGTTATCGTCGCGCCTGACATGGTGTAGGCGGTGCTCACCTTACGGTTGAGGGTGGAGAAGCCGACATTGACGTTGTGTTTCACGAAGCCGGTATTGAATTTACCGCGAATCCCCGCCTGGCTGGCAAAACTGTCGGAAAAATACGGTACTGTCAGCCGGCTCATGGTGCCGTTGCCGTTATCATCGCTCAACGTCGGCGACGAGTAATCGCCGTTCTCATGATCGTGATTGGCGCCGACCGCGCCATAGAGGGTCCAGGAATCCGTCAGGTCATATTCTCCGCGCAGCATGCCGAACTCGTTTTCCGTATCGGTATAAGCCCATTTCTGGCTGTAGTTATTCGTCGCGGAAGGCGCGTCGGGAATCTTGGTGGCGTTGCCCAGGTAGACCACCGAACGGCCGCCATGTACCGTCTGTTTACTGGCGCCCAGATCAAGCGAGGTGCGAAAACGATCGCCCCGGTAATCCAGGCCGATGGAGGCCATGGTCAGGCGGCGTTTTTCATCATCAATGGCGCTGCCGCCTTCGCGGTGCGCCGCGTTGATGCGCACGCCGAACTGGTTGTTATCGCCATAACGACGGGCGATATCGACCCCGCCGCCCACCTGGGATTTAGAAGTATAATCCAGGGAAACGCGGTTAAGCGGTTCATCGCCGGCGCGTTTGGGCTCGACGTTTACCGTACCGCCGACCCCGGTGCCTCCGGGCGGCACGCCGTTGAGAAATGCGCTGGATCCCTTCAGTAATTCGATACGTTCGGCAAACTCGGTGGGCAATATCTGGCGCGGCAATATGCCGTACAAACCGCCGTAGGAGATATCGTCGCCATTAAGGGTAAATCCCCGCACCACGAAGTTTTCCGCATAGTTGCCGTACCCGTAGCCGCTTTGCACCGAGGCATCGTTATTCAGCACATCCGCCAGCGTGCGCGCCTGCTGATCCTGGATAAGCTTCGACGTGAACCCGACGACGCTGAAGGGCACTTTACTGGCATCCTGCTGCCCCAAAAATCCCACCCGGCCGCCGTTGGCGATCTGACCATCCATATACGCCGGCACCAGCTGATCGCCGCCCGGACGGAAGTTGTTCTCCGGCGCGGCCACCACGGTAATGGTATCACCCTTGCCCGCGGCCGTATTGGCGGCAGGCGTGGCGGCGGTAGACGCGGCGGCGTTAGCAGCGCTGGATGCGGCGGCGGCGTTGGCGGGTAACGCCATCGCGCCGCAGCACGCGCCGATAACCACTGCCAGTAGACGTGGAGAGGACGTGATTCGCCCTACGGGAGAAAAATCGGCAGTACGCATGTGCAGAAAACCCTTGCTGAATAATAATGAGAATGATTCTTATGAGAGTTCAGGATTATGCAAGAGGATGCATTATTTGCAAGACAATATTTTAGATATTAGTAATTCTTTTGTCTTAAATTAACAAATCTCACGCGCCGACGGGTATTTGCCCGGTATTCCCCTGTAACCCGCGGGGGAATGGTGAGCTGTGAACCGATCCGAGGCCAGGCGCACCGGTCTGTTAACCGGTCCGCCGGCGCGGTGTGTAAATAGATTAGCGCGCCTGATGCCAGGGTAATACATCAGCCGGCCTGCCGGCGCAGTAAATAGATAAAATAGGGCGCGCCAAAGAAGGTGGCCAATAGCCCGGCGGGAATTTGATAAGGGAAAATAATAAATCGGCCGCACCAATCGGCGATCATCATCAGCACGCCGCCCAGCAGGCAGGCCGCCAGCATCTGTGGCATGGGACGGCGAAATCCGGTCAGCCGGGCCATATGCGGCGCCATCAGGCCGATAAAACTGAGCGGGCCAACGTTCAGGGTGGCGGTGGCAATCAACCCGGCGGCCAGCAATAGAATGGCCATACGCGCCGGTTTTAACGCCACGCCTGCCGCGCGCGCGGTGGCGCCGCCCAGCGGCAGCAGGTCCAGCCAGCGGCGCAACAGGGGCGCCGCCGCCAGCAGTACCACGGCGATAACGGCGGTGCGTATGGCCTGGGCGCCGCTGACCTTGTAGGTGGAGCCGGATAGCCAGGTCAGCACCGATGACATGCGCGGATCGCCGCTGACCAGCAGCAGGGTAAGCAAGGTGGTGAACAGCGTGCTCAGCGCTATGCCCACCAGCAGCAAACGCCCGCTGGAAAACCCGCCGCGCTGCGAGAGCACTATAATCAGCAGCAGCGTCAGGGCCGCCCCCAGGCTACCGGCCGGCAGCAGCCAGGCAAACGCGTCGTCCGGCACCAGCAGCAACAGCAGCACCACGCCAAAGGCCGCGCCGGAACTGATGCCCAGCACTTCCGGGCTGGCCATCGGATTGCCGGTCATTTTCTGAATCAGGGTGCCCGCCGCCGCCAGCATCGCGCCGGCCGCGCCGGCCGCCAGCACGCGCGGCCAGCGCCAGCGCCACATCTCCTGTAGCGACCAATACCAGCCGTAATTATCGCGTCCCAGCGTCAGCGCCACGACGGCGACCAGTATCAGCAGCGCAACCCCTGCCAGTACGGCCGGCGGCGTCATCCGCCGCTCCGGCCTGAGCGTCTGGGCGTTATCCGCGGCCATGGCGCGGGTCTCCCTGAGCCTGGGCAACAGCCATAGCAGCAGGGGGGCGCCGATCAGGGCGGTGGCGGCGCCGGTGGGGATTTCCCGCCACAGCCGGGCCAGCAGGATCATCAGCTGATCGCTGAGCAGCAGCAGCAGCGCGCCCAGCAGGCAGGAAAACCCTAAACGGGGCAGCAGGCGCCTGGCCCCGAGCATCCGCGCCAGCAGCGGCGCGAACAGGCCGATAAAACCAATAATGCCGGCGGCGTTGACCAGAAAGGCGCTTAATACGATCGCCACGCCGATGCCGCCGACGCGCGCGGCGATAAGGCCCAGGCCCAGGTTGCGCGCCACGCCGTCATCCAATCCCATCAGCATCAGCGGTCGCAGCATCAGCAATATCAGCAGCAGGCCGACGGCCAGCCGGGGCAGCAGGAACTGTACCCTGCTCCAATCCTGCTGGTTGAGCATGCCGCTGCTCCAGAGAAAAAGGGTTTGCAGCCGCTCATAGTTAAGCAGCGCCAGCAGGCTTTTGGCCGCCCCGCAGTAAAGCCCCAGGACCAATCCCGCCAGAATCAGGGTGACCGGCGACAACCGGCGCCCCCAGGAAACGCCGAACACCAGGCCGCCCACCGCCAGCGCGCCGGCTATCGTCGCCAGTTGGCGGGTCGCCTCGTCGCCCGGCAACGCCAGGAGGGTCGCCACCGTGAGCCCCAGTTGCGCGCCCGCCGACACCCCGAGCGTGGTGGGTTCGGCCAGCGGATTGCGCAGTATTTGCTGGAACACCACCCCCACCAGCCCCAGCCCGGCGCCCACCAGCAGCGAGAGCGCGGTGCGCGGCAGCAGGCTGTAGTGAAACAGCATTTGATCAATACTGCCGGTATCGGGATGGCACGCCGCCCGCCACCATAAACCGGGCGCGAGCTGAAGGGTTAAATTAAATACCGCAAGCGACAGCGCGGCAAGCGACAACGCCAGGACCAATGCGGCGGATAAGCGCGGAACGCGTTTACTCATGCCCGTGGCTCCATCGCCTGCCCGAGCATCCGGCAAAAGCGCATGGCGGCAAGGGTGGCGCCGAAAAACCACACCGCGGGCAGCACCCGCAGCTGTTTTTCCCGGACAAAAGGCAGCGTTTGCCAAAGCGTGGAACCGGCCACTTCCGCCAGGGGATCCTGGGCGCCGCGATGAAAACACAGCGCCCTGACGCCCCGGAACTGCGCCAGCCGCTCAAGGCCCACCGTTGCGCTGCCCCAAACATTTTCCTCGCCGTCCCAGGCGTTCGCCACCCCCACCCGATCCAGCACATCCTGGAGCAGGCTGTTTTTGCCGATAACCATGATGCGGCGGCTGTCGATAAAGGAAAACAGCAAGACGGGGGGAAGCGGAAGGGATCCAGACGCCAGCCGCTGCCGGGTCTGGTCCAGTTGCCGGTCAAGATCGGCCATATGCCGTTGCGCCCGATCCGGCATCCCCAGGCGCCCGGCCAGGGCGACGATATCCTGGCGGGCCACGGCCAAAGGCCTATCGCCTTGCCGGCTAAAACGGAAGGTCATGGTGGGCGCAATGGACGCGACGCTTGCAGGCGCCGGGCCAAAGCCCTCCGATAGCAGGATCAGCGAAGGCGCCAGGCGCTGCATCGCCTCCATATTCGGTTCGTTGCGCAACCCCACGTCCAGCACCGACGGCGGCAGCGCCGGCTCCGCCACCCAGCTGCGGTAATTCGGCGCGTCGGCAATGGCCATCGGCGTCACGCCAAGGGCCAGCAGCAGCTCCGCCGGGCGCCATTCCAGCGCGATAATACGTGCCGCATCGGGTATGGGCGCGGCGGCGGCGCGGCGGGAAAACCACCAGGGCAACACGGCCATCGCCTGTAAAAGACGTCGGCGATAGGCATCATGAGTCTGCATAAATTTTAAATATTAATAGTTATCATTCTGATTTTGATCGCCTATTATGCGCATTCGGAGAGAGACCGCAAGCCGCCCGCCTGCCGGAAGCTCTTTGCCTTGTCCTTAATCAATAGTCCCGATCGATACAGGAAGCGTATGAAGCCTGACGCAGCAGCACCCACCCCCGGATGCGCCATTGATATCAACGGCAGTTTTCTCTTCTCCGTTCCCAGCGGCGGAACGGGCTATTCGGCGGCGGATTTATGCGCGCCGGAAACGGCGCTGGCGCTACTGGAGCCGTTCCTGCGGCTGAACGAAGGGGGTGACCGGGCGGCGGTGATCTCCATGTGGTCGCAGTGGTATTTTGCCCTGCTGCTGGCGCCCTGGACAAGGATCGCGCTGCTGCATGACTGGCGGCTGCCGGCGGATCCGCGCGCGATTCAGTTTACCCAGGGAGCGCAATCCGCCGTGCCGGAAAAATTTATCCTGGCCGATCGCGGCGCAAAAATCGCCGGCGGCGTCGCCATCCCCGCCCTGTTCGGGCAGCTGCTGGAGACGCATGTGCTGCCGGTTTGCCGGACCTTCGGCCAGTTGGCCGGCATCAGGCCGGGCCTGTTCTGGAACAACGCCGCCATCCGCGTCGCCCACGGCATCGATATGGCCGCGGAACAAGGCGCCGATACCGGGGAAGCCAGGGCGTTTCTCGCCACCAAAATCCTGGCGGACGGCGCGCCCAACCGGCTGTATCAGCCGGTACGGGTGGTGGAGCACGACGCCGGCCCGAAAATCATCCGCCGGCTGTGCTGCCTGCGCTATAAGCTCAGCGGCCTGGAATATTGCCCGAGCTGCCCGCTGTTGGTGGCGCAAGAGCGTAAATGCCGGCATCGGGAACAGCAGGGCTAAGCGTTCGCCACTGCGGGCATGACGCCGGGCAAGACGTATTTCTCCGCGCCCCAGGCCTCGCACCGGCGGCCGCTCGCGCCGCGGGTACTCCCGCCGCATAAACGGCTCCCCGCACGGTGCCTTGCCCGGGCGGCGATCAGAGCAGTTCCATCACGCGCCGGGTTTCTTCGACACCCACCTGCCAGAGGGCCAGCATCTCCTCGTCGGCGCGCTGATAATACCCGCCGTAGTTGCCGTCGCCCAGCATCGCGCGGGCCTTGGCCGGATTGAGCTTGCGAAAGCCGACCAGATCGAGCATCGGTTTTTGCCGGTCCGGCTGGGCGACGCCCGCCAGCCGGGTCCAGGGGAAATTTTCCATCCATGAGGCATGCGAGGCCACCGGATCGGTTTGCTGTACCTTTGCCCAGGTGAGCGGCGCGCACCACCAGTTATGCAGCTGTACCATCACCTCGGGATTGGCCACCATCCATTCGCTGATAATATGCTGCGCCGGCATATTACCGCCGTGGCCGTTAACCAGCAGAACGCGCTTAAAGCCCTGCCGTTTCAGATTATCGAGAATATCGTACAGCAGCCGGAGGTAAGTGCCGACCCGCAGGCTGATGGTGCCGGGAAAATCGCTGAACGCCGGCGTCATGCCGAACGGCATTACCGGGAATACCGGTATGCCCAGCGGCTCGGCCGCCTCGACGGCGACCTTTTCGGCCAGGATGGAATCCACCGACAGGCTGAGAAACGCATGCTGCTCCGTACTGCCCAGCGGCACCACCACCCGATCGTCCCGGCCCAGGTATTCTTCCAGCTGCTGCCAATTCATTTCACTGATTTTCATGATATTTCCTTCAATCCTGTCACGGAGGGCACATCCGGCGTCAGCAGCGGCATCACCACACGCCTGATATCGCCGCTGTCAGGAATATGCCGGTATTCAAACGCCTGTTGGCCAGGAGATAAGGCGTCCTGTAACGCCTCGGCGCCGGTGGCGTAGACCAGCACATCGGCATGCGCCAGATAGCGGTTCAGTTCAGGGTCGTCCCGATGCACCACGGTAATGGACTGCACATGCGGGGCGAAGCGCTGCACCCCGGTTTTCATCAGCGCGGTAAACTCCGGGAAGATCGACACCACCAGCACCCTGGCAAGGGGATCAAGCGACGCCAGCGCCCGCCGGGTCTGCTCGGAGGGGATAAAGCTGATATTAATAACCCGCATACCGGGCAGCAGGCTCATCACCTCGCGCCGGCGGTGGGCAAAGGTCAGGATCAGATCGGCGCTGTGCGCCTGCTCGCGCGCGCGGTTATCGGCGGTCAGTATCGACAGCGTCGTCGCATCCAGCTGCGCGCCGTCGCCCAGGGTGCCGGCGATAATCTGCGCATAATCGCGGGCGGACTCGATAAAATTACCCACCACCAGCACCGTTTTGGTCCTGGCGCGCCGCTGGCGGTGATGGAACCGGTTGGTGACCAGGGCGGCGAGGTCGGCCGCCGATAAAGACAGGTCCTGCGCCCGATCGATCAGGGCGTCGATGTGCTGATGCAGATCGGTCAACCGCTTGTCGCTGTGGCGCAGGACCTGGGCGGCGTCGGCGATAAAGGTACCGGAGCCGGGCTTGCTGTAGATCAGTTCAGCCTGTTTCAACTCGCGATAAACCTGCGCCACGGTCATCGGCGCCACGCCGACCCGCTCGGCCATGTCGCGCACCGAGGGCAATTTATCCCCCGGCTTCAGCGCGCCGAAGGTGATGGCATACTCCACCAGCCCCCGCAACTGCATCCCCAACGGGAGCGACAATGTTCTATCAAGTTGGAAGTCCACAAACCGCCCATTAATGCGTGCTAATTTACTAATACACTATCGTTATAAGCTTAGCTAACGCAAGCACAGCGGGCATATTTTCCTATTCAACGGGCTATAGCATTTTCCTATGACAAAATAATGCCTTTTTTACTGCCTTTTATTGACATTAAACGATCATTGCTTCAAATATCGTACTACTGCATTAGAACAGTGACGCGGGATTTTCCGGCGGGGATCATTTTCCAAGCGATAAGGGGATGGGCACAATGAAGGTTATGCATCGGATAACGTTAATCGCCTTGCTGACGGCGGGCGCGCTACCACTGGCCCACGCCTGGGCGGCGGATACCGTGCAGCGCGGCGGCACGCTGGTCTATGGCCGCTATAGCGATAGTTCGTTCCTGGAACCGGTATTGAATGAAAACAATACCGATATCTGGATCCTGTCGAATCTGTATGACACGCTCCTGTTTCCCACCGCCGACGGCAAAGGCATCGAACCGGGCCTGGCGGACAAATGGAATATCGCCGCCGACGGCAAAAGCGTCAGCCTGACCCTGCGCGATAATATCAAGTTCTCCGATGGATCGCCGATTACCGCAGAAGATGTTAAATGGTCGCTGGAACGCGCCAGCAAGCCCGGCAACGGGGTATGGCAATTTATGGTCGATTCCATCGCCAGCGTCTCCATTGACGGCGCCAACGCCATTACCCTGCATCTGAAACACCCGGACCCGGCCATCCTCAGCGCCCTGACGGCGTTTAATACCTCCATCATGCCGAAAAAGCAGTTCGAGGCGACGCCGGGCGCCACCGACCAGCAAAAAGCGGAAGCTTTCGCCGAGCATCCGGTGGGGTCCGGCCCCTATGTGCTGAAATCCTGGCAGCATAACGCCACCATGACCCTGGTGCGCAACCCGTATTACTGGCGCAACGGCGCCGACGGCAAGCCGCTGCCCTATCTCGACGGCATTACCTTCGAGATCGTCCCGGACGACGCCACGCGCATCCTGAAGTTACAGTCGGGCGAGCTGGACGCCACCGAGTTTATCCCGTATTCGCGCGTCAACGAATTGAAGGCCAATCCGGCCATTGATATGAAACTGTTTCCCTCCACCCGGGTGGAATACGTCAGCCTGAACGTGCGCCCGCAGTACCAGGGCGCGGCCAATCCGCTGGCCAATGAAAAGGTGCGCCAGGCGCTGAACTACGCCACCGAAAAGCAAGGCATTATCCAACTGGTGACCTATGGCATCGGCACGCCGATGACGTCTTATATTTCCAGCGGCACGCCGGGGCACGTAGGCGACAAACCGCTCTATCCGGTGGATACGGCCAAGGCCAAACAGCTGCTGGATCAGGCCGGTTTCGCCAGCGGTTTCAGCGCCAATATCATGGTGCTGGCCGGCAATGAGGACGAAATCAGCATCGCCACCGCCCTGCAGCAAATGTGGGCGCAGGTGGGCGTTAAACTCACCATCACCCAGGTGGACCACGCCACGGAAACCGACCGCTATCGCAAGGGCGATTTCGGCATGCGCTTATCCACCTGGACCGATGATATTGCCGATCCCAATGAAATCACCTCTTACTTCGCTTATTCGAAAAATATCCAGGCGGTGCATTCGGGCTGGAAAAACGATCGGGTAGACCAGCTGTTTGAGCAATCTCAGCAGGAAATCGATCCGCAAAAACGCGCGGCCGATTATCAACAGATCCAGGCGATCTTTAACGCCCAGGGGCCGATCGTGCCGCTGTATGAAAGCCCTTATCCGGTGGCGTTGAATAAGACGGTGCACGGCTTTGTGCAGATTCCGCTGGGCAATAACCTGTTTGCCGAAACCTACCTGACGCGCAAATAACGTCGACGCAGGTTAACGGCCGGAACCTGGAACAGGAGAAGAGAGGGGTGTCAGAGTTTGCCTATATCGTTAAACGTATTTTGCTGATTATCCCCACGTTGCTGGTGATCCTGGTGGTGACTTTCGCCATTGTACGGCTGCTGCCGGGCGATCCCGCCAGCGCCATGATTGGCGATCGCAGCACCGAGGCCGACGTGGCGAGGATCAACGCACAGCTGGGACTGGACAAACCGCTGCCGGTGCAATTTTTCTTTTTTGCCCGCCAGGTGCTGACCGGCAACCTGGGCGACTCCTATGTGCTGCACAGCCCGGTGACCAGGGTGATTGCCGAGCGCCTGCCGGTCAGCCTGATGCTGACCGCCATGGCCGGCCTGTTCGCGCTGCTGATGGCGATTCCGCTGGCCTTTGTCTCGGCGCTTAAGCGCAATAGCGCCGCCGATATGACTATCCGCGGTTCTTTCCAGGTGACGCTGTCCATGCCGTCGTTTTATATCGGTCTGGTGTTGCTGACGGTGTTTTCCGCCCATCTGCACTGGTTTCCGGTGGGCGGCTACGGCGCCACTTTCACGGATAAGCTGTACCATCTGTTCCTGCCGTCGATGACCCTGGCCCTGAGCCTGGCGGCAGTGCTTATCAATAACCTGCGCACGTCTATTATCGCGGTGCTGGACGCGGAATACATTACCTTTGCCCGCGCCAAGGGGCTGAAAAACCGGGTGATTATGCTGCGCCATGTGATGCGTAATTCGCTTATCCCCACCGTCAGTCTGTTTGCCCTTAATATCGGCACCATTATCGGCAGCGCGGTGATCACCGAAACGGTGTTTGCCGTGCCCGGCATCTGCCGCCTGATGGTCGACAGCATCTTCAGCCGCGACTACCCCATGGTCCAGGGACTGGTCATCGTGCTGTCGGTAATGGTGTCGCTTATTTTCCTGGTGACCGATATCGTCCAGGTCATGATCGACCCGAGGAGAGCGCGATGACGGTCCATCCGGCGCCATCAATGCCGGCCCGTACCTGGCGGCGGCATATCCCCTGGCCACTGCTGAGCACGGCCATCATCCTGCTGTTCAGCCTGGCCGCCGGTTTTTTCCCGCAGTTGATCGCCCCCTACGATCCGCTGGCGTTCGATTACCGCGCCATCCTGAAACCGCCCGGCCCGCATCACCTGTTCGGCACCGATAATTTTGGCCGCGATATTTTTTCACGTGTTATCTACGCCTATCGGGTGGATTTGCAAATCGCCCTGTTTACCACGCTGTTCCCCATGGTTTTCGGCACGCTGGTCGGGCTATTGGTGGGTTTTTACGGCGGCTGGGCGGAAACGCTGTTCCAGCGGGTGGTGGACGCGGTGATCACGTTCCCGCTGCTGGTGCTGGTGATAGCCATCGTGGCAATCCTCGGCCCGGGCCTGGGCAGCATGTATGTGGCGGTCGGCATTATCTATTGGGTGTTCTATGCCCGGCTGATCGCCGGTGAAGTCAGTATCCAGAAACGCCTGGACTATATTGCCGCCGGCCAGGTGATGGGGTATAGCCGGCCGCGCATTATTTTCCGACATTTGTTGCCCAACGTCATGACCACCACCCTGGTGTACTGGATGACCGATATGGCGCTGGCTATTTTGCTCGGCTCCAGCCTGGGCTATCTCGGCCTGGGGGCGCAGCCGCCCACCGCGGAGTGGGGAGTATTAATCGCCGCCGGCAAGAATTTTATGGATACCGCCTGGTGGATCACTATTTTCCCCGGCCTGGCCATCGTGCTTACCGGACTGGGATTCAGCCTGCTGGGCGATGTGCTGGCCGAACGGCTCCGGCCCGGACACCGCTGATGAGGGAGGTCGAGAATGCATGCCACAACAGCGCTAGGCCCTGAATTACCAGGCAAGGCGCCGGGCGCGCCGGGTGACGATACCCTGCGGGTCAGCAACCTGAACACCGTTATCCATACCCCGCGCGGGATGATAAAGGCCATCCAGGATATCAGTTTTGAACTGCGGCCCGGCGAAATACTCGGGCTGGTGGGCGAATCCGGCTCCGGCAAAAGCGTGACGCTGCGTTCCCTGCTGCGCCTTATGCCCGGGTCGGCCCAGGTTAGCGGTTCGGTGACCTGGCGGGGACGGGAACTCATCGACGCCGCGCCGCAAGAATTGCAACGCATCCGCGGCGGCGATATCGCCATGATTTTCCAGGAACCGATGATCGCCCTCAATCCGGTGTTAACGGTACACCGGCAAATTGACGAGACGCTGCGCGCCCATACGCGGCTTAACGGTCGCCAGCGGCTGGCGCGCACCGTTGAACTGCTTAACCAGGTCGGCATTCCCGACGCCCGGCGCCGGCTGGAAAACTACCCCCACGAGTTTTCCGGCGGCATGCGCCAGCGGGTGATGATTGCCATCGCGCTGGCGGGAGAACCCAGCCTGCTGCTGGCGGATGAGCCAACCACCGCGCTGGACGTCACCATCCAGCAGCAAATCCTTAATCTGCTGCTGTCCCTGCGCGACAGGCTGCATATGGGCATTATTTTCGTCACCCACGATCTGGGGGTGGTGGCGCAGCTGTGCGATCGGGTGGCGGTGATGTACGCCGGCCGCATCGTGGAATCGGGCGAGGTGGGCGCGGTATTTGCAACGCCACGCCACCCCTATACCCAAGGTCTGATGGGCTCGGTGCCGCGGGTCGGCGTGGAACGCACGCCGCTGCTCTCCATCGAGGGCACGCCGCCCTCGCTGCTGGACCCGCCGCCGGGCTGCAGCTTTAACCCGCGCTGCGTGTACGCCACGGATCTGTGCCGCCAGCAGGTGCCGCCGCTGCTGTCCCTGGAGGACCACCGGGGCGTGGCCTGCCACCATTATCAACATCTGGTCAAAACGCGGAGCCTGTGATGAACGGATTAACCCCGGCGGACGAACAGCCGATTATCTGCGTCGAGGACGCACAGGTGCGTTTTGCGGTAAAACAATCGCTTTGGCACCGGTTGCAGGGGCACCCGCCCCAGTTTATCCAGGCGCTTAACGGCGTCAGGCTGGAATTACAGCGGGGTGAAACCCTGGGGGTGGTGGGCGAATCGGGTTGCGGCAAATCGACGCTGGCCCGGGCGCTGGTGGGCCTGCTGGCGGCCGATGACGGCCGCATCCGCTTTAAAGGCCAGGATATCGCCGCGCTGCGCGGCAAGGGAAGGCGCGATTTCAACCGCCAGGTGCAGATGATCTTCCAGGACCCGTATGGTTCGCTTAACCCGCGCATGACGGTGGGACAGGTATTGCGCGAGGCGCTCTCGGTACACAGGATGTGCCCGCGCGCCGCGATCCCGGCGCGCATCATGGCGCTGCTCGAACTGGTACGCCTGCCCGCCGACGCGGTGGATAAGCTGCCCCATGAATTTTCCGGCGGCCAGCGCCAGCGCATCGGCATTGCCCGGGCGCTGGCGGTAGCGCCGGAAGTGCTGGTGGCGGACGAACTGGTGTCGGCGCTGGATGTCTCGGTACAGGCGCAAGTGGTGAACCTGCTGCTGGATTTACAGCAAAAGCTGGCGCTGACGGTGCTGTTTGTCGCCCATGACCTGCGGCTGGTACGGCATATTTCCCATCGCGTGGCGGTGATGTATCTGGGTGAAGTCATTGAAACCGGCGCGACGGAGGTCCTGTACCGGCAGCCGCTGCATCCCTATACCCAGGCGCTGCTGCGCGCGGCGCCCGGCATGGATCCGGCCAACCGCGTCGCCACGGTCAGCCTGGCCGGCGAGTTGCCAAGCCCCCTGTCGCCGCCCCCGGGCTGCCGTTTCCATACCCGCTGCCCCTATGTCACGGACCGCTGCCGCGCGGAACATCCCATCCTGCGCGCCAAACCTTCCGGGCAGCAGGTGGCCTGCCATTTGGCCTGAGGAATTTTTTTGTCACTATATAACTGAATTAATTGAAAATATTGGCAATCAGGCGCGGCCATATTGACCACGCCGACCGGCGCGGGCATAAGGCAGCAAACCCTACCGGCTATCTTGCTGGTTAGATGACGGGGACAAAAGCGCGGCGTTTGATATTGGCTGGACAGCTAAAGCCAACTCTGACAGCATGGCGATATCCATAAAATCAGCCGTGCCATTGGCTTAACTGAACGGGCGCTATGAAGGGACAAAGTCGTTTAGATCAGATTATGGAATACCTTAAAAGCCATAATCTGGTCACCGTGGAACAACTGGTCGAGGCGATAACCGCCTCCCCCGCGACCATTCGCCGCGATTTAATCAAACTTGATGAGCAGGGCGTTATCAGCCGTACCCACGGCGGCGTCACGCTCAACCGTTTTATCCCCGCGCAGCCGACCACCAACGAAAAACAGCAGCGCAACCTGCTGGAGAAACAGGCCATCGCCGAACTGGCGGCGCAATGCGTGCGGCCCGGCGACGCCGTCGTGCTGGATGCGGGCACCACCATGCTGGAACTGGCGCGCCATCTGACCCATCTGCCGTTGCGGGTTATCACCTCGGATTTGCATATCGCGCTGTTCTTATCGGAATTCAAGCAAATCGAGGTGACGATTACCGGCGGACGTATTGATGACAGCAGCCAGTCCTGCATCGGCGACCACGGCCGCCAGCTGCTGCAGAAAATCTATCCGGACGTGGCCTTTATCAGTTGCAACTCCTGGAGCCTGGAAAAGGGCGTGACCACGCCGACAGAGGATAAAGCGGCGCTCAAACGGGATCTCGCCGCCCATGCCGGACGGCGTATCCTGCTGGCGGACAGCAGTAAATACGGCGCTTACTCGCTGTTCTGCGCCATGCCCCTGGCGGATTTAACCGACATCATCACCGACGACAAACTCCCGCCGCCGGTCATGGCGGAACTGCGCCGGCTGCCCTGCGCCCTGCAACTGGCGGACAGCGCGGCCCGGCGCGTCAGATAAACATGCCGCCGGAGGCTTCGATACGCTGGCCGGTCATCCAATGAGTACCATCGGCAAGCAGGGCGGCCACCGCGCCGCCGATATCGTCGGGCAGGCCCGCCCGGCCCAGGGCGGTGTTGGCGGCGATAAGCTGATTGACCTGCTGGTTATCGCGCACTATCCCACCGCCGAAGTCCGTTTCTATCGCCCCGGGAGCCAGGGCATTTACGCTGATGCCCCTGCCGCCCAATTCTTTGGCCTGATAGCGGGTCAACACCTCAAGGCCGCCTTTCATGGTGGCGTACGCGGCGGCGGCCGTCGAGGCGGTGAAACGCGTCAGGCCGGTGGAGATATTCAGGATGCGCCCGCCGTCGGCTATCAGCGGCAGCAGTTTTTGCGTCAGGAAAAACGGGCCTTTCAAATGAATCCTGAACAGCTCATCAAACTGCTGTTCGGTGGTGTCGGCGATAGCGGCATGCAGCCCGATGCCCGCATTGTTGACCAGATAATCAAACCGATCGCATTGAAACTCCCCGGCCAGGGTGCGGCCGACTTCAGCGGCGAATTCACTGAACCGGCTACTGTCGCCGACGTCCAGCTGCAGCATGACCGCCTTGCCGCCGGCCCGTTGAATCTCCGCCACCAGCGCCTGCGCTTCCTCGGCCCGGCTATGATAGGTGCCGATAATATCCACGCCCTTTGCCGCCAGGTGCAGAGCGGCGTTTTTGCCCAGTCCACGGCTGGCGCCGGTAATTAAAGCAATTTTGTGACTCATCTCGATGTGCTCCTGTGGGTAGGTAAATCTGTCGGTCTACAGCTTATTAGCCGGCGGGGTATAGATAAACCCGCAAAAAGCGGAAATACTGTTCGGTATGACAGGACAATAATCCGGACATACGATGGTCAACAAGCTTGAGCTGCTGCGCAGTTTTATTCGCGTCAGCGAACTGTCCAGTTTTACCCAGGCGGGCGAGAGCCTTGGCCTGCCTAAATCAACGGTATCGGAACATGTCCAGACCCTGGAAGCCCTGGTGGGCGCCAGGCTGCTGCATCGCACGACCCGCCGCGTCACGGCCACCCAGGACGGACTGGCGCTGTATGAGCGCGGCAAGGATATGCTGGCGAACATGGATGAACTTGAGGGATTATTCCGTCAGGACGGCCTGGTGCTGGCCGGGCGATTGCGGGTGGATATGCCCGCCGGTATTGCCCGCGCCCTGGTATTGCCGCAATTGGGCGAATTTATGCAAAAATATCCCAACCTGCGCATTGAAATCAGCTGCACCGATCGCCGGGTGGATATCGTGCGCGAAGGTTTTGACTGCGTCCTGCGCATCGGCGAACTGACCGAGGCTTCCCTGGTCGCCCGGCGGCTGGGCCGGCTGCCCATGGTGAACTGCGCCAGTCCGTCTTACCTGGCGGCCTATGGCATACCCAGGACGCCGGCGGATCTGGCCGGCCATGTGCTGATCCATTATGTCTCCAGCCTGGGATCGCGCGCGGAGGGATTTGTTTACCGCCATCAGGGCAAGTACCTGAGCCAGGAGCTTCCCTCGCTGGTCACGGTGAACAATGTTGATGCCTATAACGCGGCCTGTCTCGGCGGCCTGGGTATTATCCAGGCGCCGGCCATCGGCCTGGAGGAGCATCTGGCCGCCGGACGACTGGTGGCGATCCTGCCCGACTGCCCCGCGCCGCCTATGGACGTTTCGCTGGTCTATGCCGATCGCCGTTATCTGCCCCAGCGCGCGCGGGTGTTTATGGACTGGCTGGCGGCACAGCTTGCGCCGCATATCAGCGCGCAGCGGCCATAGGCGCCACTGTGATAAACCGCTGGGCGGTGGCGGCCGTACCGCCCCGCCATTACCCCAGAATTTGCGGCGCCGCTCGCTAATCCACTGTTAAATAACCCGTTATACTCTCTTCTTGCGAAAGATTTGTTACTCTCAGCCGGCAGGAGACTGCCATTCATCGTTGACAAGCGTCAACACGTCTATTACATTAACCCAAGCAATAGGGAGGGAGATGAAGGATCATCCCAACAAGCATATTCAGGCGGCGATTGAATATGCTCTCTCCAAAGGCTGGCGATTTCGCCATGGCAAAGGACATGCGTTTGGCCGCCTGACCTGCGGCGTGCCCGGCCATGAAGAGCATCAAATGCGTGTCTGGTCTACGCCCCGCAGCGCGGAAAACCATGCCAGGCAGCTTCGCCGCAAGATCAATCACTGCCGGTAACATGGCCACATGCTTTATTACGCAAAGGCGGATCTCCGCCTTTAATCGAGGTGACAATGGCATTGTACAATTTTGCGCTTACCCTCTCCGGCGTAACCGCAGAGACCAAAGGACTGGAAGACCGACTGTTCGAGAGCGGCTGCGATGACGCCCTGGTGTGTTTTTATGGTAAATCCGTGTACCTGGAATTCGATCGCGACAGCGCGTCTTTCGCCCAGGCGGTGTTAAGCGCCATCGGTGATATCGAATCGGCGGATTTGGGCGCCAGGGTCATCTCGGTGGATGCCAACCTGGTTGGTTTAAGCGATATCGCCGAGCTGTCGGATATGTCGCGGCAGGCGGTTGCCATGCTCAAGGACGGCACCCGCGGCAGCGGCGATTTCCCCTCGCCGGTGCAAAGGATCAAAGGCGTCTCGCCGTTATGGCGCTGGGCCGACGTGGCCGAATGGCTCGCGGCAAAAGGAAAGCTACACCCTGATATCGCCGTCAACGCCCGGCAGCTCGATATTATCAATATGGCCCTGCAACTGCGCGAAACCAAGCAGCGCAAGCAAATCGGCGATTATCTGGCCCTATTGGAAGCGTCCTGATCCATAACCTATCAGGACGCGGCGCAGCCTGCCTATTCACAGGGCCGGGATGGCTTAATCCTGCTGTATAAAGGCCAGCAAATCCTGATTCAATCGGTCTTTATGGGTAAAACACAGGGCATGGGGGGCGCCGGGATACACTTTCAGGATGGCCGACGGGATTGCCGCCGCCGCAAGTTTACCCGTCGCCGCAAAAGGCACCACCTGATCGTCATCGCCATGGATGACCAGGGTCGGCAATGAAAATGCCGGCATATCCTGGCGAAAATCCGTTTCCGAGAACGCGGTGACGCAGTCCAGGGTGCCTTTAATGGAGGCCAGCAGGGCGATATTCAGCGTTTGGGTGAGGATGCCGGCCGAAACCTTGCTATCGGGGCGATTGGTACCGTAGAACACCGTGCTGAAATCGCTTAAAAACTGCGGCCGGTCGGCGGCCAGGCCCGCTTTTATGCCATCGAAGACCGATTTATCCACGCCTTCGGGATGATCGGCGGTTTTGATAAACAACGGGGTTACCGCGCTTATCAGCACCGCCTTTGCCAACCGCCGGGTGCCGTGGCGGGCAATGTAGCGCGCGACTTCGCCGCCGCCCATGGAAAACCCCACCAGCACCGCGTGCTGGATCTCCAGCTTTTGCAGCAGTTCCTCCAGATCATCGGCGAAGGTATCATAATCATAACCCTCCCAGGGCTGGCTGGAACGGCCGAAACCACGGCGATCGTAGGCAATCGCGCGATAACCTTTTGCCGCCAGGAACGTCATCTGGTATTCCCACATATCGGCATCCAGCGGCCAGCCGTGGACAAAGATCACCGGCTGTCCCTGCCCCCAGTCCTTGAAATAGATTTCTGTGCCGTCACGGGTCATAAAAGTAGTCATAGGTATACTCCTTACAGGGTGTGTGCGGGAAAACTGAAGGTGTGTACATCCCCGGATTCAGGACGTCATATCTGTTGCCGTAATGCGCTATTCAGGCGCCACCAGATGGCGCACCACCGGCGGCTGCTCGCCATGATGGAATGCGCGCACCCGATCCTGGATGCGTTTATCATTCACCGTGTGACGCTCATGCTGTCGCAGATGTTCAAGCCAGGAACCGACGACAAACACCTCGACACACTTGCCGGGAAACTCGATGTCCTCATACACCGCCCAGGTCAGCGCGCCGCCGCGCCGGCGGACGCGCCGCATTTCCTGGATCGCGCGCATAAAGGCGGGTATTTCCCCGGATTCAACCTGATACTCGACGCTTATCATCACCGGGCCCCGGTCATGCTCTATGGCGGACTCCGGCGCCAGGGGGTGATCCGTGGGTTCAAGGTTTAAATCGGGATCTTGGTTTAACCGCCAGCGCAGGGCGGTGGCGGTGCCCAATACCATGCCGATGGCGGCCACGGCCAGGGAGGTGGATATAGTCAGCTGCGACGCCAGCTTCCCCCAGACAGCGCTGCCGGCGGTCATGGAGCCGAAAAATACCGTCAGGTAAACGGCCAGGGCGCGCGCCTTTACCCAGCGCGCCGCGCTGCGCTGCGCGCCGACATTCAGGGTCGACAGCACGGTTATCCAGGCAAAACCGGTAAAAAACTGGATACCGGCAAGCCACCAGAAATGGCGGACAAAGGCGAGCGCCAGCATGGTAAGCGCAAACAGCAGGCTGGCCAGTACCGTCAGGCTGTCGGGCGTCAGCTTTTTACGCAGCCCCGGCAGCAGGATGGCGCCGCAAATCGCGCCGATGCCGATGGCCGCCAGCAGCACGCCATATCCGCCTGGCCCCAGGCCCAATTCGCGTTGCGCCACCAGCGGCAATAATGCCCAGCCGGCGCTGCCGAAAAGGAAGAACGCCATGGCCCGCACCAGTACCGTGCGCAACACCGGCGCCGCATGGACATAACGCAGCCCCACGCGCATGGCGGAAAAAAAATGCTCGGGCGGCAGGCGCTGGATGGCGGTGTCGGTTTTCCAGCGGTACAGCACGACGATGACGCCCACCACCGACAGGGCATTCAGCATAAAAACCACCGCCGGACCGGAAAACGATAAAATCAGGCCGCCAAGGGCGGGGCCGATGGCGCGGCTAATATTGATGCCAAGCGAGTTCAGGGCGATGGCGGGCGCCAGATCCGCGCGCGGTATCAGATCCGGCACGATGGCCTGGAACGGCGGCGAGCTCATGGCGGCGCCGGTGCTTAGCAGGAACGCCGCGGCCAGCAGCAGGGGCGGCGTCATCTGGCCTGACAACGCCAGCAGCGCCATGGCCACCGCCACCGCCAGTACCCAGGCCTGCGAAAACAGCAGATATTTGCGCCTGTCGACGATATCGGCCATCACCCCCGAGGGCAGCGCAAACAGGAACATGGGCAGGCTGCCGGCGGCCTGGACCATAGCCACCATCAGCGGGTCGGAATTCAGGGTGAGCATCATCCAGCTGGTGCCCACATCACTCATCCAGGAACCGATATTGGAGGCCACCGTGGCAATCCATAACATGCGGAAAACGCGCTGGCGCAGCGGGCTCCAGGAAGAGGGCGGCGCGGCCGCCGCGCTGTCCCCGCCGGCGGCATCCTGATTGAAAACCTGTTTGTCCGATGTCGTCATAAGATACCTCCCCGCGCCGCCGGCCGCAGGCTCCAGCGGCCGGGACCGCATAACCCGATGGTGGTAAAGATAATCAGCAGCAGCCAGCCGAATTGCCCTTCCGCCACCGACCAGTCCGGATGAACCGCCAGCATGGCGATAAGCAATACCGCGATGATGGGCAGACAAGCCGCTCTGGCGGCCACGCCCAACGCGATAAACACCGGGCAGACCACTTCGGCGAAAATGGCGGCCCACAGGCTCAGGGACGCGCCCAGCCCAAAAGGATCCTCAATTCTGGTGAGCTCATCGGCGTAGTGCAGCACTTTAGGCGCGCCGTGTACGTACAACAGCATAAAACAGCCGGTCAGGCGCAGGAACAGCAGGCCCAGGTCGACCTGCGGGGTGAGGTAAAACCGCCCGGTGGTTTTCATGGTCAAAACGCAAAGCAGCTGCAGCCCAGCGCGCCCCAAAAACCGGCGTGATTGGCGACCGGCACCGAGGAACCGCGCGCGGCGTCATGGGCGTGGCCGTGGACGCCGCAGGCACCGGCGCAGGCATGGGGCAACATCGGGGCGCGGGCGGCGGTCAGTTGGCGGTAATGTCCCGGCACCAGGGCGACGGGCGACCAGTCCGGCAGCACCGGGATTGCCGCCGGGCCGTGGGAGGTAAACTCGCCGTCCGCATACACGACTTTACCGCCGACGAGGGTCATCAGCGACGCGATGGATTTGATCTCATCCTCGTGCACGGCAAAAAAATCCGCGGTCAATACCGCCATATCGGCAAGCTGGCCGGCCTTGATCCGCCCTTTTTTATCCTGCTCGCCGGAGAACCAGGCGCTGCCGGCGGTCCACAGCTCAAGGGCAATATCACGGGGCAGACGATCCGCACTATCATAAAGTTTCATACCGCCGACGGTGCGGCCCGATACCAGCCAGTAGAGCGCGGTCCAGGGGTTATAGCTGGCCACGCGGGTGGCATCCGTGCCGCCGCCCACCGGCACGCCCATCGCCAGCATGCGCGCGATGGGCGGCGTATGGCTCGCCGCCGCCGCGCCGTAGCGATCGACAAAATATTCGCCCTGAAAAGCCATGCGGTGCTGGATGGCAATACCGCCGCCCAGGGCGCGCACCCGCTCGATATTGGGCGGCGTAATGGTTTCGCAGTGGTCAAATAACCAATGCAAGCCGTCGAAGGGGATCTCGCGATTCACCTTTTCAAACACGTCCAGCATGCGGCTGATGGATTCGTTATAAGTGGCGTGCAAACGGAAGGGCCAGCGATTGGAGACCAAATGCCGGACCACCTGCTCAAGTTCGTTCTCCATGCCGGCGGCCAAATCCGGCCTCGGCTCCAGGAAGTCCTCGAAATCGGCGGCGGAGAACACCAGCATTTCGCCCGCGCCGTTGTGCCGGTAAAAGTCATCCCCCTGCCCGGGCTTGACCATGGCGGTCCATTTTTGAAAATCCTCCAGCTCCGCGCCTTTACGCTGGGTAAACAAATTGTAGGCGATGCGCACCGTCAGCTGGCCTTCCCGCGCCAGTTGATCCACCACGTCATAATCCTCGGGGTAGTTCTGGAAACCGCCGCCGGCATCGATGGCGCTGGTGACGCCGAGCCGGTTGAGTTCGCGCATAAACTGCCGGGTGGAATTCACCTGGTACTCCAGCGGCAACGTCGGCCCTTTTGCCAGGGTGGCATACAGGATCATGGCGTTCGGGCGGGCTATCAGCATACCGGTGGGATTACCCGCCGCATCGCGCTGGATTTCGCCGCCCGGGGGATTGGGCGTCTCCCTGGTATAGCCGACGACCCGCAGCGCGGCGCGGTTAAGCAGCGCGCGATCGTAAAGATGCAGTACAAAGACCGGCGTATCCGGCGCCGCCGCATTAAGCTCGTCCAGGGTCGGCATCCGGCGCTCCGCAAACTGGAACTCGGTCCACCCGCCCACGACCCTGACCCACTGCGGATGTGGCGTGCGGTCCGCCTGCGCCTTTAACATCGCCAGGGCGTCGGACAATGACGGCACCCCTTCCCAGCGCAGTTCGAGGTTATAGTTCAGCCCGCCGCGGATCAGGTGAAGATGGGAGTCGTTCAGGCCGGGAACGACGGTTCGCCCCCCCAGATCAATAACCTTGGTCTGCGTACCGCGGTAACGCATCACCGACGCGGCGTCGCCGACGTCCAGGAATGTCCCCTTGCCGACGGCTACCGCGTCGGCAAGGGGATTTTGCCGGTCCAGGGTATGAAACCTTCCGTTCACCAGGATTAATTCGGCTGTCTCTGCTTTATCGGGCGAAACCATAAAACCTCCGGAACTGTGGGCAGCGCCAGGCTGCGGGCTGAAACGCGCGCCGGGTGGTCAGGCGTGGTCGCGTTGGCAATGGCTGGATTATTATCGCCGGCGCGGATCACCGTCTAGTTATACATAGAGATAATGGTTTCGCTTATTTCCCCGGCCTACCATCTCAGCAGATGGATGTTCCGCTGACTTCCGGCTTCCATCGTCCCAACCGGCGCGCCGCGTAAGCGCGGGCGATCCTTTCCTTCCACCCTCTCGGGATACCATTATGATTGATTCAAAACTTGACGTGCTGACGCCCTCCAACTGCCAAATGATTTTTATCGATCAGCAGCCGCAAATGGCGTTCGGCGTGCAGTCGATAGATCGCCAGGTGTTAAAGAACAATACGGTGGCGCTGGCGAAAGCGGCGAAGGTGTTCGGCATTCCCACCATCATCACTACGGTGGAAACCCTGAGTTTTTCCGGCCATACCTATCCGGAACTGCTGGATGTATTTCCCACCCACGACATCCTTGAACGCTCGTCGATGAACTCCTGGGACGACCAGAAAGTGCGCGATGCGCTGGCCGCCACCGGCAAGAAAAAAGTCGTGGTGTCGGGACTGTGGACCGAGGTATGCAACAACAGTTTTGCCCTGTGCGCCATGGCGGAGGGCGATTATGAAATCTATATGGTGGCCGACGCGTCGGGCGGCACGTCCAGGGAAGCCCATGATTACGCCATGCAGCGCATGATCCAGGCCGGCGTGATCCCGGTGACCTGGCAACAGGTGATGCTGGAGTGGCAGCGGGACTGGGCGCGCAAGGAAACTTACGACGCCGTGATGGCTATCGTGCGGGAGCATTCCGGCGCCTACGGCATGGGCGTGGATTATGCCTATACCATGGTGCATAAGGCGCCGGAAAGGGGCCATGGCGATCACCATACCCTGGCGCCGGTTCCCGCGAAATAACCGCTCTCCCGGCCGGCGTGTCCCCATGGCGCGCCCGGCCGCTTCCCGTTAAAGCAGGGGTGAATATGAATGCTTATTGTATTTCGCTGGGCGCCGGGGTTCTGATCGGCCTGGTCTATGCGCTGCTGAAAGTGCGCTCCCCCGCCCCGCCCGCCATCGCCCTCATCGGCCTGCTGGGGATGCTTATCGGCGAACAGCTGTCGGCGCTGGTGATAAGCCAGGCCTTTGCGGCGCAACCCACGACACGCCACGCGGCAAACGCCGCCCCGGCAAAAAAGACCGTTGCCTCCTTAACGGCGCAAGACGCGGCTCTCACGCCCAATCGATCCCTGCGCGGCGAGTCATCCGCTCCGGGAGGAGGTCTATGAAATCCTACGTTGTTTCCCTGCTGGCCGGGGTGTTAGCCGGCGTGATTTATTCATTGCTGCAGGTACGTTCACCCGCGCCGCCGGTTATTGCCCTGCTGGGCCTGCTCGGTATGCTGATAGGAGAGCAGATTGTGCCGGTCTGCCGGCGCCTGCTGAAGCGGGAGCCGCTGACCCTGGCATGGTTTCGCACGGAGTGTGTCCCCAAGATCAGCGGCGCGCCGCCGCCCGATACCCGAAAGCCCCCGCCATCCTAGGGACGACCGTCATGACGCCCTCGTTGCTTATAGCCATTATCGACGACGATCGTTCCGTAAGAAGCGGATTAAGTAATTTATTGCAATCCGCCGGTTATGCGACGATATCTTTTGAATCGGCGGAGCAATTCCTGAATGATGAAGCGCGGGATAGCATCGATTTCGTCATCCTGGATGTCAAATTGAAAGGGATAAACGGGTTTGAACTTATCAGCCGCCTGGGACAATCCCGACCGGGGCTGCCGGTCATGCTGATTTCCGGCCATGGCGACGAGGACATGGCACAAAGGGCGCTAAACGCCGGCGCGGTTTCTTTTATGCGTAAACCTATCGATGTGGATATGCTGCTGGAGCATATCCAGCGGGTATTAGCCCAACGCGGGGGAAGTCCATGATCAATGCAATGCCGCCGGCGCCACGATCGCGCTTAACCGATGACAAGACGCACCCTGCCCCCGATCCCTTATCCGCCCCGGCGAATGGCGCCATCGCCGCTTTTCTCTCCCAGGCCCTGAGTATTTGCGCCGCGCTGCGGCTGTTGCATGCCGAGGGGATAATCCATGGCGCACTGACGCCCGCCGCGCTGTCGATGACCGACGATGGCGCTTGCCGCCTTGATATGGGCGGCCCGGCGACGCCGCCGGCGGGCATGCCGGTCAGCAAGGATATGCTGGCCTACATGTCGCCCGAGCATACGGGACGGACCCAATGCGGCGTCGACGCCCGCAGCGATCTGTATTCCCTGGGGATGATTTTTTATGAACGGCTGGCTGGCCGGCCGCCGTTTGTGTTCCCCGGCGGCGGCGGGGTAGCCGAATGGATACATCACCATATCGCCTGCGAGCCGGCGGCGCCCCATACCCTGCGGCCGTCTGTGCCGGAAATGTTATCGCAGGTGGTGATGAAACTGCTGGCTAAATCTGCGCAAAGCCGCTACCAGACCATCGAAGGGCTGATGGCGGATTTCAGGCGATGCCGTTCTGCGCTGGCGGCGTACGGCCATATCCGGCGCTTTATGCCGGGGCTACAGGATATTTCCCCGTCGTTGCGGCCGTCCGATGGCCGCTTCACGCCGCCCAGCGGTCTCCAGGCTTTTTCCGCCGCGTTTACCCGGGTGAAAAGCCAGGGAACCCATGCGCTGGTGGTGGTCGGCGGCCCTCCTGGGATCGGCAGATCATCGCTGATTGCCCGCGCCCTGGCGGGACTGCGGGGAGAAGACGCGCTCCTGGCCGTCGCCCGGGTGTGCCGGTATCGACAGGTACTGCCGTTCGCCGTGCTGTCGGAGGCGTTCAGATCGCTTACCCTGTATATGCTCGGGCAACCGGCGGCGCAAATCGATGCGCTGAAAACACGTCTCGCGTCGGCGCTTGGCGATGATGCGGGGCTGGCCATCAATCTGGTACCGGAACTGGCATTGATATTGGGTAAAAAAAGCCCGCTGTACGCGCTTTCCGCCGAGGCGGGAGAGGCGCGGTTTAACCCTATGATATATGGTCTGGCCAGCGCCTTTGCCACTTTGGGCCGCCCGCTGGTATTGGCGATCGACGACATTCAGTGGATAGACCCGGCCAGCATGGGCCTGCTGGAGCACCTGATGGCCCATACCGCCATGCTGCCGCTGCTGCTGGTGGTTGCGTTACGCGACCCGACATCCCCCGGCGACCCGTCGCTTCCCGCGCCGCTTGCCACGCTGCGCCATAACGCGGCGCGGGTGGTGGATATCCAGCCCGCGCCATTAAGCCCCACCGCCCTGGCCCGATGGCTGGCGCACGATTTTCGTACCACACCCGCCAACATGGCGGCGCTTGCCGGTTTGGCGCATGCCGAGACCGGCGGCAATCCTTTACTCGCCCGGCAGTTTATCAATGGCGTTATCAATGACGGACTGGCCACCAGGGCCAGGCGCAACGGTAAATGGCAATTTTCCCTGGCGGCCATACGGGCGCGCCAGGGCGCTAAAAACGCAGCCGGGCTGATGCGAAAGGAGATGTTCGCTTTACTGGACAGCCGGGAGAAACACGGCGATGGCGGCGGTTTCCCCGCGGGGGTTTCCTTTAGGCAGGCCCAGGAAAACCAGGATCTGCAAAGCGTTATCATCGCCTCAAGGGCATTATCCGAGGAAATCGATCTCGGCCGGCTGATTCATATCCTGATGAAAATGACGCTGGAGCACGCGGGCGCCCAGCGCGGCCTGCTGATCAGGGTGATCGCCGGTTCGCCGGTTATCGAGGCGCGGGCCGACACCACCGTCGCCGGCGTAAACGTACAGGTGGTCAAGGCCGCGCCGGTGGCGGCAGATCTGCCGGTATCCATGCTTAACGCGGTCATTCGCACCGGCCAGGAAATCCGCCTGGGCGCGCCGGGGGAGTTCAGCCCGTTCAGCCACGACCCCTACCTGATGGCTTCCGGCGCGGCGGCGCTGTGCGTGCCCATGTTTAAACAGGCCCGGCTGGTGGGGGTGCTCTACCTGGAAAACCGGCTGATGCCTGATGCCTTTACCGCCGAACATTCGAAGGTCATTGCGCTGTTGGTGGCGCAGGCCGCCATCTCCATTGAAACCGCCACCCTGTACGCGGAATTGCTCGAGGAGAATATCCAGCGCCGTCGCGTCGAGAACGAGCTGCGCACCAGCCAGACCTCATTAATGCTGGGGGAAAAGATCAGCCACACCGGCAGCTGGCGCTGGGAAACCACCCAGGAAACGCTGGAAATATCGGCCGAATTCGCGCGTATATTCGGTTTGGATGAAGAGCAGCAGGCTATCTCCTATACCGCCTATATCGGTTTTGTCCACCCCGATGACCGAAACCGGATACTCAACCAGATCGACTATTGCCTGGGTAAAGGATTGTCCATGCAAGCCGAGTATCGCATCGTCAGGACTGACGGCACTGTTCGCTACGTGGCGGGAATCGGCGAGCCGATCCTGGCCTGCGGCAATGCCCACGAGTATTTTGGCACCATAACCGATATCACCGCCCGCAAACAGGCCGAGGACGCGGTCAGGGCCGCGCAGGCCGACTTGGCGCGTGTGGCGAGGGCCACGACGGTCGGGCAGCTCACCGCCTCGATTGCCCATGAAATCAACCAGCCGCTGATGTCCATCGTGGCCAACGCCGGCGCCAGCCTGCGCTGGCTTAACCGCGACCCGGCCAGGCTGGATAATGTCCGCACCGGCCTGGAGGATATCATTGCCGAAGGCAAGCGCGCGGGAGAAATGATCCGCAGCCTGCAGGCGCTCACCCGCAACGCGCCGCCCCATTTTGCCCCTGTCGATTTGCACCATACCGCGCATCATATCCTTACCCTTTCCCATAGCGAACTGGAAAGACGCCGGATTGCCATCGAAGATAAGCTGTGGGCCGATGCCTTTATCGTCTATGGCGACAGCGTGCAAATCCAGCAGGTGCTGCTTAACCTGGTGATGAACGCCGCGGAAGCCATGGCGGACGTGGATGACCGGCCGCGCATCCTCACCTTGTCCTCCGTCAATCCGGCGCCGGGCAAGATAACCTTCGCCATGGCCGATACCGGTATCGGCCTGAGCGACGAGGTCAGGGCGCGGGTATTCGAGTCTTTTTATACCACCAAGAAGCAGGGCATGGGCATGGGGCTTGCCATCAGCCATGCCATAATCGAAAACCACCGGGGGCAGATGGCGGCGTCACAGCGCCATCCCCACGGCAGCTGTTTTTCGTTCACCCTGCCTGCGCTGCCCACCGGCGGTTAAAGGCAAAACCAGGCCGCGCCGCGGCGGCGTTCGCCCTAATGGCTAAATTCTGAATCCCGCCCCGGCGCCCCGGGAAAGGGTCGCCAGCCGGGTATTCTGTGGTTTACTGTGGGTCTGCAGCGATCCTTGTTGTTGCGTGCGCCGCGTGCGCAGTCTAAGCCGACGACATTCACCGGGAGCGTAAAAAATCGATACTATCACCTCGCCAGTCAACCCGCTGGCCACCGGCGCGGCGCGGCTGGTCGTCAGCCGCCATAGGGAAACCATGCCGCCGGAACACGCGCCGGTTATCGCCATTCCCCATCACGAAGCCTTTTCCGTTATCGTGCAGCTGCGGGATTTCGCCTCGCACCGACTCTGGCATGACGGCCGCCTGGTCCACGCGGGCGGACACGCGCAGCAGGCCGTCGCGATTACCAGGCTTACCGAGGACTGGCGTTGCCAGCATTTGAGCGCCTTTGATAACGTACGATTTTTAATTACCCGCCAGGCGCTGGACGAATTCACCTATGACAGCGGACAAAAGCGCATCGGTCATTTTGACTGCGCTCCCGGCGCGCTGGATCCGGTGATTTATCATCTGGCACAGGCGCTGATCCCGTTATTGGGTCAACCCGGCGGCATGCATGATTTTATGTTTGATCATATCTCCCTGGCGCTGTTCGCCCATATTGCCGAAGTCTACGGCAAGGCATCCCAGGACTGGACCCGGCAGAAAGGCCGGCTGGCGCCCTGGCAGGAACAACGGGCCAAGGATTTTATGCTGGAAAACCTGTCGAAGGGCGTTTCGCTTGAATTGATTGCCCGGGAATGCGGCCTGTCCCGCGCGCACTTTGCGCGCAATTTCAAAAATACCACCGGCACTTCCGCCTGTGTCTGGCTGCAAAACATGCGCATCCGGAAAGCGCTGGAACTCCTGGGCGCCAGGCAACAGACGCTGACGGAGATCGCGCTCGAATGCGGTTTTACCGACCAAAGCCATTTTTCACGGGTATTTAAAACCTTTACCGGCACATCGCCGGGTTATTGGCAACGCACCCAGGGCGGCAGCCTGGCCGTACCGGTGGCGCCGTGGCCCCCGGCACAGCCCTGAGCCTATGCATCATGCCGGCGCATTACCCGGCGCGCCTGACGTATCATTGGCTAAAAACAGAAGATGACGCAGCGCCCCGTGCGCCATCGCCACCTCGGTGGATTCCTGCAGCGCGGCGATATATTTTTTAGCGAATTCCGTGTCGTTTTCCGGCCCGAGGGCAAGTAAACGCTCAATGACGGTTTTATATGACAGGACCGTTGCGGCATCGATGTCGTCCGGTTCATCCAGCCGTTCGTCCAATTCCACCAAGATCTCCGACAGGCGCCGGATCCAGGCAAACTGCGGATGGCTGCTCACCAGTTGCAAATGCTCAAACGGGCCGCCGATCGGGCCGAAGCGCGCCGTTTCCAGGTCAATCAAGGCCTTATGCAGCTTACGTAATGAGGTTGAAACGGTTTTGAGGCTGGCGCGATAATCGCCATTGACATGCTCCGGCATAATGATGTTCCTCATAAGAAGGGAAGCGTTAACGACTTTGTGATTTAACAATATGCAGCCGTTCCGCCGCCCGCACCAGATCGGCCAGGGAGCGGGTCTGCATTTTTTCCATCACCCGCCGTTTATGGACTTTGGCGGTAATTTCACTGACGCCCAGCGCCGTGGCGATTTGTTTATTCAGCAGGCCGCCGATGGCCAGTCCCAGTACTTCGCGCTCCCGGGGCGTCAGGGTTTGATGCCGTTGGGCCAGGCTCGACTGCTCGCTCACGAACGAGAGGTTTTTTTCCGCCGCCGACAGCCCCTCGCGCACGGCGTTGAGCAGGTCTTCCGCGTCGATCGGTTTGGTTAAAAACTCGCAGGCCCCGGCCTTCATCGCCCGCACCGAAAGAGGAATGGTGCCAAACCCGGTGATAAAAATAATCGGCAATTCCCTGCCTTTTTTTTCCAGCGCGGCCAGAACCTGGAACCCATCCGCCACCGGCATATTCATATCGAGGATCAAGCAACTGGGGAGCGGGCCAAAATGCTGGTTCAGGAACATCTCCGCCGAGGCGAAATCGGCAACGTTAAAGTCTTCCGACTGTAGCAGCCGAACGATGGCTTGTCTTACCGCATCATCATCGTCAACAACATACACAATATGATCCATGGCATGGTCCTATTATTGATACGACGCGTGTCTACGCTTCGATAATCCCTGGAAGGCCGCTGCCGATCTTGTAAAATAGTACGATTTTTTAACGAAACAAGTGATATTAGCCAACAATCGCCGGACAAAGGAGGGTAATTCAAGGATAGTAACCCAGGTTACCAATGTCATCACGCTACGGCCGTACTGTATCGTCCGTATAGACTGATAAACATAATTAATTTTAATGTTTAACAATTTATCTTGTAGACATATACATATTGGTGTCATGATTGTTGTAAATAAATATTGATATTAAATTCCGCCACAGGTAGGAGGCTGAGTGATTTAACATGGCCAGAGCGAAACGTCCGACAGATGAAAATATGCAGGCCGCGGCCACGCTATGTGCCCGGGATCGCAGCGCGGTGTATGAGAAATTAATGAATGCCATCTCGGAACACCGCCTGAAGCCCGGCACCAAGCTTACGGAAGAAAAGCTGGCGGCCATTTTCAAGGTCTCCCGCACCGTCGTAAGAGAGGCTTTGCAACAAATGGCTTTCGAGCGCGTGGTGGAAATCCTGCCCAACCGTGGCGCTTTTATTGCCAGCCCCACCATTGCGGAAGCGAAGGAATTTTTCCAGGCCCGGCGCTATGTCGAGATTCCCTTGCTGGAAAATATATGTCAGCGGGTGACCGCGCAGGAAATCACGCTGCTGCGCCAGCACGTTAAACAGGAAGAAAAAGCCAGGCATTCAGGCGATCGCCGCAAGATTGTGCGCTTGTCCGGCGAGTTTCATGTGCTGCTGGCCTCCCTGGCGGGAAATCGTTTTCTTGAAAGAACCGTACGCGGCCTGCAGTTATTGACGTGCTTGACTATCCTGCTGTATGACACCCCCACGGACGTCACCTGCCAGCACAACGAGCATGAACGGCTGGTCGATGCGGTAGAGGCGCGGGACAGCATGCGCGCGCAAAAACTCATGTTGGATCACCTGCTGGGGATCGAAAATTCGCTTCATCTGGAAGAGCCGGAAGAAGAGGAAGACGATTTGGAAGAGATCCTGCTCGGCACGGGAAACTGAATTTCTTATATCTGGCCCATGCGGCCCGGCAGCCCCGATGTCCCCACACCCTTTACATCCACCGGTTTTCCCCTGTAGAAAGAGCGCTTTAGGTGCTCTTTTCTCACTTTGTATTTTCCTTTCTTTTTGCCCGCAAAACGCTATATATAAGAAATGCATATTACGAAAATAAAACTGATGAACAATTTAAATAATTATTGACTTCAATTTTGCATGATCTTATTGTCAAATTTAATCCATATCCTCTGCCGCAACGATCCCGACGCTATTTCGCCGCAGATGATTGTTGACAATCTTTAAGCATTTTGTGGAGCACCGCATGTCTGAACTGGTATTGGCTCATGGTGAAGCGCTTTCCAACCTGCCGTTATTCGTGGCGCAGGCATGCGGTTACTTTCGCGAACAGGGATTAACGGTGAGGGTGCCGGAACTCAGCGGCACCGCGTCAACCATCGCATTGCTCAGAAGCGGCGCGGCGCAGATTGGCACCACGGGATTTACCCAGCCGCTGAGCGATTTCAGCGCGGCGGATCCGCTGCGCATTATCGCCGGAAGCGGCGTTGGCGGCATGGCGGTAATGATCCATCCGGACAGCGTGGCCGCGGCGCCTTCTGCCCTGCGCTTCGGCACCTTCTTCGAGGATCCGATGGAAGTGCTGCTGCACGATACGATCACCCATTACCGCGGCGCCTGGCAACACAGCGATATTCGTTATTTCGACACCTTGCACCAGGCGATTACCGCCATGCAGCGGCGTGAAATAGACGCCTGCACTTTTATCGAGCCGGTGATTAGCCAGCTCGAAATGCTGGGTTTTCAAAAAATGTGCGACGCCGCCGAAGTGTGGGGAACCGGTTACCCCGATACCGTATTGGTCACACGCCAGAGCTTTTTACATCAATACCCGGATGTGGTGGATGCGGTGATAAAGGCCCTGTTGCAGGCGGAAACCACGATAAAGGCGGATCCGCAGGGCGCCCTGGCAAGCGTAACCCGATTTTATCCCGGCGTTCCCCCGGCGACGATGATGCAAGGCTTGGCGCGGCAGCCGCCGCAAATCGATATTCGCCCTCTTGCCGGCGCCATTATCAGCCGGTTCCAGGCGCTGGCGGCGATGGGCAGGCTGGCGCCGCCGGATAATCCGTATTCCGTACTCGATTTCAGCCGGTTATCCGCCCTGCTGGCGCAAACGGAATATACGCACTAATACGCGGCTTCGCCTGCCACCAGGCCGCGACAGCCATCCACTGGACATTATGCCTTGCAGGCAGGGGTTCGTTCGCTCTTTTATCAACACCAGGAGACAAAGATCATGTCAACAAAACGGGTTTTACCGCGGCTTAATGGCTTTGATATCAATCGCCGCCACTTCCTGAAACACAGCGCGCTGGCGGCCGGCGGCCTGGCGTTGGGCAAATACCTTATCAGCACCCCCGCCCTGGCGGCGGATATCACCACCTTTAAGGCCACCCATGGGACGGGATTATGCAACTGTCCCTTCTTCCTGGTCAAGGAACGCGGGCTGGCGAAAAACGTCGCGCTGGATTTTGTCACCACCCCGACTAACGCCGATATAGCCGCCTTGTTCGGCGCCGGGCTGGTGGATGTGACGGTAGTCCCCTACACCAACTTTATTACGCTTTTCGCTCAGGGCGCGCCAATCAAGATTGTCGCCGGCTCAGGCGTGCAGGGCTGCGTAATCGTCAGCCAGCAGGGCATCGATTCCGCCGAAAAGCTGCGTGGCAAGACGCTAGGCACCTTCCAGGCGGATACGCTGGAAATGCTGCCTTATGACTATCTGAAGAAAGCGGGCATGGGCTTTGCCGACGTCAAAGTGCGCTACTTCGGCACCTCCCCGGAACTGGCCCAGGCGTTTATCAACGGCAATATCGACGCCATGTGCCATATCGAACCTTATGCTACCCAGGCATTGCAGGCGCGCCCTGGCGCAGTACGGCTTTCCGACGGCGTCGACATCTATGGCAAGAACTATAGCGATTGCGTGCTGGCGGTACGCTCCTCCGTGCTGGCGGAAAATCGCGAGGCGGTGAAGGCGCTTATCAAGGGCATGATGATCGGCCAGCATCAGGAAGAGACCGACCGCGCCTCGGCGGTCAAGGATACCGTGGGCAAATATTTCAAGACCAGCTACGAAGCCACCCTGGACGCCGCCGCCAAACAGCCGGCGATGATAGACCAGCGGCAGAACCAGGATTTTATCCTGCAGCGCGCCAATAACCTGAAAGAGCTGCGTTACATCCAGAAGGTACCAGGAACGGATATCTTCGACTGGTCATTGCTCAATGAGGTGATTAAGGAAAATCCCGACTTGTATGGTTCGCTGGAGCTGAAAAGCGCATGAATGTGAATACCCTGCGAAAGCCGGTAAAAGCGGCTGGTGTCTCACCGGTCGAGATCATTCCTCCGGTCAGGAAAACCCGCCGCCGCGGCTGGCCGGCGTTTTTCTCGCGCCTCGGCTGGGGCGTGGCTTCCGTCGCCCTGTTTGCCGGGATCTGGGAAGCGTGCTGGGCTTTTGGGGGATTAAATCCGCTGTTGTTGCCGCCGCCACATATCTTCCTGGCGAATTTTGCCCAGCAGGCGCAATACTTTATCCCAACCGATGTGATTGGCCAGGTCACTAACGACACCGCCTTATTGTCGTTGGGAAAAACCATTCTCGCCACGGTGGGCCGCGTGATGGCGGGCCTGACTCTGGGTTTTGTCCTGAGCCTGGTATGTGGTCTGGCCATTTGCTATTTCCGCCTGTTCGGCAAGCTGGTATTGCCGACCATCACCCTGCTGGCGCCTATTTCGCCTATCGCCTGGCTGCCGGTGGCCATATTTATCTTCGGCATCGGCAATCCACCGGCGATTTTCATGGTGTTTATTTCACTGTTTTTCGTCATGACGGTATCCACTATCAGCCAGATTGAGAGCGTGAGCAAAACCCATCTCAACGTGGCGGCGGTTATGGGCGCCAGCCGGGCGCAAACCTTCCGTTACGTCATTATCCCCGCCATCCTGCCCGCGTTATTTTTCGTACTGCGCATGAACCTGTTCGGCGCCTGGATGATTGTGCTGGTGGCTGAGGCGACAGGCGTTGGCAGCGGGTTGGGGCAAATCGTCATGCAGGCGCGCAATACCTTCAATTCCAGCCTGTCGTTTTTCACCATGACCATCATCGGCATTACCGGATTTGTTTTCGATCTGCTGTTGCGCTATGTGCAGAAAAAGCTCCTTTACTGGGTACCTGACAACCGCGCCGGAGGCCAGAAATGACGCAAAATACCCTCCCACAGCCGCCGCTGATTGATTGCAATAGCGTGGGCAAAGTCTGGACCGACGCGCAAGGCGGCGCTGTCGTCGCGCTGAAAAATGTCGATTTGCAAGTGGCGCGCGGAGAGTTTGTCGTGCTGCTTGGGCCCAGCGGCTGCGGTAAAAGCACCCTGCTGTATATGATAGCCGGGCTGGAATCGGTCAGCGAAGGCTCAATCCGCTGCGGCGGCGCCGAGGTGTCGCAACCGGGCACCGATCGCGGATTTGTCTTCCAGGAAGCGTCGCTCTATCCCTGGCTTTCGGTTGCGGAAAATGTCGCCTTCGGCCTGAAGATGCAGGGTATGTCGAAAGAACAAAGGCTGAAACGGGCGCAGTCCATCCTGCAAAACGTCGGCCTCGCCGATGCCGCGCAGAAACGGCCCGATCAGTTATCCGGCGGCATGCGCCAGCGGGTGGCGATGGCCAGGGCGCTGGCGCTGAATCCCGAGGCGCTGCTGCTGGATGAACCCTTTGCGGCATTGGATGTGCAAACGCGGGCGAAGATGCAGGACTTTCTTATCCGCATATGGCGGCAAACCGGCGTATCGATGATTTTTGTCACCCATCATATTGATGAAGCCGTGGCGCTGGCCGATCGCGTGGTGGTTTTTACCGCGCGTCCGGGCGGCATCAAAGAAATCATTCCCATCGATCTCCCGCGGCCGCGCGACCCCAAAAGCCCCCTGTTTCATCAGCTCAGCGACCATCTTATCGATTTGCTGCGCGATGAAGTCGATCGCGCCTTTGCCGAACAGGAGGTGGGCTGATGATATCACCCTACCTGCCGGTGGCCGCGCTGCAAATGCCGCCGGGTTGCGAGGATTTGGCGCTTAATCGCCGGCAGCTGGAGGCGGCCATTACCCGCGCCGCTCAAGCCGGCGCACGGCTGGTGGCGCTGCCCGAGCTGGCGCTGACGCCCTATTTTTGCGCCGCGCCGGCGGAAAAATATCGCCACTGGGCCGAATCCGTCCGGGGCGAGAGCGCCGGATGGTGCGCGGCGCTGGCCCAGCGGCTGGGATGCGCTATTTTATTGCCGCTCTATGAGCACGATAGCCAAACCGGCTGTTACCACAACGCCGTTATCGGTTTTGACCGCCTGGGGAAACGGCTGGGCGACGGCGCCCTGGCCAGGAAGCTGCATTTGCCGGCCAGCGACTATCCGCCGCCCGGCTATGACGAGGCCGCGCATTTCACGCCGGGCGACGGACTGCAAAGGTTCGCTATTGAAGGCTGGCGCTGTGCGATTTTGATCTGTTATGACCGCCGCTTTCCTGAATGCTGGCGCGCGCTGCGCCAGGCGGGGGTTGAGGTGGTCATTGTTCCCGTCGCCGGCAGCGGCGGCGACGACGCAGCCTTCTTCCTCGGCGAATTGCGTACCCATGCCAAAGAGAACGGCCTGATAGTCGTTTGCGCCAATAAAGTGGGCGAGGAATGGCTGGACGGAATAGCGACGGATAATTACGGCGAGTCGTGCGTGATCAACGCCGACGGCACGCTGCTGGCACACCGCCCTCGCCACCTTGGGGCGGGGGAAGTGAACGCAACGCTGGATTACCGGCAATTCAGTCAAATTCGTCAGCAAATGCGCTATTTCAACGATCGGCGCGACGATTTGTTCGGCCCCGTGCCATACGGCTGGGTACGATAAACTCACAGCTACAGGATATCCCTATGTCTGAATCATTGATCTTGGCGGGCACCCTTATCCAGGGGATCGGCGACGATGGTCGCCCGATCGCGGTGGAACGGGGCGCGCTTTACCAAAAAGACGGTGTTATCGAGGACATCGGCAATGCCGATGATTTGATCCATAAATATCCCCAGGTCCGCCGCTACGGGTCCATGCAACACGTGCTGATGCCGGGATTTGTCAACAGCCATCATCATGTGGGCTTAACCCCGCTGCAGTTGGGTTCGCCCGATTATGCGCTGGAACTGTGGTTTGCCAGCCGCATGGGCGCACGCGAGGTGGATTTGCGGCTGGATACGCTTTATTCCGCTTTTGAGATGATCGCCTCCGGCATCACCACGGTACAGCATATCCACGGCTGGCGCCCCGGTACGCTGGAGACGATACATCAGGCGGCTGGCGCGGTGCTTGCCGCCTACCGTGAGATAGGCATGCGCGCCTCCTACAGCTTCGCGGTGCGTGAGCAGAATCTGCTGGTCTATGAAGCCGATGAACGGTTTGTGGCCCGCGTGCCGGCTGAAATCCGGCCGCAGTTGGCCGCTCATCTGAAAAAGCAGCGGCTGCCGCTGGACGATCACCTTAAGCTGTTCCGCATGCTGGCGGCGGATAACCGCGGCCAGTCGCTAACGCGTATTCAGTTGGCGCCCGCCAACCTGCACTGGTGCGGTGATGAAGCATTGCAGGCGATTAAAGCGGAAGCGGATAACGCCGGCGTGCCGATGCATATGCATCTGGTCGAAACCGCCTACCAGCGGGAATATGCCCGTAGACGCACCGGCACCACGGCACTGGCGCACCTGCACAAGCTGGGCCTGCTGGGACCATCGCTGACCCTGGGACATGGCGTTTGGCTGAACGAGGCCGATATTGAACTGGCGGCGGCGACGGGAACCTGCGTTTGCCATAACTGCAGTTCTAATTTGCGCCTGCGCAGCGGCGTCGCGCCGCTGAACGCCTTCCGCCGCCATGGGCTGACCGTCGGCCTGGGGCTGGATGAGGCGGGAATTAACGAAGATCGCGATATGCTGCAGGAGATGCGTCTGGCGTTGCGGGTGCATCGCGTGCCCGGCATTGAGGACGATGAAGTGCCGTCCTGTGGGGAAATCGTGCGCATGGCCACCGAGGGCGGGGCAAAAACCACCCCCTTTGCCGGGCGGATCGGCCGGCTGGAGCCGGGAAAACTGGCGGATGCGGTGCTGTTCGATTGGCAAAGTATCACCTGGCCGTATCAGGATGAGGATATTCCCCTGCTGGATGTACTGGTGCAGCGGGCGCGCGCCAAGGATATCGAGAGCGTATTCATCCAGGGCGAGGAAGTCTGCCATCGGGGGCGGTTTACCCGGGTCGATCGCGCCGCCGTGCTCAATGATATCGCGCAAAAGCTGGCCGCGCCGCGCAGCGCGGACGAGCAGGCCCGGCGCGAGCTGGGCAAGGCTGTATTCCCGCATGTAAAAGATTTTTACCGCGATTATCTGGCGCAGGAAACGCCGCGCGCACCGTTCTACGCGCCGTCGTCCCGTCGCTAGCAGGATACATTCCGCCGCCACACGTCATGACGGCCAGTGGCGGATTCCATCAGCGGATATCACGTCCCCCGGTTCGGCTTAGCGCTGAGTGACGGCGAAAATACAAAACCCCCGCGATGCGGGGGTTTTAAGCCTGGATGTGGCAAGATGGGCTGGGTAGCTATTAAAACGGAATATCGTCGTCAAAATCCATCGGCGGCTCATTGCCCGCGGCCGGCGCATTGTTCTGCGCGGCGGGACGACTGGCCGCGGGCGCTGCCGGCGCCGCGCCGCCCGGATTGCCGCTGAACTGCGCGTTGCCGCCCTGCGGCTGCTGCGGCTGGCCCCAGCCCTGCTGGCCGCCGCCCGCGCCCGCGCCGGCACCCGCCGCGCCGCCGCCCTGGCGGCCGCCCAGCATCTGCATGGTGCCGCCGACGTTAACCACGACTTCGGTGGTGTAACGTTCCTGGCCGCCCTGATCGGTCCATTTACGCGTTTGCAACGCGCCTTCGATATAGACCTGCGACCCTTTTTTCAGATATTCGCCGGCCACTTCCGCCAGCTTGCCGAACAGCACCACGCGGTGCCATTCCGTTTTTTCCTTGGTCTCGCCGGTCTGCTTGTCGCGCCAGCTCTCGGAAGTGGCCAGAGTCATGTTGGCCACGGCGCCACCGTTCGGCATGTAGCGGACTTCCGGATCCTGGCCCAGATTTCCGACTAGAATCACTTTATTAACGCCTCTGCTGGCCATGTCGACTCTCCTGATAAGATGTTTTACTTAAACGTTTACGTAAGTGTAATCGGTAAAGTTTACCACGCAAATGCCCAAAGGACACGGGTGAAAATCATTGCGGCTGCGATCGCAGCCCGATGAATGCAGAGTTCAGCGTTACAATCAATACTGGATATTCGTTCAGCTTTTTTTGTGTCATAATTGTCCGTTTCGCGCCAGGTGTGTCGTTGCAGGCATCACCGGCGGCAAATATTCATCCGGTGTCGGGATTAAGTTGAATGGATAAGATCGAAGTTCGGGGTGCGCGTACCCACAATCTGAAAAACATTAGTCTGATTATTCCCCGCGACAAGCTCATAGTGATTACCGGCCTGTCCGGCTCCGGCAAGTCCTCGCTGGCGTTCGACACCCTGTATGCCGAAGGGCAGCGCCGCTACGTCGAATCGCTGTCCGCTTATGCCCGCCAGTTCCTGTCGCTGATGGAAAAACCGGATGTCGACCATATCGAGGGGCTGTCCCCCGCTATTTCCATCGAGCAGAAATCCACCTCGCATAACCCGCGCTCAACCGTCGGGACGATTACCGAAATCCACGACTACCTGCGCCTGCTGTTCGCCCGCGTCGGCGAGCCGCGCTGTCCCGATCACGACGTGCCGCTGGCGGCGCAAACCGTCAGCCAGATGGTGGATAACGTGCTGTCGCAGCCGGAGGGCAAGCGCCTGATGCTACTGGCGCCGATCGTCAAAGACCGCAAAGGCGAGCACAGCAAAACCCTGGAAGGCCTGGCCACCCAGGGCTATATCCGCGCCCGCATCGACGGCGAAGTATGCGATCTCTCCGATCCGCCCAAACTGGAACTGCAAAAGAAACACACCATCGAAGTGGTGGTCGACAGGTTCAAGGTGCGCGAAGATCTGGCCCAGCGCCTGGCGGAATCGTTTGAAACCGCGCTCGGCCTGTCAGGCGGCACGGCGGTGGTGGCCGAGATGGACGGCGGCGATGCCGAGGAGATGCTGTTTTCGGCCAACTTTGCCTGCCCGATCTGCGGTTATAGCATGCCGGAGCTGGAACCCCGGCTGTTCTCATTTAATAACCCGGCCGGCGCCTGCCCCACCTGCGACGGACTGGGCGTGCAGCAATACTTCGATCCGGAACGTGTATTGCAGAACGAGGAAATCTCGCTGGCGGGCGGCGCCATTCGCGGCTGGGATCGGCGCAACTTTTACTATTTCCAAATGCTGCGCTCCCTGGCGGACCATTATAAGTTCGATGTGGAAGCGCCGTTCAATGCGCTGGACGCCTCGGTACAGCAAAAAATCCTGTTCGGCTCCGGCAAGGAAACCATTGAGTTCAGGTATATCAACGATCGCGGCGACAGCTCGGTCAGGCGCCATCCTTTCGAAGGCGTGCTGCCGAACATGGAGCGCCGCTATAAGGAAACCGAATCCTCGGCGGTGCGCGAGGAACTGGCGAAATACATCAGCAACCGGCCCTGCGCCAGCTGCGGCGGCACCCGCCTCAGGCGCGAGGCGCGCCATGTGTTTGTGGAAAACACCACCCTGCCGACCATTTCCGATATGGGCATCGGCAATGCGCTGGGGTTCTTTGATGAGATGAAACTCAGCGGCCAGCGCGCGCAGATTGCGGACAAAATCCTCAAGGAGATCCGCGATCGGCTGAAATTCCTGGTGAACGTGGGCCTGAACTACCTCTCGCTGTCCCGCTCGGCGGAAACCCTGTCCGGCGGCGAGGCGCAGCGCATCCGCCTGGCCAGCCAGATCGGCGCCGGCCTGGTGGGGGTGATGTATGTGCTGGACGAACCGTCCATCGGGCTGCACCAGCGCGATAACGAACGCCTGCTGGAAACGCTTATTCATTTGCGCAACCTCGGCAATACGGTGATTGTGGTCGAACATGACGAAGACGCCATCCGGTCGGCGGATCATATTATCGATATCGGCCCGGGCGCGGGGGTGCACGGCGGCGAAATCGTCGCGGAAGGCACCGCCGAGCAGATCATGGCCAATCCGGCCTCGCTGACCGGCCAGTTCCTGAGCGGCAAGCGGGAAATCGCCATCCCCGAACACCGCATACCGGCCGACCCCACCAAGGTGCTGAAGCTTATCGGCGCCCGGGGCAATAACCTCAAGGATGTTACGCTGACCCTGCCGGTGGGCCTGTTTACCTGCATCACCGGCGTCTCGGGTTCCGGTAAATCGACGCTTATCAATGACACGCTGTTCCCGGTGGCGCAGCGCCAGCTCAACGGCGCCACCACCACCGAGGTCGCCCCTTATCGCGATATCCAGGGCCTGGAACATTTCGATAAGGTCATTGATATCGACCAAAGCCCCATCGGGCGCACGCCGCGCTCCAACCCGGCGACCTATACCGGCGTATTCACGCCGGTGCGTGAACTGTTTGCCGGCGTGCCTGAATCCCGTACGCGCGGTTATACGCCGGGGCGTTTCAGTTTTAACGTGCGCGGCGGACGTTGCGAAGCCTGCCAGGGCGACGGGGTGATAAAAGTGGAAATGCACTTTCTGCCGGATATCTACGTGCCCTGCGATCAGTGCAAAGGGCAGCGCTACAACCGTGAAACCCTGGAAGTGAAGTATAAGGGTAAAAATATCCACGAGGTGCTGGATATGACCATCGAGGACGCCCGCGAGTTTTTTGACGCGGTGCCCGCACTGGCGCGCAAGCTGCAAACCCTGATCGACGTGGGCCTGTCCTATATCCGGCTGGGCCAGTCGGCGACCACGTTGTCCGGCGGCGAGGCGCAGCGCGTGAAGCTGGCGCGCGAACTGTCGAAACGCGGCACCGGGCAGACGCTGTATATCCTTGACGAACCCACCACCGGGTTGCATTTTGCCGATATCGAACAGCTGCTGGCGGTACTGCACCAGCTGCGCGATCAGGGCAATACCATCGTGGTTATCGAGCATAACCTGGACGTGATTAAAACCGCGGACTGGATTGTCGATTTGGGTCCGGAAGGGGGCAACGGCGGCGGCGAAATCCTGATCTCCGGCACGCCGGAAACGGTGGCGGCCTGTGAAACCTCGCATACCGCGCGTTTTCTCAAGCCGATCCTGGCGCGCAAACATCATCCGGTAACCTCCGTCGGGTGATGGCGCAAAGCCGCCCTACCCAACGCCGGGCAACCACCCGGCGTTGTTTCCCTGCCTTATTGGGTATACGCCGCCTCGTGAAAATCAATTTCCCACACCAGCACCTGGCGGTAAAGGTCGGAAAGGCGCTGGCGCTCCGTCTCCGGCAGGGCCGCGGCGAGGGCGTCCAATTCCTCTTTTAACCAGCGCGCCTGGGCAAAAAACGCCTCGGCGGCATGCATCTCCACCCAATGGCGCAAATCGGCGTCCGACTGCGCCGACTCGCTGACGCGCCGACACCAGGCGTAATACATCCACTCGGCACCGAACATCAGGGTAATAATATCCGCATAGCCCCCCTGCCGCGCCGCCGCCAGCATACCGTCGCGAAAACGGGCGACCGCCGGCACATCGCGCCTGTAGTTGTTAATATCGATGCCGCGCCTTGCCAGCACGTCCTCAAAATAGCCCATCTGCTCGTCCACCAGCGCGTTTAGCACGCCCACCAGCCAGCGCTGCTGGCGGATGCCAGGCGCCTTGCTCACCGCCAGGGCAAAAATGCCGATGGCCGTGGCGACAAAATCGCCTTCAAACACCAGGTACTGGTTAAACACCCGCGCCGGCAGCCGATCCTGCCCGATATCGGTGACAAAACGATGCTGCTGCATGGCCTGCCAGGTGGATTGATGTTCCGCCAGCAATTGTTCGCTAAAACTTATCACGATCACGCCTCCAGCGCGGCCCGCGCCGCGGCCATAAAATGTTTAACCCGCGCCGGCTCCACTTCGTTCCACCATACGCCGTCCACTTTCAGGGTGCTGGCCACGATCACCCCCTGGGTGCGCTGCAGGATCTGTCCTACGTTATCTGGCGTGACGCCCGACCCGACCAGCAACGGCAACACCGTGGCCGAACGGATTTCGTCAATTTCCTCCAGGGTGGCGCTGTCGCCGGTGCGCTGGCCGGTGGCGATCACCGCGTCGGCCTGGAAAAAATCCACATCGCGGGTCAGTTCCTGGATGGAGCGATCGGCGACAATGGCATGGCTGCCGTGTTTTACATGGCTGTCGGCAAACACCCGGATATGCTCGGCGCGCAGCAGGCTGCGATAACGCAGCGCCCTGGCCGCCGCCCCCTCGATAAAACCTTCGTTGGCGATGTAGGCGTTCGCCCATTGGTTGACCCGGATAAAATCCGCGCCGCCCGCCAACGCCGTGGCCAATGCCGGCAACGCCGCATTGGCCAATACATTGATGCCGAGCGGCACGCCGAATGCCATCTTAATACGATCGGTAATCACCGACATTAACGCCGCCGTTTCCGGGCCGATATCCTCGGGTTTAGAAAAAGGAATATCGCCGTGGTTCTCGACAATTAATCCATGCACACCGCCTTCAATATAACTTTTTGCGTCATAGAGCGCGCGATCGATTATTTTAGCAAAAGACTGGCCTTTATATTGTGGCGAGCCGGGAAAGGCTTCGCAATGGACCACGCCAATTATCGCTTTGTTTCTTGAAAATATATCTTGTATTGCGCTTGGTTTTTCTGCTGATATAGATGCCATTATGTTTCACCTTCTAAGGAATAAGTTATGCACGTCTATGTCGTGGGTAATATGGGCGTTGACCAGACCTATCAAATCGATGAACTGCCGGAAAAAGGCGCATCGATCCATGGCCGAAAAATATCGCAGGACCTTGGCGGTAAAGGCGCCAATCAGGCCGTAATATTGGCCCGCTGCGGAATAAGCACCACGTTAATCGCCGCCCGCGGCAACGATCATCAGGGTGACTGGTGTCGCGATAAATTAGCTCAGGAATCATTAACATTATTTCCAGAAGAACCCTTGGATTGTGCGACCGATACCTCGATTATCTTAAACAGCGCCGACGGTGATAACGCCAATATTACCACCACCACCGCCGCCGGGATGTTAGCGCTGGCGCAGATAACTGCCGTCCTGGCCGATGCCCGGCCGGGCGATATCGTCTTGCAGCAGGGTAATTTCTCCTTTGATAAAACGCGCGCCATTTTTGAATATTGCCGCAGCCGCCGGTTATACACCGTGTTTAATCCCTCGCCGGTCAAAACGGAATTCGCCCGGCTCTGGCCGCTGGTCGATTTGGCCGTGGTGAACAGCGTCGAGGCCCGTTTGCTCAACGCCGCCCTGGAAAACAGGACCGACGCCGCACGGCGCCTGCTGGCCGGCGGCAACGGCGCCCTGGTCATGACCCTGGGCGCCGACGGCGCGGTATTGTTCAGGGACGGCCGGCAACTGCGGGCCGAAGCCGCGCCCTGCCGGGTCGTCGACACCACCGGCGCGGGCGATACCTTTTTGGCGGCCATGCTGGCCTCCGCGCTGCGGCGCGACCTGCCGGTGGATGCTATCGCCCTGCGGCACGCGGGCCTGGCGGCGGCAGTCACCATCGGCCGCAGCGGTACGCTGCGCGCGTTTCCCACCCGCGCCGAGCTTGACGCCATCCTGGCGTGACCGGACGCGTTCATCCATCCCGGCCCGGGCCGGGATGCCGTACGGGTAATGGCGTTATCACCCATGACCATCAACACCGATCCGATCGGCGTTATTTAAACAATGGCCGATAGGTATCGACGTTGGTTTTGGTCACCACCGCGGCCGGTACCAGGATATTTTTCTCCACGCTGTTGCCGGCGGTTACCGCGTTCAGCGCCTTCAACGCCTCGGCGCCCATTTTCTGCGGATCCTGCTGCAGTACCGCCGCCACATACCCCTGATCGATACCGGCAATCGCCTGGGCGGTCAAATCCCAGCCGAAGACCTTGATATCGCCCTGGCGTCCCTGGTTGACCACCGCCGCCATGGCACCGAGCAGCGCCGGTTCGCCGGTGGCGTAAATCGCGGTCATATCCGGGTTGCCGGTGATCAGGTTTTCCGCCGCGGTCAGGGCATCATCCTGGATATTGCGTCCGTCCACCACATCGGCGACGGTAATCGCCGGATTCTTTTTTATCGCGTCTTCAAAACCTTTCTGCCGGGCATTCTGAATGGCTGAGTTCAGGGCGCCGACAATACCGACCTTCGCTTTGCCGTTCATATTTTTTTGTACATAATCGGTAAAATAATCGCCCAGGATCTGGCCTCCTTTGACATTATCCACGCCCACCTGGGATTTTTGCGGGCCGTCCGGGAGTACCGCGTCGATGGCGATAACCGGTATATGGGCGTCCGCCGCTTCCTTAATGGCGGGCATAATGCCGTTGACATCAATAGCATCCACCAGGATGCCTTTCACTCCCTGCTGGATATAGTTTTCGATGGCGTCATTCTGCGCCACCGGATTGTCGTTGGCATTAAAGATGACCAATGATTTACCGCTCTCTTTCGCGGCTTCCTGCGCGCCTTTATTCATCAGGTTAAAGAACAACGCCTGCTGGTTAATTTGCACCAGCGCGTAGGTGGGCGGCGCGTCCTTGGCCATTGCCCCGGCGGAGAAAACCCCGCCGGCCACGAGCGCGGCGGCGCTTAGCGAGCATGCTACAGTACGGATAATTTTTTTACTGGCATAGAATGACATAACGTTGTCCTCGTCGGAAATAAACGCTCAGGGCATGATGGGAAATGTAAAGCGGCAGCCGCGTTACGCATCAAGGATTATTTTTTGGCGGGACAAATATCTGATAGCGCGAAGAAACATTCCCGGGCTTAAATCGTTTTCGCCGGGTTTGCATACATCGTCACTGCTGAATCCTTACCATAACCTGTCCATGTAGGCTATTTCACGGCAGGAACCAACAGGCTTGGGAATAACTCCCGGTTACTCTTTGGTGCAGGTAAACTGTTAATTACAATTAATCGGCGCCGTTTTTTTGTCAAGCGCTAATTTTTTTATGGCTAGCAGCCGGGAGCCCGCGCCGGCTAAAAAAAGGCTGTAAACGCCTGACCAAAATGTGTTAACAATACCGCTGGATTCACTGACAGCGGTGGGCTGGATGGGTAAAAAAAGGGTCGTACTGTCGGATGTCGCCTCTCTGGCGGGCCTGTCCAAGGCTACCGTTTCGCGCTACCTGAATAACAGCATCGTCCTGCCGCAGGCCACTATTACGCGTATCGAGGATGCCATTGCCAGTCTGGACTATCGGGCCAACAGCCTGGCGCGCCGCCTGAGCAAAGGCGGCAGCGAGACTATCGGCCTGGTGCTGCCGGATATTACCAATCCGTTTTTTGCCGAGCTGGCCGATGCGGCGGAAGAGGCGGCCTCTGAACACCACTACAGCCTGGTGCTGTGCATTACCCGCAATAATCCCGACAAGGAGCGTCAGTTTATCCGCTGGCTGGATACCTGCCAGGTGGACGGCCTGCTGTTCACGACCAACCGGCCCGATAACGGCCTGCTGCGCGAGGAGTTGCTGGGCCATCAGCGCATCGTGCTGATTGACGAGGATATCCCGGGCAGCGCCGTGCCTAAGGTCTTTGTCGATAATGTCCAGGGCGGAATACTGGCCACCCAGCATTTGCTTGATGCCGGACACCGGCGTATCGCCTTTGTCGGCGGTCCCGACGCCCTGATGAGCGTGCGGGAACGGCATGAAGGATTCAGGCAGGCGATGGCGCGCGCCGGTTTGAGCTGCCCGCCGGAATGGGTACTGTATGGCGATTACAGCCGCGAGTTTGGCCAGGCCGCCCTGCACCGGCTGCTGGCGCTGCCGGATGCGCCGAGCGCGGTATTCGCCGCCAGTGATTATCTGGTGCTGGGTCTGCTGGACGGACTGCGCCAACGGGGCCAAAGCGCACCCGACGCGCTGTCGCTGGTCGGCTTCGATGACGCCAGCTATGCCGAGCTTATCACCCCGCGGCTGTCCACCATTCGCCAGCCCGCCCGGCTGCTGGGCCGCACCGCCATTGAGATTATGATGAAGCTGCTTGGCGGCGGCCAGGCGGTGGCCCAGGTTACCCGCATCCCGGTGGAATGGATTGGCCGCGATTCGGTTAAACCCTATGCTCCGGCCTAACGCTTTTGCACCATAACGGCGCATGCCTGCACAACCCTGCGTCACGGCGCGGTAATCCGCGCCGGTCCCCCTGACCGGCAAGTCCGGGATCGCAATGTTGCGAATAATTTTTATTATCTTAAAAAACAGTTAAATACCGGTTTATTGCACGACTATGTCGCCCCCTGCCCATCCTGAATGGCATGAAAGCTGCTTGATGGCGTATGGCGATACAAATATCCATGAGCAGCGCGTTATTGCGAGTGGAGCGGCGAAAGTGGATTCCCGTTATTTTGGTAAACCGGTTTACAAAGGAATGCAAACCGAAAATAACGGCAATTTCCGACGCCGGCGTGACGGCCCTGCGGGCCGGCATGTCCCCCCTTCGTATTTGTTAACACGAGTGGAGGTTAATCAATGGCTGTAGCACAGAGGGTGCCACCCCGGGTGGAGATGGTGGCCATCACCAAAACCTACGGATCCATACGTTCGCTACGCGGCGTCAATCTCAAGCTGGCGCCGGGCGAGGTGCTGGGACTGGTCGGCGATAACGGCGCGGGCAAATCCACGCTGACCAAGATTTTATCCGGCGCAGTGGTCCCCTCCAGCGGCGCCATCCGCATCGACGGCAGCGAACAGCGATTCGCCACGCCCGCCGATGCCCGCCGCTGCCATATCGAAATGGTCTACCAGGATTTATCGTTGTGCGACACGGTGGATGTGGCCGGTAATTTATTTATGGGCCGGGAGCCGCAGACGCGGCTACTGGGCATGCCTTTCCTGGATGAAAAAAGAATGCATGCCGAGGCGCGGGACATGCTGCAGGGGCTGGGCATTTCCATTCCCGATACCCGTCTGCTGGTGCGCAACCTGTCCGGCGGGCAACGGCAGGCCATCGCCATCGCCCGCGCCGCGGCATTCGAACCCAAGGTGCTGATCATGGATGAGCCGACCGCCGCGCTGGCGGTGGCCGAGGTGGAGGCGGTTCTGGCGTTAATCAAACGCGTCAGCGCCCGCGGGGTCAGCGTGATCCTGATTACCCACCGCTTACAGGATCTGTTCCTGGTATGCGATCGCATTATGGTGATGTACGAGGGCACGAATGTTGCCGACCGCCGGGTGGCCGATACCAGCCTGGCGGAAATCGTTAACCTTATTGTTGGCGAAAAGTTCGAGGCGCATTCCGCCCGCGCCCATTAACGGGGGATCTCCGCATGAGTATGATAAATATGACCAGTACCCGAATGATCCGGCACTCCCTGCCAAGACGCATCCTGCACAATCACTCCGGCGTGGTCAGCATCGCGCTGTTTTGCCTGTTCTGCTGCGTGGTGTTTGCGCTGATTACCGATAACTTCCTCAGCGGCGCCAACTGGCTGAATATTATTCGCCAGAGCGCGCCGCTGCTCATTGTCGCCACGGCCATGACGCTTGTGATCACCACCGGCGGCATCGACCTGTCGGTAGGATCCACCCTGGCCCTGGTGGGCGCGCTGTCCGCCATTGCACTAAATAACTGGGGATTGCCCTGGCCGGTGGTGCTGCTGGGCGGCCTGGCGCTCGGCGGGATGATAGGCGTGCTTAACGGGTATTTTATCGCCTACGAAGGCATCCCGGCCTTTATCGTCACCCTGGCGACGCTTGCGGTGGTGCGCGGCGTGGCGCTGCTGATAACCCAGGGCTATTCCATTCCCATCCCGGCCGATAGCCCTTTTACCCTGCTGGGACGGGCATGGGTGATAGGGTTGCCCTTGCCGGCCATCCTGGGCGTGCTGGCCCTGCTTTGCGGGCATGTTTTGCTTAATCACACCCGTTTCGGCCGTTATGTCACCGGCATCGGCTCCAACACCGAAGGGGTCAGGCGCGCGGGGGTCAATACCCGCGCCACCACCCTGTGGGTGTATGTGCTAAGCGGCATGAGCGCCGCGCTGGCGGGAATGATTATTACCGCCCGCCTGGGCAGCGGTTCTTCCAACCAGGGCGAGGGATTCGAGCTGCAGGTTATCGCCGCGGTGGTGCTCGGCAGCACCAGCCTGTTCGGCGGATTCGGCACCATTATCGGTACCCTGCTGGGCGCCCTGTCCATTGCCGTAATCCAAAACGGACTGATCCTGTCGCATATATCGCCGTTTTATACCCAAATTGCCACCGGCACCATAATCCTGCTGGCAATCTGGCTCAATACCCGCATTTTTAATCCCGTGCCGACCAAAGGATAGACAGGATGCAAAACTCGATTTTCCGCCATGCCGATCCGCTGCCGCTCGGCGTGGACAGCGGTTATGTGATGACGGTGCTCGGCCCGCTGCCGGTGGCGCGGATGGGGGTGACCCTGATGCATGAGCATATTCTGCTGGATGCTTCCGGCAAATGGGTGCCGCCCTGCTGCTGCAGCGAACGCCACCTGGCCGAAATGCCGGTGCGGATGGAAAACCTCGGCGAACTGGCGCTCAATCCCCTGGCCAGCCGCGATAATTGCCAGCTGTTCGACCCGGAGCTGGCGGTGGCGGAGCTGATGAAATTTCGCGCGCTCGGCGGCGAAACGGTAGTTGATCCCACGAATATCGGCATCGGCCGCGATCCGCTGGCGTTGCAGCGCATTTCGCGCCTTACCGGCCTGAATATCGTGATGGGCACCGGCTTTTACCTGGAACCCTCGCATCCGGCCTACGTCAAGACCCGATCGGTGGAACAGTTAACGGAGCAGCTTATCTACGATGTCGGCGGCGCCGTGGAAAAACCGCTGGTTATCGCCGGGCTTATCGGCGAAATCGGCGTATCCGCCGCGTTTACGCCGGATGAAGAAAAATCGCTGCGCGCCGCCGGACGCGCCAGCGCCGCCACCGGCGTGCCGATGGAAATCCATTTGCCGGGCTGGGAACGCCACGGCCACCGGGTGCTGGACATCCTGGAGCATGAGGGCGCCGACCTGCGCCATGTGGTGCTGTGCCATATGAACCCCAGTTTCCAGGATAAAACCTATCAGCGCGATCTGGCGCGGCGCGGCGCGTTCCTGGAATACGATATGATCGGCATGGGTTATTATTATGCCGATGAAGCCGCGCAATCGCCGTCGGACGAAGAAAACGCCCGCGCCATTCGCGAGCTTATCGACGACGGGTTTATTCAACAGGTGCTGCTGTCCCAGGATGTATTCCTGAAAACCATGCTGACCCGCTATGGCGGCCATGGCTATGGTTATATTCTCAAGCATTTTGTACCGCGCCTGCGGCGCCACGGCATCAGCGGCGAGCAGTTGGAAACCCTGATGATCGATAATCCCCGGCGTGTCTTTACGCGCTGAATGCCGCGGGGCATCGCCCCCGTGGCGCTGATTGCGGACCAAGCCATGAACCCGAACGATGACGTTATTTCACTCACCCGCGCCCTGGTGCGGTTTAATACCATCAATCCGCCCGGCGACGAGTCTTTATGCATGGCATTCCTGGCGGATTATCTGCGGGAACAGGGATTCAGCATCGATCTCAAGCGGTTCGGCGAGCGGCGGTTTAACCTGGTGGCCCGCCTCGCGGGCCGGCGGGCCGACGAGAAACCGCTGGCGTTCACCGGCCATGTGGATACCGTGCCGCTCGGCAACGCGGAGTGGCGTTTTGACCCCTTTGCGGGCGAAATCAGCGACGGCCGGCTGTACGGGCGCGGCGCCAGCGATATGAAAGCGGCCATCGCCGCCTTTATCGTCGCCTGCCGCCAGTATCGCGACGCCATCCTGGCAGGCCCCGGCGTGGTGCTGGTTTTAACCGGCGGCGAGGAAACCGGCTGCGACGGCGCCCGGGCGTTGATCGACGCGGCGCGCGACACATTGCCGGCGGCAGGCGCGCTGATTGTCGGCGAACCCACCGCCAACTATCCGGTCATCGGCCATAAGGGCGCCTTGTGGCTGCGCTGCGAAACCCGGGGAAAAACCGCCCACGGCGCCATGCCGGAGTTGGGTATCAACGCCATTTACCTGGCCGCCGAGGCAATAGGCAAGATCCGTCATTTCGCGCCGGGCGCGCCGCATCCGCTGATGAAACAGCCCACCCTGAACGTCGGCACCATCCGCGGCGGGCTGAATATCAATTCGGTACCGGACCATAGCCAATTTGACGTGGATATCCGCACCGCGCCCAATCTGCGTCATGACGAAATCCGCCAGCGGCTGACCACCGCGCTGGGCGATACCGTGACGGTGACGACGCTTGTGGATCTGCCCGCGATACTGACCGAGCCCCGCAACGCCTGGATCCGCCGGGTATTCGAACGCTGCGCCCCGCTGCATGACGCGCAGCCAGAGCCGCGCGTGGTGCCCTATTTTACCGACGCCTCGCTGCTGCTGGGCGCGCTGGGCGCGCCGCCGTGCATTATCCTCGGCCCCGGTGAACCGACGATGGCGCATCAAACCGACGAATACTGCGCGGTGGATAAACTACGGCAGGCCGTAGCGCTGTATGGCGCTTTAATTAGCGACTGGGGAAAATACGGCGCGGCGTAACGGCACAGGCGCCGCCGCGGGGTGAGCGCGTTTTCGCCCTGTCAGATATTCAGTTCCTGGCGCCGCGCGTCCGGCAGCGATTCCACCGCCAGCTGCCAGGAGGCGTCGGCCAGGTGATAAAACTGCGAATCAGGGATATCCCCGTCCAGGAACAGCGTATTCCAGTGCGTTTTATTCAACAGGCCGCACGGCACGATGGCTTGATATTCCGCGCGCAGCGATGCCGCCATTTCCGGACTGCTTTTCAGTGAAATCACGGGCTTGCCATTCATTTCGTGGGTCATGGCGAACATAACCTCCCCCACTTTTACCTGACTGGCCTGCCATTCTTGCCGCAGGCTCTGTTCCGTGCCCGGCTTATCCATGCAATACGCCAGAAATGTGGATTGATCCATATTTACTCCCCTTGCAGGGTAGCGACGATGCGGCGCTCCCCTCCCCGATTACGATGTTCACCCAGCCAGATGCCCTGCCAGGTCCCCAATAGCAATTTACCCCGACCGATGGGGATCAACAGTGACGCACCCAGTAAAGACGATTTAATGTGCGCGGGCATATCGTCCGCGCCTTCGTAATCATGTTCATAGGGGGCGTCCTCGGGCACCTGGCGCAGGAAATGGCTTTCCATATCGGTTCTGACGCTGGGGTCGCAGTTTTCATTCAGCGTCAGCGAGGCGGAAGTATGCTGCAGCAATAAATGCAGCAGGCCGGTGCGAATATCGGCAAGCGCGGGGAGCTGGCCGGCTATCTCGTCGGTGACCAGGTGAAAACCGCGCGCGCGGGCTTTCAGGATCAGGGTTTGTTGATGCCACATAGTTCAGGCTCCTTTCAGTAAGTTTAAGTATAGCAGCGCGAGCATAGGGGCATACCGGCGTGGAAAGGGGTGATTAATAGAGGGGGAACCGGAGAAAAGCGGGCGTTCATGGCAGGCGCCGGCGGCCCGCCGCCGGCAAAACGCGCGACGGGCCGTCAGGGCATTGCCGGGCACATTACAGCGCGGCGATAGCCCGCGCTACCCGCTGGACGTTATCGGTGTTCAGACCGGCGAGGCACATCCGGCCGCTGCCAATCAGATAAACGCCAAACTCGTCGCGCAGCCGGTCCACCTGCCGCGGGCTAAGGCCGGTATAGCTGAACATGCCGCGCTGCTCCAGCAAATAGTCAAAACGACGCGCGGGCAACGCGACTTTCAGCGCGCCCACCAGGTCCCGGCGCATCTGCAGGATACGCGCGCGCATGGCGGCGACTTCCTCACGCCACAGCGCGTACAGCGCCGGATCGTTAAGCACCCGCGCCACCACCTGCGCGCCAAAATTAGGCGGGCTGGAATAGTTACGGCGCACGGTGGACGTCAGCTGGCCCAGAACGCGCCCGGCTTCTTCCGCGCTGGCGCAGACCACGGACAACGTTCCCACCCGCTCGGCATAGAGCGAGAAAATTTTCGAGAACGACTGGCTTACCAGGCAGGGCAGTCCCAGCCGCGCCATTTCGCGCACCGCATAGGCATCCTCATCCAATCCTTCGCCAAAGCCCTGGTAGGCAATATCCAGGAACGGGATGAGTTCCCGCTCCGCCACCACGCTGATAACCCGGTCCCATTGTTCGCGGGTGAGATCGGAACCGGTGGGGTTGTGGCAGCACGGATGCAGCAGCACGATGCTCTGGGCCGGCAACTGGCGCAGGCATTCCAGCATGGCGCTGACATTGACCGTCAGCGTTTCGCCGTCAAAATAGGGATAACGGTTGACCTTAAACCCTGCGCCGGAAAAAATGGCCACATGATTTTCCCAAGTCGGATCGCTGACCCAGACTTCGGACTGCGGGAAATAATCCCTGAGGAAATCCGCGCCAATCCTTAACCCTCCCGAGCCGCCCAGGGTCTGGATGGTGGCAATGCGCAACGCCGCGCGCATCGGATGATGCTCACCGAACAGCAGCGACTGGCTGGCGGAACGGTACGAGGCCAGTCCCGCCATCGGCAGGTAGGATGATGCCTGCGTCGGGCTGACTTCAAGCAGGGATTCGGCTTGCGCCACCGATTTCAATTGCGGAATAATCGCCTGCTCATTGTAATACAGCCCTATGCTCAGGTTGACTTTGTCCGGTCGCGGGTCCTGTTTGTAGGTTTCCATCAGCGACAGGATTGGATCCCCCGCATAAGCATCAACATTCTGGAACACAGTGCAGCTCTCCTGGGTTGTCGGGTTCAAATATGAAACCTCGCCACTACATTACCAAATAAATATAATTATTTGTCATAACCCTAATTAAAATTTAACGGATGTCGCCGCCATCCACATACTCGCGCGCGACCCGCGAGGTGACCTTGGTGATAAGCTCATAGGCGCTGATGCCGCTGGCGGCGGCAATGCGTTCCACCGGAAGCCGCGGCCCCCACAGCTCGACGCGGTCGCCCACGCGCTCACGCCCGTCCGGCCCGAGATCGACGGTCAGCATATCCATGGAAACCCTCCCCGCCAGCGGCACTTCGCGGCCATTAACCAGCACCGGGGTGCCGTTCGGCGCGCTGCGCGGATAACCGTCGCCGTAGCCGAACGCCACCACGCCGAGGCGGGTATCGCGCGGGCTGACCCAGGTGCCGCCGTAACCGCAGGCTTCGCCGGCACGATGGCGGCGCACCGCAATCAGCACGGAGGCGAGGGTCATCGCCGGGCGAAAACCGTCGTTCGCCGCCGTGTTGTTATCAAGCGGCGAGACGCCGTAGAGCAGGATGCCGGGGCGCACCATATCGCGGTGGGATTGCGGCCACAGCAGGATGCCGCCGGAAGCGGCAATGGATTGTTTGCCCGGCCTGCCCTGCGCGAAGGCGTCGAAAACGGCCAGTTGCCGGCGGGTGGTATCCAGCTCCGGCTCGTCGGCGCGGGCGAAGTGGCTCATGATATTCACCGGCCCGGCGACATTCCGACAGGCCGCCAGCCGCGCGTAGAACGCCTCGGCCTGGGACGGACGTACGCCCAGGCGGTGCATGCCGGTATCCAGCTTCAGCCAGACCTCGAGGGGATGCGCCAGCGTAGCCTGTTCCAGCGCCTGCAGCTCCTCGGGGCTGTGCACCGCGGTGGCGAGACGGTATTCGGCCAGGAGCGGCAGCTCATCGGCGCTGAAAAATCCCTCCAACAGCAAAATCGGCTTGGTGATGCCGGCTTTGCGCAGCTGAAGCGCCTCGTCAAGACGCGCAACGCCAAAATAATCGGCCTCATCCTGCACGGCGAACGCGGTTTCCAGCAGCCCATGACCATATGCCTGCGCTTTTACCACCGCCACCACGCGGCTATGCGGCGCCAACCGGCGAACCTGCCGTAGGTTATGGCGCAACGCATCACGGTCAATAACGGCGATTGCCGTTTTCATTATCCTTGTCCTGGTTGTTAATCATCATCATATTGCGGCCCGGCGTAACTATCGAACCGCGACCACTGTCCGTTAAAGGTCAGCCGTACCGTCCCGATCGGGCCGTTACGTTGCTTGCCGAGAATAATTTCCGCGATACCTTTCATATCGCTGTTTTCGTGATAGACCTCGTCACGATAGATAAACATGATCAGATCGGCATCCTGCTCGATGGAGCCGGATTCACGCAGATCGGAGTTGATCGGACGTTTATCGGCGCGCTGCTCCAGGCCGCGATTGAGCTGGGACAGCGCCACTACCGGTACCTGCAATTCTTTTGCCAACGCTTTCAGCGAACGGGAAATTTCGGCGATTTCCAGGGTACGGTTTTCCGACAACTGCGGCACGCGCATCAGCTGCAGGTAGTCGATCATGATAAGGCTCAGGCCGTCGTGCTCGCGAAAAACCCGCCGGGCGCGCGAGCGTACATCGGTCGGCGTCAGCCCCGACGAGTCATCGATATACATATTGCGTTTTTCCAGCAGGATGCCCATGGTGCTGGAAATTCGCGCCCAGTCCTCATCGTCCAGCTGGCCGGTGCGGATACGCGTCTGATCGACGCGGGACAGTGACGCCAGCATACGCATCATGATTTGCTCGCCGGGCATTTCCAGGCTGAAAATCAGCACCGGTTTATCCTCGGTCATAGCGGCGTTTTCACACAGGTTCATGGCGAACGTGGTTTTACCCATCGACGGGCGCGCCGCGATGATAATCAAATCGGATTTCTGCAGGCCGGCGGTTTTTTTATCCAGATCGGAATAACCGCTTGAGACGCCGGTAACGCCGTCATGCGGTTTTTGGTACAACTGCTCGATGCGCGCCACGGTGTCTTCCAGGATGCGGTCGATGCTCTTGGGACCTTCATCCTTGCTGGCGCGGTTTTCGGCAATCTGGAATACCCTGGATTCCGCCAGATCGAGCAAATCCTCGCTGCTGCGCCCCTGGGGATCGTAACCGGCGTCGGCGATTTCGTGGGCGACGGCGATCATTTCACGCACCACCGCCCGTTCCCGCACGATATCGGCATAGGCCGAGATATTGGCCGCGCTGGGCGTGTTTTTGGATAATTCCGCCAGGTAGGCGAACCCGCCCACCGAATCCAAATCGCCTTTCTGCTCCAGCGACTCGGAAAGCGTGATTAGATCGATCGGCTTGTTCAGCTCCAGCAAACGCTGCATCTCGCCAAAAATCAGGCGGTGGGGACGATTGAAGAAGTCCTTGGCGGTGACGCGTTCCGCGACGTTATCCCAACGTTCATTATCCAGCATCAATCCGCCCAATACCGACTGCTCCGCTTCCAGCGAATGGGGAGGAAGTTTCAGACCCTCGACCTGGCGGTCACGGGAAAATTGTGTTTTGGCGGCTGGTTTTTTTTCTGACATGGAATAATGGTTTTGCCTGATAGATGCGACATTGGGTAAAACAGCATTGTAGCGTTGATTGTCGCCAAATCCTATGCGGCTTTGCAAACCGGTATTAAGCGCTTATGGTTAAATAAAGGGTAAATAACATTGTCCAAGCGAGGAACAGACATGGCCAAGCGCATTCAGTTTGCCGCCAACGGCGGACCGGAAGTGATGCAATACGTGGAGTTTAACCCGGCGGATCCGGCGGCGGGCGAGGTGCAGGTTGCGAATAAAGCCATAGGCATCAATTACATCGATACCTATGTACGCAGCGGGTTATACCCGACGCCCGCCAAGCCGTCGGGCCTGGGGACCGAGGCCGCCGGCATTATCATCAAGGTGGGCGCCGGTGTCTCCGGGCTGAAGGCGGGCGATCGGGTGGTGTATGCGCAGTCGCCCCTGGGCGCCTATAGCGACGTGCATAACGTGCCGGAAAAAAATATCGCCCTCCTGCCCGACGCCATTTCGTTTGAGCAGGCCGCAGCGTCATTTTTGAAAGGCCTGACCGTCTTTTACCTGCTGCGCCAGACCTACGAAATCAAACCGAATGAAATTTTCCTGTTTCACGCCGCCGCCGGAGGTGTCGGCCGCATTGCCTGCCAGTGGGCCAAGGCGCTGGGCGCCAAGATGATTGGCACCGTCGGCTCGCAGGAAAAAGCCGCCCTGGCCAAAGAGGCCGGCGCCTGGGAAATCATCAACTACCGGGAAGAAAACGTGCCGGAACGCGTTGCGGCGCTGACCCAGGGGAACAAGGTGAGCGTGGTGTATGATTCAGTGGGTAAAAACACCTGGGAAGCTTCGCTGGACAGCCTGCGCCGGCGCGGCCTGATGGTCAGCTTCGGCAACTCGTCCGGCCCGGTGACCGGCGTTAACCTGGCCATCCTGAACCAAAAAGGCTCGCTGTACGTTACCCGTCCCTCGCTTAACGGATATGTCACCAATCGCGAAGAGCTGAAATTTGCCAGTAACGAATTGTTCTCGATGATTGCCAGCGGCGCCATCAAGATCACGGTACCGGAGCGGCAAAAATACCCCCTGGGCGAGGCACGGCGGGCGCACGAGGCACTGGAAAACCGTGAAACCAACGGCTCCTCATTATTAATACCCTGATTAAGTTCGGCCACATTATCCCTTCCCTTCTCCGACCGCGGGGATAATCCATGGCCAAAGCATGCCTTGCGCCATGCAAAAAAACGGGCCTTCTCACGAAGGCCCGTCGATTACAACGAACTGCAAAACGCGTGTGTAGGTAGGACAGTGGCTTAAACAACGGTGTATGCTGCTTATACAGCTATTATTCACCGATGCCGATGAAACGCTTATGCTAAAACCGAGGTATTATTCTAACAGGATAGATAAGTAAAATGCATACTTTGCCGCTGACTGACGTCAGCAAAACATCAAAGTGTGATCCATCGCCCACATTTCCCTTCCTTACTTATACGCATACGCCGCGCGCCTCATTTTTTGATAGTGGCATCCGGCCATGCGGTGCGAGGAAAAGCGCCTTGGGCGTAATAAGGCGAAAAAGGCAATGGACTTCCGATTATTGCCGCGCTTAATATTGAATTAGCCGATTTCATTGATGCTGATAAACATATGCTTTATCTATGCTGATTTATTTCCGCATTGCCCATGTGTGTGCAACAAATCCGATTGGGAATGAACAAACAAAAGATAATTTTGCCGGTATTTGTGCCGGCAATTTTAGCGTAATTTCTTAGAGGGGTGCTTATGTCTGACACATTTTATCAACCTGATTATGCACCAGAGCACAATTCGGTATGCCCGGTAAATCCGCTGGCGGTAGAGATATCCTTGACCTCTGAGACCTATTATATTAACCCACAAGTCATCCCGGATGTAACGCTGAGCCTTTTCGCCAGTTCGGCGGGGGTGCCCCATAGAGACGCGTTGGTAACCTGGAGTTCTTCTTTTGGTGAAATTACACAGGTCACTGAGACGGACAATAATGGGATCACCACTAATACGCTGATGAATTCAGTGGCAAATCCTCAATTCGGCACCGCGACGGTAACAGCTTCTGTCGGCGGTAATAGCGCATCAATTAATATAATCTATTTTAATGCCAGTTTGCTGCCGGTGCGCGTGAATGGTCTGACGACACAAAATGTCTTGCCCGGTAGCGTTATCAAACAAGGCGTCCAGGCACTCATATATCGCCCGGTTGTGCTGGCAATTGGCGACGTATTCACTTTTTACTGGGGGTCTTTTAAAACGCAAAGATTCTATGATGGTACGAATATCCCTTGGGTCATAGATATTTCCGGTCTAGTGGATGCAGGAGTCGACCTCGTTGACGGAACCTACCTTGTTTATTATGAAGTAGAAAGTCAGAACGGCTTTTTTCCCTCCACGCCATTGCTTCTTGCTATTGAAGGAAGCCCCTATAGTCTTCCAACTCTGGCCGCGCCAACATTACCCTACATATCCGATTATCGTATAACTTATAATGCCGCGGTCCAGGGCGTCATAGTGCAAATTCCCGGTGGCCAGCCGAATGTCTCCAACGGGGACCATTACAGAATAACGTTAGCACTCAGCACCTACGCCGGCGTACCTATCCGTAGTACGGTGGTAGCGGAGGGTGACGTGACCAACTCAACGGTGGGCACAAACGCCACTATAAATTATTTCAATCTCCGGGAACTCAGTGGCGTAAACGGCAGTATTTCTTATAGCATTATCAATCGTATTACAAATGCAGTTAGTGTTTCCAATATTACAAGAGTATTGATCAATACAGTGTTACCCGGATAGACGTATTACCAAAATATCCCGAGCCAGAACATAACCCTGGCTCTCATCGTCCGTAATAGTGAATTATGGACAAAAAGGGGAAACGCTATGGCATTGCCTGAACCTACAGTTCCTCAAAAAAAAGAGGGTGTCGTTACCGGAAACGATTTGGCGGTGGCGGGGGGACTGATTGTAATTGTTCCCCGCTATGTGACCGCAGGGCTGGGCGATTATATTGATCTCATATTTAATGGAACATCAGTACTCCAGCGCATTATTATGGATTTAGCCAATGAACCGCCATTTTCTACAATTATCCCGGCGTATAATGTTCCGAACGGAAATAACACGCTATTCTATACGGTCACAGATACGTTTAATCAAACGAGTACATCGCCGGCGGCGGAGGTCTTTATAACCGGCAATAGCCAGGCGCCTTCACCCCCGTTGGCTATGGCGGTTTCAACCAATGCCGCCAGTATTGATTACGACGCTATTAATGTAGAACCGTTTAATCAAGGGGCATTGGTGGGGAGGCCAACTGCCCAGGTTAATGTCACTGTTAGCGAACCTGCTTTTATTTATGAGTCGCACAGTCAGAAATATAGCTTTTTTTTAGACCAAAATGGGCTTGGATTTTTTAAGGTGTATTCGCCAAGACAAGTAATGATATATTTAACAGCCTATGAAACCGACAGGCCCGATCGCGTATTGCACGACACCATGATTTTTGGTCCTTATAAAATTGGCAATGAAAATATCGAAGCCATAAACTTTACCACTCATGCTCCGGCGAATGGCCGCACGCAGAATTCTATTTACCTGCAAACCCGCCCCCAGGCCGGGGGCATATATATCACCGAAATCGACGTTAGGGTAAACGGGCATGCCGTTATTGCCGGCTACAACGCGCAAGCCGCCACCATCGCGTTGAACAGCGACAATTCGGTCGCTATCAATATCACTAATACCTATGTCGAGAGGGTGACGGTGATCCTGCGGCTGCCGCAGGTTGCCGGTGGGGCATTCACGCTGAATACCGATTTCGTCGCGCAACCGGTCCCCGGCATTGCGGCACCCGGTTATGTCAGGGATAGATAGGAGAATCGCCTATGTATTATCTTGCAAACATGCGCCAGGAATTTTCAGTATCGCTATCCGCCACCTCATCCGCAACCGCAGACGGGCAGGATACCAATAGCGCGACGGCAACAGCCTTACGGGATAACGACATTTTGCTGGCAAATGAAGATACCCTGTTTACCTTATCCGGCAACGCGCGATTTACCAATGGCTTAGCAACACAGCAACTTCGTACCGGCGTAACGGGCAGGGCCCAGGTTTTTTTCACTAATCAAAGTGCGGAAACTGTTATCGTACAGGCCATTCTCATTAACCGACCCGGCGCGATAGATTCCGTTACGTCGCAATTCCACCCGCCGGGGACGCCGGGCATGATACCCTGGGTCATGGGGCGGCGATCCCAGCAAACGGCGAGATACACGGGGAATCCCACGCTGTTAACCGCGCTTAACCGTATGGATCGCACATTACTTAACGCCCATTGGCAATATGAAGGTGAATCGATTAGCGTCAGCGGCGCGTATTTTATTGATACCAAGCCGGAAAAAATTTTGCGGGTCACGGCCGGCGGTGCGACGGCGCGGATACGACCGTTGAACGTAATAATCAATGACAATCATTTCGGTGCTGTGGCCGCCTGCCTTAATAATGGCAGCGTTGTAGCATGGGGGAATGCTGAAGCAACGGTGCCGGGGGCAATAGCCGGCCTGCGCGATATCGTGACGCTTTGCGCCACGCTTAACGCCTTTGCCGGCCTGAGGCAAAATGGCGGCGTGATCGGCTGGGGGATCGCGGGCCGGGGCGGGGAGGTACCTGCCGACATAGGTAATTTACGTGACATTATAAGCCTGTGCGCCTGTGATTTTGCTTTTGCCGCCATTCGGCAAAACGGCGGGGTGGTGGCCTGGGGTTCGCCGTCCGAAGGCGGGTCGGTGCCCTACAACATCAGCCAACTTCGCGATATCGTCAGCCTGCGGGCAACGGCTAATGCCTTTAGCGCGTTGCGCCAGGACGGTAGCGTGGTGGCCTGGGGCACAGTTTCAGGCGGTGGCATCGTGCCACCGGAAGCCGAAGTATTACGCGATATCATAAGCGTAAGCGCATCAAACCTTACCTTCACCCTACTCAGGCGCAATGGCAGCGTATTGTCCTGGGGAGGGGGGCAGCAACTCCCGCCGGAAATCGGCGCGCTAACCGATATTATCAGCGTAGTGTCGGCAAACTATGCATTTGCGGCCTTACGCAGAGGCGGAGGCGTCGTCGCATGGGGTACCGCGCAGTATGGCGGGTCTGTGCCTATGGCAATCGCCACGTTACGGGATATCATCGCCCTGTGCGGCAACGGAGGCGCGTTTGCCGCTCTACGTCAAAATGGCAGTGTCGTAGCATGGGGTCATGAATACTTTGGCGGCCCCCTGCCGGGCGTCATCGGCAGTTTAAGGGATATTGTCTCTCTGAGCAGTACGGAAACAGCCTTTGCCGCCCTGCGCGCCGATGGTAGCGTGGCGGCATGGGGCTCGTCATTCGCAGGGGGAAACCCTCCATTAAATATCACATACTTACGTAATATACGCGCTATCTATGGCGGTAGAAGGTCTTTCGCCGCGCTACAGGATGACTCACGGGTCAGCGTATGGGGCGGCGGCGAAGCCGCGCAACAAGCCAATGTTCCCGCCGTGCTGGCCGGCAATATTTCCTATACCCTGCCGGTGTAACGACGGGTCCGCCTGTCAATTATCCGCGGTTATAGTCACCGTTTATTTTATAGAAAATTCATATAATTACCTGTACTGTTTATTTGCATGCCCAGGTTATAAGCGGCTAATGCCCCCAGGACCACCACATTTGCTTCCGCCGAGCCATTGGTTGCTTCAAGGGTGGCGATACCGTCAGCACCGGTAAAAACAGGGTTGACGACGGCCGCGGCAGTTGACGGCAGCTGGACACCAGACTGTACCCGGACAAAGGTGATATCTATTCTTGCGTTAGGCACCGGTTCGCCTCGCGGCGAAAGAAGGTCTATTTCGATTCTATTACGTGAAAAGCCGTCAGCGGGCTGATTATTGGTGATAACACGCCAGGTAGCGGTAGGCGACGCGAAACGGCCGCCGGTGCTGGAGTAGTTTTGCCCATTTCCCAATGCGGCGGTGAGAACCACGCTGCCATTGCTGGTACTGGTATAACGCACCTCCGCCCTGCCATTGCCATCTGTCACCGGGTTGGTTGACGAATCAATGGTTAAGGTCCCCGGGTTTGAAGGCAGGGTATAGGCGGCGCTTAACGCAAGCTGGACATTTGGCAAAGGAATGCCGTTAACATCTTTGGCAATAATTTCAGCGACATTTTGCTGGAGGCCGTTGCTTAAACCATCATTTGCCGTAACGGCGATACTCAGCATCACCACCTGCTCGATAAAATGCATTTCCCCGGAGGTTTTGCTGATACCTTCGACCGCCGCCGTCACCTTGACCGGCCCCGGCCGATCGGTGGTGACGCTTGCCATCAAGGTACCGTCATCACGCGTGCGTCCGCTGGCAGGATTCACCCTGGCGTCATTATCCGCCGAGAAGGTCACCGGCAGATCGGCCAGGGGCTGATTGTTTATATCCCTTACCGTAAGTTTAATCTGGTGGGCGTCAATATTGTCGGCCACTTTATCGCCGCTGGTTAAAATCTCAAGCGTCGTGTTGGCTTCGTCCGGCGCGGCGACAGCAGCAAAATGCACATCCACCGCGCGGTTGCTGCCCGCGACCGTCGCCCTCACCTGGCTGGTACCGCCTTTCAACGAGGTAATCCGGGCGGTGGCGATACCAAAGCGGTCCGTGACCACTGGACTTGGCACCGTGGCCTCATTGGTGGCGCTAAAGTTGACCGCCTGCCCGGCGACCGCCCGCCCGGCCAGGGTGACGGTGGCCTGAACCTCATTAGCCGCGGCGCCGTTCGCTTCGGCGTTATCCACCGTCACCGCAAGCCCACTTATCACTAGCTGTTCGGCGGGGGCCACGATGTTGATGACCACCTGTGCCTGGTTTGACCCATTGCCCTGTTGGTCGATGGCGCGCGCGCGCAGATGATAGCGGTTGGCCGAAGCTCCTCCCTGCCGGAACGGCGGCAGCACGATGTCGATGGCATCCGTGGCAGGAAGGGTTACCGCGCCCCCCGCCCCCACAAGCTCCGCGGCATCCCAATCAATCCTTGCCAGCCCATATTTTGCCATAACCTGCGCGCTGATATGCATTGTCTCACCGGCGGTTCCGGTCAACTGCTCTGGTAAAATCAGGCGGATTAATTCTTGCTTCTGGTATTCGAGAACAATATCGTTGTTACGTTCGACCAGATCATAACGGCTTACGGCCAGAGTACGCATAACGGCAACGTCCGCGGGGTCGATTTGTTTTTGCCACGTCTCGCCGATGCGATAGTTTAGCTGCAGGTTGATAGAGGTATCCTCATTATTACCTTTTCCGATGCGGTAATTTGCGCCCAGGGTTAATAACGGGAAAGGGGTATAATTCACCCCCAGCGTCACGGCATAAGGATTTTGCACCCGGGTTCCCCTGCCGAACAAGGCCACATCATCTCCGCGGTATTTTTCATAGATGAGTTTCCCGCCTAATTGCGGCCAGGCCGGTAGCCAGGCTTGTGCGCGCACATCATAGCCGTCCGCCGGCCGTTCATTATAATCGGCATAATCCCGCGACTGATGCCAGCCGGACAAAGCAAAGTAGTTGTTGGCGGATAATTTCAGGTAATCGGTCCAGGCCTCCGCGCCTACGCCTGCCCGCCGATTGTTGCCGGTCAGGTCGTTATCGTAGAAAAAATTCATCCCGTACAGCCAGGCATCATGATAGGTTCTTATTCCCCATCCCATATTAAGGGTGTTCCTATCGTCGTTATTCCGCCCGCCCAATTGCACAAATAACATAGCAGAGTCGTCGTCATACAGAGGTAATAAAAAATCCAGCGAGCTATTTACGAAGCGGAAACGATTATCGGTATTGATCTTCACCCTGGCGGTACCATAGTGATTTAACCATTTCTGCATGGCCGCGCCTGCCTCGCCGGTCACCAGCGAGCCAACCCTTGCTCCCATCTCCCCATCGGATTGATCGGCGGACATCATCGTGCCAAGCGTGGTAAACCTATTGATGAACCGCTGATCATCGTCGGTCGCCACGGCTATGGGCAAACCAGGCTTACTCAAGGTGTCGCCATCCGGCACGTCAATTTCATCCCCTGCCGTCAATGAAGCGAAAGGTTTCGAAAAAGTACGGAATTTATTCAAATTTTTTAAATTTTCCGCTGTAATATGATATTTCCTTGCTACAGAATCAACCGTTTCCCCTTCCCCTAAAATATAAGTCCGACTCATAAATACAGCGGCACCTGGCGTCTCAGCAGCATGCACATCAATGATAACAGGGTGCAACATCAGGATTATAAAAACAAAAATCCAAATAAAATGCTTAAAAAAAGCTAATCGATAAAATAACGATTTATGTATTTTAACTTTAGTTAGCTGCATGATATACCACGCATTATAAATAATATATATTAAAAATGCACACCAGCTTCAATGAAATGCAGCTCTCATTTATATAGCGATGTGAGTGGACGCATAGCTTTAAATAACGAGAGCTACTATAGCAATCTATAAATAAGCAATATCGAGATATTCGCTGGGTTTTTGAAAAGCTTATGGGATACTAATATTATTATATCAAAAATAACGTTTTGGCGCCTTGCCCTTGTCAGGTAAGGCGCCAGCTGGAAGACTTCGGATTAGATATAACACCTATGCCGCCCATCCCGGGCGGGTAGCTTAATAGCGGGGAAAACGGGGCGGGTTAACCGTACGCCAGATCCAGGCCACCACCAGCGCGAGTAACAGCCAGGGGAGCAGTTTCAACGCCATGACCAGCACGCCGGCAAACATCATGACCAGGAAACCCACCGCCAGCGCCGCCAGTACGCCCAGGAATGAGATACCGGTCAACAGCAGCATGAAAAAGAATGCGATGACAAAGACGAATTCCACCATTACAGGCTCCTGAAATCGGGGTGACACAGCAGGCTGGACCTTCTGCGCCTATTGCGATGATAATAAACATATTACAAAAATCGTGCCAATAAAGTAGCGCGCCAGGCCATTGAAAAATAATGAAAAATAGTGTTGTGCTCAAAGCAGGAATGGTATTTTTGACTAATTAATAGTTATTATCGCCGTTATCAGCAGCCTCAATCCCGCGCCATGGCCGCAATAGCCCTCATGACGCGCTTTCGCCCCCGGCGGCGCATGGCGGTACCCATTGGCTGGGGGCAGCCGGCAAAAGTTATTCGGCAACGCACCGCATCGGTTCAGCTTTTGCCACTTTGGCCAATGCCTGACGTACCACCTCAATACCGGCGCCGGGCTTGTGGGCGTTTTCGCTCAGATGACGTCGCCATTGCCGCGCGCCCGGCACGCCCTGGAATATCCCAAGCATATGGCGGGTGATATGGCCGAGGTAAGTGCCGTTCGCCAGCTCGCGTTCCATATAAGGAAACATGGCTTCCACCACCGCTGTCATGGTGTCATGGGGATCAACGACACCAAATAACCGGCTGTCCACCTGGCACAGCATACCGGGATTCTGGTAGGCCTCGCGTCCTATCATCACGCCATCCAGGCAGCTCAGATGCCGCTGGGCGTCGTCAAGCGTCGTGATGCCGCCATTAATGGCAAACGTCAAGGAAGGAAAATCGCGTTTTAGCTGATAGACGCGTTCATAATCCAGCGGCGGTATCTCGCGATTTTCCTTCGGGCTCAGCCCCGATAGCCACGCCTTACGCGCATGGATAATAAAGGTCTCGCAGCCGCCCTGCTCAGCCACAGTCTGGATAAACTCGCACAAGAATTCATAACTATCCTGTTCGTCTATACCAATACGGGTTTTCACTGTCACCGGAATCGACACCGCCGAGCGCATAGCGGCGATACAATGGGCCACCCGCTCGCGCTCAGCCATCAGGCAGGCGCCGAAGCGGCCGTTTTGTACCCGGTCGGAAGGGCAGCCGACATTAAGATTAATTTCGTCATAACCGCGCAGCGCGCCCATGCGCGCGCATTGCGCCAATGCATCCGGCTCGCTGCCGCCCAATTGCAACGCCACCGGATGCTCGGCCTCGTTATAGGCCAGGTAGTCGCCCTTGCCGTATAGCAATGCGCCGGTGGTCACCATCTCCGTATACAGCAATGCATGACGGGTCAGCTGGCGCAGAAAATAGCGGCAGTGACGATCGGTCCAGTCCAGCATCGGCGCGACGGAAAAGCGCTGCGGGGAAAATGGCGCTACGGCCAGCCGGCTGTTAGCCTCGGTTGAAAATGTCATAACGTCATATGCAGGCATAAAAATGGGTTTAAGGAAGAGAGGGAGATTATCTGTGTAGTGTATCACAGAAACCCTATTAGGTAGCGAACACCCCATGCGGCGATTCATCAACCATGTTAATGTTTAATTCTTACTAAACATAGGTAAATGTTTAAAGATTGTTAAATAATTATGCTTCCAGAATGCGTGAAAAGGCCACGGCGTCTCAAATAAGCACCATTTCATCCCAATACCTCCCCAAGTGATTTACAAAGCGATCATAATCATTTATCACATGATCTTAATTCAAATTTATCCAGCCATGCTGATAAAAGGTTGAAAAATGATAAATCGATATAGACAGTAATTTTTATATTTTAATATCCCCCTATGTCATTTTTTATCCGAATCCTTTTTATTTCAGGATGAATCTAATTGCAGATATTATTATGACAGTATTTATACTCGATCCTTGCACTTATACTAAATGCGCGCTTAAAAGCTCATTGTCGGCAAGCGGTATCAAAGGCGCCATTCGCGATGTGGACAATATCAGCACGTTGCGAATGAGATGCAAAAACGCCAATCCTTCGATAGTTTTTATTAATCAAAACTCTTACCAGTATCAAGGTGATGGAGAAGGATTAAAATCCATTATTGACGAACGGCCTTTGACGCTTTTTTTTATTTTCATTGGTAATGAGAATATTAAGTTCCATGATTTCGTGCCAATCAGGGACAATGTGATTATTTTATCAAAATTTATAAAGATCAGCACATTGTTAATGATAATCCGTTACTTTATGGACACCAAAGCCTGGCGCAATGACGATGCCGCCATCGGGTTCTCTCCGCTGCGTTTTAGCAAGACCGAAGTAGAAATTTTAACCATGTGGATGTCAGGTTATGACACCATGTATATCTGTACCCAATTGCACATTAAAGAAAAAACGCTTTCTTCTCACAAAATAAATATTAAGCGGAAAACCAAGGCCAGTAATAAACAGGTGATATACCATTTAATTGCTATTGCCAACAGCGTCACAGATAGTATCAATATCCGTTATCCCGTTTGCTGAAAACCAGCGGCTCCGTTCGAACGCCACAGCTAAAGAAACCTGCCCCCGATCCCCGTCCCCTCACCCTTTTGCCGGTGACAATATGGGTTAAAACACGCCAATATTCGGCGTTTTTCCGCCTTCATGATAAGATAGAGGGCGGAAATCAGCAGTGGGGGAAACGCTATGAATACCACCGATCAGTCTCAATTGCTCAGCCAGGCTGAACAATTATGTGAGCAACGCAACGTGCGCCTGACGCCACAGCGACTTGAAGTGTTGCGCCTGATGACACAGCAGGATGGCGCGATCAGTGCTTACGACCTGCTTGATCTGCTGCGGGCGACGGAACCGCAGGCAAAGCCGCCGACAATTTACCGCGCGCTGGATTTCCTTCTGGAACAAGGTTTTATCCATAGAGTGGAATCCACTAACAGCTTTGTTCTTTGCCACCATTTTGAGCAGCCCAGTCACACCTCCGCCTTCTTTATCTGCGATCGCTGCGGCCAGGTGACTGAACAATCAACCGAAGGCATTGAAGATATTTTGCAAAAAATGGCGCAAGCCACGGGTTTCGCCATGCGCCATAATGTCGTCGAGGCACACGGGTTTTGTACCTTATGCGCCGAAGTGCAAGCTTGTGACAATCCCCAGGACTGCGGACACGATCATAGCGTAGCGATAAAGAAACGCTAGCGTCCCATTTTGGCTTTTACAAGAACCCGGGAGCAAATGACGTTTATTATGGCTGAAGTGAGATAACGCGTTTGGTTAATACATTGGAGAGGCGGCAAAAGAGGGGAATGCTGATAGGATCATATAAAATAGGTGGTACGTCCTTGTACCTTTGGGTAGGAACACTTAAGGAAGCCATAACCGCACAGTGAATATGCATTAGTCATGATTTCCAAAAATCATTACCAACGATATTTGTTACGTGTTTCCCAGTCCTTTACTTCCGTTTCCGCGGCTTCTTTGCCGTAACCGTAACGTTCCTGGATCTTACCGATTAACTGATCGCGTTTACCTTCAACTACCGTCAGATCATCGTCAGTAAGCTTACCCCATTGTTCTTTCATTTTACCTTTGAACTGTTTCCAATTACCGCTGGCTTCATCTTTGTTCATCGGAGTTCTCCTTGGTTATCGGTTTCTCAGTCAACATCTGCCACTCCAGGTTTTATTAGCGCATAGCGAGGACACGTATTGCGTCCCAAAACCTGCATGTCATAAGTTAACCCTATGTCTAAAGTATAGCAGGGGATTTGGCATAAGGTTTATTCAGCAGATGATTAGACCATATTGGCAGGGTTATAAACGCCGTATGGGCTATAAGGTGAAATAAAACAGTAGGTAGAAGGTATCAGCCCGTACACCGCTAATTGTAACTAAATATAAATACCGCTAGCGGCAGCGGCCGCGCCGCAGCACTTTTATGGCGGCGAACCCGCATTCCGCGTCGCCGGTTATCCGCCATAAAATTCTCGCTGACGCGGGATAAGGGATATTCAGGATGCCATGGAGCACCGTGAGTTAAATCCAGTTGCCGTTGCGGATAACGCCGACCGCTAAACCTTCGATGGACATTTCCTGCTCGCGCAAATCGACAATAATGGGCGAAAACTCGCTGTTTTCCGGTAGCAACTCAACGATGTTACCGTGTCTTTTCAGGCGTTTTACCGTGACCTCGTCATTGATTCGCGCCACCACGACCTGACCGTTATGGGCATCCTGGGTTTTATGCACCGCCAGCAGATCGCCGTCCATGATGCCGATATCCTTCATGGACATGCCGCTGACACGCAGCAGGAAATCCGCGTGGGGCTTAAACAGATCGGGATCGATCTGGTAATGGCTTTCGATATGCTGTTCGGCCAGCAGGGGTTCTCCGGCGGCCACGCGGCCGATCAGCGGCAGGCCGGTTTCTTCTTCTATCAATAACCGGATGCCGCGCGAGGCGCCGGAAACGATTTCGATGGCGCCCTTGCGCGCCAGCGCCTTAAGGTGCTCTTCGGCGGCGTTAGGGGATTTAAATCCCAGACGATGCGCGATCTCCGCCCGGGTCGGCGGCATGCCGGTTTGCGCAAGATGATCGCGGATGAGGTCAAATACCTCTTGTTGTCTGGCGGTTAATGCTTTCATTCCGTCCCCTGTTTGTTTATACAGTCTTTCTGTGAGTATATACAGGTCCGCAGCAATTGAAAACCACAAGCGTTGCAAAATGTGATAAAACCCTGCCGACGACCGGCCGCGCCGGCCATTTTAAGGAATATACCGCCATAACAGCGTTATCCACACGAACAGCGCCAAAACAATGGCCAGGGTCACCGCCGCCGAGCCCAGGTCCTTCGCCCGGCCAGAAAGTGGATGCAGCTCCGGCCCGATGCGATCCACCACCGCTTCAATAGCACTATTCACGATCTCAATGATCAGCACCAGCCATACCGAACCGATCAATAAAATCCGCGCCACGGGTTCTGGCTCCAGGTAACAGGCAAGGGCAACCGCCACCACGGCAACCACCACTTCCTGGCGAAAAGCGGCTTCATGCCGCCAGGCGGCGCGATATCCTTTTATGGAATAGCCCATGGCGTTAAAGATGCGCCGAAGTCCGTTGGTTTGGTTTGCCATAATTTTGCGCGCTAAAGAAAAATTGTGCCTATATTACCGTTTCTTCTCGTTCGCATCACCACAGATCTGTCGCGCGGTTTCTGGTATTCTTGTGGCGCAATGCTAACAAGAGGCTTCACGAAGATATGTCAGGCTGGCGTACTATTTATTATACGTTGTTGAATTTACCGCTCAGGCTACTGGTGCGGAGTAAAGCCATTCCCGCCAATCCCCGGCAAGAAGCCGGCTTGGACCCGCTGCGGCCAATGATGTATGTTTTGCCCTATAACTCCAAGACGGACCTGCTCACCCTGCGCGCGCAATGTCTGCAACTGGGGTTGTCCGATCCGCTGATACCGCTGGAGATCGACGGCGTCGTCTTGCCGCGCTACGTCTTTATCCACGATGGCCCCCGTATTTTTCGCTATTTTTCCGAAAAACTGGAATCCGTGAAGCTGTTTCACGATTATCTGGATTTACATCGCAATAATCCGCAGCTTGATGTCCAGATGGTGCCGGTATCCGTTATGTTCGGACGATCGCCCGGCCGTGAAGCGCAGCAGAACCAGCCGGCGCCCCAGTTGCGCCTCCTCAATGGTTTCCAGAAGTTTATCGCCGTCTTGTGGTTGGGGCGCGACAGCTTTGTGCGTTTTTCCCGTCCGCTGTCCATGCGCTATATGGCGACCGAGCATGGCACCGATAAAACCATCGCGCAGAAGCTGGCACGCGTCGCCATGATTCATTTTGCCCGCCAACGCCTGGTGGCTGTGGGGCCGCGGTTGCCTGTCCGTCAGGATTTATTTAATAAGCTGCTGGCGTCCAAGGCGATTGAAAAAGCCGTGGAGGACGAAGCCCGCGCTAAAAAAATCTCGACTGATAAAGCGCAGCAAAACGCCATCGAGCTGATGGAAGAAATTGCGGCGGATTTTTCCTATGAAGCCGTGCGCTTGTCGGATCGGGTATTAAGCTGGACCTGGAACCGGCTATACCAGGGCCTGCACGTGCGCAATGCCGAACGCGTCCGGCAACTGGCCGAGGACGGCCATGAGATTGTCTATGTGCCCTGTCACCGCAGCCATATGGATTATCTGCTGCTGTCCTATGTCCTATATCATCAGGGGCTGGTGCCGCCGCATATCGCCGCCGGCATTAACCTGAACTTCTGGCCGGCGGGTCCGATTTTTCGTCGGCTGGGCGCGTTTTTTATCCGGCGTACCTTCAAGGGCAATAAACTTTACTCCACCATATTCCGCGAATATCTGGGTGAGTTATTTACCCGGGGTTATTCGGTGGAATATTTTATGGAAGGCGGGCGGTCGCGTACCGGGCGCCTGCTCGATCCCAAGACCGGCACATTGACCATGACCATCCAGGCGATGCTGCGCGGCGGCAACCGGCCTATTACGCTGGTGCCCATCTATGTCGGCTATGAACATGTTATGGAAGTGGCGACCTACGCCAAGGAATTACGGGGCGCCACCAAGGAAAAAGAAGGCTTTGTGCAGATGGTGCGCGGTTTACGTAAGTTACGCAACCTGGGACAGGGTTATGTCAATTTTGGCGAGCCGCTGTCGTTAAGCGCCTATCTTAACCAGCAGGTACCGCACTGGCGTGATTCCATCGACCCCATCGAAGCCCAGCGTCCCGGCTGGCTGGCGCCGGCGGTGGATGACATCGCCGCGAAAATCATGGTGCGCATTAATAACGCCGCGGCGGCAAACGCCATCAACCTGTGTTCCACGGTGTTGCTGGCCTCCCGCCAGCGTTCGTTAACCCGCGAGCAGCTTTTGCAGCAGTTGGCCTGCTATCTGGAACTGATGCGCAATGTGCCCTACGCCGATGACGTCACGGTGCCGGACACCACGGCGCAGGACCTGTTGGAGCATGCCCTGGCGATGAACAAATTCAGCGTCGAGCAGGATACCATTGGCGATATCATCTACCTGTCCCGCGAGCAGGCGGTACTGATGACCTATTACCGCAATAATATCCAGCATCTGTTTATCCTGCCCGCGTTGGTCGCCAGTATCATTATCGGCCATCCCGGCATCGATCGCGCGCAGCTGGCACGCCGTATCGATTTGCTTTACCCACTGATGAAAGCCGAGCTGTTCATGCGCTACGAGACGTCGCAGCTCGGCCCGGTCATCGACGCGCTCATCGGGGAACTGTCGCGCCAGGAGCTGATTGCCGAGCGCGAGGGGCGGTTGTTCTTGAACCCTCCGCAATCATTTACCTTGCAACTGCTGGCGGCGGGCGTGCGCGAGACATTGCAACGGTATGCCATTACCTTTTCATTGCTGCGTTTTAATCCCCGGATCAATCGCGGCACATTGGAGAAGGAAAGCCGGATTATGGCCCAGCGACTTTCGGTGTTGCATGGCATCAACGCGCCGGAGTTTTTTGATAAAGCGGTATTCTCCACCCTGGTGGCGACGCTGCGGGATGAACATTATATTAGCGACACCGGCGATGCCATCGGAGAGAAGGTCAATGAGATGAGCGAAATCCTGAGCGAACTGATGACGCCGGAGGTACAGCTGACCATTAACAGCGCCAGCCTGCTGGCCGCAACGCCGGAAGACGCTTCCCCGTCCACGGTGTAAGAAACGCAACGGGCGTATGCCAACGCATCGCCCGTCTTTACCGCGCTGCTATAAACGGCCCTGGCCGAAAAAACTCAGGGCAATACCGATAAAAATCAGCATACCCACCAGGTTATTGTTTAAAAAAGCTTTAAAACAGGCATCCCGTTCCCGCCGCGCGATCAGTTTTTGCTGATAGACAAATAACGCCCCCGCCAGCGCCAGGGACGTATAGAACATCACCCCCAGCGCAGACCGTATTCCCAGCCAGACCAGCAACAGCAGCGTCGCCGCTTGCAGCAGGCCGATAATCAGTTTGTCATGGCGCCCAAAAAGGATGGCGGTGGATTTGACGCCGATACGGATATCGTCATCGCGATCCACCATGGCGTACTGCGTATCGTACGCCACCGTCCAGAGGATATTGGCGGCAAACAGCAGCCAGCAGGAAAGAGGTAAGGACTCACTGACCGCCGCGTAGCCCATCGGTATCGACCAGCCGAACGCCGCGCCCAGCACCAGTTGCGGCAGATGGGTTACCCGCTTCATAAAGGGGTACGCCCAGGCCAGCGCCAGTCCCGCCACCGATAGTGCAATGGTCATGGTATTAAGCGTCAGCACCAGCCCAAACGACACCCCTACCAGGACCACAAAGATGATCTTGGCTTCTTTTTCGCTGATAAGACCGCTGGGCAAAGGGCGGGATGCCGTACGCTTGACGTGGCCGTCTATCTTGCGATCGGCATAATCATTGACGACACACCCCGCGGCGCGCATGAAAAACACCCCGAGGACAAATACCACCAGCGTGCCGAAAGCGGGCGTGCCGCTTCCCGCCAGCCATAAAGCCCACAGGGTCGGCCAAAGCAATAACAGAGAACCAATGGGTTTATCAATGCGCATCAGGCGGCACCAGGCCTGCCATTTGCCCATCGTGGCGCTTTGTTCCACTTATTTCTCCTTTACTTCATCATTCTCGCACGGCGCTTAACAATACAGCGGGGCTTGGGGTAAAAACAGTTCGGTCAGCAATAACGGCTTACCGTCCGGCCGCAGGCAGGAGCGCCGCGCCCACAGGCCGTCAGCGCGGCCCAGTTGGATAAAGTCCCGCTCCGGCGCCCGGCCGCGGAACAGCCAGCGGCCCAGGGGGATATCTCCCAGCGTGGTGAGCGCCCACTCCGCTCCGTTCATGGCGTTTTCGGGCACCAAGGTGCGGCCGGCCAGCCAGGGCCGTTCATCCCCGCATAAGACGATTTCGCGCAGCCAGTAGCGATCGCTTGGCGGCAACAGAGCGATATCGTCTCCCAGCGCCTGGGCCGGGAAATAACCTTCGCGGCCGCGGCGGATGGTAACCCGCCGGCAATGGCGCTCGAGGCGCCGGGTCATCGACCCTTGTTCCATCAACCAGTCCGCCAGGGCGGGCGATGGCGGCGGATCCTGGTCAGTCAGCCAGGTGATGGATGCCAATAAGGCGATAGAGGGATCGTCCGTCATCCTGTTCCCCATGGTTTCAGGTGGTCAGCTCCGATATTGTAGCTCAGAACGCCATTTTATTAACCTGCCGATGCGGGAAGAATGCGTTTCTTCAGGCGGCAATATACCGGTCGCCGGGCGCTAAGGCGCCGGCGGCAAAAAAAAGGCCTCCGCAGGGAGGCCGTTAAAATCAGATCTGTCCGCCGCTATTCCAGCGCCGGCGAACGTTCTTCGGTTAGACCGTACAGATAGTATTTCCGGCCGACCATCTGGCCGCCGTCACGCGTCAGCGGGATCCAGTTCAGCTGCGCCCGGCTGCGGTTCGGCGTCGGCGTCAGCAGATCCAGCGGAATCGAGAGATAGAATCCTTTGGTAAACGACCCTTCGCCATAGTCCTCTTTGGAGACATTGGTAAAGGTGGCAAAGGCGCCGGCGGTGACCCCGCTGTCGAAGCGGCGCGAGACATCGAAGGTGACGCCCTTATCCTTGGCCAGGTATCGTCCGACGCTGGCTTTAACCAGTACGCCGTCCAAAAAGCCGGGCTGCCAGTAGCCGGTCAGGTTGCCGGTCGCCACGGTATAGTCGGCGAACTGCATCATATTGTCCCAGTCGCGCTGCTTGACGTAGTTACCGTCAAGACCCACCGCCCAGTTCTTGTCCAGCGGGCGGTACAGTACTTCACCGCCGACGCCGCCGTACATCATTTCCAGGTAGCCGCCGTAGAGCTGGCCGTACCAGCCGTCGCCCAGGCGATCCATATAGGTGGTTTGCAGGTTGCTGATATAAACATCGTTCTGCACATATTCCCGAATCCGGGTACGGACGCGCGGCAAATGCGAGTCGCTCGGCGGCGCGGTAAAGTTAAACCGGTCATAGTTATTGATGATATTGCCGAATAGGGTACCGGAGGTCACCCAATGGTCGGTCAGCCAATAACTGGCCGTGCCTTCGACGCCGATTTGATACATATAAAACGATTCAGGCCCGCCGAACGATTGGTTAAGCACCGGCGCCCAGCCAAGCTGCAGGCGGTCCCGTTCGATATAGTAACCCTGTTCGGCGTTTTTCGGCACATCCGGCTCGGTGCGGCGCTGCTTGAGCGGCTGCTCATGCCCCAGGGGGTAGCCCGACAGCGTGTCCTGCAAACTCTTCACGTCGGTTTCCGTGGTCACCAGCGGCAGGTTCTGCCGGGTCTGGGTCACCTTCAGCGTATCGATATTCGCCGGCAGGTTATTGACCAGGATCCGATTGGCGCGATCGACACCCTCTGCATTATCCCGGTACTTATACTGCTCGCCGGTCATATACAAGGTGCGATCTTTAACCTGGATATGCGGGCCGGCAAAACCGGCGTTGCTGTCCATATCGGTCAGCTGCTGCGCCACCACCTGATGCTGGAGCATGTCGGTCTGCGGCTGCGGCGCATAAGCCGGTTTTTCGCTGTCGCGATGCTGCTGGGTCAGGTCGTTAAAGTTGGTGCGAAACGTTACGCCGAACATCACGGTATTGCCGCGTTCATAGCTCAGGTTAAGATCCGTCCATTTGCCAAGCCGGTATATGGCGCCGACGTTGACCGGCGAGTCCTGCTTCAGCCGGCCGGCAAAATCCCCTTCGTAATCATTGCCTTCATATTCCAGCTTAAAGCGCAGCGGCTGCCACGGCGTTTGGTATTCCACGCCGCCAAACAGCGAGGCCGGGCCATGAAAGAAGTCGCCGGTGTTAAATGAACCGGCGCTGCGGTGGGCATTATTACGAGTGCAGTAGCGATCGGAAACTTCGCAGAACGGGTTTTTCACATTGCCGCTGTTGCCCAGGTAGCCCCAGCCAAGCCCCAGGGTGAAGTCCAGGGGACCCCAGGCTTTGCTGGCGGCGATAAACTCGCTGTCAAACAGGCCGGAACCGCCAAAATCGCGGATACCCACCGAGGTCTCGGGCAGCCAGTACCCCTCTTCCCATAACCGCAATTTAAGATCGATACCCTTATCTTTATAGGTTTGATCGCCGCTGAAGTTTTCATTGGCGCTGTATTGCCGGGTACGGACGTCGGTATAGCGGATAGTACTTTCAAGCCAGGGGAACAGCTGCACGTTGATGGAATAAAAGCGGTACTGATCGTTATCCCGGTAGTTCAGGCTGAATTCACCGTCCTTCGCCATGCGCCCGGAGGGGGTTTGCAATAATCCGGCCCCGCCCATATCCATCTGCGATGGCCCCAGCGGCTCGGTATAGGAGGCCGCCTGGCAAGCGGAGGCCACTGACAGCGCGATGAGACTTAATAGATATTGTGTTTTCATCAGTCAGGGATCCGGTGTGTCAGCAAGGAAACAATTTTTTCGTTTACGTCCTGATAGGCCCGCGGCAATGACCACGAGGAAAAACCCACGTAAATCGCACTGCCCGGCGCCACTTCATTGTGGCGCCGGTTCCAGTAGGCCACCGGCACCGATTTGGCCTGCCCATCCGGCAGGATTATCCAGGCATAACTTCTTTCGGCTCCGCTCAGGCGCTGGTGGGTCTGCAGATAATCATCCGCGTCGCGGCCCACCTGAAACGGCTGTGAACCGGTGGGCGTCACCGCGCCGAACACATAAACGCTGGTCGGCTTAGCCAGCGTATACAGGCTGTAGTCGCCCACGAGCCTGCGGTTGGCGCCGGTCTGCAGGCGAATCACGTCCGCGTCCAGCGAGACGAACTGACGCCCGGTCACCTTCAGGGCGGCGATCTGGCCGCGCACCCGATCAACGGCATCGGCCAGATCCAAGTCGTTGTCCTGGCGGAAATCGGCGCTCAGGGCGCTCAGGCGCGCCAGCAATTGCCGCTGTTGCTCCTGCTGGACGGCGGTGGCCAGGTTTTCCGCGATAACGGTGCCGGGCCACCAGGTACGCCCGGCCAGTTTCGGATCCAGGGTCAGCTGCTGGAGGGTATTAATCCCCGTCAGGACCACGGGCTGCGATTGACCTGGGGAATAAACCGCCACACGACTGTCGGCTGCGGCGGAGGCAATAAAACCAGCACATAAACTCACTACGAGTAAGAGTTGTTTTTTCATGGCTTATAAGGATTTAAAGTGATGGTTTCAATCGGGAAATTACCCGGCCCGACATATTGTTGGGCTTTGCGCACGGCGCCGGTGCCTGGTTCGATCCAAAAGCGGTTTTGATAATGCGTGTTGAGCTCGGCCACCGTAACATCCTCATTGATGACGCGGTAGGCGTGCGGCGCATTCAATACGGTAATAGTCTCGGTGCCCGCCAGGGTGAAACGGGAGGTCAGGGTTGCCGAACGTAGTTGTTTATCTTCCGTCCAGGACTGGATGCGGGTCCATTCAGTGCCGTCGGTAATCCTTTGAGCGTGGGCCAGCGGATCGGAGGCCAGGTTGGTGACTTCGAGGAGATTATCGGGCAGGCCAAGGGTTTTGATCAGGCGGCCATTGCGGGTCACCAGCATGGCTTTATCGCGCGAAACCCATTTTAAATCGCCGTTTTCGGCATAAGCCAAGACCATGAAGATCTGCGCGCCGTCATTGATGCGCGCGTAAATACTGGCGTAGGGAATGTCATGGACCTGCTCCGGTGTTAATTCAACGTCCGGCGTGCCGAACAGCGCCAGTTTGAATGTTTCACCGATACCTTGTTGCGACTGACTGCAAGCGGCCACCAGAAAGCACACCACCACCATAAATAAATAGCGCACGTCGTTTATCCCAAACGAAAGGAGACCAAAAAATAACCACACTTGCGTGTGGTTATCGAATAGTTATTATTACTGCACCGTTGAGGTGGTGGTGCCGGTACCGGTATTGCCATTACCGTCACCGTTATCGTCATTATGAGCGCCGATTAAGGCCACTCCAGCTAACAGTGCGACCGCACCAACGCCGACTGCCGTGGCAGCCCCGGCGCTCAGACCAGAAGCAGTCTCGGTGTTACCGCTACTGTTACCCGGCGTGGCAGCTAACGCATAAGAACCACTAGCCATCAACATTGCAGCCATTACTACACTAAACAGTTTATTCATATTTATTACCTTTGATTCATGAGGATGATGACTATAAAGCAATGAAATGATGATTTGCCTTATATAAGCATCATAAAGGAATATAATGCAATAAAATATATCTTGCATTCATCATCCCTGATTTAGCCGAAAAAATGCGCGACACCGCATTGGTACGCGGCAAAGTAGTGAAATGCCCTCTTTTGTTGCATAAAAGCAAAATTAATCACCAGTAATGCGATTTAGGGCACAATTTTTCGGTGAATGAGAAGTTCACGCCAAGGGGCAAAATCAGATAATTCCGCTGTCAGTACCTCAATGAGGAGGCTTATACGCCCAAAAGTATATAAGCCGTCTGCGTGTTTTAAAATAAGGCCTTAGAGCCGGTTTTTATATTCCCTGCCCGCAACGATGCGCCTTATTCTGAAAACAGGCGCGGCTGGTTTTTAGGAAAATCCTTAAAGAGTGCCAAAAAGCCGCCAAGTAACAAACAGTTAACACCACGGCTGTTTTCTGCAACACCCGGCGCAAGCAGCGCAACCGCCGGATATGACGGCCTCCCGGCGGCCGTTCCCTGGCCGTCCTGCAAGGCCTTCGGCGCGTATCAGCCGCGCCAGTTTTTAAAGCAGTTAATCAGGCCATTGGTGGAGCTGTCATGGCTGGTGACCCGGTCATCGGCCGCCAGTTCCGGCAGGATCCGGTTCGCCAGCTGTTTACCCAGTTCCACGCCCCATTGGTCAAAGGTGTAGATGTTCAGGATAACGCCCTGGGTGAAGATTTTATGTTCATACAGCGCAATCAGCGCGCCCAGGCTGTAAGGGGTGATTTCCCTGAGCAGTATGGAATTGGTCGGCCGATTGCCGGCGAAGACTTTGAAAGGCGCCACGTGCCCGACCTGATCCGGGGTTTTACCCGCCGCCGCGAATTCGTCCTCGACCACCTGCAAAGATTTACCAAACGCCAGGGCCTCGGTTTGCGCAAAGAAGTTCGACAGCAGCTTGGCGTGATGATCGCTGAGCGGATTATGGCTTATCGCCGGGGCGATAAAATCGCAGGGAACCACTTTGGTGCCCTGGTGAATCAGCTGGTAAAAGGCATGCTGGCCGTTGGTGCCCGGTTCACCCCAAATAATCGGGCCGGTTTGGTAATCCACCGGATGGCCGTTGCGATCCACGTACTTGCCGTTGGACTCCATATTACCCTGCTGGAAATACGCGGGGAAACGGTGCATATACTGATCGTAGGGCAGGATGGCTTCTGTTTCCATGCCGTAGAAATTGTTATACCAAATGCCGATCAAGGCCAGCAGCACCGGCAGGTTTTGTTCCGCCGGGGTGTCCCGGAAATGGCGATCCATGGCATGGGCGCCGCTGAGCAGCTGTTCAAAATTGTCAAAACCCACGGACAGGGCAATGGACAGGCCGATGGCCGACCACAGGGAATAACGGCCGCCGACCCAGTCCCAGAACTCAAACATATTGTCGGTATCGATGCCGAATTCACCCACGGCCTTGGCATTGGTGGACAGGGCGGCAAAGTGCCTGGCGACGTGTTTTTCATCGCCGGCGGTCTGCAGGAACCAATCGCGCGCACTGTGGGCGTTGGTCATGGTTTCCTGGGTGGTAAAGGTTTTCGACGCCACCAGGAACAGGGTGGTGGCCGGGTCGAGGTGCTTGACCGTTTCGGCGATATGGGTGCCGTCGACATTAGATACGAAGTGCATGGTCAGGTGGTTTTTAAACGGGCGCAGCGCTTCGGTCGCCATATAAGGCCCGAGATCCGAGCCGCCGATACCGATATTCACCACGTCGGTGATCGCTTTGCCGGTATAGCCTTTCCATTCACCGCCGATGACCCTGTGGCAGAATTGCTTGATCTTGGCCAATACCGCGTTCACATCCGGCATCACGTCTTTGCCGTCCACCAGGATCGGCGTGTTGCTGCGGTTACGCAGGGCCACGTGCAACACCGCGCGATCTTCGGTGCGGTTGATCTTTTCACCGGAGAACATCGACTTGATGGCCCCGTCGAGATCGCACTCCCGGGCCAGGGCCTGCAATTTTTCCAGCGTTTCATGGGTAATGCGATTTTTGGAATAATCGACCAGCATCTGGTCGTCAAAGGTGGCGGAGAAGGTGTCGAAACGGGAGTTGTCCCTGGCGAACAGTTCGCTGATGGTAACATCCTTCATGTGTTCAAAATGCTGCTGCAGCGCTTTCCAGGCCGCGGTGTGGCTAGGGTTTATGTTTTTCATAGGCAACGCTCTTATTGAGAATAAAAAGACGTGATGACAATGATTGTATCGCGTAGCTCACGAGTTGCGACCCCTTTTCTTGCGATTGCCCTCTTTTCAGGATAAATGCGTTTGCATCATGCGCTGCCCGTTGACACCGGGGTAATTACCCGCTATTTGTAAGGTCCTAGTAGCGCACCCGTTGCGTGAACCAGAAGAGGCGCGTCGCCCAGGCAAGGTTTCGGAGGATCCGTTTTCCGCTGATGAAACCCAAGGGGGAGCGACGCCGAGGCAGCGTACGGCAAACGGGCCGGCGTTACCGGCCGCATGGGCTGAATCCCATGGGTTGTCACCGGCATTTTCGCCATTGGCGATAGGCACGGTGGGGCGCTTCTGGGTGTACCGTAGTCTTCTACGCCTGCTCCCTGTTTCCCGCCCCTGACTCGTGCCAAAAGCTTAATATGTTGTCATCAAGGATGGCATCCTGACACGAGGCATTAGAGGCATTAATAGCATGGCAGAATCAATACAGTCCCCTATCGTGGCGAAGTTCGGCGGCACCAGCGTCGCCGATTACGACGCGATGAACCGCAGCGCGGATATCGTGCTGTCCAATGCCGCCGTCCGTCTGGTGGTGTTGTCCGCCTCGGCGGGCGTCACCAATTTGCTGGTGGCGCTGGCTGAAGGCAAAGAACCCGAGCGCCGCGCCTTTCATCTGGATGAAATCCGCCGCATACAGTATGCCATTATCGACCGGCTGGCCGATTCGCGGGTGATTCGCGAGGAAATTGACCGCATGCTCGATAATATCGCCATGCTGTCCGAGGCGGCGGGCCTCGCCACATCCCATGCCCTGACCGATGAGCTGGTCAGCCACGGCGAACTGATGTCGACGCTGCTGTTCGTTGAGGTGCTGCGCCAGCGCCAGGCGCAGGCCCAATGGTTCGATATTCGCAAGGTGATGCGTACCAATGACCGTTTCGGCCATGCCGAGCCGGAGATCGCCGTCCTTAAGGAATTAACCCAAAGCCTGCTGCTGCCGCGCATCGACGCGGCGCTGATCATTACCCAGGGCTTTATCGGCAGTGAGGCCAAAGGGCGCACCACCACGTTGGGACGGGGCGGCAGCGATTATACCGCCGCCCTGCTGGGCGAAGCGCTGCAGGCCCAGCGCATCGACATCTGGACCGATGTGCCCGGTATCTATACCACCGACCCGCGCGTCGTGCCCGAGGCCAAGCGCATTGATGAAATCAGTTTCGAGGAGGCGGCGGAAATGGCCACCTTCGGCGCCAAAATCCTGCATCCCGCCACCTTGTTGCCGGCGGTGCGCAGCGATATTCCGGTTTTTGTCGGGTCCAGTAAGGACCCTCATGCCGGCGGCACCCTGGTGTGCAATAAAACGCTCAATCCACCGCTGTTCCGCGCCATTGCCCTGCGCCGCCGGCAAACGCTGCTGACCCTGCACAGTCTGAATATGCTGCAGGCGCGCGGATTCCTGGCCGAAGTGTTCAATATCCTGGCGCGCCATTATATTTCCGTGGATTTGATTACCACGTCCGAGGTGAGCGTGGCGCTGACCATGGACACCACGGGATCGACTTCGTCCAGCGCCAGCCTGTTGACCACGTCCCTGCTGACGGAACTCTCATCCCTGTGCCGGGTGGAGGTTGAAGAGAACCTGGCGCTGATCGCCCTGATCGGCAATAAGCTCTCCCAGGCCTGCGGGGTGGGTAAAGATGTATTTGGCGTACTGGACCCGTTTAATATCCGGCTGATCTGCTATGGCGCCAGCAGCCATAACCTGTGCCTGCTGGTGCCGGGACAGGACGCGGAACAAGTGGTCAAGACCCTGCACCACAACCTGTTTGGTTGACGTTATCCCCGCACGGGCGCGTGGGCGCCCGGACGAACCAGGGATGACGGGCCTTTAGAGCGGGGTGGATGCTTTGTCGCGCCGCTCCTCATTCTCTTCCGCCTCGTCCTCTTCATTGAGTTCCAACGCGTTATAGGCCACCGAACAGAATAGGGAGTTCATCCGCTTCATATCCCCGAGCAGCCCAAGGTGCAGCGAACTGGTTTCCAGGCTCTGCACATTTTGCTGGTGGAGGCGATCCACATGGGCATGGGCATAGCGCCGGTCGGTAATGCGAAACCGATGTTTGGCGCGGCGCAGGCGCCGCGCGCTGGTGATATCGCCGGTCAGGAACACCGACAGGCTCAGGCGCAGGTTGGACATCAGCTGTTCGTGCAGCGTATCAAGCTCCTGCAGCCCCTCGGTGGAAAAGGCCCGGCGCGTGGCCAGAGACTTGGCGGCCACATCCCCGGCCATGCGCTCGATAATATCCCCGGCCTGTTCCAGGTTGAGCGCCATTTCGATAATCTCGGCCCAGCGGCGGGAATCCGCTTCCTCCAGATCCTCTTTCGGCATCTGGGCCAGATAGAGTTTGATGGCGGTGTACAGCACGTCGACATCATCATCCAGCCGGCGTATTTCCCGGTCTTTATTCGGCTGGCCGTGCAGCACTTCACGAAGCAGCAGCAGCATGCTTTCCACTACATCGCCCATGCGCAGTGTTTCCCGTGAGGCATTGGCCAGCGCCAGCGCGGGCGTATCCAGGGCGCTGGTATCCAGATGACGCGGGCGCACGCCCACGTCGCCGACCGCCGTATCGCCGATCCATTGTGTACATAAGCGCGCCATCGGCCCGGCGAACGGCACCAGGAGCAGGCAGCGAATCAGGTTATAAAAAACATGGAAATAGATCACCAGCTCCGAGGCGCTGACCGGCAGGCGCCCAAGCAGGCCGGCCAGGAATGAGATGGCCGGCAATACCACCAGGCCGCCGACCAGCTTGAACAGCAGGCTGCCCAGCGCCACGCGTTTGCCTTCCGCGTTTTGCCCGCTGGCGTTGATCATCGCCAGGATGCCGCTGCCCAGGTTGGCGCCGATAACCAGGCACAGGGCCACCTTAAAGGAAATCACATCGGTGGCGGTCAGCGTCGCGGTCAGCAGCACCGCCGCCAGGCTTGAGTAGCTGATAATGGCGAACAGTGCGCCGAGCAGGGCGTCGAGCACCACATCGCCGGTCAGTGATGAAAACAGCACCTTGACGCCGTTGGCCTGGGTAATGGGGGTCGAGGCGGCGACAATCAGCTCCAGCGCCAGCAGGATCAGGCCCAGGCCGATACACACCCGGCCTATCTGGCCGACGCGCGATTGCTTACGGCTCAGGAACAGGCAGACGCCGATAAAGATCAGCAGGGGGGAGAGCCAGGATAAGTCAAACGTCAGCACCCGGGCCATCAGCGCGGTACCGACATCGGCGCCCAGGATAATCACCAGGGCCGGCGTCAGCGCCACCAGGCCCTGGGCGACAAACGAGGTGACCAGCATTGCCGTGGCGTTACTGCTTTGGACCAGCGCCGTAACGCCGATACCCGCCATGAATGCCATCGGTTTTTTTTCTACGCTTCTGCTCAGCACCTGCCGCAGGCGGGCACCGTAGACACGCATGATCCCGGTACGGACAATATGCGTCCCCCAAACCAGCAGCGCTACCGCGGAAAGCAGATGCAACAATGTTAACACGCTTCTTACCACTCCTTGATGACCCACTGTTTACCATTGCAAAACCGGCCATCCAGCCTGTTGTGCATGCCGAAGCAGGATACCGTCGGGATTAACGGCATAAGGATAACCCACCTGACTTAATAACGGCAGGTCATTACACGAGTCGGAATAAAAGCTGGCCTGCGCCAACATTGACTCCTTGCCCTCGATCAGGTCCAGCAGCCTGGACACTTTCCCCTCCCGATAAGTTAATACGCCACAGGTTTTACCGGTATAAGAATCGTCATAAACTTCAAGTTGTATCGACAAGGTTTCAGCGACGCCGAAGCGGCGCGCAATCGGCGTCACCAAATGTTCGCCGGACGCCGAAATAATAACGTTCCGATCCCCGCGGCGTTGATGTTCGGCGATACAGCGCCGGGCGGGCTCACGTATGCAGGGAACGATCGCCTCGTCGATAAAGGCCTCCACGCACTGCGCCACTTCATCCGTAGAACGGCCGATCAGCGGCTCCAGGGTAAACGACATATATTCTTCCATGGATAATGTCCCCTGCCGGTACTGTAGCATTAATGCCTGTTCCCGTTGCACAAATCCGTCGCGTTGCGCCCAGCCCAGCGTCAGCATGTACTGGCTCCACAGGCTGGCGCAGTCTCCATCAATCAGTGTGTCATCCAAATCAAATAACGCCAGGCTCATGCCACCTCACATAATGTCGTTATATCTAACTGTAGACCAACCGGCGTGCCATTTGGGTGCAGATCGGCCACCGATCGGTTCAACACATCCACCAGCAGTTCGACCCCCTGCGCCGACACGCGATAACGGATCACATTACCCAACAGGCTGTGGCCGTCGACGCGCGCGCTAATGCCCTGCCCGGCCGGCAACAGCATAATAGACTCAGGCCGCACGGCGACCCGGCCCCGCCAGCCGCGCCCGGTCAACAGCGCGGCCTGATCCGGGCTTAACAGGTTATAACTGCCGATAAACCCGGCGGCAAAGGCGTCCACCGGCTGGGTATAAAGCGTTTCGGCGCTGCCGTTTTGCACGATTTTACCTTTATTCATCAGCACCACGCGGTCGGATAAGGTCAGCGCTTCTTCCTGATCGTGCGTAACAAAAATGGCGGTCAGCCGCAATTCTTGCTGAATACGCCGGATTTGGTCGCGCAAATGCTTGCGGATGCGGGCATCCAGGGCCGATAGCGGCTCATCCAGCAGCAGCAGCCGGGGACGGGTGACGAGCGAACGCGCCAGAGCCACCCGCTGGCATTGGCCGCCGGAGAGCTGATGCGGATACCGGTGGGCGAACTCATGCAGTTCCACCAGTTCCAGCACCTCGTTGACGCGGCGCGTGATCTCGGTCGCCGCCAGCTTTTGCATTTTCAGGCCAAAGGCCACGTTGCCGGTGACCGTCATATTCGGGAACAACGCATAGCTCTGGAATACCATGCCGATACCGCGGTCCTGGGGCGACAACGGCACTAAATCCGCGCCTTGCAACAAGATTTGCCCACTGTCCACCGGCGTCAGGCCCGCCAGGCAACGCAACAGGGTAGACTTGCCGCAGCCGCTCGGCCCGAGCAGGGTAACAAATTCGCCTTCCGCAGCATCGAAATCGATATTTTCGAACACCTGGGTCGGACCATAATGTTTATTAAGCTGTTTTACCGCCAGATAAGACATGATTATTCCTTGCCCTTATTCACGGAATTCGCCACCAGCGTCAGCAGCAAGACCACCAGGAAATAGGAGATCACCAGGGCGCTGGTGAAATGGCCGCTGCCGTTGCGGCTATTATAAAGATAGACCTGCAGCGTCTCGAAACGGTTGCCCACCAGCAGGTTGGCAAAGACAAACTCGCCGATAAGGAACGAGAACGACAGCAATACGGCAATCATGCAGCCCTTGCGCAGGTTGGGCAGCACCACCAGCAGCGCCGCCCGCCAGGTACTGGCGCCGAGCAATTGGGCGGCATCCATCAAATCACGCAGGTGGATGGCCTGCATATTGTTGGTGATCGCCCGATAGATAAACGGCAGCGCGATGGTGAAATAACAGCCGATTAAAATCCACGGCGTGCCGGTCATGGCCAGCGGACCGTCGGAATACAGCTGCAGCAGGCCCACCGACGACACTACCGGCGGCACGGCGAACGGCAGCAGGATCAGAATATTCATCAGGGCATCAAGCTGCGGGAAATAGTAAGCAATCACAAACATTAATGGCAATACCAGTACAACGGCAAGGGCCAGCGCGCCAAAACAAATCAGCAGCGAATGCCACAGCGCCGTCAGGAAACGCGGATCCTGCCAGAGCTGGGCCATCCATTTTAAGGTGAACCCTTCCGGCAACACCGTCGACCCCCACTGGCTGGAAAAAGCGTAAACCAGCGTCGCCACCAAAGGCAGCAGCAGGATAAACAGCAGCACCGCGACCACGGCGCGGTGATAAATGTTTTCAGCACGCGTCATCAACCCCCTCCCGTTTTGCCGCCAACTAACTTATCAGGATCGTACATGGGTATAGCTCCTGCGCATCACCCAGCGATGAACCAGGGTGATAAACACCATCAGCAGTACCAGGAACATGCCCAGCGCGCTGGCCATATTCGGGTCAAGTTCCAGATCGCCCGCCACCAGGGCGGCGATACGGATTGGGATAACGTTGAAATTGCCGCTGGTCAGGGCAAAAATCGTGGCGTAGGCGCCCAGGGCGTTAGCCAACAGGATAACAAAGGTGCCCAGCAGGGCCGGCGCCAGCACCGGCAGGCCGATATGCCGCCAGTAACGCACCTTGCCCGCGCCCAGCAACGCGGCGGATTCGCGCCAGTCCTCGCGCAGGCCGTCAAAGGCCGGATACAGCAACAGCACCCCGAGCGGGATCTGGAAGTAGGTGTACAGCACCATCAGGCCGGTTTTGGAATAGATGCTGAAGTCCCCGAGCCAGCCATAACGGCGCAGAATAAGCGTAACGCAACCGTTGGTGCCGAGCAGGATGACAAAAGCGAACGCCAGCGGGACGCCGGTAAAATTGCTGGTCATATTGGTAAAGGACATCACGGCGGTGCGCAGGCGCGTCACCCCGAGCTGGCGCAGCGAGTAACTGCCCACCAGGGCGATCAGCAACCCGAATACGCTGGACCAGAAGGTGATTTGCAGGGAGAAGTAGATCGCCTGCCGGTAAAACGGCGAGCCGAGGATTTGCCGATAGTTATCCATCCCCCAGCCTTCGATGTCGCTGTTGAAGCTATGCACCGCCATCCACGCCAGCGGCGCGATTTGGAAAGCACAGAACACCAGCGCAAAAGGCAGCATGACCAATACCGCCAGCCATTTGGCCTTCATTTCAACAGCTCCGCGCAGGCCGGCCGATCGTGTTCAACCCCCAGCAGGCTGCAAAGGGTGCCGCACAGTTCCGTCTGGCGCGGCGCGGCGGGCGCCTGGCTAAAAGCCGCGCCGAACACAAATAACGGCACCTGGCGCTCTTCGGGCAGGATGCCGCCATGGCTGCGATCGTCGTTCATGCCGTGATCCGCCGTGACGATCACCTGATAACCGGCTGCCAGCCACGCGGGCATATATTGCGACAACAGGCCGTCCGCGGTGCGGGCCATATTACGGTATTGCGGCGACGACAGGCCGAAGCGATGGCCCGCGTCGTCGATATTCATGGGATGAAGCAGCAGGAAATCCGGTTGGTGGCGCTGGCGCAGGCTTTCCGCATCTTCAAACAGATGGGAGTCGGGATAATGGTCCGCATGATAAAAATGCCCGTACTGGATAGCCGCCTCCGGCGCGACGGTATGGCGATCGCGCACGGCATCGAAGGGGGCGCGGTTATACAGTTCGCTCACCCAATAATAGGCCGCCGCCGCGGTGGTAAGGCCGGCGGCGCGGGCAAAATGAAAAATGCTGCGATGATGCGAAAGCCTCACCACGTTATTATGCACGACGCCGCTCGCCACCGGCGGCACGCCGGTAAGGATACACTCATAGAGCGGTCGCGATAATGACGGCAGCTCGCAGTCCAGTTGATAGAGGCATCCATGCCCCGCCGCGCACTCAGCGTGCAGATATCCCATGGCGTCGTAGGCCACCGGATAGCTTAGTCCGTCCAGTATCACCAGCAGGGTTTTCATCACGCCTCCTTTACTGCGGCATGACCATCATGACGTTTTCCTGCCACAGGCGCGGCAGTTCCTTGGCGCTCTTTTCCCAGGCAACCGGATCGGCGATGGGATGGGCGTTTTTATACTGTTCGATAGGCAGCAGCTTGGCTTTCACGTCATCCGGCAGCGTCAGCTTTTCCACGCGGATCGGGCGGGCATAGCCCCGGGCCAGGTTGATCTGTCCGGCATCGGAGAAAATATATTCGCGCGCAAACTTGGCCGCATTGGGATGTTTGGCATATTTATTTATAATCGTGGTATAGCCGGAGGTAATGGAGCCATCGGAGGGGATCAGTACATCAAAACGGGTCTTGTCGATGGTGTCGCGGTAATTAAGGCCGTTGAAATCCCAGACGATGCCCACATCCACTTCGCCTTTTTCCAGCGACGCTATAGTCGGGTTGTTCAGTCCCAGGCGTCCCGCCTTGGCCAGCTTGGCAAAAAATTCCAGGCCCGGCTTCAGATTCTTTTCATCGCCGCCCATGGCATAGCTCGCCGCCAGCACGCCGTTGGTCGCTTGCGCCGCGGTACTGACATCGCCGACGGTCACCTTATAATCGCCTTTCAGCAAATCGGCCCAGCTATGCGGCGTTTCTTTTACCGTTTGCTTGTTCACGATAAAAGCGATGGTGCCGGTATACGCCAGCGCCCAATGGCCGTCTTTGTCCTTCGCCCAGTCGGGAACCTGATCCCAGGTACTGGGTTTGTAAGGCAGCGTTACGCCTTTTTGTACCGCCACCGGCCCAAAGGACGATCCCACATCGCCGATATCCGCGCTGGCGTTGCCTTTCTCAGCCAGGAATTTGGCGATCTCCTGCGCTGAACTCATATCGGTATCGCTATGCTTCAGGCCGTATTTGCCGGCCAGATCCGCCCAGGTATCCTTCCAGTTTGCCCAGCTGTCAGGCATGCCGACACTATTGACCTCGCCTTCCTGGCGCGCCGCTTTCTCCAGGGCCGCGACATCCGCGGGCGCGGCGAAACCGGCCGGGCTTGCCATCAGGATGGCGGTGGTTAACACAGAAGCGAACAGAAGTTTCATAAATGATGCTCCGGGTGAAGGAATGAAGGTGACGAACTCTACTGGTCTAGTCCAGCAAGAACCAAGCCAATCTACCGAAGTAAGATGAATATTTGATGTCAGTAATTCTTTTAGCCGATTTTTTGTTATGGTTTTACCACCCCATCCGCAAAGGCAGAAAAATGTGCACTATGAACAGGCAGGCCGGTAAAAAAAATGCTGCATAATGGCGCTTCTTTCAGCGCCAGCCTGTCCCGGCAAAAAACCGTTACCGCGATTTGCCAGGCGATCGCCGGCTGGATTGCACAAGGGGACTTGACGCACAACGATCGCTTGCCCGCCGAGAGGATGCTAAGCGAACAATTTGCCACGACCCGCATTACCCTGCGGGAAGCGTTGGGGCAGTTGGAAGCCCAGGGGCTGATTTACCGCGAGGAACGCCGCGGCTGGTTTGTCAGCCCGCCGCGTATTATCTATAACCCGCTGACGCGCAGCCATTTCCATGCCATGGTGCGCGAGCAGGGACGTAAACCCGCCACCGAGGTATTGGATGCCAGCGAAATGACGACGCCGGCGGCGATATGCGCGCATTTGGCATTGCCGTCCGGTTCACGGGTATATTGCATACGCCGGGTCAGGCGCATTGACGGGCGTGCGGTGCTTTACGTGGAACATTACCTGAATCCGGCGTATTTTCCGGCGATTTTGCATGAGGATCTGACATCCTCGCTTACGGAACTGTATGCCAACCAGTATGGCATCCGTTACGGCAAAGTACGTTTCGCCATGCTGCCCACCACCTTTCCGCAGGCGGCGTCGCAGGCGCTGAAATTGGCGGATAACAGCCCGGCGCTGTTTATTACCCGTATCAATCGCGATCAGTATGGCCGCATTATTGACTGCGACCTGGAGTACTGGCGCTACGATACCCTGCATATCGACGTAGAGGCGCAGTAGCGCCGGGGGTCATTCACAATGCGTTTTCATGTCCCCACAGATCAAACACCAGCACGGACCCCGCGCCGTCCGCCAGTACCGGGAACAGGATATTTTCACACACGTAAAGATGATGGCGATGGGCCAGATACTGGTCCAGGGCTGCGCTGTCGGCAAAAAAAAGCCGGAGCAGATGCCTGAAGCCCTTATCCCGTTGTTCCCGGCTGGCATTGTCATGCCACGATGCCTTCAGGATGCCGGGAATATACCGATCCATCGCCAGCAGCGTCGCGGCGACCTGCTGGATCTCCGCCGGCGCCAATGCCGGCCTGAACCGGAACAGAACATTATGTTCAATCATCTTTCTCTCCGATTTTTCATCCCTTGAAGCACGCCGCCTTTCAGGGGGAAGGAGGGCTTTTCGCCCCGCTCTTGCCATAAGGATAATTGCGCTTCATATAACGATGTGTCGATCTGAAGGCCGCCACCAGCGTCGTCAGAAATATTTTTTGTTCATGTTGATTCATCAGTTACCCTCTTACCGCTTATTATTTTGTCATGCTAAGTCCGCCATCCCGTCTGTGCGCGCGGTCCTGTACGCCAGGGTGCCTTTTCATGAAGGGTGTCCACAGAGTTGCCTCAATAATAGGGATTGATTACACTCATCCTTGCGTTGCCAGCGGAAAGTGGCGCTAAGTATTTTAAAAAAAATTAATATAATTAAAATAATATAAAACTTTTCTTTCTCAGCTTGTCCTTGAGTACGATTAAATTTAACCCGTCCATCCCAATAGGTAAAATAATTATATTATTAGCTATAATTAATTAGCGTTAAATCATTTAAAACAAAAATTGAATATTGCTAATAGATTCAATATTAAGCATATCGATATTTTTTTCTTATGAAACCGCGCGGGGGGAATGGGGAAAGCACAATGAAGCAGCGCGGCGCGTCAACGCCGGGCCGCCCCGCTATTTTACCGCTGTGACATCTGTGACCGATCAGTCCGCATCGTAGCCCAGGTTCGGCGCCAGCCAGCGTTCAACTTCAGCGATAGGCATATTTTTACGCCGGGCATAATCTTCCACCTGATCCCGCTGGATCTGCGCCACGGCATAATATTTACTGTCGGGATGGCTGAAATACCAGCCGGAGACCGACGCGCCGGGCCACATGGCATAGGACTCCGTCAGGCGCATCCCGGCGGTGTCGTCCACATTCAGCAATTGCCAGATAGCCGCTTTCTCGGTGTGGTCGGGACAGGCCGGATAGCCGGGCGCCGGGCGGATGCCCTGGTAGTTTTCCCGAATCAATTCGTCATTGCTCAGGTTCTCGTTGGGCGCGTAGCCCCAGTAGACTTTACGCACCCGCTCATGGAGATATTCGGCAAAGGCTTCGGCCAGACGGTCGCAAAGGGCTTTGACCATGATTTTATTATAATCGTCCTGTTGGGCGTCAAAGGCCGCCGCCAGCGCATCTTCCTCCAGACCGCCGGTGACGGCGAACGCGCCCAGGTAGTCCGCCTTGCCACTGTCTTTCGGCGCCACAAAATCCGCCAGGCAATAATTGGCGAATTCGCTTTTCTCCGTCTGCTGACGCAGATGATGGCTGACCACCAAAATTTCGCGCCGGCTTTCGTCGCGATAGATTTCGATGTCGTCGCCCACCCGGTTGGCGGGAAAAATACCCACCACCCCGCGCGGGTTAAGGGATTTTTGCGCGGAAAGCTGGTCCAGCAGGGCATTGGCGTCGTCAAACACGCGTTTCGCCTCGGCGCCGACCACTTCATCCTCCAGGATGCGGGGGTATTTACCCGCCAGCGACCAGGTCATAAAAAACGGCGTCCAGTCAATATAGTTGCGCAATGTCTCGATAGAGGCGCTGACGGACTGAATGCCCAGGCGATGGGCCACCGGGGGAATATAGCTATCCCAATCGATGGCCAGGTCGTTATCGCGCGCGGCCTGCAGCGAGACCGGCGGCGTACGGGGCTTTTTGCGGCCATGCTGGATGCGCACCGTGTCATACTCCTTACGGGTACGCAGTATAAATTCATCCCGCTGCTCGTCCGACAGCAGGGCCGACACCACCCCCACGCTGCGCGAGGCATTCTGCACATACACCGTCGGCCCGCTGTAGTTTTTCTCGATTTTAACCGCGGTGTGCGCCTTCGAGGTGGTGGCGCCGCCAATCAGCAACGGCAGGGTAAATCCCTGGCGTTCCATCTCTTTGGCGACGTTGACCATCTCATCGAGCGAGGGCGTGATCAAGCCCGACAGGCCGATAATATCCACGTTGAATTCCCGCGCCGCTTTCAGGATCTTATCCATCGAGACCATCACACCCAGGTCGATGATTTCGTAGTTATTGCATTGCAGCACCACGCCGACGATATTTTTGCCGATATCATGCACATCGCCTTTCACCGTCGCCAGCAGAATCTTGCCGGCCGCCTTTTGCTTTTCTTTTCCCGCCTTGATAAAGGGTTCCAGATAGGCAACCGCCTGCTTCATGACCCGCGCCGACTTGACCACCTGCGGCAGGAACATCTTCCCGGCGCCGAACAGGTCGCCCACCACGTTCATGCCGGCCATCAGCGGCCCTTCAATCACCTCAATGGGCCGCGCCGCCTGTTGCCGCGATTCTTCGGTATCCGCTTCGATGTATTCGGTAATGCCTTTTACCAGCGCGTACTCCAGCCGTTTATTGACCGGCCAGCCGCGCCATTCCGCCTGCTGTTGTTTCGTATCGTCGTCGTTTTTGCCAACGCGGTATTTCTCCGCCAGATCCAGGAGTCTTTCGGTGCCGTCGGCGCGCCGGTTGAGCACCACGTCCTCTACCGCCTCGCGCAGCTCATCGGACAGGTCGTCATAGATGGCCAGCTGGCCGGCGTTGACGATCCCCATATCCAGGCCGTTCTTGATGGCGTAATAAAGGAACACCGCGTGTATGGCCTCGCGTACCGGCTCGTTGCCGCGAAACGAAAACGACACGTTGGATACCCCGCCGGAAATCAGCGCATGGGGCAGCTCGGCCTTGATATCGGCACAGGCGCCGATAAAGTCCTGGGCATAGTTATTGTGTTCTTCAATCCCTGTGGCGATGGCAAAAATATTGGGGTCGAAGATAATATCTTCCGGCGGGAAACCCACGGTTTCGGTCAGGATGCGGTAAGCGCGGCGGCAAATGTCTATCTTGCGCTGCCGGGTATCCGCCTGGCCCTCTTCATCAAACGCCATCACTACGACCGCGGCGCCGTAACGGCGCACCAAACGGGCATGGTGGATAAAGGCGGCCTCGCCTTCCTTCATCGAGATGGAATTAACGATGCCCTTACCCTGGATGCACTTCAGCCCTTGCTCGATGACGTCCCATTTCGACGAATCGATCATAATCGGCACCCGGGATATATCCGGTTCGCCGGCGATCAAATGCAGAAAACGCACCATGGCGGCGGCGGAATCCAGCATGCCTTCATCCATGTTGATATCAATGATCTGCGCGCCGCTTTCCACCTGCTGCAACGCCACCGCCAGCGCCTCATTATATTTTTCTTCTTTGATCAGGCGCTTGAAGCGCGCCGAACCGGTAACGTTGGTGCGCTCGCCCACGTTGACGAACAGCGTATCCTTGGCGATATTCAGCGGTTCCAGGCCCGCCAGACGGCAGGCTACGGGCCGTTCCGGCAGGACGCGCGGCGCTATGCCCTCGACGGCGCGCGCCATGGCGGCGATGTGCGCGGGCGTGGTGCCGCAGCAGCCGCCGACGATATTCAGGAAACCGGAAACGGCCCATTCCTTGATCTGCCCGGCCATTTCATCCGGGCCGAGATCGTATTCGCCAAAGGCGTTCGGCAATCCGGCGTTGGGATGGGCGCTGACATAACAATCGGCAATGCGCGACAGCTCGGCCACATACTGGCGCAGCTCATCGGGGCCTAAGGCGCAGTTCAGGCCAAAGGACAGGGGCTTGACGTGGCGCAGGGAATTATAGAAGGCCTCGGTGGTCTGGCCGGAAAGGGTGCGGCCCGAGGCATCGGTAATAGTGCCGGAAATCATCACCGGCAACTGCACGCCCATGGCCTCGAATTCGGTTTCGATGGCGAATATCGCGGCCTTGGCGTTAAGGGTATCGAAAATGGTTTCCACCATAATCAAGTCCACGCCGCCCGTCACCAGAGCGTGAACCGCCTCACGGTAAGCGCTCACTAACTGATCAAAACTGACGTTGCGGAACGCCGGATCGTTAACGTCCGGCGAAATGGAGGCGGTGCGGTTGGTGGGGCCGAGGACGCCGGCCACATAGCGGGGTTTCTCCGGCGTGCGCGCCGTCCATTCGTCCGCGCTGCGCCGGGCCAGCCGGGCGGCCTCGGTATTCAGCTCGCTGACCAGCGACTCCATATGGTAGTCGGCCATGGCGATGGCGGTAGAGTTAAAGGTGTTGGTCTCAAGGATATCGGCGCCCGCGGCCAGATAGTCGTGATGGATAGCGGCAATCACCTCGGGCTTGCTCAGCACCAGCAGATCGTTATTGCCTTTCAGATCGCTCGGCCAGTCGGCGAAACGCGCCCCCCGGTAGTCCTCTTCCTCAAGCCGGTAACTCTGGATCATGGTGCCCATGCCACCGTCCAGCACCATGATGCGCTGTGCTAATTGCCTGCGCAGTCCGTCCACTCGATTGTTCACCATTACCCCATCCACCGCTGAAAAAATCATCTTTTATGAAGCCAAAACAGGCAGAACATCCTAGCATAAATTACAGGCAATCGACGCCGAAGGCGCATGAGACTTTTTCAAATCCCACCGGTCCGGCCCGAAACGATGCTGTGCGATGTAAAAAGAATGTTTCAGATTACATTTTTAATTTGAAGCAGATCACAATTAGCGCGAAAAAACGACAAAGCATCTGGAAACCGCAGCAAAAATCGGGATAATGTTACCGGTAACATCACTACACTCTTTTCTGGCCACGGAGCCTTACGATGACAACAACAGCTAACCATATCTTCGTTTTAATGGGCGTTTCAGGCAGCGGCAAGTCCGTGGTGGCCAACGCCCTGGCCCGTGAGCTATCGGCCGCGTTCCTTGACGGCGACTTTTTGCATCCGCGCGCCAACATCAACAAGATGGCGGCGGGACAGGCGCTTAACGACGACGATCGCGCGCCCTGGCTGGCGGCAATCAATGATGCCGCGTTTGCGATGCAACGTACCAACGCCATTTCCATTATCGTCTGTTCGGCGCTGAAAAAACATTATCGCGATCGGCTGCGGGAAGGCAACGCCAACCTGTCCTTCCTGTATCTCAAGGGCGAATTCGATGTGATAGAAGCCCGGATGAAAGCGCGCAAAGGTCATTTCTTCAAGACCCAAATGCTGGTCACTCAATTCGATACCCTGGAAGAACCGGGCGCCGATGAAAAGGACGTCCTGGTGGTGGATATCAACCAGCCGGTGGACGGGGTCATCAACGATGCCCTGCGCTGCATCAAGGAACAGATCGCGCGCAACGGCGGCTGACCTCCCGCGCGCTTAAGCAGCGATCGGCACAGCAACTATGCTTGTTATGCCAGGGATAATCATTGTCATACCCGGCCGGTATTCTCAAGAGGGCGCATCCGGCTGTTTAAGCATTTTTAGCTGAAACGATTCAATTTCACAATATCGCTGTAATAGCCGGCAGGCCGCTTCGCTACCAATAGGTTGTCATTATAAAAAAAGCGATTCGGCGGTTTGTCCGGCGGCTGGGACACCAATTCCGTTGTTGAGCCAGGCTCCGCCGACGGCAAGAGCCAGGCTTGACCATTCAATCTTAAGTGTGAGGCAGATATGAATCCTACCGTAGCCCGGGTGACGCAACGCGTTATCGACCGTTCCTTACCCACCCGCACCGCTTATCTGGCGCGCATCGACGCCGCACGCGTCAAAACGGTTCACCGGTCGCAGCTGGCCTGCGGCAACCTGGCCCACGGCTTCGCCGCCTGCCAGCCCGATGATAAGCTGGCGCTGAAAAGCATGACCCGCAATGATATCGCCATTATCAATTCTTACAACGATATGCTGTCCGCCCACCAGCCTTACGAGCATTACCCGCAACGCCTGAAAGACGCCCTGCACAGCGTCGGCGCGGTAGGCCAGGTAGCCGCCGGGGTACCGGCGATGTGCGACGGCGTGACCCAGGGACAGGACGGCATGGAGCTGTCGCTGATGAGCCGGGAGATCATCGCCATGTCCGCCGCCATTGGTTTATCCCATAATATGTTCGACGGTGCCTTATACCTCGGGATTTGTGACAAGATCGTCCCCGGGCTGGTGATGGCGGCGCTGTCCTTTGGACATCTGCCGGCGGTATTCGTCCCCGCCGGACCGATGGCCAGCGGTTTGCCGAATAAAGAAAAAGTACGCGTACGCCAGCTCTACGCCGAGGGCAAGATAGACCGCGCGGCCATGCTGGATGCGGAAGCGGCGTCATATCACAGCGCCGGCACCTGTACCTTTTACGGCACCGCCAACTCCAACCAGATGGTCATGGAAATGATGGGCCTGCATTTACCCGGCTCATCATTTATCCAGCCCAATACCCCGCTGCGCGACGCCTTGACCGATGCCGCCGCCGTACAGGTTACGCGCCTGACGGAAAACAGCGGCAACTATCTGCCGATTGGCCGGCTGGTGGACGAGAAGGTGATCGTCAACGGCATTATCGCCCTGCTGACCACCGGCGGTTCCACCAACCACACCATGCATTTGGTCGCCATGGCCCGCGCCGCCGGCATTATCATTAACTGGGACGACTTCTCCGAATTGTCGGACGTCGTGCCGTTGCTGTCGCGCATTTACCCCAACGGACCGGCGGATATTAATCAATTCCACGATGCCGGCGGCGTCCAGCTTGTGATACGCGAATTGCTAAAAGGCGGCCTGCTGAATGAAGAGGTCAATACCGTCGCCGGTTTCGGTTTAAGCCGTTACACCATGGAACCCTGGCTGGATCAAGGAGTGCTGGCCTGGCGCGAAAGCACCGAAATCTCGCTCGATCCCAAGGTGATAGCCAGCATCGATAATCCGTTTGAACATCACGGCGGCACCAAGGTTCTGGACGGCAATCTGGGGCGCGCGGTGATGAAAACCTCAGCCGTGCCCGTGGCCAACCAGGTTATCGAGGGGCCGGCGATGGTGTTTGAAAGCCAGCATGACGTGGGTCCGGCCTTTGATGCCGGCGAATTGAACAAAGACTGCGTGATCGTGGTGCGCTACCAGGGACCGCGCGCCAACGGCATGCCGGAGCTGCATAAACTGATGCCGCCGCTGGGCGTGCTGCTGGATCGCGGCTTCAAGGTCGCCCTGGTCACCGACGGACGCTTATCCGGCGCGTCAGGCAAGGTGCCGGCGGCCATCCATGTCACGCCGGAGGCCTATAACGGCGGATTGCTGGCGAAAATCCAGACGGGCGATCGGGTGCGGGTGAACGGCGTAACCGGCGAGCTGTCGTTACTGGTGGACGCCGACGAACTGGCGCGCCGGATCGTGGCGCAGCCTGATTTAAGCGCGGAGCATATCGGCTGCGGCCGTGAACTGTTCGGCGCGCTGCGCGGGCAACTCTCCGGCGCTGAACAGGGTGCGAGCTGCATTCCCTTTTAATCCAGGGTGGGATTCATTTTTTTCAGATCGTATGGCGTAATCTGGTAAACGTAGTAGTTCAGCCAGTTGGCGAACAATAAATGCCCATGGCTGCGCCAGCTGGCCCTGGGCGGCAGGTCTGGATTATTATCCGGGAAATAGTTAACCGGGATGGCGGGATTCAGGCCGGCCGCCAGATCGCGATGATATTCGCCGGCCAGGGTTAAGGCGTCGTATTCCGGATGACCGGTGACGAAGGCCAGGCGTTTATCGGGACTGGCGAATAGATAGGCGCCGGTTTGCTCCGATTCCGCCAGGATCTCCAGGTCGGTATATTGACGGATAACGTCGGAGGGGAAGTCGGCATAGCGGGAATGCGGCGCCAGAAACGTCTCGTCAAACCCCCGGGTCAGCAAGGCATGCGGCTTAAGGGTGTTATGCTGATATACGCCGGCCAGCTTCTCCCGCCGGGTCATTTTGGGAATGTCGTATAAAATATTCAGCGCCGCCTGTACCGCCCAACAGACGAACAGCGTCGAGGTGACATGCCCTTTAGCCCATTGCAACACCCGGTCTATCTGCGGCCAGAAAATCACGTCCTGAAAGTCCACCAGCCCCAGCGGCGCGCCGGTCACCACCAGACCATCGTAGTTTTCATCCTGGATATCCTCAAAATCACAGTAAAAGGTGTTGAGGTGTTCCGCCGGGGTGTTTTTCGACTCATGATTGTCAATACGCAACAGCTGAATATCAATTTGCAGCGGCGAGTTGGACAGCAGTCTCAGGAACTGATTTTCCGTCTCGATTTTTTTCGGCATCAGATTAAGGATCAGCACCTTTAGCGGACGTATTTCCTGGGTGCGCGCGCGGGAAGTGGTCATAACAAACACGTTTTCGTTACGCAGGAAATTCACTGCTGGCAACTCATCAAGAACCCGAATCGGCATAACTATAGAACCTCAAAGCATACGTATAAACGTTTAGACATCCAGATGCCCACGATAGCGTTTTTAGTAAATGATGTCGAGTGTTCAACCATTAGTTGAAAATGTTTCATCTTTAGCGAAACATTTTCTTTATTATTTCCAGCTTGCCGAACCGCTGATTATTACCGGACGGGGGGCAGGCCCGCGGCATCGGCCAGCATCTGGATAAAGGGCAGCGTCAGGGCGGAGGTATCGCAGGCCTGACGGTGGAGCAGCCAGGTTCTGTTCTTAACCGCCTGGCCGTCCACAGTGATGGGTAGACGGAACAGCGAATCCGGCAACGGCAAATAGCTGGAGATAATGGCGTAACCTAAGCCATGGTTCACCATGGCCAGGCAAACCTCCAGTTTGTCCACCGTCATGGCGATACGCGGCGCCAGGGAAAAATTGGCATTCCACCAGCGCTCAATCAGTTGGGTAATATGCGGCCCATGATTAATTTTAATCTGCGGCAAATGAGGCAGCAGGCTGAAATTAAGCTCATGCTGGCTTATCAGGTAATAACAATCCTCATCGATCAGCCGCTTGCCCTCTTTCCAGTTAAAATCATCTTTCACCAGCGCCAGATGAATCTCATCCCGTTGCAGGCGCTGGAAAATTTCTTCGCTGTAACCACTGGTAAGGCTAATGCTGACGCCGGGATATTGCCGGCGAAAACGTTCCAGCAAGGCGGGCAGGCGGTAGGCGGCATAATTACTCGACACCCCGATGCGGATCTCCCCTTGCTGTTGCTCATCCAGGCTATGCAGGTTGATTTTCAGCTGCTGCATGTCCCTAAGCACCTTATCGGCATGGCTGGCCAGAAATTCCCCCTGCGCGCTGAACGCCAGGCCTTTGCTGTTCTCGTCAAATAACTGGATCGCCAGTTTGCGCTCGATTTGTTTTAAGCGATAACTCAGCGCGGGCTGGGAGGTATATAACTGTTCCGCGGCGCGGGTGATATTTTTATGCTGGTAAACGGCCCGGATAATGAGCCAGTCTTTTTCATTCACGGCCGGTGTCCATGGGAAATTATCTTCCACTATAAAATATTTTTTGGCTTAAGGATGCAAGTCATAAAAACGCTCGATTGGGCTTAGCAGGGAAAATCGCCTATATCTGCGGTATAAGATATTGATGCTGCGCTGAAAACGCACCAAAACAGGGAGACACCATGGCGATTGGCACCATAAGCGAGCAAAAGAATAAAATTATTTATGCTGTTGATGACATGGCTGCGCAGTTAGAACAGCTGGCGTTGCAGATCCATGGCAATCCGGAGCTGAGCTTTAACGAAACGCAGTCCGCCGCCGCGCTGATCGCGCCACTGAGGAGCGCGGGTTTTGTCATTGAACAACCGCTGGGCGGCCTTCCTACCGCCTTTCGCGCCACTTTTGACAGCGGCAAACCCGGACCGGTGGTGGCGCTGCTTGCGGAATACGACGCGCTGCCAGAACTGGGGCATGCCTGCGGCCATAATCTTATCGGCACCGCCTCGGTGGGCGCCGCGCTGGCGTTAAAGGCCGCCTGCCCTGAATTAGGCGGGCGCCTGCTGGTGATCGGTACCCCGGCGGAAGAAGAAGGCGGCGGTAAAATCATTCTCGCCGATCTGGGCATATTCGATGCAGTGGATGCGGTGATGATGGTCCACCCGCGCGAGAAAACCATGGTGGTGCGCGGCGGACTGGCGTGCGTGGATGCGGTATTTAAATTTTACGGCAAGGCGGCGCATGCCTCGTCGGCACCGCAGAAAGGCATTAGCGCCCTGGACGCGGTCATCCATACGTTTGTCGGCATTAATGCCCTGCGCCAGTTCTTCACCGACGATGTGCGGGTACATGGGATTATTACCGATGGCGGCAGCGCCACTAATATCGTGCCGGCCTATGCCGAGGCAAAATTCCTGATGCGCGCGGCGACGGTTAACGGGTTGCGGCTGGTGCGGGATAAAGTGTTCGCCGCAGCGCAAGGCGCCGCAGCGATAAGCGGCGCCAGGCTGGAAATCGAGCCGGGCCTGACCTATGCCGAACGCAACAACAACCGGGCCCTGGCCATGGGTTTTCAACGCAACCTTGAGCTGTTGGGCATCGACGTGTTCGATCCGCCGGTAACCGGTGGTATCGGCTCGTCCGATATCGGTAATGTCAGCCAGGTCACCGCGGCCATCCATCCTTATATCCGCATTGGCGACGTTTTCCCGCATACCCCTGAGTTTGCCCAGGCGGCGGCTTCGCCCGCCGGCCTGGACGGCATGCTGCAGGCCGCCAAGGCGCTGGCGATGACCGCCTTTGACCTGAATCAGGATCGCTCGCTATTGCAGGCGGTAAGAGATGAATTTTCGCGCTGGAAGCTCGCCAACCAGGCCGGGCAGGAGGAATAAAATGAAAAACAGAGGGGTACTCGCGTTACTCGGCATGGTTATGGGCGCAACGGCGGCACAGGCGGCCGGTGAAACGGTGCGTATCGGCGCCGATCTGACCTATCCCCCGTTTCAGTACCGGGAAGCGGACGGTACGCCGCGGGGCTTTGAAATCGATATTACCCATGCCGTCTGCCGGGCAATGGCGGTGCAATGTCAATTCGTGGTCAGTAGCTTTGACGCGGAGATTCCCTCGCTGCTGGCTAAAAAAGTCGATGTTATTTCGCCGCTGGGAGCGACCGAAAAACGCAGGAAAGCCATCGACTTCAGTGATTTCGTTTACCATATCCCCACCCGGCTGGTGGCGCGCAAGGGCAGCAACCTGCAGCCGGACGTGGCATCGCTGCAGGGCAAGCATATCGCCGTCCAGCAGGGCACCATCCAGGAGATGTTTGCCAACCAGTTCTGGGCCGCCAAGGGCATCGATATCGTCCCTTACGCCGATCAGGATATGATTTATCAGGATTTGGCGGCGGGACGGCTGGACGGCGCATTAAGCCCGGCGGTAGCGGTCACCTATGGTTTCCTGAATAAACCCGAAGGCAAGGATTTCGCCCTGACCGGACCCGAAGTACGCGATGATAAACTCTTCAGCATCGGTTCGGCCTATGGTTTTCGCAAAGATGACGAAAAGATCAGGGCATTGCTAAACGAAGGTTTGGCTAAAATCAAGGCCGACGGCACTTGGGAAAAGATCAAACAGCAGTACTTTGGTGATATCGATTTGTCGGTTCATCAACCGGAGCAGGCCGATGCCAGTCACTGAGCCGCACGCAGGGACGCTATTGCCGCTGATGGACAGCCTGTTGCGGCAGTTCTCGCAGTTGCACCGGTTATCCGGCAGCGACGACGCCGAACGCTCGGCCGGCTATCTGGCAGAGGTGCTGAGCCGTCATGGCCTGTCGCCGCGCATTGAGCAATGTTCATTGTTGTTAAGCAATCCCCTTTCCGGCAGTCTGCAACTGCCGGACTACCCGGCATGGCGCTGCGCGGCCAAGACTCGCTCTTTCTCGGCCAGTTGCCCGCTGGGCGTGGACGCTGCGCTGTTTTACGACGCGCGCTCCACGGACCCGATACCGGATAATCAGATGGCGCAATGGTCCGCCCAGGTGAAAGGTAAGATTGTCATTGCCGATCAGGGTTTTGAAGATTATGTACAGCGGCTTGATGCCGCCGGCGCGTTGGGTCTCATCCATATCTGGTGGTCGGGCGAAACGGCGTTGCATGAGGAAACCGTCGGGCCGATCTGGGGCACCCCGGTGCCCGACGATCGCCATCGTTATCCGCGCCTGCCGGTCATCTCGATCAACCAGCAGCAGGGGCGCGAGCTGCTGGCGTTTTATCAACGGCACCCCGCCCCGCTTACCGCGCGTCTGCGCACCGAGCTGCAGGTGGCGGTTTCCACATGCAGCCTGCCGGTGGTGGAGATAGCGGGAGAATCTCCCGAGTTTGTCCTGTTATCTTCCCATTATGATTCCTGGCATGAAGGCGTTACCGACAATGCCACCGGCAATGCGTTATGTCTGGCGATGGCCGTTCATTTTCATCAGCATCGCCACGAGTTAACACGGGGTCTGCGGATTGCCTGGTGGCCGGGCCATTCGAATGCCCGCTATGGGGGGTCGACCTGGTATGCCGACCGGTTTCGTCATCCGTTGGCTCAACATTGCGTGGCGCATATTAACGTTGATTCCCCCGGCTGTATGGAAGCATTGCAGGTAGTGATCAACGCCAGTGGGGCCGAACAGCCTGATTTCCTTAACCGCGCGGTGCGTCGGGTAACCGGTAGTGCGGCACAACGCATTACGCCGTTGGGCAAAGGAGGCGACCAGTCTTTTTGGGGCAGCGGTTTGCCGCTGCATTTCGCCCTGCGCGAAGAGCCGTTAAATAAGAATACGCTGTCGCCGGGCAGCGGCGGCGGCTGGTGGTGGCATACCGAAGCGGATACCTATGATAAGGTCGATCTGGATATTTTATGGCGCGACAGCCGGATCCATGGTTACTGGCTGGCGGAGCTTCTAACCGCTACGGCGTTGCCGCTGGATCCGCTGGGCTATCGGGATCGGCTGTATAAAGAAATGGCGGCGTTGCAAGATCAGCTGGATCCTGCGTTTGACCTGAGTCCGGCGCTTGACGCCATGGTGGGTCTGCGGGACGATTTGCAGCGGGTGGTAGCATGTTGGCAATACGATACTCAGGCATGGCAGCCGGCAATAATCAAGGTGCTGGCCTTATGGCACCGCCTGCGCTATAGCTCGGTCGATGATTTTCATTACGACCTGAGTTATCACGGCGGCGCATTTCCCGGGCTGCGGATCCTTAAAGATCAGGCCGCCCAGGCCACGCCTGTAACCTTTTTGATGATGACCACCCAGTTCCATCGCCAGCGGGATCGGGCGCTGGATCTGCTGGAGCGCAGCGCGCAAGTCCTGCGTACGGCATTATCGCGGGATCGGCCATAGCGCCCGGGTAGCGAACCGCCAGGGTCACGGACATGAAAAAGCCCTCTGTTTACACAGAGGGCTTCGTCAATGGGATGCCTGGCAGTGGATGCCTGACTGCGTCAGGCACCCTGCGGGCCGTCGCCTGCGGCTCCGTTCCACCGGCGTTGCCGGTGGTCCTACTCTCTTACTCGAGTAGCGAACCGCCAGGGTTACGCACATGAAAAAGCCCTCTGTTTTCACAGAGGGCTTCGTCAATTGGATGCCTGGCAGTTCCCTACTCTCGCATGGGGAGACCCCACACTACCATCGGCGCTACGGCGTTTCACTGCTGAGTTCGGCATGGGGTCAGGTGGGACCACCGCGCTAGTGCCGCCAGGCAAATTCGTTTACCAACCGTCATCCTGCTTCTGATGACCATCGGCCTTTATCCGGAACTTCGCTGAAAATTCTCTCGCCACCCCTTGGGGCAACGCTCTCTTCGCGTCAAACACTTTAGGTGTTGTAAGGTTAAGCCTCACGGGTCATTAGTATCGGTTAGCTCAACGCATCGCTGCGCTTACACACCCGACCTATCAACGTCATCGTCTTTAACGTCCCTTCAGGTGGCTTAAAGCCACAGGGAAGACTCATCTCGAGGCAAGTTTCCCGCTTAGATGCTTTCAGCGGTTATCTCTTCCGCACGTAGCTACCGGGCAATGCCATTGGCATGACAACCCGAACACCAGTGGTGCGTCCACTCCGGTCCTCTCGTACTAGGAGCAGCCCCTCTCAATCTTCCAACGCCCACGGCAGATAGGGACCGAACTGTCTCACGACGTTCTAAACCCAGCTCGCGTACCACTTTAAATGGCGAACAGCCATACCCTTGGGACCTACTTCAGCCCCAGGATGTGATGAGCCGACATCGAGGTGCCAAACACCGCCGTCGATATGAACTCTTGGGCGGTATCAGCCTGTTATCCCCGGAGTACCTTTTATCCGTTGAGCGATGGCCCTTCCATTCAGAACCACCGGATCACTAAGACCTGCTTTCGCACCTGCTCGAGCCGTCACTCTCGCAGTCAAGCTAGCTTATGCCTTTGCACTAACCTCACGATGTCCGACCGTGATTAGCTAACCTTCGTGCTCCTCCGTTACTCTTTAGGAGGAGACCGCCCCAGTCAAACTACCCACCAGACACTGTCCTCGACCCGGATTACGGGCCGGAGTTAGAACATCAAACATTAAAGGGTGGTATTTCAAGGTTGGCTCCATGCAGACTGGCGTCCACACTTCAAAGCCTCCCACCTATCCTACACATCAAGGCTCAATGTTCAGTGTCAAGCTATAGTAAAGGTTCACGGGGTCTTTCCGTCTTGCCGCGGGTACACTGCATCTTCACAGCGAGTTCAATTTCACTGAGTCTCGGGTGGAGACAGCCTGGCCATCATTACGCCATTCGTGCAGGTCGGAACTTACCCGACAAGGAATTTCGCTACCTTAGGACCGTTATAGTTACGGCCGCCGTTTACCGGGGCTTCGATCAAGAGCTTCTCCTTGCGGATAACCCCATCAATTAACCTTCCGGCACCGGGCAGGCGTCACACCGTATACGTCCACTTTCGTGTTTGCACAGTGCTGTGTTTTTAATAAACAGTTGCAGCCAGCTGGTATCTGCGACTGGCTTCAGCTCGGGGAGCAAGTCCCTCCACCTAATGCCAGCGTGCCTTCTCCCGAAGTTACGGCACCATTTTGCCTAGTTCCTTCACCCGAGTTCTCTCAAGCGCCTTGGTATTCTCTACCTGACCACCTGTGTCGGTTTGGGGTACGATTCGATGTGACCTGGAGCTTAGAGGCTTTTCCTGGAAGCGTAGCATCAATTCCTTCACCACCGTAGTGGCTCGTTATCACGCCTCAGTGTTGAATGAAAGAGCGGATTTACCTGCTCTTTCCACCTTCACGCTTAAACCGGGACAACCGTCGCCCGGCGAACCTAGCTTTCTCCGTCCCCCCTTCGCAGTCACACCCAGTACAGGAATATTAACCTGTTTCCCATCGACTACGCCTTTCGGCCTCGCCTTAGGGGTCGACTCACCCTGCCCCGATTAACGTTGGACAGGAACCCTTGGTCTTCCGGCGAGCGGGCTTTTCACCCGCTTTATCGTTACTTATGTCAGCATTCGCACTTCTGATACCTCCAGCAGCCCTCACAGGCCACCTTCGCAGGCTTACAGAACGCTCCCCTACCCAACAATACCCGAAGGTATCGCTGCCGCAAGTTTCGGTGCATGGTTTAGCCCCGTTACATCTTCCGCGCAGGCCGACTCGACCAGTGAGCTATTACGCTTTCTTTAAATGATGGCTGCTTCTAAGCCAACATCCTGGCTGTCTGTGCCTTCCCACATCGTTTCCCACTTAACCATGACTTTGGGACCTTAGCTGGCGGTCTGGGTTGTTTCCCTCTTCACGACGGACGTTAGCACCCGCCGTGTGTCTCCCGTGGTAACATTCTTCGGTATTCGCAGTTTGCATCGGGTTGGTAATCCGGGGTGGACCCCTAGCCGAAACAGTGCTCTACCCCCGAAGATGAATTCACGAGGCGCTACCTAAATAGCTTTCGGGGAGAACCAGCTATCTCCCGGTTTGATTGGCCTTTCACCCCCAGCCACAAGTCATCCGCTAATTTTTCAACATTAGTCGGTTCGGTCCTCCAGTTAGTGTTACCCAACCTTCAACCTGCCCATGGCTAGATCACCGGGTTTCGGGTCTATACCCTGCAACTTAACGCCCAGTTAAGACTCGGTTTCCCTACGGCTCCCCTATTCGGTTAACCTTGCTACAGAATATAAGTCGCTGACCCATTATACAAAAGGTACGCAGTCACCCTGATAAATCAAGGCTCCCACTGCTTGTACGTACACGGTTTCAGGTTCTATTTCACTCCCCTCGCCGGGGTTCTTTTCGCCTTTCCCTCACGGTACTGGTTCACTATCGGTCAGTCAGGAGTATTTAGCCTTGGAGGATGGTCCCCCCATCTTCAGACAGGATATCACGTGTCCCGCCCTACTCATCGAGCTCACAGCACTTGCACCTTCGGATACGGGGCTATCACCCTGTGTTGCCGGACTTTCCAGACCGTTCTCCTGATACAAATGCTGATGGTGACTCTGGGCTGTTCCCCGTTCGCTCGCCGCTACTAGGGGAATCTCGGTTGATTTCTTTTCCTCGGGGTACTGAGATGTTTCAGTTCCCCCGGTTCGCCTCAATACGCTATGGATTCACGTAATGATAGTGCAACGAATTGCACTGGGTTTCCCCATTCGGACATCGCCGGCTGATAGCGCTTCATATCAGCTCACCGGCGCATTTCGCGGATTAGCACGTCCTTCATCGCCTCTGACTGCCTAGGCATCCACCGTGTACGCTTATTCACTTAACCTCACAACCCTAAAGTGTCTGTGTTGCGACTGGCTGCACACTGCCATGGCATCGTTGCGCGGTGCTCGCCATGCTCATGGACATTGAGTCCACTCCGCTGGCTGCGCGCCGTGCGCCTTGCCCTGACACTGTTCGCACAGTCTCACCCTGGTGAGAGTAAACCCTCGCCTGGGCTACAGAGATTGCCATCGACACGGCAATCATTAGGTTTGCTTGCTTTGAGAGAATCGCATACTGATTTTGCTCAGCATGTTTTTTTTTCAAATTTTCAGCTTGTTCCGGATTGTTAAAGAGCATGTATTTCGCAGCATACTGATACGCGGTTGCGTAACAATGTGCTCTGAAATCATCAGACAATAAAGGCGGGTCTGGTTTGGTTAACAGGTCGTATGAAAAAGAGTTTGGCGTCCCCTAGGGGGTTCGAACCCCTGTTACCGCCGTGAAAGGGCAGTGTCCTAGGCCACTAGACGAAGGGGACACGGAAAATGCTTGCAACGCGCCGCGTTGCTTTTCCGTGTAAGGCGAAACTTTCATTAATGAAAGTAAGCGACCTCTTTCTAGTCGAACAACGCATCGCGTTGCTCTCCTATCATCGGACGATGCCTTGCACGTGCGAAGCCGGGCTTCACGTGTAAACCATACGAGCTGTTTGCTCATTACAGTTATCAGACAATCTGTGTGGACACTACACAATCTAGTATCTATTTCGGTAAGGAGGTGATCCAACCGCAGGTTCCCCTACGGTTACCTTGTTACGACTTCACCCCAGTCATGAATCACAAAGTGGTAAGCGCCCTCCCGAAGGTTAAGCTACCTACTTCTTTTGCAACCCACTCCCATGGTGTGACGGGCGGTGTGTACAAGGCCCGGGAACGTATTCACCGTGGCATTCTGATCCACGATTACTAGCGATTCCGACTTCATGGAGTCGAGTTGCAGACTCCAATCCGGACTACGACGCACTTTGTGAGGTCCGCTTGCTCTCGCGAGTTCGCTTCTCTTTGTATGCGCCATTGTAGCACGTGTGTAGCCCTACTCGTAAGGGCCATGATGACTTGACGTCATCCCCACCTTCCTCCGGTTTGTCACCGGCAGTCTCCTTTGAGTTCCCACCATTACGTGCTGGCAACAAAGGATAAGGGTTGCGCTCGTTGCGGGACTTAACCCAACATTTCACAACACGAGCTGACGACAGCCATGCAGCACCTGTCTCAGAGCTCCCGAAGGCACGTTCGCATCTCTGCAAACTTCTCTGGATGTCAAGAGTAGGTAAGGTTCTTCGCGTTGCATCGAATTAAACCACATGCTCCACCGCTTGTGCGGGCCCCCGTCAATTCATTTGAGTTTTAACCTTGCGGCCGTACTCCCCAGGCGGTCGATTTAACGCGTTAGCTCCGAAAGCCACGGCTCAAGGCCACAACCTTCAAATCGACATCGTTTACAGCGTGGACTACCAGGGTATCTAATCCTGTTTGCTCCCCACGCTTTCGTACCTGAGCGTCAGTCTTCGTCCAGGGGGCCGCCTTCGCCACCGGTATTCCTCCAGATCTCTACGCATTTCACCGCTACACCTGGAATTCTACCCCCCTCTACGAGACTCTAGCCTGCCAGTTTCAAATGCAGTTCCCGGGTTAAGCCCGGGGATTTCACATCTGACTTAACAGACCGCCTGCGTACGCTTTACGCCCAGTAATTCCGATTAACGCTCGCACCCTCCGTATTACCGCGGCTGCTGGCACGGAGTTAGCCGGTGCTTCTTCTGCGGGTAACGTCAATCAACAAGGTTATTAACCTTGTCGCCTTCCTCCCCGCTGAAAGTGCTTTACAACCCGAAGGCCTTCTTCACACACGCGGCATGGCTGCATCAGGCTTGCGCCCATTGTGCAATATTCCCCACTGCTGCCTCCCGTAGGAGTCTGGACCGTGTCTCAGTTCCAGTGTGGCTGGTCATCCTCTCAGACCAGCTAGGGATCGTCGCCTAGGTGAGCCATTACCTCACCTACTAGCTAATCCCATCTGGGTTCATCCGATGGCGTGAGGCCCGAAGGTCCCCCACTTTGGTCTTGCGACGTTATGCGGTATTAGCTACCGTTTCCAGTAGTTATCCCCCACCATCAGGCAGATCCCCAGACATTACTCACCCGTCCGCCGCTCGCCGGCAAAGTAGCAAGCTACTTCCCGCTGCCGCTCGACTTGCATGTGTTAGGCCTGCCGCCAGCGTTCAATCTGAGCCATGATCAAACTCTTCAATTAAAAGCTTGATGCTCAAAGATTGTCATACTGTTAATCTTATGAATTAACTGTTTGTTCACTCTTCAAGACTTGGTATTTTGTGTTTCGATACGGTCTTGTGAGTGCCCACACAGATTGTCTGATAAATTGTTAAAGAGCAGTGCGCCGCTGTAATCAGTCTGGCGCGAGGTGGCGTATGTTACGCTTTCCTCTTTCAGTGTCAAGCCCGTTCGGCCTGTCTTCTGACTCGTTTCCGCTACCCTGCGATGTGCTGCACGGTGCCGGTCGATGGAGGCGCATTATAGGGATTTCAACCGAAGCCGCAACAGCTAATTTGCCCAATCCGAACTGTTTGCTGCATTCCACAGCAATACCGGGGTTTATACCCTCTTTTGCACAAACTTATCCACAGATGATTGCCGCAGGCAAAAATTGCCGAGCATCGCGCAATCGTTTTCGCTACAATTCACGCAAATTTTATCGGCTCGCGTATTTTATCAAGCGGCGGCTTTTTTCAGTAAAAAACCGCCGCTTGATACCAGTTTTTTATTAAAGCTATCCAATCAAGGGATAAATTGACCATGCAACAACCACGTCCTGTTCGCCGCGCCTTGCTCAGTGTGTCTGACAAAGCCGGTATCGTAGAATTCGCTCAGTCATTATCGCAACGCGGCATCACGCTGCTCTCCACCGGCGGCACCGCGCGGCTGCTGGCGGAGGCAGGGCTGCCGGTGACCGAGGTTTCCGATTACACCGGTTTTCCAGAAATGATGGATGGACGGGTGAAAACCCTGCATCCCAAGGTCCATGGCGGCATTCTGGGGCGACGCGGCCAGGACGATGCAATTATGCAACAGCACCATATCGACCCCATCGATATGGTGGTGGTTAATCTTTATCCGTTTGCCAGCACAGTGGCGCGTGAAGGCTGTACCCGCGAGGAAGCGGTGGAGAATATCGATATCGGCGGGCCTACCATGGTGCGCTCCGCCGCCAAGAATCATAAAGACGTGACGATCGTGGTTAACAGCGGCGATTACGCCGGGATCATTGCCGAGCTGGATGCGCATAACGGCTCGCTGACGCTGGCGACCCGTTTTGATCTGGCCATCAAGGCCTTTGAGCATACCGCCGCCTACGACAGCATGATCGCCAACTACTTCGGCAGCCAGGTACCGGCCTATCACGGCGATACCACCGTACCCGCCGGACGTTTCCCACGCACCCTTAACCTGAACTTTATCAAAAAACAGGATATGCGCTACGGAGAAAACAGCCATCAGCTGGCCGCCTTCTATATAGAAGAGCCGGTGCGGGAAGCCTCGGTCGCCACCGCGCGGCAGTTGCAGGGCAAGGCGCTATCCTATAACAATATCGCCGATACCGACGCCGCCCTGGAGTGCGTAAAGGAATTCGCCGAGCCGGCCTGCGTGATTGTCAAGCATGCCAATCCTTGCGGCGTGGCCACCGGCGGCGCGTTGCTCGAGGCATATGAGCGCGCCTATAAAACCGATCCCACCTCGGCGTTTGGCGGCATTATCGCCTTTAACCGCCCCCTTGACGCCGCCGCCGCGCAAGCCATTATCAGCCGCCAGTTCGTGGAAGTGATTATCGCGCCGTCCGTTAACGACGACGCCCTGGCCATCCTTGCCGCCAAGCAAAATGTCCGGGTACTGGCCAGCGGCGTCTGGTCGTCCCGGGTGCCGGCGCTGGACTTCAAGCGGGTTAACGGCGGCCTGTTGGTACAGGATCGCGACTTAGGCATGGTCGGCGAGGCGGATCTGCGCATCGTCACCGAACGCCGGCCGACCGCAAGCGAGCTGCGCGACGCGCTTTTTTGCTGGAAAGTGGCTAAATTCGTTAAATCCAACGCCATCGTTTATGCCCGCGATAACATGACCATTGGTATCGGGGCGGGCCAGATGAGCCGCGTTTATTCGGCGAAAATCGCCGGCATCAAGGCGGCGGACGAAGGGCTGGACGTGCGCGGCTCGGCCATGGCCTCCGATGCGTTTTTCCCGTTTCGCGACGGAATTGACGCGGCGGCGGCGGTCGGCATCAGCTGCGTGATCCAACCCGGCGGTTCCATTCGCGATGACGAAGTCATTGCCGCGGCCAACGAACATGGCATCGCCATGATCTTTACCGATATGCGTCATTTCCGCCACTAAGCCCAGGAGCGACCAATGAATATCTTAATTATCGGGAACGGCGGCCGCGAGCATGCCCTGGCCTGGAAAGCCGCCCAATCGCCGCTGGCGGATAAAGTCTACGTGGCGCCCGGCAATGCCGGCACCGCCCTCGAACCGGCGCTTGAAAACGTCGACATCGGCCCGACCGATATCCCGGCGCTGGTTGCCTTCGCCCAAAGCCACGCCATCGGCCTGACCATCGTCGGCCCCGAAGCGCCTCTGGTGATGGGCGTGGTGGATGCGTTCCGCTCAGCCGGCCTGCCGGTATTCGGCCCGACCAAAGCGGCGGCGCAGTTGGAAGGCTCGAAGGCGTTTACCAAGGATTTCCTGGCCCGCCACCATATTCCCAGCGCGGAATACGGTAACTTTACCGATATCGACCAGGCGCTGGCCTACGTGCGCAGCAAAGGCGCGCCCATTGTTATCAAAGCGGACGGCCTGGCCGCCGGCAAAGGCGTGATCGTGGCTATGACGCTTGCGCAAGCGGAAGCGGCCATTGAGGATATGCTGGCCGGTAACGCCTTCGGCGATGCCGGGCACCGCATCGTGGTGGAGGAATTCCTGGAAGGCGAGGAAGCCAGCTTTATCGTGATGGTGGACGGCGATCATGTCGTGCCGATGGCCACCAGCCAGGACCATAAACGGGTCGGCGACGGCGATACCGGTCCCAACACGGGCGGCATGGGGGCATATTCCCCCGCCCCGGTGGTTACGGATGAAATCCACCAGCGTGTTATGGATCAGGTTATCTGGCCGACGGTGCGCGGCATGGCGTCGGAAGGGAATATCTATACCGGCTTTTTATATGCCGGACTGATGATCAACGCCGATGGACAGCCAAAGGTGATTGAATTTAACTGCCGCTTCGGCGATCCGGAAACCCAGCCCATCATGCTGCGCATGCGTTCCGATCTGGTGGCGCTGTGCCTGGCGGCCACCGAAGGGCATCTGGATCGGGAAAGCTCGTTATGGGATGAACGACCGGCCCTGGGTGTGGTCCTGGCCGCCGGCGGCTATCCGGGGGATTACCGCACCGGGGACGAAATCAGCGGCCTGCCGACGGCTGAGACAGCAGGCGAAAAAGTCTTTCATGCCGGCACCTGTCTGGCGGACGGTAAGGTACTGACGCAGGGAGGGCGGGTTTTGTGCGTTACCGCGCTGGGCGAAACGGTGGCGGATGCTCAGGCCAGGGCCTATCGCGCGGCGAAGTCTATTCGCTGGCAGGACAGTTTCTGCCGGTCGGATATCGGCTATCGCGCGATCCAACGCGAGCAATAATCCTGTCATCATCTGGTGTCGCGCATTCATGACGTTGGGCAATGCGCGGCGCCCTGTCGATGTTGGCTTGCAGGCGGGTGACTACAACTCGCTTTTTTTAGGTTGCCAGTGGCAGAAGTCTTCATTGGCGACCAGTAATAGCTGCGTCCCTTCCGGTGCCTCCAGCCAGGCGATGCCCAGTTGTCCGGTGGAATGTTGGGCGCGCGCCGCAATCCACGAGGCCGAGCGCTGGTCAAAATCAGGCCGCGCCGTCTTGCCGTCGCAGGTGGTTATCACGCCGTCGCGCCATATCCCCTGCATCAGCTTTACCTGTCCGGCACGTAGCGTGCTGCTGACATCCAGCAATCGCCTGGCTTCAAACTGATACAACGCCAGTTCGTCATCACTGAGTTTTTCACGCAGCCCATCGCGCTGACGCTGCATATAGCTGGGATTACCCTGATCGTCAAAGCGGATTTGCACGGTTTGCGGATGTGCGCCGTTTTGCGTCCAGTTAATCTGGCGCACGTCGTCATGGAGGAATTGATAGCGGGTAATGATGGTATTTTCGCCCTGATAGGGGCTGTAGACGCTGACGATATTGACCGTTTGCTGTGCCGCGTCGTCTTTACGCCATAAACGCATGGCGCCCCGATCGGCGACATAACCGCTGGCGGTGAACGCAGGCGGCGCCTTGGAATGCGAACCGCATGCCGTGAGGAGACAGGCCAGCAGCCCGAGCCAACCGCACCGGCGCAAAAACAAAAGGGGCACGGTTGCCCCTATGCTTAATCTTTTCACCAACACACGGTGGTTACTTAACAGCGTCTTTCAGAGCCTTGCCAGAAACAAATGCCGGAACATTGGCCGCGGCGATTTTGATTTCTTTACCGGTCTGAGGATTACGGCCAGTGCGTTCGTTGCGATGATTAATTTTGAAAGTACCGAAACCAACCAATTGTACTGCATCACCCTCTTTAAGAGACTCGGTAATTGCTGCCAAAGTGGATTCCAGAGCCGACTTCGCCTGCGCCTTCGAAAGATCGGCCTTATCAGCAATTACATCAATCAGTTGAGTCTTGTTCATATGTTATCCTTACAGTGTGTTTATCGCTTGCTAAGCATCGAGTACGACGGATAAGCCGGAATACGGCACTCTCCTGCAAACACGCACCGATAGCCACTTTTTTTATGCCCCCCCAAATGTAGACCAGACGGGGTGCAGATGTGAAGTATTAAGACATGGCAAAACAGGTCTTAAATCACGTTTTATTGCCTTATTGCTGTAAAATTATTCCAATATTGCTAATTCCGGCTTCGCGCAGGTCTGCGCGCAGCCCTTTGATCAATTCTACGTCGCGGTTTTCACAATCAGCTAACAGGCGAAAAATTTCCCACTGAATGTCCCATTCCTCTTCAATCGAGGGCAGGGCATTCAGCTCCTCTTCGGTCATTTCCCGCTCCGCATGGGTCATTTCCAGCATGGCCACGGTGCGGATAGAGGTTTCGCTGACGGTGACGGCATGCTCCAGCGTTTCACCGCTCAGCCGCGAGTGCAATAATTCACTCAGGGCCACACAGGCATCAATCGCCGGATAAACGCCGTAAAAATCGTAATCATCCGCTGCGGGAATGCATTCTTCCAGCTTTTCCAATTGTAAATCAAAATTGACCTTAGCATCTTTAACAACCTGTGTCTCCCAAACCAGGTCGAGAATACGCCGGTAGACGGCAGGGTCGCCAAAGCCGGTCTGTACGCAGAACAGTTGATAATTGGGGTACATCCGTTCACACAGCGACGCCATAAAAATGACGTGCTGCCAGGCTTCCTGCTTTTCCAGACGTAAATGTATCGGGTTACGTAACATCGCGCTATTCCATTACTCTTAATCTGCGTCGCAGTGTACCTGAAATTAGCCGGTTACCCTATTCCAGGTCGAAAAAGTCCGGTTCGCCGCGCCCCTGCTCCCACTGTTTAAACGCGGTGCGATTAGAGGCCACCGCATCCGCCCAGCGGGTAGGCTCCGGCAAGCGGTAGCCGCGCATGCATTGTTGTACCCAATACAGGGCAGTGTCCATGCCGACGCGATGGCCGGTGGAGATGAATAAAGGATTGCAGCGGATCTTGCTGCGCCATACCCAGGCAAGCTGTTCGCCTTTATCCATCAGCGGCGCCCTGGCGCCCGCCTCATCGCTCAAGGGCTCAAACCGGCCGCACAGCCGGCGCTTAGCCACGCCGATAGTCGGCTGGTCGACCAACAGGCCAAAATGGCTGGCGACGCCCAGACGGCGCGGGTGGGAAATACCATGGCCATCGACGAACAGCAAATCCGGCCGCTGATTCAGCTGTTCCCAGGCGGCCAGCAGGGCGGGATACTCGCGAAACGACAAAAAACCCGGAATATAAGGCATGGTGGTCGTTACACGGGCAATGCGGTATTCGATAAGCTCCAGCGACGGAAAACGCAGCAGCGCGATAGCCGCGCGGGTAACGTCGCCCCCCTGTTCGAACCCCACATCGGCGCCGGCGATTATCGCGGGCGTGGAAAAAGCGAAATCGTCATGGCGTATGACCCTACTGGCGGTGGCGACCTGCTCGGCGCGCAATGCTGTTATATCCATGTTTTTTCCACCTTTTTCACCAGTCTTTACAGATGATAGGGGCGCGACAGGCGATGCACCGCCTCAACAAAAATGCCCGCATGTGCCGGCGGCACGTCCTGATGGATACCGTGCCCCAGATTGCAGACATGCCCCTCACCCCGGCCGAAACCGGCCAGAATGGACTCCACTTCCTGTTCAATACGCGCCGGCGGCGCGTACAACACCGAAGGATCCATATTGCCCTGCAGCGCGACCTTATCGCCCACGCGACGGCGCGCCGCCTGAATATCGGTGCTCCAGTCCAGGCCCAGCGCATCGCAACCGGTTTGCGCCATGGCTTCAAGCCATTGGCCTCCGCCTTTGGTAAACAGCGTTACCGGCACCCGGCGGCCTTCATGCTCCCGCTGCAGGCCGTCGATGATTTTTTGCATGTAATCAAGGGAAAACTCAAGATAGCCGCTGCCGGTCAGCACGCCGCCCCAGGTATCAAAGATCATCACCGACTGCGCCCCGGCGCGAATCTGGGCGTTCAGGTACAGCGTTACGCTCGCCGCCAGCTTATCGAGCAATAAATGCAGCGTCTGCGGCTCGGCGTACATCATTTGTTTGATTTTAGTGAAGACTTTGCTGGTGCCGCCTTCAACCATATAGGTGGCCAGGGTCCAGGGACTGCCGGAGAAGCCAATCAGCGGCACTTCTCCGCGCAGGTTGCGCCGGATGGTGCGTACGGCGTCCATCACATACCCCAGCTCCACCTCCGGATCCGGTATCGGCAACTGCTCCACGTCGGCTTTACAGGTAATCGGACGGGCAAAGCACGGCCCCTCCCCCTGTTCAAAATACAATTCCAGTCCCATGGCGTCGGGAACCGTCAGGATATCCGAAAACAGGATCGCGGCATCAAGCGGAAAACGACGCAACGGCTGCAAGGTCACTTCACAGGCCAGTTCGGCATTCCTGCACAGTGACATAAAATCACCGGCCTCGGCGCGGGTGGCTTTATATTCCGGCAGATAACGCCCGGCCTGGCGCATCATCCATACGGGCGTGACGTCAACAGGCTGGCGCAGCAGGGCGCGCAGATAGCGGTCGTTCTTCAGTTCATGCATACAGGATTCCCTTGCAGTTATGAATGGAGTGTAGCATGCGGGCCGTCATTTTCCCGATCGGCGCGGCAGAGCGCGACCGTGTCCTCAATTAAGCGCCTGGCCACGGTGCCGGGCGGCGGCAGCAGGGGCAGCGCGTCATAACGGTACCAGCCGGCATCAAGGATTTCATTATGATCGGGGGTGATTTCGCCGCCGGCGTACTCCGCCATAAACGCCATCATCAGCGAATGCGGGAAAGGCCAGGGCTGCGAGGTGACATAACGGACGTTTTTCACCTTAATCCGCGTCTCCTCCATGACCTCGCGGGCCACGGTCTGCTCCAGGGTTTCCCCCACCTCGGCAAAACCGGCCAGCACCGTGTAAATGCCGCCGCGATGGCGGGTATGCTGGGCCAGCAGGATATCGTCGCCGCGGCGGATCGCCACGATAATACAGGGCGCGATTTGCGGATAATACCGTTCATGGCAATGATCGCACAGGCAGGCCCATTCCCGGTTACTGACGCGCATCTCATGGCCGCAGTAGCCGCAATAGCGATGGGAACGATAAAACTCCGCCAGTTGCACGCCCCGGCCCGCCAGTTGGAACAAGCCTGGGTCGCTATCGATGATCTGGCGCACCGAGCCCATATCCCGGGGCATGGCGTGGCGTACCAGCCAGGCGGGCGACCCCTCCCATTCGCCGATAAGCGTCGCTGTCAATCCTTGAAGTGACCAGGCCGATGCCGTTCCAAATGGCAGTTCCCCCTTGGGTAACCACAATTTGCTGTCCTGGCTGACGATCCACCAGCCATTTTCGCTACCGTTGAGTTCTTGTTCCATTTTAGTTGCACTACCTCTTATTCACTGGCAAGCTAGAAATTAGCTTTAATTGATGAGTAACGCAGCGTTACTTTATTACATCGGAGTCAATCATGCTAAACCAGCTGGACATTCTGGCTCAACGCGTTGGCGGCAGTAACGAACTGATCGATCAGTGGATACTGGCCCGCAGGAAGTTGCTCATTGCGTATTACCATCTCATCGGTCTTAAGCCCAATAAAGAAAAGCATACTCCCCTGGACGAAAACGCGCTGGACGACTTTTGCCATAAACTGGTGGACTACCTTTCCGCCGGCCATTTCCATATCTACGATCGTATCGTTCAGGACGCGGACGATACCAGCAGCAGCAAAAGAATCATCAGTACCCAGTTGTATCCGGCGTTGCAGGAAAATACCAAACAAATCATGGCATTTTATGATAGCCAATTGGAAACGGCCATCGATCATGATAACTGTATGGAGTTCCAACAGGCGCTTTCCGGCGTGGGCGAGGCCCTGGCCACGCGTTTTGCCCTGGAGGACAAACTGATCCAGCAGGCGCTGGAATATAAAGCGGACTACCTGGCCTCGGTGCCGGCCGCCAATAATCCGGACGTATCGCGTCTGGCGTAATTTTGCGGTAAGCAGTAAGTCGTAACCGGTCCTTCACGGGCCGCTATATCTTGTCGGAGTGCCTAGCGCGTACATTACGCCAGGCTGAGACCGTTAATTCGGGATCCGCGGAACCTGATCGGGTTAATACCTGCGAAGGGAACAAGAGTAAAGCAACGCTTTGATTTATAGTCTATTTTGCTAAATTCAAAGCCCGGCCTCATTACTCCCGTAGCGCTCCTGACAAGCAATTTTCCCGTTTATTGTGAGGAATTGCTATGTCGTTATCCAAAACCACCCCTTCCCGCCGTGAGCAGCGCGCCCAGGCGCAGGAATTCATCCATCGTCTGAAAGGCGAAGCCTTCCCCAACTCCCGGCGTATTTATCTCCAGGGCAACAGCGCCGACATCCGGGTGCCGATGCGGGAGATCGCGCTTAGCCCCACGCTTATCGGCGGCAACGGCAAAACGCCGCGCTACGAAGAAAACGAGCCGGTGCCGGTATACGACACCGCCGGACCCTATGGCGATCCGGCGACAGAGATAGACGTGCGCGCCGGCCTTCACCGCCTGCGTTCGGGCTGGATTGAGCAGCGCGGGGACAGCGAGGCGTTGAACAGCCTAAGCTCGCGTTATACCGGCGAACGCCGGGCCGACGAGGGCCTGGATGAGGTTCGTTTCGCCCCCAGCCATACGCCGCGGCGCGCCAAATCCGGCCGGCGCGTCACGCAATTGCATTATGCCCGCGCCGGCGTCATTACGCCGGAAATGGAGTTTATCGCCCTGCGGGAAAATATGGGCCGCGAACGCATCCGCGGCGACGTATTGCTGCAACAGCATCCCGGCCAGAGCTTCGGCGCGCATTTGCCGCCGGATATTACCCCGGAGTTCGTGCGCCGGGAAGTGGCCGACGGTCGTGCCATTATCCCCGCCAATATCAACCATCCGGAGTCGGAGCCGATGATTATCGGCCGCAATTTCCTGGTCAAGGTCAACGCCAATATCGGCAACTCGGCCGTCAGTTCATCCATTGAGGAAGAGGTCGAGAAGCTGGTCTGGGCGACCCGTTGGGGAGCGGATACGGTGATGGACCTGTCCACCGGCCGCTATATCCATGAAACCCGCGAGTGGATCCTGCGCAACAGTCCGGTGCCCATCGGCACGGTGCCCATCTACCAGGCGCTGGAAAAAGTCAACGGCGTGGCGGAAAACCTGACCTGGGAATGCTTTCGCGACACCTTGCTCGAGCAGGCGGAACAGGGCGTGGACTATTTTACCATCCATGCCGGCGTGCTGTTGCGTTACGTGCCGATGACCGCCAAACGGTTGACCGGCATCGTGTCGCGCGGCGGATCCATTATGGCCAAATGGTGCCTGTCGCATCACCAGGAAAGCTTCCTGTACGAGCATTTTCGCGATATTTGCCAGATTTGCGCCGACTACGACGTCTCATTATCCCTCGGGGACGGCCTGCGTCCCGGCTCCATCCAGGATGCCAACGACGAAGCGCAGTTTGCCGAACTCTATACCCTGGGCGAATTGACCAAAGTTGCCTGGGAGTACGACGTGCAGGTGATGATCGAAGGCCCTGGCCATGTTCCCATGCAGATGATCCGGCGCAACATGACCGAACAGCTGGAGCATTGCCACGAAGCGCCGTTTTATACCCTGGGGCCGCTGACCACCGATATCGCGCCGGGTTACGACCATTTTACCTCCGGCATCGGCGCCGCGCTGATCGGCTGGTTCGGCTGTGCGATGTTGTGCTACGTCACGCCGAAAGAGCATCTGGGCCTGCCGAACAAAGAAGATGTTAAGCAGGGGCTTATTACCTATAAAATCGCCGCTCACGCCGCCGATCTGGCCAAAGGCCATCCCGGGGCGCAAATACGCGATAACGCCATGTCCAAGGCACGCTTTGAATTCCGTTGGGAGGACCAGTTTAATCTGGCCCTGGATCCGGCCACCGCCCGCGCCTATCACGATGAAACGCTGCCGCAGGAATCCGGCAAAGTAGCCCATTTTTGCTCCATGTGCGGTCCGAAATTCTGCTCGATGAAAATCTCCCAGGAGGTCAGGGATTATGCCGCCGCCCAGGCGATTGAGGTACGGGAAAGCGGCATGGCGGAGATGTCGTCGGCGTTTCGCGCCAGCGGCGGGGAAATCTATCTTGCGCCTGAGGATACGGGGGTGGCGAAATGATCGCGCCCGACGCGCCCTTTGCGGCGACCGAGCCCAGGCTCGGGCTCTATCCGGTAGTGGATTCGCTGGCATGGCTGGTCCGGCTGCTGGACGCCGGCGTCGCCACGCTGCAGTTGCGCATCAAGGACCAGCCGGAAGACCGGGTCGAACCGGATATCGAGGCCGCGATTTTGCTGGGACGGAAATACCGCGCCCGGATTTTCATCAACGATTATTGGCGGCTGGCGGTTAAACACGGCGCCTATGGCGTGCACCTGGGACAAGAGGATTTGGCTACGGCGGATTTGGCCGTCATCCAGCGCGCCGGATTGCGACTCGGTCTTTCCACCCACGACGATAGCGAACTGGCCCGCGCTTTGGCGCTACAGCCATCCTATATCGCGCTCGGCCATATCTTCCCTACCCAGACCAAAGCCATGCCGTCACAGCCGCAGGGCCTGGCGGAACTGAAACGCCTGGTGGCCGGCATGCCCGGCATCTCCACCGTGGCCATCGGCGGTATTGGTATCGATCGGGTGGACGACGTGCTGCGCTGCGGCGTCGGCAGCATCGCGGTGGTCAGCGCCATCACCAAGGCCGCCGACTGGCGGCAGGCGACCGCCACGTTATTGCGGAAAATCGAAGGCCGGGAGGTGCGCAATGCTTAGCGACCAGGCTTTTTTGCGCTACAGCCGCCAATTGCTGCTGGAGGAGATAGGCCCCGGAGGCCAGGAGCATCTGAGCGCAGCAACCGTGCTGATCGCCGGACTGGGCGGCCTGGGTTCGCCGGCGGCGCTCTATCTTGCCGCCGCCGGGGTCGGCACGCTGCTGCTGGCCGACGACGATAACCTGGACGTGAGCAATCTCCAGCGCCAAATCCTTTATCGCACCGGGGATATCGCCCGGCCCAAGGCGGCGGCGGCGCTACGGCAGCTGCAGGCGCTTAATCCCCTGGGCCATTATGTCGCGCTGAGCCGGCGCCTGGCCGGGGATGACCTCGATCAGGCGGTGGCGCTGGCCGATATGGTACTGGACTGCAGTGATAATATGCAGACCCGTCACGACATCAATGCCGCCTGTATCCGCCGGGGGAAAACCCTGGTCAGCGCCAGCGCGGTGGGGTTCAGCGGTCAGTTGCTGGTGCTGCGGCCGCCCTACCGGCACGGCTGTTATGCCTGCCTGTTTCCCGACGCCGTCGAGCCGCGGCGTAATTGCCGCACCGCGGGCGTGCTCGGGCCGTTGGTCGGCATCATGGGCGCCATGCAGGCCCTGGAGACGATCAAAATCCTGTGCGGCATGCCGTCTACGCTGGACGGCCAGCTGCGGCTGTTCGACGGCAAGTCGATGAACTGGCGCACCCTGCGCCTGTCCCGCGCGGCCGGCTGTCCGGTGTGCGCCGCGGCGGTTCAGCGGGAAGAGGCGCTATGAACATTACCCTTAACGATACCCCCGTCGCGCTTTCAGGCACGCCCTCGCTGCTGGACATGCTGGAGCTGCTCGGCCACCCGCCCGAGGGCAGCGCGCTGGCGGTCAATCAAACCATTATTCCCCGTAGCCGGTGGGCCCAACAGCCGGTAAACGAGGGCGACGATATCTTACTTTTCCAGGCCATTGCCGGAGGCTGACCATGTTAACCATTGCCGATACCACTTTTACGTCCCGGCTGTTTACCGGCACCGGTAAATTCGCCACCGCGGAATTAATGCGGCAAGCCATCGCCGCGTCCGGCAGCCAATTGGTCACCCTGGCGATGCGCCGGGTGGACCTGCGCGGCGGTAATGACGCCATCCTGCCCGCCCTGCGCCAGGCAGGGGTAAAGTTACTGCCCAATACCTCAGGCGCAAAAACCGCCGAGGAGGCGGTGTTCGCCGCCCGCCTGGCGCGCGAGGCGCTGGGCACCCGCTGGATAAAACTGGAAATCCATCCGGATATGAAATACCTGCTGCCCGATGCGGTCGAAACGTTGAAAGCGGCCGAACAGCTGGTGCGCGAAGGTTTTGTGGTCTTGCCCTACTGCGGCGCGGATCCGGTATTATGCCGCCGTCTGGAGGAGGCCGGCTGTGCGGCGGTGATGCCGCTAGGTTCGCCGATCGGCTCCAATCAGGGTTTGATCACCCGCGATTTCCTGCGCATTATCATTGAACAGTCGGGCGTGCCGGTGGTGGTGGACGCCGGTATCGGCGCCCCCAGCCAGGCCCTGGAAGCGCTGGAAATGGGCGCCGACGCGGTACTGGTCAATACCGCCATCGCCGTGGCCCGCAACCCGGTGGCCATGGCCGGCGCGTTCAGGCTGGCGCTGGAAGCCGGCGCCCTGGCGCGCGAGGCCGGGCTTGCCGCCACGCTAACCCAGGCCAGCGCCACCAGCCCGCTAACCGGATTTTTGCGCCATCCCCAGGAAGAGGGGGCGGCCTGATGACATCTTTTCTTGACCACTGGCGCCGGCTCGGCTGGGACGACGCCGGACTGCAAATCCACGCCAAGACCGCGCGCGACGTGGAGCGGGCGCTGAATGCCCCGCGCCTGGACCGGCAGGATTTCATGGCGCTGCTGTCACCGGCGGCGCTGCCTTATCTTGAACCCATGGCGCAGCGTGCCCAGCAACTGACCCGCCAGCGTTTCGGCAATGTGGTGGGGTTTTATCTGCCGCTCTATCTTTCCAACCTGTGCGCCAATGATTGTACCTATTGCGGTTTTTCCATGAGCAATCACCTGAAACGCAAGACGCTGGATGAGCAGGAAATCATCCAGGAATGCGAGGCCATCCGGGCGATGGGTTTTGATAATCTGCTGCTGGTCACCGGCGAGCATAAGACCAAGGTGGGCATGGACTATTTCCGCCGTTACGTGCCGTTGATCCGCCGGTATTTCAGCGCGCTGATGATGGAAGTACAGCCATTATCCCAGGAAGATTACGCCGAGTTGAAAACCCTCGGCCTGGATGGGGTGATGGTTTATCAGGAAACCTACCATGAGCCAACCTATCAAAAACATCATCTGCGCGGGCAAAAAATGGATTTTGCCTGGCGGCTGGAAACGCCGGATCGGCTGGCGCGGGCCGGAATCGACAAGATTGGCCTGGGGGCGCTGATAGGATTGTCGGATAACTGGCGCACAGACTGCTATATGGTGGCCGAGCATTTGCTGTATCTGCAAAAGACCTACTGGCAAAGCCGCTATTCGCTTTCGTTCCCGCGCCTGCGCCCCTGCGCCGGAGGCATTACGCCTGCGTCCCTGATGAATGAATCACAGCTGTTGCAAGTGATGTGCGCCTTCCGGTTATTGGCCCCTGACGTAGAGCTGTCGTTGTCCACCCGGGAATCGCCCTGGTTTCGCGATCACGCGGTGCCCATCATGGTGAACAGCCTCAGCGCCGGGTCCAAGACCCAACCGGGCGGTTATGCCGGCGGCCGGCCGGAGCTGGAGCAGTTCGAGCCGCATGATAACCGCTCGCCGCAGGCCGTGGCGCGGATGGTAACAAAGGCCGGGTTGCAACCGGTATGGAAGGATTGGGACAATTATCTGGGCAGGTCGCCGACGCTGGTTAAATAAACGATGATGAGCACTTCGAGGATTTTAATCTGATTTATCGGCGGGACAATCATCATTCCCGCCGATAAGTATGCCTTAATCAGCGCCAGCCTAGATTACTCCGGGCAGCGGAACATTTTTAATCGGCGCACACCACAAATCCCGCGTTCTCGCCTGATATCCCCATGAGCAATTTCAGTCCGTTCTGTTTGTTGAGAGCTTCGACGGCCGGGCCGGCTAAAACAATTGGGGATGCCGTACCAGACCAAATAAAGCCGCCGGGGGATAAGGGCCATCCACTCGTGCGCATTGTGCTATAGGCTGCCTGCAGAGAAGTAAAGGACGGCAATCTACAGTGTGAGCTTGCCAGTGAATAACTCGCCACTGCCCAATTTTCATGATTAAAACTCTCGCTGTAGCCGCCGGTGAGTTCTGAGGTAAGCCTGGGGCGCTGGATACCGCCGATGGACTCTACCATATGACCATAATAATTGGCGGCCGGAACGTTCGGGCTGGTGGCTACGGTAAAGATAACGTCTTGCGTCACACTTTTCCCCCCGGGTGCGACAACCTCAATAGTGGTTTTAACCCCCTTCCCCACGGGGTCGGTTAACGGAATGCTGATTTTACCCGTCGCCATCGCCACTCTGCCTTCATATTTTGGCGCATCGTTAATCAACAGCGTGGCACTTTCCGACCTGTTTTGCCGATTGACGGCGCCAAGGGAATGGATATTGATGAGCACATCGCCTGCCGGCGAACCGTCTCCCAAGGTCGCGTCCACCGTCAACATAATCTGCTCGCCGGCTTGCGCCTGCGCCTTGTCCACTGTGACTTTTAACTCAATGCTATCAGGAGTGAAATTCAGCTCTTTTACCATTTCGCTGATTTCGACGCCGTCCACTTTGGGCGCGACCCTGACTATGCCGGGTTTAGTACCCCGCACGGTGGCGGTATACGTGCCATCACTCTCGCTAAGAGGCGAGAGGGTCACGTTATCTCCCGGCGAAGCGCTGAAAGCAAGCCGGGCGCCCAATCCGGCTACTGCCCGGCCGCTCGTATCCCTGGCGCTAAAGGTCAGCGTAGCGGTCTCGGTGTTATCCGCCGTCAGCGTATCCTTATCGATTGCAAAGGCGGATTCGGCTGCATCCACCGCCAAGGCGATCAGGGTGATGGGCTTACTCAGGCTCGTCATGCGATCGCCTCCAACCGACGGCGTTATCGTATAGTGTCCCGGTACGGAGCCGAACAATCGGGCGACATAGGCCCCCTCACCATCAAACCGCGCATTTTCTTGTCTGAAACCCGTTAACGATGAAGGATGAAAATCAATATTGCCTACTGTTTTGGTCAGGTTGCCATATTCATCCCGCGGTATCAGCTTAAGCTCTACGCTATCTTCATCATTGGCTTTAAGCGGGTCCCCGCTGATGCTGAATACGGAATGAAGCTCGCTGAACGGGCCTGGCGTCAAGGTTATCACTTTCACCAAGTTGCTTAATTGCTGGCCGTCGATTGACGGCGCGATATCGATACTGCCCGCCACGATACCGCTCAGCCGGGCGGTATAATGCCCGTCGGTTTCCACCATGTCTGAAATCGAGATCCCCGCTGACGGCAAAGCGATAAATTTCAAACGCTCGCCCAGCGCCGTGACAAGCTTGCCGTCCTTGTCCTTGGCGATAAAGCGCAAGACAGTGAAGGCATCGCCCACCGTAAGCGTATCTTCGCCCACGCTGAAATCAGAGTGGCCTTCGTATGCCTGGGCCGCGCGCAGGCTGACGGTTTTCGCCAAGGCGTCCCTCTTCACGCCGTCCACAACCGGCGTAATGGTCACCGTCCCCGGTTGAGTGCCCTTTAAAGCGCTGCTATAGCTACCGTTATCTTCCTCTATCTCGGTCAAAACGGCGCCCTCTAACGCCGTCATAGCAAACACTAAGCGTGGACCGAGGCCGGTGAGGGCATTGCCGGCGCCATCCCTAGCGCTGAAGACGACCGTCGCCTGTTCGGCGCCGTCGGCAAGAATATTGTCGCGACTGATATCAAACCCCGATCGGCTATGATCCAGATCCAACGACAGCAAGACAACGCTGATTGGCTGCAACGCTTGTCCGTGAATCATCGGCGTAATGACTGTCCGTCCGGTATCGCTGCCGGCGGCCAGGGTGGCCGAATAGACACCGGCGGCGGTTTCACTGATATCACCCACCACCGGCGCCGCGCCGGTTACGCCGGCGCTTGCCGCGGCGAAAGCCTGGCCGTCCCCGCGTTCAAATGTAATATCCAACGTCAGCGCCTCCGCCATTCCACTCAACGGCTGATGGCTTTCATCCCTAAGACTGATTGATAGCAGGCTGGTTGAAACACCATCCGCCGGTAACCTGTCCGGCGTTGCCGTCGTGGACGTCGACGCCAGGCTGATGCCCAGACCGGTCACCGTAAGCTGGGTATAGGCGGGGCTTGAAGCGTTGCCTTTTTTATCATGGGCCGTTGCACCAATGGTATAACGATTTGTCGTGCCGGCGGGCAGATAGGACGGCAGGGTCACCGCCAGGATATGGGGCGCCGATTGCGTGATGGAACCGCCGGCGGCGATCAATTCCGCAGCATTCCACTCCACGCGGTCCAGGGCATGGGTAGCGGTAACCTGGGCGGTGATGGTGAGCTGTTGGCCGGAATTCCCGTTCAATCGCTCCGGCATCAGCAGGCGGATAGCATCCTGCTTTTGATAGTCCAGCACGATATGATTATTGCGCTCCACCAGATCATAACGGCTACCTGCCAGGGTTCGCCCGGCCGCAACGGCGGATGGGTCCACCTGGTCAAGCCACGAATCCCCCAGGCGGTAATTGATTTGCAGGTTGATACGGGAATCATGCTGCCCGCTCTTACCCTGGCGATGCTCACCGCCTAGGGTCAATAGCGGAAACGGCGTATAATTAAGCCCCAAGGTAAACGCATAGGGATCCCTTTGCCGATTGTTTTTGCCAAATAACGCCACCTCGTCGCCGCGATAGCTTTCATACATCAGCTTGCCGCCCAATTGCGGATGCGACGGCAGAAAAGCCTCGGCACGCAGGTCATAACCATTGGCCGGTCGTTCGTTATAATCCGCGAAATCCCGCGATTGGCGCCAACTGCTCAAGCGAAAATAGCTGTTGGCCGATAATTTCAGGTAATGGGTCCAGGCTTCCGCGCCGATCCCGGCCCGGCGATTTCTTCCGGTAAAGTCATTATCATAAAAAGTATTCACTCCGTACATCCAATCGCCGTAAAAAGTCCGCACGCCGCCGCCGATATTACCGGTATTACGGTGATCGTTATTGCGTATGCCCCCTTGGATGAATACCATAGCATCCTGGTTTTCATATAACGGCACCAAGAGATCGAGCGCGCTATTGTCCAGTTTGAATCGCTCATTGAGATTGAGCTGTAACCGCACGGTGCCGAATTGATCAAACCAGTCTTTGGCATAATGGCCCGCCCCGCTTACCAGCGCCGAACGCGCCATATTGAGCGCCGCTTTATTGCTTGGTTGTTCTGACAGCATATTCCCCGCCGACAGCGCATGGACGGCAATCTTATTCTCCACCGCGGCGGACTCCGGTTGTCCTAAGGCTGTCGCTGGAGCAGATGCTATACTGAGTGGGAACACGGCCTGCGCGGCAATGGCCACCCAGGCGACGGGCCGCCATAATGGGAAACGCCGGTTGTCGGCGGGTGTACGGGTGACTGAACATTTCTTAGGATCGGATGTAGGGTATGAGGGCTTTCCTGGCATGAATTTTTCCTATTAATCGTCAGGGCGCGCTATTACATGGATAGTGATTATTCAGATATGGCTTCACTAATTCCTTTTTAATTTATTTATAATAACGATGCATAATTCTCCTTATCTTATGTCGTTAATGCAGCTTAATATTTTTTGGAAAATTAATTATTTGAATTACATTATCTGCAGGAAAAATAAAAACATCTTGATGAGATTATGATGTATTTCAGGGGAATTATTAAGGCGGATATTTAAATTACCAGAAACTCGTATTCTGAAAGAGAACACTATTTAAGTTAGTCACCATTAATATAATTCATACCAATAACTTCAATCTATGACTCAAACCCAGGCAAAAAAAAACCGCCCGGTCAGGGCGGTTTTATAGGACGTCAGGGGGAAGGATTAACGATTATTTATCGTTATTGCCACCCAGACCGGCGTTAAGCAGTTCCGCCATGTTGGCGGACGCTTCATCAGCGGTGACCGACGGTACTACCGGCACTTCGCCCAAGGCGCGACGGCGCGCGCGATCCTGATGGTAGGCATAGCCGGTACCGGCTGGGATCAGCCGGCCGACGATGACGTTTTCCTTCAGGCCGCGCAGTTCATCGCGTTTCCCGGCAACGGCGGCTTCGGTAAGCACGCGCGTTGTCTCCTGGAACGAGGCCGCGGAGATAAAGGACTCCGTGGCCAACGAGGCTTTAGTGATACCCAGCAGATCGCGGCTAAACGTCATTTCAATCTTGCCGTCCGCATCCAGCTGGCGGTTGGCAATCTTGACGCGTGAGTATTCAGCCTGTTCGCCTTCCAGGAAGTCGGTGCCGCCGGCGTTAACGATGGTTGCTTTGCGCAGCATCTGACGAACGATAACTTCGATATGTTTATCGTTAATCTTAACGCCCTGCAGACGGTAAACATCCTGGACTTCGTTGACGATGTAACGGGTCACGGCATGGACACCACGCAGACGCAGGATGTCATGCGGTGATTCCGGTCCGTCGGAAATCACGTCGCCGCGTTCCACGCGTTCGCCTTCGAACACGTTGAGCTGGCGCCATTTCGGTATCATCTCCTCGTAGGCATCGCTGCCATCGATCGGCGAAATGACCAGGCGGCGTTTGCCCTTGGTTTCTTTACCGAAAGAAACAATACCGCTGATTTCAGCCAGGATGGCCGGCTCTTTCGGACGACGGGCTTCGAACAGGTCGGCTACACGCGGCAGACCACCGGTGATATCCTTGGTACCGCTCGATTCCTGCGGCAAACGCGCCAGGGTGTCGCCGCCGGTGATAGCCAAGCCATCTTCCAGCTGGACGATGGTTTTACCCGGCAGGAAGTACTGCGCCGGCATATCGGTACCGGGGATCAGCACGTCATTGCCATTGGCATCGACGATTTTCAGCGCCGGGCGCAGGTCTTTACCGCCACCGGTACGTTCCGCCGTATCCAATACCACAATAGAAGACAAACCGGTAAGTTCGTCGGTCTGGCGGGTAATGGTCTGGCCGTCGATCATGTCGGTGAAGCGCATAAAGCCGCTCACTTCGGTGATCACAGGCATGGTATGCGGATCCCAGTTGGCAACCGTTTCGCCGCCCAGGACTTCGGAACCGTCGCCCTTGGCCATAACAGCACCGTAAGGCACTTTATAGCTTTCCTTGGTACGGCCGAATTCGTCGATCAGCTTCAGTTCGGTGTTACGCGACGTGATAACCAGTTTACCCACGCCATTGACAACGAACTTGGCGTTGTTCAAGCGGATGGTACCCTTGTTTTTCACCTGAATGCTGGATTCGGCGGCGTTACGCGAGGCGGCGCCACCGATATGGAACGTACGCATGGTCAGCTGGGTGCCCGGTTCGCCGATGGACTGCGCGGCGATAACGCCGATAGCCTCACCTTTGTTGACCAGATGCCCGCGGGCCAGATCGCGGCCGTAGCAGTTCGCGCACACGCCGAAGTCGGTTTCGCAGGTGACGACCGAACGCACCTTGATGATATCCACGGAATTTTCTTCCAGGATGTCACACCATTGTTCGTTCAGCAGCGTATTGCGCGGCATCAGAATGTCGGCGGTACCCGGCTTGAGAACGTCTTCAGCCGTAACACGGCCCAATACACGTTCACGCAGCGGTTCCTTAACATCGCCACCCTCGATGACCGGGGTCATGGTCACGCCGGCATGCGTACCGCAATCGTCTTCGGTCACCACCAGATCCTGCGCCACGTCGACCAGGCGACGGGTCAGGTAACCGGAGTTCGCGGTCTTCAACGCGGTATCCGCCAAGCCTTTACGAGCACCATGGGTCGAGATGAAGTACTGAAGCACGTTCAGGCCTTCACGGAAGTTCGCGGTGATCGGCGTTTCGATGATGGAGCCGTCAGGCTTGGCCATCAGGCCACGCATACCCGCCAGCTGGCGAATCTGCGCCGCCGAACCACGGGCGCCGGAGTCGGCCATCATAAAGATGCTGTTGAAGGAAACCTGGCGCTCTTCCACGCCGTCACGGTTAATCACCGCTTCGGTGGACAGGTTGTCCATCATCGCCTTGGCAACGCGTTCGTTGGCCGCGGCCCAGATATCGATCACCTTGTTGTAGCGTTCGCCCGCGGTCACCAAACCAGACTGGAACTGCTCCTGGATTTCGGCCACTTCGGCTTCGGCTTCTTCAATGATGCCCGCTTTCTTATCCGGGATAACCATATCGTCGATACCTACCGACGAGCCCGAACGGGCGGCGTAGGCAAAACCGGTATACATGATCTGGTCGGCAAAGATAACGGTCGGCTTCAGGCCCAGCACGCGGTAACAGGTATTAAGCATCTTGGAGATGGCTTTTTTACCCAGCGCCTGGTTAACCAGCGCAAACGGCAGGCCCTTGGGCACGATCATCCACAGAATGGCGCGACCGACGGTCGTATCCACGATGTGGGTGTTCTCTACCCATTCGCCTTCTTCGTTCTTGGCATGCTCGGTGATACGCACCTTAACGCGCGCATGCAGCTCGGCAATGCCGCCGCGATAGATGCGTTCGGCTTCCTTCGGCCCGGTCAATACCATGCCTTCGCCTTTACCGTTCACACGGTCGCGGGTCATGTAATACAGACCCAATACCACGTCCTGGGACGGAACGATGATAGGCTCGCCGTTGGCCGGCGACAGGATGTTATTGGTGGACATCATCAGCGCGCGCGCTTCGAGCTGTGCTTCCAGCGTCAGCGGCACGTGCACGGCCATCTGGTCACCGTCGAAGTCGGCATTGTATGCCGCGCAAACCAACGGATGCAGCTGGATGGCCTTACCTTCAATCAGTACCGGTTCAAACGCCTGGATACCCAAACGGTGCAGGGTTGGCGCACGGTTCAGCAGTACCGGGTGTTCGCGGATGACTTCATCCAGGATATCCCAAACGACGGCTTCCTCACGTTCAACCATCTTCTTGGCTGCTTTAATGGTGGTCGCGAGGCCACGCAGTTCCAGCTTGCCGTAAATGAAGGGTTTGAACAGTTCGAGCGCCATTTTTTTCGGCAGGCCGCACTGATGCAGACGCAGGTACGGGCCTACGGTAATCACGGAACGACCGGAGTAGTCCACGCGCTTGCCGAGCAGGTTCTGACGGAAACGACCCTGCTTGCCCTTGATCATGTCGGCCAGGGATTTCAGCGGACGCTTGTTGGAACCGGTAATGGCCCGGCCGCGACGGCCGTTATCCAACAGCGCATCCACCGCTTCCTGCAGCATGCGTTTTTCATTACGCACGATGATATCCGGCGCGGCCAGATCCAGCAGACGTTTCAAACGGTTGTTACGGTTGATCACGCGGCGGTACAAATCGTTCAGATCGGAGGTCGCGAAACGACCGCCGTCCAACGGCACCAGCGGACGCAGGTCTGGCGGCAGTACCGGCAGCACCGTCAGGATCATCCACTCCGGCTTGTTGCCGGACTGGACAAAGGCTTCCAGCAGCTTGATACGCTTGGTCAGCTTTTTACGTTTGGTTTCGGAGTTGGTTTCATTCAACTCTTCACGCAGCGTTTCGCATTCCGCTTCCAGATCCATGTTTTTCAGCAAGGCCTGGATCGCTTCGGCGCCCATCTTGGCGTCGAATTCATCACCGAACTCTTCCAGCGCGTCCAGATACTGCTCTTCAGTCAGGATCTGACGACGCTCCAGATTGGTCATGCCGCCTTCGACCACCACATAGGATTCGAAGTACAGCACACGTTCGATATCACGCAGCGGCATATCCAGCAGCAGGCCGATACGGGACGGCAGCGATTTCAGGAACCAGATATGCGCGGTCGGGGAGGCCAGCTCAATATGACCCATGCGTTCGCGACGCACTTTGGTCTGAGTGACTTCAACGCCGCATTTTTCACAGATAACGCCACGGTGTTTCAGGCGCTTGTACTTACCGCACAAGCACTCGTAATCTTTTACCGGCCCGAAGATTCGCGCGCAGAAAAGCCCGTCACGTTCAGGTTTAAACGTACGGTAGTTAATGGTTTCCGGCTTCTTGACTTCGCCGAACGACCAGGAACGGATCATATCTGGCGAGGCCAGAGCTATTTTGATCGCATCAAACTCTTCGGTCTTGGTTTGTGCTTTCAGAAACTTAAGCAAATCTTTCACGGATTGGCTCCTGTCGGAGTTAGACCTGTTAGGCGCCTGAAACGCTCAGGCGCCCTTATTACCGGTGCGAACGCACCCAAGCTGATCCCCCATCGTCTTTCAAGCCGCAGGTGCGCTGGCTGAAAGCCATAGGGGGTGAATTACTCTTCTTCCAGCTCGATGTTGATGCCCAGAGAGCGGATTTCCTTCAGCAACACGTTGAAGGACTCCGGCATGCCTGGCTCCATCGTATGATTGCCATCCACGATGTTTTTGTACATCTTGGTACGACCGTTAACATCATCCGACTTAACTGTCAGCATTTCCTGCAGGGTGTACGCGGCGCCATAGGCTTCCAGCGCCCACACTTCCATCTCACCGAAGCGTTGACCGCCGAACTGCGCCTTACCACCCAACGGCTGTTGGGTAACCAGGCTGTAGGAACCGGTGGAACGGGCATGCATCTTGTCATCAACCAAATGGTTGAGTTTCAGCATGTACATATAACCCACGGTAACCTGCCGTTCGAACTGTTCACCGGTACGGCCGTCAAACAAGGTGATCTGGCCGGAGGTCGGCAAGCCGCCCAACTGCAGCAGTTCCTTGATTTCTTTTTCCTTGGCGCCGTCAAACACCGGTGTCGCGATGGGCATGCCCTTCTTCAGGTTTTCAGCCAAACGGAACACTTCGTCATCCGTGAAGGTAGTCAAATCCACTTTCTGGCGCACATCATCACCCAGATCGTAGGCTTTCTGGATAAACTCGCGCAGCTTGGACACGTCTTCCTGGCGTTTAAGCATGGCGTTAATCTTGTCGCCGATGCCTTTGGCAGCCATGCCCAAATGGGTTTCCAGGATCTGGCCGATGTTCATACGCGACGGTACGCCCAGCGGGTTCAGAACGATATCCACGGGGACGCCGTTTTCATCGTAAGGCATATCCTCGATCGGGTTGATCTTGGAAATAACACCCTTGTTACCGTGACGGCCGGCCATCTTATCGCCCGGTTGGATCTGACGTTTCACCGCCAGGTAAACCTTAACGATTTTCAGCACGCCCGGCGCCAGATCATCGCCCTGGGTGATCTTGCGGCGTTTCGCTTCCAGCTTCTTCTCGAACACGGTTTTCAGTTCGTCGTACTGTTCCGCCAGTTGCTCAAGCTGATTCTGCTTGTCTTCATCGGTCAGACCCAGTTCCAGCCAGCGTTCGCGGGTCAGCTTGGACAGTTTTTCGTCTTCGATGCCGCCGGAAACCAGCACGTCATGGATACGGGCAAACAGGCCGGCTTCAAAAATCTGCAGCTCTTCGGTCAGGTCTTTCTTGACCTGCTTAAGCTGCATTTCTTCGATTTCCAGCGCGCGTTTGTCTTTTTCCACGCCGTCGCGGGTAAACACCTGCACATCTATAACCGTACCGGAAACGCCGTTAGGCACGCGCAGCGACGAATCTTTCACGTCGGAGGCTTTTTCGCCGAAGATGGCGCGCAGCAGTTTTTCTTCCGGGGTCAGCTGGGTCTCGCCCTTCGGCGTAACCTTACCCACCAGGATATCGCCGCCGGTCACTTCGGCACCGATATACACGATACCGGACTCATCCAGCTTGGAAAGCGCGGCTTCACCCACGTTCGGGATGTCGGCGGTGATTTCCTCAGGCCCCAGCTTGGTGTCGCGCGACACGCAGGCCAATTCCTGGATATGGATGGTGGTAAAGCGATCTTCCTGCACCACGCGTTCGGAGACCAAAATGGAGTCTTCGAAGTTGTAGCCGTTCCACGGCATGAACGCCACGCGCATATTCTGGCCCAATGCCAGTTCACCCAAATCGGTGGACGGGCCATCGGCCAGCACATCGCCGCGCTCTACCGGTTCGCCCAAGGACACGCACGGCATCTGGCTGATGCAGGTGTTCTGGTTGGAACGGGTATATTTAGTCAGGTTGTAGATATCGATACCCGCTTCGCCGGCCACCATTTCGTCCGGGTTAACGTTAATCACGATACGCGACGCATCAACATACTGGATGGTCCCGCCACGCTTGGCCACGGCGGTTACGCCGGAGTCAACGGCCACGGCGCGTTCCATGCCGGTGCCTACCAGTGGCTTGTCGGCGCGCAGGGTCGGCACGGCCTGGCGTTGCATGTTCGCACCCATCAGGGCGCGGTTGGCGTCATCGTGTTCCAGGAAGGGAATCAACGACGCGCCCACCGAGACGATCTGCTGGGTCGAGACGTCCATATAGTCGACCTGGTCGCGGGTGAACAGGCTCGATTCGCCTTTGCTGCGGCACGTGATCAAATCATCGACGAAATGGCCTTCTTCGTCGAGATTGGTATTGGCCTGGGCAATAACGAAGTTGCCTTCTTCAATCGCGGACAGGTAGTGGATCTCATCGGTGACCACATCTTCACGCACCCGGCGGTACGGCGTCTCAAGGAAGCCATATTCATTGGTCTGCGCATAGACGGACAGGGAGTTGATCAGACCGATGTTCGGGCCTTCCGGCGTTTCGATGGGACATACCCGGCCGTAATGGGTCGGATGCACGTCACGTACTTCGAAACCGGCGCGTTCACGGGTCAAGCCGCCTGGGCCCAACGCGGAAATACGGCGTTTATGGGTAATTTCCGACAGCGGGTTGTTCTGGTCCATAAATTGCGACAGTTGGCTGGAACCAAAGAACTCCTTCACCGCGGCCGAAATCGGCTTGGCGTTGATCATATCCTGCGGCATCAGCGTATCCAGATCGCCCAGGGACAGACGTTCTTTCACCGCACGCTCGACACGCACCAGGCCGACGCGGAATTGGTTTTCCGCCATTTCGCCCACGGAACGGATACGACGGTTGCCCAGGTGGTCGATATCATCGACTTCGCCTTTACCGTTACGGATGTCGATAAGCTTCTTCATCACTTCAATGATGTCGAGCTTGCTCAGGATGCCCGAGCCTTCGATTTCCTCACGCAGCAGCGACCGGTTGAACTTCATGCGGCCAACCGCGGACAGATCGTAACGATCTTCCGAGAAGAACAGGTTTTCGAACAGGTTTTCAGCCGCTTCGCGGGTCGGCGGCTCGCCGGGACGCATCATGCGGTAGATTTCAACCAGCGCGCTCAGGCGATCGCTGGTCGGGTCGACGCGCAGGGTCTCGGAGATATACGAGCCATGGTCCAGATCGTTGGTAAACAGCGTTTCGATACGCTTATGTCCCGCCTGGCTCAGTTTCGCCAGCAGGTCCAGCGTCAGTTCCATATTGGCCGGACAAATGATTTCACCGGTATTTTCGTCGATGTAATCCTTGACCACCACTTTACCGATAATGTACTCAACCGGTACCTGGATTTTATCGATGCCGTCTTTTTCCAGCAGGCGAATATGACGCGCGGTAATACGGCGGCCTTTTTCGACATAGACGGTACCGTTGGCTTCGATATCAAACGAAGCGGTTTCACCACGTAAACGCTCAGGAACCAGTTCCATCTGCAGTTTATTGTCGTGAATTTCATAAATGACTTTGTCAAAGAACGTATCGAGAATCTGCGCGGTGGTGAAGTTAAGCGCGCGCAGTACGATAGTCGCGGGCAGCTTGCGCCGACGGTCGATACGTACGAACAGGTTGTCTTTGGGATCGAATTCAAAATCCAGCCAGGAACCGCGGTAAGGGATGATACGTGCGTTATACAGCACTTTACCGGACGAATGCGTCTTGCCCTTATCGCTGTCAAAGAATACGCCGGGGCTACGATGCAACTGGGAGACGATAACACGCTCGGTCCCGTTGATAACAAAAGTCCCGTTATCGGTCATGAGCGGAATTTCGCCCATGTAGACTTCTTGTTCCTTGATATCTTTAACCGTGCCTTCCGGTGCTTCACGCTCGTAAATCACGAGGCGCAGTTTTACACGCAGCGGTGCGGAGAAGGTGACTCCACGAATCTGGCACTCTTTGACATCAAATACAGGCTCGCCCAGACGGTAACTGACGTATTGCAGTTCCGAATTGCCGCTGTAGCTTTGGATGGGGAACACAGAACGGAATGCTGCTTCTAGTCCGTACTGCCCTTCCGGATCTTGCTCGATAAACTTCTGGAACGAGTCAAGCTGTATGGAAAGGAGATATGGGATGTCCAACACTTGGGGACGTTTCCCAAAATCCTTACGAATGCGTTTTTTTTCGGTATAGGAGTAAACCATAGGGTTCCTCAGCTCGCTGATCAGTGACCCACTCTGTCCGCCCAAGAAGGACAGGTCATGCAACACAATTTCTCTCGTTCGGAAAGAAAATTCCCCTTCCGCAATACCTGTTTCTATCACTCTTAAACCATTTCGTCGCACTTTGCTAAACCAGGGAGGCTCGACAGGAGGTGCAATATATTAAGTCGTCGATAGAGAAAGATATTGGGGTTGGCCAGTGGTTAAATCGTGTCAAACCCCACTGACGCCCTACAGCGCAAAAAGGCTGGTGACCAAAAAGTCACCAGCCATCAGCCTAGGTTCAGGCTGCAACCTGGGAGGTCTTACTTAACCTCAACAGAAGCACCAGCTTCTTCCAGGGCTTTCTTCAGTGCTTCGGCGTCGTCTTTGTTCACGCCTTCTTTCATGGTTGCCGGAGCAGATTCAACCAGATCCTTGGCTTCTTTCAGGCCCAGGCCGGTAGCAGCACGGACGGCTTTGATAACCGATACCTTGTTGCCGCCGATAGCGGTCAGGACAACGTCGAACTCGGTTTTTTCTTCAACGACTTCAGCCGGGCCGGCAGCAGCTGCAACAGCGGTAGCAGCGGAAACGCCGAATTTGGTTTCCATCATGGAGATCAGTTCAACGACGTCCATGACGGACATTTCTGCAACTGCGTCCAGAATTTGTTCTTTAGTGATAGACATAACAATAGTTCCTAAAATTCAGAAAGTGTTTATACGTTCGCAATAACAACCGAAAGGGTTGGCCAATTAAGCCGCTTCTTTCTGATCGCGCAGTGCAGCCAGTGTACGGACCAATTTGCCTGCAGAGGCTTCTTTCATGGCCGACATCAGGCGTGAGATTGCTTCATCGTAAGTCGGCAGAGTTGCCAGGCGATCGATATTGGCCGCCGTGATAACTTCGCCTTCAAAGGCTGCTGCTTTAACCTCAAATTTGGCATTTTCCTTGGCAAAAGCCTTGAACAGGCGAGCGGCAGCGCCCGGATGTTCGTGAGAAAATGCAATCAGGGTCGGACCGACAAACGTGTCTTTCAGGCATTCGAAAGGAGTGCCTTCTACGACGCGACGCAGCAAGGTGTTGCGAACAACACGCATGTATACGCCGGCTTCACGACCTGCTTTACGCAGTTCAGTCATTTTACCTACTGTAACGCCGCGAGAATCCGCAACGACAGCAGACAGCGCGCCTTTGGCTACTTCGCTGACTTCAGCAACAATCGCTTGTTTGTCTTGAAGGTTTAATGCCATTAGCTTGTGCTCCTGGATTTAGCCGGGGAAAAGCACCCGACACTCACTAGCTTAACGCCACAATGGCGATAAGCGGCTAAACACGGTGAGCAGAATCCAGCAAACGAATATGTTATTCAGCTTCTGTCACCGTCTACGCAGGACGATTAAGCATTTTACCCGCTCTATTTCATACTGCGAATGCCTTGGCTGCCCGCATTCACTCCAGCCCCTTACGTAAGTAAGCCACTGGCGATCGCTTGGTTGCCGCCTTCCTGCACCTCGAAATAGTTTAGGTAATATGCACCTGCGGTCTTGGACGGAGGCTTGGATAAGGCCAAGCTCCAACCGAAAATCTTGTTTTTTTTCGTCCAGGCTAAACAACGGCCAATGACGAAACAATGGGCGTTAGATTCTAGACAAATCTTTCGCCCAAGTCAAAGGGGTAATTATGCAACAACCGTTGCCAGACCGCTTTGATCGATAGCCAGACCTGCGCCCATGGTGGTGGAGAGGCTGATTTTCTTGATGTACACGCCTTTGGCCTGTGTCGGTTTGGCTTTTTTCAGCGCAACCAGCAGGGATTCCAGGTTTTCTCTCAATTTGTCAGTATCGAAGTCCACTTTACCGATGGTGGTGTGGATAATACCGTTTTTGTCGTTGCGATAACGAACCTGACCGGCTTTGGCGTTTTTAACCGCTTCGGCGACGTTCGGGGTAACGGTACCCACTTTCGGGTTAGGCATCAGGCCGCGCGGCCCGAGGATCTGGCCCAGCTGGCCCACGACGCGCATGGCATCCGGGGAAGCGATAACAACGTCAAAGTTGAATTCGCCTTTTTTGATCTGATCGGCCAGGTCATCCATACCGACCAGGTCCGCGCCGGCTGCCTTGGCAGCTTCGACGTTGGCGCCCTGGGTGAAGACGGCTACACGCACGGTACGGCCGGTGCCGTTAGGCAGGACGGTGGCGCCACGAACGTTTTGATCGGACTTACGGGCATCAATCCCGAGGTTTACGGCAACGTCGATGCTTTCAACGAACTTGGCGGTAGCCAGTTCCTTGAGCAGCGCAACGGCTTCGTTGATGTCATATTGCTTAGTGGAATCAACTTTGTCGCGGATTACACGCATGCGCTTGGTCAGTTTAGCCATTTCTTAATCCTCCACTACCAGGCCCATGGAACGAGCAGTACCTTCAATGGAGCGGGACATCGCTTCCACATCGGCACCCGTCATATCCGCCGCTTTGGTTTCCGCGATTTCGCGAACCTGGGCGTGCGTTACTTTACCGACTTTTTCTTTGTTCGGCTTACCAGAACCAGACTTCACGCCTGCGGCTTTCTTGAGCAGCACGGCAGCCGGCGGGGTTTTGGTAACGAAGGTGAAAGAGCGGTCGGAGTAAACGGTGATAACAACCGGGATTGGCAGACCTTTTTCAATGCTTTCAGTCTTGGCATTGAAGGCTTTACAGAATTCCATGATGTTAACGCCCTGCTGACCCAGCGCTGGGCCGACCGGCGGACTTGGATTCGCCATACCTGCTGCAACCTGCAGTTTTACATAGGCTTGTACTTTCTTGGCCATTTGAATTTCCTCTAGCGGGTGATAGCGCCGGTTAAGGCTCCCCAGTGTATAAGCTATTACATGCCCGTGGGCACATAAAAACGAAAGGCGCGAAATTCTAGTTCAATTTCGCGCCTTGAGCAAGCATTAATCATTATCGATAGGGGGTCGGCTATCAGCCCTTCTCAACCTGGCCGAAGTCCAGCTCGACCGGAGTGGCGCGACCGAAAATCGACACCGACACTTTCAGGCGGCTTTTTTCGTAGTCGACTTCTTCCACCACGCCGTTGAAATCGGCAAACGGCCCGTCGTTGACGCGCACCAGTTCGCCGGGTTCGAACAGCGTCTTCGGCCGCGGCTTGTCACCCACTTGCTGGAGGCGATTCATGATCGCATCCACTTCTTTATCGCTGATAGGCGCCGGGCGATCGGATGTGCCGCCGATAAACCCCATCACGCGGGGCACGCTGCGCACTAAATGCCAGCTGGCGTCATTCATCACCATTTGTACCAGCACATAGCCCGGGAAGAATTTGCGTTCGCTCTTGCGGCGCTGACCGCCGCGGATTTCGACGACTTCTTCCGTTGGCACCATGACTTCGCCAAACAGCTCTTCCATATTGTGCAATTTAATATGTTCGCGTAGAGACTGCGATACGCGACCTTCAAAACCGGAAAACGCCTGGACGACGTACCAACGTTTCTTCGGAGCTTCGGACATCTTAGAACCTCAGGCCAGTAATAAACGATACCAGACGGACCAGAATACCATCCAGTCCCCACAGGATCAGTGACATCACGGCGGTCACCGCGGCGACGATTAACGTGGTGTGCAACGTTTCCTGGCGGGTCGGCCATATCACTTTGCGTACTTCGGTACGCGCTTCACGGGCAAACGCGACGGTCGATTTGCCTTTCACTGTCATCAGGGCAATACCGCCTGCAATGGCGATAATCAGTACGACAGCCAGCGCTCGCAGGGGTAAGCTAAAATCACGATAATAATAATTACCGACGATCGCAACCACCAGCAGTACAGCGACCGCTGCCCACTTTACCACTTCCAGGCTACGCCCGCTTCCTTGAGCTTCGGTATTCGCACTCATAAAAAAAACCTGTCACGTAGGATTCACACAAACAACTTAGCCCCGCAGAGGGCGAGGCTACCAAGCGAAGAGTGCTCTTTAAAAGCAACAAAACTTCGAAGCTTCACGCCGCTGATGAAGAGCCCATCTCACCAATGATTATGACGTAAAATCGCTGATGAGATAGGTTCTCTGTCACAGCGTAGAAAAAAGGCATCAAATGATGCCCTTTTACTGCGCGCTACGTCAAATGTTATTCAACATCTTTCGAAGACTTATACGCCAGTCTTACGCGATAACCTTGGCAACCACGCCGGCGCCAACGGTACGGCCGCCTTCGCGGATAGCGAAACGCAGACCGTCGTCCATGGCGATCGGGGCAATCAGGTTAACAATCATCTTGATGTTGTCGCCAGGCATAACCATTTCCACGCCTTCCGGCAGTTCGATGGTACCGGTCACGTCAGTGGTACGGAAGTAGAACTGAGGACGGTAGCCTTTGAAGAACGGCGTATGACGGCCGCCTTCATCCTTGGACAGGATGTAGACTTCGGATTCGAACTGGGTATGCGGTTTAATGGAGCCCGGTTTAGCCAGTACCTGGCCGCGTTCCACGTCGTCACGCTTGGTGCCGCGCAGCAGGACGCCGACGTTTTCACCGGCACGGCCTTCGTCCAGCAGTTTGCGGAACATTTCAACGCCGGTACAGGTGGTCTTGACGGTATCCTTGATGCCGACGATTTCAACTTCTTCGCCCACTTTAACGATGCCGCGTTCCACACGACCGGTTACCACGGTGCCGCGGCCGGAGATGGAGAATACGTCTTCGATGGGCAGCAGGAACGGTTTGTCGATTGCGCGTTCCGGTTCCGGGATGTAGGAATCCAGGGCTTCGGCCAGTTCCAGGATTTTAGAGGTCCAGGCTTCGTCGCCTTCCAGCGCTTTGAGCGCGGAACCACGGATTACCGGGGTGTCGTCGCCTGGGAAGTCGTACTGGGACAGCAGTTCGCGCACTTCCATTTCAACCAGTTCCAGCAGTTCTTCGTCATCGACCATGTCGCATTTGTTCATGAAGACGATGATGTAAGGAACGCCTACCTGGCGGCCCAGCAGGATGTGTTCGCGGGTCTGCGGCATCGGGCCGTCGGTTGCGGCAACCACCAGGATGGCGCCATCCATCTGGGCGGCGCCGGTGATCATGTTTTTCACATAGTCGGCGTGTCCCGGGCAGTCTACGTGCGCGTAGTGGCGGGCCGGGGTGTCGTATTCAACGTGGGACGTGTTGATGGTGATACCACGGGCTTTTTCTTCCGGCGCGTTGTCAATCTGATCGAAAGCACGGGCGCTGCCGCCGTAAGCTTTGGCCAGCACGGTAGTGATGGCGGCGGTCAGGGTCGTTTTACCATGGTCAACGTGGCCGATAGTACCGACGTTAACGTGTGGTTTTGTACGTTGAAACTTTTCTTTAGACATCGATTGTCCCTCTAAGACACGAATAAATCGGTGGTATCACCACATTAACCAGACATAGGCCTGATAAATTTATTTTCTAACAGAAAGTGAATCAGGAGGGAGACTAGAAGTGGTGCTGATAGGCAGATTCGAACTGCCGACCTCACCCTTACCAAGGGTGCGCTCTACCAACTGAGCTATATCAGCACATTTGGAGCGGGCAGTGGGAATCGAACCCACGTCATCAGCTTGGAAGGCTGAGGTAATAGCCATTATACGATGCCCGCATCTTGGAACTCGGCTACCTGATATTTCTGTAGATTGTTGAAAGGTTCATATCATACAAACCTTGGTCGAAGGTTTTCAACCTTCCCCTGGCGCATGATGTTGCTTTGCATCAGGGATTGCCTTGGTTGCCCGCGGCGAATTTGGTGGTGGGGGAAGGATTATTCGTCACTTCGTTCCTCACCCTTCGGGCCGTCGCAAGCGACGTTGTCTCGCTTTGCTCGACTCGAACCTTAATCGAAGGTTCTCAACCTTCCCCCTGGCGCATGATGTTGCTTTGCATCAGGGATTGCCTTGGTTGCCCGCGGCGAATTTGGTGGTGGGGGAAGGATTATTCGTCACTTCGTTCCTCACCCTTCGGGCCGTCGCAAGCGACGTTGTCTCGCTTTGCTCGACTCGAACCTTAATCGAAGGTTCTCAACCTTCCCCCTGGCGCATGATGTTGCTTTGCATCAGGGATTGCCTTGGTTGCCCGCGGCGAATTTGGTGGTGGGGGAAGGATTATTCGTCACTTCGTTCCTCACCCTTCGGGCCGTCGCAAGCGACGTTGTCTCGCTTTGCTCGACTCGAACCTTAATCGAAGGTTCTCAACCTTCCCCCTGGCGCATGATGTTGCTTTGCATCAGGGATTGCCTTGGTTGCCCGCGGCGAATTTGGTGGTGGGGGAAGGATTCGAACCTTCGAAGTCAGTGACGGCAGATTTACAGTCTGCTCCCTTTGGCCGCTCGGGAACCCCACCAGATTTTTGTTGGTGCCGGCAGAAGGAGTCGAACCCTCGACCTACTGATTACAAGTCAGTTGCTCTACCAACTGAGCTATGCCGGCATCAAGTGCAGCGCATTCTAGGTAGAGCCGGCGACCTATGCAACAAAAAAATCGCGTAAATCGCACTTTCGCTCATAAAATACCCAAAATTAGAAAATGTCTCACAAATTTGTTTGTTATTCATGCACCGAGAGAAGCGCCCCGGCCGGCCAGGGCGAGTCTGCACCACGATGGGCCTATTGCACCGCCGTGGCGCCCGGAACATCGCCGCTTCCCGCGCGGTGCCTCTGTTGGCCATGATCGCCAGCTGGCACGCGTCTTGCTTTATTTATACCGTAGTTTCTGTGATATCACCGGCCGGAGGATGACATCATGAAAATAGTACAGCTGAATGCCGCCACGCTTCCCGTTTACCGCAGCGAGCTCGCAGGCCTGCTGATGGACGCCGTTGCGCGCGGCGCCTCGGTGGGCTACACCAATCCCCTGACCCAGGATGAGGCGGAGGGCTATATCCACGGCCTGCGCTCCGCCATGGCTAAGAATGACTTATTGTTATGGATTGCGCGTGACGAGCGGGGCATTGTCGGCAGTATCCAGCTGGAGTTATGCCGTAAGCCAAACGGGCAAAACCGGGCGGAAATACAAAAACTCCTGGTGCACAGCCGCGCCAGGCGCGAAGGGATTGGGAAATCGCTGATAGGCGCCCTTGAGCGCACCGCCCGCGATCTGCAGCGCGGCCTGCTCTACCTGGATACCCAATCCGGTTCCCCCGCGGAGGCCTTTTACCGCGCGCTCGGCTACCGCTGCCTGGGTGAAATTCCCGATTACGCCTGCACGCCGGACGGTTATTACCATCCCACGGTTATCTATTACAAACGCTTATTCGCCGTCAACCAGCAGCTAAACGCCATCGCCAGCTAAGCTCATAAGCGGCGGGTACGGATCTTTGACCTGTGACCCAAGTGTCCCCGGGCCGTACCCTTCCGCCCATTGTCAAGATTCCATGGTTTAAGCAGAAAAAACACTCTACGATGTTAACGAAGCTGTCTATACTATGCAGCTTGTTTTCGTTCCGGGTGGGCTCGGCTGCCCCGATTGGACCTGCGCAACAGGCTGGCTAAGCTTATGATAAATCGTGATCAATCACTTACCACACCCTATCTTCAGTTCAACCGGCAGCAATGGGCCGCTTTGCGTGATACGGTTCCCCTGACGTTAACCCAGGAAGAAATAATAAAACTGAAAGGGATTAACGAAGATCTTTCCCTTGATGAAGTGGCGGAAATTTATCTGCCGCTCTCGCGTTTAATCAATTTCTACATCAGCTCCAATCTGCGCCGCCAGGCGGTATTGGAACAGTTCCTTGGCACCAACGGCCAGCACATCCCGTATGTTATCGGCATTGCCGGCAGCGTGGCGGTGGGTAAAAGCACCACCGCGCGCGTATTACAGGCGTTGCTGAGCCGTTGGCCTGAACACCGCTCGGTCGAGCTGGTCACCACCGATGGTTTTTTATATCCCAACCGCGTACTGAAAGAACGGGAATTAATGAAGAAAAAGGGATTCCCACAATCCTACGATATGCGCAGCCTGGTTAATTTTGTTTCCGAAGTAAAATCAGGCGCCAGTGAAGTTACTGCTCCGGTATATTCCCATCTGATCTACGATATCGTGCCGGAAGATAATAAAGTCATCTCGCAACCCGATATATTAATTCTTGAAGGATTAAACGTGTTGCAGAGTGGCATGGATTATCAGCATGCCTCCCATCATGTTTTTGTTTCCGATTTCGTCGATTTTTCCATTTATGTGGATGCACCGGAAGATTTACTAAAAAGCTGGTATATCAACCGTTTCCTGCGTTTTCGGCAGGGTGCATTTTCCAATCCGCATTCTTACTTTCATAATTATGCCAAGCTGACGGAAGAAGAAGCCGTACAAATTGCCAGCCAGCTTTGGGAAGAAATTAACGGATTAAACCTGAAAGAAAATATCCTGCCCACGCGTGAGCGCGCGAGTCTGATTTTATCCAAAAGCGCCAATCACGCAGTGGGGAATATCAGGCTGCGGAAATAGTCCATAACGTCCGGGCGCGCTGTAATCCATAAATAACAGGAAACGGCGCCCTATAAATCGTCAGTGATTGTCTGTTACGGCATTATTGGCCGTAGCCATATGACCCCGCGCGGGATGAACATGTCAAAGTCCCCGCAGCGAGATTTCACCACCGAGGTAGGCTTTTACCTTACCGTCTTGTTCCAGCAACAAGGCCCCCTGCGCATCGATGCCGCGTGAAATACCTTTGATTTCACGCTCGCCAATCAGCAGCTTAACCGGGCGATGATAAAAGTTATCCAGTGCCTGCCAACGCGTTACGAACGCGGCGAAGCCGTCCCGTTCAAAAATCGGCAATGCCAGCCTGAGCCCGTTGATGAGCTTCGCGGCCAGAGCGTTACGATCGATCTGGATACCCGCTTCCTGTAAATTAATCCAGCCCTGATTGATGACCGGCTCGGCCGTTTCCCTCATCGCCAGGTTAATTCCGGCGCCTATCACCAGATGCGCGGCATCGCCGGCCTTGCCGCTGATCTCCACCAGGATGCCGGCCAGCTTGCGATCGTGCAGATAGAGATCGTTAGGCCATTTCACCCGCACCTCGCGCGCGCCCAGTTCATGCAGCACTTCCGCCATGATGATGCCGATCACCAGGCTAAGGCCGATCGCCGCCGCCGGGCCTTGCTCCAGCCGCCAATACAGGGACAGATAGAGATTGGCGCCAAACGGCGAGACCCATTGCCGGCCGCGCCTCCCCCGTCCCGCCATCTGGTACTCTGCGACACAGGCGTCGCCGGAGCGCAGGACGGCGGTGCGCTCCATCAGGTACTGATTGGTGGAATCAATCACCGGCAGCACCGTGACCCCGCCCCGCGGCAGCAGCGACAGGATTTTCCCCTCATCCAAAAGTTGCAGCGGGGCATAGAGGCGATACCCTTTACCGGGAACGGTGAAAACATCAATACCCCACTCCCGCAGGGTCTGGATATGTTTATTGATGGCCGCGCGGTCTCATGCCCAGCGAATCGCCGAACTGCTCGCCGGAGTGGAATTCCCCGTCGGCCAGCAGCCCGATTAATTTTAGCGGAACAGTGATATCTTTCATGACAGAGTATCCACCGCGTCTACTTCACCGCCGGCGGCGATAAACCGCACTTCTGGCTCCAGCCAGACGTTAAACCGTTCCGCTACGCTATTGCGCACCAGTTTCGCCAGCGCGACGATAGCCCGCCCATCAGCCTGGCCGTTATTGATCAATACCAGCGCCTGTTTGGCATGCACCGCGGCGGCGCCCAGCACATAGCCTTTCAGGTCGCACCGATCTATCAGCCATCCCGCCGCCAGTTTTACGCTACCGTCCGGCTGCGGATAGTGCGGCGCATCGGGATACCGTTGCAACAGGCGCCGTGCGTCCTCAGCGCCGACCAGTGGATTTTTAAAAAAGCTGCCGGCATTACCGGTAATGGCGGGGTCGGGTAATTTGCTGCGGCGCATGGCGCAAACGGTATCAAAAACCTGGCGCGGGGTGACGGTCCGGCTATCCAGGCGGACAAGATCGCCGTAGGTAAGCACCGGGCGCCAGGTTTTGTCCAGGGTAAACCCCACCGCCACGATAGCGTAGCTGGCCCGATAACGGTGTTTAAACACACTGTCGCGATAACCGAACCGGCACTCCGCGGCGCTAAGGCGTATCTTCTCGCCGTTATTCAGATCAAGCAGATCGACGTATTCGCATACCGATTCCAGCTCCACGCCGTAGGCGCCGATATTCTGGATGGGCGCAGACCCGACACGGCCGGGGATTAACGCCAGGTTTTCCAGCCCCGCCATGTCCTGCGCCAACGCGAAGGACACCAGTCCATGCCAGTCCTCGCCGGCGCCGACATGCAGATGCCAGGCATGGTTGTCTTCGCTGACCTGTATTCCTTTAATGCGATTTAGCAATACGGTGCCGGCAAAATTTTCCAAAAAAAGGACATTACTGCCGCCGCCCAGCAGCAGTACCGCTCCAGGCCGCCGTTGGGCGTCGCGCCAAAGCGTCAACAATTCAGTTTCGGTATGGGCAGTGGCGATATGGGCGGCTACCGCGTCGATGGCAAAGGTATTCAGGTGTTTTAACGCCACACCATGCATTGTCATGGTAAAAACCTTTCTTAATCACTCTTGAGCCTAGTTTACCCGATCGGGACGGATTTCAGCGACTAACTTTAGCGCCTTCCCGATCTGGCGGGCAGGATTCCGTTACCCCTTAGGGTATGAGGCCGTTATGATAAGAAAAGTGTAAACATGACCAGACTATCTGCATTTTCCCCAACATTTCCTTTTATCACCGTTACGAAACATTGGATTTGCCGTGCTACGCTATTTTAACCACCGATTGATAATGACCAGGAGTATTTAAGATTATAATCTCGCGTACAGGGCTATTATTATCCGCCTCATCGCCAGAGTACTCTCCTTCAGTAATGTAGTGATTACCGTCATCTACAATATTAGGAGAAATCAATTTAACCTTGATGTTTTCACCAAGAGCCTGATTGACTAAATTAACAATAAAAGTGGCGTCGCCGCTATTACTACCCGTGGAATTATTGTTATCAAAAAAGAGGCCTTGGTTTTCACTTCCTGGTTTTACTGCATCATAAAACATACGCAGCTCAAATGCTTTATGCCCGATAGAGCCGGTAATTCCTTTATCGTGGTAAATACACTGGACAATGGAATGAAATAAGCAATTGTTATTCTCACCACTACTATCCCGTATAACGTATCCCGTTTCAGATAGAAACTTTTCTAACGCCGGCATCGCGCTGAGATGGGCCATTGCCTGCGTTTCGAGCTGTACCGTATTCTTATTTGCCTCGGCTGCAGGCCCTGCCATGCCCACACGGCCATTTCCTACGGAAGTAGTGCTGGCCAAACTTGCTTCCATTGCTCGCCTGATCTCCTCATCTTCAAGGGCGCTTTGCTGGCTGGCAGCCAGTGCCCTTAGGAAATCATCATCCTTTTCACCGGAGGGCAGGTTAGCGGAGGACAAACTGGCGTCAATGGTTTGCCTTAATACAACGTCTTCATTTAAACTCGCCATACTCCGTAACAATACCGCTGACAAATCGGGGTCATCATCGGTGCTTTCGCTAGCACCTTTAGTCAGTGGCAAGCTTACATTACTTACTTCTGTCAATATCCGACCATTCGGACGTGCATTTATATGAGAATGAAGTGACTGATTATATATCCCAAATAAATCTGAGTGGTTAATGTCTCTATGATTATTGATCATTTTACAAAAATCCTGATTGATTTAATTGTGTCTCATAATATAGATCAGCCCATAAACAGTAATCAAACAACCGTCCGGTCTATTGTCACATTTCGCGTTGATAATAATCTTAATCTGAAGTATTTAGTAAAATGTCAGCAATTTTATTACATGAACTATTAAAAGATGATATTGGGATAAATATATTTATAAAGCTTTGCCGGTGGTCCTACTCTCTTACTCGAGTAGCGAACCGCCAGGGTTACGCACATGAAAAAGCCCTCTGTTCTCACAGAGGGCTTCGTCAATTGGATGCCTGGCAGTTCCCTACTCTCGCATGGGGAGACCCCACACTACCATCGGCGCTACGGCGTTTCACTGCTGAGTTCGGCATGGGGTCAGGTGGGACCACCGCGCTAGTGCCGCCAGGCAAATTTCTCGTCTCATCCTGAGACTCGCCCTGCGGGCCAGCGCTGTGCGCTGTACAAAATCGCTCCCGGCGATTTTGTCATTTCCCCTGTGCAAGGCCAACGCTCCGCGTTGTTGACAACCCGTCAATATCTCGACCGGTTGTGTTTAATACTTTCCGTTACAAGCTGAAAATCCTCTCGCCGCCCCTTGGGGCAACGCTCTCTTCGCGTCAAACACTTTAGGTGTTGTAAGGTTAAGCCTCACGGGTCATTAGTATCGGTTAGCTCAACGCATCGCTGCGCTTACACACCCGACCTATCAACGTCATCGTCTTTAACGTCCCTTCAGGTGGCTTAAAGCCACAGGGAAGACTCATCTCGAGGCAAGTTTCCCGCTTAGATGCTTTCAGCGGTTATCTCTTCCGCACGTAGCTACCGGGCAATGCCATTGGCATGACAACCCGAACACCAGTGGTGCGTCCACTCCGGTCCTCTCGTACTAGGAGCAGCCCCTCTCAATCTTCCAACGCCCACGGCAGATAGGGACCGAACTGTCTCACGACGTTCTAAACCCAGCTCGCGTACCACTTTAAATGGCGAACAGCCATACCCTTGGGACCTACTTCAGCCCCAGGATGTGATGAGCCGACATCGAGGTGCCAAACACCGCCGTCGATATGAACTCTTGGGCGGTATCAGCCTGTTATCCCCGGAGTACCTTTTATCCGTTGAGCGATGGCCCTTCCATTCAGAACCACCGGATCACTAAGACCTGCTTTCGCACCTGCTCGAGCCGTCACTCTCGCAGTCAAGCTAGCTTATGCCTTTGCACTAACCTCACGATGTCCGACCGTGATTAGCTAACCTTCGTGCTCCTCCGTTACTCTTTAGGAGGAGACCGCCCCAGTCAAACTACCCACCAGACACTGTCCTCGACCCAGATTATGGGCCGGAGTTAGAACATCAAACATTAAAGGGTGGTATTTCAAGGTTGGCTCCATGCAGACTGGCGTCCACACTTCAAAGCCTCCCACCTATCCTACACATCAAGGCTCAATGTTCAGTGTCAAGCTATAGTAAAGGTTCACGGGGTCTTTCCGTCTTGCCGCGGGTACACTGCATCTTCACAGCGAGTTCAATTTCACTGAGTCTCGGGTGGAGACAGCCTGGCCATCATTACGCCATTCGTGCAGGTCGGAACTTACCCGACAAGGAATTTCGCTACCTTAGGACCGTTATAGTTACGGCCGCCGTTTACCGGGGCTTCGATCAAGAGCTTCTCCTTACGGATAACCCCATCAATTAACCTTCCGGCACCGGGCAGGCGTCACACCGTATACGTCCACTTTCGTGTTTGCACAGTGCTGTGTTTTTAATAAACAGTTGCAGCCAGCTGGTATCTGCGACTGGCTTCAGCTCGGGGAGCAAGTCCCTCCACCTAATGCCAGCGTGCCTTCTCCCGAAGTTACGGCACCATTTTGCCTAGTTCCTTCACCCGAGTTCTCTCAAGCGCCTTGGTATTCTCTACCTGACCACCTGTGTCGGTTTGGGGTACGATTCGATGTGACCTGGAGCTTAGAGGCTTTTCCTGGAAGCGTAGCATCAATTCCTTCACCACCGTAGTGGCTCGTTATCACGCCTCAGTGTTGAATGAAAAAGCGGATTTACCTGCTCTTTCCACCTTCACGCTTAAACCGGGACAACCGTCGCCCGGCGAACCTAGCTTTCTCCGTCCCCCCTTCGCAGTCACACCCAGTACAGGAATATTAACCTGTTTCCCATCGACTACGCCTTTCGGCCTCGCCTTAGGGGTCGACTCACCCTGCCCCGATTAACGTTGGACAGGAACCCTTGGTCTTCCGGCGAGCGGGCTTTTCACCCGCTTTATCGTTACTTATGTCAGCATTCGCACTTCTGATACCTCCAGCAGCCCTCACAGGCCACCTTCGCAGGCTTACAGAACGCTCCCCTACCCAACGGACATATCCTTAAGTCAACTCGACGTGATGAACGCATTGACGTCGCTGCGCTCCGTCAATCGTTTTTTCCGTACAATTGTCTTAAGTGATATGTCCGCTGCCGCAGCTTCGGTGCATGGTTTAGCCCCGTTACATCTTCCGCGCAGGCCGACTCGACCAGTGAGCTATTACGCTTTCTTTAAATGATGGCTGCTTCTAAGCCAACATCCTGGCTGTCTGTGCCTTCCCACATCGTTTCCCACTTAACCATGACTTTGGGACCTTAGCTGGCGGTCTGGGTTGTTTCCCTCTTCACGACGGACGTTAGCACCCGCCGTGTGTCTCCCGTGGTAACATTCTTCGGTATTCGCAGTTTGCATCGGGTTGGTAATCCGGGGTGGACCCCTAGCCGAAACAGTGCTCTACCCCCGAAGATGAATTCACGAGGCGCTACCTAAATAGCTTTCGGGGAGAACCAGCTATCTCCCGGTTTGATTGGCCTTTCACCCCCAGCCACAAGTCATCCGCTAATTTTTCAACATTAGTCGGTTCGGTCCTCCAGTTAGTGTTACCCAACCTTCAACCTGCCCATGGCTAGATCACCGGGTTTCGGGTCTATACCCTGCAACTTAACGCCCAGTTAAGACTCGGTTTCCCTACGGCTCCCCTATTCGGTTAACCTTGCTACAGAATATAAGTCGCTGACCCATTATACAAAAGGTACGCAGTCACCCTGATAAATCAAGGCTCCCACTGCTTGTACGTACACGGTTTCAGGTTCTATTTCACTCCCCTCGCCGGGGTTCTTTTCGCCTTTCCCTCACGGTACTGGTTCACTATCGGTCAGTCAGGAGTATTTAGCCTTGGAGGATGGTCCCCCCATCTTCAGACAGGATATCACGTGTCCCGCCCTACTCATCGAGCTCACAGCACTTGTACCTTCGGATACGGGGCTATCACCCTGTGTTGCCGGACTTTCCAGACCGTTCTCCTGATGCAAACGCTGATGGTGACTCTGGGCTGTTCCCCGTTCGCTCGCCGCTACTAGGGGAATCTCGGTTGATTTCTTTTCCTCGGGGTACTGAGATGTTTCAGTTCCCCCGGTTCGCCTCAATACGCTATGGATTCACGTAATGATAGTGCAACGAATTGCACTGGGTTTCCCCATTCGGACATCGCCGGCTGATAGCGCTTCATATCAGCTCACCGGCGCATTTCGCGGATTAGCACGTCCTTCATCGCCTCTGACTGCCTAGGCATCCACCGTGTACGCTTATTCACTTAACCTCACAACCCTAAAGTGTCTGTGTTGCGACTGGCTGCACACTGCCATGGCATCGTTGCGCGGTGCTCGCCATGCTCATGGACATACAGTCCACTCCGCTGGCTGCGCGCCGTGCGCCTTGCCCTGACACTGTTCGCACAGTCTCACCCTGGTGAGAGTAAACCCTCGCCTGGGCTACAGAGATTGCCATCGACACGGCAATCATTAGGTTTGCTTGCTTTGAGAGAATCGCATACTGATTTTGCTCAGCATGTTTTTTTCAAATTTTCAGCTTGTTCCGGATTGTTAAAGAGCATGTATTTCGCAGCATACTGATACGCGGTTGCGTAACAATGTGCTCTGAAATAAATAAGAAAAACCAGACAATCTTACCACCCATCCCCGTCAGGAAATGGTGGAGCTAAGCGGGATCGAACCGCTGACCCCCTGCGTGCAAAGCAGGTGCTCTCCCAGCTGAGCTATAGCCCCAAGTCGTTTAACCTTTTAACATCAACCAGACTCTTTCCCGCACTGAAATTGCTGTGCATCAATTAAGCTACAAAGCAATGGCATTTAGAAAGGAGAACAACTTGATAGCCCATTCGTTTCCAGGCAAGGCGTGGGGTCACGAAGTTTATTGAAATAAACGAGTGGCGCCGCAACGCAGCATGGGAAGGAATGGTAGGCCTGAGTGGACTCGAACCACCGACCTCACCCTTATCAGGGGTGCGCTCTAACCACCTGAGCTACAAGCCTATAGAAGGTTTTTCTTGCTCGTTACAGTTATCAGACAATCTGTGTGGACACTACACAATTAGTATCTATTTCGGTAAGGAGGTGATCCAACCGCAGGTTCCCCTACGGTTACCTTGTTACGACTTCACCCCAGTCATGAATCACAAAGTGGTAAGCGCCCTCCCGAAGGTTAAGCTACCTACTTCTTTTGCAACCCACTCCCATGGTGTGACGGGCGGTGTGTACAAGGCCCGGGAACGTATTCACCGTGGCATTCTGATCCACGATTACTAGCGATTCCGACTTCATGGAGTCGAGTTGCAGACTCCAATCCGGACTACGACGCACTTTGTGAGGTCCGCTTACTCTCGCGAGTTCGCTTCTCTTTGTATGCGCCATTGTAGCACGTGTGTAGCCCTACTCGTAAGGGCCATGATGACTTGACGTCATCCCCACCTTCCTCCGGTTTGTCACCGGCAGTCTCCTTTGAGTTCCCACCATTACGTGCTGGCAACAAAGGATAAGGGTTGCGCTCGTTGCGGGACTTAACCCAACATTTCACAACACGAGCTGACGACAGCCATGCAGCACCTGTCTCAGAGTTCCCGAAGGCACATTCGCATCTCTGCAAACTTCTCTGGATGTCAAGAGTAGGTAAGGTTCTTCGCGTTGCATCGAATTAAACCACATGCTCCACCGCTTGTGCGGGCCCCCGTCAATTCATTTGAGTTTTAACCTTGCGGCCGTACTCCCCAGGCGGTCGATTTAACGCGTTAGCTCCGAAAGCCACGGCTCAAGGCCACAACCTTCAAATCGACATCGTTTACAGCGTGGACTACCAGGGTATCTAATCCTGTTTGCTCCCCACGCTTTCGTACCTGAGCGTCAGTCTTCGTCCAGGGGGCCGCCTTCGCCACCGGTATTCCTCCAGATCTCTACGCATTTCACCGCTACACCTGGAATTCTACCCCCCTCTACGAGACTCTAGCCTGCCAGTTTCAAATGCAGTTCCCGGGTTAAGCCCGGGGATTTCACATCTGACTTAACAGACCGCCTGCGTACGCTTTACGCCCAGTAATTCCGATTAACGCTCGCACCCTCCGTATTACCGCGGCTGCTGGCACGGAGTTAGCCGGTGCTTCTTCTGCGGGTAACGTCAATCAACAAGGTTATTAACCTTATCGCCTTCCTCCCCGCTGAAAGTGCTTTACAACCCGAAGGCCTTCTTCACACACGCGGCATGGCTGCATCAGGCTTGCGCCCATTGTGCAATATTCCCCACTGCTGCCTCCCGTAGGAGTCTGGACCGTGTCTCAGTTCCAGTGTGGCTGGTCATCCTCTCAGACCAGCTAGGGATCGTCGCCTAGGTGAGCCATTACCTCACCTACTAGCTAATCCCATCTGGGTTCATCCGATGGCGTGAGGCCCGAAGGTCCCCCACTTTGGTCTTGCGACGTTATGCGGTATTAGCTACCGTTTCCAGTAGTTATCCCCCACCATCAGGCAGATCCCCAGACATTACTCACCCGTCCGCCGCTCGCCGGCAAAGTAGCAAGCTACTTCCCGCTGCCGCTCGACTTGCATGTGTTAGGCCTGCCGCCAGCGTTCAATCTGAGCCATGATCAAACTCTTCAATTAAAAGCTTGATGCTCAAAGATTGTCATACTGTTAATCTTATGAATTAACTGTTTGTTCACTCTTCAAGACTTGGTATTTTGTGTTTCGATACGGTCTTGTGAGTGCCCACACAGATTGTCTGATAAATTGTTAAAGAGCATGGCCAGCGTGCATCAATCTCACCTGGCGCGGGTTGCGTATATTACGTTTTCCCGCTGAAGAGTCAAGCTTTTATTTGCCCGAACCGGGCGCTTTTCCCTTCCCGACCCGGCATCGCGTTAGCGTTTGTTCCCGGTCAGTGGAGGCGCATTATAGGGACTTTCCCCAGCCTGACAAGTACTTATTTCACATATTGCGCCGACCGCTGAATTATCACACAACCGCAGGCTGCATCGGCAATTTTTCCAGCGAAACGAAGCCATAGCGCTGTAATACCGGTACCAGCTCCATGGCCTGCGGTGAAGCCACCAGGCAATAGGCCTGGTTCGCTTCCGTCGAATAAGCACCGTCTATTTCATGGGCGATAAGCCAGGCCGCGCGTTTGGCGATCGCTGAACCGGAATCCACCAGCCGGGTACCGTCCGGCAACACCGCTTTAAGCTCGTCGCCTAATAATGGAAAATGGGTACAACCAAGGACCACAGTGTCGGGCGGCTCGGGAAGCCGCAACCAGGGGCGCAGGATTTTCTGCAGCACCGGCAGGGCGATGGTTTCGCCATGAAGCTTGGCTTCAGCAAGCTCCACCAGCTCGGCGGATCCAAGCGTAATGATATGGCAATCCGCGGCGAATTTAGCGATCAGCTCATGGGTATAGCTACGGTGCACGGTGGCGCGGGTAGCCAACAGCCCGACGATACCATTACGGGTTAGCTTGGCGGCGGGTTTTATCGCCGGCACTACGCCGACAATAGGGCACTCAAACCGCTCGCGCAGGGCCGGCAGGGAAATGGTGCTGGCGGTATTGCAGGCGACAATCACCATATCAAGCACGTGCAGGCGCTGCACCGCCGCAACGATATTCACGACCCGCTGGACAATAAAGTCTTCCGGCTTTTCGCCATACGGAAAAGCCTCATTGTCGAATACGTAGATATAATGCGGGTCCGGCAACAGTTGCCGCACTTCATCATAGATAGATAAACCGCCCACGCCAGAGTCGAAAATCAGGATCGTGGGCCGTTTGATGTTGCTACCGTCAGAAGGAATAAGTTCCGGTGAGATAAAATTCTCGCTCTGCGGTCTGGTAGCCATAAGCCGTCTCATAGTCTTTGTCGAACAGATTGGCTATTCTACCACGAACCGTCAGATGGGGGGTTAGCGGATAAGAGGCGGCGATGTCCCACAAACTGACGCCGCCCATTCGCACCCGGTCATTCGTGTTGTAGTTGGTATCGTAACGCTCGCCGAGATAACGGTAGTTAAGCGACCAGTCGATATCGGCCACCTGCCAATCCAGCTGATATTTCACCTGCTGCTTGGCGCGTCGCGCCAGCACCTGATTGGTGGTGGCGTCGCGGGGATCGAGGTACTCCAGCGTCAGTTGATGCTGCAGCGGGCCGGTATAGACCGAGCCGGTCCATTCCACACCTTTGATCCGCGCCTTGCCGATATTCTTATAAGTGTCGTCGTTGGTGTCATAATCAATCAGGTTGTCGATATCGTTGCGGTATGCCGAGACGCGCCAGGTCAGCGGGCCGGTCAGCCCTTCCACCCCGCCCTCCCACTGCTTGCTCTCCTCGGGTTTTAAATCTTCGTTGCCGCCAAAACCACTGTAAAGCTGACTCAGGTTGGGTGCCTTGTAGGCGGTGCCGTAAGACCCGATAAGCCGGTAGCCCTCAATGAACTCCCAGGCGGCGCTGGTTTGCCACGTGCCGTGCCAGCCGAACTGCGAATTATCATCACCGCGCACCGCGCCCTCGAGGGTAACCGGCCCGACAAGCTGCGAAGCGGTGGCGTAGATACCGGTATTGCGTTGCTCATAGCCGTCGGTAAGGTAACCGGTGCCTGGTTCGGTGGTCTGCTTTTGCCAGTCCACCCCAGCGCCTGCCGTGCCATGGCCTGTCTGCAGGGTATTGCTCCACTGCGCATTATACTGTTTGGAATCGTCAAGGGTGGCGGAGGCGGAATAGGGTCCATATTGAGGATCGTAGTTATAATCCTGAGTATGGTTATAGCTAAAGGACAGCTGCGACGCGTAGATCCCGTCCTGGTAACGCATGCCGGTATCGTAAGTACGGCTGTAGAGTTTACGGGTATCGGGCAGCGCGTCAAAATGATCAGGGTCGGTATAGGCGTAGCTGCCGTCATAGCCGCTGCGGTTGTCGTAGCCATAGGCGCGGGCAAAACCGCTGAACTGCTGGTTAAAGATATGATCAAGCGAGGCAAACAACGTTTTGCTCATAAAACCATCGCGGTCGGGCTGCGCGGGATCGCCATAGGTATCCGGCAGGTTGGCGCGCACATCAAAACCATGGGTATAGGTATAGTTGCCCGCAACGGTGGCGGTGGTGTCCTCTCCAAGCTGTTGCTGGGTGGAGCCATCATAGGTTTGATAGCCATGGGACCCTATACCGGTGCTGAGGGTGGTGCCCGGCTGCTCGCGTGTGGTAATGATATTCACCACGCCGCCGATGGCGTCCGACCCATAGACCGCGGAACGCGGGCCGCGGATATATTCGATGCGCTGCACCAGGGACAGCGGAATCTGGCTAAGGTCGGAAGAACCTGAGATGCCGGCCTGGTTCAGCCTCACGCCGTCTATCAGCACCAGGGCATGGCTTGAATCGGTGCCGCGGATAAACAGTGAGCTTTGCTGCCCCAATCCGCCGGATTGGGCGATATCCACGCCCGGCAGACGGCTTAGCGCTTCGGCCACCGATTTGATCTGGCCGCGGTCGATATCGCTGCGGGTAACCACGCTGGTCGGTGCCAGTACGGTGGATATTGGCTGGGGAAAACGGTTGGCGGATACGACCATCATTTGCGCGGCCTGATCCTGGGCGCCGTCTTGCGCCCACCCGGAGAATGCCGTGACGCAGAGCGCCAGCAGCACGGTATTGTTAATCTTAGGCATTGCCATAGCATCCAAATGATAAAATAGGATGCCGCAGGTTCCATGTTTGATGGCTCGCGATAAACAGGGATATTGCGACAGAATACCGGCAGGTTTTCGGGCTTGGGATGCGTATAATACGCCAGGCGACGACTTCCCATCATAAAGACAGTGTCTGCTTGCGCGATCGCCCTGAAGTCCCCTTACCGCTGCGCGTCAGCTCCAGCTTTCCACTGGATTCCCTTTTAACTTACGAAAGACCGGACAATAATCCTACAATCAAAGAGATAAGCATGTCTATAGCACTAATAATCAAACTATTTATAAGCGCAACAACACTGGACATCACCGGTTTATCCCCTACAATCCCCCACAAAGTGGTACAAATAACGGATATTAGCGAGAGATCATCATGACCGACGAGACGTTACCCATTAGCGCGTATGAAACCCAACTGGCGGAAAAAGCCGCTCGACTGAACGCGATGATGGCGGCGTTTCAGGCGCCCGAGGCGGAAATATTCCGCTCGCAGCCCGAACATTACCGGATGCGTGCTGAATTCCGGGTCTGGCATGATGAGCAGGATTTGTATCATATAATGTTTGATCAGCAGACCAAGGACCGGATCCGCATCGATCACTTCGCCGCCGGCGGCGAACTGATGAACCGATTGATGGTCGCCATGATGGACGCATTGCGGCCATCGCCGATCCTGCGGCGCAAGCTGTTCCAGCTTGATTACCTGACGACCCTGAGCGGTGAAGCGGTGATTACCCTTATCTATCATCGTCCGTTAGACGACGAATGGCGCGAGCATGCGGGCGCGCTGCGCGATCATCTGAGGACGCAGGGTTTTGCGGTCAACCTGATTGGCCGCGCCACCAAAACCAAAATTTGCCTGGACCGTGATTATGTCGATGAGCGCTTGCCGGTGGCGGGACGGGAAATCATTTACCGTCAAATCGAAAATAGCTTTACCCAACCCAACGCCGCCGTGAATATCCAGATGCTTGAGTGGGCGCTCTCGGCCACTGAACCGGCACAAGGGGATCTGCTGGAGCTGTATTGCGGCAACGGCAATTTTTCCCTGGCGCTGGCGGGTAATTTTAACCGGGTGCTGGCCACGGAAATAGCCAAGCCTTCGGTGGAAGCGGCACAGTTTAATATCGCCGCCAATCGAATGACCAACGTGCAGATTATCCGCATGTCGGCTGAGGAGTTTACCCAAGCCATGCAAGGGGTGCGGGAGTTTACCCGCCTGAAGGACATCGACCTGGCAAGCTACCGCTGCGAAACCATATTTGTCGACCCGCCGCGCAGCGGGTTGGATGATGCCACCGTCAGGCTGGTGCAGGGGTATCCGCGCATCCTGTATATCTCATGTAACCCGGAATCGTTGTGCGGTAATTTGACAACGTTGGCGGAAACCCACCGTATCGAACGATTGGCGCTGTTTGATCAATTTCCTTATACCCGCCATATGGAATGCGGAGTGCTGTTAACCGCCAAAACGCAGCCATAGATCAATGGCACCTAAAATGAGGCTCTTACGCATGCTTCGTGCCCGCCTAGAACCGCTGATCCCCCTTAAAGGATGTTTATTTGTCACTGTCATAGTCAATGCTGGTGACATTTCAGCTTGACCGACCGCCCCCGGGGTGCGGACAGCAAAGGCGCTGAACTAGCAATCGAAGCCTAAAGCGGTATCGTTTATTTTCATGAGACCGAGATAAAATAACGCACCCATAAAAAAACTGACCATGGACATCTTTAACATGCCAGGCTTATGATTAAACTGGTTATGGGCGGCTTGATAAACATAATCTATTACAAAGGCTGCAGCGCCGGCCATAAGTCCGGTCATGAAACAATTCACCAGCGTATTTTCAAATAGCTCGTGGCGCCACTGTTCTGTATCGCATCTCGTGCGGATTTCACTGCATATCTCCTTCAACTCTGCGCAAGACTTTTCCATCGCTAACGTTTTATCAATGTTAATCCTGCAATCTTGCAGCGGTTTCCAGCACCCTTCCAACTCAAGCTGGAAGTAGCATCGGTCGGCCCTTGCGGCTTTCAGGCTACCTAACAAATCATAAATTAACTTATTTGTTAATGATACGGTAAGCGGGATGGAAATCACCGATAAAGGATTAGAGCAACAAAACGCCGTGGCGGAATTGCAGGCACGTGCCAATTTCGTCATCAACTTAAAAAATTTGCTTGTCGTATTATTGTGATATTTATCGGCATGAGACACTTGGCTGTCCATCCCGGCATTATTCTTTTCTCGATTATTAATTTCAGGGTTCATATAATGATTCCTCGGCAAAGGGATTAAATGGCATAACGATGTAAAAAGACGAAAGCGCTGATAGACTATTTTCACAAATAAAGGTTAAACTCCCCGAAGCCGGTAATATCCCTAACAACCGCCCGGGTCGGTGCCTGCAAGCGGCAAAATTGATTCCGAAGTTAGCCGGTTCGCTTACAGTAACCGCCTGACCAGATTAACTATCCTATTGGGTAATATTGTCCAGTTCAATGTCGATAAAGTTTGTATAAGCCACACCGGCTAAAGCGCCTACGATAAAACCAATTCCTACGGTATAAAAAACACTATCACGATGACGCAGCGGATCCGCACCACAAAATGATTTGCATGATTCTAGCGCACAGCCTGCGGCGAATCCCGCAGCGCCGCCGCCCAACATGCCGATGCTCAAACCCAGGCCCATGATTTTGCCTTTCCATTCCCTGACGTCCAGATGGGTAACGGGGGGCGGCTTGCTGATATTTTGGATTGAAACAGCGATAAGCCGTTGGGCGCCAAAGACGATACCTATTGCCGACGCGGCAGACAAAGTGACTACAGACAGGGTCTTGATAAAGGGTAAGGCGCTGTTGGCCGCGCCGCTAAATGATCTGGCAAAACGCGTAACGCCCTGACCGAAACCATTATCCCCCTGGCTAATCTCCTCTAAAGGGCAATGGGTTGTTGTGGTCGGCATTGTTGGGTCTGAGACAGGCATCATTAACTCCTATCAATACTAACTAATTTTCTATTACATAAAATCGATCCGAAGATAAACTGAAGGCTGATATTTCTACCTATCATCATAAGAATACCCCCCGCCATAGGCCTTTTTAAGAATCACAGATAATTAAGCGCACTTGAAAAGTGAGGGTACCATAACAAGCCTAGAGAGAAATAGAATAAGGCGACTATACAGTACATAGCTAATGGAACTCTAGCAATACGATTAAAATTAAATAACTTATTAATTAACGAGTTTATATTACCGAGCGTAAACCCAGCGACAAAACAAGCCGCCATGATACCCATACATAGCTTATAGTTGAAAATATTATACTGCGGATCATATATCTGCAAGCTGGTAGAACCCATAGGGGGTGCTTCATTTCGGTTGGTCACAATAGAAATTCCTCGGAAATAGCTATTTGCCGACAGCGCCGTGGACAGGGCAACCCCTGCTTTATAGCAAATTTTAGGTAGCGTCATTACAGCATTGTTGACCTGGACTAATGGCTGGGAAAACAGGGGGCGCGCAGAAAACTCATCGTCAGTCTCATCATCCGATGAAATATAAAAAAAATTGTCATGTATTATTGTATTACTAATATTTATGTTGGAGAAATTAGAATTACACATAATTAACACCCTATTTTACTTGAAGTAAAACTTCATTTGCTTATATTTTACAAGGCTAACCGCAGGAAAAAAACTTTACTATAAATACATAAAAAACAACAGGAGAGAATATCTTAATGAAAATTTTTGTATAGCATTCAAAAAAATTAACAATTATACTTTTCTCTTTGATAAATTAGCAACCTTTGAGCATAGCGGAGTTCATTTTGTAAAACGACGGATTATACGTCATTTAAAAATAGCTGATGCGGTCTTCGCGTTCAGTATTGGCTATTGTTTAATAATCCAGGCTCAAGAAATTTATGAATCCCGTTGGATTTTGTCTAGCCGTTTCAATTTGCGCCCAATCCAGAATACCAGGACCACCATCAGGATGGCTGGAATAAAATTTGAGCCGATAACCGGGTATTCCACCCGGATAATAGCACTGTACATCAACAGGCCCAGCAGGAAGCTTACCGCCGCCAGGGAAGGATAACCCTCCGGCATGGCGCAGTCGCGATAATGATGGTGCAGGCAGTATACCGACAGCACCAGCGAAATCAGCGGGAAGATGGAAAAAGGCACAATAGTGCTGAACAGGGCCGCGAAGGAACCGTTAATGGATAAACCGGCAATCAGCGCCAATAGGAGCGTGCCTTTTTCACCCAGGGGTCGTGTCGTCATATTATCTACCTGCTTGCGTCAAAAGAGAGGGCGGTCGACTTTTCCTGTTCCCGGCGATACCAGTAAAACGCGCCCTTCGAAATCATGCGCAACTGAAGGACCAGCCTCTCTTCCAGCAGCCTGCGCTGATTGACGTCCACGTCCAGCGCTTCCGCGCCGGCGTTAAAGACAATGATAACCATGGCCTCGGCCTGGGCTTCGGTGAAGCTGCGCGGCATATGGTTTTCCAGCTCGAGGTAATCGGCCAACTCCGCGATAAAATGCTGTATTTCCCGGGCGACGGCGGCGCGAAACGCCGCCGAAGTGCCGGATCGCTCGCGTAGCAACAGGCGAAAGGCGTTAGGGTTATTGCCGATAAACTCCATAAACGTGGCCACCGACGTACGGATAACGCTGCCGCCTTTAGCGATACGCTGGCGCGCCTGGCGCATCAGTTGGCGCAGCATCAGGCCGCTTTCGTCCACCATGGTCAGGCCCAGTTCATCGACATCGCGAAAGTGGCGATAGAACGAGGTGGGCGCAATGCCGGCTTCACGGGCTACTTCGCGCAGGCTCAGGCTGGCAAAACTACGCTCGGCGCTTAACTGGCTAAAGGCCGCTTCGACAAGGGAACGACGGGTCCGCTCTTTTTGTTGCGCTCTGACGCCCATAGTCCTGACCTGCCCCACATTACCGGTAAAAATGCCACTATATCAAAATTTGTTGCAACAGCGTTGATACAAACTGCGAATTTTGACGTAATGTTGTTCGCCGTAGGCGCCGGTGCCATAGACCAAGAAAAAAGGCCGTGAAGATTGGGATCTCCCGTCTACAATGTTACATTGACGTTGTGATTTTGTATAAATATAGGCTAAGCCGGTATGCAACCACAGTACGATTACGATGCCATTATCATTGGTTCAGGCCCGGGTGGGGAAGGCGCCGCCATGGGCCTGACGAAACAGGGCGCCCGCGTCGCGGTTATCGAACGCTATAACAGCGTCGGCGGCGGCTGTACCCATTGGGGGACCATTCCCTCCAAGGCGCTGCGCCAGGCGGTTAGCCGGATTATCGAATTTAACCAGAATCCGCTGTATAACGGTAGTCAACATCTGCCGCGCGCCAGCTTCGCCGATATCCTGCATCACGCCGATAGCGTGATAAAACAGCAGATCCGGATGCGCCAGGGATTTTATGAACGTAATCAGTGCCGGATTATTACCGGCGACGCGACTTTTGTCGATGCCCATACCGTCAAGGTCCAGTATCCGGATAATACCGCCGAGCATTTCAGCGCGGCGCATATCGTTATCGCCTGTGGTTCCCGTCCGTATCACCCCAACGATGTCGATTTCACCCATCCGCGCATTTATGACAGCGATTCCATCCTGGATTTAAAGCACGATCCGCAGCATGTGATTATTTATGGCGCCGGCGTGATCGGCTGTGAATATGCATCAATCTTTCGCGGCATGAACGTCAAGGTGGATCTGATCAATACGCGCGACAGGCTGTTGGCCTTTCTCGACCAGGAAATGTCGGACGCGCTGTCATACCATTTTTGGGAAAACGGCGTGGTTATCCGCCATAACGAAGAATATGAAAAAATCGAAGGCACCGAGAATGGCGTGGAAGTCCACTTCCGTTCCGGCAAAAGGATGCGCGCGGACTGCCTGCTGTATGCCAATGGGCGCACCGGCAATACCGATTCGCTGTCCCTTGGCAACGTGGGACTGGAGGCGGACAGCCGGGGGCTGATTAAAGTCAACAGCATGTACCAGACCGCCCTGACGCATATTTACGCCGTCGGCGATGTTATCGGCTACCCAAGCCTTGCCTCGGCCGCTTATGACCAGGGGCGAATCGCCGCACAGGTGATCATCAAGGGCCAGGCCAATGTGCAGCTGATTGAAAATATACCCACCGGTATCTATACCATTCCCGAAATCAGCTCGGTGGGTAAAACCGAACAGGAATTAACGCTGCTGAAGGTGCCGTACGAAGTGGGACGGGCGCAGTTCAAGCATCTGGCGCGCGCGCAGATTGTCGGCATGAATGTCGGCAGCCTGAAAATCCTTTTTCACCGTGATACCCGGCAGATACTCGGCATCCACTGCTTTGGCGAGCGCGCCGCGGAGATCATCCATATCGGCCAGGCCATCATGGAGCAAAAAGGCGAAGGCAATACTATCGATTATTTCGTTAATACCACCTTCAACTATCCCACCATGGCGGAAGCCTTCCGTGTGGCGGCGCTGAACGGCTTAAACCGCCTCTTTTAAGTCGGTACCCATATAGGCCTGCATATGGGTGCGTATCGACTCGGCCAACTGCTCATAGCGGGCGCGCAGCGGTGAGCCGGGCCGGTAGACCAACGCCACGGTGCGTTTCGGCTCGGGTTTATAGCATTTCATATAACAGACGCCGTCACGCTTACGCTCATTAGGCACCGCCAATGCGGGCAGCAAGGTAATGCCGCTGCCGGCCGCCACCATGTTGCGCAGGGTTTCCAGGCTGGTGGCGCGAAAATGCGTATCCTCGTCGGCGCCGGCCTGGAAGCAGAAGCCCAGCGCCTGATCGCGCAGGCAATGGCCGTCTTCCAGCATCAACAGTTTCTCCCCCGATAAATCCGACATCGGCACACGTTCACGGTCCGCCCAGGGATGATCGGCATAAACAGCCAGTTGCATTGGTTCATCGAATAACGGGATTTCGATAAAAGCTTCGCTCTCTTTTACCAAGGCCAGGATGGCGCAATCGAGTTTGCCGCTGTCCAGTTGCAGCAGCAGTTGACTGGTTTGGGCCTCGTGCAGGTACATTTCCAGCTTTGGGTAGGTCTCATGCAGGGTGGGGATAATATGCGGCAGTAAATAGGGGCCGACGGTAGGGATCAGGCCGATATGCAATGGGCCGGACATGGACTCCCCCTGCTGGCTGGCCATCTCGCGCAGTATTTTCACTTCGCGCAGGACCGTGCGGGCCTGATCCACCAGCAGCAGCCCGGCCTGGGTGAACAGGACCTTACGGCTGGTGCGCTCCAGCAGCATCACGCCCAGTTCGTCTTCCAGCTTACGAATCTGGCCGCTCAGGGTGGGCTGGCTGACATGACTGGCATCGGCCGCCCGTCGGAAATGACGGTGCTCGGCCAGGGCCACCAAATACTCAAGATCGCGAATATTCATTAACATCCTCCGTGCCGCGATAGTTCGCGTCGATAGATAGGATAGCAATCAACGATTATCCCTATCAATAGTTAATCTTAATAATAATTCCCGCGCAGTATGACAAGCTGTTAAAGTCACTTTTTTCTTTTCTGTTAAGAGGTTCTTCAATGTTTAGTAGTCATGAAGGCAAGAAAGTCCCATCGGTTACTTTCCACACCCGTAAGGATGACAACTGGGTCGATATCTCTTCCGACGAACTGTTCAAGCATAAAACGGTTATCGTATTTTCACTGCCGGGCGCCTTTACGCCTACCTGCTCCTCCAGCCATTTACCGCGCTACAATGAGCTGGCCGGGTTATTCCACAAGCACGGCGTGGACAGCATCGTCTGTATTTCGGTTAACGATACGTTTGTCATGAACGCCTGGCAAGCCGACCAAAACGCCGAACATATTACCTTTATCCCCGACGGCAACGGTGAATTTACCCAAGGCATGGGCATGCTGGTGGAAAAAGCCGAGCTGGGATTCGGCCCGCGCTCATGGCGTTATTCGATGCTGGTACGCGACGGCGTGGTGGAAAAAATGTTTGTTGAACCGAACAAACCGGGCGACCCGTTCGAAGTTTCCGACGCCGATACCATGCTGTGTTACCTGGCGCCGGAATGCAAAGTCCAGGAATCCGTTTCGCTGTTTACCAAACCAGGCTGTCCGTTCTGCGCCAAAGCCAAGCAGATGCTGCGCGACAACGGAATCCAGTATGAAGAAATCTCATTGGGTAAAGACGCCACCACCGTCAGTCTGCGCGCGGTAACCGGCCGTTCCACCGTGCCGCAGGTGTTTATCGGCGGGCGCCATATCGGCGGCAGCGAAGAGCTGGAAGCGTTTTTACTGCAACCGGCCTGACAGCTACGCCAAACGGTTTTTCGCCTCGGCAATGGCGGCCGCCACCTGCTGCGGCGACACGCCGCCTTTTGCCGAGCGTTTGTCCAGGCACGATTGCAGCGACAGGGCCGGATAAACATCCTCGCCAATAACCGGGCTGAACGCCTGCAATTCAGCCAGCTCCAGCGCTTCCAGGGCTTTGCCCTGGCCGATGGCCTCGACTACCGCCTCGCCGACGATATGATGCGCCTCGCGAAACGGGATGCCCTTGGCGACCAGGTAATCGGCCAGTTCGGTGGCATTGGCATAGCCCTGCTGCGCCGCCTCGCGGCAACGCGCACGCTTCACCTGTAGCCCTTCCAGCACCAGCGCGGCCATATGCAGGCAATCCAGCCAGGTATCCAGCGCGTCGAACAGGCCCTCCTTGTCTTCCTGCATATCCTTGTTATACGCCAGCGGCAGCCCTTTCAGGGTCACCATCATGCCGGTAAGCGCCCCCTGGACCCGGCCGCACTTGCCGCGGATAAGCTCCAGCGCATCGGGATTTTTCTTTTGCGGCATCAGGGACGAGCCGGAAGTGACCCGATCGGACAATTCGATAAACGCCGCCTCGCCGCTGTTGAACAGAATCAGGTCTTCGGCAAAACGCGAGAGATGGACCATGCTGATGGCGGCATTGGACAGCAACTCCAGCACATGGTCACGATCGGACACGCTATCGAGGCTATTGCGCGTTGCCGTGGCAAAACCCAGCCAGCCGGCCAACTGGTCGCGATCGATGGCGTAAGCGGTGCCGGCCAGCGCCCCGGAACCCAGCGGGCTGACGTCAAGACGTTTTAGGGTGTCCCGCAGGCGGCTTTCATCGCGCGCCAGCATTTCGCCATAGGCCAGGCACCAATGGGCAAAGGTGACCGGCTGGGCGCGCTGCAAATGCGTATAACCAGGCATCACCGCGTCCTGGTTGACCTCGGCGGTGGCGACCAGCGCGGTTTGCAACTGGCGCACGGCGGCCAGCAGCTCGGACAGTTGCATCTTGCACCACAGCTTCAGATCGGTGGCCACCTGATCGTTGCGGCTGCGGCCGGTATGCAGTTTTTTGCCCAGGTCGCCGACTTTTTCAATCAGGCGCTGCTCCACCCAGCTATGAATATCCTCGGCGTCGCTGGCAAGGATGGACTCGGGCGCGGCACTCACTTCCTCCAGAAGAAAAGACAGGGCTTCCTCCAGGCGCAGCTGTTCCTCCGCCGTCAGCACACCGACGGTAACCAGCGCTTTCGACCAGGCCACCGAGCCGATAATATCCTGCTCCGCCAGCCGGTAATCAAAGCGCAGCGAGTCGTTAAATGATTTAAACCGCTGATCCGCCGCCTGGCTGAACCGTCCGCCCCAAAGTGCCATAACCGTGCTCCATTATTTTTTTTGCCGGCGCGCTCGCCGCCGCGCGCCCATGCCGAATGATGAGGGGACGCCGGAAACGGCGCTCCCATGGAAATGCTGCTGAACCTGCGCCAGGCCCACCGGATAGCCATGCGGCCGCGCATGTTATCTTACCCAGCCGGTATCCCGCCGGCAACGTCAGGCCAGGATGCGCGTGCCGATGGACTCGCCGTTAAACAACGCCGGCAGTTGTTCCGCATGCCGCCAGCCGGCGATGTCCACCGGACGGCCCAGCGTGCGGGCCGCATCCAGCGCCGCGTTGACTTTTACAATCATGCCGTCGGTAATGATCCCCTGCGCTATCAGCTGCTCCGCTTTATGGGCGGTCATTTCGGCAATGCGCTGGCCTTTGCCGTCGAGAATGCCGCTGACATCGGACAATAAGATCAGATCGGCCCCCAGGGTGGCGGCCAGCGCGGTGGCGGCCTGGTCCGCATTGACGTTCATCAGCCGGCCGTCGGCGGTAATGCCGATAGAGCTGATAACCGGCAGGTAACCGGCGCCAAGCAAGGTATTTAACAACGCCGGCGAACCCGGCTGCGCCTTGCCGACATGGCCGAGTTTCTCATCAAGCGTTGTAACATCGACGCTATTGCCGTCGCCCAGGCATAACCCGACCGCCGGGATGGCATGTTTTTTTGACCAGGCCAGCAGGGTCTTATTGGCCGTGCCGGCCAGCGCGCCGGTGATGATATCAATCTGATCCGCCGGCGTAACCCGCAGGCCGTTGACCTTGGTCACCGGCAGCGCCAGTTTTTTCATCAGCTCGTCCACCAGGCAACCGCCGCCATGAACAATCAGCAACGGGCGTTGATGCTGCGCGCGATAGCTGTCCAGCGCCGAAAATAAACGCTCCAGCGCCTCTTCGCTATCGAGTAACACGCCACCCAGTTTTATAATTAACGGATTCATTATTTTTATTACCTCGTCGCCAGCCGTTACAGCAGCGCCTGCGTTTGTGCAAAACCAAAGCGGATATTAGCGCATTGTACTGCCTGCGCGGCCGCTCCTTTTAATAAATTATCTTCGGTGGCCACCACGATTAAATGCTCGCCCTGCACCGCGAAGCCAATATCGCAAAACGGCAGTCCCACTACCGCCTTCAGCGCCGGCACGCCTTTCTCATACAACCGTACCAGGGGTTTATCGTGATAGGCGTTATGATAGGATTCGGCCACATCGCCCGCCGTCACGCCCGCGTTTAAGCGGCAGGTGATGGTGGCCAGGATACCGCGGGCAAAATTGCCTAAATGGGGGGTAAATATCACCGGGATGCCAAGATGGGCGGCGATTTCCGGCTGGTGGCGATGGGTAAATATGCCGTAGGGTTGCAGACTGACCTCGCAGACGCTGGCGGCAAGCGACGCTTTCCGGCCAGCGCCGCTGACGCCGCTGACGGCGTTGATCACCGGCCACTGGGCGTCGTTAAGCAGACCGCCGTCGACCAGCGGCTTGAGCGCCAGCTGGGACGCGGTGGGATAGCAGCCCGGCACGGCAATCAGTTGCGCCTGCTGCAACGCCTCGCCCTGCCATTCCGCCAGGCCGTAGACCGCCTTCGCCAGCCAGTCGGCATGCTGGTGTTCAAAACCATAATACTGGCTGTAGAACGATGCCTGATTGACGCGGAACGCGCCGGAGAGGTCGAACACCACGCAGCCGGCGGCCAGGAATACCGGCGCCAGATCGTGGCTGACCTCATGGGCGGTGGCGAGAAACACCACATCCACCGTTTTCGCCAGTTCAGCGGCGTCGGTCAGGGGCAGCAGCGGTAAATCGACCACGCCCTTAAGCTGGGGATGCAGTTCGGACAGTAATTTCCCGGCATCCGCACTTTGCGCTGAAACCGCCAAAGCGGTTATGTTCATATGCGGGTGACGGTTGAGATAGGCCGCAAGCTCAGCTCCGGCGTATCCGCTGGCACCAACAATCAGCGTATTCAGCATGACTTTTGTTCACCTTCTTGATTTGCTATTACGACGAGAAGGGATCTCCAGCAACTCTTTGTCGCCTAAGTCGTCGCTTAAGCAACTATTCGCTGTTCACCCGCGAGGTCAAGCGTAGTAGTCTGGTAAGTATCCGTTTACTTTACGCTCAACGTTAGTGTATTTTTATTCACTATTATTGCATGAATATTGATACTATCCAAACTAAAGGCTGTCAACAGTGAAGACAAAATTACCCCCGTTTATGGAGTTGTACCGCGCCCTGATCGCCACGCCGTCCATCAGTGCCACCGACAGCGCCCTGGATCAAAGTAATCAGACCTTAATCAATTTGCTGGCGGGGTGGTTCACGACGCTGGGTTTCCAGGTCGAAATCCAGCCGGTGCCGGGCACGCGCAACAAATATAATATGCTGGCCCGTATCGGCAGCGGCGCCGGCGGCCTGCTGCTGACGGGGCACACCGATACCGTCCCGTTTGACGACGGACGCTGGACACGCGATCCCTTTACCCTGACCGAAGACAATAATAAGCTGTATGGCCTGGGCACCGCCGATATGAAAGGCTTTTTTGCCTTTATCCTCGACACGCTGCGCGATATCGATACCAGCAAGCTGCAAAAGCCATTATATATCCTCGCCACCGCCGATGAGGAAACCAGTATGGCGGGAGCCAGCTATTTCGCCCAGTCCAGCGAGCTGCGCCCGGATTGCGCCATTATCGGCGAACCGACCTCGCTGCAGCCGGTGCGCGCCCATAAAGGCCATATTTCCAATGCGGTGCGTATCCAGGGCCAATCAGGCCACTCCAGCGACCCGAGCCTGGGCGTTAACGCTATCGAACTGATGCACGAGGCCATTTCCCACCTGATGATACTACGCAATACGTTGCAGGAACGTTACCATCACCCGGCCTTCGACATCCCCTACCCCACCATGAATTTCGGCCACATCCACGGCGGTGATTCCGCCAATCGCATTTGCGGCTGCTGCGAGCTGCATATGGATATCCGCCCGTTGCCCGGCCTGACGCTCGGCGACCTGGACGGGTTATTGACCGAGGCCCTGGCGCCGGTAAGCGCGCGCTGGCCGGGACGGTTAACCATTACCGCCCTGCATCCGCCCATCCCCGGTTATGAATGCCCGGCGGACCATCGTCTGGTGGCAGTGGTGGAGACGTTGCTGGGCGTCAAAACCGACGTGGTCAATTACTGTACCGAAGCGCCGTTTATCCAGCAGCTGTGCCCCACTCTCGTCTTGGGCCCGGGATCGATAAAACAGGCGCATCAGCCCGACGAATATATTGATACCGCCTTTATTAAACCGACGCGGGAATTAATTTCCCAAGTGATACGACATTTCTGCCTGCAATGATCATCGCTGACTTTTTGTCCTTTGCCCCAGACTTCGCGCGCCTGGCCCCGTATGAAAGGCGCGGCCAGGTTTATGGCGATAAGTATTTCTTATAATCATTACATGTTGTTAACTTTCAAGAATTGACGCGATTTTAATGTTATATGGCGTGAATTGATGTCATTTGACGAATGAATGGATACATGGCTAGATAACGGTGGGTGATTTACGTCATTCGGGTGAAATAAATTTTCAGGTGAGTTGGATCAGGGTCCTTATGAACGAACAATATTCGGCAATGCGAAGCAACGTTAGTATGCTCGGGAAACTTCTGGGCGACACCATAAAAGATGCGATGGGCGAGAATATCCTGGATAAGGTAGAGACCATCCGCAAGCTGTCAAAGTCCTCCCGTGCGGGTAGCGAAACCCATCGCCAGGAACTGCTTTCCACTTTACAGAACTTATCCAATGACGAGTTGCTGCCCGTGGCGCGCGCCTTCAGTCAGTTTTTGAACCTGACCAATACCGCGGAACAGTTCCACGTCATTTCCCCCCACGGCGAGGCGGCGAATAACCCGGAAGGCCTGGGTAAGGTCTTTGCCCGTCTGAAAGAGAATAACGCGCTGGATGATAAAGATATTCGCGCCGCGGTGGAGTCACTGTCAATCGAACTGGTATTAACCGCCCATCCCACCGAAATTGCCCGCCGCACCCTGATCCATATGATGGTTGAAGTCAACAGCTGCCTGAAACAGCTGGATCACAGCGATCTGGCGGACTATGAGCGTAAACAGATTATGCGGCGTCTGCGCCAGCTGGTGTCGCAATACTGGCATACGGACGAGATACGCAAAAACCGTCCATCGCCGGTGGACGAGGCAAAATGGGGTTTCGCCAATGTGGAAAACAGCCTGTGGGAAGGCGTGCCGCAGTATTTGCGCGAACTGAACGAACAGCTGGAAACGGTGTTCGGTTATAAACTGCCGGTGGAGAACGTGCCGGTGCGATTTACCTCCTGGATGGGCGGCGATCGGGACGGCAACCCCAACGTCACCGCCGATATCACCCGGCGCGTGTTGTTGTTAAGCCGCTGGAAAGCCGCCGATCTGTTTATCCGCGACATCCAGGTACTGGTATCCGAGCTGTCGATGACGGAATGCACGCCGGAGCTACGGGCATTGGCCGGCGGCGACGAAATCCAGGAACCTTATCGGGTCATCATGAAGCGGTTGCGCGCCCAGTTGATCGGCACCCAGAACTGGCTGTCGGCGAAACTCAGGGGCGAGCTGGTACTGCCGCCGGAAGATCTGCTGGAGCACAACGATCAGCTTTGGGCGCCCTTGTTTGCCTGCTACGAATCGCTGAAAGCCTGCGGCATGGGCATTATTGCCAGCGGCCAGTTGCTGGATACCCTACGGCGTATCAAGTGCTTCGGCATCCAGCTGGTGCGTATCGACGTGCGCCAGGAAAGCACGCGTCACACGGAAGCGTTAAGCGAAGTCACCCGCTACCTGGGGCTGGGGGATTACGAAAGCTGGTCTGAAAGCGATAAACAGGCGTTTCTGATCCGCGAATTGAACTCCAAACGCCCGCTGCTGCCCCGTCATTACCAGCTCAGCGACGAAACCCGCGAGGTGCTCGATACCTGCCGGGTGATCGCCGACGCGCCGGAAGGCTCCATTGCCGCCTATGTCATCTCCATGGCCAAGACGCCCTCCGATGTGCTGGCGGTACATTTGCTGCTAAAGGAAGCCGGCTGCCAGTTTATCCTGCCGGTGGCGCCGTTGTTTGAAACCCTGGACGATTTGAATAATGCCGATGAGGTGATGAGCCAGCTGCTCAGCATTGACTGGTACCGCGGCATTATCCAGGGCAAACAGATGGTCATGATTGGCTATTCGGATTCGGCCAAGGATGCGGGGGTCATGGCGGCCTCATGGGCGCAATACCGCGCGCAGGACGCGTTAATCAAAACCTGCGAAAAAGTGGGCATCGCCCTGACGCTGTTCCACGGCCGCGGCGGTTCTATTGGCCGTGGCGGCGCGCCGGCCCACGCGGCCCTGCTGTCGCAACCCCCGGGCAGCCTGAAGGGCGGCCTGCGGGTGACCGAACAAGGCGAAATGATCCGCTTTAAATTCGGCCTGCCGGAAGTGGCCATCAGCAGCCTGGCGCTGTACACCGGTGCGATCCTCGAAGCCAACCTGCTGCCGCCGCCGGAACCGAAGCAGGAATGGCGCGCCCTGATGGACGACCTTTCAACCACCTCATGCAATATGTATCGCGGCTACGTGCGTGAAAACCCCGATTTTGTACCTTACTTCCGTTCGGCTACGCCGGAGCAGGAACTGGGTAAACTGCCCCTGGGCTCGCGTCCTGCCAAACGGCGTCCCTCCGGCGGCGTTGAGAGCCTGCGCGCCATTCCGTGGATTTTTGCCTGGACGCAAAATCGCCTGATGCTGCCCGCGTGGCTGGGCGCCGGCGCGGCGCTGCAAAAAGCGGTGGAAGAAGGCAAACAAGATCAGCTGGAAGCCATGTGCAGCGATTGGCCGTTTTTCTCCACCCGCATCGGCATGCTGGAAATGGTGTTCGCCAAGGCCGACCTGTGGCTGGCGGAATATTACGATCAGCGCCTGGTGGAAGAAAAGCTCTGGCCGCTGGGTAAACAGCTGCGCAAGCAATTGGCGGACGACATTAACGTGGTGCTGACCATTGCCAACGACGATCATTTAATGGCCGATCTGCCGTGGATTGCGGAGTCCATCGCGCTGCGCAATGTTTATACCGACCCGCTGAATGTACTGCAGGCTGAATTGTTGCATCGCTCGCGCCAGCAGGAACACCCCGACCCACGGGTCGAGCAGGCGCTGATGGTGACCATTGCCGGCGTGGCGGCGGGAATGCGTAATACCGGTTAATGTGAAACCCTGATCTCAATACCCTGAAGCCGGACCTGTTATGGTCCGGTTTTTTTATGATTGCCGGGTAAAAATGCTTTTTAACGCGCGGACGGGGCGGTGGCTACCTGCGGCCGCACACCCAGGGTATGGCAGATGGCATAGGTTAAATCGGCGCGATTGAGGGTATAAAAATGAAAATCCTTCACCCCTTCCCGGCTGAGGATTTTCACCATGTCCATGGCAATGGACGCGCCGACCATTTTGCGCGTCTCGGCATCGTCGTCCAGTCCTTCGAACATACTGGTCATCCAGTTGGGGACCTTGACATTGGTCATGGCGGCAAAACGCTGCAACTGCTTAAAATTGGAGACCGGCAGGATACCGGGCACAATTTCGGTATCAATCCCGGTCGCCACGCAGCGATCGCGAAAGCGCAGGTAACTTTCCACATCAAAAAAGAATTGGGTAATCGCCCGGTTGGCGCCCGCGTCCACTTTCTTTTTCAGGTTAATCAAATCCGATTGCGCGCTTTTCGCCTCCGGGTGTACCTCTGGATACGCGGCCACGGAGATATCAAAATCGCCGACTTTTTTCAGCAATGTCACCAGATCGGCGGCATACATGGCCGGCGCCCCGCTCCCGGGGGGTAAATCCCCGCGCAGCGCCACGATATGACGGATACCGCTATGCCAGTAATCCTCGGCGATTTTTTTCAGCTCGTCCGGGGTGGCGTCGATACAGGTCAGGTGGGGCGCGGCCTCCAGGCCGGTGCGCTCCTTGATATCCTTGATAATGCTATGGGTGCGGTCGCGCTCGCCGGAATTGGCGCCGTAGGTCACCGAGACAAAGGTGGGCTTGAGGGCGCTTAGCCGGTCGATGGAATGCCACAGGGTTTGCTCCATATCACTGGTGCGCGGAGGGAAAAACTCAAACGAGACATTAATGCTGCCCTGTAATTCAGCCAGGTTTTGGTTCAGGGCTTCCCGCTGATTGGCGTGAAAAAAACTCATACCTTTTCCTCTTAACGCGTGTGATGGTTCACTAACACTCTACGCCGGTGGTGGTCCGTTGCGATCGGTTGTTTTATGCGTCTATACGTTTAGACGGCTAAATAGAATTTGACTGAAATCGTTAGTGGAGTCAACAAAATCATTTGGCAGGATGGGGAGTAATCTTCACGCATTATGAAAAAAATTCACTTTATCCGCCGCTGTGATGTTCAACCGATTCTGATGTCCGAGGCCGCCGGTCGCGCAGTCGTCTTTGTTCTAATAAACGTACAATATCGGCAAGCCCCCCGGAATGCGCTATTTGTTGCGGTGTCCACAGTCCGCGGTTGCGGGCATCAATATTTATCTTTGACGCAGTAAGTAATCTGTCGACTGTTTCTTTGGCGCCTTTTATCACCGCAATATGCAAAGCGGTGTCGCCCCGACGGTCCTCAATATTTACATCGGCCAGGGTTTCCAGCAGATCCGGCAAGATATCATCATTGCCGCCCAGCACGGCGGTATGCAGCAATTCGCGGCACCGTTGGTCTTGCTGGCACAGAATAATATCATTTCTTTTTAACAACCGGCGAACCATTTCATTTTGTTTCTTGAAAATTGCTTTCATTAAAGCAGTGTTACCGTCCTGGTCAACAATATTGACATCCGTGTTTTCATTTTTACATATAGCGTCGAACACCTCAACATTACCGGCATCGACGGCAAAATGGAGAGCGGTGGCGCCTGAATTATATTTATGCGAGAGGGCGAATACAAAATCATATTCTCCAAAACCATAAATACCTCTATCACTGATATCATAACTAATATTCATGTTAATGCCAGGCGCATTGATCAGCTTATTAACCGCAACAATATCTTCCTTTTTTACCGCCATCAGCAATGGCGTGAATCCTGTAAGATTTTTGGTATTAACATCTATCGTTCCTGACTCTAAAAGGGCTTCCATTACTGTAGGTTGATTAGCATTCACCGCTTCATGCAATAGCGTATTACCCGTTTCATGATCAATGCTATGGCCGAGGTTCTGGCCCAGCTTGATAAGAGTACGCAAGGCACTATCATCGCCACTGGCGACCAGTTGAAAATAAATTTCCGCTTTAGACTTTTCCTGTAATAAATTCAGAATACGTTGAGATTCCGCCTCGAAATCTGGCGTCGTCTGTGACAATCGGATCAAGTCCGGCACCGGCAGCCTACCCAAAATATCGCCGATAATCTCCTTGGGCAATCTATCAAAATAGAGCGCGATGCAGTTATTTTTTATGCTAATACATGATTTCAGCCCCGGGATACAGTCGTTCTGTTGCTGTAGAGGTTTGAGATTAGTCTTGATGATACTAAGGGATTCGGCCTGCAATTGATGGCATCCATTCATCCTTTGACAACTCCTTTTATTATCTACTGACGATGGGTATTACCCGCTATATTTACGGCAATAAGTAAAATACACAATATGATAAATTTCAGAAGCAGACAAAAAATTAATGAATTTTCAAAGCTAAGGTTATACTTCGTTTAATTAAGCAGATACCGAATTCTGCTCAATAGAGGGGGAGATAAACACAGGTAGCAGCGGGCGGATTTCTCCGCCCGTGAATGGCATTATAATAATTGCGCCAGCCGGTTCAAATCCGACTGGATGGCGCCGGCGGTAACATCCCGGCCCGCGCCCGGCCCACGGATGACCAACGGGTTATCGCGGTACCAGCGGCTTTCGATGGCGAACACGTTATCGCAAGGCAGCAACGACGCCAGCGGGTGCTCGGGACGTACCGCCTCCACCCCGACCCGCGCCTTGCCGTTGGCGTCAAAACGCGCCACATAGCGCAGCACCAGGCCCATCTCATTCGCCGCCTCCAGACGTTGGACCATTTGTTCATTAAGGGCATGGCCGTCCTCAAAAAACTGATCCACCGACCCGAGCACGCTGTCGGGCGATACTAGCGATTCCACCCGCACGTGGTTCGGCTCGATTTCATAACCCGCTTCGCGCGCCAGGATCACCAGCTTGCGCATCACGTCCTGGCCGGATAAATCCACCCGCGGATCGGGTTCGGTCAGCCCCTGCTGCCAGGCCTGTTCCACCAAATCGGTAAAAGGCACCGTGCCGTCGAATTGCAGAAAAAGCCAGGAAAGGGTACCGGAAAAAATGCCGCTTATGGACAAGATGCTGTCGCCGCTGTCGCGCAGATCGCGCACCGTATGGTTAACCGGCAGGCCGGCGCCCACGGTGGCGTTGTATAACCAATGACGACCGGTTTTGGCAAAGGCGTCGCGGATCTGGCGGTAGTTGTCACCGCTGGAGGCGCCCGCCAGCTTATTGGCGCTGATAACGTGAAAACCATAGCTGGCGAAATCCAGATATTGTCCGGCCAGCGCTTCGCTGGCGGTGACATCGAGCACCACCAAATCATCATAGGGATGGGCGCGCATCCATAAAAACAGGTCTTCCGGCTCCTGCTCGACGGCCTCATCATGAAAGAAAGCCAGCGCCCGGCTGGCGTTCAGCCCGTCATAGCTGAGCAGGCTGCGCCGGCTGTCCACCACGCCGCTGAGGATAAACTCAAAACCAGTGCGCGCCGACAGGCTTTCCTGCTCGCGGGCGAACAACTCCAGCCAGCGCGAGCCGATATTGCCTTTGCCGAACAGGATCAGGCCGATGCGCTTTTCGGCGCGGAACAACGAGGTGTGCAATCCCTGCACCACATGTTCGGTGGGACCGACGCGCAATACCGCCACCAGGCTGATGCCGTCCTCCGCCTGCCAGAAAAATTCCACCGGCTGATATTTTAACTGTTGGTAAAAACGATGGCAGTGCAGCGGGTTTTTAGTAACCCCCGCGCCGACCATCGCCACCAGCGCCAGTCCTGCGCGCAGCTTAAGCTCTCCCGGCAGCTCCGCCTGCTGCAGGGTCTGGAACACGCTATGGACCAGTTCGGAGGTATAGCACAGCTGCAACAGCCGCCGATCGCGATGAACGCCTACCGCCAGCGGCTTGATTTGCGCGCGCTTTAACGCCTGGTCGAGTTCTTTCTGCGCCAGGGAAAAGTCGTGCTGCGGCGCAATGGTCAGCTCGATCAGGCAGACATCGTCGTGGCTGGTGACGATTTTCGCCCCGGTGCCGGAAGCCAGTACCCGCTCGATACGTGTAGACCCCTGTTCCGGCTGATAGCTGCAGCGCAATAACAGATCGATATCGCTGCCGGATACCGGCTGCAGGGTGCGGGTATGCAATACCGGCGCCGCCAGGCGCGCCAGCTCGCTGGCTTCGTCCAATCGCAGCAGGGGCAGCAGGCAGGCGTCTTTCACCTTGCGCGGATCGGCGCTATAGACCCCGGCCACGTCGCTCCAGATGGTCACCCTGGCCACACCGGCCAGCGCGCCGATTTGGGTGGCGGAATAGTCGCTGCCGTTACGCCCAAGCAATACTGTTTCCCCGGCCTGATTGCGGCAGATAAAGCCGGTGACCACCAGACGTTTGCTGGGGTATTGGGTCAATAGCTGCTGTAATAAGGGCCATGAACGCCCTTCGTCTACCTGCGGCTGGGCGGCATATTCAGCGCGCAGGAAATCCCGCGCGTCCAGCCAGACCGCCTCGATATCCTGGCAGTTGAGTACCGCCGCCATAAGACGCGCCGACCAGATTTCACCGTGGCCGACCACTTCCGCATACACGCTATCGGTCACCGCGCCGTCCAGCAATACCGCCAAACGCTCCAGATCGCGGATAAATTCCGTCATCATCGCATCCGCCAGGTCGGGCGGCAGCAGGCCGGCGAACAGTTGCTGCTGGTAGCGGCGCAGGGTCTGCTGGACCTGATGCGCGGAAAGGCGATCGGTTTGGCTCAGCTTAAGCCAGCTGATCAGCTGGTTGGTGGTGGAGCCCGCCGCGGAGACCACCATTAAATCACCGGGTTGGCTGTAATCGGCCATAATGCCCGCGACCCGTTGGTAACACTTCACATCGGCCAGACTACTGCCGCCAAACTTGTGCAGTTGCCTGCCGGCCAAGCGTACCGTCGTTCCCAGAGCACTCATAACTACCTCTTCGCCGCCGCCTGGAAAGCCTGTTCCAGATCGGCAATTAAATCTTCGCTGTCTTCAATGCCGACGGACACCCGCAATAATGTTTCCGATATACCGGCCGCAGCGCGTGCCGCAGGCGCCATACCCGCGTGGGTCATGGTGGCGGCATGGGAAATCAGGCTCTCTACGCCGCCAAGGGATTCCGCCAGGGTAAATAATTCCAGGCTGGCTAAAAAGCGGCGCAGCACGGATTCATCGCCGTTCACTTCAAAGCTGAGCATGGCGCCGAACCCTTTTTGCTGGCGACAGGCGATTTCATGACCGGCATTGTCCGGCAGGCCGGGGTAATATAATTTTTTCACCAGCGGCTGCTGTTGCAAATAGGCCACGATATCCAGGGCATTGCTTTGCTGCTGGCGTATGCGCGGCGCCAGGGTGCGGATGCCGCGCAACAAAAGATAGCTATCGAAGGCGGCGCCGGTCACGCCGATGTTATTGGCCCACCAGGCAAGCTCGGTGGCGAGCGCGTCGTCCTTGGCTATCACCGTGCCGGCCACCACGTCGGAGTGCCCGTTAAGGTATTTGGTACAGGAGTGCACCACCAGATCGGCCCCCAGGGCCAGCGGCTGCTGCAGGGCCGGGCTCATAAAGGTATTATCCACCACGCACAGGGCGCCCGCCCGATGGGCGGCCTGGCATATAGCGGTGATGTCCACCACCCGCAGCAGCGGGTTGCTGGGCGTTTCGATCAGTACCAGCTTGGGTTTTTCGTCCAGTGCCGCCTGCAACGCCCCCGCATCCCCCTGATCGACAAATTTGACCCGGTACGCGCCGCGTTTGCTCAGACTGTCGAACAGGCGATAGCTGCCGCCGTAGCAATCATGCGGCGCCACCAGCAGATCGCCGGGTTGCAGGAATACGGTACAGACAAGATGTATCGCCGACATGCCGCTGCTGGTCATCACCGCGCCCGCGCCGCCCTCCAGTTCCGCCAACGCGCGCTGCACCACATCCCGGGTCGGGTTACCGCGCCTCGAGTAATCATGCACGCGCGGTTGATTGAAGTCGGTAAAGTTATAGGTGCTGGAAAGGGTGATGGGGGGAACGACGCAGCCGAACTGTTCATCATTATTTAACCCGCTGCGAACTGCGATGGTGGCCTGCTTACGCGTCATGTACTCGCATCCTGACTGTGTGCGTGAGAGTGAAGGTCAAAGAGTAAACCGCCCGGCGATAGACGTCAATACATCTGGACATCTAAACTTCTTTGCGTATAGATTGAGCAATGCATTAATAACAGCTAAAATTATGCGGGTTTTAAGTGTTAAAATCTAACTGACTTTTTACCGCAGCCGCCAGGCCAGGTCGAGGGCGGGGTGATAGGAAAAGTTGATAAATCGCAAAATAAGCGGGCATACGGTAGTGAGAGACAGACAGTTACGGCATAATCTGCCCGTTTTAAGCATATTATATTCATTTGATGAGAGTTAAGGTATCCCATGGCGGAATGGAAAGGTGAGTATGTCAGCCCTTATGCTGAACATGGTAAAAAAAGCGAGCAGGTAAAAAAAATTACGGTATCCATTCCGCTGAAGGTTCTCAAAATCCTGACCGACGAAAGAACCCGGCGCCAGGTCAACAACCTGCGGCATGCCACCAATAGCGAACTGCTTTGCGAGGCGTTCCTGCATGCGTTTACCGGCCAGCCGCTGCCAGACGATAACGACCTGCGTAAAGAACGTAGCGACGAAATTCCCGAAGCCGCCAAGGAGCTGATGCGCGAAATGGGCATCAATCCCGACACGTGGGAATACTAACCCCGGCCAGGTAAAGACAGCGCGTGGCGAAGGCTTCGCGCTAGCGCCATCCGCGCGCGGGCAATCGTTGCCTGCGTCCCCCGTTGCCTGGCATAAATGCCTGTGCCGTTGCACGCTGCTGGTCGTTAACTGACGGGCATTAACATTATAAGCGGCTCCCTTTACCCTCCGCCCAACTCTAGCCGGCCGCAATAATGAAAAAAAGCCCTTCAAAATCAGAAAAATAAATTCACCCCATCCCTGCGTGCCTGTCGGGGGACGCCGCCATCGTCGCATAGCCGCGATAAAATAAGCTGATTTCCCTGTTGTAACCATTATCATAAAAATCCTTGTATCCTATAGGCTTAACATTATGCATCCTTTTTGTTTACCTATTTCCGGGGCCCCTGCGCCAATCTGCTTATTTTCGACGCAACGCCGTTTGCCATATTCTCAGGAGATATCGTTGCCTCAACGCTTCCTCAAAAAAATACAATCGGTAACGTCATGGCCGGAAACACTGTCTCGCCCCGGCGGCCGGGTGAAGAAAAAGGCGCAAGCCCTCGCCGGGCGCGCGATCGTGCATAGCCAAGGCGTGGACATGGCCCGGGCATTTGCTGCGCGCCCTATCCTCCAGATAAAAAATGTCGTTCCGCCTTCCGGGCCGGATTTCGCCGCCATGCCATCCGAAATAAAGGCCGCTATTTTCCGCAACCTGGACTTGGGTGATTTGCTTAATGTGATGAGATTGGGCGGTATCGACCGGGACGAGGCGCTTTTTGCGTTTCGGCGCATTGAAAAAACTGCGCTGGCGCAGCAAATATTTGCCCAAGTTTGCCAGGGAAATACGCGAATAGTGCCGTTTTGCCAAGCCATGGCCTTGGATATCGCCACGCTCACTAAAGCAGAAAATGACAGGACGCTGTTAATGGAGGCGATCCGGCATCATCATCCCGTTATCGTCAGACAACTGCTTGCGCTGCCGAAAATAGACGTCAATGCCGCCGATCGGAATAGACTCAGCGCCCTGCATTTTGTCGCCCTGAACAATGATGACGCTATCAGCGCGCAACTGCTGGCCCAGCCCGACGTTAATATCCACGCCGTTAACCATCTCGGTTCAACGGCGCTGCATTGCGCCGCCGCGTTCGGTCATGTCGCCGTGCTGGAGTTACTGCTGGCAAGGCGGGAGATTAACGTTAACGCCGGCGATCATATCGGTGCCACCCCTCTGCACTATGCCGCCATGACTCTCGGTCCGGCGGATGTTGCAAAGGACATGCTTGCCGGGAAAATAACGGCGATACAACAATTGCTGGCCACCCCTGGCATTGATGTGAACCGTTGTGATAACGACGGCTGTACCCCCTTGCAACTCGCGGCCAAGGACGGTCTTGATCCCATCGTTCACCGGTTGCTGTCCGCGCCCGGGATTAATGCTGATTGCGCCGACAGCCTCGGCTACACGGCGTTGCTAAGCGCGCTGGCCCTGTTGCGCACCGATATCGCTATCCGCTTGATTGCATTGCCGGACATCGATATCAATTCCGCCCAGGCTGAAGGCTGGACAGCGCTGCATTATGCCGCGACCCAAGGCAATACCGTTTTGGTGGACCTTCTGTTGCGCAAACCCAATATCCAGATCAACAGGCGCCAGAATGACGGATGGACCCCGTTGCATTGCGCCGTCCTCAATGGTCATACCCAGGCGATAAGACGTTTGCTTGACGAGCCGGATATCGATATTAAAGCCACGGATAATTATGGCTGCAACGCATTATTCTATGCGTTAATCCGGCGCGAAGGCGGCATTACCAGGCTGCTGAAAGAAAGGTAACGACCAGCGCGGCACTTTTCTGCGGGGGGCTTGAACATCAAGGGCGATCAACACAGCGGGGCGGGCGCGTTCTTTTCCTGCCGTTAAAAAACGAAGCCCCAGCCTTGCGGCCGGGGCTTCGTTAAACAGCAAAAGTCACACTGGGTGATTTTTGTGCTGTCGGTCAGGCAATTATTTTTTACTGACCGGAACGCTGAAACGTTTGTTAAAGCGATCAACACGTCCGCCGGTATCAACAACACGTTGTTTACCGGTGTAGAACGGATGGCAGGCGCCGCAAACGTCCAGGGTCAAATCGTGGCCCAGGGTGGAGTGGGTCTTGATAACGTTACCGCAAGAACAGGTTGCAGTAATTTCTACGTATTTCGGATGGATATCTTTTTTCATGGAAAACCTCGTCGTAAGGCCGCGTCGCTATCCAGTCTTCTTCCGCCGGACACCACGCGAAGGGAGTTGAGTTTCTCTAATGCCGGATGGCACCAAAGGCGGCGAATCATACAGAATGCCGCCGGGCTTTGCAAACACATCCGTGCATTGAAGGCGACACAGTGTACACTATCAGCGCAATTTTTCCACCCTGGATGAGTCGATGCCTGTTGTTCACGTTGCGCTACCGGTGCCATTGGCACGCACGTTCGATTATCTTTTGCCCGGCCATCTGCGCCCCGCGGTGGGTGGGCGCGTCCGCGTTCCCTTTGGACAACGCCACGCCATCGGCATCGTCACCGGCATCAGCGAAGAAAGCGAACTGCCGCTGGATAAACTCAAAAGCATCACCGACGTGCTTGATGAACATTCCCTATTCCCGCAAAGTCTGTGGCGGATTCTGAACTGGGCCATCGGTTATTATCATTACCCGGTCGGGGAAGTGCTGTTCCACGCGTTGCCGGTATTGATTCGCCAGGGCAAAGCGGCGGAAACGGCGCCGTTATGGCAATGGTTCGCCACCGAGCAGGGACGCGCTACGGCGCTTGACACCCTGAAACGGGCGCCGAAACAGCAGCAGGCGCTGGCCGCCCTGTTGCAAGGCCCTGTCTACCGGCATCAGGTTGGGGAACTCATGCTGGCCGACAGCGCGCTGCAGGCCCTGCGCGCCAAGGGGTTGAGTGATTTACGTTCCAGCCCCGCCGCCGTCGGCGACTGGCGCGAGAGTTATCGGGTCGAGGGGGAACGACTGCGGCTTAATACCGAACAGGCCACCGCCGTCGGCGCCATCCGCAGCGAAGACGATCGGTTCGCCGCCTGGCTGCTGGCCGGGGTTACCGGCTCGGGCAAGACAGAAGTCTATTTGACGGTGCTGGAAAATATCCTGGCCAAAGGCAAGCAGGCACTGATCCTGGTGCCGGAAATAGGCCTGACCCCGCAGACGATTGCCCGCTTTCGTGAACGCTTTCACGCGCCGGTGGAGGTGCTGCATTCCGGTTTAAACGACAGTGAACGCATGGCGGTCTGGCTGAACGCGCGCAGCGGCGAAACGGCGATTGTCATCGGCACCCGATCGGCGCTGTTTACGCCCTTTGCCCGCCTGGGCATTATCGTTATCGACGAAGAGCATGACAGCTCTTATAAACAACACGAGGGCTGGCGTTATCATGCCCGCGACCTGGCGGTATTCCGCGCGCGCGAAGAAAACATTCCCATTGTGCTGGGGTCGGCGACGCCCGCGCTGGAAACGCTGTATAACGTCCAACTGAAAAAATACCGCAACCTGACGCTTGGCAAACGCGCGGGCAACGCCAGGCCCGCCACGCAGCAGTTGCAGGATCTGAAGGGACTGGCGCTGACCAACGGCATGTCGCAGCCGCTGTTGAAAAAAATGCGTACCCATCTTGATGCCGGCAACCAGGTGATGCTGTTCCTGAACCGGCGCGGCTTCGCCCCGGCGCTGTTATGCCACGAATGCGGCTGGATCGCCGAATGCCAGCGCTGCGATCATTATTATACCCTTCACCAGCAGCAGCGCCTGATGCGTTGCCATCATTGCGACAGCCAGCGACCGATCCCCAATCAATGCCCGCAGTGCGGTTCAACCCAGTTGGTGCCGGTCGGCCTCGGTACCGAGCAGCTTGAAGAAACGCTGACGGCATTATTCCCCACCACCCCCATTACCCGTGTCGATCGCGACACCACGTCGCGCAAAGGCGCGTTGGAACACCATTTGGCCGAAGTGCATAAAGGCGGCGCCCGTATTTTAATCGGCACCCAGATGCTGGCGAAAGGGCACCATTTCCCGGACGTCACGCTGGTGTCGCTGCTGGATGTGGACGGCGCGCTGTTTTCGGCCGATTTCCGCTCGGCGGAGCGGTTCGCGCAGCTCTATACCCAGGTTTCGGGACGCGCGGGGCGCGCCGGTAAACCGGGCGAAGTGTTCTTGCAAACGCATCATCCCGATCATCCGTTATTGCAGGTATTACTGCATGAAGGGTATATGGCTTTTGCGCTACAGGCGCTGGCCGAACGCCAGACGGTGCTGTTGCCGCCCTTTACCAGCCATATTCTGTTTCGGGCGGAAGACCACGATAACCAACAGGCCAGGCAGTTCCTGGAGCGACTGCGCCAGTTGCTGGATGCCAGCCCGTTACGCGATGAGTCCCTGTGGCTGATGGGACCTATCCCAGCGCTGCAGCCCAAACGCGGCGGACGTTTTCGCTGGCAACTGCTGCTGCAGCACCCTTCGCGCGCGCAATTGCAACGACTGGTCGCCGCCAGCCTGCCGCTGGTGGGCACCATGACCCAGGCGCGCAAGGTAAAATGGTCGCTGGATGTGGATCCGGTGGATATTTAATCCTGACGGGGTTATCAGTATTTTGCGCATCACATTCGGATAATATTCAAAGTTTGTACCGGAACGATCTTTTTAGTCACTCAAGTAACGCACTATCTGATAGAAAAGACGGGCCAGGGGACACTGGGATCGTCCCGTGCCGCCACGCGCGGCCGGCATCTTTCCGGGCGCTGGTGTTGAGGGTCGCACCGGAACACCGTATGGAACATGCGCGATAAAACGTGCCTATTGCGCTGACATCAGGAGAAAGATGTGGAATCTAAAAAGTTTGCCGGCCTGGCGACCATGAAGGATGTGGCGGAAAAAGCCGGCGTGTCGACAGCCACGGTTTCCAGGGCGCTCATGAATCCGGAGAAAGTCTCCGTCACCACGCGTAGAAAAGTCCAGCTCGCCGTAAGCGATGTCGGCTATTCCCCGCAGCCTCTCGGCCGCCAGGTAAAACGAAATGAAACCTGCAACCTGCTGGCCCTGGTGCCGGATATCTGCGATCCCTTTTTCTCTGAAATCCTGCGCGGCATTGAGGAAACCGCCGATGAAAACGGCTATCTGGTCCTGATTGCCGACTACGCCCACCAGCGCCCACATAAAAAAAGCTTCAGTGATTTGATCATTGCCAGGCAGATAGATGGTATGTTGCTGCTCGGGTCCGAGCCGCCATTTGCCATTGATATCGCAGAGCAGCAAAACCTGCCGCCGATGGTGATGGTCAATGAGTTTGTTCCGGAGCTTGCATTGCCCACGGTGCATATCGATAATCTTACCGCGGCCTATGAGGCGGTGGATTATCTGTTCAGCCTTGGCCACCAGCGTATCGCCTGCATTAGCGGCCCGGAGCATCTGATGCTTTGTCATTATCGGGTACAGGGGTATATTCAGGCGCTGCGACGTCATGGCATCCCGCCCGAAGATCATATTGTCATCCAGGGCGACGTGAGTTACGAGGCAGGCGCGGCGGGACTTAATGCATTAATTTCGCGAACGTATCCGCCTACTGCTATCTTTTGTCACAGTGATATCATAGCGTTTGGCGTTTTATCCCAGGCGAAGAAAATTGGGCTGGACGTGCCGGGGGATTTGTCCCTGGTCGGCTTCGACGATATAACGCTTGCGAAATTCTGCGACCCACCGTTGACTACCGTGGCCCAGCCGAGCTACCAGCTTGGCCGAGAGGCGTTATTGTTACTCTTGCAGCAGCTCAGGCAACAGGCGGTAGCGAATACCTCCCTGCTATTGGATAGCAAACTGATCGTCCGGGGCAGTACCGCCATGCCCCGCATAAAACGAAATGCGCTTTAGGACTACAGGCGCTGGTCAAATATTATTGCCTTCAGTAACATGACGGGCTGGTTACTTTCTCAAACTTAGCGAAACGACAGTGGCACAAAGAGACTATGTAGGCCGTGGAAGGACAAACACGCGGCGCAAAAAAACCAACAGTCGAAAAAAACGCACCTCTTCCGGCATCTCAAAGACCATGATCGCATTGGCCGTTGCCGTATTGATTACGTTTATTGGCGGTCTCTACTTTATTGCCCACAATAAGACGGAGGAGGCAGTCATTCTGCCGAGCCACGGCAACCATACCAGCAACGGCCTGCCGCCTAAACCGGAAGAGCGTTGGCGTTATATTAAAGAGCTGGAAAATCGCCAGATAGGGGTGCAAACGCCTACCGAGCCCACCGCGGGCGGCGAGGTGCAAACACCCGCCCAGTTGACCGACGAGCAGCGCCAGTTGCTTGAGCAGATGCAAGCGGACATGCGCCAGCAGCCGACCCACCTCAACGAAGTGCCTTATAACGACCAGGTGAAATCGTCGGCGGCAAATCACGCCCGTAACCAGCAGAACCAGCAATCATTCCAGACGACGCCTGCGCCGCGTCCAACGCCTGCCGCCACGCCGGTACAACCGCGCCAGGTTTTCTCCACGCCGGTTGAGCAACAGCCGCCGCGCCAGGCGCCGGCCGTACAGCAGGTGCAACAGCCGCCGCGCCAGGCGCCGGCCGCACAGCAGGTGCAACAGCCGCCGCGCCAGGCGCCGGCCGTACAGCAGGTGCAACAACCGCCGCGCCAGGCGCCGGCCGCACAGCAGGTGCAACAGCCGCCGCGCCAGGCGCCGGCCGCACAGCAGGTGCAACAACCGCCGCGCCAGGCGCCGGCCGCACAGCAGGTGCAACAGCCTCATCAGGCGCCGGTGACCGCCATACAACCGGCGCCCCAGACGAAAACGGAAGCCCGCGCCGAAGCGAAGGCGGAAAAAGAACCGGCGGAAAAAGCCCAACGCTGGCTGATCCAGTGTGGTTCGTTTAAAGCGATGGATCAGGCCGAGTCTATCCGCGCCCAGCTCGCCTTCGGCGGCATTGAAAGCCGGATCACCAGCAATGGCGGCTGGAACCGCGTCATGTTGGGCCCCTATTCCACCCGCGCCGGCGCCGATAAGTCGCTGCAAAATTTACGCGCGTCCGGGGTGTCAAATTGCATTCCCATTGCCAGTGGGGGTTGAAAACCCTTAATCCCACCCCATCTATAAATTCAATATGTCTCATACTCATTATGAGACGCTTGAATCTATAGTTACCGGAGGGTTGCACGTGACAACAATCGTAAGCGTACGCCGCAATGGCCGTGTGGCCATCGGCGGCGACGGCCAGGCTACCCTGGGTAATACCGTGATGAAAGGGAATGTGCGCAAAGTCCGTACGCTTTACCATGATCAAGTGATAGCGGGTTTTGCCGGCGGCACCGCGGATGCCTTTACCTTATTCGAACTGTTCGAGCGTAAGCTGGAACTGCATCAAGGCCATCTGACCAAGGCGGCCGTGGAGTTGGCTAAGGACTGGCGTACGGATCGCATGTTACGCAAGCTGGAGGCCATACTGGCGGTGGCGGATGAACAGACGTCGCTTATCATTACCGGCAATGGCGATGTTATCCAGCCGGAAGACGATCTGATCGCCATTGGTTCCGGCGGGCCGTATGCCCAGGCCGCCGCGCGCGCCTTGCTTGATAACACCGAGCTTGGCGCGCGGGATATCGTGGAGAAAGCATTGACGATAGCGGGGGACATCTGCATTTACACCAATCAATTCCACACGATTAAAGAAATCACCTCCAAAGTGAAGGAGCCTGAAAATGTCTGAGATGACTCCACGCGAAATCGTCAGCGAACTCGACGACTATATTATCGGACAGCATAATGCAAAACGCGCGGTTGCCATCGCGCTGCGCAACCGCTGGCGCCGCATGCAGCTGGACGAAGCATTGCGTCATGAAGTGACGCCAAAAAATATCCTGATGATCGGCCCGACCGGCGTCGGTAAAACAGAAATCGCCCGCCGTCTGGCAAAACTGGCCAACGCGCCGTTTATCAAGGTAGAAGCCACTAAATTTACCGAAGTCGGTTACGTCGGCAAAGAAGTGGATTCAATCATCCGCGATCTCACCGACGCGGCGGTAAAAATGGTGCGCCTGCAATCCATGGATAAAAACCGCCAGCGCGCTGAAGAGTTAGCGGAAGAACGCGTGCTGGATGTGCTGATCCCGCCGCCGAAAAATAATTGGGGCCAGCCGGAGGAGACCGCCGAACCGTCGGCGGCGCGTCAGAATTTCCGTAAAAAGCTGCGCGAAGGCCAGCTGGACGATAAAGAGATCGAGATAAACCTGGCCGCCGCGCCGATGGGCGTCGAGATTATGGCGCCTCCGGGAATGGAGGAGATGACCAATCAGCTGCAATCGATGTTCAAAAACCTGGCCGGGCAAAAACAAAAACCACGCAAGATTAAAATCAAGGAAGCGCTGAAGCTGCTGGTCGAGGAAGAGGCGGCAAAGCTGGTCAATCCGGAAGAGCTGAAAGAGCTGGCTATCGAAGCCGTCGAACAGCACGGCATCGTATTTATCGATGAAATTGATAAAATCTGCAAACGCGGCGAAACGTCCGGCCCGGATGTCTCCCGCGAGGGCGTGCAACGGGATTTACTGCCGTTAGTGGAAGGCTGTACCGTCTCGACGAAACACGGCATGGTAAAAACCGACCATATCCTGTTTATCGCCTCCGGCGCGTTCCAGGTGTCCAGCCCGTCCGATTTGATTCCGGAGCTGCAAGGCCGGCTGCCGATCCGCGTCGCGCTTGAAGCTCTGACGACCAACGATTTCGAGCGTATCCTGACCGAACCCAGCGCTTCCCTGACGATTCAGTACAAAGCGTTGATGGCCACCGAAGGCGTCAGCATCGAATTCACCGCCGACGGCATCCGACGCATCGCCGAGGCCGCCTGGCAGGTCAACGAACGCACCGAGAATATCGGCGCCCGTCGCCTGCATACCGTGCTTGAGCGCCTGATGGAAGATATTTCCTATGACGCCAGCGAATGGGATGGTAAAACAATTTCAATTGATGCAGATTATGTTCGTAGCCATCTGGATGAGCTAATATCTGACGAAGATTTGAGCCGATTTATCCTGTAAGCGCCAAGGGGTAAACGACATCCGCAATGGGAGGCTCCGGCCTCCCGTTTTTTTTGCCAAAACCGGGTATTACACATAAGATTCGTTAATTATGAGCGAAACCGTCACCATCAGCCCGACCAAAGCCTGGATGGTCAGCCTGCGCCTGCGCACGCTGCCGCTGGCGCTGGCCTCTATCGTCACCGGCTCGGCGATTGCCGGCTGGCAAGGCCATTTTAAACCCGGCGTCGCGCTGCTGGCGCTGCTTACCGCCGCGCTGCTGCAAATCCTGTCCAATCTGGCCAACGATTATGGCGATTCAGTGAAAGGCAGCGACGATCACGGCCGCATCGGGCCGCTGCGCGGTATGCAGATGGGCGTTATCTCCCGCGGGCAGATGAAACTGGCGTTGATTATCGCCATCGCCCTGTCGCTGATTTCCGGCGCAACGCTTATTGCCGTGGCCTGCGAAAAACCCGCCGATATCCTGGGTTTCCTGGCCCTCGGCGTACTGTCGATTATCGCCGCCATTACTTATACCATGGGTACGCGCCCCTACGGTTATATGGGCTTGGGCGATCTGTCGGTGCTGATTTTTTTCGGCTGGCTCAGCGTCGGCGGCAGCTATTATCTGCAAACCGGCGCCTTCCATACCATCGTGATGCTACCGGCTACCGCCTGTGGGCTATTGGCGGCCGCCGTGTTGAATATCAATAATCTGCGGGATATCGAAACCGATCGCCTGACCGGGAAGAACACGCTCGCGGTGCGTCTCGGGCCGCTGCGGGCGCGTTATTATCATGCGGGCCTGCTGGCGTGCGCGGTGTTGTGCCTGGCCGTTTTCACCCTGCTTGAGTTGCGCAACCTGGTAGGCTGGCTGTTCGCCCTGGCCGTGCCGGCGCTGTATATGCAGGCGCGTTATGTCCTGCACGAGCCAGACCCGTCAGGCATCCGTCCCATGCTGGAAAAAACCGTAAAATGCGCGCTGCTGATCAATATCCTGTTTGCCGTGGGGCTGCTGTTTAGCTAAACGTTTTCTGACGCGCATCAAGTTAACAATTGATGGTTTTGGCAACTGGCGCGAGAACGCGATATACTTTCCGCTCCAGCGGCAAACCGACGTAAATCCTATGAAATACGATACTTCAGAACTATGCGACATTTATCATGAAGACGTGAATGTTGTCGAACCTCTCTTCAGCAATTTCGGCGGGAGGACATCGTTTGGCGGGCAAATCGTTACCGTGAAATGTTTCGAGGATAATGGTTTGCTTTATGACGTGCTTGAAGAAAACGGCCTTGGCCGCGTGTTGGTCGTTGATGGCGGCGGGTCGGTCAGGCGCGCGCTGATTAATGCCGAGCTGGGCACGCTTGCGGTGCAAAACGAGTGGGAAGGTATCGTGGTTTACGGCGCGGTGCGCCAGGTGGACGATCTTGAAGAGCTTGACCTAGGCATCCAGGCCATGGCCGCCACGCCTGCCGGCGCCGCGAGCGAAGGCATAGGCGAGAGCGATATCCGGGTCAATTTTGGCGGGGTAACCTTCTTTTCCGGCGATCATCTTTACGCCGACAATACCGGTATTATCCTGTCGGAAGACGCGCTAGATCTTGAGTAATTGGCGGCAACGCGCAAAAGGGCGATCTGGCATCGCCCTTGTTGTTGCCCGCAAGCCGGCGTTACACTTCCTCCATCTTACTGAGCAATGCGCGTAAACGCTCTTGCCACACGCCCTGCTCCTGCTTCAACTGCTCATTTTCGTTAACCAGCGACTCGCGGTTGCTGGACGCTTGCTGAATTTCCTGAGCCAGACTGTTATTCTTCTCTTTCAATTCTTCAATTTCCATTTGCAACAGCGTGATGGTATCTATCGCCTGCTGTACCTTCGCTTCTAATTTTTCAAATACTTCAAAAGCCATTTCAGCCCCCTTAAGCCTACAAGGTGTAATCATGAATGGGAGCTACACGCCGGCGTGTAGCCCTTAAATCGTCTTGGCGTCAGCACCGCTACAGGCGCGTATCACATTGCCCCGGGTACAGCCTGGAGAGGGGATTTTATGTAGCGCCTCCCCCAGTGTCCAGCCGCAATCGTCTAAACGGCCGAATGAGTCGGTTATTGTACGCTATGAACCCAACGTGCAGCGGAAAGTTTTGCCGGCGATGAGATGCTCGTTTTAGCAATTAACACATTTTGTTAAAAAAGGTGATAGCCAGCACACAGAAATTTTGCCCATAACAGCCTAAATTAAGCGAATACGCTCATTTTTATGACGTACTGCACACAATTTGATTTCGATATTTCTCGTTTCTGCTCGTTAACGATAAATTTACAACATACCTACATGCCTTACTAGGTAAGATTTGATTCGGTAAGCAGACATGTCCACCGCTGCTACCCCACTTTTCGCCAGCAGGAAAAGATTATGAGCCAACAAAAAACTCCAACACTGAAAGGCCAATGTATCGCTGAATTTCTGGGCACCGCCTTGCTGATTTTCTTCGGCGCCGGCTGCGTTGCCGCACTGAAGCTGGCCGGCGCCAGCTTCGGCCAATGGGAAATCAGTATCATCTGGGGCTTTGGCGTCGCCATGGCGGTTTATCTTACCGCCGCCGTTTCCGGCGCGCATCTCAGCCCCGCGGTGTCCATCGCGCTATGGCTGTTCGCCAATTTCGAGCGCCGCAAGGTGGTGCCCTACATCGTTGCGCAAATGCTCGGCGCCTTCTGCGGCGCAGCGGTGGTCTACGGTCTTTACTACAACCTGTTCATCGACTTCGAGCAGGCAAACCATATGGTCCGCGGCAGCGTGGAAAGCCTCCAGCTGGCCGGGGTATTCTCAACCTATCCTAACCCGCATATTTCCGTGATCCAGGCGTTTTTAGTGGAAACGGTGATTACCGCCATTCTGTTATGCCTGATCCTGGCCTTGACCGACGACGGCAATGGCATTCCCCGCGGCCCGCTGGCGCCGCTGCTGATCGGTATCCTTATCGCGGTCATCGGCGCATCCATGGGGCCGTTGACCGGGTTCGCCCTTAACCCCGCCCGTGATTTCGGTCCCAAGGTATTCGCCTACCTGATGGGCTGGGGCAAGGTAGCCTTTACCGGCGGCCGTGAAATTCCCTACTTCCTGGTGCCGCTGATTGCACCGATCATCGGCGGCTGCCTTGGCGCCTTTATCTATCGCTCGCTGATCAGCCCTTACCTTCCTTCTAATATTATCGAGGATGGTTTGGAAGAGACCCGCTCGGCAAACACAGCAAAATCCGAACGCAAAGCGTAATGCTTACTGTGCCAATGTTAACTTTTGCAGGAATCTATTATGTCATCAGATAAAAAATATATTGTGGCTCTCGATCAGGGAACGACCAGCTCACGCGCCATTGTCATGGATCATGACGCCAATATCGTCAGCGTTTCGCAGCGCGAATTCACCCAGATTTATCCCAAACCAGGCTGGGTAGAGCACGACCCGATGGAAATTTGGGCATCGCAAAGCTCGACACTGGTGGAAGTGCTGGCTAAAGCCGACATCCGCTCCGACCAGATCGCGGGCATCGGCATTACCAACCAGCGTGAAACGGCGGTGGTCTGGGATAAGGAATCCGGCAAGCCTGTTTACAACGCCATCGTCTGGCAGTGCCGCCGTACTTCGGATATGTGTGAAAAGCTTAAACGCGATGGCCATGAGGAGTACGTACGCAAAACCACCGGGCTGGTTATCGATCCCTATTTCTCGGGCACCAAGGTGAAATGGATCCTGGATAATGTCGAGGGCGCCCGGGAACGCGCCAAACGCGGCGAACTGCTGTTCGGCACCATAGATACGTGGCTTATCTGGCGCATGACCCAGGGTCGCGTGCACGTTACCGACTATACCAACGCCTCCCGTACCATGCTGTATGACATCCATAACCTGCAATGGGACGACAAGCTGCTGGAAATCCTGGATATTCCCCGCTCCATGCTGCCCGAGGTCCGTCCCTCGTCCGAAGTGTACGGCCAGACCAATATCGGCGGTAAAGGCGGGACCCGTATTCCCATCGCCGGTATTGCCGGCGATCAGCAAGCCGCGTTGTTCGGACAGCTGTGCGTCCAGCCTGGTATGGCCAAGAATACCTACGGCACCGGCTGCTTCCTGCTGATGAATACCGGCACCAAGGCGGTGCAATCGAAACACGGCCTGCTGACCACCATCGCCTGCGGACCGCGTGGGGAAGTCAATTACGCCCTGGAGGGCGCGGTGTTTGTTGCCGGCGCCGCCATCCAGTGGCTGCGCGACGAAATGAAACTGATAAGCGACGCTACCGATTCGGAGTATTTCGCCAGCAAGGTGAAGGATACCAACGGGGTGTACGTGGTGCCGGCGTTCACCGGCCTGGGCGCGCCGTATTGGGATCCCTATGCGCGCGGCGCGATATTCGGTTTGACCCGCGGCGTTAATGCGAATCATATTATTCGCGCCACGTTGGAATCCATCGCCTTCCAGACCCGCGATCTTCTTGACGCCATGCAGGCCGATTCCGGCGCCCGCCTGCAGTCCCTGCGGGTTGACGGCGGCGCCGTGGCCAATAATTTCCTGATGCAGTTCCAGTCCGATATCCTCGGCACCCGCGTCGAGCGTCCCGAAGTACGGGAAGTGACCGCACTGGGCGCGGCGTATCTGGCCGGCCTGGCGGTAGGCTTCTGGAGCGATTTGGAGGAGGTCAGGAGCAAGGCGATTATCGAGCGAGAATTCCGCCCAAGCATTGAAACGGTGGAACGCAACGTTCGCTATAGCGGCTGGCAAAAAGCGGTTGAGCGCGCCCGCTCATGGGAAGAACGCTCGGACGAATAATACCCCGGCCGGCACGTTTTTTTACCCTGGCCGCATTGCGCCGCGGTCCCCGCGCCCGGAATGCGCGCCAGGTGTGATAAACTTTGCGATAAACTTCTCTTAAGTGGATACGCAAGGTTTAAGCATGAAACGTGAATTAGCCATCGAATTCTCCCGGGTGACCGAAGCCGCCGCGCTGGCGGGCTATAGCTGGCTGGGCCGCGGCGATAAGAACGCGGCCGACAATGCGGCGGTTCAGGCCATGCGCATTATGCTCAACCAGGTGCAGATCGACGGCCGGATTGTGATTGGCGAAGGCGAAATTGACGAAGCGCCGATGCTTTTCATCGGCGAAGCCGTCGGCACCGGCCAGGGAGACGCGGTGGATATCGCGGTGGACCCTATCGAAGGCACCCGTATGACGGCCATGGGCCAGGCAAATGCGCTGGCGGTATTGGCGGTGGGTGAAAAAGGCGCTTTTCTGCATGCGCCTGATATGTATATGGAAAAGCTGGTGGTCGGCCCAGATGCCAAAGGCGCCATTAACCTCAGCCTGCCCCTGGACGAAAACCTGCGTAATATTGCCCATACGCTGAATAAGCCGCTTTCGCAGCTGACCGTGGCCATTCTGGCCAAACCCCGTCATGACGACTGTATTGCCGCTTTGCAGCGGCTTGGCGTGCGCGTATTTACCATTCCCGACGGCGATGTGGCCGCCTCCCTGCTTACCTGCATGCCGGATAGCGAAGTGGACGTGATGTACGGTATAGGCGGCGCGCCTGAAGGGGTTATCTCGGCGGCGGCCATCCGCGCGATGGATGGCGATATGCAGGGCCGGCTGTTGCCCCGCCATCAGGTCAAAGGCGACACCGCGGCCAACCGCCTGATAGGCGACGATGAGCTGGCGCGCTGCGCCGCCATGGGCATCAGCGCCAATACCGTGCTGACGCTTAACGATATGGCGCGCAATGACAACGTGGTCTTTTCCGCCACCGGCATTACCAAAGGGGATCTGTTAAACGGCATCACCCGCAAAGGCAACCTGGCTACCACTGAAACCTTGTTGATCCGCGGCAACAGCCGCACCATCAGGCGTATCGCCTCAACCCATTACCTTGATCGCAAGGATGCCGCCCTGCACCCCTTTATTCTTTAACCTGCGGATTTCGCGCCATGGCATCAATTGCAAAACGTATTGTTAACAATTACAGTCGTCCCGCTGGATGCCAAGGCTGAATTAGCCGATAATGACGCGTTCGCGGCGTAACAAAAAAGGTAGCGCAGGCAACCATGCCGGCGCTTACCGGATCCGCTATCATCACCAGCCGCTGTGACAGAGTGGAGAATCGTTAGCCGGTCCGGGTACCGGCCGGAAAGACCAAGGGGAAAGTGAGTTATGGCAGAATGGGTGACCGGGAAAATCATACATGTGGAACACTGGACGGAGAGCCTGTTTAGCTTAACCGTTAACGCCCCCGTCGATCCTTTTACCGCCGGACAGTTTGCCAAACTCGGCCTGGAGATCAACGGCGAGCGTGTCCAGCGCGCGTATTCCTACGTCAACGCGCCGCACAGCGATAACCTGGAATTTTACCTGGTGACGGTGCCGGAGGGTAAGCTTAGCCCGCCGCTCCACGCCTTGCAGCCTGGGGATTCGTTAATGATCACCAAAGAGGCCGCCGGCTTTTTTGTCCTTGATGAAATCCCGGAATGTGAAACGCTATGGATGCTGGCGACCGGCACGGCGCTGGGGCCTTTTCTGTCCATCCTGCAGCAGGGGGAGGGACTGGAGCGCTTTAAGGATATCGTGCTGGTACACGCCGCGCGTTTTGCCCGTGACCTCAGCTACCTGCCCCTGATGCTGGAACTGCAGCAGCGTTTTAACGGCAAGCTGCATGTGCAGACGGTGGTCAGCCGCGAGGAGGTTCCCGGCTCGCTGACCGGCCGCGTTCCCGCCCTGATAGCCGACGGGTCCCTGGAAGCCGCGGTTGGGCTGCCGTTAAATGCCCAAACCGGCCATGTGATGTTATGCGGTAATCCGCAAATGGTCAGGGACACCCAGCAGATATTAAAAGATACCCGCGAAATGCGTAAACATCTGCGGCGCAAGCCGGGCCATATTACCAGCGAGCACTACTGGTAAGCGCCATGCGAATTTACTGGTTAAGATCACTGGGAATCTACGCACTGTGAACAGCAAAATCCGCTTCGTTATCCCGGCCCTGTTGCTGGCATTGCTGTTCCCGGCGGCGATGGGCGCGGCGGCGGAAAATCCCGCCGACACGCCCGCCCCCGCGCCTTATTTGCTGGCCGGCGCCCCCACCTTTGATCTGACGGTGGTGACATTCCGCGAGCAGTTTAATGCGCACAATCCCGCGCTGCAGATAGGCGAGTTCCGGGCTATCGACAGCCGTGGCGACGGCATGAATCTCACGCGCGCCGCCAGTAAAATCAACGGCACCCTGTATGCGTCCACCGCCCTGGAAAAGGGCAGCGGCAAGATCAAGACCTTGCAACTGACCTATCTGGCGGTGGAAGGCGGCAGCGAAAAAGCGGCGCGCGCCGTGGCCGTGAGTTATATGGCCGCGCTGCTGCGGGAGTTCGAGCCGGCATTGACGGCGGCGCAAAGTAACGCCCGGGTGGCCGACCTGCTGGCCAAAGGGAAAGGCTCGCGCTTTTTCCAGCAGTCCTGGGGAGCCTTGCGTTATGTGGTGGCCGATAATGGTGATAAAGGTCTCACTTTTGCCATAGAGCCGGTTAAGCTCGCCTTATCCGAACCCTGAGCGGCCGCGGTTTCATGACAAAAAACAAAGCCACCGCGGCGCTTTCTCTCTATACTGGGGACAGGTAATGCTGTCCCCGGGACAGTCAATTTTTTTATTTCGCGTTCCCTATTGGAGATTTTAAAATGCGATATCCGTTAGTGATGGGTAACTGGAAGCTGAACGGCAGCAAGCGTTTGGTTAACGATCTGATCGCCGCGCTGCGCACGGAATTAAACGGCGTGACCGGCTGTGGCGTGGCTATTGCGCCGCCGGTCGTCTATCTGGAGCAGGCTAAGCGCCAGCTTGCCGGCAGCCAACTGGCGCTGGGCGCCCAAAACGTCGATACCAATCTCTCCGGCGCGTTTACCGGTGAAGTGTCCGCCGAGATGCTAAAGGATATTGGCGCCAAATATATCATCATCGGCCACTCCGAACGCCGCACCTATCATAAAGAAAGCGACGAACTTATCGCCGAGAAATTCGCGGTTCTGAAAGAAGCGGGCCTGATCCCGGTATTGTGTATCGGCGAAAGCGAAGCCGAAAACGAAGCCGGTGAGACCGAAGCGGTCTGTGCCCGCCAGCTGGACGCGGTATTAAACGCCATGGGCGCCAAGGCCTTTGACAACGCGGTTATCGCCTACGAACCTATCTGGGCCATCGGTACCGGCAAATCGGCCACCCCGGCGCAGGCGCAGGCGGTTCATAAATTTATCCGCGGCCATATCGCCAAACACGACGCCGCGGTGGCTGAACAGGTTATTATTCAGTACGGCGGCTCGGTGAATGCCGGCAACGCGGCGGAACTGTTTACCCAGCCGGATATCGACGGCGCGCTGGTAGGCGGCGCCTCGCTGAAAGCCGACGCCTTTGCGGTGATCGTCAAAGCGGCGGCGCAGGCCAAACAGGCCTGAGATAACGCCACGGGCGGGTTCACAGCGCGTTAACCGTCCCGCCCCCTCGTTATCGTCGCCCTGAACCGTAAACCGGGTCTCATCCCCCGTGTTTGCGGTTTTTTTTCGCCATGATTAAACCCACGGCACAACTCAGCGACGGCCGACCGACGCCCGCTCCACCAGCTCGGGGGTCAGCACCAGCACCTGGGGTTCGGTATCGGGATGTTCCAACCGGTAAAGCAGGGTGTCGATCGCCAATTGGCCAAGCGAGTCTTTCGGCTGGTTGATCGTGGTCAGCGGCGGGGTAAGGTATTTTGCCAGCTCGATATCATCATAACCGATGACCGCCATATCTCCCGGCACCGACAGCCCGGCCTGGTACAGCGCCTGGTAGACGCCCACCGCAACCGCATCATTGCCGGTAAATACCGCATGGGGCGGCTCGCTGAGGGACAGCAGTTGTTGCATCGCGCTTACGCCGCCGCCAAATTCGAAATCGCTGAAAACCTCATAACCGGCCGGCACCGCCAGCCCGGCGCGCGCCATGGCGAGGCGATACCCCTGCAGGCGATGGCGGGCGGTGGTTTTATCCTGCGGGCCGGATATACAGGCGATTTTGCTGTAGCCGCGCGCAATCAGATAGTCGGTAGCCAGGCACCCGCCCAATAACGAGTTATCCTGGATAATATCCAGCGCGTCCTCAAACGGCGTCCAATCCATCATGACAATCGGCAGCGAGGGGTAGCGGCGCAGCGCCAGACGGGAAGGCCGGTTATTTTCGGTACACATGATAAGCAGCCCGTCGACGCGTTTTTGCAGCAGCGTCTCCATACTACGGCTCATGCGATCGGCATCCTCTTCGGTATTACACAGGATCAGGCTGTAGCCCCGCTCGTAGCAACTACGTTCGACGCCATGCACCACCTCCGCGTAAAACGGGTTATTACTGGAGGTAATCAGCATGCCGATAGTGCGCGTCTGGTTGATCTTTAAACTGCGGGCCAGGGCCGACGGCGCGTAGTTGAGCTGTTCCACCACCGCCATCACTTTAGCGCGCACCCGATCGCTGACAAACCGGTTGTTATTGATCACGTGCGATACGGTGGACGTGGAAACGCCCGCCAGACGGGCAACATCCTTCATGGTGGCCAAATAAGCTCCTAACCCTGCAGAAAAGCGTCGATTTCATCACGCCAGGGAATTGACGGCTGCGCCCCCGGACGGGTTACCGCCAACGCGGCGGCGGCATGGGCGAACCTGACGGCGTTATCCAGGTCCTGGTCTTCCAGCAGCGCGGTCATCAGCGCGCCGTTAAACGTATCGCCCGCCGCGATGGTATCCACCGCCTTGACCTTGAATCCGGGAACCCGCTTGCCATTGCCACGTTCGCTCAGCCACACGCCGCGGCGGCCAAGGGTAATGATAACCGTAGCGATGCCCTTATCATGCAAAATCCGCGCGGCGCGGGCGGCGCTGGCGTCATCGGTGACGGCGACGCCGGTCAGTTGCTCCGCCTCGGTTTCATTGGGCGTAATAATGTCTACCAAGGCCAGCAATTCGTCCGGCAGCTGACGCGCCGGGGCCGGGTTTAATATCACCTGGGTCTGGTGATCGCGCGCCAGGCGGGCGGCGGCGATCACGGTATCAAGGGGGGATTCCAACTGCATCAGTAATGCCGCGGCATGGATGACCAACTGCTCATAGCGGGCCAGGTAGGCCGGCGTTACCGCGGCGTTAGCGCCGGGATGGATGCCGATGACATTTTCACCCTCCGCGTTGACAAAAATCAGCGCGACGCCGGTGCTGGCGCCAGGGCTGGGTTCCACGGGCAGAATATCAATGTTGTCCGCCTGCAGCTGCCGGCGAATCTGCGCGCCGATAGCATCCTCGCCCACGCAGGCGATAAAGGCGATATCGGCGCCGCTGCGGCCGGCGGCCACCGCCTGATTAGCGCCTTTGCCGCCGAACGCCACCTGATAGCTGCCGCCAATTACCGTTTCACCGGGACGGGGAAATTGTTGTAGATTAAGTATATGATCCGCGTTAATGCTGCCGAGAACCACCAGCTTTTTTATTGCCATAGCCTGTATCCTGGTTAGAAGCGTTATCGCCGGCGCGCGGCGATAACACAAGGCGCTGCTGTCGAGGTTTTACGGGCTTATTTGGTGACCAGCTTCAGGGCAACCGGGATCACCGCATCCACTTTTTCGCCTTTCAGAACCTTGTCTGCGGTTTCCACGCCGATTATACCGATCTGGTCGGGCTGCTGCGCCACGGTGGCGGCAAGTTTACCGCTTTGCACCGCTTTGATGCCGTCGGCGGTGCCGTCAAAACCCACCACCAGCACATCGGTTTTATTCACGGTTTGCAGGGCGCGCATGGCGCCCAGGGCCATTTCGTCGTTCTGCGCGAATACCGCCTGCACCGCCGGATGCGCGGTCAGCAGGTTCTGCATCACGTTAAGTCCTTTGGTGCGATCGAAATCGGCGGGCTGGCTGGCCAGCATAGTAAATTTATACTGATCGGCCGATTGTTTAAACCCTTCGCCGCGCTCACGCGCAACAGACGTGCCGGCGATACCTTCCAGCTGGATAACCTTGGCGTTCTGGCCCAGTTTTTCACCGATAAAATCACCGGCCATTTTGCCGCCGACCCGGTTGTCGGAGGCGATATGGCTGACGACGGCCCCTTTGCTGGCCTTACGATCGAGGGTGATCACCGGGATCTTGGCCTGGTTGGCAATAATGACCGCGTTGCCCACCGCGTCGGAATCGCTTGGGTTGATAAGCAAAAGCTTAACGCCGCGCACCGTCAGATCCTGCACATTGGCCAGTTCCTTGGCCGGGTTGTTTTGCGAATCGAGCACCACCAGCTGATAACCCAATTTATCCGCTTCCTGCTGGGCGCCGTCTTTCATGGAAACGAAGAACGGATTATTCAGCGTGGACACCACCAGCGCGATGCTGTCTTTCGCCAGGGCATTGGCGCTGAGAGTGGCGCTTAACGCCACGGCGGACATCAAAAAAGCTAATTTTTTCATTTTCATCTTTATCATTCCTGCGGGAGAGGTTATTTACTGCTTTTGTTATCTACCAGCACCGCCAACAAAATCACCACGGCTTTAACAATCATCTGGTAGTAGGAGGAAACGCTCAATAAATTCAGTCCGTTATTAAGGAAGCCCAGGATCAGCGCGCCGACCAGCGTCCCCATGATGCGCCCTTTCCCGCCGGACAGGCTGGTACCGCCCAGCACCACCGCGGCGATGGCGTCCAGCTCATAGCCGGTACCCGCCGTGGGCTGCGCCGAGGACAGGCGCGCCACTTCGATAACGCCCGCCAACGCCGCGAGCAACCCGCACAGCGCGTAGACGATGACCTTGACCCGATCGACGCTGATGCCGGACAGCCGGGTGGCGGCTTCATTACCGCCCAGCGCATAGATATAACGGCCCAGGCGGGTGTGATGCAGCATGTACCAGGCGGCAAGAAACACCACGGCCATGATCCATACCGGCGTGGGCACGCCAAGGGGACGACCGATGCCAAACCAGCCAAACGCGTCGGCCGTATCGCTGAAACCAGTGTTTACCGGACTGCCGTTGGTATACACCATGGTGATACCGCGCAGCAGCAGCATCATGACCAGGGTGGCGATAAAGGCCTGTACCCTGCCCTTCGCCACAATCAGGCCGGTGATGGCGCCGATGGCCGCGCCCAGCGCCAGGGAGGCGCCCACCGCCACCATGACATTCATTTCCAGCCCCACCACCGAGGCGGCTACCGCGCCGGTCAGCGCCAGCAGGGACCCGACGGACAAGTCAATGCCTGCGGTGAGGATCACCAGCGTCATACCCACCGCCATGATGGCGTTGACCGAGGTCTGCTGGAGAATATTGAACAGATTGTTGAGGCTGAAAAAATTGGCGCTCATTGAAGAAACCACGGCGATCAGCACCAGCAGCGCAATCAACGATTTTTGCTCCAGCAGCCAGGCTTTGCTGATGCCGCGTTTAACGGGGATAGTCCGGGAATTCATTACTGATTCTCCTGCTGGGTACGATAAAGCTTGCCGACGGCCGCGGCCATCAGCACTTCCTGGGTGGCCTGTTCGATGGGGAATATGCCGCTTAAGCGGCCTTCATGCATCACCATGACGCGATCGCTCATGCCAAGGACCTCCGGCATCTCGGAGGACACCAGGATGATGGAGAGTCCTTCCTGTTTAAACTGGTTGATCAACTGGTAAATCTCTTTCTTGGCGCCCACGTCGACGCCCCGGGTCGGCTCATCCAGGATCAGCACCTTAGGGCGTGTCATCAGGCCGCGCGCAATGGCGACTTTTTGCTGGTTGCCACCGGACAGCAGGCCGATAGGCTGCTCCATCGACGGCGTTTTGATATTAAATAAACGGATAAAATCCCCGACAGCCACCCGCTCGTCGGCGTGTTTCAGCCAACCGGCCTGATGGCTAAAGTAGCGCAGGGCGGTTAAAGTCATGTTTTCCTTAACCGACATGCCCAGCACCAGTCCGTCGCGCTTGCGATCCTCGGAAATATAGACAATGCCGTTGGCAAGCCCGTCCTGGGGCGACCTGGCGACCACGGCGCGTCCGTCGAGCGTCACGCTGCCGCCGGTGCGCCTGGCGGCGCCATAGAGGGTTTTCATCAGTTCGGTACGGCCGGCGCCCATTAGCCCGGCGCAGCCCAGGATTTCCCCCTGGCGCAGGGAGAAACTGACGTCATGCACCCCGGGGCCCGACAGGTGGCTGACCAGCAGGCGCTCCTCGCCCGGACGCTGCGCGACGCGCGGATACTGTTCCTCCAGGCGGCGGCCCACCATCATTTCAATCAGCCTGTCTTCCTGCAGCTCGTTTACCGGCCGTTCGGCAATAAACTGCCCGTCGCGCATCACCGTGACATCGTCGCAGATCTCGAAAATTTCCTTTAGCCGATGGGAGATATAGACAATACCGCACCCCTGCTGCTTCAGTTCGTTTATCACACTGAACAGCGATGCCGTTTCCGTATCGGTTAACGCATCGGTGGGCTCGTCCATGATGATCACCTGCGACTTAAAGCTGATTACCTTGGCGATTTCCACCATCTGCTGATCGCCAATCGATAATTCCCCCACCAACCGGTGGCTGCTATAGGCCAGGTTCAGGCGGCCCAGGAGTCGGTCCGCTTCGCGATACATCCGCTTCCAGTCGATGCCGCCGATACGGTTAAGGAATTCGCGCCCCAGGAAGATATTTTCGGCGATCGTCAGTTCAGGGATCAGGTTAAGTTCCTGATGGATGATACCGATACCGGCCTCCTGCGACGCCTTGGGGCCGCTGAAGGCAACTTCCTTTCCCATAAATATGAGCGTACCGGCATCCTTGCTGTAAATCCCGGTCAACACCTTCATCATGGTGGATTTACCGGCGCCGTTCTCCCCCACCAGCGCCATCACGCGGCCGGGATACACGGTCAGCGCCGCGCCGGAAAGCGCTTTGACGCCCGGAAACGACTTGTCTATCCCGCTCAGTTGCAGTAAGGGTTGCATAAATGCCTCAGAAGGTGACGCCGGAGCAGAGGATAACGTTGGCGAAGGGCGAGCACTCCCCGCTGCGAATAACGGCCCGGCTGTGGGCGGTCTGCGCTTTGAATGCCTGATGGCTGATATAGTCGATGACGATGGTATTGCCCTGCGCTTGCTCCAGCTGGGACAGCCCGGCCAGCAACGCCTGGTGCAGCGCGGGATTATGGGCGGCCATTTCGCTGGCGATTATCGCCCTTTCCACCTGCATCTCACTGGCCACGACGTCGAACACCTGTAAAAAGCCCGGCACGCCCTGGGTCAACGCCAGATCGATCCTGGCGGCTGTCGCGGGTATGGGCAACCCGGCATCGGCAATGACGATTTCATCGGTATGCCCCAAGCGGGAAATCAACGCGGAAACCTCGGCGTTGAGCAGTAATCCTTTTTTCATTGGCAGATCCTCCCAGCGAAACGTTTCGCTGGGCTGAAAATAATCACAAACGGGCCAAGCCACAAGCGGGAAACATCAAAAATGTGATCGCCATCGAAACGTTTCGCTGGACCAGGCGGCACGGCGGCGGCTGGCGTGACCACCGGCGCGTTGTTCATTATCGCCGGATAAAGAGCGGCCGCATCCTTGCCATGGCCTCAGGGCGCCATCTTTTGTTTGATCTCATAAATCACATCGTCCCATCTTTCTTCGCCACGCATGTTTAGACTGTGTTTATAGTCGTTGCCGCTGCGAAAAAAATCTTTTTTAATATCAATGATATCAATGGGGAAAAACATTTCACTTTCTGCATCCCACAACATATTCGCCCCATGGAGATCAGCGTGTATCATATTGACATTATTTAGTTTTTCCAGCATATCGACAAAGCGTTCAACTGCATCGTGCGGCAGGGAGCCCTCGGGAAGTGAATCTAACGTTATGCCGGGAATTTTGTACATTCTGTTATAAAAATTACCATCATTATCAGCAAATACCTTTGCCGATTCCGGGCCATAATATAAACGAAAGCTTTCAGCCTCCTTTTCCGCCAACATTTCAATATCTATATCGGCGTCGCCATCCGGATGTGGGCGCATCATCTTGATATACCAATTGGGATCCTGGCCATCCTGGAAAACGATACCGTAATCACCTTCACCAATCTGCGTACCGAGCAGGAGTTCAAGGTTAACGGATTCGTCATCGGGATCAAACACAGGCACTTTCCGCCCTTGCGCCGGCGCCACATTGACGGCGCTTTCATCAATTTTAAACCGTTTTGCCCAGGGAGGAATTTCACTAAACTGTTCAATATGCAAGGCAAACGAATATTCGTTAAACAGTCCCTCCTGGGGGAAATGGTATTGAGACAGCAGTGTTTTGGCCTGTTCAAGGTCGAACCCATCCAGGTCCTTGAGAATATCCACAGCATGCTTACGCGGCCTGAGTCCCGCCCGGCCGCTCATGCCAATCTTACGGAGATCGTTAATCCTTTCCCTAAAATTTTCGACATGAAATTTATTTTTCTTGAAGCGAAGGTTGATTTTTCGATGATTATTCATCAGAAAAAACTTGTATGCGGTTTGCGGATACCTTTTCACTTTAAAATATTTATTTTTAATTTTCAGATATGAATTATTATTTATATCCCAGCGCAGGCCAAGCTTATCAGGCGTGGACAAATCGAACGCGTTGACGCTCTCCCCGACAATATCCTTGGCAATGGCGCGTCGCAGCGTTTTGGCGACATGGATTGACGTCGGCGCTTCAAACAACCAGCGGCGACCGTCAAACTCGACGGGATGGCCGCGCCGGCCAGGCATAGCCCGATTAAAAATTTCATATTTAAGGCCTCTTTTGGGCACTACCGCCGCGCGCACAGGCACTAATTCTCCCTTCAGCTCAACCACCCTCATTATGACATTATCACCCATAGCCATTGTGTCTTTTGACCTGACTTCAATAATTTTACCGGCACCATAGTGTTTGGGATTAAGGTTATCAACCTGAATATATTCATAGGCGCCGTCAAACCTCACCTTGAACGACTTAATTCTTTTCTCTTGTCTAAACGTGAAGGCGGGTTTGTTATTGTGTGTGCCAAGATGCCAAGAATGGCTGATTTTTTCATGATATACCGGAATCCGGGATTCCGTTCCGTCATGGTTCCGCAATTTCACTTCGTGGGTTCTTTTCCCCGCGCTATACTTAAGTTCATAATTCTCGCCATATAATTTAATAAATTTCTTACCGTTTTGTACTGTATAATCAACTCCCTGCCCTTCAGGCACATCTCCGTCGATATGGATCTTATCATTTATCGCGTCATAAAAAACTTTCCGGCCAGTTTTAGCGTTATTACCCTGCTGCCCAGGTGGAATAATGTATTCACCCGCTTCTGTTTGCCGAACACGCTGGATGGCGCCATCCAGGTCAACGGCAAGATGTTTGACAGTATTGATACCGGTCGGATATTTTTCGTGAACAAATACCCCGTCTGGATCAAAGGCATTTGCCTTTTGCAATTCCCGTGGTTTGTGATGTAACAGTGGATTTGAAAAACCCCTGCGGTCGGTAATGCCAACCTCGGTATTGAACAGCAGATTGGCCATTTCCTCAGCCGAAAATTCGTTCCTGACGCAGTTGCTGTCACCATTGATGGAATGGCCTGATACAGACAAGGCTTTTGCCGAAGTATATTTTATAATCGGGTACGCGCCAATAGTGTAAATCCCGAAAATGATGTCATGACCAAGATTGACAACTTCAAACAGTATGGCTCCTATTTCAGAAAGTTCACCATTACCCCAGATCCACTCCTTAAGTTTTTCGGCGAAACCACGAACGGGATTCCTGATATATTCGCCGGTGACAAGCAGACTATCCCCCAATACTTTCCCTTGGTTGGTTTTGGTCCTGATATGGCAATTCTTTTCAATATAATCCCGGTAATCCTGTTCTTGCAGACCGGCTGAGATATCTAAAGATATTCGCTTCTGTCTAAAAGACTTATCCTTTTCTGGCGAAATATACATAAACGCAATCGCGTCTTGACCGATGCCATGCTCCGCATAGCCTTGTCCCGCGCTTAACATGTTAAACAGTAGCCGTTGTGGTGCCTTGCCCTTCATTTCATGGATGCTGTTTGCGGGGGGTGGCGCCGCCGGGCCTGTGGGCGCGGCCTGGCGAGAAAGCAACGGGGAAACGGCGCGCCCGGATGGCCGCACGGCTGCCGGCGCCAGGCTCACTGATATATTGGTGGCCAGCGTGAGCGCCTGAAGCATGAGATGCGCCCTGGCGCCCACGACCCCATCGCCTGGCGACGCGGCCATGCCGTTCAATTTTTGCTGGATTTTTTTATTACTGACATAATCGTGAGTCTGGCTGTGGTAGCGTCCGATATGTTCCCTGTGCTGAATAGCGGATGATGGCATAATGTGAATCCCTTCCCTCCCTCTATCATGATGTTATTCAAGTCGCAATGACCTTTGCCAAGGCAAAAAACCCTTAATCATGACAAGCCGGGTGTTCATTAATTGAGAATTTGGTGCTGTTATCCATATGTTGCATAAAAAATTAGCGGGAGATAATTAAAATATGGAATACAGTGGGTTAACGATAGATTAACGAAGCGGCCAGCCCTTGTGCCGGCGGCAGACCGCGCTGCGGGATATTTTAAACGGCTGTCATACAAATCATAAAAATGCCGTACGGTGTCGCCGCACGGCATTTTTTTAAGATAAAACTTCGTATTGAGTTAATTTATAATTAACGCTGGCTGATTTGATCGTAACTGCCACCGGTGGAGAAATGGACTTTTTGCACTTTCTGCCAGTCGCCGAAGTCATCCTTAAGGGTAAATAATTTAATCTGCGGAAACTCCTTGGCGAACTCTTTAGCGATTGCCGGATCGCGCGGGCGATAATAATTCTTGGCGGCGATACGTTGACCTTCGGTTGAATAAAGATACTTCAGATATTCGGTCGCGATGTCACGCGTGCCCCGCTTGTCGACCACCTTGTCAACCACCGATACGGTAGGCTCAGCCAGGATGGATTCACTTGGCGCCACGATATCGAATTTATCTTTGCCGACTTCATTGACGGCCAGCAGCGCTTCGTTTTCCCAGGCGATCAGCACATCACCGATGCCGCGTTCCACAAACGTATTGGTAGAGGCACGCGCGCCGGAATCCTGTACTTCGACGTTTTTAAACAGGGCCTTGACAAAGTCCTGGGCCTTCGCCTGATCGTTATTATTATGATGCAGGGCGTAACCCCAGGCAGCCAGGTAATTCCAGCGCGCGCCGCCGGAGGTTTTCGGGTTTGGCGTAATGACCGAAATACCCGGTTTAATCAGATCCGGCCAGTCATGGATCTGTTTAGGATTACCTTTACGCACCAGGAAGACAATGGTGGAGGTGTAGGGGGCGGAGTTATCGGGCAGGCGGGTTATCCAGTTTTTATCGATGCTGCCGCGCTCGGCAATCGCATCCACATCGTATGCCAGCGCCAGGGTTACGACATCCGCGTCGAGTCCGTTGATAACCGAAGTGGCCTGTTTGCCGGAGCCGCCGTGCGACTGGCGCACCGTCACCTTATCTCCGGTCTTGTCCTGCCAATACTTACTGAAAGCCACGTTATAATCCTGGTATAACTCACGCGTCGGGTCATAGGATACGTTTAATAATTGAACATCCTTTGCCAGTGCGCTTCCAGATAACAGCATCAACAACAGCCCTGCTTGCCATTTCGACATCGTTCCACTCCCCAAGAGAATTTTTTGTCATGTGAATAGTGCTTAACCAGAGAGTGTCAGAAATCGCTGCGTGTTTTAAAGAATAAAAACGTAATTTATATAATCAAAAGAGATAACCAGTGAATGTGCCGCAACGGCACGGCAAAGGAACGGCGGCGTAACGGGCGTGCTCTGGCATTGGCGTCTACGAGAGGTTGGGCGGAGTAAAGGCGGGTGAGGCAAGAAAAGCCGGGTATTATTCTAAGGGGGCCGGGAAACGCCGCAATGGCGTTCTCATCCGTGAGAACCAGGGCCTTGTCCTTTGGCGGCGCCGTGGCCATCGGCTTGCGGCGCGGATATCAATACAGTTTTTTAGCGCATTCCAGCAAATCGCTTTTAAATGGCCGCTTCATATTTTCTATGGCATCGACGATGTCATGGTGAACCAGTTTTTCGTTTTGCACCCCGACGCAACGCCCGCCGTAGCCTTGCAGCAGCAGCTCAATCGAAAACGCGCCCATGCGCGAGGCGAGGATGCGATCGTAGGCCACGGGGCTGCCGCCGCGCTGGATATGCCCTAAAACCGTGGCGCGGGTCTCGCGGCCGGTCTCTTTTTCGATATATTGCGCCAGCTCGGCAACATTACAGATATGTTCGGTAATGGCGACGATGGCGTGTTTTTTACCTTTGGCGATCCCGGCTTTGATTTCATACACCAGATCGTCTGGTTTGAATTCCACTTCCGGCAGCACGATGAATTCACAGCCGCCGGCGATAGCCGCGGACATAGTCAGGTCGCCGCAATAGCGCCCCATAACTTCGACGATGGAGATGCGCTGGTGCGAGGAGGACGTATCGCGCAGCCTGTCTATCGCCTCGACCACCGTTTCAAGCGCGGTGAAATAGCCGATGGTATAATCGGTGCCGGCGACGTCGTTATCGATGGTGCCGGGCAGGCCAATACAGGGGAAACCCATTTCGGTAAGGCGTTTCGCCCCCATATAGGAACCGTCGCCGCCGATGACCACCAGGGCGTCAAGGTCGCGCTTTTTCATATTTTCTATGGCTATCGCGCGGGTACCCTCTTCCCGGAATTCTGGAAAGCGGGCGGAGCCGAGGAAGGTGCCGCCACGGTTAATCATATCCGACACGCTATAACGGTCCAGCTTCTTCATCCGATCCTGAAACAAGCCGAGGTAGCCGTCATAGACGCCGTACACTTCCAATCCCTCGGACAGGCCGGCGCGCACCACGCCCCGGATCGCTGCATTCATGCCTGGTGAATCACCGCCGCTTGTCAGTACACCGATTTTCTTAATCATGACTACCTCTGAACTTTAAATATAATTGTAGAATACACTATGCCGGCTGAATATCGGGTCCCATTTGCACTAAGGCCCTTGGCTTATGGTAAAAATAGTATCTCAAATCCGATTTGCTGAATTGATTCAGGTCAGGCAACATCCGACTATCTGCTGGTTTTAAGCCATATGATAATGCATTGCATTTCCGCTTGCCCGCGCTTTTTTTCGCCACAAAAAGGATATGGGGTGCCGATAAACGCAGCCGCGTAATACCATAATGCCGCCGCCGGATGAATGCAGCATTGCAGTTGATAACAGATGTTACCGTCTCGCTGTAGGCCTCCGATGCCATATGGCCGACGCCCGGTTTTTCCGAGCGGGTCGCATCCAGGATCTTCAGGCAAAAAAAACCCCACCTTTCGGTGGGGAAGACAGGGATGGTGTCTATGGCAAGGAAAAATGGGAATGCACTATTTACTTACTTACGCGTTACGGTACTCATCACAACTTTTCACATCTCACATCACTACACTGGGCGTTGCTACTCGTTACTCAACGCTGGCTTCTGGGACGAAGTTTGGGTCATTTCCGCCATCTGCAGCTGGATCTCGGCGATACGCTGCTGATGTTTTTGATTCAAAATTTGTCTTTGCTCCGGGGTCAGCAGGTTGTACATTTGGTTGCGTACTTTGGCCATTTCAACCTGACGGATCACCTGCTGCTGCGCCATTTTTTCCGTTTGGGCCCGCACTGCCGGTTCGTCAAAATTTTCCGCCGTCACCAATGTATGCAGCCGTTCCATTTCGCTAATATTAAAGCGAGGAGTGGCAAGCAGGGCCTGACTCATTAAATCACGCATTTGTTGCCGCTGTTGTTCGGTGAGCCTGACGCCGTCAAACATGCTGTAATGGCTATCGCTTAGCCGACTGGCGATATCATCGTGATGCCAACTTTCCGTAGCGGTCTGCTCGCCGGCCAGGGTGCTTCCTGTTACCAGGGCGGCGGCGATGACCAATACGTTAAGCTTGTGCATCCTTAACCCCTTGACTCTTTCTTTGTTGCTTAACCATGAAGTCATTCTACTGAGGCCGCTGCAAACATGCGTCAGGGGATGTAAAGCTACGTAAAGTCATGGATTGGTAGTGATTGTTGACGTATTTTGCATCATGAGGTGAATAAAAATGAATAAAATCCTTTTGGTTGATGACGATCGCGAATTAACAGCATTATTAAAAGAATTGCTCGAGATGGAAGGCTTTGAAGTCCTGGTCGCCTATGACGGCGAGCAGGCGCTGAACATGCTGGACAGCTCGGTGGATTTGCTATTGCTTGATGTGATGATGCCGCGCAAAAACGGTATCGATACGCTTAAGGAGCTGCGCCAGCAGCATCAAACGCCGGTGATTATGCTGACCGCGCGCGGCAGCGAACTGGATCGGGTGCTGGGGCTTGAGCTGGGCGCGGATGACTATCTGCCCAAACCGTTCAACGATCGCGAGCTGGTGGCGCGTATCCGGGCCATTTTACGCCGTTCGCACTGGACCGAGCAGCAGCAGGTCGGCGATGCCGGCACGCCCGCGCTGGAGGTGGATTTTCTGCGCCTGAATCCGGGGCGTCAGGAAGCCACCTTCGACGGCGTTGCGCTGGAGCTGACCGGTACCGAGTTTACGCTGCTTTACCTGCTGGCCCAGCATCTTGGCCAAGTGGTCTCCCGCGAACACCTGAGCCAGGAGGTGCTGGGCAAACGCCTGACGCCGTTCGACCGGGCGATCGATATGCATATCTCCAACCTGCGGCGTAAACTGCCGGAACGCAGGGACGGGCATCCGTGGTTTAAAACCCTGCGGGGACGAGGCTACCTGATGGTATCCGCCGCATGATAAACAGTTTAACCGCCAGGATCTTCGCCATTTTCTGGCTGACCCTGGCGTTGGTGCTGATGCTGGTGCTGATGGTGCCCAAGCTGGATTCCCGTCAGTTGACGCCGCTGCTCGACAGCGAACAGCGCCAGGGCATTATGCTGCAACAGCATGTGGAAGCGGAGCTGGCGGGAGATCCTGCCAACGACCTGATGTGGTGGCGGCGGCTGTTCCGCTCCATCGATAAATGGGCGCCTCCCGGGCAGCGGCTGATTCTGGTCACCAGCGAAGGGCGGGTCATCGGCGCCCAGCGTAATGAAATGCAGGTTATCCGTAATTTTATCGGCCAGTCCGACAACTCCGATCATCCGCAAAAGAAAAAATATGGCCGCGTGGAATTGGTGGGGCCGTTCCCGGTGCGGGACGGCGAGGATAACTATCAGCTGTATCAAATCCGCCCCGCCGGCAATTCACAGTCGGACTTCATCAGCCTGATGTTCGACCGGCCGCTGCTGCTGTTGATTGTCACCATGCTTATCAGCATCCCGCTGCTGCTCTGGCTGGCCTGGAGCCTGGCGAAACCGGCGCGTAAACTCAAGCATGCCGCCGATGAGGTGGCCCGGGGCAATTTGCGCCAGCATCCCGAGCTGGAAGCCGGTCCACAAGAATTTCTGGCCACCGGCGTCAGCTTCAACCAGATGGTCAGCGCCCTGGAAAGAATGGTTAATGCCCAGCAACGCCTGCTGTCCGATATTTCCCACGAACTGCGCACCCCCCTGACGCGTTTACAGCTGGCCACCGCCCTGATGCGGCGTAAACATGGCGAGGGCCATGAACTGGCCCGTATCGAGACCGAAGCGCAGCGTCTGGACTCGATGATTAATGATTTGCTGGTGCTGTCGCGCAATCAGCATAAGAACGAATTGACCCGCGAATACGTCACGGCCGGCGATTTGTGGAACGATGTGCTGGACGATGCCAAATTCGAAGCCGAACAGATGGGCAAAACCCTGCGCATCGCCTCGCCTCCCGGCAATTGGATGCTGGTCTGCAATCCCGCCGCGCTCGACAGCGCGCTGGAAAATGTGGTGCGCAACGCCCTGCGTTACTCGAATCAGCAAATTTCGGTGACGTTTACCGCCGATCAGCAGGGGGTCACCATTATCGTCGATGACGACGGGCCGGGCGTCAGCGCTGAAGATCGCGAACAGATTTTTCGCCCGTTCTATCGCACCGATGAAGCGCGCGATCGCGCATCCGGCGGCTCGGGACTGGGCCTGGCCATTGTCGAAAAAGCGGTGGAGCAGCATCACGGCTGGGTTAAAGCGCAAGACAGCCCGCTTGGCGGGCTGCGGCTGGTCATGTGGCTACCGTTGCATCACCGGCGCCCGGCGGCGGGCACGGAGAACAAAGCCGAGAGCAAATAAGACGCGGCCGGAAGTGGGCAATTGCGGCATGGCGGCGTTTTATTTGCTATCCTTCGCCCTCGTCAAGGGGGCACCATGCTACACATCGTTTTATTCGAGCCGGAAATCCCGCCAAATACCGGCAATATCATACGCCTGTGCGCTAATACCGGGTTTCAGCTGCATCTGATCGAGCCGTTGGGGTTTACCTGGGATGATAAGCGCCTGCGCCGCGCCGGGCTGGATTACCATGAGTTCGCCGATATCAGGCGTCACCATGATTATGGCGCATTCCTGGCCGCGCAGGCGCCGCGGCGGCTGTTTGCCCTGACCACCAAGGGCAGTCCCGCCCACAGCGCGGTGAGCTATCAGCCGGGAGATTATTTGCTGTTCGGTCCGGAAACGCGCGGCTTACCGCCCGCCATTCTCGATACCCTGCCCGGGGATCATAAAATCCGCATTCCAATGCAACCCGGCAGCCGCAGCATGAATCTGTCCAATGCCGTCGCAGTGGTGGTTTATGAAGCCTGGCGCCAATTAGGGTATGAAAGCGCGCGCCCGTAGCCGTTAACGCCGGTCAAATGCCGTCGCCATATTCAAAACCATGGCCGCCGAAGAACTGGTCCATATCCATGGAGGGCTTATCGCTATCCGGCCGGCCGACAATCCTTGCGGGCACGCCGGCGGCGGTGGTATGGGGCGGCACCGATTGCAGCACCACGGAACCCGCGCCGATTTTGGCGCCCCGCCCGACCTCGATATTGCCAAGGATAGTTGCGCCGGCGCCAATCATTACGCCTTCGCGGATCTTGGGGTGGCGATCGCCGCTGGTTTTTCCGGTCCCGCCGAGCGTGACCGACTGGAGGATGGAGACATCGTTTTCCACAACGGCCGTTTCACCGATAACGATACCGGTGGCATGATCGAGCATAATGCCGCAGCCGATATTGGCGGCCGGATGGATATCGACGCCGAAGGAAACCGAAATCTGGTTTTGGAAATAGATCGCCATCGCCTTGCGATCCTGGCGCCACAACCAGTGGCCGATGCGATAGGCCTGCAGGGCGTGGAACCCCTTGAGATACAGCAGCGGGGTGGAAAATTTATCCACCGCCGGATCGCGCAGGCGCACCGCGTGGATATCGCGCGCGGCCGAAATAATCATCTGCAGATCGGCGCTGTAGGCCTCTTCGACGATTTCCCGGATGGCGATGGCCGGCATAATCGGGTTGGCGAGCTTATTGGCCAGCATATAGCTGAGCGCGCTGCCGAGGTTTTCATGTTTGAGCAGGGTCGCATGAAAAAAACTGGCCAGCATGGGTTCACAATCCGCCAGCAAACGTGCTTCAGCTTTAATGTTATTCCAGACTAATTCCAATTCTTCAGTGGACATACTCACTACCTTCCGCGGATGGCTATCTTCTGACATACCGGCGTCAGCCGCCGGTTTTCTCATCTTTCTGCGCCCGGCCCAGCAAGGTCAGGGCGGCTTCCCGGGCATTTTTATCCCGGTAGAGCACCTGGTAGATTTGCTCGGTGATCGGCATTTCCACCCCTGCGCGCCCGGCCAGCGCCAGTACTTCCTTGGTGTTACGGTAACCTTCCACCACCTGGCCGATGGTATCCTGCGCGGACTGCACATCGATGCCCTGGCCCAGGAGCATGCCGAAACGCCGGTTACGGGATTGATTGTCGGTACAGGTCAATACCAGGTCGCCCAAACCGGCCATGCCCATGAACGTGCTCGGATCGGCGCCCAGCGCCGTGCCGAGGCGGGTCATTTCAGCCAGTCCGCGGGTAATCAGGGCGGTACGGGCGTTGGCGCCGAAACCGATGCCGTCGGACATGCCGGCGCCGATGGCAATGACATTTTTAACCGCGCCGCCGAGCTGGACGCCGATAAAATCAGGGTTGCCATAGACCCGGAAACTTTTGCCGCAGTGGAGTAAATTCTGTAAATCCGCCGAAAAAACGGCGTCGGTGGCGGCCAGGGCGATAGCGGTGGGCAGGCCCGCCGCCAGTTCCTTGGCAAAGGTCGGTCCGGAGATGACCGCCAGGGGAATAGCGTCGCCCAGCACGTCGCGCGCGACATCCGCCAGCAACCGTCCGGTTTCCGTCTCCAGGCCCTTGGTCGCCCAGACCACCCGCGCATCCGGCCGCAGGTGCGGCTTAAGCTGCGTCAGGACGCTGCCGAACACGTGGCTGGGGACTACGATCAACACATCGCGGCCGGCGGCGAGCGCCAGCGATAAATCGCTCTCCAGGCGCAGCGAGGGCGGGAAAGGCACATCGGGCAAGAACGCCTGGTTGCACCGCGCCGCCTGCAGCGCCTGGATATGTTGCGGATCGTGCCCCCACAGCACCACCTCATGACCGTTGCGTGCCAGGGTAATAGCCAGGGCCGTACCGTAGGAACCGGCACCGATAACAATCATTGAGGCGTTAGCGTGCATTATCAGGCTTCCTGCGCCGGTTGGCTTCCTTCGCTTTCCGACTGCTGTTGCAGGTAGTTCATGAACAAGGCGTCAAAGTTTACCGGCGCCAGGTTCAATTGCGGGAACGTGCCGCGCGAAACCTGGCTGGTGATGCATTCACGGGCATACGGGAACAGGATATTCGGGCAGTACGCGCCCAGGCAATGGGCCATTTGCGTGCCGTCGATGCCGGAGATGGTGAAAATCCCCGCCTGCTGGACTTCACATAAAAACGCGGTTTCCTCGCCCAGCGAGGCAGTGACGGTAACCCGCAGCACCACTTCATAGATGCCTTCCGCCAGCTGGCTGGAAGCGGTATCCAGATCCAGTTTGATTTCCGGCTGCCATTCCAGCTGGAAAACCTTCGGCGCGTTCGGCGCTTCAAACGAGACGTCTTTGGTGTAGATACGCTGGATCTGAAACGCCATCTCGGTACTATTTTGTTCTGACATTAAAAAAACCCTATGGTTAATTTGCTGCATGCGCCCGCGCACGTCAGCCGGCCCCGTCTATTTCAGCAGGGGATCCAGGCCGCCGCGCGCATCAAGCGCGTGTAAATCATCACAGCCACCCACGTGCTGTCCGTCGATGAAAATTTGTGGAACCGTGGTGCGCCCGCTGCGTTTAATCATTTCTTCCCGTTTATCCGCGTCCCCGTCAATGGGTATTTCCTGGAACACGGCGTTCTTGCGGGTGAGTAAAGCCTTGGCGCGATGGCAATATGGACACGTTGATTTAGTGTAGATTTCTATATTGGCCATGGTTCCCCCTCTCAGGTGATAATTTATTTACCCCGGACCAGCGGTAAATTTTCTCCGCTCCAGCCGGATATGCCTTCTTTCAGAACATAAACCCGATCAAAGCCTGCTTTATTCAGGTTTTCGGCCGGTTCGCGAGACGTGCTGCCGGTGGCGCAAACGACAATAACCGGTTTGGTCTTGGCCTTGTCAAGCTCGCCCAGGCTGCCGCTTTTTATCTCGGCCGACGTCAGGTTAAGCGCGTTGGCGATATGCCCTTTACGGTAATCATCCCGGGTACGCAGATCAACGATCACTGCGTCTTCCTTGTTGATCAAGCGGATGGCTTCGCCGCGGGAAATTTCATTAACCTTGGAAAAACGATTTTTGAACGTTGTTACGATGACGGCGATCAATAAAGCGACCCACGCCAAACATAGCATAGGGTGATCGCTGACAAACTGCGTAATTTCTTGCATGGGGTGTAAAAGCTCCCGTTAGTTGTGGCCACGCTTTAAAGCCTTCGAGTATACCCTCGCATTACGGCAAATTCAGCCAATATACATGACCGGAAAGAAGAAACTACCTGCAATGCGCGTCATGTCGCTAAAAACCGGGCGGTTTATCAACCGTTTCCTCCGGTCCGCGCGCGCCGCCGCCGCGGTATTGCCGCAAGAGATGACTGGTAAGCGGCTGGTCAACGTGGAATAATCCAGACAATGAGGGGAAAGGCATCGTTGAACAGATTGAGTCACAGGGAAAACGGCCCGCAGCGCCGTCCTTCCGCGCGAAAACTTACCATGTACGCCAGCATTATCTTCGCTGGCGTTATGTTATTGCCTGCCAGCAGCCATGCCGAGGATAACAAGGAACAGCTCAAAACCCTGCAGCAAAGCATTGCCGAAAAAGAAAAAAACGTGCATTTGCAACAGCAGCAGCGCGGCAAACTGCTCGGACAGTTGAAACAGCAGGAAATCGCCGTTTCCCAATCCAGCCGCATCCTGCACGAAACGCAGACCACGCTTGCGGCGCTGGACAAGGCTATCGCCCGGCTGAACCAGTCCATCAAACAATTGGAAGCACGTTTGGCCGAGCAGCAAAAACTGCTGGCACAACAGCTTGACGCCGCGTTCCGCCAAGGCCGCAATGCGGGCATGCAGCTGATTCTGAGCGGTGAGCAGAGCCAGCGTAACGAGCGTATCTTCGCTTATTACAGCTACCTGAATGAAGCGCGGGAAAAATCCATCCGCGACCTGGGCGCGACCCGGCAGGCGCTGGCGGACCAGAAAAAAGACCTGCAGCAAAAGCAGCAGCAGCAAACCGCCCTGTTGCAACAGCAGCACGCGCAGCAAGATGCGCTGGAAAAAGCCCGCGCGGCCAGGCGTAAAACCCTCTCCGGTCTCGACTCGTCTATCGCGCAGGATCAGCAAACACTGAACGAACTGCGCCAGAACGAATCGCGACTGCGGGATAATATCGCCCGGGCGGAGCGGGAAGCGCGGGCGCGGGCCGAGCGTGAAGCGCGGGAGGCGCAGCAGGTGCGCGAACGTCAGGAACAGGCCAAACGCAAAGGCGATACGTATAAACCTTCGCCCAGCGAACGCGCCCTGGTATCCCGCACCGGCGGCCTGGGCCAGCCGGCGGGCCAGGATCTGTGGCCGGTCCGGGGACGTACGCTGCATCGGTTTGGTGAATCCCTGCAGGGTGAACTACGCTGGAAGGGCATGGTCATCGCCGCGGCCGAAGGCAGCGAAGTCAGGGCCATCGCCGACGGACGCGTCCTGATGGCCGACTGGCTGCAGGGATATGGGCTGGTAGTGGTGGTTGAACATGGCAAAGGCGATATGAGCCTTTACGGTTATAACCAGAGCGCGCTGGTCAGCGTGGGCGCCCAGGTCCGATCCGGCCAGCCTATTGCGCTGGTGGGCAGCAGCGGCGGCCAGGGCACTCCTGCGCTTTATTTTGAAATTCGTCGCCAGGGCCAGGCGGTGAATCCGTTACCCTGGTTAGGAAGATAGTTTGCTAAGGAAAAACCTTCATCGCATTTTAGTCTGCACGCTGCTCGCCGCCTCCACCGGTGTGGACGCCGGCAAACTGGCTATCGTCATTGATGACTTCGGCTATCAGCCGCATAACGAGTATCAGGTACTCGCCATGCCGACGGCGGTGTCGATTGCGGTGCTGCCGAATGCGCCCTACGCGCGGGAAATGGCCACCAGGGCGCATCAGCAGGGGCGCGAAGTGCTGATCCACCTGCCGATGGCGCCCCTGAGCAAGCAACCCCTGGAACGCGATACCCTGCGCCCCGAGATGAGCCGCGATGAAATAACGCGCATCGTGCGCGACGCGGTCGGCAAGGTGCCCTTCGCCGTGGGGGTCAACAACCATATGGGCAGCGCCATGACCTCAAGCCTTGGCGGCATGCAGAATGTCATGCAGGTGCTGAAACAATACCCCTTTTATTTTCTCGATAGCATGACCATCGGCAACAGCCAGTCGCGCCAGGCGGCGGCGGGCACCGGCATCAGCGTCATCAGGCGCAACGTTTTTTTGGACGATACCAGCAACGAAGCGGACATTCGCCAGCAGTTCAACCGCGCCGTGGCCCTGGCCCGGCGTAACGGTTCAGCCATCGCCATCGGTCACCCCCACCCCAATACCGTCAGGGTCTTGGCGCAAATGTTGCCCACGCTGCCCGCGGATATTGTGCTGGTGCGCCCGAGCATGTTATTGAATGAACGTTACGCCCCGGCCCCCGCGCCGGAACCGAAGCCCGTCAGGCCGCGCAATCCGTTCCACGGCATCCCGCAATGTACCGTGAAACAGGCGCCGCCGCCGGTGTACGCCGACGCCATGTTCAAGGCCATATTCTCTAGCCTGGATGAGACGCGGCGGGTTATGCTCGGGGAGCATGGCAAACCGCTCCCGGCGCCGCTGCGCCCGGAAAAATAGCGGATCCCGGCAATAAATAACGGAATAGTGACGGGGCGGTGCCCGCGTTAATGTACCTTAAATGATAATCATTCAAATATTGGGAATGCATGACGATGCCACAAAGCCGGATGAAAATTCTTCTCTTGGACAGCGGCAAGGAATGGGGCGGCGGCACCAACAGCATGCTGGAATTGCTTAAACGCATCGACCGCGAAAAATTCGACATCAGCTGCTGTTTTTACAATAATTATGCCCGCGATAATAACGAAACGGTCAGCGAGGTCCTGGCCGCGCTGGGGATTCAGGTGTTCTTCATTCCCCAGACCCGGCAACCTGCCTGGGCCAAATGGGGCAAGGAAATCCTGCGCACCCTGCTTTTCTTCAATAAAAAGGTTCGTCTCGCCGCGATTTACGCCATCGACAAAATCTGGCGAATTGATCCCAATATCAATAAAATCAGTTCATTACTGGAAATGGGCCAATATGATATTTTATATATGAACAACCAGCCCAGCTCCAATGTCGAGGGGTACTACGCCACCATGGGCTTATCGACCACCGTGGTGCAACATTGCCGTATCGAACCCGTGATGAGCCGCCAGATAGTCAGAATGGTCAATACCCTGTGCCATGCCATTATCTCGGTATCCTCCGGGGTGCAGGACAAGCTGATCCAAAGCGGCGTGCAGCCGGAGATCTGTTATACGGTGTTTAACGGTATCGACATCGATCAGCCCCTGCCGGACGGACTCCCGCTGCGCCACACCCTTGGCGCCGACGATCACACCTTTATCTTCGGCAGCATAGGCTCGCTTATCCCGCGCAAGGCCCATCACCATACCCTGCAGGCCCTGCATTTATTCAACCAGGCCTACCCCGAGGCACGCTGGAAAATGGTGATCGTCGGCGCGGGTCCCGAGCATCAGCGATTGGTCCGGATGGCCGCCGGCTTTCGTCTGCTGGATAAGGTGATTTTTACCGGTTTCAAAAGCAACGCCATGGAATACCTGGCCGCCTTTGATACCTTCATCCTGGCGTCGCGCAGCGAAGGACTGCCGCGCGTGATCCTTGAAGCCATGCTGCTGAATACGGTGGTCATCGGTTCCGATGTCACCGGCACCATGGAATTGATTAAACATCAGGAAACCGGACTGCTATTCCCCTACGGCGATACCCAGGCCCTGTTCAAACAGTTGAAAACGGTTTACCTGGACGCCCAATACCGCCGCACGCTGGCCCAGCAGGCCAACCATATGGTAAAGACCCACTTCACCATTGATAAATATGTCCTGGGTGTCGAAGCCGTGCTCGGCAGCATAAAAACGCTTTGAGGTAGATATGTTCGAATTTCTTAACGCCAAATATCGCCATATCGTCCGTCGTCATAATATCGCTTATGACGAAAAAATAGACGCTTCCCTGCCTTGGGTGCCGGTAACGTCCGTCGTGATCCCCTCGGTGGGCGAGGATTATATTGAGGAAGCGATGCTGAGCGCCACCTTTGCGCAGCGTTATGCGCAGGAGGTGCGTGAAATCGTGATTGTCACCGACCAGCCGGCGCATAAATTTCCGCCGCTGCCCGAAAAGGTCAGGATAGTTACCCTGGCGCTGGAAACCCGTGACGGCGATTATCGCTATAAACAAATCTATCTCAGCCGCCTGGTCAAGCTGCAGGCGCCTCTGCAGGCCCGCACCGAGGGTATATTGATGATCGATTCCGATTTGAACCTGCTGCGGATGCCCGTTATCCGCCTGGTGGACGATCATATTTACTCCAGTTTCCGGCAGGGGAAAATGACGGCTAAACTCAGCCGCGCCGCGCCGGAACGCATCCCGGCATATTATCGCGATGCCGTGCGGCCGGGCCTGCTGGATCATGTTAACGGCGCTTTTCTTGCGGCTACGGCCAGCACCTGGCGGCGGATGTGTCCCATATGGACGGCTTTTTTCATCGATACCTGGACGCAATTGGGCGATGATCAGCCGCCGACCGACCAATTGCCTCTGGCCGCCATGCTCGATACGCTTGATATCCGCACCATCAACCTGGGCGACTGGATGAATTGGCCGGTGTCGAAAAAAATCGGCGGCACGCCCTCGGTGATTCCAGCGCAGGTAGTGGGGGCGCATGGGGGTTTTCCGCTGGCGGAGTGGCAAAAATATCTGGCGTCCCCCGATGGCGAACTGCTGTTCAAATCACAGGATTATACCCGAAAAGTGCGCTATCTCACTGATAATGAAAAGCAATCATTATGACTGCATGCATTCCTCATGGCATGGCGATAACCCGGCGGCATTTTACCGCACGGATACTAAGGTCACAGAGGAAATGGTATCATAGTGGACATAAAGGAGCAGACACAGTGCCAGCTCCGCGTAAGCTCAACAAGGGTATCCCATGATAGTCGTCACAGGTGGGGCCGGATTTATCGGCAGTAATATTGTTAAGTCGCTGAACAACCTCGGGCACAGCGATATCCTGGTGGTGGATAACCTCAAGGACGGCACAAAATTCATTAATCTGGTAGAGGCGAATATCACCGATTATATGGATAAGGAAGATTTTATCGCCAGCATCATGGCCGGCGATGATTTTGGCGATATCGAAGCCGTATTCCATGAGGGCGCCTGTTCCTCCACCACCGAATGGGACGGCAAGTATATGATGGATAACAACTATCAATACTCCAAGGAGCTGCTGCATTATTGCCTTGAGCGTTCGATTCCCTTTCTGTACGCCTCCTCCGCCGCCACCTACGGCGGCAGGACGGAACATTTTATCGAACAACGGCAGTACGAGCAGCCGCTGAATGTGTACGGCTACTCAAAATTCCTGTTCGATCAGTATGTTCGCGCTATATTGCCGGAAGCCGAGTCCCAGATTTGCGGTTTTCGCTACTTTAACGTGTATGGTCCGCATGAAGGTCATAAAGGCAGCATGGCCAGCGTCGCGTTCCATTTGAATAACCAGATCAATGCCGGTGAAAACCCCAAATTATTTTCCGGCAGCGAAGGCTTTAAACGTGATTTCATCTACGTCGGCGATGTGGCCGAGGTGAATTTATGGTTTTGGCAAAAAGGGGTTTCCGGTATTTTCAACTGCGGCACCGGACGGGCGGAGTCCTTCCAGGCGGTAGCGGACGCGGTGCTGGATTTCCATAAAAAAGGCCAGATTGAGTATATCGATTTCCCCGAGAAACTCAGGGGGCGTTACCAGGCTTACACCCAGGCCGATCTGACCCAGCTGCGGGCCGCGGGCTACACTAAGTCGTTCAAAACCGTGGCCGAAGGCGTGGGCGAATATTTAGCATGGTTAAATCGCAACCATTAATGCACAGGCAAGGATGATATCAGCGGTATGAAAATACTGGTTATCGGGCCGTCGTGGGTTGGCGATATGATGATGTCGCAAAGCCTGTACCGTACCCTGCTGAGCCTTCATCCCGGCGCGGAAATAGAGGTGATGGCGCCCGATTGGTGCCGTCCGTTGCTAAACCGTATGCCGGAGGTGAAGCAGGCGCTGTCGATGCCGCTTGGCCATGGCGCGTTGGCGTTGGCGCAGCGGCGGCGGCTTGGCCTCAGACTGAAAAAGCAGCATTATCAGCAGGCCATCGTACTGCCCAACTCCTTCAAATCCGCCCTGGTGCCTTTTTTTGCCGGCATCGCCAGGCGCACCGGCTGGCGCGGTGAAATGCGCTACGGCCTGTTAAACGATCTGCGCGTGCTGGATAAAACCGCGTTTCCCCTCATGGTGCAGCGCTATGTGGCGCTGGCATATGATAAAGCGGATATCCGCAGCGCGGAGGATTTACCGCAGCCATTGCTCTGGCCGCGCCTTGAGGTCCGGCGGGATGAAATCCTGGCTGCCCGCGCCGCCTTTTCCCTCACCACGGAACGGCCGGCCATCGGTTTTTGTCCCGGCGCGGAATTCGGGCCGGCCAAGCGCTGGCCCCATTATCATTACGCCGCGCTGGCAGGCACGCTTATCGCCCGCGGCTATCAGGTCCTGCTGTTCGGCTCGGCGAAAGATCGCGCCACCGCCGACGAGATAACCGGCATGCTGGAGGCGTCCGCGGGCGAACACTGCCGCAATCTGGCGGGGCAAACATCCCTTGAACAGGCGGTGGCCCTGCTGGCCGGTTGTCGGGCGGTGGTCAGCAACGATTCCGGCTTGATGCATATCGCCGCCGCGCTGGAGAGACCCCTGGTGGCGCTTTACGGCCCCAGCAGTCCCGATTTTACCCCGCCGCTGGCCCGGCATGCCAAAGTGATCCGTTTAATCAGCGGTTATCAGCGCATCCGTAAAGGGAGCGACGCACAAGGCTATCATCAGAGCCTGATGGATATCCAGCCCGAGCGGGTGGCGGCAGAGCTGGACACACTGCTCGCTGCGGATGAGGGGCGCTGATGCAGGTGCTGATTGTCAAAACCTCCTCCATGGGCGACGTGCTGCATACGCTGCCCGCCCTGACCGACGCCATGCATGCGTTGCCGGGCATTCGTTTTGATTGGGTGGTGGAAGAAGGTTTTGCGCAGATCCCCTCATGGCACCCGGCGGTCGACCGGGTGATACCGGTGGCAATCAGGCGTTGGCGCAAAAACTGGTTTGGCGCGGCAACCCGCCAGGAACGCTGCGACTTTAAGCGCCAGCTGCAGCTAAAACGCTACGATCGGGTGATCGATGCGCAGGGATTGATAAAAAGCGCCGCGCTGGTGACCCGGGTTGCCCGGGGGGAAAAACATGGACTGGATGGCAAAAGCGCGCGTGAACCTTTTGCGAGCTGGTTTTATAATCATCGCCATCACATCGATCGCCAGCAGCACGCCGTTGAGCGCATTCGCCAGCTGTTTGCCGTCAGCCTCGGTTATGACGTGCCGGCGGGACCCGGGGATTATGCCATTGCCGGACATTTTACCGGCGCCGCCGCCCGGCATGATCCTGTCGCGCCTTATCTGGTTTTTTTGCATGCCACCACCCGGAAAGAAAAACATTGGCCGGAAACGCATTGGCGCGAGCTGATAGAATTGTTATCGCCCAGCGGTTTTGACATCAGGCTGCCCTGGGGCACCGCGTCGGAATATGAACGCGCCCTGCGTCTTTCGGACAATTTCCCTTCAGTTGTGGTGCTTCCCAGGCTTAATCTGGCGGGAGTGGCCGACGTGCTGGCCGGCGCGACGGCGGTGGTCTCGGTTGACACCGGCTTAAGCCATCTTGCCGCCGCGCTCGATCGGCCGAATATTACGCTATACGGTCCCACCGATCCCGGGCTTATTGGTGGTTACGGCAATAATCAGCATGCATTGCAGTCAGAGGATAACCGGCTGGAGAATCTCCCGGCAACGCGTGTTTACGCCGAGTTGGCTGCCCTGTTATCGCGTGAGGCAAGCGGACGAATTAACTAATGAGCTATGTGTTTCTGTTTATTTTATTGCTACCAATAAAGTTAGCGCTAAAGCCATTCCAAAAGCACACTGGTAGAAATTTAATTATCCAAACCGCCAAGATTGGCGATTTTGTCAATATCACGCCGCTGCTGCAGCAGCTTGGCCGATCGGACGCGCTGCTTAGCCGGACGGTGGCGCCGCTCGCCTCCCGCGACAGCACGCTGGCGGACTACTTTTTTATTGAAGAATACAAATCCGGCTTGTTAAAAAAAATGCGTTTGGCGCTGAAGCTGCTTAACCGCTATAGCAATGTCTACCTGCTGCAACCCAATAGCACCAACCTGTTTTACGCCGCCGTCTGCAATGCGCCCAATAAACAGTTTCTTACCGTCTACACGCGCAAATGGTACCACGGCATTTTTTATCTGACGGCCTCAGGCTGCGTTGAACACCGCCGCGACACGCTGACGCTTGAGAACTACCTGAAGCTTGCCGACCGCTCTCTGACCTGGCGCAGCCAGCCCAAACATGCCACGTTTCCGCTCTGGCAACCGCCGCGGGCATTGCCGATACCTGACGCGCCGGGGAAAATAAAAATCGGCATCAGCATCTCCGCCGGCAATAAAGCCAAAACCATTCCCGCCGCCGTCTGGGGGCAAATCCTGGCCACCCTTGCGCCCCTGCCCTGTGTTTTTTATGTTTTCGGGCCACAGGATGAACAGCGCTACCTGGACGAGTTTTACCAGGTTAACGGCGACGCCGGCAATGTGGTTAGCCTGGTCGGACAGTTGCGGCTTGAGGAAATTCCCTGCGCCATAGCGCGCATGGATTGCTACATAGCATCGGATTCGGGCAACGTGTATATCGCCGACGCGCAGCGGGTACCGGTAATCTGCCTGGCGGGCCCATGCTGTATGGCCGAACAGCGGCCTTTGGGCCAGGTGCTTATCATCGCGCCGGCGGATATTGCGCCATCATCGTTTGTATTTTCCGCGCCTTACCGCTTTGAACAATCGCCGCTCAGATTATTTGCGCTAACGCCGGCTAATCGCGACGATATTTTCGCCTTTGTTGCTAGACTTAGTCATAAGGAAGTGATCAATGGATAGCAAAGTCGTGACAAACATGATTGAGCATCAAGAGATGCTCATTGATACGTTGCCGGCCGCCTCCCAACCTGTCTGTCATATTGCGTTTGGCGTTGATAACCAGTATGCGCGCGGTATGGGTGTAACGTTGTTTTCTTTGCTGGAAAATAATCCGGATAGCTATTTTCATATCCATATTTTCAGCAACGGCTTGGCCGATGACGTCAAAAAGAAGCTGCTTACCCTGGTGGCGGGGCGCGCGCTTGCCATGACATTATACAAATACCATAGCGGCTGTTTTGATGACATGCCCTGTATCGGCCGGTATGCCAAAACGATTTACTACCGTATTTTTATTCCGTTAATACTTAAGGACAGGGTGTCGCGGGTGATCTATCTGGACGCGGATACGTTGTGCATTGGTAGCATCAATCCCTTGATTGATCTCTCTTTTGATAATTACACCCTCTGCGCGGTCAACGATAATAAACGCGCGCGCGCTACGCTTTGCCCGGAGCTGAGCCTGGCCTCGGGAAATTATTTTAATTCGGGGTTTCTGTATATCAATGTCCCGCTATGGCTGGAGCGTAACACCACCGCGCGCTTGCTGAAGGTACTGAACGAAAAGGGCGATTATTTCCGTTTTCCCGACCAGGATGCGCTTAACCTGGTGTTGGAAAAAGAAGTCCTGCTATTGCCTAAAAAATATAACTACATCTATGATATTATTGCCAATAAGGTCAATCATCGGCCCAAACTCCCCGCCGATACCGTGCTGATCCACTACACAGGCAAATGTAAACCCTGGCATTTATGGGGCTCGGGGCCGTTGGCCGATCTCTACAGTACGTATTATCTGCGTACGCCCTGGCAATCCGAACCCTTGGATATCCCGGTCAAACATAAGGAAATGAAGCGCTACGCTTATGTGCTTTGGTTTCAAAAGCGTTATTCTGATAGCCTGATGTGGCTGATAAGATACATAAAAAATAAATATTTCCATGCTGGAACCGCTAAATGATTGCTTTGAATAATGCTTATCGCTGGCGCAATGTTGATCACGTTCTTTCGCTGACCTACTTTTTTCTCATCAGTATTTCCATCGCTTTTTTTTTGTTTTCAGGACCGGTGAGCCGCAATGCGTTTTACATCCTGACCTATATCAGCGTCATACATTTCCTCATCCTGGTTTTCAAAGTCGATAAAAAAATTCATTTTTACGTTTTTCCGACCTTGTTTTTCCTGTTGGGCCTGAGCAAATTAGTGTGGCTGTCGTTAACCAGCAGTCCCGATTTCCCCTTGGTTGCCTACCATTATCAAATTAGCGGTAAGCGTATGGTTCTGGGGGCTTTTGTGCTTTACTGCATCGAACGCAACAGGACAACCTGGCATTTCAGCTTCCGCGCCGCCAACCTCGCCGGCTACCTGATGTTTGCGCTGCTGGCGCTCATCGCTATTACCGATACGCTGCAATACCTGAAGACCGGCGTGCGGATAAAAATCAACGCCGATGCAGCCACCTCGGGCGCCTATATGCTGGTGCTGTTTTCAATGATCGCCGTCTACTGCCTGCGCCGATTTGCGCCGCATCTCTACCGTCCGCTCTGCCTGCTGGCCATCGGCCTGACCCTGGTGACATTGTTGGCCACCGAGACCCGTTCGGCCTTGGTGTTTTATGGGATATTCGTGATCTTTTGCCTGGGGCATGAATTGTTTTACGGCAAAAAAAACCATAAACGCATTTTTGCCACCGCCATTGTGATTTTAGGCGTCTGCGCCCTGCTCTACGGCAAATCCTATTATCATCCGGCGTTGGACCGCCTGGACGGTATCCAGCAAGAGGCGGAGCTCTATATGCAAGGTCAAAACAGCACCTCGCTGGGAGCGCGCCTTAGCTTATGGAAATCCGCCTGGCACAGTTTTGGCGAGCACCCGTTCGGGCAATCGGTGGACAGCCGCAATGCGCTGGCAACGCGCTATATTCAGCAGCACGAAGCGGGAAACCAGGAAGCATTGAATAACGTACAATATCACATGCATAACGATCTGCTGGATACGCTCTCATTACAGGGTATCTTTGGCGCGCTTTTGATGCTGGCGGTGTTTGTGGCGCTGCTGGTTTACCCGTTTGTCCTGTTTTCGGGCGCGGGGGCATTTTTACTGCTGTCGCTGCCGGTGGTTATCTTTAGCCAGGTCGACTGTCAATTTTATAATCGCGAATCGCCCTACTTTATCATGATGGTTTTGGGTTATCTGCTGCTGTTGCGCCAGGTCGCCCCGGCCCCCGAAACGGTAAAAAGCCGGGTAGACAGCGCTGATAAGACCACCAATGCCGTTTAACCATGCAAGCCTATCGGCCGATACGGCCCGGGGGTATAGCGTCACTTTGGCCGGAAAGTTTATTGTATGACTGCTAACATGCCGTCCGTAGCCCCCGTTAAGCTGAGCGTCATTATCCCCCTGTATAACGCGGGCGAAAAGTTTGCCGCTTTTATGGATTCGCTGCTCGCCCAGACGCTGCATGACATTGAGATCATTATCGTCAACGACGGTTCCACCGACGGTTCGCAAACCCTGGCCCAAAAATATGCGCAAGACTACGGGCATATTACCGTTATCAACCAGCCCAACGGCGGCGTATCGCGCGCGCGCAATGCCGGCCTGGCCATTGCCCGCGGCGCTTATGTCACCTTCCCCGATGCCGACGATCTGCTGTATCCCGCGCTGTACCAGACGCTCATGGACATGGCCGAGGGGGATGACCTTGACGTCGCCCAATGTAACGGCGAGCGTTTTTTCCTTGGCTCGAAGCGCATTAAAACGTTAATACCGCCGGAGCGCCTGACATCCACCGGGGTGCTGGACGGACCGACCTGGCTGCGCAAGGCCCTGGCGACCAGACGCTATCTGCATGTGGTATGGCTTGGCATCTATCGCCTGGCGTTGATAAGACAGCTCAACCTCAGCTTTGAGCCGGGATTGCATCATCAGGATATTCCCTGGACCACGGAGCTGATGTTTAACGCCCGCCGGGTGCGCTATACCCAAGAGGTGCTGTACCGCTATTACATCCATGATCAGTCCATCAGCAATCAAAAAAGAACCGGCATGAAAAACGTTGAGTACCAGCGCCATTACATCCGCATTGCGCAACGCCTGGAAGAAATAAACCAACGCTATCGCGGCAAGATAACAATGTATCCCGAATTCGCCTTCCAGGTGACGCATGAAGCATTATCCGTTTGTCATTCCCTGCGCCGCGAACCTGACCCGGCGGCCAGGCAAATCATGATTAATGATATCTTTGCCAGCGGAACCCATAAGCGTATGATCCGCAATGCCCGCGGCATTAAGCAGTGGTACCAGCTATTGCTGTGGCTGCGCAGGATCTATGCGTGGCGCGAGCGCTGAATTTTAGCGTAATTCCATGGTCTGAGTTATCAGAATATCAATAGGTCTGCGCCAACATGTCCATTCGCCATGCCGTTCCATCCGCCCCGGTAAAAAGAATTCTGTTAATCAAACTACGCCATCACGGCGATATGCTGTTGACCACGCCGGTTATCAATACCCTGCGCGGGCACTATCCTGATTGCGAAATCGATGTGCTGCTCTACAAAGAAACCGAAGCCATACTCCGCTACCATCCGGCGATAGCGGTTATCCATGCCATCGATCGTTCCTGGAAAAAACAAGGCATCCGCTATCAGCTTAAACAGGAGCTGGCGCTGCTGAAAAGCATTCGCGCCCGCCATTTCGACCTGGTGATCAACCTGGCCGATCAGTGGCGCAGCGCCGCCATCACGTTATTAAGCGGGGCGCCGGTGCGCATCGGCTTCAATTATCAAAAACGGCAGTCGTTTATCTGGCGCAGGGCGCATACCTGCCTGGTCGCCACCGACAACCATGGCGCGCTGCATACCGTTGAGCAAAACCTCAGTATCCTGGCGCCGCTGAATATCGCGATTACCGACCGCCGCGCCTCGATGCACTACTCGCCCGACGACGAGGCCAGCCGGCGGCGCCTGCTGGCCGAACGCGCCGTCACCGGCGAATATATCGTTATCCAGCCCACGTCGCGCTGGACCTACAAATGCTGGGACGACGCCAAGATGGCGCAGTTAATCGACGCCCTGCAATCCCAGGGATTAGCCATTATCCTCACCGCCGGGCCGGATAAAAAAGAGCGCGACATGATCGCGCATATCCAGTCCCTTTGCCATAATCCCCAGGTCGTCTCCCTGGCGGGGGAGCTGACGCTGACCCAGCTGGCGGCGCTTATCGATCATGCCAGGCTGTTTATCGGCGTCGATTCGGCGCCGATGCATATGGCCGCGGCGCTCAATACCCCCTGCGTGGCCTTGTTCGGCCCGACCAAACTGCAGCACTGGCGGCCGTGGAGCGATAACAGCACCGTGATCTGGGCCGGCGATTTTGCCGAGATCCCGCGGCCCGACGCCATAGATACCCGGACACGGGAGCGTTATCTCGACGCCATTCCCGTTGAGACGGTATTGGACGCCGCGCGGTATTATTTATCAACAGCACCGTAAGCAGGGCATGATGAAAAAAACCAGGCTGGCGATAGTCCGGCAAAAGTACCGCCCCGACGGCGGCGCGGAGCGTTTTATTACCCGGGCGCTGGATGCCCTGGATAATTCCGGGCTGGAACTGAATATCCTGACACGGCAATGGTCGGGCGAACCCCGGCCCGACTGGCATGTGCATATCTGCAACCCGGCCAAATGGGGCCGGGTGTCCCGTGAGCGCGGTTTTGCCCGGGCCGCCCGGCGTTGCTGGCAACATGAGCATTTCGATTTAGTGCAAAGCCATGAGCGTATCGCCGGCTGCGATGTTTTCCGCGCCGGCGACGGCGTACACCGGGTCTGGCTTGAGCAGCGGGCGCGTATTATCCCGGCGCACCAGCGGTGGCTGACCTCGTTAAGCGGCTATCACCGTTATGTGCTGGCGGCGGAAGAGGCGATGTTTCACGCGCCCGAGTTAAAAAAGATCATTTGCAATTCCCTGATGGTGAAAAACGACATTATCCGTTGCTATCAAGTGCCGGAAGAGAAATTTTCCCTGATTTACAACGCCATCGATTCGACCCGCTTTTATCCCGCCGCGCCGGAACAGCGCAGGCGCGTCAGGGAGCGCATGGTTATCCCGGAGCAGGCCTGCGCCCTGATCTATGTCGGTTCCGGATTTGAACGCAAAGGGTTGAAAGCGGCCATCGCCGCCATCGCCGCCACCGATCGCTACCTGATCGTGGTGGGCCAGGATAAGCAGCAGGATAAATATCGCGCTTTCGCCCAGGGATTAGGCTGCCTGCAGCGCATTCGTTTTGTCGGGGTACAAACGGACGTACTCCCCTTTTATCATGGGGCCGACGGTTTGATTTTACCCACCCTCTACGATCCGTTCCCAAACGTAATACTGGAAGCCATGGCCTGCGGCCTGCCGGTGATTACCAGCGAGCGCTGCGGCGGCGCGGAGTTTATCGAGGCCGGGAGAGAAGGATTTGTCTGCGATGCGCTGGATATCAAAACGCTGACGGAGTGCGCCAACGCCATACCTTCGCGCCAGCGCCAGCCCGGAATGGGTCTGGCCGCCCGTGAACGGGTGAAAGACTGTACTCCCGCGCGTCTTTCCCAGCAATTGACCGGGCTATACACCCAATTGTTATCCGTATAAAAACACTTGATATAATGTGGGAAAGCGACTTATCTGTTAGCATGGACGCGCTTAAAATGCGCTTTTAATAATTTGGTTAAACATTAACTCTGCACACCAGCCGCGGTGCCTTACTATAGCTAACTATAATGATCTATAACATACTCATCTATCTTATCCAGCCGCTGATATGGATTCGGTTATTATGGCGCAGCCGTAAGGCGCCGGCATATCGCCGCCGCTGGGCTGAACGCTACGGATATTGCCAGGGCAAGGTAAAACCCGGCGGCATTATGCTGCATTCGGTATCGGTCGGCGAGACCCTGGCGGCGATACCTTTGGTACGCGCACTGCGCCACCGTTACCCATTTTTGCCCATTACCGTCACCACCATGACGCCCACCGGCTCGGAGCGGGTCCAGTCCGCCTTCGGCAAGGATGTGCACCATGTTTATTTGCCCTACGATCTGCCGGGGGCCATGAACCGTTTCCTGAACCAGGTGAATCCCAAGCTGGTTATCGTGATGGAAACCGAACTTTGGCCTAACCTGATCAAAGCCCTGCACAAACGTAAAATCCCCCTGGTGGTCGCCAACGCGCGTTTATCCGCCCGCTCCGCCGCCGGTTACAAAAAATTCAGCACGTTTATCGCCCGGATCATGGAGCGGATTACGCTTATCGCCGCGCAAACCCAGGAAGACGGCGACCGCTTTCTGCAACTGGGGCTGAAACGAAACCAGCTGGCCGTCACCGGCAGCCTGAAATTCGATATATCAGTCACCCCGGAACTGGCGGCGCGGGCGCTGACGCTGCGGCGCCAGTGGGCGTCGCGCCGCCCGGTATGGATTGCCACCAGCACCCACGAAGGTGAGGAAACCCTTCTCCTGCAGGCCCATCGCCAGCTGCTGGCCGCCTTTCCCGATCTGCTGCTGATCCTGGTGCCGCGCCATCCGGAACGCTTCCCGGTGGCGCGGGAAATGACGCAAAAGGCCGGTTTAACCTCGATATTACGCAGCTCCGGCGATATTCCCGCTCATGATACGCAGGTGGTGATCGGCGACACCATGGGCGAGCTGATGCTGCTGTACGGTATTGCCGATCTGGCCTTTGTCGGCGGCAGCCTGGTCGAGCGCGGCGGCCATAATCCGCTGGAGGCCGCGGCCCATGCCATCCCGGTGCTGATGGGCCCCCATACCATCAATTTCAAGGACATCTGCGGCAAGCTTGCCGAAGCCGGGGGATTGATTACCGTGACCGACGTCCCGACGCTGGTCAAGGAAATCACTACCCTGCTGACCGACGAAGATTATCGCCTGTATTACGGCCGTCACGCGGTGGAAGTGTTGCACCAAAACCAGGGCGCCCTGCAGCGGCTGCTACACTTGCTGGAGCCATACCTGCCACAGCGGAGTCAATAAATGCCGTCGCAAACGCGTCTGTCGGTGGTGCTCATTACCCGTAACGAAGCCGGGCTGCTGCCGGACTGCCTGGCATCGGTGCAATGGGCGGACGAAATCGTGGTGCTGGACTCATCCAGCACCGACTCGACGCGCCACATCGCCCTGCAGGCCGGCGCCCGGGTTTTTGAAGCCGAAGGGTGGCCGGGCTTCGGCAAACAGCGCCAGCGCGCGCAGGGGTACGCCACCGGCGATTTTATCCTGATGCTCGACGCCGATGAACGGGTAACACCCGGCCTCAAGCGCGCCATTGAACAGATAATCCGCCTGCCCCCCCAACCTGATACCGTTTACAGCTGCGCGCGCTCCAACCTGTTTCTCGGCCGCTTTATGCGCCACAGCGGCTGGTATCCGGATCGGGTGGTGCGGCTGTATGCCCGCGAACACTTTCGCTACAACGATAATCCGGTGCATGAATCCCTGGATATCGGCAGCGCGCGGGTCGTCAAACTTGAAGGTTGCCTGCAACATCTTACCTGCCGCGATCTGATGGCTTTCCAGCGCAAACAGCTGCAATATGCCGAGGCCTGGGCGCTTGAGCGCCACCGGCAAAATAAAAAATGTGGTTTTTTCGCCATCATCGGACATACGCTCGGCGCGTTTATCAAGACCTGGCTGCTCCGCGCCGGTTTTCTGGACGGCAAGCAGGGTTTGTTGCTGGCAATAGTGAACGCGCAGTATACATTTAATAAGTATGCCGCCCTGTGGGCGCTTGGCCGCACTATCAAGAGAGAAGCCTGATGACAACCAAAGCCATTTATCCGGGCACCTTTGATCCGCTCACCAACGGCCATCTCGATTTGGTGACCCGCGCCGCGAAGATGTTCGACCACGTGATCCTGGCCATTGCCTACAGTCCGAGCAAAAAGCCGCTGTTTTCCCTTGAGGAACGCGTCGACCTGGCCCGGCAGGTTACCGGCCATTTGCCCAACGTCGAGGTTATTGGTTTTAGCGATTTGATGGCCAACTTTGCCCGCCAGCAGCAGGCCAATATCCTGGTGCGCGGACTGCGGGCGGTATCGGATTTCGAATATGAAATGCAGCTGGCCAAGATGAACCAGCACCTGATGCCGGAACTGGAAAGCGTGTTCCTGATGCCGGCCCAGGCGTGGTCTTATATCTCATCGACGCTGGTCAAAGAGGTCGCCCTGCACGGCGGCAACGTCGATCATTTCCTGCCTGACCCTATCGCCCGGGAAGTTAACGCGCGCCTGCAGCCCTGACTCAATGCTGGCAGTGGGGGCAAAAGAAGGTGCTGCGCTGGCCGTGCTTCGCCGTCTGGATCGGTGTCCCGCATACCCGGCAGCTTTCTCCCCCGCGCCCATAGACCTGCAGTTCCTGCACAAAATAGCCGGGCTTGCCGTCCGTTTGCATAAAATCGCGCAGCGTGGTGCCGCCCTGCGCTATGGAGCGCAGCAATACCGCCTTGATGGTTTCCGCCAGCAGCCCGGACTCGGCCTCGGTCAGCGAACCGGCGGGGCGCCCGGGCAAGATGCCCGCCACAAACAGCGACTCGCTGGCATAGATATTGCCCACGCCCACCACCAGTTTATTATCCATCAGCCAGGGTTTGACCGGCGTGCGCTTATTGCGTGATTTGCCGAACAGCCAGCGGCCATTAAATTCATCGCTCAGCGGCTCCGGCCCCAGATGCGCGAGCACGCGGCTGGTGGCCAGATCGGCGCTCCACAGCCAGGCGCCGAAACGCCTGGGATCGGTATAGCGGATGGTGCAGCCGTTGCTCATCAGCAGATCCACATGGTCATGTTTTTCCGGCGCCGCCGGCTGCGGCAAGACACGCAGGCTGCCGGACATACCCAGGTGGATAATGATCCAGCCGTCGCCAAGCTCCAGCAGCAGATATTTGGCCCGCCGCTGCACGCTGATGACCAGACGGTCGCGCAGGGCGATGATTTCGTCGGACACCGGCCAGCGCAGGCGCGCGTTGCGCACCACCGCCCGGACAATATGCTGACCGGCGACCCAAGGCTCTATGCCGCGCCGGCTGGTTTCCACCTCGGGGAGTTCTGGCATATACCACCTGTTGTTTTTTAATGCCGCGCAGGCACATGTTGCTCAGGTAAAATAACATGATGATAAAGAGCGCGAAGCACAATTGCCCTTTTCAACAAAACGCCTGCAAAACACGTCATAAAAAAACCCGGCCGGGGCCGGGTTTTTTGCAATCCGCTAAAATTATTTGATTTTAGCTTCTTTGTAAAGTACGTGCTGGCGTACAACCGGATCGAATTTTTTCAATTCCAACTTTTCCGGTTTGGTACGTTTATTCTTCGTAGTGGTATAGTAGTGACCAGTACCAGCAGAAGAAACCAGCTTGATCTTCTCGCGAACACCTTTAGCCATGATTCAGTTCCTTAATACTTTTCACCGCGGGCACGCAAATCGGTCAAGACCGTTTCGATGCCCTTCTTATCAATCACACGCATACCTTTAGCAGATACACGCAGCGTAACAAAGCGTTTTTCGCTCTCAACCCAAAAACGGTGAGAGTGCAGGTTAGGCAGAAAACGGCGTTTGGTCGCATTCATTGCGTGGGAGCGGTTGTTGCCGCTCACCGGGCGCTTGCCGGTAACTTGGCAGACTCGGGACATGTCTATTCTCCAAAAATCTAATCAGCTCGAGCTTCGTAAAAAGGTGTTAGCCGCCTCGTCAGGCTTTAGAGCCCATCTCAGCACATTCACTGAGGAGAGACTTTCAACAGATTTAAATCTGCTGAGATAGGCTCTCAACGCTACACCCAGGATTCTCAAAGGTGGCGTAGTATACGCTTTGAAGCGCAAGTGCTCAAGTCCCGCGCAACTAAAGATCCCGGAGGATCGCAGGAAAGCGTCTCACAACCACCCTTTTTCGGCAAAAGAGACGTATTCTCCCGCCCCAATGACCAAATGATCGAGTACCCGGATATCCAGGAACAAGCACGCTTTGACCACCAGATCGGTTACATCCCGATCGGCGCGGCTGGGTTCGGCTTTTCCCGACGGATGATTGTGCGCTAAAATTATCGCCGCCGCATTGACTTTAAGCGCCTCGCGCAGGATTTCACGCGGATGCACCTCAACGCTGTTCACCGTGCCCTGGAACATCTCCTGATGGCTAATCAGGCGGTGCTGGTTATCCAGGAACATGACCACGAAGACTTCGCGCTCCCGGCGCGCCAGTAATAATTGCAGGTAGCCGCGGGTGATCTCCGGGCTGGTCATGGCGTTTTCGCGTATCAGATGGGAGCAATAAAAACGATGCGCCATCTCGCCGATGGCCTGCAACTGGGCGTATTTAGAATTGCCCAGTCCCTTGACGGCGCAAAGGGTCTGCCGGTCCGCCGTGATGAGTTTATGGACGGAGCCGAACCGCGCCAGCAGGCTTTCGGCATATTGCATAACGTGCATGCCCGGCACGCCGGTACGCAGGAACAGCGCCAGCAGCTCCGCATCGCTGAGCATTGCCGGGCCGAACAACAGTAATTTCTCGCGCGGCGCCAGTTTATCGCGCCATCCTTTCACCTTATGCTGCTCTTCCATCCGCCCGCCTCCGTTCATCCGCCCGCCTATCATGCCACCATGCGCGGCCCGGTTCGACGCGGTAAAAGAGAAGTTGCGGCCGGCGCTGCAATTTAACACTGGGTGCTTCTTGACGAGAGAGATGCCTGTTCTCGGAAGGGTTATGATAAAATGTTTTTTACTTAAGCTTACAAGCGGACAACCGAAATGACGGAACTTGCCGGCAAGCATATTGTGCTGGGTGTGAGCGGTGGCATCGCAGCCTATAAAAGCCCTGAACTCGTGCGCCGTCTGCGCGAAAGGGGAGCGGATGTGCGGGTGGTCATGACGCCCGCGGCCAAGGCGTTTATTACTCCGCTGACAATGCAGGCGGTATCGGGCCATACTGTTTCCGACGATCTGCTCGACCCCGCCGCCGAAGCGGCCATGGGCCATATCGAGCTGGGCAAATGGGCGGATCTGGTCCTGATTGCCCCCGCCAGCGCCGATCTGATGGCCCGTATCGCCGCGGGCATGGCCAACGATTTGCTCACCACCGTTTGCCTGGCCACCGCCGCCAGGATCGCCATAGCGCCGGCCATGAACCAGCAAATGTACCGGGCGCCGGCTACCCAGGCCAACCTGCGCACCCTGGAGTCCCGCGGCGTATTGCTCTGGGGTCCGGATATCGGCAGCCAGGCCTGCGGCGACATCGGCCCGGGCAGGATGCTCGATCCCCTGGATCTGGTCGATCTGGCGCGCCGGCATTTCACCGTCGATCGCTCTTTGGAACATCTCAATATCATGGTGACCGCCGGCCCCACCCGCGAAGCCCTCGATCCGGTGCGCTATATCAGCAACCATAGCTCCGGCAAGATGGGTTACGCCATTGCCATGGCGGCGGCCCGGAAAGGCGCCCACGTCACGCTGGTGACCGGCCCGGTGAATTTACCCACGCCGGCCGGCGTCTGGCGCGTCAATGTCACCACCGCGCAGGAAATGCAGGATGCGGTGATGAAAGACATCGGCGATCAGCACATCTTTATCGGCTGCGCCGCCGTGGCGGATTACCGCGCGGCCGAGCCGGCGGAGGAAAAAATCAAAACCCGGGGTGAGGAAATCACCATCAGGATGATCAAGAACCCGGATATCGTGGCAAGCGTCGGCGCGCTAACGCAACATCGTCCCTATGTGGTCGGATTTGCCGCTGAAACCCAGAATATGGAAGAATACGCCCGGCGCAAACGCGCGGCGAAAAATATGGATTTGATTTGCGCCAATGATGTTTCCCAGCCGGGACAGGGTTTTAACAGCGAGACCAACGCGCTGCATCTGTTTTGGCAAGACGGGGATACCCGGTTACCGCTAAGCGATAAGTCCCTGCTTGGTCAACGTTTAATTGACGAGATTGTCAGCCGTTATGATGAAAAAAATCGACCTTAAGATCCTCGATAGCCGCATAGGCGATCGTTTCCCCTTGCCCGCCTATGCCACGACGGGCTCCGCCGGGCTGGATTTACGCGCCTGTATCGACGACGCCGTGGTGCTGGCGCCCGGTGAAACCACCCTTATCCCCACCGGCCTGGCGGTACATATCGCCGATACCGGCCTGGCGGCAGTGGTGCTGCCCCGTTCAGGGCTGGGCCATAAGCACGGCATCGTGCTGGGCAATCTGGTGGGGCTCATCGATTCGGATTACCAGGGACCGCTGATGGTGTCCGTCTGGAATCGCGGCCAGCATGTGTTCACCATCGAACCGGGAGAACGCCTGGCGCAAATGGTGTTTGTACCCATCGTCCAGGTGGAATTCAACGTCGTCGACGAGTTTACCGCCAGCTCCCGCGGGGAAGGCGGTTTCGGCCATTCCGGCCGCCAGTAGGCGTTAACGGGCGGATCTTCCCCGGCATCGACAATTCACTCTTTTAACGCCGTAACACATCATGCTGTTACGGCCGATGCCTGATGTTAATTCATTATTGATGTTGTTACTCAGGGACCTATTCGGCATGGTAGAAAAAAAGAATACGAAACGTAATCGCCGCGAGGAGATTCTTCAGGCATTGGCGCAAATGCTTGAATCCGGCGACGGCAGCCAACGTATCACCACCGCCAAGCTGGCGGCCACCGTCGGCGTTTCGGAAGCGGCGCTGTATCGCCACTTTCCCAGCAAAACGCGGATGTTCGACAGCCTGATCGAGTTTATCGAAGATAGCCTGATTTCCCGTATCAACCTGATCCTGCAAGATGAAAAGGACACCCTTAATCGTCTGCGCCTGATTCTGCAGCTGATCCTGGGTTTTGCCGAACGCAACCCGGGGCTGACCCGCATCATGACCGGTCATGCGCTGATGTTTGAGCAGGACCGGTTGCAGGGCCGGATTAACCAGCTGTATGAACGTATCGAAGTGCAGCTGCGCCAGGTGCTGCGCGAGCGGAAATTACGGGAAGGACAGGCGTTCGAACTGGATGAGGCCCTGCTGGCCAGCCAGCTGCTGGCGTACTGCGAGGGCATGCTGTCGCGTTTCGTGCGTACTGAGTTCCGCTATTCGCCGATGCACGAGTTCGACGTGCGCTGGCCGCTGCTGGTGGCCCAGCTGCGCTGAGCGGGTCCAGCCGCGCTTTTCGGCGCTGAGCCCTTAGCGCGCGGCATGGTCCGGCGGCAGCCGATTGTTACACTGTTTTGCCCGCCGGGTTAACTTAGACACCATATTGACGCTGATAGGCGCGCACCGCCGCCAGGTGATCGGCCAATTCGCTTTTCTCTTCCAGGTAATCGATAAGATCGCGCAGCGTGACGATAGCGATCACCCGGCAATGGTAATCGCGTTCCACTTCCTGTATCGCCGAGATCTCGGCCCGGCCTTTTTCCTGCCGGTCGAGGGAAATCAGCACGCCGGCCAGCTGCGCCTTATGGGCCTCGATAATCGCCATGGATTCGCGGATGGCGGTGCCGGCGGTGATAACGTCGTCCACCAGCATAATCTTGCCCTGCAGCGGGCTGCCGACCAGGCTGCCGCCCTCGCCGTGGTTCTTGGCTTCCTTGCGGTTGAAGCAGTAGGGCACGTCGCGCTCAAAGTGTTCCGCCAGCGCCACGACCGTGGTGGTGGCGATGGGGATGCCTTTATAGGCCGGGCCGAACACCAAATCAAAATCGATGCCGGAATCCATCAGCGCGGCGGCGTAAAAACGCCCGAGCAGCGCCAGGTCGCGACCGGTATTAAACAGTCCGGCGTTAAAAAAATAAGGACTTATCCGGCCCGACTTCAGCGTAAATTCGCCGAATTTCAAGACCTGTTTATTTAAAGCAAACTCGATAAACTCACGCTGATACGCTTTCACGGCTACCACTCCTCACAACGGGGCGACTAACGCCGCCCGATATTACCGGCCTTTACCCGGCCAGGGCGGCCTTTTGCGCCTGGATTAACGTTTCTATGCCGCCGCGGGCCAGCTCCAGCAGGGTGATGAGCTCTTCCTGGCTGAAGGGTTCGCCTTCGGCGGTGCCCTGCACTTCAATCATCCGGCCGTCTTCCATCATCACCACATTCATGTCGGTTTCGGCGACCGAGTCTTCCACATATTCCAGATCGCAGCGCGCTTCTCCCGCCACGATGCCGACGGAGATAGCCGCGACAAATCCCTTAAACGGGCTGGTCTTGAGCTGGCCCTTTTTCTGCATTACCGCCAGGGCGTCGGCCAGCGCCACGCAGGCGCCGGTAATGGACGCGGTGCGGGTGCCGCCGTCGGCCTGCAACACATCGCAGTCGAGGGTAATGGTATATTCGCCAAGCTTCTTCAAGTCCACCGCGGCGCGCAGCGAGCGCGCAATCAGGCGCTGGATTTCCAGGGTGCGGCCGCCCTGCTTGCCGCGGGACGCCTCGCGGGCGTTACGGGTATGGGTGGCGCGCGGCAGCATGCCGTACTCGGCGGTGATCCAGCCCTGGCCCTGGCCTTTCAGAAAACGCGGCACGCCCTCCTCCACCGTGGCGGTGCACAGCACCCGGGTCTCGCCGAATTCAATCAGCACCGAACCTTCGGCGTGCTTGGTAAAATGGCGGGTAATGGTGACGGGACGGACTTGCTGAATGTTTCTGCCTGCTGGACGCATGGCTCTCTCCGGGCTGGTATTTCGTGTATTGGCTGCGCATTATACGGTCTTCGGGACCATATGCCTATCATGCCCGGCCATGCGACGGTATAATCCCCCCAACTTTTTTATCGAGACGGGTACGCATATGATCCGCAGTATGACCGCATTCGCACGGCGCGAAGTTAAAGGTGATTGGGGCAACGCCGCCTGGGAGCTGCGCTCCGTTAATCAACGCTATCTGGAAACCTATATTCGTTTACCGGAGCAGTTTCGCGGCCTTGAGCCTGCCATCAGGGAACGCACCCGCACCCGCCTCACCCGCGGCAAGATTGAATGCAACCTGCGTTTCGAGGTCAATCCCAATACGCAAAGCGCGCTGATTTTAAACCAGCCGCTGGCCAAGCAGCTGGTGGAAGCGGCCCAATGGGTCAAGATGCAAAGCGACGAAGGCGAAATCGACCCGATGGAAATCCTGCGCTGGCCCGGCGTGATGGCGGCCGAAGAGCAGGATCTGGACGCCATCGGCGCGGAGCTGCTGGCCGCCCTGGATGCCGCCCTCGATGACTTTATCCTCGCCCGCGAATCCGAAGGCGCGGCGATCAAAATCATGATTGAGCAGCGCCTGGCCGGCGTCAGCGCCGAAGTGGCCAAAGTGCGCCAGCAGATGCCCGATATCCTGGTATGGCAGCGCGAGCGCCTGCTGGCCAAAATGGAAGACGCGCAGGTACAGCTGGAAAACAACCGCCTGGAGCAGGAGCTGGTGCTGCTGGCCCAGCGGGTGGACGTCTCCGAGGAGCTGGACCGCCTGGATGCCCATGTCAAGGAAACCTATAATATCCTGACCAAGCAAGAAGCCGTCGGCCGCCGCCTGGACTTTATGATGCAGGAATTTAACCGCGAGTCGAATACGCTGGGCTCGAAGTCGATTAATGCCAGCGTGACGACGTCGGCGATTGAACTGAAGGTACTGATTGAACAGATGCGGGAGCAGATACAGAACATCGAATAATTTCTGCTGACATTTTTTGAATGCCGCAATGCCCTGTTCTCAGGGCATTTTTATTGCCACTGACGCCTATTTCGCTTTTGATCTGCGCCCCGGGTACTGGACAATCTCATCTGAACGGATGGTCGGCTATGTGCCAGGAGCGGACGTCGACATCTGAATTCCCTTTCAGTCAAGACCACCAGAATGACCACCAATCGACGCTGATGAGCGAATCAGGGGGCTGGGACGTAGTTACTTATTGTTAGAATTGGGGACATGGTGCTGCATCAATTCAACGATCCAATCAATAAAAACTCGCAGTTTGGCGTTGACATGGCGGTTCGGCGGAAACGCCAGGTACAGAGGCATTGGATTAATACGCCAGTGTTCAAATAGCGGAGTCAAGGAGCCACAAGCCTGATGTGCTGCCGCCATATAGACTGGCAGCGCAATCACGCCTAACCCGGCTAGCCCAGCTTCGAGGTAAGCATTGCCATCATCCACTGCAAGCACATAGCTGCTTTTGATTTCAATATGTTCACTCTCACAGTGCAGCACCAGAGGATCAATCTTACCGGTGCGTGAAGACAAGAATCCCACTATGCGATGGTCGGTGTTTTCCAGATCGCGCGGGTGCGCAGGAGCGCCAAGGCGTTCCACATAGCTGGGGGCGGCGTAGACGCCGATTTGCAAATCGCCGACATGGCGTGCGATCAGGGACTGGTCGGTGATTTCGCCACCGCGCAAGACGCAATCCACATTGTCGCCGATCAGATCCACCACCCGGTCGCTCACGCCCATGTCGAACTGGATATCAGGGTAGCGTGCGTGGAAAGCCGGTAGCGCTGGCACCAGCACAAGGCGGGCCAGCGGACTGGGCACATCCACCCGTAATCGTCCTCCGGGCGTAATCGCCGCACTGGAGAGGCTGTTTTCAGCATCCTCCATGTCCGCCAGCAGGCGGATGACGTGCTCGTAGTAGACCGCGCCGTCGGGAGTGACACCGAGCTTGCGGGTGGTGCGATGGAGTAACTTGACGCGCAGGCGCGCTTCCAACTGCTGAATAAGTTGCGTCACCGTGGTTTTGCTCATATGAAGCGTCTGGGCAGCCTTTGTGAAGCTACCTGCCTCCACCACGCGAGCAAAGGCGCGCATCGCATCGAAACGATCCATTCCTTATCCTCTCTTTCTCACCGATTGTTTGGATTTTACAAACAATGATGGACAAAGTCGCCTGTTTATCCGCCCGATCCAGTACCTGTAAAGTGTCTTTATGTTCACCGGGCAGATTTCGCCCACTGCAAAGGTACAAACATGACAACACGCGAAGCAGTTTTTCCCTTCGGTCGGCAGGCGCTCTATGAGCGCAATCGCTATTCACCGGCCATCAAATCCAACGGTTTCTTGTTCGTTTCGGGGCAGGTGGGTAGCCGGGAGGATGGTTTGCCTGAACAGGATCTTAAAGAGCAGATCAGGCTGGCATTCGATAACCTTAATGCTGTTCTCGCGGCTGCGGGCTGCACGTTCGGTGATGTGGTTGACGTTACCCTCTTTGTCGTCGATCCCGAGTCAAACCTCGACGCTATCTGGAGTATCCTGCCAGAATATTGGGGGGAGGCGCCTTACCCTACGTTGACCGGGATCGGCGTGACGTGGCTTTACGGATTCCAGTTTGAGATTAAGGTGATTGCCAGGCTGCCCTAAGCGTTACGGGTCTTTCCGCCAGTCGAAAATTCAACAGGGCAGACCGCGCTGCCTGTAGAGGCAGCAGAGAGATTTCTGAATTGCTATATGCCGCATCGGGATGGTTTGCCAGGCTGGTCAGGATTTACTGATGAGACAGAGGAAAATTTATGAAAGCAGCGGTTTATGACGTGGAAGGCGCTCCCGGCGTCCTGAAATATGTCGATATCCCCGATCCGGTCGCAGGACCTGACGACGTTCTGATTTCTGTCGAGGCTATCTCGATAGAAGGTGGAGATCTGATCAACCGCCGTTTAACTCCGCCGCCTCTTCCTTCATGGATCGTCGGCTACGCGGCCGCGGGCACAGTTGTTGCAGTAGGATCGAACGTCCGTAGCCGTACGGTTGGGGACAGAGTCGCGGCTTTTCACATGCAGGGATCACATGCGGAACGTTGGTCTGTGCCCGCGGAACGAACCTGGCTTATACCCGATGGGGTGGATATGGCAGAAGCGGCGGTTTTACCGATTTCTTTTGGAACCGCGCACCATTGCCTTTTCACTCGAGGCATGCTCCGGCACGGAGAAACCGTCCTTATTCAGGCAGCAGCTGGTGGCGTGGGGCTCGCGGTCGTTCAGCTTGCCTCACAAGCAGGCGCAACGGTCATCGCCGTGGCAAGCGGAACGCAGCGAAGAAGCCGGTTGCTGGAACTTGGTGCCGATCATGTCGTGGATCGTGCAGAGAATAACGTCGTGGACAGTGTCAGACAGTACACCCATGGCAGCGGTGTTGACCTCGTCATCGATCCGGTGGGGACGACGTTGCCTGCTTCGCTTTCTGCACTCGCTCCGGAAGGACGTCTCATCTTCGTCGGTAATGCGGGCGGTGGAGGCCTGACTGTCGACTTGTGGCCGCCAATGCAGTCTAACCAGACACTCATGGGGGTATTCATGGGACCCCTTTTTGAAAGGCCCGGAGTTCGGGCAAGTGTGGACGACATGTTGCAGGCTTTAGCAGCAGGGCGCATCAGGATTGTCATTGACCGCATCTTCCCCCTGGCCAGCGCTGCTGCGGCCCACGAATTCGCCGAGACAGCGAAACCGCTTGGGCGCATCGTTATGAAGCCATGAGGTGTGTTTGACCCGTATGAGCGCGCTGGGCTAATTACTGTGTTCTGGTGTCAAGGCTAAGTTCAGATGTCAAGGGTAGGGAAAAGCTGAAATGTCCGCTCTGTGCCAAAAGCAGACGTTGCTAAATCAGTCTATGTTAATAAACGGGGGGCAGGGAAGAGTGTAAAAGCGCCGGAAAGCCCCACATCACATTGATGTATCATGAGGCATGAGGCTTTATGCTAAATACACTCAACCCGCATTTTCAATCGATCTCCCGAGACCGATTCTGTACTCATGGAAAGCATGCTTGTTGCACTGTTTTCTAGTATTTCATTCGACGTTATGGAAAAGTGGTTCCGGTAGTACTGGCGGTGTCGAGTCTTCATAGCGCAGCCAGTTCTGCCACTGATTATGAATCCTTAATTCAATCAGGGCTATCTCACGGTCAGTAGCTTTAACCCCTCGAATTGTGCCTCCCTGCCACTCTACACCAGTAGCATGTGATGCCGTATCAATCAGAATGTCCCACGCCTTATTTTCTGCCTCAAAGGCATTAAGGGTCTGGTTATCTTGTGTTGCCGAAATACGTTGACGTGCTGTGTTTAAATACTTCGCTTCGACAGACTTAACTGCATCACGTTTTGTGCCTATACAATCATTCATATCAATAGTTGTCTGCTGGGGATTGTCAGGGCAAGCTATTTCAAAAGTTTCGGTATTATCCTTCAGTACACTGTCTGGCAGCGGAACTTCGGCATAACTGTGTGAAACGTATCCTGATAAAAAAACTAGCGGTATAAGGCGATAGCGTAGTTGAGTCATGGTAGGAAATTATTAAAAGTTACGGATACATCAACAGTAATCCAACTTGAGGGTAAAGAACATCCTGCACAGTGAATTCCTGGATTATACCGGGTCTGTGACCTGCTGCTCGTTGATGAACATACGGCTATGTCAGAAATGACAATACCTGGTTTGAAAGCAATCGCAAACTTCCGCTCCTCGCTCTTGAGGGACAACCATACTCAAATCTCCCACATTGCATGAGATTTGAGTATGAACACATCACCGTGGAACAAAGACCGTATCATCGGCCAGAAAAGACCACTTCAGATATCTCATATCTGGGGGATTAGAATCAGGCTTGAACTGGAGGGTAGAACACGCGATCTGGCTCTGTTCAACATGGCTTTGGACAGCAAACTGCGTGGCTGTGATCTGGTTAAACTAAAAGTGTCAGATGTTTCATATGGTAATTCTGTTTCAAGCAGAGCGACGGTGTTGCAACAGAAGACCGGTAGCCCTGTACAGTTCGAGTTAACTAAGGGGACGAGAGAATCTGTCGCCGAGTTGATAAAACTTGGCAAGCTGCATAGTAAAGACTATTTGTTCCAATCCCGCGTCGGTTCTTGCCAACATATATCAACTCGGCAATACAACCGTATTTTTCATGGATGGGTAGAAAAGCTTGGTCTCGAAGTTTCGCTGTACAGCACACATTCCATGAGAAGAACAAAACCTTACCTGATATACAAGAAAACCAAGAATCTCCGGGTGATCCAACTTCTGTTGGGTCATAAGAAACTGGAAAGCACAGTGCGTTATCTGGGCATTGAAGTCGATGATGCGTTGGAGATCTCTGAGTCGATTGAAGTATGAGGTCGTCAGGGCTGTTACAGCAGCCTTGTGCCAGAAGCTGACCCTGGCGCTTTGGGCGACCAACGCGCAAAAGATCGTACTCAGGTGCGGCATGGATATCTGTAACCTGTGCTATTAGCATGAACACATCACTAGGGGCGGGTACAGGCAGATGACACGAGAGCGGTTTGAGCGCGGACATCCTGCTAGCGGATTGAGTAAATTAAACGCCATCATTAATTTCAGTGAGTTGCATTTATGCTACGCTTGTATTATCGGTTTCCTTTCGAGGTTTTTTTATGTTAAAAAAATCAGTTAACTACATTTCTCATCAACTCATGTGCGTTCACCATTTACTCCGCAGATAACCGTTAAGACAACGGTTACTGAATTTTTATTACTGATCTGACAACCAGAGGTTGTTGACTTGATATAAGGGAAAAGAATGCTAATGATATTCGATGAGTTATCTGGTGCTCCAATTTGGGTGCCTGCGGTATTGCTCGTCATTCTCTCACTCGCACTGGGGTTCCTGGCCCGATTTATACTTCTCAGGTTCATCCGCTACTGGCAGAATCGTGACCGAAAGCTCTTCAAATCACTTGAAAAACATCTTCGTGGATCAATGTTTCTTTTCATTCCCTTACTGTTGATAAATGTAGGGGTTAATTATATTAACATTCAGCCAAACTCCCTTGATTTTATTACATCCACCCTTAATATCTTTATTATATTATCATTTTGCTCCATTTTAATTCGATTAGTTAATGTTGCGCAAGATATGCTTTTTATCCGCTATGACATTAATCTTTCGAATAATCTTCGTGCCCGTAAAATTCGCACTCAAATAATGTATGTAAAAAAAGTCGCTATTGTATTGCTCGTGTCATTCTGCCTTACTCTGATACTTCTCAGTTTTCCCGGTTTCCGAAAATTCGGCACGACAATCTTAGCCGGCGCGGGGGTTGCCGGAATAATCATTGGGTTTGCCCTTCAGAAGTCGCTTGTCAACTTGTTTGCCGGAATTCAGATAGCTTTTACGCAACCTATAAAAATTGATGATGCTGTAGTCGTCGAAAATGAATGGGGCTGGGTTGAGGAGATAAACCTGACTTATGTCGTTGTGCGTATCTGGGACCTTCGTCGACTGGTCCTGCCCATCACATACTTTACAGAAAATCCTTTCCAGAACTGGACGCGTAATAACGCACAGATATTAGGCTCTGTTTTTCTTTACCTCGATTATTCCATGCCATTAGATCCTCTCCGTAAGCATTTTGAAAAAGTCCTCAGTGAAACAAAACTCTGGGATCAACAGACTCAGGTGCTCCAGGTAACCGAAACTACTGACAAAACCATGACCATCAGATTATTGATGACTGCACAGAATTCCCCCATCGCCTGGGATTTACGCTGCCATGTGCGGGAAAAAATGATTGAGTTTATTCAGCAAAATTATCCGCAGAGCCTTCCTCACGTGAGGGCTACACTGACCGATTCGGTGTGTGATCGTCCGAAAGGTCAGTAGTTAATCGTTTTCATTTTTTCTGTATACCGTGGAACGTACAGATACTTTAAGCGTGCTGCGTGAGCACCAGGACAAAAACAGCTGGTCAACTTCGCTTTATTCCCTGCTTAATGAGGCTTTGCGGCTGACCTGCAGGCTATGTGAGGCGAACCGCAGGCCCCATTAAACGGCCTGCGCCAATATCCGGACATCTTTCGCCGTTCGCTGTAGAGTGATAATCGCATGTGTCTGGGCAGCTATATGGATGGCCGCTGAAGACAATGAGCTACCCGAAGCGGTGAAAATAGCCAGGAGTCGGCCCGATCTCAGCTTGTTTGATGGATTAATACAAAGTTATCGAACTGCTGGCCTGCTCCCGGCATAATGGGAAGCCAATGATTTATTGGTGAGTTTAAACTGATTTAACGTCAGCGAGTTATAAGGAAAATACATGATCGATACACATGCAGTTCTTACCGTGTTGCTGATTTATCTCGCTGGCGTGGTGATACCCGGGCCAAACTTTGTCGCCGTGGTGCATAAAGCGGTCGCTTCCACGCGCTCGGCCGCCCTTGCGCTGGTTGCTGGCATTGTGGTGGTCAACCTATTATGGGCAAGTTGCGCTATCGGCGGAATCGGTTTGCTATTTGCCGCATTCCCTTGGGTTGCGCTGATTGTGAAAATATTAGGGGCAGGATATCTGCTGTGGTTTGGCTTACGCCTTATCCTCAATGCGGGAAGCCAACCCGTTGCGAACGAAAATGCCCTATTGCCAGGTCATTTCCGCCAATCCTTTATTCAGGGCGTGATGACTAATATCGGTAATCCGAAATCCATGGCTTTTTACGCCGCCATATTCTCTACTGCCGCTCCGGCGCATGTTTCTGCGGGCACCTTTATCGCCATGCTCAGCGTTGTCGGCATCATTGCATCACTCTGGTACGGAGCGGTTGCCATCACCCTTTCTCAACCACGCATTTCTTCCGCCTATCAGCAGGCCAAAAAAGTCATTGATAGGCTTTGCGGCGGGTTGATCATACTGTTAGGGATCAGGCAGATTATTAATTAATCAGCCAAAATTATCCCTGCAGCAGCTTAACCAGTAAAGCAACGTTATAAAATGCATCTTTAACCGGAGCGGCACCGGGCATGGCCCTACCCCAATATTCTGCTCCACCCAGAACTGGAAATCCGGCATGATAAATCCATGCCGTTGACGGAGGTGAGGCCGATGAAAAAATCCCGCTACACCGCAAGGCGTTATCACTCACGGCGCTGTTCTGTATTGGGGTACTTCCCGCAGGGGATCAGGCTGCTTTTACCGCTCTGATTTTTTTTGTGCCGGCATCAGCATTATCATCGGTTTCCATGCTTTCCGATTCATCTGCGGGAGCCTGAGCGCCGATGGCTTCCGGCAATTTGCTGGTGCGCAGTATATGCTGGACGTCATCTTTATGCTCGGCCAAATAAAGACCCAGCTTTTCAGCCTGCGGTTCATCCAACGGCATCCCGCTGGTCAACAACCAGTCGCTGAATGCTTCAGCCATATCGAGCATCTTGTCGTAGGCCTCCGCTTCTTTCTTACTGGCAAATGTCATTTTCTCTTCACCCTTTCTGACGACCACATATTTTGTTTCAATAGCCATAACCGCCTCCAATACTGTAATTATAGCCAGTATATCAGCAAGTGTCGCTCATCGTCCACCACACATTCAACGGCAGTATGTGCTGTAATCCATTCCCATTAAACAAGTCTTGCTGGTCTCATGCCGGGAGCCATGCAAGCCGCTATGCGATTTATCTGCCGCTGGAATACTCAACCAGCAGCAACTAACGCGCATCTTTGCGCAATAACGGCAACTGCTGCTCCCGTGCAGGTGAAACGGCGAAACCGTAACGCTGGTGGAAACGTGCTGCTTTATTATCCCGGTTTTGAGCGCGATGTCTTGCTGGGTCAGGTACATAGCCTTGCGTGCCGTCTTGACATCCGCGCCGTATCAACCGAACTGCCGCGCCCAGTGGTCCGCCAGCGCGATATCTTTTTCCGCCGGCAAGCCGCTTATGCCGATTGCGCCCACCAGGGCGCCGTTTATCACGATCGGCACGCCGCCGGGCATTGGCAATAAGGCGGCGTCATTGAGCATGCGCATATCCAGGGAACCGTTTTTCACCTCCTCCGACACCAGACGGGTACTGCGCCTGAGCATCAGCGCAGTATAGGCTTTACGTTGCGCCAACAGCCGCGGCAAAGGCGGACAGGAGTGATGGGCGCCAAAGGCCGCCAATTCGCCGTGAACGCCCACCACGGCCACCGCCAGCCCAGTGGTGGCGGGATCCAGCGAAGCCGAGGCGATGATTTCGGCGACTTTACCGATAGCCACCTTATCCTGCAGGATATAACGCGCGGCAAGGCCGGCAGGTTCATTGGCCATGCGCGATACCCTCCCGGATAGTGTCATTGAGCACGCCCAGCTCGTGTTTTTGCCGGTCCGTCAAGGGAACGAACGGCTCCCGCACCGGCCCGAGGTCCTCCAGGCCAAGGCCCGTCATATACTTCGCCGACTGAAAGATCCCCCGCGCCACCATAAATTCGACGGCATTGTTAATCTGCAGCTGGATTTCCCGCGCCCGGTTGAGCTCGCCCCGCCGGAATAAGTCGCGAATGGCCAAAAATCGCTCGGGCTGCAGATTGACCGTGGTGCCGATGGTGGCGGTCGCGCCGGCCGATAGCGCCGACAGGTAGATCTCATCAAAGCCGTTGAAAAAAACCTTGCCGGGATATTTTGCCGCCATGCGCTCCAGGGAATAGAGGTTGTGCGAGGTATGCTTCACCCCCAGCACCTGTTCATCGGTTAATAACGCGTCGGCGGTTTCCTCGTCAAGTTCAACCGAAGTGAATTGCGGGATATTATAGACAATCACCGGCAGCGATATGGCCGCAAGCACCCGCCGGTAATACGCGATGATCTCTTTTTTGGAGAATTTGTAATAATAAGGGGGCACCAGCGATACCGCGTCGGCGCCATCCTGCTCCGCCTGCCGGGCCAGAGAGACCGCGTCAGCGGTCCTCACCGTACCGACATGGGAGATCACCGGCACCCGGCCTTTCACCTGCGCCGCCAGAACGCGCAGCAGCTGTGCCCGTTCCTCCATGCCCAGGAGCGGGCCCTCCCCGGAAGATCCGCAGCAGTAAAATCCTTCCACGCCGCGCTCGAGCTGATGTTCCACCACCTTTGCCAGCGCATCGTAATTGACGGATTCATCCTCATGCATCGGTGTGACCAGCGCTGAAATGACCCCCCGGTATTTATCCCACCCGCCGCGCTTTACCATGCCGTCCATCCTCCGTCCACCACCACATTGGCGCCGGTCATATACACTGACGCGTCGGAAAGGAGAAACACGATAGTGCCGTTATATTCATCTTCATTGGCCATGCGGCCGATGGGCATGCGGGCGATATAATTTTTCTGGAACCGCGGATCCTGATCCGGCCGCGCCACGCCGGAGATGGTCAGCGTATTGACCCGGATACCGTCCCGGCCCCAGTAGGTGGCGCAATAACGGGTAAAATTGTACAGTCCCGATTTGGCCGCGGAATAGGCGACCGGCTTGATGAAGGGCACGCCGGTATCCTCTTTTTTGTAGCTGTAGATATCCTGCACCGGCGATACCACGCCGTAGATCGATCCGACATTGATGATGGATCCCTTTTTTCCCGCCGCCTTCATCCTGGCGCCTACCTGCTGGGTCGCCAGGAATGTGCCCACCAGATTGACTTCCACCACTTTACGGAAGACGTCCACGGGGAACTGCTCAAAGGGGCCGGAGACCTCCGGCGGCGCGCTGGGCTGGGTATCGATGCCGGCATTATTCACCAGCCCGTCTGGTACGCCCCATTGCCGCTCGATATCATCCAGCGCACGATTGATACTGCCGCTGTCGGTGATATCAACCTGATAAAACGCCAGGCGCGGGGATTCCCGCTGCTCGCCGAACACCTTCAGCAGCCGTTCTTCAGCGATGTTCTGCGCGAAAACCGCCACCCTGGCCTGCCGTTTATGCAGCTCCTTGACATATTGGGCGCCCAGTTGCCCCAGGCCGCCGGTCACGACGATAATCTTATCTTTGACGGAAAATAAGGTATCTTCCATATGCATCTCCTGCTATCGAGTGATGACGTTATATTTTGTGGGCATGCAAATAGTCTCTGTCCAAAATGATGCCGTGACCGGCCCGCTCGCTGGGAACGTAGTACCCGTCCACCTCCTCGCCGGCGGATAATACGATGCGCAGATCTTTCCAGCGTCCGCCGTCGGTGACTTCCGCATAGGACACATTGGGCACCGCGGCCAGCAGGCTGGCGCTCAGTTCCAGGACGAAATGCGGCGTCATCGGCAGGTTATGCGCGCGGGCGACCGTCGCGACATCCAGGTATCCGGTGATACCGCCGACGCGCCCCAGGTCGGCCTGGACAAAATCCACGGAACCGTTGTCGATATATTGGCTGAACTGGCTGAGATTATAGACATTCTCGCCCAGGGCAATCGGCGTGCTGGTCCTCTCGCGCAGCTGTTTATGGCCGGCGATATTGTCCGACGGCAGCGGCTCCTCAATCCACAGCAGGTTCAACGGTTCAAACAGCTTGAATGCCCGCAGGGCCTGGGGGAAATTCCATCCCTGATTGGCATCCACCGCCAGAGGGAATCCCGGCACGGCTTCCTGGATTTTGATTAAGCGCTCGACATCCTCTTCCAGGTCGGGTTTACCCACCTTGACCTTGGCCGCGAGGTACCCCTTCGATTTCCAGCGGCGCACCTGTTCGATCACCTCCTCCACCGACATGTGCAGGTTGATGCCGCTGCCATACAACGGCACGCGATCGCGCACCCGTCCGAGCAAGTCGATGAGAGGCACATTCAGCGTTTTGCCCAGCAAATCCCAGTAGGCGATATCCAGGGCGGAAAGCGCATGGGTGGTGACGCCGGCGCCGCCGACATCGTGAATATATTTGTAACTGCGATCCCAGAGCGCGCGCGGCGACAAGCGCTGTCCGATAACATCCGGGATGATTTCCTTGATCAAGGCCGAAATGGTGGCGCCGCACCAGCCGGAAGTGTGGCTGAAGCCGGTGCCCACCAGTCCGTTGGAGCCATGCACATCGACGATTGCCACCTCAATATCGGTGACGTGGTGGATCTGGTCGCCCCAGGGTCCTTCCGGCAGCGGTACGCGCGCCGTCATCAGTTCGATATTTTCAATTACCGGCATTTTGGTGATAGTCATGATCAGTCCTCTTTCTTTAGTCCGTTCAACAATTCCGGATGCGTGAATCCCGACATCCCGTGGGAAGTGTCTTGCACATCATTTTCATATTCATTGTCGCCGGCGACATGGCCGAAGACTTCGGGCAGCAGGAATGTCGCGGCCAGAAAAGCCAGGAACGGCGCGATGGCGATAAGCGATGAGGCCAGCGGCACGCCCAGGGTGTCAAACAGCGGCGGGAAGACCAGGGTGGTCAGGAACGCGGTGATTTTTACGATGGTATAGCCGATGCCGGATGCCACGCCGCGGTATTTCGGTTTGGCCACCAGCGATACCACGGTCATGCCGCTTTCCGAATCCCAGTAATGGCCCCACAGCATCAGGGCGGCGCCGCCGGTGATCATCAGATAATTCAGTTTGAATACACCGTAGGCGGCTAACAATATGCCGAAAGTCACCAGCAGGAAGCCGAGCTGGCTTAAGCCGCGATGTCCCAGCCGTTTGAGCAACAGCGGTCCGACAAAGGCCGAAAGCGCCGCCACGCAGTTCACCGCCAGCAGCGCCAGGTTGTTCTGGATCTGGCCGGAAATGCCGATGGTCACCAGGATCAGGGGCAGGTAAAAGGAAAAAGCGTAGTTTTCAAACGACTGGACCGCGCAGGAAATCCAGCCGAACAGCGTGGTGCGGCGCGAAAATTTGCGACTGAACAAATCTTTTAGCGCTTCGCCCATGCTCGGCTGTTGGATAGTGACATCGTGTTCAGGCAGCAGATCGTCCAGCAGTTGTCCATCGCGATCGCCATAGTACTGGCGCGCTGCCTTGCGGGCGTCGACAAACCGGCCCCGTTCCACAAACCAGGCGGGGGTTTCGGGCAGTTCACGGCGCAGCATCAGCAGTATAAAGGCGGGGATGGCGGGTACCGCCAGGACGATGCGCCAAACATGATCGCTATGCACGCCAAGGGCGACCAACAGAGTGACCAGGGAAATCGCCGCGAGGATGCCGAGGGCGAACATAAACTGCCATCGGTTGGCCATCACCTCCCGTTTGCCTTTCGGCATCACCTCCATGATGTAGGTGAAGCCGTTGGCGACATCGGCGCCCACCGGAATGCCGGCGAAGCAGCGGATAATCGCCAGCCAGTAGATATTCGGCGCCAGCCCCTGCAGTATGGCGAACAGCGCAAACATCAGCATTGAGCCGAGGAAGATTTTACGCCTGCCCACCTTGTCCGTTAGCCAGCCGCCCAACATGGCGCCGATAATGGCGCCGAACTGGGTGCCGGCGGCGGTGAATCCCAGCAGCCAACTGCTCGGATGATAGATATCTTTGAGAGCGTAGATAATAAACGCCATCGAATAGATATCCCATGACTCGATAAGCAGGGCGGTGATCATCAGCCATCCTGCTTTGGTGGATCCGGGAGCCTCCTGCAAATCCAGCCGTTTCTTGGCCATCAGGATCAGCTTGTCGATATTCATATTCTGGTGCATATATACTCCCATTTACCTTGCTTATTGAGGTACACGAGTATTTCGCCGTTCTGTCTGTCCTACTCATCCTTCGTTGATGCCGGCGCTTCCTGTTGGCCGCGCCAGACGCAGCGGCCGGCAACAGGGTCACGCGTTGCTAGGTTTCACCGCATCGCCGGCGATAAAGACCCGTCTATATTGCGTCAGCGCCCGGGCGCCAAATGCCATGACGTGTATCCAATGACATTTAACAGGCTGCTTCGAGTTAGCTTTGGCGGCAAAAAAATACAGGGGAAACAATGCTTAAGCTCGCAAGCGCGGCATTGTGCGTTATCCGCCCACCGGCGGCTCTGCCTCACAACCCGCCCCATGGGCCGTCAATACGGGTCCGCCGCCATCGCCGCCGGGTGAAGACGAAACCTCACCCGTCCCGTTACATCATTAAGCATTTTCAAAACAATGCGTTAACATGCTTGCCTGTATAAAATGAGCACAGGCTTTGCCGCCGGCACGTTTTTTCAGGTAAAGATATTCTTGCTAATTCGAGTTAGCATTTTTACCGAAGATTTTTACCCCGGCAATAATGCCCTGTAAGATTTGTGATAATGTTCACGACAATTTGATTAAGAAACTGAAAAATAATTAATAAATATTTTAGCCTGGGTAGCTTTATGTCATTAAAAATATTCACGTTTTCCGCCACCCGCAAAGGCGGCCGAAATATCTGCGCGGGATTCGGATGCCTGGCGGCCGCCCCGGAATTGCGGCTGGATAAGGGTGGGTGAGGAGATCGCATTGAGGGAAGTGAAGTGCACGTTGTATTGGGGCGAATGATCCTCAATCCGCTTTTGCAGGCGCGCCGGCGACAAACGCGCTATGCCGGGCGAGACGTTGTCCCATGGCCTCACTACGCTGATTTGGCAAGATTAGGAACAGTTAGGGAACCATTAAGATTCGTTCTGCCACTATACAGTCTCATTCAAGCTTTGGTTCTGTGAGCTATGGGCGGGTTGCATTGGTAGGCTAATGTTGCTGGCCGGGCTTTCGGGCCCGGCGATTTTTACACCTTGCCGGATCCATTTTTGCTCCAATACCCTCATCTATTGACTGGGTGCCGATAATTTAAGCAAGGGGATCCCGGCCGTTAAGGCGATGCCATGCTTTCTGACCGCGGGTGGGCAAGCCTTCCCCCGCGCGCGTCTCTTTCTAAGCCCATACCGGTCATCAATAGCGGGGATCATCAAAGACGTTAACAGGCCAGGATGGCCTTCACCCATGGTGGCTCAACGTTCAAACCTGGCATAATTCTATCGTGGCATGCATATCCAGCAGGCACAGGAAAACATGAATCGACTTATCATTATTTCCGGCTGTTCCGGTGGTGGGAAATCCACGTTACTCGCCGAGCTGAAGCGACGCGGCTATACCGTTGTCGAAGAACCCGGCCGGCGCGTCGTGAGCGAAGAGTTGAAACGAGGCGGCCAGGCATTACCCTGGATTGATATGGCGGCGTTCTTACGCCACGTTATCCAACTGGCCATAACCGATTGGACCAGGGCCGGCACCGCAAACGAATGGATATTTTTCGATCGCGGGGTGGTGGACGCGGCGGCCAACCTTGAGCACATCACGGGTAAGCCTTATTTAAAGCGCTATGGCATTTCTTTGCGCTATCATCACAAGGTTTTTTTAACGCCGCCCTGGGCCGAAATTTATGCCGAAGATCCAGAACGGCGGCATTCTTTTGACGCGGCTTTGGCTGAATACGGCCTGCTGGTCACCGCCTACCCGGCATTGGATTATGACATTTTGGCAATACCAAAAACCAACGTAGCGGATCGGGCCACGTTTGTTCTTGATGCTCTGTCCGGCAACGGAGAATAATACCACCGCCGCACCGCACGCCGCCGGTGAAGTAAACGTTGCCAGCGCCCCGACTATTCCATTGCTGCCGGCATTCCTGACCCCCGCATCCGGCACGGCATTCGCTCAGACTGTTGTGTTTGCGTCGTTATCGCCATCGGCATTTAGCGCTTTCCCCTGCACCACCAGCCACTGCTCAAACGCTTGGTGCAATACGGTTTTTTGCACGCTCACCGGCGTTAAGGCCTGGTATTGACAGGGGGCAACGGTAAATTGCGGAAACAGCGGGACAAGACGGCCATGCATTATCTCCGCCGACAGCGTGTTGACCGGCCCCAATCCCACCCCGATCCCTTCCAGCATCGCCTGCAGGGAAACGTGGAAATGGTCGTAACGGCGAAATAAGCTCGCGGGTGTTTTTCGCAGGCCGGCCGCCGCCAGCCACAGATTCCACTGCCCAGGCCTTGTCAGGGTTTCAATGCGGGGACAGGCGAGGACGTCCTCAGGCAGGCGGAGCGGATAACGCTTAAGCAGCGCGGGGGAGGCCATCAGGCAATGCTGATCTTGCAAAAACGCGATCGCGGAATACTCCGCTACGCTAATATCACGCCGGATCAACAGGTCATAGTGCCCGATAATGTGCAATTGCTCGGTATTGGCCGTGGAAATCTGCAAATTTGCCTGGGGAAAGCGCGTATAAAAATCATCGAGGCGGGGCAGCAGCCATTTCAGGCACAGTGTGGTCGGCACGCTGACATTAAAGACATTATTACGTCCACCGTTGCCGTAGCGCAGGGCGATGTCGGACAGGTTATCAAACGCGCTCCCCAGCTCCCGGGCCAGCGTCAGGGCGTAAGGCGTCGGCACGCGTCGCTGGCCTTCCCGGCTGAATAAATTAACGCCGAACCATTTTTCAACCACCTGCATATGGCGGCTGACCGCCCCATGGGTAATACATAATTCTTTGGCGGCGGCGGTATAGCTGCCGGCATGGCATGCAACCAAAAATGCCCGTAATGCCGCCAGGGGTGGGAGTGAATGCATAACCAGTCCTTTTTTATCACTATTGCGTGATATTTTATCACGCGCCATTCCATTTCTGATCGCTATCATCATGGTTACTACCCCCTGAAAAAGGACGTGCCGGCGTGATGTATCTGATCATTGTCATTATTGGAATAGCGGCCGGCATCATCAGCGGCATGGTGGGCACAGGCGCTTCCATCATGCTGTTGCCGGCGCTGGCGTATACCTTTGGTCCCAAGGCCGCGGTTCCCATCATGGCCATCGCCGCCATTATGGGTAATGTTTCGCGTGTGCTTATGTGGCGCAGGGACATCAATATCAGGGCCTTTCTGTGGTATTCCCTGCCGGGTATCCCCGCCGCCGTCCTGGGCGCCAATACGCTGTGGCTGATGCCTGCGTCCCTCTCCAACTTCTGCATCGGCCTGTTTTTCTTCCTGCTGATCCCGGCGCGCCACTGGGCCAATGCCCGGGCAATAACGCTCAACGCCATGCAACTGGCGCTGGCGGGCGCACTGGTCGGTTACCTCACCGGGGTGGTTTTCTCCACGGGCCCGCTGACCATCCCCCTTTTTGCCGGGTATGGGCTGACAAAAGGCGCGCTGCTGTCGACGGAAGCGGCCGCCTCCTTTGCTATCTACCTTGCCAAGGCATCGGCGTTCGGGGCCATCGGCGCCCTACCGCGGTCCGTCGTTATCAGTGGCCTGATGGTAGGCGGTACGCTGGTTGCCGGCATGTACATCGGTAAAATATTCTTGGTGAAAATGGCTGAAAAAACCTTTAACCGCCTGATTGACGCCATGATGATGGTGGCGGGCGCCTCAATGATTTGGGACGCGCTTAATTGATAAATGATTCCCTGCGGAATATAACGCGCTATAAAATCCATAAAAATAAAAAATAGAACCCAATGGCCAAGCATACATAAAGCCAGCACCGGCAACCGACAATGCCTGGACAGGCGGCGGCGGTAACTATCGCCTGTTTATCAGAGGCGTACTCTCGCGATCCGTAATAATGAGGGATAGCAAATACCTAATAACATAATTAGCATCTATTTAGCGGCCAATTTACCATACCGGGTTATTCACATTATTTCTTGTTCATTTTGAACGGAGGTTGCTTTTTATTAAGTCAATCACGTTATGCGTTACATCATTTTCGTTACATCATTTTTAAGTGACATCCATCACAGTTTTGCACATCCATAGCCGTTTAACTGCACCTCAACGACATTACCGTTGAGGAAATAAAAATGAACGTTGATACCCAGTCTTGCGTGGTTACCGGGAAAAAAGCCGTTGCCGTGGTGGCGCAAAACGTAGAATATTCCGGCCAGGGGACCTTGGTTAAAATATCCCGCGGCGGGATTTGCGGATCCGATCTGCATTATTACCAGGAGGGTGCGGTCGGAAATTTCAAAGTGCGCCAGCCCATGATTCTGGGGCACGAAGTTATCGGCCATGTGGTAAAAAGCGATGCCCCGGGGTTATCCGTTAACCAGAGCGTGGCCATTAACCCCAGCAAGCCCTGTAAACAGTGTAAATATTGTCTGTCCGGTGAGGAAAATCAATGTATTAATATGCGCTTTTTCGGCAGCGCCATGTATTTCCCGCATGTGGATGGCGGATTCACGCAATTTAAAGTCGTGGATACGGAACAATGCATCCCCTTTGACAATGCCCTCGATGAACGCGTCATGGCTTTTGCCGAACCGCTGGCGGTGGCCATTCACGCCGTGAATCAGGCCGGGGACGTTAAGGGTAAAACCGTTTTTGTCTCCGGCGTCGGGCCTATCGGCAGCTTGCTGGTGGCGGCCGCCAAGGCCTCGGGCGCGCGGGAAATCATCTGCGCCGACCTGAGCCAGCGTTGCCTGGATATCGCCGCCCAAATGGGCGCCACCAAAACCCTGCATGCGGCGGCCGGTGATTTCTCCGCGTATGCCGATCAAAAAGGCTACTTCGATATCGCGTTCGAAGCCTCGGGCCATCCCCAGTCCATTACGCGCTGCCTGGAATTAACCCGGGCCAGGGGTACCTTAGTCCAGGTCGGCATGGGCGGCGTGACGCCGGAGTTCCCCATGATGATGGTCATAGCCAAGGAAATCAGGCTGGTGGGGAGTTTTCGTTTCACCACCGAATTTAATACCGCCGTGGCCTGGCTGGGCAACGGCACCATCGACCCGCTGCCGTTGTTATCCGGTGAATATCCGCAGGCCGAACTTGAACAGGCGTTGATCTTCGCGGCGGACAAATCGTTAGCGTCAAAAGTACAGTTGGTTTTTTGAAAATAGGGATCCAAAATGAACGATATTTTTTCATTAAAAAATAAAAAAGCGCTGATTACCGGCTCCGCCCAAGGCATTGGTTTTTTATTGGCCAACGGACTGGCGCAATCGGGTGCGGAAATCATCATCAATGATATTACCGCCGCCCGCGCGGAAAAAGCGGCGCAGCAGTTACGGGACCAAGGGTATACCGCTTATTCTGTCGCATTTGATGTGACGAAAAGCCAGGCCGTTAATAGCGCTATTGAGCAAATTGAGTCCGATATCGGCCCTATTGATATTTTGATTAACAATGCCGGCATCCAGCGACGCCATCCGTTTACCGAATTTCCTGAGAAAGACTGGAACGATATTATCGCGGTAAATCAAACGGCGGTATTTTTGGTTTCACAAGCGGTTGCCCGTAACATGATCAAACGCAACCGGGGTAAAATCATCAATATTTGCTCCATGCAAAGCGAACTCGGCCGTGACACCATTACCCCCTATGCGGCGTCAAAGGGCGCGGTTAAAATGCTGACCCGCGGCATGTGTGTGGAACTGGCCCGTTATAATATTCAGGTTAACGGCATCGCCCCCGGCTATTTTAATACCGAAATGACCAAAGCCCTGGTCGATAACCAGGAATTCACCGCCTGGCTGACCAAACGCACCCCGGCCGCCCGCTGGGGAGACCCGCAGGAACTTATCGGCGCCGCGGTATTCCTGGCGGCGAAAGCCTCTGATTTTGTCAACGGTCACCTGATCTTTGTTGACGGCGGTATGTTAGCGGCAGTCTGAAAGTAAAAAAAATAACGAATAATAAATAAATGACGGGAGCCGCCCGCGGGCGACTTTTCGTCATTAGCATGGGGATTGTATATGCCGATTATAATTATTGCATTGGGGGTAATATTACTCCTGATATTGATGATCAAATTTAAAGTCAATGGTTTTATCGCCCTGGTGTTTGTGGCGGCGGTGGTGGGTATCGCCGAGGGCATGAAACCGCTGGCGGTCATGCACTCGATTCAAAACGGTATTGGCGGCACCTTGGGTGGTTTGGCGATGATCCTGGGATTCGGCGCCATGCTCGGACGCCTGATCTCCGATACCGGCGCCGCCCAGCGCATCGCCACGACGCTGATACAGTTTTTTGGCAAACAACGCATCCAGTGGGCGCTGGTGATAACCGGGCTGGTGGTCGGCCTGGCAATGTTCTATGAAGTCGGTTTCGTCCTCTTGTTGCCGTTGGTATTTACCATTGTGGCCGCCTCGGGGCTGCCTTTGCTGTATGTGGGCATTCCGATGGTTGCCGCCCTGTCGGTGACCCACTGCTTTTTGCCGCCGCATCCCGGCCCTACCGCTATCGCCATCATTTTTAACGCCAACCTGGGCACCACGCTGATTTATGGCCTGATCATCGCTATTCCGACCGTCATTATCGCCGGCCCCCTTTTTTCCAAGCTGCTGAAAAAATTTGAAAAAGAACCGCCGGCGGGATTATTCAACCCGAAAATTTTTACCGAACAGGAAATGCCCGGTTTTGCCGTCAGTGTGACCGTGGCCATTATCCCGGTCATTCTGATGGCATTGGCTGCGATCGCCGACATGACCATGGCGAAAGACGACGGCGTGCGTCTGTTGCTGGAATTTATTGGTAATCCCGCCGTGGCGCTGTTTGCCGCCATCGTACTGGGTATTTTTACTCTCGGCCTGCGCAGCGGGCGCCAGATCGGCCAGGTGATGGATATCCTGGGCGATTCCATTGCCGCCATCGCCATGATCATCTTTATTATCGCCGGCGGCGGCGCCTTTAAACAGGTACTGGTGGACAGCGGCGTCGGTGATTTTATCGCCAATATCATGCGCGGCACGTCGCTGTCGCCGCTTGTCATGTGCTGGTGCGTCGCGGCGTTGTTGCGCATCGCGCTGGGGTCGGCCACCGTGGCGGCGATCACCACCTCGGGCATTGTTTTGCCGATTATCGCCGTCACCCATGCCGACCCGGCGCTTATGGTGCTGGCGACCGGCGCGGGCAGCGTGATCGCATCCCATGTCAACGACCCGGGTTTTTGGCTGTTTAAGGGTTATTTTAACCTGAGCGTGGCTGAAACCTTAAAAACCTGGACGGTCATGGAAACACTTATCTCGTTTATCGGATTAGCCGGTGTACTATTGCTCAATATGATTATCCATTAGTTGGCGCACTGAAAATAATTGATAGGGAGGCCGGGGATATGCACCAGACGCGCCCAGTCCGACAGAACGCCTGGAGCGTCGCGCGAAAGGCTATCCCCGGTCTGCCGGCCATGGCAACAGGACCGGGATCGTCAGTGAGGGTGGAATGAAAAAATACCGGGTCAGCATGCAAGACATCGCCACCTTTGCCGGCGTCACCAAAACCACGGTCAGCCGTTATCTGCGCACGCCGGAAAAAGTTGCCAAGGCGACCGGGACCAAAATAGCCGGTATTATCGAAGAGTTGAATTATATTCCAAACAGGGCGCCGGAGATGATGCTGAATTCCATCAGCCACTCCATCGGCATCCTGGTGCCGTCGTTTAATAATCAGGTATTTTCCGACGTGCTGGCCGGTATCGAGTCCGTAACCTCGGTTAATAATTACCAGACATTAATCGCCAATTATAATTACAGCAAGGAAACGGAAGAGCAGCAGATTGTTAATCTGCTTTCCTACAGCATCGACGGCATTATTTTGATGGAAAAAGAACATACCCTGCGCAGTATAAAAAGCCTGCTGGCCGCTAAAATCCCCGTTGTTGAAGTGATGGATACCCGTGAGGAATTTATGGATATCCAGGTGGGCTATGATAACCAGGAAGCGGCTTTCGATATGATGTCGACCATGCTGGCCAGCGGCAAACGCCGGGTTGTCTATCTTGGTTCGCGGGATGATTTACGCGACCGCCAGCGCTACCAGGGGTATGCCCAGGCGATGAAGTCTTACGATTTAACACCGCTGATGCTCACCGCCAATGAAATCTCCTCGTTTTCCCTCGGCGCCGATATTTTTAACCAGGCGCTAAAACGCTTCCCCGATCTGGACGGCCTGTTTTGCACCAATGACGACATCGCCGTGGGCGCGCTGCTGGAATGCCTGCGGCAAAATATCCCCGTCCCCGGCGATATCGCCATCGCCGGTTTCCATGGGCTGGATATCGGCCGGGCCATTACCCCCCGCCTGGCAAGCGTTATTACCCCGCGTATCGGCATGGGAAAATGCGCGGCGGAAATGGTGCTGAAAAAAATCCGCCATGAAGATGTCAATTACTCTATTGACCTAGGCTATCAGATTTTTAAAGGAGGTACGATTTGACGCCGCAGTTAAAACCGCGGGTTAACGGGTATGGATGCCAGAAGACAAGGCGGGATATCTCCCGCCCTGTCTATGATCAGAAGGTGTAACCCACCGTTACCGACATATTGCGCGGCGCGCCATATACCGCGTAAGGACCGAGGTAGTCATAGTACTCTTTGTCGAACAGGTTGTTGATATTGGCCTGCACCGAAAGCTGGCGGGTAACCTGGTAGCGGCTGAACAGGCTGACCAGCGCGTAGCTGCCCTGGTCGGCGCGCATCGTACCCTGCGGGCCGGCGGCATCCTGCCAGGTATGGTTCTGCCAGTTTACGCCACCGCCCACCGCCAGATCGGGCAGCATCGGCAGTTGATAACGGGTAAACAATTTCAGCGAGGTGCGCGGCAGTTCGGCGTTGATGGCGTTGCCGTCCTGATCGTCGGCCACATAACGCGCGCCGCCAAAAGTGACTTGCCAGTTGTCGGTTACCGCGCCGTTAAGTTCGAACTCGACGCCTTTGCTGACGGTGCCGTCGACGCCGCGATAGGCCATTTCCGTCGTACCGGGAATATAGGTGCCTTCGCTTTGCGCCACATTATCCTGCTCGATACGGAAAATCGCCAAAGACGCGGTCAGACGGTTGTTGTACCAGTCGCCTTTCAGGCCGGCTTCATAGTTTTTACCCGTCGTCGGGTCCAGATAGTTTTTACTGGCGTCCCGGTAGGTCTGCGGCTGGAAGATGGCGGTATAGCTGGTATAAGCGGACCAGGTGTCGTTGATATCATAAATCAGGCCGGCGTAGGGCGTGACGTCGTCTTTATCGCTGGTGGCGGTCGAGCCATTGGCGCGCCAGTCGGTGTAGCGCGCGCCGACGATCAGGTGCAGCGGATCGGCCAGCGAAAAACGGGCCGCGGTATAGACCGATTTTTGCCGGATGGTGTCGTTGGAATAATCAACCCATGGACTCCAGTCCGCATCGGCGATATGGCCGTTCCAGTTGTTATAATTGCCGATATCGGACTCGGTAATGGTGGCCTGGGAGTTAAAAAAATGATTATTTTGTTTGCTGTAGCTGGCGCCGGCCACCAGCTCATGCTGTCGGCCCAGCAGCTCAAAGGGTCCCGTGGCGTAGGTATCGACGGAATCCAGCTTACGTTTGCCTTTATTCCAGCCGCCGTAGGCGGAAACGCCCTCGCCGGTGTCCTTATCCGGGAAACCGTCGGCATACATCAGCTTGGAGTCGAAATCGGTTTCGGCATGGGTGCCGTTGACGCGCAGCTGCCAGCCGTTGGCAAAGCGCTGGGTCAGATCGGCAAAGACTTTTTTCGACTCATGGCTGGAGTAGCTCCAGTCCGGCGCCGGATTAAAACTGCGGTCAAAATGCGTGCGGCTGCCGTCGCTGTACCAGGTCGGCAACCCGCCCCAGGTGGGATTGCTGGTATCGCTTTCCTGATAATCATAACCCAATGATAGCGTGGTGGAATCCGTCAGGTCGGCGTCAATAACGCCATAAATGAATTTTTTGCGGTTATGATAGCGATCAAGCCAGGTATCGTTATCCTGGTAGCCGGCAATAACGCGGCCGCGCACGTTGCCTGATTCCGTCAGCGGCGCGGAAAGATCGGCTACCATCCGTTGCTTATCCCACGTGCCGTAAGTGCCGGAAACAGAGCCTTGGAATTCGCGGCTATCGGCACGTTTGCGCACCATATTGATAGCGGCGGAGGGATTGCCCGATCCGGTCAGGAGCCCCGTTGCGCCGCGCACCACTTCGATACGATCATAAATAGCGGTATCCGAACCGGCGTCGCCGAAATTCCAAACGTCGCTCAGGGTGGTGGGAATATCATCATAAAGAAAATTGTTGATGAAAAAACCGCGGGAATAATACGTTGAACGATCGGAGTCGATATTATTGGCGGTTATGCCCGTGGTATTGGTCAGTACCTCGCCCACGGTTTGCAGGTCTTGATCCTGCATGCGCTGTTTGCTGATAATGCTGACGGACTGAGGAATATCACGCGGCACCAGCAGCATTTTTGTTCCGGCGCGGGTGACCGGCACACTGTAATCCTGCCGGGCGGCATCGGTTGTGCCGCTTGCCTGGGCATTGACCACCATCGTTTCATCAGAAGACGCTTTTTCGCCGGCCGGCTCATCCGCCCATGCCGGATTGACAAAGGATGAAATCAACGTGGCAATAAGGGACAAAGAGCATGTCCAGCCTGAATGAGTTACCCGTTGCCCCGCGCTACATTTCATTACCCCTGGCACTGCCGACATTCTCTTTCTCCACAAGACCGTTGTTTTGTTAAATCAATGAGTTGACCGCTACTTTTATGATTCTTTCCCGCCCCCGCGCAGCCTGATGAGTCTGGCATAGAAGGGCGCGCAAAGAAGATAATGAGAATACTACTCATTAGCTTTACATATGTAAATAAATTTAACCAATGTCAGTTCGGCGGGCGGAATCGGTAAGGTGACTGGCGCTGCGGGATATTTTCCAAGTGGGTGATAAATCTTTTAAGCGATTGCCCAGGGGTGGTGCAATGCCGCGGGGCCGGTGCATTATTCTGCCCCGGTATGATCCGCCGGGGCGATGGCGGCATTTTTAAGCGCATCACGAAATAACTTCACCACGGAATTTAACGCCGCGCCTCTTTTTACCACCAGATTAAACGGCGTGGTCACCGAGATACTCTCCGGTTTGAGCGCTTTGATTTTTCCTTCGCGCTCATAGCGGCTGATATAATGTGCGGGCAAAAATCCGACATAATTACCGGTAAGGATAAGCATGGTAACCGCTTCGACCTGTACCGCCACGGCGTTGGAAGAGGAAAAATGAAGCCCGGGATTTTGATGGCCATGATTGGTGTAGAAATGCCTGATTAAACTGGCGCTGGCAATACGCTCATTGGTTAATGCGTTAGGCGCCAAAGAAAACAGCTCATGCCGGTTTGAACAGCAAAGATAGGCTATTTCATGATAAAGGAAGAAATAATCAAAATCGGGTTTTTCCTGGTAGACGGGTATTATGCCACAGGTGAAACGGCCGTCGATAACGCCGCGCTCGATTTCCTCAAGCTGGGTGGCATGGAGACGCACGCTGACCTTGGGCGCCTGGCGGTGTATCTCGCTTAGCGCCCCCACCACCGGTGACTGCGCGTCGGTGATGGTATTATCGATAATGCCGATATTTAATTCACCGAATATTTCATGGCGGGCATGGTTTAACGTATCCCGGAACTGATTTATCGATGAGAACAAATCAAGACACGCCAGATAAGCCACTTTACCATGCTCGGTAAGATAAAATCCTTCACGTCCCCGGGTGCACAGTTTCATGCCGAAACGGATTTCAAGATCGGATATTTGTTTACTTATCGCCGCCAGTCCGATATTTAATTCATTGCAGGCCGCGGTAAATCCTCCGGCCTCAACTACCGTTTTGAATACCCGCAAAAGCTTTAAATCGGCAACGCCAATGTTCTGCTGATTAATATCACTTTTGACTGGCGACGTGTTTCCAAATTTGGAAAGTGGACTTTCCATAATAACTATTTACCCCCACGCCCTCGTTCTCCATTATCAATTTAACAGCCTCTTTTATCTCATTTCGCCATGGCCAGCGGATGTTTGTCCTCTTTTCTTCCGGTCTTCATCACCGACCGCGGATAAAGCAAAGATTGCAACATCCATGCCATGAAAGGAGCATGCCATGCCACAACCGGTAGAACGTTTATGGGGAGCACGCTTCAAAAGCGGCCCCGCCGCCGCGCTCAGCGCGCTGTCGCGCAGCCCCGACGCCTATTTTGCCCTCACCGCCTACGACCTGGAAGGCTGCCGCGCCCATGCTTACGAATTGCAGCGCGCCGGGCTGCTGGACGCGCGGGAAACCGACCTGATGGTGGCGGCCATCGGGCAATTGGCCGATGACCACCGCCAGGGCCGTATCCAGCCCAGTATTGATGATGAGGATGTGCATACCTTTATTGAGCGCATGCTGACCGAGCGGCTGGGGGAACTGGGCGGTAAACTGCGCGCCGGCCGGTCCCGCAATGACCAGACCGCCAACGATTTGCGCCTTTACCTGCGCGATAACGCGCGGAAAATCGTCCTCGCCCTGCTGGGATTGCAAACGGCGCTGGTGCAGCAGGCGCAGCAGCATATCAACAGCATCGCCCCCGGCTTTACCCACCTGCAGCAGGCCCAGCCCATCGTGTTCGGTCATCAGCTCCTGGCCCATGCCCAATCGTTTGCCCGCGACGTCGAGCGCTTGCAGGACTGGGATAAACGTTGCGCGCTGTCCCCCCTGGGCGCCGCCGCCATGGCCGGTTCGGCGATTGCCATGCACCCCGAGCTGTCGGCGCGGGATCTGGGTTACGACGGCCCCTGCGAAAATTCCATCGACGCGGTGGCCAGCCGCGATCATGTGGCGGAATTTCTGTTTGCCGGCGGCATGCTCGGCGTCAATCTCTCCAGGCTGTGCGAAGAGGTCTGCCTGTGGGCCTCGCGCCAGTTCCGCTGGGTATCGCTGCATGATGCGTACGCCACCGGCAGTTCCATTATGCCGCAGAAAAAAAACCCCGATATCGCCGAGCTGACCCGCGGCAAAAGCGGGCGCTTAATCGGCAACGTGACGGCGATGCTGGCCACCATGAAAAGCCTGCCGCTGTCCTATAACCGCGATCTGATCGAAGACAAGCGCAATGCCATGGATACGGTTGAACAGCTGTTATTGGTTCTGCCGGCCATGGCCGGCATGATCGAGACCCTGGTCGTCGACCGCGAACGACTTCTGCAGCAGGCGCCGGAGGGCTTTACCCTGGCCACCGAGGTGGCGGACTGGCTGTCCCGCCGGGGTGTGCCGTTTAAAGAAGCCCATGAAATCACCGGCCGGCTGGTACAGCTGTGCGAACAGCAACAACTGGCGTTGCACCAGCTCAGCGACGATCAGCTGGCCGGGGTGGATGCCCGCCTGACCGGCGAGGTGCGCCAGTGCCTGACCCTGGAGGCGGCTATCAACGCGCGTTGCGCCTGGGGCGGAACCGCGCCGGTCCGCGTAGCCGAACAAATCGCCCGGCTACGCCTGAAACTGGCGGCCCAGGCCGCCTGGGTGACCAGCTATGCCGGTCTGACGTTAACCTCTGTTGAATAACCGGCGGGAGTGGCTATGAACGAACAGCGCTATCCTGGCGGCGACCCGTCCGCCAGGATCGATCTCAGCGAATATCAGCACGTGCCGCAGCGCTATTATGGCCGGATTTTCTCCTCGGTGATTATTCTGGCGCTGCTGGCGTTGCTGATCAATGCCTTCGCCCACGGCAACATCGAGTGGCGCTTCGTCGGCCAGTTCCTGACCGCCAAAGCCATTCTGTTCGGCCTGGGCAATACTATCGTGATGTCTGTCCTGGCGATGCTGCTGGGCGTCATCTTCGGCGTCGTTATCGCGGTGATGCGCATGTCGCAAAACCCGGTGCTGCGCGCCGTCGCTATCGGCTACACCTGGATTTTCCGCGGTACCCCGTTGATATTGCAATTACTGCTGTGGTTCAACCTGGCGCTGATCTTCCCGGTCATGGGCATTCCCGGGCTATTCAGCGTTCACACCGTCGATATCATGACGCCGTTTATGGCCGCGCTGCTCGGCCTGAGCATCAATCAGGGCGCCTATACCTCGGAAGTGGTGCGCGCCGGCCTGCTGTCGGTGGACCAGGGCCAGTATGAAGCCGCTAAAACCATTGGCATGACCCGCCTGCATGCCCTGCGGCGCATTATTTTACCCCAGGCGATGCGGGTGATTATCCCCCCCATCGGCAACGAATTTATCAGCATGGTGAAGACCACCAGCCTGGCCAGCATGATCCAGTATTCCGAGCTGCTGTATAACGCCCAGACCATCTATTTCGCCAACGCCCGGGTAATGGAACTGCTGTTTGTCGCCGGCATTTGGTATCTGGTGGCGGTGACTCTGCTGTCGCTTGGACAGGTGCGTCTGGAACGGTATTTCGGCCGTGGCACCCGGCGCCGCGATCGCTAACGGGAGGACCGATGAAAAACATCATCAACGCCGTCAATGTGAACAAGTATTTCGATCAATTTCAGGCGCTTAAGAACATTAACCTGTCTGTAGACCACGGCGAGGTCATGTGCGTTATCGGCCCTTCCGGCTCGGGGAAAAGCACGTTTTTACGCTGTATCAACCAGCTGGAGCGCATCGACAGCGGCGGCATATGGATGGATGACGAACTGGTGGGCTACCGCATCGTGGGTAAAAAGCTCTATCCGCTCAATGACCGTCAGGTGGCCCGCCAGCGCCTGAAGACCGGCATGGTATTCCAGCGCTTTAACCTGTTTCCCGATAAAACCGCCCTGGAAAATATTATCGAGGGGCCGACGCAGGTGCTGCTGCGGCCGGCAAAAGAAGCCACCGAGGAAGCCATGGCGCTGCTGGACAGGGTGGGGCTGGCCCACAAGCGCGACGCCTATCCGCTGGAACTGTCCGGCGGACAGCAGCAGCGGGTGGCGATTGCCCGCGCGCTGGCCATGAAACCCAAGCTGATGCTGTTTGACGAACCCACCTCCGCGCTGGATCCGGAGATGGTGGGCGAGGTGCTGGCGGTGATGCGCGGCCTCGCCGCCGAGGGAATGACGATGATCGTGGTCACCCATGAGTTGGGTTTTGCCCGGGAAGTCGCCAACCGCGTGGTCTTTATGGATGAAGGCGGGATCATTGAGAGTGGTAATCCGGAAGATGTTTTGCTCCATCCCCAGAATCCGCGGACCCAGAATTTTATCTCTGCCGTCCTGATTTAAACATCATTACATAATGAGAACCTGATCATGAAAAAAACGCTGTTGTCCTTGTTAACCGCCGGCGTGTTGCTCAATACGGCGGCCGGCATCACGACTGCCGGTGCCGCGGAACTGACGCAAAAAGACGAAATCAAAGTGGCCATGATGCCTAACTATCCGCCGCTGGAATTCAAGGATCCCGCCACCGGCGAGCTGACCGGCATGGATTACGATCTGGGCATGGAGATCGGCAAACGCCTGAACCGCAAAATCAACTGGCAGGAAATCGGCTTTGAACAAATGGTCAATGCGGTGGCGACCAAGCGCATCGATATGATCCTCTCCGGCATGACCGATACCAAAGCCCGCCAGCCCATAGCGACCTTCGTGGATTATTACCACAGCGGGCCGCAGTTCTACACCACCGTCGCCCACAGTGAAATAAACCAGATGCTGGATCTGTGCGGCAAGAAGGTCGGCACCAGCCGGCGCACCACCTTCCCGGCGGAAATTGCCGCCTGGAGCCAGGCCAACTGCGAGGCCGCCGGTAAACCGGCCATCGTGGTGGTGGGCGCGGAAGGCACCGCCGATGCCCGTACCCAGCTGCGCCAGGGCCGCATCGACGGCGTGGTGCAGGGCAGCGAAACCCTGCTGTATATCATGAACCTGGAGAAAAATACCTATAAACCGCTGGGCAAGGCGTTTGCCTACCAGGTCACCGGCATGGGCATCGCCAAGGACGACAGCGCCCTTATCGACGGCGTGAAATCGGCCCTGACCGCGATGATTGCCGACGGCACCTACATGAAAATACTGACGAAATGGGGCATGCAGGACGGCGCGGTAACCGAGGTCACCATCAACGGCGGCAAATAACCGGTCGTGGTTTTACCGCGTGGACGGTTTGCGGCCGCGCGGCCTGTTAGCGGAGAAAGCGCGTAATCATGTCTTCTACTTCCACCCGCTGGCCCGGGGGTAAAACGGGCTGTATGGCGCTGGCGTTCGATGTCGACGGCCCTACCGGCGATGCCATGCTGAACGGCAGCATTTGGCGCAAAGCGGATTATTTTACCTTCGGCGGCTACGGTCCTTTCCGCGCGCTGGGGCGCATCCTCGATCTGCTCAAGGCGCACCAGCTGCCCGCCACGTTTTTTGTGCCGGCCTGGGTCGTGGAAAACTGGCCGGCACAGTGCCGGGCCATTGTGGAGCAGGGTCACGAGGTGGCCTACCACGGCTACCGGCATGAGTCGTTCTATGCCCTGAGTCCTGAACAGCAGCGTTGGGTGATGGACACATCCCGGGATATTTTCCAGCAGGTATTGGGCGTTCGCGCCGAGGGCTTTCGTACGCCGTCCGGCGACTGGCACCAGGAAACCCCGGCGATGCTGCTCAACGCGGGCGTAACCTATTCCAGCAGCATGCGCGGTGATGACCGGCCTTATCTGATACGGGTGCCGGGACAGCCGCGGCCGCTGGTGGAAATCCCCGGACGCTGGGAGATGGACGATTATGCCTCCCTGGCCTATACCCGCGAGCCGAACTTTCCCTCGGGCCTGGATCGCACCGCCGGTTATGCGCTGACGCTGGATAACTGGTGCCGCGAATTTGACGGCGCGATGGACGAAGGCCTGAGCCTGACCACATTATTCCATCCGAAGATTTCCGGTAAACCGGGCCGCATTATGCTGCTCGACCGGTTTTTTGACCATTTGCGCCGGCGCGACGACGTGTGGTTCGCCCGCTGCCGCGATGTGGCGCGCTGGTGGCTACAGGAGCATGGCAATGAATAATGACGCGGGTTTATCCCCGGGCCGCTGGCCCGGCGGCAAACGCTGCGCCGTGGCGGTGACGGTTGATTTTAATGATATCCACGGCATCCTGAGCCAGGTGCCGGCGGTGGCCGGCCGGGAAAAAACGCTGTCGGTATGGCGCTACGGCACCCTGCGCGGCATCGATCGGTTACTGGCGCTGCTGGCGGCAAAAAACGTCCCCGCCAGTTGGTGCGTGCCGGGCGTGGTGGCGGAAGAACATCCCGACCGGATAAGGCAAATCCGGCAGGGCGGCCATGAGCTTGCCGGCCGCGGCTATCGGTTTGAATCGTTTGACGCCCTGACGCTGGCGGAGCAGATAAAAAGCGTGCGCCGCGGTAATGCCGCCATCGCCAATATAACCGGCGCCGCGCCGCGGGGTTTTCGCCTGCCGGCGGGCAATTGGGCCGACGGCCTGCCCGATGCCCTGGTGGCTGAAGGCCTATGCTGGACCTCGGGCTGGCGCGGCGACGATCTGCCTTTTTTTATTCCCTTACACTCGCCTGCGGATGCGGTACCCGCGCCCCGGCTGGTGGAACTGCCGCTGCACTATGAGCTGGAAGACGAACCCTATTTTGCCTTTAACCTCAGCCCGGCGGTGCCGCCGGCGCAGTCGCGCATCGCGTCCTATAGCCAGACCCTGGGCAATATGAAGATGGATTTCGACGGATTTTACCGCTTCGGCCTGTGCTATGTCCTGCGTTTGCATCCCGAGGTGATCGGCACCGCCGGCCGCATCGGCGTACTGGGCGAACTGCTTGATTATATTGCCGCGCATTCCGACGTCTGGGTCGCCACCGCCGGCGACGTTGCCGACTGGTGGCGGCGCAGCCAGCCGGATAACGATCCCGCGCATCCGGCCGAAGTCTGGCGGCGCCATCGCGGGCGGGAAAACCCTGCCGGCCCCTTCCCCACAGGGGAGTTACCGAAGAGGATGCCCCATGACTGACGCACCACTGCAGAACACCGGCGCGCCCGTCGCGGCCAATCCCCAGCAGGCGCTGGTGGATTTTATCGCTAATACCTCCTTCGATCGGCTGCCGCCGGCGCTGGTGGCGCGCTGTAAACGGCATATTCTTGATACCCTGGGGGCGGGCCTGGCGGGCGCGGGCAGCCAGGTGGCGCAGGAGATGACCCGGCTGCTGGCGGAGGAAGGCGCCGCGCCGCAGGCGGTAGTCTGGGGCACCTCACTGGCAACCTCGGCCCGCAACGCGGCGTTGCTCAACGGCGTGGCCGCCCATGCGCTGGAGCTTGACGATACCGGCGGCTGCGACCATTCCGGCGCGGTGGTGATCCCCGCCCTGCTGGCGGTGTTGCCGCTGTGCCCGCAGCCGGTCAGCGGCAAGGCCTTGATTCTGGCGACCGTCATAGGCTATGACATTGCCCGCCGGGTACTGGAAGCCTGCGGCGGTTATGCCGCCCATAACGGCGCCGGGTGGCATTCCACCGCCACCTGCGGCGTGTTCGGCGCGGCGGCGGCGGCGGCCAGCCTGCTGCGACTGGACGCCGCGCAGGCCAGCTCCGCGCTGGGTATTGCCGGCAGCTTCAGCGGCGGACTGTGGGGATTTATTCACGACGGCTCGCAAAGTAAAAAACTGCATGCCGGCCGCGCCGCCGAAGGCGGCGTACTGGCGGCGCTCAGCGCGCGCCGGGGTATCACCGGTCCCGGGGCGCTGTTTGACGATCGCTGGGGCGGTTTCCTGTCCACCTTCGCTGCCGCCAGCGCCGCTCCCGGGGCGCTAACACATGAGCTGGCGCGGATATGGAAGCTGGAGCGCTGCTCGATAAAACCCTATGCCTCCTGTCGCGGCACCCATGCGGCGATTGACGCCGCCGGTCTGTTGCTCGGCAGGCTTAATGCCGGCTATCAGGAAATTGAAAAAATCGAGGTCCGTCTCTGCCCGTTTCTTAACGATATGTGCGGCAATATGCATCTGCAGACGCTGGCGGCCGCGCAGATGAGCCTGCCCTATGCGGTGGCGGCGCGGCTGGTATTGGGTCACGCGGGCCTGGACGCCTATGGGGAACAGCAGCGTCGGGACCCCCGGCTGCTGGCCATGATGGCCCGCATTGAATTACGGGTGGATCCGGCGCTAAGCGCGGACGGCGAACCGGAAATTACCCTGCATACCCGCGAGGGCGATCGCCTGACGCTGCGGGTGGACATCGCGCTCGGCAATCCGGCCAATCCCGTCAGCGACCGGCAGCTGCGGGATAAATTTTTATCCCTGGCGGCTCATGCGTTGCCGGCCACCCAGGCGCAGACGTTGTGGGCCAGGGGAATGGATCTGGAGCATGAAACGGATATCGGCGCGCTGGCCAGACTGCTGATCCCCAGTCATGATTTTATCTGAGCGCCGCCAAGAACCCCCGGGCAGAGCGTGGGAATATCAGGATCACGCGCATCACCCCGGACGCGCACAGGGCCGGCCGCAGGCGCAAGCAGCCGGACGACCCGGCTTATGCATGACATGCCGGTTAACTTATTAGCCTTTATTGAGAACAACATGTCATCGGAGATAGGACATATGCAGGCACAATCCATTATTTTCCCGGCGCAGATCCTGCGCGGTCCCGGCACCCTGTCCCGGCTGGGTGAGGTGTGCGGCAAACTCGGGCGGCGCGCGCTGCTCATAGGTGGCCACCAGGCGCTGGCGGCGGTGGACGCGGCCGTTAAAACACAGCTGGCCGCCGGCCCGGTGACGCTGGTCGACAGCGCATGGTTCGGCGGCGAATGCAGCGCAACGCACATCCACCGGTTAACGCAAAGGGTGACTGAGCTGGGTATCGATTTGATCATCGGCGCCGGCGGCGGCAAGGCGCTGGATACCTGTAAAGCGGTGGGCGTGGCCGCCGCCGTGCCGGTGGTCGCCGTCCCCACTATCGCCGCCACCTGCGCGGCGGTTACACCGCTGTCGATACGCTATTTTGATGACGGCCGGTTCCAGGATCTTTATCCGCTGCCGCAGGCGCCGGCGGCGGTGATTATCGACAGTGATTTGCTGGCACGCGCGCCGATGCGCTGGCTGGCGGCCGGCCTTGGCGATACGCTGGCGAAATGGTACGAATTCCGCGCCATCAGCGCGCAACAGACCCGGTTGATAGGGATCCAGCGCTCGTCCCAGGCCAATAGTTTAATTTGTTACGACCTGATTGCCGCCTACGGGCCGGCGGCTTGCCAGGCGGTGCGTGACGGCCGGGCCAATACGGAGCTGGATCAGGTGCTGGACGCCATTTTTATGTTCGCGGGCCTGACGTCGCTGATGAGCAACGGCGCCCATGCCGCCGCCGCCCACGCCATTTACGAAGGCTTTACCGTCTGCCATAAAACCCGTGATTTCGGCCACGGCCTGCTGGTGGGGTTCGGCAATCTTTGCCTGCTGGCGTTGGAAAACCGTTGCGACGACGAACTGCGCGCGGCCATCACGCTGGCGCAAGCCTGCGCGGTGCCGCTGCGGTTAAACGAGATAGCGGAATTGACCGCTGAAGAGCTGGACAGCATTGTGCGGGCGTCGGTACACGCGCCGGATATGGCAAATATGCCGGGGAAGGTTACGGCGGCGGATCTGTACGCGGCCATCAGGCGTGTGGAGGCGATAGCGGAGACGATTGGCCAGCCCGGAGGGTTATAGTCAATCCCGAAAACACCCGCTTATCGCCCAACGCGGTAAATGTTTGCGGTAATCATTGCAAAAGTAAAACGATCGGTTTACTTTTGCGGTTATGCACAAAAAACAAGACATCATCCAGGCCGCGGAGCGGCTGTTTTATACCAACGGTTTCCACGCCACCAGTACGGACCGGATCTGCAGCGAGGCGGGCGTATCAACGCGCACCCTGTATCGTTATTTTCCTTCACGCGAGGCGTTGACGGCGGCGGTGATGCACGATCGTAAAAACCGGTTTTTTTCGGCGCTGTATCCTGCGCGGCACCCGGAGGCGGTCAGCAGGCTTTTCGCGGTGCTCGGGCAGTGGATGCGGGACTACGGTACATCGGGATGTTTCTTCCTGAAGGCCTGGGGCGAATATGCGCAGCAGGATATCAGGCTGGCGGCGCAGGCTCTTGACTATCGCTATGCGATGCGGGACTACATCGCGGCCTGTAGCGGGAATTCGCCCTGCGCGGCCGGCGCCGCCTTTTCCGACGCCATATGGATGCTGTTTGAAGGCGCCATCACGTCGGCGCTGATTATCGGTCCCGAAGCCGCGACCCGCGCGGGGGAAGCCGCCGCGCTGCTTATCGCCGGCGGGGAACGGCGATGAAAGCGTCCGTGGCGCTCGGAATCACCGGTTTCTCGCTGATCGCCGTCACCTACGGCATGGCCAGGTTCTCATGGGGACTGATGCTGCCCGCCATCATGAGCGATATTCCCTTCAGCCCCCGGGTGGCCGGCGTCATTTCCGCCTGCAGCTTTGCGGCTTATTGTCTGTCCACCCTATGCGCATCGGTACTGGCCGCACGTTTTGGCCCGCGCTTGCCGGCGGCGGCGGCGGCCTGTTGCGCCGCCGCCGGCCTGATGCTGCTTGCCCTCGCTTTTTCTCCTGTTATGCTCGCGGCCGGGCTTTTTATTGCCGGCCTGGGTTCAGGCCTGGCCTCGCCGTCCCTTGCCGCCGCGGTCAGCCAGGTTATTTCCGTCACACAACAGCCGCTGGTGAATACCGTCATCAACGCCGGTTCCGGGGCGGGCATTATCCTGTCCGTGCCGGTGTTGCTCTATCTGCCGGGCGGATGGCGCGCAGCCTGCACGGTATTCGGCATCGTGGCGCTGGCCAGCCTGGCGCCGGTGATATGTTGCCTGCCCGGCGGTCGCCTCAATATCCGTCTGGGGGAAAAAAACCGGCGCGAAACGCTTCTGCGGCGTCCGGTAGCGCGGCTGGTCATCATCGCCTTCGCCAGCGGAATGGCCAGCGCGGCCTGGTGGAGCTTTGGGCCGGACGTGCTGCGCCATCATTCCGGCGTGGATGAAAATACCGCGAGTATGCTCTGGCTGGTCAGCGGCGGCGCGGGCATACTCGGCGCAATGACCGGCCCCATGGCCGCGTATGCCGGTCTTAATCAGGTTTACCGTATTTCACAGCTGTTTATGGCGGCGCCGCTTCTGCTGCTGGCGTTCAGCCACGGGTTCTCGTGGTGGTTCTTTCCGGCGGTTGCGCTGTGCGGCGCCGGCTATGTCACGCTGACCGGCGTACTACTGGTCTGCGGGACCTCAGCGGCGCAAGACGCCCCGGCCTCAGGCGCAGGATCGGTGTTTTTCATGCTGGCGGCGGGGCAGGTCGCGGGGTCGGTGGTCTTTGGTATGCTCTATACCGAAACGGGAGCCGCCTTCGCCCTTACGATGTTTGCCGTTCTCTCCGTGCTGATGACGTTTTATACCCCGCAGAAAAGGTACGTTGACAACGAGATACCGGCCCGTTAAATAACGCTTTGTCCACACGACGGAAACCCGGCGTCACGCAAGACATCTTTGGCCGGCGCGTTGATCCTGGCCTCCATTGGCGGTCGTTCAGTGCGGGCAAGCCATTGTCCGGCAAGCATTGGACGCTGTTTCTATTCAGCCGCGGCCGAGAGATCAGGCGACAAACTCATACTGGTCGCCAATCTCTCCGCCAGACGGTCCACCGCCAGCCGGACCTTCAGCGGCAGGTGAGTGGTCTTGGGCCATACGGCATAGGACTGAAAAAAAACGCCCGCGTATTCCGCCAGTACCTGGACCAATTCACCTTGCTGCAATCGTTGCCGTACCAGCCAGCAGGGCAGCCAGGCAATACCGAAGCCGGCGGCGGCGGTATCCGCGATCGCCTGTAAATCATCCATTAACAGACGCGTTTTTGGCACCACTTCTTCCACCGTGCCGTCGGGCAGACTAACCTGCCAATGCTGTAACATTCCCGCGCGCAAATAAGCCACCGTCTCAAGGCGGGCCAGTGACGCAAGGGTATGCGGCGTGCCGGCCCGTGCCAGGTAACCGGGCGAGGCGCAGAAGGTCATGCGGTGATCGCCGATACGGCGCGCCACCAGCCGGGCGCTGTCGGGTAAAGGCCCGTTGCGGATAGCCAAATCGTAGCCGTCCTCGATCAAATCCACGATACGATCGCTGAACGAAAGCTCCAGCTCCAGCCCGGGATGCTCCCGTGTCAGCTCGATCAACAGCGGCGCGGCGCACAGACGGCCGAACAGCACCGGCATTGATACCCGTAAGCGACCGCTGACCTGCTGTTTACCGGTTTCCAGCAAGGTTTCGGCGGTGTGGATCTCCTCCAGCGCCCGCTGGCAGCGTTCGTAAAATAACGCGCCGTCAGCGGTCAGGCTTTGGCTGCGGGTGGTGCGCTGGAACAAACGTACGCCGAGGCGCTGCTCAAGCCGGGCTATGGTCTTGCCCACCGCCGAACGGGAGAGATGCAGCCGGCTGGCCGCCAGGGCAAAACTGCCCGCTTCGACCGAGGTGACAAACACCGAAATACCTTTCAGCCGATCCGTCATAGGTTGTCGCCTTTTTGGAAACAATAATTGGAAATATTATCGCCACTGGCGACGTGATATCAACGCTATCCTGACGTAACACATTTTATTATCAGGAGGACATCATGGCCGACACCATGCAACGCTGGACGATGGACGCTATTGGGCGTGGAAATCTTAAGCTGACCGAGATCGCCGTCCCGCAGCCGGGACCCCGTGAAATCCGGGTAAAAGTGAACGCCGTTTCCCTCAATTACCGCGATAAGCTGGCTATCGAAACCGGCATGGGGCTGGATCTGCCGCTGCCGTTTACCCCGGCGTCGGATATGGCCGGCGTGATTGATGCCACCGGCGCGGGCACCACCCGGTTCAAGGCCGGCGATCGGGTGATATCGAATTTTACGCCCGGCTGGATCGACGGGAAGCCAGGGGGTAATGCCCGCACGCCGCCCTATATTACCCTGGGCGGCGCCCTGCAAGGCGTACTGGCGGAATATGTGATTTTGCATGAAGACTGGGTATCCGCCTCCCCCGCCACGCTTGACGACGCGCAGGCCAGTACCCTGCCTTGCGCCGGTCTGACCGCCTGGTTCGCCCTGGTGGAACGCGGCCGCCTGCGCGCCGGGGACTCGGTGCTGGTGCAGGGCACCGGCGGCGTGGCGCTGCTGGCCCTGCAGATTGCCAAAGCGCACGGCGCAACGGTGTACGTCACCTCCGGCAGCGATGAAAAGCTGGCCCGCGCCAAGGCCCTGGGCGCCGATTACGGCATCAACCGCCTGAACGGCGATTGGGTGGAATCGGTTTATAGCCTGACGCAGGACCGGGGCATCGACCATATTATCGATACCGTGGGCGGCCCCAACCTGGCGAATTCGATTCGCGCCGTGGCCGTCCACGGTACTATTTCAGCGATCGGCGTGTTTGAGGGATTTGACATCAACGGCCCCGGCGGCCCATTGCTGCTGAAATCGCCGGTCATCCAGGGCATTGGCGTCGGCCACCGACGCGCGCTGGAAGATCTGGTGCGCGCCGTGGATGCTATCGGCCTGAAGCCGGTGATCGACCGGCAATACGGATTCGATCAACTGCCCGATGCCTTGGATCATCTCGATCGCGGCCCGTTCGGAAAAATAGTGCTGACGTGCTGAATACGCCCTTGCGCAGCGCGGAAGCAGACGGCGGCACATCAGGTCGGGAGCGCTCATGGCAGACCGCCGGCCGATGGCGCAGCGGCGCCGGGGCTGTCATGCGCGGGACAGTACGCTTTGCAGGAAGGTCCTGGTCCGCGCTTCCCTCGGCGCGCCGAAAATAGCGGCGGGCGGGCCCGCCTCGATTATCACCCCGCCGTCCATGACCACCACCACATCGGCCACTTCCTGGGCGAAGGCCATTTCATGCGTCACCACAATCATGGTCATGCCGTCCTGGGCTAACATTTTCATGACCCGCAGCACCTCGCCCACCAGTTCGGGATCCAACGCGGACGTCGGCTCGTCGAACAGCATCACCAGCGGCTCCATCGCCAGCGCGCGGGCAATGGCGACCCGCTGTTTTTGACCGCCGGACAGGCTGTTGGGCATGGCATCCGCTTTGGCTGCCAAACCGACTTTGCCCAACAGTTTAACCGCCTGCGCCCGGGCGTCGGTTTTTTTAAGGTTACGCAGCATCTGGGGAGCGACGCAAATATTGTCCAGTACGCTCAGATGAGGAAATAAATTAAACGACTGGAAAACCATGCCGACGTTTTTGCGCAGTTCGTTAAGCTCAACGTCAGGCAACATTTTCCCCTGTTTTATCAGGGTGCTGCCGCAAATCTCAATGTCGCCTTCTTCCGCTTGCTCAAGCCCGTTGCAGCAGCGCAGGAAAGTGCTTTTGCCCGACCCGCTGGGCCCGATAATCACGACCACCTGGCCGGGGAAGACCTCAAAATCGATACCGTTAAGCACCCGGTTGGCGCCAAAGCGTTTGCCGAGACGGCGGATCCTGATAATGGGATTGCCCATAGCGCGTGATTCTGTCATTGCAGCGCCCCCTTCGATTTGAGCCGTTGTTCACAATAACGCAACGCCAGCACTGAGATTCCGGTCAGGAAAAAATACACGGCGGCAATCACCAGATAGGTTTCCAGATCCCGGTAAGAGTTACTGATAATCGTCGAGCCCGCCTGCATCACATCCTGGATGGTGATAAGCGACACCAGCGCCGAATTCTTGATTAACGCGATAAACTCATTGCCGAGCGGCGGTATCATCCGGATAACCGCCTGCGGCAGGATAATCTTGTACATTGCCTGGCCGCCGGACATACCCAACGATCGCGCCGCTTCATTCTGCCCTTTTTCGATGGACTGGATCGCGCCGCGCACCACTTCCGCCACGTAGGCGCTCGAATACAATCCCAAGCCGATAACACCGCAGAAAAACGACGGCAGCACCAGGCCAAGCCGGGGAAGGCCGTAATACCAAATAAACAGCTGCACCAGAAGCGGCGTGCCCCTGATCAACGCGACGTAGGCGCTGCACAGGGCATAGATAACGCGCCGTTCGGGATTGAGACGGCCGATGCCTAACAGCAATCCAAGCGTACAACTCAACAGCAATGCGCAAAGCGTGATTTCAACGGTCACTATCGTGCCTTGTAGCAACAGTCCGGCCCCGGCAAAGACGGGTGAAAAGTTCAGGTCTAGGGTCATAGTATTTCCGTCGATTGTGCCTCGGATACAAAGAGTTACATCAAAGCGTAACAGCCGAAGACAGGATGCCAATGCCTCATCGCGCCATGCTTACTTGGCAGCGGTAGGGAACCATTTTTGCACCAGGGCGGCATAAGTACCGTTGGCCTTGAGCTGGTCAAGCGCCCCGTTGATCTCCGCCATAAGCTTTGGCTGGTTCTTCTGTACGGCAATACCATATTCTTCGGATGTCAGCTGATCGGCCAATATCCGGACGCCGCCTTTGGTGCGCGCATATTGGAACGCCGCCGGTTTGCCGGTGACCGCGGCATCGACACGTCCGATATCCACCAGGCTGAACATCTGCTGGTTTTTCTCCACCTCGACCAATTGGGCCGACGGAATATTGTCGTGTAGCCATTGCACCGATTTGGTCCCCACCTGGACGCTTATTTTTTTGCCTTTCAGGTCATCCAGGGTTTTGATCGTCGTGTTGTCCTCTTTGACCATCGCCACCAGGCCGCCGCTCAGGTAAGCGTGGGTAAAGTCGACGACTTCCGCGCGCGCCGGGGTGATATAGATAGCGGAGACGGCGATATCGGCCCGGTTGGCGGTCACGCTGGGCACCAGTCCTTTAAAATCCACATTGGTCCAGGCGATGGGCCGGTTAAGTACCTTGCCAATCGCCTCGACCAGCTCGATATCAAACCCGGCAAACTTTCCGTTTTCCATATATTCCATGGGCGGGAAAGTGGCGTCTGTTACCGCTTTAATCGGTTCGGCGGCCTGGGTAAAAGACGTTGCGGACAGGCATAACATGCCGGCGACAAACAGGCGGGCTAAAACGGGACGGATAATGGACATGGTTCTTTCCTTTTGAATGAATAAAAGAGTAAAAATCAGCTTGTCCGCAGGCGCTTATTGATACGTCCCGCGGCCTCGATGGCGATGCTTATCAATTGCGACTGCCGGTCAACGGCCCGTTGCCAAGGCGCCATCAGCGATAACACGCCCAGCACAAACGCGCCGGAGGCAAACAAGGGTGCGCTAATCCCCCAGACGCCGTCGTCAACCTCACCCTGGCTGCAGGCATAACCTTGGGTACGGATGTCCTGTAATTGCGCCAGCCTGTCGTTTCTCTCGGCCGGATCGGGAAATTCCGCCTGCAGGATAGATTGCTGTTGCAGGTCAGGCAGGTGGGCCAACAGACATTTAGCGGTGGCGCCATCCCTTAACGGCAGGCTGCGTCCTTTTTCGAAAGAGCAGCGCAGAGACTGGGGCGCCTCGATCATATCGACGCAGACCGCCTGGGCATCCACGGCAACTGTGATGGCCACCGTTTCACGTGCAAGATCCGAGAGCCATTGCATTTCCGGCCGGCCATGGTGCGTCAGCAGCGACACGGTGTTAAAGCCCAGGGCGAGCTGCAGGCTGACCGGGCCGGGGGCATATAGATTGCCTGATTCAAAAACAAACCCCCAACGCTTCAACATCACCAACTGGCGGTAAAGCGTACTCTTGGCCAGGCCGGTCGCCTTCATTAACTCCGCCGCGTTGACCGGACGGCCAAATTGCGCCAGCACTTTTAAAATCATTAAAACACGTTCATGGGAGGAAATATTTTCCCGACCCTGGACCGGCATGGATACTGAGTTAATGGACATCGGCGGCTTCGTATTGAGCATAGACGTAACCTTGGCAAGCAGGATCCATGCCACAGTATGGGAATAGAATCCCATTACACGGGAATGCTGGTTTTTATCGGGGTACCCTCGGGTTATTAACCTCTTTAAAACGCGCGACAAAAGGGATGTCTGCACTAAAAAGGGACGGACGCACCACCGTGGTGAAAAGCGCGGAGGGTGCAGACAAGCATAAAATAGGCCAGTAATATACCGTCATACAGTCGGCGAAATAAAACCGCCTGATGCTGACCCGCATAACCTGTTTAACCCGTCAATCACGCTCAGGTGAACCATGCCCGGCATTTTTCCCATCATGGTGAAAAGCTAACATTATGACCCTATCTTCTATCCCGGTAACCGCACGGCAGGCCCGCGCGATCTGGCTGCGGGCGCAGCGGCTCGATATCCCCGCCCCTTTCGGCGAAGGGCCTGACGCCGTACGTTTAGCCACCGAACATCTCGGGTATGTGCAGATCGATACCATCAACGTCATCGAGCGCAGCCACCATCATATTCTCCATACCCGTATTCCCGCCTATCGACGCGTCGACCTTGAGCAGTCCCAGTCGGAGGCTAAATCGGTCTTTGAATACTGGACACATGCCCTGGCCTACGTGCCGACATCGGATTACCGCATGTACCTGCCGGCCATGAATCAGTTTCGCGCCAGGCCTCATGCGTCGTATGCCGACATGGACGCACAGCATTACGCCGCGCTGCTAAAACGCATCCGTGACGACGGGGCGCTGTCGATCCGGGATATCAACGATGACGTGCTGGTTGAGAAGACGCATCCGTGGGGCAACCGCAAGCCGTCACGGCGCGCGCTGCGTTACGGCTTTTTCAGCGGCGACCTGACGGTGAGTAAACGCACCGGCATGCTAAAAAGCTATGATTTATCCGCCCGTCATTTCGCTTGGCCCCGCCGTCCCCGCCCGGCAACCGCCCAGCAGTTCGCCCACTATCTTTTGGCGCGCGCCGTGCGTTCCCAGGGCATGGTCAGCCTGGATTCCATTTGTTTCGGCAATGCCGGGGCCAAGGCGGCGGTGCGTACGCTGATTGACGCGGCGGTAAAGAAAAAGCAATTGGTGCCGGTCCATATCGAGAACCACGCGAAAAGCCAGCATTGGGTCGTTCCGGCGGCGCTGGAAAATAGCATTGAACCGTTAGTGACTCCCCGTACCGCCATTCTGTCACCCTTCGATCCCCTGATCATCCAGCGCAAGCGGCTACACCTGTTTTTTGGGTATGAACATCGGTTCGAGGCCTATGTGCCCGCCGACAAAAGGGTACTGGGTTATTTTGCGCTGCCGGTGCTGGTAGGGGATGAGATCGTGGCCGCGCTCGATCTCAAGATGGATCGTCCGGCGGGCAGGCTAATGGTACAAAAGTGGACCTGGTTCACGGAGCCGCGGCCGGATCTGCGCATTGCCATCGACGAGGCCTTGGGCCGGTTCGAACTGTTCCAAAAAGGGTAGATAGCCGGCGGGTGGCGCGCAAAAACCTTCATACGGTGAAATGCCGCCCGCGGCGTGCCCACGACAAGGCCATGGCAGCAGCTGATGGGTTGTTTATCGTGCATAATTACAGGCAGCGTAACAAGCGTACCACACAGTGAATAATGAGATGATTCATCTCGCGCTGCAAGAAAATTAATCCGGCCTGCAACAGCACTCTATTCAATTAGCAAATTATATAATCACATAAATTATGTTTCACTTGATTTTAGAATACTCGCGGAAGAAAGGGTAAAAATTAACACTTCCTCTATCAGAGCAGTTAATTTAATTTTGATATTGCAATCTTCATTCCTATGATTTAGGGTAAAGTCATTGGCCACATTTAAGGGTTATCCATCATAAGTCATTACAAAAGCAAAGTTTATTACAATAAAATAAATACTATCATTATTACTTATTTATTATTATCTTTATAAATAACTGTGTATTTTTACGCGCATATTGACTTCAATAATAATAATTTAAATAGATATTTTACCACTTTACATTGCAAAATAAATTAAATATCACGTGCGTGTTGATAGCCGGCACGCATTTTAACCCAAAGGAGAAGCAATCATGAATATGACTAAACGCAAAATTATCATTGTGGCTAAAAAAACCCGTCCTGTCCTGATGCCATCGCACCTATGATAACCCAAACCAATAAGGCATCTCCATGAGATGCCTTTCTTCATGGAGTCATTGTCATGAGCGACTTAAACTACTGTCCCCATTTAAATTGTACGCTTTCATTGTCTAACAATCATTTATTGGCGATCACTGATGAAGATGAGTTCACCATTAACGTATTACCGGTGACGCCAAACGAAGCCTATGAATTCTTGTTATTATTAGATGGAAAAACATCCATTCCTGACATCATTAAGAAAAACAAAACCCACCTGACCTGTGAAGACGCCACCTTGCTGATAGAATGCCTGTCTGAATCTGGGTTGCTCACCAGAAACATTCCAACAGAGTTTATCACCGGAAAACAGGCCATACTCGAAATAGAAGATCTCCAAAATCGTCTGATGGATAAATCATTATATAACAACATATTCTGGCAAAAATGTAATGAACCCGATGACGTGCCGGAAAATGTCTTTATCGGTATGGCGATTGAAAATTATCATTTGCTTGCCCGTGGCAGCTCGTTCGATGCCCATGCCCTTTATTTCCACGGATGCAGGAAGACCCGGCAGGCAATGAACGCCGTCTTTTGCAGCGAGCATGGCCATGCTGAGATTATCCTTTCAGCGTTGGCGTTACTCGGTATTGACGAAAACAACATCATCGCGTCGGTCCCGCTGCCGGAAACGCTGGGTCTGGCCAATTCCCTCGCCTATTGGTCGGCCAGCGATCCGCTGTTCTTCTTTAGCACCATGGAAGTACTGGAGGGTAAAGACTGCGCGGTAGACAGCTATGTCATTGCCATGGAAAAATCCGGCAAGATGGATGCTCAATTTATCGAAAAAATAAAATCTCATTCGCTGATAAATATTGAACATAACCATGCCAGCTTTGGCCGACAGTTACTATCAACCATCCCCGTAGTATCTAGAGAAAATTTGATCAGGATGAAAAGGCAAACCCACCTTTTTGTAGAATTATACGACGCCTATTATCGTGCCATTTGGGAGCATTATTCTGATGCCACCAGCCTTGTGCGATCGATATAACCCAGCAAGGGAGGATATCTCTTATGAACAATTTTTTCTGTTTACCACGGCTCAGGAAAGGGGTCGCCATTACGGTTATTGATAGCGGGATTTCGTTGCACTACCATGAGCAGGGTTGCGACATTACCGTAGAAACGCAGGCCAAAAACAGCCTGCTTGCCTTTCTGAAAACCTTAGCCAAAGGTAAATACAATATCTTGCAATTGATAGAAAAATTCCCTGAAGAAGAAAGTTTCAGCTGCAATGACGTTATCAAACACCTCGACCAACTGGGGTTGATAGACGACGGTATGCAAACACAACCCTCCGGAGCGCTCAGCGGGGATGATTTTTATTACTCTCGCCTGATACCCGTCATCAGAAAGTGGCAATACAATGCTGGTGATTCACCATTTTATAGCAGAATGCTTTCTGGTAAAATTACCAATAATGAAATAATAGGTTTTGCCATGGAGTACTATCATCTGGTACACATGTCCCCGGCGATTATTGCGCCCGCCTTAAGCCATAACGTCAATAACCCTATCCGCAGCCGGCTGTTAAACCTGTTTGTCGAGGAATATGATCATGATAAAATGCTAATAGCCTGCCTTGATACGGTTGGCATTGATGAATCGGTTTTATCAGCCCGCCAGCCGTTACCTGCTACTTTTATGGCCAATGCCAGCCTTGGCGTCTATGCCAGGCAGCATTTATTAAGCTTCATTTGTGCGCTGTTGTTGTTTGAAACGCCAAGCCATATTTTTAATGAAGCATTCATTAACGCCTGCATTAAAAATGGCCTTCCGGAAAATTTCTATACGCCAATAATAAAACATTCTGATATCAATGAAGAAGGAGAGCATGGCCTTATAACGCTGAACCTGCTGAAGGAGATCCCGGTCATCTCCGCTGAAGAGCAGAATGTGATATTAGTACATATTTGCAGCCTCATTGAAATGCTCAATGAGGAGGATAGGCAGATAGTCGATTTTTATAGCCAAAAAAACGACCTGAGAAGAGTGTATAATTACTGATGTTAAACTTATTAAACAAAGAAAATGTTGCCGGAAAAAATGAAAGGGCCATCAGGCTTGCGGGATACCGTTTGTTAAATTTGCTATCCGCGCATTTTCTAGAACGCCTGCTCTTTCTCGGCGTCGCGATTGTTTTACCGTTGAAAATGACAGGCGCCGGACAAATGAGTATTGCACAAACGGGATTATTTTACTCATTTCTCCTATTTATGTACCGCTGCACGCCGCTACTGTTCAGTTACCTGAGCCGGTTTATCCGGCGGGAACTGATCTTTATCACTGGGATAATAATTGAATCGGCATCCTTACTGTTTATGGCCTACGTCCAGGTTCCGCATTGGTCATATGGCTTCGCGCTGCTGGCGGGCATTGGCGGCGGGGCCGCCGCCACGATGATGGTGAGCTTGATTGAATCAGCCGATCGGGATGCCAAAATGCTGGCGGGGAATAGCGTCAATCATGATATTTTCAATATTCACTTAATGCTGATAAATGCGTCGGCATTTATTAGTCCATTTTTCGCTTTTTTTCCCACCCGGTTCTACCAGGGCATGATGACGGTTATTCTATTAATTTTAATGATGTTTATTGGTAATTTTTTCCGTCTCGGCCAGGTTGGCTCACAGGAGCATCGCATCATGGGATGCGATAAGCTGCCAAGTTTTGATAAAAGGTTTTTCCTTATTTGGGTCGCGGTGCTTTCCGTATGGGCGGCCTGTTCTGTTGTTTATATCATTTTGCCCTCGCTTGATGCACATTTCCTGGGGCGGGACGGTGTAAATATCTGGCTATCGTTTGATGCCGTCGTCGTTGTGGCGCTGTTCTTCCTGCTCAAACATATCAATCTATTCCAGCATAACACGACGTTTAATGCCGGTATCGGCTTGATGGCGATTCTGGCGGCATTGCTGTTATTCGTACTGTGTCAGCATAATTTTTATATTCTGCTGTTTGCGCTGTCGGTCTTGGCCTTCGGCGGCTATCTCGCCTTCGGGCAGTTGTACGGTCTGGCCATGCGGACCCGATTTACCCAGCGCAAGACATTTTACCTCGGATTATTATCATTTTCCGGCGCGCTGGGTGAAGGCGGCACTCAGGCTATTTTTTGGCTGACCCGCAATGCCGACGCCAGCCTGGCCATTACGTTTACCATCGTCCTGATGGGCCTGATCGCGCTGCTTCGCCTGGGTAACGATTAAGCCACCGCCATCCGCCTTTGTTGGCGTGTTGGCGTGTTGGCGTGTTGGCGGTGGTGGTTTTCACCCTTTTTCAGGCAACGGTAGCGGGTTTCACACCATGACATATTAATAATTAATTAACTTATCATGAAAATATCAATATATATTTTTTATAATATCGCCACACCATGCACGCCATTTCTCGCCTAACAGAGCCTATATTTTACCCTATTTTTCATATCGGCAATGGTATATTCGACTGGTTAACCTCTGTTATTATTGCCAATATCATTGCTAATGAGTTTATTTAACACATAATGCCGATATATAAAAATAAGGCATATTCCATAAGAAAATATTATGTGCAAAGAATTATTTCTGACGAGTTAAGCCGATATTTATTCCCGATCCTTAATCAGCCCTCTCCTGAAAAAACAGGTCAACACAACTCATTTAATAAAAATTGTGCCATTTTTAAAATAACATTTTTTCCATCTGCAATGGATTATCAGGATTGACAAACTGATTGCGGACAACCAATCTTAAAGCGGTTAATTTTTATTAATTAGAGATGTCATTCAGCGCATTAACTTATTATAAAGATATTATGGAGCCATACAAAAAATGCCTACACTGCACAAACCAGCCATTTACCTTCCGGAATATGTTATTACCTTGGAAGATACGATTGAATTAGCGAAAAGGGAATTCAAGGACAGTCCCAACCTGGACAAGGCAATCGAACTCATCACCCACACCGGAGTTAAAAAAAGACATATCATTCAACCCATTGAGCTTGCATCCCTTCATCCTGGCTTTGGTTACAGGAATGCGATTTTTGAATATCAATCAAAACGGCTTGTTCCGGGTGTGATTGAAGAAGCCCTGAGCCATGCGGATATTTCCGCCAGGGATGTTTCAGCGATAATTTATGTTTCCTGCTCGGGCTTTTTGATGCCGTCCTTGACCGCATGGCTTATCAATAAAATGGGCATGCCGCTTGATACCGTGCAAATCCCTATATCACAAATGGGCTGTGCCGCGGGCGGCGCTGCGATAAACCGGGCGCTTGATTTTATCAGCGCGCATCCCGGCAGCAATGTGTTGATCGTCAGCTGCGAATTCTGTTCGCTAAGCTACCAGCCTACCGACGATGATATCGGCAGTCTTCTTTCCGACGGCCTGTTTGGCGATGCGATAACCGCGGCGGCGGTCACCTCCCATTCCGGCCACGGGCTGGAGCTACAGCGCAACTGCAGTTATCTCATTGCGCAGACCGATGAATGGATCCGCTACGCCGTAAAAGATACCGGCTTCCATTTCCGGCTGGATAAACGCGTGCCGGGTACGATGAAACACCTGGCGCCGGTGATGACGGAGTTTGCCCAGAAGCATGGCTGGGAGATCGACAAGCTTGATTATTATATTATCCATGCGGGCGGACCAAGAATACTGGATGATTTGTGTAAATATCTGGGCGTACAAAGGGAGCAATTTTCATTTAGCCGCGACACGCTGGTGAATTGCGGCAATATCGCCAGTTCCGTGGTATTCGAAGCCTACCGGCGAATGCATGAATCCAGCGTATTCAGCGCAGGGGGCAAAGCAATAATCGCGGGTTTCGGGCCGGGCATCGTCGCTGAAATGAGCTTATCGCAATGGGAATAATGCCGATATATTTATCCCGGGCCGGCGGCGCGGCCCGACGATGATAAGGCTGTCATCGAGAAGCCTGCACCGCGGGCTGCTGGTTTAGCGGGACCCTGCTTACGCTGACGGCGGCCGGTAATTATCCATGCCGATATGGGGTATGCCGTCTTCGTCATACACCTCCGTTACCGCGCGGAAACCTAACCGGGCATAAAACGGCTGCAAATGCGCCTGGGCGGACAGATGAACTGTCCGTTCAGGCCAATGCGCCGCGCATGCCGACAGCGCACGCGCCATCAACTGCAGGCCCAGGTTCATGCCGCGGGCCTTGGCCGCCACGATGACGCGGCCGATGGCCAATTGGTCACCCTCATCCAGAATACGGGCATACGCGCTAAGCTCACCGTCCAGATAACCCGCCACATGGCGGTTGTCGCCCACCAGATCCCGGCCGTCCACATCCTGGTAAATGCAATTTTGCTCGATAATAAACACCGCGTTACGCAAGGCCAGGATGTCATACAGTCTCTGTGGCGTCAGTTCGCTTTGGTGCCAGTCATACCAGTCCAGGTTCATCGGATTCCTACAGCAAGGGTCGGGCTTGAAGAGATGCCGGCGCGGTGTCATTAACGCCGGCGCTGTTTGAGATGGCCGCAAATCCGGCGCGCACTCGCTTGGCAGGGCATGCCGTCCCTAAGGCGCGATGTGTCCCGCCGGATATAGTACGTCAATTCCCCGCGGGACAATAGGGTATGCTTACCAGGCCGCGCACGCGGCGGGGACGACCTCCCCCCCGGCCCGGCCCCGGCTGGAAAATATGTCGTATTTATGGCAAATCTTGTCGTATTCATCATGGCCCGCGCCTGCCGCTGTGTAAAGATAGAACCATGACGACCAGCGCGGAAAAATGCCCATGCGGATAGAGGAAACGGTATGGATTACCCTGGCGGACGGCTGCCGGCTGGCGGCGCGCCTCTGGCTGCCGGACAGCCCGGAACCGGTGCCGGCGATACTGGAATACCTGCCCTACCGGCGGCGGGATCGCCATCGCGGCGACGATGCCATCCTGCATCCGGCGCTGGCCGGCGCCGGTTATGCCGCGATCAGGGTCGATATGCGCGGCGCGGGCGATTCCGACGGCCTGATGAACGACGAATATACGGCGCAGGAATGGGCGGATGCCTGTGAAGTGATTGCCTGGATTGCCGCGCAGCCTTGGTGCGCGGGCGCGGTGGGTATGATAGGCATTTCCTGGAGCGGCTTTAACGCGCTGCAAATCGCCGCCCTGCGCCCGCCTGCGCTGAAGGCAATTGTCACCGCCTGCTCGACCGATGACCGCTATGCCGACGATATGCATTATATGGGCGGCGTGCTGCTTAACGATAACCTGCAATACGGCGCCACGCTGTTTACCTGGACGCCGACACCGCCCGATCCCGCCATCGTCGGTGAACGCTGGCGGGAGATGTGGCTGGAACGGCTCCAGGCCATGGACCCGCCGCCCGCCGCGCGCTGGATGCGACATGCGGTGCGTGATGACTATTGGCGCAGCGGATCGGTGTGCGAGGACTATTCCGCTATCCAGATACCGGTACTGGCGATCGGCGGTCTGGGCGGACGGCTATACCAATACCGTACTGCGCCTGCTGGAAAACCTGTCCGGACCGCGTAAAGGGCTGATCGGCCCCTGGGGACACGCCTTCCCCCATATCGCCACGCCGGGGCCGCAAATTGATTTTATCGGTTATGTCACCCGCTGGTTCGATCACTGGCTCGGCAATAAACCGACCGGCATCATGGACGAACCGATGCTGACCTACTGGCTGCAGGAGGCGGAACCTCCCCGCGCCCGTTATACCGTGCGGCGTGGCCGGTGGGCCGCCGAGCGTCAATGGCCCGCCGGCGCTACAGTCCCGCGGCGCTTGCACCTCTCTCCCGGGGGGTTGCGCGAGGACGCGCCGGAGCCGTTTGCCGTCAGCGTCTGCTCGCCGGCCACCACCGGTATCGCCTCGGGCGAATGGTGCCCCTATGGGTGGGGCCCGGATATGCCCGGCGACCAGCGCGGGGATGATGCCGGCTCCGCCTGTTTTGACGGCCCGGCAACGGCGGCGGCGCTGCAAATCGTGGGCCGGCCGGTCATCAATATTCAGTTGGCCGCCGATCGACGGCAGGCCATGATTGCGGTACGCCTGAACGCGGTGGGCCCGGACGGCGTCTCTATCCGTATCACCTACGGTCTGCTTAACCTGACCCAGCGTAACGGCCACGATCGCTGCGAGCCGCTGGTGCCCGGCGAGCGTTATACCGTCCGGCTGCCGCTTAAGGCCGTCGCGTTTGAGCTGCCCGCCGGCTTTCGCCTGCGCGTGGCCGTTTCAACCGCCTACTGGCCGCTGGCCGCGCCTCTCCCGGCGCGCGCGGTCCTGACGCTGCACGGCGGCGCTATTGACCTGCCGCTGCGCAGCGAGGCCACGGCCCCCTGCGCCGCGCCGGATTTGGGCGCGCCCTGGTCGCCGCCGGCCGTGCCCGCACGGGTTCTGGTGCCGCCGCAGCGGGGGCGCCTGCGCCTGATCCGGGATATGGATGACGGCGACACTACCCTGGAAGTGGTGCGCAACCTGGGGGCGCTGCTGCTGGAAGAAACCGGCCTGCGCCTGGATGCCCTGGGCCGGGAAACCTATAAAGTGAATGCCCTCGACCCGTTATCCGCCACCTCGCAGGCGGTGCGCAGCGCCGGTTTCCAGCGCGGCGACTGGCATGCCAGGCTGGAGGTGACCCACCGCCTGAGCGCGGATAACGACGGATGGCGGCTCGAATCCAGCCTGGACGCGTTTGATCATGACCGCCCCTTCTTTTCGCGCCGCTGGGATGAGTATTTCCCCTTTTTCCCCGCCGCCCTTCCTGACGGAGAGACGCCATGAACATCGGTATCGCCCAGGTCGCCGGCGCGCCCGGCGGGCGGGAGGAGATCGTGGCCTGGGTACGCGCGGCGATGGAGGCCCTGCCGCAGGCCGATCTGGTGATGCTGCCGGAGCTGGCCCTGTGCGGTTATGACGAACCCGGACGCATCCGCAGTATGGCGTTGGCGCAGGGCGACGCCATACTGCGGGCGCTGGCGGAGCTGGCGCGGGAAAAACGGCAGGCCTTGGCCTTCGGTTATGCCGAGCAGGGCGCCGACGGACTGTACAATGCGCTGCGCCTGATCGATCGCCATGGCCGGGTGCTGGCGAATTACCGTAAGGTCCATCTGTGGTCCGGTTATGAAACCACGCTGTTCCGTCCCGGCGGACGCCTGGTCAACGTGGTGCTTGAGGGGGTGAACTTTGGTTTGCTTATCTGCTACGACCTGGATTTTCCCGAAGCGGCGCGTTTTCTGGCGGCAAACGGCATGGATTGCCTGCTGTGCGTCAGCGCCACCAGCGTCGGTTATGACGTGGTGCCGCGCCATACGGTGCCCGCCCGCGCCTATGAAAACGGCTGTTTTGTCGCGTTTGCCAATCGCGGCGACGACAGCGGCGCGTTCCCCTGCGTCGGGCAAAGCCGCGTAGCCGGCCCGGACGGCGCCATTATCGCGACGGCGTCCTCCGGCGCAGCGGCGTTTATCACGGCGCAAATCAGCCTGGAAACGTTAAAAGCCTGGCGGCGCGACCATCCTTATCTGGCGGACCGCAGGGCCGATCTTTATTAAATCCGTCCGGATTTGACTTTCGATATGACCGGCCGAGCGCCGGCCAAGCGTTGCCGCGGGATGCGGGCTGGCGCCACAGCGGCAGGTCCGCCGCGGTATTGAGCGGCATCAGCGGTTTCGGGCATGCCTGGCGCGCCGCATATCCGACGGCAGGACGCCGAACGCGCGCCTGAAGCCGCCGGCGAAGTGCGATGTGGAACTGAAGCCGACGGATACCGCGATATCGATAATCGACAGGTCGGAATAGATCAGCATTTCCCGCGCCTGCTCCAGGCGCAGCTCCAGATAATAGCGCTGCGGCGTCCTGGCGAAATACCGGGCGAAGAGGCGTTCCAGCTGGCGGCTGCCGATCCCCACCCGTGCCGAGATATCCGGCAGCGGCAGGGGATCTTCGATATGGGTTTGCATAATGGCGATGGCCGATGCGAGCGTCGCCGGGATCGGTCCCTGGGTGGGGCGGCCGCCCCGCTGATCGTCGGCGGCGCTGCGGATCCGTTCATGATGGAACTGATTGGCGACGGCGGTGGCGCGATCGTCGCCATAACGCTCGGCAATCAGGGTCAGCATCATATCCATTGCCGCCGTTCCGCCGGAGCAGGTCAGCCGGTTGCGATCGATCTCGAAGATTTTGCGGGTACAGTTAATCTCCGGATAACTTTCCCCGAACGCCGTGCGGCTTTCCCAATGAATAGTACAGCGATATCCCTTCAGCAGGCCGCATTTGGCCAACAGAAAGGTGCCGGTGGACAGCGAGCCGATAAACAGTCCGGCCCGGGCCGCCTGCCGCACCGCCTTAAGGTAGCCGCGCTCGAACCTGGGCGCCACCACGCGTTCGCCGCCGCAGATAAACAGATAGTGGGACACCGGCAGCACATCGTTAACCGGTACGGTAGGAAAGGGAATGCCGTTGGCCGCCTCGACCGGCTCCCCGGCCAGGCTGGCCAGGTGCCAGGCGAAGGTTTTCGCCTCGTAGAGCCGGTTATAGGAGCGCAGCGGCTCGATAGCCGATGCCAGGCTCATCATGGAAAAATCATGACCCAGCAGGAAAGTGAACACGATGGGGTCGTTTGACTGCATATTACTGAATCCGGTTACGCACCAATAAGCCCGTCATGTTCACCATAGTAACGTAATCAGCCGCGTTTGCCGCTAATTCTGGCGGCGAAGTGTTGTTCCCACCGCCGCTCGAACACCACCTGCCCGTTTTCCTGCGCCTCATAAGCCGAGGTCAGGATCAGGCCGCCGTCCTTCCAGGCCAGGGAGGTTTCACTGCGTAGCGCGATATGCCAGCCGGGCCGGGTGTAACGCTGCATCCGCACCGCCTCCCAGCGGGCGCTTTCAGGGGTGGCGCCAATGACGTAAGACTCATGGCCCTCGCCGTCAAAACTCAGCTCGCCGATGCGGGTTTGCTGTCGCTGGGCATCCATGGTCAGGCGGTGCGTGCCGCTGGCCGCGTCCCACAGCGCCTGGCGCGACGTGATTTCCGGGGCCAGCACTTCATGCGCAAGCGCGGGTGCCGAGCGGGCGGGGCCAAACGGCCGCGCGCGATCCACTACGCCGGCAGGCCGGGACGGCAGGCGCAACACCGCGCCGTGCGGCCACAGCGTAACCGGCCCCTGCCCCGGTTCCGCCCAGGCCATCGGCCAATAGGTGGTGGAGAGCGCCAGACGTATCCGGCAACCGGCGGAGAAACGGTAGGCCACGCCTTTCAACGGCAAAACCACGCGGAAAGCCTGCCCCGCCGGCACATCGGGACGCACCAGCCGGTGAATGCCAAAGGTTATGCGGGCTGAGCGGCCGTCGGCCGCGACCTCGTTAAGGCGCAATATCAGCATGGCGGAGGGGCTGTCAAAGGCGATATCCACCTCCAGCCCGGCTTTGCCGCACAGGGTCAGCGGTTCGCCGAGGACCGGCGTATCAAAACAGACCGACAGGCCGTCGTCCTGGCGCTGATCGGCCTGGAATTCAGGGGCATTGCCGCCGCCGTCCAGCGGGCACCATTCGCCGCCCATCAGGCCGCAGTGCATGGGCGTGGCTATCACCCGCGGTGAGGCGGGCGCGGGCGCGCTGTCGGCTAGCCCGCCGCCGGACAGGTAGAAATCCCGGGGTTGCGATCCCACCGGCCAGCCCGGCGCGCTGATCCAATGACCGTCCAGGGTCAGCGACGACGGTTCGGAACGCAGGTTTTCCCCCTGCCAGAGATCCAGCATCGGCTCGTCCATGATGCCGGTCTCCTCCCCCAGCAGCCATTGCCGCCAGAAGCGCAGGCAAACGCCGAGGAAGTCGATAGCCGGCCCCGGCGTGCCCCAGTTGGGATAGATATGGGTCCAGGGACCGATTAGCCCTTTGCGCGGCACCTTCAGATTAGCCATCAGGCGCAGAATGGCGTCTGAATAACCGTCGGTCCAGCCGCCCACCGCATAGACCGCGCATTGGATATCATCGTAGTTTTCGCACACCGAACCATGCCGCCAGAAATCGTCGCGCTCCATATGCGCCAGCCACCGGCCAAGCGGCGGCTCCATGCCGTTAAGGCGTTCCAGCCACAGATCGCGCCAGCTTTCGCCCACATGGGCCGGGTCCAGCGGCCGTCCCAGTTGGGTAAACAAGCCGCTGCCCCATTGCAGCCCGTCGGTCAGCAGCGCCCCGCCCATAAAATGCACGTCGTCGGCATAACGATCGTCGGTGGAGCAGCAGGTAATAATGGCCTTCAACGCCGGCGGGCGGCGGGCGGCGATTTGCAGCGCGGCAAAACCGCCCCAGGAGATGCCGATCATGCCGACACTGCCGTTGCTCCATTCCTGGGCGGCAATCCAGGCGATAACTTCCACCGCGTCGTCCTGCTCACGGGCCAGATACTCGTCTTGCAGCAACCCGGTGGAGTTGCCGCTGCCGCGCAGGTCAATACGCATGGCGGCCATGCCGTGGGCGGCAAAAAAACCATGGATCATCGCATCCCCCACCGCCGTATTATCGGACTGGCGGTACGGGATCCATTCCAGCACCAGGGGGACTCGCGCCGCGCCTTCCGGCAGCCATAGCCGGGCGGCGAGCTGCACGCCATCCGACAGCGGAATAACGATTTGGCGATATGGCGGTACCACGAGTGATGGTTCAACGATGTCAGACATGCGGGTGCCTCCCGGCGATAAGGGCTGAAAAGGGGAAATCATGCGTTGCGCCGGGCGCCGAAATGGTCCCAGCCGGCAATGGCGGCGACTCCCGCCAGGCATGCCAGGCCGCCGATGATCATGGTCAGCGGCAGGCCGAGCAGTTCGGCCGCGCCGCCGCAGATGATGGCGCCGATGGGCACGGTGCCTATCAGCATCATGGAATAAAACGACATCAGCCGGCCGCGCAGGGCGTCGGGCACCCGGTGCTGGAGCAGCGAGTTCGAGCTGAGGTTCTGGGTCAATATGGCATAGCCTATCGGCGCGGCTATCAGGGCGCTGAGCCAGAACAGATGCGACAGGCCCAGGCATATCTGCGAGATGCCCAGCATCAGCGCCGCCCACATCGGCCAGGGGCGCATCTTGCCGATATCGCTGCTCCATGCCAGGCGCAGGGCGGCCATAAGCGCGCCAACGCCGGTAATGCTCATTAAAATGCCCGACCCGGCGGGGCCCCCTTGCAACACCGTATCCGCCAGCATGGGCAGAAAGGAAAAATAGGGCACGCTGGTCAGGCTGCACAGCCCGACCAGCAGCAGGATGCGCAGGGCGTCGGGATCCTGGCGCAGAAAGGCCAACCCTTCCGCCATTTCCGTCAGCAGGTTGCCGTCGCGCGTTACCGGTGGACGCTGAGGAATACGCATGGTGGATAAAAACAGAATCAGCGGCACATAAGAGGCGGCGATAAAGGCGAAACACCACCCTTCCCCGACGGTATCCACCAGCACGCCGCCCAGCGCCGGTCCAATCAGGCGGGCGCCGTTAAAAATAACCGAGTTCAGCGCCAGCGCGTTGCCCAGGTCGTTATATTCCACCAGGTCGACCACCAGTGACTGCCGGCCCGGCAGATCAAACGCGCTGATAAGGCCCAGGCCGAGGGCGATGACAATAGCGATTTCCCCGGTAATCCAATGGTTTAACGTCAGTATCGACAGCAGCGCCACCAGCAGCGTCAGGCCGATTTGCGTGGCCAGCACCAGACGGCGCCGATCGCAGCGATCGACGATAACGCCGGTAAACAAACCAAACAGCAGAATGGGTCCCTGGCTGCAAAACGCCAGCAGCCCGAGCATCACCGGCGACGACACGCCCAGCCGCCAAATCAGCCAGCCCAGGGCGATGGTATGAATCCAGCTGCCAATCACCGATAACAGCTGACCGCCGAAAAACCGTCGGTAGTTGGGATGTCTCAGTGCGCTGGCGGCGGTGCGTACGCTTTTTTTCGGGGCGAGGGGAATACGGGCAGTAGTCAAGGAAGCTCCCACATCCGGCGCCGGGCGCACTCAACAGCCCGGGCCGATATTCTTTTTTTCAGTGATAAAGCCCGGCGCTACCCGCCCGGGCGGTAAAACCGGCCGATCAGACGCTTTTGATTTCGCGGAACAACGGCCACTGGCCGTCGGGCGTCCAGGCGCCATGGATAGCGGCGGGTGTCACCCAGGCGTTACTGCCGTGATATAAAAAGACATAGGCGCCGGTCTCTTCCAGCTGATCCTGCAGCTTGACGTACATGGCGGCCCGTTTAGCCTGATCCAGCTCATTGGCCGCCTCAAGATTCAACTGATCCCATGCCTTGTCGCAGGTGCGCTGGGTGTTCCAGATGCCCACCTGGCTGCAGGTAAACCACGCGGTAACCCAGCTGGCGTCCGGCGCGGTGGTGAATGTGGTCATGCGCAGCTGCGCGTCCTTCCAGGCGGTGCCTTCGGACTCCTGGCCCGCGGCGACAAAAGCGGCGCCATCCATCTGATTGATTTTAAGCGTGATGCCCACTTCGGCCAGCTGCGCCTGGATCACCTGCGCCACGGTGCCGCCGTCGGTGGAGGTGGTTAAGTCCAGCCGCAGTTGCAGATTGGACACGCCCGCTTCCTTGAGCAGCTTTTTGGCGGCCTCCGGGGAGTACGGATAGATATTTTTGCCGCGCGCGCCGGGCAGCGGCGGCGGCACCAGGCCAAACGCCGGTTTCACCGCGCCGCCGAAGGCGGCATCCAGGATGGACGGCACGTCGATCGCCTGCTGGATGGCCCGGCGCACCCGCAGGTCTTTCAGCAGCGGATGATCAACGTTCATGCCGAGCCAAGTATAGGCCAGCGCCGGCCGCACGGTAAGCGTGGTGCCTTCAACGCCGCCCTGGTACTTGGGTATGGCGCTGATGTTGATTTTGGTCATATCCAGATCGCCGGCTTCAAAGGCGATTTCCGCCGTGTTCAAATCGCCAATCGGCACCAGTTGAATCTGATCATAAAAACTGTGCGGGCCGCTCCATTTTTCATTGCGCACCAGGGTCAGCCGCTCGCGCGGCAGCCATTCGCCAATCTTATACGGGCCGGAAGACGCCAGCGGATCGGTGGCGATTTTTTTGTCCTTGGCGGCTTCCACCGCTTTTTTACAGACGATCAGGCCTGAGGCGTGCGGCAGAGTGCTGGTGAACAACGGCGCAAACGGGTGCTTGAGATGGATAACGCCCTCATAGGTGCCCTTGATTTCCACGTGATCCAACGCCTCCCAGTCGGAGGCATAGATGGCGGACAGTTTTGGGTCAAGGAAACGTTCATAAGAGTATTTAACATCCTCCGCCGTCATCTCGCCGAAGTCGCCGGTCCATTTTATGCCCGGCTTCAGCTTGAAATGCACCGTCAGCGGGTCCACCTGCTCCAGCGATTCAGCCGCATCCAACTGCCAGCCCCACTCGGTGCCCGCCTTGTACTGGCACAGGCCGGAGTACACCGCGAACATCACCATTTCGTCATACCAGCCGCTGCGGTTGGCCGGATCGAGGTTGGTAATATCCAGGTCGTTTTGCACCCGCAGGATCTTATTTTTATTATCCGCGGCAAAGGCCAGCCTCTGGCCGCCGATCATCAGCGAGCTGGAAGCCCCCGCGGCGAGAATCGCCATCGTCTTGAGAAGGGAACGTCTGTTCATCGAGGGGCCTTTCATGGATGCATCTCCTTAACTATGATGCGGCTGGGCTGAGCCTGTTGGGGTTGCGCGTTAATCAAAGGGGTATGACAGGAAACCTGGTGCTCCCCGCTGAGGGGACGTAATACGGGTGCGGCGGTCCGGCACAGCAGGGTCGCCAGGGGACAACGGGTATGGAATTCACAGCCGGAAGGCCGGCGCGCCAGGGTGGGCACCTCGCCGGTCAGCACGCCGGCATTGGGCGGATTATGTTTGCTTTTCGCGCTCAGCAGCGCCCGGGTATAGGGATGGGCCGGCTGGCGGAACACCACGTCGGTCGGACCGGTTTCCACGATGCGCCCTAGATACATAATGGCGATACGGTCGGTAACGTGGCGGGTGATGGCCAGGTTATGGGTAATGATCAGGTAACTCATGCCCAGCTCGCGCTGCAGGGCGGTCAACAGGTTCAGCAACTCGCCCTGCACCGACAGATCCAGCCCCGCCGTGGGTTCGTCGGCGATGATAAGCTTCGGACGCAGTGCCAGCGCCCGCGCCACCGCCACCCGCCGCGCCTGGCCGCCGGACAGCTGATGGGGATAGCGGTCGAGGAACAGCGACGGCAACCCCACCAGGTCGAGCAGCCGGGAGGCCTCCACCCGGCGTTTAATCTCCCGGCCGTTGACGGTAAACGGCTCAGTAACCAGATGTTCGACGGTCATGCGCGGGTCGAGCGCGGCCATCGGGTCCTGGAATATCAGCCCGGTTTCCCGTCGAATGGCGCGCCAGGACAAATCGCTGGCGTCATGCGGTTCGCGGCCGTTGACCTGAATGCTGCCGCGCGCCGTAGGCGCCAGGCCGATAACCGCGCGACCGAGGGTGGTTTTGCCGCTGCCGCTTTCACCGATAAGGCCCAACGTCTTGCCCGGCGGCACATGCAGGCTGACGCCCGCCAACACATCGACATGGCGGACCGCGCCGGGCCGCAGGCGGCTCAGCAGGGTGCCCGTCTTGTAGCGGACGACTAAATCCCGGATCTCAAGCATGGGCATTCACCTTATGGCAACGAACCACCCAACCGTCGGCGTCAAGCAGGGTGTCGGGCGGGTTTTGCACTCCGCACGGAGCAAAGGCCACACCGCAGCGGGGCTGGAAAGGACAGCCGACGCGATTGATGCTGGGCATGGGCACCGAGCCGGCGATAAACGGCAGTTCCCGCGTCGCCACCTCGATACGTTCAGGATCACAGGCCAGCAACGCCTGGGTATAAGGATGGGACGGCGCGGAAAAAATCTGCTTTATCGGCCCGGCTTCGACAATTTCCCCGGCGTACATCACCGCCACCTTGTCGCACAGGGCGCTGACCAGATGTAAATCGTGGGTGACAAAAATAATGGCGCCGTCCACCAGCTTCCGGCTGGCCCTGAGCACCTCCACCACCTGCATTTCGGTGGTGGCGTCCAGCGCGGTGGTGGGTTCGTCGGCGATCAGCAGTTCCGGTTCGGTCAGCAGGGCGGCGGCGATGGCGATGCGCTGGCGAATGCCGCCGCTCAGCTCATGCGGGTATTGCTTTAACCGCCCTTTGGGGTCGGAAATTCCGACGCGCTCAAGCATTACCAGGGCGCGCGCCAGCTTTTCCGCTTTAGATCCCGATTTATGGTGCTGAAACGCCAGTAGTTGCCTGCCGATGGTAATCACCGGATTCAGGGCCGTAAATGGGTCCTGGGAAACCGTGGCGATGCCGTTGCCGCGCAGCCGTCGCTTGGCGTATTCCGGCAGGTCGAGCAGGTTTTGGTCCTTGTAGCGCAGTTGACCGCTCGCATGGGCGTTGGCCGGCAGCAGGGTCAGCATGGCGCCGACCAGCGTCGATTTGCCCGAGCCGCTCTCCCCCACCAATCCCAATACCTCGCCCTTGTCCACGGACAGGGAAATATTACGCACCGCTTTCAGCGGACCTTTGGCCGAGTCATAGGTGACCGACAGATCGTGGATGTCCAGCAGGGCCATCAGCTCTCTCCTCTGGATTGCCGGGCGGTGCGCGGGTCAAGCGCGTCGCGCAGCGCCTCGCCAAGAAAGGTGAACCCCAGGGTGGCCAGGATAATGGGGATGCCGGCGGCGATAACGATATGCGGCGCCTGGCGGATATAGGAATAACCGTCGTTGAGCACCGTGCCCCAGCTGGCGTCGGGAGGCTGCACGCCCTGGCCGAGGAAACTCAGGCCGGATTCGATGGCGATCACCGCCGGGATATCCATGGCCACCAGTACCAGCAGGGTACCCACCAGATTGGGGATCAGGTGGCGGAATACCACGCTCAGGGGAGAGGCGCCCATGGCGCGGGCGGCGACAATATATTCCATACGTTTCAGCACCCGCGTCTGGCTGCGCACGACCCGGAAATACCCCGGCACCATAAAGGTGACGATGATCATGATGATGGTGACGACGCTTGAGCCGATAAGCGTCACCACCGCCAGCGCGAATAAAATCATCGGAATCGACATCAGCGCGTCGCAAAACAACATCAGCAGCGTATCGACTTGCCGTGGGCCATACCCGGCCAGCAGCCCCAGCATGGACCCGATCAACAGCGCGCCGCCGGTGCCGATAAACGCCACCGTCATGGCGATACGGCTGCCATAAATCAGGCGCGAGAGAATATCGCGCCCCAGCTGATCGTTGCCCAGCCAATATTCCATGCTTGGCCCCTTCAGCCTGAGCGCCGCCTTGATGGCGATGGGATCGTGCGGGGCCAGCCACGGGGCGAAAACGGCACAGGCCAGCAGCGCGGCGACGCAGATCAGGGCAAAACGGCCCATCCCGCCCGACCAGACCTGGCGCAGCACGCGAAAGGCGCCGGGACGCGGCGCGGCGGCGGAAACCGGGGTGGCCGCGACCGGGGTATTGGTGGTGATAAGAGCCATGGTCAAAGCTCCTGCCGCACGCGCGGATCGAGAAAAGTGTTAATCAAATCGGCAATCAGGTTGGCCAGCACATAAAAGCCGGAGGTCACCACCACCGTGCCCATCACCACCGGAAAATTACGTGAAATCACCGAATCAAAGGCCAGCTTGCCCAGGCCGGGACGGGCAAAAACGATTTCAGTCAGCACCGCGCCGGATAACAGCGAGCCGATGCCGACCCCCAGCACAGATACCACCGGCACTACCGCAATCGGCAGCGCATAACGCATGGCGATAAGCCGCTCGCCGATGCCGAACGCCCGATAGGTGCGGATATGGTTCTCCTTAAGCACGTCCAGCATGGACGCCCGCACCAGCCGCGATAGATAACCGATCCAGCTCAGGCCCACCGTCAGCGACGGCAGTACCAGGGCATTCAGCTGGGAAACGGGATCGTCCCGCTGTCCCGCGCCAATGGCGGGAAACCATTTCAGGGTGACCGCGAAAATCAGCAGGGCATAGATAGCCACCACAAAGGCCGGCAGGGCGATAACGCTGGTGGACATCAGGCCGATAAGGCGGTCGGCCAGGCTGTTCTGGCGCAGCGCCGCCCAGCAGCCCAGCGGGATGCCCAGGAGAACGGCCCAGGCGATGGCCGACAGCGCCAGAATCAGGGTATTGGGCAGGGCGCGGGCAATCAATTGGGCCACCGGCCGGTGGGTGAGGACGTCTTCGCCCAGATCGCCGGTGGCCACGTTAGCGATAAAGCGGGCGATCTGCACGACGGCCGGCCGGTCCAGCCCCATATGTTCGCGCAGCGCCTGTTTTTGCGCTTCGCTGGCGCGCGGCCCCAGCGCCACCGACGCCGGATCGCCCGGCACCAGGAACACCAGGCAAAAAAGTAACGAGATGGCGAGCAACATCACTGACGCCGCCAGCATAAGCCGCCGAAGCAGGTAAAAAAACATAAGCCCAGCCTGTTTAAGTTTTCGCTAAGGAACATCCGCCGGCACACCGGTAAGGCCGCGGTGGACAGGCCGGATTCTGCTTGATGGCAGCAGGAAACGTAAGCAAGCTTGCCAGTGTTTACACCCATTGAACGTCGTTATTACGACGCGTTTTAGCAAAAAAACGACATATAAGAACGCCGTATGCCTCGCCGCGCTTCCCGCTAGGGATTTACCCCGCCGGCATGGACGAAGCAGAGTTTATTGCCTTCGGGATCGCGGCAGTAGGCGGCGTAAAAATCATCGGCATAGATGGCGCGGACACCGGGCTCGCCCTCGTCGATTCCGCCCTGGCTGAGGGCCACCGACCAGGCTGAGGCCACCGCGTCCTGCGATGGCGCGGCAAAACTCACCTGGCAACCGTTGCCCCAGGTGGCGGGCAGGCCGTTGATGGGACGCCGGACCACAAACTGCGGCCAGCGCTGACCGGCTTTGCTCCAGATAATGCCGGCGGGGCAGTCCAGCTCCTGCGGCGTCATCCTTACTAAGTCCAGCTCGGCGAGAACGCGATCATAAAAGGCAATCATGCGCGGCAGCTCCCGTGCGCCCAGTTGGATATGGCTAAACATCGGCTATCCTCCGAAATGAACAGATACGTATTGATTATAGGTGTCCCGGCCCTACCCACCCCTATTCGCGGCGCGACAATAGATTTATCCCCGACGCATTTACAGCCTGGCGCTGGAGTATAAAATAATAACGCCTTGATACTTCACGGTTATTCGTCGACGTCTTAGCCGGGTTTTGGTAAAACGAAAAAATTATGATTATAAATCAGTTATTTAAATGAAAATTTCCCGGAAATTATTCCGCGGTGATGTTTTTGTGAGGAATTTATTTAAATTAATTTTTTTAAATCTTTATTATTTTATTACTTAACAATATAAGTGAGTCACTTTTTTAATTGATGTTATTTGTAAAATACCTATATATATCATGAAGTTATTATTTTTTACTTTTTGTAAAAATATAAAGATAGCAGGCTATAAAGTTAATATAAAAGTAATAAAATAAAATAAAATATCACTGCCGTGATATTTCAATATTACATGCGTATTTTTCTATTAGCCATGTTTCAAAATAGAAAATATTCATATAAACTGCACTGGCTTTAACAATCAATATTGTAAATGGCTCTTCTTAGGGAAGGGCAATTCATGATTCTTGTAGCGCTTTGCGCGAACTATATTGACGGTTTCTTTGCTACCGGTGGATTGCGGGTAGAACGTTATTGCTGTGCAAGGCGTTTTTCACTAACTCAATGCCGGAGGGATAAATTAATCCCTGTATCAATATAACAGCTTTTAACCTGCCATCGCGGCGAGTAAATCGTCTTAATTTACAGAGAGGAACGACAATGGACAAAAAAATAGACATGTCAGTTACCGTAGAATCTTTATCTCGCATCTATCATCGCCTGAGAAAAGAAGTGAACGGCCAATTGGTCAATGAAGGACTTTCATTGTCCAAAATGAAGATCCTGCAATTGATTACCCATGGCAAGACCAGCGCCACGGATATCAAAAATTATATGGGATTTTCTTCCCGTACGGTAGTGACGGTGCTGGACGCCCTGGAGAAAGACGAAATGCTGCAGCGCCAGCAAAGCCCGACCGACCGCCGGGTTAAACATGTTTATATTACAGAAAAAGGACGCGATAAACTGGAAATTGCCCAGCAGACTCATCGTACTATCCTTGAGCGTATTCTGGCGCCTTTATCTGAAGCGCAATTGGAAAAATTCGGTGAAATTTGCAATACCCTCGAAGCAGGCCAGCGTTAATTGTCGGTTTAGACCGCTGCATATCCTATTTAATGGGCGGCATAAACCATGCCGCTCTAAAATATAAGCAGTATCAAATTTCCCTCATCCACAGGGCGTTATTTGTCGATGAGGGAACGCCTTCGGGTAGCAAAAGTATAAGCAATTCTTGATAAATGCATGTCTATTGCTTTTTCGGCCACACCGGGTTGAATGGAAAACTGGCCGTTAATAAAGCCCAACCTCGCTGGATATATGCGACTACTATCGGGGCAACGTTGGCCATGACATCCCATCCCCCTATGATTCTGAAATAGTTAGCGGCTCATCACTTAAGTTTCCTTTATGTAATAATCGAAAAAGCGTAAACCACATCCATTATTTGAGCGCCCGCTATGCTTGCCGCCGCCGTCACCCTGGCGCCAAGGGCGCAAAAGCCCGGCGCTAAACAGCAAGGGAAGCTGCAACCTGCATCAATGCCGTGTATAATGTGTGACGATATCGTCTTCACGCGTCGATTCATCAACGACGGTTATCCACTAAAGACATCAACTACAGCCGAAAAATTCCCACTATGGTTCATGGTACGCTTTACATTGTTTCCGCTCCCAGCGGCGCGGGAAAATCAAGCCTGATCCAGGCGTTGCTTAAAACACAACCGCTTTACGACACCCAGGTATCGATCTCCCACACCACGCGGCCCATACGTCCGGGGGAAAAAGACGGGGAACATTATTTTTTTATTTCGGAGGCTGAGTTCAAGCGCATGATCGGGGAGGAGTGCTTCCTCGAATACGCCAACGTCTTCGGCAATTATTACGGCACGTCGCGCGAGGCCATCGAACAGGTGTTGTCCACCGGCGTGGACGTGTTTTTGGATATCGACTGGCAGGGCGCGCAGCAAATTCGCGAGCGCATGCCCCAGGCCCGCAGCATCTTTGTGCTGCCGCCGTCCAGGGAAGAGCTGGATCGGCGCCTGCGCGGCCGCGGGCAGGATAGCGAAGAGGTCATTGCCCGCCGTATGGCGCAGGCGGTGGCGGAAATGTCGCATTATGCCGAGTATGATTACCTGATTGTGAATGACGAGTTCAATACGGCCCTGATGGATTTAAAAACCATTATTCGTGCCGAACGTCTGCGTCTGGGCCGGCAAAAATTACGGCATGACGCTTTAATCACCAAACTGTTGGCGGACTGAAACAACTTTCAGTATGATGCCCAGTCATTTCTCTATTTGCGGAGTAGCTCACATATGGCACGCGTAACTGTACAAGACGCCGTTGAAAAAATTGGTAATCGTTTTGACCTGGTGCTGGTCGCTGCCCGTCGCGCTCGCCAACTTCAGGTCGGCGGTAAAGATCCCCTGGTGGCGGAAGAAAACGACAAATTCACCGTTATCGCCCTGCGTGAAATAGAAGAAGGCCTGATTACCAATCAGATCCTCGACTTGCGGGATCGCCAGGAACAGCAGGAGCAGGAAGCCGCGGAAATCCAGGCGGTAACCGCTATTGCTGAAGGTCGTCGCTAAATTCGGACAACGGTTCACAATTGTATCTGTTTGAAAGCCTGAATCTGCTGATTCAACGATACCTGCCCGAGGATCAGATTAAACTCCTCCGGCAGGCATACCTTGTCGCCCGTGATGCTCACGAGGGACAGTCACGCTCCAGCGGCGAGCCTTATATCACCCATCCGGTGGCCGTGGCCTGTATTCTGGCCGAAATGCGTCTTGACCATGAGACGCTGATGGCGGCGCTGCTGCATGATGTGATTGAGGATACCCCGGCCACCTACCAGGACATGGAGCAGTTGTTCGGTAAAACCGTGGCCGAGTTGGTCGAAGGCGTGTCGAAACTCGATAAGCTTAAGTTTCGCGACAAAAAAGAAGCCCAGGCGGAAAATTTCCGCAAAATGATCATGGCCATGGTGCAGGATATCCGGGTGGTGCTGATAAAGCTGGCCGACCGGACCCACAATATGCGCACCCTTGGCGCGCTGCGTCCTGATAAACGCCGCCGCATCGCCCGCGAAACCCTGGAAATCTATAGCCCGCTGGCCCACCGGCTGGGTATCCATCACCTTAAGACCGAACTTGAGGAACTGGGCTTCGAGGCGCTGTATCCCAACCGCTACCGGGTGATCAAGGAAGTGGTCAAGTCGGCGCGCGGCAACCGCAAAGAGATGATCCAGAAAATCCTGGCGGAAATTGAAGGACGGCTGACCGAAGCGGGCATTCCCTGTCGCGTCAGCGGACGCGAAAAACATCTGTACTCCATTTATTGCAAAATGCATCTCAAAGAGCAGCGCTTTCACTCCATCATGGATATCTACGCCTTCCGGGTCATCGTCGGCGAAGTGGATACCTGCTACCGGGTACTGGGACAGATGCACAGCCTGTATAAACCGCGCCCGGGACGGGTGAAGGACTATATCGCCATTCCCAAGGCCAATGGCTATCAATCCCTGCATACCTCGATGATCGGCCCCCACGGCGTACCGGTGGAAGTACAAATCCGCACCGAGGACATGGACCAGATGGCGGAAATGGGCGTGGCGGCGCACTGGGCTTATAAAGAACAGGGTGAAACCGGCACCACGGCGCAGATCCGCGCGCAGCGCTGGATGCAAAGCCTGCTGGAGCTGCAGCAAAGCGCCGGCAGCTCGTTTGAATTTATTGAAAGCGTTAAGTCCGATCTGTTTCCGGACGAAATTTACGTCTTTACCCCGGAAGGACGCATCGTCGAACTGCCGGCGGGCGCCACGCCGGTGGACTTTGCCTACGCGGTGCATACCGATATCGGCCATGCCTGCGTCGGCGCCAGGGTCGATCGCCAGCCTTACCCCTTGTCCCAGGCCCTGACCAGCGGACAGGCGGTGGAAATTATTACCGCCCCCGGCGCCCGTCCCAACGCCGCCTGGCTGAATTTTGTCGTCAGTTCCAAGGCGCGGGCCAAAATTCGCCAGATGCTGAAAAACCTCAAACGCGACGATTCCGTCAGTTTGGGCCGGCGTTTATTGAACCACGCCCTTGGCGGCAGCCGTAAACTGGCCGAGGTGCCGGCGGAAAATATCCAGCATGAACTGGACCGGATGAAACTGGCCTCCCTGGACGATCTGCTGGCGGAAATCGGCCTGGGCAACGCCATGAGCGTGGTGATTGCCCGTAATCTGCAGGGCGACCAGTCCAATATGGCGCCGTCCGGCGCCTCCGTTTCCGGTCCCAAAACCCTGCCGATCAAAGGCGCGGAAGGCGTGCTTATCACCTTTGCCAAATGCTGCCGCCCTATTCCCGGCGATCCGATTATCGCCCATGTCAGCCCGGGTAAAGGGCTGGTGGTTCATCATGAATCCTGCCGCAATATCCGCGGCTACCAGAAAGAAGCGGAAAAATTCATGGCGGTGGAATGGGATCTGGATACCGAGCAGGAGTTTATCGCCGAGATTAAAGCGGATATGTTTAATCACCAGGGCGCGCTGGCCAACCTGACCGCGGCTATCAATGCCGCCGATTCCAATATCCAAAGCCTGAACACCGAAGAGAAAGACGGGCGGGTCTATAGCGCGTTTATCCGCCTGACCGTGCGCGACCGTGTCCATCTGGCGAATATTATGCGTAAAATACGCGTTATGCCGGATGTCATCCGGGTCACCCGTAACCGCAACTAACAACCTGGCCGCCAACCGGCGCGACATCATGGCCGTTCCGCCATTGCGGGCCAGTTTACCTGCCACGGAGTGCTGAATGATGGAAGGCCGTCTGCTGAATGCCATACCGCTGAGTTCGCTTTCAGGGGTCGGCCCCGCCCAGTCGGCAAGGCTTGCGCGGCTTGGCCTGGAAAACCTGCAGGACCTGCTGCTGCATCTGCCCTCGCGCTACGAGGATCGCACCCGTCTCTACCCCATTGGCGATGCGCTGCCCGGCATGTTTGTCACCGTGCAGGGCGAGGTGCTGGCCTGCGATATCAGCTTTGGCCGGCGGCGCATGTTGACCTGCCGCATGCGCGACGACAGCGGCATGATGACCCTGCGGTTTTTCAACTTTAACGCCGCGATGAAAAATAGCCTGGCTCCCGGCCGGCGCGTTACCGCCTATGGCGAAATCCGCCGCGGCCAGCAGGGCGCCGAAATTATCCATCCTGAATATCATGTGCTCGGCGATCATGACGACGTCACCCTCGCGCCGTCGTTAACTCCCGTCTATCCCACCACCGAAGGCGTGCGCCAGGCGACGTTGCGCAGCCTGACAGACCAGGCGCTGACCCTGCTTGATACCTGTCCGATTGCCGAGCTGCTGCCGCCGGAGCTGAGCCGGGGCCTGATAAGCCTGCCCGACGCCCTGCGCACTCTGCACCGTCCGGCGCCGGACATTTCGCTCGCCGATCTGGAGCTGGGCAAACACCCGGCGCAACGGCGGCTGATCCTGGAGGAGCTGCTGGCCCATAATCTCAGTATGCTGGCGGTGCGGGCTGGGGTACGCAAGGAGCTGGCGCTGGCGCTGACCGCCGATCATCATCTCAAGCAGCAATTCCTCGGCCGGCTGCCCTTCGCGCCCACCGGCGCCCAGCAACGGGTGGCGACGGAAATCGAGAGCGACCTGGCTCTACCCGTGCCGATGATGCGTCTGGTGCAGGGCGACGTCGGCTCGGGTAAAACCCTGGTGGCGGCCCTGGCGGCGCTGCGAGCCATTGCCCAGGGCAAGCAGGTGGCCTTGATGGCGCCCACCGAACTGCTGGCCGAGCAGCATGCGCAAACGTTTCGCAACTGGTTTGAGCCATTGGGCATTGAGGTGGGCTGGCTGGCCGGCAAACAAAAAGGCAAGGCGCGTATTGCCCAGCAAGATGCCATCGCCGCCGGCAGGGTGGCGATGGTGGTGGGTACCCATGCCATTTTCCAGGAACAGGTGCAATTCTCGGGGCTGGCGCTGGTGATTATCGACGAGCAGCACCGCTTTGGCGTGCATCAGCGCCTGGCATTATGGGAGAAGGGCCTGGCGCAGGGGTTCCATCCCCACCAGCTCATCATGACCGCCACCCCCATCCCGCGCACGCTCGCCATGACCGCCTACGCCGATCTGGATACCTCGGTTATCGATGAGCTGCCCCCCGGCCGCACGCCCGTGACCACGGTGGCCATTCCCGACACCCGGCGCGAAGATGTCATCCAGCGGGTGCGCCAAGCCTGCTTACAGGAGCAGCGCCAGGCCTATTGGGTCTGCACCATCATCGAGGAATCCGATCTGCTGGAAGCCCAGGCGGCGCAGGCCACCTGGGAGGGGCTCGCCGCCGCCCTGCCGGAACTGACCGTCGGGATGGTGCATGGGCGCATGAAATCACAGGAAAAACAGCAGATTATGCAGGCATTCAAGGCCGGTGAGGTTCACTTGCTGGTGGCGACCACCGTTATTGAGGTTGGCGTCGATGTGCCCAACGCCAGCCTGATGATTATCGAGAACCCGGAACGCCTGGGACTGGCGCAGCTGCATCAGCTGCGCGGCCGCGTGGGACGCGGCGCGGTGGCCTCGCACTGTGTGCTGCTCTATAAATCGCCCCTGAGCAAAACCGCGCAGCGGCGTCTACAGGTGCTGCGGGATACCAACGACGGTTTTATCATCGCGCAACAAGATCTGGAGATCCGCGGCCCCGGGGAATTGCTGGGCACGCGCCAGACCGGCAACGCGGAATTCAAAGTGGCCGATCTGCTGCGCGACCAGGCCATGATCCCGGAAGTCCAGCGGCTGGCGCGCCATATCCACCAACACTATCCCGCCGCCGCCCAGGCGCTGATTGAGCGCTGGATGCCGGAGCGCGTGCGCTATACCAACGCCTGAGCCATAAGTATTCCCTCTTGTTCCCTCCCGCCGGCATCGGCTCCCGGGGCGCCGGCCTGAAATCTGCGCCGGCATTGACCTATATCAACCGGCGCGGGCGCAGGTCGCGAGCAATCGTTTGCTTTTAAAAACAGGATGATTAAAATGCCTCCTTTGCCGCCCAGGAATGTTTCCCCCCATGACCATGCCAGCCACTGACGTTGATGACGCGCCGATTCCCGTTGCCAAAAGCGAGCTGATTTATCACCTCGACGATCGTCCGCCGCTGGCGGAAACCCTGTTTGCCGCCTGCCAGCATCTGCTGGCCATGTTTGTCGCCGTGATTACGCCCGGCCTGTTAATCTGCCAGGCGCTGGGGCTCCCGGCGCAGGACACGCAGCATATTATCAGCATGTCGCTGTTTGCCTCCGGCCTGGCCTCGCTGCTGCAAATCAAGACCTGGGGACCGGTGGGATCGGGCCTGCTGTCCATCCAGGGCACCAGCTTTAACTTTGTCACGCCGCTTATCATGGGCGGCCTGGCGCTGAAAAACGGCGGCGCCGATGTGCCCACGATGATGGCGGCCCTGTTCGGCACGCTGATGGTGGCGTCCTGCACGGAAATTTTATTATCCCGCGTACTGCACCTGGCCCGGCGCATCATTACGCCGCTGGTATCGGGTATCGTGGTGATGATTATCGGCATTTCCCTGATCCAGGTCGGCCTGACTTCCATCGGCGGCGGTTTCGCCGCCATGGGCGATCATACCTTCGGCGCGCCGAAAAACCTGATGCTGGCGGGCGTGGTGCTGCTGGTCATCATCCTGCTCAATCGTCAGCGCAATCCCTATCTGCGGGTCGCCTCGCTGGTGATCGCCATGGCGGTGGGCTATCTGGCGGCCTGGATGATGGGCATGTTGCCGCAGACCGCTCCCGCGCCGGCGCAATCCATAATCATGGTGCCGACCCCGCTGTATTACGGCCTGGGTTTTGACTGGGATCTGCTTATCCCGCTGATGCTGGTATTTATGGTCACTTCGCTGGAGACCATCGGCGATATTACCGCCACCTCCGACGTCTCGGAACAGCCGGTACGCGGCCCCATCTATATGCGGCGCCTGAAAGGCGGCGTGCTGGCCAACGGCCTGAATTCAATGCTGTCGGCCGTGTTCAACACTTTCCCAAACTCCTGTTTCGGTCAAAATAACGGCGTCATCCAACTGACCGGCGTCGCCAGCCGTTATGTCGGTTTTGTGGTGTCGCTGATGCTGATTGCGCTGGGGCTGTTTCCGGTGGTCAGCGGCTTTGTACAGCATATTCCCGAGCCGGTGCTGGGCGGCGCGACTATCGTCATGTTCGGCACCATCGCCGCGTCCGGCGTACGTATCGTATCCCGTGAACGGCTTAATCGCCGCGCCATTATGATTATCGCCCTATCGTTGGCGGTAGGGCTGGGCGTGTCGCAGCAGCCGCTGATTTTGCAGTTCGCGCCGCAGTGGCTGAAGACCCTGATGTCCTCCGGCATTGCCGCCGGCGGCATTACCGCCATCATCTTGAATTTATTGTTCCCGCCGGAACATAATTAATTAGTTAGCTATCATTTTTTTGCGGTCGCCGTATCAATACGGCGGCTTTTTTTTGTCTGAAGCACATTGGCTATTGAGAAGCCCCGTTAATTACGGCATAAACTGGGTAACCTTTATGACAGCGATGGATTTGAGCAATGAAATTTATTGGGAAACTCTTATTATCAATACTTTTGATAGTGCTATTGATAATTATCCTGATCTACGTGTTGCTGCAAACCACCTGGGGCGCCGGCTGGGTTAGCCGGTTAGTCACCCAGCATACCGGCTACCAATTATCGTTTAATAAGATCACCCACAACTGGTCCGATCCGGGCGACATTTATTTCGACAACATCTCTTTCGGGCAAAAAGAACGCCGGGCTACGCTTGTGGCCAAACGGCTGGTGGCCGGATTCAGCATCCGCCAATTCACCGATCCCTATCACTTCTACCGCATCCAGCTGCAGGACGGCACCCTAAACCTGGACCCCGCCTCGCTGGCATTCCCGCTGCAGGCGGATGTGCTGCAGCTCAATGGCATGGCCATCCAGTCCCCTTACGGCGGCTGGGAGCTGAACGGTCAAAACGTCAATGCCGGCATCACTCCCTGGCAACCGCAGACCGGCTTTCCCTTGGGGCGTAACGCCCGTTTCCAGATCAGCGCCCGTTCCCTCACCCTTAACGGCATCCCGGCGGAAAACGTCCTGGTGCAGGGCGAAATCAATAATAACCAGCTGCGGCTGGATAATCTGGGCGCCGATTTATCCCAGGGGGAATTAACCGGCAATGCGCGGCGGGACGAAGACGGCGCCTGGCAGGTGGATAACCTGCGCCTGAGCAATGTACGCATGCAGACCACGCAAAGCCTGGATGAGTTTCTGCGCCAGCTATCGGAGGTGCCTAAAATCACCATCCATCGCTTCGATTTGATTGATGCGCGTATGGAAGGCAAGAACTGGGCCTTTAGCGATCTGGATTTAACCCTGCGCAATATTACCTTTCAGGATGGCGACTGGTCGTCGGATGACGGTAGCCTGTCGTTTAACGCCAGCGACCTGATTAACGGCGCCGTGCATTTAAACGATCCCATAGCCAATATGACCCTGTCGCCGCAGGGCATCGAAATACGCCAGTTCAGCGGGCGCTGGCAGGGGGGACTGATGCGCACCTCGGGTCGCTGGCTGCGGGACGGCCAGCGTCTGGAATTGGACGAATTTATGGTGGCTGGGCTGGAATATACCTTGCCCGGGCAATGGCTGGACAGTTGGCTGCAACCCCTGCCCTCGTGGCTGGCCGACGTGCAGGTGAACAAATTTACCGCCAACCGCAATCTGCTGATAGATATTAATCCCGCGTTTCCATTTCAAATCACCGCGCTGGACGGCTATGGCAAAAACCTGGTATTGGCGCGGGATCATCAATGGGGCATCTGGTCCGGCAGCCTGACCCTTAACGGCAGCGACGCCACCTTTAACAAAATCGATGTCCGGCGCCCGTCGCTGGCGTTAACCGCCGACCAGGGCAGGATCGCCGTCACCGAACTGAGCGCCTTTGCCGGCGAGGGGCTGTTTGAGGCCACGGCGGTGATCAACCAGCAGGGCGAACGGGGATTTACCCTGAATCTTAACGGACGGGCGGTGCCGTTAAACATACTGCAGCGCTGGGGCTGGCCCGTGGCGCCCTTGCCGGGCAACGGCAATACGCAGCTCACGCTGGCCGGGAAAATGCCCGCCAACGCGCCGTTTAAACCCACCCTGAACGGCAGGCTGCATGCGCTGAACGTACAGGGCCAAACGGTGGATCAAACCATGGTCAACGGAGAACTGGCGCCGGCAGCGCCGTAAACGGCATGACTTGTCCCTCATGCCCACTTTTTGCCCATATTAGCCGGCCTGGGAGCCGCCGCGCTCCAGCGGCTTGTCCGGCGCTGGCGGCAATACCAGGTAAACGCCTTTGAATATGGCGCCTTTATCTTCATTGCCGAACAACTCGACCTCAAGCTGTACCCGCGCCTTGCGTCCGCGCGCCAGGCGATCGAGATCGCCGCTCAGCGACCCCAGATCCGCCACGGCGCAGGGCCGGCCGGTCACCGGGGTGAGATAGCGGATATGGGCATCGGCCAGGATAATAGTGCCGCCCAATTGGCGCTCACGCAGCAATAGCCATATCAGCCCCCAGCCGGTCAGGGTCGCCAGCGAAAACAGGCTGCCGGCAAACAGGGTATGGTGGGGATTCTGGTTACCGGTTTCAGGCATGGTGGTCATAAACTTCTGGCCGGTGTACTGGCTGATGCGCACGCCCATCTTTTCGCTGAGCGGAATATGCTGGTACCAAGCCTGCTGCAATTGGCCGCACCAGTCCGGCCGGTGCAAAATATCATCCAGTGTCACGATGGGCTTGATCATTAAAAAATGGCGTATCGGCGTGGTGGACGGCACCGTGATTTCGCCCTGGTTGATAAACCCCAGCTTGGCGAAGAAGTCCACCGCGTCCTCGCGCGCGCTGCAGACCACCCGTTTGACCCCTTCCTGGCGCGCCACGGACTCCAGCGTCATGGCCACCAGCGTGCCCAGGCCTTTATCCTGTACCTGAGGGTCGACCGCCAGGAACCGGATGGAGGCTTCATTGTCGGCATTGATGTACAGCCGGCCGATGGCCACCGGCTTGCCGTTTTCGTCGACCACCATCTGGTGATGCGCCGTCGCGTCATAGGCGTCCCTTTCGGAACCTTGCGGCTGATGCAACGGCTTGCGTAGCATTTCCCAGCGGAACTGATAGTAGTCGCTGAGTTCTTGTTCGGTGTGTGGAACGCGCAGGTGATACATGCCATGTTCTCTCTATAAAGGGCTTTAACGTCTTATACCTGAAGCCAGAAGGTCACCGGGCCGTCATTCACCAGCGAGACCTGCATATCAGCGCCGAAGCGGCCGGTCTCGGTCCTGATATCCTTCTTACGGCAGCAGTCGTTAAAATACTCATACAGTTCTTCGGCCAGGGCGGGCGGGGCGGCGTGCGAAAAGCCGGGGCGCAGCCCCTTATCGGTTTGCGCCGCCAGCGTGAACTGGGATACTACCAGCACGTCGCCGCCGGCCTGGCGGACATTAAGATTCATTTTACCCTGCCCGTCGCCGAAGATGCGGTAGGCCAAAACGCGCTCGCATAACGTTGCCGCCTTTTGCCTGTCGTCATCCCGTTCGACGCCGAGCAGGATCAGCAAACCGGGGCCGATGGCGCCCACGCTTAAGCCCCCGATGGCGACATCCGCGCGCAACACCCGTTGTATCAAGGCAATCATCGCGATAACCGCTCCTCTTGCCGCAACCGCCGGTGCTCCGTCAGCGAGGCGGTGATCTCCGCCCCCAGTAATACAATACACCAGCTCCAATAGACCCAAAGAAATAAGATGGGTATCACCGCCAGCACGCCGTAAATCAGCTGATACGATGGGAACATGGTGACATATAAGCCGAAGGCCTTTTTACCCAGTTCGAACAGCGCGCCCGCCACCACCGCGCCGATCAGGGCATCCCGGCCGGGAACGCGCACCGTGGGCACGACGCAATACAATAACCAGAATGAGGCGCAGGAAAGCACCAACGGGAATATCCGCAGCACCAGGGTGACGAATGTCGTGGTGCCGGTATTGTTAAGCCAGGTCAGGGAGATTAAATATGAGCTTATCACCATACTGGCGCCGGTCAGTATCGGCCCCAGCGTCAACACCATCCAGTAAACCGCGAAAGAGAAAATGATCGGCCGCTTGTTTTTGCTGCGCCAGATGGTGTTCAGCACCGTATCGACCGAATAAATCAGCAACAGCGCGGTCACGATAAGCCCGCAGGTTCCCACCGCCGTCATCTGGCTGGTATTAAGGATAAACTGCTCGAGATAGCGCTGGATAACGTCGCCGGTGGCCGGCATGAAGTTATGGAAGATAAACGACTTCAGCTGGACGCTGGCGCCGGAAAAGACCGGAAAAGCGGCGATAAGCGCAAATACGACGGTAACCAGCGGCACCAGCGAAAGCAGGGATACATAGGCCAGATGGCCGGCCAGCACCGTCATCCCGTCATGGTCGATACGTTTATATAACAGGGAACAGAACGAGAAAAAACGGATAAATTTTTTCCGATAAGCAGCTCTCATCGCCACAGCCTCCCCGATGAATACGCCACTTACGCAAAATAAGCGGGTATTACGCCCGGATCCGTTACATGAACCGACTGTAAGCCAATGCTTTGCGCGCCCTTGATATTCTCGGCGTTATCATCGAAGAAAACCGCGTCCTGGGCGCTTACCCCTTCCTGCTCGAGCACGGCGCGATAAATCGCCGGGTCGGGTTTGCGCATGCCCAGGTCCTGCGATAAATAGAGCTTATCCACGCACTGCTGGATCTCGGGATACTGGCTCGGCCAATAGTCGCAGTGCAAACGGTTGGTATTGGACAATATCACTACCCGGTGGCCCTGTTCGCGCAGGCGATGGATGATGTCGATGACCTCGGGACGCACGCCGACGAACACCGCCTGCCAGCCGGCGGTAAACTGCTCAAAACTCAGGGCGATGCCCAATTCATTGCAGATCAGGGCGGCAAACGCCTCATCGGTAATATCGCCCCTTTCGTGCTGCTCGAAAGCATCGCCCATGACGAACTGTTTCTTCAGACGGGCCAGGGGCACACCGCTGAGATTACTCCATACACCCAAAACGCGGTTAAAATCGATATCTATCACGACATTACCTAAATCAAAGATATAAAGCATGGCTCCCTCCCGATCTTTACTCATGTTCCCACTGTAGCGGGAAAAGGGCCAACTGAACAGCCATGAACACGCATTCGGATGCTTTCGCCGGCCGGCCGTTGACCTCAGCCATGCTGATTCGGTTGTGCCGCGTCCTGAAGGCTAACCGGCCAGTCCGGTCTCCACGCTGAATTCCCGCGTCGCGCCCGGCTCCAGCGCAATCAGTGTGCCGGCCCGGCTGGCGGCGATATGGCCTTCGGGACGGCAGGTGGCCGGCAGGATAAACGCCGCCACTTTTTGATCGCCGTTATGGAGTATCCAGCGCGTGGCATGGTTAAACTGCGCCGTATCGAAACGGGTGACAAAGCGCGGCCCCGTCCCCGGCGCCTGCATAACACATTCCACCCGATCGGTATAGGTTGCCAGGTTGTCGGCAAAAAAGACAATTTCCGGATCGTAGAACTGCGGTTGGTCCAGCGCCTTAAGCGCCGACGGATCGCGGGCCAGCCCGGCGGTATATTCCAGCCATTGCGGCGTGGGGTGCACATGGCCTGGAATCGAGGTACGCAGCGCAAACGCCGCGGCAGGAATATTCTGGCTGAAGGTCGCCAGGGGAACATAGGCGTAGTTCATATGGCACATATACTGGAGCGGCATCGGCACGCTGGCCAGATTGGTGACCCGCATGGCGATGGTCATCAGTGTCGCGCCGGCGCCCAGCCTGACCGAGGGCGACGCCAGGTAATGATCACCAAAGCCTTTAACATATTCATAGCCGCCGCCCAGGGTTACGCTGTCGCCATCCACCAGCAGGAAAGCGCTATCCATACGTGCGCAGGGCATTTCGCCATGCAGGGGATGGGTATCTTCCGGCGCCGGGCAGCCGTTGCTCAGCAGGCCGGAGTGGAACGCAAAGCAGCCATAGGTATCCACCACCGACTCGCCCCATTTGGGTTCGCTAAAGGGGTTCTCCATGCGCAGGCTATGGCCGTCGAACTGCGCGTCCCATACCATCTGCCCGTAAAAGGGCAGCAGGGTGATAAACCCCCGGCTATTGCGCAGGGTCACGGCTTCGATACCCGAAGGATAGGTAAATAACGTGACGCTAAGTTCACCATTCTCCACCAGACGAAACGGCTGTCCGGTGAATTGCTGGCGCGTAAGATGAATAACAGCGGCCATAATATCGACTCCTTGCTTAAAGTTGGTTATCCATCATCGATTCCGCGGTCGCGATTCGCGGTTGTTTATTGCGCAGTTCGCCCCAGAAATAGTAACCGACATAGGCAAAGCACAATAATGACACGCCGAACGCCTGTTTCATCGACCCGAGATGATCGGAGACATACCCCTGGATTGCCGGCACCACGGCGGCGCCGACGATGGCCATAACGATCACCGCGCCGGCCACTTCGGTATATTTATTATCCACCGTATCGAGCGTGCCGGCATAAATGGTGGCCCAGCAGGGTCCGAACAGTACGCTGACAAATACCGCGGCATAGACGGCGGTGAAGTTCGGCACCAGCACCACATAGGCCAACGTCGCCACGCCCAGGATAGAATAGGCGATAAGGACTTTTTGCGGGTTAAAGCGCGTCATCAGGAAATTGGCGACAAATTTACCGATAAAAAAACAAATAAAGCTGTAAATCATAAAGTTGGACGCGTCACGCTCATTTACCGCCCCCAGGTTCAGCGCCAAACGGATGGTAAACGACCATACGGCCACCTGCATGCCCACATAGAGAAACTGCGCCGCGATGCCCTTGCGAAAGCGCGCATTGCCGGCAAGATAACGCAGCGTTTCGCCCATGCCGGGCGCGGCGCGGCGGTTTTGCTTATCGGGCTGCGGTTTGCAGTGGGGATACCGGGTGAGCATAAACAGCACCATCACCACCACCAGCACCATAATCAGGTATTTATAGGGTTCCAGGGTCAGTTCCAGCATATTGAGACGGAACTGATGCACCTGCTCCGGCGTCATGGCGGCCATTTGGCTGCTTAAACTGCCGCCTTCCTGAAACACCAGGTATTTCCCCAGCACAATACCCATCAGCGCGCCGATGGGATAAAACGTCTGGCTGATGTTCAGCCGCAGGGTCGCGTAATCGCGATGACCGATCATCGAGCTGTAGGTATTGGCCGCGGTCTCAAGAAAGCTTAAGCCGATGGCGATGGCAAAAATGGCCGCCAGGAACATGGTATAGGTGGCCATATGGGAGGCGGGATAGAACAGTACGCAGCCGATGATATAAAGCGACAGGCCGATCATAATGGCCATTTTGTAGCTGCTTTTGCGGATAACCATCGACGCCGGGATGGCAATCAGGAAATAACCGCCGTAAAAGGCGCTTTGCACCAGGGCGCTGGCAAAATCGCTCAATGCGAACACCGTTTTGAACTGGGTGATCAGGATATCGTTAAGGCTGGCGGCGCAGCCCCATAGCGGAAACAGGCAGGACAGCAGGATAAATTGAAACAACGGTGTTTTGTTTAAATAGCCGTCAGGCATTTGTACCGTATTGTGGCGCATGATGTTATTCCTGATGAAGGGTGGCAAGGAAATCATGGAACTGGGAAGCCTCGGCATAGGAACGCTGGGTGCCTTTACCCCGGACGCTGTAGGCGGCATAGGCGGACGCGTAGCGCATGGCCTGTTTGATATCGCCGCGCGCGACAAAATAATGCGCAAAACAGCCGATAAACGCATCGCCGGCGCCGCTGGTATCCACGGCGTCGACCGGTACCGGATCGACCCGGTACACCTCGTTGCCGCTTAGCCACATCGAGCCGCGATGCCCCATGGTAATAATCAGGTTCTTCAATCCTTTGGCCAGCAGCGAACGGCCGGCCAGCAGGATATGCTCCTCGCTGTCCACCGGCATGCCGGTCAGAATTTCCAGCTCTGTCTCGTTAGGCATAAAAAAGTCGCACCGGCAGGCATACGCGATATCCAGTTCCCGGGTGGCGGGCGCCGGATTAAGGATTACGGGAACCTGATGCCGGGCGGCAAAATCAATGGCGTGATAGACGGTGGCGAGCGGAATTTCCAGCTGCAGGATAATCAGCCGGCAGCCCTTGAGCTGTTCCGCCGCCCGATCGATGTCCTGCGCGCCGAGGTGATCGTTGGCGCCTTTGATAATCAGGATGCGATTATGTGAATCTGGATCGACAAAAATCGGCGCTACGCCGCTGGATACGCCCGCCACCGTTTCCACATAGCGGGTATCGACCCCATGGCGCACCAGGTTGTTAACGGTATTGTCCGCAAAGAGATCCTCGCCGACTTTACTGACCATCATCACCTCCGCCCCTAGCTTGGCGGCGGCTACCGCCTGATTGGCGCCCTTGCCGCCGCAGCCGATTTCAAAACCGGGGGCTTCCAGCGTTTCCCCGGTTTTAGGCATCTCTTTGATATAGGTGATTAAATCCACCATGTTGGAACCGATAACTGCGATATCCATAATTATTAGCCCTCATATTTTTAACCTTATTCAATGTTATTTTATTAACACTAACAAGACAAAAATGTTAGTAACATGACAATGATCACATCGTTTAATGAAAATTAAATTGCCACATGCCTATTGTAAGAGGCTTCTGTAATGTTATTATTCTCACATTATTATCGTGATAATCCACATAAAGGACATTAACATGACTTCCCCTGAAATCGATTTTGCCCCTTACATCGACCATACCCTGCTGGCGCAGGATGCCACCGAAGCGCAGATCACCACGTTATGCGGCGAGGCTAAACAGTGCGGATTTTATGCGGTTTGCGTCAATTCCGGGTATGTGCCGCTTGCGGCGCGCTTGCTGCGCGACAGCCCGGTAAAGGTCTGCTCGGTGATCGGCTTTCCGTTGGGCGCCGGCCTGACCTCCGCCAAGGCGTTCGAGGCGCAGGCGGCGATTGCGGCGGGTGCGCAGGAAATAGATATGGTGATTAACGTCGGTTGGCTCAAAAGCGGCAATATTGACGCGGTAACCGCCGATATCCGCGCGGTCCGCGAGGTTTGCGCGGCTATTCCGTTGAAGGTAATATTGGAAACCTGTTTGTTGAGTTCACCACAAATTGTCGCGGTTTGCCGGATATGCCGCGAACTGAAGGTGGCGTTTGTGAAAACATCCACCGGCTTCAGCACCGGCGGCGCAAAAGAAGAACATGTCAGGCTGATGCGCGAAACCGTCGGCGGGGAGCTGGGCGTAAAGGCCTCCGGCGCCGTACGCGATCGCCAGACCGCCACCGCCATGATCCTGGCCGGCGCCACCCGAATCGGCACCAGTTCAGGTGTCGCGATCGTATCGGGCAAGGCGTCCGCCAGCGACTATTAATTTCTGAGAACCCGGCGGAAATCGGGTCTGATAACGCAGGATGTCATATGGAAACGCGGCGCGAAGAAAGGATTAATAAACTGATACTCGCCCTGAAGCGGGAAGATAAGCTTCATTTGAAAGATGCCGCCGTCCTGCTGGGCGTCTCGGAGATGACCATCCGCCGCGATCTCAGCGCCGAACCCGCGCAGGTCGTACTGCTGGGCGGTTACGTGGTTAACGATCCGCGCAATAATAACGTTACCCACTATTTTGTTTCGGATCAAAAAGCCAAGCACGTTGAGGAAAAAACCCTTACCGGCCGCCTGGCGGCGGCGCTGATCGAGCCGGACGACACGGTTTTTTTCGACTGCGGCACCACCACCCCGTTTATCATCGATGCGATTGACGATGACCTGGCGTTTACCGCCGTCTGCTATTCCCTGAATACTTTCCTGGCGTTACAGGATCATCCTAATTGCAAAGTTATTTTATGCGGCGGCGAGTTCCACCCCGCCAACTGCATCTTTACGCCGCTGACCCAATATTCCATCCTGGATAATATCCGCCCCGATAAAGCGTTTATCTCCGCGGCGGGTATTGATATCGGTTTCGGCGCCACCTGCTTTAACTTTGACGAACTCACCATGAAGCATCGCGCGTTGTCCATGTCGCAGCAGGCGATCCTGGTGGCCGATCACAGTAAATTCGACAACATCAAACCCGCCTTTATCGGTGCTTTATCCTTGTTTCATACCCTGATAACCGACCAATCGCCGCCGCCGAAATTTCATGAGTATTGCCAACAGCATGACATCAGGCTGCTTTATCGCCGGGAATAGCTGAACGGCGGGCAAAAAAATGCCGGGCTGCTTACGCAGACCGGCATTGTTACGTTATCGCCGCCTGGGCCGACGGGTTTAAGCTTCTTTACCCGAACGGTTAGCGCGTTTACGGTCATTTTCGGTCAAATGACGTTTACGTAAACGCACGGACAGCGGTGTCACTTCCACCAGTTCATCATCATCGATAAACTCCAGGGCCTGTTCCAGCGACATCTTGATCGGTGTCACCAGCGTCGTGGCCTCATCGGTGCCGGAAGCACGCATGTTGGTCAGTTTTTTACCTGTCAGGCAGTTTACCGTCAGGTCGTTGGAACGGGTGTGGATGCCGATAATCTGGCCTTCGTACACTTCCGCGCCGTGGCCCAGGAACAAACGGCCGCGATCCTGCAGGCTGTACAAGGCATAGGCTACCGCTTTGCCCTGGCCGTTGGAAATCATCACGCCGTTCTGGCGTTGGCCGATTTCACCCGGACGGACATCGTCATAATGACTGAACGACGAATACAGCAGGCCGGTGCCGGACGTCATGGTTAAAAAGTCGGTGCGAAAACCAATCAAGCCGCGGCTGGGGATGATGTAATCAAGACGGATGCGTCCTTTGCCATCCGGCAGCATATCGCGCATTTCACCTTTACGGATGCCCATGGCTTCCATAACCGGGCCCTGGTTCTGTTCTTCGATATCCAGGGTAACCTGTTCGAACGGCTCTTGTTTCTTGCCGTCGACGGTACGATAGATAACTTTCGGGCGCGATACGGCGATTTCAAAACCTTCACGCCGCATGTTTTCGATCAGCACCGACAAATGCAGCTCGCCGCGGCCCGAGACCAGGAAGGTATCCGGATCGACGGTTTCTTCCACGCGCAGGGCCACGTTGTGCACCAGCTCTTTGTTCAGGCGCTCAAGGATCTGGCGGGAGGTGACGTATTTGCCTTCCTTGCCGCAGAACGGCGAGGTGTTGACGCCGAACGACATGGAAACGGTAGGTTCGTCCACCGTCAGCGGCGGCAACGCTTCGACCAGGGCCTGATCGCAAATGGTATCGGAGATATTCAGCTCGCCAAGGCCGGTAACGGCGATGATATCACCCGCTTCCGCCAGCTTGGACTCGATGCGCAGCAGGCCCATATGGCCCAGCACCTGGCCCACTTTGCCGTTGCGACGCTTACCTTCATGGTCGATGATGGTAACAGACTGGTTCGGTTTAACCGAGCCGCGTTTGATGCGGCCGATACCGATGACGCCAACATAGCTGTTGTAGTCAAGCTGCGAAATCTGCATCTGGAACGCGCCGTCGCTGTCGACGTTCGGCGCTTCGACGTTCTTGACGATGGATTCAAACAGCGGGGTCATGTCGCTGGCCATGTTCTCGTGCTCATAGCCCGCAACACCGTTTAACGCGGAGGCATATATGATCGGAAAATCCAGTTGCTCATCGGTTGCGCCGAGGTTGACAAATAAATCAAACACCTGGTCCACTACCCAATCAGGGCGGGCGCCGGGACGGTCGACTTTATTGATGACCACAATGGGTTTGAGACCGTAAGCAAAGGCTTTCTGGGTCACGAACCGGGTTTGCGGCATGGGTCCGTCCATGGCGTCGACCAGCAGCAATACCGAGTCAACCATGGACATCACGCGCTCAACCTCGCCGCCGAAATCGGCATGTCCGGGGGTATCAACGATGTTGATACGGTAGTCGTGCCAGTTAATAGCGGTATTTTTAGCGAGGATGGTAATCCCGCGCTCTTTCTCCAAATCGTTGGAGTCCATGACGCGCTCGGTGGCGTCGTTGCGGTCACCCAATGTTCCGGATTGTTGCAACAGCTTATCGACCAGGGTAGTTTTACCATGGTCGACGTGCGCGATGATGGCGATGTTACGCAAATTTTCGATCACAACTTTGCCTCAGGCATTAGAAATAGCGCGTTATTGTACACGTAATAAGCGAGGGACTAAACAAGATCGCGACGATCTCTGCATTTGCGTCATTTTTGACGCTTCGTCATCCCTTTCTCAGTGCATTATTTCACCTCGCCCCATTTATTGCACCAAAATAGTGCCCACTTACTGCCCAAATGCACTAATATAGCGCTATCCCACCAATCTGGTGCAGGCGGACTTTGGTTAATAAGGCCGGAAACGCGGCCCTTCTCATCATTTTGGCAATGTTGGCACACTTTTAGCTACTGTTTATACCAGTCCAGTTTAGCCTAGCCCAGCTAAGTTAAATAAAATTCGATCCATACGATTTCGTTCCACGACGACAATGGCACATCCGGGAGAATACAAGTTATGTCCGCTGAACACGTTTTGACGATGCTTAACGAGCACGAAGTAAAATTCGTCGACCTGCGTTTCACTGATACGAAAGGTAAAGAACAGCACGTCACTATACCAGCCCATCAGGTAGATGCCGACTTCTTTGAAGATGGAAAAATGTTTGACGGCTCCTCCATTGGCGGCTGGAAAGGCATTAACGAGTCCGACATGGTGCTGATGCCCGATGCCAGCACGGCGATGCTCGACCCCTTCTATGAAGAAACCACCCTGATTATCCGTTGCGACATCCTTGAGCCTGCCACCATGCAAGGCTACGATCGCGACCCGCGTTCCATCGCCAAACGCGCCGAAGAGTTTCTGAAAACCTCCGGCATTGCCGATACCGTGCTGTTTGGGCCGGAACCTGAATTTTTCCTGTTTGACGATATCCGCTTTGGTTCGTCAATTTCCGGTTCCCATGTCGCTATTGACGACGTTGAAGCCGCATGGAATACCGATAAAGTTTACGAAGGCGGCAATAAAGGCCATCGTCCCGGCATCAAAGGCGGTTATTTCCCGGTTCCCCCGGTGGATTCATCACAGGATCTGCGTTCCGCCATGTGTTTGACCCTGGAAGAAATGGGCCTGGTGGTTGAAGCTCATCACCATGAAGTCGCCACCGCCGGCCAGAACGAAATCGCCACCCGCTTCAACAGCCTGACGAAAAAAGCCGACGAGATCCAAATTTATAAATATGTCGTGCATAACGTTGCCCATGCCTTCGGCAAAACGGCGACCTTTATGCCGAAACCGATGTTCGGCGATAACGGCTCGGGCATGCACTGCCATATGTCGTTGACCAAAGACGGCAATAACCTGTTCTCCGGCGACAAGTACGGCGGCCTGTCCGAAACCGCCTTGTTCTACATTGGCGGCGTCATCAAACATGCCAAGGCCATCAACGCCCTGACCAACCCGACCACCAACTCCTACAAGCGTCTGGTCCCGGGATATGAAGCGCCGGTTATGCTGGCCTACTCCGCCCGCAACCGCTCAGCCTCCATCCGTATCCCGGTGGTCGCCAGCCCGAAAGCCCGTCGTATCGAAGTGCGCTTCCCGGATCCGGCCGCCAACCCATACCTGGCGTTTGCCGCCCTGCTGATGGCCGGTCTGGACGGGGTTATCAACAAAATCCATCCTGGTGATGCCATGGACAAAAACCTCTACGATCTGCCGCCGGAAGAAGCGAAAGAAATCCCACAGGTGGCCGGTTCGCTGGAAGAAGCCCTTAAGGCGCTGGACGCGGATCGCGAGTTCCTGACCCGTGGCGGTGTTTTCACCGACGACTCCATCGACGCGTATATCACCTTACGCACGGAAGAAGTAGACCGTATTCGCATGACGCCGCATCCGGTGGAATTCGAGCTGTATTACAGCGTATAACTTGACGTTTTTTTGTTGCCGTGGAAACTTTCAGCCCATCTTCGGATGGGCTTTTTTCTCCAGCAAAGCTTGCGCGCAGCCATGCGCATGACGACATAACGGACTAAATGCACTGGTAGAGTGCGGGAGACTGCTTTATGGCTACAGGCTCATTGCCCGATGCTGGGCAGATCCTTAATTCCCTGATCAACAGCATATTGCTGCTGGATAATGACCTTGCCGTTCATTACGCCAATCCGGCGGCGCAACAACTTTTAGCGCAAAGCTCGCGCAAGCTTTTTGGCACGCCGTTGCCTGAGCTGCTGGGCTATTTTTCGCTCAACGTCGAACTGATGCGCGAAAGCCTTAACGCCGGCCAGGGGTTTACCGATAACGAGGTCACGTTGGTGGTTGACGGGCGGGCGCATATCCTTTCCCTTACCGTGCAACGCCTGCCCGAGGATTTTTTCCTGATGGAGCTGGCGCCGATGGATAATCAGCGCCGCCTCAGCCAGGAACAGATTCAGCATGCCCAGCAGGTGGCGGCACGGGATCTGGTGCGCGGCCTGGCCCATGAAATCAAGAACCCGCTGGGCGGTCTGCGCGGCGCGGCGCAACTGCTGGCCAAAGCATTGCCCGATCCCTCGCTGTTGGAATACACCAAGGTGATCATTGAACAGGCCGACCGCCTGCGCAACCTGGTCGACCGATTGCTCGGGCCGCAGCAGCCCGGCATGCACGTTACGCAAAGCATTCACCAGGTGGCCGAGCGGGTTTTCCAACTGGTCTCGCTGGAAAAGCCGGATAACGTCACTCTCCTGCGGGATTACGATCCCAGCCTGCCTGAACTGGCTCACGATCCCGATCAAATGGAACAGGTATTGCTGAATATTACCCGTAATTCGCTGCAGGCGCTGGGTGAAGACGGTGGCACGATCACGATACGCACCCGTACCGCGTTCCAGTTAACGTTGCACGGCGTTCGTTATCGTTTGGTAGCGCGAATTGATATAGAAGACGACGGCCCGGGCGTACCGGCGCAATTACAGGATACGCTGTTCTACCCCATGGTCAGCGGCCGTGAGGGCGGGACCGGTTTAGGGTTATCCATTGCCCGCAGTCTTATCGATCAAAATTCGGGTAAAATTGAATTCAACAGTTGGCCGGGGCATACCGAATTTTCGGTGTTCCTGCCTATTCGCCAGTGAGGTCACTATGCAACGAGGGATAGTCTGGATCGTCGACGACGATAGCTCCATCCGCTGGGTGCTTGAACGCGCCCTCACTGGAGCCGGACTGACTTGCGCCACTTTTGAAGGCGGCAATGAAGTGCTGGAAGCGCTCTCCACCCAAACTCCGGACGTATTGTTATCAGATATCCGCATGCCAGGCATGGACGGCCTGGCATTACTCAAACAGATTAAACAGCGCCATCCGATGCTGCCGGTCATCATCATGACCGCACACTCCGATTTGGACGCCGCGGTCAGCGCTTACCAGCAGGGCGCGTTTGACTACCTGCCCAAGCCATTCGATATCGATGAGGCGGTGGCGCTGGTTGAGCGCGCGGTCAGCCACTATCTGGAACAGCAGCAGCCGGCGCGCGCGCAGCCGCCTAATGGCCCGACTACCGATATCATTGGTGAAGCGCCGGCCATGCAGGACGTCTTCCGCATTATCGGACGCCTGTCCCGCTCCTCCATCAGCGTCTTGATTAACGGTGAATCCGGTACCGGTAAGGAACTGGTTGCCCATGCCCTGCACCGCCATAGCCCGCGCGCCAAGGCGTCGTTTATCGCGCTGAATATGGCGGCGATTCCGAAGGATTTGATTGAATCGGAACTGTTCGGCCATGAGAAAGGCGCCTTTACCGGCGCCAATCAGGTACGCCAGGGACGTTTTGAGCAAGCGGACGGCGGTACCCTATTCCTGGACGAAATCGGCGATATGCCGCTGGATGTCCAGACCCGCCTGCTGCGCGTATTGGCGGACGGCCAGTTTTACCGGGTCGGCGGTTATGCGCCGGTCAAAGTCGACGTCAGGATTATCGCCGCCACCCATCAGAATCTGGAGGTACGGGTGCAAGAGGGCAAATTCCGCGAGGATTTGTTCCATCGCCTGAACGTTATCCGGGTGCATTTACCGCCGCTGCGGGAACGGCGGGAGGATATTCCCCGCCTGGCGCGCTATTTCCTGCAGGTGGCGGCCAAGGAGCTGGGCGTTGAACCGAAAAACCTGCATCCGGAAACCGAAACCGCGCTGACCCGCCTGCCATGGCAAGGCAATGTCCGTCAGTTGGAAAATACCTGCCGCTGGCTAACCGTCATGGCCGCCGGCCAGGAAGTGTTGATCCAGGATCTGCCGCCGGAGTTATTTGAAAGCACGGCGCCGGACGCCACGGTTCAATCATTGCCGGACAGTTGGGCCACCCTGCTGGCGCAATGGGCGGACCGCGCCCTGCGTTCCGGTCACCAGAACCTGCTTTCCGAAGCCCAGCCGGAGATGGAAAGAACCCTGCTGACCACCGCCCTGCGCCACACCCAAGGTCATAAACAGGAAGCGGCCAGGCTGCTCGGCTGGGGCCGCAATACCCTGACGCGTAAGCTAAAAGAGCTGGGCATGGAATAAAAGTCCAGGTTTTATAACCTGGCGGAATAGCGGCGTAGAAAAAAGCAAAATAACGTGCAAAACGGCGTTATTTTGCCCTTTACATCCCGATTGCAGACAGTATGATCTTGTCGCTGACCGGGAGGAAGACCATGTTAGATTCATTAATCAATTTGCTGTCCCAGGGCGCGGATATGACCGCCGCGGTGGGCCATGCACCGCAAACCGCGCTGGCCGCCATTCTTTGCGCCGCGCTGCTTAACTTTTTCAGCTGATCAAATCACCCGCGAGAACTGGTGCTGGCGCGATTTAGTGCGCAGGTAAACGTCAAAGCACATGCAAATGTTGCGGATCAGCAGGCGACCTTTGGCCGTGACCGTAATCGCCCGGTCGGCCACAGCCACCAGCCCGTCGCGCTCCAGGGGCCGCAGCAGGGCGATGTCATCGGCGAAATACTCGTTAAAAACGATGCCATAGCGGCTTTCCAGCACATTAAAATCGATATAAAACTGACAAATCAACGCTTTGATCACATCACGCCGCAGACAGTCGTCTTCCGACAGCGCCACGCCGCGCCATAAGCCGTTGCCCTGGCGCGCAACGCTTGCCACATAGCTTTTCATCTCTTTCTGGTTCTGCGCATAACTATCCCCGATCATACTTATCGCCGAGATACCCAGCCCCAACAAATCACAGTCGCCCTGGGTGGTATAGCCCTGGAAATTGCGATGCAGCTTGCCGGCGCGCTGCGCCAGGGCTAATTCGTCGTCGGGGCGCGCAAAGTGATCCATGCCGATAAACTGGTAGCCCGCGTCGCATAACGCAGCAATGGAATACTGTAAAATGTCCATTTTCTGCGCGGCATCGGGTAAATCAGCGGTGTTAATTTTTCGCTGGGCGGCAAACAGCGCCGGCATATGCGCATAATTGAATACGCTCAGGCGCTGGGGGTTAAGCGTTATCACCCGTTCCAGGGTATGCCGGAAGCTTGCCAGCGTCTGGCGCGGCAACCCGTAAATCAGGTCGATATTGGTGGAAAGGAAACCCAGCGCCTTGGCGCGGCCGATCAGGTCGAAAATCAGCTGCTCGTCCTGCTCGCGGTTAACCAGCCGCTGGACCTCAGGGTTAAAATCCTGCACGCCCATGCTGATGCGGTTAAACCCTTCGCCATGCAGATGATCCATCATGTCCAGCGCGATATCGCGCGGGTCGATTTCAATGGACATTTCCGCGCCGGGGGCAAAGCGGAATTGCGCGCGCACCACCGCCACCAGGCGCGATATTTGCGCCGGCGACAAAAAGGTAGGCGTGCCGCCGCCCCAGTGCATCTGGGTAACCAGCCGGTCCTGGAACAACGGCGCCCGGCGCCGGATTTCCTGCTCGAGCACATCCAGGTAACGATCGACTTTTTCCGGCTGGCGGGTCACGATTTTATTACAGCCGCAGAAGTAACAGATCTTATGGCAAAAAGGCAGATGCAGATACAGCGACAGCGGCCGGGCGGGATAGCGCGCCACCGCCTGGAGGAAAGCCGGCTCGCCATACCCTTCGCTAAACTCCAGGGCAGTGGGGTAGGACGTGTAGCGCGGCCCGGATTGGTTATATTTTTGAATGAGGGCCGAATCCCATTCTATCGCTGGCACTGACATGGCTGCTTACTCCTTACCAAATTTACGCCGTCCCCGCCGTTTTACGGGCGCGGCCGGTTTTCGCCTGGCGACCCGGGCCAAACGTAACCGTTCTTTACGTCGCGAGAGCCGCCATAGTTTACCCAATAACCACACTAAATAACATGTCAACGGCGTCGCGATCAGCAGCAGCAGCGGGTTCAAAGATTAAAAGGAATCTTTCTGGCCGCGCTTGAGCAATTGCAGCATATCTTCATTTTTGGCGTCGTCGTCTTCATCATCTTCAATCTCAATGCCCAGTTGGGTCATCAGCTCATCGATGCGATCCAGCGTCTTATCCACATAGGCCTGTTCGGGCGCCGACAGTTCTTTGCCTTGCTCCAAACGTTGCAATAATTCATCCAGGCGTTCGTCGTTTTCCAGATTCTCCAGTTCCACTTCCGGCAGGATAGCGGTGGTGACGGGAATAACGATGTCCGGCGCCACCGGTTTTTTTACCGTGGGGCCGTCGGCGAGAAGCGGCACGGGTTTTTTGCTGCCGATGCGGCGATCGGGGGCGTGCGCCTGAGTATTACGGCTCCCGCTTTTATTACCTTCCTGCGCCCGCGAGCCGGAAGCCAGGCCGCGCCGTTTTTTCTGACGCTGGCGGGCGCGCCCTTCGGTATTCAACTCTTCGCGGCTTTTGCGCTTGTTCTTGGCGACGACGGGTTTACCGCGCCCGCCTTTTGCTGATGGATTCATGTTGTCTGCTCTGTCGTAAGTGTCATTAAGTATGGAATTGCGGCGAAATCTATCAGAAACCCTGCCAATAAAAAAGGTGGCAGTTAATCTGCCACCATAAAGTAAAGGTGCTTCGCGAGAAAAACAGTCCCCACGGCAATGAACCTGACGGTCCACATCCTGTGTATCGGGTCGTCGCTGCGATGATGTTTTATTCTACGCTATACGAAGCGGATTGGTTAGGGTGTATTCCCTTACGCGCTCATCCTGAGCAGAATTCATCCCTGGGAAAGGTAGGAAAAGGGCTTTGTGCCGGGCTAAAGCGGAGCACTGGGCCAAGTATGGCGCTTTGCGCTCTGCAAAGTGCCACTTTCAGGCGCTCCATGCCTTGTCTGCTAATGTAGCCTAATGAGCTTTACCCGCAATACGCTCCGCGCGCGCCAACGGGCTCTTGTTAACGCGATGATTATTTAACGTTATGATTTATAATTAATTAATTCTAATTTAAACGAGAATGCTTAGTGAGTAGCGAGCCGATCTCTTACAAAGACAAAATGCCGATTACTCACGTGAACCGGCCTGGTTGTTCACATCGGGCCATAACAATGGCGGCGGCGCGGTTGCGGATAAAGATAAAAACCGCTTTTTAGCGTTTACCCCGTATAATTGGCGGCAATAAGTCATCCCGAGGGAGAGGAAAATTTGATCACCTCATACAACTACCATATGACGCATTTTGTCATGAGCGCTCCCGATATCCGCCATTTGCCCGCGGATACCGGCATCGAAGTCGCGTTTGCCGGGCGCTCCAACGCCGGCAAGTCCAGCGCCCTGAATACCCTGACCAATCAAAAAAGCCTGGCCAGGACCAGTAAAACGCCCGGACGCACACAGCTCATCAATCTGTTCGAGGTCGAGCCGGAAATACGCCTGGTGGATCTGCCGGGCTATGGCTACGCCGAAGTGCCTGAAGAAATGAAACGTAAGTGGCAGCGCGCCCTGGGCGAATACCTGCAAAAGCGCCATAGTTTAAAAGGGTTGGTGGTACTGATGGATATCCGCCATCCGATGAAAGACCTGGATCAGCAAATGGTGCAGTGGGCCGTTGGGGTGGATATCCCGGTCCTGGTGCTGCTGACCAAATCCGATAAACTGGCTTCCGGCGCGTGCAAAGCCCAGTTGAACCTGGTGCGGGAAGCCGCGGCGGCTTTTGAGGGAGATATACAGGTGGAAGCGTTTTCGTCGCTGAAAAAAACCGGCGTCGACAAGCTGCGCCTTAAGCTGGACACCTGGTTCAGTGAAACCCCGCCGGCGACGGATGAAGAACCGCCGTATACGGAATAACCCGCGGCGCCGGGATGGCGCACAATAAAAAACGCCCCAGCCAATAATGACTGGGGCGGCTAATATTTAGCCAAATCCGATTACGTGAAGTAAAAGGTCTGAAAGATAGAACATCTTACCTCTGTACCCTACATCTGTAACTTTACATCAAATTATCGCTGTGCAAAAGAATTTTTTGTAGTTTAATTTCACTTTTTTGGTGTTCCCAGCGCCATAATCCCAGCCCAAATCACCTTTTTATGTAGCTTAATTACGAAAAATGCTTAGTGTATCGCCACTTAGTGCGCTTGATCCCAATTTTCCCCCATACCCACATCGACCCGCAACGGCACATCCAGGGCGAAACAGCCTTCCATCAGGGATTTGATGCGCGGCGTGGCCGACTCCACGGCGTCACGCCGCACCTCGAACACCAGTTCATCGTGGACCTGCATAATCATGCGCACCTCCGGCCGGTCTTTTTGCAGCCAGGCGTCAATGGCGATCATCGCGCGTTTGATGATATCGGCGGCGGTGCCCTGCATGGGGGCGTTTATCGCCGCGCGCTCGGCGGCTTTTTTGCGCGTCCCGTTACGGGAATGGATATCTGGCAGATACAACCGGCGGCCGTCGAGGGTGGAAACATAGCCCTGTTCCTCTGCCTGCCTGCGGGTACGCTCCATATATTCCAGCACGCCCGGATACCGCTCGAAGTAAAGGTTCATATAACGCTGCGCCTCCGCGCGGCCAACCGAAAGCTGGCGCGCCAGACCAAACGCGCTCATGCCGTAAATCAGGCCGAAGTTAATCGCCTTGGCGCTGCGGCGCTGCTCATTAGACACCTTCTCAAGCGCCAGGCCGAAGACTTCGGCGGCGGTGGCCCGATGTATATCCTTGCCCTCGGCGAAGGCCTTGAGCAGGCCCTGGTCGCGCGAGAGATGCGCCATGATGCGCAGTTCGATTTGCGAATAGTCCGCCGCCACGATAACGGCATCTTTCGGCGCGATAAATGCCTGCCTGATCCGCCGTCCTTCCTCATTGCGCACCGGGATATTTTGCAGGTTCGGATCGGTTGAGGACAGCCGGCCGGTGGCGGTAACCGCCTGCTGATAAGACGTATGCACGCGTTTTGAGTGCGGGTTAATCATCAGCGGCAATTTATCGGTATAGGTCGATTTCAGCTTGGCCAGGCCGCGATATTCGAGGAGAAGCTTCGGCAGCGGGTAATCCAGCGCCAGCTCCGCCAGCACCTCCTCGTTGGTCGACGGCGCGCCGCCCGGCGTTTTTTTCAAGATCGGCAGTTTCTGCTTATCATATAAAATCGCCTGCAACTGCTTGGTGGAGGAGAGATTAAAGGCTTCCCCCGCCAGTTCATGCGCCTCGGTTTCCAGCTCGCCCAACCGTTTCGTCAGCTCAACCGAATGTGCAGCCAGGATCTTCTCGTCGATCAATACCCCGGTACGCTCAATGCGCGACAGCACCGGCACCAGCGGCATTTCGATTTCCTCGAAGACCTTTTTCAGGCCGTCCTCGCGCTCAATCTGCGGCCAGAGTTTTTCATGCAGCCGCAGCGTCACGTCCACATCCTCAGCGGCATAGGGGCCCGCCTGCTCCAGAGCGATTTGATTGAAGGTCAGCTGGTTTTTGCCTTTGCCGGCAATGTCTTCAAAGGTCACCGTGGTGTGTTTCAGGAAACGATCGGCCATGCTATCCATATCATGACGGCCCGACACGCTGTTAAGCACATAGGATTCAAGCATGGTGTCAAAGGCGATGCCGGCCAGTTCGATATCATAACGTTGCAACACGCCGCGATCGAATTTCAGGTTCTGGCCGATTTTGCGAATGGCCGGGTCTTCAAGCACCGGTTTCAGCAGCCTGAGCACGTCGTCGCGATTTAGCTGGTCCGGCGCGTCGAGATAATCGTGGCCCACCGGCAAATAAGCGGCGTCGCCGGGGACAATGGCGAAAGAAAGCCCGATCAGGTTGGCGCTCAGGGTATCCAGACTGTCGGTTTCGGTATCGAAGGTGAACTGCCCCGCCTGTTTTATCCGCTCTATCCAGCTGTTGAGGTCCGCCAGCGCGTAGATGACCTGGTAACCCTCCTGGGAAAGCTGCACCGCCTCCTCAACATCCTCATCGGCCTGGGCCGGCGGGGCATTAAACGGGGTGCGCGCGACGGGAGCCGAGCTGATGCGGCCTTGCAGCCATTTGCCCGCTTCCAAATCCGCCAGCCAGCGTTTGAATTCGTATTTCTTGAACAGCAGCAGCAATGCCGCCGCGTCGGGTTCGGTCACGATGAGCTTATCGAAAGGCAAATCAAGCGGCACATCGGTCTTAATCGTCGCCAATTGATAAGATAAATACGCCAGCTCTTTATTTTGTTCCAGCTTTGGCGCCAACGTCTTGGCGCCGCGAAATGGCAACCCGCCCACGCTTGCCAGGTCGCTGTAAATATTATCCAGGCTACCCAGTCCCTGCAGCAGCGCCTGGGCGGTTTTCTCGCCTACGCCCGGCACACCCGGAATGTTATCCGAACTGTCGCCCATTAACGCCAGGTAATCAATTATCAGTTCCGGTGGAACACCGAATTTTTCCCGCACTTCCTCCGGCCCGAGAATGGTGTTGGACATAGTATTGATAAGCGTAATCGTCGGCGATACCAGCTGCGCCATATCTTTATCGCCGGTGCTGATCAGAACTTCGCGGCCGGTACGCGCCGCCTCGAGCGCCAGCGTGCCAATCACATCGTCCGCCTCGACGCCGGATACCGCCAGCAAGGGTAATCCCATCGCCTTGACCATGCTGTGCAGCGGCTCGATTTGGCTGCGCAAATCATCCGGCATCGAGGGGCGGTGAGCTTTGTAGTGTTCGAACAATTCGTCGCGAAAAGTTTTACCCTTGGCGTCGAACACCACCGCCACATGACTGGGCTTATACTGCGTGAGCAGGCTTTTCAGCATATTCAACACGCCGTACATGGCGCCGGTCGGTTCTCCCGCGCTATTGGTTAACGGCGGAAAGGCGTGGTAGGCACGATAGAGATAGGAGGAACCATCAACCAGGATTAACGGATTGTCTGCAATATGAGCCATAGCGTAATTCGATCTTTTTAGTCAGCCATCATAGGGGGTAGCATGCCACAGCTGGCCGCCTGAGACGAATGTTTGCGTAGCAAAAGGACGATAAAAAAACTGGCGATTGGACTTGATCCGCGCGATCGTGCTGTGGATAACTTTGTGAGTAAAAAAAACCGCTAATATGTTTATATCTTTAATAACGTTGAGATTTACAAAAAAACCTTTTTTTATCAGTGCGTTATGGGTATTTTTTCACTAATCCCATATTTATCAGTAGCATTTCGCGTTTGTGGATATAACCCGCCGCTTAAAGTCCTGCATAAAATGATAAGCGCTTTTGGCTAAAAAAGGATATACACAAATCCTCCAGACCGACAGGCGCAACGCGGGAAATAACTTAGTGAGGCAGGTTAATCAATTGCATAAAAAACGCCGGACATGGCCGGCGTTTTGAAGTAATACATTAAAGTATTTAATTCTGCGTTAGCAGGAATTTTACCACGTCGGCAAATTGTTTGACGTAGACATCCTTTGACGACATATCCAGACCATCGTTCTTGACCATATATTTGCCATTCACGAACATGGCTGGAACACCGCGTAATTGCAAATCGGACGCGGCTTTTTCCTGCTGGACCACCAGGGATTTGACCACAAAGCTATTCCAGGCGCCGTCATATTCCTCGCCGCTCACACCGGCCTGGATAAAGACATTACGCAGATCGGCGGGTGTTTGCACCGTCTGAGTTTTTTGAATACCGTCAAACAACAGCGGACTGACTTTGTCCTCCACGCCCAACGCCATGGCAACGGCCCAGGCCTGGGTAACCTGCTTGCCCATATCGCCGCCCAGGAAATCCACATGATATTTGATCATTTTGGTTCCTGCGGGCAAAGCCTGTTTTACGGTACTGGAAACATGGAAGTTTTGTTCAAATTCATAGCAGTGCGGGCAATAAAACGAGAAAAATTCCAATACCTGCGGCTCACCGGTCGCTGGCTTATCAAGTTGGATATATTGCTGCCCTTCGGTAAATTGCGCGGCCGAAACGCTAAACGCCAACGCGAGCCCCATAAGCGCCAACCAAATCTTCTTCATTAAGTTATTCTCCAAATGTTTAATACGTAGGCATAAGCTGTAAAGGTGGTTCATGCAATAGCTTCACCTGCTCTGTAAAGATGAGTGTTTGCTGTGACCAGAACTCAGCTTCCACCATCCAGGGGAAACTATAGGGAAATGCGGGATCGCCCCACCGCCGACTAATCCAGGCCAGGTAATAGATCATCCGCATCGCGCGTAATGGTTCTATCAACGCCAATTCGCGCGGATTAAAATCCATGAATTCACTATAAGCCTCAAGCAAAAGCGACAGCTGATATTGCTGTTCGATACGATCGCCATTAAGCAGCATCCAAAGATCCTGAACCGCGGGTCCGTTTCTGGCATCATCCAGGTCAACAAACATCGGACCGTCCCGCCACATAATATTACCCGCATGCAGATCGCCATGCAGACGCAGCGGACGCCATTGCGTCGTCCAACATAACTTAACTTCGGCTATTAGGGTGTCAACGGATTGTAAAAAAGCGGTTTTTTGTTTGCCCGCGATAAGCGTGCTGCGTTCAAATTCACGCCTTGGCTCATACAGATACTCATCCAGGCCGATAGTCGGACGGGTAGTGAAGCATTTATCGCCGTTATTGCGATGGATACGTCCGATAAAACGCCCCACCCATTCAAGCTGTTCGTCATTATCCTGTTCAAATTGCCTGCCGCCGACGCTTGGAAATACGGCAAAATGAAAGCCTTCATGCTGCAAAAGCGTGGATCCATTGATAAGCATCGGCGGCACCACCGGGATTTCCGCCTCGTTCAATCCCAATGAAAGCTCATGTTCCTCAAGGATCTGCTCAACCGACCAGCGCTCAGGTCGATAAAATTTCACCACGTAGCGTTTTCTGTCTTCATCCAGGAATTGGTAAACGCGGTTTTCGTAGCTATTGAGGGCGGTAAGCCCAGAATCTATGCGTAAACCGACGTTTTCCAGGGCATCCATTATAAGCTCCGGCATCAACGTCTTGAAATTAAATGCGGTTATATTCATAAAACGCTCATTTCGTCGCCCTTGCCTAGTCTTTAATGATGCCGCGCGCCCGCAGAATCGCGGTTTTGAAATCCTCTTCATAATCCTTTTGCAGACCCGGGATAGCTTGCGTTTTGTCGGCACCGCGCATTTTTAAGTGATAAATTAACGTATCATCCGACAAAGCGGTTAAATCACCGTCATAACCGGCCTCTTGCGCCAATTTATGCAGGAATTGCAGCAAATTCAAATCCGGCTCTTTTTGCCATGCCGGATGCAGCAGTTCGATAAGCTCATTAAGGCGGTGATATTTCATAACGCAATCCCTCTCTATAGGTCCCAGTGTTAATGTATCAAGATCCACCAGGCAGGATAAACATGATTGTTCTGTAACATGTGAAACATTGTATCTTAATATGTGAGCCTGCCTATCAATGATTAGGCTTTGGAGGAGAGTTATTATAAAAGCGGACATCACAGGCGTAATCCTGGCCGGCGGCCAAGCAACACGTATGGCCGGCAAAGACAAAGGGTTGGTTATGGTCAATCAAATCCCCCTTTATCGCTATGTCCTGGACGGCCTGGCGCCCCAGGTCGGTACCGTGCTGCTTAACGCCAACCGCAATATCGCTCTCTACCGGCAAAGCGGGTTGCGGGTTGTGAGCGATAGCATGCCCGGTTATCCCGGACCGCTTGCCGGCATGCTGGCGGGGTTACAAGCAGCGCCGACCCAATGGGTGGTGTTCGCCCCTTGCGATGTGCCGGTTTTCCCGGGGGATTTAGTGCAACGGTTATGGGATGGTAAGCGGGAAGCTCTTGCCGCCTTTGCCAGCGCAGGAGGGCGGGAACATCCGGCTTTTGCGCTGCTCCACCGGGTATTGATTTCTCAGCTGGAGGCCTTCCTGGCGCAGGGAGAACGCAAGGTAATGTTGTTTTTTAACCGCATCGCCGCCGAAAGAGTGATATTCCCGGTGAAAAACCCGAATTTCCATAATCTCAATACCCCCCTTGACGTGCAGAACTGGGTAAAAACCTAAGGACTATTTTATGTCGCATGCCGTTCCCCCTTTGTTGGCGTTTACCGCCTTCAGCGGCACTGGAAAGACCACCTTGCTGACCCAACTCATTCCCCGGCTTAACCAGGCCGGCATACGCGTGGGCATCATCAAGCACACCCATCATAACGTGGATGTCGATACACCCGGGAAAGACAGCTATGAACTGCGTAAGGCAGGCGCGAGGCAAACCATGGTGGCAAGCGAGGCGCGCTGGGCGTTGATGACCGAAACGCCGGACCTGGCGATGCCGACATTACCCTGGCTGGCCGGTCAAATGGACAGCGGGCTTATCGATGTGATCCTGGTCGAAGGGTTCAAAGACGAGCCGGTGCCTAAAATCGCCCTGTTTCGCCAGGATACCGGCAAAGAGTGGCGGCCATTGATTGACGGCCATGTCATTGCCGTGGCCTGCGACGTGCAGATTGACGTCAACCTGCCGCTGCTGGATATCAACCAACCCGATGCTATCGCGATTTTTATCGCCAACTGGCTGCGTGTACAGCAGCAGTCCGGCGTAGGTTGATTGGGCAACGCCGGCGCGAACGGCGATCCCGGACGCAGACGGATGGGGCATTGAAATCCCTTTTAAATAAGTTTTAAGAGTGGATTGGATTTTCATCACTTGCCTAAAAAAGATATTTCTTCAAATAAGTTATCAACTGTTTATATAGATTAAATTACAATCATCAGGTCAAGACGAGAATTATCATCGTTTCATTCAGATAAATCGTATTTTAAAAAATCCCAAGATGGCTTTATAACAGGCCATCGAGGGATGAGTTTATTTTTATTTATTATACTGGTCCCGGCATGCCGATGGGGGCATTTCCTTGATCGTGCCTGTTTTGCTGCTAAGCGGCCCTGAAAGGAGCGAACCTGTGTTTTAATCATAGATTAAATAATCATTAAACATGCAGTGAAGCCTGCCAGAGAAAACTGATTATTCATTCTCTTTTGATTTATAACTTCCTGCATATAAATATAATCATGTGGCAGTATTGGCAACTGCTTGAAATATTTACTTTACGGCATTATATATGATTTATACAAAATGGCACGTTACCGTTATTAGTATAGCGGCCTTGTTGGCCGGCTGTTTTTCAACTGACAAAAAAAAGGAACTTAAAAAAACCAGCACCCATAAAGGCGAAGATATTACCATCAGGGAAAAATTACCCCAACCCAATTTTAACGACCATACATTACATGAATCTTTACTATCAATCCCTTCGCTCAATGAAAACACCCTTTCCTCCAAGGACAACACGACAGCCCCGCGCGTTAAACACGGAACGCCGTCTGGCACCTCGGCAGTCAATTTGCCAATAAAACACAATTTATTGACTGGCGCCTCATTTGATTTCCTGGTGCCCTTGACAAACAGGGACGAGCGGATGCTCTTCAGCCAGCTCGGTATAAGACGGCATAATGCCAAAAGTATCATCAATATTGGTGTGGGGCAGCGTCATTTTTTCGAGAGCTGGATGCTGGGATATAACGCCTTTTACGACGCGCAAATCTCAGGCAATCATCATCAACGGGCAGGTATCGGATTTGAAGTCTGGGGAGATAATATTAAGCTTGCGGCTAACGGCTATTATCGCCTGTCGGATTGGAAAACGTCTTCATTACTCACAGGTACCAAGGAACGCGCCGCGAATGGTTTTGATCTTGTAGCGGAGACGTTTTTACCGGCATACCCCCAGGTGGGCGCCAAAGTAAAATATGAGCGCTATTTCGGCGCTGAGGTCGTAACCCTCAGCCGCAATGAACGGTATCGAAACCCCTCGGCGCTTACCGCGGGCTTGACCTATTCTCCGGTACCGCTGATTACATTTGGCGCGGATCATGCGCGTTGGAATAATGGCAAAACAGAGGGTAAAGCCAATCTTTCATTAAATTATCATTTTAATGTACCTTTAGCAAAACAGCTGGATCCGCATTATACGCCGCTGCGGCGCAGCCTGGCCGGCAGCCGATTGGATGTTGTGGCGCGTAATAATAATATTGTGCTTGAGTATCAGCGCAGGGAACAAATTCATTTCCAGCTACCCACGGAGCTGAGCGGGGTTGAAGGCGAACGGAAACACATTAATTTTAGGGTCTCGGCTAAACATGATATTAGCCGTATTGAATGGGACGACAGCGCGCTGAAGCCTGCAGGGGGTCAAATCGTTACCCTCAACAATAATGCTTACCAGGTACAATTTCCGGACTTCAGCAGCCATGGTACCAACCAGTATGTCGTCTCAGCCGTTGCGTATGATAAGCGGGGAAATGCGTCAAATCGCAGTGAGATGACCATAAACACCGAGCCCTACCCGTGGCGTCAGCTTAACGAACAAAATACCGCAGATGAGAGCAAGATGGTTATATCAACGCAGGATAATATAAATCAACCTGAGATTATCCAGCCTATAGTTAATCCGGGCGGAAATGAAAAAAAGGATATGAAGTCAGTGTCTTCACAGACAGATGATGATGGCATCCCCGATGACACTAGCGATATTAATAGTGATATGAGCGACAGAGGAAAAAATAATTCTAAGTCAGTGTCTTCACAGACAGATGATGATGGCATCCCCACTGACACTAGCGATATTAATAGTGATATGAGCGACAGAGGAAAAAAGAATTCTAAGTCAGTGTCTTCACAGACAGATGATGATGGCATCCCCACTGACGCTAGCGATATTAATAGTGATATGAGCGACAGAGGAAAAAAGAATTCTAAGTCAGTGTCTTCACAGACAGAAGATAATGGAATCGCCACTGACACTAGCGGTACCAATGGTTCGCCGCCACCGCCGCCGCCGCCACCACCGCCGCCTTTCAATAGTGAATCCAAGGAAAGGCGAATTCTCAAAAAAAGCTCTGGGCAACAACCACCGCACCGGCCGGAGATAACATTGGATGTTATTCAGAAAGCGCGGGAGGGGTTAAGAAAAGTATCGGGGCAGCCCAGTAATTTCTCGAATGAACATCATGACCAATTTGGGCGGCAACCGTCTGAGCATGATTTACTTTCTAATATTAAAGCCTCAGTGCCCCAGGTGCTTAAAAAGGATATTCCATCAAATGAGTCAAAAGATCCTTCTCACTCCGCAAAAAAACTTGATAAAACTCTTATTGAAACACTTGCTCGCCGTCGAGGACATGTAATTGGTGATAAAAATGAAGATATTGATGATAAACATAATGGTGATGAAGTTAGTACTGAGGTTATTTCCGCGACGCAGGTGGACGCTAATAAACCAATATTTTTTCAACCGATAATAGTATAAAATACGTCAGGCCAGCCAGATGCTATTTTATTACCAATGGGTACCCTTTTGCCCTGCTGGCTTGCCTGTTTTATCGCTATGAAAAAGCCCTCTGTTTGCACAGAGGGCTTCGTCAATGGGATGCCTGACAGTTGATGCCTGACTGCGCCAGGCACCCTGCGGGCCGTCGCCTGCGGCTCCGTTCCACCGGCGTTGCCGGGGGTCCTACTCTCTTACTCGAGTAGCGAACCGCCAGGGTTACGGACATGAAAAAGCCCTCTGTTTTCTTTGAGGGCTTCGTCAATGGGATGCCTGGCAGTTGATGTCCGCCTGCGGCGGCCACCCTGCGGGCCGCCGCAAGCGGCGTTCAACAGGCTCCGCCTGTTGTCCTGCTCTCTGACTCGAGTAGCGAACTGCCAGGGTTACGCACATGAAAAAGCCCTCTGTTTTCTTTGAGGGCTTCGTCAATGGGATGCCTGGCAGTTGATGTCCGCCTGCGGCGGCCACCCTGCGGGCCGCCGCAGGCGGCGTTCAACAGGCTCCGCCTGTTGTCCTACTCTCTGACTCGAGTAGCGAACCGCCAGGGTTACGCACATGAAAAAGCCCTCTGTTCTCACAGAGGGCTTCGTCAATTGGATGCCTGGCAGTTCCCTACTCTCGCATGGGGAGACCCCACACTACCATCGGCGCTACGGCGTTTCACTGCTGAGTTCGGCATGGGGTCAGGTGGGACCACCGCGCTAGTGCCGCCAGGCAAATTCGTTTACCAACCGTCATCCTGCTACTGATGACCATCGGCCTTTATCCGGAACTTCGCTGAAAATTCTCTCGCCACCCCTGGGGGCAACGCTCTCTTCGCGTCAAACACTTTAGGTGTTGTAAGGTTAAGCCTCACGGGTCATTAGTATCGGTTAGCTCAACGCATCGCTGCGCTTACACACCCGACCTATCAACGTCATCGTCTTTAACGTCCCTTCAGGTGACTTAAAGCCACAGGGAAGACTCATCTCGAGGCAAGTTTCCCGCTTAGATGCTTTCAGCGGTTATCTCTTCCGCACGTAGCTACCGGGCAATGCCATTGGCATGACAACCCGAACACCAGTGGTGCGTCCACTCCGGTCCTCTCGTACTAGGAGCAGCCCCTCTCAATCTTCCAACGCCCACGGCAGATAGGGACCGAACTGTCTCACGACGTTCTAAACCCAGCTCGCGTACCACTTTAAATGGCGAACAGCCATACCCTTGGGACCTACTTCAGCCCCAGGATGTGATGAGCCGACATCGAGGTGCCAAACACCGCCGTCGATATGAACTCTTGGGCGGTATCAGCCTGTTATCCCCGGAGTACCTTTTATCCGTTGAGCGATGGCCCTTCCATTCAGAACCACCGGATCACTAAGACCTGCTTTCGCACCTGCTCGAGCCGTCACTCTCGCAGTCAAGCTAGCTTATGCCTTTGCACTAACCTCACGATGTCCGACCGTGATTAGCTAACCTTCGTGCTCCTCCGTTACTCTTTAGGAGGAGACCGCCCCAGTCAAACTACCCACCAGACACTGTCCTCGACCCAGATTATGGGCCGGAGTTAGAACATCAAACATTAAAGGGTGGTATTTCAAGGTTGGCTCCATGCAGACTGGCGTCCACACTTCAAAGCCTCCCACCTATCCTACACATCAAGGCTCAATGTTCAGTGTCAAGCTATAGTAAAGGTTCACGGGGTCTTTCCGTCTTGCCGCGGGTACACTGCATCTTCACAGCGAGTTCAATTTCACTGAGTCTCGGGTGGAGACAGCCTGGCCATCATTACGCCATTCGTGCAGGTCGGAACTTACCCGACAAGGAATTTCGCTACCTTAGGACCGTTATAGTTACGGCCGCCGTTTACCGGGGCTTCGATCAAGAGCTTCTCCTTACGGATAACCCCATCAATTAACCTTCCGGCACCGGGCAGGCGTCACACCGTATACGTCCACTTTCGTGTTTGCACAGTGCTGTGTTTTTAATAAACAGTTGCAGCCAGCTGGTATCTGCGACTGGCTTCAGCTCGGGGAGCAAGTCCCTCCACCTAATGCCAGCGTGCCTTCTCCCGAAGTTACGGCACCATTTTGCCTAGTTCCTTCACCCGAGTTCTCTCAAGCGCCTTGGTATTCTCTACCTGACCACCTGTGTCGGTTTGGGGTACGATTCGATGTGACCTGGAGCTTAGAGGCTTTTCCTGGAAGCGTAGCATCAATTCCTTCACCACCGTAGTGGCTCGTTATCACGCCTCAGTGTTGAATAAAAGAGCGGATTTACCTGCTCTTTCCACCTTCACGCTTAAACCGGGACAACCGTCGCCCGGCGAACCTAGCTTTCTCCGTCCCCCCTTCGCAGTCACACCCAGTACAGGAATATTAACCTGTTTCCCATCGACTACGCCTTTCGGCCTCGCCTTAGGGGTCGACTCACCCTGCCCCGATTAACGTTGGACAGGAACCCTTGGTCTTCCGGCGAGCGGGCTTTTCACCCGCTTTATCGTTACTTATGTCAGCATTCGCACTTCTGATACCTCCAGCAACCCTCACAGGCCACCTTCGCAGGCTTACAGAACGCTCCCCTACCCAACAATACCCGAAGGTATCGCTGCCGCAGCTTCGGTGCATGGTTTAGCCCCGTTACATCTTCCGCGCAGGCCGACTCGACCAGTGAGCTATTACGCTTTCTTTAAATGATGGCTGCTTCTAAGCCAACATCCTGGCTGTCTATGCCTTCCCACATCGTTTCCCACTTAACCATGACTTTGGGACCTTAGCTGGCGGTCTGGGTTGTTTCCCTCTTCACGACGGACGTTAGCACCCGCCGTGTGTCTCCCGTGGTAACATTCTTCGGTATTCGCAGTTTGCATCGGGTTGGTAATCCGGGGTGGACCCCTAGCCGAAACAGTGCTCTACCCCCGAAGATGAATTCACGAGGCGCTACCTAAATAGCTTTCGGGGAGAACCAGCTATCTCCCGGTTTGATTGGCCTTTCACCCCCAGCCACAAGTCATCCGCTAATTTTTCAACATTAGTCGGTTCGGTCCTCCAGTTAGTGTTACCCAACCTTCAACCTGCCCATGGCTAGATCACCGGGTTTCGGGTCTATACCCTGCAACTTAACGCCCAGTTAAGACTCGGTTTCCCTACGGCTCCCCTATACGGTTAACCTTGCTACAGAATATAAGTCGCTGACCCATTATACAAAAGGTACGCAGTCACCCTGATAAATCAAGGCTCCCACTGCTTGTACGTACACGGTTTCAGGTTCTATTTCACTCCCCTCGCCGGGGTTCTTTTCGCCTTTCCCTCACGGTACTGGTTCACTATCGGTCAGTCAGGAGTATTTAGCCTTGGAGGATGGTCCCCCCATCTTCAGACAGGATATCACGTGTCCCGCCCTACTCATCGAGCTCACAGCACTTGCACCTTCGGATACGGGGCTATCACCCTGTGTTGCCGGACTTTCCAGACCGTTCTCCTGATGCAAATGCTGATGGTGACTCTGGGCTGTTCCCCGTTCGCTCGCCGCTACTAGGGGAATCTCGGTTGATTTCTTTTCCTCGGGGTACTGAGATGTTTCAGTTCCCCCGGTTCGCCTCAATACGCTATGGATTCACGTAATGATAGTGCAACGAATTGCACTGGGTTTCCCCATTCGGACATCGCCGGCTGATAGCGCTTCATATCAGCTCACCGGCGCATTTCGCGGATTAGCACGTCCTTCATCGCCTCTGACTGCCTAGGCATCCACCGTGTACGCTTATTCACTTAACCTCACAACCCTAAAGTGTCTGTGTTGCGACTGGCTGCACACTGCCATGGCATCGTTGCGCGGTGCTCGCCATGCTCATGGACATTGAGTCCACTCCGCTGGCTGCGCGCCGTGCGCCTTGCCCTGACACTGTTCGCACAGTCTCACCCTGGTGAGGGTAAACCCTCGCCTGGGCTACAGAGATTGCCATCGACACGGCAATCATTAGGTTTGCTTGCTTTGAGAGAATCGCATACTGATTTTGCTCAGCATGTTTTTTTCAAATTTTCAGCTTGTTCCGGATTGTTAAAGAGCATGTATTTCGCAGCATACTGATACGCGGTTGCGTAACAATGTGCTCTGAAATAAATAAGAAAAACCAGACAATCTTACCACCCATCCCATCAGGAAATGGTGGAGCTAAGCGGGATCGAACCGCTGACCCCCTGCGTGCAAAGCAGGTGCTCTCCCAGCTGAGCTATAGCCCCAAGTCGTTTAACCTTTTAACATCAACCAGACTCTTTCCCGCACTGAAATTGCTGTGCATCAATTAAGCTACAAAGCAATGGCATTTAGAAAGGAGAACAACTTGATAGCCCATTCGTTTCCAGGCAAGGCGTGGGGTCACGAAGTTTATTGAAATAAACGAGTGGCGCCGTAATCCTGCACAGTAAAGAATGGACCAGTTCGCTTAGCCGCAGACAGTTTCGGCGCGAGTAACGCAGTGTGCGCAAGCACATGAGTCACGCAGCGGTGAAAATGACCAGGGTAAGTAGAACTGGTAGGCCTGAGTGGACTCGAACCACCGACCTCACCCTTATCAGGGGTGCGCTCTAACCACCTGAGCTACAAGCCTATAGAAGGTTTTTCTTGCTCGTTACAGTTATCAGACAATCTGTGTGGACACTTCACATTACGTATCTTTCGGTAAGGAGGTGATCCAACCGCAGGTTCCCCTACGGTTACCTTGTTACGACTTCACCCCAGTCATGAATCACAAAGTGGTAAGCGCCCTCCCGAAGGTTAAGCTACCTACTTCTTTTGCAACCCACTCCCATGGTGTGACGGGCGGTGTGTACAAGGCCCGGGAACGTATTCACCGTGGCATTCTGATCCACGATTACTAGCGATTCCGACTTCATGGAGTCGAGTTGCAGACTCCAATCCGGACTACGACGCACTTTGTGAGGTCCGCTTACTCTCGCGAGTTCGCTTCTCTTTGTATGCGCCATTGTAGCACGTGTGTAGCCCTACTCGTAAGGGCCATGATGACTTGACGTCATCCCCACCTTCCTCCGGTTTGTCACCGGCAGTCTCCTTTGAGTTCCCGACATTACTCGCTGGCAACAAAGGATAAGGGTTGCGCTCGTTGCGGGACTTAACCCAACATTTCACAACACGAGCTGACGACAGCCATGCAGCACCTGTCTCAGAGTTCCCGAAGGCACAACCTCATCTCTGAAGTCTTCTCTGGATGTCAAGAGTAGGTAAGGTTCTTCGCGTTGCATCGAATTAAACCACATGCTCCACCGCTTGTGCGGGCCCCCGTCAATTCATTTGAGTTTTAACCTTGCGGCCGTACTCCCCAGGCGGTCGATTTAACGCGTTAGCTCCGAAAGCCACGGCTCAAGGCCACAACCTTCAAATCGACATCGTTTACAGCGTGGACTACCAGGGTATCTAATCCTGTTTGCTCCCCACGCTTTCGTACCTGAGCGTCAGTCTTCGTCCAGGGGGCCGCCTTCGCCACCGGTATTCCTCCAGATCTCTACGCATTTCACCGCTACACCTGGAATTCTACCCCCCTCTACGAGACTCTAGCCTGCCAGTTTCAAATGCAGTTCCCGGGTTAAGCCCGGGGATTTCACATCTGACTTAACAGACCGCCTGCGTACGCTTTACGCCCAGTAATTCCGATTAACGCTCGCACCCTCCGTATTACCGCGGCTGCTGGCACGGAGTTAGCCGGTGCTTCTTCTGCGGGTAACGTCAATCAACAAGGTTATTAACCTTATCGCCTTCCTCCCCGCTGAAAGTGCTTTACAACCCGAAGGCCTTCTTCACACACGCGGCATGGCTGCATCAGGCTTGCGCCCATTGTGCAATATTCCCCACTGCTGCCTCCCGTAGGAGTCTGGACCGTGTCTCAGTTCCAGTGTGGCTGGTCATCCTCTCAGACCAGCTAGGGATCGTCGCCTAGGTGAGCCATTACCTCACCTACTAGCTAATCCCATCTGGGTTCATCCGATGGCGTGAGGCCCGAAGGTCCCCCACTTTGGTCTTGCGACGTTATGCGGTATTAGCTACCGTTTCCAGTAGTTATCCCCCACCATCAGGCAGATCCCCAGACATTACTCACCCGTCCGCCGCTCGCCGGCAAAGTAGCAAGCTACTTCCCGCTGCCGCTCGACTTGCATGTGTTAGGCCTGCCGCCAGCGTTCAATCTGAGCCATGATCAAACTCTTCAATTAAAAGCTTGATGCTCAAAGATTGTCATACTGTTAATCTTATGAATTAACTGTTTGTTCACTCTTCAAGACTTGGTATTTTGTGTTTCGATACGGTCTTGTGAATGCCCACACAGATTGTCTGATAAATTGTTAAAGAGCATGGCCAGCGTGCATCAATCTCACCTGGCGCGGGTTGCGTATATTACGTTTTCCCGCTGAAGAGTCAAGCTTTTATTTGCCCGAACCGGGCGCTTTTCCCTTCCCGACCCGGCATCGCGTTAGCGTTTGTTCCCGGTCAGTGGAGGCGCATTATAGGGACTTTCCCCAGCCTGACAAGGGTTAATTGGTAAAAATAAGCCAATCGGTTTATTTTTCAGCAAATCTTGGATAAATTCAGGGATCGGGACTGCATTTACGACATTTACCCCGCCATATGCCCGTGCGCAGGCATAATATAGAGTCAATTAAAACACATGGGACGGGACGCGATGCATTTGACACCGCAACAACAAGCCGCACAACGAAACCTTTCCTATATTCTGGCCGAGAAGCTGGGACAACGCATCCTGGCGGGAGAATATGCCGCCGGCGACATTTTGCCGGGTGAAATTGAGCTGGGCGATCTGTTTGGCGTCAGCCGTACCGCGGTCAGGGAGGCGGTGAAAATATTGGCGGCAAAAGGCATGCTCTTGCCCCGGCCGCGTATCGGCACGCGCGTCTTACCGCGCCACCAGTGGAATTTTCTGGATCAGGAATTACTAGGGTGGTGGGTCACCCGCGAGAATTTTGACGGCGTGATGGATCACTTCCTGGTCATGCGCACCAGCCTTGAGCCGCAGGCCTGCGCGCTGGCGGCGGTGAATGCCACCGATGAGGAAAAAAACAGGCTGGTGATGCTGATGGAGGAGATGCAGTTGCTGCATGCGCATTTTGACCGTGAACGCTGGATACACGTCGATGCCCAGTTCCACCGGCATATCTATGAAATCAGCGGCAATCCATTCCTTTCATCTTTTGCCAATCTGTTCAGTTCCATCTATCAGAACTATTTTCGCGCCATCGTCAGCGATGAAAACGTGAAGGCCGACCCGCACCAGGCTATCGTGGATGCCATTCTGGCCGGCGATTCGCGGGAGGCGATGGCGGCCTGCCAGCGGCTGCTGGCAGGAAACGATTAGTCAGCGGCGCAAGACGGCAAGCGGCCCCCGCGCCGCCGTTAACAAACGGCCTGCCGGGCTGGCTCGCCTGGAGGACAGATCAGCCGGCGACTTAGATTTCCACCTGGGTGCCCAGCTCGATAACCCGGTTAGGTGGAATCAGGTATTGATCGGGCGCACGCAGGGCGTTGCGGCTTAAGGCGATGAACAGCTTGCCCCTCACCAGCAGATACCAGGGGCGTTTACCCAGGATCAGCGATTCGTGGGACATAAAGAAAGAGGTCTCCATCATCCGGCACGACAGCCCTTCCAGGCCGCAGCGATGGAAAATTTCCTCCATATCCGGCGTTTCTTTAAAGCCGTAGCTCGCAACCACCCGCCAGAAGGTCGGCGAAAGCTGCTCGATGGTGACGCGCCGCACATTGTGTACAAATGGCGCGTCTTCGGTGCGCAGCGTCAACAGCACCACGCGTTCGTGCAGCACCTTGTTGTGCTTGAGATTGTGCAGTAGCGCAAAAGGAATGACGTTCATCGCCCGCGACATAAATACCGCCGTGCCCGCTACCCTGACCGGCGGCGATTTTTCCAGCGAGGCGATCAGCGCCTCCAGGGAATTGCCGTGCTCATGCATCCTGCGCAACAGCCGGAAGCGTTCGCTCTTCCAGGTGGTCATGACGATAAACATCAGGAAACCCAGCAGCAGAGGCAGCCAGCCGCCGGAGAAAATCTTCAGGGCGTTGGCGGCGAACATGGGAATATCCATGCCCAGCAGCAATATCAGCAATACCAACACCAGCAAACGGTTCCAATGCCAGTTTTTTATGGCGACGGTGCAGGACAGGATGCTGGTCAGCACCATGGTGCCGGTAACCGCGATACCGTACGCCGCCGCCAGATTGCTGGAATGCTCGAAGCTCATGATCACCAGCACCACGGCAACATACAGCAGCCAGTTAATAAAGGGGATATAGATCTGGCCGGATTCCATCTCGGAAGTATGGACGATGCGCATCGGCGGCAGGTAACCCAGGCGCACCGCCTGTCGGGTGAGGGAAAAGACGCCGGATATCACCGCCTGGGAGGCAATCACCGTGGCGAGGGTGGCCAATATCAATAAGGGAATCAGCGCCCAGTCCGGCGCCAGCAAAAAGAAAGGGTTCTTGATGGCGGCGGGGTATTTCAGCAATAACGCGCCCTGGCCGAAATAGTTTAATACCAGCGAGGGCAGAACCGCGCTGAACCAGGCGATACGGATCGGCAGCTTGCCGAAATGGCCCATATCGGCATACAGCGCTTCCACGCCGGTAATCGACAACACCACCGCGCCAAGGGCAAAAAACGAAATGGTTTTATATTGAATAAAAAAGCTTACCGCCCATTTGGGATTGAGGGCGTACAGCACTTCGGGATTGTCCATGATGCCGCGCGCGCCCAACACCGCCAGGGCCAGAAACCACACCACCATGACCGGCGCGAACAATTTGCCTATGCCGCCGGTGCCTTTTTTCTGGATAAGGAACAGCAGCGTCAGGACAGCTACGGATAAGGGGACGATATAGGCATCAAGCGACGGCGCGGCGATTTGCAGCCCTTCAATGGCCGACAACACCGAGATGGCCGGCGTAATCACAACCTCGCCGTAAAAGAAACTGCCGCCGATAAGCCCCATGATAACCAGCACCGAGGTCATGCGCGCCGACGTATTCCTGCCGGCCAGCGACATCAGGGTTAAAATACCGCCTTCCCCGGCGTTATCCGCCCGCATGACGAAAGACAGGTATTTGAAGGAAACAATAAGGATCAGCAGCCAGAAGATGAGCGACAGGAAACCAAGCACCGCGCCCCGTTCAACACCGAAACCATAGTGCCCTGCCAGGCATTCTCTGAGGGTATATAGAGGACTTGTGCCGATATCTCCATAAACCACGCCGATAGCGGCCAATGTTACCGCCGATAGGGATTGCTTATTCTCTCTACTCATAACCTCTTTCGCGCTGTAATGTATCCGTAGCGTTTGGTGGGCTTAATCCATAGCTCATCAAAAAGCGCACAGTATGCATGAAACTAGCAGAATACCTAATCTAATATCATCTTTCTTCGCATCGATATCAGCCCGTCGGGAAGAAATGACCCTGCCTCCCGCCTGTTTTCAGTCCTATCATTATAAAAAGCGGTAGTTTATTGTTGCGTCATCATAATTACTCGGGATCAGACATTTATTATGGCTCATTCATCCCCGCTGGTTGAGAGAATTTATCGCCTGAGCAGCGCGCTGGAAAGCGGGCTGTACGAACGGCAGCATACCGTGCGCCTGTGCCTGCTGGCGGCGTTATGCGGCGAAAGCGTGTTTTTATTGGGTCCGCCCGGCATCGCCAAAAGTCTTATTGCGCGCCGTCTTAAACTGGCGTTCAGCCATGCGCGGGCCTTTGATTATCTGATGACGCGCTTTTCCACACCGGAAGAAGTGTTCGGCCCCCTGTCCATCCAGGCCCTGAAAGAAGACGGGCGTTACCATCGCCTGACCAAAGGCTACCTGCCGGAGGCGGAAATTGTCTTTCTTGATGAAATATGGAAAGCCGGACCGGCCATTTTGAATACCCTGCTGACGGCCATTAACGAGCGGCGTTTTCGCAACGGCGATACCGAGCAGGTATTGCCGATGCGGCTGCTGATAACCGCGTCCAATGAACTCCCGGATAATGACAGCGGCCTGGAAGCCCTGTATGACCGTATGCTGATCCGTTTGTGGCTGCATAAGGTCAAAGAGAAAGCCAATTTCCACGCGTTGCTGATTCACACGGCTGATAGCGGGGAGCAGGCTTTACCCGACGGCCTGGGCGTTACCGACGAAGAATATCTGGCATGGCAGCCGAAAATAGATCTCATCAGCCTGCCGGCGGAATGTTTTGAATTGATTTACCTGCTGCGCCAGCGCCTGGATGCCGTGACTCAGGCGCCTTATGTCTCCGACCGGCGGTGGAAAAAAGCGTTGCGCCTGCTGCGGGCAAGCGCGTTTTTCAGCGACCGGCAGGCCATCGCCCCGATAGACATCATCTTGTTAAAGGATTGCCTGTGGCACGATCCGGACAGTCTGCAACTGGTGGAACGCCAGGTTGAATTGTTGCTTATCGAGCAAGGCTATCAACAGCAAACCATGCTGTTGAAAATCCAGGATATACAGCGGGAAAGCCTGGCGCACCGTCGCCGGCAAAACCAACGGCAGGCCCTGGCGTTCGAGTCGCGCAAAGGATTGATAAATCGTAAACCGGTCTATTCCCTGCCCGCAGCGATAACCGACGGCACCCTGCGGCTGGTATTGCAAACACCGCTGGTATTGCATGACGTCAACGTGACCCATATCGCCGTCGAGCGTGAGGCGCTGCAACAGTGGCTGCTTAAAGATACGGTTTTAAAAGGGCGGCTCAATAATATCGGCTTTGCCCAGCCCCTGGAGGTACGCATCAACGCCGAGCGACAGCTGGAAATATTGGATATCAGCCGGCAAGCCTCGCTATTGGCGCTGGAGGAGCAACTCCCGCCGGCGGCACCGCCGCAAGCGCTGCAAGAGGCGTTGGCCTTGGTGGAGAGGCAGTATCGCCAGCAGCGCGCCCGGTTCAGCGAACAGCAAGCCTGTCTGTTCATCCCGCGCGATTGGGTGGCTAAAATAGAAGATAGCCTGCTGGAAGTGTCCCGCCAGCTCGCGCAAGCCGGACAAGGTTAACCCATCGTGCTGGCCTTGAGCACTCTGGATTTATTTTTATCCATCAACGAAGGCGAGCTGCTGGACGATTTTATCCTGACGCTGCTTGCCAGCCCGCAGTTAGCCGTGTTCATGGAAAAATACCCGCTGTTCAAAACCGTTTTGCTCAAGCGCATGCCGGTTATCCGGCAACGTTTGGCACGGGTATTGATGGAAACCCGGGTTTCATCCGAACTGGCCACGGAGTTTTACCACTTCCAACACTGCCAACTGCTATCGCCAGGCGAGTTCAGGGACGCGCTTGCCCCCACTCTGGAACTGCTGCAGCGGCTTTCCTCGCCTTTTTATCCGGAGGCCGCAAGCCTGGCCGCGGCGGCGACCTTTGCCCGGGCGCGCCCGCAGGAAAGCTTCCATCCCCTGTTTTTACAGCGCTGGCGCATCGACCTGACGCTGAGGGCGGTCACCCTGCACCATCAGTTGCTGGATACGGAACGCGAACTGCTGCTTGACGAGCTCGCTCAGCAGCTGGCGACCAGCGGAGCGCTGGCGCCCCTGATGGCGGAAAACGAAGCCGCGGCCGGACGTTTGTGGGACATGGCCGCCGCGCAAAGGCAGCAGCAGGATTACCGCCAGTTGGTCCATTACGGCGAGTTTTTACGTCGGCAACCGGAATTACGCCGGCTGGCCGAAAGCTTGGGACGCAGCCGGGAAGCCCACGCCGCCGCCGCTCCCGAGGCGCCGCAGCAATGGATGCGGCTGCGGGTGCGCGAACCCATGGTACAACCCGAGGAAGTCGGCGGTATTCACCAAAGCGACGATCTGTTGCGGTTGCTGCCCACCGAGCTGGCAACACTGGGTATTGATGAATTGGAGTATGAATTCTACCGGCGGTTGCTGGAGAAACGCTTGCTGACCTATCGCCTGCAGGGCGAGGGCTGGCGGGAGCGGGTGGTAAAACAGTCGGCGCAGGGCGAGCAACGGCAACCGCAGCCGCGGGGGCCGTTTATCGTCTGCGTCGATACGTCCGGTTCGATGGGCGGATTTAACGAGCAATGCGCAAAGGCGTTCTGCCTGGCGCTGATGCGTATTGCGCTGGCGGATAACCGGCGCTGCTATATTACGCTGTTCTCCACCGGCATGGTCAGCTATGAGCTTAGCGCCCTATCCGGGCTGGAACAGGCGATCCGTTTTCTCGGCCAGCGCTTTAGCGGCGGCACCGACTTAACCGCCTGCATCGCCGCCCTGGCCGATCGGCTGGATACGCCCGAGTGGCGGGACGCGGACGCGGTAGTGATCTCCGATTTTATCGCCCAGCGTTTGCCGGACAAACTGGCCGCCAGGATAAAACAGCAGCAGCAGCGGCAGCTTCAGCGGTTTCATGCCGTTGCGCTGTCGTCCCTGGGAAAACCGGGTATCCTGAAGATATTCGATCATATCTGGCGCTTCGATACCGGCCTGAAAAACCGTTTGCTACGACGCTGGCGCCGTCAGGACTGACCGCCGGCAGCAGGGGTCGCCTGTTGTCACCAAAGAGGAAATAATGCCGGAAAATTATCAGATAGATGCGCTCGATCGCGCCATTTTGCAGGCGCTGATGGCCAATGCCCGTACCGCCTATGCCGAGCTTGCCAAGCAATTAGCGGTCAGCGCCGGCACCATTCATGTGCGGGTGGAGAAAATGAAGCAGGCGGGTATTATTACCGGCGCCCGGGTAGACGTCAGCGCCAAGCACCTGGGTTATGACGTCTGCTGCTTTATCGGCATCATTCTCAAGAGCGCCAAGGACTACCCGTCGGCGCTGAAAAAACTCGATGCGCTGGAGGAAGTGGTGGAAGCCTATTACACCACGGGGCATTACAGCATTTTTATCAAAGTCATGTGCCGCTCCATCGATGCCTTGCAGGAAGTACTTATCAACAAGATCCAGACCATTGATGAAATCCAATCCACGGAAACGCTGATCTCGCTGCAAAACCCCATCAGCCGTACGATCGTCCCCTGACGGCAAATTGTTATACCCCTATTGTCCACAGGTAGATCCCAGGCGATACACAGCGTACAATATCGGCTCTTTGATCAGACGGAAAGAATATGGCCGATATAACGATCGTCAGTGGCAGCACCCTGGGCAGCGCCGAATACGTGGCGGAACACCTTGCCGGTATTCTTGAAAATCAGGGGTTTACCGCCACTGTGCTGCACGGTCCCGAATTGGAAGAGATGGCTCTGGAAGGCCTGTGGCTGATCGTATCCTCGACCCACGGCGCCGGGGATCTGCCGGATAATTTGCAGCCGCTGTTTGAACAACTGGAAACCGAGCAGCCGTCGCTGGCCAATGTTAGATATGGCGCGGTCGGCATCGGCAGCAGTGAATACGATACCTTTTGCGGGGCGATCGATGCTATCGATCGTCACATGATCGCGCGCGGCGCGGTGCGCATCGGCGAAATATTAAAGATCGATATCACGCAACATGAAATTCCCGAGGATCCGGCGGAAGAATGGGCGGAAAGCTGGATCGACTTAATAAAAACTAAAAAAGATCGCTGATTTTTTGTGTATAAGTATGCTTAAAACCCGCCTATAACCGGTACTTATCCACTGTATAACCCTTGTTCGTTTTTCAATCAGTGGATAAGTACCGATCTTGATCCCAGCTTATACCGTTTGGGATCACCGATCATTCACAGCAAACGATCGTCAGCAACGATCTGATATTGCGGCTGTTTAAAGGCTTATCCACAGAGGATCGCGATCATAGTAGTAGACTTAATAAAGAGATCTTTAAATAAAAAGATCTTTCTTTAATTACCTGCGGATCCCCAGGGCTTGTATCACCCGCAAAGTTGAGTAGAATCCACTTTCCCAACCGCCCTTGACGATCGTTCGCCCCAGGCGATGGCCCCATGCGAGGAAGAGTTATCATGTTTTATCCCGATCAATTTGACGTCATCATCATCGGCGGCGGCCATGCCGGCACCGAAGCTGCCATGGCGGCGGCCAGGATGGGCCGCAAGACCCTGCTGTTGACGCATAATATTGATACGCTTGGACAAATGTCCTGTAATCCGGCAATCGGCGGGATAGGCAAAGGCCATTTGGTCAAGGAAATCGACGCCATGGGCGGCCTGATGGCCAAGGCGATCGACCTGGCGGGGATACAGTTTAGGATACTAAACGCCAGCAAAGGGCCGGCGGTGCGCGCCACCCGTGCCCAGGCGGATCGGCTGCTGTATCGCCTGGCGATCCGAACCGCATTGGAGAACCAGCCCAACCTGATGATCTTCCAGCAGGCGGTGGAAGATCTTATCGTCGAAAACGATCGCGTGGTCGGGGCGGTGACCCAGATGGGCCTGAAATTCAGGGCCAGGGCGGTGGTACTGACCGTCGGGACTTTCCTGGACGGCAAGATCCACATCGGCATGGATCATTACAGCGGTGGCCGGGCGGGCGATCCGCCGTCGATCTCATTGTCCAAACGTCTGCGTGAGCTGCCGTTCCGGGTAAAACGCCTGAAAACCGGCACCCCGCCGCGCCTGGACGCCAGAACCATCGACTTCAGCCAGCTGGCGACCCAGCAGGGCGATGTGCCGTTACCGGTATTCTCGTTTATGGGCTCGGTTGAACAGCATCCGCGCCAGGTGCCTTGTTATATTACCTACACCAATGAGAACACCCATGAGGTGATCCGGCAGAACCTGGATCGCAGCCCGATGTACGCCGGCGTCATCGAAGGCGTGGGACCGCGCTATTGTCCTTCCATCGAAGACAAGGTCATGCGTTTTGCCGATCGCGACTCCCATCAGATTTTCCTTGAACCTGAAGGGCTGACCAGCAATGAGGTTTATCCCAACGGCATTTCCACCAGCCTGCCGTTTGATGTGCAGATGAAAATCGTGCATTCGATGAAAGGACTGGAAAACGCCGCCATCGTTCGGCCCGGCTATGCCATCGAGTATGATTTTTTTGATCCGCGCGATTTGAAGCAGACGCTTGAGAGCAAATACATTGCCGGATTATTCTTCGCCGGGCAGATCAACGGTACCACCGGCTACGAAGAAGCCGCCGCCCAGGGCATGCTGGCGGGCATCAACGCCGGCCGCCTGGCCAATGACCAGGAAGGGTGGTTCCCACGCCGCGATCAGGCCTATCTGGGCGTGCTGGTGGATGATCTTTGCACCCTGGGCACCAAGGAACCCTATCGTATGTTTACCTCGCGCGCTGAATACCGGCTGCTGCTGCGCGAGGATAACGCGGATTTACGCCTGACCGAAACCGGCCGGCAGCTGGGGCTGGTGGACGATGAGCGTTGGGCGCGCTTTAGCGAGAAACTGGACAATATCGAGCGGGAGCGCCAGCGCCTGCGCGACGTCTGGGTTAATCCCCGCACCGCCGAGGTTGAACAGATCAACCTGCTGCTTAAGGCGCCTTTGTCACGCGAAGCCAGCGGCGAAGAACTACTCAGGCGTCCGGAGATGACTTACGGCGTCCTGACCGGGCTACCGATGTTTTCGCCCGCGCTTACCGATCCGCAGGCGGCGGAGCAGGTGGAAATCCAGATTAAATATGCGGGTTACATCACCCGTCAGCAGGAAGAGATCGACCGCCAGCTGCGTAATGAAAATACCCTGCTGCCGGCGGAGCTGGATTACCGGCAGGTATCAGGCTTGTCCAATGAAGCGATCGCCAAGCTTAACGATCACAAACCCAATTCCATTGGGCAGGCCTCACGCATTTCCGGCATCACCCCGGCGGCGATTTCCATTTTGCTGGTATGGCTGAAAAAGCAGGGCATGCTGCGCCGCAGCGCCTGAGATGACATGTCCGCCACCCCGCTTATTTTTAAGGATCCCGCCATGCTGGCCAAACTGGAAGTCTTACTCAACGCCGCCGGCATTGCGCTGCCCGATGGGCAAAAGCGGCAGCTGGTACGCTACGTTGAACTGCTGGATAAATGGAACAAGGCGTATAACCTGACGTCAGTGCGCGATCCAGCGCAAATGCTGATCCGCCATATCCTGGATAGCATCGTGGTCGATCCGCATCTGCGCGGCCGGCATTTTATCGATGTGGGCACCGGCGCCGGCTTGCCCGGCATTCCGCTGGCCATCGTCCGCCCCGATTCCCGCTTTACCCTGCTCGATAGCCTGGGCAAGCGCATTCGCTTCCTGCGCCAGGTGCAACACGAACTGCGGCTGAACAATATCGAACCGGTGCAGAGCCGGGTGGAGGACTATGCGCCGGTCACGGGTTTTGACGGCGTTATCAGCCGCGCCTTTGCTTCGGTGGGCGATATGCTGGCCTGGTGTCATCATTTGCCCGCCGTGCCGGCAGGCCGTTTTTATGCGCTGAAAGGGCAGGTGCCGGCGGAGGAATTGTCCGCGTTGCCGGAAAAATACGTGCTGGAATCAGTGATTACGCTGTCCGTGCCGCAATTGCAGGGCGAGCGGCATTTAGTGGTGATCGGGGTGCGTTAAATTTGTTTTTTATCAATAAAAGATTGAATAGAATTATCGCGGTTTTTGCCGGACGGCCGCATTTCCCGGCGGTGTAATTTCAAATCTCGGTTACTTAAATTTTACATTATTTTATCATATTGTATTGTCGCTCATTTAGTTCTAAGGCTAATAGTCACTGTGTAAAATATATGTGTCCAAAAATGTCAGTGATATTACCGCCGGCTTTGGCGGAGAATAAGCCGCCTCATCACACTCCGGCGCGATTGTGATGATATAAGGCTTTTTAAGGACACGTTAATATATAACTGTTTGAAAATTAATGTGTTTTTATAGTTATTTTAATCAGAGGCAAAAAAAGCCCGCCGACGAGCCATAAAAATTAGCGAACTATAACGTGATCAGACGCACAGTTTCAGAAGCAATAATTGCCCAAGCAGTATAAAGTTATGCATGGTATCATTCCCGCGCTTTAGCGGGGAAAACGGGTAAAACGAAGGAATTTAAATTATTGTTCACCTTTTCGCTACTTATGCATTGAATTCGTAGTGTCTACCCGTATAATTTGCACGTTTTTCGCTACTTGACTCATCGCGCTAAAGGCAGTTTTATACACCTTCAGCCTGACCGGAACAGGTATGGGGGAAGTGAAATAATGTCCTTTTCCCTCTACAGTGGGAAAGTTGCTGGAAAAGTGTTGTTTATCCAGTTATTGACGTTGGGCCTGCTGGGCGCGTTGTTCGCCTTGCGCAGCCCGCAGTGGGCCGCATCCGCCCTGGGCGGAGGATTGGCGGCCTGGCTGCCGAACGTGTTGTTTGTACTCTTTACCTGGCGCCATCAGGTGAAAGTTCCGGCCGCGGGGCGTGTTGCCTGGTCTTTTGCCATCGGAGAGGCGCTCAAGGTCGTCGCTACCATAGCTTTGCTTATCGTAGCGCTTGGGATGTTCAGGGCCGCGTTTGTTCCATTGGGCCTGACCTATTTATCGGTGCTGATTGTGCAGATATTGGCACCGGCCGTAATTAACAACAAAGGGTAAGAGGCATCATGTCTGCATCAGGAGAAATCTCTACTCCACAGGAATACATAGGCCACCACCTGAACAACCTTCAGTTGGACCTGCGTACTTTTGAACTGGTTAATCCCCATAACGGCCCGGCAACATTCTGGACGCTGAACATTGACTCCATGTTCTTTTCCGTTCTGCTCGGCGTGATTTTTATTACGATTTTCTCGCGCGTCGCCAGAAGGGCTACCAGCGGCGTTCCCGGTAAACTGCAGACGGCGGTTGAACTGATTATCGGGTTTGTCGACGGCAGCGTGCGGGATATGTTCCACGGTAAAAGCAAACTTATCGCGCCGCTGGCGCTGACCATCTTCGTCTGGGTTTTCCTGATGAACCTGATGGATTTGCTGCCTATCGATCTGCTGCCGACCATCGCCGAGCGTTATATGGGACTACCGGCGCTGCGCGTGGTGCCTTCCGCCGACGTGAATATCACCATATCCATGGCGCTGGGGGTCTTTATCCTCATTCTCATCTATAGCGTGCGGATGAAAGGGATCGGTGGTTTTGTCAAAGAACTCACCATGCAGCCGTTTAACCATTGGGCGTTTATACCCATCAACCTGATTCTCGAAGGCGTGAGCTTACTGTCCAAACCAGTTTCCTTAGGCCTTCGGTTGTTCGGCAATATGTATGCGGGTGAGTTGATCTTCATTCTGATTGCCGGTCTGTTACCGTGGTGGTCGCAGTGGATCCTGAATGTGCCCTGGGCCATTTTCCACATACTGATCATTACGTTGCAAGCCTTTATCTTTATGGTGCTGACGATTGTCTATCTAGCGATGGCGTCCGAAGAACACTGATATTTTTACAATACTGTTGCGTTTAATCTGAAACAAACTGGAGACTGTCATGGAAAACCTGAATCTCGATCTGCTGTACATGGCTGCCGCTGTGATGATGGGTCTGGCGGCAATCGGTGCTGCGATCGGTATCGGCATCCTGGGTGGTAAATTTTTGGAAGGTGCAGCGCGTCAGCCGGATCTGATCCCTCTGCTGCGTACTCAGTTCTTTATCGTTATGGGTCTGGTCGACGCCATCCCGATGATTGCCGTGGGTCTGGGACTGTACGTGATGTTTGCCGTAGCGTAGTGTGTAGCATTGCGTGAAATTAATACAACATCAAACCGTTAACTTTATAAGAGGCATTGTGCTGTGAATCTTAACGCAACAATCCTCGGCCAGGCCATCGCGTTCATCCTGTTTGTCCTGTTCTGCATGAAATACATATGGCCGCCGCTTATCGCAGCCATAGAGAAGCGTCAGAAAGAAATTGCTGATGGCCTCGCTTCTGCGGATCTGGCGAAAAAAGAGGTGGATATCGCGCAAGCCAATGCGACCGATCAACTGAAGAAGGCCAGAGCCGAAGCCCAGGCAATCATCGAGCAAGCCAACAAGCGCAAAGCTCAGATTATGGACGAAGCGAAAGCGGAAGCGGAAGACGAACGTAACAGAATCGTAGCGCAGGCTCAGGCAGAAATTCAGGCCGAAACCAAACGGGCTCGTGAAGAGCTGCGTAAACAGGTCGCGCTGCTGGCTTTAGCGGGTGCCGAGAAGATCATCGAACGTTCCGTGGATGAAGCTGCCAACAGCGACATCGTAGATAAACTGGTCGCTGAACTGTAGGGAGGGAGGGGCTGATGTCTGAATTAGTAACGGTAGCTCGCCCCTACGCCAAAGCAGCTTTTGACTTTGCCGTCGAGCATCAAAGCGTTGAACAGTGGCAGGCTATGCTGTCGTTTACCGCCGAGGTTAGCCGCAACGATCAGATGGCTGAACTGTTATCCGGTGCGGTTGCACCAGAAACACTGTCGGAAACGTTTATCGCGGTATGCGGCGATCAACTCGACCAGGCGGGCCAGAATCTTATCAAGGTCATGGCCGAAAACGGACGATTAGCAGTTTTGCCGGATGTGCTGGAACAGTTTATGGAGATGCGCGCCGCGCACGAATCGACTGTGGAAGTGGACGTCATTTCCGTAAGCCATCTAAAAGACGAGCAACTGGCGAAAATTACTGCCGCGATGGAACAACGTCTGTCACGCAAAGTTAAGCTGAATTGCAAAATTGATAAGTCTGTCATTGCCGGCGTGATTATTCGCGCGGGCGATATGGTGATAGATGGCAGCGTACGCGGTCGTCTCGAACGACTGGCAGACGTATTGCAGTCTTAAGGGGACTGGAGCATGCAACTGAATTCCACCGAAATCAGCGAACTGATCAAGCAGCGCATTGCTCAGTTCAATGTGGTGAGCGAAGCTCACAATGAAGGTACTATCGTTTCCGTGAGTGACGGGATTATCCGTATTCACGGCCTGGCCGAAGTCATGCAGGGTGAAATGATCGCCCTGCCGGGCAACCGCTTCGCTATCGCCCTGAACCTGGAACGCGACTCCGTCGGCGCCGTGGTGATGGGACCCTATGAAGACCTGGCCGAAGGCATGAAGGTCAAGTGCACCGGCCGCATTCTGGAAGTGCCGGTTGGCCGTGGCCTGCTGGGCCGCGTGGTCAACACGCTGGGCGCGCCCATCGATGGCAAGGGCCCGGTAGAGAACGACGGTTTTTCCGCCGTCGAGGCTATTGCGCCGGGCGTTATCGAACGCCAATCCGTGGATGAGCCGGTACAGACCGGTTATAAATCCGTGGATGCCATGATTCCCATCGGCCGCGGCCAGCGCGAGCTGATCATCGGCGACCGCCAGACCGGTAAATCGGCCCTGGCGATCGATGCGATTATCAATCAGCGCGAATCCGGCATCAAGTGCGTCTATGTCGCCATCGGCCAGAAAGCCTCCACCGTGGCGAACGTCGTGCGCAAGCTGGAAGAGCACGGCGCCCTGGCCAATACCATTGTCGTGGTCGCCACCGCGTCCGAATCCGCCGCCCTGCAATACCTGGCGCCGTATTCAGGCTGCGCCATGGGCGAGTATTTCCGCGATCGCGGCGAAGATGCGCTGATCATCTATGATGATTTGTCCAAACAAGCCGTGGCTTACCGTCAGATTTCCCTGTTGCTCCGTCGTCCGCCTGGACGTGAAGCCTATCCCGGGGACGTATTCTATCTTCACTCCCGTCTTCTGGAACGCGCGTCGCGCGTCAACGCCGAATACGTAGAAGCCTTTACCAAGGGTGAAGTGAAGGGCAAGACCGGCTCGCTGACCGCATTACCGATCATCGAAACCCAGGCGGGCGACGTTTCCGCGTTTGTTCCGACCAACGTGATTTCCATCACCGATGGCCAGATCTTCCTGGAATCAAGCCTGTTCAACGCCGGTATTCGTCCCGCCGTTAACCCCGGTATTTCCGTATCCCGTGTGGGCGGCGCAGCCCAGACGAAGATTATGAAAAAACTGTCGGGCGGTATTCGTACGGCTTTGGCTCAGTACCGTGAGCTGGCCGCGTTCTCCCAGTTTGCTTCCGATCTGGATGAAGCAACGCGTAAGCAGCTGAATCATGGACAAAAAGTGACCGAACTGTTGAAGCAGAAACAATATGCTCCCATGTCGGTATCGCAGCAGTCCCTGGTGTTGTTCGCCGCTGAACGTGGTTACCTGGAAGACATCGAACTGGCAAAGGTCGGCGACTTCGAGGCCGCGCTGCTGGCCTACGTAGACCGCGAGCAAGGCGATTTGATGCAACAAATCAACCAGACCGGCGCTTATAACGATGAAATCGAAGGCAAGCTGAAAGGCATCCTCGATAACTTCAAGGCAACCCAGTCCTGGTAACGCGCTATGGCCTGTTTCGGCAGGCCATGACGCCATGAGGAGAAGCAGAGATGGCCAGCGCCAAAGAAATACGTACTAAGATCGCCAGCGTGCAAAACACGCAGAAGATCACCAAAGCGATGGAGATGGTTGCCGCATCCAAAATGCGCAAATCGCAGGAGCGTATGGCGGCCAGCCGTCCTTATGCAGAAACTATGCGTAATGTGATTGGTCACCTTGCTTTGGGAAATCTGGAATATAAACATCCTTACCTGGAAGAGCGCGACGTCAAGCGCGTCGGGTATCTGGTGGTGGCCACCGACCGTGGTCTGGCCGGCGGCCTGAACATTAACCTGTTCAAAAAAGTGCTGACGGACATGAAAGCCTGGAGTGAAAAGGGCGTTGATGCGGAACTGGCGCTGATCGGCTCCAAGGCGGTGTCGTTCTTCAACGCCGTCGGCAGCAACGTGGTTGCCCAGGTCACCGGCATGGGGGATAACCCCACGCTGTCTGAACTGATTGGGCCGGTTAAAGTCATGCTGCAGGCGTATGACGAAGGCCGCCTGGATAAGCTCTATATTGTCAGCAACAAATTCGTTAATACCATGTCCCAGGTACCGCAACTGCTTCAGGTCCTGCCCTTGCCGCCCGCGGAAGATGGGGAAGAGCTGAAGAAGAAAACCTGGGATTACCTGTATGAACCCGATCCCAAGGCGCTGCTGGATACATTGTTGCGCCGTTATGTGGAATCGCAGGTTTATCAGGGCGTCGTTGAAAACCTGGCCAGCGAACAGGCCGCGCGAATGGTAGCGATGAAAGCCGCAACGGATAACGGTGGCAACCTGATCAAAGAGTTGCAACTTGTTTACAATAAGGCTCGTCAATTCAGCATCACTCAGGAACTCACCGAGATCGTTTCGGGAGCCGCCGCGGTTTAGGTTTAGGGTTACGAATTACGTAGAGGATTCAAGATGGCTACTGGAAATGTTATCCAGGTTATCGGCGCCGTGGTTGACGTCGAGTTCCCGCAGGATGCTGTACCTAAGGTGTACAACGCCCTTGAAGTGGAAAACGGCGCCGCCAAATTGGTGCTGGAAGTAGAACAGCAGTTAGGCGGCGGCGTTGTCCGTTGCATCGCCATGGGCTCGTCCGACGGTCTGCGTCGCGGCCTGAAAGTGACCAACCTGGAACGTTCGATCGAAGTGCCGGTGGGTAAAGCCACGCTGGGCCGCATCATGAACGTGCTGGGCGAACCGGTCGATATGAAAGGCGAGATCGGCGAGGAAGAACGTTGGTCCATCCATCGTCCGGCGCCGAGCTATGAAGATTTGTCCAGTTCGCAGGAACTGCTGGAAACCGGCATCAAGGTTATCGACCTGATGTGCCCGTTTGCCAAAGGCGGTAAAGTCGGCCTGTTCGGCGGCGCCGGCGTTGGTAAAACCGTCAACATGATGGAGCTTATCCGTAATATCGCCATCGAGCATTCCGGTTATTCGGTGTTTGCCGGCGTGGGCGAACGTACCCGCGAAGGGAACGACTTCTACCACGAAATGACCGATTCGAACGTTATCGACAAAGTATCCCTGGTGTACGGCCAGATGAACGAGCCGCCGGGAAACCGTCTGCGCGTGGCGCTGACCGGGCTGACCATGGCGGAAAAATTCCGTGATGAAGGCCGCGACGTCCTGCTGTTTATCGATAACATTTATCGTTATACCCTGGCCGGGACCGAAGTATCCGCGCTGCTGGGCCGTATGCCTTCAGCGGTAGGCTACCAGCCGACGCTGGCGGAAGAAATGGGCGTGCTGCAAGAACGCATCACCTCCACCAAAACCGGTTCCATCACCTCGGTACAGGCGGTATATGTGCCTGCGGATGACTTAACCGACCCGTCGCCGGCGACCACCTTCGCCCACCTTGACGCCACCGTGGTATTGAGCCGTCAAATCGCCTCACTGGGTATCTACCCGGCGGTTGACCCGCTCGACTCCACCAGCCGTCAGCTGGATCCGTTGGTTGTCGGCCAGGAACACTACGACGTGGCCCGTGGCGTGCAGTCCATCCTTCAGCGTTATCAGGAGCTGAAAGATATTATCGCCATCCTGGGTATGGACGAACTGTCAGAAGATGACAAACTGGTGGTGTCCCGCGCACGTAAGATCCAGCGTTTCTTGTCGCAACCGTTCTTCGTCGCCGAAGTGTTCACCGGTTCGCCGGGTAAATATGTTTCCCTGAAAGACACTATCCGCGGCTTTAAAGGCATCATGGACGGTGAATACGATCACCTGCCCGAGCAGGCGTTCTATATGGTCGGTTCCATTGATGAAGCAGTGGAAAAAGGCAAGAAACTGTAACGCTGTGATAGGAGGGTGATATGGCTGCAAATACTTACCATCTGGATGTCGTCAGCGCGGAACAGAAAATGTTTTCCGGGCTGGTGGAAAAAATCCAGGTGACGGGAAGCGAAGGCGAACTGGGGATTTTTCCCGGCCATGCCCCGCTGCTCACTGCCATTAAGCCCGGTATGGTGCGTATCGTCAAAGAACATAACGAAGAAGAGTATATCTACCTGTCGGGGGGCATCCTCGAGGTGCAACCGGACATCGTTACCGTTTTGGCCGATACCGCCATTCGTGGCAAAGATCTTGATGAAGCGCGCGCAATGGAATCCAAGCGCATGGCGGAAGAGCATATCAATAATTCACATGGTGACGTGGATTATGCTCAGGCCTCGGCCGAACTGTCCAGGGCCATCGCCAAGCTGCGGGTCATTGAATTGACCAGAAAAGCAATGTAATCAAGCTAGTGTGATTAAAAAGCCAGTCCTTTGTGACTGGCTTTTTTATTGGAATTCATTCTCTTCCACGCATAGAGTGTCACAACTTGACGCTCTTATTTTTCGATCTGAAATAAGTTTCACCTTCTTCGCCTACCTAAACCGCTAATTCCAGCCTGTACCTGCGGTAATTGGCCCCGAAACGCCCACTATTTCCGCATTGCGTCCTAAACCGGGTAAAATGATCCCGGCTTACGTCATTATGCGGCCATAATGTGTTTTTCGGCCCAAAATATGTGGTAATCCCTTCTCTGAACGGGTTTACTTTCGTCTATTGAATCAGGTTCATCAGGATGGTTATGTCGAATCGATTGATGAGCGTAGTGATCCTTGCCGCCGGCAAGGGCACCCGCATGTATTCCGATCTGCCCAAGGTCTTGCATCCGTTGGCTGGCAAACCGCTGGTCAGGCATGTTATTGACGCCGCCGCCGCCCTGGGCGCGGCGCGTATCCATTTGGTTTACGGCCACGGCGGCGAGCGACTGCGGCAGGCGTTGGCCGGCCCTGGTCCGGAACTGAGCTGGGTATTGCAGGCCGAACAGCGCGGCACCGGCCATGCCATGCAGCAGGCGGCGCCGTTTTTCCAGGATGATGAAGATATCCTGATGCTGTACGGCGATGTGCCGTTGATAGCGCCGTCAACCCTTGAGCGCCTGGTGGCCGCCAAGCCCGAGGGCGGTATCGGCCTGCTGACCGTTACCCTGGACGATCCCACCGGCTATGGCCGCATCGTGCGGGAAAACGGCCGGGTATGCGGTATCGTCGAGCACAAAGACGCCGACGAGGCGCAGCGGGGCATCCGCGAAATCAATACCGGCATCCTGGTGGCCAACGGCGCCGACCTGAAGCGCTGGTTAAGCCGGCTGACCACCAATAACGCCCAGGGAGAGTATTACCTTACCGATATTATCGCCCTGGCCTGGGGCGAGGGCCGGCGTATCAATACCGTTAACCCCGATCGCCTAAGCGAAGTGGAGGGCGTGAATAATCGTTTGCAGCTGGCAACCCTTGAACGGGTTTTTCAGCGCCAGCAGGCCGAGAATCTGCTGTTGGCCGGGGTCATGCTGCTCGACCCGGCGCGCTTTGATTTGCGCGGCGAGCTGACGCACGGCCGCGATGTGACCATTGATACCAATGTCATTATCGAGGGCCGGGTATCCTTGGGCAATAATGTGGTTATCGGTACCGGCTGCGTATTAAAAGACTGCGACATCGGCGATAACGTGGTGGTCAGCCCCTACACGGTCATGGATCAAGCCCGGCTGCGTGCGGACTGTACCGTCGGGCCGTTCGCTCGGCTGCGGCCCGGGGCGGAGCTGGAAGAGGGCGCCCATGTCGGCAATTTTGTCGAGATGAAAAAAGCGCGCCTGGGGCGCGGATCCAAGGCCGGGCACCTGAGCTACCTGGGTGATGCGGAAATTGGCGCCGGTGTGAATATCGGCGCCGGCACCATTACCTGCAATTATGACGGCGCCAATAAACACCAGACCGTGATCGGCGATGATGTCTTTGTCGGCTCGGATACCCAACTGGTGGCGCCGGTTACCATAGGCAACGGCGCCACCATCGGCGCCGGCACCACAGTTACGCGCAGCGTGGCGGAAAACGAACTGGTGCTTAGCCGGGTGCGGCAGGTGCATATCACCGGCTGGCAACGGCCGGTTAAAAAGCATCGTTAATAGTATTACGCGCGGTTTGTCCAATCTGGGCATGAGCTTGCCGCGGGTATGATGCGCAATGAGAGTAAAGCCTGGCGCCGGGATGAGAGATAGGGCGTCTTTACGATCTTGCCCATCATGCCCGTTATCATGGTTTTGTCAGCCATTTTCACGAGAGTGGCTGACAAAACATAATAATCCCCAGTTCTACAGGCTCGGGGAAACCGGAAAAACCGGTCTCTGTCAGGTCAAAGACATCGATACGGCGGAGCATGCCGTTCATTTAGGAATAACACTGATGTGTGGAATAGTAGGCGCGGTTGCGCAGCGTGATATTGCCGAAATCCTGTTAGAGGGATTACGCCGGCTAGAGTATCGTGGGTATGATTCCGCCGGCCTGGCGGTGGTGGATAACGAGGGGCATTTGCAACGGCTGCGCCGGGTCGGCAAGGTTGCCGCGTTGTCGCAGGCGGCGGCGGAGCATCCGCTGACCGGCGGCACGGGCATCGCCCATACCCGTTGGGCCACCCACGGGGAACCCTCGGAGAATAATGCCCATCCCCATGTCTCCGGGCATATCGTGGTGGTGCATAACGGTATCATCGAAAACCATGAACCGCTGCGTAAACTGCTGGTGGAGCGCGGCTATGTATTCGCGTCCGAAACCGATACCGAGGTTATCGCCCACCTGGTGCATTGGGAACAGCGCCAGGGCGGCGGCACGCTGGCTGAAGTGATCCTGCGCGTGATCCCGCACCTGCGAGGCGCCTATGGCACAGTTATCATGGACAGCAAGGACCCCAGCGTGCTGGTGGCGGCGCGATCCGGTAGTCCGCTGGTGATTGGCCTGGGCGTGGGCGAAAACTTCCTGGCGTCCGATCAGCTGGCGCTGCTGCCGGTCACCCGCCGGTTTATGTTCCTGGAAGAGGGCGATATCGCCGAAATTACCCGCCGCACGGTGCGCGTATGGGATACGCGCGGCAACCCGGTGCAACGGGCGGAGATTGAGTCCCAGGTAAAATACGACGCCGGCGATAAGGGCATCTATCGCCACTACATGCAAAAAGAGATTTTTGAACAGCCGCAGGCGATTAAAAACACCCTGGCGGGCCGTTTTTTACACGGCCAGATCACCTTATCCGAACTGGGCGAGGCCGGCGATCGTTTGCTGGAGCAGGTACAGCATGTGCAAATCATCGCCTGCGGCACCTCCTACCATTCGGCCATGGTATCGAAATACTGGTTCGAGGCGCTGGCCGGCGTGCCCTGCGATGTGGAAATCGCCTCCGAGTTCCGCTATCGCAAATCCGCCGTGCGGCCGGGCAGCCTGATCATTACCCTGTCGCAATCCGGCGAAACCGCCGATACCCTGGCGGCCCTGCGCCTGACCAAAACCCTGGGCTACCTCGGCTCGCTGGCGGTGTGTAACGTGGCCGGCTCCTCGCTGGTGCGCGAATCCGATCTGGCGCTGATGACCCGCGCCGGGACGGAAATCGGCGTGGCTTCCACCAAGGCCTTCACCACCCAGTTAACGGTATTGCTGATGCTGGTGGCGCGCCTGGGCCGCCTGAAGGGCATGGATAGCCAGGTCGAGCAGCAGATTGTGCATGCGCTGCAGGCCCTGCCGGCCCGTATCGAGCAAATGCTGGCGCTGGATAAGCCGATTGAACAGCTGGCGGAAGGGTTCTCTGATAAACATCACGCCCTGTTTCTCGGGCGCGGCGAGCTTTACCCCATCGCCATGGAAGGCGCGCTGAAGCTCAAGGAAATTTCGTATATCCACGCCGAAGCCTATGCGGCGGGCGAGCTGAAACACGGCCCGCTGGCGCTGATCGACGCCGATATGCCGGTAATCGTTATTGCCCCCAATAATGAATTGCTGGAAAAACTCAAGTCGAACATCGAGGAAGTGCGCGCCCGCGGCGGCCTGTTATATGTCTTTGCCGAAGAGAACGCCGGTTTTACCGACAGCGAAAATATGAAAATCATCCCGCTGCCGCACGTAGAAGAGATTGTGGCGCCGATATTCTACACGGTGCCGTTGCAGCTGCTGGCGTATCATATTGCGCTGATCAAAGGCACGGATGTCGACCAGCCGCGTAATCTGGCAAAATCGGTGACGGTGGAGTAACCCCGCGTCTGCGGCGGCACCTAAGCCGCCGCTTGCAAAGTGATCGCAAAAACCGACACAGCGTTAATCGGATCCGGTGGGGATGGCAAAGCCCCAGCGGATTTTTTTTTGCCCGATCACACCCCAATAAATCCTTTTCCTTATATTGATATTGCAAATGCGTAATTCAAATAAGCTTAATTAATTTACGCATGGTTATTTACGAGAAACTTCTTGTTCCCACCCGGAATATAACAATAATGATTATGTGAGCGGGGTCATGCCGGCTTATGACAACGGTCATAAAAATAGGGTGCTGAAAAGTGTAAAACATCTGTCATGTCAACAATACACTATTACCGGCTTGTCTGGCCTGCGACGACTTTCTCCTGGGTTTTTACCGCGGGAAATGCCGCCTGACGTGCGGCATGGTTCCGCTCGCCGCTTGCCTGTACCGAACGGAATAATCGTAACGGCTTAAGCTGCGCATTTCTCTCATTAATCGACCGCCCACTATTCTGATTTTATTGGAAGGGTCACATCTATGCTGATATTTTTATAACTAAAAGGTGCGATTTATGAATAGCCTACAGATATTTTCTTTTGTATTTTTTACGTGCCTTGTCGCTATTGTTACCTGGTGGAAAGTAAGGAAAAACGATACCCATACCCAGCAGGGCTATTTCCTGGCCGGTCGTTCCCTTAAAGCGCCAATAATTGCCGCATCGCTGATGCTGACCAATCTTTCAACGGAACAATTGGTCGGCCTGAGCGGACAGGCCTATAAATTCGGCATGTCGGTGATGGCATGGGAGGTGATTTCAGCTATTCCCCTGGTCCTGCTGGCGCTGGTGTTTTTACCGCGTTATTTGCAGCGGGGCATTATTACCATTCCGGATTTTATCGAAGAACGCTACGACAAAACCACGCGTATTATGGTGGACTGCTGTTTTTTAATCGCCACCGGCGTCTGTTTTCTGCCCATAGTACTCTACTCCGGCTCGCTGGCGCTCAACAGCCTGTTTCATTTCAGCGACCTTACCGGGCTGAGCCAGGGCAGCGCGACGATAGTCATGGTGATAGCCCTTGGCGCGATAGGCACCCTGTACGCGGTTATCGGCGGACTGCGCGCGATTGCCGTCGCCGATGTCGTCAATGGCATCGGCCTGGTGATTGGCGGGCTGATGGTGCCGTTTTTCGGGCTGATGGCGCTTGGCGGCGGCAGTGTTATCGCCGGCCTGAATACACTGACGGCGGATCATGCCGAGCGCCTCAACTCCATCGGTGGCGCCCATGACCCGGTGCCCATCGGCGCCGCCTTGACCGGCCTGGTGCTGGTGAATACCTTTTACTGGTGTACCAACCAGGGCATCGTCCAGCGTACCCTGGCCGCCAAGAACCTGGCCGAAGGGCAAAAAGGCGCGCTGCTGACGGCGCTGCTGAAAATGCTCGACCCGATAATCCTGGTCCTGCCCGGCGTTATCGCCTATCACCTGTATCAAGGGCTGCCCAAGGCGGATATGGCCTACCCGGTGCTGGTCAACCAGATCCTGCCCGCGCCCCTGGTCGGTTTTTTCGGCGCCGTGCTGTTCGGCGCCATTATCAGCGTGTTCAACGGGTTTTTAAACAGCGCCAGCACCTTATTCAGCATGGGTATCTACAGCCGTATTATCAATCCTGACGCCACGTCCAAAAAACAGGTGTTGGTGGGGCGTTATTTCGCCCTGATCCTGGCGCTGGTGTCGGTGGTGGTAGCCCCCGGCATTGCCAATGCCCCCGAAGGATTATACAGCTGGATGAAGCAGCTTAACGGGGTGTACAACGTTCCCCTGGTCACCATTATCATCATGGGGTTCTTTTTCCCGCGTATCCCGGCCATGGCGGCCAAGCTGGCGCTGCTGTTAGGTATCGTCAGCTATATCCTGATCAATTACGTTTTCCATTTCCCTATTCATTTCCTGTATGTGCTGGCGATAACGTTTTGCCTGAACGCGTTGGTGATGCTGGTTATCGGTAAACTTGCGCCGCGCGCCACCCCGTTTGTCTTCCATGATTCCCTGGCGGTGGATATGTCGCCGTGGCGGTCGGTAAAAATCGCCTCCGTCGGCGTTATTGCGGCGATGATATTTATTTATGCCTTTCTCGCCCGCTTCGGTGGCTGGCACAGCCTCTGGTTATGCTGGATCGCGGGCATAACCGTTGTCGCCATTTCCGGCTGGCTGATATTCGCCGGTTTGAGAAAAACCAAAACCCGGGAGGAAATCGCCTGATGCAACCTAATATTATTTTTATCATGACCGATACGCAGGCCACCAATATGGTCGGGTGCTATACCGGCCTTCCCCTGCATACCGAGCATATCGATGCGCTGGCCGGGCGCGGGGCCAAATTCAATTCGGCATTTACCACCGCGCCGCTGTGCACCCCGGCGCGCGCGGGCCTGTTCACCGGCCTGTATTCCAACCAAAGCGGTCCCTGGACCAATAATCTGGCGCCGGGTAAGAATATGCGCACCCTGGGCAACTATTTTCAGGATGCCGGCTGGCAAACCGCCTATATCGGTAAATGGCATCTTGATGGCCACGACTATTTCGGCACCGGCATCTGTCCGCCGGAATGGGCGGCGGAATATTGGTACGATGGCGCTAATTACCTGCATGACCTGCCGGAAGAAAAAATCAGCTTATGGCGCAACGGGCTGAATTCAAAGGAAGAACTTGAACAACATCAGATTGATGATGAATTTACCTGGGGCTATCGCATCAGCCAGCGCGCGATACATTTTATCGATAAGCAGCGCCTGCGGCGCGAGAAACCGTTCCTGCTGGTGCTTTCTTACGATGAGCCGCATCATCCCTTTACCTGCCCGCCGCGTTATCTCGACCGTTTTGCCGATTTCCATTACCCGCTGGGCGCAAAAGGAACCGATGATCTCAGCGATAAACCGATGCACCAGCGTTTGTGGGCCAGGGCGATGCCGTCGCCGGTAACGGATGGCGCCACCTATCATCATCCGATTTATTTTGCCTGCAATGATTTTGTCGACGACCAGATAGGACGCGTGCTGAACCACCTTACCCCCGACGAATGGGAAAATACCTGGATAGTGTATACCTCCGATCACGGTGAAATGATGGGAGCGCATCAACTTATCAGCAAAGGCTCGGCAGGCTATGACGACATCTGCCGCATTCCCTTTATCATCCACGGGCCCGGCCTGCCGGCGCGGGAGATTGATACACCGGTGAGCCATATCGACCTGTTGCCGACGTTATTATCGATTGCCGGTATCCCGGTGCCGCCGTCGCTGCACGGCGAAAGCCTGCTGCCTATGCTGTCGTCGGCGGAGCGGGAACGGGAGCGGTCGGTCATGGTGGAATTTAACCGTTATGAAATAGAACATGACAGCTTCGGCGGTTTTATCCCGATGCGCGCCTGGGTCACCAATGATTTAAAACTGGTGATTAATCTGTTTGACGATGATGAACTCTATGACCGGCGCAACGATCCCGAGGAACTGATAAACCTGATTGGCCGGGACGACTATGCGGAACGGCGTAATGCATTGCATGATAGCTTAGTAGACTATATGGATAGTATTCGCGATCCGTTTCGCAGCTATCGCTGGGCCATGCGCCCGTGGCGGCCCGACAGGCATGAGCAATGGCTGGGCGCGTTTCGTCCTAAACCGGATGATTACGTCTCGCCGGTGGTCAGGGATTATGATACCGGCCTGCCGACCAAGGGAGTAAAAATTGAGGAAAAAAGACAAAAATTCTGAGGATGGGGACGAGGGCCGCGCCGTATTCGCAGAATTGTCCGGCAGCGAACACGCCATGTTTACCCGGCTGGATCAGTTGCCGAAGCAAACGCGCATTTATCCCCAGGAGGATGAGGCCCTCTCTTTTTATTACCTGCACAGTGGATTGGTGGGGCTGTACCATATGCTGGAGAACGGTAAGGTGTGCCTGATCCGCCTGTTTGGCCCCGGTGATTTTTTCGGCTACCGCAGCCTGTTCGGTAATACGTTTTACCACTGTTCCTCGCGCGTGCAGCGCACCGCTACGGTAACGCGCATTACCCCCTATCAGCCGCAGCGGTTTTTATGCCGCTATCCGCGCCTGAATGTCTATTTGTTCATGCGGCTGGCGCGTGATCTGGGCGAGGCGGAAAAAAGGCTGGCCAGCATGGCCTACGATAAATCCCAGCAACGGGTATTACTGGGCATTCACTATTTATACCGGCAATGGCCGGGCTATGAATGGACCTGGCGTGAAATTGCCGAATACGCGGGTTGCGAAACGGAAACCGCCATCCGCCATGGCAGTGAGCTCAAGCTACAGGGACTGTTGCCGGATGAATTTACCGGTTAACTGCCGCCGCTGCCGGTGCGGCATGGTATTTGACGCGCAATATTGTTTGGAGTCGCGGTTATGAAACGCCCGTTTTCCCTGATGGCGAAACCCACCAGTTATCAATGCAATATTCACTGCGATTATTGTTTTTATGTGGACAAAAAAAATACCCTGTTACCCGCCGGAGCATCGGCGTCGAAGCATATGGCCGACGATGTGCTCAGGGAATTTATTAAGCAGTATATTGACGCCAGCGCTGGCGACGAGGTCATGTTTGCCTGGCAGGGCGGCGAGCCGACCCTGGCCGGAATTGACTTTTATGCCGCCGCGCTGCGCTATCAGCAGCGTTACGCACGGGGAAAAAGGATTACCAACAGCATGCAAACCAACGGCGTATTGATAAACGATCAATGGGGCCGTTTTCTTGCCGATAATCATTTCCTGCTGGGTATTTCCGTGGACGGCACCGCCAGGCTGCATAATCATTATCGCCATACCGCCAGCGGCCGGCCGGTATTTGACAGCGTGATCAACGCCATCCGGATATTTAAGGAATATCATATAGATTACAACGTATTGAGCGTGGTGAACGATAAAACCGCCCAGGCGCCGCTGGAAATATATCTTTTTATCACGCAAGAGCTGGGCGCGCAGTATGTGCAATTTATCCCGGCCGTGGAACAAAGGTTGTCCGGAGCCGCGCGGGGGGAATTGATTTATCCCCGGTCGACGGCGGATAAAACGCTGACGCCATGGTCGGTGAGCGGCGAAGCCTACGGCACGTTTATCAATACCCTGTTTGACTACTGGGTACGGCATGATGTCGGCACGGTGTTTGTGCAGCTATTCGATAATGCGCTGGCCGCCTGGTGCGGCGTGATGCCAAGCCTGTGCGTGATGCAGCCCACCTGCGGCCAGGGCCTGGTCGTCGAGCAGAACGGCGATATCTATAGCTGCGATCATTTCGTCTACCCTGAGCATAGACTGGGCAATCTGATGACAGGGAACCTGGCCGCCATGGCCGGTGGGAAAAAACAGCGCCAGTTCGGCCAGCTAAAAGCCAATGTGGCGACGCCGTGTTTGTCATGCGACTATCGGTTTGCCTGTCACGGCGGCTGTCCTAAGCACCGTATTCACCGCATCGGGGGCCAGTGGCATAATCATCTTTGCCCCGGCTATAAAGCTATTTTTTCCCATATCGCGCCCTATATGGCGTATATGGCCGGCGAACTGGCGCACCATCGGCCGGCCGCCGGCATTATGCGCGATATTGATCGGATTGCGGAGGCGGGGATTGAAAAAAAAGGCTAATATGCCATTAAAATAGGTACCCATCCCGGTGTCATAAAAATGTCATATTACCGACATGTATCTGTAACCTAATTGTCCTATTTTCCCTCCTGCAGCAATTATAATAATTGAAGAAAACGGCCATGGGCCGATTTTAAATATCCCACAGGAGGGATTATGAGACTGATGCATACCACCGTTGCCAGTGTTGTAGCAGCTACGTTCGCCCTGGCGAGTATTTCTTCGTTCGCTGCCGCCAACCTGACAGGTGCCGGCGGCACATTCCCCGCCCCGGTTTATGCTAAATGGGCTGATACCTATCAAAAAGAAACCGGCGTAAAGGTTAACTACCAGGGCATCGGTTCTTCCGGCGGCATTAAACAGATTATCGCCAATACCGTTGATTTCGGCGCGTCCGATGCTCCTTTAAGCGATGGCGACCTGAAGAAAGAAGGTTTATTCCAATTTCCGACCGTGATTGGCGGCGTGGTGCTGGCCATCAACGTACCGGGAATCAAAAGCGGCGAACTGACCCTGGACGGCCATACCCTGGGTGAAATTTACCTGGGCAACATCAAAAAATGGAACGACCCGGCCATCACCAAGCTGAACCCGGGCCTGAAGCTGCCTGATCAGAATATCGCCGTGGTACGCCGCGCCGATGGTTCCGGCACGTCGTTTGTCTTCACCAGCTATCTGTCCAAGGTGAATGCGACCTGGAAAGAAAAAATCGGCGCCGGTTCCACGGTTAACTGGCCGGTCGGACTGGGCGGCAAGGGCAATGACGGCATCGCCGCCTTTGTCCAGCGTTTGCCGGGTTCCATCGGTTATGTGGAGTACGCCTACGCTAAGCAGAACAACCTGGCCTACACCAAGCTGATTTCCGCCGACGGCAAGCCGGTAATGCCGACGCAGGATAACTTCAGCGCGGCGGCGAAAGGCGTCAACTGGCAGCAATCTTTTGCCCAGGATCTGACTAACCAGAAGGGCAACAATGCCTGGCCGATCACCTCCACCACGTTTATTATGTTGCATACTACCCAAACCAAGCCTGAGCAGGGCCGCGAAACCCTGAAATTCTTCGATTGGGCCTACAACAAGGGTGCCGACCAGGCTAACGCCCTTGACTACGCCACCTTGCCAAAGGACGTGGTCGAACAGATCCGCGCCGCCTGGAAGGCCAATATCAAAGACAGTAACGGTAAAGCGCTCTACTAAGTCCTTGTGTTTCGTCCCTTCCCTTACGGGAAGGGATTACGAACCAACAAAAAGAGTACTCTATGGCTGACAATACGCCGGCACGGCATGCCCCCGGTAAACAAGGCGACCTGATATTCGGTACGTTGGTCAGGTTGGCCGCATTGATTACCTTATTGATGTTGGGCGGAATTATCGTTTCGCTGATTGTCGCTTCGTGGCCGAGCATGGAAAAGTTCGGCTTCGCGTTCCTGTGGACCAAGGAGTGGGATCCGCCCGGTGAAAAATTCGGCGCGCTGGTTCCTATCTACGGCACCCTGGTGACCTCTTTTATCGCGTTGCTGATTGCCGTTCCGGTCAGCTTCGGCATCGCCCTGTTCCTTACCGAGCTTGCCCCCAACTGGTTGAAGCGTCCCCTTGGCGTCGCCATTGAGCTGTTGGCGGCCATCCCAAGCATTGTCTACGGCATGTGGGGGTTGTTTGTTTTTGCTCCCCTGTTCGCCCAGTATTTTCAACAGCCCCTGGGCGATGTGATGTCGACCATCCCTTTTATCGGCGTCCTGTTTTCGGGGCCGGCGTTTGGTATCGGCATCCTGGCCGCCGGTATTATCCTGGCTATCATGATCATCCCGTATATTGCCGCCGTGATGCGCGATGTGTTTGAGCAAACGCCGGTGTTGATGAAGGAGTCGGCCTACGGTATCGGCTGCACCACCTGGGAAGTGATCTGGCGTATCGTGCTGCCCTTCACCAAAAACGGCGTGATCGGCGGCGTGATGCTGGGCCTGGGACGGGCGCTGGGCGAAACCATGGCGGTGACCTTTATCATCGGCAATACCAACCAGCTGGACAGCATTTCCCTGTTTAGCCCGGGCAACAGCATTACCTCGGCGCTGGCCAATGAGTTCGCCGAAGCCCAGGCGGGTCTGCATACCGCCGCGCTGATGGAGCTGGGGTTAATCCTGTTTGTGATTACCTTTATCGTGCTGGCCTGCTCCAAATTCATGATAATGCGCCTGGCGAAAAACGAGGGGGTCAAATAATGGCGACCGTCGAGCACCAAATGACCCATACCGCGCCACAAATGGAAGCGCGGCGTAAAATGCAGTCCTGGCGGCGGCAGAAGAACCGTCTGGCGCTGTTATTATCCATGATCACCATGGCCTTCGGCCTGTTCTGGTTATGCTGGATCTTGCTGACCACGGTAAGCCGGGGTTTTGACGGTATGTCGCTGGCGTTGTTTACCGAAATGACGCCGCCGCCCAATACCGCCGGCGGAGGGCTGGCCAATGCCCTGGCCGGCAGCGGATTGCTGATTCTCTGGGCCACTGTTTTCGGCACGCCCCTGGGCATCATGGCGGGGATTTACCTGGCGGAATACGGGCGTAAGTCCGCGCTGGCGGAAGTGATCCGTTTTATTAACGATATCCTGCTGTCCGCGCCGTCCATCGTTATCGGTTTGTTTGTCTATACGCTGGTGGTGGCGAAAATGGAGCATTTCTCCGGCTGGGCCGGGGTGATCGCCCTGGCGCTGCTGCAGGTGCCGATTGTTATCCGTACCACGGAAAACATGATGCGGCTGGTGCCCGATACGCTGCGTGAGGCTGCCTATGCGTTGGGTACGCCGAAATGGAAAATGATTTCCGCCATCACGCTTAAGGCCTCGGTTTCCGGCATCATCACCGGCGTATTGCTGGCGGTGGCGCGCATTGCCGGCGAAACGGCGCCGCTGCTGTTTACCTCGCTCTCCAACCAGTTCTGGAGTACCGATCTCATGCAGCCCATCGCCAACCTGCCGGTGACGATTTTCAAATTCGCCATGAGCCCGTTTGCCGAATGGCAACAGCTGGCCTGGGCCGGCGTGCTGCTGATTACCCTGTGCGTGCTGTTGCTGAACATTATCGCGCGGATTATTTTCGCCAAAAAAACCTATTAAGCGTCAGGCGCCGACGCGTCTTTGATCGAAAGAGAGAGTGTTGCATGAGCGGGATCAACAACGCCAACGACAGCAAAGTACAGGTTCGCGATCTGAATTTTTATTACGGTAAATTTCATGCGCTGAAAAATATCAGCCTGGACATTGCCCGTAACCAGGTGACGGCTTTTATCGGCCCGTCCGGCTGCGGTAAATCCACGCTGTTGCGTTGCTTTAATAAAATGTACCAGCTTTATCCGGAGCAGCGCGCCGAAGGGGAGATCCTGCTGGACGGGGACAATATCCTCACCGATAAGCGCGATGTTTCCCTGCTGCGCGCCCGGGTCGGCATGGTGTTCCAGAAGCCGACCCCCTTTCCGATGTCTATTTATGACAATATCGCGTTCGGCGTGCGCCTGTTTGAGAAACTGTCGCGCAGCGAGATGGAGGAGCGCGTGCAGTGGTCGCTGACCAAAGCGGCGCTGTGGAACGAAACCAAGGACAAATTGCACCAGAGCGGTTATAGCCTGTCCGGCGGCCAGCAGCAGCGTTTATGTATCGCGCGCGGCATTGCCATTCGCCCCGATGTGCTGTTGCTCGATGAGCCCTGTTCAGCCCTGGATCCGATCTCGACCGGACGTATCGAAGAGCTGATTTCAGAATTGAAAGCGGATTATACCGTGGTGATAGTGACGCATAATATGCAGCAGGCGGCGCGTTGCTCCGATCACACGGCATTTATGTATCTCGGCGAGTTAATTGAATTCAACGATACGGATAGCATTTTCACCGCACCGAAGAACAAACAAACCGAAGATTATATTACTGGCCGCTATGGTTAATAACGGGATATATCATGGAAAACCTGAATCTCAATAAGCATATTTCCGGCCAGTTTAACGCCGAACTGGAACACATACGCACCCAGGTGATGGCGATGGGCGGCCTGGTGGAGCAACAGCTTACCGACGCCATCAGCGCGATGCACAGCCAGGATGAAGAATTGGCCAAACGGGTCATCGCCGGGGACGTCAAGGTGAATGCGATGGAGGTGGCCATTGATGAGGCCTGTGTGCGTATTATTGCCAAGCGCCAGCCTACCGCCAGCGATTTACGCCTGGTGATATCGATCATCAAAACCATATCCGAACTGGAGCGTATCGGCGACGGCGCGGATAAAATCTGCCGTACCGCGCTGGAAAAATACTCCCAGCAGCATTTGCAGATGCTGGTCAGCCTGGAGTCGCTTGGACGCCATACGGTGCAGATGCTTCATGACGTGCTGGACGCCTTTGCGCGCATGGATTTGGATGAGGCGATCCGGATTTATCGCGAGGATAAAAAAGTCGACCAGGAATACGAGGGTATCGTCCGTCAGCTGATGACCTATATGATGGAAGATCCCCGCACTATTCCCAGCGTGCTGACGGCGCTGTTTTGCGCCCGCTCCATCGAGCGTATCGGCGATCGCTGCCAGAATATCTGCGAATATATTTTCTATTTTGTTAAGGGACAGGACTTCCGCCATGTGGGCGGCGACGCGCTGGAAACGCTGCTGACGGGCACGGGTAAAGATAAGGCCGCGGATGCCGGCGGCGAGGCCAGTCCGCCGAAGGAATAATAATCCTGGCCGATCATACCAATACTTCCGGTGCGCCGGTCAACGCCCATCCCCGCGCGCGCCATAACGCCGGCAGCTGACCCATATCATCAAAGCGGGTGACCAGCGGGTGGTCAATCGGCGGATTATGCGCATCGGCGCAATAGTAAAATACCGGCATGCCGGCGGCGATGCCCGCCTGGACGCCGGACACCGAATCCTCGACTAAAATGCATTGCGCCACCGGTACCCCCAGCTGGGCGGCGGCATGATGGATCACCGCCGGGTCGGGCTTCCAGCGCTGCACATCGTAACCGCTGAACAGACGTTGCGCAAAAAACGGCAGCAGCGACGTCAGGCCAAGCGAGTGCTCCATTTTACTGACCGGACCGTTGGACACCACCGCCATCGGTACGACGATCCGCTGCAAAAGCTCGCGCACGCCCTCGATGGCAACCAGCCGCTCATCAAACAGCCGGGCTACATGCGCGCGGTACTCGGCTTCCAGGATATCCGCCCGCTGGCGCAGGCCGTGCTGTTCCCTCATACGATCGAAGATGTCATTGAGTTTTACGCCTTTGAAATCCCTGATGGCATCGGTAAGCGTCAGCGCAATGCCGTATTGGGCGAACAGGAGCACATAGGCCTCGCAACACAAGATCTCGCTGTCCACCAGCGTGCCGTCACAATCAAATAATACGCATGTTTTGTCCGTCATTAACCCTGTCCTTATACCGTTGCCGGGAATATCCGCTCTTACTTTACCCGATCAGGGCGGACAAGCGATCGCTTAACCCGTTGCCGCGCCTGTTTTTTGGCCCCGGCCGCGGGCAGCGGTGGATACCCGCTTAACCCGGCTGGTGGGTGTTACACAGTGGAACACACGGCCATAATGTTTTTTATAATATAAACAATTATATATCAACAACATATATAAGGATAATAGTGTAGTTAAAAATATATTGTCATCTCAGTGTGTAAAATTACACATCGATCACATTTAGCGATTCATTAACATGTTTTAATCATCCCACTTCTTCGACTGGGAACTGACTATGAAACATATGATGATTTGCTGCGGCGCCGGCGTTGCCACCAGCACCGTGGCGCTGAAAAAACTGGAAGCTTACCTGCAGGGGGAAAACTTGCTGGATAAGGTGCGCATATCACAGGGTACCGTGGCGGAAGCCGCCACCCGCGACGATGTGGACTTTATCGTTTCCACCTCGCCGGTGAAAGTGTCCGTACCGGTCATTAACGCTTTGCCCCTGTTGACCGGCATGGGGACCGACAAAGTATTCAGCAGCGTTAAAGAATTGATTCTCGCCGAGGGTTAATACCATGTTTGTTATCGATTATATCGTGAGCATGGGGGCCTCGGTCATGATGCCCCTGATCTTCATTTTGCTGGGATTGCTGCTGCGTTTATCCATCGCCAAATCGATTAAAGCCGGGCTGATGGTGGGGATCGGTTTTATCGGATTAAGCATTACCGTTAACCTGATGATTGATTCGTTAACGCCCGTCAGCCATGCCATTGTCGAGCGGTTCGGCCTGAACCTGACGGTATTGGACATGGGATGGCCCGCCGCCGCCGCCGTGGCCATGGGTACCCGGGTCGGCGCGCTGGTGATCCCGGTGTGCGTCGCCATCAATGTCCTGATGCTCTATACCAAGACCACCCGTATCCTGAACGTGGATATCTGGAACCTGTGGCATCACGCGTTTACCGGCTCGCTGGTGGCCATTATCACCGGTAACCTCTGGCTGGGGGTGCTGGCCGCCGGGCTGAACTGTATCGTCACCATGGTGATAGCCGATCGCACCACCGCCGATGTGGAAAAATACCTCAATTTGCCGGGTATCTCGGTGCCGCATGGTTTTTCCGCGTCGTTTGTGCCCGCCGCCTGGCTGGTTAACGCGATAGTCGATCGTATCCCCGGCGTGCGCGATATTAAAATCGATACCGATGTGATTCAAAAGCGCTTATCGATATTAGGCGATCCCGCCTGCCTGGGCGCGATTATCGGCGCCATCCTGGCCGTTATCGCCGGGGTTGATGTGAAGGCCATCCTGCAAACCGCCATCACCATGGCCGCGGTGATGACCATTATCCCCCGCATGGCCAAGATGTTGATGGAAGGGGTCTATCCCATCAGCGAGCGTATCCAGGAAATTGCGCAGTCCCGGGCCGGTTCGTTCGGCAAAATTTCCATCGGGCTGGATTCCGCCGTCAGCGTCGGCCATCCGGTTACCCTGTCGGTGTCGATGCTGATGATCCCGATTATGCTGGTGCTGGCGGCGATTATCCCCGGTAATCAGTTTCTGCCGTTCGCCTCGCTGACGGGCCTGCCGTTTGCCTTTGTGCTGGTGACCGCCGTATGCCGGGGCGATATGTTCCGCACCCTGCTCACCGGCCTGCTCACCCTGAGCCTGGCGCTGTTAATCGGCACCAGCCTGGCGCCGCTGGTGACCAGTACCGCCGTCAGCACCGGGTTCTCGTTACCCCATGGCGCAACCAGTATCAGCAGCGTTGATTATGCCGGCGCAATGCTGCCCTGGGTCATTATCCAGGGGTTCTATTTCAAGGCCATCGGCGTCGGCGTGCTGATCCTCTTGGCGCTGCTGCTGGCGCTATGGAACCGCAAAAAAATCCTCCGTGAGGACCGGTTGGCGGCGCAAACGGGCGCCGCCGGCACAGAGATGGGAGAATAATCATGATGTTCAGCGCCGAGCGCGTCTTCACCATTACCCAGCCGATAAGCCGGGATGAACTGCTGACCCTGATGGCGGACAGCCTGTACGCGGACGGCTTGGTCAAAGCAAGCTTTCGCCAGGGCGTGCTTGATCGGGAAGCGGTTTATCCCACCGGCATCGATATGGAGACGCACAGTATCGCCATACCCCATACCGAGTTTGAACATGTGCTCGCCACCGGCGTTGCCGTCGCGGTAAACCAGGCGGGGGTGGAGTTCCATCGCACCGATGAGCCACAAGCGGTGGTAAAACCGGCCGTCGTGGTGTTGATGGCCATCGATCCGTCGTGCGAAAAAGTGGCCATTATCCAATCCCTGTTTGCATTGCTGGGGGATATTGAGCAGGTTAACAAAATCGGCGGAAACTCGCCGGAGGGCATCGCGAAACTGTTCACTGAATCCATCACTACCCGTTAGAATGAAGCCGGAATCTCCCTACGCCTTCAGAGAAATGCGATGTTAAGAATAAGCCAGGTGATTGAGATAGCAATGGTCAGCCGCAAGACGGTTTATAACGCCATCAACAGCGGCCGCCTGAAATATCAGATGGTTAACCTGGATAACCGTCAGGTGCGCATGTTTCATGAACATGACGTGCTTGACGCGTTTCCCAAAGCCAACCGCACTTCGCTCGAAGTGCGGGCGCTGCAGCAGGAGATCGCCTCCCTGAAATTCGCCCTGGCGGAGCTGCAAAAGGCGGTGGAGGCCATGGATCCTTCCGTTCAGGTGGAGATGATCGCGGCAAAACCTAAAAAATAGGCGTCCGGTGTTCGCTTGCTGTCCCGGTTTGTTTGGTTTAAGCAATATTAAGCAAGGATCGTCAAATTATCATTGCATAAAAGTACATGTACAACCGCGTTGGTTTATCATTAAATGGGCCGGGAAAAGGTGCTTATATTTAATTTATCGTTACCAAGGAAGGTTATGTGGTATTTTTCGGCAACCAATATACGGCATGATATAAATAATGATTACCTTGATTATGCTGAGGAGGCCAATCAACCGCTTATATCCGAGGTAAACTCGATCAGTAATAGTCAAATATCTATAAATGCTAGCGCTACTAATATGCCCGTTCACAAGCCTTTTTTCCGGCGCGTAATGCAGCGCATGGCCGATATGCTGGCTTATGTCGGCAATTATTTTCATCATGGCGACCAACAGTGGTCTTTTGGCGCCACAAACAGTTCTCACCCCAAGATGGGCGCTATCGTACCATTACTTGATGAGCCGTCAATGGCAAGAGCTACCCTTATCATTAACGACCTTATGGTCCCTTTGCCGTCCCTGGGAGATAAACAACAGACAGTTGAAGAAAAGGTTTATTTTATCGGGATTGCCGTTATACGGCTGGCTGAATCGAAAGCGCAGAACTTAATTCATGGCCGCGCAAAGAAAAAGGCATGTGAAATAATAAATAAGGGTGATGACCATCCGGGCATCGGTATGCTGAGGCATATAGATAGCAGCTGCAAAGGGCAGAAAAGTTTTGCCGTGTCGCTGCTCGTTCTGGCCATGGAAATAGGCCGTATGGATTTGTCGTGTTCCGGTTCTAAAAAATTTGGCGATTCACTGCATGCCATGGCCGTGTTATGGGGCTATATTCTTGCCAATGCCGCGACCGGCGGCATCAATGGAACGGGCATCGGCTTGGTGGATGAGCGCGCGGGCGGCGTCAGTGTGCCCAGCGTTTAATAATCAGTGAAGTATTAATACCGCCGAAGGCAAAGTTATTGGACTGGATATAACCGGTGTCGATGAGCCTGGGCTGGCCGGTGATATAGTCCAAATCGCCGCATTCCGGGTCCGGCTGGCGCAGGTTAAGCGTTGGGGCAAACCAGCCCTCGCGCATCATTTCCAGGCTCATCCAGGCTTCCAGCGCGCCGCAGGCCCCCAGCGTGTGGCCGAAATAGCTCTTCAGCGAGGATATCGGCGTGGTATTACCGAATAGCGCGGCGGTGGCGCGGCTCTCGGCAATGTCGCCGCGTTCCGTGGCGGTGCCGTGCGCGCTGATATAGCCGATGTCCCCGCTGGACACGCCGGCGTTTTGCAGCGCCTGCGCCATACAGATTTGCATGGTGGACTGCTGCGGCTGGGTAATATGGCTGGCATCGCAGTTGGTGGCGAACCCCACCAGCTCGCCATAAATAGTGGCGCCCCTGGCCCGGGCAAAATCCAGCGCTTCCAATACCAGCGTGCCCGCGCCTTCGCCAATGACCAGTCCGTCCCGGTTGACATCAAAGGGGGCGGGTGTGAGCTTCGGCGCGTCGTTAAGCTGGCTGGTGGCAAACAGCGTATCGAAGGCCGCCGCCTCGGAAGGACAGAGCTCCTCGGCGCCGCCGGCCACCATGACCGTTTGGTAGCCATGCTTGATGGCTTCATAGGCATACCCGATGGCCTGGCTGCCGGAGGTGCAGGCGCTGGAGGTGGGGATTACCCGGCCGCGCAGGCCGAAGAACAATCCGGCATTGACCGCCGTGGTATGCGGCATCATCTGCACATAGGTGGTGCCGGTGATATTGTGGGTGTGTTTCTCCGTCAGCATGGTGGCGAAATCGCTGATGGGTTTGGTGCTGCCGGTGGACGAGCCGTAGGCAATGCCTGTTTCGCCGCCGGTCAGGATGGCATCATTCAGCAGCCCCGCCTGTTCCAGCGCCAGTTCGGTGGCCCGGGTCGCCAGCAGCGATACCCGGCCCATGGAGCGGATGCGCTTGCGGGTATAATGTTCGGGCAGCGCAAAGGCGGGCAGCGGGGCGGCCAGCAGGGTATTCAACCCGTCGAACTCGCGCCACTGCGGCATGGCGACCACGGCGTTTTCCAGGCGCTTAAGGCCTTGCGCCACCGCCTGCCAGCTTTCGCCAAAGGCGGTGACGCCGCCCATGCCGGTAATCACCACGCGGCGGTTCATAGCATGCCTCCGTTAATGGAGATGACCTGGCGTGTGATATAACCGGCCATGTCCGACATCAGGTAGCCGGCAAGTCCCGCCACTTCATCCGCCTGCCCCATGCGTTTCATCGGGATAAGGCCCATGGCCTGGTCCAGGGCGCGCGCGTCCAGGTCGATCATGCCGGTATCAATCAGCCCCGGCGCAATGCAGTTAACGGTGATATGCCGTTTCGCCAGCTCAACCGCCAGCGCCTTGGTGGCGCCGATAATGCCGGCCTTGGCCGCGCTGTAGTTGACCTGTCCCCGGTTGCCGATGAGACCGGATACCGAGGACAGGGTGATGATGCGCCCGCCGTCGCGCAGGCCGATCATCGGCATGATGCAGGGATGCAACACGTTATAGAAACTGTCGAGATTGGTATGCATTACACTGTCCCAATCCTCGCCGTCCAGCGCCGGGAAGGCGCCGTCGCGGGTCATGCCGGCATTGCTGACCACGCCGTAATACGCGCCGTGCCGGTCGATATCCGCCGTTATCGCCTGACGGCATGCGTCGCGGTCGGCGACATCAAAGGCGATAATCCGTCCCCGGCCGCCCTGCGCCGTTATCCGCAGCAGCGTTTCCTCCGCCCCTGCCCGGTCATGATGATAGTGAACGATTGCCGTAAAGCCGTCCCGCGCCAGCTGGCAGGCTATCGCGCGTCCTATTCCCTTACTGGCTCCCGTCACCAATACCGAGCGTGTCATCGTCTTATTCCTGTAATAATGGGTTAATTTCATTTTCATCGGGCTGATAAGTATTCAGCCGCCCGGAAGCAAGCGTGTCGCCGGCGCACTCTATCCGGCATTCAAAGCTGCCGATACGCTCATCCCGCAGCAACAGGCTGATGCTGATATCCAGCTCGCTGCCATGGGGAAATACCGGCCGGGCGCAGTGTAAGGCGCGCGCGCCCAACAGCAGGCCGGGACGGGGCGGCTCGCCGCGCTGCCGCCCATGCCAGCCGGACCAGACGCCGATGGTTTGCGCCATCATCTCCAGTGCGTACCAGGCGGGCAAATCGCCGTGCCTATTCAGAAAGGGACCCAGCACGCCTTCGCGGCCGACGGCGACCCGGCAGCGGGCATGCAGATCGTCGATAGCGCAGACGTGTTCGATCAGCACCATCGGCGTGTCGTGCGGCAGATAGTGCGCGGCGGGCAAGGCATCGGGCATGACGGGTGTTTCAGGCAACATGGCTTACCTCGTTATCGCCCAGAATAAGGCAGGTATTATTGCCGCCGAAGGCGAACGAGTTGGACATGATATAACGCCGGGCCAGGCGGGCGGGCGCGGTCAGCAGGCCGAACTCCGCCAGGCCGGGATCGAGGGTGGCGGCGGAGAAATCCTGCGGCGGCAGCGGCAGGGAGTCGGTCAGCAATAACCAGCCGAGCGCCGCCTCGATTGCCCCGGCGGCGCCCAGCGTATGGCCGGTCAGGTGTTTGGTTGAACTGCAGGGAACCTGTTGACCGAACAGACGGTGAATCACCAGCGCTTCGATGCGGTCGTTCAGCGGGGTGGCGGTACCGTGTAGATTAATGTAACCGATATCCGACGCCGCGAGATTGGCGTCCGCCAGGGCCATTTCAATGGCGCGGATCGCGCCGCTGCCTTCGGGATGGGGCGCTGACATATGCCAGGCGTCGGAGGATTCGCCGATGCCCCGCAGGGCAACGGCGCCCTGCGCCCGGGTCAGCAGCAGCAGCGCCGCGCCTTCGCCGATGCTGATGCCGTCGCGCTCGGCGCTGAACGGCCGGCAGCGTTCCGCGGATAACGATTCCAGGCTGTCGAACCCGTTGATCGGCATCCGGCTCAGGCTATCGGCGCCGCCGACGATGGCCGCGTCCGCCATGCCGGTTTCAATCAGCCGGCGTCCGCTGATAATCGCCCGCGCGCTGGAAGAGCAGGCGGTGGATAAGGTATAGGCCGGGCCCTCCAATTGCAGGAACGCGGCGAGAAAACGCGCCGGATCCCCTAATTCCTGCATCTGATAATAATATCCTGGCGATGTTTCCCCGCGCGCGGCGGCGGTAACCTGCCGATCGCATTCATCCAGCCCCGAGGTGCTGGTGCCCAGCACGATGGCCACGCGCTCCGCGCCAAAGGCGGCCACGGCGTCGTCCACCTGGGCGCGGATTTGCGCCAGCGCCCCCAGCAGCAGGCGATTATTACGGCTATCGTGGCGCTGAAGCCGGGCGGGTATCCGCGGCAGAGGGCCGGTAACCGCTCCCAGCCAGCAGGGACGCCCCCGCAATAGCCAGTCATGGCTCAGTTTCATCCCCGGCGCCACGCCGCGCGTAAGATTGGCGGCGATCTCCGCCATATCGTTACCCAGGGCATTTAGCATGCCGACCGCTGAAATTGAAATCATCGTTTAGTCGTCCAGATGTTGAATGGCGATCTGGTAATGGAAAACCAGGTTATGCAGCTCGACCGGCTGACGCCGGCCCGCAATTAACCCATAGCGTATCTCGGTTACGCTATGGCCGCCGGGATCCGCCAGCACCCGCCGGTCGGCCTGGTCCACCAGCGTCCAGCCTGGCGGCAGCACCTCGCGCCAGGCCGCGGCCGGCCAATAGCTTAGCATGATATCCGCCAAAACCTGGCTCGCCGGCGGCAGCTGCGGCAGCACCACCGATTGCTCGGTATGGATCCCCTGCCGGTCGTAGGCGACTTTAAACAGGCGGATACCGAGCGATGACAGCCCCACCAGGGTTAACCGCTGCCCATCGGCATTCAGCAGCACCAGCAGGGATTGCGCACCGTGTCCCGGTACTGTGGCGGTCAGTAACTGCTGTTCGCTGATGGCCGGTGTTATGCCGGGCTGCGGCAGCCTTACGGACACCCCGGGTTTTAGCCAGGCCGACGGCGCTTTCGGTCCGGCGGCGCAGGCGGCAAGCAGCAGGGCCGGCAGCAGCACCAGTGCGGATAATGCTTTCATCAATAATCCCCCCGCCCGGGCGGCAAAGCCAGCGGCGACAATAAAAAGGCGGTGAAAATACCGCTGCACAGAACGATGCCGAAGCTGGCGATGGCCTGGGTGTGGCTGAACACCAGCATGCCCAGGGTCAGGGAAGTGGTCATCACCGCCAGGGTCACCGCCAGCATCGACGTGGAGGGTGTGCCGCGCGGATTGGCGAAAAACAGCTGATAGTTGATGCCGATGCCCAGCACCAATACCAGCGCCAGCATGGAAAATAAATTCAGCGCATGGCCGCTTAACGCCAGCACCGACAGGCCCGCCCCCAGGGATAATAGCGTCGGGATCAGGCTTAGCAGGCCCTGCCGCCAGCCCTGGCGCGCGATAAAGCTCGCGGCAATCACCCCAATCGAGGCCAGCAGCAGCCAGCCGAGCTTATGCCGGTAGGCGGCGAACATCGCATCGAAGTCCGCCTTGCGATCCACCCAGCTGACGCCGGGCCGGGATTGGGCAAGGTGTCGCAGCGCCGCACTGTCGGTCACGCCGCTTACCGGGATCAGTACCGCGCTTTGCCCGTCGGCCAGGCTAAGCCATAACAGGCGCCAGCCTTCGCTGACCACGCTCGCCAGCCAGTCCGTGGGCGATACCGGCATCGGACTGAGATCGGGCGCCGCGGCGCCCACCCCGATTTGCCCCAGGCGCTCGACCGCCGCCGGCGCCGCCCGGGTCAGCAAGGCCAGATCCTCGCGCTGGCGCCGCTGCGACGACAACGGCGGCATCCGGTAGCCCGCCAGAATGCCCCGGCTTTGCGCCTGCGCCAGGGCCGGCGCCAGTTGCTCCATGCGCTGCAGCGTCTGCTCCGCGCTGGCGCCGGTAACCACCAACCATTTTTGATCCTGTTCCTGACCGGAGAGCCGGGCGATGTCTTCTTCCTGCTGATGAATCTGCTGCGGCAGCGCCTGCAATTGGGCGATATCATCGTCAATCCGCAGTTGCAGCAGCCCGGCCAGGGTAAATACGGCCAGCGCCAGCGGCAGGCCGACGCGCAGGACCTTACGATGCCGCCAGGCGGACAGCCAGGCGCGGATAAGCGGCAACGCCGGGGTGGGCCGCACCGGCAAACGCCTGGTGAGCAGCGGGTACCAGCAGATCACCGTCAGGCAGGCGGCGCTCAGCCCGGCGGCGGCGAACACCGCCAGCTGACGCAGGCCGGGGAAGGGGGCCAGCACCATGATAAGGTAGGCCGCCACCGTGGTCGCCAGCGCCGCCGACAGCGCCGGCAGTACCTTGCGCAGGCTGGCCATCGGTGTATTTTGCCGGCCGTGTACCAGGCGCTCGGTCAGGTAGTAGAGCGTGTAGTCGGCGGAAATGCCGACGATGCTGATGCTCATCATCAGCGTCATGACATGCAGCTCGCCAAAGAGCAGCAGGCAGGCCACGGTGCCCGCCAGCGCGCCGACGGCCACCGACAGGGCGCAGCATAGCAGGGGCAGCGGCGAACGGAATACCAGCCCGATCAGCAGCAGCACGCCGATGACCGTCGCCAGTCCCAGGGTGGAAATATCATGCCTGGCCTGCTGGCTGGCGTAGTCGCTGTAAAACAGCGTGCCGCGGGATAACAGCCGCGCGCCCGGCCAGCGCGTTTCCAATTGCTGGCGCAGTTGCGCCAGCCGCAGGGCCACCTGATGGGACGACTGCATATCATAGGAGGAGGCGGCCAGCTCTGCGTGGATCAGATACCATGCGGCGCCCTGCGGGTCCCGGCTCATCAGCCAGCCCTGGTCAAGGGTCAGGCGGCCGGCGGACTGTTGCAGCGCCAGCTGGGACCCGCGCACCAGCAGCAGCGGGTCGTGCTGCAGTTCCTGGCCGCCGACCCCGGCAAACGCGGAGTAAAGCTGGCCGGCAATCCAATCGGCCTGCGCGCCGCCGCCCTGTTGCAGCCGCGCGCGGGTCTGGTCGTCAATCATGGCGTTACGATGCTGGAAATAAAACCGGCCCCATTGCTGCTGCTGCTGTTCGGTCATCGGGCCTTTCACCGCGCCCATGCCGGGCAGGGCAGCCACCTGTTGCGCCCACCATTGCACCGGCGCCAATCCCTGCCCGTCGGCGGGACTGACCATCCAGACCAGCTGGCGGTCGAGGCGTTGCATAAAACCGTCGTACACCGCCGGCGGCAACGGGCCCATGGCCTGGCGCGGCAGCAACGCCAATACGCTGCTGTTAATCTGGCTGCGCGGCAGCAGCAGCGCCAACGCCAGCAACAGCCCCAGGCAGATCAGCAGCCAGGCCGCCGCCGCGCGCAGGTAGAATTTACTGAAGGATTCACTGCTCAAAGCGCTGCTGCTCGTCATGGCTCAGTACCCCGGGCTGCGTGCGCTGCCGGCTGAAGGTAATGGCGGTGCTGTCTCCCTGCTTATCCTCCAGCAGGATATGATCAAGATAGGTTTGGCCGGTAAGCGTGATGGCCGTGAAGAGCTTATCCAGCGGTGAAGTCTTTGGCACCAGCACCAGTTGCCAGTTTTCCTGGCCTTTATCGGTGAATTGCAGGGTAAAGTTTTGCTCCAGCACCGCGCGGTCGGCCTGGAACAGGGCGCGCAGCAGATGATTAAAGCGGAACATCTGCGGATTACCGGCGGCGGTGACCACCTCAGGCGGCTGGTTGCCGGTGATTTGCACCATTTTGCTGTCGTTGAGGATCAGGGTTAGCAGAAACGGCTGCTGCTGCTGCCACCACAGACCGTTTTGCCGGGCGATAAGCAGCTCGCCCGATGAGCGCAGCGGGCGGGCGATGCCGCTGATGCTGCGCTGCTGATCAAAATGCGCGCGCACCACCGGCTGCCCGGCGAAACGCTGCTGCAGCGCATCAAGCGTAACCGCCCGGGCGTTGACGGCGGCAAGGCAGCAAAGCAGCAGGCCCGGCAACAGCTTTTTCATCATACTATCCCCATGCGTTGCAACAGTGCCTGCGGGCTGACAAAACAGAGCTCGCGGCTGTGGCGCTCCACCGCCACCTGGATGGTGTAGCCGGTGGTGGTTTTATTACCGCTCGGCCGGTCGAAAATGCTATAGCCGATGCGCAGGCGGTTCTCGTATTCCTCAATGCGCGCCTGAACGCGGATGGATTGCTCAAAGGTCAGCGGCGCGCGGTATTTGACGCGCGCATCCACTACCGGCCACAGATAACCGGAAGCTTCCATCTGCCGGTAGCCGTAATCGAACTGATTAAGCAGCGCCTCGCGCGCGATCTCCATATACCGCAAATAGTGGCCGTGCCAAACGACGCCCATGGCGTCGACATCATGAAACGGGACGGTTATCTCTATTTCCGCGCTAAACCGCGGATCGGTTAACAGCATATCAGGCCTCGGGTGGCTGCGGCGCCTGCTCGTCGGGCAGGCGCCAGAAATCAAAAAAATTAAACCAGTCGAGCGGCGAGCGCAGGCAGTAGTGCTGCAACCGCCCCGCATACCTGTCGACGGTTTGCTGCAGCGCCTGCTGCCGCTGCTGGCGCGGCAGCTCGAGCCGGTCGGCGAAATGTTCGTAATAAATACGTAGCTTGCCCTGCTCTTTCAGGGCAAACATCAGGGCTACAGGGCAGCGCAGGGCCGCCGCCAGCACAAACGGGCCTTGGGGGAACGGCGCGGGCCGGCCGAGGAATTCACTCCATATTACCCGGCGTCCGGCGCCCCGCTGCTGCGCCTGTACCGGCGTGCGATCGCCGACGATGGCCACCCATTCCCCCAGATCCAGCTTCTCGCGCAGCAGGATGGCGGTTTCCGGCCCGATATCCGTCACCGGGATCAGGTTGATGCCCGCATCCGGGTTGATCTGTTCCAGCAGCCTCCTGAAACGCTGCGCGTGGGCGCTGAATACCAGCGCGTTGATCCTGACCCGGCCGCCGCCCTGCGCCAGGGCGCGGCAGACTTCAATATCGCCCAGGTGGGAGGCCAGGATCAGCAGGCCGCGCTGGCGGTCGATATCCGGCTGCGCCGGGGACTGTTCGGCAAAATCAATCTGCTCCCCGAGCTTGATATCGCCTTGCCAGCCGGCCAGCTTATCCAGCATCGCGTCGCCGAAGCGCATAAAATGGCGAAAACTGGACAAGCGGCCCGGCAGCTCAATACCCTGGAGGGCGGCGGTCTGTCTCAGCCGGTGCAAATACTGCCCGGACGCGCGGCGCTGGGCCCGGCCGGTGAGCCAAAAATAACCGATAACCGGATAGAGCAAGGCGTTAAATAGCCTGCGGCCGCCGCAACGGTAGGCGGCCAGCATAAAACGCATACCCATGGCGCCGTGCCGCTCGGCCATGCCGGACCAATGCAGGGACGGCGGGCGCCGCCGCCAGTTGCGCCGCAACAGCGCGGGAATACGCGGCAACATGCCGAAAAACAGCCGGGTATGCATCCAGGAAATGCGGCAGTTATCGCGCAGCCCGTCAAAATGGGATAATCCGTCCACGGGGTAGATGACCCGGGTCGGCACAAACAGGCTCTCGTTGCCCTGCCAATAAAGGCGGACCATCACCTCGGTATCGAAGTCCATGCGCGCGCCAAGCGTAACCCGCCGGCCCAGCGACAGGGTGGCGGCGATGGGATAGACGCGAAAGCCGCACATGCTGTCTTGCAGCGACAGCGACAGCGTTTCGATCCATACCCAGACATGGGTAATATAGCGGCCATACAGCCTGGCGCGCGGCACCGAATCATCGTATACCGGCCGGCCGGAAATCAGCTTATCCGGCGCGGCGGCGGCGGCGCGCAGCAGCAGGGGGATGTCCTCCAGCTGATGCTGGCCGTCGGCGTCCACCTGCAGCGCATGGGTATAACCGGCCGCCGCCGCGGCGGCAAGTCCCGTCATTACCGCCCGGCCCTTACCCTGGTTTGCCGCCAGGCGCAGCAGGGTGATGCCGTCTTGCCCGGCGCAAAGCCGCTCAAGAATGTTCCGGGTAGGGGCGCCGCTGCCGTCGTCGATAATAAAGCAGTGCAGGCCGTAGGGCCGCAGGCGCGTCAGTACCCCGGTCAGCATGGGACCATGGTTGAAACAGGGGATGATGACACAGGTCGTCGGCTCCGCGGCGCGGGCATCGGTCAGGGACATAGCATTATTTTCCCGCTGCTGACCGTGGGCCCGTCCATGAGATCGGCATCGCAAAGCGTATAGCGAAAGCGTAATAACCGGTGCGGCGCCTGCCACTCCAGATGCAGGCGCAGCGTTTGGCCCGGTTTAACCGGAAGCTGGAACTTAACGTTCTCAATGCCGCTGAACTGAACGGCGGGCGCCGGCTGATCGCCGCCCGGCGCTTCACGCGCCAGCAGCTCCCGGAAATAGTGCAGCGCCCAATCTACCTGCGCCACCCCCGGTAATATCGGCCGTGCGGGAAAATGGCCGCGAAACCAGAACAGAGCCGGATCCAGCCGCAGCAGCAGTTCGGCCCGGTTCCAGTCCGGCGTCAGGCGGGAAATCTCAGTGGGAAGCATAATAAAAAACAACTCCTTGAGCCGATCCCAGTCGTATTTGCCGCGCGCCGTACGCGGCAGCGCGCCGGCCACGCGCCAGTAACGCGGCACGGCCACCGGTTCGAGCCAGGCGCCGAGCGCGCGCCGGTATTGCCGCACCAGCGCCGGCAGGGAGCCTGCGGCCAGGCGTTCTTTTCCCGCCGGCGACAGCACTATCACCGCGCCGAGGGTGTGGCGGCCGTGCCTGGTCAGCGGCAGCGCCACCGCCTCGGCGATATCCGGCAGCGCGTTCAGGCGCTGCTCGATGTCGGCCAGCGACAGCCGCTTTTCTTCGATATTGACCACCCGATCGTCGCGTCCCGCCAGGGAAAACTGACGGCCATCTTCGCCGAATACCAGCCGATCGTCCAGTAATTGCCCTTCAGGCCCGGCTATCAGCGCCGAAGTCGCCCTGATCCCGCCCGCGGCGGCATGAAATTCAACGCCGTCGAACGGTTGCCATAAATCAGCCTCGCCAAAGCGGCGCCGCCAGGCCAGAATTCCGGTTTCGGTGGCGCCGTAAATATCGGTCACCGCGGCCGACAGCCATTGCCCGGCGGCCCGTGCGTCGGGCCAGGACAGCGGCCCGCCGGCGGAAAATAGCGCAATACAGCGCGGCGCGGGCAGCCGGGGGTCGATGCGCGCCAGAAAGGCCGGACTGCTGATAAACAGCACCGGGTGCCCGGCGCACTGGCGGATAAATTGTTCCGGATAACGCGCGATTTCCAGGGTAAAGGGCAGGCCCAGGCTCATCGGTAGAAAAAGGGCGAAGGTCAGTCCGTATAAATGCTGATGGGTAACGCTTGAGATCACCCGGCACCCGGCAAGCGTATCCCCCCCCGCCTGGTCGCGCGTCAGCGCCGCCAGCCAGCGGGATTCGGTTTCCATGGCGCGCAGCGTTTTGGTCACCTCTTTCGGCCGGCCGGTGGAGCCGGAGGTGAACAGTACCAGACGGGCGTCTTCCGCCAGCGGCGGCAGGGGCAGGGCGGCGGGCTGTTGATGCTGCCGGGGGTCAAGCAGCGGGCAGTCCAGGGCCAGCGGCAGGGTGCTGATGACGCCGTCGAATAAATGCCGTTGCTCCGCCAGCAGCGCCTGCCGGTTATGGCCGGGAATGACCGGCGTTTTGCCGCTATGCCAAAGCGCGAGCAGCGCCACCAGGAAGCCGTAGGCATCGTCGAAGCACAGCGCCCACCGAGTGCCGCCGGCATCGGCCAGGGCATGCCATAATACCGTGACGTCATGGCGCAATTGCCCCAGGTCGAGGCATCGATCGCCCTGCCAGGCGACAGGCGTGGCATCGGGGCGCTCCCGGCTCAGCCAGCGCGCGGGAGGGAAAAATGGCAAAGGCGCTAGCCGGCTTGTGTCCGTTTCCTGATTATCCATTCCGTTCCCATCAGCAGCCCCATCAGCAGATAACTGATGACGCCGTTATACAGCGCCCATAAGGACATATTCCCGTACAGGCAGGTAAACAGCGCCACGCCGCCGTTAATCATAAAAAACAGGCACCAGGCCTGGGTCACCCGCCGTGTATAGGCTATCGCCCGCGGCGGCAGACGGGGTCGCCGCAGCCGGGCCAGACGTTCCACCACGCTGGCCCGGCTGAGCAGCGATGCGCCAAACAGCAGCAGCATCAATAGGTTCATCATCACCGGATACCAGAGCAGTAAATGATGGCTTCGCAGCAGCCAACTGGCCGCGCACAGCAGAATGCCGAACAGCGCCAGCGCTTTGGCCAGCCAGTCCAGCGCCGGCAGCAGGCCCCGCAGCACCAGCAGACGCAGCAGGAAAACGGCGGCCAGCGCCAGCGCCGTCAGGCCGGGTCGCCCGTGGGCGCTGCCGTACCACACGGCGAACGGATACAGTATCATCCCCCCCAGGCTGAACAGGCGGGCCGCCCCGAGCGCCAGGAAGCGGGCCGGGACAGCCGCGCAACGGGCAGTCACGGCGTTATTCCGCCAGCAGTATGGCCACCGCATCCACCACATCCTGCACCGTGCGTACGGATTTAAATGCCTCGGGCTTGATTTTCCTGCCGGTTTTTTTCTGCAAATGCACCACCATATCCACGGCGTCGATGCTGTCGAGATCCAAATCCTCATACAGGCGCGCCTGTGGCGTGATAAGTGCCGGGTCGATTTCAAATAATGCGATCAGCAGTTGCGTCACGTCTTGGTAAATTGCGTGTTTATCCATCTTTGGACCTGTTTTTATAAGCACTGCTTTGAAGAATACTTATCCGGCGGCGCGTTGCGACTGAATAAACGCCGACAAGGTAGCCACCGAAAAAAAGTGCCTGCGTATTTCCTGGTTTTCCGCCGAAAGTACGACGTTATAACGGTTTTTTACCGCCAGCCCCAATTCCAGGGCGTCGATAGAGTCCAAGCCCAGCCCATCGCCAAACAGCGGTGCGTCGGTGTCGATGTCGTCCCTGCCGATCCCTTCTAGATTCAGGGTGTCGATTATCAACTGTTTAATTTCCTGGTTAAGCTGTTCCATGATGTTATCTCAAAAAATTTAGCTATGTTCCGGTGCCAGGATCCCGGCCAAATGCCGGGTCAGACGCCGCGCCGCCAGCGCGGGCGACGGGTCCCCACCGGCAAAAAAATCACCGGCGGAAAACCGCGTCTTGACCTCAACGGTGAACAGCGGCTTGGTCCGCGGGATCTGGTACCACTTGCTGCCCTTGCTGAGAAACAGCTGGCTGCAGTGGATATGGACAATACGGATATCGCATGCGCTGCGCACCGCCAGGTTCGCCGCCCCGCGGTGCAGCTTCATCGGTACGCCGGGGCGCGATCGCGTTCCTTCCGGAAAAATCAGCAGGCTGCTCCCCGCGTGCAGCCGTTTACTGCTTTCCATGAGCAGCAGCTCCGCCTGCGTATTAATCAGGTAATCCGCCGCCCTGATGGCCCCGCGGACATAGATGTTATCCAATAGCGCCCGCTTGACGATGCAATCGCATTGCGGCATGACCGAGGCCAGCAGTACGTAATCAAGCAGCGTCGGATGATTCGCCAGTACCAGGTTACCGCTATCTTCGCGCAACAGATGCGCGCCGTGGATATGGTAATCCAGAACGCCCAGCCGCCGCGTGACCCCGAGGAATAACCGGAAGCTGCCGGAAATGACCGCGCGCGCGCGGCGGGTGCGCGCATGCGGATCTTTTTGCCGCAGGCACAGGATATGAAACCACGCCGTCAGCAGCAATCCGCCGATTCCGAATAAAGCGAAGCAACAGCCGGTCATCAGCATGCGCCAGACAAACTTCAGTTGATTATCGGGCCGGCGGACGGCGGGTGTGGCCACGCGGGTGCTCATTAACAACTCCAGTGCCAGCTCAGGCGCTCGCTGGTCAGGGTAAACGCCGGCGCGCCGCTTAACCAGCCGTGCAGGAAAGCCAGGCTTTGCGGCAGCATGCCGGGAGAAATGGGCTTATCCAGGCGCTGCGATCGGCAGCGCAGCGTAGCGCCCGGCGTCAGCAACAGCGCCACTGCATAAGGATAATCCGGGGTCTGTTCCGCCAGGTACGGGCGGTAGAATGCCGGGATGGTATTATCGAAATCCACCAGCAGCACCCGCTGATAACCGCTGTGCAAAAATAGCTGCGCTTCAACCAGGCCCTGCTGGAAACTGTCTTCCCCGGCGGAAAGAGAGGCGGATGCCAGCGGCGCCTTCGCCACTATCGTCAGGCTGCCGACGGCGGCATTGTGTACCGACATGGCGAAATCGGTGGGAGACGGCGGCGTGAGCCCCGCCAGCGCCTCGAGTATACGCTGGTTGCGCTCCAGCTCGCCGTGACGGCTGGAAAAAATTACCGCATCGGGCTGATGGCGCTGCAACAACGCCAGGCCGTTGTCTACCGCCAGCCGGCTGCCCGCGCTCAGGCGCCGGGCCGTCATCATCGGCAGGTGAGGGCAGTCCGGCAGCGGCGCATCGCGGGCGATAAGCGGCGCGGCAACGCTCCAGCGCCGCCAGTCGTCCCGCCCGGACAAGCCGGGCGCCGAGGCCTGCCAGTCAAGGATGTTTAACGATATTTGCATATAATCTCACTGGCATCACCCTTTCAGGTCTCTTATCTATCATAGCCGATACGTTGATGCCACGTTTACATTTGTTTACAATGCATAAATGCGCCGTTGGCCGCCAACCCGCGCATGCCGACGGCAGGATAGCATGGCTGTTTGGCGCAATCCGGCCGCTCCGGCGAGAATTAGCCGGACTGTCGGGCAGCTTGCCGTGATGAGAAACCAGGAAAGGTCAAGGCCTGCAAAAATGGCCGGTTATAGACCGGCCCTGAAATCACTGGCTTGACTTATTGCGCGGTTGCGGACAATTTTAACTGGATATCCTTATCGAGGTTATTTATCCAGTTATTATAATTGCGGTGAATATGGCCTTTGCCGTCTGCCAACAGATTTTTACTGGCAATATAATTGATCTTATAACCGGTAGCGCTGTAGACGATTTGAATATCGGCCTGATGGCCGCGCAGGTCAAGCCGGCCGTTAATGATACCGGGCTGGACCGGGGTCATTTTCCATTGCCGCGCCAGGCCCGCTTGTAAAATAGCGTTTTTTACCCGATCGTCGGAATAGTGGGCCGCCAGCGGGGTAGTGACGTTGGCGATGGCGGCGGTGCGGGCGCAGCCGGCCAGGGAGATAATACATACCAAAAAAACAACAGCCGGTTTTAAAAGATTCATTTTCTACATTTCCCTGTAAATGATTTAAGTATTAATGGTGTCGGTAAAGTTTCTTTAGGTCAGTTTAATAGACTAATAAAAAAATTAACGTGCTGATGGAAAGCCGCTAAAGAAATAGTTTTATCCTGATGATGTCCGCTGCGGCGTAAACATCATAAACAACCGGGCCGGGGATGTAAATATCGCTATGCAGGGGTGAAGGACCGCCCGCAATTAACAGTTATCATTTACAGGTACGGGTATGTTTAATAACGAGGTGATAACCGATGCAGGCCCGCCGCCGCCGGCGCGGGCGTTTTATCCAGCCACCAGATCGCCGCGGATCACCAGCGGGCCGCGGCCGTCGGTATCGGTTATCATCGCCAGCGCCTGTTCCGCCAGTTTTTCCAGGGGGTATTCAATGGCAGGCAGCGGCCGCAGGGATCCGGGCAGGGGCGTGGCGCCATCCAGGCTGATGATGGCCAATTGCTCCGGTACGTCGCGCCGGTAGGCGTGCAGTACCGAGATGGCCTCCTGGGCGTCGGCCTGGTTCATGACGACCAGCCCGTTGAACGGGGTGCCGCTGTTGATCAGCGCCTGGAGCGCCGCGCGTGGCGAGGGCGCGCGGCAGGCGACCAACCGGCGGTTATAGGGCACCAGATGGTATTCGAGCCCCTGGCGGTAGCCGTGCAGCACGTTTTCCGCGGTTTCGCCGTCGGGGTAGTTCAGCAGCGCCAGCTGGCGGCGGCCGTGGCTTATCAGGTACTGGCAGGCGGTTTCGGCGGCAAAGGCGTGATCGAAGCTGATGCTGAGCGCGCCCGGCGCGTTCAGGCAGTCGATTAGCACCACGCTGCCGTCCAATGGCGGTAGCTCAAACCGCGCGCCGATAACAATCATGGCATCGCATAACCCCCGCCCCAGCGACGATACGGCGCTCTCGACGCCGGCGGCGCTATCGGCAAAGCGCAGCAGCAGATGCTTGTTATGGCGGCGGAACTGTTTTTCCAGCGCCGGCAGGTAGTTCACCGCATGCTGCATGGACTCCATCGCGCAGATGACCCCCACGCAGCCGGTGGACTGGGCGCTTAGGGACTGGGCAATCAGGTTGGGCTGGTAGTTCAGCGCCTGGGCGGCCTTCAGCACCGCCTGGCGGCTCTCTTCCCTGACGCCGCGATTACCGCTGAGCACACGGGATACCGTGGCTTTTGATACCCGCGCCAAACGGGAAACATCATTTATGGTCGCCATAATCCTGCTGTGCTTGTTGCCGTTGATAAAGTATCACCATCTCATTAATCAATTCCCGCGCCAAGATGGCATTCATTAAATGATCCTGCGCATGCACCAAAATCAGGGTCATGGGGATTTTGCCTTCGCCCTGGTCCGCGCCGATAAGGCCGGTCTGGAGGCGATGGGCGGCTTTGATAAAGTTATCCGCGTCCGCCAGCAGCATCCCGGCGCGGTCGACATCGCCGTCGCGGGCGCAGGCCAGCGCCGTCATGCACAGGCTGCGGGCTTCGCCGGCGTTGACCAGCAGGGTCATTATCGTGGTTTCCATATCTATCATGTACTTTCTCCGTCAAAGCCGTGATTGCGCGCCACGCCGGCAAACCAGCGGCCGCTTTTTTTCACCGTGCGCCGCTGCGTGGCGAGGTCGAGCTGCACCAGGCCGTAACGGTTTTTATAGGCGTTGCTCCAGGACCAGTTATCGATAAAGGTCCACATATGATAACCGAGGCAGCGGCTGCCCTCCGCCAGCGCGCGGTGTACCCAGATAAGATGTTCGCGTACGAAATCGATGCGATAGTCATCCTCGATCCTGCCGTTTTGCATAAAACGCAGTTCATCCTCTACGCCCATGCCGTTTTCGGAAATAAAACAGCGCGGGTTATGATAGTTTTCCCGCAGGTTGGTGAGAATATCGTAGACGCCGCGCTCGTAGATTTCCCAGCCGCGCCAGGGATTCATTTTACGCCCGGGCATCTGGTAATGATCGAACAGCCATTCGGGCATAAACGGGCTGTCGGGGTTGACCTGGTTCATCCGGCACTGCACCCGGCGCGGCTGGTAATAATTGATGCCGAGCAGGTCCACGATGCCCGCGGCCAGCAGTTCGTCGTCGCCGGGACGGCAGGCCGGCAGTTGATCGTAACGCGTCAGCAGCGCGATCAGCTCCTGCGGATAATGCCCGCGCAGCGCCGGGTCGAGGAAGCTGCGGTTAAACAGCAGATCGGCGTTATTCGCCGCCGCCAGATCCGCCGGGTGCTGCGAGCGGGGATAGGAGGGGGTCAGGTTGAGGATAATGCCGATGTCGCCGTCCCGGCCGTCCTGGCGAAAACGCCGTACCGCCGCGGCGTGCGCCAGCATGGTGTGATAGGCCACGGTGGCGGCGCGTTTGAAATCCACCACGTTGGGATAGTGGAAATCATATAAATACCCCCCTTCCACCGGCACGATCGGTTCGTTAAAGGTAAACCAGTGCCTGACCCGATCGCCGAACAGGGCAAAACACCGGGCGGCATAATCGGCATAGGCGTGCACCACCTGGCGGTTTTCAAAGCCGCCCAGCGCCTGCATGCTCATCGGCATATCGAAATGGAACAGGTTAATAAAAGGCGTAATGCCCTGCGCCAGCAGTTCGTCGATAACCTGGTTATAAAACGCCACCGCCTGCGGATTGCAGTCGCCCCGGCCGTCCGGGATCAGCCGCGCCCAGGATATCGAGGTGCGAAAGCTGTTATGGCCGGTTTGTTTGAGCAGGGCGATATCGTCGCGCCAGTGGCGGTAAAAGGTCGAGGTATCCCCCGGCCCGACCCGTTGGAAAAAACGTTCGGGCTGCAAGGCGTACCAGTGATCCCAGACGGTGGCGGCTTTGCCGTGGCCCAGGCTCTCGCCCTCGGTTTGCGGCGCCGAGCTGGCGCTGCCCCACCAAAAATCAGCCGGAAATTGATACTGCATAAAATGATCTCCATGTCATGCCGGCGGCATCGGGCGTCTTGCCTGCTCCCTTCCCGCCGGCTGGATCTGCCGGGGTTTATGGCGTCACGCCGTCACGAATCCAGCGCCATGCGCGCGTCCGCGGCCAGGCTCTCGTCCTGTTTTCTCAGCAGCGCGCGTTCGTAGGCTTTCAGGAACGGGTAGTACATTACCGCCGACATCACCATACAAAACAGGCACATGATCACCGGGCTCAGGGTCCAGTTGGCGGCCCAGGACGCGCCGATGGGCGCCGGGGTCGTCCAGGGGGTCAACTGCACCACCTGCGCGACCCAGCCCAGTCTGGTGGCGGTCCAGGCGAAGGTGGCGTTAATCATCGGCACCAGGGTAAACGGGAGGAACATCACCGGGTTCATGATAATCGGCGTGCCGAACAAAATGGGTTCGTTGATATTGAAGAAGCTCGGCACCACGCCCATGCGTCCGATGGTGCGCAGATGGACCGAACGGCTGACCAGCAGCAGGAACGCCAGCGGCAGGGTGGACCCGACGCCGCCTATCAGCAGGTAATGATCCCAGAACCCCTGCAGGTAGATATGCGGCAAGGGGGTGCCCGCGGCCAGGGCGCTTTGGTTCAGCGCCAGGTTGGTCATCCAGAAGGGATTCATGATGCCGGTGACGATCAGCGCGCCGTGGATACCGGCAAACCACAGGATCTGGCATACCAGCACCGACAGCAGCATGGCGGGCAGCGAGTCCGACGCGGACACCAGCGGCGCCAGCAGCTGCATAATGGCTTCGGGAATGATCATGCCGGTGAAATGCGCCACCAGCAGGTTCAGCGGATGCAGGGTGGCGACGATGACCACCACCGGGATCAGGATTTCAAACGAGCGCGCCACGCCGGTCGGCACCTCTTTCGGCAGCCGGATGGTGACATGGCGGCGTTTTAGCCAGGCGTACATTTCGCTGGCGTAGATGGCGGCAAGAATGGCGGTAAAAATGCCCTGGCCGGAGAAATAGGCCACCGAAATCTGTTTGTCGTGATAGGGAGCGGCCACCAGCAGGAAGGCCATAAAAGACAGCAGGCCGGTCATGATGGGGTCAAGCTTATCATGCTTGCCGAGACTGGCGCCGATGCCCACCGAGATAAAAAACGTCATCACGCCCATGCTGAGATTAAACGGCAGCATCAGCTGGTCGCGATAGCGCACGGAAAAATCCAGCCAGCCGCGGGCGAAACGCCACTGGGTATCGGGTGAAAACGGCGGAAAAATAAACACCAGCATAAACGAGCCGATAATCATAAACGGCAGCGCGGCCAGAAAGCCGTCGCGGATGGCGATAATGTGTTTTTGCTGGCCGACGCGACCGGCCATGGGGGTGATATAACGCTCAATGACCTCGACCATAGCTTGGTAAAGAGTACTCATGGTGTCGTCCTGTTTTGATTATGCGCGGTTATTTAATCAGGGAAAGGGCGAAATCCAGCACCTTGTCGCCGCGCTGCATGCCGTAATCCATCATATCGATGGCGGCCACCGGGATATCCTGCGCCGCCGTTTTGGCCGAAAGCGAAGCCAACATATATTTGACCTGCGGACCCAGCAGCACCACCTGGTAGCGGGCGAACTGCCCGTCGAATTCGCTCACGCCGTAGGCGTCGATTTTCACATCCAGCCCGCGTTTTTCAGCCTCGGCCTGCATTTTTCTCACCAGCATGCTGGTGGACATCCCGGCGGAACAGCACAACATAATGCTTTTCATTTTCAGCCTCTGGGGAAAGGGAAGTTACGAGCGCCATTGGACACAAAACGGAAACCGGTTTCCATTCATTTGCGCCGCTTTTGTGAGGCCACTCAAGTAAACGGGGCGGGGCGGGTGGGAATGTGTGAAGCAGCTCACGCGGCCAATGCCTGGCGGGTGCCAGGGGTTGGCCGGACGCGCCCCATGGCGGTAATTCGCCGGCGCCGGCGGCCGGGGTCGCTTTCTCCGGCGGCGGATGATAATTTGGTGGGCATCGGCGCGGCAAGCGGCCAGGCATTATCACCGGAGTCAATATGCGTTATCAGCGTCAGCGGACATTAAGCCTGGCAGCGGCGGTCCTGCTGTTATCGGCCTGCAGCACCACCATGCCGACCAAAGCCAGTGGGTTTCTCGGTTCCTACGATCGCCTGGCGCCATCGCCCGACGGCAGCCAACGCAGGCTGCGCACGCCGTATGCGCTGGATCCGGCGCATACGGTTATCGCCACGGTGGAATGGCGGGTAAAGAAGGGCGATTCGCTGTCCCCGCTCGAGCGCGCCAGGCTGCTCAACGAACTGCGCGCGGGACTCCAGGCGCAGATCAACCGCCTGCCGGCGGCGGCTGAAGGCCGCCCGGCGGAAATCCGCGCCGCGATCACCGATATCGCCACCGTATCCCCCTCGTTAAACGTGCTGAGCGTGGCGATGTTTGCCGCGCCCCTGGACCGGGGCGGGGCGTCGGTGGAAATCGAGGCGCTGGATCCCGGCTCCCGCCAGCAGCTGGCGGCCATCAGCATCGGCTATTTTGCCCCGCTTAGCGATCTCAAGGCGCGGTTCAGCGCCCTCGCCCCGGCATCCATTGCGCTGAATAAGGCGGCCGCGGAATTCGGTCCGTTATTACGTCCGGCCGATTGAGATAATAATAAGTTTCCGGCGCGCGGGTATTTATTCTCGCCAAATACGCTATATTAAGGGAATTGCACCGCAACCAATAAAATTGTATTCAAAGAAAATAGGTAACGAATAGTTAATCGTCAATTTTTTTGCAATATTTCCGTAAACTCTATCCCCATATCCTGGGCAGGGTGCGCTCCGAGCGTTGAGGACTATTTAAATGGAACGGAAAGGAATCATTCTCGCCGGCGGCGCTGGCACACGCCTGCATCCTGCCACCTTGGCCATCTCTAAACAGCTTTTGCCCGTATTCGATAAACCGATGATATATTATCCGCTAAGCACCCTGATGCTTGCCGGTATAAAAAATATATTAATTATTTCCACCGAGCAGGATACGCCGCGCTTCCAACAATTGTTAGGCAGCGGGGAACAATGGGGAATCAATCTGAATTACCAGGTACAGCCCTCCCCCGATGGCCTGGCGCAGGCGTTTATCCTGGCAGAATCATTTCTGAATGGCCACCCCTGCGCCCTGATCCTGGGGGATAATATCTTTCACGGTCATGATTTGCCAAAACTGCTGAATACAGCCATGGGTTGCGATAAGGGGGCCTGCGCCTTCGCTTATCACGTCCATGACCCGCAACGCTACGGTATCGTAAAATTCGGCCCGGGAGGAAAAGTCGTCAGTCTCGAGGAAAAACCGATCAATCCTAATTCCACCTGCGCGGTAACCGGACTGTATTTTTACGATGAGGAGGTCTGTGAATTAACTAAAACGTTAACACCTTCACCGCGCGGTGAATTGGAAATTACCGATTTAAACCGGCTCTATCTGGAAAAAGAGGCGCTGACGGTGCACGTCATGGGCCGGGGATACACCTGGCTGGACGCGGGCACTCATACGGCATTATTGGAGGCGGGGCAATTTATCGCCACGCTTGAAAGCCGGCAGGGATTAAAAGTGTCTTGCCCGGAGGAAATTGCTTACAAACAACGGTGGATCGACGAACGGCAGCTTGCCGCGCTGGCCCGGCCGTTAATGAAAAATAGTTATGGACAATATCTGAAATTTTTACTGGAAGAAAATACGCCATGAAATTCACTCCCCAGTCTATTTCCGACGTCGTGTTAATTGAACCCACGTTATTTGCAGATGGACGCGGTTATTTTTATGAAAGTTTTAATTTGGAGAAATTCCAATGGGCCGTTAAGCGCGACCTGTGTTTTGTCCAGAACAATGAATCTTTTTCCGGGCAGCATGTGATTCGCGGCTTGCATTATCAAATTCACCGGCCGCAGGGCAAACTGGTGCGCGTGGTGGCGGGAGAGGTATTTGATGTGGCGGTGGATTTGCGCCGCCAGTCACCGACTTTCAGCCGCTGGACGGGAGCGCTGCTGTCCGCGGACAATCACCACCAGCTGTGGATCCCGCAGGGGTTTGCCCACGGATTCCAGGTCATGTCCGCCACGGCCAAACTGCAATATATGGTGACGGATTACTGGTGTCCGCAATACGACCGCTGCATCCGTTTCGACGATCCCGATATCCGGGTGACATGGCGGGAGATCACGGCGCCCGACGGCGGACCCGTTGAACCGACATTATCCGCCAAGGACCAGCGCGGCAACCTGCTGGCCGATGCCGAGGTATTTTAACGTTATGGAAAAAATATTCCTTACCGGCGGTACCGGCATGCTCGGTAGCTATGTCACCGTCACGCTTAACGATCGCGGCTACGAGATTATCGTTGCCGATCGCCGCCATTTCGATTTAGCCAATCACAAGGCCATCTATGACTACGTAAAAGAGATCGCGCCGGATGTGGTCCTGCATTTTGCCGCCGAAACCGATGTGGATCTCTGTGAGCGCGAACCGGCGCGGGCCGGCATCTGCAATCACCTGGCAACGGAACAAATCGCCAGGGCGGCCCAGGCCTGCGGTGCCTGGATGTTATATATTTCCTCGTCGAACGTTTTTGGCGCCGAGGGCAAGATAAGCTATAACGAACTGGATATCCCCCTGCCGACCAATTATTACGGACGCTCGAAACTTAACGGCGAAGAGGCGGTCAGGTCCAACTGTCCGGATAATCACCTGATATTGCGCGCCGGCTGGATGATAGGTGGCGGTCCGGGGAAGGATCATAAATTTGTCGGCAAGATTGTCCGGCAAATCAAGGAAGGCGCTACCGAACTTAAAGCGGTCAGCGATCGTCTGGGCAGTATTACCTCCGCCGGTCAGTTGAGCGCTTTTATTATGAATGCGATGGCCCATCGCCAGACGGGAACCTTTCATTTTGCCAGCCACGGTACCATCAGTCGTTTTGATATCGCGCGCGCCATCGGCGATATATTAAAGTTCCAGGGCGATATCGTGCCGGTGGAGTCGTCCCGATTCCCTTTGTCCGCGCCGCGTCCCTTTTCCGAGGGCATCCAATCCATTTATCTTCCGTCGTTGGATACTGCGTGCGCACCGGGTTATTGGAAGGATGATCTGGCAAGCTATGTTGCCTCATTTCAGGGATGAAACGGCATGATAAAAAGTAAAATGCACTATTTTTTTCACTATGCCCGTGAATTTGGCTATGGCAACGCGCTGATATTTTCGTTATTCAAGCTCTGTCCCCGCTTTTTTGTTTTATTGCATCAAAAAGTCAATGCCGGCACGAATACGGTGTGGCCGGAAATGGCGACGGTGGACCCTGTCGTTTCCGCTAGCGCCGTGCTGGATTATATCCCCTGGACCGCCTATGGCGGCGCGCCGGTTGCCGCCCGCAGTAAAGAGGAACGGCCGGCCTTTATCTGGTTTGTCCCTGATTGGTCTAATGTCTGGGGCGGGGGCCATTATACCTTATTTCGTTTTGCCAACCATTTTGCTAAATATGATACCCGGAATATTATATTTATTTATAACAATGAACGCCACGCTTCTCCGGCGCAATTGCAGGACGAGCTAATGCAAGCCTTGCCAGGCTGTTTATTGGAAGTGATTACCGATCCCGCCCTGCTTCCCGCGTGCGCCGGCGCTATCGCCACCACCTGGCAATCCGCATACCAGGTGCGGGCATTTCCTTTCGCGCGCCAGAAATTCTATTTTATGCAGGATTATGAAAGCCTGTTTTATGCCTATGGCACGGCGTCCATGCAGGCCAACGCCACCTATGGTTTTGGTTTTACCGGTATTACCGGCGGGGGCTGGCTTAAGCAATGTTACGAGTCCCATGGCGGCCGCGCGCGGAACTATGTGTTTGCCGCCGATCGCAACATCTTTTATCCGGCGGTGGGCGAACCGAGGGTGCGCAAGACGGTATCTAGGCTGTTCTTTTACGGCCGGCCGTCTACGGAGCGCCGCTGCTTCGATTTGGGCATGGCGTCGCTGAAGAAAATCGCCCGCCATTTCCCCGATGTCGACATCGTGATTGCCGGCCTGGACTTAAAAGCCCGCCCGCCGTTCCCGGCCACCCTGCTGGGCAATATGACCCTTAAAGATACCGGGGATCTGTATCGCACCTGCGATCTGGGCATGGCGTTCTCCGGTACTAATCTGTCGTACCTGCCGGTGGAGTTAATGGCCTGCGGCGTGCCGGTTATTTCCAATAATGGACCGCAGGTGGAGTGGTTTTGCCGCCATGGCGTCAACGCCTGGCTGGCGGATCCCACCCCGCAGGCCATGCTGGAGGCGTTTACCGCGCTCTATCACGATCGCATGCTGCGGCAAACCCTGGCGGACGGCGGTTTGGCCGCCATGGCGCCGCTGGACTGGGAAGGGCAGATGACGGACATCTATGAGTACGTCGCGGCTAATAGCGGATGACATAGCCTGTTTTCCCACCCGGCTTGGCGCGGGACAACCGCGCCGGGCCTATTCTCCCGGCGTAATCTTGCCGCGGTCAATCATGCCCTCCACCCCCATTACGCCGTCCCGGATGCCGCGCAGCATCATGCGCAGGCGCCGCGCCCGACGCTTGCCGGCAAGCAGGAAGAAGACCAGGAACAGCGCCAGACGATAAAGATGGGCGAGACGCCAGGTCATGCTCATCGGCGTGCGGCGTACCATAACAAGGGTATTGCGGAAGAGATAATAATTTCTCAGCGGGTTATGTTGCGGCACCTCGCGCCAGCGGCCGCACCAGATTTTGACTACCCCGTGGCCTAACGTATGGCGCAGAACCGCCTGCTGCGCGCCAAACAGGCGGTAGCCGCGGTGAGCGGCGCGAAAGCACCATTCGGTATCGACGTGATCGATAAAAAAGCCGCTGTTCATCAGGCCAATCTCCCGCAGCGCCGTGGCGCGGATCAGCATGCCGGAGGAGATAAGGAAATCTGTTTCCGCGTAGCCCCCGCGGCGGGGATAGCGGCGGCGAATAAACAGGCTTTGTTTGCGCACGAAGCCTGAACGGGTGGCGGTGCGTCTGTCCACTTGGGTCGGACCGACCGCGCCGACCTGGATATTGTCGGCTAAGAGCCGGGTTTCCAGCAGCAACAGCTGCGCCACCATATCGGCGGCCGGGATACTGTCGTGATCCAGCAGCAACACATGGGTGCAATGCAGGTCCAGCGCCCGCCTGATGCCACGGTTCTGGGCGGCGGCGATGCCGAGATTGCCGGGCTGGGGCAGGATATGCCGGCGCGGCGAGCCGTGGGCGAATGCCAGCAGGCCCGCTACGCATGCGGCGGCGGATCCGTTATCGACGATCACCACTTCCTGTACCTGCCCGCCGACGGCGGCGAGCAGTTCGGACAGCACGTCCGGGTCGGGATGATAGGTGACGATTACCGCGCCAACACAAGGCGAAGCCATGTTTCTATACGTCCCGACGCGTATCCACGGACATCAGGGGCAACATCATAAATACTGTTTCTCCACCCAGCGGGTATACGCGCCGTTGACGACGTTGCCGACCCAGTCCTGATGGTCCAGATACCATTGTACGGTCTTGCGGATGCCGGTCTCGAAGGTTTCCGCCGGCCGCCAGCCCAGTTCGGCCTCGATCTTCGTGGCGTCGATGGCATAACGGCGATCGTGCCCCGGCCGGTCTTTGATAAAGCGGATTTGCCCGGCGTAAGGCTTGCCGTCCGCCCTTGGCCGCAGCGTATCAAGCAGGAAGCAGATTTTAGTTATTACATCGATATTGCTATGCTCGTTCCATCCGCCGATGTTATAGGTTTCCCCCACCCGGCCGGAGGCCAGGACGCAGCGAATGGCCGCGCAGTGATCCTTCACGTATAGCCAGTCCCTGATTTGCCGTCCGTCGCCGTAGACCGGCAGGGGGTTGCCGGCCAGCGCCTGGTGGATCACCAGCGGGATCAGCTTTTCCGGAAAATGATACGGGCCATAGTTGTTCGAACAATGGGTGGTAATCGCCGGCAGGCCGTAGGTATGGCAATAGGCCCGCACCAAAAGATCGCTTGCCGCCTTGCTGGCGGAATAGGGGCTATTGGGCAGATAGTTATCGGTTTCACGAAAGGCCGGCGCGCCGGCGTCCAGGGTGCCGTAGACTTCGTCGGTGGACACGTGAATAAAACGAAAACCGGTCCTGACGGCGCTATCGGCGCAGTCCAGGTATAACCGCACGCTGTCGAGTAAATTGAAGGTGCCGACCACATTGGTCTGGATAAACTCGCCGGGGTTGAGAATGGAGCGATCGACGTGGCTTTCGGCGGCAAAATGGACCACGCACCGGGGCTGATAGATTTTCAGCAGACTGTCGACCACATCGCGATCGCCAATATCGCCACGGATAAAGATATAGCGCGGATCGTCGGCCAGTCCCGCCAGGTTTTGCCGGTTGCCGGCATAGGTCAGCTTGTCGAGGTTGATTACCCGTTCGTCGTGCTGCGCCAACCAATCCAGGACAAAGTTCGCGCCGATAAATCCCGCCCCGCCCGTTACCAATATACTCATAGCCTCAAATCTTCCTGAAAATCACGGCGAAAAATAACCCTATATTTCCCAATAGAGTCTGACGATAGATGCCGGTCTGCTTTAACACTTTCAACCTGGCGAACAAGGGCACATCACGGCCGCGGATAAAGGTATGCAGCAGCCCGATGTTTTCCCGCTTCAATTGATTTTTGGCCAGCAGCAGCGCCATGATATTGCGATCGACCCACTGGCGAAATTCGCCGCGCCATAACATCTTGAGGCGGCGTATTTTGTTGTTAACGCCTTTATTGGTGCCCACCAGATTATTGGCATGCTGGCGATAGCGTACCGACGGATAGTCGTCATAAATCACGCAGCCGCCGCAGCCGGTGACCAGCAGATAGGTCCACCAGTCATGGGAGACAATATTGACCCGCCCGGCTTCCAGCAGCAGGCCGCGCGCCGCGTGGTTAAATATCATGGTATTGCCGCCGCCCAGGCTTTGCGTCAGCGCGTTGGCAAAACTCGGCGGCTTGCGAAATAACGGCGAAAAACCGATTTCACGGTTGCATTCATCCACCAGCCGGGTTCTGGAGCAGTACATGGCAGGCTCCGTCTGTCCTTTGGGCGCGAGAATAGCCAGCGCCCGCGCCAGTTTATCCGGCTCCCAGATATCGTCCTGATCGGCGTAAGCATAATAATCCGCCTTGATTGCCGGGTTACATATCAGCGACAGGAAATTGCCGGCGAAGCCCTGGCGCGGACCCGCCAGCAGGGTAAGCCTGCGCGCGCCGCAGCGTTGCGCGAAGGTGGAAATTATCGCCAGGCTTGCGTCCTGCGAGCCGTCGTCGGAAATCCATAACGACCAATCATTGCAGGTTTGCCGCGCAATGGATTCCAATTGCATAGCAAGAAATTCCTGAGCGTTGTAGGTGCCCATCACTATTGCGACCTTATTCCTGTCGGCGTTCTGCGGCTGCAAGGTATCCAAACGAGTCCCTCTCCCTCTCCGGCAAATAATGGCCTCGATACGGCGATGAGGCAGGCATCCATTGCGGAAATGCTAGTACAGGAATGGTCGCCGGCGCAGGGAATAGAGTGTTTACCCGGGTGAAAAAGATATTGCGGCTGTAGCAATTGGTGGCGTGCCGTTAAATCACTACACTGGGTGCCACGGAGGCGGGACCTGATGACGCCCCCGGGTCCGGGCAATGCCGGACGTGAACTTTTATCCTTTCTACCACCGCGCTTTAGGATGAGCCGCCGCAATGGACTTTGCTTTTAACGACTTGCTTAACAGCCTGCGCCACCTGCCGCTGATCGGCCATTTGGCCTACAGCGACACCAAAGCGCGGTATAAGCGCAGCATGCTGGGGCCGCTGTGGCTCACGCTTGGCGCGGCCATCGGCGTGGTCGGCCTGGGCCTGGTCTGGAGCCAGTTGCTCAACCAGGAGCGCAGCCAGCTTATCCCTTCGCTGACCGTGGGATTGCTGTTATGGCAATTCATCTCAGGCTGCGTGACGGAAAGCACCTCGGTGTTTGTGCGCCAGGCGCAGATTATCCGCAACCTGCAATTGCCTTTTTTTATCCATCCCATCCAGCTGATGGCGCGCCAGTCCATTACGCTGCTGCATAACCTGATAGTGCTGGTCCTGGTGCTGCTGGTCTATCCCCAGCCGGCGGGATGGGTCACGTTGCTCTGCCTGCCCGGCCTGGCGCTGGTGCTGGTTAACCTGCTGTGGATGTCGGTGCTGTTGGGGTTAATCGGCGCCCGGTTCCGCGACGTGGAGCAAATCGTACAGTCGCTGATGCCGATAGTCTTTTTCCTGACGCCGGTTATCTATAAGGCGGGCCATGCCGGCGTGAACCAGGCGATTATCTGGATGAATCCTTTTACCTATTTTATCGCCCTGGTGCGTGAGCCTCTTTTCGGCGCGGCGCCCGGGGCCTTTGTCTACCTGACGGCGGGGGCCATGGCCGTGCTGGGCTGGACGGCGACGCTGATACTGTTTAACCGCCGCGCTCCGCGTCTGGCATTTTGGATTTAACCGCGCGGTTCTTTGGGGTGGAACTCTTCTTATGGCATCTCTTGTCTTTGATAATGTCACGGTCGCGTATCCGATTTACAACGCCCATGCGCAATCCCTGCGTAATCAGCTGGTCAGGATCGGCACCGGCGGCCGCATCGGCAAGGGCGCCGGCGCCATCGTCACGGTGACCGCGCTGGATCGGGTGAGTTTTCGCTTGCAGAGCGGCGATGCCGTGGGGTTGATTGGACATAACGGCGCAGGCAAGAGCACCCTGCTGCGAACCATGGCCGGCATTTACAGCGCTACCGCCGGCGTGGTGACGCGCACGGGGTCGGTGGCGACGGTGTTCGAGCTGGGCGCAGGCATGGACCCCGAACTGTCCGGTTATGAAAATATCATGCGCATGCTGCTGTTGATGGGGCATTCCCGGGCACAGGCCAGGGCCGCCATGGCGGATATCGAGGATTTTAGCGAACTGGGCAACTTTCTGGCCCTGCCGGTGCGCACCTATTCATCGGGGATGACCATGCGGCTGATGTTTGCCGTGGCCACCTCGGTGCGGCCCGATATCCTGCTGATTGACGAAATGTTCGGCACGGGCGACGCCGCTTTTCGGCATAAGGCCGAGACGCGCATGCAGGACTGGATTGCCGGGACCGATATTTTTGTTTTTGCCTCCCATGACCTGGGATTGGTCAAACGGTTGTGCAATCGCCTTTTCCGCCTGGAGCACGGCGCTATCCATGAGGAGGATATCCAGGCGCTCTGACGGTCGCCGCGCATCCTAGAGCGCGATGGCCAGCAGCACCGCCGCCAGTAAACCGACGTATATCCCGGCATGTAGCGCGTCGTTTACCGGCGGGATACACTTTTTCGCCAGCCAGATGCCGCTAAAACCCGCGATAATCAGCAAACCCAGGATCTTGAGATTGATAAAACCGATATAATCCAGGCCCCGGTCGCGGCCCCACGCCGCAACGGCGTATATCGCCGAACCCGCCAGCGCCACCGGCAGGGATAAAGGATTGGCAGCGCTGACGCAATGCTTCATCGCGTAGCCGTGCCGGCGCAGTAAAGGCACCGTCATAACGCTGCCGCCCACGCCCAGCATGGCGGCAACGGCGCCGATGGCGAGACCCGCTCCCGCCGAGACGGTGCCTGACAAGCGTTTTTCCGCCGGACGGTCGAGAAAACCGCGGCGAAAAACACAATCCATTAGGGTCAGCAGCATATAGAGAATAAACAATACCCGGATGATCCGATCCGTTAATATTAAGGATAATAGCGCGCCGCCCAGCGCACCCGCGGCAATAAAATAGATCATCGGCAATACGGTTTCTTTTAGCAGGCCCCCCGCGCGCCATTGCATGATAGTGGCATAACCTGAATTCACCACCATCACCGCCGTCGAGGTGGCGACCGCGATATGCATAGCCTCATGAGATAGCCCGGGCGTGGCCGATACCAGATGATAAACGAAGGGCACCACCACAAAACCGCCGCCGAAGCCGAACATAATGGTGGTAATACCGGTGAGCAAGCCGGCGGCGAGTATGATGATGATTTCGTTCATATCCTATTTCCTGCGGTTAATGATGCCTGATAGCCCTGGCGGTGAATAAGCAAGGCTTGGGGTTATTCCGGGCGGGTTTATACGGGGCAGGGGGATAATAGGCGTCCGTGGCGGCGTTTACTTGATATTACCAATCAACTATCATCGAGATTCGGTTATTTCACGTCATGCCGGGCGGTGAATGTACAATATTGCTATAAACGATGTCGATCATGTGGCGCGTCCGGTCGTCGCCATCGGCACTGATTATCCGCGGGGGTTTTTCCTGCCCGCCCACCGGCACCGGCGCGCGCAGCTGCTGTACGGCGCGTCGGGCGTGATGCATGTCCGCACCCGTACCGGCAGTTGGATCGTGCCCCCGCAGCATGCGGTCTGGGTGCCGCCGGAGATGGAGCACAGCGTACGTTTCGAGGGGGTTTCCACCCGCAGCCTGTATATCGAACCGGAATCGGTCCGGCCGCTGTTTGCCATAGACCGTTGCCGTATCGTCACGGTATCCCCCTTGCTGCGCCAGCTGCTTATCGAGGCGGTGGCCGTAACGCCGCTGTATGATCCGGCGGGGCGCGACGGACAGTTGATTAACCTGTTGCTGCATGAGCTGGCGCTAATGCCCGGCGTACCGTTTGATATTCCCTTGCCGGAGGATGCGCGCCTGCTGGCGCTGTGCCGGCAGTTCCTCGAACACCCGACCATACACCAGCCGTCGGAAGAATGGGCGGCGCGGTTTTTTATGAGCATCAGCACCTTCAGGCGTTTTTTCCGCCAGCAAACCGGCATGGCTTGCGCGCAATGGCGCCGCAGGGCATGTGTCGTACTGGCGCTGGCCCGGCTCGCCGACGGCGAACCGGTCACCGCCATCGCCTTCGATCTCGGTTACGAAAGCAGCGCCGCGTTCGCCACCATGTTCAGACGCGAACTGGGTCATGCGCCGTCGATCTACTTCCCGCAGCGGATGGGGTTGGCGCAAAGCTGACGGCGGCGAGCTCAGGCACCGTGTTTATCGACGATAAAATCAAACTTGGTCAGACCGACGCTCTGTGCGCTGGTCATGATAAATGAGACGCGGCCATATTCCGACGCTTTATCGGCGTAAATGCGCAGGTGGGGAAGTTGCGGCAGTTTTGCGGTCTCTTCCAGCCGGGATTTAAAGGTAGCGTCATCCACCGCCTGCTTATCCCAGGCGATACTGCCGTCGGCCATGACCGAGATATCAACGGATTTAACGTCTTTATCCACCACGCTGGCATTGGCTTTGGGCAGATTTACCTTTACCGAGTGATTGATCACCGGCAGGGTGATCATAAATACAATCAGTAGCACCAGCATGACATCGATAAACGGCGTCATATTAATATCGTTGACCAGGGGCTCTTCGTCTATCTCGAATTGTGAATTACCGGATATGCTCATTTTTACTCCTCTCACTTGCCTTTACATCGACTGACCGGCGCGAAACGGCTGGACACGATTACCGGCCGTGGCGTCGCCGGCCCGCAGTTCGGTGACATCGCCGGTGGTAATACGCGAGCCGGTGAGATAGTAGGCATGCAGATCGTGGGCGAAGCGGGCGATGGCATGCTGCAGGCCGCGGTTGCGCCGGCTGATGGTGTTGAATCCCAGCACCGCCGGAATAGCGACGAACAGGCCGAACGCCGTCATGATCAACGCTTCGCCCACCGGGCCGGCGACGTGGGCCAGATCCGGCTGATCCGCCAGGCTGATGGACTGCAGCGCATGATAGATGCCCCAGACGGTACCTAATAGCCCGACAAACGGCGCGGTGCTGCCGATGGAGGCAAGGATGCCAAGGCCCGCTTGCAGACGCGCGCTGCTGTCGTCGATACTGTTTTTCAGGCCGCGCGCCAGCCAGTCGCTAATATCCAGATTATTACTGATACTGGTCTCTACATTGTATTGGTGAGACATCGCGGCATGGCCGGCGATCGCCAGTTCGCGAAACGGATTGTTGCCGCCGTCGCCCAATGAATCAATGGCGGACGGTAAATTCTTTTCGCTCCAAAACCGGTTTTTAGTGCGCTGGGCGATTTTACGCAGTCCCGCTCCCTGGATGCATTTAATCACAATCACCGACCAGGACATTACGGACATGACCAGCAGCACCAGGGCCACCGCGCGGGTGATTATGTCGCCCTGCTGCCAAACGTGCTCAATGCCAAACTCATTCATTTTGCTACCTCGATTATCAAAAAAGGCTATCGGTAATATTCATGCGCCGCCCGTGAGAGCTAGCGGGTTAATTTAAACGTAATGGGCTGCACCGTCATAACAGCGATCGCCTGGCCGTTTTCCACATAGGGGTTGCAGCGTATCCGGGATACTGCCGCCATTGCCGCCTGATCCAGGTCGTCATAACCGCTGCTGCGCGCAACGTCGCTGCGGCCCAGGGTGCCGTTGGCGTTGATCACCAGCCGGATCAGTACCTCGCCTTCCTCCTGCAGCCGTTTTGCCTTGCGCGGATAGTCTGGCGCCGGTACCTGGCAGCCGACGGTGGAAACCGTCTTCGGCACGGCATTGGGCACGCTTTTCAGCATTTCACCCTGAGAGGTCGCCGGCAGGGCCGCCTGGTCGGCGACCTTGGCATTTTGTAGCGGTGACGGCTTTGCCTGTGCTTGCGAACGAGATATCACCGGCTCAGGCTTGGGTTTTACGATGATTTTGGGTTTCGGCTTGAGCTGCGGTTTTGGCGGCGGCGGTGTTTCCGGCTTGATTTCCGGCGCAGCCACAACCGGAGCCGCCTCGGTTTGCGCCACGTCGCGTTCGCCGTTATCCGCGGTCAGCACCGGCGGCGTTTCAGTAACCTGGGGCACCGGCGGCGCCTCGGGCTGCGGCGCTTCGACCATGGTCACCTCGACGCTGGTCTGCTCGGCGGGATTGATGATGTCCAGCGGTCGATATTGCGTGGTATGGGTAATCGCCACGGCAATCAGCGCCAAATGCGCCAGCACCACGGCGGCAATGGTTAATTTAGGCTGATGATTTTTTTTCGGCGCCGAGGCGAGCGCGGACAACAGCGTCGCCGTCGCCGTCAGTGCAGGCACTTCGATTTTATCTTTCAACATCCGGTGCTGTGCTTTCACCCCTACCTCGTGATAAATCCTGACTGCCCGCAAATATGTATTACCAGCAATCTCTGGAAGACTTATTTTCTATGTGCAACGAGGAATAAAAAGTGACACCGGCGTTGGCAAAAAAAAGCGCAGAATTGAAAAAAATCATGCGTCGGCCGCGGTGATGCGGATCCAATAGCCGGTGGTGCGGGTAATGGCAATCGGCATGGTCTGAGCCAAGGCGTCGAGCGCATAGGGTACATCGTCCAGCGGGAAGTTGCCGCTGACGCGCAGATTGGCTATCGCCGGATCCAGGCGGATAACCGCCGGGCTGTAATTTTTCAGCGCAGCGATCACCGAGCTTAACGGCGTATCCCTCACTTCCAGCCTGCCCTGGGTCCAGGCTATTTCCGCGTAAGGGGAAATGCCCACCGGCATCAACGTATGCTGATTAAACCACAGGCCGTGGCCGGCCCCGACTTGTTGGCTGCCGCCGCGCCGGTTCGTCACCTTTACCACCGACTCCAGCACCGCCAGATGAATACCCCCGGATTCCTGGCGTACGTGAAAAAGTCCCTCCCCGGCCAGGATTTGTCCCATGGCGGTATTGACGCTAAACGGGCGATTGCCGTCGCCCACCACGCGGGCAATAATGCCGCCGGTGCGTAACTCAACGCTGCGCACGGTCTCGCTGAGGGAAATATTCAGCGCCGTGCGGGCGTTCAAATCCAGGGTGCTGCCGTCATCGAGCTCAATACGCCGCCGTTGGCCGGTGTCGGTATGCACATCGGTCAACAGATAGGGCAAAGGGTATTTTTGGTTTACCACCGTCCCGCCGACCATGGCAATAGCGGCCACGCCCAGCGCGTTTTGCAGGAATTTACGCCGGCTGGAAGGCGCCAGCAGAGTCTGGCGCACGTTTTCCGGCGGCATGGCGTGCGTCAGGAACTGGATTTTACCCAGGGTGGTTTCAATTTTGGCGCAGGCGGCGTCATGGCTGGCATCGGCATAACGCCAGCGTTCATATTCCCTGAAATCCTCCTCCGTGGCTTCGCCGGAACGCAGCAGCACCATCCATTCAATGGCGTGCTGGGCGGCGGCGTCGGGATGCTGGGTTAATTTTATCATGCGTTGTTCAACCGGTTATTCATGTTGGCCAGCGGTTATCAGATAACAGCTGGTGAGCGCTTTCGCCACATACTTGCGCACCATACTGGTAGAGACGCCCAGCTCTTGTGCTATTTCCGCATAGGTCATGCCGTCAAGCTGATTAAACAAGAACGCCTTGCGGGCATTAATGGATAAACCGTCCAGCGCCCGGTCAATGGCCAGTAAAGACTCAATTACCAGTTCCTGTTCTTCCGGCGAAGGATGACAGAGCTGCGGGTTGCCCGCTAACGCTTTCAGATAGGCATGCTCCAGGTCGCGGCGCCGCCAGTTTTCATACAACACCCGCTGGGCGAGCGTGGTGAGCATGGCCCGCGGCTCGCGGATATTGAGCAGTTCAGGAATTGCCGCCAGCCGTACAAACGCCTCGGACGCAATATCCTCCGCGCCGGTGCCATGGCTGATACGCCGTCTTAATTTGTCAGTGAGCCAACGGTAATCACTGCGAAAAATAAACGTTAATACATCTGAACGGTTGGTAAATTCGCCAGGCATCGTCTTGTCCGTCTTGCTAAATCTAACGTAAATACCTTTCTCAGGCTTTCAAATAAGGACCGTTACGGCCAATCCTCAGTTTTGCCGCTCTTTCCTGCGTTGCGTGTCAGCGCGGGGGGAGTGGAATGAGCATTCAAGCCTGGCCAGCAATAAGCGAGCCAATAATTTTTACATCTAGGTTATATCCATAGAGTATAAGTATATTTTTTTATTAACTAAGGCCGCTTTTGTTATAAGGCCGTAACTGCAAGCCGTTTTGTACAACAAACGAAAACCAACGTGCACTGTTGTCGATCAATGCACGTTTTTTTGCACCAATTCAGTACCGCAGAAGCCATTTTACCCTCAGCTTTTGAGCGTTAACCGAAAGTCTACGCGCACCAACTTTATCCGTTAAAATAAAAACAGTAATGTAATTAATAAATTAAGTTAAAAATCCCGATAAGTCGCAAAAAAATAAATATAACCCGGTGACACATTTTTTCCCTCATTGCACATACCCACTGAGATGAAACGCAGACCCCTACCAAACTGGCGTCGCTTAACCTTTGCCTTTTCTCCGGGAGCCGTAACAATGAATGCAGTACTGCAACGCGCAAGGAAAACTCGTTTTACCCCAGGCCGGCTGGCGTTGGCGATTGATTTAACATTTGCCGTGGCGGGTATGGCGCTGATATTGCCGCAAACGGCTTATGCCGCGCCGGCGGCTTTAGCACATTATTCAGTACCGGCGGGTTCCCTGGAGCAAGGGCTATTAACCATAGCGCGGCAAAGCCAACAGACCATCTCATTTGATCCTAAACTGGTGGCCCCTTACCAGGCTAAACCCGTTGACGGCCGCTATACCCTGGAACAGGTCATTTTACAACAGTTGCAGGGTACGCCGCTGTCTGTCACCACCACTGCCAACGGCACCCTGACCATTGATGCCGTCACCACGGCCAAGCCGCTCACCGCCTCATCGGATTTACAGGCGGCGCAGGACAGCGGCCAGACGCTGCCGACTATTACCGTCAGCGGCGGCGCCGAGCAAAGCGAAGACGCCACGGTCTATAATCCGTCAATGTCCAGTTCCGCCACCCGCACTAATTTATCATTGCAGGATACCGCGCAGTCGGTGCAGGTGGTCAGCCGCAAACTGATCGAAGACCGCCAGGCGGTCTCGGTGGAGGATGCGTTGCGCAACGCCGGCGGCGTCACGATGCAGGGCGGTAATCGCGGTATTAATTCGATAAATATTCGTGGATTTAACGTCACCTCCGGCTCTACGGACGGCGTTTCCAACCCCAACAGCACCATGAACGGCAGCGCCACCGGCTATTCCAATATCGACGGTATCGAGCGTGTCGAGGTACTGAAAGGGCCACAGGCGGTGCTGGCGGGCAACAGTTCTCCCGCCGGTTCGGTCAACATAGTGCGTAAAGCCCCCACGGCCGATCCGCTGCATACGCTAAAATTCGAGGTCGCCAAGTATGGCGAAGTGAAAACCGCTATCGATCTCGGCGGCCCGATAAACGATGACAAAACCTTTCAATACCGTTTTAACGCTTCCACTATGCGGGCAGATAACAGCTTTCCTGATTTTAACGGCAAGCGCGCCGATTATGTTGCGCCGGTGCTGGCCTGGGTAACGGATAAAACCAAATTTAAAGTAGGCGCGGAATTCAGTACCGGCAGAACCTCAGGACCTGCGGCGACCCTGTATAACAACGGCCGTATTCAGCGCCTGCCGGAATATCGTCTGGGGGATAAAGATAATCATTTTGCGGGCAATGCGAAAACCGCCTATTATGAATTCAACCAGAATTTAAGCGACAACTGGTCTTTTAACAGTAAAGCCACCTATCTTGATAATACCCTTAATTATCGCATTCATGAGACTTACGTGGCGTACCCCAACGGCTCGTTGGTCACTCATGAGCTGGGCAATAAGCAGGATTTAAATTCATTAAGCCTGCAAAACGATATTCGCGGCAAGATTGATATGGGCCCGTTAACCCATAATATCTTGGTCGGCTACGACTATCAGCATTCAAAAACCACCAGCTGGGATTTATCTGACGGCAGGATTTTCACCACCGCCAACTACAACGATCCCGACAGCCTGTCGTTTCCCGATATCCCCGACCCCACCTTTAAATCCTATAAAAACACCCAGGATCAAAGGGGGCTGATATTGCAAGACCAGATCGATTTCTGGAAAAAATTGCATCTCCAGCTTTCCGCTAAGCGGGCTGAATGGACGATGCAAAGCACGGCGAATTACTCCGCCACCCGTCATGTGACCTCGTTTTCAGATGAGACCAAATGGATACCCAGCTATGGCATCAGCTATGATATCACGCCGGAAGTGACGGTCTATGCCAACCTGCTTAATAGCTTCGAAACCGTCGGCACGATCAATACCCTTACCGGTAAACCGTTGGCGCCGTCGACCGGTAAATCCAAGGAGGCTGGGTTTAAATTTAACCTGCTGGACGATAACCTGACCATTACCACAGCGGTATTCCATATCGTGCAGGACAATGTGGTGGTCTACAATATCGCCGGCGACGCGGTCGGCGCGCAGGGGCGGGAAACCAAAGGCTTCGATTTTGATTTAAACGGCCAGATTTTACCGGGATGGAATATCACCACCAGCTACACCTTTGCCCAGCCTAAGGATCCGGATACCACCGATCTTACCGGCTATAAAACCAAGGTTACCGCACAGCCCAAACACTCCGGTAGCCTCTGGACTACCTACGAACTACAGCAGGGGAGTTTGCAAGGCCTGGGCGCCGGCGTAGGCGTAGAGGCGGCCAGCAACACGGTCAACGGCTATACGGGTAATTACTTCAAAATGGGTGGCTGGGCCCAGACCGACGCCTCTATTTTTTACCATCAGCCGAAATATACCGTCACCCTGGGCGTGAAAAATATCTTTGACCGCGATCTGTATTATTACTCGACCACACCAACGTATATCGGCGTCAAGCCAGGCCGTACCGCCAGGTTATCGGTGACCTATTCGTTCTAAGTAATGGACATTATGACGGCTCAAAAGTTTACAAAAGAAATACCCAATGATGGTAATCGACCGGGGATATGGCAATTAATCCGTCCTTTCTGGGTATCGCCGGAAAAGTGGCTGGCCATATTATTAATTGCCGTCATCCTGACCATTAATTTCACCACCACCTATGCGTTTGTGGCTTTAAATAAACTGCAGGGGCAGTTAACCGACGCATTGGTGGCGCTGAATTGGAGCCTCATCAGCGCTACGATGGTAAGAAGCCTGGCCATTGGCACTATAACGGTATTATTGCCGCTGGTCAGTGTGTTGGCGATTAATTACTTGACGCTGCGCTGGCGTACCTGGATGACCGCCCGCTTTGTAGAACGCTGGACCCGTCATCCAGCGTATTACCAACTGGAGCGCGACAATTTAATCAGCAACGGCGATCAGCGTATCGCCGAGGATATCAATCTCTTTACCGATGTGACGATTAACCTGTCCACCAATATTATCAACGTCGTGGTCAGCGTCATCACTTTCACTATTATGCTTTGGGGACTCTCCGGCACGTTGTCGTTTCCCCTTGGCGGCAGGACCTGGTCTATCCCCGGCTATATGGTGTTTGCCGTGTACCTTTATTCATTTGCCCATCTCGCCCTGGCCCACTGGCTGGGTAAGGTGCTGATCGGCGTGAATATGAATAAACAAACCGTAGAAGCCGATTTTCGTTTTCTCGGCATGCAGGTGCGGGAAAACGCCGAACAAATCGCTTTTTTTTGCGGCGGCGAGCGCGAGGGAGAAAGATTACTGTCCCGTTTTATACGGGTACGGAATAATACCCTGTTGATGATGCGTAAAACCTTTAAGCTGAATTTCTTCCAGAGCATTTTCTCCCAGATATTTTCCCCGCTACCTACCCTGCTGGCGCTGCCGTTACTGCTGTCGGGGAAAATTACCCTCGGCGGCCTGACCCAGATCACCATGGCTTACGGCACGCTATTGAGCACCCTGGCCTTTTTCCCGCAGGCTTACCAATCCTTTACTAACTGGGTGGCGCTGGCCAATCGGCTGCGGGATATGCTGTGGGCGTTAAACAAAGCCCGCGACCAGCCTCATGGCATTCAGCTAATGCGCCAGGGCACAGCGCTTTGCTGCGATGCGTTAACCCTGCGGCGTCCGGACGGCGCGGCATTATGCCAAGTAGCGCGCTGGCAGGTCGAGGCCGGCGAACGCTGGGTGATTCGCGGTCAGTCCGGCAGCGGCAAAAGCACCTTGCTGCGGGCCTGCGCGGGGTTATGGCCTTTTGGTGAAGGCAGCATCACCCGGCCGGATACGGCGCGTAGTCTATTTATACCGCAAAAAAGCTATATCCCGGTAGGCACATTAAAAAGCGCGCTGGCCTATCCAGACGAGCCGGAGGCTTTTACCGATCGGCAGTACCGCCAGGCGCTGACGGACTGTTGCCTGGCGGAACGGGCCGATTCGCTTACCCAGTCCGACCGCTGGCAGCAGGTGTTGTCCGGCGGCGAGCAGCAGCGGCTGGCCATGGCGCGGGTACTGCTGCATCGCCCGGAGGTTCTCTTCCTTGACGAGGCGACCAGCGCCCTGGACCCGGAAACAGAACGCCGTTTATACCAGGCGCTGATCGATCAATTGCCCGGCAGCACCATTATCAGCGTGGCCCATCGCAAAGAGCTGGAACACTTCCACCAGCATGTCCTAACCCTGACACCCGATCAGGGTCGCTAACATTTTATAGGAACCTATATGTCGCTCAAACCCAACGAGTTAACCGATAGCAATTTTGATAACTACCTGGCGGGCGCGCGACTGCCGGTGCTGGTGGATCTCTGGGCGCCCTGGTGCGTACCTTGCCGCGCCATGGCGCCCGTTATCGATAAGCTGGCCAATAATACCAAAGGCAAGTTAGTGGTCGCCAAGATTGATGTGGAAAAATACCCGGCCATCATGGAGCGCTATGGCGTGCGCGGCATTCCCACCCTGTTGCTGTTCAGAGGCGAGGCGGAACCGGTACGCCAGGTGGGTGCCCAATCCCTGGGCCAGTTGAATGCCTGGCTGGCGGCTCATGAGGTGGACGTCGTTTCGCAACCGCCGGTACGTCAGACGGAGGCGCTGGAGTGGAGCAGTTTTTACGGCGATGAGGGCTTGCATGGTTTTATCGCGCAACGCACCCTCGGACATGCTAAGGCCGGGGATATTACTGTTGCCCCCGGGAGCTTTTGGCTTGACGGCAAAGGCACTACTATGGCGGCCATGATTCATCAGCCGGATAGCGTTGCCTTTGAACGTATTACCGGGTTACCGATTGCTCTGGGTAGGCTGCTGGACCGCTGCGGCTACCTGACCCCGGAGCAGATCGGCGGTTTGTTCGCCGCGTTACGCCCAGGCAAGGATTACCGGCTGGTGCCGCAGCGATTTATGCACTGGTGGCTGAGTGAGGAATCGGCGCCATGGGCTGATTACCTGCGCGATCCTAGGCTGGGGCAATTGCTCATGCGCTGGCTGGCATTGAGCGCCGGGCGGCTCGCGGGGCGTGAGACGGCACCGGGCGACTGGTCGGCCATCAAGGCGCAGGCGGATCTGCTGCTGCATGATTACCAGCAGCCGGAACGCCAGCTGGAAAAAATCATCGCCACGCTTTTGCAGCACCTCTCGTCGTTGCCCGCCGCCGGCGATGACGAAAAATGGGGCAACATAGCCCTTGGCGTAAGCTGGGCCCAGTTCCAGCAATTGCAGATCCTAGCAGGGTGGAGCGACGATGATCGCGCCACGCCCGATATACGTTTCGCCTGGTTTACCGAAAAAGAGCGTTTGTCCCCGGCCGGCAAGCTTAGCCAGGAGGAAATCACTTTGTTAAGAGAGGAGTGGCTGGCGCAAAATCCGGCGTTTATCGCCAAAGAAAAGGCCTTTCATCAAAATTACAACCAGCTCAGCGAACCAATAAATACCCAGATCCAGCGGGCGTTGAACCGGCTGCTGGCCGAGGCGCCGGACTTTTAAACCATGACCTTTGACCAGGAGGCATCCATGCCGAATACTTTTGCGCACAGCCAGCAGCAATTGGCTGAACTGGCCGATAGCGTCATAGCGCAGGCTGTCCGGGAAGGCGCATCCGATGCGCAGGTGATATTTTCCGAAAGCAACGGCTTGCTGATTGAAATGCGCCAGGGCCGGCTGCGGGCGCGCACCCGCGATGCGCAGTCCAGCATGTCGCTCACCGTCTATCGCGGACAGCATCAGGGCACCACCGGCTCCACCGATTTTTCACCCGCGCGCCTGCGCGAAACGGTGCAGGCGGCATGTCGTATCGCCGGTTATACCGGCGAGGATGAATTTACCGGCCTGCCACCGGAGCAGTTGTTATGTCGGGAGCCGCGACAGCTCGATTTATGGCATCCCTGGGATCTGGACGAGCCCGGTGCGCAAGCGCTGGCTCATCGTATCGAGTCCGGTATTTCATCAGCGGGCAAGGGCGCGATGAGTGACGGTGTTTGGGTACGTTCCGGTCAGTCCCATTGGTTTTTGATGAACAGCCGTGGTTTCGCCCAGGGCCAGCGGCAAACCGACCATGTGATGAGCGCCAAGGCGCTGGCCAAAAATCAGGGCCACAGCCAACTGGATTTCTGTAATTCCCATTCCCATCTTGCTTCGACGATGATGACGCCGGAAGCTATTGGGCGCCGGGCCGCGAGCGGTGCGCTGGCCGCCCTGGATAGCGCGCCGCTGGCCGGTAGTCGACGCTGTCCGGTGTTGTTCGATCCCCTTTGCGCCCTCACGCTGCTTGATCATTTGGTGCAGGCCGCCGGCGGCGCGGCGTTGTATCGCCGTAACAGTTTTCTCGCCGGACGGCTTGGCCAGGCGATCTTTAGCGGGCATATCACCGTTGAGGAAAATCCCTTTATCCCGCAGGGGCTCGCCAGCCGGGCGTTCGATAGCGACGGTATCGGCGGTGCGGTGCGGCGGGTGGTGGACGACGGACACCTTACCGGCTTTTTTCTGTCGGCCTATGCGGCGCGGCGCCTCGGAATGACGCCCACCGGCAACGGTTGGGGACCGTGCAATTTGACGCTGCGCAGCAGCCTGACCCAGCCTGGCGATGACTTTGCCGCCATGGTGAAAAAACTGCATACAGGTCTTCTGATTACCGGATTTAGCGGCGGCGGAGCGCGTTTGATAACCGGTGATTACTCCCGCAGCCTGCGTGGCTTTTGGGTCGAGGGCGGTGAAATACGCCATGCCGTCGATGGAGTGACCGTGGCGGGCAACCTGGCGGATATATTCCGCGATATTGCCGCTGTCGGCACCGATAATTTCACCCAGGGCGCCTTTACCAGCGGTTCCGTGTTAATCAACAGCCTGCAGGTGGCAGGACGCTAAGCCAAAGGAGTTTTATCATGATTGAAACACTAGCCACCTCCCATCTGGCGCCGGCTAAACAGCAGTTGCTGGAATCGCATGGCATATCCGATGGGCAACTACAGGAGGTGATGGATCAGGTGCTGTCGCACCGGGTGGATTACGCCGATCTTTTTGTACAGAGTCTGAGACGTGAAAGCTGGGCCATGGAGAACGGCGTGGTGAATTTCGGCTCTTTTGACGTCGACCAGGGCTTCGGCCTGCGTGCGGTCGAACATGACCAGACCGCGTTCGCTTATTCTCAGCATATTGATCTTAAGTATTTGCAAGAGGCCGCCCGCTCGGTAAAAAGTATCGCGGTGCCGGGCCGGCTCTCTTTGCCAGCGCCTGCGGCTTACCCCCCGGCACGGCTGCGTTTTATCGACGATGACCCGCTGCTGGCGTGCGACGCGGCGCAGAAAATCGGCTTGCTGCAAAAAATTAACCGCATGACCAGGGCTCTCGATCCGCGGGTCGTCCAGGTTACCGCCAGCCTGGAATTAACCCATTCGGTCAATTATATTCTGCGTCATGATTTCCATCAGGCGGCGGATATCAGGCCGATGCTGGTATTGCATGTCGGCGTGGTGGTCGAGCAGCGCGGCAATAAGGAATCGGCCGGTACCGGCATGGGCGGGCGCGGGGATTTCGGCATGTTCAATGACGTCGCGCTGCAGGTCTCATTGCGCGCTATGGTTGAAAAGGCATTGATTAACCTGGAGGCGGTAGCGGCACCATCCGGCAGCATGCCGGTGGTGATAGCAGCCGGCTGGCCCGGTATGTTGCTGCATGAAGCCATGGGGCACGGCTTTGAGGGCGATTTTAACCGATTGGGCACCTCGGTTTATTCCGGGCGCATCGGCGAACGGGTAGCGCAGCCGGGGGTCAATATCGTCGACGACGGCACGGTGGCGGGACGACGCGGGTCGCTGAATGTGGACGACGAGGGACAGCCGACACAGTGCACGTCCCTTATCGAGGATGGCGTCTTACAAGGCTATATGCACGACAGCCTGAGCGCGCGCTTGATGAAGCTGCCGCCCACCGGCAACGGCCGGCGCCAGTCCTATGCGCATTTGCCGATGCCGCGCATGACCAATACCTTTATGCGCAGCGGGCAATATGATCCAGGTGAGATTATCGCCTCGGTCAAACGCGGATTATATCTGGCTGACTTGGGCAGCGGGCAGGTGGATATCGTCAGCGGGCAATACAGTTTCCAGACCGCCCTGGCGTACCTGATTGAGGATGGCAAAATCACCGCGCCGGTCAAAGGCGCCACTCTGACCGGCAATGGCCCGGAAACCCTGCAACAAATCAGCATGGTCGGCAACGACCTGGCGCTGGATCGTGGCACCGCCGTGTGCGGCAAGGCGGGGCAAAACGTGCCGGTATGCGTGGGACAGCCGACGCTTAAGGTGGATAACCTGGTGGTGGGCGGTACCCGCCAGGGCTGACGATAGGCGACGGCTATGATGTCCAGACTAACGCTCCGGCATCGCGGCTGGTCGCCACAGCTTTCATAACGCAGCGTTTGCAGGAGAAAATATCGTAGAGGACAGGGCGCAGCATCTGTGCGCGAGTCATGACTGGTCATAGATGCCAGAGCGTTCTTATTTACCGTTTCAGCGAAACCTGCGGCACCCCATACTCCGCATGGGGCCGCACCACCAGATCCGCCTGATACCATCGCGTTAGCCGCGCTTCGGTCAGGACATCGCCCGGCGCGCCGCTTGCCGCCAGCCTGCCTTCATGCAACAGCAAAATCCGATCGGACCACAGCGCCGCCAGGTTCAGATCGTGCAGTACGCAGCAGACCGTCAGGCGGCCGGTCTGCGTAAGCCGGCGCAGCAGGCGCAGGATATGCTGCTGATGATATAAGTCCAGCGCGGAGGTGGGTTCATCCAGAAACAGCCAGCCGGCCGGGCCGTCGTCCTGCCACAGCTGCGCCAAGGTGCGGGCCAGCTGCACCCGCTGCTGCTCGCCGCCGGACAGACGACGGAAATCGCGCCCCGCCAGGGCATCGCAGCCGGTAAACGCCATGATTTCCGCCACGCGGTCGCGGTTTGGCTGCGTTTGCCAGGGCGCGCGGCCCATGGCCACCACTTCGGCCACGGTAAACGGAAAGGAGAGACTGCTTTGCTGGCGCATGACCGCCCGCTGCCGTGCCAGTTCCTGCGCCGGCCATCGGCGCAGGGGGCGGCCCAGCAGGCGGCATTCCCCAACGCTTGGCGTCAGGTAACCGGTCAACAGGCGCAGCAGGGTGGATTTTCCGGCGCCGTTGGGGCCTATCAGCGCAACCAGCTCGCCGGGGGCCAGCGATAACGAGATATCCTCTAATAACGTCCGGTTGGATATGCGATAGCCCACGCCTTCGGCGGTTAAGCCCTTATTCATTTTCGCCTCCGCGCCGGCGCAGGATAAGCCACAAAAACCAGGGGCCGCCCAGCAGGCTGGTGAGCAATCCCACCGGCATTTCCGCCGGCGCCACCGCCGTGCGGGCGAGGGTATCGGCCAGCAGCAGCAGGGCGGCGCCGGCCAGGGTGGCGCCCGGCAACAGCCAGCGATGGTCGGCCCCCAGGCACATGCGCACCAGATGCGGGATCACCAGGCCGATAAAGCCGATAATGCCGCTGACCGCCACCGACGCCGCCACCAGCAGCGCGCTGAGCATCAGCAACAGCCGCTGGGTGCGTTTCACGTCCACGCCAAGATAATGAGCTTCCTCGTCGCCCAGTTGCAGCAGATTTAACCGCGCCGCCTGACGCTGCACCAGCAGGGCGGCGGGCAGCACCAGGGAGGCGCAGGCCAGTACCGTCGGCCATTGCGCCTGCCCCAGGCTGCCCATGCCCCATAACGACAACTGCCGCAGCTGCCGGTCGTCGCTTATCCAGGACAAGACGCCGATGGCAGCGCCGCACAGGGTGTTAATGGCAATGCCCAGCAGCAGCAGGCGCGACAAAGAGCGATGACCGGGACGTCCGAGGGAAAAAATAATAAGCGTCACCGCCAGGCTGCCGATAAAAGCCGCCAGCATGGGAGAATAAAGCGCCAGCAGCGGCGGCAGCGTCACGGACAGGACCACCGACAGGGCCACCGCCAGCGCCGCGCCGCTGCTGATGCCCAGCAGGCCCGGGTCGGCCAGCGGATTGCGGAATAGCCCCTGCATCACGCCGCCGGACAGCGCCAGCGCCGCGCCGATGATCACCGCCAGCAGGATGCGCGGCAGCCGGATATGCCACCAGATATGCCAGAGCGCCGCGTCAAAAGGCCGGCGCCAGAGGCTAACCAGCGACAAATGCATCGCGCCGACATTTACCGCCAGCGCCGCCATGGCCAGCAGCACCAGTGCCAGCAACAGTAAAAACCGTCCCGGCCGGGCTTGGCGCATCATGGCAGCGTTTCAGCGGTCTGGCGCAGGCGGGCAATGGCCGCCGGCGTTTCAAGGCCGAACCCCAGCAGCGCCATATCGTCCAGCACCAACAGCCGTCGCGCCTTGCCCGCCGGCGTCAATGCCAGCCCCGGCAACGCCCAGACCTTCTCCTCGCCGCCCAGGGTTTTTACCCCGTCGGTGGTAATCAGCACCAGATCCGGCGCGCTGCCGATGACGCCTTCCTGCGACAGCGGCTGGTAATGTTTAAATCCCTGCATGGCATTTTGCAGGCCGGCGGCGCGAATGGCCGCATCGGCCGCCGTTTCCTGGCCGGCGGCCATGGTGGTCATGCCGCTATGGTTGAAAATAAACAGGACTTTTACCGGCAGCGGCTTGGCGGGGATGGCCGCCATCTGGCGGCGGATATCCGCGCGCAGCGTCTCGCCCTGCGTTTGCCGGCCCAGCGCCGAGGCGATGCGGGCGATTTTACTGTCGATGACGGCGATATCGGGCGTACCGGGCACCGTAACCACCGTGACGCCGTTATCGGCTACCTGTTGCAGCGCCACCGACGGTTTGGCCTGATCGCTGGCCAATACCATCCCGGGGTGCATGGCCAGGATGCCCTCGGCGTTGAGCATGCGCATATAACCCACGTCGGGCAAGGCGACGGCCGCGGCGGGATGCTGGCTGGTGCTGTCGCGCGCCACCAGCTCGTCGCCCGCGCCGAGGGCATAGATGATTTCCGTTACATCGCCGCCGATGCTGACCACCCGCGTTTGCGCCAGCGCCGCCATCGGCAGGGCCAGCAAAACGATAAGCCATTTTTTCATGCCGGTAGGCCTTTTTGCGTCAGCAGGGCCATTTGTCCGCGCCAGGCGATCTGCTCGGGTTGCCCTTCGCTGCGCTGACCGAACAATTGGGCGATTTGCGTGCCGTCGGCGGCAAACAGTTCCAGGCTGGTGACCATGCCGTCCCGGGTCGGTTTGCGCGTTACCCAGGTTTCGGCAATGGCGTCTTCCACCAGATGCAGCGTAAACCGGCGGTTAAAGATATTGATCCACTTTTCCATCGGCACCACTTTCTCTATGGCGCCGGTAAATATCTGCACGCAGCCGCGGTTACCAACAAACACCATGATTTCGTTGGCATCCGCAAGCGCCGCTTGCAATACCCGGCTCAGCGCCCGGTTATCCACACGTATGGCCAGGTCGTCGCCCACCGCGCGAAACGCCTGCTGCCGGGTAATGTTGTGGCGTTTAAGCAAGGGGAAAAACTGATGCACATCGGTCATGGCGCGCCAGTCCAGTTCGATGCGCCGGTTATCCGGACTGTCGTTGTGCGCCGGTTTATCCGCCGCCGCCGCCAGCGCCAGCGCCGCATTATCTTCACTGACGAAACGCGCGATAAGCTGTTCCCAGGCATGGCGATCGGTTTGCTCCGTGGCATAGATTTTCAGTACCGCGTCGCCCTGATGATCAAAAATCTGCAGGCTTTGGCGCTCGCCGCGCGGACCCGATTCGATAAGTGCAAAGGCGCAGTTCCACTGGCCGACGAACAGGCGCAGATCCAACGCCCGCGGGTTTAAGACCAGGCCGCCGTGCTCGCCGAGACGCAGGTTGTCGTAATGGCCGATCTGTTCATGTACCGCATATTCATTACGGGTAATGGATTTTGTCTCGCCCACGGCGGCCAGCGCCTGCAATAGCGCCGGCATATCGCCGTCCAGGCGCCGCGCGTCATGCCCGACCCTGGCCCAGGCCAGCTCCGCTTCGCTGATATTCAGCAACTGCGCCAATTCCCGGGCATATTTTTTCGGATGCTGCTGTTTTAGCTCAAGGTAATGCTGATAACGCTGGTTCATTCAGGGTTCCTTTTTGTGTCGGCGAAAGCGGATGTTAGCGGGATACGGCTGCGAATGGGCCTGCTTAACGGGCGTGTAAATCATTCGCAGTGAAACTGTTGCAAATATAACTTAAAAATGTATAAAGATGATAATGATTTCTGTTATCGTAAAGATTATCGTTATCAATTGTGAATATGCCTTCGGCTCACCACTTTTTATTAGGGATATAACACCACGCCAGCAAGCGTCAACGCCTGAAGCCGTCAGATAACCGTAATTAAAATAATGTTATCGTCAGCGAATAGGAAAGCAAAAACCTGACTTTTATAACGGGTAGCCAGACTAATACTGCTTATTTCCGTAGGGTTTTTACGTCATTAAATGCAGTGCGTTTTAGCAATAATAATAATTGGGATAGCTATTCCCTTACTAATACTCCGGCAATGGTTGAGCATTAACTTATAATTTGACCGCTTTGAGGCTCTATTATGTTCACTGAAAAAAGGCGAAACAGGCCTTTTAACGCCCTTATTTCGGCGATGCTATTTACCCTGCCGGCCTGGCATGCAAGCGCCGTGGAAAACAAAGTGCCGCCGGCCGCTTCGGATAATGACGCCAAGGGGCAGCCGGCAAAAGAACCGGCCGCCGTTGAGGATGTCATGAAGGTCAATGCGCCCCGCCTGGTGAAACAGGCCGGCACCGCTACGCGCATCAGCGCGGAGGATATGCAACGCCACGGCGGTAATGATTTCGGTACCCTTATGCGCTACCAGCCGTTAATCAGCGCCACCGGTTCAAGCGCCGGTTCGTCGTCGGGTAAAAGCGGCTTCGATCGCAGCGGTTATACCGGCTATAACATCCGCGGACTGGAAAGCAACCGCGTCGCCATCGACGTGGACGGCATCCCCTTGCCCAACGCCACCGGCCGCGCCTACGCCAGCCGCGCCGGCCTGGGAACCTTCGGCATCGGCCGCGACTATATCGACCCCTATATGTACGGCCAGGTGGATATCGCCTCCGGCGCCACGCCCACCGAGCGCGCCAACACCGCCATCGGCGGCGCGGTATCCTTTCTGCCCAAGTCGCCTGACGATTACCTGAGCTATAAAAAGAACACCTATTTTGGTTATCAAAGCGATTATGATTCGGCCAACCGCGCCTGGCACAACGGCATTACCGCCGCGGCGGGCGATGAGGAGCTGCGGGGCCTGGTGGTGATAAGCCGTCGGGACGGACAGGAGACGCGGACCAATAGCGACAGCGCCGACGCCTTCCCGGCCAACTGGCATTCCACCGCCATCATGACCAGCGGCATCTGGCAACCCAACGAAGAGCATCAGTTCACCGGGACGGCGGAATATTACGATAAGACCAACCATACCCACTTTGATACCTGGAACAGCGCGGGCAGCAGCGTGATCGGCACGTCCCGGCAGCAAAGCGATACCCGCCGCTGGAGCCTGAGCGTGAAGGATCGCTGGACGCCGATTGACGTGGGCTGGGTAGACCAGCTGGATACGCAGCTCTATTACCAGAACGCCGAGGCCCACGACAACACCGACATGCCGCTGACCGCCGCCACGCGCGAGCGGGTGCAGTCGGATTACAATGTCGATACCTGGGGCTTTGATAGCCGTTGGCTGAAAACCGTCGGCATTCATGCGCTGAGCGCCGGCCTTAATGCGCGTCAATCAGAAACAGAGCGGCCGTTCGCGCAATTCCCGGCCCCGAGCATCTATACCGCCATTATGCAGCCCGAGGCCGACAGCCGCACCTACACCCTGGGCGGTTTTGTTCAGGACCGCATCAGCCTTGACCTGGCCGGGCACGGCTTTGCCATTGTGCCCGGGGCGCGGGCGGTCTACCAGAACAGTAAACCCACCAACCTGTCCAGCCTGGCCTCGGGCAGCGCGGTGCTCACTCCGGGCGAAGTGGAATCCCTGTACGGCAAGACCAACAGCGATACCCAGATACTGCCGTCCCTGAGTTTCCTGTACGATCTCACCCCGGCCATGACCACCTACCTGCAATATAAACGCGGCGCGCAATTCCCCGACGCCAGCCAGTTATATGGGTCGTGGAATCTCGGCTCGAGCTATGCCGGCAGCCAGCAATATGCCCTGATTGGCAATAGCGATCTGAAAACAGAGACCAGTAATAACTTTGAATGGGGCCTGAAAGGCGATATTACTCCCGGCGTGACCTTTAACGGTGCGCTGTTCTACAACACCTATAAAAACTTTATTGCCAATACCCGCTATACCCGTAGCGCCAATCCGGGGGAATTTACCCGCGTTCCGGGTAATATTTTTGTCGCTTATAAAGCTGAGAACCGCGACAAAGCTTATATCTACGGCGGAGAATTCAGCAGCAAATTTAATTTCGGCACCTGGTTTGAATCGGTCAATGGCTTAAGCGCCACCGTCGCGTTCGGTTATAATAAGGGCAAGTCCAAATCCAGCTATATGGGCGACGACTATGTCGATTTAGACAGCGTCGCGCCGATGAAAGCCATTGTGGGACTGGCCTGGGACGATCCGGGCCGGCGCTACGGCACCGCCCTTACCTCGACATTCCAGAAGGGGAAAAAAGCCACCGCCACCAACCGCCAAAGCTATACCAATAGCGGTGGCGCATTAACCGACGCCACCACGGACTATATGCGTATTCCCGGTTACGGCCTGGTGGATCTTACCGCCTATTGGCAGGTGGCGAAAAACGTCAAACTCAGCGGCGGCATTTATAACCTGACCGATCGCAAATACTGGGATTATCTGAGCAGCCGCCAGTTAACCAATGTCACCCGGCAGGATTTCGCCAACCAGGCGCTGGCCGTCGAGCCGGGACGCTCGTTCCAAGTGGGGGTCAACGTCGATTTTTAAATCGTGATAATAATATCCCCGGCCCGGAATGGGCGGGGGTATTTATCGGTTTTTCCATCCTGCGCGGCGGGAGAGTCATTATTGTTCCCGTCCCGCCGCGGACGGGAGGCGGTGTTGTTATGCGTGGTGGCAGGCGGTGCGCAATTTCGGCAACAGCGCGATCGTGTAAATAGCGCATAGCCCCACCAGCGCATAAATAATCCGTGATACGACGGCGGCCTGTCCGCCGAACAGGGCGGCGACCAGATCATATTGAAACAGTCCGACCAGTAACCAGTTCAATCCGCCAATGATTAACAGGACCAGCACAACAGTGGTTAATATTTTCATCATTCCTCCGCAAAAAAATAAATAATGTGGCTAATACAATTTTTATAAATAAACGGCTGGATAGGGTTGGTTCAATAAAATATCTATATTCAATAGATTATATTTACAGTATACATTCTTTAATCATCGTCATAATAACCTTTGCGACAGATCACTTTTCAGCGGGATATAAAGCCTCTAAATATCCGGCCGGATGAGACGAGGCCCTTGTTCACACCGACGCCGCGATATGGCCGCGCAGCCATTGATGCGCCGGGTCGTGATGGGCGCGATCGTGCCATAGCATGGCCAGTTCGAATCCTTCGACCTCCACCGGCGGTTCGGTCACTCGCAGCGCGGTGGCGTCGCGCACCAGGCGCGAAGGCAGCATGGCCACCAGATCGGTGCGGGCCAGCACCGCCATCACCAGCAGGAAATGGGGCACTGACAGCACCACCCGGCGCGCCAGCCCCAGATCGGCAAGCGTTTTGTCTGTAATGCCGTAAAATCCCCCGCCGTCCGGCGATACGATCACCTGATCGAGTTCGCAGAACTGTGCCAGGGTCGGCGGTTTTTTCAAGCGCGGATGACCGGCGCGGCCGACCAGTACATAGCGCTCCGCGAACAGCACCCGGCGATGCAGGCCGGGCGGCGATCCTTCGCTGGTATGAAAGGCCAGGTCAATTTCACCCTGTTCCGCTTGCCGGGCAATAAGCGACGGCACCGGCGCGAGCACCGCCAGCCTGCTGCCGGGGGACATCAGGCGTAATCCCGGCAGCGCGGGCAGCAGCGCCGTCGATTCGCTGTAGTCGGAGGCGGCGACGCGCCAGGTATGGCTGGATGTGGCGGGGTCAAAGGGCGCGCCGGGCGACATCGCATGCGAAAGCGCGTCAAGCGCTTGCCGTAACGGCGCGCGCAGCTCCTCGGCCCTTGGCGTGGGGATCATGCCCCTGGGTCCCGGCAGCAGCAGGGGATCGCCAAAGGTTTCCCTTAATTTGGCGAGATGGACGCTGACCGAGGGCTGCGACAGGTTCAGCCGCCGCGCCGCGCGCGTAACGTTATGTTCCGCGAGCAGCACATCCAGCGTCACCAGCAGGTTAAGATCCAGCCGTTGGAGATTAATCATCGCTATACCCGGAATAGAATAAATTAATTTCTACTATACCTGAACACGGCCTATTCTGCCTTTTTGCCATCACCAAGGTCCTGCTATGAATATCCTGATCGTCTATGCCCATCCCGAGCCTCAATCCTTAAACGGCGCGCTGAAAAATTTCGCGGTTACCCATTTAGAACAGGCGGGCCACCGGGTCCAGGTATCGGACCTCTATGCCATGAAGTGGAAAGCCGCGCTTGATGCCAACGATAGCCTGGACGGACCGGCCGGCGCGCGCTTCGATCCCTCGCTGGATTCCAGGCTCGCCTTCGAAAACGGCCGGCAAAGCGCGGATATCGCCCAGGAGCAGGACAAGTTGCGCTGGGCGGATGCGGTGATTTTGCAGTTTCCGCTGTGGTGGTTCTCGATGCCGGCAATCCTGAAGGGCTGGGTGGAGCGCGTTTATGCGTATGGCTTCGCTTACGGTGTGGGAGAACACTCCGACGCGCGCTGGGGCGATCGCTACGGGGAAGGCGCCATGGCGGGAAAACGGGCGATGCTGATCGTGACCACGGGGGGATGGGAGCCGCATTATAGCCCGCGCGGCATCAATGGCCCGATGGAGGATATTTTGTTCCCGATCCAACACGGGATCCTCTATTATCCCGGGTTCGACGTCTTGCCGCCCTTCCTGGTCTATCGCACCGGCCGCATGGACGAGGCGCGGTTTTCGGCTATCAGCGACACGCTCGCGCAACGCCTGGACAACCTGTGGCGCACCCCGCCCCTCTCTTTTCGTCCGCAGAATGCCGGCGAGTATAGTATTCCCGAACTGACGCTGCGGCCTGAGATTGCGCCGGGGCAGTCCGGTTTTGCCGCGCACCGGCGTCCGACCGTGGCGGGTGATTCCGAGCCCGGCCCGGCGCGCGCGCCGGCATGAGCTTGGCCCATCACAGCGCTATCCGCCGGCAAGGTTCGCGCCGGGCTGGAAACACCCGGCCAGATAATCGATAAAAACCCGGGTCTTTAACGGCAGGTACGGCCCGGAAGGCCATAACAGCCATAACGGCTCCGCCCTGACGGCATACTCATCCAGTACGCTGACCAGGGCGCCCTCATCCAGCGCGGGGCGGACAATATAATCCGGCAGCCATGCCAGCCCCGCGCCGCGCCGGGCAAAGCTCAGCCGTCCCTGAGTGTTATTGCACACCATGGCGACAGGCAGCGGGTTGGCCGATGCCGGATCCACGCCCAGCAATTGCCAGGATTCAAGTTTACCGCTGTGGGGGAAACGGTAATGCAGGCAGGCATGGCGCTGTAAATCATCCGGATGCAGCGGAATGCCGGCCCTGGCAAGATAAGCGGGCGAGGCGACCACTTTTGAACTGAAGACCGCCAGTTTTTTGGCCATCAATTGGGAATCACGGATAGCGCCGCTGCGCACCACCACGTCGAAGCCTTCCGCGATAACATTCACCATGCGATCGGAAAAATCCAGTTCCAGCTCTATCGCCGGCCAGGCCAGGGCAAAGTCGGCCAGGCGGGGCAATACCATGCTTTCATCCGCCAGGCTGACCTTAAGCTTGCCCCGGGGATATTCCTTTATCTGGGTCAGCTCATTTTCCGCGGTTTCAACAGCGCGCAGGATAGTCTGGCTGCTGTCGTAAAAGCGGGCGCCTTCCGCCGTCAGGGCGACGCTGCGGGTGCTTCGGTTCAGCAAACGGACGCTTAAACGCGCCTCCAGCCGGGCGATGCCTTTGCTCACCGCCGAGGGCGACAGGCCGCAAAGACGGGCCGCCTCGACAAAACTGCCCGCTCTGACCACCTGGACAAAAAGTTCCAGGCCGTTTAAAGAGCCCATGCTCCCTCCATTCATGACGTAAATGTCATCTGAGAAGTGAATAGTATCGTATTTTTCTTTAATCCTTTAGCGGTTATGGTTAACGCCATCTGTCGGTCTTTACGCACCTCCCGTGCATTACTGGATATCCAAAAGATGATACGTGCGTTGCTGGTATTGATGTTGGGCGCGTTTGTTTCCCAAACCACCGAGTACCTGCCTATTGGACTGCTGTCGCGCATTGCCGCGGATCTGCGGGTTTCCCACGCCGCGGTCGGCTCGCTGGTGACGGGGTATGCCTGGATCATTACCCTGACGGTAATCCCCCTGACGCTCTCGACCAACCGCATTGATCGCCGGCCGCTATTTCTGGTCCTGCTGGGGATTATTACCCTGTGCAACGGCCTGGCCCTGATAACCCATTCCTGGGGACAGCTGATGGGACTGCGGATCGTGGCGGCATTGGGGCATGGCGTCTTCTGGTCCAGCCTGGCGTCCTACGCGGTCAGAATTGCGCCGCGCATGGCGGCCAGCCGCGCCACCGCCTGGGTGTTCTCGGGGATTTCCCTGGCCATCGTGGCCGGCGTGCCGTTATCAACCGCCCTGGGGCAGGCTTTTGACTGGCAGCAGGGCTTTGCGATCTTCGGCGCGTTCGGGCTGATAATCCTTATCATGGGCTATTTCTGGCTGCCGCCGATGGCCGTGGCGGCGCGCGGCGAGGGCGCGGGGTTTCCCCATCGCAACTGGCCGCTCTACGGGGCCGCCGCGGTAACGCTGTTGATTATTACCGCCCATTTTAACGGCTATACCTATATCACCCCGCTGGTAACCGAGACCCTGGGGATGCGCGGCGCGCGCCTGCCGTTGGCGTTACTGGTCTTCGGCCTGGCGGGTGCCGCGGGTACGTTGCTGGCTGGCTGGCTGGGGCCGCGGCCGATGCGCCTGGCGGTGGTTTCCGCCATCGGTATTGTTATCAGCCAGCTGCTGATGCTGTGCTTCGCCGGGCTGCCGGGTATTTCCTGGCTGGTGATGGCGCTATGGGGCGCATCCATCGCCATGCTGATTATCGGCCTGCAGAGCTGGGTGATAGAGCTGGCGCCGGGGCAGGCGGAGGCGGCGTCGGCGCTGTACGTGATGACCTTTAATATCGGCATCGGCGCCGGCGCCATGTCGGGCGGAATCTGGATGGATCACTACGGCGCCCAAACGTTATTGCTGGCGGGGGCGGGGCTGGGCATTATTGCCGTGGCCAGCTTTCTGCTACCGCCTTATTGGCAGAAGACGGGCCGGAAACCGGCGGGTGAAATATCGCAACGCAAAGCCGGGAATACCGCTGAAAATAGGGAATAATATCCCGCCGGAAGAAATCCGTGGCGATGTTTACCCGCGGATATTCTTCCCCTGGCGCTAATCAAACCAGGTGCTTTTATTGTTTTTTATAATCTCCAGGCTGGTTGCAATTTCTACCGGCACGATGCGGGTTAACGATAACGGCGGCAGGTCGAGGGGGTCGAAAAAATCAACGTCCAGCGAGTCCTCGCTTAAGCGGATTTCGCCGCCCAATTCCCGGCAATGAAATATCAGCTTATAGACGTGCCAGGGATAAGGCGGATGGCCATGCTGATTACGGTCCCATACGCCCAGCAAGCGCTCCACGCTGGCGGTAAGGCCGGTTTCTTCCTCGACCTCACGGCACACCGCGCCGGATGGGCTATCGCCGACATCGGCCCAGCCGCCGGGCAGGCTCCACAGCCGATCATCGGCCTCTTGCACCAGCAGTATTTTACCCTGGCGCAGAATTATCGCCCTGGTGTCGACCTTTGGCGTGGCATACCCTTCCTGTTGTTTGAACATGTCCAATACCGGCGGCTTATCTAACGCCAATACGTCGGCTGTCAGCTGCGCGGCGATATTCCGTAGCTCCAGGTAACGCTCGATATCATAACGATCTTTGGTATAGGTCAGCCCGGTTTGCGCCAAAGCCTGTAATTTTTGCGCCAGGGCGATGGCCGATAAGGAAGCGGGGTTGTCGTTTTCACTGTTTTTTGCCGTCATCATGTCCTCGCGGGAAAAATAATCGCTGAATTACCGTAACGCCGGTTTGCCCGCCAGGCAAATGGTTATTGCAACGCTAAAGCATGTGACGCGATCAGTTCCCTGAACCAGCGCTGGGCCGGGTGCTGATCGCTTTTCCGGTGCCAGATCAGGTGGAATTCTATCGGCGGCAAGACCACCGGCGGCGCAAACAAGGCCAGTTCGTGCCGGACGGGCGAATTCAGCACGACCCGCCGCAGCAGGGTTGCCGTCAATGCGGTCCGCGCCACGACGCCGGGCACCGCGAACATCTGGGGCAGCGTCAGCGCCAGGATACGCTGTTTGCCCATCTGCGCCAGCGCCTGATCCACCAGGCCGTGCCGGTCGTCCTCCGGGGACGCGAGAACATGGCGCAGGGCCAGGAAGCGCGCCAATGTCATCGCGTCTTCCACCGCCGCGCCGGCGCGGCGGGTAATGGTGACAAACTCGTCCCGCAGGATGGGCCGGGTCATTATCCGGGTCTCCGGGCGGGTGGGCATGACCCCGACCGCGACGTCGATAGTGCCCGCGTCCAGCAGATCGACGGCGCTATCCCGGCCGGTAAAGGCGCGCACGTTTAACGACACGCCCGGCGCCTGCTTTTCCAGCGCCGTGACCAGGGCCGCCAGCAGCACAAAGGCCGGATAGTCGGGCACCCCGAGGGTAAAGGCCAGCGACGCCTTCGCCGGCATGAACGCCGGTTTGGCCACCAGGGCCGCTTCTATCTGCCGCAGCGCCTGAGCGATGGGTTGCGCGATATCCCTGGCGCGCGGCGTGGGCAGCAGCCCCTCGGCGCTGCGCAGGAACAACGGATCGCCAAATAACGCGCGCAGACGCGACAGCGCCGCGCTCATCGCCGGCTGGCTTACCCCTACGCGCGCCGCCGCGCGGGTGACGTTCCGCTCGTCCATCAGCGCGTCAAAGGCCGCCAGCAAATTCAGATCGATACCGTGGAAATCCATAAATCAAATACTCATTCATATTTTATATCTGTTGGACAAATAATAGCGGATTCATCAGACTCCAACCTTATATTTCCACTTATCAGAAAGGAACGGCCGCAAATGACATCCTCCACCCCGCTCGCTGAAACAGAACAACTGCGTGTTGAACGGCAAACGGTCGACATGCTCTACCGTGCGTTTAACGACCAGAACCCGGATTTGCTGGATATCGCCGTCACCGCCGACTGGGACGATATTCCCCTGGCGCCCGGCCAGGGTCCCGGCCCCGATGGTCTTAAGCCGATTATCCGCGCCTTTATCGCGGCGATGCCCGACGTCAAAATCACTATCCTCGATGTCATCCAGACGGCCGGGCGCATGGGGGTGCGGGCGGAGATTACCGGCACCCATCTAGGGCCTTTGTTCGGCATTCCGGCGACGGGCAAACAGGTCGGTTTTGCTATCCATGAATTCCACGAATTCGAAGGGGCGCGCATTAAGAGGACCTGGCATCTCGAGGACTGGTTCGGTTTGTTTCAGCAGTTGGGCCGGTTTCCCACGCCTGAACAGCCGTAAGTCAGGCGACAATGCGCAAAACCGCGCGCCTGCGCTGATGTGACCGCCTAGGGGGCGTCATACCGGGTGGGCGCGCCGTCATGACGGCCTCTGCTTATTGACGGGCCGGTGATAATGCGGCTTTAATAAGCACTGGGAAATGGCCAGAAAGCAGAGGAAAACATGGAGCTATCCATCGCAGGGGCACAAGAACTGGACAGCGTGGCGGAACTGGTTAACCAGGCCTACAGAGGCCTCTCGGCGCCGGATTGGACCACTGAAGTCGGGCTGATCGACGGGCCGCGCACCAGCCGGCGCGACCTGGCCGACATGATAGAGAATGGCGCGTCGATCATTCTGCTGGCGGTGGAGCCCGCTCGCGGCGAATTATGCGGGTGCGTGGCGCTCACGCCCTTGGATCAAGGCGAATGGTATCTCTCGATGCTGGCCGTAAGCCCGCATGCGCAAAGCGCCGGTCTCGGCAAAAGCATCATGGCGGGCGCGGAGAAATTTGCCCGCGACGCGGGTGCCGGGAGCCTCAAGATTTCCGTTATCAATGTGCGGGATAAGCTGATTGCGTGGTACGAACGGCGCGGTTTTGCCAAAACCGGTGATACGGAGCCATTTCCCTATAATGATCCCAACGTGGGCGTGCCTTTACGCGACGATCTGGCGCTTATCACGCTGACTAAATCATTGGCTGTTTAAGGTCCGGACGAAATCAGGGGTGCTCCAGCAACTGCTGAACCTTCATACCGATCTGCCGTATGGCCTGCTTTATCTCGTCTGAAAGCGGGCGCGCGTAATTTATCCGCAGGCAGTTGTCATATTTACCGGCGGCGGAAAACACCGCGCCGATGGCTATGGAAACCGCCTGGTCTGATAATGCCTGGTTCAGTCGCTGGGCATCGATACGGCGATCCAGCTCAATCCATAATAAAAAGCCCCCCTGCGGGCGGCTTACCCGCGTACCGCAGGGAAAATAATCCGTCACCCATCCGGTTATCACATCCCGATTATGCTGGTACTGGCCACGCATACGCCTGACATGCTTGAGGTAATGCCCCTGCCTGATAAAATCGGCGATGGCCAGCTGCGGCAGGCTGGCGGTGGGGCCGGTGCCGATATATTTCATATGGACGGCTCGGTTCATATAGCTGCCGGGGGCAAGCCAGCCGACCCTTAAGCCCGGCGCAAGGGTTTTGGAAAAGGAGCTGCATAACAGCACATTGCCGGAAAAATCCATTGACGTAATCGTGGCCGGCCGGGGATAGGGATAAGACAGCTCGCCGTAGACATCGTCTTCAACGATGGCCACATCATGTCCCTGAGCCAGCTCCAGCAGCGCCTTGCGGCGCGCGATCGGCATATGGCAGCCCAGCGGGTTTTGCCCCGTGGGCGTGACCAGGATGGCTTTTACCGGCCATTGCTCCAGCGCCAGTTCCAGCGCCTCGACGCTGATGCCCGTTACCGGGTCGGTGGGGATTTCCAGGATATGCATGCCCAGTCCGTGCAACAGTTGCAAACCGGCCGGGAAACAAGGTTTTTCCACCGCCACCAGATCCCCTGGCTTGCAGACGCAGCGAATCGCAATCGACAGCGCTTCCCGGCCGCCGTCGGTAATCAGGATGTTGCCGGCATCCATGCGGCTGCCGCCGTCAATCATCAGCCGGGCGATTTGCCCGCGCAGCTCAACGCTACCCCGGATATCCTCGTCATCGAACGTCCGCAGGTGTTGCCGCTGGCTCACATGGCTCAACGCCCGGGTTAACGGCTTGAGGCTACTGGCGGTAACGTCGGGCGCGGCGGTCCCAAAGGCCGTCTCGCCCGCCTGCGCCGGGCCGGCCATGCCAAGCACCAGGTCCCACTGCGGGATGGCCAGCGAGCATTGGGTCATATCACAACCGGCGGGCAGGCCGGGGCGCAGTTTGCGGTGAGCGACAAAATAGCCGGATTTAGCCCGTGCCTCGACCAGCTGTTGTTCTTCAAGCTCGCGGTAAGCCTGCTGTACGGTGGTGATGCTGACCCCGTGCTCTTTGCTGAGCACCCTGATAGAGGGCAGGCGAACACCGATGGGATATAAACCTTGTTCAATACGCTGGCCCAGCAGGGCAGCCAGATTGTGGTAACGGGTCATAGCCATATGCGTGTCGTCAATTAACCCATGTTGGTAGCGGTCAGCCAGGAAAAGGATACAGATGGCCTCTATAAATAACATAATGTGTCATGGTGACGCCATCTGTCTATGACAAACCATTAATCGGTTGAATCTACTCGTTTTTAGGCAAAGGATTCATGCTGTTGCCATCAATTGCGGATGGACGACAGCCATGAAGAATCTTATTACGGCGGACCCTGATAACGCGCCTGAGCGCATCGCTTGCGGCAATACCGGCTGGTGGCGGCGGTTATATGGCCGGTATCAACAGTGGCGGCGACACTCCCGCAGCCGCAAGGCGCTGAGGTCGCTTAATGACGCGCAATTGCGGGACATCGGCCTTACCCGTGATGACCTGCCGTATAAAGATGAGCGCGGCCCGTCAGCGCAGTAGCCGGTATCCCGCCTGTTCAGCGGCGGCTGCCCGCCGCGCCAGCAACTGATAGTCGCGTGGGTCGGGGATCTGAAATCCTTGCAGCTGCAGGGCCGCCAGCAGCGCGGAGCCGTTACTGTCCTGGGCTAAGGCGATAAACGCGCGTTGCAGGGCGGCAAGCGCGGCCGGCGGCAGTGAAGCCGACGCCACCAGCAGGGGCATCGGAGCCGGCGCGGTGTGATCTATCACCCGTACTTTTTCTATCAGCGCCGGCTCGTCGCGCGCCAGCAGTTCATAGGCATAGCTGTCCACCGGGCCGATATCGGCGTCGCCGCCGGCGACGGCCTCCACGACCCGGCGCGGGGTCACCAGCGGGCCGGTGGTTTCGCGATACAATGTGGTTTGCCCGGGGCGCAGGAACGGCAGCAGGTGAAAGCGCAGGGCGCTGTAGCCGGAGTGCGATTCCGGGTTGGTAAACGCCAGGCGCCCGCCGAAGGTATCCCGCAATTGCCGGTAGGGCGCATCGCGGGCGACGATCAGGCGGCTGCGGTAGCTGCCGGGGCCATCGGGCAGCGAATGCAGCGGAACCGGCGCGGCAATGGCCACGACGGGAAACAGCCCGAGCGAAAACGGCAGGCCGCACATAAATACCCCGGCCAGATCCGGACGTTGCCATAGCGCTTCCAGCGGGGCAGGGGCCGGATAATCAATCACTTCCCCAGAGATGCCGGCGCGCCGGTAGACCGCCTGCAGCAGCGTTTTCCAGCCCGCCGCCGCCGCCGCGGTGACCGAATACATACGTCCGTTGGCGATCATGCGTAGCGTAACTCCTGTCCGATACCAAGCCTGCGCGCCTTTTCCAGCATCGCATGACCCAGGGCAATATCGCTGAGCGACAGACCGCGATGCCAGAACAGGATAGTTTCATCGTCGTTCTCGCGTCCGCTTTTAACACCGGCGACGATCTGGCCCAATTCGCCATGCAGCGTTTCCCCGCTAAGCTTGCCGGCTTCAACGTGCGCCCGCAGGGAGCCAAACATGCCGCCTTTGCACTGGCCCCAATCATCCACCACCAGTTTATCCATGATGTCGGTCAGCGACAGCTCAACCGCGCTCATCGTGCCGTAGGGCACGACCAATGCGCCGGGTTTGATCCAGGCGGTTTTCAGCATGGGCGCCGGCTTTTCCAGCCGTGACGCCTCGACCACGATATCCGCATTGCGCACACAGCTTTCCCAATCGGCGGTGACGATAATCTTTTTGCCCAAATCCTGTTCCAGGCGCTGCGCGAAGGCGTTGCGACTTTCCGGACGGCGGGAGTGAACGCGGATTTCATCGAAGTCATACAGACTGTCCAGCAGGCGTACATTCCAGTAAGCGGTGCCGCGCGCGCCGATATGCCCGAGTATTTTGCTGTTTTTACGCGCCAGATGGCGGGCGCCCAGCGCGGTAATCGCTCCGGTGCGCATATCGGTAATGGCCGATGCGTCCATGATGGCCACCGGCATGCCGGTGCGCGGGTTAAATAGATTGAGCATCGCCATCTCGGACGGCAGGCCCAGTTGGTAGTTATTCACGTAGTCGCCCACCACCTTCACGCCCGCCAGGTTAAGCGGCGCGATATAGCCGCGCAGTACGTTGAAATGGCCGTTAAACGCCGGATCGGGGATCAGGTGCATGCGGGGCTCGATGACCGTTTGGTTTTGCCCCTGCGCCAGCAGTCCGGCTTCGACGGCGGCGAGGATTTCGCTGTCGGTCATCGCCAGTTGCTGGATGTCCGGGCCATTGAGGTAACTGATATTGACGTGTGCAGTCATTTAATTCCCTTAGTCCGGCGCTCAGGCCGCAAGCAATGTTTGCTGATAATGAAAAAGCTGCTGACGGTTTAATTCCCCCAGCACCTGGTGTTGGTCATCGGTAATGCGCACGCCTGGCGCATCCTGGGCCAGCATCAGGGCCAGCACGTCTTTCAGGCTCGCCCGGGCGTTGACCGAGAGGGTATAGCCGCTTTGGGCGCCGGGCGTCATCGCATGACCGACCGGCGTCAGCGCCAGCAGTTTTAACGACGCGTCGCTGCCGATAAACGCGGCGACAAAGTCATCGGCCGGTTTGCTGAGGATAGCCGCGGGCGTGTCGTACTGACAGAGTTTACCGTCGCGCATAATGGCGATGCGATCGCCCATCTTGATGGCTTCGTCGAGATCGTGGGTCACAATTACCACGGTTTTCTTAACCCGCTGCAGGATTTGCTTAAATTCGTTTTGCAACCGGCCGCGTACCAGCGGATCGATGGCCCCGAAGGGCTCATCCATCAGCATGACCGGCGGGTCGGCCGCCAGCGCCCTGGCCACCCCGACGCGCTGGCGCTGTCCGCCCGACAGTTCCGCCGGATAGCGGCCGCGATCGACGGGATCGAGACCGACCAGATGCAGCAACTCATCGACACGCGCGTCGGTTTTGCGGCGATCCCAGCCCAGTAGACGCGGCACGGTGGCGATATTGTCCGCGATGTTCATATGCGGAAACAGGCCGACGTTCTGGATAACATACCCGATCTGGCGGCGCAGTTGCACGGGATCGACGGCGGTCACATCTTCGCCATTAACGAAGACGCGTCCCCGGGTGGCGTCCTCCAGCCGGTTAATCAGCCGCATGGTGGTGGTTTTTCCGCAGCCGGAGGGGCCAATCAGCGCGGTGGTGGAACCTTCCGGAATCTCAAGCGTCAGGTCAAATACCGCTTTTGCCGTTGTCCCGGGATAAATCTTGGTAATATTTTCCAGTCTGATCATGGGGTTTACCCTTTAGGGACGTGTTTGAACCCGATTTTTTCAACGGCGCCGAACAGCAGTTCGGCGCCGATGGCCAACAGGATGATGGGGATAGCGCCCACCAGCAGGCGCGACATATCCATAATGGCGATGCCGGTGGTGACAAAATCACCCAGCCCGCCGCCGCCGATAAAGGAGGCCAGCGCCGCGCCGCCGATCACCTGCACGGCGGCCGTACGCGCGCCCGCCAGAATGCCGGGCGCCGCCAGCGGCAGAATGACCCGGCGCGTTGTTTGCGCGCGCGTCAGCCCCATTCCCTTGGCGGCGGAGAGCGTGTCGTTATCCACCGCCTGAATGCTGGTGCAGGTATTCAGCAGGATCGGCGGCAGGGCGAGAATCACCAGCGCCACCACCGACGGCAGCAGCCCGATGCCCAAAAACGGCAGCGCCGCCGCCAGGATCGCCAGGCTGGGAATGGTTCTCAGGGTGCTGGCGATATTGGTGGCGATAAACGTGGCGCGCGGCGAGGCCGCCACTTTCACCCCAATCGGAATAGCCAGCAGCAGCGAAAACAACAGCGCCAGCCCGCACATCACCAGGTGTTGGCGCAGGGCGTCGAGGAACTGATCCGGATTAGCCGCAATCCAGCGCCACGCATCCAAAAAAATCATGCGTTTGCCTCCACGCGAACGACGGCATGGACGCGTCGCGCCAGGCGCCGTTGCAGCAGCAGGAACAGCGCGTCGACACCGATGGCCAGCAAAGAGGTCAGGCCGCCGCCCACCAGGATTTTTTCCGGATAACGCTGGTCCAGCCCGGCGAAAATAATGGTGCCCAGACCGCCCGCGTTAATATAGGCGGCCACCGTGGCGATGCCGATAAGAGTGGTGGTGGCGATGCGCAGCCCGGTGATAATAAACGGCAGCGCCAGCGGCAGCTCAATCTCCCACAGCATGCGCCAGTAGCCATAACCCATACCGCGCGCCGCATTCAGCACGTCGGGCGCAATGGCGTGAAAGCCGGTAGCGATATTACGCACCATGATCATCAGCGCGTAGGCGGTGAGGCCGACAATCGCCGGCAGCAGGCCAATTCCCAGCCATGGAATAAACAGCGCGAACAGCGCCAGGCTGGGAATGGAAAACAGCATGCCGGTGAAGGTCAGCACCAGCGCATAGGTTTTGGGCCGGCGGGCGCTCCAGATGCCTAATATCATGGCGATGATGAAGGCGCCGCTTATCGATATGCCCACCAGGTAAAGATGTTGCCATAAGGCCAGGCCGATATCATCAAGGTGTTTGGGAGCCCAACGCATGGCACTCAGTCTCCAGAAGCTGTTCGCCGGCGTTCAGCCAGCCGGGGGCGGTAATGGCCTTAGCCAGATTTTCAATATCGCGGGCGGTGGAGCGATCCTGATCCAATACGGCGACCCGTCCGCGCACGCGGGCATAAACGGCCGCGCTGCCCTGGCCAAGCCGCGCCTGTGGGTCCTGGCGCAAATCGACGGCCTGCGCCGCCACCATCAATTCAATGGCTACCAGATAGCGCAGGCTTTCCACCAGGCGCGCCGTTTTACTGATGACGGCCATGGCCTGCGAGGCGTAGTCCTCCACCCGATCGGCCACCGGTATGGTGATAGCGGACAGCGGATTGGCCTGATGCACAATATCGCCGGTCAGCGCGGAAATGGTTTTTTGCAGCGTGGCAAACCCCGTCTGCCCGCGGTGCGGCGTCAGGAAGCGCGGCAGCCCGCTGGCCCCCTCGGACATCAGTTTCATCATGCGTTCAGCGGCGCAGCTGGCCTGGCGCGCCAGCGCCAAACCCAGGGCTTCAAATGCCAGCGCCAAATGCGTGGCGTCAAAATTGGCGTTGGCCAACACCATCCCGGCCTCGGCTATCAGGGCCGGATTATCATCAGCGCTGTTCAGCTCAAGTTCAGTCGCCTGCCGGGCCAGGTTGAAGGCCTGATAGACGCTTGCCAGCACCGACGCCGCGCAACGGAAGCTCAGCGGGTCTTGCAGCAGACGCGCGCCGCCGGGCTGGCATAAAACACCGCCGGCCAGCAGCGACAGCAGATGGGACGCGCATTCCGCTCCTCCCGGCAGCCGGCGGATACGGCTGGCCCATGACGACAGCGGGGAGATGTTGGCGCGGAACGCTTCGAACGACAGGGCAATGGCGCCGGCCTGGACGTTAACCAGTTGGGCAATATCGGCCAGCAGCAAGGCGGCCAGGCCGACGCTTGCCGCATTGGAGGAAACCAGCGCCAGTCCATCCTTGCCGGTCAGAGCCGGCAGGGTGAAACCCAGGGTGCGCGCCAGCGCGCGGATATCGGTGACCTGTCCCCGGTATTCCGCCTCTCCGTCGCCCGCCAGCGCGCTGCCGATATGCGCCAGCGGCGCCAGATCGGCTTCGCCGATCGAACCCAGCAATGGCACCTGCGGATGCACGCCAAGATTTAATAAATTAAGTAAGGCCTGCGCGCTCGGCAATGAGATGCCGGAATACCCTTCGGCAATGCCGGCAAGCCGCGCCAGCATCATCGCCCTGACCTGTACGCTATCGGCAAGCGGGCCGACGCCTACCGCGCGCGCCAGTGGAATACGCTGCTGGATGGCGTGCAGGCGCGCGCTATCCTGGCGCCTGTCGGCGCCATTGAGCACCGCGGTATCCACGCCGGCGCCCAGGCCGGTGGTCACGCCGTAGATCCGATCGCCGGCGTCTATGCGCTGGTAAAGAAAAGAAAAGCCGTTTTTTATGCGCTCAAGCGCCGCCGGACTAAACGCCACCGGCTGATTTTCCCGCGCTATGCGCGCAAGCGTTGCCACGGTTAAAGCACTGTCGCCACCGAGATGAAACGTCATGATCACTTTTGCCCGGTTGTCAGGGTTTCACAATGCCTTTTTCACGCAGAAACGCTTGCGCGACGTCGGCCGGTTCTTCTTTGTCTTTTTCCACCGCGGCGTTAAGTTTTTGCATGGTGGCGTTATCAAGCAGCGCGCTGACCTTATTAAGCGCCGCTTCCGCGTTGGGATAGGCCTTTAGCGCCTGGTCGCGGACCACCGGGGCGACGAAATACGGTGGGAAGAGATGCTTATCGTCCGCAAGCGAGACATATTGTCCGTCGGCGATTTGCCAGTCGGTGGCGAAACCGTTGGCGACATCGATCTGTCCGGCGGCCAGTGCATCATAGCGCAGGCCGACTTTAGCGAACTGGCGGAAGGATTTGAATTTAATGCCGTAAACCTGCTCCAGTCCTTTCAGGCCGTCCTGGCGATCGCCGAACTCCGCCCCCGCGCCGATGGTCAGTTGCGGCGCCACCTTGGCGAGATCGGAGAGGGTTTTTAAGCGATATTTATCGGCGGTGGCTTTACTGACCAGCAGAGCATAGCCATTGTTCAGCCTGGCCGGGGCCAGCCAGGTGAGCTGATATCTCTCGGCGTAGGCGGTTTTGACCTGCTGGTAGACTTTGTCCGGGTCGGATGATAATTCACCTTTCACCACCGCGCTCAGGGCGGTACCGGTGTATTCGGGATACATATCGATATCGCCTTTTACCAGCGCCGCCTGCGCTATCAGCGTGCCGCCCAGGTTAATTTTGCGTTCAACCGGAATGCCCGCCTGCTCCAATGCCGAGGCATAGATTTCCGCCAGAATATACTGTTCGGTAAAGCTCTTGCTGCCGACGATAAAATCCGCTGCCTGGGCCGCTGACGCTAAGGCGCTTAATCCGGCAATGAAAAATACCATCTGCTTAAGGGGGGTTATGCGCATTTTTTTCCAGAGTAGAATGAGTTGTGTGAATAGACAGGTATATACAATTTCTATGCCAACAATATAAAACATCAATAATCATTGGCTTAGGCCCATCAGCCGCTATTGTCGCGGAGTAAACACGCGCAATTGCACCAGCATATGAGAACGGCCCTTCGAAAGTAGCGCATAAACACCGCGCGGGTGAAATTCGTTTTCGCCATAAGTTATAGCGTTAGTAGCAAAGACAGATCGGATCGGTCGGGATGACCAGCCGCAAGAAAATCAGTCCAGGGGAGGGATAACGCCCTCGGCCAGCGTCTTGAGCAGGCGCGCGCGGCGGCGCTCGAGGTCGGCTATCTGGCGCTCGATGGAATCCAGGCGCTTGCGTTGGACCTCGGTGGTCTGGGGGCAGGCGCTCGCCCCTTCGATCATCCGCATGCAGTCGGGGAACGCGCGGATCTCCGCCAGGCTAAAGCCGGTGGCGATCATGCGCTGGATCTGCCTGACCTGAGCCACCGCCGCCGGGGGAAATGACCGGTAGCCGTTACAGGTGCGGATGGACGTGAGCAACCCCTGCTCATCGTAGTGGCGGATAGAGCGGACGCTGGCGCCGGTTGCGCGCGCGAGCTGGCCAACGGTCAGCGAGTCTGGCGGAATCGTTTTATTCATGGCAACAGCATAGCACATTTTTACCTTGACCCTGACATCAGTGTGAGGGTTGAGTCTGTGGGCTCTTGTCCAACCGAAGAGCATTGCTTATGTCCACATTTACGTTTAGCCGCATCTTGTCCGCGCTGGTGGTGACCGCCACGCTGTTCACTTTTCCCCCGGCAGCGCTTGCCGACACGAAAAACTACACTATTACCGCGCCGGACGGCGTAAAAATAGCCGTCCAGGAAGCGGGCAATCCCGACGGCGCCGCCATTATTTTTATCCACGGCCTGCTTGGCAGCCATCTTAACTGGGAGGGGCAAATCAACAGCCCGCAGCTTGCGCGCTATCGCCTGATTACCTACGATATGCGCGGCCACGGCCTGTCCGGTAAGCCCACCGACGCCGCGTCTTACACCGACGGACGGCGCTGGGCGGAAGATCTCGCCGCGGTCATCAAAACGTCGCATGCGCGAAAACCGGTGCTGGTGGGGTGGTCGCTGGGCGGGGTCGTTATCTCCAATTATCTGGAAGAGTACGGCGATAGTCCTATCGCCGGCGCGGTTTATGTTGACGGCGTGATTGAACTTAAGCCCGATCAGCTACCGCCGCATCCTGCGGTCTATCGCGATTTGAATGCGCCTGATTTAAAGACCCACCTCGACGCCGTGCGTGATTTCCTCAGCCTGTGCTTCTATACCCAGCCGGACGCGGCCACTTTCGGGCGTCTATACGCCAATGCCGCCATGGCCTCATGGGATATGCAGCGAGCCGTGATGTCGATAACGGTCGATGCGGCCAGGGCCCTGGGCAAGGTCCGGGTGCCGGTGCTGCTGATTTATGGCGCCCGGGACGCGCTAGTGCGGCCAACGACGACCATGGCCCGCGCGCAGGCGCTGAATCCGGCGATACAAAAGAAGCTTTACGCCAATTCGGGCCATGCGCCTTTTATCGAGGAGCCGGAGCGCTTTAACCGCGATCTGTCCGCCTTTACCGATAAGACGTTGCCGCGCTAAGCCCGTTTGACGGGATGGCCGCATGAACAACGCGCGGGTGATTACGTTCTGCCATGCCGCGGGGCTAAAATGCCCGGCGGCATGTATTAGTTTCTGGCTCAGCGGCAAGTATCTTCGTTATTTACCAGCGGGTAACGGCGCTGGCCGGGGACGTCTGACGCCATCATTGCGACCGGCGGTAATATTATAAAAATGCGTTATGCCACCCGGATAAACGATAAAAAAAGCTTATAAATAAAATGATCAATGGAATATTAATAACAAGGTTATTTATTTAACTCTCTCTGCCATTGGAATATTAAGAATAATTACTCTTATTCCGTACCGCGATCACAATTTAATTTTACTCGAGATGAATTCTATTTTTTAATAGAGATTATTTACAAACGGAGAGCTGACGCAATTTTTGCCAGGTTAAACAGGCTTATACTGACCGAAATCTGATAATAATGATCTGTGCGGGGAGTTAACCATGCTTACCTTTGCGCTGCGTAATAGCCTGTGGCTGCTGGTTTATCTGTTCTTTATTTCGGCTCCGCTGTTTGTCCTGCTGTTAGGCTCGCTGCCGCCCGCGCGTGATTTCTGGACCGAGTTATCCATGGCCCTGGGATATTCGGGATTAGCGATCATGGGGCTGCAATTCGGCCTGACGGCGCGCTTTCGCTGGGTAACCAAACCCTGGGGCGAGGATGTTATCTATCATTTCCACCGGCGCATCTCGTTAATCGCCCTTGGCCTGGTGCTGGCCCATCCGCTGATTTTGTTTATTATCCGCCCGGAGCTGCTCGCGCTGCTTAATTTTTTCGCGGCCCCCTGGCGCGCCAGGCTGGCGGCGATATCCACCTATTCGCTGATTGCCCTGATCGTCATGGCGCTATGGCGGGTGAAACTCAGGCTCAGCTATGAGGTGTGGCACATCACCCATATCATCCTGGCTGTGGCGGCCGTGGCGGCGGGACTTTTGCATATGGCCGCATGGGGCTTTTATCTTAATGACCCGGTAAAAAAAGCGTTGTGGTGCGGGCTGATGCTGTTCTGGCTGGCGTTGCTGCTGTATGTCCGCCTGGTAAAACCTCTTTTTATGCTACGCCGGCCCTACCGGGTAACGCAGGTGAAAGCCGAACGCGGCGCCACCACCACCTTGGTGATGATGCCGGAGGGACATAAGGGGTTTGGTTTTACGCCGGGCCAGTTCGGCTGGCTGACGCTGTGGAAGGGTCCGTTTAATATTACTGGCCATCCCTTCTCGTTCTCCTCCAGCGCGGAGGCGGAAGGCGGACGCGTAGAGATGTCGATCCGCAACTTGGGCGATTTCACCGCTAAAATCGCCCGGGTTACCGCCGGACAACGGGTGTATCTCGACGGTCCTTACGGAGCATTCACCATCGGCAACCCGGCCGACATGCATGTGCTGATTGCCGGGGGCGTGGGTATTACCCCCATGATGAGCATGTTGCGCACCCTGGCCGATCGTGGCGATAAACGCCCGGTGGTACTGATATACGGCAGCAAGGACTGGGAATCCATTACTTTTCGCGAGGAGCTGGACGCCTTGCGGGCACGGCTTGATCTGACGCTGGTGCATGTTCTGTCCCACCCCCATGAGGGCTGGACGGGAGAGACCGGCTTTATTAACGCCGCCTTGTTCAGGCGTCACCTGCCGCCGCCGTATAATTTGCATGAATACTTTATTTGCGGGCCGAACGTGATGATGGATGCCATTGAACACGCCTTGTCCGAGATGGATGTGCCGATGGCCAAATACCATACCGAACGCTATAACTTCGCTTGAGGAACATAGATTATGCAACGACGTGTCGCCGAACAGTTGGCTTTGATCAGCGGGCTTATTATCGTGATGCTGGCGCTACTGTTCGCCTGTTTACGGGTCTATGGATGATTGCCCGGCACGCCCCTTTTACAGTGACGGCCGGGACGAAAAGATCCGGTTAATCCTGTGTTTGGTATGCCAGCCCGGCGCCGATGGCCGGGCCTTTGGACTTAGGCCGCGTTAGCCGTGGTTCTTAACCGGGCAAACACCCATTTTTCAATTTCAACAATAATGAATATACCGATGCTGACCAGCAGGGTAACGCCCCAGTAAAAAGCCGGCAGCGGCTCGGTGCCGAACGCCCGATTCATAAACGGCAGGTAGATAATGGCCAGTTGCAGCACTATCAGCACGCCGGTGACCAGCCATAATCCCCGGTTGAGGAATATTTCCCGGTTCAATGGGAAGCGGTCCATTACCCGGCAATTGAACATATAAATCCATTGCGCGGTGACCAGCGTTTGCATGACCAGCGTGCGGATAAATTCGCCGCTGTAGCCGCGCGGCAGCAGCAATGATTCCAGCCAAAAGGCGCTGCAGGCGATAAGCGTGCCGACAAAAGCGATACGCCAGATGGCATGGCCGTCCAGCACATGCCGGGCGGGATCGCGCGGCGGGCGCAGCATCACGCCTTTTTCCGCCGGTTCAAAGGCCAGGCCGAACGACAGCGTGGTGGACGTGGCCATATTCACCCACAATATTTGCAGGGCGGTCAGGGGGATCACCGCGCCGGCCAGGATGGCGAAGATAATCAACAGCCCTTGCGCCAGGTTGGTGGGCAAAATAAACAGGATGGTTTTTTTCAGGTTGTCGTAAACGCGTCGCCCTTCTTTAACCGCGTTGGCGATAGTGGCGAAATTATCATCGGTTAATACCATGTCCGCCGCTTCCTTGGTGACCTCGGTACCCTTAATTCCCATGGCGATACCCACATCGGCCTGTTTCAGCGCCGGTGCATCGTTAACGCCGTCGCCGGTCATGCCGACCACCCCGCCTTTGTCCTGCAGCGCTTTGACCAACCGCAGCTTATGCTCCGGGCTGGTGCGGGCAAAAATATCATAATGCACCGCGGCGCCGGCCAGCTGGTTGTCATCCATATGCTCCAGCTGGCTGCCGGTAATGGATTCAACCCCATTGCCGATCCCAAGCATGGCGCCGATGGCCATGGCGGTTTCCTGATGGTCGCCGGTAATCATTTTCACGCGGATGCCGGCACGCTGGCACAGGGCGATGGCTTCGATGGCCTCGGGACGCGGCGGATCCATCATGCCGGCGATGCCGGCAAATACCATGCCCCGCTGGATATCCGCATGCTCCAGGCCCGTCTCTCCTGGTATGGGGTGTTTAAAGGCGGCGGCCACCATCCGCAATCCCTGCCTGGCATAGCGCGCCATTTCCTCTTCCCAGAAATCACGGCGAAACGGGCGTAATCCCTCTTGCGCCAGTTCCTGGTGACAGAAGGTAAACAGCACGTCCGGCGCGCCGGTAAGGAAAACCAGGGTCTCATCGCCGATCTGATGGCGGGTCGCCATATATTTATACGCGGAGTCGAAGGGGATTTTATCCAGCAGGCTGACCTCGCCAAGCCGCAGGCCGGACTTAGCGGCCAGTACCTTCAGCGCGCCCTCCGTCGGCCCGCCGGTAATGCCCCACAGGCCCCGTTCGTCCTGCCGGATTTGGCTGTCATTACACAATTCCACCGCGGTAATAAAGCGCGCCAGGGCGGCATCCTCGCTCAGTGCCACCGCCTGCTCGCTTTCCTGCGGGTAAATTTTACCCACCGGCTCATAACTTTCCCCGGCCACCCGATAGCTGCGATCCGCCACCACCACCGCTTTTACCGTCATTTCATTCATCGTCAGCGTGCCGGTTTTATCGGAGCAGACCACGGTCATGGCTCCCAGGGTTTCCACCGTCGGCAGCTTGCGGATAATCGCCCGCGCCCGCGCCATGGACTGTACGCCCAGCGACAGGATAATGGAGATGATCGCCGGCAATCCTTCGGGCACCGCGGCGACGGCAAGGCTTATCAGCGCCAGCAGCAAGTCGGTGAACGGCATATCGCGCAGGAAAAAAGCGAAGATAAACAGCAGCCCCATCATCACCAGGATCAGCATGAAAATGCCTTTGCCCAGGCGATCCATTTGCGTCAACAGCGGTGTGCGGTGCGGATCGATGGCGGCCATCATCTGGTTAATATAGCCTAACTCGGTATCGCCGCCGCTGGCTATCACCACGCCTTTGGCCGTGCCCGCGCTGATGGTGGTGCCGGAAAACAGCAAATTAACGCGATCGCCAATCGTCACCTCCCGATCAATCGCGCCGATATGTTTGGCCACCACTGTCGATTCACCGGTTAGAATGGCCTCTTCCACCAGCAGGTTATGGGCCTCCAATAACCGCAGGTCGGCCGGGATTTTGTCGCCCGGGCGCAGGGCGACGATATCGCCGGGCACCAAATCCCGGGCTGCAATGGTTTGGGTAATCCCCGCGCGAATCACCACCGCCGTGCTGGACAGCATGCCCTGAATGCTTTTCAGCGATTTTTCAGCGTTGCTTTCCTGCACAAAACCAATCAGCGCATTAATCACCGCCACCGCCAGGATAATGACCATATCGACCCATTGCGCCATAATCCCTTTTAATACCGCCGCAATCAGCAGTATATAAATCAGCACATCATTAAAGTGCGCCAGGAATTGTAATAACGGATGCCGGGTTTTGCGCGCGGGCAGTTCATTGGCGCCATGGCGGCGCAGGCGTTCGGCGGCCTCGTGCGCGCTTAATCCGGCATCGGTGGTGTCAAGCTGGCGCAACGTTTCCTTCGTATCCAGCCTGTACCAGGCTTGGTCCGGGTTCGTTGGTGAAACAGATGGTTTTACCGGTGCGGTAGCCATGTAATGACCTCCAAAGGGCAAACAAATAATAGATTATGTTTACAAGACAATGACGCGTTGTTTTATTCCGCAGCGAAATAACATTGACCCGCCGCGTGGCCACACCCGGCCGACGGCGGCGTTTGGGTAGTAAAAAGGCGATGAAAAGTAACCTAATAATAACAGCCTCATGCCGTTATCAATGAGAGATCGGTCAGCTTATTAACAGGAGTGTAATAATTAATTGGCCGGATATTTTTCGGTGAGCCTGGTTGAACGGGGACGGTGCTTGCCGGTAAAAGCACAATTAATATTAAATGGGCGGCTGTTTATTAAATAAATTTATTCTTTAGTCTCTTAAATATCAATTTTTATTAATTAATGGTCTGACTTATTATGTCGCTATATAGAGTTACTGTTGCTACTCGCGAATAAAATCAATAAAGGCGCGCAGCGGCGCCGGCACCAGCCGCCGGTCCGGGTAATACAGATAAGGACCGGAGAAATCCGTCCACCAGGATTCCAGTATCGGCTCCAGCGCGCCGCTGGCGAGATGGGGACGCAGCCACTCTTCGAACAGCTGGATCACCCCGATGCCCGCCACCGCCGCTTCCACCGCCAGATCCACCGCCGCCCCTACGCTTACGATAAGCGGTCCCGAGGGCTGCACCCTGACCCTCTCGCCATCTTTGGCAAATTCCCATTCCGGCATGATGCCGCTGGCATATTTACCGCGCAGGCACGCGTGGCGCAGCAGGTCCCGGGGATGCGCCGGCCGGCCCCGGCGGTCAAGGTAGCCGGGCGCCGCGGCGACGGCAAAACGCTGTCGCCTGGGGCCGATGGGGACGGCAATCATATCCTGCTCCAGCTTTTCGTCGTAGCGTATGCCCGCGTCGCAGCCGGCGGAAAAGATATCCACCACATTGCTGTCTGCCATTATTTCGAGCTGTATTTCAGGATATCGGGCCAGAAACGCCGGGATGATGCCGGGTAAGACCAAACGCACCGCGCTGACGGGCACATTCAACCGCAGGGTGCCGCTGGGGGTATCGCGAAAGGCGTTGACGGCATCAAGCGCCGATTCCACTTCGTTCATTGCCGGCAGCAACCGATCCAATAACATCTTTCCGGCGGCGGTCAGCGCCACGGAACGGGTAGTGCGATTAAACAACCGCACGCCGAGCTGCTGCTCGGCGCGGCGCACGGCATCGCTCAGGCGCGAGGGATTGCTGTTGATGGCCCGGGCCGCTTCCCGGAAACCGCCGGCTTTGGCCACTGCCATTACCGCGTTCAGCAGCCCAAGATCGATTTGCATTGTCCAGAATCCCGCACAGCCCGTCTCTATTTAACCCTATAGTCGCACAGGACCGCAGCGCCTACAATGGTGGATATATTGCACAGGAGAGCCACTATGACAAACAACAACACCGCCGCCGGCACTTATCAACTCGGCCACCGCCAGGTCAACCGTATCGGCTATGGGGCCATGCAACTGGCGGGGCCGGGCGTATTCGGCCCACCCAAGGATCCCGCCATGTGCCTGCGCGTGCTGCAAGACGCGGTGGCCGCCGGCGTCAACCATATTGATACCTCCGATTTTTATGGGCCGCACATCACCAACCGGCTGATCAAAGACGCGCTCCACCCCTATGCCGCCGATCTGTGTATTGTTACCAAGGTAGGCGCGCGCCGGGATGACAAGGGGGGTTGGCACCCGGCCTCTTCAAAGGAAGAGCTCACTCAAGCGGTCGAAGATAACCTGCGTCATCTTGGGCTGGATGTGATCGAGGTGGTCAACCTGCGCAGTATGCTGGATATTCAGCATCCGGTGGAAGGCTCCCTGGAAGCGCCGCTTACCGCGCTGGCCGAGTTAAAGCAGCGCGGCCTGATTCGCCATATCGGCCTGAGTAACGTCACGCCAACGCAGATAGACGATGCCCGGAAGATCACCCCCATCGCCTGTGTACAGAATTTCTATAATCTCGCTAATCGCCAGGACGACGCCCTCATTGATACGCTTGCCGCCCAGGGTATTCCCCTGGTGCCGTTTTTCCCGCTGGGCGGATTTTCGCCGCTGCAATCCGGGGCGCTCAATGATGTCGCGCGCCGGCTGAATGCCACCCCCATGCAGGTGGCTTTGGCCTGGCTGTTGCAACGCTCGCCGAATATTTTGCTGATCCCCGGCACGTCGTCGCCGGCGCATCTGCGGGAAAATCTGGCGGCGGCCGAAGTGCGGCTATCGGCGGAAGATGTCGCGCTGCTGGAGCAGTAGGGCGGTCGGCGGCTAAACGCGGCTTGTGCTTAGTTTGCTACTGGATAGGTCGTGGGGCGTTTTCACGTTATTGAGCCGCCATGATAAGTTGTATCAAGAGGCAGCGGCAGACTGCTGGCGGCATGTTCCCGGGGCGGAAATGTCGCTTTTATGCCCCGGCGTCCGCCAGGGCATCAAGCTCGGCGTCGCCCAAGCCGGTAACCTGTGATACCGTGGCCCGATCCAGGCCCATGGCCAGCATATTACGGGCGATTTCTTTATCTCGCTCGTTGCGTCCTTTCAATTTCCAGTGCTCTGCGATGGTCATCATCTCCTCCTTGTAGCGTGGCGTATTTCTTCCCAGATTACGGAAAAAAATCTCCGGGTCAAGGCTATTCGCTTCTTGCGCCAGGTAGTGCATCAGGCATACCACCAGCTCTTTGCCGGGAGGCGTCAACTCCAGCAATAAGGCGATATCCCGCAGCCGAAGGTTAATATCCCTGTCCCGGATATGCTTTTGTACATACTCCAGCAACGCCGCTTTACGGTGGGTTTTGATTTCATCGGCGTACTGTAGCGGTGTTATGGTATACAGGATATAAACGCTATTCCGGGGGGAGGGAGGCCGATATCAATTTGGGGGGAGGTGCGCATTTTAATGGAACGCACTTGTTTGTGTCGTTTTATCCTTAAAGCTAATAAGTTTACACCAGCAAAGTAACAGTAGGTTGTTATTAGGAATTTGATATCCGTATTACATTGAAATTTTTTCATCAATCATTGCGTGCTGTTTACGCAGCGTTATTTTCAGCAAAGGGTATTTAAAAAAAGCACAATCCCTCGAATTAAAATACTGCATATTGATTATTCTTAAATTATAGTCCCAGAGTGGCATTACAAACCTTGTGTTGTTTAGTAAGGCCGCTGGGACTTGTTTATCCCATTAGGATTTTCTACGCTTATGTCCGGCTTAGGGTTTTCATTGTTATGCCGCTGAATCCACCAGGGCATCAAGTTCCGCGTCGCCCAAGCCGGTAACCTGTGATACCGTGGCCCGATCCAGGCCCATGGCCAGCATGTTACGGGCGATTTCTTTATCTCGCTCGCTGCGTCCTTCATTTCGTCCTTCCTGTCGTCCTTTCAATACCCAGTGCTCTGCGATGGTCATCATCTCCTCCTTGTAGCGTGGCGTATCTCTTCCCAGATTACGGAAAAAAATCTCCGGGTCAAGGCTATTCGCTTATTGCGCCAGGTAGTGCATCAGGCATACCACCAGCTCTTTGCCGGGAGGCGTCAACTCCAGCAATAAGGCGATATCCCGCAGCCGAAGGTTAATATCCCTGTCCCGGATATGCTTTTGCACATACTCCAGCAACGCCGCTTTACGGTGGGTTTTGATTTCATCGTCGGGGATAACCGTCACATCCACCAGGGGAAACGGCTGACAATACAGCGCCTGCGCCAACGCCGGGTCGTGAAAGCCGTCCAGCCAGCGGGTGCTGTAGGGATAGGGGCTGCGGGTCCCGTGGTAGAACAACAGCGGTATCACCAGCGGCAGCGTGTTATTGCCCTGGGCAAGGTGGCGGTGCATCGCCGCCACGCTATAGCGCAGAAGGCGAAACGCCATCATCTCATCGGCGCTGGATTGATGCTTAATCAGGCAATAGATATACCCCGCTCCCGCCGTGGTACGCAGGCTGTAAAGGATATCGCAGCACTGTGTGCTCATGTCGTCCTCGATAAAGGTGCCGGAGGTGATGGCCAGCGTCCCTAAGTCGCACATTTCCCGCAGCGCCGGCGGCAAATGTATGTGCAGGAAATCGGTTACGACGCCGATATCGCTAAAAAATTGCCTGAATAACGAATCATGGGGTGTGGGGAATGTTTTCATCGGCGTACTGTAGCGGCGTTATGGTATACAGGATATAAACGCCATTGCGGGGGGAGGGAGGCCGATATCAATTTGTGGGGAGGTGCGCATTTTAATGAAACGTCTATGCGCGCGCTCCTGTATGTTTGATAATTATTTTTTAAATTAATGCGATAATGCCATTATTTAATAGCTGACTTTCGTCGTTCGATCGGCTTTTTTGATTTTAGTGGGTTTGTCATTTCTTCATCGGTAACACAGACAGTGTTATTCCGCTCGTGTTTTGCCGCGCCGCTCAAGGCGAAGAGTATTATTCATTCTAGCCACATCGGAATAATGGACACAGCGAGCAGAATGCCCAATAAAGCGTTGAGCGCATGCCATTGCGTATCTGTCCGAAGCAGGCGGGCGAGTAGCAAGCCGGCGATGCACCAAAGGGACAGGGAAAGGATCGCCGCCAGCCCGAACGAACCTCCGAGGGTGAGGGCGAGATGAATTGGCCCGGCCGCCAGCGAGGCGAAGGAGGCGGCGGCGCCTAAGGTCATCGCCCAGCCTTTCGGGTTGTGCCAGACCAGCCAGACCGCGCCGAAGAATCCCGTGGGCCTGGCAATGTTCGAATGCAGGTGTGGCGGGCCGCTGCGCGCCATTTTCCATGCGAGCCATAACAGGTAAAGGGTGCCGACGAGCTTCATGGCAAGCTGGAGAGATGGAAACGCCAAAATAACGCTTCCTAGTCCGGCAGCGGCACCGGCGGCCATGGCGGCAAGACCCACCGCGATCCCGCACATCAATGGCAAGGAGCGGCGATAGCCAAAATGGGCGCCGGACGCGGTAGCTAACGTCGTGGCGCCGCCCGGCGTTATCGTCGAGACCATGACAAACAGAACCAATGGCAGAAACTCAGCGATGGACATGCAATTCTCCCCACGCATCTCAAACGTATTGGGGAACTCTATCGCGGCGCCATGCATAATTGAATCTCATATTGTGCATGGCATGCATTACAAGTCATAATGCATGCCATGGCTCGCAATCTCGATATCGTTCTACTTCGCACCTTCGTCGCCGTCGCCGATCACGCCAGCATGACAGCGGCCGGTAATGCTTTGCATCTTACGCAGAGCGCGGTCAGCCAGCAGATTGCCCGGCTGGAGGACTTATCCGGCGCATTATTTATACGTCAGAACAGAGCTCTTCGCCTGACCTCAAACGGAGAGCGGTTCTTGGCAAAGGCAAGGCGCCTTATCACTTTGAATGACGAGCTGTGGGCCGAGATGGCGGAAGGACCCATAGATGGCCTCGTCCGCCTTGGCGCGCCTTATGATCTGGTCGGAACCTGGCTACCTCCGATCCTGAAGGCTTTTTCGCAAGCGTATCCGCAGGTGGATATCAAACTTGTTTGTCTTGCTTCCCCTGAACTGTTGACCGCCATTACTGATGGCGCAATAGATCTCGCCCTGATCGAGGAGCCGGTCGGGACGTCGGGGGGAGAATGCCTGGCGGTGGATCGTCTGGTCTGGGTCGGCGCGAAGGGCGGCGCGGCGTATCTGAAGAACCCGCTTCCGGTTTCCATGGTCGCGGAAACCTGCGCTTTTCGCCCCGTTGTTTTGCAGGCGCTCAGCGCATGCGATCTTGCCTGGCGAACGATGTTCGAGAGCGGCAGCATTGATGCGACACGGGCCACTGTTCAGGCTGATTTGGCGGTAACGGTGTGGCTGGCCTCGACCGTTCCGAACGATCTCAGCATCCTGCCCTTTGGCGAGAACCTGCCCAAACTTCCCCCGTTCGCCATTAATCTTTACCACGCGAAAGGACAGCTTCCACGTGCAGTGAGCGAACTCGCGCAGCAAATACGCCATAGCGTGGGCGTCCCCTCTTACAGAAGCTAAAAAATGTATATGCAATTGATTTAAAAGTTTATTTTCGGGTAATAAACTTACGGCGGCGAATTAACGGGGTTGCGGTTCGCTCTGCGATGATGAGTTGTGGCATTCAGGACTATCCTTGCCCGCTTCTATTCCCCAATCACGCAGCCAGGCGTTGATTTCATCACCGGTCAGATGCAAACCGCTCTCCTGGTAGTGATGCCAAGAGTCGATGGCTTCCCGCTTAAAACTCTCGCGTGCATCCGCCCACTCTTTGACACGCGTTTTAAGCCTGTCGTCGATTTTGAGAGGGATAGCGGGTGTTGACATGATGGCGTCCAACAAAGCAAAAGATGTTATTTTTTCCAAGATTACCTTTCCGTTCTCACTTCCCGATACAAAAACTCGAAAATATCCTCCCCAGCAAATCATCCGAGCTGAATTCCCCGGTAATTTCGCTCAGCGCCTGCTGCGCCAGCCGCAGTTCTTCCGCCAGCAACTCCCCCGCGTAAGCACTTACTAACTGTTCTTTACCCTGTACCAGATGCGCGCCAGCGATATCCAGCGCCTGTAAATGCCGCCGCCTGGCCAGGAACCCGCCCTCAAGGCTGCCGTTAAAGCCCACGCTCTGCTGTAAATGCGCGCGCAGCAGATCAACGCCATCGCCGGACTGGGCGGAAAGGGTAATAAGTGAGTGGCCATTTACTTCGGTGATACCCGGTGCTTCACCGGTCAGGTCGGCCTTATTGCGGATTACCGTCAGCGGCATGGCCGGCGGAAGGCGGGCAATCAGTTCCGGCCACAGCTGGTCTGGGTCGTTAACGGCGGTGCGGGCGCCGTCCACCATCAGCAATACGTGGTCGGCCTGCTCGATTTCCCGCCAGGCGCGTTCAATGCCGATGCGCTCCACTTCGTCGCCGGCTTCGCGCAGGCCGGCGGTGTCGATAATATGCAGCGGCATGCCGTTGAGCAGGATATGTTCGCGCAGCACGTCGCGGGTAGTGCCGGCGATGGCGGTGACGATAGCCGCCTCGCGCCCGGCCAGGGCGTTCAGCAGGCTGGATTTGCCGGCGTTGGGCCGCCCCGCGATGACGACCTTCATGCCCTCGCGCAGCAGGCTGCCCTGGCGGGCCTCTGAGCGTACCTGGCGCAGGTCGTCCATGACGCGGTTAAGGCTGCCTTCGATTTTGCCATCGGAAAGGAAATCAATTTCCTCATCCGGGAAGTCGATGGCCGCTTCGACGTAGATGCGCAAGTTAGTAAGTGCTTCCACCAAATGATGTACGCGCTGGGAAAATACGCCCTGTAATGAGTTTACCGCCGAACGGGCCGCCTGCTCGGAGCTGGCGTCGATTAAGTCGGCAATGGCCTCGGCCTGGGCCAGATCCAGCTTATCATTGAGAAACGCGCGCTCGGAGAACTCTCCCGGACGGGCGATACGCAGCCCTGGCAGGGCCAGGATGCGTTTTAACAGCATATCCAGTATTACCGGGCCGCCGTGGCCCTGCAGCTCCAGCACGTCCTCGCCGGTGAAGGAATGGGGGCCGGGAAAAAACAGTGCGATGCCCTGGTCCAGCGTGGTGCCGTCCACCGCGCGAAACGGCAGGTAATCGGCATAACGGGGCTTGGGCAACGTGCCGAGCACCTGGCGCGCCACCTCCGCGGCCATGGGCCCGGAAACGCGCAGCATGCCTACCCCGCCGCGTCCGGGCGGCGTCGCTTGGGCAACGATGGTATCCATTTGGCTCATACTGTTCTCTCTTCGCGCCGCTGGCGCGCTTAAAAAAACCAAGGCGGTCAGATGACCGCCTTGGCAGGGTTTAGCGTCCGGAAAACCGACTGGGGTTATTTCTTTTTGTCCCGGCTGTGCAGGCCGCGTTTTTCCAGGCCGCGATAAATCAGCTGCTGCTGGATAATGGTCACCATGTTGCTGACGATATAGTACAGCACCAGGCCGGAGGGGAACCACAGGAAGAACACCGTAAAGATGACCGGCATGAAGGTCATCACTTTCTGCTGCATCGGATCGGCGACGGTGGTCGGCGACATCTTCTGAATGAAGAACATCGTGATGCCCATCAGGATCGGCAGGATATAGTACGGGTCCTGGGCGGACAGGTCTTGTATCCACAGGATAAACGGCGCGCCGCGCAGCTCGATGGAGCCCATCAGCATATAGTACAGCGCCAGGAATATCGGCATCTGCACCACCAGCGGCAGGCAGCCGCCCAGCGGATTGACCTTCTCGGATTTATACAGCGCCATCATTTCCTGGCTCATGCGCTGCTTATCGTCGCCGATTTTCTCGCGCATGGCCGCCAGCTTCGGCTGCAGCATGCGCATCTTCGCCATGGAGGTGTACTGCGCCTTGGTCAGCGGGTACATGATGCCACGGACGATAAAGGTGATGACGATGATCGAGAAGCCCCAGTTACCCACATAGCTGTGGATAAACTTCAGCAGCTTAAACAGCGGCTGGCTGATAAACCACAGCCAGCCGTAGTCCACGGTCAAATCCAGATGCGGGGCGATGGCCGCCATCTTGTCCTGGATTTCGGGGCCGACCCATAACGTGGCGTCCAGGGTGCTTTCACCGCCCGGGGCAACGGTGACCGGCGAGGATTTAAACCCCACCGCGGCCTGGCCGTTATCCATATGGGTGGTAAAAAACGTATTGGTGCCCTGGGTGCCCGGGATCCAGGCGGTGGCGAAATATTGTTGCAGCATGGCTACCCAGCCGCCCTGGGTATTGATGCTCAGCGGCCCGTCTTTAATATCGCTGAAGCTGTATTTCTTATATTTGGTGTCGCTGGACGAGTAGGCCGCGCCGCGATAGGTGTGCAGGGCAAAGTTGCTGCTGCCGGTATCGCGATGCTTGGGTAAATCGACGGATTGCTTCAGCTGGCCGAACAGGGCCAGTTCAAGCGGCTTATCGCCGGTGTTCTTAACAGCGTACTCGACGCCCACCGCGTAGTCGCCCCGTTTCAGGATAAAGGTCTTGGTGTACACCACGCCGTCGGCGCCGGTGTAGGTCAGCGGCACGCGCAGCTCGCCCTGGTTATCGGCCAGCACATAGGTGTCCTGGTTGATGTTATACAGCGGGCGCTCGCCGTTGGCCGGGTTGTCCGGGCCGTTTTTGCCGGTCAGGCCGCTTTGCGCCTGGTAGACAAACTCGGGGGAGGTTTCCAGCAGGTGGAACGGCTGATCGGAACCCAGTTTATCCGGATAAGTCAGCAGATGGGCCTGCTCGATATCGCCGCCGCGGGTATTGATGGTCAGTGAAAGTACATCGGTTTTCACGTTGATCAGTTGCCCCTGCCCGCTGGCGGGTAGTCCCTGAGTTACTGCTGCGTCACCGGTTGCCGTGTTCGCTGTCTGTTGCGTTGTCGTGACGGCCTGCTGCTGCGGATTGTGGTCCGTCTGCCAGGTCTGCCAGATCATGAAAGACACGAACAGCAGAGCGATGACAAGAAGATTGCGTTGCGAATCCATCTTTAATGTTCTCTGTTATCGTTGGTTTTCGGCGGCACGGGGTCATCGCCACCTGGGTTCAAAGGATGGCATTTTAATACGCGTTTCAATGTCAACCAACTGCCTTTTAACATTCCGAACCGGCGTATCGCCTCAATACCGTACTGCGAGCAACTGGGCTGGAACCGGCAGTGAGATCCCAGCAACGGGCTGATAAACAGTTGATACCCGCGTATCAACCCGATTAACAACCAGGAGACTGGCGACAATGGCGGCGCCATAATTTTTCCAACGCTTCCGTCAAGGCATGGTTATCCAAATCCTGCACCCCTTTCTTGGCGATGACGACAAAATCCATGGCGGGCAGGGCGTGCTGGTGCGTCCGGAAACTTTCGCGGGTAAGCCGCTTGATCCGGTTGCGTTCATGGGCCCGTTTGACATGTTTTTTGGCGACCGTCAGACCGACGCGGGGATGCCCCAGCGTATTCAGGCGGCCGAGGATGGTGATTTGCGGCGTGCCGGCCCGTTGTGGCTGCTGGAAGACGAAAGTAAAATGATTGGGAGTTAACAACCGTAACTCCCTGGGAAATGCTAGCTTAACCACCGGGGGGGTTAGCTTTATTACTTAGAAGATACGGACAGACGTGTACGGCCTTTAGCACGACGACGTGCCAAAACCAGACGACCATTCTTCGTTGCCATACGAGTACGGAAACCGTGGGTACGGTTGCGTTTCAAGACGGACGGTTGGAAAGTGCGTTTCATAGCGATTTATACCTAACAAATGTGTGACTTCACAGTAAACGCGTTTGGCTACTCGGCGTGAAAAAGACCGACGCCTCAATCGCATCAAAGGACAAAGAGGCGGGGATTGTAATAATTGTACAGTCCTGAGTCAATTCTCATCACGTTTTACCCACCTGGATACCCGTGTCCATCCCGGCAACCCCGTCTGAAAATCAAACTTAACCAGACAAGCTGACCAGGTGTCACGCGTAGGGCTGAGAATTATACGGGTTCCGGGGCAAAGCGCAAGGATCTGCCGGGATCAAGCGCATTATTATTAGGATCCCGCGGCGGCGGGCAGTGGTCGGAAATCAGACTATGCTTAATTTCACTGATATAAGAGTTACATTTTATCCAGCGAATGGAGAATCGGTTACACTCTTTCGCGCCCCTGGGAGCCTGTGGATAAAAAGGATCAAAACTGTGTAGAAGAGGAGGATCTTGGACGCGCTTTGCGTTATGATCCGCAGTCCCTGACGGGGATCCTCCGGGGATTTCGTCGCGGTAAACCGTTAAAGGCGGTTCGCGGGCTGCCATCGCGGTAGCCGGTGTCAAAAAGATGATCCTGAATCATACAGTTGTGTTTCTTTTCTTTTGTTGATCTTGTTCGATTGGAGTCCGCCGTGTCACTTTCGCTTTGGCAGCAATGCCTTGCCCGACTACAGGATGAATTACCTGCCACAGAATTCAGTATGTGGATTCGCCCTTTGCAGGCGGAGCTCAACGACAACACGCTGGCGCTATATGCTCCGAATCGTTTTGTCCTGGATTGGGTGCGCGATAAATATCTGAATAATATCAATGGGTTGTTAAACGATTTTTGCGGCACCGATGCGCCTTTGCTGCGTTTTGAAGTCGGCAGCAAGCCGCCGTTATCGGTGGTGGTCGCCCATCAGCAGCCGGTCAACCATGCCAGCGAGGCGCCGGTGCAGGCGTCCCGTCCCAGGCCCGCGCGGCCAAGCTGGGACAGCTCGCCGGTGCAGCCTGAATTGTCCTACCGTTCAAATTTAAATCCGAAACATAATTTTGATAATTTCGTCGAGGGTAAATCCAACCAGCTGGCGCGCGCGGCGGCGCGGCAGGTGGCGGACAATCCCGGCGGCGCTTATAACCCGCTGTTTTTGTACGGCGGTACCGGCCTGGGCAAGACCCATCTGCTGCAGGCGGTGGGCAACGGCATCATGGCGCGTAAGGCCAATGCCCGGGTGGTGTATATGCATTCCGAGCGTTTTGTGCAGGATATGGTGAAGGCCCTGCAGAACAACGCCATTGAAGAATTTAAACGCTACTATCGCTCCGTCGACGCCCTGCTGATCGATGATATCCAGTTTTTTGCCAATAAAGAGCGTTCGCAGGAAGAGTTTTTCCATACCTTTAATGCGCTTTTGGAAGGTAATCAGCAAATCATCCTGACCTCCGATCGTTATCCCAAGGAGATCAACGGGGTGGAGGATCGTCTGAAATCACGTTTCGGTTGGGGTCTGACGGTCGCGATCGAACCGCCGGAGCTGGAGACCCGCGTGGCGATCCTGATGAAAAAAGCCGACGAGAACGATATCCGCCTGCCGGGGGAAGTGGCTTTTTTTATCGCCAAACGGCTACGCTCCAATGTGCGTGAGCTGGAGGGCGCGCTGAACCGGGTGATCGCCAACGCCAACTTTACCGGCCGCGCCATTACCATCGATTTTGTGCGCGAGGCGTTGCGCGATCTGCTGGCGCTGCAGGAAAAACTGGTCACCATCGATAATATCCAGAAAACCGTGGCGGAATATTATAAAATCAAGGTGGCCGATCTGCTGTCGAAGCGGCGATCCCGCTCCGTGGCGCGTCCGCGGCAGATGGCGATGGCGCTGTCGAAAGAGCTGACCAACCATAGCCTGCCGGAAATCGGCGACGCGTTCGGCGGACGCGATCATACGACGGTGCTGCATGCCTGCCGGAAAATCGAGCAGCTGCGTGAAGAGAGCCACGATATCAAAGAAGATTACTCCAACTTAATCAGAACATTATCTTCCTAAACTATGAAATTTATCGTTGAACGAGAGCATCTGCTTAAACCACTGCAACAGGTCAGCAGCCCGCTGGGCGGCCGTCCCACCCTGCCGATCCTGGGCAATTTGTTATTGCAGGTCGCCGAAGACAGTCTGTTGCTGACCGGCACCGACCTGGAAATGGAGATGGTGGCGAAAGTGGCCCTGTCCCAGCCCCATGAGCCGGGGGCGACCACCGTGCCGGCGCGGAAATTTTTTGATATCTGCCGCGGCCTGCCCGATGGGGCGGAGATCACGGTGATATTGGAAAGCGATCGCATGTTGATCCGCTCCGGGCGCAGCCGTTTTTCGCTGTCGACCCTGCCGGCGACCGATTTTCCCAATCTGGACGACTGGCAGAGCGATGTCGAATTCACCCTGCCCCAGTCCACGCTTAAGCGCCTGATTGAATCGACCCAGTTTTCCATGGCCCATCAGGATGTGCGCTATTACCTCAACGGCATGCTGTTTGAAACCGAAGGCGAAGAGTTGCGTACCGTGGCCACCGACGGCCATCGCCTGGCGGTGTGTTCGATGCCGGTCGGCCAGCAATTGCCCACCCATTCGGTGATCGTGCCGCGTAAAGGGGTCATGGAGCTGGTCAGGATGCTGGACGGCGGCGAAACGCCGCTGAAACTGCAGATAGGCACCAACAATATTCGCGCCAGCGTCGGTGATTATATTTTTACCTCCAAGCTGGTTGACGGACGCTTCCCGGATTATCGCCGCGTATTGCCGAAAAATCCCGATAAAACCCTGGAAGCGGGCTGCGATGTGCTTAAGCAGGCCTTCGCCCGCGCCGCCATTCTCTCCAACGAAAAATTCCGCGGCGTGCGGCTGTACCTCAGCACCGATCAGCTGAAAATTACCGCCAACAATCCCGAACAGGAAGAAGCCGAGGAAATCCTGGACGTTGTTTACCAGGGAACCGAGATGGAAATTGGTTTTAACGTCAGCTACGTACTGGATGTGCTTAACGCCCTGAAAAGCGAAAACGTCCGTTTATTGCTTACCGATGGAGTGTCCAGCGTGCAGATCGAAGACTGCGCCAGCCAGGCGGCAGCATATGTTGTTATGCCGATGCGTCTCTAGAGATGTGGTAAGGTAGTGTGTTAAATGGCCTTGTCCCGCCTGCTTATCCGTGATTTTCGTAATATCGAGTCCGCCGATCTGGCCCTGGCGGCCGATTTTAATTTTCTGGTCGGCGCCAACGGCAGCGGGAAGACCAGCGTGCTGGAAGCCATTTACACCCTCGGGCACGGCCGGGCGTTCCGCAGTTTGCAGATCGGGCGCGTTATCCGCCATGAGCAGCCGGAATTTACCCTCCATGGCCGCATTGACGGCAATACGGCGGACGACCGCCAATCCTCGGTGGGCTTAAGTAAAAGCCGCCAGGGCGATAGCCGGGTGCGCATCGACGGCAGCGACGGCCATAAAATCGCCGAACTGGCCCAACTGCTGCCGATGCAGCTGATTACTCCCGAAGGATTCACCCTGCTTAACGGGGGGCCGAAATACCGTCGCGCCTTTATGGACTGGGGGTGCTTTCATCACGATCCCGATTTTTTCAATGCCTGGAGCAACCTCAAGCGCCTGCTCCGGCAGCGGAATGCGGCGCTGCGCCAGGTCAGCCGGTACGCGCAGCTGCGCGCCTGGGATCAGGAACTGGTGCCCCTGACCGCCAGGATTAGCCAATGGCGCGCCGACTACAGCGCGGCGATAGCGGTGGATATCACCGCCACCTGCGCCCAGTTTTTGCCGGAGTTCCAGCTGGATTTCAGCTTCCAGCGCGGATGGGATCGCGAGAGCGATTACGGCGAGCTGCTGGAGCGTCAGTTTGAGCGCGATCGGGCCTTGACCTATACTGCATCCGGCCCGCATAAAGCGGACTTTCGCATTCGCGCCGACGGGGTGCCGGTGGAGGATATCCTCTCGCGCGGGCAGCTTAAATTATTGATGTGCGCCCTGCGTTTGGCGCAGGGCGAATTTCTCACCCGCCAGAGCGGGCGGCGGTGTCTCTACCTGATAGACGACTTCGCTTCCGAGCTGGATACCGGCCGGCGCCGGTTACTGGCGGAGCGCCTGAAAGCCACCCGGGCACAGGTGTTTGTCAGCGCGCTAAGCGCTGAACAAATCCGTGATATTACGGATGAAAAGGGCAGGATGTTCCAGGTGGAACAAGGTAAAATACGTATTCAATCCGAAGTTTAAAATGAGCGAGAAACGTTGATGTCGAATTCTTATGACTCCTCAAGTATCAAAGTACTCAAAGGACTGGACGCGGTGCGTAAACGCCCAGGGATGTACATCGGTGATACGGATGACGGCACCGGTCTGCACCATATGGTATTCGAGGTTGTGGATAACTCAATTGACGAAGCCCTCGCCGGCCATTGTAAAGAAATCGTGGTTACAATCCACGAAGATAACTCCGTATCGGTCCAGGATGACGGGCGTGGGATCCCCACCGGCATCCATGAAGAAGAAGGCATTTCCGCCGCAGAAGTGATCATGACCGTACTGCATGCCGGCGGTAAGTTCGATGATAACTCGTATAAAGTGTCGGGTGGATTGCACGGCGTGGGTATTTCCGTCGTCAACGCCCTGTCGGAAAAGCTGGAACTGGTGGTGCGGCGCGAAGGCCGCGTCCATGAGCAGACCTACCTGGGCGGGATTCCGCAGGCGCCGCTGGCGGTGGTCGGTGAAACCGACCAGACCGGCACCACCATCCGCTTCTGGCCGAGCTTCGCCACCTTTACCAATAACGTAGAATTTCAATATGAAATCCTGGCCAAGCGCCTGCGCGAACTGTCCTTCCTGAATTCCGGCGTGTCCATCCGCCTGAAGGACAAGCGTAACGATAAAGAAGATCACTTCCACTACCAGGGCGGCATCAAGGCGTTTGTGGAATACCTGAGCAAGAATAAAAACCCGATCCATCCCACCGTGTTTTATTTCTCCACGGAAAAAGACGGTATCGGCGTGGAAATCGCGCTGCAGTGGAACGATGGTTTCCAGGAAAACATTTATTGCTTCACCAACAATATCCCGCAGCGTGACGGCGGTACCCATCTGGTCGGCTTTCGCGCCGCCATGACCCGTACCCTGAATTCGTACATGGATAAAGAAGGCTACAGCAAAAAGGCCAAGGTCAGCGCCACCGGCGACGACGCCCGCGAAGGCCTGATTGCCGTGGTATCGGTGAAAGTGCCCGATCCTAAGTTCTCTTCCCAGACCAAGGACAAACTGGTGTCGTCGGAAGTGAAAACCGCGGTGGAAACCCAGATGAACGAGCGTCTGGTGGCCTATTTGCTGGAAAACCCCACCGACGCCAAAATCGTGGTGGGCAAGATCATCGACGCCGCGCGCGCCCGTGAAGCAGCCCGCAAAGCGCGTGAAATGACCCGCCGCAAAGGCGCGCTGGACCTGGCGGGCCTGCCGGGCAAGCTGGCGGATTGCCAGGAACGCGATCCGGCCTTATCAGAACTGTACCTGGTGGAAGGGGACTCGGCCGGCGGATCCGCCAAGCAGGGCCGTAACCGTAAAAACCAGGCGATTTTGCCGCTGAAGGGCAAGATCCTCAACGTCGAGAAAGCGCGCTTCGACAAGATGCTCTCCTCCCAGGAGGTGGCCACGCTGATTACCGCGCTGGGCTGCGGCATCGGCCGGGATGAATATAATCCCGATAAACTGCGCTATCACAATATCATCATCATGACCGATGCCGACGTCGACGGTTCCCATATCCGTACCCTGCTGCTGACGTTCTTCTATCGTCAGATGCCGGAAATCATCGAGCGCGGCCATGTGTTCATTGCCCAGCCGCCGTTGTATAAGGTGAAAAAAGGCAAGCAGGAACAGTACATCAAGGACGATGACGCCATGGACCAATACCAGATTGCCCTGGCGATGGACGGCGCGGCCCTGCATACCAACGAGCACGCTCCGTCGCTGGCCGGCGCGCCGCTGGAAAGCCTGGTGGCCGAACACTATGCGGTACAGAAAATGATTGGCCGCATGGAACGCCGCTACCCGCGCGCGCTGCTCAATCACCTGATTTACCAGCCTTCGCTCAATGAAGCGGATCTGGCCGACCGGGACCGCGTGACCGCCTGGATTGCCGCGCTGGTGGCGGATTTGAACCAGAACGAAAAGCACGGCAGCAACTACAGTTTTGAAGTTCGTGAAAACCGCGAGCGTCAGCAGTATGAGGCGGTGCTGCGCATCCGTACCCATGGCGTCGATACCGACTATGTGCTTGATTTTGAATTTGTCCATGGCGGCGAATACCGCAAGCTCTGCACCCTGGGTGAAAAACTGCGCGGCCTGGTGGAAGAAGACGCCTTTGTGGAACGCGGCGAACGCCGTTTGACGGTGACCACCTTTGAGCAGGCGCTGGAGTGGCTGGTGAAGGAATCCCGTCGCGGGCTGGCTATCCAGCGCTATAAAGGCCTGGGGGAAATGAACCCGGAGCAATTGTGGGAGACCACCATGGACCCCGAAAGCCGCCGTATGCTGCGTGTCACGGTCAAGGACGCCATTGCCGCCGACCTGCTGTTTACCACGCTGATGGGCGACGCGGTGGAACCACGCCGCGCCTTTATTGAAGAGAATGCCCTGAAGGCGGCCAATATCGATATCTGATATTATGCTAAAGATAAAATGCCCGTGCGCCTTTGGCTGCACGGGTTTTTTTTTGGCATCCGTTATATGCTGCGGTTGTTTTTTGTCTGGGCATTAAAGAATAAATAATATAACAACAACCTTAAAAGAAACAATCTGGGGTTCTATCACATCTTGTATTTACTATTAGTAACGCACATCATAATGAAACGGGTAAGATCTGCGTTTATCTCCAACCAGTCTAACCGTGTCAAATTAATTAAAAATGCATCATTTGTTTCGTTTCCGTTTAATTTAAAATGTCTCATCAGGAGAGCTTATGCAGGTTATAACAGCGTCTGTTTATTACCCCCCTTCCGCCTCTGAACACTCAGTCCTGGAACAGAATCACCCGATGGAAAGAATAATTTATACGGCGGAAAAATACGGTGGTTATGAAAATTTTGAAATGAGCGAATCGTTCAAGCACTATATTAAGCAAACCGAAAATGATTTAACCGCTATTGCGCAAGCTCTGGAATTGTGCGATCAAGTCCGTGTCGATATCATGAGCTTTTGCGAAAAATTAAATCATTATGAAAATTTCAGCGTTGAATCAAAAAAGCTTCTGTACATCAACCTTAACCAATGTTTGCTTAGTTTTAGACAGTTGAATCCCATTTTTTTTTCTACGGCTAACTCTCATATTTTAGACTTGTTTGGCGATATCTTTAAAAGTTTAAAAAAAAATCTCGGGGAAGTTTTGACCGCCATCTTACTTGCGGATTCGGCGATTGATGGCTTTAAAGCGGTTAGCGGGCATGTCTACGCCAGAAGGTGCGACATCATTAACACTGTGCTGGCACAACATGTCGAATGCTATCATAAGTATATTGATGATGCCAAAAGGGAGCAATACATTGATGCGTACAAGTATCATTTGACAAAGGCTAAATGGTTATATCAATTTTTATATAAAAATAACAATGTCGGTAAATATATTGAATCCGAGACGGCGCCTTATTTCTTGCCGTTGCTCGACCGACTTAACCGGGCAGTAGACATCGTCAGTGTTATTAAAGACATCGGCAACATGATACGCCGTAAGATAGAGGAGATCCTTAATGAGCCGGGGCATCACCTGGACGTCGGCGGCATGCGGTATTTTAGCGAGTGCGGTCATCAGGCGGTGGAAAAATTTGCGCAATTCTCGAGCCCGCCGGTCGATCTCAACACTGTCCTGGCGCGCAATGTGGATAACAACCGGCCCTTCTTACTTAAGGATGCCGATGCTCTTTATGGCGCTTTAGCGGAAGCGTTGGCAACGGAAAATAATAAAGAGATTGTATTTCATATTAAGCATGTGCTTACTACCGGTAGAATTATAGTAAAATCATTTAAAGGTTTTTTTTGGGTGGAGTACGAAAATGTCTTTAGAGGACCGTTAACCTTGGTGGTATTGTGTTCGGAAAAGATTCACGGCGTTTTAGACGACGATCTACTACGCTTTGCTATTATCAATACACCGTCGGAATTGCTGCTCAATAATTTTTGTTTAGACTGGTGCGGCGATCGTTACAGTGTTTTAAATGATTTTATGGAAGAAAATATTTTTGCGTTGTATAAATGGTATTTCATGAATGGCATTGTAAACCCTCTTAATAAAGATAAAAATGGCAATACCTTTCTTCATGCCGCCGTCTGCCATAATGACGATAATGCGTACGATTATGTGAAGGATAAACTTGATATTATTATAAATTGTAAAAATAACTTCGGCGTCACCGCCCTGATGCAGGCTGTGGTTAAGGGCGAAATCCAAATGGTATTGAAATTATTAGAATGTGAGGAAATTGATATACATATCGCCGAACAAAATGGCTTTACAGCATTAGGATTGGCGGTAAAAAACCAACACAAGGATATTATGGTGATATTACAAAGCCATTCTGTCACAGTGAATAGCCGGAAATGGGCGTTGAAATATGCGAGCAATGGAATATTCACTGCTAATGAACCCTCGGATATAGCCGCCAAGCGCAGGCAAATGCGTTAACCCACGGCGTTCGGCTTGATAAATTGCTATTTTTATAACATCGAATTGAGCTATTATTATATCGTTAGCGCGCTAATCTGAAAGCGGTACGCCACGGCGGTGTTCAGGTCGTGATGATATTATATAACGAGGATAAGATGGCGATAAAACTGATAGCAATTGATATGGACGGGACGCTGCTGAACCCGCAGCATGAGATCACCCCGGCGGTCAGGCAGGCCATAGACGCGGCGCGCAAGAAAGGCGTTTATGTGGCGCTGGCCACCGGCCGGCCCTTTATCGGGGTGCAGCGCTATCTGCTCGAATTAAATCTGCTGGGCGAAGGACAATACTGCATCACCAATAACGGCGCCCTGGTGCAGAAAACGGTAAACGGTGAATGCATATCGCAGACCACGCTCGATATCAACGATTACCGCTATCTGGAGGCGCTGTCGCGACAACTGAACGTCCATTTTCACGCGCTGGACTTCGATACCCTCTATACCGCTAATCGGGATATCAGCCCTTATACGGTTCATGAAGCCTATCTAACCGGTATGCCGTTTAAATTCCGCCGCGTAGATGAAATGGACCCCGCCATGCGCTTTCCGAAGGTGATGATGATTGACCCGCCGGCCATCCTGGACCGTGCGATCAGCCACATTCCCGCGCAGGCGTATGAGCGCTACACCATTATGAAAAGCGCCGAATACTATCTGGAATTGCTGAATAAACAGGCGAATAAAGGCGAGGGCGTTAAAGCGCTGGCGGAGCATCTGCACCTGACGGCGGACGAGGTCATGACCATTGGCGATCAGGCCAACGACCTGGCGATGATTAACTACGCCGGCACCGGCGTCGCCATGGGCAATGCCATCGACGAGATCAAGGCGGCCAGCCAGTTTGTTACCAAGACCAACAGAGAAGACGGCGTGGCGGTGGCCATACGGAAATGGGTTCTGGAAAGTTAATCTCTCTCTGACAAAAAAAGACGAGACGCTGATACGTACGTATCAGCGCTCTTTATCAAGTATAATATCAGCGGGCAATGCCGATTTTACACGGTCAACCTGGGTAACTAGGACTAGCCTTCTTCTGGTCTGCGGTATTACATTGAGGCATTGTATACAGCAGGGGAAGAAATATTTCTTTTCATGACAATCATAGTATTGACTTTTTGGTCATTTTCTGTTTTCACAATATCCAGGGCGGAATGGTTTTCATTGTCTTTCAAGTCGAGTCGTATGTTAGGATGAGTCAATAAAGATTCTACGGTCTTGTAATATCTTACCTTCGTAATATATTTATAAGATGTCATGGCATAATGTAAGGCCGTTTTACCTTCATGATCTTGAGTGTTTATATCAAGATTAACATTTTTAAGAAGCATATCGAGTATCTCAAAATACTCAGAATCGCTAATATCATTTGCCCAAATGTAATTTATGCAATGATTTATAAGGGCTGATCTGCCAAAGCCATCTTTTATATTTATATCGATATCATCACGTTCAAGTAATGATTTAACAAAGTCAAAATGACCGCAGATTGCTTTACTGAGTATTGTGCCACCATTGCTGTCTTTTTGGTTGATATCTGGCGGTGGCGCATTTTCTAAAACAAATTTCGCTATCATTTCGTTGCTTTGATTAAGTGCATTGAGTAGAGAGGTATAATCGTTGCGGTACAACTCGTTTTTATGCGTTTTCCCAATAACACTTTTCACTATATTAAAATTACCGCTTCGCACTGCTAACGATAATGCGCTTTCCCCCTCGTTATTAGTTAAATAAATATTTATTGGCTGATGCGCCAGTAGAGAATCTATCACCTCAAGATTGCTTGCACGGACTGCCAACATTAGCGCCGTATTTCCCTCTTTGTCTTTTTTATTGACATCGATCCCAGCGTCTAGCAGCAAAAAATTTATATTTTTCAATCGGTTATTTGAAACCGCCACCATCAGTGCGGAAGCGCCATCCTCGGTCCGATAGTTTTTATATTTTTTTTCGTGACTTAATATCGCTGATAAAATTTCTGGATGATCTACACTAGCAGCGTGCAACAAGAAGGGTAAGCCATGAAATAGAATAAAATTGAACTTATTACCAATAATAGTCAATAAATCTATGACGGCGTTTGTTGCTCCGCAATAAATAGCTGCAAACATAGCATGATGACACATCTCCGTTGTAAGATTTTCACATTGAAGGAATTCATGAATGGTTTCATTGTCATGATGCTTGATAGCGTAAATTAACCTAAGGGCCAGGTTATCATAATTCATCTTTAAATGTAGTTCATACTTACGCTCGAATGCTTTCTTGGCAAGATATATCTTTTTATTTTCAATTTGATTGAAAACGATGTTATTATCATTTATCCACGCTCTGTCTAAATGATGTACAATTATATTGTCCGATGTGTTTTTAATTGCTATTATTAGGTGGCGGTCCGGTAGTTTGCCTGTGAAATTATGTTCAATTAAGGTTTTAAGCGACACGGGTTGTTTTGATCGATCAGATTTAAATTCAAGCCATAATATGTCTTCAAATGATTTTATATAGACTTTATCGTTTTCCCAAAGGGTAGAGATATCTATCTGTTTATTGAATAAACCGTTAAGGTAAAAATACTCCGTTAGTTCTGCCATAATAAAATTATTATCATTATTTCCAACAATATTTGGTAATATTTTTGAAGGGGCTTGATACTCTGTCTCTATTGGCATTCCGCACCAGTAACGAATATTGTTGGTAAAGCATCTTAGGGGGCTGATTTCATGTTTTTTTTCAGCTGCATTCGCAGCACCTAGCTGTTGAATAATGGAAGATATAGTCAGTTTTTTGTTTAATAAACTGACTAAATTAGATACATCCTTTTTAATGGAATCAGATCCGTCAAGATATGAAAATTGTGGCGAAGGAAAGTATTTCCCATATTCTGTTTTTTGAAGAATATAATAATATTCGTCTAGCCGAGGGTCTGTCTCTGCAGACGCTTTTGATTCTTTGTCGGATTCTGAAATGTAATTGATTAACAACGTGTGGCAAATCTGTGATGTTGCGTAAAATATCTCTTTATTAATATTCGCGGTCAGTTCATCGGTTGAATCCAATGCACACTGTTCATAAATATATTTTATGGTGGTTATAGCGGTGCCCACATCTCCATCCAGGCACTCCATCATCTGAGCCACCGCATCTTTTATTTTTTGTGGCGGATTCACTTTTGCCAAGGCCACTAAAGATGAAATATAGCCGTTAAGATGTCGATAAATGTATTCCTTATCCCCTGGACACAAGTAGGATGATTCGCCTATTTTTTTTTCAAAAGTGGCTATTTTTTCCTCATAGTCCTTACCAAAGCCTATTTCATCGGCTAAAATACGAAGTGAACCTATTGCATTTATAATGCAAACATAATGATATCTTTTACCATAGTATTGTAGACTACCATGCAATAATTCATCATAAGCCAGGTGCTTTGCTAACTCTTCCGAATTGTCGTCTAAGCTGCTAACGGAGGGGTAATGCCTCCATTGACAGACTATATCAGTAATGTGCATAAATGACCTTTAATTCAAATTGCAGATCATAACATTTGAAGCTAAATAACCCTGAAACGATAATTAAACAGAGTTCAAGTTGGTGCTGAATAACTGCGATGGGGATGTTGTTTAATTATAGAAACCGGGGTTCTGGCTGATAAGCGGCGCAGCGAAGCTTGGGGGAGAAGGCATGCCAAGTAAATGATTTTATAGTTAACAATATCCGCCCCAATAAAGAGGCGGCCAAAAAGAGGGCGAGGATCGCCTTAGTCGTTAAAAAAAGTCTGCTTAAGCGCCAGCTCTACTCCCCGCACTTCCGCCAATCCGCGCAGCCGTCCGATAGCCGAATAACCGGGATTGGTTTTTTTCTTTAAATCATCCAGCATCTGGTGGCCATGGTCCGGGCGCATGGGAATGGCGCGGGTATTGCCCTGTTTGCGCCGGCGCTGCTCTTCGGCCAGGATGACTTTAACCACGCCTACCATATCCACGTCGCCGTCCAGGTGATCGGCCTCGTGGAAGCTTTTCGGGTTTTCCTCCCGGCGGGTGGCGCGCAGATGGGCAAAGTGGATGCGGTCGGCAAAGGTTTCAGCCATCTTAACCAGATCGTTATCGGCGCGCACGCCGTAGGAGCCGGTGCACATGCAAAAGCCATTATTGATGCTGTCGACGGTCTCCTTCAGCCATTGCATATCCTCGATGGTGGAGACAATGCGCGGCAGGCCGAGGATCGGCCGCGGCGGATCGTCCGGGTGTACCGCCATCACGATACCGGATTCCTGCGCCGCCGGCACGATGGCCTTGAGGAATTCGGCCATATGTTCGCGCAGTTTGGCTTTATCGATGCCGTCGTAGCGCGCCAGCTGCTCCAGGAACTGTTCCAGCGTGTAGCCTTCCTCGGCGCCCGGCAGGCCGGCGATGATATTGGCGGTCAGCTGGTCGATTTGTTCCTGGCTCATGGCGGCAAAATACTCCGCCGCCTGGCGCTGCTCATCGGCGTTATAGTCCTCTTTGGCGCCCGGACGCTTGAGGATATGCAGTTCAAATGCCGCGAAGGCGATAGCGTCGAAGCGCAGCGCCCGGGATCCGTCGGGCATCGGGTAGGCCAGATCGGTGCGGGTCCAGTCCAGTATCGGCATAAAGTTGTAGCAAACGGTGTCGATGCCGCAGGCGCCCAGGTTGCGCAGGGACTGCTGGTAATTGGCGATATACTGGCGGTAATTGCCGGTGTGGGTCTTGATATCCTCATGCACCGGGACGCTTTCCACCACCGACCATACCAGTCCTTTTTCCGCCAGGATGGCCTGGCGTTTCTTGATTTCCTCGACGGTCCAGATTTCGCCGTTGGGAATATGGTGCAGGGCGGTAACGATACCGGTGGCTCCCGCCTGGCGGGCGTCGTCCAGCGATACCGGATCGTTAGGGCCGTACCAGCGCCATGTATGTTCCATAATTCACTCCTTGCTGTTTAACGTAGCGGTGCGTAGCCGGGCTTTGAGCCGCAAAGGGCTACGCAGCGGATTGTTCTTCAATCGGATTTTTGACGATAAAGAAATAAGATAACGCGCCGGCGAAAGTGACGCATGAACAAATAATCAAGGCCAGATTAAACGAGTGGGTGGTATCTACCACCCAGCCGGTCACAATTGGCGCAAAAGAGGCGCAGATAAAGCTGCCGAAGTTCTGGATGCTGCTTACCGACGCCACCATGCGCGAGGGCGCCATGACCTGCACCAGCCCCCAGGCGGAGGTACCGGCGAAATGGATAAAAAACAGCGCCAGGCTGATAAAGGCCACCGCCATGGTGGTGGACGTGGATTGTACCACCAGCAGGGTGCAGGCGGCGGAGCACACCAGGCCAAAGCAGATCAGCGTCTTGCGGCTTTTAATCAGGGAATAGCCTTTCTTGGCCAGCCGGTCGGCCACCACGCCGTTGACCAGCATGCCGATGGAGCCGAACAGGAAGGGGATTGCCGCCACCCAGCCGGTATTGGCCAGGCTTAGCCCGCGTTCGGCCTGCAGGTAGCCCGGCAGCCAGGACAAATACAGCCAGCCGGTATAGTTCACGCCGCTGAAACCCAGGATCATGCCCCATACCGTGCGGCGTTTAAACAGCGCGCCCCATTCGCCGAAGGACAGGCGGGTGACGTTGCGCGGCGTGGCGGAAGCATCCAGGTATTGCTGCTCCTCGGCGGTAAGCGGAAAGCGCTCACGGTTGCGATACCAGACGCACCAGCATAACGCGATGACAATGCCGGCGACGCCAATCATCACAAACATGGTGCGCCAGCCGAACGCCAGCAGGAGCGCAACCAGGATCGGCGGGGCAAAAGCTTGCCCGAGGGTGGTGGAGGAATTGAATATGCCCACCGGCACGCCGCGTTCCCTGGGATGGAACCAGTCGCCGATCACCTTTACACCGCTGGGCATAAACGGCGCTTCGCCGATGCCAAGGCCGATGCGCAGCATAATAAAATGGGAAAATGAATTCACCGAACCGGCCAGCGCCTGCATCAGCGACCAGAAGAACAGGCCGCCGCCGAGCACGATGCGCGGGCCAAAGCGGTCGAGCAGGATACCGCTGGGCAATTGGGCTATGCCGTAGGATAACGAAAAGGCCGACAGCAAGACGCCGAATTCGGTGGCGGATAATCCCAGATCGCCGCGGATCGCCTGGTTGGCGACGGACAGCGAGCCGCGATCGAGAAAGTTAATGATCCCGGCGATAAATAATAAAATCAGCGAGACCGTTTGGATCTTTTTGATCCGGGCCGTTTTTTGCAGCGGCTGCAATTGATCTAGGGCAATGGTGGGCATACAAGGATCCTCAACAGCGATTTTTTTGTTGTCTTATTGACCCTGTAAGAGAATCACTTCACGATGGTTACAGGGAAAAGGACTGAAGGTCTGGTGGTCAGGCCACTGGACCTGGCTACTATTCCTTAACATTTGGTTGATTTCCGTGATGCAGATCTCATTAATCGTCTTAAGCGCAGAGATCCGCGGCGATTAATTTTTTTTGCCGTCCCGGCCGCTGTGTTAAGCTCTCGCCAATTTAACGGCTGACGTGCCGGCGATACGGGTTTTGCGCTGGAGGCAATATGGAATTACCTACGCTTAAAGTTGAACGTCTTTACCGGCAGATTTCCAATTTACTGATCGGGTGTATCAATACCGGTCAGTTCAAGCCAGGCGAAATGATTCCCGCCGAGCGGGAACTGGCGAAACAGCTCGGCGTCAGCCGTTCTTCCATCCGCGAGGCGCTGATTGCGCTGGAAATTACCGGCTGGGTGGAAATCCGCACCGGCAACGGCGTTTTTGTCGCCGATCCCTTGCCCAAACTCTCCCAGCCCCACGCCGATGAAGAGTTCAGCCTGAAATCCCTGATCAAGGCGCGGCAAATCTTCGAGTCAACGATGGCGGAACTGGCCGCGCGCAACGGCACCGATGACCAACGCGCCGAATTGCGGGAAGTGACCCACGATTTAACCCAGCTGCATGTCAACGATGAAAAATTCCTGCGCGAGGATAAGCGTTTTCATGTGCTGATCAGTGAAATGACCGGCAATGAAGTGCTGCGCGATATGATGGAATATCTGTGGAACAAACGTAAAAGCTCGCGTTTTGTCCGGCTGGAAAGCCATTATGCCGATAACGATTTTCCGTTGTCCATGAATCGCGATCACAATGATATCGCCCAGGCGATTATCGAGCGCGACGCCGCGCGTGCCAGGCTGTGCATGGAATTGCATCTGCAGCATGTCTACGATCGCCTGTTCGACGACGGGAAGTAGCCCGCGCGGCATTGGCGGTTTACCGTAGCAGTGTATCCTCCCCGCTTTTCCATCTTCCGGCCATGCGCGTGGCGTTCGCCGCCCATGGCATGTCTAAAACGTGATCCAGATTGTAGTACAATATAAAAATATGGTGCTACAATAGTTCACAGGTTCTTAGCGCTTAAAGCAAAATTGTGCAGCAGTGCCGCGACATAAAACCATTAAATGATAAAGTGGCCTTATTTTTATCACTTTGTGGGAAATGTTATGGACCGTCAGGCTCTCAGCAAAACCGATCGCATCATCCATGAAATGGGCCAGCAGATCGTCAGCGGTAAGTATATCCCCGGAACGGGACTGCCGTCGGAAGCGGATTTGTGCGAGGAGTTCGAAACCTCGCGCAATATCATACGTGAAGTGCTGCGCGCCCTGATGGCCAAGAATTTAATCGAGATTATTCGTTATCGCGGCGCCTTCGTTTGCGCGCGCAATAAGTGGAATTACCTGGATACCGATGTCTTGCAGTGGGTGCTGGCGCTGGATTATGACCCGCGGTTAATCGCCTCGCTGACCGAGGTGCGCCATCTGGTGGAACCGACCATCGCGCGGTGGGCGGCCGAGCGGGCCACCTCCGGCGAACTGGCGGTTATCGAGACGGCGCTGAACGAGATGATTGCCAACAGTCACGATCGTGATGCCTTTAATGAGGCGGATATCCGTTACCACCAGGCGGTGCTGAGCGCGGTGCATAATCCGGTGCTGCAACAGTTGGGCGTGGCCATCAGCTCGTTGCAACGCGCGGTGTTCGAGCGCACCTATATGGCGGACGAAGGCAATATGCCGCGCACGCTGCAAGAGCATAAAAACTTATACGACGCCATCAGGCATCAGGATTGCGAGGCGGCGGAGCAGGCGGCGGTCACCATGATTGCCAGCTCGACCAAAAGGCTGAAGGACATAACATGAGCAACAGTTATATCGCCATAGATTGGGGATCGACAAACTTACGCGCCTGGCTGTACCTGGACGGCGAACTGGCCGGCAGCCAGCAGTCCGAGGCCGGGGTCACCCGTTTGGGCTCGCGCACGGCGGAGCAGGTATTCCATGAGGTGCTGGCGCCCTGGCGGCAGCACGATGTGCCGGTGGTGATGGCCGGCATGGTGGGCAGCAATGCCGGCTGGGTGCCGGTGCCCTACCTGCCGTGCCCCACGCGGCTGGGCGACCTGGCCGGACGGCTGACCCTGGTGGCGCAGGCCGCGCCGCGGAAGGCCTGGATTATTCCCGGCATCAGCATTATCGGCGACGGCAACTGCAACGTGATGCGCGGCGAGGAGACCCAGCTTCTCGGGGCCTACTGTTCCCAGCCCGGCGCCCTGTACCTGATGCCCGGCACCCACAGTAAATGGGTGCGCGTCAATGACGGCGTGATCGATGATTTCCGCACGGTGATGACCGGAGAACTGCACCATTTATTGATGAAGCAGTCGCTGGTGGGCGTCGGCGTCGGCGAACAGCGGCCGAACCCGGATATTTTCCGCCAGGGAATGGAGCAGGGCTTTCGTGAAAGCCATATTCTGCGGTGCCTGTTCGAAACCCGCGCCGCCCACGTGCTGGGCCAGCTGGATACCAGCGCGGTGAGCGAATGGCTCTCCGGCCTGTTGATTGGCAATGAAGTGGCGCAGATGCAGCGCGGCTGGGCCATCGGCGGCGGTGAAACCATTACCATTATCGGCAATCCGTCGCTTGCGGCCCGCTATCGGCAGGCGCTGCAATATGCGGGTCTTAACGACCGGTTACTGGATGGCGATGCGTCATTCCAGGCCGGCATAAGGAGCATAGTCAATGAACTGGAACGATAAACTACCCCTAATCGCCATCCTGCGCGGTATTACGCCCGGCGAAGTGCTGGAGCATGTCGAGGCGCTGCTGGCGGCGGGATTTGACGCGGTGGAAATCCCCTTGAACTCGCCGAACTGGCAGGAAAGTATCGGCAAAACGGTGCAGGCGTTTGGCGACCGCGCGCTGATCGGCGGCGGCACGGTGCTGAAGCCCGCGCAGGTGGACGAGCTGGCATGGCTGGGCGGCAAGCTGCTGGTCACGCCCAATATCCAGCCTGACGTGATCCGCCGCGGCGTAAGCCACGGCATGACGGTATGTCCCGGGTGCGCCACCGCCACCGAGGCTTTTACCGCTCTGGACGCCGGCGCGCAGGCGCTGAAAATTTTCCCGTCGGTGTCGTTCGGTCCGGATTATATTAAAGCGCTGAAAGCGGTACTGCCGCCGGAAATACCGGTATTCGCCGTCGGCGGCATTACGCCGGAAAATCTGCATCTCTACCTGAAGGCCGGATGTATCGGCGCGGGCCTGGGTAGCGATCTTTACCGCGCCGGCCAGCCGGTCGGCCGCACGCGGGAGCAGGCCGCGGCTTTTGTCGCCGCTTACCGGGCCGCGGCGCAGGCACGCTAGTCCCGCCGGCCGGCGCGCGCGGCAAGCCGCGTGATGCCCTTCCGTGCGCCCGGCGAGGCGACCAAGGCTGTGTTACGCTTAACGGAAAGGGGGAATACCATGACGGGTTTATTTGATTTGTCCGGCCGCACAGCGCTGGTCACCGGATCGGCGCGCGGCCTGGGTTTTGCCTATGCCAAGGGCCTGGCGGGGGCCGGGGCCGCCGTGATCCTTAACGGTCTGCATGAGGATACCCTGGCGGCGGCGGTGGCCGAGCTCCGCGGGCAAGGGCTGGCCGTGCGCGGTATGGCGTTTGACGTCACCGATGAGCAGCAGGTGGCGGCGGTATTCGCCCGGCTGGATGGCGAGGGCGCGCACGTGGATATCCTGATAAACAATGCCGGTATCCAGCATCGCCAGCCGCTGGTCGACCTGAAGCTTGCCGACTGGCGGCGGGTGATCGACACCAACCTGACCAGCGCGTTTATCGTATCCCGCGAGGCGGCATCCAGGATGATCGCCAAAGGCGACGGCGGTAAAATTATCAATATCTGTTCATTGACCAGCGAGGCCGCGCGCGCAACCGTTGCGCCCTATACGGCGGCGAAAGGCGGCATCAAGATGCTGACCCGCGCCATGGCGGCGGAGTGGGCCGGGTATAATATCCAGGCCAACGGCATTGGCCCGGGCTATTTTATTACCGAAATGAATACCGATCTGGTGAACAACGCGGAATTTGACGCCTGGGTTAAAAGCAGCAATCCGTCCAAACGCTGGGGTAAACCGGAAGAGCTGATCGGCACCGCAATATACCTGGCCTCTTCGGCGTCCGACTATGTCAGCGGGCAGATCATCTACGTCGACGGCGGATGGCTTTCAGTGTTGTAACGCGCCTGGGCGCCGGGCAGGGTTTCACCCGGCCCGCAAACCTTTTTCGTCCCGCCGGTCAGAATATGACCGGCTTTTTTATGCCTGGCGTCCAGAATACGCCGTTGTCAGTCCCGGGCGTCGGCGTTTTCCCGCCGTTGGATTGCCTAAAGTGTGATCCAGATTGTAGTACAATATAAAATGATGGTGCTACAATAATGGGCATGATAGCGCTGCTTCACACCGCAGGCTGGAGTCATTAAAGTCAGGCTTGAGAGGAAAACAGAGTATGAAAGTCACCAAACTCACCACCTACCGGCTGCCGCCGCGCTGGATGTTCCTGAAAATCGAAACAGACGAGGGCATCGTCGGCTGGGGCGAGCCGGTAATTGAAGGCCGCGCCAAGAGCGTCGAGGCCGCGGTGCATGAACTGGCGGATTATGTCATCGGCCAGGATCCGGCGCGCATCAACGATATTTGGCAGACGATGTACCGCGCCGGTTTTTACCGCGGCGGGCCAATTTTGATGAGCGCCATCGCCGGCATCGATCAGGCGTTGTGGGATATCAAGGGCAAGGCGCTGGGCGTACCGGTATATCAACTGCTGGGCGGCCTGGTGCGCGATCGCATCAAGGCCTATAGCTGGGTCGGCGGCGATCGCCCGGCCGATGTGATTGCGGGCATGAAAAAACTCACCGCGATTGGCTTTGATACCTTTAAGCTGAACGGCTGCGAAGAGATGGGCCTGCTCGACAATTCACGCAAGGTGGATGCGGCGGTGGCGGTGGCGGCCCAGGTGCGTGAAGCCATGGGTAATGATATCGAGTTCGGCCTCGACTTCCATGGGCGTGTTAACGCCCCGATGGCGAAGCTGCTGATCAAGGAGCTGGAGCCCTACCGGCCGCTGTTTATCGAAGAACCAGTGCTGGCGGAACAGGCGGAGTACTATCCGCGCCTGGCGGCGCAAACCTCGATCCCCATCGCCGCCGGCGAGCGTATGTTCTCGCGCTTTGAATTTAAACGCGTGCTGGCGGCCGGCGGCCTGGCGATTGCCCAGCCCGACCTGTCCCATGCGGGCGGCATTACCGAATGCCTGAAAATCGCGTCAATGGCGGAGGCTTACGATGTCACGCTGGCGCCGCATTGCCCGTTAGGCCCTATTGCCCTGGCGTCCTGTCTGGCGGTGGACTTTGTTTCCTATAACGCGGTTTTGCAGGAACAAAGCATGGGTATTCATTATAACCAGGGTGCGGAACTGCTGGATTATGTGATTAATAAAGATGACTTTAAAATGACTGACGGTTATTTTTATCCATTAAATAAACCGGGTCTGGGCGTGGAAATTAATGAGGAACTGGTGATTGAGCGCAGTAAAAACGCCGGTGAATGGCGTAATCCGGTATGGCGTTATCCTGACGGTGCGGTGGCGGAGTGGTAATTACCCGCTATAGATGAGTGCCATTATAGTAATGCCATAATATTAAGCAGTACCATCCCGCGTTGCTTCACCACGCCCAGTCAGGAGTCCTGTGCTCCCAGGCCGGGCGTGGCCTAAAGGTGATGATATGAATATCGATTTAAGTACCTCTACCCTGGCTAAGCTGAATTTAAAAATAATCCCGTTTATTATCTTGTGCTATTTTATTTCCAACCTGGATAAAACCAATATTTCCGTGGCGGCGTTGCAAATGAACGCCGACCTGGGATTGACCACCAGCATGTATGGGCTGGGCGTGGGCATGTTTTATATTTCCTACATTCTCTTCGAAGTGCCCAGCAATATTTTAATGACGAAGGTCGGCGCCAAATTATGGATTGCGCGCATCATGATAACCTGGGGGCTGGTCAGCACCGGCATGGGCTTTATCCATACCCCGACCCAGCTGTATGTCATGCGTTTCTTGTTGGGGATGGCGGAGGCCGGTTTTGCTCCCGGTATTATTTATTATATTTCCTGCTGGTTCCCGAAAAGCAACCGGGCCAGGGCCATGTCGTTTTTTTATATGGGTTCGGTGCTGGCGTCGATTATCGGCCTGCCGGTTTCCGGCAGTCTGCTGGGTCTGCACGGCCTGGGCGGTATCGAGGGATGGCGCTGGCTGTTCTTTATTGAAGGCATCCCCGCGGTAGTGATGGGCGTGATGGTGTTGTTTTACCTTTCCGACAGCCCGGATAAAGCCCACTGGCTGAGTGCGGAGCAAAAAAGCTGGCTGAAGGCGACCCTGGCGGCGGATAACGCCGACGCGGTCGTGGGCCAGGACCATTCCTGGGGCAGCGCGCTGAAAAATAAAGTGGTGTGGCTGTTGAGCCTGGTGTGGTTCCTGCAAGCGTTTTGCTCCATCGGCATTACCTTATTCCTGCCCTTGATATTAAAAAGCATGGTGGCGGACAAGAGCAATTTTGTTATCAGCGTGCTGGCGGCGGTGCCCTTTGTCTTCGCCTGCCTGTTTATGTATCTCAACGGCCGTCATTCGGACAAAACCAAAGAGCGCGCGCTGCATTTGGGCGTGCCGCTGATCATCTCCGGGCTGCTGCTGGGCATCTCCATTTTTACCGCCAACCTGTGGCTGGCCTATATTCTGCTGGTATTGACGGTGGGCTTTAACTTTGCCCTGACGCCGATATTCTGGGCGGTGACCACCGAGAAACTGACCGGGGTGGCGGCGGCGGCCTCCATTGCCTTTATCAATGCCATCGCCAATTTCGCCGGCCTGGGCCTGCCGCCGCTGCTGGGGAAAATCAAGGATTTGACCAATAGCTATCATTACGGGCTGATGATTATCGCCGTCGCGCTGGTGATTGGCGGCGTGGTGGGCATCTTTGTCGGCCGGACCCGGACGCCTGCGGTAAAGCCAGGCGCCGTTTCACCGTTATCACATTAATCGCAGGGATTATTTATGACTTATTCCGTTATCAAGGCCGCCATGTTACCCGACGCGCTGACGCGCCGCCTGGAAGAGCAATTCCATATGGTGGATTATTCCTCGCTGCCGGAGCCGGAACGGTTGCCGGCCGCGCAGCAGGCCAGGGTGCTGGTGGTGAACGGCGAATCCACCGTCACCGAGGCGTTTATCGCGCAATTCCCGCAGCTTGAGCTGATTGCCGATTTCGGCGTGGGTTATGACGGTATTGACGTGGCCGCGGCCACGCGTCGGGGCATTGCGGTGTGCAATACGCCTGACGTGCTGACCGAGGACGTTGCGGATATGGCGATGGGGCTGTTGTTGGCGACCTCGCGGCAGATCGTGGGCGCGCAGCGGTTTATCGAGCGGGGCGGCTGGCGGGACGGGGGGTATCCCTGGACCAAAAAAGTATCCGGCGGGCGGCTGGGGATTATCGGCATGGGGCGTATCGGCCAGGCGATTGCCAGGCGGGCCGCGGCCTTTGATATGGCGATTTCATATCATGATTATCGTCAGTTGCCTGACAGTCCCTGGCCGTTTTATACCTCGGTAGTGGAACTGGCGGCCGCCAGCGATTTCCTGGTGGTGTGCGTTAACGGTGGGGAGAAAACCCGTTCGCTGGTGAACGCGCCGGTATTGGCCGCCCTCGGCGCCCAGGGGATCTTGATTAATATCGCCCGGGGTACGGTAGTGGATGAGGGTGATTTGATCGAGGCGGTTGAGCGGGGGATTATCGGCGGCGCGGGGCTGGATGTGTTCAGCCACGAGCCGGAGGTGCCCGCGGCGTTGTTTAACCGGCCGAATGTGGTGATTACGCCGCATATGGCCAGCGCAACCCATGATACGCGGCGCGCGATGTCGGATCTGGTGTTTGATAATATCGCGGCGTTTTTGGCGGGCAAGCCGCTGTTGACGCCGGTGGCGCCGTACTAATCCGCTTGGCGCGCTATGGGCTGATGTGGCCTGGCAATATGGGGTGCCCGCGAAGATGAATGCCGCCACGTTTATGTCGCTTCGGCGCGGGTTTCGCTTGCCATATGCCGGGCGGAGAGATGAACTGCCCGGCGCGGGCAAGTGACCAGGGGAGCCGTATGCAGGGTCCCCCTGGCCGCTCATAAAACACCTTAACGCACGGCAAGCGAAGCCCACACCGCGGCAACATAAGCCCCCGCAAGCTCAAGAGAAACCCCTGCCAAGGCTGGCTGCCCCGCATTTAAATGCGGGAGAAAGGTTCGGCTATCAATGTTATGGCGTGCTGCTTGGCCTGCCCGGCGGGGCCGGTGCGCAGAGGGCCTGCCGCGCCCGGCGGTAAAGAAAGATCAGGCCGTTATAATTTTTTGATTATCATCGCCTTACGTCTCGCTTCCCGATCCAGCTCACAAATCCCATAAAATTCATTTGTCACCGCCAATACCTTTGCTTAAATTGCTAACTCGACTTAGCAAAGGGGTGCGAGCATGAAAAACCAGTGCTTTATCGGTGTGGACGTGGGGTCGGCCAGCGTCCGGGCCGGCGTGTTTGATAAGCAAGGCGCCCGGCTGGGCTTTGCCGTGCGCCCCATCAGTCAGTTCCATCCCCGGCCGGATGTGGTCGAACAATCGTCACAGGAAATCTGGTCGCAGGCCTGCGCGGCGATTCAAGAGGCGGTGGCCACCGCAGGCGTGGCGCCTGAATCGGTGGTTTCCCTGGCCTTTGACGCGACCTGTTCGCTGGTGGCGGTGGATAGCGCCGGCGAGGGGGTTTCGCTGGCCGAGGATAACGCCGCCGGGCACGATATTATTATGTGGATGGATCATCGGGCGGTGCGGGAAGCCCAGGATATCAACGCCACAGGCGATCGGGCGCTGGACTATGTCGGCGGCGAGGTGAGCGTGGAAATGGAATTGCCGAAAGTCCTGTGGCTGAAGCGTCATTTTCCCGAGCGTTACCAACGGGCCTGGCGACTGTTTGATCTGGCGGATTTCCTGGTCTGGCGCGCCACGGGCGTGGATGCCGCCAGCACCTGCACGCTGACCTGTAAGTGGAATTACCTGGCCCATGAAAACCAGTTCAGCGCCCCGCTGCTGCGGGCGATTGACCTGGAAGACCTGCTGGAGAAGGTGCCGCCGGCGATCCTGGAACTGGGCCGGCCCGCGGGGCAACTCAGCGACCGGGCGGCGCGGGAGTGCGGCCTGACCACCGCCGTGACCGTGGCAGGCGGCATTATCGACGCCCATGCGGGCGGACTGGCGCTGGTGGCAACCCAACCCGAGGGCGCCCTGGCCATTATCAGCGGTACGTCGAATTGCCATATGCTGGTTAACCGGCGTGAGATTCATGTCCCGGGCGTTTGGGGACCCTATTGGGGCGCGATGCTGCCGGACTGGTGGCTGAGCGAGGGCGGCCAGAGCGCCGCCGGCGCGCTGGTGGAATGGACGCTGCGGGGGCATGCCGCCTGGCCGTTGCTGCAACAGCAGGCCCGTGAGCGGCAGTGCAGCGACTATGAGCTGCTTAATGCCTGGGTGGACGCCCTTGAACGGCGCGATCCGTTCCCCACCCGCCATCTGCATGTGCTGGCGGATCATCATGGCAACCGTTCGCCCCGCGCCAATCCGCTCGCCCGCGGCGCGGTGATAGGCCTGACGCTGGAGCAGGGACCGGATGCGCTGGCCCGGCTCTACCTGGCTACCCTGCAGGCCATTGCCTACGGCACCCGCCATATTATCGACGCCATGAACCAGGCCGGTCATCATATTACCCGGCTGCTGATCTGCGGCGGCGCCACCAAAAACCCCCTCTGGCTGCGCGAATACGCCAACGTCACCGGCTGCGATATCGAGCTGTCGGCCGAGGATGACGCCGTCACTCTCGGCGCGGCCTTGTTGGGCGCGGTGGCGGCCGGTGTCTTTCCCACCCTGACCGACGCGGCGCGCGCGTTGGTGCGTCCCGGCGAGGTGATCCGCGCCGATGCGGGCAGCGCGGCATTCCATCAGGCGAAATACCAGGTTTACCTGCGGCTTTATGACGATGCGCAGCGGGCCGAAAACGACATGCGCGTTTGGCGCTGACCTTATTATTTACCAGGAGCAAACCATGTTGAAATTTACCCTTCCGCCTTCACCGGCGATGATCCAGGCAGGCAATCGGGAAGTGTTGCTGGTCGCCAATGCCGATTTGCGTGAACCGGCTAATGTCACCTGTTGGCCGACCCAGCAGGATTATGAACAAAAGCTGCAGGCGGCGCTGGAAAAGCTGGGATACCGCATCAAGCGCGCCCATCCGGTCCATGCCGATCGCGGCCATGGCTTTATCAGCAGCCAGAAAGAAGGCGGCGATTTGTTCGCCGCCATTGACCCCGACGCGCCGGTTATCGTGCTGCTGACCGCGTGGCAGTATTCCCATCATATCGCGCCGTCGCTGGCGCATCATCGCGGCCCGGTATTACTGCTGGCCAATTTCGACGGCACTTGGCCGGGCCTGGTGGGTATGCTTTGCATGGCGGGTACCCTGACCAGCCTGGGCGCCGCCTATTCCCGCCTGTGGTCGGAAAATTTTGACGACGAGTTGTTCTACCAGGGATTAAGCACCTGGCTGCGCGACGGCGCGTTGAGCCATAAGACCGGCTATTTGCGCGATATCGCGCCCACCCATGCGCTGATGGCAAGCCCGGCCGGGCAAATCGGCCGGGCGGCGGGGGAATACATTCTGCGTCATAAGGCGATTATCGGCCTGTTCGATACCTTTTGCATGGGCATGATTAATGGGGTCTTTCCGCAGCAGGCGCTGGTAAACGCGGGCATCCCGCTGGAATCCCTGTCGCAATCGGCGCTGTTGGTGGAAATGGCCAAGGTGCCGGCGTCATTGCGCGAGGAGTGCCTCACCTGGTATGAGCAGCGCGGCATGACATTTGACTTCGGCACGGACGGCGCCCAGTCGCTGACGCGTGAGCAGGTATTGGAACAGTGCGCGATGATGATTGCCATGGCGCGTTTCGTGCAGCGCTTCGGTCTGGCGGCGGTGGGGGTGCAATATCAGCAGGGCCTGAAGGATTGCTGCGCCGCGTCCGATTTTGCCGAAGGCGCTATCGGCAACGCCGAGCGGTTTCCCATCCCGGATGAGCAGGGCGGGATTATCTGGCCGGGCAAGGCCATTCCCTGCATCAATGAAGTGGATATGGGCAGCGCCATCCCGCAGGTGATGATGTGGCGCCTGCTGGATGGCCTGGGCCTGCCCGCCGAGACCACCCTGCACGATATCCGCTGGGGCAGCGACTACCAGGGTACGTTTTATTGGGATCTGGAAATCTCCGGTGCGGTGCCGTTTGCCCACCTGAAGGGCGGTATCGCCGGGGCTACCGGTTATCGTCAGCCGGCGATGTTTTTCCCCTACGGCGGCTCCACCATCGCCGGGCAGGGCAAAGCCGGGCGTTTTATCTGGGCGCGCGCCCATTACGAAGGCACGCAGGTGGTCATGCATATGGGCACCGGCACCGCCGTTGAGCTGCCGCCGGAGGAATTCGAGCGCCGCCGCCGCGCCACCAACTATGAATGGCCGCTGCTGAATGCGGTGCTGGACGGCATCGGGCGCGACGATCTGATGGCGGGCCATCAAAGCAACCATTTGACGCTGGCCTATGTGGATCAGGATCTGCTGGGCGAGGTCTATCAGGCGTTTGTCGCCCAGGCCTTGACGCTCGGCGTGCGGGTACGGGCGGCGGGCAGCGCGGTTGATCTGCTGGCGGGGCCACGGGCATGACGCAATCGGCGCGGGATGGGCAAAAATACGCCGGCATTTGGCCGGTGATGTTAACGCCCTTTGACGAACGGGGCGAGATTGACTGGGCGTCGCTGGAAAAGCTGGTGGAGTGGTATCTGGCGGCCGGGGTGCACGGCCTGTTCGCCGACTGCCAGTCGAGCGAGATGTTTTTCCTCAGTGATAAAGAATCACGCGAACTGGTCGGGCGCATCGTCGCCCAGGTGGACGGACGCGTGCCGGTCGTGGCGTCGGGACACACCGCCAGCGGGCTGAGCCAGCAGGTGGAACAGCTCGGCGCCATGGCGCAGACCGGCATTGACGCTTTGATCCTGATAAGCAACCGTCTGGCGCTGCAAGGCGAGAGCGATGAAAAAACGCTGGCTACCCTGCAACGACTGACGCAACAGCTGCCGGCGACGCTGGATTTAGGTATTTACGAATGTCCCTGGCCGTATAAACGCCTGCTGTCGGATGAGATTATCCGCTGGTGCGCGTTAAGCGATCGCTACACCTTTATCAAGGACACCAGTTGCCATTTGCCCACCATGCGGCGCCGGCTGGCGCTGACGCAGGGTTCCCGGCTGCACCTGGCCAACGCCAACAGCCAAACCCTGCTGGCATCCTGGCAGGCGGGTTGCCACGCCTACAGCGGCGTGATGGCCAATTTCCATCCGCAGCTCTATGTCTGGCTCTATGAAAACTGGCATGGCCAGCCGCAACAGGCGCGGCGGGTGGCTGATTATCTCGCCACCGCCGCCCTGATCGAGAGCCTGGATTATCCCGCCTGCGCTAAATACTGGCAGCGGGAACTGGGCAACTTCACTACCATGCAGTGCCGGGTGCGCGGCATCGGCGCGTTCAACGACAGCTTTTTCCCGGCGGCGGTGGACAGCATGGCGCGCCTGGGCGACGAAATACGGCAACTGGTGCTCCCGCAGTAAACCCGACGCCGGCCACAAGAGTTTTAAGACGATCTTTGCCCTACGCCCGTGGCGCGCGGCTGCGCGCCACAACCTATAACCTGTCCGGCCCAGGCGGGACAGATAAGAAATAATGAGGAACCCATGTCTATTTCTCTTGATATAACCCAAGACCGCAAACTGCTCGACAGGTCGAATATTCGCCGGGTGGTGATCTCCAGCTGGATTGGCAATACCATCGAATTTTATGACTTCCTGCTGTACGGGCTGGCCAGCGCCCTGGTGTTCGGCAAAATATTTTTCCCGACCATCAGCCCGCTGGCGGCGATGCTGGCGTCGTTCGCCACCTTCGGCGTCGGGTTTATCGCCCGGCCGCTGGGCGGTATTTTTTTCGGCCATATGGGCGATACCCTGGGCCGTAAATACACGCTGATGATTACCCTGGGCGGCATGGGGGTGGCGACGTTCCTGGTCGGCTGCCTGCCTACCTGGGCGCAAATCGGCGTCTGGGCGCCCATTCTGCTCGTCGTGCTGCGCTTTACCCAGGGTTTCCTGGTCGGCGGCGAGTGGGGCGGCGCCATGCTGATGGTGGTGGAAAGCGCGCCGGCCAACCGGCGCGGCCTGTTGGGGTCCATCCCGCAAACCGGCGGCTTTTCCGGCCAGCTGCTGGCCACCGGGATTTTTGCGCTCATCACGTTGTTGCCGGAAGATCAGCTGATGTCGTGGGGCTGGCGTGTTCCCTTTATGCTGAGCTTCGCCCTGGTGCTGGTCGGCCTGTATATGCGCCGCCGCCTGGAAGAAACGCCGGTATTTCAAGCGGTGCAACGTCGCGAGCGGCAAAATCCCACCAACGCGCCCGGCGAAAAAGCCAGCAGCCCGGTGGTGGAGGTGGTGCGTCACCAATGGCGCAGTATTCTGCTGATCATGGTGTTGCGCTTTGCCGAAAGCGTGCCGTTCTTTCTGGCCACGGTATTTGCCGTTTCGTACGCCACCTCGCAGTTGGGGGTGGATAAGCAAACCATGCTCAATGTGGTGATGACCACCTGCGTGCTGGCGTTTCCGATGCATGCGTTCTTCGGCATGCTGTCCGACAGGGTCGGCCGTCGTCCTATCTATATCTTCGGCGCGCTGTTCGCCGCCGCCATGGCGTTTCCGTTTTTCTGGCTGCTCGAAAGCGGCTCGTTTGTCCTGATGGTGTTGGGGTATATCCTGCTGATCAATATCGCCCATAATTCCATTAACGCCGTACAGCCGGCCTTCTTTACCGAACTGTTCGGCCCCAAGGTGCGCTACAGCGGCGCGTCCATCGGCGCGCAGCTGGGCGCGATCGTCGCCGGCGGGTTTACTCCTTTTATCGCCAAGGGACTGACCGCGCTGGATCATGACGACTGGACCTATGTGGCGACGTACGTGGTGATTGCCGCGCTGGTGGCTGCCTACGCCGCCTGGCGCGCGCCGGAGACCTCGCGTCGCGACCTGACGCTCGATCACTGATTGCCGGGGCGGTGCAACGGATCTTCCCCTGCCAGGGGGTTTGCCCGCCGTTTAATTTTCCGTCCGTCGTTCGCCGTTTTTTCCGGCGGCCGGCGGCGTTGCCCCTGGCTGTATCGTAACGTCATCATGGCGTTAACACTTTCGCCTCGATCCTGCTCACACTTCATAACAAAACCCTTTGCCAGCCCATCTGCCGTTAGCTAAATTGCTAACTCGACTTAGCAAGAAATGAGACGTTGACGCCGTCCGCAGGAATATCACGGCGCCATTATCTTCCTGGCGCCCGATGCTTCCTTTTATATGACGGGCTGCAGCCTGAACGTCGATGGCGGCGGGTCCGTCTGGTAATGATTCCCTCTATCCATAAGGAATGAGTTATGTCTATCTTAACTGATTCAACATTGGCCGACGCCGGCACCAGCGCAGAGGCAAAAAAGGCGCAGAATAAAAAATTGATGACGGTGCTCGGTTCGGGGCTGAGCGGCACCACCATCGAATTTTATGATTTTTTTATTTATGGCACCGCCGCCGCGCTGGTGTTCCCGAAATTATTCTTTCCCAATCTCACGCCGTTTATGGGTCTGATCGTTTCTTTTCTTACCCTGTCGATTACCTTTGTCAGCCGGCCTATCGGCGCCATCGTTTTTGGTCATTACGGCGATAAAATCGGCCGTAAAAAATCGCTGGTGCTGTCGCTGATGATCATGGGCGCCTCGACATTCTGTATCGGCCTGGTGCCCAGTTACGCCGCCATCGGCAATCTGGCGCCGCTGCTGCTGATTTTCCTGCGCTTGTGCCAGGGATTCGCCATCGGCGGCGAGTGGGGCGGCGCCACCACGCTGGTCACCGAATACGCCCCGGTGCACCGGCGCGGTTTTTTCGGCACCTTTGTCCAGTTGGGCAATGTGCTGGGGTTGTTTATCGCCACGGCGGTGTTTGCCATCGTCGCCTGGCTGCCGGAACCGCAGCTGATGAGCTGGGGATGGCGCATTCCGTTCCTGCTCAGCGTCGCACTGTTGTTTGTCGGCCTGTATATCCGCTCCAAAATTGAAGAAACGCCGGTATTTACCGAAGGCAAAGCCACCGGACAAAAACATGATTTCCCGATTATCGCGGTACTGAAATACCATTGGCGTGCGGTGCTGACCGCCATGGGCATGCGCATGGGCGAAATCGTGCTCGGCTGGCTGACCGTGGCGTTTTTTATGTCCTATGTCACCCGGCAATTAAACTTCAGCCGCGAAACCGCCCTCAACGGCTTATTGCTGGCCAGTTTTGTCGGTATTTTTACCTTCCCGTTTTTCGGTTATCTGTCGGATAAAATCGGCCGGCGGCCGGTGTATCTGGCCGGCGCGGCTATTACGCTGATTTTTGCGTTTCCGTTGTTTTGGATGATCGATACCGGCTCGGTGAAAATGTTCTATTTCGCCACCACCTTTTGTTATTCCGTCGGCCTGGGCATGATGTTTAGCGTGCAGCCGGCCTTTTTTTCCGAATTATTCGATACCAATGTGCGTTATACCGGCGTGTCGCTGGGGTTCCAATTGGCCAATATTGTCGGCGGCCTGACGCCGATGATCGGTACCCTGCTGATTGCCTGGTCCGGCGGCGATTCCTGGCCGGTATCGCTATTCTTAGCCGTCATGGCGACGATTACCATTTGCTGCGTGTGTATTACCAAGGAGAGCTATCGGGCGGATCTGTCCGCGATAAAAGAGCGCTGAACCTGATCAACATGACGAAAATAACCCGGCGGCGCTATTTTCATTACGCCACCGGCGAGTCGCTATTGCAAAGCAGCGCTGAGCGCGAGGCGATCTTGACATTCGTTGCCGGGCTCATTGCCCGGCAACGGACGCAGAAAGCGCGGCAACAGAGTGTGACACTCTGACCGGAATGGACGCATCCGCGCCGTCAGGAGGGGAAAAACCACTTTTTATTGAGCAAGGCGTGAGTATTTGGCGTAATTATCCGCTGATTCGAGTTAGCCAGTCCGTTATACTGCGTTATCTACAGAATTCGATAACAGGATTAACCGATAAGATGGCCAAGACCGTAGAGCAGATAGCTAAAGCGCTGGGTATTTCAATCACCACCGTTCGCCTGGTGCTTAACGGTAAAGCCGGGCAATATCGTATCAGCGCCAAAACGCAAAGCAGGATTGCCAGCTACGTGGGCGAATACGGTTATACCATTAATCATGCCGCCCGCAGCCTGAAGCTGAACAAAACCGATACCCTGGGGCTGATTATTCCCAGGTTATCCAATCTGTTTTTCTCCACCCTGGCGGAAAAACTGGAAATCCGCTGCCGCGAGGCGGGCTATCAACTGACCACCAGCTGTACCTATAGCGATACCGAACGCGAAAATACCCTGGTGGAAACCATGCAGCAGCGCAATGTCGACGGGCTGTTCGTGGTGCCCTCGTCATTGCCGGCGCAAAATCACCATATCAAGCGTTTTACCAAACCCCTGGTCTTTCTCGATCGCGATTTCAGCGACAGCGCGGTATCGCTGGTGGTCAGCGATAACGTCAACGGCAGCGCGGCGTTAACCCATGCCATGATTGATGCCGGGACATTGCCGCTGTTTTTTATGGCCGGCGATATGCAGCAGCCGACCATAAAACAGCGCTTACAGGGCTTTACCGAGACCCTGGCCGCCCATGGCATCAGCGAAAACGCGGACTGGGTGCTGACCGCCCAGCATAACCGGCGCGAAGACGGCCAGCTGCTGATGCAGCGTTTTTTCGAATTGCACCAGGATGCGCCGCCGGCCTTTATCGCCTCGTCGCTGCCGGTACTGGAAGGCGCGCTTAACGTCTTGCGCGAACATTATGGCTATATTCCCGCCGAGATGAATATCGGTACTTTCGATGAGCATCCCATGTTGGGTTTTTTACCCAATAACACCTGGTCGATGCGCCAGGACGAGGATGCCTGGGTCGAGCATGCGTTCCAGGCGATGACGCAGGCCATGGAGGGCGAAACGGCGCCGGTCAAGTCGGTCATTCCCATGACGCTTAAGCACCGCCGGCGGGCGGCGTTCTGTCAGCAGGCCCAGGGCAAGGCCGATCCGGCCGGGCAAGCTTAAACTCCCCCGGTTGCCGGCGTGGCGGCTTATAGGGTATGGGCGCGGCCGGCCTTGTTTTTATGCTGGGAACCGCCGGGGCTGTTGGCGCCGCTGTGCAGCATACGTTCGCGCGGTGAATCGGCGGATTTATCGCTATCCTTGCGCAGATAATCATACGGCAACAGCAGGGTATCCAGCACCGCCGAGAACGGCAGATCGATAAGCGCCAGCGGCACCATGGCCCAACTGGTATCCTCATCCCGGATGACATTCACACTGGCGCGGGTACCCGGATAATAACCCTGGTCGGGCCCGGTGTGGCTCATCACGCTTGAGCACCCGTTGCTGGCCAGCAACGCGCAGCCTGTTGTCAGAATGAATAATACTTGTTTCAACATGATTCCTATACATCCATTAGGGGGGTAATTTTACTAACGCTATGCATTCCGCCCGGTATTGCGGTAAGTATTCCCTACTGCCGTTATCAGTGTAATGGATATTCAGCCCGTGACTTGCAGTTTTTGCTAAATGAAGGAGATTTTTTTCTTATTGACGCTTGAAAATGCCGCGGCCGGCTCCATTTTATTAATGTGACCCCAGATAAGTACGCCGTAAGGGTATTTAGGTCACTGACCTGTCCATCCGGAAGGTTGTTTGTCACCTCGCTGAATGTTGGAGGCTGTTGTATGCGTAATTTTGATCTGTCACCCCTGTACCGTTCCGCTATTGGCTTTGATCGGCTGGTAAATCTGCTTGAATCAGGGCAAAGCCAGGGCAATGGCGGTTATCCCCCCTACAATGTTGAACTGGTTAATGAAAACCAGTACCGCATTGCCATCGCCGTAGCCGGTTTCGCCGAACATGAGCTGGATATTACCGCCCATGATAATTTATTAACGGTTAAAGGCGCTCATGCGCAAGAACCCGCCGAGCGGAACTATTTATACCAGGGGATTGCCGAACGCAATTTCGAGCGCAAATTCCAATTGGCCGAGCATATTCAAATTAAAGGCGCCAATCTGGAAAACGGCTTGCTCTATATTGATTTAGAACGCGTTGTGCCGGAAACACTAAAGCCGCGGCGTATCGAAATCAATTAAACCGATCGCGGCCGATCGCCGCGATAATGTAATAACATCCGCCTGCCGTAACCGGGGGCTAACCCAGCCACGGGTTGGGGAAAATAATCTCGCTTCATAGAAGGAGTTAATACCATGCGTAATTACGATCTGTCACCTTTACTGCGTCAGTGGATCGGTTTCGATAAATTAGCCAGCACCATGCAGGGCAATCAGGAAGCCTTTAGCTTCCCGCCGTATAATATTGAAAAAAGCGATGATAACCATTATCGCATCACCTTGGCGCTGGCGGGCTTTAAGCAAGAAGAGCTCACGCTTGAAGTGGAAGGGCCGCGCCTGACCATTGCCGGCAAGCCCACCCCGCCCGAACGCGAGGTTGAATATTTGCATCAGGGGCTGGTCTGCAAAGAATTCTCCCTGAGCTTCACCCTGGCGGAACATATGACGGTAACGCAGGCGGAGTTCGTTAACGGGCTGCTGCATATTGCGCTGGAACGCCATGTGCCGGAATCCCTGCAGCCGCGCAAGATCGCCATCGGCGACGCCCAGCCCCAGGTGCTTGAGCATCAGGCTGAAGCCCCGGCGGCCGGCCAGTAATAACACCGGTCTTGATCGTGAAAACGCCGCGCGGAGTTACCGCGCGGCGTTTTCGCTCATTAAAAACCGCGGCTAGGTTATTGGCCAGCGCTGCCCGCCGTTTCCCGAAACGCCCGCTCCACCTCTTGCGCCAATATCGCGATGCCCCGCTCGATTTTATCGGCGTCGGGCACATAATTCATACGCATACACTGCTGCGCATGCGGCCACTCGGTTTCCAGCCCGGGGAAAAAATAATGCCCCGGCACCATCAGCACACCGCGCTGTTTAAGCCGCTGGTAGAGGGTCTCGGTGGTAATCGGCAGGTTCTGGAACCATAGCCAGAGGAAAATCGCCCCTTCCGGCGTGTGGATAAGGCAACGCTCCGGCGGCAGGTAGCGGCGCAGGATGGCTATGGTTTCCCGCACCCGTTGTTGATAGAACGGGCGGATCACCGTTTGCGACAGGCGCATTAAATCGCCGCGCCGGATCATCTCGGCGGCCAGCGCCGGGCCGAGCCCGCCCGGCGCCAGGCTGATAATGCCGTTCATATTGCTGACGGCGTCGATAACCTCTTCATTGGCAATGATAATACCGCAGCGCGCCCCCGGCAGGCCCAGCTTGGACAGGCTCATGCACAGGATAATATTGGGATTCCACAACGGCGCGGCCTGGCTGAAGATAATGCCGGGAAACGGCAGGCCGTAGGCATTATCAATCAGCAGGGGCACCTGATGCTGGCGTGCCAGCGCGTCAAGGCGCAGCAGCTCCTGGTCGGTAATCACGTTGCCGGTGGGGTTGGTCGGCCTGGAAACACAAATCAGCCCGATATCCCCGCCCACTTTTAAATGTTCGAAATCCACATGATATTTGAACTGGCCGTCCGGCAACTGCGCAATGGTCGGCTTGGCGGCGACAAACATATCGTCCTCCAGCCCGGCATCGGCATAACCCAGGTATTCCGGCGCCAGGGGAAACAACACCCGCCGCAGGCCGCCGTCCGCGCCGCGCCCGGCAAACAGGTTGAAGAGGTAGAAAAAAGCGCTTTGGCTGCCGTTGGTCAGCGCGATATTGCGCGTGGTCACCGGCCAGCCCAGCTCCTGGCGCAGCATGGCCGCCAACGCGGTCAGCAGCGCGTTTTTGCCCTGGGGGCCGTCGTAGTTGCACAGAGCTTCGCCCAGGGTGCCGTCGGCCAGCATGGACTGGCACAGCGCGTGAAAATAACGCTCCATTTCGGGGATGGCGGCGGGGTTGCCGCCGCCGAGCATAATGGCGTCCGGTGCGCGCAGGCCATCGTTCATATCGGCCATCAGCTGGGTGATGCCGGAATGGCGGGTGAATTTTTTACCGAAAAGCGAGTAGGTCATAAAATGGGTTCGGATAATATTAACGTAAGCCTGAGTGTTACCATACCGTTTGCGTCACGCCAGGCAACCGCTATTTTGCGACGGCGCTTCAGATAAGATCCAGACCGCGCAATTCGGTCTTCAGGTAGGCGTAATAGATGGGGGCGGCCACCAGCCCTTCCAGTCCAAACGCCGCTTCAAACACCAGCATGGCCAGCAGCAGCTCCCAGGATTTGGCCTGGATGCGATTGCCGACAATCTCGGCGTTGAGGAAATATTCCAGCTTATGGATCAGCATCAAATACACCAGCACCACGCCCGCTATCGGCAGCGAGACGGAGAGCGCCGAGATAATCATCAGGAAATTGGATATCAGGTTGCCGATAATCGGCAGCAGGCCAAAGATAAAGGTGGCCACCACCAGCGTCTTGGATAACGGCAGATGCACCTTGAACAGCGGAAAAATCACCAGCAGCAGGATAGAGGTCAGGATGGTATTGACCAGCGAAATCTTGATCTGGGCAAACACGATATTACGAAAAGAGCTGGATAAATTCTGTACGCGCTGCAGCATTTGCTCGCGAAAATAGGTGGTGCGTCCCGATGGCTTATTCAATGAGATAATCGCGCCGATAATCAGCCCGATAAGGATGGTGATTAAGCCGTGCAAAAAACTGCGTCCCATATTGCGGATGGTAATGAGGTTTTTTTCCACCACGGCGAAAACCTGGTTTTTCAGCTCTTCCGCGCTGTCCGGCAGGTAGGCTGGCAATATATCGGGCAGACGATTTTTGACGCCGGAGAAAATGCGGTTGGTTTCGGCGGTTAAATCAATGCCGCGCTGGATATTCGAGGTCAGGAAACTGACCAGGCTGACAATGGATAGCGTCATGACAATCACTACCACGGCGGCGATGATGCTGACCACGACCCAGCGCGCCCGGCCGCCGATGATGCGCTCAAACCAGGGCGTAAGGGCGAAAATGATTTCATAGGCCAGGAACCCCGCGACAAAACAGGGAAATAAGTGCAAAGGGATAATGATCGCAATAAACAGCAACATCAACACAAAGGTGCTGATTTTGATGTGAGTATGACTAATAGTCATTATTGTTCCTTTCCATACCGCTTGATTCCATTTTATCGCATACCATAAAAAAGCATAGCGTAGCGCTGATGCCGGCAACGTTTATTTTAGCGGCCATGATACGCTTTTCCCGCCCGGGTGGACGGGGAATCGTTATGTAAAGGCGATGGGAGCAAGGGTTATTTGATGACCTGGGGATTAACGCAGTTTTCCCTAATCCGGCCGGTAAGGGCGTTGATCAGATTATCCACCGCGGTGGCGGCCATTTGATAGCGGGTTTCATCGGTGGCGGAGCCCACATGCGGCATGGCCACCACGTTCGGCAGGCGCAGCAGCGGCGAATCCACCGGCAGCGGTTCCTGCTCGTAGACATCCAGGCCGGCGCCGCGGATGGTACGGTTTTCCAGCGCCTCGATAAGCGCCGCTTCGTCCACTACCGGACCGCGTCCGGCATTGATAAGGATAGCGCCGGGTTTCATAAGGGCCAGCTTCTCGCGGCCGATCAGATGATGGGTTTCATCCGTCAGCGGCAGGATGATACAGACAAAATCAGACCGGGCCAGCAGGGTATCCAGATCGCAATACTCGGCGTCAAAACGGCTTTCCGCCTCGGCGTGCTGACGACGGGCGTTATAGAGCACCGGCATGGAAAACCCCAGGTTCGCACGCTGCGCCAGCGCCAGGCCGATACGTCCCATGCCGACCACGCCCAGGGTTTTATGATGCACGTCGGTGCCAAACCAGGTGCTGTCGACGCTCTCACGCCATTCGCCCGCCTTGGTCCTCTCCGCCAGTTCCACCAGGCGCCGCGCGGTGGCCAGCACCAGCCCCATCAGCAGGTCGGCCACGGTTTCCGTCAGGGCGTGGGGAGTATGCATCAGCGCAATGCCGCGCGCGCTCATCTCGTCGACGTCGAACTGATCGTAGCCGGCGGAAATGGTGGAGGCGGCCCTGAGGTTGGGCAGCGCGTCGAGCATTGTTTTATCGAATTTACCGCCGGAGCCGATGATACCCTGAGCCTGTTGCAATATGTCCGCATGCCTGCGCACATTTTCTGCGCCCACATCCCCGATTTCGGTCACGTCAAAATGCTCATCCAGACGTTGGCGCAGGTCGTCGGGCAACGATTTGTACAATACTACGGCAGGTTTCATCATGATCTCCGTTGGTCGGTTATGTCATTTGGCGATAAAGACCAGCATACCATTTTTGCCTGTTAACGGAACAGGCGGCGCCGGCTTTAGGCCATGCGCGGCACGGCGTTTTCCGCCGGTTTGACAATTAACGTCAACCACACCGATACCAGCAGCGCCACCGCCATAAAGACATAGGACGCCGAGGGCGAACCGGTGGCGCCGTTAAGGTAGCCGACCACCCACGAGCCGACGAAGGAACCGAGGGCGCCCATGCTGTTAATCAGCGCCATCGCCCCGCCGGCGACGTTGCGCGGCAGCATTTCCGGCACTATGGCGAAGAACGGTCCATAAGGCGCATACATGGCGGCGCCGGCGATAACCAGCAGCGCATAGGAACCCCAGAAATGGTGGGCGCCCAGCAGGTAGGAACCGATAAAGGCCAGGGCGCCAATCAGCAGCAGCGGCCAGACGAATATTTTGCGTTTCTGTAGCTTGTCCGATGCCCAGGAGACGATGATCATGGCAATGGTGGCCGCCAGGTAAGGCACCGCGGATAACCAGCCGGCCTGCACCATGCCCATTTCCATGCCGTTGCGCAGAATGGACGGCAGCCATAATACAAACCCGTAAACGCCGATGCTCCAGGCGAAATACTGGATGCACAGAATAATCACATTACGCGAACGGAACGCCTCGGCGTAATTATGCACCGCTTTAATGCCTTCCTGTTCCTTGGCCAGTTGCCGTTGCAGCGCCTGCTTTTCTTCCTCCGACAGCCATTTTGCCTGGGCGGGTTTATCGTTAACCAACATCCACCAGCAAAAAGCCCAGATAACCGCCGGGATGCCTTCGAAGATAAACATTTCCCGCCAGCCGAAGGCGTTGATCAAATACCCCGAAACCACCGACATCCACAGTACCGTCACCGGGTTGCCGAGGATCAGGAACGTATTGGCACGTGAGCGTTCGGCTTTGGTAAACCAGTTGCTGATATAAATCAGCAACGCCGGCATCACCGCCGCCTCCACCACGCCCAGCGCAAACCGGATCGCCATCAGCATGGGAATATTACTGACGATGCCGGTGAGCGCGGCGAAACCGCCCCATAAGACCAGGCACCAGAAAATCAGCGTCTTGACGCTGCGGCGTTCGGCATAAATAGCGCCCGGTATCTGAAAAAAGAAATAACCGAGAAAGAACAGCGCGCCCAATAATGACGATACCCCTTTGGTTATTCCCAGGTCATCGTTAATACCGGCGGCGGAGGCAAAACTGAAGTTGGCCCGGTCGAGATATGCCAGACTGTAGCTGATAAATACAATCGGCATAATATACCACCAACGTTTTGGTGCTAATTTCGCTAAGCTCATAGATGTATTCCTTCATTGATATCGCTGCTGTCTCAACCGCCGCAGGGTAGGGCCGGGGCGGGTGTTCCGATGTCGTTGTTATTGTTTCGACGCGGTGCGTCAATAGCCTGCCCGGCCATCCGCCGCCGCGCGCGCTGGCATCATCATGTTCTTTGGTATCGGTTCCATCCCTATGTCGAATAAATTACCCCGGCGCCCGGGCGCACACCGCGGGGGCGGGGCCGTCGTGACGCCGGCGGCCGGACCCGGCTACCGCCGGGAAGAGGCCCGGTAATAAGCCGGCCAGGCGGCGCGCTTATTGCAATAGCGCGATGAACCGGCGGGTTACCGCCGCCAGATCGTCCCCTTCCAGCGGAAACTCAATGGCGCGCGGCACATCGTCCGGCAGGCTTGCCAGCAACCGCCGCCAGTCCTGCCCGTCGTGTTGCGGCGCCGTGGCGCGCCAGCCGTTATCCGACGGGAGCGCGACCTTGATATGGATATAGCTGACAAAAGAGGCCAGCTCCGCGGCCGCCGCCTGCGGATCTTCCCCGACCCAGCGCCAGTTGCCCATATCAAACGTCATGCCGACCGGCAGCCGCGCATCCCGCGCCCGGTGCAAAAACGCGCTGATGGGGGCCAGCGCGCCGCATTCGGTCTGGTCGTTCTCCACCATTAACCGCACGCGCCGGGATGTCAGCAACGCGTCCAGGCCGGCGATATCCCCAGTAGCGGAATAATGGCCTAAGGATAATTTTAGCCGCTCGGCGCCAAGGCGTTCGGCTTCGTCGAACAGCTGCGGCAACAACGGGTTGGGCGCGCCGTCCCGGGTAAATAAGGCCTCCGGCGCGGAATAGAAGCAGCGCAGCCCCAGGCCGGCTATCTCCCGGGCCAGTTCCGGCAGGCGGGCCAGGTCGGTTTCCGTCAGCAGCTCGCGGCGCATTTCCACCCCGGCGGCGCCCGCCCCGGCGATGGTCGGCAGCAGTTTTTGCTGCCCGCCCATGGCGAGGACATTGTCATTGCCGTACGCGGCGGTAACCACAAACACATCATGTTTCATCTTGGACTCCCATGCGGAGACATTTTCCGCGGTGATGGTTTTACGGTAGATGGTACCGGTTCCATTGAGAAGTCCGTTATGTCAGATTTATGATCGCTGTCACTAATTTAGCCAACTGGCATCCGGGGCGAGGCGGGGAGGTGCGCGGCGATTAACGGCGCGTGGTCGCCGCAGGGAGGAAACTATTATCTGACTTTTCCGTTTCCTAAGGGTGCCTTACGGTCTTATCCACTTCGCTAACGGGTAGTGGACCCCCGCACGATCAGCTCGCCGTTGAACGCTTGTTCGCTGACCGGTTCGTCGGCCCCCTGGATGCGCTTTAACAATTGTTCCAGCGCGGCGTAGCCGATTTGGTAGGTCGGCTGCTTAAAGGTGGTAATGCCCACGCCCGCCAGCTCCGCCCACTCCAGTTCGTCAAATCCCAGCAGGCCGATGTCGCTGCCCCAGTTCAGGCCCTGGCGCCGCAGTACGCGTGCGATGTGCAGCGTCAGCGCGCCGTTGGCCGACAGAATGGCCTTGCGCATGCCGCGGTGGCGGCGGTTAAAGTCCTGGATAACGGCGGCCAGGGTGTCGGTATCGTTCAGCGCGCACTCCGCCTCTTCCGCCGCCAGATCCGGATGGGCCGCCAGGCAGGCGCGAAAGGCCTGCAGCCGTTCGATGCGGGTATTCACCGTGCCCAGGGGCTCGCTGAGGAACATAATGGCTTCAAATCCCTGCGCGATCAGGTGCCCGGTGGCGCGGGTCGCCGCCTCGCGGTTGTCCAGGCCCACCATGTCGCAGGCGAAACCGGGAATTTTGCGGTCAATCAGCACCATCGGCAGCAAGGACTGCTGCAGCATGGCAAGCGCATCCTCATGCATGCCCACCGCGTTGACCACGATCCCTTCCACCTGATAGCCGTTAAGCAGCTGAAGATAGTGGCGTTCCTGGTTCACTTCGTTGTTGGTGTTGCATACCAGCAGGGTGAAGCCGTGCCGGCGGCAGGCGGCCTCGATGCCGCGCATCACGTCAACGGAATAGGGATTGGTAATATCGGCGATAATCAGGCCTATCAGCCTGGTCTGTCCCCCCTTCAGGCTGCGGGCCATCTGGCTGGGGCGGTAATTGAGCTGCACGATGGCCGCTTCGATGCGCGCCTTAAGGTCGTCGGAAAGCAGGTGCAGCTCGCCGTTCAAATAGCGCGACACGCTGGTCTTGCCGCTGTTGGCGGCTCTGGCCACATCGCTGATGGTGGCGCGTCCCGATGCGCGGGTCCCTTTTTGCTGGCTCACGGCGTACCTCTCCTGATAGAAATTCATGCACCTGAGCGGCTGATAAATTTATCCGCGCCCCGGCGGCGCGTATTATTAAACCATTGAACAACGTGCATGTGCGGATTATGTGCCTGCGTCCCGGCGGCATTGGTTTGCTTGCCGCGCCAGCGCATGCATGGGCAACGTTTCGCCCCGGGTAAATAACCTGCTGACCAGCGTTAGCATAGCCAATCCTGAAGCGGTAACAACCGCTTTTAACCGGCGCGCCATTGCAGGGTCAGCAGCATATGGCCGGTTTCGGCGTTAAACGCCTTGCCGATTTCGCGGAAATCCTGGCGGTAGTAAAAATGACAGGCGGCGCGGTTTAACTGGTAGACCTCAAGGGTCAACACCGGGTAGCGCTGTTTTACCCGCGTCATCAGCGCCTGGCCGATGCCCTGGCGATGGTAGCGGAGCGCGACAAAAACCGCGCCGACAAACTGCTCCATCATTACGCTGATAAAGCCGGTGATGACGCCGTCGCGCTCAGCCACCCAGCTCCGGGCTAGCGGCAGGTAGTCGTCGCGCACCAACGGCAGGCTCTCAAGCCAGTAGCCGGCGCGGATAAAGGGATGGGCGCGGGTGGTGCTGTCCAGCCACAGCGCTAGCAGCGCGGGCATATCGCCCGGCACAAACGGGCGGATCATCGCCTTACTCCTTAATTGGGCTGTATATCTTACCGCCAGAGGGTATACTGGCGCATTCTTAATATATCCACTTTTATCGCGTGCGAATTCAACATGCAAAAGTTTGATCCCAAGACCTTTCAGGGCCTGATCCTGACCTTACAGGACTACTGGGCGCGCCAAGGCTGCACCATTGTCCAACCGCTGGATATGGAAGTCGGCGCGGGCACCTCCCATCCCATGACCTGCCTGCGGGCGCTGGGACCGGAGCCGATTGCCGCCGCCTACGTGCAGCCGTCGCGTCGTCCCACCGACGGCCGGTACGGCGAAAATCCCAACCGCCTGCAGCACTACTATCAGTTTCAGGTCATCATCAAGCCTTCCCCGGACAATATCCAGGAATTATACCTCGGCTCGCTGAAAGAAGTCGGGCTGGATCCGACCATTAACGATATCCGTTTTGTCGAGGACAACTGGGAAAACCCGACGCTTGGCGCCTGGGGCCTCGGCTGGGAAGTGTGGCTCAACGGCATGGAAGTGACGCAGTTTACCTACTTCCAGCAGGTGGGCGGGCTGGAATGCCGCCCGGTGACCGGCGAAATCACCTATGGCCTGGAACGCCTGGCCATGTACCTGCAGGGCGTGGACAGCGTCTATGACCTGACCTGGAGCGACGGCCCGCTGGGCAAGACCACCTACGGCGATGTATTCCATCAAAACGAAGTGGAGCAATCCACCTATAACTTCGAATACGCCGACGTCGACTTCCTGTTTGTTTGTTTCGATCAGTACGAAAAAGAAGCGCAGACGCTGCTGGCGCTGGAAAAACCCCTGCCGCTGCCGGCGTATGAACGTATTCTCAAGGCGGCGCACAGCTTTAATTTATTGGATGCCCGCAAGGCCATCTCGGTTACCGAACGTCAGCGTTATATTCTGCGGATCCGCACCCTGACCAAAGCGGTCGCCGAAGCCTACTACGCTTCCCGGGAAGCCCTGGGTTTTCCGATGTGCAAAAAGAACGAGAAATAAGAGGCCGGCCATGACGCAACACACTTTCCTGGTGGAAATCGGCACGGAAGAGCTGCCGCCAAAAGCGCTTCGCCAACTGGCGCAGTCGTTCGCCACCCTGTTTACCGCCGAACTCGACGGCGCCAACCTGCCCCACGGCGAGGTGCAATGGTTCGCCTCGCCCCGCCGCCTGGCGCTTAAGGTGCTAAACCTTGGCGCCGCCCAGGCCGACAGCAACATTGAAAAACGCGGTCCCGCCGTTGCCCAGGCGTTTGACGCCGAGGGCAAACCCACCAAGGCGGCCGAGGGCTGGGCGCGCGGCTGCGGCATCACCGTCGAGCAGGCGGAACGCCAGGTGACCGACAAGGGCGAATGGCTGCTCTACCGGGCGTCGGTTAAAGGCAAGCGCGCGCAGGAACTGCTGCCGGGCATGGTCACCACCGCGCTGGCTAAACTGCCGATCCCGCGCATGATGCGCTGGGGCGACAGCGACACGCAGTTTATCCGTCCGGTGCATACCGTCGTCCTGCTGCTGGGCGACGAGCTGATTCCGGGGCGTATCTTGGGCATAGACTCCGCCCGCGCCGTGCGCGGCCACCGTTTTATGGGCGAGTCCGAACTGACGCTGGACAACGCGGACCAATACCCGGCCCTGCTGCTGGAACGTGGCAAGGTGATGGCCGATTACGAGCTGCGCAAGGCCCAGATCAAGCGCGACGCCGAGGCGGCGGCCAGGGAAATCGGCGGTACTGCCGATTTGACCGACAGTTTGCTGGAAGAAGTGACCTCGCTGGTGGAATGGCCGGTGGTGCTCACCGCGCGGTTTGAGGAAAAATTCCTCGCCGTACCGGCCGAGGCCCTGGTCTACACCATGAAGGGCGATCAAAAATACTTCCCGGTGTACGACGCCCAGGGCAAGCTGCTGCCGCACTTTATCTTTGTTTCCAATATCGCCTCCAAAGACCCAAGCCAGGTGATATCCGGCAATGAAAAAGTCGTGCGCCCACGTTTGGCCGACGCCGAATTTTTCTATAACACCGATTTGAAAACACGCCTGGAAGACCGGCTGCCCCGGCTGGATACCGTATTATTCCAGCAGCAGCTGGGCACCGTGCGCGATAAAAGCGATCGTATCGAGTCGCTTGCCGGCTGGATTGCCGGCCGGATTGGCGCCGACGTGCAGCATGCCGCCCGCGCCGGGCTGCTGTCCAAGTGCGACCTTGTGACCAATATGGTGTTTGAGTTTACCGACACCCAGGGCGTGATGGGCATGCACTACGCCCGCCACGACGGCGAGCCGGAAGACGTGGCGCTGGCGCTAAAAGAACAGTACCAGCCGCGTTTCTCCGGCGATGCCCTGCCGTCCACGCCGGTATCCTCGGCGGTGGCCATCGCCGAGAAAATGGATACCCTGGCCGGTATTTTCGGCATCGGCCAGCATCCGAAAGGGGATAAAGATCCGTTTGCCCTCAGGCGCGCCGCCCTGGGCGTGCTGCGCATTATCGTCGAGAACAACCTGCCGCTGGATTTATTGGCCCTGGCCGCCGAAGCCGCGCGCCTGTACGGTGAAAAACTCACCAATGCCAGGGTGGTGGACGATGTGGTCGACTTTATGCTCGGCCGCTTCCGCGCCTGGTACCAGGAAGCGGGCCACAGCGTCGACACCATCCAGGCGGTGCTGGCGCGCCGGCCTACCCGACCGGCGGATTTCGACGCCCGCATGCGCGCGGTCACCTATTTCCGCACCCTGGACGCCGCCGCCGCGTTGGCGGCCGCCAACAAGCGCGTGTCCAATATCCTGGCCAAGGCCACCGACACCCTGAACGGCGACGTGCGCGCCGCGGTGCTGAAAGACGCGGCGGAGATCCAGCTGGCGACGCACCTTACGGTGCTGCGCGATAAGCTGGAGCCGCTGTTTGCCGCGGGCCGCTACCAGGAAGCGCTGGCGGAACTGGCCACCCTGCGCGAGCCGGTGGACGCCTTTTTCGATAAAGTGATGGTGATGGACGATAACGCCGAGGTGCGGGTCAACCGCCTGACGCTGCTCAGCCAGCTGCAACAGCTGTTTTTGCGGATGGCGGATATTTCGCTGCTGCAATAGCATTTCGGACGTAACCGCGTAGCGGGTAACAGAACCGGTCAGTGAATACTGGCCGGTTTTTTTTTAGCAAAGAGCTTAATCCAGCAAATGGTTTTTCTCTGACGCCTCGTTATCGATCATATTGATGAAACTTATTGATATGACATTTTTTAACTTTTACTCGACATAAATTAAAATATTAATGCCCGATGGCAATTTACTGCGGGTACTATTGTTATATAGCGAGTGAGCGAAAAATTTATAACAGCAATGTGATCTGTTTTTATCTTAGAATAAAGTTTTTTAATGTATGCACCTCTCTCTTATTTATTCTTTAAATGATTGAAAAAAAAGAATTTTGTAGCGTTTATGAATTCCATTTATTGACATCCTTTTGAATTACTTTTCCTTTAACAATAATTAAGGAATTTTAATGAAAATAAATACATATTGTTTTATATGGGAAAAAATATAAAAATAATGTTAATGAAAAAATCTTCTCTCGTTTCAGTTAATGAAATTCAGTAATTGGAATTTGAATTTTACAAAAATAATTTTAGCTTCTTGAGTATCGATTGTGATTTTATAATGATAGGAGGTAAAAAATGGCTTGGTCTGATATCAAATCTATTGAATCCTTGCAGGTTTCATTTACTACAACTAACCGTGTTGCATATATCTATGGAAATGGTTTCAACACCGTAGAAGTTATCATTTATATAAAAGCATTGGATGAATTCGGCCAGGAATTCACGGATTATTCATTGGACGAGTTTCGACGTAATGTAAATCTAATAGAGGTTATTAGGACAGCGCATCTAAGCCAGAATCCTAACAACAGTACTTGGTTTGTTGTTTATGGTTCCCTTGGGTTCGATATTCTCCCTCCGGCACCATCATTTGCGCCAGTCCAGGATACACCGTCTACGTACATACTGCCTGACAATACTGAGACAAATGCAGATGCCCATCAGACTACATTTGAAAAAGATCATATGTTGGAAAACAGCTATTCATCAACGGGATATTACCAAGGTGATATCAATGAGATGAACATGTCCGAAAGGTTCAGGGAAACCGAAACTCAAATGGTGCCTGTGGATGGACTTATCGAGACAAGTGGCAGAACGTTTAGTTATTTCGTAGGACGTGGGGCAGCTAGTCCTTCCAGAACCATTGAAATCGCGGTGCAACTAACCTTGACCCATCCGGCCGCTTCGCCAAAGGTGATAAGTACAGGTTTATACGGTACCCCCGGATTTTTCAGTTCTGTTACAATTAATGCCTTGGACCCCATTGATTATTCTGACGCGAGAAACGTGACTCTCAGTCAACGATCGAGAGAAACTTTACGGGATAATATTTATTGGGAGTCCCATAGACTAGTTACCTATTATCATTATAATGGAACGCTCGATTGTGTAACTATCAATCTTTATCCAAAAATAGGAGGAACTTTTTTATTAGCAGAACCTATGGATATTATTTCGGACGCCGATTTGAATTTAGGTAATGACCCTTGGGGGGGGGCAGGATTTACAGGAATTGCTCAAGGCTCTAGTTACCTTTATAGTCGGCCTTTTTCTGTGATGGAGCGTGGCTGGGGCCGCTCTTATTATCAAGTGAATTTTTGGTATGTAAAGCCATTTAATCCAGAAGTTCAAGGCCATTTCTTGGGGTATGCTTCTGGTTTCGCGTTTAAATTATTTACCTCTTTAAATGCCGGTGACGTAGATAATAATATTACGAATCCGGCAACGTTGGTCATGTATCAGTTTTCTATATGGGGTGAGACTGACATTGTGGCTCATTATTGGAGTAGCGGCCAAGCGAGCACGCGTGTTATTAGTCTCACTGATAAATACGGTAATAAAGGCAATCTCACACTGTATTTTAATACCAATGATTACTTCGATGTGCCTCAGTTACGATGATTGTATAAACGAAAAAAGTAAATAAACTCGCAAGGATTGATCTATGAGCAATTTATTTTCTTCCCAGGCCTCAAATTCTATCGAGGGTCTGCAGGGCGGAGTCGATCCCCGCACGGGCCTGTTTGTAATCGCGCTTCCCATTGCCAATTTGGTGGGTAACGGCGGTGTTGGCCCGGCATTTGACGCCAGGTTGACATATTCACCGCTTAGCACCGGAAATGATGGTTACGGAATAGGTATCTCACTGGGTTATTCCTATTATGACTTCGCGAATCGGCTATTAGTGCTTAATACCGGCGAGCGATATAATATTATTGAAACCGGAGATCAACCGATCATTGTTCAGCATAAGCTGGACAGCTTTCGCTTTATGCGGACCAGTACCAATTATTTTATTATCTGGAAAAACGGCACCGTTGAAGTGCTGACCGGCCCACAGGACGCGCGGTCGATGAAAGTCCCGGAATATATTCATTCACCCACCGGTCAGTGGCTTAAGTTTGATTGGAACATCCTCGGCTCTCTGACGCGCCTGGAAAGAATTACCGATAGCACCGGCAAACTGTTGCTGTCGGCGGTCTACTCCGGCACTAACGCCTCCACGTTTACCCTTTGGCCGGGGAGCAGCGAAAGTTATGTCCTGACGATGATTTACCGTAATAATAATCTGTACCAGTTGACGAATAACGCGGTGACGCCGCCCTTGACCTGGACGTTTGACTATACAACGGTCGGGTCTTGGTATCCGATTACCGGTATTCACTATCCCACCGGGCTCAGGGAGCAGGTCTGGTATCAAAACGCCCGGATGTTGTTTCCGACCAGTGCGGGCCTGCCTGCCCTGCCGGCGGTATCAAGGCATTTAAAATCTCCCGGCGCCGGTCAGGAGGGGATTGACACTACTTATACCTACTCCAACTCGAATTACCTCGGCTACGGCACCGCCGGCAGTTGGTCGCCGGACCGCGATAACCTTTTCGGGGTTCTCAACGCCTATACCTATTGGTCGCGCAGAACAGTGACCAGCGGCGGCGTCTCGCGGGCGACGATCTGCACATACAATAACTTCCATCTGCAAATCGAAGAGGAAACGCAAAGCCTGGGTGCCAGCACTCGTACCATTACCGAGTATTATGCCTTGCCGGGCACGGTTTTTGACAATCAGCCCCCGCAGTTTCAGCTGCCGCGCAGCCGGACTGTTATATGGCGCTATCTCTCCGGTACGCCGCGTAGCGAAATTACCCTGACGGAATTCGATGCCTCAGGCAATCCCACCCGCACGCAAACCCCGGACGGTATGGTTACCGAGCTGTTTTATTATTCGCCCGCCGGGGAGCCCGGCTGCCCGCCCGACCCATGGGGATTTACACGCTTTATACGGCGGAAAAATACAATCCCGGCCCCCTCGGCGTTCTCCACCCCCGCGCGCGACGAGAACTACAACTATATTTCCCTGCCCGCCATGGCCGGCGCCCCCGCCCCTTATAGCGTGCTGATGGAAGACCGCTTTGACGCCAGCGGCGCAACCCGGATACTGCATACCCAGCAGTTCTACCTTAACCAGCGCGCCAGCCCGACGATGCATGGGCGACCTGCGCGCACGGTGCGCTGGTTTTATGACCTCAACAACAGTAGTCTGAGTTATCCGAATTTCCTCGAACAACTTTATACGTTAAACGCAAATGTGCTGACCACCAGCGAGCGGGTCACCGGTCACGATAAGCTAACGCTCACTACCAGCCGGGAAGTATCGATATTAAGTGGGCGGGTGCTGGCCGAGACCGATGAGCAGGGCAACCGCACGGTAAATGTCTATGATAATCTCGTTCGCCCTACCCGCTCCACCCGCAATGCCGGCAGCGCGTTCCAGCAGGTGACCATGCTTGCCTATGCAACCCAGCCTGTAACCGGCGGCACCGCTATTTACACCACCACCACCGATCCGCTCGGCAATGCTACGCGCAGCTGGTTTGATGGCCTGGGGCGGGTGACGCGCCAGGAAGTTAGCGATCCGGATACAAACGGTCAGTGGTTTGAGGCGCAAACCGCCGCCTATAATGCTTTTGGCGAGCGGGTCGCCGAAAGCGTGTTTGACTATCCCCGTAGCGGCCAGGTCGCCCGTATGGCGCGTACGGCGGCGATCACGTATGACATTTGGGGGAACCTATTGCGTACCGCGTTCAACGACGGAACCACGTTGATAACCCAAAGCGACCCGATTGCACTGACCCAGGCTGAGACCCGCGAGGGCTTCGCCAATAATCAGACGCTATATGCCGGCTGGACCCTGACCACTCTGGACGTCCGCGGGCTGCCGCTGACCATTGTCCGGCGCGATCGGTCGGGCGTGACGCTGGGGCAGGTCACCCGCCGTTATGATGGCCTGGGTCGTTTGCGTCAGGAAACCGATGAAATGGGCCGCACCACCGATTACCAGTATGATGCCTTCGATCGGGTAGTAGGCCAACGTCTGCCCGACGGTAGCGTGGTGAGTAAAATGTACGTGCCGTTTAGCGACCAGCTATGGGCTACCGCCATCCGTGTTACTAATTCCGCTGCGCGTATTTTTCAGTTGGGCTCCCAGGCATATGACAGCAGTGGGCGCATCATGCAAAGTACCAGCGGCGGTCGCCTGACCCGTTTTGGCTGGACTGGCGCCAGCCCGCTGCCGTCCACTGTGACCACGCCGATGGGCGAAGTGCTGCGCTATGAATATATTCCCCAATTGGATAATGCCGTCAGGAGCGTGACCAGCGGCACCCTGCGCCAGGATTTTACCTGGGACCCCCTGAGCGGCAGAATGACGCGGGCCACGGGCGATAATGGCGTGGTTACCACGCGCGCGTTTACCCGCTCCGGCCAGTTGCAGGGAGAAACCTTTACCGTGCCGGGCCAGCCGTTGCGTGGGGTAAACCACGCCTGGAGCCTGATGGGCAGCCAGACGCAGTATACCGATGTCACCGGCACGCAGACCCAATATCAGTATAATGCGGTGGGGCAACTGGTCCGGGTCAGCGATGCGGATATGGTTATAACACTGACCTACGATGCGCTGGGCAGACTGGAAACGCGGCACACCGCCGACCCACGCGGTCTGCATGGCTGCACCATCAGGCTGGGCTACGATCAGTTTGACCGCGAGATTGCCCGCTCGGTCACAGCGGCCAATAACGAAACGCTGACCATAAGCCAGACCTGGTATGCCAACGACCAGCGGCGCAGCAGCGAAACACGGCACAATAATGTAATACTGCGCCAGGAAGCCTGGTTTTACGACAGCCGCAACCGGCTGGAACGCTATACCTGCGCCGGCGCCGCGCCGCCGGTAGACCCCTACGGCAAGTCTATCTCGTTACAGACCTTTGTCTATGACGCCATCGACAACATTACCCAATGCGGCACCACGTTTCCCGGCGGCGTGGACAATGCGCTGTTTCAATTTAATAACCCCAGCGATCCCACTCAGCTCAGCCGGGTGCAGCACAGCCATCCGGATTATCCCGCCGTGATAGCGCTGACGTATGACGCCAACGGCCAGATGACGCTGGACGAGGCCGGACGCCGGCTTGCTTATGACCCGCTGGGCCGTTTGATTTCGGTGACGGGCGGCCCCGCTCCGGGCGGCGGTTATGGCTATGACGCCCTCAATCGATTGGTCGGACAATCGGTAACCGGGCGCGGCGCGCATGCGCTTTATTACCGCAATGATGAGAGGGTCAACGAGCAGCAACCCGGCGCGTTGCGGCCGGTGCGGCTAGCCAAACTGGGCGGCGCCACTGCAGCGGTGCATGACGGTACCCACTTGCGACTGACGGCCACCAATGATCAGAACAGCCTGCTGTGGTCACGGGCCGAAAATCAGACCTCGGAGCTGGTCCGTTATACCCCCTGGGGCTTTAGTCCTGCCTTCCGCCCGTCGTTGCCCGGTTTTACCGGCGAGCGTCCCGATCCGGTGAGCGGCGCTTATCACCTGGGCAACGGCTATCGCGCTTATAACCCGGTGCTGATGCGTTTTAATACGCCGGATTCGTTAAGTCCGTTCGGCGCGGGCGGTATCAATGCCTATGTCTATTGCGCCGGCGACCCGGTCAATAACGCCGATCCGAGCGGCCATATCAGCTGGCAGGGCATTCTGGGTATCGTTTTGGCTGTCGTAGGCTTTGCCTTGAGCATCCCCACCGGCGGCGCCTCACTATCATTGGTCGCGGGCGTCTTGATTACCCTTGAAGCGGCGGCGGCGGCGACAGGCATTGCCTCCATCGCGCTGGAGGAAAAGAATCCGCAGGCCTCGGCGGCGCTGGGATGGGCATCGCTGGCTCTGGGATTAGGCGCGGGGGCGGGGGCGGGCGTCGGCAAATTGGCGGCCAGACGCGCTAACACCACCAGGGGAGGAGGTCTTGAAGATATCGCGCTTGGCAACAGGATAGAGTTGGGCGACGATCTGTATTTATTTAAAGGGTCTGAAAATTCAGAACGCCTTATTATTTCTTCCCATGGAAAATATCACCAAGAGGCGGGTTTTTTCACGCCGCCGCAAGGGACTCAAGTGAGGTATGGTATAAAAGAGGGAAGAAGGCTAAGGTTGGGATTGCGGCAAGCAGCCGACAATAGCTTTACGCCCGCAGAGGTCACTCGCCGTGATTTTCAGCACAATTACCGGTTAGAGCGATTCCCTAAGGATGACGATCTTTTTGCGTCCCGCCTTGCAAGTGAGTATAAAGTGGATATTATCACCGTGCGTTCTCATGCCTCGCAAAATTTTGAAATGGTTACAATACGTACCTTGTTAAAAAACTTGGAGGACAAAGGATTGCGTTATAAAACTATTGACGGTATTTTTTGCCGCGTATGGGAGTGGGACGCCCCGAATACCTTCGTAATCAAAGATCCCATGCGCTTTCACTTGACCAAGAAATTCAGTCTTAAATAAAGCGACGGAATATCTGAATCAAGTCATCGTTTATATACAGTAATAATTGTGTGCGCGGCATGACTATAAATGTGGTGTTTTATTAGCATGTTTTCATCTTGATAAAACCTAAGAAAATTCGCGTTAGTGATTTAAGTATCATAAAACAGATGCTGTCGTGCCATTTCATTTCGTTAAAATGATCACATGATAGAGGTAAGTGACCTGATGCAATAAAGTAATCTTATTGATTTTATTATCGAGACCGATGTTTACGATGCATCTGCCGGCCCCTCGCCGGCTGGTGATAACGTTTGGGGCTTCAGTCTGACCGGCAACGGCTTTATTCCCGGCCTTGCCGTTGCGGTTGACGGACCGCTATGGCAATAGCGGATGTGCGTCCCTTACCCTTGATGCCGTGGATGGGTTCGATGCGCCGCGGGTTTTGTAAAAAAATGAGACCATCGGTAAGGCTTTGAGCATATTTATTCCTCGCAAAGTGGACTATCCTTACACTGCAAACAGGACGCGTTAATTGGGTAACCAGGGAAAGGGGTGAGCTATTTTACAGGAGTAGTTGGTCATGATGTTAAGGGACAGACTGGCGCAGTTGCGCTATGCGCTGATGATTCCAGTGCTATTGATGCTGGCGCTGCAGATTACCGCCTGCGGCGACAAGGAGCCGGAGCAGCGCAAGGCGTTTATGGCGTTTCTACAAACCACCGTGCTGCCGGGCGGCGAGCGCCTGCCGACGCTGACCGACGATCAGAAAAAACAGTTCGGCACCTATGTGGCCGACTACCAGATCCTGCTGACCTTTACCCAGCAATATACCCAGGCGGTCAATGCCAGCCTGCTGCCGGTGCTGGATCAGGTCAGCCAGATCCGCGTGCCGCAGGATTATCTTACCCACCGGGTGGATTTGCAGCAGTCCGCAGGGGCACTGAATCTGCTGGGGCCGCAGATAGAACGCCTGAAAAAACAGGCGGATGACTCCCGCGCCGCGCTAAAGCAACCCGACGACCTGAAGGCGGTATACGAGCAGGCCTATACTAAGCTGGTGATTCAGCCGGCACAGCAGGTGACGCCGGTGGTGACCAGCGCGGCGCAGCTTGCGGAAACCCTGATCCAGGTGGGCAATTTCCTGAATATGCAGGGCAGCCAGGTGACCTACAGCCCCACGTCGGTGGCCTTTCCCACCCGGCTGCAGGCGACGCAATATAACGAGCTGATGGCCGGCCTGCAAAGCCAGCACCAGCAGCTGATGCAGGCGCAGACCGCCGCAGGGACGGCCCTGCGTTAATGACGCGCCGCGTAGTCAAGGTGGCCCGCCGGGTCACCTTTTTGTAACATATCCGCGTCATGATGGCTGTCGTGCGTGCGAGAAAACGCAGGTATTACAGCGGTAATTTTCTTACAGCTTTAGCTACGCAATTCCGCCTTTTACCGTCTAAATCAGCCGCTATCGCCCTCTCTTCGCCGATGCCCGGCCGGGATGATAAATAATTTGTGATACAAATCACATTTATCAAACAAATACCCAGCAAGCAAGAGTGATCTCTATCACAATTTACGCGCCGTTAACCCCCTGAGGTTATAATTGTGGTTTTTTTTCATGCGAAATTTGTGATGAATATCACCGATATAGGGGATAAACAGGGGGTGACATGGTGATATTTATCACAGTTACGCCGCTGAGTACGCATTCGTCACGCAGCGTGGTAGAGTCCCGCTGCTTATAGAACTACCGACAGAGAATGCAACACTGTCGCAACAATTTTCACGCGCCCTTATTGTCCGGCGCGTATCAATAGGGGTGTTTTTTATGTCTTCTTCGGATATCAAGGTCAGAGTACAAAATTTTGGCCGTTTCCTGAGCAATATGGTGATGCCGAATATCGGCGCCTTTATTGCCTGGGGGATCATCACCGCGCTGTTCATCCCCACCGGGTGGACGCCCAACGCGACGCTGGCTAAATTAGTCGGCCCGATGATCACCTACCTGCTGCCGTTGCTGATCGGTTATACCGGCGGACGGCTGGCCGGCGGCGAACGCGGCGGCGTGGTGGGCGCCATTACCACCATGGGCGTGATTGCCGGGGCGGATATGCCGATGTTCCTCGGCGCCATGCTGGCCGGTCCGTTGGGCGGCTGGGCGATTAAACGTTTTGACCGTATGGTGGACGGCAAGATCAAAAGCGGCTTCGAGATGTTGGTCAACAACTTCTCCGCCGGCATCATCGGCATGATCCTGGCGATTATCGCCTTCCTGGCCATCGGGCCGCTGGTTGAAATCCTGTCCCATATCCTGGCGGCGGGCGTGAACCTGATGGTACGCCACGATTTATTGCCGCTGGCCTCGATCTTTGTCGAACCGGCAAAAATCCTGTTCCTGAATAACGCCATCAACCACGGCATCTTCTCGCCGTTGGGCATCCAGCAGGCTACCGCCACCGGCAAATCAATTTTCTTCCTGATTGAAGCCAACCCGGGTCCGGGCATGGGCGTGCTGATTGCCTACATGATTTTCGGTCGCGGCAACGCCAAACAGTCCGCCGGCGGCGCGGCCATCATCCATTTCCTGGGTGGTATCCACGAAATCTATTTCCCTTACGTGCTGATGAACCCGCGTCTGCTGATAGCGGTAATCCTCGGCGGCATGACCGGCGTGTTTACCCTGAGCGTGCTGCACGGCGGCCTGGTTTCCCCCGCGTCGCCGGGTTCCATCCTGGCGGTGCTGGCCATGACGCCTAAAGGCGCCTATTTTGCCAATATTACCGCGGTAATCGCGGCGTTTGCCGTGTCCTTCGTTATCGCCTCGATCCTGCTGAAAAGCATGAAGGCCAAGGAAGGGGACGACCTTGAAGACGCCACCCGTCGTATAAAAGATATGAAAGCGCAGTCCAAAGGCATGGCCGCGCCGGTTACCGCCGGCGCCACCAGCGACCTGGCTTCGGTACGTAAAATCATCGTGGCCTGCGATGCCGGCATGGGCTCCAGCGCCATGGGCGCCGGGGTACTGCGTAAAAAAGTCAAGGAAGCCGGGCTGACCAATATCAGCGTGACCAATACGGCCATCAACAGCCTGCCTGAGGATGTTGACCTGGTGATCACCCACCGCGACCTGACCGAGCGGGCCATGCGCCACGCCCCGCAGGCGCAGCATATCTCGCTGACCAACTTCCTGGACAGCGGGCTGTATACCGATCTGGTGGCGCGTCTGGTTGCGGTGCAAAAGACCGAAACCAATCAGAATAAAGTCATCACCACCCTGGACGACAGCTTCGAAGACAGCGAGCAGAACCTGTTCCGCCTGACCGCGGCCAATATCTTCCTCGGACGTCAGGCCGACAATAAGGAACAGGCAATCCGTTTTGCCGGTGAGCAACTGGTCAACGGCGGTTACGTGCTGCCGGAGTATGTGGAAGCGATGCTGGATCGTGAAAAGCTGACCTCCACCTACCTGGGCGAGTCCATTGCGGTTCCCCATGGCACCATCGAGGCCAAGGATAAGGTGCTGCGCACCGGCGTGGTATTCTGCCAGTATCCGGCGGGCGTGCGTTTCGGTGATGAGGAAGACGATATTGCCCGTCTGGTGATTGGTATCGCCGCGCGCAATAACGAGCACATCCAGGTCATTACCAGCCTGACTAACGCGCTGGACGACGATGCGGTTATCCAACGCCTGATCAACACCACCGACGTAGATGAAGTGCTTGAGCTGCTCAAAGGCGGCAAAACGGCCTAACCACAGCGCGGGCGATGGAAACGGTTGTATTTGAGAGGGGGCCTGCGTTGGCCCCTTTTTAACTAAGAGAATCCAAGGTTAAATCTATGAAAGCATTACATTTCGGAGCAGGTAATATCGGACGCGGCTTTATCGGTAAATTATTGGCCGATGCCGGGGTGGACGTGGTGTTTGCCGACGTTAACCAAACGGTGCTTGACGCCTTGAACGCCAGGCATGAATACGAGGTCCATGTCGTGGGCGAGCAGTCCCATGTGGAAAGGGTCCGGGGCGTCAGCGCCGTTAACAGCACCGGCGCGGAAGTGGTGGCATTGATAGCCGACGTTGATTTGGTAACCACCGCCGTAGGGCCGCAGATCCTGGAACGCATCGCCGGTACCGTCGCCAAAGGGTTGATCGCGCGCCATGACGCGGGCAATACCCGGCCGCTGAATATTATCGCCTGTGAAAATATGGTGCGCGGCACCAGCCAGTTGAAACAGCATGTCTTAAAGGCACTGCCCGAGCAGTATCACGCCTGGGTGGCGCAGCACGTCGGTTTCGTCGATTCCGCGGTGGATCGCATCGTACCCCCGGCCGAAGCCGGAACCCAGGATCCGCTGGCGGTGACGGTGGAAACCTTTAGCGAGTGGATTGTGGATAAAACCCAGTTCATCGGCGAGCCGCCGGCTATCGCCGGCATGGAGCTGACTGATAATCTGATGGCGTTTGTCGAACGTAAGCTGTTTACGCTTAACACCGGCCATGCCATCACCGCCTATCTGGGCCAGCATGCCGGGCATAAGACCATCCGCGACGCGATCCTCGACCCCGACATCCGCCAGGTGGTGAAAGGCGCCATGGAAGAAAGCGGCGCGGTGCTGATTAACCGTTACGGTTTTGAAGCCGCGAAACACGCCGCCTATATCAATAAGATCCTGCAGCGCTTTGAGAATCCCTATTTACATGACGACGTAGAGCGCGTCGGCCGCCAGCCGCTGCGTAAGCTCAGCGCCGGCGACCGGTTGATCAAACCGCTGCGCGGCACCATGGAATACGGCCTGCGCCACGACAACCTGCTTAAGGGCATCGCCGCCGCCATGCATTATCATAGCGAGCAGGATCCCCAGGCGCAGGAATGGGCGGCATTGCTGGAAAAATCAGGCCCCGGAGCGGCTCTGGCGCAGGTCTCCGGTCTTGAGGAAGACGGCGAGGTGGTAGCGCAGGTGGTGGATCTTTATAACGCCATGCAATGATGATGAAGATCCGGCGGCGGGCAATATCCCGCCTCCGGGGGTTACATGGTGTTCGGTGATGACGGAAAATACTCAACTGTACGAAAACCAGGTCCTCGAACAACTGAACGCCGGCACAACGGTCAGGGATTTGATGGGCGCGGCGGTGGAATTATTGGCCGAGGCGGTCAATATTCTGGTGCTGCAAATCTTTCGCAAGGATGATTACGCGGTAAAATATGCCGTGGAGCCGCTACTGATTGGCGCCGGTCCGCTGGGCGAACTACCGGTGCGCCTGAAGCTGGTATACGCCCTGGGCGTTATCAGCCGACAGGAGTATGAGGACGCCGAGCTGCTGATGGCCTTGCACGAGGCCTTGCAGGACGATCCCAAGGAATACCGGTTTACCGACGATGAAATCCTCGGCCCGTTCAGCGAACTGCACTGCGTCGCGGCGTTCCCGCCGTTGCCGGAATTTTCCCGCGTACCGGCGGATGACGCGCTGGTGCGTATGCAGCAGCAGCGCTACCAGCAGATTGTCCGTTCCACCATGGTGCTGTCGACCACCGAGTATTTAGTCCGCATCAGCGCGAAAAAAGCCTTCACTGACAAGTTGTTACTGAAATAAGCCTGCTTCAGGGAGCAACGGTACCTGAAATGCAAACGTCCCGGCCGTAAGGCCGGGACGTTTGCGATCAACCGAACCATCCCGCGGGATGGTTTTTACATTTAACGGACGCCGGTTATTTGGCTTCGCCGAAACGTTTGGCCGCTTCGTCCCAGTTCACCACGTTCCAGAAGGCCTTGATATAGTCCGGGCGACGGTTTTGATATTTCAGGTAGTAGGCATGTTCCCACACGTCCAGGCCCAGGATCGGGTAGCCGGAGGTGCCGGCGATGGCTTCGCCCATCAGCGGGTTGTCCTGGTTGGCGGTGGAGACCACGGCCAGTTTACCGTCTTTCAATACCAGCCAGGCCCAGCCGGAACCAAAACGGGTGGCGGCGGCTTTTTCAAACGCTTCCTTGAACGCGTCGACGGAACCCAGATCGCGCTCAATGGCGGTTTTCAGATCGCCCGAAAGGGTGGTGCCCAGCTTCAGGCCTTTCCAGAATAGGCTGTGGTTGGCGTGACCGCCGGCGTTGTTGCGCAGTACGGTTTTTTTGTCCGCCGGCACCTGATCGAGTTTTTGGATCAGTTCGTCAACCGGCAGGCTGGCGAGTTCAGGCAGGCTTTCGAGCGCGGCGTTGGCATTGTTGACATAGGTTTGATGATGCTTGGTGTGATGGATTTCCATCGTTTGTTTGTCGAAATGCGGTTCCAGGGCGTCATAAGCATAAGGCAAGGATGGCAGAGTATAGCTCATATTTATCTTCTCCATTTTAGGTGAGCGGCACCCTGAATGAATGTTAGTGCCGCGTAAGCAATCCGATCATTATAGTTAATTAAACGTTTATTAAAACGTTTATCAGTCCCTTTTAAAGAACATGTTTAGCTTTTGCTGTCAACGATTCGGCAGGGATGCGTATAAACCGCGGCCCGCCCCGGCTTGCTGAATCCCACCAGCGTCAGCCCGCAGCGTTCGGCCACGTCTACCGCCAGGGCGGTGGCGGCCGAGACGGCGAACAGGATTTCCACGCCGCACATGGCGGATTTCTGCACCATTTCATAACTAGCCCGGCTGGAGACCAGCACCGCGCCGGGCGCGGCGCCCTGGCGCGCCCGGCAGCCGAGCAGCTTGTCCAGCGCCACGTGGCGGCCGACGTCCTCGCAGCCCAGCGTCAGTTCGCCTTCGGGGGTGATCCAGGCCGCCGCGTGGGTACAACCGGTCAGCCTGCCGATGGGCTGCACGCTTTTCAACTGCGCCAGCGCATGGTCCAGCCGCGCCAGCGGCCAGGTTTGGGTAAAGGGCAGGGGAGCGATGGGTTTGCCTATCTCCTCAAGCTGCTCGACGCCGCAGACACCGCAGCCGGTGCGTCCGGCCATGGCGCGCCGATGCTCTTTCAGCGCCATAAAACGGCGGCTGGACAGTTCGATATGCACCTCCAGGCCGTTGCAGGCCGTCACCACGTCCATACCGTAAATCTCGCCCGGCGCGCTGATAATGCCTTCGGACAGCGAGAAGCCCAGGGCAAATTGCTCCAGCTCTTTTGGCGAGGCCATCATGACCACATGGGAAATGCCGTTGTAGACCAGCGCCACCGGCACTTCCTCGGCCAGCCAGTCGGGTAGCTCCCGGTCGAGCTGCCCCCGTTTGCGAACGCCGAGCCGGCTTATCCCGGCAAGGGTGGTGGGGTCGGTATCCTGTATGGGAAGAGGGTCGGTCACGATGGTTTACTCGCCGTTGTGCTGGTGGGTCTGATGTCCCTAGTCTACTCCACCGGCGGCGCGGTAACAAAATGCGCATGTGGCGCGCCGCTGCGCTTAAAAAGGGGCTATGCTTTTGCTTAACGATGTTTTCACAGCAGGCTGCCGTTGGCGGCCACTCCGTTGATTGCGAGAAGGATGTTTGACATGGCAAGGCGTATTATCAGGATTATGACCGCGATCGCCCTGGCGGGCGTATCGGTGCTGGGCGTTACGGCGGCATCGGCGCCGGCGGCGTCCTCTTCCGCCGCCGCGCCGGCGCCGGAACTGAAAAACAGTGTCCGGGTCGCGTTGCTCGACGGCAAGATAACCTTACAACTGCCGCCGGATTTTGTTAACCAGACGCGGGAGGACGCCAACGCGCAAAATACCGGCGTGGTGGTCCAGCTGTTCGCCAACCGGGCGCATTCGCAGGCGGTGGGCATCAGCGAGGTGCGCACGGTCAACGGCGATGCCAACGACACCAGCGACGCGGCATTTAATAAAATGGCGCAGGGCGCGCTGTCGGGCCTGAAAACCCAGTTCAAGAATGTCAGGAAAACCGGCCAGGTCCCGGTAATGGTGGATAAGCATAAATTCCTGCGCATCGACTCCCAACAAGAAATGCAGGGCAAAGCCATGCTGGGCACCTTGCTGATAACGCCTTACCTGGATCGCGTCATCACCATCCAGGTATTGACGCCGACCTCCGGCGCAGCCGTTCATGACGACCTTGTAGGCAACATCTTGGGCACGTTGTCATTCCATTAAATACGGCTTCTCTAACTTAAACTTCTGTGTCATGAGCCATACTGATTTGTGCGACCACGGCCACCGGAGGCGAACCAATGAAACTGTTAGGCAGCTATACCAGTCCTTACGTGCGGAAAATCTCAGTTATCCTGCTGGAAAAGGATATTGCCTTTGAATTGGTCAGCGCCTCTCCTAACGGTCGTGATGCCTGCGTCACGGCGGTGAACCCGTTGGGCAAGGTGCCGGTACTGCTTAACGAGCGGGGCGAGGGTATCTTTGATTCGCCCATCATCGCGGAATATCTGGAGTTGGCCCATCCCGAACCGCCGCTGCTGCCGGCCGATCGCCTGGAAGCGCTGCGGGTGAGGCAAATTGAAGCGCTGGCCGACGGCGTGACGGATGCGGCCATGGCCATCGTCCGCGAATGCGGGCGCGGCGGCGGCCCCGATGAAAACGTGCTGTTGAACCAGCGCGCAAAAATCTGCCGCGGCCTGGACGCGCTGGAGGAACATGCCCACGAGGGCAGGCGGCTTAACGGCCCCACCCTGACGCTTGCCGATATTGCCGTGGCCTGCACGCTGGGGTTTATCAATTATCGCCGCGTGATGCCCAACTGGTGCGTGAATCGGCCGATGCTGGTGGCGCTGGCGGAACGGCTGTTTGCGCGCACCAGTTTTGCCCGTACTGCGCCGCCAGTAGCAGCGGCACTGTATGGCACTGAAATGTTATGACACAAACTGTGAACCCTCTCGAATAGTTAAAATTCATTCCCTCCTTACCTGTCTCGTGGTGTCCGCTGCGGCTAACGTTAAAGGATAGCGTTTATCAGCCCAGCCCACTCTTGGTAAAGTCACAGTGTCTAGGAGAAAACATGGCTTACAATCCCCCCTCAAGCCGGTTAATACCCGGCGAATACGGTTATCCGCTCGAACTTAAACCCCGTTACGACAACTTTATCGGCGGTGCTTGGGTCGCGCCGGTAAAAGGTGATTATTTTATCAACCTGACGCCGGTAACCGGCCTGCCGCTGTGCGAAATCGCCAGTTCCAGCTCTGACGACGTCGACCTTGCGCTGGATGCCGCCCATAAGGCGAAAGCGGAGTGGGGCGCGATGTCGGTACAGACCCGCGCCAATATCATGCTGCGCATCGCCGATCGCCTGGAGCAAAACGTCGAACTGCTGGCGGCGGTGGAAACCTGGGACAACGGCAAGCCGATTCGTGAGACCAGCGCCGCCGACGTGCCCCTGGCTATCGACCATTTTCGTTATTTCGCCTCCTGCGCGCGCGCCCAGGAAGGGGGCATCAGCGAAATCGACGGCGATACGGTCGCCTACCATTTTCATGAACCGCTGGGCGTGGTGGCGCAAATTATTCCGTGGAATTTCCCGCTGCTGATGGCCTGCTGGAAAATGGCCCCGGCGCTGGCCGCCGGCAACTGTATCGTCCTTAAGCCGGCCAAGCTGACCCCGCTCTCCATCCTGGTGATGATGGAACTGATTCAGGATTTGCTGCCGGCGGGGGTGATTAACGTGGTCAACGGGGCGGGCGCCGAAATCGGCGAATACCTCGCCACCTCAAAACGCGTGGCCAAAGTGGCCTTTACCGGCTCCACGGAAGTAGGCCAGCGCATCATGAGCTATGCGGCGCAAAACATCATTCCCGTCACGCTGGAACTGGGCGGCAAATCGCCGAATATCTTTTTTGCCGACGTCATGAATCAGGAAGATGCATTTTTTGATAAGGCGCTGGAAGGGTTTGCCCTGTTTGCCTTTAACCAGGGCGAAGTCTGCACCTGCCCAAGCCGGGCGCTGGTGCAGGAATCGATTTATGAGCGGTTTATGGAGCGGGCGGTAAAACGCGTCGAGGCCATCCGCAGCGGCAATCCCCTTGATGCCCGGACCCAGCTGGGGGCGCAGGTATCCTCGGGGCAAATGGACACCATTCTCAACTATATTGATATCGGCAAAAAAGAAGGCGCCGAGATCCTCACCGGCGGGCGGCGCAAACAGATGGAGGGGCAACTGTCCGAGGGCTACTACCTGGAGCCGACCATTTTGTTCGGCAAAAACAGTATGCGCGTCTTCCAGGAGGAAATCTTCGGTCCGGTGCTGGCGGTAACCACCTTTAAGGATATGGATGAGGCGCTGGCGCTGGCCAACGATACGGATTACGGCTTGGGCGCCGGGGTCTGGAGCCGCGACGGCAACGTGGCCTATAAAATGGGCCGCGGCATCCAGGCCGGCCGGGTATGGACCAATTGCTACCATGCCTATCCCGCCCATGCCGCCTTCGGCGGTTATAAGCAGTCCGGTATCGGGCGCGAAACCCATAAGATGATGCTCGAGCATTACCAGCAGACCAAATGCCTGCTGGTCAGCTACTCCGATCAGCCGATGGGGCTGTTTTAACCCCAGGGTGACAAAGGCCGGCCTTTGCCGGCCTTTCTCTTGCTGACGCTTATAGCGCGGGCGTGGGAATGGACGTCAGCGTGGATGCGCGGCGGCGGATAAACAGCCGCACCAGCGTATACCAGCCCAGCACGCTTATCAGGTTAAACAGGTTGAACAGGCCGCTGCCGCCCTGGGCGTACAGCGTTTTTGCCAGTTCGATGCCCAGGGTATAGACCATAATGTTCAGCATGCCCAGCGCGGCGGACACGGTGCCCTTGCTCATGGCGCAGGAAAACAGCGTCAGCCGGTACAGGCCGGCGTTGGCGACGCCGATGCCGTAGGCGTACAGGCTCATGCCGGCGGTCATCCACAGATAGGCGTGGGGCGAGAACAGGGTGGCCGTGGTGGCCAGCACCAGCCCGCCGATGATCGGCGCGGCGCCGAGCTTGATCAGCCGATCCACGGTACGCCGGCCGCTTAATCGCGCCAGGGTGATGTTGCCCAGGATCAGCGCGCCGAACACCGGCATCTGCAGCAAGCCGTATTCCATCGGCGTCATCCCCCCGTCGCCCATCAGGATCACCGGCGACTGGGCCAGCCAGGACAGCAACGGCAGGCAGGCCAGTCCGATGGCCATGGCGCCGTACAGGAACTGGCGGTTGGTCAGCACCACCTTATAGTCGCGCCACAGGCCGCCCGGAGAAAACGACTCCCCCAGGCGCGAGGCGGTTTCGGGCATGGCGCGCCACAGGCCCGCCAGCGCGATGGCCGAGAGGCCGGCAAACAGCACGAACATGACCTGCCAGGAGGCCAGCTGGATAATAATGGAGCCGGCCAGCGGGCCTAATAACGGGGCAATCAGCGCGACGTTGGCCATCAGCGCGGTAATTTTGATGCAGGTGGCTTCATCGAACGACTCCTGGATGGTGGCATAGCCCACCGCGCCGATAAAACACAGTCCGAACCCTTGTAAAAAACGCAGCGCCATAAATTGCTCAATGGTTTGCGCCAGCAGAATGCCGAGGCAGGCGGCAATAAAAAACATCACCCCGGCCAGCATTACCGGGCGCCGGCCACGGCGATCCGACAATGGCCCCAGCAGCCATTGCAGCACCATGCCGCCGCCCAGGTAGGCGGTCATGGAGGTCGGAACCCATTCCCGGCCCGCATTAAAGGATGCGACCACCGCCATCATGCCCGGCTGGATCATGTCGTTGCCGATATAGACGGCAAATTCGAACAGCACCAGGCATAACGGAAATAGCAACGCCCTCCGGCCTAAACGAACGGAGGGAGATAATGAGCTTTGCATATTATAACCAGCTGAAATATAAAGTTAAAAACAAAATAATCCGTCAATGTTTTTAACATTGGCCGGCTATTTTGCATTTATTTTAAATCCCACGCAACCCCGGCCGAAATTATCCTTCATCCGGATAATTCATTTTTTACTTTGCTTCCTCATTTGTAGATATATAGCCTATTTTTAAGATATTGAAGATTAAGCGTATGCATACAAAATGCGGATAGGGATGAAGTGAGTGGACGAAGATAAAAGAATTGACTGGATAGATAATCTGCGTGCGCTGGCCTGCATGATGGTGATAATGATCCACACCACCTCGTTTTATGTTACCCATGGCCTGGACATCGGTGAGCACAACTGGCTGCTGGCCAATGTGCTTAACTCCGCGTCGCGGGTTGCCGTTCCGCTATTTTTTATGATATCGGGCTTTCTTTTTTTCGGCGCCAGGCGCGCCGGCGCCAGACATTTCCTGCGCATGGGGCTATGCCTGCTGTTTTACAGCCTGATCGGGCTGCTGTATATGGCGCTTTTTACCCCCATCAACGCGGCGCGGGCGCTGGAAGGGGCTTTGCAGAAGCCGGTTTTCTACCATCTTTGGTTTTTCTACGCGGTGATGGTCATTTATCTGCTGTCGCCGCTGATCGAAATCAAACCGGTGTCCGCCGGTTTTCTGGCGACGATAATAGTGCTGCTGGCGGTGATGGCCAATCCCAACACCGTAACGTTCAATCGCGGCCATATAACCTTGCTGCCGGTAAACCTGTTTATCAGCGGCGATACGTTTTATTACATCTTGTATGCGGTGCTGGGCCGGGCCGTGGGTATGCTTGATCTGCGCGGTAAAAAAATCCCCGTGATCGCCGCGGCGCTGTTTATTATCAGTGTCGTGCTGGTGGCGGTGGGCACGAAAAAGCAGCTGATCGTTAATGGCGACTTCGCCGATACCTATTACCTTTATTGCGGCCCCCTGGTATGTATCGGCGCCGTCAGCCTGTTTGTATTTTTTAAACAGGCCTGCCGGCGGCAATGGTGGCCGCCGCTACGCCTGATCTCGCGCTATTCGCTGGCTATTTATGGCTTTCATGCGTTTATCATTCATTTTATCCGCACCCATGGCCTGGATTTTAAAGCGGCGCCGCCGCTGGATATCATGTATGTGTTTATCGCCACGCTGTTGGTGAGCCTGCTGCTGGCGGCGGGGCTACGGCGCGTTGATGTGCGCCGCTGGGTCAGCTGAAATCCCGGATCCGGGGTTGATATGCCGGCAGGGCGTTATTCCTGCCAGCGCTGCTGCGCCCGGCGCAACTGGCGGCTGGAGGAAAAACCGGCGGCCAGCGCCGATTTCTCGATGCCCTGGCCCTGCTGTAAACGCTGCTGCGCCACCGCCAGTCGCAGCTGTTCGTGATATTCCCTGACGCTAAGCCCTAGATGTTCCCGGAACAGCCGGGTCAAATGGCGGCTGCTCATAAATACCTGCCGCGCCAGCGCGTCAAGGCGCCATTCCGCCTCCGGCTCATGGGCCAGGATGTCCTGGGCGCGGTGTACCGCCGGGTGCAGGTGATTACGGTGGCGCAGCCAGGGCGAAAGCTGCGGGTCGTCGCCGCCGCGGCGGAAATAAACCACCATTTCCCGGGCAGTGGCCATGGCCTGCTGCGGCCCGACATACAGGCTGACCAGGTACAGGGCCAGGTCAATACCGGCGGTAATGCCAGCGCTGGTAAATACCCCCCGATCCTCGACAAAAATCCGGTTGTCCTTGACCAGGGCCGCGGGAACCTGCTGGCGCAGGCGCTCCATCACGTCATGGTGGGTGGTGCAGCGATACCCGTCCAGCAGGCCGGCCCGCCCGGCCAGCAGCGACCCGGAGCAAACGCACACCAGCGTCCATGTCCGATCCTGAAAGGATGATCGGCGCTCACGCAGCCACCGCTGCGCCTCCAGCGCCGGCGCGCTGTCCAGCTGCTGGCGGGAGTCGGCGACACCCGCCAGCACCACGATGCTGTCCGGCGGCAGGGAGGCCGGCAGCGGCGCAATCCGGCTGACGGTCATGCCGATGGAGGTGGTAATCTCCTCCTGCGGGCCGATGTAGTGCAGCCTGAAGGCGCCGGACAGCGCCAGCACCTCCGCCGGGCCGGTGAGATCCAGCGCCATGACCTGGGGCAATACCAGGAAATAAACATCACGCATCACGCTTGCTCCAGTTCCTCCAGGCAGCCGGCCACGGTGCGGATAGCGGCGAAACGGTCGATAAGCACCGTTTCGGTGTGGTGCTTGAGATCCGCGCTGCTCAGCGTCCGGCCGTCATGGGTCATGGGAAACGTCAGCGTCGCCTCGGTCACGAAAGTGACGCGATACCCCAGGTCCGACGCCACCCGGGCCGTGGTTTCGCAACACTGCTCGGTGCGGATGCCGGCGATGATCACGTGCTTGATGTCCCGCTCATCCAGCCATGCGCGCAGTCCGGATTCGGTCAGGGCGTTATGGACATGTTTGTGGAACGTGGCGTCGGCGGTATGGGTCAGGAACGGCAGCGGTTTTACCAGGCCGGACTGCGGGCTAAAGGGGCCGTCGCCGCTGTTATGGAAAATATCCACCAGCGCCGCGCCGCGCTGCCGGCACCCGGCGATAAGGGACAGCAGCGCCTGTTGAAAGGCGGGCACGTCGTCTTCCGACCAGAAGGGACGCTGCAGGAAAGATTGCTGGACATCGATAATCAATAACGCGCTTTGTGCCATTTCCGGACTCCGTGATAATGCTGTAGCACTATAGTGCCCATGGGTAGGGCACATAAACAGGCTAAATCCGGCCATGATCGGGCTAATTCGGGACAATACCGCCTAACGGCGCTGACGTGCGCCAGTAATCGTAATAGATATGCTCAACCTGGAAGTCGGTCTTTTGTTGATCGCCGGTGAGGCGATAGGCCAGGGAAAAGGCAAAATCAAAGGCGACGCCCAGTCCTTTACCGCTGAGCAGGTTGCCGTCCTCGACCACTTTCTCATCAATAAAGCGGCCGTCGCTGACTCCCCGGTGCAGATCGCCGGAGCACACATAGCGGCGTCCCTTGAGTAAATCGTTGCCGCCCAGCACCCGGGCCGCGGCCGAGCATAACGGACAAATCCATTTGCCAGCCTCATCGTGGCGGCGGATAAAATCCGTTACCAGCGGATTAGCGGCCAGGTTGACCGTACCCTCAAGGCCGCCGGGGATCACCACCGCGTCATAGAGCGTCTCCCGGCGATGCTCGAGCAGGGCGTCGGCGAACATCCGGATCTGGTGATAGCTCACCAGCTCAAGCCTATCCTGACATGAGAGGGTTTCAACCTTGATATCCAAGCGGCGCAGCACATCAATTACGATGATGGCTTCCGCTTCCTCAAAACCCTTCGCCAGCAATACGGCGACTGTCTTGGACATAATTCCTCCTGTTATCCTATGAAGTCATGATCTGATGCCATAGGGTAGCATGACGGCGTCGCAAAAATAGAACGCTGTTTTATTTTTGACAGGAGGATCGCAGATTTTCCGCGCCGGCTAATCTTCCGTCCAAACGCCTAATATGTAGCCGTCGGGATCCTTGAAATGAAAGCGTTGCCCGCCGGGGAAGGCGAATATCGGCTTGACGATTTCCGCGCCGGCGGCTTCCAGCTTTTTCAGCGTGCCGGGCAGATCGCTGGCGTAGAAAATGACCAGCGGGCCGCCGCCCGGGGTAATCGCCTCGGTGGAGGTAAAGCCGCCGGTAATCCTGCCATCGTAGAATTCGGTATAGGTCGGGCCGTAATCCGTAAACGCCCAACCGAACGCCGAACCATAGAACTGTTTGGCACGCTGGATATCGCTGACGTTGAACTCAACGTAATCCACCTGGCCGTTTGCGCCGATCTCTTTCATCAGGAATTTCTCCTTGTGAGTGGGGGTCACCTAAGTATGGCCCAGGTTCCGCTATATGACAGGCGGGTCCATTGCCCGGCCGCGTATTACTCCTGTTTGCCGTAATGCATGCCTTCCAGCTTCAGGCCGTCGGGATCGAGGAAAAAGACCGCATAATAGTCCGCATAATATTCGCCGGCCGGGTCGACGATGCTGGCGCCGTTGTGTTCCAGCCACGCCTGCAGCTCATCGACGTCCCGCCGGCTGTTCAGCGACCAGGCATAATGGTGGAATCCCACGTCGCCTTTACGATAAGGATGCTTTTTACCCTGCTCGTCCGCCTGGTAAATCCAAAAGCGCGTCGTGCCGTTGCTCCAGCCCATCGCCGCGGGCATTTCGTCCATCACGTCAAAACCCAGGAACGTAAACAATCCGCTGTAGAATTTCTTGGAAACGGCAATATCGCTAACGCTGATAACCAAATGATCGACTGCCTGGACTCGAGACATAGTTTCCTCCTGTTCTGCGCCGGCTTATGCTTGTTCCGGATTATGCCATAGCGTGGTAATGCCGCCCCGATCGCCGCTGATCGGATCGGTGGCCGGTAACGGCACCTGCCCGATATGCTGTTGCACTGAGGCCAGCCTGGCGGGATCGTCGCGGCATAAATCGGCGTTCATGCCGTTGGGATAAGCGCCGACCACCATAAAATCCTCGCTTGATTGCAGCGCTTTATGGCCGACGCCGGCCGGGATCAGCACCACATCGCCTAGGGACAAGGTGACGACCGGCCCGCTTTCACCGCCGAACTGCACCTGGGATTCGCCGGCGTAAACACCTAGCAGCTCGTGGCAATTGGAATGGAAATGGGTGAAGTTATAGATAATATACCGCCACTGGGCCGGCCAATCATTGGCGGCAAAATGACGTTCCAGCCAGGCCGCCGGATCGGGCGTTTGCGCCGGTATCACGCGGCGATAGATGACCAGGGGCAGCGGACTGTTGGGAACGCCGCCCACCGCTTCATTTAACTCGAGGGTTTCTATGGTCATAAGATCATCGCTCCTGCTCGTCTGGTAGGTCATGGGCTAATGCCATGAAGATCCGCAATAAGTCTTATCAGCATAGTTAATCGAGAGAATGATGCGAATGATTTACAGATTACACCGACAAGGCATAAGCTAGCCGGTGCGATGAACCGCATGTAGCCGCCGTTCATTAATTTCCCTTTAACAGGAGTAGATCTATGAGCAATGCATTTCTGGACGTCATCAAAGCCCGCCGGTCAATTTACGCCATCGGCAGGAATGTCGCGCTATCGGAAGACCAGATCGCCTCGCTGGTGAAAGACGCGGTCAAACATAGCCCCTCGTCCTTTAATTCTCAAAGCTCCCGTGTTGTCGTGCTCTTTGGTGAACAGCATGAAAAATTATGGAATATCATTAAAGAAACGCTGAGGAAGATTGTGCCCGCGCAATCCTTCGCCGCCACTGAAACCAAACTGGCCTCATTTGCCGCAGGCAAAGGGACGGTGCTGTTTTTTGAAGACACCAAGGTCATTGATGTTTTGCAAAAGCAATTTGCCGCCTATGCCGATAACTTCCCCATCTGGTCGGAACATTCCACCGGCATTGCGCAATTTTCAGTATGGACGGCCCTGGCTCAGGAGCGTATCGGCGCGACCTTGCAGCATTATAATCCCCTGATTGACGATGAGGTTAAACGCACCTGGGAATTGCCGGACAGCTGGAAACTGCGCGCGCAAATGCCGTTTGGCTCCATTGAGCAGGCGGCGGGCGAAAAAACATTTATCGACGATGAAGAACGTTTCCGCATTTTTAAATAACATCCCGGGCATGTTGTGCTTGGGCTAAGACGGGTCTGATGGCAAAACCCGGCTTGCGGGAGTGGCGGACATGCGTCCATCGCTCCCGCTTGTTTGCATGTCTGCCGGCATGGGCAAGGGATGGCGAACGATTTTTTTTGCACAGATGTTTTTCAGGTTCGGCCGGCGCGGCTATAGTATAAAAGGGCTGGTCAAAAAACAGGCAATATTTTGATAAGGAGCGAAGCGATGACCCGAATTCTGCTGGTATTTTTATTCTTTGTGGCAATCTGCGCCGGTATCATGGTGGTGCAAATGGGCGGCCGTTATCCCTGGATTTAACTGTTCCTGGCGGGGATCTTGCGAAAGCCCGACCAGAGCTGCACCGTATTGATCAGCACCATCAAGGCCGTGAATAAAAACACCCAGCGAAAGCCCAGTACCGCCGAGACGCTGGAGCCGATGAGCGGCCCTACCACATTCCCCATATACATAAACGACTGGTTATAACCGAAGATACGGCCGGTGACTTTATCGCTGGAATATTTTACCAGCAGCGTCTGGACGGCGGGCATCAGCGCGCCGTCGGTGAATCCGAGCAAGAAGCGCAGCACGCCCAACTGCAAGGGCGTCTTCACCAGGGCCATGCAACAAAACAGCGCTATGCTTGCCATCATCGCCGCCATCAAGATACGCGAGGTGCCGATGCGGTCGCCCAACTGGCCCAGGCGCGGCGCGGCCAGCAGCGCCGACACGCCCGGCACGGCGGCGATCACGCCGCTGATAAACGCCAGATTGCCGGTATCGTTGTAGATATCTTTGATAAACAAAGTCAGAATAGGGCTTATCGAGCTGTTGGTCAGCTGGATCATCATGGTGGTAATAAACAGGCTGAAAATCAGGCCTGGATAGGGCAATGAATGAAAGATTGCCCGGCCCTTGAGCTGATCGGCTTTTTTGATGTTAACCGTTTTCTCTTTAATCAAGAACAGCGTCACCAGAAAGCTGGTAAACATCAGTGCCGACGTCACCAGGAATACCACCCGCAGACCCAGGTGATCGGCCATAAAGCCGCCGAGCAGCGGGCCGACAATCACGCCGGCCACCTGGCCGGTGGAAAGGGTGCCGAGCGCCCAACCGCTTTTCTCGCGCGGCACCTGCGATGCCACCAGCGCCATGGCGTTGGGAATATAACCTGATGTCAGGCCCATCAGCGCCCGCAGCAGGAATAACTGATAGACATTACTGGCAAAACCCTGCAGCGCAATCACCACCGCCATGCCAAGCGACGCGCGCAACAGCATCAGCTTGCGCCCCCGCCGGTCCGCCAGGCTGCCCCACAGCGGCGCCACTACCGCGGAAACCAGGAACGTCGCGCTGAATACCAATCCCGACCAGATGCTGAGCGCCTCATGGGATCGCACGCCAAGTTGCTCAACGTACAGCGGCAAAAAAGGCAGGATTTGGCTCATGGCCAGGCCGGTGAAAAAACAGCCTAACCAAACGGAAAAGATATTGATCTTCCAGGCTTCCATGGGTCACACGCAGTAGGTAAGGATTAATAGCAAGTTTGCTAATGATATCATCGATGTGAAAAGTTACGGTAACGACTTACCGATAAAAAGTGTAGCAAAAACGCACGGTATGTTTTCCGCGCCGCCAGTCCAGACGGGGGAAGGTGGGCAAAAAAATAACTTGCGATTCTATCGCGCGCTATTTATAATAACACCATGAAAACGAAACATGATGACCCAAAAGCGACGGCTACGCCTTTAGCCCTTGACCAGCAGTTCTGCTTTGCCCTGTACTCGGCGAACCTGGCCTTGAACAAGGTCTACCGCAAATTATTGGTCAAGCTGGATCTCACTTACCCGCAATATCTGGTTATGCTGGTACTGTGGGAGCGTGACGAGGTGATGGTATCTGATATCGGCGAACGGCTGTATCTCGATTCCGCCACGCTGACCCCGCTGCTCAAGCGCCTGGAAACCGCCGGCCTGCTCGGACGCTTTCGCTCCGCGGCGGACGAACGCCAGGTGATTATCCGTCTGACCGACAAGGGCCGGGCATTACGGGAAACCGCGCGCACGGTGCCGGACGATATCCTGTGCGCCACGGCCTGCAGTGAAGAAAAGCTCAACGACTTAAAACGGCAGTTGCAAACCCTGCGCGCCCAGCTGGCGCAGTGGTAACCGCCCTGGGGGCCTGAGCGGCGACCAGGCTACCGCTATGGGCTATACTGAATAAAGCCCCTGCTTTTAAGTTGCAAGCGATTTAATCGCTTGCAATATATCTTCGTCCGGCACTCGGTCCGGCGAAGGCATCATCCAACAACGTAAGAGGGAAATAACCATGTCTATTGAAAAAGTTGTGTACCGCGCAAAAGCCAAAGCCACCGGCGGGCGTGATGGCCGGGCCACCTCATCCGACGGCGTGCTGGATGTCAAACTGGGCGTGCCGAAAGAAATGGGCGGCCCGGGCGGGGAATTCACCAACCCGGAGCAACTGTTCGCCGCCGGCTATTCCGCCTGCTTTCTGGGTGCGTTAAAACATGTCGCCGCGCAGGAGAAAGTGAAGCTGCCGGCGGACGCGTTTATCGAAGGCACGGTCGGCATCGGCGCGGTGCCGACCGGTTTTGCCATTGAAGCCCAGCTGGATATTCATTTAGCCGGCATGGATCGCGGCCTGGCCGAGTCGTTAGTGCAGAAAGCGCATGTGGTCTGCCCGTATTCCAACGCGACCCGCAATAACATTGATGTTAAACTTAACGTCATTAATTAGTTTTCAGCGTTAAACCGGTGCCGCCGCTCAGCGCGGCTGCCGGTGAAACCGGTTGGATAACGCCGCGAGCCTTTGCTTGCGGCGTTTTTTTTTGCCTGGCGCGTCCGCCGCAGGATAAACCGTTACTACCCAAAACTTTTTAATATGAAATTTGTCAAAATGGTTTCGCACATTAAAGGTATGCTTATCCATTCGTTGTTAGCCATGGCGGCATAAGTCGGGTGCGAATCCGCTAGCCAAATCGCCGGCAGCGAGACCTTAATTTATTGATTATCATGGACTATTGCCTTGATTAAATTAGTCAAACAGCTGTCGCAGCAAAAACTATCGATAATAATCGCTGTTTATGTGGGTTTTTTTCTTAACCTGTCGGTTTTTATCCGGCGTTTCGATGTGCTTCATCCGGTTACCACCGTCGGCCACATGGTTATCGCCCTTACCGAAATTATGGTGACGGTGCTATCCACCTTCTTTTTGCTGCGGCTGATTTCGCTGGGCGGGCGTCATTTCTACCGTACTGTGGCTACAGTATTGTTGTTAATCTCGGTTGCCGCCAGTTATTACATGACCTATTTTAATGTCGTTATTGGCTACGGCATTATTGCCTCTGTCATGACCACGGATATTGATTTATCAAAAGAGGTGGTCGGGTTTTATTTTGTCCTGTGGATGGTGGCGGTCAGCGCCTTGCCGTTGTTTTTGATCTGGAAACACTCGGTGAGCGGTACCCTGATCCAGCAGATGAAGACCCCCGGCCAGCGCATTAAGCCTCTGTTGATCCTACTGGTTACTTTGGCGCTGATCTGGCTGCCGGTGCGCTATCAGGATAAGGCGCAGAACGTGCGCGAAAAAATCACCAATATCGATCTGCCCAGCTACGGCGGCGTTATCGCGCATTCCTACCTGCCGGTTAACTGGATGGCGGCCCTCGGCCTGTTCGCCTACACCCATTTCGACGAAAACCAGGACAATGACACGCTGTTCGATCCCGCCAAGCAGTTTACCTATGTTCCTCCGGCCGGTATCGATGATACCTATGTGGTTTTTATCATCGGCGAAACCACCCGCTGGGACCATATGGGGCTGCTGGGCTATCACCGCGATACCACGCCCAAATTATCCCGCGAGAAAAACCTGGTGGCGTTTCGCGGGCAATCCTGCGATACCTCCACCAAACTCTCCCTGCGCTGCATGTTCGTGCGCGAGGGCGGGACAGCGGATAACCAGCAGCGGACGTTAAAAGAGCAGAATATCTTTGCGGTAATGCGTTCGCTCGGCTTTACCTCGGAGCTGTTCGCCATGCAGAGCGAGGTGTGGTTTTATAAAAATACCTATGCCAATAACTTCTCGTTTCGCGAGATGATCGCCGCGGAAAAACGCAACGACGGCAAATCCGTGGATGATATGCTGCTGGTGGATGAGATGAGCGAATCGCTTAAACGCTACCCCAAAGGCAAGCACCTGATGGTGTTGCATACCAAAGGCTCGCATTACCTCTATTCGCAGCGTTATCCGCGGGATTTTGCCCGCTACCAGCCTGAATGCATGGGCGTGGATCATGCCTGCTCCAAAGCGCAGCTTATCAATGCCTTCGATAACAGCGTGTTGTATACCGATAGTTTTATCGCAAGCGTCATCGACAGGATGCGCAATAAAAAAGCCCTGGTGTTCTACGCCTCCGACCATGGCGAGTCCATTGATGAAAACTACCATTTACACGGCACGCCGCGCGATATGGCGCCGCCGGAACAGTTCCGCGTACCGATGATGGTCTGGGCGTCGGATGCGTTCCTGGCCGACCAGCCCCATCGGGAGGCGTTCGACCGCCTGCAGGCCCAGCAGCGTATCGGCGCCACCCATCGCCATGAAGAGCTGTTTGATACCATTCTCGGCTGCCTGGGCTATACGTCGCCGAACGGCGGCATCAACCCGCGGAACAACTGGTGCGCCAAGCCTGCGGCCAAGGGGATGGCCCTGTAAGCGACAGGTACCGCCGGCGGCGCTTTTGTAAACAGTCGGCAGTATTTCTTGAAAAAGGGATTGACGCAAAAAGACGGCCGCAGTAAGATGCGCCCGCATTCGGTGAGTGGCGCAGCCTGGTAGCGCAATACGTTCGGGACGTATGGGTCGGAGGTTCAAATCCTCTCTCACCGACCAACCTCTTCAAGGTCTTGTCTCCAGCAGTCCAGACAAGGCAGAAAAAAAAGCACGTCTTAGGACGTGCTTTTTTTTGCAGCAAACCTCGTCCCTGACCAGCGCGCCCGTTTTGGGAAAAACGATTCAGCCCCGCCAGCCGATATTATCGGGAACAGGTGATTTCCTGTGTAAAAATAACCGCGGCACGACGGCCGGTAAGGATTTGAGGCCCGGGTGGGGATAAGCAAATCCATCATTCGTTTTACAAAATATATTAATTATAAAAATTTACCTGACTGACATTTGAGATTATATGTTTATCTGCGGGTGAAAATATAAAAAGCACGCGGCGGGCTAAAATACGCTTCTATAAAAGGCAATCAATTGGCATCGATAAATCATGCCCGTAAATTCTCTTGTCGCTAACGCATTATCTTAAGTGGCAAAGCTGCATTTTTTCTTAAGCATTGCTGATGAATTGCTGAACAACTCTTTGAATAAATTTACCTTTACAACAGGAAATTAGCATTGGTATTGCCTGGATATGTCAAATAAATGTTAAAAAAGCTTGTATCTGCCGGCTTGACGGCGCATGTTATAAATTAGTCTGGATATTATTTTGCTGTCGGCATTGGATGCTATTTTAGGGAGACGATGAATTCGTATAATAAAGTCAGGCCCTGGGGGCATTTTTAAACGATATAACAAGCGATGCGGGGATGATATGAAAGTTGATTTCTTTTTGATTGAAAATGACAGGAAAACGTCTATTTATCATGATGAATTCAGGCTTGGACGTATTCTGGTCATGCCAAAAACAACGCTTCAGCTGATGTCTCGCAGGACAAAGCGGAGAAAAGAAACCTCTGGTAAAAGCTACGATACTGTTGTGCATATCAGTTCAGGGGGACAAAGGTATGCCGTCGCCTTTTCCGGCGAGGCTATTCCGGCGTTCGAAACGGATGAATTGATCAGGAAGTCGGTGCCAAAACCCACGCCTCTGGCGTAGCGTCCGCTAACGCCCGCCCAGGGTGCCGCAAAAATCCACTCTATAAAAAACGTCAATGGATTGGTTATTGATAATAGCGATATTCGTGAAATTAAGCCCTTTCCACTCTTTATTGTTTAACGCCTGCCGCACGGCCTAGAACGACAGATCGATAACCACATTATCGGTATAATTGCCCGGCGGCGGCGTAGGCTGGTTTGGCAAAATCCGCGCGACATAATTGTAGGTACGCAGGGTGCCGTCGCTGCTGACGCTATTGGATAGCGCGCTGGACCAGCGGTCATTGCCGTTGTCACGCCAGGACTCGGCGCCATTGGATTTAGAGATCTCATAGCCGAGCAGACTGTCGCCGCTGGCCATGTGCCTGACGTTGCCGACCGCATGATTGCCGTTATTCATCCCCACCGTATACGTGCTGCCTTTGGTACAGACGATGCCGATCGTCTGCGATACCGGATTAAAACCGCTCACCAGCGGCGCGGCGCCAAAGCTGATGTCGGGGGCGGTAATAGCGACGCAGTCGTTGGTGATGACCAGGTTAACCGTCAGCGGCACCATGGCGGAACCCATCTGGCTGCTGCCCGGCATACATTGTCCCAGCGCGCCTATGCCGGTGCAGATAGCGTAGTTCACCAGGATATTCAGGGTGACGGTATAGGTTCCCGCCGCCACGTTCTGGCCCGTCATGGTGTGCAAATACAGCGGGATACTGAAGTTCGCCCCCCCCATCAGCCCGACCAGGTTTACCAGCTCGGCGGAATGGTATCTCACCGGGGCGCCGTTAAGCGCCAGTTGCGTGGCGCAGTTGGCGGCGGTGCATACCTGGATGGGGATAACATCGCCGCCGTCGATGGCTTTCAACGCCGCCTGTCCGCTGCTGGTGGCATTGGCGGAATAGAGCTGCAGATCAATATGGTCGGTGCTCAGCAGGGCAAGCGTGCTGCCGGCGCCGCAGTTAACCTCGATACTGTTGCTGGACGTGCTGACGGTACTGTTAATGCTGAAAGAGCTTGCCTTGCCAAAGGCGACGGTACGGCCGGGCAAGGCGCAGGCGGCAAGGGCGGACTGGCATAATAATGCGAGCAACAGCAATCCCGGGGAAAGGGTTTTCATCAAGCGTTCCTTAAGGTGTCGCGGACAGCGGGCATGGCAACGGCCCGTAGGTATGTAAAGCCCGGGGCCTGCCGTCCGGCAGCGTCAGGCGGGCGGCGCAGCGCCGTCCGTCCGGGGTGACGGCGCGCAGCCGGTTGTCGGTTGCCAGGTTTTCCAGCCAGGTAAGGCCTTCCCAGCCCACATAATCATCGGGCCGCCCGTCGCGCACGACCCGGGTGCCTACGGGCAGCGGCCGGCCCTGGCCGTCATGCAGGATGATGCTGGCCGCGCGCAGCGGCTCGATAGGGAAATGGAGCAGATAGCCGCTCTGGCGGGGCACCGAGAAACGTTGCTCGATAGCGGGCGCCGTCAAATCAGCGGGGATATTTAAGATATCGATGCCGTATTTAGCCGGGTAGTAGGCGGTAACATTGGGAATCAGCAGGTAGCCCGCTTGGTCGGTCACGCCCGCCGGCTGGTTTTCATAACGCACCAGCACTTGCGGCTGCCCGGTTTTTATCAGCACAAACGCATTATTTAACTGGTTTGCCGCCAGCAGCCGCCCATCCATCGTCACCAGCGCGCCGCTGATATCCGCCCATTGCACGTCGCTGCCGCTGACGCCGTAAAAGCCGCCGGAGGCGTCGACATAACGGTTACGCCAGTCGAGCGTGGCCTGGCGATAATCTTTGGCTCTTTGCTGGCGGGCATAGGAGGCGTCCCAGCTGAAACCGCCGTCGGAGGGCATGGCGCGGGACACCGTCAGGCGCTGGGCGTCGCCGCCGGGCCTGTCTCGCTCCAGGCCGACGCTGGCGCTGGCCAGGCCGCCAAAGGGCATGATCAACGAGAGGGCGCCGGAATAGTCCCGCTGTTGCCGATCGAAACCCGCGGTCGCAAACAGGCTGGCGTCGCCCCACAGATTCCTGCTCCATGACAGATTCCATAAGCGGGTACGATCGCCCCTCCGGCCGCGGATATCGATCATTGCCGCGCCGAGGCTGCCATAACGATGCAGCGTGACGCCGGCGTTATATTGCGCGCTGGCCCGGCTTAACGTCGAGGCGGTGCGCGGCCGATGACGGGCGCCGGCATCATAGAGCGCCAGATGGGCAAAGTGACTGCTGCGCCAGGTATGCTGCGTGCCGATGCTGGCGACCCGGTTACTGTATTGATAACCGCAGCCATATTGTTCTCCGGCCCATCCGCCAAAACGGCTGCGGGTCCAGGAGCCGTTGATCACTCCCGCGCGTCCCACCCGCAACAGGCTGCCCGCGCCGGCCAGGGCCAGGTTTTGCGCGCCCTCGGCATGGCTTTCCAGCGTCAACCAGTCCGTTGTTCCCCGGCGGTAGGAACCGCTGGCCACCGGCGGGCCGTAATCGGCGTTTTTTACGCCATACGCGCGGCGCAGCGCGCCGGCGCCCACGGAATAATCGGATAAGCCGGGTTTGAGCAGGGTACTGGACACATAGAACGGCAGGGTAGTGATCACCTGGCGGCCTACCGCGTCCGTGGTGACGATAACCGCCTCGCCGGCGCCGTTGATAAAAGGCATATTGTTGAGCGAGTAAGGACCTGGCTGGAGGTTGTTGCTGCTGGTTTTATAACCGTTGATAAACATATCGACGGTGGTGGGCACCGCCGCCTGTCCCGCGAACGAAGGCAGAGGATAGGTCACGATATCCGGGCGTACCGAAAAATCACGTGCGAGCTGGATGCCGCCGATACGCACGCTGCTGCTCCACGATAACGCGTCGGTGATCACATCGCCCGCCGCCCAGCGCAGGGCATGCTCCTCGTTCTGGCTGGCCCAATAGGTATCGTAGCGCATATAGCCGCCGCCGCCGGGCGCGCCGGTTATCTGGCGCTGCGCCACGCCGTCAATGGAAAAGTGGCCGGCATCGCCAAAGGTACGCAATTCATGCCATACGGCTAAGCGCACGTCGCCGCTGATGCGACTGCCATAAATATCATAGTTGAACAACGCGCCGGGGCTGACGCGTGCAGGATGGCGCCGGCCGCCCGGCTCCAGGCTTATCGATTGTTCCGGCAGCCAACTGGCCGGCACCGCCAGCAACAGCCGCTGCCGCGGCCGGTCATAAGTCGCCGTTACGCCGGGCAGGGCGGTGACATCCGTTTGCTGCGCGTTTAGCCGATCGGCCGGCAGCCCGGCTTGCACCAGATCGGCGGTGGGCACGGTATAATGCCCGTCGCGAAACGCCACCGGCACGATCCGGCCGACGGCGGATTCATTCACCACCAGCTCCAGCATATATTGACGCTGCGCCTGCCCGGGCGCCATCCCCGGCGGCGGCGGCAGCGAAGAGAACGTTTCCGCGTTGCCGTCCATGGGAAACCCGCAAGCCCAATAACTTAACAGGGTAACGGCGCAACGGCGGAGAAAGGTCGGCGCAGGACGGTCCATTATCTAGCGCGCGGAAGACGTGCCGCGCCATACCTTGTTGCGGTTATCGACCCGGGTCTCCAGCACCGCGTGAGCGTCAACGCCGGCGTTAAGCGGCCAGCGATGGCGGGCGTTGGCCAGTACGTAACCGAACAATCCGTCGGTGAGCTGATATTTCCCCAGCCGCGTTTTGCTGAGCCGGGCGTGTACCGGTCCTTGGTTGCGGATCTCCAGATAAGGCTCGCCCCGTACCTGGACCAGACGCCAGCTTAACAGCGGCATGCCGCTGTCCGGCGACGATTGGCCGCCGTAGACAAACAGCGGAATGGAGTAACGCATCTGGAACATCAGCGAATTGGCGGGATCGTCGGCCCGGTCGTTAGGGGTGGGAATTTCGTCGAGCAGGATGCGAAAGGCTTGTTCCGGGCCGGAAGCCGGCGGCGCTTGCCTGATAATGCGGATCAGCTGTTTTTGTCCGGCATCCAGCCTGAGCATGGGCGGGCTGGCGATAATATCCTGTTGCGTATGAAAGCGCTCCCCGCCCTCCGTCTGCTCCCAGGAAAAGATCCGCACCTGCAGCAAGGTGGCGGCGGCGCCCTTGTTTTCCACCCACATCTCGGTGGCTTTTTGCGTGCCGGCCAAAAAGGGATCCACCGGCCAGATCAGGACGGCGTGCCCCGCCCAGGCGATGGGCAGCCACAGGCCCAGCAGCAGCGACAACAGAAAGCGCCCGACGGCGAGAATGGTCATATTCAGATCCTTCTAAATCGTTACCAGGACAGGGTTACCGTAATGCTATCGGTATAGGTTCCTGCCGGGTGAAAGCCATCCAACTGCAGCTGTCCGTAAACCGGCAGCTGGATGTGGTCGCCATCGCCGTGGCTGATGGCGATATCCTGGTTAACCGGAATTTCACTGGCCGGCGATAAACTGGCGCTGGTGAAAAGGCGGTAGGCAATCAGATCGGTATTATTCAATCGCTGAAGATGACGCGTTGTGGTGAAATGATTACCGCCGCCCAGATTCATGGTTAAGGTCGTGCCCGGGGTGCAGGCGATGGCAAACGAGGCGCTTTGCACCAGCGCGGCATTGGCGGCCCGGGTATCGATACCGGACAAGGTACCGAAATCCAGCGTCCCGAGCACACCGCCGCCCTGGATCTGGCAGCCCGACACCACCGACGCCGATATCTGGAAATTTTGCGTCGGCAAGGCGGACAGCGGTCCTGGATACAGCGCCAGCAGCGACCCGAGCGCCACGCCCAGGCAATGAGGCCGTTGCCGTCGGTTGAGTACTGACATCCCTTAAGCATTCCGCTATCAATAAATGACCTGGACATTAATCACGTCGCTATAAGTACCCGCCGGCACGCTGGTATTATTCCCGCCCTGGGTGACCCGACCATATACCGGATAAATATTGCCGTTTACCGGATCCGGGACACCGGTAGCCCTCAGGCCGGTATTGTTGGCAATAGGCGTGGTAAACGCGGCGTCGTTATACAGCGTATACGCAATGCCCTGTGATGCGTCGCTGCCGAGCACCAGATAACGCGGGCTGGCGGTTTCCGCGCCATACACATTCACCGGCGCGGGGTTGCTGCCGGTTATCTGCACGCTAAAGGTTGCCCCGGTGGTACAACGAACACGGATGCCGTCGCCGGTGGCGCCGCTCAGTGTCGCGCTCAGCTCCTCGAAAGTGGCGGGATGGGTACCGAAATCGAGCGTGCCGAAGTTAACATTGCTGGTGGCCGGGTCGCCGTTGATCAGGCAATCGTTGGTTAAGGTCAGCGAGGCGTTAATGGCTCCGGTGGTGGTTACCGCCCGGGCAACACCCGCCAGGCCACAGCCCAGCCAGCACGCCAGGAAAAAAAACTTCTTATTCATATCCTTACCTCAAAGGAATCTTAGAGAATACTCAACGGGATATTTATTAAAATTAAAACATTATTTTTTGAAAAATATATTGAATAATAATTAAAGGTTCGATGAATCAATGTTAATAAGCCATGGCTAGATGGCCGATGTTTTATAGTAGTCATAAATAAATCCGGCGACGGATAATAACTTTTTCCTTCCCTTGGCGAGCACATTGCGAAACGTCGGGTATCCCCAGAAGCGCAAGGGGGTTGTCAAGATGAACGGCGGGCCTTTATCAGGTATCCTGGGGAAACAGGCCGCGCCGGCCCGGTCATTTTCCTGGTGAGTCATAACTTAAATAAACGCCGTCCGGGATATATGGCATAAAAGTTGCTGCGTATTGGCAGGGATAGTGACTTTTTGCCCAGGCTTCCTTTTACCTTCTGGAGAAGACTATGCTGACATCCGCAAGAAACCATCTTACCGGCACCGTAACGGCCATTGTCGCCGGCGCGGTCAATGATGAAATAGAAATCACCCTGGCGGGCGGCAAGAAGCTGGTCGCCACCATTACCCATAGCAGCGTGCACTATCTCGACCTGCGCCTTGGCGGCGAAGCCAGCGCGTTTATCAAAGCGCCCTGGGTGATCCTGACGACCGCCGGCACCGGCCTGCGTTTTTCGGCGCGCAATCAATTTACCGGCAGCATCACCAACATCGTCAAAGGCGCCATCAACAGCGAAGTTACGGTCGCCGTCGATGCCAGCATGTCATTGGTTTCGGTCATTACCAATGAGAGCGTCGCCGGCATGCGCCTCAAGGACGGTGATGAAGTGATTGCCCTGGTCAAGGCGTCCAGCATTGTGCTGGCGACCCACGACTCACCACCAATAACGGCCGGGAATCCTTAATATCCGCCGGCGTGCGCTGTTGAGACGCGAAACGGATGACGGCGGTATCACTTGGCGGGATACAGCCGGACGCCGATATCGGCGGGCGGACTGTAGTAAGGCATCGAGGTGATTGCCAGCTCAATGCCGGTGCGGGCGTATTCCCCGATATTGCCGGAATGGATCCCGCCCGCCGCCGCCAGCCGGCAACCGGTAGCCTGGCTGTTGGCATAGGCCAGCGCCCGGCTTACCGCGGCGGGACTGAATTTATCCAGTTGCACCAGGTCCGGGCCGGCGTCTATAGCCGCCATGGCTTCGGTTTCATTATCCGCTTCCACCACGATTAACCGGTCCGGCGCCGCGCCGCGCAGGGTGGCCACATGCTGGCGCCAATCCACCGGATCGGCGCAGAAATGACGGTGGTTGGCGAACAACAGTACCGTATCCGCGGTTCCGCAGCGATGCAGGATGCCGCCTCCGTCAATCACCGCGCCCAGCGCCAGCGTTTTGGTGCCGGGAATGGTTTTGCGGGTGCAGGCGATGCGCATCCTGGGGTTTACCGCTTGCGCCATGGCGACCATCTCATGAGTGGCCTGGGCGACGCCGCTGCACCATTCCAAGAGGTTTTGCGCCACTTTCCAGCCCTGGTGTAATCTTTCGGCCGGCCCGGCTGCGGTTAACAGCACATCGCCGGCCTGCGCCATCTGCCCGTCGGCCATCGCCATCACCACGCTGAGCCCCAGCCGTTGCAGCACCCTTGCTGCGGCGTCCAGCCCGCTGACTTTCCCGGCGGTGCGCCGGCTAAAGCTCATGACGCCCTGACGGTTGCCGATGCCCAGGGCGCGGGTAGTCAGGTCGCCGTAGCGGATATCTTCCTGCAGTAGCGAATCCAGTTCCTGATCGGAAAGATAAAGCATGATCGTGCCTCGTCGTGTTGAGAGAGATGATGTAAATGCGCCGTCGCCACTTCCTGATATATCACCAATAACACAACCGGCGCTAAAACGTGAATGATACGGATCAAGCGCCGGGCCGGTCGGGTCCTCCCACCGGATAAAACACCGTCGTGAACTTTTATTTTTAATAATGTTCGCGAATGTACTAAATGCGCGGATATGCATTTTCCCGTCAGCAACCGGCGGTATGTAAAATACGATTTCGCCGCATGGTGATATTGCCAATAAATACAGGCGGTAACGTATTCCCGCTACAAAAAAATACGCATTATTATCGCGGCCGTACGGACTGTTTTACGCCTTGGCATGGGGATTGCTCTATTCATGCTGTCTTTACTATTTTTTATTCATTATACATTATTCATCAGAGGAGTTCTTTATTGTGACTCGCAAACTGGCAATCTATGGCAAGGGTGGTATTGGTAAATCGACCACCACACAAAATACCGCCGCCGCATTAGCCTATTATCATGGTCAAAAAGTGTTTATTCATGGCTGTGATCCGAAGGCGGATTCCACGCGGCTGATATTAGGCGGCATGCATCAGGAAACCCTGATGGACGTGCTGCGCGATCGGGGCGCCGAAAAGATCACCAATGACATGGTGGTCAAAACCGGCGTGTTCGGCATCAGCTGCGTTGAGTCCGGCGGCCCTGAGCCGGGCGTAGGCTGCGCCGGACGAGGCGTCATCACCGCCATCGACCTGATGGAAAATAATCGCGCCTACTCCGAAGATCTGGATTTTATCTTCTTTGACGTTTTGGGCGACGTGGTCTGCGGCGGGTTCGCCATGCCGATCCGCGAAGGCAAGGCCCAGGAAGTCTATATTGTCGCCTCGGGGGAAATGATGGCGATCTATGCCGCCAATAATATTTGCAAAGGCTTGGTGAAATATGCCAAGCAAAGCGGTGTCCGTCTCGGCGGTATTATTTGTAATAGCCGCAAGGTTGACGGGGAGCGGGAATTTGTTGAAGAGTTCACCGCGGCCATCGGCACGCAATTACTGCATTTTGTACCGCGGGATAATATCGTGCAGAAAGCGGAATTCAATAAAAAAACCGTTACTGAATTTGATCCGGAATCTAACCAGGCCCATGAATACAGCGAGCTGGGACGTAAGATTATTGAAAATAAAAACCTGGTTATCCCTAAACCCATGACCATGGAAGCGCTGGAAGCCATGGTGGTCAAATACGGTCTGGCCGATTGATTGAACAGCGCCAAGGGCTAAAGGACCGGATCGCCGCCGGCCGGCAAGATGACCAGTTACTTAATCGGGGAATGAACCATGCCACATCATGAGTTTGAGGTTAGCAAGTGTATACCGGAGCGGAAACTCCATGCCGTAGTCAAAGGCGCCGGGGAGGACTTAACCTCGGTGCTGCCCCTGGGCTATCTGAATACCATCCCGGGAACATTGTCCGAACGCGGCTGCGCCTATTGCGGCGCCAAGCATGTTATCGGCACGCCGATGAAGGATGTCATCCATATCAGCCACGGACCGGTGGGATGTACTTACGATACCTGGCAAACCAAACGCTACATCAGCGATAACGACAACTTTCAGCTGAAATATACCTTTGCCACCGATATGAAGGAAAAACATATCGTGTTCGGCGCGGAAGGGGTGCTGAAGCAGAATATCCTGGAGGCGTTTAAGGCCCAGCCCATCATTAAGCGCATGACCATTTACCAAACCTGCGCGTCGGCGCTGATCGGCGACGATATCGCCGCCGTGGCGCAGGACGTGATGGACGAATTGCCGGATGTGGATATTTTTGTCTGCAATTCGCCGGGTTTCGCCGGCCCCAGCCAGTCCGGCGGCCATCATAAAATCAATATCGCCTGGATTAACCAGAAGGTCGGCACCGTCGAGCCGAAAATCACCAGCGATCATGTCATCAACTATGTGGGCGAATACAATATCCAGGGCGATCAGGAAGTGATGGTGGATTACTTTAAGCGCATGGGTATCCAGGTGCTGTCCACCTTTACCGGCAACGGCTCCTACGATGATTTGCGCGGCATGCATAAAGCCCACCTTAATGTGCTGGAATGCGCGCGCTCGGCGGAATATATCGCCAATGAACTGCGGGTGCGCTACGGCATTCCGCGCCTGGATATCGACGGTTTTGGTTTTGGCCCCTTATCGGATTCCCTGCGCAAGATCGGACTGTTTTTTGGTATCGAAGACCGCGCGCAGGCCATTATCGACGAGGAAACCGCCCGCTGGAAACCGGAGCTTGACTGGTATATGGCGCGCCTGAAAGGCAAAAAAGTCTGCTTATGGCCGGGCGGTTCCAAACTCTGGCACTGGGCGCACGTGATCCATGCGGAAATGGGCGTGGAAGTGGTGTCGGTCTATACCAAATTCGGCCATCAGGGCGATATGGAAAAAGGCATTGCCCGCTGCGAGGCCGGCGCCATGGCCATCGACGATCCCAATGAACTGGAAACCCTGGAAGCGATGTACCAGCTCAAGCCGGATGTCATCTTTACCGGCAAGCGCCCGGGCGAAGTGGCGAAAAAAATCCGCGTCCCCTACCTGAACGCCCATGCGTACCATAACGGTCCCTATAAGGGGTACGAAGGCTGGGTGCGTTTTGCGCGCGATATCTATAACGCCATTTATTCACCCATCCATCAGCTGGCCCTGCTGGATATCAGCAAGGATGCCATCCCCACCGACCGGGGTTTCGCCACACAGAAAATGCTCGCTGCCGCAGGCCTTGACGATCAGACCCTGGCGTCCACCACCCTGCGCCAGTATAGCGGCGGTTATGACAGCGTTTCCAGGCTGCGTGAGCGCGTTTACCCCACCTTTCCCGGCCAGACGGTCATTCCGGCGGAATAAGGAGAACCATCGATGGCAAACCAGATTGAAGACCGTATCGAGCCGCTGGTGGATTACATCATGAAAAATTGCCTCTGGCAGTTTCATTCCCGCGTCTGGGACCGGGAAAAGCAGAATGAAGGCATTTTGCATATCGTCGCGCAATTGCTGTGTGACGAACCGGTGGATCTCAGTACCCCGGCCAATCGCTGCTACTGGGCCGACGCCGTGGTACTGGTGGAGGCGTATAAAACGCGCTTTTCCTGGCTGGGCATGATGGGTAAGGCGGAGATCGCCGCGCTTATCACCGCGCTCCATGAACGGCTGAACTACCTGACGATTACCGGATCGCTAAACGCGGAATTAACCGATCGGCGCTATTAGAGGGCACTAGCATGTCGTGTGAATTAAGAAAGAAAGATCGTACCGGCGTTATCAATCCGATATTCACCTGCCAGCCGGCGGGGGCGCAATATGTCAGCATCGGCGTCAAGGATTGTATCGGCATCGTGCACGGCGGCCAGGGCTGCGTGATGTTCGTGCGTTTGCTGATTTCCCAGCATTTAAAGGAGAGCTTTGAAATCGCCTCTTCCTCGGTGCATGAGGACGGCGCGGTATTCGGCGCGCTCGATCGCGTGGAGCAGGCGGTGGACGTGCTGCTGATGCGCTACCCCCATGTCAGGGTGGTGCCGATTATCACCACCTGCTCCACCGAGGTGATCGGCGACGACGTGGACGGCGTGGTGCGCAAGCTTAACGATGGGCTGTTGAAAGAGAAATTTCCCGGCCGCGAGGTCTATCTGATCCCGATCCATACCCCGAGTTTTGTCGGCAGCATGATAAGCGGCTACGATGTGACGGTGCGGGATTTCATCAAATATTTTGCCAAGAAAAGCGAACCCAACGGCAAGATTAACCTGTTCACCGGCTGGGTTAACCCCGGCGACGTGACGGCGCTGAAACATCTGCTGGCGGAAATGCGCATCGATGCCACCGTGCTGTTTGAAATTGAAAATTTCGACTCCCCGGTGATGCCCAGCGGCAACACCGTTTCCCACGGCAATACCACCGTCGAGGACCTGGTGGGAACGGCCAACGCCCTGGGCACCCTCGCGCTGAACCGTTATGAAGGACGCAAGGCGGCGGATTACCTGGCGGAACAATTCGCCATCCCCACCATTATCGGGCCTACGCCCATTGGTATCCGTAATACCGACACGTTCCTGCAAAACCTGCGGCAGCTGACCGGCAAGGCAATTCCGGAATCGCTGGTGCGCGAGCGCGGCATCGCCATCGACGCCTTGACCGATTTGGTGCATATGTTCCTGGCCGATAAGCGGGTGGCGATTTACGGCAATCCCGATCTGGTCATCGGCCTGGCCGAGTTTTGCCTGGATCTGGAAATGAAGCCGGTACTGCTGCTGCTGGGCGACGATAATGCGTTTTATGATACCGATCCCCGCATTATCGCCCTACAGGAGCAGGTGGATCACGGCTTGGAGATCATTACCAATGCCGACCTGTGGGAACTGGAAAACCGCATTACCCACCAAGGGCTGGAACTGGATTTGATCCTCGGCCATTCCAAAGGGCGCTTTACCGCCATCGACAATCAGATCCCCATGGTCCGGGTTGGGTTTCCCACCTATGACCGCGCCGGCTTATGGCGCCATCCGGTGGTGGGCTATGCGGGGGCCATCTGGCTGGCGGAGCAGTTTGCCAACGCGCTGTTCACCGATATGGAATACAAGAAAAACAAAGAGTGGATCCTTAACGTCTGGTAATGGGTATCGGCCTGTCATTCATAAGGATAAAACCAATGTCAAAACTGTTATTTGAATCCGATCGGCAAAAGTTTATCCGGCTTTCCCATGATGCCGAAGGCTATCACCGGCGGGCGGAACTGTTCGCCGAACAGGCGCAGTCGCCCGGTCTGGTTTTCAACGTGGCGTCCATTGCCGTGGAGTGTTATCTCATCGCACTCTGCGCCTGGTACGGCAGCATGCCGTATAACCACAACTATGGCAGCCTCATGGATACGGCGGAGGAGGTTATTCTCTTTTCGCCGGCATTAAGCGGCAAAATCCGCGCGCTGGATGACATCTTTGGTCTCTGTTCGCTGGAAAACTACCACCACGGCACCCCGACCCTGGCGGATTCGGTCGGCATTATCGCCATTTGCCGGGAATTGTCGGGGATTTTAACCGCTTTGGGCACCCAGGGTTCCCAGGCGCGATAAAGGAGGGCACGACCTATGCAGTCGACAGAACCGCGCGCGGCCCCGGGACATCCGCACGGCGCCATGCGTCGCGATGAACGGGAAATAACGCAACCGGCCGAAATAGCGGCGATCCTGGACTCCGCCAGGGTGATGTATATCGCCCTGGCGCAGGACAATATCCCTTTTATGGTACCGGTATTTTACGCCTGGGACGGCACGTCGCTTTATTTCCATTCCGCCAGGGCCGGCACCAAAATAGCGATGCTGAAAAAAAACAGCACCCTGTGTTTTGCGGTTTCCACCGAACAGGGCGTGGTGGAAGACGAGGTGATCTGTAATTTCGAGGCCAGGCACCGTACGGTCATCGGTCTGGGCAACGCGGTGTTTATCCGGGACGAGGCGGAAAAGATCGCCGCGCTTAACCTGATTGTCGCCCGCTTCAGCGACAAAGCCTGGACCTTTCCCGCCGCCAATGTGCGCGCCACCCTGGTGCTGCGTATTGATATCATTTCAATGAAGGGTAAACAGCACGGATTTTAGGGAGTGGAAAATGAAGATAGCGGTATTTATCAATGCCGGCGGCCGGGCCGCCTCGCTGTACCAGCCAGGCGCGGTGCGGGTGTATGAATCAACCGCCGACGGTTGGCGGCCGGTTGCGGATATTCCGTTTACCCTGCGCCCGCAAATGGGATTAAGCGAAATCAGAACCCGCACCCTGGAGATGCTGACGTCCCTCGACGGCTGCCGCCATTTTGTCGCCGCCGCTATTCACGGCGCGCTGCTGTCCTATTTTGACGGCATGGGCATCACTATGTGGCGGCTGACCGGGGAACCCGCCGGTTTCCTGACGCGTATCCGGCAGTTTGTGGAAGAAAACGCGCCGCGGGAGCAGGCAGCGGCGACCCAAAGCGTTATCAAGCCCGGCCAGGGCGCGGGGGAATATTGCCTTAACCTTATCGACGCGCTGAAAAGCAATGGCGCCTTAACCTCGAAACAGGTGCTGCTGCCATTTTTCCGCGCGGGAGCCTTTAAACAAATCGACATTACCTGCGATCATGTGCCGAAATGGTTTAAACATGAACTGCCGGCATTAAAGCTGGCGCTTACGGTGGCGCAACAACCGGACGGGCGTTGCCGGGCGTTGGTGCTCAATATCGCAGGCAACGCTTGAGTTGCCTGCTTGGGCGTTTAAAAAGTCATGCCCGCTTCTGGCGCAAATTCTGGGCACTTGACCTGCCTGTGGCTCGGCAATCAATCAGGTGTCCTCGACCTCCGCTCCTTGCGCCGTCATTGTCCAGGGGATGATTTTCCGCAGGTATCGCCCATGCTAAATGCCTATTTGGGTGCTGGTGATAACCCCGGCAGTAGTCGGGGTAAGCTGCCTCTAATCATTCCATTTGATACTGTAATCGGTTAATTGATTATCAAGATATTCCCTTTTTTCAAACCAATAATCAAAGACCACCTTATCACTGTTCTGAAATATTAAATAATAGCCACCAGTATCACCCAGGGTATCATCTACAACCTGTATTTCCCATCCATTATACTCTCCACTAACTATGGTTCCATTTTTCATAATCATCATCTTTCCTTAATCTTCGTAAGGAACATGGTTATTCGAACTATACTTACCCGTTACCGGGTCTTTTACACTAAAATGAACATGCGGAATACCGGGAGCATGCATGCCGCTTATAGAACCTGAATCTATTCTAAATTCTTTTGTTCCGTCTGCACTATGGTAGACCCCTGAACCAGTCTTGCCAATTTCCTTGTAATTTGAGCCTAAAAACTTCAAACCCGCAGCTAATGCTTTGTCAGTAGTTAACGTCGTCGAGCTGGTGAAGTTTTTTTTACCCGATAATGTTTCAGTGATGACGTTTTCAATTTTACTGTTAGATTATTGAGAAAGGTAAACCAGATCTCTCATAGTAAGAGGATCCGCACCAGGATTTGCAAAAATATTTCCGCCCCTTACCGGTTTACCGCCTATGTTGCCGGTATGCCTAGAACCTTGCTCACGGCGTTGATCAGGCGATATCAGTGCCGTTTTACCGTCCTGGCTCGAGGGAGAACCCCGGTGCTAGGCCGGGGTTTTAATCAAAAAATTACTCACTGGAGATCACCGGTGGAACTAACGATAATACATCTATCACATCTTCAATTGTAACTATTGAATAGTGAACAACACCTTCTTTCGCATGGATATCAGCACTCTGTTCATTAAACCACTTCAAATATGGTGAATGTAAAATAGTATAAATGCCAGCGACCATTTCACCTTTTTGTTCTTCTTGCATTTTCAATAAATCACCCTCGTCAATAACGCGGAAACAATAAATCCAATCAAAGGCAATTTTTATTTTTTTATTGTTTGCAAGTAAAGATAAAAAAAGCGCCCCAGAAGCATAGTTACAATTAATCAATTGGCTACCAACCAGCGTGGAGCATTCATCATATGCAAGTTTAACTAATTTTTCCTTCATATATAATCACTCCTCATATCTGAATTTTATTCTATTCCTGCCAGATTGTATCTCTAATGTAGGTCTGCCGTCAGTACTACGTTCGCGGATAATGACTGTCCGTCCATCAGACAATGAACCGACCCTGCCACCGGGAATTTGTTTAACATTATCAGGCGCTAAGGCATCAAATTCTTTATTAGCTGCGTTTTTTCCACCTGCTCGTTCAAAAAGCTTTGATCTGCCTAAAGTTTCTTGCCCCCTTGAGGAGGTGGACCTCAGCTCTTCAACAGTAATAACTTTTCGGTCATTATTTCTGGCTTTCTCTTCGTCTTCCGGCCCCCAACCTCCCGGTGTTCCCGATCCCACTCCGCCCAGCTCGGCTTTTTGCGCATCGGCGGCTTTGGCTATGTCTTTGCCCAGATTCGGTTTAGCCTCGCCGCCCTCTTCGTTGCGACTTTCCATCCGTCCCGGCCCGCGCGTTCCATCACGTACCGAACACTGTTCGCGCGTGCCTTCACAGATGTCTCCACCCATATCGAAGCCGTCGTCATCGTTCGACTCCGACTGGCTGCCATGACCTACTGCTCCCGCTATCGCTGCACTTTCCGCCGCACCACCTACGATCGCGCCCAGCAGGTTATTCTCCACAGCGTTACCTGCGGAAAAGCTGATCCCTGGCGCAGACGCCGGTCCAGACGGAGCCGCTGGAGCAGATGAAAAGCGTTGCGCCAGGTCGCGCCCCGGCACTTTATCGCTGCCTTCGCCCACGTTGCCGCTGTAGGCTAACAGCCCCACCCCCAGGCCGAGGGGATGTTTTGCCAGCCCGAGCGCGGCCGCGCCTAATTGTGGCGGCTGACCGGGGAACCCGCCGGTTTCCTGACGCGTATCCGGCAGTTTGTGGAAGAGAACGCGCCGCGGGAGCAGGCAGCGGCGGCCCAAAGCGTTATCAAGCCCGGCCAGGGCGCGGGGGAATATTGCCTTAACCTTATCGACGCGCTGAAAAGCGATGGCGCCTTAACCTCAAAACAGGTGCTGCTGCCATTTTTCCGCGCGGGAGCCTTTAAACAAATCGACATTACCTGCGATCATGTGCCGAAATGGTTTAAACATGAACTGCCGGCATTAAAGCTGGCGCTTACGGTGGCGCAACAACCGGACGGGCGTTGCCGGGCGCGGGTACTCAACATAGGTAAGAGTTGAACGGGTTCTTGTTCAATCCACTTTTTTAACTGCTGCTATCCAGTCTTCCCATACCGCTGGATCGGCAGGTTTGGATGAATCACGCCATATCGTCCAATCCATTGAGCCAAGTAACGCTCCTAAATCATCAGATACGGACTGGCATATAAGTTAAAAATACCGGCGTAGGTGCCGGAATTTTAGTCAACTATATAGCATCTTTGATTGGGAGTTGTGCGAACACATTACTGATAGTACCTTTCTTAAATATGGCTTTTTTAGCTGTATTACCGTAATCCGCTGTGTATATCAAGTATTCTTCATCTTCATCTTTAGGATAATAAAACAAATAAAAGCCAACGTCTGATACTTCAAGTGGGCTTAAAAAAACGCCTAACGGCTTTGCGTCAGGCAATTCCAAATCTTGAGGATCACTATCAAGAAGCATTCCATGCGAATGTGCCAGTTTTCTTAACAGTTCTAAATCGCTGTCGGGAAAAAGGAGCTCATTATTTTTGCAATTAGTTATTTCAGGCTCACAATCCTTTAGATAATCAATAGCCATTGACAATGTATAATTAGATCCCTTTGCTGGATATATTTCGTCCTCAATAAAAAAACCAAAAAGTCCATATTTCCAGTAATTGTCCTCTGTTTTTTCCAGTAATTCGTAAAAAACAGCAAATACAAAAGGTTGTCCGAAAATCATTTTTTATCCTTCAGCTCTTTGATTTCTCTGTTAAAGTTCCCCAATTCCCTGTTACCTAAAGCATTTTTTTCATCTCCCGAGCTGCCACTCCAGTGAAAATTGCCCTTTCCATCCTTGCTAGTGTTGAAGAACCGATGAATATTCCCATTATTATCAATGGCTAGCCTTATCTTCGGATCTTTCGTAGCAATAGAATGGTCAAATAGTTCTAAAGAATTTCTCGGCTCCACCCCGGCATTAGGCCTAGATCCTTGTGCTCCAGGTGTATGTTTAGCATTAGATTCAACTTTCAATCCATTATTTGCCACCGTAGGTTCTGAAATGGGTAATCTATTATCTTTGCCATTAGACAGATAAATGAATTTATCTTTACTATGTTCCGGTATCGGCGTTACCGTCGTACTCTCATCCGTATACGGTTTGCGTTCGATATTGCCGGTGTGACGGAATCTCTGATCTCCTCGCTGATCCGGTGAGATAAATACGTTCTTATTATCCTGATTTGACGATGGGTTTTCAAGTTTACCGCCCGTCAAATCATCCGCAACAGGCACAGTTTCCGTTGTACTACCGCTTTGTCCAGTCAGGATAAGTTTCGCCACACACAGCAGGCTGTCGCGACAAACAGCGGCCTGAACCTCGGTTGCAGCCTTACCAAGCGCCAGCGCTGCGTCTTTTTTGCCTTCTTTGGCAGCATCGCAAGCAGCTCCGGCCACCGGTGCGCTTTCCACTGCAGCCCCGGCGACAGCGCCCAGCAGGTTATTTTTTACAGCGTTACCTGCGGCACAGCTGACCCCTGGCGCAGACGCCAGTTCAGACGGATCCAACGGAGCAGTGGCGAAGCGTTGCGCCAGGTCGCGCCCCGGCACCTTGTCGCTACCTTCGCCCACGTTGCCGCTGTAGGCTAACAACCCCACCCCCAGGCCAAGGGGATGTTTTGCCAGCCCGAGCGTGGCCGCGCCTAATTCGCTTATCGCGGTGCGTAGCGCGAGACCATTAACCCCGCCGGCGGCGGCGTTTGCCATACCGCCATTTACGCCGGCGGCGACCGGCGCCAGCGCCATCCTGGGCGATGGGGCCACTGCCATACCGGATAACGCTATGGCGCGCCGCGCGTTAACCTGCGCCATGGAGGGCATTGCCGATGTGGGAATGGCATTACGGTCCACCATGGACGGCGATACCGATGCGGGAATAGCAGTATTGCCCACCATGGAGGGCGTTGCCGATGCGGGTATAGCACTTTTATCCGCCAAGGGTTCGCTACGGGAGTTTGCGGCGTTTTCAGCGTTGATAACAGCTTTCCGCGCTTCAGGGGGAGCTCCCGCAGCCTTTTGTTCTGCAATAGAGTTTCTTATTGCCGCTAAAATTTGCCCGGTTTCATTTTTCCGTTTGAGCGCGTTATCCACCTGTCCAGCCCTTGCCCGGGCGGCATGGTCAAGATTATTCCGTTTGGTCTTTTCTAGATTGAGCTGATGTTCTTGCCGTAAATAGCGTTCCCGAACAGACGTACTCGGGTTAGTGCTTAGTTCTTTATGTAATGCGATAACGCCGGTACTGAGATGGCAAAGGCGGTCGTTAATCTCACTCAGCGCTTGGTAGGCGGATTGCTTTTTATGCTGGGCGGAAAACACCTGCGCCCGCATATCATTGTCCAGCGCCTCTGCCGCCGCCAATGTGGCAGGCCTTGGCTGGGAGTGATAGCCATCATGATCTTCCTGGCATTCCGCCAGGGCTTTATCCAACACTTCTTTTGATAAATTAATGTGATATTGAAATTGTTCCGTAAGTGCTTGAAAATCCCTTCTTCTCGCCGTCTCTAATTGCTGTGTATTATTAAAACCTCCGCTCCCGCTGGTATTACCGCCGTTGCCGCCGCCATGCAGACGGAAATGATGATTACCGGAGTGGTGTCTGCCAGGGGTGGCGGTTACGGTCATGACATCTTCATTTCTCGACGAGGTGACCCGGCCGGCATAATCACCGCCACCCCCGCCTCTGTTCGTCGCGCATGCTCCACGGGAATTGCCGCCGCCACAGCCCCTGGATGAGCTGCCGCATCTGTTGCCCGATGAACTGCCACAGCCGCCGATATTCATTTATTCCCTTATTTGAATGATAATAAATTATTCCCGATTAATTGGGTTCATCACATAAGACGCGGATAGGGGTGTGCTAATAGGGCAAGTAAAGCATGAAAAAGTTAACAAAGAGTTAAACGGCAATATCAAAGAGAAACCTTTTTAAAACCGGCATTGTTGTCCATGGGTGAAAATATTATTAATTGAAAGTCAATTAAAAACTATATTGCCGCAATATTTTTTGGGTTGCTGGCGACAGGTTATTGTTTCGAGTATCTTTTTTGAATAACAAATTCAGCGGCACGGATGATATTATTTTTTTAATTTCCTAAATCATTATCTTTGCTTAAATAAGATAAACGAGTTAGCCAGCATTTTGGCATATTTATTTTTTTATTAAAAATTTTAACCTTCCTGATTAGCATTATTCCTGTGTGAGCAGTAAAAAATACTGCGTATTCTCTAAGATGCTGAAGGCGGATGGTCTAATAATAATGTGTTAAAACTCGTGCCGGCACCACCTATCGGGATAATCAGCCTGCTATCCCATTATCGCTGCGGTTTGTCCACAGCGCGGTATGAGTGTCCCCATCCCGGTTTTTATCAACATGATGATGCGGACTCAGGCTGCTGCAGGGCGCGCCGCTTCAGCCGGGCGCCTGACTCCGGCGTGAAACGTACATTGTTGATTATCCGTTGTCACATACAAGACAAAAAAGCCACTGGCGTCAATGCGCCAATGGGAAAACGACGTCAAATCATATCGTTATATATTTAATTATATAACGATAGATGGCCGGCAACTTGCACCACTCTCACTCGGGCCGGAAAACCTATGCCGGCACATCGGTTTTTTGACCTTCACCGCCCATTGGGCGCCAAAGGGAGGCGCGCTTTATGCCACCGGCCATGCTTAATGACACCGCATCCGCCCATCCGACGCTGGCGGATTCGTTATCCTTTACCTGCCAACTGGGCGAGTGCCGCTCCGAACTGCTGCCCCTGCTGTCCGAGGTCAGCAAGGTGGTCAGCAGGGAAGGCTCTTTATCCAAGACGCTCAAGCTGGTGCTGGAGCTGATGCAAAAACATTTGCAGGTTACCCGGGCGATGATCTCGCTCTACGATGCCAGCTGCGACCAGATTTTTATCCATGAAAGCTACGGTTTATCCAAGGATGAAATCGAAAAGGGCGTCTATTATCCCGGCGAGGGCATCACCGGCAGGGTGGTGGAAACCCGCCAGCCCATTATTGTCCCGATCATTGCCGAAGAGCCGTTGTTTCTCAATCGCACCGGCAGTTGGGATAAAACGGTCGATGGCCATCTTTCCTTTATTTGCGTGCCCATCATGCGCGGCATGAAAGTGATGGGCACCATTGGGGTGGAACGTTTATACAATAACCGGCAACTGTTAAATCTGGATTTGGAGGTGCTGGCCATTATCGCCACCACTATTGCCCAGGCGGTGGAGCTGCATCTGCTGGAGCGCGCCCATAAGCAGGTATTGCAGGCTCAAAGCGCCCGGCTGGATAAAGAGCTGAAGGAAAAATTCAAGCCGGCGAATATCATCGGCAACTCCAGGGCGATGCAGTCGGTTTACCTGATGATTGACAAAGTCAGCCACGCCCGCACCACGGTGCTGATCCTCGGTGAAAGCGGGGTCGGCAAGGAACGGGTCGCCAGCGCCATCCACTATAACAGCAGCTGCGGCAGCGGGCCGTTTGTCAAATTCAACTGCGCCTCGCTGCCGGAAAGCGTCATCGAAAGTGAGCTGTTCGGCCATGAAAAAGGCGCCTTTACCGGTGCCGTCGCGCGTCGGGCCGGTAGGTTCGAGGAGGCGGATGGCGGCACGATTTTCCTGGATGAAGTGGGCGAATTATCTCTTTCGGCCCAGGCCAAGCTATTGCGGGTGATCCAGGAACGGTGCTTTGAACGCCTGGGCAGCAACGAGTCCATTAAGGTCAACGTGCGCATCCTGGCGGCGACGCACTGCGATTTAACCGCCATGGTCACCAACGGCACCTTTCGCGAGGATCTGTACTATCGTCTGAATGTCTTCCCTATTACTATTCCAGCGCTGCGTGAGCGGGGTAACGATATCCTGATCCTGGCCGAACATTTCAACGCCTGGTTTGCCCGGGAACAGGGGGTTGATGTCCCTGCCATTTCCACGCCCGCGCTGAACTTAATGCTCAACTACGACTGGCCGGGCAACGTGCGGGAGCTGGAAAATATGATGGAGCGTGCGGTATTGCTGGCGGAAGAGGGGGTGGTCCACAGCTATCATCTGCCCGCCGCCCTGCAACCGGCCGTGCTGGGCACGCTTGGCGAACAGTCGGGCCTGGAGGCCCGTTTATCCATGATGGAGTATGAACTGATCGTCGAGGCGCTGGCCCGTTTCCAGGGCAATATGTCCAGGGCGGCGGCGCAGTTGGGCCTGACCCGGCGCATGCTCGGCCTGCGCATGGCGAAATATCAGCTGAACTATAAAGATTACCGGAGTGGAGACTGATATGGCCGGCACCGGTGATCTCGCCGCGGGGCGGTTAGCCATTCCGCGCTGCGCCGTCGACCTTTGCGGGCCGGCGGGAAAAGCGCGCTCACGTAAAGGACGCGGCGGCCATGCGGTCGATCAGATCATCGCCCATTCCCATGCCATGAAACGCACCCTGGCGGCGGTGGCAAACATTGCGCCCACCCGCTCAGCGGTATTATTGCGCGGCGAGCCGGGAACCGGTAAGGATGTTATCGCCCGGGCGATTCACCTCCAGTCGCAACATCGCGCCGGTCCGTTTATTAAAGTGTGCTGCGATTACCTTGCCAGCGACGATATCATGCGCGAATTGTTCGGTTGTGAAGCGGGCTTTTCCGGCAATATCGCCGGCTATCCCGGCGATATTGCCCTGGCGGCGGGCGGAACGCTGTTTATCAGCGAAATCGGCCATTTTTCCCTGTTATTGCAAAAGCGGCTGCTGCGCATTTTACAAGAACAGCGTTATAAGCCGCTCGGCGGCTCCCGCACCCTGGCCTGCGATGTGCGCATAATTTGCGCCACCGAGAAAAACCTGGAGCAGAGGATGGCGCAGGGGACCTTTTTAGCCGAACTCTATTATCGCATCCATATCGCCACCATTGCCCTGCCGGCCCTGCGCGAGCGTAAAGAAGACATTCCCGGCCTGGTTAACTATTTTTTCGAACGTTATAACCGCGATAATCACAGGACGCTCACGCTGACCGAGGCGGCCCAGGCGCCACTCTATCTGTGCCATTGGCCGGGGAATGTGCGCGATATCGAGAATTGCCTTGAGCATGCCGCCATCCAGGCCCGGGATGGCGTTATCCAGCAATTGCCCTGCCTGTCCGGGCGCTGCCTGCGCCAGCGTTTGAACCAGGAAATCAGCCGGCAGCAGGAGACGGTGCCGCAGGAGGCGGGCCACGAGGCGGGGTATGGCCCGGCTACGCCGCTATGGCCCGGCTACGCCGCTATGGCCGGCGGAAATAATGATGAGCGCCATGACCGCGACGGCCGGCGCCCCTGACGACGCCGATGAGGAGCTGCGCTATCGCCTGGTCGCCGCCCTGGAAAAAAGCGGCGGGGTCAAAGCCAAAGCCGCCCGTTTGCTCCATATCACCCCCCGGCAGCTTTATTATGCCTTGAAAAAACTGCACATTGAGGTCAAGAAATTTTAACTGCGCCGTCATGGTACCGATTTCCCGGCAAGCGCATATTCTCTCTAAGGTTAATAACTTATTTATTTTATGGCAGCAAATAGTTAATTTATTTATTTTGTTTTTATCAGGGAAAATATGACACCGTTATTTGATCTTATCGCGATTTATAGCCGATAAAGCGGTTTGTTGCATTGCGCCTCATTTTATTACGCCCCCCGATAAAACGTCCTGCGGAGTCAATACTGCAGAGAGCGATTAGCGTTAAAAATAAGCATAATTATCAGTACATTACAAAGTTATCCTTATTTCCGGCGTCAATAAACAAGGTTTTCTTATGGTCGGTCATAACCTTTGTTTATGGCTGATGGATAGCGCGCAGATAGTATGGCAGACTGGACGGAAAGGTTGTCGATATGGTCATCAAGGCGAACCAATGTCAGCATTTTTACCTGCTTTCATCCGGAAATTCTGAAATAACAGTTCATATATTCGCCACACGATCAAATTTTTTTTTAGTTTTTAAATAGTATGTATGACTGCTTACTCATTGTCATAAAGTGAATTACTTCACAGTTTAGCTATATTGACTGGCGATCGTGCTTCATTTTTGGCCAAACACCTGTGGATTGTTTTCGTTTGCTGCGTCTCACAAAATGTGTAAATCCCTACGGGTTATATTGACGTATTGGCAAACAGTTGCCAAATTGGGAGCCTCGGAATTCAGGAGGGGCAATGGATTGTTTGAATGGTCCCACGCATTCAACGCGTCGGGGGGTGCTGCCTCATGGGCATCCCGGCATATATTCCCTTCTTTGGTTCTGATGCCGCAAGGCGCACTGCACAGACCGCAGCATTAAAAAAAACAGCGTCTGGCCGTACAACACACAACATCACATCACACAATGGAGCAGAATGATGACAATTTCCTTGACCAAATCAGGGATACTGAAGGTCGGCATTAGCCTGGCGGCATTAGCCGTGGCGGCCAGCGTTCAGGCAAAGACTCTGGTATATTGTTCAGAGGGCTCGCCTGAAGGGTTCAACCCGCAGTTATTCACGTCCGGCACCAGTTTTGATGCCAGTTCCGTGCCGATCTACAATCGTCTGGTCGATTTCAAGCTGGGCACCACGGAAGTGATTCCGAGCCTGGCCGAAAAGTGGGAAGTCAGCGCCGACGGCAAAACCTATACTTTCCATCTGCGTAAAGGCGTGAAGTGGCAGGAAAGCAAGGATTTCAAACCGACCCGCGATTTCAACGCAGACGACGTGATCTTCTCCTTTATGCGGCAGAAAGACGCCAATCATCCTTACCATAAAGTCTCCGGCGGCAATTACGAGTACTTTGACGGCATGGGCATGGGCGATTTGATCGCCAGCGTGGAAAAAGTCGACGACTACACCGTGCGCTTCAACCTGACCCGCGAGGAATCGCCATTCCTGGCCGACCTGGCCATGGACTTCGCCTCCATCATGTCCGCCCAGTATGCCGATCTGATGCAAAAAGCGGGCACGCCGGAAAAAATCGATCTTAACCCGATCGGTACCGGCCCCTTCCAACTGCTGCAGTACCAGAAAGATTCCCGCATCCTGTACAAAGCGTTTGAAAACTATTGGGGCACCAAGCCGAAAATCGACCGCCTGGTGTTCTCCATTACGCCGGACGCGTCCGTACGTTATGCCAAGCTGCAGAAAAACGAATGCCAGATCATGCCGTATCCTAATCCGGCCGACATCGCGCGCATGAAAGAAGACAAAACCATCAACCTGATGGAACAGCCGGGCCTGAACGTGGGCTACCTGGCGTTTAACGTCGAGAAAAAACCGCTGGATAACCTGAAGGTTCGCCAGGCGCTGATCACCGCGGTAAACAAATCCGCCATCATCGACGCGGTATACCAGGGCGCGGGCCAGCCGGCGAAAAACCTGATTCCGCCGACCATGTGGAGCTATAACGACGCGGTGCAGGATTACGCTTACGATCCGGCCAAAGCGAAAGAACTGCTGAAGGAAGCGGGCTTGCCGGAGGGTTTCTCCATCGATTTGTGGGCTATGCCGGTACAGCGTCCCTACAACCCGAACGCCAGGCGCATGGCGGAAATGATTCAGTCCGACTGGGCTAAAATCGGCGTTAAGGCCAAGATCGTCAGCTACGAATGGGGCGAATACCTCAAACGCGCCAAGGCCGGCGAGCATCAGTCTGTTATGATGGGCTGGACCGGGGACAATGGGGATCCGGATAACTTCTTCGCCACCCTGTTCAGCTGCGATGCGGCAAAAGACGGCTCCAACTACTCAAGGTGGTGCTACAAGCCGTTTGAAGACCTGATCCAGCCGGCGCGCAGCACGTCCGATCATGCGAAACGCGTGGATCTGTACAAACAGGCCCAGGTGGTCATGCACGATCAGGCGCCCGCGCTTATCGTTGCCCATTCCACGGTATACGAGCCTGTGCGTAAGGAAGTGAAAGGGTATGTGGTCGATCCACTGGGTAAACATCATTTCGAGAACGTATCTTTAGACTAAAGGTCAATTAACCCCCCATATCCCTAAAGGGAGCTTCCCCCACCCATGCGGGGAAGCGGGAGTGTTCCCCGGTGCCGCACCGGGGAAGGAATCGCGCCAGCGAGGCCAGGGGGGAATCCTGAAGATGTGAGCTTTGATAACCCGGGCGCGTAATGCGCCCGGGTAAACTATCTACAGAAACAGAGAGTTCGGAATATGTTGCAGTTCATACTCCGACGTTTGGGACTCGTAATCCCGACGTTTATTGGTATTACCTTGCTGACGTTTGCGTTTGTCCATTTGATTCCCGGCGATCCGGTGCTGATCATGGCGGGTGAACGCGGAATGTCCCCCGAGCGCCACGCAGAGATGATGGCGGCGCTGGGCCTGGATAAACCCTTATTTCAGCAATATGTTCATTATGTCGTCGGCATTATGCACGGTGACCTGGGCATTTCGCTTAAAAGCCGCATCCCCGTTTGGCAGGAATTCGTGCCGCGTTTCCAGGCAACCCTGGAACTGGGTGTTTGCGCAATGATTTTTGCCGTGCTGGTCGGTATCCCGGCCGGGGTGCTGGCGGCGGTCAAACGTGGTTCGCTGTTTGATCATACCGCCGTCAGTATTTCGCTGGCCGGCTATTCGATGCCTATTTTCTGGTGGGGCATGATGCTCATCATGCTGGTGTCGGTGCACTTTAACCTCACCCCGGTGTCCGGGAGGGTGGGCGACACGGTCTTCCTGGACGACAGCATGCCGCTTACCGGCTTTATGCTGATCGATACCCTGATTTGGGGCCAGCCGGGGGATTTTAAAGACGCCGTGATGCATATGGTGCTGCCGGCCATCGTGCTTGGCACTATCCCGCTGGCGGTGATTGTGCGCATGACCCGTTCGGCGATGCTGGAAGTGCTGAGCGAGGATTATATCCGCACCGCCCGCGCCAAAGGCCTGAGCCGCATGCGCGTCATTATTGTCCATGCCCTGCGCAACGCCCTGTTGCCGGTGGTGACGGTTATCGGGCTGCAGGTCGGCACCCTGTTGGCGGGCGCTATCCTGACGGAAACGATTTTCTCCTGGCCGGGCCTGGGCCGCTGGCTGGTCGAGGCCTTGCAGCGCCGTGATTATCCGGTGGTACAGGGCGGGGTGTTATTGGTGGCGATCCTGATTATTGTGGTGAACCTGCTGGTGGACGTGCTGTATGGCGTGGTTAACCCGCGTATTCGCCACAAGAAATAGGGGAATGGAAAATGACTGAAATCTCTGAGCCGGTAATAACCGGCGCACCGAAGCCCATGACCCCGCTCCAGGAGTTCTGGCACTATTTTAAACGCAACAAGGGCGCGGTCATCGGCCTGGGCTATATCGTCCTGATGTTCGTCGTCGCCATCGGCGCCGGGGTCATCGCGCCCCATGGCCCGGCGGAGCAATTCCGCGAGGCCCTGCTGCGCCCGCCGGTGTGGATGGAGGGCGGCAGCTGGCAGTTTATCCTGGGCACCGATGACGTCGGGCGCGATATCATGACCCGCCTGATGTACGGCGCGCGCCTTTCGCTACTGGTCGGTTGCCTGGTGGTGGTCCTGTCGCTGATATTCGGCGTGATATTCGGGCTGTTGTCCGGTTATATCGGCGGATTGGTGGACGTGGTCATCATGCGCGTGGTGGATATCATGCTGGCGCTGCCCAGCCTGCTGCTGGCGCTGGTGCTGGTGGCCATCTTCGGCCCCTCCATCGTCAACGCCTCGCTGGCGCTGACGTTCGTCGCCCTGCCGCATTACGTGCGCCTGACGCGCGCGGCGGTGCTGGGCGAGGTGAACCGCGACTATGTGACCGCCTCGGGCGTGGCCGGCGCCGGACCCCTGCGCCAGATGTTTATCAACATCCTTCCCAACTGCCTGGCACCCTTGATCGTGCAGGCGTCGCTGGGCTTCTCCAATGCCATCCTTGACATGGCCGCGTTGGGCTTCCTGGGCATGGGCGCGCAGCCGCCGACACCGGAGTGGGGCACCATGCTCTCCGATGTGCTGCAGTTTGCGCAGAGTGCCTGGTGGGTGGTGACCTTCCCGGGGGTCATTATCCTGCTCACCGTGTTAGCCTTTAATTTGATGGGGGACGGACTGCGTGACGCGCTCGACCCCAAACTCAAGCAGTAACGAGGAAGCAATGGCGTTATTAACCATAGATAAATTATCGGTGCAATTCGGTGATGAAGGAACACCGTTTCGTGCCGTCGACCGCATCAGCTACCAGGTGGAACAGGGCCAGGTCGTGGGCATTGTCGGTGAGTCCGGCTCCGGCAAGTCCGTCAGCTCGCTGGCCATTATGGGCCTGATTGATTTTCCCGGCCGCGTCATGGCGGAAAACCTGGTATTCAACGGCCGGGATTTGCAGAAAATCTCCAACAGCGAGCGCCGTCAGCTGATTGGCGCCGACATCGCCATGATTTTCCAGGACCCGATGACCAGCCTTAACCCTTGTTACACCGTAGGCTACCAGATTATGGAAGCCATCAAGGTGCACCAGGGCGGCAACCGCAGGACCCGGCGCCAGCGCGCCATCGATCTGCTGACCCTGGTGGGCATTCCCGCGCCGGCATCCAGGCTGGATGTCTATCCGCACCAGCTGTCCGGCGGCATGAGCCAGCGCGTGATGATCGCCATGGCGATTGCCTGCCGTCCCAAGCTGCTGATTGCCGATGAGCCCACCACCGCGCTGGATGTGACCATCCAGGCGCAGATCATCGAGCTGCTGCTGGATTTGCAGCAGCGGGAAAATATGGCGCTGGTGCTGATTACCCATGACCTGGCGCTGGTGGCGGAAGCCGCGCATCATATTATCGTCATGTACGCCGGCCAGGTGGTGGAAACCGGCAAAGCGACGGAAATCTTCCGCGCGCCGCGCCACCCCTATACCCAGGCGCTGCTGCGCTCCCTGCCGGAATTTGCCACCGACAAGGCCAGGCTGGCCTCGCTGCCGGGCATGGTGCCAGGCAAATACGATCGCCCCACCGGCTGCCTGCTGAACCCGCGCTGTCCCTATGCCACCGATTACTGCCGCCAGGTAGAACCGGAGCTGCGGGATTTGCCGGATCGTCAGTCTAAATGTCACTATCCGCTGGATGATGCGGGGAGACCCACCCGATGAGCGAGACTATTTACGATCCGCAGGCAACCGCCTTGCTGCACGCGGTGGATTTAAAGAAATACTACCCGGTGAAAAAAGGGTTGTTCGGCAAGGAGGTCATGGTCAAGGCCCTGGACGGGGTATCCTTTACCCTGGAGCGCGGCAAGACGCTGGCGGTGGTGGGCGAATCCGGCTGCGGCAAGTCCACCCTCGGCCGTCTGCTGACCATGATTGAAACGCCCACCGGCGGGCAGTTGCATTACCTGGGCCAGGATCTGCTGAAACCTGATGTGACCGCCGCGCACCTGCGGCGCCAGAAGATCCAAATCGTGTTCCAGAACCCGTACGGCTCGCTGAACCCGCGCAAGAAGGTGGGGCAAATCCTCGAGGAGCCGCTGCAAATCAATACCTCGCTCAACCGCGCCGAACGGCGTGAGAAAGCGCTGGCGATGATGGCGAAGGTGGGGCTGCGCACCGAATACTATGATCGTTATCCGCATATGTTTTCCGGCGGCCAGCGCCAGCGTATCGCCATTGCCCGCGGGCTGATGCTCGACCCCGACGTGGTCATCGCCGATGAGCCTGTATCGGCCCTGGACGTATCGGTGCGCGCCCAGGTACTGAACCTGATGATGGACCTGCAGCAGGATATGGGGCTGTCGTATGTGTTTATTTCCCATGACCTGTCGGTGGTGGAGCACATTGCCGACGAAGTGATGGTGATGTACCTGGGCCGCTGCGTGGAGAAGGGCAGCAAAGAGGCGATTTTCAGTAATCCGCGCCATCCCTATACCCAGGCGCTGCTGTCGGCCACACCCAGGCTGAACCCGGATCTGCGCCGCGAACGCATCAAGCTGACCGGCGAGCTGCCAAGCCCGCTGAACCCGCCCCCGGGATGCGCCTTTAGCGCCCGCTGCCGCCGCCGTTTCGGTACCTGTACCGAACTGCAGCCGCAGCTTAAGCGCTACGGCGACCAGCTGGTGGCCTGCTTTGCCGTCGATCAGGACGAGGCGCAGGGCATTCGCTGAGTTTGATAACAAGACCGTGCCTGCGGGCATGATGGGATTTTTCCTGCCTATCATGACCGCTTCAAACGTATGTACAATTATGCCTTCGTACCCTTATTACCTCAGTGTCATCCTAACCTGATGACCGGTTACGCCAACAGTCCATAATAGATTTTTGTTATTGTTTATTCTCAGATATATGCGTTTTCGTTATGCACATAAACGTGCGCACAGTGAAACGATGAAACCGACCTTCTTAAATACGAAAGCCCAGCCATTAAACTAGCAAATGCTAAAAATTGTATCACTATTAATCTGATCAAAGCTGTGACAGAAGAGGCAAGAGATAGATAACAATTTTTCAAACATGTTTGAGGGCGAGTTTGCCGCCACCGCGAAGGCAAAAAAAAGGCAGCAGAATCAAGAAAACAATAAAGCGCGGGCCCAAGTTTTTAAAATGTTTTCAGGATGTAGGAAATTCTACTGATGATGATCATTATGGCTTGATTTGAAGGTATTATCTATGTGTCTGCCACATCCGTTTTTAAGGCGAATATAATGAATTATCTCTCAAAAAAGGAGAACAATTTTGCCACAGTATTTCTTCCTGCGTCGATGCCCAATCAATCGTATCTTGCTAGTCGTGAGGATCTTGATGCGATAATTCGCTGGGGATAAGCTGTTTTTAAAATCGGCGTCGAGCCGATGTATTCCTGCAGAACTTACTACGAAACGAGATCTAGACGAAACACCGGTTAAAGACATAGATATTTGGCAGCAAAGCAGACATACAGGGTATGAACATTGGTAAATATCATCCGGTGGAGGTGGGACCATGACTTCTGTCCCACAGTTTAGATGTTGATGCTGCCTACTTACTCCATAGGCTTAAAGTTGTAAATATTATCTGTGTTCGTTTTAGCTGGTTTAAGCTTTCTACTATCGCTGACATCTTTTAGAGCAAGAGAAACCCTTCGGCCTTTATTAAAACCGGTCGCATACATAATTTCACAAAGATCTTTCGAGTGAAAGTTCTGAAAAACATCAATATTTTTATGTATGTACTCGCCTGAAAAACAAACTTCCTGATCCAGTGCTTTCAGCTTATAGTTATTGCCAATTGTCATTTCAGTTATGTAATAAGCTTCGTAATCTTTTTGTATTTTAGATTCAATTAGGCTTATTTCAATTAGGTTGTTAGGGTTAATGATATGTAGTAAGTTTTCACTTTTTTTTATATCCTCGAATGTTAAACTAATATATTCATGACTACCAAATTCTTTAAACATGTATTTGGATTTATAGGGGATCCTGGATTTTATTACTTCACTTAAAGTTAATTGATACTGAGGGGTAAAAACTGCCTTAACCCATTTTATAACTAAACGCCAATGCATTAATCACCTCAGAATATTTAATATCAAGAAAAATATTTAATGGTTTTGATTATAATACCAACTATAGAATAAGATTTATATGCCGAAGGGACTAAATCCTGATCTATCGATACCGCAGTGAACAAATAACCTGTATCTTCAATAAATACACGTCTAAAACAAGGAGTGCAATTGTTTATTTTTACTAAAACAATATCTCCGTCATGGGGTGTGTTATCTTTTTTTACTATGCAAATTGTTCCGCTAGAGAATTGTGGGTATAGAGAATCATTATTTATATTAATAGCAAAACAATCATTATTTCCAAATACACATAATTCTGTAGTATAAGTATCATATGTATCCAACACGTTATCCAAAAATATATTTAATTCATTAAGTTTTATTAATGGCAGTGTTTTAATTTTTTTATGACTTATTGCCTGCCTTTCTATATTAATGTCTGTGAACTCGCTTAGGCTAACTTCAAAAAATTGAGCCAACGCGACAATCGTTGCGAGCGTAGGATTTCCGATACCTCGCCGCATACTATTGATAGTTGCTGTGCCAAGACCGGTTAAGGTGCTTAATTCTGTACTGTCAACATTTCTTGTTGACATCAAATAAACCAAATTTTTCCCAATAGTAAGAAGTGCTTCATGCTCACCATTTTGATTTTTTAAGTCAATTTTATGCATTATATTGTCTCTGTGATGATATATTGAAAAAAATACAGTATATTGTCACTCAGAACTAAAAACGAGTAATTTATGTCCGTTAGATATTGCTCTATTGTTTATTTTCCTAGTGGTTAGAATAATTAATATTAAGCTGAGTTATATAGATATTTAAATATATTTTATTCAAAATGATTGTCTATCAAAGTATATTTTTCCCTTGAAAATCACATGCTAGTTTACATTGACACAATCACCATATAACGAAGGAGACATAAAATTAATTTTTTCGATTATCTTCTCTCAAAAAAAGTTGAGTTTTCCCGTACACCGGGCGGATTAATCATAATCAACGATACCCTTGACCTTAGCGATAGTGGTGTGACTCATCTACCTGAATATTTAATTGTCATGGGATCATTGATTTTAAAAGGTTGTGCTATTAATAAGCTACCCAATAAACTCAAGGTTTATGATAATCTTGACGCTAAAGATACGAAGGTTCGGATATTACCAATAGACATAGAGGTTGGACAATCTATCTTCATGGAAAACACTAATATTGAAGCCCTACCTGATGATTTTCATTGTAATGATTCATTAGATCTTGAAAATACGCCTATCGATAAACTGCCCACAAACCTACGTGTAAATGGGTATTTAAATATAAAAGGAACCTTGATTACTGAATTAAGAGATGATTTATTGATAGGGGGCCCTCTACTTGTTGATTTAGAAAATCTGCAAAATCATTTTGCTTGGCGTAGTGTAGATACTGCGGCCTTAGCTTTTGAAGCAGAACACAATCATAAGCCTAAAAGTGCCATGCTTTTATCGCAAAGGTTAGATAATTGCTCTCAGATTTTTTTTGCAGTATGGGTATCCAGAACAATCAGGATTTCATTCTTGGATTTTTATGGGACAATGGAGCAATTCGTGGCTATTCATGATTCAGAGATAATTAAAGAAATTATGTTTGAATGTGTACAAGAATTAGACGAAAAGATAAAAAAATAAGTATATCGAATATAATTATTATAGCAGATATTCTCCTCCGGTACTTCGGCAATATACTGAGAGGAGAAACTGAATTTTTACTCTAATTTCCAGATTAATATTGATGTTAAATTTTAAAAAAATAGTACTTTTCATCTTTTATAACTTTAAGCTATTCGTTAATAGTGATATTTTAAAATATTTCTGACATTATAGGTACACTTTAATAATTAACCAGGAAGAAATAATTTCTAATAATAAATATGCTATATTTTTCAATTTGTATAAAAAGTAAATTATTCAATTAAACGAAGTAATAAAAAAGCATGACTTATTGAAATTTTGAAATTAAGATTATGACCTGTTCGCTCTAAATGTTAAAACTATTAAAGCACTACTAAAAAGTCTAAAGGCCTTAAAGATGAAGATCTTTTCCAATACAAGTATGTACACGTTAACAGACGATAATTTTTAAAAGGGATTTTATGAATACAGATTACAAGCTATACGGTTTATTTGTCGGATTAACTGTTACCATCATGGTGATGTGCGACACATTGATGTTTAAGGTATTTAATTTAGGCGACTTTAGAATTACCGCTAGCGGCATTATATTTTCATTATTTTATTTATTATCAACTATTTCCACGGAAGTTTATGGTTATAAATTAGGGGGGCGTACGGTTTGGATTGTGGTTTTATGCCAAACAATATATGTTTTTTTAATAAATATATGTGCAGTTATTCAAGTTGATTCGAATGCCTATTCCCAGCACTATTATGGCCTCTACAATGACTTTTGGCGGGTAACCGTTGCGACCTGGGTCTCGATGCCGGCATCTTATTTTTGCAATAGCTTTTTAATATCCAAGCTTAAAGTGTATTTCAACGGCCGCTTTTTCATCATCCGCTATACCTTATCCGCCATGATGGCCCAGGCGGTATTGCTGATTACCGATTATCCAATCAGTTTATCATCTAAATATTCATTTTATGAATTAGTTAATATCATATCTACTACGTGGTGCTATAAAGTGGTTATGTCAATTATACTTTTACCCGTTGGCATTTACATCGTACACAAAATTAAAAAGATTGAAAAAACGGACTATTACGACTGGGGAATCTCTTATAATCCGTTAACTGTATTCAAGGGGACCAATGATGATGTTAAGAGGAATAAATTCGATGATAAAGGGTAACATTTTTTATGCATGTGGCCCTGTCGAGGGCCGCACGCGACTGCACTTGTAGTTCGGGTAATTATTTCAGCGACCAGTACGTCAGCATCCGCAGGCTGGCGGAATAGTAGTCTTCCTGCGGCTGGATATTGTCATTGACCTGCGCGCCGTTGCCCATGATGGCGTCACGAATGGCCAGCATGCCCGGCGATAGCATGAAATCGGCCTTGGCGCCGGTCAGCACATCGACCCAGGCGGGAGTGGCCAGCCGGTCGAACTGGCGCCAGTAGGCGACGTACGGCCCAAGCGCCAGGCTGTTGCGCTGCGCCCAGTTGATATACAGCGGTATGCGCACCGCGTCAAAGCTAAAGCGCGACGGCCAGCGATCGGAAGGCGTCAAGGAGCCATCCGCCCGCAGGGTGACCCAATCGGTGGGCAGCCGGGGGTCGCCAAAGCGCATCAGCCCCAGGATTTTAAGGGAATCGGCGGTTAAATCGTTCCAGATCTTCAAATGGCCGGCCTGGTAAAACGCCTGCCAGGCGGGGAAGATAAAGTATGACGGATTGAGCGTCACCGAGCTGGTCTGGTTAAAGCCCGACGCCCCCGGCAACAGCAGGTTGAAGCCGGCGAACTTAATCACATTGTGTTTGATTATCGCCGCCTGCAGCGCGTTCGACGCCGCGGTATAGTTCGGCAGTTTCCACTTGTCCCCGGCCTGGAGCAGCGCCCAGGCGATCAGGGTGTCGCCGTCGGAGGCATTGTTGATGTCGGCCACCGGCGGGGTAGCGGCGGGATCGTAGCGCCAGGAGTACAGGCCGATGTCTTTACGGTACAGATGCTGGTTGGTCCAATTCAACAGGGTATCGAAGGCGGCGCGGTCGTTATAGTTTACCGCCAGCAGCATGGCGTAGCCCTGCCCCTCGGTATGGCTGACATTGTGGTTGCCGGTATCGATAATGCGGCCTTCCGGCAGCATATAGCGGCTTTTATAATGTTGCCAGCCGGCGCTGTCGGCCTGCGCCGCGCCCGTCAGCAGGGCGAAAAACATAGCGAGCAGCAGCGGCAAATGGCGGGCAAATTTCATAACGCTTCAATCCCTTAAATAGTGTTTTGATAACTAAAAGTCATTATGCCTTCCGCGCTGTCCTGCTGCCAACGCAGCGCGACATGAGGCTGTCCGCCCTGGGCTAATATCCATTCAGCATAGGCGCCTTCCAGGATCGCCGCCAGCCCGGCGGTCCACTCCTCCGGCTCAGCGCCCGTAGCCGCGGGAGGAACGGCATGATGTATCAACGTGAGATGGGTTTCACCCGGCTGCAGCCGCACAAAGCCCCAATTGAATTCCGACCAGAGCCGGTTAAAGCCATCTTCCAGATCCCCGACCGTTTCGGCATGGGGTAAAGGAAAGCGCCCGGCCAGTTGGCTACCCATCAGGTTAAGGAACTGGCGGCGATCTTCGTCGCCGGCATTGGCGGCGATGCCGGAGATCATGATATCGAGCAGATCCTGCCAGCCGGGCTGATATTGCCGCCGGCGGAAGTAAACCAGCTCGGACGTTGCGTCAGATATATCCTGCATACTTATTTACCACCCAATAAATATTTAAAGTACACCAGCGCGGTGCTCTCGGAGTAGTCGCCAAAGGTGTCGTAGCCCACCTGCCCGCCCACGGACATATTGGGATTGATTTTATAGCTGCCGTTGGCGTGCACATTATAGCTGACGCCGTTTTCATTACGGGCGTCGTAATAGGCCGAATCGACATATCCGCCGGCCACCAGTGATTCCAGGGCGGTTTGCAGCGCCGGATTATTCGGATAGTAGGCGCTTTTATCCTGTGAATAGGACTGATAGCCCACCGAGCCGCCCAGCGTCAGGTCCCAGTCGTCATACTTTTGGGTGTAATCCACCGGCAGCGAGACGCTGATATAGTTTTGCGGACTGAAATAGCCTCCCTGGCCGTAGCTGTAATAGCTGAGGTTTTTATCATAATCCATAAAGGTAATGTTAATACCGGTCTTCACCTCGCTATGGTCCTCGCGTAGCGGGCGGACATAAAATCCCGCCGATGAGGTGATGCCGGTATTGCCGGGTATATTGTCGCCCTGGTAACTGTAACCACCGACGCCGGCATACAGGCCCGCGTCGCCGTCGTCGTAGGAGTATTGGACGCCGCCGCCGTTTTTGGTGACCTGCCCCCATTTTTTACCGCTAATCTTATCCCGCGTGCCCACGTAGGAAAGCAGGCTGTCGGTGACCGCGCGCCGTTCGGCGGTAAAGATAAGCTTACTGAAGGTGGTCAGGCTGGGGGACCATTGAAGACCGCCCACCAGTGAGCTCAGATCCTCGCCCAGAGGCGTGGTGCCGACATCGGCCTTGTAGCTGTCGCCGCTGAGCGCCAGGTTGACCTCCACGCCGGAGGCCTGCTGCGAACCGGAGGAATCGGCGGCGTAATCGCCGGGATTGACGGTGGAGGCGGCATCCGCGGTCGAGGACGTGGTGGTGGTGGTGCTGCTCTGGGTGCCGTCGGAGTTGGTGGTGGTGGACGTGGTGGTGGTCGACGTGGTGGCGCCGGCGGCGGCGGTGGCGTTATTGGTGGCGTTTTCTACCATGCGTCCCTGCTGCAGCGCGCCGGTGCCGAAACGGTTGCTGACCGTGCCGCTGGTGGAGCCGGAATTTAACGAAACCGGCGTGACCGATAGTTTCAGCCGCGAGCTGTCGAACGGCACGCCGGAGAGCACCAGCGGCGCCTTGATTTCCGTCAGGCCGCTCAGGCCGCTTTCGCCGTCGCGGCTGCGGATCCCCACATCGCCTTCCACCCAGGTGGCGGTTTTTTGCTGTTCCTGATCAAGCAACTGATTGATTTGTTTAAGCGTACGGTCTTCCGGCGTTTCGGCGCTGGCGGTTGCCAGCGTCAAGCCGGTCAGCGGCAGCGGCGCCGGGCTATCGGAGCGCTGCCACGGCAATATGGTGCCGTAGGCGGAAGCGGTGCGCGGCGCGGCCGCGGCCACGGTTTTATTAACGAAGGGATTGTCGGCGGTTTCCAGCCCACCGACAACCGGCGCGCCGCCGGGGCCGGCGGTATTCAGGCCGATGACCCGGCCTTTGGCGGAGCGCAGCAGGGCGATGGCCTGCTCATGATCCCCCGCCGCTTCCGCAATGCGCGCCTCGAGCACCATGCGATCTACCGAACGCGGTCCCTGCATGCCGGCCACCAGCCGTTTGGCGCGGGCGATATCGCCCTGGGCCAGGGCCGCGTTGGCGGCGCCTTCGCGGGCGCCTTCGTTTTGCGGTTCGCGCACCAGCACATAATCATAGACCCGCGCCGCCTGTTCGTTCATTTTGCCGGACTGGTAAAGACGCGCCATGGCCAGCATCAGATCGACGTTTTGCGGATCGCTTTGCATCGCCACGATGAGCTTATCGTAGGCCGCCGCGTATTGTCCGCGTTCGCGCAGTTCATCCGCCTGGTTAATCACCGAGCCCTGGCGAATGCGGCTCAGTTCGGCCGGCGTGCTGCTGGCCACGATGCGCGGATTATTCATCCAGGCCTCCGCCTCCGCGGTCAGGCCGGCCTGGTTGAGCACGCCGACCTGGGCCGCATAATCACCGGCATTGCCGTTAACGCCGGCGCGCATATTATTACGTACCAGCGCCACCGCGGCGGCGCTGTCGCCCAGGGTCATCAGATCCTGCGCCAGTTTGCCCACATCTGCCGGCGCGGCGGGTGGCGTTTGCGCCAGGGCGCGCAAGGTGTTTAACGCCGCCGTGCGGTTGCCCTCCTGGATATAACGTTCGGCGCCCGCCATCTGCTGGTTAAAGTTTACCCGCACGGCCAGATCGCGCATGGCGCGGTTGCGCCGGCTGTCGGGAATATAGGCCAGCAGCTGCGCCGCGGCGGCCCAGCGCTGAGTTTCGCTGGCGAACAGGGCGGCGGCGTAAAGGTTGTCCGCCGGCGCGCCGCGCTGGCCGGCGGCGGCCATCAAGGCCTGGGCCTGCGCGCTGTCTCCCTGCTTTTGCAGGATGCGCGCCATATCCAGGCGCACCCAGATATTGGACGGTTGTTTTTCCAGCGCCTGCTGCAGCAAATTCAATGCCCGCTGCGGATCGTTGGCTTGCATTGCCTGCGCGGCCTGGCGGCGCAACGGCTCGACGTTGACGCCGCCCGCCGCCACCTGCGGGCGCTTATCCGCCGGTATTGTTTCCAGCACCTGCTGCGCGTCGGCGGTCTTATTGGCCTGGCGCAGGGTATAGTAGAGTCCCAGCTTGGTATCGGTATTCTGCGGATCGCTCGACAGCGCGGTGCGATAGGCTTGCTCCGCGCCGGCCAGGTCGCCCCTGCGGCGCAAGACGTCGGCGCGGAACAGCTCCGCCGAGACGCCTTTGCTGCCTTCCGCCTGCGCCAGCGGCTCGCTGAGCGCCAGCGCCGCGTTCAGGTCGCCGGACGAGACGGCGCCTTTGGCTTTGTTCAGTTCGCCGTAAAAATGCGCGTCCTTGGCCAGCGCCGCCCATTGGGCGCTGTTCGGACCGCCTTGCTTCATTGCCTGGTTAAGGTAGTTTTCCGCCGCGCTGAAATCACCGCCGCGCATAGCGATATAACCCAGCCCGGCCAAGGCGTCGCCGTCGTTGGGGTTGGTGGTCAGCACCGCCTCGAACCGGCTGCGCGCCGCCGTAAGATCGCCGCTGTTCAGGGCTGAATAGCCCTGTCCCTTTTCAGCGCCGCCCACGCTTTCCTGAAAATGGCGTAATACCGCGCCGTCGCTGGGGTGGCGTTGCATATAATCGTCATAGACGGTTTTATCCCCGGGCTGCGGCGCCATCCAGATGAGCGCCTGGCGCAGGGCGTTGTCCGCCGCCTTGTTATTGGCCGCCATCGGCGCCAGCAGCCCGACGCCTTCGCGACGGGTGTTTTCGTCATAGGTCAGGATCCTGCCCAGCGCCATCCTGGCGGCCGTATCGGACGGCTGCTGGCTGACGCGGCTGCGCAGGCCGGCGATAGCGTCCGGGCGCGAGGCCGGAACGCCTGCCAGGGTTTCGTAATACTCTACCGCCAGGCTGTCCAGCGGCTGGTTGCCCTGGAACAGGGTGCGGTAGCTTTCGATGGCGCGCGCCGTGTTGCCCTGCGCCGCCAGTTGGCGCGCATTGGCTAATTGGGTCGGCGAGATGGTTTGCAGTACGCTGGCGCTGTCGAGGTTCTGCAGGCGCGCGTCGCCTGGCGAGGCATTGACCAGCCGCTGGCGCCATTTCTGGGCCTCGGCCTTTTGTCCGTCGCGTAACGCGTAGAGCGAGAGCAGATACAGGGCATCGGCGTTATTTTCATCCACCGCCAGGATTTTCTGTAACGATTCCTGGGCCAAATCGTTATGGGCTTTTTCGTGCCAATAGGCTGCCTGCTGCAGCAACGCGTTAATGGCCGGGCTATTATCCGCTGCCTGCGCCAGGGCGGAAAACAGCGACAGGCCCGCCAGGCCGGCGACATACAGCGTTTTTAAGTCTTTTTTTATTTGCCGTTTCATTTTCTTTTACCCATATGGCCCAGTCAGGCAACGCATCTTATCGATACGGTTATTTGTTCGCGCTATTGGCCAGGCGTTTAGCCGCATGCCGCGCCAGCAGAACGTAAATACAACTTCCTATCAGTACCGCGAACACCAGGCCGCTTAAGGAAAGGAAAATAATATGCTGATTGGCGTACCAGATTATCATCATGTACCAGGGCATCTCCCCGCTGGGGAACTGGCTGCCCACGGTAAAACTTTTTACGCCGTTTTCCGCATTGATCACCGCTATATCGCCGCGAACGCCGGCATTAATGGCCGGTACCTGTAAATCAGCGTTAATATGCGACAACTGATCGCTGTCGGTGGCCGTGGCCAGTACCACTACCCGTTTGCCGGCCCAGGGCGAGGCGAAACTCAGGAATCCCCGCCAGGCGTCGGTGGAGGCCAGATAACGGTCCGCTTCCACGCCCTGACGGAAAAAACGCCCGGTAAAATAGCCTTTCAGGCGGGCGGTAAGCGTTTCTTCCTTGACCGACAGCAGGCCGTTGCGCATTTCATACGGCGAACCGGCCAGCAAATCGCGCACCAGATCGGTCTGCTTAAGCGAGGCGAAGGCGAGAATATCCTTATCCGCCAGGGGAATGCCGCCGGCGGCATGGTCTTGCAGGCCCAGGCGTACATCCACATGATTGAGGGCGATGCCGGTGGCATTGCCGGCGCGGGCGGCCATCGCCAGCAGCGTGGCGATTTCACCGGCCTCCGGTTTGGCGGGCAGCAGCATCACCGTTTGGGAGAAATCCGCCAGCCGGCTAAAGGGAAATGACGCGCCGACGTAATAGGACAGGTTGGGCAATAGCGTAAAATGGTGCGTCCGGCTCAGGTCGATGGTTGAGTCCGGGTCGATGCGGCTTTTGATATTATTGCTGGTCAGCAGGCTGCAGGGCGCGTCGGCCTTAGGCTTCAGGGCGAAATAAAATTCCATTTGGTTATCGCCGTAAATCAGATAAGGCGCCAGCTGCAGGGTAAAGGTTTCCTGGCGGGTATCGCCGCCCAGCTTGCGCCAGGCGGTTTCCACCAGCCCGTGCTTATTGACCGGTAAACTGTGCAGGAAGGTGCCGTTAAGCGTAATGCTCAATTGCGACGAATCTTCGTCTATCCAGTTTTCGGTCGGAAAGCGGTAATCAATTTTTACCGGGATGAAATCGCCATCCCACATAAACAGATCCGGGGCGGCGCGAAAGCCGATGCGTATGCCGTCGTGATACAGGCCGTTGGCGGTCAGCGATTCCGGGTTTTGCGCCAGATCCTTCAGATAGACCGGCTTGGTGGTGTCAATCCAGCGCGGCGCGTCGTAGGGCTGGCGTAACGGGATAGTCTGGTTCTGCACCTGGATGACATCCTGCCTGGCCGGCAGCGGCGACGAAATCAGGCGATAGGCGGCCTGGCGCATTTCATTACCGTTGCGCCCCACCACCAGCAACAGCTTATACACCGGATTGAGCGGATTATCGATCATCTGCAGCGTGGGGCCGGTTACCTGCGGCAGGGTGATATCGGCGATTTTATCGCCGGGCTGGCCGAACAGGATGCCGTTTTGCGCCGGCAGCTCGTTCAGGTGCACCGGGAATTCCATATTACGGTAGCTGGACAGCAGGCCAAAATAGGACGCCAGCATGCTGGCGGCCGCCACCGCGTCGGATTTGACCGTCTGGCCGAAGATAAACGCCACCGACGAGCCCTTCATCGACAACGGATCGTAAAACGGGCGCGGGAAATGGCTTAAGTCGCGGCCGATATCCAGTATCTGGCTGCTCAACTGCAAATGGCTGGTGGGCAGGACGGTCACCCAATATTTATCCGACAGATCCCGCTCGCACGTCAGGGTATTGTCGTCATTCACGCTAAAGCTAAGGTTGTTGTTACTGACGATCATTGCCGCCGGAATATCCAGCTCATAGACATTATCCGTGGCGCTGGCCTGGCTAAGCGCCACATTGCCCAGTTCCTGGCCATTGAGCATCAGGCGCAGGCTGGTGTCCCGCGCGGCCAGGGCCGGGGAGACTTTCAGCGCCAGGTATAGCCGGGCGGTGGTCGCCACCTGATCGCGGGGCAGGGTAAACACAATGCCGGACTGGAGCTGGCCGCCGCTCAGCGTGAGGCCGTTCGGCTGGCCCATGCCGGCAACACTGATAGTGTCATCGTTGAGGGGGGTCACCTGCGCCAGTTGGCTATCGACGCCCTGGCCCGGCGCGGCGGCCTGCGGCGCTACGCTTATTACCGGCGGGGGAAAATCCATCGGCAGGCCGCCGGCAGGTGTGCCGACGGCGCTTGCGGTTGGTGGCGCGCTGCCATCGGCCGGCGCGCCGGCGCCGGTTGCCGCCGGGTCGGCGGCCGGGGATTGGCGCGTATCGTCAGCGGACTGGGCGCCCGCGCCGTCAGTATCCTGCGCCGCCGGAAGCGGCGGCAGGTGATAAACCGGCGCGGCCTGCGGATCGGCGGCAAAGGCCGCCCCGACGCATGCCGTGGCGCCGAGGCCGCCCAAGGCGGCGATCAGTAATACACAATGGGCTATCTTCCTGATACGAAATGGCATGCAATTTTTTCCGCGTGAGCTTAGGTCGCTTCGCCAGGTCCTGCGGACTTGGCATTCTTTCTTTTTTGGCCGCGCTCTTTCCAGGTGTTGTAAAAGAGCTCGAAGACGCAGCGGACAATGCTGGCAAATGAGTGCAGCGGCCGATCTTTCGGATAGGGCGGCACAATCCAGGCATCCGCGCGTGCCAGCACCACGCGCACCAGCTCACGTCGTTTTTCCAGCGGCATCGCTTCAAACATCAGGCGAATAACGCTGGCGTCGGCGCCAATCAGGCTGACCGGGATACAGACCGCGCCGGACTGCAGCCGCAGTTCCACTTCCTCGATGCGATCGGTTTGATAGCGGTCGTCGGGGGTTACCAGCTTCATCCCGCCCATGGAGAGGTCCAGGGTTTCGGTGCGCACCGAAATACCGCTGGCGTAGTGGATAATGGCCGGGATGCTGACATCGATACGGATAGTCTTGCGGATCTGGCGCGTTTCCTTGGCCACCGCAATCGCCGCCAGCAAAATGATGACGCTCAGGGACGCCCAGACGATATTGAGCAAAATCACCCGGGGATCGACGTTAAAATAGTCATGCATGATCGCGCGCACTACCCCGGCGGCAATACCCATGCCCAGAAGCACCGCCACGATCAGATGCGGTTTGACGATATGGAAATCAAAGAAGCCGACATCCAGTAACCCGCCTTTATCGGTGACGTTAAACTTACCGTGCCGGGGGGAAATCAGGGTCAGCAGGGTGGGGATAATCAAATGGAACGCCATGGTCGTTTCGTAAATTTCACCCCAGAAGGTATAGCGGAAACGCCCGTTCATGCGGGAATTGATATAGATGGCCAGGAACAAATGCGGCAAAACATAGGCAAATATGGCGCTGGCGGAAGAGGCGATAATATTTTGGTTAAACAATAAATACGCCAGCGGCGCGGTCAGGAACGCCACGCGCGGCAGGCCGTATTGGAAATGCAGCATGGCGTTGAGATAACACAAACGCTGTTGCCACTTGAGGCCGCGGCCGAATAACGGATTGTCCAGACGAAAAATCTGGGTCATGCCCCGCGCCCAGCGGGTACGCTGGATAACATGCAGCCCCAGGCGCTCGGTGGCAAGACCCGCCGCCAGCGGAATGGACAGAAAGGCGGAGTTCCAGCCCAGCCGCTGCAGCTTCAGCGCGGTATGGGCGTCCTCGGTGACGGTTTCCACCGCGAATCCGCCGATTTCTTCCAGCGCGCTGCGCCGGATCACCGCACAGGACCCGCAAAAAAAGGTGGCGTTCCAGTTATCGTTGCCTTGCTGCACCGGCCCGTAGAACAGCGCGCCTTCGTTGGGGATATCGCGCGCCGCCGACAGGTTGCGCTCGAACGGATCGGGAGAATAGAAGTGGTGGGGCGTTTGGATCAGCGCCAGGCGATCGTCAATCAAAAAGCTGCCCACGGTGGCCTGCAGGAAACCACGGGTGGCGACATGATCGCAGTCGAATACGCAGATAAACTCGCCTTTGGTCACGGTCATCGCATGGTTAAGGTTGCCGGCCTTGGCATGCTTATTATCGTTACGGGTGATATAACCCACCCCGGCATCGGCGGCAAACACCGCGAATTCATTGCGTTTACCGTCGTCCAGAATATAGATTTTCATCTTGTCGCGCGGGTAGTCGATACACTGCGCCGCAAGGACGGTATCACGCACCACGTCCAGGCTCTCGTTATAGGACGGGACGTAGACATCCACCGTCGGCCAGGTGGCCGGGTCGTCCGGCATAGGTTCAATTTTGCGCTTTAACGGCCAGGTGGTTTGCAGGTAACCCAGCACCAGGATAACCCAGGCATACATTTCGGCAATAAACAGGCCGATCCCCAATACCGCTTCAATCACCGAATTAAAGTGCAGCGTTTCGGTAGCGCGCCAATAGATATAGCGGGTGGACATCAAAAAAGACATCACTATCATGATGACGCTGATTAAATGGCTTTTACTTACGCCCAGCAGCAACATCAGTCCGATACTGAACAGGCCGAAGATGTATTGTTTGTCGCTGTCCATCGGCGTGATGATGATAAGCACGGCAACAGGCAGTAACAGTAAAAGCAGTATAGAAAATAGAAACTTATTCATGCCTGTTCCTGTGCTTATTATTTGATGCCGTGATTAGGCATGGCATAAAACTCGCCATCGCCCACTTTCACGCCGACAATGGCGGCGACTTTTTTGCTGATGAGTTCTATATCGAACGCGGCGGCGGACACCGGGCTGAATTCAATGATTGAACGCTGCGACGCGTTGGCTTCGGGTACGCACTCATCGCGGTGTATGGTGCCTAATAACCGGTCGCCCAGACGCTGTTCAAAAAACTGCGATACGTCGCGGCTTAAGTTGCGGCGCATATCGCTTTGATTAACCACATAATATTCCCCAAGGCGGTTATTCATCGGCGCGCCGAGGAATTTGTGGTTTTCCATTTGCGGTAATAAGGAAAGCGAGGCGGTATCCGCCAGCATGACCACAATGTGCATATCCGCGAAGGGTTGCACGGCTTTTAACGCCGCCACCGGGCCGGGAGGAAAATCGGCGATGACCACCAGGCCGGGGTAATTTAATACCGTGTTTAATCCGCGCAGCAGGAAATGCGGATCGCGGCTGATGGCGTTTTCAAACGCCAGACGCTGTTCTTCCTCCACCTCGCCATAGGGCAGGACAAACAGATTGGCGTCGGCTTTCAGGATAAACTGACTCCAGTCCACGGCGGTGGTGGCCTGTGCCACGTAGCCGCGGGTATCGGAAATCGGTACGCCGAAATGCAGCCGCAGCGCGTTTTGCACATCGAAATCGATAACCAGCACCTTGCTGCCGCTGCGGGCCAGGGCGTAGGCAAGATTGGCGCTGACGGTTGTTTTACCCACGCCGCCCTTCGGCGAACAGACACAGACTAACGGCATAACGCAATATTCTCTAAAAGAAGTGAAAGGGGCGTATCCCGACCCGACGGCATTGCCGATGACTGGGATTTCCGGTTAAACAGACTATTAAAGCGCATGGTACCGGCGGCATTGGCCGGCGCCCGGACCGATGACGCCGCCGTAGAAGACGTCCGGGCGGGTTGGTCATGCCGCGCTGCGTCAAAGAGCGATGCCGCGGCGGGGCGGCCGTGTTGCCCGGCGTCGAAAAGCGATGCCGCGGCGGGGCGGCCGTGTTGCCCGGCGTCGAAAGGCGATGCCGCGGCGGGGCGGCCATGTTGCCCGGCGTCGAAGGGCGATGCCGCGGCGGGTTCCTGTGACCGCGTGGGCACGGCGGCGGGCGGAGCGGCAAATTCCTGCTGTATGGCGTTAAGAAACGCGGCGCCCGCGGGCGCATTGCCGTCCTGGGGCGTGGCGACGGGCGCCACGGGGCCTATCGCCGGCAGCGCCTTGCCGACCGCGCTCATCAGGGGGGAAGCAAAAGACTCCGCCGCTGTTGAGGCCTGCGGCTGATAGTGGGCGTTTATGGCGCCAATGTCCCGATTAATATTTCCGCCCGCGCGCGGTCTGCTGGGCCGCCAGCGGTTGCCCCAGCGGCGATGCGCTGAATTCTTTATCCGAGACGGGAGCGGGGGTGGGCTGTGTGGGGCGCCCCTGCTCCAGGGGATGAAAAGGTTCATCGGCCGTGGCCACTTGTTTTATAATCGCCCAGTTATGCGCGGTAATATTAGGATTGCTTTCAGCGATTTCTTTATAATCAATGCCTTCCATATTGAGTTTTTCTTTAAACCGCTTAATATCATCGTAATTATTCATTCCTACCTCACCGGATAAATTTGCGCGACCACTCTGCGGACCGCATTATCTTATGAACAAGACGGCGCCCGCGGGTTATGTTAGGGATGGTAATGGGCCTCGAGCCTGGCACAATGAAATGAATGAGAAGGTCCTCAAGACAAACTAATACAAGTTTCAATTTTTTACAAAGTTAAATCAAATGAAACACATTGAGCTGCGGTAAAATTATAGTCCCGTCTTGAGTGCCGAAGCAGTGAAAATGTAAATCTTCAACGCCGGCATGGGGCGGCTATGAATAAAAGCGATAGCCTGGGAAATGCCATTATCCTCTGCTCATGCTATCCCATTCGTGATGCCTGCGAAAAATTATAAAGAAAACGTAATGTCTTGTTAAAATAATGGCATTTCAAACTGCAACAAAACTGATGTAAGGCGCTGATTGCATTTTACACAGCTGTTGTTCTTCACGCCAGCGCCGCAACGTCAGGGATGCGCGGGGATTAATGCCCTATCTACCCCACCGGCGCGCGCCAGGACCGCCATGAATCAGAATATTCCTAGGTAAAACGTCGTCATTATAACCGAGTGTCGCCGATAAGCGTTAAAGAGACGAAATGCCTGTTTTAAAAAATAAAACCCGGCGTGAGATAGTATATATTAGTATGCACAAAATCGCTCTGCGGCCCGCCCGGCAACTTTTGCTGCCCGAATCGCGAAAATATGCGCTGTCCTTCGTCATGGCCGGGGCCGGGGTGAGCCGGGTAACCGTCCGCCGGGTTAGGGAGCGTAACGGGTCGAGCTGAAAAACGCCTTGGAGAACAGTTTGCGGATCAGACGTTCATTAACGATTAAACAAATGGCTACGGTGTCAGGCGTGGCGCTGGTGACTATTTGCATTTTCATTGTGATCCAGCTGTTCCATTTTGTGCAGCAGCGCCGTGAGGATTACGCCCAGCAGCTGCAAAATATAGCCATGTCGGTGCGTCAGCCTTTATCCAGCGCGGTATTAAAGGGAGACGTGCCGCAGGCCGAGCGGATTCTCGCCACCCTGAAGCCGGTGGGCATCCTGAGCCGGGCGGATGTGGTGCTGCCGGATGATTTCCAGGTGCTGCACGCGGATTTTCCGCCGGAGCGGCCGGTGCCGGCGCTGATAGAGCGCCTGTTCCGGCTGCCGGTGGAAATCTCGGTGCCGCTGTACGCGCTTCCGCGGCCTTCGCATCCACGGGCCCTGGCGTCGCTGGTATTGCAAGCCGACTCCTACCGGTTGTACCAATTTATCGCCAGCGCGTTTTCCACCATGATGTCCACCTATCTCCTGCTGGCGCTGGTGCTGACGATTGCGATCACCTGGTGTATTAACCGCCTGATGGTCCATCCCCTGCGTGAAATCGCCCGCAGTCTGGAAACGCTGCCGGCGCAGGACATTCCCCGCCACCAGCTTTCGCTGCCGGATATGCACCGCGACGACGAGCTTGGCGTGCTGGTGCGCAGCTATAATCGCAACCAGCAGATACTGGCCGGCATGTTCGACGATCTTAACCGGCTGTCGACCCGCCATGCCGAGACCGCGCTGCCGAATAAAAACCTGTTTACCGCCATGCTGGATTCGCGCATGGCCCTGTGCCGGGATATGCAGCAATATTGCCTGCTGGTCATCAGTATCAGCACGCTACAGGAAGCCACCGGCATTCTTACCGAGGCGCAACGGGGCATCCTGCTGATGACGCTGACCCGGCAGCTTAAGCGGCACCTTAACGATCATCGTTTTCTCGGCCAGCTCAATCACAATGAATTCGCATTGTTCGATCACGGAATCCAGAACGCTTACGAAGGAATGCAGCTGGCGCAGGGCATCATGAAAAGCATTAATGCCCCCCTGGCCATCGGTAGCCTGTCGCTGCGTCCCGCCGCCAGCATCGGCATTGCCCTGAGGCTGCGCAACGACGAGTCCGCGCATCAACTGCTGCGGCGCGCCACGTCCGCCATGATGCTGGCCCATGACAACGGCAAAAACCAGATCTTATTCTTCGAGCCCAAGCTCACCGCCATGGTTCACCGGCGCATGACGCTGGAAAGCACCATCCTGGAAGGCATAGAGCAGGAACGCTGCGCACTGTTCTTCCAGCCGCAGGTGGATATTCGCGACCGGCGGCTGATTGGCGCGGAGGTCTTGCTGCGCTGGCGCCAGGATGACGGCAGCTACTCGCTGCCGTCGGATTTCATCAGCGGCGCCGAAGAAATCGGCGCGATGGTGCCGCTGGGCAACTGGGTCTTGGAAGCCTCCTGCCGCATTCTGGCGCAATGGCGTAAACGCGGTATCCATCTCCAGCTGGCGGTGAACCTCTCGGCCAAACAACTGCAGGAATCCAATCTGGTGCCGTTTCTCAAAGTGCTGCTGGCCCGCTACGAGATCGCGCCCGCACAACTGGTGCTGGAAATCACCGAGACCGCGCGCATTACTGAATTCGAGCACTCCCTCGGCCTGCTGCGGCAAATGCGCGAGCTGGGGATTTTGATTGCGCTGGATGATTTCGGCATGGGCTACTCCAGCCTTTATTATCTGGACCGGTTGCGCAACCTGCCCATTGATTTGCTGAAAATCGACCGGAGTTTTATCGAAAAACTGCCGGAGGATTTGGTGATGCTGCGTATTGTCAGCGCCATTGCCGAGGTGCTGTCGCTGCCGGTTATCGCTGAAGGCGTGGAAACCCAGGCGCAGCTGCAATGCCTGCTGGATCATAACATCAGCTGGGGACAGGGCTATCTGTTTTCCGAGCCTCTGCCCCAGGAGGATTTCGAGCAGCGTTTCCTGCATCTCGCCGCCGTTTGATCGCCGGTGCGGCCGTGTGCCGCTTCCCATGGCCGGTTACTATAGTTTCTAAAGTCCAACTGAAGCGTTTCAATTCTAATTTCTCTCCGTTGCCTGCCGACAACCCCCGCGCGGTGGTGTATTGGTATTTCGAGATATGTAATTCATTATCAAATCATTAATATCCTTGCTACATATTCAACCCACTTAAACGCGTATAACTAATGAATAAGGTTGGCGTATGACATTCAACCCGTTTAAAAGCCTTTATCTTCAGGTCCTGGTGGCCATTGCGGCAGGGATCCTGCTCGGGCATTTCTATCCGGAACTGGGCGCGGACATGAAACCCCTGGGCGATGGTTTTGTTAAATTGATCAAGATGATCATTGCACCGGTTATCTTTTGTACCGTGGTCACCGGTATCGCGGGCATGGAAAGCCTGAAAGAGGTGGGCCGCACCGGGGCGGTGGCGCTGCTGTATTTTGAGATCGTCAGCACCATAGCGCTGATTATCGGCCTGATTATCGTTAACGTGGTGCAACCGGGCGCCGGCATGAATATCGATCCGGCCACCCTGGATGCCAAGGCGGTGGCTATCTATGCGCAGCAGGCCGAGCAGCAGGGACTGGTGGCGTTTCTGATGGATATCATCCCGGCGAGCGTAATCGGCGCTTTCGCCAGCGGCAATATCCTGCAGGTGCTTTTGTTCGCGGTGTTGTTCGGTTTCGCCCTCCACCGCCTGGGCGAAAAGGGCCAGGTGATTTTTAACGTTATCGACAGCTTCGCCAAGGTGATTTTCGGCATTATCAATATGATCATGCGCCTGGCGCCGATTGGCGCATTCGGGGCCATGGCCTTTACCATCGGCAAGTATGGCCTGGGGTCGCTGATACAGCTGGGGCAGCTTATCGCCTGTTTCTATCTGACCTGCATCCTGTTCGTGGTGGTGGTGCTGGGGCTGATTGCGCGGGTCACCGGCTTTAATATCTTCCGTTTTATCAACTATATCAAAGAAGAACTGCTGATTGTGCTCGGCACCTCTTCTTCCGAGTCGGCGCTGCCGCGCATGCTTGATAAAATGGAGCGCGCCGGCTGCGAAAAATCGGTGGTGGGCCTGGTGATCCCCACCGGCTATTCCTTTAACCTCGACGGCACGTCCATCTACCTGACCATGGCGGCGGTGTTTATCGCCCAGGCCACCAATAGCCATATGGACATCATCCATCAGGTGACCCTGCTGGTGGTATTGCTGCTGTCAAGCAAGGGGGCGGCGGGCGTCACCGGCAGCGGCTTTATCGTCCTGGCCGCGACCCTGTCGGCGGTCGGGCACCTGCCGGTGGCCGGGCTGGCGCTTATCCTCGGCATTGACCGGTTTATGTCCGAGGCCCGCGCGCTGACCAACCTGGTGGGCAATGGCGTCGCCACTATCGTCGTGGCCAAGTGGTGTGATCAACTGGATGAAAAACAGCTGAACGCGGTGCTTAAACCCACGAAAACGGCCGCCTCCGGAACCTGATCATTTCCTGCTGTTTTTGCCCCCCTTTTACCGGCCGATGCATGGCGATACGGCCGGTAATGCCCTGTTACGCCTATTTTTATCTCGTTTATACCCCAGGCGGTACTATTTTATGCCGTGCCGTGACATCCGCAAAGGTCTGCGGTCTAACAACATGGTACACTTTGCGCCACGCTTTTTTCCGACGGAAAAAGTACTAATCGATGGAACGCACGGTAAACCGTCTGAGTGAGATTACATATTTTAATAGGCAGTTATTGAGTAGGGGTTCACATGCAGGGCACCGGAATTCGTCTTTTCATGAGTGGAGTGTTACTGGCGACGGTGGGTGGCAATGTTCAGGCAGAAGCATTACAACCCGATCCCGCCTGGCAACAGGGTAAACTCAGTAATGGCTTCTCCTGGCAAGTGTTGGCAACACCGCAACGGCCGAACGATCGTATTGAATTACGCTTAATGGTGAATACCGGTTCGCTGGCTGAAAACGCGCAGCAGACCGGTTTTGCGCGCCTGCTTCCGCGCCTGGCGTTGACACACAGTGAAAACTTTTCCTCCGCGCAGCTGAAATCACTCTGGCAACAGGGCGTGGACCGCGAACGTCCGCAGCCTCCGGCCGTCATCTCCTACGATTACACGCTTTACAGCCTGAGCCTGCCCAACGGCCGCCCCGAGCTGTTGAAAGAGGCGCTGAAATGGATGATGAACACCGGCGGCCATTTAACCATTAATCCCACCACGCTGCATGCCGCCCTGGAAGGGGCCGATCCGGTGGCGACCGCCCCCGCCAATGCCGGCAGCCCCTGGTGGCATTACCGCCTTAAAGGGTCGGTCTTGCTGGCCCACGATCCGAGCCGGCAGGCGGCCGCGCCGGTGAGCGGCCAGCAGTTGCAGCAATTCTATCAGCGCTGGTATACGCCGGACGCCATGACGCTGTATGTGGTGGGCAACGTCGACAATCGCGGGCTGAACGAGCAGATCGTCAAAACGTTCTCATCGCTGAAGGGCAAGCGCGATACGCCTTCCACGCTGCCGGCGCTGTCGCCGCTGGTGGCGCAGCCGGTCAGCCTGATGAGCGAGGACGCCAAAGAAGATAGTCTGAAGCTGGTATGGGATACTCCCTGGCAGCCTATCCGCGATTCGCGCTCCCTGGATCGCTACTGGCGCAGCGATCTGGCCCGCGAGGCGCTGTTCTGGCATGTCCAGCAGGCCATGCAAGACAGCAACCTGAAGCAGACCAACCTGCGTTTCGATTGTAATGTGCATTACCAGCGCTCCCAGTGCGCCGTGCATATGGACACCGCCATGGACAACCTGGCGGCCGCGTTGACCTTCGTTTCCCATGAGCTGGCGAACCTGCGCAATAACGGCCTGAGCAAGGCGGAGTTCGACGCGCTTATGGCGCGCAAGACCGGCGAGCTGGGCACGCTGTTCGCCACTTACGCCCGTACCGATACCGACATATTAATGAGCCAGCGTCTGCGTTCACAGCAAAATGACGTGGTGGATATCGCGCCGGAGCAGTACCAGAAGCTGCGCAACGCGTTTTTGTCTAAGCTGACGCTGCAGATGCTTAATGAAGAGTTGCGCTCGCAGCTATCGCAAAACGCCACGCTGGTGCTGATGCAGCCCAAGGGCGAGCCGGAAATGAATATGAAGGCGCTGCAGGAAACCTACGAGCATATCATGGCGCCGGGACCGCAGCCGGCAGCCGTCGATGAGAGCAAACCGGAAGTCACGGATATCCCGCCGCCGTCTTGATGCGGGCTGGGCGGGGCTGGTTTCAACGCGGTAACGGCGGGCATGATGGCGGCGATAGCCAGGAAAGGGCATTCGCCGCCTCACGCATCATGGGCTTATGCAGGTATTGCGGGCATTGCGTCGCGTGGAATGATGGCGCCGCGATATTGGATCACCGTGCTGGCGGTCAGGTGGCCGCATTTGGCCGCAGAGACCGCGTCGCCGCCGGTCAGGCGCACCGCCAGATAGCCGGCGCTGAACGAGTCGCCCGCGGCGGTGGTATCGACCACCTTGTCCTTCGGCAGTTTGATCGCCGGCACGTCCAGCAGTTCCCCTTCCCGGGTCGTTACCAGACAGGACTCGGCGCCGCGTTTGATGACAATTTCCTGCACGCCCCAGCCGCGGGTGCGCTTAATGACCTCGTCCACCGGCTGTTTGCCCCACAGCATATCTTCATCGTCGAGGGTCAGGAAGGCGATATCGGTGTGGGTGAGGATATCCCGATATGCGCTTTGGGTTTCTTCCCTGCTCGCCCACAGGCGTGGACGATAGTTATTGTCAAAGATGACCTTGCCGCCGTTATCCCGGCAGGTTTTCAGCAGCGCCAGCAGGCGCTGGCGGCTTTCGGCGCTGAGGATGGCGATGCTGATGCCGCTCAAATAAAGATAATCAAAACCCGCCAGCTCCCGGCAGATACGCTCTGAATCCGCGCTTTCCAGCCAGTAGCGCGCGGCGGCTTCATTACGCCAGTAATAGAAGGTGCGCTCGCCGGTGGCGTCGGTCTCGATATAATATAAGCCCGGCAAACGGTTATCCAGGCGCTGGATAAGATCGGTTTTCACCCCTTCCTGCCGCCATGCGCCGATCATGTCTTCACTGAAGGTGTCGGTGCCGAGCGCGGTGACGTAATGTACGTCCAACTCGCCCGAGGTGACCAGCCGCGCAATATACACCGAGGTATTGAGCGTATCGCCGCCAAACCCGCGTTTAACATCGGTGCCTTTTTCGGACAGTTCAATCATGCATTCGCCGATAACGGCAATGTTTTTGGTTGTCATTTACTGCGAGCCTGTATGAATAAAGTGAATAGAAAGGGGTTAACGCACTTAGTCTCACTAGATTGGTCGCCGCCGTCAATAGCACTGAAACGTTGTTTTAATTTTTCATGACTTAGATCGCGCCCTGCGGGGACCCTTGTTCAGGGATAATCACTATTTTCAGTAACAAATTCAATCATTATCCTGCCTCAGGTCAGAAATCCTCAACTATGATTAATGACATAAGGCCGTTTAATGAGGAATGTTATCACCATGACCCGGACGAAAAAGGCGATCTTAGGCATTGTATTATTTTTAGTGGTGGTATTGATTGCCATCGTTATTTTTATCGCCACGTACGATCTGAATCGTCTGAAGCCCACGATCAATGAAAAGGTTACCGCCGAGCTGCACCGGCCCTTCGCCATTAACGGCGACCTGGGCGTACAGTGGTCGCGCCAGCGGGACGAGGCGGGATGGCGGGCATGGATCCCCTGGCCGCATCTGCATGCGGAAGACGTGGTACTCGGCAACCCGCCCGACGTGCCCGGCGATTATACCGCCCGGCTGAAACGGGTGGAGGCCAGTCTGTCGCCGCTGGCGTTGCTGCATAAGGAGATCTACCTCCCGCGCATTACTCTTTTCAGCCCCGACGCCGCGTTAAAGCGTTTGGCCAACGGTAAGAACAACTGGACCTTTAACCTGGCCAACAGCGATCAGCCGCAGCAGGACACGCCGCCTTCCGCCTGGTCATTCAAGGTGGACGATATTGCCTTTGACCAGGGGAAAATTGACTTTCTCGACCCGATAACCAAGGCCGACATTCATATGACGGTCAATCCGCTGGGCAAGCCTATCCCTTACGCGGAGCTGGCCGGCGCCAGCACCAAGGATAATACCACCCGGGGCGACGCCTCCAGCGCGGGCGGCGACAAAACGGCCAAGGCCGATGATACCTCGGCCAAATCCGGCGGCGATGATAAAACGGCTAAGGCCGATACCGCGGCCAAGTCGGGCGGCGATGAAAAAACGGTCAAGGCTGATACCGCCGCCAAGTCCAGTGGTGTTGAAAAAACGGCCAAGGCCGATACCGCGGCCAAGTCCAGTGGTGATGAAAAAACGGCCAAGGCCGATACCGCGGCCAAGTCCGGCGGCGATGAAAAAACGGCCAAGGACGATACCGCCGTCAATCCGGATGGCAGCGGCGCGGCGCGGCGTACCGACGACTATATCTTCGGCTGGAAGGTGACGGGGAAATATAACAACGAGCCCCTGAGCGGCGACGGTAAAATCGGCGGCATGCTGGCGCTGCGCAGCGCCAGCCGGCCCTTCCCTTTGCAGGCGGACGTGCGCTCCGGCGCGACCCGGGTCGCTATCCAGGGGACGCTGGAAGATCCGATGAACCTGGGCGGCCTGGATTTGCGGCTGCGGCTGGCGGGCGATAACCTGGGGGATCTGCATGCCCTGACCGGTGTCGTATTGCCGGATTCACCGCCGTATTCAACGGACGGGCACCTGATTGCCCATTTCCAGGGCAAGGAGGCCGGGCATTATCGCTATGAGAAATTTAACGGCAAAATCGGCTCAAGCGATATCCACGGCACGCTGGAGTTCGTGCAGGGTAAACCGCGACCTTCCCTGACCGGGGAAGTGGTGTCGAATGAACTGCGCTTTGCCGATTTGGGGCCGCTTATCGGCGCGGATTCCGGCACGGAAAGCGGTAAGCAGAAAGCCAAAACCCAGTCGGTACAGCCGGCGGATAAGGTGCTGCCCTACGATAAATTCGATACCGCCAAGTGGGATACCATGGACGCGGATGTGAAATTCACCGGCAAGCGCATCGAACACGGCAAAAATCTGCCAATCAGCGATCTTTATACCCACGTTAAGCTAGATGACGGCGTGCTGCTGCTTGACCCGCTGCGTTTTGGCATGGCGCGCGGCAACCTGAATTCCACCATTAAGCTTGAGGGCAACAAGACGCCGATGCGGGGCAGGGCGGATTTGCACGCGCGCGGACTGCAGCTTAAGGCGTTGTTCCCCGACGTGGAAGCCATGCGCAGCAGCATGGGGCAGTTGAACGGCGATGCGCAGTTTACCGGCACCGGTAATTCCGTGGCCGCGCTGTTGGGCAGCGCCAATGGCGATGTGCGTATTCTGATGAACGACGGCGTTATCAGCCGTAATCTGATGGAAATCGCCGGCCTGAACGTGGGTAACTATGTGGTCGGCAAACTGTTTGGCGACGAACCGGTGAAGATTAACTGCGCGGCGGCGGACCTGGGGGTGCGTAACGGGTTGGCTACGCCGCGCTTGTTTGTGTTTGATACGGAGAATGCGGTCATTAATATTGCCGGCACGACTAATTTTTCCAGCGAACGGCTGGATTTATCCATCAATCCGGACAGTAAAGGGATGCGTATCGTGACATTGCGCTCGCCGTTGTATGTGCGCGGCACCTTTAAGAACCCCGACGCCGGGGTAAAACCCGGCCCGCTGATTGCGCGCGGGGCGGCGGCGGTGGCGCTTGGCGCGGTTCTGGCGCCGGCGGCGGCGCTGCTGGCGTTGATTTCGCCCAGCGGCGGTGAAGAGAATCAGTGCGGTCCGATTTTGCAGGAAATGAAAAACAAAAAATAACAGGGTGGCACGCTCTCCCTTTAATATGCCGAGTGGAGATTTTGCGATCGCGGTCCTGACGCGTGATGGGGCTGATGCGGTCCGGCAATATTGGCCGCCCCGGGAAGTAAATGTCGCGCTGTTTATGTCGCCTCGTTAGGGGCTTCGTTTGCGGCTGGCGGGGCGATTTATGTCGCCGCGGTGTGAGTTTCGCTTGTCGTGTGCGGGGCGATTTATGTCGTCGTGGCGGAGGTTTCGCTTGTCGTGTGCGAGGCGATTTATGTCGCCGTGGCGGAGGTTTCGCTTGTCGTGTGCGGGGCGATTTATGTCGCCGTGGTGGAGGTTTCGCTTGTCGTGTGCGGGGCGATTTATGTCGCCATGGCGGAGGTTTCGCTTGTCGTGTGCGGGGCGATTTATGTCGCCGTGGCGGAGGCTTCGCTTGTCGTGTGCGGGGCGATTTATGTCGCCATGGTGAAGGTTTCGCTTGTCGTGTGCGGGGCGATTTATGTCGCCATGGCGGAGGTTTCGCTTGCCATGCGTCGGGTTGCTTTATGTATTGCCGGGTGCCGGCAAGCGACAAAGAGGCCGTAGCGCGACGGCCTCCTTGACCTCCGCGCGCCCGGCAGGTCGCGCGTCGCTGCGCGATGCCTTCCGCCGCCCATGCCCCCGTGATGCACCGGCCCGGTATGCGCTCCCGGCGCTACCGGGCCTTTCGCCGCTCCCGGCGGCTCATGCCGGGGTCACAGGCGCCGTCAGCGCGCTTTATGCCGGTCCCTATTTCGCGGTTCGCACCGCATATTATGAAACAACAGCGGCGCTGATGCTTGGGATAAGGTCTGGCGCCGGGATACGGTTAACCATTACAGAATGCAACGGGTCTGGAATGCCGCTGACATAGCGAAAAGCAGGCATACCGAAAGAGACTTATCAGTCATGCAGTCATGCAGTCATGCAGTCATGCAGTTATGCCATATGACATTCATCATTCAATTTTGAGTTTTGAGTTTTGAGTTTTAACATTAAGCATTACGCTTCCAGCCATTAGCCATCAGCCTGTAAACATTAGCGTAAAATGAATACTGAGACCTTTCCCGGTAAGCGCATACCGCTAAGAACCCCAAAACGCTGTTTTGCTGGCAGGCGATGGTGTTGACGTGGTGCCGGCATAGAGTGCGCCGGCGGCGCACGTCACGGCTGGATGAGCCGCCGGGAGCGGCGAAAGCCCGGCTTGCGTCTGGAACGCATGCCGGGCGGTCCAAAAGCCGGGATGGGTGATGCCGGGCACCGCGCAGCGGCGCACGATCTGCCGGGCGCGCGGAGGTCAAGGAGGCCGTCGCGCTACGGCCTCTTTGTCGCTTGCCGGCACCCGGCACTGCATAAAACAACCTAACGCATGGCAAGCGAAACCCTCGCCGCGGCAACATAAACCCCACCCGCAAGCTGTACGCGAAAATCCCGCCGCGGCAACATAAACCTCACCCGCAAGCCGTACGCGAAAACCCTCGCCGCGGCAACATAAACCCCACCCGCAAGCCGTACGCGAAAATCCCGCCGCGGCAACATAAACCCCACCCGCAAGCATCAGCGAAACCCTCGCCGCGGCAACATAAACCTCCCCCGCAAGCTGTACGCGAAAATCCCGCCCAAGGGCGACCCGGACATGTCCGCTTAGCGCAGGATGGCGCAGTTGTGATCCTGGATCTCCTCGCTGGAAGCCAGATTACCGCGCAGCAAGTTGCGCTCGCCGGCCAGCAGCGCGAAGCCGCCGTCGGCCAGCGGCACCAGGGCCAGCGTAAAATGCCCCATGTTATCCGCCGCGTCCGGCACGCCGCGCGCCAGCATCAGAAACGGGCTCTGCGCCGCCAGTTCGGCGGCGGTAACGTGCATTGCCAGGTACGGATGCCCCATCAGCGGTTCGCCCAGGGGGCGCCAGGCATTGCCGAGGGCGGCGGCTTCGCTGTCAAGCCGGCGCCGCACATCGGGACGCAGGCAGGAGATATGGATATGCAACTGGTTCTGCGTGCGGCCCGAGGCGGAATTAATCGCCAGGGAGAGGGCGCTGTCCGGGATTGGCGCGCCGCGTTTTTCGGCGAGATAGTGCCGCGCCCGCCAGGCGTCATAAAAGAAGTTGGGGGTCTGGGGCTGTAACAACTGCGGGCTTTCCATACCGGTTATTTTTTCGGTCGGCATCAACAAATACTGCAGGGGGCCGTTCAGGTCCTTAAGTATCACGTACCCCGCCGCCAGGTTGACTTGCGCACAAGGCGCCGGCTGTCCGGTTTTTTGCTGTCCGGGTACGCATTTCTGGCTGACGATCTTCCACAGCGCATCGGGGTTGCCGCCGGGCAAGCGGCTGTAATAGACGCCGGCGCCAAGGGCCGCGATAACCAGCAACAGTATCGGCAGGAAATATCGGTTACGCCGCATATTCATTACAGCCCTCATTATTTTCGCATAATCAAAAAAAACGGGCCGCACCACTGGGGATCCGGCCCGTCATTCTCCAGCCGGCCGGGGGATGGCCCCTGACTGCCGGCGCGCTTATTTTAACAGCTACAATGACCGATGCCGAGTCTCGTGCGTGGCCAGCAGCGCCAGCAGCGTCAGGGTCGCCATTGAGGCCAGGTAGATGCCGACATAGAACAGACCATAATTGGCGGTCAGCCAGGTGGCGATATAGGGCGCGACCGAAGCCCCGATAATCGAGGAAACGTTATAGGAGAACGACGCGCCGGTATAACGCACCTCGGTGGGGAACAGCTCGGGCAGCAGCGCGCCCATGGGCCCGAAGGTGAGGCCCATAACGGTAAAACCGCACAGCAGGAACGCCATTACCAGCCAGATATTGCCCGAGCCAAGCATGGACGGGAAAACCAGCGCGAACAGGATGATAATCAGGGTTACGGTGATCATGGTCCGCCGGCGGCCGAAGCTGTCGGCCAGCTGGCCCGACACCGGCACCAGCAGCCCGAAACCGATGACCCCGACCATCAGCATCAGCAGAAAATCATTGCGGGGGATCCCCAGGCCAATCGGCTTGGGGGTCGTGCCGTAGGTCAGCGAATAGACGGTCATGATATAAAACAGCGTATAGGTCGCCACCATGATAAAGGTGCCGAGCACGGTGGCTTTCAGATGCTTGCTGAACAGCGTGCCGATGGGCATGCGTACCTGCGCCTTGGCCAGGGCTATCTTAGCGAATACCGGCGTTTCGTGCAGCGAGACGCGCACATACAGGCCGATCAGCACCAGTACCGCCGACAGGATAAAAGGCACACGCCAGCCCCAGCTCAGGAACTGCTCGTCGGTCAGCAGCCAGGACAGGGCTAAAAACATGGCGTTGGCGAAAAAGAAGCCGATGGGCGCCCCTAGTTGCGGGAACGAGCCGTACAGCGCGCGCTTATGCGCCGGCGCGTTTTCCGTGGCCAGCAGCGCCGCGCCGCCCCATTCGCCGCCCAGCCCCAGGCCCTGGCCGAAACGGGCCACCGCCAGCAGTATCGGCGCCGCGATGCCGATGGTTTGGTAACCCGGCAGCAGGCCGATGAGCACGGTGGAAATACCCATGGTCAGCAGCGAGGCCACCAGCGTCACCTTGCGTCCGACGCGATCGCCAAAATGCCCGAACAGGGCGGAGCCGATGGGCCGGGCGACGAAGGCCAGCGCGAACGTCGCCAGCGATTGCAGCGTGGCGGCGGTAGCATCGCCCTGCGGAAAGAAAATATGCGGGAAAACGATGACCGCCGCGGTAGCGTAAATATAGAAGTCGAAAAATTCGATGGCGGTACCGATTAACGACGCCACAATCACTTTACCCCGGGAGTTTACCGGGACGGATGGCGCATTGGGTTCGATGGCTGGTGCGATGGAGGCTGGCATGTTGTTTCTTATTGATCAAATGCGTAAAAGAAAGGCATCTTAGACATAGAAAAAAGCATTTTCAATGGCGTATTTTTGACCACCCGGCGTCTTTGCCTGCCAAAAAGCAGATTATGTGACGCAGGCGCTTGTTTGCAGAGAGAACACCGTGATAAGCGCCAACCGGCAGAGTTTAACCCTGCCCCGGGGGCAAATAAAAGGGCGGGGTAAGTGTTATATGCTGGTTTATGGTTATATTTTTGTTAAAAGCAGCAATATAAACTGCCTTTAGCGCATTTTATTGAAATAATACACTGCTATACCGGCGGTAAGCACCATTAGATAGGGCAAGAGGCGGTCCTGTCCCGATGCCACCTGGGCGGCGCAGAGGCGCCGGGCCGCCGGCGGTTTTCCAGGCGCGCCGTAAGATATGCCGGCGCCGGTATTGTCCCGGCCGCGATTCGCCGCGGGAGGCGCTTTCGTCCCCGGCGGCGTGGGGGTGTCGTCGTCGCGGTATTTTGCCGTGGCTATCCAGGCGGCGCAAAACAACGTCAGGCGGGCAAAAAAGTAGAAAAACGCCATCAGCCCGATCACCGAGCCAAACGCCGCCCCCGAAGGCGAGGTGGCCAGCTTGGGCAGCGTCAGGGTCATGATAATTTTGATGATTTCAAAACCCACCGCCGCCAGGAGCGCCCCGCGGAACATGGCTTTGCTGTGCGGCTTATGGCGGGGGATGACCCAGTAGATCCACAAAAACAGCAGGTAATTGGCCAGCACCGAGACTATCAGCGTGACCACCGTCATGACCGGCCGCAGCCATTCAACGGTGTCCAGCCCCAGGGCTTTGACGATACTTTCCTGGGCGGCGCCGGCGATGGAGGTCAGGGACAGGGTGACAATCAGCGCCACGATAAGTCCAATCAGCGAAATCAGATCGCGCAGGTATTTAAGATAGAATTTTTCCTCATCCTGGGGATTGCGCTCCCATTCGTCGCGCAGCTGGGCGCGGATGGCCTCGCGCAGGTTGCCCATCCAGTTCAGGCCGGAATACAGCGCTATCAGCAGCCCGGTAATACCCACCGTGGTACGCTGTGCGATGGCGGTCTTGACCGTGGTTTTCAGCGTATCCGCCAGGGTCCGGTCGCTGATGCTGTCGGCAATCTTGTTAATCAGGTTGGTCAGGATATCCGGATTGGACGCCAGGAAAAACCCCACCCCGGCGAAGGACACCATTAAAATGGGTATCAGGGACAGGAAGGAAAAATAGGTGATCGCCGCGCCGAACTGGCTGCCCATACGGTCGTTAAAACGCTCCACGGCGCGGATCACGTGCGCCACAGCCGGATAGGCGCTGACTTTCCCGATCAGGCGGCCGGAACGTAACGCCACCTTATCAATCTTTTCGTTGCCGGTATGGATATTGCCGAACAGCGAACTGCCGGATTGCCCGGGGGACGGGGTTGATGTCGTCGATTTTTCAGCCATGATCCTCTCATCTCTATCGCGATATTAGTTCGCCATGCAATTGATTATAGATAAGGATCGCTAAAAACGGCACGGGCGGATCAATCCGGCCACAGCCAGGCGGCGCCGCGCACCCCGCTGGAATCGCCGTGGGCCGCCTTGCGCACCGGCGTTTCGCACTCGCCGCCGAACGTCCAGCCTTTAATCAACGCCGGCAGGGTACGGTATAAGCGGTCGACGTTGCTCATGCCGCCGCCCAGCACCACCACGTCGGGGTCGAGGATATTGATCACATGGGCCAGCGACTTGGCCAGCCGCTGCTCATAGCGGCTGACGGCCATGCCGGCCAGCGCGTCCCCCGCCGCCGCCCGCTGCATAATCTCCGCGCCGGTGGACGGCGGCCCGCCCAGGCGGGTGTAGTCGCCGGCAAAACCGGTGCCGGACACAAAGGTCTCGATACAGCCCGTTTTGCCGCAGTAGCAGGGTACTTCCCGGGCATGGCGCTGTTCGTCCCCGTCCTGCCAGGGCAGGGGATTATGGCCCCACTCTCCGGCGATGCCGTTGCCGCCGGCATGAACCCGGCCGTTGATCGCAAGCCCCGCGCCGCAGCCGGTGCCGATAATCACCGCAAACACGGTGGCGGCGCCGGCGGCCGCGCCGTCGGTGGCCTCGGATACCGCCAGGCAATTGGCGTCGTTGGCGATGCGTACCGGTCGTCCCAGCAGCGCCGTTAAATCCTTATCGATCTCCCGGCCGTTGAGCCAGACCGAATTGGCATTTTTCACCCGTTGGGTATACGGCGACAGGGTGCCCGGGATGCCGATGCCGACGCTGCCCTGCCGGCCGGCGGCCTGTTCGGCGCCGGCCACCAGCGAGGCGATGGCGCGTAGGGTCTGGTCATAATCGTCGCGCGGCGTGGGGATACGCTGGCGATATATCGCCTGTCCGTCCTCGCCCAGCGCCACCACTTCTGTTTTGGTCCCGCCCAGATCTATGCCAATACGCATTGTCACCTCCTCCATTTAATCCGCCGCCGGCCATCGCGTCCCCGATGCGGCATGAGAGACGTCTCACACATCCACATCCTGAACCATGCTATCGATTTGGCTTAATGTACACTCTATTATCATTCCCGTAACACAGCGAAGACGGCATATGAAACCCAGTATTCTTGTCGTGGACGACGACCCCGCCATCTGTGAACTGTTAAACGACATGCTCAGCGAGCATGTATTTACCGTGCACGTCCGCCATCAGGGCCGGTCGGCGCTGGCGCTGCTTGAGCAATCGCCGGAGATTGCGCTGGTGCTGCTGGACCTGATGCTGCCGGATACCAACGGCCTGCTGGTATTGCAGCAGATCCAGCGCCTGCGGCCGCATTTGCCGGTGGTGATGCTCACCGGCATGGGATCGGAATCCGATATCATCGTCGGTCTGGAAATGGGCGCCGATGATTATATCGTCAAACCCTTTCATCCGCGCGTGGTGATTGCGCGCATCAAGGCGGTGCTGCGCCGCGGCGGTTCGCCGTCCATGGCGCCGCCGGCCGCCGGCCGTCACAACGGCTGGCTGTTTAACGGCTGGCGGCTCGACAGCGACAGCTGCACGCTGTTTAATCCCGGCGGGGACCCGGTGGTCCTGACGCAGGGCGAATACAGCCTGCTGCTGGCGCTGATTGCGCACGCCCGTAAAGTGCTTACCCGCGATCAACTGCTGGAGCTGACCCACAGCGAAACCCTGGACGTCTTCGATCGCACCGTCGACGTGCTGATCATGCGGCTGCGCCGTAAGATAGAATCCAATCCCCACCAGCCGACGCTTATCCGCACCATCCGCCGGCTGGGATATGTGTTTGCGGCCGATGTGGTGCGCGCCGATACCGCCATCGCCCAGACCGCCTGAGCGCGTCAGGCCGGTAAGAGGGGGTAGTCGTTGCATAGCAGCCAGCGCGGCGCCTCGTCTTCGGTTATCGGGCTAAAACGCGCCTGTCCCCGCAGGAAACGGTTATCATGCTGGTCGTCATTGGTCATGGAGACTTCGCCCACCAGCACATCGCCATAACCCTCCTCCCCCCAGAAACTGTGGTAAATACCGGGCGTGAGGCAAATGCTTTCCCCGGGCGCCAGCCGCACCCGGGAGCCGGCGGCGTGGGTTTGCCGGCAACCGTCGATGACGACCGTCACTTTCGAGGCGGCGAGCTGTTCCCCCTCATCGCTGTTATACATTTCCACCATCAGGTTGCCGCCGCCCCGGTTGATAATATCCTCGCGCTTATGCCAATGAAAATGCAGCGGCGTGATTTGCGCTTCCCGACAATGGATGGCTTTTTCGGCATAGGTTTTGGCATAAGGCGCGCCGTCGGGGGAGCCGTTGCGCAAGGTGAACAGCGTCAGGCCGGTATGGCTAAAATCGTCGCCGCCGAAATCGGTGACATCCCAGCCCAGGCGCAGATCAAAGACCTCGCGCCAGTGCCGGCGCTCCAGGGCCAGCCAGTCCGGGGGGGAAAAACGGGCAAACGGCGGCAGATGCATGCCGTTGCGGGCAAAAAATTGCTGGGTCTGCTGCAGGATACTGTTGACCTGAGAGCGTTTCATATCGCCTCCGCTGTCATCGGGAGCGGGCGGCGCGATACCTCGCCGCCCATAGGAGGATGATGGCGGGCCGGCGCGGAGTCGACCGCGCCGGCCCGCCGGCGCTGTGGATTATTTCACCGTCCAGCCCTTGTAGCTGCCGACATTGTTGCGATCGATCATTTTCACCGGGATCAGCACCGGGTCCTTGGGTGCCGGCTTGCCTTGTAAAATGTCATAACCGATTTCCACCGCCTTGGCGGCCATGACCTGCGGATCCTGGGCCGGCGTGGCGACAAACAGCGAGTTTTCGCGTTTCAGCGCTTCCTCGCCGTCCGGCGAGCCGTCGACGCCGACGATAAAGAACTCTTTACGCTGGGCCTGCTTGGCGGCCAGATCGGCGCCGATGGCCGTCGGGTCGTTAATGGCGAAGACCGCGTCGATATGCGGGTTGGCCGCCAGCAGCGAGGTCATCACTTCCAATCCTCCCTCGCGGCTGCCCTTGGCATTCTGGTTATAGGACAGCAGTTTGATATCCGGGTGTTTTTTCAGCTCGTTCATACAGCCTTCCACCCTGTTTTGCACCGCGGACACCGGCGGGCCGTTAACAATCACCACCTGGCCTTTGCCTTTCAGCTTATCGGTAATGTATTGGCAGGCCAGTTCTCCGGCCTGCGTATTGTTGGAAGTGATAGTGGCGTCGGCCCCCTCGGCCGCCACATCGACCGCCACCACCACGATGCCCGCGGCCTGAGCGCGTTTCACCGCCGGACCTATGCCTTTGGAATCCGCCGCGTTCAGGATAATCATATCGACCTTGGCGGCGATGAAATTATCGATTTGCCCCACCTGCTGGCCCAGATCGTAGCCGCTGGACACCAGCGTCACGTTAACTTTATCACCGGCCAGTTCCCGGGCTTTCATTTCCGCCCCTTTGGTTATCTGGACAAAAAACGGGTTGGCGAGATCGCCCACCGTTACGCCGATGGCCTTCAGATCCTTGGCCTGCGCCAGGGGGGCGACGGTCAGCATGGCCGCCGTCAGCAACGCGGTATAAACAGGATTAAATCGCATGGTTTCTCTCCGGTATGGGTTATGCCTGATGATGTCGGGTACGGTATTTGTCAATCAGCACCGCTATGATGATCACCGCCCCTTTGATCACCAGCTGCCAGAAATAGGAGACGCCCATCAGCGTCATGCCGTTGTTAAGCGTGGCGATAATCAGCGCCCCCACCAGCGTGCCGGTGATGGTGCCGATGCCGCCGACAAAACTGGTGCCGCCGAGGATCACCGCGGCAATGGCGTCCAGCTCATACCCCATGCCCAGGTTGCCGTTGGCGCTGTAGAGCCTGGAGGCGCTCATCAATCCGCCCAGGCCGGAAAGCAGGCCGCTGGCGGCATAGACGAACAGCAGCACAAAGCTGACCCGGATGCCGGTCAGGCGCGCCGCCTGCATATTGCCGCCCACCGCGTAGATATGCACGCCGAGGGTGGTGCGCCTGAGGATAAACCAGCACACCGCAATCACCGCCAGGGCAATGATAATCAGCCAGGGCACCGGCCCCAGGTAGGAATTGCCGATCCATTCGAAATTGATATAGGAATTGATCACCGTGGTGCCGTCCGCCAGCAGGTAGGCGGCGCCGCGCAGCGCGGTATAGGTGCCGAGGGTGACGATAAACGGCGGCAGGCCGGCGTAGGCCACCAGGATGCCGTTGAACAGCCCCATGCCCAGCCCCGCCAGCAGCGCCAGCGGAATCGACAGCCAGGCCAGCGCCGGATTGAGCGAGACCACCATGGCCACCACCGCCGTGGCGCCAAGCATTGACCCCACCGACAGATCGATGCCGCCGGTCAGGATAATAAAGGTCATCCCGGCCGCCAGGACGATGTTTATGGAAGCCTGGCGGGCGATATTCAGCAGGTTGCTGTCGGTGAAGAAATTGGGCGCGACAAAGCCGAAAATCGCCACGATCAGCACCAGTATCGGCAGGATGCCGACAGTTTGCATCAGGTCGTTCAGCCAGGGCCGTTTGGCGGCGGCCGGCGTGGCCTCGGGGGTAGCGGAATTGGTGGCCATGGCGGCTCCTTAAACGGACGACGTTGTCAGTGCGACGCCGGTGGCCAGCGTCATGATATTTTCCTGCGAAATCTCGCCGCGGCTGAGCTCCCCTGCCAGTCGGCCCTCACACATCACGTATACGCGATCGCTCATCCCGACCACCTCAGGCAGTTCGCTGGAGATCATTAAAATGGCTACGCCCTGCTGCGCCATTTGTCCCATCATGCGATAGATCTCGCTTTTGGCGCCCACGTCCACCCCGCGCGTCGGCTCGTCAAGGATCAGGATGCGCGGATGGATCGCCACCCAGCGCGACACCAGCAGCTTTTGCTGGTTGCCGCCGGACAGCCCGCCGGCGCGCACCTGGGCGTGGGGCACGCGGATATTGAGCGCGCGGATGGCCTCGGACGAAATCGACAGTCCCTTGCGCCGGTTAAGCAGGCCGAAGCGCGCGTCGCGCTCCAGGATCGGCATAACGATATTTTCATGGGCGGCCATATCCAGGAACAGCCCCTGTTCCTTACGGTTCTCGGGCAAAAAGCCGATGCCCAGGGCAATGGCGTCGCGCGGCGAGCGGATGGCGACGGGATTGCCGTCCACGCGCACGACGCCGCCGGTGGGTTTATGGACGCCGAACACCAGCTGCGCCAGCTCGGATCGGCCGGCGCCCACCAGTCCGGACAGCGCGACGATCTCGCCGGAACGCACCGTCAGGCTGACGGGCTTGACCTTTTTGCCGTCGGTAAGATCCCGCAGCTCCAGGCGCACATCGCCCACCGGGATATGGACGTCCTTATTAAACAGATCGCTTAGCGGCCGCCCGACCATCATGCGCACCAGCTCGGCGGCGGAAAGCTGCTCGCGCGTCAGGCTGCCGACATACTGGCCGTCGCGCAGCACGCTGACCCGATCGGAGAGTTCATAGACTTCCGCCATGCGATGGCTGATATAGATAATGGCCATCCCTTCCTGGCGCAGCCGTTTTATCAGCTCGAACAGGCGCTGCGTTTCGCGGGACGAGAGCGCGGCGGTGGGTTCGTCCATCACCAGGATGCGGCTGTTGCGGTGCAGCGCGCGGCCGATTTCCACCTGCTGCTGTTCGGCGATGGTCAGCGACATGACCAGGTCGGTGGCGTGAAACTGGGCGCCCAGGCGATCGATAACCTGCTGGGCCTCCTGGACCATTTTGCCGCGCTGCACCAGGCCGCCGCGCGCCAGCTCACTGCCGAGGAAGATGTTTTCCGCCACCGTCAGGTTGGGCGCCAGATTCATTTCCTGGTAGATAAGCGTAATGCCCGCCGCCAGGGCGTCTTTCGGGCTTTTAATCGGCCTGGGCTCGCCGTCGATGACGATCTCGCCGCTGGTGGCTGTGTAAGCGCCGGCCAGGATTTTCATCAGGGTGCTTTTACCCGCGCCGTTTTCCCCCATCAAGGCATGGATTTCGCCCAGCCAGACTTTGAGGTTGACCGACTTCAGGGCATGGAAATGGCCGAAACGTTTGCCGATATCGCGCATTTCGAGAATCGGGGTAGCTGTCATCCGGTTGGCGCCTTCGTTAAGCCGTCATAGGCGCAGTAAAGCAGGCGCAGATAAATGCAAAATGTCAGCGGTCGTTCATGTTTGTCATAATTAGCCACGGCATGGGTTTTATACTGGCGCCCTGCCCGTCGCGGAGCCCTGATATGACGTCGTTGTTCTCCCCAAGGCCGATCCTGGCAGGCGCCCGGGGCCGCCTGCTGATGTTTAACCTGCTGGTGGTGGCGGTGACGCTGATGGTCAGCGTGGTGGCGATCGTGGGGTTCCGCCATGCCGGCAACCTGCAGGAACAAATGCAGGCCCGTACCCTCAGTGAAATGACCGGCAGCATGGAGCTGGGACGCGATACCGCCAACGTGGCCATTGCCGCCATCCGCCTGTCCCAGGTGGTGGGCGCGCTGGAATACCAGAGCGAGGCTATGCGACTGGCGCAAACGCAGCTGGCGCTGCAATCTTCCCTGCGCCGGTTGGCGCAATCGCCGCTGGCCGGGAGCGAACCGGCGCTGGTGGAGCGCATCACCGGGCGCAGCGGCGCCCTGGAAGCCAGCGTCACCCGCCTGCTTGAGCTGGGCCATCAGCGGCATATGCAGCGCAACCAGCTGCTGAGCGAGCTGTACCAGTGCCAAATGTACCTGCGCCAGATTGATACCATCGCGGCCCGTGAACACCAGTTGGCGCCGACAGTCGCCCTCAGGGGCGAAATCGACCGCCTGCTGGATATCGCCATTCACACTACCAGCCCCCGGTCGGCGCTAATCCAACTGGATCAGGTGATGGCCGGCTGGCCGCCGGCCGGCGACGCCAGCGCCCTGCTGGGCGATAAAATCCGGTTATTTATGCTGAGCCAGCACAGTCTCGGCCCCCTGGGCCGCGAGCTGTCCGGCAGCGATCTGGCCATCGCCTATTACACCTATCATATCAAGGCGCTGGTCGGCATGCTGAACGGCGATATCAACCTGTATGTGCAAAAAGTGGCGGGGGAGTCGCGGGAGCGGATGCGCCAGACGCATAACGAACTGGCGTCAATCATCTATTTCATCGGCCTGTTTGCCCTGCTGTCGCTGGTCATCACCCTGTTCGCCGGCTGGTATATCTATCGCAACCTGGGGTCCAACCTGTCGGTTATCGCCGACGCCATGTCCCGTCTGGCCAGGGGCGAGCGCCAGGTCAGCGTGCCGGGACTGCACCGGCGCGACGAACTGGGCGATCTGGCGCGGGCCTTTAACGTCTTTGCCGGCAATACCGCGTCTTTGGAGCATACCTCGCGTCTGCTGAAAGAAAAAAGCACCCAGCTGGAAAATACCTTCCTGGCCATGCGCGACGGGTTTGCCCTGTTCGATCGGCGCGGCCACCTGGTGGTGTGGAACCCGCAATACCCGCTGCTGCTGGGGCTGCCGGCAACGCTGCTGTTTCGTGGCCAGCATTACCGGGAATTGCTGGCGTTCCTCGGCCGCAACCAGGCAAAGGCGCCCGGTTATCGCGACTGGCGCGAGGTGGCGGCCCACCTGCGCGCGCTTCAACCCCGCGCGCTGGAAATACACCTGGGAAACGGCCCTATCCTCGAGCTGCGTTTCAGCCCGGTGCCGCGCCACGGCATGGTCAATGTGGTCTTGGACCGCTCGGAGCGCAAGGCGCTGGAGCAGGCGCTGGTCCATAGCCAGAAAATGAAGGCGGTGGGACAGCTGACCGGCGGCCTGGCCCATGACTTCAATAACCTGCTGGCGGTGATTATCGGCAGCCTTGAGCTGTGCGCAAACGGCGACGGCCGCGACGGCGAGCGCATCGATCGCGCCCTGAAAGCCGCCGGGCGCGGCGCCCAGCTGACGCAGCGCCTGCTGGCCTTTTCCCGCAAACAGGCGCTGCATCCCCAGGCGGTGCAGTTGGCCGGGCTGGTGGATAACCTGAGCGAACTGCTGCGCCAAACGCTTGCGGTCAACCTCGCGCTGAAGCTTGAGCCTCAACTGCCCGGCTGGTTTGCCTGGATCGATGTCAACCAGTTGGAAAACGCCATTATGAACCTGGTGGTCAACGCCCGCGACGCCATGGAGGGACGCGGCGGCGAAATTATTATCCGTACCTATAACCAGCGGGTGGTGCGCGCCGGCGGCAGGAAGCAGGATATGGTGACGCTGGAGGTCGCCGACAGCGGCTGCGGTATGTCGGCCGAGGTGCAATCGCAGGTATTCGAGCCCTTTTTCACCACCAAAACGGTCGGCAGCGGCAGCGGCCTGGGGCTGTCGATGGTCTATGGCTTTATCCGCCAGTCCGGCGGCCGGGTGCAGATTGAATCGTCACCGGGCGCCGGCACGCTGGTGCGCCTGCAACTGCCGCGCGCGCCGGCCGCGACCCCGGTCCCGGCGCCGCCGGCCGAACCCGCTCCCGAGGCGCGCGAGGACTTGCTGGTGCTGATCCTTGACGATCAGGACGATGTGCGCGAAACCCTGCGCGAACAGCTGCATCAGTTGGGATACCTGACGCTCGCCACCGGCGACAGCGCCGAGGCCCTGATGCTGCTCGGGCGCACGCCGGATATCGCCCTGCTGATTAGCGATTTAATGCTGCCCGGCGCGCACAGCGGCGCCGATGTTATTCGCCTGGCCCGCCGGGCGAATCCGGCGCTGGCTACCCTGCTTATCAGCGGTCAGGATATGCGCCGCGACGGCTGCGGATTGCCCGACGCCGTCACGCTGCTGCGCAAGCCGTTTAGCCTGGCGCAATTGGCCCAGGCGCTGCGGCAGGCCTTAGGCGCAAGGCTAAACGGCCATGGGTGATGCTTAACGGTTACCCATTGATAAGACGTTTCGATCAATAAAAAAAACTGTTTGGTCCGACGATAACGCGCCGGATGATACCGGCAAATCCCCTCGCGTGGAAAACAGAAAAACCACGGCCCCGGTCAAGCGCCCATGCCGCCGCGTAGCGGACCCGGCATGATAAAAAACGGCATAATGGTCTTCGCGGCATATTTAAAGGCGCAGCGGTGCGAGAAATAATAACTATGATATCGGCGGATATTCCACCGCGTTTTTTTAATGTTGTTAGGTAATATGTAATAAATATAATTAATATGATTTCCTTCTAAAATTAACTTTCGTATTAAAAATAATTCATCATTTAGTTTCTATGGATATAGAAATCATGGCGACAGGCATGCCGCCAAAGGCATGGAATGGATATATTGCAAAAATCTAAAATCACGAAAAGATCACAATACATTGCGTAAAAAATGAGTTAATTTATGATTTACCGCAAGACATTGAGAATATATATGACAAACTCAGCAGACGCGAAATTGTCTCTATGGTCGCTTACGGCTTTGGTGGTGGGGTCGATGATCGGCGCCGGTATATTTTCCCTGCCGGCCACCTTCGGTCGCGCCACCGGCGGCTTCGGCGCCCTGATCGCCTGGTGTATCGCGGGCGGCGGTATGCTGATGCTGGCTTTTGTCTTCCAGACGCTGGCCCAGCGCAAGCCTGAACTCAATTCCGGGGTATTTATTTATGCCAAGGAAGGATTCGGCGATTATTTAGGTTTTGCCTCCGCCCTGGGATTCTGGGCGGGCACCTGTATAGGCAACGTTTCTTATTATATTTTAATAAAATCCACGCTTGGCGCCTTTTTTCCGATATTCGGCAATGGCGATACCGTGCCGGCGGTACTGGTGGCTTCGGTTATTCTCTGGGCATTCCATGTGCTGTTGTTGCGTGGCGTAAAAGGCGCCGCGTCAATCAATACCATCGCCACCTTCGCCAAAGTTATTCCGATATTCTGTTTTGTCATTGTCTTGATTTTCGCCTTCAAAGGCGATTTTTTTGCCGCCAATTTCTGGGGCGTCCCGGATTTGGCGCGCGGCGGCGACGTATCGCACCTCAACGACTACGGCTATGCCGGCCATGCCGCCCTGGCGATGGCGCCGGCGGCGCAGCCCGAATCGCTGTTTTCCCAGGTACGGAGCACCATGCTGGTGACGGTATTTGTCTTTTTAGGAATCGAGGGCGCCAGCGTCTATTCCCGCTATGCCCGGCAGCGCAGCCATATCGGCATTGCCACGGTGCTGGGTTTTATCGGCGTGCTGTGCCTGATGATACTGGTGACCATGCTGTCCTACGGCGTATTGCTGCGCCCGGACCTGGCCGCCTTGCGCCAGCCGTCCATGGCCGGCGTGCTGGAAGCGGTGGTGGGCCGCTGGGGTGCGGTGTTTATCAGCGCGGGGCTGATTATTTCGGTGCTCGGCGCATATCTCTCCTGGTCGCTGCTGGCGGCGGAAGTGCTGTTCTGCGCCGCCAAAAGCCAAAGCATGCCGAAGATATTCGCCACGGAAAATAGCCGGGCGGTCCCCTCCGCCGCCGTATGGCTGACCAATATCACCATCCAGGTTTTCCTGGTCCTGACGTTGTTTAGTGATTATGCCTTTCAGCTGGCGCTTGAATTGACCAGCTCGCTGACGCTTATCCCTTATTTACTGGTCGGCGCCTACGCCTTAAAGCTGGCCTGGACCGGCGAGACCTATGAAACCGATTGGCGGGGGCATAAAAAAGACCTGCTTTTTGCGGCAATCGCTACCTTTTACGCGTTGCTGATGATTTATGCCGGCGGATTAAAGTATCTGCTGTTGTCCGCCGTGATCTACGGACCCGGCACCGTGCTGTTTATTCTCGCAAAACGTGAACAGAAGGCGGAATTATTCACCGCGGCGGAACGGACAGTCTTTATCGTCGTGATGCTGGCGGCCATTGCGGCGCTGTGGAGTCTCGCCACCGGGGTTATCACCATCTAAATGACGGGAGCTGATATGACAGAGAAGCAAAAACCTGCGGAGTATGGCGTTTATTCGGAAGTGGGACGACTGCGCAAGGTCTTGGTGTGCGCGCCGGGGAGGGCGCATAATCGCCTGACGCCCAGTAACTGTGATGAACTGTTATTTGACGACGTGCTGTGGGTGGAGCGCGCCAAACGCGATCATTTCGACTTTATGACCAAAATGCGCGAGCAGGGCGTCGAGGTGGTGGAAATGCATAACCTGCTGGCGACGACCCTGGAAAATCCTTTGGCCAGGAGCTGGCTGCTTGATCAGCAAATCGTGCCCGATGAGGTAACGCTTGGGATATTAAGCGAAACCCGCAGTTTCCTCGATGGCCTGCCGCCGCGGATCCTGGCCGAAGTGCTGATAGGCGGCCTCTCCACCACCGAACTGGCCGCGCAGGGATATGCCGATCATGAGGAACTGACGCTGATCCGTGAAGCGGTGGGCATTACCGAGTACCTGCTGCCGCCGTTGCCCAATACCCTGTATACCCGCGACACGACCTGCTGGATCTACGGCGGCGTCACGCTTAACCCGCTTTACTGGCCGGCCCGCCATGAGGAAACATTGCTGATGGCGGCTATCTATAAATTCCATCCGGATTTTGCCCATGCCCATTTCGATGTCTGGTATGGCGATCCGACGGTTCACCACGGCACCGCCACCCTGGAAGGCGGCGATGTGATGCCTATCGGCAATAAAACGGTGCTCATCGGCATGAGCGAACGTACCTCGCACCAGGCCATTACCCAACTGGCGGCGTCGCTGTTCGCTAAAAAACAGTCCGGGGTGGAACGGGTAATGATTGCCGCCATGCCGAAACTGCGCGCGGCGATGCATCTGGATACGGTATTCACCTTCTGCGATCGGGATGTGGTGACGCTGTATCCGGCCATCGTCAATCAAATCAAAACGTTTTCCCTGCGTCCGGACGACGGCCCGACCGGCATGAAGCTCAGCCGCGACCCGGGCTCCTTTGTCGAGGCGGTGGCCGCGGCGTTAAACCTGGATACGCTGCGCGTGGTCGAAACCGAGGGCAATGATTACGATACCGAACGCCAGCAGTGGGACAGCGGCAATAACATGGTGGCGCTGTCTCCCGGCAAGGTCATGGCCTATGATCGCAATACCAAAACCAATACCCGGCTGCGTAAAGAAGGGGTGGAGGTCATTGAAATCGTGGGCAGCGAGCTGGGCCGCGGACGCGGCGGCGGTCATTGCATGACCTGTCCGCTGATTCGCGACGCGGTTGAGTGATCCCGCGCGCCAAGGGACAAGGCCGTCGGGATTGCGCCGATAACATCCGCCCGTTCACGCGGCGGCATCAATAAGAGAAGCAGTGGAACGGCGCGCTCTGCATAACGCCTGCCGGCGGCAACCTGACGGCGGGCGCCGGGGAGCGCGCCGTTTTTTACGTCATGAGCCCCGCCGCGTTTCCTCGCCGCCATAAGGTACTGTGGCTTAATGAGCGGTGAATTGAGTCAAAAATCCGGCGCAAAATGCACTACTCTTCTTTATCCCGGGTACGCCCAGCTTAAACGAGATGAGAGGATTGTGATGCTGTACCGCCGTTTCGAAAAATTTATCGACGTTTTCCAGGAAGCGCCGACGAAGGCGCCACCCGGCCGGGTATGGCCTTTCTATTGGTATTATCTGCGCCAGGTCTGGCCGAGCTTTGCCGCGCTGCTGGTGGTGGGTTTGGTCGGCGCGCTTATCGAGGTGGCGATGTTCAGCTACCTGAGCCGGATTATCGACCTGGTCAACGGCACGCCCGGCACGCGTTTTTTCAGCGAGCACGGCGGCGAACTGCTGTGGATGACGGTGGTGATCCTGTTGCTGCGTCCGGTGTTCATCGGCCTGCACGACCTGCTGGTGCACCAGACCATCAGCCCGGGTATGACCAGCCTGATCCGCTGGCAAAATCATAACTACGTGCTGCGCCAGAGCCTGAATTTTTTCCAGAATGATTTTGCCGGCCGCATCGCCCAGCGCATTATGCAAACCGGCAATTCACTGCGCGACTCGCTGGTGCAGGCGGTGGACGCCCTGTGGCATGTGTTGATTTACGCCATCACCACGCTGGTGCTGTTTGCCGAGGCGGATTGGCGTCTGGTGATCCCCCTGGTGGCCTGGATTTTCGGCTACCTGGTCTGCCTGTATTATTTCGTGCCCAGGGTCAAAGCCCGCTCGGTGGCGTCTTCAGAGGCGCGTTCCAAGCTGATGGGCTGTATTGTCGACGGCTATACCAATATCACCACCCTGAAACTGTTCGCGCATACGGCGCTGGAGCAGCAGTATGCCCGCGAGGCTATCAGCGAGCAGACGTATAAAACCCAGCTGGCAAGCCGTGTGGTCACCAGTATGGACGTGGTGATCACCACGCTCAACGGCCTGCTGATCGTCGGCACCACCGGGCTGGCGCTGTGGTTATGGACCCAGTCGCTGTTAAGCGTGGGCGCCATTGCGCTGGCCACCGGCCTGGTGATCCGCATCGTCAATATGTCGGGCTGGATCATGTGGGTGGTTAACGGCATTTTTGAAAATATCGGCATGGTGCAGGACGGCCTGGAAACCATCGCCCAACCGGTCAGCGTCACCGACCGGCCGCGGGCGCAGCGGCTGGTGGTCGACCGCGGCGCCATTCGGTTTGATCATGTTGATTTTAACTACGGCCGGGAGCGGCCGGTGATAAACGGGTTGGATCTGTTTATCCAACCCGGCGAAAAAATCGGTCTGATCGGCCCCTCCGGAGCCGGCAAGTCGACGCTGGTGAACCTGCTGCTGCGCCTGTACGACCTGGACGGCGGCCGGATTCTTATCGACGGGCAGGATATCGCCCACGTCAGCCAGGAGAGCCTGCGGGCGCAGATCGGCATGATCACCCAGGATACCTCCCTGCTGCACCGTTCTATCCGCGATAACCTGCTGTATGGCAAACCCGGCGCCAGCGACGAGCAACTGTGGGATGCCATTCGCCGCGCCCGCGCCGACGAGTTTATCCCGCTGCTGTCCGACCCGCAGGGCCGTACCGGCCTGGATGCCCATGTCGGCGAGCGCGGCGTGAAGCTCTCCGGCGGGCAGCGCCAGCGTATCGCCATCGCCCGGGTATTGCTGAAGGACGCGCCGATCCTGATTATGGACGAGGCGACCTCGGCGCTGGATTCGGAGGTGGAGGCGGCCATCCAGGAAAGCCTGGAGCTGCTGATGCGCGGCAAGACGGTCATTGCCATCGCCCACCGGCTGTCGACCATTATCAAGATGGATCGGCTGGTGGTGCTGGATAATGGGCGCATCGCCGAGGTCGGCAGCCATAACGAACTGCTGGCCCGCCAGGGGTTGTATGCCCGGTTATGGCAATACCAGACCGGCGGATTTGTCGGGGCGGAGTAATCAGGGCGGCGGCATGGCGCTTGGTCGGTGCCGGTTATCGCCACGTTTTGCTCAGTCCTGGCGGTAGGGTAGCGACTGCCTGGCGTCCTGCGCCCAGGCGCGCACGGCCTGTTGTTCTTGCGTCAGGAAATCGGCCACCGCCTCGCGCAGGCCGGGGTGGCGCAGGTAGTGCCATGAGTCGGTCAGCACCGGCTCGAAACCGCGGATAAGCTTATGCTCGCCCTGGGCGCCGGCGTCAAAACGCGCCAGCCCATGGGCAATGGCATAATCAATGCCCTGGTAAAAACAGGTTTCGAAATGCAGCCGATCGAATTCCGCCAGGCAGCCCCAATAGCGCCCGTAAAACGTATCGCCGTCCACCAGGCTGAAGGCCATGGCCACCGGGCGGCCCCGTTGGCTGGCCAGCACCACCCGGACGGCGTCGGGCATCCGTGCGGCCAGCAGGCTAAAAAAGTCCCGTGCCAGGTAGGGCGTGCGGCCGCGCACCTCATAGGTATTGGCGTAGCAGGCGTAGATAAAGTCCCACTGCGCCTCGCTCACCTGCCCGCCCGCAAGCCAGGCGAACTCAATGCCCTGCGCCAGGACCTGCCCGCGTTCCTTGCGCATTTGCTTGCGTTTGCGCGAGGTCAGGGCATCAAGAAAATCCTGGAAATCCCGGTAGCCGCGATTAAACCAATGATACTGGCAACCCAGGCGCCTGAGCCAGTCCGGCTCGGCCGCCAGCAGACCGTTGGCGCGGGAATCGGTAAAGTTGATATGCGCGCCCGAGAGGCCGTGGCGGGCCAGATGCCCCGGCAGCGCCGCCAGCAGCCGGGCGCCCGCCGCCGGGTCGCCGAGCAGCCTGGCGCCGGTTACCGGACTGAAGGGCACGGCGCCCAGCCATTTGGGATAATACTGAATACCGGCGCGTTCGCAGGCTTCCGCCCAGCCCTGATCGAAAACATATTCGCCATAGGAGTGGTGTTTCCGGTAGCCGGGCATGGCGGCAAGGGTACGGCCGTCCTCCACCCATAACAGATGGTCGGCTTGCCAGCCCGAACGCGGATCAAGGCTGCCGCTGTCCTCAAGCGACGACAGAAAAGCGTGGCGCAGAAAGGGTTGTCCGGCCGGGACCAGGGCATCCCACTCGCCGGCGGGAATATCGCGCAGGCGCGCCAGGGACGTTAAAGACATCACAATATGCTCCGGTGAAGTGCCGACAATCAGAAAGAACAGTAGCCAGTTGCCGCGCGATACGCAAGGGCGGGGGCACGCAGTGGCAAAGGCGCGGTATCTCAAGGCGGGTTAGTTTTCCAGCGTGAAGCGATGTGCCGTGCCGGGGTGCCGATAGTCCGTCCACACATAATCAGAGCGAATAAAAAAAATAGATCATACTTAGAGGGGAATAACGACATTATCAGGGGAACGCATGGGTTTTACGGGATGGACAGCGGCCGTGGGCGGCTTGTTATTAGTCATGTCGCTGGCGTCCGGCTGGATCCATCGCGGGCCCGTCACCTCATTCGGCGTATATCTGTTGGCGGGCATCGTCTGCGGTCCCTGGGTGCTGAACCTGCTGCGGGTGGATGTGGCCGCCCACGCGATGTTAATCGCGCATGTCACCGAAATTGCCATGGCCGCCTCGCTGTTTATTACCGGCCTCAAGCTGCGATTGCCGTTCCAGGACCAGGGCTGGCGCATGGGACTGCGCCTGGCTTTCCCGGCGATGATCCTGACGGTCGGCGGCGTGACGCTGGCCGCCCACTGGCTGACCGGATTCTCCTGGCCGCTATCCCTGGCCTTCGGCGCGATAGTGGCGCCGACCGATCCGGTGCTGGCCAGCCTGATTTCGGTTAACGACGCCCGCGACGACGATAGCCTGCGGGTCTCCCTGTCCAGCGAAGCGGGCATGAACGACGGCACGGCGCTGCCGATTTTAATGTTGGCCATGCTGCTGCTGACCACCCATGAGCCGCTGTCGTTCGGCATGCTGGGCCACTGGGCGCTGCGCGATGTCGCCTGGGCGCTGCTGGGCGGGCTGGGCATCGGTTTTGGCATGGGCCGGCTGATTGGCCATCTGGCCACGCACCTGAAAAGTACCCGGAACGACACCGCGCCCAATGATTTCCTGGCCCTGGCGCTGGTGGCATTAAGCTACGCCGCGGCGCAAAGCCTGGACGCGTCGGGCTTTTTAGCCACGTTTGCCGCCGGCGTCGGGCTCAGGCGCACCGAGCTGGGCATCTTTTCCCGGCATTCGCCGGACCATTTGCCGGAGGACGCGCGCGGCGGCACGGCGGAATCCCTGGTCAATCCCAACCAGCGCCATGAGTCCGGTGCGTCGGGGCCGCTGCGCTCCGTCGGCCTGGTGGTCAGCGACGCGCTCTCCTTTGGCGATACCATGGAACGGTTGTTTGCCGCCGGTATCGTTATCGTGTTGGGCGTCACCCTGGCGCTGCATTGGGATCCCATGGGATTGGTGCTGGCGGCAATCGTATTTTTGCTGGTTCGCCCGCTCGCAGTGTATGCGGCGACCATCGGCAGCGGCACGCCGCGCCTGCACCGGGTCTTGATCGGCTGGCTGGGTATCCGCGGCATCGGCAGCATCAACTATATTACCTGGGCCTATATCCACGGCCTGTCCGGCCCTGATGCCGAGCGCATGGCCAATATGGCGTTTACGCTGATTGTGGCAAGCGTTATCGTGCACGGCATCTCGGTTTCGCCGCTGCTTAACTGGCGGCAGGACAAAATGGCGGCGGCCGCGCAACGCGGGGACAGGCCCGACTCCTCCGGCGAGGGCTGAGCCGGTTGCCGCGCCGGTGTTTCTGGCTCAGGCTGCGCGCGATATGCGCAACGGCAGGAACATCGCCGCCACGAACGCCAACAGGTGCAGGCCCGAAAGCAGCGCAAAGGCCAGCAAGAATTGCCGCGGCTGGGCATGGGCGGGGTGTGGCGGGGTTAACGAGACGGCCATGGCCAGGAGCGTGGTCGCCACCGGCCCGCCGATCCGTTGTGCGATATTCAGCGCGGTGTTCGCCACGGCAAGCCTCGCTTTCGGTATCGACGCATACGCGGCCGATATGGATGGTATGCTGATGGTTCCCTGGCCCACGCCGGCGAGAAACAGGCTTGCCATGGCCCAGGCGGGGGAGAACAGATGGCTTGCCATCCACAGGAACGCCAGGGTGCTCAGGAACGCCAGCAACGCGCCGCCCGCCGAGACCGCGCGGCAGCCGTACCTGTCGGTCAACGCCCCCAGCAACGCAAACGAGCACATCATGCCGATCCCCGTCGCGGCGATAAGCCAGCCCGCGTGCGCGGCGGATAACCCACAGCCGGCTATCAGGTACAGCGGGACGATCAGCTGCCGGCCGTACATGATGCCGCTGGCGAAAAATTGTGTGATCGCGGCGACAGAGAAGGTCCGGTGCGAGAAAATCCGTACGTCGATCAGCGCTGAATCCCCCTTGCGCCAGGAATGGCGCACGAACCCGGCCAGGACCACGACGGCCGCAAGCAGCAGCCATCGTCCCCCGGCGTGCGCCGCATTTTGCAGCCCGTAAATCAACGCCACGAGGCCGGGGGAAATCAGCGCGAAACCGGGAAGATCGAACGGCCGCGATGGCAAGGTGACGGCATCACCCGGCAGCAGTAACGCCGCCAGTGCGACACCTGCCACCCCCACCGGTACGTTAAGGTAGAACAACCAGGACCAGGTGGCCTGCGTCAGGATCGTCCCGGCCACCACCGGGCCGAGAATGGGTGCGAGCAGGATAGGCAGCGTGGCGTAGCCCATCACCCGCGCCATGTTTTTCCCCGCCGCGCGCGCAATCATCATCTGCGTCATGGGCGCCAGCACGCCGCCCACCAGACCCTGGAACACCCGGGCGGCGATCAATCCGCCCATCGTTTGCGACGCGCCGCACAGAACGGACGCCAGGATAAAGACCGCGAAACAGATAAGATAAAGCCGCTTTGCGCCGATGCGATCCACGAGCCAGCCGTTGAGCGGCAGCATCAGGGTCATCGCCAGCAGATAGCCGCTGACGATCCACTGCGCCGTCGCAATCGATGAGCCGAGCGTATGGCTGATGGTCGAGAGTGAAACGTTGACCACGGTCGAATCGAGCTGCGTCATAAACGACCCGATCAAGACGACGACGGCCACTTTCCACACGGATGAGCCGATTTCGCCGGGCGCGTTGCCGCGCTTCGTTCCCGGGTTCATTTTTCGGCCAGTCGTTTGATGATCCCGCCGGCCTTGAAAAGCATGGCGCGTTCTTCCACGTCAAGTTCCGCGATCGCCTGCGATAACCACAGCCGTTTCGCCTCGCGGTTTTTCTTGCGTAGCTCAACCCCGCGCGCCGTCAGCTCGATAAGCACCTGGCGGCCGTCGGTGGCATGCGGCGTACGCCTGACGATGCCCATGTCTTCAAGCGCGGCAATGGTCGCGCCCATAGACTGCGGCTTCATCCTTTCAGCGCGCGCCAGCGCCGCCGTGGTGGCGGGGCCGTCGTTAGCCAGCCGCGACATGACGACAGACTCGGTCATTGAAAGTTCTCCCGCCCCGGATTCATTGCGGGTACGCCGGATAAGCATCCCTATCGCCTGCATAAAATCGAAAACGTCTTGCTCCGGGGTATTGGCTGACATGCTTTGGTCACCATAATGGGTAAATGATAGGGAAAGCATGAATGTTGCCAGTCAAACTTGCAAGATAAACTTGCAAGTTTGACTGTTAAGTGCAAATCTCATTCCTGGCGCCGCGCACCTGGCGCCGTCAACCCGCGCCGCCGGGCGAAGCCATCGGCCGCTGCGCGGCAAGCGGCGGGCAACACACTGATATGGTCATTGGAGGATCCCCGCATGCCGTGGTATCACTACCTGTCGTATTTCTTGGGCGGAGCCGTTGTCGCCAACGCGATTCCACATTTGGTCAGCGGAATGATGGGGCGGTCTTTCCAAAGTCCCTTTGCCACGCCGCCGGGCCAGGGGCTGTCATCGGCAACCGTTAATGTGTTGTGGGGGGCATTCAATGTGGCGCTGGCCTATTTTTTGATTTACCAGGTGGGATCTTTCACTCTACGCGCTATGGCGGACGCGGGCGCCGCCGGCCTGGGCGCGCTGTTAATGGCGCTGGTGTGCGCCCGCGCGTTCGGGCGTTTCCATGGCGGTGCCGGAAAATGACACTGGCGGTAGATCAGGGGATCTATCGCCAGTGAACGCGTTTTCCGGATTTTTACCGGGATGGGACGATGGGGTATAGCCTTATCGCATGGTGACCAATTCTTCCGCCGCGGTGGGATGAATCGCCACGGTATTATCAAAATCACGCTTGGTGGCGCCCATCTTCATGGCCACGGCAAAGCCCTGAAGGATCTCATCCATGCCCAGGCCGATGCCGTGCAGGCCGATAATTTTTTCCTCCGGCCCCAGGCACACCAGCTTCATCCTGCATGGCTGGCGATGGCTTGTCACGGCGGTGTACATGGAGGTAAACGCTGTTTTGTATATCTTGATCTGTTTTTCACCGTATTTGGCGATCGCTTCCGGCTCGGTCAGGCCGATGGTGCCGATGGGCGGATGGCTGAACACGACGGTTGGGATGAGATTGTAATCCAGATGTTCTTCCGGCTTGCCGTTAAACAAGCGTTCCGACAGGCGGCGACCCGCGGCCACCGCCACCGGGGTCAGTTCCACCGCGCCGGTATTGTCGCCGACGGCGTAGATGCCCTGGACATTGGTATTCTGGTATTTATCCACCCGGATATAGCCGTTGCTGTCGGTTTCCACCCCGGCCGCGGCCAGGTTGAGGTTATCAGTGGACGGCTCGCGCCCGATGGCCCAAATCAGCGCGTCGACGGTAAATACCTGGCCGTTTTCCAGCGTCAGCGTCAGGCTGCCGTCCTGGTTTTTCACAATGGTTTCGGGAATTGAGCCGGTATGCAGGTTCGGGCCTTCCGCCTGCATGATTTCCACCAGCGTCTCCACCACCAGCGGATCGAAGGTGCGCAGCGGCGCGTGCTTACGCACAAACAAATGGGTCTGCGCGCCCAGCGCATTCACCACCCCGGCAAGCTCCACCGCGATATAACCGGCGCCGACCACCGCCACGCGCTGCGGCATGGCGTCCAGCGCGAAAAAACCGTCGGAATCGATACCGTATTCGGCGCCGGGGATATCGATATGGCTGGGGCGTCCGCCGGTCGCGATCAGAATATGATCGGCGGTGATGTGTTCGCCGTTGACTGCTACGGTATGCGCGTCAACAAAGGTGGCGAAACCCTCGATAACATCGACGTTGTTATTGCCCAGCACCCGTTCGTAGGACTGATGGATGCGGTCGATATAGGCGCTGCGGCTCTTGACCAGGGTCTGCCAGTCAAAATGGTTAATGGTGGTGTCGAAACCATAATCCGGACCGTAGAGCTTGATCGCCTCGGCGATTTGCGCCGCGTGCCACATGATTTTTTTCGGGACGCAACCGACATTGACGCAGGTGCCGCCAAGATATTTGGCCTCGATCAGCGCGCACTTCCGGCCGTACGATGCGGCACGGTTAATCGAGGCGATACCGCCGCTGCCGCCGCCAATAGCAAGATAGTCGTAATGTCTGGTCATCAGGATTCCCTTTTGGTCTTTTGATGGGCACAAGTTTAACGCGCAAAACGCATTTGTCGCAAAGTTTGCATCAATCCCTCCGATAGGCGCAGAGCGGGGCGCCGTGGCAATGCGCCGGCCTGGGCGTTGGCCCGGCGCTGCCCGATCTGTCGGCGTTGGCCGCCGCCCGGGCGCCGCCGGATTCGCCCGCGGTTATTCCGGCACCACCCAGCGCACCAGCGTATGGCCGTGTCCGGTGGGCACCAGCGCCTGGTGCAGCCAGGGCAACAGCTCGGTCATCTGTTGCTCCAGCATCCACGGCGGATTGATCACAATCATGCCCGAGCCGGTCATGCCGCGCTGGTCGCTGTCCGGCCTGACCGCCAGTTCGATTTGCAGGATGCGGCGGATGCCGGTTTTCTCAAGCGATGCCAGGATTTTTTTCACATGCTGGCGCAGCACTACCGGATACCACAGAGCGTAAATGCCGGTGGCAAAACGCTTGTAACCCTCCTCAATGCCGGACACTACGTCGGGATAATCGGATTTCAGCTCATAGGACGGGTCCATCAGGATCATCCCGCGCCGGCTCTGCGGCGGCAGTTGGGATTTCAACTGGGCATAACCGTCGGCGCGCAATACTTCGGCGCGCGCGTCTTTCTGGAACTCATTACGCAGCAGCGGATAATCGCTGGTATGCAGTTCCGTCAGGTGCAGCTTGTCCTGCGCGCGCAGCATCTGGCGCGCAATCAGCGGCGAGCCGGGGTAATAACGCAGGGTACCGCTGCGGTTATAATGACGGATTACCGTCAGGTAGGGGTCCAGCAGCGCCGGACAATCGTCCCGCTGCCAGATCTTGCCGATGCCATCCAGGTATTCCCCGGTGCGTTCGGCGCGCTCGCTGCTGAGCAAATAGCGCCCGGCACCCGCATGGGTATCAAGATAAAGGAAAGGTTTTTCTTTTTCCTTCATGGCCGTCAGGATCAGACTCTGGACGGTGTGTTTCAGCACATCGGCGTGATTACCGGCATGAAAACTGTGGCGATAACTTAACATAGTGTTTTGCGCTTTCAGATGATGTTGTTATTTACAGTATAATCAGTGCGTTACCGAAAGTGACTACTGTGCGTCGTTGCGGTGCTGAAGATTTACGGCCCTAACGGCAAGACAGGTACGGGGCGCGCTACAGGGCACAGCATATCATGGGCGCTAGTATAAACCGCCTTGGGGATAAAAAGGGAAAAGCATTGCCCGCGACCTGCGGGCTTTTTTATGCCTGGATAGCGCCAGGGCGGGGGAAAACGAGGGGGAAAACCAGGTAAAGCCTGCCGATGGGCGTTAACCCATCGGCAGGAAAAGGCGTTAGTTATGCAGCATGCTGCCGACGATAATGGACGTTATCACTCCGGTCGCCACCGCCATCAGTACATAATTACCGTCGATATAGGCCCATTGCTCGCCTCTGGGCGGCTCGTACAGGCCACGGCTACGCCAGTCATCAACGCGGTAATGTTCGCGGTAATAGCGCGGTACCGGATGTCCGCGCCTGAAATCATGGCCGTTCCAGGCGAAATGGTCGCGTTCACGGCCGCGCGGGCCGCCCCGGTCGCCATGGCCCCGGTTATCATGGCCGCCCCGGTTGTCATGGCCGCCTTGTCCGCCCGGGCCGCCATTACCGTGATGGTCGCCGCCCCCGTTGCGGGGCTGCCAATCCTGGCCGTCGTGTCCGCCGGGACCGTCGGCGTATGACGCTGTCGGGAGGCAGGCGCTTGCTGAAATTAATGTGATTACCATTAGCAGCGTAGATTTTTTCATTTTTTGTCACCCTCAATTAAGCGACTGCTTCGCCAAGCCAGTAAGCACACTATCAGCGAGATCAGACGGGACGACATCAGGAAATATCTTAAAAAAATGCCCTACTGACAATGATTTACCGCCCTTATCGCATTCCTTACATATGTGAAGGTAATGCGGGCGCCCCCCGGCTATCAGCCATGGTTAAACGCGCGCGGCATAGTGTCCGGCCCCGGTGGTGATGCCGCGGGAAGGAACCGGCTTCCTTAGGCGTTACGCATGACGCTATCCTTTAAAATCCAGTATCCGGCCGTCGGCCAGGGTTGCGCGCAGGCCTTGGGCGGGAATATCCGCAAAGGCGCTTTGGCTGAAGTTGGCGACAATCACCGACCCGTCGCTAAACGTGGTTTGCTGCACCCAGCCGGCGTCGTCCAGCCAGCGGAAACCCGTCAGCGCTTGATTCCACAGTGCGGTATGCAGCGGGCGGAAGACAGCATCCGTTTTGAGTATTTCCGGTAGTCTGGCGGCGAGCGTGGCGCGATTAAGATGATACATCGGTGCCGTGTTATACAGCCCGCTAAGCAAGGTCCGGGTCGTTTTCACCTCGCTTAACTTGAGGTTGTCGGTGTGCCAGTGATGGCTGCTGATAAGGGCATCGTGAAAAACGGCCTGATAAAGCGGGATACGATTGCGCGGGTCGAATACAACGCTGCGATAAGGCTCCTTCACCTTTGCCGGGGCAAAAAAGAATGCCGGCTGGGCATCCGGCCACCAGGCGCCGAGATACCAGGGGGAACGGCGATCCTGATACATATCCTTGCGGCCCCAGCCAAATCCCCAGGTCTGGGTGCCATGCGCAAACATCAGCTGACCCGCATTGGCCGCGTTGCCGTCCTCTGATCCCAAGGGCAGTTTAAAGGTGGTATTAAACCAGGCCATGCGGGCATTGCGGGCGGCAATGGTGTGCTGCGCGCCGCTCGGGTGGACCGGATGATAGTCATCCGCGGCCATGCCGGTGCCGTCGACATCCAGGAACAGGCTGTTCAGATTCCCCAGATGCATCAGTTCGCTTATTCTTTTCTGCGAAAACGACAGCATACAGCTGGGGTTAAGATAATACCCTTTTTGGCCAAAACCGGGCTTTTTGCCGCCATGCGCTTCCACGATGGCGCAGTTTTCGCGCAGCGCCGCGGGTATCTGCGCGCTTAACCAGCTGTCATTAACGCCGCGCGGGATAGCCGTATCGTATGAATCATAGGTGGCGATCAGATAGCCTGATTTTTTTGCCAGCGCCACCGCCCGCGCCGCCATAAAATTAGCGGTCCACTTTTCAGTTGCCAGCCATAACCGCGGCAGCCCCGCCTGATGCAATGCGGTTATCAATGGCGTGCTTAACCCCTGGCCCCAGGCTGCGGCAGGGGCAAGAAAGGGGCCCAGGCGCTGTTCGGCAAGCCGGCGTATGGCGTTGGCCTGTGCCTGCTGCGCCGGCAGGAAATCAGGATCATCGGGCGTGGCGTTAACAGGAACGCTGTCGATTAAGGCTGCGTTCAGCGCGGCGGTCAGCGAGGCTTGCTGCCATGGCTGCGGAATCCGGGTTTTAACGGTCTCAAGGGTTTGCCTGCCCTCTTTATCGATTTTATCCCACAGGGATAATCCCCCTGGCGATTGCAGATACAGCGCCAGTCCGGGCCAGTCAATAACATCGGACACATCGAGCGGGCCGTTGCCCCATAGATAAACATGGGTGGCCCCGATCAGTTTTTCGCCCTCCGGCGCCAGGCGGATTTTATCCTGTAATGGTGTGAACTGACCGGTTTGCTGCAGATATTGCCGATAGCGCAAGGCGCCGGAAAGCTCTGAACGCCCCGCATAAAGCAGGACCTGCAAAGGCTGATGTTGATTAAATCGATTGAATTCATGCGCGGCGACCATCTTCACCGCGGTTTCTGCGCCGGAAAATGCCACCTCATTATGCATCGGCGTGAGTAAGAGCCAACTGACGACCTGGCCGCCCTGCAACTGGCTCCATAACGGCAGTTTTAAATCCATATTGGTATTGAGCGATGACATCTCGCCCAACAGATACTGTTGCCAGTGCGGATCCTTAAGTGACACCCGGCTGCCTTCGGCCAGCGGCAACAGCAGTGTTTTCACCGGCTCGGGCAGGGAAAACCAGATAAAGCGCTGCGGCTTGGCGGTCGTGAAATCAAGATATAACTCGTTATCCCCCAGCCGCAGGGCGACGTTCATTGCCCGCTGCGGCCAGTACCAGTTAGCCTGGGTGGGGCCGTGGCTCAATGCAGTGACTTTCTGCGGCGCCTGCGGCTGATTTACTGGCATATTGCCGATACTGATGGCAAGCGTGGACGGGTCGACGGTAAAGATCATGTCATCGCGTTGCAAGGTTAACGCGCTGGCCGATCCCGCCAGCAGTAACAGGCCGCAGGTCACGCTTTTGGCCAGGCAATGCCATTGCCCGGCGAGGCGGGGCGTCTTGTTCATGATGTCACCTCGGAATACCGCGTTACTATTTTATATTTATAGGGGGAATGCTTGCTGTTGCTTCAGCCGGATTTGGCGATGTCGTGAACCCTATCATGGCGGCGTGGCAATGCCATTTACTTTACTCAATACGGCTTTTCTGTTAATGGATCGTTTAGATTTTTTCCAGGTAATTTATTGAAAGGATGGGGTTATCATGCGGATTGTTCTTGCGGACCGTTATCCCGGCGCCCAATTCTGGGCTTTTGGCGACAGCGCCGAGATGGCCGATACTCTGCTGGCCCTGGTCCTGCGCGGCGAAAAAACCGCGTCCTGCTGTTCTTATACCGCTTTCCGGCAGGACGGGGCCCCGGCTGTCGGCGGTTATCATGTGATACTGGACGGCGCCGACAATCCCGCCTGCGTCATCCGCACCGTGGCGCAACGGTTGGTGCGTTATTGCGACGTGACCGCCGACATGGCCGCCCTGGAAGGCGAGGGAGATAAGAGCCTGGACTACTGGCGGGCGGCGCATCGGGATTTTTTTCAGCGCGAGGGCGGCTTTTCACCGGAGATGCTGCTGGTATTCGAGCAATTCACGCTGATAGAAAGACTTCAATGAAAAACGGCATATCGCCCGCAGCCGCCGTCCCCGGGCCGGGATGGCGGGGTATTTCCCGCACGGCGCCATGCCTTGCCGGCCATCCAAGCCGGAGGGGGCGGGCGTTTAACGCAGGTTAGGATTGCTCATCACGCTATACCGGCCGCAGCCCAACAGCGCTATGGCGATGCCGGCGAACAGGTAAACGGCGATAACCTCAAAACCCCAGCCGCCCACTTTGTCCAGGGTCAATATCATGCCCGGATTGGTAATCAGCCAGGCAAAGAGCATGGTAAAACAAAATACCAGCGCGGCGGGGCGTACCAGGATGCCGAGGATAAACAGCACCGGCACCACTATCTCGCCGAGAAACACACCGTAGGCAACAAACGCCGGCATGCCGTGCCGCTCCACCATGCCGACGATACCGTCAATACCATAGATCGCTTTATGGATGCCATGAAGCATCATCATGCCGCCAAAAGCGACGCGCAGCACTAATCTTCCTAAATCCGGTTTATCCAGCATACGGTTAAAAGCAGCAATCATTTTACACCATCCCATTTGCAATAAATTTGAATGATTATCGTTGTAACCATTATTACTCTTTTCAGCGACAAAAGCCCACCGCTTAAATGAGCCAGATCAACCAAATAGCAGCAATAACGAAAATAAATTTCCCCTACGGCCGCGGGGCATATTGGCATCCCTCAGCCTGGGGTGTGGGGCAGCAACCGCGCTGTTCTCTCCCCGCGCCGCCGCTATTTTCCACGGGCCGTTAGCCGTCGTCGGCGTTAACGGCATAACACATTCCGTTGCCCGCCATTGATTTTCGCTATAGTTAGCCTCATGTTACTTTCATATCTTTTAAACAATGATCAGGGCCGCGCTATGACAAATCCGTTGTTGACTCCATTTTCCTTGCCGCCGTTTTCCGCCATTCTTCCTGAGCATATCGTCCCGGCGGTAAAATCCGCCCTTGCCGACTGCCGACAGACCGTTGAGCGCATCGTTGCGCTATCGGGTCCGTATACCTGGGACACCTTATGCCAGCCGCTTGCGGAAGCGGACGATCGCCTGGGCCGCATCTGGTCGCCGGTCGGCCATCTGAATGCGGTGCAGAACAGCCCGGAGCTGCGCGAAGCCTATGAGCAAAGCCTGCCGTTATTGTCGGAATACAGTACCTGGGTGGGCCAGAACAAGGGGTTGTACGACGCGTATCGCGATTTGCGCAACGGCGAATACTACGATGAGCTGAGCGTGGCGCAAAAAAAAGCGGTCGATAACGCCCTGCGCGACTTCGAGCTGTCGGGGATCGGCCTTTCACCCGAGAAACAAAAGCGCTATGGCGAGATTGCCGCGCGCCTGTCGGAGCTGGGTTCGGCCTATAGCAATAATGTGCTGGACGCCACCATGGGGTGGAGCAAGCTGATTACCGACGAAGGCGAACTCGGCGGCATGCCGGAAAGCGCGCTGGCCGCGGCCCGCGCCCAGGCGGAGGCGAAGGGGCAGGAAGGCTGGCTGATTACCCTTGATATCCCCAGCTATCTGCCGGTGATGACGTATTGCGATAACGCCGCCCTGCGTGAAGAACTGTACCGCGCCTATGTCACCCGCGCCTCCGACCAGGGTCCCAATGCCGGCAAATGGGACAACGGCCCGATCATGGAGGAAATCCTGGCGCTGCGGCACGAATTCGCCCAACTGCTGGGTTTCGCCAGCTATGCCGATAAGTCCCTGGCGACCAAAATGGCGCAAAATCCGCAGCAGGTGCTGGATTTTCTCACCGATCTGGCCCGGCGCGCCCGTCCGCAGGGCGAGCAGGAACTGGAGCAGCTGCGCGCTTTCGCGGCCAAACACCACGGCCGCGATGCGTTAAATCCCTGGGATATTACCTACTATAGCGAAAAGCAAAAACAACATCTTTACGCCATCAGCGATGAGCAGCTGCGGCCTTATTTCCCCGAGCAGCGGGTGGTAAACGGCCTGTTTGAGGTGGTGAACCGCATCTATGGCATCACCGCCGAGGAGCGTACGGATGTGGATACCTGGCATCCCGAGGTGCGTTTTTTCGATTTGTTCGACGAACAGGGCGAGCTGCGCGGTAGTTTCTACCTGGATTTATATGCCCGCGACAATAAGCGCGGCGGCGCCTGGATGGACGATTGCGTCGGCATGCTGCGCAAAGCCGACGGCAGCCTGCAAAAGCCGGTGGCCTACCTGACCTGCAATTTTAACCGCCCGGTCAGCGGCAAGCCGGCGCTGTTTACCCACGACGAGGTCACCACCCTGTTCCACGAATTCGGCCACGGCTTGCATCATATGCTGACCCGCATCGACACTCCCGGGGTTGCCGGCATCAGCGGTGTGCCCTGGGACGCGGTGGAACTGCCCAGCCAGTTTATGGAAAACTTCTGCTGGCGGCCCGAGGCGCTGGCCTTTATCTCCGGCCATTATGAAACCCACGAGCCGTTGCCCAAAGCCATGCTGGATAAGCTGCTGGCGGCGAAAAATTACCAGGCGGCCCTGTTTATCCTGCGCCAGCTGGAATTCGGCCTGTTTGATTTCCGCATGCATTTCGAATACAGCCAGGAACAGGGCGCGCGCATCCTGCAAACGCTGGCGGAGGTGAAACAGCAGGTGGCGGTCATGCCGGCGGTGGAATGGAGCCGTTTCCCCCATGCGTTCAGCCATATATTCGCCGGCGGTTACGCGGCGGGCTACTACAGCTATCTCTGGGCCGACGTGCTGGCGGCGGACGCCTGGTCGCGCTTTGAGGAAGAGGGGATCTTCAATCGGCAAACCGGCCAGTCGTTCCTGGACAATATTCTCTCGCGCGGCGGTTCCGAGGAGCCGATGGCGCTGTTTGTCCGTTTCCGCGGCCGTGAACCCGAGCTGGACGCCATGCTGCATCATTACGGTATCCGCGGATAATGCCGCTGGAGCCGCTGGCGCTGCGTTGTGAACCGGGCGTGGACAAGGCGCGTTTAGCGGCCCTGGCTGAACGCTGGGGCCTGCTGCACGATGCGTCGGCGGTGATGGAACTGGTGCTGACGCCGGAGCGCCTTGAGCTGCGCAAGCGCGATGAGCCGAAGCTCGGCGCCATCTTCGTCGATTTTACCGGCGGGGTAATGGCACATCGCCGCCGCTTCGGCGGCGGACGCGGCGAAGCCATCGCCCGGGCGGTGGGCGTAAAGGGTAAAACGCTGCCGGACGTGGTGGACGCGACGGCGGGCCTGGGGCGCGATGCGTTTGTCCTGGCGTCCCTCGGCTGCCGTGTGCGCATGTTCGAGCGCCATCCCGTGGTGGCGGCGCTGCTGGACGACGGACTGCAACGGGCCTATGACGACCCGGAGGTGGGGGCATGGCTGCGTGAGCGCCTGACGCTGGTGCACGGCTCCAGCCTGATCGGGTTAACCGGGCTGCGGCCGCGTCCGGATGCGGTTTATCTTGATCCGATGTTTCCGCACCGGCAGAAAAGCGCGCTGGTTAAAAAAGAGATGCGGGTGTTTCAATCGCTGGTGGGCGCCGACGAGGACGCCGACGAACTGCTTCTACCCGCGCGCGCGCTGGCGACCCGGCGGGTGGTGGTCAAACGCCCGGACTATGCTCCGCCGCTGGCGGGCATTGCCGCCCAGGCCCATGTCACCACAAAAAATCATCGTTTCGATATCTATACCCCACAAGCAATCCCCGCAGAGCAACAGGTTACGGCGGATTAAACCCGCCGGAGATGCGCAATGTCGGGGTGAAACCATGCATGCGCCGGCCCCCGCCCCGCAGGGCGGAGGCTGTGCGCATCAACACGCTTAATCCTCGTAGACTTCTTCGTCGTTCAACGGCACGATCAGCATATCCACATGGACGGTATTGATCAGCTGGCGGGCCGACGACATCAGCTTGCTCCAGAAATCCTGATGATGTCCGCACAGGACCAGATCGACATCGTACTTATTGATGGCATCCACCAGCACCTGGCCTAAATCGCCGCTGCCGCTGAGGATTTCGGCAATCGGATAATGGGCGTTCTGCGACAGCTGCGTCATCGCATTTTGGGTTTCCTCGGAGATGCGTTTTTGCATATCCCCGAGATTGACGTCGATAAGTCCGGTATAGAGATCGGAATAATTGACGTCAACATGGATCAACGAAATCTTCGCGTTGTACGGTCTGGCCATCGATACTGCTTTTTCCACCAACACATTGCTTTCCGGTGAAAGGTCAACGGCGATAAGGATGTGTTTATAAGACATAATCAGACTCCTTGCAAAATGTCACTCGTTAACTCCGCGCGACGTGGGTACTCATCCGGCATGTCTGTGACGCCTTAAGTTTAACACTCGGCGGCGTTCCAGAAGTGATGCCGTGATCACACCTATCCGTATGATATTTATCAACCCGCCCAGCATTTTCGGCTGGGGCGATACTCCGGCGGTAAAACCTTAACAGCAATAACTAACATAATTGAATTATAATTATTAATTTTTCAACGCACTAAATTTAGTATAGCTTTTATTAGAAAGGGCATCGCGCATTATCCGGGGAGGATGCGACGTAGCCCGTATGCCGGGGTGGCCCGGCAAGGCGCGGTCGCGTTGCTGAAAAAAAACCGGCTAAAAGAACAATTTTTGTCGCTTCGATTGCTTTCTTTAGACAAACTTTTCTACACTCAATATTGCAAGGTCCGGCAGTATTTTTACTGCGTATATCCATTCTCGGTTATATCAATTTTTGGGGTGGGCTTCTTCAGCTCTGTGGTTAGTTGCTATCGCGCGTAAACCGCTGCCGGCCCGGATGTCGGAAGGTTGTGTGGAGTCGCGTTGCCGGGGGGGATTTATGATCAACACCGTTGCGCTTTTCTGGGCTTTATGTGTCGTCTGTGTCGTTAATATGGCGCGTTATTACTCATCGTTGCGGGCATTGTTGGTGGTACTGCGGGGGTGCGATCCGCTGCTCTACCAGTACGTGGACGGCGGCGGGTTTTTCACCGCGCACGGACAGCCCAGCAAGCAGCTCAGGCTGGTACGCTACATCATTGCCCAGCGGTATCTCGATCATCACGATCCGGAATTTATCCGCCGCTGCGAGCGGGTGCGCCGGCAATTTATGCTGACCAGCGCGCTGTGCGGATTCATCGTCGTCAGCCTGATTGCCCTGGCTATCTGGCACTGAGACGTAAAGAAACCGTGCTGGGAATCAAACAATTAAAAAGGCGACCCGCAGGCCGCCCTTTTCACTACGCCTGCCGGATGCGTTAAATCAGCTTCAATGCCAGCCAGTACAGACTACCCGAGAGCACGATAGCCACCGGCAGGGTGAGTACCCACGCCAGCAGGATATTTTGCACGGTCTTACCCTGGACGCCGCCGCCGTCCACCAGCATGGTGCCCGCCACCGCGGAGGACAATACATGGGTGGTGGAAACCGGCATGCCGGTATAGCTGGCGGCGCCGATGGACACGGCGGCGGTCATCTGCGCCGACAGTCCCTGCGCGTAGGTCATGCCCTTCTTGCCGATCTTTTCGCCGATGGTGGTGGCAACGCGCCGCCAGCCAATCATGGTGCCCAGCGACAAGGCCAGCGCCACGGCAACGATAATCCACAGCGGCGCGTACTCCACGGTTGCCAGCAGATCCTTACGCAAATTATTCAGGAAGCGTTTATCTTCGCCGGTGGTTTGCGGCAGCTTGGCGGTCCGGTCCGCGGTATCGGCGACGCACATCAACAGGCGGCGCACATGCGCGCGCTCGAAGGGCGTGATCTTATCGTAGCTCTGCAAATTATCCAGCAGCGCCATGGCGCGGGTGATGGCCAGCAGCGCCCGGGAACTGTCGCAGTGAAACTCGGCCGGCGTGGACGGCAGGGCGTTGACATCCGGCGTCGGAATCGCCGGCGGTTCGGCGTTAACCACCTGCGGCAGGGCGCCTTGATGCTGCAGGTAAAATTGCTGCAGGTTGCCGACCGCGTCGCGGGTGCGGGCGATATCATAGCCGGTGGAATTCATATTCACCACGAACCCGGCCGGCGCGACGCCTATCAATACCAGCATGATCAGGCCGATACCTTTCTGTCCGTCATTGGCGCCGTGGGCAAAACTCACCCCGGCGGCCGACAGGATAAGCGCAGTGCGGGTCCAGAACGGCGGTTTGCGTTTGCCGTCTTTCTTCTCCCGTTCCGCCGGCGTCAAATGAATGCGGCGCCGTTTCGGGGTACTGCTCCAGTAACGGCGCAGCGCGAAGACCATGATACCGGCCACCACCAGCCCGACGATGGGCGAAATGATCAGCGACAGGAAGATCTCGATAAGCTTCGGGATATTCAGCGCGTCCAGCACCGACGAGTCGGTTACCATGGCGTTGGTCAGGCCGATGCCGATAATGGCGCCAATCAAGGTATGCGAGCTGGAGGCCGGCAAACCGAAGTACCAGGTTCCCAGGTTCCAGATAATGGCCGCCAGCAGCATGGAAAACATCATTGCCAGGCCGTGGGTGGAGCTGACGTTTAACAACAGGTCGACCGGCAGCAGATGCACGATGGCATACGCCACGCTCAGGCCGCCGAGCAGTACGCCGAGAAAATTGAAGATTCCCGACATGCCCACGGCCAGCTGCGAGCGCAGGGCACGTGTGTAGATTACGGTTGCTACCGCATTGGCGGTATCATGAAACCCGTTGATGGCTTCATATACCAGGACAAAAATCAATGCGAGCACCAGCATAAGACCGGTATGAAACTCCAGGCCGGTAAATAGATGTAGCATAGGGTTACGCCATAGATTGGACATGAACGGGGCGCATTATCTGCGACAACAGGGGCCGTGGAAAAGAGAAATATGACCTTTTTATGACATTTCTGTCGGCACTGCGCGGGCTTGTCCGCACTTTACTCTGTAAAATCATGAGGATAACTATGCTTACTGATTTTATCATCCTGTTACGTTGGCATAAGGCCACCGGGGACATTACAATCGGCCCCCGCGTGGAACGCACAATAGCCGGACGGACGCCCTTTTTCATGATTAAGCAGGCATTAGCAGAGAGCAAGTATGGTGGAACAGTTTGACGTAGTGGTGATCGGCGCCGGCGCCGCGGGCATGTTTTGCGCCGCGCAGGCCGGCCGGCTGGGCCGCAGGGTATTGCTGCTGGATAACGGCAAAAAGCCGGGACGGAAAATTCTCATGTCCGGCGGCGGCCGCTGTAATTTCACCAATTTGTATGTCGAGCCGGCGGCGTTCCTCTCGCAAAATCCGCATTTCTGCAAGTCCGCACTGTCGCGTTATACCCAGTGGGACTTTATTGCCCTGATGCAGCAATACGGCATCGCCTGGCATGAAAAAACCCTCGGCCAGCTTTTTTGCGACGACTCGGCGCAGCAGGTGGTGGATTTGCTGCTCAAGGAGTGCGAATTGGGCCAGGTGACGCTGCGGTGTCGCAGCGAGGTAGGGGCCGTGGAAAAACGCGGCGATGATTTTTTCCTGACCCTGCCGGGCGGCGCCATCAAAACCGGCCGCCTGGTGATCGCGACAGGCGGCCTGTCCATGCCCGGCCTGGGCGCCACGCCCTTCGGTTATAAAATTGCCCAACAGTTCGGACTGCCGGTCATCCCCACCCGCGCCGCGCTGGTGCCTTTTACCCTGCATAAGCCCCTGCTGGAACAGTTAAGCGTGCTGTCCGGCATCGGCGTGCCCGCGGTGGTCGTTGCTGAAAACGGCGTCTCGTTCCGGGAAAACCTGCTGTTTACCCATCGTGGACTGTCGGGACCCGCCATATTGCAGATTTCCAGCTTCTGGCAAAGCGGCGAGTACCTGACGCTTAACCTGCTGCCTGATACCGATTTAGCCACGTTCCTGGCGGCTGAATTGCGCGAACACCCCAACCAAAGCCTGAAAAACACCCTGGCAAAACTGTTGCCGCGTCGTTTTGTCGAGATGTGGTTCGCCCTGCTGGCCATTCCGGAATGCACGCTAAAACAGCTCACCCACCGCCAGCAGGCCGATTGGGTTCTGGCCCTGCAGCAGTGGCGGGTGCAGCCGAACGGCACCGAGGGCTATCGCACCGCCGAGGTCACCCAGGGCGGCGTGGATACCCGCTATCTCTCGTCCAAAACCATGGAAAGCCGGCAGGTGCCGGGACTGTATTTTATCGGCGAGGTGGTGGATGTGATAGGCTGGCTGGGCGGCTATAACTTCCAATGGGCCTGGAGCTCGGCGTGGGCCTGCGCGCAGGCGCTGGGGGCCGCGGAACGCCCTAACCCTGCCTGAGGGGCACGCGGTGACTTAACGCAGACGCCTGATCTCATGATCCCGGTACTTGTAGTTACAGCGCAGTTCCACGCCTGCGGGGATATCAGCCAGCGTGAACACCGCGATAACCGATACCGTGCGCTTATTCGCCAGAATCGCCGGAAACCGGGCCATTTCCACATTATAGCCGGATCGCGCCTGGCGGCAGGGACGGCCATGCTCGTCATATTCAACCAGGGTGTTTATTTTGGATATGATGCCGTCGCCGTCAAGAATGATCTCCTCTTCCTGATCATCGGCCGCTATGGATATCAGATAGTCATGATCGAAAACGGTTTTGTCGCACACCCCTTCCGGTACCAGGACACCGGCGTAGATTCCCACGCACGTCCCTTTCGCCAACGGCCTGGCGGCCATCACCCCCCATTGGCCGATAAGGGATTTTTCCCGCTCCGGCACATCGTTCCTGGTGAGCTTACGGCACTGCAACAAGCCTGCATAAAGCGCGGCCCGATCGGCGCCGCTCACATCTCCGCTGGCAAAGGGCACTACCTGGTCATTGGCATAGCGGTTATTGGCGGTGGTCGCCTGCGAAAAACGGTTGAGATGGACGATCGTCACGGCATTGCCGTCCACGTCCCGATAGGGCGGCAGGGCATCGAGACCGGTGTGATAACTTCTGTTCCTGGCAATGATGGCGCTGCGGATCTCGCTTTTCATAAAGTGGGTCAGCACGCCGTTCATAAACACCCGGGCAATCAAATGCGTCGCCGCGCGTTCTTCTTCACTGGCCTGGTCGGGCGGTTGCCCGGCCCGGCCATCCACTAATTTAAGCGCGTGCAACCGCGCACTCCAATTCAAACCATGGCGGCGGTTAACGTGTATGCTCATTCCTGCAAGCGCGGCATGGTCTTGCGGCGTCATCAATTTGTCAGCCAATGCCCGGACACACTGCAGCCCGATACTGACCGCGCGATAGGGGTGCTTTTCCTTTTCACCCGCCTTACGCAAGGTACTTTCCAGAATGGCATGCCACTGGCGCCAAACCGGGCGGCACCGGTCACAGCAGTTCTCCGCCACCTTCAGGTGACTGGTTAGCCTGGACAGCCCGCCTGGCCGACGGACCTTGCCCGCCGGGAGGGAATGTATGGCGGGTGGGCCGCCGGGGGAATGAATATTGTACATACTAAGTGGACCTCCCTATCATCATTGCTGCGCGTCGCTTCTCTGCTTTACAGCCGGTAAGCCATGGCCGTGGCTTTCATACGGAGCTTATCGGGAGGGGATACGCGGCACAACAAGGCCGGCTGACATAAGATTTTTCCCCGCGCCGGGTTCGCGGCTTCGCGTTTAGCCGCTATTGTTCATCAGGTTCTGTTATCGGCAGTGGTGTTATATTCCGGCGGCGTCAGGGAATAAATACGCAGTTCCTCACCGGCGGCGATGTTCCTTAAGGCAAATATCGCCAATACATAAATTTTCCTGCCATCCGCCAGTTCCGCCAAAAATTTGGCCGCCTCGACATTGCAGCTTTTCGCTGCGGGCTTATGCGCAGCCCTGGGATCGTCGTAAGCGAAACCGGCCCTTATTTTCGCCAAAATGCCATCACTGTCCAGATAAGTGTCAGGCCCGCCACACACTGAAATATCGACGATATATTCCATATTGAAAAACTGCCGGTGCGCCATAAGATATTCATCGACCAGCGTCCCTGACAGCACGCCTACGCAGGTATCCTTAGCGATCGGGCTGCGCGCCATCACCCTCCACTGTGGCGCCGCCTCCGCCTCCGGTCGCGACGGTTTATCCAATGCTGCATGGCGCAACATAACCTGCGCATATAATTTCAATCTCGCCAAGGGCGCCGTTGTCGAGGTTATAAATGGTTTAACCCCATCATTGGCGTAAACTTTGCCTGAAACGACTTTTTTTGAGTCGGCGCTGATGCTTTTTATTTTCAATATCGTGTCGTCCGAGCGACGAAACGGATAAAGGCCGTTCAGGAGGGGCTCGTAGCAGCGGCTTCGTTCCAATTGTGCCTGGTGGAACTTGGCGTGCAAAAATTCATCAAGCAAGCCTCTCATCAGTAGTTTGGCGAACAGATGAGTCGCTGCGCGTTCTTCCGGTTTTTGTTCATGCTGTTTTTTTCTGCCCGCAAGCGCAAAGATATGGTCGAGAAGCTGTTTTTCGTGCAGGTCGGTTACTAACAGGCTGACGCCAAGTATATTCTCGTCCGCCGCGCTCACCAGCCGTTCGGCAATGTCATATCTGGCCTGCATGCTATGCAGCATCCTTGCCGGTGGATGCGGCGCGGTCAGCATGCCGTCCTCCATTTTAGCGACTTCCTGATTCCATCTTTCCCAGAGGGTCGCGCATCTTTCACAGCAATTTTGTATCCGGGCAAAATGGCTCGCGATCCGGGTTAACGCCTTTGCGGGTTGCGGTGCCGACAGGCTGCGCAAGGTGATAAATTCCTTGAGATAGGGCGAAGCGATTTGGTCCATCATCCGTTCCTGTTTTTATCGTCATAAGGTGGGGCTAAAGCTAAACGGCTAAAACAGGGCTGGCAAGCAGTCTGGCGGGAGAGAGTTTTTGCCCTGCGGCAAGAGAGGGAGAGGGTTGAGACAACGTTATCTGCGGGCATCAGGCCACAGACGCCGCCGCGTATTTCACGGCGCGATGATGACAGCTTTCCGGCCTGGAACAATACTCTGATCTCTTACCGCAACTGAAGGGGTTGTCGGCGGGCTGTCCGGTATTTTAATCCAGGATTTTTAACGCCAGCGCCACCAGCTCCGCCATGTCGTCAAGCGAGCGGCCGGTTTTCCCCACCACCCGCATCCCAAGCAGGATGGTTAACATCATCCTGGCGGCGGCCGCGCTGTTAACGCCGGGTTTAATTGAACCGTCGGCCTTGCCCTGATCAATCAGCGCCGCCAGCAGGTTTTCATTGCCTCGCAGCGTCCCGGCGACAGCCTCCGCCAGTGCCGGATCAAAGGTATCCAGCCCGATGGCGCTGCCGACGACCAGGCAGCCGCGTTGTCCTTCAATATCATGGGATGATTCGGCGTAAAACCGCAGTACCGTGCGCAGGCGCTCGCGGCCGGTGGCGACGGCGGCGAGCCGGTCGGCCAAATCCGCGTTACGCAGGGACGTATAACGATCGAATGCCGCCAGGAACAGGGTGCGCTTATCGCTGAAGGCTTTGTAAATACTGCCGGCCGACAACCCCATCGCCTGGGCCAGATCGCTGATGGAGGCGGCGGTGTAGCCTTTGGATCTGAAGATCAGGATGGCCTGATCAAGCGCCAGGTCCATCGCGAACCCGCGCGGTCGCCCGGGGCTGCGGGCGTGGTGGGGAACAGTGTCTGTATTCATTGTGCCATTATAAGGAAATGGTCGTTTCCCAAACAAGGGTTATTTTACACCCTATGGCGCGGCGTAGCCGCCATAAAGACGCCGGCCAGGATTGCCAGCGTGATGGCAAAATAGCCCACGCCATGCCAGCCGGCCCGTTCCCAGGCCATCATCGCGCCCATGGAGCCCAGGGTGCCGCCGAGGAACATGCCGCCCATAAACAGGGTGTTTACCCGTCCCTTGGCTTCTTCCCGCAGACCGTAGATGACATGCTGGTTGGCGACCAGCGCGCTCTGTACGCCGAGGTCGAGCAAAATCACACCGACCGTCAGGCCGATAAGCGACGTCCAGCCCATAAATACCAGCCAGGCAATCAGCGTCAGCGCGGCGCCCATGATAATCACGGGGCGTCCGCCGAGGCGATCGGCCATCCTGCCGGCGGCCGGAGCGGCAAATACGCCCACCGCGCCCACGACCCCGAACAATCCGGCAATACCGGATCCCAGATGGTAGGCCGAATGATCCAGATAAATAGCCAGGATAGTCCAGAAGGCGCTAAAAGAGGCAAACAGCGCGGCTTGGGTCAGGGTCGCCTGGCGCAGGCGCGGCTCTTCGCGCCATAAGTGGATCAGGGAAGCCATCAGCGCCGGATAGCTCAGGGCGGCGCGCGCCGTCGCGGTCGTTTTAGGCAGCATGCGGTACATCAGCAGCGCGCCGAGCAGCGCCAGCGGCACGCCCAGCAGGAACATGGCGCGCCAGCCGGCATATTCGGCCACCAGGCCGGCCAGGGTGCGGCTCAGCAGAATACCGCTTAACAACCCGCTCATCACGCTGCCCACCACCGCGCCGCGCCGGGCGGGAGAGGCCAGGGTCGCCGCCACCGGCACGATCTGCTGCGCCGCCGTGGCGCCAATGCCCAGCAATAGCGACGCGCCCAGCAGCGTCCAGCCCGTAGGCGCGAACGCCGCCAGCAGCGAGGCTAGCGCCAGCATCAGGAACTGCAGCACAATCAGCCGGCGCCGTTCAAACAAATCGCCCAGCGGCACCAGCAGCAGCAGCCCGGCCGCGTAGCCCAGCTGGGTGATGGTCGGTATAAGGCCGGGGGCAGACTGACCGGGAAAACTCGCCGCGATCACCACCATCATCGGCTGGTTGTAATAAATATTCGCCACGGCGATGCCGCTGGCCGCCGCCATGGCGAAAATCAACAGTTGGCTGATGACGCCGGTTTGCCTCTGGGAGGCATTGGTTACAATAGACATGATTTTTTCCGTCAAGTGAAATGCCGTCGCCACCGCGACGACCGTTGACGTTAAGACTACCGGTCGGCGGAGTGCGCCGGTAGACCGTGGAAATCGATAGCTTTTATTCCGCTGGGGAATAGGTGGCGTTCAGCGCGGCGGCGGGGCCCGGCCCGAGGATAGCGGCAAAATACTCGACGAATGCGCGCGCCTTGGCGCTGGCCAGACGGCCGGTGGGAAATACCGCCCACAAATCCATCATCGGCAGGTGCCAGTCGTCGAGCACCGTAATCACTTCGCCGCGCGCCTGCTCCGGGGCGAACATCCAAAGCGATGCCATGGCCAGGCCAACGCCCGAACGCACCAGGGTGCGAATACCCTCTGCGGCCGAGACCTGTATCCGTCCCTGGGCATTAATGGTGCGCGTCTCTTCGCCACGGGTAAAAACCCATCGCGCGCCGCCGCCCCGGCTTTGGGTGTAGACCACCGCCTGGTGGCCGAGGAGATCCTCCGGTTTCAGGGGCATGCCGCAGCGGGCAAAATACGCCGGCGTGCCGACAATCTGCAGCGGCGCCGAGCTGAGCTTGCGCGCAATCAGGCTGGAGTCGCTGAGCGCGCCCAGGCGCAGCGCCACGTCGATCCCCTCGGCAATCAGGTCGATATTGCGGTCATCAAGCACGACGTCGACGTGCAGTTCGGGATGACGGGACAAAAAAAGACCGAGGTGCGGCAAGACATTCATCCGGGCAAAGGTCACCGGCGCGCAGATCCGCAACCGGCCGGTCAAACCATGGCCCGCGCCGCGCGCCGACGCATCGGCGTCATTGATGTCGTCGATGGCCCGTTTGGCGCGCTGGTAATACTCTTCGCCCGCCGCGGTGGGGGTCAGGCCGCGGGTCGAGCGCAACAGCAGCCTGACGCCGAGCCGCTCCTCCAGTTGCGCGATGGTCTTGGATACCGCCGGCTGGCCGATGGCAAGCCGGCGGGCGGCGGCGGAAAAAGAGCCGGTTTCCACGACATAGACCAAAGCTTCCATCGCCGCTAATCGATCCACGCTATTCCTCCGGGGAATGGGATATCACTGCCCGCAGTTTACCCGTCTTAAGCCGTAATCCGCCAGTGCCGGGTGAGGTGCGCCCCGGGGGCATCGCTAATCAATTTGGGGGTGCTGAACCGCCAGCGCCTGCCGTTTGATTTCCAGCTCCTTGATTTGACTATCGATATCCTCGATACGTTGCTCGATATTATCGTATTGTTCCTGCAACAGTTCCTTGGCTTCCGTTTTGTCCGAGGCCGCCGGCGCGGCGCCCTTCAGGGGCAGGTTGGCGGTTTCTTTCATATACAGCCCCGTCAGCAGGCCGATAACGGCGACCAGCATCAGGTAATAGGCGGGCATATACAGATTCCGCGTCTCCTCGACAATCCAGGCGATAAGCGTAGGCGTCAGGCCCGCCACCAGAATCGAGATATTGAACGAAATGGCCAGCGCGCTATAGCGGATATGCGTCGGGAACATGGCCGGCAAGGTAGAGGCCATCACGCCGGTAAACGCGTTCAGCAATACCGCCAGGATCAAGAGTCCCAGGAAAATTAGCCCGATAATCCCGCTGTTGATCATGATAAAGCAGGGAATAGCGCAAATAAACAACCCGATGCTGCCGCCAATCACAAAAGGTTTGCGTCCATACCTATCGCTCATCAGGCCGATAAGGGGTTGCACAAACAGCATGCCCACCATAATGGCGATAATAATCAGTACGCCGCGGTTTTCCGAATAATGCAGGCTATGGGACAGATAGCTCGGCATATAGGTCAGCAGCATGTAATAGGTGACATTCGTGGCAATAACCAGGCCTACGCAGCTCAGCAGGCTTTCCCATTGGGTGGTGGCTATCTCGCGAAAGGACACCTTGGGCGGCGCCTGGAGGGTGGTTTTGGCGTCTTTATCGATGCTATCGATATGCTGCTGAAAGGTGGGCGTCTCCTCCAGGGCATTACGCAGATAGATGCCGATAAGCCCCAGTGGCGCGGCCAGGTAAAACGGAATCCGCCAGCCCCAACTGATAAAATTGTCTTCTCCCACCATGCTGGAAATAAACACCACGCAACCCGCCCCCAACACGAAGCCGGCAATGGAGCCGAAATCAAGCCAACTGCCGAGGAAACCACGCTTCCTATCGGGAGAATATTCGGCGACAAAGATGGCTGCGCCGGAATATTCGCCGCCTACCGAGAACCCCTGCGCCAGTTTGGCCGTCAGCAATAGGATCGGCGCCCAGATGCCAATCGAGGCGTAAGAAGGGATAAGACCGATACAAAACGTACTGGCCGACATAATAATGATGGTTACCGACAGCACTTTCTGCCGTCCAAACTTATCGCCCAGCCCGCCAAAAAACAGGCCGCCCAGGGGCCTGACCAAAAACGGCACCGAAAAGGTCGCCAGCGCCGCGATCATCTGCACGCCGGCATTGGCGCCGGGAAAGAATACCTGTCCCAGCGCGTAGGCGACAAAACCATATACGCCAAAATCGAACCATTCCATGGCGTTGCCCAGCGCGGCCGCGGTAATGGCCTTTTTGAGCTTCACGTCGTCGATGATCGTGATGTCTTGTATTCGCATGGGTTTCATGCGTTTTTTTCTTAATAGCATTGCTCGGTTCCTCGGTCCATAAGCGCTCTCCCGACAGCCTGGACAGTCACTATGCCATGATGCCGGTAGGACTAAATTCGCGAGGAGTATAGTGTTAAATGACCAGATTGGCAGAATATATCGTACATTTCGTCAGTTTAGCGGCCAGGTTGGCGCCAATGGCGGCATTTTTGGTGTTTTATTCCGCAGGTTTGGTCCGCCGGACCGCCCCGCCGCCGGGTTGCCGCAATGGGGCGGAGAACCGGCGGCCGTGCCGGCCTTTATCGACGGGCCGCTGTGCCGATCGCCGCGTCATGTAAATCAAGGCGTTGCCAAAAATTCTGCTCGCCGTTGCCCCCGGACAGGGGGTAGCCGTCCGCCAGGGCGGTTTTTACCAGCAACGCGCGTCGCTGCGCGCTAGAAAGGCCAGGCAGCGGCGCTTCCAGCAGCACCTCCGCGCCCGCGGGCACGCTGACGGGCCTGGCGGCGGTTTTCTGCGCCGGCAGGCCGTAGGTCATGGTATAGCGATAAAACGCCGTCATGGCGCTATCGCGATAGGGGTCGCTCCCGGCGTCGCTTTGGGCGCAAGCCGCCAGCGCCATGCCGCATTCTTTTTCCAGCGCGCCGCGCAGTTGGCTTTTGGCCTGCTCGAACAGCGCGCGGTATGGCGCGTCATTCAGGAAATGCGCCACGTTGCGCTCGGCAACCATCCGCGAACCAATGATATCCAATGGATAATGTACGCCCAGCACGATACGGGAATAGCCGTAACGGGCGCCGCGATCGAGAAGCGGCACAAACCGCTCGGGCAGCATCTCCGCCAGCAGCAGGGCATCGGTATAACCGGTATTGGTATGGCCGCTGGGAAAAGCGCCGGCGGTGGCGGTATAAGGATGGCCGTCTTTTACCACGCTGTCGTCCGGCACCAGATGGATTTGATTGGCCGGACGTAAAAAGGGCCGGTCATAATTAAAATGATCCTTGGCGGCCGAGGTACTGATTTCCGAGTTTTTGATTAATGCGGCGGCCTTGGCGATTTCGCCTTTTTCATAGGCGTCGAGAAAGGCTTTGCCCAGGCGCGGGCCCAACGCGTCGGCGAGGAAAAACAGGTAATTCTGCCCTTCGGCGTCCACCAGCGCCTGCCGGCGCGGTCCCTGGGTGGCGTCGCGGTTAATCTGGGTGACCGTGGCCAGGCTTTGCGCCTGTACCGCCGGCGATAACCGCGTGAATTCCTCCAGCAGCGCGATGTCGGCCTGCTGGTTCTGCTTGACGGCAAAATCATAACCGCTGGCGGCCAGCCACTGCTTATCCGCTTGTTTTGGCGTTTGTTTGGCTTTGTCCAATTGGGACCGGGCCAGCGTGGCGGCGCCGCCTTGCAGGGCCTGGCGCAAGTCCTGCTGGATACGCTGCTCAAGGGCGACAAATTGCGGATCCTGGCTGGCCGGCGTGGTGGCGTCGACGATGACGACGATGCGGCGCGGATCCAGGGTCGTGGACTGCGCCAGGGCCGGGCCGATAAATAATATCGCCGTGGAGGCGATAACCAGGGAAGTGAGAGAGCGCATGGCGAATCCTTCTGTTTTATTTCGTGGGGGAAAAGCAATTAACATCACGAAATAAAACTAGGCCGGATTTATGACAGTTTAATGTCAGCGGGGCACTGGCGATAAAAGGCGGTTTGCCGCCATGGCGCGGGCATCAGTTCAACCCGGCCGCGGCCGCGATATTATCCACCGAGGCCGGGCAGCGCGCCGTTGGCCGCATCCCGCTGCCTTTGCCGCAGCCGGCGTGCCAATTCGTCCGCGCGCATCAGTTCCAGCGCGCCGTTGGCCGCATCCCGCTGCCTTTGCCGCAGCCGGCGTGCCAATTCGTCCGCGCGCATCAATTCCAGCGCGCCGGTGGGACAGGCTTCGACACAGGCCGGTCCCCGCGCCCGCCCGCTGCAGATATCGCATTTGTGCGCCGTGGCCCGATACGACGCCGGCCGGGTCGCGGTCGCGGCCACGGAGACGGCGCTAACGGAAATCATGCCGTAGGGGCAGGCCAGCGCGCAGGATTTGCAGCCGACGCATAACGACTGCAGCACCTGGACGCTATTGTCGAGATAACGAATGGCGCCGGTGGGGCAGGCGTTGGCGCAAGGGGCGTTTTCGCACTGGCGGCAAAGCACCGGCGTGGTGATGCGGGAGGTTTTGACCACCTTGAGGCGCGGCGCAAAATTCTGCGGACTGATGCCGCGTTCACCGCCGTGCGCCGTGGCGCAGGCGATCTCGCAGGTGCGGCAGCCGATGCACTGGCTGCTGTCGGCGATAATAAACTGGTTCATCGTTCGCTCCCGCCGCCCTTAGCGCACATGCAAATAACAGCTGATGCTTTCGGCGGCCTTGCGCCCTTCGGCGATGGCGGTCACGATCAGATCGGCGCCGCGCACGATGTCGCCGCCGGCAAAAATCTTGGCATTGCTGGTCTGGTAGGGATAGCCGGAGACCGTGGGCGCCACGACCCGTCCCTGCTTATCCAGCACCACGTTATGATCCGCCAGCCAGTTCATGCGGTGCGGCTTGAACCCAAACGCCATGATCACCGCGTCGGCGGCGATCAAATGCTCGGAGCCGGCCACCGGCACCGCCTGGCGCCGGCCATTTTCATCCGGTTCGCCCATGGCGGTGGTTACCATGGTGACGCCGGTAACCCGGCCCGCCCCGTCGACTTCAATGCGCAGCGGCTGCTGGTTGAACATAAATTCCGCCCCTTCCTCACGGGCGTTTTTTACCTCGCGCTTAGAGCCGGGCATATTTTTTTCATCCCGGCGATAGGCGCAGATCACCTGGCGCGCGTCGTGGCGCAGCGACGTCCGCACGCAGTCCATGGCGGTATCGCCGCCGCCCAGCACCAGCACGGTTTTACCCTCCAGGCTGATATAGGTATGCTCGTCGGTATCGGGATATCCCATCAGGTGGCGGGTATTGGCGATCAGGAAAGGCAGGGCGTCGAGCACGCCTTCGGCCTGCTCGTTGTCAAGCCCGGAACGCATCGACTGATACGTGCCGACGCCCAGGAACAGCGCATCGAACTCGCTTAACAGTTGCTCCATGGTGATATCCCGGCCAATTTCCGTATTGAGCCGGAATTCGACGCCCATGGCGCTGAAAATCTCGCGCCGGCGGCTCATAACGCTTTTTTCCAGCTTAAAGGCCGGGATGCCGAACGTCAGCAGCCCGCCGATTTCCGGGTACCGGTCGAATACCACCGGCGTAATGCCGTTGCGTACCAGGATATCGGCGCAGCCAAGGCCGGCCGGTCCGGCGCCGATGACCGCCACCCGTTTGCCGCTGGGTATCACCTGCGACATATCCGGCCGCCAGCCCATAGTGAACGCCGTTTCGGTAATATAACGCTCGATATGGCCGATGGTCACCGCTCCCTGGCGGTCGTTTAAGGTACAGGACTGCTCGCACAGGCGATCCTGTGGACAGACGCGGCCGCAGACTTCAGGCAGGCTGCTGGTTTTGTGGCTCAGTTCGGCCGCTTCCAGGATCCGTCCCTGATGGGCCAGCTTAATCCACTGTGGAATCGCGTTATGCAGCGGGCAGGTCCACTGGCAAATGGTGCGTTCGCCGCAGTTAAGGCAGCGCTCGGACTGTTCGCCAATCTGCGTTTCGTTAAACGGCTGGTAGATTTCGGCGAAACTGGTTTTGCGCTGTTCAAGCGGGATTTTGGCCGCTTCCAGCCTGGGCGTGCGCGGCATATCAAGCAGGTTAACCCTGGGATGCCGGCTGCGCGCCTGGCTTGCGGGCGGCGAGCTGACCGGGCGTGCGCCGGCCAGCAGGTAGCTGGCGGGATCTTTTAACGCGGCGGCGAAGCGCTTTTGCTGCTGACGCACGGCGATCTCCTGCTCATCCACCAATGTCAGTGCCTGTGTCGGGCAGGCGCCGACACAGGCGGGCGTGTAATTTTCCGCCGCGCACAAATCGCATTTTTGCGCCTCGGTTCTTTCATAGGCCTCGGCCAGACGCTGGCTGGCGGGCTGTACGGTCTCGGTCACCACCGTCATCATGCCGAACGGGCAGGCGATAACGCAGCTTTTGCAGCCGATGCATTTTTCCTGCAATACCTGGATGGAATCATGGCTGCGCACTATGGCGTCGTTGGGACAGGCGCTGGCGCAGGGGGCGTCTTCGCAATGATGGCAGGAAACCGCGATACTGGCTTTTGTGCCCTTGATGACCCTAAGCCGCGGCGTAAAGTATTCGCGTTTGCTGGGGAACTGGCCGCCATGATGGGCAACAACACAGGCCACTTCGCAACTGCGGCAGCCGATACAGGTTTCTGACTCTGCCACGATAAATCGGTTCATACGTCTTTCCTGCCGCGGTAGGCCCCACGGCGCAGCGTTATAGGTATTTTGCCCGTGCCGGTACGGGCGTGCCGCCAAAATAATAGCCCTATCTTTATAATGGTTACTGTTTCTTTAATGCAATCTTTTTTCTCGGCGAAAGGCGAAAGTTCGCTGCTTTTGCTACCTGGATGCAGCCGTTTTGTGCAGGTCGTGAAATAAACCGGCGGTCGTTGGGGTAAATGCCCAAGGCGGGAGGGCGCGGATTTTCAGGTATCGCCCGGTCGGCAAAAGATGCTTTTTTGGGCAAATGTCTGGAAATTTAGGCATCGCCACCATGATCGCCCGGGGACATTTCGTTATACTTGTTAATTATTTGTTCACCGGGCGGGTCCCGGTACAGCCGCCCTTTGCCGTGAGTATGATGTCGATGCCTGGTTCTTCACCTCAGCAGGCCGCCAGCGGATGGCGTCTTAATCTGAATATTCTCTCCATCGTTGTCTTCAACTTCGTGAATTATTTATCCATTGGCCTGCCGCTGGCGGTATTGCCCGGTTATGTGCATAACCATATGGGCTACAGTGCGTTTTGGGCCGGCCTGGTGATCAGCCTGCAATATCTCGCTACCCTTCTGAGCCGTCCCTGGGCCGGGCGTTATGCCGACCGGGTCGGGCCGAAACGCATCGTGGTGCTGGGCTTGTTCGGCTGCCTGCTGAGCGGGGTATTTTACCTGTTGTCATTGCTGGGCGACGCCCTGCCGGTCGCGGCGTTAATCCTGTTATGCGCCGGACGGGTGATACTGGGCATCGGGCAAAGTTTTGTCGGCACCGGCGCCACCCTGTGGGGGGTGGGCGCGGTCGGCTCGCTGCATATCGGCCGGGTGATCTCCTGGAACGGCGTGGCAAGCTACGGCGCCCTGGCCGTAGGCGCGCCGCTGGGGGTATGGTTGTACTATCTGGGCGGCTTGGGATTAATGGCGGCGGCGATCATTGTGGTTTGCGCCATGGCGATTATGGCGGCGGTGCGCAAACCGCCGGTGAAGACCGCCACCGGTAAGCAGATTCCCTTTAGCGCGGTGGTGGGGCTTATCTGGCGTTACGGGCTGGTGCTGGCGTTCGCGTCCTGCGGGTTTGGCGTGATCGCCACCTTCATTACCCTGTTTTATGGCGATAAAGGCTGGGACGGCGCCGCTTTCGCCCTGACGCTGTTCAGCGTTGCGTTTGTCGGCACCCGGCTATTTTTTCCCAACAGTATTAACCGCTATGGCGGATTACGGGTTTCCATGGCCTGTTTTAGCGTGGAAACCGCCGGCCTGCTGCTGGTGTGGCTCTCAGGCTCGCCCTGGATGGCGGAGGTGGGCGCGTTCCTGACGGGCGCCGGTTTCTCGTTGGTTTTCCCTGCGCTGGGGGTGGTGGCGATGAAGGAAGTGCCGCCGCAGAACCAGGGCAGCGCGCTGGCCACCTTTACCGCGTTTATGGATTTATCGCTGGGTATCGTCGGACCGCTGGCGGGCGTGTTGATGGCCCATGCAGGCGTTTCGTCGATTTATCTTTCAGCCGCCCTGCTGGTGCTGCTGGCACTGTTGATGACGCTGTCGCTCAGGCGGCGGGTGCTGCGCAACCACGCGTCCGGCCAGGCGCGTTAGAGCCGGCCCGCGGGGGCCGGACGGTTTATTTTACCACCAGGGTATTGAGGATAGACTCAGCCGCGGTTTGCGCCGTTTGCTGGTTTTCGGCGGGGAGGGTGATTTGCATGGTCAGCAGATGATTATCCACCCGGCCGATGACCACCGACGAATAGGCCGGTTTGCCGCCGCTGGAGACGATGCTGTCCAGCTGCTGAAACGTTTGGCCATTGACGGTAACGGCTTTATTGGTGACGACCTGCAGGTCCGGGTCGCGCGAGCGCTGCTGATCTTCCAGCCGCTGGGCCAGTACATCCAGCCCTTCGGTGGTATTATCGCCGAGGATGACGATCACCGCCTTGTGGCCCGTTTCATCGGCATAGACGTGCATATTATTGGCCTGGGTGCCCACCTTGCCGCTCTGATCGCTCATATCCCCGGGCAGGGCGAAGGTGAGCTTGCCGTCAAGCAGGCTGACTTTGGTTTGTGCCTGGCTATGCGCCGCGCCGTTGTCGACCGTGGCGTTGCGATCGTTTTTATTGTCACAGGCCGCCAGCCCGAAAACCAGTAAACCGATGCCGAGATACTTCGCTGCTTTCTGCATAAATTTCCTTAATGACTCCATTTATTCAGCCGTTCAGCTGTTTATAATCCGATGCGCTTGGGAAAGGCAACCAACTGATTGTCATAACTTTTTCTCAAGCCAAACCTGATTTTCCCCTTCATCATCCTGCGTTCCGTTCCGCGTCGGCAGGTAATGATTTGATATAAGAAACAATAGCATCCCCTGGAAGCTGCTGCGCGTATTTACGTTAATGGTGTGATATCCCTGCGCTTTTGCCCATGTTTCCTGCGCGGCCAGCAGCGCCCGCGCCACTCCCTGACGGCGGAAATCGGGCAAAACGCCCGCCAGCCACAGGTGAAATTCGCCGGCATTAAGGGCATATCCCGCAATAAAGCCTACGGGGCGGCCGTTGATCTCGGCGATAAGCAATTGATGCGGCCGGTGCTGCAGCCGCATTTCGATATCCATCAGGGAGTGGTGCGCATTCAGCTCCGGCAACTGAGCATACAATAGATGGATCTCTTTCGCGCTGGCGGTACGGTGGTTAATTATCATGGCAATCTCCCAAAAGCGAGTAAGCCAAGAATAACGCAATATGGAGGTTAACTCAGTTGGAGAAATCCGTTATTGCCCGGCCGTGCCATCCGTTTAAGCAGCATATTCAGCAAGATACCGTACATCGGCAGAAAAAACACCATGCTTATCAGTAGCTTGAAGCTATAATCCACCAAGGCGATCTCCACCCAATGCGCGGCCATAAACGGATCAGTGCTTTTATAAAACGCGATAAAAAAGAACGCCAGCGTATCGCTGATATTCCCAAGCAGCGTGGAGGCCGTCGGCGCCACCCACCACGGAAAACCGCGGCGCAGCCGGTTAAAGACATGGACATCCAGGATCTGGCCCAGGGCGTAGGCCATAAAACTGGCGCAGGCGATGCGGGCGACAAACAGATTAAGCTGCGCGAGCACGGCCATACCCTGCCATTCCCCCTGGTAAAACAGCGATGAAACGATATAGGAGATCACCAGCGCCGGCACCATTACAGCCAGGATAATCCTGCGGGCCAGCGGCGCGCCGAATATCCGTACCGTCAGGTCGGTTGCCAGGAAGATAAAAGGAAAAGTAAAGGCGCCCCAGGTGGTTTTGAAGCCGAAAACAGCAATCGGCAACTGCACCAGATAATTGCTTGAGGTGATAATGATAATGTGGAACAGCGCCAGCCAGAGCAGCGCATGCAGCCGCTGGCGCGGGGTAAATTTGAACATATATGGCCTTTTTTTGATAAATGGGGTGAGGGAACCCAGAACAAGAGATGCGCCGTTCAGCTATTAATTAACCACTTATGGGCGCGGCGCGCATAATACCTGCTTGTATTTAAAATGCAACCGTTGAGTTTATCATCAAATTCAGCCAAGCTTGCACAGACTCACGAACGCTGGAAATGTTATGTCTGACTGCTTTGCCGATGCCGACCTCACCCTTGATGCCCAGGGCCTGCGCTGCCCTGAGCCGGTTATGATGGTGCGTAAAACCGTCCGCCAGATGCAAACCGGCCAAACGCTGCTGGTCATCGCCGACGATCCGGCCACAACCCGCGACATTCCCGGCTTCTGCCGGTACATGGAACATGCCCTGCTGGCGCAGTCGACCGGGGAATTACCCTACCGTTATCTGTTGCGCAAAGGCTAATCAAAAATACAGGGACCGCACAATCAAGAAGTGGCCGGCGAAATAACTGGCCGCAATCACCGCTTTCGCCGCCCCGAAAGGGTAACGGAAATGGCTGATAAGCCACAGCACGGTGGTCAGCAGCAGCAGGCTCGCGCCCGCCAGCAGTGAAAAACTGTGATCGGTGCTGCGGGCAAAGTACTGTTCACCGGCGATCCATACCATCAGCAGGGTCATGCCGATATACGTACAAATCGCCCAGCGCAGCTCCGCCAGGCGCGACCACAGCACGGCTATCAGCGCCGCGCCGATAATCAGCAGCACCACGGGCAGCGGCCAGAAGACGGTAAAGGTCATCTGGCTGGCGAACCCTATGGTATACAGCAGGTACGATAAGAAATAGGCGCCGATAACGTACATCATGCGTTCATTGGTCAGCAGCAGCAGCGCATCGCCCACCATGGTCGCCACCAGGCCGAGGATAATCAGGTAACCGGCGACGGTCAGCACCGGCGCCTGCGCCGCCAGGGCCAGGAGCAGCAGCAGGGTAACCGGCTTGAATAACCAGCGTTGCCATACCGGGCCTCGATAGGTGGCGTCGACAAACAACCAACCTGAAAAAACGACAGCGATAAATGACCAGAGCATAGTGTTTTTATCCTTATGTGCAGTGAGGGGGCGTTCCCTGATGTCTCATTTGGTACGATTAGCGCAGAGAAATTATGACGATCGTAAATTCAGTGTAGGGGATCGATATGGGTTTAACCCAGATTTAGGGACTGAGTGTGTTGTTACGGCGCTTTATGCTATGTTAGCGCCAGAATTTTTCCATGCAAATGACAATTACCCAGAAATGTGGGAGATAGCCGGGTTATGAGCAGCGAACTGCCCTTATATCGGATTCAATTTATCAATAACGGCAAAAACTATCAGCTTTATGTGCGCGAACTCAGCCAAAGCCCTATGTTCGGCTTTATCGAAATCGGCGAGTTTGTGTTTTACAGCCAAAGCGCCGTGTTGGTCGACCCGTCCGAAGAAAAACTGAAAACCGAATTTGCCGGCGTCAGCCGCAGCTATATTCCGCTGCACGCGGTGATCCGTATTGATGTCGTGACGGAAAAAGGCAGCGCGCATATTTCCGATCTTGGCGATAATGTCACCACGTTCCCCTATTTTCCCGGCAAAAAACCCTCTTAAGCGCTCGTCCCGCGCGCTATTTATCCAGGCCGGCCGGCTTTTGCGCGCGTTGTTTCTTTTGCCAGGCCAGCATTTCAAATACGCCGAATAAAAACATGCGCGCCTGGAAAAGACGGCTGAGCTTGGGTTCGTCGCGGGTCAGGGTGGCTTTGAGCAGCGTGAGCTGTAACCCGTGCATAATCACCATAAAAATCATGGCGATATCGAGGAAATATTTTAACGGGCGCGGAAAGGGATGGATCAGGTTAAACACCAGGAATCCCCAGATAAGCAACATCAGTAAACGGCCCAGATTAATCCACATCATGTCGCTCCTGAAAGGGGCCATCTTGACGAATGTACAACCGGCAGGCCACCTGGCCGGCGACTTTTTCGCGGTGCAGGCGCCAGTGCGCGGGCGTCGCGACGTCGTGGTTTTCCGTTTCGGTCTCAAGATAAATCCAGGCGCCGGGCGCCAGCCAGTGATGCTGTTCCAGTAATTGCACCGTCTGGCCGATAAGCCCGCGGCGAAAAGGGGGATCGAGAAAGACCAGATCGTGCGGGGTACCCGGCTGCGCCAGCCAGCGCAGGCTGTCGGTCACGACAACCCGGCCGTTGGCGGCGCCCAGCAACTGCATGTTTTTATCCAGCTGGGCGGCCACGGATCGGTCTTGTTCCAGCAGCGTGGCGGCGCCGGCGTGACGGGACAGCGCCTCCAGGCCCAGCGCGCCGCTGCCGGCAAAACAATCCAGGCAGCGCGCGCCCTGGATCATCGGCGCCAGCCAGTTGAACAGCGTTTCCCGCACCCGGTCGGTGGTAGGGCGCAGCCCCGGGCTATCCGGCACCGGCAGTTTACGCCCGCGCCATTGACCGCCGATAATGCGGATTTGCCCGGCGGGACGCGAAGGGATTTTTTTTGCCATAGATGTCTTATTGTTCGCCAAATCAGTCAAAAAACCGGGTCAGGGTCTGTTGCCGGCTATTCTACCGGGCCGGCGACGCTTGGGGAATGTTAATTCGCTCTTGTTCGCCGACGGCGGGGAAAAGCCAACGCCAGGCGTGTTGAGCGGCCGCGAAGGTGATAAACTATCAGGTTTATCAGTCACGTTATTCATCCGCCATGATTCTTCGGCGAGGAGTGTAGTCGCAAATGGCAAAAGAGAAAAAACGCGGTTTCCTTTCCTGGTTAGGCATTAAGCGTCAGGATGACGAACCGGAACAGGAAAAACCGGTTGACCAGGATGCGCCGATCGCGGCCGAGGATGCCGCCGCGTCATCGCCCCCGGCCGGCGAGGCGGCGGCTCGCGATACGGCACGGGATATCGTCGATATCACCGAACAGGTATCGGCGCGACAAACGGAGGGCGACCACGCCGGGCGTGATGACGCGAGTCTGGCCCTTGCCGAAGATGTCCGTCCTGAAGATACGCAACCGCCGGCGCAGGACGATATCGCCGTGGCCGACGGGGATCGCGCCGGCGATGGCGAATCAGGCCTGGCCCTCGCAGAAGACGTCCGTCCCGGCGAAGGGGCGTTGGCGGCCGCGGAAGATCTCGCCTGGCGCGACGAGGATAGCGTCGGCGTTCCGGAGATCGACGGGGCCGGCGGCGTGCCCCTGACCGAGCAGCAACGCCCGACCCGGGAAGGTTTTTTCGCCCGCCTGAAGCGGGGGCTGCTCAAGACCAAACAAAACCTCGGATCCGGATTTATCGGATTGTTTACCGGTAAGAAAATAGACGATGATCTGTTTGAACAGCTTGAAGAACAATTGCTGATTGCCGACGTGGGGGTGGAAACCACCCGCAAGATTATCGCCGGCCTTATCGAGCATGCCGACCGCCGGCACCTGAAGGACGCGGACTCGCTTTACGTCAAATTAAAAGAAGAAATGGGCGCCATCCTCGCCAGGGTCGATCGGCCGCTGGACGTGGGCGGCAAGACGCCGTTTGTCATTTTGATGGTCGGCGTCAACGGCGTCGGCAAGACCACCACCATCGGTAAATTGGCGCGCCAGTACCAGGCGCAGGGCAAAACCGTGATGCTGGCGGCCGGCGACACCTTCCGCGCGGCGGCGGTGGAGCAAGCTGCAGGTCTGGGGCCAGCGTAACCGGATCCCGGTTATCGCCCAGCACACCGGCGCCGATTCCGCATCGGTCATCTTTGATGCCATCCAGGCGGCCAAGGCCCGCGGTGTTGATGTCCTTATCGCCGATACCGCCGGGCGCCTGCAGAACAAAAGCCATTTGATGGATGAACTGAAGAAAATCGTGCGGGTCATGAAAAAGCTGGACGACGACGCCCCCCATGAGGTTATGCTGACCCTGGACGCCAGCACCGGCCAGAACGCCGTCAGCCAGGCGCGGTTATTTAACGAAACGGTGCCGCTCACCGGCATTACCCTGACTAAACTGGACGGTACCGCCAAAGGCGGCGTGATCTTCGCGGTGGCCGACCAGTTCGGTATCCCGATCCGTTATATCGGCGTGGGCGAGGGCATTGAGGATTTGCGGCCGTTTAACGCCCCGGATTTTATTGAGGCGCTATTTTCACGGGATGTTACACAAGAACATTGATTGGTTGCCCAACAGGGTCCATTTTGCCCGAGAGGATTAATTAGGATGATTCGCTTTGAACAGGTCAGCAAAGCGTATCTTGGCGGACGACAGGCGCTGCAAAGCGTCAATTTTCATCTTCGTCCCGCCGAGATGGCCTTTCTGACCGGCCATTCAGGCGCGGGGAAAAGTACCCTGCTGAAACTGATATGCGGTATTGAACGGCCTAGCGCGGGTCATATATTTTTCGGCGGCCACGACATCAGTCGCCTGAAAAATGGCGAGGTGCCCTTTTTACGCCGCCAGATCGGCATGATCTTTCAGGATCATCATTTGCTGCTCGATCGCACCGTCTATGACAATGTGGCGATGCCGCTGATTATCGCCGGCGCCAGCGTCGAGGATATCAGGCGTCGCGTTTCGGCGGCCCTGGACAAGGTCGGCCTGCTGGATAAGGCGCGTAATTTCCCCATCCAGCTGTCGGGCGGCGAACAGCAGCGGGTCGGCATTGCCCGGGCGGTGGTGAATAAACCCGCGGTGCTGCTGGCGGACGAGCCTACCGGTAATCTGGATGACGCCTTGTCGGAGGAGATTTTACGCTTGTTTGAGGAATTTAACCGGGCCGGCGTGACGGTATTGATGGCCACCCATGACCTGAGCCTGATTGCCCGGCGGCGCTATCGCATCATGTCCCTTAGCCAGGGCAGGTTAGACGGGGGCCAGGATGGTGAATAAGCTTAACCGGCCCAAGGGCGCGCGCAGCGCCAAGCCGTTAAAAAACAAAAGTAAGGCGCTGCAAAGCGGCTGGCGCGAGCAATGGGGCTATGCCTGGAAAAGCGCGCTGGCGGATTTGCGCCTGCAGCCCCTGGCGACCTTATTAACTATTGCGGTAATTGCCATTTCGTTGACCTTGCCCAGCGTATGTTATCTGGTATGGAAAAATGTCAGCCAGGCGGCGGAGCAATGGTATCCCGCGCCGCAGTTGACCGTCTACCTGGACAAGGCCCTGGACGACGACGCGGCGCTTAAGGTGCTGGGAAGGCTTAAGCAGGAAGCCGGCGTGGAAAAGGTCAACTATCTGTCCCGCGAGGAGGCGATGGGGGAATTCCGTAACTGGTCGGGCTTCGGCGGCGCGCTTGATATGCTGGAGGAAAATCCGTTGCCCGCGGTGGCCATTATTACGCCTAAGCTGGATTTTCAGAGCGCCGACACCCTCAAGACCCTGCGCGACCGGGTCGCGGCGGTGCCGGGAGTGGATGAAGTCCGCATGGACGACAGCTGGTTTGCTCGCCTGGCGGCGTTAACCGGGCTGGTGGGGCAGGTTGCCGCCACCATTGGTCTGCTGATGATTATCGCGGTGTTCCTGGTTATCGGCAACAGCATCAGGCTGAGTATTTTCAGCCGCCGCGAAACCATTAATGTAATGAAACTGCTGGGCGCCACCGACGGCTTTATCCTGCGGCCGTTTCTTAACGGCGGCGCGCTGCTGGGCCTGGGGGGCGCGATTTTGTCGCTGATCCTTTCGGAAACACTGGTCTGGCGGCTGGAGTCGGTGGTGGCGAAGGTCGCCGCGGTATTCGGCACCTCCTTTGCGCTGCACGGACTGGACTGGGAAGAGACGCTGCTGCTGCTGCTGATTTCCGCCATGATAGGCTGGGTGGCCGCCTGGATGGCGACGGTGCAACATTTACGTCATTTTACACCCCAATAACGTTTTTTTGTTATAATAGGGCATCGGATGTTGCGACCGCACGAGCTGATCCCCGTAGATAATGGTTATGAACTAAAATCGCTGTGAGCTAAAAATGGCAATGAACTAAGGTGTTCATCCCCGGTCTCATTAATGGCTAGCTGATTAATGAGGCCCATCAACCGGGCGCGCCATAAGGCAGCAGCATCAGAACATATTACGAGAGGACTTGAATGATTAAAGATATGCAAGCTTTAGCCCTGATTCCCCAAGGCAGTCTGGAAGCCTATATCCGGGCAGCCAACGCCTATCCTATGCTTACAGCGGAGGAAGAGCGGTCATTGGCTGAACAGCTGCATTATCAGGGCGACCTGGAGGCGGCCAAGCGGCTAATCCTGTCACACCTGCGCTTTGTCGTTCATATTGCGCGTAATTATTCCGGCTACGGCCTGCCGCAGGCCGACCTGATCCAGGAAGGCAACATCGGGCTGATGAAGGCGGTCCGCCGCTTTAACCCCGAAGTCGGGGTGCGCCTGGTTTCCTTTGCCGTCCATTGGATCAAGGCCGAAATCCACGAATATGTATTGCGCAATTGGCGCATCGTGAAGGTGGCCACCACCAAGGCGCAGCGCAAGCTGTTCTTCAACCTGCGCAAGAGCAAGCAGCGCCTGGGGTGGTTTAACCAGGACGAAGTGGAGATGGTGGCCAAAACCCTGGGCGTGACCAGCAAGGACGTGCGGGAAATGGAATCGCGCATGGCGGCGCAGGATATGACCTTCGATCCAACGCCGGATGAAGAAGCCCGTGACGGGCAAGCGATGTCCCCCATGCTGTACCTGCAGGACAAGTCCTCCGACTTTGCCGACGGTATCGAGGAGGATAACTGGGACGATCATGCGGCGGATAAGCTCAGCGTGGCGCTGGAAGGGTTGGATGAACGCAGCCAGCACATCATCCGCGCGCGCTGGCTTGACGATGACAACAAATCCACGCTGCAGGAGCTGGCGGATAAATATGGCGTCTCGGCGGAACGCGTGCGCCAGCTGGAAAAAAACGCCATGAAAAAGATGCGTCTGGCGATAGAATCCTGACGGGTTTTTCAATCAAATCATAATTCCAAACGGCCGGTATATATACCGGCCGTTCTCATTTTCAACTCCCGCCCGCTCATCAATAAGTGCCGTATTAAATATTTATTTAGTTAAATAACTCTGCAATAAATTATGAATGTAATGGAATATTTTTTTGTACTTAATGATGAATATTATTTTTACTAAAAATAGGCAGGGAATAACAATTTTCTGATTGATGTAGTCATCGTTATTTTATTATTAAACAAGTCTGCCTTTATCATCCCTATTGAAGTCGATAAACTTAACGGGTAAAGTTATACATAATCCGCTTATAATATTCTGCTATAGAGAAATAAAATAGTAACAGGAGATAATATGGAAAAGGTTAATGGGAATATTCCCACTGACAATGGAGTGATCGCATTTACGCCCCCACCTGCCGACAGCATGGTCGCACATAATACGATACTGGCCGGAAGACTACGCAACGCCGGAAACGCGCCCGGTTGCACAGCCCTGAATCAGTGTCATCACCCCATGGGCCATTATCCAATGCCAACGGCCATCTATCTCCCCGTTTATCCCGTCTATATGGGATGTTATACACCGGGATATGTTTATCCGCCCCGGGCTATGGTGCATAACCAAATAAACCTGTCTGTTTGCACTTCGCCTGAAATAGCCGCTTATCCGCAAGAGAGCCGGCAGCAAGCCGTTGGTAAAGAAAGACTCCCGGTTTTTCCCAGCCGGTTCCAAGGTACCTATCGCGGCCCGATACGCAACAAGAAAGATATCGCTAAGCCGTCCATGCCTAATCCTGTTGACTCAGCTATTGATACCGGCTCATTAAATGAAAGTAAGAAATTCATATTAAAGTGAGCGGAATAATATAAATAGCCATAGTGGTATGTGATCATGCTGCCGCTTTACCCGCCCTAATGCATTCCCGGAAGCCGGCTGGAATCAACGGCGTTTGTGCCAGCCGTCCGGCTCCTGGCAAAAACCGCAGGCATCCATAAACTGCGCCATCACCGCCAGGTCTTCGAAGTATTGGTTATTGCCTAGCCACCAATGATTGATTTCCGGCAGCAGCCGCTGCACTTCCGTCATAAGATAGAGCCCTACGCCGCGGCGGCGGGTTACCGCGCGCACCTGCGGCGCCACCAGGCGGCCTTCGTTCCATTCGTTATCAATGATCACCTGCACCGCGCCTAATAACCTGTCGTTAAAACGGGCGGCGAACACCGCGTGCGAGCCGGAAAGGCGGGCGTTGAGCAACGCGATATCGGTATTTGGCCAAATTTTCGCCAAATCAATCATATCCTGCGGGGTAAAACGGGATAACTGCTCAATAGTCAATTTCATACGTGTAATCACTTAAGACATAAAAAAATAATGTAGCGAATTTGTTGACAAAAGATTGTCTAAATCTTGCGATGATTAAAATAGCAATAAGTGATGCCCATCACAATAATTCCGGGTAAACGATCTCCCTGAATAGCCTAACCTAGCACGACCCGCTAGAAGATGATGAAAATACCGATAATAATATCATTATTTTGTGCTGTCCATGCAGGTTATTTCTGAAAGTATAAGTTGATTTACAGCATAATATTTCTGTTTAATAATATGAAAAATAAAGCTTATTAGAGAATCTTCGCAATCTGTAGGCTAAAGCATTATTACATATAATAAAAATACCAAATAGCGGTGAAAAACCGGCCAAAAAACAGGCAGCAAACACAACAAAACGGAGAACAGTGGATGAAATTCAACAAAGGCAACGCTTTGCTGGCCGGCTGTATGGCCATGGCAATGAGCCATTCCGTCTGGGCACAAGATATCAAGGTCGCCGTGGTCGGCGCAATGTCCGGTCCGGTTGCCCAATATGGCGACATGGAATTTACCGGGGCGCGCCAGGCCATTGCCGATATTAACGCCAAGGGCGGGGTAAAGGGCAACAAACTGGTGGGCGTCGAATATGATGACGCCTGCGATCCAAAGCAGGCGGTGGCGGTGGCCAATAAAGTCATCAACGATGGCATAAAGTATGTCATCGGCCATCTTTGCTCCTCCTCCACCCAGCCGGCGTCCGATATCTATGAAGACGAGGGCGTCATCATGATCACCCCGGCGGCCACCAATGCCGACCTGACCACGCGCGGCTATAAGATGATTATGCGTACCACCGGCCTGGACTCCGATCAGGGGCCGACCGCCGCGAAATACATCCTTGACGCGGTCAAACCTAAACGCATCGCCGTGGTTCACGACAAACAGCAGTACGGCGAGGGTCTGGCGCGTTCGGTACAGGACAGCCTGAAGAAAAATGGCGGCAACGTGGTGCTGTTCGAAGGGATCACCGCCGGTGATAAGGATTTCTCAACCCTGGTGGCGCGCCTGAAGAAAGAGAACGTTGATTTCGTTTATTTCGGCGGGTATTACCCGGAAATGGGGCAAATCCTGCGCCAGGCTAAACAGGCCGGACTGACCACCAAATTCATGGGGCCGGAAGGGGTAGGCAATTCCTCGTTATCCAACATCGCCGGCGCCGCCTCCGAAGGCATGCTGGTGACCCTGCCGAAGCGTTATGATCAGGTACCGTCCAACCAGCCGATAGTCGCCGCGCTGAAGGCGAAAAAGCTCGATCCCACCGGCCCGTTCGTCTGGACTACCTATGCGGCGGTACAGTCCCTGGCGGCCGGTATGGAAAGCGCCGGCATGGAACCGGCCGATATCGTCAAGGACCTGAAAGCCAGGACCGTGGAAACCGTTATGGGTCCATTGAGCTGGGATGAGAAGGGCGATCTGAAAGGATTTGAGTTCGGCGTATTTACATGGCACGCAGACGGTACTTCCACACCGATTAAATAATCTGCCGTTCCTCCCTGGTTAAAAAAATATCGCCGCTCCCGTTGGCCTCGCGTCACCGGGAGCGGCTTCGAAGGTTAAGGTATGTCCGAGCAGTTCCTTTATTTTATGCAGCAGTTGTTCAACGGCCTGACGTTGGGCAGCACCTATGCATTGATTGCCATTGGCTACACCATGGTTTACGGCATTATCGGCATGATTAACTTCGCCCACGGCGAAGTCTATATGATCGGCAGTTATGTCTCCTTTATTGTTATTGCCGCGCTGATGATGATGGGCATCGACGCCGGCTGGCTGCTGATCGGCGCCGGGTTTATCGCCGCCATCGTGATTTCCAGCGCCTACGGCTGGAGCATAGAACGGGTGGCCTATAAGCCGGTACGCTCCTCCAAGCGCCTGATTGCCCTGATTTCAGCCATCGGCATGTCTATTTTCCTGCAAAACTACGTTAGCCTGACGCAGGGTTCGCGGGATCTGGCGCTGCCGAGCCTGGCCAGCGGCCAATGGGTGCTGGGCGAAAGCAATGGTTTTGTCACCAGCATCAGCACCATGCAATTTACCATCTGGGCGGTGACCTTTGTCGCCATGCTGGCCCTGACGTTGTTTATTCGTTATTCACGCATGGGCCGCGCCTGTCGCGCCTGCGCGGAAGATTTGAAAATGGCCAGCCTGCTCGGCATCAGCACCGACCGGGTTATTTCACTGACCTTTGTGATTGGCGCGGCGATGGCGGCGGTGGCCGGCGTGCTGCTGGGCCAGTTTTATGGCGTCATCAACCCCTATATCGGCTTCATGGCCGGCATGAAGGCGTTTACCGCCGCGGTGTTGGGCGGTATCGGCAGCATTCCCGGCGCGATGCTGGGCGGGTTGATCCTGGGGGTAGCAGAGGCGCTGACCTCGGCCTACCTGAGCAGCGAATATAAAGACGTGGTCTCGTTTGCGTTGCTTATCGTGGTGTTGCTGGTGCTGCCCACCGGCATCCTGGGCCGTCCGGAGGTTGAGAAGGTATGAAGATCAACCATTTATTAAACGCGCTGTTCTGCGCGTTTATGCTGCTGGTGCTGGCCGCCTTTATGATGGGTATGCGCCTGAGCCTGGACGGTACCCACCTGGTGGTGCATAACGCCGGTGCGGTACGCTGGTATTGGATCGGTGCCGGCTGCGCGGTGGTGTTCGTGTTCCAGCTATTGCGGCCGGTTTTCCAGCATAGCCTGAAAAAAATCAGCGGGCCGTCCTGGGTATTGCCGAGCTTTGACGGCTCCACGCCGCGCCAGAAATGGCTCGCGCTGGTGATGATCCTGGCCGCCATCGCCTGGCCGTTCCTGGTATCGCGCGGCACGGTGGATATCGCCACCCTGACGCTTATCTATGTGATGCTGGGCCTGGGGTTGAACGTGGTGGTGGGATTATCCGGCCTGCTGGTACTGGGCTATGGCGGATTCTATGCCATCGGCGCCTATACCTACGCGTTGCTGAATCATTACTGCGGCCTGGGTTTTTGGGAAAGCCTGCCCCTGGCGGGGCTGGTCGCCGCCGGTTTTGGCCTGTTGCTGGGTTTTCCTGTGCTGCGCCTGCGCGGCGATTATCTGGCCATCGTTACCCTGGGATTTGGCGAGATTGTCCGCATCCTGCTGCTTAACAATACCGAGATAACCGGCGGGCCGAACGGGATCAGCCAGATCCCGAAACCCACCTTTTTTGGCCTGGAGTTTAACCGCAGCCCGCGCGACGGCGGTTGGGACACCTTCCATAACTTTTTTGGCCTGACCTACGACCCCAGCGACCGGATTATCTTTTTATATATGGTGGCGCTGCTGTTGGTGATTTTAACCTTGTTTGTGATAAACCGTCTGCTGCGCATGCCGCTGGGCCGGGCCTGGGAGGCGCTGCGCGAGGATGAAATCGCCTGTCGTTCGCTGGGCCTGAGCCCGACCCGTATCAAACTGACCGCCTTTACCATCAGCGCGGCGTTCGCCGGTTTTGCCGGGACGCTGTTTGCCGCGCGCCAGGGTTTTGTCAGCCCGGAGTCGTTTACCTTCGTCGAATCCGCCTTTGTGCTGGCCATTGTGGTGTTGGGCGGTATGGGGTCGCAGTTCGCGGTGATCCTGGCGGCCATCCTGCTGGTGGTGTCCCGCGAGCTGATGCGTGACCTGAACCAGTACAGCATGCTGCTGCTGGGCGCGTTGATGGTGCTGATGATGATCTGGCGACCGCAGGGCCTGTTGCCGATGAAACGTCCGCAGATGAAAATGAAGACCGGTAAAGGAGCGCAGGCATGACGTCCACGGCATTGCAGCCCCTGTTATCCGTTAAGGCGTTGACCATGCGTTTTGGCGGTCTGCTGGCGGTTAACCAGGTTGAACTGGAATTATTCCCCGGCGAAATCGTGTCGCTGATCGGACCCAACGGCGCCGGTAAAACGACGGTGTTTAACTGCCTGACCGGGTTTTATCGTCCCACCGGCGGCACTATCATGCTGCGCGATCAGCATCTGGAAGGGCTTCCGGGCCAAACCATCGCCCGTATGGGGGTGGTGCGTACCTTCCAGCATGTGCGCTTATTCCGGGAAATGACGGTAATCGAAAACCTGCTGGTGGCGCAGCATCAGCATCTTAAAAGCGGCGTATTTGCCGGCTTGCTGAAAACCCGCGCCTTCCGCCAGGCGGAAGCCGAGGCGCAGGATTATGCCGGCGCCTGGCTTGACCGCGTGGGTTTACTGGAGTTGGCTAACCGTCAGGCGGGTAACCTGGCGTATGGCCAGCAGCGCCGGCTGGAGATTGCCCGGTGCATGGTGACGCGCCCGTCGCTGCTGATGCTTGATGAACCGGCCGCCGGCCTGAACCCGAACGAGACCGCCGAGCTGAACCTGCTGATTGCCGAACTGCGGTCACAGCATAATGTATCGGTGTTATTGATTGAGCATGATATGAAGTTGGTGATGGGTATTTCCGATCGCATTTATGTGGTTAACCAGGGCATGCCGTTGGCAAAGGGTACGCCCGCCGAGATTCGCAGTAACCCGGACGTGATTCGGGCCTATTTGGGAGAGGCCTGATGACTCAGGATACCGCTATGCTGTCATTGCACCGGGTGTCGGCGCATTACGGTAAAATCCAGGCGTTGCATGAGGTGAGCCTGCATATTAATCCGGGCGAGATCGTGACGCTTATCGGCGCCAACGGCGCCGGCAAAACCACGTTGTTGGGTACGCTGTGTGGTGATCCGCGCGCCTCCAAGGGCCGGATTATGTTTGAGGGCGGCGATATTACCGATTGGCCGACGGCGCGGATCATGCGTGCCTCGATTGCCATCGTGCCGGAAGGGCGGCGGGTGTTTTCGCGGATGACGGTGGAAGAGAACCTGGCGATGGGGGGGTTCTTTGCCGACCGTCCGCAGTATCAGCAGCGGATTAAGCGGGTGTTCGAGCTTTTCCCGCGTTTGTATGAGCGTCGTGTGCAGCGCGCGGGCACCATGTCCGGGGGCGAGCAGCAGATGCTGGCCATTGGGCGGGCGTTGATGAGCCAGCCGCGATTGCTGCTGCTGGATGAGCCTTCGCTGGGACTGGCGCCGATTATTATCCAGCAGATATTCGATACCATCGAGCAGTTGCGTCAGGAGGGGATGACCATTTTCCTGGTGGAGCAGAATGCGAACCAGGCGCTGAAACTGGCTGACCGCGGCTATGTGTTGGAAAACGGCCATGTGGTGCTGGAGGATAGCGGCGAGGCGTTGCTGGCGAACGAGGCGGTGCGCAGCGCTTATCTGGGCGGGTGAGGTTATGTTGCCGCGGCGAGGGTTTGGCTGATGCTTGCGGGGAGGTTTATGTTGCCGCGGCGAGGGTTTGGCCTGATGCTTGCGGGGAGATTTATGTTACCGCGGTGAGGGTTTGGCTGACGCTTGCGGGGAGGTTTATGTTGCCGCGGCGAGGGTTTGGCTGATGCTTGCGGGTGAGGTTTATGTTGCCGCGGCGAGGGCTTGGCTGATGCTTGCGGGGAGGTTTATGTTGCCGCGGCTGGGGTTTCGCTGACACTTGCGGGTGAGGTTTATGTTGCCGCGGCGAGGGCTTCGCTTGCCATGCGTTCGGCTATTTTATGTCGTGCCGGGTGCCGGCAAGCGACAAGGAGGCCGTACCGCGACGGCCTCCTTGACCTCCGCGCGTCCGGCAGATCGTGCGCCGCTGCGCGGTGCCCGGCATCACCCATCCCGGCTTGTGGACCGCCCGGCATGCGCTCCCGGCGCAGCCCGGGCTTTCGCCGCTCCCGGCGGCTCATCCAGCCGTGACGTGCGCCGCCGGCGCACTCTATGCCGGCACCACGTCAACACCATCGCCTGCCAGCAAAACAGCGTTTTGGGGTCCTTAGCGGTATGCGCTTACCGGGAAAGGTCTCAGTATTCGTTTTGCGCTAATGTTTACAGGCTGATGGCTAATGGCTGAAAGCGTAATGCTTAATGTTAAAACTCAAAACTCAAAACTCAAAACTCAAAATTGAATGATGAATGTCATATGTCATAACTGCATAACTACATAACTGCATAACTGCATAACTGCATAACTGCATAACTGCATAACTGCATGACTGCATGACTGCATGACTGATAAGTCTCTTTCGGTATGCCTGCTTTTCGCTATGTCAGCGGCATTCCAGACCCGTTGCATTCTGTAATGGTTAACCGTATCCCGGCGCCAGACCTTATCCCAAGCATCAGCGCCGCTGTTGTTTCATAATATGCGGTGCGAACAGCGACATGGGGACCGGCATAAAGCGCGCTGACGGCGCCTGTGACCCCGGCATGAGCCGCCGGGAGCGGCGAAAGGCCCGGTAGCGCCGGGAGCGCATACCGGGCCGGTGCATCACGGGGGCATGGGCGGCGGAAGGCATCGCGCAGCGACGCGCGACCTGCCGGGCGCGCGGAGGTCAAGGAGGCCGTCGCGGTACGGCCTCTTTGTCGCTTGCCGGCACCCGGCATTCCATATAACCGCCGAACGCACGGCAAGCGAAACCTTCTCCGAAACGACATAAACCTCCCCGCCTCCCGCCTCCCGCCGTCAGTCGCCAGCAGCCAGCAGATTCATTGTGATGCTTGCCGGCCCGCCTGTAAGCTCAAAGCGCAGCGGGCCTGCCGTGCCGTGGTGCGCTCCGGTGAACTGAGACTGCCCCTTCGCCCCCATCGGCAGGCTTTCCCGCTGGGAATTAAGGGCGTTAAGCCGACTCGCCGGTTAATTCTGACACCGTCAGGCCCGCCTGGCGACGCGCTGGGCGAAGAATTCGCCGCGCGCTGTCACCCCGCTGTCATAAGGGTGTTATTTTTCTGTCATTTCAGCATGTCATGTTACAGGCCGATGAACTTTTCCGGCATTCAGGAGCATGGCATGTTGAAGCACTCAATTCGTATCGCCGCCTTAAGCGTGGCGTTGACGCTGGCCGTGAGCACCAGCGCCCAGGCAGTGACCGAAATTCCTTTCTGGCATTCAATGGATAGTGTGCTGGGCACCGAGGTGGATTCCCTGGCCGCGCGCTTTAATCAGACGCATCCTGATTATCATGTCGTGCCGGTGTACAAGGGGAATTACGAGCAGGGTCTGACGGCGGGCATCGCGGCATTCCGTACCGGCACCGCGCCGGCGATTTTGCAGGTGTATGAAGTCGGCACCGCCACCATGATGGCCAGCAAGGCCTATAAGCCGGTGTACCAGGTGTTTGAACAGGCCGGCATCAAGAATGATGAGTCGGCGTTTGTGCCCACCGTTTCCGGCTACTACAGCGACAGTAAGACCGGGCATCTGCTGTCCCAACCCTTCAACAGCTCGACCCCGGTATTGTATTACAACAAGGACGCCTTTAAAAAAGCCGGACTGGATCCGGAACATGCCCCGCAAACCTGGCAGGAACTGGCCGCGGCGGCCGCTAAACTGCGCGCCAGCGGTATGGCATGCGGTTATGCCAGCGGCTGGCAGGGTTGGATCCAAATCGAGAACTTCAGCGCCTGGCATGGCCTGCCGGTGGCGACCAAGGATAACGGCTTTGCCGGCAACGACGCGGAGCTGATTTTTAATAAGCCCGAGCAGGTGAAACATATCCAATTGCTGTCGGACATGAACAAGAAAGGGGATTTCAGCTATTTCGGCCGTAAGGACGAGTCCACCGAGAAGTTTTACAACGGCTCATGCGGCATGACCACCGCCTCGTCAGGCTCCCTGGCCGCGATTCGCCAGTATGCCAAGTTTAATTACGGCGTGGGTATGATGCCGTATGACGCCGACGTGAAGAACGCGCCGCAAAACGCCATTATCGGCGGCGCCAGCCTGTGGGTGATGAGCGGTAAGGATGACGCGACCTATAAAGGGGTGGCGGAGTTCCTGCAGTTCCTTGCCCAGCCTGATATCGCCGCCGAGTGGCATCAGAAAACCGGTTACCTGCCCATCACCACCGCCGCGTATGAGCTGACCCGATCCCAGGGTTTTTATGACAAAAACCCCGGCGCCGATATCGCCACCCGCCAGATGCTGAATAAACCGCCGTTGCCGTTCACCAAAGGCATGCGGTTGGGCAATATGCAGCAAATCCGCACCGTGGTGGACGAAGAGCTGGAACGCGTCTGGACCGGCAAGGCCACGCCTCAGGAGGCCCTGGACAGCGCGGTTAAACGCGGCAACCAGTTGCTGCGCCGGTTTGAACAATCGCTGAAGTAAACCTCAGTTGGCGACCCGCCGCGCCGTGCGGCGGGTACATTTTTGCATTGCGGGTTGGGTTGTTTATGGCTATCGCGCCCCATCGCGGATTCAAACAACGCTGGCTGGCCTATCTTCTGGTGCTGCCGCAGTTGGTGATTACCGCGATTTTTTTTCTTTGGCCGGCGGGGACCGCGCTGTGGTATTCGGTGCAGCGGGTGGACCCGTTCGGAATAGAGAATACCTTTGTCGGCCTGGATAATTTTGTCCAGCTGACACAGGATGAATATTATCTGGATTCCCTGGTCACGACGCTTATCTTCAGCGGCCTGGTGACCGGCATCGGCCTGCTGGTGGCGCTGTTGCTGGCGGCGCTGGTGGATTATGTGCTGCGCGGCAAACGTATTTACCAGACGCTGCTGCTATTGCCCTACGCGGTGGCGCCGGCGGTGGCTGCGGTATTATGGATGTTCCTGTTCAGCCCCGGGCTGGGGCTTATCGCCTATCTGCTTAATAATCTGGGGTATCACTGGAATCATGCGCAAAACAGCGGGCAGGCGATGTTCCTGGTGGTGCTGATCTCCATCTGGCAGCAGGTAAGCTATAACTTTTTGTTTTTCCTCGCCGCGCTGCAATCCATTCCGCGTTCACTGGTGGAGGCCGCAGCCATCGACGGCGCCGGCCCGGTACGGCGATTTATCGATTTATCGCTGCCGCTTATCACGCCGGTGAGCTTTTTCCTGCTGGTCATCAACCTGGTGTACGCTTTTTTCGATACCTTTCCGGTCATCGACGCGGCAACCGCCGGCGGGCCGGTGCAGGCCACCACTACCCTGATTTACAAAATCTACCGCGAGGGTTTTGCCGGCCTGGATCTCTCCAGTTCCGCCGCGCAGTCGGTGGTGCTGATGATGGTGGTGATTGTGCTGACGGTCATCCAGTTTCGTTTTGTCGAGCGTAAGGTGCGATATCAATGATAGAACATCGCCGCGGACTGGATATCTTCAGCCATTTAATACTGATACTAAGCGTTGCCGTTATTCTGCTGCCGTTATATATCGCGCTGGTGGCGGCCACCATGGACAACCGCCAGGTGTTCCAGGTGCCGTTGAGCCTGGTGCCGGGCAGCCATCTGTGGGAAAACATCCGCCATGTCTGGCAAGAGGGCGTGGGCAGCCAGGCGGTGCCGTTCAGCCGGCTGCTGTTCAATAGCTTGGTCATGGCGCTGGGAATCACCCTGGGCAAGATCAGCGTGTCGATGTTATCCGCCTACGCCATCGTTTATTTTCGCTTTCCATTGCGCAACCTGTTTTTCTGGCTGATCTTCATGACGCTGATGCTGCCGGTGGAAGTGCGTATTTTTCCCACCGTCGATGTGATAGCCAATCTGCATTTGCTTGATAGCTATACCGGCCTGACGTTGCCGTTGATGGCATCCGCCACCGCAACATTCCTGTTCCGCCAGTTCTTTATGACCATTCCCCATGAACTGCTGGAGGCGGCGCGCATCGACGGCGCCGGGCCGCTGCGGTTTTTGTGGGATATCCTGCTGCCGCTGTCGAAAACCAATCTGGCGGCGCTGTTTGTGATCATCTTTATCTACGGCTGGAACCAGTATCTGTGGCCGATCCTGATTATCAACAACAGCGCGATGGGCACCGCGGTGGCGGGCATCCGCAGCATGATCGCCAGCGGCGACAGCGCCACGCAATGGAATTATGTGATGGCGGCGATGCTGCTGACCATGATCCCGCCCCTGGCAATCGTATTGCTGATGCAGCGCTGGTTTGTGCGCGGCCTGGTTGATAGCGAGAAATAAAACATTATGGCGAGTTTGATTTTACAAGCGGTCGAAAAGACCTATGACGGCAAGACGTCGGTGATAGCGCCCTTAAACCTGGACGTGGCCGACGGGGAGTTTATCGTACTGGTCGGGCCTTCCGGCTGCGGCAAATCGACCCTGCTGCGCATGGTCGCGGGGCTGGAGAGCGTCAGCAGCGGCGATATTTATATTGATGGCGAACGGGTGACGGAGCGTGAACCCAAGGATCGCGGCATTGCCATGGTGTTTCAGAATTATGCGCTCTACCCCCATATGAGCGTCTATGACAATATGGCCTACGGCCTGAAAATTCGCGGTTTCGGCAAACAGCATATCCAACGGCTGGTGGAGCGCGTGGCGCAGATATTGGAACTTGGGGAACTGCTGAAACGCAAGCCGCGCGAACTGTCCGGCGGGCAGCGCCAGCGCGTGGCGATGGGGCGAGCGCTGGTGCGGGAGCCGGCGGTATTCCTGTTTGATGAGCCGTTATCCAATCTTGACGCCAAATTACGCACCCAGATGCGGCTGGAACTGCAAATACTGCATCGGCGGCTGAGGACCACCAGTCTGTATGTGACCCACGATCAGGTAGAGGCCATGACGCTGGCGGAGCGGGTGATCGTAATGAACAAGGGGCGGGTGGAGCAAATCGGCACCCCGACGGAGATTTATCGCCGCCCGGCATCGCTGTTTGTCGCCGGTTTTATGGGGTCTCCCGCCATGAATTTGCTGCCGGGACGCGTAAGCGAGGATGGCGGCAGCTTCCAGGTCAGCGGCGGCCCGTCGCTGCCCTTGCCCGCCGTCGGCGCGCAATGGCGCGGGCGCGAGTTGACCGCGGGTATCCGTCCGGAGCATATTGAACAGTCAGGGCGCGCAACTGACGGCCCGGCGCTGGAAATTATTTCACTTGAGCAACTGGGTGCGGATAACCTGGTCCATGGGCGCTGGGGTGGGCGTTCCATGGTGATACGACTGCCGCATGATGAGCAGCCCGCCATTGGGACGATACTTTATTTACGGTGTCCTGCCCATGCATGGCACTTTTTTGATCCCTTAAGCGGATCCCGGGTGGACTTATGACAAAAAACTGGCCTTATCCGACCATCGTCGCGCATCGCGGCGGCGGCTCGCTGGCACCTGAAAACACCCTGGCGGCCATTGATACCGGCGCACGCTATGGCCATAAAATGATTGAGCTGGATGCGAAGCTTTCAGCCGACGGACAGATTTTTTTATTGCATGACGATACGCTGGATCGTACCAGCAACGGCCATGGCATCGCCGGCCACTTTGCCTGGGACGATCTGGCGCTGCTGGATGCCGGGGCCTGGTTCAACGATAAGTTCCGCGGCGAACCCTTGCCGCTGCTGGCGGACGTTGCCGCCCGCTGCGAGCGGCATGGCCTGGCGGTGAATATCGAAATCAAACCCACCACCGGCACCGATATCGGCACCGGTCGCGCCGTGGCGCAGGCGGCGGTTCAGCTGTGGCAAGAGTGCGACGTGCCGCCGCTGTTGTCCTCGTTTTCCGTCGACGCGCTGGCGGCCGCTTTGCAGGTTGCTCCCCAACTGCCGCGCGGGTTGTTGCTGCACTTTTGGGATGATAATTGGCCGCGGCTCGCCCAGGAACTCCAGTGCAGCGCGCTGCACCTGAATCATGAAGTGCTGACTGAAGAGCGGGTGGCGAAAATCACCGATGCCGGCCTGCATATCCTGGCTTATACCGTGAATAGCCCTTATAGAGCGCGCGCCCTGCTGAGCTGGGGGGTTGATACCCTGTGTACCGACCGGATTGATTTGATCGGGCCCAATTTTGCCAATAGCTAGGCCAATAGCTAGCGCCACCTTTTAGCTATGCGGGCGCGCTGACGCCTGGCATGCTGACATCCTATATCCTGCGAACCACCAGGCCGCCACCGGTAGGGTCCGCGGCATAAACCCGCACCAACCCGGGCTCCTCGCCTGACGACAGGCACCGCGAATTTCGCGCCGGGTTGACCCCTGGCTCAGGGATTTTGCTGCGGCTGTTTTAGCGGCGTGTTCTGCTGCGCCCGCTGACGATCGTTGTTAAGCTGCGATTGCAGCTGGCTGCGCTGCTGTTGCTGCTGGGCTTGCTGCTGTTGCTGCAAGCGGAGCTGCTGCTGCTGCGCGCTGGATTGCATCTGCTGTTTCAACTGTTGCTGGGCCGGGCTTTGCGCAAACGGATCGTTGCGCTGCGCGGGCGTGAGGGGTTTAACCGCCGCCGTAACCGCAAACGACGCCAGCATGACCGGCAGCAATAGCCAAAAATAGGTTTTCATGAGTGGCTCCGTGATGATGACTTTATCATTTTAACCGTTAAACGCGCCAAACGCAGGGTGAAGCGTGCGTATTTGCGTGCGGCGTCCCAGGTAAATATTGAAACTGCCGTTAAATTGGTTAATAAGTAAATAAATAAAACCATCAGGAAGAAAACCTTATGCCTATTCTTTCCTCCGGTCGCTTGTTGTCGCTGGTCCTTGCCCTGTTGCTGATCATGCCGCCTGCCGGCGCCGCGCCGTTGTCCTACGGCATTGAAAATGATATCCAGCATCCGGTGTATGCCCGGCACGGCATGGTTTCCACGGTAGACGAGACGGCAACGGGGGTGGGGTTGGATATCCTGCGCGCGGGCGGCAACGCGGTGGATGCGGCGGTGGCGGTAGGGTACGCGCTGGCGGTAACCCACCCGCAGGCGGGCAACCTGGGCGGCGGCGGTTTTATGCTGGTGCGCACGCGACAGGGCGAAACGGTGGCGATTGATTTTCGTGAAATGGCGCCGGCCGGGGCCACGCGCGATATGTTTATCGGCCCGGACGGCAACGCCGACAGCAAACGTTCGCTGACCGGTCCGCTGGCCTCCGGTACGCCGGGCACCGTCGCGGGTATGTCGCTGGCGCTGGACCGTTTCGGCACCCTGCCGCTGGCCCGGGTGATGCAGCCGGCCATTAAGCTGGCCCGGGAGGGGTTTAGCGTTGATAAGGCCCTGGCCGACGACCTGGCCTCTTATGGCAGAGAAGCGCTTATCAACCATCCGAACAGCAAGGCGGTATTTTTTAAAGCTGACGGCCAGCCCTATGCCGAGGGGGAGAGACTCAGCCAGCCGCAGCTGGCCCACAGCCTTACGCTTATCGCCGAGCAGGGGCCGCAGGCGTTCTATCAGGGCGCCATCGCTGATGAAATCGCCGCCGAGATGCAGCGTGACGGCGGGCTTATCGGCAAGGCCGATCTCGCCGCCTACCGGGCGGTGGCGCGCCAGCCGGTATCCGGCAGCTATCGGGGATATCAGGTCTTTTCCATGCCGCCGCCCTCCTCCGGCGGCATCCATATTATCCAGATCCTGAATATCCTGGAGAATTTTGACCTGGCGCATATGGGCGCCGGCAGCGCTGACGCCATCCAGGTGATGGCGGAGGCGATGAAATTCGCCTATGCCGATCGCTCGGAATATCTCGGCGATCCGGACTTCGTCAAGGTTCCGGTCCAGGCGCTGACCAGCAAGGCCTATGCCAAAACCCTGGCGCAGCGCATCGATGTCAACCGGGCCAATCCGTCGGTCACCATCAAGCCTGGCCAGTTGCAGCCCTACGAGAGCGATCAGACCACCCATTACTCGGTGGTGGATGGGCAGGGCAACGCGGTGGCGGTAACGTATACCCTCAACACGTATTTCGGCAGCGGCATCATGGCCGGCGACAGCGGCATTCTGCTCAATAACGAAATGGATGATTTTTCCGCCAAACCCGGCGTGCCGAATATGTATGGGCTGGTGGGCGGGGACGCCAACGCCGTCCAGGCCGGTAAGCGGCCGTTGTCCTCCATGTCGCCCACCATCGTGGTAAAGGACGGCAAGACCTGGCTGGTTACCGGCAGCCCCGGCGGCAGCCGCATTATCACCACCGTGCTGCAAATGCTGGTCAATACCATCGATTTTCAGATGAATGTCGCCGAGGCGAGCGCCGCGCCGCGGTTTCATCAGCAGTGGACCCCGGACGAGCTCCGGGTGGAAAAAGGCTTTAGCCCCGATACCCTCAAGCTGCTGGGCGAACGGGGACAGCACATCAAGGTCTTGCCGGTAATGGGCAGTACGCAGAGCATCATGGTGATGCCCGACGGCACGTTTACCGGCGCCTCGGACCCGCGCACCATTGATGACCTGACCGCCGGTTATTAACGCCGCCTTGGGGCGGCGCAGGCTGGGGCCGGCGGCCGGTCTCCGCCTGTGTGCTCATTAAACATCCATCTGTAAACCCGATTAATCAAAATTATCTAAACGAATCCGCTAGAATAGCGCTTTGGTTTTACAGGATAGCCCAACGTGCCGCTGCTTATCATCACCACCATTTTATGGGCGTTTTCATTCAGCCTGATCGGCGTATACCTGGCCGGACAGGTCGACAGCTATTTTTCGGTGCTGGTGCGTCTTACGCTTGCGGCGCTGGTTTTCCTGCCGTTCTTGCGCTGGCGCGGCTACCGCGTCAAGCCGCTGCTGCTGTATATGGCGATCGGCGCCTGCCAGTTGGGCATCATGTATATGATTAGCTACCGGGCCTATCTCTATCTGTCGGTGCCGGAATTTTTACTGTTTACCGTCATGACGCCCTTATACGTGACGCTGGTATACGACCTGCTGCGCCGTCGCCGGCTGCGCTGGGGATATGTGCTCAGCGCCATGCCGGCGGTGGCCGGCGCGGCTATCATCCGCTACGACGGCGTCAGTGCGCATTATTGGCACGGCCTGCTGCTGGTGCAGGCGGCCAATTTGATGTTCGCTATCGGCCAGGTGGGCTACAAACGGCTGATGGAGGTATACCCGATGCCGCAGCATACGGCGTTTTCCTGGTTTTACCTCGGTTCGTTTATCGTGGCGCTGGCGGGCTGGTGTCTGTTCGGCAATGCGCAGCAGTTGCCCGCCACCTCATTGCAATGGGGCGTGCTGATCTGGCTGGGGGTCGGCGCTTCGGCGCTGGGGTATTTTATGTGGAACTACGGCGCCACCCAGGTGGATGCGGGTACGCTCGGTATTATGAATAACTTTCATGTTCCCGCCGGCCTGCTGGTCAATTTCGCCATCTGGCAACAACAGCCGCACTGGCCGAGTTTTATCGTCGGCGCGTTGGTGATCATGGCGTCGCTGTGGGTTCACCGCCGCTGGATCGTTGGGCATCCCGCACATACGGCAAATGCGCGCAGGCATGCTGACGAGACGAGCGAATAAAGGCCTCGATGACGGGCTGGCGCTGCTCGCCGTCCCTGACCGCGGCGTAAAGCCGGCTCCACAGCCCTTTACCCAGGGTCTTGGTCACAATCAGTCCCTGGCGCTCAAAACTTTCCACCACCCAATGTGGCAGCGCGGCGATGCCCATGCGCGCCGACACCATCTGTATCAGCAGTAGGGTATTGTCCACGCTCTTGAGTACCGGACTTATGCCCGCCGGCTGCAGGAAATGCCGCCAGATATCCATACGCTGGCGCTGAACCGGGTAAATCATCAGCACTTCCTCGCTTAAATCCGCGGGCGCTATCCGCTCTTTTAACGCCAGCGGATGATCGGGCGCCAGCACCAGCCGCACTTCATAATCAAACATCGGCACATAAAACAGCCCGCTGCGCGGCAGGATATCCGAGGTCAGCACCAGGTCCAGCTCGCCCTGCTGCAGGGCGGGCTGCGGATCGAAGGTTACGCCCGAGCGAAAATCCACCAGTACCTGCGGCCATAGCTCGCGAAATTCGGTAAGCGCGGGCGTTAGCCATTGAATACAGCTATGGCACTCAATGGCCAGGCGCAGCGTGGTCTGGCGCGGCTCCAGGCAGTTTTGCAGCGCCTGCTGCACCTGGGGCAGGATTTGTTCGGCCAGCTGCAGCAGGATCTCGCCCTGAGGGGTAAAACGCAGCGGCTGGCTTTTGCGCACGAACAACCGGAAGCCCAGCCGCTGCTCCAGATCGCTGAACTGATGCGAGAGCGCGGATTGCGTCTGGTGAAGCTGCGCCGACGCGGCGGCCAGCGAGCCGCTGTTACGCAGCGCCTGCAGCGTGCGCAGATGTTTAAGTTCGATCATGAGGGTGTTTCACCTGGAAGTGAATAATTTGCGCTTGTGGATAATACAGTACATGGTGAATATGGATGTGTAAACATCCGGACGTCTAAATGGGAGAGAGCAATGGCAATTTTAAGTCACACACTGGGTTTTCCGCGCGTGGGCTTGCACCGCGAACTGAAAAAAGCGCAGGAAAGCTATTGGGCAGGGAAATCGTCGCAGCAGGACTTGCTGGCCGTGGGCCGCGAACTGCGCGCGCGCCACTGGCAACAGCAGAAAGATGCCGGCGTGGACCTGCTGCCGGTGGGCGATTTTGCCTGGTATGATCATGTTCTGACCACCAGCCTGATGTTGGATAATGTGCCGGCGCGCCATCGCGACGGCGCCAATGCGTCCGATCTTGATACCCTGTTTCGCATCGGCCGCGGCCGGGCGCCTACCGGTGAACCCGCCGCCGCCGCGGAAATGACCAAATGGTTTAATACTAATTATCACTATATGGTGCCGGAGTTTTCCCGCGGCCAATCTTTCCGCCTGGGCTGGACGCAACTGCTGGACGAAGTGGACGAAGCCCTGGCGCTGGGCCATAACGTCAAGCCGGTGCTGCTGGGGCCTGTCAGCTATCTGTGGCTGGGTAAGGTAAAGGGTGAAGCCTTCGACCGCCTGTCGCTGCTGACCGGAATATTGCCGGTGTATCGCCAGGTACTGGCGGAGCTGGCTAAACGCGGTATCGAATGGGTGCAAATCGACGAGCCGGCGCTGGTATTGGAACTGCCGCAGGCCTGGCGTGACGCCTATCAAACCGCCTATCAGGATTTGCAGGGATCGGTCAAGCTGCTGCTGACCACCTATTTCGACAGTATCGGCCACCATCTGGACCAGATTCGCGCGTTGCCGGTCCAGGGCCTGCATGTAGACCTGGTGGCGGGCAAGGATAATCTTGCTGTACTGCACGCGCAGTTGCCGGCGGACTGGCTGCTGTCGCTGGGCATCATCAACGGCCGCAACGTCTGGCGCGCCGACCTTGCCGCCTGCCTTGAGCGCATCCAGCCGCTGGCCGGCCAGCGCCCGCTATGGGTGGCAACCTCTTGTTCGCTGTTGCACAGCCCCATAGATTTAAGCGTCGAGACCCGTCTGGACGACGAGGTGAAAAGCTGGTTCGCCTTTGCCCTGCAAAAATGCGCCGAGCTGGGACTGCTGCGGGCGGCGCTGGCGCAGCCCGATGACGCGCATCTGCGGGAACTGGCGCAATACAGCCAGCCTATCCGCAATCGCCGTCATTCCAGCCGGGTCAATAATCAGCAGGTCAGCGCCCGCCTGGAAAAAATCACCGCGCAGGACAGCCGGCGCCAACAGCCTTATACGCAGCGCGCCCAGGTGCAGCGCCGGCGTTTTGACCTGCCGGCATGGCCGACCACTACCATAGGTTCATTCCCGCAAACCGCCGATATCCGCGGCCTGCGCCTGGACTTCAAACGCGGGCGCCTGGATAAAGCGCGCTACCGCACCGGGATTGGCGAGCATATTAAACACGCCATCGCCGAACAGGAACGCCTGGGGCTTGATGTGCTGGTGCACGGCGAGGCCGAGCGCAACGATATGGTGGAGTACTTCGGCGAGCATCTGGACGGCTTTGTCTTTACGCAAAACGGCTGGGTGCAAAGCTACGGCTCCCGCTGTGTAAAACCGCCGATTATCATCGGCGATATCAGCCGCCCGTCGCCCATCACCGTGGAATGGGCGCAATATGCCCAGTCGCTGACCGACAAGCCGGTGAAAGGCATGCTTACCGGTCCGGTGACCATCCTGTGCTGGTCGTTCCCGCGCGAGGATGTCAGCCGTAAGACGATTGCGCGCCAGATAGCTTTGGCGCTGCGCGATGAAGTGGCGGATTTGGAGCAGGCGGGCATCGGCATTATCCAGATCGACGAACCGGCGCTGCGTGAAGGGCTGCCGCTGCGGCAAAGCGAGTGGCCGGCCTACCTGGCATGGGCGGTGGAGGCCTTTCGTTTGAACGCCGCGGTGGCGCGCGACGACACCCAGATCCATACCCATATGTGCTACTGCGAGTTTAACGACATCATGGATGCCATTGCGGCGCTGGACGCCGATGTGATCACCATCGAAACTTCGCGTTCGGATATGGAGCTGCTGGAAAGCTTTAAGGAATTTGATTATCCCAATGAAATCGGACCCGGCGTTTATGATATCCATTCCCCGAACGTGCCGAGCGAGGAGTGGATCGTCACGCTGCTGCGCAAGGCCGCCGAGCGTATTCCGGCGGAACGCCTGTGGGTCAATCCGGATTGCGGACTTAAAACCCGCGCCTGGCCGGAAACCCGCCAGTCACTGGCGAATATGGTCAGCGCCGCGAAACGACTGCGCGCCGAACAAAGATAAGCCAATTAAGAGGCGCCTTCCGGCGCCTTAATTTATTTCACGCCGTACTTATCAAACCATGCCAGCATACGCCGCCAGCCGTCGATGGCCGACGGCGCATGGTAACTGGCGCGGTAATCGGCATTAAACGCATGTCCCGCATCGGGGTAGACCATAATCTCCGCAACCGCGTTGGCGGCGCTGACCGCCTGGCGCATGGCATCAATACTCGCCTGCGGAATACTGGTATCCTGCCCGCCGTACAAACCCAGCACCGGCGCGGTGAGCTCCGCGGCGACATCCACCGGATGGCGTGGCGTAGTCAGGGTTTTGTCACCCACCAGTTTGCCATACCAGGCCGTCGCCGCCTTGAGCTGCGGATTATGGGCGGCATACAGCCACGCGATTCGCCCTCCCCAGCAAAAACCGGTGATCGCCAGGCGCCGGCTGTCGCCGCCATGGCGCGCCGCCCAATGCGCGGTATGATCCAAATCGGCCATCACCTGAGAATCCGGTACCTTGCTGACCAACTGTTGGAATAATGTAGGAATATCATCATAAGCGCTCGGATCGCCCTGGCGGAAATAAAGCTCCGGGGCCACGGCCAGATAGCCCTGTTTTGCCAGGCGGCGGCACAGGTCGCGGATATGCTCATGCACGCCAAAAATTTCCTGGACGACCAGCACTATCGGAAAGCGTTCGCCATCCCCGGCGGGACGCGCCATATAGGCCGGCATTTCCTTACCCTGGGTGGTAATCGTCGTCATGGCCGCAATCAGCCCGATGTCGTCGGTATGGATCGCAGAGGAAGCCGGTGTACCGGCGGCCGGCGCAAATCCGGCGCGGGAGGTTACCGAAGCGATGGTGTCGTCAGGAGTCATTGGGATACCTTGGTTATCCAGTGATTGCAGCCCTTATTATAGTCAAGTCGGCGGGTTATTGAACCGTCGAGAACGGCCATTTTTTTGCATGGAAAAGCTTTCTAAATAGGTGATAAATATCACGTCACCGGCGAAAAGAGCTTTTTTTTAAAGTTTTTATGGTTTTTGTTAGTTAAGGTCAGCTTGGTTTAACAGATAAGAATATTTTAAGTATTTAGTTTATCTATTGCTTCTGACAGGAATATTTCAATATGGTTAATATGGACACTGTATATATAAATCACCACCCCCCCGCCTTGGCGGATGGCTTTCTTCACCTCCGTGGATCACATTGCCTTGATAGATTAAAAAACAGCCTAAAAGAGATTGTGAATAGCGTAATAAGCATGGCCAATTCATTTTATTATATAAGCCAGATCGCCTTCGCTGCCGAACATTTATGTGAGCGAATGTATTTCCGTAAAATGTCAACTCTTATGAAATACGTAGGAAATGTGACTCATTTTTGCGCTAACGGGGGCCTTTTTATGCAGAAAATGCCGGCAATAGGCGGGTTCGCCCTAAATGCAACCGAGCATTATCCGGGCCATGGCCCTAGAAATCAGGATATGCCCCTTGTCGGCATGATTAAATTTATCACCCATAGCCATTTACCTGATCTTATTAATAGAATAGTAAACCCCGAACATGAGAAAGCATTTTGCGTCCCGTTGAGTATGGCCGAACTGGTGAGCAAGAGCACACATGATATTATCAATCTCGTTGAGAAAGAAAAAAACGACTATGAAAAAGGTCTGTTTTTTTTAAAAGCATTGCAGAAATCAGTGGCTTTTTTTATTCAAGCGAAAAATTTAATAGATAATATAGTGGCCGCATTCAAATTCCTAAGCGGTAAGATAAATACAGCTATTGAGCGTGCAGTTTTGACGATAAAAGATCTTATCATCAATCCTTTTTTTGATGCGCTGAAAAATATGACGCAAAAGATATTCCTCTTGCTCAGCCACCTTTTTATGCAGCCATCGAGGCAATGAAGATAATTTTGACGTGGTAATAATAACGCAACAAGTGAGTAGTTTATTTATATTCACGTACTAAAGTTTGCAGGATGAGACAAATTCTGCCGGGTGTTTTTACAATTTTAAAGGTTTTTTCATGACGATATCCATTGCCCATCTACCCCCACCGGTGGCGATCGGCGTAAACGCCGCCGCCGATAACGCCCCCAGCGGTTTGGCGGGTATGCTGAAAATGGTCAGGAACGGTGTCGACACCCTGTCCACCATTGCGCCACAACTGGTCACACTCATGCAAGGCGCGGCGCTCGGTTGCGCCGTTATCGGGCTCGGGTCCAGTCCCCTGGCCGCTTCATTCGCGGGAGCCGGGAGGGCATTCGTGATTGCGGGAACGGTAAGCGGTTCGATGGCTATCCTGGCCAAAGTCTATGATTATCTTGCCGACGCGGTGCAAAAAGGCGCATCGCCCCTACTGGAGGAAATAACCTCTTTCTCCCGGGAAACGTTATACCCTATGCTGCAAACCTGCCTTGATAAAGTGAGCGAGATGATGAATGTCGGCGCGGGAGTCGTTCGTGAGTACTTAGCGGCATGTATTAGTGAACATCCCATAATCAACTATCTGCTGATAACCTTCTCTATGTCCTAACGTGTTTGGGGAGGGGGATATAGAGCTGATTTCCCCGGCCGGTGAGCCTCCTTTCGGGGAATGGCTCTCTCTATAAATATCTCGGCCGGTTTGGGCGCCATTAATCTTACTTATATAGCGCCCAATAAAAATAGCATTAAATGAAAATTGTCTTTGACGAAAATGCAACGTTCATTCAAAGTGCTGCGCTTGAATTATATTCCGTATTCTCATTTTTTGCATTTCACTACCCAGAAAAAGGATATTTCCTTTTATGATAGCCAAGAAACTATTATCAGGAGTAATTAATAGCTATGTTAAAAGGGCAGGCCTTATCAAATTCCATGTCACGGGAGAATTGTCATGTATATCTCTGCCAGTCATTCCATGCCAGACAGTACTGTAGTCCCAAAAACCACTGAACAAAACAGCGGTCCGGGCAAAAAGATATTAGCCAAACGTGTTTTCGGGGTTAAAAACGCTCCGGAGGCCTCCGCCACCTCGCCCTTTACGGCCGTCGCCCGCTTCGCGCAAAAAATAGTTAACGCCAGCGGGCTGACGAAACTGGTCTCGGGGCTTGCCGGCGTCGGCAACGCGGTGGGGCGCCTGTTCGGTATCGGCCGCGAGGTCTCGTCAGTCGCGTCTTTGTTTGCTACAGGAATAAAAGTTGCGCAATACGGCGTCCAGAAACTGCTGTATGAGGTGATGTCCCTGATGAAAGAGCAGGCGTGGACCATAATCGGTACCTGGCTGAGGGGAATCATCGACGATGGGGGGCATATGACGCCTTATGAGGTCTTCGCCAGCCTGATTACGGCCATTCGGGACAATGAGAAAATGAAGCTATTGTTCCATGAGGTGGCGACGGCTTAGCCTGTCTCAGTGAATGTGACATGCCACCGGACAATGGCGGATAAAAAATGGATAATGTCGATATTATCTGCGTGCTAACATTTTATTCTCAGAGGTATCTGCCATGTCCGCTTCCGATGTCTTTCATCTTGGCCTGACGCATGCCGATCTGCGCGGCGCCACCCTGGCCATCATTCCCGGCGATCCGCAGCGGGTGGAGAAAATCGCCCGTTTGATGGACGATCCCGAGCCGCTGGCCAGCCACCGCGAATTCACCTCCTGGCGCGCGGGTCTTGCCGGTCAGACGGTGATTGTCTGTTCCACCGGCATCGGCGGCCCGTCCACCTCCATCGCCGTCGAGGAATTGGCGCAATTGGGCATCCGGACATTTTTGCGGGTGGGCACCACCGGCGCCATACAGCCGCAAATCCCGGTAGGGGATGTGCTGGTGACCACCGCCGCGGTGCGACTCGACGGCGCCAGCCTGCATTTCGCGCCCATGGAATATCCCGCGGTGGCCGATTTCGACTGTACCACCGCGCTGGTGACGGCGGCCCGGCGACTCGGGGCCGGGGTCCATATCGGCGTTACCGCCTCGTCGGATACTTTTTATCCGGGGCAGGAAAGGTATGACACCTTTTCGGGACGGGTGGTCAGCCGCTTCAAGGGGTCCATGCGCGAATGGCAGGAAATGGGGGTGATGAATTATGAAATGGAATCCGCCACCTTATTGACCATGTGCTCCACCCAGGGGTTACGCGCCGGCATGGTGGCGGGGGTGATCGTCAACCGCACCCAACAGGAAATCCCCGACGCGTTGACGATGCAGCAAACGGAAAGCGCGGCGGTAAGCATTGTGGTTGAAGCCGCCCGGCTGCTGCTTGCCTGAGCCTTTTTCGCGGCCGGGATAAAATTCCCGGTCGTTTGCCCCCTGTTTAATCTACCCGCGCTTTATCATGGCATCATAGGATACAAACTCCCCCTACCGGTCTTCCCGGTACTTTACCGCCCTGCGCCAAGGGAGCCGCCTTGTCATTGGATGAAATCATTGCCCATACCACCGAATTTGTCCGCCAGCAGCAATTCTGGGCCATTCCGCTCGTGTTTATTCTCGCTTTTGGCGAATCCCTGGCGTTTTTATCGCTGCTGCTGCCCGCCACCGTCATTTTGCTGGCGCTGGGCGCACTTATCGGCGAGGCCGGCATTGCTTTCTGGCCGGTCTATGCCGCGGCGGTGGCCGGGGGTTTTTTTGGCGACTGGCTCTCCTATTGGCTGGGATATCATTACCAGGAGCGGCTAGAGCATCTCTGGCCGTTTTCCCGGCATCCCCATATGCTGGCGCGCGGGCAGGCCTTTTTCGACCGCTGGGGTATCGCCGGCGCCTTTTTCGGGCGTTTTTTCGGCCCGCTGCGCGCGGTGGTGCCGTTGGTAGCCGGCATTTGCGGCATGCCCAGATTCTATTTCCAACTGGCCAATCTCGGCTCGGCCGCGGTCTGGGCTTTCGGCCTGCTGGCGCCCGGGGCGTTTGGCATCCAATGGCTTAGCCGTTTCATCGGCTGATAAAACCCGCTGGACATCTATACAGTTCGCCCTTAACGTGGCAGTCAGTATTGTTTTAGGCGGAGGTAACATGGATTTCAGCCTGTTTTACGGCCTGGGCGGCTTGGCAATCGGGGTGCTGGCCGGTCTGCTTATCGCCGCGACCCGTTATCAGCGGCAGCAGGGGCGCGCTGAGGCGGAGCTGCGCCTGCGCACGCAATCTCTGGCGACGGCGCAGCAGGAGGTGGAACGTGCGCAGGCCGCTTATCGCCAGTGCGAGCAGCAGCTGCGCGCCGCTGAGCGGGAGATGCGCGACCTGTACGGGCGTCTCGCCACCGCCGAGGAACGGCTGGCGCCGTTGGCGCACTGGCGCGGCGAATGCGAGCAACTGAACCAGGAACTGCGGGCGCAGCGCGAGGTGAACAGCGCGCAGGAAGCGGAACTGCGCGAAGTCACCATTCGCCTGGAGGAAACCCGTCTGGCCGCCGAGGAAAAACAGCGCCTGCTGGTCAACAGCGAGCAGCGGCTGGCGGCGCAGTTTGAAAACCTGGCCAACCGGATCTTCGAACAAAGCGGGCGTAAAGTGGATGAACTCAATCGGCAAAGCCTGGATTTGCTGCTTATCCCCCTGCGCGAGCAGTTGGACGGCTTTCGCCGGCAGGTCCAGGACAGTTTCGGGCAGGAGGCGCGCGAGCGCCATACCCTCACCCATGAAATCCGCAGCCTGCAGCAGCTTAACGCCGAAATGGCGCGGGAAGCGGTTAACCTTACCCGCGCGTTGAAAGGCGATAACAAAACCCAGGGCAATTGGGGCGAGGTGGTATTGAGCCGGGTGCTGGAAGCCTCGGGACTGCGGGAAGGGTATGAATACCAGACCCAGGTGAATATCCAGGTCGATGCTGTCCACCGCATGCAGCCCGACGTGATCGTGCGCCTGCCGCAGGGCAAGGATGTGGTCATCGACGCCAAAATGTCCCTGGTGGCGTATGAACGTTTTTTCAACAGCGATGACGACCTGGAGCGCCAGGCCGCGCTGCTGGAGCATATCAATTCGCTGCGCGGGCACATGCGTTTGCTCGGCAGAAAAGATTACCAACAATTGCCTGGTTTACGCTCGCTGGATTATGTGTTGATGTTTATCCCCGTCGAACCGGCCTTTATGCTGGCTATAGATAAGCAGCCGGAGCTGATTGGCGAGGCGCTGAAGCAGAATATCATGCTCGTCAGCCCGACTACGCTGCTGGTGGCGCTGCGCACCATTAATAACCTGTGGCGCTATGAGCACCAGAGCCGCAACGCGCAGCATATTGCCGAGCGGGCGGCGCGGCTGTACGACAAAATGCGGCTGTTCGTCGACGATATGACCGCCGTCGGCCAAAGCCTGGACAAAGCGCAGGCAGTCTATCGCCAGGCCATGAATAAACTGGCGCAGGGGCGTGGTAATCTCATCAGCCAGGCTGAAGGGTTCAGGGCGCTCGGCGTTGAAATCAAACGTCCGATCAATCCGGTCCTGGCGGAGGAATCCGGGCGCCAACCCTATACCGACCCGCCGGGGGAAGGGGCGGTCTCAGGGCTGTATGACGATGACGGCGCGCTGTCCGCGGACGAAGCGGGCGGGCGCGGCGGCGATCTGAAACCCGGCGGGGATGAATTAACGCCGCCGGTTGACGGGGACGCCCCGGCGGCGGAGACTTCGCACCGGGAGCAGGAAGAATACCCGCTCAGGTAGGGGGTGTCGGAGTGGGGCTTTCAGCCCGCTTCTGTTACACTTCTCTGATAACTGATCAAGCAGGGCATAAAAACATGGCAGATGAAGACCAGCGTGAAACGACCCATTTCGGCTTCCGCACCGTTGCTAAGGACGAGAAGGCGGTCATGGTGGCGGATGTCTTTCATTCCGTTGCGGCAAAATATGATTTGATGAATGACCTGATGTCGTTTGGCATCCACCGTCTGTGGAAACGTTTCGCCATTCATTGCAGCGGCGTGCGCCGCGGGCAGAAGGTTCTGGATCTGGCCGGCGGCACCGGCGATCTGACCGCCAAGTTTTCCCGCCTGGTGGGCGAGGAGGGCGAAGTGGTGCTGGCCGATATCAATGATTCCATGTTAAAGGTGGGCCGCGAAAAGCTGCGTAACAAAGGCATCATCGGCAACGTGCGTTATGTGCAGGCCAATGCCGAGGCATTGCCGTTCCCGGACGACACCTTCGATTGCATCACCATCTCGTTCGGATTGCGTAACGTGACCGAAAAAGAGCAGGCGCTGCGCTCCATGTACCGGGTGCTTAAGCCGGGCGGACGCCTGCTGATCCTGGAATTCTCCACGCCATTGTTCAAGCCGTTGAACAAGGCCTACGACCTCTACTCCTTCCATGTCTTGCCGCGCATCGGCGAGATGGTGGCGCGCGACGCCGGCAGCTACCGTTACCTGGCCGAATCCATCCGCATGCATCCGGACCAGGAAACGCTGAAAGCCATGATGCTGGACGCCGGTTTTGACAGCGCCGAATATTTTAATATGACCGGAGGTATCGTTGCCCTGCACCGCGGTTACAAATTCTGATCGGGAAATGACATGCTGATGTTATTGATTACCGCAACGCTTGAAACCGCGCTGAAACGCCTGCTGTATAAAGATGGGTTTTTGAAGCCGGCACGCCAACGCCTGAAGGGCAAGGTGCTGCGCTTTGAGCTGGCCGAACTGGACAGCCCGGTTATCCTGGTGTTCGGCGAGAGCCAGGCGGATGTATTGGCCGCCTGGGACGGACCGGCCGACTGTACCGTCAGAACGCACTTCTCCGCCCTGCCGGCCCTGCGCCGGCGCCAGCAGTTGCCGTTATTAATCAAACAAGGCTCACTGGACGTAGACGGGGATTTGCAGGTGGTGCAGCAGTTTGTCGCGCTGCTGGACATGGCCGAGGTAGACCCGGCGGAGCTACTGGCGCCTTATGTGGGCGATATCGTCGCCGAAGGCTTGACACAAAAATTACGCGCCCATGCCTGCGGGCTGCGACGGCGCCTGGGCGAACAGCAAACCCGGCTGGGCCAGGCGGTAACCGAGGAGTGGCGCTTATCGCCTTCCTCCCTGGAGCTGGCGTGGTTCAGTGACGAAGTCGATGCGATAGACCGCGCTGGGGCCGCCTTAACGGCCCGCCTGGCAAAACTGGAGTCCGGCCGATGATTGTGGGAGAACTGCGTCGCCTTTATTTTATCGTGCGGGTGCTGCTCAGTTACGGGCTGGACGAGCTGATTCCCAAAATACGCCTCACCCTGCCGCTGCGCCTGGGACGCCGGCTGATATTCTGGCTTCCCAATGAGCATCTTGATGAGCCGTTGGGGGTCCGGTTGCGCCTGGCGCTTCAGGAACTGGGGCCGGTTTGGATCAAGTTCGGCCAGATGTTGTCGACCCGGCGTGATTTGTTTCCCCCGGTGATTGCCGATCAGCTGGCCATGCTGCAGGATCGGGTCAAGCCTTTCGACGGCGCGCTGGCGCGCCAGCATATTGAAAAAGCCATGGGACAGCCGCTGGAGGCCTGGTTCGATGATTTCGATCAGGTCGCCCTGGCATCGGCTTCTATTGCCCAGGTGCATACCGCGCGTTTAAAAGAAAACGGCAAAGAGGTGGTGATCAAAGTGATCCGCCCGGATATCATGCCGATGATCAAGGCCGATATGCGCCTGATGTACCGCCTGGCCAGCTGGCTGCCCCGGCTGTTGCCGGACGGCCGCCGCCTGCGGCCGGTGGAAGTGGTGCTGGAATATGAAAAAACCCTGCTTGATGAACTGAACCTGCTGCGCGAAACCGCCAACTGCATCCAGCTGCGGCGCAACTTCGAGAACAGTCCGATGCTGTATATCCCCGAGGTTTACCCGGATTATTGCAGTGAAACCATGATGGTGATGGAGCGCATCTACGGTGTGCCGGTTTCCGACGTGGCGGCGCTGGAAAAACAGGGAACCAATATGAAATTATTGGCGGAACGCGGCGTGCAGCTCTTCTTTACGCAGGTGTTTCGTGATAGTTTTTTTCATGCGGACATGCATCCCGGCAACATTTTCGTCAGTTTTGAACATCCGGACGACCCGCAGTATATCGGGATAGATTGCGGCATCGTCGGCTCGCTGAATAAAGAAGATAAGCGCTATCTGGCTGAGAATTTTATTGCGTTTTTCAATCGCGATTACCGTAAGGTGGCGGAACTCCATGTAGATTCGGGCTGGGTGCCGCCCGATACCAACGTGGAGGATTTTGAGTTTGCCATCCGTACCGTGTGTGAGCCCATATTCGAAAAACCCCTGGCGGATATTTCCTTCGGCCACGTCTTGCTGAATCTGTTCAACACCGCCCGGCGGTTTAATATGGAAGTGCAGCCGCAGCTGGTATTGCTGCAAAAAACGCTGCTCTACATTGAGGGTATCGGCCGCCAGCTTTATCCGCAGCTGGATTTATGGAAAACGGCCAAACCCTTCCTGGAAACCTGGATCAAGGATCAGGTGGGTATCCCGGCTATTTTGCGGGCGATGAAGGAAAAGGCGCCGTTCTGGGCGGAAAAACTGCCCGAACTGCCGGAACTGATTTATGAAGGATTCAAGCATCATAGATCGCTGCAAAAGAGCGTCGACAAGCTGACCGTCGAGCTAAAAGGACAGCACGTCCGGCAGGGGCAGGCGCGGTTTTTATTCGGTATCGGCGCCACGCTGCTGCTGTGCGGTACTTTTTTATTATCATTGGGTAACGAGATGTCATCGTTTCCCGCCTGGTTAATGGCTGCCGGCATAGTAAGCTGGATCGTTGGCTGGAAACGCACTGCGTAAATTTTGCGGGTCCGGCAAAATCCGGTAACTCGAATTAACCCCTAAACAGAGGTAATATCATGGGCGGCATCAGTATTTGGCAATTATTAATTATCGCGGTCATCGTGGTGCTGCTATTCGGCACCAACAAGCTGCGCGGCATGGGCGCGGATTTGGGCGCGTCCATCAAGGGCTTCAAAAAGGCCATGAACGATGATGACAAACCTGCTCCGCGGGACACGGATAAAACCGACCAGGATGCTGACTTTGCGGCGAAGACCATCGCACAACCGCAGCAGCCTCAACCCCAGCAATCCCAGCCGCAGCCGCAGCAATCCCAGCCGGCGCAGCAACCCCTTCAGCCGCAGCCGCCGCGGCCGGACGAAACGGTAAACAAAGACAACAAGCAGGTATAAGCTGTGTTTGACATTGGATTTGGTGAACTGGCCCTGGTGTTCGTGATTGGGCTTGTGGTTCTCGGCCCCGAGCGTTTGCCCGTGGCCGTGCGTACCGTGGTCGGTTGGGTCAGGGCGCTACGCTCGCTGGCCTCCACGGTACAAAACGAATTGAGCCAAGAGCTTAAGCTGCAGGAATTGCAGGACAGCCTGAAAAAAGTCGAGCAGGCCAGCAAGGATAACCTGTCGCCGGAACTGAAAGCCTCAATGGAAGAGCTGCGCGAAGCGGCCGATTCCATGAAAAAAAGCTTTCACAGCAAAATGGTTCCCGATAGCGAGACCACGCCCCAGACGATCCATAACCCGTTGATAACCGATCCGGAAGCGATTCATGACGGCGTGACGCCGGCGGAAGGCGCAACTCAAGCAGACGCGCCGCCGATGGCGCCGGCGGCGACACCCGGACCGATGACGGCCGAAGCGCCGACAACGCCCAAGCCGGCCCAGGCCGAAGCGCCGACAATGTCCCAGCCGGCCCAGGCCGAAGCGCCGACAACGTCCAGGCCGGCCCAGGCCGAAGCACCGCCGGCGACGCCCACGCCGGCCAATAACGGCCCGTTCCCACATGATGCTACCCTGCTCCGGCACGGACAGGCTCCGGCGCCGGACAGCGCGGCCGCCCCCACACCCCTTAAAAATAATGATCGCGAATAATGGCCGTTGAAGATACCCAACCGCTTATCAGCCATTTAATCGAGCTGCGTAAGCGTTTACTGTACTGCATTCTCAGTGTGCTGGCGGTGTTCCTGGCGCTGGTCTATTTCGCCAATGATATCTATCAGATCGTTTCGGCACCTTTGATCAAACATTTGCCGGCCGGCGCCAGTATGATCGCAACCGATGTGGCGTCGCCGTTTTTTACGCCTATCAAGCTGACGATTATCGTTTCGGTATTTGCTTCCGCGCCCCTGCTGCTGTACCAGGTCTGGGCCTTTATCGCGCCGGCGTTATATAAGCATGAACGGCGTCTGATGATGCCGCTGCTGTTCTCCAGCACGCTGTTGTTTTATGCGGGCATGGCCTTTGCTTATTTTATCGTCTTTCCACTGGCCTTTAGCTTCTTTGCCCAAACCGCGCCGCGCGGGGTGTTGATCGCCACCGACATCAATAATTACCTCGATTTTGTCATGGCGCTGTTTATGGCCTTCGGCGTGTCGTTCCAGGTGCCGATAGCCATAGTGCTGTTATGCTGGACCGGCGTGGTCACACCCGACGATCTGAAGAAAAAACGGCCTTATGTACTGGTCGGCGCCTTTGTGGTCGGTATGCTCTTGACGCCGCCGGACGTTTTTTCCCAAACGCTGCTGGCGATCCCGATGTACCTGCTGTTTGAAATCGGCCTTTTTTGCGCCCGGTTTTACGTCGGCAAAGGACGGCGCGGCCAGGAGGGCACATCGGACGACAATACCGAAGATCCCCAGGATGGGGACTAAGCGTCGTTTGTCAGCTTCTGAACCGCCCTTTCGGGCGGTTCTGGTTTTAAACAGAATAATCTAAACGCCGCCAGCGTCACGGACGGCGTTATTCAGGAGAAAGACTATGAGCACTGTATTTGGCAACTTCCCCCATCGCCGCCTGCGCAGGGTGAGACGCTATGATTTCAGCCGCCGCCTGGTGGCGGAAAACCATCTGTCCGTCAATGATCTGATTTATCCGGTATTTGTCATGGAAGGCAAACAGCGCCAGCAGGAAGTGCCGTCCATGCCGGGAGTGTATCGCATGACGCTTGATCTGCTGATCAAGGAAGCGGAAGCGGTGGCCAAGCTGGGTGTGCCGGTGCTGTCGTTGTTTCCGGTTATTGAAGCGCCCTACAAATCGCTGCTGGCGGAAGAAGCCTATAATCCCGAGGGCCTGATTCCGCGCACTATCCGCGCGCTGAAAGACGCGGTACCGGAATTGGGGCTGCTGACCGATGTCGCGCTGGATCCCTACACGACCCATGGCCAGGACGGCATCATCGACGACCAGGGTTATGTGATTAACGACATCACCAAGGAAATCCTGGTGCGCCAGGCGCTGTGTCACGCCGAAGCGGGCGCGGAAATCGTCGCGCCCAGCGATATGATGGATGGGCGCATCGGCGCGATACGCGAAAAATTCGAGCAGCAGGGATTGGTCAACAATCAGATCATGGCGTATTCGGCGAAATATGCGTCTTGCTATTACGGCCCGTTTCGCGATGCGGTAGGCTCAAGCGCCAACCTGAAGGGCGGCGATAAAAAAACCTATCAAATGGATCCGGCCAATAGCGACGAAGCGTTGCAGGAAGTGGCGCAGGACCTGCAGGAAGGCGCCGATATGGTGATGGTGAAACCGGGCATGCCTTATCTGGATATGATCCATCGGGTGAAGGAAACCTTCGGCGTGCCGACCTTTGCCTATCAGGTGTCCGGCGAGTACGCCATGCATATGGCGGCGATCCAGAACGGCTGGCTGCAGGAAAAACCGGCCATCATGGAATCGCTGCTGTGCTTCAAGCGCGCCGGCGCCGACGGTATCCTGACCTACTTCTCCAAACGCGTCGCCCAATGGCTGCATGACGATCACCTGAGGCGCTGAATAAACAAGCCGCTCCTTCGCAACGCGTCAGCGGGCGGCTTAGTCCTCAGGGGCTAATTCCCGGCGGTTTATCAGGCTACAAAATCTTTTGAAACTGTTTGTTGTCTATGCTTTGACAGACCTGTTTGTTGAGGAAATTGAGCAGCAGCATGGAGCGCGCTTCGCCGTCGGGCTCGCTATAAATCGCCTGGAGCCCTTCGAAGACGCCGTCGGTAATCACGACCAGATCGCCGACATACGGCGTTTGCGGGTCGGTCACCCCTTCGTAGGCATGATCGCGCAGCTCCTCGATAACCTCGGCCGCAATGGTCACCGGCAGGTTGCCGAAACGCACGAAATGGCTCACGCCGCGGGTGGCGCTGATGGTGGTGGTATGGATACGTTCCGGATCAAACTCAATAAACAGATAGTTGGGAAACAACGGCTCGCTGACGGTCGTGCGTTTGCCGCGGACGATTTTTTCCAGGGTGACCATTGGACTCATACACGCCACCGCCTGTCTTTCCAAGTGCTCTTTCGCCCTCATCATCTGGCCGCGTTTACAATACAATAAATACCATGCTTCCATAATCTGATGCACCCCTATCTCCGGTGGCCCAGCATAACAAAGGCCCCCCTAAATAAACAGCGTGACATTATTATAGGCCGCAGCGCGCGGCTCATAAAAAAACAGCATATTTACCATCAATTTTGACAAAAGGGCGGCATGGCTGTTAAACAGACTTTATAATGCAAATATAACCCGGCATCCGATGACGCTATGAAATACCGAGACTTGCGCGATTTTTTATCCTTGCTGGAACAGCGGGGAGAATTGAAACGAATCACCCTGCCCATTGATCCCTATTTGGAAATGACGGAAATCGCCGACCGTACCCTGCGCGCGGGCGGGCCGGCGCTGCTGTTTGAACACCCCAAAGGCTATGCCATGCCGGTGCTGTGCAATCTGTTCGGCACGCCGGAACGGGTGGCGCTGGGCATGGGCCAGGAGAGCGTGGCGGCGCTGAGGGAGGTGGGGGAGCTCCTGGCCTTCCTGAAAGAACCGGAGCCGCCAAAAGGCTTTCGCGATCTGCTGGATAAGGCGCCGAAATTCCGCCAGGTGCTGAATATGCCGACCAAACGGCTTAGCTCCGCGCCGTGCCAGGAGCAAATCTGGCAGGGCCAGGATGTCGATCTCGGCCGTATTCCCATTATGCACTGCTGGCCGGGCGACGTGGCGCCGCTTATCACCTGGGGCCTGACGGTCACTCGCGGACCGCACAAGGAACGCCAGAACCTGGGCATTTACCGCCAGCAGGTGCTGGGTAAAAACAAAGTCATCATGCGCTGGCTGTCGCATCGCGGCGGCGCGCTGGACTTCCAGGAATGGCGCGCGGTCCATCCGGGCGAACGTTTTCCGGTGGCGGTGGCGCTGGGCGCCGATCCGGCCACCATCCTGGCCGCCGTCACGCCGGTGCCCGACAGCCTGTCCGAATATGCGTTCGCCGGCCTGCTGCGCGGCTATAAGACCGAGGTGGTAAAGTGCATCTCCTGCGATCTCGAGGTGCCCGCCAGCGCCGAAATCGTGCTGGAAGGATATCTTGAACCGGGTGAAACGGCTCCCGAAGGCCCTTATGGCGATCACACCGGCTATTATAACGAAGTGGATGAGTTCCCGGTATTCACCATTACCCATATCACCCAGCGGCGGAACGCCATTTATCATTCCACCTACACCGGCCGGCCGCCGGATGAACCGGCGGTCATGGGCGTGGCGCTTAACGAAGTCTTCGTTCCCATTTTACAAAAACAGTTTCCGGAAATCGTCGATTTTTACCTGCCGCCCGAAGGCTGTTCCTACCGCCTGGCGGTAGTGACCATCAAGAAACAATATGCGGGCCATGCCAAACGGGTCATGATGGGGGTGTGGTCGTTTCTGCGTCAATTCATGTATACCAAATTTGTCATCGTATGCGATGATGATATCAACGCGCGTAACTGGCAGGATGTTATCTGGGCCATCACGACCCGGATGGACCCCGCGCGCGATACGGTGTTAATGGAAAATACGCCGATAGATTACCTGGATTTTGCCTCGCCGGTTTCCGGATTGGGTTCAAAAATGGGAATGGACGCCACCAACAAATGGCCGGGGGAAACCTCGCGCGAGTGGGGCACCCCGATTCGCATGGACGACGGGGTTCGCGCCCGCGTTGATGCGTTGTGGGACGAACTGGCCATATTAAAAGACAGTGGTAAAGGGCGATGATAGTTACAGCCCTCCATTCCATTTTGCTTATTAGCCCGACAGAGGGAATGCATGACAACATTGACCTGTAAGGTCACTTCCGTGGATGCCATCACCGATACGGTATATCGGGTATGCCTGGTCCCGGAAGCGGCTTTTAGTTTTCGCGCCGGTCAGTATCTGATGGTAGTGATGGATGAACGCGACAAACGCCCCTTTTCCCTGGCGTCGACGCCCATGGAGAACGCGATAATCGAGTTGCATATCGGGGCTTCCGAACTGAATCTGTATGCGATGGCCGTTATGGATCGCATCTTGAAAGATCGTGAAATTACCGTCGATATCCCGCATGGCGAGGCTTGGCTGCGTGACGATACCGAGCGGCCCATGGTCCTTATCGCCGGCGGCACCGGTTTTTCTTATGCCCGCTCAATCCTCCTGACCGTGCTCGCCAATCAACCTGAGCGGGAAGTGGCTATTTATTGGGGCGGCAGGGAGTTGCAACATCTCTACGATCTGGGCGAACTGGAAGCGCTGACCCTGCTGCATCCGCGCCTGAAAGTGGTGCCGGTGGTCGAACAGCCGGACGAAAACTGGCAGGGCCGGACCGGAACGGTGCTCAGCGCGGTGCTGCAGGACTACGGTTCCCTGGCGGCGCACGATATCTATATCGCCGGCCGTTTCGAAATGGCTAAAATCGCCCGCGAGCGTTTTTGCGCGGAACGCGACGCCATTCCCGGCCGGATCTTCGGCGATGCGTTTGCCTTTATCTGATCGCTGCGGCGGGAGGGTTCATCCGCCGGGACGCTATGCTAAGATGGCGGCAATTGCGCGGTAAAATAAGGTCAGACCATGGAATCTTTTTCTACTCTTTACCAGGACCATCTCGCGACGCTGCAAAAACGCACGCGCGAGGTGCTGGCCCTGCATAACCTGGATGCGCTGCTGATCCATTCCGGCGAACCGATCACGGCGTTCCTCGACGACCATGATTACCCTTTTAAGGTCAATCCACAGTTCAAGGCCTGGCTGCCGGTCACCGGCGTGCCGCATTGCTGGCTCTGGGTCGACGGCGTCAATAAGCCCAAACTTTGGTTCTATGCGCCGGTCGATTATTGGTACAGCGTCGAGCCGTTGCCTGAGAGTTTCTGGACCCCTTTCATCGATATCATCCCGATTGCGAATCCCGACGATATCGGTTCATTGCTGCCGTCCGGACGCGGCAACGCGGCCTATATTGGCTCGTCGCCGCAAAGGGCGTCGTCCCTGGGCCTGAAAGCCGACCAGCTTAACCCCCAACCGGTACTGGATTATTTCCACTACCACCGCGCCTATAAGACCGATTACGAGCTGGCCTGTATGCGCGAGGCGCAAAAGACCGCGGTCATAGGGCATCGGGCGGCGCATGAGGCCTTTCAGGCCGGCATGAGCGAGTTCGATATCAATATTGCTTACCTGTCGGCAACCGGCCATCGTGATATCGATGTACCCTACGGCAACATCATTGCCCTGAATGAGCACGCCGCGGTATTGCACTACACTAAACTCGATCAGCGCCTGCCCGAGCGGGTACACAGCTTCCTGATTGACGCCGGTACCGAATACAATGGGTATGCGGCCGACCTGACCCGTACCTACGCGGCGCAAAAAGATTCCGAGTTCGCTCAGTTGGTCGCCGCCATGAATACCGAGCAGCAGGCCCTTATCGGTACCATGGAGGCGGGCGTCAATTACATTGAATATCATATCCAGATGCACCGGCGCATCGCCCGTCTGCTGGCCCGGTTTGATCTCGTGACCGGTCTTGATGAAGAGACCATGGTGAGCGAAGGCATCACCGGCCCGTTCCTTCCCCACGGGCTGGGACATCCGCTTGGGCTGCAGGTGCATGACGCCGGCGGCTTTTTGCAGGACGATCGCGGCACCCGCCTGGCGGCGCCGGCCCTGTACCCTTATCTGCGCTGTACCCGCGTTATGGAACCGCGCATGGTGATGACCATCGAACCGGGTTTCTATTTTATTGAATCACTGCTTGCCCCGTGGCGCGCGGGCAGCTTTAGCCGGCATTTCAACTGGCGGCGCATCGAACTGTTTAAACCCTATGGCGGTATCCGTATCGAGGATAATATCGTTATCATGGATAAGCAGATCGAAAATATGACACGCAATCTGAAACTGGCATAATGCACGCCTATTTTGTTCCCGCGGCGCCGGTAACGGCGTCTATGGAGATCAAAAAAAGCCGCTTTATCACCCTCCTTGCCCCCACCCCGGGCATCGAGGCCGCCAGGGAGCTGATCCGGCAAAGCCGCTGCGAGCATCCCGGGGCGGCCCATCATTGCTGGGCGTATATCGCCGGGCCTCCGCAGGATTCGCAACAGCTTGGTTTTTCCGATGACGGCGAGCCGTCGGGAACCGCCGGCAAACCTATGCTGGCGCAACTGATGGGGTCGGGACTCGGCGAGATTACCGCGGTGGTGGTGCGTTACTATGGCGGCATCAGGCTTGGCACCGGCGGGCTGGTGAAGGCCTACGGCGGCGGCGTGCGGGAGGCGTTACAACGCATGGCCTGCACGCAGAGGGTTCCCCAGGCCGAGTTTATGGTGTCATGTCGTTATGAGCAGCAGGCCTGGATTGACGCGGTGGTCAACCAGACCGGGGGACGCGTCGTCCAGTGCGATTATGGCGAATCCATTATACTCAGGGTAGCCATTCCTATCGCCCGGGTCGCAATGGCCGAGGAAAAGCTGCGCGATCTCAGCCGGGGGGCATTGCAATTAGCGCCCGTTGCGCAATAGCTCCATACCCGGCCACAGTTAAATAAAATATTAAGGATCGTGCTGAAATGCATTTTCGCGCCATAACCCGTATTGTCGGCCTACTGGTCATGCTCTTCTCGGGAACGATGATTGTTCCCGGCCTGGTGGCGCTGATCTACCGTGACGGCGCCGGCAGCGCTTTTACGCAAACCTTTTTTTTCGCCCTATTGATTGGATTGGTATTATGGTTGCCCAATCGTCAGCAGAAACATGAGCTGAAATCACGGGAGGGGTTTCTGATAGTCGTCCTGTTCTGGACCGTATTAGGCAGCGTAGGGGCCTTGCCGTTCTTGTTTGCCGAACATCCCGATTTGTCGGTAACCGATGCGTTTTTTGAGTCGTTTTCCGCCCTGACCACCACCGGCGCCACCTCCCTGGTGGGGCTGGACGGCCTGCCCAAGGCCATCCTGTTCTACCGCCAGATGCTGCAGTGGTTCGGCGGCATGGGTATCATCGTACTGGCGGTGGCGATCCTGCCGATTCTCGGCGTCGGCGGCATGCAGCTTTACCGCGCCGAAATGCCCGGCCCGCTGAAAGATAACAAAATGCGACCGCGGATCGCCGAAACCGCCAAAACGTTATGGCTTATCTATATCACCCTGACCATCGCCTGCGCGCTGGCGCTGTGGGGCGCGGGCATGTCGGTTTTCGATGCCATCAGCCATAGCTTTTCCACCATTGCGCTGGGGGGCTTTTCCACCCACGATGCCAGTATCGGCTATTACAACAGTCCGATGATCAACACCATCGTAGCGGTGTTCCTGCTGATTTCCGGCTGCAACTACGGTCTGCATTTCGCCGTGCTGAGCGGCCATAACCTGCGGGTCTACTGGCGCGATCCGGAATTCAGGATGTTTATCAGCGTGCAGTTTATCCTGGTAATGGTGTGTACGCTGATCCTCTGGCGCTACGATGTGTACCAAAGCGGCTTGCAAACCCTCAACCAAGCCTTTTTCCAGGTGGTTTCCATGGCGACCACTGCCGGCTTTACTACCGACAGCATCGCCCGCTGGCCGTTGTTCCTGCCTATTTTGTTGCTTTGCTCGGCATTTATCGGCGGCTGCGCCGGTTCGACGGGCGGCGGTTTGAAAGTAATCCGTATCCTGCTGCTGTACCTGCAGGGTTCGCGGGAACTGAAGCGATTGGTCCATCCCAACGCCGTCTATACTATCAAGCTCGGCAACCGTGCGCTGCCGGAGCGTATCCTGGAAGCGGTCTGGGGGTTCTTTTCCGCGTATGTATTAGTCTTTATCGTCAGCATGCTGGCGATTATCGCCACCGGCGTTGATAATTTTTCCGCCTTTGCCGCCGTGACCGCGACGCTGAACAACCTGGGTCCCGGCCTGGGGGTGGTGGCGGAAAATTTCTCCTCCATGAACGCGGTGGCGAAATGGATTCTGATCCTGACCATGCTGTTCGGCCGCCTGGAGGTCTTTACCTTGCTGGTATTGTTTACCCCGACGTTCTGGCGCGAATAACCGAGGATTTGTTATGTACACTCTGATTCTGTATTCCACCCGGGATGGGCAGACGCTGAAAATCGCCCGGTTTATCGCCGAACGCCTTATCGCGGATAATCACGCCTGCGATGTTGTCGACCTGGGCCTGGCTGGGCAATGCGATTTGCAACGTTACGATCGGGTGCTGATCGGGGCCGCGATCCGCTACGGACATTTTGCCGCCGAGCTGCATGATTTTATCAAACAGCACCTGGATTGGCTTAACCGGTTGCCCAGCGCGTTTTTTGCCGTCAACCTGACCGCCCGCAAAGCGGATAAACGCACGCCGCAAACCAATGCCTATACACGCAAATTTCTCGCGGCTACGCCCTGGCGACCGGATAGTTGCGCGGTTTTCGCCGGTGCGCTGCGCTATCCGCGCTACCGCTGGTTCGATCGTGTCATGATCCAGCTGATCATGCGCATGACCGGCGGCGAAACCGACAGCACAAAAGAAGTGGAATATACCGACTGGCAACAGGTGGGCGATTTTGCCCGCGGTTTTGCCGGGTTAACCGGTAAAAACGGGCTCAAGTCACGAGAAACGCATCAGTTTGTCGAAAATTAAACCAATCAACTTAAAATAAGCAATTAGCGCTTGTCACGCTGCGGGAATTCCCTATAATGCGCCTCCACTGACCGGGAACAAACGCTAACGCGACGCCGGGTCGGGAAGGGAAAAGCGCCCGGTACGGGCAAATAAAAGCTTGACTCTTCAACGGGAAAGCGTAATATACGCAACCCGCGCCGGGTGAGTTTTGTTATCACGCTGGCCATGCTCTTTAACAATTTATCAGACAATCTGTGTGGGCACTCACAAGACCGTATCGAAACACAAAAATACCAAGTCTTGAAGAGTGAACAAACAGTTAATTCATAAGATTAACAGTATGACAATCTTTGAGCATCAAGCTTTTAATTGAAGAGTTTGATCATGGCTCAGATTGAACGCTGGCGGCAGGCCTAACACATGCAAGTCGAGCGGCAGCGGAAAGTAGCTTGCTACTTTGCCGGCGAGCGGCGGACGGGTGAGTAATGTCTGGGGATCTGCCTGATGGTGGGGGATAACTACTGGAAACGGTAGCTAATACCGCATAACGTCGCAAGACCAAAGTGGGGGACCTTCGGGCCTCACGCCATCGGATGAACCCAGATGGGATTAGCTAGTAGGTGAGGTAATGGCTCACCTAGGCGACGATCCCTAGCTGGTCTGAGAGGATGACCAGCCACACTGGAACTGAGACACGGTCCAGACTCCTACGGGAGGCAGCAGTGGGGAATATTGCACAATGGGCGCAAGCCTGATGCAGCCATGCCGCGTGTGTGAAGAAGGCCTTCGGGTTGTAAAGCACTTTCAGCGGGGAGGAAGGCGATAAGGTTAATAACCTTGTTGATTGACGTTACCCGCAGAAGAAGCACCGGCTAACTCCGTGCCAGCAGCCGCGGTAATACGGAGGGTGCGAGCGTTAATCGGAATTACTGGGCGTAAAGCGTACGCAGGCGGTCTGTTAAGTCAGATGTGAAATCCCCGGGCTTAACCCGGGAACTGCATTTGAAACTGGCAGGCTAGAGTCTCGTAGAGGGGGGTAGAATTCCAGGTGTAGCGGTGAAATGCGTAGAGATCTGGAGGAATACCGGTGGCGAAGGCGGCCCCCTGGACGAAGACTGACGCTCAGGTACGAAAGCGTGGGGAGCAAACAGGATTAGATACCCTGGTAGTCCACGCTGTAAACGATGTCGATTTGAAGGTTGTGGCCTTGAGCCGTGGCTTTCGGAGCTAACGCGTTAAATCGACCGCCTGGGGAGTACGGCCGCAAGGTTAAAACTCAAATGAATTGACGGGGGCCCGCACAAGCGGTGGAGCATGTGGTTTAATTCGATGCAACGCGAAGAACCTTACCTACTCTTGACATCCAGAGAAGTTTGCAGAGATGCGAACGTGCCTTCGGGAACTCTGAGACAGGTGCTGCATGGCTGTCGTCAGCTCGTGTTGTGAAATGTTGGGTTAAGTCCCGCAACGAGCGCAACCCTTATCCTTTGTTGCCAGCACGTAATGGTGGGAACTCAAAGGAGACTGCCGGTGACAAACCGGAGGAAGGTGGGGATGACGTCAAGTCATCATGGCCCTTACGAGTAGGGCTACACACGTGCTACAATGGCGCATACAAAGAGAAGCGAACTCGCGAGAGTAAGCGGACCTCACAAAGTGCGTCGTAGTCCGGATTGGAGTCTGCAACTCGACTCCATGAAGTCGGAATCGCTAGTAATCGTGGATCAGAATGCCACGGTGAATACGTTCCCGGGCCTTGTACACACCGCCCGTCACACCATGGGAGTGGGTTGCAAAAGAAGTAGGTAGCTTAACCTTCGGGAGGGCGCTTACCACTTTGTGATTCATGACTGGGGTGAAGTCGTAACAAGGTAACCGTAGGGGAACCTGCGGTTGGATCACCTCCTTACCGAAATAGATACTAGATTGTGTAGTGTCCACACAGATTGTCTGATAACTGTAATGAGCAAACAGCTCGTATGGTTTTTTTTGCGAAGCAGCACTGCTTCGTGATCCTATCTTTGTCCCCTTCGTCTAGTGGCCTAGGACACTGCCCTTTCACGGCGGTAACAGGGGTTCGAACCCCCTAGGGGACGCCATATCCCGCTGTCTATTTCAGAGCACACTCTTATGAGTATGCTGCGAAATACATGCTCTTTAACAATCCGGAACAAGCTGAAAATTTGAAAAAAAACATGCTGAGCAAAATCAGTATGCGATTCTCTCAAAGCAAGCAAACCTAATGATTGCCGTGTCGATGGCAATCTCTGTAGCCCAGGCGAGGGTTTACTCTCACCAGGGTGAGACTGTGCGAACAGTGTCAGGGCAAGGCGCACGGCGCGCAGCCAGCGGAGTGGACTCAATGTCCATGAGCATGGCGAGCACCGCGCAACGATGCCATGGCAGTGTGCAGCCAGTCGCAACACAGACACTTTAGGGTTGTGAGGTTAAGTGAATAAGCGTACACGGTGGATGCCTAGGCAGTCAGAGGCGATGAAGGACGTGCTAATCCGCGAAATGCGCCGGTGAGCTGATATGAAGCGCTATCAGCCGGCGATGTCCGAATGGGGAAACCCAGTGCAATTCGTTGCACTATCATTACGTGAATCCATAGCGTATTGAGGCGAACCGGGGGAACTGAAACATCTCAGTACCCCGAGGAAAAGAAATCAACCGAGATTCCCCTAGTAGCGGCGAGCGAACGGGGAACAGCCCAGAGTCACCATCAGCATTTGCATCAGGAGAACGGTCTGGAAAGTCCGGCAACACAGGGTGATAGCCCCGTATCCGAAGGTGCAAGTGCTGTGAGCTCGATGAGTAGGGCGGGACACGTGATATCCTGTCTGAAGATGGGGGGACCATCCTCCAAGGCTAAATACTCCTGACTGACCGATAGTGAACCAGTACCGTGAGGGAAAGGCGAAAAGAACCCCGGCGAGGGGAGTGAAATAGAACCTGAAACCGTGTACGTACAAGCAGTGGGAGCCTTGATTTATCAGGGTGACTGCGTACCTTTTGTATAATGGGTCAGCGACTTATATTCTGTAGCAAGGTTAACCGAATAGGGGAGCCGTAGGGAAACCGAGTCTTAACTGGGCGTTAAGTTGCAGGGTATAGACCCGAAACCCGGTGATCTAGCCATGGGCAGGTTGAAGGTTGGGTAACACTAACTGGAGGACCGAACCGACTAATGTTGAAAAATTAGCGGATGACTTGTGGCTGGGGGTGAAAGGCCAATCAAACCGGGAGATAGCTGGTTCTCCCCGAAAGCTATTTAGGTAGCGCCTCGTGAATTCATCTTCGGGGGTAGAGCACTGTTTCGGCTAGGGGTCCACCCCGGATTACCAACCCGATGCAAACTGCGAATACCGAAGAATGTTACCACGGGAGACACACGGCGGGTGCTAACGTCCGTCGTGAAGAGGGAAACAACCCAGACCGCCAGCTAAGGTCCCAAAGTCATGGTTAAGTGGGAAACGATGTGGGAAGGCATAGACAGCCAGGATGTTGGCTTAGAAGCAGCCATCATTTAAAGAAAGCGTAATAGCTCACTGGTCGAGTCGGCCTGCGCGGAAGATGTAACGGGGCTAAACCATGCACCGAAGCTGCGGCAGCGGACATATCACTTAAGACAATTGTACGGAAAACGATTGACGGAGCGCAGCGACGTCAATGCGTTCATCACGTCGAGTTGGCTTAAGGATATGTCCGTTGGGTAGGGGAGCGTTCTGTAAGCCTGCGAAGGTGGCCTGTGAGGGTTGCTGGAGGTATCAGAAGTGCGAATGCTGACATAAGTAACGATAAAGCGGGTGAAAAGCCCGCTCGCCGGAAGACCAAGGGTTCCTGTCCAACGTTAATCGGGGCAGGGTGAGTCGACCCCTAAGGCGAGGCCGAAAGGCGTAGTCGATGGGAAACAGGTTAATATTCCTGTACTGGGTGTGACTGCGAAGGGGGGACGGAGAAAGCTAGGTTCGCCGGGCGACGGTTGTCCCGGTTTAAGCGTGAAGGTGGAAAGAGCAGGTAAATCCGCTTTTTCATTCAACACTGAGGCGTGATAACGAGCCACTACGGTGGTGAAGGAATTGATGCTACGCTTCCAGGAAAAGCCTCTAAGCTCCAGGTCACATCGAATCGTACCCCAAACCGACACAGGTGGTCAGGTAGAGAATACCAAGGCGCTTGAGAGAACTCGGGTGAAGGAACTAGGCAAAATGGTGCCGTAACTTCGGGAGAAGGCACGCTGGCATTAGGTGGAGGGACTTGCTCCCCGAGCTGAAGCCAGTCGCAGATACCAGCTGGCTGCAACTGTTTATTAAAAACACAGCACTGTGCAAACACGAAAGTGGACGTATACGGTGTGACGCCTGCCCGGTGCCGGAAGGTTAATTGATGGGGTTATCCGCAAGGAGAAGCTCTTGATCGAAGCCCCGGTAAACGGCGGCCGTAACTATAACGGTCCTAAGGTAGCGAAATTCCTTGTCGGGTAAGTTCCGACCTGCACGAATGGCGTAATGATGGCCAGGCTGTCTCCACCCGAGACTCAGTGAAATTGAACTCGCTGTGAAGATGCAGTGTACCCGCGGCAAGACGGAAAGACCCCGTGAACCTTTACTATAGCTTGACACTGAACATTGAGCCTTGATGTGTAGGATAGGTGGGAGGCTTTGAAGTGTGGACGCCAGTCTGCATGGAGCCAACCTTGAAATACCACCCTTTAATGTTTGATGTTCTAACTCCGGCCCGTAATCCGGGTCGAGGACAGTGTCTGGTGGGTAGTTTGACTGGGGCGGTCTCCTCCTAAAGAGTAACGGAGGAGCACGAAGGTTAGCTAATCACGGTCGGACATCGTGAGGTTAGTGCAAAGGCATAAGCTAGCTTGACTGCGAGAGTGACGGCTCGAGCAGGTGCGAAAGCAGGTCTTAGTGATCCGGTGGTTCTGAATGGAAGGGCCATCGCTCAACGGATAAAAGGTACTCCGGGGATAACAGGCTGATACCGCCCAAGAGTTCATATCGACGGCGGTGTTTGGCACCTCGATGTCGGCTCATCACATCCTGGGGCTGAAGTAGGTCCCAAGGGTATGGCTGTTCGCCATTTAAAGTGGTACGCGAGCTGGGTTTAGAACGTCGTGAGACAGTTCGGTCCCTATCTGCCGTGGGCGTTGGAAGATTGAGAGGGGCTGCTCCTAGTACGAGAGGACCGGAGTGGACGCACCACTGGTGTTCGGGTTGTCATGCCAATGGCATTGCCCGGTAGCTACGTGCGGAAGAGATAACCGCTGAAAGCATCTAAGCGGGAAACTTGCCTCGAGATGAGTCTTCCCTGTGGCTTTAAGCCACCTGAAGGGACGTTAAAGACGATGACGTTGATAGGTCGGGTGTGTAAGCGCAGCGATGCGTTGAGCTAACCGATACTAATGACCCGTGAGGCTTAACCTTACAACACCTAAAGTGTTTGACGCGAAGAGAGCGTTGCCCCCAGGGGCGGCGAGAGAATTTTCAGCGAAGTTCCGGATAAAGGCCGATGGTCATCAGAAGCAGGATGACGGTTGGTAAACGAATTTGCCTGGCGGCACTAGCGCGGTGGTCCCACCTGACCCCATGCCGAACTCAGCAGTGAAACGCCGTAGCGCCGATGGTAGTGTGGGGTCTCCCCATGCGAGAGTAGGGAACTGCCAGGCATCCATTAAGACCAATACCTTGAGCGAAGCGAGAGGCGTTGTGAAGTAACCCTGGCAGTTCGCTACTCGAGTAAGAGAGTAGGACAACAGGCGGAGCCTGTTGAACGCCGCTTGCGGCGGCCCGAAGGGGGCCTGACGCAGTCAGGCATCAACTGCCAGGCATCCATTAAGACCAATACCTTGAGCGAAGCGAAAGGCGTTGGTCAAGCACCGCAAACGGTTTTAACATGCGTTGACCCCGCAAATGTTATGTTTGGGTGTAGTACCGAATCGTGGTGCGGTAGTTCAGTCGGTTAGAATACCGGCCTGTCACGCCGGGGGTCGCGGGTTCGAGTCCCGTCCGCACCGCCACCCTATTTAGGGGCGTAGTTCAATTGGTAGAGCACCGGTCTCCAAAACCGGGTGTTGGGAGTTCGAGTCTCTCCGCCCCTGCCAGATAAAAAAAAAGCCCTTCGCTTACGCGAGGGGCTTTTCTCGTCTGCATTACTGTAAACGCAACGCAGTCCATCCCCTGGCGTTGGGACTATTGGGCGTTAAAACGCGCTTTATTTGCTCGTTTTCACTCAATAACGCAATCTTCGATTATATTTCCCGGACGTTTTTTTGACGACCGGCAGTGTGCGGTGACTCATTACAGAAATGGGCTTCATTGTCCTAATAAATATTGGGGATAAATAATCCTGCCAGCATTTTTATCCGGGTATTTATTAAATAACTCTTGGCCGGTTTAACGCCATCCTGCCCACAATTTTTCTCGTTGCCCGCTGGGAATAGCTGCACCGCGCGGCTGAAAGATAAAAGCAAAATTATCCATATAAAAAAATTGATTCAGCTATGGTAATTCTAGTTATCGGAAAAATGCCACAATCCCACCCTGCGCACCATCGTTAAATACACCCTCTCTCTTCTGATGAAGACATAAAAAACACCAGCTGATTTATACATAGCCGCGCCCATGTTACGGGTAAAGCAGAAAAAACAGATGGCGTGTAATTGCTTATTAATAAAGCAATTATGTCGTCATACTCTCTGGGGCTGGACAAAAATATATCCATAAGCTACAGATTTAAATAAAGAAGTTGCTGTTAGATCCGGCTCTTATTTATCAAAAGTGTGATGCGCCCCGATATAAAAAAGCGGTTTTTTGTTTAGTTTTATTATTGCTATCAAACTAATGATACCAGCACATTTTATGATTATAAGAGGATGATGACTATGTGGAAGCGTTTACTTTTAGTGTCCGCCATTTCTGTCGCCATGTCTTCAGTGGCTTTTGCCGAGTCGTTGACCGTCGGTTTTTCGCAAGTGGGTTCTGAATCGGGCTGGCGCGCGGCGGAAACGTCGGTGGCGAAAAGTGAAGCCCAGAAGCGCGGCATTACCTTAAAAATTGCCGACGGGCAGCAAAAACAAGAAAACCAGATTAAGGCGGTCCGTTCATTTATTGCCCAAGGCGTCGATGCCATCTTTATCGCGCCGGTAGTTCAGACGGGTTGGGAGCCGGTACTGCAGGAAGCCAAGAGCGCCAAGATCCCGGTATTCCTGCTCGACCGGGCCATTAAAGTGAAAGATGATTCTCTCTATTTAACGGTGGTTACCGCCGATAACGTGCTTGAAGGCCAATTGATTGGCGACTGGCTGGTCAAGACCGTGGGCGATAAACCCTGTAATGTGGTGGAATTGCAGGGAACCGTGGGTGCAAGCGTCGCCATCGACCGTAAGAAAGGTTTTGCCGACGCCATTGCCAAGGCGCATAACATCAAAATCATTCGTTCCCAGTCCGGTGACTTTACCCGCAGCAAAGGGAAAGAGGTCATGGAAAGCTTTATCAAGGCCGAAAACAACGGCAAAAATATCTGTATGGTCTTTGCCCATAACGACGATATGGCGATCGGCGCCATCCAGGCCATTAAAGAAGCCGGCCTGAAACCGGGTAAAGATATTCTTACCGGCTCCATCGACGGCGTTCCGGATATCTATAAAGCCATGCTTGCGGGCGAGGCCAACGCCAATGTGGAGTTAACGCCGAATATGGCCGGACCGGCGTTTGACGCCCTGGCGAAATACAAAAAAGACGGCACCAAGCCCACCAAAATCATCAAGACGGAAAGCAAACTGTTCCTGCCGGCCGATGCCCAGGCCCAATTGGATAAGAAAAGCGGCATGGGTTACTAAAGCTCAGGGGATCCTGCCGGCAGCGATGGGGATTAAGCCTGCGTCCGCGTAGCCAGGGAGGACCTGGATCGGCGCAAAAAGAAATATGTTGTAAACGCGTCCCTGGGATTGGGGTTTTGGCGCCAAGACCCCAGCCGCCAGGGCGCATATCTACCCTGTTGTTTGCATGCACTCCAGGCGCATTGGTAGCTGGCGAATAGCATCCATTTCTTTTACCCCAATAATGACCGTTAACCTTCAATACCGGGGCACAGGGGCGGGGTGTAACGGTACTGATAGCGTGTTTATCCGGCTACGTCTTTAGGAGTATTTACCGTGGGTATTATCGATAGTCATGATGATGTATTACTCAACATTACCGGCCTGAGCAAAACTTTTCCCGGCGTAAAAGCGTTAAACAACGTGTCGTTAACTCTCAATCGCGGCGAAATCATGGGATTGCTCGGCGAGAATGGCGCGGGGAAATCAACCCTTATCAAAGCGTTAACCGGTGTTTACCAACGTGACGGCGGTACGATTAACCTGGATGGACAAGATATTCATCCCAAGAATACCGCCCATGCGCAAGAGCTTGGCATCGGCACCGTGTACCAGGAAGTCAATCTGCTGCCGAATCTGTCGGTGGCGGATAATTTATTTATCGGTCGCGAACCGCGACGGTTTGGTTTTATCGATCGTAAAGAGGTTAATCGCCGCGCGGAAATCTTACTGGCGGGTTATGGTTTTGCGCTGGACGTAACGGAGCCGTTGGGGCATTTTTCCGTGGCGATGCAGCAGATCGTGGCCATTTGCCGGGCGGTGGATCTGTCGGCCAAGGTGCTGATCCTGGATGAGCCGACCGCCAGCCTGGACGCCAACGAAGTCGAGATGCTGTTTACCATTATGCGCCAGCTGCGCGACCGGGGTATCAGCCTGATCTTTGTGACCCACTTTCTCGACCAGGTCTATAAAATTACCGATCGCATCACCGTGCTGCGCAACGGCGAGTTTGTCGGCACGCGTTATACCCGCGAATTGCCCCATATTGAATTGATCAAGATGATGCTGGGTCGTGAACTGGATGAGCATGCCTTGCAGCGCGCCGGCCGTACCCTGCATAGCGAAAAGCCGGTGGCGGCCTTTGCCGGTTATGGCAAGAAAGGCACGATCGCTCCCTTTGATCTGGAGGTCAGACCGGGCGAGATCGTCGGGCTTGCCGGATTGCTGGGGTCGGGGCGTACCGAAACCGCCGAAGTGATTTTCGGCATTCGCCCGGCGGATTCGGGCACCGCCTGGATCAAGGGCACCGAGCGGGTGATCCGTTCGCCCAACCAGGCGGGAAAGCTGGGACTGGGCTTCTGTCCGGAAGATCGTAAAACAGACGGCATTATCGCCGCCGCCTCGGTGCGGGAAAATATTATCCTGGCCCTGCAGGTACAGCGCGGATGGCTGCGGCCCATCCCGCGCAAGGAACAAAATAACATTGCCGAGCGTTTTATCCGCCAACTGGATATCCGCACGCCCAGCGCCGAGCAGCCGATTGAGTTCCTGTCCGGCGGCAATCAGCAAAAGGTGCTGCTGTCGCGCTGGCTGCTGACCAAACCGCAGTTCCTGATCCTGGACGAACCGACGCGGGGCATTGATGTGGGCGCCCATGCCGAAATCATCCGTTTAATCGAATCCTTGTGCGCCGATGGGCTGGCCCTGCTGGTGATCTCCTCAGAGCTTGAAGAACTGGTGGGTTATGCCGACCGGGTTGTTATTCTGCGCGACCGGAAACATATCGCGGATATTCCGCTCGATAAGCTATCGGTGAGCGCCATTATGAATGCCATTGCCGCCTAAGGAGCGTGACTGTTATGTCTGGTTCAATGTCATCCGATACTAAAGTCGTTGTCGCCAAACGCTGGCCGGTGGGAATGCCGCAGCTGGCCGCGTTGGTGGTTGTGTTAGTGGTTGACAGTATTGTCGCCAATAATTTTTTCTCCATCCATATCCAGGATGGACGGTTGTTCGGCAGCCTCATTGATATCCTGAATCGCTGTGCGCCGGTCGCCCTGCTGTCCATCGGCATGACGCTGGTTATCGCCACCGGGGGTATCGATCTGTCGGTGGGCGCCGTCATGGCCATTGCCGGCGCGGTGACCGCGACGTTAACCGTACAGGGCTATAGCCTGACGGTTATCATCCTGGCGACCCTGGGCGTGGGCGTGCTGTCGGGTTTATGGAACGGCGTCCTGGTGGCGCTGCTGAAAATACAGCCCTTCGTGGCAACGCTTATCCTGATGGTGGCCGGGCGCGGCGTGGCGCAGCTGGTGACCGAAGGCCAGATCATTACTTTCAACAATCCGTCGCTGTCCTGGATCGGCAGCGGCTCGCTGTTCTATTTCCCCGTGCCGGTGTTTATTACCCTGATTACTCTGGTACTGGCCTGGCTGCTGACGCGCAAAACCGCCCTGGGATTGTTTATCGAGGCGGTGGGCATCAATATCCGCGCGGCCAAGAATGCGGGGGTGAAGACACGGGTTATCGTCATGTCCACTTACATCTTGAGCGGCTTATGCGCCGCGGTCGCCGGACTGATCGTCACCGCCGACATTCGTGGCGCGGATGCCAACAATGCCGGCCTGTGGCTGGAACTGGACGCTATTCTGGCGGTGGTGATCGGCGGGGCCTCGCTGATGGGCGGGCGTTTTAACCTGTTTCTGTCAATCCTGGGGGCGCTGATTATCCAGGGGATGAATACCGGCATTTTGCTGTCGGGCTTCCAGCCGGAGCTTAACCAGGTGGTGAAAGCCGTGGTGGTGCTTTGCGTGCTGGTCATGCAGTCCTCCAGCTTTATCGCTTTTATTCGCAGGAGCCGTCGCCATGCTTAAACGTAACCTTCCCCTGGTCATTACCATCGCGGTATTTATTGTCGGTTATTTGTTTTGCCTGAGCCGTTTTCCCGGTTTCGCCTCCACCAGGGTTATCTGCAATATCCTGACGGATAACGCGTTCTTGGGCATTATCGCCGTCGGCATGACTTTTGTGATTATTTCCGGCGGCATCGATCTTTCCGTGGGGTCGGTTATCGCGTTTACCGGCGTCTTCCTGGCGCGCGTGATCGGCGATTATCATCTGTCGCCGCTGGTCGCGTTTCCGCTGATCTTGATCATGGGCTGCGGATTCGGCGCGTTTATGGGCTGGCTTATCGATACATTAAAAATCCCGGCGTTTATCATTACCCTGGCCGGCATGTTTTTCCTGCGCGGCGCCAGTTACCTGGTGTCGGAAGAGTCCCTGCCCATCGACCATCCGATCTATGAAACCCTCTCGGGCCTCGCCTGGCAGATGCCCGGCGGCGGACGTCTTAGCGCCATGGGGGTGCTGATGCTGCTGGTGATGGTGTTCGGCATCCTGCTGGCGCGGTATACGCAGTTCGGCAATCAGGTGTACGCCATCGGCGGCAATGCGACGGCCGCCAACCTGATGGGGGTATCGACCCGCAGCACCACGATTCGTATTTATATGCTGTCCACGGGGCTGGCGACGCTTGCGGGCATTGTGTTTTCGATTTACACCTCGGCCGGCTACGCGTTAGCCGGCATGGGCGTGGAACTCGACGCCATCGCCTCGGTGGTGATCGGCGGCACGCTGTTGAGCGGCGGCATCGGCACGGTGTTCGGCACCTTGTTCGGCGTCATGATCCAGGGGCTTATCCAGACCTATATCAACTTTGACGGCACCCTGAGTTCCTGGTGGACCAAAATCGTCATCGGCATCCTGCTGTTTGCGTTTATCGCCTTGCAACGGCTGCTGAACTCGCTGTGGGAGAATAAGCAAAATGCCAAGGTCACCAGTATTCCCCGCACCGGCATCCCGGCGGAAAGCCAACAGCAGGCTCATAAGGCACCCGCGGCCGGCTACCCGGGGGATGGCTCGTCCTGATGGCCTCCAGGGACGTGACGGGCTTCACAGGCTTAAATGACCGGTGTTTTCAACAGCTGCCGTATCTGGGTGCGCTGATCGCTGTTTTGCAACCATACGGCATAGAGCGGCCTGACCAGGGGAGGGATATCGGCGATGGCGGCCAGGTCGGGATATAACTCGTCCCAATGGCTGGGTAAAAATACGCATGCCCCGGTGGTCGGCAGCAGGCTGCGGGCCAGCAGGGCCGAGGTGGTGCTCATGACCGGCAGGGGGTTATTCACCAGCAGCCGGCTTTCATGGGTATGGAAGTCGGCCCCCCATTCCAGACGGATATAAGGCCGATCCCCCGTTTCGGGAGGTGCCGAGGCGGTAAACAGCGACAACGAAAAATTCCCCAGCAACTGACAGGTCAGCTCCTCCATCTTCGGCGCTTCGGTGCTGATCAGCAAATCCAGCTGGCGCTCATGCAGCTGGCTTATCAGCGCGTGGCGCTGCGCTATGCGGGCTTCTATCTGCAGGGTGGGGCGCTGCTGGTATAACACGTGCAGCCATTGCCCCAACCAGGCCTCCCACAGCGAGGCGGTGGCGCCGATGGATAACAGGCTATGCTGCAGCGATCGGGTCACCTCTTTTTTGGCCAGTTGCCAGGTGGACATCAGGTTTTCCGCATAAGGCAACAGGCTTTCTCCCGCAGGCGTCAGGCGGATATTATTGCGGTGCCGGGTAAATAAACTGACGCCCAATTGCGTTTCCAATTGACGAATGCGGAAGCTCACCGCCGACTGCGTCAAATAAAGCGCTTCCGCGGCGCGACCAAAGTGGCGGGTCCTGCTAACTTCCAAAAAGGTTTTCAGTAATTCCGTATCCACGCCCATCTCCAGAAATTTTTATCGTAACGATTTAAATGTTTTGTTTTACAGAAAGTCAAGCCTATCTAATACTCCGCGCCATAAACAGTACGGCTTATGAAAGGATGGGGAGCGCTTAAGATGGCGGACAGCTTTTCTAGTACCAATCGTTATTTTGATAACAAAAATTACCCGCGTGGCTTTTCCCGGCATGGTCATTTCACCATTCGGGAAGCCCAGCTGCTGGAGCGCTATGGGCATGCCTACAACGATCTGGACAGCGGCAAGCGCGAACCGGTTACCGATGAAGAGACGCAATTTGTCGCGGTATGCCAGGGCCAGCGCGAGCCTTCCACCGAGCACGAAAAAGTGTGGTTCAAGTATATCGAGCACATTCGTCGTCCCAAGCGCTTCCATACCTTATCCGGCGGCAAGCCGCAGATGGACGTGGTGGAAGACTATACCGACAGCGAAGATTAATCCTGGCATGGGGCTGCGGCCCCATGTTATTCCATGTGCCGCCAAAGCTGTTGCAGCAGACGATCAATGGTGCGATAGCTGACGGCCTCCGCCAGATGATCGCGCTGTATTTCGGCCGCGCCCGCCAAATCCGCCAGCGTTCGGGCAACCTTGAGCGTCCGGTGCCAGGCGCGTACCGACAAACCCAGCGTTTCCATCACCTCTTCCAGGAAAACCGCGTCCTCTTCAGCAAGCCGGCAATATAATGCAACTTCCTGGTTATTGAGATACGCATTGATTTTCCGGCCGCGCCGCAGCTGGATTTCGCGCGCCGCTTGCACCCTGGCGCGCACCATCGCGCTGGTCTCGCCCGCCGGGTTCTGCCGGCGCAGCATTCCCGGCGGCAGCAGCGGCACCTCGATGGACAGGTCAAAACGATCCAGGAAGGGGCCGGATAACCGGTTCAGGTAACGCAGGGTCTGCGCGAGGCCGCTGCGGCCGTGGACGCCCTGGTAATCGCCGGACGGACTGGGGTTCATGGCGCCCACCAGTTGGAAACGCGCCGGGTATTGTACCTTGGCCTGGGCGCGGGAGATAACGATTTCACCCGCTTCCAGCGGTTCGCGCAGCGCGTCCAGCACCCGGCGCTGGAACTCCGGCAGCTCATCCAGGAATAACACCCCGTTATGGGCCAGGGATATCTCGCCGGGCCGGGGTAGGGAACCGCCGCCGACCAGGGCCGCCATCGAGGCGCTGTGATGCGGGGCGCGAAACGGTCTTTGGCGCCAATGCCGGCGGGCGGCCCCGGCGCTCATCAGACTGATCAGCGCGGCGGTCTCTACGGCCTCCGCATCGCTTAAGGGGGGCATCAACCCCGGCAGCCGGCTGGCCAGCATGGTCTTGCCGGTGCCTGGCGGACCGATAAGCAGCAGGTTATGCCCGCCGGCGGCGGCGATTTCCAGGGCGCGTTTGGCCTGCGGCTGGCCGGTGATGTCGCTGAGATCGGCGCCGTCGTATGCCGGCGGCGTCGGGTCCTGGCCTGGCACGGCATTGAGTTCGGCGCCGCCCTGCAGGAAGGCGCATACATCGCGCAGATGCCCGGCGACCAGCACGCGGCTATCCGGTATCAGGGCCGCCTCGCCGCTGTTATGGCTGGACAGGATCAGACGCCGCCCGGCCTGTTGTGCCGCCAGCGCCGCCGGAATGGCGCCCTGCACCGGCCGCAGTTCGCCGGACAGCGCCAGTTCGCCGAGAAATTCATGGCAAGCGAGCTTATCGGCGGCAATTTGTTCCGACGCGGCCAGGATCGCCAGCGCAATAGGCAAATCATAGCGCCCGCCTTCCTTGGGCAGATCGGCCGGCGCCAGGCTGACGGTTATCCGCCGGGCGGGAAAATCGAAACCGTTGTTCAGCAGCGCGCTGCGTACCCGATCGCGCGCCCCTTTTATCGTCGCGTCAGGCAACCCCACCAGGGTAAAGCCGGGCAGACCTTTGCTGATATGGGCCTCCACTGAAATCAACGGCGCCTGGACGCCGATCGACGCCCGGGTATAAATTAACGCAAGCGACATGCCCATCCTCCATCACTATCCTGGATGCCGCACCCGCGATGACGGCATCGGCCCTTATCATGCCCGCTTTGCGCCTGCAGCCCAGGGGCAGGCTCCCGCCCTGCGGAACGGCCCGTAAAAAAATTTCGGCGTTTGCCGTGCTTCGCAGCCGTGCGCGGCGGCGGCCCAAGGTTAATCCTGTGCAGAGAAGAGAGCGTGGCGGGGGAGAAGGCCGCCGAAGATGAAAAATATTCATGACTCATCAAATTATTGAAAAACGGTCTATTTAGAATTTTCGCCGCCGCGCGATCCCAGCGAAAATAATAAAAAAGATTGTCATAACCCCATTTACTGTGATAACTCTGTAGGTATTCATTCGACCAGAAGTGATGAAACCCTATTTATGAAAGCCTTTGTCCAAGTGATAAGCCTAGTCGTGATTAGCGTGGTGGTGATTATTATCCCACCGTGCGGGGCTGCACTTGGACGAAGAAAAGCTTATTAAACAAGCTTAAATCTCAAGAAAACCCCCGCACCGAAAGGACGGGGGTTTTTTTTTGGCACTTTTTTATGGCCACCAAGATATATTATGAATAAGGAACAGAAAAATGATTAACAGCATAAAATCCTGTTCCCAGCGCAGACAGGCGGGGAACTAACTATGAACGGTGCTCAGTGGGTAGTGTCAGCGTTGCGCGCACAGGGTGTGGATATGGTTTTCGGTTATCCCGGCGGCGCCATCATGCCGGTATACGATGCGCTCTTTGACGGCGGGGTGGAACATCTCCTATGCCGGCATGAACAGGGAGCGGCCATGGCGGCGATTGGCTATGCGCGAGCTACCGGTAAAGTCGGCGTCTGTATCGCCACCTCCGGCCCCGGGGCGACCAATCTCATCACCGGCCTGGCCGATGCCCTGCTGGACTCCGTGCCGCTGGTGGCCATTACCGGCCAGGTCGGCTCGGCGCTTATCGGCACCGACGCGTTCCAGGAAATCGACGTGCTCGGGCTGTCCCTGGCCTGCACCAAACACAGTTTCCTGGTGGAAAGCCTGGACGAACTGCCGGCCATCATGGCCGAGGCCTTCGCCGTCGCCACCAGCGGGCGTCCGGGGCCGGTATTGATCGATATCCCCAAGGATATCCAGCTGGCCACCGGCGAACTCAGCCCGCATCTGGTCGCCATGGACAGTCAGGACGGGGCCGTCCAGGGGGATGTGGCGGCGGCCCGCGACCTGCTGCGCCTGGCGCGCAAACCCATGCTGTATGTGGGCGGCGGCGTCGGCATGGCGCGCGCGGTGCCGGCCTTGCGTGATTTCATTCATCGCACCGGCATCCCGAGCGTGGCGACCCTGAAAGGCCTGGGCGCGCCTGACCGTGAAGATCCCTGTTACCTGGGCATGCTGGGCATGCACGGCAACCAGGCGGCCAACCTGGCGGTGCAGTCCTGCGATTTGCTTATGGCGGTCGGCGCCCGTTTTGACGACCGGGTTACCGGCCGGCTGAATTCCTTTGCGCCCCACGCCAAAGTGATCCATCTGGATATCGACCCGGCGGAACTGGGTAAACTGCGTCAGCCCCACGTGGCGTTGCAGGGTGATTTAAACCAGCTGTTTCCCGCCCTGGCGCAGGCGCTGTCGATTGACGATTGGCGTCGTGAAACCCAGGCGCTGAAATCGGAATACCGCTGGCGTTACGATCATCCGGGCGAGGCTATTTACGCGCCGGCATTGCTGAACGCGCTTTCCCGGCGGGTACCGGATAATACCGTGATCACCACCGACGTCGGACAGCACCAGATGTGGGCCGCCCAGCATATGAGCTTCACCCGTCCGGAGAACTTCATCACCTCCAGCGGCCTGGGCACCATGGGTTTCGGCGTGCCGGCCGCGGTCGGCGCCCAGGTGGCGCGTCCCGATGACACCGTGGTCTGTGTCTCCGGCGACGGCTCGTTTATGATGAATGTCCAGGAATTGACCACCATCAAGCGAAAACGGCTGCCGCTGAAAATCGTCTTGATCGACAATCAGCGATTAGGCATGGTCCGACAGTGGCAACAACTGTTTTTCGACGGACGCTATAGCGAGACCACCCTGACAGATAACCCCGATTTTCTCATCCTGGCCAGCGCGTTTGATATCCCCGGCCAACGAATTACCCGAAAAGACCAGATCGATGCCGCCTTTGACGCCATGTTTTCCCACCAGGGCCCCTACCTGCTGCATGTCTCCATCGACGAAAACGAAAATGTCTGGCCACTGGTGCCGCCCGGCGCCGGCAATGAAACCATGCTGGAGAAATTATCATGATGCAACATCAGCTTTCTATCGAGGCGCGTTCCCGTCCGGAAATCCTGGAACGCGTCCTGCGCGTGGTGCGCCACCGCGGATTCCGGGTTTGCGCATTAAATATGACGCCGCAGATCAATCCGGAATGTATAAATATTCAATTGACGGTTGCAAGCATTCGCCCGGTCGATTTACTGTCTTCACAATTAAGTAAACTTATGGATGTCGCCTGTGTCGAGATCCAGCAATTGACATCACAACAAATACGCGCCTAAGGCACGAGTAAGGAAAAGAAAATGACGACGAAGAAAGCTGATTTTATTTGGTTCAACGGCGAGATGGTTCCATGGGCGGAGGCCAAGGTCCATGTGATGTCCCATGCGCTGCATTATGGATCGTCAGTCTTCGAAGGTGTCCGTTGCTACGACTCGCATAAAGGGCCGGTGGTGTTCCGCCATCGTGAACATATGCAACGCCTGCATGATTCGGCCAAGATCTACCGTATGCCGGTAAGCCACAGTGTTGATGACCTGATGGAAGCCTGCCGTTCCGTGCTGCGCAAGAATAAGCTGGTCAGTGCCTATATCCGTCCGCTGGTGTTTGTCGGCGACGTGGGCATGGGCGTTAACCCGCCGGCCGGTTATACCACCGATGTGATTATCGCCGCGTTCCCCTGGGGCGCCTACCTGGGCGAAGACGCGCTGGACCAGGGCATCGACGCCATGGTGTCGTCATGGAACCGCGTGGCGGCCAATACCATCCCGACCGCGGCCAAGGCCGGCGGCAACTATCTTTCTTCCATGCTGGTGGGCAGCGAAGCCCGCCGCCACGGCTATCAGGAAGGCATCGCGCTGGATGTCCACGGTTATGTTTCCGAAGGCGCGGGGGAAAACCTGTTTGAAGTGAAGGAAGGCATCCTGTTTACGCCGCCGTTCACCTCTTCCGCCCTGCCGGGCATTACCCGCGACGCCATCATCAAACTGGCGAAAGATCGCGGTCTCGAAGTGCGCGAGCAGGTGCTTTCCCGTGAATCGCTTTATCTGGCCGACGAAGTGTTTATGTCCGGCACCGCGGCGGAAATCACCCCGGTGCGCAGCGTTGACGGCATCCAGGTGGGCATCGGCCGCTGCGGTCCGGTGACCAAACAGCTGCAGCAGGCGTTTTTCGGCCTGTTCACCGGCGAGACCGAAGACAAATGGGGCTGGCTGGACCCGGTCAATAACTAAAACTATAGGTTTTTAACAGCAGGCGGGTTAACCGCCTGCCAAAAGATTAACTGGAGTATTGAGCATGCCAAAGTATCGTTCCGCTACCACCACCCACGGCCGCAATATGGCCGGCGCCCGTGCCTTATGGCGCGCCACCGGCATGACCGATGATGATTTCGACAAGCCGATTATCGCCGTGGTCAACTCCTTTACCCAATTTGTGCCGGGCCATGTGCACCTGCGCGATTTGGGTAAACTGGTTGCCGAGCAGATTGAAGCCTCCGGCGGCGTGGCGAAAGAATTCAATACCATCGCGGTGGACGACGGCATCGCCATGGGACACGGCGGCATGCTGTACTCCCTGCCGTCGCGCGAGCTGATTGCCGATTCGGTGGAGTATATGGTCAACGCCCACTGCGCCGACGCCATGGTCTGTATTTCCAACTGCGATAAAATCACCCCGGGGATGCTGATGGCGGCGCTGCGCCTGAATATCCCGGTGATTTTTGTCTCCGGCGGCCCGATGGAGGCCGGCAAGACCAAGCTGTCCGATAAAATTATCAAGCTCGATTTGATTGACGCCATGATCCAGGGCGCCAATCCGAACGTGTCCGATGCCGACAGCAACCAGATCGAGCGTTCCGCCTGTCCCACCTGCGGCTCCTGTTCCGGCATGTTTACCGCCAACTCCATGAACTGCCTGACCGAAGCCCTGGGCCTGTCCCAGCCTGGCAATGGTTCGCTGCTGGCCACCCATGCCGACCGGCGTCAGCTGTTTCTCAATGCCGGCAAGCGCATCGTCGAACTGACCAAGCGCTATTATGAACAGGACGATGAAAGCGCGCTGCCGCGCAGCATTGCCTGTAAAGCGTCATTTGAAAACGCCATGACGCTGGATATCGCCATGGGCGGCTCCACCAATACCGTACTGCATCTGCTGGCGGCGGCGCAGGAAGGGGACGTGGATTTCACCATGGCCGATATCGACCGTTTATCGCGCCGGGTGCCGCATCTGTGCAAAGTGGCGCCCAGCACGCAGAAATACCATATGGAAGACGTCCACCGCGCCGGCGGCGTCTGGGGCATCCTGGGCGAACTGGACCGCGCGGGCCTGCTGAACCGCGAGGTCGGCAATATCCTCGGGCTGACGCTGCCGGAAACGCTGCAACAGTATGACGTGATGCTGACCGAAGACGCGGAAGTGAAAAGCATGTATTCCGCCGGCCCGGCCGGCATCCGCACCACCAAGGCATTCTCGCAGGACTGCCGCTGGCCGTCCCTGGATACCGATCGCCAGGACGGCTGTATCCGCTCCCGCGAGTTCGCCTATAGCCAGGACGGCGGGCTGGCGACGCTGTACGGCAATATCGCCGAAGACGGCTGTATCGTCAAAACCGCCGGCGTGGATAAGGGCAGCCTGATTTTCAGCGGCCCGGCTAAAGTGTATGAAAGCCAGGAAGCCGCCACCGAGGCCATCCTGGGCGGCAAAGTGGTGGCCGGCGACGTGGTGGTCATCCGTTACGAAGGACCCAAAGGCGGGCCGGGCATGCAGGAAATGCTGTATCCCACCACCTACCTGAAATCCATGGGGTTGGGCAAGCAGTGCGCGCTGATTACCGACGGCCGTTTTTCCGGCGGCACCTCCGGCCTGTCCATCGGCCATGTTTCGCCTGAAGCCGCCAGCGGCGGCCTGATCGGCCTGGTACAGGACGGCGATATTATCGACATCAACATCCATGAGCGCAGCATCGCGCTGGCCGTGGCGGACAGTGAACTGGCCGCCCGGCGGGAAAGGCAGACGGCACGCGGCGCGGACGCCTGGAAACCGGTGGATCGCCAGCGTCAGGTGTCCTTTGCCCTGCGGGCCTACGCCTTGCTCGCCACCAGCGCCGATAAGGGCGCGGTGCGCGATAAAAGCAAGCTGGGAGGCTAACGGTCATGGCCGACTCCCTACCGTTGCCCGCCGCGCCCTGCGCGGCGGAATACCTGCGCGCCACGCTGCGTTCGCCGGTATACGAGGTGGCCCAGGTCACCCCGTTGCAAGTCATGGAAAAACTCTCCGCGCGCCTGGGCAATACCGTCCTGGTAAAGCGGGAAGACCGGCAGCCGGTGCACAGCTTTAAGCTGCGCGGCGCCTATGCGATGATTTCCGGCCTCAATGAAGAGCAAAAAGCCCATGGCGTGGTGACCGCCTCGGCGGGCAATCATGCCCAGGGCGTGGCGCTCTCCGCGACCAGGCTTGGCATCAAGTCGCTGATCGTGATGCCGGTTGCCACGGCGGATATCAAGGTGGACGCCGTGCGCAGTTTCGGCGGCGAAGCCTTCCTGTACGGCGCCAATTTCGACGAGGCCAAGGCCAAGGCGATCGAGCTGGCGCGCGAGTGTAATTACACCTTCGTGCCGCCGTTCGACCATCCGGCGGTGATCGCCGGCCAGGGTACGCTGGCGATGGAACTGCTGCAGCAGGACGCGCATCTGGACCGCATCTTTGTACCGGTGGGCGGCGGCGGCCTGGCCGCGGGCGTAGCGGTGCTGATCAAGCACCTGATGCCGCAGATTCAGGTGATCGGCGTGGAGGCCGAGGAATCCGCCTGCCTGTGCGCGGCGCTCAAGGCCGGCGAACCGGTGGACCTCCCCCGGGTCGGTATGTTCGCCGAAGGCGTGGCGGTCAGGCGTATCGGCGACGAAACGTTCCGCTTATGCCGCGAGTACCTGGATGACGTGATTACCGTGGACAGCGACGCCATCTGCGCGGCAATCAAGGATCTGTTCGAGGACGTGCGGGCGATAGCGGAACCCGCGGGCGCGCTGGCGCTGGCGGGCATGAAAAAATATATTCAGCTGCATAATATCCGGGGCGAACGATTGGCCCATGTGCTGTCCGGCGCCAACGTCAATTTCCACGGCCTGCGTTATGTTTCCGAGCGCTGCGAGCTTGGCGAGCAGCGCGAAGCGCTGATGGCGGTGACCATTCCCGAGCAGAAGGGCAGTTTCCTGAAATTTTGCCAGCTGCTGGGCGGCCGCGCGGTAACCGAGTTTAACTATCGCTACGCCGACGCGGATAACGCCTGCATTTTTGTCGGCGTGCGCCTGACCCGGGGACGCGTGGAGCGCGATGAGATCTTAAGCGAGCTGACCGCCGGCGGCTACCAGGTGGTGGATCTGTCCGACGACGAGATGGCCAAGCTGCACGTGCGTTATATGGTGGGCGGACGCCCGTCGAAACCGCTGCGCGAACGCCTGTACAGTTTTGAATTCCCGGAATCGCCGGGCGCGCTGTTGAAATTCCTGCATACTTTGGGGACGCATTGGAATATTTCCCTGTTCCATTACCGCAGCCACGGCACCGATTACGGTCGCGTCATGGCGGGTTTCGAGCTGGGCGAGCAGGAGCCGGAGTTTGACCGCCACCTGTCCGCGCTGGGTTATGAATGCCACGACGAAACCCAAAATCCGGCTTTCCGCTTCTTTCTGCAAGGATAACCGGGCATCCCGGCCTGGCCGGCAACCAGGATAACGGGCATGCTTCCCGGCGCCGGGATGGGTAGCGTCCCGTCCCGGCGTTCCGGGCCGCTATAGCGCCACGACCTTAAGCGGCTCCGGCGCTACCGTCGAAAAAATTCAGCAATGGCGCTTCGCCGCCATTAACCAGGCCATTGCACCCTGGCTGCGTTGCCCCTTAACGTTCCAGCAGTTGCCAGAACGCTTCAATCAACGGTTCCTGCAAGCGTTTGCGCTGTACGCATACCCCTAATTCCAGCGGTTCTACCGGCGTACCGTGCTCGACAATCTGCACGCGGTTGCGCACCGGTTCGGGGCTGTTGTCTACTACTACCGAGGGGATCAGCGCAATGCCGCAGCCGAGCGCCACCATGGAAACAATGGCCTCGTGCCCGGCGACGGTGGCGTAAATCTGCGGATTGGCGAGGCGGTTGGCGCGGAACCAGTGATCGATACGGCGGCGCGCCGGACCGTGCTCCGGTAAGATAAAGGGGATATGCGACCAGTCCGGCGTGGCGACCAGCGCCTGCGCGCGTACCGGGCAGGGCAGGGCCGGGGCTATCAGGATCATCGGTATTGCGCCGATCGGGGTAAAATCAATGCTGGCCGGCAGGATTTCGGGATGGCCGGCAATGCCTAAATCGGCGTCGCCGGACTGCACTTTTTCCACGGCGTCGGCGGGGTCGCCGGTGGTCAGTTTTATTTCCACCAACGGGTGCCGGGCGCGGAAATGGTCGAGGATCGGCGGCAGGTGGCTATAGGCGGCGGTAACCGAGCAGAACAGCCGCAGCTCGCCGCTAAGCGACGGACCGTGCTGGCCCAGGCGATGGGACAGCTGCTGGTACTGCAGCAGCGTCTGCTGGGCAAAAATCTTCAACTGCTCGCCGGCGTCGGTAAGCTGTACCGTGCGGTTGTCGCGCAGGAACAAGACCCGTCCCACGTCTTCCTCCAGACGCTGGATCTGGCGCGACAGCGTCGACGGGCTAACGTGGGTCGCTTTCGCGGTGCGGCCGAAATGGCGGCTTTCCGCGAGGTGAAGGAACAATTTAAGATCGCGCAGATCCATAGGGGCAGCACCTTTAAACCGCTTTTTCCATGTGCAGCGCGCACGTTGCACAATATGCAATATCAGATTGTTAATATATCAATTTAAGCAACACGATTCCTGCTTTATAGTGGCAAACATCCTATTCCCGTCCGGCGGGAACCCTTATACCAGAAGTACCATACCCTATTACGGAGTAGCACCATGGCTAACTATTTTAACACCCTGAACCTGCGCCAGCAGCTGGAGCAGCTGGGTAAATGCCGCTTTATGGCCCGGGATGAATTCGCCGATGAAGCGGGCTACCTGAAAGGTAAAAAAGTGGTCATTATCGGCTGCGGGGCGCAGGGGCTGAACCAGGGCCTGAACATGCGTGATTCCGGACTTGATATTTCCTACGCGCTGCGCAAGGCGGCCATTGACGAGAAGCGCCCGTCCTGGCGCAAGGCCACCGAAAACGGCTTTAAGGTCGGTACCTATGAAGAACTGATCCCGCAGGCCGATCTGGTGGTCAACCTGACGCCGGACAAACAGCATTCGGTCGTGGTGCAGGCCGTGCAGCCGCTGATGAAAAAAGGCGCGGCGCTGGGCTACTCCCATGGGTTTAACATCGTCGAGGTGGGCGAGCAAATCCGTAAAGACATCACTGTTATCATGGTGGCGCCCAAATGCCCCGGCACCGAAGTGCGCGAAGAGTACAAACGCGGTTTCGGCGTGCCGACCCTGATTGCGGTACATCCGGAAAACGACCCGCAGGGTGAAGGCATGGCGCTGGCCAAGGCCTGGGCGGCCGCTACCGGCGGCCATCGCGCCGGCGTCCTGGCGTCATCGTTTGTCGCCGAGGTAAAATCCGACCTGATGGGCGAACAAACCATCCTGTGCGGCATGCTGCAGGCCGGCTCGCTGCTGTGCTTCGATAAAATGGTCGCGGACGGCATCGACCCGGCCTACGCCGGGAAACTGGTGCAGTTCGGCTGGGAAACCACCACCGAAGCGCTTAAGCAAGGCGGCATTACGCTGATGATGGACCGTTTGTCCAATAGCGCCAAGCTGCGCGCCTTTGCCTTGTCCGAGCAGTTAAAAGCCCTGATGCAGCCCTTGTTCGAAAAACATATGGACGACATCATCACCGGCGCCTTCTCCAGCGGCATGATGGAAGACTGGGCTAATGACGACGTGAAATTGCTGACCTGGCGCGAAGAGACCGGCGCCTCGGCGTTTGAAAACGCTCCGCAGTTTGAAGGCAAAATCAGCGAGCAGGAATATTTCGACCACGGCGTGCTGATGATAGCCATGGCCAAGGCCGGGGTGGAGCTGGCGTTTGAAACCATGACCCGCTCCGGTATCATCGCCGAATCGGCTTACTACGAATCGCTGCATGAGCTGCCGCTGATCGCCAATACCGTGGCGCGCAAGCGCCTGTATGAAATGAATGTGGTGATTTCCGATACCGCCGAATACGGCAACTACCTGTTCGCCAACGCCGCCGTGCCGCTGCTGAAAGCCAACTTTATGGACAGCCTGCAGCCGGGCGATATCGGCAAGGCCGCGCCTGCCGCCGAGATTGATAATGCGCAGCTGCGCGATGTCAACGAAGCCATCCGCCACCATCCGATTGAAATTATCGGCGCCACCCTGCGCGGGTATATGAAAGATATGAAGCGGATTGCGGTTGCCGGCTGATTCTTCCACCGGCGACAGTCGCTGATATTTCACAAGGCCCCGCGCTGATGCGCGTGGCTTTTTTTTCAGCGCGTGAGATTGCCGACAACGGCCTGACACCGTAGACAGGACGCTGATCCCATTGGGATAGTCTTTATACGTTACGATCGCAATCTGCGCCGATGCGGCAGGCTATGAATAATGTATAACCCATGATTCATTAAACGTAATAACGTGCAATATAGCGTTCAATTTCGAGACGGCCCTCGACGATAATGATACTCACGGCGAAAGGCATGGCGGATAGTCGCCCGCCATTATATCGTGCTTTTGCGCCTGCAAATCAGGCTCTGGGATTGGTCTCCCTGATACAAAACTTAGTGGCGGCATTTGACGCTTATGCGTATTTTGATGTCGTGAATTCAGCTCACCCTGAAATTACGTAATTCAGGTAATTCGGTGGTGGTTTATGAATATCACTTAGTGGAGGCTGCCTTATGGCTACGATCCCAACCCAAACTCATGCATTTTTTTCTGTCCCCTTCCGTTCAACCACGGATTTCACCGTGCTCGCCGGGCATTGCGAACAGTTCACTGAACCCTGCTTGAAAGTAGCGATACCACACGCCGGCAGGCGCTTAGCGCACGGCTTGCCGAATGCCTTGCCCAGTTGCAACCCACGCTGAACGACCCAATCCCGCCTCACTTGATTGAAAGCCTGACCGTGGATGATTTCCCGGTGACCTCGCCACGCTTTGAACCTGACGCCGAGCAGCTTTGCGAATATTGCCAGGCGCAGGCGCGAATCCTGATAGACCGGGCGCTATTACCGGAAATGGAGCACACCCTCACCGGATTGCTGTTTGAACTGGTCAGTTATTTTGCCGATGAGTTGAGAGCGCCGCGCTGGATACGTACCGCCCATGGGGCGAAATTTATCGCGGAGGTGGAGAGGGCTGGGGAAAGCGGAATATCCTGAATAAAGGAACTCGCCCTTACCGCGTGTTAATATTGTAGAAAAAGTCCTGAGCCCTAGGCCAGGACTTAGATTGCACAGGGAAAGGCTAGAAATAGCGGCATACAAAAGCGCCTGGGACGTTCAATACTGTCACCGTGAGGGCAAATAACGCAACAATCGCTCTGTATCGTCATGTTCAAACGACCTTTCCATTCGCATAATTTCCTCGCCTCGCAGACCATTGCCTTTCGCTATATTTCGCCATTGTGAAACTGCTTGGGCAATCTTGGTCAACGCTGCGTTAACTTCAGCTTTCCCAGCATCGAAAAATTCAGCTAGCGCCAGACAGGTGTCCAGAGAGGGTTTGGAGCGGTCACCATCGAATGACAAGTTATGATTACGGCGCGCAAAATGTTCCGTTGTCGGATTGATATCGTAAGCTGGAGAAAGCCGCCAACCTTGTGGTTCGCGTAAAAAACCATGATTACGCAGATGGTCATCAATGTTGCCCGTCATGGCATTAAAGATCATACGGCTAAACAGTTCCAGCCGGTCTGCCCCGGGTCGCGATGAGTAATGGGTGAGAGCATCCGCAATTTCAATATAGCTGGCGCCTTCTTTATTATTTTCGTTACGTTCCAGTAACGTCATGGCGGAAATAAAGGGGATGCGTTTACCGGCCAGGCGGTCAAAACGCTCCACCAGAAGCACTGGTCTGTCACCACCGGCATTCAAAACCCGGTGATGTGCGGTGCGAATACCCGCTTTTCTTGCGAGACCCAGCATGGTGGCTTCCCAGAGTGATACGCGTTCTGTGTCGGTATTGCTTTGAAACTTCGCCAGCCACAGCTTATGCTTGTCTTCCACCGAGGCTTTGGGATGAGCGCCCCCCAGAGAAGAACCGGGTTGCGCAATCATAGCCAGATCTGACGCGCTTTCCCGCCCGGCTTCAAAGCGGTGAACGGCGGCTTCCAGTTCCCGCAAATTGACCAGTTTTGGCACGTCATGGTTATCCGCTAAAAAAACGTCTGGCTGTGCGGCATCGCTGAGGCGTAACGCCCCCATTCTCATATAATCGCTGACGCCAAGGAGAAAATCGCACTCGGACAGATGGCGGTTGTTGACCCTGGTCTGGACTAGGCGCCCCCATCTATCAGGGGAAATATCCTGGAATGCGCCCCACAGCTTATTATCTACATAAGGTGTTCTGGGGATAAGCTCCAGCGCCGGATCAATGGCGAATCCGTTCCTGGCCCAGTCTGCCGCATAGGTAAATTGATAACGTTCCGTGCCTCTGGCGACATACACGTCCAGTTGGCCGACAAGTCGCGCGTTATCTTGCCAGTCAATGGTGACGTTAATGCTCTTCATTCTGTTCTCCGTGTGCGGATACGGACGGGCAACTCATCATCCATCAAATCCAGCCCGAGTGGATCCTGAGTCCGGTCTATGATGTTTTCCAACTGATCCAACTTACCAAGCACATACAGCGCTATTGCATAACTCCCCATTGACACTTTTGCATCGCCGGCCTCAAGCCTGCTGAGCGTGGCGCGGGTGATACCGATTCGCTCAGCCATCAGCGAGGTACTTATGCGGCGGCGTTTGCGCGCATCCTGTATATCGCGGCCCAGTTTCTTCAATGCCTGCTCTACCCGGAATACTCTCATTTTGCATACTCCGTGATACACTAAAGTTTATATTGCTAAATATAGCATACAGAATGACGACATTTCATAAAGAAATAGAGACAGCGGTCGAGAATTCAGGTTGTTTGTTTACCACCCTTAAAATAGAGCACATCCTCACAGGGTTGCTGTTCGACGTGGTGAGCTATCTTGCCGATGAACTGAAAGCGCCGTGCTGGATATGTATCGCCGAAGTGATAAAGTTTATAATAGAAGTGGAGATGGCAGGATAAAGATACGTGCCACGTTATCAAAATCCGTCATCAGGGCGGATTTCTTCATTGTGGTGTCGGACTCAATGAGAGAAAACTTTTTAAAAGCGCGATAGCAATCGTTTTCCCCGCTGGAAGCGTGACATCAATACCCCGATCTAAGCCAGACGCTATCACATAACATTTTAATATTGACGGCTGAGCCATCGCCATCAGGGCCACATTGGCTTGTTTACTGCCCATTGCTTTCAGCTGTCCAGTCTGATAAATGTTGAGAGCTTACCTGACCGGGCACCCCCCTTGGCGCGGAAACGCTATCGTGACGCTCCACTTACGACCGGATACACAGCATATGAAAAATAAAATTACCCTGATAACCGGCGGCGATCGCGGCATCGGCCGGGCTACGGCATTATGCCTCGCCAGCAAAGGACACCAGGTTTGTATTGGCTATCATACCCGTGAAGCCAGTGCGCAAGCGGTTATCGATGACATTCGCCATGGCGGCGGGAATGCCATTGCGGTTCAGGTAGATATCGCCCAGGAAGAACAGGTGGTGGAACTGTTCAGGCAAATAGATAAACAGCTTGGCCCCATTACCGGGTTGGTCAATAACGCGGCAATGCTGATGCCTCAAGCCTCTATCGAACAGTTGGATGCAACACGGCTTGCCACCCTGTTTGCCACCAATGTCAGCAGCAGCTTTATCTGCGCCCGGGAAGCGGTTAAACGGATGGCGCATCGCCATGGCGGCCAGGGGGGAGCCATCGTTAACGTATCTTCGGCGGCATCACGGCTCGGTTCACCCCATGAATATGTGGATTATGCCGCTTCGAAAGGCGCCATTGATACGTTAACCATTGGCCTGTCCCTGGAGGTCGCGGCCCAGGGAATTCGCGTTAACGCCGTGCGCCCCGGCTTTATTTACACCGAAATGCACGCCGATGGCGGCGAGCCAAAACGGGTGGATCGTGTTAAAGGTAATTTGCCGATGCAACGCGGCGGCCAGCCAGAAGAAGTGGCTCAGGCTATCGCATGGTTATTGTCTGATGAGGCTTCCTATGTCACAGGCAGTTTCCTTGATCTTGCGGGAGGAAAATAGTTCGCATAATAAAAGAACAAAAAATATTGCGGGGCTCATCACTGATCTGACACTATTTCTCAATTACTGGCGTCCTTTGCGCTTACCATTATTTCGCTGATGAACTTAATGAATATCAACCTCATCAGTCAGCCTTATCATATATATTATTCATGCTGGATCTTTGGTGGTTGTTTTATTATTTTCCGCGGAATAGATTAATAATTTCACTTTTCTTTCATCAGGCCGACTTTTCGGCGATATATAGCTTAGCCCGTGAAATTATAATTCCCCAGCAGTGGCTTGCTTCAACTCAAGGTTTAATGTTGGTTTAACAATGTTGCCGATTTTGGATTGATTTTTTTCTGGGCTCATACGCATAATGCCACTATCTCAAAACGGATATTCACCCTGCGTTATATCTTGATGCAAATGACTCACTTTATCGGGTGAGAACCATTGTCCTGCGATATTTGAGTAATGGACAAGATGTCCATTGATTGACATTGAATAAGGAGCCATGGATGGGCCATGATTACGCCGGCAGTATACCGCTGCTAACCCGATGGGCATTTCTTTTGCTGTCCATCTTCATCTCTGCTCCGCTGATTGCCGGCCCCTTTTCTGGGGGAACCGCACAAAGCGCGTCGGCTATTGACGCCCAGGAACAGTTTAGACAGCAGGAACGTGCGCGCGCGTTACAAAAGCAAAATGCCCCTGTTTCAGACATCCACCTTGACCGTCCCGGCATAACTCTGCCTGATTATCCTGTCGATGAACATCCCTGTTTTACTATTAATACTCTTCAATTGGATGGCGATTCCGCCAGCAATTTCCAGTGGGCGCTGGAAGCCGCCGGCGACGCCAAAGGCCGCTGCCTGGGGAGTCAGGGGATAACGCTGGTCATCAATAAAGTCCAGAATGCCATCCTGAAAAAAGGCTATGTCACCACCCGCGTGATGGCCCGGGAGCAAGATCTGACGACAGGCGTGCTGACGCTGACGCTTCAGCCCGGACGCATTGGCAGCATCCGCTTTGATGGGCCGGTTTCCTGGCGCGCCAGATTATGGAATGCCATGCCGGCGGCATCAGGCGACATTCTTAATCTGCGCGATATCGAGCAGGCGCTGGAGAACTTGAAACGGGCGCCCAGCGTTGCGGTCGATATCAAGATTATGCCCGGTGAGCAAGAGGCCACCAGCGATCTCGTCGTGAGCTGGAAAGAAGGCCGCCCGGTTCGTCTCAGTTTAGGGCTGGATGACAGCGGCGCCAAAAGCACCGGCCGTTATCTGAGATCCGCTACCCTGGCGATTGACGCGCCTTTAGCTCATAACGATCTGTTTTATATCAATATGGGCAGTGATGTGTTTCAGCGCGGGCCGTTTGGTAACCGCTCCCGTACCCTTAATTATGCAATTCCAATCGGGTACTGGGGGTTTTCCGCCAACTACAACGATTACACCTATCATCAGAATATCGCCAACGCCAACCAGCTACTGACCTACAGCGGCAAGAGCGAGAACATGCAGTTGACGGTGTCCCGGCTGCTGTTTCGCAATCAGTCGCATAAAACCACTCTCAACGTGCGTGCCCATCGTCGGCATTCCACCAATGCCGTGAACGGTCAAGATATGGATACTCAGCATCGCCGTACCGCTGCCTGGGAGCTGGGGCTTAACCAGCGCAGCTATCTCGGCAAGGCCACGCTGGATGCAAACATTAACTGGCGTCGAGGGACGGGAGCGTTTGGCGCCCGGTCGGCGCCCGAAGAGGCCACGCACCGCGGCAGCGCCCGCACGGGCTTCGCCGTGGGGGATATCAGCCTGAATTATCCATTCGCCTGTGTTGCGCAGCCCTGGCGCTATTACACCAGCCTGCGCGGTCAGTGGAGCAAGCATCCACTGACGCCGCAAGACCGCATGGCCATTGCCGGGCGTTATACCGTGCGCGGGTTTGACGGCGAGCAAATGCTAGCGGGTGAAAAAGGCCTGCTTTGGCGTAATCAACTGGCCTGGAATGTGATGTCGCGCGGTCATGAGCTTTACTGGGCTGTGGACTTTGGACGTGTCGGCGGGCCGGCTGCCCACAAGTTGGCCGGACGCCAGCTGGCGGGCGGCGCTCTAGGGCTGAGCGGCGCGTTCTGGGGGCGGTTCAGCTACGACGTGTTTGCCGGAATGCCCCTTTATAAACCGGAAGGCTTTCATACCTCAGGCGTTACCAGCGGTTTTAACCTCAACCTGCAAATTTAATGTCAACCGGCATGTTTGTCCGTGTCAGATCAACACTTTTGCTGCTTGGGCTGTATTTTCACAGGGACGGAACCCATGAACAAACATTGCTATCGTCTTATCTTTAGCCGCAGCCAGGGTGAATTACGGGTGGTGTCCGAGCTGGCGCGCGGTTGCAGCATCTGGCCCGGTCAAAGGCGCGGAACCGGCGCCTCGCGTCTTTGGGTGACGGTGCGCCGGGCCGAGTGGCTGCTGGGGCTGGCCCTGTTTGCCGGGCCGGCGCTGGCGCATGGCATTGTTGCTGATGGGCGCGTGGCGCATGAGTTGCGTCCGGAAGTGATATCCACGCGGAATGGCCTGCCGCAGGTGAATATCACAGCACCTAATCAGGCCGGGTTGTCACATAATCATTTTCAGCAGTTCGATGTTGGCCCTCAGGGCGCCATCCTTAACAATTCGGCGGAGATGATCACGACCCAGATGGCAGGGATTATTCAGGGCAATCCCAACCTTAATCCGAATGCCGCGCCGGCACGGGTCATTCTTAATGAAGTTAACAGTGACAATCCCAGCCAACTGCGGGGTTTTCTGGAAGTGGCGGGCGGCATGGCGCAGGTGATTGTGGCCAACCCGTCGGGGATTGTGTGTGACGGCTGCGGCACCATTAATGCCGGACGCATGACCCTTACCACCGGGAGGCCGCAGTTAAACGCCGACGGTAGTCTGGCAGGATACCAGGTCGAACGGGGCTTGGTACGAGTCGAGGGCGGCGGACTTAACAACGATGCGCGGCATGATACCCGGTATGTCGATATTCTGGCGCGCGCGGTGAAATTGAATGCCTCCGTCAGGGCCGAAAATGAAATCTTAGTGGTGGCGGGCCGCAACCATATCAGTGCGAACGGTCAGGCGGTGACGCCCCTGGCCTCTGACAGCACGGCACCCGAGCTGGCGATAGATATGGGACAACTGGGAGGCATGTATAGCGGTCAGATCCGCATGATAGGCACCGAAGCGGGTGTTGGCGTGCGCGGCCAGGGCGGACACCTGCGCGCGGGCGCGACCCTGGCTGTGAGCAGCGAAGGCCGCCTTAGCTGGCAATCAGGCGCGGTGGAGATGGTTACCCAGGCCGGAGGCGATATCACTCTTGCCGCCAGAGGCACTATCGAACATCACGGCAAACTCCACAGCGGAGGGCGGCTGGTGGTGCAAAGCCGCGAGGGGGTTATTCGCCAGTCGGGCACCCTGGCGGCGACGGGTGACGTCCGGCTGGACGCTGCCAGGGGCATTCAAGGCAGCGGGCATATGCTGGCGGGGAGCAATGAGAATAGTGCGCTGATACGTGGGGCGGACTTGACGTTGCATAGTCAGGACGACATTCGGGTCAGCGGAAGCCTGTTGAGCCAGAAAGATGTCAATATAACCGGGCGCCGAATAGATATCGGTCAAGGTCGCCTGGCGGCCGAACGCGCCGTCTTTGTGGCACAAGCTGGGGGAGTCGTCCTGCAGCAGGCAACGGTCGACAGCGGTCAGCTCACGATCAACACGACGGGCAATATTGATGCGCAGAAGGCCCAAGTGCGCGCCGGCCATTGGGATATTAATGCCGATAGTCTGTTTAGTCCGGGAGGCGTCTGGTCGCAGGTCGGCCCTGGCGGTAGCCGACTCATCCTAATCGGCTCACTGGATAATACCGATGGCGACATCGATGCCCGGCAACTCACCCTGGATGTGGCATCCGTTAATAACCGGCATGGCCGCCTGGCCGCGTTAGACGAGATAGCGCAGCATTGGCGGGTGCGAGGCCGGCTGAGCAACCACGAGGGCGTGGTAGGATGCCATGGCAATCTGACGCTTGAGCTAGGGGACCTGGATAACCAGGATGGCACGGTGAAAAGTCAGTCCGAGCTTAGCATCAGGGTGCAGGAAAATATCCATAGCCTGGGTGGTAAGCTGCTGGCCGGTCAGAAACTGACGCTGAATACTTTGGGAACAGTCGACAACCGGTCCGGAAGGGTGCAGGGCGGGCATCTGCAACTTAGGGCACAAGGTCTGAATAATGCGCATGGGCACTTGGTCAGCGGGGGACACCTGCATCTGAGTGCGCATCAGTCTGTGGACAATCAACACGGCCTTATCGATGCCGGTAACGCGCTTGATGTCAGTACCGATGGCGACTGGAGTAATCAGGGTGGCAAACTGGTGAGCAAAGGAGACTTGCACCTCAATGCGCATCAGTCGGTGGATAACCGAAACGGCCTTATCGAAGCGGCCGAGACGCTGGATATGCGCACCGGCGGCGGCTGGAACAACCGCGAAGGTACGGCGCTGGGCGCCGGCCAGGTCAACGTTGTGGCCAGGGATCTCGATAACGCCGCCGGCAAGGTGCGTTCGGGGGGCGGCATGATGCTCGGCACCGCCGGCAACCTCATCAATCAGGCCGGAACCCTGTCGGCAACGCAGGGGTTAAGCTGGCAGGGCGGCACGGACAGCCTGCTGGAGAACGATGCGGGCACATTGCTCAGCGGCGCGCAGATGTCACTGCGGGGCGGGCATCTGCACAACCGGCAGAAGGGAACCATACAAAGCCAGCAGGCGGTGACGTTGGACCTGGATGGCGTTTGGGATAATCAGGGCGGAGAATTGGTCAGCGAGGGACACCTGCACCTCAATGCGCATCAGTCGGTGGATAACCGAAACGGTCTTATTGAAGCGGCTGGGACTCTGGATATGCGCACCGACGGCGGCTGGAACAACCGCGAAGGTACAGCGTTAGGCGCCGGCCAGGTCAACGTTGTGGCCAGGGATCTCAATAACGCCGCCGGCAAGGTGCGTTCGGGGGGCGGCATGATGCTCAGCACCGCCGGCAACCTCATCAATCAGGCCGGAACCCTGTCGGCAACGCAGGGGTTAAGCTGGCAGGGCGGCACGGACAGCCTGCTGGAGAACGATGCGGGCACATTGCTCAGCGGCGCGCAGATGTCGCTGCGGGGCGGGCATCTGTACAACCGGCAGAAGGGAACCATACAAAGCCAGCAGGCGGTGACGTTGGACCTGGAGGGGGTTTGGGATAATCAGGGCGGAGAATTGGTCAGCGAGGGGAGCCTGCACCTCAATGCGCATCAGGCGGTGGATAACCGAAACGGGCTTATCGAAGCGGCTGGGACTCTGGATATGCGCACCGGCGGCGGCTGGGACAACCGCGAAGGTACAGCGTTAGGCGCCGGCCAGGTCAACGTTGTGGCCAGGGATCTCAATAACGCCGCCGGCAAGGTGCGTTCGGGGGGCGGCATGATGCTCAGCACCGCCGGCAACCTCATCAATCAGGCCGGAACCCTGTCGGCAACGCAGGGGTTAAGCTGGCAGGGCGGCACGGACAGCCTGCTGGAGAACGATGCGGGCACATTGCTCAGCGGCGCGCAGATGTCGCTGCGGGGCGGGCATCTGCACAACCGGCAGAAGGGAACCATACAAAGCCAGCAGGCGGTGACGTTGGATCTGGATGGCGTTTGGGATAATCAGGGCGGCAAACTGATTAGCATGGATCACGGCGCGATACGCGCCCTCAGCCTCCTTAACGCAATGGGTGATATCCAGGCGTTCGACGCACTGGATGTGCATCTCATTCGCACGCTTGATAATAGTAATGGCCTCGTCTCCAGCCAGGGCTCTCAGTCCCTGAGGGCGGAAAACATTCTCAACGCGGGGGGGGAAATGGGCAGCCAGGGCGGCTGGTCCGCAGTCACCCGGCGGTTTGACAATAGCGAGGGCAGCGTACTGAGCATGCAGGATGCGGCGCTTACCGTCACCGGCCTGGATAATCGGCAGGGCTCGCTGCAGTCGAAGGGTTCGCTGATGTTGCGAGCAGTGCAGGACATCCGCAACGAACTGGGAAAAATCAGCGCCCAGGCGCGCCTGGGTGTGCAAGGTGTCACCGACGGGGCGGCAGGGGGTAAGCTGCGTAACGCCGGCGGCCAATTGACGTCTGGTGACGCTCTCAATGTGACGGCGCAGAGCGTGGATAATCAACAAAACGGCTTAATCTATAGTCAGAAGCAGATGAGGTTGGCTTTGACCGATGCCCTGGATAACCGTCAGGGTAAACTGGTAAGCGGTGAGGGAGTACAGATTAGCGCCCGGTCGCTGCTGAATACGCAGGGAACGCTGAAAAGCAGCGGTGACCAGCAAATTTCAGCGGACCGGGTAGACAACCTGCAGGGGGGGGTATTGTGCAGTTTGGATGCGCTGACGCTTGCCGCGCGGACGCTGTCCAATCTGGGCGGTATGCTTATCAGCCGGAGCGCAGGCGTATACCGTATTGATGTGCTTAATAATCAGGAGGGAAAAATCCACAGTGACGGTACGCTGACTTTGAACGGCGATCAAATCAACAACCCGGCGGGGGATTTGGCATCGACCGGGACGCTGACGCTTGTCAGCGCGCAGCTGGATAACAGCGGCCAGGGTAAAATTACCAGCCGGGATGCGCTGGACGTGGGGGTAAACCGGCTGAACAACCGCGATGGCGGACTGCTGTTGGGTACAACACACACTGATATAACGGCCCATGAGCTGGAAAACAGCGCGGGGTGGGTACAAAGTGTCGGTACGCTGACCTTGTCGCAAATGACGCGATTGGATAACCGACAGGGGCATCTTCTGGCCAACGGTACGTTGAGTATCAATGCCACCGATCCTAACGCGCTAGTGCTGTTCAATCAGGGCGGCAACATCAAGAGCGGAGATAGAACCGTTGTCAACACACAAACTCTGAATAACCAGGGTGGAACAATATTTAGCCAGCAGGCATTAACGGCAACCGTGCAACAGGACTACACCCACCAGGTCGGCGATACGATTAATAGTAATGGTGAGACAATATTATCTGTCGGCGGCGTGCTGATTAATCTTGCCGACTGGCTACTATCCGGTGACCTAACCGTCAACAGCGCCCATTTTACCAATTTGGGCTCCCTGGTCGGGAAAACGCTGAACTTGACAACCGGCGCGTTAATCAATCAAGGCCGCATTGAAGCCGACAGTGTGACACTTATCAGCGACACCACGAATAACCGCGCGACCCTAGTTGGCGGTGACGTGAATGTGCGCAGCAGGATTATCGACAACGACGGACGCGATGTGGTGATGGCCGCCACGGAGAGTCTCAACCTTACGGCCGGCGAGCGCCTGACCAACCGGGATGGTGGCCTGATCTACAGCGCCAACACACTGCAGCTTGTTAGTGATGACAACATTGAGAATCGTGCAAGCAGAATCGAGGCCGATGGAGATGTTTTGGTCGATGCCCAGCGACTGGATAATCTGCGCGAAGGACTGGATATCGAACACGATGCGGAAAAAAGCAACTATAAATGGCGCCGTGCCAACCTCTACTGGCGTTCTTACGGCTCAAAGGTTAATCCCGATAAAAGCACTATCGCGCCCACCACCCAGCGACTGACGTTCAACGATGACGATGCGGCGGCAAACAGCCGTTACGGTACCCTGCTGGAAATAGATGCCGCCGGCAAAAAGGCGCAGCTTTATGTTAAGGATAATAAGGGGAAGATGCGCAGTGTGTGGGTGGATTACCTGGAGCTGACGCCAGGAAGCGACGGTGGCTACGACATGACGTTCTATGAGACGCGGGGTTTTCGGCAGAAAGGGGTTCCGACGCCTTACCATAATACGTTCTGGCGTGAACACGACCGCGGCCGGATTGATACGTGGGATCCTGACCGATACATCGACGTTGCCGAGGCTCCTTTTGTAACCGACTACAGCAATTTCCGTGAGCGGACGGTCACAGGTAGTTCGTCCACGGACAAGCTGGTATCAGCGGGCTCCGGCGCCCACATTCTGGCGGGCGGCAACATGGTGTTGCGCATTGCCGGTCAGTTATTCAATGACGCCAGTACGCTGAGCGCCAACCGCGACCTGTCGGTTGAGGGCGACGGCAAGCTGATCAACCAGGGGTATTCAGTAAATAGACGCGATCAGGAGTATATCGTCGATCATTATGACAAGGACACAATACATTGGTATCCAACGTTCAATCGCGACGAGACCACGGCGCTGGCCACAATTGACAGCATATTAACCGGCCACGGCAATGTCGCCATCAAAGGTACTCATATTGAGAATACCACGGTCAACCCGGCGCAAATCAGCACGGTGCAGGCAGCACAGAAAGCAGCAGAAGCCGAGCGCGCAGAATGGCAACACAATCCGCTGGCGTTCGCGGTTGATAAAGCCAAATGGAGCACGACCCATTTCCAGCTGACGCCCCGTAGCCGGCCGCTCACACAGTCAGAACTTGAGCTCATCCCGGCCGGAAGAAGGCTCGCGCCGGGAGAATGGGCTCTTACGTCGGCGCAACGAAATCTCCCGACGGCTAACCTGACGCTTACGCCGGGCAGTAGGCCGCTCACGCCAGCTGAAATTACCCTGACCCACCAGCAGCACCTTGGCAGAGTGGCGACGTCTATTCCCAATAATGGACTGTTCCGTCAGCAGCCCGACGCGGGAAGCGCCTATTTGGTGGTGACAGACCGCCGATTCACCGATCGAGGCAAATTCATCAGCAGTGATTACTTATTGCAGCGTATAGGATATGACCCCGCAAAAGTCCATAAGCGCCTGAGCGATGGCTACTATGAACAGCGTCTGGTGCGCGAGCAATTGCTGCAGTTGACCGGTCGTCCCTCCGTGCGCGGCGAAAATGCAATGGCACAATATCAGTCGTTGATGAACAACGGGAGCCGCGTGGCTTCAGACTTTCAGCTGGTACCGGGAATAGCGCTGACGCCGGCGCAAATTGCCGCGTTGCAACAGGATATCGTCTGGCTGGTGAGCGAAACGGTCGACACTGCTGAAGGGCCACAAACGGTTTGGGTGCCGAAGGTATACCTGGCCGGGAACACATTACGTTTGACGGGGGAGGGCGCATTGATTGGCGGGGGCAATCTGTCTGTGTCGACCCGAAGCCTTGACAATGCCGGCAACCTGTTTGCCGATGAGGCGCTCAAAATAGACACCAGTCACTTCCTGCAAGAGGGTGGTGAAGTCCGTGCTGATGCCATCAGCATCCATGCCGACAGCCTTAACCTGAGTACCCGTCTGCAGGATGCGCTGCGCCAGGCGACAATGACCGCGCGTGAACTCAGTCTCACCAGTGGGGATATCCTCCTGCGGGGGGCCAGACTGAAGGCGGCACAGAACCTCAGCCTGAACGCGCGCAATAATCTTGATATCACCACAGCCAAAAACAGCACGGAGGCGGATCTTAGGGTATTAACCGGAACGATAGGTAACCGGACCGGTGATTCTTTAAGAGAGGACGGAAATCGTCTGGCACAGGTCAGGGGCGAGTGGCAACAGGCCCTGGGTAGTGAGCTAAGCGCGGGTGGCAATCTCAGCCTTAAGGCGGGTCAGAATCTCTCCCTGCTAGGCAGTCAGGCCCAAGCCGGAGGCAACACACATGTACGGGCCGGCGGGGACGTGAAGCTATTGGCGGATACTACCACCAACACTACCCACCTCAGCGCGGGCAGCCGTACATCGTCGGTGAGTAACCGCCGTGAGGAGGACAGGCTGCATCTCAGCACCCTGAGTGGAGATAAGGGCTTAACTGTTCAGGCGGGAACAACCCTTTTGGCCAAAGGGGCACAAATCGACAGTACCTCCGGCAGTATTGGCCTGAGCGCGCGGCAGGTCACGATCGGGGAAGCGCGTCAGCGTGTCTCGGATCGGGATAGCGAGCGCAAACGCGATGGCAAAACGCAAAGCCGGAGGGACATGGTAACGACGAGTGATAGCGCCGTGAGCAGCACTCTCACCGCCCGTGACGAGATGATGATCGTGGCTCGTGACGGTGATATATCGGTAACGGGCAGTACGCTGCACAGCGAACAAGGGGGGCTGGTTGTGCAGGCGAGCAAGGATATTCATCTTAATAGCGCCACTGAAAGCCAGTACCAATTCTCGGATGAACGCTCGGAGAAAAAGGGATACCTGTCGAAGAGCAGCAGCCACAGGGTTAAGGAAGATCACGTCACCCGCGAAACAGGCACTCTGCTGAGCGGTAATACGGTATTGCTCTCCGCTGGCAACGACCTGACTGTGACCGGGTCGGCGGTGGTGGGCGACAATGATGTCACCCTGCAGGCGGGAAACAATATCGCCATTACTGCCGCCACTGAAACGCAATACCACTATTTACTGGAAGAGCAGAAAAAAAGCGGGTTGATGGGCAGCGGAGGCATCGGTTTTACCGTGGGCAGTAAGTCATCTCGCCACCAGGTCAAGGAAGATGGGGCCACGCAAAGCCAAAGCGTCAGCACGCTGGGCAGCAGCAAGGGCAACCTGAATCTTATGGCCGGCAACCGAATGTATATCGGCGGAGCCGATCTGGTTGCCGGACAGGACCTGACGATCACCGGCGACAGCGTGCAAATTGATCCGGGGTATGACAAACGCACCCGTAAAGAGACGTTTGAGTCAAAACAAAGCGGCCTGAGTCTGGCGCTATCGGGAACGGTGGGCGGCGCGCTTAATACCGCCGTCAGCACGGCGCAGCAGGCAAACAAAGAGAGCGACGGCCGCCTGAGGGCCCTGCAGGGCACCAAGGCAGCGCTTTCGGGTACCCAGGCGGCACTGGCGTATGGGCAAGATAACGCCCTGACGGAGGCGGCGGATGCTAAAAACGCCGCCGCCGGGCTCAAGGCAGGCGACGAAGGTGCACAGCAAGGAGCCACCAACACGGTTGGCATTAGCCTGTCCTATGGTAGCCAGTCATCCCGGAGCGAAACGCGTACGGAAAGCGCACGGTCACACGGAAGTACGCTCAATGCAGGCAAAGACCTGACGATTACGGCCACCGGAAACGGTGCGGACGGCCGGGGAAATATCAGCGTTCAGGGTAGCCAACTGAAAGCGGGCGCGGATATTGCGCTTGCCGCCACACAGGATATCACCCTGCTGTCTGCACAGAATACCGAACGCATCGACAGTAAAAACAGCAGTAAGGGCGGCAGCGTTGGCGTCGGCATCGGCGTTGGCTCCGGCGGTTACGGCGTCAGCGTATCGGCGAGCGTCAATGCCGGCAAAGGGCATGAGAAAGGCCGCAGCCTGACCCATTCGGTAACCACCCTTGATGCGGGACAATCTCTCTCCCTCACCAGCGGTCGCGATACTACCCTGAAAGGGGCGCAGGTCAGCGGAGAGATGATCAGCGCTAATGTCGGCCGCAATCTAACCCTAACCTCCGAGCAGGACAGCGATCGCTATGATAGTCAGCAGCAGAACGCCAGCGCCGGCGGCAGCTTTACCTTTGGATCGATGACCGGTTCTGCCAGCGTGAACGTCAGCCGGAATACGCTGCACAGCAACTATGACTCGGTTACGGAACAGACCGGGCTGTTTGCGGGAAAAGGCGGCTATGATATCAAGGTTAAAGATCACACCCAACTGGACGGAGCGGTTATCGCTGCCACGGCAACGCCGGACAAAAACACGCTGGACACCGGCACGCTGGGCTGGACGGACATTGATAACCAGGCCGACTATAAGTCTGAACATCAGAGCGCGGGCTTTAACAGCGGCGGACCGGTTGGCGGTAATGTGCTAAGTAACGTCAGCGCGCTGCCGCTTGCGGGCACGAACCATGAGAATCATGCTTCCGGCACGACGAAAGCGGCGGTATCGGCAGGCAGTCTGATCGTTCGGGATCAGGTGAATCAGCAACAGGATATCAGCCAGCTCAGCCGGGATCCAGACCATGCCAACGACGGCAGCATCAGCCCCACCTTTGATAAAGAAAAAGAGCAGAAACGGCTGCAAAAGACACAACTTATTAGTGATATTGGCACGCAGGCGCTTGATATCTATAATACCCATGCGAAGACGAAAGCCACCCGCGAGGCCACGGCTGTGATGTCCGATAATGCGGCCCTTTCCCAACTTAAGGCGCAGGCGAAAATGGAGCTCGATACGGTGAAGCGTGCCAACCCCGCAGTTGAGAATGGCCCGCAGGCAGTAAGGGATAAGGCCTGGCAGATGGCATACGACAATGCCCTCTCAGCACAAAGCGCCGGGATGGGCGGCAGCGTCAGGACGGGGGTCAATGCCGTGGTGGGCGCGCTGCAGGGACTGGCCGGCGGGGATATCAAGGCGGCGCTGGCGCAGGGTGCGGCGCCCTACCTGGCGGACAAGGTCAAGACTATTACCACGCAGGGCAAGCCGCATAGCGAACTGAGCGATGAGGAGAAGCGGAATAACGTGGTGGCGCATGCCATCCTGGGCGGGGTGATAGCCGAGTTGAGCGGCGCCAACGCCGTAGCGGGAGCGACCGGTGCGGCAAGCGGCGAAATGGCCGCGCCGGCGATAGCACTGGCATTATACGGCACGGCGAACAGCGATAAATTGACATCGCAACAAAAGGAGAACCTGGGCGCGCTGTCGACGCTGGCGTCGGGGATCGCGGCGGGAGTCAGCAGCGGCAGCATATCAGGTGCGACTGCGGGGGCGCAGGCTGGCAAAAACGCGGTGGAGAATAACTTCCTGAATGGTGATGAAGCCCGTGCGTTTGAGAAAGAGTGGACGGAATGCAAGGCTACGGGCGGTGACTGTGGCGCAGTTCGGGACAAATACGCAGCGATAAATGCCCGACGCAACGAAGAACTCCAGCAAATATGTACCGACAGCCCCCTCACCTGTGCGAGCTATCAAAAACAGCTGGTTGATACCGGTATCGATGCGGCCACACGCCCCACATGGATGCCAGACTGGTTCGGTGCGCCAATACGAGATGATGAGATCCGTGGCGTGGTACAGACGGAAAATGCCAAGGCGTTGGAGTATATCCATAAAAACACCGATAACTGGGACCGACTGGGATCGTTTGTGGCGGAGCCGGAAAATGTCCTAGGACTTGCCGGAACAGCGAAGTCATTCGTGGCCCCATCCGCGACCACAACAGCGAAAGCCACGGGTGCCGCCATGAGTCTGGGGGCAAATGCCGGTGTACAGGTGTTAGAGGGGAAAACAGGCGAAAAATTTGATTACACCAGTTTCTTCACGTCAGGTGTGAGTGGAACCGCCGGGGTAGGGAAATCGCTTAACTCTAATGTCAGGTTGAATGTAGGGGGAGCCTATTTTAGCAGCCATGTAACGGGCGAAAACTCGCAGGCTGCAATGATGGGGGCTGCAGGAGGAGCGGCCTTAGGCTTTGGTGTAGGAACTACTATTACCAGCTCTTGGGAAGCCAAACTTATCAAAGAGCATTTTGGTATGACAGCAAGTAAAAATGCTTTGAAATATAGTGACTCTGCTTTTGGTCCTGGTTACTTATTCAAAGAGTCAAAACTTAGCTCCATACCGGGCATATCTGGCGGGTTTGTTGGGGCGGGCACTTCAGAAGTCAGTAACTCTTTCGTACAAGGAGATATAAGGAAGGAAAAAGAATGATCAATTCTTTTCTATATTTCCTTTTCGTAGTTGCTTGTTACTCATGTGCATGTGCATGTGCTTTCGTTAGTATAGTTTGGGTGATTGCTACGCAGCCTTTATCGGTTGAGCAGGTAATGAAGTATTGCAAAATGGGCTTAGTTATTGGCGCTTTCGGGGGGGGCGCAATGTGGTTAATAATTCAAATAAATCTTAGAAAATGATGTGGAGAATAACTTCCTGAGCACTCAAGCCGCGATGCTTTAGCGGAAAAAATCATGCAGGGTGACAAAACATTACAAACCGCCAACGAGTATTTGCAATTGGAAAATGCTGATAAGCGCAGTGATGCTTTAGGTGAAATGACTGGGGCCATTGTCCAGGAATCTACTGGAAATGCTATCCAAAAAAGTGACAGTAAACAATGAAGCGGCCACTTTTGATGTTATTAACAATGATGAGTTATTGTTCAGTGGGTATTGGTTTAGCGGTACCTACTGCTCTTTGGTTAGCTTTGAAAGATACTTCTGAAATAGATTTTATTCATTATGCTATTTTTGGCGCTTGCTATGGGTTAGTAAGCGGCATTGCGATATGGCTGCTCTATCGATTCAATTTACATAAATAAGCAGTCCAAAAAATTCCGGCCAGAACGCTCTGGCTGGGATGTTACCAGTCACTACTCTCCCGAAAAATGCCCGTTCCCTCGCCTGAACACCGGCACATCACCGGTGTTGTTAGTAAGCGTAAGCCCAGCGCCGTCTGTTTTTAACCGCAGCCGTTAGTTAACCTTGGTGCCCATCTGTATCAGACGGACATCTCTCATGGAAACTCTCCAGACCAAGACGGACTGGCGTTCAGCGCCTCGCCAGTTCTACTCTCCAGAACTGAAGTTAAAGCTGGTTCAGCTTGCGCTACAACCAGGCGCATCCGTTGCCGAGAACGTGAATGACAATGTCCTGTTCAAATGGAAACGCTTGTTCGAGTGTGAAGGACGGGTTACCCGCCGTCAGCCCAAAGCCGGTCACGCCCGGCCCGCCACCACGCTTTTACCTATCCATATCACCGAAAATCCCGTGACGCCTGCGGCCCCGCAGAGATCTCAGCTGGAGCACCCCTGTTCCTGTGAAATCACATTTCCCCGGGGACGGATGATGGTGACGGCACCTTCGGCCGCGTTGCTGACCGTCCTGGTTCGTGAGCTCATGCAAGGCCCGCAATTATGCTCGGCTTACCGGCGGGCACCTGTATCTGGCTGGTCGCCGGCCAGACTGACATGCGAAAGGGCTTCCAGGGCCTGGCCGGCCAAGTCGTATCCGCCCTCCAGCAAGACCCGCTGTCCGGCCATGTCTTCGTCTTCCGGGAAAACGCGGCAACCTGACAAAGGTGTTTTAGTCGACCGGTGACGGCCTGTGCCTGCCGGCAAAACGCCTTGAGCGCGGCCGCTTGGTCTGGCCGCAATCCCGGGAGGGAAAAGTCTTCCTGACGCCAGCCCGGTTATCGATGCTGTTTAAAGAAATAAATTGGAAACAACCGGAACGCACTTCGTTTAACCTGGCGATATTGTAATAACCCGATAGCTTCCCTTAACATCCTGGCATGAAACGAAAAAATCATGCCTTGCCCACTGATGTGCCCGCGCTGCAAGCGCTGGTACTGCAACAACAAACGCTGGTCGCGCAACAACAGGCGACCATCGCATCCCTGCACAATGACCTTAACGCACGCAAAGCAGAAATCGACCGCCTGCTGGCGCAACTGGCGAAACTGCGGCGCCTGTACTTCGGCCGCAGCTCGGAAAAGGCCGGGCGGCAGAGCGTCCAATTGGAGCATCGCCTGGAAGCGCTGCTGACGAAAGAGACGTCCCAGTCTGCGCGTGTCGAGGACCCGGCGGTGCCGCCGGCCTTACGCCCCTCACCGGTACGTTGGCCTTTGCCGTCACACCTGCCGCGTGAAGAGCGCTGCCTGGAGCCGCACGAGCCGGCCTGTCCCGCCTGCGGCGGCGATCTTAAGCCGCTGGGCGAGGATGTCAGCGAACAGCTTGAGCTGATTAAAAGCGCGTTCAAGGTGATAAAAACCCGGCGTAAGAAGAAGGTCTGCGCCCGCTGCGATGTCATCGTCCAGGCGCCGGCGCCGTCGCACCCCATCGAACGTGGCATCGCCGGTCCGGGCCTGCTGGCGCGCGTGATGACGGCGAAATACGCCGAGCACTCGCCGCTATATCGACAATCGGAAATCTTTGCCCGTCAGGGCGTCACACTGAGCCGGGCCACCATGGCCGGCTGGGTGGGGTTGTGCAGTAATCTGCTGGCGCCGCTGGCCGACGCGGTATGCGACTATGTTATGGACACCGGCAAGGTGCACGTCGACGACACGCCGGTGGACGTGCTGCAACCCGGCAAAGGTAAACCGAAAACCGGCCGGCTGTGGGTCTATGTGCGTGACGACCGCAATGCCGGTTCGCGACTTCCACCCGCGGTGTGGTTCACCTACAGCCCGGACCGCAAGGGGATTCATCCGCCAACGCATCTGGCCGGGTTCAGCGGACTGTTGCAGGCGGATGCGTACGCGGGCTTCAACCCGCCATACGAAGAAGGCCCTATCCGCGAGGTCGGCTGCATGGCCCACGCCCGGCGTAAAATCCATGATATCCATGTTCGCCATCCGTCGCCAACCACCACCGAAGCCCTGCAGAGGATCGGTGAACTGTATGCTATCGAAGCCGACATCCGGGGGCGCCCGGCCGAAGAACGACAACAGGTGCGCGAAGCGCGATCCCAGCCGTTACTGATGGGCCTGGAGAGCTGCATCAGGGAAAAACTCACCACATTGCCGCGACAGGCCGATACGGCAAAGGCGTTCAACTATCTGATGAACCACTGGCCGGCGTTGTGTTACTACGCCGGCGATGGCTGGGCGGAGATCGACAATAATATCGCGGGAAACGCGTTAAGAGCGGTGAGCCTGGGGCGAAAAAATGATCTGTTCTTCGGCTTTGATAACGGCGGCGAACGCGCCGCGCTGATGTATACGCTGATCGTCAGTTGCAAACTGAACGGGGTGGAGCCCGAAGCGTATCTGCGCCATGTGCTCGCCATTATCGGGGATCATCCCATCAATAAGATCAAAGAGCTCCTGCCATGGAATCTCAATATTCCTGCTGAATAACTGTCAATACGGCGCTGGGCGTGCGCTTACTCTGCCGTGGACTTCCGGTAGGCTAATGTTGCCAACCGGGCTGTAGGGGCCCGGATATTTTAACGACCAGGCCGGTTCCGTTTGTGGGGTTCTTTCATCCGCGCCCGGAGAAAATCCCGCGCATAATCTGGTTGGATCCTATGCGGGCATCGTCCTGCGTTAGGTATCAACCTCGTCCCGCCTTTCTGCTACAATCCCAGGCCGTCGTTTATCATTATCAATCCCAGGAAATCACCATGCGCCTGAACCCCAGCCAGCAGCACGCCGTCGAATTTGTTACCGGGCCTTGCCTGGTGCTGGCCGGCGCCGGATCGGGCAAGACGCGCGTCATTACCAATAAAATCGCCCACCTTATCCGCCAGTGCGGCTATCAGGCGCGGCATATCGCGGCGGTGACCTTTACCAACAAAGCCTCGCGGGAAATGAGGGAGCGCGTGGCGCAGACCCTGGGACGGCAGGAAGCGCGCGGTTTAACCATCGCCACCTTCCATACCCTGGGCCTGGAGATTATCAAGCGGGAATACAAAGCGCTGGGCATGAAGGCGAAGTTCTCGCTGTTTGACGAGCACGATCAATCGGCTTTGTTAAAAGATCTGACGGAACAGTGGCTGGAAGGGGATAAGGATCTGCTCAAGCAGCTGGCGTCGGCGATCGGCAACTGGAAAAACGATCTGCTCGATCCTGTCCAGGCGCAGGCTGCGGCGCGTACCGAACGCGACAAACTGTTCGCCCATTGCTATGCGCTCTATGACGCCCATCTGCGCGCCTGCAACGTGCTGGATTTCGACGACCTGATCCTGCGGCCAACCCTGTTGCTGCAACGCGACGCCGAGGTGCGGGAACGCTGGCAGAACCGCCTGCGTTATTTGCTGGTGGATGAGTATCAGGATACCAATACCAGCCAGTATGAACTGGTGAAGATGCTGGTGGGCAGCCGCGCGCGTTTTACCGTGGTGGGGGATGACGACCAGTCCATTTACTCCTGGCGCGGCGCGCGCCCGCAAAACCTGGAACTGCTGCAGCGCGATTTTCCAGCGCTTGCGGTGATCAAGCTGGAACAAAATTACCGCTCCACGGAGCGTATTTTGAAAGCCGCCAATATCCTGATCGCCAATAACCCGCACCTGTTTGAAAAAAAGCTTTTTTCCCAACTGGGCTACGGCGAGGCGCTGAAGGTGATCACCGCCAATAATGAGGATCACGAGGCGGAGCGGGTGGTGGGGGAGCTGATCGCCCACCATTTTATCCGTAAAACCCGTTATCGCGATTACGCTATTCTCTACCGGGGCAACCATCAGTCCCGGCTGTTTGAAAAAATGCTGATGCAAAACCGCATTCCCTATAAAATTTCCGGCGGCACCTCGTTTTTTTCCCGGCCGGAGATCAAGGACCTGCTGTGTTACCTGCGCGTTCTGACCAATCAGGATGACGACAGCGCCTTTTTGCGCGTGGTGAATACGCCGCGGCGGGAAATCGGTCCGGCCACCCTGCAAAAGCTGGGGGAATGGGCCTCGGCGCGCAATAAAAGCCTGTTTGACGCCAGTTTTGACCTGGGTTTAAGCCAGACGCTGACCGGGCGCGGCCTGGAATCCCTGCAACGTTTTACCCACTGGATGGCCGGCATTGCCCGGCTGGCGGAGCAGGAGCCGGTGCCGGCGGTGCGCGATTTGATCCACGGTATGGAATATGAAAGCTGGCTGCATGAAACTTCGCCCAGCCCCAAGGCCGCTGAAATGCGCATGAAAAACGTTAACCAGCTGTTCAGCTGGATGACCGAGATGCTGGAGGGGTCGGATCTTAACGAGCCGATGACCCTCGATCAGGTGGTAACCCGATTTACCCTGCGCGAAATGATGGAGCGGGGCGAGAACGATGAAGAACTGGATCAGGTACAGCTGATGACCCTGCATGCGTCCAAGGGGCTGGAGTTTCCCTACGTGTTCCTGGTGGGGATGGAAGAGGGCCTGTTGCCCCATCAAAGCAGCATTGATGAAAATAACATTGATGAAGAGCGGCGGCTGGCGTATGTGGGCATCACCCGGGCGCAAAAAGAGCTTACCTTCACGTTATGCCGCGAGCGCCGTCAGTACGGCGAGACTATCCGGCCGGAGCCGAGCCGTTTCCTGCTGGAGCTACCGCAGGACGATCTGGCTTGGGAAAGCGTGCGCAAAGTGGTCAGCCCGGAGGATCGCATGTCACGGGGACAAAGCCATCTGGCCAGCATCAAGGCGCAATTGGCGAAAGCCAAGGGACAGGAACACTGACCGCCCGGCACCGCAGCGGATAGCGGTGCCGGCCGATTGGGTTGCGCACCGTGCCGGGGAACCGGCGCATAACCCCGCGCAGTGCGGGGTTACGGCAGTTTGTGCTAAAGCGGATCCATTTCCTCAAGCAGCATCGGCCAGTGGACATAACTTTGCCACTGGCTTTCCTGCTCCAGGTATTCGGCGCGCAGCGGATGCTGCGCCAGCCATGCGTGGGGTAACAGCACGTGCAGGGTATCGTCCAGGGCCCGCAGCTTCACCTCCGGCACCGTTTCGTCCCGACGGCGACTGGCGAAGATAATCGCCAGGCGCATCAACCGGCACAGCCGCTGCGCCATGCGCGGCGGCAGGCTGTTTTGCTGGCTGAGCTGCGCCACATCGATCTGATGGCTCTGGTTTTGCAACAGGGTGGCGATAAGCTTTTGCTGGGCCGGGGTAAAACCCGGTAAATCGGTATGGCGCACCAAATAGGCGGCGTGCTGCGGGGCGTTTTTAATATCGATGCTCAGTCCAATCTCATGAATCATGGTCGCACAGTGCAGGATGGCAAAACATCGTTCGTCCAGCTGCCACGCCTTGGCCACCTGCAGGGCGAAATCCGCCGCCAGGGAACTGACCCGCTGCGCCTGCTCGGTATCCAGCAGGTAGCGGCGCTGCATATTCTGCAGAGTGCGTTCGCGAATATCCTCGCACACCGGTAAATCCAGCATACCGTACATAATGCCTTCGCGCAGCGCGCCGCCGGCGAGCGTCATGGTCTTGATGCCCAGCTCATGGAACACCGCCAGCAGGATTGACAGGCCGCTGGGGAAAACCAGCGCCCGATCGAGGGTCAGGCCTTCGATTTCCAGCTCTTCGAGCTTACCGCACTGGATAGCCCGCTGTTTGAGCTGCAACAGCTTGCTCAGGGTTATCTGTTCGTCCATGCCCTGGGCGACCATGATTTCCTGCAGCGCCTGCACCGTGCCCGAGGCGCCCACGCAGACCTGCCAGCCGCAGGCCAGGAGTTTCGACACCACCGGGCGGATCATGGCGCGCGCCGCCTGTTCCGCCTGATCAAAATTTTCCCTGGTCAGGCTGCGATCGCTGAACCAGCGATCGAGCCAGGTGACGCAGCCCATTTCCAGGCTGAACAGCTCAAGCGCCTGCGCACCGCGTCCCACCACCAGTTCCGTGCTGCCGCCGCCGATATCCACCACCAGGCGCTCATCCGACCCGCCGGTGGTATAGGCCACGCCCTGATAAATCAGCCGGGCCTCCTCTTCGCCGCTAATCACCTGGACATCGCAACCCAGGATGTCCCGCGCGGTCACCAGGAACGTCTCGGCGTTGGTGGCGATGCGCAGGGTGGCGGTGGCGACCACGCGGATATGCGCCGCGGGAATGTCCTGCAGATGTTCGGCGAACAGCCGCAGGCATTGCCAGCCGCGCTGCATGGCCTCGGGAGTCAGCGCCTTGCCGGCATTGAGCCCGGAGGCCAGGCGCACCTTGCGCTTGATGCGCGCCAGCGTCTGGACGGTGCCGGCCACCTCGCGCACCACCAACATATGAAAACTATTGGAACCTAAGTCAATGGCGGCATAGAGCGAGGTGCAACTTAGCATGGTGTTCAGCCCGGACGTTTACGGTTATGACGTGGCGCCCCGCCCGCACCGCTGCGGCGGGATGCCGAGTGGCGGCGCGGACCCGTGCCCGGCCGTGCGCGGGTCAGGCGTTTCGGCGCCGGCAGGTCGGTCATCAGCGCGTCGCTGTTATACTTACTGACAGGGATCTGATGGCCAATATAGCTTTCAATCGCCGTCAGGTTCAACGCATATTCCTCACATGCCAGGCTGATGGAGCTGCCGCTTTCGCCGGCGCGTCCCGTGCGGCCGATGCGGTGCACGTAATCCTCGCAGTCATCGGGCAAATCATAGTTGAATACATGCGTGACCAAAGGGATGTGCAGGCCGCGCGCCGCCACGTCGGTGGCTACCAGGATGTCCAGCGTGCCCTGGGTAAAATCCTCCAGGATGCGCAGGCGCCTTTTTTGCGAAACGTCGCCGGTCAATAACCCGACCCGATGGCCGTCGGCGGCCAGATGGCCCCAGATATCCTCGCACCGGTGCTTGGTGTTGGCGAAAATAATGCAGCGATCCGGCCACTCTTCTTCAATCAGCGTCTGTAACAGGCGCATCTTTTCTTCATTGGAAGGATAAAAAAGCTCTTCCTGGATACGATAGCCGGTTTTTTGCAGCGGCTCGATTTCCACATACTCAGCGTTGTTCATATGTTCAAACGCCAGCTCGCGTACACGATATGAAAGGGTGGCGGAGAACAGCATATTCAAACGTTGTTCAACGGCGGGCATACGACGGAACAACCAGCGGATGTCCTTGATAAAGCCCAGATCGAACATACGATCGGCTTCGTCGAGCACCACCACCTGGATAGCGCCCATATCAATATAATTCTGCTTGGTATAATCGATCAGGCGGCCGGTGGTGCCAACCAGGATGTCCACCCCGGATTCGAGCACTTTCAGCTGCTTGTCGTAACCATCGCCACCGTAGGCCAGACCCATTTTCAGGCCGGTGGCCTGGGCTAAGAGTTCAGCGTCGGAGTGGATTTGCACCGCCAGTTCGCGGGTTGGCGCCATGATCAGCGCCCTTGGCTGATTGATCTGGCGCTGCTCGCTGGCAGGCTGGGTGAGTAGATGATGAAACGTGGCGGCGAGGAATGCCAACGTTTTTCCGGTACCGGTTTGCGCTTGTCCCGCGACATCTTTCCCGTCAAGGGTGATGGGTAATGTCAGCGCCTGAATAGGCGTACAATTATTAAACCCTTGTTTTTCAAGAGATTCAACAATCAGCGGGTGCAGGGCGAAGTCGGAAAACTTCTTTTCGGTTAAGTGTGTTTTGCTCATAGTGTGGTAGAATAACAGTTAACTATTGCATTACGAAAGCGTATCCAGTGAAATAAAGTCAACCCGTCGTTGGTTAACCTTAAACCAGCCGGGTAATGATAATCCTGTGGAGTAGAACATGAGCGATAAAATTATTCACGTAAGTGACGACAGCTTCGAAAAGGACGTGTTGCAGGCAAAGGGACTGTTCCTGGTGGATTTCTGGGCGGAATGGTGCGGCCCCTGTAAGATGATCGCGCCCATCCTGGCGGAAGTCGCTGATGAATTCGAAGGTAAATTGACTATCGCCAAGCTGAACATCGACGAAAATCCGGCCACCGCGCCCAAATACGGCATCCGCGGCATTCCCACCCTGCTGTTGTTCAAAGACGGCGAAGTGGTGGCGACTAAAGTCGGCGCGCTGTCCCGCAGCCAGTTGAAAGAGTTCCTGAATAAAAACCTGTAATCGGCAAAAAACGGTTATCTCAACGGGCCCTGACGTTCACTATGTTTTCTCGTATTGACCGCTAGACGCCCGCCAAGAACCGTGCTAAGTTTATGTCCACTGCATTTAGATCTTACCTGTAGTTTGAATCTGAGCTTTACTCTTTGTCCGAGTCCTGTTGTTGAACAGTTGGTCGAACCGTTTGTTGAACCATAAACGGCTGATAAACGGCACAGGCGTTACAAGCAAGGTGTTCAAGCCACCTGGATTTGAATTGATCCGTTTTTAGGCGCTCTCAATCTTCAGTCTTCTTGTACTCATTTTGCATGAATTGCTGTTCATCAGCCCAAACGGGATGCGCTGGGATTAAATGCCGTTAGACAGGCACGATTTTACGCTGCCATACCATTCACAAAAACAGTTCGAGAAATACCCCGAGTTTAAGAACCCACCATTATGAACCTTACCGAATTAAAAAATACGCCGGTTTCTGAGCTAATTACTCTCGGCGAAAACATGGGGCTGGAAAACCTGGCCCGTATGCGCAAGCAGGACATCATCTTCGCCATTTTAAAGCAGCATGCGAAAAGTGGAGAGGATATCTTTGGCGACGGCGTGTTGGAAATATTGCAGGATGGATTCGGTTTCCTCCGCTCCGGCGACAGCTCATACCTGGCCGGCCCTGATGATATCTATGTTTCCCCCAGCCAGATCCGCCGCTTCAACCTTCGCACCGGCGATACCATTTCCGGCAAGATCCGTCCGCCGAAAGAGGGCGAGCGTTACTTTGCGCTGCTGAAGGTGAATGAAGTCAACTACGACAAACCGGAAAATGCCCGTAACAAAATCCTGTTTGAAAACTTAACCCCGCTGCATGCCAACTCCAGGTTGCGCATGGAACGAGGCAACGGGTCCACCGAAGATCTGACGGCGCGCGTGCTGGACTTGGCCGCGCCTATCGGTCGCGGCCAGCGCGGCCTGATCGTGGCGCCGCCGAAGGCCGGTAAGACCATGCTGTTGCAGAATATCGCGCAGAGCATCGCCTACAACCATCCGGATTGCGTCCTGATGGTCCTGCTGATCGATGAGCGGCCGGAAGAAGTGACCGAAATGCAGCGACTGGTCAAAGGCGAAGTGATTGCGTCAACGTTCGATGAGCCGGCGTCCCGCCACGTTCAGGTCGCCGAAATGGTGATTGAAAAAGCCAAGCGTCTGGTCGAACATAAAAAAGACGTCATCATCCTGCTCGACTCCATTACCCGTCTGGCCCGCGCTTACAACACCGTGGTCCCCGCCTCGGGTAAAGTGCTGACCGGTGGTGTGGACGCCAACGCCCTGCACCGGCCAAAACGCTTCTTCGGCGCGGCGCGTAATATGGAAGAGGGCGGCAGCCTGACTATCATCGCCACGGCGTTGATTGACACCGGCTCGAAGATGGATGAAGTGATTTACGAAGAATTTAAAGGTACCGGTAATATGGAACTGCACCTCTCGCGCAAAATCGCCGAGAAACGTGTCTTCCCGGCGATTGACTATAACCGCTCCGGTACCCGTAAGGAAGAGTTGCTGACTACCCAGGAAGAGCTGCAGAAAATGTGGATCCTGCGCAAGATCATCCACCCGATGGGCGAAACCGACGCCATGGAATTCCTGATGAACAAATTAGCGATGACCAAAACCAATGACGAGTTTTTCGATATGATGAAACGCTCGTAATTCACAAAAACTCGGGTAACGCCACGTCAAGACGTGGCGTTTTTTGTTTCTGATGCTAGGATAGTGAGTTCTTACTTGCCGCTGCCTGACGAATAGAGGTTTAGCCAAGCGGCCTTTTGCTTCAGTTCACCCGACGGAGATTCGGGTGTGACGAAAAAGATGACAAATCAATATTTCAGTGTCACCTAACCCAGTGACGATTGAGGCAGAGAGTGGGGGGCGTCTACATCGGTGGCGCTTCTAACAGCCTGATGGATGCAGAGAGCTTTCTATTGTGAACCTACTCAATATGAGTACTGATTTTTTCGCTATTTTTTTGTTTTCAATGGTTTTTTTGTTTTTCTCCCGCAAGGTTGCGCAAAAGATCGGCCTGGTTGATAAACCCAATTACCGCAAACGACACCATGGGCAAATCCCGTTGGTGGGCGGTATCTCCATTTATGCCGGCATCTGTTTCACGTTCATTTATACCGATCACTTCGTGCCGCATATTGGCCTGTATCTGCTGTGCTCCGGCATCCTGGTGCTGACCGGGGCGCTCGACGATCGTTTTGATATCAGCGTCAAGTCCCGCGCCACCATCCAGGCGCTGGTCGCCGTCACCATGATGTACTTCGGCGGCTTATATATTAATAGCCTGGGATTTGTGTTCGGCCCCTGGGAAATGGTGCTCGGACCTTATTTTGGTTATCCGGTCACGCTGTTCGCCGTGTGGGCGGCAATCAACGCGTTTAACATGGTGGACGGCATCGACGGGCTGCTCGGCGGGTTATCCTGCGTCTCGCTCGGCGCCATGGGCATCCTGATGTTCAAGGACAACAATCCCAGCCTCGGCTTGTGGTGTTTTGCCCTGATTGCCGCCATTTTGCCGTATATCCTGCTGAATCTCGGCCTGTTCGGCCGCCACTATAAAGTGTTTATGGGCGACGCCGGCAGCACCATGATCGGCTTCAGCATTATCTGGATTATCCTGCAAAGCACCCAGGGCACCGGGCATCCCATGAACCCGGTCACCGGCCTGTGGATTATCGCCATCCCCCTGATGGATATGATTGCCATCATGTACCGCCGCATGCGTAAAGGCATGAGCCCCTTTTCTCCCGATCGGCAGCATATCCACCACCTTATCATGCGCGCCGGCTTCAGTTCACGGCAAGCCTTTGTTATTATTACCGTTACCGCCGCCATCCTGGCCGCGTTCGGTGTGGCGGGCGAACAGTGGTTCATCTGGCCCGATTGGCTGATGTTTATGTTGTTCATCCTGGTTTTTTTACTCTACGGCTATTTGCTGAAATGCGCCTGGCGGGTGGCGCGCTTCGTTAAACGCACCAAGCGGCGGTTCGGCGCCAAACAGAGACCCACTAACCGTAATGCGGGACAAAAATGAGATCAGAAACCCAACCGACGGCCCGCGATGCGGCGCTGGATAACGAGCTGGATATCCGGGGGCTTTTTTGCGCCCTGTGGCGCGGCAAGCGCTGGATTATCGGCACCGCCCTGGTGTTTGCGGTTCTTGCCCTGGTCTATTCTTATCTGGTAAAGCAGGAATGGACCGCGGCGGCGGTCACCGATAAACCGACGGTGAACATGCTCGGCAGCTATTTTTCCCAGCAGCAGTTCCTGCGTAACCTGGATGTGAAAAATACCGCCTTGCCCACCTCGGATATGCCGGGCATCGGCGACGAGGCGTACCAGGAATTTATCCGCCAGCTGTCCTCCTATGACACCCGCCGCGATTTCTGGCTGGCAGCCGATTACTATACCTCGCGCAAACAGGGCGACGCCCATGCCGATGCGGTCTTGCTGGATGAAATGATCGGCAATATCCAGTTTTCGCCGAGGGATGATGCCAAAAAATTGCCGGATCAGGTGACCCTCACCGCCGAAACGGCGGCGGACGCCAATCTGCTGCTGCGTCGTTATGTGGCGTTTGCCAGCCAGCGCGCCGCCGGTCATCTGAATGAAGATATCATCGGCGCCTGGACGGCGCGCACCATCTCACTCAAGGCGCAGGTCAAGCGCCAGGAGGCGGTGGCCAATGCCATTTATGATCGCGACCTGAGCGCGCTGCGCCATGCCCTGGATATTGCCAAGCGGCAGGGCATCAGTCATAGTCAGATCACGGTCCCCGAGGAGCAATTGCCGCAGTCGGGGTTGTTCCTGTTGGGAGAACAAGTGCTGCAGGCACGGCTGGAAGCCCTGCAGGCGGCCGGTCCCGGTTTTGATGTGGAATACGATCAGAATCGGGCCATGCTGGCCACGCTTAATGTCGGCCCGACGCTGCAGAATACATTCCAGACTTACCGTTATTTAAGGACGCCCGAGGAACCGGTTAAACGCGATAAACCGCGCCGGGTTTTCCTGCTCATTCTCTGGGGCGCTATGGGTGGCCTGGTCGGGGCCGGCGTTGCGCTGGGCCGCCGCCGCTAAGAGCAAAGCCCCGGGACTGCCATTAATCCGAATGGGTGCGCCGCCACTACGCGGCAGAATAGAGAAGCCACGCGTACGGCTTATTTGAGACGGAAAGGAATTTGCTGTGAAAGTGTTGACAGTCTTCGGCACAAGGCCGGAAGCCATAAAAATGGCGCCGCTTATCCTGGCCCTGGCCAAGGACCCGGCCTTTGAATCCAGGATTTGCGTCACGGCCCAACACCGGGAAATGCTCGATCAGGTGTTACGTTTGTTTGAAATCGTACCTGATTATGATTTAGATATCATGCGTCCGGATCAGGGCCTGACGGAAATCACCAGTCGTATCCTCACCGGCATGAAACCGGTGCTGGCGTCATTTCGTCCGGATGTGGTGCTGGTACACGGCGACACCACCACGACACTGGCCGCCAGCCTGGCGGCATTTTACCAGCAAATCCCGGTCGGCCACGTGGAGGCCGGATTGCGCACCGGCAATCTGTATTCGCCCTGGCCGGAGGAAGCCAACCGTAAATTAACCGGCCATCTGGCGATGTATCACTTTTCGCCCACCGAGAACGCGCGGCAAAACCTGCTGCGCGAAGGACTGGCGGGGGAACGGATATTCGTTACCGGCAATACGGTTATCGATGCGCTGTTTTGGGTTCGCGATAGCATTTTAAATGACGCCGGGTTGCGCGCCGGGCTTGAGACGCGCTACGATTTTCTCGACCCGCAGAAAAAGATGATCCTGGTCACCGGCCACCGGCGCGAAAGCTTCGGCGACGGCTTCGAGCGCATTTGCAGCGCGCTGGCGCATATTGCCCGCCATCATCCCGAGGTGCAGGTGGTCTACCCGGTCCATCTCAATCCCAATGTCGGCGAGCCGGTTAACCGCATTTTAAGCGGTATCCCCAATATTAAACTTATCGATCCGCAGGACTACCTGCCGTTTGTTTACCTGATGGACCGGGCCTATATGATCCTGACGGATTCCGGCGGCATCCAGGAGGAGGCTCCGTCCCTCGGTAAACCGGTGCTGGTGATGCGCGACGCCACCGAGCGCCCGGAAGCGGTGGCGGCGGGTACCGTGAGATTGGTGGGTACCGATCCCAAAACCATCCAGGCGGCGGTCTCCCGTTTATTGACCGACGCCGATGAATATCTGGCCATGAGCCGGGCGCATAATCCCTATGGGGATGGGCAGGCCTGCCAGCGAATTATCGACGCGTTAAAGAATAATCAGGTGACAGTATGAGTTTTGACCAGATCTCCGTTATCGGCCTGGGTTATATCGGCCTGCCCACCGCAGCCGCCTTTGCTTCGCGCGGCAAAAAAGTGGTGGGTGTGGACGTGAACCAGCGTGCGGTGGAGACCATTAACCGCGGCGAAATTCACATTGTCGAGCCGGACCTGGCCGACGTGGTGCAACGCGCCGTCGAAGAGGGACATCTTACGGCGGTAACCCGGCCGGTGGCGGCCGACGCGTTTCTGATTGCGGTGCCGACACCGTTTATGGACGGGCATGAACCCGACCTTAACTATGTGCGCGCGGCGGCGCTTTCGCTGGCTCCGGTCCTTAAAGCCGGGGATCTGGTTATCCTGGAGTCCACCTCGCCGGTGGGCACCACCGAGCAGATGGCGCGATGGCTGGCCGAGGCGCGCCCCGACCTGCGTTTTCCGCAGACGGCGGGCGAGGAGGCGGATATCAATATCGCCTATTGCCCCGAGCGCGTGCTGCCCGGCAAAATCATGGCCGAGCTGATCAAAAACGATCGGGTGATCGGCGGCATGACCGCGCGCTGTTCGGCGCGCGCCAGCGAGCTCTACCGGATTTTCCTGCAAGGTGAGTGTGTGGTCACTAACTCCCGTACCGCCGAGATGTGCAAGCTGACCGAAAACAGCTTTCGGGATGTCAATATCGCCTTCGCCAATGAGCTGTCGCTGATTTGCGCCGATCAGGATATTAATGTCTGGGAACTGATCCGCCTGGCCAACCGCCATCCGCGGGTTAATATCCTGCAGCCGGGTCCCGGCGTCGGCGGGCATTGCATCGCGGTCGACCCCTGGTTTATCGTCGCGCAGAATCCAGGCCAGGCACGCCTTATCCGTACCGCCCGCCTGGTCAACGACGGCAAGCCGCTCTGGGTGGTGGACCGGGTCAAGGCGGCGGTGGCTGATTGCCTGGCGCACAGCGGCAAACGCGCCCATGAGCTGACCATCGCCTGCTTCGGCCTGGCGTTTAAGCCGGATATCGACGATCTGCGCGAAAGCCCCGCGGTCGCCATTACCCGGCTGATAGCCCAATGGCATGTGGGCAAGACCCTGGCGGTGGAGCCGAACGTGACGCAACTGCCCGCGTCGCTCGCGGGTCTCGCCACCCTGGCGGGGCTGGACAGCGCGCTGGATAGCGCGGATATACTGGTAATGCTGGTGGATCACCGTCAATTCAGGGCGCGCCCCCCGGCCGATATTACGCAACGCTGGATTATCGATACCAAAGGTGTCTGGCGCTAAGCTGCAACCCCGGCTTCGGCCGCTAGCCATCGGGTGGACCCTATGTCCGTGCATGCCACTATCGAACCGCTGGAGTGGGAAAGTGATTTTTTCACCTTAACCAGCGGCAAACTCAATTTTGATCCCGCCGCCGCGCCGCTGACCCTTTCCGCCCTGGATGCGTTCCAGGTGGTACAGGCCAAGGTGGCGGCCGACAGCCTGGCGCTGGCGGATGCGCTGGCTGTGCTGGGCTTCCGGCTGGTGGAAGGCGAAATTGATTGCTGCCTGCGGGTGCCGAAACGGGACGGCGGCGGTGATGCCCAGGATGTCATTAACGGCGCGACCACCGGCGCGGCGCGAAACCGCGCCCAAAGCGGGCGCAGCGGCGCGCTGCGCATGGCCGGCCGCGACGACATGGCGGCCGTCGGTCTGCTGGCGTCGGCGGCGTTCAGGCTAAGCCGGTTTCGCGAACCCTGGTACCGCGGCGCGGACTGCCGTCGTTTCTATGCCGTTTGGGCACAAAATGCCATCCTGGGCGCTTTTGACGATCTCTGCCTGGTCAAGGGCCGGCCCGGGGCCGTCGAAGGCATGGTGACGCTCCGGCGACTCGGCACGGATGAGGCGCGTATCGGCCTGCTGGCGGTGGACCCGGCGCTTACCGGCCGGGGCATCGGCCGCATCTTATGCGCCGGCGCGCTGGCATGGTGCCGCCTGCAGGGGATATCGCGCCTGCGTGTCGCCACCCAGGCCGGCAATATCGCCGCGCTACGACTCTACATCGCATGCGGTGCCAACGTTGACAGCACCGCCTACTGGTTATACAGGTGACAACATGATCCCGTTTAATTCCCCACCGGTGGTGGGCACTGAAATCGACTTTATCCGCACGGCGATGGGCAGCGGCAAGCTGTGTGGCGACGGCGATTTTACCAAGCGTTGCCAGCGGTGGCTGGAGCAGCGTTTTGGCAGCCCCAAGGCACTCCTGACGCCTTCCTGCACCGCGTCGCTTGAGATGGCGGCCATATTGTTGAATATCCGGCCGGGCGATGAAGTGATCATGCCCAGCTATACCTTTGTCTCCACCGCCAACGCGTTTGTCCTGCGCGGCGCGACCATTGTGTTCGTCGATATCCGACCCGACACCATGAACATGGATGAAACGCTTATCGAGGCGGCCATCACCGCGAAAACCCGCGCTATCGTGCCGGTGCATTATGCCGGCATCGCCTGCGAAATGGACGCCATCATGGCGCTGGCGGCGAAATACCGCCTGGCGGTCATCGAGGATGCCGCCCAGGGCGTGATGTCCGCTTATCGCGGGAAACCGCTCGGTACCCTGGGACATATCGGCTGTTTCAGTTTCCATGAAACCAAAAACTACACCGCCGGCGGCGAGGGCGGCGCCACGCTCATCAACGACGCCACCCTGGTTGACCGGGCCGAGATCGTGCGTGAAAAAGGCACCAATCGCAGCCAGTTCTTTCGCGGCCAGGCGGATAAATACACCTGGCGCGATATCGGCTCCAGCTACCTGATGGCCGATTTGCAGGCCGCCTATCTCTGGGGGCAACTGGATGCCGCCGATATCATTAACCGCCGCCGCCTGGAACTGTGGAACCGCTATCGCGACGCGCTGCTCCCGCTGGCGGAACGGGGGCGTATCGAACTGCCGACGGTGCCGGAAGGCTGCCGGCAAAACGCCCATATGTTTTATATTAAGCTGCGGGATATCGCCGATCGCTCGGCGTTTATCGCGCATATGAAAACGGCGGATATCCTGACGGTATTTCATTATATTCCGCTGCACGACAGCCCGGCCGGGCTGCGATTCGGCCGTTTCAGCGGCGAGGATCGTTATACCACCCTGGAGAGCCAGCGCCTGGTGCGGCTGCCGTTGTTCTACAACTTAACCGACGAGCATCAATCCCAGGTCATCGGCGCGATTAACCGGTATTTCGCCTGATATGTCGCTGGCCCGCGCCTCGTTATGGACTGCCGGTTCGACGCTTGTCAAGATTGGCGTCGGCCTGCTGGTGGTCAAACTGCTGGCGGTGTCTTTCGGGCCGTCCGGCGTCGGCCAGGCGGGCAACTTCCGGCAACTGGTGACCGTGCTCGGCGTGCTGTCCGGCGCGGGTATTTTTAACGGCATCACCAAATATGTGGCGCAGTACCAGCACCAGCCGCAACAATTGCGCGCCGTGCTGGGCACCGGGTCGGCCATGGTGCTGGGGTTTTCCACGCTGCTGGCGGTGATTTTTTTAACGGCCGCCGAATCCATCAGCCGCGGGCTGTTCGGCCATGGCGACTATGCCGGCGTGGTGCGTGCGGTGGCCTTTATTCAGTTGGGTATCGCCTATGCCAACCTGATGCTGGCTATTCTGAAAGGTTTTCGCGACGCCGCCGGCAACGCCCTGGCCGTCAGCTGCGGCAGCGTGCTGGGCGCGGGCGCTTTTTTCCTCTGCTATAGGCTGGGCGGTTACCCCGGGGCGCTGGCCGGACTGGCGCTGGTGCCGGCCGTGACGCTGCTGCCCGCGGCCCTGGTGGTGGCCCGGCGGCGGCGGATTAGCCCGGGCGATTTGCGTCCGTCATGGGATAGGCAGCTTGCCGGCCAATTGGGCAAATTTACCCTGATGGCGCTGATGACATCGTTCACCCTGCCGCTGGCCTATATTCTGATGCGTAATCTCCTGGCCCAGCGCTATAGCTGGGAAGAGGTGGGTATCTGGCAGGGGGTCAGCAGTATCTCCGACGCTTATCTGCAGTTTATTACCGCCTCGTTTACCGTTTACCTGCTGCCGACCCTGTCGCGTTTAAGCGATAAGCGCGCCGTCGCCCGGGAAATCGGGCGGTCGCTGCTGTTTGTGATGCCTGCGGTGGCGGTGGTTAGCCTGGTCTTGTGGCTGTTAAGGGATGTGGCTATCCGCCTGCTGTTTTCCGCCGAGTTCGAGGCGATGCGCGACCTGTTCGCCTGGCAGCTGGTAGGCGACGTATTGAAAGTGGGCGCTTACGTATTCGGTTATCTGGTCATAGCCCGGGCCTCGCTGCGTTTTTACCTGCTGACGGAAATCAGCCAGTTCGCGTTGTTGACCGGTTTTTCGCACTGGCTGATTCCCCTGCATGGCGCGCTTGGCGCGACGCAGGCTTATATGGCAACCTATATAGTGTATTTTTTACTTTGTAGCGGCGTATTTCTTCTTTATTACAGGGAAAAATGATCCCATTAACCCATGTGCTTGGCGCGGATATCCCGCATCATAACCTGACGGTGCTGCGTTTTTTCAACGATCGGCTGGCGGGCGATCTCCCCGAGGGACAACCCCATCATTTTATGGTGGCCGCCGCCGACAGCGCACCGTTCGCGCCCTTTACGCGGCTTATTATCGCTACCTATGCGGATAAACGGGCGCTGGCGCGGGCGGTGGTGCGTTTAGCCGCCGCCGAACCGGCGAGGCGTTTCTTCCTGCACGGGCAGTTCAATCCGCGGCTCTGGCTGGCCCTGCTGCTGGGGACCTTGCCCGCCGCCCGGGTCAGCTGGCATATCTGGGGCGCCGATCTCTATGAAGAATCCCAGAGCGTAAAACACCGTTTGTTTTATTTGTTGCGCCGCCGCGCCCAGGGGCGGGTCGGCCATGTGTTCGCCACTGTCGGCGATTTGTCGGTCTATCGCCCGCGCTATCCCCAGGTGCCGGCGGCGCCGCTGTATTTTCCCACCCGCATGGACCCGGCGCTGGGTTTTGACCGGCCGCCGCCGGTGGGTAAAACCCTCACTGTGCTGGTGGGAAACTCCGGCGATGCCGCCAATCGCCACCTGGAGGCGCTGGAAGCGATTCACCGCCAGTTCGGCGCCGACGTGCGGGTGATTGTGCCGCTGGGGTATCCGGCCAATAACGAGGCCTATATCGCCCGGGTGCGGGCGCAAGGGGAGAAACTGTTTCCGGCGGACCGGCTGGAGCTGCTGACGCGCCCGGTGGCGTTTGACGCTTACCTGACGCTGTTGCGCCAGTGCGATGTGGGGTATTTCCTGTTTAACCGCCAGCAGGGCATCGGCACGCTCTGCCTGCTGATCCAGTTCGGCGTGCCGTTTGTCCTGAGTCGGCGCAACCCGTTTTGGCAGGATTTGGCCGCGGAACAGGTGCCGGTGCTTTTTCACGGCGACAGGCTCGACCGATCGGTGGTGCGCGCGGCGCAACGGCAACTGGCCGGCGTGGATAAAAGCCGTATCGCCTTTTTTTATCCCAATTATCTGCAGGGATGGCGCCGGGCGCTGGCCGTCGCCGCGGGGACAAGCTCATGACCCTTGGCCAGTTCGGCGGATTGCTGGTGGTCTATGTGCTCTCGGTGCTGCTGGTGCTGACCCTGACCTATCGGGAATTTCGCCGGATACGCTTTAATTTCAACGTCTTTTTTTCACTGCTTTATTTATTGACCTTCTATCTGGGTTTTCCGCTGACCTGCATTCTCGCGTTTCGCTTTAATGTCCAGGTGGCGCCGGTGGAAAACCTGCTGGAAGCGCTGCTGGCCGCCACCGCTTTTTACGGGATTTATTATGTCAGTTATAAAACCCGCTGGTTTTCTTCTTCCCGGTCCGCCGCCGGGCCGGTATTGTCCCTGAACCGGGTGGAAACGCATTTGACCTGGATCCTGCTGGCGCTGACCGCCGTCGGCACGGTGGCGATATTCTTTATGCATAACGGGTTTTTATTATTCCGCCTGCAGTCCTACAGCCAGATATTTTCCCGCGATGTTACCGGGGTGGCGCTGAAGCGCTTTTTCTATTTTTTTATCCCGGCAATGTTAATTATTTATTTCCTTAACCCCACCCGGCGCAATTGGCTATTATTTTTATGCAGCACCGTGGCCTTCGGTATTTTCACCTATATGGTGGTCGGCGGGACCCGGGCCAATATCATTATCGCCTTCGCCTTGTTTTTGTTTATCGGCATCCAGCGCAACTGGATAAGCCTGTGGATGCTGGGCGCGTCCGGTCTGGTGGCCGTGGCCGCCATGTTCTGGCTGGCGTTAAAGCGCTACGGCCTGAACGTCAGCGGCGACGAGGGGTTTTATACGTTTTTGTATCTGACGCGCGACACCTTCTCCCCCTGGGAAAATCTGGCGCTGTTACTGCAAAACTACCCTAAGATAGCCTTCCAGGGCCTGGCGCCTGTGATTCGCGACTTTTATGTCTTTATCCCTGGCTGGTTATGGCCGGACCGCCCCAGCCTGGTGCTCAATACCGCCAATTATTTTACCTGGGAGGTTTTGGACAATCATTCCGGCCTGGCGATTTCGCCCACGCTTATCGGTTCGCTGCTGGTCATGGGCGGCGTGGTGTTTATTCCCTTAGGCGCCATCCTGGTGGGGCTTATCCTGAAAGGATTCGATACCCTGTATGAACGGGGCAAGGCGGCGTCGGACCGTTATCGTTCGGCGGTGCTGCAGGCATTTTGTTTTGGCGCCGTGTTTAATATGATAGTACTGGCCCGCGAGGGATTGGATGCCTTTACGTCGCGCGTGGTGTTTTTCGCCCTGGTATTCGGCATGTGCCTGCTGCTGGCAAAATTACTCTTTTGGCTGCTTAACCGCGCGGGGCTGATCCGTCCCAGGCGCGCGCGTGGGGCGACAGAGGCATCATCGTAAGCGCGTCAGCCTTTGTAAGGATAATAAATGGAAATTCAGGACGGAATCGCCCTGTACCGTATTCGCGGTTTGGTTATCTGGGGTTTTCGCGATCAGCGGCAGTGCGTCGATTACCTGTTTGCCGGCGGACGGGTCAAGACCGGCACCCTGGTGGCCGTCAACGCGGAAAAGGTGCTGACCTCGGAGCGGGATGCCGCGCTTGCCCAACTGCTGGCGGAGGCTCAATACAAGTACGCCGACGGCATCAGCATCGTGCGGTCGATTCGCCGCAAATATCCCGCCGCCGAGGTGGCGCGCATCGCGGGCGTCGATCTGTGGGAGGGTATTATGGCGCGGGCGGGCAAGGAGGGCACGGCGGTTTTTCTTATCGGCGGCCGGCCGGATGTGCTCGGGCAGACGGCCGAGCGCCTGCGCGCGAAATGGAACGTTAACATCGTCGGGATGCAGGACGGCTTTTTTGCCCCGGCCGGGCAGGAATCGCTGTTCGCCCGGGTCCGGGCCAGCGGCGCCGCTATCGTTACCGTGGCGATGGGCTCTCCCAGGCAGGAAAAGTTGATGCGCGATTGCCGCGCCAGCTATCCCGACGCGCTCTATATGGGCGTGGGCGGCACCTACGATGTTTTTACCGGCCATGTAAAGCGCGCGCCCCTCCTCTGGCAACGCATGGGCCTGGAGTGGCTATACCGCCTGTTCAGCCAGCCCAGCCGTCTCCGGCGCCAGCTGAAACTGTTACGCTTTATCGGCTATTATATCAGCGGACGTTTGTAGGCGCGCGGACCCCCGCCGGGGGGTAAGTACCCGAAAAGAAGGGCTCATGGCGTTTTGACGGCGGGGAAAACGACCTAAGCGGGCAGGAAATGAGCAAAGGGTCATTAAACCCGGCAAAAGTAGTAAAAAGCACTAGACAGTCAGGCCGCGATTCCGTACTATCCCCACCCGCAACGGCGCTAAGCGCCCGTAGCTCAGCTGGATAGAGCGCTGCCCTCCGGAGGCAGAGGTCTCAGGTTCGAATCCTGTCGGGCGCACCATATTTAGTGCGCAAGTGCCGTGTCAGCAGTATCTTCACGTTGCGGTAAGCAGTATCAGTAATGGTGATTGTAGCTCAGTTGGTAGAGCCCTGGATTGTGATTCCAGTTGTCGTGGGTTCGAGCCCCATCAGTCACCCCAACATTAGTGGCCATGCGAAGGTGGCGGAATTGGTAGACGCGCTAGCTTCAGGTGTTAGTGTCTTAACGGACGTGAGGGTTCAAGTCCCTCTCTTCGCACCACAACCTTTAAGTACCCTTTTTAAGATGTTGCAGTACGGCGAGTAGCGCAGCTTGGTAGCGCAACTGGTTTGGGACCAGTGGGTCGGAGGTTCGAATCCTCTCTCGCCGACCACATTCCCGATGGTGTTGCCCATGCGGTAGCGGGGAGCACCAGAAAAAGAAGAGCGGCAGGTCATCATGACCTGCCGTTTTTTTTTATGGAGTTCAGGTGGCGTCAGGTGGTGGCATCTGCGCCGTCGGCGCCTTGGACCCGTCGGCCGCACAACACGCTCCTGCCCGCTCAGCGGCCCGGAGAAGCACCTCGGTAAATACTTCGGCCGGTTGCGCCCCCGAAATCACCTCGCCATCGATGTCGACGCTGGGAACGCCGCGAATGCCGGCATCGTGCAAGGCCCGTTCAATGGCTCTGACAGCGTCGCTTTCTTCTTCACCGGCGAGGAAGGTGGCGACGGCATCCCGAGCGAGTCCCCGTTCAACGGCGATCTCCGCGAGTGTAGCCCGGTTGCCGATGTCGCGGCCCTGCTCGAAATAAGCTGAGAGCAAGGCGTTGCCGAGCGCATCGGCAACGCCGTGGCGCTGTGCAAATCGCATCAGTCGGTGGGCCTGGAAGGTGTTGGCGGTCCTTTCTATCGCATCATAATCAAATGCGACATCATCGCCGTGCGCGGCGGTGACGGTCTGGGCGTCGAGCTGGCGGCTGCGCTCCCAACTGCCAAACTTAAGCGCGCGATAGACTTTACGGTCCATGCCTTCGGCCGGCATGTCCGGGTTGAGCTCAAACGGTCGCCAGCTAACTTCGACGCAAACGCCCGTGGGAAGCGTACGAATTGCCCTGGCCAGACGGCGGTGGCCGATCAGGCACCAGGGGCAGATAAAGTCAGACGTAACAGTGACAGGAATGGACATGATGGATCTCCCGTAATGAAGTAAAATTATTGTCACTCATTACCCTTATGATGATAATCAGTGCAATATCGAAAAGTTCATTGCATAAAATGCAAAGGTGACGTATGGACAAATTCGCGGCGATCGGCGCCTTCGTGGCGGTGGTTGAACACGGGGGGTTCGCACCGGCGGCAAGACGGCTGGGGGTGGCGGCATCCTCGCTGACGCGGCAGGTAAATGGGTTGGAAGAAAGCCTTGGCACGCTGCTGATGAACCGTTCGACTCGTAGCGTGACGCTGACCGAGGCTGGACGACAATATTACGAGGATGGCCGCCGTATACTTGAAGATCTGGTGAACGCTGACCGATCGGCCGGCGAGCTGTCCGGGCCGCCTAGCGGCCTGCTCAAGGTGACGATGCCCGTTGCCTTCGGGCGGCTCCACGTTGCGCCGGCTCTCCCCGCTTTCCTGCAACTCTTTCCCCAAATCCATCTCGAACTCCATTTGAGCGACGCCATGGCCAATCTGGTCGAGGACCGGCTTGATATCGCCCTCAGGCTGGGCGTGCCCGGTCCATCGACGCTGATTGCACGCAAGCTGGCGCCCCATCATCGCGTTATCTGCGCCAGCCCTGATTATCTCGGTGAGCATGGCGCGCCGCGGGAGCCCGGCGATTTGACCGCGCACAACTGCCTGTTGTTCGACTACCAGGCAACCGGTAACCGGTGGACATTGAGCCGGGGCGGCAAACAGGAGAAGGTCGCCGTTTCCGGAAGCCTGCGCGCCAACAACTCGGAAATGCTGCGCGAAGCCGCCATTGGCGGCGCCGGCCTGTTGTTGATGCCGACCTGGCTGGTGGGAGGGGATATCGCCGCCGGCCGGCTCGTCCCCGTACTACGGGAATGGACCCCCTCTCCGGCCGCGGAAGAAGGCGCGGTCTGGGCCGTTTATCTGGCTAACCGGCGCGGGTCCAGTAAGATTGCCAGTTTCATTGATTTCCTCGCCGTCCATTTTGGTTCCCCACCCTATTGGGATAAGGCGTGCGACTGGCTGTGAACACCCGATGACGGTAGCGTTTATCTTTGCGTAATGCGCAAAGATGATAGTTAAAATGAGATAATTGTTGTCCTAAATTAATGGGTGCATAGTGATTGCCATCAACCAGGAGGCACGCTATGCACACCATCACTACGCACCAGATAAAACGCAGGGCGCTGATTATAGGCGGTTCGCTCGGGGGGCTTTTTGCCGGCACCATGCTACGCGCCATCGGCTGGAACGTGGATATTTTCGAACGTTCGCCTCACGATCTCGACAGCCGTGGCGGCGGCATCGTTCTCCAGCCTGAGGTGAAAGAGGTATTCCGGCGCGGTGGCATTACCCTGGACAATGACAGGCTCGGCGTCCGTTCAGCCTATCGTACGGTCTTCCTGCCGGATGGCGCGATCCAATCCCGGCATTTAGCACCCCAGACCCAGACTTCATGGTCACTTATCTACACGACCCTCAAAACGGCGTTCGGTGAGTCGCACTATCATCAAGGCAAGCGCCTGGCGCGGATCGAACAGGATTTTTCAACCGCTACCGTTACGGCGTTATTTGAAGACGGAAGCCGTGAAAGCGGCGACCTGCTGATCGGGGCGGATGGCGGCGGCTCGACCGTGCGTTCGCTCTTTTGGCCGCAGGTACAGCCGCGCTATGCCGGCTACCTCGCCTGGCGCGGACTGGTACCGGAGGATGCCATGCCCGCTGCCGCGCGCGAGGCTCTGCACGGCGATTTCGGGTTCGCCAACAACAGCGGGTCGCATATTCTCGGCTACCTGATGCCTGGCGAAGACAATGATGTCAGGCCCGGCCATCGACTTTATAACTGGGTCTGGTACCGGGTGGCCGATGGCGGGCAGCTTGCACAAATAATGACCGATCGTGCCGGCCTTGAACGCCATTATTCCATTCCCGAGGGGATGCTGGCGGATCGATGGCGTGCCCATTTGCGTGACGATGCCCGTTCACTGCTGCCGCCGCCTTTCAGCGCGATTGTGGCGGCCACGGAGCATCCCTTCGCCCAGGCGATCCGCGATCTTGCCGCGGATGAAATGGTTTCCGGTCGTGTGGCGATATTGGGCGATGCAGCCTCGATCCCGCGGCCACATACCGCGGCGAGCACGGCCAAAGCGGCGGCCAATGCCCTGGCGCTCGCCGACGAGCTTGCCGCCTCTCCGGATGACATCGCCGCCGCGCTTGCCCGTTGGGAATTGCCGCAGGTGATGTACGGTAAGTACCTGGAAAAGCAGGGTACGCAAGCCGGTAATTATCTGATGTTCCCAAGCCGCTCGTGAGGCTTTCGCTTAAGCGCCGTTCACTGAGCGACGCTTAAGACTTTGGTCGCTTTCGCCAAAAGCCGAGTGCCTTAGGGCGCGGTGAGCCCCCTACGCGTTTCCAACCGCAGGGCGGCGGGCAATACAGCAAAATAACAGCGGCAGGTCGCCATGATCTGCCGTATTTTATTGGCTGTCATATTTTCCCTGCTATAGTGGAATCCAAAGGAGAAACATAAAATATGCATACCGACATGTGTCACGCGTCCGGGCTGCCGCCGCTTCCAGCCGATATTCTCTCCAAGATCAACTTGATAGCGTCCTGGCTGGCGGTTGACGATTTTTCCGCCCGGCAGGACCATTTAAGCGCCGATGCCATCATCCTGGCGGGAAATGCAGTATTAGCCACCATTGACGGCGCGTGCGCACTGGCGCGGGCCCGCCATATTCCCCTGGTTATCTCCGGCGGCATCGGCCATTCCACCTCGTTTCTCATCGCGGCGGTGGCCCAACATCCCCGTTATCAGGCCATTGAAACCGCCGCCCGGCCTGAAGCCGCCATATTGCATGAGATTGCCTGCCGATTCTGGGAATTACCTGGAAAACAGGTCGTTATGGAAACCGCGTCGCGCAATTCCGGCGAAAATGCCGGCTTTACGCGCGCCCTGCTGGAAGAACGGGGATGTACGCCGCAAGATATTATTCTTATTCAGGATCCCTTGCTGCAGCGCCGGACCGACGCCACCTTTCGCCGCTGCTGGGTTGATTCTGCCCAAAGTCCGCATTTTATTAACTGGCCGACCTGTGTCCCGCAACTGGTGAGTGACATAAACGGGACCGGCTTTACCCATGATAGCGATGGCCTCTGGCCGGTAAACCGGTTTATATCCTTGTTACTGGGCGAAATTCCCCGTCTGCGGGATGATAAACAAGGCTATGGCCCGAAAGGGAAAGATTATATCTGCCATGTGGATATTCCGAACGAGATTGAAGACGCCTGGGAATATCTGATGCATAACCAGGGGATCCCGGGTGAATGGCGCGATCGTATTGAGATTCCAACGCTCAATGGATAAGCCACGACAATTGCCGCTATATTAAGGTCAAGGATTGCAGGAAATGCGCTTTTAGCGGCGCGGCCTCCACGCCCAGGCAGATTTTTTGCAATCCGCAGCCGGCAAAAGGATCAAAGCGCGTGGCGAGCGCGGTGGTACGGCGCAAGGTCTGGCCGCGCGACAGGCCTTCGGTCACTACCCTTACCGGCGAGGTCGACACCCTGAACCAGTCGGGATTGATCAAATAGGATAGGGTCAGGGTATCATGCAGCGCCATGCCCTCGAACCCCTCGCTTTGCAAGCTGTAGTCCAGGTAGCCGCGGGAAATGGCGGTCAATACCGGCTGCCCGGTTGCGCGAATTTCCTCTCCGGTAATTAATACTTCATGGGTAACGTCCAGCGGCAGCATCACCACCGGCAGGGCGGAGGAGAGAACCTGATCCGCAGCGTGGGGATCTTTCCAGATATTAAATTCGCAGTGGGGCGTCACGTTGCCGGCATGGCCGTGGGTGCCGAAGGCGCCGCCCATGATAACCACTTCCCTCACCAGGGGAACAATCTCCGGCGCCAGGTTGATGGCGGTGGCGATATTGGTCAGCGGCCCGATGGCCACCAGGGTAATTTCGCCGGGATTGGCCTTTACGCTGTCGATAATAAAGCGGATGCCATCTTGCGCCGAGGCGTCATAGGGATTGTCAAACGCGTCACCCAATCCGTCTTTGCCGTGTATCTTGCCGCTAACAGGCGTGGGGTCAAGAGCCAGCGGACGCGAACAGCCGCGATAAATGTCGGCGCGGATCGCCATTTTGGCGCAGAATAGCCGGGCATTTTTAACCGCCTGATCCCGGGTAACATTGCCAAATACCGCGCAGACACCCAGGATTTCCATATGGCGGGCGGCGTAGGCAAGCGCAAAAGCGTCATCCACGCCAATATCGGTATCGATAATAATTTTACGCATAAACGACTCCGTCCTATGAAAAGGTGTTTTACTGTGTCTCTTCCGCATCTTCGGGTAGCGAAGGGGCCTGGGCTACCGGCAGGGAGATGTAAAAACAGGCGCCGCCTTCCGACCGGTTGCCGGCGCGAATCTGCCCTTCATGCATTTCTATAATCGCCTTGCAGATGGCCAGCCCCAGTCCAACGCCGGGCACGGCCGATTCCTTATTGCCGCGGGCGAATTTTTCAAAAATCTTTTGTTCCTGCCCCACCGGGATGCCCGGCCCGTTGTCCCACACCTCAATTTCCAGCCGATGACGTTGTTCATAGGCCCGGATGCCCAGTTGCGCGTTATCGCCGGCATACTTTAACGCATTCTCCAGCAGGTTGGTGAACACCCGCTCCAAGAGCGCGCCGTCGGCTTTGATCAATACCAGATGGTCGGGCAACTCCAGCCTGACCTGACGCTGGGCCAGCAGCGGTTTCATGATTTTCAGCGTGCTGCCGATCACCTCCTCCAGCGCCACCCATTCGGCGCGCAGGTTAAGTCCGCCCGACTGGATGCGCGCCATATCCAGCATATTGTTGACCAGCCGGATGGTGCTCAGGGTTTGTTGCCGGATCTGGCTGGCCTGCGGCGCGTATTTCGACCCTTCCGCCGCCAGGTCAAGGGTCAGGATTTCCGACTGGCCGAACAGCACCGTCAGCGGGGTGCGCAGATCGTGGGATAGGGCCGACAGCAGCGCATTGCGCAGCTCCTCGCGCTCGGCGGCCAGGCGCGCGTGTTCTTCGCTGCGGGTCAGCGCCATGCGTTCCAGCGCGCCGGCGATAAGTACCGTAAAGGTTTCCAGCATACGCTGCTGTTCGGGGATCAGCAGATGGCGCAGGTTGGCGGGTTCAATCACCAGCAGCCCGAGTGTTTTGCCGGTGGTTTTCAGCGGCAGTATCTGATAGGGCACGCCTGGCAGGGTATCGGTGCCGGCGCCGGCCGGCTGCCCTTTATCAAAACTCCAGCGGGAAATGGCGGCGTCTGGCAGGGTCGTCAGGTTGCCGGCGGCGCCAATGGCCTTCAGCTCGCCATTTTCCTGCGCCAGCAGCAGCTCGCTGCGCGCCTGTAGCGTACTGTCGATGACGCGCTGGCAGGTTTGGGCAATCTCGTCCATGCCGCGCGCGCCGCTCAGCGCCTTGGAAATTTCATAAAGATGGCGCACGCGCTGTTCCCGATAACGCGCCACGCGCGCCTGGTAACGTACCCCCGACGTCAGGTTGCCGATAATGATGCCGACGGTCAGCATCACGCCGAAGGTGAACAGGTATTGCACATCCGATACCGCCATGGTGCCGGTAGGCGCGATAAACACCATGTCGAAAATAACGATGTTCAGCACGGTCGCCACTACCGACGGCCAGCGGCCGTAGCGCAGGGCCACGATCACCACGCCGAGCAGATAGATCATCACCATATTGGTGGGATCCACGCCGGGCAGCAGCCAGTGGCCGCCGACGGTAATCAGGGCGCAGAGCGCCGCCGCCGCCAGGCAGCCGCGCAGCTGCACCCGCCATTTATCGGTAAAAGATCGGCTGTCCGCCAGCCTGCCGGGAGGATCGGCCGGCGGTTCATCCAGCGCCACGATGATCAGGTCCAGGTCGGGCCCAAGGCGGCCCAGCCGGTCGGCAAAGCTGTCCCTGCGCCAGGGTTTGGCCGGGCGGCGGCCGGTGATGATTTTTCCCAGGTTGTGCTCGCGGGCGTAGCGCAGCACCGCGTTGACCTCGCTGGGATCGGATAGGGTGGCCGTTTCCGCGCCCAATTCCTGGGCCAGCTGCAGGGTGCGCAGGATGCCGCGCCGGCGCGACTCGGCCAGGCGGTGCAGCGAGGGGGTTTCCACGTAGACGGCATGCCAGACGCTGCCGAGCTTGGCCGCCAGCCTGGCCGCCGTGCGCACCAGCTTTTCGCTGCCGGTGTTATTGCCGATGCACAGCAAGATGGCGTCGCGCGTATGCCACACCTTGTCCTCGCCGCCGCTGGCGTCGCGCCAGACCCGCATCTGGTCGTCCACCCGATCGGCGGTGCGGCGCAAGGCCAGTTCGCGCAGGGCGAACAGGTTGCCTTTGCGGAAAAAATTTTCTATGGCCCGTTCGGCGCGATCGCCGATATACACCTTGCCCTCTTTTAATCGCTGGCGCAGATCGTCGGGGGGCAGATCCACCAGCACCACTTCATCCGCCGAATCGAAAAACGGGTCCGGCACGGTTTCCCGTACCCGGATGCCGGTGACGCCGCTCACCACGTCGTTCAGGCTTTCCAGATGCTGGACATTGATGGTGGTCAGCACGTCGATGCCGGCATCCAGCAGCTCGTCGACATCCTGCCAGCGCTTGGGATGGCGCGAGCCGCGCGCGTTGGTATGCGCCAGCTCGTCCATCAGGATCACCGCCGGACGCCGGGCCAGCGCGGCGTCCAGATCAAACTCCTGATGCCGGTGCCGGCCGGTGGGGCGCCGGGGCAGCACGGCCAGCCCGTCCAGCAAGGCCTCGGTTTCAGCGCGGCCGTGCGTTTCCACCACCCCCACCAGCACATCGAGCCCCTGCGCCCGCAGGCGACGGGCTTCCGTAAGCATCGACCAGGTTTTTCCCACGCCGGCGCAGGCGCCGAAATAGATTTTCAGTTTGCCGCGTTGCTTATTGGCCGCCTGCAGCAATAACGCGTCCGGGTCGGGGCGCTGGGGTTCATCGTCGCTCATGGCGGTCCTTAAGACTGGGGAAGTTTATCCAGCGCTACGTTAAGTTCCAGTACGTTTACCGTCGGTTCGCCGAGAAAACCGAACAACGGCCGCGACGTCTGGTGTTCAACCAATTGGCGCACCTGTTCCTGGGCCAGTCTACGCGCTGCCGCGACCCGAGGCACCTGCCAAAGGGCGGCCTGAGGCGAAATATGCGGATCCAGGCCGCTGCCCGATGCCGTCACCAGATCCACCGGGATGGGGCCGCCGGCCTGCGGGTTGGCCGCGCGCAGCGCCGCCACGCGTTGTTTTACCGCTTCGTCCAGCGCCGGATTGCTCGCGGCCAGGTTGCTGCCCGACGAGGCCAGGGGGTTATTGGGCGTATCGCCGGTGGCCGACGGACGGCCCTGGAAATACTCGGGCCGGGTAAAATTCTGCCCGATAAGCGCGGAACCCCGCGTTTCGCCGCCGGCCTCCAGCAATGAGCCATTGGCCTGCGCGGGAAACCACCACTGCGCCAACTGGGTGGTCAATAAAGGATAAACAACGCCGGTGATAAGTGTCAGCAGCACCAGTAAAATCAAGGCGGGTCGTAATTGGCTCATGATGGTTCCTCTTAGCCCAGACCTAAAACGGTCAAAATCAAATCAATCAGCTTGATGCCGGCAAAGGGTATCAGCAGCCCGCCCATGCCGTAGATCCACAGGTTGCGGCGCAGCAGGGCGGCGGCGCCCATGGGACGGTAACTTACCCCATTCAGCGCCAGCGGGATCAGGAAGACGATCACCAGGGCGTTAAATATCACCGCCGACAAAATGGCGGAGCCGGGCGAGTGCAGATGCATTACGTTCAGCATATTTAATTGCGGATAGGTCACCGCAAAGGCGGCCGGGATGATGGCAAAATATTTGGCGACGTCGTTGGCGATACTGAACGTGGTCAGCGACCCGCGCGTCATCAGCATTTGCTTGCCGATATGCACCACTTCCAGCAGCTTGGTGGGGTTGGAGTCCAGGTCGACCATATTGCCCGCCTCTTTTGCCGCCTGGGTACCGGAATTCATCGCCACCGCCACATCCGCCTGCGCCAGCGCCGGCGCATCGTTGGTGCCGTCGCCGGTCATGGCCACCAGCCGTCCTTCGGCCTGGTATTGGCGAATCAAGGCCAGCTTGGCCTCGGGCGTCGCTTCGGAGAGGAAATCATCCACCCCGGCCTCGGCCGCGATGGCGGCGGCGGTCAGCGGATTATCGCCGGTCACCATCACGGTCTTGATGCCCATCTTGCGCAGTTCGGCAAAACGTTCTTTTATGCCGCCCTTAACAATGTCCTTCAGGGCCACAACACCCAGAACGCGCGCATCTTCCGCCACCACCAGCGGCGTGCCGCCGCTGCGCGCCACCTCTTCCACCAGGCTGCTGACCCCGGCGGGAAAACGGCCGCCGTTGCTTTCGATATGGCGGCGAATGGAATCCACCGCCCCTTTACGGATCATGCGCTGCTGGATATTGACGCCGCTCATGCGCGTCTGGGCCGAGAACGGGATAAAGGTGGCGTCCAGGCTCTGTAAATTGCGTTCGCGCAGATTAAATTTCTGCTTGGCGAGCACCACGATACTGCGGCCTTCCGGCGTTTCATCGGCAAGCGACGCCAGCTGGGCCGCGTCCGCCAGCGCTTCTTCGCTGACGCCGGGGGCGGGCATAAAGCGGGTGGCCTGACGGTTGCCAAGCGTAATGGTGCCGGTTTTATCCAGCAGCAGGACATCGATATCGCCGGCCGCCTCCACCGCGCGCCCACTGGTGGCGATAACGTTGGCCGCCAGCATCCGGCTCATCCCGGCCACGCCGATGGCCGACAGCAGGCCGCCGATGGTGGTGGGGATCAGGCAGACCAGCAGGGCCACCAGCACCGTGATGCTCACCGGCGCGCCGCCCCAGGCCGAGAACGGATACAGCGTCGCCGTCGCCAGCAGGAACACAATGGTCAGCGCCACCAGCAGGATGGTCAGGGCGATTTCATTGGGGGTTTTACGCCGCTTGGCCCCCTCTACCATGGCAATCATGCGATCCAGGAAAGTTTCGCCGGGATTGGCGCTGCATGTTATCACCAGCCAGTCGGACAGAATGCGCGTCCCGCCGGTCACCGAGGCGAAGTCGCCGCCGGACTCGCGGATCACCGGCGCGGATTCACCGGTAATGGCGCTTTCATCCACGGACGCGCCCCCTTCAATCACTTCGCCGTCGCAGGGGATAATATCCCCGGCCTCGGCCAACACCACATCACCCTTGCGCAACGCGTCGGCGGCCACTTTGCTGGTGGCGGCGCCGTAACGCGGCTCGGCGAGCTTTTTCGCCCAGCTGGTTTTTTTCACGCCTTTCAGGCTTTCCGCCTGGGCCTTGCTGCGCCCTTCCGCCAGCGCCTCGGCAAAATTGGCGAACAACACGGTAAACCACAGCCAGAGCGAAACATGGGCGGTAAAACCGACATTCCCTGCGGTCAGTCCCGCCGCCATGCCTGCCGCCAGCAGCAGCGTCAGGATACTGCCCAGGTACACGACAAACATCACCGGATTGCGAAACTGCACGCGCGGATCCAGCTTTTTAAACGCATCCGCAAGAGCGACGCGCATCAGCGCTCCGTCAAACAGCGCTTTTTGATTACGACTCATGGCTTCAAACTCCCGCGATTAATGACCAAGCAGTTGCAAATGTTCCGCCACCGGGCCAAGCGCCAGCGCGGGGATAAAGTTAAGCGCGCCGACCAACAGCACCGAGCCGATGACCAGGGAAATAAACAGCGGGCCGTGGGTGGGCAACGTGCCGCTGCCGACCGGCTGCACCTTCTTGATCGCCAGCGAGCCGGCAATCGCCATCACCGGCACAATCACCGCGAAACGGCCCAGCAGCATGGCGACCGCCAGCAGCAGGTTCCAGAACGGGGTGTTGGCGCTCAGCCCGGCGAAGGCGCTGCCGTTGTTATTCGCGGCGGAGGACACGGCGTAGAGCACCTCGCTAAAGCCGTGCGCGCCGGGATTGAACATGCCGGCGCGCCCGGCTTCGGTCATCATGGCCAGCGCGGTGCCCAGCAGCGACAGGGCGGGGGTAATAAGGATGGCGATGGCGGTCATTTTCATTTCCCACACTTCGATCTTTTTACCCAGGTATTCCGGAGTACGGCCGATCATCAACCCGGCGATAAACACCGCCAGCAGCACAAACAGCAGCATGCCGTACAGGCCCGAGCCGACGCCGCCGAATATCACCTCGCCGATTTGCATCAGCCACATCGGCATCATGCCGCCGAGCGCGGTAAAGGAATCGTGCATGGCGTTAACCGCCCCGCAGGAGGCCGATGTGGTGATCACCGCGAACAGGCTGGAATTAAGGATGCCGAAACGGCTTTCCTTGCCTTCCATGTTGATGGCGCTGTCCGCCCCGAATTGCAGGAAGTGCGGGTTGCCGTTCAGCTCCGCCCACATCACCACCGCTACCGCGGCGATAAACATCAGCGACATGGCCCAGAGCAAGGCATGGCCCTGGCGATGGTCGCGCACGACATTGCCGAAGGCAAAGCACAGCGCCGCCGGAATGAGGAAGATGGCAATCATCTGGATAAAATTAGTGATGTAATTCGGGTTTTCAAACGGATGGGCGGAGTTAACGTTAAAGAAGCCGCCGCCGTTGGTGCCGAGCATTTTTATCGCTTCCTGCGACGCTACCGGCCCCATCGGCAACGTTTGCTTGGCGCCCTCAAGCGTCGTCAGGCTGAGATAATCACTGAAATTTTGCAAGGTGCCCTGGCTGATGCTGATCAGGGCGATCAGCAGCGCCAGCGGCAGCAGGATATAAAGCGTGATGCGCGCCATATCGCGCCAGGCGTTGCCGAGCGTGGCCACCGACCGGTTGGCAAACCCCCTGATCAGCGCAAACGCCACGGCGATGCCGGTGGCCGCCGACAGGAAGTTCTGCACGGTTAAACCCACCATCTGGCTAAAATAGCTCATGGTGCTTTCGCCGGCGTAGGACTGCCAGTTGGTATTAGTGACGAAACTGATGGCGGTATTCAGCGCCAGATGCCAGGAGAGGGCCGGCAAATGCTGCGGGTTTAACGGCAGGCGATCCTGGAGCATTAACATCGCCAGCAATAGGATAATGCCGAGCACATTGAACAATAAAATGGCCAACAGGTAGCCGCGCCAGTTCATGTCCTGTTTATACACGCCGCACAATCGCCATAACCGGCGCTCGATGCCGGCGAAACCGGGCGCGGGCCGATCGTTAATGAATCTGCTCAGCCCTAGCCCCAAAGGGCGCGCCAGGATCAGCAGCACGGCCATATAGCTGAAAATCAACAAAAACGCGCTGGAAGCCATCAGAATTCCTCCGCGTTAATCAGGGCATAAACCAAATAGCCCAACAGTAAAAACACCAGCACGATACCGGTTATCAAAGCCATACCCACAGTGCACCTCCAGAGGAAATTCTCAGGTGCTGCGAGTGTAAATTTTTGTTTGAAAAGTTAATGTAAAATTACTCCTGCCGGGTGTAAAAATTTTATAAAAATAGCGCAAATGCCGCGGCAGGTTTTGTAGATGGTTTAATTCCAGAAATGTATATAAAAAATTTATAGCCCGGCCCTTTATTTTTATACAGGTTTTATAGTTGCTTGGTTATATTGGCTTTATCAGGAACGCGTAAGGCAAGACGAATAACCAGCTCAATAGATATTTGCCTGGTTAACGATATTCGACAGCGCGTCTATAACGTATTGAGAATATGTCCGGCAGCGGTAAGAGGTCGACAAGAAAATGAAATATATCGTCGTTAATATACTGTTGTTTTTAGCCTGCCTGCTGGCATCCGGTCTGCTATGGGCGGTGTCGCCGGTGCCCGCGCCGGCGCAGAGGCCGGCGAGCGGCGATTTTTCGCCGCAACAACAGGCGGAGATTGAACATATCGTGGAAAACTATTTAGTCGCCCATCCGGACATCCTGGCGAAAATGAACCCGCCGCCGGTCAGCCCGGGTGGCTGCCGGCCAGTGCGTTGAGCCGGCATGGTGGCGATGTGGGGCGCCGTCTACCCGCGCCGGGCGGCGGAGGCCATCGCCCGGGGATTATACATTATTGCGGGTAGGGCACCCAGCCGCCGCCATTGAGGCGGATATACACTTTGCCCTGGTATTCCATCACCACCGCGTTTTCATTTTCCGCCACCTTGGGGGTGGTGGGCAGATTGGCGCCTAACGCCGGCCAGTCCAGGAGGGACGTGGTGAAAACCTTGCCGTCCACCGAACGGGCCACCAGTTCGGAAATGGCCAGATAGCTGCTGGGGGCGGTGATGTTCAGTGCCTGGGCCGGATGCGGCGCGCGCGTGCCGAAGAATTTTACGCCGACCGGAATATGGGTAATGGCGGGGCTGGGAATATCGCGCAGGCCGGAGATCTGCATTTTATCGCCAACAAGCCCGGCGCCGTGTTCCGGCACCACGATCAGCATCACCCGGCGGCCGGATTTATCCAACTGGTCCATAAAGGCGTTAAGCTGGGAAAGCAGGGTTTGCGCGCGTGTACGGTAATCGGCGCCTTTGGCTGCGCCGACAAAACGATTGCCGTCGTGCAACGCGATCAGGTTAAAAAATGTCGCGCTGCGCCCGGTGGCCGCCCGGGATTGGTTTGCCAGCCAGCGGGACATCAGTTGCCCATCGTCAAAAATGGGCTCGCCGTCGAAGGAGGCCAGTTCATGACCCAGGCCCGCCTGCGACATGATAGGCGCCTGCATATCAGCGTCCTGGCGCAGGTTGCCGATGTAATTACCGAAGACGCCGCTATGATCCATCGCCAGCTGTTCGCCAAAGCCCAGTTTCGCCAGGTTGTCGAACAGATAGCATTGCCGGGCGGCGGGTTGGTACAAATCATGATGGGACGTTTGACCACAGCTGGCGCGCAGCAGACGAATTGACGCCGGGCCGCTGTAGGCGGTGGCGGAGTTGAAGTCGGTGAACAGCAGGTCAAATCGCGACCACAGCGGGGACGCGGACAGCTGGGCGGCATCCAGATCCGACCAGGCCAGGGAACAGATATTGATCACCAGTAAATCAAACGGCTGGGCATCGGGGGGCAGCGTCTGCGGGAACGGCGTTTGCCTGGCCTGCTCGCGCTGATAAAATTGCTGCAGGTAGGCATCGAGATTGGCGTTGGTCGGTGGACCGCTGACCGTATTGGGCAGGTTTTGCGCCGGCGCCGTTTCCTGCGCGCGCTGGGCGACGGGCGCAGGCGTGGCGGCCGCGGGCGGCGCCTGGGTCAGCCCCGGGGGCAACAGCAGGCTCAGGTTGAGCCACAGCAGGCCCGCCACCGTGAAGGTGGTAATGCGCAGCCATTGCGCCACAAACAGATACCCTACCAATAGCACGAAGGCGACGCCAATCCATCGCCAGTTGATAAACCGATCGGTCAATTCCAGCAAATAGTCGATGCTAAAGCCGCTGACATCCGCGCCCTGATGGAGAATGGAACGCCAGCCCGGCAGCCAGGTATCATGGTAAAACAAGGCCAGGCCAAACGGCAGCGCCAGCCATTGGCGCCAGCGGTGCAGACGCGCCGTGGGCAGGGGAAACAGCAGACAGGAGGCGAAAAACAGGTTGGCCAGCGCGTCGACATGCAAATAGCCCAGCCAGAGCAGGATAAATTTCAGTAAAAAATAATAATTCCAGCCACCCAGTCCGCGCCAGGTCCGCCCGATCTGAAAAACGGAGGTGTTAACGCGCGGGTTATTCATCATGTGCCGGCTTATCCGCCGTTGACCGGTGGTTTATTTTCATCGCCAGGTGGGTTTTGACATGGCTTGCCCTGATCGGACGCAGATAGCGGGGGGATAAAAACCATGCATTAAAGCGATTACGCCACAGCGGCAAATATTTATGCGCCATAAACCCGAGCGGGATAAATATCACCGCCGCCAAGCAGAACATTTGCAGGATATCGACGATGTTCATTGTCCGTAACCTTTATTATTGCGCGGGGGTGAAAACGAAGGCGGTAATGGCTTACCGTCCAGTTGCACGATGAGGGGTACGGGTAGCCGGCGTCTTTTACCCGGCGGCGCGTCCCGGGACGGCTCGGCGGCGGCGGGCGGCGGCTCAGGCGGCACGGCCAGCCCCGACAGGCGGCGAACCTCCGCCTGGATGGCATTATCCTGATACCACAGGGTGCGGTTTTGGAACATGTCGGCGGCAGGCAGGCTGAATAAGAAATTAAGCACGCTATCCACATCGCTGGTCTGGCAGTTGGATAAAAACAAATACAGATGGCTGTCGGTGAGGGTAAGCACGTCGCCGTCGCGGCGCAGATGGCACAACGACATGGCCTGCTGCGGGCTGATGCCGCCGACCGGGCGCAGGGCAAGCAGTACGCCGCGGGTTTCTACCGCAAGGGTAGGCTGTCCCAGGATGGATTGCATCACCTCGCAAAATACCGGCAGCGGCAAAAAACCTTTGTGGCGGTCGGGCAGCCGCCCTTGCAGCAATAATTCAATATTTTCCGGTACATAGCGATTAAACGTGCCTTGCTGGATGTCGTCCAGCAGCGTCAGGAAGCTGGATAGCCTCGCCGCGTGCGGCACGATTAAATTAGCGCCGCAGGCCTGTAATAAGCGTTGATCGATATAGCGCAGGGCGGGGTACATTTCCCTGACGACAATTTTGAGCGCGTTGCCGCGCCGGATACGCAGGAGATGAATTTGCCGGGCCAGCGTTTCAATCTGGTCGTTGGCGCTGAGGGCAAAAATCAGCGTGGCGGCGCGTGCGCGCAGGCCACGGTCCACCAGGCGCTGGTTGTCGGCAAAAATAAACCACTTATCCGATAAGGGCGGCGCGCCTTCCAAAATACTGTTTTCCGCAAGATACATCCATTGATCGTCACTGTGGTTATTAATATGTTGCGCGGATGCCGGAGAGGCCGCTATTTCCCAGCCGGGACTGCGCGGCTGTAAAGCGTACGCGGTATTTGCTTCCACGCCGAATTGATTGTGCCACCAGGACATTACATATTGCGGTGGGTAATGGGCTGAATTTAGCGTAGCCAATCCATATAATACGCGGTTTTGGACATATAAACGCGGAATGAGGGCATGAATTCCCTTGCCATAACAGAGAATGAGCATAGCGCAATTCTGGCGCGCGCATTGGCTGGCAATTTCAAGCAGCCACTGGTTAAAATCATTTGGCGCCAGATCATTCCCTGCCGCGGCGGTCAACATAAATATCAACAGTTGATTTTTGATCTGCGGCAGGCGACTGATATCAACCGGCAAGCCGGTTAACGCTTTTTTCCCTGCCGCCTGATGATAATAATGGGTTTTATCCTCGGCTGATAATAAACGGACGATCAGGGCATGTTCAGGCGGCAATGTCGAGGTGCAGGGGAGGGACGTGGGGTTATCTTTCTGATATATAACTGAAATTATTACATCTGGCCGCTGTGCGTCCACCACTTGCCCGCACAGCTCATAGGCGGCCGGCTCGGTATCGGTATTGACCCAGTACAGCCCCCGGGGTTGCATTAAAGACGTATCATCCCAACAATTTTTTATGCCAAAAGGAAAAGACAGTGCCATTTTTATCTGCTTGCAGTAGGTGTAAAAGCAACGGGATTGAAAGTCTTTAAAGTGTGCTTGGGCCGGCATCGAATACTGGAGTATAATAAATATTACCATTCTGGAATGAAATGACCAGTTAATTAGCTACATCAGAACCCTATTTTACGCTGATTTAATTTTTGCTGGATTAATGCCAAACCCAGGTAATGGCACCGTATAAAGGAAAATAAAACTGGATAGCATAGACCCTGGCGCGGCAGCGCATGATGAGAGTGATGATTTTGCTGTGTTAAGTCACCTCTTTTCCCTGCCGGAATTAAATTATGTCGATATAACCCGGGCGGAAAAAATTCCGCTGATGATGTCGCGCTGGCCGCTATTGGCCGAATTGGCCGGCGTGGCGTATGACGCATCCCAGGCGGAAGCTTCATGAAGCCTGCCGTGGCCATGGTTTACCGTTCTTGCGGAGTCATATCATGCCGGTCATAGCCCTGCGGGGTATCCGGGGCGCGACGGGCACGACATCGGTGGCCGCCGGCCTGAGCTGGGCGCTGGCCCAATTGGGCGAGAACGTATTGGCAATTGATTTTTCACCGGATAACCTGTTGCGCCTGCATTTCGCCATGCCTTTTTCCGCCCCGCGCGGTTGGGCCAGCGCCGTGCAGGCCGGCGCCGGCTGGCAGCATGGCGCCATGCGCTATAGCCAACTGCTCGATTTTCTGCCCTTCGGCCGGCTGGCCGACGGGACGCAGGCGTTGGACTCATTGACCGACTGGCGGGAGAACATTGCCCAATTGAAATCCCTGTCGGCCTATCATTGGATCGTGCTGGACGTCCCCGCCGGCGAGTCTGCCCTGGCGACCCAGGCGGTATCCCTGGCCGACGGCGTGTTTACCCTCCTGCAGGCCGACGCCCAGTGCCATGTGCGCCTGCATCAGCAATCCTTGCCCCGGCATGCTCATTATGTGGTTAACCAATTTGTTCCCGCCAGCGCCTTGCAGCAGGACCTGCTGCTGCTCTGGCAGCAAAGCCTGCCGAACTTGCTGCCGGTGGTATTGCATCGCGACGAGGCGATGGCGGAGTCCCTGGCGGCGCTGCAACCGGTGGGCGCATTTATGCCGCACAGCAAAATCAGCCAGGAGCTGACTACTCTGGCCAATTGGTGCCTGATCCATTTGCGCAACGGTGAACAATGAATTCCCGGCGGCCCGGCGTCCTGTCGGTGTTCTTGCCGCCGCCGGTGCATTCGGCGCTGCGTGACCGCTACCGTGGCTACCGCCGGGCGGGCGCTTCCCGGCCGGCCGCGGCGCTGATGATGGTTTGCGTGATTGCCGGCTGGCTGTTGCTGCGGTTCGAAACGCCGGCCTGGCAACGCATCCGTCGCCAGCGCGGGCGCTGGTATCCCCATGTTTCCGCCGCGCGTCCCCGCCCGCTCGATCTGGTCCGCTATGTGCTGCAAACGCTGTGGCTATTGCTGATTATGCCCGCCGGGGGCGTGCGCCAGCGGGCGCTTTATGGCGATATTTCCCGGCGCTGGCGGGCGCGTTTGCGCCGCCGGCTGCGTACTGTGGCCGGGCGCCGGGCGCCTGCCGCGCGGATTGCCGCCGCGCCGGTTGCAAGCGCGCGTCTGCGCCGCCTGTTAAGCCGCGCGTTAATGATCCTGGCCGGGCTTGTCGCGGCGGTGCTGGCCGGTTTTTGCATTTCCCAGCCCTTCGGCTATCTGGCGCAGTTTGTGTTTGTGATGCTGTTGTGGGGCATCGCGATGATCGTGCGCGATATGGCGGGGCGCTTCCCGGCCCTGATGCTGATTGTTTTGTCGTTAACCGTGTCATGCCGGTATCTGTGGTGGCGCTATACCGCCACGCTGAACTGGAGCGATCCGGTGAGCCTGGTATGGGGGTTGCTGTTGCTTGGCGCGGAGACGTATTCCTGGACGGTGCTGGTGCTGGGCTATTTCCAGACCCTGTGGCCGCTTAATCGCCAGCCGACGCCCATGCCGGCGGATATCGCCAGCTGGCCGACCATTGATGTGCTGATCCCCACCTATAACGAAGCCCTCAGCGTGGTGAAACCCACGCTGTATTCGGCTCTCGGCATCGACTGGCCGAAAGAGAAAATCACCCTGTATCTGCTTGATGACGGTAACCGTGCGGAATTCGCCGAGTTTGCCCGGGAAATCGGCGTGGAATATATCGCCCGGCCTCGTCATGAACACGCCAAGGCGGGCAATATCAACTACGCGCTCCAACAGGCCAAAGGCGAGCTGGTGGCTATTTTTGACTGCGATCATGTGCCGACGCGCTCGTTCCTGCAACTGACCGTCGGCTGGTTTTTCAAGGACGCGCGCCTGGGCATGCTGCAAACGCCCCATCACTTTTTTTCGCCGGACCCTTTTGAGCGCAACCTGGGTCGTGTACGCCGCACGCCGCACGAGGGAAAGCTGTTTTACGGCCTGGTACAGGACGGCAACGACCTGTGGGACGCCAGTTTCTTCTGCGGCTCCTGCGCGGTATTGCGCCGCTCTGCGCTGGATGAGATCGGCGGTATTGCGGTGGAAACCGTCACCGAGGACGCCCATACGTCGCTGAGGATGCACCGGCATGGCTACAGTTCAGCCTACATCCGTATTCCGCAGGCCGCCGGCCTGGCAACCGAAAGCCTGTCGGCGCATATCAGCCAGCGCATTCGCTGGGCGCGGGGCATGGTGCAGATTTTCCGCATCGATAACCCGCTGCTCGGCAAAGGGCTGAAACTGGCGCAGCGTTTATGTTACGCCAACGCCATGCTGCATTTCCTGGCGGGCATCCCACGGCTGATATTCCTGACCGCGCCGCTGGCGTTTCTGCTGCTGCATGCCTATATCATCTACGCGCCGGCCGTCGCCATCGCCCTGTATGTTTTGCCCCATATGGTCCATGCCAGCCTGACGACCTCCCGGGTGCAGGGCAAGTACCGCCACTCGTTCTGGAGCGAGATCTACGAAACGGTGCTGGCCTGGTATATCGCGCGGCCGACCACCATGGCGCTGCTCAATCCCTACGCCGGCACGTTTAACGTCACCGCCAAGGGCCGCCTGAACGATCAATCCTATATCGACTGGACAATCACCCGTCCCTATCTGGTGCTGATGCTGCTGAACGTCGCCGGGCTGGCGGCCGGCGCCTGGCGCCTGACCTATAGCCGCGGCGACGAACTGCTGACCGTGGTGATAAGCCTTGCCTGGGTGCTGTACAACCTGATTATTCTTGGCGGCGCCATTGCCGTGGCCTTCGAGGCTAAACAGATTCGCGCGGCGCACCGGGTGGATACCGTGCTGCCGGCGGCGATCGCCACCCGGGACGGCCATGTGCACGGCTGCGTCATGCACAATTTTTCGGACAGCGGCGCGGGGCTTGAGATGCACACCTGCGATGTATTGCAGCCCGGTCAGGATATCACCCTGCTGCTCAGCCGCGGACGGCAGGAGTATGCCTTTCCCTGCCGCGTTAGCCGCGCGGGCGGCCGCCAGGCCGGCATCCAGCTGGCACCCCTGACGCTTCAGCAGCATGTGGATTTTATCCAGTGTACCTTTGCCCGCGCCGACAGCTGGGTGGTGCGCGGCGATAGCTTTCCGGAGGACAAGCCGCTGGAAAGCCTGGGCGAAGTGCTGGCCCTCGGCGCGCGCGGCTATCTGCGCATGCTGGATATCGCGCCGCCGGCGCTGCGTCCGCTAATCGTCCTTATTTTTAACGCCGGTGGCTGGATCGCTTCTTTCCTGCCACGCAATCCCCCGCGGCCCGTCCGCAGCGATGAAACCCCTCAATGATGACTAACCGATGAAAAACCTGATATGGACTTTGCTCACCGTCGCGCTATTCGCCAGCGCGGCGCCGGTATCCGGCGCCGGCGGCCCGGCAGAGGCGGCGCCCCCGGCGTTGACGTTAAACGGGGCCGCAACCGGGACGCGGGATGAGCAGGCGCCTGCGCCCGATGCGGCTTTCCGCGGGCCGGATGCGCCGATGCCAGGCGCCCCGGTGCGCGACATCACGCTGCCCTTTGCCGTCATCGCGCCGCCGCCCGGCACCATGACCCTGCGCGGCATCCAGCCTAACGGCCAGGTTGAATTCGGCGTGCGCGGCGATGAGGTGGTTACCCAGGCGATGCTGAATTTACACTATACGCCGTCGCCGTCGCTTATCCCGGTGCAGTCGCATCTGAAGGTTTATCTTAACGATCAACTGATGGCGGTGCAGGCTATCGGTCAGCAGCAGTTGGGCAAGGAAAACCAGGTACAGGTACCCATCGATCCGCGCTATATCACCGATTTTAATCGTATCCGGCTGGAGTTTGTCGGCCACTACCAGAATATCTGCGAGAATCCGGCCAATACCACCCTGTGGCTGGAGATCGGCAAAGGCAGCTCGCTGGCGCTGCGCTATCAAACACTGCCGCTGAAGAATGATTTATCGCGTTTCCCCATGCCGTTTTTCGATGCGCGCGATACCGGGCCGCTGACGCTGCCGATGGTCTTTGCCGCCGCGCCGGATGCGGGCCAGCAGCAGGCCGCGGCGATGTTGGCCTCCTGGTTCGGCGTCAGGGCGCAATGGCGCGGCCAGACGTTCCCGGTGTTGTACAATCGCGAGCCCGATCGCCATGCGGTGGTGTTCGCCACCAACGCCGGCCGGCCGGATTTCCTGCGTGATATGCCGCCGGCCACCGGCCCGGCGGTGGCGATGGTCAGCCCGCGCGATAATCCTTTTATTAAACTGCTGTTGATAACCGGGCGCGATGATGCGGATCTGCTTACGGCGGTGAAAGGCATTGCGCAGGGCAACATGCTGTTTCGCGGGCAGGCGGTGGCGGTGGAAAGCGTGGAGCAGCTTCAGCCGCGCCAGCCCTATGACGCGCCCAACTGGGTCCGCACCGACCGGCCGATGAATTTTGGCGAGCTTAAGCAGTACCCCGAACAGCTGCAGGCGGACGGGATCGTGCCCACGCCCATTAGCCTGAATATGAACCTGCCGCCCGATCTGTTTTTGATCAACAGCCAGGGTATCGATATGCGTTTGCGCTACCGCTACACCTCGCCCCAGCTGAAAAATACCTCGCGGCTGAGCGTCAGTCTGAATAATCAGTTTGTGCAGGACTTTATCCTGCAGCCCGGCCATGACGACGGTCCGCAACTGCTGCACCTGTCGCTGTTGCGGGGCCTGCTGGCCGATCACCGGGATTTGATGATTCCGGCGCTGAAGCTTGGCGCGGTTAATCAGATCCGTTTTGCTTTCGATTATACCTCGCTATTGGCCGGCGGCGCGGAGGGGCGTTGTGAAACCTACACCACGGTGCCCAATCATGTGGTGATCGACGACAGTTCGACTATCGATTTTTCCGGCTACCGGCATTTTATGGCGATGCCGGATCTGCGCGCTTTCGCCAACGCGGGTTATCCCTTCAGCCGCCTGGCCGATCTGTCGCAGACGCTGGTGCTGGTGCCGCCGAAACCGCAGCCGCTGCAGTTGACCACCCTGCTGAACACGCTGGGTAATATCGGCGCGCTAACCGGTTATCCGGCCCTGGGCATGCGCCTGAGCGAGGACGGGTCGCAGGTGAGCGCCGTCGATGCCGATATTTTGCTGATAGGTGATCTGCCCGCGGTCTTGCGAAACGACGGCATGCGCGACGGCAAAAAAGCCCAGTTGCTGCTGGCCGCCACCCGCGATTGGATCAACCAGCCGGTGCGCCAGGCGGCGCTGCCGGACAATACCACGCCGGACGTGGACGCCCTGGCCGATACCAGTACCCAGATCGCCGCGCAGGGATCCATCGCCGCCGTGGTCGGCCTGCAGTCGCCTTACTTCAATCAGCGCAGCATCGTGGCGCTGCTGGCGAAGGGACCGGACGGCAACGCCCTGCTTAACAATGTCATGGCGGATAATCTGCAAAAGGCGCGGGTTTTCGGTTCGGTGGCGCTTATCCGCGATTCCGGCGTCAACAGCCTGAAGGTGGGCGACACCTATTACGTCGGTCATTTGCCCTGGTGGGAACGTGTCTGGAATGCCCTGGCCCATCATCCGGTAATACTGGCGCTGATGGCGGTGATCGCCGTGGTGCTGGCCGCCATGGTGCTCTGGTGTGGTTTACGCGCCCTCAGCCGCCGTCGTTTATCCGCGGGCGACGGGGAATAACGCATGCCCACCGTTCGTTTTATCGCGCCATGGGGCGCCGGGGGCAGCCTTCCGGCCGCCATACGCCGCCCCGCACAAGGGCCGGTGGGCAAGGCGCTGATGATGGTGTTGGGCGTGGCCTTGTCGCTAGCCGTTATGCCGCCCGTACGCGCCGAGCCGCCGCCGGCCATAGCGCCGGAGCAGTGGCTGCTGGCGCAGGTCAGACTGGGCGAGGCTAATCATCAGGATCAACTGGTGCGCCAGTCACTGGACCGTTTAGCGTTAATCGCGCCCGATAGTCCGCAAGTGCTGGCGGCCCAGCTGCGTCTGGATCTGCGTGAAGGCAACCAGGACCAGGCGCGGGAGCGGCTGGAAAAAATCCAGCGGCTGGCGCCGGATTCAACGGAATTTCGCCAGGCGCGGCTCAGCCTGGAGCTGGCGCGGCCGGAAACACAGCAGCGGCTGCAGCAGGCGCGCCTGCTGGCCACGGCGGGCCGGCTGGCGGAGGCCCGCGCCTTGTACGACCAGGTGTTCGGCGGCCAGCCGCCGCCGGTGGAGCTGGCGCTGGAATATTGGCAACTGGTGGCCCGCGTACCCGGCCACCAAGACGAGGCCGAACGTCAATTGGCCGACCTTGACCGGCAGTATCCGGGCAATGTCGCCCTGCGCCTGCAACTGGCCCAATACGCCTTTGCCGCCGGCCGGAACGAACAGGCTATCGACTGGCTGCGGCAGGTGGCGAATACCCCGGCGGGCCGGCAGCCCGCCGCCGAAATGTGGCTGGCGCGGATAAAGGCAACGCCGGTGGACGCGCAAAGCGTGTCGGCCCTGCAATTTTACCTTAGGGTATTCAACGACGGCGCGTCTGCCGACGCCGCGCAGCAGGAACTGCGGCGGCGGCAGGCGCTGCTGGCCGACCCGCGCTATCAGGCCAGGATGGAGGGTTTGGCAAAAATTGAACAGGGCGCCTCCTCCGGCGCCATTGCGCCGTTAACCGAGGCTTTGGCCGCCACGCCGGACGATGCCCAAGTGCTGGGCGCCATGGGGCTGGCCTATGCGCGCTCCGGCCAACGCCTGCGGGCGCTGGACTATTTTACGCGGGCGCAGCAGGCTGAACAAAATGGCTTTAATGGCGCAAAATGGCGGGGCCTGATTCAAACCAACCGTTACTGGTGGGCGTTGGAGCAGGGCGATCGCGCGCTTAAGTCCGGGCATCTCGCCGAGGCGGATGGCTATTACCGGCAGGCGCGCGGTATTGACGATCGGGACGCCTGGGCTTGGGTCGGCCTGGGCGATGTGGCGGTGGCGCGCGATAATGACTCGGCGGCCGAATATGCTTATCGCCGCGCGCTGGCCCTTGAGCACGACAACGGCAGCGCCCAGCGCGGGCTGGTCAATCTTTACCAGCGCCGCTCGCCGCAGCTGGCGCTGGATTATCTCGGGCAGCTTCCCCCGGGCCAGCGGCAAAAGCTGCGGGATAAGCAGCTCGCTATCCAATTGACATTACTCACGGACCAGGGCGGGCGCGACGCCGGCGCGGGACACTGGGCGCAGGCGGCGCAGCGTTACCGGCAGGCGCTGGACCTGGAGCCGGGCGCTATCTGGACCGCGTATCATTATGCCCAGGCGCTGCGCCATACGGCCCGGGTGTCAGAGGCTGATACCCTGATGGCCGCGCTGGCGCGGCGCTATCCCGGCGATCCCGCACAGGTGTACGCTTATGCGCTGTATCTGGCGGGCAGCGGGCGGGACGATGCGGCGCTGACCCATCTGCGCGGGCTGCCGTCCGGTCAGTGGAGCGAAGGGATGCGCCAGCTGGCGCAGCGGCTGGAGCGGGAGAAACGCGCGGAAGACATAGACCGCCGGCTTGACGTCATCGAGCGGCGGCTTGCCGCCGGCGACCCGGCAGGAGCGCGCGGGGCGTTGCAATACCTGCGATCGACGACCGATGGACTGAGCCTGTATCAGCAGCGGCGCATCGCCATGGCCTGGCTGGACGCCGGCGATGCGGCGCGGGCGGCGGCCGGGCTGCGGCAACTGAAAAAACGGGTACAAACAGCGCCGAACGGGCAGGATAAAACGCTGATTTACCGTGATTTAGCGCGTGTCGAGCAACGGGGCGGCCAGCCGGAAGCAGCGCGCGCGGACTATCAATCTGCCATGCAGGCCGCGGGCCTCAGCGCCGGCGTCCCCGCGAATAACGATGAGTATACCCGCCTGACGCGTCATAACCCCGGCGACGACTGGCTGCGCCGCGGTATCCGCGCCGACGCCGGCGGGCTGTATCGTCAACAGGACGTTAACTTTACCCTGGACCATGATTTCTGGAGCGATGGCGGAACCCCCGGCAAATCGGATCTGAGCGCTAATACCACCATGCTGCAGGCGGATATGCCCTGGGATCAGGGGCGGGCTTTTGGCCGCGCCGATATTGTGCGTATGGACGCGGGAACGTTGGCCAACGATTACGGCGGCACCTTCGGCACGTGCGCCGATTTGCCCTGTCACGGCAACCGCCGCCAAACGGCGACCGGCGTTAGCTTGGGCGCCGGCTGGGAAAATGACCAATGGAAAACCGATATCGGCACCACGCCGCTGGGTTTTCCGGTGGTCGACTGGGTGGGCGGCGTCGCTTATAGCGGCGATTGGCGCAGTCTCGGCTGGACCGCCACCGCCTCGCGCCGGCCGGTTTCCAGCTCGCTGCTGTCCTTTGCCGGCGCTCGCGATCCCGGCACCGGCATGACCTGGGGCGGCGTGCGCGCCACCGGCGGCGGCCTGGGCCTGAGTTATGATCAGGGTAACGCCAACGGCCTGTGGGGCGATCTGAGCGCGCATCAGCTGACCGGTAAAAACGTGGCCGACAATAGCCGCGAACGGCTGATGGGCGGGTATTATTATAAGGTGATTAACGAAGAGGATCGGCGGGCCACCGTGGGGCTGAATTCGATGCTGTGGCATTATCGCCGGGATTTGAGCGGCTATACGTTGGGGCAGGGCGGGTATTATAGCCCGCAGCGCTATTTTTCCCTGGCCGTGCCGGTAAATTATCGCGCGCGCGCGGAAAATGTCGCCTGGCAGCTCGGCGCCTCGTTATCCTGGTCGCACGCCTCGACGGAAGAGCGGCGGCGTTATCCCCTGGCGGGGGTGGGCGCCGCCGACATCCTATCGTCGGGCGGCGACAGTTCCGGGTTTGGCTATACCGTCCAGGCGTTAATCGAACGGCGCCTGTCGTCGCACTGGACCCTTGGCGCCGGTATCGATATCCAGCAGGCCAAGGACTACACGCCCAGCCATATCCTTGCTTACCTGCGCTATTCGATGGCGGGCTGGCAGGGCGACCTCGCAATGCCGCCGCAACCGCTGAACCCCTATGCGGATTTTAAATAACCCGGCCGGAAAATCCCCTCCGGTGTCGTCATCCCCGGCGCGCCTGGTTGAACGGTTTTCCGCCGGTGAGGAAAAGAATCAGCGCGCCGGCCAATGCCATAATGGCCCGTCGTCGTCCACCACCAGCGTTTCCCCCAGCCGTTTTTGCAGCACAATGGCCGTGATTGACGATGCCGCGCGCAGTGCGTCCACCAGGGCCGCCGCATGGGAAACAATCACGATCTGCGTTCTGCGCCCGGCGGCGGTAATCAAGCGCGCCAGCGCCGGCAGCAGCTCAGGATGCAGGCTGGTTTCCGGCTCATTGAGAATCATCAGCTCAGGGGGACGAGGCGAATGCAGCGCCGCCGCCAGCAGCAAAAAGCGCAGCGTGCCGTCCGACAGTTCCGCGGCCTTCAGGGGGCGCAGCAGCCCGTGCTGCGTCATGCGCAGCTCCAGGTAACCGTCGTTTTGCGCGACGCGCAGCGCCGCGCCGGGGAATGCGTCGTCGATGGTCTCGTCCAAATCCTCGGCAAAGCCGATGTCATAAATGGTCTGGATGGCGGCGGCCAGGTCGGCGCCGTCCCCGGACAGCACCGGCGTATAGGTGCCAATCTGCGGCCGGCGCGCCGGGGCGTCGCGATCGGTACGCAGATGATCGTAAAAGCGCCAGCCGCGCATGGTCTCCCGCAGCATCAGCAGCTCCGGCGCATTAAGCGGATCGATACAGTGTGTCATCATACTGTCGAAGACCGCCAGGTGCTGGAACGGCGTTTGCCACACGCCGCGTTCATCGCGTATCCGCACGGCGGGCCCATGGCGATCCGCAAGCGTCGCGCTTTTGCTGTACAGCGGACCATGCCAGACCACTTCTGTTTTAATGTGGGGATCGCGGTTAAACATCGCTTTGCCGGGGGGCATGTCGCGTTTCTCAGGCAAACCCAAATCAATGGCATAACCAAAGGTATCGCCGGAAAATCCCAGCTTCAGGCTGACAGGCGCCTGCCGGGACTGGGTCCCCTGCACGGGAAGCGTGCCGTTGATCATCGCGCGCGAAAACGTTTCCGGGCCGGCCCATAGGGTGGAATGCAGCCCTCCGTCCGCGGCCAGCGACTGCACTATGCGGTCCTGGGCAATGTCGGCCAGGAGATTCAGCGCGCGGTAGATACTGGATTTGCCCGCGCCGTTCGGCCCGGTTATCACGGTAATTTGCCCGATTTCCAGCGTCAGATCACGCAGGGAACGGTAGCCGGAAACGGCAAGCAGGTTAATCATCGGGACACGACTCCATGGCTGACGCGACGGCTAAACCATACCACAGAAAAATAACCCTGGGTCGCGGTTTTCCAACGGCTATCCACCGCCAACGGCCTCCCCGCCGCTAATGTTAGCGGGTTGCGGGCCACGCCGGCAACGCAATGGTTGAGCATAAAATCAGGTAAACGCCGTAGCGGTTTTTTCCCGTTGTTTGATAGCGTGGTCGCCACTGTTTTTGGCCTGGCGCCGCTGGCGAAAAGGGAATAGGGGTATGTTTGCGAATTGTCAATTATTCGGCATGGATTTGGCGTTTCCCGACGTCTGCCTGACGCCGGCGCCGGTGCCCGTACCGGTGCCTTACCCCAATATGGCGCTGGGCTGCACGGCGACGCCGCATACCTATACCATCCTGTTCGGCGGGCTGCCCGCGCATAATATGGCCACCCTGACCTATGCCAGCTTCGGCGACAATGCCGGCATTAGCCTGGGGGTAATGTCGGGTACGGTAATGGGGACCTCGCGCCATTTAACCGGCGCGTTCACCACCCTGATCAAAGGTTCTCCCGCCACCCGCATGACCAGCCTGAGCCTGCAGAACGGTACCAATATGGTGGGCATGCGGCTGCTTCCCAGCCAGCTGAAAATCATGATGCTTGGAATGTAACCCCCGCCGGTAACAGGATTCTTTATATGTCTTCACTGTTTTTTCGGCTTCGTTTTCCCGGCCTCCTGGCGCTGACGGCGTTTATCAGCGCCTGCGCGCCGGCGGAAATAACCCCGCAAGACAGTGGCGGCGGCGATCGCCTGGCGTTGAACGCCCGCGGCCGGGTGAATAACGGATCACCGCTAAAAATAACCGTATTGCAGCTTACCGATCCCTCCCGCTTTTTGTCGGCCGGCTATGAGGACCTGCAACGTGACGCGCATAAGACGCTGCGCGGGCAGGTGCGCGCCGGAGAAGAAATTTTCCTGCTGCCCGACGATAAGTGCCGGGTCCTGCCGCTGCCAACGGCGGACGATGTTCATTACCTGGGCATCTTTGCCGAGTACCAGGATCTCGCCCATAAACGCTGGCGGCTGCTATTGCCTCTGCCGCCGCGGCCTGCGGCCTCGGTATGGACGATGCTCCGGCCGCCTCCGCCCGTTTTGCGCCGGATTACCGTGACCCCGGACGGTTTGCAGGGAAATGATAATGAAAAATAACCATAAAGTGCTGTGGGTGGAGGGGATGTTCCTGCGTCCTCATCATTTCCAGCAGGCCGAGGAGTATCTGGAGCAGCGCCAATGGCACCTGCGGGATGGCCGCTATCCCTGGGGATTTTCCATCCTGCGGGTGGATGAAAGCCTGCTGGCGCTGGGCAAGGTGGCGCTGGCCGCCGGCGCCGGCATCCTGCCGGACGGTACGCTGTTCGATTTCACCGATCCCTGCGATGCGCCGGCGGCGCTGGATATCCGCGCCGGCTGCGGCGGAGTGACCATCGTTCTGGCATTGCCGGTCCGGCGCGCGGGACGGGAAGCGGTCATTTTTACCGAAGCGGCGGATTCGCTGGCCCGTCACCTGGCGTTTGAAAAAGAGGTTGCCGACACCAACGCGTTGTCCGCGGGCGGCGCGAAGATCCAGTGCGGCAGGCTGCGCCTGCGGCTGCTGCCGGAACATGAACTTAACGGCGAATGGATAGCCATGGGCGCGGTTCGGGTGCTGGCGAAGGATCGGGACGGCGGCGTGTTGCTGGATCCCGGTTATCTTCCTCCCCTGCTGGACAGCCGCGCCAGCCCGGCGCTGCAGGAATATGTCCGGGAGCTGGCGGGCTTGCTGCAACAGCGACGCCAGCGGCTGGGCCGCCAGCTGCAACAGCGGGACGAAGGGCACAATAGGGCGGCGGACCTGATGCTGCAGGCGCTTATCCATCGGTTCAGCGCCAGGGTAGATCATCTGCTGCACGCCCCGAGGGTACATCCGGAGCGCCTGTTCTCCGCATGGCTGCCGTTTGCGCTGGAGCTGGCGGTGTACCGGGCGCCGCATGTCTTTGCAGGCGATATCCCGGTGTATGACCATGCGGATATCGGCGGCTGCTTTGGCCTCTTGATGTCGCTGCTGCGCCAGGGATTGTTTATCGCGCTTGAAGACAGCGCCATCCCCCTGCCGCTGACCGAGAAGATGCCGGGCTTGAGCGTGGCCACATTGCCGGATAAAGAGATGCCGGACCGGTTTGACTTTGTCTTAAGGGTGGCGGAACTCGAGGGCGGGGCGCAAACGAGCGCGTTTCTGGCGCAAATCAAGATTGCGCCGGCGTGCTGCATCCGCGACGTGGTGCAACTGCAATTGCCGGGTATCCCCTTGCGGCCCCTGGCGCAGGCGCCGCGCCAGCTGCCTTCCCGAACGGGCGCCAGCTGCTTTGCCCTGGAAAATAGCGGCGCATTATGGCCGCAGTTGGCCAAAACCGGGGCCTTCGCCCTGTACCTTACCGACGAATTCGCCCGGCTGGACATTCAATTATGGGCCATAAGGCGTCAATCCCCGCCGGGTGGACCACCGCCATGACAGACCACGCTCGCATGCAGCACGCGCAGCCCAACCGGCTGCTGGCGGCGGCCGGTCCGCTGCTGAACGCCGTGGCGCATTTACGTTACGCGCAGCCGCCCGAGGATGCCGGGGCGCTGCGCCTGCGGATGATCGATGAAATGCGCCGTTTCGAGCAGGTTTGCCAGGAAGCGGCGCTGGGCTATAACGTGATTATCGGCGCGCGCTATTGCCTGTGTACCGCCCTGGACGAGGCGGTGGCGCTGACCTCCTGGGGGCAAAGCAGCATTTGGGCGGGCAACGGCCTGCTGGTGGCTTTTCATAATGAAACCAACGGCGGCGAGAAATTTTTCCAACTGATGGCGACATTGTTGCAACAGCCCGAGCAGCATATCGATCTGCTGGAGCTGCTCTATTTTTGTTTGTTATTGGGTTTCGGCGGCCGCTACCGGGTCATGGAAAACGGCATTTACCGGCTGGAAATCCTGACCCAGCGGCTGGCGCGGCAGATTCGCAGCATCAGGGGTGAATACGCCCGTCCCCTGGGTGAACCGCGCGCGCAACACCCCGCCCCCCGGCGGACCTCCAGGGCGCGGCTGGCGCCGCCGCTATGCGTCTTGTTGGGCGGGATGCTGCTTGGCTTGCTGTATATCGTCCTTAATAACCGGCTGGACGTCGCTGCCACCGGGGTGCAAAACAGGCTGTTCAGCCTGCAACTGCCCAAGGCGCCCCCGTCGGTGGCCGGGATGTCGCTGCCGGAGCTGATGCAGGCCCTGGCGGCGGATATTGCCGCTAACCGCGTGGCGGTGTCCCTGCGGGATGAGCAGGGGGTTATCACGCTGCGCGGCGGCGACGTATTCGCGTCGGCCTCCGCGACGCTCCACCCATCGTATCAAGACGTTATCTTCCTGATTGCCCGGCATCTGGCGCAGACCACCGGCGTGGTAACGGTGCGCGGGCATAGCGATAACCAGCCGATCCATGGCGCCGCTTTTACTTCTAATGACGCGCTGGCGCTGGCGCGCGCCGAAACCGTCGCCCTGATGCTGCGCCAGGCGCTGGATCAGCCGGGACGGGTGGTGGCGCAAAGCGCCGCCGGCAAGACGCCGCTGGTGCCGAATACCACGGCGGAAAATCGCGCCCTTAACCGACGCATCGATATTGCCTTTAACCTGGCCGGCGGCGACACAGAATGAGGCGGGGAGCACGAACATGTTAAAAATGATGGGGGCGCTGTACGGCGGCGGAATCTGGCGTGGCGTTTGCGCGGCGGCGGGAGTTGGCCTGGCCGTCTGGTTTGTGGGCCCCCGGCTTGACGTCGGCGGGGTGCATCCCCTGGCGTCTGACGCTGTCCGTTATCAGGTTATCGGCGCGGTGACGGCGTTTTGGCTGCTGTCGCGATCCCTCTCCTCAATGCGTCAGGCCCGTTTCCGGCGCAGTGTGCGACGGCAACTGCTGACGGCGGAGCGGACGCCGTCAGCGAGGGAGGAAACCCCGCTTGCCGCAGGGTTTAAACTGGCGGCCAGGATCCTCAAGCGGCATCATGGTTATGGCGCCGGGCTGAAAAAGGAGGGACTGCCGGTCTTCGGGCGCGCGTATTTGTATCGGCTGCCGTGGTACCTGATGCTGGGCGCCGGCGGCAGCGGCAAGTCCAGGGCCCTGCAAAACGCTGAGCTCGATTTTCTCGAACCCCAGGCCCCGGACGCCGGCGCGGCGGACGGGCCGGGCCGTTGCGACTGGTATTTTACCTCCCTGGGCGTGGTGATCAGTCCCTGCGGCAGCTTTCTGGCCGACGGCGACAGCCGTTGGCAACAGATGCTGGCATTGCTCAAGCGCCATCGCGCCCGCCGGCCGCTTAACGGGGTGGTGCTGACAATAAGCGCGCAGGATCTGCTGCAGCCCTCGCGGGAAGAGCACTGCCGGCAGGCCGGATTGTTGCGCCGACGCCTGCTGGAGCTGGGGCGGCAGCTTAAAATTGTCCTGCCGGTGTATATCATGATCACCAAGACCGATTGCCTGGCGGGGTTTAGCCAGTATTTCAGCCGCTTCGACGGTCCTGAATTGGCGCAGCCCTGGGGCATGGATTTTCCTTGGCGGGGCGGGTCCGAAGATGGGTTCTCGCTGCCAGAAGCCTTTGCGCAGGCCTTCGACCGGTTGCAGCGGCGGTTAGATGACGCCTTGGCGGATACGCTGCTGGCGGAGCCCGATGCCAGGCAGCGCGGCAAATGCCTGGCCCTGCCCCAGGCCTTTGCCGCGCTGCGCCAGCCGCTGCTGCGTTACCTGGAGATTATCTTTGCCTCCTTTCCCGAGGGGGCCGCGCCCGCGCCACGGGGCGTCTGGTTTACCAGCGCCAACCAGAAAACCGGACCGGCCGCCGGCGCGTTAACGGCCCGCCAGGACGATTTGTTCGATTACCGCTTCACGCCGGCGGATATGGCCACGGCCAATGTGGCCGCGCCGACGCCGCAAAGCTATTTCCTCAAGACGCTGTTTCGGGACATTATCCTGGCCGAAGGCGACCTGGCGGGCACCCGCCGCTGGGCCATATGCCGTCGCCGGTTGGGTTACCTCGCGGGCTACGGCCTGTTATCGGCGCTGCTGCTGGCGGCGGGGAGCCTGGGTATCGCCAGCTATCATAATAACCATCAGTACCTGGCACGGGTACAGGCGCGCACCCAGGCGCTGGAACAGCTTAGCGCCGCTATCTTGCGTGCGCCCGACCCCGGGCTGGCCCAGATAATGCCCTTCTTTAACGGACTGGGCGTCTGGGCCGAAACCGGGGTCTTTGATTATCGCCGCCCCCCGCTGGACCATCGTATGGGCCTGTACCGGGGCCGGATGCTGCACGGCGCCGGCGAACTGGTCTACCGGCACGCCCTGAAGCGCGTGCTGCTGCCGCTGGTGACGCAGCAGCTTGCCGCGGTGCTGGCCCGGGCGCATGGCGGCGAGACGGATTTCACTTATCAGGCGCTGAAAGCCTATCAAATGCTGTATGAGCCGCAGCATTACGACGGCGGGTTTTTACGCTCCTGGGTGCTGATGACCCTGCCGGCGATGCCGGGCGCGGCGCAGCTCGACAGCGCCGGGAATGAACAATTGCGCCGGCATCTCGCGCAACTGATAACCGACGCGCCGCTGCTGTCGCCCAACGACAAAGACCAGCGTCTGATCGAGACGGCGCAGTCTGCCATCCGCCAGCACCCGCTTGCCCAGCGCGTCTACCAGCGGCTGAAACCATTGCTTATTAACGACAGCCGGTTCAAGGCCATCAGCCTTATCGATCTGGCGGGCGCCGAGGCGGAGCAGGTACTGATACGCAACAGCGGCCTTCCGGCCACGGATACGCTCCCCGGTCTGTTTACCCCCGCAGGGTATTGGCTGGGCTTTCATCCCCGGGTCGCCGTCGCCCTGCGCCGGCTACAGGAGGAGGACCGCTGGGTGCTGAACCAGACCCTGGCGGCGGATGAGGACGAACTGGCCGCCAACGTACGGCATTGTTATATGAACGAATTTATTACCCGCTGGGATAACTTTCTCGGCGATATCGGCCTGATGCCCGCGCCGGACCTGAACCGGCGCATCGACAGCGCGCGTATCCTGTCCGGCGAACATTCGCCGCTGCGTTGCCTGGTGACGCGTATCGGCGACATCCTCGCCTTGTCGCCGCCGGGCGATGCGCAGGCGTCATCGCCGGACTTCGGGCGGCAGCTCGGCGCCGGCACCCGCGGGTTGCTGAACACACTGTTTCCCCAGCGGGGGAACCGGGAAGGTCAGGAAGGGCCCGAGCTGAAGGTAAGGCACCACTACCGGGATCTTATCGCGCTGTCCCGCCCGGGCGATGAAAACGGCGCCGCCATCGCCTTTGACGCTATTCTCACACAGCTGGGCTGCGTATACCGCTATCTGGTCGCGCTGCACAACAGCGGCGATACGGCGCCTGCGCCAGGAGAGACCCTCTCCCGGCTGCGGGCGGATGCCTTGCGTTTGCCGCAGCCGATGCGCCGCCTGATCCTTGAGCTTGCCGAGGGCGCCGGCCATGATACCCGGCGCCAAACGCAGCGGCGGCTGCGGCGGCTGTTCGATACCCAGATCGGCGCGTATTGCCGGCAGGTCGCCGATGGCCGTTATCCTTTATCGCCGCAGGGCGCGATCGATCTCAGTCCGGACGATATGGCGCGTCTGTTTGCGCCGGAAACGGGGCTGGCCGATCGTTTTTGGCGACAGCACCTGGCGGACAGCGTGGAAGCCTGCGCCAATCGCTGGCATTTTTTCCCCGGGATCAACGCCGGCGACGAGGCGGCCGGGGAGGCATTGCTGCACTTTTTCCGCGCCGCCCGTGCTATCGGCGATGCGTTCTTCCCGCCGGGCGCGACCCGCCCCGTCTTTTCCTTTACCCTGCGCCCCGTAAAGATGGACAACGGCATTCTCAGCCTGTCGCTTGATATCGACGGGCAGATGCTCAGCTATAACCACGGCCCGTCGATTGCCTATCACCTGAACTGGCCGGGCGCGCGGGGTACGGGCAAAGCGCGGCTGAGCGCCGGCCTGGCCGACGGCACCATCGCCACCCTGGAACGGGAGGGGCCGTGGGCGCTGAACCGGCTGCTCGACGGCGGCCAAAGCCGGCGGACGGGCAACGATGGCGCGCAGCATATCACCTTCACCCTGGCTGGCCGCAACGTGACGCTGGAAATTATCCCGGACAACGTGCGCAACCCCTTTACCCTGCCGCACTTCAGCTGTGTCGCGCAACCGGAACCGCTATGAACATCAACGCCCTGCTTACGCCGGTAAGCACCGACGCGCCCTGCGGCGAAAACCTGGAATACGACCTGGCCTTTATTCAGCTGCACCAGCTGGCGCGCGGTAAAGCGGAACAACAGTTCGGCGATATGCTGATCCCGGCGCTGGAACCGGACTGGCGCCGGGTGGAGCAACAAGCCCTCGGACTGCTGGCGCGCAGCAAGGATCTGCGCGTGATGCTGTTGCTGGCGCAATCCTGGACCGCCCTGCGCGGCGTGCCCGGTTACGCCGACGGCATTATGCTGATGGGCGAAGCGCTCGAGCGGTATTGGCCGACGCTGTTGCCGCCGCTGGCGCTGGAGGGCGAGTCCGATCCCCTGATGCGCATTAACGTGCTGCGCGAGCTGGGCGATGGCTTTGAGCTGGCGAAATTGCTGCGCCATAGCCTGTTTGTACGCGAAGCGGGCCACAGCCTGTCGTTTGCCGATGCCGCGGCCGCCCTCGACGGTATAAGGGCCGCGGAGCTCCCCGGCGAATCGGCGCGGCTGACCGTCCTCCTACGGCGGGGGCTGGAGACGCACGCGCGCTATCTGCCGTTGATCTGTTCCGCCCTGGAGCGGCTTTTCAACCTGCTGCGCACGCATTTGGGCGAAACGGCGATCCCGGACATGCCCGGCGTGCTGGCTTCCCTGCGCGCCTTGTCCCAGCCGCTGATGGTCCACGATACCGCGCCGCCGCCTCCCGCGCCGGCGGAAGGTTCCTTATTTCCCCGCCGCACCCCGCCCGATAACGGCGCGGCGACCACACCGTCGTCCCGGCGCGAGGGCGATATCCTCACCCGCGACGACGCCTACCAGGCGCTGGAACAGGTAAAGATCTATTTCCGGCGCTACGAGTCCAGCCATCCGGCGCCGTTGATGATTGCGCGTATCCAGCGGTTAATGAGCCAGGACTTTCTGGCGATAGTGCGCAACCTGGCGCCGGAGGCGGCAAGCCAGTTAGAGCATTTTTTCGGCTGCGAGAGCCTTAAGGAGTAAGAGAGATGAAAGAAGCACACAGCGGACAAAAATTGATCGCCCGCCATCGCGCGCCGCGCGTGCAAATCGAGTATGAGGTGGAATTATACGGCGCCGAACGCACGGTTCAGCTGCCGTTTGTCATGGGCGTCATGGCGGATTTGAGCGGCGGGGCGCACGAACCGCCGGTACGGATCGATGACCGGAAATTCCTCGATATCGATAGTGATAATTTTAATGAACGGATGAAATCGTTCCAGCCGGGTATCGCCATCCGGGTGGAAAATACCCTGACCGGCGTCGACGACCTGCCGGTGTCGCTCGTCTTTAACGAGATGGACGACTTTTTGCCGGAGGCGATAGCGCACCAGGTCGAACCGCTGAACGCGCTGCTGGAGGCGCACATCCAGCTCTCCAACCTGCTTTCCTATATGGATGGCAAACATGGCGCCGAGGAACTGATGGCCTCGGTGCTGAATGATGACCAGCTGCTGCGGGGCCTGGCCGGCGCGTCGGCCGATACCGGCGGGCAGGATCTATTACCCTACTCGCCGATGTACGCCGCCGGGGGCGGCGGACGCATTTTGCCGCCGGCCATCGGCGCGGTGATCGAAGAGCAGTTCCGTACCAAGACCGACGAAGCGCGCGCCGCGCTGGAGTTGGCGGTCAGGGCCATGGCGCAGCAGGCGCTGGCCTACCGGGTGACATTATCCCGGGATGCCTTCAGCACCATTCAGGGCCTGATTGCGCTTATCGATCAAACCCTGTCGCGGCAAATCAACATCATCCTCCATCATCCCGAATTCCAGCGGCTGGAAGGGGCCTGGCGCGGGCTGCATTATCTGGTCGCCAATACCGCCAGCAGCGATATGCTGAAAATCCGCGTGATGAACCTGAGCAAAAAAGAACTGGGGCTCACGCTTAAACGCTATAAAGGCGCCAGCTGGGATCAAAGCCCGATCTTTAAACGCGTTTATGAAGAGGAGTACGGCCAGTTTGGCGGCGAGCCGCTGGGCTGTCTCGTCGGCGATTATTATTTTGATCACAGTCCGCAGGATGTGGAACTGTTACGCGAGCTGTCGCTTATCGCCTCCGCCGCCCATTGCCCTTTTATCAGCGGCGCGTCGCCCGGGGTGATGCAGATGGAGTCGTGGCAGGAGCTGTCCAATCCCCGCGACTTGGGCAAGATCGTGCAGAATACCGAATACGCCGCCTGGCGCATGCTGCGGGAATCGGAAGACTCCCGCTATCTCGGGCTGGTATTGCCGCGCCTGCTGGCGCGTTTGCCTTATGGCCTGGCCGGCAATCCCGTCCACGCCTTTTTGTTTGAAGAGCAGACCGACGGCGCCACCCATGCCAATTTCACCTGGATGAACGCCGCGTACGCCATGGCGGTGAATATCAACCGTTCGTTCCAGGAATACGGCTGGTGTACTTCCATTCGCGGCGTGGAGTCGGGCGGCGCGGTGGATAATCTCTTATGCCATATGTTCCCCACCGACGACGGCGGCGTGGATCTAAAATGCCCGACCGAAATCGCCATCAGTGACAGGCGCGAGGCGGAGCTGGCCAAAAACGGTTTTATGCCGCTGGTGTACCGTAAAAACTCCGATTTCGCGGCGTTTATCGGCGCCCAGTCGCTGCAAAAACCCGCGGAATACAGCGATCCCGACGCCAGCGCCAACGCCAACCTGGCCGCGCGCCTGCCTTATCTTTTCGCCTGCTGCCGTTTCGCCCATTACCTGAAGTGCATCGTGCGCGACAAGGTGGGAACCTTCCAAACCCGCAGTGAAATGGAGCTATGGCTAAATAATTGGATAATAAATTATGTTGATGGAGATCCGGTTAACTCATCGCAGCAAACCAAAGCGCGCCGCCCGCTGGCGGCGGCCGAGGTGCAGGTGAGCGAGCTGGCGGACAATCCGGGTTATTACCAGGCGAAATTTTTCCTGCGCCCGCATTACCAACTGGAGGGCCTGACGGTGTCGCTACGCCTGGTGTCCAAGCTGCCGTCGCTGAAAGGTGGCAATTAACATCCCTTTTCCCGCGGTAAGAAAGGATTCCTGAGTATGAATAACAGTATTTATTTGCAGGTGGACAGCGTTAAAGGCGAAGCCAAGGACGAGGAACATAAGGACTGGATCGACGTGCAGCATTTCCGCTGGCAGATAGTCCAGCCCTCGGAGAACAGCGTGGGCGGCGGCGGCGGTATCGGCAAGGCGGTAGTGCGCGAGCTGGAGGTGCTAGCGCGGATTGATAAGGCCCTGCCCACCATGATGAAAAAATGCGTCGAGGGCACGCATCTGCCCGCGGTAACCCTGGGGCTGAGAAAGGCGGCCGAGTCCAGCGAGGATTACCTGCTGATTAAACTGCAGGAGGTGATGCTGAGCGCGGTGGAAATCGTGCCCCATACCGGCACCGGCGCGGGGGAAGGACACGCGTTGGCGCCCGGCGCCATGGCGGTGCTGTATCGCTTTTCACCCGCCGTGATGGGCGTGACCTGCGGAGAACAGTTAAGCACCGGCGCCCTGAGCGCGAAGGTTGAATTTGGTTGGGATGTGAAAAAAAATGCCGCTGCCCAAGTCAAGTTTAAATAATGACCCATTGATAGACGACCGCCGCCCGCAAGAGACCTGGGAAAACTTTCTCAATGAATTTCCGGGCGCGACGGTACGGGAAAATGATATCGATCGGGTATTGGGGGCGCTTTTCGACGCGCCCCCCGCGTCCGGCCGGATCGCGGCGGCGGAGGCGCCCGGCGGATCGCGGCTTTACGGCGCTAGGGAAACCGATCCGTTGCGGTTGTTCACGGCACGGGCGGATGATGCGTCCGTGGCGGAACATGGCCCGGGCGCGCTGCCGCCGGCGGATATCGCCACGGGCGGGGTGACTCCGGCGCAGCGGCGGGCGATGCTGGCGGCGCTGGGCGCCTGTCTCGGCACGCTGTCGCAAAACGATGCCGACGCCTTGTTTACCCAGACTTTTTTACCGGTCTATCAGCGGGAGATGACCCATAAGGCCTGCTGAGTTTACCAACCCATCGGCTCATCGGGACGATAAACAAAATCGTCGCGGTGGGCCGACGGCAGGTTATATCCCAGCCAACTGCCTTGTCCCAGCGGCTGGCCGCCTCCCAGCGTACAGCCGCGATATTCCTCCCGCGCCAGGATCACTCTTAGCTCCCAGGAAAATTCCACCCCGGCGTAATGGCTCACCCACTTGCGCAACCGGTCAAGCGTGCCGGAATGCCCGGCGGGTAAAAAACGACGGTATTGCCGCCACGGCAGCGGACCGATATCGACGGCGAACCGGGACTGCCTGTCCGGAACGGCAAGGCCCAGGCAATGTGTGCCCCCCAGGCGGGCGCGGTGTTGACCGGCGTGCAGCCGTAGCCGGGCGCCGGCTGGCAGCGGCAGCCAATGGAACAGGTTTTCCCGCAGCCTGGCCGGCACGGCAAAAAAGTGACGTATCAGCGAGCGTAGCCCCTCGGCGCTGCGCGGGCCGCGGGTTAAATGCCCCGACATATAATAACGCGCCTGCGCGTCCGGCGCGCCAACGCGCGCGGCGGGCTGGCCTGTTCCCAACAGGCAGGCGGCATACCCATCGAAGCGCCGGCTGTCCGGCCGATCGAACGAGACGCAGTGCTGGGCGTCGGCCCAGGCGCGATAAAACAGCGTAATCAACCGGTGGTGAAACAGGTTGGCGAAGGCCGTCAGCGCCGGTTCCTGGCCGGGGCGCCGGCGTTGGTAAACCTCTTCGGTCAGATGCAGCGGCAGGGGACCGTTGGGGCCGAACAGCCCGAAGCCGTTAATATCCACCCGCCGCAACCGCGCGTCTGTCCCCGGCGCGATGGCGGCGATATTGGCGGCGGCAAAACCCAGCGCCGGCCGCTGGCCCAGGCGCAGCGGTTCGTCGCGCGGCAGCGGCGCGCGTCCCAGCGCGTAGCGCAGCCCGCCCTGCGCATCAACGCGGCGCAGCAGTTGAAACAGATCATACTCCCAGGGATGGCGCTCGCGCAGGGCCCAGCTATTGGTATCGCCCTCAGCGGCTGGAGCGGATGGCGCAGTGACGCGGCGGCGTGAAACCGGAGATAAGCGGCGTTGGGCGGGGCAGGGACGGACTCGGTGAATTTTCATAAAGGTGTCGCCGCCCCGGGACGCGGCGGCCAATAGCCGATGGCGCCCCGCTGTATCGAGCTGAGCGTGGTTTCGGTAAAGCTGTTAATGGTGGCCAGGCGCGTAAACAGCCGCGCCAGCACGCTGCCCAGCAGCCACGGGCTCAGGCCGGAAAATGCCTGTTCATCGACGCTTAGCCGCACGCTGATGCCGCGTACGGCAAGGGCCGGGGACGCCATGACGCGATGGCAGGGAAGGAGCTGGCACTGACGAATGCCGGCAATTTGCTGCCTGACGGTCATCTCGGCCCTGCGGGCGTGGAAGTCTACTAGCTGGCGCAGGGCCGCGCCGCCGTCGTGGTTATCCATCAGGCTGAAGTAATTGAGGCGCAGCTGGTTAATCAGCGGCCAGCAGGACGCGCTTTCCGCCAGCGCCGGGCGGGGCTGGCTGGGTCCGTTGCGTAACACCACCCGTTGCACCGGCAGAGAGTCGCGCATCACGAATTGCCTATCTTGCTGCAACAACGTGAGCGGCAGGTCGCGATTGCAGCACAGCACCTCGGGGCTGAGATAGGCCAGTTCTCCATGCCAGGGCGGATGCCGTTCGTCTGCCAGGGAGACATAGGCCAGCGAACCGCTGTAGCCGGTATACGCCATCGACGGATCGGCGGCCGATGGCCAGTGGCGCTGCTCCCGGCGCAGGGAAAACCAGCCCGGGCCCTCAGGCCCCTCTTCATCGTGGCGATCGTAAACCGGCCTGAATAGCCGCCGGTAGCCGTTTTCGCCTTTGCTGCCGAAGCCGTGCAGCTGTATGACGGAGTGGACTTCATAATCCAGCGGATGCAGCGTATCCACGATAACCGGGTATTCAGTTTGGCGTTCATTGAGAACAATGCGTTCAGCGGTGCGGGGGAACAGATTGATGACCGGCGTGCAGTGCAGCGCCAGATGCTGCCGATCTACCTGGCGCTCCAGTTCGGGCGCGGCCTGATCCAGCAGCAGGATAATCTCCAGCTGTTGCTGTTTGCCGCCGCGGTCGAACAAGGGCTGCAATCCCTCCAGGCTGAAAAACTGTAGCCGGGCGGGAAAACAAAAATATTCCTGCAACAGGCGAAATGCGTCCAGGTTGCGCAGGTCCGGCGGCAGCATGGCCTGATCGGCGTCAAGTCCTTCATGGCGCAGCGCCTCCCGGCCCAGGTTCAGGCGCACGGACGCGCCGCCGCCGGTCTGCGCCAGCACCGTTTGCGTATGCTGCATGATCAGCTCCAGCAGTTGCCGGGCCGGGATATCGCCGCCGCTGAGATAAAACATCAGCCGATCGCAACGCATTTCACCAAGCGTAACCGGGCCGATACAGGAAAGCCTGATGCGCAGCGCGCAGGCGCAGCCCTCCAGACCCAGCGCGCCGGGCCGGATCTCCGCCGGAATCCCGCCCAACGCCACCTGCTCGATGCGTAACGGCTGGAGGTCGACGTCATGGGCGGTGCGAAAGCGGCAGGTGACGCCGCGGGACTTACGTTCCAGGCTGTCCATCACCGTGCCGCGCGGCACCCGGTAACCCTGGCTGATATCTCCCTTGGCGACATCCGGCCGCAGCTCCACGATGGCCATCGACGGCGTGGCGGCCAGATAATTAGGGTGCAGCATCTCCAGCAGTTGCCGGGAGAACTGCGGAAATTCCGCGTCCATTTTCAACTGGACGCGCGCGGTCAGGAAAGCAACGCCTTCCAGCAGCCGCTCGACATACGGATCGGCCGGTTCGGCGCTGTGTAAGCCCAGGCGCCCGGCGACCTTGGGATACTGTTCGGCGAACTCCGTGCCCATTTCCCGCAGCCAGGCCAATTCCCGGTTGTAGTAGTCCAATAGCCGGCTATCCATCAGTTATCCCTTATCACTCAGTTCAAAATGGCCGTTTTCCAGATCCACGCGGCTGGTAAACCTGAACTCCACCGGCGCCGGCGACCACCACAGGCGCCCCTGGATAATAAACGACAGCAGGTTATGCGACGCCAGCCCGGCATCGTCATCAATGCAATCAATACACAGCTCCGGGACGATGATGCGCGGCTCGAAGCAAGCGATCGCCCTGGCGATGGCGACTTCGATATCCTGCCAGGCGATCTCGGTGCGCACCTTGCCGGCCAGCGGCGGCAAGCCGAAGTTCAGCGTACTGGCGTAAATATGGGGCCAGCGCGCCAGCTCGCCGCGGGAGGCGAAACGCGTGCAGTTGAACAGCGCCTGCAGGTTGGTTAACACCGACTGTTTCAGCCTGTCGCGCAGGCACGCCATGTCCGGCGGCGACTCGTCCGGATTTTCCGGATCGTCGTCCAGCAGCCGTTCCCATAACAAGGGCGCGGCGCGTTGCCGGCCGCCGGCCGAGCTAGTCTGTCCGGCGGCGCGTTGCGCCGGGGGGTGGCTTATTTTTTTCGCCATTTCCGCTCCATTTTTACGGCAAATCCGGCGGCTGCCGCATCAGCCCATATGAATGTGTTCAGCATCGATCTTGGTGACGGCGTCGGCGGTGATCATGAGGTTCCGGCCGTGGAGGCGGGCATAATCGGCGGCCTGGTAATCCAGCTGGCCGACCCTGGCGTGCTCCGTTTGCGTCACTTTGCGCAGCCACCGGTGGCTGATATGCACCAGGGTGCGCCATACCGATTCCAGCCGCTTGCCGACGATGCAGCCGACATCCACCCGGGCCGACAACGACTTGCCCTGGTAGCGCATCCGCCCGATACGGCATTCCCCGCGATCGGCGCCGATATCCAGCGCCGGGGCGCGCAACGCCAGCCGTTCGGCGCCATGCAGGCTTAACTCGCCCCGGGCGACGATATGCAGGTCGCCGGCAACCGTCAGGGACCAGGGCGACAGCGTGTCCGCGCGATCCAGCACCGCCAGCAGCCACAGCTGCGCCCGGTTGCCGGCAACCAGCACCGTATCGCCCGGCTGCGGCGCCAGCAGGCAGCTGGCGGCCCGGCGGCACTGCCAGCCGCGCTGTTCATGGCGCACGATATAGCAGCCGTCCGGCAGCAGGTTGACCACCCGGCCTACGGCCTGGCCGGGCGGCGATGCAATCTGGTCGCGCAATGCCTGTTGGTTCATCATAAGGTGTCTCAAATAAGGGATGGCTAAGGGTCCGGGGTCACATCTGGCCGCCGGTGGCTCCACTCTTCGGCGGCATGGAGCGCTGCATCCGCCTCCAGCAGCCCCTTGCGGCTGGAAAACAGCGCCGCCGTTTGCCGGGCGCGGTGCATGCTGGTGCGCATAAAGCGCGCGTGCCGCAGGTCGGCGTCCTGGAGATCGGCCTCGCGAAAATCCGCATACGCCAGGTTGCAGCCGGTAAATCGGCATTGTCCGGCCGCGGCGCGATGCAGCAGGGCCTGCTCCAGGCTGGCGTGGGAAAAATCCGCCTGTCGCAGGTCGGCGCCGATAAACTGCCCCTGGTCAAAATGGCCGCGGCGGCATTGCGCCCGCGCCAGGCTGCTGTCGATAAACAGCGCCTGGCCGCACCGGGCGTGATTGAAACGCGCCATGCCCAGCGAGGCGCCTTTAAAACAGCTGCGGGTCAGCGTGCCGTGGCTGAAATCGACGTTATCCATGGCATTACCGGTAAACTGGCAGGCGATAAAGGTCTGGCGGCGATAGTCGTTATGGCGGTGGTCGCATTCGGCAAAGATAACGCGGTCGAATTGGCTCTGGCTGAACGTGGTGGCGGTAAGGTCGATGCCGAACAATGTGGTCAGGACCGCCCGGCATTGATGCAGCCGGGCCTGGAGCAGCGGCGTTTTAAACAGTGTCACCTGCTCCAGCGAGCAGGTATCAAAGGTCGCGCCGGTCAGCGGGCACTCCAGGAACTGGGTTAATGTCAGGCCGCTGGCGCCAAATCGGCTGCCCATCAGCCGGCAATGATTAAATACTGTGCCGGTAATATCGCACCCGCTGAAATCGGCCGCGGGCAGCGCGCAGTGGTTAAACCGGCAGTCCTTGATATTCCCGCCGCAAAAGCGGGCCCGTTCCAGCCGGCAATGATCAAACAGCGTGTCTTCCAGCTGGCGCCGGCGTAAGTCCACCCCGGTGAAATCCACGTTGCTGAATACCGCGCCGCGCAGCCGTACGCCGGCAAGCTGTTCCTCGCCCAGCGTCACCGAGTCGACCGCTTCCCCCCGGTCGATGCGGTGCTGTAATTCCCGCGCGGTGAGGTGAGTCATGACGAAGGCTCCTGCGCGCGCGGCAGGGTTTTGCATTGGTGCGTATAGGCGCCCTGCAGGCGGGTATGGCGGTCGATGGTCGCTAACGACAGATCGGCGCGAAACAGGTTGGCGGCGCGCAGGTCGGCGCCGGCGAGCCGGGATTTTTGCAACAGGGCGCCGATCAGGTCGGCGCGGGTCAGCGAGGCGTGGCTGAGGTCGGCGCGGATAAACAGGCAGCCGCCGGCGTTGATACCGTCCAGGCGCGCGCGCGTAAGCACGGCGCCGCTAAAGTCACAACTTTGCGCCTCGACCTGTGAAAAATCCGCCCGGTCCAGCGGCGTTTGCCGGAAGTTGCAGCTTGTTAGCCGGGCGCGCCGGAATGCCGCGCCTCCGGCATGGGTGCCGCCGGTAAAAACACAGCTGTCCAGGGCGGCCTCCTGAAACCGGATCTCATCCAACGCCAGGGTGATAAACGAGCAGCCGGACAACCGCGCGGCGTTAAAACAAGCCGCGTCCAGACGGCCCTGGTTGAACGTCACCTTTTCCAGGCGGCAATGGCTGAAATCCGGCGCCGTGGCGTCGGCATCAAGAAACGTGCAGTTCGTCAGGGCGGCATGGCTGAAGCGGCAGCGGTGGATGGCGGTGTGGTAAAACAGCAGCCCGCTGAGCTGCGCCCGCTCAAAACAACAGTCTGCAAACGCCGCCCGGGTCACTGTCGTCCCGGACAGCTGCGCCCCGGTGAACAGCGTGTTGTGACAGCGGGCGCCGGTCAGGCAGGCTTCGGCAAGGCGCGCGTCGCGCAGCGAAGCGCCGGTCAACGAGGCGTGGGCCAGCATGGCGTCGCTGAGATCGGCGCCGTCCAGCAGGCAGTTATCCAGCCTGGCGCTTTCCAGCAGGGCCCGCTGCAGATTAACGCCGCGTAGATCCAGGCCGCGCAGATCGGCGCCGGTCAAATCCATGTCGCCGAGATCGCGCGTTTGCGCCAGCAGGGCCTGAAGGCGAGGGCGGCACTCCGCCGCCGCCTGCGGGGCCGCAGGGCGGGCAGCGGCGGCCAGCCGGTACATCTGGTGCAGGGCCAGGCGGGCTTCAGGCGTATCAATAGACGGCCCGGCGCCGGCGCTGTCCTCAGCCTCCCGCCGCAGCGCCGCCAGCATCCGGTGGTAGTGCGCCGGCCCGGCGCCGTCCACGGCATCCGTCATATCGGCGCCCAGGGCCGCGGCTTTTTCCAGCGCCCGTTGTTGCAGCGCCGCCGCCTGTCGTTCCACCCGCGCCATATACCGCGGCAGCTCGCCGGGCAGCGGCCCCGGCTCCTGCGCGCGGGCCACCAGGTTACCGGCGCTATCTCCTGCGTCCGTATCGCCGTCGCCTGCGCCCGTGTCGCCGTCGCGCAGGCTTATCCGCGCGTCAGCGGCGCCTTGGTGCCGGCCGGGGCTCCGGTCAGCCGGGGTTGCCTGCCCGGGTAAGGTCGTATGAACGCCGCTGTCCGGCAGGGGCTGTCCGCGCTTTTCCCGCAGGTCCGCTTCCCGGCGGGCCAGATTGGCCGCCAGCGGGCTTTCCGGCGGCCGGGGGGCGGTATCCAGCCATGGGCCGATCAGGCTTTCCGTGACCAAATCCTGTTCACACAGGGCATGGGCGGCGGCGGTAGCCTTTCGGCTGCGGGCCTGGAGAACGTCCCGGTAATGCGCCAGGGGCCGGCTCTCCCGTGCCGCTTCAAGGGCGACCAGCATATTGTCGACGTCCAGCGCATCGTCTTCCTGGATCCCGCAGCTGCCCTGCCAAATCAGTACCATCTGTTCCACATGAGGAAAAAACCACAAGGTGGTGGCGCGCAGGGTGATTTCTTCCAGCGCCGGCGGCGCGCAAGCGTGATGATCGTCGGGAACGGCGGCGCGCGTGATAAAACACCGGGCGCGCCAGTCGGGCAGCACGCCCTGCTGCAGCGGTTGCTCCGGGTGCATATTCCAGATACGCCAGGGCGCGCCCAGCGGTAATGACGGCGACCGCGGCCACCACTGATCGCGTCCGGCCCGGTTAAATACATGCCAGTCGATATCGCGGGCGAACCCGGGGTACTCCTGCTCCAGCCAGCGGCGGTCGTAGCTTTTGCCGATACGGCTGAACTGCTCCGGCAGGCAAAAGTCCAGCGGGCCGAAACAGTCGGGTTTTATCCTGCGACGCGATGCGCCATAACCCGCCTCCGGTTCGATATGGGCCAGCGGATGGCATATGACGCCGTTACGCTCTACGGGGTGCGCGCCCAGGCCACGCGGGTTGCGGGCATCGTTTTCGCCGCCGAAGGCGTTTTGCCAGTCCAGGCGCAGCCGTGCAAACGGCAGCGCCTCGGTGGGGCGTCCGCTGACCCAGAAACGTTCCCCGAACACCATCAGGCTCTTTTCCAGCGCGTCCACCTGGATTTTAACCATACAGGCATTATTTTGCCGCTGATGGCGAGTATAGGCATAACCGGTGGCCAGGAATTCCGCGCAGGCTTTGGGAATGGCCAGGTCCAGCAAACCGCCGTCGCCGGCCAGTTCCCGCGCCGCCAGTTGCCACAGCTCCGGTTCGGGACGCAGCCGTGGCGCGGGCCCCATGTCAGCCAGGGCCAGCACGGACACGCCTAACTGGTTTTGGCCCAGCCAGCGCCAGGGGCGGTGCAGCACGCCCAGACGCAGGGGTTTGATGATGTTCATGGCGGCCGGCTCAGATAAAAAGGGTGATGGCGCTGGTGTGCAGGCTCAGCAGCGTGGTGCGGATATCCAACTGCCCCTGGCTGATATTGACGCCCACCGTTTCGACCCGCACCGCGGTCGTGGCCAGGTTCAGCCGGGTGCTGGACGTCAATACCTCATCGGTGGTTACCGCCATTTTTGTCATGGCAACGCGCATGTTATAGATGCTTTCCGCCGCGCCGGCGACGTGAAGCATATTGCCGGCATGGGTTTCGCTGCTTCCCTTGATTTTCAGCACCCGTTTTTTGGCTGTCACCTGAATCTCATTGCCGCCGTCAATGCTGATATCGCCGCCGGCGCACACGGCCAGATCCCTGTCAACCTGCTCATCCAGCCTGCCGTGGATATGGCGGCGCGCGTCGCCCTTTATCTCCACGTGCCGATTGCCGGCGATGGATTGCCGATCCACGCCATTGATGGTGGTATCCACCCCTTTGGCATATTCCACCCGGGTGGGATCCGGGCGCTGGTATTGCCGCTCGGCCCGGCGGCGATCCGCCAGCTCCTGCGCGGTGGCGGGCCGGGCCTGCGCCAGGGCGGCCTGGGCCGGCCCTGGCGCATCCGCCGCCAGCACGCCGGGATAGCGCGTCCGGCCGAACACGATTTTATTGCCGGCGTCAAACATCAGATCATTCAGGGCATGGTGGCTGATAGTATCACCGGCATGCTGGGTCAGGCTGCCGCTGACAATCTGCGCCGCGTGCCCGGTCACCTGCCGGTATTCGCCGCCGGTAACGGCGTCTGCCCTGCCGCCGGCGGTAATCAGGCTGGTTTTGCCCAAGTGGAAGGTCTGTATATCGGGTTTAAATTTGAAGGTGGCGCAGGGACCTTGGTGGATAAAGCGGCTCTGGCCTTTTATCTCCTGCGCCAGATCGCCGTCGACGCTGATGCGTTGGTCATGTTCCACCGAGAGGGTCATATCCCGCTCGGCATGCAGGTTAAAGGACTCGCGTCCCGGCGCGTCCTCCATAAACCAGTAGCTGGCGTTGCCCGTGCCGCCATCCCTGCTGCGGCTCATAAATCCCATGCGGGCGGCGGCGGCCGGCAGTTCCCAGGGCGGCAGGGCGTCTTCGTTGTAGACCCGTCCGGTAATAATGGGACGATCGGGATCGCCGTTGATAAAATCCACGATCACCTCTTCGCCCACCCGCGGCACCTGTACGCCGCCATATTTCCACCCGGCCCAATGGCTGGATACCCGCACCCAGCAGGAATCGGTGTCGTCGCCCGCGCCGTGCCGGTCCCAGCGGAATTTTAGCTTTACGCGGCCATATTTATCGGTCCAAATGCTGTTGCCGGGCGGACCGGCCACCTCGGCGGTTTGCGGCCCCTGGGTTTTAGGCCAGGGGGTGGCGCGGGGCGGACGCCAGGTGACCTGGGCCGGTATAACGGTAAAAGCCACGCTGAACTCAGCCATGGCGGCGCCGGGTGCGGATTGAGCATCTGCGGCATGCCAGCGGTTATCCTGGATGCTGTAATCGACGCCGGTGACCAGATAAGATTGCTCATCCTGCGGGCGCGGACAGTGTTGAATCCGGAAAGTGTAGCCGGGCGCCATGCCGCGCGCCGTTGCCAGTCCCGAGACGCGGCATTGCCGGGAGGCCAGCTCCTGCTGGCGGATTTGCGCCAGGAACTCCCCATGCCCATGATCGGCATACCCCCCCGGCCAGTCGTAGATTTCGCTTTTGTTGGCGGCAAACGAGGCGCGGTTTTGGCACGTTTGCCCCAGATGGGCGCGCGGCTGCCGAAAGTCATAATCGTCCATGCTGCACAACCGGGGGGTGATTTCATGGGACAATGTCCAGCGGTGAATGGCTTCGCGGTGTGCGTTAAGACCGGCGCCCGGCTGCCGGTAAACCAGATCCTCGTAGCCGGGGAAAGGCTGGTGCGCCTGGGGGGCGTCGGCCAGCACCAGCGTATGGCCCCGATCATGGTGGCGGAAAAAATAATAAATGCCCTCATGCTCCATCAGACGGCTCAGGAAATCGAAGGTGCTTTCGCGATATTGCACGATGTAGGGGTAGCGATGATAGGCGCTGGTCAGCCGATTTTCACAGTCAATATTATAGTCGGCCAGGACATGGGTAATAATATCCGGCAGGGTTTTCTCCTGCCAGACGCGGCAATCGCGATTTTGCGTCAGATACCACAGGGCGGGATGCAGGGTGAAGGTATACAGCTTATATTTTTCATGCAGCAGATCGTAGCCGTTGAAATCAATGCGGGTGATATGGCCATGCAAAAAACGGCGCTCGCCATTAATGAGCTTTATTTCAATGGTGATATCCTTTCCTAATAATGCATTCATATCTAAATCGTTATGAGTGCTAAGAAATTCCGCGTTGAACCGGTATAAGGCCGAAAAGGATTCCCGGCCGGTCAGCCGTTTAAATATCAGCTCACTTTCGGCGTTGCCGCTTAACGGCGTATGAACATTAATCCAGTCGGGCATGCTGTTCCCCAATACGCGAGATCGTCGGTAATAAGCCGAATTATTTTTTACAACGTCTCTATTTTATTCTGCTAACTATTGGCTTTATAAGACTATTGCCATCATAGGCGGCGAATGAAGATGAAACATCAGGTAATTCCCTGACATCCTTCCTGAATTTTTGTCTAACGGTATTCCACCAATCCCAACCGGAACGACCAATGCACCAGGTCAATGGCTTTATGCACGTCAAGTTTACGCATAATATTCAAACGATGGGTCTCGACTGTTTTAGGGCTGATGGATAAGTTACCGGCGATGGCGTGGTTGCCCGCGCCCTCGGCGATTTGCTTTAATACCTGGCGCTCCCTCAGCGTCAGGGACAAAGGGTGATGGCCGCTTTCGTTCATCAGCTGGAACACGCGAAAATGATCCAGCGCCGGATCAAGGTAACGCTTGCGGTTAAAAACGTACTGCAGCGCGGTCAGCAGGCAATGCTGCGGGCTGCTTTTCAGCACAAAGCCCAGGGCGCCCAGGCGCAGCACCCCGGCGGCATAATGCTCTCCCCGCCTGGAGGTAAGCACGATAATGCGCAGGGCGGGCCAGCGCTTAAGCAATTGCGCGATCACATCCTGCCCATCCATGCCGGGCAATCCCAAATCCAATATCACGATATCCGGGTGGGTCTCGCCGCACAGGCGATAGACCTCAAGTCCATTGTCCACCTGGCCCGCTATCTGGTAACGCGGATAGGGGGTAAGCAATGCTTTAATGCCGTTGATGATCAGTTCATGATCGTCAACCAGCACCAGTTTTATGTTCATAAAACGATTCCCTGGAAAATACATGAAGAGTATTTATTGGCATATTGTTGAAATAAAAAACGCACAGAACCGCCGGCCGCTACTATTATCGCGGACAGCGCTAAAGACAATAACGGATACAGGCTTAAAAGCTGGCAATTACACATTCGGGAAATGATTTTAAATAAAATATTCTACGTTATCATCTGGATAATGAAACGCCACGAGCATAATGGAACCCTGAAATAAATCAAGGACGAGACAGGAAAAAATAAGGCTATATTCAGCATATTTCAATGCGGTTTAGGCGCTGTGCTTAATTAGCGCTTCCTGTTAAAGAAATGGCCGAAGCGAACGTTCATGGTTGCGGCGCGTTACTCATTCATCCCACCGTGATGGGCAACCCGCCTGAAAGTGATCTTCTTCAAGTATTTGATGTCTGTCCGGTGGTTTTGATGGCCGGCAGCGGTTACGGGGCATATATTTTCACCCGTTGTCATTTTAAAAAAACGGAGTACGTCATGAAATTATTGCGCTATGGCCCGCCCGGCGAGGAACGCCCAGGCATTCTGGATAACGAGGGACGCATACGGAGCCTGGCCGGTCATATCGCCGATATCGGCGGGGACGCCCTGCTGCCCGCCGCGCTCGCCACATTACGCGCCCTGGATATCGCCCAGCTGCCGCTGGTGGCCGGCCAGCCCAGGCTGGGGCCCTGCGTCGGCCAGGTAGGCAAGTTTGTCTGTATCGGCCTCAACTACGCCGACCATGCGGCGGAAACCGGGGCGGCCATTCCCACCGAGCCTATCGTGTTTAATAAATGGGTCAGCGCCATCAACGGCCCCAATGACGATGTGCAGATTCCCCGCCAGTCCCGTAAGACCGATTGGGAAGTGGAGCTGGGCGTGGTCATCGGCCAGGGCGGGCGTTACATCGACGAGGGGGAAGCCATGGACCATGTGGCCGGTTATTGCGTGGTGAATGATATTTCCGAGCGGGAGTGGCAAATAGAACGCGGCGGCACCTGGGATAAAGGAAAAGGCTGCGATACCTTCGGTCCCATTGGCCCCTGGCTGGTCACGGCGGATGAAATAGCCGACCCGCAGGCGCTGAACCTTTGGCTGGAGGTGGACGGCACGCGTTACCAGAATGGGAATACCGCCACCATGATTTTTGGCGTCAGGCATATTATCAGCTACCTGAGCCATTTTATGAGCCTGCGGCCCGGGGATATTATCGCCACCGGCACGCCGCCGGGAGTGGGTATGGGACATAAGCCGGAAGCCATTTTCCTGCGCGCCGGGCAGACCCTGCGTTTGGGCGTAGAGGGCCTGGGCGAGCAGCTTGCGCGCACGGTCTCGGCCTGATCGCGGGATGGCAGGGGCCTCTCTCTGGCGGGGCGGCCCCGCTTGCCCCAGGCCGGATTTTGGGCCGCGGGGCGCGCGGCATTGTTTTGCCGCAATGCTTTTACTTTATTTTTTTCACCGTTTTCTGGGCGGATGGATTAACGCGGTTAATGAATTAAGTTTCACCGCCGGTGTCTGAATAAGTTAAGGTCAGAGGAAATTACGATACCTGCCTCTCCCCGGGCTGTTTAAACGTGCCGGTCCGTGCTAGGTTGTCTTTTTTCTGTAAAATAAAACGGCTAGTATTATTCGGTTCTATTTTTCTTTTGACGCTTGGTGAACGGCCGGAAAAGCCTGTTTTTTTTATAATTGAATATCTTTTAATGCACCCATGCGGCGAGAGTCAGTGTCCTCGTTAAGCTCATCGTAGTAAGTAATAACCCAGGTTATTACCTATGCCGAATTATTGACGCCGTCCCGTGCTGCGGAACCATCCCTATGATCCAACGTTGGCTATTGCCGTTAAGTTATATGCACCCCAGGTATTGGTTACTTTGGCTGGGGCTTGGCCTGTTGTTTTTATTAGTGCAGCTGCCTTATCCGCTGCTACTGCGCCTGGGCGGGGGTATGGGGTTGTTATCCATGCGCTTTTTAAAAAGGCGCGTTGCCATCGCCAAACGTAATCTTGAGCTCAGTTTCCCTACTCTCGAGCCGGAACAAATCAAAATAAAATTGGCCGATAACTTTTCTTCCCTGGGCATGGGCCTGATGGAAACCGGAATGGCGTGGTTTTGGTCCGACCAGCGTATAAAAAAATGGTTCGATGTGGTCGGCCTGGAAAACCTGGATTCCCCCATAGGGGAGAAAAATGGGGTTATCGTTATCGGCGTGCATTTTATGACGCTGGAGCTGCATTTTCGTATTTTAGGCCACTGCAAACCCATGACCGTCATGTATCGTCCCCATAACAGCAAAATTATGGAACTGGTGCAGAAGTGGGGCCGTTCCCGCTCGGGGAATTCCCTGGTCAGCCGTAAAAAACTGGTTTGCATGGTACACACGTTAAAACGCGGCGGCGTGGTCTGGTTTGCCCCGGATCAGGATAACGGCCCGAAGGGCAGCGTATTTGTGCCGTTTTTCGGCGTCAATCAAACCGCTACCACCAACGGCACCTTTACCATCGCCAAGCTGGCCCGGCCGAAGCTGGTCAGCGCCGTGGTCATCCGCAAACCCGACCGCCTGGGCTACCAGTTAATTATTTCGCCGGAGCTGCAAAACTACCCTTACGACGACAGCCTGGCGGCCGCCAACTATGTCAACCGGGTGATAGAGACTGAAATCATGAAAGCCCCCGGCCAATATCTATGGCTGCACCGGCGGTTTAAAACCCGGCCGCTGGGGGAGAAGTCATTATATATTTAGCGCGGGCGGCGTTGCGTATACTCTAGGGGTATATGTCTCGATATAGAGACATATAACCATTTGAATTAAATATAAATAATTATTTCAGCCTATTTGTGTCTCTCACAGGTAACAGGTTCCGCCGGCGGCGTCCGCGCAATAAGCGCGGCCTGTCTGTTATCGTCTGTCCGGCAGGCGGCAATGATTTGCACGGCGATGGCGGGGTAAAGTCCGGCGAAATCAATTTAAGTTATTGTTTATCAATATGTTGATATTGTTATTCGCAGCCATAATGCGGAAGGAATGAGGCCGGCCGTACCCTTATTGATGCGCTTCCGCCGCGGGTAAAAAAATATCCCGCGGCAAAACCCGTCCTGGCACGCAAACTGCACTACTTTTGTTGTAGATGCTCATTCCACCCTCATATGTTCGCGTTTACGCCTCATAAACCCCGGAATGACGCAGAGCCAAACTTGTGGCGCCTATTGTCCAGCTCCATGATGAGTCCCTCATCAGAACCTTCGGACAAAACGTTGAGTGAGGCGCCAAACTGTTGTCTTATGACCTGACCTTGTTAAACACTTGCCGTGATGGCAAGTGTTTTTTTTAATCCAAACCGGGGCGGGTTACCTAGGGCAAAGGTTTCAGCGCCGGGTCTGGCTGCGGGACGGGCTGCGCCTGCTGTGGGGCTTGCAGCGATAGGTTGATGGATTCCTGGCGCATTTGCGTGGCCTCTTCCGGCAGACGCAGGCGATCGAGCACATCGGCCAGCCAGGCGTAGTCATGGGCGTCCGGACGCTGGGCAAGCGCGGCGCGGAACGCGTCGGCGGCGGCCTGCCATTCGCCGCGCTTCATCAAGAGCTGACCCATGGTGCTGTTAAGCAATGGGGACGCGCCCTGCTGCTTGATCTGCTGGCGCAGGACTTTTTCCAGCTGCTCCGGATCGCCGGTTTTCAGGCGCGGCACCAGCAACAGCAGCTGTTCGTTGTAATGGTCCTTCAATCCCTTGACGATAATAGCCTGGGCGGTTTCATGATCGTTGCAGACGATCAGATGTTCCGCCAGCGCGATCTGTAGTTGGGGATCGTTGCGGGTGCGGCGGCTTTGATTGCGCCACCAGCTATTCAGGCCCTCGCTGCCCTCGTTCTCCATGATCTGGTCCATCAATCCGCTGTAGGCCTGGTGCTCCAGCGACTGGATTTTACTCTCTTCATAGACCCGCACTTTGCGCATGGCCGGCAGGATATCCAGCAGCGCCTGCCAGGCGCGGGTACGGATAAACGCCTGCTCGGCGAGGCGCAGCACCTCCGGATGACGCGGAGCGATCTCCAGCAAACGGTCGGCGCCGTGACGGGCGGCATGGTTTTCATTGCGCGCCAGCTGGATGCGCACCCGGGTGATATCCACCGGCAGCTGATCGTTATCCGCCGCCTCCATGGCCCGCTCCAGATGCTGGTTGGCGCGAATATCGTCGCCCCGTTGCTGCGCCGCCTCGGCGGCCAGCAGGTAATTGACCACTGGCTGATCGGCGTGGTCGGCGTTGCGGGTCAGCAATTTTTCCACCTGCCGGTAATCGCCTTCCGCCAGTTTCATCAGCGCGGCTTTGGTATGTTTGCGGGCGCGGTGGTTTTTACGCACCAGGAACCAGCGGCGGGTACGCGCGCCGGTACGGAAAACGCGCCGCAACACCCACTCCACGATAAACAGCGCCACCAGCGCCACAATCAGGATAATCACCAGACCGGTCACACTGGTCTCGATATTGTAATTATCGGTCTGGATCAGTACATAACCCTGATGGCCGGCGATAATCGGCCCGATCACAATCCCGGCAATCAGCAGGATGAACAGCAACAATACGCGTAGCATCGTTTATTCTCCCTGAGCGGCGGGGGCATTAGCAACCGAGGCCGACGGCTGCGCCAGCAGGTTGCGCACGCGCGTCTGCACCAGTTTCTCCAGCAGCGGCTGGCTGCTTAACTGTGCCGGCACATCCATGGTGATATTCTGCTGGCTCAGGTCGTCCAGTTCGCTGAGAAAGGCGCGGGTATTGGCATCATCGGCGTCGAAATAGGCGCGTACCCAGGTAGAGACGCTTTCCAGGGATTGCCGGTAGATTTCATTTTGGTGGCGCGGCACCGCTTGCGCCGCAATCAGCAGGCGCGAGCGGATATTTTCACGCAGGTAGATATCCTGGTTTGGCGCCAGCAGCGGCTCGGCGCTGGTATCGCGACGGCGGATGGTAATAAAGTCATTCATAAAGTTGTGCCAGCTTTTGCTGAGGTTTTGCCGCCATTCGCGCACCGAGCTTGACAGCTCGCTGCCGCCGTCGCTGTCCATGGGGGATTCATCGCTGTCGTTGTCGGCCAGGCGCAGGTTGTCCACCTGGTTTGACAATTGGTTCACTTTCAGAATAATCCCGTCAAAATCCACCTGGCTGACGCCTGAGAGGGCGGCAATATCCTCGGTTATGGCGCGACGCACGTTCATCAGGCTGGGATCGTTCATATCCGCCAGGCTGGCATCGGCGCTCTTGAGCAGCGCGCCGGCGGTGACGATATCCTGATCGCTCCAGAGCTTGCGGCCGGCCTGCTTGACCAGGAAATCCGCCTGGGCCAACAGCCAGGTATTGGCATCGGAGCCGGAGATGGTGGCGACTTTATCGCGCAATTCGCTTAGCTGCCTGTCCTGGACGGCCGCCTGCTGCTGGGCGGCGCCAAGCTGCCGGCCCTGCTGCTGCAACGCCGCCTGGGATTGCTGCTGTTGCTGTTGCTGCGCTTGCTGCAATGCCTCGATGCGGGATTGCAGCTGTTGATTCAGCGCGTTTTGCGTTTTTGCCTGCCGGACGCCGTACATATAGAGCGCGGCGGCCAGCAGCAGGGACAGGATAATGGCGATAGCCGCCAGGATGACGCCTAGGGGCTTTTTGCCGCTCTTGGGGGCCTTCGTCCCGCCGCCCGGAGGATTGGCCTTGGCGGTACCCGCCGCCGTATCGCCGGGCGCGAATGACGAGGGCTTAGGCGTATCCGCCGCCCGGGTTGCATCTTCCTGCGGAGTCGTTGGAGTAGTGTGTTCCGTCATATTGGCCTATCCCATGATTAGATTTAGAGCAGCACACGCATAAGCGCATCGTTGTCTGCCGCGTTTGCTACGACGATGTCCGTCCAGCCCAATTGGCGGGCTAAAGCCCCGATTCGTTCACTCACCACGACCAGCCGGCATTGCAACAGCCATGAGACGCGATAGTACTCAGGAATTAAAGTATAGAATTGTTGTAACATTTCGCCGCTGGTAATGATCAAAGTATTGATGCCCAGTTGCTGACAGCGCCGGCTTTGCTGCTCGCCGTCGTAATGCACCGGGCTGCGCTGATAGCATTCACAATACGCGACCTCGGCGCCACGTTGCCGCAACGTCTCCTCCAGTACTTCCCGCCCGCCGTTGCCGCGCAGGATCAGCGCCCGCAATCCGGCGACGCGCTGTAGCGACGGCAGGCGCAGCAGATGTTCGCTGCTTTCGCCGTCGTGGGGGTAGTCCACCGGCAGGCCGGAGGCGGTGTGCATCAGCAGGCCGCTGGTGCGGCCGACCGCGAGGTATTTCAGCGTTTCCGGCCAGGACAGGCCCCGGCGGGTCAGAAACGGGTGGGCATAATTGACCGCGTGTTTCGAGACGATAAACACCAGATCGCCTGGCCGCAGCGCGCCCAGGCGTTCGGGCAGCCGGGCCAGTTCGTCTCCGGGGGCAAAATCAATCAGCGGCAGGTGCCAGGCGGATCGGCCGCGCGCGCGCAAGCGGTTCACCAGTTCTTCGCCGGCGGGGGACGGGCGCGTGACCAGGATGCTCATTGCGGCGAATCCTGTTTTTCCGCCGCATAGACCTGATCGAGGATTTCCCGGGCGCCCTGCCTGAGCAACTCCTCCGCCAGGCGGATGCCCAACGCTTCCGCTTCCTCCAGGGGAGCGCTGCTTTCGGCGCGGATAACCCTGCCGCCGTCGGGGCTGCCCACCAGCGCGCGTAGCCAGATCCGGTCGCCCTGGATTTCGGCGTAGCTGCCGATAGGCACCTGGCAACCGCCGTCAAGACGGGCGTTCATGGCGCGCTCCGCGCTGATGCGAGTGGCGGTGGCGCGGTGATGCAGCGGGGCCAGCAGCGCGCGGGTACGTCGGTCGTCCAGACGACATTCCACGCCGACCGCCCCCTGGCCGACAGCGGGCAGGCACAGCTCGGGTTCCAGCGGCGTACGGATGCGATCCTGCAGATCCAGGCGCTTCAGTCCGGCCACCGCCAGGATGATCGCATCGTATTCGCCCCGATCCAGCCTGGCCAGGCGCGTGCCCACGTTGCCGCGCAGATCGCGGATCACCAGATCCGGACGGCGTTCCCGTACCTGGCACTGCCGGCGCAGGCTGGACGTGCCCACCACGGCGCCCGGCGGCAGCTCGTCCAGGCTGGCGTAGGCCGGGGAGACGAAGGCGTCGCGGGGATCCTCGCGCTCACAAATGGTCACCAGCCCCAGCCCGTCGGGGAATGAGACGGTCACGTCCTTCATGGAGTGCACGGCGATATCGGCGCGATCCTCAAGCAGGGCGCGCTCCAGCTCCTTGATAAAAAGCCCTTTGCCGCCCACCTTGGCCAGCGGCGTATCCAGCAAAATGTCGCCGCGGGTCACCATGGGTACCAGTTCCACCCGTAAATCGGGATGATGAAGCTGCAGCTGGCGCTGAACATACTGTGCTTGCCATAGCGCCAGCGGGCTCTGCCGGGTGGCGATGCGTATCAGGGTATCTTGCATTCTGGGTTACCGTTTCTCACATTCTTTAACCATTCTACCATCGATAGTAAAACGCTGTAAGTTATCAGGATCCGGTGATGGCGGCATGGGGTGAAGTGCCGATAATCGGGAATTAAAGGTTGCCGCGGGGAAAAGTGTTATAATTAATGGGTAGCTTAACTTTCTTTACGGTCAAACAGCAAGGTGTTAAATTGATCACGTTTCCAGCAATTACCGGCCGACCCATCTTCAAAACAACACTCCGGCCGGGTATGGAAATAGGCTCTTAGGCACCGGGATAACCAGGCGAGACGTCTTGTACTTCTACATCGAGACATTGAAACAGAGACTGGACGCGATCAACCAATTACGGGTGGATCGGGCGTTGGCGGCCATGGGGCCGGCCTTTCAGCAAGTCTACAGTCTGCTGCCAACCTTATTACATTATCATCATCCAATGCTTCCGGGTTACCTAGAAGGTAACGTTCCGTGCGGCGTTTGCTTCTACACGTGCGATGAAAGCCAGGCCGCCTGGATAGCCGATATTGAGCGCCAGTCCGCGCAGCCGATGGTGACGCCCGCCAGCGGGGAAAGGCCGATCACCGGGGTTTACTCCATGGGCAGCACCTCGTCCATCGGGCAGAACGCCAATTCCGACCTGGATATCTGGGTCTGCCATCAGTCCTGGCTGGATAACGAAGAACGTTATCAGTTGCAGCGCAAATGCGCCCTGCTGGAAAAATGGGCCGGCACCAAGGGCGTGGACGTCAACTTCTTCCTGATTGATGAAAACCGCTTCCGCCATAACGAAAGCGGCAGCCTGGGTGATGAAGACTGCGGTTCCACCCAGCATATCCTGTTGCTGGACGAATTCTACCGCACCGCGGTGCGCATGGCCGGCAAGCGCATTTTATGGAATATGGTGCCGGGCGACGAAGAAGAGCACTATGACGATTACGTCATGTCGCTTTATGCCCGCGGCGCGCTGACCCCCAATGAATGGCTCGATCTGGGCGGGCTGGGCACGCTGTCCGCCGAAGAATATTTCGGCGCCAGCCTGTGGCAACTGTATAAAAGCATCGATTCCCCGTACAAAGCGGTGCTCAAGACCCTGCTGCTGGAAGCCTATTCCTGGGAATATCCCCATACCCAGCTGCTGGCCATGAATATCAAGCAGCATTTGCACGACGGCGAGATAGTCTCCTACGGCCTCGATCCTTATTGCATGATGCTCGAGCGCGTGACCCACTACCTGACCCAGATTAACGACACCACCCGGCTGGACCTGGTGCGGCGCTGTTTCTACCTCAAGGTCTGCGAAAAGCTCTCGCTGACGCCTGAAAGCGTCGTCTGGCGCCGCGAGATCCTAAGCCAGCAGGTCAAGGAGTGGGGCTGGGACGAAGCGCGCCTGAGCATGCTCGACGACCGCGCCAACTGGAAAATCGGCCAGGTGCGTGAGGCGCATAACGAACTGCTCGACGCCATGATGCAAAGCTACCGTAACCTGATTCGCTTTGCGCGCCGCAATAACCTGAGCGTCAGCGCCAGCCCGCAGGATATCGGGGTGCTGACCCGTAAACTCTACGCGGCGTTTGAAGCGCTGCCGGGCAAGGTGACGCTGATTAACCCGCAGATCTCCCCCGATCTGTCCGAACCGAACCTCACGTTTATCCATGTGCCCCAGGGCCGGGCCAACCGGGCCGGCTGGTACCTGTATAACCAGTCGCCGGCGATGGAATCCATCATCAGCCACCAGCCGCTGGAATATAACCGCTACCTGAACAAGCTGGTGGCCTGGGCGTGGTTTAACGGCCTGCTGACCGAAAAGACCCAGTTGCATATCAAGGGCAGCGACCTGTGCGATCTGCCCCGGCTGCAGGAACTGGTGGCGGATGTGTCGCGCAATTTCCCGCTGCGGGTGCCGGCGCCGACGCCTAAGGCGCTCTACAGCCCCTGCGAAATCCGCCATCTGGCGATCATCGTCAACCTTGAACACGATCCGACCGCGGTTTTCCGCAACCAGGTGGTGCATTTTGATTTCCGCAAGCTGGACGTGTTCAGCTTCGGCCAACAGCAGGAGTGCCTGGTGGGCAGTATCGACCTGCTGTACCGCAATTCGTGGAATGAGGTGCGCACCCTGCATTTCAACGGCGAGCAGGCGGTACTGGAAGCGTTGAAAACCATCCTCGGCAAGATGCATCAGGACGCCGCGCCGCCTGATACGGTGGAAGTGTTCTGCTACAGCCAGCATTTGCGCGGACTTATCCGCACCCGGGTGCAGCAGTTGGTGGCGGATTGCATCGAACTGCGTCTATCCAGCACCCGCCAGGATCCGGCGCGGTTTAAAGCGGTCCGGGTAGCCGGCCAGACCTGGGGATTGTTTTTTGAACGCCTGAGCGTCTCGGTGCAGAAACTGGAAAACGCCATTGAATTTTACGGCGCCATTTCCAACAATAAGCTGCATGGCCTGTCGATCCAGATGGAAACGGAAAAAATTCATTTACCGCCGGTGGTGGACGGTTTCGCCAGCGAAGGCATAATCCAGTTCTTTTTTGAAGACAGCGCCGACGACCAGGGCTTTAACATTTATATCCTGGACGAGACCAACCGGGTCGAGGCTTACCACCATTGCGAAGGCAGCAAGGAAGAGCTGGTGCGCGATGTGAGCCGTTTTTATTCGTCGTCCCACGACCGCTTCACCTACGGTTCCAGCTTTATCAACTTCAACCTGCCGCAGTTTTACCAGATTGTGCAGCTGGACGGCCGGATCCAGGTGGTGCCGTTTCGCAGCAGCGTACTGTCCCATTTGTGCGCGCCGGCCTATGAGCATGACGCGTCGTCACTGCCGCAGCAGGCACGGTTGAACTAGCCGCCCCGCCCGTGTGGCGCGCCTGTTCCCCCCGCCGATGCCCGGCGCCCGGCGGCGCCGGCATTCGATTCCTATTGCTTTTCAGCATCTAACTGCGATGATAGTTAGCCTGAAAGTATGAATAACAGGTAGCTAAGCGCATGAAAAACCCGTTACGCCTTATTACCCTGGCGTTTTTAGTTCTGGGATTGAACGGATGTGGGCTGAAAGGTCCGCTATATTACCCGCCGGCCGAGAAAACCACCGCCAAACCGAAACCCGCCAGGACGGTTACGCCAACGCCTGTGCAAACCGCGAATCCCGGCGGCGCCTCGTCGTCGACGTCGGCGCAGCCGTAACCGCGATTCAGTCGCATCGGCTTTAGAGACGCGCTATGCTGCGCGTAAGGTTACTCAGCGGAGTGAATTATGCAGTTTTCCAAAATGCACGGTCTGGGAAACGACTTTATGGTCGTGGACGCCGTGACGCAAAATGTCTACTTTTCGCCGGAGCTGATCCGTCGCCTGGCGGACCGGCATTATGGCGTCGGGTTCGACCAACTGCTGGTAGTGGAGCCTCCCTACGACCCGGAACTGGATTTTCATTACCGTATTTTTAACGCCGACGGCAGCGAAGTGGCGCAATGCGGCAACGGCGCGCGGTGTTTTGCCCGTTTTGTCAGGATGAAAAGTTTAACCAACAAACGTGAAATACACGTCAGTACCCAAACCGGCCGTATGATATTAACCATTACCGATGATGAACTGGTAAGGGTCAATATGGGCGAACCCAATTTTGACCCGCAGATGGTGCCCTTCCGCGCCACCAAGGCGGAAAAGACCTATATCATGCGGGTGGCGGAGCAAACCGTGCTGTGTGGCGTGGTATCCATGGGCAATCCCCACTGCGTGATAACGGTGGAGGATATCGATACCGCGCCGGTGGAGACGCTGGGGCCGCTGCTTGAAAACCACGAGCGTTTCCCGGAGCGGGCGAACATCGGTTTTATGCAGGTGATAGACCCGCAGCACATCCGCCTGCGGGTTTACGAGCGCGGCGCCGGGGAAACACGCGCCTGCGGCAGCGGCGCCTGCGCGGCGGTGGCCATCGGCATCCAGCAGGCGCTGCTGGCGGAGCGCGTCAGCGTCGACCTGCCGGGCGGCACGCTGGACATCAGCTGGAAAGGACCGGGCAATCCGCTGTATATGACCGGGCCGGCAACCCATATCTACGACGGATTTATACATCTATGAAGCATGTCGGGGAACAACTGGAGACCGCGGCGCGGCTGGACGACAGCACGGTGGCGCAATTTCTGCTGGAAAACCCGGATTTTTTTATCCGCAACGCTTGCCAGGTCGAGCAGATGCGCGTGCCCCATGTCAACCGGGGCAGCGTTTCCCTGCTGGAGTGGCAGCTGGCCCGCCAGCGTAATCATATCCGCCAGCTGGAGGAAGAGATTACCCTGTTGATGGAGCAGGCGAGCGCCAACGAACAGCTGTTTAACCGGCTGTTGCATCTGCAGTCCGATCTGGCGGCCGCCGACAGCCTGCTGGATATGCTTAACCGCCTGCAGCGCTGGGCGCGCGGCCTGGGCTTGTCCGGGGCGCATGTCAGGCTGTTCACCGATAAATGGTATATCGGCGCACCGTCGGATTTTACCCACCTGGGCATTTCCCGCACCGCGTTTGAGCCCCTGCGCATCCAGCGGCTGGGGCAGGGCAACCATTATCTGGGCGGCCTGAACGGCCCCGAACTGCTGCAGCTGTTGCCCCAGGCGCGGCAGGTCGGCTCGGTGGCGATTTCCCTGATGGGGGAAAAAGGCGACCTGGGCGTGTTGACCTTTACCAGCCGCGACAGCCAGCACTATCAGTCCGGCATGGGCACGGTGCTGTTACAGCAACTGGCCATCCTGCTGCCCGGCCTGCTGGCCCGCTGGGTCGGGCGTTCATGACCCTCCAGGTCTCGCCGCTGCGCCCGGAGGTGGATGCGTTTTTGCGCTACCTGCGGGTGGAGCGGCAGCTCAGTCCGCTGACGCAGTCCAGTTACGATCGCCAGTTAACCGCCTTGATCGATATAGCCGGCGAGCTGGGCCTGACCGCCTGGCCCCAGCTCGACGTGACCCATGTCCGCGCGATGGCCACCCGCAGCAAACGCCGCGGTCTGCAGGCCGCCAGCCTGGCGCTGCGGCTCTCGGCGCTGCGCAGCTTTCTCGACTGGCTGGTCGGACGCGGCGAATTGAAGGCCAATCCGGCCAAAGGCGTGCCGGCGCCGCGCAGCGGCCGCCACCTGCCGAAAAACATGGATGTGGACGAAGTGAACCGTCTGCTGGATATCAATACCGACGATCCGCTGGCGGTACGGGATCGCGCCATGCTGGAACTGATGTATGGCGACGGCCTGCGTTTGGCGGAGCTGGTCAACCTGGACCGCGGCCATATCGATTTGGCGGCGGGCGAAGTCTGGGTGGTGGGCAAGGGCAACAAAGAACGCAAGCTGCCGCTGGGCAAGACCGCCATCGTCTGGCTGGAGCACTGGCTGGCGCTGCGTGAGCGGTTCGCCCCGGTGGATAACGCGGTATTTGTCGCCAGGACCGGCAAGCGCATCTCCATGCGCAACGTGCAAAAGCGTTTTGCCGAGTGGGGCGTCAAACAGGGACTGGAGAGCCATGTCCATCCGCATAAGCTGCGCCATTCGTTCGCCACCCATATGCTGGAATCCAGCGGCAACCTGCGCGCGGTACAGGAATTGCTCGGCCACGCCAATGTATCCACCACCCAGATCTATACCCACCTTGATTTCCAGCACCTGGCATTGGTTTACGATGCGGCGCATCCACGAGCCAAACGAGGTAAAAGCTGATGCATTTTTATCGCCCCCTGCGCGAGATTCGCGCATTGACCTTCGATCTGGACGACACGCTGTATGATAACCGTCCGGTTATCGCCCGTACCGAGCGGGAATCGACGCTTTTCCTGCAACGGTACCATCCGGCGCTGAAAGATCTGGACGCCGGCCACTTCCAGCGCATCCGCGCCGAGCTGCGCCGGCGCGAGCCGGATATCTACCATGACGTCAGCCAGTGGCGCTGGCGCGCGGTCGAGCTGACCATGCGCAACCAGGGGCTGGACGCGCGCGCGGCCCGGGCCGGCGCGGACGCCTTTATGGCGAGTTTTGCCCGCTGGCGCAGCGACATCGATGTGCCGGCCGCCACCCACCGGACCTTAAGCGCTTTGGGCGAACGCTGGCCGCTGGTGGCCATCACCAACGGCAACGCCTCCCCCGAGGCCTGCGGGCTGGGCGGCTATTTTGCTTTTGTGCTGCGCGCCGGCCCCGACGGACGCGCCAAACCGTACCGGGACATGTATCATATCGCGGCGCAAAGGCTGGGGCTGGCGCCGGAAAACATCCTGCACGTCGGTGATGATTTAACCGCCGATATCACCGGCGCCGTCGCTTCGGGCCTGCAGGCGTGCTGGGTAAACGATCGCGGCGGCAATTTTTTCCAGGCCGCGGATGCCCGTTTGTTGCCTCATATTGAAATTTCGCAGTTGGCTTCCCTGACAGCCTTGTTATAATCCTCACTATGTCTGTATAAATAACCAGTACCTTAACGCCGGATAAAGAAGGCCTTCTATGGACGTTTCCGATCTGCTCAACAGCCTGAACGACAAACAGCGCGAAGCCGTAGCGGCGCCGCGCGGCAATTTGCTGGTCCTGGCGGGCGCCGGCAGCGGCAAAACGCGGGTATTGGTGCATCGCATCGCCTGGCTGCTGTCGGTGGAGAACTGCTCGCCCTATTCTATCCTGTCGGTGACCTTTACCAACAAGGCGGCGGCGGAAATGCGCCATCGCATCGAACATCTGATCGGCACCGCCCAGGGCGGCATGTGGATCGGCACCTTCCACGGCCTGGCCCACCGCCTGCTGCGCGCCCATCATATGGACGCCAATCTGCCGCAGGATTTCCAGATCCTCGACAGCGAGGACCAGCTGCGGCTGCTCAGGCGCATTATCCGCGCGCTCAATATCGACGAGAAGCAATGGCCGCCGCGCCAGGCCATGTGGTATATCGGCGGCAAAAAAGACGAGGGCCTGCGCCCGCAGCATGTGGAGAGCTACGGCAACCCCGTGGAGGCCACCTGGCTGCGCATCTACCAGGCCTACCAGGAAGCCTGCGATCGCGCGGGGCTGGTGGATTTTGCCGAACTGCTGCTGCGCGCCCACGAGCTGTGGCTGAACAAACCCCATATTCTCAAGCACTACCGCGAACGCTTCAGCAATATCCTGGTGGACGAATTCCAGGACACCAACCGCATCCAGTATGCCTGGATAAGGCTCCTGGCCGGCGATAGCGGCAACGTCATGATTGTCGGCGACGACGATCAGTCAATCTATGGCTGGCGCGGCGCGCAGGTGGAGAATATCCAGCGCTTCCTGGATGATTTTCCCGGCGCCCACACCGTGCGCCTGGAGCAGAACTACCGCTCCACCAGCAATATCCTCAAAGCGGCCAATGCCCTCATCGCCCATAACGGCGGCCGGCTGGGGAAAAACCTTTGGACCGAGGACGCCGAGGGCGAGCCGATTTCGGTTTACTGCGCGTTCAACGAGCTGGACGAGGCGCGCTTTGTGGTCAACCGCATTCGCACCTGGCAGGAAACGGGCAATGCGCTTAGCGACAGCGCTATCCTCTATCGCAGCAACGCCCAGTCCCGGGTGCTGGAAGAGGCGCTGTTGCAAAACGCCATGCCTTACCGCATTTACGGCGGCCAGCGCTTTTTTGAACGCCAGGAAATCAAGGACGCGCTGGCCTACCTGCGCCTGATCGCCAACCGGAATGACGACGCGGCGTTCGAGCGCGTGGTCAACACCCCGACGCGCGGCATCGGCGACCGTACGCTGGACGTCGTGCGCCAGGCGGCCCGGGATCGGCAACTGACCCTCTGGCAGGCAACCCGCGAGTTATTGCGCGATCGGGTGCTGGCCGGGCGCGCCGCGTCGGCCATGCAGCGCTTTGTCGAACTGGTGGATGCCCTGGCGGAGGAAACGGTCGACCTGCCGCTGCATGTGCAAACGGACCGGGTGATCAGGAACTCGGGCCTGTGGATCATGTATGAGCAGGAAAAGGGCGAGAAGGGCCAGGCGCGCATCGAAAACCTGGAGGAACTGGTGACCGCCACGCGGCAGTACAGCTACCAGGATGAAGACCAGGATTTGATGCCGCTGCAGGCGTTTTTATCCCACGCCGCCCTGGAGGCGGGGGAAGGACAGGCCCATGCCAACCAGGACGCGGTGCAGCTGATGACCCTGCATTCCGCCAAGGGGCTGGAATTCCGCCAGGTGTTTATCGTCGGCATGGAGGAGGGCATGTTCCCAAGCCAAATGTCCCTGGACGAGGGTGGTCGGCTGGAGGAAGAGCGCCGCCTGGCCTATGTGGGCGTCACCCGCGCCATGGAAAAGCTGACCATCACCTACGCGGAAACCCGCCGGCTGTACGGCAAGGAGGCCTTTCACCGGCCCTCGCGATTTGTCGGCGAACTGCCCGAGGAATGTATCGAGGAGGTGCGGCTGCGCGCAAGCGTCACCCGGCCGGCCAACCATCAGCGCATGGGTACCCCGGTCAGTGAAAACGACAGCGGATTTACGCTGGGGCAGCGGGTGCGCCATCCCAAGTTCGGCGAAGGCACGGTGATAAACCTCGAGGGCACCGGCGAGCACAGCCGGTTGCAGATTGCCTTCCAGGGTCAGGGCATCAAGTGGCTGGTGGCGGCTTACGCCCGCCTGGAAACGGTATAATCCCCCTGGTTTCGGCTAACGGGTCCGTTCACGCGCGGTTACTGATTAAATCAGCCGATCGTACGCGAAATATACAGTTTTGCGCCGCTTGCGTATTGACAGTCTTTTTCATCTCGGCGTAACATGCGCGCACTATTATGATTAGAGGATTACGCCTTGGACGCCCCCAGTAGATACTGGCTCGTTAATCTGTTTATCAGGTACACCCACTAAGGCTATCCCTATTGCTGATGGCCTCAGTGGTTGTCAGCGACCCGCGTTTATGTGTCGCTCTGAGTCAGATCTGTGATGGTCTGAAACTTGCCGGTGACATTCTCACCCCCGGTTTCTGCTTTCTAATGCGTTTCCCGATTGTCACCGCTAAGGAAGCTATGGCGTATGCTTAACGCGTTTAAATTGGATCACAATCGCTTGTCCCGCCTTGAGCTGGATGAAGCCGACAGGTTAGCTGATTCCGTCTGGGTGGATCTGATTGAACCCGGCAACGATGAGCGGGACCGGGTGCAGGATGAGCTGGGCCAAAGCCTGGCGACCCGGCTGGACCTGGAGGATATCGAGGCGTCGGCGCGTTTTTTCGAAGACGAAGACGGGCTGCATATCCACTCCTTCTTTTTTTACGAGGACGCCGAAGATCACGCCGGCAACGCCACCGTGGCGTTCACCATCCGCGACGGGCGCCTCTATACCCTGCGCGAGCGGGAGCTGCCCGCATTCCGCCTCTACCGCATGCGCGCCCGCAGCCAGCGGCTTACCGACGGCAACGCCTACGAGCTGCTGCTGGATCTGTTTGAAACGAAAATCGAGCAGTTGGCCGACGAAATAGAAAATATCTACAGCGACCTGGAAGCTTTGAGCCTGGTTATTATGGAAGGGCACCAGGGCGACGAGTACGACGAGGCGCTTTCCACCCTGGCGGAGCTGGAAGACGTCGGCTGGAAGGTACGGTTGTGCCTTATGGATACCCAGCGCGCCCTCAACTTCCTGGTGCGCAAGGCGCGGCTGCCGTCGGGACAGCTGGAGCAGGCGCGGGAAATCCTGCGCGATATCGAGTCCCTGCTGCCCCATAACGAATCGCTGTTCCAGAAGGTGAACTTCCTGATGCAGGCGGCGATGGGGTTTATCAATATCGAGCAAAACCGCATTATCAAAATTTTCTCGGTGGTCTCGGTGGTGTTCCTGCCGCCTACCCTGGTGGCCTCCAGCTACGGCATGAATTTCACCTTTATGCCCGAGCTGAAATGGTCGTTTGGTTATCCCGGCGCCATCGGTCTGATGATCCTGGCGGGACTGGCGCCTTACCTCTACTTTAAGCGCAAGAACTGGCTATAGCGGCGGCGGTTCAACGGATATTATTGTACGATAAATGATTGCCCCGCCGGGCGAATATGATAAAACAGGATGGCCTGGCTAAAACATCCTGCTTTAGCGCACCTGATAAACGTTGCGAACGTTGCCGATGAAACATTTGCCGCTTACCGCCCAATGGGCCGTGTTGCTGTTTTGCTCGCTGTCCCTGGGATTTACCCTGCAATATTTCCACTTCCCGGCCGCCCTGCTGATGGGACCGATGCTGGTGGGGGTGGTCATGGCGCTCTGCGGCGCCACCATTGATATTCCCCCGCGCATTTTTGTCGGCTGCCAGGCGGTTCTGGGCTGCATGATAGCCCTGACCCTCTCCCCCACGATCCTGCATGTCCTCATTTCCGACTGGCTGCTGGTGCTGATTGTGCTGGCGCTGACCCTGTTGGCCAGCGGCCTGTCGGGCTGGCTTCTGGTGCGGTTTAGCAGCCTGCCTGGCCCTACCGGGGCCTGGGGCGCGTCTCCGGGCGGGGCGTCGGCCATGGTGGCCATGGCGGGGGAGTTCGGCGCGGATGTGCGGCTGGTGGCGTTCATGCAGTATCTGCGCGTGCTGTTTGTGGCGGCGGCGGCGGCCCTGGTGGCGCATATCAGCATGGGGGAACAGGGTGTCGCGGCGGCGGACGTAATATGGTTTCCGGCGCTCGATTACCGTTTTGCCGCCACCCTGGCCATTGCCGTCGCCGGCGCCTGGCTGGGGCGGAAACTGCATATTCCCGCCGGCGCGCTGCTGATTCCTATGCTGGCCGGCGCCGCCCTGCACATCACCGGCACGCTGACGATGCAGGTGCCTGAATGGCTGTTGGCGCTGGCCTATGCGTTTATCGGCTGGACCGTCGGGCTACGCTTTACCCCCGCCATTGTGATGCTGGCGTTAAAAACGCTGCCGCAGATGGTGGCGTCCATCGTGGGATTAATTCTGTTATGCGGGTTTATGGCCTGGGTGCTGACGCTGGTGCTGCCGGTGGATCTGCTCACCGCCTATCTCGCCACCAGCCCCGGCGGGCTGGATACCGTGGCGATTATCGCCGCGGGCAGCCACGCCGATATCGGTTTTGTCATGGCGATGCAAAGCCTGCGGCTGTTCTCGATTTTATTGATCGGCCCGGCCATGGCGCGCTTTATCTCCCGCCATGCCGTGCCGCCCATGACGTGATTTTTGCTGCGTGAGCGCCGCGTCAAAGATAAACACCGCCAGCGCCAGCCAGATAAATCCAAAGGCGAACAGCTTGTCCTCCGTCATGGCTTCGCCGTAAAACACCACCGCCAGCAGGAACATCAGCGTCGGGCCGAGATACTGGAAAAAGCCCAGCGTCGAGAGGCGCAGATTGTTGGCGGCGGCGGCAAACAGCAGCAGCGGTATGGTGGTGATAATGCCCGCCGCCACCAGCAGCATATTGAGCTGCCACGGATTGGCGCTCAAATGGCTGGTGGGGCTGTCGGCGAAGATAAAGAGATACCAGGCGCCCGCCGGCAGCAGCCAGAGCGTTTCGATCAGCATGCCGGTCTGCGGGTCGACGCCCAGTTTTTTGCGCAGCAGGCCGTAAAACGCAAAGCTGAAGGCCAGGCCCAGGGCAATCCAGGGCAGCGAGCCGAATTTCCACAGCTGTATCAGCACGCCGCAGATGGCCAGGCCTACCGCCAGCCACTGCAATTTGCGAAAGCGCTCGCCGAGAAATACCATCCCCAGCAATATATTGACCAGCGGATTGATAAAATAGCCCAGGCTGGCTTCCAGCATATGGTGATGATTAACCGCCCAGATATACAGCAGCCAATTGCTGCCCACCAGCAATGACGTCACGCCCAGCAGCAGCAGCGCCTTGGGTCGGCGGCATACCTCGCGCACCTGCCGCCATTTACGGCACAGGGTCAGCAACGCCAGCATAAAAAAAACCGACCAGATAATGCGGTGGGTAAGGATTTCCGTGGCGGGAACTTGTTGGATCAGTTTGAAATACGCCGGCGCCAACCCCCAGATAAGATACGCGCCCAGCGCGCATAGCACGCCCTGGCGCGTGGATGTTTCATTCATGGGTTAACCTGGTTAGCAAAAATAAGCTGGCCAGTATAAGCGAAAGTTATGACTTATTCACCTGCGGATCATCGCCGGCGCCTTCCCGCGGCGCAGGCGTTGATATGGCGCCGCAGGCGGCAGCCATAGGATTTTAAGTGCAAGCGATCGCTTACATGCATGTACGAATAGTGTGTAATTCGCTAAAAGAAATAGTTGATAGTGTGTAAAATGATCCGCTTGCATGGGTTTTATGCATTCTTACATTGCGCACTTCGGAGAAAAATATATGCGTAAGCTGTTGGGAGCCGCTGTTTTCTTTTTAGGATCAACGACGTTTGCGAATGCACAAGAAGCGACGGTGGTTAAAATCCACGACGCGCCGGCTGTCAGGGGCAGTATTATCGCTAATATGCTGCAGGAGCATGATAATGCTTTTGTGCTGTATCCGTATGAAAGCAATTTCGTCATGTACACCTATACCAGCGATATTAACAAAGAAGCCATTAAATCCTATGACTGGGCCGATGGCGCCCGCCGCGACGAACTGGACTTCCAGCTGAGCCTGGGCTTCCCGCTGTGGCGCGGCATCGCCGGGGATAATTCCGTATTGGGCGCGTCCTATACCCAGCATTCCTTTTGGCAGACGTCCAATACCGACGAATCGTCGCCGTTTCGTGAAACGAATTATGAACCCCAGCTGTTCCTCGGCTGGGCAACGGATTATGATTTTGCCGGCTGGACCCTGCGCGATATCGAAGTCGGCGTCAATCATCAGTCCAACGGCAGATCCGACCCCACCTCGCGCAGCTGGGACCGCGCCTACACCCGCCTGATGGCGCAAAACGGCAACTGGCAGGTGGAAGTGAAGCCCTGGTTTACCTTCGGTAGCACCGATGACAACCCTGATATCACCAAGTATTTGGGTTATTATCGGCTCAAGATAGGCTATGCGTGGGGTGAAAGCGTGTTCAGCGTTGAAAGCCACTACAACTGGAACAGCGGCTACGGCAGCGGCCAACTGGGCTGGAGTTATCCCATTTCCCGCCATGTGCGCTTTTATACCCAGGTATTCAGCGGGTACGGCGAGTCGCTCATCGATTATGATCACCGGCAAACCCGCGTCGGGGTCGGTTTTATGCTTAACGACTTTATGTAAGCCGGCAGGTATCCTTACAGGCGCCGGAATGTCCGGCGCATGAACGTAATAAATTGGGGAAGATGTGTCAACGGTGGCTGTAATAGATCGGGAAGCGCTGGCGGAGCAGATACTGCATGATACCTTCGGCTACCAGCAGTTCCGCCCGGGTCAGCAAGCGCTGATCAACGCCGTGATGAGCGGCAGGGATTGCCTGGCGGTCATGCCGACCGGCGGCGGCAAATCCTTGTGCTACCAGATTCCGGCGCTGGTGATGGACGGGTTGACTATCGTGGTGTCGCCCCTGATTTCCCTGATGAAGGATCAGGTGGATCAACTGCTGGCCTACGGCGTGGCCGCGGGATGCCTGAATTCAACGCAAACCCGCGAACAGCAGCATGAAGTGATGACCGGCTGCCGCGATGGCCGCATCAAGCTGCTCTATATCGCGCCGGAACGCCTGATGATGGACAATATGCTGGAGCAGCTGCTCACGTGGCATCCGGCGATGATTGCGGTGGACGAAGCGCACTGCATCTCGCAGTGGGGGCATGATTTTCGCCCGGAATACCGCACCCTGGGGCAAATCAAGCGGCATTTCCCCGGCCTGCCGTTTATCGCGCTCACCGCCACGGCCGACGAAACCACCCGTCTTGATATTGTGCGCCTGCTGGACCTGCGCGACCCGCTAATCCAAATCAGCAGTTTCGATCGCCCCAATATCCGCTATACCCTGGTGGAAAAATATAAACCCTTCGAGCAGCTTTGGCACTATGTGCAGGGCCAGCGCGGCAAGTGCGGCATTATCTATTGCAACAGCCGCGCCAAGGTGGAGGACGTCAGCGCGCGCCTGCAAAGCCGCGGGGTCAGCGCCGACGCTTATCATGCCGGCCTGAGCAATGACCGGCGCGGGCAGGTGCAGGAAGCATTCCAGCGCGACGATTTGCAGGTGGTGGTGGCGACCGTCGCCTTCGGCATGGGCATCAACAAGCCCAACGTGCGGTTTGTGCTGCATTTTGATATCCCGCGCAATATCGAGTCCTATTACCAGGAAACCGGCCGCGCCGGCCGCGACGGCTTGCCCGCCGAGGCCATTTTGTTTTACGATCCGGCGGATATGGCCTGGCTGCGCCGGTGCCTGGAAGAAAAGGCCCCCGGCGAGCAGCAGGATATCGAGCGCCATAAGCTTAACGCCATGGGCGCGTTCGCTGAGGCGCAGACCTGTCGCCGCCTGGTGTTGCTGAATTATTTTGGCGAGGGGCGCCAACAGCCCTGCGGCAACTGCGATATTTGCCTCGATCCTCCCAAGCGCTACGATGGGCTGGAGGAAGCGCGCAAGGCGTTGTCCTGTATTTATCGGGTGGGCCAGCGTTTCGGCATGGGGTATATCGTCGAAGTATTGCGCGGCGCCAATAGCCAGCGTATCCGCGACTACGCCCATGATAAACTGCCGGTGTACGGCATCGGCCGCGACCGCACCAACGAGCACTGGGTCAGCGTGCTGCGCCAGCTTATCCATCTTGGGCTGGTCAGCCAGAACATTACCCAGCATTCGGCGCTGCAGCTGACCGAGTCGGCGCGTCCGGTGTTACGCGGCGAAGTGCCGCTGATGCTGGCCGAGCCGCGGCTGCCCAACCTTAAGGCGCGCAGCACCGCGCCGAAAACCTACGGCGGCAATTATGACCGCCAGCTGTTCGCCAAGCTGCGCAAGCTGCGCAAATCCCTGGCGGATGAGGCCAACGTGCCGCCGTACGTGGTATTTAACGACGCGACGCTGCTGGAAATGGCCGAACAACTGCCGGTGACGCCCGGGGACATGCTGCGGGTGAACGGTGTCGGCAATCGTAAACTCGATCGCTTCGGTATGCCGTTCCTTACCATGATCCGCGAACACCTGGTTGATGACGACCCCCTATAGGGGCCGGCCGTGCACAGCCGCATGCCGTTATCCGCGTCCGGCGCGGCGGCCGGGGTGAAGCGGGACCAGCGTTAGCCAAGGATTTTATGCAAGCCGTGAACCGGTTGCCGGGGCGGCAACCGTTACCAGGAGCGTCCACCGATGTTAATTTTATTTGTTACCGTGGCCATGGTGCATTTGATTGCCCTGATGAGCCCGGGTCCGGATTTTTTCTTTATCTCCCAGACCGCGGCCAGCCGTTCGCGCCGCGACGCCATGATGGGCGTGCTGGGCATTAGCCTGGGCGTGGCGGTATGGGCCGCCGTGGCGCTGATGGGCCTGCACCTGCTGCTGATGAAGATGAAGTGGCTGCACAGCCTTATCACCGTCGGCGGCGGGCTTTACCTGTGCTGGATGGGGTGGCAGCTGCTGCGCGCGGCCCGGCGTCCGGCCGCGCCGCAGGCGGGCGGCCATCCGGCCGCCGCGTTACTACGTTCCGGCCGCACCTTTGTGCGCGGCCTGCTGACCAATCTGGCTAATCCCAAGGCGGTGATCTATTTCGGCAGCGTGTTCTCCCTGTTTGTCGGCGATGATGTGCCGGCCGGGGCGCGCTGGGGCTTATTTATCCTGATCATCGCCGAAACCCTGATGTGGTTCAGCATCGTGGCGGTGGTGTTTGCCTTACCGGCCATGCGCCGCGGCTACCAGCGCCTGGCGCGCTGGATTGACGGCGTAGCGGGCGTGTTTTTTGCCGGCTTCGGCATCAGCCTGATTATTTCGCGCTAGCCAGCAGCGCGCCGACCATGATAAACAGCGACCCAAAGGTGCGGTTAAGACGCCGCAGCTGGCGCGGCCCCTTAAGCCAATGCGCCAGGCGGGTCGCCAGGGTCGCGTAGCCAATCATCACGATAGTATCCACCGCCAGGGTGGTGACGCCGAGCACCAGGTACTGGGATGCCTGCGGTTGGTGCGGCAGCACGAACTGCGGGAACAGCGCGGCCAGGAAGACGATGCTTTTCGGGTTGGTCAGGTTAACGAAAACCGCCCGTTGAAATAACCGGCGTCTGGACAGCAGGGCGGCCCCCGACACGTCCAGGCTGAAACTGCCGGCGGCACGCCATTGCTGGATGCCGAGCCAGACCAGGTAAGCCACCCCCAGCCATTTCAGGATTTCAAACGCCAACAGCGAATGGGCGAACAATGCCCCCAATCCGATGCCCACCAGCACGATATGCGTGGCCAGCCCGACCTGCAGGCCGGCGATGGACGCCGCCGCGCCGCGATAACCGTGGCTGATGCCGGTGCTCATGGTGTTAATCGCCCCTGAGCCGGGCGACAGGCTCAACAGGGTGGTCGTGAGCAGATAGGTCAACCACCAGTCCCAGGTCATTAATTGCGCTCCCTGAAATGTTATTTTTATGTCACACTATGTCGATAGGGTAGAGTAGCCTTTTCCCCGCCAGGACGGCAATGATTTTCCAGCGCGCAGGACAGTCTCAACTGCCCCGTGTTTTGCCAGTGCCAGGAGTAGCGCAGGTGGTGTCGGTACATAAAAAAAAATGGTTAAACCGCGAACAACAGTTTGCCGCCTTTTCCACCGGTCCGTTACTGGATTTCTGGCATCAACGGGAAGAGGGCGAGTTTGTCGGGGCGCAGGGCATGCCGATTCGCTTTGTCCGTCTGCGCTCGCCCCGGCACGATAAAGTCATCGTCATCAGCACCGGGCGTATTGAAAGCTACGTAAAATACCCTGAGGTGGCCTACGATCTTTTTCACTGCGGCTACGACGTGATGATTATCGATCACCGCGGCCAGGGGCGTTCCGGCCGCCTGCTCGAAGATACCCACCGCGGGCATGTGCTGCAGTTTGGCGATTACGTCAGCGATTTTACCCAGTTCTGGCAGCAGTATGTGGCTCCCGGGCGCTATAAACGCCGTTTTGCCCTGGCGCATTCCATGGGCGGGGCGATTCTGGCCCTGTTTCTGGCGGCAATGCCGGACGCCTGCGACGCCGCGGTGCTCTGCGCGCCCATGTTCGGCATCCGCCTGCCGATGCCGCACTGGCTGGCCTGGCAAATCCTGGAGTGGACCGAGCAGCGCCCGGCCATGCGCGATTATTATGCCATCGGCACCGGTCAGTGGCGGCCCATGCCGTTTATGCTCAATATGCTGACGCACAGCGGCCAGCGCTATCGGCGCAGTTTGCGTTTTTACGCCGACGATCCTGAATTGCGGGTCGGCGGACCGACCTATCATTGGGTCAGGGAAGGGGTGTTGGCGGGTCATGACGTGCTGGCCAAGGCCGCCGCCATCACCACCCCGGTATTGCTGCTGCAGGCCGGGGAAGACCGGATTGTCGATAACCGCAGCCACGATATTTTTTGCCAGGCCATGGCGGCGGCGGGACATCCGTGCGCGGAAAATAAACCGGTCAGGATCGAAGGCGCCAGACATGAAATCCTGTTTGAAAAAGACAGCCTGCGCGCCGAGGCGCTGGAGAAAATTGTCGCGTTTTTTAGCCGCGATCACTTTATTCCCGGCGGTGATCAACCGCCGATAACACCAGAGGTTTAATAAAGGCTTATGTATTACGTTGTTGCTTCCGATCTTGACGGTACCCTGCTTGCGCCGGACCATACTCTCAAACCTTACACCAAGGAAACCTTGCAACTGCTGACCGCCCGGGGCATCAACTTTGTCTTTGCCACCGGCCGTCATCATATTGATGTTTCCCAAATTCGCGACGGCCTCGGTATTTCAGCCTATATGATCACCTCCAACGGCGCGCGGGTACATAGTCCTGACGGCGAGATGATTTTTGCCCATGACGTGGACGAAGATATCGCCGCCGATCTGTTCGGCCTGGTGCACGACGATCCGGAAATCCTCACCAACGTCTATCGCCGCGATGACTGGTATATGAATCGTAACCGGTTAGATCAACAGGACTTTTTCCGCGAGTCCGAATTTAACTACCAACTGTTCGAACCGGGGATGCTGCCTACCGACGGTATCTGCAAGGTGTATTACACCAGCGACAACCATGAACGGCTGGTGGCGCTGGAAAATGCGCTGAATGCGCGCTGGGGAGATCGGGTCAACGTCAGTTTTTCGTTGCCGGTATGCCTGGAAGTGATGGCCGGCGGCGTCTCCAAGGGGCATGCGTTGGATCAGGTGGCGAAAACGCTGGGGTTTGCCTTATCCGACTGTATTTCGTTTGGCGACGGCATGAATGATAAAGAAATGCTTGCCATGGCCGGCAAGGGCTGCATCATGAAAAATTCGCAGCAGCGCCTGAAAGATCTGCTGCCGGAGCTGGAGATCATCGGCACCAACGCCGATGAATCGGTGCCGCGCTTTCTGCGCAACATGTTTTTGTGAAAATTGCTTCCAGTCGTTTTTAAGCCGGCCCTGACGCCGGCTTTTTTATCTGTATTCCCGCCGTCCCCCCCATGCGCAAAACCGCTGAATGCGGCCAGACTCTATGTTCAGTTTTTTTGAACAGAGCGATGAGATTTTTACCCTTTTATATTCCCGGCGTAAGTCTAGACTAGAAAAAAACGTTGAGGAGAGTTGAACATGATTTACTTAAGAGCAGCAAACGATCGCGGTCATGCTAACCATGGGTGGCTCGACAGCTGGCATACCTTTTCTTTTGCCGACTATTATGACGCCAAATTCATGGGTTTTTCCGCGCTGCGGGTGATTAACGAAGACCGCATCGCGCAAGGCCAGGGTTTCGGTACCCATCCCCATAAGGATATGGAAATTCTGACCTATGTGCTGGACGGTACGGTGGAACATCAGGACAGCATGGGTAATAAAGAACAAATCCATGCCGGGGAATTCCAGATCATGAGCGCCGGCACCGGGATACGCCATTCCGAATATAACGGACGTGACGATAAGGCGCTGCATTTATACCAAATCTGGATTATCCCGCAGCAAACCGGCCTGACGCCGCGTTATGAGCAGCGCCGTTTTGATGCCCCGCAGGGCCGTCAGCTGGTGCTCTCGCCGGATGCGCGCGAGGGTTCGCTGAAGGTGTTCCAGGATATGACCCTGTCGCGCTGGGCGTTGCCCGCCGGCCAGCAGGAAACGCTGGACGTGGCGCCGGGACGGCGTGTCTGGATCCAGGTGGTGCGCGGTGAACTGGATATCAACGGCCAGCGGGCCGGCGCCAGCGATGCGCTCGCCGTTTGGGACGAAACCGTACTGACCCTCAAGGCGGGGCCGGACAGCGAAATCCTGGTATTCGACCTGCCGCCGGTGTGATAGCGCATGAGTGACAGCAAGCGGGCCACGGCCCGCTTGAATTGAATGACCAAACCTTGCCAGCGGGTATGCCGGACAAGCTCGTAACGACGCCGTAAATACGTCCATGTAGGCTCGGGCGCGCCATCCCTGGCGCGCTACGCGTTACTCTCCATGCCCAACATACCCGCTTCACGCTTATGGGCGAGTTTGTCAGCAGTCTGAAGCGGGCCACGGCCCGCTTTTTTATGCCTGGGGACTGCGCCGCCGGATAAACATACTCGCCGCGTCTTTTTTTTGCTAAACTCCGTCCATTCCAGGTAGGAGCTGTCATGTCGCCAATCAAGAAAAAAAGACCGGGACTTCAGGACGTTGCCGATAAAGTCGGCGTCACTAAAATGACGGTCAGCCGCTATTTGCGCAATCCGGCGCTGGTATCGGAGGCATTGCAGCTGAAAATAGCCCATTCCCTGGATGAATTGGGTTACATTCCCAACCGGGCGCCGGATATCCTTTCCAATGCCACCAGCCGGGCTATCGGCGTGCTGCTGCCTTCCCTGACCAACCAGGTATTCGCCGAAGTGCTGCGCGGCATCGAAACGGTCACCGACGCCCACGGCTACCAGACCATGCTGGCCCACTACGGCTACCAGCCCGAAACCGAAGAATTACGCCTGACCTCGCTGCTGAGCTATAACATCGACGGCCTGATCTTAGCCGAGCGCACCCACACGCCGCGCACCCTGAAGATGATCGAAGTGGCCGGCATCCCGGTGGTGGAAATCATGGACAGCGTTTCCCCTTGCCTGGATATCGCGGTGGGCTTCGACAACTTCGAGGCGGCGCGGCAAATGACCCTGCATATCATTGCGCGCGGGCACCGGCATGTGGTGTATTTCGGCGCACGCCTCGATGAGCGCACCATCATTAAGCAGCGGGGTTATGAGCAGGCGATGGCGGAGCAGGGACTACGGGCCCACAGCGTCATGATTACCGAATCGTCCTCTTACTCCACCGGCGCCGAGCTGTTACGCCAGGCCCAGCGTGAATATCCCGTCATGGACAGTATCGTTTGCACCAACGATGACCTGGCCATCGGCGCGGTATTTGAATGCCAGCGCCAGGGGCTGCGTATCCCCGAGGATATGGCTATCGCCGGCTTCCACGGTCACGATGTCGGCCAGGCGATGCAGCCGCGGCTCGCCAGCGTGCTCACGCCCCGTGAGGAAATGGGCCGCCTGAGCGCCGAAAAACTCCTGGCCCGCCTGCGTGGCGAAACGGTTGATCCGCTAAAAACGGACGTCGGTTTTACCTTATTGCCAGGTGACAGCATCTGAATTTCCGCCTTAACGTCTCCCCACGCGCCGTGAAGTTCATCGTTACGTCATTTTATCTCATCATAATTATGATCTACCTCCCAAAACGTTAATTTAGTTCCGCAGGTGGATTCCTTATCGTGATGTTACCCGTATCATGATACCGGTAACATCACGATACACACTATGCTCTTACGGTTGGCCGGGGAATATCCCCGACTTGCACATCACTAACCCAAATGCATAACTACTCGAAGGCAAGGTATTCCAAATCCTTGCCGGGAAAAAAGCCATTGAGGACTTTTTATGCCGCTCTTTATCGTTGCTATCGGCGTGGCGTTGCTGCTGTTGCTGATGATTCGTTTTAAACTGAATGGTTTTATCGCTTTAATTCTGGTGGCGCTGATTGTCGGCGTGCTTGAGGGAATGCCGGTCAGCAAGGTATTGGTATCCATCAAGAACGGTGTCGGCGGCACCTTGGGCAGCCTGGCGCTGATTATCGGTTTTGGCGCCATGCTGGGTAAGCTGCTGGCGGATTGTGGCGGCGCGCAGCGTATCGCCACTACCCTTATCGATAAATTCGGCAAGCAGAATATCCAGTGGGCCGTGGTGGTCACCGGTTTTACCGTGGGTTTTGCCCTGTTTTATGAGATAGGCTTTGTCCTGATGCTGCCGCTGGTGTTCAGCCTGGCCGCGACGGCGCGCATTCCGCTGCTGTATGTCGGCGTACCGATGGCGGCCGCGCTATCGGTAACCCATGGTTTCCTGCCGCCGCATCCGGGGCCGACCGCCATCGCCACCATTTTCCATGCGGATATGGGCAAGACCCTGCTGTACGGCGCCATTCTGGCGGTGCCCACGGTGATCCTGGCCGGGCCGGTCTACAGCCGGTTCCTGAAAGGGATCGATAAGCCGGTGCCTGAAGGTCTGTACAATCCGAAAATCTTTACCGAACAGGAAATGCCGAGCTTCGCGGTCAGCGTCTGGACCGCGCTGGTCCCCGTGGTGCTGATGGCGCTGCGCGCCGTGGCTGAGATGGTGCTGCCCGCCGGGCATCCCATCCTGCCTTACGCCGAATTCTTTGGCGATCCGATCATGGCAACCCTGATTTCGGTGCTTATCGCCATCTTCACCTTCGGCATCAACCGTGGCCGCAGCGTGCAGCAGGTTATGGACACCATCAGCGATTCCATCAAGATTATCGCCATGATCCTGCTGATTATCGGCGGTGGCGGCGCATTCAAGCAGGTTCTGGTGGATAGCGGCGTCGGTACTTATATTGCCTCGCTGATGGAAGGCAGCACCATTTCGCCGTTACTGCTGGCCTGGAGCATCGCCGCCGTACTGCGTGTCGCCCTCGGCTCGGCCACGGTCGCCGCCATCACCGCCGGCGGCATCGCCGCGCCGCTGATCGCCACCACCGGCGCCAGCCCCGAACTGATGGTCATCGCCGTCGGGTCCGGCAGCGTCATTTTCTCCCACGTCAACGATCCGGGCTTCTGGCTGTTCAAGGAATATTTCAACCTGACCATTCTGGAAACCATCAAATCCTGGTCGGCGCTGGAAACCATTATTTCGGTCTGCGGCCTGATAGGTTGCCTGCTGATGAATATGGCCATTTCTTAACCCATACCGCCCGCGGCATGCCGCTGCGGGGGATATCAGCAATCGCAGGGGCGCATCACGCGCCCCTGTTTTTATGCCGGCGGCCACGTCGTCAACTGCGCAAATAGACCCGCACGCCGTCCAGGAACATTTGCGTGGACAGCATCACCAGCAGCAGCCCCATCAATCTTTCCAATGCGTTGACGCCTTTGTCGCCCAGCAGCCGTATAAACAGCGACGATTGCATCAGGATAAACACCGACATGCCCCAGGCTATCAGCAATGCCACCACCAGATGATTAATCTGGTGCGGATACTGGTGGGATAACAGCATCAGGGTGGCCAGAATCGAGGGCCCGGCCACCAGCGGAATGGCCAGCGGCACCAGGAACGGCTCTTCGCCGGCCGGCAATCCGCTGCTGTTGCCCTCTTGCGACGGGAAAATCATTTTAATGGCAATCAGGAACATAATGATGCCGCCGGAGATAGACACGGTTTCCGAACGCAGGTTAAGAAAAGAGAGGATCTTTTCACCGGCAAACAAAAACAGCAGCATCAGCAATAATGCGATTAACAGCTCGCGGATCACGATCGCGCGGCGCCGTTTCGGTTCAAGGTGTTTTAATACCGACATAAAAATCGGTAAATTGCCCAGCGGATCCATTATTAAAAACAGCAATACGGTTGCCGAAATCATTTCAGTCATTTTTGCCTCTTTTTTTTCCGTTTTTTCCCCTGACTCCTCCAGCCGGGATGATTATTAGCGTCACTGCTGAAAAACTTTTCCTTATCGATTAATTTCGCTTGCAGCTGTTCGGCCACATTTTGTAAGGTGGTCATTGTATAGCCGGCGTGTTTTTTGCCGCGGCTGACGCCAGAATATCCTTTGTCACCCTCCAAGGCAGGACAGTTAACATGAAAAACGTTGGTTTTATTGGCTGGCGCGGTATGGTCGGTTCGGTGCTCATGCAACGCATGAATGAAGAACGCGATTTTGACGCCATCCGTCCGGTATTCTTCTCAACTTCCCAGCCAGGCCAGGCCGCGCCGGTATTCGGCGGGCAGCAAGGGACGTTGCAGGATGCCTATTCCCTGGACGCCCTGAGCGCCCTGGATATTATCGTCACCTGCCAGGGCGGCGATTATACCAACGAAATCTACCCTAAGCTTAAGGAAATCGGCTGGCAGGGATACTGGATCGACGCGGCGTCCTCGCTGCGTATGCAGGATGACGCCATTATCATTCTCGACCCGGTAAACCAGGCGGTGATCCAGCAGGGCCTGAACGACGGCGTCAAGGCCTTTGTCGGCGGCAACTGCACCGTCAGTCTGATGTTGATGTCGCTTGGCGGCCTGTTCGCCCAGGATTTGGTGGACTGGGTGTCCGTCGCCACCTACCAGGCCGCTTCCGGCGGCGGGGCGCGCCATATGCGCAGCTGCTGGCGCAAATGGGCCAGTTGTATAATGAAGTGGCGAAAGAGTTGCAGGATCCGGCCTCGGCCATTCTGGATATCGAGCGTAAAGTGACGACGCTAACCCGCAGCGGCACCCTGCCTGTCGATAACTTCGGCGTGCCGCTGGCCGGCAGCCTGATCCCCTGGATCGACAAACAGCTGGACAACGGCCAGAGCCGTGAAGAGTGGAAGGGCCAGGCCGAAACCAATAAGATCCTCAATACCCGCCGGGTCATTCCGGTGGATGGCCTGTGCGTGCGCGTCGGCGCGCTGCGCTGCCACAGCCAGGCGTTTACCATTAAGCTTAAACGCGATGTCGGCCTGCCGGAAATCGAGCAAATCCTTGCCACCCATAATGACTGGGTGCATGTGGTGCCCAACGATCGCGAGCTGTCGATGCGGGAATTAACGCCGGCCGCCGTCACCGGCACCCTGAAAACGCCGGTCGGGCGGTTGCGTAAACTGAACATGGGGCCGGAATATCTGTCGGCGTTTACCGTGGGCGATCAATTGTTATGGGGTGCGGCGGAACCATTGCGGCGCATGCTGCGCTTACTGGCCTGACCTGATACGACCCTGCCGACAAAGCCCGTCCGTTTCGCGACGGATGGGCCGCGATTGCCTCCCCTATTTCCTTGCGCCGCTTGAGCGAAGTTAAAAATAAGTGAGCGACAAAATTTCACTTTTTTAACTTTTGTGCAAAGACACTATTTCATATTTCTCTGATTAATATAAGAATCTTTTTTTCTAACTCAAAGTATTTCAATAGCTTATTAGATAATTAAAATTTTCATCAGCTAAGGTTATTCTTTCTTTTAAACCTTTGTCTATGCTTATTATTGTGAGATCTATGATTGCGCATAAGATGTAATCAATACTACCCCGAATCTCTGCACCGTTTTATGCACCCGCGCCGGTCCCGCCGTCGCGGGCGCCCGTGCCTTAGGGAAACCATGGGGGTGGTGTAAGCATCGGATAATTTTTTGGAAATATTGTTTTATTTCATGGAGTAATGAAAGGAATAACACCATGTCAGGATTTCCCGACCATGAGGTCATTACAGCTTTGGTTTCCGGCCGGTATGCCGATCCGTTTTCATTATTAGGCATGCATCAGACCAGCGAAGGGCTGGTGGTGCGCGCGTTATTACCGGATGCCAGCGCGGTAACGCTTATTGATAAAAAAAATGGGCGCAAGATCACAGAATTAACCTGTGAAGACGACCGCGGTTTGTTTATGGCGCAATTAGGCCGGCGTAAAAAACCTTTTACCTATCAATTGGCCGTCACCTGGCATGAGCATACTTATATCATTGAGGACCCGTACCGTTTCGGACCGCTCTTGCAGGATATCGACAGCTGGCTACTGGCGGAAGGCACCCATTTACGTCCTTATGAACGTCTCGGCGCCCACCCGGACGAGCTGGACGGGGTGGCGGGCATGCGTTTTGCCGTCTGGGCGCCCAATGCCCAGCGGGTATCGGTGGTGGGCGAGTTTAATTATTGGGACGGCCGCCGGCATCCTATGCGCCAGCGGCGCGAAAACGGCATTTGGGAACTGTTCCTGCCCTCCGTCACCGTCGGCCAACTGTATAAATACGAAATCATCGACTGTCACGGACAAACGCGCCTGAAAGCCGACCCGTACGCCTTCGAGGCGCAAATGCGCCCGGAAACCGCGTCCCTGACCCGGGGATTGCCGCCGGTGGTGACGCCGGACGCGGCCAGGAGCGCGGCCAATACGTTCAACCAGCCGATTGCCATTTATGAAGTGCATTTGGGATCCTGGCGGCGCCACGCCGACAATAATTTCTGGCTCAGTTACCTGGAACTGGCGGAGCAACTGGTCGATTACGTCAAGTATATGGGGTTTACCCACATCGAACTGCTGCCGATTAACGAGCACCCTTTTGACGGCAGCTGGGGCTACCAGCCGCTCGGCATCTATGCGCCCACCCGCCGGTTCGGCACCCCCGAGGATTTCCGGGTACTGATTGACGCCGCCCACCGGGCGGGCATCAACGTGTTGCTCGATTGGGTGCCCGGCCATTTCCCCGGCGACGAGTTCGGCCTGGCGAAATTCGACGGCACGTCGCTGTATGAGTACGCCGACCCGCGCGAGGGGCTGCACCAGGACTGGAATACGCTGATCTACAACTACGGCCGCAACGAAGTACGCAACTTCCTGGCGGGCAATGCGCTATTTTGGCTGGAAAGATACGGTATCGACGGTTTACGCGTCGATGCGGTGGCCTCGATGATCTATCGCGACTACAGCCGTCCTGCGGGGCAATGGGTGCCTAACCATTATGGCGGCAACGAGAACCTCGAGGCGATAGCCTTCCTGCGCTATACCAACCATACCGTGGGCACCCAGCGCGACGGCGCCATTACCGTGGCCGAGGAATCCACCTCATTTTCCGGCGTGACCGCGCCGCCGGAAAACGGCGGCCTCGGTTTCCATTACAAATGGAATATGGGCTGGATGAACGACACGCTGAAATATATGCAGCTCGATCCGGTTCACCGCAAATACCATCATCACCAGATGACATTCAGCATGGTATACGCCTACAGCGAAAACTTCGTGCTGCCGCTGTCCCATGATGAAGTCGTGCACGGCAAACACTCCATCCTGAACCGCATGCCCGGCGATATGTGGCAAAAATTCGCCAATGTGCGCGCCTACTACGGCTTTATGTGGGGACACCCCGGTAAAAAACTGCTGTTTATGGGCAACGAGTTCGCGCAACTGCGTGAATGGAACCACGACATGAGTCTCGACTGGCACCTGCTGGACGACCCGGACGGCATGCACAGCGGCGTGCAGCGGCTGGTGCGCGACTTAAACCAGTGCTATCGCACCCATGCGCCGTTGTATGAAGTGGATTATCGCTATAACGGTTTTGAATGGCTGGTGGCGGACGACAGCGAAAACTCGGTATTCGCTTTTCTGCGCCGCGACGCCAGCGGCGGCGAAATGATCGTGGTCAGCAACTTTACCCCGGTGCCGCGCCCCGGCTATCGCATCGGCATCCCGTCCCCCGGACGTTGGCGCGAGGTGCTGAATACCGACTCCCATTATTATAACGGCAGCAATATGGGCAATAGCGGCGAGCTGTACAGCGAACCTGTTTCCAGTCATCACCGGGAGCATTCGCTGCTACTGACCGTACCACCGCTGGCGACGATTTTCCTGGTACGGGAGAATTAATGGAGACGCTGTCCGCAGGTTCAGCCAGCCCCATGGGAGCCCGATTTGACGGCAAAGGTGTCAACTTCAGCCTGTATTCGGCCCATGCCGAGCGCGTGCTGTTGTGCCTGTTCGACGACAAAGGCGATGAACGGCAAATCGCATTGACGGCGCGCAGCGGGAATATCTGGCACGGCTACCTGCCGGGCGCCGGCCCCGGCCAGCGTTATGGCTATCGGGTACAGGGCCCGTTTGAGCCGCGAAAGGGACTGCGCTTTAATCCGGCCAAGCTGTTGATCGATCCCTGCGCCCGCGCGCTTGACGGCGCGGTCGGCGACCATCCGTCGCTGTATGACCCGGGCGACACGCCGGACGGGGCCGACAGCGCCGCGGCGGCGCCGAAAAGCGTGGTGGTGGATGAGCGCTATGATTGGCGTGACGATACGCCGCCCGCGACGCCCTGGGGCGAGACGGTAATTTATGAAGCCCATGTGCGCGGACTGACCCGGCTGCATCCCGGGATCCCGCAGGGGCTGCGCGGCACTTATGCCGGCCTGGCCCATCCGCTGATGACGGGGTATTTGCGGCAACTGGGCATTACCGCAGTCGAGCTGCTGCCGGTGCAGCAGCACGTGGACGAACCGCGTTTGCAACGCCTGGGGCTGCGCAATTACTGGGGATACAACGTGCTGGCGCCCTATGCGGTCGAGCCGGGCTATGCCTGCGGCCATCAGGATCTGTCGGCGCTGGACGAGTTTCGCGCCATGGTGCGCGCCCTGCACCAGGCCGGTATCGAAGTCATCCTCGACGTGGTGTTCAACCACAGCGCCGAGCTGGATTTGACCGGTCCCGTGCTGTCGCTGCGCGGCATCGACAACCCCGGCTGGTATTGGCTGGACGAACGCGGGGATTATCAAAACTGGACCGGCTGCGGCAATACGCTGCGCCTCGATAATCCCGATGTTACCGCCTGGGTGCTGGACTGCCTGCGCTTCTGGCGCGAGACGTGCCATGTCGACGGCTTTCGTTTTGATTTAGGCACGGTGCTGGGGCGCACGCCGGAATTCAACGCCAGCGCGCGGCTATTCGCCGCGCTGCAGGAGCATCCGGCGCTTAACGGCTGCAAACTGATCGCCGAACCTTGGGATATCGGCCCCGGCGGTTATCAGGTCGGCGCTTTCCCGCCGCCGTTCGCGGAATGGAACGACCGTTTTCGCGACGATATGCGCCGCTTCTGGCTGCGCGGCGACCTGGCGCCGGGAGATTTTGCCCGCCGTTTTGCCGCGTCCAGCGACCTGTTCAACACGACCGGGCGCTTACCCTGCGCCACGGTCAATATGCTGACCGCCCATGATGGCTTTACCCTGCAGGACCTGGTCAGCTTCAGCGAAAAACACAACCAGGCCAACGGCGAGGATAACCGCGACGGCGCCTGGGATAACCATAGCGACAACCACGGCGTCGAGGGCCCCGACGCCGGACAGGATATCCGGGAGCGCCGCCGCCGCAGCCAGCAGGCGCTGCTGGCGACGCTGCTGCTGTCGCAGGGCACGCCGATGCTCCTGGCGGGGGACGAGTTCGGCCATAGCCAGCAGGGCAACAATAACGCCTATTGCCAGGATAATGAACTGACCTGGCTGGACTGGCCGCGCGCGGATGCCGGCCTGATAGGCTATACCGCCGACCTTATCAGCCTGCGCCGGCGTATTCCCGCCCTGATGCAGAACCGCTGGTGGCGTGAAAGCGACCCGCAAACGGTCGAATGGCTGAACGAGCATGGCGAGGCGCTGAGCGCCGGGGAGTGGGAGCGGGGAGAACATCGATTGCAGATCCGTCTGTCACGAGATTACCTGTTTGTGATCAATGCCACTACAAAAGCCTGCGAAATGACCTTACCTGAAGGGACATGGGCGCTGGCGGCACCGTTTCAGCGCCCAGGGCAATCGGATCCGGAGCGCCGCTTACCGCTGGCGGCCCGGACGGTTAATGTGCTGGTAAAACAATAATAAGGAGTCGGCGATGGTTAGGTATGAAGGTAGTGACCCGGTGATGCTGGCCAGACAATTGCCGATCCAAAGCGTCGCGCTGATCCTGGCGGGCGGACGCGGTTCGCGGTTAAAAGATTTGACGGCCAAGCGTGCCAAGCCCGCGGTTCATTTCGGCGGTAAGTTCCGTATTATTGATTTTGCGCTCTCCAACTGCCTGAACTCCGGTATCCGCCGGATAGGCGTGATAACCCAGTACCAGTCGCATACCCTGGTGCAGCATATCCAGCGCGGCTGGTCTTTCCTCAACGAGGAGATGAACGAATTTGTCGATCTGCTGCCGGCGCAGCAGCGTTTTGCCACCGAACACTGGTATCGCGGCACGGCGGACGCGGTATCGCAAAACCTGGATATCATCCGCCGCTACCGCGCCAAATACATCGTCATCCTGGCGGGTGATCATATCTATAAAATGGATTACTCCCGCCTGCTTATCGATCATGTGGAAAAAGGCGCCAAATGCACCGTGGCCTGCCTGCCTGTGCCCCGCCTGGAGGGCAGGGACTTCGGCGTTATGGCGGTCGATGATGAATACCGGGTGCTGGACTTTGTCGAAAAACCGCCGGAACCGCCGGCCATGCCCGGTTTCCCGGATCTGGCGCTGGCCAGCATGGGTATTTACGTCTTTGATGCCGATTATCTCTTTGCCCTGCTGGAAGAGGATATGCGCACCGAAGGCTCCAATCATGATTTCGGCAAGGACATTATCCCGAAAATCACCGCCCTGGGCGAAGCCTGGGCGCATCCGTTCACCCTGTCGTGCGTCTCTTCCACCGACGATGGCCAAACCCCGCCCTACTGGCGTGACGTGGGCACGCTGGACGCTTACTGGCGGGCGAATCTGGATCTGGCTTCGGTAACCCCGGAACTGGATATGTACGATCAAAACTGGCCGATACGCACGCATATGGAACCGCTGCCGCCGGCCAAATTTGTTCAGGATCGCGCCGGTAACCACGGCGTGACCCTGAACTCACTGGTTTCCGGCGGTTGCATCCTTTCCGGTGCGCATGTCACGCACTCGGTACTGTTTCCCCGCGTGCGCGTTAATTCGTTTTGCACGCTGGACGGCGCGGTAATTTTACCGGATGTGATCGTGGGACGCTCTTGCCGATTGCGGCGGTGCATTATCGATCGTGCCTGCGAAATACCGGAAGGCATGGTGATCGGTGAAAACGCCGCGGACGATGAACGACGATTCTATCGCTCTGAGGAAGGAATCGTGCTGGTAACACGTAAGATGCTGGCCAACGTCAATTAGGAAGATCTGTAGCCATCAGTCAAAAAATAATAGGCCTTAACAGGAGCGATAATGCAGGTTTTACATGTGTGTTCTGAACTGTTTCCCCTACTGAAAACCGGGGGACTGGCAGATGTGGTCGGGGCATTACCCGCGGCTCAGATTGTGGAAGGGGATGACGTGCGGGTTTTATTGCCGGCGTTTCCGGATTTGCGCAAAGGTATCCCGGATACCCGCGTGGTTAATGAATTCGACGCGTTTTCACGCCGCGTCAAACTGTTATATGGTCGTTTCAACGGCGTCGGCATCTATCTTATCGATGCCCCCGATCTTTACGATCGCCCCGGCAGCCCTTACCATGACCAGGATCAGTATGCCTATATGGATAACTATCTGCGGTTTGCGCTATTGGGCTGGGTCGGCGCCGAAATGGCCAGCGGACTGGACCGGGCCTGGCAGCCGGATATCATCCAGGCCCATGACTGGCACGCCGGCCTGACCTGTGCTTACCTGGCGGCCAAGGGACGACCGGCGAAATCGGTGTTTACGGTGCATAACCTGGCTTACCAGGGATTGTTCAACGCCCGACACCTGCCGGAGCTGGGCCTGCCGGATGAGTTTTTCCACACCTACGGCATGGAGTTTTTCGGCCAGATCTCCTATCTGAAGGCCGGGCTGTTCTATGCCGATCACGTCACCACCGTCAGCCCTACCTACGCCCGGGAAATCACCCAGCCGGCCTACGGCTACGGTATGGAAGGGCTATTGGCGTCGCTGCAGTCCCAGGGACGGCTGACCGGCATCCTCAACGGCGTGGACGATGCCATCTGGAATCCGACCCATGACGCCATGCTGTCCACGCGCTATAACCGTGATGTGCTGGAGGCGAAAGTCAACAATAAGCGCCATCTGCAGACCGCCATGGGCCTGACGGTGGACGAAAAGGTCCCGCTGTTTGCCGTGGTCAGCCGCCTGACCAGCCAAAAGGGGCTGGATCTGGTGCTGGAAGTCCTGCCGGACCTGCTGGAGCAGGGCGGCCAGCTGACGCTGCTCGGCGCCGGCGACGCCAACCTGCAGCAGGGGTTCCTGGCGGCGGCGGCGGAATATCCCAGCCAGGTGGGGGTACAGTTAGGGTATCACGAGGCGTTTTCCCACCGCATTATCGGCGGCGCGGACGTGATTATGGTGCCGAGCCGGTTCGAGCCCTGCGGCCTGACGCAGCTCTACGGCCTGAAATACGGTACCCTGCCGCTGGTACGGCGCACCGGCGGGCTGGCGGACACGGTGACCGACAGCTCGCTTGAGAACCTCTCCGACGGCATCGCCAGCGGTTTTGTTTTCGAAGATGCCACCGCCAGCGCGTTGCAACGGGCTATCCGCCGCGCTTTTGTGTTATGGTCAAGGCCTGCCCTGTGGCGTTATGTCCAGCGTCAGGCGATGGGTTTAGATTTCAGTTGGCATGTCGCCGCCCGGGCTTATCAGTCTCTTTATCAACGCTTGTAGATATTCACTGATTGGGAATGAATGCCATGAACTCTCCGTTTATTTATGCTTCACCCACCCTCAGCGTGGAAGCGCTGAAACATTCGATTGCCTATAAGCTGATGTTTACCATCGGTAAAGATCCTTCCGCCGCCAATAAGCATGAGTGGCTGAACGCCACGCTGCTGGCGGTACGGGATCGTATGGTGGAGCGGTGGTTGCGCTCCAATCGCGCCCAACTGTCGCAGGACGTGCGCCAGGTCTATTACCTGTCGATGGAGTTTCTGCTCGGCCGGACCTTGTCCAACGCGCTGCTGGCGATGGGGATTTACGACGATACCAAGGCCGCCCTGGAGGATATGGGGTTCGAGCTGGACGATCTGCTGGAGGAAGAGAACGACCCGGGGTTAGGCAACGGCGGGCTGGGGAGGCTGGCGGCCTGTTTCCTCGATTCCATGGCGACGCTGGCGCTGCCGGGACGGGGTTACGGCATTCGTTATGAATACGGTATGTTCAAGCAGAATATTATCAACGGGCAGCAGGCGGAATCGCCGGATTACTGGCTTGAATACGGCAATCCCTGGGAGTTTCCCCGTCATTCCACCCGCTATAAGGTCCGCTTCGGCGGCCGCGTGCAGCAGGAGGGGGCGAAAACCCGTTGGGTGGAGACCGAGGAAGTGCTGGCCTGCGCCTATGACCAGATTATTCCCGGTTTCGATACCGACGCCACCAACACCTTAAGGCTGTGGAGCGCCCAGGCCAGCAATGAAATCAACCTGGGCAAATTCAACCAGGGCGATTATTTCGCCGCCGTGGAAGATAAAAACTATTCTGAAAACGTTTCCCGGGTGCTCTATCCGGATGATTCCACCTATTCAGGCCGCGAATTGCGCCTGCGCCAGGAATACTTTTTAGTCTCCGCCACCATGCAGGATATTCTCACCCGTCACTGGATGATGCATCAGACCTTCGACAACCTGGCGGATAAAATCGCGGTGCATCTCAACGATACCCACCCGGTGCTGTCGATTCCCGAGCTGATGCGGCTTTTGATCGACGAGCATAAATTTACCTGGCAACAGGCATGGGACGTGGTGGGCAAGGTATTCTCCTATACCAACCATACCCTGATGAGCGAAGCGCTGGAAAGGTGGCCGGTGGACATGCTGGGCAAGATCCTGCCGCGCCAGCTGCAGATTATCTTTGAAATCAACGATCATTTTTTAACCGGCGTGCAGGAACAATTTCCCGGCGACAGCGCCCTGCTGTCACGCGTGTCGATCGTTGATGAACATGACGGGCGGATGATACGCATGGCCTGGCTGGCGGTGATTGCCAGCCATAAGGTCAACGGGGTATCGGAACTGCATTCCGACCTGATGGTGCAATCGCTGTTTGCCGATTTCGCGCGCATCTATCCCGACAAGTTTTGCAATAAAACCAACGGCGTCACGCCACGCCGCTGGCTGGCGCTGGCGAACCGGCCGCTGTCGGCGGTGCTGGACGACGCCATCGGCCAGATGTGGCGTACCGATTTAAGCCAGCTGGAGGAAATCAAATCCCATATCGATTTCCCGGCGTTTATCCAGGATGTGCAAAAGGCCAAGCTGGAAAATAAAAAGGCGCTGGCTCTCTATATGGCCAAAGAGCTTAATGTGGTGGCCGACCCGGCGGCGTTATTTGATGTGCAAATCAAGCGTATCCATGAATATAAGCGCCAGTTGATGAATGTGCTGCACATTATAACCCGCTATAACCGGATTAAACAGGATCCCGATGCCGACTGGGTGCCGCGGGTGAATATCTTTGCCGGCAAAGCGGCCTCGGCCTATCATATGGCCAAGCAGATTATCCATTTAATCAACGATGTGGCCACGGTGATTAATAGCGATCCGCAGGTGAAGAACCGCTTGAAGGTGGTATTTATTCCCAACTATAGCGTCAGCCTGGCGCAGCTGATTATCCCGGCGGCGGATTTATCGGAACAGATCTCCCTGGCGGGCACCGAAGCTTCCGGCACCAGTAATATGAAGTTCGCGCTTAACGGCGCGCTGACCATCGGCACCCTGGACGGCGCCAATATCGAGATGAGCAGCCGCATGGGCGAGGAAAACATCTTTATCTTCGGCAATACCGCCGAGCAGGTGGAAGCGCTGCGCCGCGACGGTTATAACCCGCGCCAGTTCTATGAGCAGGATGCGGAGCTTAACCAGGCCCTGACCCAGATCGCCACCGGCGTATTCAGTCCGGGCGAGGCCAATCGCTACCGCAATCTGTTCGATACACTGGTGAATTTCGGCGATTATTACCAGTTGCTGGCGGATTATCGCAGTTATGTCGATACCCAGGATCGGGTGGACCAGCTTTATCAGCAGCCGGAGGAGTGGACAAGGCGGGCGGTCATGAATATTGCCAGTATGGGCTATTTCTCGTCGGACCGGACCATCCAGGAATATGCCGATGAGATATGGCATGTGAAGCCGATCCGGCTGTAGCGGAGCAAGCGATACGCGGTCATCGTATTGACGTCTGCATGGACACGCGGAGCTGGCGTGTTCATGGCCTGGCGGTGCTGATCATTTTTCTATAAACAGCGATTCTGGGCGATCAAACAAGGCCGCGCCGTGACGTGGCCTTGTTGTTTAAAATGCGCTGGCCGAACCCCGCCATCCTTGCCTAAGAGGCCAGCGACAGCGTCCTCCCGCCGCGCGCATGATGGGCCAGCCATTCGCCCACATGCTGTTTTTCGCCGTCATCAAGCCACATGCCGAGTTTGGTGCGGCGCCAGATGGCGTCTTCAAGGGTAACCACCCATTCTTTTTCCACCAGGTAATGCAGCTCCGCCTCGTACAATTCGTGGCCGAAATGCTCGCCAAGGTCGGCGAACGTGGCCGCGCCTTTCAGGATCTGCTCGCTTTGGGTGCCGTAGGTGCGGCTGTAGCGGCGTGCCAGGCTTTCAGTCAGGAAGGCGTATTTGCGCCGCAGCTGGGCGGCATAATCGTCGCGGCTGCCGTTAAAATCGCCGCCCGGCAATACCGCCCCTTTGGTCCAGGCGCCGTAGGCGTCAGGATAATATTTATGCAGCTTTTCCAAAGCGTGTTCAGCCAGTTTGCGGTAGGTGGTCAGCTTGCCGCCGAACACCGATAGCAGCGGGGCCTTGCCGTGGTCGTCGGTGACCGCGAGGGTATAGTCGCGGGTCACCGCCTGCGGCGAGTCGGACTCGTCATCGCACAGAGGACGCACGCCGGAATAGGACCAGACGATGTCCGCGCGGCTGAGCGGCTTCTTGAAATGCGCGTTATAGACGTTAAGCAGGTAATCCGTCTCGCCGTCGTCGATATGCACCGCTTTCGGATCGCCGTGGTATTCCACGTCGGTGGTGCCGATGATGGAGAACTCGTCCAGCCAGGGAATGACAAACACGATGCGGTGGTCTTCATTTTGCAGGATATAGGCGTGCTGGCCGTTATGCACGCGCGGCACCACGATATGGCTGCCTTTGATTAAGCGTATACCATACTGGGAGGGCAGCTTCAGGCTGTCGTCGATAAATTCCTTTACCCATGGGCCGGTGGCGTTGGCCAGGCCCTTGGCCTGCCAGGTCAGGGTCTGGCCGGTAATCACATCCTGCGCTTCCACCGTCCACAGGCCGTTCTCGCGCCAGGCGCGGGTTACTTTGGTGCGGGTGCGCACTTCGCCGCCCTTGGCGACCACCTCCTGCGCGTTCAGTACCACCAGCCGGGCATCGTCCACCCAGCAGTCGGAGTATTCAAAACCGCGCACGATGGAAGGCTTGAGGATGGAATCCGCGCCGAAACGCAACCCTTTACTGGCCGGCAGGCTGGTGCGTTTGCCCAGATGATCGTACATAAACAGTCCGATGCGGATCATCCAGGCCGGCCGCAGATGCGGCCGGTGCGGCAGACGAAAGCGCATGGGGAAGGCGATATGCGGCGCCATCTTTAATAGCACCTCGCGTTCCGCCAGCGCTTCGCTGACCAGGCGGAACTCATAATGCTCGAGATAGCGCAGGCCGCCGTGAATCAGTTTTGAACTGGCGGAAGAGGTCGCGCAGGCCAGGTCATCCGCCTCAAGCAGCAGCACGGATAAGCCGCGCCCCGCTGCGTCTGCCGCGATGCCGGCGCCGTTAATGCCGCCGCCGATCACGATCAAGTCTTTGGTTTCCACGTTACCTTCCTCCAGGTGCTCGTTACAGTTCTTTTATTTTCGTTTTCGCTCATAATTGTAATCGAAAACCAACATCAGCGCCAAGGCCCATGCTGAAAAAAACGTCTATGCGTGACGCAGGTAACAGTTTATGTTTACACTATGTGGAAAAAACGTTAACAAGCGAGGCGACGCAGGCGATGGAACACTTCGAGGCAATAAGCGTGGAACAGGCGTATGAACGCTGGCGGCAGGGCGACGCGATTCTGGTGGATATCCGCGATCCGCAGAGTTTTGCCGTCGGCCATGCGCCGGGGGCGGTTCACCTTACCAACGAAACCCTGGGCGCGTTTATGCAGCAGACGGACTTTACCCGTCCGGTGATGGTGATGTGCTATCACGGCAACAGCAGCAAGGGCGCTGCGCAGTATCTTCTGCAACAGGGGTTTAACGCCGCCTATAGCATAGACGGTGGTTTTGATGCCTGGCAGAAAGCGTTTCCCTCCGACGTCGCCACCCCGACGGCAGGCTGACCCGCGCCAGGCGCCGGCGTTTCCCTGCGCGGGCGCCGCTTTTTTCAGCGGGCGATAATCACCGGTGCGTCGATTGTGACGCGCTCGCGATTATCCCTGCCCGCAAGCGGATACTGTTCCCCTTCTTATCAAAACCGTTCATTTTCCCCCGTAAGCAAAAAACCCTGCGGCCGTTGATGCCATGATGGGGGATGCCGCAGGGAACATGTTATGATAGTAATCAGCTGATTATCGCGCCGCGGGCGCTATGCCAGCGCTATGCCAGCACGATATCGCCGGTCTTGCCGGCGCCCGAACATCATGATTAAAGGACTCGCCCCACGCTATGATTCGTGTAACGACCCTGTCCAATGCCCGCCTTGCCCAGGCTTTTATCGACTATATGAAAACCCAGGGCGTGACGATTGAAATGCAGCAGCAAGGCAGGATAGCCGAGCTATGGCTTGCAGATGACGCGGAGCTGGCCCGGGTAGAGGCCGCGCTGGAAATCTTTCTGCTGGACCCGACGCACCCACGTTACCAGGCGGCCAGCTGGCGCACGGGCAGCGCCGAGCGCGGGCAGTTTCATTATCAGCGCACCGCCTGGCTGCCGGCGCTGCGCAGCCAGGCGGGGCCGCTGACCCTCGGCGTGTTGTTATGCTGCGTCCTGGTGTTTATTTTAATGAACGTCCTGGGCGATGATGTCGTTATGTACTGGCTGGCGTTTCCCGCCGGTCCGTCGCGCTACCTGCAGGTATGGCGCTGGGTAAGCCATATTTTGTTGCATTTTTCGTTACTGCATTTATTGTTCAATATAGTGTGGTGGTGGTATCTCGCCAGCGCGGTGGAAAAATATCGCGGCGTGACGACCCTGGCGATATTGACCCTGGTCTCGGCGGTGGTCAGCGGCCTGGTGCAATCCCATTTCAGCGGCGCCCTGTTCGGCGGTCTTTCCGGCGTGGTGTATGCCTTGATGGGGTATGTCTGGTGGTATGGCGAGAAAAACCCCAACGGCCCGCTGATGATGCCTCGCGGTGTCATTGTGTTTGCCCTGCTGTGGCTTATCGCCGGTTATTTCGATATTTTCGGCATTGCCGTGGCTAATGCCGCCCATGTGGCGGGGCTGGTTATCGGATTATTAATGGCTTTCTGGGATACGCGCCATGCGATTGGTCGCCGGCGATAGGGTCCAGGCAGCAGAGGATTTAACGTGAAGCAAACGCAGCGGCATGATGCCATTATTGAATTGGTACGGCGGCAGGGTTATGTCAGTACCGAAGAGTTGGTGGAGCATTTCTCGGTCAGCCCGCAAACCATCCGGCGCGATCTGAACGATTTGGCCGAGCACAATAAGATTCATCGTCATCATGGCGGCGCGGCGTTGCCGTCCAGTTCGGTGAATACGGCCTACCAGGATCGCAAGATCATGTGGTCGGCGGAAAAAGCGCGCATCGCCCAGCGGGTAGCCAGTCAGATACCGGACGGCGCCACGCTGTTTATCGATATCGGCACCACCCCCGAGGCGGTGGCCCATGCCTTGCTGAACCATAAGAACCTGCGGGTGGTCACCAATAACCTCAATGTCGCCACGCTGCTGACCGCCAAAGAGGATTTCCGCCTGATCCTGGCCGGCGGCGAGGTGCGCACCCGCGACGGCGGCATTATGGGCGAGGCCACGCTGGATTTTATTTCCCAGTTCCGCCTGGATTTCGGCATCCTCGGCATCAGCGGCATCGATATGGACGGATCGCTGCTGGAGTTCGATTATCACGAAATGCGCACCAAGCGGGCGATTATCGACAACTCCCGCTGCGTTATGCTGGTCACCGACCATTCCAAATTCGGCCGCAACGCCATGGTCAACCTGGGCAAAATGTCCCTGGTGGATTTTCTGTTTACCGACGAGCTGCCGCCGCCGAGCGTAATGAGCATTATCGAACAGTCCGAGGTTAAGCTGGAGCTGTGCTGAGGGCAGGATGCCCCGTTCCGCCAGGCCGCGCCATCGTGGGCGCGGGCCGCTTGCCGGCCCCGGCGCGCCGGTCGTTTTAACCGGCCGCGCGCCCCGGTAGATTATTTTTTCGCTAATTAATTAAAATTTTTTGCCAGCGCCCCTCTTTTTAACGCCCTTGACTATTCTTTGATCATAAACGAACAAACCCCGTTGTTTTACGATAACTTATAACATGGGTCCGTCGCTCCCGCGACGGCCGCCCGGTAGAGATATCCCGTGAATATGACAGTCCGCGCAGGCTGTCGGCCCGTTTCCGGCGTTGACCCACTTTTATCAACAGGATAGAGACGCTTTTATGCCAAAAATGAAGCTTGATAAAGTCGCCTTTCAATCGGCCCTGGACCGCCAGTGGCAACGTTTAGGCCTGCAGGAAGCGCAGGAAATGACCTCCTATCAATGGTGGCACGCGGTCAGCGCGGCGGTGAATGAATTAATCTCCCGGCAGCCGGCGCGTCAGCAGGACCAAAAAAATCCAAGGCACGTCAACTATCTCTCCATGGAATTCCTGATTGGCCGCTTGACCGGCAACAACCTGATTAACCTGGGCTGGTACGATACGGTGAAAAAGGTGCTGGGGGGCTACGGCATCGAGCTTGCCGACCTGCTGGAGCAGGAGATCGACCCGGCCCTGGGCAACGGCGGACTGGGGCGTCTGGCGGCCTGTTACCTGGATTCCATGGCGACGGTGGGGCAAGATGCCACCGGCTACGGCCTGGATTATCAGTACGGCCTGTTCCGCCAGCATTTTGCCGCGGGCAGGCAATGCGAAACGCCGGATGACTGGCAGCGGGAACAGTATCCCTGGTTCAGGCACAACCCGGCGCTGACGGTGCGGGTGGGGCTGGGCGGCAAACTGGTGAAAAATGAGCAAGGCGGCGTGAACTGGGAACCGGCGTTTACCCTCAACGGCGAAGCCTGGGACCTGCCGGTGGTCGGCTATGAAAACGGCATCATCCTGCCGCTGCGCCTGTGGCAAGCCACCCATCCCCATCCCTTTGACCTGGGGCTGTTTAACGACGGCAAGTTCCTGAAAGCGGAGCAGGCCGGCATCGACGCCGCCAAGCTGACCAAGGTGCTGTATCCTAACGATAATCACCTGGAAGGCAAACAGCTGCGCCTGATGCAGCAATATTTCCAGTGCGCCTGTGCGGTAGCCGATATCCTGCGCCGCCACCATCTGGCGGGCCGGACGATCCAGAGCTTGCCTGATTACGAAGTCATCCAGCTCAACGATACCCATCCCACCATCGCCATCCCTGAAATGCTGCGCGTGCTGCTTGATGAACATCAGCTTTCCTGGCAGGACGCCTGGGCGATTACCTCGCGCACTTTCGCGTATACCAACCATACCCTGATGCCGGAGGCGCTGGAGCGCTGGGACGAAAAGCTGGTACGCGCCCTGCTGCCGCGCCATTTCGACATTATCAGGCAGATAGACCGCGAATTTAAGAAAGTGGTGCGGCAGCGCTGGCCGGATGATAAAGAGATATGGCCGAAGGTGGCGGTGAACTATGACAAACAGGTGCGCATGGCCAATCTGTGCGTGGTGTGCGGTTTTGCGGTTAACGGCGTAGCCGCCCTGCATTCCGATCTGGTGAAAACCGACCTGTTCCCGGAATACTTCACGCTCTGGCCGGAAAAATTCCATAATGTCACCAACGGCATTACGCCGCGCCGCTGGCTGAAGGCGTGCAATCCCGCGCTGGCGAAGCTTATCGACGCCACCATCGGCAAGGGCTGGGTGACCCGGCTGGAAAAACTCAGGGAGCTGGAACCCTATGCGGACCAGACCGAGTTCCGCCAGCGGTTCCAGCAAATCAAGCGCGACAATAAGCACTACCTGGCGGCGAAAATCAGGCAATTGACCGATGTCACCGTCAACCCGGAAGCGCTGTTCGACGTGCAAATCAAACGGCTGCATGAATATAAACGCCAGCATCTTAACCTGCTGCATATCCTGTCGCTTTATCGCCAGCTGCGCGATAACCCGGCGCTTGATATCGTGCCGCGCGTGTTTTTGTTCGGCGCCAAGGCCGCGCCGGGCTATGCCCTGGCCAAGAATATTATTTATGCCATCAATCAGGTGGCGGAGAAGATCAACAACGATCGTAAGATAAACGATCGGCTTAAAGTGATCTTCCTGCCCGATTACCGGGTATCGGTGGCGGAGTGGATGATCCCGGCGGCGGACCTGTCGGAACAGATTTCCACCGCCGGCAAGGAGGCGTCCGGCACCGGTAACATGAAGCTGGCGCTTAACGGCGCGCTGACCATCGGCACCCTGGACGGCGCCAATGTGGAAATTGCCGAACAGGTCGGCGAGGAGAATATATTCATCTTCGGCCTGACCGACCCGGAGGTCAAAGCGCTGCTGGCCGGGGGGTATAAACCGGCTCAGTACCTGAAAAAGGATAAAGCGCTGAAAGGCCTGCTGACCGAGCTGGGCAGCGGTGTTTTCAGCCATAAGCATAAACATGCGTTCGAACCGCTGCTGCACAGCCTGCAGGAGGGCGGCGATCCCTACTTGGTGCTGGCGGATTTCGCCGCGTATTGCGAGGCGCAGCGGCGGGTGGATGCCCTGTTCCGCCGTCCGGACGACTGGACGCGCAGCGCGGTGCTGAATACCGCCCGGGTAGGGTTCTTCAGTTCGGATCGTTCGATACGCGATTATCAGCAACGCATCTGGCAAGCAAAACGTTAAGGAGTTTTGATGGATCCCAAGGTATTGGAGCGGTCCGCCGGACGGGCGGGAATTATTCCGGAATATGTGGATGCCTGGGGACAGCGCAAAATCATCAGCGAGGAGACCAAGCGGCAGCTGCTGGCCGCCATGGCGGGGTTAAGCGACGATGCCGATCGAACGGCGGCGCTGCCGCCGGTGTGGGTGGTCAGGACCGGCCAAGAACGACCGCTGCCGGTGATGCTTGCGCAGCCGGCCGGCTGGGAGCTTATCGAGGAATCGGGCCGCCGCCATCAGGGCGGGACGGTGGATGGCCACGTGGCGTTGCCTGCCGCGCTGCCGCCCGGCTATCACCGGCTCACCCTGCGCGCCGGCGACAGCCAATGGTCCTGCCAGATTATCGTGGCGCCGCCGCGCTGTTATGAACCGCCGGCGCTGCTGGCGGGGCATAAGCTCTGGGGCGCCTGCGTGCAGCTGTATACCCTGCGTTCGCGCCATAACTGGGGCATCGGCGATTTCGGCGATTTGGCCTTGATGATCGAGGGCACCGCGCGCCACGGCGGCGCCTTTGTCGGCCTGAATCCTATCCATGCGCTGTATCCCGCCGCGCCCGGCTGGGCCAGCCCCTATAGTCCGTCCTCCCGGCGCTGGCTCAATATCCTGTATATCGATGTCGGCGCGCTGGAGGACTTCCAGCAAAGCCCGGCGGCGCAAGAGTGGCTGGCATCGCCGCGGACCCAGCAGCGCCTTGCCGCCCTGCGCGCCGATGAGCTGGTGGATTATCCGCAGGTGACGGAATGCAAGCTGGCGGCGCTGACCCACGCTTATGCGCAGTTCAACACCCGCGCGCCCGATGACCCCGAGCGGCGGGCATTTAGCGGTTTTATCCACGACGGCGGCGACAGCCTGCGCCAGCAGGCCACCTTCGATGCGCTCCACCGTTACCTGACCCGCGAGGGCCATCCCTCGGCGGGCTGGCAGCAGTGGCCGCCGGAGTATCAGCAGGCTGACGGCGCCGCGGTGCGGGAATTCTGTCAACGGCACGAAAACGAAATCCTGTTTTTCAGCTGGCTGCAATGGCAGGCCGCGCGCCAGTTCGACGCCTGCTTTCGCCTGAGCCGGCGTCTGGAAATGCCCATCGGCCTGTATCGCGATCTGGCGGTCGGCGTGAGTGAAGGGGGCATGGAGACCTGGAGCGATCGCACGTTGTATTGCCTGGCGGCCTCGGTGGGCGCGCCGCCGGACAAGCTGGGACCGCAGGGCCAGAACTGGTGCCTGCCACCGCAGGACCCGAACGTGCTCATCGCCCGGGCCTATGAGCCGTTTATCGCGATGCTGCGTGCCAATATGCGCCATTGCGGCGCGTTGCGTATCGATCATGTCATGTCGCTCCTGCGGCTGTGGTGGATACCGCGCGGGCAGACGGCGCAGCACGGCGCTTACGTGCAATATCCGGTGGATGATTTGCTGGCGGTGCTGGCGCTGGAAAGCCACCGGCAGCAGTGCATGGTTATCGGCGAGGACCTGGGTACCGTGCCGCGCGAAATCACCGGTAAACTGCAGGCCGCCGGCGTGTACTCCTACAAGGTATTGCTGTTCGAGCGTACCGACGCCACCCATTTCCGCCCGCCCGATGAATATATGGCGCAGGCCATGGCCACCCTGACCACACACGATCTCGCCACCCTGCGCGGCTTTTGGCAGCAGGAGGATCTGCGGCTGGGACGGGAACTGAAAATCTACCCCTCGCAGGAGGTGTATCAGCTCTTGCTGGACGATAGGCAGAAAGCGCGTCAGGCGCTGCTGGCGGCCCTGCACGCCTGGAAATGCGTACCGGCAAAGATGAGCGCCAATGCGGACCGGGTGATGATGTCGCCGTTGCTGAACCGCGGGCTGCACCGCTACGTGGCGCGCAGCAATTCGGCGCTGTTGGGGCTACAGCCCGAGGATTGGCTGGATATGGCGCTGCCGGTCAATGTGCCGGGCACCACCGATCAATATCCGAACTGGCGGCGTAAGCTGACGCGGGAGGTGGACGAAATGTTTGACGACCCCACCTTGATGCGCCTGCTCAGGGAAGTAGATCGCCTGCGCAAGGCAGCGATAGGCAATACGCCGACGGGTGAGCGGTAAACGCAGGTAATACAGTGGCGCTCAGGCGCCGTGCGGCGGGTAAAAAGGGGCTTGGGCAGGGATGCGCCGGCCCGTCGCAGCGGACCGGTAATTCACGGTAAGGCCGACGGCCGCGCCGCCGTTAATAGAACGAGTGCTCGCCGCGCTGGTGCTCGGTCAGATCGCGCACGCCTTTTAGCTCGGGGAATTTTTCCAGCAGCTCTTTTTCAATGCCTTCCTTCAGGGTGTAATCGACCATGGAACAGCCGTTGCAACCGCCGCCGAACTGCAGGATAGCCAGGTTATCGTCGGTGATTTCCATCAGCGAAACCTGGCCGCCGTGGCCTGCCAGCTGCGGGTTGATTTGCGATTGCAACACATATTCCACCCGTTCAATCAGCGGCGCGTCGTCGGAGACTTTACGCATCTTGGCGTTTGGCGCTTTCAGGGTGAGCTGCGAACCGAGCTTGTCGGTAACAAAATCGATTTCCGCATCCACAAGATAAGGCGCGCTGAGCTCATCGACATACGCATTGATTTTCTCGAACTTCAACTCGGTATCGGTGGCTTCAACCGCGTCGGGAGGACAATATGACACGCCGCATTCCGCATTCGGCGTGCCTGGATTAATGACAAATACACGAATCTGGGTGCCAGCTTCCTGATTGGCCAGTAATTTAGCAAAATGTTCCTGGGCAGCATCGGTAATCCGGATCATATCATTCACTCAATAGTTGACTAATCTAGTCGGTTATAATACTCCCATTAACCTGAGCACTACAAGGTCCGGCAAACTGACCAGACCTGCACCGCCCTGGCCTGTCGGGCCAGCAGGAGATGGGTAATTTCGTCCATGGTGCTGCCGGTGGTGACCACGTCATCCACCAGCGCCACGGTCTTGCCGGCCACATCGGCATGGCAGGCAAAGGCGCCGCGCAGGTTGCGCCTGCGGGCGCCGGCATGCAGCGTTTGCTGCGGCGCCACGGCGCGGGTGCGCTCCAGTCCCTGGCTGAGGTATTCCACGCCCAGCCAGCGCGCCAGCGGCCGGGCGAGAAGATCTGTTTGATTATAGCCCCTGCGCCAGTGGCGGTAAGTATGCAAAGGCACGTTTAGTACAAGATCCGGCTTATCGCGCCCGTACAAATGGCGTTCTTCCTGCCAGCGCAACACCAGCAGGCGGGCGAGCACGCGCGCAAGGCCGGTGCCGCCCTGGTATTTGAGTTTTTTTACCAGCCGGCTCAGCGGCGGCCGGTAATCAGCGACATACAGCAATGATTGCCACGGCGGCGATTTCAGCACACAGCGTCCGCAGCAAAGCCTGCGGCTTCCGGCCGGCAGCCCGCAGCGCGGGCAGCAGGTCTCGCGCCGGTTAAGCAGGTGGCCGGCGCAGCACCGGCAAATTCCCTGGTGGCTAAACCATAATGGCTGTTGGCATAGCCAACAAAGGGCGTTGATTGTTAGCATGGGAGGTCCTCCATAACCTGGGTACCGGGAACTATAACTGATGACATCTCTCTATTGGCATACCCTCGGCAGCGGTTCTGTTGATCTTGTGTTGCTGCATGGCTGGGGCCTGAACGCCGGCGTCTGGTCTTGCATCGAAGCGCGGCTGTCGCCGCATTTTCGCCTGCATCTGGTGGATCTGCCGGGCTACGGCCGCAGCCAGGGTTATGGGCCGTTGTCCTTGCAGCAGATGGCGCAGGAAGTGGCCGCCGGAGCGCCGGAGGGCGCGTGGTGGCTGGGCTGGTCGCTGGGCGGCCTGGTGGCGGCGCAGGCGGCGCTGGCGCGCCCGGATCGGGTCGCCGGCCTGATTACCGTCGCCTCGTCGCCCAGGTTCAGCGCCGGCGACCAATGGCCGGGCATCAAACCCGAGGTGCTGGCGGGTTTTGCGCAGCAGCTGAGCCAGGATTTTCACCGCACGGTGGAGCGTTTCCTGGCCCTGCAAACCCTCGGCACCGACACCGCCCGCCAGGATGCCCGCCGGTTAAAGCAGGTGGTGCTTGAGCACCCGCTGCCGCCGGTGGCGGTATTAACCGGCGGGCTGGAGATCCTGCGCACCGCGGATTTGCGCGCGCAGCTTGACGCGCTCGATCTGCCGCTGCTGCGTCTGTACGGTTATCTGGACGGACTGGTACCGCGCAAGGTGGCCGCGCTGCTGGACGCGCGCTGGCCTCATAGCCGCGGCGTGGTGATCCCCAAAGCCGCCCACGCGCCCTTTATTTCCCATCCCGATTTGTTTTGCCAATACATTATCGACTTTGCCGGCGGGAAAACACTTCCTGACGCCAGGTGAAAAGGATTAAACAAAAACTCTTCTATAGTTAGTGGCACGTTCCACCGTAAAAGAGATGAAGGAATACCGATGAAGACGATAACCTTTATGGCAATGACACTGGCCGGCACGCTATTTACCCTAAGCGCCCTGGCGGCGGAAGAAATTACCCCGCAGGAGGCCAAGGAAAAAGGCTACGAGAAAATTGCCACCGTGCATACCACCGCCAAGACGACCTCGCCGATGGATGCCAAGGCCATACTCTCCAAACGGGCGGATGAAAAAGGCGGTAAATATTATGTCATTATCGCCGGCCGCCAGCATGGCAGGTTCAGCGCTACCGCCGATGTCTATAAATAAAGACTGACGCCCCGGGCCGGACGCGGCCAATAAATTCCATCCTGATCCGGTAGCGGTCTTCACGCTGATACCGGTTTTTTTTTGTCTTTTTCCGCCGCGAGGCGGCACAACGCATTCGTTACCCTTACGCTAACGATTGACCGCCGGGGTTAATTGATGAGCCCATCTTGACCGCCTTACACTCCCTCTACCGTTTATGACCACTGTCCCATGTTGCGACAGTTTATGAACCGAGGAGGTCAATAATGCCGCTTCATCAAGCGTCCCCCAGAGTCTGGGATACCCGCCGCACTGAAAAGAAACGCCGGCTGGAGCAGGTTCGCGCTATAGCCGACGGCAAGGTGTTGCCCACCGACGCCATTACCGCCGTGCTCGAAGCGCTGATCCTGCCCGGCGATCGGGTGGTGCTGGAAGGCAATAACCAGAAGCAGGCTGATTTTTTATCGCGCATGCTGGCGAAAGTCAGCCCGCAAAAAATCCACGATTTGCATATGATCATGCCCAGCGTCAGCCTGCCGGAGCATTTGGATCTGTTTGAGCAGGGCATTGCCCGCAAATTGGATTTTGCCTTTTCCGGCTCGCAAAGCCTGCGCATTTCTCAATTGCTGGAAGACGGGCAGTTGGAAATCGGCGCTATTCACACCTATATCGAGCTTTATGCCCGCCTGTTTGTCGATTTAGTGCCTAATGTCGCGCTGATTGCCGGTTTCAAGGCCGACCGCAAAGGCAACCTTTATACCGGCGCCAGCACCGAGGATACCCCGGCGCTGGTGGAAGCGACGGCGTTTAAGGACGGCATCGTTATCGCCCAGGTGAATGAACTGGTGGATGACGAAAATGATTTGCCGCGCGTCGATATTCCCGGCTCCTGGGTTGATTTTGTGGTGGTGGCGGACCGGCCGTTCTTTATCGAACCGTTGTTTACCCGCGATCCGCGTTTAATCAAGCCGGTGCATGTGCTGATGGCGATGATGGCGATCAAAGGCATCTACGCCAAACACCAGGTGCAGTCCCTTAACCACGGCATCGGGTTTAATACCGCGGCCATTGAGCTGTTGCTGCCGACTTACGGCGAACAGCTGGGCCTGAAAGGCAAAATCTGCCGGCACTGGACCCTGAATCCCCATCCGACGCTGATCCCGGCCATTGAAAGCGGCTGGGTGGAAACGGTGCACTGCTTTGGCGGCGAATTAGGCATGGAAGAATATATCCGCGCCCGTCCGGACGTCTTTTTTACCGGCGCCGACGGTTCGATGCGCTCCAACCGCGCCTTCTGCCAGCTGGCCGGTCAATATGCCGTGGATATGTTTATCGGCTCCACCCTGCAGATCGACGGACTTGCCAATTCTTCCACCGTCACCCGCGGTCGGCTGTCCGGTTTCGGCGGCGCGCCGAATATGGGCCATGATCCTCACGGCCGGCGCCATGCCACCCCGGCCTGGCTGGATATGATCGAAGAGCCGGACCCGATGCTGCCCGGCCGCAAGCTGGTGGTGCAAATGGTGGAAACCTATCAGGCCGGCGCTAAACCGTCCTTTGTGGAAAAACTCGAGGCGGTGGAGGTCGGCAAAGGCGCAGGCATGCCGCTGGCGCCGGTAATGATTTACGGCCAGGACGTCACCCATGTGCTGACCGAGGAAGGCATCGCCTATCTCTACCGCGCGCGTTCGATGGAGGAACGCCGGGCCATGGTGGCGGCGGTGGCCGGCATCACCGATATCGGCCTGGGCGTCGATGCCAAACGGGTGGACGATCTGCGCCGCCGCGAGCTGGTGGTTTATCCGGAAGATATGGGCATCCGTCGTTCCGACGCCAGCCGTTCCTTATTGGCCGCCGGCAGCATTGCCGATCTGGTCGAGTGGTCCGGCGGCTTATATCAGCCCCCGGCTAAATTCCGGAGCTGGTAATGAACGCCTTGCCCTTAGGCCAGCCGTACGATGCCGAGGCGCGGGCCGCCGCCCTCGCGGCGCTTGCCGTAACGGCGTTGATCGAGGAAGCGCGCCTTAGCCCGAAACCGGGCCTGGTGGACAGCCGCGGTCCCGGGGCGCATCAGGATTTGAGCCTGGCGCTGATGGAGCGCTCGGCGCATAGCCTGCGGCCGACGTTTTACCGCCTGGCGCTGCACAGCTGGCAACGCCCGCCCGATATGGCGCTGCGCCAGGAAATCGGCCGGCTGGGGCGGATGGGCGAGCGGCATATGATGAGCGCCACCGGCGGCGTCAATACCCATCGCGGCGCGATCTGGGCGTTGGGATTACTGGTCAGCGCCAGCGCCATGCTGGGGGGCCGGGGAACGGCGGCGGACATCGCCGCCCACGCGGCGCGGCTGGCCGTACTGCCCGACGCCGCGCAGCCGAAAAGCTTCAGCAAGGGGCAGCGGGCCACGCAGCGCTATCAGGTTCCCGGCGCGCGCGAAGAGGCCATCGGCGGATTTCCCCATATCACCGACCGGGCGTTGCCGCAGCTGCGGCGCAGCCGGCTGGCGGGCGCCGGTGAGCCGCAGGCCCGGCTGGACGCGTTAATGGCCATTATGACCACCCTGACCGATACCTGCGTGCTGAGCCGGGGCGGCATGGCGGCGCTTGCCGCCATGCACCGGGGCGCGGCGGCGGTATTGGCGGCGGGCGGCACCGGCAGTCCGGCCGGACGCGCGGCGCTGGCCGCGCTCGAGCGGCGCATGCTGGCGGATAACGCCTCGCCGGGCGGCGCGGCCGACCTGCTGGCGGCCACGTTTTTCCTCGATTGGGTTAGCGCCTGATCATCTACATCATCAAGAGGATGTTATGGAACGAATCGAACTGCATTTTCCCGCCGGCGACGCCTTGCCCGCCAAGGCCTTGGCCGGCGTGGTGGGCTCCGGCGATCTGGAGGCGATATACCAACCGGCCCCGGGCCGGTCGCTGCGCGTGATTATTACCTCGTCGGTGGAGGGCGGCGGACAGCGCTGGCAACATCTGTTCGAACGGGTCGGCAACGCGCGCGCCTTGCCGGGCGGACGCCTGGATATCAATGATTTTGGCGCCACGCCGGGCGTGGCCCGTCTTAGGATCGAACAGGTTTTCGAGGAGGCCAGCCATGTCTGAACGCACCAGTTTTATTGAATTGGGCGCCCGGCAGCGCGCCCGCGCCATGCTTGACGAAGGCAGTTTCCGCGAACTGCTGGGCCCTTATGAGCACATCACCTCGCCGTGGCTTGAACCGCAGGGCATTGTCCCGCAGGCGGACGATGGCATGGTGGTGGCCCGTGGAACCATCGAGGGCAAGCCCGCCGTGGCGGTCGCCATCGAGGGCGCTTTCCAGGGCGGCAGCATGGGCGAGGTGTCCGGCGCTAAAATGGCCGCGGCCCTGGAGCTGGCGGCGGAAGACAACCGCAACGGCATTCCCACCCAGGCGGTGCTGATGCTGGAAACCGGCGGGGTGCGCCTGCAGGAGGCCAACCTGGGCCTGGCCGCCATCGCCGATATCCATGCCGCGATTGTCGATTTGCGGCGCTATACGCCGGTTATCGGTATCGTGGCGGGCACCGTGGGCTGCTTCGGCGGCATGTCCATTGCCGCCGCGCTGTGCAGCCGGCTGATCGTCACCCGCGAAGCGCGCCTGGGGCTCAACGGCCCGCAGGTGATTGAGCAGGAGGCGGGCATCGAGGAATACGATTCCCGCGATCGGCCGTTTATCTGGAGCCTCACCGGCGGCGAAACGCGTTACCAGTCCGGGTTTGTCGACGCGCTGGTGGCGGATTCCGTGGCGGACGTGAAGCAGGCCGCGCTGGCCTTCCTGCGCCAGGGCGTGCCCGCCCGGCTGCGTACCGACGACTACCGCGCCTACCTGGATCGCCTCAATCAATTCGATACCCGTAAACAAGTGGATAAGCAGCAGGTACTGGCGCTGTTTACCCGGGAGGATCGCCTATGAACAGCACCTATCTGAGTCGGGGAGATTATTGGTTCTCCCTGCTGGCCGACGGCGCGCGCCAACGCCAGGGCCAATGCGCCTCGGTAAAAGTCGCCGACGGCACCCTTAACGATCGGCCGGTGCGCTACGTCGCCGTGGTGCCGGATGCCGGCAATCATTATCCGCGCGCGGCGCGCGGCGAGGTGGGTCTACTGGAGGGCTGGACGCTGGGGGAAGTGGTGGCGGAGGCCATAGCACAGGATCGGGATAACGCGGTTAAACGCGCCATCGTGGCGGTGGTGGATGTGCCGAGCCAGGCCTACGGCCGCCGCGAGGAAGCCTTTGGCATCCACCAGGCGCTGGCGGGGGCCGCCGCGGCTTATGCCCAGGCGCGTCTGGCCGGTCACCCGGTGATTGCGCTGATTGTCGGTAAAGCCATGTCCGGCGCGTTCCTGGCCCACGGGTATCAGGCCAATGCGCTGATCGCCTTTAACGACCCGGCGGTGATGGTCCATGCCATGGGCAAAGAATCCGCCGCGCGCATTACCCTGCGCTCGGTGGACGCGCTGGAAAAACTGGCCAAGACCATCCCGCCGATGGCCTACGACATCAACAATTACGCCACGCTCGGCCTGCTGGCGCAGCTGATGGATATCCGCGATCCCGATCGGGCCGGCGATGACGATCTGGCCCGGGTGCGCGCCGCGCTTTCACAGGCCATTGACCAGGCGCTGAAGCAGGGCACCGGCCTGGCCAACCGGCTGGGCGCGGAAAACCGGCGCAGCTCTGTGCTTGTCAGGGAACGCATGCGCCAGGAATGGTAGCCACGAACCAGCACCGGTAACACATCTGCCGTCCCCCCGGCGGCCGGCGTAAGCGGGGATAGCGTTAGCGCTATCCTGGTCCGCCGCGCGCCGCCGCCGGCGGGGAACGTATCATAAAAAACACATCGCGCCGGTGCTGGCCATTTATTTTTTTGCTTAATTTCAGGCGGTTATATGACCTATATTATTATTCATGCCCTGGCGCCAATCTTTGTGATTATGCTGCTGGGCTATTATGCCGGCAAGGCGAAAATGGTGGTGAACTCCAACGTTTCATTGCTTAACGTTTTTGTTATGGACTTCGCGCTGCCCGCCGCCCTGTTCAGCGCCACGGTACAAACGTCCTGGCACGGCATTATCTCGCAGTCGCCGTTGATCCTGCTGCTGGTGCTGTCCATGTGGATTGCGTATGCCGCGCTGTATTTTATCTGCACCCTGGGCTTTAAGAAATCCCCCCAGGACGCCGCGGTGTTAACCCTGACGGTGGCCTTGCCGAACTATGCCGCCCTGGGCCTGCCGATTTTAGGTAGCGTGCTGGGTGAAACCCCGGGAACCTCTTTATCGGTGGCGGTCTCCATCGCCTGCGGTTCGGTACTGATGACGCCGTTCTGCCTGCTGATCCTGGAACGTGAAAAGGCGCGCGCCGGCGGTGAAAACCAAAAATCCACGCTGATGCTGCTGCCGGTGCTGATGTGGCGCTCGGTGACCAAACCCATCGTCTGGGGACCGCTGCTGGGGGTGTTGCTCTCGGCCATTGGGATCAAAATGCCGGATATCGTGCTGGCGTCGATCAAGCCCCTGGGCCTGGCCGCCACCGCTTCGGCGCTGTTTTTGACCGGGGTGATCCTCTCCGCGCGCCAGTTGAAGATTAACGCGCCGGTGCTGCTCTCGTGCGTAACGAAAAACCTGGTGCAGCCGTTTATTACCTGGGGACTGCTGTACCTGTTCGGCATCACCGGCACGGTGGCGATTACCGCGGTGCTGATGGTGGCGCTGTCGGCGGGCTTTTTTGGCATCGTGTTCGGCAACCGTTTCGGTGTGCAGTCGCCGGATGCCGAGGCGACCTTATTGATAAGCTCCGTGCTCTGTATCCTGACCCTGCCGCTGTTTATCTCACTGACCGCCGGCCTGTAGCCGGCAGGAGCAAGACCATGCCAATGCCCCGGCCGCACGATCTGTTATGGATTGATAATCCGCAGCGGCTTATCTGGCGCCAGGCCGCGCCCGCCTGGGCGGCGGCGCCGGGGCTGGCGGCGCTGCCGCTGGTCGTGCGGCGCGACAGCGATCCCAGCGGGGAACGGGTGCCGGTCGGCCTGCGCGGGGCGTTGCGCTCGCAGCGCGCCGCGGCCTGGGTGCCGGCGGACGCCGTTACCCGTGTCGTGACCCCCGAGATGCTGATCGCGCGGTTATTATCCGCCGCCCCCCCCGATACCCAGGCCTTGCCGGTAATGCGCGCGCTGCGCCTGCTGGCGGCGAAGCACTGGCCGTGGCCGTGGGGCGTCACCGGCAGCTGCGGTTATATGCTGGCCACCGGTTTACCGGTCAGCCGGCCGGACAGCGATCTGGATTTACTGATTCGTTGCCCGCATCCGGTGGCGCCCGGGGACTTCGCCGCATTGCTGAACCTATTGCCGTCGTTGCCCTGCCGGACCGATATTCAGCTGGAGACGCCGCAGGGCGGCTGCGCGCTGACGGAATGGTTGCGCGGCGGCAGGGTGATGGTCAAGACCGCGCGCGGTCCCATCCTGACGGACAATCCCTGGGATAGCGGCCATGCGCACCCTACTGGAACATAATGCCCTATGAAAATGTTACTGACCTTTCCCGGCCAGGGGCCGCAGGTCCCCGGCATGTTGCACCAGCTACCCGACGATGGCGACACCCGCCGCCTGCTGGACCGCGCGTCGGCCATCCTGGGCGAGCCGGTGCTTGATCTCGATAGCGGCGACGCGCTGCGCGCCACGCGCGCCGTACAGATATGCCTGTTTATCGCGGGGGTGGTCTATGCCCGGCAAATCCTGCGCGCCGGCGTACAGGTGGATTATACCAGCGGATTATCCATCGGCGCCTTTCCGGCGGCGGTCATCGCCGGGGCGCTGGAGTTCGAGGCGGGGCTGCGGCTGGTGGCCCTGCGCGGCGAGCTGATGGAGCAGGCCTATCCTGACGGCTACGGCCTGTCGGCCATCAGCGGCCTGCTCCAGCCGCAGCTTGAGCGTATTATCGCCCGGGTGCATCGGCCGGATAATCCGGTATACCTGGCCAATCTTAACGCCGAGGATCAGTTTGTCATCGCGGGCAGCGAGGCGGCGATGGCGCAAACCTGCGCGCTATGCCGTGAACAGGGCGCGGGGCGCACCCAGCGCCTGGCGGTCAGCGTGCCGTCGCACTGCGAATTACTCAGCGAACCGGCGCGTCGACTGGCCGCCGCCATGGCCGGGGTCGCGCTCAGGCGTCCGGACATCGGGTACCTGAGCGGCAGCACCGGCCGCGTTTTATGGCAGCCGGACCGCATCGCCGAGGATCTGGCGCTGAATATGGCGCGGCCGGTGCACTGGCGCGACGCCATGATCAGCGCCTATGAGCGCGACGTGCGCCTGGCGGTGGAAATGCCGCCGGGCGCGGTACTCACCGGCCTGACCAAGCGCGTGATGGCGCAGGGCGAGGCCATTGCCTTCAGCCAGAATCCGCTGTCGCTGATTACGGCGCTGGCCGGGCGGTTGACGCGGCGTTAAGCGGCCCGCCGCCGATGTCGCCGTGATCGCGCGCGTACATGCGGCCTTCCGCCACCAACGCCAGCATATCGGGGTCATGCTCGCGGCTGCGGGCAAATACCAGGGCGATGGTCTGGCGCATTTGATACGGGGCGGACAGCGTCATCAGGCGCACCGAATGTTCATAAATACGCTTCATGCGGCCCGGCAGCAGGGTATAACCCACTCCCGCCTGCACCAGGTTGATCATCGAGAAAATATCATTGACCCGGGTAACAATATGCGGCTCGAATCCGGCGATATGGAACGCTTCCTGGAAACCATGATACGTGGCGAATCCTTCGGTGAGCGAAACAAATTTTTCGTGTTTGAAATCGCGCAGATCCGCCGGTCCCGTGGCATACAGCCGGGACGAGGCCGGCGCGGCGAGGTAAATGTCATCAATAAACAGCGGCAGGGTCTCGAAGCGGGCGGGGTCGATCTGCGTATCGCTGATGGAAATCAGGATAGCGTCCAGCTGCTGATCCTCAAGCTTCACCAGCAGATCCTGATTGGATCCCATCAGCAGTTCCAGCTCCAGCTCCGGGCGCCGCAGTTTTAAGCCCATAATCAGCCGCGGGATGGTATCGAGGGTCAGGGAGTACATGGTGCCCAGTTTCAGCCGGCCCTGGCCGATACCGCCGCATTTGCGGGTTTCCTCAATGCCCTTGCGCATCAGGTCCGAGACCTCGCGGGCATACTCGGCCAGGGTCTCGGCGGCCGGCAGCGGTGAAAGATTACGTCCCTGGTGGATAAACAGCGGGCAGCGTACGCCTTCTTCCAGGGTATGCAGGGCGCGATGGACGCTGACGGTGCTGAGCCCCAGCAGATCGGCGGTGCGGCTGATGTTGCGCTTATCCATAAATGCCAGGAAAATCTCAAGCTTACGGAAAGTGATATCGTTATCGATCATAACAGGGGTCCCATCCCGACGGGAAAAGTGTTCGGCACGGGCGGCCCCGAAACCGGTCGCGTGGAGTCAGGCGAGGGTTTCCAGCCAGAAGAATTGATACGGCGCCAGGCTCAGCGGGGTATCGCCCGTCAATAACCGATAATTTACCACGTCCCGGTAGCGTCCCGGCGGTAAAGTGCAGGTCATGGTTTTGGCGCTGAGGTTAAAAACGCACAAAATGGCCTGCCGGGCGGCGCGGCGGTAAAAAGCAAACAGCGCGTTATCCCATTCCAGCACCTCCATGGCGGCATCCGGATGAAAGGCCGGCTGTCCGCGGCGCCGTTGGATCACATCGCTGAGATGATGAAATACCCGCGAGCGCAGCGAGGTTTCGTCCGCGAGCGCCGCTTCGATAGCCTTCAGCGGATATTTTTCCCGGTTCACCGCGCGGTTGTAGCCGGCGGCCTTTACCCCCTCGTAATCATTGCGCGAGCCGAGGATGCTTTGGATATACACCGCCGGTACGCCGGGAAACGCCAGCAGAATGGCGTGCGCCAGCAAAAAACGCGCCAGGCGCGTATCGTCGGTGTCCTGGCGCCGGTTAAGGGCATCAAGAAAGGTGACGTTGATTTCATAAGGACTGGTGGTGCCGTCGGTATTTTGTTTATAGGACACCAGCGCCCCCTCGGATTCCAGATCGCGCACCAGGCTGTTGATTTCCACTTCAGGCAGGATGCCGCGCAGCGGGTTCATGCCGATGCCGTCGTGGGAGGCGAGGAAATTGAAAAAGGTGATGTGGGGATTGCTGGTGTCAAGGGTTGCCGCCCACTGGCGCAGGGCGCGGCTGCTGCCGTTATGGATGGCGTGCAGCACCAGGGGCGGCAGCGGGAACTGATAGACCATTTGCGCCTCGTCCCGCCCATTGCCGAAATAGCTGATGTTATCTTTATGCGGCACGTTGGTTTCGGTAATGATCACCGTGCCGGGCGCCACTTCGTCAACGATGGCGCGCATCAGCTTGACCAGCAGATGGGTCTTGGGCAGGTGGATGCAGCGCGTGCCGATTTCCTTCCACAGATAGCCCACCGCGTCGAGGCGGATGTAATCCGCCCCCTGCGTCAGGTAATGCAGCAAGACCCCGATAATGCTTATCAGCACGTGGGGATCGGCAAAGTTAAGATCAACCTGATCGGCGCTGAAGGTGGTCCACAGATAGCGGGTTTCCCCCTCCTTCATGGTAAAGGGCGTCAACAGCGGCGAGGTGCGCGGGCGGGTCACGGTGCTTAAATCAGTGGCGGGCGGCACGTTGATAAAAAAGTTTTCAAACCCCGTCTGCTGTTCCCGGTAGCCCGCCACCCATTTGCTGTGCGCGGAAATATGATTGCAGACGAAATCGAACATCAGCCGGGTGGATTGATTCAGCCGGCTGATATGCTGCCAACTGCCGACGATGGGATTGACCTGATGGTAGTCGATGACCGAAAAACCGTCGTCCGACGAATAGGGATAAAACGGCAACAGGTGCACCAGGTTAAACGTGTCCTGGAGCCGCTGTTCAAAAAAGGTGGTCAGGGTCGCCAGGGTGGGTTGTTCCGCTTCCATAAACTGATCGGCATAGGTAATCAGCACGACGTCCTGCTCATCCCAGTGTAATTTGCGTGGCTGCTGTTGCGTCGATTTGGCAAAGCTGATTTTACTCTTGATGGTGTCCAGCTGCGCCTGGGTCAGGGATGAGGCGTAAATCTCTTCAAGTAAATGGGTAATGGCTTCCATCATGGCACCTTGTAAAAGTGACGACGTCCTGAAACAGCATGACCGTGGCGTTGACGCCATGTTGTCAATGTAGCCATTCGCAAGAAAAGCGCAAACCCTGTTATTTCTTCTTATGACGCCCCCGCCGGCGATATTGGCCGCGACGGGTCGATAAATAACCCGATTAACAGCGGGTTAGGGTCTTGGCGGTCCGTGCGCCGCCGGAGAGGGGGAAACACATTTGCGGAGCAGTCCGATACGCTGCGGCGCGGAGCGGGGGGGGGGAGGGGCGGCGCCGGGAAGGTTAATCCCGCCGTGGCGTCAGCCGGTAAACCGGCGTTCGGCAACCGCCGCCCTGGGGACAGTGCCGGCACCCGGCAGGCAGGTCGGCTCCCGCCGCGACGCGCAGGCGTTCAGCCTTGCCCATCATCACCAGTTGTTCAAGCATGGCCTGCGTCATGGCGGCGGACAGATTGAGCTGCGCGCTTAACTGGCGAGCGTCGGCCTGGCCCCGGAGCGCCAGGGCATCGCGTAATCGCAACAGATCGGCCATCGGCGGCGCGCCTTAATGACAACCGCCGCCGGTTGGCGTGGCGCAGCGCGCGCATCCTCCGTCCGGCGGCAGGGAAACGTCAAATCGGCGGCGCATCAGGTAAAGCGTTGCGATAAACACCATGTTGAACAGCAGGACCACGCCAATACAAAGGGCGCTATAGGCCGGGTGCGCGGTGAATGTCGCCGCCTGGTAAAACAGGGTGGCCAGGGAATAAGCGACGTTAACGCCCCAGACGATGGACAGCGTCATCCAGCCCCGGCTGCTTTCACGGGCGATGGCGCCCATCACCGACACGCAGGGAACATACAGCAGCACAAAAATCAGGTAACTGTAGGCGGCAACGGCGTTGCCGAATTTTCCGGCCATCACGCCCATGGAGCGCCCGTTCATCTCGCCGTCGCCTTTGCTGGCCTCAATCGGATTGGCCAGCACGCTGAGGCTGAAGGTGTCTTTCAGGTTGCGCCACGTTTCGGCCAGCGCATCGGTCAATTCCGCCGCCAGATCAAAACGCTGCGGGTCGAAGGGCGAGGCGGCGATATGTTCGGCGGTGTATAGGGTATTCAACGTGCCGACCACCACTTCCTTGGCCATGGCGCCGGTCACCAGGCCCACCGTCGCCTGCCAGTTATCCGCGTGAACGCCCATCGGCGCCAGCAGCGGCGTCAGCACTTTGCTGACCGACGCCAGCGCCGAGTCGTTAATATCATCCACCGCCGCGCCGCGCAGCGAAAAACTGTTGAGCGCGCCGATAAACATACTGGCGACGATAATCACTTTGCCCGCGCGCAGTACAAATCCCTGGAGCTTTTGCCAGGTTTGCAACAGCAGGCTTTTGAGATGCGGCACGTGGTACACCGGCAGCTCCATGATAAACGGCATGGCCTCGCCACGCATGATGGTGTGCTTGAGCATCAGTCCGGTCAGCACCGCGACGACAATGCCGAGCAGATAGAGCGAAAAGACCACCGTCGCCCCCTCCTGGCCGAAAAACGCCGCGGCAAACACCGCGAAAATCGCCAGCCGGGCACCGCAGGACATAAAGGGCGCCATCATGATGGTCATCAGGCGTTCGCGGTGTGCATCCAGCGTGCGCGCCCCCATCACCGCGGGGACGTTGCAGCCGAAGCCGACAATCAGCGGCACGAAGGATTTGCCCGGCAGCCCGAGCGCTTGCATCATCCGGTCCATGACAAACGCCGCGCGCGCCATGTAGCCGGAATCCTCGAGGAAAGAGAGAAACAGATACATCATGCCGATTTGCGGAATCAGCGGCAGCACCGTATTAATGCCGCCGCCAACGCCCTGGGCCAGGAACACCGTCAGCCAGCGCGGAAACGCCAGCGTATGCCCGAGCCATTGGGCGCCGTCGACAAACAGGGCGGCGGATCCGATGTCAAACAGCGGTTGCAGCGCGCCGCCGACATTGATGGCCAGCAGGAACATCAGGTACATGACAAAAAAGAAGATGGGCACCCCGAGCCAGCGGTTAAGCACCACGGCGTCAAGCCTGGCGGTCATGGCGTTTGCCGCCGTCAGATGGCCGTTGCTGGCCGCCGTGCAGATCGCGGCGATGCCGCGATAACGGGCATCGGCGATCAGCAGCGACGGATCGTCCGCCAGGGTGGCCGTCATCCGGTCTAGCTGACCGGCCGCGGCGCTGAAGCGGGCGCGGGCGTAAACATCCCCCTCCAGCAGTTGCAGCGCCAGCCAGCGGCGCTGGACCCTGGGCAGTTCGGCCGGCAGCATGGGCAGTAAATGCCGCACCGCCCGCAGGATATCCGCCGGATAGGGCGCCTGGAACGGTTCCCTCGGCCGCGCTCCCAGGGTTATCGCCTGTTTTAACGCGCCGATGCCCCTGGCGCGGGTGGAGACCAGCGGCACCACCGGGCAACCGAGCCGCCGTGACAGCATGGGGATATCAATGACCACCTGCTGATTTTCGGCGATATCCAGCATGTTCAACGCCAGGATGCAAGGAATGCCCAGCTCGAGGATCTGCAGGGTCAGGTACAGGTTGCGCTCAAGATTGGAGGCGTCGACCACATTCACCAGCACGTCGGCTTCCCCGCTGAATATAAAACGACAGGCTATTTGCTCGTCAAGCGAGGATTGCGGCGACAGGGTGGTTAATGAATAAGTGCCCGGTAAATCAATTACCGCCACCTGATGGCCAGCGCTGACAAAAAAGCCCTCTTTACGTTCAACCGTGACGCCGGCCCAATTGCCGACCCGCTGGTGCGCGCCGGTTAATTGATTAAATAACGTAGTTTTGCCGGCGTTCGGATTACCGATTAAACCAATGCTGAGCTTTTTCATAGCCTGTAAATATCCATAAACAGAAATGATCCCTATATCGGGCGAACCGCATTCGGCGTCAGGACCAGGGGACGGCTGGCCGGGTCAGGCCTGGACGGCCAGTTTCAGCTGGGAGAGATCCTTCCTGCGCACCGCCAGCTGCATCCGGCGTGTCTCTATCTGGATCGGATCGCCCAGCGGCGCCACGCGGATGACCTGGAAAGAGGCGCCGGGCAGCATGCCCAGCGACAATAGCTTTTGCCGGTATGCTGGGCTTATCTCTGCGGCATAGCCGATAATTTCATAATGGTGGTGGGGTAACAGCTGCATATAACCTTCTTAAACAATTCACGTACTGCTCTTTGAATAAAGCCTGCGCCCAATAAAAAACGCTTTTTTTGATTTTATTTCCCTGTTTTAACATCAATGGCTCGCATTGGCAAATGAAACTTATTCGTAAATAGATTCGCGCAGGCAGGAATACATTAATTGAAATAATAATTATTATTTCAAAATAATATTAATGCATTATTAATATAATATATTTGTTGAGTGTTTTTTGGCGGTCACGTTATTATAAGCGGGATTAACGTTATGAATGTTGATGTGATGAAATAAGAATGTTAAACCGGAGCTTCATTAATAGCGGCGCGATGTTTTGCGCCGCACGCCGGTAATCAGCGCCGGCATTGACTCGCGCGCGGCACCGGGGGGAGAGTGATGACCTCAGCGTTTTTTGCCGAGCGCGGCCGCCAGTGCATCGCCTAGCACGCTGTTGCCGGCGGCGGACGGGCTGCCGGGGCGGGGTTTGGCCGCCGGACGCGCAGGCGCGTCGCGCCGTTTATCGCCGCCGCCGTCGCGACGGCTTGAGGTTTCGCCGGGCTGCTCGTCCAGGCGCATGGTCAGGGCGATACGCTTGCGCGGCAAATCCACGTCCATCACTTTCACCTTGACGATATCCCCGGCCTTGACCACTTTATGCGGGTCCTCGACAAAGCTCGCCGACAGGGAGGAGATATGCACCAACCCGTCCTGATGCACGCCGATATCCACGAACGCGCCGAAGTTGGTGACATTGGTGACGGTGCCTTCCAGTATCATGCCCAGGGTTAAATCCTGCAGGGTTTCCACACCCTCGGCGAACGTAGCGGTCTTGAATTCCGGCCGCGGATCGCGTCCCGGTTTTTCCAGTTCCCGGATAATATCGGTCACCGTGGGCAGGCCGACGCGCTCATCGGTAAAGCGAACCGGGTCGATGCCGCGCAGCGCGCCCGCGTTGCCCAGCAGCTTGTCAAGGGTAAGCTCGGTGGCCTTGAGGATGCGCTCTACCACCGGATAGCTTTCCGGATGCACGGTGGAGGCGTCCAGCGGATTGTCGCCATGGTTGATGCGCAGGAACCCTGCGCATTGTTCAAAGGCTTTCGGCCCGAGCCGGCCCACTTTCAGCAACTGGCTGCGATCGCGGAAACGGCCGTTTTCATCGCGCCAGTTCACGATATTCTGCGCCATCATGCGCGTCAGTCCCGCCACCCGGGTCAACAGCGGCACCGAGGCGGTATTCAGATCCACGCCGACGGCGTTCACGCAGTCCTCCACCACCGTATCGAGCTTTTTCGCCAGCAGGCTTTGGCTGACGTCATGCTGATACTGGCCGACGCCGATGGATTTCGGGTCGATCTTGACCAGTTCCGCCAGCGGATCCTGCAACCGGCGGGCGATGGACACCGCGCCGCGCAGCGAGACGTCCAGGTCGGGGAATTCCAGCGCCGCCAGCTCCGAGGCGGAATAGACCGATGCCCCGGCCTCGCTGACAATCACCTTCTGCGCGGTGACCTTGGGGAACTGTTCCTTGACCAGGGCGAAAAAGCGTTCGGTTTCCCGGGACGCGGTGCCGTTGCCGATGGCCACCAGTTCCACCTGATGCTTCAGGCACAGGGCCGCCACCGCCGCCACGGCTTTTGCCGTCTGGCCGGTATGAGGATAGATGGTATCGGTGGCCACCAGCTTGCCGGTGGCGTCCACCACCGCCACCTTGACGCCGGTGCGCAGCCCCGGATCCAGTCCCATGGTCGGACGCAGGCCCGCCGGCGCGGCCATCATCAGGTCGTGCATATTGCGGGCAAAGACCTGGATGGCCTCTTCCTCGGCTTTTTCGCGGATGCTGCCCATCAGTTCGGTTTCCAGGTGCAGCAGGATCTTGATGCGCCAGGTCCAGTTAATCACCGCCCGGCGCCAGGCGTCGCCCGGGGCCTGATTGAGGCGCACCTGCAGGTGATCGATAATCATCTGCTCGCAGTGGCTTTCACGCGGCGGCTCGTCCGAATGCGGATCGGCATTCAGCGAAAGTTGCAAAATACCCTCGTTACGGCCGCGGAACATAGCCAGGGCACGGTGGGAGGGCACCTGCGCCAGCGGCTCGTGATGGGCAAAATAATCGCGGAACTTGGCGCCTTCCTCTTCTTTGCCGGCAATCACGCTGGCCACGAGATGGGCGTTTTTCCATAGGTAATGGCGGATTTTCGCCAGCAGCGCCGCGTCTTCGGCAAAACGCTCCATCAGGATATAACGCGCGCCGTCCAGCGCCGCCTTGACATCGGCCACGCCTTTTTCGGCGTCGACATACGCCGCGGCCACGTCTTCCGGCTGCCGGCTGGCATCCCGCCATAGGGTCTCGGCCAGGGGTTCGAGGCCGGCCTCAAGGGCGATTTGCCCGCGCGTGCGGCGTTTGAGCTTGTAGGGCAGGTAGAGATCCTCGAGTTCGGTTTTGCTCAGCGTGCCGTTGATAGCCGTCGCCAGCTGTTCGGTCAGCTTGCCCTGATCGTCTATGGCTTTCAGAATTGTCTGGCGCCGTTCCTCAAGCTCGCGCAGGTAACCAAGGCGGGTTTCCAGCTGGCGCAACTGGGTATCGTCCAGGCCGCCGGTGACCTCTTTACGATAGCGCGAGATAAAAGGCACGGTATTGCCTTCGTCCAGCAGGCGGATAGCGGCGTCGACCTGCTCCGGGCGGGCCTTCAGCTCGGCGGCAATGAGGCGATTCAAAGGATCATTCATCATTCTGTTTTGTTCGTCATCACGTTATGGGTTACTTATGCAGTGGACAGTTATACGTATTGCGCCGCCAAAATGCCAGTCATCTGATGGATGCGAGCGCGGTAAGCGGCGAAAATTGCGCGATTGTTCAAGAAGCCGCGGCCGGGGCGCGGGGATGGGCGCCGGCGCAGCGCCGCGAGGCGGCGGTCTATGGTATATTTCCCGGGTACGGCTTCTCACATTTGCTAAACGGTCACGATGAAAACCAATCTAATTACCCGTCAGGGCTATCGGGAACTCCAGGAAGAGTTAGATCACCTCTGGAAGCACTATCGTCCCGAAATTACCGAAAAGGTGTCCTGGGCCGCCAGTCTTGGCGATCGCAGCGAAAACGCCGATTATCATTACAACAAAAAGATCCTGCGTGAAATCGATCGCCGGGTGCGCTATTTGCGCCGGGTACTAAAAGAAGCGCGGGTCGTGGATTATTCGCCGCAGCAGGAAGGCCGGGTATTTTTCGGCGCCTGGGTGGAGGTGGAAAATGATCAGGGTGAGCAGCTCCGCTTCCGCATTGCCGGGCCGGATGAAATCTTCAAGCACAAATCTTATATTTCCATTGATTCCCCCATGGCGCGGGCTTTAATCAAAAAAGCGGTGGACGATGAAGCGGTGGTCGCCACGCCCACCGGTTTAAAAACCTGGTATGTGAATAAAATTTCTTATCAGGAACCGTTGGGAGAATAAATGAAATATGCGAAATATAAGGCCGCTAAGGTTTACTTTGCCAGGGGTAAAGTGAACAATCATCCTACCCGGTCGGTTTAATTATCGTCATGCCGGCATTTGTGGATAAATACCGGTAAAGACCGGCGATGATCGTCATAAAGCGCGTTTTTTTGCCGAATATGTGGATAACTACGTATTTCCATATGCTTTGTAACAATTTTGCTTAGAATATACACCTGAAACCGCTGTCAGTGCCTTACAGGTTTCTGAACAATACGCTTACGGGCGTATCGCCTTTGGGAGAGAGAACAATGCAAGAGAATTACAAGATTCTGGTCGTGGACGATGATATGCGTTTAAGGGCCCTGCTGGAGCGTTATTTAACCGAACAGGGATTCCAGGTGCGCAGCGTCGCCAATGCCGAGCAGATGGATCGCCTGCTGACGCGCGAGTCCTTCCATCTGATGGTGCTGGACCTGATGCTGCCGGGCGAGGATGGCCTGTCCATTTGCCGCCGGCTGCGCAGCCAGAGCAATCCGATGCCGATCATTATGGTCACGGCCAAAGGCGAAGAGGTGGATCGGATCGTCGGTCTGGAAATCGGCGCTGACGACTATATTCCCAAGCCCTTTAATCCCCGCGAGCTACTGGCGCGCATCCGCGCGGTGCTCAGGCGCCAGGCCAATGAGCTGCCGGGCGCGCCTTCGCAGGAAGAGGCGATTATCGCCTTCGGTAAATTCAAGCTGAATCTCGGTACCCGCGAGATGTTCCGCGAGGATGAGCCCATGCCGTTGACCAGCGGCGAATTCGCGGTACTTAAGGCGCTGGTAAGCCATCCCCGCGAGCCGTTATCGCGCGATAAGCTGATGAACCTGGCCCGTGGCCGGGAGTACAGCGCCATGGAGCGCTCCATAGACGTGCAGATTTCCCGCCTGCGCCGTATGGTCGAGGAAGACCCCGCCCACCCGCGCTATATCCAGACCGTTTGGGGTTTGGGATACGTATTCGTGCCGGACGGCAGTAAAGCATGAGGCGATGGCGCTTCTCTCCGCGCAGTTCTTTTGCACGGAGTCTGTTGTTAATCGTTACCCTGCTGTTCGTCAGCCTGGTGACGACCTATCTTGTGGTACTGAATTTCGCGATATTACCCAGCCTGCAGCAGTTCAATAAAGTGCTGGCGTACGAAGTGCGCATGCTGATGACCGACCGTCTGCAGCTTGAGGACGGTACGCTGCTTGAAGTCCCGCCGGCGTTCCGGCGCGAGATTTACCGGGAGTTGGGCATTTCCCTTTATACCAATGCAGCGGCCGAGGACAGCGGGCTGCGGTGGGCGCAGCATTATGAGTTCCTCAGCCAGCAGATGGCGCAGCAGCTCGGCGGCCCCACCGATGTGCGGGTGGAGGTCACCAAGAATTCGCCGGTGGTCTGGCTGAAGACCTGGCTGTCGCCGGATATCTGGGTGCGCATTCCGTTAACAGAAATCCATCAGGGCGATTTTTCGCCTTTATTCCGCTATACCCTGGCCATTATGCTGCTGGCAATAGGCGGCGCCTGGTTGTTTATCCGGATGCAGAACCGTCCGCTGGTGGACCTGGAGCACGCCGCGCTGCAGGTGGGCAAAGGCATTATACCGCCGCCGCTGCGGGAATACGGCGCCTCGGAGGTGCGTTCGGTCACCCGGGCGTTTAACCAGATGACCTCCGGCGTCAAGATGCTGGCCGACGATCGGACCCTGCTGATGGCCGGCGTCAGCCACGATTTGCGCACGCCGTTGACGCGTATCCGCCTGGCCACCGAGATGATGAACGCCGAGGATGGCTATCTGGCCGAGTCGATCAATAAGGATATTGAAGAGTGTAACGCCATTATCGAGCAATTTATCGATTATCTGCGTACCGGGCAGGAGATGCAGACCGAGATGGCGGATCTGAACGGCATCCTGGCGGAAGTGGTGGCGGCTGAAAGCGGTTATGAACGTATTATCGAAACCGCGCTGTTCGATGATGAGCTGATTGTTAACGTGAATCCGCTGTCGATTAAACGGGCGGCGGTGAATATGGTGGTTAACGCAGCCCGTTACGGTAACGGCTGGATCCGCGTGAACAGCGGGCGGGACGCGCACCGGGTTTGGTTTGAGGTGGAGGACGATGGGCCGGGCATCGAACCTTCGCAGCTGAAATATCTGTTCCAGCCCTTCGTGCGCGGGGACAGCGCGCGCAGCACCAGCGGCACCGGGCTGGGGCTGGCTATTGTGCAGCGTATTGTCGACGCCCACGACGGTACGCTGGATATCGGCAGCAGCGAGCGCGGCGGCCTGCGTATTCGCGCGTACCTGCCGTTGCCTGTGAATGCGCATGACGTTCCCGTCGTGACCTCGGTAAAGAAAACGGCGTAATCCCGCCGCGGCAACGACCGCGGGGCAAAAAAAAGCCTCCGTTACGCGGAGGCATGATGTGGACTGGCAAGCGCCGGATTTAAGCCCGGTGTCAGCGGGCTTAGCGCGCCATGGGGCGCTCTGGCGGCCAGGAAAACCATGGCCGCTTCGACCCCATCGGCACGCTCTCCCTTGAACACGTCTGCTTTAGGTTCGGCGTTGGCGGGCCTAGCATGCCATGGGGCGCTCTGGCGGCCAGGAAAACCATGGCCGCTTCGACCCCATTGGCACGCTCTGCCTTTAACACGCCGGATTTACGTCCGGTGCCAGTGGGCTTACCGCGCCGGGGTTTAGCCCGGCGCCGGGGTGCTTAAAGCTTCGGTCCCGCTTTAACCAGCGCCTTGCCTGCCGGCGTGTCGGTGTATTTATCAAAATTGGTGATAAACCGTTTCGCCAGGTCGTCGGCCTTTTCCTGCCACAGACAGGGTTCGGCGTAGGTATGGCGCGGGTCGAGAATCTGGCTGTCGACGCCGGCCAGCGTCATCGGCACCGCCAGGTTGAATACCGGTAGCGTGAGGGTTTCCGCATCGTCGATAGCGCCGCTCAGGATCGCGTCGATAATGGCGCGGGTATTTTTGATGGAAATGCGTTTACCGGTGCCGTTCCAGCCGGTATTCACCAGATAGGCCTTGGCGCCGGCGGCGTTCATGCGTTTGGCCAGTACCTCCGCGTACTGGGTCGGGTGCAGCGACAGGAACGCCGCGCCGAAGCAGGCCGAGAAAGTGGGGGTCGGCGCGGTGATGCCGCGTTCGGTGCCGGCAAGCTTGGCGGTAAAGCCGGACAGGAAGTGATATTGCGCCTGTTCCACCGTCAGTCTGGCCACCGGCGGCAGTACCCCGAAGGCGTCGGCGGTCAGGAAGATGACCCTGGACGCATGGCCCGCTTTCGATACCGGTTTGACGATATTCTCGATATGGTAGATAGGGTATGAGACGCGGGTATTTTCGGTTTTGCTGCCGTCGTCAAAGTCCACGCTGCCGTCGGCCCGGACAACCACGTTTTCCAGCAGGGCGTCGCGGCGGATGGCGTGGAAAATTTCCGGCTCGGCTTCCTCCGACAGATGGATGGTCTTGGCGTAGCAGCCGCCCTCGAAGTTAAAGACGCCGTCGTCGTCCCAGCCGTGCTCATCGTCGCCGATAAGCCGGCGGTGCGGATCGGTGGACAGCGTGGTTTTGCCGGTGCCCGACAGGCCAAAGAAAATGGCGACATCTTCGGCGGCGCCGACATTGGCCGAGCAGTGCATCGAGGCGATGCCTTTTAACGGCAGCAGGTAGTTCATGATCGAGAACATGCCTTTTTTCATTTCGCCGCCGTACCAGGTGCCGCCAATCAGCTGCATCCGCTCCGTCAGGTTAAAGGCGATAAAGTTTTCCGAGTGCATGCCCTGCTGTTGCCAGTCGGGATTGGTGCATTTGGCCCCGTTCATGACCACGAAATCAGGTTTGAAGTCCCGCAGTTCCTCTTCATCGGGGCGGATAAACATGTTTTTGACGAAGTGCGCCTGCCAGGCCACCTCGGTGATAAAGCGTACCTTTAACCGGCTGTTTTCATTGGCGCCGCAAAACGCATCCACGATAAACAGGCGTTTGCCCGATAGCTGGTTGCCGACGAGTTGTTTCAGGTGGCTCCAGGTCTCCTGACTGAGCGGATGATTGTCGTTGTTGCCTTTACCCTGATCCGACCACCAGACGGTATCGCGCGTTACGTCGTCGCGCACCAGGTATTTGTCCTTCGGCGAGCGGCCGGTAAAGATACCGGTATCGACGGCCACGGCGCCGGTGCTGGTGACGGTGCCGCGCTCAAATCCTTGCAGTGAATCGGCGGTTTCTTCCTGGAACAATAAGGCAAAATCCGGGTTGTAAATCACCTCGCTACAGTTAGTAATGCCATAGCCGACCAGGTCTTGCGCGTTGATACCATGACTTGCCATATGACGACTCCTTAGCTTTAAATTATTACCTGTAGCGATTGTAAGGGTTACCCAGTGGATCACCGAGAGGTAGGTCATGAAATAACCGACGTCAGCAAGTTTTACACTGTATTGGGAGCTGACGCATAAATAAAGCTTCAGCATGCGCTACCATAGGCAAGTCTATCTGTCCTGTGCCCGCCGGCGCCTATCTCAGTGTAATTGTGTCTCAGGGCCCGTGCGGTCTGACTTTATCGCCGCGACATCCCCGGCGGTAAAGACATAATGACTACCGCAGAAATCACAATGCATGTCGATGGTTTCGTCCTGATCGAGCATTTCATCAAGCTCATGCTCCGGCAGCGTCAGCAGCGCGTCAGCACAACGCTGCCGGGAGCAGGTGCAAAGAAAACGGACGTCCTGGGCGGGGTAAAGCGATACCTTATCCTGATGATAGAGGCGATATAACACGTCATCGGCCGGCAGGGTGAACAGCTCTTCCGCCTTGACTGTGGCGGTCAACTGCGCCAGGCGGTCAAAGTCGTCGTGGCTGGCATCGCGCGCGGGCAGCACCTGTAGCAGCATACCGGCGGCCGCGACCTGGCCGTTGGCTTCGCCGGTACGGATAAACAGGCGGGTCAGCAGCTGTTCAGACTGCAGGAAGTAGTTTTCCAGGCAATCGGCCAGGTGTTCTCCTTCCAGGCCCACCACGCCCTGGTAACGCTCGCCCTCATCCGGGGTGAGCGTAATGACCAGGTAGCCGTTGCCGACCATTTGTCTGAGCGTGCTGTTTTCGGCGATGTCGCCGTCGATGCGCGCCACGCCGCGCATATTCTGCTGGTGATCGCCGTTAATGACCACCAGGCGCAGCGGCCCGTCGCCCTGCAGTTGCACGGTAATCTCGCCGCTGAATTTCAGCGTAGCGGTCAGCAGGCTGGTGACCACCAGCATTTCCCCCAGCAGGTTTTTGACGCTGGGCGGGTAATCATGCTGGCCCAGGACCTGCCGGTAGGTATCATGCAATGAAACCAGTTCACCGCGCACGGCATAATCTTCAAATAAATAACGGTGTAGCTGGTCGTGAATGGCCATAATCCTCTCTCTTGCCGGTGGCGGCGGGCTTATTCCCCCGACTCGCCATATTTAAATTTAATCAGGTTGCGGCGCTCTTTTTTATCCGGCCGCCGGTCCGGGTGGGTCACGTTCTGGGCATTGATTTTGCGCGCGGCGGCCAGCTTTTCGCGTTTGGCCACGCTTTGCGCCGTTTCCTGGTAGAACAGTTGCGCTTCGCTGGCGGGCCGGCGCTGTACCGTTAGGGTAAGCGCCACCACGGTGCGCTCGTCATCACCCTGGCGCAGGGTGATCTCCGCGCCGCTCTCCATGATTTTGCCGGGTTTGGTGCGCTGTCCGTTGTAATGGACTTTGCCGCCTTCCACCATTTCCCGGGCGATGGCGCGGGTTTTGTAAAATCGTGCCGCCCAAAGCCATTTATCAAGGCGGACGGCCTCTTCCTGTCCGCCTTTGTCCTTATCCTGGTTTTTCATCGTGCCTCCTGTGTGCTGGCCGGGAACGGGCGCTTTTTCAGTACCCGGTCCGCCGGGTGGATGCCGCGCTGGTGTGCCGCCGGTATCAGGATACATTAGGGTATTATACCAGTCGTTGGCGGATGACATGCAAATTCCGTGCGCATGACGCGCCGGGCAAACCGGGGCGCCGCGGGTTAACGCAGCGTTTTTAATGCCACGGTGGGCAGGTGGGTATTAAAACAGCTTTCATAATAACGCTGAATATCCTGGGCGCGATGCCGGCTTTTGCCCAGGCGGCGGATCAGCAGTACGGCGTTGACCAATGCGATGATAATCAACAGGAAAAGCAGTACGCTGGTGCCAAGGTAGCGCCAGACGGTGATGACATCGGGTTCGCTGTGCAGCGAAATATGGCGGGTGCCGTTGGCGTCGACGGTGATATTGGTAATGACGCCCTGGGCGCGGAACGGCGTGTGCAGCAGCATGGCGGAGAGGCGCTGCAGTTCATGCCATTGCGCCAGCCCGGTGTAATCATATAAGGAACTGGCCGGCAATGGATGATCCACCAGTAATTTTCCCTCGTCGCTGTGGATCAGGAATCCGCCCGGTGGGGGACTGTTAAGGGCATTGGTCGCCTGGCGGGTCTCTCCGGTGAAAATGGACGAGGTGGCGCTGGTCACCAGGTTTTGCAGCGTTTCCGCGCTGACCGGGCGCAGCAGGACGTTGACGCCTTTGAGCGTGCCGTTGCGCGCCCGCTTCACAAGCGAAGGCCAATCCCGGCCGTTGGCCAGGTTGACCAGCGCGGTTTTCAGCCGGCCGCAGGCGCTGTCGTCATGGCAAAGGTCCTGCGTTTTCAGCACGATGTCCGCAAAATCATCCAGCAGTATCATGCCCGATTTCTGGATGGCGGTCGCCAGGCCTGGATTGATCTTGGGATCGTTATCCAACTGGGGGTGCAGTTGGGTATTGACGGTATTGAGCAATAATACCGCCTTATCCACCGTGTCGGACTCCGGCAAAGGCAGCGGTTCGGCGTTATTCCAATAAATGCTGGAACAGTCGAAAGGGACAAACGGTTCCCGGGCATCCGCGGGTAGGGCGGTATTGATATAGCACATGCCTGAGCCCTGGGCGTGCAGCGTATCGCCGATGCGCAGCTGCGCCTGCGCCAGCGTATTGACATCCACCGCCTGGATATTCTGCGCGCCTTTTAACCAGGCGGTGCTCAGCGTCAGCGGCAAGGTCAGCGGCACGTAGATCAGCAGCAGGCACAGGATTAGGGCCGAGCTGCACAGCAATACCAGGTTGCCGCCAAAGCGCTGGAGCGGGAAATGCCTCATTTCGTCGTGCAGGGACAGATATTTCCCCTGGCGCACCACCTGGCGGTTGACGTAGATATCGACATCGGTCTTTTTGCCCATATCATGGCCGATAAAAGGCAGCCAGTGGGGCGGGTAGTTCAGGTCGATAATGCCGAACGAGATGGTGCTGATGCGGCTTTGGTCAGATTCCCCGAACAGGCCCCAGCGCTTGGGCGTGCCGCGCAGGCAGTGCACATCCCGCAGCGCGCTCTCGGCCGGCCGGCGCAACAGCCGCCAGCCGCCCCAGCCCATCAGCACGCCTGCGACGGCCACCAGCCATGGCACGGCCAGCACCGGCGCCAGCAGGCTGACAAACAGCAATAATAGCGCCACGCTCAGCAAGGCGGCCTCATAGATGCCCTTTGGCCGGCTGAGCGCATATTCCTCGGGGGTTTCCTTGCGGATGTTAAGCAATTCGACCTGCTCGGTTTCCTGCTCGCGCATGGACGAGTTCGGTACTAACTGCGGCGGGCTGGGCGCTTGCGGGTCGGCGGACATGTAATCCACCAGCGAGTGGCCGTTGAGCGCAATCACCAGGGGGATCCCGGCGGTTTTTATCAGTTCGACATGATTTTCGTCGGCAATATACTGTTCCCAGAGCGGGGGGAGGTGCACTTCGGTACTGTCGAGGAAATAACGCCACTTATGGGGCGCGTCGGTGGCCAAGCCATAACGGGTGATGGCATGGGTGACCGCATAGATATTCTCGCTTTGCGGGGTTAACGCCAGGGTCTCCGCCACCGGCGCGGGGGGCGAGGCCAGGGGCAAGCTATACTGGAGGTGTTTATTCAGCTGGAAATAGTGTTCGATGGCCTCGCGTTCCTGCGGGGCCAGTTTGCGGGGCAAGGGTTGCAGCGACGGCATGCGCTTTATCGGCGCGGGGATGTGGCGCCGGCGGTAGGCCCGGTAAGCGGATAACGCGATCGCACAGGTCAACAGTAAGGCCAATACAATGACTATTGTGCTCATGCCATCCCCATCGAAACACGAAAAAACGACGATACATCGATAATATGATACGCATCCGGCAAGCGGCGTGACGCCACGCTCGTCATAGAGAAACGAACACTCGATTGTTTGATTGACAGCCGCGCGGGAAAAAAACGTGACAACTATCAACGCTAATCTCAGGGTAGCAATCCATTCTTTAGCGACATATCGGTATTTTCCTATTTTAATCCCAATTCTTTTCTTTTACTTGCCATGCTATAACTAATTGCATCCGTTTTACCCGGCCTCGCGTTGGCGGAATGGCAGGTAAAGATTGGGTTAGCCGGCGCGGAAACGGCGCCGCTGGCGGGCGGGGGATTTAACGCGGATGCCCTGATCCTGTTGTTTGCGCGCATAGGCGGTTATGCTGTGATATGTATTTTGTCTGCTCGGGACCATTATGGATAAGCATCTGCAAAAACCAAAAATTCATAAAGTTGAAACCGTGGCGCGCTCCCGATTGTTTAATGTAGAAACCGTCGACCTCGAGTTCAGCAATGGGGCGCGGCGGATTTATGAAAGGATGCAGCCGTCCGATCGGGAGGCGGTGATGATCGTACCGATAATCGATGATCATCTGGTGTTGATCCGTGAGTATGCGGTGGGCATTGAGGATTATGAGCTGGGGTTTCCCAAGGGGCTGATTGATCCCGGCGAGGAGATCCTGGAAGCGGCGAACCGGGAACTGATGGAAGAGGTGGGTTTCGGCGCGCGGCGCATGGATATTTTAACCAAGCTGACCATGGCGCCGTCCTATTTTTCCAGCAAAATGAATATCGTGGTGGCGCGGGATCTGTATGCGCAGCAGCGCGAGGGCGATGAGCCCGAACCGTTGCCGCAGGTGCGCTGGCCCATCGATCGCATGATGGAGTTGCTTAATGAGCCGGATTTTCGCGAGGCGCGTAACGTCAGCGCGCTGTTTCTGGCCCATGCGTGGCTGGTGCGGAAATAAAACAACCGGAGTCCGGTTATCCCTTTGGATGCCTGCTTTGAGTGCGGTGTTGGCGGGCATACCGCGCCATGGGGCGCTCGGTCGGGCGGGAAAACCACGCCCGATTCGACCCTATTGGTACGCTCTCCCTTAACACGTCTGCTTTGGGCGCGGTGTTGGCGGCCCTGCCGTGCCATGGGGCGCTCGGTCGGGCGGGAAAACCACGCCCGATTCGACCCCATTGGCACGCTCTCCCTTAACACGTCTGCTTTGAGTGCGGTGTTGGCGGGCATACGCGCCATGGGGCGCTCGGTCGGGCGGGAAAACCACGCCCGATTCGACCCCATTGGCACGCTCTCCCTTAACACGTCTGCTTTGAGTGCGGTGTTGGCGGGCATACCGCGCCATGGGGCGCTCGGTCGGGCGGGAAAACCACGCCCGATTCGACCCCATTGGCACGCTCTCCCTTAACACGTCTGCTTTGAGTGCGGTGTTGGCGGGCATACCGCGCCATGGGGCGCTCGGTCGGGCGGGAAAACTACGCCCGATTCGACCCCATTGGCACGCTCTCCCTTAACACGTCTGCTTTGGGCGCGGTGTTGGCGGGCCTGCCGTGCCATGAGGCGCTCGGTCGGGCGGGAAAACCACGCCCGATTCGACCCCATTGGCACGCTCTCCCTTAACACGTCTGCTTTGAGTGCGGTGTTGGCGGGCCTGCAGTGGCAGGCCGCCGCATTAGAACAGTTCGTGCGATTCGCCGCCGTTATCCGTCACCACGGTACCCACCTCGTGCACCACCCGGTCCCTCGGTCTGCGTACCGTCGATAAAGTATTCCTCGCGACTGTTGCCGCCGCCGTCGGAGAGTTTGCCGCTGCTCTTATCGATGCTGACGGTGACAATGCCCGGCGGGGGCGTGACTTTTTGCTCCGGTATTCCTTCCAGCGCGACCTTCATAAAATCATCCCAGGCCGGCTGGGCGCTTTTGGCACCGCCTTCGCCGCCGGAAATCTGATCGCTGATGGCGCCGGACGCCGTGGCCCGGCCCAGGTTGCGGCGATGATCGTCGAAGCCAATCCATACGGTGGTGACGGTTTGCGGGCCGTAGCCTGAGAACCAGGCATCCTTGGAATCGTTGGTGGTACCGGTCTTGCCGCCGATATCATGGCGCTTCAAGTCCTTGCCCGCGCGCCAGCCGGTGCCCATCCAGCCGGGTTCGCCAAAGATGTTGCTGTTAAGCGCGTCGTGGATCAGGAACGCCAGCGGCGTACTGATGACGTGCGGCGCATAAAGCTGGCTGCCGTCAGCGGCCTGTTGCGCCGGGGAAACGGTTTCCAGCCGAGGCATCGGCACGGCGGCGTTATTATCGGGTTGGCGCGACACGGCGACGTTTTCCATGCTGTCATCGGACAGGACGGCGGATTTGTTGGTGTCGCCGTAGATTACCGGCAGGTTGCAGGTGTCGCAGACCACTTTGGGCTTGGCTGCAAACAGAACATGGCCGGCTTCGTCCTCGATGCGGGTAATCAGGTAGGGGTCGACCAGATAACCGCCGTTGGAGAGCACCGAGTACCCGCGCACCATCTGCAGCGGAGTAAACGACGCCGAGCCTAGCGCCAGCGATTCGGTATGCACGATATTCTGCGCGGGAAAACCAAAGCGCAGCAGGTATTCCGCGGCGTAATCCACGCCCATGGCGCGCATGGCGCGCACCATCATCACGTTTTTCGATTGCCCCAGCCCCTGGCGCAGGCGGATGGGGCCGTCATAGGTCGGAGGCGAGTTTTTCGGCCGCCAGTCGGCGCCGGCGCCGGCGTCCCAACGGGAAATCGGCACGTCGTTAAGGATGGTGGCCAGGGTCAGCCCTTTATCCATGGCGGCGGTATACAGGAACGGCTTGATATTCGACCCGACCTGCCGCAGCGATTGGGTGACGCGGTTGAATTTGCTCTGGTTGAAATCGAACCCTCCCACCAACGCCTTGACCGCGCCGTCCTGCGGATTGAGGGACACCAGCGCCGAGTTGACGTCGGGCACCTGCGCCAGCCACCAGATATCGCCGACCTTGCGCACCCAAATTTGCTCGCCCGGCTTGACGACGTCCGAGACCTTGCGCGGCAGAGGGCCTTGCAGCGTATCGGTTTTAAACGCTCGCGCCCAACGCACCCCTGCCATCGGCAGGGCGACGCTGCTGCCGTCCGCCATTACGGCGGTGGCCTGTTCGGCGTCGGCCTGCGTTACCACCGCCGGGAACAGCGGTCCGTAAACCGGCAGCGTTTTTAAAGTATCGACGATATGCTTCTGGTCCCAGGCCATTTCACCCACCTTCCACAGCACGTTGCTCGGTCCGCGGTAGCCGTGGCGGATATCGTAATCGAGCACGTTGTTGCGCACGGCGTCCTGCGCCGCCAGCTGTAGTTTTTTGGTGATGGTGGTATAGACCTTATAACCATCGGTATAGGCATTTTCCCCGTAGCGTTTCATCATGTCCTGACGCACCATTTCAGAGACATAAGGCGCCGAAAACGCCATTTGCGGCACGTGATAATTCGCCACCAGATCGCTGTTGCGGGCCTGTTCGAACTGTTCGCGCGTAATGAAGTTTTCATCCAGCATGCGCGACAGCACGAAATTACGCCGCGCCAGCGCCCGATCGTGGGAATAAAGCGGATTGAAGGTCGAGGGCGCTTTCGGCAGGCCGGCAATGACCGCCATCTCGCTCAGGGTCAGCTGGTCGACATTCTTGCCAAAATACACCTGCGCCGCCGCGCCGACGCCATAGGCGCGGTAACCCAGATAAATCTTGTTGAGATACAGCTCGATGATTTCATCTTTCGTCAGCAGCTGCTCGATACGGATGGCCAGGAAAGCTTCTTTGATTTTGCGAATCAACGTCCGTTCCGGGCTGAGGAAGAAATTGCGCGCCAGCTGCTGCGTGATGGTGCTGGCGCCCTGGGACGCATGGCCGGACATCAGCGCGATGGAGGCGGCGCGCATGATGCCCACCGGGTCAACCCCATGGTGCTCATAGAAGCGGCTGTCTTCCGTGGCCACGAACGCGTGGACCAGTTCCGGCGGTATTTGCTGCAGCTTCAGGGGGATACGGCGTTTTTCCCCAAACTGCGCTATCAGCTCACCGTCCGCGCTATAGACCTGCATCGGGGTCTGCAGCCGAATGTCTTTCAGGGTGGCGACGTCAGGCAACTGCGGCTCGATATATTTGTACATGCCAAATATCGAGGCGGCTCCCAACAGAATGCAACACACTGCAAAGATTAAAAAATATTTTACGAACTTCACCTGAGATTTCCCATTTCATGTCATTTGGGCAGTTTATAAACAACCGCGCGCTAGTATAAAGGTAAGCCAGCACGTTGGATACGTACTTTTAATGACGGACGATAACGAATGAGAAGGAGCTCGGCAAACATGGAATTTTGCACCTGGCAAGTGGGATTGGCGTTTGAAAACGGCACCGCGCGGGCGCTGGCGGTGCAGCGGCGGCGCCAGGGCTGGCAGCTTCGCCATTGGTGGCAGCAGCCCATGCCGGAGGGGGCTGAGGGCACGCCGTCCGCCGCCCTGGAGCAACTGTTGGCGGTGTGGCGCAGGCAACTGCCCGGACGCATTTCGTTACGAGTTTGTTTGCCGTCAACCGAGTTTCTGCACCGGCGCATGGCCGCGCCGGACCATCGCCTCGGCGAGCCGGAACGGGAGTGGTATATCACCGCGCAGGCCCGCCGCCATTTCCCCGCCGGCCGTGAAAAGCTGCTGCTCGATTACCGTGACGATCCGCAGGCGCCCGGCACGCTGCTGGTGACCGCAGCCCGCCAGGAGGCCGTGGCGCGGTGGCTATCCTGTCTGGAGCGCGCCGGTCTGGCTCCGCACGTGCTGGATATCGCGCCCAGCGCCCTGCGCTGCATGGCAAGCGCCGCGGGCCTGGCGCGGGACCGGCTGCTGATCCACGCTGCGCGCACGGGATGGCACTGGGTCTCGCCGCTGGCGCGTCCCCTGGAATTCGGCGTTATCGCCACCGGCGAGGCCGCGGCGCTGCCGGCGGCGCGCGGACTCATCCACCAGCGCTATCCTGATGCCTGCGGCAGGGGTGAGCCGGTCTATATCAGCAGCGACGCCATCTGCCCGCCGCAGACGGATGCCCTGCAATGGTCGCCATTTTCCGCCCTGTGGCAGGCGCATCCCCCGCTACCGGCGTGGCCGGCGGCATTCGCCATCGCGGGCGGGCTGGCCGTGCGCCGCGGCGATGAATAATGTATCAGGTCAACCTGCTGCCGTGGCGGCGCCAACGCCGGCGGCGGCGCGCAAGAATCGTGTCCCTGGCGCTGGCGGTCGAACTGCTGCTGGCCTCCGGTCTGCTGGGCCTGCAGGCGCGGCGCGGCCATGAACAGCTCGCCGAGCTTGGCGCACTGCTCTCACAGTGGCAACAGCGCGAAAAACAAATCCGCGGGCAGCGGCAGCGGATGGAGCGTCTGCTGGAACGGCGGCAAAAGCTGGAAAACAAGCTGCGCGGCCAGCGCCGGGCCAACGCCGGCAACCAGCGCTACCGGCAGCTGTGGGATCAACTGCCGGGCCTGCTGCCGCCGGGATTGTGGTTAACCCGGCTGCGGCTGTGCGGCACAGAAGTACATATAAGCGGCTGCAGCGAGCGCTATGTGCATATCCGCACGGCGGACCGCCTGCTTTCCCGGCATCCTCGGTTCGCTTCCATACGCTGGCGACGAATCGAACAACAGGAAAACGGCCGCTTCAGCTTTGAGTTACAGGCGGCGTGGCCCGCCGGGGCGGCGGACGATGCCGGACGCTGAGGGCGGGTTCGGCCGCTGGATGGAGCGCCCCTGGCGCGCGCTGGCCCTGGCGCAGATCATCGTGGGCGTTTACGTCGCGCTGGGTATTTTGCTGGTCGTGCGCCCTGGACAGGACGCGGCGGAGTTGCTGCGCCAGGATATCGGCCATTGCAAAACCGTGGTGGCTGGGCAGGAACGGGCGCAGGCCGGCTTACCCGCTCCGGAACGCCTGGAAGCCGATATCCTGCGCTTACGCCGCCCCGTCGACGCCGGCGAAAAAATGCGCGGGGATCCGGCCGCCTTGGCCGCCGTTATCCCTCCGGGCCGGGGGAAGAACCTCACCTGGCGGGCGCTTGGCGCCGCCGGCGACCGGCAGCACGTTTTCGAACGCTGGCAACTGGTGGTAACCACGGACTATGCGCAACTGCGGCGCATGCTGCGCCATCTCTGCGACCTGCGGGGGGCACTCCCCCTGGAAACCCTTACCGTCAGGCGCCGGGGCGGGTTGCTGGAGGCAGAGCTTATCCTGTCTGCCATGCCCGGGACGGAAACGAAAAACGGGCGGCGGGAAAAGGCGCCGGAGGAGGCGGGGGACGATGACGAGGAGGCCGGTAACGACGGGGCCACGGCGGTAGATTACCGGGAGACGGCGTCCAGCCCGGGTTTGGCGGCGGAGGACCAGGAGAGGAGAGAGGCAACGGACGATGAACGGCCGCAGGAGCGCGATCCTTTTCAACCGGCGCCGCACGTTCAGCCGGGTCACGCCGGTCGGCCTGCCGCGGACGGCCGGATCGATCGGATAAAAGGGAAGGTGGGCGCGGGAGAGCGCTGGTTATTCTGGACCGTTGACGATCAGGGGCGCTGGCGCCGGTGCGAACCAACGCGCCCGGCGGGCAGGAAAGATCAGGAAGATCAGCAAGATCATAATGGAATCACCCGATAAAAAGGACGAGGCACAATGAAAGGACACGCGCGGATGGTGGGGTTGATCTTGTGTTTGCTGACGGTTGGATGGCGGGACGTCGCGCTGGCCGGACGGACGGCGGGCGGCGACGGCAAACCGGTGACGCTGGTATTTGACGACGCGCCGATACCGCAGGTGCTGCGCGCCCTGGCGGAACATCAGCGCCTGAATCTGGTTATTGCCCCGGACATCAAAGGCAATATCAGCCTTAATCTGCACAATGTGTCCTGGCTACAGGCGGTGGATCTGATCGCGCGCACCGGCCGCCTGCGCCTGGAGCGCCAGGATGACGCGCTGATGGTGTTCCCCGCGCGGCGGGGCGAGGCGGACGGGCCGCCGGGTGAAACTCCTTTGCGCAACCAGTTGGTGACGCTGGAGCACGCCGATGCCGGCGAGGTGGCGAAAAGCATCGGCTCGATGCGCGGCGCCCTGATGTCCCCGCGTGGCAGCGTGATGCTGGATAAACGCACTAATTCCCTGGTGCTGCGCGATACCGACGCGGCATTGTCTGCGCTTACCGGCTGGATAAAAATCTGGGATCTGCCGCTGGAGCAAGTGATGATCACCGCCCATATCGTTACCATCAGCCGGGATAACCTGCGGGAAATCGGGGTAAAGTGGCAGCAAGGCGGCGGCACATCGCCTTGCGCCACGCGCCTGGGGGTCGATCTGCCCCTGAGTGAGCATTACGCCAGCATGGGGTTTCGCCTGGCGCGCCTCAGCGGCCGGCTGCTTGAACTGGAACTGACCGCGCTGGAGCAGGAAAACAAAGTGGATATCCTGGCCAGCCCCCGCCTCTATACCGCGCATCAGCAAACCGCCAGCATCAAGCAGGGCACCGAGATTCCCTACCAGGTGGCGAACGGTAAAAATAAATCACCGGCCATTCAGTTCAAAGAGGCGGTACTGAGCATGGAAGTCACCCCTAAAATACTGCGCAACGGCAAAGTAACCCTCAATTTGCGCCTGAGCCAGAACGTGCCGGGGCGGGTAATCAAACAAGGGGAAAATGAGAGTGTTTCCATCGATATGGAGGAAATCAAGACCCAGGTGACCATTGCTGACGGCGAAACCATTGTTTTAGGAGGTATTTTTCAACATCAAAAACATCAAACCCATGATAGGGTACCGCTTTTGGCGGAGATTCCGCTGCTCGGCCAGCTGTTCAAACGCCAGCGTGCGCACTATAAACAGCGTGAACTGGTTATTTTTATTACGCCGACCCGCATAACGGGGTAAACTTGATTGCCTCAATTTGGGCAAAATTGCGGTTTTAGCAACAAATTATGCGTTTTTTTCGCGTTCGATTTGACGCTGTGCACAATTTCGCTTACAAGGGTAACCCATTGAGCATCGCTGTTTTTGCGTCACCTGTAATTACGATAGAGATATCGGAATTCCTCCTTGCGGTGTGAGCATCGATTTAATCGGTTGCCAAACTACCCCGAGTGTTGAGATAATTTTTCGTCTGATTCTCGCACTATCGCTCATGAGGTTTCAGTTTAGGTCCCGCCGCTGATTTGATTGGCGGGGCGGGTTGTCATTAACGAATAATCTTAGTAATACCGAAAAACATGGCAGAGAAACGCAATATCTTTCTGGTTGGGCCTATGGGTGCCGGCAAAAGCACTATTGGGCGTCAGTTGGCTCAACAACTTAATATGGAGTTTTTCGATTCTGATCAAGAGATTGAGCGACGCACCGGAGCTGATGTAGGCTGGGTATTCGACGTGGAAGGCGAAGACGGCTTCCGCGATCGTGAAGAAAAAGTCATTAACGAACTTACCGAGAAACAAGGGATCGTATTGGCTACAGGTGGTGGTTCAGTAAAGTCACGTGAAACACGTAACCGCCTTTCTGCCCGTGGTGTGGTCGTTTATCTTGAGACCACCATTGAAAAACAGCTGGCCAGAACCCAGCGTGATAAAAAACGACCCTTGCTACAGGTTGAAGCCCCGCCGCGTGAAGTACTGGAAGCGCTGGCCCGGGAACGCAACCCTTTGTATGAAGAAATTGCGGATGTCACCATCCGTACCGACGAACAAAGTGCTAAAGTTGTCGCCAACCAGATTATCAATATGCTGGAAAGCAACTGATTTAGTGTGTAACGAGATGCCGAAAAGGTCTTAAGCACCCCATGGAGAGGATTACGGTAACATTAGGGGAGCGCAGCTACCCGATTACGATAGCGGCCGGGTTATTCAACGACCCGGCTTCTTTCATGCCGCTTAAAAGCGGCGATCACGTGATGGTGGTGACCAACGAAACGCTGGCGCCGCTTTACCTGCACTCTGTCCGCACGGTGCTGGAAAGCGCCGGGGTCATCGTCGACCAGGTCATTCTGCCCGACGGCGAGCAATACAAATCCCTGGCCGTATTGGATCAGGTTTTCACCGCGCTGCTGAAAAAACCCCATGGCCGCGATACCACGCTTATTGCGCTTGGCGGCGGCGTCATCGGCGATCTGACCGGCTTTGCCGCCGCCAGTTATCAGCGCGGCGTGCGCTTTATCCAGGTTCCCACTACGCTGCTTTCCCAGGTCGATTCATCGGTGGGCGGTAAAACGGCGGTTAACCACCCTCTCGGTAAGAACATGATCGGCGCGTTTTACCAGCCGGCATCCGTAGTTATCGATCTCGACTGCCTTAAAACCCTGCCGGCGCGCGAATTGTCCTCAGGACTGGCCGAAGTCATCAAATACGGCATCATTCTGGACGAGGCTTTTTTTGGCTGGCTGGAAAATCATCTTGACGACGTGCTGGCGCTTGAGCCCGACGCGTTGTCCTATTGCCTGCGGCGCTGCTGCGAACTGAAAGCGGCGGTGGTCGCCGCGGATGAACGTGAAAATGGTCAGCGGGCTTTGCTCAATTTAGGCCATACTTATGGGCATGCCATCGAAACCCATATGGGCTACGGCGTCTGGCTGCACGGCGAGGCCGTGTCGGCGGGCATCATGATGGCGGCGCATACCGCCCGTCGTTTAGGGCAGTTCAGTATGGATGAGATTGATCGCGTGCAGGCGTTGTTGACGCGCGCGGGCTTGCCGGTGGCCGGACCGAAAGAAATGGCCCCGGCGGATTACCTGCCCCATATGATGCGGGATAAAAAAGTGGTTTCCGGTCAATTACGGTTAGTGCTGCCGCGCTCAATAGGCCAGGCGGAAGTGCGTACCGGTGTAGCAAATGATATCGTATTGGCATCAATCGCCGATTGCCAGGCTTGAGTCAGGGCCGTTCCCCTTATCCCGCGAGCGGGAAAGGGGGGATGAGTTTGATTTAATCGCATTAACCCTCCCCACGACCCCCGGGCCGTGCGGAAATTATCTCTCAGTTGGAGAGTTTTAGATGGATGAGTTCAAGTCGGAAGACGAACTGAGACCCGATAGCAGCGATCGCCGCCCACCCCGTCAACGGAAAGGTCCTTCAGTTCCCAAAGTGGCCATGTCCAAACAGCATCTGATGATAGGCATTGGCATCCTGGTGCTGCTGCTATTGGTTATTGCCATCGGTTCGGCGTTAAAGGCGCCTACCCAGATGGACGCTAACCAGCAAAATCCGAACGTGGCGGAAAAGAGCATCGAACTGCCCGGTACGGCAAATACCGCGACCAACGATCTCAAACCCGTGCCGGACAGCGCCAACCCCGACGTCAATAGCCCAGGCAGTACGCCCGCGGCCAACGGCACCGTAAACGGCGGCAACGGCAATACCGCCGGTACGGTGAACGGCAGCAACGGCACCGCCCAGCAGCCGCAGACGCTCAACGCGCCGCCGGTTGCCGCCGCGCCGACCCAGGCGCCGCCGTCAGCCGACGGCAATCCGCAGCACCGCATCGATCTGCCGGGCAATATGGCGGACGCGCTGTCACAGCAAGGGGATCGGGTTAACGGCGTGACCCAGCAAGTCAACGGCGACCAGCCGGCCTCGACGCTGCCGACCGCACCGGCCACGGTGGCCCCGGCGGGCAGGGAACCTGCCGCCAAGGCGACCAAACCCGCGTCCGCCGCGCATAAAGCGCCGAAGACGACCGCCATGGTCCCCAGCGCCAAAAATTCGGCGCCGACGCATAACGCCAAGGCGCCCGCCGCCGTCCAGCGTGCGCCGGCCGTGGCCGCGCCGCAGCCCACGGCAGCACCCACCCGCCATACCATGGTGATTGAACCCGCCACGCGCGCTCCCGCCGCCGCCGCGCAGCGCGCGCCGGCAGCTACAGCGGCACCGGTAGCCACGTCGGCACCAGCCGCCGCGGCCGCCCCCGCCAGTGCCGGTGGTTCAATCCAAACCGCCCCGGCGGGGTATTACACCGTGCAAATCAGCAGCGCTTCCCAGGCCACTACGCTTAACGCCTATGCCAAGAAGCAGCAGTTGGGCCAGTATTGGGTGTATGAGACCCGCCGTGACGGCAAGCCCTGGTATGTGCTGGTGAGCGGGGTCTACCCGACATCAGCCCAGGCCAAAAGCGCGGTGGCGCAATTACCGGCCGATATTCAGGCTAAAAAACCGTGGGCCAGGGAAATTGGCCAGGTCAAGCAGGATCAAAACAAATAAGTTCCTGAATTTAACCTGATGTATGGGTCCTAAACAGAGTACAATCCGCGGCTCTTGAGAGTGTGTGAGTAACAATCGACGGCATGAAGAAGAACCGCGCGTTTTTGAAATGGGCTGGCGGTAAATATCCGCTAATAGAAGATATCCGCCGCCATTTACCCGCGGGGGATTGCCTGATCGAGCCCTTTGTCGGCGCGGGGTCGGTATTTTTGAATACCGACTACGAGAAGTACATCCTTGCTGATATCAATAGCGATCTCATCAATCTGTACAACATCGTCAAAGAACGCACCAGTGAATTTATCGGCGACGCCCGGCTGATGTTTAACGCCGAGACCAATACGTCGCAGGTGTATTATCTGCTGCGCAGCGAATTTAACCTCTGTACCGATGCTTATCGGCGGGCGGTGCTGTTTCTTTATCTCAATCGCCATTGTTATAACGGCCTGTGCCGTTATAACCTGAGCGGCGAGTTCAACGTGCCTTTCGGCCGCTACAAAAAACCCTATTTCCCGGAAAACGAACTCAACTGGTTTGCAGAGAAAGCCCAGCAGGCGGTTTTTGTCTGTGAACATTATCAGCAGACCCTGCATAAAGCGGCGCAGGGATCTGTGGTGTACTGCGATCCGCCGTATGTGCCGTTGTCGACCACGGCCAATTTTACGGCGTACCATACGAATAGTTTCAATAACCTTGAGCAGCAGAACCTGGCGCGGATAGCCTACCGGCTGGCCAGCGAAGCGCAGGTGCCGGTACTGATTTCCAACCATGACACTCTGCTGACGCGGGAGTGGTATTGCGACGCGGTGCTGCATGTGGTGAAAGGCCGGCGCACCATCAGCCGCAATATCCTTGGCCGCATCAAGGTGAACGAGCTGCTGGCGCTGTATGATTATGCTGACCGCTCCGGCGCCATTGACTGACCATTAATGATTGGAGACGCGGATGAAAAATTTTTTAATCGCCCCATCCATCCTTTCGGCGGATTTTGCCCGTCTGGGCGAAGACACCGCCCGGGTATTGGCCGCCGGCGGCGATGTGGTTCACTTCGATGTGATGGATAACCACTACGTACCCAACCTCACCATGGGGCCGATGGTTCTCAAGGCCCTGCGCGACTTCGGCATCACCGCCCCCATCGACGTCCATTTGATGGTCAAGCCCGTCGATCGCCTGATTCCCGATTTTGCCGCCGCAGGCGCCAGTTACATCACTTTTCATCCCGAAGCCTCGGAACATGTCCACCGCTCGCTGCAGCTGATCAAATCCCACGGCTGCAAGGCCGGCCTGGTGCTTAACCCGGCAACGCCGCTCAGTTACCTGGATTATGTCATGGACCAGCTCGATATTATCCTGCTGATGTCGGTTAATCCCGGTTTCGGCGGCCAGTCGTTTATTCCCGGCACTCTCGACAAGCTGCGCCAGGTGCGCCGGCTGATTGACGACAGCGGTCGCGATATTCGCCTGGAAGTGGATGGCGGCGTCAAAGTCGATAATATCGGCGCCATCGCCGCCGCCGGCGCGGATATGTTTGTCGCCGGCTCGGCGATCTTCGGCCATCCCGACTACCGGGCCATTATCGACGCCATGCGTCGCGAGCTGGGCGCCAGCCGTCCTGAGTCGGATAACACCAGACCCGGGGATAGCCGCCTTGAGCGAAAAAACAGCCATGAGTAAGCTTTGCAACATCCGCGGACTGGCCTTCGACCTTGATGGCACCTTAACCGATACCGCCCCGGGGCTCAGCAGCGCGCTCGATCAGGCTCTCCAGGCACAGGGACTTCCGCCCGCGGGGCAGACGCTGATTTCCACCTGGATAGGCAATGGCGCCGACGTTTTAGTCGAACGCGCCCTGATTTGGGCCGGCGCCTCGCCCGAACCCGCGCTGTGCCGCGAGACGCGCGTGCTGTTCGACCAGTTTTACGCCCAGACCGTTGAGCAGGGCAGCCGGCTGTTCCCGCAGGTAAAAGACACGCTGGCCCGTCTGGCCGCCCACGGCCTGCCCATGGCGGTGGTGACCAACAAACCCACGCCTTTTGTCGCGCCGCTGCTGGCATCGCTGGGTATCGACAGCTATTTTTCGCTGCTGATCGGCGGGGATGACGTGGCGGCGAAAAAACCGCACCCGGCGCCCATCTACCTGGTATTGGGCAAACTGGGACTCTACGTTGAGGAACTGCTGTTTGTCGGCGATTCGCGCAATGATATCATTGCGGCCAAAGCCGCCGGCTGCCCCTGCGTCGGCATGACGTACGGTTATAACTATGGCGAAACGATCGAAACGAGCCATCCGGATTATGTCCTGGACCGTTTTGCCGATCTCCTGCCCATCCTTGGGTTGTCATCTACAGATAATCAGGAAGCGTAAAATGAGTAAACCCATCGTATTCAGCGGCGCGCAGCCCTCAGGCGAATTGACCATTGGCAATTATATGGGTGCGCTGCGTCAGTGGGTTACCATGCAGGATGATTACGACTGTATTTATTGCATCGTCGATCTGCATGCCATCACCGCGCGCCAGGATGCGCAGAAACTACGCAACGCCACCCTGGATCTGTTGGCGATGTACCTGGCCTGCGGCATCGACCCGGAAAAAAGCACCATCTTTGTGCAGTCCCATGTGCCGGAACACACGCAGCTGGGCTGGCTGCTCAACTGCTACACCTATTTCGGCGAGCTGAGCCGCATGACCCAGTTCAAGGATAAATCGGCCCGTTACGCCGATAACATTAACGCCGGCCTGTTCGATTATCCGGTGCTGATGGCGGCTGATATCCTGCTCTACCAGACCAACCAGGTGCCGGTGGGCGACGATCAGAAGCAGCATCTGGAGCTGACGCGGGATATCGTCCAGCGTTTTAACGCGCTCTATGGGCCTATCTTTACCTTGCCCGACCCCTTTATTCCCAAATCCGGCGCCCGGGTGATGTCGCTGCTCGATCCGAGCAAAAAAATGTCCAAGTCGGATGACAATCGCAACAACGTGATTACGCTGCTCGAAGATCCAAAATCGGCGGCGAAGAAACTGAAACGCGCCCTGACCGATTCGGAAGAGCCGCCGGTGGTGCGCTACGACCCCGTAGCCAAACCCGGGGTGTCGAACCTGCTCGATATCCTCGCGGGCGTCACCGGCAAATCCATTATTGCCCTGGAACATGAATTCGAGGGCCAGATGTACGGCCACCTGAAAGGGGCGGTGGCGGACGCCGTGTCCGGCATGCTCACCGATCTGCAGGCGCGTTATCGCCATTTTCGCGCGGATGATGCCCTGCTTAACCAGATTATGCGCGACGGCGCGGCCAAGGCGAGCGCGCGCGCGCAGCAGACCCTGCGCCAGGTGTACCAGGCCGTGGGATTTGTCGCCCGCCCGTAGTTGAGCATTGCTCGCGCCGGCTAAAAACAGCGGCGCTTGGCTAGACTTGGGCCTTGCGGTGGTTATCAAAGGAAGCTGCGGACAAGGGACGGCGGTTGCGTTAAGCTTGCCGGATGAATCCTTGCGTCCCGTCCTGTAACGAGGTGAACCGTGCCGGAATGTCCATTGCAATACATCATCAATGCCCGCCTGCCCCAGCGGGAAGGCCTGTGGCGCATTAGCGTCGAGCAGGGGCGTTTCGCGCGGATCACCGCCGCGCCGGAGACGCCGCCCGCCGACGCCGGGGAGGCGCCGGGAACGCTGGACGCCGGAGGCGGCCTGGTTATTCCGCCCTTTGTCGAGCCGCATATTCATCTCGATACCACCCAGACCGCCGGCGACCCCCACTGGAACCAGTCCGGCACGCTGTTCGAGGGCATTGAACGCTGGGCGGAGCGTAAAGCGCAGCTGACCCACGAGGACGTAAAACGGCGCGCCTGGCAAACGCTTAAATGGCAAATCGCCAACGGCATTCAACACGTGCGTACCCATATCGACGTTTCCGATCCCACGCTGACGGCGCTCAGGGCGATGCTTGAGGTCAAGCGCGAGGCGGCGCCCTGGGTGGACTTGCAACTGGTGGCGTTTCCGCAGGAAGGCATTTTGTCTTATCCGCGCGGCGGGGAACTGCTGGAGGAGGCGTTGCGTCTGGGCGCCGATGTGGTGGGCGCTATCCCGCATTTCGAGTTTACCCGCGAGTACGGCGTGGAGTCGCTGCATACAGCGTTCGCCCTGGCGCTGAAATACGACCGGCTGGTGGACGTGCACTGCGATGAAATCGACGATGAGCAGTCGCGCTTCGTGGAAACCGTCGCGGCGCTGGCGCACCGCGACGGCATGGGCGCGCGCGTAACCGCCAGCCATACCACGGCGATGCATTCCTATAACGGCGCCTATACCGCGCGCCTGTTCCGGCTGCTGAAGCTTTCAGGCATCAATTTTGTCGCCAACCCGCTGGTGAATATCCATTTGCAGGGCCGGTTTGACGATTATCCCAAACGGCGGGGGGTCACGCGGGTCAAGGAGCTGATGGCGGCGGGCATCAATGTCTGTTTCGGCCACGACGATGTGTTTGATCCCTGGTATCCGCTCGGTACCGGCAATATGCTGCAGGTACTGCATATGGGCCTGCATATCTGCCAGTTGATGGGGTATGAGCAAATTAACCGGGGCCTGGAGCTGATTACCGTTAACAGCGCCCGCGCTATGCACCTTGATGATTACGGTATCCAGGAAGGCAACAGCGCCAATCTGGTGATCCTGCCGGCGGAAAACGGTTTTGACGCGGTGCGCCGGCAAACCGCGCCGCGCTACGTGATCCGCCGGGGCAGGGTGATTGCCCAGACGCTGCCGTCGCAGGCGACGCTGTTTCTCGACGGCCCCGCGGAAAAGGTCGATTTCACGCGGTGACGCTGCTGGTTCAAGCCGTCACGTCGGCCAACTGCCGTTTAATCGTCTCGCCGATTTTTTTGATCGCCGCCTCGATTTCCGCCGTGAGCTGGGTGGCGTAGGTGAGGCGAAAACAATGGCGGTATTTGCCGGAGGCCGAGAAAATCGGTCCTACGGCAATTTGTATTCCCCCTTTTTCCAACTGTCGGTTCAGCCTGAGGGAATCAAAGTGCTCCGGCAGTTCGATCCACATTAAAAATCCTCCCTGGGGCCGGCTGACGCGGGTCTCCGGCGGAAAATAGGTCTTGACCCAGTCGGTCATGATATCGCAGTTAAGCTGGTAGCGGGCGCGCATGCGCCGCAGATGCTTTTGGTAATCGCCCTGGCGCACAAACTCGGCCACCGCCAGCTGGGGTTGCAACGCGGTGGCGCCGGTGCCGATATACTTCATATGAATCACTTTTTCCATATAGCGGCCGGGCACGATCCAGCCGACCCGCAGGCCCGGCGCCAGGGTTTTGGAAAATGAGCTGCACAACAGCACGCGGCCGTCGTCGTCAAAGGATTTAATGGTGTGCGGACGCGGATAACGGTAGGCCAGATCGCCATAGACATCGTCCTCGATAATCGGCGTATCGTAGCGCGCCGCCAGATTCAGCAGCGCCTGCTTGTGCGCGTCCGGCATAATATAACCAAGTGGATTATTGCAATTGGGCGTGACCTGGATGGCCTTGATCGGCCATTGTTCCAGCGCCAGTTCCAGCGCGTCAAGACTGATGCCGGTCACCGGGTCGGTGGGGATTTCCAGCGCTTTGATGCCGAAGGCCTTCAGCGTCTGGGTCACGCCATGGAAACTGGGCGAATCCACCGCCACGATATCCCCGGGCTGGCATAACGCGTGAATGGCGATCGACAGCGCCTCGTGGCAGCCGGTGGTGATCATGATATCGTCGGGCAGCGCCAGGCAACCGCTGTCCACCAGCAGCCGGGCGATTTGCTCGCGCAGCGCCGGGGCGCCGCTGATATCGCCGTAGGTCATGCCGCGCAGGTCCGGATGCAGGGCGATGCGGCTTAACTGTCTGGTCAGCGGTCTTAACGTGGGCGAACTGATATCCGGCATACCCGGCCCCAGATGCACCATGCCGTCAACCGGATCGGATCGCAGCAGCTTAAGCACCAGATCCCATTGGGATATTTCCACCGGCCGCTGCGCCGGGCGGCACATGGCCGGCAGCGCGGCCGGCTCATGCTGCTGGCTGACAAAATAACCTGATTTCGGCCGCGCCTCGATCAGCCGCCGTTCCTCCAATACCCGGTACGCCTGTTGCACGGTGCTGATACTTACCTCATGCTCCAGGCTCAGGGCGCGCACCGAGGGCAACCGCTGACCGCAGGTATATAGCCCCTGCTCAATACGTTCGCCGATGATACCGGCCAGGTTGTCATAACGCGTCATATCGCCCTCATACAGGTTAAATTTTCTAAGTAAAAAGCAATACAGAATGGACGAAATCTAAGCATTACAGCGCTGATTATTATTATTTGTATGGTGAAAATACCGGATTTCTGAATCTGTACGGTATCAGCATACCGTTGCATGATAGTTCCATCAACCGACGAGGAGGAACCATCATGAAAAACACGTTAAAAATAGGCCGGACCCTTCCCCTGGACGTAAAGCCGCGCCACGCCGTCGGTCAGAATCCGCTGCTTGCGTTCTACCACCGGTTCACCGACTGGCAGCGGCGGCGGCGCAACCGCCTGATCTTAAGCGCCCTGAGTGACGATCAGCTGAAGGATATCGGACTTTCACGCAGCGAAGTCGCGTATCGGGACGAAAAAAAATAAGTTATTGATAAAGGATTTCTATCACAAGGACTGAATGAACCATGACCAATACCATTGCCGAACTAAGCGCCTTTTGCCTGTACGCGTTTGTCACGTCCATCACCCCCGGACCCAATAATGCCATGTTGGCCAGTTCCGGGGTGAATTTCGGTTTTTATCGTACCTTGCCCCATATTTTCGGCGTTAGCTGCGGGCTGTGCTTGATGATACTGGCCATCGGCCTGGGACTGGAGCGGTTGTTCCAGCTCTATCCCATGCTGTTTCCCCTGGTCAGGGTGAGCGGCGCCTGTTACCTGGTCTATCTCGCGTGGCGCATCGCCAACGCCGTGGCGCCGTCGGGCGGCCTGAGCGGCGCGGCCGTGCCGTTGGGCTACTGGGGCGCGGTGGTTTTTCAATGGCTGAATCCCAAAACCTGGCTGATGGCGATAGGCGCCGTCACCGCCTATGCCCCGCTGCAATATCATTTTCGCGATATTGTGCTGATCGCCCTGATTTTTACCCTGATCAACGCTCCCTGCGTCAGCGCCTGGGCGGCCTTCGGCAGTATGTTGAAAAACAGGCTCGGCCAGTCGCACCGGCAGATGATGTTCAATCGCCTGATGGCCGCGACGCTGGTCTTGTCGCTCTATCCACTGCTGGTGCGCTAGTCCCTGCCCGGGCCAGGCATGCGCGTGGCCAGCCGGTTATTCGCCCGCGTGTCCGTGCAGCCTATGGCGGGTGACGAAACCCAGCGACAGGCACAAGACGAACACGGCGAGATACAACGCATTGGCGGTTATGAGCGCGAATTTTACCCCCAGATGCGCGACGATAGGGCCGGTAACCACAAATGTCAGCATGGTGCCGATGGTGCCGCAGGTGAGAATGGTGTTCACCAGTTTGGGAGAGGTCACCCGGGTTTGCTGCGAGCCAAGGGTGATAATGGTGGTATAAATGGCGCTGGAAACAAACCCCAGCCCCAGCAGGTAATAATGCAGATGTTCCCCATGGCCGGAGGTGATAAACAGATACATCAGGACGGCGGACAGCGCGGCCAGCAGGGTAACGATGCGCTGTAAATCCACATGGCGCAGTACCGCGCTGAAAAACCACATGCCGACCATATACGCCGTCCAGAAATTACCCACCAGCCCGCCGGCCTGCTCGATATCCATGCCGAAGCTGTGGGTCGCGTATTCAGGCACCCAGGCGATAAAACCCAGCTGCCCCAGGATATAACACAGCGCGGCGGCCGACAGCAGCAGTACCCCTGCGCCCCATTTTTCCCGGGCCGGCGGCACGGCCAGCGGATCCCCCGCGCGGTCTTTCTTGCCCAGCACCGGAAATTCGCTCAGCAGCGTCAGGATAAAAATGGCCACGTACAGCAGGCCGATACAGGCGTACACCCAATACCAGGTAATATGGCGCGCCAGCAGCACGCCGGCCAGGATGGGGAATACCGCCCCGGCCATACTGAAAAACGAGTCGGTAAACAGCAGGCGCGAACCCCTCTGCCGTCCCGTGTAAAGGTAAGCGATGAGATAAGTGCCGATGGACATGGTAATGCCGCTCACCACGCCCAGGACAAACATCGACAGCGAAAACAGCGCCAGGGTATGCCCGCTCATCAGGCCGGCGATGGCGAGCACCATCAGCGCGAAGCCGAAAATCAGCTGGCGTTTGAGCGGGATAATCTCCATCAGCCAGGCGTTCAGGAAAATCGCCAGCAAAATACCGGAGTTGAGAAAAGTGAAGGTGGCGCTCATGGCCGAAACGGGGACCTGAAAATACGCGGCAATATTGCTTAACACCACGCCGGTGACAATCACCAACGCGCCGGTCAATCCGTACGAAAAAAAACTAATCCACGTTAGCAGCAGTCGATTTTTGTTATTCATCATTGGCCTGTTAAATGTCGACGCCCGACCGGCTTGCCGCCCGCCGGCATCATTGTTGCCTTACTGTTACCGATAGGGCACAAATACTATCATGGCGATTTATGCCGTGGACATAAAAGTCGCCCCGCCGGACATTTTCAGCGATTTTTGCAATATCTGTTTAACGGCGGTAGACCCATCCCGCCCGCGCGGGAGGTCCTTCCCGGCGACGATATAAAACCTGTTACGTAAAAAACGGTAAATGGGTAGCGTAAGCGCGGCCCGCTCTTTAGAATCAGAGCCCTTCCTGTTGCCCATGTATTAAAAAGGAACCCTTCATGCTGAAACGAAACCTGGCCACCGCCGCACTGGTTTTCTCCCTGGCGGCGGCTTCTTGCCCGGTGTTCGCCGCCGGTCAGGACACCCATGTACTGCTGACGACCTCGGCGGGGAATATTGAGCTGGCGCTGGATAATCAAAAAGCGCCGGTGGCGGTGAAAAACTTTGTCGATTATGTGAACAGCGGCTTTTACAACAACACCATTTTCCATCGCGTCATCCCCGGTTTTATGGTCCAGGGCGGCGGTTTCAACCAGGATCTGACGCAAAAGACCACCCAGGCGCCGATAAAAAACGAAGCGGATAACGGCCTGCGCAACCTGCGCGGCACCGTCGCCATGGCCCGCACCAACGACAAGGACAGCGCCACCAGCCAGTTCTTTATCAACGTTGCCGATAATGCGTTCCTCGATCATGGCCAGCGTGATTTCGGTTATGCCGTGTTCGGCAAAGTGGTCAAGGGGATGGATGTGGCCGATAAAATTGCCCAGGTGCCGACCAAAAACGTCGGGCCTTACCAGAATGTGCCGGTAAAACCGGTGACCATCCTGTCCGCTAAAATTATGCCATAATCCCCGCCGCGGCCAGCTTAACGGGAAAGGTCGCCATGGCCTTTCCCCGGCGGCCCGTCGCCGTCGTCCGCGCCTCGCTTCCCGGCGAACCCGCCAATGCCGGTTATACTTCATGTTATTACCTCAAGGTCGCAGCCAGGAGGCATGACATGAAAAAAATGACTGAAAAACAAAAAGCCAGGTTGTTCCAGCAACGCCGCAATGAGAATTTCCACGCCAGCAACCGCCTCGAAGGTTTTACCGCCGAACCGGTTACCCTGACGGCGCAAGAGGCCTTGCTGCGCATTGACGAGCTCAGGAGGCATTATGAACGATAAATTCGGCGACGGACGCGATCCCTATTTTTATCCCGGCCTCCCGGTATTGGCCAACCGGCTTAATATTCATGAGTCCGCCGGCCTGCGCGAGGCCGAACTGGCGCTAACCGGGTTGCGCGCCGCGACGATAGAACTGGGGCCGCCAAATAGGGGACTGCCCTGGCTATGCGCCCTGCATCGCCAGTTGTTCCAGGATGTTTACGACTGGGCCGGGCAGTTGCGCACGGTGGATATCTATCAAAATGAAACCCGCTATTGCCATTTTGCCTACCTGGAAAAGGAGGGCAACGCGGTGATGCAGCGTTTGGAGGATGAAGACTATCTGCGCGGGTTGTCCCTGGACGCAATCGTGCCGCGCCTGGCGCAATATTATGCCGACATCAATATGCTGCACCCGTTCCGGGAAGGCAACGGACGGGCGCAGCGGGTCTTCTTTGAGCAGTTGATTATCCATGCCGGTTACGACGTGCGCTGGCGGCCCATCGAACGGGAGGAGTGGCTGGCGGCCAATGAAGCCGGCGCCTTTGGCGACACGGCACCCCTGGCCGCCCTGTTTGCCCGCGTGGTCGCCGAACCGGGCGAGCCCGATTAAGCCTGCCGGCGCCGCGTTGATTATCCGCCGGGACGCAGGTCGATGCTGTCGACGCGATCGGGATAAAACGCCACGTAATCCTTAATGGCGGCGACGGCCTCATGGGGCGATTCGTAGCTCCATACGGCATTGCGCGAGCGCAGTCCGCCCGGCGTTATGCTGTAGTACGCGCAATCGCCTTTATAGGGGCAATAGGTGGCATGGTCGGTCCTTTCCAGCAGCGTCATGTCCACATCGGCGCGCGGGATATAATGCACCGGCGGATAGTCCGCTTCGCGCAGGGTCAGCGACTTTCGGCTGTCGGCGACGGTATGGCCGCCGACGGACACCACGATGCGCTGCGGGTTGGGCTCAATGGTGATCGGATGATCGGGACCTGGTATTTTAACGGGTTTGGTATTCATAACGGTATGACCTCGGTGCGTTATCGTGACGTCCGGGGGACCCGCCGCAATAAACCGCGGCGGGGGTATCCGGCCTGTGACCGGCCATGGCGTACTATCGCAGCCTACGCCTTTGCGCGTGCGGCGTGTTACCGCCAGTGCTCCCTAGCCTTTACTCTCCCGGCAAGCAGGCTGCGGCCTCGGCCACCGGCAGGATGCACGCAAGCCACGTGAAGCCGCGCTGCCGCCCCGAAGGCGTTGTTTACGCCGTCTGTTGATCCTGTTCCTCGCGGCGCTGATGCTGCCACATCGCCGCGTAGCGGCCGTTTTGCGCCAGCAGTTCGCCATGGCGTCCGCGCTCGGCGATGGCGCCGTCCTCCAGCACGAGAATCTCGTCGGCATCGACGATAGTGGACAGCCGGTGGGCGATGATAAGGGTGGTATGATCGCGGCTGACCTCGCGCAGATGCGTCTGGATCTCGCGTTCGGTCTGGGTATCAAGTGCGCTGGTGGCTTCGTCGTAGACCAGGATGGCGGGATTTTTCAGCACCGTGCGGGCGATGGCCACCCGCTGCTTTTCACCGCCGGACAGTTTTAGGCCCCGTTCGCCGACGCGGGTCTCGTAGCCGTCGGGCAGGCTGACAATAAAATCATGGATATGCGCCAGCCTGGCGGCCCGCTCGATTTCGGCAAACGTGGCGTCGGTATTGCCATAGCCGATGTTATAGCGCAGGGTATCGTTAAACAGCACGGTATCCTGCGGCACGATGCCGATGGCGCGGTGCAGGCTCGCCTGGGTAACGTCGCGGATATCCTGCCCGTCCACGGTGATGGCGCCGGCATCGACATCATAAAAACGAAACAGCAGGCGCGACAGCGTGGATTTGCCCGCGCCCGACGCGCCGACCACCGCCACGGTTTTCCCCGCCGGAATGGTAAATGTGATATTGCCCAGGATGGGGCGGCGCGCGTCATATCCGAAACCGACGGCGTTGAACGCCACTTCCCCGCGGGTAACGCGCAGCGGCGCGGCGCCAGGGCGATCTTCAATTTCTCTTTCCAGCGTGAGCAGATCAAACATATTATCCATATCGATCAGCGCCTGGCGTATTTCCGCATAAATAAAACCAAAAAAATTCAGCGGCTGATACAACTGCAGCAGATAAGCGTTAACCAGTACAAAGTCGCCCAGGGTCATGGTGCCCTGGGTAATGCCGCGCGCCGCCATGGCCATCATCGTGACCAAACCGACGGAAATCACCGCCGTCTGGCCAATGCTCAGCACCGTAAAGCTGAATTGGTTTTTAATGGCGGCGCGCTCATACAGCCGACGCGAGCTGTCAAAGCGCTGGCACTCGAACGCCTCATTGCCGAAATATTTCACGGTCTCGTAATTAAGCAGGCTGTCGAGGGATTTATTACTGGCGTCGGCATTGGCCTGGTTTAATTCGCGGCGAAAGCGGGTACGCCATCCCACCGCCGTAATGGTAAACAGGATATACGCGCCGACGGTGGCCATAATCGCCACCGCGAACCAGATGTTCAGCAGCCGCCACATAATGGCCGCCACCAGGCTGATTTCAAATAAGATGGGCACGATGGAGAACAGTACGCGCGACAGCACCGTCGAGACCGCCTGGGTTCCCCGCTCGATGGACAGGGACAACCCGCCGGTGCGCCGTTCCAGATGAAAACGCAGGCTTAGGGCATGCAGCTGGCGGAAAACGCGCAGGCCCAGCAGCCGGGTGGCGTTTTGGCTGACATAGATAAACATCACGTTGCGCAGTTCATCAAATAACGATGCGCAGACCCGCGCCAGACCGTAGGCGAGGATAAGCCCGATGGGCACGGCCAGCAGCCGCGCCTGGTCGCCGCCCAGCCGGTCGACGATGGCTTTATAGGCCAGCGGCACCAGCGACGTGCCGACCTTGGCCACGATCATAAACAGCAGCGCCGCCACCAGATAGTAGCGCAGCTTAGGGTTATTTTTGGGCCACAGGTAAGGCAGCAGTATTTTCAGCGGCTTATAACGGTGCATGCGTTGTTTTTTTATCCCTGACGATATGACAATATGGCCGGTAGCCTGCGGGCGGGCGTCGGGTGAATATCACACAGGTCCTGATCTCCTGTCCAGGCAAAGGACGCTATCCTGTGTGGCTGGCGGGGCACGGGCCGCTATCTAAAATGCATCCTGTTGTTATTCAATAAAAATCTATTTACCAGTAGGATATACCGGCGATGTTGCTGCTTATCGATAACTATGACTCCTTTACCTACAACCTGTACCAATATTTTTGCGAGCTGGGCGCGCAGGTAGAGGTATGGCGCCACGACCGGTTGCAACTGGCCGATATCGAGCGCATGGCCCCGCGGCAACTGGTGATTTCCCCGGGTCCCGGCACCCCCGACGAGGCCGGCATTTCATTGGCGGCCATTCGTCATTTTGCCGGCAGGATACCTATACTCGGCGTCTGTCTGGGTCATCAGGCCATTGCGCAGGCTTTCGGCGCCCGCATCGTGCGCGCAAACCAGGTGATGCACGGCAAAACCTCCGCCATTACCCATGACGGCCGCGGCGTCTTCGCCGGGCTGGCCCTGCCGCTGACGGTCACCCGCTACCATTCCCTGGTGATCGACCGCGCCGGCTTGCCCGATTGCCTGGAGGCGACCGCCTGGAGTCTGCGCGACGGCGCGCGGGATGAAATCATGGGCATCCGTCATCGAACCCTGCCGCTTGAAGGTGTACAGTTTCATCCTGAAAGCGTGCTCAGCGAGCAGGGGCATCAACTCCTGGCGAACTTTCTTGCGTGTTAGCCGATCGGCATGTTGATATAGCATTAACGGACAAGGCCACGGGCAGCGGCTTTTTTTCGCTCTGATAGTGATAAAACGATTGCACTGGAGTGATTTTTTATTCATATTTTATGACTATAATATCACTTCTTGATTTGTTGCGGACCGGGTAATTACATATGAATACAGATAATAGCGCAGTAACGCGGGAAACTTTCGACCAGGTTATTCTGCCGGTTTATGCACCGGCGCAGTTTATTCCGGTCCGGGGCAAGGGCAGCCGGGTATGGGACCAGGACGGAAAGGAATATATTGATTTCTCCGGCGGCATTGCCGTCACTGCGCTGGGACATTGCCACCCGGCGCTGGTCGCGGCGCTGAAAGCCCAGGGCGAAACCCTATGGCACACCAGCAACGTCTTTACCAACGAACCGGCGCTGCGCCTGGCGCGCAAGCTGATTAACGCCACCTTTGCCGACCGGGTGTTTTTTGCCAACTCGGGCGGCGAGGCCAATGAAGCGGCGTTTAAGCTGGCGCGTCACTACGCCATTACCCGCCACAGCCCCTATAAAACCAAAATCATCGCTTTTCATAACGCGTTCCACGGCCGCACGCTGTTTACCGTTACCGTGGGCGGGCAACCAAAATATTCCGACGGCTTCGGGCCAAAACCGGCGGATATCGTCCATGTGCCTTTTAACGATCTGGCGGCCGTCAAGGCGGTGATGGATGATCATACCTGCGCCGTGGTGGTGGAGCCGATTCAGGGTGAAGGGGGCATTATGCCCGCCACGCCGGAATTCCTGCAGGGCCTGCGCGATCTGTGCGACCAGAATCAGGCGCTGCTGGTGATGGACGAAGTGCAGTGCGGCATGGGGCGCACCGGCAAGCTGTTTACCTATATGCACTATGGCGTAACGCCGGATATTCTGACCACCGCCAAGGCGCTGGGCGGCGGTTTCCCCATCAGCGCCATGCTGACTACGGAAGAGATCGCCTCGGTGATGAAAGTGGGCACCCACGGCACCACCTATGGCGGCAATCCCCTGGCCTGCGCGGTATCCGAGGCGGCGCTGGATGTGATTAACCAGCCGGAAGTCCTGGCGGGCATTAACGAAAGGCACGATCGTTTCGTCAGCGCGCTCCAGGCGATTGACGACAAATATCAGGTATTTTCGGATGTGCGCGGCATGGGCCTGCTGCTGGGCGCCGAACTGCGGCCGCAGTTCCATGGCCGGGCGCGCGAGTTCCTGCACGCCAGCGCCGCGCAGGGCCTGATGATCCTCAACGCCGGTCCGGACGTCATCCGTTTCGCGCCGTCGCTGGTGGTGGAGTTCGCCGATATCGAACAGGGCATGGCCCGGTTTGAACAGGCGGTGGCGCAGGTTATCGCCGCCAAACCCTAAGGCGCGCGGCGGGAGACTAATGGCTTAACCGGCGCGCCAGCCAGTTGCCGTGCTGCGGCCGCTGGCGCCAGGCTACCGATGAAATCGTATGCATCACGCCCAGATGGAACAGAATACGCCGCAGATGGCGTTCCATCAGGGTGCCGGGCAGCTCCGGCGTTTCGCCGGCGGCATCCATCACCGGGCTGTCTGAGCTTGGGCCGTCATATTCCAGCCGTTGCTGGCAGCGCTGCAGCGCCACCTCGCAAGAGGCCAGGTACTTTTGCGCCAGCGTCGGCGTCAGCATGTAGTGATCCCGCGCCAGGATGGTCATGGCATTGATGTGCTCGACGATGAACTGGCTATGGGTCACCCATAAACGCATATCGGTCAGATAGCGCGAATTAAACGCCGGCTCCCGCATCGCCTGGCTAAGCGACGTAAACAGCGCGTTGTGCGCCTGGTTGACCTTCATGCGCGCGTAGGCCAGCGCCGCCGGCTCGGGGGCGGGTTGCAGCAGCAGTCGCAGCGCGTCCTGGTCCCGCTCCAGCGCCAGATGGGCGTTTTTGCGCAGCATACCGCTTTGCCACTGCGGCCATAACCACAGCATGCCGCCGAACGCCAGCATACAGCCGATCAGCGTATCCACCAGCCTGGGCACCAGGAAATGCGCGCCGTTCAGCGACAGTAGCTGCAACGTATACACCGCGGTCACCGTCATGCCGATCATCGCCAGGCCGTAATTTTTGCGCAACACCAGGTAAGACGCCAGCGTCAGGAACAACATGCACAGCAATACCGTGCCGTCGCTCAGCCTGAATTGCAGCGTGCCGGCGGCAATCACCAACCCCGCCAACGTGCCCAGGGCCCGATGCTGGATCCGCACCCGGGTGGCGTTATAGCCGTTCTGGCTGACAAACATCACCGTCATTAAAATCCAGTAGGGTTTGGGGAGATCCAATACCAGCCCCAGGCTGCTGCCGATGGCCAGCATAATCCCAAGCCTTGCCGCGCTGCGCAGCGCCATGGATTTAAAGGAACAGTAGCTGACCAGCGCATGCCAAAACGACAGCCGCTGCTGGTTGTCGGCCATCAGGTCGCGGCGGTAAAGCGGGCGCTGGGTACGCAGCAGCCGGGCGATACGGCTGAAATGGTAATAACAAAACTGTCCGACCGGATTATCCGGATGCCGGTCGGCAATTTTTTCCAGGGCCGACAGCGCGGTGGCCATGTTAAAACGCCCCGGCTGCCGGTGATAGAGAATATCATCCGCCAGTACCCGCAACCGCGCGGCAATCAACCGGGCGTTATAGCGGATAACCGCCTCGGCGTGGCTTTGCGCCACCAGTTTTTGTACTTCGTCCGGCTGGTGCAGGCTGACGGCGATATGCTCCTGCAAATCCAGCGCCACCTGGAAAGAACGCAGCAGGCGTTTGTACTGCAGCTGATCATTGGCCGACAGCATATAAAGCTGCTGGTATACCTGGGCAATCAGATCAATCACCGCCTGCTGGCGGGCAAACAGCGGCGGCAGGGCGGTTTCCGGATCGGTATGCTGTGTCAGCAGGGTATATTTCGCCTCGATATAATCCGCCAGCTCCCGATACAGCAGGCTAAGAGATTCCCGCATCGGCTGCTCCTTCCACAACCGGAACCACAGGGCGTTGAACAGTCCGTACCAGGCGGTGCCGGCAATATACAGCAGCGGCGGCACGACGGGCGGCACATTGCCGGCCAGGCCCAGGGTAAAGATGGCGGCGATAAGCGCGGCGGGCAATAAACGGCCGTGCAGCGGGCTGATTTCACCGGTAACGCCGAACAGCAGCGCCAGGCCGAGCATCACCAAGGGCAACGGCACCGGCACGGCCAACAGCACCTGGATCAGCACGCTGCTCAGCGCGAACAGCGCACCGCCGACGGCCAGGCGCTTGAAAAACCGTTTATGCAGGGTATCGAGGCCGGCGATATTGCAGCAGGCAGGGACCAACGAAAACAGCAGGCCGTTTTGCAAGCTGCCGAATAACAGGCCGGCGGCCACCGGCAGGCATAGCACGATGGTTTGCCGCAGGGCATAGTTTACTTCAGGGTGGTAGATTAACCGGCGCCACATACTGTCAGCAAAAAAAGCGTGGTACGAAGCACCACGCCTGTATAACGGGGCTATCAGCGCGTGCCGTAAACAACAATGGTTTTACCGTGCGCGGATATAAGATTTTGATCTTCGAGCATTTTAAGAATACGTCCTACCGTCTCGCGGGAACAGCCGACAATCTGGCCGATTTCCTGACGGGTGATTTTTATCTGCATGCCGTCGGGGTGGGTCATGGCGTCGGGTTGTTTCGCCAGGTTCAACAGGGTTTGCGCTATGCGTCCGGTAACGTCCAGGAATGCCAGGTTGCCGACTTTTTCCGACGTTACCTGTAAACGACTGGCCATTTGCGCCGACAGGCGCATCAGGATATCCGGATTCACCTGAATCAGCTGCCGGAATTTTTTATACGAAATCTCGGCGACTTCACAGGCGGTTTTCGCCCGTACCCAGGCACTGCGTTCCTGACCTTCCTCGAATAGGCCGAGCTCACCGATGAAATCTCCCTGGTTAAGATAGGAGAGAATCATCTCTTTGCCTTCTTCATCCTTAATCAGCACCGCCACGGCGCCCTTAACGATGTAGTAAAGCGTTTCAGCCTTTTCACCCTGATGTATAAGTGTACTCTTCGATGGATACTTATGAATATGGCAATGAGACAGGAACCATTCGAGAGTCGGGTCTGTTTGCGGTTTGCCGAGAACCATTCGCTGTTATCCTCTTTTGTCATCGCTATCCCAGGTTCGGGACATCGTATTCCCTGTTACGGCGCTTGTATTATTCACTCTGACTCCGCGTTTAAACGGAGCGACGTAAGGGAACTTATTAGGGTCTGGTAATGTGATGTTCCGATCGATCTCTTGCCCTTTCATTATCATGAGGCCGATCCAGCCTTGTTTTTAGCATAGGTTTGAAGCAGTGTCTTCTGTTGTCTTGCTTCAGCATGAAGTATGTTCAGTAACATTGCCAGTTTTCCAACAAAAATGTAGTCTGCTGGAAAGCTTTTCATCAGGAGTATCATAATGCAGGCACGGGTCAAATGGGTAGAAGGGTTGTCTTTCATGGGCGAATCCGCCTCGGGCCACCAGGTTTTGATGGATGGGAACGCGGGCGAAAAAGCGCCCAGCCCAATGGAAATGGTATTGATGTCGGTCGGCGGCTGCAGCGCCATTGATGTGGTATCGATTTTACACAAAGCGCGGCAGGACGTCCGGGACTGCGAGGTCAAACTCACATCCGAGCGCCGCGACGAGGCGCCGCGCCTGTTTACCCATATCAACCTGCATTTTATCGTCACCGGCGCCGGGCTGACCGACAAGGCGGTGGAGCGGGCGGTGACGCTATCGGCGGAAAAATACTGCTCGGTCTCACTGATGCTCGGCGCGTCGGTCAATATGACCCACAGCTTTGAAGTGCGCGACGAACGCCACGCCCCCGCCGCCTAACCGGCCCGCCAACACCGCACTCAAACCCGGCGTGTTCAAGGGAGAGCGCGCCAATGGGGTCGAATCGGGCATGGTTTCTCTGCCCGACCGAGCGCCCCATGGCACGGTATGCCCGCCAACACCGCGCTCAAACCCGGCGTGTTCAAGGGAGAGCGCGCCAATGGGGTCGAATCGGGCATGGTTTCTCTGCCCGACCGAGCGCCCCATGGCACGGTATGCCCGCCAACACCGCGCTCAAACCCGGCGTGTTCAAGGGAGAGCATGCCGATGGGGTCGAATCGGGCGTGGTGTTCCCGCCCGACCGAGTGCCCCACGGTATGCTAGGCCCGCCAACACCGCAGCGAATCCTGGCGTGTTCAAGGGAAAGCATGCCGATGGGGTCGAATCGGGCGTGGTGTTCCCGCCCGACCGAGCGCCCCACGGTATGCTAGGCCCGCCAACACCGCAGCGAATCCTGGCGTGTTCAAGGGAGAGCATGCCGATGGGGTCGAATCGGGCGTGGTGTTCCCGCCCGACCGAGCGCCCCACGGTATGCTAGGCCCGCCAACACCGCAGCGAATCCTGGCGTGTTCAAGGGAAAGCATGCCGATGGGGCCGAATCGGGCGTGGTGTTCCCGCCCGAGGCCTCGAGTTTACTTAATTTCCTTTCCTTCCAGCAACTGCTGTACCAGCGGCCCCATTATCAGCTCCATCGCCAGCCCCATCTTGCCCCCGGGCACCACCAGCGTATTAATATTGGAAATAAAGGAGCCTTGCAGCATCGCCAGCAGGTAAGGCAGGTCGATATGCGCCAGGCTACGGAAATGAATAACGACAAAACTTTCGTCAAGTGAGGGAATCGCCTTGGCGGCGAAAGGGTTCGACGTGTCGACGGTCGGCACCCGCTGGAAATTGATATGGGTGCGGGAAAACTGCGGCGTGATGTAGTTAATATAATCCTCCATCGACCTCACCACCGAATCCATCACCGCCTCGCGCGAATGCCCCCGCTCGCCGGTATCGCGCACCAGTTTCTGGATCCACTCCAGGTTGACGATGGGCACCACGCCCACCAGCAAATCCACGTGCTTCGCCACGTCATGGCTATCGGTCACCACGCCGCCGTGCAGCCCCTCGTAAAATAACACGTCCGTCGGTTCCGGCAACGCCTGCCAGGGCGTAAAGGTACCGGGGATCTGGTTATACGGCACCGCCTCGTCATACGTATGCAGATATTTACGCGACTGGCCGCGGCCGGTATCGCCATACTGATGAAACGTATGCTCCAGCAGGCCAAAGTTATTGGCGTCCGGACCAAAGTAGCTGATATGGCGCCCTAAATCCCGCGCCTTGCGGATCGCCATATCCATTTCCGGCCGGGTAAAGTGATGAAAGCTGTCACCCTCCAGTTCGGCGGCGTGGATATTCAACTGCTGGAATATTTTACGAAACGCCAGGCTGGTGGTGGTGGTGCCCGCACCGCTGGAACCGGTAACGGCAATAATGGGGTGTTTTGTCGACATGGTAACCCTACGCTTGGTTGAATTGCGGCGTGAAGAAGTGCGCCCGGCATCAAGGCCCAGAAGTGAGTGTTAGCATATTTAGCGCTTAGGGGCCAGGGGCTTCGCTATTCGCCCGGCGTATCTCCGGCCTGGTCATTAAACCGGCCGCGCGGCATGATATTGATATTTTCATGCAATTCCGACCAGACCACCACCGCCTCGCCGCTTATCAACTGGCGTTTTACATCCTCGACCTTTTGCGCCAGTGATTTCTCCTGCTCGCCATAATCGGTGCCCTCACGCAGTACAAAGGACTCGATCAGGTTATAGAGCGTGTCAGGATCGATTTGTTCCCAGGGAATAATCACGATATTGTGTCCCGATAGTCAATAAATCAAGGTGTTGAGTAAATTTCACCTGTTATGCCTTGTGCATCCACGTGCGCACTGGTAGCTTCATACGCGTTATTTTACGGGGAGCCGCCAAAACGTGGAACTGAGTCTTTTTCTGTCAATGCTGGGGTTTCTCTGGGTGGCCGCCATTACCCCTGGTCCTAATAATATGTTGCTTACCGCCTCGGGCGCCAATTTTGGCTTCTGGCGCTCGATGCCGCTGATGATCGGCATCATGCTCGGCATGCAATGTATCCTGCTGCTGGTGGCCTTCGGCATCGGCGGCCTAATCACGCTTTATCCGTCCCTGCATTTTATGCTGAAGGTGGCGGGCAGCCTTTACCTGCTGTGGTTGGCCTGGAAAATAGCCACCGCCGCCTATGAAAAACTGGAAACCGACGCGCCGCCCCCCCGGCCCATTCCCTTCTACCAGGGCGGCCTGCTGCAGTTTCTTAATCCCAAGGCCTGGCTGATGGCGCTGGGCGCGGTGGCCAGCTTCAGCCTGAGCGGCAGCGCCTATATCACCTCCGTCGGCGCCATCAGCGTCGGCATCGTCAGCGTCAATATTGTCTCCGGCGTTATCTGGCTCGGCTTCGGCACCCTTATCGGCCGGCTGCTGCGCAGCAAACGCGCCTGGATCGCTTTTAACGTCGCCATGGGCCTGCTGACGGCGGCCTGCGTATTGCTGATCTGGCGCTGACGCGCTTATTGCGACTCGAACTCCCGGGTCAGGGTCTCCAACTGTTCCTGGGCGTCCAGCCACGCCATTTCCGCCTCTTCCAGCTGCGATTTAACCTTGGCCTGCTGCTGCAGGGCCAGGGCCAGGTCCGCTTTACGGCTGATATCATACAGCGCCGCGTCGGCCAGTCCGGCCTCGATGGCCGCCAGCTCCGCGCCACGTTTTTCCATTTGCTGTTCATAACGGGTAATGGACTTGCGCAACGGCTGGGTCTGATTACGGAAATCCGCCTCGCGCCGCTTCTGGTCTTTCCTGGCCTGGGCATTATTGACCTGCGGCGCCGGGGTCTCGGTATCATTGCCGTCCTGCGCCGCCGCCTGGCGCTGCTGATCCACCAGCCACTGCTGGTAATCCTCCACATCGCCGTCAAACGATGCGACGCGACCGTCATGCACCAGATAAAATTCATCGGTGGTGGAACGCAGTAAATGCCGGTCATGGGACACCACCACCAGCGCGCCGTCGAAATCTATCAGCGCTTCGGTCAGCGCCTGGCGCATATCCAGATCCAGATGGTTGGTCGGCTCATCGAGCAGCAGCAGGTTGGGACGCTGCCAGACAATCAGCGCCAGCACCAGCCGGGCCTTTTCGCCGCCGGAAAAACGCGCGGTCGGTTCGGTCACCTTATCGCCACGGAAACCAAACCCGCCCAGATAGTCGCGCAGCGCCTGCTCATACTCCTGCGGCGCCAGCCGGATCATATGCGCCAGCGGCGATTCGTCGGCGCGCAGGAACTCCAGCTGATGCTGGGCGAAATAACCCAGCTTGATGCCTTTCGCCAGGCCGATGGTGCCGGACTGCGGCTCAAGGGTGCCGGCCAGCAGCTTGATAAGCGTCGACTTGCCGGCGCCGTTGCGTCCTAGCAGGCCGATGCGCGAACCGGGCACCAGGTTAAGCTTGATGGAATTAAGGATGGTGCGCTCGCCATAACCGGCGCTGACTTTCTCCATGCTCAGCAGGGGGCTCGGCAGGCTTTCCGGAGTACGGAACTTGAACTGGAAGGGATTATCCACATGGGCCGGGGCGATCAGCTCCATCCGCTCAAGCATCTTGATCCGGCTTTGCGCCTGCTTGGCCTTGGTGGCCTGGGCACGGAAACGGTCGATATAATGCTGCAAATGGGCCACTTTTTCCTGCTGGTGCTGGAACAGCGACTGCTGTTGCGCCAGCTTGGTCACCCGCTGCTGCTCAAACGACGAGTAGTTGCCGGTATATTCGTTCAACGTCTGCTGTTCAATATGCAGGATTTTATTTACGATAGGATCGAGAAAATCCCGGTCATGGGAAATCAGAATCAGCGTACCGTCATAATTCTTCAGCCATTTTTCCAGCCAGATGACCGCGTCCAGATCCAAGTGGTTGGTCGGTTCATCAAGCAACAGCAAATCGGAGCGGCAAATCAGCGCCTGCGCCAGGTTAAGGCGCATACGCCAGCCGCCGGAAAAATCCCGCACCGGCTGTTGCAATTGATCCTGGCTGAACCCCAGCCCGTGCAGCAGGCTCGAGGCGCGCGGCCGAATGGTCCATGCCTCGATAACGTCCAGCTTGCCGTGCACGGTGGCGATGGCGTGGCCGTCGTTTTTCTCGTTGGCGAGCTGGAGGTCGGCTTCCAGCTGGCGATACTCGCGATCGCCGTCGATAACATACTCCAGCGCCGGCACGTCAAGGGCCGGCGTCTCCTGGTTAACCCAGGCCATCGACCAGTTGGCGGGGAAGGTCACGCTGCCGGCGTCGCAGCCGAGTTCATGCTTCAGCAATGCCAATAATGTTGATTTGCCGCAGCCGTTCTTGCCGACGAGTCCGACCTTTTGCCCGGGATTCACCGTGGCGGTGGCGTTATCCAGCAGTACGTTGGTACCGCGGCGAATTTGCAGTGAGGAGAAGACAATCATAAAGCGCCATAGTTTGAGAGTATGTTAAATTAACATTATTGAATGCTATCCAGGATAACCTGTCCTGGTTTCAACTTTGCGAAGCATGGTAGCGGAAAAGCCGCGCCCTGACGACGCTTTGGAGGGGAATTGATCGCGCAGCCACCCAAAGTTTTGTTGTTGTATGCCCATCCGGAATCACAGGATTCGGTTGCCAACCGGATTTTGCTGCAGGCGGCATCGTCGCTCGAGCATGTCACCGTACATGATCTTTACGCCTTTTATCCGGATTTTTTTATTGATATTCACCACGAACAGCAATTATTGCGTGAACATCAGGTCATTGTGTTCCAGCACCCGCTTTATACTTACAGCTGCCCGGCATTATTGAAAGAGTGGCTCGACCGGGTGCTGGCGCGCGGATTTGCCAGCGGCATCGGCGGCGACGCCCTGGCGGGGAAATACTGGCGAACGGTTATCACCACCGGCGAACCGGAGGGCGCTTATCTTAACCGCGGCTACAGCCGCTACGGCATGGAGGATATTCTACGCCCGTTCGAATTGACCGCCACCATGTGCCGCATGCATTGGGTGCGCCCGCAGGTGATCTATTGGGCCAGAAGGCTGGATCCCGTCGTATTGGCGCGCCATGCCGGCGAATACGCCCAATGGCTGAAAGAGCCGCTTAACGAAAGGGGACAACGCATTGGATAGCAGTCCGTCGTTTTTGACCGCCGTGGTGCTGTTTTTATTCGCCGCCGTCGTTGCGGTGCCCATAGCCCAGCGCCTGGGCATAGGCGCGGTGATCGGCTACCTTGCGGCGGGTATCGCCATCGGCCCCTGGGGGCTGGGTTTTATCCGCGATGTGGACGAAATCCTGCACTTCTCCGAACTTGGGGTGGTGTTCCTGATGTTTATCATCGGCCTGGAGCTGAATCCGTCGAAGCTATGGGAACTGAGGCGATCGATCTTCGGCGTCGGCGCCGCGCAGCTTTTCTTTACCGCGTTGCTGCTGGGCGGGGCTCTTTACCTGACCCATGCCACCTGGCAATCGGCGCTGATTGGCGGCATCGGCCTGGCCATGTCGTCCACCGCCATCGCGCTGCAGCTGATGCGCGACAAAGGCATGAACCGCAATGAAGGCGGCCAGCTCGGCTTTTCCGTCCTGCTGTTCCAGGATATGGCGGTAATCCCCACGTTATCCCTCATCCCTATCCTGGCCGGCGGCGGCAGCGAACCGAGCGATTGGATGAAAATCGGCATGAAGGTGGCGGCGTTTTTTATCATGCTGGTGGGCGGGCGCTACCTGCTGCGGCCGCTGTTCCGTTATGTCGCCATGGCTAATGTGCGCGAGGTGTTTACCGCCGCCTCGCTCATGGTGGTGCTGGGCGCGGCGCTGTTTATGGATATGCTCGGATTATCCATGGCGCTGGGCACCTTTATCGCCGGCGTGCTGCTGGCGGAGAGTGAATACCGCCATGAGCTGGAGATCGCCATCGAGCCGTTCAAGGGATTACTGCTCGGCCTGTTTTTCATCTCGGTGGGCATGGCGCTCAACCTGGGCATTTTATATGTCCACTTGCTGACCGTGGTGGCCGGCCTGGCGGTCCTGGTGCTGGTCAAAGGGACGGTATTGTATATCCTGGCGCGGATATCCGGTCTGCGCAGCTCGGTGCGGCTACAGTTCGCCGGCGTGCTAAGCCAGGGCGGGGAATTCGCCTTTGTCCTGTTTTCCGCCGCCGGCGCGCAAAAAATCCTCTCGCCCGATCAGCTGGCCCTGCTGCTGGTCACCGTGACGCTGTCGATGATTACCACCCCCTTATTAATGCAACTCATCGATCTTATCCTGGTCCGACGTTACAATGCCCAGGACGAGGAGGGTGAAAAACCCTTCGTCGACGATGACGAGCCGCAGGTGATCATCGTGGGTTTCGGCCGTTTCGGCCAGGTGATAGGCCGCCTGCTGATGGCCAATAAGATGCGGATTACGGTACTTGAGCGCGATATCAGTGCGGTAAGCCTGATGCGCAGCTATGGTTATAAGGTGTATTACGGCGATGCCACCGAGCTTGAGTTGCTGCGCGCCGCCGGGGCGGAGAAAGCAAAAGCCATCGTGGTCGCCGCCAATACGCCGGAAGACAACATGACCATCGTGCACCTGTGCCAGCAGCATTTCCCGCACCTGAAGATACTGGCGCGGGCGCGGGGCCGCGTCGAGGCCCATGAGCTGCTGCTGGCCGGGGTGAATCAATTTTCGCGGGAAACTTTTTCCAGCGCGCTGGATCTGGGCCGCAAGGCGTTGTTGGAACTGGGGATGCATCCCCACCAGGCCTATCGCGCCCAGCAGCATTTCCGCCGCATCGATACCCGCATGCTGCGGGAGCTGATGCCGCAGCTGCAGGGGGATGTGGCGCAAATATCCCGCGTCAAGGAGGCCCGGCGCGAGCTGGAGGATATCTTCCAGCGCGAAATGCAGCATGAACGTCGCCAGCTTGACGGCTGGGAAGATAACCATCCGCAGGGAGATAAACACCATGACGGCAAAGCGTAAACGTTTTATTGCCGGCGCGGTATGCCCCGAGTGCCAGGCGAAGGATACCCTGGCGGTCTGGCAGGACCAGGGGACGGATAACGTCATTTGTGTAAAGTGCGGTTTTACTCAGCGCCAAACCGACCCGGCGGCTGCGGATAAAACGCCGGCAAAGGATCGCATTATCGGTATTTTTGATCCGGAGTAGCCTTATACCCTCAATTTTTTTAAGCTGAAGGATACATGCGCGTAAATTTTCGTTAGAATCTGCGCCAATTCAGTTTCCAACGGTAGGAGATATCATGAAAGTAGCAAAAGACCTGGTGGTCAGCCTGGCTTACCAGGTACGGACAGAAGATGGCGTGTTGGTCGATGAGTCTCCGGTGAGTGCGCCGTTGGACTATCTCCATGGGCATGGTTCTTTGATCTCGGGCCTGGAAAATGCCCTGGACGGCCACGATGAGGGCGATAGCTTTGATGTGCATATCGTTGCCGACGATGCCTACGGTCATTACGACGACAACCTGGTGCAGCGCGTCCCGAAAGAGGTGTTCATGGGCGTCGAGGAACTTGAGGTCGGCATGCGTTTCCTGGCCGAGACCGATCAAGGCCCGGTGCCGGTTGAAATTACCGAAGTCGACGGCGACCATGTGGTGGTGGACGGCAACCACATGCTGGCCGGCCAGGATTTGAACTTCCACGTCGAGGTGCTGGCTATTCGCGAAGCGACGGCGGAAGAACTGGCCCACGGCCATGTTCACGGCGAACACGATCACGAGCATGAAGGCCATGACCACGATCACGGCGGCGACTGCTGCGGCGGCCACGGCCATGACCACGAGCACAAAGGCGGCGGATGCGGCGGCAATGGCGGCTGCGGTTGCCACTAAACCCGGTTCGCTCGGACCCCGATAGCCGATGGGGCGGGTTTTTCCGCCCCGTTTTATTGGTTATTCAACGAATTAATTAAAATTAATAGTGCGGCGGCGGCGTCTCTTCCGATTGAGACGCGATAATCGAGGTTTGCTGCGTGCGCAGTTTCTCCGACAATAAGCGCAGTTGCTCCTGCAGCCTGCCGATATCCCGTTGATGCGCGACGACGGTCTGATTCAGTTCATCTATCGTGACTTCCTGGAACGCAAGCCGGCCTTCCAGCAAATCAAGACGTTGTTCCAATTGGGATAACTCCATAGTGTCCTCCTCTCAATACCGTTTATCATGGAATAGGGGCGATCGCGTCGGCCCGACCTCATACCCGGATTAAGCTGCGACAACAACCAGGTGTTATTCTATCGGTAAATGACGATAAATGCCCGCCGAAAGCCTATTATATGCCCGCGTCACCGAACCAGGCTTCAATGGCGCCGCTAAAAAAGAAACTTCTTGACGTAAAAAAAGTCTTAGAAAGACTCAATTCATCGGGATAGCGATTGTGTTGTGTTTACGCTCACGGCTATAGTATCGGCTTAACTTAGTTATCGACCTTGGGACAAGATAGCCCAGGCTATGGAGATATGGATGAAATCACTGTTTAAAGTCACGCTGTTGGCTACCACCATGGCGCTAGCCCTCAATGCTGCCCAGGTAATGGCCGCGGATAGCACCGCAGCGGCTGATGCCCCCGCCGCGGCTGGCACCACAGCGACCGCTCCGGCAACTGCTCCGGCCAACGCCACCTCGGACAAATTCAAAAGCAGCGAGGAACAGGCTGCTTACGCGTTAGGCGCCTCATTGGGTCGGTACATGGACAACTCCCTGAAGGAACAGGAAAAGTTAGGCATCAAGCTGGATAAAGATCAGCTGATCGCCGGTGTTCAGGACGCTTTTGGCAACAAGAGCAAGCTGACTGACGAAGAAATCGAGGCTACTCTCCAGAGCTTCGAGGCGCGCGTGAAAGAAGCCGCCCAGGCCAAAATGGAGCAGGAAGCCAAGGACAACGCCGAAAAAGGCGATAAATTCCGCGCCGACTACGCCAAGCAAAAAGGCGTGAAGAAAACGGCCAGCGGTGTTCTGTACAAAGTTGAAAAACCGGGTACCGGCAAAGCGCCGACCAATAGCGATACCGTGGTGGTCAACTACAAGGGTACGCTGGCCGACGGTACGGAATTCGACAACTCCTACAAACGCGGCGAACCTCTGTCATTCCGTCTTGACGGCGTCATCCCCGGCTGGACCGAAGGCCTGAAAGAGATCCACAAAGGCGGCAAGATCGAGTTGGTGATTCCGCCGGAACAGGCGTATGGCAAAACCGGCGTCCCGGGAATCCCAGCCAACTCCACCCTGATTTTCGACGTGGAACTGCTGGATATTAAACCGGCGGCTAAGGCTGCCGAAGGCGAAAAGCCGGCGGCTGAAGCACCGGCCGGCGCGGCTGAAACCACTAAATAACCACACTGCCGGCGCATAAAACGCGTCGTCGGTGGTGAAGGGCGGTGTCTGTTTCAACAGCCACCGCCCTTTTTTATTCACATTCTCCCGCCGGAAACCGGGCATGCCAACCCAAAAAAAGCGCGTTATAGCGCTTTTGCCGGCCAATAAGTTGTAAAAATCTGTCCAAACACAAGGACAGCGTTTTAAATCATTTGCTAGACTAGCGACCGGTAAATACAACTGACAGCCGAGTTTGTCCAGGGATGCGGACAGGCTCGCTTTAACGGGTGGTGTCTGCATATGTCTACTTCTCTTCCGACCCCAGAATTCAACGAACTGGATGTTTTGGACGAACGGCCATTCAGCCCAGTTGATCATGAAATACTGGCATCCTACGAAGCCGTGGTGGATGGACTGGCGATGCTTATCGGCGAACACTGCGAAATCGTGCTGCATTCCCTGGAAGATTTGAAAAGCTCCGCCGTGCGCATCGCCAACGGCGAACACACCGGACGCAAAATCGGCTCGCCCATTTCCGACCTGGCCCTGCGCATGCTGCATGACATGGCGGGCGAGGACAGCAGCGTGTCGAAAGCCTACTTTACCCGGGCCAAAAGCGGCGTGCTGATGAAATCCGTCACCATCGCCATTCGCAACCGCGAACAACGGGTCATCGGCCTGCTGTGCATCAATATGAATCTTGACGTGCCCTTTTCCCAAATCATGCAAACCTTTGTCCCGCCGGAAGCCCAGGAAAACGCCACCTCGGTCAATTTCGCGTCTTCGGTGGACGACCTGGTGGCGCAAACCCTTGAGTTCACCATCGAGGAAGTCAATGCCGATCGCGGCGTGTCCAACAACGCCAAGAACCGCCAGATTGTGCTTAACCTGTATGAAAAGGGCATTTTCGATATCAAGGACGCCATCAACCAGGTGGCGGATCGGCTGAATATTTCCAAACATACGGTCTATTTGTATATCCGCCAGTTTAAAAGCGGTGATTTCCTGGGATTGGATCGGTGAGCCTGCGTTACTGCCTGATGGTCGGCGGGCCGGCCTACGGCACGCAGCAGTCCAGCAGCGCCCTGCAGTTCGCACGGGCCTTGCTGGCCGCAGGCCACCGGATCAACAGCATTTTTTTTTATCAGGACGGCGTCTATAACGCCAATCGCCATACGTCCCCGGCCGGCGACGAGGTGGATATCGTGCGCGCCTGGCAGCAGCTTGGCCGGGAGCATCAGGTGCCGTTGGATGTATGTGTCTCCGCGGCGTTGCGCCGGGGGGTGACGGACGGGGCGCAGGATGCGCCGCCGGCACCGGAGCAGGGCAACCTGCAGCCGGGTTTTACCCTGAGCGGCCTGGGCGCGCTGGCGCAGGCCGTGCTTGAGTGCGATCGGTTTATCCAGTTTTAAGGTGCCCTGATGAAACGCCTTGCCTTTGTTTTTACCCATGGCCCCCACGGCGACGCGTCTGGACGGGAAGGACTGGATGCGCTGCTGGCCGCATCGGCGCTAACCGATGAGATCGGCGTGTTTTTTATTGGCGATGGCGTCCTGTTGCTATTGCCGCAGCAGCGGCCGGCGGAAATCCTGGCGCGCAATTTCATCCCCACCTTCGGCGTATTGCCGATTTACGATATCACGCGTTTTTACCTCTGCGCGGAGTCCCTGGCGGAGCGCGGGCTGGCCGGCGCCGTGGGCTGGGTGCTCGACGCCGAGGTGTTGCCCGCCGCGCGCTGGCGCGAGCGCTTGTCCGCTTTTGATACTGTCTTGACCTTCTGAGCCGGGAAAACGCCATGCTTTATACCCTTAGCCGCTCCCCTTACGCCCGCGACTTGCCGGCGCTGCTGCTTACCGCCCGCAGGGGCGACGATCTGCTGTTGATACAGGACGGCGTGATAGCCGGGCTGGCGGGGACCGTCGCGCTGGAGCGGCTTATCGCCTCGCCGCTCGGGTTGTATGCCCTTGACGCCGACGTTGCCGCCCGCGGCCTGCTTGCTCATTTTTCGGACAAAATCACCCTGATAAGCTATACTGGGTTTGTCTCGCTGACGGTAAAACAACCGCAACAAATGGCATGGTAAGCAGGGCGCTACCCTCTGAATTTCGCCTTGCGGCAAGGCGGTCAAGGGAACGCATTGCGATCAGCGTACAGCGATAAGGGAGGGGGATAAACGGACGCAGCCAATGCATCCGCCGCGCGAAAGATAGCGGGTATATTGTATATTTCTTGACACCCTCACCCGTCGGCCATAAAATTCTGCGTCCTCGTTCTTTGCCTTGCGGCTTAACGAGGCGATTTATTACGTGTTTACGAAGCAAAAACCAGGAGTTTTATCGAATGGCAACAATTAACCAGCTGGTACGCAAGCCACGCACCATGAAGGTTGCTAAAAGCAACGTTCCGGCGCTGGAAGCATGCCCGCAAAAACGTGGCGTATGTACCCGCGTATATACCACCACCCCGAAAAAACCGAACTCCGCGCTGCGTAAAGTATGCCGTGTTCGTCTGACTAACGGTTTTGAAGTCACTTCCTATATCGGCGGTGAAGGCCATAACCTGCAGGAACACTCCGTGATCCTGATCCGTGGCGGTCGTGTAAAAGACCTTCCCGGTGTGCGTTACCACACCGTTCGCGGTGCGCTCGACTGCTCAGGCGTTAAAGACCGTAAGCAGGGCCGCTCCAAATACGGCGTGAAGAAGCCCAAGTCTTAATGGTTCTCCGTTAAGTAAGGCCAAACATTTTATTATTAATGTCAAAGAACTCATTGAGTTTTGGACAATCCTGAATTAACAACGGAGTTATCCCATGCCACGTCGTCGCGTCATTGGTCAACGTAAAATCCTGCCGGATCCTAAGTTCGGATCCGAGCTGTTGGCAAAATTTGTCAATATCCTGATGGTAGATGGTAAAAAATCTACTGCCGAAGCAATTGTCTATACCGCGCTGGAGACCCTGGCTCAGCGTTCCGGTAAAGGACATCTGGAAGCTTTCGAAGTAGCTCTGGACAACGTGCGCCCGACTGTCGAAGTCAAGTCCCGTCGCGTTGGTGGTTCTACTTATCAGGTGCCAGTAGAAGTTCGTCCGGTCCGTCGTAATGCCCTGGCAATGCGTTGGATCGTTGAAGCTGCTCGTAAACGCGGTGATAAATCTATGGCCCTGCGCCTGGCGAACGAACTTTCCGATGCAGCAGAAAATAAAGGCACTGCTGTTAAGAAACGTGAAGACGTTCACCGTATGGCAGATGCCAACAAGGCGTTCGCCCACTACCGCTGGTAATTATGCCGCTGTAGTCATGCTAACCAGGTGGGCGTGCGGACAGCTCGCCCTTCCTGGGTTAGCTCGAATAGAACGCCCCAGTAATCGAGGATACAAATGGCTCGTATAACACCAATTGTGCGTTATCGTAATATCGGTATCAGTGCGCACATCGACGCCGGTAAAACCACCACCACTGAACGTATTCTGTTCTATACCGGTGTAAACCATAAAATCGGTGAAGTCCACGATGGCGCCGCCACCATGGACTGGATGGAACAGGAACAAGAGCGCGGAATTACCATTACGTCCGCGGCGACCACCTGTTTCTGGTCCGGTATGGCTAAACAGTTTGATGCCCATCGCATCAACATCATCGACACCCCGGGACACGTTGACTTCACCATCGAAGTAGAACGTTCCATGCGTGTGCTTGATGGCGCGGTCATGGTTTACTGTGCGGTAGGCGGTGTGCAACCTCAGTCCGAAACCGTGTGGCGCCAGGCCAATAAATATAAAGTTCCGCGTATCGCGTTCGTGAATAAAATGGACCGTATGGGCGCGAACTACCTGCGCGTTGTTGAACAGCTGAAAACCCGTCTGGCCGCTAACCCGGTTCCGATCCAGCTGGCCATCGGCGCCGAAGAAAAATTCACCGGCGTTGTCGATCTGGTGAAGATGAAAGCCATCAACTGGAGTGAGGCCGATCAGGGCATCAGCTTCGAATATGAAGAGATCCCGGCTGAACTGCAGGAACTGGCGCAGAAGTGGCATCAACATATGGTTGAATCCGCGGCTGAAGCCAATGACGAGCTGATGGATAAATACCTCGGCGGCGAAGAACTGACCGAAGCAGAAATCAAGATGGGTCTGCGTCAACGCGTGCTGAACAACGAAATCATCCTGGTCACCTGCGGTTCTGCGTTTAAGAACAAAGGCGTACAGGCGATGCTGGATGCGGTAATCGAATACCTGCCGGCACCGACCGACGTTCAGGCCATCAACGGCGTGCTGGAAGACGGCGAGACCCATGCCGAACGCCATTCAAGCGATGACGAACCCTTTTCGGCGCTGGCGTTTAAAATCGCCACCGACCCGTTCGTGGGCAACCTGACCTTCTTCCGCGTTTATTCCGGTGTGGTTAACTCCGGCGATACCGTGCTGAACTCCGTTAAAGACAAACGTGAGCGTTTTGGCCGTATCGTGCAGATGCACGCCAACAAACGTGAAGAAATCAAGGAAGTCCGCGCCGGCGATATCGCCGCTGCGATTGGCTTGAAAGATGTGACCACCGGCGATACGCTGTGCGATCAGAGCAAACCGATCATCCTGGAACGCATGGAGTTCCCGGAACCGGTTATCTCCGTGGCTGTCGAACCGAAAACCAAGGCCGACCAGGAAAAAATGGGTCTGGCCCTGGGCCGTCTGGCGCAGGAAGATCCGTCTTTCCGCGTCTGGACCGATGAAGAGTCCGGTCAGACCATCATCGCAGGTATGGGCGAACTGCATCTCGAAATACTCGTCGATCGTATGCGTCGCGAGTTCAACGTTGAAGCTAACGTCGGTAAACCGCAGGTAGCGTACCGCGAAACCATCCGCAATACTGTTGAGCAAGAAGGCAAGTTTGTTCGTCAGTCCGGTGGTCGCGGTCAGTTCGGTCACATCTGGTTGCGTATCGAACCGATGGAACCAGGTGGTAAAGGCTACGAATTCCTTAATGAAATCGTCGGCGGCGTGGTTCCAAAAGAATACGTGCCCGCGGTGGATAAAGGCGTCCAGGAACAGCTGAAAAACGGCGTTCTGGCCGGATATCCGATTGTGGACGTCCGTGTTGCGGCCTTCGATGGTTCATACCACGAAGTCGACTCCTCGGAAATGGCGTTTAAAATTGCCGGTTCCATGGCGTTTAAAGAAGGCTTCATGAAAGCGAAACCAGTTCTGCTGGAACCTATCATGAAAGTTGAAGTTGAAACGCCTGAAGACTACATGGGTGACGTTATCGGTGACTTGAACCGTCGTCGCGGCATGATCGACGGCATGGAAGATACTGCGACCGGCAAGACCGTTCGTGCGCAGGTCCCCTTGTCTGAAATGTTTGGATATGCTACAGATCTGCGTTCACAGACTCAGGGCCGTGCTTCTTACTCCATGGAGTTCCTGAAGTACAATGAAGCACCGAACAATGTTGCTCAGGCCATTATCGAAGCCCGTAAAGCCGGTAAATAAGCTTTAGGGTCTACAATTAATATCCCGTGCTCTCTCCAATGGGGGAGAGCATAAGAGTAAGGAATATAGCCGTGTCTAAAGAAAAGTTCCAACGCACAAAACCGCACGTTAACGTCGGCACCATCGGTCACGTCGACCATGGTAAAACCACCCTGACCGCCGCCATCACCACCGTGCTGGCCAAAGCTTACGGCGGCAGCGCCCGTGCTTTCGATCAGATCGATAACGCGCCGGAAGAAAAGGCCCGTGGTATCACCATCAACACGTCCCACGTTGAATACGACACCCCGGCCCGCCACTACGCGCACGTAGACTGCCCGGGACACGCCGACTATGTGAAAAACATGATCACCGGCGCCGCCCAGATGGATGGCGCAATCCTGGTGGTTGCCGCAACCGACGGCCCGATGCCGCAGACCCGCGAACACATCCTGCTGGCTCGCCAGGTAGGCGTTCCTTACATCATCGTCTTCATGAACAAATGCGACATGGTCGATGACGAAGAACTGCTGGAACTGGTTGAAATGGAAGTGCGCGAACTGCTGTCCCAGTACGACTTCCCAGGCGACGACACCCCGGTAATCCGTGGTTCCGCGCTGAAAGCACTGGAAGGCGACGAAGCCTGGACCTCTAAAATCATCGAACTGGCCGAAGCCCTGGATACCTACATCCCGGAACCGGTACGTGCGATTGACAAGCCGTTCCTGCTGCCTATCGAAGACGTATTCTCCATCTCCGGCCGCGGCACCGTGGTAACCGGTCGTGTGGAACGCGGCATCGTTAAAGTGGGCGAAGAAGTTGAAATCGTCGGCATCAAAGCCACCATCAAGACCACTTGTACCGGCGTTGAAATGTTCCGCAAACTGCTGGACGAAGGCCGTGCCGGTGAAAACGTCGGCGTCCTGCTGCGCGGCACCAAGCGTGACGACGTGGAACGCGGCCAGGTACTGGCTAAACCGGGTTCAATCCACCCGCATACCCAGTTCGAATCCGAAGTCTACATCCTATCCAAGGATGAAGGCGGCCGTCATACGCCGTTCTTCAAAGGCTACCGTCCTCAGTTCTACTTCCGTACCACTGACGTGACCGGTACCATCGAACTGCCGGAAGGCGTGGAAATGGTTATGCCTGGCGACAACATCAAAATGGTTGTTAACCTGATTGCCCCGATCGCCATGGACGACGGCCTGCGTTTCGCTATTCGCGAAGGCGGCCGTACCGTTGGCGCCGGCGTGGTTGCCAAGGTTATCGCGTAAGACATTTCCGTTTTATGCAAAAAAGGGCGCCTTGGCGCCCTTTTTTTATTTGCTGCAAAAAGAAGCGGTTATTTACCGGCGACGGATATTTACAAAACAAAAATAGTTCTGCTATTGAAATGACACTCGTTCTCATTTAAATTATGCCTAATTTGATTTTAATGAGTATGAAAAATGTACGTTTGTTTGTGTAATGCGGTAAGCGATACTGCCATACGCAAGGCGGTAAGAAACTACCAACCGAAGACGTTTCAAGAACTTAAAAGTGTCGTGCCGGTGGCGAATAAATGCGGTAAATGCGCATGCAAGGCCCGGTTGGTTATGGAAGACGAATTACAGCAGTTAGTGCCGTTTGAAAAAATTGCATAATTAGTAGGGTTATTACCTTGATTTACTCTGACGCGGTTATATTCTGTACATTACCGCAACGGAGGAGTGAATTATGAAAGGCGATGACCAAATTATCACCCATCTCAATACCCTGCTTGGCAACGAGCTGGTAGCCATCAATCAGTACTTCCTGCACGCCCGTATGTTTAAGAACTGGGGGCTGATGCGTCTGAACGACATTGAATACCACGAATCCATCGATGAAATGAAGCACGCCGATCGTTATATCGAGCGTATTCTTTTCCTGGAGGGACTGCCTAACCTGCAGGATCTGGGCACGCTTAACATCGGGCAAAATGTCGAGGAAATGCTGCGTTCGGATTTGAACCTGGAACTGCAGGGCGCGCAGGATCTGCGCGAAGGCATCTCTTATGCCGACAGCGTCCGGGATTATGTCACCCGCGATCTGCTGATCGAGATATTGGCGGACGAAGAGCACCATATCGATTTCCTGGAAACCGAACTGGATTTAATCAAACTGGTCGGCCTGCAGAACTATCTCCAGTCCCAGTTAAAAGATGCGGCGCAATAGGCGTCAGGCTGTTCCCCGCTAAATAATGATAAAGCAACGCCTGCGCATGATGCGACGGTTATGACCGATACGCATCGGCTCCTGGCTGCCGCGTTTCCGGCGTAACCTGGCCGCATTGTCATGTGCGGCCGGGCAGTGGCGCTAAGGGCCGATGTATATCCACCAGCCTGCCAGCGCCAGGCAGGGACCAAAGGGAATGTCTTTATCCGCCGTCCGGCGCCGCAGCCACCACGCTATCCCGGTCAGCGCCGCGCTCGCGCATAACAGCGGCAACGCTTGCCATCCCAGCCAGGCCCCCAGCCCGCTCAGCAGCTTGATATCGCCGCCGCCCAGCCCCGCGTAGCCTCTCACCCGGTAAAACACCCCGTTCAGCAGCCACAGGCCGCCGCCGCCGCACAGCGCGCCCAGCAGGCCGACATAGAGCGATTGCGGCTCGCCAAGCGGGCTTAGCAGTCCGCACAGCAGGAAGGGCAGGGTAAGCCGGTCGGGCAGCAGCAGGGTATGATAGTCAATCCAGCTCAGCGTTAATAAAAACCAGCTGAACACCAGGCCGCTCACCAGGCGTTCCGCCGGCAGGGCGGCGAACGCCGCCAGGAACGCCAGCGCGCAGCTTGCCTCGCAGCGCCGTTTCCACATCTGGCGGGACAGCATTGTCCACGCGGCGCGGCGGGCCCCAGGCGCCGCGGAAGCCCGCTGGCCGGAGATCGCCGTAAGCCGGCCATACGCCAACCGTCCCCCGCCGGCGCAACCGCCGTCCGGCAGTGGCCCGCGCCGCGCCGCCGTGGCGCCTGGCAGCGCGCGGGCCCATCCGAGAATGCGCCGGGCGAGATGGCCCATGATGACGCCATACAAGAGCAGGCAGAAAACCGACAATACCGTTATCACGCGCACCTTCCTTCCCTTATCCCGGCATCCCAGCTGGCATAAGCCTGCCTGAAATCGGTGCCGCCGCCCATTCTGCCCCTGCGGAAATGGAATGAGCGCCGGTTTCCGGCGTTTTTTACCGTATCGTCGCTTGCTTCATGAGCAAATTAACGTATAATGCGCGGGCTTGTCTCATAGACATAAGAAACAAGCCGACTCAATGAGTCCGCGCTGGCCGCGAAGGCGGTAAGCCAGCACACAACATCCCCGATATGGGGATAATACTGAATGATTACACTCCCCCATCAATCGAAATGGGTGCGAGGAGTAATTTTCTACGTTTATAAATAATTGGAGCTCTGGTCTCATGCAGAACCAAAGAATCCGTATCCGTTTGAAAGCGTTTGATCATCGTTTGATCGATCAATCAACCGCGGAAATAGTCGAGACTGCCAAACGTACCGGTGCTCAGGTACGGGGTCCGATCCCGCTGCCGACCCGCAAAGAGCGCTTTACCGTTCTGATTTCTCCGCACGTCAATAAAGATGCGCGCGATCAGTATGAGATTCGCACTCATAAGCGTCTGGTTGACATCGTTGAGCCAACCGAAAAAACCGTTGATGCTCTGATGCGTCTGGATCTGGCTGCTGGTGTTGATGTGCAGATCAGCCTGGGTTAATCAGGTCACCAAACGATTGAGAGGTTGAAACAATGAAGGGTTTAGTCGGTCGTAAAGTGGGCATGACTCGCATCTTCACTGAAGATGGCGTTTCCATCCCAGTAACCGTTATTGAAATCGAAGCCAACCGCGTAACTCAGGTTAAAGACCTGGACAACGACGGTTACCGCGCTATTCAGGTCACCACCGGCACCAAAAAAGCCAATCGTGTGACTAAGCCTGAAGCCGGTCACTTCGCTAAGGCAGGCGTTGAAGCCGGCCGTGGCCTGTGGGAATTCCGCGTCGAAGACGTTGCAGAAATCACTGCGGGTCAAAGCATCAGCGTCGAACTGTTCGCCGATGTGAAAAAAGTTGACGTTACCGGTACGTCCAAAGGTAAAGGATTTGCAGGCACTGTAAAGCGCTGGAACTTCCGTACCCAGGATGCTACCCATGGTAACTCCTTGTCCCACCGTGGTCATGGTTCAATCGGTCAGAACCAGACTCCGGGTAAGGTATTCAAGGGCAAGAAAATGGCAGGCCAGATGGGTAACGAGCGTGTAACCGTTCTAAGCCTGGACGTAGTACGTGTTGACGTTGAGCGCAACCTGCTGCTGGTCAAAGGCGCTGTCCCGGGAGCAACCGGCGGCGACCTGATCGTTAAACCGGCTGTCAAGGCGTAACGTCGAGGAGATAGGAATGGAATTGGTATTGAAAGACGCGCAAAGCGCGCTGACTGTTTCCGAAACTACCTTCGGGCGTGACTTCAACGAAGCGCTGGTACACCAGGTTGTTGTTGCTTATGCAGCAGGTGCCCGTCAAGGTACTCGCGCTCAGAAGACCCGTGCTGAAGTTACTGGTTCCGGTAAGAAACCATGGCGTCAGAAGGGTACCGGTCGCGCGCGTTCAGGTACGGTGAAGAGCCCAATCTGGCGTTCAGGTGGCGTAACATTTGCCGCCAAGCCGCAGGATCACAGCCAGAAGGTAAATAAGAAGATGTACCGTGGGGCGCTGAAAAGCATCCTGTCCGAGCTGGTACGTCAAGAACGTCTGATCGTCGTTGAGTCTTTTTCTGTCGAAGCGCCTAAAACCAAGCTGCTGGTACAGAAACTGAAAGACATGTCGCTTGCAGATGTGCTGATCATTACGAGCGAACTGGATGAAAACCTGTTCCTGGCCGCGCGCAACCTCTACAAAGTAGACGTTCGCGATGTCGCAGGTATTGACCCGGTTAGCCTGATCGCCTTCGACAAAGTCGTCATGACGGCTGACGCTGTGAAGCAAGTTGAGGAGATGCTGGCATGATTCGTGAAGAACGTTTGCTGAAAGTTTTGCGCGCGCCGCACGTTTCTGAAAAAGCGTCTGCAGCGATGGAAAAGCATAACACCATCGTACTCAAAGTAGCTAAAGACGCGACCAAAGCAGAAATTAAAGCCGCTGTGCATAAACTGTTTGAAGTCGAAGTCAATGACGTTCGCACCCTGATCGTTAAAGGGAAAACGAAGCGTCATGGACAGCGTATCGGTCGTCGTAGCGACTGGAAAAAAGCTTACGTCACCCTGAAGGAAGGCCAGAACATGGACTTCATCGGCGGCGCAGAGTAAGTCGGAGGAGAAGAACAATGGCAATTGTTAAATGTAAACCGACATCTCCGGGTCGTCGCCACGTAGTTAAAGTGGTCAACCCTGAGCTGCACAAGGGCAAGCCTTATGGCCCGTTGCTGGAAAAACTCACTAAATCCGGTGGACGTAACAACAATGGCCGTATCACTACGCGCCATATCGGTGGTGGTCATAAACAACAATACCGTGTTGTCGATTTTAAACGCGACAAAGACGGTATCCCGGCAATCGTAGAGCGCCTGGAATATGATCCGAACCGTTCTGCCAACATCGCTTTAGTGCTGTACAAAGACGGCGAACGTCGTTACGTACTGGCGCCGAAAGGCCTGAAAGCAGGTGACCAGATTCAGTCTGGCGTCGACGCCGCCATCAAGGCCGGCAACACCCTGCCGATGCGCAATATTCCGGTTGGTTCCACCGTGCATAACGTGGAAATGAAACCGGGTAAAGGCGGTCAGCTGGCGCGTTCCGCCGGTGCTTACGTTCAGATTGTTGCCCGTGACGGCGCTTATGTCACTCTGCGTCTTCGCTCCGGCGAAATGCGTAAAGTGCAGTCTGAATGCCGCGCAACCATGGGTGAAGTCGGTAACGCCGAACACATGCTGCGTGTACTGGGCAAAGCCGGTGCAAGCCGCTGGCGTGGTATTCGTCCGACCGTCCGCGGTACGGCGATGAACCCGGTGGATCACCCGCATGGTGGTGGTGAAGGTCGTAACTTTGGTAAGCACCCGGTCAGTCCGTGGGGCCTGCAGACCAAAGGTAAGAAGACCCGTAGTAATAAGCGTACCGATAAGTTCATCGTACGTCGCCGTAGTAAAAAATAATTAGAGGATAAACCATGCCACGTTCTCTCAAGAAAGGTCCATTCATAGACCTGCACTTGCTGAAGAAGGTAGAGAAAGCGGTGGAAAGCGGTGACAAGAAGCCTATACGCACTTGGTCCCGTCGTTCAACGATCTTTCCAACAATGATCGGTTTGACCATCGCTGTCCATAATGGTCGTCAGCACGTACCGGTATTTGTTTCCGACGAAATGGTCGGTCACAAACTGGGTGAATTCGCGCCGACGCGTACTTATCGCGGCCATGCGGCCGACCGTAAGGCTAAAAAACGCTAAGGTAGGAGGAAGAGATGGAAACTATCGCTCAACATCGCCACGCTCGTTCTTCTGCTCAAAAGGTACGCCTGGTGGCTGACCTTATCCGCGGTAAGAAAGTGTCGCAAGCTCTGGAAGTTTTGACCTATACCAACAAGAAAGCTGCTGGTCTGGTTAAAAAAGTACTGGAGTCTGCCATTGCTAACGCTGAACACAACGATGGCGCAGATATCGATGATCTGAAAGTCGCGAAAATATTCGTCGACGCCGGCCCAAGCATGAAGCGCATTATGCCTCGTGCAAAAGGTCGGGCGGATCGCATCTTGAAGCGCACCAGCCACATCACTGTGGTTGTGTCCGATCGCTGAGACTCTGGAGACTAGCAATGGGTCAGAAAGTACATCCTAATGGTATTCGCCTGGGTATTGTCAAACCTTGGAACTCTACCTGGTACGCGAATACCAAAGAATTCGCTGACAACCTGGACAGCGACTTTAAAGTTCGTCAATTCCTGATCAAGGAACTGGCGAAGGCTTCCGTTTCTCGCATCGTTATCGAGCGTCCGGCCAAGAGCATCCGTGTGACTATTCACACCGCTCGTCCGGGCATCGTTATCGGCAAGAAAGGTGAAGACGTTGAAAAACTGCGTAAGGTCGTTGCGGATATCGCCGGCGTGCCTGCGCAGATCAATATTGCCGAAATCCGTAAACCGGAACTGGACGCGAAGCTGGTCGCTGACAGCATCTCTTCACAGCTGGAACGTCGTGTTATGTTCCGTCGTGCTATGAAGCGTGCTGTACAGAACGCCATGCGTCTGGGCGCTAAGGGTATTAAAGTTGAAGTCAGTGGTCGTCTTGGCGGCGCTGAAATCGCACGTACCGAATGGTACCGCGAAGGTCGCGTTCCGCTGCATACGCTGCGTGCGGATATCGACTACAACACCTCCGAAGCGCGCACCACTTATGGTGTCATCGGCGTAAAAGTGTGGATCTTCAAAGGTGAGATTCTGGGTGGTATGGCTGCCGTTGAACAACCGGAAAAACCGGCTGCTCAACCTAAAAAGCAGCAGCGCAAAGGCCGCAAGTAAGGAGAGTCGCTGATGTTACAACCAAAGCGTACAAAATTCCGTAAAATGCATAAGGGCCGCAACCGCGGTCTGGCTGCGGGCACGGATATTAGCTTCGGTACTTTCGGTCTGAAAGCTGTTGGCCGTGGTCGTCTGACTGCTCGTCAAATCGAAGCTGCGCGTCGTGCAATGACGCGTGCAGTTAAGCGTCAAGGTAAGATCTGGATCCGTGTATTCCCGGACAAACCGATCACCGAGAAGCCGCTTGAAGTGCGTATGGGTAAAGGTAAGGGCAACGTGGAATATTGGGTTGCCTTGATTCAACCGGGCAAAGTCCTGTATGAAATGGACGGCGTTCCGGAAGAAGTTGCCCGCGAAGCCTTCAAGCTGGCAGCAGCGAAACTGCCGATTAAAACCACCTTTGTAACTAAGACGGTGATGTAATGAAAGCAAAAGAGCTGCGTGAAAAAAGCGTTGAAGAGCTGAACACCGAGCTGTTGAACCTGTTGCGCGAGCAGTTTAACCTGCGCATGCAGGCGGCCAGTGGCCAGCTGCAACAGACACACCTGTTGTTGCAAGTGCGTCGCAATGTTGCACGCGTTAAAACGTTATTGACTGAGAAGGCGGGTGCGCAATGAGTGACAATATCCGTACTCTGCAAGGTCGCGTGATCAGCGACAAAATGGAGAAATCCATTGTCGTTGCCATCGAACGTTTTGTGAAACACCCGATTTACGGCAAATTCATCAAGCGTACGACCAAGCTGCACGTACACGACGAGAGCAATGAAAGTGGTATCGGTGACGTCGTGGAAATCCGCGAATGCCGTCCGATCTCCAAGACTAAGTCCTGGACACTTGTTCGCGTTGTAGAGAAAGCGATTCTGTAATACAGTAAGCGCGCTCCAAACAAGATAAACGGCTCACAGCACGAGCCGTTTATTTTTTCTACCCATATCCTGAGTGCGGTGTTATAATGCTGCGCCCTGTATTATGGGGTTTTTCTTAACGACCTAATATGGGTCCTAAAGTTGTAGTTGACATTAGCGGAGCACTAACATGATCCAAGAACAGACTATGCTGAACGTGGCCGACAACTCCGGCGCGCGTCGCGTAATGTGTATCAAGGTTCTAGGTGGCTCGCACCGTCGCTACGCAGGCGTCGGCGATATCATCAAGATCACCATCAAGGAAGCAATTCCGCGTGGCAAGGTCAAAAAAGGTGATGTCCTGAAGGCGGTAGTGGTGCGCACCAAGAAGGGTGTCCGTCGCCCTGACGGTTCTGTCGTTCGCTTCGATGGTAATGCTTGTGTTTTGTTGAATAACAATAGTGAGCAACCCATCGGTACGCGTATTTTTGGGCCGGTGACTCGTGAACTGCGTACCGAAAAGTTCATGAAAATCATTTCTCTGGCACCAGAAGTACTTTAAGGAGCGAATCATGGCAGCGAAAATCCGTCGTGATGACGAAGTTATCGTGCTAACCGGCAAAGATAAAGGTAAGCGCGGTAAAGTAAAGAATGTCCTGTCTACGGGCAAGGCCATTGTTGAAGGTATCAATCTGGTTAAGAAACACCAAAAACCAGTTCCGGCTACGAACCAGCCGGGCGGCATCGTTGAACAGGAAGCGGCAATTCAGCTTTCCAACCTTGCTATCTTCAACGGTGCCTCCAACAAGGCGGACCGTGTAGGCTTTAAGATTGAAGACGGAAAAAAAGTCCGTATCTTCAAATCTAACGGCGAAACAATCAAGTAACTTGGAGTAGTACGATGGCGAAACTGCATGATTACTACAAAGACGAACTAGTCGAAAAGTTAATGAAAGAATTCGGCTATCATTCTGTCATGCAAGTCCCTCGGGTCGAGAAGATCACCCTGAACATGGGTGTTGGTGAAGCGATTGCTGATAAAAAACTGCTGGATAATGCTGCGAACGATTTAGCGGCAATTTCCGGTCAAAAACCGCTTATCACCAAGGCACGCAGATCCGTTGCGGGCTTCAAAATCCGTCAGGGCTATCCGATCGGCTGTAAAGTAACCCTGCGTGGTGAACGCATGTGGGAGTTCTTTGAGCGACTGATATCCATTGCTGTACCGCGTATTCGTGACTTCCGTGGCTTGTCCACCAAGTCGTTCGATGGTCGTGGTAACTACAGCATGGGCGTACGTGAGCAGATCATCTTCCCGGAAATCGATTATGACAAAGTCGATCGCGTTCGTGGCTTGGATATTACCATCACCACTACTGCGAAATCCGATGATGAAGGTCGTGCACTGTTGGCCGCCTTTAACTTCCCATTCCGCAAGTAAGGCAGGGTACTAATGGCTAAACAATCCATGAAAGCACGCGAAGTCAAACGCGTGAAATTAGCTGAGAAATTCTTCGCAAAGCGCGCTGAACTTAAAACCATCATCTCAAGCGTAGGTTCTTCTGATGAAGAACGTTGGGATGCGGTTCTCAAGCTGCAGACTCTGCCGCGTGATTCCAGCCCGTCTCGTCAGCGTAACCGCTGCCGCCAAACTGGTCGTCCGCATGCTTTCCTGCGGAAATTCGGGTTGAGCCGTATCAAAGTCCGTGAAACTGCCATGCGCGGTGAAATCCCGGGTCTGAGAAAGGCTAGCTGGTAATTGTCACCAATTGAATCACGGGAGTAAAGACAGATGAGCATGCAAGATCCGATCGCGGATATGCTGACCCGTATCCGTAACGGTCAAACCGCGAACAAAACAGCGGTCTCCATGCCTTCCTCCAAGCTTAAAGTGGCCATCGCCAATTTGCTGAAAGAAGAAGGCTTTATTGAAGAATTCAAAATCGAAGGCGACACCAAGCCTACGCTGGAAATCGTACTGAAGTACTTCCAGGGTAAGCCGGTTGTGGAAACCATCCAGCGTATCAGCCGTCCTGGTCTGCGTATCTATAAGAAAAAAGATGCGTTGCCGAAAGTTATGGCCGGTTTAGGTATTGCTGTTGTTTCTACCTCTAAAGGTGTCATGACTGATCGTGCGGCTCGCCAGGCTGGTCTTGGTGGCGAGATTATCTGCTACGTAGCTTAATCGGGAGGAAAACATGTCTCGTGTTGCAAAAGCACATGTCGTAGTTCCTGCCGGCGTAGAGATAAAACTCAACGGTCAGGAAATTTCGATCAAAGGTAAAAACGGCGAGCTGAGTCGTACTATCCACGACGCTGTTCATGTTAACTATGCGGACAACAACCTGACGTTTGTGCCTCGTGAAGGCGAAGCGAATGGCTGGGCCCTGGCGGGTACGACCCGTGCACTGTTGCATGCAATGATTGTCGGTGTTACTGAAGGCTTCACCAAGAAGCTGCAGCTGGTAGGCGTAGGTTATCGTGCCGCGGTAAAAGGCAATGTGGTGAATTTGGCCCTTGGCTATTCACACCCCATCGACCATGTTTTACCGGCAGGCATCACCGCTGAATGCCCGACCCAGACAGAAATCGTGCTGAAAGGCGCTGATAAGCAGGCTGTTGGGCAGATTGCGGCTGATTTGCGAGCCTATCGTCGTCCTGAGCCTTACAAAGGCAAGGGTGTCCGTTACGCCGACGAAGTCGTGCGTACCAAAGAGGCTAAGAAAAAGTAAGGTAACACTATGGATAAGAAAGCAGCTCGTATCCGTCGTGCGACCCGCGCACGCCGCAAGCTCCAAGAACTGGGCGCAACCCGCCTGGTTATACATCGTACCCCGCGCCATATTTATGCGCAGGTCATTGCCCCGAATGGTTCTGAAGTTCTGGTAGCCGCTTCTACAGTAGAAAAAGCTATCGCGGAGCAATTAAAGGGTACCGGTAATAAAGATGCCGCGACTGCTGTAGGTAAAACTATTGCAGAACGCGCTCTGGAAAAAGGCATCAAGATTGTCGCTTTTGACCGTTCCGGATTCCAATATCATGGTCGAGTCCAGGCACTGGCAGATGCTGCCCGTGAAGCTGGCCTTCAGTTCTAAGGTAGAGGTGTAAGATGGCACACACTGAGAAACAAGCTGGCGAACTGCAGGAAAAGCTTATCGCGGTAAATCGCGTTTCCAAGACCGTTAAAGGTGGCCGTATTTTTAGTTTTACCGCACTGACTGTTGTTGGTGATGGTAACGGCCGCGTAGGTTTTGGCTACGGCAAAGCACGCGAAGTTCCGGCAGCGATCCAGAAGGCGATGGAAAAAGCCCGTCGCAATATGATGAATGTCGCGCTGAACAGCGGCACCCTGCAGCATCCTGTTAAAGGTGCTCATACGGGTTCCCGTGTGTTCATGATGCCGGCTTCCCAAGGTACCGGTATTATCGCCGGTGGTGCAATGCGCGCCGTCCTGGAAGTCGCAGGGGTCCACAACGTATTAGCAAAGACCTATGGTTCCACCAACCCGATTAACGTGGTTCGTGCAACTATCGATGCCCTTGCTAACATGAAGTCCCCCGAAATGGTCGCTGCCAAGCGTGGTAAATCCGTTGAAGAAATTCTGGGGTAATTGACCATGGCACAGATGATTAAAATAACTCAGACGCGCAGTTCCATCGGTCGTCTGCCGAGACACAAGGCAACTTTGGTTGGCTTGGGCCTGCGTCGCATTGGTCACACCGTAGAGCGCGAGGATACTCCTGCTGTACGCGGTATGGTCAATTTGGTTTCCTACATGGTCAAAGTTGAGGAGTAAGAGATGCGCTTAAATACTCTGTCTCCGGCTGAGGGCTCCAAGCACGCTCCTCGGCGTGTAGGTCGCGGTATCGGTTCCGGTCTCGGTAAAACCGCAGGTCGTGGTCACAAAGGTCAGAAGTCTCGTTCTGGCGGTGGCGTACGTCGTGGGTTTGAAGGTGGCCAGATGCCTTTATACCGTCGTCTGCCCAAATTCGGCTTCACCTCGCGCAAGGCTATGGTCACGGCGGAAGTTCGCCTGTCCGAGCTGGCGCAGGTGGAAGGCGAGGTTATCGATCTCAACACGCTTAAAGCCGCTAACATTGTTGGCACCCAGATTGAATTCGCGAAAGTCATGCTTTCCGGCGAAATCAATCGCGCAGTAACCCTGCGCGGTCTGCGTGTCACCAAAGGCGCTCGTGCTGCAATCGAAGCTGCTGGCGGTACAATTGAGGAATAAGTAGCAGATGGCCAAACAACCAGGATTAGACTTTCAAAGTGCTAAAGGCGGATTAGGCGAGCTGAAACGCAGACTTTTGTTTGTTGTTGGTGCCTTGATTGTCTTCCGTATCGGCTCTTTTATTCCGATTCCTGGTATCGATGCCACTGTGCTTGCGAAATTGCTCGAACAGCAGAGAGGCACCATCATTGAAATGTTCAACATGTTCTCTGGTGGTGCGCTCAGCCGTGCTTCGATCTTCGCCTTGGGGATCATGCCGTATATTTCGGCATCGATCATTATCCAGCTGCTGACGGTTGTTCACCCGGCGCTGGCGGAGATCAAGAAAGAGGGTGAGGCTGGCCGTCGCAAGATTAGCCAGTACACCCGCTACGGCACGTTGGTATTAGGTATATTCCAGTCGATCGGTATTGCTACCGGTTTGCCGAATATGCCGGGGATGCAGGGCCTGGTGTATAATCCGGGCTTTGCGTTTTACTTTACCGCGGTGGTGAGCCTGGTCACGGGGACAATGTTCCTGATGTGGTTAGGTGAACAGATTACTGAACGAGGTATCGGCAACGGTATTTCAATCATTATCTTCGCGGGTATCGTAGCGGGCTTACCGCCGGCTATCGCCCATACCATTGAGCAAGCTCGTCAAGGCGACCTGCACTTCCTCCTGTTGCTATTGGTTGTAGTACTCGTATTTGCAGTGACGTTTTTTGTTGTTTTCGTCGAGCGTGGCCAACGGCGTATTGTCGTTAACTATGCCAAGCGTCAGCAAGGGCGTCGTGTTTATGCGGCACAGAGCACACATTTGCCGTTGAAGGTGAACATGGCCGGCGTTATACCGGCAATTTTCGCCTCCAGCATCATTCTGTTTCCGGCCACGATTGCATCATGGTTCGGCGGCGGTACCGGTTGGGGATGGCTGACAGCGATTTCACTGTATTTACAGCCTGGACAACCGCTTTATGTGTTACTCTATGCGTCTGCAATCATATTCTTCTGTTTCTTTTACACGGCATTGGTGTTTAACCCGCGCGAAACAGCAGATAACCTGAAGAAGTCCGGTGCATTTGTACCAGGCATTCGTCCGGGAGAGCAAACGGCTAAATATATTGATAAAGTAATGACCCGTCTGACCCTGGTCGGTGCGATGTACATTACGTTTATCTGCCTTATCCCGGAGTTCATGCGTGACGCAATGAAAGTTCCCTTCTATTTTGGGGGCACATCTTTATTGATTGTCGTTGTGGTGATCATGGACTTTATGGCTCAAGTGCAGACTCTGATGATGTCTAGTCAATATGAGTCCGCATTGAAGAAAGCAAACCTGAAAGGCTATAACCGCTAATCCGGCCAGCTTGAGAAGTTACGGAGAGTAAAAATGAAAGTTCGTGCTTCCGTCAAGAAGTTATGTCGTAACTGCAAAATCGTTCGTCGCCATGGCGTCGTTCGCGTAATTTGCAGCGAGCCTAAGCATAAACAACGCCAAGGCTGATAAATTCGGCATTTTTTTCTTGCAAAGTTGGGTTGAGCTGGCTAGATTAGCCAGCCAATCTTTTGTAGGTCAACGCAACATTGTTTGAGTATCCTGAAAACGGGCTTTTCAGAATGGTGTTGCCGTTTAAATTTTTAGGAGTGCATAGTGGCCCGTATAGCAGGCATTAACATTCCTGATCAAAAACATACCGTGATCGCGTTAACTTCAATCTACGGTATCGGTAAGACCCGTTCACAAAAAATTTGTGAAACCGCGGGTATTGCTGAACATGTTAAGATCAGTGAGCTGTCTGAAGAGCAGATCGACACGCTGCGTGACGCAGTTGCTAAATTTGTGGTCGAAGGTGATCTGCGCCGTGAAGTAACCCTGAGTATCAAGCGTCTTATGGACCTTGGTACCTATCGTGGTTTGCGTCATCGTCGTGGTCTTCCGGTTCGCGGTCAGCGTACCAAGACCAATGCCCGTACCCGTAAGGGTCCGCGCAAACCGATCAAGAAATAATCGGGGTGAGTAAATAATGGCTAAGGCACCTGTTCGTGCACGTAAGCGTGTTAAAAAGCAAGTTTCAGATGGCGTGGCTCATATCCATGCGTCTTTCAACAATACCATCGTTACTATTACCGATCGTCAGGGTAATGCGTTGGGTTGGGCGACGGCCGGTGGTTCCGGTTTCCGTGGTTCTCGTAAATCCACTCCTTTCGCCGCGCAGGTTGCAGCAGAACGTTGCGCTGAAGCAGTGAAAGAGTATGGCATCAAGAATCTGGAAGTTATGGTTAAAGGACCTGGTCCGGGCCGTGAGTCTACCGTTCGCGCGTTAAACGCGGCTGGTTTTCGCATCACTAATATTACTGATGTGACTCCGATCCCCCATAACGGTTGTCGTCCGCCGAAAAAGCGCCGCGTATAACGCCGCTTCTAGGTTAGTTGGAGAAAGAAAATGGCAAGATATTTGGGTCCTAAGCTCAAGCTGAGCCGTCGTGAGGGCACCGACCTATTCCTGAAGTCTGGTGTTCGTGCGATCGATTCCAAGTGTAAAATTGAACAGCCTCCTGGACAGCATGGCGCGCGTAAACCGCGTCTGTCTGACTACGGGGTGCAGTTGCGTGAAAAGCAAAAAGTCCGTCGTATCTACGGCGTTCTGGAACGTCAGTTCCGCAACTACTACAAAGAAGCAGCGCGTCTTAAAGGCAATACCGGTGAAAACCTGTTGCAGTTGCTTGAAGGTCGTCTGGACAACGTTGTTTACCGTATGGGTTTTGGCGCTACTCGCGCTGAATCACGCCAATTGGTCAGCCACAAGGCGATCATGGTAAACGGCCGTGTTGTCAACATCGCTTCTTACCAGGTTACTCCGAATGACGTTGTAAGCATCCGTGAGAAAGCGAAAAAGCAATCCCGTGTTCGTGCCTCATTGGAACTGGCTGAACAGCGTGAAAAGCCGACCTGGCTTGAAGTTGACGCTGCTAAGATGGAAGGGGTGTTCAAACGTATTCCAGAACGTACCGATCTGTCTGCGGACATTAATGAACACCTGATAGTCGAGCTTTACTCTAAGTAAGGCTTAGTACCAAAGAGAGGACACAATGCAGGGTTCTGTGACAGAGTTTCTAAAACCGCGCCTGGTAGATATCGAGCAAGTCAGTTCGACGCACGCCAAGGTGACCCTTGAACCTTTAGAGCGTGGCTTCGGCCATACCCTAGGTAACGCACTGCGCCGTATTCTGCTTTCGTCGATGCCGGGTTGCGCGGTGACCGAGGTTGAGATTGATGGTGTACTGCACGAGTACAGCACCAAAGAAGGTGTACAGGAAGACATCCTGGAGATTCTGCTCAACCTGAAAGGGCTGGCGGTGAGAGTTCAAGGTAAAGATGACGTTATCCTTACTCTGAATAAATCTGGCATTGGCCCTGTAACCGCAGCCGACATCACCCATGATGGGGATGTCGAAATCGTCAAGCCGCAGCATGTGCTGTGTCACCTGACCGATGAAAACGCATCGATTAATATGCGTATCAAAGTTCAGCGTGGTCGTGGTTACGTGCCGGCTTCTGCCCGAATTCATTCGGAAGAAGATGAGCGCCCAATTGGTCGTTTGCTGGTCGACGCATGCTATAGCCCTGTAGAGCGTATCGCCTACAATGTTGAAGCTGCACGCGTTGAACAGCGTACCGACCTGGACAAGCTGGTCATCGAAATGGAAACCAATGGCACGATCGATCCTGAAGAGGCGATCCGCCGCGCGGCAACCATCCTGGCTGAACAACTTGAAGCTTTTGTTGATTTACGTGATGTACGTCAACCAGAAGTTAAAGAAGAAAAACCAGAATTCGATCCGATCCTGCTGCGCCCAGTTGACGATCTGGAATTGACTGTCCGCTCTGCTAACTGCCTTAAGGCAGAAGCCATCCACTACATCGGTGATCTGGTACAGCGTACCGAGGTTGAGCTCCTTAAAACGCCCAACCTTGGTAAAAAATCTCTTACCGAGATTAAAGACGTGTTGGCTTCCCGTGGGTTATCTCTGGGCATGCGCCTCGAGAACTGGCCTCCGGCAAGTATTGCTGATGAATAACCCGATCACAGGGTAAGGTTTTACTGAGAAGGATAAGGTCATGCGCCATCGTAAGAGTGGTCGTCAACTGAACCGTAACAGCAGCCATCGCCAGGCTATGTTCCGTAACATGGCCGGCTCTCTGGTTCGTCACGAGATAATCAAGACGACCCTGCCAAAAGCGAAAGAGCTGCGCCGTGTTGTTGAACCGCTGATTACACTTGCCAAGACCGACAGTGTTGCAAATCGTCGTCTGGCATTCGCCCGTACTCGTGATAACGAGATCGTGGCAAAACTGTTTAACGAACTTGGCCCGCGTTTCGCGAGCCGTGCCGGTGGTTACACTCGCATTTTGAAGTGTGGTTTCCGTGCAGGTGACAATGCGCCGATGGCTTATATCGAGCTGTTAGATCGTGCTGCAGAATCCCAAGTTCCAGCGGAAGCGGTCGCAGAGTAATCTGCCCCGTGTACGCGTCCAAAACCCGGCTCCGGCCGGGTTTTTTATTGCCGGTACAAAGTGCCGGCCGCCGCTGCGATGCCGGGCGTTTGTGGCGGTGCGCCGCCGGCGCTTATCATCCGCACGGCAATGCGTTATGCTCATCAATGACCTGTCTGTAGAAGGAGCGGTTGTTATGTGGTTAGTTGATGAATTGGCGGAGCGGCATATCCAGCAGGCCCAGCAAAAGGGCGAGTTTGATAACCTGCCGGGATACGGCCAGCCCCTTACGCTTGATGACGACAGCGCCGTGCCCGAAGATTTGCGGGTAGGCTACCGGCTGCTGAAAAATGCCGGTTATCTGCCGGCGGAGCTACAGGATCGCAAGGATGCGCTGCGTTTAAGCGATCTGCTGCGGGGCATAGACGCGCAGGATGCCCGTCATGAGGAAATCAGCGCGCGCCTGCGACTGCTGGAAATCAAGCTGCGGCTGGCGGGAATCAGCACCGATTTTTTGCATCAAGGCTATCATGACCAGCTGCGGCGGCGCTTTGGCGCTGCGGCCAAAGGCTAAACCAGCCGGCAACATATTTTATTTTTCCGCTCTCGCGTTTGGTACGGTTTGCTATAATATCGCCCACAGCTTACCGGCTGGGTTTATACCGGGGGTTGGCTCTTTGCTGGTAGTACTGCCGGCAAACAAATCATTTAGCGAGGATATGATGACTGAGAAATACCGCCATACCAAAGGCACTATTAACGACAATGCCATCGCGGCACTTTTGCACGATCCGCTGTTTCGCCAGCGCCGTGAGAAAAATGTGAAGGGTAAGGGCAGCTATTGTCGTAAAGGCAAAAACGCTAAGGCCCAAAACTGGGAGGCCAGTGGTAACGTCATCAAGCGTAACGTTACCACTGGCTTTCTGGTTTGCGGCGCATTCCTTATTGAACGTTGCCAGCACCGGAAGTCTGTCTAGCCTGACCCGCTATAACTCACCGCTTTGTTTTGCGCGCTTTAAACAGCACTGACTGGAATCACGTCCTAAAGCGTCGGCGGCTGCTGTGGTGGCAGCGAGGTGGAGGAGGTGGAGACCGACTGGTTCTGTTGCTTGAGCAGATCGCGGATTTCAGTCAACAGCGTTTCTTCAGCGCTCGGTTTCGGCGGCGCCGCCGGGGCTTCTTCATGCTTGCGATGCAGCCTGTTAATCAGCTTGATAACACAAAACACCGCCAGGGCGACGATCAGGAAATCGAAGACATTCTGCAGGAAAATACCGTATTGCAATACCACGGCCGGCGTATCGCCCTGCGCGGGTTTCAGCACCCACCCGAACGAGCGGAAATCCACCCCGCCAATCAATAAACCCAGCGGCGGCATTATGACGTTGGCCACCAGGGACGTGACGATTTTACCGAAGGCGGCACCAATTATTACCCCGACTGCCAGGTCCACAACATTGCCGCGCATGGCGAATTTTCTGAATTCCTGCAGGAAACTCATAGGCTTGCTCCTTCTTGGTTAATGACAAATTAAGTCTAACAAAGGATGCTGTTTTTACCAGAATCTTTAACAATTTGTGGCAATTGGGTGTGCCGGTGCGCCGGCATTTTATAAAAAGAACGGGCTGGGCTGGAATAAACGCTCGACGTCGGTAATGAATTTTTTATCGGTCAGGAACATAATTACATGGTCGCCCTGCTGGATACGGCAGTTTTTATTAGCGATGATGACATCGTCGCCCCGGACGATGGCGCCGATAATAGTGCCGGGCGGCAATTTGATGGCATCAATGGTGCGTCCCACCACTTTTGACGTGCTTTCATCACCATGGGCGATAGCCTCGATGGCCTCGGCGACGCCGCGGCGCAAGGAGGACACGCTGACGATATCCGCCTTGCGCACATGGCCCAGCAATGCCGATATGGTGGCCTGCTGCGGCGAAATAGCGATATCAATCACGCTGCCCTGCACCAGATCCACATAGGCGCGGCGTTGAATCAACACCAGGACCTTTTTAGCGCCCATGCGTTTGGCCAGCATCGCCGACATAATATTGGCTTCGTCATCGTTGGTAATGGCGATGAAGACATCGATTTGCTCGATATGCTCTTCGGCCAGCAGTTCCTGATCGGAGGCGTCGCCAAAAAATACAATGGTGTCATGCAGCAGCTCCGCCAGCTCCGCCGCCCGCTGCTGGTCGCGTTCGATAAGCTTGACGCTGTAATCTTTTTCCAGTCGCTGCGCCAGCCCCGCGCCGATATTGCCGCCGCCGACAATCATGATGCGTTTATAGGGTTTTTCCAGGCGCTGCAGCTCGCTCATTACCGCCCGGATATGGGGCGATGCGGCGACAAAAAACACTTCGTCGCCGGCCTCGATCACCGTCGATCCCTGCGGGCGGATAGGGCGATCCTGGCGGAACACGGCGGCCACGCGGGTATCGATATGCGGCATATGTTCGCGTAGGGAGGACAGGGCATTGCCCACCAGCGGCCCGCCGTAATAGGCTTTTACCGCGGCGATGCTGACTTTCCCCTGGGCAAAATTCACCACCTGCAGCGCCCCGGGGTATTCGATCAGTTTATAAATATTGTCGATCACCAATTGTTCGGGGGAAATAAGATGATCGATGGGCACCGCCTCGGGCGAAAACAGCTTGGCGGCTTCGCGGATATAATCGGCCGAACGGATGCGTGCAATACGATTGGGCGTTTTGAATAACGTATAGGCAATCTGGCAGGCGATCATATTGGTTTCATCGGAATTGGTCACCGCCACCAGCATGTCGGCATCCTCCGCGCCGGCTTCACGCAATACCCGTGGATGCGAGGCATGGCCCTGGATGGCGCGAAGATCGAATTTATCCTGTAATTGGCGTAGCTGGGCCGGGTTGGTATCGACGATGGTGATATCGTTGTTTTCGCCCACCAGGTTTTCAGCCAGGGTGCCGCCCACCTGTCCCGCCCCAAGGATTATTATTTTCATAGTCGGTTCTTCATGCCCATTCTGTGCGGGTCAATATGCCCGGTGCGTCACTCTTTATCATCTTAGCGTAAAAGAAGCCGTCACCGTCATCTGCGGCGGGAAAACATTGCCGGCCAGGGTGGTCGGCATCGCCGGTTTCAACCAAAACGGCGTCGGCGTGGCTTGCCAGGAAGGCGCCGATTTGTTCGCTGTTCTCTTCGGGCAGTACTGAGCAGGTCGCGTAAAGCAGCGTGCCGCCGGGTTTAAGCAACGGCCAGATCGCAGTGAGGATCTGCCGCTGCAATGCCGCGAGCTCCCCGATATCACGATCGCGCCGTAGCCACTTGATATCCGGATGGCGGCGGATCACGCCGGTGGCGGAGCAGGGAGCGTCAAGCAGTATGCGGTCCCAGGTCCGATCCTGGTTCCATTCGCCAGGGCGGGTGCCGTCGCCCACCAGCACCTGGGCCCGCTGTCCCAGGCGCTGCAGGTTTTCCTCGATACGCGCCAGACGCAGGGGGTCGATATCCACCGCCGTGACACGGGCGTCGGGGGCCAGCTCAAGGATATGGGTGGTCTTGCCGCCGGGCGCGGCGCACAGATCCAGAATATCCTCTCCCGCCTGCGGCGCCAATAGCAGCGCGCAGCCCTGAGCCGACGCGTCCTGCACCGTTACCCAACCCTGTGCAAAGCCGGGCAGCCGGCCGACATTGCAGGCAACGTCCAGTTTAACCGCCTCAGGCAGGCTTGGATGGGCGCTGGCGGCAATGCCCTCCTGCGCCAGCAGGGCGAGATACGCCGCGCGGCTGTGATGCAGCCGGTTAACCCGCAGCCACATCGGCGGCCGTTGGTTATTGGCCTCGATAATGGCCTGCCAGTGAGCGGGATATGCCTGCTGGAGACGTTTTACCAGCCAGGACGGGTGGAGGAAACGGCTTTCCTCTTGCGCGGACGCGGCCAGCAATGCCTCCTGCTGACGCTGGAACTGACGCAGCACGCCGTTCACCAGGCCCTTCAACTGCGGCGTTTTCAGCACTACCGCGCCTTCCACCGTCTCGGCCAGCGCGGCATGGGGCGGGATGCGGGTATAGAGAAGTTGGTAAATGCCGACCATCAGCAGATAGTGCACCGGCCGCTGTTTACCGGTCAGCGGTTTTGCCATCAACTGCCTGATTATCCATTCCAGCTGCGGCAGGGTACGTAAAATGCCAAAGCACAATTCCTGCAGCAGCGCGCGGTCCTTATCGGCCAGAGGACTTTGCAGCATCGGTAGCAGCTGGCTCAGAGACTGGCCGTGATCCAGCACTTGGGACACCGCCTTTGCTGTAATGGCGCGGAGGTTATATCGTTTATTCATAGTTGACCGAAGGAAAGTGAAGGTGGCCGCAATTAAACCGCCCGCGCCATTGCTGGCATTGCCGGGCGGTAGCCGGGAGGCATCAATCCAGGATGGCGCCGGGGGTAAACCACTCACGGCGGGAATTCAGTAAATCCTGCGCCGCCATGGGCTTTTTCCCCGCAGGCTGGAGCAGCGTCAAATTGAGCGCGCCGCTGGACGTCGCGACCTGAATGCCGTTTTTATCGGCTTGTAGAATCGTGCCGGGGGCGGACTGGGCCGGTAAATCCAATGCCGCCGCCTGCCAGACTTTAATGGTCTGGCCGCCGACGGTAAAAAAGCTTATCGGCCAGGGGTTAAAGGCACGCACGCAGCGCGCAAGCATAGCGGCCGGGCATGACCAGTCCAGGCGCGCTTCTTCTTTGCTCAGCTTTTCGGCGTAGGTTACCAGGCTCTCATCCTGCTTTACCGGCGCCAGGGTGCCGGCGGCGCTGCGCGCCAGGGTATCGAGCAGCGCCCGCGGACCGATTGCAGCCAGTTTTTCATACAGGCTGGCGCTGGTGTCCCCCGGCTCTATGTCGCAGGCTGATTGATACAGCATATCGCCCGTATCCAGGCCCGCGTCCATTTGCATGATGGTGACGCCGGTGACGCTGTCGCCCGCCCACAGGGCGCGTTGAATCGGCGCCGCGCCGCGCCAGCGCGGCAATAACGAACCATGGACGTTCAGGCAGCCCAGGCGCGGCATATCCAGCACCGCCTGGGGCAGTATCAGTCCGTAGGCCACCACCACCATGATGTCGGCCCCAAGCTCCGCCACCAGGCGCTGGCTGTCCGCGGGGCGCAGGGATTTGGGCTGGTATACCGGCAACAGGTGCTGTTGCGCCAGAATTTTTACCGGACTGGCCGTAAGCCTGTTGCCCCGGCCCGCCGGGCGGTCGGGCTGGGTAAAGACGCCCACCACCCGATGCGCGGAATCGAGCAGCGCCTGGAGATGGCGCGCGGCGAAATCCGGCGTACCGGCAAAGATGACACGTAAAGAATCGGACACGTTAATTCCTGTATGGCGACGGTTATTTTTCGGCGCGGGCGTTGATTTTGGCCAGTTTTTCCATTTTCTGGCGGATGCGCTGGCGCTTTAGCGGCGAGAGGTAATCAACGAACAGTTTGCCGACCAGATGGTCCATTTCATGCTGGATGCAAATGGCCAATAGCCCGTCCGCCTCCAGCTCGAACGGCTTGCCGTCGCGATCGAGCGCGCGCACCGTAACCTTCTCCGCGCGGGGTACGAAACCGCGCTGATCGGGTATGGACAAACAGCCTTCCTCGATGCCGGTTTCACCGCTTTTGGCAATCAGTTCGGGATTGATAAATACGTGGCGCTCGTTGTGGTCTTCCGACACATCGATCACGATAATCCGCTGATGTATATCCACCTGGGTCGCGGCCAGGCCGATGCCCTCTTCTGCGTACATGGTTTCAAACATATCATCCACGATACGCCGAACAGCGTCGTTAACTTCTTTTACCGGTTTCGCAATAGTGCGAAGCCGCTCGTCGGGGTAATGTAACACCTGCAATACTGGCATATGAGTCTATATCTGTGTCCGATTATGAAAACGATTCTGTCTCTTATTCTAGACATTTCCCGCCCTGATTGACAGCATCCGCAAGCAAATGTCACGACATACGCCGGCAAAAGGCGCGGGGGAACCATGACTGAACTGGAAATGTGGCTGCGCATGGCGGCGGTAAAAGGCGTTAACGGCGCCAAAGTGCAGCGTTGCCTGTCACAATTGCCCCTTCCCGGCGATTTTAGCCCGCAACCGCTCCTTTACGCCTGTCTCACCCCCGGCCAGCGTCAACGCTTCCTGCAATATCCCGCCGGTGACATTGAGGCCGCCCTGCGCTGGCTGGAGCATCCGCTGCATCATTTTGTGCCCTTTACCGATCCCGGCTACCCCGATGCGCTCAGGTCCCTCGCCTGTCCGCCGCCGGCGCTATTTATCATCGGCGACCCCGCCTGCCTGGCCTCCCCGCAGTTGGCCATGGTCGGCAGCCGGGTATGCAGCCGCTACGGCGAGCAGTGGGGCACGTTCTTTGCCGCCGATCTGGCGCGGTGCGGCCTGACCATCACCAGCGGGCTGGCGCTCGGCATTGACGGGATATGCCATCGCTCGGCGCTGGACGCGCAGGGCAAAACCATCGCGGTACTGGGCAGCGGCCTGCAGAACATTTATCCGTCGCGGCACCGGGGGCTTGCCGGGCGCATCGTGGCGCAGGGCGGCGCGCTGGTATCCGAGCTGGCATTAGACGCCCCGCCCCTGGCGGCGCATTTCCCCTACCGCAACCGGATTATCAGCGGGCTGAGCCAGGCGGTGCTGGTGGTGGAGGCCGCCGCCCGCAGCGGTTCGCTGATTACCGCCCGTTACGCCCTCGATCAGGGCAAGGATGTCTATGCCTTGCCCGGTCCGCTGGGCAACGCGGCGAGCGCCGGCACTCATTGGCTTATCCAACAAGGCGCTTACCTGGTAACCCAGCCGAAGGAGATTATTGAACAGCTCGGCGGCGGCCTGCATTGGCTGCCTTTGCCGCCGCCGGAAATTATTTCTGCGCCAGAATGCGAACTTGAATTGCCATTTGCCGAGGTGTTGGCTAACGTAGGAGATGAGGTTACACCTGTTGACGTCGTCGCTGAACGTGCCGGCCGGTCTGTACCAGAGGTAGTGTCAAAGCTATTGCAACTGGAGTTAGCAGGCTGGATCGCAGTTGTACCCGGCGGCTATGTCCGTTTAAGGAGGGCAGGCCATGTTCGACGTTCTAATGTACTTGTTTGAAACATACATCCACAATGAAGTGGAAATGCGGGTCGATCAGGACAAGTTAACCGACGATCTCACCCGCGCGGGTTTTCATCAGGACGATATCTACAATGCGCTCAACTGGCTGGAGAAGTTGGCCGATCTGCAGGACGGACAGGGCAAATCCTTCGCCATGGGCGGTGATCCGCTGGCATTACGCATTTACACGGATGAAGAGAGTCAGTTCCTGGATACGGAATGCCGCGGATTTTTATTGTTTCTGGAACAGATTCAGGTGTTAAACCTTGAAACGCGTGAAATGGTGATCGATCGCGTCATGGCACTGGATGCCGTCGAGTTCGATCTGGAAGATCTTAAATGGGTAATCCTGATGGTGCTGTTTAATATCCCCGGATATGAAAATGCCTATCAGCAGATGGAAGATCTTGTATTCGAAGAAGATGAGAGCCGTCTGCACTAGAGAATCACTGACGATATATCCCTATGGCAAAAGCTGCGCTCTTTAACGCAAGGCAAACCGAACTCTGCCCTGAATGCGGGGCAGAGCTCGTGATTCGTTCCGGGCAGCATGGACCCTTTCTCGGATGTTCCCAGTATCCGCGCTGCGCTTATATTAAATCGCTTAAACAGCAGGCTGACGGCCATATCGTCACGGTGCTTGAGGGGCAGTCATGCCCGGTGTGCCAGGGCAGCCTGGTGCTGCGCCAGGGCCGCTACGGCATGTTTATCGGCTGTGGCAATTATCCTGACTGTGATTATATTGCCGCCATGGACCAGCCGGATGAAACCGCCTTCAGTTGCCCCGAATGCAAAACGGGCAAACTGGTACAACGCACTTCCCGGTTTGGCAAAATCTTTTATGCGTGCGACCAGTATCCCCACTGCCGGTTTGTGCTTAATTTCAAACCGGTGGCGGGTGAATGCGAATTTTGCCATTTTCCGCTGCTATATGAAAAAAACACCGCGCGCGGGCCCCGGCTTTTTTGTGCCGATAAGCGCTGCGCCAAGCCGGTATCGATAAAAGAAAATGATGAAAAATAATCAACCGCCGGCATTGGCCGGACTGGTGGACACGCTGCGGCAAGGGCGCATCGTCGCTTACCCCACCGAAGCGGTTTTCGGCCTGGGATGCGATCCGGATAACGAGTCGGCGGTCCAGGCGCTGCTGGCCCTTAAGCAGCGCCCCTGGACCAAAGGCCTGATTCTCATTGCCGCCAATTATCAACAGCTATTGCCTTATATCGACGAGACCGCGCTTACCCCGCAGCAGCGGGAGCGTGTCTTTGCCCGCTGGCCGGGGCCGGTGACCTGGGTGATGCCCGCCCGTCCGGAAACGCCGCGCTGGCTAACCGGCCGGTTTTCCACCCTGGCGGTACGGGTTACCGCCTATGAGCCGGTGCGGCGCCTTTGCCTGGCGTTCGGCAAACCGCTGGTTTCAACCAGCGCCAATGTCACCGGCCAACCGCCTGGCCGCACGCCCGCCGAGGTTCGCCAGCAGTTGGGCGATAACTTTCCCGTGATGGAAGACCGGGTGGAAGGGCGGCTTAACCCTTCGGAAATTCGCGATGCATTAACCGGCAGCCTTATCCGGCAGGGTTAATCAGGAGAACCGCTTATGGATACTTACGCCGTTTTCGGCAATCCGATACACCACAGCAAATCGCCCCATATCCATGCGCTGTTTGCCGCGCAAACCGGTATCGTCCATCCGTACGGGCGGGTGTTGGCCCCGGAGGATGCGTTTGAGCAAACCCTGCGCGATTTTTTTGCCGCCGGCGGCGAAGGCGCCAATATCACCATGCCTTTCAAAGAACGGGCGTTTGCGCTATGCGATCAGTTAACCGAACGGGCTTCTCAGGCAGGCGCGGTCAATACGGTTAAAAAACAGCAGGACGGTACGTTGCTTGGGGATAATACCGATGGCATCGGCCTGCTGGCGGATTTGCAGCGCCTGGGGCTGATAACCCATGACAGCCGGATTTTGCTTATTGGCGCGGGCGGCGCGGCGCGCGGGGTCATCCTGCCGTTGCTCTCTTTTGGCTGCGCGATAGTACTCACCAATCGCACCTTCAAACGGGCGCAGGAACTGGTGTCCTTCTATCACCATGCCGGCGAAATCAGCGCGCGGCCGCTGGATGAATTGGCCGCACCGGATTTCGATCTGGTGATTAATGCCACCACCTCCGGCATCCATGGCGAGATCCCGTCACTGGCAACAACGCTGATTGCCCCGGAGGTTCGCTGCTACGATATGTATTACCAGCGCGGACTGACGCCGTTTTTGCGCTGGTGCGCCGTGCAGGGTGCCGGGCATAGCGCCGATGGCCTGGGAATGCTGGTGGGCCAGGCGGCTTATTCGTTTATGCTGTGGCATGGGGTGATGCCCGATATCGCACCGGTACTGGAACAGTTGCGCAGCGAGCTGTCTGTCTGAAACGGCGAATTCGCCTGCCCTTTGCCGCCGCCGGGCAGGCGGTGTTATCCGCTATCCGGTCTGCTCGGTGGCGCCGGCGGCTATTTTTCCTGGGCCAGGTACTGATCCTTCCAGCGCACATAATTATTGGCTGAATAGAGCAGGCCCGCTATTTCCGCGGGCGTAAGCGCCCTGACCCTGCGAGCCGGGCTGCCGAGATACAGATAGCCGCTTTCCAGCCTTTTGCCCGGCGACACCAGACTTCCCGCACCTATCATGACGTCATCTTCCACCACCACCCCGTCCAGCAGGATAGACCCCATGCCGACCAGGACGCGATTGCCAATGGTGCAGCCGTGCAGCATAGCCTTATGCCCCACGGTAACATCCTCGCCGATAAGTAGCGGATTGCCCGCCGGATTATGTTCTGATCTATGGGTGACATGCAGCACCGTGCCGTCCTGGATATTGGTGCGGGCTCCGATGATAATATTGTTGACGTCGCCGCGCATGGCAACCAGCGGCCAGATGCTGACGTCATCCGCCAGGGTGATCTCACCGATCACCACGCTTGAGGGATCGATCATCACCCGTTGACCCAGGATCGGAAACCGCTCCTGGAAGGGGCGCAATGATTTTGACAATTCCGACATGTTTCTACCTTTCCATCGATCTGTTTTTATCGACTGTATCGCCGTAACGGCATAGATATCAACACTGGAGATCCGGAAAAATCCCCTTTTTGGGGAAGCGATCGCTCAAGATCGGGGCATAAGGGATGAAAAATAGACAGTTGGCAAGAAAAGATCAAAAAACGCTTGTGCAATATATCCGGATCCCTATAATGCGCCTCCATCGACCGGCACCGTGCAGCACATCGCGGGGTAGCGGAAACGAGTCATCAGAAGACAGGCCGAACGGGCTTGACACTGAAAGAGGAAAGCGTAATATACGCCACCTCGCGCCAGACTGATTACAGCGGCGCACTGCTCTTTAACAATTTATCAGACAATCTGTGTGGGCACTCACAAGACCGTATCGAAACACAAAAATACCAAGTCTTGAAGAGTGAACAAACAGTTAATTCATAAGATTAACAGTATGACAATCTTTGAGCATCAAGCTTTTAATTGAAGAGTTTGATCATGGCTCAGATTGAACGCTGGCGGCAGGCCTAACACATGCAAGTCGAGCGGCAGCGGAAAGTAGCTTGCTACTTTGCCGGCGAGCGGCGGACGGGTGAGTAATGTCTGGGGATCTGCCTGATGGTGGGGGATAACTACTGGAAACGGTAGCTAATACCGCATAACGTCGCAAGACCAAAGTGGGGGACCTTCGGGCCTCACGCCATCGGATGAACCCAGATGGGATTAGCTAGTAGGTGAGGTAATGGCTCACCTAGGCGACGATCCCTAGCTGGTCTGAGAGGATGACCAGCCACACTGGAACTGAGACACGGTCCAGACTCCTACGGGAGGCAGCAGTGGGGAATATTGCACAATGGGCGCAAGCCTGATGCAGCCATGCCGCGTGTGTGAAGAAGGCCTTCGGGTTGTAAAGCACTTTCAGCGGGGAGGAAGGCGATAAGGTTAATAACCTTGTCGATTGACGTTACCCGCAGAAGAAGCACCGGCTAACTCCGTGCCAGCAGCCGCGGTAATACGGAGGGTGCGAGCGTTAATCGGAATTACTGGGCGTAAAGCGTACGCAGGCGGTCTGTTAAGTCAGATGTGAAATCCCCGGGCTTAACCCGGGAACTGCATTTGAAACTGGCAGGCTAGAGTCTCGTAGAGGGGGGTAGAATTCCAGGTGTAGCGGTGAAATGCGTAGAGATCTGGAGGAATACCGGTGGCGAAGGCGGCCCCCTGGACGAAGACTGACGCTCAGGTACGAAAGCGTGGGGAGCAAACAGGATTAGATACCCTGGTAGTCCACGCTGTAAACGATGTCGATTTGAAGGTTGTGGCCTTGAGCCGTGGCTTTCGGAGCTAACGCGTTAAATCGACCGCCTGGGGAGTACGGCCGCAAGGTTAAAACTCAAATGAATTGACGGGGGCCCGCACAAGCGGTGGAGCATGTGGTTTAATTCGATGCAACGCGAAGAACCTTACCTACTCTTGACATCCAGAGAAGACTTCAGAGATGAGGTTGTGCCTTCGGGAACTCTGAGACAGGTGCTGCATGGCTGTCGTCAGCTCGTGTTGTGAAATGTTGGGTTAAGTCCCGCAACGAGCGCAACCCTTATCCTTTGTTGCCAGCGAGTAATGTCGGGAACTCAAAGGAGACTGCCGGTGACAAACCGGAGGAAGGTGGGGATGACGTCAAGTCATCATGGCCCTTACGAGTAGGGCTACACACGTGCTACAATGGCGCATACAAAGAGAAGCGAACTCGCGAGAGTAAGCGGACCTCACAAAGTGCGTCGTAGTCCGGATTGGAGTCTGCAACTCGACTCCATGAAGTCGGAATCGCTAGTAATCGTGGATCAGAATGCCACGGTGAATACGTTCCCGGGCCTTGTACACACCGCCCGTCACACCATGGGAGTGGGTTGCAAAAGAAGTAGGTAGCTTAACCTTCGGGAGGGCGCTTACCACTTTGTGATTCATGACTGGGGTGAAGTCGTAACAAGGTAACCGTAGGGGAACCTGCGGTTGGATCACCTCCTTACCGAAATAGATACTAATTGTGTAGTGTCCACACAGATTGTCTGATAACTGTAACGAGCAAGAAAAACCTTCTATAGGCTTGTAGCTCAGGTGGTTAGAGCGCACCCCTGATAAGGGTGAGGTCGGTGGTTCGAGTCCACTCAGGCCTACCAGTTTTACTTACCCTGGTCATTTTCACCGCTGCGTGACTCATGTGCTTGCGCACACTGCGTTACTCGCGACGAAACTGTCTGCGGCTAAGCGAACTGGTCCATTCTTTACTGTGCAGGATTACGGCGCCACTCGTTTATTTCAATAAACTTCGTGACCCCACGCCTTGCCTGGAAACGAATGGGCTATCAAGTTGTTCTCCTTTCTAAATGCCATTGCTTTGTAGCTTAATTGATGCACAGCAATTTCAGTGCGGGAAAGAGTCTGGTTGATGTTAAAAGGTTAAACGACTTGGGGCTATAGCTCAGCTGGGAGAGCACCTGCTTTGCACGCAGGGGGTCAGCGGTTCGATCCCGCTTAGCTCCACCATTTCCTGATGGGATGGGTGGTAAGATTGTCTGGTTTTTCTTATTTATTTCAGAGCACACTCTTATGAGTATGCTGCGAAATACATGCTCTTTAACAATCCGGAACAAGCTGAAAATTTGAAAAAAACATGCTGAGCAAAATCAGTATGCGATTCTCTCAAAGCAAGCAAACCTAATAAGGTCGCCGTGTCGATGGTGACCTTGTTGAGGGATGAGCGAGAAAGTCCCGGCCAAGGCGCACGGCGCGCAGCCAGCGGAGTGGACTCAATGTCCATGAGCATGGCGAGCACCGCGCAACACCGGCAGGGACCTTTCGCAGCCATTCCGAAGACACTTTAGGGTTGTGAGGTTAAGTGAATAAGCGTACACGGTGGATGCCTAGGCAGTCAGAGGCGATGAAGGACGTGCTAATCCGCGAAATGCGCCGGTGAGCTGATATGAAGCGCTATCAGCCGGCGATGTCCGAATGGGGAAACCCAGTGCAATTCGTTGCACTATCATTACGTGAATCCATAGCGTATTGAGGCGAACCGGGGGAACTGAAACATCTCAGTACCCCGAGGAAAAGAAATCAACCGAGATTCCCCTAGTAGCGGCGAGCGAACGGGGAACAGCCCAGAGTCACCATCAGCATTTGCATCAGGAGAACGGTCTGGAAAGTCCGGCAACACAGGGTGATAGCCCCGTATCCGAAGGTACAAGTGCTGTGAGCTCGATGAGTAGGGCGGGACACGTGATATCCTGTCTGAAGATGGGGGGACCATCCTCCAAGGCTAAATACTCCTGACTGACCGATAGTGAACCAGTACCGTGAGGGAAAGGCGAAAAGAACCCCGGCGAGGGGAGTGAAATAGAACCTGAAACCGTGTACGTACAAGCAGTGGGAGCCTTGATTTATCAGGGTGACTGCGTACCTTTTGTATAATGGGTCAGCGACTTATATTCTGTAGCAAGGTTAACCGAATAGGGGAGCCGTAGGGAAACCGAGTCTTAACTGGGCGTTAAGTTGCAGGGTATAGACCCGAAACCCGGTGATCTAGCCATGGGCAGGTTGAAGGTTGGGTAACACTAACTGGAGGACCGAACCGACTAATGTTGAAAAATTAGCGGATGACTTGTGGCTGGGGGTGAAAGGCCAATCAAACCGGGAGATAGCTGGTTCTCCCCGAAAGCTATTTAGGTAGCGCCTCGTGAATTCATCTTCGGGGGTAGAGCACTGTTTCGGCTAGGGGTCCACCCCGGATTACCAACCCGATGCAAACTGCGAATACCGAAGAATGTTACCACGGGAGACACACGGCGGGTGCTAACGTCCGTCGTGAAGAGGGAAACAACCCAGACCGCCAGCTAAGGTCCCAAAGTCATGGTTAAGTGGGAAACGATGTGGGAAGGCATAGACAGCCAGGATGTTGGCTTAGAAGCAGCCATCATTTAAAGAAAGCGTAATAGCTCACTGGTCGAGTCGGCCTGCGCGGAAGATGTAACGGGGCTAAACCATGCACCGAAGCTGCGGCAGCGGACATATCACTTAAGACAATTGTACGGAAAACGATTGACGGAGCGCAGCGACGTCAATGCGTTCATCACGTCGAGTTGACTTAAGGATATGTCCGTTGGGTAGGGGAGCGTTCTGTAAGCCTGCGAAGGTGGCCTGTGAGGGTTGCTGGAGGTATCAGAAGTGCGAATGCTGACATAAGTAACGATAAAGCGGGTGAAAAGCCCGCTCGCCGGAAGACCAAGGGTTCCTGTCCAACGTTAATCGGGGCAGGGTGAGTCGACCCCTAAGGCGAGGCCGAAAGGCGTAGTCGATGGGAAACAGGTTAATATTCCTGTACTGGGTGTGACTGCGAAGGGGGGACGGAGAAAGCTAGGTTCGCCGGGCGACGGTTGTCCCGGTTTAAGCGTGAAGGTGGAAAAAGCAGGTAAATCCGCTTTTTCATTCAACACTGAGGCGTGATAACGAGCCACTACGGTGGTGAAGGAATTGATGCTACGCTTCCAGGAAAAGCCTCTAAGCTCCAGGTCACATCGAATCGTACCCCAAACCGACACAGGTGGTCAGGTAGAGAATACCAAGGCGCTTGAGAGAACTCGGGTGAAGGAACTAGGCAAAATGGTGCCGTAACTTCGGGAGAAGGCACGCTGGCATTAGGTGGAGGGACTTGCTCCCCGAGCTGAAGCCAGTCGCAGATACCAGCTGGCTGCAACTGTTTATTAAAAACACAGCACTGTGCAAACACGAAAGTGGACGTATACGGTGTGACGCCTGCCCGGTGCCGGAAGGTTAATTGATGGGGTTATCCGCAAGGAGAAGCTCTTGATCGAAGCCCCGGTAAACGGCGGCCGTAACTATAACGGTCCTAAGGTAGCGAAATTCCTTGTCGGGTAAGTTCCGACCTGCACGAATGGCGTAATGATGGCCAGGCTGTCTCCACCCGAGACTCAGTGAAATTGAACTCGCTGTGAAGATGCAGTGTACCCGCGGCAAGACGGAAAGACCCCGTGAACCTTTACTATAGCTTGACACTGAACATTGAGCCTTGATGTGTAGGATAGGTGGGAGGCTTTGAAGTGTGGACGCCAGTCTGCATGGAGCCAACCTTGAAATACCACCCTTTAATGTTTGATGTTCTAACTCCGGCCCATAATCTGGGTCGAGGACAGTGTCTGGTGGGTAGTTTGACTGGGGCGGTCTCCTCCTAAAGAGTAACGGAGGAGCACGAAGGTTAGCTAATCACGGTCGGACATCGTGAGGTTAGTGCAAAGGCATAAGCTAGCTTGACTGCGAGAGTGACGGCTCGAGCAGGTGCGAAAGCAGGTCTTAGTGATCCGGTGGTTCTGAATGGAAGGGCCATCGCTCAACGGATAAAAGGTACTCCGGGGATAACAGGCTGATACCGCCCAAGAGTTCATATCGACGGCGGTGTTTGGCACCTCGATGTCGGCTCATCACATCCTGGGGCTGAAGTAGGTCCCAAGGGTATGGCTGTTCGCCATTTAAAGTGGTACGCGAGCTGGGTTTAGAACGTCGTGAGACAGTTCGGTCCCTATCTGCCGTGGGCGTTGGAAGATTGAGAGGGGCTGCTCCTAGTACGAGAGGACCGGAGTGGACGCACCACTGGTGTTCGGGTTGTCATGCCAATGGCATTGCCCGGTAGCTACGTGCGGAAGAGATAACCGCTGAAAGCATCTAAGCGGGAAACTTGCCTCGAGATGAGTCTTCCCTGTGGCTTTAAGCCACCTGAAGGGACGTTAAAGACGATGACGTTGATAGGTCGGGTGTGTAAGCGCAGCGATGCGTTGAGCTAACCGATACTAATGACCCGTGAGGCTTAACCTTACAACACCTAAAGTGTTTGACGCGAAGAGAGCGTTGCCCCCAGGGGTGGCGAGAGAATTTTCAGCGAAGTTCCGGATAAAGGCCGATGGTCATCAGTAACAGGATGACGGTTGGTAACGAATTTGCCTGGCGGCACTAGCGCGGTGGTCCCACCTGACCCCATGCCGAACTCAGCAGTGAAACGCCGTAGCGCCGATGGTAGTGTGGGGTCTCCCCATGCGAGAGTAGGGAACTGCCAGGCATCCATTAAGACCAATACCTTGAGCGAAGCGAAAGGCGTTGGTAAAAAAGCTTTGAGCGCTGATATGGCTCAGTTGGTAGAGCGCACCCTTGGTAAGGGTGAGGTCCCCAGTTCGACTCTGGGTATCAGCACCAGTTTTAACGGTAGAGTTCGGCAAATAAAGAATTTGCCTGGCGGCACTAGCGCGGTGGTCCCACCTGACCCCATGCCGAACTCAGTAGTGAAACGCCGTAGCGCCGATGGTAGTGTGGGGTCTCCCCATGCGAGAGTAGGGAACTGCCAGGCATCCAATTGACGAAGCCCTCTGTGCAAACAGAGGGCTTTTTCATGTCCATGACCCTGGCGGTTCGCTACTCGAGTAAGAGAGTCGGACAACAGGCGGAGCCTGTTGAACGCCGCTTGCGGCGGCCCGCAGGGTGGCCGCCGCAGGCGGACATCAACTGCCAGGCATCCAATTGACGAAGCCCTCTGTGTAAACAGAGGGCTTTTTCATGTCCGTGACCCTGGCGGTTCGCTACTCGAGTAAGAGAGTAGGACAACAGGCGGAGCCTGTTGAACGCCGCTTGCGGCGGCCCGCAGGGTGGCCGCCGCAGGCGGACATCAACTGCCAGGCATCCCATTGGCGAAGCCCTCTGTGCAAACAGAGGGCTTTTTCATGTCCGTGACCCTGGCGGTTCGCTACCCGGCTTGCGTATAACGGGTAACAAACATTTATCTGAAGCTCCATTGCACGCTGATGACAAGTACGGTAGGAATGATTATTCCAGTTTCAATACCGAAGTAATCTGTAAAATTGTATTGAATAGCATGATAAATATATGGCGCAAATCCTATTCCAGTCGCTTTCTTAAAATTTTTATAGGCGCCATGATCACCGCAACGACTGAAAGCGTCAAAAAAAAATTCCCCTGTATAACCATATATCCCTTTAAAAACCCAGCCGGAGTCACCCGATATCCAGTCCCTTCTCAATCCCATTGCCAGACAGCGGTCCCCGAAACTGTTGTTCATCGTCCCAAGCAATATACTGTAGTTGGAATCTTCAGAAAATTTGCGCTCGACTGATAAGAATTTATTATCAAAAAACTCATTATATTGCCCATAATTACCAGTCAAGTGATACACAAACGAACCGGTATTGGCGGAATATAAGTTTATCTCTCTGGCATACGTTCTGGTGGCGACGATAAGTATAAAAAAACATAAAGCTTTGCTTGAGTTTTTAAACATTTTAATAATCTCTTTGATAATAAAAATTATATCTTTTATCTGAAAATAATTAAAAAAAACATCAAGAGGGGGAGAGAGAATTCTGTAATGAATATATCTAAGATATAGTTTAAATTCGCACAAAGAAAAAGGCTTTATTTTTTCAATCAGATTTTGCCTGAGACCACCCGCTGCAAACCTGGCTGCCAGCCTGTGATTAACCACTTTCCGGTTGCGTTCAGCATATTCCCCCGGTCAGTATAACCGGCTACCCTGAGGTAGATAATGGCACAGCATTGTGTAATAAATCCCATTGGCCCAGGCGTTTTTTATTTTATAGTTTATCAGCCGGATAGGTACAGGAAGGCGTCTGTGCCGATGACATTATGCATCTTCGCAGCAACGTTGGCGTCAGAAGCAATCGTCAATTGTCAGGCATGCAATTGCAAAAAACCTCGGTGACAACAGCGGGCTTTTGCATAGACATCAACCCTGGCGGTTCGCTACCCGGACGAAGAGACGCGACTTAAGCTTTCAGAAACGCCCGCATCCATCATTGAAGCGCCGCCTGAGGCTGGCGCTGACCTGAACCTGGCGGCATCCCGCACCGGTGACATGCCGAACAGGCGTGCATATTCACGGCTGAATTGTGAGGCGCTTTCATACCCAACGGTAAATGCGATTGCAGCGGCGTCCTGAGGATCGAACAACAGCAACCAACGGGCCCTAAGCAGACGCAGACGCTTCTGGTATTGAATCGGCGTCATGGCGGTGATGGATTTGAAGTGACGATAGAAAGCCGCGACGCTCATATCGGACATTGCCGCGAGCGACTCGACGCGGAATGGTTCGGTGTAGTGCTCACGGATCCACAGGGTGGCGCGTCGAATCTGCGACAAACGGCCTTCGGGGCGGGCGATTTCGCGCAGCATACCGCCCAGCGGCCCTTGCAGTACCCGAAACAAAATTTCCCGCTCGATCATGGGGGCAAGGATCGCGGCTTCTCGCGGGCGATTAATAAGTCTCATCATACGCAACCATGCATCAATCATTTCAGCAGGCGCGGTCACCGCGGAAAAGCCCCCCGTGTTTGGACGCGCATCCGCTTCGGACTCACCAGCGAGCAACGTGGCGATGACCTTGACATCAAGGGCCAGGCCGATCGCAAGATAGGGCTGCCCCGGTCCGCTCGAATGGATCTCGCCGGTGGCGGGTACATCCACGGGGACGAGAAAATAGGTCGCCGCTGCATAATCCAAAACCTGATCCCCAATGGAGAGCGTCTTGGAGCCCTGTAGAACCAAGTGCAGCATGGGCTGATAAACCCGATCCGCGCACGCCTCGGCCCGCACCATGATTACGTGCGATAGGCCGGTATCTGTCCACGTGTTTCCTGCACGCATAACGATGCTGCGCAGCTCATCCATTGCATTGTTCATGCAATTGACTATGGGGTAAACCCGATGGCAAAGCAAGCGGAGTGAGAAGATCAGGCAAGGATGAGAGAAGAACGGGCACGCCGCTGGCCGGCTGTTGACCCTATGCTATTGGCAAGCGGGCGTTGCGTCCGGATCTCTGAGATCTGACCACCTTCACCCCCGCGAGCCATTACTCAACGATATAAAAGGTAATTATATGAAACTTAAAGGCAAAATAGCGGTTGTCACCGGCGCATCAAAAGGCATCGGCGCCGGCATTGCCAAAGCGTTTGGCGCTGCGGGCGCGACGGTCGTCGTAAACTATGCGTCAAGCAAGGACGAGGCCGACGCGGTTGTCGCGCAGATTCAGGCGCAGGGCGGCACCGCAGTCTCTATTCAGGCGGATATGAGCAAGGCACGCGACGTCACACGCTTGTTCGATACGGTCAGAGCGGACTACGGTAGGCTGGATATTCTGGTAAATAACGCCGGGGTCGCGGTGTTTCAAATGATTGAAGACCTTACGGAGGAAGCCTTCCATCAGCAGTTTAATATCAATGTGCTGGGGTATCTACTGGCTGTTCGTGAAGCGGTAAAGCATTTCGGCAAATCAGGGGGCAGCATCATCAATATCAGCTCCATCCTCAGCACCGACCCTTATCTTGCATCCAGTGTTTATTCAGCCACCAAAGGGGCGGTCGATACCCTGACCCTGGCGTTGGCCAGGGAGTTGGGCCCCCGTGGGATCAGGGTCAATGCCATTCTGCCCGGCCACACCAATACGCCTGCGACGAAAGGTCATTTTGCGGGCGAACTGGGGGAAAAACTTATTGCCGGAACACCCTTGGGCCGTTTCGGCGAGCCGGAAGACATTGCGCCCGTTGCGGTGTTCCTGGCGTCCGATGATGCACATTGGGTAACAGGCGAATACATTAGGGCCGCGGGCGGAGTGCGAGGCGTGGGTTACTGATCAACGCGGATTGCCGCCCGCGCCTACGCTTTAACGGGTCTCGCCAAGCCGGTTGCCGCTTTGCGTATCAAACAAATGCAGGCTTTCCGCCTTGGTTTCCAGCCAGAGCGGTTGCCCGGGCTGGCACAGGATCCGGCCGGCAAACTGGACATGCAGCGGGAAACCGCCCCAGTCTACGTGCAGCAGGCTGGTCTCGCCGGTTACCTCCATCACGCGCAACGTGGCGGCGGGCTGTTCCGAAGCATCAAGGCGCAGGAAATCATGCGGACGAATGCCAAGCGTCACCGGCGCGCCGCCCTGAAGCTTTGCCGCAGCGTGCCATTTTGCCGGCAGCGGGAACCACAGTGCGCCACAGCTTACGCCCGCAATCCCATCGCGTGTCTCAACCTTCCCTTCCAGCAGGTTCATCGGCGGCGAGCCGATAAAACGCGCCACGAAGGTATTGGCCGGCCGATCGTAAATTTCCAGAGGCCTGCCTTGCTGAACGATATTGCCTTCCTTCATCACCACAATTTGATCGGCCAGGGTCATGGCCTCCACCTGGTCATGGGTAACATATACCGTGGTGGTTTTGAGCTGCTGATGCAGCGATTTAATCTCGGCGCGCAGCTCCATGCGCAACTGGGCATCCAGATTGGACAACGGCTCGTCAAAAAGGAATACCCGCGGATTGCGCACCATGGCGCGGCCCATGGCCACACGTTGGCGCTGCCCGCCGGACAGCGCCTTCGGCAGCCGCCGCAACAGGCGTTCGATACCCAGCATGCGGGCGACTTGCTCAACTTTGCTTTGCTGTTCCTGGCGCGGTACTTTTTTTACCTGCATATGAAACGCCAGGTTTTCCGCGACCGTCAAATGCGGGTAAAGCGCATAGCTTTGGAACACCATGGCGATATCCCGATCCGCCGGATCCAGGTCGTTGATACGCTGTTTATCAATAAAGATATCGCCGTCGGAGACGGTATCGAGCCCGGCCAGCAGGCGCAGCAGGGTGGATTTGCCGCAGCCGGAGGGGCCGACTAACACCGTAAAGCTGCCGTCGGGGATGGTGAGATCCAGCGGATTAAGCACGGTATGTTTGCCATAACGTTTGGCGATCTTGACGAGTTCGACGCTGGCCATGGATTATTCCTCACCGGCAAGGGATTGAAGGGATGCCCGGTCAGGATACTGACGCGGCGAGCTGCCTATGGCCTGCCCGGCGACACGAATGCCCCAGCGCAGCGCCTGGCGGCGGTTATAACCGTACAGCAGGGCGCTGAGAAAACCGGCGTTAAAACTGTCGCCGGCGCCGATGGTATCTTTGATTTCGACCTGCTCGGCGGCGTGGGAAAATTCCCCCTGCCTCTCATATACCGTGGCACCCAACGCGCCGCGCTTGATGACGCAGGCGCCGCCGGGCGTGAGCTGCGCCGCCAGCGTTTTTCCGGCCAGCGCCAGATCGCCGCTGTCCGCCAGGCCCAGCGTTTCCACTTCATTCAATAATAAATAGTCACAGTAACCGAGCCAGCGGGCGATATCCCTACGCAGGCGCTCGTTCCAGCCGTCGGGGGGCCAGCCGGTATCCACCGCCACCTGAAAACCGCGGCGGCGCAGCGTAGCCAACAGCTCCGGATACTCCTTTAGCAGCCGCAGGCAGAGAAAGGTGCCGCATAATAAGACGATATCCCCCGGCGTCGCCTGCGGCGGCAGCTGCATCAGCACGTCTTGCCGCGTCAGGCGCACGATATGTCCCTGGTTGCTGAAAAAGGTGCGTTCGTTATCAGGATGGGTCAGGCCCACCGTCAGCGAGGTTTCGCAGGCATAACGCGGCCAGAAGGGCGCGCTGGCGGTAAAATAACCCGCCAGCCAGGAAGAAAAATGATCGTCTCCCTGATTGGCCACCGCCCGGTGCGGCGTGCCGAGCGCCGCCAGCGCCAGCGCGCAGTTGCCCGCCGAGCCGCCGGGCCGCATGGCGCTGTGTTCCAGCATCGCCTCGGTTCCGCGGGCGGGCCAATGGTGCAGGGTGCCCATAATCAGGTCGATATTGATATTGCCCACCACATACAGCGTGGCGTCGATCGCGGATGTTGTCATGAAGGTATCCAGTTCGTCCCTTTTTTAGCCCTTGCTGCCGCCGCTGGTTAAACCGCTGACCAGGGATTTTTGCAGCCAGATGGCGATAAACAGCGGCGGAACCGAGGCCAGGATGCCGACGGCGGCGATAAGCCCGTCGTCCGTGGCCCGGCCGGCGGTAAAACCGGCGATAGTGACCGGCAGCGTTTGCGCCTGGATATTGTTGGTAAATAACAAGGCATAGAAAAATTCATCCCAGGCCAGCAGCCAGCCAAACACCGCCGAGGCGGCCACGGCCGGTTTGGCCAGTGGCAGGGTAATGCGCAACAGCACCTGCCAAAAACGCAGGCCGTCGAGGCGCGCCGCCTGTTCGATATCCAGCGGCAGCGCGTCGAACTGGTTTTTCAGCATCCAGGTCAGAAAAGGCAGGATCAGCGAACAGTACACCAACACCAGTCCCAGATGCGTATTCAGTAACGACAACTGCTGCAAAACAAAATACAGCGGCAGGACAAACGCCACCGGCGGCACCATATAAATAGCCAGGCTGCCCATCAACCAGCCCTCACGGCCGGGATAGCGGGAAAAACTGAACGCCGCCGGCACGGCCAGCAGCAGCGAAATCAGCGTCGCGCCGGTGGCAATCACCATACTGTTGGCCAGCGCGTGCAGGAAAAGCGCGCCCGGCTGGCCCGGCGCCAGCGATAGCAGGCGGGCGTAGCGGCTGAAGTCCCATTGTCGCGGCAGCCATTCCAGCGGGATGCGGGCTAAATCCGCCGCCGAGCTGACGCTCATTAAAAACAGCCACAGCATGGGCGCCAGTATGGTTATCGCCAGCAGCGCCGCCGCCGCGTAGCGTAAAACGATGCGGATCCTGCGTTTCATGATTCTATTCCCCGGCGGCGCTGACGGGACAGCATCAGCATGTAAACGGCAATCAGAATCCCGCACAGAATGGTCATCAGGATGGCATAGGCGGCGCCGCTGCCGGCGCGCAGGTAGCTGAACGATTCCTGATAGACGAAAAAGCTCAGGGTCTTGGTGCTGTCCACCGGGCCGCCCCGCGTCATGACATAAATAATGTCGAAGATCTTAAAGGCGTCGATGGTGCGTAAGATCAGCGCCACGCCAAGTGGAGCCAGGATGGCCGGCAGGGTGATGGCGCGAAATCGCCGCCAGGCGGAGGCGCCGTCGATACGCGCGGCCTCGAACAGATCGTCCGGGATCGATTGCAGCGCCGCCAGGGTCAGCAGCGTCACCAGCGGGTAATTTTTCCAGATATCGGCAATCATCACCGCGTTCATCGCCGAGTCGGGGGAGCCGAGCCAACTGCGGTAACGATCGATGACACCGGTTTGTGTCAGCAACGCGTTGACGCTGCCGTAATCGGGATTGAAATTAAGCCGCCACATCATGGCGTTAACAATGGTCGGCAGCGCCCAGGGCAGGATTACCAGCACCCGCAGCAGGCCGCGGCCGTAAAATTTCTGGTTCAGCAGCAGGGCCACCAGTACGCCGATAACGCCTTCAAAGGCCACCGACACCAGGGTAAAATAAAGCGTGCGCGCCAGCGCCGCCAGAAAGTCCGGGTCGGTCAGCGCATACAGATAGTTGGCGAAACCCACGTAAGCGGGCACGGCGCCGCCGCCAATCAGCGCGGCGTCGGTAAAGCTGAGCCACAGGGTCCGGCCCAGCGGCCAGGCGGTCAGCAAAAACATCATCACCAGCATGGGCGCCAGCAGCACCCATGCCTGACGACGCTCACGTTGCGGCAAACTGAGCATGGCTAAATCCTTAACGCAAACGTTCCGCGCCTTTCGTCGCCGCCTGCATGGCCGCTTCCGGCGTAGCCTGGTTCTGCAACACCTGCTGCAGGTTTTGCTGCAGCACGTTGGACAACTGTGAATAGGCGGGAATGGCCGGGCGGGACAACATGACATTCAGGGATTGTTTCGCAGCGGCGATTAACGGCTCCTGACCTTGCTGCACCTTGGGGTCATCATAGGAGGATTTCCAGATGGGCAGGCTCAGGCGCGAATATTTATCCTGTACCGGTTGCGAGGTGATATAGCTGATATATTGCCATGCCTGCTCGGGATGCTGGCTGGCCTTGGCAATACCCAGGCCCATCGAGCCGTTGACCGCCGAAACGCCGCCGGCCTGCGCGCCCGGTGCCGGCACTATGCCGACGTCGCCGGCCACTTTACTCTGTTTCGGGTCGTTGGCCATGTTGTACATATAGGTCCAGTTGAGCGCGAAGGCCGCGTCGCCGTTGGAGAATGCCTTGCGCACATCTTCTTCCAGGTATTCGCGCGAGTTGGGATTGGTCAGGCCCTTATCCAGCGTTTCCTTCATATAATTTACCGCTTGCAGCGAGCCCGGGTTGCTGAAATTCAGCTTGCCCGCGGTAAAGAAGTCGCCCTTAAAGGCTGATACCAGCGTGGTGTAATCACAAATCAGTGCTTCCGCCTGCGACCAGCTCCAGACCAGCGGATACTTCACGATGCCCTTTTGCTTTAAAATCTCGGACTGCTGCTCCACCTGCTGCCAGGTCTGCGGCGGCGTGGTGATGCCGGCTTTGCTCAACATCGCCTTGTTGTAATACAGGTATTTGGTGTCGAGGATCCAGGGCAGGCCCCAAACCTTATCCTGATAGGTAACGGTGCTCATGGCGCCGGGGAAAATCTTTTTGCTGTCGTCGGCGTTAATCCGTGCCGTGACATCCTGTAATAGGCCGAATTTGGTAAATTCCGCCGGCCAGATGGCGTCGAACAGCACCACATCGTACCCATTGCCGCCCGCGCCGCGCGCCGCGACGATTTTGTCGTGCAGGGCTTCGTAGGGTACAAATTCCAGGTTGACGTCGATATCCGGATGCTGCTGGGTGAAATCGGTGGTCATGGCGCGGATATCGTTTTCGCTGTAGGCGGCCTGGGTCATGAACAGCGCGTTGATTTGGGTTTTCGCCTGGGCCTGTGCCGGGAGTCCCAGCGAGAGGACCGACAATGCGCAGAGCGTCAGGGCGGGGTAGAAGGTCTTTATGTTCATGCTCTCTCCGGGATCAGATGGTTTGCGTGTGGGTAATTAAATCAATTTGATTGCTTTAATAGACGAAAGCAATGCTTAACTTCTCAGCTTGTGATCGCTATCGCGCCACATTCTCTTAACATACCTGGCAACAATTGCCGCTATCCTGCAGAGAAACTTGCAATAGCCATGCCGAAAACACTGCCCGGGAATTAATAAATCAATTTGATTGCTCTATAACAAGCACACATACTGGCGCCACAGGCAGTGAGGGGTATGGACTCATGAGAACATCAGGTACCAATTTGGAACATGCCAGGGCGCATAACCGGCGCGTGGTTATCGAGGCCATTCGGTTAAACGGCGAGTTGACGCGGGCGGAATTGGCGCGCCTGACGGCGCTGACGCCGCAGACCGTATCCAATATCGCAGCCGAGCTCGGCCAGGCCGGCATTCTCTCCTCCCATGCGCCACGCCATGTCGGCGGCCGCGGCCAGCCGGCGGTACCCATGACCCTGAATCCGGACAGCGCTTATTCGATAGGCATTCATCTCGATCACCAGACCCTGCTGATGGTCTTGGTCGATCTTACCGGCAATGTCCGCTTCCGGCGCCTTTGCCTGGTGCAAAAGCCCCAGCCCGGTGCAACGCTTGCGCTGATCAAAGAGCTGCTGGCGGAGATGAAGCAGCAGGCGCCGGTCGACTGGGGCAAAATGCTGGGGATCGGGGTGGTGATGCCGGGGCCGTTTGGCGTCGAGGGCCTATCGTCCGAAGGACCCACCACCCTGCACGGCTGGGAACATGTCGATGTGGTGGCGGAATTGACGACGGCAACCGGCCTGCCGGTGACCCTGGAGAACGACGCTACGGTGGCCGCCATCGGCGAGCGGTTCCACGGCATTGCCAAGCAGCTGGATTCGTTTATCTATCTTTATATCGGCACTGGCCTGGGCGCGGGCATTTTCACCGACGGCCATATTTACACCGGCCATGCGCATAATGCCGGCGAGGTCGGCCACATGGTGGTGCAGCCCGGCGGGCGCCTGTGCTCCTGCGGCAATCATGGCTGCCTGGAACGCTATTTATCCCTGCAATCGGCTTATGAGGCCTGCGGGCTGGATCCCATGATCGCCATGCCCGGGGACCTGCTGCACGTGGAACACGCCCGCTTTGACCGCTGGATCGACGCGGTCCTGCCGGCAACCCGGCAGGCAATCAATATCCTCGAATGCATTTTCGACGCCGAAGCGGTGATTATCGGCGGCCAAATGCCACAGCCGCTGGTGGAAAAAATTGTCGGGCGCCTGCATCCGCTGCTGCGCTCGGTGCGCAGCAAATACAGCGACGGCCACCGCGTCAGGATTGGGCTGAACGGTACCGACACCGCCGCGCTGGGCGCCGCGGCGCTGCCGATATTCGATGAGTTTAATCCGCAATACGAGGTGCTGCTGAAATAACCGGGGCGGCGCCCCGGTGGTCGATCAATGCAGGATCTGGGACAGGAAGGCGCGGGTGCGCTCTGATTTCGGCTGGGTGAAAAACTCGTCCGGCGCGGATTGCTCGACGATCTCCCCGCGATCCATAAAGATCACCCGATCGGCGACGGTACGGGCAAAGCCCATTTCATGCGTCACGCACAGCATGGTCATGCCGTCATTGGCCAGGCCGATCATGGTATCGAGCACTTCCTTGACCATTTCCGGATCCAGCGCCGAGGTGGGTTCGTCAAACAACATGATTTTCGGCTTCATGCATAACGAACGGGCGATAGCCACCCGCTGCTGCTGGCCGCCGGACAGCTGGCCGGGGAATTTATGCGCGTGCTCGGCAATCCGCACCCGCTGCAGATAATGCATGGCCAGCTCCTCGGCCTCTTTTTTCGGCATCTTGCGCACCCAAATGGGCGCCAGGGTGCAGTTCTGCAGCACCGTCAGGTGCGGGAACAGGTTGAAATGCTGGAACACCATGCCCACTTCAGTACGCACGCGTTCGATATTGCGCAGATCGTCATTCAAAAGGGTACCGTCCACCACGATGGTGCCCCGCTGATGCTCTTCCAGATGGTTAATACAACGGATGGTGGTGGACTTGCCCGAACCTGAAGGGCCGCACAGCACGATGCGTTCGCCGGCTTTTACCTGCAAATTGATATCTTTCAATACATGGAACTGACCGAACCACTTATTGACGTTTTCCAGTGTAATCATCAAACGGTCAGACTGGATGGCGTTATTGTCGCTCATTATGTACCTCAATGGGTGGAGGAATGCCCGGTTTGAAAGCGCCTTTCCAAATGTTGGCTATAGCGGGACATGCTAAAACAAAAAATCCAGTAGACTGCCGCGGCGAAGACATACCCTTCCGTCGACATCCCGAGCCAGGCCGGGTCGACCGTGGCCTGCTGCACGCTGCTGAACAAATCGAATAAACCGATAATCACCACCAGGCTGGTATCCTTAAACAGCGCAATGATGGTGTTGACCAGGCCGGGAATCACCATTTTCAGGGCTTGCGGCAGGATCACCAGCCCCTGGGTTTTCCAATAACCCAGCGCCAGCGATTCGGCCGCCTCGTACTGGCCCTTGGGCAAGGCCTGCAGGCCGCCGCGCACCACTTCCGCCACGTAGGCCGACTGGAACATGATCACCCCTACCAGCGCCCGGATAAGCTTATCGATATTGGTCCCTTCCGACAGGAACAGCGGCAGCATGACCGACGACATGAACAACACGGTGATCAGCGGCACGCCGCGCCAGAACTCGATAAATATGATGCAAAACCATTGCACCACCGGCATTTTCGACCGCCGGCCCAGCGCCAGCAGCACGCCCAGGGGCAGCGCGCCCGCAATGCCCACCGCCGCGATGATGAGCGTCAGGGTCAACCCGCCCCATTGACGGGTTTCCACCCGGGATAAACCGAAAAAGCCGCCATACAGCATCACCCAGGTAAAAATGGGGAACAACACCGCCCAGCAGGCAATATAACGTCCGCGACGCGGCATGCCTTTCCAGAACATCGGCAGCAGGCTCAGCAATCCGACCACCAGGGTCAGGTTAATGCGCCAGCGCTGGTCGAAGGGGTACAGGCCATACATGAACTGGCCGAAGCGGGCGTGGATAAAGACCCAGCAGGCGCCGTCGCGGGTGCAGTCGGCGCGGGTGGTGCCCACCCAATTGGCTTGCAATATCAGCCAGTTGAACATGGGCGGGATAATAATCCACAGCAGCCACAGGCAAAACAGGGTCAGCAGGCTATTGGACAGGCTGGAAAACAGGTTCTGGCGTATCCAAAGCACCGCCAGGGCCAGCCGGCTGCGCGACGCTATCGCTACGGGTTCATGGGGATTGATTGTCATGGTCATGAAGGTCTCTTAGCGCTCAACCAATGCTTTACGCCGGTTGTAAATGTTCATTAAGAACGAAATCCCCAAACTGATAACCAGATAGACCGACATGGTGATGGCGATGGTTTCAATCGCCTGGCCGGTCTGGTTGAGCACCGACCCGGCAAATAGCGAGACCATATCCGGGTAACCTATGGCGGCCGCCAGCGAGGAGTTCTTGACGATATTCAGGTACTGGCTGGTCAGGGGTGGGATAATCACGCGCATCGCCTGCGGCAGGATAACCTGGTTTAACGTGACCGGATTAGGCAGCCCCAGCGAACGGGCCGCTTCATGCTGGCCGAAGGGTACCGATTGGATGCCGGAGCGAATGACTTCGGCGATAAAGGTGGAGGTATAAACCGAAAGGGCCAGCGTCAGGGCGGCCAGTTCGGGGATAAGCACCATGCCGCCGCGAAAGTTAAACCCGCGCAATTGCGGCAAATCCCAATGGAGGGCCGCGCCGAATAGCCACTGCGCGCCGGCGGGCAGCGCAATCAACAGCAGGACAATCCAGGGCCAGCTGCGGCGCAGTTCGCCGGTGGCCATCTGGTGGCGGCGGTTAATGCGAAACAGGATAACCGACGCCAGGATGGCGGCAACCAGCGCAACCAGGGTGGCGGCCGCGCCTTCGCCCATCATCGGGGTGGGCATATAAAGGCCGCGGTTGCTGAGAAAGGCCACGTCAAAGGCATTAACCGCCTGGCGCGGACCGGGCAGGTTGCGCAGCACGGCGAAATACCAGAAAAAGATTTGCAGCAGCGGCGGAATATTACGAAAAGTCTCGATATAGATGGTCGACAGTTTACGTAACAGCCAGTTTTCCGACAGTCGCGACAGGCCGATAAAAAAGCCGAGCAGGGAAGCGAACACGATACACAGCGCGGAGACGAGCAATGTATTGAGGAGCCCGACGATAAACACCCGTCCGTAGGTATCGCCCTGTTCGAAAGGAATAAGATGCTGCACGATGCCGAAACCGGCGGCGTCATGCAGGAAACCAAAGCCGGACGTGATGCCGCGGTTGCTGAGATTAGTCAGCGTGTTGTGCAGGATATAGCCGCCAAAGGCTACCACCACCACCACGGCCAGTATCTGGTAGACCCAGGCGCGAACCGCAGGGTTGGTCAACGAAAAGGCACCTTTTACGGTTTGGCGTTGTTGCATGCGCAAAGCCTCAGTATAAATTTATCTGCTGGAAAAGCGCCGGCGGACTACGCCGGCGCTCTCGCACTGTGGCTGGTATTAACGTACCGGCGGCGCGTACTGGATGCCGCCCTGATTCCATAATGCATTCAGGCCGCGCTTGATTTTAAGCTCGCTGCCGGCGCCGACGTTACGATCGAAAATTTCGCCGTAATTCCCTACTTGTTTAACGATTTTGTATGCCCAATCGTTAGGCAGCTTCAGCTGTTCGCCGAAGTTACCTTCTTTACCCAGCAGATGGGCCATATCGGGTGTTGCCGGCGAGGCCGCCAGCTGATCGACGTTTTTCGAGGTCACGCCCATTTCTTCGGCATCGAGCATGGCGAACAGCGACCATTTGACAATGGTGAACCAATCTTCATCACCGCGACGCACCACCGGTCCCAACGGCTCTTTGGAAATCACTTCAGGCAGTACGACATAATCGTCGGGCTTGCCCAGCTTGATACGCAGCGCGTAGAGCTGTGACTGGTCGGAAGAGAGGGTGTCGCAGCGGCCGGACTCGAGCGCCTTGGCGCTTTCGTCGGAACGATCGAAGGTCACCGGGGTAAATTGCATTTTATTGGCTTTGAAATAATCCGCTACGTTCAGCTCGGTATCGGTACCGGCCTGGATACAGACGGTAGCGCCGTCGAGATCCTTGGCGCTTTTCAGTCCGGCCTTGGTATGGGTCAGGAAGCCGATACCGTCATAATAGTTCACGCCGGCGAACACCATGCCCATGGACGCATCGCGGGACGAGGTCCAGGTCGTGTTGCGCGACAGGATATCCACTTCCCCGGATTGCAGCGCGGTAAAACGCTCTTTTGCCGTCAAGGGCGTGTATTTGACCTTGGTATCGTCGCCGAAGACGGCGGCGGCGACGGCGCGGCAGACGTCCACGTCGATACCGGTAAATTTACCGCTGGCATCGGCATAAGAAAAGCCGGGCAAACCGTCACTGATACCGCATTGCACAAAACCTTTTTTCTTTACCGCGTCCAACGTCGCGCCTGCATGTGCCTGATTGGCTATCGCAAAAAGGGTGGCTGCGGCAACCAAGGTGGAAATCATCATTTTTTTCATAAAGCATCCTGTGAGGCAGAAAATTAAAGCCAGTGGTTTTGATGCACTTTCGCTGCGCATCCATCCTGTCTGTTGGCATAGTGCCAGTTACCTCTATAGCAAAGGGGATGCCAATCTGGCAGTTGCTTGCCTGGCGGGTGAACTCACACTTTATTAACAGCCGCGCCGCGCCAAAACGGGACAGTTATGCACAAATATAGTGCAGTGATTCGGCGGACGCACCACTATGACGCCCCGGGTTCCGTTATCTGGGAGCGGGTTGGCAAAAATTGTTGTCGAACCGCCTTGATTGGGCGCATGGGATGCGGGCGCAACATCGCCTTGGGTGCAGTCATTGCACCTTAAAAATTCATTTGATAATTAAAGCTTGCGCGGCGGGGGGTTTTATGAGTAAATAGCGTCAACGGTTTGTAGTACAGACCTATTTATGTAAGTCATTTTAGTAAAGTTGTTCAAGTAAAAGCGATAGCAGACCATCACTTCTTCGACGAATTTCCTTCTTAAGTGCCCATAAGTAAGTAATCCCTGGCAAACAGACCTATTCACCACGCCACATTGTGGCACAAATAATTATGAAGGAAGTATCTATGTCTGACAAAATGACTGGTATCGTTAAATGGTTTGACGCTGGTAAAGGTTTCGGCTTCATCACTCCTGCTGACGGCAGCAAAGACGTGTTCGTACACTTCTCTGCCATCCAGAGCAATGATTTCAAAACCCTTGACGAAGGTCAGCGCGTTGAATTCACCATTGAAAGCGGCCAGAAAGGCCCGTCTGCTGCCAACGTTGTTGCTCTGTAATTTAATTACTCAGCCATAACCACGCAGAAGCAGGTTACCGGACATTCTTAAACGAATAGCCCTTTGGTCGCGCGGCGCAGCCGCCAGAAAATCCAAAGCATCCGGAACCTGACAATGAATTAAAGAGCCTCGACATCGTCGGGGCTTTTTTTCGTCCCCAGAATCCACCGCTTGAGCAAAACCTGTTTTGTCGCTTGACTTAGAGCGCGCTCTAACCCTTAGCATGGGTAAGGTCGGGACGAAATAAGGACAGATATGAAGATCGGTGATATAGCAAAAAAAACCGGGCTGACAGCCCATACCCTGCGCTATTACGAACGCATCGGATTGCTGCCGTATGCCCGGAGGGATGATGCCGGACAGCGTTATTACGACCGCGCCATCCTGCCCTGGATTTCCTTTTTGCAGCGGCTGAAAACTACCGGCATGCCGATACGCGACATGTTGCGCTATGCCGCCCTGCGCGACGGCGGCACGGCAACCCTACCCGATCGCCGGCGCCTGCTGGAGGCGCATCGCCAAAAGGTACGGGCGCATATCACGGAACTGCAATCCTCACTGCTCGTCCTCGACGCTAAAATCGCCGGTTATACCGACGCCAACGTTACCGAGGAATAATGTATGACGATACAGAATATAACCCTATCCAGACTGGAACAGGGTAAAAAAGCCTTAGCCGCTATCGACGGCAGCGCCGGAGAAAACGTGATTGACGCCTTAGCCGATATCGCGCCCGATTTCGCGCGTTATCTGCTTGAGTTTCCGTTTGGCGATATTTATTCACGTCCCGGGCTTGACCTGCGCGCGCGTGAAATCGCCACCATCGCCGCGCTAACGGCGATGGGCAACTGCGCGCCGCAGTTGAACGTCCATATCCAGGCCGGCCTGAACGTAGGGTTAACGCGTGAGGAAATCACCGAAATCATTATGCAGATGGCGATATACGCGGGCTTCCCGGCGGCGTTGAATGGGCTGTTTGTGGCGAAAACGGTGTTTAATCCATCCTGATATCCCCGTATCGTTGCCGATCGCTTAGTCCTGCGGGAGGCGGATGAAGTAACACGGCGCAATGGCGGGTACAGTGAGTGATAAGCCTATGCGTAAATTATATCCGGGGAGGATAGAAACGGCCGGCAGCAGGCTGCGGCGCGAGCGGGCGTACCTGGAAACGCTGCGGCAGCAGGGTAGCGCGCCGATAGCCATGTCCCCGGCATCGCCGGATCTGCCGGTGAAGATGGGCTGACCGCCTGGCTGGAGGGCACATGTTGTGATGGAAACGGCAAAACAGATTAATACGGGTAATGAGTGCGCATGGATTGTTAAAAAAAATAGGTTGCTACCGGTAATAATGGTTTCCTTTTTTTTAGAGATGGCGCCATGTCCTTTCTTGATACCCCTCGCTTTTCTGTCTGGCTGGCAGTCGGCGTGTCCCTGTTCACCTTGATCCTATGGTGCCTGATGCCCACCGACATATTGGTGCATCTGGTCGAAGAGGGGCAACTGGTGGAAAACCTGACTCTGGTGGGATACGGCATCGCCGTCCTGTCGCTGGCGCTGCTGCCCCTGCCGCTATGCCGGCGGCGCACCCGTGTCGCCGTCATCGTGGCCCTGCTGGCGATGATGGCGCGCGAGGCGGACCTGCATAAATATATCGATCATATGAGCATGCTTAAACTGCGCTTCTGGACCGGTTCCCTGCCCACGCTTGATAAGCTGTACGCCGTGCTGTCGCTGGTGCCTATTGTCGTTGCCTGCCTGTATCTGCTGGTCAGGCATGCGTTGCCTGTTTTGCGCGCGGTGCGCATGGGCAAAGCCCATGCGGTGACCATCGCCACTTTTGTCTTCCTGATTGGGCTGACCAACATTATCGACCGTTCCCTGGGCATGATTAAGGGCACTTTCGGCTGGCACGCGCCTGAATGGCTGGTGGCGTTGCAAACCTCGCAGGAAGAATTTCTGGAGCTGTCGCTGCCGTTCCTGGCGTTGGTGGCGGCAATACAGTATCGACGCGCAATGGCAAGAAGCCTGGCGGCGCTGCCGGCCGGACGCGGCCAATGGGTTAAATAGCCGACGGCAGGGCAATAAAAAGGCGTTATTGGTTGCCCAATAACGCCTTTATTTTTATTCAGTTAGCAGTGGTATTAGTTCATACCATACTTTTTCAATTTCTTACGCAGTGTACCGCGGTTAATGCCCATCATCAGGGCCGCGCGGGTTTGGTTGCCACGGGTGTATTGCATGACCATGTCCAACAGTGGCTGTTCTACTTCAGCCAGTACCAGCTCATACACATCATTTACATCCTGACCGTTTAATTGAGCAAAATAGTTCTTCAGTGCTTGTTTCACCGAGTCCCGCAGCGGTTTTTGAGTTACCTGATCCTGAGAGTTAACGGTGGAAACGGTCAGTACGTCAGAATTTACGCGTTGTTCGAACATAGTTCTGTCAGCTCTTTTTTCTATTACGCAAGATTTTCAAAATATGCCTTCAACGCCTCCAGCTGTTCGCCGGCATCCTCAATGGCGTTGAATGTGCGCCTAAACTGGTTGTCGGGGGCATGCTCCTGCAGATACCAGGAGACGTGCTTACGAGCAATGCGGAATCCTTTGCCTGGACCATAAAAGTCGTGCAGTTCCCGTACATGCTCTATCAACAAACGCTTCACCTCGCCTAACGGCGGCGGCGGCAGCAGCTCCCCCGTATCCAGATAATGCTGGATTTCCCGGAAGATCCAGGGTCTTCCCTGAGCGGCGCGTCCTATCATCAGGGCGTCGGCCCCGGTGTAGTCAAGCACCGCTCTGGCTTTATGCGGGTCAGTAATGTCGCCATTCGCGATAACCGGAATGGTAACAGACTGCTTAACTGCCCGAATACTGTCGTACTCCGCGTTGCCGTTGAACAAGCAGGCGCGGGTTCGGCCATGTATTGTGATGGCCTGTATACCACAATCTTCGGCCAATTGGGCAATTTCTACACAATTTCGGTGTTCCGGCGACCAGCCCGTGCGTATTTTCAGCATCACCGGCACGTCCACCGCCTTTACCACGGTCAGCAGGATCTGTTTCACCAGATCCGGAAACTGCAGCAAGGCGGAGCCCGCCATTTTCCGGTTAACCTTCTTGGCGGGGCAACCCATGTTGATATCAATCAGCTGCGCGCCGTTTGCCACGTTAATGACGGCGGCGGCGGCCATATCAGCAGGATCGCATCCGGCAATCTGCACGGCCCGGATACCGGGTTCATCACTATGTACCATACGTAGACGGGACTTATCCGTGCGCCATACCTCAGGATTCGAGGAAAGCATCTCGGAAAAGGTCAACCCCGCTCCCATCGCATGACAGAGTGCTCTGAATGGGCGGTCTGTCACTCCGGCCATCGGGGCGGCTATCAGGCGATTATCGAGCTGCAGGTGTCCAATACGCATAGACAAAGAGAGACCATACTGTGTCCGCAAGGGCGCGTATATTACGCATTTTTTTCGTCAGATGAAAGGCCAAACTTTGAACAATCCGCTGCTATAGATCAATGAAATTGTTCTTTGCATGTCATCTTTCGAATTTTTCACAATAAAAACAAAAAGTTGTAGCTGAAAAATATTTGGTGCGGTCGCGATTTTTTCCTGAATCGCTCCCGCCCCGTCCCCGGCGACGCGGCGGGACGCGCTTGCCGCCGGATTAGCGGCGGCGGCCGGTTATCCGGCACCACTCGTCCTTTTCCGCCACCGGGTCGAGCGAAAACGCGTCGGCGTAAGCCGCCTTGACGTTTTCCGCCTGGCTTGCCAGGATGCCCGACAGGCCGAGATAGCCGCCCGGTTTCGGCAGGAGGGAGATAAGCGGCGCCAGTTCGCGCAGTGGGCCGGCCAGGATATTCGCCACCACCACGTCGGCGCTCAGGTCGTCGGGTTTGTCATGCGACAAATACAGGTCGAGCCGATCGCCCACCGCATTGCGTTGGGCGTTGTCACGGCTGGCCTGGATGGCCTGCGGATCGATATCAATGCCGATGGCGTGCGCCGCGCCCAGTTTCAACGCCGCGATGGCCAGGATGCCGGAACCGCAGCCAAAATCGATTACCGTTTTACCCGCCAGGTCCAAACCGTCCAGCCATTGCAGGCAAAGGGCGGTGGTGGGATGGGTGCCGGTGCCGAAGGCCAGGCCGGGGTCGAGCATGACGTTTACCGCCGTGGCGTCCGGCACCGGGCGCCAACTGGGGCAGATCCACAGCCGTTCGCCAAAGCGCATGGGGTGGAAATTATCCATCCATTCGCGTTCCCAGTCCTTATCTTCCAACTGCTCGATTTTAGGATGGAAATCCTGTCCCAGCAGAGCATGGCCCGATAAGGCGTCTATAAGCGCCGCTATGTCGATATCGGCCGCAAAAAGGCCTATGACATCGGTATCGCCCCATAACCGCGTCTCGCCCGGTAGCGGCTCGAATACCGGGTTGTCGTGGGTATCCTGAAAGGTGACCGATACCGCGCCGCATTCCATCAGCGCGTCGCTGAGTTCCTCGGCGTTGGCGCCGGTGGTGTTGATCTTCATTTGAATCCAGGGCATCTGTTGCTCCCAATAAAAAAATTAAAGGCCGGGCCGGGCAACGGGCCGGGCGGCGGGGCGAAGGCAGTTGCCCGCCAGGAACGCCGCCAGGCTCAGCGCCAGGGCGGGCACAATGGGATGGAAACCGCCGATATGCACATCAAGGGTGGCGAGCACGGCGTAACAGACCCCGCCGGCGATCATCGCGCTCAGGGCCCCGGCCGCGTTGGCGCGTTCCCAGTATAGCCCCAGCACCAGCGGCCACAGAAATACCGCCTCGAGCCCGCCGAAGGCCAGCAGGTTGAGCCAGATGATCATCTCCGGCGGGCGCCAGGCGGCCACCATTAATAACAGGCCCAGCGCCAGCGTGACCGTGCCCGACATCCGCGTCAGCAAGCGTTCGTTGCCCGCCTGGGCGGGACGCAGGCTGAGATAGAGATCCTTGACGATGGTCGCCGAGGATTGCAGCAGTTGCGCGTTGATTGTCGACATGATCGCCGCCAAAGGCGCGGCCAGAAATATGCCGGCCACCACCGGCGGCAGGACGGTGATCATCAGCGTCGGGATCACCTGGTCGGGAATGGTCAGGTCGGGTAGTATCGCCCGGCCCAGGGCGCCGGCAAGGTGCATGCCCAGCATCAGCACGCCGATCACCAGGGTGCCGATAATAATGCCGCGATGTACGGCTTTGCTGTCCCGGTACGAAATGCAGCGCACCGCGGTATGGGGCAGGCCGATAACGCCGAAGCACACCAGGATCCAGAACGACGACATAAACTGCGGCGTCAGCACGTGGTCGACGCCTGTCGGGGATACCAGCGCCGGCTGGATGTGCTGGAGTTTGGTCACCGCTGCGGACAGGCCGCCCGCGGCGTGGATAACGCTGAACAGCAGGATAAAAGTGCCCAGCAGCATGACCAGTCCCTGGAAAGCGTCGTTGAGCACGCTGGCGCGAAAACCACCGAACGACGTATACAACGCGATGCTGATGCCGAAAATCAGCAGCCCGGTATCGTAGGGGATGCCGGCGGCGGTTTCCAGCAGGCGCGCGCCGCCGATAAACTGCACCGTCATGGCGCCGATAAAGGCCACCAGCAGGCTGATACTGGCAAGCCATACCAGCAGCGGGCTTTGATAGCGGGCCAGCAGCATATCGTTGAGAGTGACCGCGTTGTAGCGGCGGGCGAGGATGGCGAATTTCTTGCCGAGCACACCCAGAGACAGCCAGACCGTCGGCAGTTGGATCATCGCCAGCAGTACCCAGCCGAGTCCATATTTGTAGGCCGCGCCCGGCCCGCCGATAAAGGAGCTGGCGCTGATATAGGTGGCGGTGAGGGTCATCGCCAGCACAAACCCGCCCATCGAGCGGTTGCCGAGGAAATATTCCGTCAGGAACTCGCCTTTCTGGCGGCGGCGGTAGGCATAGAACGAAAGCGCGAAGACTAGGACCAGGTAGGCAATCAGCGGTAAAAGGATCTCACTTTGCATCATTATCCTCCAGGGGGATATCGCGGTAGATAACGCGCACCATCAGCCAGCAAAGCGCCAGGAACAGCAGCGGCACCCACAGGCAGGCCATTTCAAACCAATGGGGCAGGCCGGTGAGCCCCTGCCGGTCGTCGGGCAGGTAGGCGGCCAGCACCCAGGCAATCAGATAGGCCACCGCCAGGCCAAACGCCCACCGGGCTTCGCGGTGAGCCTGAAGAAATCGTTTATCCATGATGTCTTGGTACCGGAATGAATAAGTGATAACGAAAAAAAGGCGATTTTACGGCATGTAGCCGATTTGCATAGTGCTAAAGGGGATTTAAACGGAAAAGGCCGGTGACAACCGGCCTTTTGCAGCACGGGTTATTTTTCCACTAAACCGAGCTTTTTCTCCAGGTAATGGATGTTGGTGCCGCCGTGCTGGAAGTTTTCGTCGTTCATGATTTTCAGCTGCAAATCAATGTTGGTTTTGATGCCGTCGATGATAAGCTCCGCCAGCGCATTTTTCATGCGCGCGATGGCCACATCGCGGTTCTCGCCATAACAAATCAATTTACCAATCATGGAATCATAATACGGCGGTACGGTATAGCCCGCGTAGATATGCGATTCCCAGCGCACGCCGAAACCACCCGGCGCATGGAAGCGGGTGATCTTGCCCGGACTGGGCATAAAGGTGTTGGGATCCTCGGCGTTGATACGGCATTCCACCGCGTGCCCCGTAACCCGTACTTCGTCCTGCTTGATGGACAAAGGCTGGCCGGCGGCGATGCGCAGCTGTTCCTTGATGAGATCCACGCCGGTAATCATTTCGGTAACCGGATGCTCCACCTGGATGCGGGTATTCATCTCAATGAAATAAAACTCGCCGTTCTCATACAGGAATTCAAAGGTGCCGGCGCCGCGATAGCCGATATCCCGGCACGCCTTGGAACAGCGTTCGCCGATGTAGCGGCGCATGGCTTCGGTAATGCCCGGCGCGGGCGCTTCCTCCACCACTTTCTGGTGGCGGCGCTGCATGGAGCAGTCGCGTTCCGCCAGGTAGATGGCGTTGCCCTGGCCGTCCGCCAATACCTGGACCTCGATATGCCGGGGATTTTCCAGGTACTTTTCCATGTAAATGACATCGTTGTTAAACGCCGCCTTGGCTTCGGCGCGGGTCATTTTGATCGATGATTCCAGCTCGTTGTCGCCGCGCACGACGCGCATGCCGCGCCCGCCGCCGCCGCCCGAGGCCTTGATGATAACCGGGTAACCGATACGCTTGGCCACCGCGCGGTTTTTTTCCATATCATCGCCGACCGGGCCGTCGGAACCGGGCACGCAAGGCACGCCGGCTTTTTTCATCGCGCTGATGGCCGAAACCTTGTCGCCCATCAGGCGAATGGTTTCGGCGCGCGGCCCGATAAAGATAAAGCCGGAGCGTTCAACCTGCTCGGCAAAATCCGCGTTTTCGGACAGGAAACCGTACCCGGGATGGATGGCCACCGAGCCGGTAATTTCCGCCGCCGAAATAATCGCCGGGATGTTGAGATAGCTTTTTACCGAAGGCGCGGGCCCGATACAAATGGTTTCATCGGCCAGCAGTACGTGTTTCAGATCGCGGTCCACCGTGGAATGCACGGCCACGGTCTTAATACCCAATTCCTTACAAGCGCGCAAAATACGCAGCGCAATTTCACCACGATTGGCGATAACAATTTTATCTAGCATGTGGCGCCTCGTTATTCGATGACGACCAGCGGCTCGTCGAATTCAACCGGTTGACCATTGTCCAGCAGAATGGCTTTGACCACCCCGGCTTTGTCGGACTCTATCTGGTTCATCATTTTCATGGCTTCGACGATGCACAGCGTGTCGCCGACATTGACCTTTTGTCCGACTTCGATAAAAGGTTTCGCGTCAGGGCTTGGGGTGCGATAAAACGTGCCGACCATCGGGGAGCGCACCAAATGGCCGCTCATGGCGGCGGGTACGGCGGCGGCCTGCTCGGCCGCAGGCGCGGCGGCGGCCACCGGGGCCACCTGCTGCTGGGCCGCGGGGATATAAGCCTGTTGCATCATGGGATAGGCAGGCATGGCCGGAGCACGGCTGATACGAACCGATTCCTCACCTTCGGAGATTTCCAGCTCTGAAATGCCGGACTCTTCAACCAGTTCAATCAGCTTCTTGATCTTACGAATATCCATGAGTGGGGTTCCATACTCTAATTAATTGGATGCAGACAGACGATTGACCGCCGTCTGAAAAGCAAAATTATAACCATCGGCGCCGAGGCCGCAGATAACGCCAACCGCAATATCGGAGAGATAGGAATGATGTCGGAATGGCTCGCGCGCATGCACATTGGATAAGTGAATTTCAATAAATGGGATGTTTACCGCTAACAGCGCGTCGCGCAACGCTACGCTGGTATGGGTAAACGCCGCGGGATTGATCACGATAAAATCGGTATTACCGCGGGCCTGATGGATGCGATCTATCAGGACATGTTCCGCATTGGATTGCAGGTGGCTTAACGTCACGCCGAGAGCCTGCGCCTGTGTTTCAAGGCTGCTGATGATATCGGCGAGCGTGGTGTGGCCATACTTATCCGGCTCACGGGTCCCGAGCAGATTCAGGTTGGGACCATTGAGGAGCAAAATGTGAAACTTATCCGCCATCGTGCCGCTATCTCCGGTTAATTAACGAAGCCCCGTAAAAAATAACCTTCCGTAACCGTTTTGTCACCTTTTTGATGAAAAATCCGGGCCAGAGTGTTAACAGGGTCAAGCATTATAATGATATCGCAACTTTTCGCAGCAACATACTGGCGTTATCTGCGAAGATAAGCTGGACGCGGTATCCAAAGTGGAGTGCAAGATAGCGCATTTTGGCGGGGGAATGAAATAAAAAATTCCGCGGCTAGCGCCACCAGCCGCGAAATTTTTTGTAACGCAGTGCTAACAGAACCGCCGCCGCCAGAGCATACAACACCGGCTGGGGCGAGAGAATTTTGACCGACCAGAGATAGTGTATCGGCGCCAGGATCGCCACCACATAGACCAGATTGTGCAGCGTTTGCCACCGGCTTTTCAATTGCCGCTGGGCGCGCTGGGTGGAGGTCAGCGCCAGCGCCAGTAAAATCAGCCAGCTGATGATGCCCAGCGTCAGGTAGGGGCGGGAGACCAGTTCCCGGCCCAGCAGGCCGAGATTGTCGATGCCCAGTTCAAGCACAGAATAGCTCAGCAGATGCAGGCTTACCCAGGCGAAACACCACAGGCCGATAAGACGGCGGCAGCGGATCAGCAGGGGTTGGCGGCCATACCGGGCCAGCGGGGTTATCAACAGCGACGCCAGCAACAGTTTTAGCCCCATGCGCCCGGTAAAGTGCTGGATATCCTTGGCCGGGTCGGCGCTGAAATCGCCCTGGCTGACCGCATAGACCAGCCAGACCAGGGGCAGGAACGCCGCCAGGTGAATCAGTACCTTTAGCCAGAAAATGTGTTTAAGGTTAAGCCGCACTCAGAAATTCTCCCGCAAATCCAGGCCACGATATAAGCCGGCCACCTGTTCGGCGTAGCCGTTGAACAACAGAGTCGGCTGGCGTTTTACATCCAGGATGCCGCCGGCGCCGATAGCCCTTTCCGTTGCCTGGGACCAGCGGGGGTGATCCACATGCGGATTCACGTTAGCGTAAAATCCATACTCGTTCGGCGCGGAAAGATTCCAGGTGGTGGGCGGCTGCTCGCGCGTCAGCCGGATATGGACAATGGATTTGATGCCCTTAAAACCATATTTCCAGGGGGTAATCAGGCGGATGGGCGCGCCGTTTTGCGGCGGCAGCGTTTTGCCGTAAACGCCGACCGTCATCAGCGCCAGCGGGTTCATGGCCTCATCGATCCGCAGCCCCTCCACATAAGGGTAATCCAGGCCGCCGCCGATATAACGGTCTTTTTCTCCCGGCATCTGCTCTGGATCGTCCAGGGTCTGGAACGCGACATAACGCGCCTGGCTGGTGGGCTCCGCCAGCTTAAGCAGTTTTCCCAGCTCAAAACCGGTCCAGGGCACGACCATTGACCAGGCCTCCACGCAGCGCAGCCGGTAAATACGTTCTTCCAGCGCAAAACGTTTCAGGATGTCGTCCATGTCAAGCGTCATGGGCTTAGCCACTTCGCCGTCGATGACCACTTTCCAGCCGTCGGTTTTCAGGCCGCCGGCGTTGGCCGCCGGATCGGCTTTATCCAGGCCGAATTCGTAGAAATTATTATAGCCGGTGACTTTATCATACGGCGTCAGCGGCAAATCGGCATGCCAGGCGGCGGGCCGGCTGAAAGACAGATCCTTGCCCGTCGGCGCGGCGGGGGCGGCCTTGTCGCCCTTGAACCAGGACAATACGTTGGCCCGGGCCGACAGCGGCAGGCTGAGCGAGGCCGCGGTGATGCCCAGCGCTTGCAACACCTTACGCCGCTGGAAAAACACGGCCTCGGCGGTAACGTCGGCTTCCCGCAGTTTGCGGTTTCGGGTCATAATCGTCTCCATTAAGCAATTAAGGCTCTGTAGCCAGTATGACGTATAAAACGTTTTTTTATTCCCGCGTCCCGGCGACTATTTTTCCACGCCACCCGTCGGCTGGCGATATTTTGCCCGCTTTGGTTGAAAATATGTCATTTTGTCCGTACTGACGATAAAATATCGTCAGGCTTACCTCAGATATTTTACCGGGGCACAGGGATGCGATTACTCGTCAGACTTTCCGCTATGGTGGCCTTGCTGTGCGCGCTGGTGATGTTATTGATGCTGGCGGGCAGCGCGTTAAGTTTTTTTTACCTCAACGAGCACCGTACCGATCGGCAAATGGCGGCGCTTGCCGCGGCGCTCGATGAGGCGCTGTCGACCCAATCACCCGCCGACCTGGCGCGCTGGCTGCCGTTTGCCCTGCAAAGCGGCGGCATCAGCGAGCTGGAAATCCGCCGCGGCGAGACCACGCTGAACCGTTACCTGCCCGCCGGCCTGGCGGAGAGCGGCCATCCTCCCTCCGATTTCCTGCGCCGCAGCCTGGCGTTGCCCCATCATCCCGACTTGCTGGTCCGGCTGACCTATCCCACGGCGCTGTTAAGCGAGGTGCGCTCGCTGGCGGTGACCGCGCCGGTAAGCATCGCCATCGTCCTGATGGTGCTCTCTTTGCTGATGGGGTTACGCTGGCTGCGCCGCCAAATCCAGCCGCAGGAAACCCTGGAATACCGTGCCCGGCGGATTATGCATGGGGAGCGCGACAGCGTGTCGGGCAATGCCGGCGAGCCGCCGTCGCTGACCAGCAGCGCCATCGATCGCCTGCTCAGCGACCTTGCGCAGGCCCGCGAGCAGCGTAGCCGGGTGGATATCCTGATCCGGGCGTTCGCGGCGCGCGATGCCAAGACCGGGCTGAGCAACCGGCTGTTTTTTGACAACCAGCTGTCGCTCCAGCTGGAAGACAGCCAGGAAATGGGGCCGCATGGCGTGGTGATGATGCTGCGGCCGCCGGATCCCGAGCTGCCGGAAACGCGCCAGGGCAAAACACAGGCCCTGGAACTGATACAGGCGCTGATACAGCTGATCGCCACCTATGTGATGCGTTATCCCGACGCGCTGCTGGCGCGTTATTTCCGGCGCGATCTGGCGGTGCTGCTGCCGCATTGCTCCCTCAAGGAGGCCGAGTCGCTGGCGGCGCAACTGGTGGCGGCGCTTGCCACCCTGCCGGGCGAGGCGGGCCATCACCGCGACGATGTGCTCCATATCGGCATTTGCGTCTATCGCCAGGGCCAGACGGCGGTGGAGGTGATGGAGTCCGCTGAGCAGGCCGCCCGCGAAGCGGAATTGCAGGGCGGCAACGCCTGGTCGGTATTCGACAAGCGGGTACCGGAGCAGGTGCGGGGCAATGTCAAATGGCGCACCTTGCTTGAACAGACCCTGGCGCGCGGCGGGCCGGAGCTGTTTACCCGCGCGGCCTACCGGCGCGATGGCCGTCTGGATCATCATGTGGTGATCAACCGTATCCCCGAAGGCGGCCAGGCGTTGGCCGCCGCCGAATTTATGCCGATGCTGCGCCGCCTTGGACTGATGGAGCGCTACGACCGGCAGCAGCTGACCCGTATCCTGCCCCTGCTGGCGCAATTGCCGGAACGGGTGCTGGCGATAACCCTGAGCGTTGACTCGCTGCTGCAACGCGACTTCCGGCTGTGGCTGCGCAATACGCTGATGCAATGCGAAAAAACACAGCGTCGGCAAATTATGTTTGAACTTGTGGAGGCCGATCTTTGTCAACACTTGGTGCGGTTGCGTCCGGTGTTACGCTTGCTGGACGCGCTGGGCTGTCGTCTAAGCGTGGTACAGGCGGGGCTGACGGTGGTGAGTACCGCCTATATCAGCGCGGTGACGATATCTCTCATCAAGCTGCATCCCGGCCTGGCAAGGGAAATCGATCGCCGTGCTGAAAACCAGCTGTTCATCCAGAGCCTGCCCGAAGCCTGCGTCGGCACCGCGACCCAGGTTTTCGCCACCGGCGTAAGGACCCAACTGGAATGGCAAACGCTGGTGGATAACGCGGTCGCAGGGGGACAAGGGGACTTTTTTGCCCCGATAGTGCCTCTGGACGAGATGGTAAAAAAATATTCACGCCAGGATGCGTGAATAGTATAAAAGTTCGTGAAAAATTAACGTACAATACGCCCATTAACCTAATTGGTTAGTAGGTACTTACATTACCTGGAATCAGGTGCACTGCCAGATTTTCTGCCTGCGGTTGCCAATCTGTCGCTCCTTTGCCGTTTATCAGTGGCCACGCCGCCGGCGCGTCCGCCCGTATACGGCAGGCAGAGCGATAAGTGCCGACACCGGCGCCGGAAGTAATCTCGCATTTCATCTGACTAAAAACCGCGTCAGGGATTTCTTCGGTGTGTGGGAATGTTAACGAGGACGTATTTTCATTGAAGCAGCGCGTTATTGCGCCTTGTCGCTGCTTCTCGTGGTTGGTAAAGTAGGCGGATTTTATCTTTCGCCCCAGCTTGCAGGATTATCCTTCAGTTATGTTTAAAAAATTTCGTGGCATGTTTTCCAACGACTTGTCCATCGACCTGGGTACAGCCAATACCCTGATTTATGTAAAAGGACAGGGCATTGTCCTGAACGAACCTTCCGTCGTCGCGATTCGTCAGGATCGCGCCGGCTCGCCGAAAAGCGTCGCCGCCGTCGGCCATGAAGCCAAACAGATGCTGGGTCGCACACCCGGCAATATCGCGGCGATTCGTCCGATGAAGGACGGCGTCATCGCGGATTTCTTCGTCACCGAAAAAATGCTGCAGCACTTCATCAAACAGGTTCACAGCAACAGCTTCATGCGCCCGAGTCCGCGGGTGCTGGTTTGCGTCCCGGTCGGCGCCACCCAGGTGGAACGCCGCGCGATCCGTGAATCGGCCCAAGGGGCGGGGGCGCGCGAAGTATTCCTGATTGAGGAACCCATGGCCGCCGCCATCGGCGCCGGGCTGCCGGTGTCAGAAGCCACCGGCTCCATGGTGGTGGATATCGGCGGCGGCACCACGGAAGTGGCGGTGATCTCCCTGAACGGGGTGGTTTATTCTTCTTCCGTGCGTATTGGCGGCGATCGCTTCGATGAGGCTATTATTAATTATGTGCGCCGCAATTACGGCTCATTGATTGGCGAAGCCACCGCCGAACGCATCAAGCATGAAATTGGATCCGCTTATCCTGGCGATGAAGTCAGGGAAATCGAAGTCCGCGGCCGTAATCTGGCCGAGGGCGTGCCCCGGGGCTTTACCCTGAACTCCAATGAAATCCTTGAAGCGCTGCAGGAGCCGTTAACCGGCATCGTGAGCGCGGTCATGGTGGCGCTGGAACAGTGCCCGCCCGAGCTGGCCTCCGATATCTCCGAGCGCGGCATGGTCCTGACCGGCGGCGGCGCGTTGCTGCGCAATCTCGACCGTCTGCTGATGGAAGAGACCGGCATACCCGTGGTGGTGGCGGAAGATCCCCTCACCTGCGTCGCCCGTGGTGGCGGCAAGGCGCTGGAGATGATCGATATGCACGGCGGTGATTTGTTCAGCGAAGAATAACCTGCCTCGAAAAGGGGGGAACCACCCGGGTGAACGCTGAGATTTCTCATCCTGGTCGGCGCCCCCCTTTTTTGTTGAGGAAAATGCATAGCTTATGAAGCCGATTTTTAGCAGGGGACCTTCTCTGCAACTCCGACTGTTCCTGGCCGTGATGGTGGCTATCGCCATTATTATCGCCGACAGCCGGCTCGGGACCTTTGTGCAGATACGCACATACATGGATACCGCCGTCAGCCCGTTCTATTTCCTGGCCAATGGTCCGCGCAAGATGCTGGACAACGTGTCGGAAACGCTGGCGTCGCGCGGACAGCTCGAGCAGGAGAACCATACCCTGCGCCAGGAACTGCTGCTCAGGAACAGCGAACAGCTGCTGCTGGGGCAATTCCGGCAGGAGAACGCGCGTCTGCGCGAGCTGCTCGGTTCGCCCCTGCGCCAGGATGAGCAGAAGATGGTCACCCAGGTTATCTCCACCAGTACCGATCCTTACAGCGACCAGGTGGTGATCGATAAAGGTCTGGACAGCGGCGTTTATGTCGGCCAGCCGGTCATCAGCGACAAAGGCGTGGTCGGCCAGGTAGTGGCCGCCGGCAAAATGACCAGCCGGGTGTTGCTGATTTGCGATGCGTCCCATGCCTTGCCCATCCAGGTCTTACGCAACGATATCCGGGTCATCGTGGCCGGCAACGGCTGCACCGAAGATCTGCAGCTGGAGCATTTACCGGGCAACACCGATATCCGCGTCGGCGATGTGCTGGTGACCTCCGGTCTTGGCGGCCGTTTCCCCGAAGGATATCCGGTGGGCGTGGTGTCGTCGGTTAAGGTCGATACCCAGCGTGCCTACACCGTGATCCAGGCCAGGCCGACCGCCCAATTGCAGCGGCTGCGCTATTTGCTGTTGTTATGGGGAGCCGACCCCCGGGGCGAGGTGCCGCTGCCGCCGGCGGAGGTCCATCGGGTGGCCAATGAACGCCTGATGCAGATGATGCCGCAGGTGCTGCCGTCCCAGGATAGCATCATGGGGCCGGAAGCGCCGGCAAGCGCACCGGCCGCGGCGCCCGCCGCCGCTGCGCCGGCGGCGGATGCCAGGGCGGGGACCTCCCGCGCGGCACCGGCCGGCAATGCGTCGCCGGCCAATCACGCGGCGACGGGTCGCGCCGCGCCGGCGGGCAATCGCACCGCGGCGGATAGCGCTGCGCCGGCATCCAGCCGTACGGCCCCCGCCGGCAGCGCGCCGGACGCCAACCCGACGTCCCCCGCCGGCAACGCGCCGGCAGCCGGCCATACGGCGCCGGCTTCAGGGCGGTCCACGCCGGCGGTGAATCCGTTTTCCGGGTCCCGGCAATGAACCGTTATCGCCGCAACGGCACCTGGGTCATCTGGCTCTCATTTCTTCTCGCCATCGTATTGCAAATCATGCCGTGGCCCGAGCAGCTTTACCTGTTCAGGCCCTCCTGGCTCAGCCTGGTGCTGATTTACTGGGTGATGGCGATACCACACCGGGTTAATGTCGGCACCGGCTTCGTGCTGGGGCTTATCATGGATCTCATCCTGGGTTCCATCCTGGGCGTCAGGGCGCTGGCGTTAAGCATCCTGGCCTACCTGGTGGTCTTCAAATTCCAGTTGTTTAGGAATATGGCCCTATGGCAGCAGTCGCTGATCGTGGTAATGCTATCATTGACCATGCATGTCATCGTGTTCTGGGCTGAGTTCCTGGTGATCAATATTTCATTCAGGCCGGAAATTTTCTGGAGCAGCGTCGTGGACGGCGTGTTATGGCCGTGGCTGTTTTTACTGATGCGTAAAGTGCGCCGCCAGTTTTCCGTGCAATAGGGGCTGTTATGACCGCGATATATCTGGCTTCCGGCTCACCCAGGCGCAGGGAATTGCTCACATTGCTGGACGTGCCGTTCGACGTGCTCTGCGCCCCGGTGGCGGAACTGCGCCGCGCGGGGGAGAAGGCGCCGGAATATGTGCGCCGGCTGGCGCTGGAAAAAGCGTTGGCCGGCGTGGCGATAGCTCCTGAACCGCGTCCGGTGCTGGGAGCGGATACCATCGTGGTGCTGGATGGCCGCATCCTGGAAAAACCGCGCGACGGCGCCCATGCCGCCGAGATGTTAACGGCCCTCTCGGGACAATGCCACCAGGTGATGACGGCGATCGCTTTTGCCGACGCCGGGCATCAGCTTTGCCTCAGCGTCGTGACCGAAGTCACATTCCGCCTGTTGTCGCCGCAGGAGATTCATCGCTATATTGCCTCCGGTGAACCCATGGATAAAGCCGGGGCTTACGGCATCCAGGGATTGGGCGGGGTTTTTGTCAGGGCTATCAATGGAAGCTATCACGGCGTGGTGGGTTTGCCGCTGGTGGAAACCTCTGAATTGCTTTGCCAGTTTATTGCTTTACGTAGTCTGAGAGGACAACATGGCTGCTGAATTACTGGTTAATATCACGCCTTCCGAGACGCGGGTCGCTTATATCGACGGCGGCATTTTGCAGGAAATCCACATTGAACGCGAGGCCCGGCGGGGTATTGTTGGTAATATCTATAAAGGCCGGGTCAGCCGCGTACTGCCGGGCATGCAGGCGGCGTTTATCGATATCGGCCTGGATAAGGCGGCGTTTTTGCATGCGTCCGATATCATGCCGCATACCGAATGCGTCGCCGGCGAAGAGCAGAAAAACTTCCATGTGCGCGATATTGCCGAACTGGTCAGGCAAGGACAGGACATCATTGTACAGGTGGTCAAGGATCCGTTGGGCACCAAAGGCGCGCGCCTGACCACCGACATTACGCTGCCCTCGCGTTACCTGGTGTTTATGCCCGGGGCGTCCCATGTCGGCGTATCCCAACGCATCGATAGCGAGGAAGAGCGCGAGCGCCTTAAGCGCACCGTGGCGGATTACTGCGATGAGCACGGCGGGTTTATTATCCGCACCGCGGCGGAAGGCATCGGCGAAGAGGAACTGGCCCAGGATGCCGCTTTTCTCAAACGCCTGTGGACCAAGGTCATGGAGCGCAAACGCCGTAACCAGAGCAAATATATGCTTTACGGCGAGCTGGCGCTGGCGCAGCGCATCTTGCGCGATTTTGCCGGCGCCGCGCTGGATCGCATCCGGGTGGACTCCCGCCTGACCTTTGATCTGCTGGTGGAGTTTACCGGTGAATATATTCCGGAGATGACCCACAAGCTCGAGCATTACAACGGCAAACAGCCTATCTTTGATCTTTATGACGTGGAAAACGAAATCCAGCGCTCACTGGAACGTAAAGTCGAGCTGAAATCGGGGGGATATCTGATCATCGACCAGACCGAGGCGATGACCACCATTGATATTAATACCGGCGCGTTTGTCGGCCACCGGAACCTGGATGAAACCATCTTCAACACCAATATCGAGGCCACCCAGGCCATTGCCCGCCAACTGCGGTTGCGTAACCTGGGCGGCATTATTATCATCGATTTTATCGATATGGTTAATGAAGAACACCGGCGGCGGGTATTGCATTCGCTGGAGCAGGCGCTGAGCAAGGATCGGGTAAAAACCGGCATCAACGGCTTCTCCCAGCTCGGCCTGGTGGAGATGACCCGCAAACGCACCCGTGAAAGTATTGAACATGTGCTGTGCAGCGAGTGTCCTACTTGTCATGGCCGCGGCACGGTGAAAACCATTGAGACCGTTTGTTATGAAATTATGCGCGAGATCGTGCGGGTGCACCATGCCTACGAATCCGACCGTTTTTTGGTATACGCCTCGGCGGCGGTGGGCGAAGCGCTGAAAAGCGACGAATCCCATGCGCTGGCGGAGGTGGAGATTTTTGTCGGCAAGCAGGTTAAGGTGCAGATCGAACCGCTCTACAGTCAGGAGCAGTTCGACGTCGTGATGATGTAGCCAGAGGATTCAGGCCCGGCGTAGAGCATGACACGCGGGCAGGAGATAAAAATAAATACTTGCCGTAAGCGGTGCGACGGGAAGCAAGGAGAAAGGCGTGAAGCGACTGCCGGGGATATTGCTGGCCCTATGTGCAACCCTGATTGTCCTGGTGGCATTAGCGGTCAGTGCGTTACGCCTGGCGTTGCCCCATCTGGACAGCTTTCGCCCGCAAATTGTCCAAACCCTAAACACCGCTACCGGACTCAATGTCCAGATCCGTGAAATGCACGGCACCTGGCAGTCCTTCGGCCCGACGCTTGATATCCGCGCCATTGAATCCGTTACCGCCGATGAACAGTTGCGTATCCAGCGCGTTACCCTGGCCCTGGACGTCTGGCAATCGCTGCTGCACTGGCGCTGGCAATTTCGCGACGTCACGTTTTATCGATTGCAGCTGGATTTAAATACCACCCTGCTGGGCCGCGACCATCAGGGCAGCCCCATTAAATCCGACCAGCTTTCCGATCTGTTTTTACATCAGTTCGACCACTTTATCCTGCGCGACAGCGAGCTCTCTTTCCTGACGCCCTCGGGGGAGCGCACCATGCTTTCGGTGCCGCAACTGACCTGGCTCAACTCACGCCAGCGCCACCGGGCGGAAGGACAGATAGCCTTATCCAACGTTGATGTGCAGCAGGGCGCGATCCAGTTGCGCATGGACCTCAATGATGAAAACGGTCTGCTGGATAACGGCAAAATCTACTTGCAGGCCGATAATATCAATCTCAAGCCATGGTTCAGCCAGTGGGTGCAAAGCCAGACCGGTTTGCAACGGGCCGATTTCAGCCTGGCCGCCTGGCTGAGCCTGGATCATGGCGATATTACCGGCGGCGACGCCTTTTTCAGCCAGGGGACGGCTAGCTGGCAGGACGGAGGCCAGGACCACCGCGTGGACGTGGCGAAATTGGCCCTGCACCTGAGCAAACAGGGCGACGGATGGCAAATGGACGTGCCGGTGCTCAACATCGCCACCGACGGGGAATCCTGGGCGCCCGGCGCGCTCTCGCTGTTCTGGCTGCCGGAAAAGAATCATCTGTTCGCGCCCGACAGGGCCGGGGAAATCCGCCTGCGGGCGAAAAACCTGGAGCTGCAGCGTTTCAGTCCCTTCTTGCCGCTGATATCCATTATTACACCCAACCTGCGCGCCCGCTGGCAGGATCTGCAGCCCAAAGGGGTACTGTCCACCCTGGCGCTGGATATTCCGCTTAATAACCCGGAAAAAATCCGTTTCCAGAGCGACTGGCGCGATCTCAGCTGGCAGCAATGGCAACTCCTGCCCGGCGTGGATCATGTCGGCGGTTCGGTGGCGGGAACCCTTGCCGCCGGCCGGCTAAACCTGGCGCTGGATAACAGCACCTTGCCGTATAAAGATATGTTTCGCGCGCCGCTGGAAGTGCAGCGGGCCAGGGCCGCCCTTGACTGGCGCAATGATGAGCAGGGCCTGCGGTTATGGGGCAGCGATATCGATCTGCAGGCCACCTCGCTGTGGGCGACCGGGGACTTTTATTTTCATCAGCCCCTCAACGGTGATCCGTGGCTGGATGTGCTGTCCGGTCTGCGCTTGTATGATGCCGCCCAGGTCTGGCGCTATTTTCCCGAGCCGTTAATGGGCACCCACCTGGTCAATTACCTCACCGGCGCGTTGAAAGGCGGGCAGGTGGATAACGCCACGCTGGTCTTTGCCGGCGATCCCAAACAATTCCCGTTTAAGCATAACGACGGGCAATTCGAGGTACTGGTGCCGCTGCGCCATGCGGACTATGAATTTGAACCCGGCTGGCCGCGGCTGACCGATCTGAGTATCGATCTGGACTTCCTGAACGACGGTTTGTTTATGCGCGCGCCGCAGGCGAAACTGGGCGAGGCGACCGGCAGTAATATCGTGGCCGCCATCCCCGATTATTCCAAACAGCTGCTGTTGGTGGATGCGGATGTCAGCGGGTCCGGCCCGGCCATCGGCGCCTATTTTAACCAGACTCCGTTGCAGAAATCCCTTGGCGCGGCGCTTGCCGAGCTGCAGGTCGGCGGCAATGTTAGTGGGGACTTACACCTATCCATACCCCTTAGCGGCCAGGCAGTCACCGCATCGGGTCAGGTGAATCTGGCCGACAACAGCCTGCTGATTAAGCCGCTGGGCACCACCATGAACAACCTGAACGGCCAGTTCCGCTACCATAATGGCAACCTGGACAGCGATATGCTGTCGGCACAGTGGCTGGGACAGCCGGTAGCGGTGCGCTTCACGACGCAAGAGCTGCAAAAAAGCTTTGATATCAACGTCGATATGCAAGGGGACTGGTCGGTGGCCCATCTGTCCGGCCTGCCCGAACCCATGGCGAAAGCGCTGGGAGGACGGGCCTCCTGGCAGAGCGTGATGGCGATAACCTTGCCGTTGCAAGGCAAACCCGCGTATACCGTGGATGTCACTGCCGATTTAAAAAATGTAAGCAGTCACTTACCTGCGCCATTGGATAAAGCGGCCGGCCAGCCGTTCCCATTAGCGGTCAAGGCCCAGGGCGGTCTGACGGGCTTTACGTTGAGCGGACATGCCGGCAAGAATAATGCCTTTAACAGCGAATGGCAGTTGGGCAAGCTGGTTACGCTTGCGCGCGGCGCCTGGGCCACCGATAACGCCAGGATACCGCCGCTGCCGGACGGTAAAAGCCTGACGCTGAATCTACCGGCGCTGGACGGCGAAAAATGGCTGGCGTTAATGACGCCGCAGTCCCGCTCGGCGGGCAAAGCGGTGGCCAGCCGGTTCCGTTTCCCGGATGCCCTGACGCTGAATACGCCGTTATTGGCCCTGGGCGGCCAGCAATGGCACGCGCTGTCGCTGACGCGCCGCAATACCCTGGGCGGCAGCGTCGTTGAAGCCCGCGGCAAGGAAATCGACGGCAAGCTGGCGCTAGCGAACCAAGGCCCCTGGCGGGCGGATATCCGTTACCTTTATTATAATCCGCTGTGGCCGAAAAACGGCGCGGCTGGCGATACGCTCTTCCAGGATGACGACCCGGCCGCCGGCTTTAGCGACTGGCCGGCACTGCAGCTGCGTTGCCAGGAGTGCTGGCTGCTGGGGCAAAATCTGGGCCGGGTCGAGGCGGATGTGACGCCGCAGAAAAATACCCTGGCGCTGAGCCATGGCCTGGTGGATACCGGCAAATCCCGGCTGACGCTTGAAGGCGGATGGTCGCGCACCGGCCGGCAAAACCTGACCTCGGTCAAAGGCAAACTGAGCGGTAAAAATATCGGCGAGGCGGCGGACTATGTCGGCATCGACACCCCATTGCGCGACGCGCCTTTTAACCTGGATTACGATCTTCACTGGCAGTCGCTGCCCTGGACACCCGAGATCGCCAGCCTGAACGGCGTATTGCACACCAATCTCGGCAAAGGCAAGATCGATAATCTCAGCAGCGGCCAGGCGGGCAGGCTATTGCGCCTGATTAGCTTCGACGCGCTGTTGCGCAAGCTCCAGTTCGATTTCCGCGACACCTTCGGTAAAGGATTCTATTTTGACTCCATTAAAGGTACTGCCTGGATTAAAGACGGTGTGCTGCATACCAACGACTCGCTGATTGATGGCCTGGAAGCGGACATCGCCATGAACGGCCAGGTGGATTTGAACGCGCAGCGCATTGATATGGAAGCGGTGATAGCGCCGGAAATCTCCGCCACCGTCGGGGTTGCCGCCGCGTTTGCCATCAATCCGGTGGTCGGCGCCGCGGTATTCGCCGCCAGCAAGGTCCTGGCGCCGCTGTGGAACAAAATCTCGGTGATCCGCTATCACATCACCGGCAGCCTGGATCAGCCGAAAATCGAGGAAGTGCTGCGCCAGCCGCGCACACCGGCGGGTCATAGTAAATAATCAGCGTGCATTTGACGCCGGCGTTGAATTGCCGCAGTCTATAAATATGACTATAACGATTGTTAGTACGATTATTATTCCAGCCGTTGCTGGCCAATCCATCATTAATAAGAGTGAAAACCTATGAGTCTGACTTTTGTCAGTGAGCAATTACTCGCGGCCAACAACCTGAGTCACGAAGATCTTTTTTCGCTGTTAGGCCAGATGAGCGAACGTCGTTTGGATTATGCCGATCTCTATTTCCAATCCAGCTACCACGAGTCCTGGGTGATTGAGGACGGCATCATCAAAGATGGATCCTATAACATTGACCAGGGTGTCGGCGTGCGTGCGGTCAGCGGGGAAAAAACCGGCTTCGCCTATGCCGATCAGCTCACCCTTAACGCGTTGCAATTAAGCGTCAACGCGGCGCGCAGCATTGTCAGCGAGCAGGGCAACGGCCGGGTGCATACCCTGGGCGAAGTTCCTTATAAATCCCTCTATACGCAGCGTGATCCGCTTAACAGCCTGCCGCGTGAAGAGAAAATCGCCTTATTGCATCGGGTGGATAAAGTCGCGCGCGCCGCCGACCCCCGGGTGCAGGAAGTGAATGCCAGCCTGTCCGGCGTGTATGAACAGATCCTGGTGGCGGCCAGCGACGGTACCCTGGCGGCGGATGTGCGCCCGCTGGTGCGCCTGTCCATCAGCGTTCAGGTTGAGCAGGACGGCAAACGCGAGCGTGGTTCCAGCGGCGGCGGCGGCCGTTTTGGTTATGACTTTTTCCTTGAGAGCGTCGACGGCGACGTGCGTGCCGACAGCTGGGCGCGGGAAGCGGTGCGCATGGCGTTGGTTAATCTGTCCGCCGTGGCGGCGCCGGCCGGTGCCATGCCGGTGGTGCTGGGCGCCGGCTGGCCTGGCGTGCTGCTGCATGAAGCGGTGGGCCACGGACTGGAAGGCGATTTTAACCGTCGCGGCAGCTCGGTGTTCAGCGGACAGATGGACCAATTGGTGGCCTCGCCGTTATGCACCGTGGTGGATGACGGCACGCTGGCCGGCCTGCGCGGTTCGCTTGCCATCGATGACGAAGGGGTGCCCGGACAATATAATATGCTGATCGAAAACGGCATTCTCAAAGGGTATATGCAGGATAAGCTCAATGCCAGGCTGATGGGCGTAGCGCCCACCGGCAACGGCCGGCGCGAGTCCTACGCGCATTTGCCGATGCCGCGCATGACCAACACCTATATGCTGGCCGGTCAGTCCACGCCCGAGGAGATTATCGCCAGCGTCGAATATGGCCTGTATGCGCCCAACTTCGGCGGCGGCCAGGTGGATATCACCTCCGGCAAATTTGTTTTCTCCACGTCCGAGGCCTATCTGATCGAAAACGGCCGGGTAACCCATCCGGTTAAAGGCGCGACCCTGATCGGTTCCGGCATCGAGGCGATGCAGAAAATCTCCATGGTCGGCAATGACCTGGCGCTGGATAAAGGGGTCGGCGTGTGCGGCAAGGAAGGCCAGAGCGTGCCGGTCGGCGTCGGCCAGCCCACGCTTAAGCTCGACAATATCACCGTCGGCGGCACCGCCTGAGTCCTGCCCCGCCGGGATATCAGAACATGGTATCCTGGCGGAACGCCTGGTAGACCGCCGTGACATTGTTAAAGTATTCATGCATGGCGTTGATGCACACCTGCACCTTCAGCGGCAATTTATCCTTCTGGGTATACACCGCATACACCGGCCGCGGGTCGGAAAGATAGCGATTGAATAAAATCTCCACATTGCCCTGCTTTATCTCATCCAGAACCCACATGATCGGCACATAGGCGATGCCGGCGCCGGCGGTCAGCCAGCGGATCAGCGTCTGTGAGTCGTTGGTGGCGAAACGGCCCTGCGGCGCCAGATGCAGGGTGATACCCTCCGGGGCCACCAGCTCGAATTCGCTGTCCGGCCTGACGTCATATTCCAGCCAGGAAAAATTAGCCATATCGCTGGGCTTTTCTGGCGTGCCGTGGGCGGCCAGGTAGCTTTTGGCGGCGCAAACCACCATCGGCATGGCGCCGAGACGGCGTGAAAAAAGACTGGAATCCTGCAGCGCGCCCACCCGCACCACCAGATCCAAGCCGTCGGCGATCAAATCCGGCGCCGGTATGCCGGTTACCAGGTTTACCGACAGTCCCGGATATTCCTTCAGCATATCGGCGGTGATGGTCGCCAAGACGTTATGGGCCATGGTGGACGAACTGCCGACGCGCAGCGTGCCGATCGGGGTATTGTTAAAAGCGTAGAGCTGCTCATGCACCTCCTGGAACTCCAGCAGCATACGGCGGCAGCCCTGATAATAAATCTTGCCGGCCTCGGTCAGGCCCAGGCTGCGGGTGCTGCGGTTAAGCAGTTTTACCTGCAGTTCGTTTTCCAGTTTCGCCACGGTCTGGCTGATGGACGATACGCTCATCTGCAGTTGCCGGGCGGCGGAGGTAAACGAGCCGCCTTCCACCACCTTGGCGAATACCATCATACGTTTCAGTCTTTCCATTGTTAAGCCTGAGTGAAAAGTGATTTAGATCACATAATATTGAAAATGCCAGTCAGTAAAGGCTACTATATACCCGTCGGTTCATCTGATCGCGCATTGCCGCCCCTGTTTTTCAGATGTCTTTATTGCTTTGAAATAAACAGTAACATTGTGGGGGCGTTTTCGCCACACGGTCTCAGTGCGTTTTATCCGCCGGGAATAAACCTCGATCACCTTCCTGAGTTCTATACTTAGCCGCGTTAACATCCGCGAATGCCGCCCATGGCCGTGAGGAAGGATGCCGTGGCGGGCGGGACGCGTTTGGGGTTGCCGGCAACGGTCAAACGGGAAAAGGTAAGGAAAATGTCATGAGTTTGCTGCCGGTTATGGTGATCTTCGGCCTGTCGTTTCCCCCGGTGTTTTTTGAGCTGCTGGTGTCGATGGCCGTGTTCATGCTGCTGCGTCGCCTATTGCAGCCGACGGGCATTTACGATTTCGTCTGGCATCCGGCCTTGTTTAATACCGCGTTGTATTGCTGCGTGTTTTATCTGATTTCGTGTCTTTTTGTTTGAGGTCGCTGTGAAAACTGTTGCAATAAAAATAATCAGGATTGCGATTACTCTGCTATTGGTACTGATTGCCGCCGTCGCCATTTTCCGGGCATGGGTGTTCTATACCGAATCGCCCTGGACGCGCGATGCCAAATTTACCGCCGATGTGGTGGCGATCTCCCCGGATGTCAGCGGCCTGCTGACCGATGTGCGGGTGAGCGATAACCAACTGGTGACGCGGGGGCAGGTACTGTTCGTGGTCGATCAGCCGCGCTACCAGCAGGCGCTGGACGAAGCGCAGGCCGATGTAGATTATTACCAGGCCCTGGTGGCCGAGAAACGTCGCGAGGCGGGACGCCGGCTGCGGTTGGGCACCAATGCCATGTCGCAGGAAGCCATCGATCAGTCCAGCAATGATTTGACCACCGTCGGCCACCAGTTGGCGAAAGCGGTGGCGGTCAGGGATCTGGCGAAAATCGACCTGGAGCGCACCACGGTGCGCGCCCCCGCCGAGGGCTGGATAACCAACCTGAATGTCCATGCCGGTGAATTTATTACCCGCGGCGCGGTATCGGTGGCGCTGGTGAAACGCAATTCGTTCTACCTGCTGGCCTATATGGAAGAAACCAAACTGGAAAAAGTGCGTCCGGGCTTTCGTGTGGAAATCACGCCGCTGGGCAGCAATCTGGTGCTCTACGGCACGGTGGACAGCATTGCCGCCGGGGTGACCAACAGCAGCAGCGCCGTGGATGCCAAGGGCATGGCGACCGTGGACTCCAACCTGGAATGGGTGCGGCTGGCGCAGCGGGTACCGGTTAAAATCCGCCTCGACGCGCAGCAGGGAGATCTTTATCCGGCCGGCACCACCGCGACGGTGGTGATCACCGGCAGTAAGGATCGCGACCGGCGCGAGCTGTCGCCGATGATGCAGCTGATGCATCGCCTGCGCGAGTTCGGCTAAACGGATGGCCCGATAATGTTGCAACTGCTGGCGCCGATATTTTTCCGCTGCCGTTTTGCGGTCAAGCTCACCTTTGCCATTCTGCTGGCGTTGTTCCTGGGCTTTCATTTCCAGTTGGAAACGCCGCGCTGGTCGGTGCTGACCGCCGCCATCGTGGCCGCCGGCCCGGCCTTTGCCGCCGGCGGCGAGCCTTTTGCCGGCGCTATCCGCCATCGCGGCATGCTGCGCATCATCGGCACCTTTATCGGCTGCGCCGGGGCGCTGGTGATTATTACCCTCACCATCCGCGCCCCGGTGGTGATGCTGCTGTTAAGCTGTATCTGGGCCGGCGCCTGCATGTGGATCTCCACGGTGGTGCGGGTACAGAATTCCTATGCCCTGGGCCTGGCCGGATACACCGCGCTGATTATTATCGTCAGTATCCAAAGCCAGCCCCAGGTGACGCCGCAGTTTGCCGTTGAGCGCTGCAGCGAAATCGTGCTGGGTATCGTCTGCGCCATCCTGGCGGATATCCTGTTTTCGCCCCGCTCGATAAAACAGGATATCGACCGGGCGGTGGACCAGCTACTGCTGGATCAGTACCGGCTGCTGCTATTGTGCCTTAACGGCGCGGCGAAAGAAGAGGTGGATAAAGCCTGGGGCGATCTGGTGAAATTTACCACCGCCCTCGACGGCATGCGCGTCAACCTGATGATGGAATCCTCGCGCTGGCAGCGCTGCAACCGGCGCCTGCGCGCGATCAATACCCTGTCGCTGACCCTGATTACCCAGGCCTGCGAAGCCTTCCTGATCTTGCAGGTGCGCCCTGAGTTTATCGCGCCGCATCTGCGGCTGCTGTTAAACGAGCCGGTGGACACCGTGGGGGATATCCATAAGCGCATGAAGCTGATGCGCCAGGTCATCGCCGCCACGCCCGCCCGCGATACCCCGCAGGTCCTGTATACCTGGGTGGGCGCGGCAACCCGGTTTTTGCTGCTGGCGAAAGGGGTAAAGAGCAACGCGCGTATCAGCAAAATTGAGGAGCAGGTGCTGGTCGATCAGGTGATCATTTCGGCCCCCTCCGCCGAACGGCATCACGCCATGATTAACGGACTGCGCACCGGCGTCGCCACCGCGCTGGGCTGCCTGTTCTGGCTTTGGACCGGCTGGACGTCCGGCAGCAGCTGCATGGTGATGATTGCCGTGGTGACGTCGCTGGCCATGCGCTTGCCCAACCCCTGGATGGTCTGCAAGGATTTTATGATCGGCATGTCGGCGGCGCTGCCCATCGGCGCGCTGTATTATATGGTGATCATGCCCGCCACCCAGCAAAGTCTGCTGTTGCTGTGCATTGCGCTGGGGGTACTGGCGTTTATCATCGGCATCGAGGTGCAAAAGCGGCGCCTCGGCACGCTCGGCACCCTGGCGGGGACCATCAATGTGCTGGTGCTGGCCAATCCCATGAGCTTTTCCATTAACACCTTCCTCGACAGCGCCATCGGCCAAATTATCGGCTGCGGCCTGGCGACGCTGGTGATCCTGCTCATCCGGGACGGTTCCAAGGCGCGCATCGGCCGGGTATTGCTGAACCGCTTTGTGTACGGCGCGGTATCGGCCCTGTCCACCAACAAGGCGCGGCGCCAGGAAAATCATCTGCCGGCGCTGTATCAGCAGCTGTTCCAGCTACTGACGCTATTCCCTGTGGATATCGCCAAATACCGCCTGGCGCTGACGCTTATCATTATCCACCAGCGCCTGCGCCTGGCGGATATTCCGGCCAATGCCGATCTCTCGGCGTACCATCGCCAGATCCGCGCCACCGCCGACCGGGTGCTGGTCGCCCGCAGCGACATCCGCCGCCGGAAACATTTCGATCAATTACTGGCGGAATTGCGTATTTATCATGACAAACTGCTTCATTACCAGGCCACGCCCGATATTACCGAATCCGTGCAGCGCCTGACCGACACCCTGGTCCGCTACCGTCACGCGCTCAGCGATTAACCCGCCGGGGCGGCTTTTCCCCGTACCCGGCTGCCCATCCCGCAACCAGCATCTATACTTAAACCATATTTCTTACGCCGCGGCGCGTCCGGGAGCCGGTATCCTGCGGCGGCCGGGGCGTTACACCGCAACTGCACGCCGTCCCGCGACGGGGGACATAAAGGGGAGGATAACAATGAGCGAGCACTTACACCTACAGGACCACCCGCTGTTCAAGACCGGCTATCTGGTCAACGGCGAATGGCTGGGCGCTCAGGACACCTTTGAGGTCGTGAATCCGGCCACCGGCCAGCTTATCGCCAACGTGGCCAAAAGCGGCAAACGGGAAACCGAGGCCGCCATCGCCGCCGCCGACGCGGCGTTCCCCGCCTGGCGCGCCAAAACCGCCAAGGAACGTTCTGAAATCCTGTACCGCTGGTACGGCCTGATTATGGAGAACCAGGCGTATCTGGCGCGGCTGATGACGGCGGAACAGGGAAAACCGGTTAAGGAAGCGCAGGGCGAAGTCGCCTATGCCGCAAGCTTTATCCAATGGTTCGCCGAGCAGGCCAAGCGCGTTAACGGCGAGATCATCCCACCGGCCAAAGCGCATTCCCGGATTTTCGCCACCCGCGAACCGGTGGGCGTGGTGGCGGCCATTACGCCGTGGAACTTTCCGCTGGCCATGCTGACGCGCAAGCTTGGGCCGGCGCTGGCGGCGGGCTGTACCGCGCTGATAAAACCGGCCAACAATACGCCGCTGTCCGCCTTCGCCCTTCTGGCGCTGGCGCAGCAGGCCGGCGTGCCGCCAGGGGTGGTTAACGGCGTGGCGGGGGACACCCACGCCATCAGCGACGCCATTATGGCGAGCGACCGCGTGCGCAAGGTGACCTTTACCGGTTCCACCGCGGTGGGCAAGACGCTGATGCGCAACGCCGCCGACACTATGAAAAAGATCTCCATGGAACTGGGCGGCAACGCGCCGTATATTGTGTTTGACGATGCGGATATCGACGCCGCGGTAAAGGGCGCCATCGCCAATAAATTCCGCAACGCCGGCCAGGTATGCGTCAGCGTGAACCGTTTTTATATCCAGTCCGGCGTCTACGACGAATTTGTTTCCCGCCTGGCGCGCGAGGTGGAGCGGTTAAAGGTGGGTAACGGCATGGAGCAGGACGTGGTGGTCGGGCCGTTGATTAACCGCGCCGGCCTGGAAAAAGCGCAGGAGCACGTCGCCGACGCGTTGGCCAAAGGCGGACGGGCGGTTACCGGCGGCAAGCCGCATCAGCTCGGGGGTAATTTTTTCCAGCCTACGGTTATCAGGGACGCCAGTGAGGAGATGAAGCTGGCGCATGAGGAAACCTTCGGTCCCGTGGCGGCGTGTTTCCGCTTTGACACCGAGGAGGAAGTGATCGAACGCGCCAATAATACGCCGTTCGGTCTGGCGGCCTATTTCTATACGCAAAACCTGCAGCGCGTATTCCGCGTGTCCGCCCGGCTGGAAAGCGGCATGGTGGGCGTAAATGAATGCGCGGTATCGACCGAGGTGGCGCCGTTTGGCGGCGTCAAGGAATCCGGACTGGGCCGGGAAGGTTCCGTGCTTGGCATGGACGATTACCTGGAAGTGAAAACGCTGCATCTTGGCGGCTTATGATTAATTTTTTGCGCCGCCACTTTTACACCATGACCGGTAATCGTTGTGTGGCATACTGACGGAGCGATGGGCAACATAAAATTAACAACCTGCAGTGCGGAGAAAGCTTGATGGGGAAAGTATCCTTTGATTTTAACCAGATACCCGATCTGCCGGCCTTTTACCGTGATTTTGGCCGTCAGTTCTCCCTGAGCGAGCCGTGCGCCGCCAATCTGGATGATTTATGGCAAACCGTTACCAGCCGGCTGCCGCTGCCGGTGGAAATAGAGTTCGTGCATCTTAATGCTTCAAAAAAACGCCGTTTCGGCGCGTTGATCCTCTTGTTTGACGAGGCGGAAGAGGAGCTGGACGGCCGGCTGCGCTTTAACCTGCGCTGACGCCGGCTTATTTATCGCCGGCGACGGTACGCAGGTACTGGAAAATCTGGCGGGAGGTCTTGGCGGGTTTGTTGGCCGCTTTCTCCTTTTGCGCATTACGCACCAGCGAACGCAACTGCTGCCTGTCCGCCTCGGGATACAGCGCCATCACTTCCTCCACCACGTCGTCGCCCTGATCTATCAGGCGGTCGCGCAGGTTTTCCAGCTTATGGAACAGGGTGATTTGCTGGTTGTGACGGTTTTTCAGCTTATCCAGCGCCTGCTGGATGGGCTCGGGATCGCGTGCGCGCAGCATCTTGCCAATCAGCTGGATCTGGCGGCGGCGCCCCTCTTTTTTGATGCGCTGCGCCAGTTCTATGGCGGCGAGCAGGTCATCGTCCAGCGGGATTTTTTCCAATGCGTTCTTGCCAAGATCGACCAGTTCGACGCCAAGTTCCTTCAGGGCTTCGGCATCGCGTTTGATTTCGCTTTTGCTGACCCAGATAATCTCGTCGTCGTCTTCTTCGGCGGGCTGCGCCGCGGGCTGTTCGTCTTGCCAGTCTTCCGGTAATTTACTCATGATACGGTTCCTCAAAAAGAGGCTAATCCTAACAGGTTGCGCGTGAGGATCCACGCCCTTATTTTACCGCACCTTCGGTGATGCCATGAATAAATCTGCGTTGAAACAGTAAAAATACCGCCACCAGGGGCAATATGGCGATGGTGGCGCCCGCCATCAGCACCGGAATATTGATGGTATTGCGATTCTGGAAAAACATCATGCCGATAGGCAAGGTGCGCAGCTCTTCTTTATTCACCAGGATCAGGGGAATGAGGAACTCGTTCCAGGTCCAGATAAACAGCAGCAGGGCCAGGGTGGACAAGGTGGGCACAATGGCCGGGACCAGCAGGCCGCACAAGATTTTCCAGCGGCTCGCCCCGTCCATTACCGCCGCTTCCAGTAACTCTTTCGGCACCTGTGAAAAGGCGCTGGCCACCATCAGGGTGGTAAAAGGAATCGACATCGCCACCTGCGGCAGTATTAACGCCAGATAATTATTATTCAGCCCGATCCAGTGGATCTCATGATACAGCGGGATAATATAGGCTTCCGACGGCAGCACCATGCCGATGGCCAGCAGGAATGCGATAAATTTTTTCGCCGGCAGCCGCAAAAATGCGAAGGCGAAACCGGAGGGAATACCCGCCAGCAGGCTGATGATAATCACCGGGAATACCACCAGCACGGAATTGGTAAAATAAATCTGGAAATGACCGTCGCGCCAGGCGGAAATGTAGTTGGCAAAACTGAGGCCGGAGGGCAGGGTAAATACCCCCTGGAACAGTTCCGTTTGTGTTTTGAACGAGGTTAACAACGCCAGGGCGAACGGCAGGATGGTAATGAGGGCAAACAGCCACAACAAGCCCCGCGTATACAATGGAATACCGCGCATTAGCGTCGCTCCCGAATAGCAAAGTGAATCAATCCGTTGATAATAAAAACCAGTCCCATACCGACAATCGCCACCGCCGAGGCATAACCGAAATGGCGTAAATCAAACCCCTGCTGGAACATATAAATATTGGTCACCAGGGTAGATGTGCCGGGACCGCCACGCGTCATTACGTACACCAGATCGAAGGCCTTGATGCCGGCAATCACCGTCAGCAGCAGCGCGACGCGAATTTCCGGCAGTAATGACGGCAGGGTGATGCGCATGAATTTTTGCCGATGGGACGATCCTTCCAGCTCGGCGGCTTCCAGCAACGACGGGTCCATGCGCTGGATGCCCGCCATAAACAGCACCAGGCAGAAACCAAAGAAATACCAGGTGGCCACCATGCCCACCGCCGCCAGCGCCCAGTCGAAATCGCCCAGCCAGGCGCGGGCCAGGTGCGGCAGCCCGATGGCGCGCAACAGCTGATCGATCGGGCCGAACGCCGGGTTATACAGCCAGCGCCAAACGACGCCGAGCACCGCCATCGGCATGATATACGGCAGGAAAAACAGGATGCGCAGCAAACCGCGCTCGGCGGGACGGGCGTCGCTTAGGAAACTGCATAATGCCAGGCCGATGATAATCGGAAATAACGTGTAAAACAGCAGCAGCAGGGCGTTATTGCCGATGGAGATCCAGAACACGGGGTCGAGCAGCATGCGGATATAGTTGCCAAGGCCGATGAAGACCGGCCATGAGGTGCCGTCCCATTCGGTCAGGCTGGCCCAAAAGGTGATCAGCAGGGGTATCAATAAAAACACCGAGTAGATAAGCAGCGAGGGCAAAATGTACAGCATATTTTGCAAACTGGACTTATTAAGCATTGATACGCCTCTTGATGCGAAATAAAAGGAGCCGCCGTCCCGGCCCGCGTTATGCCCGCGCACCGGAGCGGCGTCCTGGGGTTAATGCGTTAGCGTCTTGATGTATTGCTGATAGTTCTCATCGAGTTTGTCGGTTAACTGCTGCGGGCTCTCCTTGCCCGCCAGCAACAGTTGCACATGCTCTTGCAGCGCGTTGATCATGGTGGGGGTGGCCCAGTCGATATAATGGCCCAGGCCGTCATAGTCGCTGACCTTGATCCAGACTCGGTAGATCTCGGCCAATAACGGGTTATCAGCCGGAATTTTGGCGTTTTTATCGGCGCTGGCCGGCAGGAAACCCGCCTTCAGCCAGGCCTCGGCCATGTGGTCGGAGACCAGGTAATTGATGAATTTGGCCGCGATATCACGCTGCTGCTGGGTCTTGGCGGTGGCGGTAATAGAGAATGGCAAATCGGTGCCGCCCACCATCAGCGGTGATGTCACGCCGGGAAACGGCGGCAGGTCGGCGAAATGGATATCTTTGTTTTCCTGGAGCTGCCCCATGTACCAGGTGCCGCTGATAAAAAAGGCCGCCTGGCCGTTCTGGAACAGCGTGGCGGCGTCATCGTTGCCGATGCCCTGGTAGCCGGGGAAGAAATACCCCTTGTCCGCCCAGGTTTTCATTAACGTGGCGGCCTTTAACAGTTTCGCATCATGGAACGTGCCGCCTTTGCCATAGATCAGATCGTCAAGGGGTTTTCGATCCTTGCTGTCGATTTGATCCTGCCAGAGCATCATCAGCAAATGGGGCCCGCCGTTGCTGTCAAGCAATCCCATCATCATGGGCGCGATGCCTTGCTGCTGTAGTTTTGGCAGGGCCGCCTCAAACTCGTCCATATTTTTCGGCACCGCGACGCCCGCCTGATCAAGCAATTTCTTGTTGTAATACAAGCCGACCATTTCCCCGAGGCTGGCCACCCCATACAGATGCCCTTCGCCGAAGTCATTATGATCCGACCACCGGTTGCGTTTTAGAATGGAGGCGGGGAAGCGCTGCTCCCAATGATAGGTTTTGGCGTAATCATCCAGTGAATAGAGCAGTTTTTCATGTACCAACGCGCCCATATCGCCGCCGCCCTGATTAACCTGCGCCACCTGCGGGCCTTCGCCGGAGGTCAGCGACAGCTTCAGCGGGATGCGCGTATCGGCGGAGGCATGGACGGAACGATCGAGCTTAAGACCGGGATTTTGCTGCTCAAACTGCGTAACGGTTTGTTTCATCAACGCATCCTGGGCGGGGTAGTTCCATACATCCCAGGTGGTGAGGGTTTGCGCCTGCGCGCCGCTGAGAGCGCAGAGACCGAGCAGGCTTCCCGCCAGCGCCAGCTTGATGCGATGGAGGAAAAGTCCGTCTGCGCGGTAAGAAGACCGGCGGTAAGTAGTGACTAAATAGGACATGGTGGTTTTGACCTCCATCACAGGATAATAAGCCCATTGCGCCGGGGAGAAAACGACATGGATTCACCGGCGGAAAACGGCTGACAGGTTCTCCTTTAATACTTACTTTATGGTAAAAATAAAGTCAATGTTCTTTTGTTTATCGCCGGTCCGGCGCGGATACAGGATAAAAGAACTGGCTAAAGAATGAATTCAAGGACAATCGAGAGATAAAACAATCAGGAGACAGCATAACGGATCTCTATACCGAAAAGTAAAGGGTTCATTTTTTTGTTTTGTATTTCATTAAGTTATTTATCGCTCTATCATTTTATCTTATAGTTTAGCGCCCTGATGGCGCGGTATTTTCAGCGGTAAAATCCTAAACCGATGATTATGCATCATTAAAGATATTCACCCAGCAAGCGGTCATCACTTTTATGTCTGGTGGCGTTGATATTGCGATTGCCGTCATTTTTTTGAACCATATAATATAATTATTATAACTTGCGAACTAAGTATGTTTTCCTTAGTGTATTAATCCTTATTCCTGGGAACGCAATGGAGACCGGTTGTTATGTCCTCTTCCCCATTTTTGATCAGGCAGGCCGCGGAGCGCGATCGCGCCGCGCTGTCTGAGATCTGCCTGAAAACCGCGAATGCCGGCACGGACGCCAGTGCGCTTTACAGCGATCCGGCTTATCCCGGGCTGCGTTTCGTGATGCCGTACGCCATTTTTGAACCGGAACTGGCGTTTGTTCTGGAGGAAAACGGCCATATCCTCGGGTATGTCGTCGCCGCGCGCGATACCGCGGCGTTCGAGCAGCGGCTGCAGCGCGACTGGTGGCCGGGGCTTAGGGAAAAACTGGCCGATCGCCGGGCGCTGTTGCCGCTCGATGAAGGCGTGCTGGATTTTATTCGCCAGCCGCAGAGCAAGGAAGCCGGCCTGCTCGAGCAGTATCCGGCGCACCTGCATATCAATATCCTGCCGCAGGCCCAGGGCGGCGGCCAGGGACGGCGGATGATTGAAACGGAGCTGGAGGCGCTGCGGCGCGCCGGCGTTTCAGGCGTTCACCTCGGCGTGAGCCTGAAGAATGAACCCGTCTGCGCGTTTTATGAACGGCTCGGGTTCCGGTTGTTGCACCGGAGCCAGGCCATCTATATGGGACAAATACTGTAAACGGGGACATAGATGGCCAACGTAGAGCTTCGGGGGATAAAAAAATCCTATGACAAAATCAATGTTATCCACGGCATCGATCTGCAGATCCACAGCGGCGAATTTGTGGTATTTGTCGGTCCCTCCGGCTGCGGTAAATCGACCCTGCTGCGGATGATTGCCGGTCTGGAGGAAATATCAGGCGGAACCCTGAGCGTCGATGGCCAGGATATTACCCACAGCGCGCCGACCGATCGCGGCATCGCCATGGTATTCCAGTCTTATGCGTTGTATCCCAATATGACGGTTCGCGGTAACCTGCGCTATCCGCTGGAGGTGGCAAAATACAGTAAACGGGATATTGAACAGCAGGTGAACAGCACCGCCGCGGTGCTGCATCTTACCGAGTTCCTCGATCGTTTACCCCGCGCCCTGTCCGGCGGCCAGCGCCAGCGGGTGGCCATCGGCCGGGCGATTATCCGTAAGCCGCGCATCTTCCTGTTTGACGAGCCGCTATCGAACCTTGACGCCGAGCTGCGCCTGAAAATGCGTATCGAAATTGCCCGCCTGCATGAAAAGCTGGGCAATACAATGATTTATGTTACGCACGATCAGCTGGAAGCGATGACGCTGGCCGATCGTATCGTCGTGCTGCGCCAGGGCCGCATTGAACAGGTGGGCGCGCCCCTCGAGTTGTATCATGATCCGGATAATATCTTTGTCGCCGGATTTATCGGCTCGCCGAAAATCAATTTTCTACCGGCCACGGTGGTGGGCAGTGAACCGGGCTGGGCGCGCCTGGCGGTCCCCGAGCTAGGGTTGGATCACCTGGTGGTACGGGTGAGCGGCGCGCTGGCCCGGGATCGTCCGGTTACCTTGGGCATCAGGCCGGAGCATTTCCTGGCCGCTGAAGGGGCGGAGGTGCGGTTTAGCGGCGTGCTGGATTTTGCCGAGCGGCTGGGCCATACCAATTACCTGTATTTGCATACCGGGCGGGACGAGGCGTTGGTGATTGAACAGCGTGCGCTGACCGCTATCGGCAACGGGGAAACCCTGACCCTGGGCATCGATGCGGCAAAATGTCTTCTGTTCAGCGAATCCGGTGAGCGGATCCGCTAAACAGGCTAGGCATCCTCGTCCGCGGACGAGGCTATCGCATCGATCAGCCCGTTGACCGCAAATCCCGCCGCCCCCAGCGCCCACATGCGGCTGGAGTCCGTCAGGTAGCGCAGCGGGATCACCTGCGGCGTGAGTTTGAGCCGGTATTGCTGAAAATGCGTCATGATTTGATCAAGCAGGATGCGCGAGGCCATCTGCGGCTCCATCGCCAGGTACACCACGTCCGGATCGAACGCGATCGACAGATTGGCCAGCGAAATGCCGATGTGCCGTCCGGCGGCGGTGAGGATATCCACCACCTGGTGCGACGGCCAGCCGTCCACCTCCTGCAGGCTGCGCGGCGGGCCATTTTCCGGCAACGTGGCGGCGATACTGTTTAATATCGCTCTGGAGGATGCCACTTCCTCAAGAAGCGCCGCCGACCCGTCGCCGACCAGCGCGTTGCCAATTTCACCGGCGTTGCCGTGCCGGCCGCGATAAAGCTGGCGTTCGAGAATAATGCCGGCGCCGATCCCTTTACCATAAGTGGCGATGATGGCCGACTGCGCGTCGCCCAGCTGACCAAACACCAGGGAAGCCAGCGCCATGGCGTTGGCGTCATTTTCGATATAGACCGGTATGGCGAAACGCTCGGATAACAGGCCGGCGATGGGGACATGGTTCCAGTCCAGTACCTTGGAACGAATGCACACCCCGCTGAGGGGATCCACTATCCCGGAGATGGCCAGGCCGATCGCGCCCACTTTGCTGGTTTCCACCGATTTAAGGAATTTCGCCAGCGCGTCGCTGAGCTGTTTCGGCGTTAGCGCGCCGGTCGGCATCTGCTGTTCGCCGATCAGCTTGCCGACTAAATCAGTCATGACGATCACATTGCGCTCGGCGTTGAGCTGTACGCCCACCACCGAGGCATAGGCGGGATCGATACCCAGCAAGATCTTGGGCCGCCCCATGGATTCCCGGCGCAGTCCGAGTTCATGGATAATCCCTTTCGATAATAACCGATTGGTCGCCTGTGAAACCGTGGACATGCTCAGGCCGCTGCGAACCTTCAGGTCGGATTGACTGATAGGCGAGTGTTCGACGATCAGGCGTAAAATGCGTGGCGATACGGTCGGCGCGCTCATAGCTGGGCTGTTTTATCCTTGTGACGACGATAACGGGTGCGCCGGCCGGGCCTGGACGTAAGGTCCGGCACCGCCGGCCAGGCGCAGCGCGCCGTCCAGGGCGTCCGCGCAGGGTGCGACAATATGCTGGCGCCAGCGGGGGTGCAACCAGGGCAATACCGGCTGTGAAATACCGCCCATCAGGGCAATCCGCGGCGAGCCGGCGTCCACCAGACAGGCTAGCATCAGATCGATCTCCAGTGCCAGTTGGCGCACCAAATGAACGCCGTTCGGATCGCCGCACCGGGCGGAATCAAAGATGCGCGGGGCAAACGCCGCCCAGTCATGGGGGCCGGCGGACTGGGCCCAGTGCAACATGACCTCGGGCGAATGATCGAAATCCGCCATCAGGGCCTGCGTTAATGCGGACGCCGGCAGGATGCCCTCATGGGCCTGCAATGTGCGGCGCAGCGCGTGACGTCCCAGGATGGCGCCCGAGCCCTGGTCTCCCAGGCTAAAGCCCCAGCCGCCGATAGAATGGAACCGGCTGCCGTCATACGCCGTGGCCTGGCTGCCGGTGCCGGTAATCAGCACCGCGCCGGGGCGGCCCTGATGAGCGCCAAGACAGGCGATTTCCACGTCGGAGGCAATATGCCGGGCCGCGAACGGCATTGGCCAGCTTTCCGCCAGTTCCCTGACGCGCTGCACATTGGCGCCGGCAAAACCGAACCCCGCCCGCGCGCCGGCCTGTTCCGCCAACGGCAGGCCGGCAAGGCGAAAGGCCTCGGCCACCAGCGCCAGCGACGTGGCCAGGGCTTGCGCCGGAGCGCTGAAAATATTGGCCGCCCCGCCCCGGCACTCCGCCAGCAGGCGGCCCTGACTATCGATCAGGCGCACGCGGCACGCCGTGCCGCCGCCATCTACGCCCACATAAAAATTTGCTTGCAACGTTCCCCCTCCTTTTGGCTCTTGATGACATGAATTGCCGCCAGGGACGCTGTGGAACTGACGTGTCGAGCGGAAAAGATAGGGTAAAAAAACATAAATCGCAATAATGAAAAAAATATCACATTCTTTTATTTTAATAAATTATTAAATTTCAATGTAATATCCAGTGTCATCATTTTTACGTATTGGTTAATAATTGACATTACTTTTGTAATCGTAATAAGTTCAAGGTTCAGAAACGTGGGTTCATCATGGGCGGCAGGGGCAACCAACATGAAAGCAGGCATTGTCGGACTGGGTTTTCGCATGGCGAACGTGGCCAGGGAATTTAAACAAGCCGATGCGGATTTTACCATAACCGGATACGCCGACCCGGCGCCGGCCGGGCTGGAGACGCTCACGCAATTCGGCATCGATGCCGGACGGGGATTCGGCACGCTTGGCGAACTGCTGGCTGCGGGCGGCTTTGACCTACTGATGGTGGGTTCGCCGAATTACCTGCATCTGGAGCATATCCGCGCCGGGCTGGAAGCCGGGCTTATCGTCTTTACCGAAAAACCGGTGGTGATAAACGAAGAGCAGACCATGGCGCTGGCGGAGCTGGTGCGGCAGTACGGCAGCGATCGCATCATTGTGGGCCTGGTGCTGCGTTATTCGCCGCTGTATGTGGATTTACTCCACGCCCAGGCGCAAAACCAATTGGGCGAAATCACCTCCATCGAGGCCTGTGAGCATATTCCGCCCTGGCATGGCGCTTTTTTCATGCGCGACTGGCGGCGCTTCGAACGTTTCGCCGGGGCGTATATGCTGGAAAAATGCTGCCACGACCTGGACCTGTACCAGGGGCTGGTCGGCGCGCGCGCCACCAGCGTGGCGAGCTTTGGCGGGCGCAAATCCTTTACCGCGGCGCATGAACCGCACGGGCCGGTGACCGCTGCGTCTGACGTGTATCACCGCAAGCCCAGCGGCTGGCATAGCACCGATAACGTGTTTACCAGCGATGCGGATATTATCGACTACCAGACCGCTATCGTTGAATACGCCACCGGCGCAACGCTTTCTTTCCATGCCAATCTGAATGTGCCGGATTATTTTCGCCGTTTTTGCGTTATCGGCAGCGACGGCATGGCGGAAGGGGATTTTGTCCGCAACTATTTTCGCGTCCATGATGCCCGCAGCGGCGACAAGCTGGAGGATAAAACCTATGAAGGCTACGGCGACGCCGGTCATTACGGCGCGGATACGCAAATGGCGCAGGGCGTGGTCGACCATTTGCTGCACGGCGAACCGTTAAAGGTCTCTATTATCGATGCCATGGAGGCCGGCCTGACCGCGATTAAAATAGACGAAGCGCGTAAAAAGAAATGCCTTATCGACCTGACGGAATGCTGGCGGCGCTTTGACCGCAAGCTTGGACGCGGTGCCTGACCCCGCCGGCGCGATCCCTGGCGCGCAGCCGTTATATTCCCAGCGCGGGGGACGGCGGCGCGCCTGTGCCGTTCATTGATTTTTGTCGCCTGCCGCCCAGCCTTTTCACCATCCCACCCTGATACCGTGCGAAACAGCCTGTGGACTGATAGAATTGATACATCATCCTGCGGCGTATAACCCTCACAATTATGGCGGCCCAATGAAATTAGTCACTCAAGTTGCAGAACAGCGTAAGTTATTGGAAAACGCGGTAGCCCAGGCATTGGAACTGGCCGGCGCCGGCTCCGACGCGGCGGAAGTAGCGGTGACCAAAACCACCGGTATCGGCGTCAGCACCCGTTATGGCGAAGTGGAAAACGTTGAATTCAACAGCGACGGCGCGTTGGGCATCACCGTTTTTTACCAACAGCGCAAAGGCAGCGCCTCGTCGACCGATCTCAGTCCGGACGCGATTGCCCGTACCGTGGGCGCCGCGCTGGATATCGCCCGTTATACCTCACCCGACCCGTTCGCCGGCCTGGCGGATAAAGAACTGCTGGCTTTCGACGCGCCGGAACTGGACCTGTTCCATCCGGCGGAGCTGGACGCGGAGCGCGGAGCCGATCTGGCCGCCCGTGCCGAACAGGCGGCGCTCAACGCCGATAAGCGCATCACCAATACCGAAGGCGGTAGTTTCAACAGCCATTACAGTACCAAGGTCTACGGCAACAGCCATGGCATGCTGGCAAGCTACAACAGCAGCCGCCATTCCCTCTCCAGCAGCGTTATCGCCGAAAGCGGCGGTAATATGGAACGTAACTACGCCTACACCATCGGCAGGGCATTTGACGACCTGCGCACGCCGGAATGGGTTGGCGAGGAGTGCGCAAGGCGCACGCTGGCGCACCTGAACCCGCGCAAGATTGCCACCCAGCAGGCGCCGGTGCTGTTCGCCGCCGAAGCGGCAACCGGTTTGTTCGGCCATCTGGTCGGCGCTATCAGCGGCGGCAGCGTGTATCGCAAATCCACATTCCTGCTTGATTACCTGGGCAAGGCGATTTTGCCGGACTGGCTGTCCATAGAAGAGCATCCGCACTTGCTTAAGGGCTTGGCATCGTCACCCTTTGACAGCGAAGGCGTGCGTACCCAGGATCGGGCCATCATCAAAGACGGCGTACTCCAGACCTGGCTGTTAAGCAGCTACTCGGCGCGTAAGCTGGGGCTGAAAAGCACCGGCCATGCAGGCGGCATTCATAACTGGCGCATCGCGGGCCAGGGCCTTGATTTTGCGGCATTGATCAAAAAAATGGACAGGGGACTGGTAGTCACCGAACTGATGGGGCAAGGTGTGAGTGCCATCACCGGGGATTATTCACGCGGGGCTGCGGGTTTCTGGGTGGAACACGGTGAAATTCAGTATCCGGTCAGCGAGATCACTATTGCCGGCAACCTGAAGGATATGTGGCGTAATATTGTTTCGGTCGGCGACGATATCGAAACCCGCAGCAATATCCAATGCGGATCGGTGTTATTACCGCAGATGAAAATCGCAGGTATTTAACGGGAATTTATAATAATGAGATTCAAAGCAATAGCAATGTTGTCGGCAGCCCTGTTTATCGCCGCTCCCCTGGCGACGCAGGCGCGCGATCTGGGCGAGGATATGGATATCCTTAACGCCAACTATAGTAAAGTGGTCAAAAGCGATAATCTCGATACGCTTAAACCGGCACTGGCCAATATGCATGAAGCGGCGCTGGATGCCCGTAACGGCACGCCGCCCAAGCTCAAGGGGCAACCGGCGGATAGCCCGCAGATGAAGGATTTCCGCCAGGGTATGAGCACTCTGATCGGTCAAATCGAGCAGGCCCAGGCGTTGGCTGATAAAGGCGATCTTAAACAGGCCCAGGCAATGGCAAAGCAATTTCAGCAAACCCGCAACGAAAACCACGCAAAATTCCGCTAGGATGAAGGCTGCGCCAGGCAATAAACCGGTCCCGGCAGGCCGGTTTTTTTATACCCGCGCCGGCGCGGATGTTGCTGGACCGGTCGCATGAAATGCCACGGCGAAAAGCAGGGACATCAGCCACGGATCCTGATGATGGCGAATCTGCGGATGACCATTGTTCATGCCCCGATGCAGATGCGCCAGCAGTTCGCAGAAGAGGTCGGCATTGCGGAAAATCATGGCCATCCGGACCGTGGCCTTCTTGCGAAACAGCTTTCGGGCAAGTTCTCTATCGGTCATGAGCAAATAATTTTTGACCGCGGTGACCTCCGGCAGACTGATCAGGTAATTGACCTCGCCCTCCGTCATCTCGCCTGCCCATAAGCGGTTGATAATTGACTTAAAATTTTCATGTTGATACTGGGCCGCATAATTTCTCCCGGCGTGGGTGCCGTTAATAAGGTTTACCCGGTCGAGAATGGCGATATTCTGCGCTGGGGGCAGCTCGCTGCAACCGTAACGGCAAAAGCGGGCGCGATACCATTGCGATGGACGCGCGCTCTCATTATCTCCATCTCCCGCGCTGACCCATAATCGTTTAAGCGGATCGCCATGGACGGTCATGACTATGGTCTCGGATTGATGAAAGCGCGCTAACCAGATCCGACTGAATTTATCGGCAATATGCTGCTCAATAATATGGAGCATTTTTTCCAATAATTCGTTAAATCGTATGATGTTTTTTGCGCGGAATATATCCTTATCGGGATTTTTGACTCTTATCAACGTATATATAGTATCCATCAAAAACGCTTGCCGTACGCACTCCGAAGTGTTCATCATGTCCATGATGATATGGCGGCATGCGCTCATGACTTTTTTTAGCCGGGAAGCCAAAACTGTTGCTTCAGGGTGTGTCACTATTTCATGTGGTAACAGACCATAACAAATAATCTCCTTAACGCCGGCATCAAGGATGATGTTGTCAGCCACCATGGCGCTAAAGTATTCTTGTTCGTTAGCACCCCGGTAGCCGCTACGGTAACTTAAAGATATATTGGTGCTTTTGAATTGGTCATTTTCATGCGCCGCCAGCTGGTTGTAGAGCGCCGACAACTTCTGCTCGGGCGTTAAGTAAAGGGTGAATTTTTTTAATTTGCCATCATAGATAATCAATAGATAACAGGCGTCACGATCGCCTAAATAATAATGATTTCTTTCGGCGTCTATTTCAATTTTTATATAATGTATGCCCACTTTTAAATAGCTGTGCCCAAGCGCGTCCTGTGCCAGACCTTGGCTATTAATGGGAGTCAGTGATTTCACCTTTGCGCAGAGGTTATCAATATTTTCCATAATCAAGTCAAACAAACGCACCGAGACAAAAGCGTAATCAGCCATAATGACTTCACTTTCCCCCACCACGTTATTACGGGTGTCCGTCACGCGGCCGAATTGCCAATGCGTTATATTATTGGTGACGAACATATAGACCGGATAACCCGCCTTGCTGATATGATCAATATCGTAAACTTCGAATAATTGTAACCTATTATTAAAGCGTATTGGTAACGCCGCTTTATACATTCGGATGGCGATAATGTCGTCCCTGCGCAGACCGTCCTTGGTCATCAGGCTTAAGGTGAAATGGTTATCCGTGGTTCCATGCTGGTGGGTCTGCAATACCCGCCGGTACCCTAGCGGGTAAACGCTCAGCCTTTTCACCAGGCGTTTCTCGCCGGAGGTGGCCTCAGGCATGGTTTTCCACAGGGCGATATCCGTATGGACGATATGAAAATATTCAGCCAGTGTAAAGTTCAGGCTTAATGCCGGCTGAATTGCGCCTTTTTCATCGTATGGCATTATTTCGCTCAGGACCGACGTGAGTATGGATAACGCTCGTTTCACGGTATCGCCCTGATCGCCGGCATACTGGGCCATGCGCAGGAAGTTTTTTGCGACGCCGTCCGTTTTATTGGTCTGCGCTGCCAGGGGGACGAAGGGGACCAGGGGCATGGCAAACAGGTTTGCGCTAATATTCAGCGCCGTTGCGGCCAGGGTCCACAGGCCCTGGTGGCTCGCGTAGCCAAGTTTTGCGGCGTCGCTTAAGGAGCGCGCCTGCTGCCGGTTGCCCAGCGCCAGATGGCAAGGTTCGCTCAGCGATTCATTCAGCGTCATGATACGGTCAGGGTATGCGCCGGCATGGGCCAGCCAACGGTCGACGCCCCAAGAGTAAAAACCGAATAGCGACATGCCATCCACTCTATCCTGCAACGTGAAATGGCTGGCGATGTCAATGCGCTGCGTTTCGTTCCGGCATTGTTCTATTACCCAGTTTCTCAAATCGTTGATGCCATTGAACACCCAAAAATGCCTGACGCCGCGCGGTTGGTAAAGAATGAGCATATTTTCACCGGTCATGCTGAACACCACCATATCCGTGGCCGGATAACCGTTTATATCAAATAGCTTCACCCTCACCCGCAGTTGATCATTTTTCTCCAAACCCAGCGCATGCAGGATGATAGCTACAACGCTATCAGCCAATGATGTCTGCTCGATGCTAAGATGGGTCAATATATTAATGATATTGGCGATGACATGGTAAGGTTTATTCTCACGCCAATAGACGTCCAGTGCCGTTAAATACCGGGAAGCAATATCCATATTATTCAACAGCTCGATAATTTGTGAAGGTTTGATCGCCGCCTGTGAATGATGGCGAAGCATCGGTTCCGGCCGTTCCGTAAAATATATCCCCTGATATTTATCGACGGAATTCAAATCTTGGCATTCTTTACTAAAGAAATTGTTGATAACATATTCGGTTAACGGCATCGATTGTGTGATTACCGCAATTTGGCTGCGGCCGTAAGTGGGCTCCCGGTCGGGATAAGGACGGTCAAAATACAGAACCCAACATTCTTCCGTCTTAATATCAAGTAGATACCTGGTTTTGATCTCTTGATTTAACCAAGCCGTGACTATGCGGGTGATGGTGGGAAATGCCTGCTGCAGATGGCGGTTAATCAGGATATCGCTTTTGTGCGCGGGGGTATCGCGCTCCGGCGCCAGGGCGGTAATAATCTGCTTTGCGGGTGTCGCGTCCAGTATGGGGGCCGCCGCCGTCATCGGCAGCAGAGAGAGGCGGGGCAGTGAAAATCCGGCCAGCCCGCGGCTGAACGACGGTGTTATCGTGAGCAGACGAGGTGCGCGCGTCCCCGGCAAACAGTCCGTTACCTCGCCGGTATCCCGCGCCACGCTTAATCGTGGGCACCGAACGGGGGGAATGCGCGGCCTTGGCTGCGCGTTGATCTCGACACGCGCCCGCGACGCCGCGCTACCGGTCTTGGCGCTGATGCCATAAAACTGCTCGGCCGCCCGCTCCGCGCGCAGCTGGTTGTAATGGCTTTGCCTGGCCCATTGCCGGGCCAGGTTGCGCCCCAAGGCCTGTTGTGTTTTTTCCGTTGGGTTTAATAACATCCTGCCACCTTCATCCGTCGGTTGCCGTTGATGAACCCCGGACGCCACGCATAATCCCTGCCAGTACTGGCAAGCCTTATTAAACAGGCGCGCGATGGCTACCGGCAGGTTCAGACAACGCCGCTGCGGCTGTCGTTCATTCCCCCCATCGCAATAGTACTTACTGGCCAGCGCCAGGGCGCCAAAAAAAAGATAGCTGTTATGAGTGAGGATATTATCCGCACCGATATCTAATGCGCCGGTCAGCGAGGGCCCGAGCTGTTCTTCAATATAATCCCTTACATAAACGGATACAGAAACTAAAAATTGTGACTGGGATAAAATAGCATTTATGCACAACGGCAGCCCGGCTTCCAGGACTGTACTGATACTTTGTCTGGCTGTTATGGCATTATAGAGGCACCAGGCGGTATTGAATACCGCCTGTGGAATATCCAATCCCATATTCATGCTGAACCGACTGGCCTCATGAGAAACCGCTATTTTAAGCAGGTTCGTCAACGCTATTTTTAAATCTTCCGCTAAGGCTGTTTGGGGTTGATTGATTATGTCATCAACGGCGGCATGTTCATCATCATTATGGCCGGGCCATAAGGTGTAAGGCTCGCAATCATAAAAAACATCTTCCGAATTATTTGTATCAATATGGTTATGTTTAATAACTTCATGGTTAATGTACATTAATTTCTCTCTATATATAATCTGTTGCTCGGCGCTAAACCATCTCTTTCAGCTGAGCCATATGAGGGATGAAACATGACCTGGGGGTGGATGCCGCCATGATAAACAGGTAGGCGGCCACTATCGCCATAATGGCGGGTTAATTAGTCTTTGCGGCTGATAAGGTTTAACCGTACCGGGTTTACGCTTCCCAGCCGGTGAACTGACTGAGGCCGGGGCCGGCACATCAGGTGGCAGGGTGCGCATGGTCCATCGTCATTGTTTATCCTTATCCCGACGGCCGCCGGATTAAGGCTTTTTCCAGCGCATAAAGACAGACGGTGGGCGCCAGCCTGCGCGGTATATGGTCTGGGGTTGCCGGGCGTTATCGCCAGGGCCAAATTCACGATAGGTTATTCTTATAGGTCTATAACGACGTAATATCCGTCCTTCCATGCCCGTCGCCGGGCAATTGGACTCTGATATCCCATATATACAGTGAAATGATGCGGTTTGTAGCCATTATGCGAATGAGATCGCTTGGCCGTGATTTATTTCCACTTCAAAGTGGAAATATAACGGCTACAAACCTGCCGCCGCACCGGCTAGGGTAAATCATCATTAAAGGCGGCAAAAGCAAGACTGCTTTACCGCGCTGAATATTTTTATTATGGATGCCGTAGGAGCACAGAGTGGTCGATAAAGCCGTATCAGCGGGCGGAGAAACGGAACGTGATGCATTAGCCGCCGCATTGACCGAAAAGGTTCTGCTGGAAATCATGCAGATGCTGACGGAGCGCAATATCCGGATCAATCACGTGCAGGATCAAATGCTGCACTCTCATGTGCGCGCCATGGTGATGCGTTCTTTAACCGGCGAGCCGTTACCGGAAGTGGATAAAGAGTTATTTGACGAAATTTCCGCGGATTCTATGGCGATGGCGGAGGCGGTGGTGAATTTGCTGGATAATTTACCGATTGAAGAAGCGTATTTATTATCGGTTCATTTTGAAGTGGCCAAAGACAATAACGCTTAATAACGTGTGGGAGAACCAAATGGCACAGGTAACGGTAGTGATAGGCGATCGGCTGGGTAAGGGGCAGAAAGTGGCCAAGGGCATCGAAGCGGCGGGCGGCAAGGCAATAGTCGTGCCCGGCATGGCGGCGGATATGAAGCTGGGCGATGTGATGAACAGCGAGCAGGCCGACTTCGGCATTTCCTTTTGCGGCAGCGGCGGCGCCGGCGCCATCACCGCGCAGAATAAATACGGTTATAAAGCCAAACACGGCATGCGCTCGATTGAAGAAGGCGTAACGGCTATCCAGGAAGGCAATAAAGTATTGGGTTTTGGTTTTATGGATAAAGAAGAATTGGGGCAAAAATTAGTAGAAACCTGGCTTAAAAAATATGGCAATGCCTGATGAAAGAGCAGTCTGTTTTAACCGTACAGGTGGCGGGAAAAGGTGAAACCAAAGCGGCCGCTTTTGCCGCCGCGTTAAGTCAGGTGCAGCCAGCGGTGATGAAATCCACCGGCTGTGTTTTGCTGCGCATTGAACCGCAGGAAGTCAAAATTATCCAGGCGGAAGAGAAGCGTATTACTGAAAAATTCCTTTTTTTCTTTTTGCCGCGTGAAAAGAAAAGCTACAGCGTCATATTGGATATTACGGTCGGCATCATCATGATCGATACCGAAAAAGTCCCTTTTACCCGCAGTTAACGATGCGGATAAATCATCAAAGGATAATCCGATGTTTCTTATCATTTTAATAAAGTCACTTATTATCGGCGGGCTGGTCGGCGTCGGGGTGGGGGCCGGGGCGGCGCGCATGTTCCATGCGCCGACCGTTCAGGGCATGGGGGCCTTTCGTACCCTGGGTGAACTCAATTCCTGCGAGGGCGATCCCGCGTCGCATTTTTCCTTCGGCCTGGGTTTCTTCTTTAACGCCTGGGCATCGTCGGTGGCCGCCGGTTCGTTTACCCAGGATGTCGACCATCGCATCATTCCCCACTGGGGGGCTGCGGCGCTGATGATTAAAAACCGCCAGCTCAGTGAAACCATGCACGATCCAAAACGCATGGCGTTTGCCTGCGGCATCATCGGCATGCTGGTGGTGGCATTTCTTAACTCCACCGCTTCCGCCGTGCCCGCCGCGCTCCAGGTGACCGCCGTGAAGGTCCTGGTGCCTGCCGCCAATATCCTGGTGAATACCGTCATGCCGGTGATCTTCTGGCTGGCGGCAATCGACGCCGGCAAACGCTCCGGTTTCTGGGCCACCATTTTCGGCGGCCTGGCGCAGCTTATCATGGGCAACGCCGTGCCGGGCCTGGTGCTGGGCATCCTGATCGGCAAGGGCGTGGAAGAGGGCGGCTGGAATAAAATCACCGGCATCATGATGGCGGCGATTATCGCCCTGTTTGTCCTCAGCGGTTTCTTCCGTGGTTTTGATATGAAAATGCTGCAGTCCTTTAGCCTGGGCGTGCCCGGTTGGCTGAACGGCATCCATAACGCCTTAAGCGGTAAATAAATTTTACAGGGGTTAAGAAAATGGAAGAAACAAAACGCGGTTTTTGGTATGCCGACTGGTCGTTCCCGATTTTTGTCGGACTGCTTTCAGCCGGGATTTTTGCCGGGACCCATATGTACTATCTGTACGGCATCGGCGCCTTTAACGAGGTCGCCTTTGTCGCCATGCTGCGCACCGGTATCGATACCGGCGTTTACGGCGCGGTGGCCGCTTTCGGCGCCAGTTTCCTGTTTGCGCGCATTATCGAAGGATCCCTGGTGGGGATCCTGGATATCGGCGGCGCGCTGCAGACCGGGGTCGGCCTGGGCGTGCCGGCGCTGCTGCTGGGCGCGGGCATCAAATTTCCCCTGGAGAATTTCCTTGCCTCGCTGGCGACCGGCATGGTGCTGGGCCTGGCCATCGGCGGCCTGATTATCCTGGCGCGCAGATTCACCATTAACCAAAGCAACGCCACCTACGGGGCGGATGTCATGATGGGCGCGGGCAACGCATCGGGCCGTTTTCTCGGGCCGCTGATTATCCTGTCGGCCATTACCGCGTCGATCCCCATCGGCCTGGGATCCCTGGCCGGGGCATTGCTGTTTTATCTGTGGAATAAACCCATTACCGGCGGCGCCATCCTCGGCGCGATGCTGCTGGGCGCGTTTTTCCCGGTGGCTATTGCGTAACCTAACGCCCGCCGCCGGGACGCCATCACTGTGTTGATTATCCGGCCGCGCCACGGGGCGGCGGGCGGATAACATAAGGAGGACCCTTGGCACCCTTATATGATCTGATTATCCGGCAGGCCAGGCAGCCGGACGGCACCCTTGCCGATATCGCCGTGCTGGACGGGCGCATCGCCGCCGTGGGCGCCGTGCCGACTTCCGCCCGGCGCGAGATTAACCTGGGCGGGCGCTATTATGCCAGCGCCGGCTGGATTGATTCCCATGTCCATTGCTATCCCGCCTCGCCGATATACCATGACGAGCCGGATAAGGTGGGTATCGCCTGCGGCGTGACCACGGTGGTCGACGCCGGCAGCACCGGCGCCGACGCGGTGGACGATTTTTATCAATTGACCCGGGCGGCCAAAACCCGGGTGTATGCCCTGCTGAATATCGCGCGCACCGGCATCGTCACCCAGGATGAACTGGCGGATATGACGCGCATCGACAAAGCGCTGGCCGGTGAGGCGATTGCCCGTCATCGCGGTTTTATTATCGGTATCAAGGCCAGGATCAGCAGCAGCGTGGTGGGCGCCAACGGCGTCAAGCCCCTGCAGCGCGCCAAGGAAATCCAGCGGGAAAACGGCAATCTGCCGTTAATGGTGCATATCGGCAATAATCCGCCGGATCTCGGGCGCATCGTCGATCTGCTCGGCGCCGGGGATATTGTCACCCATTGTTATAACGGCAAGCCCAACCGCATCCTGACGCCCGCGGGCGAACTGCGCGCCTCGGTGCGCAAGGCGCTGCAACGCGGCGTGCGCCTGGATGTCGGCCATGGCACCGCCAGCTTCAGCTTCGAGGTGGCCCGCCTGGCGATAGCCCAGGGTATCTATCCCTATACCATCAGCTCCGATATCTATTGCCGCAACCGTATTGACGGGCCTGTACATAGCCTGGCGGCGGTGATGGCTAAATTTTTCACCCTCGGCATGACGCTCGCCCAGGTGATTGACTGTGTAACCCTGCATGCGGCCGATGCGCTGCGCCTGACCAAAAAAGGACGGCTTGTACCCGGCTGCGATGCGGATATAACCCTGTTTGACGTTCGCACCGCCCCCTGCGTGTTCACCGACGCCGAGGGACACTCCGTCGCCGGGGAGCAGCAGTTGATCCCGCTGGCGGCGGTGGTGGCGGGCGTTTGTTTGTTAACGGACGAAGGAAAAACCTCCCATGTCTTCGATTTATGAAAAATATCAGCTGAAAGAAGTGATCAACGCCTCGGGCCGCATGACCCTGCTGGGCGTGTCCACACCCCGGCAGGATGTGGTCGACGCGGTCAATCTGGGCCTGAACCATTATTTTGAAATGAAGGATCTGGTGGATAAGACCGGCGCCTACCTGGCCGGTTTGCTGGGCGTTGAGAGCGCGGTTATCGTCTCCTGCGCCTCGGCGGGCATCGCCCAGTCGGTGGCGGCGTTTATCGTTAAGGACGACCTGAACCTGCTGGTGAACCTGCATGCCGCACCGCTGGCCGTGCCTCATGAAATAGTGCTGCCCAAGGGGCATAACGTGAATTTTGGCGCGCCGGTGGGCACCATGGTGGCGCTGGGCGGCGGTAAGGTGGTGGAGGCCGGTTATGCCAACGAGTGCTCCCCGGAGCAACTGGCGGCGGCCATCGGTCCGCAAACGGCGGCGGTGTTGTATATTAAATCGCACCATTGTGTGCAAAAGAGCATATTGTCCGTGGCGCAGGCCGCGGAAATCGCCCATAGCCATCATCTGCCGCTGATTGTCGACGCCGCCGCCGAGGAAGATCTGGCGGTATATTACCGCCAGGGCGCCGACCTGGTGATCTACAGCGGCGCCAAAGCGCTCGAGGGACCGACCAGCGGGCTGGTTATCGGCAAAACGCAGGCGGTGGAGTGGGTCAAGCGGCAGGGCGGCGGCATCGGCCGGGCAATGAAAATCGGCAAGGAAGGCATATTGGGCCTGACCCAGGCCATCGAAAGCTATCTGGCGCGTGAAAAAGAGTCGGGCGGCGAGATGGTGGCCAAAATGACGCCGTTTATCGATCGGCTGAATACCCTGGCCGGCATCAGCGCGCGGGTGGTGTGGGATGGGGCGGGGCGCGACATCGCCCGCGCCGAAATCCATTTTGACGAGACGGTATTGGGCATCGCCACGGCGGATATCGTCTCGGCGTTGAAAATGGGCAATCCGGCGATTTATTTTCGCGGGTATAAGGCTAACGCGGGCATTATCGAGGTGGATGTGCGCAGCGTGACCCCGGCCCAGCTTGATATCATTAGTTCACGCATCAGTGAAATAGGAAAAGGATCCCGTTCATGAAATTAACCCCCAATTATTACCGCGACCGGGTTTGCCTGAACGTTCTGGCCGGCTCCAAAGAAAACGCGCGCGCCATCTACGAGGCGGCGGAAGGCCATGTGCTGGTTGGCGTCCTCTCGAAAAACTATCCCGACGTGCCGTCGGCCGTCGAGGATATGCGCGCCTACGCCGCCCTGATTGACAACGCGCTGTCGGTTGGCCTGGGAGCGGGCGATCCGAACCAGTCGGCGATGGTCGCCGCCATTGCCGGCGTCCTGCAGCCGCAGCACGTCAACCAGGTGTTTACCGGCGTCGGCGCCAGCCGCGCGCTGCTCGGCCAGACCGATACCCTGGTCAATGGCCTGGTGTCGCCCACCGGCCGGCCGGGGCTGGTGAAAATCTCCACCGGTCCGCTCAGCGCCAGGTCGCCCGACGGCATCGTGCCCATTGAAACGGCCATCGCCCTGCTAAAGGACATGGGCGGCAGCTCCATTAAGTTTTTCCCCATGGGCGGGCTGGATCACCTGGATGAATACCGGGCGGTGGCGCTGGCCTGCGCGCGTCATGATTTTTATCTGGAACCGACCGGCGGCATCGATCTGGACAACTTCGCCCCGATCCTGCAGATCGCGCTGGACGCCGGGGTCAAACGCATCATTCCGCATATCTACAGCTCGATTATCGACAAAGAGACCGGCAATACCCGCCCCCAGGACGTGGCGACATTGCTGGCGCTGGTAAAAAAGCAGGTTGCATAAGCCATGGTGAGATTTCCTAACCAGCGACTGGCCAATATGTTCGACGCATTACAGGCGGAATCGCTGCCGCAGGAAGAGCTGGCCAGACGTTTTTCGGTATCGACCCGCACCGTGCGGGCCGATATCCAGGCGCTGAACGCCATCCTGTCCGGCCATGGCGCGCAGTTTGTTCTCAACCGCGGCAGCGGCTATCAGTTGAAAATCGACGACGAGCCGCTTTTTGCCTCGCTCTCCCGGCAGACGCCGCGCCAAAATCGCACGCCTCATTCCAGCGCCGAGCGTATCCCGGCGCTGATGGTACGCTTTTTAAGCTCGGCCTATGCCTTTAAGATGGAGGATGTGGCCGACGAATGGTATGTCAGCCGCGGCACGCTGCAAAGCGATATGGGCGAAGTGCGCGAACGGCTGTCGCGCTACGATCTGACCATCGAGACCAAACCCCGCCACGGCATGAAGCTGTTCGGCAAGGAAGCGTCCATCCGGGTGTGCCTGACCGATCTGATGTATTCCCTGTCGCTGGACGAGCATGACAGCTATCTGCTGGCCAGCAGCGAGCTGCCGTTCGATATTCTGCCGCGGCTGAAGCCGGCCTGGCACCAAAGCCTGGTGGCCAGCGGCATCAAGCTTACCGATGAGGGCGAACAATATCTGGCCCTGTACAGCGCGGTGGCGGTCAAACGCATCCGGCAAGGCTACCCCCTGCCGGATTTCCCGATGGAGGAGGTGGACGAGGGGATTAAAACGGCGTCCGCGCAGCTGGTGCGCCTGATCGAACCGTTAACCGGCAAGGGCTTTTCGGCGGCGGAGGAAAATTACCTGCGCATCCATATTGCCGCGCGGCGGATACAGGACATCAATCCCTCGTCCATTAACGCCGACGACGACGAAACGCTGGTGGACTATATCCTCAGCTATATCAACAGCCACTATAACTATAACCTGCAAAACGACAGCCAGCTGCGCGCCGACCTGCTGACCCATATCAAGACCATGATCACCCGGGTGCGCTATCAAATCACCATTCCCAATCCGCTGCTGGCCAACATCAAGCAGCACTATCCCATGGCCTATGACGTGACGCTGGCGGCGGTAACCAGCTGGGGCAAATATACCCCGTATGTCATCAGTGAAAACGAGATAGGCTATCTGGTCCTGCATATCGGCGTCGGCCTGGAACGGCACTACAATATCGGCTACCAGCGCCATCCGCAGGCGCTGCTGGTCTGCGACAGCGGCAACTCGACGGTGCGCATGATCCAGGCGATGCTCAAGCGCAAATATCCGCAGATTGCCGTGACGCAGGTGATTTCATTACGGGAATATGACAAGCTGCCGGCGCTGGAGGAGGATTTTGTCATTTCCACCGTCAGGATCGGTGAAAAAAACAAACCGGTGATGGTGCTGGCGCCGTTCCCCAGCGACTATCAGCTCGAACAGCTGGGCAAACTGGTGCTGGTGGATCGCACCCGCCCTTATATGCTGGAAAAGTTCTTTTCTGAACAGCATTTTATGATTGTCGACCGGCCGCTGACCCAGCAGGCGCTGTTTAAGCAGGTATGCGGCCAGCTGAAGCGGGAAGGGGTTGTGGATAAAGATTTCTATCCCTCGGTGGTGGAGCGCGAGGCTATCGTCAGTACCCTGTTGGGCGACGGCATTGCGCTGCCGCATTCCCTGGGGCTGCTGGCCAGGCAGACGGTGATTTACACCATTCTGGCGCCGCAGGGCATAGCCTGGGGCGATAATGAAACCGCCTACGTGATTTTCCTGCTGGCGATCAATAAGACCGATTATGAAGAGGCGATGGCGATCTATGAGCTGTTCGTGACCTTCGTGCGCGAGCGCTCCATGCCCAGGCTGCGCGACAGCCGCGATTTCGCCGGCTTCAAGGCGGTGGCCATCGATAGCCTGAGCCGCGCGTGATCAGTCTTCGTCGAAACCGGCGTTAAACAGCTCGATCACCGCCGCCAGCGCCTGTATCTCATCCGGGCCGGTGGCCTCCACCTCGATCACCCGGCCTTTGGCCGAGTCCAGCATCAGCAGGGCGATAACGCTGCTGGCTTCCGCTTCGGTGCCGCTATCGTTGCGCAGCAACACCTCCGCGTCAAAGCTTTGCACCAGATCGAATAGCTTCATTGCCGGCCGGGCGTGCATGCCCAGGCGGTTCTTGATTTCCACCGTTTGTTTAACCGTCATGGTTTGCGCTTTTCCAGGGTGCGGTGCCGGGACTGGACGTTTTTACCGCGTGAACGGAAATAGTCCGCCAGCTGCTCGGCCACGTAGACCGAGCGGTGTTTGCCGCCGGTGCAGCCAATGGCCACGGTCAGGTAGCTGCGGTTATTGGTTTCCAGCATCGGCAACCATAACTCCAGGTAACTGCGGGTTTGATAGATAAAATTATGCACTTCGGTATGGCGGTCGAGAAAGGCCGCCACCGGCTTATCCAGCCCGGTCATCGGCCGCAGTTTGGGATCCCAGTGCGGGTTGGGCAGGAAACGCACGTCGAAAACATAATCGGCGTCGATGGGCAGGCCGTGCTTATAGCCGAAAGACTCGAACACGATGGTCAGCTCGCGCTCGCGTTTGCCCAGCAGCCGGGCACGCAGCATTTCCGCCAGCTCATGCACCGACATTTCCGTGGTATCGATAATCAGATCCGCGCGGGAGCGCAGCGGTTCCAGCAGTTCATTCTCTTCATCAATGGCGCTTTCCAGCGACAGGTTCTTGCTGGATAACGGATGCAGGCGCCGGGTATCGCTATACCGCCTGATGAGGGTGCTGCGATCGGCGTCGAGGAACAACAGCTGCGGCGAAAAGCTTTGCGGCAGGTTGTCCATGGCGTGCTCGAAAATCTCCGGCGTCTCGGGCATATTGCGCACATCAATGCTCACCGCGGCGGAGATATTCCGATCGGCCAGCGTATTGGCCAATTGCGGCAGCAGCACCACCGGCAGGTTATCGACGCAATAAAACCCCATATCTTCCAGCGCGCGCAGCGCGACTGATTTCCCTGAACCGGATCGACCGCTGACAATCATCAGCACCATGACGACTCCCCTCTGGTATTTTTATTGACCCATTGGCCACGCTTGCCGTAATCGCGCCAATGACTCCCCGCTGGTCGGTACAGCGCCGGGCAGGCAATCCGACCCGGCGCGTTAAGACCCGGCTTCCGTTTCCGTCATTATGGCATACAGCTCTTCATCGCTTTGCGCGGCGCGCAGGCGACGGCAGACCGTTTTATCGGCCAGGCGCTTGGCCACCAGGGCCAGGGTGTGCAAATGGGTTTTACACTGCTCGGCCGGCACCAATAGCGCAAACAGCAAATCCACCGGTTGGTTATCTATCGCATCAAAGGCAATAGGCTGCTCCAGGCGGATAAACACACCGACCGCGCGCAGGGTGTCTTCTTCCAGCTTGCCATGCGGGATGGCGATACCGTTGCCGATACCGGTACTGCCCATGCGTTCACGGGTCAATACGGCCTCGAACACCACCTGCGGCGCCAGGTTGAGCTGCTTGGCCGCCAGCTCGCTGATAATTTCCAGCGCGCGTTTTTTGCTCTGGCAGTGGATGGAGCCGCGGGTGCACTCAAGGCTTAACACCGTGTTTATTTGCAAAGCTGTATCGTTAGTCATTTCATTTCACTTAAGGCGCTTGTTTCACCTTTAAGACTCATCGGCCCGTTATCGTACGGATAACGAGCCGATGTGAGGTTAGGTAGCGATAATGGCTACAGTGAATTCAGTACTGTTTCAGTTTCTCTTTATGTTTGTTCAACTGGCGCGTCAGCTTGTCGATCAGCAAATCGACGGCGGCATACATATCGTCCGCCTCTGACGTCGCGTGCAGCTCACCGCCGTTGACATGGATCGTCGCTTCGGCAATCTGCTGGACTTTTTCGATCTTCAGAACAATATATACCTGATTGATCCGGTCGAAGTATTGTTCCAGCTTGGAAAATTTCGTCGTCACGAAATCGCGCAAAGCATCGGTGATTTCAACGCGCTGTCCGGTAATATTCAGCTGCATAGTGTCTTCCTTCTCTGTAGAGGTCAAACCATTTGCTTACGCTGGTTTGACGGCGGGATGGACAAAGACTCTCGGTATTTTGCCACGGTTCGCCGCGCCACCATGATGCCCTGATCGGAAAGCAGGGTGGTCAGCTTGCTATCGCTTAGCGGCTTCGCCGGGTTTTCCGCGGCGATTAATTTTCTCACCAGCGCACGAATGGCCGTAGAAGACGCTTCGCCTCCCCCCTCGGTATTGACGTGGCTGGAGAAAAAATATTTCAGTTCAAAAATGCCGCGCGGGCTGTGCAGATATTTTTGCGTCGTGACGCGGGATATCGTCGATTCGTGCATCTCCACCGCCTGGGCGATATCCGCCAGCACCATGGGCCGCATATACTCCTCTCCCTGATCGAAAAACGCCTGTTGCTGCTCCACGATGCAGCGGGTCACTTTTAACAGCGTGTCATTACGACTTTCCAGGCTTTTGATTAACCAGCGCGCTTCCTGCAAATGGCTGCGGATAAATTGTCCGTCCGAGTCATTGCGGGTGGTATTGCCGAGCGCGGCGTATTGCTGGTTGATTTTAAGATTGGGAATGCTGTCGGTATTGAGCTCCACCGTCCAGCGATTATGCACCTTGCGCACCAGGACGTCCGGGATGACATATTGCGATTCGGTGGTGTTGATTGACTGGCCGGGCCGGGGATCGAGGGATTGGATCAGCGCCATGGCGGATTTCAGCACGTCTTCCTTTAGGCGGGTGGACCGCAGCAGGCTGCGGAAATCATGGCTGGCCAGCAGATCGAGATAGTCGCTGACGATAAGCCTGGCTTCGTTCAGGTAAGGGAAATCCTTCGACAGCTGCGATAGCTGGATCAGCAGGCAATCCCGCAGATCCCGCGCCGCCACGCCCACCGGATCAAAGCGCTGCACGCGTTTTAATACCGCTTCCACTTCGTCCATGGTGACGCTGTCGTCGCCGATGCACTCGAGGATATCTTCCAGCGGCACCGTCAGGTAACCGGTTTCATCCACCGCGTCGACGATGGAGGTGGCAATGGCGATATCGGTATCGGAAAACGGCGTCAGCTCCACCTGCCACATCAGGTAATCCTGCAGGGTCTGGATGGTTTCGCCCTGGTAAATCGGCAGTTCTTCGTCGCGGTAGTCGGTGCCGGTGCCCGAGGGCGTGCCCGCCGAGTACATTTCGTCCCAGGTGGCGTCAAGCGGCAGTTCTTCCGGCATGTCCTTCTGCTCCATCGCCTCGCGGGTATCAAGCGATTCGCTGTCGGGTACGTCGTGTGAGTCTATTTCTTCATGGACATCGGTTTGCTCAAGTAAGGGGTTGCTTTCCAGCGCGGTTTGAATCTCCTGCTGAAGTTCAAGCGTAGACAGTTGCAGCAGGCGTATTGCTTGCTGTAACTGCGGAGTCATGGCGAGTTGCTGACTAAACCTGAGTTGCAAACCTTGCTTCATATAATGCGTTAATTAACCTCTTGGGGCTTTCACTTCAGGACACCTTATCAGAGGCGGAACTCTTCGCCCAGATAAACACGCTTCACCTGCTCGTCCTGAAGGATTTCGGCGGGTGTGCCATGGGCGATAAGATGTCCCTGGCTTACGATATAGGCGCGCTCGCAGACGTCCAATGTTTCGCGTACGTTATGATCGGTAATCAGCACGCCCAGGCCGCTATCGCGCAGATGTTCAATGATTTTCTTGATATCGATGACGGAAATCGGGTCGACGCCGGCAAAAGGCTCGTCAAGCAGGATGAATTTGGGGTTGGCCGCCAGGGCGCGGGCAATTTCCACCCGCCGCCGTTCGCCGCCGGATAATGATTGCCCCAGGTTATCGCGCAGATGGGCGATATGGAATTCTTCCATCAGCGCATTGGCGCGGTCGTCGCGCTGCGAAGCGCTGAGATCGTTTCTGATCTGCAATACCGCCATCAGGTTATCAAACACGCTCAGGCGGCGGAAAATCGACGCTTCCTGCGGCAGGTAGCCGATGCCGCGCCGGGCGCGGGTATGCAACGGCAGCAGGCTGATATCGTCGTCATCGATAATAATGCGCCCGGCGTCGCGCTGGATGATGCCGACCACCATGTAGAACGTGGTGGTCTTGCCGGCCCCGTTCGGCCCCAGCAACCCGACGATTTCCCCTGAGCTGACCTTGAGGCTGACGTCTTCCACCACATGTCGGCCCTTGTAGGCTTTAGCCAGGTTTTCTGCGATTAATGTTGCCATGGGTTCAATTACTCTTATTTAGTGCCGGATTTGGGCGCCTTGGGCGCTGAGGACGCTTTGGGTGCCGCGCCCGCCGGGTTCTTATCCTGCAGCTGGGATGGCACCAATACGGTGGTGACCCGTTTGCCCTTGTCGCTGAAGGCTTCCATTTGCTGTTGTTTCACCAGGTAGGTGATGCGATCGCCCTTGACGTTGCTGTCGAGCTGTTCGAGATAAGCGTCGCCGGTCAGCACCACAAAATCGTTGGCCAGCTCATAGCGGACCTTTTGCGCATGGCCCTTCACCGGCTTGCCGTTGTCCTGCATCTGGTAAAACGTCACCGGATTGCCGTAACCCTCGACCACTTCCTTGCCCTGTTCGCCGTTGGGGCGGGTGATGACCACTTTGTCCGCCCGGATGTCGATGGAGCCTTGTTTGACCACCACCGTACCGGTAAGGGTGACGACATTGGTCTGCATATCGACGGCCTGCTGCTCGGAATCAATATTGATCGGCTGGTCGGTATCGCCGGTCAGCGCCAGGGCATTGGCGCTCGCCAGCAGCAGCGCGCCGGCCGCAAAAACGTAACAGATGTTATTTTGGATTTTGGATTTCATAAGAGGTCTTAACCTTTTCAATCAGCTCGGCAGTCTTGTTCCGCAGGTTTCCGCGCATTTTCATGCCTTTAGAGTTAAATCCGATGCCATATAGGGTCACCTCGTCATCGGAGGAAACATCCTGCGTAACAAGATTCACCACCGCGTTATCGGTTCTGATACGCTGCAGTTGTGAGGTTTCGGTCAGACTGTCAACCTGAACATGGCCGTATAAATAAAGCATTTTATCATTGGTCAGCTTGGCCCGATCGGACCGGACTGTCCAGGTGGCGACTTTATTCTCATCGTACATCGTCGCCACCGGCTGGGTAAACCAGCTAATCTGCTCGACGGCGAAGTGCTCGACGTGCTCGGAAATCAAGCGATAATTCATGGCGCCCAACGGATTGTATACCAGGGTAATGGTATGTTCGCTCTGGTAGGTGGGTTCGCCGGCATCGGGCGCCGCCGCGTTCTGGCTGCCGTCGTTATCGGTCAGGTTCAGGCCGATTAACACCAGGACCACCAATACCAGCAGTAGGGTGACCCACCATCTTGTTTTACTCATACCGACTGCCCTTTGGCATCATCAAGCTTTCCTTGCGCCAGCAGAATTAAATCGCAGATTTCGCGAACCGCGCCGCGACCGCCGGCGATATGCGTCACATAATCGGCCAGCGGCAGCAACAAAGGATGCGCGTCCGCCACGGCGACGCTTAATCCCACCCGCGACATCACCGGCCAATCAATAAGATCATCGCCGATATACGCGGCCTGATCCGCTGTTAAAGATAGTTTAACCAATAGATCCTCAAAGGCCAAAAGCTTATCCGACCGGCCTTGGTAGAGATGGGAGATCCCCAGGGTACGCGCGCGATCTTCCACCAGTTGGGCGGACCGGCCGGTAATAATAGCGACCTCGATGCCGGATGTCAGTAAGCATCGGATGCCGTAGCCGTCGCGGACGTTAAACGCCTTGAGCTCCTCGCCCTGGTTGCCTTGGTAGATAAAGCCGTCCGACAGGACGCCGTCCACGTCGCACACCAGCAGCCGGATATCCCGGGCGCATTGCAGTATCCGCTGGTCGACCGGGCCGTAACAGGTCTCGATAAGGGTGGTCTCTTGCATGGCGGGTTTCCTTGTTAAATAACGCCGGCTCGCAGCATATCATGCATATGCACCACGCCCATAAGCCGGTTCTGGTCGGCCACCAGCACCGAGGTGATATGGCGCGACTGCATCAGGTTAAGGGCGTCGACCGCCAGGGTATTGGGCGTCACCCGGATACCGCCGGCGGTCATCAGGTCGGCGATGCGCGCCTGGTTTAAATCCACGCCCATATCGAACACCCGGCGCAAGTCGCCGTCGGTAAAAATGCCGGCGATATTCAGCTTATCGTCGCATATCACCGTCATGCCGAGATTTTTACGCGTGATTTCCAGCAGGGCGTCGCGTAATGACGCATCCCGCGGCGTCACCGGGATTTCTTCGCCGCTGTGCATGATATCGGTCACCCGCAGCAATAGTTTACGGCCCAGCGCGCCGCCGGGGTGGGACAGGGCGAAGTCTTCGGGGGTAAAGCCGCGGGCCTGCAGCAGCGCCACCGCCAGCGCGTCGCCCATCACCAGGGCGGCGGTGGTGCTGGTGGTGGGAGCCAGGCCCAGCGGGCAAGCTTCCAGGGGCACGTGGACGCAGATATGGATATCCGCCGCCTTGCCCATGGCGCTGGCCGGATTGCCGGTCATGCAGATAAGCGGGATCTGCAGGCGCTTGAGCACCGGAATCAGCGCCAGGATTTCATTGGATTCGCCTGAGTTGGACAAGGCGATGACGATGTCCTGGGCCGATACCATGCCCAGATCGCCATGGCTGGCCTCGCCGGGATGGACAAAAAAGGAGGGCGTGCCGGTGCTGGCGAAGGTCGCCGCCATCTTGCGGCCGATATGGCCGGATTTGCCCATCCCCATCACCACGACTTTGCCGCTGCAATAAAATATTTTTTCGCACGCGCGGCGAAAATCGTCGTTGATATATTGATCAAGCTGCGCCAGGCCTTCACGCTCGGCGGCGAGGACCTGTTTACCTGCTGCCGGGAAATCAAAATCCGGCGCTAACGACAAATGTGACATAACGTATCCTGATGCGCCCGGCAGCGTCCGCGGGCTAAATAAACAACACCGTAACATAGGCGGCAAAACCACATAATAACAGAGCGCCCATGCCAGAGTTGATCCTACGGCGCTTTCCCAGGCAAAAGGCGGTTAATATAATGCTTGCCGCCAGCATAACCCAATAATCGCGGGTAAACGCCAGCGGATTGAACCGGCCGGGCGAAAGCAGGGCCGGCACGCCCAGCACCAGCAGGCTATTGACGATATTGGAACCGATGAGATTGCCCAGGGCAATATCGTTTTCCCCTTTCAGGGCGCCGGCGATAACGGTTGCCAGTTCGGGCAGGCTGGTGCCGAAGGCCACCACCGTCAGGCCGATCACCAACTCGCTTACCCCCAGATGCCGGGCCACCACGCCCGCGTTATCAATCACCATATGCGCCGATATGGGCATGATGATAAAGGCCAGCGCCAGCCACAGCACCGCCACGGTTGTGCCGCTATCCGGCGTGTCCTGCGGCAGCTCAGCCAGCCGTTCGCGGGTCAGGCTGTCGTTGCCGGCGCTCTGCGCCCGGCGGGTCAGGGCGATCATGGCGGCAATATACCCTATCGCCGCCAGCAACAGTATTATACCATCCAGGCGGCCCAGGGCGCGATCCGCCAGCGCCAGGCCGCACAGCGCGGTGGCGAGCAGCAGCAGCGGCAGCTCGCGCCGCACGATGTCCGAATGGAAGGCCATGGGGCGGATCAGCGCCGCGCCGCCGACGATCAATAAACTATTGATCACATTGGAACCAAGGATATTGCCCACGGTCATATCGAGTTGGTGATTCAGCGCGGCGGTCACCGCGATCAGCAGTTCGGGCAGGGACGTGCCCAATGCGACGATGGTGCAGCCCACCAGCCAGGGCGCCATACCCAGCGACCGGCCGATCACGGCAGCACTGTAAACCAATCTATCCGCGCCATAAACCAGTAGAATAAGACCAATAACTAATAATGACGTGGCAAAAAACATATGAAGTCCTTGATGTGAAAGAATCCTGGGCCGCCGTCGCCACCGCCGCTTCCCGGGCGGAAGGGTAAGGATGCCGGCAACCGGCGCGCGTCTTAATTTTGACTGCCCGCGGGCCAAAAGTAAAACATCGGCTATTGATCCTATCTTACCGCCGCCAGGGTAATTTTATGTAAAAGTTCGATGAATCGGTCCTATTGCTTTAATATCTAGGGCAATGGGCTTTAAGTGGGCAAGATATGGGCAGTAATGACATGAACCAGACGGAGCATTTGGTCGATATCCGCGGATTGAGCTTCCGGCGCGGCAATCGGCCGATATTCGACAACATCACCCTGCAGGTGCCGCGGGGAAAGATCACCGCGATCATGGGGCCGTCGGGTATCGGTAAAACCACCCTGTTACGCCTGATTGGCGGCCAGCTGCCGCCCGACAGCGGCGAAATTTGGTTTGACGGCGACAATATTCCCTCCTTATCGCGCGGGCGGCTATACGAGGTGCGCAAAAAAATCAGCATGCTGTTCCAGTCCGGCGCCCTGTTTACCGATATCAACGTGTTTGAAAACGTGGCGTTCCCCCTGCGGCAGCACACGCGGCTGCCGGAAGAAGTGCTGCGCACCACCGTGATGATGAAACTCGAGGCGGTGGGGCTGCGCGGGGCCGCGTCGCTGATGCCTTCCGAACTCTCGGGCGGCATGGCCAGGCGCGCCGCGCTGGCCCGCGCCATCGCCCTCGACCCGGAACTGATTATGTTTGACGAGCCTTTCGTCGGGCAGGACCCCATTACCATGGGCGTGCTGGTCAAACTTATTGATGAATTGAACCACGCGCTGGGCGTCACCTGCATCGTGGTCTCCCATGACGTGCCAGAGGTATTGAGCATCGCCGATTACGCTTACATCGTGGCCGAGCAGCATGTTATCGCGGAAGGAACGCCGGCCGAGCTGCGCGCCAACCAGGATCCGCGGGTGCGGCAGTTCCTGGACGGCATCGCCGATGGTCCGGTGCCGTTTCATTTCCCCGCCAGAGATTATAAAACACAGCTTTTAGGTTCAGGGAGTTGACCGAGCCATGCTACTACAACAAGCATTAGCGTCCTTTGGACGCCGGGGCATCAGCGTCTGCCATACTTTCGGGCGGTCAGGCGTGATGTTATTTAACGCGCTGGTAGGCAAACCCGCCTTCCGGCAGCAGTGGCCGCTGTTGATAAAGCAGCTCTACAGCGTCGGGGTACAATCGTTAATCATTATTATTGTGTCGGGGTTGTTTATCGGCATGGTGCTGGGGCTGCAGGGCTATATTATCCTGACCACCTACAGCGCCGAGGCCAGCCTGGGCATGATGGTGGCGTTGTCGCTGCTGCGCGAGCTGGGCCCGGTGGTGACCGCGCTGCTGTTCGCCGGGCGCGCCGGGTCGGCGCTGACCGCCGAAATCGGGTTGATGAAGGCCACCGAGCAGTTGTCCAGCCTGGAGATGATGGCGGTCGATCCGCTGCGGCGCATCGTGGCGCCCCGTTTTTGGGCCGGCGTCATCAGCATGCCGCTGCTGACGGCCATTTTTGTCGCGGTGGGCATTTGGGGCGGTGGCATTGTGGGGGTGGACTGGAAGGGGATCGACAACGGTTATTTCTGGTCCGCCATGCAAGGCGCGGTGGATTGGCACCAGGATTTGGTGAATTGTCTGATTAAGAGCGTGGTTTTCGCCATTACGGTCACCTGGATCGCGCTGTTTAACGGTTATGATGCGATCCCGACGTCGGAGGGGATTAGCCGCGCGACCACCAGAACGGTCGTCCATGCGTCCCTGGCGGTGTTGGGACTGGATTTTGTGCTGACAGCACTGATGTTTGGGAAGTGAGTTAATGCAAACGAAAAAGAGTGAAATCTGGGTCGGCGTTTTTATGATCATCGCCCTGTGCGCCGTTATTTTCCTGTGCCTGAAAGTGGCGGATATCCGCTCGATGGGCAGCGTGTCCACCTACCGTATTTCGGCCACTTTCGATAATATCGGCGGCCTGAAGGTGCGTTCGCCGGTCAAAGTGGGCGGCGTGGTGGTAGGCCGGGTGGCGGAGATTACCCTCGACCCGAAAACCTATGCGCCCAGGGTATCGATGGACATCGAGGACACCTACAATCATATCCCCGATACCAGCTCCCTGGCGATCCGCACCTCGGGCCTGCTGGGCGAACAATACCTGGCGCTGAACATCGGCTTCGAGGACCCGGATATGGGAACGTCTATCCTTAAGGATGGCGGTATTATTCAGGATACCAAATCAGCCTTGGTGCTGGAGGACCTGATCGGCCAGTTCCTGTACAAAAGCGGCGACAAACCCGCGCCTGTTTCCGGCGACAACGGGCCCGCCCCGACCAGCGGCGCGGCCCACGCACCTGCATCCGCCGACGGCAACGCCCCCGCGGCGGCGGCAAAATAAGAGGATAATGTTTTATGTTTACACGATTTTTACTGCTGGCCCTGCTTGCGGTCGCGCCGCTGGCCCAGGCCGTCGACCAGACCAATCCCTATGCGCTGATGAACGCGGCGGCGGATAAAACCTTTACCCGCCTCAAGAACGAACAAAGCCAGATTCGCGCCAATCCCAACGTGCTGCGCGATGTGGTGCGTGAAGAACTGCTGCCCTATGTGCAGGTCAAATACGCCGGCGCGCTGGTGCTCGGCACCTATTACCGCCAGGCCACCCCGGCGCAGCGCGATGCCTACTTCAAGGCTTTCCAGGCTTATCTGGAGCAGGCCTACGGCCAGGCGCTGGCGATGTACAGCAACCAGACCTACCAGGTTGCCCCGCCGCAGCCCGTGGGCGATGCCACGATCGTCGCCATTCGCGTCACCATCGTCGATCAGGGTGGGCGCCCGCCGGTACGGCTGGATTTTCAATGGCGCAAGAACAGCCAGACCGGTAACTGGCAGGCCTACGATATGATCGCCGAAGGGGTGAGCATGATCACCACCAAGCAGAATGAATGGGCCTCGACGCTGCGCCAGCAGGGGATCGAGGGGCTGACCAGGCAGTTACAGGCCGCCGCCGCGCAACCTATCTCGCTGGATAAGAAAAGCAATGGCTGAAACCCTGAGCTGGCAAGCCGAGGAAGACACGCTTGTCCTGCGGGGCGAGCTTGATCGCGTCACGCTGTTGCCGTTTTGGGAACAGCGCGAACAGGCCCTGCAGGGCATCCGCTTCCTGGACGTCTCGCGGCTGGATCGGGTGGACTCCGCCGGCGTGGCCCTGATGCTGCACCTGTGCGCGCTGCAGGCCAGGCGCGGCGGTACGCTCATGCTTACCGGCGTCACCGATAAACTGCGCACCCTTATCACCTTGTACAACCTGCATAATATCCTGCCCTGCGCGGATGATTCGCCCGGCTGACAGAATGAACACATTATTGCCTGTTTCCGATGACGACGTATTCATCTAAGATATCGGCTTGTTTCCCGACCCATGACAGTGATTTGACCCTTATGGAAAACCACGAAATCAAAGAAGTGCTGATGAACGCCGAGGCGTTGGCATTGGAAGAAGCGCATGTAACGGGCGATGGCAGCCATTTTCAGGTCATCGTCGTGAGCGAGCGGTTTGCCTCCATGAGCCGTATTAAAAAACAACAGGCGGTCTACGGCCCGTTGATGGAATATATTTCGGACAATCGTATCCATGCACTCTCTATCAAGGCGTATACCCCGGAAGAGTGGCGGCGCGATCGTAAGCTGAATGGTTTTTAAGTTGTAGGCGATGCCGCGCTATGGCGTTGTATATCTAAGCCCGTTAAATACAGAGAGCAGTGTTGATGGATAAATTCCGTGTCCAGGGTCCGACCCGCCTGAATGGCGAAGTGACCATTTCCGGCGCTAAAAATGCGGCGTTGCCGATATTGTTCGCCGCGCTGCTGGCGGAAAAGCCGGTAGAAATACAAAATGTACCAAAATTAAAAGATATCGATACCACGATGCAACTGCTGCGCCAGCTTGGCGCCAAAGTCGAGCGCAACGGGTCGGTGCATGTGGATGCGGGCGGGGTGGACGTGTTCTGCGCGCCTTATGAACTGGTCAAGACCATGCGCGCGTCCATCTGGGCGCTCGGGCCGCTGGTAGCCCGTTTCGGCCAGGGACAGGTTTCCCTGCCCGGCGGCTGCGCCATCGGCGCACGGCCGGTGGATCTGCATATTACCGGCCTTGAGCAGCTCGGCGCCACCATCAAGCTGGAAGAGGGTTATGTCAAGGCGTCGGTGGACGGGCGGCTGCGCGGCGCGCATATCGTTATGGATAAAGTCAGCGTCGGCGCCACGGTAACCATTATGAGCGCCGCCACCCTGGCGGAAGGCACCACCATTATTGAAAACGCCGCCCGCGAGCCGGAAATTGTCGATACCGCCAACTTCCTGATTACGCTTGGGGCGAAGATCGCCGGCGCCGGAACCGATAAAATCACCATCGAGGGCGTGGAGCGCCTTGGCGGCGGCGTTTATCGCGTGCTGCCCGATCGCATCGAGACCGGTACCTTCCTGGTGGCGGCGGCGGTCTCCCGCGGGCGCGTAGTCTGCCGGGCAACCCGTCCCGATACGCTGGACGCGGTGCTGGCCAAGCTGCGCGAAGCCGGCGCGGATATCGAAACCGGCGACGACTGGATAAGCCTGGACATGCATGGCCAGCGGCCTAAAGCCGTCACCGTGCGCACCGCGCCCCATCCCGGCTTCCCCACCGATATGCAGGCTCAGTTCAGCCTGCTGAACCTGGTGGCCGAAGGCACCGGCGTGATTACCGAGACCATTTTTGAAAATCGCTTTATGCATGTGCCGGAGCTGATCCGCATGGGCGCGCGGGCGGAGATAGAAAGCAATACGGTCATCTGCCACGGGGTGGAAACCTTGTCCGGCGCGCAGGTGATGGCCACCGATTTACGCGCTTCCGCCAGCCTGGTGCTGGCCGGATGCATTGCCGAAGGCGTTACGCTGGTGGATCGCATCTACCATATCGATCGCGGCTATGACTGCATCGAGGCCAAGCTGCGCAAGCTGGGCGCCAATATCGAACGCGTCACCGGCGAATAACCGCTTATCGCCCTGCCGGTGTTTTCAGGCAGGGCGTTATTCCCCCGCTCCATCCCCGCTTAAGCGTCGGCCGCCGGCGTATTCATCGGCACCGTCAACACCCTTGTTAATCCGAAGCCGGATATTCCTGGATGGTCACATTCAGCGTCAGCTTGGCGCCGTTGCGTAAAATCACCACCGGGATCACCGAGCCTGGCCTGATTTCCGCCACCTGGTCCATGGTTTCAATCGCCGATATCGCCGGCTTATTGTTGACGCTAAGGATAACGTCGGTGACTTTGATGCCGGCCTGCGCCGCCGGGCCGCCGGGGGTGACTTCATTGACGATAATGCCCTGGATGCGATCCATATTGGCGCCGGTGGTATGAAGGGGCGCCACCTCGCGCCCGCCGATGCCGATATATCCGCGGATCACCCGGCCGTCGCGAATCAACTTGTTCATCACCTTGGTGGCCAGGGCGGTGGGAATGGCGAAACCGATGCCTTCCGGCGTTTCGCCGTTATTGCTTTTATCGAACGACAGGGTATTGATCCCCACCAGTTCGCCCAGGCTGTTGATAAGCGCCCCACCGGAGTTGCCGCGGTTGATGGAGGCGTCGGTCTGGAGAAAATTCTGGCGCCCTGAAGGGCTGAGGCCGATGCGGCCGGTGGCGCTGATAATGCCCTGGGTCACGGTCTGGCCCAGGTTATAGGGATTGCCGATGGCCATGACCACATCGCCGATATGCGGCGCGCGGCGGGGATTGATGGGGATAACCGGCAGGTTGGTGGCGTCGATTTTCAGCACCGCCAGATCGGTGAGGCTATCGGAGCCGACCAGCAGCGCCTCATAGACCCGACCGTCCTGCAACGCCACGATAATCTGCTCGGCATCGTTGATAACATGCTTATTGGTGAGCAGGTAACCCTTCTGGTTCATGATGACGCCGGAACCCAGGGTATGGATTTCCAGTTCGTTTTGGGAACCGGTATTCATGCTGCGGTTGTAAACGTTGACCACGGCCGGCGCGGCCCGGCGCACCGCCTGGTTATAGCTGACCGGGGTCTCGTCGTCGCTGTCGGCATGGCCGGCAATCAGCGTGCCGGTGGTGGAACGCAGCCCAGGCAACGCCAGCAGCATGACGCCCGCGATGATAAGTCCAAAAATAACCGCACGTAGAAGCTTAACCAGCATGATGTCCGAACAAGAGAAAGGAAATAGCGGCAGGATAACATGAGTTTATCGAACGCTGCATGGTCAGTGTCCGATTTTTTATGTTTTGACCTATACCCGTCATCTTTCACGCGACAGGTGCGTTGGCCACGCTCACTCACCCGAATCACTTACACGAGTAAGCTCATCGGGATTCACTCGCTTGCCGCCTGCCTGTCACCCGAAAGCTATAGGGTATACCCGTCATCTTTCACGCGACAGGTGCGTTGGCTACGCTTATTCACCCGAATCACTTACACGAGTAAGCTCATCGGGATTCACTCGCTTGCCGCCTGCCTGTCACCCGAAAGCTATAGGGTTCATCAGCGCAGTAACAGGAAAATACTCTCGTCGCCGCGCATGATATTCATGGCCATGACCGCGGGCTTGGCCTCCAGCACTTTACGCAACTGAGTGATGTTTTCCACCCGTTCGCGGTTGATGCCGATGATCACATCGCCTTTATGCAGGCCGATCTGGGCCGCCGGGGTGTCTTTGGCCACGTCATCCACCGCCACGCCCTTGGTGCCGTCCTTCAACTGCCCGTTGCTGAGCGAGGCGCCCTGCAGGGCCGGGGTCAGGATTTCCGCGCTGCTGGTGGTGGCGGCGCTGTCGTCAAGCGTGACCGTCACTTCCACGGGTTTACCTTCGCGCAGCAGGCCCAGCTTAACGGCCTTGCCCGGCGCGGTGGTGCCGATTTTCACCCGCAGCTCGGCAAAGCTGGTAATAGGCTTGCCTTCGATAGACACGATAATATCGCCGGCCTTCACCCCCGCCTTGGCGGCGGCGCCACCCGGCAGGACTTCGCTGACAAAGGCGCCGCGCTGGGTATCGATCTTGAAGGCCTTGGCCATATCGGCGGTCATTTCGCTGCCCTTGATGCCGAGCAGGCCGCGTTTGACCGCGCCGAATTCAATCAACTGCTGGCTCAGGTTTTGCACCATATTGCTCGGGATGGCGAAGCCGATGCCGATATTGCCGCCGCCGGGCGCCAGGATGGCGGTATTGATGCCGATAAGCTCGCCGTTGAGGTTAATCAGCGCCCCGCCGGAGTTGCCGCGGTTAATGGAGGCGTCGGTCTGGATAAAGTTTTCCAGCCCTTCCAGGTTCAGGCCGCTGCGCCCCAGCGCCGAGATAATACCGGAAGTGGCGGTCTGCCCCAGGCCGAAGGGGTTGCCCACCGCCACGGCAAAATCGCCGACCCGCAGGCTGTCCGAATCGGCCATCTTGATTTCACTGAGGCCTTTCGGGTCCGGCAGCTGCAGCAGCGCGAGATCGGTCTGTTCGTCGCGTCCGACCAGCTTGGCGTCGAACTCGCGGCCGTCGTTAAGCTGCACCTTGATTTTATCCGCGCCGTTCACCACATGGTTGTTGGTGATGACATACCCCTTGGCGGCGTTGATGATAACGCCGGAGCCCAGGCCTTCAAACGGACGGGAATCGCCGGGCTGCTGATCGCCCTGCGGGGTGCCCGGGCCGAAAAAGTATTTGAATTCCTTCGGCAGGGTCGGGCGCTGCACCTGCTGGGTACCTTCCACATGTACGCTGACCACCGCCGGCAGCACTTTTTCCAGCATGGGAGCCAGGCTGGGCATGGTCTGCCCGGGTACCGCGGCCGGCAGCGCCGCCTGGGCAGGCAGGGAAGAGGTTAAGCCGAATGAGATGCAAAGTGCCAATGCGCTGAATAAAGGTGTGGTTTTCATTAAACTTATTACTCGCTTGCTGTCCGTGAACGACGCCATTAATCATTAACCATGTTAAAACGCCACTTTTTGTTCTTCTATGACCCTGTTGGGACGGCTAAAGTTCAGCGGTGGCGCAGTAAGGTTATGTCAGCGGGGGCTGGCGATATCCCGCCTTATTGTAAAGTTATTTGCGTGGTTCCCGCGTGCCCCGCAGCAGGCCGGTGGCGCTGGCGGGGTAATCCCGCGGCTGCATGCCCGCCGGGATTTGATCGTTGTCCGATTCCGCCTCGGTCAGGCGGTAACGGAACGGATTATCCTCGCCGCTCTGGTTGGGCAACAGGCTATTGGAGCCTTTGGCCATATGTTGGTAAAGCTGGCGGTAATCGTCGGCCATGTTATCGAGCAGTTCGGCGCTGCGGGCGAAATGGCCGGTCAGCTCCTCGCGGTATTCCTCCAGCTCCGCCTTGCTCTTTTCCAGCTCATGCTGCAGCGTTTGCTGCTGACGTAGTTTGCGGTTGCCGAACCGCATTGCGACCGCACCGATGATGATACCGACCACTAATCCAATCAGCGCATATTCCCAGGTCATAATGACTCCTATATTTGACTTCGTTGTCCCGTAGGGTTTTCACACTCTATACTTCCCACTATAACCGTTTACCCGGTCGGTGGGGAATCCCGATAGCGTCACCGCGGGCAAAGCATTGTTATTTGTTGCCCTTGTGTTCCGCGGCGCGGCTGTTTAAGCTGGCCGCAACAAAAGTGTTACAAATAATCGTTATCAGGGATCGTTTGCCGCCATGCATGTCACATCGCCATTATCCCTCTACCAGCAGATGCTGGCAGGAGGCGAATACCAGGCCGACGCCGTCCAGGCCGCGGCCGTCGATAAGCTTGAACACCTTCACCGCCAGCTGCTGGCGAAGCCCGCCGCCGCGCCGGCCGCCGGCGGGCTGTTGGGGCGCCTGGGCCAGCGCCTGCGCGGCAAAAAAAACGCCGAAGCCGCCGAACCCGTACAGGGATTATATATGTGGGGCGGGGTAGGGCGCGGAAAAACCTGGTTAATGGATCTTTTTTTTCAAAGCCTGCCGGGAGAACGTAAGCTGCGCCTGCACTTCCACCGCTTTATGCTGCGGGTGCACGAGGAGATGAACCGTTTACAGGGGCATGAAGACCCGCTGGAACTGATTGCCGATGATTTCAAGGCGCAAACCGACGTGCTTTGTTTTGACGAGTTTTTTGTCGCGGACATTACCGACGCCATGCTGTTGGGTACGCTGATGCAGGCGTTGTTCGCCCGCGGCATCACCCTGGTCGCCACGTCCAATATCCCGCCGGACGACCTGTACCGCAACGGTCTGCAGCGCGCCCGCTTTCTGCCGGCCATCGCGCTGATCAAACGCCATTGCGCGGTGATGAACGTAGACGCCGGCATTGATTACCGGCTGCGCACCCTGACCCAGGCGAGCCTCTACCTGACGCCGCTGGATCAGCAGACCGCCGCCGATATGGCGCGCATTTTCACCCGCCTGGCCGGCGCACGGCCGGACGGCGCGCCGGTGCTGACGGTCAATCATCGTCCGTTGCCGACGCTCGGCGCCCGGGACGGCGTGGTGGCCCTGGATTTCGCCACGCTGTGCGCCGGCGCCCGCAGCCAGAATGATTATATTGTCCTGTCCCGCCTTTATCACAGCGTGCTGCTGCACAATGTGCATGCGATGGGCCCGCAGGATGAAAATACCGCCCGGCGGTTTGTGGCCCTGGTGGATGAGTTCTACGAACGGCAGGTTAAGCTGGTGATTGCCGCCGACGCGCCGCTGGCGTCTTTGTACCAGGGCCAGTTGCTGCGTTTTGAATTCCAGCGCTGCCTGTCGCGCCTGCAGGAGATGCAAAGCGAAGAGTACCTGGCCCTGCCGCACTTGCCGTGAGCGGCGCGCCCGCCGACTGATTGGGCTGGAATCGTAAATAACAGTCGACCTTTGGCCTCGTCTTCTCTATAATCTTGCGACCCCACGTTACAAGAAGTTTTTTTCCCGAAAACTTCGATCGCGCCAGCAACGGCTATTCGAAGGGGTAGGTTTGCTGGACTAGATAGCCGTGTGAGCCTCATAACTATTCATTGAAGCGTTTGGGTGTTCACCAACGTGTAACTTTAATTGGGTAAGCTTTTAATGAAAACATTTACAGCAAAACCAGAAACCGTCAAACGCGACTGGTATGTTGTCGACGCCAGCGGTAAAACCCTGGGTCGTCTTGCTACTGAACTGGCCAGTCGCCTGCGCGGGAAGCATAAACCGGAATTTACGCCGCATGTTGATACCGGTGATTATATCATCGTGTTGAACGCCGAAAAAGTTGCCGTCACCGGCAAAAAGCGTACCGACAAAATCTATTATCATCATACCGGTTTCATCGGCGGTATTAAAGAAACGACCTTTGAAGAGATGATTGCCCGCCACCCTGAGCGTGTGATTGAAATCGCGGTTAAAGGCATGCTGCCAAAAGGCCCGCTGGGTCGTGCAATGTATCGTAAACTGAAAGTTTACAAGGGTACCGAGCACAACCACGCGGCTCAGCAACCGCAAGTTCTGGACATTTAATCGGGATTATAGGCAATGGCTGAAAATCAATACTACGGCACTGGTCGCCGCAAAAGCTCCTCCGCACGCGTCTTCATGAAGCCGGGTAGCGGTAACATCGTTATCAACCAGCGTAGTCTGGATCAATACTTCGGTCGCGAAACTGCCCGCATGGTAGTTCGTCAGCCGCTGGAACTGGTCGACATGGTTGAAAAGCTGGATTTGTACATCACCGTTACCGGCGGTGGCATTTCCGGTCAGGCAGGCGCAATCCGTCACGGTATCACCCGTGCACTGATGGAATATGACGAATCGCTGCGCGCAGAACTGCGCAAAGCCGGCTTCGTTACCCGCGATGCCCGTAAGGTTGAACGTAAGAAAGTCGGTCTGCGTAAAGCACGTCGTCGTCCGCAGTTCTCCAAACGTTAATTCCCGGCTGTTATTATTACAGCTGACAAAGCCCGGCACGGTCCGGGCTTTTTTATTTCCCGAGCGTTGATTTAACGCCAAATATCTGATTGCGTCGATGTATTCAACGCGATTTGCCACACGCCATCCCCCTAAACATGCAAAAATCTGGTAAACTGTTAAACACTTTTATGTCTGTTGATGTCGCCGGCGATTTATCATGATGCCGCAAGCAGCGCTTGCCGCGGTTGCGATGGGCAGCGTGGCGCCAGGTGAATTAACAGTCAAACAATTTCAGGATAGTAGCCGGGTTAGTTGGCTATTCGCGGTATTTTCTAGATAAACTTGGAGGTTTTCATGGCTGTCGCTGCCAACAAACGTTCGGTGATGACGCTGTTTTCTGGCCCGACCGACATTTTTAGCCATCAAGTACGCATCGTACTGGCGGAAAAAGGTGTCAGTGTCGAAATTGAGCAGGTAGAACTTGATAATCTACCGCAGGACCTGATTGACCTCAACCCTTACCGCACCGTGCCGACCCTGGTCGATCGCGAACTGACCCTGTATGAATCGCGCATCATCATGGAATATCTTGACGAGCGTTTTCCCCATCCGCCGTTGATGCCGGTTTATCCGGTCGCGCGCGGCACCAGCCGTTTGATGATGCATCGCATCGAAAACGATTGGTACTCCCTGATGCGCAAGGTCGAGCAGGGCAGCGCCCAGGAAGCGGAAGGCGCCCGCCGCCAGCTGCGTGAAGAGCTGCTGGCCGTAGCGCCGGTATTTAACGAAGCGCCGTACTTCATGAGCGAAGAGTTCAGCCTGGTGGATTGCTACCTGGCCCCGCTGCTGTGGCGTTTGCCGCAGATGGGGATCGAGTTGGCCGGCGCCGGCGCCAAGGAGCTCAAGGGCTATATGACGCGCGTATTCGAGCGTGACGCCTTCCTGGCCTCCTTAACCGAAGCTGAGCGCGAAATGCGCCTGCAAACCCGGGGCTAAGGTATGGAAGTCTCTCAACTCTCCCCACGCCGCCCCTACCTGCTCCGGGCGTTCTATGAGTGGCTGCTGGACAACCACCTGACGCCGCACCTGGTGGTGGATGTCACGGTGGACGGCGTCTCGGTGCCGATGGAATTTGCCCGTGACGGACAAATCGTCCTCAATATCGCCCCCCGGGCGGTGGCAAGTCTCGAGCTCACCAACGCCGAAGTGAGTTTTAACGCGCGCTTCGGCGGTATCCCGCGTCAGGTCAATGTGCCCATTGCCGCCGTGCTGGCCATTTATGCCCGCGAAAACGGCGCCGGCACCATGTTTGAGCCGGAAGTCGGCTATGAGCAAAATGGCGTGGCGGAAGATGCGTCGACCCTGGGTAACGCGCCGGAAACGGTCATGTCCATTATTGACGGCGACCGTCCTGATAGCGATGATGACTATCATCCCGATGACGAGCCGCCAACGCCGCCGCGTGGCGGGCGTCCGTCGCTGCGGGTCGTGAAATAAGCCAAAGGCCCCCTCTGCGCCCATCACGGCGGGAACGATTTCATCCGTGCCCGTAACGGCAAGGCCCTCCCGCCCCCGCCCCTGGCGGAGCGGGAGGGCCTTAGCGGCAATCACACTTCCAGGTAGTTCATGATGCCATCTGCGGCCTTGCGGCCTTCGGCAATGGCGGTCACCACCAGATCGGAACCCCGCACCGCGTCGCCGCCGGCGAAAATCTTCGGATTACTGGTTTGGAACGCGGTTTCGGTGCCTTCCGGCGCGATAATCCGTCCCTGGCTGTCCAGCTCGACGCTGAAATCCGCCAGCCACTGCATACTGTGCGGACGGAAACCAAACGCCATGACCACCGTATCCGCCGCCAGCACGTGCTCCGACCCGGCGATAATCTCGGCGCGCCGACGGCCGTGCGCGTCCGGTTCGCCCATGGCGGTGCGTACCATCTTCACACCGCACACTTTACCGGCGGCATCGATTTCGATGCTGACCGGTTGCAGGTTGAACATAAATTCCACCCCTTCCTCGCGCGAGTTTTTCACTTCGCGTTTCGAGCCGGGCATGTTTTCCTCATCGCGGCGATAGGCGCAGATCACATGGGTTGCGCCCTGGCGTATCGAGGTGCGCACGCAGTCCATCGCCGTATCGCCGCCGCCCAGCACCACCACGCGTTTGCCTTCCATGCTGACGTAAGGCGCCGACTCGGGGTTTTCAAAGCCCATCAGCTGCTTGGTATTGGCTATCAGGAACGGCAGCGCGTCCACAACACCGGGCGCGTCCTCGTTTTCCAGGCCGCCGCGCATGGACTGATAGGTGCCGACGCCCAGGAACACCGCGTCAAACTCGCCCAGCAGATCGCTCATCATAATGTCTTTGCCGACTTCGGTATTCAGCCGAAATTCAATGCCCATCTCGCTGAATATCTCGCGGCGTTTGATCATCACGTCTTTTTCCAGCTTGAACGACGGGATGCCGAAGGTCAACAGGCCGCCGATTTCCGGGTGGCGGTCGAACACCACCGCCTGTACGCCGTTGCGCGTGAGCACGTCGGCGCAGGCCAGCCCCGCGGGACCGGCGCCGATCACCGCCACCCGCTTGCCGGTGGACACAATGCCCGACACGTTGGGCTTCCAGCCCATTTCAATCGCCTTATCGTTGATATAGCGTTCGATATTACCGATGGTGACCGCGCCGAATTCGTCATTCAGCGTACAGGAGCCTTCGCACAGGCGATCCTGCGGGCATACGCGTCCGCACACTTCCGGCAGGCTGTTGGTCTGGTGCGACAGCTCGGCCGCTTCGATAATCCGGCCTTCGTTGGCGAGCTTCAGCCAGTTGGGAATGTAGTTATGTACCGGGCATTTCCACTCACAGTAAGGGTTGCCACAGGAAATACAGCGGTCCGCCTGCGCCTTGGACTGCGATTCCGAGAACGGCTCGTAGATTTCCACAAACTCAATTTTCCGGATCTTGAGCGGTTTTTTAGGCGGATCCACACGCTGCAAGTCGATAAATTGATAAACATTTTGACTCATCATTAACCTCTTACTGCGCTTGCACGCGAAGCTCTGCCGCAGAACGGCTGCGGTGACCCAGCAACGCTTTCACATCACTCGATTTTGGTTTGACCAGGGTAAATTTCGATGCCCAGGCCGGCCAGTCGGCCAGGATTTCTTCCCCGCGATGGGAGCCGGTCAACTGGACATGTTCGGTAATCAGGCCGCGCAGGTGTTCTTCATGGATGGCCAATTGCTCCACGTCCAGCACTTCCACCAGTTCGTGATTCACCCGCTTGCGGAAATCGCCTTCTTCGTCAAGGACATACGCGAAGCCGCCGGTCATGCCCGCGCCGAAATTGACGCCGGTACGACCCAGCACGCAGACGATGCCGCCGGTCATATATTCACATCCGTTGTCGCCGATGCCCTCCACCACGGTGATGGCGCCGGAGTTACGCACCGCAAAGCGCTCGCCGGCGCGGCCGGCGGCAAACAGCTTGCCGCCGGTGGCGCCGTACAGGCAGGTATTGCCGATAATGGTGGCTTCATGACTGCGAAACGCCGAGCCCACCGGCGGACGGATAACGATACTGCCGCCGGCCATGCCTTTGCCGACATAATCGTTGGCGTCGCCGGTCAGGGTCAGCTCCACGCCGCCCGCGTTCCACACGCCGAAACTCTGGCCCGCGGTGCCGGTGAAAAAGGCCTTGATCGGATCGGCGGATAAGCCCTGGTCGCCGTGCTGCGCGGCAATGGCGCCGGACAACGAGGCGCCCACCGAGCGATCGGTGTTATGGATATCGTAATAAAACGTCTTGCTCTGGCGCAGCTCCACATGGGGCATGGCCTGTTCGACCAGGGTTTTGTTCATCAGTCCCTTGTCGAACGGCGGATTGCTGCTTTCCGTGCAATACAGCGCCTTGCCCGGATGCGGGGTGGCGGTTTTCAGCAGCGGCGACAGGTCCAGCTTATGCTGCTTGGCGGAAATGCCGTCCAGCTCCAGCAGTAAATCGGTGCGGCCGATAAGATCCACCAGCCGGGTCACGCCCAGCTCCGCCATGATTTCGCGGGTCTCCCGGGCGATAAAACGGAAGTAGTTGGTCACCAGTTCCGGCAGGCCGTGATAATGATCGCGGCGCAGCTTTTCATCCTGGGTGGCCACGCCGGTGGCGCAGTTGTTTAAATGGCAGATGCGCAGGTATTTACAACCCAGCGCCACCATCGGACCGGTGCCGAAGCCGAAGCTCTCCGCGCCGAGGATCGCCGCTTTGATGATGTCCTGGCCGGTTTTCAGGCCGCCGTCCACCTGCAGGCGTATCTTATGGCGCAGGCCATTGGCCACCAGCGCCTGCTGGGTTTCCACCAGGCCCAGTTCCCACGGGCAACCGGCATATTTTACCGACGACAGCGGGCTGGCGCCGGTGCCGCCGTCGTAGCCGGCGATGGTGATTAAATCCGCATAGGCCTTCGCCACGCCGGTGGCAATGGTGCCCACGCCGGGCTCGGAAACCAGTTTGACCGAAATCAGCGCCTTTGGATTGACCTGTTTTAAATCGAAAATCAGCTGCGCCAGATCCTCGATGGAGTAAATATCATGATGCGGCGGCGGGGAAATCAGCGTCACGCCGGGCACCGAATAACGCAGCTTGGCGATATACGGGGTCACCTTATCGCCCGGCAGCTGGCCGCCTTCGCCCGGCTTGGCGCCCTGCGCCACCTTGATTTGGATAACATCGGCGTTGACCAGGTAGGCCGGCGTGACGCCGAAGCGCCCGGAGGCGACCTGTTTGATGCGCGAGACCTTATTGGTGCCGTAACGGACCGGGTCTTCGCCGCCTTCGCCGGAATTGGAGAAGCCGCCCAGGCTGTTCATGGCCTGCGCCAGCGATTCATGGGCTTCCGGGCTGAGGGCGCCGATGGACATGGCGGCGGTGTCAAAACGTTTGAACAGGTTTTCCGCCGGCTCCACCTGGTCCAGGGACACGGCGTTGCCGTCGGGCTTGATGGCCAGCAGGTCGCGCAGCATGGCGATGGGACGTTCGTTGACCAGCTTGGCGTACTGCTGGTATTCGCCGTACTCGCCGCTTTGCACCGCCCGCTGCAGGGTCTTGACCACGTCCGGGTTGTAGGCGTGGTATTCGCCGCCGTGGACATACTTCAGCAGGCCGCCCTGATCCAGCGGTTTGCGTTTCAGCCAGGCGCGTTTGGAGAGATTCAGCAAATCTTGTTCAAATTCACTGAAGCTGGCGCCGCCGATACGGCTGACCACGCCCTGGAAACACAGATCCGTCAGTTCGCGATGCAGGCCGACGGCCTCAAACAGCTTGGAACAGCGGTACGACGCCACGGTGGAGATGCCCATCTTGGACATGATCTTGTACAGGCCCTTATTGATGCCGTTACGGTAGTTCAGCATCACGGTACGGTAATCTTTTTCGATGGTGCCGCTGTCGATCATGGCCGCCAGGGTTTCATAGGCCAGGTACGGATAGATGGCCGTGGCGCCAAAGCCAATCAGCACCGCAAAATGATGCGGGTCGCGGGTGCTGGCGGTTTCCACGATCAGGTTGGCGTCGCAGCGCAGGTTTTTTTCCACCAGGCGGGTATGGATGGCGCCCACCGCCATCGGCGCGGGCACCGGCAGCCGGGTGGGGGAAATGGCCCGATCGGTCAGCACCAGCAGCACCGTGCCCTGGCGCACTTTCTCTTCCGCGTCGTCGCACAGCTTGAGCAGCGTCTCGTGCATATTGCGCTCGCTGGGATCGTAGGTGATATCCAGCTTGTCGGCGCGGTAATGATGCTCTTCCTGGGTGGTCAGCTGGGTAAAATCGGAGTAGAGCAGGATCGGCGATTTAAACGCCAGCCGGAACGCCTGGCCTTCCGCTTCGCAGAACACGTTCATTTCCCGGCCGATACAGGTGGCCAGCGACATGACGTGGGCTTCGCGCAGCGAGTCGATGGGGGGGTTGGTCACCTGGGCGAACTGCTGGCGGAAATAATCGTAAATCACGCGCGGGCGGCTCGACAGCACGGCAAAGGGGGTATCGTCGCCCATGGAGCCGGTGGCTTCCTGGCCGTTTTCGCCCAGTACGCGCAGAATGGCGTCCAGCTCCTCATTGGAATAGCCGAACTGCTTCTGGTAGGTTTCCAGCAGGGTATTGTCCAGCTCGCGGTGACCGACCTGATCGTCGGACAACTCCTCAAACGGCGTCAGGCGGCGCACGTTCTTTTCCATCCATTCTTTATAGGGATGGCGGCTTTTCAGGTCGTTATCGGTTTCCGCCGAGTGCAGGATACGCCCGTTGCGGGTATCGATCACCATCAGCTCGCCCGGTCCGACGCGGCCTTTTTCCACCACTTCGTCGGGCTGGTAATCCCAGATGCCCACTTCGGAGGCGCAGGTGATAAGCTTATCGGTGGTGATGACATAACGCGCCGGGCGCAGGCCGTTGCGGTCCAGGTTACAGGCGGCGAAACGGCCGTCGGACATCACCAGCCCCGCCGGTCCGTCCCAGGGTTCCATGTGCATGGAGTTAAAATCGAAAAAGGCGCGCAGCTCCGGGTCCATATTGGGATTGTTCTGCCAGGCCGGCGGCACCAGCAGGCGCATGGCGCGGATCAGGTCCATGCCGCCGCTCAGGAACAGCTCGAGCATATTATCCAGCGAACTGGAGTCGGAGCCGGTTTCGTTAACGAACGGCGCGGCGTCCTGCAAATCCGGGATTAGCGGCGTCTTCAGCTTATAGGCGCGCGCCCGCGCCCACTGCCGGTTGCCGGTGATGGTATTGATTTCGCCGTTGTGCGCCAGGTAGCGAAACGGCTGCGCCAGCGGCCAGCGCGGCACGGTATTGGTGGAGAAGCGCTGGTGGAACAGGCAAATGGCCGATTCCAGCCGCAGGTCCGCCAGATCCAGGTAAAAGCGCGGCAGGTCCGCCGGCATGCACAGGCCTTTATAAATGGTCACCAGATTGGAGAGGCTGCAGACGTAAAAACTGTCGTCGGCCACGCGCTTTTCTATACGGCGGCGCGCCACGTACAGGCGGCGTTCCATATCACGGGGACGCCAACCCGCCGGTGCGTTGACAAAAATCTGCTCGATACGGGGCAGCGAGGAGAGTGCGATTTCACCCAGCACATCGGGATTGATGGGAACCTCGCGCCAGCCGACTATCGACAGCGTTTCGTTTTGCAGTTCCTCTTCGACAATCCGGCGGCTGGCGCGGGCTTCGTCTTCATCGCGGCTCAGGAATATCATGCCGACGGCGTAGTTTTTAGCCAGCCGCCAGCCGCGCTCCAGCGCCACCATCTGATAGAAGCGATCGGGTTTTTGCAACAGCAGACCGCAGCCGTCGCCGGTCTTGCCGTCGGCCAGGATAGCGCCACGATGCTGCATACGGGCCAGCGCATGAATAGCGGTTCGGACCACCTTGTGGCTGGGCTCGCCTTCTATATGGGCAATCAGGCCGAAGCCGCAGTTGTCCTTCTCTTGGGATTCATCGTACAACATATCGTGGACCTCCCCAGGCTCCAGGTGACTCTCACAACCTACTGCGAGGAGGCGTATCCGTATTGAGCGGCAGCGGATTAAACGTCCTGCTGTTCCACTCTCTCCAGGTAACCTCATCGTGGCGGTCTTTGCTCGTGATAAACGACTTGCTTTAAGAAGGAGTCTTCATAACTGCATAACTATGACGAGTCGTTAACCCGTCCAGAATTCTTCCAGCGGCCTTCCAAATTAACGATAAACACCACGCAGGTCAAATCCCGCTAGAAAGGGGCTTAAATCGCCTGAAAACACTATTAACCAGTTGATAATAATCTAATTAAAGCCGGTTTGACCGTCGTCTGGGCGGCGGGAGCGGCCGGCGCCGATATGCGCTGTCTCACTGTAGTGCAGCGCTAGTATCTCTGCACCATGCTAGTGCTAGGTCCCATAACAGCAGGATCTGCTGGCTAGCGTGTTTTCTGGCGTGTATGGCTCTGTTTTGTCGCGATAGTGACATTATGAATGATTCGCCGGGAGAAAATAAGAAATTTTAATCGATGAGAATTGATTTTATTCTCACCTTCTTTGCATAAATATGCGATGCGGCCGGCGACGGCGATGGGTATTGATCGATATCATCACGGCCGGCGGGCAAACCGGCTAGTCTGGACGACCTCAACCGGCCGGGATAACCAGAATATGCAGTTGCTCCAGGTAGTCAATATGTTTGGCGGCGATCTTCTGCGCCGCTACGGCCAGAAAGTGTATAAACTCTCGCTGCACGGGGGGTTTAGCTGTCCCAACCGCGACGGCACCCTCGGGCGCGGGGGCTGCACGTTTTGCAATGTCGCCTCTTTTGCCGACGAACAAAGCCAGTTCCGCAGCGTCGGCGAGCAGGTAGCCGGCCAGGCGCGCAACGCCGACCGGGCCAAACGCTACCTGGCCTATTTTCAGGCCTATACCAGTACTTATGCAGAAGTGAGGGTTTTAGACCGTCTCTACCGCGAGGCGCTCGCGCAGGCCGATATCGTCGGCATCTGCGTCGGCACCCGTCCGGATTGCGCGCCGCCCGAGGTATTGGACTTGCTGGCCGGCTACCAGCGCCAGGGGTATGAGGTCTGGCTGGAACTGGGGCTGCAAAGCGCGCAGGATAAAACCCTGCGCCGTATCAACCGCGGTCATGATTTTGCCTGTTATCGCCATACCGTGGCGGCGGCGCGGGCGCGGGGCCTGCGCGTGTGCACGCACCTGATTGTCGGCTTGCCGGGCGAGGGGGCGGCGGAATGCCTGTCCACCCTCGATCGGGTGTTGGCGGCGGGCGTCGACGGCCTGAAGCTGCATCCGCTGCTGCTGGTCGAGGGCAGCGTGATGGCCAGGGCCTGGCGGGCGGGGCGTCTTGCCGCGCTAAGCCTGGAGGACTATACCGCCATTGCCGGCGAGATGATCCGCCATACCCCCGCGCAGGTTATTTTCCACCGTATTAGCGCCAGCGCCCGTCCGCCGACCCTGCTTGCACCTTTGTGGTGCGCCAATCACTGGAACGGGATGAATGCGCTGTACAATGACCTCAAAGCGCGGGGCGGCCAGGGCAGCGCCCTGGGCATGCCGTTCTTGCCCGGGGCCTGACCGCCTTCTCCCCCCGCGACGTCACCTACGGTATCGTTTTTTACGGTATGATTGACGGCATCGTCACCCAAGGAAACCGCTATGAAGCAAATCCGCCTGCTGGCGCAATATTACGTCGACCTGATGGTCAAGTTGGGGCTGGTCCGTTTTTCGCTGCTGCTGGCGTCGGCGCTGGTGGTGCTGGCCATGATTGTGCAGATGGCCGTGACCATGCTGCTGCGCGGCGAGGTTGAAAGCATCGACGTGGTGCGCTCGATCTTTTTCGGCCTGCTGATCACGCCCTGGGCGGTGTATTTTCTCTCGGTGGTGGTTGAGCAACTGGAGGAATCCCGCCAGCGGCTGGCGCGGCTGGTGGATAAACTGGAGGAAATGCGCAACCGCGACCTGCAGCTCAACCAGCAGTTGCAGGACAATATCGCGCATTTGAACCAGGAGATTGCCGATCGCGAGAAGGCGGAGGACGCCCGCCAGCGCGCCATGGATAAACTGACCGAGGAAATGGCCCGGCGCGAACAGGCGCAAATCGAGCTGGAACAGCAGTCGTCGCTGCTGCGCTCTTTCCTGGACGCCTCGCCCGACCTGGTGTACTACCGCAATGAAAACAAGGAATTTTCCGGCTGCAACCGCGCGACGGAACTGTTGGTGGGGAAAAGCGAGAAGCAGCTGGTAGGCTTGACCCCACGCGATGTGTATGCGCCGGATATCGCGGAAAAAGTGATCGAAACCGATGAGAAGGTGTTCCGCCATAATGTCTCGCTGACCTACGAGCAGTGGCTGGTCTATCCCGACGGACGCAAGGCCTGTTTTGAACTGCGCAAGGTGCCTTTTTACGACCGGGTGGGCAAACGACACGGCCTGATGGGTTTCGGCCGCGATATAACCGAGCGTAAGCGCTACCAGGACGCGCTGGAGAACGCCAGCAGGGAGAAGACCACCTTTATCTCAACGATCAGCCACGAGCTGCGTACGCCGCTTAACGGCATCGTCGGCTTAAGCCGCATCCTGCTCGATACCCAATTGGATCAGGAGCAGCTCAATTACCTGAAGACCATTCACGTCAGCGCCATCACCCTCGGCAATATCTTCAACGATATTATCGAAATGGATAAACTGGAGCGGCGCAAGGTGCAGTTGGATAACCAGCCGATGGATTTCAACGCCTTCCTGACCGATTTGGAGAACCTGTCCGGCCTTTTGGTGCAGCCCAAGGGGCTGACGCTGGTGATGCAGCCCTGCGCGCCGCTGCCGGCCGCCATTCTTGCCGACGGCACCCGCCTGCGCCAGATCCTGTGGAATCTGATTGGCAACGCGGTGAAATTTACCCGCAGCGGTGAAATTATTATTCGCGTCCGGCGCGAAAAAGACGATCTGCTGTGCTTTGACGTGGAGGATTCCGGTATCGGCATTCCCGAGGACGAGCAGGACAAGATTTTCGCCATGTATTACCAGGTCAAGGATCAGAACGGCGGCAAGCCCGCCACCGGCACCGGCATCGGCCTTGCGGTGTCAAAACGCCTGGCGCAGGCCATGGGCGGCGATATCCAGGTAAAAAGCCAGCCGGGCAAAGGCTCGTGTTTCAGCTTGTCCATCACGGCGCCGGAAGTGCGGCCTGAGCCGAAGGACGACGAAGATGACCTGCCGCTGCCGGCGCTCAACGTGCTGCTGGTGGAGGACATTGAGCTGAATGTGGTGGTGGCGCGTTCGGTGCTGGAAAAACTGGGCAGCAGCGTGGATGTGGCGATGACCGGCCGCGACGCGCTGGAGATGTTTGATCCCGATGAATATGACCTGGTGCTGCTGGATATCCAGTTGCCGGATATGACCGGGCTGGATATCTCCCGCGAGCTGCGCCGGCGCTACGCCGGGCGGGATTTGCCGCCGCTGATCGCCCTGACCGCCAACGTACTGAAAAACAAACAGGAGTACCTCGATGCCGGCATGGATGATGTGCTGAGCAAGCCGCTGGCGGTATCGGCCCTGACCGAGGTCATCCAGCGCTTCTGGGATCATCCCGGCGATCGGCCCGCCGACGCGGAGGATGCCGCCGGAGCGCCGGCGGCGCAGGCCATACTGGACACCGCGATGCTGGAGCAGTATCTGGACCTGGTGGGACCGTCCCTGATATACCAGGGCCTGGAGATGTTCGAGAAGATGATGCCGGGGTATATGACTCTGCTGTCGACCAATATGACCGCGCGCGATCGGCACGGCATCGCCGAGGAAGGCCATAAGATCAAAGGCGCCGCCGGCTCCATCGGCCTGCTGCACCTGCAGCAGCTGGCCCAGCAGATCCAATCGCCGGAACTGCCGGCCTGGTGGGATAACGTGCAGGAGTGGGTGGACGAACTGGGGCAGGAGTGGCGTAACGATGTGCAGACGCTGCGGGAGTGGGTACGTAAGGCTGAAAAAAAATGACCCCGACCTAGGCCGGGGTGCGCGAAGATTGCGCCAACACCAGGGAAACTGTTACCCGCCCATTCTCAGGTGTTGTTGGTTGGCGGGGTGGTAAAATTCGTTAAGCGTTAATTATCAACATAGCAAAAGAACGCTGTAATGTTACAAGAACCATTAAAATTTGGGATGTAGAATAGACTTTGTCAATAGAAATAATATTTTCACCGGCCTGATGGAAGCGAGGATATTTATGAAACGCGTTGGCGTCGTTTTAAGCGGATGTGGCGTGAATGACGGTAGTGAAATTCACGAAGCGGTACTGACGTTACTGGCCCTGGACCGCGCCGGGGCGCAGGCGGTGTGTTTTGCGCCGGATAAACTCCAGGCCCATGTTATTAATCATTTTTCCGGCGAAGAAATGACCGAAAAACGCAATGTCCTGGTTGAATCCGCGCGTATCGCGCGCGGCCAGATACGTCCGTTGGCGGAGGCGCGCGCCGATGAGCTGGACGCGCTGATCGTGCCGGGTGGATTCGGCGCCGTGCTGAACCTGAGCGATATCGCCGGCAAAGGGAACGAGGGCGACGTGGATGCCGATTTGCGTCGTCTGACGCAGGAAATACATAAACAACGTAAAGCAATCGGTTTTATTTGCATCGCCCCGGCGCTGTTGCCGAAACTGATTGATACGCCGCTGCGGTTAACCATCGGCACGGATAACGATACCGCGGAAATGATCGAAGACATGGGGGGCATCCATGTGGTGTGCCCGGTGGATGATATTGTGGTCGATGCCGACAATAAAGTGATCACCACGCCCGGCTATATGCTGGCCACCTCCATCACCGAGGCGGCGAAGGGCATCGATAAACTGGTGGCGCGGGTACTGGAATTCACCGCATGAGGATCGCAGGCGGCCGGTTTTCCGCATGGCGCGCGGCGAAATGGCTGCTGGCGGGGTGCGCTGCGCTTGTCGGCGCGTGGCTGGCGGCGGTGGTGCTGTTTGCTTTTCTGCCGGTGCCCTTTTCGGCGGTGATGATGGAACGGCAACTGGGCGCCTGGCTGCACGGCGATTTTGCCTATGTCGCCCATTCCGACTGGGTCGGCATGAGCGATATTTCGCCGAACATGGCGCTGGCGGTGATTGCGGCCGAGGACCAGAAGTTCGCCCGGCATTGGGGATTTGATATCGACGCCATCCAGGCGGCCGCGGCGCATAATGAACGCAGCCAGCGGATGCGCGGCGCGTCCACCATTTCCCAGCAGACGGCGAAGAACCTGCTGTTATGGAACGGACGCAGCTGGACGCGCAAGGGGCTGGAAGCCGGTATTACCCTGGCCATGGAAGGACTCTGGACCAAACGGCGTATTCTGACGGTATATCTGAATATCGCCGAATTTGGCGAGGGGACCTTTGGCGTGGAAGCGGCGGCGCAGCGTTTTTTCCACAAGCCCGCCAGCCGGTTGACCGCCGCGGAAGCGGCGTTGCTGGCGGCGGTATTGCCGAATCCGCTGCTTTTTCGCGCCAATGCCCCGTCGCGTTATGTGCAGATGCGCCAGCAATGGATCATGCGCCAGATGCGCCAGATGGGGGGAGAGGACTACCTGAGGGAAAATCGCCTGCGCTGAGCGCCAGGGGAAAGGGCGGGCGGGAGAACCCGCCCCGCTATTTATTTGATATAGGTAAACGCGGTGGTGACGTGCTTGACGCCGCTGACCTGGCTGGCGGTTTGCGCCGCCGCCTTACCCTCTTCATTGGTCACCAGTCCCAGCAAAAAGACTTCGCCATTCTCGGTGGTCACTTTGACATTGGATGATTTCACCGCATCGCTGGCCAGCAGCTGCGAGCGGATCTTGGTGGTGATCCAGGTATCCATCGAGGCGCGTCCCAGGCTGACCGGCTGCCCCAGGCGAATTTCGTTATACACTTCCGTGGCGCCGTCCACGCCTACCACGATTTGTTTGGCCCGATTGGCCAGTTCCGCCGTGGGCGCCTGGCCGGTCAACAACACCTTGCCCTGATAGGCGGTGGCCACAATACGCGCTTCTTTCTTGATCTGCGCGTCTTTGGCCAGGGCGTTGCCGACGCGGGCTTCCAGCGTGCCGTCATCGACCTGGGTGCCTACCGTGCGGGGATCGGTGGCGGTTTTCGTTGCCACCGCCGCGCTGCCGACGACTACCGCACCGACACATCCCTGCAGCAACAGGGCGGTGAACAGCAGTACAAAGGGGAAACGAACCTTCATTTGAGCTCCTTAATCGTCCTGGTGAGGAAACAATGAATTGTCAATAAGATCGCACAGGCAATTAACCGTCAGCATATGCATCTCCTGTATGCGCGCGCTGCGGTGTGAAGGAATACGGATTTCAACGTCCTGCTGCCCGAGCAGGCCGGCCAGTTCGCCACCGTCGTAACCCGTCAGGGCGATAATGGTCATATCGCGCGTTACCGCCGCCTCCACCGCCTTCACAATATCACGGCTATTGCCCCGGGTGGAAATGGCGAGCAGGATATCGCCGGCCTGGCCGAGCGCCCGCACCTGCTTGGCATAGATTTCCTGATGCAGGCGGTCGTTGGCGATAGCGGTCAGCACTACGCTGTCGGCGTTTAACGCCACGGCCGGCAGGCTGGGACGCTCGGTTTCATAACGGTTGATCATGCTGGCGGCGAAATGCTGCGCGTTGGCGGCGGATGTCCCGTTGCCGCAGCACAGGATTTTATTGCCGGTGAGCAGCGCTTGCACCAAGGCCGTGGCGGCGCGGGAGATGGCGTCGGGCAAGGCTTCCGCCGCCGCGATTTGGGTTTGGATACTTTCTGTAAAACAACCTTTGATTCTTTCCAGCACGGTAGTTAAGCCTAATCTGTGATAAATGAAGTAGCGGTTATCCCGCTGCGCCGAAGGCGTTTACCAGCCATTCTACGCGGCAACCGGTAATGGCCAGGACATCGAAACGGCAAGAGGATGTTTCCAGGCTTTCGCCCCGGCGCGCCAGCCAGACCGCCGCCGCCAGCAATAACCGGCGCTGCTTGCGGAGGGTGACGCTTTCAGCGGCGCTGCCGAACGCGTTATTACGGCGATAACGCACTTCGACGAATACCCAGGCGCGGGATTCCCGCATGATTAAATCGATTTCGCCGCCGCGCACCCGCATATTGGCGGCGACGAAGCGCATGCCAGCGCTTTCCAGATACCGGCGCGCCAGATATTCCGCCCGCGCGCCGGACCGCTGCCGGGTTAGAGTGCCTGTACCAGTTTTCCCTGTTGGTATTTCAGCCAAGATAGCTTCCTGTTGATGACACAATCCGGTGTCGCCGAGAGCTGGCCGGTTTCGCCCGCCACCTGGAAGCCTGGGATCTGGCGCATTTCGGAGAAATGGTTAACCAGCGTCCAGGCGTCCATGCCCATGGCGTACAGCCTCACCAGTGAATAATCTTCCTTGAACTGCGCGCTGGTCTGTTGCAGCAGTCCGGGATTGGCGCCCGCCAGCAGCGGGATATCGCTGAATTCCAGCCCTTCCATTTCCAGGCGGTAATCCGGGCCGGCCTCGGCCTGGTAGCTGCGCGAACTGGCATACAGGCCCAGGCGCGAGCGCGAGCTGGTGCGCATGTCGATCATGGGCTTGATCAGCGCCAGCTCGGACGGCGTGGCGATAATATACACCGCGTCGACGCCGCCGCCGGCGGAAGGCGAGATCGCCGCATCGCTTGGCGGCGCCGGGATGGTCAGACCGGCAATGGTCACCGACTGCGGTTCCGACGGCGCCGCGGTGGCTACCGGCTGGCCGGAAAGCTGGATGCCGGCGCCGCTGTTGATGGCCTGTTTCAGCTCGCCGACGGAACCGATACGCTGCTCAAGCACGGTGCCGCCGCCGGCTTTGGTCCAGGCCTCGGCAAAGGCCTTGACGACGCGATCGCCCAGCGACCCGCGCGGCACCAGCAATAACGGCTGTTGCCGGTGCTGCTGGAAGATATGGTTGGCGGCGTCGCGGGCTTCATCTTCCGGCGAGAGGGAGAAATAGCAGATATTCGCCCGGTTCTGCAGATGCTCGGGCTGGTTGAGGGCCAGGATATTCATCGTGCTCTGGCTGCTGTAGAGTTGTTCCACCTCATTTTTCAGCAGCGGCCCGACAATGAGGGTGGCGCCTTCCTGCTGCGCCTGCGCCAGCAGCGCCGGCAGCGGCTGGCTGGAAGTATCATAGACCTTCACTTGCGCATTGCTTGCCGGTCCGGCGGCAACGGGCGCGGCCGCCGGCTGCGGCGCGGCGGTAACGGCGGTGGCGGCGTCGGCGGGCGCCGTGGCGTCGGCCGGCGCGGTGACCGCCGGCGGGGTTTGGCCCGCGGAGGCATCGGTGGGCGGCACCGGGGCGGCGGCCGTATTCAGGCCGTTTTTCGCGGCGTTGAATCCCTGCTGGATGGCATTGGAAAACACCTGGGCCTGGCCGTTCATCGGCAGGAACAGGGCGATTTGCCCGACCGACGAGGGCTGGTAGTTCAGGACCTGGTTGAGCTGGGTCGGCAGGGTCTTGGCCGCCGGGTTCTGCGGATAACGGGTCTGCCAATCCTTGATGCCGGCTTTCAGCAGGGCGGGATCCTGTTTATTGTCCTGGTAGACATGCTGCAGATCCAGCCAGCCCTGGAGAACATTTTCATTGGCGTTAATCACCAGGCTTGCCTGCGGCTGGGCTGAAAAGGCCAGCAGGGCTTGCCAGGTCTGGTCGATATTTTGCTGATGCGCCGCCGGGTCGGCCAACAGCGGCTCCTGGGCAATATAGGCGCGCAGCAAATCCAGCGACGGCTGTTGGCCGGCGCCCGCGGCAATACGCACCTGCAGGAAGCGCGCCTGTTGCTCCTGGGAAAGCTGGCCGGGGTCGAGTTTTTGCAGCGCGGCTGCTGCGTCCTGCGGCCGTTTTTGCGCGACGGCAAGCTCGGCGGACAGCAAAAGCTGCTCGCGCTGTTGGACATCGGTCATCGCTTGGGGTAGCGTGCCGAGCAACTGCTGCGCCCGATCGGTCTTGCCTTCGCCGATCAAGGCGTGAATGGCGAGTAATTGAAAGTCGGTCTTGCTATTATCATTGCCCGCCTGCTGCATTTGCTGCAGGTAATAATCGGCGTTGGCGCCGGCATTGGCGCCGGGCTTGGCCTGGCCGCCGCCGGCAGGGGCCTGCGGCGCCTGGCTGGAACACGCGGCGAGGATCAGCGCAGCCAGCACGACGGGTAGAACACGCCCTGTTTTAAAACCCATGACATATGAGTAAAGCATTCTGTATCCAGTGATGTTTTTTTCAAGATGCTCAATATTAAATCGGCAATCCGGATGAGACAATGAATCAACACCAACAAGCAGATATTTCCGCATCAACGCTTTATGTGGTACCGACTCCCATTGGTAATCTGGAAGACATCACCCAGCGGGCGCTGTCGACACTCCAGCGGGTCGACTTGATTGCTGCTGAAGATACCCGTCATACCGGCCTATTGTTACAACATTTTGCCATAAATGCGCGCCTGTTCGCGTTACATGATCATAACGAACAGCAAAAAGCGGATGTTTTGCTGGCAAAGCTGCAGGAAGGACTGAGTATCGCACTTGTCTGCGACGCTGGCACGCCGTTGATCAACGATCCGGGCTATCATTTGGTACGCCGCTGCCGCGAGGCGGGTATCCGGGTGGTGCCGCTGCCGGGTCCCTGTGCGGCCATTACCGCGCTGTCCGCCGCCGGCCTGCCTTCCGATCGCTTCTGCTACGAGGGTTTCCTGCCGGCGAAGCGCAAAGGCCGCCAGGATACGCTGCTGGCCCTGGAACAGGAACCGCGCACCCTTATCTTCTACGAATCCACCCATCGGCTGCTGGAGAGCCTGCAGGATATGGTCACCGTATGGGGGCCGGCGCGCTACGTGGTGCTGGCGCGCGAGCTGACCAAGACATGGGAAAGCATCTACGGCGCGCCGGTGGGCGAACTCCTGGCCTGGGTCGGCGAGGATGAGCATCGCGCGCGCGGCGAAATGGTGCTGATCGTCGAAGGTTTCCAGGTCAAGGACGACGCCCTGCCGCCGGAGGCGCTGCGTACGCTCGGCCTGCTGCAAAAGGAGCTGCCGCTGAATAAAGCCGCCGCCCTGGCCGCCGAAATCCACGGCGTGAAAAAAAATGCCCTTTATCGTTATGCCCTGGACCAGCTTGGGGATGACAATTGATCGAAAAGCTTTTATACTCCGCGCCGGAGTTGACCAGACAATCGCCGCTTGACCGACCTTCCTTCGGGAAGCAACGTCATGGGGAGGAAAGTCCGGGCTCCATAGGGCAGGGTGCCAGGTAACGCCTGGGGGGTGCAAACCCACGACAAGTGCAACAGAGAGCAAACCGCCGATGGCCCGCGCAAGCGGGATCAGGTAAGGGTGAAAGGGTGCGGTAAGAGCGCACCGCGCGGCTGGCAACAGTTTGCGGCATGGTAAACTCCACCCGGAGCAAGGCCAAATAGGGGTTCACAAGGTACGGCCCGTACTGAACCCGGGTAGGCTGCTTGAGCCAGCGCGCGAGCGCTGGCCTAGATGAATGATTGTCCTCGACAGAACCCGGCTTACCGGTCAACTCTATTATCGCGTTAGCCCCATGCTTATTTATGGCATGGGGTTTTTTTTTGCCCGGCAACCCCCCTTCGCGTTTATTCCGCCAGGTCGATCAATAACGCCCGCAGCGGCGTTTGCGCCTGTAGCCGGACGCGGCGCTCATTGTGGATAAAAGCGCCGTCGCCGCAGGTCAGCAAGGTGGGATTGGCGGTGTCCTCGCGGTGAGCGGGGCTATCTGTCGCCGGGTTATCGATGTGAATCGTGCCATGCACCGATTGCAGGTAAGCGCGCGATCCCCTTAATTCCAAGGTCAGGCTTTGGCCCGCCGCCAGTTCCACGTGATGTATCCAGGCCTGTTGACGCAATTGGAGGCTGCCGCCTTCGCCATCCGGCGAGGCCAGCAGCAAATGGGGCTGGTCGGGTATCGCCAGGCGCTGGACCGCGGCGTTTTCCCGCGTCGGGCAGGCGTCCATCCACAGTTGCAGCCGGGTCAGCGGCGTCGAACCGGTGTTTTGTTCGCTATAGGTGACGCCGTTGCGTGCCGACAGCAGCAGGGCGTCGCCGGTGGCGGCCTGGATATGGCGGCCCTCGCTGTCGCGGTATTCCGCCTGTCCCTGAAGGATCAGGTTAAGAATATCCACTTGCGGATAGGCGCGCGGCTGAAAGGCGGCGCCGACCGCCAGCACCTCCTGGTTCAGCACGCGCAGGGAAGCGTAGCCGAGCATCTTGGGATCGAAAAAATGGCCGAAGGAAAAGGTGTAACGCGCCTGGAGCCAGCCGTAGTCGGCATGGCCGCATTGTTTTGCCGTTCTGAATGTAATCATGGCTCTGTCTGCTTATTTTCTATGGACAAGCTGCCCATTTTTTATGTGTAGGGTCGGATGGCGTGTTTATTATCCGCCTGGCGGCATAGGGACGGCGGCGCCAAAACTTTACTCTATAAATAGTAAGGGTATGGACGGCGGATTGTTAGCAAGTTAATCTGGTCAGTATATTCAAATTTCCTGAATGAGACCGGGCATGGCTAGAGAACGGGCGTTAACGCTGGAAGCATTACGGGTGATGGATGCCATCGACCGGCGCGGCAGTTTTGCCGCGGCGGCGGATGAACTGGGCCGGGTACCTTCGGCGCTAAGCTATACCATGCAAAAACTGGAAGAAGAGCTGGATGTGGTGCTGTTCGACCGTTCGGGGCATCGCACCAAGTTTACCAACGTCGGGCGCATGCTGCTGGAGCGCGGGCGGGTACTGCTGGAAGCGGCGGATAAGCTGACCACCGACGCCGAGGCGCTGGCGCGCGGCTGGGAAACCCATTTAACCGTGGTGACGGAAGCCCTGGTGCCGAGCGAGAAGCTGTTCCCCTTAATCGAGAAGCTGGCGCGCAAGGCCAATACCCAGGTGTCGATTATTACCGAAGTGCTGGCCGGTGCCTGGGAACGGCTGGAGCAGGGCCGGGCTGATATCGTTATCGCGCCGGATATGCATTTTCGCACCTCGTCGGAAATCAACAGCCGCAAATTGTATAAAATCCTCAACGTGTACGTGGCCAGCCCGGATCATCCCATTCACCAGGAGCCGGAGCCGCTGTCGGAGTTGACGCGGGTAAAATACCGCGGCATCGCCATTGCCGATACCGCCCGCGAACGTCCGGTGCTGACCGTGCAGCTGTTGGATAAGCAGCAACGCCTGACGGTAAGCTCCATGCACGATAAGCGCCGGGCGCTGCTGGCCGGGCTGGGCGTGGCCACCATGCCCTATCCGCTGGTGGCGGAGGACATTGCCGCCGGACGCCTGCGGGTCGTGGGCCCCGAGTACAGTATGGAGAACGATATCATTATGGCCTGGCGCCGCGACAGCATGGGCGAGGCCAAATCCTGGTTCCTGCGCGAAATCCCGAAATTATTCGCCTGAGATCCGGCCGCTGTTAACCTGACGCCGCCGCATCCCGGCGCCGGTCAGTCCTCGTCCGCCGGGCCGAAACGATCGTCGCGGCCGTGCGGTTCGTCCAGATCCTGCCGCGGTCCGATGGAAATGATACCGTGGGGATTGAGCGTGGCGTGGCTGCGGTAGTAGTGGTTGCGGATATGGGCGAAATCCACCGTGTCGCTGATGCCCGGCATTTGGTAGATATCGCGCAGGAAGCCCGAGAGGTTGAGATAATCGCCGATCCGGCGGCGATCGCATTTGAAATGGGTGACATAGACCGGATCAAAACGGATCAGGGTGGTCCAGAGGCGCAGGTCCGCTTCGGTCAGCCGGTCGCCGGTGAGGTAGCGATGGCGGCCCAGTATCGCCTCGAGCCGATCCAGCGCGGCGAATACGCCTTCCACCGCTTCATCATAGGCTTGCTGGGACGTGGCGAAGCCCGCTTTATAGACGCCGTTGTTGACCTGGTCGTAAACCCAGCCGTTAATCTCATCGATTTGCGCGCGCAGTTCACGGGGATAATAGTCGCCGGCGCGGGCGCCGACGCCGTCGAAGGCGCTGTTGAACATGCGGATGATATCCGCCGATTCATTGCTGACGAGGGTTTTTCCCGCGGTATCCCATAGGACCGGTACCGTGGTGCGCCCGCTGTAGCGGGGGTCTGCCTCGAGATAGAGCTGGTATAGGTAATCCTTGTGGTAAAGCGGGTCGCCGGTGGCGCCGGGGAAATCTGTGCCGAAGGTCCAGCCGTTTTCCAGCATCAGGGGGTGGACCACGGACACCGGGATCAGGTTCTCCAGGCCTTTGAGTTTGCGCATCAGGAGTGTGCGGTGCGCCCAGGGGCAAGCCAGCGAGACATAGAGGTGGTAGCGGTGGTTCGCCGCGGCGAATCCGCCGCGGCCGGTGGGGCCGGGCGCGCCGTCAGGGGTGATCCAGTTGCGGAACTGCGCCGCCGAGCGTTCGAAGCGTCCGCCGGTGGATTTGGTGTCGTACCAGCTGTTTTGCCATTGGCCCTCTACGAGCAGTCCCATATGCGAGTTCCTTATAGTCAGTGGATAATTGCGGCCGGTGCCAGCGGGCCTGCGGTGTGATGGAACACTCCCCCTTTAACACGGCTTATGTGAGCTCGATGATCGCGGGCCTACCATGCCATGGGGCGCTCGGTCGGACGGGAAAACCACGCCCGATTCGACCCCATTGGCACGCTCTCCCTTTAACACGTCTGCGTTGAATTCGGCGTTGGCGGGCATAGCGCACCATGGGGCGCTCGGTCGGGCGGGAAAACCACGCCCGATTCAACCCCATTGGCACGCTCTCCCTTTAACACGTCTGCGTTGAGCTCGGCGTTGGCGGGCATAGCGCACCATGGGGCGCTCGGTCGGGCGGGAAAACCACGCCCGATTCAACCCCATTGGCACGCTCTCCCTTTAACACGTCTGCGTTGAGTTAGGCGTTGGCGGGCATAGCGCACCATGGGGCGCTCGGTCGGGCGGGAAAACCACGCCCGATTCGACCCCATTGGCACGCTCTCCCTTTAACACGCCTGCGTTGAGTTCGGCGTTGGCGGGCATAGCGCACCATGGGGCGCTCGGTCGGGCGGAAAAACCACGCCCGATTCGACCCCATTGGCACGCTCTCCCTTTAACACGCCTGCGTTGAGTTAGGCGTTGGCGGGCATAGCGCACCATGGGGCGCTCGGTCGGGCGGGAAAACCACGCCCGATTCGACCCCATTGGCACGCTCTCCCTTTAACACGCCTGCGTTGAGTTAGGCGTTGGCGGGCATAGCGCACCATGGGGCGCTCGGTCGGGCGGGAAAACCACGCCCGATTCGACCCCATTGGCACGCTCTCCCTTTAACACGACTTATGTGAGCTCGATGATCGGGTGCCTACCATGCCATGGGGCGTTTTCCCTTGAACACTGCTTGTGTTAAGTGTAGTCAGCTTTGCCTTCTGCGGCCTGTTACCACTTTTTGTTAAGCAGGCGATCGATGCTGAAATAACCGGCGCCCAGCACCGCCAGCAGTAAGTAGCCGCCGGAGATGGAGAGGTTCTTCATAAAGTTGATCTGGTTGCCAGCCTGGGAGAAATCGCTATGGAAAATAAAGGCGGTCAGCAGGACAAAGACCACGGTGATCAACGCAACCGTGCGGGTGAGGAAACCGAACAGGATGGCGAGGCCGCCGCCGAATTCCAGCAAGATGGTCAGGGGCAGCATAAAGCCGGGCACGCCCATGGCTTCCATATATTGCTGCGTAGCGGCGTAGCCGCCTATTTTGCCGAAGCCGGAAACGATAAACAGGATCGGCAACAGGATCCGGGCAACCAGGATGGCGCTATCATCTAATTTTTTCATCTTCTTCCCATCTTATTTTAAAGGACGGCCTTCAAAACGAAAGCCAGATTACAGCAGGTTTTAAAGCAGGTTAGGCGGCTTAATGGACCCGTTGCGTTTGATGAGGGAGATGTTATCCGTAAGAAAGATTGGGTGATAGCGATTAAAACTGTCGGTTATTATCAAAAAAATTGAGTAAGGGGCGGGGCGGTGGAGATTCCTGCGGGCTTTCGCCCGCGGGAGAGCGTATTAACGTGATTGAAGCGTGGTGCGAATCAGTTTAAGCGTACCGACAATGCCGAGCGCGCGTTTTGTCCAGCGGATAAAACGGCTGGGATGGCGGATATTGTACAGCGCCAGTATGCTGGAACCGGCTATCAGATACTTGCGCAGGCTCAATACCGTGTTCCAGCCGCGGTCGTAGCGGGCGGTGGCAAAATACCAGGCGCGTTTTTCCGCCCCCAGATCCAGCCGCTGCTGGTGTATGGTGCGCAGGAGTTGGGTTTTGGTCATTTTAGGCTGATGGTCGCTCATCTGTCCTCCCTGGCTCTTTCCCTTTCCTTTTCGCGCTTGCGGGCTTTCTCTTCTTCCTGAATTTCGTCCTGGACCTTTTCCAATATATTCCGGTCAACCTGCAGTTCTTCGCGCGTGGAACCCAGCAGGGTGGAACGCTTAGCCTTGCCCAACGTCCAGATGGCGCCAATAATCGCCAGCGCGAACAGCACCGCGGTGGTAGTGGCTATCGCCGTCAGGCGGTATTGCGGATCGATGGCCCAGATCAGCAGCACCAGCAGGCTCATCAAGCCAAAAGCGGCCAGTAACAACGTAATACCGGCCATCATCAGCATTTGGATAATATTGGATTTTTCTTGTTCCAGCTCTACCACTGCCAAACGCAGGCGGGTCTCCACCATACTGACAATAATGGTAATAATACGCTGGCCTATGGTGAAAATGCCCTTGCCAGGGCCCTGGCTTTGCTGTTCAATCATTTTATCAACGCCGCATAATTAACGCACCAAGGACAAACCCGACTACGGCGCTGATGCCGATACCCGTCCAGGGGTTGTCATGTACATATTCATCGGCCTTTTCCGCAACCACTTTGGTCTGTTCGGCCAGGCGCTCGCCGCCATCGCCGAGACGGGTCCGGGTTTCCTTGAGCGCGCTTTCCGCCTTGCTGCGCAACTTGTCAAATTCAGCCTTGGGTTTCTGAGAGGAGCCACGCAGCACTTCTTCCAGCGTATCCGCCAATGACTTTAATTCGGCGCGTAAATGTTCAGAGGTCGTATCTTTAACCATCTTTTTTACTCCTTCGACGTTTACGAATCAGTGTTAGCCCGTATTAATCCATCATTACTACCTAGGCGTCTAATATTTAGCGCTTGTTGTAAGCGTAGCCCCGGATTTGGCAAACCGCAAAAAACTTATAGCAATTTCTTAGGGTTAATAGGGTTAGCCTACCCGGGCATTGCCGGTATGCAGATAGGGAAGCCAGTGCCATCGGGGATAGTGCCGGCTGCGTGAAACCGAATAATTTTCCGGCAGCAGATCTTCCAGGGCGCGCTGCGCCGCCAGCGCCTGTTCGGGCGTATCGAGCAGGATAATCAGGCTGTCCCTGGCGGGAGTGATGCTTTTGATCCTGATGCCGCGCTCGTCAAGGCGCTGGTAGATATAAAAACCGTCGGGCAGGGAACCGCGTTCGCTGGCAAGGGTAATCTCCAGCGCCGTCTCTTTGGTCATCAGCGCCGGCAGCAGCAATATCAAGACCAGCAGCGAGGCTGTCGCCACCAATACCGCTCGCCATGACATCCACCCGCGCCGCCATTTTACGTTCACATTCACTTTCTTAACCTTTTTACGGCGTCCGTGGCGCGTTTTTTACGCCACAATATCAGCAGCGAGCCGACCAGTCCCATCACCAGGAAGATCAGCGGCAGTAACATCAATCCCAGCATGAGCTCATCTTCGTAATGCTTGAACAGGGCGGTTTTGCCAAGCAGGAAACCGACGGTGGTCAGGATAAATACCCAGATAAACGCGCTCAGCCAGTTAAACAGCTGGAAGCGGGTATCGCTCAGTCCGGCCAGGCCGGCGATGGTCGGCAGCAGGGTGCGGACAAAGGCGACAAAACGACCGATAAGCAGCGCCGAAAGCCCGTGCCGGTAAAACAAAGAATGCGAGCGCTGGTGATATTGCGCCGGCAAATGGGACAGCCAGCTTTGCACCATGCGCGTATTGCCCAGCCATTTACCCTGTATATAACTGATCCACGATCCCAGGCTGGCGGCCGCCGTCAGTATCAGCAGGGTCAGGGGAAAATTCATGGTGCCTTTGGCTATCAGCACGCCCACCAGGATCAGCAGGCTGTCCCCGGGCAGGAAAGCCGCGGGCAACAAGCCGTTCTCCAGAAATAAAATGACAAACAATATCAAATAGAGGGTCCAGACCAATGTAGGGTCGGCAAGTGTTTCAAAATCCTGTCGCCAGAGGGCATGTACCAGGGATTTTAGTATATCCATTCAGCATTCCTAACTTGAAACAGCAGCTTACAACCTGGTTAAAATGTAAAAAAAGCCATCTCACTGTAACAAAATCAGACATCGTGAGACAGGGAAATATAACCGACAATCGTCCCGCCGCGAGGATATATTGCAATAAAAACGCCTGGCAAAGGCTTCTTTTACATGGGCTGACAGAAAAACGACACTTGCTGACGTGGTCCGGCCGCCGGGCGCAAGCGCTTGGCAAGACTAAAAAAAACAGGAGGTTGAAAACGCGCACATCCGCCTGGGACGGGGTAAGAAGAGTCAAGCATGGCGCGCCATTGGCCTGAAATGAACGAACGCCCCCGGCGTGGCGCCAGGGCGCCTACACGGATGCGGGCCCTCAGTGGCGCGCCGCGGCCTGATCATCACATGCAACGCGAGGGTTTATTTGGTGCCGTTGGCCAGGCTATCAAGGTGTACGACCGGATTTTCGGTAAACATGTAACGGTCGACGTTAAATTCGAAATCATCGGTGGTGGCGTGGAACAGCATTTGCTTGGTGTTTTCCAGATGTTGCCACATCGCCAGTTTGGCCGCGTAGGGGTCTTTGCGGATCAAGGCCTTGAGGATATGATCGTGATCTTCGCACCAGCTTTCGATGGATTTATCATCGATATGTTCATGCAGCTTGCGCCAGTACGGGTTGTGCAGCCGTTGGCTCCACATCTGCTCGACAATGGTGGCCATGGCGGTGTTCTGCGTCGCCAGGGCGACCTGGACATGGAATTTCAGATCCCATTTTGAATCGCGGAAACGATCTTCCAGGCGGGCATTTTCCTGGATATCCATTAATAACACGATATCCTGGCGGGTAACCTGCGTGGCGGCGAATTCGGCGATATTGCTCTCGATCAGCTGGCGCGCCTGCAGGAGTTCAAACGGACCTGCGGTGGTGAACTGAAACTCGCCGCTGGGCAGCAGCAGGTTTTTTTGCTGACTGGAGATGACGTGGATGCCGGAACCTTTGCGCACTTCAACATAGCCTTCCACTTCCAGCATGATGATGGCTTCACGCACCACGGTGCGGCTGACATTCATCTCTTCCGCGATATAGCGCTCCGCCGGCAGTTTTTCACCCACGGGATAGACGCCGGTCTCGATGCGTTGTTTCAGCTCGGCGGCCAGCTGTTGATATAATCGTCGGGTTTCGGTGAATTCCATGATACAGGCTCTTAAATGTTGGGTAACGTTTTAGTCGGTGCCGCGCCATCACTGCGCAACGCGTCAAAAGTTGCTCGTTTAGAACTCACATCGATGACATATTTGTTATACCACTTATTAAATGAAGCGCCTAGATGGACATATCCCATTACACCTACTTTTCCGCCCCGGAATAAAAATCCCCGGCAATGCGTCATGCATGTGCCGGGGATTTCAGGGACGTGCTATTGGTCGCCGCGTCGCGCGGAAAACAGCGCGCGTTGCGGCGTCATTTAGCTATGGGCCGGTTTGAGCGGCTCTTGCCCGGGCAGCAGTTCCACCACCGGACGGTTTTGCAGTATGGTCCATACCGCCAGCACGGCCAGTAAGTCAAATACCGACAGTACCGCGAACAGCGGGCTGAAGCCCAAGGTGTCCGCCAGGGCGCCTACGACCAGGGCGAACATGGTGCTTGCCGTCCAGGCCGCCATGCCGGTAAGGCCGTTGGCGGTGGCGACTTCGTTACGGCCGAAGACGTCGGAGGAGAGCGTAATCAGTGCGCCGGACAGGGACTGATGGGCAAAACCGCCGATGCACAGCAGGCCGATGGCAACGTAAGGACTGGTAAACAGACCGATAAGGCCAGGGCCAATCATCAGGAAACCGCCGAGGGTCACGACCAGTTTACGTGAAACGATCAGGTTAACGCCGAAGATGCGCTGGAAGAACGGAGGCATATAGCCGCCGAGGATACAGCCGAGATCCGCAAACAGCATCGGCATCCAGGCGAACAGGGCGATTTCTTTCAGGTTGAACCCGTAAGCCTTGAACATGAACAGCGGGATCCAGGCGTTAAAGGTACCCCAGGCCGGTTCAGCCAGGAAACGCGGGATGGCGATGCCCCAGAACTGACGGTTGCGGATAATCTGCCAGGCGGACAACTTCTTGGCGTTGTTTACCTGATGCTGTGCTTCCTGGCCGCCCAGAATATATTCGCGCTCTTCGTCGCTCAGTTTCTTCTGGTTTTTCGGGTGCTTATACAGTACCAGCCAGGCGATGGCCCAGGCCAGGCTCAGCGCGCCGACGATAACGAACGCCAGTTCCCAGCTGTGAACCACAATCGCCCAGACGACCAGCGGCGGTGCGAGCATCGCCCCGATTGACGAGCCGACGTTGAAGTAACCCACGGCGATAGAACGTTCTTTCGCCGGGAACCATTCGCTGCTGGCCTTCAGGCCGGCGGGGATCATAGCCGCTTCAGCCATGCCGACGGCGCCACGGGCAATCGCCAGTCCGCCCCAGCTGCTGGCCAGCGCGGTCGCCATACACATCAGCGCCCAAACGATGGCGAATACGGCGTAACCGACTTTTGTGCCCAGCAAATCCAGTACATAACCGGCTACCGGCTGCATGAGCGTATAACATGCAGAGTAGGCGGCAATAATATAGGAATATTGCTGTGTGGTGATATGCAGCTGGTCCTGGAGGGTAGGAGCTGCCACCGCAATGGCGTTACGCGTCAGGTAACCCAGCACCGTACCAACGGTGACCAGGGCGATCATATACCAGCGTAACCCTTTTATTTTACGCATTACCACTTCTCCCAATGAGTATGAGCCGTCATCACCACTACCCAGATATCATGGGGACGACGGGTATAGAGCCAGCCGGAGAGCGCGCTCTCCGGGTATTGTTATATTCTGTCGGCCTGTTATCCGGTCTAACGACCCGCGCCTTGCCAACGCCTGCCGCTTTAACCCGATACCGCTTACCGCTGTTTGGACTGCCGGCAAATCGCCGCCGGAAATCCGCATCGCCCTGGCCCGTCAGATGAATTCATGACCCTGAGTGCAGTCATCTAAACAAAATGATTGAGTCCAGACTCAATGTGGCGCTACGATAACTTGTCATACAGATTTAAAAGTTGAGTGACATCACAAAAACCATTTTTATTTTAAGGGATAATAAATCGTCCCGTTAGCCGGGCGTAAGCCCTGTAGCTGACCTATATATGTTGAGTTTTTGTTGAATTTGGCAGGAAATGGTATATCAGCACCGGCAGGATCTGCATTTTCCTGCTAAATTGGTATAACACCTTTCAACATTTAAGAAACATAACTCAAAGAAATGAAGGTGAGGAGCCTGAAATGTCCCAGTTTTTGACTGAAGATTTTTTGTTGGATAGCGAATTCGCTCGCCGTTTGTATCATGATTACGCCGTGGACCAGCCGATTTATGACTTCCATTGCCATTTGCCGCCGGTACAGATTGCGGAAGATTACCGTTTCAAGAATTTGTACGATATCTGGCTGAAAGGCGATCACTATAAATGGCGCGCCATGCGCACCAACGGCGTGGCCGAGCGTTTTTGCACCGGCGACGCCGGGGACTATGAAAAATTCGAAGCCTGGGCCAAGACGGTTCCCCATACCATCGGCAATCCGCTGTTCCATTGGACCCACCTGGAACTGCGCCGTCCGTTCGGCATCACCGATAAACTGCTGAGCCCCGCCACCGCGCGGGAAATCTGGGATCGCGGCAACGAAATGCTGGCCCAGGACAATTTCTCCGCCCGCGGCATCATGAAACAGATGAACGTGAAGCTGGCCGGCACCACCGATGATCCGGTGGATTCCCTGGTTCACCACAAGGCGGTGGCCGAAGACGCCAGCTTCAATATCAAAGTGCTGCCGAGCTGGCGCCCGGATAAAGCCTTTAATATAGAAGCGGAAGGCTTTAACGATTATATGAAGCTGCTGGAAGCCGCTGCCGACACCGCCATCACCAGCTTCAGCACCCTGACCGACGCGCTGAAAAAACGTCTGGACCATTTTGCCGCCCATGGCTGTAAGGTCTCCGACCATGCGCTGGACGTGGTGGTTTACGGCGAAGCGGACGAAAACACCCTGAACGGCATCCTGGCCCGCCGTCTGGACGGCAAGCTGCCCTCCAAGGACGAAATCGCCCAGTTCCGCACCGCGGTACTGATATTCCTGGGCAGTGAATACACCCGCCGCGGCTGGACCCAGCAATACCATATCGGCGCGCTGCGCAACAATAATACCCGCATGCTGAAACAGCTCGGCCCGGATACCGGCTTCGACTCCATCAATGACCAGCCGGTCGCCATGGCGCTGTCCCGCCTGCTGGATGCGCAGGCCCGTAACAACGCCCTGCCGAAAACCATCCTGTATTGCCTGAACCCGTCGGATAACGAAATTATCGGCACCATGATCGGCAACTTCCAGGGTGAAGGCATGCCAGGCAAAATGCAGTTCGGCCCGGGCTGGTGGTTTAACGACCAGAAAGACGGTATGGAACGCCAGATGCTGCAGTTGGCCAACCTGGGTCTGCTGAGCCGCTTTGTCGGCATGCAGACCGATAGCCGCAGCTTCCTGTCCTATACCCGCCACGAGTATTTCCGCCGCATCCTGTGCCGCATGCTGGGCCACTGGGTGGAAGCGGGCGAAGCGCCGGCGGATATCAACCTGCTGGGCGAAATGGTGAAAAATATCTGCTTTGATAACGCGAAAAACTACTTCGCCATTGAGCTTTGATTCTGGGGGCGGGCCTTAGGCTCGCCCGGTTAAAACGCTATTTTTTATTATCCGCAGCCGGGTAATTTTTAAGGTAAATTTCGCATGCAAACGCTAAATCGTCAAAACTTTCCCGGACCCCAGTACACCACGCGTGTCATCCAGTTCGGCGAGGGAAATTTTTTACGCGCTTTTATCGACTGGCAGTTGGATCTGCTTAATGAACATACCGATCTGGACGCCGGCATCGTTATCATCCGTCCAATCAATACGGATTTCCCGCCGTCGCTCAGCACCCAGGACGGCCTGTACACCACCGTTATCCGCGGCCTGAATGAACAGGGCGAAGCGGTGCGCGAGCCCAGGCTTATCCGCTCGGTTAACCGTGAAATCAATATCTATCATGAATTCGACGATTACCTGGCCCTGGCGCACGACGCCAATATCCGTTTCGTCTTTTCCAACACCACCGAGGCCGGCATCAGCTACCAGGCCGGGGACAAGCTGACCGATACGCCGCCCGCCAGCTATCCCGCCAAGCTGACCCGACTGCTGTTCGAACGTTTCAGCCATTTTGACGGCGCCGCCGATAAAGGCTGGGTGCTGGTGCCGTGCGAACTGATCGACTATAACGGCGACGCGCTGAAAGAGCTGGTGCTGCGTTACGCCCAACAATGGGCGCTGCCGGCCGGGTTCACCACCTGGCTCAATGAACACAACACCTTTTGCTCCACCCTGGTCGACCGTATCGTGACCGGTTACCCGCGTGGCGAAGTGGAAGAACTGCAGGCCGAACTGGGCTACCAGGACACCTTCCTTGATACCGCCGAGTATTTTTATCTGTTTGTTATCCAGGGACCGCAGTGGCTGGCCAAGGAACTGCGCCTGGACCAGATGGACCTGAACGTGCGCATCGTCGACGACATCAAGCCCTACAAAGAACGCAAGGTCGCCATCCTTAACGGCGCGCACACCGCGCTGGTGCCGGTAGCGTTCCTGTCCGGCCTGGACACCGTCGGCGAATCGATGAACGATAAACTGATCAGCGCTTATGTGGAAAAAACCATCGCCGAAGAAATCGTGCCGGTGCTGGATCTGCCCCATGATGAACTGACCTCGTTTGCGCAGGCGGTGCTAAGCCGTTTCCGCAACCCCTTTATCCAGCATCAGTTATTGTCCATCTCCCTGAACGGCATGACCAAATTCCGTACCCGCATCCTGCCGCAGCTGTTGTCCTATCGTGAAAAACACGGCGAGCTTCCGGCCCGGCTGACCTTCGCCCTGGCGGCGCTGATCGCGTTTTACCGCGGAGAACGCAACGGCGAAAGCTACCCGATGCAGGATGATGAAAAATGGATCACCCGTTTCAAATCGCTTTGGAGCGGCGTGGACAAAGGCGAGGTGGCGTTAAGCACCTTAGTAAATGACGTGTTGGGCGATACAGAGCATTGGGAACAGGATCTGCTCAAGGTTCCCGGCCTGGCGAAACAGGTTGAACAGCAGTTGCAGGCCATTATCGACCAAGGCATGCGCACTGCCGTTTCAGCCTATTGCTGAAAGCAAAAAGGTTAATTCATGAATATTATTAAAATTCATTCCTCAGACAATGTGGCGGTCGCCCTGCAAGACCTCGACACGAATGAAACGGTGGAAATCGGGGGCGTGACCATCACGCTGCCCCAGCCTATCGCCCGGGGCCATAAGTTTGCCCTGGCGCCCATAGGCGAGGGCGAAATGATCGTTAAATATGGTCTGCCCATCGGCCATGCGCTGAGCCCCATCGCTCCCGGCCAGCACATTCATTCGCAAAATGCCAAGACCAATCTTAGCGACCTGGATGAATATCAGTACCTGCCGGATTTCAAAACCCTGCCGGCGCAGATGCCCGATCGTGAGATTCAGATATACCGCCGCGCCAACGGCGAGGTGGGCATCCGCAACGAGCTGTGGATCCTGCCGACCGTCGGCTGCGTCAACGGCATCGCCAAACAGATCCAGCAGCGTTTTTTGAAGGAAACCTTTGGCGCCGAGGATATCGACGGCGTTCATCTGTTTACCCATCCGTTCGGCTGCTCGCAGCTGGGGCAGGATCATGAAAACACCCGCACCATGCTGCAAAACATGGTGCGCCATCCCAACGCCGGCGCGGTGCTGGTGATTGGCCTGGGCTGCGAAAACAATCAGGTCGACGTGTTCCGCACCACGCTTGGCGAGTATGATCCGCAGCGGGTGACCTTTATGGTCTGCCAGCAGCAGGATGATGAAGTGGAGGCGGGGCTGGAGTGCCTGCGCGCGCTTTACCTGGCGATGCGCGGGGATAAGCGCCAGCCGGGCAAACTCAGCGAGCTGAAATTCGGCCTCGAATGCGGCGGTTCGGACGGGTTGTCCGGCATTACCGCCAATCCGCTGCTGGGACGCTTCTCGGATTATGTCATCGCCAACGGCGGCACCTCGGTATTAACCGAAGTACCGGAAATGTTCGGCGCCGAGCGTATTTTGATGAGCCGCTGCCGGGACGAGGCGACGTTTGAAAAGACCGTGCATATGGTCAATGATTTCAAACAATATTTTATCGCCCATCAACAGCCGATTTATGAAAACCCATCGCCGGGGAATAAGGCCGGCGGCATTACCACCCTGGAGGAGAAATCCCTCGGCTGTACGCAAAAAGCCGGCCAGAGCAAGGTGATGGACGTGCTGAAATACGGGGAGCGCCTGCATGTGCCGGGCCTCAACCTGGTCAGCGCGCCGGGCAACGACGCGGTGGCCACCAGCGCCCTGGCGGGCGCGGGATGCCATATGGTGCTGTTCAGCACCGGGCGCGGCACGCCTTACGGCGGTTTTGTGCCGACGGTGAAGCTTGCCACCAACAGCGAACTGGCGGCGAAAAAGCCTCATTGGATTGATTTCGACGCCGGCCGGTTGATTCACGGCGTCGCGATGGATCAGGTGCTGGCGGAGTTCGTCGATTTAATCGTCGCCATTGCCAATGGCAAGCACACGCGCAACGAAGTGAATGATTTCCGGGAACTGGCCATATTTAAAAGCGGCGTAACGTTGTAAAAACCGGCCTGAATCCTTACTATAAGAACGGCGTTTCATAATTATGAAGCGCCGTTTTCATTTTATTCTTTCCCCAAATTACAGGAATGCCGTGCCATGAGCCTTTACTGGGTCGCTCAGGGCGTGGGGGTGTTGGCATTTTTTGTCGGCATCACCATGTTTATCAAACGTGACGATCGCAAGTTCAAACTGCAGCTCGCGCTTTACAGCTTTATCATCGGTTGCCATTTTTTCCTGATGGGCGCCAACGCCGCGGGCATGAGCGCGGTGCTGAATGCGCTGCGTACGGTGATCTCAACACGTACCCGCAGCATTCTGGTGATGTTTGCATTCATTATCCTCACCCTGGCGCTCGGGCTCTCCGAGGTCAAGCACGCCGTGGAGCTGCTGCCCATTATCGGTACGGTTATCAGCACCTGGGCGCTGTTCCGCACCCGCGGGCTGACCACCCGCTGCGTGATGTGGTGTTCCACCGCCGGCTGGGTCACCCATAATATCTGGCTTGGCTCTATCGGCGGCTCGCTTATCGAAGGCAGCTTTTTGATTGTCAACGGCATTAATATCGTGCGCTTTCGCCGTATGCAATTACGCGGCATCGACCCGTTCGCCGCGGAACATAAAGCCGTCTCGACGCGTTAACCCCCTTTACGCTGGTTAACCCAGGCGTTAATCAGCAGGGTGGCTGCCAGAATAGAGGCCACCACGCCCAGGGATATCGCCACGGGAATATGGATAATATCCACGATCAGCATCTTGGCGCCGATAAAGACCAGGATCAGCGCCAGGCCATATTTCAGCAGCGAGAAGCGTTCGGCCACGCCCGCCAGCATAAAATACATGGCGCGCAGGCCCAGAATAGCGAACAGGTTGGAGGTCAGGACGATAAAGGGATCGGTGGTGACGGCAAAAATAGCCGGAATACTGTCGACGGCGAAAATGACGTCGCTGAATTCCACCAGGATCAGCACCAGGATCAGCGGCGTGGCGAACAGTACGCCGTTTTGGCGGACAAAAAAGCGCTCGCCGTGGATTTCACCGGTCATGCGCAAATGGCCGCGCAGCCAGCGTACCAGCGGTTTTTGGTCAAGCGCGGCGTCATCCTCTTTTGACCAGGCCATTTTAATCCCGGTAAACAGCAGGAAGGCGCCGAAAATATACAGCAGCCAGTCGAACCGGGTCACCAGCCAGCTGCCGCCAAAGATCATCAGGGTGCGCAGTACGATGGCGCCCAATACCCCGTAGACCAGTACCCGCCGTTGCAGCTGCGCCGGTATGGCGAAATAACCGAACAGCATTAGCCAGACAAAGACATTATCCACCGCCAGCGCTTTTTCAATCAGGTAACCGGTAAGGAATGCCAGCGCCTGCGGGTCGGCCACGGCGCGCCCCTGGGTGGTGGCGAGATACCACCAAAAGGCGGCGTTAAACAGCAGGGATAGGGAGACCCACACCACGGACCAGCAGGCGGCGCGTTTCAACGTCATGGTTTTGCCCTGGAGCAGCAGGTCGATGGCCAGCATGATAACGACCACCACGGAAAAAACGCCCCACAGCAAAGGTGTGCCAACGGTATTCATCAGGGATATCCTCAAAAAAAAACGGCTAACGTCGGAAGACGCAGCCGTTTTTTCCTGATCCAGGATGCAAACATACCTCGCCTTCCGGCAAGGTCTCACTTACAACGCAGGACAGGATTGATTCCGCTGTCCTGATTGCCCGGTAGCCGGATGCGTTGGCATCGTATTGACGGCAAACCGACGAAGAAGTTACTCCCCTTTGCTAGGCGCAACATTAATGTAAAAATTTGCGACAGTCAATCTCCCGTCCGGTTAACCTCGCGCTACCCCGGACGCGCCGCGTTATCCCGCCCGCAGGCATTGCCGGACAAACGCCGCCATCAGGGCCTCGCTGTCGGGCGTATCGGCGATCCCGCAGCCGATTTGCGCCAGCTCCGGTCCGCGCATCGGCTCCTCGGCCGTCATGCCCGCTAAAAAATCATGCATCACCGCGGCGGAAAACTCCGGATGGAACTGGGTGGTGATCACATTATGGCGATAGCGCAGGATCTGGTGGGGATCGCGCGCCGATCGGGCCAGCACGGTGGCGCCCGCGGGCGGCGTGATCACGGTCTGCGAATGGATCAGATTGGCCTGGAACCGCTCCGGCAGCCGGGCGATCAACGGGTCGTTGGCGGCGGCGGGCAATACTTCAATCGCCTGGGTGCCCACCTCCATGCCGTCGGCAAGATAGTCCACCTCGCCCCCCAGCGCGTAGGCCAGCAGCTGGTGGCCGTAGCAGACGCCGAAAATCGGTATCCCGGCCGCCATCGCCCGGCGCAGCCACGCGGCGGCGAATTCGCTCCAGGCCAGCCGTTCGGTCACCATGGCCGCCGACCCGGTAATCAGCACGCCGCAATAGGCATCGGGCGTGTCGGGCCGTTCGCCGCCCGGCAGGTGGACAATCCACACCTGCCGTGGGTCCAGGTCGGTCGCCTGCAGGAACATCGTGTCGTAATTGCCGTTAGCCGCGATCACATCCGGCGGCGCGTCGCCGGTTTGCAGGATCAGAATGGGTTTGGCCGCGGTCGTCATGCCACCGTCCCCCCATCCCGGGCGTTTATCGCCAGGCCGCCGGCGCGTGCGTCAACGGCATGGCTGCTAGCCGTGGGATTATCGGCGGGAAATACCACGCCGGTCTGGCGGCGGATTTCGGTTAACAGGGCGGCGGTGGCGCGCGCATGCGCCAGACCGGCGTGCTCCACCTCGTTGTTTTCCACCAGCGCGGCAAAATGTTCCGCTTCGTAGAGCATGGTATTGATATGCTGCGGCTGGGTAAGATCCTGCTTATTGCCGCTGCGCGGCACCCAGGTGATCTGCTGGCATTCGGACATTTTTTCAATCACCAGGGACCCGTCTTCCCCCTGGATTTCGCTTGGCAACGCGGTCTGGCTGACCTTTGAATGGCTAAGCGTCACGTCAAAATCGCCATAATCCAGGCACACCGTGCCGTGGCCGTCAACGCCGCTGGCCAGCAACGAGGCGGTGGCGTACAGGCGCAGCGGCTCGCCCCACAGCGCCACAGCGCTCGCCAGCATATAGAAGCCGATATCCATGATGGAGCCGTTGGAAAATGCCGGATTAAAGGTATTGGGCTGTTCACCGGCCAGATATTTCGGGTAGCGCGAGGAATATTGGCAATAGTTAAGCAACACCTTGCGCAATTTGCCCACGCGCGGCAGCGCTTGTTGCAAAGCATGAAAATTAGGCAGGCTGGCGGTTTTAAACGCCTCGAACAGCACGACGCCATTGGCGCGCGCGCAGGCAATCATGTCTTCCACCTCGCGCAGGTTGGAGGCCAGCGGCTTCTCGCAGATCACATGTTTTTTATTGCCCAGGAGCAACAGCGCCTGGGAGCAGTGCATGGCGTTGGGGCTGGCGATGTACACTGCGTCTACGGCATCGGATTGCGCCAGGGCCTCCAGCGAGTCGAAATAGTACTGGACCGGATAATCGATCCCAAGTATTTGCGCCTGTGGGAGGGTGCGGGAATAGATGGCCGTCAGTTTAAGCTTGCCGCTCTCATGGGCGGCATCGATAAATTGCCGGGTAATCCAATTAGTACCTATCACAGCGAAGCGAATCATACTGAATCATTATCCTGCGCAGTGGTAAACGAAGCCTCAGATTAGCACGCTAATAGTAGAAGGAAAACATCCCTGCGGGCAGGTTAACCCCGCCCGCCCGGCGTTAAATCGCCCCGATCGGCGCGGTTTTTGCCCGGCGGATGAAAAAAGAGTTTACTGCGGTGGCGTTTTCAGGGATAAACACCCCAATTTGACTGTTTCAGGAAAGGCCTATGAGCCGCTTTGACTATGCTTCCGGCACGCTGGAGCTTGACAGATATCCGCCCGGCGCGGCCGATGACAATTTACAGGCCTGGGATGCGGCGGACGAATACCTGCTGGCCCATATCGCCACCCTGGGCGCCGTCGCCGGGCCGACGCTGATTCTCAACGACAGCTTCGGCGCGCTGGCCTGCGCGCTGCGCGCCCTCTCGCCCTATAGCAGCGGCGACTCCTACCTCAGCCAGTTGGCGACCCGGCATAATGACCGGCAAAATCCCGGCGACGACGGTGAAATCCATTTTCTGGACAGCCTGTCCCCGCTGCCGGACGCCCCCGGCCTGGTGGTGATGAAAATTCCCAAGACCCTGGCGCTGCTGGAGTATCAGCTCTATGCCCTGCGCCGGGTGGCCACCGCCGCCACGCAGGTTATCGCGGCGGGAAAGGTTAAGGATATCCATAACTCCACCCTGCAACGGTTTAGCGATATCCTCGGGCCCACGCGCACGTCCCTGGCCAAAAAGAAAGCCCGGCTGATTTTCAGCCAGGTGACCGCGCCGGCGGCGGACAGTCCCGATCGGCGCTGCGTCTGGACCCTTGAGGAGAGCGGATACCAGATCCATAATCATGCCAATGTGTTTTCCCGCGCGTCGCTTGATATCGGCGCCCGGTTCTTTATGCACCATCTGCCCAAAGGGCTCGACGGCACCCTGGTCGATCTGGGCTGCGGCAACGGCGTGCTGGGTTTAACCGCCCTGGGACAAAATCCCGGGTCCGAAGTGCATTTTGTCGATGAATCCTATATGGCGGTCGCATCGAGCCGGATTAATATAGAGATTAACCGCCCCCAGGATATGGCGCGCTGCCGGTTCAGCGTGGAAAATTCGCTGGCGGGTTATGACGCCGGCAGCGTGCAGGCGGTGTTATGCAACCCGCCGTTCCACCAGCAGCAGGCGATAACCGATCACATCGCCAGGGAAATGTTCCGGGATGCGAAGCGCACCCTGCGCGTCGGGGGGGAATTACGCGTCGTTGCCAACCGACACTTAGATTATTATCATCAGATCAAACAGTTATTCGGCAACTGCACTACACTTGGTTCGAATCCAAAATTCGTGGTGTTGCGCGCGGTAAAAATCTGATGCCGCAAGCGGTTTCCGGCCTGCTTCCCAGGACGTTTTGGTAAGCATTTAACCGGTGAAAAAAGGCGGGCACTAATGCATTTGTTGGCTATGCCGACAGTGATTATACTTCGCCAAAGGTCATTTTTAAGGAACGATTATGTTGTTGCAAGAGTTCGAAACACGGTTAAACGATGCGTTGACGGAGCTGGAGCAAAGCTTTGGCCGCCACCATAAACTGTGGCAGCTGGACCATCAGACTTTGCAGCAACAACTGGATTTGAGCCTGCGCCGCGAAGCAAAGCTGCGTGAACAAAATGCGCTACTGATAAGCCAGCTCAACAACCTGGACAGCTCGCCCGATCGCAATCCGTTAATCCACAAAATCAAAATATTAGGCACCCATATTGACGCGCTGGCCAGGGATGCGGCGGCGTTCCGCCGGTCCCTGCCCGGCGCTAATTAATGTCACGCCGGCGATGTGCTATTTTTGCCGCACCGCTTCCAGGGCCTCAAGGTCAATGATGGGTTACGGCGCAATCGTTGCCAAAAGCCGGGGGGACGGGTGGCGTTGCCGGCAACGGCGCCGCCTTCCTGCACATCATAGATCTTGCCCAGCAATTCGAAATCATGGGCCATCCCCTGCGTATAACCGCTTTTAATCCCGTCCAGAACAAAAAACGTACGTAACATCTGGCTTGTTGCGTTGTCATCTCTCCCGAGCAGTTGCTGCAATGATTTGATATTGAGTATATAGCGTTCGGTCATCTGACGAATTTGATGCTGTTCAGATAATGCGGCGGACGGCGCCAGAGTGCATAATCTGAGAAAATTATACGTATGAATACTACAATCATTATTAAATTGAAACTGCTGGCCAAAATAGCGAATTTCGTTATCACTTGATTCGTCAATAAGAGCGTCTAATAATTTTTCTTTATCTTCATTCTCCTCTCCTGAGTCGTAACTGTCGAAGATATTAAAAACAAAACCCCTTGATTTTTTTTCCACTAAAATAGCGCTGAAATGATCACCCTGGGATAAAACACCATCTTCTCCTCTTTGCATAGATAATAAAGGCATCATCAGATAATGGCCTATAGCGAGTGTTTCCATCCTGACACGGGCAATGTGAAAACGCTTCTGCGTATCCTCCCTTAAATAAAGAGGAAAGTGGTTATTGATTCTATTCGCCTGATGTCCATAAAGCAGGGTCGGGGTACAAAAAAAATCCGTTTTCTCTTGCGAAAGTAAATAAATCATCGTTTCCAATATGATTTTTTCCACAAATACTCCCGGCGGCAGGATACATTTTAATTCCTCCGGCAGGACGAAGGTCTGTTCCAGCATGGCATGGTCGGACAACGGCGTGCCAGAATAGTGATAGTTCTCATATTCATGCAAAAATAAACGCATGCATTGGGTAAGTTTTATCTTAATGTTTGCCTCAACGTCTGCTTCGTACCACTGAAACCAGGTATTTAGCATGAACCTGAATAAATTACGCTGGCAGGTATCCGGACTTGGCCTTATCTCATGATTGCGCGCCGGCAGGCAGGGGGGCGAGTCAGACGATGCATCGACACATACGGTCAGGTAATCATTCACGAATGCATGAGGTGTGATATTGGTTGTTGGCTGATACTTAGCTCGATAAATTTCTTTAATAAAATTAATGTTTTCGGTAAATTTTTTATGATCATATAAACTAACGTCTGTGCGATTTTTTTCCGGTATCTCGCTATATGTTATATTATTGCAATATGATTTATCGTTGGCATTAACGCTGAGCATACTTTCCTCTTGAACCGATGGAATATTAATAAGTGATATATAATAGGTTTTTGTACACAGTCATGTTTTTTCTTTTAGCCATTTCAGCATGGTACGAAAATGACGGCCTGTATTTTAGCCTATATCATGTTAAACGCGGTATGCCGCGCAGGGTAATAGAGTCAATATATAAATAACTGTTCTCAATAAACAAGCGTGATGCCAAAAGTAACGTCATTTTTTACCTCTAATTACAATGCCTTAAAATATACTTCCTTAGGTCACTATCAGGATGGGAACGCCTTATCAAAGATGGTATATAGTTCGATGTCTAATAATACCTTCATACAGTACATGTACGCTTTGCGCGCCTAAACGGCCATCCTGACGGCTATGGCAATACTTTTATCTTTACCTTAAACCCAATTTTAACGCCGCTGATTAATAATGCGGATAAATATTCTCCGCACTATAAACCTTGGCCTGCTTTTGCCGATGATTAGGGTATTGCCATTAACAGAAGGCATATTTTCATAAGGCCCCGTCCAGAACCTGATTTACCGGCGCCAAGAGATAAGCCGACATGCCAAGGCAACCGTCAAGAGGATGCCCGGGCAAGGAATAACAAAGAGAGCACGAAAGGAAAAGTAAATGAATATATTGAAAAATTTTAAAATCAGGTGGGTATTGGTCTTCATCCTCATTATTTTTTCGTTGCTCTGGGCAGCGGTATCGACGTTTACGCTATTTTCCTTAAATCAAGTTAATGAAACCCTGAAGCTTAGCGATAATCAACAGGTTAACGGTGACGTCATCAACGGCGCCAACGATCACTACTACCGCGCGGTCACCACGCTGGAGCGGGCCGCCAAGCAGGCCAAGGCCGGCAATAAGCAGGCTTTTGACGATGAAATGGCTGCGGTCTCGGAAGAGATGAACGCCATCGATGCGGGATTAAAACAGTTTAAAGTCATGGATCATGGGCTGCTGGAACCGGCACTGGTAGATAACATCTATAACTCATCCTTCGATTTGTTTACCAAGGGCATTCAACCGCTCGCCCTGGCGGTGCAAACCGGACGGCTGGACGATGCCGAGCGTCAGCTCGCCGACCCGTATCTGACATTGCGCAAACAGTTCACTACCGCTATGCATTCATATAATGCCTCGATAGAAAAAATCAAGGCGGACTCGAGTATCCGCATAAACCTGCTGGTCTCCTGGTGTCAGCGCACGCTAATGGGCGCGCTACTGGCGGGAATTCTCCTTATGGTGATTACCGATCGTTACCTGGTGCGTTATCTGGTCAAACCCCTCGACACCATAAAATACTATTTCACCGAACTGGCGGCCGGGCGGCTTGATGTCGAGATCAAGAATTTCGGGCGCAACTGCGTTGGCCAGTTAATTCCGTTCCTGCTGGAAATGCAAAACAGCTGGGTCACCACGGTAACCAGCATCAGGGCCAGCGCCGAAGCGATTTACCAGGGATCAAGCGAGATCTCCATGGGGAATACCGATCTGTCGTCCCGTACCGAACAGCAGGCCTCCGCGTTGGAGCAAACGGCGGCCAGTATGGAGGAACTCAACTCGACAGTGCAGCAAAATACCGGCAATGCGCACCAGGCCAGCAAACTGGCGGAATCGGCCTCGCAAACCGCCAGGAAAGGCGGCGCCAGCGTGCAGGAAGTGGTCGCCACCATGGGCAGTATCGCCTCCAGTTCGCGGCGCATAGTGGATATTATCGGCGTGATTAACAGTATCGCCTTCCAGACCAATATCCTGGCGCTGAACGCCGCGGTGGAAGCAGCCCGCGCCGGCGAACAGGGCAGGGGATTCGCCGTGGTGGCCAGTGAAGTACGCAACCTGGCCAAACGCAGCGGCGAAGCGGCGAAAGAAATCGAGACCCTGATTAACGAATCGGTGGAACGGGTTAACGTCGGTTCAACCCAGGTGGCGCACGCAGGCGAAACCATGGAGGATATCGTAAAGGCCATCACCCATGTGACCGATATCATGAGCGAAATCGCCTCGGCTTCGGATGAGCAAAGCAAAGGCATTCAGCAAATCGGCCAGGCGGTAACTGAAATGGACAGCGTCACCCAGCAAAACTCGGCGCTGGTACAGGAATCGGCGGCCGCGGCCGCCTCGCTTGAAGAACAGGCGCGTCACCTGACCGAGATGGTTTCAGTGTTCAAGTTAAAACAGGCTGGTATCTCCGCTCCGGGCCGGCCGGTGCCGGCAGGCAAAGCGCCGCGGGCCATTGCCGGCCGCAAGACGCCCTCCAGCCAGGATGAGCATTGGCAGACATTTTAATGATGGTTTTCCTGTAATGAGATAAATACTTCGCCCGGCCTTCAGGCCGGGTTTCTTATGACTAACCCGCAAAAGGCGATTATCCTTACCGTTCCCTACTTTCTTCGTCATGACATTCTGCGGACATGCGTTTATTCGGCAAAATGCCGCTTTCCCTTCATTTAGATCCTCTTGCTTTTTTTGGTAAAAACATAAAATAAATAAATAATATGTATATTAATTATCGGCATGCGTTGCGATTGGGTAAAAGCTATATTTAAATAGACGATTTAACAAATATAATGCCTTGCTAAGACAAATAATATGATGCTAGTCTGGCGTTGTGAGGTGCTCTTTGGGGTGATGGGCAAATATTTTGATCTTTTTCTTAATATAATGCCAAGGTAGCGAATTTATTATAACGCGCCCTCTTTTCCAAGGACTTGTACAAATATAATGATTAAATTTTTAGTCGAAGCAAATAAGTTCCTCTATAAATTTCCTGATAATATCCTTATCAGGGACACCCTTAGCGGTGACATGAAAGTAATCGAGCATTGCAGCGATAATTTTATTTATCGGAATTATTATGTAGGTTACCGCTCGTTAAATGGCAAAATTTTAATACTTAAAGATAATAAGCCCATTTGGATCATGACATACGAAGGCGGGGTAATCAACCATGAGGATTCAGACGATTCTGTCAGGAAAATCTATGCGTTTGTCAGGCAAAACCTGGCAAGGTCGACGCTTGAACAGCCTATCCGGGGCCCATCCGAATTCCAGGATGGCAAAATGATCTATAACAATCGTTTTTTTGGTACCATTAATAAGTTTAACGGCACCGAAACCGTTACGTTGGGTAACCTGCGGTTAATTTATAGCCTGAGCTACTCGGGCGGCGATGTGATATATTAGCCCGGCGTTAATCCGCCGCTGACCAAGCCCTTGTTCATGTTACGGGGGCTTTCTATCCTGCTGCGATACACAGTTTCTTTACTCTTAATATTAACCTTCCCATGCGCTATTCTGCAAAGGCAATTCCCAGGCATGCGGCGACCACCCCGGCGGCCGGAAACAGCCAATTTCAGCTAAGTTGCTTTACCGCCATCGTATAAAACAGCCTGTCTTGAGCGCTATCCGCGTTACCCATCGGGTAAGTCGCCTGCTTACCGGTTATGAGGTAGCAATGGCAGTGGCCGAACCGTACTTTTGCAACCGCAGGCAACGGCCTGACCCAGGACGGCCGGTAAATTCCGCGGCGGCGCCGCCGTTATGCCAGGGCCAACGCTTGCATAATGGTGGTGAGCTGGCCGGGATAACAGCTGACAGAACAGCCATTGGGCAGGTGCAGGGTCACGGTATTGGGGTCGTCTCTTAAGAGCTCGGTGCGCCCGGCCGCCCCGATATTGCCTTTTTCCGCGTCAAACTTGTTTTTATTTAACCAATAATAAAAGGTACTTAACGTCAATTTTTCGCGCGCGCAATAGTCCTGTTTGGACAATCCGCTGAGCAGCCATGCCTGGATATGATGCAGTTGCACAGTCAGGGGATACCGGTTTGCCATTAATTACCTCGATAATGTATTTATAACATGTGATTGGAATTAATTATTAAATAAATTTAATAACAAAATAAATAATCATGAAAATATAATTTATTATTCTTTTTGCTTTATCGCATGATGGCGCGCTGCAACTGAATATACCATTCACATTATCGTTTGGAAATAATTTTGACAATACTAGTTCTATTTACACGGATAAGTAACGAGAACCTTTATCTTGCAGCCATGGCTTGGATGCGGCGAAAATCAGATAAAGAGCGCAGGCTGAAAAACGGCCCCTGGCGACCGCTGTTTTAGCGACATCAGAAAACGCGTAATTCCTCGTAAGAAATTATCACATGTTTTTTGTACGCCGGCCGGGAAGCTAGCCGTTGATAATAGGCTTGCAAATGAGGCAACGCCGGGCGAGGAATATCAATATCATAATAACGATATAGTACATGGCCGAACTGTATATCCGCTAAAGTCAATTCATGACCCGTTAGATAAGGATGCAGGGCTAACTGGCGTTCAGCGATAGATAAAACGGTTGCCAGCGTTTCCACCGCGCGGCCAATCGCCAGCGGATCCCGCTCGTTCGCCGCCGTGCGCACCACGCGCCAGAAAATGGGGGCGGTAAAGTTAAGCGCCACATTAATTTTTGACCACTCCGCCCACATATCCACCTGCGCCCGGCAATTCTCATCCCGCGGCCAAAAAACATCATTCCCATACCTGGCTGCCAGATACCGCAGTATGGCGCCCGTTTCCCATAACGCCGGGCCAGCGTTATCTTGCAACACCGGCACGGTGCCGTTGGGATTCATGGCTAAAAACGCCGGCGTGTGATTGCCGCCGTATTTATGGCCGATATCGTAACGCTGATAATCGAGTTGCAATTCACCGATGCACCACATCAGCGCCTGGACATTGGATGACGTTTTCCTTCCCCATACTTGCAGCATATCGCTTCACCGCCTCTGTTATTGGAGTGGATAGTTTACCTGCTGTTTGTCCGGTAATAACGTTTTTTTCCCTACTTCGGGTAGCCTTTCCCGTAATAGGCGAGGGCTGATAATGATAAGAGAGAACGAGTTAGGTGATGCCTTCGCGCATGTGGTTTGCTCCGAAACTAACGGCGTACGCATCCGCACCGCCGACCTCATAGAACAGACCCGGGCCAGGGGGATACAATTAATGCCGGAAGAGGCTAAAGCGTGCCTGATGCGAGCCGCCAGCGGGTTGAGGTTGATCGCCGAGGGGCAGCATAACACTACAGAGAAGCGTTAGCGCGCCTTTCAGGGGGCGGGTGTTAGATGTTATGGTAAATAGAAAAGGTTAATTCTCAGGGGAGTAATACATGAATTCACACCCGATCCGGCAGATCATTGCGTCATGTGATAAGGCTATCTCAGCAAAAGATTTTGACGCGCTGATGGCACATTACGCCGAAGATGCGGCGCTGGTTGTTAAACCGGGCATGATAGCCCGGGGTAAAGACGATATTCGCCGCGCTTTCATTGCCATATCTGACTATTTCCAGGATCGGCTCATTGTGGAGCAGGGGAAAATGCAGGTTATTGAAGGCGGCGGGAATGCTCTGGTTATCATGGAAACGGTGCTTCGTTTTCCGGATGACCAGGGTGGAACGGCCGAGACCATCCGGCGGGCAACCTATGTATTCCGCCGGGAGGGCGACGGCCGGTGGTTGTGTACTGTCGATAATTCTTACGGCACCTCCCTTCTGGATAATAATATCGTCTGAAAACAGGCAATGATGGGCAGGCGTTGCCGGGGGTGGTGTTAAATTCAGCCCCGCCGAGGATAACGAACATCATCTTTGCGGCAGTAGGGAGCGGGAAATGGACGTATTTACGGTACGCCGCGTTACCAGAAACCATGTTGGCGATTTCAGGTATGTCAGACTCGAAGCTCTCAGGCTTTACCCGGAGGCATTCGGCGCTTCATTTGCAGATGAAAGCCAGAAGCCTGATGAGTTCTTTGCTGAGCGCCTGCTGTTAAATACGGTATTTGGCGGGTTTGACCTGCATAATAGATTGCAGGGCATCATTGGCATCAGTTTCAGTACTGCGCCAAAGCTGAGCCATGTGGCCACGTTTTGGGGAATGTATGTCCGGGCTGAACTGAGGGGCAGCGGTCTTTCCAGGGCGCTTATGGCGGCAGCACTGCAGGCGGTTGGAACGGTGAGGACGGTGAAGCTTTCCGTCGTCTCGACAAACCGTCCGGCGCAGGCGCTTTATCGTTCTGTTGGATTCAAAGAATGGGCAACAGATACCGCTGCATTATGTGTTGATGGCGTGTTCCATGACGAGCTTCTTATGAGGCTGGACTTCTAACCCGCTTCGTAACCGGGATACCACCAAAGAACATTATCACCAATGCACTAATATCAATTGCGGCCATACGTTTAAGACTATGGAAAGCATTACGGAATCCATTATGATCCCCGGCCGGGTAAATCCGGCGCCGCCCCATCCCAGGGCCAAGCAAGATGCGTTTGGCTCTGAGCCAAGCCTGCGAGAGCAGGTTTTTTTTCGCCTGCCGTTTGCCTGTTTCCGATGTCTAAACTGCGTCGTCGATGAGGCACGATATTTTCTGGTGAGACACTTTTGAGACACTCGGGTAAAACAGGAAAAATCGAAACGGGGAAGGGTGGTTGTAATAGGATGATTTATATAAGTTTTCTTGGTGGCCCCTGCTGGACTTGAACCAGCGACCAAGCGATTATGAGTCATAAAATCGGCATGTTTCTAATCGTTCGCCATTGGCGCCTATTGTATTTTTAATTTTCTATAATCAATCAGTTATGAGGTTATTTTTGTTTCTGATTGGTTGTCTCGTCTCCCCATTGTACTATCGTTACCTGACCCAAAATGGGCATCGGGTCAGGTAACGCTTATCCTCAGAAAGGCAACCTCATGGCCGCTAATCTTACCGAGACTGCTATACGTGGATTGAAGATAAAAAGCACGTCGTACTACGTGTGGAGCAACAGCGCTCAGCGCGGTACCGGCAGGCTTGGTGTCAAAGTTCAGCCTTCAGGCAGCAAGATTTTTTATTTCCGTTACTACATTGAGAAAGGGAAGAAAGAGAAATTCATTCAGCTGGGCATCTAGCCTGAGATGAAACTGGTGACGGACAATGAGCTGGCGAAAAAGTACGGAGCCTGGCTTGTTGAAGGAAAAAATCCCCAGCAAGAGCTTGAGCAACAACGCCTGGCCGAACAGCACATCATGCAGCTTCATCGCTCGCAGGGATCGTTTAAAGAACTGGTACACGGCTATGTTAACAAGATTAAGCTCGACAATAAGCGGACCTGGGCCGATGTACTGAAGCGTCTTGAAAAAGAGTGCTATTCAGTCATTCCTCGCGAGACCAAAGCGAAGGATGTCACGCCCTTACAGATCAAAACGATCTTGTCTGGCATCATCCAGCGTGATGCGGTGGTCCATGCAAACCGAATTCGTTCCTACCTGATGGCGGCTTTCAACTACGGGCTTAAAGCCGATAACGATCCGATGAATACCAGCGTAGGCATTACGTTCGGGCTTGATGCTAATCGGTATCGGCCATACCGAAGCAGTCCTCGGCGGAGAAAGTGGGTGATACATGGTTAACGCTGGAAGAGCTACGTTTTGTCATGGAACAGTTCGCTCAGGCAACTAACGTTGGCCCGTTGATGCAGCATCTGATTCGCTTCTGTGTTTTTGCTGGCGGGCAGCGCCCGTTTGAAATGATTGCCAGCCAGTGGAACGCGATTGACTGGCAGCAGAAGACGTTACTGGTCATTGCCGATGTATCGAAAAACAAGCGTGAGCACCTGATCCCGCTGACTGAGTCGGCATTAAATGAATTAGCCTCTGTTAAAGAACTGACTAAGGAAAGTGGTAGCCTCTATATCTTCCCACGCTCGACCAACGGCGAGCGACCGGTGCGCACCGATAGTCTGGCGCGTTCCATCATGTATTTCCGGGCCTCTAGTCCTGAGTTTAACGTTTTCACGGCGCGAGATTTACGTCGCACCTGTAAAACGCTGATGGGGGAGGCGGGGATCAGTAAAGAGATCCGCGATCGTATCCAGAACCACGCGTTGAACGACGTTAGCTCGAAACACTATGATCGTTATGATTACCTGACTGAAAAGCGCAGGGCGCTTGAGATCTGGGAGGATCGGGTTAACAACTATCAGCGCCAGCAGGAAAACAACGGTGTGAACTTATTTGGACGGAGGTAAGAGCTTGTCAAAATATGAGCTTAATTCAGCAGAAGAGCGTTATCAGCCGGGCTCTGGAGACTTGGTGCTGGCTAATAAGCTAGGGATCACTGAAGAAGAGGAAATGGAGGCGCTGGAGTCTGGTCTATTGCTGATGCTTTATGAACAGCTATTTATCGAAGGCCAGCCGCCAGCGGCGCTGGCTTTTGAGCATATCAGCGGCTGGCATCGTCAATGGCTGGGGAATGTGTACGACTGGGCGGGGAGGTTGCGTAATGCCAACTTAACTAAGGACGGTTTCCAGTTTGCTGCTGCCGACAGGATTCCGCTTCTTCTTGATGGTTTCGAGAAGCAGTTTCTCTCCCGTTCTGGTGAACTGAAATCCCTGGCTCGTCCGGAGCTGGTTCGTTATCTGGCTGAATGCCATGTGGAATTTATTTTGATCCATCCATTCAGAGAAGGTAACGGGCGTCTGTCGAGATTGCTTTGCGATGTGTTGTCGGTTCTGTCGGGGAAGGGCTTACTGGACTACAGCCTGTGGGATGAGCACAAGGCGTTTTACTTCAAGGCAATACAGGCAGGCATATCAGGGAACTATAGCCCCATGATGCAACTGGTGGACGATATCTTGCCAGATTAACGGGCGAGGCCAACAGCTTTCGCCTGTACCTGATTTTTTTTGAGTTGCTGTTCAATCTTTTGCACGGAAACGCCTGTTTCGATCGCGGTTGAACTGGCGACGGAACGATAGATCTGAGTTCTGGTGATCTGAGTATGTGCTGTTTTTTTTGTCATGGTGAAAGCCTCGTTTTGTTGCAATCATTCTAGTGTGGATAGGGACAGCCCGCAAGGCTGGTACAATGGGATAGCACTGTACATCTCTCGATTTGAGATGATGAAAAAACTGACTTGTCATTAAATAGTTTTTAAACTCATCGCTTTACCTTGTGATCTCTTCCTGATCTCCTCCCATTAAACAGGACCAGGCTAAACGGGAGCTTTCTGCCACACTTCTCATACTAAAGGGGGGATCCGGGCATGAAAAAATCCAAGTTTACCGAGGAACAGATAGCTTTTGCCTTGAAACAGGCGGAAGGCGGCACCCGCGTGGCGGAAGTGTGTCGCACGATGGGCATTTCTGAAGCGACCTTTTTCAACTGGAAGAAAAAATTTAGCGGCATGGGCGTGGCTGAACTGCGGCGCTTGCGTCAGCTGGAAGATGAAAATCAGCGGCTAAAACGCTTGGTGGCGGATCTGAGCCTGGACAAAGAGATGCTGCAGGATGTGCTAAAACGAAAGTTTTAAAACCTGCCCGTATGCGTGAAATTGTCCATTTTTTGCTTGACGCTTACCGGGTAGGCATTCGTCGCGCCTGCCAGACGATCCCCATGAGCCGCTCGGTTTATCACTACCGTTCTTGCCGTGATGACCGGGTGCTGACCATGCGGATCAGGGAGATTGCTGAAACCCGGATCCGTTATGGCTGCGAGCGAATACATGTACAGCTCAGGCGTGAAGGCTGGCGAGTGAACCACAAAAAAACGCACCGCATATACTGCCAGGAGGGGTTAAATTTGCGGTGCAAACGGCCCCGGCGCCATGTGACGGCGGCCCACCGGCTCGAGAGGCCGCTACTGTCAAATCCGGATCAATGCTGGAGCATGGATTTCGTTGCTGATAATCTGTTTAACGGGCGCCGGTTTCGGGCGTTAACTGTGGTCGATAATTTTAGTCGGGAATGCCTGGCGATCCATGCCGGCCAGTCGCTCAGGGGCGAGGATGTGGTGGCGGTACTGGAGCATCTGAGGTTGATGCACAATCGTGTGCCGTTAAGGATCCAGGCCGACAACGGCAGCGAATTTATCTCAAAAGTGCTGGATAGATGGGCGTACGAAAATAAGGTCACCATGGACTTCTCACGCCCCGGCACGCCGACGGATAACCCGTTTATCGAATCATTTAATGGCAGCCTGAGGGATGAATGCCTAAATATCCACGGGTTCCTGTCGATGGAAGATGTGCAGGAAAAGCTTGATCGCTGGCGGGAGGAATATAACCATGACAGGACACCTTCTTCATTAAATGATCTGACTCCGGCGGAATTTATCCGAAGTCACCAAAAACGGCAAATCCTCTCATTTAGCCATGATCAGGATATGGGGGGAGGTCAATTTTGGCTACCTCTGCGTGTTTGAAGGATAGAATCAGGATTACTCTGCTGCCATTTTGCTGCCATCCTGTAGCGCCTACAAAAAAGCCACCATGCAATATGGTGGCTTAATATATTGTTCTGTAAGGTTTTTCTTGGTGGCCCCTGCTGGACTTGAACCAGCGACCAAGCGATTATGAGTCGCCTGCTCTAACCAACTGAGCTAAGGGGCCGAGTGGGCGTTGATTATAGAGTAACTGCGGTGACAGATCCATAGTGTCCCGGTTTGCTTGGCTGATTTATCGCCAATTACGCGCTATTATTGGCCGGCGTGTGTAGCGCGTTGCATTTTCAGGAGTTTCAAGATGATAGAGGACATTCTGGCCCCGGGGCTTCGGGTGGTTTTTTGTGGTATCAACCCGGGATTGTCGAGCGCCCATAAGGGTGTGCATTTCGCCAATCCCAATAACCGGTTCTGGAAAATCATCCATCAGGCCGGGTTTACCGAGCGGCAGCTTAAGCCTGAGGAAGAACGTCAACTGCTGGATACGGGATGCGGCATTACCATGCTGGCAGAGCGGCCCACCACCGAGGCGTCCGAGCTGACGCTGGCGGAGTACCGGGAGGGCGGCAAACGCCTGATCGAGAAGATTCAGGCGTATCAGCCCACCGCGCTGGCGGTACTGGGCAAGCAGGCGTACCGGCAGGCGTTTCGGGTGAGCAACGCCATTTGGGGCAAGCAGGAGGTGACCATCGGCAAAACCGAAATCTGGGTGCTGCCCAATCCCAGCGGACTGAACCGTATGGGTTTCGAGACGCTGATCAAATCCTATCGCGAGCTGGATGCCATACTGGCGACGCGGGGCCGGTAACCCGGCCCGGTCAAGGGGCATAACCAGGCCTGGCCGCCGGATGCCCGGGCCAAACGCAGCGCCGATCGTAAGGCGAGTGCCGCGCCGCGGGGAAATAGCACGGGCATCAATCAAAAAAAAAGCCCCGCCTGTCGAGAGCGGGGCTTGTTGCGGCCGTTAACGCGCCGGGCAGGCCCGTTGCCGGGTCCTGCGGGGTTTAGTCATCCAGGAAGCTGCGCAGCACTTCAGACCGGCTGGGATGGCGCAGCTTGCGCAGCGCCTTCGCCTCGATCTGACGGATACGCTCGCGGGTAACGTCAAACTGTTTGCCCACTTCTTCCAGCGTATGGTCGGTATTCATATCAATGCCAAAACGCATGCGCAGGACTTTGGCTTCACGGGCGGTCAGGCCGGCCAGCACATCATGCGTGGCCGAACGCAGGCTTTCCGAGGTGGCGGAATCCAGCGGCAGCTCGAGGGTGGTATCCTCGATAAAATCACCCAGATGCGAATCTTCATCGTCGCCGATCGGCGTTTCCATGGAGATCGGCTCCTTGGCGATTTTCAACACCTTGCGGATTTTATCTTCCGGCATCAGCATCCGTTCCGCCAGCTCTTCAGGGGTGGGCTCGCGGCCCATTTCCTGCAGCATCTGGCGGGAAATACGGTTGAGCTTGTTAATGGTCTCAATCATATGTACCGGGATACGGATGGTGCGCGCCTGGTCGGCGATGGAGCGGGTAATGGCCTGACGGATCCACCAGGTGGCATAGGTCGAGAACTTGTACCCGCGGCGGTATTCAAACTTATCCACCGCCTTCATCAAACCGATATTCCCTTCCTGGATCAAATCCAGGAATTGCAAACCGCGGTTGGTGTACTTCTTGGCAATCGAGATAACCAGACGCAGGTTGGCTTCCACCATTTCTTTCTTGGCGCGGCGGGCTTTCGCTTCGCCGATGGACATGCGACGGTTGATGTCCTTCACCTGTTCGATGGTCAGGCCGGTTTCTTCTTCAATCTGACGCAGCTTTTGCAGGTTGCGATGGACGTCTTCATCGACTTCGCGCAGTTTTTCCGACCAAGGCTTGTTCATGGCCAGCGCCGCCTTGAACCAGGCTTCGCTGGTCTCGTTGCCGGCAAACAGCGTGACGAAGTTTTTCTTCGGCATTTTGCAGTTTTCGACGCAGAGCTTCATGATCAACCGTTCCTGGGTGCGCACGCGATCCATCATGGAGCGCATGTTGCTTACCAGGTAGTCGAACTGTTTCGGCACCAGGCGGAACTGCTTGAACACCTCGGAGAGCTTGAGGATTTCATCCGCCGACTTGGCGTGGCTGCGGCCGTTGGCTTTGATGACATTGCGCGTGGCTTCGTACTGATCGCGCAGATCGACGAATTTCTGGCGCGCCAGCTCGGGATCGATACTGTTATCGTCCTCCGCGTCGTCGTCATCTTCTTCTTCGTCGTCATCGTTGTCGGCCAGTTCGGCGGTGGTCAGTTCGGAGCCGATATGGGTCGCGGTCGGCGCCATCTCTTCTTCGGCGTTCGGGTCGACAAAACCGGTGATCAGGTCCGACAGGCGCGCTTCGCCCGCTTCGACGCGATCATATTGTTCCAGCAGGTAGGTGATTGCCTCAGGATACTCGGCAACCGAGCATTGCACCTGATTAATCCCGTCCTCGATACGCTTGGCGATATCGATTTCACCTTCACGGGTCAGCAGTTCAACGGTACCCATTTCGCGCATGTACATGCGCACGGGGTCGGTGGTGCGTCCAATTTCGGACTCCACGCTCGACAGGACCTGCGCGGCCGCTTCGGCGGCATCTTCGTCGGTGTCGGAGGTGTTTTCGGCCAACAGCAGGTCGTCGGCATCCGGTGCTTCTTCCATCACCTGGATGCCCATGTCATTTATCATCTGGATGATGTCTTCGATCTGGTCGGAGTCGACGATATCCTCCGGCAGATGGTCATTGACCTCGGCAAAGGTCAAATAGCCTTGCTCCTTACCACGAGTGACAAGTAGCTTGAGCTGTGACTGCGGGTTTTGCTCCATAAGACGGTATCCACACTTCAGATTATAATTCGGTGTTGGTCGGTGAAATTTCATCACCAACAAGAGTGCAGGCCTTTGTTTAACGCCGCAGCCCAATACGGCATCGCACAGGGCATTGCCCTGCCATTTATAGGCAATTAAGCCTCGGTGTCATTCATGTCTTTTTGGCCAGAGCCATATTCAGTGACCAAAGCTCTTTTCGTTCTTCGGTCGTCAATCCGTGCGTTCTATCGCGCGCTATCAGCTCTTCCTGACGTTGTTCCAGTATGGAGTCATAAAGGCTCGTCAGGGTATCGACAAACGTCGCTTCGATCATATCCTCTATGATCATGTGGTTCCAAATCGCCAGCGTTTCAAGCTGCGGGCTGGATTTATTATCCCGGTACAGCTCCAGCAGCTGCCCCGTGGTCAGGCCCGGCTGCGCCTGGCAGGTCTGGACTAATTCAATAAACAGCGGCACACCCGGTTGATTCGCCTGCTCCAATCCCTGTAAGGACGGGATAAGGGCCGACAGGCGCGGGTTTTGCACCAGCAATCCTATAAGTATACGCATGGTTGTGCGTTTTATCCGGGGTTGCGGCGAAATATTTGTATTGCCCGCCTGCTTCGGCAGCAGCTTTTCCAATTGGTTATCGTCCAAAATGCCCAATTTATTACCCAATTGCTGGCGCAGGTACATGCGCAGCGTTTCCCCGGGCACCTGGCTTATCAGCGGCAGCGCCAGGGTGCTGAGCTTGGCGCGGCCGTCCGGGCTGCTTAAATCCACCTGCGGCATCAGCGTCTCGAACAAAAAAACCGATAGCGGCTGCGCCTGTTCCATGCGCTGCTCAAAGGCCTCTTTGCCAATCTGGCGCACCAGGGTATCGGGATCTTCCCCGTCCGGCAGGAACATAAACCGCAGCTGGCGCCCGTCGTTCAAATAGGGCAGGGCGGTTTCCAGCGCGCGCCAGGCGGCTTCCCGGCCCGCGCGGTCGCCGTCGTAGCAGCAGATGACCTGATCCGTGGCGCGGTAGAGCAGCTGGATATGCTCGGCGGTGGTGGCGGTGCCGAGCGAGGCGACGGCATAATCAATGCCGAACTGCGCCAGGGCCACCACGTCCATATAGCCTTCCACCACCAGCAGGCGCGACAGCGCCGGGTGCTTCTGCTGCGCTTCATAAAGCCCGTACAGCTGGCGGCCTTTATGAAAAATCTCGGTTTCCGGCGAGTTCAGGTACTTCGGCTGGCCGTCGCCAAGGATGCGCCCGCCAAAGGCGATAACCCGCCCGCGCCGGTCGCGGATCGGGAACATGACGCGCTCGCGAAAGCGATCATAAACCCGTCCCTGATCGTTAGTCACCAGCATTCCGGCATCGTTCAATGCCGTGCGATCGTCCGCCGAGCGGCCAAAGCGTTTCAACACGTTGTCCCAGCCGGGCGGCGCGTAGCCGATGGCGAAATGGCTGATGATCTCCGCGCTCAGCCCCCGCTTGTCCAGGTACTGGTGCGCCGGCGCGGCGGCGGGCTGCTGCAGCGCCTGCAAATAGTAGTCGCTAAGCTTCTCCATCACCTGGTAGAGGCTCTGACGCTGGTGGCGTTCCTGCTGGTTGGGACCGGCGCCCGTCTCGGACGGCACTTCAAGGCCGTGCATGGTGGCGAGTTCCTCGATGGATTCGACAAACTCAAGCCGGTCGTAATTCATCAGGAAATCGATGGCATTGCCATGGGCGCCGCATCCGAAACAATGGTAAAACTGCTTCTCGCCATTGACGGTAAACGACGGGGTTTTTTCATGGTGAAACGGACAACAAGCGTGATAATTCTTGCCTTGTTTTTTCAGCTTCACCCGAGCGTCGATCAGGTCGATGATATCGGTGCGAGCCAACAAGTCGTTGATAAATACGCGTGGGATTCGTCCAGCCATAAGCCCTGATTGGTTAGCCTATAAACGAGAACAAGCCGCGCAATCCTTCCGGATCGCACGGCCTTCGTATGCAACTGCTAAGTCTGCGGATTAATCACGCGGTTGGGGTTTTCACCCCGAAAAATTAATACAGACGAGTGCGGCGTGCGTTTTCGCGAGCCAATTTTTTTGCATGACGTTTTACTGCGGATGCTTTGGCGCGTTTACGTTCGGTAGTCGGTTTTTCATAGAACTCACGACGACGAACTTCGGCCAGGACACCTGCTTTTTCGCATGAACGTTTGAAGCGACGCAGTGCTACGTCGAAGGGCTCGTTTTCACGTACTTTAATTACCGGCATGTAACTCTCACCTCGATAGAATTCGGATTTTGCTGCTGACCTTGTGTCAGCCGTTTCAAAATGGTGCGGAATTTTACTTCAACCAGGGCTGCTTTGTAAAGCGCCACGGCCAATGATCTTGCTGGCCGGCCGGCAAACAGCGTGGGTCTTTGCCGCGTCATTCATGATTTCTTGGACTTATTATAGCGCAAAACGGCCAAATTTGCTGCACATGATTGGCGTGCTCGATTAAAAAGCATGAAATTAAGTGGCCTGGCCTGTTGATCCGGGATCCTGAGCGGCCGATCCTGGATCTTCCCGCGGATCCCGCGATCCGCAAGGGGCATACTTGTATCATGGCCCGGGCAATAAAGACACCGAATTTACGCGCCGCGGCACCGCGCCGGCGGGTGCCCGCGGGCCGGAATATGGTAGACTATGCGCCGCACAACGTGGAGTTGATGAAAAATTATGCGAGTTTTAGGTATTGAGACGTCCTGCGACGAAACCGGCGTGGCGATTTACGACGAGCGGTCGGGGCTGCTGGCCAACCAGCTTTACAGTCAGGTCAAGCTGCATGCCGACTACGGCGGCGTGGTGCCCGAACTGGCCTCGCGCGATCATGTGCGCAAGACCGTGCCGCTAATCCAGGCCGCGCTGCGCGAGGCGGGGCTGGAGGGGCGGGATATCGACGGCGTGGCCTATACCGCCGGCCCGGGCCTCGTGGGCGCGCTGATGGTGGGCGCCACCGTGGGACGCGCCCTGGCCTATGCCTGGAAGGTGCCGGCCATCGCGGTGCATCATATGGAAGGCCATCTGCTGGCGCCGATGCTGGAAGATAACCCGCCGGCGTTTCCCTTCGCCGCGCTGCTGGTGTCGGGCGGGCATACCCAGCTGATCGCCGTGACCGGCATCGGCCGCTATGAACTGCTGGGCGAGTCGATAGACGACGCGGCCGGCGAGGCCTTTGATAAAACCGCCAAGCTGCTGGGACTGGATTATCCCGGCGGCCCGCTGCTGTCGAAAATGGCGCGCCAGGGTACGGCCGGGCGTTTTACCTTTCCGCGCCCGATGACCGACCGTCCGGGGCTGGATTTCAGTTTTTCCGGCCTGAAGACCTTTGCCGCCAATACCGTTCGCGCCAACGGGCAGGACGACCAGACGCGGGCGGACATTGCCCGGGCGTTCGAGGACGCGGTGGTGGATACGCTGGCGATTAAATGCCGCCGCGCGCTGGATCAGACCGGCCTGACGCGGCTGGTGATAGCGGGCGGCGTCAGCGCCAACCAAACCCTGCGCGCGCGTCTGGCGGAGATGATGCAAAAACGCGGCGGCAACGTGTTTTACGCCCGTCCGGAATTTTGCACCGATAACGGCGCGATGATCGCCTATGCGGGCATGGTGCGCCTGCAAAACGGCGCTCATGCGGATTTGGGCATTACCGTGCGGCCGCGCTGGCCCCTGGCCGAACTGACGCCGGTATAAGGGAGGGGGCGTTATCTGTCCCTATGGCTGTCCTGCGCGTCGTTTTGCGTGCCGGCCCGCAGATCGGCGTCCCTGTTATCCGGCGCGCCTTCCTGGCGGTCGATATCTTTGTCTTTTTGCCGCTTGCGCCAGATACGGCTTTCCTGCCCGCGCCACAGGCGCTGGATATTGTCGTGGTGGCGCAGCAGCACCAGGCATGACAGCATGGACACCGGGAAGGTAAACTGCGGTTTAAACCACCAGACGTAAAAGGGCGCGATCAGCGCGCTGATAATGGCGCCCAGCGACGAATAACCGCTGAGCAGTACCGTCAGCAGCCAGGTGCCGGCCATCAGGCCGGTCAGGTCCCAGCCGATGGGCGCGATGGCGCCGAACGCGGTGGCGACGCCTTTGCCGCCCTGGAAGTGGAAGAACACCGGGTAGATGTGTCCGATACAGGCGGCGATGGCAATCAGCCCCAGGTAGAAGGGCGGCACCCCCAGATGGTAGCCCAGCCAGACCGGCAGCATGCCCTTGAGTACGTCAAATACCATAACGCCCGCCGCCGCCGTCCTGCCGCCGATACGCAGCACGTTGGTGGCGCCAGGGTTACCTGAGCCGTGGGTGCGGGGATCGGGCAGACGGGCGAGTTTGCATATCAGTATCGCGCTGGACACCGAGCCGCAAAGATAGGCGAAGATTATCATGCCAATCGCAATAGCATTCATAACCAAGTTCCATCCCGTAATCATCGTTTTATTTGCCTGAGTGTGGATAATACGCATATTCCTTTCGAAGTGGTATCCAACATCCACAAAAAGCGGGTATGGCGCATGGACATTGTATTTATAGAACAGCTGACGGTGATGACGGTTATCGGCGTATATGACTGGGAGCAGACCCGGCTGCAAAAGCTGGTGTTTGATATCGAGATGGGGTGGGATAACGGGCCCGCGGCGCGCAGCGACGACGTGGCCGACTGCCTGAGCTACGCCGATGTCAGCGAAGCGGTGCTGTCGTTTGTCGCGGGCAATAGGTTTGCGCTGGTCGAGCGGGTGGCCGAAGACGTGGCCGGGCTGCTCCGCCAGCGTTTTAACCTGCCCTGGGTGCGCATTAAACTCAGCAAGCCGGGCGCGGTGCCGCAGGCGAAAAGCGTTGGCGTGATAATCGAGCGCGGTAACCGAAAAGTCTGAAAGTTTATGACTCTTAATCTAAAATTCATGCAGCGGAAACCTTTTTACCGTATGTTTGTCTCATTTTCCGGGTTGTTTTAGCGGCTGGGTTTGACGTCAAACCGCCGCTTTTTTGTTGTCGGTTGCTTGAGGGGAACGTTTTGTATGACAGGACTGCCTGATGTATTTATTGCTTTTATTCTTGGGGTGGTGGAAGGGTTAACCGAATTTTTGCCGGTCTCCTCGACGGGGCATATGATTCTGGTCGGCACATTGCTGGGTTTTACGGATGATAAGGCAAAAACCTTTGAAGTGATTATCCAGCTGGGGTCGATCCTGGCGGTGGTGGTGATGTTCTGGCGCCGGCTGTTCGGCCTGATCGGTATTCATTTCGGCCGGGTGCCGCACGAGGGCATCGGCACCGGGCGCCTGCGTCTGGGGCATATCCTGCTGGGCATGATACCGGCGGTGGTGATGGGCCTGGTGTTCCATGAACAAATCAAAGGGCTGTTCGAGGCGAAATACGTCATGTTCGCCCTGGTGGTCGGCGGCGTGCTGCTGCTGGCTGGCGAGTGGCTGAAGCCGAAGGTGCCACGCGCCGCAGGCATTGATGATATCACCTACCTGCAGGCTTTTTTGATCGGCTGTTTCCAGTGCCTGGCGCTGTGGCCGGGGTTTTCCCGGTCAGGCGCCACCATCAGCGGCGGCCTGCTGGTGGGTGTGAGCCGTTATGCGGCGTCGGAGTTTTCGTTTATCCTGGCGGTGCCGATGATGCTGGGGGCGACTGCCCTCGATCTCTATAAAAGCCTGCCTTTCCTTTCCTGGCATGATTTCCCGATGTTTGCCGTGGGGTTTGTCACCGCCTTTGTCGTGGCGCTGGTAGCCATCAAGCTGTTCCTGCAGATCATCAAGCGTATCTCGTTTGTGCCTTTCGCCATCTACCGCTTTATCCTGGCGGGACTGGTGTACTGGGTGCTGATGTAGCGCCGGGGACGCCGCTACGCTAACGTTTGCCAAAACAACGCCCCGCCGGTCTTGCGCCCGGCGGGGCGTTGTTTATCGTCAGGATAAGGCCGGCTGCGGGGAGGAGGACTAGTCCTGCAGAGTCTCCGCGCGCGATTGTTCCTGGCGTTGCTTCCAGTCCGCCAGCGCTTGCAGCCGGCGCCGGCGGATCTCCTCGCCGATTTCCGCGCCGGTAAACCCCGCCTCGATCACCTCGCGATTGGTCACCGCCGCCGCCGCCCGATATGCCTCGCGCAGGCAGTCTCCCTGCGGATAAGGGTTATTTTCAAAACCGGTGCGCCCCCGGGCGTCGGACTCGCTGGTGATGATCATCTGCTCCAGGCGCTCCGGCTTGCGCCAGACGTCGATGGCGCTGAACAGCTTCATCAGGGTCCTGGGGGTGAGGCGATCTACGGTATGGATCAAATCATGGTATTCGGCGACGATTTTTGCCAGATCGCGAATGTGGTTGGGCACCCGCATGCGGGCGCACAGGGCCTCGACCAGCTTGACGCCGGCCGGGCCGTGGCCGTGATGATGAGGCCAGAGGTTACGCGGGGTCAGCCCCTTGCCCACATCATGGCACAGCGTGGCGAAACGCACGGCGACGTCGGGCGTAAGCTGCGCCGCCATCGAGAGCGTCATCAGCGTATGGATGCCGGTGTCGATTTCCGGATGCCATTTGGCGGGCGCCGGCACGCCGAATAGGCGATCGATTTCCGGGAACAGCGCCGCCAGGGCGCCGCAATCGCGCAGCGCCTGGAAATAGACCTGGGGGTTGCGGGTGGCGAGCGCTTTTTCGGTCTCGGTCCACACCCGTTCCGGCGAGATGGACGGCAGTTCGCCGTCCTCGGCCATTTGCCGCATCAGCGCCAGGGTTTCCGGGGCGATGCGAAAGTTAAGATGGGCAAAACGCGCCGCGAAACGCGCCACGCGCAGTACGCGCAGCGGATCTTCGCCGAACGCGTCCGACACATGGCGCAACAGCCGCTGCTCGATATCGGCCACGCCGTGATAGGGATCAATCAGCCGGCCGTCTTCATCCTGGGCGATGGCATTGATGGTCAGATCCCGGCGCATCAGATCCTGCTCAAGCGTAACATCCGGCGCGGCATAGACGGTAAAGCCGGTATAGCCTGGTCCTGATTTGCGCTCGGTACGCGCCAGGGCATGCTCCTCGCGCGTGCGCGGGTGAAGGAATACCGGGAAATCCTTGCCCACCTGCTGATAGCCTTCCGCCAGCAACTGCTCCGGAGTGGCGCCCACGATGACCCAATCTTTCTCATGCACCGGCAATTGCAATAATCCGTCGCGGACGGCGCCGCCGACCAGATATTTTTTCACTGTGAACTCCTGACAATGTCGGTTCTGCCATCATCTGTTAAGTGTAGTCGCATCCGCAACGCTGATTACCTCTTCGTTATCATGCTTACCGCGCTTAGCGTAAACAGCAATATTGCGGCGACGTTAAACCGCCAGGACAACAGGCAAACCCGCGGGATCAGTTCATCCAGCGATTGTCTTTTTTACGGCGCGGGATCAGATGGGGCAGCACCAGGCCAAGCACCAGGCCGACGCCGGCCACGCCGCCGCCGTACAGGAACCACTGCATGATAATGGCGCGCTGTTTATCATCAAGCTGTACCGCCACGGCATCCACCTTTTTCCTGGCCACCACCAGCTGATCTTTCAGGCTTTGGTTTTCGTCGCGCAGGGTCTGGATATTGCCGTCGCTCTCGGTGACCTTCTTTTGCATTTCGGCGGTGCGTTGGTTCCAGCTGGCGTCGATGGTGCTGAGTTTTTGCGTCAGGTCCTGGACCTTTTGCTCCAGCGCCGGCACCTTGACCCGCAGGCTGGGCTGGTCGCTGAGCTGATCGAGCGGGATCCACGCGGTGCGGCCCTTGGTATCCCTGATCTGGCCGTAGTTATTGCCTTCGCTGACGCTCAGCAGCGTGACTTCTTCTCCGGAATTCAGCGTGCCGACGATCCGGTACTGGTTGCCCGGCCCGCTGTGAATATAGGTGATGAGCTCATCGGAAACAAAGCGCGTCTCATCGGCATGAGTGCTGGCGGCGAAGCCTAGACTCAATAACGCGAAGCAAATATGGCGTAATTTGTACATAGTTCCGTCGTTTTCAGGCAAATGTGGGTCGATAGTAGTGGGTTCAGTTTGACGACGCAATGCTTAAACAGAAATGGGAACTATCTTACTATCAGGCTGCGCAAGGCCCCGGCCAGGGGAGGAAAGATGCAATAGCGTTATTTAAATGGCCATGTCCGGTCTCTTGAACGGGTAATTTATCCGTTACGGCGCCGATTAACGTTGTAATGGATAAAAACGGCGGCATGTCGCGTTAAGCGCATTAATTTTTTGTTATAAATTGTCATTCAAATCATATCAGTGCTTGTCCATAAGCGGCATTAAGGCGATTATTACGTTCTTCAGCCCGACACCTGCGCGGCATCCCCGTGACAAACGGCGCCGGGCCGGGTGTCGTTCCGCAACTGCTCGTTGAGCAACCAGTGGTGTAACCGAAGCTATGAGTGAAGAAATAGAAATAAAATTTATCGTTCATCCCGATGCGGTGGCGTCCATGGCGGAGCGTGTATCCGCCTGCGGAGGCAGTCATACGGCAGCGCAGCGCCTGATTAACATCTATTTTGACACCGTCGGGCTTGACCTGCGCCGGCACGGCGTGGGTTTACGCGTACGCGGCAATAACGAACGTTACGAAATGACGGCTAAAACCGCCGGCACCATCGTCGGCGGCCTGCACCAGCACCCGGAATATAATATTCCACTGCCCGGCCCCGATATCGATATTACGCTGTTGCCCGCCGACATCTGGCCGCCGGACATGGATGTGGCGACGTTGCAGCAGCGCTTGCAACCCCTGTTTCGTACCGATTATCTGCGTGAAAAGTGGTTGATAACCTACGGTGACAGCGAGATAGAAGTGGCGTTTGATCAGGGCGAAGTGGTGGCGGGTGAGCTGAGCGAGGCCATTTGCGAACTGGAACTGGAAATCATGCACGGCAACGTCGCGGACCTACTGGCGCTGGCCGGCACGCTTTGCGCCGACGGCGGCCTGCGCCAGGGCAGCCTGAGCAAGGCCGCGCGCGGCTATCATCTGGCCGCGGGCAATGAGCCGCGTGAAATCCGCGCCCTGCCGTTGCTGCGTCCCGCGCCCAAGGCGACGGTGGAGCAGGGGTTGAGCGAGGCGCTGTCCCTGGCGCTGGCCCATTGGCAATACCATGAGGAACTGTGGCTGCAGGGCATTCCGCTGGCGCGGGAAAGCATCCTGTCCGCCATTATGCTGATCCGGGAAACCTTTGTGGTGATGGGCAATATGATCCCGCGCAAGGCCACCAACGAGCTGCGCGCCCGGTTGGCGGAGGTGACCGACCGGCTGCAACCGCCGGACAGCGATCCCCGGCGGTTGTGCTATGACGCCGCTTACCTGCAATGTAAGCTGGCATTGACCCGTTGGCTGATTCTCGCCGGCTGGCGGGACAGTCTCGATGATAAGGCGCGCCGGAAACTGGACGGCTCCTTTAAGCGTTTTGCCGATATCATGCTGTCGCGCTGCGCCGCCGAGTTAAAAGTGGCGTTCGGCCGCGTGATGTCCCACGAGGAATACCAGCAGCAGCTGCCGCGGCTGGAGCGGCGGATCATGGCTTTCCATCTGCTGTCGGGCGCCTATCCGGTCAAGAAGGTTTTATCTTATATTTTACACTGGCAGGCGCTGCAGCAGGCGATTATCCTGCCCGGCACCAACAATCTGGAGCATATGCGGCGCCAGGCGCTGACCCAGCCGGGTTTTTGGCGCAGCGTCAATAACCGCTAAGCCCCGCGGGGCCGCAGCGTTGCCCGTGACATCCCCAGGAGATCGATGATGAAATTGCCTCTTCCGCCCCTGCTGGATCGCCAGGCGCAGGCGATGGCCGCCCGGCTGATGCCCGCCCGCCCGGCGGACGGGGAGGCGGCCGCCGGGTCTGCTGTGGTGGACGAAAACACCGCCGTCGCGCTGGCGTTAAGTGATTTTATCAGCGAAGCGCTGATTGCCCGGCCGGACTGGCTGGAGGAATTGCACCGCGATCCGCCCCGCGCGGACGAGTGGCGCGGTTATGCCTCGTCGCTCCAGGCGCGGCTGGCGCAGGTGCAGGACGAGGCGGCGCTGATGCGTGAGCTGCGCCTGTTCCGCCGCCGCGCCCTGGTGCGTATTGCCTGGGCGCAGGCACTGGATGCCTGCGCGACCACCGATACCCTGATCCAGCTCAGCCAGCTTGCCGAAACGCTGATTATTGCGGCGCGCGACTGGCTATACCAGGTGTGCTGCCGTGAGTGGGGCACGCCGTCTAATGCGCACGGCGCCGCGCAGCCGCTGCTGGTGTTGGGTATGGGCAAGCTCGGCGGCGGCGAGCTGAATTTCTCTTCCGATATCGATTTGATTTTCGCCTATCCGGAAAACGGCCAGACCCGGGGCGGGCGGCGCGAGCTGGACAACGCGCTGTTTTTTACCCGCCTGGGGCAGCGGCTTATCAAAGTCCTCGATCAGCCGACCGCCGACGGATTTGTCTACCGGGTGGATATGCGCCTGCGGCCGTTTGGCGACAGCGGGCCGCTGGTGCTGAGTTTTGCCGCCTTGGAGGATTATTACCAGGAACAGGGGCGTGACTGGGAGCGGTACGCCATGGTCAAGGCCCGGCTGATGGGCGACGGTGACGACGCCTACTGCCAGGAACTGCGAAGCCTGCTGCGTCCTTTTGTGTTCCGGCGCTATATCGATTTCAGCGTGATCCAATCCCTGCGCAATATGAAAATCATGATTGCCCGCGAAGTGCGGCGCCGGGGACTAAAAGACAATATCAAGCTGGGCGCCGGCGGCATTCGGGAAATAGAATTCATTACCCAGGTATTCCAGCTGATCCGCGGCGGCCGGGAACCCCGTCTGCAGCAGCGCTCGCTGTTGCCTACCCTGAGCGCGGTCGGCGAGCTTGGCCTGCTGACCACCGGCCAGACCGAACAATTAAGCCAGGCCTATCTCTACCTGCGCCGGCTGGAAAACCTGCTGCAGGCCATCAACGATGAACAAACCCAGACCCTGCCGGCCGATGCGCTCAACCGCGCCCGCCTGGCCTACGGCATGGCGGTGGCCGACTGGCCGGCCCTTGAGGACGCGCTGTCCGGCCATATGCGGCGGGTGCGGTTAATCTTTGATATGCTTATCGGCGACGACGCGCCCGATCCGGCGGACCCGGTGGATTTCGACCGCTATGGCGCGCTGTGGTTTGACGACGCGCCGGAGCAGGATGCCGGACTTCTGGCGCCGCAGCTGGATGAGGCCGGGCGCGGGCGCCTTCTGGCCCGCTTGGTGGAATTACGGCGCGACATAGCGAAACGTACCATCGGCCCGCGCGGGCGCGAGGTGCTCGATCAACTGATGCCGCGGCTGCTGGCGCAAATCTGTCCGCAGCCGGCCGCCGACGATGTCTTCGGACGGCTGGCGCCGATGCTGCTGAGCATCGTGTCCCGCACCACTTACCTGGAACTGCTGGTGGAGTATCCGGGGGCGTTGACCCACCTGATCCGTCTGTGTGCCGCCTCGGCGATGATCGCCACCCAACTGGCCCGCCATCCGCTGTTGCTGGATGAACTGCTGGATCCGGCCACGCTCTACCATCCCCTGGCGCCTGAAGCTTACGGTGATGAACTGCGTCAGTATTTACTGCGGGTGCCGGAGGAGGACGAAGAGCAGCAGCTCGACGCCATGCGCCAGTTTAAGCAGGCGCAGCAACTGCGCATTGCCGCCAGCGATATTACCGGCGTGCTGCCGGTCATGCGGGTCAGCGATCACCTGACCTATCTGGCCGAGGCCATGATTGCCGCCGTGCTCCAGCAAGCCTGGAAGACCATGGTGGCGCGTTACGGCCGTCCCGCCCATCTGGGCGAGCAGGGCGGCCAGGGATTCGCGGTAATCGGCTATGGCAAGCTGGGCGGCTGGGAGCTGGGGTACGGCTCGGATCTGGATGTGGTGTTTTTACATGATTGTCCGGCGGAGGTGATGACCGACGGCGAGCGCAGTATTGACGGCCGCCAGTTCTACCTGCGCCTGGCGCAGCGGATCATGCATTTATTCAGCACCCGCACGCCCGCGGGCGTGCTGTATGAAGTCGACCCGCGCCTGCGTCCCTCCGGCGCGGCCGGTATGCTGGTCAGCACCCTGGACGCTTTTGCGGACTACCAGTTGCATGAGGCCTGGACCTGGGAGCACCAGGCGCTGGTCAGGGCGCGCCAGGTATATGGCGACGACGCGCTGCGGGCGCGTTTTACCGCCATCCGCCGCGAGGTGCTGTGCCGGGAGCGCGATCCGGCGGCCTTGCGCGTGGACGTCAGCGAGATGCGCGCCAAAATGCGCCGGCACCTGGCCGGTAAAAACGGCGAACAGTTTGATATCAAGGCAGACGAAGGCGGCATCACCGATATTGAATTTCTGGCGCAGTACCTGGTGCTGCGTTATGCCTGCGCCATCCCGGAACTGACGCGCTGGTCCGATAATGTGCGCATTTTCGCGCTGATGGCGCGCCACGGGATCATCAGCCCGGACGACGCCGCGCGATTAAGCGACGCCTATACCACCCTGCGCGACGAAATCCATCATCTGGCGCTGCAGGACCTGCCGGGGCGCGTGGATAGCCATCGGTTTCAAACCGAACGCGCGCTGATTACCGCCTACTGGAAAAAATGGCTCGACTGAGGGCAAGGGCGGGAAAATGCGTTCCACTATCGGGGGTGGGAGAGAATTGCCGCAGCCTATGCTAGAATCCCGCGCAATAAAATCGTTAAGTCTGGAGCGAGTGGATGAAAGTTACGTTGCCTGATTTTCGCCGGGCGGGCGTGCTGGTGGTGGGTGATGTCATGCTGGACCGTTACTGGTCCGGCCCAACCAGCCGTATCTCACCGGAAGCCCCGGTGCCGGTAGTCAAAGTCGATACCATCGAGGAGCGCCCCGGCGGCGCCGCCAACGTGGCGATGAATATCGCCGCGCTGGGCGCGGGTTCGCGCCTGGTCGGCCTTACCGGCGTCGACGATGCCGCCCGCGCCCTGGGCGAGCGGCTCAACGGCGTCAGCGTGACCTGTGATTTCGTGGCGGTGTCCACCCATCCCACCATTACCAAACTGCGGGTGCTGTCGCGTAACCAACAGCTGCTGCGCCTGGACTTTGAGCAAGGCTTTGACGGCGTGGACGCCGGACCGCTGCTGGAGCGCATCAAGACGGCGTTGCCCGCCGCCGGCGCGATGGTATTGTCGGATTACGCCAAAGGCGCGCTGGCCCGCGTGCAGGATATGATCCAGCTGGCGCGCGCCGCCGGGGTGCCGGTACTGGTCGATCCCAAAGGCACCGATTTCGCCCGTTATCGCGGCGCCACCATGCTGACGCCGAACTTATCCGAGTTCGAGGCGGTGGCAGGCCGCAGCGCCGACGAAGCCGATCTGGTCGCCCGCGGCATGAAGATGATTGCCGATTACGGCCTGTCGGCATTGCTGATTACCCGTTCCGAACAGGGCATGACGCTGCTGCAACCCGGCAAGCCGCCGCTGAACCTGCCGACGCAGGCGCAGGAAGTCTATGACGTCACCGGCGCCGGCGATACGGTGATCGGCGTGCTGGCGGCGGCCCTGGCGGCCGGAAATCCGCTGGAAGAGTGCTGTTTCCTGGCCAATGCCGCCGCCGGCGTGGTGGTCGGCAAGCTGGGCACGTCCACCGTCAGTCCCATCGAGCTGGAAAACGCCATTCACGGGCGTGGCGACGCCGGTTTCGGCGTCATGACCGAGGCCGAGCTTGAGCAGGCGGTGGCGCAGGCGCGCCAGCGCGGCGAAAAGGTGGTCATGACCAACGGCATCTTCGATATCCTGCACGCCGGGCATGTGACCTATCTGGCCAACGCCCGGCGGCTGGGCGACCGGCTGATCGTGGCGGTAAACAGCGATGACTCGACCCGGCGCCTGAAGGGGGAGTCCCGGCCGGTCAATCCGCTGGCGCAGCGCATGGTAGTCCTGGGCGCGCTGGGCGCCGTGGATTGGGTGGTGGCCTTTGACGAGGATACCCCGCAGCGGCTGATCGCCAAGATATTGCCCGATGTGCTGGTGAAGGGGGGCGATTACCGGCCCGAACAGATTGCCGGCAGTAAGGAAGTGTGGGCCAACGGCGGCGACGTCAGGGTGCTCAACTTTGAAGACGGCTGCTCCACCACCAATATCATTAACGCCATCAAAACCGGCAAACGCGGTTAAAGGCAAGGGCGCCGCGACGGCGCCGTTGCCCCCCGCTTTTCCCGGCGGATAACGTGTCCGCGGCCGCCCGATATTTTGCGGCGGCCTACGGCTTCTTGCCTGCGTCCTTAATGTCTGCGGCGATGCTTCCAGCCTGCGTTTCGGCCGGCGGTTCATCGCTTGCCGGCGCGGCGGCCGGGGCCGATACGGCGGCGCCCGGGGTTACAGGTGATGTGGCGCCGGCCACCGTCGGGGCGCCGCCGCTGTTCGGCATGGTTTCCAGCGCATTGAGGCGCAGTTCCAGCTGGTTCAGCTTTTCCCGGGTGCGCAGCAATACCTGGGTCTGCACGTCAAATTCCTCGCGGCTGATTAAATCCATCCGGCTGAACTGGCTTTGCAACACCTGGCGGATTTTTTTATCCACGTCATCGCCCAGATCGCGGATGCCTTTTGGCAGGGACTCATGGATCTGACGGGCAAGCTGTTCGATTTTTTTGGTGTCTATCATCTGTAGTTCCCTAACGCGTTAGTTTTGGTTAAGTGTAATGCCAGATCAGCCGAGAAGAAACTAAAAGAGCCGCCAGAAATTATTCGTTTGCTAATTGCTCCGATAATCCAATGGCGTTATAGTAATTCCGCTTATTCTCAGGGCGGGGCGAAACTCCCCACCGGCGGTAAACCCGTGCGCTAATTGCTATTGACGATTATTGCACAGGAAGCCCGCGAGCGCTCAGATTGCCGTAGGATTTGAGGTCAGCAGACCCGGTGTAATTCCGGGGCCGACGGTTATAGTCCGGATGGGAGAGAGTAACGGCCAACAATGAGCTGCCAGCTCATTCTCGTTATCTTTTAGCCTGTTAAGGCTACTCCTAAGTCTGCCCTGGTTCTGGTAATCCATATACTTTATGAGGTTTTTTTTACCATGAATCAGACGCTTCTTTCCGAGTTCGGTACGCCGACAGAACGCGTGGAAAACGCACTTAACGCATTGCGCCATGGTCGCGGTGTGCTGGTGCTGGACAATGAAGATCGTGAAAACGAAGGCGACATGATTTTTGCCGCCGAAAGCATGACGGTTGAACAGATGGCCCTGGCCATCCGCCACGGCAGCGGCATTGTTTGCCTGTGCCTGACCGAGGAGCGCCGCCGGCAGCTGGATCTGCCGATGATGGTGGAACACAACTCCAGCCACTACCAGACGGCGTTTACCGTCACCATCGAAGCCGCGGAAGGCGTCACCACCGGCGTTTCCGCCGCCGACCGCCTGACCACCATCCGCGCCGCCATCAAAGACAACGCCAAGCCCAGCGATCTCAATCGTCCCGGCCACGTGTTCCCGCTGCGCGCCCAGCCGGGCGGCGTGCTCACCCGCGGCGGCCATACCGAGGCCAGCATCGACCTGACCACCCTGGCCGGCCTCAAGCCGATGGGCGTGCTGTGCGAAGTCACCAATGAGGACGGCAGCATGGCCCATGCTCCGGAAATCATCGCGTTCGGCAAAAAGTATGATATGCCGGTGGTCACCATCGAAGATCTGGTGGACTACCGCCGCTCGTTGGCACGTCAGGCCAGCTGACGCGCGGTTGCCGTCGCCCGCGGCCGCAGCTTTCGCCGGGCCGGGACAATAGCCCGGCGCCGTGCGGGCATGCAGAAGGGACCAGGCGGCGCTGGCCCCGCGGGTAGCAGGTTCGCCGCGCGCATTCTGCCCTGAAACGTCCGTATGTACTGGCGATGCCGCTGTGCCGGGAAGCCCCGGCCGCCGGGGGCGCCCGGTTGCTTTCCCGGTTCTGTCAGGGCCGCTTGCGCGCCAGCAGCGTGGCAAAACGCAGCTTAATGCGGTTGCCTTCGGCGTCGGTTTTATGCAGTTCTCCCCTATCCTCGTTATATTTTATTATTTCCCAATCGCGATAATACCCGGACAGTTCCCCGGCGCTGAAAGTAAACGGAAACGGCAGCGGGCAGGGACAATCCTCGGTGGACATGGCGGCGACAATAAGATTCAGCCCGCCGTCGTTGGTGCTTTGCTGCATATTGCGGATAACGCGCTCGATCCGGTCGGCCTGTAAAAACATCAGCACCACGGTCGAGAGAATAAAGTCGTACCGGCCGTTTATCAGCTGTTCGTTGATATCATAAACGCCGGCTGAGATATGATCGCGTTGCTCGATCGCGATAAGGGTATTCAGGGCATCGATGCTTTGCTGGCTTTTATCATACGCCGTGACATCAAACCCCAGCAGGTTCAGATACAGCGCATTACGGCCCGCGCCGCAGCCCAGATCCAGCGCTTTGCCCGGCGCCGCGTATGCGGCGGCGTTAATCACCTCGGAATGCGTGCGCGTCATGCCGTGCTTAAGATGATAATAATCCTCCGGCCGGCAGTAAAAGGCCAGTTGGCAACGCATATCCGCCGAGCTGGCGACAATACGGTGCCAGCGCTGCGGCTCCACCAGGGGCGGCGGGTTGTCGCGCGTAAACGCGTGGGATTCCAGCACCTCATCGTTTTCGCTTAAAAACGCAAAGGACAGCGTGCCCTGCAGTACAGTGAGTTTCGCCCATACGCCCTCCTGGGTATTGTGCCGCTGGCGGAAGGCCTCCGGCAGCGTCTGGCTATCCCATTCGGGCAGGGTTTTATAACACATCAAATCTTGCATATCGTTCTCCGCCGTTGGGGGCAACGGCCATCGTCAATTTATCAACATAATGCCGGGGATGGCGGGTCAATACCGACCGGGCGGCTACCGCCGGGCCGCCGGCCGTGAGGACGCGTTCAGCATGGCGCCAACTGGCGCAGCAGTAAAAACGCCTCCTTCATCCGCGCTTCTCCCGCGACAAAGGCGCACAGCCGCCGTTGTTCATCCCAACCCTGCGCCAGTATACCCTGGGTGTCAAAGTTGATCTGCCAGTGTAAATCCGTGCGCTGCGTTTGGCCCGCCAGGTGCAGCGGCATATCGGGCGTTTTCACCTTTACCAGCATCGGCGGCAGTAACAGGCTGTCGTTACCGCCCAACAGATTTTTAGCCAACACCGCGGCGCTGAGCTGTATCGGTTGTAAAAAAGGCATCAGCGCGCCGTTGATTTCCGCGCAATCGCCCAGCGCATAGATGGCGGGATCCGAGGTGCGCAATCTGTCGTTAACCCGGATACCCCTGCCGGTATCCAGACCGGCCGATAAGGCCAGCGCGGTGTCGGGCTTTAGCCCGATGGCGGCAATGGCGGCATCCACTTCCAGCAGACGGCCGCGCGGCAGGGCGGCGGCGATGCCGGTCGCGGTCGGGCAAAGGCTCAGCAGCCGGGTGTTAAGGATCAGCTCCACCCCCTGCCGGACCAGGCGATGCTGGAGACGCGCGCTGACTTCAGCCGGCATCAGGGACGCCAGGATGCTGGCCGCCTGATCGAGGAGGATCACCTGTTTGCCCGCCCGGGTCAGGTCCATTGCAAGTTCAGTGCCGATAAGGCCGGCGCCCAATAACAGGACCCGCCGCGCCTGCCGCAGCTGGTCTTCTATCCGGCGGTACTGTTGCTGGCTATTGAGCGTCAGCATCAGTTCCCGGCCTTCAATCGCCGGGATAACGGCCTGTGCGCCGGTGGCCAGGATCAACTGACGGTAGCCATATTCGCCGTCGCTGCAATAGACCCGCCGCGCCGCGGCATCGATACGCTGCGCCCGTGAATGACGGTGCAGCGTCAGCCGGAACTGTTCGGCAAAGTCCCCGGCGGTCATCCGGGTCAGGTCGTCCGCGCGTTGCCGCTGGCTGAACACATGGCTTAGCTCCGGCTTGTGGTATTCATCGCAGCTGTCGTCGGCGATAAGCCGGATCGGCACGCCGTCATCGAGCTTGCGCAGGTTCTTGATCAACTGCCGGGCGGCAAAGCCGGAGCCGATAATAACAATGCCTTCGTTCATCTCATCGCCTTATTTCAACGCGTCAAAGACGTCTTTGCCAAGACCGCATTCCGGGCATAAAAAGGTCTCCGGCACCTGCGGCCAACCGGTACCGGGCGCCACTTCCTGCATCGGTTCGCCCAGGGCGGGGTCGTAAATCCATTGGCACACGCTGCATTGCATCCTGACGGTGTCCGCGGCGGCGGGGGCGGGGGCAACCGCGACCTGCTCATCCAAAGGATGCAGCGCCCACTGGCGGGCAATTTCCCTGCCGTGCTCGCGGCAGAGGTCCAATGCCGCGCCGTCCGGTCGCCATTTAGTCTTCAGGGGCAGGGAGGTTTCGAACCCGGCGTCCATCAGCCGCGTCTGCACCCGGTCCACCGCGCCGCCGTTCCAGCCGTAGCTGCCGAAGGCCGAGGCCTTTTTATCGCGAAAGCGCAGTCCCGCCAGTTCTTCGAGCAGCGCCGCTACCTTGGGCATCATGACGTTATTCATCGTGGAGGAGCCGGCCAACACCCCTTTGGAGCGGAAAACCTGGGTCAGGATTTCGTTTTTATCATGGCGGGCGACGTTAAAGATTTTTACCGCCACGCCGGGATCGGTTTCAGTAATCCCCTGGGCAATGGCATCCGCCATCATGCGGGTGTTGTTCGACATGGTGTCGTAAAACAAGGTAATACGGTCCTCCTGGTAGCTGTCGGCCCACTGCAGATATTTAGCGACGATCTGCGTCGGATTGTCGCGCCACACCACGCCATGGGACGTGGCGATCATCGACAGGGGCAGGTTAAAGCCCAGGATTTCATTGATCTTGGCGGTGACCAGCCTGCTGAACGGCGTCAGGATATTGGCGTAGTAACGCTGGCATTGCTCAAACAGTTCATTCTGGTTCACTTCGTCGTTAAACAGATGCTCGTCGCAATAATGCTGGCCGAAAGCGTCGTTGCTGAACAGCACCGCATCGCCGCTGAGATAGGTCATCATGCTGTCGGGCCAGTGCAGCATCGGCGTCTCGATAAAGATCAGCTGCTTGCCGTTGCCGATATCCAGACTGTCGCCGGTTTTAACCGTGCGAAAGTTCCATTCCGGGTGATGGTGGTGGCCGTTAATGGAGTCAATGGCGTTGGTGGTGCAATAAATCGGCGTATGCGGGATACGCGCCATCAGCGCGGTGAGGGCCCCCGCGTGATCCTCCTCGGCGTGGTTGATGATAATATAATCTATGGTGGCGAGATCGATTTCCGCCTCGAGGTTTTGCAGGAAATCACGGCTGAACTTATAGTCCACAGTATCAATCAATACCGTTTTTTCTTCACGGATCAGATAGCTGTTATAGCTGCTGCCTTTAAGGGTTTTATACTCGGTGCCGTGGAAATCGCGTACTTCCCAATCCCGTTGTCCCACCCAATGAATAGTGTTTTTGACCTGTACCGTCATGATAAAACCTCATGGTAAATTGCCACTGAAAACCGCTGGATGGCATCAGTGCTGCATAACCCATGCCAATAATTAATTCATTGAAATTAAAGAATTTAAATTATTTATTTGTCAAAATGACGAAATTGGAAATATGTTTTTTTGACACAGCTATTGTCACAATGAGATAGTCGGCGCTCCGGGCCGCATCCGCCCTGCGCGGCGTAATGACGCTGTGGCTTGTCGCCGCTTTTTACCTTGTCAGGTGCTTATCCTTATGGCGTTATCCATGCAAACCCTGAGCCGGATTGCCATTGAGCTGCAATCGGGCATCACCGGCAGGGACCGTTTCCAGCAGTTGATCAACAGCCTGCGCCGGTTGCTCGCGTGCGACGCCTGCGCGCTGCTCAGCTATGAACAGCAGCTGTTCCGGCCGCTGGCGATCGCCGGTCTGTCGCCCGACGTGCTGGGGCGCCGTTTCCGGCTGTCCGAGCATCCCCGTCTGGAGGCCATCGCCCGCGCCGGCGATGTGGTGCGTTTTCCGGCGGACAGCCTGTTGCCCGATCCTTACGACGGGCTGATCCCGGGCCATGAGCAATTGAAGGTGCATGCCTGTATCGGTCTGCCGCTGTTTACCCACCAGAACCTGGTCGGCGCCCTGACCATTGACGATATGGATGCGCATCAGCTCGATCATTTCAGCGATGAGGAACTGCGTCTGGTGGGGGCGCTGTTCTCGGTCGCGCTCAGCAACGCGCTGCTGGTGGAGCAATTGGAAAAACAGGCCATTGCGCCGATAAGCGCCGTCGGCCGGCCGCAAACCGAGGGCGCCGACGAAATGATCGGCTTGTCCGGGGTCATGGCGCAGCTGAAAAAGGAAATCGGCATCGTGGCCAATTCGGATCTGAACGTGCTGATCACCGGTGAAACCGGCGTCGGCAAGGAGCTGGTGGCGCGCGCAATACATCTGCAATCGCCACGGGCGGCCAATCCGCTGGTGTACCTTAACTGCGCGGCCCTGCCGGAATCGGTGGCGGAAAGCGAATTGTTCGGCCATGTCAAAGGCGCCTTTACCGGCGCCATTCATCATCGTATCGGTAAATTTGAACTGGCGGATAACGGCACGTTGTTCCTGGATGAAATCGGCGAGCTGTCGCTGACATTGCAGGCAAAACTGCTGCGGGTATTGCAGTACGGCGATTTACAGCGCGTCGGCGACGATCAAAGCCTGCGGGTCAATGTGCGCGTCCTGGCCGCCACCAATCGCGTGCTGAAGGAGGCGGTGCTGGCCGGGCAGTTTCGCGCCGATCTGTTTCACCGCTTAAGCGTGTTTCCCGTCCATGTGCCGCCGCTGCGCGAGCGCGGGCGGGATATTGCCCTGCTGGCCGGTTTTTTTTGCGAACGCAGCCGCATCCGGCTGGGACTGCAGCGCGTGGCGCTGGCGCCGGCCACCCTGGCGTTGCTGGCGGAAAACGGCTGGCCGGGCAATGTGCGCGAGCTGGAGCATGCCATTTATCGCGCCACGGTGCTGGCGCGGGCGGGGCAGGGCAACGCCGAGGTGGTATTGCGGCCGGAGAATTTTGCCCTGGATGGGGCCTCGCCCCCATTAACGCACGTCGCGCCGCCGCATGACCCTATCGCTTCCGCTACCCTGCGCGACGGTACCGACGATTATCAGCGCCGCTTAATCCGCATGACGCTGGCCGGCTGCGGCAATAACTGGTCGGCCTGCGCGCGCAGGCTGGCGGTCAATCCCGGCAATTTGCACCGGCTGGCGAAGCGGCTGGGGATTAAGTGAAAGGCCGCCGCCCGGCTTTGCGCCGCGGCATCGTCGTCCCTGGCGCGCGGGGACGAGCCATGCGGACGTTTAGGTTTATTCAAATATATTGAATATGATGATCATGCTTATCCGGGTTTATTTTCCGGCCGCAAGGCGTAAGTTAATCAGCATAAGGCGCCAGGCGCGATAAGATGATACAGAAGGAATGACCCATGAGCGAACCCCGTATGCCCGCGCTGTTTCTCGGCCACGGCAGTCCGATGAACGTGCTGGAAGATAATCAATATACCCAAACCTGGCAACGCCTCGGCCGGACCTTGCCGCGTCCCCGCGCCATCCTGGCGATATCCGCCCATTGGTTTACCCGCGGCACCGCGGTGACCGCGATGGAAAACCCGCGCACCCTCCATGATTTCGGCGGTTTTCCCCAGGCGTTGTTTGATATCCGTTATCCGGCGCCGGGCTCGCCCGCCCTTGCCGCCACCATCCAGGAACTGCTGCTGCCGGTGGCTGTCAGCGCCGATCTGACCGAATGGGGTTTCGATCACGGTTCCTGGGGGGTGGTGAAAAAAATGTATCCGGACGCGGATATCCCCATGGTACAGCTCAGTATCGACGGTACCCAGCCGCCGGAATATCATTTCCAGCTGGGACGAAAACTGGCGGCGTTGCGCGACCAGGGCGTGATGATGGTCGCCAGCGGCAACGTGGTGCATAACCTGCGCATGATCCAATGGCACGGCGAGGCGCCGCCCTATCCCTGGGCGTTATCCTTTAACCAGTTTGTGCGCGACAATATCGGCTGGCGCGGCCAGGGCGTCCATCCGCTGGTGGATTTTATGGCTCATGACGGCGCGGCGCTGTCCAACCCCTCGCCCGATCATTACCTGCCGCTGCTGTATATACTGGGCGCCTGGGATGGCGAAGAGGCGATTTCCATACCGGTGGACGGCATTGAGATGGCGTCGTTAAGCATGCTGTCGGTGCAGGTGGGTTAAACGCTGTTACGCAGCGGCGCTGCCGCTGCGTATGCTTTGGGGCGCTCAGTCGAGGATAATATGCGGGTAAAAGCGCGACAGATCCTGGGTGATCAGTTCTTTATCTTCCCGGATGCCGATGCCGCAAGGCCTGTCGTTCACCAGCCAGCTGCCGATAACGGTATAGCTGTCGCCGAAGCGCGGCAACGGGCAAAACTGCTGCACGATGGCGCCTTCTTCGCCATAAGGCCCGTCCACGCGGGCGGTTTCCTTGCCGTTTTCGACGATGCGGATATTGGCGCCTTCGCGGGAAAACAGCGGCTTCACCACATAGTGATCCATCGGCGGCGGGTTGTCTTCGGCAAAATAGGCCGGCAGCAGGTTGGGATGCCCCGGGAACATTTCCCATAACATCGGCAGCAGCGCCTTGTTGGAGATAATGCTTTTCCAGGCCGGTTCCAGCCAGCGCACCCCCGCGTCCTCAAGCTTGGTGGAGAAAATCTCCCGCAGCATGAATTCCCACGGATAGAACTTAAACATATTGCCGATCACCCGGTTTTCGGTGTCGGTAAACTGGCCTCTTTCGCCCAGGCCGATTTCCTCGATAAACAGAAAATCATTGGGTAATTCCGCCTCCAGCGCGCAGTCCTGCAGGTACTGCACCGTGCCGCGATCCTCGGTGGTATCCTGGCAGCAGGCAAAATGCAGCAAGCTGAAACCATGCTGCTCCTTGAGCTCCCGGAAGCGTTCGATCAGCTTTTCCTGCAGGCTGTTATATTGGTCGGCCCCGGCCGGCAGCTGGCCGGACTTGATCTGATCCTCAAGCCAAATCCACTGGAAAAAAGCGGCTTCATACAGGGACGAGGGGGTATCGGCGTTATTTTCCAGCAGTTTTGGCGGCTGCCGGCCGTCATAGACTAAATCCAGACGGGAGTAGAGCGAGGGCTGTTGGGTATGCCAGGCGTTGCGCACAAATTGCCAGGTATGCTTGGGGATGCGGAATTTGGCCAGCAGCGCGTCGCTGTCCACCACTTTCGCCACGACTTTCAGGCACATCTGATGCAGCTCGGCGGTCACATCCTCCAGCGTTTCTATCTGCGCCAGCGTAAATTGGTAATACGCATCCTCGCACCAGTAGGGCTCGCCGTACATGGTATGGAACTCAAAACCATATTCGGCGGCTTTTTCGCGCCAGTCCGGGCGTTCGTTCAGGGTAACTCGTTTCATGTCCCGCTTAGCCGCCAATGCTCATGCTGCGACGTGGCGCGGTGCTGCTGCGACGTGGCGCGGTGCTGCTGCTGCGCTGCATGGTGGCGTTCTGTTTCGCTACCGTTTCGCCGAAGCCGCCGCGCGTGACGGTATTGGTGGTCGGCGTCTTGGGCGCCATGGCGGTTTTCGGCACATTCATGCTGCGCCCGGTAGTGGCGGGGCCGTAGTTACGGCCGGTGGCGTCGACAAACTTGCCGTTCGCCGGGCTGTTGGGCGCGCGCGACGTGAACAGCGGCTGCTGCGCATAACCGCCGCCGCCCATCATGCGGCCCATCATATAGCCGGCCATCAGGGGCATCCAGAAACTGCCGCTTTGCTGCGATTCGGCGGCCACGCCGGCCTGGGCGGGGGCCTGGGTACATTGCCCTTCGCCGAATTCGGCGACGCAGTCTTCGCGCGAGGCGTATTTGGGCGCGGTTTTCACCGCCTCTTTCTGCGCGTTGTTAAACGCGGTGGTGCACTGCTCGCTCATGGACGGATTGGCGCGGGTACAGTCATCGCTGTTTTGATACAGCGACACGTTCTCGTCGCTTTTCTCGCAGCCGGCCAGCATAAACACCGCGCCGACCGCCAGCGCGACCGGCGCCATGCGGCAGGCACGCCATTGCTTGCGGAAACTGGCGTGGTTAATGTCTTTTGTCCGTTTCATTATTTTCCTGCTTTATTAACGATTTAACATTCCCGGAGATACGCTCTAAGAATAGGGTAAAAATGCCTAAATAAGAAGCATCGGCGGCGACTGCGGAAACATCTTTACATAGTTATACATAAAGGTGGGATCGCGGCGGAAAGGCGGGATGTCGCCGGAGGGGCCAGGCGGGCGGGCTGCCCGCCTGGAAAACGCTTAATGCCTGAAGGGATTGCGGCCGGTGGCGGAGCTGGAATTAACCGGCGCGATGGCGCTGACCGTCGCGGCCTGGGGGCGTGTCGCCTGCTCCTGGCTTTGGTTGGCGCGCGGCGCGTTGGCAGTCTGGCTCGGGCTGACGCCTTCGGCCTTGGCGACCTGGGACGGATTTTCCGGCGCCACCTGTTCGGGACTGGTGGCAATCTGCTGGCCGAGGGAAGCGTTAAGCGCCTGGATATCGCCTTCATTCAGGGTGCCGAGGGCCTGTTTCAGGTTCAGCTGATTGATGACATAGGTATAACGCGCATCCGACAGCTGCCGCTTGGCGTTATAGAGCGTGGTGGTGGCGTCCAGCACGTCGACGATGGTGCGGGTGCCCACTTCATAACCAGCTTCGGACGCGTCCAGGGAGCTTTGCGCCGAAATGACCGCCTGTTCATAAGCGTCGATGGAGCTGACGGAGGCGGAAATATTATTAAAGGAAGAACGTACGGTCTGCACCGCGCTGCGATGCGCGCTTTCCAACTGTTCGCTGGCGCTGACGAAACTGTACTGCGCCTGTTTTACCTGCGAGGTCACCGAACCGCCGGAGTAAATCGGCACGTTCAGGCTCAGGCCGATAGAGTTCTGGCCGACACGCCGGTTTGCGTAAGTCGGATCATTATTTGTCCTGGATCCGTTATAATCGGTATTGGTCACCGACGACTCGGCATTCAGGCTCAGGGTCGGGTAATGGCCGGTTTCGTAATAACGGATATTCTCGCGCGCCACATCCTGCGACAGGCGGGCGCTTAACAGGTTCAGGTTACGTGTTTCCGCCTGTTTCAGCAGGCCGGCGATGGGCTGGGGACGTTCAGCCTTGAAGCGCTGCACGTTAAGCGAGGCCAGCTGCGGATAAAAGTTGCCGCTTATCTGGCGCAGGCTTTCCAGCGCGTTGTCCAGCGTGTTGCGGGCGGTGACCTCGTCGGCCAGCACCTGGTCATACTGGGCGCGGGCGTTCTGCACATCGGTAATCGCCACCAGGCCGACGTTAAAACGCTGGGTGGTTTGATCCAGTTCGCGGTAAATCGACTGTTTCTGCGCCTCGGTATAAGACAGCGCGTCAATGGCGCTTAATACGTTAAAATAGGCGGTGGCGGTATTCAGGATTAAGGTCTGCTGGGCGGCCTGGTAAGAGACGTCCTGGACGCCGGCGGTTTTTTCCTGAATGGTCAGCGCGCGCCATTTCGACATATCGAAGATGGTCTGGGTCAGCTGCAGCGACCCGCTGGCAACGCCGGAATTGATGTCTTTGCTATCACGGGCGCCTTGACTATACGTATAATCCGCCCCCAGCCCGAGCTGTGGCAACAACGGACTGCGCGCTTCGTTGATTTTTTCAAATGCCGCGTCGCGATCGGCCGCGGATTGCCGCAGATCCGGGTTGGACAACCGCGCCTGCTGATATACCTGTAGCAGATTTTCTGCCTGACTTAACGCACTGAAGCCGCCGAGGCCGAGTCCGATAAGAAGGGGGAGCAGTTTCTTCATTTGCATTCCTTTTGATACAGCAAAATTGCTATGGTAGCGCTGGCGATAATGAGCCATGAAATAGTGCACGATTCTACCAGAGTCCGCCAGAAGTAGGTGGTGGCTTAATGTGCCATCTTGAATCTGTGGGATAAAATTTATCACAATCCACCTAATTAGCGAGAAAAGTGATTGCCTGACGCCGTCGCTACTGACAAATCATCCCAAAAGGAGTCGTTTCCATGGTTTCGTCCACACCCTCACCGGTAACATTTGGTAAAAATGATGTAGAAATTATTGCACGCGAAACGCTTTACCGTGGATTTTTTTCCCTGGAGTTGTATCGGTTCCGCCATCGCCTGTTTAACGGCGAGATGAGCGGCGAGGTGCGGCGGGAAATTTTAGAGCGCGGACATGCCGTGGTATTGTTACCCTATGATCCGGTGCGAGATGAAGTTGTATTGTTGGAACAAATTCGTATTGCCTCTTATGATAGCAGTCCGACCCCCTGGCTGTTGGAGCTGGTAGCCGGTATGATCGAGCCTGGCGAATCGCACGAACAGGTGGCGCGGCGGGAGTCCATTGAGGAGGCGGGGCTGGACATCGGCCGTTGCAAACTGCTGCTAAGCTATCTGGCAAGTCCGGGCGGCACCAGCGAACGCTTGACGATTATGGCCGGCGAGGTGGACGCGCAGCTGGCCGAAGGTATCCACGGATTGGTGGAAGAAAACGAAGATATCCGTCTTCACGTGGTCAGCCGGGAGCAGGCTTACCGTTGGGTTGAGGAAGGGATTATCGATAACGCGGCCTCCGTCATTGCCCTGCAATGGCTGGCACTACACCATGAATCCTTACGAAAAGAGTGGGCCGATTAATGATCAAGCGCTACACCCCTGATTTTCCTGAAATGATGCGCCTGTGCGAGACCAATTTCGCCCAGCTGCGCCGGCTGTTGCCGCGCACCAACGAGGTGGGGGACGCCATAACCTATCAGGTCAACGGCGCCAGCTATCGCCTGACCATACTGGAGGCGACGCGTTACACCACCCTGGTGCAGATACTCCAGACCGAACCGCTGGTCAGCTACTGGAGCCTGCCGTCCATGAGCGTGCGGCTATACCGGGACGCCATGGTTGCGGAAGTGTGTTCCAGTCAGCAGATCTATCGTTTCAAGGCAAGGTATGATTACCCTAATAAAAAGTTACACCAACGTGACGAAAAACATCAAATCAACCAATTCCTTGCGGATTGGCTACGCTATTGTTTAGCGTATGGGGCGATGGCGGTTCCCGTTTGTTAGGCAGATTTCAATAACCAAGGATACCCTTTGGAAAGCCTGTTGACACTTCCTGTGGCGAATGGGGCCATTATCAGGATTTTACAGATCACAGACACTCATTTGTTCGCCGGTGAGGATGAGGCGCTGCTCGGGGTGAATACCTACCGTAGCTATTGCGCGGTATTGGACGCGGTTGAAGCTGAACGTCATCATTACGATTTGGTGGTCGCGACAGGTGATTTGGCCCAGGACCATTCCCTTGAGGCCTACCAGCACTTCGCCAGGGGCATTACGCGGTTGCCCGCGCCCTGCGTCTGGTTACCAGGCAATCATGATTACCAGCCGGCAATGGTCAAGGCCTTGGCGGACGGCGGAATATCGCCGTCGAAACATGTGCTGCTCGGCGATCAATGGCAACTGGTGCTGCTTGACAGCCAGGTGTTCGGCGTACCGCACGGCGAACTGAGCGATTATCAGCTTGAATGGCTGGAAAAGGCCCTGGACTCGCAGCCCGAGCGCTATACGCTGCTGCTGCTGCATCACCATCCGTTCGCGTCCGGCTGCATCTGGCTTGACCAGCATAGCCTGCGCAACGCGCATATGCTGGCGGCGACGCTGGCCAGGTTTCCCAGGGTAACCACGCTGCTGTGCGGCCATATACACCAGGAACTGGATGTCGACTGGCAGGGCCGGCGCGTTTTGGCCTCGCCGTCCACCTGCGTGCAGTTCAAACCGCACTGCACCAATTTTACTATCGATTCCGTCGGGCCCGGCTGGCGTTATCTCGATTTGCATCCTGACGGCACGTTGTCGACCGAGGTCCATCGGTTATCCGGCGACGAGTATCTGCCCGACACGGATTCGGAAGGCTATTGATGGCGGTCCTGCTTTATCTTCATGGTTTCAACAGTTCCCCCGCCTCGGCCAAGGCCACGTCTTTCAAGGCCTGGCTCGCCCGGCATCATCCCGATATCGAGATGATCGTCCCGCAGTTGCCGGTCTATCCCGCCGACGCGGCCGACATGATCGAGTCGCTGGTCCTTGACCGGGCTGGCGAACCGCTGGGCATTGTCGGGTCGTCCCTGGGCGGTTATTATGCCACCTGGCTGTCCCAATCCTTTATGCTGCCCGCCGTGGTGGTCAACCCCGCGGTGCGGCCGTTCGAGCTGCTGGCGGAGTTCCTGGGCAAGAATGAGAATCCCTACACCGGCCAACATTATGTGCTAGAGTCTCGCCATGTCTACGACCTGAAGCTGATGCATGTCGACAGGCTGGAATCGCCGGACCTTATCTGGTTGCTGCAGCAAACAGGCGACGAGATCCTTGATTACCGGCAGGCGCAGGAGTATTACACCCACTGCCGCCAGACCGTGGAATCGGGCGGGAATCACGCCTTTGTCGGGTTCGAGCATTTTTTCTCTCCCATAATTGATTTCCTTGGGCTGAATAAAGTCTGAATCGCCGCCGTTTGAGCCGCGCGAATAACGCTTCCCGAGGGGGTGTCCTTTGCGGTAGGCTCTCCAACAATTTGTCACGAAATATACTTTAAGCCATGACTCAATCAAGCTATAACGCCGATGCGATAGAAGTATTAAGCGGACTGGAGCCGGTACGTCGTCGTCCCGGCATGTACACGGACACCACCCGGCCCAACCATCTGGGCCAGGAGGTCATCGACAATAGCGTCGACGAAGCGCTGGCGGGCCATGCCCGGCGTATCGACGTGGTGTTATATGCCGATCAATCCCTGGAAGTGACCGACGACGGCCGCGGCATGCCGGTGGATATCCATACCGAGGAGGGGGTGCCGGCGGTCGAGCTGATTATGTGCCGCCTGCATGCGGGCGGTAAATTCTCCAACAAAAGCTACCAGTTCTCCGGCGGCCTGCACGGTGTGGGTATTTCAGTGGTCAATGCCCTGTCTACCCGGGTGGATGTGACGGTGCGCCGCGACGGCAACATCTACGCCATCGCGTTCGAAAACGGCGATAAGGTCGAGGATCTGTCGATCATCGGCACCTGCGGCAAACGCAACACCGGCACCAGCGTGCATTTCTGGCCCGATCCGCAGTTCTTCGACAGCCCGCGTTTTTCAGCCTCCCGGCTGGCCCATTTGCTCAAAGCGAAGGCGGTGCTTTGTCCCGGCGTGGAAATAGTCTTTACCGATCAGGTTAATAACACGGAGCACCGCTGGTGCTACGCCTCCGGCCTGACCGACTACCTTAACCAGGCGATCAACGGGCTGATTACCCTGCCCGAGGCGCCGTTTACCGGCGCCTTTGCCAGCGATACCGAAACCGTCGACTGGGCCCTGCTCTGGCTGCCCGAGGGCGGCGAGCTGCTGACCGAAAGCTATGTTAACCTGATCCCCACTCCCCAGGGCGGCACCCATGTCAACGGGCTGCGCCAGGGCCTCCTGGACGCCATGCGCGAGTTTTGCGAATACCGCAATATCCTGCCGCGCGGCGTTAAGCTGTCGGCGGAAGATATCTGGGAGCGCTGCGCCTATGTGCTGTCGGTGAAAATGCAGGATCCGCAGTTTGCCGGCCAGACCAAGGAGCGTTTGTCTTCCCGCCAGTGCGCCGCGTTTGTCTCCGGCGTGGTGAAGGATGCCTTCAGCCTGTGGCTGAATCAAAATACCCAGGTAGCCGAACAGCTGGCGGAACTGGCGGTGGCCAGCGCCCAGCGGCGTTTGCGCGCCTCGAAAAAAGTGGTGCGCAAGAAGTTGACCAGCGGCCCGGCGCTGCCGGGGAAACTGGCGGATTGCACCGCGCAGGATCTGGCGCGCACCGAGCTGTTCCTGGTGGAAGGGGACTCCGCCGGCGGGTCGGCCAAGCAGGCGCGCGATCGGGAATACCAGGCGATCATGCCGCTGAAGGGCAAGATCCTCAACACCTGGGAAGTCTCCTCGGATGAAGTGCTGGCGTCGCAGGAAGTGCATGATATTTCGGTGGCGATCGGCATTGATCCGGACAGCGATGATTTAAGCCAGCTGCGCTACGGCAAGATTTGCATCCTGGCCGATGCCGACTCCGACGGCCTGCATATCGCCACCCTGCTGTGCGCGCTGTTTGTGCGCCATTTCCGCGCGGTGGTGAAGGAAGGCCATGTGTATGTCGCCATGCCGCCGTTGTACCGTATCGATCTGGGCAAGGAAGTGTTTTATGCCCTGGACGAAGGCGAAAAAGCCGGCGTGCTCGAGCAACTGAAACGCAAAAAAGGCACCCCGAACGTGCAGCGCTTTAAAGGGCTGGGGGAAATGAACCCGCTGCAGCTGCGCGAGACCACGCTCGATCCCAACACACGCCGCCTGGTGCAGCTCACCATCAACGACGAGGATATGCAGCAGACGCTGGCGATGATGGATATGCTGCTGGCGAAAAAACGCTCGGAAGACCGGCGCAACTGGCTGCAGGAAAAAGGCGACGAGGCCGAGATCGAGGTATAGTCCCCTTACGGCAGGGGCGCCTGCCGTGCTGGCTGCGCGGATAGCCGCCTGAAACCTCTTGGGCTAACTGGCGGACGCCGCATCCCACAAGGTCATAATCTGGGCAATCGCCCCTTCGATATCGCTCAGGGGTATGCCGTCGCGCGCCAGCGTGGATATCCCCAGCAGGAAGCTGTCAAAAATAACCACCAGGGCCTGCGTACCGGCCTCTTCCCGCAGTTCTCCTGAGCTGATAGCTCTGTTAACACAGTTTCTTAATCCGGTGCGTGTGCGGTTGCGGGAATCGGCAAGCGGTTTGAGCACCGGGTTGTACTCGGGGGAGCCGGCAGACATGACGCCGAGCGCCACCATGCACCCTTTGGGATGCCCGGGTTCGCACTGCATGCGGGCGGAATCCGACAACGCCCGCTCAATGGCCTGGCGAGGCGGCAGTGCCGGATCCCAAAGCGGCTCGGTGACGCGCCCGTGCGTGGCCAGGTAACAGGCCACCGCTTCACGAAAAAGCCCTTCTTTTGAACCAAAGGCGGCATAAAAACTGGGTGCGGTGATGCCGCGGCCGATAGCCGCTTTCAGTTGCGTCAATGACGTTGATTCATAACCATATTCCCAGAACAGATGCATTGCCTGGCGCACGGCTTCGTCGCGATCAAACTGTCTGGGTCGTCCGGTTCGCATGATCTCTCTCCTGCTTCAATAATTTTATACTAATTGATACATAATTGTTTGACAACCTATTCGTTTCACGATATTTGTACTAATCGATATATAAATAAGCCCAAGAGTATACGCGATGAAATCTCAGCATTCTCCCTCCCGGCGCCAAGACTACCGGCAGCAAAATGAAAGCCTGCCGGTACTCGCGCTGCTGGCCCTCGCCATGACGGGGTTTATATGCATTATGACCGAAACCGTTCCCGCTGGCTTATTACCCGAAATCAGCGCCGGCCTGGGGATCTCGATGTCGCTGGCGGGCCAAATGGTGACCGTATATGCCGCCGGTTCACTGATTGCGGCCATTCCATTGACGCTCGCGACACGCACATGGCCTCGCCGGCACGTGTTGCTGGTAACGATCGCCGGTTTTCTGGCGTTCAATACGCTGACGGCGATGTCGTCCAGCATGATGCTTACGCTGGCGGCGCGCTTTCTGGCGGGGGCTTGCGCCGGTCTCGCCTGGAGCCTGCTGGCCGGCTACGCCCGCCGGATGGTACAGCCGGCATTACAGGGCCGGGCAATGGCCCTGGCGATGGTGGGAACCCCTATTGCGCTTTCCCTTGGCGTGCCGCTGGGTACCTGGCTGGGGAGTGTGCTGGGCTGGCGCCTGACTTTCGCTGTGATGTCCGGACTGTCCGTCATCCTCATCGTTTGGGTTCTTGCCGCCGTGCCGAACTATCCGGGACAGTCGGATCCGCAACGGATGCAGCTGAAAAAAGTCCTTTTCACGCCGGGCGTAAAACCCGTACTGGCGGTGGTATTACTCTGGATGCTGGCTCATAACATGCTGTATACGTACGTTGCCCCGTTTATTGGTCCGGCCGGTCTTGCCGGCAGCGTCGATCGGGTATTGCTGGCTTTCGGCCTGGCCGCGCTCGGGGGCATCTCCATTACGGGACGCGTTGTCGAACAACATCTGCGCCGGGCGGTGCTGATCTCGTTATCCGTGTTTGCGCTGATATCACTCCTCTTTGGCCTTAATGCCGCCTCACCCCTGATGATCTATGCCGGTGTCGCCGTTTGGGGACTGACGTTCGGCGGCGCCGCCACACTGCTCCAGACCGCGCTGGCCGACGCGGCCGGGGCGGGCGCGGACGTTGCGCTGTCAATGAACGTCGTGGTTTGGAACAGCGCCATTGCCCTTGGCGGGCTTTTCGGCGGACTGCTGCTTGACCATGGGGGCGTACGGTCATTCCCCTGGGTTCTGCTGGCCCTTTTACTGGCAGGCCTTGCCGTCGCCTCCCGCGCCTCCCGGCATGGATTTCCCGCCGGCAGCCGGCAGGACCGCGCCTTAGTTACCGATTAGAAAAATTATGCCGTTGCACGCTGCGGGTTGAACCGCCGGCCAGCGACGCGCGGCAGTACGGCATGGGCGCCCAGGGTGCTTGCGGCTGCCCTCACTGGTGGATTTACCCATTCTTATGTGACGGCAGAGGCCTCGGCCTTCGCCGCCGCCAGTCCGCCGACGGCCGATTTCCTCAATGCCGCCGTCGCTGCGCCAAACCACTGATACAGGGGAACAACAATGGACATTGGATTAATCGGATTAGGCGCAATGGGGAGCGCGATAGCATTGAAACTGGTTGCGGCCGGCCATAGGGTAACAGCCTGGAATCGCTCAGGCAGCCATCTCGAAGGGGTGGACATCATGGCGACGCCGGTTGAGGTATTGCAATCAGAGGTGGTGCTGACGATGCTGTCCGACGATGCAGCCATTCGCAGCGTGCTGGTTGATACAAATGCGTTTGCGCATGCAAGACCCGGGCTGGTGCACGTGGTGGCGTCGACTATTTCGGTGGCGTTTGCGCAGGAGTTGGTGACGTATCATCAGCAGGCGGGGATTGCCTATGTGGCCGCGCCGGTATTGGGTCGCCCGGACGTCGCCGCCAAAGGCGAGCTCAATATCCTGGTCGCCGGCGCCGCGGCGGCAATCGACGCCGTTCGCCCGCTGTTGGCGATTATCGGCAAGCGCGTCTGGGACATGGGCGAACAGCCGCCCACCGCGCATGCCGCCAAGATTGCCTGCAATATGATGATCACCATGGCGATTGAGGCGATGGCGGAGGCGGTGGTGCTCACCGAGGCTAACGGCCTGGCGCGCGATCGCTTTTTCGAGCTGATCCTCGGCACCCTGTTTGGCAGCCGTTCCTACCAGCTGTACGCGGCCAATATCGCGCAAGAACGTTACGAGCCCGGCTTCAAGGCTTCACTCGGCCTTAAAGATTTGCGCCTGGCACGGGAGGCGGCCGAACAGCTGGGGCGGCAACTCCCCATGCTTGCCGCCATTCATCGGCAGATGGGCGATGCCGTGGCCGCAGGCCATGGGGGGCGGGATTGGTCGGTGGTGGCGGATTTCACCATCAACAGACAAAAGGATGAACCTGACTTTCCCCGGTAATCCTTGTTGTATACCCTGGGGAAAGAGTCTGCTCACGCCATGTTGCCGTTGCATTACCCCGATGTTACTATTTAGCTATCAAGACATGCGGATGGTTAAACGGCTAAAAATCACGTTGACCCTTATCGCCCGCGGCAGGAGAACGGACAGGTATGGCAGAGAATCAGCAGTTGGCCGCATTGGTGGACGCGTGCCATTGGATCGGCGCCAAAGGATGGAGCCCGGCTACCGGCGGCAATATGTCGGTGCGCGCGCAGGCGGGGCTGTGCCTTATCAGCGAATCCGGCAAGGATAAGGGACGGCTGCGCGCGCAGGATTTCCTGCCGGTGGATATCACCACCAACCAGGTGCTGGACGCGCGCATACCCTCCGCCGAGACCGGGTTGCACACCCTGGTGTACCGTTGTTTTCCGGCGGCCGGGGCCATTTTGCATACCCATTCGGTGAATGCCACCGTGCTGTCGCGTCTTGAGGCCGGCCAGGCGCTGCTGCTGACGGGCTACGAGATGCAAAAATCCCTCGACGGCGTCGCCAGCCACCTGGAACAGGTGGCCGTGCCGATTTTCGATAACGATCAGGATATCCCGGCGCTGGCGGCCCGGGTGGCGGCCCATCACGAGGTTACCTCGTTGCGCCACGGCTTTCTGGTGCGCGGCCACGGCCTCTACTGCTGGGGGCGCGATGTCTTCGAGGCGCGGCGCCATCTGGAAGGGTTGGAGTTCTTGTTCCAGTGCGAGCTGCTGCGCCGCCAGCTGGAGGCAAAATGATCAGGGCCATCGTCACCGATATCGAAGGCACCACCAGCGATATCCGTTTTGTCCATCAGGTGCTGTTTCCCTACGCGCGCGAACGGCTGGCGGGCTATGTGCGCCGGCATGCCGCCGGGAAAGACGTGGCGCGGGCATTGGCGGCATTACGGCGGGAAATCAACCGGCCCGAGGCCGATACCGAGGCGCTTATCGCCACGCTGTTCGGTTTTATGGATGAAGACCGCAAGTCCACCGCCCTGAAAACCCTACAGGGCATGATCTGGCGCGAGGGCTACCAGGAGGGCGATTTTCTCGGCCACCTTTATCCCGATGTGGCGCCCAGACTGGCCGAATGGCGGCGGCAGGGGCTGGGGCTGTATGTGTACTCCTCCGGTTCGGTGGAGGCCCAGCAATTACTGTTCGGCCACAGCGAGGCCGGGGACCTGCGCCCGCTGTTCGATGGCTATTTTGATACCCGCATCGGCGCCAAACGGGAGACGGCGTCCTATCGCGCCATTTCCCGCGAGCTGCGGCTGCCGCCCGGCGAGCTGCTGTTCCTGTCCGATATCGGGCAAGAGCTGGCGGCGGCGCGCGCGGCGGGCTGGCGGGTGTGCCAGCTGGTGCGCGACGAGGCGGACCCGCAGCAGCATTACCCCCAGGTTAACCGGTTTGACCAGATTGACTTACAGGAGATCGCCCAATGAGCGCGTTAACGATTTTCAGCGATACCCATGCCGGCCAGCCGGTGTGGCAAAGCCGTGACGCCGAGGCCATCCGCCGGCAGCTTAACGACATCGGCGTTCGTTTTGAGCGCTGGCAGGCCGACCGTGAACTGGAGCGGGATCCGGCTCCGGCGGCGGTGATCGCCGCCTATCAGCCGGCCATCGACCGGCTGGTGGCGGAGAAAGGCTACCAGAGCTGGGATGTGATCAGCATGCGCGCCGATCATCCGGAGCGCGAGCAGCTGCGGGCAAAATTCCTGGCGGAACACACCCACGGCGAAGACGAGGTGCGCTTTTTTGTCGAGGGCGCCGGTTTGTTTTGCCTGCATCTGCATGGAAAAATCTGGCAGATCCTGTGTGAGAAGAACGATCTTATCTCGGTGCCCGCCGGCACGCCCCATTGGTTTGATATGGGAAGCGCCCCGCATTTCACCGCCATCCGGGTTTTTGACAACCCGGAAGGATGGGTGGCCAGGTTTACCGGCGATGCCATCGCCGACCGTTATCCGCGCCTGGAGAGATAAGCGGCCGCATCAATGCCCGGCATCCGGTCGGGGCATCCCGCGCCGGATGCCGCTATGGCCGCCCGGTTGATTACCGGCCGGCGTGAGCGATGGCGTTCCGGTAGACTGTGGCTTCGCGCCGGTGCTAGCACGCCAGCGGGCGGCGGAAGATGCCTGCCTGCGCCTGCCCCGGTGTCACCACGCCGGTATCCAGCACCCAGGCGCTGATAAGCGCGGCGGGAGTGACATCAAACGCCGGATTATAGACATCGGCGTTTTGCGGCGCCCATTGGCAACTGCCGAAGCTGCCGGCTACCCCGGTGACCTCGCTTGCCGCCCGCTGCTCAATGGGAATGGCGTCCCCGTCGGGGCACGCGGGATCGTGGGTAGTGTGAGGCGCGGCGACATAAAAGGGGATGTCGTGGAAGCGCGCCAGCACCGCCAGGCTATAAGTGCCGATTTTATTGGCCACGTCGCCGTTGGCGGCAATCCGGTCCGCGCCGACCCAAACGGCGTCCACTTCCCGCCGCGCCATCAGGCCGGCGGCCATGGCGTCGCAAATCAGCGTATAGGGTATGGCCTGTTCTCCCAGCTCCCAGGCGGTCAGGCGCGCGCCCTGCAGCAGCGGACGGGTTTCATCCACCCAGACCTTTTGTACCTTGCCCTGCGCGGCGGCCACGCTTATCACGCCAAGGGCGGTGCCGATGCCGGCGGTGGCCAGGCCGCCGGTATTGCAATGGGTCAGCAGGCGGCTGCCGGGGCGCACCAGCGCCGCGCCGTGGCCGGCAATGGCCGCGCACAGCGAGCGGTCCTCTTCCACCAGGCGCAACGCCTCCGCCGCCATGGCGGCGGCATAAGCCTCCTGCTCCAGCGCCAGACGCATTCGCGCCAGATTATTCATCAGGTTAACCGCCGTGGGCCGCGCCGCGCCTAAAGCGGCAAGGGATTGCGCCAGCTGCGGGCGCGCCATGCCGCTTTCCGCCAGCAGCGCCAGCAGCAGGCTGGCGGACAGGCCGATCAGCGGCGCGCCGCGTACCCGGAGCGTGCGGATATGATCGATAAGATCCGCCGCGGTATCGGTGGCGCACCAGTTTTGCCGCTGCGGCAGCGCCTGCTGGTCCAGAATCCACAAACGGCCGTCGCGCACGCGCATGCTGGCGGTGTTAAGATTTTGCATCGATCGTTAAGTCCCTTTTAGGTTATTGCAACTTAATGGCTATTCTGCCAACATGACGGGAAGATGTATAGACGTCTACATGCTTTTACGCCTTTACGGCCTTAATTCCCTTTGTATGAGGTGCGCCTTGTCTGTTTACCATACCCTCACCGCCGCCGACGCCGTGGATTATGCCCGCCATTATGCCGGCGTGGATCAACCGGATGCCCTGGTGGCCGCCGAAGAGGTCGGGGACGGCAACCTGAACCTGGTATTTAAAATCCTGGACAGCCAGGGCGTCAGCCGGGTCATCGTCAAGCAGGCGCTGCCTTATGTGCGCTGCGTCGGCGAATCATGGCCGCTGACGCTCGATCGCGCCAGGATCGAAGCGGAAACCCTGCTCATCCACGGGGCGTTCTGCCCGCGGCACACGGTGCGCATCCTGCACCACGACGCGGACCTGGCGGTGATGATTCAGGAAGATCTCTCCGACCATAGCATCTGGCGCCGTGAACTGATCAACGGCGCTGTTTATCCCCAGGCCGCCGGCCAGCTGGGCGAATATCTGGCGCAGGCGCTATTCCATACCTCGGATTTTTACCAGCGTCCCCAGCACAAAAAAGCGGAGGTCAGCCGTTTCACTAATCCGGAGATGTGCCAGATCACCGAAGATCTGTTTTTTACCGATCCTTATATCACCCATGAGCGCAATGCATTCCCGCCGTCGCTTACGGACGAGGTGGCGGCGATACAGGGCGACAGCGCGCTGAAGGCGGCGGTGGCGGGTTTAAAGCATCGCTTCCTCAGCCAGGCGCAGGCGTTGCTGCACGGCGATGTCCACAGCGGGTCGATCTTTGTCGCCGCGGGCCGGCTAAAAGTAATAGACGCCGAGTTCGGCTATTACGGCCCGATGGGGTTTGATCTCGGCACCGCCATGGGCAACCTGCTGCTCAATTACTGCGGCCTGCCGGGGCTGCTGGCCCTGCGCGAGGCGGCCGGCGCCCGCGAGCAGCGCCTTAGGGACGTGCGCGCGCTGTGGCAGGCGTTCGCCGAAGGGTTCCTGGGTCTGGCTGTTGAAAAAAGCCGGGATATCATGCTGGCCGAGCCCGGCTATGCGCGGCGGTTCCTGCAGCAGGTCTGGACGGATGCGGTGGGATATTGCGGCACCGAGCTAATCCGGCGCACTATCGGTTTTGCCCATGTCGCGGATTTGGATACCATCACCGACGAAGCAATGCGCCATCAATGCCAGCGCCAGGCGCTGAGCCTGGGCAAGACGCTGATTCTGGCGGCGGCGCATATTCCCGATGTCGACGCGCTGCTGGCCCGCATCAGGCAGAACGGCTGAGCCGCCGGACCGGGCCGCCGCAATGATGCGTATTTTTTCTTGCGGGTGGCCTGCATTCCTGTTTTCTTCTTCTATACTGATATAACGATTTCATCGACTTAAGCGCTAAACGATGACAACCCAAACGAGAAGGAAAAGGGAATGAAAATTTTTCTGTGGATTATTGCGATTATCTTTATTGTTGGTCTGTTAACCCTCACCGGCGTGTTCAAATTAATCTTCTGAGTTTTTTCCCGCTATTGCTGTGCGGCGTTCGCGGACCCAGCCCGCGAACGCCCGCTGGTACTTTATCCTCAGCCCAAATATTCGATAATCGACAGCCCGGCGTTGTAATCCGTGGCGTAGATAATGCCCTGGGCATCCACAAAGACATCGCAGGACTGTATGACCTTCGGCCTGCCGGGGCGTTTATCCATTAGCGTCGCCGGCGGCGCGGGCACCAGCGCGCCGGTTTCCCGCGGATGATAGGGATCGCTGATATCATAGGCGCGTATCCCGGCATTCTGGTAAGTGGCGAAAATCAGCGTCGAGCTGATAAAACTGCCCGGACGGTTTTCATGCAGGTTATGCGGACCGAAATGCGCGCCTTTACGCACGTAATCCGCTTCGTTTGGCTGCGGGAAGGTGGCGATGCTCACCGGGTTCGCCGGCGCGCGGATATCAAAGACCCAAATCAGTTTCTCGCCGTCTTCCTGGTTATCCAGCACCGCTTCGTCCAGCACGATCAGCAGATCCCGGTCCGGCAGGGGCAGGGCGGTATGGGTGCCGCCGCCAAACGGCGGACTCCAGTTGCGGTGGCTTATCAATGCCGGCCGCGTGCGATCGCTGACATCCAGCAGGGTCAGGCCGCCGTCGCGCCAGCTGCCGTAGGCGGTGTCGCCGCTGACAATGGCATGGTGCAGGGCATAACGTTTGCCCTGTGGCCAATCCGGCTGTTCGCCGCCGGCGGTGTGCATGCCCGGCAGCCAGTATTTTCCCGCTACCGCGGGATGGGCGGGATCGGCCAAATCGATGGTCAGGAAAATATAATCGCTGTAGCCGTCCAACAGGGCCGACACATACGCCCAGCGCCCGCCCGCATACCAGATGCGGTGAATGCCGATGCCGTCCAGGGATAAAAAGCTGATTTCCCGCGGCCTGTCGGGAACGCTGATATCAAAAATGCGTAAACCGGCGCTCCAGCCGCGATCCGCCGGGCCTTGGCTCACGGTATCGTTGACCTGGCGGGTGTAATAGACTTTTTCATCGGCAAAACGCGCGTCGGCAAACAAATCGCGCGCATTAATCACCAGCAGCAGGTCGTCATGGGCCTGCAAATGCACGTTCCAGGTACCGGGCGGCGCGGCGATAAAACCGGCGGGTTTCGGATGCTTGACATCGCGCACATCCACAATGGATACGCCTTGCGACACCATATGCCCAATGTAGGCGTAGCCCCGGTGCACCATGACCTGCACGCCGTCGGGTCTACCCCCTTGGTCGCTATGGCTGAGCAGCCGCATATTGCGGCTGTATTCCGGGACGGGGAGTTGCTTATCTGCCATCGGTATGCCCTTATTTTTTGGCGTGAACGGCTTCAAGGGTGGCAAACCAGGGCGCGACAAAGTCGTCCGCCCGGCCCCAGCCGGGGATAATGGTCGCCAGCGACGCCATATTCACCGTCCCCGGCTGGCTGGCCAGCAGCGCCTGGGGGATAACGGCGGCGCGGAATTCATAGGTCGCGGGCGTCGGCGCGCCGGCTATTTTATTGGCCACCAGGCGCAGGTTGATTTTGCCGATAAGCTTTGGATCCACCGCCACGCTGACCTTCCAGGGGCTGTCCGATTCACGCATCAATTGCAGATCCTGGTTGGAAATGTCGATGCTGTACAGCTTGATTTCGGTTCGGCCGTTTTCCTTGAGCGCCTTATAGGCTCCCTGGCTAAAGGCGTCCCAGGTGCCCCAGATAGCGTCGATTTTACCTTTGGGATATTTGGCCAGCACCGCGCCGACCTTATTGGCGGTATCGCCCTGCACATCCGACGACACCGCGCCGAGGGATTCCAGCTCATGAATGCCGGGATTGTCCTGCAGCAGGGCTTTATAGGCCGCCTGGCGCCGCTCCATGGGCGGGAAGCCGGCCACCCATAATTTAATGATATTGGCCTTGCCGTTGAAGTCCTTGATCAACTGCCCGAAGGATTCCCGGGTCAGGGATGCGTCATCCTGCTGGGTGACGGTTACGCCCGGCACCACGCCGTTAACCGCCGTATCGAATACCGACACCGCTATACCGCTGGCGGCGATGCGTTTGACCAGCTCGGTGGAATAAGGGTCCCGCCCCTGGGACAGGATAATGCCGTCGTATTTCTGGGTAATGGCCTGGTTAACAAAATCCTGGAACCGGGCATCGTCGCCGTTGCTTAAAAAGGTACTGACCTTAAAACCCAGCTTTTTCCCCTCCTCGATGACCCCCGAGACAAACTGTGTAGTATTGTCATCCGATCCCAGGTTGCGGATGACCGCGATGCGGATGGGACCGTTATGCTGGGCGATGGCGGCGGGCACGGGCGCGGGCGCGGCGGCGAAGGCTGGCAGGCCTGCCAGCAGGCCCAGCGCCAGCAGCGGGGAGAATAATTTTTTCATCAACGGCTCCATGAGGGTAAATAGGATAAGCGTGGGCGCCGGGGCATAAGATAGAAGCCTGTATGTCTGGATGTCTATTCGGCCCGGCATTGCATCATAGCCAGCGCGCGCGTAATAAGAAATGTTTTCCGTTATGACTTTTTGGCAGATGTTATGCCATTTCGTGTGTTTGGGGATGATTGGCGTGCGGTGGGCCACCCAGGGGATAAAAACGCGGCGTATCATCGGACTACGCCGCGCAGAAGTGATGCCGGTCAGGCGTTCGCCGCCGCCTGCTGCCGGCGGTGCTGTTTTTCACCGAACATGGTCAGCGCCAGCAACAGCACGGCCAGGACGCAGCCGCCGATCATTATCATAAATCCGCCGTCCCAGCCGAAATAGTCCACCGTATAGCCGACCACGGAGCTGGCCGCCACCGAGCCGCCAAGATAGCCGAACAGGCCGGTAAAACCGGCGGCGGTGCCGGCGGCTTTTTTCGGCGCCAGCTCCAGGGCGTGCAGCCCTATCAGCATCACCGGACCGTAAATCAGGAAGCCAATCATCAGCATGCACAGCATATCCACGCCGGGATTGCCCACCGGATTAAGCCAGTACACTACCGTTGCGAGCGTGACCAGCACCATGAAAAACATCCCGGTGGCGCCGCGATTGCCCCTGAAAACTTTATCGGACATCCAGCCGCACAGCAGCGTGCCGGGAATACCGGCATATTCATAACAGAAATAGGTCCAGGAGGATTTATCCAGCGTGAAGTGCTTTACCTCCTTAAGGTAGGTCGGCGACCAGTCGAGAATGCCGTAGCGCAGCAGGTAAATAAACACGTTGGCCAGGGCGATATACCACAGCAGCTTATTGGGGAAGACATATTTTTGCAGGATCTGCCGGGTGGTCAGCTCCTGTTCGGCGGCGTGTTTATCATATTCCGGCGGGTAGTCGTTTTTGTATTCCTCTATCGGCGGCAGCCCGCAGGACTGGGGCGTGTCGCGCATCAGCGCGTAGGCGACCACCGCCACGACGATGGCGGCCACGGCCGGCATATACAGGGCGCTGTGCCAGTCGTTAAACCAAATCATGCCCAGCAGCAGCAGCAGCGGCGGAATGCCGCCGCCCACGTTGTGGGCGCAATTCCATACCGAGACGATGGTCCCGCGCTCCTTATGGGACCACCAATGCACCATGACGCGCCCGCACGGGGGCCAGCCCATGCCCTGGAACCAGCCGCAGGCAAACAGCAGCGCGAACATAATGGCGATGCTGGAGGTCGCCCAGGGCACGAGCCCCATAAACAGCATCACCGCGGCGGCCAGTAACAGCCCGGCCGGCAGGAATACCCGGGGATTGGACCGATCCGACACCGAACCCATGACGAATTTGGATATGCCGTAGGCAATGGAAATGGCTGAGAAGGCAACGCCCAGGTCGCCATGGCTATAGCCTTGCTCAACCAGGTAAGGCATCGCCAGCGCAAAATTTTTACGCACCAGATAATACGCGGCGTAGCCGAAAAAAATACCTAAAAACAGCTGCCGGCGCAGGCGGCGGTAAAGGGGATCAACCCGTTGATCGGGTACGCGGGGCTGGTGGGCGGCGGGTTTGAACAAACGTAGCATTTCGTCTCCGGTGATGTTGAAAAAATGACCTGCCTATACTTTTATTCAGGCAACCGAAGTATGGCCGGAGCGGCGGGGCAAAGTCGCGCATGGGCCACGTATTACGCGACCCGCGTCGGGAGGAATATTCCGTTTTTGATAGAATGCTGCGGGAATCTGATAGAAACACTTACATTAATAGGGTTATGCCGCCGGTCCGCCCGGCGCGCGACGGCAACACCACCTTGCGTCAGCGGCGCTGGATATAGGTGATGGCCAGCGCCGCGGCCAGCACCAGGCCCTTGATGATATCCATCGCATAGTAGGGTACCGACATCATGACCAGGCCGTTTTGCAATACGCCCAGGATCACCGCGCCCACCAGCGTGCCCAAGGCGTTGGGTTTGCCGGACCCCGCCAGGGAAAAGCCAATATACGCCGCGGCCACCGCGTCCATCAGGTAGCCGCCTCCGGCGTTTACCTGGGAAGACCCGATGCGCGAGGCCAGTAAAATACCGCCCAGCGCGGCAAGCCACGACGAGATGACATAGGCGAGGATGCGGTAACGTGCGGTACGGATGCCGGCCAGCCGCGCCGCTTCCGGATTGCCGCCGATGGCGTACATCCGGCGCCCGTGCTTGGTCAGGGATAAACCGAGCTGCACCACCACCGTGACCGCCAGCATGATAATCACGATGACCGGCACCTGGCCCAGGGTGGAAAACACCGCCGGTATCTCGCCTTCCGCCATATCGCCCCCCGGCAGCACCATATTTTGCGTGATGGAGCCGCCGAAGCTGTAGGTCATCGCGACGCCCTGCACCACAAACAGCGATCCCAGGGTCGCCAGCATATCGGGGATTTTCAGCACCACGATCAGAAAGGCGTTGAACAGTCCCACCAGCGTACAGGCGGCCAGGGTCAGCACTATCGCCTGCGTGGTATCCAGGCCATGCCAGACAAACATCGACATCACCAGCGCGTTGGCAAGCGACGCGGTCGACCCCACCGACAGGTCGAAACCACCCACCGCCAGCGACAGGGAGACGCCGATGGCGATCACGGTGACAATGGCGATGGAGCGCAGGATATTGACGATATTATTGGGATCGAGAAAGTTATCCGAGGCCAGGCCGAACAGCGCCACCAGCGCCACTACCGTCAGCAGCATCCCCCAACGGTATAAAAATTCAAACAAACGGTGGCGCCAGGGCAGCGCGCCAGCCTTTACGAACAGATCGTTGCTCACGGGAGCGTACCTCCGGTTGAATATAACAACAGGGTTTCCTCATCCGTGGCGCGCGCGTCCAGCTGCGCCACGATACGGCCGTCCCACATCACGCAAATCCGATCGCACAGGCCCAGCAGTTCGGAAAACTCGCCCGAGGCATAGATAATGCCCTTGCCCTGGCGCGCCAGGCCGTCGATCAGCACAAACAGATCCTGCCTGGCCTTGATATCCACGCCTTTGGTCGGTTCGTCGAAGATCAGCACCTCGGCGTGGCCGCGCAGCCATTTGCCGATGGCCACTTTTTGCTGGTTGCCGCCCGACAGGCGCAGCAATTGTTGATCCAGTCCGCTGGCGCGAATGCCCAGGCGATCCACCACCTGCTGCGCGAAGCGCCGCGCCCGGCCGGCGCTGAACCAGCCCCAGCGGGTAAACGTAGCGTCTGCGCAGACGCTCAGATTCATGGGGATATTTTCGTGGATAAAGATGCCCTCTTTGCGCCGTTCCTCCGGCACCAGGGCCAGCCCCCGCCTTACCGCGTCATAAGGCGTCGTCGGGCGCCAGGGTTTACCGTTCAGTTCGCCGTGGGCGACGCCGGCGGCCGAGGCGCCGAACAACGCCTTGCACAGCTCGGTTTTACCGGCGCCGGCCAGGCCCGCTATCCCCAGGATTTCACCCCGGCGAAGCGAAAGGGAAATATCGCGCAGCAGGCTTTCATCGTGCAGTCCCTCTACCCGCAGCAGGATCGGGCTGGCGGCGGACGGACGCGGCGGCGGGAAAATAGCGTCCAGGGGATGGCCGAGCATTTTTTCAATGATATGCGCGCTGGTCAAACCGGCCATGGGGCCGTCGCCGACCCGCCTGCCGTCGCGCAGTACCGTTAACCTATCGCAGATTTGCGCCAGTTCGTGGATGCGGTGGGAAATAAACACCACGCCGATGCCTTCCGCCTGCAAACGTCGGGTCACCGCAAACAGCCGCTCGCTTTCGGCAAGATCGAGCGGCGCGGTGGGCTCGTCGAGGATCAGGAAACGGCAGCGGTGGGACAACGCCCGCGCCAGCAGGATGTGCTGTTTTTCCGCCAGCGTGCAACGGCCGACGGGCAGGCGCACGTCAAGATTGACCTCCAGCTGCGTGAGCAGCGCCTGCGCCTGCCGGTAGAGCCGGGGCCAGTGGCACAGCTGGCCGCGTTCCGCCAGCCTGTCCAGCATGATATTTTCCCCCACCGTCAGCGTCGGCACCAGCGCCACATCCACTTCCTGCTGCACCAGATGGATCCCCTGCAGCTTGGCCTGGCGCGGCGAGCGCAGATCCACCGGTTCGCCGTCTATCAGGATCTCGCCCTGGTAATGGGCGTGGGTGCCGGACAGGATGGCCATCAGTGTGGATTTGCCGGCGCCGTTAGCGCCGATCAACGCGTGCACCGAGCCGCCTTCTAGGGTGAAGTCGACCTGGTCCAATGCCCTGAAACCGGCGAAGGCAATGGAAATATGACGCATTTCCAGGCGGGACGTCTCTTTGGGCCTGGGTGTAGACATGAGCACGGGGATTTTTTCCGACACGCCATAAAGGACCGTTATTCCATAATGACGGAATATTTCATCAACAGGGGTGTTTTGGCAATAACGGAAAAAGCATAAGCTACATAAAAACGGTCTTGATCTTTATCCCTGCCGACGCGCTGACGCCCTTGAATCCCCCATGGGCGGGGCAGAGGGCAAACATTGATGGACCGGCGAGGAGATAATCCGGCAGTTGCCCCGCATCGCAGGTCACTGCCGGCCTGGTATTATCGGTGACAGCCGCGCGGGGCTGCCCGGCAAAAATCAATCGGTGCGTCTTTCCAGAATATGGAAAGTCACGTCCATGACGTCGTTGCGGATATGAGCGCGGTGATCGTCCATATGCTGCGCCTGCTGGTGCTGCTCGAGATGACGGATGCTTTTCCACTGCTCCAGCATGAAAATGGAGTCGGGGGCGGTTTTGCGCCAGGGCACCTGCGCCTTATAGTCGGTGAGCAAGGTATATTCGCTGCAACCGTCTTCCGCCAGAACGTTGGGCCGGAGTGCCTGGATGGCGGCTAAAACCGCTTCTCTTCGTCCCGGTTTCACTTTGATTTCTGCAATTACCGTGATCATCGATTCCTCAGTTTTTGGATGGGTAGTTCGGGTCGACACTAGTTAACCAAAGACGCGGCCGAGATGCTCGCGATATTTTATGATATCCCGCTCAATTTGCGGTTGTTTTATGACATCGTTACAGATAAAGGTCGGCAGCATCGACATGCCGAGGAACTGGTTGGCTTTATGGAACGGCAGGTAAACCCCGTCCACGCCCACGCCCTCGAAAAACTGATCCGGGTCCGTGAAGGCCTCAAGCGGGGCGTTCCAGGTCAGCGACAGCATATAGCCTTTCCCTTGAATCAGGCCGCCGGACCCGTATTTTTTCGTGCTGTCCGAACGCGTGCGCCCGTCACTGGCATACAGGCGTCCGTAACCGACGGTAAAAACCTCGTCGATATATTTTTTCAGGATCCAGGGCTGCCCCATCCACCAGCCGGGCATCTGGTAAATGACCGCGTCCGCCCAAAGATAATTGTCCACCTCGCGTTCACTGTCGTAACCCTGGTCCACCACCGTCACGCGGGTGTTCAGGCCAGCCTCCGTCAGGAACGTGGCGGCCACGTCGGCCATGGTGTTGTTTAAGGCGCCCTCGGAGTGGGCGAATTTTTTACCTGCGTTAATAATAAAGACGTTTTTCATTTTATCCTGCCTTAAATAGATTGAACGGCAGTGTAGCCCGCGCGGACAAAATGAAACAGGGCGCCTGACGCACAACATTTTTGTCCGCGGCGCAATAAAGCCGCGCCATCAAGCCCTGTGACAGCCGGGGGCCGGATAGGGTAGTATCATGGACTATTACCACCAAACCAAAGGGTATGGCTAGCCACCCAGACCATACCGCGGTGAGAGGAAACAACAATCAATGAGTGATTTGGCTCATGACGGCGCGGAAAGCCTGGCGCTGCATACATTTACCGAGAATGCCTACCTTAACTATTCCATGTACGTCATCATGGATCGCGCGCTGCCGTTTATCGGCGACGGCCTCAAGCCGGTACAGCGCCGTATTGTCTATGCCATGTCGGAGCTGGGGCTAAACGCCAACGCCAAATATAAAAAGTCGGCCCGTACCGTAGGCGATGTGCTGGGTAAATATCATCCCCACGGCGACAGCGCCTGCTATGAAGCCATGGTGCTGATGGCGCAGCCGTTTTCCTATCGTTATCCGCTGGTGGACGGCCAGGGCAACTGGGGGGCGCCGGACGATCCCAAGTCTTTCGCCGCCATGCGTTACACCGAGTCCCGGCTGTCCAAATACGCCGAGCTGCTGCTCGGCGAGCTCGGCCAGGGCACCGTGGATTACGCCCCTAATTTCGACGGCACGCTGCAGGAGCCGAAAACCCTGCCGGCGCGGCTGCCCAATATCCTGCTTAACGGCACCACCGGCATCGCCGTCGGCATGGCCACGGATATCCCGCCGCATAATGTCAGCGAGGTCGGCGCCGCGATTATCGCGCTGCTGGACAATCCGAAAACCACCCTTGAGCAGTTGCTGGACCATGTCAAGGGGCCTGATTATCCCACCGAGGCGGAAATCATTACCCCGCGCGAGGATATCCGCAAAATCTACCAAAGCGGACGCGGATCGGTGCGCATGCGCGCCCTGTGGAAAATCGAGGACGGCGAGGCGGTGATTACCGCGCTGCCGCACCAGGTGTCCGGCGCCAAGGTGCTGGAACAAATCGCCGCCCAGATGCGGGCGAAGAAGCTGCCGATGGTGGAGGATCTGCGCGACGAGTCGGATCATGAAAATCCCACCCGTCTGGTGGTGGTGCCGCGTTCCAACCGGGTCGACCTGGAGGCGGTGATGCATCATCTGTTCGCCACCACCGATCTGGAGCGCAGCTACCGCATCAACATGAACATGATTGGTCTTGACGCCCGTCCGGCGGTCAAGAACCTGCTGGAAATCCTCACCGAATGGCTGGTGTATCGCCGCGACACGGTGCGCCGCCGCCTGAACTACCGGCTGGAAAAAGTGCTGCGCCGCCTGCATATCCTGCAGGGGCTGCTGGTGGCCTACCTTAACCTGGATGAGGTCATCCATATCATCCGCACCGAGGATGAGCCGAAACAGCAATTGATGCAGCGCTTTGCGCTCAGCGAGACCCAGGCCGACGCCATCCTGGAATTAAAGTTGCGCCATTTGGCTAAACTCGAAGAGATGAAAATCCGCGGTGAGCAGGCGGAGCTGGAAAAAGAGCGCGAAAAGCTGCAGGGCATCCTGGCCTCCGAGCGCAAGCTGAGCAATCTGCTGAAGAAAGAGATCGAGGCGGACATCGCCGCCTACGGCGATCCCCGCCGCTCGCCGCTGGTTGAGCGCGGCGAGGCCAGGGCGCTGAGCGAAAACGAATTGACGCCGTCGGAACCGGTGACCATCATCCTGTCCACCATGGGATGGGTGCGCAGCGCCAAGGGGCACGATATCGATCCCAGCGCGCTGAACTATAAATCCGGCGACAACTTCCTTTCCGCCGCCCGCGGCAAAAGCAACCAGCCGGTGGTGTTTATCGATTCCACGGGGCGCAGCTACGCGCTGGAGCCGTCCGTGCTGCCATCGGCCAGAGGGCAGGGAGAGCCGTTAACCGGCAAGCTGACGCTGCCGCCCGGCGCTACCGTCGAGCAGATGCTGACCGGCACCGACCAGCAGAAACTGCTGCTGGCCTCCGATGCCGGATACGGGTTCGTCTGCACCTTCGACGATCTGGTGGCCCGCAACCGCGCCGGCAAGGTGATGCTGACCCTGCCGGAAAACGCCCGGGTCATGCCGCCGCTCTGGGTGAATGATGAGATCGAGCAATTGCTGATGGTGATTACCGAGGCGGGACGGCTGCTGCTGTTCCCGGTAAGCGATCTCCCGCAGCTTACCAAGGGCAAAGGCAATAAAATTGTCTCGATTGCCGCGGCCGACGCGGCCGCCGGCAAAGATCGCCTGGTCTGGATGCTGCTGTTGTCCACCAAGGGATCGGCTACGCTATATGTCGGCAAACGCAAATTAACCCTGCGACCGGAGGACTTGCAAAAATATCGCGCCGAACGGGGACGGAAAGGAACGCTACTGCCCCGCGGCCTGCAGCGTATCGACCGCATTGAGATAGACGACCCGCTGGCCGCGGCCGATCCTGGCCAGGCCGCGCTGCCGGACCAGTAGCGGTCCGGCCGTTGGGCCCGCGCTTTTCCGCCGGGCCCCCGGCGGCGTTGAGGTCAGCCGGCCGCGGTTTGACTTAAATGTTATCAGCGCCGTACGGGGAATAACCGTGTATTTTGTCATGAAGCCGGTATACTAGCGGCGGCTGATGGTTAAGAGGTTAATATGCTAGCGATTATTCGTACCATTGTGGTGGTGCTGCTTTCTATTTGTATTTGCGTATTTGGCTTGATTTATTGTCTGTTCAGCCCGAGAAACCCACGTCATGTCGCCACTTTCGGCCGGATGTTCGGGCGAATGGCTCCCATCCTCGGCCTGAAGGTCGAACTGCGTTACCCCCAAACGCTGGTGACCCGGCAAAACTGCATCTATATCGCCAATCATCAAAATAATTATGACATGGTGACCGCCGCGAGCATGGTGCAGCCGCGCACGGTGACGGTGGGTAAAAAAAGCCTGCTGTGGATTCCCTTTTTCGGCCAGCTTTACTGGCTGACGGGCAATCTGCTTATCGATCGCGAAAACCGTTCGCGCGCCCACGGCACCATTGCTGAAATCGTTAAGCAGATAAAGAAAAAAAACATATCCATCTGGATGTTCCCGGAGGGCACCCGCAGCCGGGGCCGCGGGCTGCTGCCGTTTAAAATGGGCGCGTTCCACGCGGCCATCGCCGCCGGGGTGCCGGTGGTGCCGATTTGCGTCTCCAATACGTCCAACGGTAAGATCAGGCTGAACCGCTGGAACAACGGCCTGGTGATCGTGGAAATTCTGCCGCCGGTGGATATCACGCCTTATGGGCGCGATCAGGTGCGCGAACTGGCCGCGCACTGCCGCGATATCATGGCGGCCAAACTGGCGGAGCTGGATGCGGAAGTGGCCCAGCGCGAAGGGCGTCCGGCGCCGCAAAAGGCCGGGTAACGGCTATGTCATTCAACAGGCGTCAGTTTATCCAGGCATCGGGGATTGCGTTATGCGCCGGCGCGCTGCCGCTGAGGGCGCGGGCCGCCGGGCAACCGACCGCCTTGCCCATTCCGCCGTTGCTGGAATCGCGCCGGGGACAGCCGCTGTTCCTGACGCTGCAACGGGCGCACTGGGAGTTTATGCCCGGCAGGCGCGCCGCCACCTGGGGTATCAACGGCGGCTACCTTGGCCCGACGGTACGGGTATACAACGGCGACGACGTTAAGCTCATCTATAACAATCGTCTTAACGAACCGGTTTCCATGACGGTCAGCGGCCTGCAAGTGCCCGGCTCGCTGATGGGCGGCGCCCCGCGCATGATGTCGGCCAGCGTCGACTGGTCGCCGGTTATCCCCATCCGCCAGCCGGCCGGCACCTGCTGGTATCACGCCAACACCCCCAACCGCATGGCGCCGCATATCTATAACGGCCTGGCGGGGCTTTGGCTGGTGGAAGATGAAGTCAGTAAGTCCTCACCTCTGCCTAATCATTACGGCGTGGACGATTTCCCGGTCATCATCCAGGATAAGCGCCTGGATAACTTTGGCACCCCGGTCTATAACCCGCCGGCCAACGGCGGTTTTTTCGGCGACACCCTGCTGGCCAATGGCGCCCAGAGTCCGTTCGTGGAGGTTTCCCGGGGCTGGGTGCGCCTGCGGCTGCTTAACGCCTCGAACGCCAGGCGCTACCAGCTGCAGCTGAGCGACGGACGCACCATGCAGGTGGTGGCCGGCGATCAGGGGTTTTTACCGGCCCCGGTGCCGGTAAGCCAACTCTCGCTTGCCCCCGGCGAGCGGCGCGAAATCCTGATTGATATGTCGAAAGGCGAAGAAGTGGCGATCACCGCCGGCGCGGCGGCGGGCATTATGGATCGGGTGCGCGGTTTTTTTGAACCCTCGTCGATCCTGATCTCAACCATTGTGCTGACGCTCAAACCCACCGGCCTGCTGCCGCTGGTCACCGATAACCTGCCGATGCGGCTGCTGTCGGACCAGGTGATCGACGGCAATATCACCCGCACGCGGGAGTTTCATCTCGGGGGCAGCCAGCCTGAAATCAACGGCGCCATGTGGGATATGAACCGCACCGATTTCCGGGCGCTGCAAGGCAGCTTTGAGCGCTGGATCATCCACGCCGAGACGGCGCAGTCATTCCATATCCAGGGCGTGGCGTTTTTGATCAAGCGGGTCAATGGCAATTCGCCCTTGCCGGAAGACCGCGGCTGGAAGGATACGGTATGGGTCGACGGCGATGTGGAGTTGATGGTCTGGTTTCCGCAGGTGGCCGGCGACCATTTCCCGTTCCTGTATTATAGCCAGACGCTGGAAATGGCCGATCGCGGCTGCGCCGGCCAGTTTACCGTCAGTCCCGGCTAAATTGCCGGCCCGGCCATACGACTGCGGCGGCTCACGGCAATGTAAGCCCCCCCGGATCCCGGCGGGACCCGGAGAGAATATGACCAGGCCAGTCATGCCCACCGGCGCTTATCAGGGTTTCACAAACGTATCCGGATTTGGCCCCAGTCGTTTACCGCAGTCCAGTTGGGCAATGGCGTCCAACTCGTCCTGCTGCAGCTTGAAGTCCAGCACCGCGAAGTTCTCTTTGATACGCGACGGCGTTACCGATTTCGGTATCACCACCAGGCCGGAGTCGAGATGCCAGCGGATCACGATCTGCGCCGGGCTTTTACCGTATTTTTCCGCAAGCTTGCGGATAATTGCCTGGTCAAAAACGCCTTCCCCGCCCTGGGCCAACGGGCTCCAGGATTCGGTCAGGATATCGTGGGCGGCGTTCCATTGGCGCAGTTCGCGCTGTTGCAGCAACGGATGCAGTTCGATTTGGTTAATCACCGGCGTAACCCCGGTTTCATCCAGCAGGCGCTGCAAATGAGGAGCATGGAAATTACAAACGCCAATGCTTTTTGCCAGTCCCTCCTCCTTCAGCTTGACCATATCGCGCCAGGCCTGGACATAAGTATCCTGCGAGGGTACCGGCCAGTGCATCAGATACAGATCGACATAATCAAGCTGTAGCTTCTTCAGGCTTTCTTCCAGCGCCTTAGGCGCCACCGTCTGATCGGCGTTCCACAGCTTGGTGGTGATAAACAGCTGTTCACGGGGCAATGCGGCCGCCTGCAGCGCTTCGCCGACGCCGGTCTCGTTCTTGTAAATGGCCGCGGTGTCGATAGAGCGGTAACCGACTTTCAGCGCTTCCTGCACCGCCTTCAGGACTTCTTCGTTGCTGGCCTGCCAAACGCCCAGCCCGAGCTGTGGCATGGTACGTCCATCATGAAATTTTACTGTAGGTTGCGTCGACATCATTTCTCCTTACTTTCCATGCGCCGGTCCCGTTCAGGCCGGCAGGGATCTCTCGTTGCGAGATCAGTTATTCTAGTAGAAATTGCGGTGTTGCGTGGCGTGAGTACCCCTCCATTGTGATCATCCCACGGCTGGGACTCAATGCTTATTCCTGTCCGCTATTTGCCTGTTTCTCCAAAAGACTATAGAAAAGGAGTAAAAAAAGGCACTATACCTGTAGGATCGTACAAACAAGAGAACCTTGCCATGACGCAAAATCAATCCCTCTGTACCCGTTTGTCGCTGCGCGCCATGCAATTGTTGCGGGAGAACAAGGCCGTGACCATTCCCCATGTGAAGCTGCTGCATGCCGACGCCTATTATGCCCGCACCCCGGTAATGTACGAGCCGGGCATCATTATCCTGTTCCAGGGCCGTAAAACCGGTTATCTCGGCGGCAAAACCTTTGTTTACGACGCCAGCCAATATCTGCTGCTGAGCGTGCCGCTGCCGTTCGAATGCGAGACGTTCGCCTCGCGGGAAGAGCCGCTGGTGGGATTGTTTATTGGCGTCGATACCCTGATGCTGCAGGATTTGATTATCGATATGGGGGACGATGCGCAGTTCAGGCCGGTTACCCCCCGGTCAAGCGGCATTAACGCCGCGCCGCTGACCGAAGAATTATTTTGTGCCGCCGAACGCCTGCTGGATATTATGGATAAGCCGTTGGACGCGCGGGTGCTGGGGCAGGCCGTGGTGCGCGAAATTCTGTATTACCTGCTGCAGGGCGAATGCGGCGACGCGCTGTACGCCCTGGCGAACCGGCAATCGCATTTTAACCAGATCGCCAAGATCCTGAAAAAAATTGAACGGCAGTTTGCCGATAACCTGACCATCGAGCAACTGGCGGCGGACGTCAATATGAGCCTGTCGGCGTTCCATCATAATTTCAAAGCGGTGACCAGCACTTCGCCTTTGCAATACCTGAAAACCTACCGGCTGCATAAGGCGCGCATCCTGATGCTGCATGACGGACTGAACGCCGGTACCGCGGCCATGCAGGTGGGGTATGAAAGCCCCTCGCAGTTCAGCCGGGAGTTTAAACGTTATTTCGGTATCTCGCCCCGGGAAGACGTGGCGCGCGTGCGCGTGCCGGGACATAACCCGGCGTTGCAGATATAACCCCCGCCGGGGGGAGAAAAAGGGGGCTAGGCGGCATCCTTGACCTTGCGTTTGCGCAGCAGCAGCACCAGCGTGCCTACCAGCCCGCTGCACAGCAATACCAGCGGCAGCACCATCAGGATCATCATCACCTGGTCTTCATGGTGTTTTACCAAGGGCACATGGCTGATGGCGAATCCCAGCGTCAGCAGCGTGCCGACCCATATCAGGGCGCTTAACCAGTTAAACAGCTGGAAACGGGTGCTGCTTAAGCCGGAAATTCCCGCCATGGTGGGCAACAGCGTGCGGATAAACGCCAGGAAACGGCCGACCAGCAGCGCCATCAGGCCATGGCGATTGAACATCGCGTAGGCGCGCTGATGGTAATGGGCGGGCAGGTGCAGCAGCCAGCCGCGGACAATACGGGTATCCCCGAGCCAGCGGCCCTGCAGATAACTGAACCAGCAGCCAAGGCTTGCCGCCACGGTAAGGATGATAAGGGTGGGTATAAACGCCATCACCCCCTTCGCCACCATGGCGCCCGATAGCAGCAACAGGCTATCGCCGGGTAAAAACGAGGCCGGCAGCAATCCGTTTTCCAGGAATAGGGTGGCGAACATCACACAGTAAACTATCCCGATTACCCGCGGATTTGCCAGGGCGGCGAAATCCTGTTGCCAAAGCGCGCGGATAATCTCATGTAATACGCTCATCTCTACCTGCTTATCTCATTTTATTGGCAGCTTAACGTTAACATCCCTGTCTGTCCTCGATCGCGTACGCAATCAGACAATATTTATTAACTATTTTAGACCTGATCCCGGGTATGCGCGATGAGACGCTTCCTCAATCCTGGCGAAACCGGCGGCAAGATCGGCGATAAGGTCATCGGTATTTTCCAGGCCGATATGTAGCCTGACCAGGGTGCCGGTAAAGTCGACTCCGCCGGCGGGGCGGATAGCCGCGATGTCCTCGGGCTGGTTGGCCAGGATCAGCGATTCAAAACCACCCCATGAATAAGCCATGCTGAAATGGATGAAGTGATCGAGATAATACTCCAGTTGCGCCTGGCTCAGACGCGCTTTCAGCACAAAAGAGAACAGTCCACTCGCGCCGGTAAAATCACGGACAAAAAACGCATGGCCTTTACAGCTGGGCAACGCCGGATGGTTGACCACCGCCACTTCCGGCCGGCCAGCCAGCCAGGAGGCTACCCGCATGCCGTTCTCGGCGTGTTGCTTAAGACGCACGCCCAGGGTGCGCAGGCCGCGCGCGGCCATATACGCGCTATCGGCATCCACCATCTGGCCCATCAAATACGATTGTTCGCGCAACTGATCCCAGCAGCGGTCGTTGGCGACCGCCGTGCCGAGCATGGCGTCGGAGTGACCGATAATATATTTGGTGCCGGCCTGGATGGAAATATCCACGCCCAGTTCCAGAGCCGGCAACAAAATGCCCGCCGCCCAGGTATTATCCAGCATAATCACGATATCGGGGTTGATCGCGCGAACAGCTTTCACGATCGCCGGGATATCCTGTACTTCCATGGTGATGGACCCCGGCGATTCCAGGAATACCACCCGCGTGTTTTCCTGGATTAAGGCGGCGATCCCGGCGCCTATCAGCGGATCGAACCAGGTGGTGGCGACATTCAGCTTGCCCAGGATATGGCGGCAAAAATCCGTGGTCGGCTCATAGACTGAGCCGGTAACCAGGATATGGTCGCCCGCCGAGACGAACGAGAGAATGGCATTGGTCACTGCCGCCGCGCCGCAGGGGTATAGGGCGCATCCCGCCCCGCCTTCCAGTTCCACCATGGCCTGCTGCAGGGAAAAATGGGTCAGCGTTCCGCGCCGGCCATAGAACAGCTCGCCCTGGGCACGTCCGGCGGTGGCTTTTTTTTTCGCCTGGACCGAGTCAAAGACCAACGACGAGGCCCGCTGGATAACCGCATTGACCGACCCTTGGGTATATTTTTTATCCCTGCCGGCGGTAATCAACGCCGTCTCGATTTTCTTAGCCTTCATTATCCACGCTACGCCTTTAACTGATTGTCTGTACTGAAGGGTCCACCGGCGCAATGACGCTGGTGTTCGCTGTGCTACGTTAACATGAATACGCCGCGGCGGCAGGCGTTTTGGCCGGGCTGAAACGATTTATAATAATATTAATTTTGATTTAAAAAGAGGGATCCGGCATAAGCGCCGCCGCCGCCGTAACCCGCGCGTACGGGAACTGAACGGTTCTTTAACCGAAGTGTTAATAACGTTATTTTCCACGGCGAGGTGTTATTAGGTTGATGAGCGCAGGATAAATTTTATCGCGGGTTGTCGGTGGCGCAAGAATGGTTGATACAAATAATAATGAGAACCACTATCAATTCCCGTTCTGTTTGCTATCATTCTGGCTGGATTATTTTTTAGCAAAGTTTTAGGTGGAGGCGCAGCGTGAAAATGGCTGTTTTACAACGGGTCCAGGTCCTGTCCCAAAGGGCGCAGCGACGTGCTTATTCATTATCCGCAGTGTTGCGTGGCATGTCCGTCGCGACGCTTATGGTATTTGGCCTGACAGGGCCGGCCGCCGCCGCCGCGCCGGATACCGCCCCCGCGCCGATGGGAACCGCCGCCGTCGCCGCGCCGCAAAGGTTGCCGCAGGCGATACCTGTCGACGCCTCCGGCCAGCGGTTGCTGCCGCAGATGGATCTGTCGGTATGGGGTATGTATCAGCATGCCGATGTGGTGGTCAAGACCGTGATGATTGGGCTGCTGATTGCCTCCATCATCACCTGGGCGTTGTTTTTTGGTAAAAGCGCCGAACTGTCGTCGGCGAAACGCCGGCTGCGCCGCGAGATGGCGTCGCTTGCGGAGGTGAAGAGCCTGGACGAGGCTTTTTCGGCCGCGGCGGCATTTAAAGAAGCCAGCGTCGCCGGCCGGCTGCTGGCCATGACGCAAAATGAGCTGGATCTCTCCGCCGAGTCTAACGACAGCAACGGCATTAAAGAGCGTGTCGCCTTCCGGCTGGAACGCAGCGTCGCGGCCACCAGCCGCGCGATGGGTAAAGGCAACGGTTTTCTGGCCACCATCGGCGCCATTTCGCCGTTTATCGGTTTATTCGGGACCGTTTGGGGCATCATGAACAGTTTTATCGGCATCGCCCATACCCAGACCACTAACCTGGCGGTAGTGGCGCCGGGCATTGCCGAGGCGCTGCTGGCCACGGCCATCGGTCTGTTCGCCGCTATCCCCGCCGTGGTTATCTATAATATTTTTGCGCGCACTATCGCCGGCTATAAAGCCATGGTGGGAGATTGCGCCGCGCAGGTTCTCCTGTTATTGGGCCGTGATTTGGATCTGGCCGCCAGCGCCGGGCGTCAAAGCGCGCATGCCGTGGCAAAGTTTCGGATAGGTTAAGCGATGGCAATGCACTTGAATGAAGACATTGACGGCGACGGGGAGATGCACGATATCAACGTGACGCCGTTTATCGACGTGATGTTGGTGTTGTTGATTATTTTTATGGTGGCCGCCCCGCTGGCAACGGTGGATATCCGGGTGGATTTGCCCAACTCCACCGCGGCCCCGCAGCCGCGTCCGGAAAAGCCGGTTTACCTGTCGGTAAAAGGGGATAAGCAGTTGTTCCTCGGTGATCAACCCGTTACACCGGCTAACCTGGCGACGTCGCTGGATACGCTGACCCAGGGCAATAAAGACACCACGATTTTTTTCCAGGCTGATAAAAGCGTTGATTACGAGACCTTGATGTCGGTAATGGATAACCTGCGCCAGGGAGGGTACTTCAAGGTGGGGTTGGTTGGGGCGGAATCCGGCGGCAAGCGCTAGGCTGCTGTGAATTCGGCGGCTTTGAGCCGGTGCTGGCGGGCCTGGCCCGCCATGGAACGGTTAGCTTAAGTGATTGCCGCCGGTGACGCCGTGGACTTCGGCCGTGACGTAGCTGGATTCCTGCGAAGCCAGATAGACATAGATGGGCGCCAGTTCGGCGGGTTGACCGGCACGGCCAAGCGGGGTCTGCGTGCCGAATGAAGGCAGCTTTTCGGTGGGCTGTCCGCCGGACACCTGCAATACGGTCCAAATGGGGCCGGGCGCCACGCAGTTAACCCTGATGCCTTTGGCGGCGACCTGTTTAGCCAGTCCGCGGGTAAAGTTCAGGATGGCGGCTTTGGTGGCCGCGTAATCCAGTAACGACGGACTGGGCTGGTAGGCCTGGATGGACGAGGTGGTAATGATGGACGCGCCGGCGGGCAGGTACGGCAACGCCGCCTTGGTCATCCAGAACAGTGAAAAGACATTGGTTTCAAACGTTTTGCGGAACTGTTCGGTCGTCAGATCGGCAATATCCTCCACCGCCGTTTGTTTCCCGGCCACCAGCGCCAGGATATCCAGCCCGCCCAGTTGGTTGTACGCATCTTCCACCACTTTGACATTTACCGACTCGTCGCTTAAATCACCGGGCAGCATAAATACTTTGCGTCCCGCTTCCTTAATCAGTTCCGCTACCTGCTCGGCGTCTTTATGTTCATCGGGATGATATGCCAGGGCGATATCCGCCCCTTCCCGGGCATAGGCGATGGCCACGGCGCGTCCGATGCCGGAATCAGCGCCGGTAACCAAGGCCTTGCGTCCGGCCAGGCGGCCGCTGCCGCGATAGGTTTGCTCACCGCAATCAGGAACCGGGGTCATGTCGGATTGTAGTCCAGGCGCGTCCTGGCGTTGTTCAGGAAAGTCCTCCCGGGTATATTGGGTCACGGGATTACGCATGGTATATTGATCAAAATCAGCCATCTTTCTCTCCTTTTAAATAATAAGCATACCTATTTAAACCTAAGCCTAGTTGATTTTACGGATTTGTCGAATATAAAAATTTCGAGCGATTATTTTAATCTCAATTATAAATAATCATAAAAATGCCAACAGGTGCATTAATATTTATTTAAAATTAATGGATATGTTCCAATTGGCTAAATTACCATGCTATAAATTAATAAAATTACCCGGGTTTTTATTCAAAAAAATAAGAGAGTAATAATGATCAAGGTCTAGAAAAAATAACCCTTGGCATCAGGCGGATTGTCGCTGTTAACACTCCTGCTGCCCGGGTCCACGCGGCTGCGGAAGCTGCGGATAAAATGTAAATTGTGCTCGCGCCAGCGTGTGACGCATATACGGCGCTGCCCCAAATATTCGCCCGCGGGACTCAGGCATGCCGGCACGGCGTCGCAATGGTTTGTGTTGCCGTTCGCGCTGTAGAACGAATACGCGCCCGCCGGCGTGCAGGGGCCTTCATCGTTTATCGCGGCGGATCCCGCGATGGTATCAGCGCCCGCCGGCGCGCACCACTCGTCTTCCTCTTCTGACACCAGCGTAAGGTTACCTTCCGCGTCTTCATGGATAATGCAAAAATCACCTTTCAGCAGCGCAATGATGCTCATGCCGTGGCGCTTCACCGCCAGGCTGATGATCTCTTCGCTGATCGGATCGGCGCCGGAGGGGTAATAATTGAATAATAAGTAATTTAGCAGCGGCAGGTTGTCGATATGGCCGATAATATGCCATGATTCATCTCCCTGATTATACGTCTTATAGGGTGTGCCGTCACCGATAAATAATTGGCCTTGCCTTAACCGATGTATTTTTCCGTGCGGACGTGATGTGATGGTTAAGATATTATTTCCTTGGTTAAGGATGACACAAAAACGATTGCCCATACACCCTCTTGTAACTATTAATTATGCTAATTACTGTTATAAAAAATAACCGGTTGCAAAGACATTACACGTTATCGATACGGGTAAAAAGCTAGTATTAAGTACAGTTATTGCCTGTACTTTAGTACAGGTTGTTAGGGCTTTTCTTAACTGATACCATAAATTAACTTTGTATTAAGTTAAATCAAAGAGCATTAATATATAATCATAAAAGGGTGGACTATGTTTAATTTAATTAGTGTTAAGTACCAGGATATTATCAATGATAAACTCGATGAATTATATCTGCTGCGTAAAAAAACCTTCAAGGATCGCCTGGACTGGCAGGTCACCTGCGTCGGTGACCGGGAATTTGACGGCTATGATAATGAACACACCCATTATTTATTAGGATGCTATGGCGGTGAAATCGTCTGCAGCGTGCGTTTCATAACCATGGACCAGCCGAATATGATTACGGGCCCTTTTAAGGATTTTTTTAATTATCAGGCGCCTGAAGACGGTGCCTTGATTGAGTCCAGCCGCTTTTTTGTTGATAAAGGGCGGGTAAAGGACCTTGCCGAGACAAAGCTGCCGTTTTGCCATTTGCTGTTCCTGGGGATGGTGAATTATGCCCGAATGCTTGGTAAGCAGGCAATAATGACGGTATGCAGTAAATCAATGTATACCATTCTTAAGCGGAGCGGCTGGAATATAGCGATCGAGAGTACCGGATTATCGGAAAAAAAAGAGCCGGTATATTTGCTGCGTCTCGGCATCGGTGAAGACAGCCAGGACGCGTTGATCAAATATATACGCCGTCATTATTATTGTGAGGGAAGTTATCTGAAAAAATGGCCTATTTATCTTTGAGCGCTTAGGTGCATCATGGGTCATGCCAGGGTTTATTTTAAGTGTTTTATTGTCAATGTCGTTTCAATTAAATAAGATGATAATAGGTAACGGTCGGGATGGGTCTGTAACCATGGCATGACAATGTCCACCGCCATTATTCATAACGATTTCCCGATGATGACGGCGCCAGTCATTGCCCGCTGCCTTGACGCCGCCGCAATTATTCATGGGTATTCAACAGTTGCAGGTCAGATGCCTTTTTAATGGCGTGTTTGGCATTCACTACGCCAAGTTTTACAATGACATTACTGATATGGAATTTAACGGTACTCTCCGTTATGCCCATGATGATGGCAATCTCGCCATAGGTTTTCCCGAGGCTTGCCCAGCGAAGGACTTCGGTTTCCCGGGTGGTTAACGTTCTTTCATCTCTCTCAGGCAGCGCATGATAGGGATGTATGAGCATAAATTGCTCATGGACGGAGAGCAGCAGCAGCTGGATATTTCTTTTATGCTCCTCGATGCGCTGTTTGAGAAGCGCGCATTCTTCCTCCGCGTACAGGGTTAAGGTTGCCAGATTATTTTCATGATCGTGCAGTGGGAAAGTATAACCGCTGAGGATATTATATTCTTTCGCGGCCGAGAAAATTTTACTATAGGCGCTACTATTGAATAATGGCGTTTTGTCATCCCACACGAAGGGCATGATGCTTTTTCGCGCCAATAAGACAACGGGATCGTATTTATATAATGTCATATTGATATATTTTTCTATCCATTTTTCCGGATAGTTGGAGTAGATAACCGGCGGCTTCGGGTATCTTTTGTTAATCACGGCGTAGGCAAACCGGGTTTGCGCCGGAAAGCGAAATTCACGAAAAATAGTATCGCTAATGTTTTTAATGATAAGATTGTGTTCATTTTTCCTGATTGAATTTGCAGTAAGAAGCATATGAATCTCATCATTTTAGCTGAGTTTAGTTAATGATCTGGGATATATTTAATACATTGAAATGCAGGTTTTTATTATATAATATTATTTTAATCGATAGTAAATCAGTTAACAGATTCGGTCAATGAGAAAATGCGTCCCGCTAAAAAAATCATTATATATATAAGCATAAAGCTAATTATTTTAATTTATATTATTCATCGTGCAAGATACTTTCTGTCTGCGCCTTGTGCCCGGCGTTGTCCGCTTGCCGGCCAGCCTGGCCGTCCGTATAATCCCTGGCAAGCTGCTCCTGTGATATCGCCTCCCTGCCCGAAGCATTAGGAGTGAAATAATTAACTGGGTGTATACTCAAACCAGTTACCACAGTTTCGCAGAGGCGAATACGCGGGATTGCATCTCCCCCGGGGATGTGCCGAGGAGTAGGGAACGCACAATGCCTATCAGCCTGAAAAGCAGGATCATAGCAAAAATCGCCAACAAGTATCGCATGCTCTTTTGGGTAATCATTCCCTTGTGCTTTTTTATTTTTTCCGTTTCTCTCATTAGTTTTTTTGCTTACCAGACGTTGAAATCCCGCGCCGATCATGAGATAGGCAGTACGCTGGCCTTTGTCGACACGTTATTAAACGACGCCGACGCAACGGCCGATGAAGCCATCATGTTATTGAACCGACCTTGCGCGGAGATCGTCGATCGATTACGCATGATCAACATGCGCCATTCGCTGGTGCGCACCGTTATCCTGGATCATCAAGGCCTGGTGTATTGCTCCCCGGTGCCGGCGCCGCCCAATATGAAGCCGCGCAAATACGCAGCGGAAATGCGCGATCTGACGCCGGAAATCGAGCTGCGCGCCGGCACGCTCCTGTTTCCCGGCATTGCTGTCATCGTGTTGCGCAAGCATCGCGGCAATGACGGCGTCAGCGTGGTCATTGATACGCAATATATGCATTATATGATGGATGCGGTGGGATCCAATAACCGGATTTTCCTGAGCATAAAGAATCAATCCCTGTCGCCTGATGGGCGGCTGATCCCATCTGACAAGCTGCAAACCGGGTTTATCGCCGTCAACCGGGTTTCGCGGGATTTTCCTTTTGCGTTGAGCATCGCCATTACCCAACGTCAGTTTTTTGACTATATGGTCGATACGTATGCCGTCATAATCCTGTTTTCAGTGGTGGTTTGCCTGGTCATGTCGCTGCTTATCCGCAACTGGCTGGCGGCTACCACGTCCATTCGCACCAATATGGCCCTGGCGCTGAAGCGTAATGAGTTTGAACCCTATTTCCAGCCGGTGATGAATGTGGCCAACGATCGTTGCGCCGGCGTGGAGATCCTCACGCGCTGGCGGCATCCCACGGACGGATTTGTTTCTCCCGAGGTATTTATCCCGCTGGCCGAAGAGTCGGGCCTCATCATTCCCTTAACGCGTCAGCTTATGCAGCAGGTAGCTACGGTGATTGCCGATAGCGCGGTGCATTGGCGGGAGAGGCTGCATGTCGCCATCAATATCTCGGCTAACCATCTTGCCGACCGGCAGATTGTGGAAGATTGCCGGACTTTTTTGCAGACGGTGCAGGATAAAAATATCCGGCTGGTACTGGAGCTGACGGAACGGCAATTTATCGACGTCAACGATACGACGCTGGCCGTGCTGGCCGAGCTGCAACAACTCGGGGTGGCGATTGCCATCGACGACTTCGGCACGGGATATTCCGGCCTGTCCTATCTGAGCAAGATGAATATCGATTTCCTGAAGATCGATCAATCCTTCGTGGCGATGATTGAAGAGGAGACCACTTCCCGGATTATCGTGGACGTGGTTATCGATCTGGCGGTGAAGCTGGATATGAAGCTGATTGCCGAAGGTGTGGAAAACGCGCGGCAAAAGGCGTATTTGCTGGATAAACAGGTGTTCTTTCAGCAAGGCTACTTTTTCTCCAGGCCGATGGCGCTGACGCAATTTTCCCTGTATATGCGCGAGGAACACGCGCGCCATGCCGCCACAGCTATAGCACCATAATCCGGCTTGCTGGTTTTTTATAATCGTTTTGTGAGCTTAATCCCAAACAAAAATAGTGCCTTATTTATCCATATATACAGCCAATATGTATATGGATAATTTTTCCGTATCCTTCCATATTTCAATCGTTTTCTTCGCATAATTCCTTATTTTTTTGATATAACGCGTTGAAAAAGCGTTTTAATTTTAACCCTGTTCCCATGGCCTTTTCTGTAAATTTTAACTCTAGCTACCACGACCTTTTATTGCTTCATGAGGATAAATAAAATGAAAATAAATACCCTGCACAACTGGTTAACCGCAGGTTGCCTGGGCCTGATGCTGAGCGCGTCCAGCGCCTTTGCCGCGCAGTCCGAAATCGTCAATATCTCCAAAATCGCCGGCATGCCCTGGTTTAACCGTATGGGCGAAGGCGTCACCCAGGCCGGTAAGGACCTTTCCGTCAATGCCTATCAAGTCGGACCGTCCAGTACCGATGCTCCCCAACAGGTGAAAATCATTGAAGACCTGATTGCCAAAAAAGTCAGCGCCATAACCATCGTGCCCAATGATGCCGATGTGCTGGAGCCGGTATTTAAAAAAGCGCGCGCGGCGGGCATCGTGGTATTAACCAATGAATCGCCGGGCCAGCCCAGCGCCAATTGGGATGTCGAAATTATCGACAACCAGCAGTTTGCCGCCGACAACGTGGAGGAGGTCGCCAAGGCCAACGGCGGTAAAGGGGGATATGTCATCTATGTGGGCAGCCTGACGGTGCCCCAGCATAATCTCTGGGCCGATTTGTTTGTGAAATACCAGAAAGAGCATTATCCCGATATGCATGAAGTGACCAGCCGCATGCCGGTGTCGGAAAGCATCGATGACTCCCGCCGTACCACCCTTGATCTGATGAAGGCCCACCCCGATCTGAATACCATCGTGGCGTTTGGATCGCAGGGACCCATCGGCGCGGGACGCGCGGTTAAGGAGAAACGCGCCAGAAATAAAGTCCATGTCTACGGCATGATGATTCCGTCCCAGGCGGCGTCGCTGATTAAAAGCGGCGATATCACCGAAGGCATTACCTACGATCCGGCTACCGCCGGGTATGCCCTGACGGCGGTGGCGGCCAGCCTGCTGAAAGGCGAAAATATCGGCCCGGGCTATGAAGTAAAAGGCCTGGGCAAAGCGGAAGTGGATGCCGACAAGAAAGTGATTAAGTTCCATAAGGTGCTGCGGGTTACCAAGGACAACATCGACAGCCTGTATTAATTGTTCGCCGCTGTTTACATCCTGCGAGGCTCTGGCCGGGGAAGGGCGACTGCCCCGGCCGGTCACCCGGACGCGTTACTATGAGGTTGCAATGAAGCCGTTAATTGCGATGGAACATGTCAGCAAAACATTTTATGGGGTGAAGGCGCTCAATGATATTGCACTGACGTTACTGCCGGGCGAGGTGCATTGCCTGGCCGGGCAGAATGGCTGCGGCAAGTCTACGCTGATTAAGATTATTTCCGGCGTTTATCAACCGGATGCCGGGGCGAAAATCACCCTCGACGATCGCGAGTTCTCCCATTTGACGCCGGGGGAATCCGTTAAACGCGGCATCCAGGTGATCTACCAGGATCTGTCCTTGTTTCCCAACCTGAGCGTGGCGGAAAATATCGCCATCAATCTTTATCATCACCATCTCTGGGTGAATAAACGCCATCTTTACCAGCTGGCGCAGCGCACCCTGGACGATATCGGCATCCAGCTTAACCTGGACGCGCCCCTTGAAACGCTGTCGATAGCGCAGCGGCAACTGGTGGCGATTTGCCGGGCGCTGGCGCAGGATGCCCGGCTGATTATCATGGACGAGCCTACCGCCTCACTTACCATGACGGAAGTCAAAGGGCTGCTGCGGCTGGTGCATCAGCTGAAGGCGCGGGGGATCTGCGTGGTGTTTGTGAGCCATAGGCTGGATGAGGTTATGGAGGTATCCGACCGCATTACCGTGTTGCAGGACGGTGAGTACATCGGCACCTTCCCCGCCGCCGAAATGGGCAGTAAACAGCTGGCGTTCCTGATGACCGGGCTGGCGTTCGATTATCGAGTACTGACCCCTTATGCGGGCGGCAAGCCGGTGGTGCTGGAGGTGGAGAGGTTAAGCCGCCGCGGGCAATACCACGATATTTCGCTGCAGGTGCGCCAAGGTGAAATCGTCGCCATCACCGGGCTGTTGGGCGCAGGGCGCACGGAACTTTGCCTGAGCCTGTTCGGCCTGAACCGCCCGGACAGCGGCAGCATTAAAATCGACGGGCGGCCGGTCGCGTTCAACAGCAATCGCGATGCGATTGCCGCAGGCGTAGGGTATGTGTCAGAAGACCGCCTGGGCACCGGGCTGGTCATGGAGCAGTCCATTGAGGACAATATCATCTCAACGGTACTGGCGCAGGTGAAAGACCGCTGGCACCTTATCGATAAGCAAAAAGCGCAGGCCCTGGTCGATGAGATGATCGGCCGGCTGACCATCAAGTCGGATAATACCTCGCTGCCGGTCAATACCCTTTCCGGCGGCAATGCCCAGCGGGTGGCGATCGCAAAATGGCTGGCAACCCGTCCGCGTCTGCTCATCCTGGATTCGCCCACGGTCGGCGTCGATATTGCCAATAAGGCGGGGATTTACCAGATTATTAACGCGCTGGCCGCCCAGGGCATCGCGGTTTTGATGATTTGTGATGAAATTGAAGAGGCGTATTTTAACAGCCATCGGATTCTGGTGATGAAAGCGGGCACCCTGGTGGCTGAATTCCTTACGTCCCAAACCACCGAAGCGGCGCTGGCGGAGGTGGTCAATGGTTAACAAAGCCGCATTGCACCGGCATGAAGTATTGCTGATCGCGACCATCCTGATCATGGGGATCGTGTTCAGCCTGAACAGTAGCGATTTCCTCACCTTCGGCAATCTTTACGATCTTATCAACAATTACGCCATGCTGCTGATCCTGGCCTGCGGGCTGTTTATCGTCCTGATCTCGGGCGGCATCGATATTTCTTTTCCCGCGATGACCATCATCGCGCAATATATCATGGTCACCGCGCTGCTGAGATACGGTGGTAATTTCCTGGTGGCGTTCCTCATCGCCGGCGGCGTCGGTACCGTGCTGGGCCTGATCAACGCTGTACTGGTCAACCGGTTGAAAGTGCCTTCCATTATTGTCACTATTTCTACGCTGAATATATTTTATGGCTTACTGCTCTATTTTTCCAAAGGCGTGTGGCTGTACAAATATCCCGACTGGTTCGAAGGCGGCCTGACATTATTTACTTTTACCGCCGCCGACGGCTATGACTATGGCCTGAACCTGCCCATTATGACCCTGCTGGCGGTATTGATCATCACCGGCCTGTTGATGAAACGCAGCAGTATCGGGCGTAAAATCTATGCCATGGGCGGTAATCGCGAGGCGGCTTCCCGGCTGGGCTTCGGTATTTTCAAGCTACAGCTGTTTGTCTATGGTTTCATGGGGCTGTTGTCGGGCGTGGCCGGGGTGGTGCAATCCTATACCGTGATGACGGTGGCGCCGGACTCGCTGCTGGGATATGAACTGACCGTGCTGGCGGCGGTGGTGCTGGGTGGAACCAGTATCATCGGCGGGCGCGGCACGCTGCTGGGAACGGTGTTGGGCGTGGTACTGCTGGCCATGCTGCAGAACGGCTTGAATTTAATCGGTGTGTCTTCCTATTGGCAGATGGTGATTACCGGCCTGGTCATTGTGGTCAGTATCAGCTCCACCGCCTGGAGTCAGCGCAGTAAATCGGAGATCCTGTCATGAGCGGCGCCAAAGTAAAAGATCATGTGGAGCTGTACCTGATGGTGCTGCTGGTAGTGGTGGTGGTGACCTTCAGCGTGCAGATTCCGGGCGTATTTTGGTCGGCGTCGAATTTCCAGTCCATCGGATCACAATTGCCGGTATTAGGCGTGCTGGCGTTCGCCATGGCGGTGACCATGCTGACCGGCGGCATCAACCTGTCGATTATCGCCACCACCAACTGCTGCGCCCTGGTCATGGCCTGGGTTGCCACCCATTTTGCCCCGTCGATAGGCAGCGCCCTGCTGATGCTGCTGGCCGGTATCGCTATGGCCGGTCTCATCGGCCTGCTGAACGGGGTCCTGATCGCCGTCATCCGCGTCTCTCCCATATTGGCCACCCTGGGCATGATGACCCTGCTGAAGGGGGTGACCATCCTGATATCCAAGGGGACGGCTATCTCCAATTTTCCCGCCTATGTGCTGTGGCTGAACAACCATAACTGGCTGGGCATCCCGGTACCCTTGTACCTCTTTGCCCTGGTGGCGCTTATCATGTGGATCGTGCTGGAACGGTCGCCGCTGGGCCGCCGTATTTATCTTATCGGCTCCAATCAGCGGGCGGCCCATTATGCCGGCATTAATACGCCGCGCACGCTGATGGCGGTTTATGTCATCTCCTCGCTGTTGTGCGTGGTCGCGGCGCTGCTGATGATGTCCAAGCTGAATTCCGCCAAGGCCGCCTACGGCGAGTCCTACCTGCTGACGAGTATCCTGGCGGCGGTACTGGGGGGGATTAATCCCGATGGCGGTTTCGGCAAGATTGTCGGTATGGTGCTGGCGCTGATCCTGCTGCAGATGCTGGAAAGCGGCCTGAATATCATGGGAATAAGCAGTTATATCACGATGGCGCTATGGGGCGGCCTGTTATTGGCGTTTCTCTTCCTGAAGGGCATACGGCTACCTTTTCCCAGCCGTTAACCGGGACGATTAAAACGCCGCGCGGCGGACGAACCGTGCGGCGTTCCCGGCAACTTGCGTTCCCGTCCGCGTTGCCCAGAAAAATGTTATGCATGTTATCCTCCCCGCCGGTGAAAGAATCTTTTCATATAAATGCAAATAAAATAGTTATTTATTGATTTTAATCACTGCCCACAGGAACGCAGGCTTTTATCGGTCAAAATAACCATTTTTATGAGTATATAAATATAAATCTAATAAATAATTAGCCAAGCAATTGATTGCTGTCTCTTTAACTGATTGAGTAACATAGAGATGTTATTATACAATGGCTGGCTATTAGTAGAAACGTTAAGATTGACTGGCAGTTAACATAATATGTCTTTAAAAAAGGCTCAATTGGAGTATTTTATATTTTCCTGCTGTTTATCACTCAATAATAAAAAACGAGCCTGATAATAAATTATTTACCTTGCTCAACGATAATAATTACCGGTATTATCAATTTATGAGTTCCTAATATCATTAGCATTTGTATTATTATCAATTAAAATAACTATCTTGATATTTTAATGAAAATATTTGTCGGTGAACAGCGATGATCGCCACTTTCATTGCGCGTTCGAAATTTGTAATTAAAACGACGAAATTATTAGTTACCTAAGGAGAAAATATGATGGAAATTGAGCGACACGCTATAGAATTTGCGGGGGACAAACTGGCCATACGGATACATCGTGCAGGCGGTAGCACCACATCGCCGCTGCCGGCGGTATTGATGTGCCACGGATTCTTTTGCATCCAGGACATCTTATTATCGGGCTTTGTTAAGCATTTTACCGCGGCCGGCTACTGCGTTGTTACCTTTGATTACCGTGGCTTCGGCGACAGTGAAGGCGACGCCGGCAGGGTAGTGCCGGAACGGCAGATTGAAGACATCATGGCGGTATTGGACTGGTGCCAAGCCCAACCCGGGATAGATGCCCGGCGTATCGCCCTGTGGGGCACGTCGCTTGGCGGCTGTCACGTTATCGAGGTGGCCGCCCGCCGCCCGGAAATAAAATGCGTCCTCAGCCAACTGGCTTTCGCCGACGGCGAGCAATTGGTGACCGGCGATATGGGGGGGGAGGAAAAGGCCCGCTTTATGGATACCCTGAAAAGGATGGCGAGTAAGCAGCAGCAGAGCGGCAGTGAACTGTTGGTGCCCATTATCAAGGTCATGACCGATGAGGAGTCGCGCGTGTTCTTTGAAAAGAAAAAAAAGGAATTCCCGGTCCTGGGGAATAAAGTCCCTTATCTGGCGGTATGGGAAACCATTCTTTATCATCCGGCGCAAGCTGCGGCGCGGGTGACTCAGCCGACGTTTATGGTGTTTGCTGAAAATGATAAAGTCATCGCGCTGGAATACGGCCTGGCTTTATACCAGGCCATTAGCGCGGATAAACGCTGCCATATCCAGCCCAAGGCGCGTCATTACCAGGTTTTTGCCGGCGAGCATCTTAATCGCGTCGCAGGACAGCAACTGGACTGGCTACGTAAACACATGTGAAGGGCGCAGACATGGGCCGCAGCGGCATTGCCCGGCCCGGTTGTGTTCGGGGCTATGCCATAAGCGCCGGTATCCATGCTATCGGTGCGGCCGTGGTCGCCGTCGTCCGCCAGACATGCAACACGGCGCGCAGACGCCGGCTCAGTAAATGCTTTTTAATAGCGACACTTCCAACGGCGTGACGATAAGATCGGTCAGCCCGTCCACCATGGTTTTGAGATGCGCGGATTTGCTGTGTTTTTGCACAATTTCCTCACTTGCCCACTGCTCGACAAAAATAAAATGATCGGGCCGGACAATATCCTGATGCAACTGGTACTTCAGACAGCCTTCTTCCCGGCGGGTGGCTTCGATACAGGGTTTTATCACCGCTTTGATAGCTTCCGCCTTGCCCGGTTTACCTTCGACAACCGCCACGATATGAACCTCTGCAGACATAACATTCTCCAAATAACTGATATGAATTATTAACAATATGGGAATAGCCTGCTTTAATCATAACGATACTAATGATAAAAAGCACAATTAAAGGAATTCGATATGGCGGGAACCAGCCTGTTGGCGCTGCTTGATGATATAGCCTCGATACTGGATGACGTGGCGGCGATGAGTAAGGTGGCGGCGCGTAAAACCGCCAGCGTGCTCAGCGACGACCTGGCGCTGAACGCGCAGCAGGTATCCGGCGTGAGGGCCGACCGTGAGCTGCCGGTGGTATGGAAAGTCGCTAAGGGTTCACTGATCAACAAGGCGATACTGGTGCCGCTGGCGCTGGTTATCAGCGCATTTATTCCCTGGGCCATTACGCCGTTGCTGATGCTGGGCGGTTCCTATCTGTGCTACGAAGGCGTTGAAAAACTGATCGAAAGCTGGCATCGCCGTCAGCAGAAAAAAAACCATGCTGAGCCGGTCCCGTCCGCGCCGATGGCGGTGCTCAATGCCGATGCGCCGCCGATCGTCCCGGCCACCGCCGCGCAGGCCGCGCCGGCGGGTGTGGCGCAGGGCGCTTCGGTGGCCCCGGACGAGACCCGCCAGACGGATGCGCCGGCGTCAGGATCCGGCGTCACCCCGGAAGATGTGCTGGCGCTGGAAAATAAAAAGGTTAAAGGCGCGGTGCGTACCGATTTTATCCTCTCGGCGGAGATTATCGTGATTTCATTGGGCACCGTGGCCAGCGCGCCCTTGATGAACCAGGTGGCGGTGATGGTGCTGATCGCCATCGCCATGACCCTGGGCGTCTACGGCATCGTGGCGGCCATCGTCAAAATGGATGATGTGGGACTTTACCTGAGCGAATTGCCCGGCCAGGGCGGCTCGCGCAAGCTGTTGCGCGCCATGGGGCGCGGGGTGGTCAATGCCGCGCCGCTGCTGATGAAATCCCTGTCGGTTATCGGCACCATCGCCATGTTCCTGGTGGGCGGCAGCATTCTGGCGCACGGCTTGCCCTGGACCCATGGCCTTATTGACCGCATGCAAGAAGGGCACGGCGGTTTCGTTGGCACCCTGATGACCAGCGCCACCGATATGCTGCTGGGACTGGTGGCCGGCGGGATTATCGTGGCGCTGGTGACGGCGGGTATGAAAATTGCCGGAAAAAGCCATGCATAATCGCCCGGCGTATGACTGCTGGCTGGCAATGCGGGTCGATTATTGCTGGTCGGGCAGTTTGTCGCCGGATTCCGGCGCGTTGGCCGGGTCATCCTTACTTTTTTGATCAGCCGGCTTGGCCGGCGCCACGGGTTGCGGCGCCTGCGCTATCAGCAGTCCATCGGGCTTGCCAGGGTATCGGGTCTGGTTGGTGAACATTGTTTTTCTCCCGTGAATATTTTTTGCAGCGACATGCAAACATGCAAAATGTTGCGGTTAATGTTTACCTTGCCGCCGGCGGCTGGACCGGTCGGACACCACGGATTGCGAATATAGAATGAGTGTCCGCATTAAGTATAGACAGAAATAAAAATGATAGGGTGCTGATTCCATCATGATAAGCGGCTGGCATACAAGACAATAGGGAGAATAATCTTTATAGGCCTTATAAGTCTCTTATTTTTAGGTGCAAAAAGAGAATTGCGGCTTCGGTTGTTCCCAGCAGGTATCCCACGATTTTTAAATTATATGCAATAACGGGTTAAATAATGTGGCTTTAAATAATGTTTTTAATAAAAAACCTTAAATAATAGATAGTTAAGAAATTAATGCACCTACTTACGCTGATTCCTTGGGCGGAGTTTGTATCAATCTGTAAATGACGCTTGCCAGTATGAGTATGTCGTCTAGTATTAAATATACCTATGACATGATATGAGTTGCCTATCTGTTATTGGGTGGAAAGCAATTAAGTGGAGTAAAAATGCGGTAAACCGCATTAAATTATCGCAGTTTATTTTTATGCCGCTTTGAAAAGATACAGAATAATTGAAATTCACTTTATTTCAACCGGAGGTTTAAGATGGCTGAACAACATCGTGGCGGATCGGGCAATTTCGCGGAAGATCGCGCAAAGGCATCCAGCGCCGGCAAGAAAGGCGGCCAGGCGAGCGGCGGCAACTTCAAAAACGACCCCCAGCGCGCATCCGAAGCCGGTGAAAAAGGCGGGCGCAACAGCCATGGCGGCGGCAGAAAACCGTCGAAATAATAGGTTCTATGCTTGTTTCGTCGCTACATAATTATAATCTGTAAGTTAGGTGGCTATGCCTGTTCACAACAGAGTAATTATGTAATAGAAACAGGTAAAGGCGGTCGGACTAAACCAAGATCCGGCCGCGTTAATTCAAATACTATGCCATGACATAAACGATAAGCCCGACGCTCTGGTCGGGCTTATCGTGGTTTGGGCGCTTCCTGCGCCAGATGTCGGGTCGGAGACAATACAAAAATACCGCGTGCGCCGTCACCGGGTTTTGACGATACTGTTTGGATTGCCGGACCAGTGGGTCATTACCCAAGGACAAGAGACACGCTATGAGTGACGTCACCCTTTATCACAACCCCACCTGCGGTACCTCCCGCAATACGCTGGCGTTGCTGCGCGAACGGGGCATTGAGCCCAAGGTTATCGAATATCTGAAAACGCCGCCCAATCATCAGCAGTTGCAGACGTTGATCAGGGATATGGGCCTGCCGGTCCGCGCGTTGATTCGCACCAAAAACGATCCTTACCAGCAACTGGGCCTGGCGGAAGATCGCTGGACCGATGAACAGCTTATCGATTTTATGGTGCAATACCCGGTGTTGATCAATCGCCCTATCGTCGTCACGCCCCTGGGCACCCGGTTATGCCGGCCTAAAGAGGCGGTATTCGAGATCCTGCCGCCGGTTTGACCTTAGCGCGCCCCGAATTCCGCCACCACGCAGTCGATAAAACTGCGCAATTTCGGCGTCAGCTGCCGTTGGGCGGCGAACAGGATATGCAGCGGCCGGGACGGCGCTTCATAGTCCGGCAATACCCGCACCAACTGGCCGGATGCCAGATAGGGCCGCAGTATCACTTCCGGGCCGAGGAGAATCCCGCCGTCGTGAAGCGCGGAGGTTAACAGCGCCGAGCTGTCGTTAATCTGTAGCCGGCTTAGCACCCGCACCCGTTGTTCCTCGCCGCCGCGGGTAAAGCGCCATTCACTGAGCGGCGGACGCGACCAGAAGCTATAGCCCAGGCATTCATGGCGTTCAAGATCGCTTAATTGGCGCGGAAACCCGCAACGGGCCAGATATCCCGGCGATGCGCAGGCAATCATCCTGTAGGGCGCGAGTTCCCGGGCGGCAAGACTTGAGTCTTTCAGCGCGCCCAGGCGAATGACCGCCTCAAAACCCTCATCCACCACATCCACAAAGCGGTCGGTCAAGGTTAAATCCACCTTCACCGCCGGAAACGCCAGCAGATAACGGTTAATCATCGGCGTCAGGGCGTAGGCGCCAAACGTCACTGGCGCGTTGACGCGCAGCTGGCCGCGCGGCGCGGCGCTGAGTTCAAGGGCTACGGACTCGGCCGCCTGCGCTTCGGACAGCACTATCTTGCAGCGCTGGTAAAACACCACGCCGATTTCGGTCAGGCTCTGCCGGCGGGTGGTGCGGTTTAGCAGGCGCGCCCCCAGCCGATCCTCCAGAAATACCACATGCTTGCCCACCATTTGCGCTGAAATATTCAGCGCCTCGGCGGCGGCGGCAAAAGACCCCCGGTCGGCGACCTTAACAAATACCGCCATGCTGGTCAGTCGGTCCATTACGGCGCTCCTGCCGGATAATTCACAACTGTAGGTTGCGGGATATGTTCTGATATGCCTGTTTATCGCAAAACGGTTGGTAATGTAAAGTCGGTCCTCGGTATTTTTTTTCTTCCAACTGGAGTTCTGACTTATGAAAATAGGCATTATCGGCGCGGGTTTTATCGGCCGCGCCATCGCCCAACTGGCGATGAAGCAAGGGCATGAGGTGATGGTCAGCAATTCACGCGGCCCGCAAACCCTGATGAGCCTGGTGGCGTCAATAGGCTGTTTGACCGGCACCGCGGCACAGGCCGCCGCCTTCGGCGAACTGGTGGTAGTCGCCATTCCCCTGAGAAATTACCTGCAAGTACCGGTTGCGCCCCTGGTCGGTAAAGTGGTGCTGGACGCCAATAATTATTATCCCGAACGCGACGGGCAGATGCCTGAGCTGGAGAATCAATCCATCACCACCAGCGAGCTGCTGGCCCGTCATCTTGTCGGGGCGAACATCGTCAAGGCGTTCAATTCCATCCGGGTTAACGATCTGGAACGCGACGGTATGCCCGCGGGCGCGCCGGGACGGCGCGCGCTGCCCATCAGCGGCGACGACGCGCAGGCAAAGCAGCAGGCCGCCGCGCTTATCGATCAATTCGGCTTTGATGTCGTGGATGCCGGGTCTCTGGCCGAGGGGTGGCGTTTCCAGCGGGGCAGGCCGATGTATTGCGAACGTTTCGATGCCGCCGGGCTGCAAAAAGCGCTGCGCGAAAACGATGAGGAGCATGTTATATCACGCAAAATGCGGTAATCTCCTTGCCCTCGATAATATTCATTGTTAAATCCGCGCGCGGAAATGAGCCAACGGATTCAGAGGGATGATAGTGGAACCAAAGCAGGAGTTGCAGCGCGGCCTCAAAGCCCGGCACATCGAACTGATTGCCCTGGGCGGCACCATCGGCGTCGGTTTATTTATGGGCGCGGCCAGCACGCTGCAATGGGCCGGGCCGTCGGTGCTGCTGGCCTATATTATCGCCGGGTTATTTGTCTTTTTTATTATGCGCTCGATGGGGGAGATGCTTTATCTGGAACCCATCGCCGGCTCCTTCGCGGTCTATGCCCATCGCTATATGAGTCCGTTTTTCGGCTACCTTACCGCCTGGAGCTATTGGTTTATGTGGATGGCGGTGGGGGTGTCGGAAATCACCGCCATCGGCGTGTATGTCCAGTACTGGTTTCCCGACCTGCCGCAATGGCTGCCGGCATTGGCCGCCGTCGCCCTGGTGGCGCTCGCTAACCTGGCCGCGGTCAGGCTGTATGGCGAAATCGAGTTTTGGTTCGCCATGATCAAAATCACCACTATCGTGGTGATGATCGCGGTGGGACTGGGTATTATCTTTTTCGGCATCGGCAACCACGGCCATGCGGTGGGGCTTGGCAATCTTACCGCCCACGGTGGTTTTTTCGCCGGCGGCTGGAAGGGCCTGCTGTTTGCGCTTTGTATTGTGGTGGCGTCTTATCAGGGCGTGGAGCTGGTCGGCATCACCGCCGGCGAGGCCCGTAATCCCCAGGTGACCCTGCGGCGCGCGGTGAGCAAGATCCTCTGGCGCATTCTGATTTTTTACGTCGGGGCAATATTTGTTATCGTAACGATTTACCCTTGGAATCAAATCGACGGCGGCGGTAGCCCGTTTGTGCTGACCTTCGCCAAAATCGGCATTACCGCGGCGGCGGGCATTATCAATTTTGTTATCCTCACCGCGGCGCTGTCCGGCTGCAATAGCGGCATGTACAGCTGCGGCCGCATGCTCTTCGCCCTGGCGCAAAACCGCCAGCTGCCGGCGGCGGTAGGGCGGGTCTCGCGCAACGGCATCCCGGCGGTGGGGGTGATGCTGTCCATCGTGGTGCTGCTGTTGGGCTCGTGCCTGAATTATATTATTCCCAATCCGCAGCGGGTATTCGTTTATGTCTACAGCGCCAGCGTTCTGCCTGGCATGGTGCCCTGGTTTGTGGTGCTGATAAGCCAGCTGCGCTTTCGCCGGACACACCGGGATGCCATGGCGTCGCATCCGTTCCGCTCGGTATGGTTTCCCTGGTCCAACTACCTGACCATGGCCTTTTTAGTCTGCGTGCTGGCGGGTATGGCCTTTAGCCCGGACACCCGGCTGTCGCTGGTGGTAGGTTCGGCCTTTTTAGTCCTGGTTGCCGTAATTTACCGCGTGCTGGGATTTAATCGCGCGGCGCAGGCGGGGACGCCGAACGCCGGGTGATTGATTAAAATCTGAACGGCGTCACATTATTAACATCTGCCTCCGGGCGGCACTTGTTAAAATAACGCGCCGGCGGCATTATCAATCACTGTTGTCGGCGGCACCGCCGCCGTCCAGGTAAAACCTAAACTCCTTGTTTCTCTCGCTGTATCAGCGGTGGCAAACAAGCGGTTTAGGTTTTTTTTCGCCCCCAGCCGGCAAAACGCCCCGCCGTGTCTGCCCGCCGGCAAGATACTCTGTTGTTTTTCAGCGCCGGATAACGGTTTTACCGCACAAACAGCGGCGGATTCGGTTTGCAGCGGATTTTATCGTGGCAACGCCGTTTTTGCGCCGTGGTTTATGCCATTATTTTACCAATATGCCGGGTTTTAACCTGGCTAATTGTTAATATTTTATTAAATATCACCATGGTGAGGCAATAAAGCAGCGTTAACGCCTGAATTTGGTGCAAAAAAGCACGGCGACCACGGCTTTATCGGTCGCGATGGCGGAAGATGATTTTATTTAATTGATCTATAACGCTATTTAGGATTGGAGTCTATTTGGCATAACCTGTGCTAGGTAGTGGTATCGCGCCAACCCCCTGGCCGCCTCTGTCCGTGGAGCAACGGGTCCGCAGCATCGGTGGGGCGCACCCTTTACCCTAACTGTTTAATGAGGCGTTGCTGATGGAAATTCAAAAACCTTATCTGCTGTTCCTGGCGGACGCGCACGATCGGCTGGCGGCGAAAGTCGCCACCGGCATCCGCCACTGGCATCCGGAATACTGCGTCGGCCAATTGCGCATGGACGGTTGCCAGGTGGATTGCGGCCTGCCCGATCTGGACATTGCCGCCGCCCGGGCCATGGGCGCCAAAACGCTGGTGATAGGCGTGGCCAATCGCGGCGGGGTGATTGCCGGGCATTGGGTCGAGGTGCTGCGCGACGCGCTGGAAAACGGCATGGACCTGGCCGCCGGGCTGCATAATCGCCTGTCGGACGTTCCGGTACTGCAAGCCACGGCGCAAAGGCTTGGCCGCTCGCTGTTCGATGTGCGCCACACCCGCGCCGCTTTGCCGGTGGGCAACGGGCGCAAGCGCGCGGGTAAACGGTTGCTGCCGGTGGGCACCGACTGTTCCTGCGGTAAAATGTATACCGCGTTGGCCATTGAGAAGGCCATGCTGGAACAGGGCAGAAAAGCCACGTTTCGCGCCACCGGCCAGACCGGCATCCTGGTCAGCGGCGCGGGAATCAGTATCGACGCGGTGGTGGCGGACTTTATCGCCGGCGCGGTGGAAACCCTGGCGCCGGACAACGAGCCGGATCATTGGGATATCATCGAAGGGCAGGGGTCGCTGTTCCATCCGTCGTTTGCCGGGGTCACCCTCGGGCTTATCCACGGCGCGCAGCCTGATGCGCTGGTCTTGTGTCATGAGCCGACGCGTACCACTATGCGCGGCGTCGATTATCCGCTGCCCGACCTGGCCGATTGTATGGCGCTGAACCTGCGGGCGGCGCGGCTGACCAACCCGCAGGCGCGATTTGTCGGCATCTCCGTTAACAGCGCCCTGCTGCCGGAGGCGGACGCGTTGGCCTATATGGCGGAGTTGGAAACATGCTACGGTTTGCCGGTGGTGGATCCGTTCCGCCAGGGCGTCGCGCGCATTATTGAGCAACTTTAACCACGGCGGAAGAATCCATGAGCAGAATTGTCTATCTTAACGGCGACTATGTGCCGGAGCAGGACGCCAGGATCTCCATCTTCGACCGGGGCTTCCTGTTCTCCGACGCGGTCTATGAAGTCACCGCGGTATTAAACGGTAAGCTGTTGGAAAACGAGGGCCATATCGCCCGTCTGGTGCGCTCCTGCCGGGAGCTTAAACTCTCCCTGCCCGTTACGCCCGCTGAACTGGACGCGATACAGCGGGAGCTGATCGCCCGCAATCAACTGCGGGAAGGCGCGGTCTATCTGCAACTGAGTCGCGGCACTACCGGCGATCGGGAATTTGATTTTCCGCCGGCCGGCACTCCGCCTACGCTTACGTTGTTTACCCAGGCGCGGCCGGTTATCAATAATGCCAAGGCTATCAACGGCATCCGGGTGGTGACGCTGGAGGATATCCGCTGGCACCGCCGCGACATCAAAACGGTGGGACTGCTGGCGCCTTGCCTGGCCAAGGAGTATGCCCATGCCCAGGGCGCGGACGATGCCTTCCTGGTGGAGAACGGGCTGATAACCGAAGGCAGCGCCTGTAACGCGTGGATTGTCACGCCCGCCGGCACCCTGGTGACCCGGCCGCTCAGCAACGATATTTTGCACGGCATAACCCGCCGTTCGCTACTGATGCTGGCCGAAACCCATGCTATCCCGTTTGAGGAACGGGCATTCAGCGTTGAGGAGGCTTATGCCGCGCGGGAGGCGTTTATCAGCTCCGCCACCACCTTTATCTGGCCGGTTATCGGCATTGACGGCAGGACGGTGGGGGACGGCGTTCCCGGTCCGGTAACCCGGGCGCTGCGGGCGATATATGTGGATATGGCGCTGCGGGCCACCGCCTGATAATAACGCCCCGGGCCGGCAATGCCGCGGTTTCGCCGGCCGGGGGCGGTGTATCCGCCCTTATTTTGGTATTCCGGTCCTTTATTTTCAGGCCCGTTCTTTATTGCTGATGATTTTTATGGCAATAAAACCGGCGCGGGCGGTTAATTTTTTCTTATCAGTAAATATTAGTCAGCGAAAGTGTTGAGGCGCCGCTTTTTATTATCTCAAGGTTCAGAAATACGTTGGTGTTTACCAACTATTTTTTAACGCTAAATCGCCAGGCGGCATGTGCCGCGGCGCGCCGATAATTAATGTGATACATGTCCTATTTGTTATTAAAATTAGACTTTAACGTTAAAAGATAGTCTTTAATAGACGGTATCACCGAAATGGTGCAACCGCGGCGCCGGCGCCGTTTTCCGGCGGCACAAGCGCACTGAAAGGGGGCGGCGCGGCGCCCGCCCTGATGATAGCTCCCCGGAGCGAAACGGTCTGTGCCTCTAATGTGCCGGAAATTTGCCATTATGGCCGGATAATTGCTTATTTTGTTGGGGTAAATACCCGTCGTCTTCATGGGTTGTACGTTTAAGCTTCAGGATTTATGGTCCACGCCTCGGGCGTTTTGCTGAAACTGTATAAAGGAACCAGATGATGTCAATGAAATTGATAAGAACCCCGCTTTCCGCCCTGCTTATCGGTTGCCTGGGCGCGGCTTTCTCCGCCCATGCCGATGTGGTTATCGGCGTTGCCGGGCCGTTTTCCGGACCCAATGCCACCTATGGCGATCAATACTGGCGCGGCGCTTCCCAGGCGGCCGAGGATATTAACGCCGCGGGCGGCATCAAGGGGGAAAAAATTAAGCTGGTGCAAGGAGATGACGCCTGTGAACCCAAACAGGCGGTGGCGGTGGCCAACCGGCTGGTGGATCAGGAACACGTGAAGGCGGTGATTGGCCACTTCTGCTCCTCATCCACCATGCCGGCGTCGGAAGTCTATGACGAGGCGGGTATTATCGCCATCACTCCCGGCTCCACCAATCCACAGATTACCGAGCGTGGCCAGACCGCCATGTTCCGTATGTGCGGGCGGGACGACCAGCAGGGACTGATTGCCAGCAACTACATTATCGATAAGCTGAAGGCGAAAAAAGTGGCCATCATCCACGATAAGGACACCTACGGCCAGGGCCTGGCGGATGCCACCAAGGCGGAGCTGAACAAACGCGGCGTGAAGGAGGTGATGTATGAAGGCTTGTCGCGCGGTGAAAAAGATTTCAACGCGTTGGTGACGAAAATCCGCGCGCTGGATCCGGACGTGGTCTATTTCGGCGGCTGCCATCCCGAGGCGGGTCCCCTGGTGCGCCAGATGCGTGAGCAGGGCGTCACCGCTAAATTCTTTTCCGGCGACTGCGTGGTCACCAGTGAACTGGTCACCGCCGCCGGCGGCCCGCAGTATACCAACGGTGTTTTAATGACCTTCGGCAAAGATCCCCGCGTTATTCCCGACGGCAAGGCGGTGATTGAGAAGTTCCGCGCCGGCAAGTTTGAGCCTGAAGGGTACACTCTCTATTCCTATGCGTCGGTACAGGCTATTGCCGCGGCGTTTAACGCCGTCGGCGGCAGCGATTCCGCTAAGGCCAGCGCGTGGCTGAAAGCCAACAGCGTAGATACGGTGATGGGCAAAAAGGCCTGGGACAGCAAAGGCGATCTGAAGGTATCCGATTACGTGGTTTATCAATGGGACGACCAGGGTAAATATCACGAAATCCCCTAAAGCCACCATGGGCTAAAGGTAATGCGCCAGGCGGACCCTGGGCCAGGCGCCGGGGTTGTCCGTGGGCGTCGCCGCTGACGGGCCGGCCCCGACGCCATGTTTCACCGGGGGAAAATACCCCGCGCGCCGTGCGGTGGTCGCTTTTCTGGCCGCCGGGCGATCTGTAAGCAAGACGAGACGGTGTAACTATGGATTCTTCCTTCCTGCAGCAAATGTTTAACGGCCTGACACTGGGCGCCGTCTACGGTTTGATCGCCATCGGCTATACCATGGTGTACGGTATTATCGGCATGATCAACTTCGCCCACGGCGAAGTCTATATGATTTCCGCCTATCTGTGCGCCATCGCGCTGGCGCTGCTGTCGTTTTTCGGCCTGCATTCGTTTCCACTGCTCATCCTCGGCACCCTGGTGTTTACCATCGCGGTTACGGGCGTCTACGGCTGGGTTATCGAGCGCATTGCCTACCGGCCCCTGCGCAACTCTACCCGGCTGGCGCCCCTGATCTCCGCCATCGGCATGTCGCTTATCCTGCAAAACTATGCGCAAATCAGCCAGGGGCCACGTCAACAGGGTATTCCCACCATGCTGGACGGGGTGCTCAGGTTCCACATCGGCGACAGCTTTGTCCAGCTCACTTATACCAAGATCTTTATCCTGGTGGCGTCGCTGCTGGGGATGCTGGCGCTAACCTATATTATCGGCCACACCAGGCTGGGGCGCATGTGCCGCGCCACCCAGCAGGATCGCAAGATGGCCTCGATCCTCGGCATCAATACCGACCGGGTTATTTCCTGGGTATTTGTTATCGGTGCCGCCATGGCGGGGCTGGCGGGGGTATTGATTACCATGAACTACGGCACCTTTGATTTTTATGCCGGTTTTATCATCGGCATTAAGGCATTCACCGCCGCGGTGCTGGGCGGTATCGGCTCGCTGCCTGGAGCCATGCTGGGCGGCCTGATCCTGGGCGTCGCCGAGGCGCAGTTTTCGGGCATGGTCAATTCCGATTACAAAGATGTATTTTCATTTTCCTTACTGGTGGTCATTCTTATTTTTCGCCCGCAGGGTCTGCTGGGCCGGCCACTGGTGGCTAAGGTATAAAGGGAGAGATAATGTCGCAACCCACAGCGCCGCAATCCGCCGGGACGCCTCCTCCAGTGGCTCAATCACCGGACAAGCCAACCTCCGCGCCGCGTTCCCCGGGATCGCCTCCGCCCGCAGGGCTGGATATCCGGCAATGCCTGCTTGATGCCGTCCTGGCCGGTTTTATTGCCCTGATTGTTTTTGGCCCGGTGGTGGGCGTGGTGCTGGACGGCTACAGCTTCAATTTCCACGCTCCGCGCCTGGCCTGGATTATCCTGGCGGTGATGGCGGGGCGTTTTGCCCTTAGCCTGTTTCTGCAAACCGGGCCGGGACAACGTTTCCAACTGCGTTTTAACGGCGACAGCGGCGGCGTCTACGTCCGTCCAGCCGACTACAAAAGCCGCCTGCGCTGGATTATCCCGTTGATCCTGGTACTCGCGGCGCTGTTTCCCTTCGTCGCGACCAAATACCTGCTGACCGTGGCAATTCTCGGCCTGATTTATGTGCTGCTGGGACTGGGGCTGAATATCGTGGTCGGCCTGGCCGGACTGCTCGATCTGGGGTACGTGGCGTTTTATGCTATCGGCGCCTACGGACTGGCGCTGGGGTATGAATATCTCGGCCTGGGATTTTGGTCCATGCTACCGCTGGCGGCAATCATGGCGGCCGTAGCCGGCGCGTTATTGGGTTTCCCGGTGTTGCGCATGCATGGCGATTACCTGGCGATAGTGACCCTGGGTTTTGGCGAGATCATCCGGCTGATTTTAAACAATTGGCTGGCTTTTACCGGCGGCCCCAATGGCGTCTCGGTGCCGTCGCCGACCTTTTTCGGCCTGGAATCCGGTCGCCGCGCCAGGGAGGGCGGGGTACCCATTCATGAGTTCCTCAATATTCCCTATAATCCCAACCTGAAGTTTATTTTCATCTACGGCGTGCTGATCCTGGTGGTGCTGCTGGTGTTGTATATCAAGCACCGCCTGACGCGCATGCCTATCGGCCGCGCCTGGGAGGCGCTGCGCGAGGATGAAATCGCCTGCCGCGCCATGGGACTGAACCACGTACTGGTTAAACTGTCGGCCTTTACGCTCGGCGCATCCACCGCCGGCATTGCCGGGGTGTTTTTCGCCACTTACCAGGGTTTCGTCAATCCCACGTCGTTTACCTTTTTTGAATCGGCGCTGATCCTGGCCATTGTGGTGCTGGGCGGCATGGGTTCGACCATCGGCGTGGTGATTGCCGCTTTTGTGCTAACCGTGGCCCCCGAACTGCTGCGCAGTTTTGCCGAATACCGGGTGCTGCTGTTCGGCATCCTGATGGTGGTGATGATGATCTGGCGGCCGCGCGGCCTTATCCGTATCAGCCGCGCCGGTTTCGCCGCCCGTAAGGGGGTGGCGCCATGAGCGACACTATCCTGAGCGTCGAGCACCTGATGATGCATTTCGGCGGCATTAAGGCCCTGAACGACGTCAATCTCGAGGTGCGCAGGGGTTCCATAACGGCGCTTATCGGCCCCAACGGCGCCGGTAAAACCACGGTATTTAACTGCCTGACCGGCTTTTACCAGGCCACAGGCGGCAATATTATGCTCAACACCCGCGGGCGGCCCACCAATATTATCCAGATCCTCGGGCAAAAATTTCGCGCCGCCGATTTTATCCATCCGGCCCGGCTGGGCCGGCGCGTTTTTTATAAAATGTTCGGCGGCACCCATCTGGTCAATCGCGCCGGGCTGGCGCGCACGTTCCAGAATATCCGCCTGTTCCGCGAGATGTCGGTGGTGGAGAACCTGCTGGTGGCGCAGCATATGCAGGCCAACCGCAACCTGATTGCCGGGATATGCAATACGCCGGCCTATAAACGCGCCGAAAACCGCGCCCTGGATCGTGCGTTTTACTGGCTGGAAGTGGTGGAACTGGTTGATTGCGCCAACCGACTGGCGGGTGAAATGTCCTACGGCCAGCAGCGGCGGCTGGAGATCGCCCGCGCCATGTGCACCAACCCGGAAGTGATTTGCCTGGACGAGCCTGCGGCGGGACTTAATCCGGTGGAAACCCGTACCTTAAGTAAAATTATCCGCCTGCTGCGCGACCGCCATGGCATCACGGTGTTGCTGATCGAGCATGATATGGGCATGGTGATGGACATCTCGGATCATATTATCGTGCTCGATCATGGCGATGTCATCGCCACCGGTACGCCGCAAGCCATCCAGAATAACGACAGCGTGATTGCCGCCTACCTCGGCACCGACGAGGAGGAATTGGCCTTATGACCGACATTCTACTGGAATTTCGCGATGTAGACGTATTTTACGGTCCGATCCAGGCCCTGCGGCAGGTTTCCATCCAGGTGCATGAAGGGGAAACGGTGGCGCTGATCGGCGCCAACGGCGCGGGCAAATCCACGCTGCTGATGTCCATCTTCGGCCAGCCGCGCATCAGCGCGGGGCAGATCCTATTGCGCGGAGAGGATATCAGTCGCAAGTCGACTCATTTCATCGCCGCCAACGGCATTGCCCAGTCGCCGGAAGGGCGGCGGGTATTCCCGGATATGACGGTGGAGGAAAACCTGCTGATGGGCACTATTCCCATCGGCAATCGCCATCAGGCCGAAGATTTGCTCCGGATGTTCGACCTTTTTCCGCGCCTGCGTGAGCGCCGCAACCAGCGCGCCATGACGCTTTCCGGCGGCGAGCAGCAGATGCTGGCCATTGCGCGTGCGCTGATGAGCCGGCCTAAGCTGCTGCTGCTTGACGAGCCGAGTCTTGGATTGGCGCCGATCATCGTCAAGCACATTTTCCAGATTCTCCGCGAGCTGGCCCGCACCGGCATGACCATCTTTCTGGTGGAGCAAAATGCTCACCACGCGCTGAAGTTATCGGACCGGGGCTATGTCATGGTCAACGGCCAGATCCGGCTTAGCGGCAGCGGGGCCGAACTCCTGGGCAACCAAGAGGTACGCAAGGCCTATTTAGGCGGTATATAGCCCGGCAATACCGCAATATCGTTCCATGGCCGGAATGACCGCGCTAAACAGCCATTCCGCCGGCGCGCGACTATCAGCAGGCTATCTTATTGGGAACAGGTGCTATGCGTGGCGCGATATATTGTTCAACCCAATTGCTGTCATCTTTAAAATAATAAATATGACGCTGGATTAATAGTTCTTTATTCCTGAACTTAAAGGGCAGTAATTTTATTTTATACTGCCGTTCTTCAATGATATTTTTTACCGATGCGGGGAAAAAACCAATGGCATCGCTCTTTTCAATCGTCGACAGCTGTCCCTGAAACGTGGGGACATGAAGCCGTTTCAACATTAAGTTATTAAATTGCAAATGAGCATCTATCTCCTCATTGATCTTTCCAGGAAGTTGCGCCTCGTATTGCACCAGGACTTTATCATACAAGAGTTGATTTATGGGCACATTGCGGATATTCACATCGCTGCCGACTGCCAGCATGAGGGCATCCTCCGCTAAAAGCTGATGTATGACCCCTGGCGGGCAGCGTAGCGGTTTATCCGAGAAAAAAATCTTGCACAATCCCTCCTTGAGCACGTCTTCCATACTCGTGCTATCTGGAGCATAGTATTCCAGGGTAATCTCGTTTTTGAAGGGCGAGTCAGAAAGCAAAGGAGATAAATAGGAATAGTCATGATGATCGATTCCCAGTTTATACTGGGTGGCGATATGATTTTTATTGGTGTTTTTTTTCAGAATTTTGCTTTCCAGTTCACACACTTCCTGATAGAGCGGTAGCAGCGTTGCGTACAGTTCGCTACCGTAACTGGTGAGTTTTAAGCCATTGCTGGTGCGGGAAAACAGTTTATGGCCAAGGCTTAACTCGAACATTTTAATTGTCCGGCAAAGCGGGGATGGCGTGATGCAGAGAATCATCGACGCCAACCGAATAGACTGCTGTTGTGCGGTCACGATGAAATACCGTAATGTTTTAGATATTAAGATCATATTAGGCCCCCGGTGGCTTTTGCTTATATTGACTAGATTTATAAGAAAATATTTTTAAAAATAGAATAATTATTAAAATTATTTTGTTTTTTTCAAATAACATTGCCAGGCTATTTTATTATTAATATTATTGATATTAAGGGTGTCAGCAGCAACCGAAAAATCATTGCTGAATTTACTGAGAACTATAATAAACAGCGCTAGGCTTATTTAGAATATTTTTTAAGAAATGCCGCTCTTAACTCGAAAAAAAATGAGATGTTCAGTAATGTCTTAAAACCATCATTATGAATGGTTTTATTCGTTCAACTGATTTATTCAAAAAACAGTTAACCAGCAACGCAACATCAATCGCTGGAGTTGCTTCGCTGTTATCAGTGGTGTGAATAGACGTTACGACGTTAGTATAGTATTTGACAAGTCCTTCATTGAAATCCTTTAGAACAATTGGCGAATAATGTTAACCAGCTCACGCTTGTTAACATTAGGTATCGAAAATGGCCATGGCATGCAAAAGGCAATGCTAATTATCAGCAGATATTCCCCGTCGGCTATATTAGCCATCAATATCAGATTACGCCTGCTGACATGTTAATAAATTGATGTAAACGCATTCTGGCGTTTTTAAAATTGATCAATTTCAATTGCTTACGATTTACAGCGCCGCCAGGTGCGGGGGCGACGGGGCGGGCGATGATTTAAGATAGAATGATGATTAAGGAAAAAACCGGTCCATATCGCCATTCTGGTCATTGGATTACTCTAAAAGTTGAGGTAAACCGCGGGATGATGGTATAAGCCGGCGGTAGATCGTAAAGGTTAACCTCTGTTCCCGGCTTGCCGGTCTCTTGCCCTGATGGCATTGCCAGAAACAATTTAATATACATTTCCTGCCGGGGACGAGTGGTAAAACACAAAAGATAACTTATAATTTTTCCTAATATAATAATGTCAGTTAATTCAACGTCTTTATTAAGGAAACGCACCATGGATGCCAGATCCAAAAAGCAACTTGAAGAGTTACGCGCCAGCAGCAGAAGCGAGCATGCCACGCTGCTGATGCCGTCATCTGATTCCGTTGCGCCCCGGACCCTGGGCCAACGTTTAGCCGACAGGATCACGGCCATTATCGGCACCTGGACCTTTATCATTACCCAAACCATTATTATCATCGGCTGGACCGGATATAACCTGGCCGTCGGTAAAAGCGGATTCGATCCTTATCCCTTTATTTTACTGAATCTTTTCTTATCATTTCAAGCCGCCTATACCGCGCCGGCCATTATGATGAGTCAGAAGCGGGAAGGGGAAGTGGACCGCTACCGCGCGGAAATCGCGTCCAACGTGAATGTGAAATCCGATCTGGAAATGTATGCGCTGCACGATAAGATTGATTATCTGGAAGGCGACATCGTCACGTCAATAAAAGAACAGCTGGCGCAGATCACCCGGCAGCTTGAAGAGATCAAGCAAAAACAAGGCTGACCCAACCGGCCGGCAACATCGCTATTGAGGCGGCGCCCGCCGCCTGCCGCTAGTTTTCCACCCGTCCGCCCTGGACATTATCATTGCCGGCGGCCCCCGCGCGCGCAAACCGTTGTATCCCGGCATTGACTTCGCGCAGGATTTCCCGGGAAAACGCCTCGTCGTTGACCGCGCGCGCCAGGATAATGCCCCCCACCATCGACGCATGCAGACGAATGGCGTCGCCCCGGGCGTGTTTATTACTGCGCCAGGGGAAATAACGGGTCAGCCGTTCAACCGTGGCGGCCACCAGCCGGGTCAGGGACGGCCTGACGGTCTCTTCCCGGGCGATTTCGGTTGCCAGCGCCGACACCAGGCAACCGAGGGCCGGGTTATCGCGATGCTGAACGCTCAGGTAATGATCAACGTAGTCCAGCAGCCCTGCCGGCGTGGCGGCGGCCTCATCTATACCGGCAAGCGTCGTCTGCGCCCGATACTCGAAGCTCTCCTGCATCAATGCTTCCTTGGATGCAAAATGATTATAGAAGGGACCGTGCGTCAGGCCGGTGGCCTTCATAATCTCGGCGACGCTCACGCCCGAGAAACCGCGTTCACGAAACAGCCGTGCCGCTTCCTGGAGAATACGTTGATGTTTTTCTGCCGTTTCGGCCGCGGGATATCTCATCTTCCATCCTATTGTCGTCAGTTTAGCGCCAGGGCTTGACAAGTATACATGATAGTGGTCATGCTTGTCGCCATCAAGCATGACGAGCATCATGTTATTTACCTGCAAACATGATGAGTGTCATGCTTGGTGACAAATCCCCTCTGCGGCTTGGCCGCAGGGCAACCGGCCTTATCAGGAGAAGATGATGAAACCAACAGATACTCACCCTGTCAGCGATGCCAGTGGCACCGCGGTTATCACCGGCGCGTCGTCGGGTATCGGCGCAGTGTATGCCCGCCGGCTGGCGGAGCGCGGTTATGATCTATTGCTGGTGGCGCGCCGCGGCGATCGCCTGTCGGCGCTGGCGGAGGAATTGCGCTCCCGTTACGGCCATGAAACGCGTACCCTGGTGGCGGATCTGGGCGTGGCGGCCGATCTGGACCGAGTGGCCGCTATCCTGGCCGCCGATGCGTCCATCACCCTGCTGGTCAATAACGCCGGCACCTCGCTGATGGTGGCGGCCGAGCAGACACCCGCGCCGGCGGTGGCGGCGCTGCTGAATTTAAATGTTACCGCGCTGACCCGGCTTAGCCTGGCGGTCCTGCCGGGATTCAGAGCGCGAAACCGCGGTACGCTTATCAATATCGGCTCGGTGCTGGGATTCAGTTCCATCGTCGGCAGCGCCGTCTACAGCGGCACCAAGTCCTTTGTGCTCGGCTTCACCCAGGCGCTCCAACTGGAATTCGCCGATACCAATGTCAGGATTCAGTTAGTGGCTCCGGCCACCACCGCCACGGAAATTTGGGATATTTCCGGCGTGCCCCTCTCCACGCTGGACCCCGACACAATAATGCAGGCCGGGCAGTGCGTGGACGCCGCGCTGGCGGGTCTGGATATGGGCGAGGCCATAACCCTGCCTTCACTGGAAGAGGCCGGGCTGCTGGCGGATTACACTCAGGCGCGCCTTAAACTGTTCAGTAAGGTTAACCGGGGACGCCCGGCCACGCGCTATCATGTGACGATGACCGCGGCGCAATAACCTCTCGGGGGGAGGATGTCGCGCGGGGCTACGCGGATAATGATAATCCGCGCCTCCTCCTTATAGTATGCCAGAGACCGATGCGGGGAATATCAACGGAGACCTCTGAATTCTGTAAGAATAGAGCCGGGCAGGTAACGTCATTACATTAATAATATTTTCATATTCCGTTCTTTCATAAAAGTTCCGTCGCCGTTGAAATATTCAAACCCAGGTTGAGCCGCGCTGTTTATTGCAAAGGCGTTAGAAGAATTTAATTTTACAATTGCTTAACCGGTGTAATAATTCTGCGGCGAAAAACGCGGTATGCCTGAAGCATGATATAGCTTATTTTTCCCTGCCTAAATACGTTGCCTTGTTCTTTGCCATGGCTACGGCGGCAATATTAAATCAGGCTTTCTTTTTTAAATTTAATCTTCGTTTAATTATTGGTCGGTATAGTACTTTCAAAATGCATTTTTGGATTCGATTTTATTTATGGATCAACTATTACCTTTTTCCCGTCCCTCCATTGGTGAGGACGAAATTGCGGCCGTGGGCGACGTTCTCCGCTCCGGCTGGATCACCACCGGACCACAAAATCAGCGGCTGGAGGCGGACTTTTGCGCCGCTTTCGGCTGTAAACACGCCATAGCGGTATGCTCCGCCACCGCCGGCATGCATCTGGTCCTTGCGGCGCTGGGCATCGGCCCCGGTGATGAAGTCATTACCCCTTCCCAGACCTGGGTTTCCACGCTGAACATGATCGAGCTGCTGGGCGCGCGTCCGGTGATGGTCGATATCGATCGCGACACGCTGATGGTCGCGGCGGCGGCGGTGGAGGCGGCCATTACCCCGCGCACCAGAGCCATCGTGCCGGTGCACTACGCTGGCGCGCCGCTGGATTTGGATGCGCTGCGCGCCGTGGCTCGCCGCCACGCCATACCTTTAATCGAAGATGCGGCCCATGCGGTGGGCACCCGTTATAAAGGACGCTGGATCGGCGCCACGGGTACGGCGATTTTTTCTTTCCACGCCATCAAAAACATGACCTGCGCCGAAGGCGGCCTGGTCGGCACCGACGACGATGCCCTGGCGGCGCGCGTGCGGCGGCTGAAATTTCACGGCCTGGGCGCCGACGCCTTCGATCGCCGTCAGCAGGGGCGCAAGCCGCAGGCCGAAGTGGTGGAGCCGGGGTACAAATATAACCTCTCCGATATCCATGCGGCCATCGCCGTGGTGCAACTGGCCCGCCTGCCGGCGTTGAACGCCCGTCGCAGGTCTCTTGCCGGGCGCTATCTCCACGCTCTGGCGGGTTCCCCGTTTCTGCCGCTCGGGTTGCCGGCCTACGATCATCAGCATGCCTGGCATCTGTTTATGGTGCGTATCGATCCCGAGCGCTGCGGGCTGGACCGAGATGAACTGATGAACCGTTTACAGGCGAAGGGCATCGGCACCGGCCTGCATTTCCGCGCCGCGCATACGCAAAAATATTACCGTGACCGTTATCCACAGGTGTCCTTGCCGGAGACCGAATGGAATTCAGCCCGTCTGTGTACCCTGCCGCTGTTTCCGGATATGGCCGACAGCGATGTCGATCGGGTGGTTGCCGCCTTGTTTTCTGTGTTGGAGCTGAACATTGTCGCGCGTTGAACCTATTACTAAGGTCTCGGTGGTTATTCCCGTATTTAATGAGCAGGAAAGCCTGCCGGCGTTAATTACGCGTACCGTCGCCGCCTGCGGGCGGTTAACCCAATCCTATGAAATTATCCTGGTGGACGACGGTAGCAGCGACGATTCGATCGAGCTGATGACGGCGGCGGCGCAGACGCCGGAAAACCATATCGTCGCCGTAATGCTCAATCGCAATTACGGCCAGCATTCCGCCATCATGGCCGGTTTTATCCAGGCCAGCGGCGATTTGGTCATCACCCTTGATGCCGATTTGCAAAATCCGCCGGAGGAGATCCCAAGGCTTGTGAGCGTGGCGGAACAAGGCTATGACGTGGTGGGAACGGTGCGGGCCAGGCGCCAGGATTCCTGGTTCCGCAAATGCGCCTCGCGCATGATTAACCGTCTTATCCAGCGCGCCACCGGCAAGGCGATGGGCGATTACGGCTGCATGCTGCGCGCCTACCGTCGCCAGGTGGTGGAAGCGATGCTGCACTGCCATGAGCGCAGCACATTTATTCCCATCCTGGCCAATTCTTTTGCCCGGCGCACCATCGAGATTGAGGTGGCGCACGCCGAGCGCGAGTTCGGCGATTCCAAATACAGCCTGATGAAGTTAATCAATTTGATGTACGACCTGGTGACCTGCCTGACCACCACGCCGCTGCGCCTGTTAAGCGTGGTCGGCAGCATTATCGCCATTTCCGGGTTCACCCTCTCGATCATCCTGATCGCCCTGCGCCTGCTCCTTGGGCCCACGTGGGCGGCCGAGGGGGTTTTTACCCTGTTCGCGGTGCTTTTTACCTTTATTGGCGCGCAGTTCGTCGGCATGGGGCTGCTGGGCGAATATATCGGCCGCATTTACAACGATGTCCGCGCCAGACCCCGTTATTTCGTGCAGCAGGTGATCGGCGCCCGGCCGTCCTCGACTACCCAGGAAGAAGAATGATGAAAGCTATTGTATTTGCCTACCATGATATTGGTTGTATCGGTTTAAAAGCCTTGGTGGCAGCCGGCTATGACATACAGGCCGTGTTCACCCATACCGACGCCCCGGACGAAAACAGGTTTTTCCCCTCGGTGGCGCGGCTGGGCGCGAGTCTCGAGCTGCCGGTTTACGCGCCGGACGATGTCAACCATCCGCTCTGGGTTGAGACTATCCGCAACCTGAAACCCGAGATTATCTTCTCGTTTTATTATCGTCAGCTGCTGGGCGAGGATATTTTATCGCTGGCGCCCCGGGGCGGCTTTAACCTGCATGGGTCGCTGTTGCCGCGTTATCGCGGCCGCGCGCCGGTAAACTGGGCGCTGGTCAAGGGTGAAAAACAGACCGGCGTTACGCTGCATCGCATGGTCAAGCGCGCGGACGCCGGGGATATTGCCGGGCAGGCCGCGGTTGATATCGCCCCGGACGATACCGCGTTAACGCTGCATGCCAAACTCAGCGACGCGGCGGAACGGCTGTTGCGCGATTTATTGCCGCCGCTGAAGGCGGGCACCCTTAGCCTGACGCCGCAAAATGAAAAAGAAGCCAGCCACTTTGGCCGCCGCACCGCCGCCGACGGTGAGATTTACTGGCATCATTGCGCGCACGATATCGCCAACCTGGTGCGCGCCGTAACCGAACCCTATCCAGGCGCCTTCAGCTATCTGGGCCAGCGCAAGCTTATCGTCTGGAACGCGCGCGCCCGGGATATCCGGCATGATAAACAGCCGGGTACCGTGCTGGCCACCGAACCGCTGACCATTGCCTGCGGCGACGGCGCGCTGGAGATTATCACCGGGCAGAGCGAAGCCGGTTTATTTTTGCAGGGCAGCCGGCTGGCGCGGGAGATGGGCATGATGGCCGGCGTGCGGCTGGCGGCTAAACCCAGCCCCGCGCAGCGGCGCCGGACCCGCGTCCTGATCCTCGGCGTAAACGGATTTATCGGCAACCATCTGACTGAACGCCTGTTGCGTGAGGACGGCTATGAAGTCTATGGCCTGGATATCAGTTCGGACGCCGTCGGCCGTTTTATGACGAACCCGCGTTTCCACTTCGTGGAAGGGGATATCAGCATCCACTCGGAATGGGTGGAGTACCATATCAAGAAATGCGACGTGGTGCTGCCCCTGGTCGCCATCGCCACGCCTATCGAATATACCCGCAATCCGCTGCGCGTATTTGAACTGGACTTCGAGGAAAACCTGAAAATAGTGCGCGACTGCGTGAAATACCATAAGCGCATTATTTTCCCTTCCACCTCCGAGGTCTACGGCATGTGCGATGATAAGGAATTCGACGAGGATCGCTCCCGGCTCATCGTCGGCCCGATCAATAAACAGCGCTGGATCTACTCGGTATCCAAGCAATTGCTGGATCGGGTCATCTGGGCCTACGGCGCCAAAGAGACCCTGAAGTTCACCCTGTTCCGGCCGTTTAACTGGATGGGGCCGCGCCTGGATAACCTGGATGCCGCGCGAATCGGCAGTTCGCGCGCCATTACCCAATTGATCCTGAATCTGGTGGAGGGATCGCCGATACAGCTGGTGGACGGCGGCGAGCAAAAACGCTGTTTCACCGATATCAGCGACGGCATCGAGGCACTGTTTCGCATTATCGAAAATCGCGACGCCCGCTGCGACGGCCAGATCATCAACATCGGCAACCCCGGCAACGAGGCCAGCATCCGTGAACTGGCGCAAATGCTGCTGGACAGTTTTGAAAACCATCCGCTGCGCCATCATTTCCCGCCGTTTGCTGGCTTTAAGGATATCGAAAGCAAAAGTTATTACGGCAACGGCTATCAGGACGTCGAACATCGCAAACCGAGCATTGAAAACGCCCGCCGCTTACTGAACTGGCAGCCGACCGTCGAGATGCGGCGCACCGTTGACCAGACGCTGGATTTCTTCCTGCGCAGCACGGTTAAAGAAGGCGTGGACGCGTGAGGCAGGTCGGCCTGCGGGTTGATGTGGATACCTTCACCGGCACCCGTGATGGGGTGCCGCGTTTGCTGGAACTGTTTGAAAAGTATGATATCAAGGCCAGCTTTTTTTTCAGCGTCGGCCCGGATAACATGGGGCGCCATTTATGGCGCCTGCTGCGCCCGCGTTTTTTATGGAAGATGCTGCGTTCCCAGGCGGCTTCCCTTTATGGCTGGGATATCCTGCTGGCCGGCACCGCCTGGCCGGGCAGATGCATTACCCCGTCCCAGGCACCGTTAATGAAACAGACCTTGATGGCGGGACATGACGTCGGCCTTCATGCCTGGGATCACCAGGGATGGCAGGCCAAGGCCGGGCGTTGGCCTGACGCCGAGCTGGAGCGGCAGATCCGGCTGGGCGTGGAGGCGCTGGAGACGAGCATCGGGCGGCCGGTAACGTGCTCCGCCGCGGCGGGCTGGCGCGCCGATACGCGCGTATTGGCGGCGAAGGAGAATTTCGGTTTTTACTACAATAGCGACTGCCGCGGCCGCCATCCTTTCCGGCCGCTATTAAGCGATAACCGTATCGGCGCGATACAGATTCCCGTCACCTTGCCTACCTTTGACGAAGTCATCGGCAAAGAGGCGCGTCTGGAAAATTTCAACGATTATATCCTCGGGCAGATCGCCCGGGATAGCGGTGTGCCGGTCTACACCATCCATAGTGAAGTGGAAGGGCGATCGCAGTCGGCGTTATTCGAGCAATTATTACAACGCGCGCAGCAGCAGGGCATCACCTTTTGCCCGTTGCCCGACCTGTTGCCGGCCGATGTCTCCACGGTGCCGGTGGGGCGTGTCGTCCGTTCCCCTTTTCCCGGACGGGAAGGCTGGCTGTGTTGCCAGGCCCCGGCAAATTCACCGCCATGAAATTAATTAAACATTACTGGGCGGCGATACTGGCGCTGTTTTATGCGCTGGTCTATCTGCTGCCTTTGAACAGCCGTTTGTTATGGCAGCCCGATGAAATCCGCTATGCCGAGACCAGCCGCGAAATGCTGCTGCGCGGCGACTGGATTGTGCCTAATCTGCTGGGCGTGCGTTATTTTGAAAAGCCGGTACTGGGTTACTGGATTAACAATATCAGCCAATGGCTGTTCGGCGATTCTAATTTCGCCGTACGTTTCGGGGTGGTGTTGAGCACCGGCGCCAGCGCGCTGCTGGTGTATGTGCTGGCCATGATGATGTGGCAAGCGCGCCGCACCGCGTGCCTGGCCGCGCTGATATTCCTTTCGATGTTGCTGGTATTCGGCGTCGGCACCTACAGCGTGCTTGATCCCATGGTGTCGCTGTGGCTGACGGCGTCGATGGTCAGTTTTTATCTGGCGATCAACGCGAGCGGCGCGCGCGATAAGCTGGGCGCCTATATCCTGCTGGGGATTACCTGCGGTTTGGGTTTTATGACCAAGGGTTTCCTGGCGCTGGCGGTGCCGGTGATTGCCGCGCTGCCCGTCGCCATCCAGCGGCGCCGGCTGAAAGATCTGCTGATCTTCGGCCCGGTGGCGGTACTGGCCGCGGTGGCGCTGAGCCTGCCCTGGGCGTTGGCCGTTGCCCGGCGTGAGCCGGATTACTGGCACTATTTTTTCTGGATTGAGCATATCCAGCGTTTTGCCGATGACGACGCGCAGCATAAAGCGCCGGTATGGTACTACCTGCCGGTTATCATCGCGGGATCATTGCCCTGGCTGGCGCTGCTGCCGGGATCTCTGCTCAAGGGCTGGCGTGAGCGGGCGACGCGGCCGGAGCTGTTTTTCCTGCTGTGCTGGATGCTGATGCCGCTGGCGTTTTTCAGTCTCGCCAAAGGCAAGCTGCTTACCTATATCTTGCCGTGCATGGCGCCGCTGAGCCTGCTGATGGCCGCATATGCGCAAGATTGCATCGCATCCCGCCGCGTGCGGGTTTTCCGCCTTAACGCGGTGATCAACGGCGCCTTCGGTCTGTTGGGCATGGCGGCTATCGCGGCGCTGGGCGCCAGGCTGCTGCCGCAGGTGATTATATTAGGCCACGATGAATGGCCCAAGGTGGCGCTAAGCCTGCTGGGATTCGCCGGCTGGGCTCTCTTTGCCGCCGTGTCCTGGCGCCAGGGTGGGCGGCGCTGGGCCTGGGCCGCGGCCTGTCCCGTCCTGTTCAGCCTGGTGGTGGGCCATGCCATTCCCCAGCGGGTGATCGACAATAAGCTGCCGCAGCACATTATACGCGCCAATGCCGGCGTGCTGCGCCACAGCCAATACGTGCTGAGCAACAGCGTGGGCCTGGCGACCGCCATAGCCTGGGAGCTCAGGCGCGATGACGTGAAAATGTTTCGTGAGCGCGGCGAGTTGACCTATGGGTTATCTTATCCCGACGCGCGCGGGCGTTTTATCAGCGAACAGGATTTCCCCGGCTGGTTGGCAACGGCGCGCAGGCAAGGGGATGTGGCGCTTCTCCTCCGCCTGCCCGACGACAACCGGCTGCCGGTTTACCTGCCCGCGCCCGATGACATGCAACGCAGCTCCCATCTGGCATTGGTGCTGTACCGGCAACGGCCATGAGCGGATATCTGCTGATACTTCTGGTCAGCGTTCTCACCTGCGCGGGGCAGTTATGTCAGAAACAGGCCGCGGTGCGCTGGCAGCAATGCCCGCCGCGGCAAAACCGGCGCACGGTAACCTTGGGCTGGCTGGCGGGGGCGCTGGTTTTGCTGGGGGTGGCGCTGCTGTTCTGGCTTGGCGTTTTGCAACGCCTGCCGCTGAGCGTGGCTTATCCTGTGCTGAGCCTGAATTTTGTGCTGGTCACGCTGGCCGCGCAGGGCATCTTCCATGAGCGCGCCACGTCCCGCCACTGGTGGGGCGTGGCGGCCATTATGGTCGGCATCGTGCTGATGGGTCTGAATCCATGAAGGGTTATCTCTGGGCGGCGACCAGCGTGCTGCTGGTCACCCTGGCGCAACTGCTGATGAAGTGGGGGATGCAGCAGATCCCGCTGTTGTCGCTAAAGGCATTGACGCCGGCCTTCGCCATCCATTACGGTATACCTCTGCTGGCGGTGGCGGTGGGTGTGCTGGGTTACATCCTGTCGATGTTATGCTGGTTCTGCGCTTTGCTCTATCTGCCGCTCAGCCTGGCCTATCCCCTGCTCAGCATCAGTTACGCCCTGGTCTATTGCGCCGCGATCGCGCTGCCGATGTTTAACGAAGCGGCCAGCGCGGCCAAGACCCTGGGCGTGGCGTTTATTTTATTCGGCGTGTGGCTTATCCATCGCCATCACCCATAGGTTGGGGTCATGATGCAAAATGGGCTGCGCCATCCCGGCGTACTGGCGGCGCTGGGTGCCGCGATATTATTCGGCGCGGGAACGCCCCTGGCGAAATTGCTGTTAACCAGCGTCAACCCCTGGCTGCTGGCGGGATTGCTTTACCTGGGTTCCGGGCTGGGGCTGACGCTGTACCGGTTTATCAGGCGCGCCCCCAGGATCAGTTTGCCGCGGGCGGAAGTGCCGTGGTTTGCCGGCGCCATTATCACCGGCGGCGTTATCGGCCCGGTGTTGCTGATGCTGGGGCTTGCCGCCATGCCCGCCTCGGGCGCGTCCCTGCTGATCAATGCCGAGGGGGTCTTCACCTCATTGCTGGCATGGTTTGCCTTTAAAGAGAATGTCGATCGCCGCATTGCATTGGGCATGGCGGCGATCGTGGCCGGCGCCGTGGTGCTGAGCTGGCCGGGCGAGGCCCGATTTGCCGGTCTGTGGCCTGCGCTTGCCATTTTGGGCGCGTGTTTCGCCTGGGGTATCGATAATAACCTTACCCGCAAGGTTTCTTTAACCGACGCGACCTGGATCGCCGCCGTAAAAGGGTTGGCGGCAGGTCTGGTGAATCTGTCGCTGGCCTTTGCCGCCGGCGTGGCCTTCCCCAGCTGGCCCGAGGCGGCAGGGGCCCTGACGCTCGGGTTCCTGGCCTACGGCGTCAGCCTGGCGCTGTTTGTGGTCGGCCTGCGCCAGCTCGGCACCGCCCGCACCGGCGCGTATTTTTCCGTGGCGCCGTTTTTCGGCGCCGCGCTGGCCGTCGTCCTCGGCGATACGCTGACGCTGCAAATGCTTGCCGCCGGGGCGCTGATGGCGTTGGGCATCGGGTTGCACCTTACCGAGCGTCATCAGCATCCTCATGTCCACGCGCCCATGGCGCACGATCATGAACACCGCCATGATGAGCATCATCAACATTCGCATGAGGAAACGCCGGCACCGGGAACCGTTCACCGGCATTGGCATCGACATGACCCCATGGCCCATTCCCATCCGCATTTCCCCGACGCCCATCACCGCCACGATCATTAATTTTATGTCGTGCCGATTAACTCGTAATGAACTAATTAAAATAAAAAAATATTTATAAGAGTAGAGTTTATTGCCCATGGGTTTTAAAAACAAACGGTAGAATAAGGAATAAATATAATTTAGAAATGGTAAGTACACTCATTGTCATAGGTGAAGAGGTGTGTAATGAATCTGAATATTACCACAAATGTATTAATGTCCGCCGGTATGCTACAGACTTACTTCTCTAAAAATATCATAAATAATGCTTTAATATTAATTGACGTAAATGTTGTTAACCATGAAATTATTAAAGAAACCATCAGCCTGCTAAAACGAAAGAATATCCTGTTGGTGACCAGGGAACCGACCATGGAAGATGTGAATGCAGCGGTAAATAATTATCCACGAACCGAAAATATCATTGCCGTTGGCGGCGGCTCAACCATGGATCTCGGCAAGGCCATCGCCATAACATTAACCAACGGCGGTGATGTGGAAAAGCTGTGCGACCAGGATACGGTTATCCGTCCAGGATTGCCGATTATTGTCGCCCCCACGATACCCGGCACGGCGGCGGAGTTTAGCGCATCCGCGGTATTAAGCGGCGACGGCTACAAGCAGAACCTGACTTCACCTTACCTCAGGCCGGAAGTCGCGCTGGTGGATCCCCGCTTCTTTGCCTCGGTAAGCGCGGAAACCGGCATCCCCGTGCTGCTGAACGGCTACATTCATGCCATGGAATGCCTGGAGGGTATTAAAGGGTCGCATGCGTCGCGCACCGCCTGCCGTAACGTCATTTCGATCTTTAATGAAATCATCAAAAGCGGCTACCATCCGCAGGATAGCAAATGGTGCCAATTAGCTTATTATGCCAATTATACCAGCGCTTTTTCATTACTTGGCGGATCGTTAGGCGCGGTCCATGCATTATCGTATGGCGTATCAAATGCCATGGGCATTTGCCATTCGAAGGCCAATTTAGTGGCGCTCGGCCACCTGAGGTTTTTTTTTGACCAATACGCCCAGGTCGCTTTTGCATTTTGTCGCCAATATGCGGTGGATTATAAGATTAACGCCGGCCCCAGCGCGGATCGACAAAAAATATTATCGGTAATGAATGCGACCCGGGATAGTTTGACCTGCCTATGGGAGAATACCTTTGGCGATAAATACAATAATGCCATATCCGACATATTTATAAAGAGCATTCTCACTGAGATAAAATAGCCAGCGTCGCGCCAGACAGAGACGATATTGGCCGCTTTTATATGAAATAACCAGGCGGCAAAGGGGAGCCGAGAAAAATAACTTATTGAATAATTCTTTATTGATCATGATGTTAATCATAGGATAATTATGCTCCCGCATAATAGATTCTTTCAAGGAACGATGATGAACCTGGAATTATTCAACGATATTGATCGTGCGCCGGATCCCTCTAAGGCACTGGATATGTTTCCCCAACTGTCCTCTTTTCATGCAGCCTTGGGCAATACCACGTTGATGCCGGTACCCGGTCCTGAGGGCGGCGCCAGCATAATGGCGAAGCTGGAGTTTGAAAATCCCTTCGGATCGGTCAAGGACCGCACCGCGTTTGGCATGTTTTGCGAGGCGGTAAACAAGCACGATTTTCACCAGGGACCGCTGAAGCTGCTTGATGCTTCCGGCGGTAATATGGGCCGCGCGCTGGCGATGCTGGGCAATATGTGCGATATCGCCGTGCATTTGGTTATCCCGGACTCCTCGCCGGAGGTATTGGTTAAGGCCTTGCGGGAAGCCAACGCCGGGCTGACCCTGGTGGACTCCCGGTATTTCCTGCTGGGATTAATGGCCCGCGCCGAGGAAATTGCGCTGGCGGACCCCGGCTGGACCCTGCTTGCCCAACACCGGAACCTGGTGAATGTCGCCGTACATCAACACGGCACCGGCCAGGAAATCCGCCGTCAGCTGCGCGGCGACAAGGCCGGCGGCTGGGTGGCGGCGGTGGGCACCGGCGGGACCTTATCCGGGGTATACGCCGCGCTGGCGCAGGATAATCCGGCGCTAAAAGTGCAGGGCACCACGCCCAGGGAATTGCCTTTCGGCACCCTGGCTCCGCCTAACGGCCGGGATAAATTTGCCGGTGCCGGCGGCATGGGCTTTGGTTTCCGCCAGCCGTTTATCAGCCGCATGCAGCTCGACGTGCTGCCGTTTAGCCTGATTGGCTGGCAAGAGTCGCTGGCGGCAATGTATGAATTTTATCACCTGACCGGCATACGCATCGGCGCCTCATCGGCGGCTAACTGGAAGAGCGCTTGCCGCCTGGCGCAAACGCTGGGTCCCGATCAACAGGTGGTAACGCTGTTTGCCGATGCGGGTAGCGACAGCGACCGTGAAAAGGGCGAGGTTTTTTTCACTAGCGCAAACCGTTCGGACCGGGCGGGCGTTATGCTGTAAGGATCATCACCGGCAAATTATACCGGGATTACATTGGCGGTATTTGCGCTGAATATGCCCAATGCCGCCGCCCATTAGCGGCTCATATAAGATAATACGTATATTTTTTTCGTGAAATTAAAGGGGAAAAAACCCCTAAAACCCTTATTTATTAACAGCCGAGTACACGCCTAGCTAACTGTCTGTTTTTGATCTTTTTTTTCTTCATCTTCTATCAAGCTTTGTTAACGTTTGCCGATAACCATTGTATCTCAGATAAGTCGTTTCACAGGGTGTGGACAATATTTGATTTCATTAAACGGACAGATCGGCGCGCAAAAATCATTTCCAGTTTGGGCTGGGCATGAATGGTGCAATAAATGTTCTTACGCTTCCCCCCATCCTCCATGCATGCCAAACATATGCGCACAAGCCAGCATAGAAATAATTAACAGGAGCAGTACCTATGCGTGTTCTAAAAAATACCAGTATTCGAGTTATACTCTTAATAACACTTGGTTTTTTTATGGTACTGTGGGGTGGGGTTTCCGCATTTACCCTGTCCTCGCTGAATCAGGTAAACCATCTATTAGCAGTCAGTGAAGATCAGAAGAAAGACATTGATATTGTCACCCACGGCAACGACCAGTATTTTCGCACCGTTACGCGCCTGTCGCGGGCCATGGATTATGTCCAGACTGGCGAAATAGGGGATGCCGATAAGGTACTGGCGACGGCTATTACCGCCATGCAGAGCACCAAAGCGGCGCTTGATGAGTTCAAAGCGCGGCAACATCCCTCTATTGACCCCGCGGTAACTGAAAACATCATCAGCAGCTGGACCAAGCTTATTAATCAGGGAATGGAGCCTTTATTGCAGGCGGCCCAGGCGAAAAATATGGATGAATACCGCCGCATATACCGGACGCAATCACCGCCGTTCAGCCAGGCTTTCGGCGCGGCGGCGGAAAAATTCAAAAGCGAGGCCATGTCGCAGGCAGGCGCGCTGCAGGTGGCGGTGGTGGTCGATTGGTGCAAAAAAATATTGATTGCGGCCATCGTGGCCGGACTTATCATCCTGGTCCTGACCGACCGCTATCTTGTCAACTGCATGATTAAGCCGCTGGAACGGTTTAAAGTACAGCTGCACACGCTTTCCGGCGGACATTTGGGCGATACCATCGCCGTGTTCGGCCGTAACAATGTGGGCCTGCTATTCCCCTATTTGCAGGAAATGCAACAGAACCTGATCCGCACGGTCTCCGCCATTCGCGACGGTTCCGCCTCCATTTACCAGGGCGCGGGGGAAATCAGCCGGGGCAATACCGATCTTTCCTCGCGCACCGAGCAACAGGCGGCGGCCCTGGAAGAGAGTGCCGCGAGCATGGAGCAGCTAAGCGCGACGGTTAAGCAAAATACGGAAAATGTGTTCCAGGCCAATAAAATGGTACAGGATGCTTCCAATACCGCTAAAAAAGGTGGCGAAATCGTCGATGAGGTGGTGGCCACGATGAGCAGCATCACCACCAGTTCGAAAAAAATTGCCGATATCACCGGCGTCATCAACGGCATTGCCTTCCAGACGAATATCCTGGCGTTAAACGCCGCGGTGGAGGCGGCCAGGGCGGGGGAACAGGGTCGTGGATTCGCCGTGGTGGCGGGCGAAGTGCGCAGTCTGGCCCAACGTAGCGCCCAGGCGGCGAAAGAAATTGAAGGGCTGATTGCGGAGTCGGTTGAACGGGTAAGCACGGGGTCCGTGCAGGCCTCGCGCGCCGGCGAGACCATGCACAGTATTGTGCAGGCGGTAAACCGCGTGACGGATTTAATGAGCGAGATCTCCTCGGCCTCGGAAGAACAGAGCCGGGGCATCAGCCAGGTCAGCACCGCGGTGGCGGAAATGGACGGGGTAACCCAGCAAAACGCGGCGCTGGTGCAGGAATCCGCGGCGGCGGCGGCATCGTTGGAAGAGCAGGCCCGTTTGCTGACGGAAACCGTGTCGGTATTTCAATTGCCGGCGGCGGGGCGATTGCTGAAAACAGACACCTCGATATCGTCTTGCGCCGCGGCGCCAAAGGACGGATTAAAAACGCCGGCTGGCCGGGAAAAACTTAACGAAAATTGGGAAACATTTTAACGTCAATCCTTTTTGAGTAACGCCTGGTGGCTGCCGGAAAAGTGTCGGCCGCCGCTAGGCGCCCACCGTCCCGCCGCCAGACGATCTCCCTTCTCTTCGCCCCTTAACCCCCGGCGCGCGCGTTGCGAACGCCGCGGATCAAGACCGTCCTATTGCGTTATCCATTGCGTTACCCATGCCGCATATCCTGCCGCTTATTTGACTTAGCGCCGGGGATACGGTTTTTTACCGCCCCGATTGCCCCGCTGTAACATCACTGACATCAAGCCGCCGAATACTGCATTTTATTTATGATGGATAAAATCATGTTGGTTATTGGTCAAGGTGGTTTCAAGGGCCGCAGATGGCGATTGCCGCGCATCGACGCGCCGCAATGGATGACCAGCCTGCGCGGCGGGTTTGTCCTGTTCCTGTTGCTATTTTGTCTGTTGCAATGCCTCTCTATCGCGTTGCTTTCTCAGTTGGTCACCCATATGAAAAGCAATATCACCACCGCCCACGCCATGACGGAACGTCAGGCGTTAATGAATAAATCCCGTATAGAATTATTGACCGCCAGCGATAATATCAATCGCGCCGGCGTTTATTTTATGCAGGATAAACAAAGCGGCTCCGTCGGCAGTTGGCAGGCCTTGGCCGACAGCGCCGACACAGCGCTAAAAGCGGCTCAGTCCTTTTTTGCCGATTATCAAAAGCTGGATGGCGCGCAGGATAACGACGCCGCTCTGCGCCAGAATTTCGCCCTGGTGTTTGACGGGCTGAATGAGCAGTTAAAGGGACTGCGCGCGGATAATATCGATTCGTTTTTCATGGTGCCCATCCAGGCGTTTCAGGAACAATTCAACACGGCGTTTTATCAGCGGCTAAGCCAGGATACCGCCGAAGCCGGGCGCTTTAACCAAGCGATATTATCCTCGCTGACCACCGGTCGCAGCCTGTCGCTTGGTATCTCGGCGTTGCTGGCAGGTTTGCTGGCGCTAGCCGGCCTGGCCCTGTCCTATGCCGTTATCATGCCTCTCGACCACGCCCTGCGCCATATGGCGCAGATTGCTACCGGCAACCTCAGCGAACCTATGACGGCCTCCCGCTGGCAGTCGCGGGAGATCGTGGATCTGAATCAAGGTATCGGCCAGATGCAACTGGGCTTGCAACATATCGTCAATGAAATCAATGAAATATCTTCCCTGGTGATGCAGGGCGCCGGCGACATCGCCAGTCATAACCAGCGCGTCAGCCAGCATAACCGGCACCAGACCCAGGCTTTTCAAACTATCGGCGAGCGGTTAAACCATGTGGCGCAGGAAGCGGAAACCGGAGCGCAGTTCGCCGGTAATGCCACACGTCATATGAGTGATGCGGAGGCGTTGACCCGGCGCTGTGGCGAGATGGTGACGGAGGTTGATAAAAAAATGCATGAGATCGTGGCGGAGTCGGAAAAAATAGCCGGTATCGTGACCTTCCTCGACGGTATCTCCATGCAAACCAAACTGTTGTCGTTGAACGCGGCCATCGAAGCGGCCCACTCAGGGATAAACGGCCGCACATTTTCAGTGGTGGCGCGGGAAATGAGCCTGTTGTCGCAAAAAAGCGGTGGGTCGACGCGTGATATCGATATGCTGATCCAATCCACCCACCGGCACATCGACAGCGGTTTCAGCCGGGTAAAAGCGTTGGACCGGGTATACCACGATATTGTCCAGGCGGTGCAGGGGGTGGCATTGTTATTGGATGAACTGCAGCGCAACGCCGCGTCGCAAAGCGAAGGGGTGAATACCATCGCCGGTGAAATTAAACAGCTCAACGATCAAATCGCGCAAAGCAACCTGCTGACCCTGGCGTGCGCCACAGCGTCCGATGCGCTTATAGGCCATTCCCAACGTTTGCGGCAAAGCGTCAGTAAGTTCGCGCTGGCATGACCGGCCGGAAAAGCCGATGATATTTTCCTGCCATCCTTTGTGCCACTGCGAGGAATAAAATGAGCCAATTATCCCCTGTACGTATTGCGGTTATCGACGACTGGCAATCCGTCGCCGGTCAGGTCGTGGACTGGTCTGCGCTGACGCCGGTCGGCGACGTGACATTTTTGCACGAGTTCCCCGCCGATACCGCGGCGTTGGCCGCACGGCTGCAATGCTATGACGTTATCTGCGCCATGCGTGAGCGGACCCGTTTTGACCGCGCGCTCATGATGCAGTTGCCGCAGTTAAAGCTGCTGGTGACCAGCGGCATGAAAAATGCCGCGATTGATATTGCCGCCGCCGGAGAGCTGGGCATAAGCGTCGCCGGCACCGACGGCAATCCCTATGCCACCCCCGAACTGACCTGGGCGTTGATTATGGCGCTTACCCGCAACCTGCTGGCGGAGGCGACTGCGTTGAGGTCGGGCGGCTGGCAGCAGGGGCTGGGCACCAGCCTGCACGGCCGCACGCTCGGTATCCTGGGGTTGGGCAAGATAGGCCGGAAGGTGGCCCGCTATGCGCAGGCCTTCGGCATGGAGACTATCGCCTGGAGTGAAAACCTGACGGCTGAGCGGGCGGCCGAATCAGGTGTGACCTATGTTGATAAAGCAACGCTGTTTGCACAGGCGGATGTCTTATCCGTCCATCTGGTATTGAGCGGGCGCACCCGCGCAATGGTGGACGCGCCATCGCTGGCGCTGATGAAACCCTCGGCGTATGTGGTCAACACCGCGCGCGGACCGATAATTGATGAGGCGGCGCTGATTGCCGCGCTGCACGAACGGCGCATCGCCGGCGCGGCCCTGGATGTCTTTGACCAGGAACCGCTGCCGGCGGCGCATCCGTTTCGCGCCATGGATAATGTCCTGGCGACGCCGCATATCGGCTACGTAACCCGTGAAAGCTACCAGGTGTTCTTCAGCGATATGATCGAGGATATCCTGGCCTGGCACGCCGGCCGGCCTATCCGGCTGCTGGCATAACCGGGCCGCCGGGATCTGGCGGTTACGCCGGGATAATACGCTCGGCTTTCAGACGGTCAAACAGGTCGATAAAGCTGTCGCGGGTATCCTGGTAGCCGGTAAAACCGGCCTTACGGCTTTTGCTCATATCGGTCACGATTTCCATCGGCCGGCCGAGGTCGGCGTCGGTATGCCACCAGGAGACCAGGTTATCGATATTGGCCTCGCGCAGGCCAAAGCGCGCGGCAATGTCCGTCCACTGCGCCGGCGCGTCCTGCATGCGCTCGCCAAGCGGTGACGCCTGGCCGGGGAACGGCGCCGGCGACACGCCAAAATAATCGGCTATCTGCGACCACATCCACCGCCAGCGGAAGATATCGCCGTTTACGACGTTAAAATCCTGGTTTTTCCCCTGGTCATGGGTGGCGGCCCATTCCAGGTGACTGGCCAGCAGCCGGGAATCGGTCATATCGGTCAGGCCGTGCCATTGCATGGCGGAACCCGGGAAAATAAACGGCTGGCCGGTGTATTTGCACAGCGTGGCATAAACCGCCAGCGTTACCCCCATATTCATGGCATTGCCGATGGCATAACCAACGATGGTATGCGGGCGATGGACGCTCCAGGTGAAGCCATGGCGTTTGGCCGCGGCGAACAGGCGATCTTCCTGGGCGTAATAAAAATTGTCCACCGGCAGCCGCCCCTGTTCTTCGCGAAAGGGCGTGACGGGGACCGCGCCGGTGGCATAAGCCTCAAAGGGACCGAGGTAATGTTTCAGCCCGGTGACCAGCGCGGCATGGCCGCCTGCCATAGAGGCGCCCAGCGCATCCAGGACATGACTGACCATGGCGCCGTTCACGCGGATATTTTCTTTTTCCGTAGCCTGACGCGACCAGGCGGTGAAAAACACGCGATCGACCGCAAGATCTTTCAACGCCGCCGTCACGGACTGCCCGTCGGTGAGGTCGGCAACGATGGCTTCGCAGCCTTCCGGCACCGGCGTGCGGCCACGGGATAAACCGTAGACCCGCCACCCACTGTGCAATAATTTCACTGCCAGCGCGCTGCCGATAATGCCGCTAACGCCGACGATTAAGGCACGATGTTGCATAGCTTATCTCCCATTATCATTCCAGGTCTTCAGCTTAGACTGGAATTTAATTCTTATCCCGGCTATTGTTTCCTTCCATTCGAGAATTTTTATCCCTGATAATATGCATCCCACGGAACGTCTGAAAGGCCTGAGCGCGTTTGTTTACACCGCCAGGTACGGCAGCTTCGCCGCCGCCGCCGAACAGCTGAACCTCACCAGTTCCGCGGTGGGTAAAAGCGTGGCGCGCCTTGAACAACGCCTGGACACACGGCTGTTTGAGCGCACTACGCGCCGGTTGGTCCTGACCGATGCCGGACAGGCGTTTTTCGCCACCTGTACCCGGGTATTGAACGACCTGGCCGATGCCCAGGCGGTATTGGCGTCCCATGCCCATACGCCCATGGGCCGGCTGCGTATCGATCTGCCGGCCTCGTTCGGCCGCCTTATCGTGATGCCGATATTGATCGCGTTTTTCCGGCGGCATACCCATCTGCGGCCCCATATCACCTTTACCGATCGTTTTGTCGATTTGGTTGACGAGGGCGTGGATGTCGCGGTGCGTATCGGCGGCGTTGGCGATTTGCCGCCGGCGATCGGCTCCCGCTACCTGGGCACCGAACGCCTGATTTTCTGCGCCGCGCCCGCTTATCTGAAATCCCGGGGCGTACCGCTCACCGTGAAGGCGTTAAGCGATCATGATTGCGTGGTCTATGGTAAAAGCGATGGCGCGGGGGCGCGCTGGTTATTGCCGGCGGAGGGGGGGCGGACTAGGGGGCTTGAGATCGCGCATCATATGATGGTCAGCGACAGCGAAGCGCAGGTGGCGGCCCTCGAGGCGGGGGCGGGCCTGGCGCAAATAGCCACCTGGCTGGTGAGCAAAAGCCTTGATGAGGGCAAACTGGTGCCTGTCCTGCCCGAGGCCGTGGTCGACGGCCTGCCTTTGCATATTACCTGGCCGAAAAATAAGCAACTGACCCCCAAGATCGATTTATTGTTGCGAACTTTCGCCGGGCAGCTGCGCATCCGCTAAGGCATGCGCGCGCGTGCCGCGGTTATTCTAATCCCGCCAGGCTGTAATTCACCGGCACCCACCGGTAACCCCGCCGATCGCCCGTCCTATCCCGGTATTTCACATGGCCCAGGCCGGGAAAAGCAATATGGTCGGCGGCAATCAAATAGTCATTTTTTACCGCCTCCTCCAGAATGGCTTTCCTGGATTTGGCCGCCTGCGTCTTGTCCCAGTCATAGGTAATCGTCGTGTCCGGATCGGGAAATTGCACGGCGGATGAATGAATGGTATCGCCCCAGATCAACAGCTTCTGGCCGGCGCTTTCTATCATATAAAGCGTGTGGCCCGGCGTATGGCCCGGGGCGGGGATGGCGTTTATGCCGGGAAACAGCTGGGTTTGACCGGTGAAGGTTTTTAATTTTCCCGCGGCGATTACCGGGCGGAAGGAGGACGCGGATTCCGCGAAGGTATGCTTTTCACTCTCCCGCACCTGGCCGATATTCCTGGGATTCAGCCAAAAGTCGACATCCCGCTGATTAACCCAAACGGTGGCATTGGGGAAAGCGTACTGGCCGTTATGCACCAATCCGCCCGAATGATCCGCGTGAATATGGGTTAACAAGACGGTATCTATCTTTTCCGCCGGATAACCGGCAGCGCGCAGGTTTTCCAGCAGACGTCCGCCATTGTTGCCAAACAGCGGGCCGGAACCGGTATCGACGAGTATCAGGTTGCTGCCGGTGTTGATGACATAGGCGTTAATGGACGTTTCCACATTGGCGGACATATCTTCATCGGCCAGGCGCTGTTTGAGCATGGCGGGGGTGATGTCCAGCAACAGCTTGTCCAGGGGGATGGTGACGGTGCCGTCGGAAACGGCGGTGATTTCAAACTTGCCCAGCATCATACGATAAAAGCCCGGAGCCTGGTGTTTTTGCTGCGCCACCGGGGTCGCGGCGGCGGGCACCAGCGCCAGGGCGGGTGAGAGCGCCGTAGCAAGCATAAAGACGGCGGCGACCTTGACCTTGTTGACTCTTTTCATCATTACCTTCCATTTTAAAACGACATAAATCAATGGCTAAAGTATCTGGTCGGCGATAGTATTGATCAAATTGATTGGAGTAATTATGAATATCAACGAAAATGATTTTCGTGGTGTGGATTTGAATCTGCTGATTACTTTCCTGGTACTGTACCGGGAGCGCAGCGTTTCACTGGCCGCGCAGAAGCTTTTCCTGGGGCAACCGGCGGTCAGCAGCGCCCTGGCCCGGCTGCGCGCGTTATTTGACGATGCGCTGTTTATCCGTACCGCCCGCGGGATGCAACCCACCGCCAGGGCGGATTTCCTGGCCCAGCGGTTTGCGCCGCAGTTTGAACAGATCCAGTCGATTTTATTTAATTCCGATGAGTTTATCCCCGGCGCGAGCCAGCGGACATTCACTCTGGGAATGACGGATTGGGTAGAGATTTGGCTGATGCCGCCGCTGTTAAAACAGCTCAGGACGCACGCGCCGGCTATTCGAATCAACGTTATCGCCACCACGCCCTTTGAGGACCCGGCTTTTCTTGAGCAGCACGAGGTGGATATGGTGGTTTCAGTCACCAGCGATCAGGCCCCCTGGCTACGGCGGGAGAAGCTGCTATCCCAGGAATTCCTGGTATTATGGCATCCGCGTCAGCTGCCGCTGCCCGCCCCGCTCTCCCTTGACAATTACTTGCGATATGAACATCTGCTGGTGACCTATCGCTCCAGGGCGCGCAGCGTGGCGGACGATATGCTGGCGCAACAGGGCATGGAACGGCGCATCAGTTATACCACGCCGCACTTCTCTTCATTGCCGGGGATATTACAGAATACGCCGGTGCTGACCACGGTACCGCAAGCATTGGCGCAGGCGTGGATGCGCAATGTCGCTTTTTGCGCCAGTCCGCCGCCGTTGGCGCTGCCGGGATTTGACCTGTCGCTGTTATGGCATGCCAGAAATGACGCCGATGCAGGCCGCCGCTGGCTCGCGGGGCAGATAAGCGCTATAGCGGGAAATAATGCGGCGCCGCGCACCGCGGAGACAAAGCACTTAGAGTCTTAGCGCATCGCCAGATAGGCGTTTTTTACCTTCCACAGGTATCGCGGCGCCTGCGGCTGGGGATGTTTTTCCTGGATGTGCTGGTAGAACTGTTCCGGCGTCAGTTGGTTGATTCTGTTTATGGCGTAGTCCCGATCGCTTGAGAACGAGCGCAGCAGGGCGCCCGCGCCGTTAACGTAGGCGACCGCGATGGCGTAACGCAGCGTCTCGGGGTTGTGGATGCCGGATAACTGCCGTTGCAGGATGCTGATATAGGCCGTGCCCAGATCAATATTCGTGGCGGGGTCTTTTAAATCACGGACGCTCGGCTGGCCGTAGCGGCCTTTTAACCGATAGGCATCGCGTCCGGCGGTAGACGCCTTAAGCTGCATAAGCCCGACGGCGTTGGATTTGCTGATTACGCTGGGATTATAACCCGACTCTACCTGAATAATGGCTTTCACCAGCGTTTCATCGACGCCGTAAATGCTGGCGGAGTCGTGGATATAGCCGCCATAGATTCCCTTGGGCGCTGACTGCGGCAACATTTGCTGCGGCTGGGGGGGAGTAACGATGGCGACAGGCCGCTCTGTGGGTTGTTTGGCACACCCGGCCAACAGCAAACCCGCTATCAGGAAAAGGGAGTTTAATTTCACGCAGTATGCCTCAGGCGACGGGAGCGACCCTCAGCATATACAGGTTTGCGCCAGTTCTGAATATTTTTTTTCAGTGATGCGAGGCAAATTGCATTTTTTCTCGCCGTTTCGTTAGATTGCGCGGGATTCCGGCTGGAATATTCCCCTGTCTCTAAGATGCATCCTAAAATTATATTTAAATATTCAAAAAAATATAAGGGTAACGCCGCGCTCAAATAGCGCGCGGCATCGCCGTTGCCGCCCAAATAACGCGACTGGCCCCAAATACGACAACGATGTCAGTATAATTTAACTGTCGATATTAAGTAAATAACGCAGGTTATACCGATTTTTCATTTCTATTTTTATCTTAGCGCGACATGCGCTGCGATATTTTGCCGCCTGCCGGCGCCGGCAGGATATTGCCGCGCCATAAGCGTTAGAACCGCAAAATAAATCGGCTGCCCTGCTGCAGGGCTTTGACATCAAGCTGCCAGTGATGGGCGACGGCAATCTCTTTGCAGATGGCCAGTCCCAGTCCCGTACCGCCATGTACCGCGCCGGGCGCGCGCCAGAACCGGTCAAACACCCGCGGCGCTTCATCGGCTTTAAGGCCAGGCCCGTTGTCCGAGACCTGGATGGAGGCGGCGTCGGCCAGAATATCAACGGTACCGCCGGGCGGGGAGTAGTGGATGGCATTCTCGACGATGTTTTTCAGCAAGATAAACAGCGCGCTTTTATCCGCGTGTATCGGCGGCAGGGTATCCGGCAGCCACAGGCGCAACGTGATACGGTTGCCCGCGGCCTTGCGGTCCAGATAGGATGCCACGTCGCGCATTACGGCAAGCCGGTCCACCTCGCCAAAGCTATAGTTCTGCGATTCGCTCACCTCCGCCAGGTGCAATAGCTGGCGGACCTGACGCGCCATCAGATCGATTTCCCGATACAGCAGGTTTTTATTTTCGATTTCGGGCTGCAGCTCAATTTGTCCCCGCAGTAACGTGAGCGGAGTTTGCAGCTCGTGCGCCGCGGCGCCGAGGAAATCCTGCTGGGCGATAAAACCCGTTTCCAGTCGCGCCAGGGCGGCGTTAAAAGCGACAATCAGCGGCTTGATTTCACTGGGAATATCACGATCGTTTAAGCGTGTCTGCAAATTAGCGGGCGTGATCGACATGGCGGCCTCGGAGGCCACTTTCAGGGGATAGAGCACACGGCGTATGGTAAAAGGGAATGCCAGGCCGAACGCGATGGTCGCGATTAATATGCTCCAGGCGATGATCTCCGGCAACGGCGCGAATTTCATATTCGCCACATTTTCCCCGAAGACGTCGCTGGTCGCGGTCTGCACGTAAAAGCGCCTTCCCCCGTGATCGGTTGCAAGCGTTATTACATCAAATGGCCTGCCGTTGATGGTCACGCGCTGATGGGAATCCGCCAGATCCGCCAGCCGGCCCTTGCCCCATGCCAGGCCGCTGTTGTCTTTCCCACTGCTGAGCATCAATGTGCCGTGGTTATCAAACACGCGATACATCACTTCGGTGGGGGCGATAGCGAATAGCCAGGCCGTTTGTTCATCCAGCCTGGCGGAGACGGGCATGCCCAGTTCGTTGTATTGTAAGCCGGCGGAAACCCGCAGCGCGTTTTTTTGGTTATTATCTTTCTGCCACATTTCCCGGGGAAACTGATTTAACGCGTAGAGGTAAAGCGCCGCGATAAACGACAGGCTGACCGCCAGGACCGCAATGCTGGTCAGCCATAATCTTGCCGACAGGCTATATGTCCAGTAACGGATCCATTGCGCACGGAGAAATTTCTTAAGCATAGCCAAGCCCGCCGTCATCGCGGGAGGCCGTCCTCACGGCCAGGGCGAAGCCGACGCCACGGACATTTACGATTTGGGCGGCCACGCCCGCGGTGGACATTTTTTTACGTAGCCGGTGAACGGTGACTTCCAGCGCATTCGGCGTGACCGCTTCCCCTAATCCCCATGCCGCGTGTTCCAGTGATGCATGACGCACCGTCTGCCCGCCCGCCTTAAGCAACGCCAGCAATATTTGCAGCTCGGTGGGGGCGAGCAAAACGGACTGCGTTGCGCCGTACAGCGTCGGTTCCCGGGGATCAAGGGTAATATCGGCGAAGGCGTATACCAGGCCGGCGGTTTCAGCCGGCCGCCGCATCAGCGTTCGGATGCGCGCGACCAGTTCGCTCATGGCGAACGGTTTGGTAACGTAATCGTCTGCGCCGCTTTCCAGTCCGTCGACCCTATCGTGCAAGGCATCCCGGGCGGTCAGGATCAGGCAGGGCGTCATATATCCCGTGGCCCGCAACTCCCTTAAAAAATCCAATCCGTCGCCGTCGGGCAAGCCGCGATCGATGATAAGCACGGCATAATCAGCCTGCTTTACGCCGTATTTCGCCTGCGACAGGGTATAAAAAAAATCGGTTTCCACCCCGGCACCGGACAGCGCCTGACCGATCATGGCCGCCAGACGCTCGTTATCCTCGATAAGTGCGATACGCGCCATGTCGTGTTTTCCCGTTAGAAACGATAAAGGTAGCCGAACCGGGCCTCGGGGATCACTGTCCTGTCAACCAATGGACTGTCGGTGATTCCGCCGCCCAGATGAGAGACGCCGGCGTCCAGGCTCAGGCTTTGGTGCGGCGTAAGCTGGTAATCGAAACGCACGCCCGCCGAGAAGTTATAGGTGGCTTTGCCCGCGTAGGCATCGCGTCCGGCGCGCGCTTCATCATTTTCCACGCCGTAATAATAATCCACATAGCGACTGTTATACCAGTCAATGCCGGCGTGGGGCACGAGCGTGACGTCCCCGTATTCGAACGCCCGGTGGTAATCAATGCCCGCTTTCAGCCCTTTATTCCCCGCCGTCAGGACGTTTGCGCCGAAGGTGCCGTAGCCGCTGTCCCAGGCCATGGCCGGTCCGACCCAGAATCCGCCTTTGCGTTTTTGCATGCCGTCGAGTATCGGCGCATCCGATTCCTTATAGCCATCGCCCAGGGCATATTCCCCGCGCAGGGTAACGCTGACGTTATCCCAGCGGCCGATCTTGACGTCAAGTTTGTTGCCGAAGAGATGGATCCATTTGTTATCGAAATAGATCAGGGGCAGCGGGGAGACGCTGGCATCGTCTCCTTTGTAAGGCGATTGCTCATAGCCCACGCCGATGCCAAGACCCCAGTGGGTAACGTTGGGCGCATCGCTCCAAAATGAAAAGCCCGTCGCGTCATTCTCCGCCGTCGCCGGGGCGGTGCCGGCAGCGCAGGCGGCGCCGGAAAAAAACGCTACGGATGCTACTGCATACCCTATCCTGAGCCGATGTTGCATGAATTCTCTCACAGTGGTTGTCTGGATGTCGCCGGGAGGACGTGACCAAGATGGGGTCAACTCTAAGGCCGTCAGGCTTACAGTCGACTTACAGCGAGGCGATTAATGATCCCTTCAGCGGCAGTCCGCCATCATTTCATGGCATGGTCATCGCAGTGAATAAATTTGGGAGGGTGCCGGCAACATGACATAAGTGAACAACGCGCGCCGGCCCCGAGCCGCCGGCAGGGACCGGCAAAGAGGCGGAATGTATCCGCCGGCCAGGGTCACGGGTTGGGTGGCGACGATAGTCATGTAGCCGGCCTGGGCGCCGCCGGTTAAATTTGCGCCATTCCGCCATCAATGCACAATTCTGCCCCGGTAATAAAGCTGCTTTCATCCGAGGCGAGGAAAAGGGCGGCGGCCGCGACTTCTTCCGATTTGCCCAGACGGCCTAACGGAATATGGCCGATCAAGGTTTTCCGAACCTCTTGCGTAACCTGATCAAACATTGGCGTGTCGATCGGTCCGGGACTCAGCGTATTCACGCGAATTCCCCGATCGGCGAACTCGTTGGCCCACGTTCTGGCATAGGAGCGCATGGCGGCTTTGGTCGCGCCATAGACGCCATAGCCGGGGGTGCCGATAAATCCGGCGATGGATCCAATCAATACCATACTGCCGCCCTTATCCATCAGCGGCAGCGCTTTTTGCGCCGTGAACAGCGCGGCGCGGGCGTTAACATCAAACATCAGATCGAAATGGGTTTCGGTTATCTCGTTTAATGTGGACGGCACGGAAACGCCTGAGGCGATCACCAGAACATCCAGCCGACCTTTTTGAGCCTTGACCGCGGCATATAACCGGTCAAGGTCCGCCATTTCCGTCACATCCCCTTGCACCGCCGCGATATTTCCGCCGATCAATGCCACCGCCTTATCGAGTTCCGCCTGGCGGCGGCCGGTGATAAAGACATAAGCGCCTGCTTGCACGAAGCGTTGTGCGATGGCCAGGCCGATGCCACTGCCGCCGCCGGTGACGACCGCGATTTTCCCGTTTAAGTTCGACATATAAGTACTCCATTGAATTTGAACCATGATGGTATAACTTATATACTTACTGTCAATTACGCACCTTGAGTCGCGTAGGTATACACAAGGAAACCACTATGTCCCGGCCCGCTATCAACACCCTTGCTGCCGCATGCGCGGTGAACACCCTTGCCGCTGTATGCACGGCGCGCCCGATTCTTGACCAAATCGCCAATAAATGGTCCCTGATGATCCTGATTGTCCTTTGTGAGCAGCCGGTTCGTTTTAACGCGTTGCAGCGGCGTGTGGGGGGGATAACCCAGAAGGCGTTGACCGAGAGCCTGCGTCGTCTTGAGAGAAACGGGCTGGTAAAACGATGTGTTATAGCCTCATCGCCGGTCGCGGTTGAATATTCGCTCACGCCGTTGGGGCATACCTTGCAATCACCGTTTGCCGCGATTTATGCCTGGGCTGTCGATCATCAGCCCGACATCGAACGGGCGCAGCGGGATTTCGATCAGCATATTCATCAAATGAACAGCGCGGTTAATTGAACCCGCATTGAGACATCGGTCTTATCCGCAGAGTGATGGCCTGGCTGAACGGTTTACCGTCCTGTTGGACAAATGCGTCCTGCCGCCTTAATTCTTCGGCGCGACACCGTCGAGATAATACACATTGCTGTTGGCGGCGGGGACCTGGTTAAAGATATCGGTAAAGCGCGCGTTATAGCGTTGCCGGTAAGCGGCGAGATCATTTGCTTCCGGCTCAAGGTCCCGTAAAAACGAGAGCGCCAAACGGACATGTTTATGCGTCAGTTCGGTGGGCAGCCGCGCTTTATGCAACACCGAATGCCAGAATGCCAGACTCTCTTCGGCGTCATCGACAATAAAGGTTTGATAGATCAGCAGCACGCCCGCGGCGTTGCCGAGATGTGATTCGCTGTTATGTAATAAATAGCTGACAAACTCGCCGCCGGCTTTTTTCCCCATTTGGCTTATCATGGATTCCACATAGACCGGCTCGATATTCAGGCGTTTGGTCAACGCCTGCGACGCCCGGCGGGAATCGGAGTTTAGGATGCGAAAACCGACAAGGAAAACGACAACCAGCGTTGCCAGTATGAGCCAGATCATGGGACGTCCTCAAGCAAACCAGGGTCCATCATAAGAGTAAATCACCGCCGAGAAAACAGCCGTGCGGAAGAAAGATGTTCACCGGGATTCAGCGACCCGCAATTTACCATTATTGCCGGAGCTGCGCACTGGCGTCCGCTTTAAGGCCAACCCATTTCATCCCGCCGTGATTTATTGGTAGGTTAAGGTAAAGGTGGCGGTGCTGTTGGCGAGTCCGGGCGTCACCGTGCTTTCAGTCTGGTAATAACGCGCCTCTAACGGGATATTAAAAAATCCTGCCGCGGTGGTGGTGCCAACGGCCAGCGGCGCGCCGAGGGTGACCGGATTGCTATTATACAGTATTTGCACGCCCACGCCGGTGGCGGCGGGGGGGGAAGAGGATGGGCTCAGCGCCAGTACGTTCGTCGCGCTGCCGGCGCTGATGCCGTCGAACTGCACTCTGACATTAATGCCGGGATTACAATCCAGCGGTATAGTAAAGCCGCGCAGGCCCGCCGTGCTGCCGATGGCGGTAAACTCTGCGCGATCCACATTACCCATCGGCACCGTAATGGCGGTGTTGGTCACTGAGCATGCATTGACGATAACGGTAATAATTCCCGAGAAAAGCGATACCGCCGGCAAAGTCAAATCACTGCCGTTTACGACATTGATAAAACTGGCGAGATGTGTCGAGGGGAGGGTTCCGGGGGTGACGGGACCGAGTTTATAAAAAGTGATTGTTGCGCCGCCGGTTAACTGCGGGATGTAGCCGCTTGGATTGGAGCATAGCTGAACGGTATTGGCATCCCCCCCCATCTGCGGGCCGGTGCCTATATAGGCGGATCCTACGCAGTCTCCTGTAGGCTGCACATCGCCATAGACGATGTAACCTAATCCGGTATCACCCAATTTATAGATGTTGCGGCCAGCCGATACCTCACCTGTGATATTTTCCGAATTTCCCTGTAGCCCAAATTGTTGCTGGGTTATGCCGGCGGGGGCGCACGAATATCTATCCGAGCTCGGAAAAACATAGGGGTTGCCTATCAGGCCGTTGGGTTTATCACGCGCTAACGTTAAGGTGACGGGGGCGCCGGTCTGCGATGCTCCCGTGGTGGTACAGGCGGCCATGGCCGGTGGGGTATACGCCAGCGCCGCGCACGCCGTCGCCAGCAGGGCGCTTATCGACCATAAAATGCGTTGTTGCTTCATACGATGGCTCCTAACGACATGGCACACTGGCCATGCGAATCGAGGGGGTTGGCGATGCCGCGGCGGGCAGACTGTAGCCGGCTTCGCACCGCTGGTCCGCGCCCTGGCCCCAGACCGCCTTGATCCGGCCCTGTTCCGGCATTCCGCTCAGGTACACCTGGCCCGCGGCATCCGCAATACCGCTGTTTTCGCTTTCACCGGCGGCCTGTATCTGGGTGACCTGCGTGCCGAAGGGCACCGGCTGACCCCGATATGTTATCGTCAGCAGCACCCGGCTGCCCACCCGGGTCTTGAAGTCCGCCAGCGCCAGCGCTCCCTGCGTGGGTATGACGGTCTGGGTATTGATATCGATATCCACATCCTCACCCAACGTCGTGGTGTCGAGCGCAATGCGATTCCGGCGATACGTGGTGGCAAAGGGCACCACGGCGTAACCACGCCGGTCGGTCACCACGCCGGTATTGTTTTCCACCCGTACCCCGTCGGCGCCCGGCGCGCGTACCAGCGCCAGCGTATCGCCCAGCGATTGCGACAGCGTGACGCCATAAGGATGCGCCACGACGCCGCCCTGCGCCCCGTAGTTTACCTGCCGGTTGTGTCGGCTGTAGTTATAGCCTGCGTTGAGCTCGCCGCTCCCTCCCCGGTACGACGCCGATGCGCTGCCGCTGGCGCCGGTACCCCGGTTGCCGTAGCTTTGCTGCACGCTGTAGTTAAAATTATTATCCGCAAGCAGGGTGCCGCTGATGCCCGCCTGCTGATTGACCGCGCCGTGGTTATCGCCATTGACGCTGTAGGTCGCCCAGCTGTTCGGCAGCCATTTGCTGAGCGGGATTTGCACGCTGAACGCAAATTGCCGATCGTTGTCCTGCGGCCCCGGCGTCTGGCTAAAAGTGTAATTCAGGTAATAGGTGATGCCGGCGTGGCTAAGACTGTACCCGGCGCTTAAGCTGCGCTGATAACCGCTTTGCCGCCAGTAGTCCTGCTGGTAGCCCGCCAGATACAGACTGCCGGCATCGCCCATAGACTGGCTGACATTCAGTTGGATCCTGCTGCGCTTGTTGTAGAGCCGTTGCCAGGCGTCGGAGGCTTGATGGGTCATCTCGTTGGCATCGCCAAAGTCATAAAAGCCTTTGCTGGAGTAGCGATACCCGGCGAGGGTAAAAGAGGTCCCGTAGTCGGTAAAGACTTTGGCGTACTGGAAGCGATACGATTGGCCGGTATGGCGCTCATCGCTGCCGGGCAACGTGGTGTTGGCCCGGGCCACATCGAACGACGCGGAGCCCAGGTCGCCAAAACCACGGCCCATCCCCAGCAGCAGGGATTGGTAGTCCGCCGAGGCGATTGACCCGCCGTAGACCGACGTGTCCCCGGGCAGGCCGTAAATCAGGCTGCCCATAAGAAAATTGGGCTCCCGCGCGTCGTTAAACGCGGAGCGGTATCGGCCGGCGCTGGCGGCATATTTCAACCTGCCCTCGCGCTGCATGATAGGCACCGCCGAAAACGGTTGGGTAAAACGGCGTTCCGCGCCGCTGGCTTCCCGTATCGTCACGTCCAGGTTACCGCTGGCCGCGGTGGGAAACAGATCGGTAATCACAAAAGGGCCGGGGGCGACGTACGTCTGATAAATAATGGAATTATTCTGGCGAATGGTCACCTGCGCGTTGCTTTGCGCGATGCCTCGTACAACCGGGGCAAACCCGCGCAGGCTATCGGGCAGCATATTATCATCGGAGGCCAACTGCGCGCCGCGAAACGGCACGCTGTCGAATATCGTCCCGGGCGTGTAGGCGTCGCCGGCGGTAAACTGGCCCTTAAGCGACTGCACGTCATGCTGGACGTACGTGTTGATGCTGTCCCAATGGGAACGCTCCCGGCTGCTGTTGCTATAAACAGAATAATTCCTTAATCGCCAACCGCCCAGATTGGCCCCGCTGCGCAGGTTGAGATAATGGTTTTCGTCGCTGCCCGACTGGTCGTCATACCAGGTAGTAGAGCCGGAATAGGCGTAGCCCAGCATCAGGGCGGGCAGCCCCTGATCCCATTGCGACGGATCGACATAGCCGCGCGCCTGGCTGTCCAGCGCCGCCTGCGGCACGCTGAGATCCAGGCGCAATTGCTGGAAATTCAGCGTGCTGCCGGCCTCGGGAATGTACTGGCCAAGCGCGGTAATAGGCTGGTCGTCCGGCAGCGCCCGCAGGGCCGGGAAGGCGCCGCGATTCACCCCATACTCCGCCAGTTGCCTGGCGGTGAGTTCGGGCTGCAGCCCCGCCGCGGAGGCCACAAACGTGACCTCGCGGGTATCCACCTTATTGCCGTTGAGATAGATATCGACGCGATAGATGCCGGGCAGTTGTCCCCCGATATCAGAGAACTGGGAGAGATCAACCGTGTGCATTGCCGCCCCCTTGAGGGATAGGGCGTTGGGATTAAAGTAGTCCTGCGCCGGCGACGGCAGCGGGACGAGACCCAGCGATAAGACCGGCAAAACAGGCGGGATGGACCAGGCGAAGCAGCTCATCAACATCGGTTTGACAGGCAGCCGGGATAGCGCATTTTTCATATTCACCCCCTCTACCGCATGCTGGCAAACGGATGATTCGCCGGCTAATGGGCGTGCCGTCGTTAAGCCATCACAACGGCGCGCTGGCCGGCGCGGAAGTGCCGCCGAATTCATTAATCGCCCGCCACATCACGTTACCGCGTACCCCGGCCGGCAACGGCCAGCTCAGGGTGCCCAGCGGGGCAATCATGCCGGGATTTGTAATGTCCTGGCCGCTTACGCTCAAACTGGCGAACGACACGTAGAACGGGGTAGGGTTACGCGCCGTTAATTGCCCGCCCTGGCGGGAGAAATTCAGGGCTTTATACGCATCCCCGGCACGACCGGCCAGGTTTTGCGGACGATAAAACAGTTTGATGCGGGTATTGATGCTGATCAGCAACTGGTTGATCGCATTTTTATCGGTGGCGGGGATGGATTTAATATTGAGCCAAAACACCGATTCGCGGTCCCCGGGCAGGTTGCCGCCGGCGCGCACGATGCGCAGGACATTTTCCTGCCCCGCATCCAGCCGGAACAGCGGCGGGGTGATGATAAACGGCACCCTGAGGGTGTCGCTATCGCGTTCGTTATCAATCCAGGACTGAATAAGATAGGGCAGCGATTTGTCCGGATTGCTGACGGAAATCGACGCTTCTTTCTTCCCGGCATCGTAAACGACCCGGGTTCCGCCCACCACCACGCCGGCCTGAGCCAGTAAGGCGCTAACCAGCCCGGCTGCCATGCATACCGCTTTCAGCCACTGAAACATGGTCATCTCCAGTAAAAATCCGCCACTACGCGCGCCATGGCCCAAGAGTAATGACCGATAGAGATTAAATATGGCCTCTGGGGCGACCTAAAGACGGGGCCAGGGCATCGGCATTTATGTTTAGGGATATTGCAGGACGAATTCCGCCGTGGCATTGGCGGCACCTGCTACAATCGGCGTCGCGGTTTGCATGTACTTCGCCACGAAGTCCAGCGAACCGCCGGCCGCGGTGACAGGCTGCGCCACGGACGCCGCGCCAAGATTCACCCGGGTGCTGCCGTCGGATTCAAACAGCGCGATGCCGGCGCCGGTGGCTCCCCCGGCGGTTAAACCTAATACCGTGCTATCCGCGGGATCCGCAGCGCCGGAAAAAAAGACCTGGGCAGTGGTTAAACCCGCGGGGCAGGAGGTCAGCGTAATGGAGAACGGCGTGGAACCCGCGGTTGCGCCAACACCACTAAACGCCGCGACGGTTAAACTGCCCATATTCACCGCCACGACGGCAGGTTCCACGACACAGGCTGTATCCAGAATGGTTCCGGTGAAGTTGATGGTACCATCGGCGGCATTAGCCAGGCCGCAGGACAGAATGCCGGCTACGGCTAACGCGGGAAGGGTAAATGTGCTTTTCATATAAGGCCCCTCGTTCACTAATATTATTTATCGCTGGATAAATCACTGCCCTTTTGAAACATGCCACTCAATCTTGCCGGAACGTGATCGCGTGATCTCATTACCTGTCAACGAGCGTGGGGAAAAACGCCAGTAGGGGATCAAGTGAATAATAAACCTCATTAGGGTGTATTTGCAGAAAATACAGCGTGCGATGCAAGTTGATAATAACGCCGGTACGTCACCTTCTGTAAATAGGGCCAAAGTGAATAATGAATAAAAAAATATAAAAACCTTGATATTGATTTTTAATGGTGAGTTATTTTAAGGGGCGGGGAGCAATTAGGATAAAAACCTCTTTGTGAGACAAGATAGGTTACGCATAAATAATCATAATGAATTTTAATTTTATATGGGATATAGCCAGATAAATTATTGTTATAGAATGTTGAGTGAAATTGATAGCCTGCATTAGAGCAGGTGCCTAATCGGTGATGGATAGTTAATGAACGGTGCGGCTGCGCCGCCAAAAAATAAGGCGTATATAAAAATAATGCCGCCCATGTCGGCGCGGCAGGCAATAATGCCGGTGATTCCTTGGGGATGCTTCCCATCCGGCGGGTTTAGCGGTCTGCCATATCAGCCGACGCGTTTTACTTCACCCACCAGGCACAGGTATGACAATGCGCCCAGCAGGGCGACCGCCGCGATATAGATCAATGCCGGCGCGAAACCATAATCCTGGGCAAGATAGCCGACCACCAGCGGAACGGTGATGCCGCCCAACCCGCCGACAAAGTTAAACACGCCGCCGGTCAGTCCGATCAGCCGCACCGGCGCCAGCGACGATACCAGCGACCAGGTAATGGAAGCAAAACCGTTGCCGAAAAAGGCTAAAGCCATTAGCGTCATAATCCAAACAGGATCGTTGGTATAATTCGCGCCCATAATGCAGGTTGACAGCAACAGGCCGCAGATGATGGGCGTTTTGCGTGCAAATCCAATGGTTTTGCCCTTGCGCACCATACGGTCGGCAAAGAGACCCGACAGTAATACGCCCGCAAACGCGGCCAGGAAAGGTACGGTAGTCATAAATCCGGCGGTCAGGGCGCCGATATGTTTTTCCTGGGTCAAATAATTGGGAAACCAGGTGAGAAAAAACCATAACGTCGAGGTTACGGCAAATTGCCCCAGATAAACGCCGACCAGCTTGCGGTGAAATATTAACTTCCAGTCGGCCGCGGTCATGGACATGCGTTGCGCCTTGGCGGTAGGCGCATCGCCGTCAATAATGCCGCCGCCGGCTGCGATATAATGCAGTTCGGCCGCATTAATCCCTTTGCTTTTTTTCGGCGGTTGATAAACAACGTGCCAAATAACCGACCAGATTATGCCCACCCCGCCGGTGAGAATAAACACCCAATGCCAACTCAGCATTTCCTGCACCCAAATCAATAGCGGCGTCAGAAAAGCCAAACCGACAAATTGCCCCGAAGTGAAAAAACCAACTGCCGATGCCCGTTCCTGCTCGGGGAACCAGCTCGTCACCATCCGGTTATTGGTTGGAAACGCGGGCGCTTCAAACATCCCCGTGATGGCGCGTAAGCCCATAAGTGAAATCAAACCATTGGCGAATCCCTGGCTGAGCGTCGCCACGGACCAGCCGAAAATGGCAATGAAATAGGTCATTTTTGAGCCGACGCGATCGAGAAACCAGCCGCCGGGTATCTGGCAAAGGGTATAGGTCCAGGCAAATGCCGAGAAGACATATCCCATCTGTGTCTTATTAATACCGAACTCTTGCTGGATATGCACCGACGCAACCGCCAGGTTGGCGCGGTCGACATAACAAATCACCACGGTAATAAAGATCATGAGCAATGTGATATAGCGCCGTTTGGACGGCGCGGTGGCTACTGAGATATCCATCTTGTTCATCCCGTTCAGTAAAGTACAACATGTAAGGTAAGGTGGGTAGTGAGTTGATAATATTTTTGATAGAAACTGCAAACGCGCATGAAATCCATTGTTATAGCATCGAAAATAAATTGTGTTTGCAGGCGATGCGCGCTTTGGCTTTGTGACAAAATAAACAATACAGTGTTAAAAACCTAATGAACTACCGCAGCACGTTATACAATAAAAAGAACTCATTAATTTTTTAAGTTAAATGAAATTAATGGCCCACCGGCTGAAAATATATTTATCAGTCAGTATTAAAGGCAATATGGCGTTCTGCCCGATGGATGAAAGAATGTGTCGTTGCTTCCAAGCAGTTTCTTTCGCAATAATTATCTGTTGGTGATTGTAGCACCATAATTTTATCTTGTACTACAATGCAGATCACACTTTGGACACTTTATCCGCGGGCTTGATGGCCCGCGAAAAAGAGCGCGGCTGCCGCTGGCGCGGAGCAAGCCGGCTCGTTCATTGCGCGCATCAGCGCGCTACTGCATACCCGACTGCGTCAACATTACCAGGGGAGGCTACCCTGCTCGTTTTGGTAGGCGCCTTTCGGGTCGTGCTCAGTAAGCAGCGCCAGGCGCACTATAAATACCGCCGCCTCGGCGGGCATCCTATCACCCCGATTTCCGCTTAGCTCGGTGTTCACCAGGCCTGGGCAGGCAGATACCGCGGTAATCCCGGTAGCGCGCAGTTCGGCATTGAGCTGGATCGTCAGCATATTCAGCGCGGCTTTTGACGCGTTGTAGCCAATAAACCGGACATCGTAGTACGGCCAGTCGGGATCTTCATTGAGCGTCAATGAACCCAGGCTACTGGATAGATTGACGATACGCCCGGCTTCGGACTTACGCAGCAGCGGCAGCATCGCCTGCGTAACCGCCAGTGTCCCGATGAAATTAGTGTCGAATACCCGACGCACCGCGTCCAGGGCGGCGGCGCCTGGCGCGCCGTCCGTGGCGTCGGAAACGCCGGCATTGTTCACCAGGATATCGAGGCGGCCATACTCGGCGTCGATCCTGACCGCGGCCGCGGCTATGCTCCGCGCGTCGCAAAGGTCAATCTGAATGAACGACGCCGGCAAACCCTGCGCGGCCAGCTTATCGGCCGCGGATTTACCTCGGCCCGCGTCGCGTCCACCCACCAGGACGAAGACACCCTTTTGCGCAAGCTGCCTGGCGATTTCGTGGCCGATTCCTTTATTGGCGCCCGTCACGAGCGCAATGCGGTTAGCGATATTTGTCATGTGAAGTTCCTTGATAATTTCGGTTATTCCGATCACATTAAGAATAAGAATAATTCTTCAGGTTTTGAATTCGCTTATGTTTTCGGTCCCCAAACGCAGCCTCAGCGCCCGTAAAGTCCCGCAGCAGGCGCGATCGGCCACCACTGTCGAGGCCATTTTCGACGCGACGATTCAGGTTTTATTAGCCGCGGGGCCAACCCGTTTGACGACAACGCGCGTGGCTGAAAGGGCGGGGGTATCCGTTGGCTCGCTATATCAGTATTTTCCCAATAAGCAGGCGTTGTTCTATGCGCTGAATGAAAGATATCTCATCATGCTGGCGGAACGGGTTGAGGCGGCCTGTCTGGCGCAACACGGGAAACCCTATGCGCAGATGAGCGACGCGCTCGTCAGCACCTACATTGCAGCCAAAATCGAGCGCCGCGATGTGACGAGCGCACTCTATCGTGCGGCGGCCGAGGTGGATGTGGCCGGACTGGTCGAGGCGATGACCAGGCGTGTCGAAGCGGCAAGCGAGGCCATGTTTGCCAGCGCCCCGGACGCGAAATTTGCCGATCTCGCTACGGTGAACCTGACGCTGTTGAACGTCCTGTGCGGCACCGTCTGCAATGTGTTCGTCAGGAATATGTCGGAACTGTTCGTTGGCGGCGGCCTGACATCACAGCTGACGTTAATGTTCTGTACTTATCTGAACGCGGCGAAAATGCCGCCGGTGGACGCGTAGTGCCGCGGGGAGAAAACACAGGCTAAGCCATTTTCCCCCGGGAGCCTGGCGTGGATCTTAAGACGCCGCGGCGTCCGGCCGTCCACGCACCCGGATCGGCTCTTTGACGGCATTTGCGGCGAGGAGGCGTTGAAGCGCGGATATGGCGGTGTCGGTAAGTTCATGACCTTTGGTCAGCACCATCAAACCGTTGGTGGTGCGGATATCTTCGTCTACCACCCAGCCGGGCATCAGTTCGCTAAAGCGCACGGTGCGGGCGCCGGCCACGTTAGCGCGAAAATCAGCCAGGGCTTTGATGATGTACTCGGGGATCGCCGGGCGCGCCGCGCGCAGGATTTCCCACGGGCGTTCCAGGCTTTGCCCCCGCGCCGCGTGGCGTTCCAGTTCAAGGGCGGCGCGCAGCAGGTGGGCGCCGCGGATAACCTCCAGGGGCGCGTCTGGCGCGGCCTCACGGGCCTGGTGGCGGATAATCCCGGCCACCAGTTCGAGGCGGGGAATGTGCTCAACCAATCGGGCGGCGACATCCGGGTGTTCCTGGAGGAGTTTTTTTTCGTCCTCCGAGAGTTTTCTCTGGGCCACATCGGCCTGGACGATGTCGGCGGGGACGCCCACACAGCCGATTTGGCTCAATGAGGCGGCGATGGTGTATAGCCATCCATCAGGCCACGCCAGCTTGGGCAGCGCGTGGATGACACAGGACTGGGCGAAGGCCGACCGCTGGAAAGCCCATGGCGCGACCATGGCGAGGACTTCAGTCAGCGTTTTGACCGACGCGGTGAGGGTGGTCGCCAGCAATTCTTTTTCCGCGCAAACGAGACGGTATTGACCGACCGCGTCATTGAGCGCCGATACCAGTTCCTCCCTGGGGCAAGGCTTGCAGAGGTAGCGGAAGATGGCGCCCTGGTTGATGGCCGCGATGGAGGATGCCAGATCGGCCTGTCCGGTGAGAAGGATCCGCACGCTGTCGGGGGCGACTGCCCGCACTTTGGACAGGAAGGCGGCGCCGTCCATGCCGGGCATGCGCATGTCGGACATGATCACGGCAAAACGCTCGCCCGAGGACACGGCGCGCAGGCCGGCTTCACCGCTGAGAGCCACCACCACGTCGAATTCATTAAAGAGACTGCGCTCCATCGCGGCGAGCACATTGGGTTCATCGTCTACGCACAGCACCCGGGGCAAGGCGGTTTCAGTCATCAAGCGTCTCCTGCGTGTGGGCGAGCATCTCCTGCCACAGGGGCAGTTTATTCAGCACGCCGGTTTGTTCGAGATAATCCAGATCGGGGATACGGTTGTTGGCGAGAGCGACCGCGACATGCACGGCGCCGGTCACGCCGAAGGCTTTCTCCGCGGAGCGGGAGGGCTCGACGTGATAGGCCACGGCTTCCACGATGTCCATGGGCAAACCCCACAAGGCCAGCAGATAGGCGCCTACCGCGGCATGCATGGACGTATTGTCCTGGGTGGCGGATACCTCGCGGCCAGGCTCCCTCAGTTCGGGGATAAGCCGTGCGATGCTGGCGAGCAGGGCGGCGGTCGGCTCCAGTTCCTGGTGTCCGGAAATGCGGGCGGCCAGGGTGGACGCGAGCAGCGAGGACCGCTGTAACCGGTCCACATAAGGGTCCGTACTCGCATCCGCAAAGATCTGGGAAGCCAGGACCAGCAGCTTCACCTGATCCAGGCCCAGGCGGGTGATGGCGTTGCCGATATCATGAATGCGACCGCCTCTGCTGAAGAAGGCCGAGTTAGCCAACTGCATAATCTTGACGCTCAGGGCGGGGTCACTGCCCAGGAGCCCGGCGATGCGTCGGGTATCGCCGCCGGCGCTGGCAAGGAGGCGGCATACTTCGGTAAAGACTTTCGGGGCGGCCGGCAGTCTGCTGATGCGGCCCACGGCCTCGACCACCGCCGGGTCCTGAAACAGGGCGCGCAGGGCCAGGGCGCCGCCCACCATCGCCAGCAGCGCCGTGCTGTCACAGGGTTTGGCGACAAACCGGTGGGCCACGTCCACCATGCGCAAGGTGGAGCTGGCCTCGGAGTAGCCGGACAGAATGATACGTATCGTGCCCGGCCAGCGGTCGCGTACCCGCGTAAGCAATTCAGCGCCGTCCATGAGCGGCATGCGCATGTCGGACACCACCACGTCGGCCGGCTTCTTCCTCCAGCATCGCCAGCGCTTCCTGGCCGCTGGTGGCGAAGCGGCACTCCCATTCGGTGTCTTGCAGCATAAGCGCCCGCTCAATGCCGGAGAGTACCCGGCTTTCGTCATCAACGAACATCACTTGCATGCCGGGCACTCCTCTTTATCGCAGTGCAGGGGCAGTTGCAGGATGAACGTCGAGCCCACGCCTTCTTCGGACTCGCAGAAGACGCGGCCGGCATGTTTGTCCACCACGGTTGAATAGACGATAGCGAGACCTTGGCCCGTGCCTTTGCCTACCGCTTTGGTGGTGAAGAAGGGATCGAAGATGCGATCGCGGATCCCCGCAGGGATCCCGCCGCCATCGTCGGTGACCCGGATTTCAATATATTCGCCGTTGCGCGCCGCCGATACGATGATGTGGCCTTTCTCCTTAACGCCTTCCTGGATGGTATCGGCGATGGCGTGGGCGGCGTTCACCACCAGATTGAGAATGGCCTGGCCAATCATGTCGCGCAGACACGGCAGCTGCGGCAAGTCATCCTCGAAACGCGTCTCAAGTTCCGCCACGTATTTCCATTCGTTGCGCGCGACGGTCGTGGTGGTATTGATGACCTCGCGCACATCCACCCATTCCTTCTCGTCCTGGGCGGGATGGGAGAATTCCTTCATGGCGGACACGATCTTGGCGATATGGCCAAGGCCCTCCAGCGATTCGTCCAGGGCGCCCGGGATCTGGCGGCGCAGGAAATCCACTTTGGTGCGTTTGAGGATCGCGTCGAATTCCGCCATGACGGATTCCCCGGCCATTTTCCCGCGCGCGGCCTCGGCCAGCGCCAGGGCGGCGTCCAACAGGCTTAGCAGTGAAACGGTGGCGCCTTTAACGAAACCCACATTGTCGGAGACGTACTGGGTCGGCGTATTAATCTCATGGGCGATGCCGGCGGCGAGTTGGCCAATGGACTCCATCTTTTGCGCCTGCAGCAGTTGAGCCTGGGTCAAGCGCAACTCGGACAGGGCTTTTTCGAGCTCGCGCCGTTCGTTTTCCAGCTCCAGGGTCTTGCGCGCGACCACCTTCTCCAGGCCCACATTCTGCTCCAGGATGGCAAAAGGCGTCGCGTTGCCGCGCCTGGCTTCTTGTGCGATGCGGCGCTTGAGGACCTCGATGGTCTTGTCCCGGGCGGCGAGCTTGCGCTCGTATTCGGCGGCGGACGCTTGCGGACAGGCTTCATCAGGCAATGTTCTGTCCTCCAATGGCGACGCCCGTGAATGTCTGCGTCACGTGCACGCCGTTGTACTGCTCGCCGTAGGTGGAAAATCCCACGACATGATTCTGCTCCATGATGCTGCCGATCTGCTGTTCCAGCCCTTCCTGCTCGAACTGGATACGGCGCAGGATGCAATCGAAGCCAATGATGGCCGCAGGCTCGGGAATGGTCTCGCGGACCTTGGCGAAAGCCTGCTTGAAGGTTTGGACGGGATCCTTCGCTTTGCCGACGGCTACGATCAATCCCTCCTCGATGGCGCAGTAGCAGGTGAGAGAAAGGTCTTCGTTCCACCGCAGGATGGAGCGGATGTAGGGCTCATCGCCGAAGGAGAGCACCAGCGGGTTGCGGGAGAATACCGTCGGCGTCAAGTCGCGCACCGTCAGGCCCAGGGCATCCGCGTAAGCCTGGGCGGCAGGTTCGCCATTGATCTCCAGGATGAGCCTTTTCTCAGGATCGGCCCCGGTGATGACGAGTTCCACCTCACTGGGCTCGAAGTGCTGGACCTTGAAGATGGTGATGGGCGCGTTGGTCTCTATAACGGCGAATACCGCCGCGTCGGAAATAAAATGGCCATTGCCATCATAAACGTGCGTCTTCTCGAATCGCAGGTTATCGCCAGCGGAACCACCGACTATGGGAATGTTGCCGATCTGCTGATAGAGGTTCGCCGCCAGGCGTTCTTCGGCCATAGAGAGGCCGTCTACCAGCAGCAGCCCGAAGCGCTGCAGGTTCGGCCTGGCCTCGCAGTCGAGGCGAATGGCTTCGGCGATGTCGGCCACCAGCGCGGTGTAGTTGGTCAAAGGTTGAATCAGGAAGGCGCGGGTGCGAAAGTTGCCGTCCAGTCCGAGACCCAACAGCCCGGAGTGCTGGAAGCCTTCCTTGCCAATCTGTCCGGAGGACGTGCAGCCGATGCAGGGACAGGAAAAGGCGTTCTTCAATTCCTGGCCCAGGATGTCCAGGTCGTAGTCAGGGGAGCAGAAGAAAAGAACGGTATCGATGCCTTCATGGCCAAGCTGGCTGGCAAATTCGGCGACGGCCTGGCGCGGGTCCGGCGACTCGCTGCTGGCGTAATGGAATTGATCATTCATGACAAGCTCTCCCAATTCTGAGTAGAACTTTCGCCTGCGATCCCGCGTTCGTTCGATTCAAAATTCTTTGGTTTATAGCGATGGGAAGAGATTAGGTCTTTGCGGCAGAGATAGCAACCGTGTTGCGGCCAGGGAATAGCCTGCGTCTTCGCGGTTTGACTTAAGGACGGCGGGGTAACGTTAAAAGTTAAAGTTTCCTGGTTTTTGGTCGTTAAGTACTCATTGTCAATCATTGTGTCCGGCCACAGAACCTCACGTCGACGACGCACAACGATCCATTGCGCCCGCTCCCGGTGTTGCTGTTTCAGTTATGGAAAATAATCATTAATGAAGAATATTTCAGTACGACTTGCGTTGACTGGCGCAATTTCCATTTTCGCTCTGATGATTCTGGCGATTTCCTGCGCGGGCCTGTTTGCGCTCACGCGCTCAAACGACACGACGGAGTTCGTTCACCAGGCCGACAGCCGGGTGATCCTGATCAATGATGTCTATAAAGATTCCGCGCGTACCCGCGCAGGCTTTGCCCTGGTCTATGCCAGCTTGCTGAAAGAAGGCAAGGCCGATGACTGGATTTTCAAAAACATCGAGAAGACCCACGGGCGCATGACGGCCAATATCCAGTTATTCAAAGACCTTCCCGTATTGCTAAGCAGCGATGAGGCCATCAAGACTGAACTGGTGGACTCGGCGCATGCGCTCAGCCAGCTTCTCGACCAGGCGGAGCATCTGCTGCAGGTGGGGGATGTGCAAGGCTATTACGCTATCAACATACAGGATATCGACAAAGCCGGAGGGCGGTTTTCTACCTCGCTGGAGAAGTATCAGAAAAACACCCGTGAAACGGTAAACGCGCTGACGCAGATGCGCAACAGCGAATACCGCCAGTTGCTGTGGACGATGACCATCGTATTGCTTATTGCCTTTATGATAACCCTTACCGTGTTGTACGTGTTGCGAAACATCATACTGCGACCATTGAACTATGCGATTGTGCAACTGGATGCGGTCGCCAAAGGCGATTTAACCGCCGACATACAGGTATCAAGCAAAAACGAAATCGGTAAATTGCTTTCCGCCATCAGCGGCATGCAGCAAAGCCTGATGCGTCTGGTCACGCAGGTCCGCCTGGGCGTCGAAGAGATCAACACCGGTTCCAAAGAAATTGCGGCAGGCAATACCGATCTGTCGTCTCGCACCGAGGCGCAGGCATCTTCGCTGGAAGAAACCGCTTCCTCGATGGAACAGCTCGCCTCCACCGTCAAGAAAAACGCCGAGAATGCGCGCCAGACCAGCCAGCTTGCCGCTAACGCGTCTCAAATGGCCGAGTCCGGCAGCAAGGCCGTATCGGAAGTCGTCCAGACCATGAACGAGATTTCCTCCAGTTCCAGCAAAATTTCCGTGATTATTTCGGTTATCGACAGCATCGCGTTTCAGACCAATATACTGGCGCTGAATGCGGCGGTGGAGGCCGCGCGCGCGGGTGAGCACGGCAAGGGCTTTGCGGTGGTGGCAAGCGAAGTACGCACCCTGGCCCAACGCTCCGCATCTGCCGCCAGGGAGATCAAATTGCTCATAGAGGACTCCGCGGCCAAGGTCAATATCGGCGCCGGGCAAGTGGAGCGCGCCGGCGCAACCATGCATGAAATCGTGTCGTCAGTGAAGTGCGTGACTGACACCGTGGCGGAAATCTCGGCGGCATCGCAAGAGCAGTCCGCCGGTATCGACCAGGTTAACCTCGCGGTTTCGCAGATGGACGGCGTCACGCAGCAGAATGCCGCGCTGGTGGAAGAGTCCTCAGCGGCCAGCGCCTCGCTGCTGGGGCAGGTACGCCTGCTTCTTGATACTATTCAGGTGTTCAAATTGCATGAACCGCAAGGGCGGCAGGAAGAGAACCGGCAAAACGGCGCCAAAGCATCGCCGCGTCGTGCCGTTAAGCCCCTTGATAACCCCAAGGATAATGCCGGCTGGGAAACATTCTGAAGACGTTAGCCCCCGAGCGCTACACGGGAGCCCGCCCCTGTTCGCCGGGACGGAAAAGGGACTGGGATTAAGGATCCATCAGTCGGGAAAAATGTGTCCGGATGGGTACGCTCCGCGCACCGCCGGCTTCGGCGCGCCCGCCTGTTAACGTGCGGGCGCGCCTCGGTTTTTTTATCCATAGACTATCAGTTGAAGACCATGCCGCCATCAATAATCAGCGCTTGTCCGGTCATATAGTCTGAGTCGGGTCCCGCCAGATAGGATACGCAGGCCGCCACGTCTTCCGGCTCGGATATCCGGCCCAGCGCAACCGTTTTCGCCCACTGTTGCAGACCCCACTCCAGGGACTGTTTATTTTCATCGGCGACTTTTTTAGCGATGTTTTCCATCATCGGCGTACGCACAATACCCGGGCAATAGGCATTGACGGTAACGCCCAGTTTAGCCAGGTCGCGCGCCGCCGTTTGAGTAATGCCGCGCACGGCGAACTTGGTGGCGCCATAGACCGCCAGATCAGGGTTGCCGACCTGTCCCGCCTGGGATGAAGCATTGATTATCTTGCCGACGATGTCGCCGGGTTTGGCGGGTGTCCTGGTTTTGAAGTGTTTAAGGGCGGCTTGGATACCCCAATAGACGCCACCCACGTTCACGTCAAAAACCTTATGGTAGATTTCCGGCGTAATATCCTCAAGAGGCGTTGTCGGGCCTAAACCTGCATTATTAATCATGACATCAAGCCGGCCGAACGTCGCCACCACCTGGTCGACAGCGGATATGACATCCTCGCGCTTCGCCACGTCCACCGCCACGGCCAGGGCTTTGCCGCCGGCTGCCTCGATCAATGCCACCGTCTGTTTCGCTGTCTCGGCGTTAAAGTCCAGACTGCCGATAGCAAAGCCATCTTTCGCCAGGCGCAGCGCAATGGCTCTGCCAATACCCTGTCCGGCCCCGGTCACAACCGCGACTTTCTTGCTTGAATCGACCACTGTATCCTCCTGGGTCTCTGGTTTACATGCAAACCGTTACGTAAACGGCTTCTGATTACTCTTATCGAGTATCTAGGCATAGCAGAAAAAAAGACTTTATCCTGGCATAAGTCATTAACAGAAACAGAATAGTTGGGAATTTTGCAATTAAACACAGGCGTAAATACCGCAGCGGCCCCCGCTCAATATATTTTTATTATGAGATAATACTGAGGGGAAATGGGCGATGATGATGCCTTGAGTGGCTTAAAGCTGTTATTTATTAATATCATGAGAATAGGCGGGCTAAATGTAGGCTTAAGCGGCTTGGCTTTTAATGACCGGCGTAGGCATTCATACGAACCATTCACATTCTAACTCTCTGTTTTTGAGCTGATTTCCCCCCCCCTTGCTATAAAGTTTCGCCCACATAAACCGATACCTATAAAAGCTCAGATCAGCCAATTGATAAGGCGTGGGTAATATTTTATTTACAACTGATTGGCTTATAACGCCTATGCCCGGATGTCAGCATAGAAATGATGAATAGGAGCAGTTTTATGAATTTTTTTAAAAACAGCAGTATCAGAGTGATATTAATCATCACGCTTGGATTTTTTTTGCTTCTCTGGGGCGGTGTTGCGGCATTTACCCTATCGTCATTGGGCCAGGTCACTCATCTTTTGACTGTCAGTGAAGATCAGAAAAAAGATATTGATATCATTACCCGTGGTAACGACCAATATTTCCGCACCGTTACCCGGTTGGCGCGTACTATGGATTATAGCCAGACGGGAGAAACGGCCGATGCCGATAAGGTATTGGCCTCCGCCGCGGTGGCGATGAAAAACTCAGCGGATGCGCTGGCTGAATTCAAATTGCGCCCTCATCCCTCCATAGACGCCGCGGTGACCGAAAACATGATCGCGACGTGGTCGCGTATGGTTTCCCAGGGACTGGAGCCGTTATACCGCGCGGTGCAGAACAAGGATATTGAACAATTTCGTCAGGTTTTCAGGATGCAGTATCCCCCGCTCAGCCTCGCCTTTGGGCAGGCGGCGGAAACATACAAGTCCGCGGCCATGTCGGACCAAAGCGCGCGGCAAATGGTGGTGATGGTTGACAGGTGTAAGACCATACTCATTGCGGCCATTATCGCCGGCGTAGTCATACTGCTCCTCACCGATCGTTATCTCGTCAATTATATGATTAAACCCCTGGGCCGTATTAAGGCGCAGTTGCATACGCTATCAGAAGGACACTTGGATGATGCCATCGTCGATGTTGGCCGTAACGACGTTGGCTCGCTGATTCCTGATCTACAGGAAATGCAGCGCAACCTGATTCGTACCGTCACCGCTATCCGCGATGGGTCGGCCTCCATTTACCAGGGCGCGGGTGAAATCAGCCTGGGTAACACCGATCTCTCATCGCGCACCGAGCAGCAGGCGGCGGCGCTGGAAGAAACGGCGGCCAGCATGGAGCAGTTAAGCGCCACGGTGAAGCAAAATACCGAAAATGTCATGCAGGCCAATAAGATGGTGCAAGATGCCGCGGATACCGCCAGACAGGGCGGCGCAATAGTCGATGACGTGGTGTCAACCATGATAAGCATCACCACCAGCTCGAAAAAGATCGCCGATATCACCGGGGTGATTAACGGCATTGCTTTCCAAACCAATATCCTGGCGTTGAATGCGGCGGTGGAAGCGGCCAGGGCCGGCGAGCAGGGCCGTGGTTTTGCCGTGGTGGCGGGGGAGGTGCGCAGCCTGGCCCAGCGCAGCGCCCAGGCTGCCAAGGAAATAGAAGGGTTGATTGCGGAGTCGGTTGAGCGGGTGGATACCGGCTCCAGACAAGCGTCCCGCGCGGGTGAAACCATGCATAACATTGTGCAGGCGGTGACCCGGGTAACCGACTTGATGGGCGAAATTTCTTCGGCGTCGGAAGAACAAAGCCGCGGCATCAGCCAGGTGGGCAATGCGGTGGCGGAAATGGACGGCGTAACTCAGCAAAACGCGGCGCTGGTCCAGGAATCGGCCGCGGCGGCGGCCTCGCTGGAAGAACAGGCCCGGATGCTGACGGAAACGGTCGCGGTATTTCATCTGCCGCAGGCTGCGGACGCGCGCAATGGCGGCGATAAGATCAACCGGGCCGGTAACCGGGCCACTCTTACCCCGGCACAAGCGGCGGCCAGGCCCGGCAAGGCCAACAATAACTGGGAAACGTTTTAGTCCCCCGCCGCATATTTCCGCCCGCACGTTGGGGGCGGGAATCGTCGGCGCGCATCCCTTTCTCCTCTGCGCAGGTTAATTGCTTCACTATATGAAGCAATATCGCCAATGAATTTATGACTCCTCTCACGCAACGCGCATGGGCGATAGCTTCCCGTCCGCGCCGGCATACACTGCCGGATACCCGAGCTTTTACCGGGAATAATGCCGCAATTTCCAGAGGAATAATAAAATAATGGCCCTACAAAAACCGACTGTGTTCTTCAGCGCAGTATTGTTGAGTCTGCTTGCCCTGCCTGATTTGGCCAGGGCGGATATCATGCTGCTTAATCGAAATAATAATCTGCCTATGCTTAACGGGGTGGAATGGCAATTCGGCGGCCTTATCCGGCCGCAATATCGTAATAAAATGGGCTCGGCCGATGATCACACCTATATGCAGCGGGGATATGACAGCGGCAGCTTTGTTCATACTTCTTTAAATTATTATCTCAATGATGATATTAATCTATTATGGTATTACGAAGTCGGTATCGATATCTTTAATGAGCTCGGGGCCGGCAGCCATTTTGATCATAATAAAGATACCACCTTCACCCGTAAACATTATGTTGGTATCGCCAGCAAGACCTATGGAACCTTGACCTTCGGACAGCAGAACAGTGTCTTATACAGTGTTATCGGCGCCAAAACCGACGTATGGGATAATGATATGCACGGTCAAGGGTCGAACAATGGCGTCAACGGCAATTATGATGGTTCCTACCGCGGTAAATATTTGCTCAAATATGTCCAGGACGCGGGACCGGTAACCCTGAGCGCCAGTTGGGACGCGCCGGTGAATGATTATTATATCAGAAGCGACAATGTCCGTTACCAGCGCCAAACCGGCGGCGCCGGCGGCATGGATTACCATATCGCCAAGGATTTGACGCTCAGCGCCGCCTACAGTTATACCCGGGCTTATATCATCAGCCGCGCCCCGGCGGGGGATGGCGCGGATACAGCGGGTTATAATCAACAGATAACCGGTATCGCGGCGCAATGGAAACCGGATAACTGGACTTTGGCGGCAACGGCCGGGTATTACCATGATTTTATTCCGCGGCGTACCGCCAGGGTGCCGACGGCCTATTTTGAAGGGCAGGCGCGGGGGTGGGAATATATGGCGTCGTATCGGTGGCCGGTGGCCGCCCGGGCCATTACCGCCGTCAAGCCTTATATCGCCGGCGATGGGATGCGCTGGGAGCATTACCAGACGAACCACACCTACCTGGGGATTGCCGCGGAACTGCCCCATGGCTTCCAAATTGATTATGAACGCACCTTCAGCAATACCACGGATAACCAGCCGGATGAAAACTGGGTCCGCCTCTGGTATCGGTTCTGATAACACCCCCCTTATTCAATCGAGATGAGTACTAACGCAATCCAGGGCTGTTTTGGCAAATGCTTCACCATATGAAGCAATTTCCGCATGGGTTTTATGACTGCTCTCACGCAACGCCCACGCGTAGTGGCTTGTCGCCCGCCGCCGCCTACACTGCGGGTTATGCGGATAAAACAGCTGCCCAGGCCTGCCGGTGTCCCGATGTACCGCCAGGCATATGACGTTTCGTTCAGGAGATAAAATGAGCAATTCCATCACTCACCGGACAGAGGACTATCCGGCCGAGACATCAAAAACAAAAAGACAACGGACGTTTAAAATCATGATGTCGGCGGGCGTCGGCCACTTTATCGAGTGGTTCGACTTTGGCCTTTACGGCACGCTCGCGGCCATCATCGGCAGCAACTTCTTTGCCAGCAATGACCCGACGGTGGCGCTGCTGAAATCCTTCGCGGTGTTCGGTTCCGGTTTTTTAATGCGTCCGCTGGGCGGCTTTTTCTTCGGCTCGATGGGCGACCGGCTGGGGCGGCGGAAAGTCCTGGTGACGGTGATTGTCATCACGTCCTGTTCCACCTTTGTGATGGGCATTCTTCCCACCTATGCGCACGTCGGCATACTCGCGCCGGTGCTGCTGGTCTTGACCCGCCTGGTGCAGGGATTCGCCGCGGGCGGCGAGAGTTCCGGCGTTATCACCTATCTGGCGGAAAGCGCGCAGCCTCATCGCCGGGCCAGCCTGACCTGCTGGAGTGAAAATTTCAGTTTTATGGCGTTTGTCTGCGGTTCCGGGCTGGTGCTGTTCCTGACCCACCAGTTGGGGGAGCCGGCGATGAACGACTGGGGCTGGCGCATTCCTTTCCTCCTGGCCGCGCCGCTGGGGCTGGGCGGTCTCTATATGCGCCGCAATATGGAAGACTCCGCCGAATTCCATATGCTGCAAAAATCGGGAAAACTGGAACACTCCCCGCTGCGTACCACGCTTACCACCTCCACCCGCGCCCTGCTGTTTTGCGTCGGTTTTGTCGTGGTGAAGGCGGTGAGCAGTTGGGTATTGCAATCTTTTATGCCCAGCTATCTCTCCACCTATTTGCATTATTCCCATACCGATTCCTATCTGATCACCATGCTCGGTCTGTTCAGCGTCGCCATCGTCATGCCGCTGGCGGGGTATCTCTCCGATCGGTGGGGACGCCGGCCGCTGATGCTTATCGGCTGCGGCGGTTTTATTCTGCTGACCTACCCGGCGATGATGGTCATGGAGCAAGGTTCGGTGGCCGTCTCCATCGTCGCCATGAGCCTGCTCGGCATGCTGGTCGCCTTATTTAACGGCGGCTGCGGCGCGGCAATGGCGGAGCTTTTCCCCACCGCGCTGCGTTACGGCGGCATCGCCATCGCCTACAACATGACGGTGGCGGTCTTTGGCGGCGTAACGCCGCTGGTCTCGGCGGGGCTTATCTCCGCCACCGGCAATCCGTTGTCGCCCGCTTTTTACGTCATGCTGACCGCGCTTATCTCTTTTGTCGCCGTGTGCCTCGCCAAAGAGACCGCAGGCAAAAAACTGGATTAACCCGCAAAACCGGAGTGGATATGAAGATCGTCGACGTACAGTGTTTCCCGTTAAAAATCAAACCGCAGCAGATTTATCTCGGCGGAGATCCGGATGGCGGCGGGGATTACTACTATCGCCCTGAATACCGCTGCGTCTATTCACGCAAAATGGAAACCTGCCTGGTGAAAATAACCTGTGATGATGGCCATGTGGGGTGGGGCGAAGCGCTGGCCCCGGTGGTGCCGCAGGTGGTCGCGCAGTTGATTACGCACCTGTTTAAACCGCTGCTGCTGGGAGCCAGTCCGTTTAGCAGCAATGTCCTCAACGCGCAGATGTACAACTCAATGCGCGATCGCGGCCATACCGCCGGCTACCATATTGATGCGCTGGCGGCGGTGGATATCGCGCTGTGGGATCTCAAAGGGCATATTCTGGGGCTGCCGCTCCACCAGCTGCTTGGGGGGAGCTTTCGCGCGCAGGTTCCCTGCTATGTTTCCGGTCTGCCGCGCCCGACCGTCGAAGCCCGCTGCGAGCTGGCCCGGCAATGGCAGGAGAAAAATTTCAATGCCGTCAAGCTGGCGCTGGGCTATGGCGTCGACGAGGACCTGGAAAATGTCCGCGCCATCCGGCAAGCGCTCGGGCCGCAGGCAACCCTCTTTATCGACGCGCACTGGAACTACAGCGTTCACGAGGCGGTAAGGCTGGCGGAAGGCCTTAAAGCCTGTGACGTCGGTTTTCTTGAAGCGCCGCTGCTGCCCGAGGATGTCGCGGGTCATCGGGAATTACGCCGGAAAAGCGCGGTGCCGGTGGCCCTTGGCGAAACAGAGCGCACCCGCTATCAGTTCCGTCCTTATATCGAGCAGCGCGCCGTCGACATTCTGCAACCGGATGTGGGGCGTACCGGCATTACCGAACTGATGCATATCGCCGCCCTTGCCGAAACCTGGAACCTGCTGGTGGCGCCGCATCTGAGCGTCGGCCTGGGTCCTTGTATCGCCGCCTCCATCCACGTGGCCGCCGCGCTGCCCAACTTTTTTATGCTTGAGTTCCAGCCGCCGGTGTTTGACCTGGCCAACAGCTTGCTGCGCCAGCCCCTGGTTTGCCGGGACGGTCACTATGCGCTGCCCGCGGGGCCTGGCCTGGGTATTGACATCAATGAAGACAAAGTACGTGAAAATCACTGGAGTGACGCATGTTAAAAGGTAATGTTCCGATACTGGCAACCGCTTTTGATAACCAGGGGGAGGTCGATCTCCCCGCCATCGTTAAACTTGTGCGTTTTTTGCTTGATCAGGGTATCGACGGTTTGGCGCTGTTTGGCAATGCCTCGGAAGGCTATGCGCTGACGGGGCGGGAAAAAGAAGCGATTTTTAACAGCGTAAAGGCCCTGACCGGAGATCTGCCGCTGGTGGTTGCCACCGGCGGCGCGGCGGCGCCGGTGGCGATAGAGGAGATTAAACGCGTTGAGCGCTGGGGCGCGGAGGTGGCGATGATCAATCCCCCGTCGGTGGTAAAACCCGGCCCGGACGAGATCTATCGGTTCTACCGCGACATCTGCCGACAGAGCGATATCGAGATTATGATTCAGGACGCGCCGCAAATGACCGGCGTCAGCTTTCCGGTTCCCACGCTGATAAGGCTGTGTGAGGATTTCCCGCAGATTCGCTACATCAAGGTAGAACAGCCGCCCACCACGCTGAAAATCAGCCAGCTTAAGGCCGCGCTGGGTGACAGGGTCGGGCTTTTCGGCGGGCTCAACGCCGGTTTCTTATACGAGGAACTCGCGCGGGGCATTGTCGGCACCATGCCCGCCTGTGAATTTCCCGAGGTGATAAATGCGATTTTGCAGGCCTGGGAACAACATGACAAGGAGGCGGCGCGGGCGCTGTTTTACCGTTATTTGCCCTTCCTGCGCTATGGCGTGCAGCCAGGATTGGGTGTGGCGGTGCATAAAGAGATATTGCACCGCTCAGGACTGTTCGCCACCGCCGCGGTGCGCGATCCGGCAAAGGGGCTCGACGAGACGACGCGTCTGGAGCTGCAGGAGATAACCGACCATCTGCCGCTGGCGATTTTGGCACGGGCGCAATGAACTACATTGCCGTCGACTGGGGGACCAGTAATTTTCGCGCCATGCGCGTCAAACAGGGCAGGGTGGTGCGCGCCGTGCAGTCTGAAAAAGGCGTCGCCCGCTGCCGGCGCGAGCAGCTGGGCGCAGTGTTGCGCGAGGAGCTATTGCGGCTGGGCGATGAGTACGACGAACACGTGCCGGTTATCCTGTGCGGCATGATCGGCAGCAATATCGGCATAGTGGATGCCGGTTACCTGGCGCTTCCGGTCAGCTTTCATGATTTGACCGCCCGCGGATTGCCGCTGGAAAACGTATTGCCCAATCCCGTCACCGTGCGCCCGGGCATCTGCAGCCGCGAGGAGCACGAAATCTGCCGCGGCGAGGAGATACAGCTGGCAGGAGCCTTAAGCATCAGCGACGCGCGGATATTCGCCGCCGTGGGCACCCACAGCAAATGGATAACCGTTGATCGCCGGCAGCAAAAAATCGTCGGCCTGCGCACGCTGATGACCGGCGAACTGTACCACCTGGTGCTGAATCATTCGGTGGTCGGCAAGGGGCTTGGCGAGCAGGATTTTTCCGAGGACATTTTCCGGCAGGGGGTGGAAACCGCCGAGGCCATTGACCGGGGCGACAGCACCCTGCTCAGCGAACTGTTCCGCTGCCGGGGGCGTTATATCCTTGGCGAATTCGAGGCCGCCTTTGCCGCGGCCTGGCTATCCGGCCTGCTGGTGGGCCATGAAGTCTTGACCGGCCATGCGCGGCACGAAAGCGTGTGCTTCATCGGCTCCGCCATCCTGCTTGAACGCTATCAGCGGGCATGTCATTTACTTCATCTTCCCTGTACCACTCTCGCGGCGGAAGAGGCGATTATCACCGGATTGAATGAGGTATTCGACGATGCTGTTTAATGGCAATGTCATCGCCATCCTGCGTGGCATAACCCCGGCCGACGTTATTGCGCAGGTCACCGGCCTGGTGGACAGCGGTATCAGCGATGTGGAAATTCCCGCCAATTCGCCGGACTGGGCGCAAAGTATCCAGGCTATCAAACGCCACTTCGGGCGACAGGTGAATCTCGGCGCGGGCACCATCATCACCACCGCGCAGGTGGCGACCTGCGCGCAGGCCGGCGCTGATTATGTCCTCACGCCCAACCTTGACGAAAACGTCGTCCGCGCCTGTCAGGCCCAGGGGCTGGAAACCTGTATCGGCGTGTACACCAGTACCGAGATTTTCGCCGCCAGCGCGCTTGGCGCCAGCGCGCTGAAAATCTTTCCGGCGGCGGCGCTGCCGGCAAATTGGCCCCAGCTTATTAAGGGGCCGTTTTGCCATGCCACTCCCTTTTGCGCGGTGGGCGGCATTGATGCGGACAATATGGCGGACTATCTGCGGTATTACGATAGCGTGGGCATCGGTTCGGCGCTATACCGGCCTGGACAGCCGCCGTCCCTTACCCGCCGGCGCGCCGTGGCGCTGATGGGGCGAAGTCCGGCCGGCCCCGCCCTGTAATGCCGGCCCGGCGGCGCTTATCCGCCGCTGATTTTCTGCGCCGCCGACACCAGGAACTTTTTCAGGGTTTCCAGTTCCAGCCGTTCGCCGCTCAGGTTTGACAGCGCTATCGCCGCCTGCATGCCCGGAATGGTGCAGGCCATACGGTACTCCTGCGGCGGATAGCGCTTCACCAGCACCTGATGGCGCCGGGCGCCGTCGATATCTTCTTTTATCAAATGAAAGTCATGGATGCCAATCAGGCTGACGATTTCCTCATCGCTGCGCGCGGCCAGCAGTTTAATGCCGATAATCGACTCGGTCACCGGGACCGAATCATAATTCCCTATCGCCCGGGCCACGCTTTTCCCCTGCCGGGTATGAATCAAATAGACGACATCCCTGCCGCTTAGCACGCCGATGACAATGGAAACCGGCTTATTGCCCACTTCCTCGAGTATCTCAAGCACGGCTTTGTAAAAGGCGGAATTATGAATGGCATGGGCGGAAAAACGGTGTACGCCAAGGCCGAGCGAGTACTTGCGCTTTTCATTGCGATGCACCATCTCCAGTGCCAGGAGCGTTTGCATAATGCGGGTCACTTTTGCCGAATCCAGCGATAACTGGCGGCCAATCTCACGAATACCCGTGGGCTCGCTCAGGGTGGCCAGCAGGTTCATACAGCGAAACGCATCATAAACCGAATGTAGTAGCATCTTACTCCCTGTCGGGGGATGCCCATGGGGTTCGGGAATACCGTGGGCAGCGGCATCCAGCTTGGTGGTCACTATTATAACCTGGATCCGGCGCGGTCGGAATCCCGGCGCGGGAATCCTGGGCGCGCAGGCGCCGTCAAGAGTAAGCGATGTCTCTGATGCGATTTTATCATCGGTAAATCAGGTTGGGGGGAGTAACCGTTACGGTTAGGGATGCCTGTTTTTGCTATGCGGATTAGGACATCAAAAACAGGCAATAACACAAAATGAGGCAGAGGCGTGTCGGTTTAACGAAACGGAAAACCGACTGATTATCTATACCCTCAGAACTGGTACTTCATGCTTACGGCTAACACATTATCCGTGACGATACCGGCATTTTCGGTGAAGGTGTTGTCATCCAGCAAGTTAACTTTATAGTCAACATAGGTCACCATATTTTTGTTGAAGTTGTAGGTGAAACCAAAGTCAACAAATTTGACCAGGTCCTGGGCATCGTAGTTGTTGCCCTTACGGTCAGTGCCTAAATTGCTGCCGCGTGTTTGGTTATAAGCGACGAAGGGAATCAGACCTGAAAGCAGGGTGTAGCCCGCATAGAGTTCCACGGCCTGTGATTTATTGGCTAAACCGTAGGCGGTACCACTCGGCGATCCGAATTTCGCCGCATTGTAGGCTTGCGTATACATGGCCGCCAGATAAAGGCTGTCGGCATTATATTTAATCGCCGCGGTATAGCCCTCAGCTTTTCCGCCCCCGCCCATGATGCCTGGCGCGGAATTTTGCTCATCGGTAAGATTCGAGCTAAAAAAGGCACCGGCGACGCTGATACCGGACTTAAAATCGTAACTCAAAGAGGAGCCGTAGCCATCGCCATTTTGCGACAATACGTTACGGGTACCCGGCTCGCTGGCCCCACTATCGTTTTTACCTTGATACTGCAACGCCACTTTCAGGCCTTCAACCAAACCGAAGAAATCGGTGTTGCGGTAAGTGGCGATACCGTTGCCACGTTTGAACAAAAACTGGTCAGAGCCATAGGTGGAAGCATCGAATTCCGGCTGCATATCGGTATAGGATGCGGCATCATATAAAACACCGGTGTTACGGCCATAATCGAAAGAGTTAGACCCGGCAAATTTTAAACCGGCATAGGCATAACGCGTAAATGCGGTGTTTTGGCTCTCGGTTTGGTTGCCCTGAATTTGATATTCCCAGCGGCCGAATCCAGCCAGCTGATCAGAGATTTGGGTCAAACCCTTAAAACCAAAACGCATATATGTTTTATCGCCGTCAGCACTTTTATCATCTGATAAATAATGCATGCCATTAAAAAAACCATATAAATCTAATTTATTGCCTTCTTTATTATAAATTTCTGCCGCCCCGGAAGTGGTTGAAACTAATAATGCAGGAATCAAAAGTGTCAGTAGGTAAGGTTTCATTATAAACGACCTTTATCAAAGTTAAGTGTGTGTAATATAGTAAGGGTAACGTTACTTTTTAATAACAGCGTAATAATGTCATTAATATAAAAATGGCATGGCAATGAACGTGTCGACGGCCAGGATATATTCCTGTAAAGATCGTTATCTTATCATTGCTATAGTATGGCCGTGATGGTACAGCGTTTCAGTACATCATTCTGTTTTCATCTCATGCGCCAATACAGCGGGTGCAGGCTGAGTTTTTTGGCTTTCGTTGCCGGAAACCGGTACATCCTCAAAGCCCAGCAACAGCGTCAATATAAAAGAGAGCACCACGGCGAGCGCCATCACCCCGAAAACCCAGACGATAGACATCGGATGGGCGGGATCAAAGAACTGAACGCTGGTGAAAAGCCCCGGCGCCGCCATGGAATGGCTCGCCAATCCTGCCGCGCCCGCCACGCCGCCGCACACAAAACCACTGATTATCGACGCGATAAGCGGGCGTTTCAGACGTATTGCCACGCCATACAGTGCCGGTTCCGAAATTCCGGCCACAATCGCGGAAGCCGCTGCGGCAAGGGCTGTCTGACGTAGCTCGGAGTTTTTAGTTCGCCATGCCACCGCCAAAGATGAGCCGCCGAGCGACAGGTTTGCGCCGATTTCCGACGGCATAACCATGCCTTCGGTCCCGGTTGTAGCAATAGTCTGGATAATGGTCGGCGTGAACACCCGATGCATACCGGTCATGACCAGCAGTGGCCAAATCCCGCCCATAATCGCCACGGACAACCAGCCAAGATAGCTATGAATGGTGTAGACCAAGGCGGAAATGGCGGTACCGATCCAGATCCCTAACGGGCCAATCAATACGATGGCGATCGGGGCTGCGATCAATACGATCAACATCGGTTTGAGGAAGTTTTTGGTCACCGCCGGGGTGATTTTATCAACCCAGCGTTCAATATAGGAAAGCAGCCAGGTCATCACCAGCGCCGGGACCACCGTGTAGGAATATTTTACCGCCGTGACGGAAATTCCCATAAATTCGACGTGCTGGCCTTGTGCGGCTTTTGCCATGAGATCAATAAAGCCGGGATGGACCAATACACCGGCAATCGCAATCGCCAGCGACATATTCGTTTTAAATTTTACCGCTGCGGATGCCGCAACCATCACCGGCAGGAAAAAGAAGGCGCCGTCGCCAATTGCATTAAGAATAATGAGTGTCGCCGAGGTGCTGGAAAGTGCTCCGGTCATAGTGAAAACCATAGCGAGTAATTTCACCATAGAACCGCCGATAATGGCCGGAATCAGCGGTGACATGGTGCCGATCAATGCATCCAGAATGCCCGCACCGATGCGTCTTAGGGTAATTTTATTTTTCCCCGGCAGGGGGCGTTGCGCCCCGGCATTTTCTGGCAGCAGCTTAATGACTTCGGCATAAGCCTGCGAAACCGTATTGCCGATGATCACCTGGCACTGGTTGTTGTTTCTTACTACCCCCAGCACACCGCTAATGGATTTCAGCTTTTCTGTATCCAGCGCTGAATCATCATTAATAACAAAACGTAAGCGTGTCATACAGTGGGTGACGGCGGTAATGTTATTTGCCCCGCCGAGGGCATCGACTATCGATTGTGCTGATGCCGCATAATTTTTAGACATAAATAAAGTCCTCTTAAGTAGGTACCCGGTTCTATGCAGATTACTGAACCTGGTCGGCTTGTGGGCCACAATATCCGGACAGTAAATCAGCCATATTTACAGCTGATACCGGTGCATACCCATGATATCGCGGTGTGGCTTCATGGGGCTGTAATAACCCATCAGGCAGCCGCCCACGTATTTCTTGGTCGCTATGATAGTTGTGCAACCTATTATTTTGCTATTCATGAGGGCGGGCTAAAGTCAACATTCACCGCTTCGAATGAATATAATGTTACTTACCCAGACCTGATGTGGGTTTAAGGTTTATATTGGCGGTCAATCCAAATCTGCCCCCTTGCTCGCAATAACCTTTTTATACCAGTAAAATGATTTTTTTCTCTTTCTTGCCAGGGTACCGTTGCCATGGTCGTCGCGATCGACATAGACGAAACCGTAGCGTTTGCTCATTTCACCGGTGGAGGCGGAAACCAGATCGATGCAGCCCCACGAGGTGTAGCCGATCACCGGGATTCCGTCGGCGATGGCTTCGCCCATCGCTTTGATGTGCTCACGCAGGTAGTTGATGCGGTAATCGTCAACGATTTCACCCTGTGCGTTAATTTCGTCTTTTGCGCCGAGGCCGTTTTCCACCAGGAATAACGGTTTCTGGTAGCGGTCATACATCATATTCATCGTGATACGCAGGCCCAACGGGTCGATGCCCCAGCCCCATTCGCTGACGTCAAGATGCGGATTTCTCAGCGAGTTGACGACATTGACCGCACTGCTGTTATTCTCGCTCATGTCCGCCGAGGCGCAGCGTGAAGCGTAATAACTAAAGGAGACGAAATCGACGGTATTTTTCAGGATCTCGTCATCCCCCGGCGCTTTGTCGAGGGTAATGCCCTTCTCGGCAAAAATGCGTTTGGTGTAGGACGGATAAGCACCGCGCGCCTGCACGTCGATAAAGAACAGATTTTCGCGGTCTTTTTGCAGCGCCGCCCAGACATCTGCCGGTTTGCAGGTTCTCGGGTAGAAATTACCGCCCGCCAGCATGCAGCCGACCTGGTTCTCCGGGTTGACTTCGTGGGCAATTTTTGTCGCCAGCGCGCTGGCGATCAGTTCGTGATGTACCGCCTGATATTTTACCTGCTCCTGATTTTCACCCGCTTCGAATACCAAACCGGCACCGGAGAATGGGCTGTGCAGCAGGATATTGATCTCGTTGAAAGTCAGCCAGTATTTCACCAGACCGTCAAAGGCTTCAAAACAGGTTCGTGCATAGCGGGTGAAAAAATCGACCATTTTGCGGTTGCGCCAAGAACCGTATTCAATCACCAGATTCATCGGCACGTCGAAGTGGCTCAGCGTCACCAAAGGTTCGATGCCGTTTTTTTTACATTCGGCAAATACGTCGCGATAGAACGCGATACCTTCGGCATTCGGCGTCAGTTCGTCACCGTTCGGATAAAGACGGCTCCAGGCGATGGAGGTTCTGAACACGGTGAAACCCATTTCCGCCATCAGCGCGATGTCTTCTTTATAACGATGATAAAAATCAATTGCCTGATGGTTCGGGTAGAACTCATCGTCTTGCAGCGTGAAACGCTTTTCCTGACCGAGTTTAACCGCCAAACGATGTTCGCCGTGCGGGATCATATCGATTGTCGCCAGACCCTTTCCACCTTCAAAACACCCGCCTTCGGCCTGGTTGGCGGCAATCGCGCCGCCCCATAAGAAACCGTCGGGAAATAATGATGCACTCATCTAACAATCCTCTTTTTTCAATTTCTTTAATCAATATTTACAGCACGTTGCAAAACGGCGCGGGCGATGGGTATGTCCATGGCGTCGGCAATGGACGGCGATAGTGCTGTAAAATAGGCAGGCATCAACAATAAGTCTCTATTTTTCATGTAATTATAAGTTTTTTGTTGCCTATGAGCCTGCGTTATCGTCATCTTTTTACTTTCTTGCTGAAACGATAAGTAACCGGTTTCACACAATAGTGAGTTTATCTATTTTAGAATTCAATAGTTAATTTTAACTCTGCTTCAATTTTGTGATGCCGATCCCTATGGGGAGACATTGCCGGTCGAAATCTCCGGAAAACTCACAAAATGTGTAGAATGGCGTATCATTTTCCGTTTAGGTATGCCTGATGTCGACAATGCAGGAAGTGGCGTCCAGAGCCGGCGTCTCAAAAGCCACGGTTTCACGCGTTCTTTCGGGGAAAGGCTATGTCAGCCAGGAAACGAAGGATCAGGTGTTCAAGGCCATCGAAGACACGGGATATCGTCCGAACTTACTGGCGCGTAATCTGGCGACCAGCACATCCAAGTGTATCGGGCTGGTGGTCACCAATACGTTGTATAACGGTAATTACTTTAGTGAGCTCATTTCTCAGGCGGCCAAAAAACTGGATGCGAATGGACGCAAGCTGATTCTGGTGGATGGGAAAAACAGCGTCGCCGAGGAGCTGGAGGCCATTGAATTTCTACATGATTTAGGTTGCGATGGCATCATTATTTATCCGCGTTTTTTATCCATCGACAAAATGGACGCTATCATCGATAAATATAAAATACCGGTAATGGTGGTGAATCGAAAATTGAGGAAGCATCTGAGCCACTGTATTTATTGTGATCATAAAGGATCGAGTTTTAACGCCACCAAAGCGCTCATTGAACGTGGTCACCATGACATTGCATTTATTACCGGTTCTATGGATTCCCCCACGGCCATTGAACGCTTTTCCGGTTATAAAGAGGCATTGACCGCCTGTGCTTTACCGGTGCAGGAAGCGCTGATCGTAAAGGGTAAATGGTCATCGGCCAGCGGCGCGGCCGCGGTTGATACTCTTCTCGCCGGGAATCAGCCGTTCAGCGCCATTCTTGCCAGTAACGACGAAATGGCGATTGGTGCCATGAAAAAACTCAACGACGCCGGTATAGCTGTGCCTGCCGATGTCTCGGTGATCGGTTTTGATAATATCCCGATCGCGCCGTTTCTGATTCCGGCGCTGTCCAGCGTGAAAGATCCCGTCAGCGATATGGTCAACGAAGTGATTAATCAGATTATTTCGATGCTTGATGGCGGATATTTGTCCGAGCAAAATCAATTTACCTCAGATCTTATTCTGCGGGATTCTGTCATTAATGGTCCGCAATTTTCTGCGCAGAACGCCATCTGAATACAGAATATCCCGGCGATATAAACAATGACTGGCCATAGCCTCTCCGGCCAGGGTGTCGTTCCCGACTCAATCGATGGGCAATGAACCGCCGGGGGCTTTTGACGGACAAATCCCGGTTTGCGGCCATGGATAGGGTTTTTCCCGACTCGCTATAGACGCGATCGCCTAAGCGGGTGACGCCAGGCGCGGGAGTAACGATGACGACCCGTTATGACCGTGACTCTGATGGCTGGACTCCTGGAACGGCGGGTTTATTCACCATAACGGGCTTAAAACCGCCAGGCAAATAAAGACGGCCTTGGCCTCGTCCGATATCAGTGGAGGCGCAGTACGACGATGCCCGGTTTGTTTTGCAAATAGGCCGCCAACGGGGAATCCACCACCTTCATATTGTGGCTAAGCGATGACGCGTTACGCAAATAAACCCCGTCGGCGTTTTTGATCAAAAAGCCTACGTGCGAAACGTCCAGCCCCGGCGAGGGTGCATAGATGCCGATCAGATCGCCGGAATAAAGCCCAGCCAGCACGGCAGCGTCGATTTTTTCCGTGGGAATATAGCTGATCCTGCGCTCCACGATAGCCAACCCCGGAATATACACCTCATCAACGCCCTTGCGGTTGAGGTATTTGGTGACGCCGATCGCCTGCGGGCTAAGTGTCGCGGTAATATCCACGGCATTGGCCGGTTCCCTGGCGCACCAGTCGCTAAAAAAATGGTTTCTGGCCAGAAAATCAATGTTGCCCGCCTGATAGCGTATTGCCGCCAGGAGCTGGAAAAAGTCATGCTCACTGCGGGATGTGGCCAACGCGCAGACATAGTCCAGCAGGGTAAAGCAGTCTACGCCGCGAAAGTCGGCCACCAGCCGCTCTTTTTCGGTTAATGAGCCCACCAGGGTATTGGCTTGATAGGGCGTGGCTAAAAACTGTTCGGATAGCCTTTCCAGCCGCTGGCCAAGGCTAAGATCGCGGCAGGGCAGCGCGATGCGATCGATAAGCCGGTTGATTTTTTCCGAGGTAACGGCATCCGTCGCCATGGTGGCAAAGGCATCGTCCGGGCCAGCGGATACGCTGCTTTGAACCTCGCTGGCGTCCGTTCGTTCATCGCAGGATAAACGAGCATAATCGTTAGCATTATCGATATTCATCAATCACTCTCGCCGGCATGAGCTCCCAGGCAAAAGGTTACCACCCTGGCGGTAAATTTCAATAAACGCCGGCAGCACGGTTTTATCGCGGCCGCCAGGGCTAAATCAGGGCGCGGCAGATCCATACCGGGTACTGAGCACAATAGGCTAACGCTCAATCCCTGCCGCACAGTAGCAGAAAAAGGAGCTGGATAAGCAGAGCCGACGCGGGTTTGTTTGATTTGCAGATAATAAAATCATGGTTGTAAAAACAGTATTGACATTACCGTGAGATGTATTAGATTTATATCCAACGCCGGTGCATTGAGCAGTAAAGATTATATCGAGCCGGCGTAGTATGTAGTGGATTAAATTAAGCGGTATAGGTTGTAAGAGTTAAGTAGTAAGCGTAAGTAAAGAGTAAGTAAAAAGTAAGTAAATAATGCGATAAAGGCCACGAAGTACAGAGTAACATTATGCCGGTGAGAGTGGCTTCAATAAACTCGAACGGCGATGCTTTAAGGCCAGGTAGTGAATCTCTGCCATCGCATGTTAATATCGTCATGAAAACGCGATGAGTTAAGGCTTTATAGTTATTATATTGTTCGCGATGGGTGTAAAACGGTATCAAAGTAGGTATATCGCGACAGAAGTAAAGCCACGTAACACAAAGTCTATATCGCGAGGGGGATGTACTGTACAGGCTTAGCTAAAGTGATACGCATAGGGCTAAGTGAACAATTACCTTTCAGGCAACAGATGGGAGGACATCGTACAATATAGGTGGCTCATATATTCTGTGATACACATGTACATCTATAAACGCAGTACCCATAGCAGTAAGTCGTTATAAAGTTGATGAATGTTAAATTTTAAGTGCGTTGTACCTTAAAAGCCCCGACTCTCCGAGTTGGGGCTTTTAACATCTGTAAGGCTGAGCTCCGGCCCTGACCGTCCGTCAAGAGCATGGCCAGTCCGATCTGCAGACCGCCAAAGCAGCACGCTGACGCTTTCGAGAGCATGACATCGCTGCGGTCGCCGGGAATCCGCGTGCACGCGGGGCGGTATAGAAGGCCCGCGAACGGACCCGCTTCACGCCAGATAACCTCAATGGCATCAACAGTATTGCATATCCCCAAGGGTATCATTTTTCCTTCCAGGGAATAAAATAATCACATTGCAGTAACGAAGCGGCGGCAACGGTCCTTTCGAGGGCATGGAAACGTGTTATATCGTAACCTTGCCGGCGGATGAATCCCAGCGCGGGTAAGTGGTTTTCATAAATCTTCATAATAAATGAAGGTAACATATCCGATGGGCCATTATAGGTAAACCGCGCATAGATTCCCGTTTCTATAAATATTGCCTGACGTTCTGTTTCGTCAATATGACCGGCGGCAATGCTATAGTAAGTTTGTTGTTTATGCTTTCTTGCCAGATAAAGATGATGTAATCCATACAGCATCGACGTTCCATCCGCATTGATGTCCCGTGCGCATCCTCGCAGATCGCTTGCTAAGGTATTGCCCTGATAACCATCGTTATCTACTGGGCGATACACGCTGGCGGGCAGACGGACTAATGCCAAGCGGGGCAGCATAACTAACGCTGGTTGCGGTACATGAAAAGGGTGTAACTGTATCGGGGGTCTGAGGCCGACAGTATCCCAATCCGCCATCTTGCGGTACTGATCGGGCGTAATTAAAAATTGTTTTTTAAATGCGCGGCTGAAGCTTTGTTGCGAATCAAAGCCATATTCCAGCGCGATATCTAAAATGGATCGGCTGCTGTGGTAGAGTGCCAATGCGGCTTTGGATAACCTTCGCTCCCGTACATAGGTACCCAGCTTACTGCCGGTTATTTTCAGGAATATGCGTTGCAGGTGCCATTTAGAATAGCCTGCTTTCGCCGCAATGGCATCAAGGGATAACTGCTGATCGATATGGGACTCTAGCCAGTTAAGTAAATCTGAAATAATGTCATCATAAGTCATCGGTAATTTCCCTTGTTCCCGCGTGGGCGATGAATGAGTCATGGCGGTTAACGCGATTTCATACCGGGTATTAACAGGGGCGTGCCGTTTCTTGTCTGGAATAAGGTCAGGGCCGTTCTGCAGGCTCGCCCGGTCGTCTTCTTATCGGGTTGGCGTCACACCCTGAAAGCCGTGCATTCATTCATCGGCAGCGGCGTTGGGCTGGCCGGCGCCGGGGCTGTCCAGGGCCATGGCTTGGCGCTGCCACCCTGCGCCCAGGGCCTTGTAAAGCGCGATAGCGCTGCGCACTTCGTCCCCCTGGCTCAATGCCAGGGCGTCGCGGGCTTGATTGGCCGCGCGCTGGGCGGTAAGCACCGGCAGATAGCCACTCAAGCCTTGGCGATAAAGCCGGGTCGCCCCCTCCAGCGCCCGTTGGCTGTCGCCAACCGCCGCTGCCAGCGACGCCTGGCGCAGTCGTTCGCTATTTAACCCGGTCAGGGCATCTTCTACATCACGCAGGGCAAGGCGCACATCGCGCTCATAGGCCAGCCCCGCCGCCTGCATTCCGGCCTGTGCCGCCGTGACGCCGGCCCGCGCGCGGCCACCGTCATAGAGCGTCTGGCTTGCCTGCGCCCCGGCCGACCACGCCAGGCTGGCGCCGGAAAACAGGTCATGCAACAGGCTGGCGGAGGTACCGATGCTTAACGGAATGCTGAAATGCGGGAAACGCGCTGCTTCGGCAACGCCAATCTGCGCCGTGGCAGCGGCCAGGCGGCGTTCATCCGCCAGCAGGTCGGGGCGCCGGCGGATAACGTCCGAGGGTAACGCCAGCGGCAAAGCCGGTACCATGGGCAGGCTGGGCGCAGGCTTGGCCAGCGTGGCCCGCCATTCGCCGGGGAAGCCTCCGGCCAGTACGCCGATGGCATGGCTCAGGCGGGCGATGTCTGCCTCCAGCAGAGGCGGTTGCGCCTCGGCGGACTCGCGCTCGGCGCGTGCCTGCATAACGTCCGTGGCGGTTCCCAGGCCCTGCCGCATTGCCCGCTCGGCCAGGTGCTCGCCCTCATGCAGGGTGCGGATGTTGTCGTGGGCGATGACCAGGCGCGCCTGCGCGCTGCGCAGCCCGGCATAGTCGGCCGCCAGCTCCGAGAGTAAACTCACCTGCAACGCGTGTTGGTCATGGGCTAATGCATCGATGTTCGCATCGGCGGACTCCACCGCGCGCCGGGTGCCGCCGAACAGATCCAGTTCCCAACTGGCATCGAAGCCGGCGCGCCAGGTCCGGGATTGGCCGCCCAGCGTCCCATCGTCCAGCCTCTTGCTGGAGCGCAACGCTTCGCCCGAGCCGCCGGCCGACACGGTTGGCCCCTGGCCGGCGGCGATTGATACGCGCTCGGCGCGCGCCTGCCGCAACCGCGCCTGGGCAATGGCCAGATCCTGGTTGTTGGCCAGCGTCCTGTCCACCAGCCGATCGAGCATGGGATCGTTAAACGTGCGCCACCAGGTCTGCAAACGCGCCTGGTCGGCGGCTGCGACGGCGCCCGGCGCCTCGCTCCAGTGTGTCGGCACCGCGATCCGCGGCGGCTGATAGTCGGGGCCGACGGTGGCGCAGCCCGACAGGCCGGTGGCCAGGAGCAGTACCCATACGGGAACCGGAAAGGTGAATCCGCGGGGATGCATGTCTGTGCGCATAATCATTCCTTACATCCAGCGATGCAACAGGGTCGTCAAACGCCCTTGGTGAATCGGGGCGTGTCCCGGCTGGCCGACGTCAATACTGCAGGTCATGCCGGCTACCAGGACGATACCCGGCGGCACGTGGTCAATCTCGACGCGTACCGGGATACGCTGGGCCAGGCGAACCCAGCTGAAACTCGGTTCGACGCTTGGCAAACCCTGGGTGTCGGCCTTCTCGTTAGTATCGGTGATGCCGCGTCCGATGCTGGACACATGCGCCTGGATCAGGTCGTCGTATCCCATCAGCCGGACCTGCGCCGGCGCGCCGGGATGGATGCCGTAAAGCTTGGTTTCCTCGAAATAGCCGGTGATCCAGAAGCTGTGCGCATCCAGCAACGCGATGTTCGGCTGTCCGGCCACGGCATAATCGCCCCGGCGCAGCCGCAGGTGCGTCACGTAGCCATCGACCGGGGCGTACAGGGCTGCGCGCTCAAGGTCTAATCGCGCCACGTCCAAGGCCACCTGCGCGTGGCGCTGTTCCGCCTGGGCGATGGCAACGGCCTGGTTTGCCCGCTGGATGTCCTCGCCGGGCACCAGATCGTCCATGCCCTGACGCCGTTTGGCATCCTGGGCCTTCTGGCGCGACGTTGCGGTCGCCGCCGCCAGCTGCGCCTCGGCCTGCGCGACGGCGAGCCGGAAACGCTCGGGGTCGATGCGATACAGCACGTCGCCGCGTTTCACATACTGGTCATCGGCGACGGCGACGGCGGCGACAGTGCCGGACACTTCGGGGGCGATACGTACCACCTGTGCGCTCACGCGACCGTCGCGGGTCCAGGGTGCGAGCACGTAGGCGCGCCAAAGCGCGGCGACCAGCAACACCGCCGCGACGATCGCCGCCAGCGTCAGGGCCGCTTTCGCGGCGGGTTTTACGAGTAATGCGGCAGTAGACATAGTGTTAGACATAAAGAATCAGTATGGAAACCAGACAAAGGGAAATAGCGAACTCAAACAGCGCCGGATGCCAGACCCGGCGCAGCAGGCCGCAGCGTGCCAGCAGGGAGCGCAGGCCCAGGAACAGCGGCACCGCGATGCAGGCGTAGATGAAAAAGGGCGGCAGGTAGATGCCGGCGATGGCGACTTCACTGAACATGGGCACGGCTCCGCGGCAGTGTAGCGAAATAGGCGGCATGGCCCTCGAGCAGCGCCGCCACATCGGTAAACGCCGCGGCCAGGCGCTGCCGGTCCGCCGTCAAGGTCGGTTCGCCGGCCCCCATCCACATCAGGGTCCGCGCGGCGCGGCGCGCATGCCGGGCGGCCAGGACCGGAGTATCAGCGCGGCGGGCCATCCGCTGCAGCGCGACCGCGACCGGCGGGCGCAATGGGGACAGGGTCGGCGCAAGCCGCAGCCATGCGCGCAAGCGCAGCAGCTCGCGGCCCAGATGCAGGCTGGCCAGCGCGTCGCCGATGGCGTGATCCAGCGCGGCGGGCTGGGTTTTGAATACGGTGCCGAGCTGCGCCATGCGGTGCTGCTGATACCATTGCCAATTGCGGCGATCCGCCCGCGTGCCGCGCAGTACGGCCAGCGCGTCGTCGCGGATACGGCGGCGCAGCCGGTCATGGTCACGGGCAAGATTGCGCGGCAGCAGCAGGCGAAAGCTCAGCAGCGTGAAAAACGTTGCCAGTATCCACGCCACCGACCCGTTTAGAAACAACGCAAGGTCATAGCGCATAGGATTGGCCGCGGCCGCCAGCGTATTGAATCCGACCAGATAGGCCACGCCGGCCAACCCGTGGCGGGGAATCGTCGTCGCGTAGATGCCCGGCAGCCAGAACAGGGCCAATACCACCAGCAGCAGCGGCAGCCCATCGATGCAGGGCAGCACGATGAACGCGCAAAGAAATGCCACCGGCACGGCCACGACGGTGCCCTTGATGAACTCGACCGCGCCGGCCGCGGGATTGGGGGCCGTCGCCAACAGCGCGCAGCTGGCCGCCAGCCCCGCCAGCATCATACTGCCATGCGGCCATCCGGTAAGGATCCAGAACCCGCCGCCCAGCACCAGGGTCAGCATGGCACGACATCCGTTCTCCATCGCCGCGGTGGTATCGCGGTGGAAAGGAATCGGCGATTGCGGGCCACGTGGGCGTGGGTGATGTAATGTGGCGATGCCCTCCAGCGCCGCGAGATAGTCGTCGATCTGCTCCACCAGCCGGTCGCCGGTGATAAGCTGCGCCTCCTGTCCGGCCGGCGCCGCGGTTGAAGCCGCGGCAAGCGTGGCGCCCAGGTGCGTGCGTACCCGGCGCAGCGTTTGTATCGCCGGTTCCACCCCCTGCGGTCCGCCTGCCACGGCGCGCCCCGCTTCGCGCCATGCCTGCTCCAGCGCCGGTTGCAAGGCGCGCAGCGTCCGCTCGCCGGCGCTGTCCGCCGGCAGGGGCGGCACGCCGCCGACCAGCGCGGCGAACAATGACGTCATCGCATGCCGCACGGTCACGGCGCGCTGCGCCAGGTCGGCCGATTCCGCCTTGCCCTGCGCCAGCAGGTCGTCCACGCCATAGACCTCGGCAATCAGGCGTTGTCTCGCCGAGGCGGCCTGGGCGGCGCCGGCGTCGCTCCCGCTGCCGATCGTCCCAAGCTGCGTCGCCAGGGTATCGGCGATGGCCGCCGCCAGCCGCCGCAACTGGGCGTCGAGTCTGCCGCGCACGCCACGGGCGCTGAACAGCATCGATACCAGCCCCAGGCAGACCACTCCCACCATCACCGAAGAACCGCGGCTGATCACATTAGCAAACGTCAGCAGCGGATGCTCAAGGGCGCCATAGGCCGCCAGGCCCACGGTGTAGCCGGCAACCACGACGCCGTACGCGCGAAAGTGGCGCAGCAGCGTCATTGCCGCCACGCTCAGCCCCAGCCAGAGGCCAAAGCCCAGCAGAAACAGCCACGGCATCTGCCCGAAGGCACTCATCAGCACGATGGCGGCCAACATGCCGGCCAGCGTACCGAGCACGCGCCAGGTGCCTTTGCCGATAACCGCGCCCTGGATCGGGTTGATGACCAGCAGCACGGTGGAAGCGGCCGAATACGGCGCCTGCAGTTCGAGCAGATAGGCCACTATCAGCGCCAGCCAGGCGGCAAGCGTCGATCGCATGACGTAGGTGGCGCGCGGAGTGGTCAGATCAATCCGGGCCAGCCAGCCGCACAGCCGGGTGATGATGGGAAGGGGGGCGACAGACGATGCCGGTGGTAATGTCGCAGAAGGCACGATGAACATTTCCTAAAGCTAAAGCAACGATTTGCATTACTTTAGGGTCCGGTATTGCTTACGGAAAGTGACTTTAAGTGAATCAACGAGTGCGTTCAACGCACCGATCGCCGCCAGCGCGCTATACCTTTCCCGGCTTGGCGGCAGGCGACGCATCCTCCCGGCACAAGAGCCGGATAGTGCGCCGCAACCACTGATGCGCAGGGTCGCTCTGCAGACGCGGATGCCATGCCTGGGTGAGAAGCACCGTCTTCAGGGGGACCGGCAGGTCGAAGAGGCGGATGTGTAGCCCGGCGGCGAAGGCGCTGTGTGCGAGATGCGCGGGCAGCAGCAGCAGCAGGTCGGATTCCTGCAAAGCGAATAAGGCGGTGTAGGGTGAGGATACCACCAGGGCGACATGCCGGCGCAGGTCCTGCGCCTCTATTACAGCGTCGATGGGACCATCGGATTTCCCACGCCGGGAAACGTTGATATGCTCCCAGCGGGTGAACTGCTGCAACGTCATGTCGTTATCGAAGATCGGATGATTCTCGCGGGCAACACCAACATAGGTGGTGGTGAACAGCGACTGCACACGGATCTCCGGCCCGAGCTTGCGCGAGCCGCTGATGAATAGATCGATGCGGCCGCTGCGCAGCGCCTCGTCGTCCACATCGTCTTCCTCCGGGGCGAAGCGCAGCATGGCGCGCGGCATACTCGTGGCCATCGCATCCAATAAACGGCCCAAGTGGATACTGACGAACTCGTCGGTGGCGCGCACGTTGAAACGTCGCGCCAAGGTTGTCAGGTCGACCTCGGCGCTGGGCGTCAGCACCTGTGTCGCCTGCTCGACCGCCGCCCTGACCTGCTCGCGCATGGCCAGCGCCCTCGGGGTCGGCACCAGTTTGCGGCCGGCCTGCACGAACACCGGGTCGCCCAGCGTTTCCCGGATGCGGCCCAGGGTACGGCTCATCGCCGGCGGGCTCAGGTTCATGCGCCGGGCGGCGCCCACCACGCTGCCTTCCTCCAGCAGGGCGTCCAGTGCGACCAGCAGGTTCAGGTCGGGGAGCTTCATCATCCATCTCTCATCCATTGCGTGAAACAGAATCTTAACGCTATACCCATGCCGTGAGAAGTACGGGAGAATGTTTACCCGGCGGAGGGGCAAAAAAATGAACACTTCCGTTTAGCCCGGCCCTGTTTACCGGGCGTCGATGGCGTCGAATAGTTTAAAAACACAATTCCCGCGTGCCCGGCTTAATATTTTGGTTTATGGCGACACTGCCGCTATGCTGACTGAGTCCTATCAGATTAATAGAACCTACTGAGTAGCCTGGCCGTTCTGAACGCTTATCACTATGACAAGAAATAACATCATTATGGCTGCTGCTCAATAAAAACCAGATAGCGCAATAGGGTTAATGACGCTATTTTTTATGAAAAAGGAAAATAAGGAAATAAAGGATGAAAGCGAAGTTAGGAAAGCGCGCGGAGGCGAAAGAAAAAAATCAGGAAAATGACGCTTTGTTTTCCGAAAATAGAAGAAATCTCTTAAAAGAAATTACCGGTATAGCGGCAATAGGGGTGTTGGGAACAGCACCCAATTCCGTAACCGCCGGTGAGGTAAAGAGTCGCGCCGCCTTGCCTGCCCGTCAGGCAGCAGTGCGTGATTACGATGTGATCATTGCTAATGGCTTAGTTATTTTAGAACAGGGCGAAGTGCCTGCCGACATCGCCATTAAAAACGGTAAAATTGCCGCCATCGGCTCGGCATTAAAAGGGGCTGAACACGTGATTGACGCAAAGGGTCTGGTGGTAAGCCCGGGAATGGTGGATGCGCACGTTCATATAAATGAACCGGGGGGCGGCATTCGCAACGACTGGGAAGGGTATGTTACCGGAACCAGGGCCTGCGCCAAAGGCGGTGTTACCACGATCATCGAAATGCCGCTGAACCAATTGCCGGCCACCGTCGATAAAAAAACACTGGAAATTAAATATGCTGCCGGAGAAGGGAAATTAGTCATTGATGTCGCGTCTCATGGTGGCTTGGTTCCTTATAATTTAGAGAATAATGGAATCCAAGAGCAGAGCGACTCTGGAGTGGTTGGATATAAATGCTTTATGGCAACGTGCGGCGATCCTTCCATTAAAGGTGATTTTCTGAATGTTGATGATTATTCCCTGTATGAAGGCATGCGGCAAATAGCCAAAACCGGCAAAGTTTTGATGATTCATGCTGAGAACGCCGCCATTACAGACCGTCTAGCGAAAATTGCCTATAAAAAAGGCGAGGGATCGTTAACATCCTATGTGGCCACGCGTCCGGTTTTCGCGGAAGTTGAAGCCATCCGGCGTGCGGTTTTGTTTGCGAAGATGACCGGCTGTCCCATTAATTTTTGCCATATATCAAGTCCTGAAGCCGTGGACGAGGTGGTCAAAGCGCGCGGGGAAGGGGTTAATATTACCTGTGAAACCTGTAATCAATATTTGTATTTTGTGACTGATGAGTTGGACGATATCGGCCCGTTGGCAAAATGCTCGCCGCCTATTCGCGACCAAAGGGCGCAGGATGGCTTATGGCGGCATGTGCTGGCCGGCAATATAAACTTTATCACTTCTGATCATTCACCTTGTCCGGCAAAACTGAAAAACAGAAACAACGCGTTTGACGCCTGGGGCGGCATTGCCGGAGTACAAAATGACGTTGATATTTTTTTTGATGAAAGCGTACAAAAACGGGGGATGCCATTGACGCAATTTGCCAGACTCATCGCCACCAATCCTGCCGACCGCTTTGCTTTGCATACCAAAGGCAGCATTGCGATTGGTAAGGATGCCGACTTTGCCTTTATCAAGCCGAACTCGCCCTATACCCTTAAAGCGGAGGAGCTTGAGTACAGGAATAAAATCAGCGCTTATGTCGGCCGGACAATCGGCGCCCGGATTGTCCGGACCCTGTTACGGGGCGAAACGGTTTACAGCCTGGAAGATGGCCTAACCGGCTCATTCCCAGGCCGATATATCAAAGTGTGACCAGGTGAAGCGCGGATATCAGCGCAAGGGGCAAAACGGCGGTGGTAATCCGTTATCCATTGCCGGCGCGCATTAATCCCCACCAGGCGGCAACGGGTTGACGCGCGCGCCGGACGCACGGGCATGCCGTCCGCGGGTATGTCCCGGACAATCCCGTGCTCACCGTGCGACAGGCGATACGGGTTGTCCTGACTGAGGTGTTGTGTCCTGGTCCGGGCAAGCGGCGTGGCCTGTCATCACCCCCCTTTGTCACGCTTGTACAGCCTGATATTGTTGTCTGGCGTAGTTGCGCGGCGGGATGCGGTACATCCCGAGCCAAGACAACGCGTCTGCCGTTGGGTAACAGAACACCATCCCCGGCCTCCAGCTGTAATGGGGCTTTGTCGCTTTCCATAGCTAACCATGCGGTACCGGATACGCTGGCATACCATTTGATGCCGCTATGGGCGCCAAAACTGACAGACCAGTCACCACCTCAATGCAGACCGCCTGCCACCCACATCTACGTTGCACGCCGAACCGGTAATGCAGCAGGGACTTGGCTAACGCTATGTTTAAAAGAGAATAGTTTATAAAATTTGAAGAGGATCGCATTACCTTATTTTTCCATTGGTAATTGTCTTGAGGTATACATATTATTTACAGATAAATGAATTCTGAATATTTCAGTCTTGATATTGAGGGCTGGGAAGCTTTTTTATTTATTATAAATAAACTTAAAAAAATTTAATATATAAATTCATATATAATAAAAATATTCTAACGAAATTAAATTAGGTTAATAAGTATTATCATTCATTAGCTAAATCGAAGGGCCTTGTCATTTAAGTCAGGTTTATAAGGGCGATTTTGGCCCATGCGTGTTCTTGCTTTATTAGCACAAGAGTTAATTTAATCAGAAGACGTAATCTGTAGTAAATGTAATAAGTTCCTTGGCGCTATTTTTTAACATATTTTCGCCGGAGTGCCGCTTTACGGTTCGCAGGAGTCTATGCCTTATTTACGAGGTGCTAATAATGGAATTACATCGCTCAGGTGCTACTGACCCATTCAAAATAAAAGACTTCTCATTAAGTAACCCACAGCTGTTGGCGGACCCCTATCCGTACTACGACAAAATTCGGCGGGAAGAGCCCATTCACTATTCGACGATGTATGGCGGATCGTGGCTGCTGTTCAGCTACGCTGACGTCAAGGCGCTGTTAACGGATCCGAGACTGACCAATGATCGGTCCGCCTTGCCGTTATTGGCGTTGCCCGACGAAGATCGAGCACAGTTTGCCGACATGATTCCCGTTCTCAGCAAGTGGTTAGCCTTCTTTGATGGACATGACCATGCGCAGCGTCGACAACGGCTGGACTGGTCGTGTCCAACGTTGCTCAGCAAAGGTTCCTTGTCCAGCGTTATCCGCAATGTTGCCGGGGATCTCATGGCGGCATGGCGGGAGCGGGACCGTGTCGATCTGATTGCCGATTTTGCCCGTCCGTTACCCGCAATAGTGATCACGCGGCTGCTGGGCGGGGCTGACGGTGATCATGAGCAACTGGCGAGTTGGTCCGATGATATCGCGTACCTGTTTGGCGCAAGCGATCTGAGTGTGGAAGAGGTACAACGCGGCCAGAAAAGTCTCCACGCATTCGGGCGTTATTTACGCGCGCTTGCTGGTGACGCGATAACATCCCGCCGCGACGATCTGATACTTAACCGTTTAATGAGCGATAGCGGCAAGGGATTCCAGTTCGATATCGAATCAGCGACCGCGCAGTGCATGCTGCTGATGTTCGCAGGGCTGGAGCCCACAAGGTATCTGATTGGCAATGCCGTCTGGGCGCTGCACCAGCATCCGGCCCAACGGCGCGCGCTGGCGGCGGATCTGGAACAATTGCCGCTGGCGATAGAGGAGTTCCTTCGATACGGTACGCCCGTGCAGTACATTGGCCGCAGGGCGGCCACGACATTCACCTACAAGGGTTACCGCATCGAGGAGGGGCAACTGGTGCTGCCCTATGTCGGTTCCGCGAACCGGGATCCGGCGGTTTTTGATCACCCTGAAACCCTTGATTTACGCCGCACCCCCAACCGGCATCTTTCCTTTGGCACCGGCCCGCATGCCTGCATCGGCGCGACGCTGGTGCGCCAACAGACGCAAATCGCGCTTTCTCTACTGCTCACGCGCTACCCTTCCTTCGACGTGAGTCAGCAAACCGAACCCGTCTGGAATACGAACCTGGGATTCCATGGCCCCACATCGCTGATGATCAACACCGGAAAAAGAGGATAAGCCTATGAGCTGGAAGCGCAGCAACATTGCCGGATTTGCCGGCACTCAACTGGCCGCAATCGACTTCGGCGGGCAGGGCGGAGGGATTCTCCTTATCCACGGCATGATGGGCCGGGCAACGACCTGGTCAACAACGGCGCAGTGGCTGACCGAACATGGAAAAGTGATCGGATACGATGCCCGCGGCCACGGCTTAAGCGACGCGCCCGAAGGGCCCTACGACCGCAACGCGCATGTCGAGGACGCCGCCGCGGTGATTAATGCGTATGGCCTCGCGCCTGCCGTGGTCATCGGTCATTCCATGGGCGCGCTCACCGCGTGGCAACTCGCGGGCAAGCATCCTGAACTGGTCCGGTCCGTGGTTATCGGCGATATGGCCGCCGTGGTGCCCGATGTCCAGGCACGCTGGCAGGCATGGCTGGATGAGTGGCCGGTCCCATTCGACAGTATTGCCGCTATCCACGCCTATTTCGGCGGGGACTATTTTGGTCAATACATGATCGGCGCGCATTCCGAACGAGTGCACCCGGCTGAAGGAGACTATTTTGTCGAGGTGTTCGCTGAGCGGCGGGATGGTTATTGGCCCCTTGCGGGTACGCGCAATGTTCTTGCCTGCCGGGCACACTGGAATAACCGCGATCATACCCCCGAGCTGAGCCAGGTTCACTGCCCGGCGCTGGTGGTCGCGGGGGAGCACAGTTATTTCCCCGCCGAGGGTTCACGCCGCATGGCGGATGTGCTCCCGGCAGGTGAGTTTGTATTGGTGCCGGACGCAGGACATGTACTGCACTTCGACAATCCCAAGGCTTGGCGCGCCGCAGTCGAGCCGTTCGTTCGCAAGACCATCGGACTACTGCCATGAAGCCACCATCATGGGAGGACATCCTGGGAGAGCTGCATGCCGCCGTCGGACGTCTTCTTGTCGGCGAGCATACGCCCTATCAACAACTGTGGTCCCGTGCGCCGGACGTCACCATGATGGGTGCCTACGGCGGCCTCTGCACGGGGTACGATGCGGTCTGCGCGGCGATAATCCGTGCAGCCGCCAACTACCGGGGATGGCAGCCTGACTATCAGGAGGAACCCATCGCAGCCGTTAACGACGGGATGCTCGGCTATGTCATTTTGCGGGAACGCGTAACCAACATGAGAGATGCGACGGTAAGATGCCGGCGCGTCACGGTTCTGTTTCGCCGGGAAGAAGAGCAATGGCGGATTTTCCACCACCACTCGGACCCTCTGCACCAGGTGGTGTAACGCGGTCCGGTTGTGTAGTTATACCGCAAGTCAGCCGGCAACGGTTGCGCCATCGGTATTTAGGTTGCCGACAGAGAAAATTGGCGGGTTAACGCCCGGCATCCCCGAACGGTTCAATTTGCAAGGGGTTTTGGCCGCCTGATTTCTCCTTCTTCGACGCAACTCGCAAAAATAATCTTATCCACGTAATTAAACGTTTTTATTGATAAAGATTCTCCCCATCCCTGCCGTTGGTTGTGATGCAGGCGCAACCGGCGCCTGCCGTTCCAATGTGCGTCAACGATAGCGCGGCCTCTGGCGCTAATACAGCTTAGTCAGCATGCATTTCTACCCGCTTAAGCAAGGAGTACCTATGAATCGCATCTTCAGCGTGATCTGGAACCACAGCTGTAATGCCTTTGTGGTCGTCAGTGAGCTTGCCACTCGCCGTGGCAAACGCAGTGAAGTCGGTGCGATTCAGGTCGATGATCATTCAACCCCATGTAACGGAGCGCTCAAGCCGCTACCGTTTGCCATTGCCCTGATCTCATGCAGTATTTTCTGCATGCCTGTTGTCAGCATGGCCGCAGATTTGCCCACTGGCGGTCATGTCGTTCTCGGCAGCGGCCAGATTGGCACGGCGGCCAATCATCAACTGACGATCAACCAGTCCAGCCAAAAAATGGCGATGGATTGGCAGAGTTTTGATATTGGCAAAGACAACAAAGTGACCTTTGTTCAGCCCGGCGCTGATTCGATCGCCCTGAATCGGGTGATCGGTGCTGACGGTTCGAAGATCATGGGCCAACTTAACGCTAATGGCCGGGTGTTCTTGATCAACCCCAATGGCGTGCTGTTTGGTCAGGGTGCCTCCGTCAGTGTCGGCGGGTTGGTGGCTTCGACACTCACCCTCTCGAACCGGGATTTCGCCAACGGCAAATACGCGCTCAAGGGTGATGGCGGCAACGCCAGCGTCGTCAACCAGGGCACCATTACCGCAGCCGACGGTGGCGCCGTGGCGTTACTCGGCGGCACCGTCAGCAACCAGGGCGTGATTGTTGCGAAACTGGGTACCGTAGCATTGGCCGCCGGCAAGGCGGTGACGTTGGACTTCGCTGGCGATGGCTTGCTTAATGTCCAGGTCGATGAAGCGGCCAAGAATGCGTTGGCGGAAAACCGCCAGTTGATTCAAGCCGACGGTGGCCAGGTCATTATGACCGCGGCGGCCAGCAATGCGCTGCTCAGGACGGTGGTCAACAACACCGGTGTGATTGAAGCGCGGGGCTTGCAGAACAAGAACGGCAAGATCTCCCTCGGCGGCGGCGACAGCGGTCTGGCGCACATCGCCGGCACCTTAGATGTCTCGGCAACCCAAGGCACGGGCGGCGCGATTCAAATCACCGGCCAGAACATTGCGCTCGCGTCCGCCACCCTGAATGCCTCGGGCGCCAGCGGTGGCGGCGGCATCAAGATCGGCGGCGAAGCTCAAGGCAAAGGCACCCTGGCTCACGCACAAGGTACCAGCGTGGATGCCGGCAGCAGCCTCAAGGCTGACGCCGGGACCACGGGAAAAGGCGGCGACATTGTCGTTTGGTCCGACGGAACGACCGTGGCCAGGGGCAATTTTTCGGCCAGGGGCGGTACGCACAGCGGTGACGGCGGGTCTGTAGAAACCTCCGGCCACAGCGTTGACTTCACTGGCATCCAGGTGAGCACCTCGGCGACGAATGGCAAAACGGGTGATTGGCTGGTGGATCCTGAAGACCTGATCGTTGATGACGTTTCAGCGGCCACAATCAACGCCGCGCTCTTGAACACCGACGTCACCCTGCAAACCACCGGCACCACCGCCTCCACGACCGGTGGATCTGCGGCCTCCACGGCAACCGGCCCCGGTGATATTTCCGTTAATTCCCCCTTGAGCTGGAGTTCGCCAAATACCCTAACGCTGGACTCGTTCCACTCCATTGCCATCAATGCCAACGTCTCCGTCACCGGTGCAGGCGGCTTGGTACTGGTGACGAATAACAACAGGAACGGCGCCAGCAGCGGCAGCGGCGATCTCAGTTTCGCCGATGGCGTCTCGGCCAGTTTCACGGCACCGCAAGGCAGCGGGCAGCGATTGAACATCAACGGTTCGGCTTACACGCTGGTTTACAGCATGGCCGACATCGACGGAATCGACGGGGATCCAGCTTCGTCCAGCGCAATTACAAACCAAACTGCGGCGGGCGGATTAGCCGGCCATTACGCCTTGGCGCGTAATCAGGACGCGAGTGGCGTCACCTATACGAACGCCATTGTGGGGAGCTATGATAATGATGATGATTCACCCTTCTCCGGCACCTTCGAAGGCTTGGGCCATACGCTATCGAACTTGACCATCACGGCTCCGTACGCAAATTACACGGGGCTGTTTGGTTACAATCAGGGGGCAACGGTTCGGGACCTGGGTTTAGTGAATGGCGCTATCAGCGGCGGATCTTACGTCGGCGGTATCGTCTCGATGAACGATAGTTTCTCCTCTATATTAAACAGCTATTTCAGCGGCACGGTGTCAACGTCATCCTCCGGCATTATGATCGGGGGAATCGCCGGCTTGAATGGATATCGCTCGACGATTGCAAACAGCTACAGCATGGGCACTGTGACGGGCACCCGCTGGACAGGCGGAATAACCGGCTATAACGGCAGTGCCCTGGTGACAAACAGTCACAGTTCCAGCAACGTCAATGGCGGTACGGGTGACTACGTTGGCGGGGTAGTGGGCGCTAACGAAAGCGCCACCATCACCAACAGCTATAGCACCGGGACCGTATCGGGCAACACGCGTGTTGGCGGGGTAGCCGGCAACAGCTACCAGGGTACGATTTCCAACAGCTACAATACGGGCAACATATCGGGCGACAGTTTTGTCGGCGGTGTTGTTGGCCTTAACGATACGTCCAGTTCGCTCACAAATAGCTACAATTTCGGCAATGTCCAAGCTGATAATATTGTGGGCGGGGTCGCAGGCTATAACGACAGTGCTGTTTCCTCCAGTTATTCCACCGGCCAAGTGCGGGGGACGGCGGGCATTAACGTTGGCGGCGCCATTGGCTACAATCAAGCCGCTGGTACGGTTACCCACGTTTACTGGAATAGCGTGACCAGCGGCAATGCTGTTGGGATTGGCGGCGGTGTCGCTTCCGGTGTCACCGGGTTAACCACCGCACAATTACAGGGCGTATTACCTTCTGATTTCGATAATACCGTTTGGGCCACCGCCAGCGGTCTTTACCCCTATTTGACATCCCACTATCCGCACGGCACACCGCAAGCCATTTCCGGCTTTGCTCAAAACAGCGATGCGGCTGGCCAAGTCGCCACCGTGATTAACGGCGCGGTGGCCGGTACCTCGTCCATCGGCGCCGATGGTTACTATTACAGTCTGCTCGCGCCCGGCGCCTTGGCGAACACGAATGTGTTCACCTACGCGCAAAGCGGCGGCAATCTGGCTAATACCTTCACTCAGGGTGTTACGGATACGACCAGTAACATCAATCTGACGGCTAACACGCTGGTACTCATTGGCGATGAAAACTCACTGTCCTCGCTGCTGACGGATTTGAACGCGGCCAGCGGCGGCGTAGACAGCGCCAACAAGCTGTTTACCCTCGATGGCGGTGGCCTGAACGCCACCGATGATGTGCAACTCACCCAGGCCGGGAGTTTCATTGTTGACCAATCCCTGAGCGCTGTCGGCAGCAGCACCCTGAGCGTCGCAGGTGATTTGACCATCGCACAGGGCGGGCATGTCAGCGGGTCAGATGTGGTGTTGTCCACCCCGGGGGCCTTTATCAACAACGCCGGCAGTAACGCCGTTACCGCCTCGGCCGTCGCCGGACACCACTGGGTGATTTATTCCAATACCCCAACCACCGATACGTTTGCCGGGCTAAACAGCAACAATACGGCTATCTGGAATGCCAACATAAATACCCTTCCAGCAAGCGCCGTAATCGGCAACCGGTACGTGTTCCGCTATCAACCGACGGTCACCTACACCGTGGCAAACGTCAGCAAGACCTACGGCGACCAGGCAGACGTCAGCTCCGCGTATACCACCTCTGGCGTGAGTGCCGGTGTCGCTGGAGCATTCGCCGCCGATACCTTGGCTAACGTGGTGGCCGGCACGTTAGCGATGTCTTCGATGGGAACGGCGGCTACCGCGAATGTGGGCAGTTACGCCATCCAGGAAATCCAAAATACGTTAAGCGGTTTGGGTGGTTACCTGGTCGCACTCGCGAACACCGGAAACGTAATCGTCAATGCCAGACACATCACCGTGGCGGCCAACAGCGGCAGCTCAACGTACGGCGATGTCACCGCGGATAAACCGGGCATCAGCGTCACGGGCCTGGTCAACGGTGATCTTGATAGCGGACTGGGTCTGAACAACGATTTCGCCATCACCAACGCCGATAACGCAGGCAGCAATGTGCTGCATGTGGTCGGTACGCTGAGCAACGGTAACTACGTGATCGATCAACGCATCAATGGCAACTGGACAGTCAATGCCAGACACATCACCGTGGCGGCCAACAGCGGCAGCTCAACGTACGGCGATGTCACCGCGGATAAACCGGGCATCAGCGTCACGGGCCTGGTCAACGGTGATCTTGATAGCGGACTGGGTCTGAGCAACGATTTCGCCATCACCAGCGCCGATAACGCAGGCAGCAATGTGCTGCATGTGGTCGGTACGCTGAGCAACGGTAATTACGTGATCGATCAGCGCAGCAATGGCAACTGGACAGTCAATCCCAGAAACATCACCGTGGCGGTCAACAGTGGCAGCTCAACGTACGGCGCGCCTCATGTCCAGCCGACCCTAAGCGCCAGCGGCCTGGTCAACGGCCAAAGTGCATCGGTACTGAGCGGCTTGAGCAGCACAGGCATTAGCGACACCACCCACGTCGGCACCTATGTGTTGAGCGTGCAGGGGGTCCTCGCCAATGGCAACTACACCGTGACCCAAACATCCGATGGCCAATGGACCGTCGATCCCCGCGCCCTGGTCGTTACCGCCAACAACCTTGGCAAAATCGTCAACGCCAGCGATCCGGCACTGACGTGGACCACCAATGGCAATCTGGTTAACGGTGACCACCTCAACGGCAATCTGACGCGCAGTGCGGGCGAAACCGTCGGTCAATACAGGATTGAACAAGGCACGCTGAACAACAGCAATTACGCCATCGCGTTCACTGACGGTGTGTTCAATATCGGTGTAACGCCGCTAAACCCATTACCCAGCCCCCCCGAAAACGTAGCGGCGGCGCCCACCACGCCGCTGCACGAATTGCCGTCACCCTCTACGTCTCTGGAGGTGCTACTCCAATTGCTCAGCGCCCCCGAAAACGTAGCGGCGGCGACCACCAAGCCTCTGCGTAAATTGCCGACCCCCACCACGCCTCTGGCGGTGCAACTGCCGTCCGACAACCTCTATAGCGTAATTGAGCAAGGCTTGCGCCTTCCAGAAGGACTTTGATTCATGCGTATCCGCCTTACTCCCATTGCCCTGGCTCTCCTGACGTTAACTGCGGGTGCGGCCAAGGCTGAAATTGCGCCGGACGCGGGTCAATCGATCCGTGAGATCCAAACGAAACCGCCGGCGTTACCGCCGCGCCAGACGCTGGATCTGAACCTTCCCGACAAGCCGGACACCAACCCGACGACCAGCGGGCCGACAATGCAGGTCGCGCAATTCAAGCTGACCGGCAATCAGGCGATCGGCAGCGCCGATCTGCTGCCATTGCTGGCCGACCTGCGAAATCGCACGGTCAGCTTTAGTGAGTTGCAGGCAGCTGCCGGGCGTATCACCCTGTTTTACCGACACAAAGGTTACCCGTTGGCGCGGGCTTATTTGCCGGCCCAGGACGTGGAAAATGGCATCGTCACCATCGCCGTGCTCGAAGGTCATTTTGGCGAAGTGACGCTCAATAACGCGTCGCGCATCAGCGACGGCACGTTGGCGGCACCGCTCCACGCGCTGAAAAACGGGGGAGCGGTGCGCGCCGGCACCCTGGAGCGCAGTCTGTTGCTGCTTCAGGAAACCCCCGGCGTCGAAGTCCGGTCCACGCTGAAACCCGGCACAGCCGTGGGCGCCAGCGACCTGGTGGTGGATGCCCGCTCGGCGCCGATGGTGTCGGGCCAAGTGGATCTGGATAACTATGGCAACCGCTTCACCGGTGAATACCGCCTTGGCAGCACGCTGAACCTCGCCAGCCCGTTGGGCATTGGCGATCAGGCCAGCATGCGGATCATGGGCTCTGATGAAGATCAGCGTTACTACCGGGTGGCGTATCAGTTGCCGATCGGTCCGTGGGCGACGCAAATCGGTGTCGCTTACTCGGACATGAATTATCAGCTGGCCAAGAATTTCGACCATCTTGATGCCTCTGGCAACGCGAAGATTGCCAGCGTGTTTGTGCAGCAGCCATTGATTCGCACCCGGGATTTCAGCCTGACTGCGCAACTGCAATTCGATGACAAACGCTTAAAAGATGACATCGATCTTTACGACTACAAAAGCAACAAACACTCGCATGTCGTGACCGCCAGCCTCAACGGCACCGCCCGCGACAATTTTTTGGGTGGCGGTTCGAATGCGTTCTCGTTGGCCTGGAGCCAAGGCAACCTGACGCTGGATAACCAGCAAGACAAAGTGCTGGACGATCAAACTGCCAAGACTCGCGGCACCTTTCAGAAGATCAATCCCAGCGTCGTGCGCCTGCAGCGCCTGACGGATCGGATCAGTCTTTATGGTCAGCTCCAAGGCCAATGGGCCGGCGGCAACCTTGACTCCTCTGAAAAAATCAGTCTCGGCGGCGCGTATGGCGTACGGGCTTATCCAGAAGGCGAAGCACAGGGCGACCAAGGTTATGTGGCCAACGTCGAACTGCGTTACGCCCTGACCGAGATCGCGCAGCTGTTCACCTTCGTCGACCATGGCGAAGTGCGGCTGAACAAAGACACGTGGGTTGACGGCGAAAATCACCGCAGCCTTTCCGCTACGGGCGTGGGCTCGACATTGTCTGCCGGCAACTGGCATTTGATGGCGGTCGCGGCATGGAAGCTGGGTAATGCCGATGCACAAAGCGACGTGGATCGTACGCCGCGGGTGTGGGCGCGGGTTAGTCGCTCGTTTTGACGGTTAGCGCTAGCCCATAAGTCGGGTTTTGCGCGGCGTCAGCCAGGCAATGCGCAACGCCGCGCAGCAGCGGATCCCGCTGGTGCGATCTTCCAAGTTTGGCCGCAAAAGCCCTGATGTGGTCTGCAATATGACGGCGGTGAATATTCCGTTAAAGCATCTCTAAATCGTCATGATATTGTTATTCACGCGTAGTTTTGTATTATCTATGTGAAATGTCTGGGGACAAGAACCAGAGCCATTTCATCGGCTAGGACGGTGAGTTCGTTATTAACGCCTGCTGACGTTGCGGCAGGTTCGGAATCAATAGTAACGTCGAGATCGTGGATATCTACGCGATCTCCAAACAACATAATGGCCTTATCGCCGTGCTGTTTGGAAGGCCACTGAAGTCCTTGAGCCTTAGGATTGTCGCCATGGATTTTTTCGGCCCATCTACGCGTCTCCGGGTAGTTATCTGCGGAAGAGCCGAGCAAATCGCCTTGCGTGATGCCGTTTTTTTTCATGAACCGGGGGTTTAGGTCAACAAGCTGAATATCTTTTTTGGAAGAAATCTGGCTGCGGGCAAGCTGGTCCAGAGTGGATAGCTCTACAGGCGCATCTTCGCAGGGTGAGGGGAGGTCATGTAACACCGTCTCCATCAGTGCGACCGGCAGATTTTCCCCACCGTACAATGTCGGGATGCTATTGCCTTCGCTGTCTATAATGGGACTGAACCTACTTTTGCCTTTTCCCGGGTTAAATTCTGTCGCACCAAACTGCGATGGGTGGATGCGCTCGATGATTTTTCCTTTCGGCCAGGTTGTCAGCCTGGCCGAAAGGATATCGGTTTTTCCGGGGATTTTGATTTTTTTAACCATGGACAGGCCCCTCCTTAGCCCGTAATGCGGCTTCCAATACCCGCTCCGGCGCTGAGGTCAGGAGGTCTTTGGGTTTTTTATTACCCAGCCAGCTATTGGGGGTGCCAAACCAAGCGGCTAGAGACCATGGTGTTTTTGTTTCCCCGAACAGTTCTATGATCTTTTTCATCAGTGGCAGGGGTTGTCCACCGATATCCAGCGCATAAGCCGGATACAGGTCCCTACCTTCCGATGTTATGGCAAAAATCTTTCCGGCCCGCTTCCAGCGATTTGGTAACCCGCTGGGGTTTTTCACATTGGCACTGGCTCCCCCTCGGCGTGAAACTTCCTGGGCAGGTAGCCACTCGCTGTCATTCAGGATGATCTTTTTAAGTTTCTCCAGACGTTCTGTGTTGGTCGTCCCTGCGCTCCTTTGCCTGCCTCCGGTCTTAACCTTTACTGAAGCGGTTGCTGTCTGTGAGGTCTTGGGACGTTGGCTCATCCCGGTTACGGCACGGAAAGCGGCATCAAGCGCAATTTTAAAGGTTACGTCATCAATGGAGGGAGGACGCTTCAGTACATAGTACAGCTCTGTCTGATCTTCCTGGTCATCATAGAAGTCCGGCACTGTAATAGTCATGTCAGCATGTCCGTCATCAGTTTTAAAGTACGAGATATTGTCTGCGGGGATTGCCATGACTTTAAAAGAAGAGCCTTTTTCTCGTGTGATCATGATCTGACTCCTTGTGATAGTTTAACTATATATCTTATATCTACAATATATACAACATTCCGATAATATGCCATATACACAAGGGGGAGACAGTGATTTTGCCGGTTGTTGCATCTGCTGGGTAAGCGTGCGCCCAGTATTGCAACTACCCACAATTATACTAATATAATCATAAGGATAATAGGATAAAATTATTTACAGGGATGGTTGAACAGTGGTTAATCAGGAACACGTTTCGCACTCATGTCTAGATGAAGAAATGAATTCTTCTGTGTTTAGCGATCGCCGCCATGCCGATATCGGCAACCCACTGCCGAGATACGGAGCATAGTGCAGCTTAAATATTTCTAAGGTAACTATTTGATAAAAAATGGTTAAATGAATTTTTAACAACCATTCTCTTGCCTGAAAATCACTTGCGGTTAATCGTCGTTAACGGTATCTTTTATCCTCGCCTGCAAAATCAGGCGCCGGGATTAGCCTCCTGCATAACTTCACTGACGACATAAGGCGCGTCTGCGCTTTTTTTATGTCGTGCGTTCTGCTACACCTCAATGGTGGGCCGGACGGGGGCGTCGCAAGATGCGCCGGTGTCAGTGAGGCCGGTAAGGTCAACTCCGTTCGGTTCCACCACCTATGAGATTGACCTCTCCGGTAGTGGAAGTAATTCGTTACTCACTGGGGGCCGCCCTATGGCAACGATCCCTCCTCACGCTCACGCGTTACTTTCCATCCTGTTCGATTCGACCACTGATTTTACCGTTCTGGCCGGCCATTGTGAAAACCTGGCCGACGCTTTGCTGCAAAGCGACGATCCGGCGCAGCGCCAGGCGCTCAGCGCACGGCGTTTGACGTAAGAGCAGCAGGTAGGGTGGAATATTGATTAATTTTAAACCTATGCACCGGTTTTGACTGGCGCATTGTTCTCTGACAAACTCAGGGTATCCGCAGAATATCCTGAAATTCAGGGGAGTAACTATGACAACCCGTTATGACAGTGACTTTTATGGCTGGACTCAGGAACAGGCAGGTTTATTGCGTTCAGGTCGTCTCGCCGAACTGGATACCAAAAATTTGCTTGAGGAAATTGAGTCGATGGGAACAAGTGCGGAAAATGAGCTTGAGTCTCGTCTTGAAGTTCTATTCATCCACCTGTTGAAATGGCAGTTCCAGGCGGAAAGACAAGGACGGAGTTGGAAACTGACCATTGAGGAGCAGCGCCGTAAGATTGAGCGCCGCCTGAAAAAAAGCCCCAGCCTAAAACATCATCTTCCGGAAATTATCGAAGATGCCTACGGCGATGCGGTGATCAGCGCGGAGCGTGAAACCAATATCAAGCGCACCGTTTTCCCATCTTCTTGCCCCTGGTCTTTTGAACAATTTATGGACCCGGAGTTTTATCCTGAATGATTGCCAGGTAACGGTCATTTTTACTGCTTTGCATAATTATTATCTCGTTAACAGAAACGCCGGTTAAAACCGGCGTTTCTGTTAACGAGTACTGAAAAAATCTCCCTTGAATGGCCGTATTATAAAGGTTGAACTGGAGTGATCCTACCCGGTTTTGACGGACAGGCTACTATTGGCAATGGGCTGCACCTGGGATAGTGGACATTCCCACTTCCGAGATAACGACGAAAAAGGCAGCTTGAATGTTTCAAACATAATCATATGATAAACAATGGTTAAATGGATTTTTAACGACCATTCCCTTGCCTGAAAATCACTTGCGGTTAATCACCGTTAACGGTATCTTTTAGCCGCGCCTGCAAAATCAGGCGCCGGGCTTGACCTCCTGAAATACTTCACTGACGACATAAGGCGCGTCTGCGCTTTTTTTATGTCGTGCGTTCTGCTACACCTCAATGGTGGGCCGGACGGGGGCGTCGCAAGACGCGCCGGTGTCAGTGAGGCCGGTAAGGTCAACTCCGTTCGGTTCCACCACCTATGAGATTGACCTCTCCGGTAGTGGAAGTAATTCGTTACTCACTGGAGGCCGCCCTATGGCTACGATCCCCACTCACGCGTTACTTTCCATCCCGTTCGATTCGACCACTGATTTCACCGTTCTAGCCGGCCATTGTGAAAACCTGGCCGACGCTTTGCTGCAAAGCGACGATCCGGCGCAGCGCCAGGCGCTCAGCGCACGGCTTGACCGTTGCCTGGCGCAGCTGCGGCCCACGTTGGACGATGCCATTCCGCCTCATCTGATGGCAAGCCTGACCGTGGATGACCTGCCCATAACCTCGCCTCGCTTTGAGCCCGATGCCGATCTGCTCTGCGGATACGGCCAGGCGCTGGCGCGGTTGTTGGCGGAGCGTAAATTATCGCCGGAGATGGAGCCGTTTCTGGCCGGGCTGCTGTTTGATTTGGTGGTGTATTTCGCCGATGAACTGCGCGCGCCGCGCTGGATACGCACCGTAGACGGGATAAAATTTATCGAGGAGTTAAACAGGGTTCCGGAATACTGAATGGTGGAAAGCAAAAAACCAGCCGTTAGGCTGGTTTCTTTAAATCATGGTGCCCGGACTCGGTAACATTTAGTTCACTATTGATTTGTATTCCATCATAAATTTTTCCTCCCCCCGTTGCCAAGATCCGCAGATTGACCCGCTTAGTGGCATATAATTTTAAGGGTAATGCCCGGTGCTGAAGGAATTAACAAAAAGCAGGTATAAAAAACACGCTGTAGCAGGTTTCAGCGCAAGCGTATAGTCAACCGGCGTTTGCATCACGGCTACGCAACGTGCCATTGCCCGCCGCACGTTCAAAAGAAGCCTTAAGCTGGCGCATGGCTTCAGCTTTACGCTCGGCCATTGTCATCCGTTTAATGGTTGAAATATCGTGTTTTGAGTGCATAACCCATTCCTCCTTCGCCAAGTCCGGCGTTCACTTCATATACTACATCATGTGGCGATTGCTATGTGGCGATTGCTGTAAAACACGGTCATAGAAGCGTTTTAGCTTCGGCGTCTCTGCAACTGCAAGGTATGCCCTGGCTCGATAAACGTTGTGATGTAGCGTTATGATTGTTTCCAGCGCTTCCGCTAATTCGTCGGTAAAATTTAGCCTTCTGGAACACTGGCTTTTGGATGGCGGTTCATAAAAATTGCCGCTTTCAAAATTTTCGAGCCGGTCAAATTTTACGTCACAACAACGTGTGGGAATTTTAAATCCGGCTTCATCACTTCGGTAGTCGTGATACTCAGGATCTGAGGTTATCACCTCGGCAAACAACACAATGAAATTATGTGCCTCTATACAAAAGTCAAAGCGATGCGCTGTAAAGTCACCATGGGGGAACTTAATAAAATTATCTGAAAGGTATACTGGCATATCAATAGTTTATGGGTTTTTTAATGCCTCAGTATACCAGTTGATTTCTGAACCGGACATACTTACCTGTAGTTCAGACAGCGTGAAAATTAAGATATGAGCTGAAAGACCGTACTTGCCGACACAACCATCTGGGCGGCATCAGTCCGGAGGCCTTTGACCGGGCCTCCGCTAGTGTTAATTGGTTACCTGCGGATAGGTGCCTAAGGCCAGGCGGGATTCTTTGCCGCCGAAGCGGTAGCGGAAATACCACAGACGCGAGCCGCTGGTGGATACCAGTAGATACAGACCCTGGGCATCGGTGAGTTTGTAGGATTTTACCAAGATTTTTGCAGCGCGGATTTTACTGTCAGTCAGAGCCATGTGAGGGCCTCTCCATTCATCGAACTGAATGACCCGCAATTTGACCCCACATTTTCCGGATACCTAGGGATAAATCAAAACGTATCGGAAAGGGTTATTACGCTAACCTATTGAATTTAAGATATATAAGGATTCATAAGAAAGCATAAAAAAGAAATGGTGGTGCCCGGACTCGGACAAAAACGCCGGGAGCGTTTTTGCACAGCGCTTTAGCGCTGGCCCGCAGGGCGAGCCTCATGGATGAGGCGAGTCATCGAACGCCGTTCGATGGAGAGTCCAGACGCCAGAAAGCAAAAAACCAGCCGTTAGGCTGGTTTCTTTAAATCATGGTGCCCGGACTCGGACAAAAACGCCGGGAGCGTTTTTGCACAGCGCTTTAGCGCTGGCCCGCAGGGCGAGCCTCAGGGATGAGGCGAGTTATCGAACTCGGTTCGATGGATAGTCCGTAAGCCAGAAAGCAAAAAACCAGCCGTTAGGCTGGTTTCTTTAAATCATGGTGCCCGGACTCGGACAAAAACGCCGGGAGCGTTTTTGCACAGCGCTTTAGCGCTGGCCCGCAGGGCGAGCCTCAGGGATGAGGCGAGTTATCGAACTCGGTTCGATGGATAGTCCGTAAGCCAGAAAGCAAAAAACCAGCCGTTAGGCTGGTTTCTTTAAATCATGGTGCCCGGACTCGGACAAAAACGCCGGGAGCGTTTTTGCACAGCGCGTCAGCGCTGGCCCGCAGGGCGAGCCTCATGGATGAGGCGAGTCATCGAACGCCGTTCGATGGAGAGTCCCGATGCCAGAAAGCAAAAAACCAGCTGCTAAGCTGGTTTAATCAAAAATGGTGCCCGGACTCGGAATCGAACCAAGGACACGGGGATTTTCAATCCCCTGCTCTACCGACTGAGCTATCCGGGCAACGGGGCGCATTAAACCGTATCGCCGGGATGACGTCAACGGCTTTATCATCTTTATCCGCTCGATCGGCGAGTTTTCACGCAGTCAGCGTTGTGCCGCCCGCGGGCGTATCCGGGTTGGCGGCGTAAAAAACCAGGTTAATACGGGATAGCGTCCTTTTTCCGGATGCGATTATTTCATTATTTTCTATAGCAAAAATACGCTAAGACTATTTCTCATTATGGCGCCGGTATTTATACGTGGCGATAAACGTATTTTATTGGTCATTATGATCATGCCTGGTTGGCGAATGGAAAAAGTTGAAGCGCTGTTTATTGTCAATCACACCATCCTGGCCGGCGCTGACGGGCCAGGGGCCGCGGTATTTCTTATGGGATGGCGAATGAGGCAGGTAAGCAGGCCAGGTACAGGAAGACTTTATCCATGCATTCCTCTTCGCTGGAGCCCGGGTTATGGGCGTATAACGCGATGACTTTAAGGCGGTGGAGAAATAAGATATGTCATAATTTAACTGAATAATATAAATTTATTGTTTATCATATGGTTAATATCAAATTTGCTTTTGCTTATTGGCAATATTTTTGCTTGAACCCGGCGTAAAAAAATGCAATTATTGCGCAAATTTCTCTTATCACTGCTGCAAGGTCTTTGGGAGCCGCCGGTATGATACATTCCATGCTGCTGCGTTATAGCGTCGGGCATCAATGCCTGGTGTTATCCGATATTTGCCCAAACGATCTTCGCCTCCGAAGTACACCCCTGCTCACCATGCGGTGAGGGTATATCCCGGCTTCCTGTTAAGCAGTCGTAAAAACAGAGATTGGCTCTGCTTTTACTGATGCTTATCGGCCGCTGTTAATACCAGTATTTCCGATAACGCGCTGTTTTTACAACCGAAAATAGCGAAGACATCTTATGCGGGAAGATACGTTGTTCTCCCATCGCGTGCTCTCAGGCACATACACTCATCCTTAACCTTTGGGATTGGTGACATGAAATTATTAAAAATAGCGGCCAGTGCGGCCTTTGCCGATCGTTTGTCTACCGCGCGGGATATCGTGCCGCTGGATAGCACCGATTTTACCGATGTCGCGGCCCTGGTCGTTTCCGTGGCGGACGCGCGCGCGGGCGTGCTCAGCATTTTGCGCAATACCGGGCTGTCGATTCCGGCTTTTATCGCCGTGGAGAGCGGGGAGCACGCCGCTGATGTCGCCTTGCCGCCGCAGACCGGCCTGCTTATCCTGAGCGGCGCGGAAGACCACGGGCCGATACTGGAAGCCGCCGCCGCTCGCTACCAGCAGGGCGTGCTACCGCCATTTTTTGATACCCTGACGCAATATGTCGCCATGGGCAACAGCACCTTTGCGTGCCCGGGCCACCAGGGCGGCCAGTTTTTCCGCAAACATCCCGCCGGGCGCCAATTTTATGAATTTTTCGGCGAGAATATGTTTCGCGCCGATATGTGCAATGCCGATGTTAAATTGGGCGATCTGCTGATCCATGAAGGCTCGGCGAAGGAAGCGCAAAAATTTGCCGCCAAAGTGTTTAATGCGGATAAAACCTATTTTGTGCTTAACGGCACCTCGTCGGCCAATAAGGTCGTCACCAACGCGTTGCTGACCCGCGGCGATCTGGTGTTGTTTGATCGTAATAACCATAAATCGGTTCATCACGGCGCCCTGATACAGGCGGGGGCGACGCCGGTCTATCTGGAAACCGCGCGCAACCCGTTCGGACTGATCGGCGGTATCGACGCCCATTGCTTTGACGAGCGTTACCTGCGCCGCCAGGTGGAGGAAATCGCTCCCTGGCGCGCCGCGCAGCAGCGTCCGTTCCGCCTGGCGGTCATCCAGCTTGGCACCTATGACGGCACCATCTACAACGCCCGCCAGGTGGTGGATAAAATCGGCCATCTGTGCGATTACATTCTGTTTGATTCCGCCTGGGTCGGCTACGAGCAGTTTATCCCGATGATGGAGCAGTGTTCACCGCTGCTGCTTGATCTCAATGAACATGACCCCGGGATCTTTGTTACCCAGTCGGTGCATAAACAGCAGGCCGGCTTTTCGCAAACGTCGCAAATCCATAAAAAAGACGCGCATATCAAAGGGCAGAAACGCTTTTGCAACCATAAGCGTTTCAACAACGCGTTTATGCTTCATGCGTCCACCAGTCCGTTTTACCCGCTGTTCGCCGCGCTGGAAATCAATGCCAAAATGCACGAAGGAGCCGCCGGCAGGCGCCTGTGGCTGGACTGCGTTAAGCTTGGCATCGATACACGCAAGGACATGCTGGCGCAGTGCCGCCTTATCAAGCCCTTTATCCCCGATCGCGTCGGCGGCAAGCGCTGGCAGGATCACGACACCGACGCCATGGCCCATGACGTGCGGTTCTTTAATTTTGTGCCGGGAGAGTCCTGGCATGCCTTTAGCGGTTACACCCAAAACCAGTACTTTGTCGATCCCTGCAAACTGCTGTTGACCACGCCCGGCATCGACCGGGTGAGCGGGAATTATTCGGCGTTTGGGATACCGGCCACCATCCTTGCCACCTATCTGCGCGAAAATAATATCGTGCCGGAGAAGTGCGATCTTAATTCGATCCTGTTCCTGCTGACGCCGGCGGAGGACGCGCCGAAAATGCGCCGGCTGACGGCGGCTTTGGTGCAATTCGAGCGCTATATCGAACAGGATGCGCCGCTGGGCGACGTATTGCCCAGCATCTGCGAAAAATATCCCGACCGCTACCAGGGATATACCCTGCGCCGCCTGTGCCAGGAAATGCACGATTTGTATGTCAGCTTCGATGTGAAGCAGCTGCAGCGGGAAATGTTCCGCCATGACTACCTGCCCCAGGTGGCGATGAATCCCCAGGAAGCCAACATGGCCTTTGTGCGCGGCGATGTGGAACTGGTGCCGGTGAGCAAGGCGGAAGGACGTATTGCCGCCGAAGGGGCGCTGCCGTATCCGCCGGGCGTGCTGTGCGTGGTGCCCGGCGAAGTGTGGGGCGGCGCGGCGCAGCGCTATTTCCTGGCGCTGGAGGAGGGGTTAAACCTGCTGCCGGGCTTTTCGCCGGAACTGCAGGGGGTTTACGCGGTGCGGGGAGAGGATGGCCTACAGCGCCTGTACGGCCACGTTATCGGCAACTAGCCCCCCGGCGGCCGCGTTATCGGGCCGCGGAGGGGTTTATCACTTAGCGGTAGTGTTTCTGTAAACTGCTCACCTTATACAAATACCGCCGCGACTCCGCGGACGGGTGCTGGGTGGACAGTTTCTGGTAAACCTCATCCGGATCCAGGTTGTTGATGACCGAGAACGCGCGGTTCTTGTCGCTGGAGAAAACCCGCAGCACGCTGCCCGCGCCGCCGTTATAGGCGGTAATCACCGCATAGCGCCGGGAGGTGGGATTGACAATCCCCGCCAGGTAGCTGGACTGCAGCAGCGCCAGATAGGCGGTGCCGGTATCAATGTTGTTTTCCGGATCGAACAGGTAGCTACGGCTTGGCTGGCCCCATTTGCCCTTCATTTTGAACACGTCGCGTCCGGCGCTGTGCTGGACGACCTGCATCAGGCCCAGCGCATCCGAATGACTGACCGCGTAGGGGTTAAAACTGGATTCGGTTTGCATAATCGCCAGGATCAACGACTGATCCACGCCATATTTCTGTGAGGCGTTACGCACCATCGGCAGATATTTATGGGCGCGTTTATCCAGGTGGTTAGCCACCAGTTGGATAGTCACCGACCAGATTTGATGCAGGCCGGACGTGCGCTGCTGCAGCCGGGTTTGCAGCAGGTAATCGGCAAAGTGGGCGGCGCGCCATTCCCAGCGGATGGGATCGCCGTTGTTATCCACCACCTGGCCGTACAGGAAGGGCTGCTTACTGATCTGGATATCATTGACGTCGGAATAGAGATCGATGGAACCGGGGTTGTCGCCCATCAGCAACGTGCTGATAATCGCCTGGCGCAAATGCGACGCCGGATCGCCGGCAATGGTCTCGATGGTAATGGTCCCGGCGTCAAAATTAATATGGCTGCGGGTCTGGTATTGATCGGTGTATTTAACGTAATCCTTCGGTCCGGCAATCAGGACCTCGTTGATGCCCCAAATATTCTCAATATTATTGGCGAACTGCCCCATAAGAATATCAAAACCATTGGTATCTTTAACATAGGCCTCGTTGTCTTCGGTTTTATGACTGGAACACGAGAACAACAGGGGCGCAATCACCAGCAATGCTACAATTTTCTTCATCTTACGGGCCGTGTCAGGACAAGAAAGGCATAATGGGCCTGCGAGCGCTCATCTATCATTATGGTTTAGGCGGCGTGTACCCTTCGACATGCACATCCTGGCCTTCAAACAGAAACTTAATCATCTCCTGTTCCAGTATTTTACGGTCGGCGACGTTCATCATGCTGAGTTTTTTTTCGTTAATCAGCATGGTCTGCCGGGTCTGCCACTGCGCCCAGGCTTCCTTGGAGATATTGTCAAAGATGCGTTTGCCCAGCTCGCCCGGATAAAACTGGAAATCCTGGCCTTCGGCCTCTCGCTTGAGAAAAGTACAGTAGATGGTTCTGCTCATTATTGTTCCTCTTTGTTGGCGGGATGGCCCAAGACCGGTGGCCGTGGCGCGCCTACCGGCAATTTACCCGCTTGCAGCAACAGGCGCTCGACCGGCGCGGCCAGTCCCACCGATGGCGGTTGCGCTAAGTTATACCAGAGTCCGGCGCCTTCATCCATGCAGCGCTGCGCGCCGTCCGTATTTAACAGCACCGGGACGATATCCAGGTGGAAATGGCTGAAGGTATGGCGAAACGCCGTCAACTGCTCGCCCTGATCGATATCCAGGCCGCGGCTTTGCAGCCAGGCCGCCAGTTCCCCGCGTTGCGTAAACTGCGGGAAGCAGAATAATCCGCCCCACAGGCCGGCGCCCGGGCGCTGTTCCAGCCAAATCCGCTGGCCGGACTTTAGCATCAGGAACCAGGCGGTTTTTTGCGGCAACGCCTGGCGCGGCTTCTTGCCCGGATAGAGCGCCCAGCTGTGGGCGGCATAGGCCTCGCAGCCGGTATGAAGGGGGCACAGCTCGCATTTCGGCCGCGTGCGCGTGCACACCAGCGCGCCCAGGTCCATCATGGCCTGGTTGAACTGCCCGACGCCCTCGGCGGGGGTCACTTCCGCGCTCAGGCTCCACAGCCGCTGCTCGACCTCTTTTTTGCCAGGCCAGCCGCCGACGGCAAAATAACGCGCCAGAACACGTTTCACATTGCCATCAAGAATAGGATAATGCTGGCCAAGCGCCAGTGATAATATCGCGCCGGCGGTAGAACGGCCGATACCGGGCAGGGCGGTGATGTCTGCAAAAGCGGTGGGGAAGACGCCGCCGTGCCGGTCGGCAATCAGCTGGGCCGCTTTGTGCAGATTACGCCCGCGGGCGTAATAGCCCAGCCCGGTCCACAGATGCAGCACTTCATCCTGCGGCGCCGCCGCCAGCGACCCGACCGTCGGAAATTTAGCCATGAAGCGCTGGAAATAAGGGATAACCGTGGCGACCTGGGTTTGTTGCAACATGATCTCCGACAGCCAGACCTTGTACGGCGTCTTGTCCTGCTGCCAGGGAAGTGTTTTGCGCCCGAAGCGCCGGTACCATTCCAGCACTTGTTGCGCGAACAGTTGCGCTTGTCTCATCGGTGGGGTATTACTCTCCGGCAGGTCTTGGCTCGAAATATCAGGCAGCGATTCCAGCACAGAGTTGCCATACTGTAAACAGGAACTTTCCGGTACCGGCCACTTGCTAATCAACGCTATCTTTGCATAATGCGCGATTGCCAATCAATTTGCCTAAAACGAAACTACTATGAGCAATGACGTTATCTCCCATGAATTTGACGACCAGGGACGGCCGCTGCGCCGCATCCGCAGTTTTGTGCGCCGCCAGGGTCGCCTGACCAAAGGCCAGCAGCTGGCAATCGATACGCTGTTGCCGGCCATGGGCGTCGAATACCGGCCCGAGCCGATCGCGCCGGCGTCCCTGTTCGGGCGCGAGGCGCCGCTCACCCTGGAGATTGGCTTCGGCATGGGCGCGTCGCTGGTGGAGATGGCGGCGGCGCATCCGGAACAGGATTTTTTGGGTATCGAGGTGCATCTGCCCGGCGTCGGCGCCTGCCTGCTGAGCGCGCGCGAAGCGGGCATCAGCAACCTGCGGGTGATGTGTCACGACGCCATTGAAGTCCTGGAGCATATGATCCCGGACGAGAGCCTGGCCCTGGTGCAACTCTACTTTCCCGATCCCTGGCATAAGGCCCGTCATAATAAACGGCGCATCGTGCAGACGCCGTTTGCCGAGCTGGTGCGGCGCAAGCTGCGGGCCGGCGGCGTGTTCCATATGGCCACCGACTGGCAGCCCTACGCCGAGCATATGCTGGCGGTGATGAGCGACGTGGCGCATTTCCATAATCTTTCCGAACAAGGGGACTACGTCCCACGTCCCGAATTCCGGCCGTTAACCAAGTTCGAGCAGCGGGGCCAGCGATTAGGCCACGGGGTTTGGGATTTAATGTTCGAAAAAAGTGTCTGATGTTTGACCTTTATTTTCAGGAGAACGTATGTTGCGCAAAGCAGTTCTGGGTATCTTGATGTTAACCGCCTGGCAGGCGCAGGCGGATTATCAGTGCCAGGTAAAACCGCAGGACGATATCTTTATCACCGCGCAGACCGTGCAGGTGGTGGGCGCCAGCGGCAACGTGACCATCAGCCGCAACGGCGACGTGGTGCGTAACGGCCAGCAGGTGGCGCTGGATGCGCGGGCGCGCCAGCAGGCGGTGGATTACCAGGCGGAGATACGTCAACAGCTGCCCTGGATTGACAACGGCGCCCAGGCTCATCTGGAGAAAGGCCGCGTGGCGCTGGACAGGGTTATCGTGCAGCAGTTGGGCAGCGACAGCAACGTGCGTAACCGGCTGACCACGCTTGATAAACAGCTGAAGCAGCAGATGAACCGCATTCTGGAGCATCGCAGCGAAGGACTGGCCTTCCATCATCAGGCCATTGATCAGGTGCAGCAGGACGGCCAGCGCATCGTGCAGCAAAGCATGGGCGGCGTGGTGCAGGACAGCCTCAACGAGATGGGCGTTAAGCAGACGATGAACGCCGCCACCGGCAACAGCCCGCTGCAGTCGGTGATGGGCAATCTGGGCGGCTTGCAAAAAGCCATTCAGGCGGAGTGGAGCAACCAGGAGCAGGAATTCAAGCAATTCGGCGATCAGGTCTGCCAGCGGGTGACCCATCTGGAGCGCCAGCGCAGCGACCTGCTGAAATCCCTGCCGGAATAACGCGCCCGGCGGACGGTTGCAATCGCGGCCTGCCTGCCAACGCCGGCGTATAGGCTGCACACCGTGCGCCCGGCGACACCGTGCCGCAGGGACGCTCTTCCTGCGGCCGGAGGCGCCTGAATTATCGGCGCGGGGCGGCCCCCGTCATTCCATAAACAGCTCGAGCAGCGGGTTCAGGAACAGCTTGCCTTTTTCCGTCACCTGCCACGCTGACGGGCTTTCGGTAATATAGCCCCCGGCCAGCGCGTGATCCAGCGCTTCGCGCGCCGTGCTTTCATCCAGCCCGGTAAAGGCGGCGTACTCTGCGCGCGGCGTCGGCTCCAGCAGGCGAAAACGGTTCATGAAAAATTCAAACGGCAAATCCGCCGGCACCACCGCATAGCGCTTGTCCAGATATTTACCCTGCATATAGCCGCGCGGATGACGCACTTTCACCGTACGCAGCACGCGGCCGTCGGCCTGGGTTAATTTGCCGTGGGCGCCGCAGCCGATCCCCAGGTAATCGCCAAAACGCCAGTAGTTGAGGTTGTGGTGGCACTGGAAACCGGGTTTGGCATAGGCCGAGGTTTCATATTGCCGGTAGCCCGCGGCAAACAGCAGCGCATTTCCCTGCTGGTAGATATCCCAGAGCGCGTCGTCGTCGGGCAAAACCGGCGGACGCGAGCCGAACAGCGTATTCGGCTCGATGGTCAACTGATACCAGGACAAGTGGGGCGGTTCGAGTTCCACAGCCTGGCGCAGGTCGTCCAGCGCCTGCGCCAGCGTTTGATCGGGCAGGCCGTGCATCAGGTCCAGGTTAAAGCTGCGCAGCCCCAGGCCGGCGGCCAGCTGCGCAGCGCGCCGGGCTTCCTGCGCATCGTGGATGCGCCCGAGGCGCACCAGTTTTTCCGGCTGGAAACTTTGCACGCCGATGGAGATACGGTTAACCCCCGCCTGCTGGTAGCCGTGAAAGCGGTCGGCCTCCACGGTGCCGGGGTTGGCCTCCATGGTGATTTCCGCCGCGGGGCTCACCGGCAGCCGCGCGCGCACGCCGTCGAGCAACAGCTGCATAGCCCGCGCGCTCAGCAGGCTGGGCGTGCCGCCGCCGATAAAAATGGTGCCGATTTCCCGGCCGCCGGTATAGGCGGCGTCCTGATCCAGATCCGCCAGCAGGTGGCCGACGTACTCTTCATGCGGCACGTCGCCTTTCAACGCATGGGAATTGAAATCGCAATAGGGGCATTTCTGTACGCACCACGGAATATGGATGTACAGGCTCAGCGGCGGCAAACTAAGCATCACGCAGGGCGCCCAGCAACTGCGCCAGCGCCTGGCCGCGATGGGACACGCGCTGTTTTTCCCCGCGGGTCATCTCGGCGGCGGTGCGCTTTTCATCCGGCAGGTAAAATACCGGGTCGTAGCCAAAACCGCCGGTGCCTGACGGCGCGCGGCTGATGACGCCGCGCCAGATGCCGTGGCAAACCAGGGGCGTGGGATCAAGCGCATGGCGCAGATATACCAGCACGCAGTGAAAACAGGCGCCGCGTTCGTTGTCTGGCACGTCCTTCAGGGCATCGAGCAGTTTTTCCAGGTTCTGCCGATCGGATGCCGCCGCGCCGGCGTAGCGGGCGGAGTAAATGCCCGGCGCGCCGCCGAGGCTGTCCACCGCCAGGCCCGAATCATCGGCGATGGCCGGCAGGCCGGTGGCCGCCGCCGCATGACGCGCCTTGAGGATGGCGTTTTCGATAAAGGTCAGGCCGGTCTCCTCGGCGGAGTCGACGCCCAGGGCGGTTTGCGCCGCCACGTCCAGGCCGAAATCCGCCAGTAATTCCGCCAGTTCGGCCACTTTGCCGGCGTTGCCGGTGGCCAGTACTACTTTTTGCATATCATCTGTCCACAAAAGGGGTCATTCGCGCCAGGCGGGGCAAGCCCGGCGCCGGGGATGCCGGTACATGCCTCAGGCGCCGGCGGCGTCGTCCGCCAGCAGTTGCGCGATAAGCGCGGGCAGGCGGGGCGGCTCGGTTATCCGCAGCTGTTTATGGCGGCCCAGTTCGCCTTTTTCAATCATAACCCGGCTCTTGGCCACGCCGAACTGTTTGGCGATGAAGCGGGTAAGATGCTCATTGGCCTGGCCGTCCACCGGCGGCGCGGTGATCGCGACCTTGATCTCGTCGCCGTGCGGGCCGACTATCCGATCGCCGCTGGCTTTCGGCTGGATATAAAGTCGCAATACCACGTCGCCCGCGTCCAGCCAGGCGCAGATCACAGCCGGTACCAGAGCGTCGGAAACAGGTCCATGCCCATATAGTTGAATAAATACAGGATCAGGATCACCACCATGGCGGAGAAATCGATGCCGCCCATGGCGGGTATAATGCGGCGTACCGGCGCCATCAGCGGTTCGCTAAGCTGGTAGAGCACTTGATCCATCGGGCTGCGCCCCTGGCTTATCCAGCTCATCAGCGAGCGGATGATGATAACCCAGAAAATCAGCTGCCCGGCTGATTTCACCAGCGTCAACAGTCCCACCAGCAAATACAGCGGGTCGGGCGTCACGCCGCCGAGCTGGATCAGCATTTCCAGCGGAAACTTCAGCGTGGCCAGGATAAACGCCAGCAGCAGCGACGCCGTATCGATGGGGCCGATGGAGGGAATAACCCGGCGCAGGGGTTTGATGACCGGCTGGGTGATTTTAACGATAAATTGTGAAAACGGATTATAAAAGTCGCAACGGGTCCACTGCATCCAGATGCGCAGCAGCAGCACCATGATATAAAAATCAAATAGCGTCTTGACCAGAAACGTCAGCGTCAGCATAAGAGGGTGATATCCTTAATAGCGTTAAAATGCACGATTACGGCAAAAAATCAGAATAATTTTTCCATTTCTTCAGCGCGCGCCACCGCGGCCTGCATGGCCTCGGCTACGGTTTGCGCCAGCTGATGTTGTTCGAATACCTGTAATGCGGCGGCGGTGGTGCCTCCTTTGGACGTGACATTCTGCCGGAGCGTGGCAAACGGGGTCGCGCTGTTGGCATCGGCCAGGGCGGCGGCGCCGGCGGCGGCCTGTCTTACCAGCAGGCCGGCCGTTTCCTGGTCAAAGCCCATCCTTACCGCCTCTTGCTGCATGGCTTCCATCAACAGGAAAAAATAGGCCGGCGCGCTGCCCGCCGCGGCAATGACGCCGTTTATACCGCTTTCCTCGTCCACCCAGCACACCTTGCCCACCGCGCCCATCAGATCGGCGGTGAAATCGCGATCCGCCCGGTCGACCTGGTCCGGCGCATAAAGGCCGCTCATGCCCTTGCCGACCAATGCCGGCGTATTGGGCATGATGCGCACAATGGCCACCGTCTCGCCGAGCAGGGCGTAAAACCGGCTAACGTTAACACCGGCCGCGATGGAAAGCACCAGTTTGCCGGAAAAATCCATTCCCTGGCGCAGCTGCGCGCAAACCTCGGCCATCAGCTGGGGTTTCACCGCCAGCACCACCACCTCCGCCTGCCTGGCGCCCGCCAGGTTATCGGCGCTTTCATTCACCCCCAGGCGCGCGGCAAGCCGTTGGCGATTGGCCTGCGACGGCGCGCAGACGGTGATCAAACCCGCCGGGTAACCGGTGGCGACCAGGCCGGCGATAATGGCCTGGGCCATGTTGCCCGCGCCGATAAAGGTAATTTTACGCTGTTGCATGCTATTCCTCATGGTAATGGGTTATGCCATCGGTGCGCGATAGTCCCTGGCGCCGAAAATCGCGGTGCCGATACGCACCAGGGTACTGCCGGCGACGATGGCCGCGGGCATATCGTCGGTCATTCCCAGCGACAGCGTATCGGCGCCGGGATGGCCGCGGCGCAAATCCGCAAATAGCGCCGCCATTTGCTGAAAAACCGCCAACTGGCGCTGATAATCCGCCTGCGGGGCGGGAATGGCCATCAGGCCCCGCAGCCTCAGCCTGGGCAGCTCCGCCACCTGGGCGGCCAGATCCGCCATGAGATGCGGCGCAATGCCCGACTTGCTCTCTTCACCGCTGATGTTGATTTGAATCAGCACATTGAGCGGCGCCAGCGCCGGGGGGCGCTGGTTGTTCAGGCGTTGCGCCAGCTGCAGGCGATCCAGGGTATGCAGCCAGTCAAAATGCTCCGCCACCAGCCGGCTTTTATTCGACTGTAGCGGACCGATAAAGTGCCAGCTCAACGGCGGGGTAACGGCTTTTTGCCGGAAGTAGCTGATTTTCTCCAGGCCTTCCTGGACATAATTTTCGCCAAAGGCGGTTTGCCCCGCCCGGATGGCTTCTTCGATAGCCGTCACAGGTTTGGTTTTACTTACGGCGAGCAGGGTAATTTCTTGCGGATCGCGGCCGCACTGACGCGCGGTCGCCGAGATTCGTTCTGTTACCTGCTGTAGATTCTGCTCGATAGTACTCATGGTTTCAGGAGGTCATATGGATATTGATGAACTGGTGGCCCTTAGTGTAAAGCATAATGCGTCCGATCTGCACCTTTGTCCCGGCCAGGCGCCGATCGTGCGTATCGACGGCGGTTTGTGTTGTCTGGACCAGCTGCCGCCGGTACGGGAAGACTGGGTCATCGCCTGCGGCGACCGCTTGCTGGATGAACGCGGGCGCGGGCAGCTGGCGCGCGATGGGCAGGCCGACTGCGCGGCCACGCTCTCCAGCCGCCAGCGGCTGCGCTGCCACTTTTTTCGCCAGCGCACCGGGACGTCGGCCACCTTTCGCCTGATACCGACGCAAAGCCCGTCGCTGGCGGAGCTGGGCATCCCACCCGTGGTCAAGGGGCTGCTAAAGCAGCCGCAGGGGCTGCTGCTGGTCACCGGCGCCACCGGCAGCGGCAAATCAAGCTCCCTGGCGGCCATGGTGGACTATGTTAACCTGCAGCGTCAGGTCCATATTATTACCCTGGAAGATCCCATCGAGTATATCCATGCCGCCGGGCGCAGCCTGATCCAACAGCGGGAGATCGGCGGCCATTGCCAGGATTTCAATGCCGGGCTGCGGGCCGCCATGCGCGCAGACCCGGATGTGATCCTGCTGGGGGAACTGCGCGACGAGGCGGATATCCGGCTGGCCCTGCGCGCCGCCGAAACCGGTCATCTGGTCCTGGCGACGCTGCATGCCCGCCACGCCGCCCAGGCGGTGGACCGGCTCCTGGATGTCTTTCCCGCCAATGAGCGCGCCTTTGCCCGTGGCCTATTGGCCGCCGGCCTGCTTGGCATCATGGCGCAAAAGCTGGTTCCCCGGGAGCAGGGCGGGCGCATGGGGCTGTTCGAGCTGATGATTGCCACGCCCGCCGTGCGCAATCTTATTCGCGACGGCAAAACCCATTTGCTGCCGGGCTTGCTGCAGACCGGCAACGCACAGGGCATGCAGACGTTTGAACAAAGCTACCGGCGCATGACCTCGGGCAAATATCTCTACCAGTAAAATATGTGATGGGCTTAGGGCGGCGCGGGTATAACCATTGCAAAAGCGGGGTGGTAGTATAAAATCGCCAAAAACCAGCGCGCATGACAGGTATGGCCTGAAATAAGCGCCAAACTACGGCAAATCACGGAAAAAAAATGAGAAAAGTCACCTGGATTTTTATTTTGATCGCGCTGGCGGTGTGGTACTTCACTTCAAAGCAATAGAGGGTGGGTTTACCGCGCTAAAAGGCTTTTTGCCGTCCTGGTTTTTCTGGAACCGCTGGCGATATTCCCGTGGCGAGACGCCAAAAGACTGATTGAACACCACGGAAAAATAATTGCTGTCGTCGAAACCACAGCGTGACGCCACCTCGCCGATGGTCTGTTGTCCATGGCGCAGCAAATCCATGGCTTTGCACAGTCTTAATTGCCGTAAATACTGATTCACCCCGATGCCGGTCTGCTGCTTGAACACCGTCTTCAGGCTACGGGCGTTAAGCTGGTGCCGATGGCAAAAGTCGTCCAGCCTGAAAGGCTGTTCGATGCTGACCCGCAGCGCCATCAGCAGCAAGTCCAGCTGTTCGGCGTCGGAAAGCAGCGGACTGTCGGGGGCGTGGCGAAACCGCTTCAACAGCAGCGCCACCTGCAGGAATAATGCTTCGCTCAGCAGGACGGACAGCGGATCGGTTTTCATGCATTCCCGCGCCAGCGCGTCCACCTCACGGCGCAATACCGACATGCCGGGGGTGCTAAGCCGCCAGTAGCGTTGTTCCTGCGTCGCTTCCTCGCCCGGCAGCAAGGCGTTCCAATCCGTGGATAGGGTCAGCCGGCCGCGGCAATACAGTATATTATCCAGCTCCAGCTCATTGACCGACTCATAGCTATGGCGATCGCGGGCATTGACGTAAAACAGATCGCCGCAGGTAATGGCATAGGGCACATCATTGAGGATATGCAGGCCATTGCCGCGCCAAACAATCACCAACTCGTCAAAATCATGGTAATGCGTGGGGAATATCGGCTGCGGATGACGATCCGCCACCGTAATCGCATTTTTGTCCGACAGGAAATAGTCGGTGGTACTCAGCTTCAGGTTAGACACCATCAGACCCCCTCAACGCCTGGGCAAGAGAGGGATCATGGCATAACGGGTTACCTAAAAACTTGAGACTGGCGACAATTGTCATATTTTTCCGCCGGCTACCGGCGTTCAGTGTTCACCGTTACGCAACATTTTGGGCGAGTGGGAAAATTCGCGCCGGAACTGGGTGGAAAAATGATTGCTGTCGCTGAAACCGCAGGCGTGGGCTATTTCGGTAATGGTTTTGTCGCTCTCCAGCAGGCGCTTGCGCGCTTCCAGCAAACGCAGCCGGTTAAGATAACGCTGCGGCGTCATGCCGGTCTGCTGTTTTAACTGGCGATGCAGCGTACGCAGCGGCAGTGAAAACTGCTCGGCCAGCGCCATCCAATCGATGTCGTTGCAGAAATTATGCTGCAGCCAGCGCAGCAGGTCGCGCAGGCGCCGCTCGCGATCGCCCTCGCCCTGGCTTTGGAAACAGCCATGGCGCAGCATAATCAAGAGCTGCAAAAATTGCCCTTCGCTGGCCGCGATGCCTTCGGGCGACGTATCCGTCGTCAGCTCGGCAAGCGTTTGGATAAACTGTTTGGCCTGTTGCATGCCCGCATGGTTAATCTGCCAGTTAACCTGGCTGTCCGGCAGATTCTGGGCCGGCAGGAAACGGCTGATGTCGGTTAAAAACCGGAAGCCCTGCGGTGAACGATAAAGCACATTGGTCATTATCAGCTCATCGACATTCTCAAATAAATGATGATCGTCCGCGCGGATAAAACAGACGGTGCCGCTATTCAACACATAGGGCTGATCGTTAAACACGTGGATACCCGAGCCTTTCTCCACCAGCACTATTTCCCAAAAATCGTGATAATGCTCAGGGAAGGCGGCCTGGGGCACGCGCGGCTCAATGGTGACCGTCGCGTCTTTGGAAATAAAAAAATCATCACCGCAAAGTAGCGTCATCTTCAGCACCTCACCGTTATTCGGTGCTTATAGTATGGCGACTGGCCATGGCTTCACCTTGAATAAATGACCGCCATCGCTGACATTCAGGTTATTTTTTAAAGATTGGCCGGGTGAATATTCAAAATTGCGGCTGAGATCACAGGCGCTGGGGAATAATGCCCTTCATTGCCCGCGTAAATATTGCGTTATTGAGGTAATGCTATTTTTGTGATCGGTTTCACGTTCATCTTTACTATTCTGCCACCGGCACTTCCATGTTGGCATTCACCGGAAGGTGGCCCGTCATTATTGTGAATACACTGCCGGTCATAGAATGAAAGAGGAATATTCACTATGGCCGTACGAAATAGCGTAGCTGTCGACCTCGGTGCGTCCAGTGGACGGGTCATGCTGGCTCAATGGCATTCAGCCACGCAAAACGTCACGCTTAAGCAAATTCACCGCTTCCCCAATACCTTTATTTCAGTCGACGGGCACGATTGCTGGGACCTGGACCAGTTGGAACGGGAAATCCTGTTTGGCCTGGCCGCGTTGGATAGCGCCGGCACCGTTATCGACAGTATCGGTATCGATACCTGGGGGGTGGATTACGTGCTGCTGAACGCGCAGGGCGAACGGGCAAGCTGCCCGGTATCGTATCGCGATCACCGCACCGACGGCATTATGCCCGCGGTGCTGGATGAACTGGGGCGTGAGCATATTTACCGGCTCACCGGCATTCAGTTCTTGTCCTTCAACACCCTGTACCAACTGAAAGCCTGGCGCCAACAGCACCCCGCCGGCCTCGATCAGGTGGCGCATCTTTTGATGATCCCGGATTATTTTTACTTTCGCCTTACCGGCGCGCTGAACTGGGAATACACCAACGCCAGCACGACCCAATTGCTTAACCTTGCCACCGGGGACTGGGATCCGTCCCTGCTCGATTACCTCGCGATTCCCCGGCGTTGGCTGGGCACGCCCACGCAGCCCGGCAATACGCCGGGACACTGGATCAGCCCGGGCGGCCAGGCGGTGCCGGTTATCGCCGTGGCGTCCCATGATACCGCCAGCGCCGTGGTGGCGGCCCCGCTGCATGGCGATAACTGCGCTTATCTCAGCTCCGGTACCTGGTCGCTGATGGGTATCGACAGCGATCGTCCCTTTAACGACGACCGTGCGCTGGCGATGAATATCACCAACGAAGGCGGCGTCAACGGGCGCTACCGGGTTCTGAAAAACATTATGGGATTATGGCTGTTGCAGCGGGTGTGCAGCGAGCTGGCGATAACGGACCTGGAGGCTTTGCTGGCCGCCGCCGCGGCCCGGCCGGCCTGCCGGAGCCTTATTAATCCCAACGATGAACGATTTGTTAATCCCCCGTCAATGGTGGAGGCCATTCGCCAGGCCTGCCGGGAACAGCAACAGCCGGCGCCGGAGGATGCCGCCGCGCTTGCGCGCTGTATTTTCGACAGCCTGGCCCTGTTATACCGCCAGGTACTGCTTGAACTGGGCCGGCTTCGCGGCGTCCCGCTAAGCCGGCTGCATATCGTCGGCGGCGGCAGCCTGAACCCTTTGCTTAACCAGCTTTGCGCCGACAATTGCCGGATACCGGTGACCGCCGGGCCGGTGGAGGCCTCGACGCTGGGCAATATTGGTTGCCAGCTGATGGCGCTGGGGGAGGTGGCCGACGTCGCCCACTGGCGCGGCGTGGTGGAAGCCAATTTCCCATTACGCCATTACACCCCTAATCCCGATCCCGATTTCGCCACGCACTGGCAACGTTTTTTGGCGCTCTGCCACCTGAAAGAGGAAATTTTATTATGAGTCAATCCATTGAACAAGCCTGGCTCCTGGCCAAACAGCGGTTTGCGGATATCAATGTCAATGTGGAGGGCGCGCTCGAATTACTCGATACCCTGCCGGTATCCATGCATTGCTGGCAGGGCGATGATGTGGCCGGGTTTGAAAACACGGGCGGCGCGCTCACCGGCGGCATCCAGGCCACCGGCAACTATCCCGGCAAAGCGCATAACGCTCAGGAGCTGCGCGCCGACCTGGAGCAGGCGTTCAGCCTGATCCCGGGACCAAAACGCCTGAACCTGCACGCCATCTATCTGGAGGCCGAAGGCAAGGTGGAGCGCAATGAAATCGAGCCGAAGCATTTTTCCCGCTGGGTCAGCTGGGCGCGGGAGCATCATCTGGGACTGGATTTCAACCCCACCTGTTTTTCCCATCCGCTGAGCGCCGACGGATTTACCCTGTCCCACGCGGACGACGGCATCCGCCAGTTCTGGATTGAACATTGCCAGGCCAGCCGCCGCGTCTCGGCCTATTTCGGCCGTGAACTGGGCACGCCGTCGGTGATGAATATCTGGATCCCGGACGGCATGAAGGACCTGACCATCGATCGCCTGGCGCCCCGTCAGCGGCTGCTGGAGGCGCTGGATGCCGTGATGGCGGAAAAGCTGGACCGCAATCACCATATCGACGCGGTGGAAAGTAAATTGTTCGGCATCGGCGCGGAAAGCTATACCGTCGGCTCCAGTGAATTTTATCTGGGGTATGCCACCAGCCGCGGTACCGCCCTGTGCCTCGATGCCGGGCATTTTCATCCCACCGAGGTGATTTCCGATAAGATTTCCAGCGCCATTCTGTTTGTGCCGCGCCTGCTGCTGCACGTGAGCCGCCCGGTACGCTGGGATAGCGATCATGTGGTGCTGCTGGACGACGAAACCCAGGCCATCGCCACGGAAATCGTGCGCCAGAAACTGTTTAACCGCGTACATATCGGCCTGGATTTCTTCGATGCCTCCATCAACCGCATCGCCGCGTGGGTCATCGGCACCCGCAATATGAAAAAAGCGCTGCTGCGGGCGCTGCTGGAGCCGACCGGAGAACTGCGCCAACTTGAGCAGCAGGGCGACTATACGGCGCGCCTGGCGCTGCTGGAAGAACAAAAATCGCTGCCCTGGCAGGCGGTATGGGACAAATATTGCCAATTGCACAATGTGCCGGTAGGCGGCGATTGGCTGCAGACGGTGCGTGAATATGAACGCGCAACGTTAACAACACGCAAAGGATAAGACGCTATGCAAACAATACTGACTTCCTGGTTTGTACAGGGAATGGTCAAAGCCACCACCGACATGTGGCTTAAAGGCTGGGATGAACGTAATGGCGGCAACGTTAGCCTGCGCCTGACCCCCGAAGACGTGGCGCCGTACCGTGGGGAATTCACGCCCCGGCCGCGCACCGAAACGCTGACCGAGCCGGTGCCGGAGCTGGCCAATACCTATTTTCTGGTCACCGGTTCAGGTAAGTTTTTTCGCAATGTCCAGCTATCGCCGTCGGATAACCTGGTGCTGTTGCAGGTAAACGCCGCGGGCAACGGCTACAGCATTCTGTGGGGCCTGACCGCCGGCGGCCTGCCGACGTCGGAACTGGCGTCCCATTTCCAGTCGCACGTGGTGCGCCAGGAAGTGACGCAGGGCAGCGGCCGGGTGATTATGCACTGCCACGCCACCAACCTGATTGCCCTGAGTTTTGTGCTGAAACTGGACAGCGCGCATTTTACCCGCGAACTGTGGGAAGGCAGCACCGAATGCCTGGTGGTGTTCCCTGACGGCGTGGGCATCGTGCCCTGGATGGTGCCCGGCACCGACGGCATCGGCAACGCCACCTCGGCGCAGATGCGCTCCCATTCGCTGGTACTGTGGCCGTTCCACGGTATTTTTGCCACCGGGCCGACCCTGGACGACGCCTTTGGCCTGATTGACACCGCGGAAAAATCGGCCGAAATCATGGTCAAGGTGCGCGCCATGGGCGGCAAAAAGCAGACCATCAGCCGCGACGAGCTGATTGCCCTGGGGCAGCGTTTCGGCGTGACGCCGATGGCGTCGGCGCTGGATGTAGAGTAAGGCGCCGGTACCGGCGCGGCGGATGTTCACGCGCCCGGTATTCGGCGTGCCGCGCCCGCGCCGGTTCACCCTCATTATTGATAAGAGCATTGATTATGATCAGAAAGGCCTTTGTCATGCAGGTCAATCCCGACGCCCACGAGGAGTACCGGCGGCGTCATAACCCGATCTGGCCGGAATTGGAATACACCCTTAAAGCCCACGGCGCCCACCACTACAGCATTTTCATGGACGAGGAGCGCCATTTGCTGTTTGCGTATGTGGAAATGGAGTCCGAGCAGCGGTGGAACGAAGTGGCCGCCACCGGGGTGTGCCAGCGCTGGTGGCGCCAAATGACCGACGTGATGCCGGCCAATGCGGACAACAGCCCGGTAAGCCGTGAGCTGCGGCCGGTTTTTTATCTGGAGTGAGCGACGTTGCTGACCGGATTACCCGGCAGGCATTACCGGAAATCCCTTACCTGGCATGGGGGTGGCGCACGGCCAGCAGCTGTTCAAACCAGCTTTCCAGGATCACCACCGCCGATCCGGCGTCGACCCGGCCCTTGTTCAACGCGCGGTAGCCGCCGCGCTCGAACAGGTCGGCGCGTGCTTCCACGGTACTCAGGCGCTCATCGTGCAGCACCACCTCAAAACCAAAACGGCCATGCAACCGGTTGGCGAACTTACGCGCCTTAAGCGTCAGCGGCTGCTCGGTGCCGTCCATATTCAGCGGCAGTCCCACCACAATCACGTCCGGCTGCCATTCGCGCAGGAGTTTTTCCACCGCCAGCCAGTCGGGAACGCCATCCTGGGCCTTAAACGCCGCCAGGGGACGGGCGGTGCAGGTGACTTCCTGGCCAATGGCAACACCAATGCTTTTGGTGCCGAAATCAAAAGCCATCATGGTCCGGTTGGTCATCAGGCGTGGCCCGCTTCGTTGGCGATATTATGAATATCGATACCCAGCTTCCTGGCCGCATCGCGCCAGCGCGACGCGATGGGCGTGCGAAACAGGATATCGCTGTCGGCCGGGATGGTCAGCCAGGCGTTTTCCAATAATTCCTGCTCCAACTGCCCCTTGTCCCAGCCGGCGTAGCCCAGCGCCACCAACACATCCTGCGGCTGCTGCGCGGTGCCGAGGGTTTCCAGCACATCCTTGGACGTGGTAATCATGGTTTCAGCGGAGATGCCGATGCTGGAGCCGAATCCCTCGCAGGGGGTATGCAGGATAAACCCGCGATCGTCCGCCAGCGGGCCGCCAGCAAACACCGGTTTATCCAGGCGGATCGCCGGATCGCGCTCGGCCGGCATGATCTTGAGTTTGTGCAGCACGCTCTCGACGGTGAACTGCTCGACGGGTTTATTAATGACGAGTCCCATGGCCCCGTCGTCGTTATGCTCGCAGATATAGATCACCGCGCGTTTGAACATAGGGTCTTGCAAAGAGGGCATGGCGATAAGAAAGTGATGCTGTAAATTCATTCTGTCTTTTTAGGGTGAGTAGTTTAATAAATAGTCGAACAGCAGTATGCGGCTAAATCAGGGATAAGTCACTGGCCGCAAGCGAAATCCGCCCGCAGCCGGCATAAAATCAGTTTTTGCCCAGGCGTTTTTCGATGGCGTCCATCAGCATACCGGTAATGGAAATCGGGAACGCGGCTTCGATTTCGCGCACGCAGGTCGGACTGGTGACGTTAATCTCCGTCAGCTTATCGCCGATAATATCCAGGCCGACAAAAATCAGCCCCTTTTCTTTCAGGATCGGGCCGACGTCACGGGCGATTTTCCAATCGCTTTCCGTCAACGGCCGCGCCTCGCCGCGTCCGCCGGCAGCCAGGTTGCCGCGCGTTTCACCCGTTTTGGGAATGCGCGCCAGGCAATAGGGCACCGGTTCGCCGTCCACGACCAGCACCCGCTTGTCGCCGTCCTTGATTTCCGGCAGGAAGTTTTGCGCCATGCAAAAGTGCTGGCCGTAGCCGGTCAGGGTTTCAATGATGACCGACAGGTTGGGGTCTTCTTTTTTTACCCGGAATATCGAGGTGCCGCCCATGCCGTCCAGCGGTTTGAGGATGATGTCGCCGTGTTCCTGCCAGAACGCGCGGATATGATCGTCGCGGCGGCTGACCAGGGTATCCGGCGTATGGTGGGCGAACCAGGCGGTAAACAGCTTTTCGTTGCAATCGCGCAGGCTGCGCGGTTTGTTGACGATAAGCGCGCCTTTATCTTCCGCCCGTTCAAGTATATAAGTGGCGTAAATGAATTCGGTATCGAACGGCGGATCTTTACGCATCAGGATCACGTCGAGATCGCCAAGCTCGATATCCTGCTCGCCGTGGAAACTATACCATTGGTCATAATCCTGTTTTACCGCCAGCAGGCGCGTGGTGGCGCGCGCCTCGCCGCCGCGCAGGTACAGCGAGCTCATTTCCATGTAATGGATCTGCCAGCCGCGGCGTTGCGCTTCGAGCAGCATGGCGAAACTGGTGTCTTTCTTGATATTGATGGAGGATATGGGATCCATCACGATGCCGAGCTTTAACATTTGTTTCTCCTTTACCCCAGATCGCCGAAACGCACCTGCAGTGCGGTAATGACGGTGAGCGCTGTGGTTTCTGTGCGCAAAACACGGGGCCCCAGCTGGATTTCGGTAAATCCATGGCGTGAGGTCATGGCTATTTCTTCCGGGGACAGGCCGCCCTCCGGGCCAATCAGCAGCCGTACCTTATCGACCGGCAGCGGCAGCGTATTAATACTGTGCGCGGCGCGCGGGTGCAGGTTGAGTTTTAATCCTTCATCCCGCTCGGCGCACCACGCCTCCAGGTCCATGGCTTCCCGGATCAGCGGCAGACTGTTACGGCCGCACTGCTCGCAGGCGCCGATGGCGATTTTCCGCCATTGCTGGATTTTTTTCGCCATGCGGTCGTCATCCAGCTTGACCCCGCAGCGCTCGGAAAACAATGGCGTAATCACATTGACGCCGAGTTCGATGGATTTTTGGATGGTAAATTCCATCTTCTCGCCCCGGGACATGACTTGTCCTAAATGCAGTTGCAACGGGGACTCGAAATTGGCCGGACGAGAGGCGATGATGGTGGCCGTGACGTTTTTCTTGCCCGCCGCGGCAATCTCCGCTTCGAAGATATGATTGCTGCCGTCGAACAGATGCAGTAATTGTCCTTCGGACATGCGCAGTACGCGCGTCAGGTGGTGCGCGGCGTCTTCATCGAGCGCCACGGTGCCCTTGGCCGGGAGCGGCCCGGGATGGTAAATACGCGGTATTCGCATGCTGGTATCGTTTTCGTCCTGGTTGGTGCGCGGCGCGCGTCATCACATAGTAGGCAGCAGTGTTACGACTGGCAAGCCCGCTGAATATAGGGATTGGCGTTGCCCTGTACCTTTTCGATGCGCCGGTTGCGTTCGCATTCCCAGGCGGTGACGGGATATTGCCGATCCCAGACCTCGAACAGCTGGGTTTGCTGGCGCGAGATATTCAGATGATAACGGTCGCGCATATAAAAATAGGTGCGCGCAATGGCGCCGCGCGCACGCGCCGGCGGTTCGGCCTGTTTATTCTTGAAATCGATTTTCATGGCGCACTGGCCGTACTGTCCCTCGCCGCCGCGCCATTGGCTGTACTGGAAATTGCCCCGATCGCCGTTGACTTCGCCGATCGCCGGCTGCAGGTTGTGCAGGTCGTTTTCCATTTGCCGATAGTCAGCATCTTTGGCGCAGTTTTTGCGCCCGCCTTCCTGCCAGCACCTGTGCTGGTGGCCGAATTCCCAGGCCGGCACCACGTGTTCCCATTCGATCCGGTTGGCGCGCAGGGCGCTTTTGCGCACCTGGTAACCGCATGATGCCAGATCCGGGGTGCCCTTTTTTCCCTGCCAGTCGATTTTGCAGCCGCAATAAAAGGAACCCGGCGCATCCTGGTTGATTTTTACCGCCGCCGCTTTCGCCTGGCTGAAGTTATTGATGTTTTGCGCCAGGACGCCGCCGGCGATCGGCAACAGGGAAAAACAAAGGAACCAAACAATTCTGTGTTGCATCTTCGGATTCATTAAAAGGAAAAACGCAGGTTAACCAATCCCGGGGTTGCAGGCAAATCGAAGCGGCAAAAAAATCCTGCCGGCGCGGTTTTCCGCGCCGCTGCCAATCGATATCGCTTGATTTGGAAATGATCGTTTCCTATATTGGGAGCCTGCCTGCAACCCTATAGGAAGATGTTATGACTGACTCTATACCATCACCGTCCCTGAAACCTGGCTTCAGAATAGCGGCCGCCGTCGCCGCGTCGCGTCCGGACGCGGATCTGGCCGGATTTGTCCATCGCTTCGCCACCGTGGCGGGGGTAAGGATCCACTATGTCGATAACGGCCATAGCGCCGGCGGGGATACGAGCGATACAGCATTGCCCGAGGGCACGGGCGGCGACGCGGTAAAGACGCGCGCGGAAACGTCCGCCGCCGATCCGCGCCCCGTGGCGGTGCTGTTGGCGGGGTTTCCCGAAAGCGGGTACGCCTGGCGAAAAGTCATGCCGCTGCTGGCGCGGGGCTATCGCGTGATTGTCCCGGACCTGCCGGGGCAGGGGGATTCGGATCGCCCGCAGGCCGGCTATGACACTGAAAGCCTGGCGAACGCCGTGCACGGCTTGCTGCGCCAGCTGGGTATCCGGCGCTATTTCCTGGCCGGCCACGATATCGGCGCCTGGGTGGCTTATCCCTACGCGCTGATGTTTGGCGACGAGGTGCGGCGTCTGGCGCTGCTTGATGCCGGCATCCCGGGCATCACCCTGCCCGACGCGCTGCCCACGGCGCCGGACCGGGCCTGGCGCACCTGGCATTTTGCCTTTCACGCCATTGCGGACCTGCCGGAAGTTTTGATTGCCGGACGCGAGCGGGAATACCTGGACTGGTTCTTGCGGCGCAAGACCGCCAATCCACAGTCTTTTACCGAGGAGGATATCGATGAGTACCTGCGCGCCTTTAAGCAAGACGGCGGGCTGCGCGCCGGCCTGGCCTATTACCGGGAGGCGGCGCTGTCCGCGGCGCAGAACCGGCGCCTGAGCGGGAACGGCGGGCTGGCGATGCCGGTACTGGCGCTGAGCGCCGATCAGGGGTCCATCATCGATATGGCCGCCCCCCTGCGGGCCTTTGCCGATAATGTGCAAGGGGTGGTGGTGCCCCACTGCGGGCATTTCCTGCCGGAAGAGCAGCCTGAAGCGGTGGCCCGCGAGCTGGAGGGGTTCTTTAGCGCCGGCTGAGCCCGGCGCCGCTGTTATTCCATCACGTTTTCGGCATCGTTATCGCCGGCAAAGCGCAGCACAGCGCCGCATTGGCGGCAGCGGTACACCGACTCGCCGCGTACGATGCGGTTATGGCGGCGCACCGTCAGTTCGTGGCGCTGGCATCCGCACTGGTAGCGGTAGGTATTGGTGCGCACCGTCGCCAGGTCGAAACCGTGGGTGCGGCGGGGCTCGGTATGCAGCACGCTTGCCATCATCCAGCGCCACTCGCTGCCGTGGGGCGCCACGCGGCCGAACTGGCGAAACACCAGCAGATGGGCGAGCTCGTGGGGAATCACCTCGTCGATAAAGCTGTCCTGGTTGGCCAGCAGCAATACCGGGTTGAGCCGGATTTCCCATTTATCCAGCCACGCGGTGCCCGCCGAGGTGCCGCGCTGCTGGTAATTCAACAGCGGCTCCGGGAAGGTGGTGTTGAAATAGTCCCCTGCCTGGCGCAGCTTGGCACGCAGACATGACATAACGGCCTGGTGAAGGGCGATGGGGATGCGGTTCGGTTTCATAACGGCAAGATTAACCGGCGCGGTTAACAGATGCAAGCGACGCAATAGGTTGGGAAAGGCTGGGTTTAGCCGGGATGGACGCTGGCGCCATGCCGCGGGAAAGCCGGGCACGGCGCGGAGGTATGGCGGATTGCCGCCGGCGCCGGGGCGGCTTGCGCTGCTCCGCCGCCGCCAGCCGGCTCGTTCACCGGCTGGACGAACCGACGATTATTTATCGCCGATTTCGCGCAGGCGTTTGCCGGTCATCAGGTTGCGCTCGATATGTTCCAGCGAAATATTCTTGGTTTCCGGAATCAGCCAGAATGTCAGGAGAATAAACAGCACGTTCAGCCCGCCGTAAACCCAGAACGTATTGGCGTTCCCCAGTACATCAAGCATGGTCAGGAAGGTGGCGCCGACGATCATATTGGCGATCCAGTTGGTGGCCGTGGAAACGGTGATACCAAAATCCCGGCCCTTCAGCGGCTGGATTTCGGAACACAGTACCCAAATCAGCGGACCGGCGCTCATCGCAAAACCCACGATAAACATCATCAGCATAATGATGGCGAAGTATTTGCGGAAGTCGGTTTCAACGCCGATATGCAGCAACGCGCCCAATACGCCCATACCCACCGCCATCACCAGGAAGCCCAGCTTGAGGGTCGGCTTGCGGCCCCAGCGGTCAACCAGGCCGATGGCGATAAAGGTGGCCAGAACGTTGACCAGGCCGACTATCACCGTGCCCCACATTTGATCCGTGGTGCTGGAGAAACCGGCGATGCCGAAGATCTTCGGCGCGTAGTACATGATGACGTTCATCCCGGTGAACTGCTGCATCACCTGCAGCAGAATGCCGAGATACACCACACGGCGGAAATTGCCGTTATTGGTAAACAGCGCCCAGCCGCTTTGTTTTACCTTCAGGCTTTCGCGAATCTCTTCCAGCTCTTTCTTGGCCTGCTCGGACGTGTCGCGCAGCATGTTCAGCACCTTCTGCGCCTCGATGTAGCGGCCTTTCGCCGCCAGCCAGCGCGGGCTGCCGGGCAGGAACAATACGCCGATAAACAACAAAACCGCCGGGATGGTGATGATGCCCAGCATCCAGCGCCAGGAACCGCTATAGCTGAACGCGGTATCCGACAGGTAAGCCGCCAGGATGCCGATGGTGATCATCAGCTGGTACATGGAAATCATGCTGCCGCGAATTTTTTCCGGCGCGATTTCCGACAGATATAAAGGGGCGGTATAAGAAGCGACGCCGACGGCCAGCCCGAGGATGATCCTGGCAACCACCAGCAGTTCAACATTGGGGGAAAACGCCGAGCATAACGAGCCGATGACGAATAATAACGCGCCGATCAGCAAACTGTATTTACGCCCGAGCTTGGCTGACAGCCAGCCCGAACCTACCGCGCCGACCGCGGCGCCGAACATCATGGAACTGACCACCCATTCCTGCTGATGCGCGGTAATTTGCAGCTCATCGGACAGGAACGGCAATGCCCCGGCAATAACGCCGATATCCAGGCCGAACAGCAGTCCGGCAAGCGCCGCCATAAAGCAGACGAAAAAGGTGATGCGGGCATGAGATCTGCCTGACCGGGGTTTGGCAGTACTCACATTGGCAGTACTCATAGTACCTCCCTAAAACTACACAATTATTAATTATGAATGTTAAATAAACGTATGCGGATATAGTGTGCGCCAGATCACAACTATGTAATCGTTTACACAGACTTATCCTGAATTAACAGCACTAAAAGCCAGGGCCATGCCGCTTATCAATCTAAAATGATGTTTTAGAAACAACTTTCGCGTCGGTCCGGTTGATATATAACATATAGCTGAAAATGAAGCGGTAGCAAAAAAAAATCGAAAATTTAATCCCAATTAACTTGATGATAAAATTGATTTTATTGTTCTGTAATCGCTTTCAGAAAGGCTAAAAAAAAACGGCGATCATCAGATCACCGTTAAGTAGTGTAGTCGAAGAAATCTCCGGCGGTACGACTTATCTTATCCCGCTTATAAACCGGCGGCATCGCGCAGCAGCGCGGCCTTATCGGTTTTTTCCCAGGGGAAATGCTCGCGGCCGAAGTGACCATAGGCCGCCGTTTCGCGATAAATCGGCTGCAGTAGATCCAGCATGGTGATAAGGCCGTGGGGACGCAGGTCGAAGAACTCGCGTACCAGTTGGGTCAGTTTTTCAATGGAGACTTTGCCTGTGCCGAAGGTTTCGATGCTGATGGACGTGGGTTCCGCCACGCCGATGGCGTAGGAAACCTGGATTTCACAGCGATCGGCCAGGCCGGCGGCGACGATATTTTTTGCCACGTAGCGGGCGGCGTAGGCCGCGGAACGGTCGACCTTGGAGGGATCTTTGCCCGAAAACGCGCCGCCGCCGTGACGGGCCATGCCGCCGTAGGTGTCGACGATGATTTTACGCCCGGTCAGGCCGCAGTCGCCCATGGGGCCGCCGATAACAAACCGGCCGGTGGGGTTGATAAAATATTTGGTGCTGGACGACAGCCATTCGGCGGGCAGGACCGGCTTGATGATCTCTTCCATGACCGCTTCCTGCAAATCGCGCAGGGAGACGTCTTCTGAATGCTGGGTAGAGAGCACGACCGCGTCGATGCCGACGATTTTATCGTTGTCATACGCAAAGGTGATCTGGCTTTTGGCATCCGGACGCAGCCAGGGCAGGGTGCCGCTTTTGCGCACCTGGGACTGGCGCGCCACCAGGCGATGGGCGTAGGTGATCGGCGCCGGCATCAATACTTCGGTTTCGTTGGTGGCGTAACCGAACATCAGCCCCTGGTCGCCGGCGCCCTGTTCGAGCGGGTCGCTGCGATCCACGCCCTGGTTGATATCGGGCGATTGCTTGCCGATGGCGCTGAGGACGGCGCAGGAATTGGCGTCGAAACCCATATCCGAATTGATATAGCCGATATCGCGAATGGTGCTGCGCGTCAGTTCTTCTATATCCACCCATGCGCTGGTGGTGATTTCACCGCCAACCAGCACCATACCGGTTTTGACAAATGTTTCGCAGGCCACGCGCGCCTTGGGATCCTGGGCCAGGATCGCGTCAAGCACGGCATCGGAAATCTGATCCGCGATTTTATCAGGATGTCCTTCTGAAACGGATTCGGACGTAAATAGGTGTTTAGCCATCGGTCTCTTTACCTTAACATACGGGTTAGGAATGACTGCGTAGCGCTGGGATTCAGCCATAAGGGAAAAGCGATTTTCCGATGATGGCGTTACGCGTCCTGCAACGTCCCGCGGATAACGTCGTTAGCAGTAAGTACTCACAGTAAGTAATAGTATAAGTAAGCTATCCAGTTTAGATGGATTAACTTCTGGATGGCTATTCTAGGACACCCGCTTGGCGAATTACCAGCGATTTTTTCGCCCTGGCGCCTCCGCGCAGGCCGCGGCGGCGCCCGATCGTGCGGTAATCGCGCCCGGGGCTGATTTAAATTTTGCTTTTTCGCGGGGCAGGCTGTATAAATTCGCGCGCATAAGCAACGGTAAGGTGAATGTCTTTCATTTACATCCGGTAACTTTTTATCTGTCCCGGCACGGCGTAAGCCGCCGATGGCCGGCATTTGCGGGAGGTGGCACAGTTAATGATTCGTTATTTTCCGGTCAACCCCGACCACGCTTCCGCTCGCCCGGCTTGTCCGGCGCACCCTGTTTTTCCAGCATTTCCGCTCTGTTATGGCCGATGTTGCCCGCCAGGCCGCCGACATGCGGGCGCTTCCCAGGATTCCAGGGCCGGTTGACGGTTGCTCATTACCGGACCCGGGCCATGCGGTCTTTCATGCGGACCCTATTTTTTGGGCGATCCACCACCCCGTCTCACGGAGTTCATCAAGGTGTTTTACAATTACTGTACTGATGTACCGGATGCCGATTGCGTCCGGCGGCGCTTATTGCCGTTGGCGGGCTGCGGGTTTACGCACAACAACTATGCCACCGACGGTGGTGTCCACGCTCCAACATTGATGAACGGGAACGCCAACTGGAACCCCGGGAGAGAGTTACGTCATGTCTGATGATCATAAGCACCAAGGGTCCCACCGGTCCGCACCCCATGAAAACTTGCGTTCCATGCAGGAGGTAGCCATGAATGACAGCGATGCCAGCAAAATGATGAGTACCTACAATGTCGCGTATTGGGGCAATAATTATTTTGATGTCAATGAGCTTGGCCATATCAGCGTTTGCCCCGATCCCGATTTCCCCGAGGCGCGGGTCGACCTGGCGGAGCTGGTGAAGGAACGGCAGAATGACGGGCAGCGGCTGCCGGCCCTGTTCTGCTTTCCGCAGATCCTGCAACACCGCCTGCGTTCCATTAACGGGGCGTTTAAGCGCGCCCGCGAATCCTTTGGCTATCGGGGCGACTATTTCCTGGTTTATCCCATCAAGGTTAACCAACATCGCCGGGTGATTGAATCCCTGGTGAATTCCGGCGAGCCGCTGGGGCTGGAAGCCGGCTCCAAGGCGGAACTGATGGCGGTGCTGGCGCATGCCGGCATGACGCGCACCGTGATTGTCTGCAATGGCTATAAAGACCGCGAATATATCCGCCTGGCGCTGATCGGCGAAAAGCTGGGCCATAAGGTTTACCTGGTCATTGAAAAACTTACCGAAATCAAGCTGGTGCTGGAAGAAGCCGAGCGCCTGAACGTGGTGCCCCGCCTGGGCGTGCGCGCCCGTCTCGCCTCGCAGGGCTCGGGCAAGTGGCAGTCCAGCGGCGGCGAAAAATCCAAATTCGGGCTGGCGGCGGTCCAGGTGCTGCAACTGGTGGAACTGCTGCGCAGCAAAGGACGGCTCGACAGCCTGCAACTGCTGCATTTCCATTTGGGTTCCCAATTGTCCAATATCCGCGATATCGCCTCCGGCGTACGGGAATCGGCGCGCTTTTATGTGGAACTGCACCGCCTGGGCGTGAATATCGAATGCTTTGATGTCGGCGGCGGCCTGGGGGTCGATTACGAAGGCACCCGTTCTCAGTCCGATTGTTCGGCCAACTACGGCCTGAACGAATACGCCAACAATGTGATTTGGGGTATCGGCGATGCCTGCAACGAATATGACCTGCCGCATCCGACGGTGATTACCGAGTCCGGCCGCGCCGTCACCGCCCACCATACGGTGCTGGTGTCGAACGTTATCGGCGTGGAGCGCAACGAGTTCAGCGAACCGCTGCCGCCCGCCGAGGACGCGCCGCGCCCGCTGGAAAGCATGTGGCAGACCTGGCAGGAAATGCAGGAACCGCAAAACCGCCGCTCGCTGCGCGAATGGCTGCACGACAGCCAGATGGACCTGCACGACGTCCATACCCAATATACCCACGGCATGCTGGATTTGAGCCAGCGCGCCTGGGCCGAGCAGCTCTATCTGAATATTTGCCGCATGATCCAGACGCAGCTCGATCCGAGCAACCGCGCGCACCGGCCGATTATCGATGAACTGCAGGAGCGCATGGCCGACAAGCTGTACGTTAACTTCTCGCTGTTCCAGTCGATGCCGGACGCCTGGGGCATCGATCAGCTGTTCCCGGTGCTGCCGCTGGAGGGGCTGGATAAACCGCCTGAAGGCCGCGCCGTGCTGCTGGATATTACCTGCGACTCCGACGGCACCATCGATCACTATATCGATGGCGACGGCATCGCCACCACCATGCCGATGCCGCCGTACGATGTGGATAACCCGCCGCTGCTGGGCTTTTTCATGGTCGGCGCCTATCAGGAAATCCTCGGCAATATGCATAACCTATTCGGCGACACCGCCGCGGTGGACGTCTTTGTGTTTAAAGACGGCAGCGTGGAGCTTAATGAGTCCGATGAAGGCGATTCAGTAGCCGATATGCTGCAGTATGTGCAGTTGGATCCGGCGGTACTGTTGACCCGTTTCCGCGATCAGGTGAAAGAGACCGATCTGGACGGCGCGCTGCAGGCGGAGTTCCTCGAAGAGTTCGAGGCCGGCCTGTATGGCTACACTTACCTGGAAGATGAATAAGAAAGGACGGACTATGAGCACCCTGGGCCATCAATACGATAATTCCCTGGTTTCCAATGCCTTTGGCTTTTTGCGTTTGCCGTTGGAATTCAACCCCTATGACGCCGATGCCGATTGGGTGATTACCGGCATTCCCTTCGATATGGCCACCTCGGGCCGCTCCGGCGGCCGTCACGGCCCGGCGGCGATCCGCCAGGTTTCCACCAACCTGGCCTGGGAAGGCTGCCGCTGGCCGTGGGACTTCGACGTGCGCCAGCGTTTAAAGGTGGTCGACTGCGGCGACGTGGTGTTTGATTTCGGCGATGCGCAGGATCTGAGCGATAAGCTCCAGCAGCACGCGGAGCGTTTACTGGCGGCGGGCAAACGCCTGCTCTCGTTTGGCGGCGATCATTACGTCACGCTGCCTTTGCTGCGCGCGCATCATAAGCATTTCGGCAAAATGGCGCTGGTGCATTTCGACGCCCATACCGATACCTACAGCAACGGCAGCAAGTTCGATCACGGCACCATGTTCTACCATGCGCCCAACGAAGGCCTGATCGATCCCACCCGGTCGGTGCAGATCGGCATCCGTACCGAATACGATCGCGATAACGGCTTTACGGTGCTGGACGCGGGGCAGGTCAACGATCGCAGCGTCGACGATATCCTGGCCCAGGTCATACAGATTGTCGGCGATTTGCCGGTTTACCTGACCTTTGATATCGACTGCCTGGATCCGGCGTTCGCGCCCGGCACCGGCACGCCGGTGATCGGCGGCCTGAGCACCGATCGGGCGCTGAAGCTGCTGCGCGGCCTGCAGCCCCTGAATATCGTCGGCATGGATCTGGTGGAAGTGGCGCCGGCCTACGATCATTCGCAAATCACCGCCCTGGCGGCGGCCACGCTGGCGCTGGAAATGCTCTATATCCAGGCGGCCAAAAAACCGCGGTAACTCCGCGCTGACGGGCGCGCCCTCCCCGGGGTGCGCCGGACCGGGCGGCCATCCCGCCCTTTATTTGTCCGCCGCGATGCGATCGCGGATATGCTGCGCCCGCGCCTGCGACGTCGGATGGGAATCAAACATACTGCCGCCTTGCCCCTTTTCCATGCTGGCCAGCTTTTCAAAGCTGGTCACCAGCCCCTGCGGGTCGATATGACGTTTTTTCAGCAAATCAAAGGAATAGTCGTCCGCTTCGCTTTCCTGGCGCTGGGAAAACTGCGCGCCGATCAACGCCTGCCCAAGCTCGCCCAGCTGCGATTGCGATAACGCCGCCGTGACCCCGCCCACAGAGGCCGCGGCGGTGCGCGCCGCGGTGGTGGCATAGGCCAGCTGCATGGCCTTGCGGCTGTGCCCGAGCGCGACGTGGCCCATTTCATGGCCGACCACCGCCTCGACTTCATTATCCGTCATCAGATCCATCAGGCCGCTGTAGACGCGGATGCAGCCATTGGCCATGGCCCAGGCGTTGACGTCCTTGGTCAGGTAAACCTTATAGTCGGCCGGGGTGCCGGCGATATTATCCCCCAGCGCGGCGGCAACGGTCGCCAGGCGCTGGGCGTAGGGGCTGCCGGCGGGGGCGATTTGCGCCTTCTGGTCCATTTGCGCGCAGGATTCGGCGCTCAGCGCCTTGACCTGGCTATCGCTCAGGGTGGCCGCCACAAACGCCTGGCCGCCCGATTGCATCAGGGTGTTCTGGTCGAGATTTTCACAACCGCTCAGCAGCGTGATGGCGATAATGCTTAAGCCGGCCCAGGGCAGTACAGAGAGGGTCATTATTTTGTTTTCCCATAAGATATTAAGAAAAATTGTGAGTCTGTTAACAGATTTTACGGCATGAATGATGATGTTTTTTCCATCGCATCGTCGTGCCGTACGATCAGGGGATTATCCCCTATTTATCGCGCATTCCTGCATATACAATTATGACCTTTTTAGGGTACATTTATCGATATTTTCACAGTCTCTGAAGTTAAGTGATTGATTTTATGATGGCTTGGGCAACGAGACACTATTCAATCCGAAACGGAGTAATTCATGACATCCCGAAAAGAGCTGGCTAACGCCATCCGCGCGTTAAGCATGGACGCGGTGCAAAAAGCCAAATCCGGCCACCCCGGCGCCCCGATGGGCATGGCGGATATCGCCGAAGTGCTGTGGCGCGACTACCTCAACCATAATCCCGCCAATCCCAAATGGGCCGACCGCGACCGCTTTATCCTCTCCAACGGCCATGGCTCCATGCTGCTTTACAGCCTGCTGCACCTGACCGGCTATAACCTGCCCATCGAGGAGCTGAAGAACTTCCGCCAGCTGCATTCCAAGACCCCGGGCCACCCGGAATACGGTTATACCGCCGGCGTGGAGACCACCACCGGGCCGCTGGGACAAGGCATCGCCAACGCGGTGGGCATGGCGATAGCCGAGCGCACCCTGGCGGCGCAGTTTAACCGTCCGGGCCATGACATCGTCGACCACCATACCTATGTGTTTATGGGCGACGGCTGCATGATGGAAGGCATCTCCCACGAGGTCTGCTCGCTGGCCGGCACCATGAAGCTCGGCAAGCTGACGGCGTTCTACGACGACAACGGCATTTCCATCGACGGGCATGTGGAAGGCTGGTTCAGCGACGACACCGCCTCGCGTTTCGAAGCCTATGGCTGGCATGTGGTGCGCGGCGTCGACGGCCACGACAGCGCGGCGTTGAAAGCGGCGATTGATGAGGCGCGCGCGGTAACCGACCGGCCGTCGCTGCTGATGTGCAAGACGGTGATTGGTTTTGGCTCGCCGAACAAGGCCGGCTCCCATGAAGCGCACGGCGCGCCGCTGGGCGAGGCGGAAGTGGCCGCCACGCGCGTGCAGCTGGGCTGGAACTCTCCGGCGTTCGAGATCCCGCAGGATATCTACGCCCAATGGGATGCCAAAGAAGCCGGCGCGGCCAAAGAAGCCGCCTGGAACGATAAGTTCGCCGCCTACCGCAGCGCGTTCCCGGCGCTGGCGGCGGAGTTCATCCGCCGCACCGAAGGCCGCCTGCCCGCCGACTGGCAGGCGAAGAGCCGGGCGTATATCGAAAAACTGCAGGCCAACCCGGCCAATATCGCCAGCCGTAAAGCCTCGCAGAACGCCCTGGACGCCTTTGGCCCGGATCTGCCGGAACTGCTGGGTGGTTCGGCCGACCTGGCGCCGAGCAACCTGACGCTCTGGGCGAAATCCGTCTCCCTGGGCGACGATAAGGCGGGTAATTATATTCACTACGGCGTACGCGAGTTCGGCATGACGGCGATCGCCAACGGCCTCGCGGTGCACGGCGGCTTCGTGCCCTACACCGCCACCTTCCTGATGTTCGTGGAGTATGCCCGCAACGCGGTGCGCATGGCGGCGCTGATGAAAATCCGCTCCATCTACGTGTATACCCATGACTCCATCGGGCTGGGCGAAGATGGCCCGACGCATCAGCCGGTGGAGCAGTTGGCGAGCCTGCGGCTGACGCCGAACATGCGCACCTGGCGCCCGTGCGATCAGGTGGAATCCGCCGTGGCCTGGCAGCAGGCGGTGGAGCATGCCACCGGTCCGAGCACCCTGGTGTTCTCGCGCCAGAACCTGACGCAGCAGCCGCGCAGCGCGCAGCAGTTGGCCGATATCGCCCGCGGCGGTTATGTGCTGAAACACTGCGACGGCACGCCTGAGCTGCTGATTATCGCCACCGGTTCGGAAGTGTCGCTGGCCGTGTCGGCGTGGGAAACGCTCAGCGCCGAAGGCCGCCGGGTGCGGGTGGTGTCGCTGCCGTCGCCGGAGGTATTCGATCTGCAGGACGCGGCATACCGCGAAGCGGTGCTGCCGAAGGCGGTGAGCGCGCGGCTGGCCATCGAGGCCGGCATTGCCGATTACTGGTACAAGTATGTGGGCCTGAACGGCGCCGTCGTCGGCATGACCAGCTTTGGCGAATCCGCGCCGGCGGAGGAGCTGTTTACCCTGTTCGGCTTCACCGCCGAAAACGTGCTGGACAAGGCGCGCACGCTGCTGGCGTAGCCTGCTGGCCTCCTCGTCACGACGCTTAAAGGCACCTGCGGGTGCCTTTTTTTATTGGCGCGCCGGCGGGCGCGCTAAGCCCCCGCCGGCACGCCGCTATCCCGCTGGCCTCAGCCCGGGTTCATGGCGGCAAAGGTGGCGTCGTAGCGACCCTCCCGCTCGGCCCAGCGCCGGGCCCTGTCGCGCTCGACCAACACTTCGCCCCGGGGGTGATCTCCCGAGGCCAGCAATTGCATGACCTCCGCTACATAAGCCGCGAGCGGAACCGCGCGCGGGTCGCGAGCCTGCCGATCGCCCGTGAGCCCGGTCTGTACGTAGGGCGGCGCCAGTTCCAGCACATCGATGGGAATATGGCGCAACTGATGGCGCAGCGATTGTAACCAGGAGTGCAGGAAGGCCTTGCTGGCGCAATACGTCGGGAAATCGGCGCGGGGTACGAAGGCTAGGTTGGAACTGGTGGCCATGATGACCGCGTCCGGCCGCCCTTGCAGCACCGGCAGAAACGCGGCGGTAACGCGCAGCACGCCCATGATATTGGTTTCCACGATGTCCCGGGCGTCGGAAACATCCCAGCCGGCCGCGGTCATGTCCTCCGCCCGCGAGATACCGGCGTTGGCGATAAGCACGTTGAGCTCAGGAAAGCGCGCGCGCACGTCGCCGGCGAGGCGGGACAAGGAGGCCGGATCGTTAAGATCGAGGGACATCCCGACCATGCCGGGCCTGCCCGCCGTGATTTCATCAAGCAGGGCCTGCCGGCGCCCCGTGACGACGACCTTATTGCCCAGGTCGTGGAAGGCATCGGCCAGCCCGCGGCCGATGCCGCTGGTGCCGCCGGTGATAAGGATAGTGTTGCCGGTCATTTTCATCATTCGTCGCTCCTGTATTGTATTGTGATCGTATGCTTATGGTCTGACCGCCTCCCGACTCACCCTGCAAATGGCGAGGAGGAGAACGGCCGGGGCGCAAACGCGTCCCCGCGTGATGGCGGGTTGCCCGCGCGGCCAGGGACTGAGCACGACTGTCCGGAACAAATATAAAATCATGACGCACCGCGGGCGATCGGGCGAAATAAGGGGCGGTGACGGCAAGTAACGCCGGAAAGGCCAGAGCCAGGGTAATCGCGGGGGAATGCCCCGGCAAGACAGCGGTACGAGACAGGCGGACGAATGCGAAAAAAGGGGATGATGTCATGATAAAGCGCCTTTAGTGACCCCGAGACACTCCCTGCTGGGATCCTCTCGGCAAAGGACGCGTTGGATGACGGTAACGCCTACGACAGCGCCATGCGGGCAACTGTGCGAACGATTATTACGTGGATGTTCCTTATCGTCAATATCTGAATTTTTCCCCGACAAATGCACAAAAAAACACCGTTTTAACCGGCGGAAACGGATCTGCGTCACATATTTGGCAAAATTATTCCGCTGCTATCTAATTTTGATTATTCTAGCTGAAGCGTTTCAGTTGACGGTGGCGCCGGCGGTTTTATTCATCAGCGCCGCCTCCGCCAACCACGGGGCCCCAGGCAGTGATCACCCGCGTGGCTCCTGGCCGCGCGCTCATTTTGACCGCCGCCGGCCGGCGCGGAATTATCGCAAAAAGCGGCATGGGACGCATTTCGTGGTATAGTTGACTGTATAACATGCTCTACAATCATGACCGCTTTTCAACGTTATCCTCGGCCGTCCTGACGGACGGCGGCCTGCCACGGGGCGCGTGAGCACGAGACGCAACGTTTCCCCCAGGCCGGTATGTTAAAAAATAACGGTGATGAAACAAGGGCAGACAATAAACAGACACAGGGCTGCGCCAATGGAGAGGTTCTCCCGCCAGGCGCGGACCGTAAGCGGCTTCTCGGCCGGCGGGCGACGATGCGCCTCCCGCCGTTCAGGCAATTTTCCAAGAATCAACAAGAGGGTTCACCATGGCTGTAATTAAGATGACCGATCTGGATCTGGCTGGTAAACGCGTGCTTATCCGTTCTGATCTGAACGTTCCGGTTAAAGACGGGAAAGTCACGTCCGACGCGCGCATCCGCGCGTCCCTGCCCACCATTGAAGCCGCCCTGAAACAAGGCGCGAGCGTCATGGTGACGTCCCATCTTGGTCGTCCGACCGAAGGCGAATACAACGAAGAGTTTTCTTTGCTGCCGGTAGTGAATTACCTGAAGGAACATATGTCCGCGCCGGTACGCCTGGCCAAGGATTATCTGGACGGCCTGGAAATCAAGCCGGGCGAGCTGGTGGTGCTGGAAAACGTCCGCTTTAATAAAGGCGAAAAGAAAGACGACGAAACCCTGGCGAAAAAATACGCCGCACTGTGCGATATCTATGTCATGGACGCCTTCGGCACCGCGCACCGCGCCCAGGCCTCTACCCATGGCGTGGGAAAATTCGCGCCTATCGCCTGCGCCGGCCCGCTGCTGTCCAATGAACTTGAAGCGCTGGGCAAGGCTCTTGGCAACCCGGCGCGCCCGATGGTGGCCATTGTCGGCGGATCCAAGGTGTCGACGAAACTGACCGTGCTGGACTCCCTGTCCAAAATTGCCGATCAGCTGATTGTCGGCGGCGGCATCGCCAATACCTTTATCGCCGCCCAGGGCCACAACGTGGGCAAATCCCTGTACGAAGCCGATTTGATTCCTGAAGCGAAGCGCCTGCTGCAGACCTGCCAGATCCCGGTTCCGACCGATGTCCGCGTCGCCACCGAATTCTCGGAAACCGCGCCGGCCACCCTGAAATCCGCCAGCGAGATCAAAGACAACGAGCAGGTGCTGGATTTGGGCGATGTGTCCGCGCAGCAGCTGGCCGATATCCTGAAAAAAGCCAAGACCATTTTGTGGAACGGCCCGGTGGGCGTGTTCGAGTTCCCTAACTTCCGCAAAGGCACCGAAATCGTGGCCAACGCCATTGCCGACAGCGACGCGTTTTCCATCGCCGGCGGCGGCGACACCCTGGCCGCCATCGATCTGTTTGGCATCGCGGACAAAATTTCTTATATTTCCACCGGCGGCGGCGCGTTCCTTGAGTTCGTGGAAGGCAAAAAACTGCCGGCCGTGGTTATGCTTGAAGAGCGCGCAAAACAATAACGCATTAGCGAGCCGGGCGCGGCATCAGGGCGCCCGCAAACATCGTTGCGAATGCAGGCTAGGGCAACGGTATTTGATTCCCTCCATCAATGGCCTACAGAACAGGACAAAGCAATATGTCTAAGATTTTTGATTTTGTAAAACCAGGCGTCATCACCGGTGACGACGTACAAAAAGTATTTGCCGTGGCGAAGGAAAACCACTTTGCCCTGCCCGCCGTTAACTGCGTAGGCACGGATTCCATTAACGCCGCGCTGGAAGCCGCCGCGAAGGTACGCGCGCCGATTATCGTTCAGTTCTCCAACGGCGGCGCGGCTTTTATCGCCGGTAAAGGCCTGAAGGTCGAAGGCCAGACTGCCGCGGTTCTCGGCGCTATCGCCGGCGCGCTGCATGTCCATCATATGGCGGAGCATTACGGCGTGCCGGTTATCCTGCATACCGACCATTGCGCCAAAAAACTGCTGCCCTGGCTTGACGGCCTGTTGGACGCGGGTGAAAAACATTACGCCGCCACCGGCAAACCGCTGTTCTCCTCGCATATGATCGATCTGTCCGAAGAGCCGCTGGAAGAAAACATTGAAATCAGCGGCAAGTACCTGGCCCGCATGGCCAAGCTGGACATGACGCTGGAAATCGAACTGGGCTGCACCGGTGGTGAAGAAGACGGCGTGGACAACAGCCATCTGGATAACTCCGCGCTGTATACCCAGCCGGAAGACGTGGCCTACGCGTATGAAAAGCTCAACGCCATCAGCCCGCGTTTCACCATCGCCGCCGCCTTCGGCAACGTGCATGGCGTTTACAAACCGGGCAACGTTAAGCTGACCCCGAAAATTCTGGATAACTCGCAGAAATTCGTTTCGGAAAAATTCGGCCTGCCGGCTAACTCCCTGAACCTGGTGTTCCACGGCGGCTCGGGCTCAACCCCGGAAGAAATTAAAGAAGCGGTGAGCTACGGCGTCGTGAAAATGAACATCGATACCGATACCCAATGGGCAACCTGGGAAGGTATCCTGAAGTATTACCACAAGAATGCCGGCTACCTGGAAACCCAGCTGGGCAACCCGGAAGGCGACGACAAACCGAACAAGAAATTCTACGATCCGCGTGCCTGGCTGCGTGCCGGACAGGTCTCTATGGCTACCCGCCTGGAACTGGCGTTTCAGGAATTGAATGCGATAGACGTGCTGTAATTTTTCCGCCGTCATTGCCCTTCTCTAAAGGCCTCCCGTGTGGAGGCCTTTAACGTTATGATAAGGCGCATTATTTTCGGCCGTTTTTCCACCTGACGTTGGCAGTCATCCGATTATTGGTTACGCTTAAAAGGCTCCGTTGTTGCCGGCACGTCAGCGCCGGCAGGTTTTTTTTTGCAATACACCAGAGTGGGATGACCTAAATGGAAGATCTAAACGTAGTCGATAAAATCAATGACGCCGGCAGCTGGCTGGTCAATAACCAGCAATTATTAATCCATTACGCGGTGAACATCGTCGCCGCCATTATCATTCTGATCGTCGGGATGCTGGTTGCGGGCGTCATTTCGCGCACCCTCAACAAACTGATGAGAACGCGCCACATCGATATTACCGTGGCGGACTTTCTCTCCGCCATTGTCCGTTACGGCATCATCATTTTCACCATTATCGCGGCCCTGGGGCGCATCGGCGTGCAGACCGCGTCGGTGATTGCGGTTATCGGCGCCGCCGGCCTGGCGGTAGGCCTGGCGCTGCAAGGCTCGCTGTCCAATTTCGCCGCCGGCGTGCTGCTGGTGACCTTCCGCCATTTTCGCGCCGGGGAGTATGTCGATTTCGCCGGCACCGCCGGCACCGTGCTGGTGGTGCAGATCTTTTCCACCACGCTGCGCACCTTCGACGGCAAAATGATCGTGGTGCCCAACAGCAAGATCCTGTCCGGCAATATCACCAACTTCTCGCGGGAACCCAACCGGCTGATCGATTTGATTATCAGCGTGAGCTACGACGCCGATATCGAACAGGTGAAAAGCCTGCTGACCGATATTATCGCAGCCGACAACCGCGTGCTGAAAGATAAGGGTATTACCGTGCGCCTCAACGCCCTGGGGGCCTCGTCGCTCGATTTTATGGTCCGCGCCTGGGTACCGCGGGATGCGCTGCAAAACGCCACCTTCGACCTGCTGGAAAGCTTTAAACGCGCCCTTGACGAGCACCAGATCGGCATTCCCTATCCGCAAATGGATGTGCATATGTATCGCGCGCCCAAGCCCAAATCCGAGGCGGCGGCCGAGGGCGGCCATTCGCCCGCGGCCCCGGCTGCGCCGCGGCAACCCTCCTGAGAGGCCTTGCCGCTAAACCCGCCGGCGCGGCGGGTTGTCACGCCATGCCGGCGGTCAGCCTTGCCCGCTGCCGCACAGGTGATCAGATTATAAGCAATGCTAATGCAAGATTAATTTATTCCATTTCAACTGATATCCGCTTCTGATTACACTAGCGCTACTTTTTATTGGCAGCAGGCGGTGAGCGACGTGTGGGTTATTTTTATGCAGGGTTTTGCGTTGGGCATGGCGACCATTGTGCCCCTTGGGCCGCAGAATATCCTGGTGATGAACCAGGGCATACGGCGGCAATATCATTTGCTGATCGCCACTTTGTGCCTGTTAAGCGATATGGCGCTGATTATCGCCGGCGTTTTTGGCAGCAGCGCGCTGCTGTCGCAGTCGCCCATATTGTTGCAGGGCGTGACCCTGGCGGGGGTGGCGTTTTTGGCGGTGTATGGCTTTTGCGCGCTGAAAAACGCCTGGCGCGGGGAAGGGGATGACCGCGCCGGTGTCCCGGGCGAGGTCTTCCGCCCGTCGCGGCGGCGCATTATCCTTACCATGCTGGCGGTGACCTGGCTCAATCCCCACGTTTACCTGGATACGCTGGTGGTGCTGGGCAGTATCGGCGGGCAACTGGAGCCGGCGGCGCGGCGCTGGTTCGCCGGCGGCACCATCGGCGCGTCCCTGGTATGGTTCTATGGCCTGGCCATGCTGTCGGCGCGTCTGGCCCCCTGGCTTAACCGCGGCCGGGTGCAGCGCGGGATCCAGTTATTCGTCGGCGTGGTGATGTGGCTGGTGGCGCTGCAGTTGGCGCGCCAGGCCTGGCAGATGTTTACCGCGCAGCCGGTGTAGTGCCCGGGGCGTGGCGCTGCATGAGATTGCGAACTTATCCTATATTTTAACGCAACGGCAACGATTATGCTGGGTGCCGATAATCACATAACGGTAAATAAGCGCAAAGGGCGTTGTTTTTAGATGAAAATGCGCAATCATAGGCGGTATTTTCATTTATATTCAGCGCATTTTGCCGCACAGGAGACGTCATGAAGGTCAAAGCATTGCTGTTAACCACCCTGTTGGGATTAGGATCGTTTACGACCCAGGCGCTGGCCGCCGAGCTTCCCGCCGGGCCGCATGTGATCACCTCCGGCACGTCAAGTGTCGAGGCGACGCCGGATATCGCCACCCTGACCATCGAAGTGTCGATTTCCTCGAAAGACGCCGCCGACGCTAAAAAACAGGTGGACGCGCGCGTGGCGCAATATTTTGATTTTCTTAATAAAAACGGCATCGAAAATAAAGATATCGACGCCGCGAACCTGCGCACCCAGCCGGAATATGATTTTTTAAAGACCGGGGAATCGGTGCTGAAAGGCTATCGCGCCGTGCGCCAGGTGCAGGTCACGCTGCGCCAGCTTGATAAGCTCAATGAACTGCTGGACGGCGCGCTGAAATCCGGCCTGAATGAAATCCGCTCCGTCGAGCTGGGCGTGGCTAATCCGGACGCCTACCGCGATCGGGCGCGCAACAAGGCGATTGAAAACGCCACTTCCCAGGCCCGTTCGCTGGCGGAAGGCTTTAAAGCCACCCTGGGGCCGATTTTCAGCATTCGTTACCATGTGGCGAACTACCAGCCGGTGCCGGTGGCGCGGATGTTTAAGACCAACGAGGCCATGTCGCAGACCGATGCGGCCCAGACCTATGTCCAGCAGGCGATCCATTTTGACGATCAGGTGGATGTCGTGTTCGAGCTGCAACGCCAGCCCTAGGCGGCGGGTGTGGCCGATGCGTCCCACTGCGGGGCGCGCCGGCGCTGTGCGGCCCTCAGGCCTGGCGCAAGACCTGCCGGCCATGGGAGAGCAGGGCGTCGGTCACTTTGCGCATCATGCGGCTTTCCGGCGCAAACCGATGCCAGAACAGCATGCGGCGCTGGTATAGGCCCGGCGTCAGGTCTATCAGTTCGCCCGTCGCCAGCTCCCGTTCGATTTGCAGATGCGGGATCATGCAGCAGGTCGTGCCCTGGCGCGCCAGCTGCACGAAGGCTTCCGATGAGTTGACGATATGGCAGGGCACGCTGCCCGGCGGCAGGTCAAAGTTCTGCTGCAAAAACGCCTGGTGCATATCGTCCAGATGGTCAAACGCCACCGCCGGCGCTTTCAGCAGCGCGCTGCGCGTCACGCCGTGGGGGAAATAACGATCGGCAAAAGGCTGGGATGCCACGAACAGATAATCCAGGGCGCCCAGTTGATCCACCAGGCAGCTCGGCAGCGGCTGGGGCTGGATACTGACCGCGCCCACCACTTCGCCGCGCCTTAGCCTTTCCTGGGTACGCGTTTCATCTTCCACCTGTAAATTAAGGCGGATAGGCGAATCGGTCAGCACCGGTTTCAGCGCCGGCAGCAGCCAGGTCGCCAGGCTGTCGGCATTCACCGCCAGCGACAGCAGCAGCGGCGTGTCGCTGCCGTTATCGGTGCCCAGCCATTCGTCCTCCAGCAATTCCACCTGATGCAGCAAGGCCAGCAGCTTTTGCCCTTGTTCGGTGGGCCGTGGGGGAATGGTACGCACCAGCAGCGGCTGGCCGAACAGGTTTTCCAGTTGTTTTATGCGCTGCGATACCGCGGATTGGGTGATACATAATTTTTGCGCGGCGCGTTCAAAACCCCGTTCCCGTATCACGGCGTCAAGCGCCTGCAGCGTCCGATAGTCCGGGCGTTTCATTCTTTATCCCCTGCGTCGATATCTCTGTGCATCAATAGGTACTTTTTGGTCACCGGTTTTCACTATGCCATAGATTGACCCGGTTGCGGACGCAAAATTTCAGCCGTGTCAGGCGCGGGCATCCGGGATGCGGCGGGTTGTGGCGGAATTCACGCCATCGGCGATGATATTGTTTTATAATACCGCCCACTTTCCGTAGCCAAGGGCTTAATTATTTATGACGCAGGATGAACTGAAAAAGGCGGTGGGCTGGTCGGCATTGAAGTATGTGAAACCGGGCACGATCGTCGGCGTCGGCACCGGGTCCACCGCCGCGCATTTTATCGATGCCCTGGGCAGCATCAGGAATCAAATCGAAGGGGCGGTCTCCAGTTCGGACGCCTCCTCGGCCAAGCTGAAGAGCCTCGGTATCCCGCTGCTGGATCTCAACAGCGTCGACGTGCTGGACATCTATGTCGACGGCGCCGATGAAATCAACGGCCAGATGCAGATGATCAAAGGCGGCGGGGCGGCCCTGACGCGCGAAAAAATCATCGCGGCGGTCGCGCGTAAATTTATCTGTATCGTCGATGGATCCAAACGGGTGGACGTCCTGGGCAATTTTCCCCTGCCGGTGGAAGTGATCCCGATGGCGCGCGCCTATGTGGCGCGCGAGCTGGTGAAACTGGGCGGATTGCCGGAGTACCGCCAGGGCGTGGTAACCGATAACGGCAATATTATCCTGGACGTGCGCAACCTGCGCATCCTGGACGCGGTGGCCCTGGAAGACAAAATCAACAGCCTGCCCGGCGTGGTGACCGTGGGCCTGTTTGCCCGGCGCGGCGCGGATGTGGCGCTGATCGGCACCGCCGGGGGCGTTCAGGTTATCGAGTAACGGGCCGGTTTTACCGCCGCCCGGCGCCGCCGCCGGCTTGCCACGCCGGCGGCGGCGGATGTTAATTTTGTTTACATAGCATCTTTTATCGCCGCAGGCGAAATTCAGTGATAAATGTCACATTTATGCCATCGGCCTGCTATATATATGACGCTTCTCCACCAGACCAGAGGATTTATCCATAGCAATCGCTTATGGCTGCGTCTTATGCTGTCTTAAGGATAAACGGCCCTGTTGCCGCCACGGTAATTTTTGTTATTTTGTCCGGGTGCTGTGTGTTGCAGTCGCATCTGAAGTCTCAAAAAGGGTCGGGAAATGGCAAAAGTATCGCTGGAAAAAGATAAGATTAAGTTTCTGTTGGTCGAAGGTGTTCACCCCAGCGCGGTGGATAACCTGAAACGCGCCGGTTATACCAATATTGAATACCATAAGGGCGCGCTGGATTCCGCGGCACTGAAAGCCTCCGTGCGCGACGCGCACTTTATCGGCATCCGATCCCGTACCCACCTGACGGAAGACATCTTTGCCGCGGCGGAAAAACTCGTTGCCGTCGGCTGCTTTTGTATCGGCACCAATCAGGTCGATCTGAAAGCCGCGCTGAAAAAAGGCGTGCCGGTATTCAATGCGCCTTTTTCCAATACCCGCTCCGTGGCGGAATTGGTGCTCGGCGAAATGCTGCTGATGATACGCGGCGTCCCGGAGGCCAACGCCAAGGCGCACCGCGGCCAGTGGAACAAGCAGGCGAGCGGCAGCTATGAAGCGCGCGGCAAGAAACTGGGCATCATCGGTTACGGCCATATCGGCACCCAGCTGAGTATCCTGGCGGAAGGCCTGGGGATGCAGGTGTTCTATTACGATATCGAGAGCAAACTGTCCCTGGGCAACGCGCGCCAGGTGGATTCGCTGCCTGAGCTGCTGGGTATGTGCGACGTGGTCTCCCTGCATGTGCCGGATACTCAGTCCACCCGCAATATGATGGGCAAGGACGAATTCGGCCATATGAAACCGGGGTCGCTGTTTATCAATGCCTCGCGCGGTACGGTGGTGGATATCCCGGCCCTGTGCGACGCCCTGGCCAGTAAACATATCGCCGGCGCCGCCGTGGACGTGTTCCCCGAAGAGCCCGCCACCAACAGCGATCCGTTCAACTCGCCGCTGTGTGAATTCGATAATGTGATCCTGACGCCGCATATCGGCGGCTCCACCGAGGAAGCGCAGGAAAATATCGGCGTGGAGGTGGCGGGCAAACTGGCCAAATACTCCGATAACGGCTCGACCCTGTCGGCGGTCAATTTCCCGGAAGTCTCGCTGCCGGAACATGGCGATAACGTCAGCCGTTTACTGCATATCCATGAAAACCGTCCCGGGATCCTGACCCGCATCAACCAGATTTTTGCCGAGCAAAGCATCAATATCGCCGCCCAGTATCTGCAAACCACGCCCGAAATCGGTTATGTGGTCATTGATGTGGAAACCGATACCGAAAATACCGCCCTGCAGCTGCTGAAGGCGATACCCGGCACTATCCGCGCCCGCCTGCTGTACTGATAGCTGCGCGCCTGACGTGGTCGACCCCAGCCCCGGCTTAGCAAGCCGGGGTTTTTTTATGGGTACCGCCCGCTTACCGCGCACGCCGGGTACACCACCGGGCCAAGGGCTGCCATCCGTCCCCGGCGGTTTACCAGCGCCAGTGCCGCGACGGGGTAACAATTTCCGGCAACGGGATATCCCAGGGCTCCGCCGGTATGGCGTCCACCTGCTGGCAATCGTGGGCCAGCCCGATGGGGTAGAAGCCGGCGCCGCGCCGCCAGTGCCGCAGGGTGCGATCGTAAAAGCCGCCGCCCATGCCCAGGCGCTGGCCCCGGGCATCAAAGGCCACCAGCGGGGTAAACAGGATATCGAGATGCCGCGCCGGCAAGAGTTGGGTCACGTCCAGCCGCGGCTCGCTGATATGCAGGCGGTTCAGCACCAGCGGCGTATCGGGCCTGTAGCGCAGGAACAACAGGTGGCCCGGGCTGAAAGGGTGCAGCACCGGCAAATAGACGCGCTGGTCGCGTTGCCAAAGCGCCTCAATAAGCGGCCGGGTATCCAGCTCGCCGTCAAACGATAAAAACAGCGCCAGGCTGCGGGCCGCGGTAACCCGCGGGTCGGCCAGCAGGGTTTTGACCAGCGCCGCGGCCGCAGCGGCCTGTTCGCCCGGGGTGAGCCGGCGGCGTTGCCGGCGGATATGGTTGCGGATACTTTGCCGCTGCAGGGACGTTTCGGGCGACTGGGTCATGGCTGATTACGCGCTATACCGGAAAAAGAAGGTAATAAAGTATGTCATAAAGACGGTCCGGGGGGATGTCATAACGTACGCGGATAAAGAAATCGGGTCTGAAAAAACGCTGTCGGGGAATAGCGTGTGGCGGGGGGGAAGAAGCCTGATACGCCGTGCCGAGAGCCGTACCAAGCCGCGCCGCTGACGCGCGCGTCCGCTGCTGATGCAAACCGACGCTACGCTATAAAGGGATCTCCGAGATGCCGCCGCAGGCTGTAACCCTTGAACCCATGGTTCAAGGTGAACGCAGCGTTATAACCTTAAGGCTTCTCGGACGAACCGAGCTTGCGCACCAGTTACAGATCGCCACATTCTTGTGGTAAAAATTATCGGCTCAGGGGACGGGCCCGCTGGCGAACACCTCAGAGAAATTTTGTATTCCTGTTCCGCGGGATTTTCCCGGCGGCTATCGTTACTCGAACTGCGTGCCTGGTCGCTCGGAGATACGGCCCTGTTCTACCAGTGCCTGCTCAATCGTCTGCTGCAGTAACCGGATCCGCTGTTCCATGTTGGCGGCGTAATCACGGGTTTTAACTCTTTCCTGCGCCAGTTCGTGGCATACGTTCAGTGCCGCGATAAAAACAAGCTGTTCTGTATTGGTGACTCTAGTGCGAACTTTGAGATCTTGCAACCGCTGATTAAGATCTTCCGCCGCCTGGTTCAACGCTTCTTGTTGTTCCGGCGGGCAATTTACCCTTAACGTGCGGCCAAAAATTTGAATATCTACCGGTTGTGCGGACATACCACCTTCCTGCTTTGTTACCGCGCCGACGCCAGGCCACTCCCGTTTCACCATTGCGGGAGCACAGGGCGGGCGCAACTATACTCTATATCCATGCGCTATATCAAACAGAAGAATCCATATAAAACAGAAGATACACGCCCTTTCTGGTATAGCTACGGACCTTGGTGGTAGCATAACACGAACTTATCCTGCCAACGACGATGAAAGCGCATGTCTATACAAAATACCTTTCCCGACTACGATAACCTGACCCAACTGCTTAACCAACAGGCCGTGGCGCTGACGCCGGCGGAAATGCATGGTTTGATAAGCGGCATGCTGTGCGGCGGCAACAAGGATCACAGTTGGCAGACGCTGGTGCACGAGCTGACCAACGAGGGCATGGCCTTTTCCCAGACCCTGGCCGACCCGCTGCGCCAGCTGCACGAAGCCACCGCGCAAACCCTGGACGACGAGGAGTTTATGTTTCAGCTGCTGCTGCCCGACGACGACCGCGCCACGGTATTCGAGCGCGTGGACGCGCTGGCCGGCTGGGTAAATCATTTCCTGCTGGGGCTGGGCGTGATGCAGCCGCAGCTGGATAAAATCAAGGGCGAGCTAAAGGAAGCCATCGACGATCTGCGCAATATCGGCCAGCTCGGCTATGACGAAGATGAAGATCAGGAAGAGCTGGCGCAGTCGCTGGAGGAAGTCGTTGAATACGTGCGTATGGCCGCCATTCTTTGCCATAATGGATTTACCCGCTCGGAGCACGCCGGCCCGCTGGAAAAGCCAAAGCCGACGCTGCACTGATCGCCGCAACCGGCAGCACCGCCCGTTGAATTGTTGAGAGTATGGCAAGGCAGGAGAGAGTGATGACATCACAAGAATTTTTACGCCGCCGGCAGGCATTGTTGGCCAACATGGCTCCGGCCAGCGCCGCCGTCATTTTTGCGGCGCCGGAGGCGACGCGCAGCGCCGACAGTGAATATCCCTATCGCCAGAATAGCGACTTCTGGTATTTCACCGGGTTCAACGAACCGGAGGCGGCGCTGGTGCTTATCAAAAGCGACGCGACCCATTCGCACAGCGTGCTGTTCAACCGGGTGCGCGATCCCGGCGCCGAGACCTGGTTCGGCCGCCGCCTGGGCCAGGAGGCCGCCCCGGCCAGACTTGCCGTGGACCGGGCCTTGCCGTGGGACGAAATCAATCATCAGTTGCACCTGCTGCTGAACGGACTGGATGTGGTCTATCACGCCCAGGGACAATACGCCTTTGCCGATACCCTGGTGTTTAACGCCCTCGATACCCTGCGCCGCGGCTACCGTCAGCATTTGCGCGCGCCCGCCACGCTTACCGACTGGCGCCCCTGGGTGCACGATTTCAGGCTGGTTAAATCGGCGGAGGAGCTGGCGGTCATGCGCCGCGCCGGCGAAATCACCGCGCTCGGGCATACCCGCGCCATGCGGGCCTGTCGTCCGGGGCAGTATGAATACCAGCTGGAAGGCGAAATCCTGCATGAATTCAACCGGCACGGCGCCCGCTATCCTTCCTACAATACCATCGTCGGCAGCGGCGAAAACGGCTGTATTCTGCACTACACCGAAAACGAGGCGCAGATGCGCGACGGCGATCTGGTGCTTATCGACGCCGGCTGTGAATACCAGGGGTATGCCGGCGATATCACCCGCACCTTCCCGGTGAACGGCAAGTTCAGCCCCGAGCAGCGGGCGCTGTACGACATAGTGCTGGCGATGCTGGAGAAATCCCTGGCGTTGTACCGGCCGGGCACCAGTATCCGCGAAGTCAATGAACAGGCGGTGCGGGTTATGGTCTCCGGGCTGGTGGCGCTGGGCGTAATGAAGGGCGACGTGGACGGGCTTATCGCCGCCCAGGCCCACCGGCAGTTCTTTATGCACGGCTTAAGCCATTGGCTGGGGCTGGATGTGCACGACGTCGGCGACTACGGCACCCCGGAGCGGGGCAGGACCCTGGAGCCGGGCATGGTGCTGACCATCGAGCCGGGCATTTATATCGCCGCGGACGCGGATGTGCCGCCGCAATATCGCGGCATCGGCATCCGCATCGAGGACAATATCGTTATCACCGAACAGGGCAACGACAACCTCACCGCATCGGTGGTCAAGGACCCGGATGCCATCGAAGCGCTGATGGCGGCGGCGCGCTAGCCTATGTCGGTGATCATTATCGGCGGCGGCATGGCCGGCGCCACCCTGGCGCTGGCCTTGTCCCGCCTGACCGGCGGGCGGCTGGAGATCGATTTAGTGGAAGCGGCCGCGCCGGAAAACCGGCGCCATCCCGGTTATGACGCCCGCGCCATCGCCCTGGCCCAGGGCACCAGCCAGCAATTAACCGCCATCGGTGTCTGGCCTTCGCTGATGTCCTGCGCCACGCCCATCACCCGTGTCGAGGTCAGCGATAGCGGCTATCCGGGTAAAGTCTCGCTGTCCGCGCGCGATTACCGCGTACCCGCGCTGGGTTATGTGGTGGAGCTGCACGACGCCGGGCAGCGTTTATTTGCCCTGCTGCGCCAGGCGTCGGGGGTAAGGCTGCACTGCCCCGCGACGCTTACGGATATTACCCGCCGCCAGGACGATATCCTGGCGCGGCTTGACAACGGGACGGAGCTGACCGGCTCGCTGCTGGTGGCGGCGGACGGTTCGCACTCGCAGGCGGCGCGCCATTGCCATATGCAGTGGCGCCAGGAGGACTATGGGCAACTGGCGATTATCGCCAATGTCACCACCGCTGAGGCGCATCAGGGCCGGGCTTATGAGCGTTTTACCGAACATGGGCCGCTGGCCATGCTGCCCATGTCGCAGGGGCGCAGCGCGCTGGTGTGGTGCCTGCCGCAGTCCATGCGCCAGGAAATCACCGGCTGGAGCGAAAGCCGGTTTATCGACGCGCTGCAAGCCGCCTTCGGCTGGCGGCTCGGGCGTATTACCGCCTGCGGGCAGCGGCAGTGTTACCCGCTGCAGCTGCGCACCGCCACGCGCCAGGTAAGCCATCGGCTGGCGCTGGTGGGCAACGCGGCGCAAACCCTGCATCCTATTGCCGGCCAGGGGTTCAACCTGGGCTTGCGTGACGTGATGACCCTGGCGGAAACCCTGGCCGAGGCCCTGGCGCGGGGCGAGGACCCGGGCGCCTACGCCACCCTACAGCGCTATCAGCAGCGCCGTCTGCCCGATAAGGACCGCACGATCGGCATTACCGACGGCCTGATACATTTGTTTGCCAACCGGCATCCGCCGCTGGTGGTGGCGCGTAACCTGGGTCTTGCCGCCATGGCCGCTTCGCCGGGGCTGCGCGACGCGCTGGCGCGGCAAACCCTGGGCTGGGTGGCGCGTTAGCACCCTTACGCTGGTTCCCGGTCTTTAAAAGGATATTACAGTTATGCAAGCATTTGACGTGGTCATCAACGGCGGCGGCATGGTCGGCCTGGCGCTGGCCTGTGGACTCCAGGGCAGCGGCATGCGCGTGGCCGTGCTGGAACAACAGGCGCCGGAGCCGGTGCCGCCGGCCGATAGCCCCGCGCTGCGGGTATCGGCCATCAACGCCGCCAGCCAGCGCCTGCTGGAACACCTGCAGGTCTGGGACGATATCGTCGCGCTGCGCGCCAATCCCTATCAGGGCATGCAGGTCTGGGACAACGATGGCTTCGGCAATATCGCCTTTGACGGTAAACAGCTGGGCTACGCCCATCTGGGCCATATCGTCGAGAACCCGGTTATCCACCAGGCGCTGTGGCGCCGGGCCGGGCAGCTGTCCGACGTGACGCTGCTGTGCCCGCGCGCGCCGCGCCAGATTGCCTGGGGCGAGAACGAAGCGTTTATCACCCTCGACGACGGCGGCATGCTGACCGCCCGGCTGGTGGTGGGCGCGGACGGCGCCAACTCCTGGCTGCGCCGCTACGCCGATATTCCGCTGACCTTCTGGGATTACCAGCATCACGCACTGGTGGCCACCGTGCGTACCGAACATCCGCACGGCGGCATTGCGCGCCAGGCCTTTCACGGCGACGGCATCCTGGCGTTCCTGCCGCTGAGCGATCCGCATCTTTGCTCCATCGTCTGGTCCCTGCCGCCCGAGATGGCGCAGTCGCTCCAGGAACAGGCGCCGGCCGGATTTAACGCGCAGCTGGCTGCGCACTTCAACCTGGCGCTGGGGTTATGCGAATTGCAAAGCGAACGGTTAACCTTTCCCCTGACCGCCCGCTATGCGCGGGATTTCGCCGCCCACCGCCTGGTGCTGGTGGGCGACGCGGCGCATACGGTCCATCCGCTGGCCGGGCAGGGGGTAAATCTCGGTTTTATGGACGTGGCGGAACTGCTGTCGGAGCTGCGCCGGCTGCAGCAGGCCGGCAAGGATATCGGCCATCATCCCTACCTGCGGCGCTATGAGCGCCGTCGCAAGCATAGCGCTGCCGTGATGCTGGCCGGCATGCAGGGGTTCCGCCAGTTGTTCGACGGCAATAACCCGCTGAAAAAATGGGTGCGCGACGCGGGACTGCGCCTGGCCGATACGGTACCCGGGGTCAAACCCCGGCTCATCCGCCAGGCCATGGGGTTAAACGATCTGCCTGCATGGCTGGAACCGGGCGCGGTTTGACTGAAATAAACTAATTTAACCCGCTATTTTGCATTATATTTTCTAATCCGATATCGGGAATAAAGTCTTTGCCCCTGACCAAAGTCAGGGTTTTTTGTTATCATATTTTGCTTTTGACGGCCGGCATTTATTGTTTGTGCGCCGTATTCGCCACTTTGCCAACATAACATGCTGATTCATGCCTATCCCCTCCGCCTGCACCGCCCTGGCCGCAGGATAATTTAATTTATGGTTTCCCCTGGGATTCAGTGGTAACTTCTGGCAAAAGGTATCGTTTGCGCCGCCGGATTCGCTGTGGGCGTCGCGGCGTAAAATTCAATTTTACAGCTCCTGATTTGACGACAAAGAGGACGAGATGGCCCAGCTGACATCGTTGTATGAACAGCACATAGCGTGCGGCGCGAAAATGGTGGACTTCCATGGCTGGATGATGCCGCTGCACTATGGCTCCCAGCTGGAGGAGCATCACCAGGTGCGCCGCGACGCGGGCATGTTTGATGTGTCCCATATGACCATCATCGATTTAACGGGTCCGCGCACCCGCGAATACCTGCGCTACCTGCTGGCGAACGACGTGGCCAAGCTCACCGTGCCCGGCAAGGCGCTCTATAGCGGCATGCTGAACGCCTCAGGCGGCGTTATCGACGATCTGATCGTCTATTTCCTCGAAGAGACTTATTTTCGCCTGGTGGTGAATTCCGCCACCCGCGACAAAGACGTCACCTGGGTGACCGACCACGCGGCCCCCTACGGTGTGTCGGTACGGGTACGCGACGACCTGGCGCTGATTGCCGTACAGGGCCCGCGGGCGCAGGAGAAAGCGCGCACGCTGTTTACCCCCGCGCAGCAGGCGGCGGTGGCCGGGATGAAACCGTTCTTCGGCGTGCAGTCGGAGGATTTATTTATCGCCACCACCGGTTATACCGGCGAGGCGGGATTTGAAATTGCGCTGCCGAAAACCGAGGCGGAGTCCTTCTGGCGCAAACTGCTGGCGGCGGGCGTCAAACCCTGCGGCCTGGGCGCGCGCGATACGCTGCGCCTGGAAGCCGGCATGAACCTGTACGGCCAGGAAATGGATGAGCGTATTTCTCCGCTGGCGGCCAACATGGGCTGGACCATCGCCTGGCAGCCCGAGGATCGGGATTTTATCGGCCGCGAGGCGCTTGAAGCCCAGCGCCGCGCCGGCACCGACCAACTGGTCGGCCTGGTGATGACGGAAAAAGGTGTGCTGCGCAACGACCTGACGGTACACTTTACCGACGCCGACGGTAATATGAAAACGGGCGTGATAACCAGCGGTTCGTTCTCGCCCACCCTGGGTTTCAGCATTGCCCTGGCCCGCGTGCCCGCCGGTATCGGCGAGCACGCCATTGTATTAATCCGTAACCGCGAAATGCCGGTTAAGGTCACCAAACCTGGTTTTGTGCGCGCCGGTAAACCGGTCGTTCAATAATTAACTTTGCAAGAGTGAGGAAGGCAATGAGCAATGTGCCGCAAGAACTAAAATATACCCCCTCCCACGAATGGGTGCGCAACGAAGGTAACGGCGTGTATACCGTCGGCATTACCGAACATGCCCAGGAACTGCTGGGCGATATGGTGTTTCTCGACCTGCCGGACGTCGGCACATCCTTCGCCGCCAGCGACGATTGCGCGGTAGCCGAATCAGTGAAAGCCGCCTCGGATATCTATGCGCCCATCGGCGGCGAGATCGTGGCGGTGAACGAAGAGCTGGAAGCGTCGCCGGAACTGGTGAACAGCGCGCCCTACACCGAGGGCTGGTTGTTCCAGATCAAGGCCGACGACGAAAGCGAGGTCGCCGGATTGCTTGACGCCGAGGCCTATGAGGCCACGCTCGACGAAGACGAATAACCACCGCCGAGACCCGGTCCCGCACGGTTAATTAGCCGTCCGGAGGCCAACAGGCGGGACAGGGCGTTGGAATACCGGCCCCTGTCCCTGCCGAGCACGTTGCCTTTCCCCGTCCCATGCCCGATGCAGGAATTGTTGTTTATGACCCAGACTCTCAGCCAGCTTGAACACCATGACGCTTTTATCAAGCGTCATATCGGCCCCAGCGCGCAGCAGCAGGCGCATATGCTGTCGGCTATCGGCGCCGCGACGCTCGACGCGTTGATTGGCCACATCGTCCCGGCCGACATCCAGCTGCCGGCGCCTCCGGCGGTCGGCGATGCGGCCACGGAATCCCAGGCGCTGGCGGAGCTCAGGGCCATGGCGGGTCTTAACCAGCGGTTTAAAACCTATATCGGCATGGGCTACAGCGCGGTGGTCACCCCGCCGGTGATCCTGCGCAACATGCTGGAAAACCCGGGCTGGTACACCGCCTATACGCCTTATCAGCCGGAGGTCGCCCAGGGGCGCCTTGAGGCCTTGCTGAATTTCCAGCAACTGACCCTCGACCTGACCGGGCTGGATATCGCCTCCGCCTCGCTGCTGGATGAAGCCACGGCGGCGGCGGAAGCCATGGCGCTGGCCAAGCGCGCCAGCAAGCTCAAACAGGCCAACGTGTTTTTTGTCGCCGACGATGTCCATCCGCAAACGCTGGACGTGGTGCGCACCCGCGCCGAGACCTTCGGTTTCGAGGTGATCACCGGCCCGGCCCCGCGCGCGCTGGAACAGCAGGGCGTCTTCGGCGTGCTGCTGCAACAGACGGGCACCACCGGCGAACTGCATGATTACCGCGCGCTGCTGGCCGAACTGAAAACCCGTCACATCATCAGCTGCGTGGCGGCCGATATGATGGCGCTGGTACTGCTGGCGGCGCCGGGCGCGCAGGGGGCCGACGTGGTGTTCGGCTCTTCCCAGCGTTTCGGCGTGCCCATGGGCTACGGCGGCCCGCACGCGGCGTTTTTCGCCGCCCGTGACGACGTCAAGCGCTCCATGCCGGGACGTATTATCGGCGTGTCCCGCGACGCGGCCGGCAGTACCGCCCTGCGCATGGCGATGCAAACCCGCGAGCAGCATATCCGCCGCGAAAAGGCCAACTCCAATATCTGCACCTCGCAGGTACTGCTGGCCAATATCGCCGGCCTGTACGCGGTCTACCACGGTCCGGAAGGATTGAAACGCATCGCCGCGCGCATCCATCGCCTGACCGCCATCCTGGCTTCCGGCCTGACGGCGGCGGGACTGACGCTGCGCCATGCCCGGTGGTTCGATACCCTTACCGTCAATGTGGCGGATAAAGACGCGGTGATAAGCCGCGCGCTGGCCCGCGGCATTAACCTGCGCGCCGACCTGGACGGGGCGGTGGGGATAACGCTTGATGAAACCACCGGCCGCGACGACCTTGCCGCGCTGTACGGCGTGGTGACCGGCGGCGACGCCGTGCTGGATATTGACGCCCTTGATCGCGCGGTCGGGGAGGTCATCCCGGCGGATCTGCTGCGCGCCGCGCCCATCCTGACGCATCCGGTGTTTAACCGTTACCACAGCGAAACGGACATGATGCGTTATATGCATCAGCTGGAACGCAAGGATCTGGCGCTTAACCAGTCGATGATCCCGCTCGGCTCCTGCACCATGAAGCTGAACGCCGCCGCCGAGATGATCCCCATCACCTGGCCGGAGTTCGCCGAGCTGCATCCGTTTTGTCCCGTCGGGCAGGCGGCCGGCTACCAGCAGATGATCGCTCAACTCTCCCGCTGGCTGGTGCAGCTTACCGGCTATGACGCGCTGTGCATGCAGCCCAATTCGGGCGCGCAGGGAGAATACGCCGGCATGCTGGCCATACGCCGCTATCATGAGAGCCGCAACGAGGGCAACCGCCGTATCTGCCTGATCCCCAGCTCCGCCCACGGCACCAACCCGGCGTCCGCCCAGATGGCCGGCATGTCGGTCACCGTGGTGGCCTGCGATAAAAACGGCAATATCGATTTACACGATTTGCGCCGGAAAGCCGAACAGGCCGGCGACCAGTTGTCATGCATCATGGTGACCTACCCGTCGACCCACGGCGTATACGAAGAGACCATCCGCGAAGTCTGCCAAATCGTGCACCAGTTCGGCGGCCAGGTGTATCTGGACGGCGCCAATATGAACGCGCAGGTCGGCATCACCTCGCCGGGCTTTATCGGCGCCGACGTTTCGCACCTGAACCTGCATAAAACCTTCTGCATTCCCCACGGCGGCGGCGGCCCGGGCATGGGCCCCATCGGCGTGAAAGCGCATCTGGCGCCGTTTGTGCCGGGGCATGCCGTAGTACATATCGACGGCGTGCTGACGCGCCAGGGCGCGGTATCCGCCGCCCCGTTCGGCAGCGCCTCGATCCTGCCGATCAGCTGGATGTATATCCGCATGATGGGGGCCCAGGGACTCAAGCAGGCCAGCCAGGTGGCGATCCTGAACGCCAACTATATCGCCAGCCGGTTGCAGTCCGCGTTTCCGGTGCTGTATACCGGGCGCGACGGCCGCGTCGCCCATGAATGCATCCTGGACATCCGGCCGCTGAAGGAAGCGACCGGCATCAGCGAGATGGATATCGCCAAGCGCCTGATCGATTACGGTTTCCACGCCCCCACCATGTCTTTCCCGGTGGCGGGAACGCTGATGGTCGAGCCCACCGAATCCGAAAGCCAGGTGGAACTGGATCGCTTTATCGACGCGATGCTGGCCATCCGCGGTGAAATCGACCGGGTGGGCAGCGGCGAATGGCCGCTGGCGGACAATCCGCTGGTCAACGCGCCCCATATCGAGCGCGAGCTGACGGGCGCGTGGTCCCATCCCTACAGCCGGGAAACCGCGGCGTTTCCCGCGGGCTTCGGCAATAAATACTGGCCGAGCGTAAAACGCCTGGATGATGTGTACGGCGATCGCAATTTATTCTGCTCCTGCGTGCCGATCGACGATTATCAATAGGCGCTGACCGGCGCTGTCCCCGCTCCCCCGTCCGCGCCGCAGCGGGCAGGGGCGCGGACTTTGCCGCCGCTGCTGGGTAGCCCGGCCCGGGCGGCGATCGCTCCTGCGCTGACGCCCATTGCCGCTGTTTTACCCCGCCTGCCCCGGCCGACAACACGTGTTGTTACATCATATCGCCTGATATTCGCCTGGCTAAATGAACCACCTGAGCTGTATGGGGGTCCGATAAGGATTATCCCTTGTCTGAAATTATGAAGACGTTAAAGATGGCCCGGCGGAGCGTGCTTAAGTACGGGATGTGCTTATCCGCGGTCATTTATACTGAGAAAAATAGAATTAATGAGAAAGCTTCTGCAACTATCCCAACTGAAAATTTCCCTGTTTATCGCTTTTTATATCGGGATTATTCTTAACATACCCATTCTGATCCGCCGCTACCAGCAACTGCAATATAATAATGCCTTGTCGGTGGCTATCGAAGTGCTGGCATTGTTTTCACTGGTGTTTTTGTTGACCATGCTGCTCTCGCTGCTGGGCAAGACACTCTATCGCGTACTGGTCACCCTGGTGGTGGTCAGTTCGGTGGCCGCCAGTTATTACATGGTGCTGTACAACGTGGATATCGGCTACGGCATCCTGGCCGCCGTGATGACCACCGATGTGGACCTGTCAAAGGAATCGGTGGGTTACCACTTCTTTATCTGGGTTATCCTGGTCAGCCTGATCCCCCTGGCGCTGATTTGGCTGGCGCCGATGCCCGAAGCGGCGCTCAGGCGCAGCAACGTCAGGCATATTTCCAAAAAAGGGCTGCTGATCGTTACCGCCGCCCTGTGCTGCTGGCTGCCGCTGAAGCTGATGGGCCAGGTACAGGACCAGCACGATCGCGAGAATAACCGCACCATGGCCAGCTACGGCGGCGTGGTCGCCGGCTCCTACTCGCCGTCAAACTGGCTGTCGGCGCTCGGCATGCTGATCTACAGCTCCTATAGCCAGGCGGAGGACAGCCGCAAGCTGTACGATCCGGCGCAGCATTTTACGTATGTGGCGCCGAAGGATGTCAAGGATCTGTATGTGGTGTTTATCATCGGCGAGAGCGCGCGCCGCGACCATATGGGCGCCTACGGCTACCAGCGCGATAATACGCCCAACCTGGACAAGGAAAAGAACCTGGCGCTGCTGCAGGGCTACTCCTGCGATACGTCCACCAAGCTCTCCCTGCGCTGCATGTTTGTGCGCGAGGGCGGCGCGTCGGAAGCGCCGCAGCGCACCCTGAAAGAGATGAACGTCTTTTCCGTATTAAAAAAACAGGGCTTTAGCTCCGAGCTGTTTTCCATGCAGAGCGAGGCCTGGTTCTATAATAAGGTGATGGCCGACGACTATGCCCTGCGGGAAACCATTCAGGCGGAAAAACGCAACGCGGGCGAGCCGGTGGACGATATGGCGCTGGTGGACGAACTGCACGATTCCCTGGCGCGCCATCCCGACGGCAAGCACCTGATCGTGCTGCATACCAAGGGTTCCCATTATATGTATACGGAGCGTTATCCGCGCCAGTTCGCCCGTTACCAGCCGGAATGCCAGGGCATCGACGATGCCTGCTCCACCGAGGAACTGGTCAATTCCTATGACAACAGCCTGCTGTACACCGACTATTTCCTGAAACAGGTCTTCGATCAGCTGCGCGATCGTAACGCCATCGTGTTCTACGCCTCCGATCATGGGGAATCCATCGCGGAAAATATGCATTTCCACGGCACGCCGCGCGATCATGCGCCGATTGAACAACGCACCATCCCCATTATGGTCTGGGCCTCGGACGGCTTCCTGCGCGGGAGCGATCACCAGGCGGCGTTTAGCCGGTCTGCGCGCCCTCGCGGCGGCCAAGACGCCGGTATTCCATGAAAAACTCTATGACAGTATCTTAGGCTGCATCGGCTTTACCTCCCCCGACGGCGGCATCGTCAAGCAGCGTAACTGGTGCCAGACGCCCTAGGCCGCGGCGTCCAGGTCAGAGATGGCCTTGGCGAGACGCCGGTGATGCCCGGGGATCTGATTTTTCAGTCATCACGCCCGATACCCGGCACAAGGCACCCTGTGCCGGGTATGGCGGACACCCACGGTGTTGACATCGCGCATGCTGCATGTCTACTCATTGTCGATACCTTTACCTATAAGGTTGTTATGCATACCCAGGCGGTTTTACAAAAATGGGGCAATAGCATTGCGCTGCGTTTATCCGGTAACCTTAAAACCATCCCGCATTTCGAAGCGGGGGATACGGTGGATATCGAGATGAGCGAGTAAGGATTAGTCATTCAAAAAGCCCATAAAAAACGGTTCCGGGAATCCGACCTGTTAATGGGACTTGCCGCGTATACCGCCCATGCCGACGATCTGGCGGCGCCCATCGCTGGGGAGCTGGATTACTGATGTTTATTCCTGGACGCGGCGATATTTGCTGGCTGGATTTTGCACCAACAAAAGGGAAGGCGATTGGCAAGTATCGCCCGGCGCCAGCACCATGATAGCGTCGCCGCGCCCGGCGGATGCGCTCAGGCGGTGGCCGCGTGATTTTTGCGCCGGGCGAGGCGATAGATTTGCGCCGCCACAAACAGCACGGCCTGGACGATAACGATACAGGGCCCGGTGGCGCCGTCGATATAAAAACTTATCAGCGTGCCGGTAACGCAGGAGAACACCGAGACCAGCACCGCCGCCAGCAGCATCCCGTCGAACCGGCGGGCGAGCAGGGAGGCGGTAATGCCGGGTGAAATCAGCATGGCGATCACCAGTATCACGCCCACCGCCTGCAGGGCGGCGACAATGGTCAGCGCCAGCAGGCATAACAGGCCATAATGCAGCGTCTTTACCGACAGGCCCAGCACCCGCGCCTGGGCCGGATCAAAACAATACAGCATCAGATCCCGGCGCTTGACCAGGATGACCAGGGATACCGCGCCGGCTATCAACACGACCTGCCACAGCTCCGCGGGCGTAATGCCCAGCACATTGCCGAACAGGATATGGCTGAGGTGCTGGTCGGTATCGATACGTGAAAATAGCACCAGGCCGAGGGCGAACATGCCCGAGAAGACAATGCCCATGACCGTGTCCTCCTTCACCCGGCAGTGGTCTTTGATATAACCGGTGCCCAGGGCGCATACGATACCCGATCCAAAGGCGCCGGCCACGATCGGCAGTCCGGCGATATAGGCCAGGATAATGCCCGGCAGCACCGCGTGGGAGATGGCGTCCCCCATCAGCGACCAGCCTTTGAGCACCAGGAAGCACGACAAGATGGCGCACACCACGCCGGTGGCGATGGCGGCGATAATCGCCCGTTGCATAAACGGAAAGCCCAGTGGTTCGGCGACATAGGCGAGCAGGTAATCCAACCATGCCATCATCCGGCGCTCCGTCTGTCTTTAGCCCGCGCCCGGCCACGCATCTTGGCGGCCAGCAGCCCGTGTTTCGGCGCCAGCAAAAACGCCAGCAGGAAAACCAGGGTTTGCAGGGTAACGATAACCCCGCCGGTGGCGCCGTTCAGGAAATAGCTCAGCCAGGCGCCGCAGGCGCTGGTCAGGGTGCCGATGATCACGGCGATTATGATAAGGCGCGGGAAGCGATCGGTCAGCAGGTACGCCGTGGCGCCGGGCGTTATCACCATGGCTATGACCAGGATGGCGCCGACCGTTTGCAGCGCGGCCACGGTACAGGCGCTCAACAGCGTGAAAAAAATAATTTTCAGGCGCAGCGGCGACAGGCCGATGGAGACGGCATGGCCCTCGTCAAAAAACGCCGCCAGCAGATCCTTCCAGATCACGCACAGCACGATAAAAGACACGCCGCTTATCACCTGCACCTGCAGGACATCCGCGTCGGCTATCCCGAGGATATTGCCGAAGATGATCGATTGCACGTTGACCGACGTGGGATTTAGCGAAACGATCAGTAGCCCGACGGCGAAAAAAGTGGTGAAGACAAAACCGATAATGGCGTCCTCGCGCAGCCGGGTATAATGGCGCACCAGCGTCATCACCAGCGCCGCCAGCATACCGGTCAGGAACGCGCCGGCGGCGATGGGCAAACCCAGCGCATACGCGCCCGCCACGCCCGGCACCACCGAGTGGGACAGCGCATCCCCCATCAGCGACCAGCCCTTGAGCATCAGGTAGGCCGAAAGAAAGGCGCAGACCCCGCCGACAATGCCGCTTACCCAAATGGCCTTGAGCATATAATCGTACTGAAACGGCTGTAGCAAGAGCGCCATCATCACGAAACCCGCTTATCGGCGTCGACCGCGCGCAGTCCGGCCCGCGGCGCCCCGGCCGCCGCGATATCAAACTGGCGCAGCCTGCCGCCGAATACCCGCTCCAGGTTTTCCTGGGTAAAGGCGGCGGCGGTAGGGCCGGCGGCCAGTACTGTGCGGTTGATCATCACCACCCGGTCGCAAAATTCCGGCACGCTGGCCAGGTTATGGGTAGAGACCAGGATCAGATGGCCTTCGGCGCGCAGCGATTGCAGCAGCGCGATAATGGCATCTTCGGTCTGCACATCAATACCGGTAAACGGCTCGTCAAGGAGCATGACCCGTCCCTGCTGCGCCAGCGCCCGCGCCAGGAACACCCGTTTGCGCTGGCCGCCGGACAGTTCGCCAATCTGGCGCTGGCGGAATGCGCTCATGCCGACCCGCGCCAGCGCCCGGTCCACCTGGGCCTTATCCTCGGCGGAAGGGATGCGCAGGAAAGACATTTTGCCATAACGCCCCATCATCACGACATCCGCCACCAGCACCGGGAAATTCCAGTCCACTTCCTCGGTTTGCGGCACATAGGCAATCAGGTTTTTACGCAGCGCCTTCGCCACCGGCAGGTTATCCAGGGTAACCTTGCCGGAGGAAGGGCGCACCATGCCCATAATGCTTTTGAACAATGTCGATTTGCCGCTGCCGTTGATGCCGACCAGCGCGCAGATGGTGCCGCCGGTAAGCCGGAAACTGGCGTTGCTGATGGCGGTATGGCCGTTATTGTAGGTGACCGTCACGTCGTCCACCCGGAGATCGGGCTGATAGCCGGTGTTGTTCATTGGCCGAACCCCCTGGCGATGGTATCCACCGTCACGTTAAGCAGGCTGAGGTAGTCGGGCACCGGCCCGCCGGCTGCCGACAGCGAATCGACATACAGCACGCCGCCGTAGCGCGCGCCGGTTTCCTTGGCGACCTGCCGGGCGGGTTTATCCGAGATGGTGCTTTCGCTGAACACCACCGGGACCTGCTGCTCCCGCACCAGATCGATCACCCGGCGCACCTGCTGGGGCGTGCCCTGCTCCTCGGCGTTGATCGGCCAAAGATAGGCTTCGCGCAGGGCGTAATCCCGCGCCAGGTAGCTGAAGGCGCCTTCGCTGGTCACCAGCACGCGCCGGGATGCGGGAATATTGGCCAACCGGGCGCGCAGCGGGGCGTCGGTGGCGGCGATTTTCTCCGCATAGGCTTTGGCGTTGCGGTTGTAGGCGTCGGCGTTGGCCGGGTCGTATTGCACCAGCGCCTTGCGGATGTTTTCCACATAGATCAGCGCATTGGCGGACGACATCCAGGCATGGGGGTTGGGATTGCCGTTATAGGGGCCTTCACGGATAGGCAGCGGCTCGATGCCCTCGGTGACTACGGCCGAGGGCACGTCATGGATATTATCGAAAAAACGGGCAAACCAGCGTTCCAGGTTCAGGCCGTTCCACAAAATCAGGTCCGCCGACTGGGTCTTGACGATATCGCGCGGGGTAGGCTGGTAATCATGGATTTCCGCGCCGGGCTTGGTGATGGATTCCACTACCGCCGCGTCGCCGGCCACGTTGCGCGCCATATCCTGAATAATGGTAAAGGTGGTTATCACCTTGAATTTTTTCTCCGCCATGGCGGGGGTGCCGGCAAGCGATAACGCCATGCCAAACAGCAGGCCCCATGGCGCCAGGGCGGAAAAACGTCTCTTTAACGGCAATAACGGCATGTCGGCGATCTCCATAAACGCTTCCGGTCATCAGGCTGGCCCTGGCAGGGTCGGAGTACAGTGTCGTCATCTTTTACCGATGTCCGCACGGCCGGGGCGTCATTACATTTGCATGTATATAATTAACAAGTGATGCTTTAATGTTCATATATAGCATGAGCTATACTGTATAGCAAAGGCAAACTTAATCTGTTTGTCGTCACCGCCGCGCCGTGCATGCCTATTTTGTTTATCAACGCCTTTGGTAACAATGCTATGCTTTACCTCGCCATCGCCGGTGATGGCCTTATGCAGCCGTACATCAAGAGGAAGGACTATGACCACCCCTGAAAAAGCGGATATGCCCGTCCGTAGCACGCAACTTGTGGATGTACAGGAACATGCGCAGGGTTTCCTTCAGGTCAGGGCAGCCCACCGTGCCGAGCTGATGGACGATTATGTGGAGCTTATCGACGATCTTATCCGTGATTTCGGCGAAGTCCGCCAGGTGGAATTGGCCGCGCGGTTGGGCGTATCGCAGCCCACGGTGGCGAAAATGCTGAAAAGGCTGGCCGCGGCGGGGCTAATCCGGCAATTACCCTACCGCGGCGTTTTTCTTACCCCCGAGGGCGAGGCGCTGGCGGCGCGCAGCCGGGAAAGGCACCAGGTGGTCGAGTCGTTCCTGCTGGCGCTGGGCGTCAGTCCTGAGACGGCGCGCCTGGATGCCGAAGGGCTGGAGCATCATGTCAGCGAGGAAACGCTGGCCATTTTCCGCGCGTTTACCGAACAAGCCGCCCGGCAAAAATAACGGCCTTTACCTTATCCATTCCTTCTGTGTGTCCCGCAGGCGAAAGACGCGGGAAAGCTCTGGTCTTTATTGAATACGTTATGTTATAACGTAACATTAAAGCACGGACTTCTCCGCCCTTTTACCAACCACAACACTGATGGAGTGAAACATGCGTGCGACAGATAAAATGCCCGGCATAACCCGGATGGGGGAAGGGCGTGCATCCATTCCCCTGCCGGTAACCGTGCTTTCGGGGTTCCTTGGCGCGGGTAAAACCACCTTGCTTAACCACATCCTTAACAACCGGCAAGGCCGCCGCGTGGCGGTGATCGTCAATGATATGTCGGACGTGAATATTGATGCGGCACTGGTGCGCGACGGCGGCGCCGAATTGTCCAGAACGGATGAAAGGCTGGTGGAGATGAGCAACGGCTGCATTTGCTGCACCCTGCGGGAAGATTTGCTGCTGGAAGTCGGCCGGCTGGCGAAAGAGGGCAAATTCGACCAATTGGTCATCGAATCCACCGGTATTTCCGAACCCCTGCCGGTGGCCGAGACCTTTACCTTTACCGATGACGACGGCCTGAGCCTGTCGCACGTCGCCCGCCTGGATACCATGGTCACCGTGGTGGATGCGTTCAACTTCCTGCGCGATTACGGTTCGCGCGACAGCCTGTCATCCCGGGGCGAATCCCTGGGCGTGGAGGACCCGCGCACGGTGGTGGATCTCCTGATCGAACAGATCGAATTCTGCGATGTGCTGGTGCTGAACAAAATCGATCTGATCGGCGAAGACGAACGCCTGCGCCTGTTGGCTATCCTGCGCGGCCTGAACCCAAGGGCAAAAATCGAAGCGGCTGAATTCGGCCGGGTGGCGCTGGATAGCGTCCTGAACACCGGATTGTTTGATTTTGACCAGGCGGCGCAGGCGCCGGGCTGGCTGAAGGAGCTGCGCGGCGAGCATACGCCGGAGACCGAAGAGTACGGCATTACCCACTTTGTCTATCGCGCCCGCCGGCCGTTTCATCCAGAGCGCTTCTACGCCTGGATTGCGAAGGATTGGCCCGGGGTGATGCGTTCCAAGGGTTTTTTCTGGCTGGCCACCCGTCCGGCGCATGCCGGTTCATGGTCGCAGGCCGGCGGCGTCAGCAGGCATGCTCCGGCTGGCTGCTGGTGGGCCGCCATACCCCGCGATCGATGGCCCGGCGATCCCGATACGCTGGCATTTATTCACGACAACTGGGTTGACGGGGTCGGCGATGCCCGTCAGGAACTGGTGCTGATCGGAATCGGCATGGATGAGGCGGGTTTAAGGGCAGGTTTTGACGCCTGTCTGCTGACCGATCGGGAAATGGCGCAGGGACCTGAGATGTGGTTCTGGTATGGCGATCCGTTTCCGCAATGGTCATAACCTGGCATTTGGCTGTTTTTATCGGGAAAAGCCCGCACTACTGATAAAGATCCCTGCTTATTTCGCCGGGTACGCGTATAATCGCCGCCCGGCGAATTAACCAGATAAAGAGTGCTTGTATGGCGTCCACCAGCCTGATCCAACCCGAACGCGGCCTGTTTTCCTATCCTCCTTATTGGGCGGAATGTTACGGCATCGCGCCGTTTTTGCCGATGTCGCGCGCCGAAATGGAACAATTGGGGTGGGACAGCTGCGATGTGGTGATAATCAGCGGCGACGCCTATGTCGATCATCCCAGCTTCGGCATGGCGATTATCGGCCGCATGCTGGAATCCCAGGGGTTTCGCGTCGGCATCATTGCCCAGCCGGACTGGACCAGCAAGGACGACTTTATGCGCCTGGGGCGGCCGAACCTGTTTTTTGGCGTCACCGCCGGCAATATGGATTCGATGATCAACCGCTATACCGCCGACCGCAAGCTGCGCCATGACGACGCCTACACCCCCGGCAACGTCGGCGGCAAGCGTCCGGACCGCGCCACCATGGCCTATAGCCAGCGCTGCAAGGAAGCTTACAAAGAGGTGCCGGTGATCCTTGGCGGCATTGAGGCCAGCCTGCGGCGCATCGCCCATTACGATTATTGGTCCGATACCGTGCGCCGCTCGGTGCTGGTGGATTCGAAAGCCGATATGCTGATCTACGGCAACGGCGAGCGGCCGCTGGTGGAGCTAGCCCATCGGCTGGCGGCGGGGGAGGCGATCGGCGCCATCGACGATGTGCGCAATACCGCCATTATGCGCCGGGAGCCGCTGCCCGGCTGGAGCGGGGTGGATTCCACCCGCCTGGACCAGCCTGGGCGCATCGAACCGATCCTTAATCCCTATGGCGACGACCTGCCCTGTGCCGACGGCGCGGCGCCGGCTCCGCAGGCCGGATCGGTAACGGTGCGCGCCGCCAAACCCAAGCCGTGGGAAAAAACCTACGTGCTGCTGCCTTCGTTCGAAAAAGTCAAAGGCGATAAGGTGATGTATGCCCATGCCTCGCGCATCCTGCATCACGAAACCAACCCCGGCTGCGCGCGGGCGCTGATGCAAAAACACGGCGATCGTTATGTCTGGATCAATCCGCCGGCCATTCCCCTGACCACCCCGGAGATGGACCAGGTTTTCGCCCTGCCGTTCCAGCGCGTGCCGCATCCGTCCTACGGCAAGGCGGCCATCCCGGCGTATGAGATGATTCACTCGTCCATCAATATCATGCGCGGCTGCTTCGGCGGCTGCTCGTTTTGTTCGATTACCGAACATGAAGGCCGTATTATCCAAAGCCGCTCGCAAGCGTCCATCGTGCGCGAGATCGAGGCCATTCGCGATACGGTGCCGGCGTTTACCGGCGTGATTTCCGATCTGGGCGGGCCGACCGCCAATATGTATATGCTGCGCTGTAAATCGCCCCGGGCGGAACAGACCTGCCGCCGCGCTTCCTGCGTCTATCCGGAAATCTGCCCGCATATGGATACCGATCATGAGCCGACCATCTCGCTCTACCGGCGGGCGCGGGCGGTCAAAGGCATCAAAAAGGTGCTGATCGCCTCCGGCGTGCGTTACGATCTGGCGGTGGAGGATCCGCGCTATATCAAGGAACTGGCGCTGCACCATGTGGGCGGCTACCTGAAGATTGCGCCCGAGCATACCGAGGCCGGGCCCTTAGCGAAGATGATGAAGCCGGGCATGGGCAGCTACCACCGCTTTAAGGCATTGTTCGATCGCTACTCCGCCGAGGCGGGGAAAAAACAGTACCTTATTCCCTATTTTATTTCGGCGCATCCGGGCACGCGCGATGTGGATATGGTCAACCTGGCGTTATGGCTGAAGAAAAACCGTTTTCGGCTCGACCAGGTGCAGAATTTTTATCCGTCGCCGCTGGCCAGCGCCACCACCATGTATTACACCGGCAAGAATCCGCTGGCCAAGGTGGACTATAAGAGCGAAGAGGTGGTGGTGCCGCGCGGCGATCGCCAGCGCCGCTTGCATAAAGCGCTGCTGCGTTACCACGATCCGGCCAATGCCGCGCTGATCCGCGCCGCGCTGGAAGAGATGGGACTAAAGCACCTGATTGGCGGCGGGGGCGAATGCCTGGTGCCTTCCCCGGCAGCGGGCGCCGGGGAACCGCGTGCCGCGCGCGGCAACGCGCGTCCCGCCCTGACCCGGCATACCGATATGGCGCGCCAGCGCGCGCCGGCGGCGTCCGGCCGGGCTACTTCAGCCAGCCGTTCTGATGGGCGGCGTCAAGATGGCGTTTCAGATGTTCCCAAAGGGCAGGGTAAACGTCGCCGATAAAGGCGTTGCGCGTCAGCACCTGCTCAAGCCGGATGCCGTTTTCCACCCAGCTTTGGCCGCGGTTATGCAGGTTCATCAGCACCGGCATCAGCCGGTCCAGCATCAGGGCAAACTGCGCGTTGGGCGTTTCGCCCGCCTCGTACTCCAGCCATAGCTGATGGAAATGCCCGCGTTGCGGCGTCGGCAGCAGGCCGAACAGCCGTTCGGCGGCCGCTTCTTCCTGGGCATGCACCGCCGCCCGCCCGACCAAATCGTAAACCAGTACGTCGCCGGCGTCGATTTCCACGATATCGTGCACCAGCGCCATCTGGATCACCCGGTTGATATCGACGTTATCGTCCGCATAGGGCGCGAGCGCCATCGCCGCGACGGCAAAATGCCAGCTGTGCTCGGCGGTATTTTCCTGACGCTGGGTGCCAAGGACCTTGGTGCGGCGCTGAATGCTTTTAAGCTTGTCGATTTCCATTAAAAAAGCGATCACTTCGGTCAGTTCGCCGAAGGCGAGTTCAGGCGTTAGTTCAGACATATCAATTTTTAACCACGCTAGCGTAAAGCGCCACATTGTAGGCCAAACCGGCGGCAATTTCGAACGCTCTCTGCACGCCGTTTCCCATCGCCGCCGGGACGATAGGGTGCGAAGCGCGCCGCCGCCGTCAGGGCGCGTTAACATTTTTTCAGCTTACGCGTGTACACTGGAATGGTTCTCAGCTAAGCTTGGTGCGGTTGGCGAAAATGATAATGAGTTAAGATTGAGGATGTATTACGTATGGCTAATAAGCTATTAGCTCAGGGATATTCACTGGCGGAAGAGATCGCCAACAGCATCAGTCACGGCATCGGCCTGATCTTCGGTATCGTCGGCCTGGTGCTATTGCTGGTGCAGGCCGGTCATGTCGGCGCCGACGTGACGGCCATCACCAGCTACAGTTTGTACGGCGGCAGCATGATTCTGCTGTTCCTGGCCTCTACGCTCTACCACGCCATTCCCCATCCGCCGGCCAAGCGCTGGCTGAAAAAGATGGACCACTGCGCCATCTACCTGCTGATCGCGGGTACCTACACTCCGTTCCTGCTGGTGGGCCTGGCGTCGCCGCTGGCCAAGGGCCTGATGGTGGTGATCTGGAGCATGGCGCTGCTGGGCGTCGTGTTCAAACTGGCGTTTGCCCATCGTTTTGAGGTGATATCGCTTATCACCTACCTGACCATGGGCTGGCTATCGCTGGTGGTGATTTATCAGCTGGCGCAGCGCCTGCCGGTGGGCGGCCTGACGCTGCTGGCGGTGGGCGGTCTGGTCTACACGGTGGGGGTCATTTTTTACGCCTGCAACCGTATCCCGTTCAATCACGCCATCTGGCATGGGTTTGTGCTGGGCGGCAGCGTATGCCATTTCCTGGCGATTTATTTGTATATTTAATGCCGCCCGGCGGCCGCGGATAACAGGGATAACGCCGTCAAAGTCACACGACACCCGGCGCCATGCCTATGCCGCCGGGCGCGTCGGTCACTTCCCGCTTAAAGGCGGCGGCGCCGGTTTGCTTTACTCGATTTCATAAGGCAGGGGCTGGATCGCCAGCGCGCCGGCGGCGTCGTCCTTGACCCGCAGCCGGCTATCCGCCGCCAGATCGTTATTCAGCACCGCCTGTACCCAGACGCTGCCGTCCTCCAGTTGCAGGGCGGCCAGTACCGTGCCGGTGCGGCGCCAGTTATCGCCCATTTGCAGCTCAAGGTCTTCTCCCGCCGCCGGCACGCGGCCGGCTTTACCGGCCAGCCAGTACAGCGCCCGTTTATTGGCGCCCCGGTATTTGGCGCGCGCCACCATCTCCTGCCCGGCATAGCAGCCCTTGGTAAAGCTGATGCCGCCGAGCGACTGCAGGTTGACCGCCTGGGGAATAAACTGCGCGCTGCTGACGCTGTCGATGACCGGCAACCCGGCTTCGATATTCAACGCCAGCCACTGACGGCTGTCGGTCAACTGTGCCTGGCCCTCAAGCTTGTGCAGCAGTTGCTCCAGGACGCCGGGGGTGGTGACCAGTAAAAAACGCTCCGCGGGCAGGCTGAAATGCAGGATCGACGTTTCACCGTCCTCCACCACCTGATGTTCGGCGTCGGGCAGGGCGGCAAACAGGCCGGCCAGGGCCGCGCGCGCCTGAAACCCGGCGACGCCCAGCAGCAGCGCGTCCTCGTCCGCCGTCATGGCGACCTTGGAAAATACCGCGTATTTTTTCAGTTCCGCAAGCTGGGCGTCGCGCACGCTGCGCCGCTCGATATAGGCCATGCCCGCGCCGCGATGGAATATACGCATATTGCTGTACATTTTACCTTTTGCATCGCAATGCGCGCCCAGGATATGCCGATCGCGCGCCATAGCCTCCACATCGGTGGTGACCTGGCCCTGCAGGTACTTAAGGGTATCCGGCCCGGTCAGCCCGACCAGCGCCCAGTCCTCAAGCGACATCAGCGTCAGGGGCAAATGGCTGGAGGGAGAAGGTAAACGCGGCGGAAAAGGAACTTTAGGTGTCATGCAACACTCCTATCCTGTAAGACAAAACAATAGCCTAATGGTAAAAGAGTCAAGAGGCTTTGCAAGTGGTTATTTCATCGGCGCTGTGCCGAAATGTGCGATGCGTGCCGGTAAAAAATTGCCGGAACATGTCGAAATGTGTCGTTTTATGTAATGCCAACCCGTGAAACGGGTTAAACTATGCCCTGGCCGGATGGAAATGAGGTAAAAGATACAAATGGATATCGTTAATAAAGCGCGCATCCACTGGGCCTGCCGCCGCGGCATGCGCGAGCTGGATATCTCCATAATGCCGTTTTTTGAATACGACTATGACACCCTTAGCGACGATGACAAAGCCTTGTTCGTCCGCCTGCTGGAATGCGACGATCCCGATCTTTTCAATTGGCTGATGAATCATGGCGAACCCCAGGACAGCGGATTAAAAAAAATGATAACCATGATACAACAGCGAAATAAAGCCCGTGGCCCTCTGGCGATGTGACATACGGGTCTCCTGGCGCACGCAGATTTTTTCGCTGGCGGTTCATGGGATCCTGACCCTAGTGATCCTGCTGTCGCCGTGGCCGGAAAATTACGGCCTGGTCTGGGTTACGCTGATAACGCTTGTGGTGTTTGAATGCATCCGCAGCCAGAGGAATATCATGGCCTGCCGGGGAGAGCTGGTGCTGCAAAGCGACCGGCATATCCGCTGGCATCAGCAGGAATGGTCGGTCGTGGGGAAACCCTGGCTGCTTAAAGGCGGGGTGCTGCTGCGCCTGCGCCAGGTGGGGGGCAAAAAAAAGCGCCGCCTGTGGCTGGCCGCGGACTGCATGGGCCAGCGCGAGTGGCGCAGCCTGCGCCAGGCGCTGCTGCACCATGGCTCACAGGAAACGCTGGATTAACGCCGGACCGGCCTTGGCGCAATGCTGAAGGCTAAAGCAGCGCCGCCATTTCGTTCAGGATCTGCTCGCACCACAGCTGCAGGCGTTCCTCGCTTAAATCGTACTGATTCACCTCATCCAGCGCCAGGCCGACAAAATGCTCGCCGTCGGCGGCCAATGCCTTTGGACTGGTGAATTCATAACCGGCGGTGGGCCAGAAACCGATAAAGGTGGCGCCCCGCGGCGCCAGCACATCATGCAGATAACCCAGCGCGTCCAGGAACCACTCGCCGTAGCCGAGCTGATCGCCCATGCCGTACAGGGCGATAATCTTGCCCGACAGGTCCAGATCGGACAGCTGCGACCAGGATGCGTCCCAGTCTTCCTGGATTTCGCCGAAATCCCAGGTGGGGATGCCGAGGATCAGCACGTTATACTCTGCCATGCGGCTTGGCGGCACCTCTTTGATATTATGCAGGTCGACCAGATCCGGACCCAGGATATCGCGGATTTTCTCCGCCGCCATTTCGGTATAGCAGGTACTGGAGCCATAAAATAAACCGACTTTCATCTTTACTCATACTCTTGACCTTCAATCTATGTCATCAAGTGTACCAGATTCACCGCGTAATCAGGCATAATGCAGGCATGAAAAACACCGGGGGCCCAGATGCAGCAGCAGAATAACCCAGGATCGAACAACCCCTGGATCGAGCAGTTTCTCGATGCCCTGTGGCTGGAGCGCAACCTGGCCGAAAACACCCTGTCGGCCTACCGTCTCGATTTGCAGGCCCTGGCCGATTGGCTGGCCGCCCGCCAGACGGACCTGCAAACCGCCGGCACGGCGGATTTGCAAGCGTTCCTGGCCGACCGCCTGGAGCACGGCTATAAGGCCACCAGCTCCGCCCGCCTGCTGAGCGCCATGCGGCGCTTTTTCCAGTACCTGTACCGTGAAAAAGCGCGCGACGACGACCCCAGCGCCGCGCTGGCGGCGCCGAAGCTGCCGCAGCGCCTGCCCAAGGGGCTCAGCGAGGACCAGGTCGGCGCGCTGCTCAACGCGCCGGTGCTGGACCAGCCCATCGAAGTGCGCGACAAGGCGATGCTGGAGGTGCTTTACGCCACCGGCCTGCGCGTTTCGGAGCTGGTGGGCCTGACCATGAGCGATGTCAGTCTGCGCCAGGGCGTGGTGCGGGTTACCGGCAAAGGGGACAAGGAGCGGCTGGTGCCCCTGGGCGAGGAGGCGGTATACTGGGTGGAATATTACCTGGAGCACGGCCGTCCCTGGCTGATGAACGGCCAGAGCGCCGACGTCTTGTTCCCCAGCAACCGCAGCCGGCAAATGACCCGGCAGACCTTCTGGCATCGCATCAAGCATTATGCGATCCTGGCGGGTATCGACAGCGAGCGGCTCTCCCCCCATGTTTTGCGCCATGCGTTCGCCACGCATCTGCTTAACCACGGCGCGGACCTGCGCGTGGTGCAACTGCTGCTGGGCCACAGCGACCTGTCCACCACCCAGATTTACACGCATGTCGCAACCGAACGTCTTAAACTGATTCATCAGCAGCATCATCCCCGGGCCTGACGGGGATCAACGTATTGATCACCACCTGCGTGGCATAAACCAACAAGACCCATTTAGGATCAAGAGATAAGGACTGACAATGAAACCGAGCCTGGTATTGCTTTCTTTTGCGGCGCTGTCGCTTTCCCGCCTGGCCTGCGCCGATGACGCCGCCATTACGCACTCACTGGCGCGCCTGGGGGTGCATCAAGCGGAAATCCAGCCCGCGCCGGTGGCGGGGCTGAAAACCGTGCTGACCGAAAGCGGCGTGCTGTATGTCTCCGACGACGGTAAACACGTCATCCAGGGTCCGATGTACGACGTCGGCGGCAGCCAGCCGGTCAATGTGACCAACCAGCTGCTGGGCAAACGGCTGGACGCGCTGCAAAACCAGATGATCGTCTATAAAGCGCCGCAGCAAAAACATGTCATTACCGTCTTTACCGATATCACCTGCGGCTATTGCCACAAGATGCACGAGCAGATGAAAGACTACAACGGGCTGGGCATTACCGTGCGCTACCTGGCGTTCCCGCGCCAGGGGCTCAATTCCCAGGCGGAAAAAGACATGGTCTCGGTGTGGTGCAGCGCCAACCCCAATGCCGCCTTTGATAAAGCCATGAACGGCGACCCGGTGCCCGCCGCCGCCTGCAATACCGATATCAGCAAACATTACCAGCTGGGCGTGCAATACGGCATTCAGGGCACGCCGGCGGTGCTGCTGGACAACGGCGCCATGGTGCCGGGCTATCAAAGCCCGAAGGAAATGGCGGCGATGCTCGATCAGCAGCAGGCGGGCGGCTGACGGCGGTGAAAATCAAAACCGAACTGCGCCGCCGCCCGCAGGCAAGCGCCGAAGGACTGCGCGAGATGGATATCCATCCTTTGCTGCGCCGTCTTTATGCGCAGCGCGGCGTCAAAGGCGCCGGCGAGCTGGAGCGCGGCGTCAAGGGGCTGCTGGCATATGGGCAACTGGACGGTATCGAAAGCGCGGTGGATCTGCTGGTACGCGCCCTGGCTGACGAACGCCGCCTGATGGTGGTGGGCGATTTTGACGCCGACGGCGCCACCAGCACCGCGCTGATGGTGATGGCGCTGCGGCAGATGGGCGCCGGCCATGTGGATTTCCTGGTGCCGAACCGGTTCGAGGACGGCTACGGCCTTAGCCCCGAGGTGGTGGTGCAGGCGCTGGCGCGCCGCGCCGAGGTTATCATTACGGTGGATAACGGCATCTCGTCGCATGCGGGGGTCGATCTGGCCCATCAACACGGCATCCCGGTGCTGGTGACCGACCACCACTTGCCCGGCGACACCCTGCCGGACGCCGACGCCATCGTTAATCCCAACCTGGCCGGCTGCGCTTTCCCCTCTAAATCCCTGGCCGGGGTCGGCGTGGCGTTTTACCTGATGCTGGCGCTGCGCGCCCGGCTTAACGACAGCGGCTGGTTTGCGCAAAAAAATATCCCGGTGCCCAAGCTTGCCGAACTGCTGGATCTGGTGGCGCTGGGCACCGTTGCCGACGTAGTGCCGCTGGACGCCAATAATCGCATTCTCGTGCACCAGGGCATCAGCCGCATCCGCGCCGGCCGCTGCCGTCCCGGTATCCGGGCGCTGGCGGAGGTTGCCAACCGTGATACCGCCAGGCTCAGCGCCGGCGATCTGGGTTTTGCCCTCGGGCCGCGGCTTAACGCCGCCGGCCGGCTGGACGATATGTCGGTGGGCGTGGCGCTGCTGCTGACCGACGACCTGGCGCAGGCGCGCGGGCTTGCCGGTGAACTGGACGCCCTTAACCAGACCCGGCGCGAAATCGAGCAGGGCATGGAAGTGGAGGCGCTGGCGCTGTGCGGCCAGATGGAGCTAAACCAAAACGAAATGCCCTATGGCCTGGCTATCTACCACGCCGAATGGCACCAGGGCGTGGTGGGCATCCTGGCCTCGCGTATCAAGGAGCGTTTCCACCGCCCGGTCATCGCCTTCGCCCCGGCGGGCGACGGCATCCTGAAAGGCTCGGGCCGCTCGGTGGCGGGCCTGCATATGCGCGACCTGCTCGAAAGGCTCGATACGCTGCATCCCGGCATGATCATGAAATTCGGCGGCCATGCCATGGCGGCCGGCCTGTCCCTGGACGCCTCGCAGTTTGAGCCTTTTCGCCTGCGTTTTGCCGAACTGGTCAACGAATGGCTGGATCCGGCGCTGCTTGACGGCATTATCTGGTCCGACGGCGAACTGGGCGGCGGCGAACTGTCCCTGGCCACCGCCGAAATCCTGCGCGACGGCGGCCCCTGGGGCCAGGCTTTTCCGGAACCGCTGTTCGACGGCAAATTCCGCGTGCTGCAGCAAAAGCTGGTGGGAGACAAGCACCTGAAGCTGATGGTCGAACCGGTGGCCGGCGGTCCGCTGCTGGACGGCATTGCCTTTAATGTCGATAACACCCTCTGGCCCGACAACAGCGTGCGGCTGGTGGAGCTCGCCTACAAGCTGGACGTGAACGAATATCGCGGCAACCGCACGGTGCAATTATTAATCCAGCATCTCTGGCCGCTGTAAGCGCAATATGCTACACACCGGGGTGCGGATCCGTTAGAATACCGGGCTTATATGCCTATCTTTTCTTTACGAGCTAACTGAACTCATGTTTGAAATTAATCCGGTAAAAAACCGCATCCAGGACCTGTCTGAACGGACGGAAGTTCTCAGGGGGTATCTTTGACTACGATCTCAAGCGCGAACGCCTGGAAGAAGTCAACGCCGACCTGGAACAGCCCGATGTCTGGAACGACCCCGAGCGCGCCCAGGCCTTAGGCAAGGAACGCGCCTCCCTTGAAGCCATCGTCGACACCATCGATCAGATGACCCGCGGACTGGACGACGTGTCCGGCCTGCTGGAACTGGCGGTGGAGGAAGACGACGAGGAAACCCTTAACGACACTATCGCCGAGCTCGATCAGCTGGAGGCCAAACTGGCCCAGCTGGAGTTCCGCCGCATGTTCTCGGGCGAATACGACAGCGCCAACTGCTACCTGGATATCCAGGCCGGATCCGGCGGCACCGAAGCCCAGGACTGGGCCAGCATGCTGCTGCGCATGTACCTGCGCTGGGCCGAGGCCCGCGGCTTTAAAACCGAAATTATCGAACAATCCGATGGCGAAGTGGCCGGCATTAAATCGGTCACCATCAAGGTCATCGGCGAATACGCCTTCGGCTGGCTGCGCACCGAAACCGGCGTGCACCGCCTGGTGCGCAAAAGCCCGTTCGACTCCGGCGGCCGCCGCCATACCTCGTTCAGCTCCGCCTTTGCCTACCCGGAAGTGGATGACGATATCGATATCGAAATCAATCCGGCGGATCTGCGCATCGACGTCTACCGCGCCTCCGGCGCCGGCGGCCAGCATGTAAACCGCACCGAGTCCGCGGTGCGTATTACCCATTTGCCGACCAATATCGTCACCCAGTGCCAGAACGACCGCTCGCAGCATAAAAATAAAGAACAGGCGATGAAGCAGTTAAAGGCCAAGCTGTACGAGTTTGAACTGCAGAAGAAAAATGCCGAAAAGCAGGCGCTGGAAGACACCAAGTCCGATATCGGCTGGGGTAGCCAGATCCGCTCTTACGTCCTGGACGATTCCCGTATCAAGGATTTGCGCACCGGCGTGGAAACACGCAATACGCAGGCGGTACTGGATGGCGATCTGGATAAATTTATCGAAGCAAGCCTTAAAGCCGGGCTATGAGGAACCAAGATGTCTGAATCACAATCACAGGGCGGTGCCCCGCAGGCGACGGATGTCAATAACGAACTCGCGGCGCGCCGTGAAAAACTGGCGCTGCTGCGGGCGCAGGGCAATGCTTTTCCCAACGATTTTCGCCGCGACGCCACGTCCGATACGCTGCATGCCGCCTATGACGAACACAGCAACGAACAACTACAGGAACTGGGGCTCGAGGTCAGCATCGCCGGGCGCATGATGACCCGCCGTATCATGGGCAAGGCGTCTTTTGTGACCCTGCAGGACGTCGGCGGCACCATCCAGCTGTACGTCGCCCGCGACGAACTCCCCGAGGGCCTGTATAACGACCAGTTCAAAAAATGGGACCTGGGCGATATTCTCGGCGCGCGCGGCAAAGTCTTCAAGACCAAGACCGGCGAACTGTCGATCCACTGCACCGAACTGCGCCTGCTGACCAAGGCCCTGCGCCCGCTGCCGGATAAATTCCACGGCCTGGTGGATCAGGAAAGCCGCTATCGCCAGCGCTACCTGGACCTGATCGCCAACGACGAATCCCGCCATACCTTTAAAGTGCGCTCGCAGATCATGGCGGAAATCCGCCGCTTTATGGTGGATAAAGGCTTTATGGAAGTGGAAACGCCGATGATGCAAAGCATCCCCGGCGGCGCCGCCGCCCGGCCGTTTGTTACCCACCATAATGCGCTGGATATAGATATGTTCCTGCGCATCGCGCCTGAACTGTACCTCAAGCGCCTGGTGGTCGGCGGGTTTGAACGGGTGTTCGAGATCAACCGCAACTTCCGCAACGAGGGCATTTCGCCGCGCCATAATCCCGAGTTCACCATGATGGAACTCTATATGGCCTATGCGGATTATCGCGATCTCATCGTGCTGGTGGAAGAGCTGTTCCGCACCCTGACCGAGCGGGTATTGGGCACAAGCGTCATACAGTATGGCGACCAGACCTTTGATTTCGGCAAACCCTTTACCCAGATGACCATGCGCGAAGCCATCTGCCATTACCGCCCGGAAACCGTTGCCGCCCATCTGGACAATTTGGAACAGGCCAGCGCCATCGCCGCGTCGCTCGGCATCAAGATCGAAAAAAGCTGGGGCCTGGGCCGTATCCAGACCGAGATTTTTGAAGAAACCGCCGAAAGCCACCTGATCCAGCCGACCTTTATCACCGAATACCCGGCCGAGGTCTCGCCGCTGGCGCGCCGTAACGATGAAAACCCGTTCTTCACCGACCGGTTTGAGTTCTTTATCGGCGGCCGCGAAATCGGCAACGGCTTCTCGGAGCTGAACGACGCCGAAGACCAGGCGGCGCGTTTTGCCGAACAGGCCAGCGCCAAGGATGCCGGCGACGACGAAGCCATGTTCTACGACGAGGACTACGTTATCGCCCTCGAACACGGCATGCCGCCGACGGCGGGACTGGGCGTGGGTATCGACCGCATGATGATGCTGTTTACCAACAGCCACACCATCCGCGACGTGATCCTGTTCCCGGCGCTGCGCCCGCAGAAATAACGGGCCGGTACCCCAGCCGGTCAATGACCTGGGCCGGCGGGCTTAACGCCCCGCAGGCAGCAGCTAAACGGCGCCTTGAATGTTGGTTGCGCGCCAATATTCCGGGGCGCCGTTTTTTATTAGGGGATAACCGCTTAAAACTCACGCAGTTAATCGCCGCACCGCTTGCCAGGCACCGGCATAAGGTTATAATGCCTCTCGCGCTTTCCCCGAGCGCGGCCGTGCGGGTGTAGTTCAATGGTAGAACGGCAGCTTCCCAAGCTGCATACGAGGGTTCGATTCCCTTCACCCGCTCCAAAAAATATATCTGCATCTCGCTTCTCCTCTTACTCTCCAGGCTTTGTTTGCACCCTTGTATAGATTGTCAAAAACGGCGAACCGGGCCACACGCGAATGATGAAACGATCAGGGCTATAGCTAACGCTGGTTTAGCTTGCCCGACAGCACGACGCATCAGCGTCGCTCACCGCCATAACGGGAATGACAAGCACCTGTTCAAATGGATATGGTTGTTCCAGCGTGAAGGATGGGTCTTAAATTCCGGCACGACACGGTCGAAGTCTATAGAGGAATATGATAAATCGTCTTGGTCGCATAGACTGAAACGTCCGAATTGATGAAATGTTCGCTTGCACGCGCCCATGAAAAGCATTGATGAATAACCTAAAGGCGTAGTTTGCGAACACATGCTGCCTATTCTCCAGTCGCATGGTTAAACAATACTAACATTATCATAATCGCTATTTTTAAATGCAGCAGCATAATAATGTATTATTATCCCTTTTCTAAACTAAAACGCATTCTGTTTAAACTGGCGTTATTGTAATCACACTGTATTTACTTAAGATATGTGTATATTTTTTATAAGCATGATAGTACAAATGATTGTAATTTATAACGCTATTTATTCTCACCGTTATAATCTAAGCATTGTCCTGCAACGATGGCCTTGATGTGCTTGCAGACAATATTCGCAGGTTAACTGCCGGGAACGAGCAAGGGTGTCTGCTCCCGTAAACTGCAATAGTGAGTTGATAAACTGGGGATTAAACCGTAATCACGCGGCGTAGGAAAACACACCCTTAAAAAAGCCATTAAAAGGGAATCGTAAATTTTCTACCTAATAACCCGCACCGGAAGGCGTGTCTTATGCTTATTGGAATTGATTGAGGTATACAGGGATGAATTGTATCCAATATAACTTTCTGATCCACGCCTTTAGATCTGGCGTTTTCTTCTTGGTTGTTCAACATTCAGCGCTTGCGTTAGCCAGTATACACGCATTCCCGACAAAGGACATTTCTGCTTCGTTTGACGCTCAGGAGCAAACTCGGCACTTGGAGTGGGAACGGGTTTTTCAGCAGCATTTGTTTCCGAAAAGAGACATTCGGCTCACCCGCGCAAATGTTTTATTGCCTGATTACCCAGCTAATGAATCTCCTTGTTTCACTATCAACACCATCAAATTAGAAGGGGATACCGCCAGACATTTTCAATGGGCGCTTGACGCTGCCAAAAAAGCGAAAGGACCTTGCTTGGAAGCAAAGGGCAGCCGGCTGGCTATCGACAAAATACAAAATACAAAATAGATCATGGGCATGTGACCACGCGCGTTATGGCGCAGAATCAAGATATTACTCAAGGGATGTTGGCGCTAACGCTTCAGCCCGGACGCATTGCTAAAATCCAGTTTGTCGGGCCGTGTCTTACCGCGCCAGATTATGGAATGCCATGCCGTCAGTTACAGGAGATATCCTTAACCTGCGCGATATCGAACAAGCGTTGGAGAATTTTACCGATGTGTACAACGCTAATGCCGATATCAAAGATTATACCTGGTGATCGGGACGTTACCAGCGATTGACGAAACAGGATTGTCTGGCGCTACACCATCCGTGGATTTGCAGGGGAAAAAAAATATCCGGCGACAAAGGCATTACCTGGCGCAATAAGTTGACTTGAAATCCATGGTCGCGTGGTCAAAAACTCCATTGGGCGTTGGATTATGGTCGTGCGGATGGTCTCGGCACCCGCTATTTGGCAGAACATCAACTGGCTGGCGGCGCCTTAGGTCTGCGGGGCGCATTGTGGAAGTGTCTTAGTTTTGATTTTTTTGCCGGCGTCCCGCTGGTTAAGCCGGATAAGTTCCATACCTCCGGCCTCACCAGCGGTTTTAGCATCAATGTAGAACTATAAAGGTCAATGTTAGTACCACTCTGTTGGTGTTTTTAAAATGGATATTTTTTAAACAGGGAAGTCAGTTATGAATAAACAGTGCTATTGCATTATTTTCAGCCGATCACGGGGTGAGTTAAGGGTAGTCTCGGAGCTGGCCCGCAGCTGCGGCGCTAGGCCAGGGCAACGCCGCGGTACTGGCATGCAGCGCATATGGATAACGCTGCGTTGTGTCGTGTGGCGTATCGGTCTGGCATTGTTTCCCTGCTACGTGTCTGCCGGCGGAATTATCGCCGATGGCCACTTTGCACCCGAACAGCGCCCAGAGGTGGTAATAACGCATAATGGGTTACCACAAGTCAATATCAATGCTCCCAACCAGGCGGGAGTTTCACACAATCATTTTCAGCAGTTCGATGTCGGCCAAGAAGGAGCCATCCTCAATAACTCTGCAGTGATGACATCGACCCAATTAGCAGGTGATATTCCGGGAAATAGCAGATTCGATCCCAATGTCGCACCCGCAAGTGTCATTATTAATCAAGTGAACAGCAGCGATCCCAGCCAATTGCGGGGTTATCTCGAAGTGGCAGGCGGTCAGGCGCAAGTCATCGTCGCCAACCCATCCGGCATACTATGCGACGGCTGCGGAACCATAAATGCCGGGCGTATGACGCTCACCACCGGTAAACCACAGCTTAATGCGGATGGTACTGTTGCTGGCTATCATGTGGAACGTGGGCTAATCCGGATTGAAGGCAGTGGTCTCAACAGGAACGCGCGCCACGATACCCAATATGTCGATATCATGGCGCAAGCGGTGCAGGTAAACGCAGGAATCTGGGCCAAAAAAAGCATTTCAATCGCCGCCGGGCGCAACCAAATCAATGCAAAGGGCAGAATAATAGGCACATTGCCTGGTGGAAAGGATAAGCCTGCTGAGTTTGCTATCGATATGGGGCGAATGGGAGGGATGTATAGTGGCCATATCAGGATGATCGGCACAGAATCCGGGGTAGGCGTACGTAACCAGGGCGGGCACTTGGTGGCTGAGAAGACGCTAACGGTGAGCAGCGAGGGCAAATTGTTCTTGCAGTCTGGATTAACGGAACCTACCACAGTAGCCACAGGGGATATTACCCTGACAGCCAGGGGTAGTGTTGAACATTCCGGCAAACTCTACAGTGGCGGAGAGCTTATCCTGGTAAGCCGGCAGGGGAAGATTAAGCAATCCGGCACGCTGGCGGCGGCGGGCGATGTCTCATTATGCGCTGAAAAAGCCATTCAGAGCAGCGGGCGACTGTTAGCGGGCAGTGATGCGAGCGGCACACTGCATCGCATGGCGGATTTAACACTTAGAAGTCAGTCGGTGGTAAACGCCAGCGGTAGTTTAATGAGCCTGAATAGAGTCGATATCACAAGCCCTCGAGTGAATTTAAAACAAAGCCGTTTGAAGGCCGACTGGGCCAAATTAACAGCAACGGAAGGCGTTGTCCTGAAACAGGCGCATGTGGAAAGTGGGGAGTTAATAGTGGAGAGCGCCGGCGACATTGATACCCGACACGCCCGCATCCGGGCTGGACGTTGGCAGATTTTCGCCGATGGTCTGTTAAACCAGGAGGGCGTTTGGTTGCAGGAAGGCCAGGGTAAAAGCTATATGACCCTTTCGGGTGGACTGGATAACACTGATGGGGTTATTGAAGCACGGCAGATCGGATTGCATGCCGCCGACCTGAATAACCTGCGCGGACGTTTTTTAGTACTGAGCGATACAGCGCAACGCTGGCATGTGAATCATCTGCATTCAAACCAAATGGGGGTTTTGAGCAGTACGGGCAGCTTGGAACTGAATACTGTTACGTTGAATAACCAAGCGGGCACGCTGCAAAGCTTATCCAATCTGGCCATTACCGCTGGAGAGAGGATAAATAACCGCCACGGCAAGATGTTATCAGGCGCAAACCTGACGTTGAAAAGTAAAGGGAATGTCTCTAATCAAGCCGGCGTGTTAGAGGCAAAACAAGATTTGATCTGGCAAGGCGGTATGAAGAGCTTGTTTGATAATGACGCAGGCAAGATATCAAGTGAAGGCGCATTATCACTGCAAGGGGGACATTTAACCAACCGCGAGCGCGGCATGGTGCATAGCCATCGGGAGCTTGAAATAGACCTCGCAGGGACATGGGAAAATCAGGACGGTAATGTCGTGAGCGATGGCAACGGTAATGTGCGCGCGCTTGGTTTAATCAATTCTTTAGGAAGCATTCAGTCATCAGGCATGTTGGTCATGCAGTTTACCCGCGTTTTGGATAATCGCGATGGTGAAATTCTCAGCCGGCGGGCTCAGCGTCTACATGCCGAAACTATCCTCAATATTCCAAGCGCGCCAGAAGCCAATCAGCCACCGCGGATAGAGAGTAAACAAGGGCAACACTCTCGAAGTGTCATCAGTAGCCAAGATGCATTGACGCTACAAGCCGTGCGATTGTACAACCGCAACGGCGGTATGCTGAAGGGCGCGACGAGCATGGATGTGCATGCACGTGAGCTGGACAATACCGCGGGACAGGTAAAAAGTGACAGTTCGTTAACCCTGCTATTGGTTGATCTATTAAACAACCGGCAGGGGTACATCTCATCCACGGGCGCGCTTGATATCAATGGCGGCAATATTTCTCTTCAATCGCTATTTAACTCGGGCGGCAATATCTCAAGCGGCGGGGCACTCGCCGTCACCGCTCATTATTTAAATAATACGGGGGGGAGGGTGCAAAGCCAGTCAGATCTGGCTATCAAGTCAAGGTCTGGGATAAATAACCGCCGCGGTGACATTGTCAGTAAAGGATCTATAAATATAAAGTCCAGAGATATCATAAATACACAAGGCAAACTTTGTGCCAATCGGCCTCTTCGAATTTCGGCTGGCCTGTTACAGAACGATCAGGGTGTTATCAATAGCCAGGATACAGTGGGCGTGCATACCAAGCATTTGATCAATCGTGACGGCGGCATAGTGTTTAGCAAGTTATTTACCGTGGTGAACGCGCGCGAGCTCGACAATACCGCGGGTCGGATAGAAAGCGCGGGTTCCTCTATCCTGACATTACTGGAAAAGTTAGACAATAGGCACGGGCATCTCGTGACTCATGGCTCTCTTACAATAGAGCGTGTTGATGCGTCTGGTCTGTCCCTATTTAACCAGAACGGAAACATTCAAAGCGGCAAGGCCCTGGCAGTCACCACACAATCGTTAAACAATCAAGAAGGGACGGTGCAAAGCCAGTTAAATCTGGAAATCAGTTCGCAGTATGAGATAAATAACCGCCAGGGGGAGATGAAATCTGGCGCTAGGTTAGGTTTGGAGAGTAAACGCAATATCTATAATCAAGGCGGCGTCCTGACGGCTCAGCAAGATTTGATATTGCTTCCCGGCGAGCGCAGTCTGATGAATAATGACGCCGGCAAAGTATTGTGTGAGGGTACATTATCTCTATTTACGGACCAGTTGCTCAATCGTGACCACGGACTCATGCAAGGAGCGCGGACGCTTGAAATAGGACTCACCGGAAAATTGGATAACCAGGGCGGAAACCTTTCCGGCGGTGGGAACAGTACAATATACACGAGTAATCTCGCTAACTCACATGGCAAAATTTGGGCGTTTAATAATCTAACTATGCGGTTTGGCGACACCTTGGATAACCGCAACGGCAATATTGCCAGCCAAGGCGCGATGAAACTGAAGTCCCGAGAGTTCATAAATACGCAAGGCAAACTATGTACCAATCAGGCACTGCGAATATTGACTGACCTGTTGCAAAACAATCAGGGCGTTATAACGAGCCAAGATAAATTGGACGTGCATACCAGGCAATTGACCAATCGCGACGGCGGCATAGTGTTTGGCAAGTCGCGTACATGTACCCACGCGCGCGAGCTGGACAATACCGCGGGCCGGTTAGAAAGCGCGGGTGCCTTAACCTTGATATTACAAGACAAGCTAGACAATCGGCACGGGCATATTTTAAGCCATGGCCCACTTACTGTACAGAGCGATGATGCGTCAAACCTGGCGCTGTTTAACCAAAGCGGCAATATCCAAAGCGGTGGGACCCTTGCGATCGACGCCGGTTTACTGGATAACCAGGGCGGAAACCTTTCCGGCGGTGGGAACAGCACAATATACACGAGTAATCTCGCTAACTCACATGGCAGAATTAGGGCGTTTGATAATCTATCCATGCGGTTTGGCGACACCTTGGATAACCGCAACGGCAATATTGCCAGCCAAGGCGCGGTGAAACTGAAGTCCCGAGAGTTCATAAATACGCAAGGCAAACTATGTACCAATCAGGCACTGCGAATATTGACTGACCTGTTGCAAAACAATCAGGGCGTTATAACGAGCCAAGATAAATTGGACGTGCATACCAGGCAATTGACCAATCGCGACGGCGGCATAGTGTTTGGCAAGTCGCGTACATGTACCCACGCGCGCGAGCTGGACAATACCGCGGGCCGGTTAGAAAGCGCGGGTGCCTTAACCTTGATATTACAAGACAAGCTAGACAATCGGCACGGGCATATTTTAAGCCATGGCCCACTTACTGTACAGAGCGATGATGCGTCAAACCTGGCGCTGTTTAACCAAAGCGGCAATATCCAAAGCGGTGGGACCCTTGCGATCGACACCGGTTTATTGGATAACCAGGGCGGCACGTTGCTAAGCCAGCGGCCGTTAACGCTAAATATGCGACAGGATTTTATCCAACGGAATGGGGATACGCTAAGCAGCAACAGCGCTGTTAACCTAACGGTGTCTGGGTTATTAAACAATGTGGCGGATTGGCTATTGCCTGGCGACCTGACTCTCAACAGCGCGCATTTTAATAATTTAGCCCGGCTGGTGGCCAATAAGTTGCAGGTAAGCACTGGCGTAATGTCCAATCAAGGGCGCATCGAAGCAATCACGCTCAATCTCAATCTCGATACTCTGAATAATAACGCATCTTTAACAAGTAAATCGCTTACCGTCCGCAGCAAACTTATTGAGAATAAAGGCAGTGGCGGCTGTATCGCCGCCACTGAGCATCTCAACCTGCAAACGAGGGAGCGGCTAAGCAATATGGGCGGCGCCCTGATTCACAGTGGGGGGGCAATGTATCTGACGAGCGGTAATGTCATTGAAAATCGCGCCAGTCATATCGAAGCCGGAGGAGACATCACGATAGAGGCCAAACGCCTGGATAACCTGCGCGAAGGGTTGGATATTGCACGGAATGCTGAGCAAAACGACTATAATTGGCATCGTTATAATTTATATTGGCGTTCGTATGGTTCTAAGGAGAATACTGACGTTAATACCGTAGCGCCAACGACCCAAAGGCTGACGTTTCGTGATGAGCACGCTGCGGGCATTCACCCCTATGGCACATTGCTGAATATAGACACCGCTGCCCAAAGAGTGGAAGTGCGTGTGCAGAACCATCGGGGAGAACTGGTGAACCTGTGGACTCATTATCTGACATTGGATCCGAATGCCGATGGTAGCCACAACATGACGTTTTATGAAATGCGGGGGCCGCGTCAGATTGGCTTCTCTGGGTCACGAATATTAAAACTGCCGGAAACATCTACTCCTACACGTTATCACAATATGTTTTGGCGTGAACATGACCGGGGCCAGGTTGAGCTATGGAGTCCCGAACGCCATATAGCGATTGCCGATATACCGTTTGTGACCGATTACAGTAACTTGCGGGAGCGCACGGTGAACGGAACCGTGACCAGGGATAAACTGGTATCCGCTGGCAATGGCGCCAGCATATTGTCAGGTGGCAATATGGATCTGCGCGTTGCCGGGCAGCTAATGAATGATGCCAGTATCATTAGCGCCAGGGGCCACCTCACAAGTGGTGGCGCCAATATTACTAACCGGGCCTATTCAATAAATGAACGGCGCAGGGAATACATCGTCGATCACTACGACAGAGACGCTAAACACTGGTATCCCACGTTCAATCGTGATGAGACTACCGCATTGTCTACCGTCGACGGGATAATTAACGGCGGGGGCAATGTCACCCTTAAAGGCGCACGCCTTGAGAATATCATGGTCAACCCAGCGCAAATCAACGCGCTGGTAACTGGGCCGAATACGGAGGGATTTGACAGCGCGCAGTGGGTAACTCATCCGTCGGCGGTCGATGGTGCACCCAGAGCATGGCAGTCCGCTATTGTACTACTGCCGGCTATCGACAGCGCCTTCGATTCCAACGAGTTAGCCTTGATTACCAAAGAACATGTTTCCGGAGTCACGACAGATTCATATCTCACGCCCCCTATGGCGTTAACGCCGACACTTCACGCTGCTTTGCATAATCAGATCCTTTCGCTGAAGAGCAACACGGGCGACGTCGCCGGCTGTACACAGGCGGTATGCGCATTGATAAGCCCCCGGAACCAAGCCGGATTAACGGGGCATGGCGCCTTGATTGCTGGTGGTAATCTGCGATTGTCCATGAAAACCATCAACAATATCGGTAACCTTTATGCAGATAGAGCGCTGAATATTGACAGCCGTCTCTTTAACAATACTGGCGGCGGCATCCATGCCGACAGCATACGTTTACATGCTGACAGTGTCGCATTAAACACCAATCTGCGGGACGCACTGCGTCAGGCCAGTATGAACGCCCGTAATATCAGCATAAGCGGCGGCGATATCAGTTTGCAGGGCGCCAGGCTCAGCGCTGAGGAAAATATCAGCCTCAGTGCCGACAATAGCCTAAGCATAACCATGGCCCGTAGTCGCACCGATACGGATTTGAGTATGATCTCCGGCTCCTTGGGCAACCGAGGCGGTGGTGAAGGCCGGAGCATAATAGCTGACCCATTGAATAAGAGCATAAGCGCAGCAATGACGGTAAGCGGGCCGCGGATGGCCCGGGTCCACGGGGAATGGCAGCAAGCGCTGGGCAGCCACCTGTCGGCGGGAAATAACCTTATTTTACAGTCCCTTCATGATACAACTTTGCAAGGCAGCCAAGCCTCCGCCGGTGGCAAGCTTTATGCGCGGGCTGGAGGGAATATCGCATTATTGGCCGATACCACCACTAATAATACTCACCTGCAAGCGGGGGGCCGCACTTCGGCGGTAAGAAACAGCCGCCGGGCAGACGCTTTGCACATCAGCACACTGAAAGGTAATCACGGCGTTATGATTTTGTCCGGAAAGAATTTTGTCGCGCAAGGAGCCACGGTTGACAGTATTTCAGGCGGTATCGCCTTGAGTGCACAACAGGCAATCATTAAGGAAGCGCGCCAACAGTTGAGCGAAAGCGATAGCGAACGTCGGCAAGAGGGCAGCGGGCGAAGCCAGCGCCAAATTGATATGGAGAGTGATATTTCTTTGGGCAGCGTCTTTAACGATCGGCAAGGTACACTTGTCGTTGCCGGGCAGGGCGATATCACGCTGCAGGGTAGTGAAATGCAAAGTGAAACAGGAGCGATAGAGATGCAAGCGGCAGGTAACATCTCAGTCATAGCCAGCCGGGACAAACGGCATTTCAAGCAACAGGGCAGCAGCAGCAGTAAAGGTTATGTCAGCAGCAAAAGAAGTGTTTACCAAATTGAAAAGCGCAGCAGCACATCCAAGGGCAGTTTGCTGAGCGGCCAAAAGGTTGTTCTGCACAGTGCTCAGAATATTAATGTGTTAGGCAGTAATACTGTTGCCAGCGAGGCTATCTCACTGCTGGCGGGCAACGACATTATGGTGGACGCTACGGAAAATCGATATCAGGCCAGCGCGGCGAGCCAGAGCCAGAAATCAGGTTTTTGCAGTACCGGCGGTATCGGCTTTAGCAACGATAATCTCCGTACGAAAACCGCCGATACCCTGGATGCTATCAGCCATACTGGCAGCACGGTGGGCGCTAGACAGGGCGACGTAACCCTTTACGCGGGCAATACCCTTAGGGTGCAAGGCTCGGATGTACTGGCGGGTAACGCAATCAATCTGGCCGGTAAGGATGTTGATATTCTCCCGGTGGCAAATCAGAGTACTCAAACTCATAAGTTTGAGCTAAAGCGGAGCGGACTGAGTGCTAGCCCCTTCGGCATGATAGGTAGTATGGTGAAGTCGGCCGTCTCCGGTAGTGTTATAGCCGTCAAAGAAAGCCATCGCGGGCCGACCACGCGTCGGGATATAAAGGCCTCGCTGAGTAAACAGATGACTGCGCAGCGCGGCATGTTACAGCCCAGTGATGTCAATGAAATTGATGTTGGCGGCGTAAGTCTCTCATACGGTAAACAGTCCCGCAAATCTGAGCAATTCATCAGCCAATCAAAAAACCGCGGCAGTCACTTGACCGCGGGCGCGAATCTTAATATACACGCCACCGGCGGCGATATCACTGTGCGGGCTAGCCAGTTGCAGGCCGGGGCGCATGTTACTTCCGGGTATGGGCATAGCGCTTTAACAGGATATGAGGTACAAAGCGAGACTGGCATATTAGCGATTAAAGCGGCGGGGGACATCGTCGTGTATGGCAGCCAAGATAAACTTTATGCAAAACAAGATGGCAACAGCAATTGTAACCGGCTTATTAGTGGTAGCCAATCCGCGTATCAAGGGGATGAGAGAAGTAGCGTGTCCCGTGGTAGCCTGCTAAGTGGTCAGGAAATCATCTTATTGAGTGGCGGCGATATCAAAATAGCAGGCAGTAACGCGGTAGCCGACCAGAATATGATATTGATGGCAAAAAAAAATATAATGGTTGAGGCTGCGCAAAACCACTTTCAGGCCGGCGCGGAGAGTCAGAGCAAGACATCCGGTCTTTCCGACAACGGTGTCATCGGCTATCGTTTTGGCAACCGCATCACTAATAACGCTAATAGCGCGCTAAATATCAGCCATACAGGCAGCATACTGGGAGCTACACATGGCAGCGTCACAATGGATGCAGGCGATGCTATCCTGGTGCGGGGCTCCGAGTTGCTAGCGGGCAAAAATATCAACCTGACCGGTAATAGCATTGCTATCATGTCGGCTGAAAACCAGAGCACACAGACCCAAAAATTCCAGCAGAAATGGAGTGGATTGACATTGGCGTTATCCGGCGCGGTGGGCAGCGCGGTAAATTCAGCGGCTACCAATACCGCTGAAGCCAGCAAGGAAAACGATAACCGCCTGGCGGCATTGCAGGGCATCAAGGCGGCGCTGAGCAGTGTGCAGGCCGCGCAAAGCGGTGCTCTGGCGGCGACAAACGCCAATGACAAAAATGCTATCGGCGTTAGTCTGTCCTATGGTAGCCAGTCCTCTAAATCGGAGAAGACCGTTAGTTGGACACAGAGCCAGGGAAGCCAACTGATAGCGGCCAGAGACTTATCCATCCGCTCCACAGGCAGCGATATCACCGTGCGGGGTGGCCGGTTTCAGGCCGGGAAAGATATCTTCATCGATGCGGCGCGAGATATCAATCTTCAGTCGGCTAAAAATACGCTGCGCATGGAGGGTAAAAATGAGAGCAAGGGAGGCAGCGTCGGTATAGGTATTGGTGTTGGCCAGGGCGGCTGGGGCATAAATGTGTCGGCCAGTATCAATAAGGGGAGCGGCAATGAGGAAGGCAATAAGATAACGCATAGCGTAATGACGGCGACTAGCGGTAATTTGCTGAATATCAGCAGCCTGCGTGATACCACCCTTGCCGGAGCGCAGCTAAGCGGTGAGACGGTGACGATGAACGTCGGCCGCAATCTGGCATTGAACAGCGTGCAGGACCAAGAAAGTTATGATTGCAAACAGCAGAATTCTAGCGCGGGCGGCAGCTTCAGTTTTGGTTCGATGAGTGGTTCGGCAAATATTAATCTGAGCCGGGATAAGATACACAGCAGCTACCGCTCGGTGCAGGAGCAAACGGGGGTTTTCGCCGGTAAGGGTGGTTTTGATATCACGGTGGGGGAACATACTCAGCTCACCGGCGCGGTGATTGGTTCGACCGCCGAAGCGGGCAATAATTCATTGACTACCGGCACCCTGGGCTTTAGCAATATCGAGAACCAGGCCGATTTTCAGGTGACGCACCAGAGCGCGAATTTTGGCAACGGCGGAAATATCGGCGGGCAGTTTGCCGGCAATATGGCGAACGCCATGCCGATGGGGAACAACAGCAACGATAACAGTCGCTCTATCACGCAATCGGCGGTGTCTGAAGGTGCTATTACTCTTCGTAATCCGGAAGGCCGGCAGGATGTGGCGGACCTAAGTCGCGATGTTGCAAACGCCCATCAAACGCTTAGTCCTATCTTCGATAAAGAGAAGGAGCAACGGCGGTTAAGGGAAGCGCGGCTGATTGGCGAAATAGGCAGCCAGGCGGCGGATGTGGCGCGCACTCAGGGGCAAATTATGGCTACCCAGGCGGCGAACGAAAAGCTACAGAACATGAACCCCGAAGATCGTATTGCGGCAGAAGCGCAGTGGCGGAAGGATTACCAAGGCGAAGCGCCGTCGGATGAGTATATCAGACAACGGATATATCAGACGGCCTATAACGAGGCATTAACGGAGTCGGGCTTCGGTACCGGTGGCTATTGCCAGCGTGCGATCCAGGCGGCGACTGCTGCAGTGCAGGGTTTGGCGGGTGGAGCTATGGCGGAGGCGCTGGTCGGCGCAGGCGCACCCTATGTGGCGCAAGGGATTCACCATATGACTACTGACGCGGGCACGGCTGAAGTGAATACGACAGCCAACTTGATGGCGCATGCGGCCTTAGGCGCGCTGGTGGCGCAGGTGAATGGCAACAGTGCTTTAGCGGGGGCATCTGGGGGCGTGATAGGCGAATATATTGCCCAGCATCTCTATCCAGATATCGAACGCGAAGACTTGAGCGAAGAAGAAAAGCAGACCATCAGCGTATTAAGTACACTGGCTGCGGGTTTAGCTGGCGGCCTGGCGGGCGACAGTTCGGCCAATGCGGTAGCGGGTGCACAGGCGGGGAAGAACGCGGTGGAGAATAATTTCTTAAGCACGCCTTCAGCAACAAAACGAGACGAGTTGGCAGAAAAAATCATCAACGGTGATAAGACGCTGCAAACGGCGAAGGAGTTTTTGCAGTTGGAGAATGCCGATAAACGCAGTGATGCGTTGGTCAGCCAGTTCAAGAAAGATCCGGCTGCAATGACGGCCGATGAACGTAATGAATTGAATAGCTATATCAGGCTTTACGCGGCCGATATGCAGACTCAACACGGCGATGCGGTGACTCGAGAGTTGGTGACCGGCTTGTTGACGGGGCAAGATTATCTCAAGTCAGCCCCCAACAGCGAAGCGCAGCAGAAAGCGCACACCCTTATGAAGACGTGGGGCTACCATACTTCGAATGCGAGCATGGGCGATCCCGCGCTGATGTTTGGATTGGGGCCGCTGGGCCAATCGATCAAAATGGGGATGTTAACCAATGCAGCGATCGGTGTTGGTGCTAATACTGCCGTTCAATTTAGTGGGAGCGACCCCTTTAGTTATGTTGATGCGGTGATGGCGGGTGTAACCGCAGCAGCAACAACAGGAAAGGGAATGGGGGCCTCTGCTGTAATCAACATGGGCGGAGCTGCTATAGGTAGTGCTGCTAAAGGAGAAAATCCGGTTGGGTCAATAGTCGGGGCTGGGTTGGGTTCAGTGATTGGGGGTAAAGCAGGTCAAGTTACTTCGACTTCTATAGGTCAGGCTGTTGGCAAAGCAACTTCTGATAAAGGTGGAGCGGTAGTAGGGTCTGTGATATCTGAAGTAGTGAGTGATGGGGTTAAAGAACAAATAGATGAAGTAGATATGAAATGATGAGATTTGAACAAGTAAGTTTAACTTTGTTGATATTTTTGATTGTTTATTGGTCTTTAATCATTTTCACAGCTATTTTTTTTGTGAGTCTGGCTGTTGCTGCTTATTTTTTTATAATAAGTGACATCCCCTTTTACTTTGATTGGTTGAGTCAGTTTATTTCAGCAGCAAAAAAAGGAATTTCAGTAGGATTAGTCCTTAGTATAGGAATTTGGATTGAGGCTAAGCTAAGAAATTCAAAATGTACAAAATCTGATGAATGACGATTGAAAAAGAGATGTTGTGGAGAATAACTCTCTGGGCGGTGCGGCAGCGGGTTCCGGACTGGGGTTCTGGCTGGGTGAGATACCAGACACGGATAGAGAGGAGAAAGCCCAACTGGCCGGAGATATCGCGAAAGGCAATGCCAAAGTATCCGCCGGTATCGCTAATGCTGCTGGCGTTGCAATGTTACCGGGTGCGGCCCAGGCTATGGGGGGGGCTTGGCGCGGCGGCTAATGCCGGAGTTCAATATCTGGACGATGACGATAAAGACATAAATCCAGTGAACGCCGCAGTGGCTGGGTGGGTGAATGTAGCCAGTATGGGAAGCGGGCTGGCTGGAACCTTTGGTTGGAATGCAGCAGGCGGTGCTTTAACTAATACCATTAAGGGTGATGATCCGTTGACTGGGGCAATAACGGGTGGTGCCGGTGGGGCTGTAGGTTATGGATTTGGTAAGGTTATCGCTAAAGGAACGAATGCTGTGGGTAAAGCAGTCACTGGCGGCTGGGATCCAAAATTTCGCCCTGAGCTATTAAAATATAATGAAGTTAAGGGGCAGCTTGGCATATCGAAAGAAATGTTACCGAGTAAAATTCCTAGTGCTTTTGGTAACGCAGGCGCCTCTATCACTTCAGAAATGACTGGAGATGGAATACAAAAAATTATAGCTAAGCAGGAAGGCGGAGATTAAATATTGAGGTCATTTGTTCCTAATGCTTACATTCTCATGACATCGCTTCTAGCGGGTATATTGATTGCCGAGATATCTTATTTTTCGTTGGTGATGATTAATTATTTTGTTAATGGTTATTTTGAAATAATTCATTCTGAAGTTATAAGAGGGGTGAAAGTGGGTGGTGCAGGTGGAGGGATAACTGGAATAGGCCTAGTTCTTTTTCGCCTCTTTAAAGTAAAAGGTTTTTAGCCGATCTCTTTCTTGCTATTAAATCCCGGCCTTGTGCCGGGATTATAACGTTAGTCCTACACGTTAAGTTCTGTTTTGGTGATCAAGCATCTCTGCTCAGACGTCACCACCACCGTTTGCCCAGTGTTAAAGCCCAGTTCATCAAGCCACCGCCCACTTATCTTCAACTGCGGGCTGGTCTGTCGTGAGCCGCCATTAGGTGCATAACCTGCTGTATAATAACGAGGTTGTGACGGTTTTACTTCAGTTGTGCCGAGTTCTGACTTACAATCTGAGCGATGAGGAGAAGCGGAATAACGTGGTGGCGCATGCCATCCTGGGCGGGGTAATAACCTAGCTAAGCGGCGCCAACGCCGTAGCGGGAGCGACCGGTGCGGCAAGCGGCGAAATGGCCGCGCCGGCGATAGCACTGGCATTATACGGCACGGCGGACAGCGATAAATTGACATCGCAACAAAAGGAGAACCTGGGCGCGCTGTCGACGCTGGCGTCGGGGATCGCGGCGGGAGTCAGTAGCGGCAGCATATCAGGTGCGACTGCGGGGGCGCAGGCTGGCAAAAACGCGGTGGAGAATAACTTCTTAAGCACGCCTTCAGCAACAAAACGAGAAGAATTAGCGGAAAAAATCATTGAGGGTGATAAAACGCTGCAAACGGCGAAGGAGTATTTAGCGCTGGAAAATGCCGATAAACGCAGTGATGCGTTGGTCAGCCAGTTCAAGAAAGGTCCGGCAGCGATGACGGCCGATGAACGTAATGAACTGAAAAGCTATATCAGGCTTTACGCGGCCGATATGCAGACGCAACACGGCGATGCGGTGACTCGAGAGTTGGTGACCGGTCTGTTGACGGGGCAAGATTATCTCAAGTCAGCCCCCAACAGCGAAGCGCAGCAGAAAGCGCACACCCTTATGAAGACGTGGGGCTACCATACTTCGAATGCGAGCATGGGCGATCCCGCGCTGATGTTTGGATTGGGGCCGCTGGGCCAATCGATCAAAATGGGGATGGTAACCAATGTTGCGATCGGTGTTAGTGTTAATACAGGCGTCCAACTCAGCGGAGGCGATCCTTTTAGCTATGTTGATGTGGTAATGGCTGGGGTTACCGCAGCGGCGACCAAAGGAAAAGCTATTTTACCCAGCGTGGGAATAAATATAGGCGGTGCTGCTATTAGTAGTGCAGCTAAAGGTGAAGATCCGACCAATGCTATGATTGGGGCTGGGGCCGGTACTGTTATAGGAAATAAAGTCTCAAAAGGTATGACTGATAAATTTTCTGGCTTGATTAAAGAAAATACAGCACATCTAACTGGGGCTATAGGCGGGTCTTTCTCTAGCGAGATGCTTGGCGGAGCTGTAAAAGAGTATTTAGATAATGCGGACGAGAATGATGGGAATAACTGACCTCAAAAAACTCAGCGTGTTAGTTATTTGTAATATATTTTTATTCATTCTATTAGTATTCGTAGCTAGGCTTTTGGCATCTATTATTGTTTATTTCAAGATTGGCCATTTCATGTTCTATCTTGGGGATGGCTTTTTGACCTCTCTAAAACAAGCTACTGTAGACCGGTACGACGCTTGGTGTGGGAATCTGGATTAAGTCCAAGCTTAGCGCTAAGAAAACGCATGAGTCATCCGACTAAGGTTCGTTTTGATATAGCCATACCTATGTGACCTTATCCCGGCTTATGGCCGGGATTTTTCTATGATTATCTTAAACGCCCAACTTAGTCTTGATCGTCAGACATCCCTGTTCAGTGGTCACCGTTACCGACTGGCCGGTGTTAAATCCCAGCGCTTCCAGCCATCGGCCCTTTATGGTTAGCTGTGGGCTGGGTTTCTTACGTCCACCGTTGGGGGCATAACCGATGGTGTAGTGGCGGGGTTGATATCCTTCTTTTTTAACCACTTGGGTTGTGGCAGGTTCTGACTTACAATCGCGCTTAGCCATAGTAACTACTCCTGGGCGGCGCCGTGACCGGTTTGCCCTCTGCTCCTATCTTCCGTTATCACTTAAGCCACGGCGGTGTGGCCGCCATCCCTGGCGGCGTCACAATCAGCGCCGATCCTCAGCAACATCAACACCAACATCAACATCAACATCAACACCTTATGGGGTTGACGGCCTGCCGGCCTCCGCTTAAAGGCTTTATGCCCGCCCGGCTTCGCCTGGCTACGCCGGGTCGCACTGCGTTGCTCCTTCCCGGCTCGCCAGCTTGCGCCACCCAGCCCAGTCCGGCGCGGTCATGCAGGCCCGGCGCTCCCTTAACCTTCCGTGGTCCAGAGCGCCGCAGTGCGTCGCTTGCGGGCTTCGCCAGCCCACGCCCGGCAGACGGTTCGCCGGGCCACAGACAAGCTGTGACCCGCCTCAACGCCTCGGAGTAAAAACCCATCGCCCATATACTCGCCGTAGAGAAACACGTTGATACTCTGTTAAGGCAAAACCGCGCCACGGGGCGAAAAACGCGCGTCGGGGGCTGCGGGTCTCTGGGGAGAGATGCAGTAGAAAAAGTAGGTTGTAAGTCACTGAACTGACAAGGGAAAGTCACCAACTATGCAGGGATGCATGTCAGCTGAAGTTGTTGTGGAGAATAATTTCTTAAGCACGCCTTCAGCAACAAAACGAGAAGAATTAGCGGAAAAAATCATTGAGGGTGATAAAACGCTGCAAACGGCGAAGGAGTATTTAGCGCTGGAAAATGCCGATAAACGCAGTGATGCGTTGGTCAGCCAGTTCAAGAAAGATCCGGCAGCGATGACGGCCGATGAACGTAATGAACTGAAAAGCTATATCAGGCTTTACGCGGCCGATATGCAGACTCAACATGGAGATGCGGTAACCAGAGAGCTGGTGACCGGCTTATTGACGGGGCAAGATTATCTTAAGTCAGCGCCCAACAGCGAAGCGCAGCAGAAAGCCCACACCATTATGAACACCTGGGGTTACCATACTTCGAATGCGAGTATGGGTGACCCCGCGCTAATGTTCGGATTGGGGCCGCTGGGCCAATCGATCAAAACGGGGATGGTAACCAATGCTGCGATCGGTGTTGGTGTTAATACAGGCGTCCAACTCAGCGGAGGCGATCCTTTCAGCTATGTTGATGTGGTAATTGCTGGGGTTACCGCAGCGGCGACCACAGGAAAAGCTATTTTACCCAGCGTGGGAATAAATATAGGCGGTGCAGCTATTGGTAGTGCAGCCAAAGGTGAAGATCCGACCAATGCTATGATTGGTGCTGGGCTAGGCACTGTTTTAGGTAATAAAGCTGATAAATTCATTACTACAGGATTATCGACAGCAGTAAAAGAGGGAACCGCAGGATTAATAGGTAATGTCGGGGGGGCTACAACAAACGAGATCATCAGCAGTAGCGTAAAGGATGATTTAGACAAAGTTGGGCTTAAAAATGACAACAAATAAATTACATTTACTTATCTCTCTTATTTGTCGGTGTGTTTTAGTCTTTGTCGGTCTTTGTATGATTGGGAGCTTTGTTGCCTCAATTTTAGTTTATTTCAAGCATGGTTATTTTTCCTTCAGTTGGAAAGAAGCAGCATTACTTTCACTAAAAAGAGGCATCACAGCGGGTTCAATTCTCGGTATCGGCATCTGGATAAAAGTTAGACTTGAAGATAGCGGTTCTTCAGGATCCAATAATTGAAATTTTGGAAAAATAGTCGAGGAGAATAATTTCCTGAGCACCCGTTCCGCGACAAAACGGGACGACTTAGCGGAAAAAATCATCAACGGTGATAAGACGCTGCAAACGGCGAAGGAGTATTTAGCGCTGGAAAATGCCGATAAACGCAGTGATGCGTTGGTCAGCCAGTTCAAGAAAGATCCGGCAGCGATGACGGCCGATGAACGTAATGAACTGAAAAGCTATATCAGGCTTTACGCGGCCGATATGCAGACTCAACATGGAGATGCGGTAACCAGAGAGCTGGTGACCGGCTTATTGACGGGGCAAGATTATCTTAAGTCAGCGCCCAACAGCGAAGCGCAGCAGAAAGCCCACACCATTATGAACACCTGGGGTTACCATACTTCGAATGCGAGTATGGGTGACCCCGCGCTAATGTTTGGATTGGGGCCGCTGGGCCAATCGATCAAAACGGGGATGGTAACCAATGCTGCGATCGGTGTTGGTGTTAATACAGGCGTCCAACTCAGCGGAGGCGATCCTTTTAGCTATGTTGATGTGGTAATGGCCGGGGTTACCGCAGCGGCGACCACAGGAAAAGCTATTTTACCCAGCGTGGGAATAAATATAGGCGGTGCAGCTATTGGTAGTGCAGCTAAAGGTGAAGATCCGACCAATGCTATGATTGGGGCTGGGGCCGGTACTGTTATAGGAAATAAAGTCTCAAAAGGTATGACTGATAAATTTTCTGGCTTGATTAAAGAAAATACAGCACATCTAACTGGGGCTATAGGCGGGTCTTTCTCTAGCGAGATGCTTGGCGGAGCTGTAAAAGAGTATTTAGATAATGCGGACGAGAATGATGGGAATAACTGACCTCAAAAAACTCAGCGTGTTAGTTATTTGTAATATATTTTTATTCATTATATTAGTATTCGTAGCTAGGCTTTTGGCATCTATTATTGTTTATTTCAAGATTGGCCATTTCATGTTCTATCTTGGGGATGGCTTTTTGACCTCTCTAAAGCAAGCTACTGTAGCCGGTACGACGCTTGGCGTGGGAATCTGGATTAAGTCCAAGCTTAGCGCTAAGAAAACGCATGGGTCATCCGACTAAGGTGGAGAATAACTTCCTGAGTGCAAAAGAAGCACGGCAACTGGATAAAGAGCTAGCCGACCTGAAAGAGACGGGTGAAGACGTCACTCCCTTACTTGAGAAATACATTGATATCAGCAACAAGAATGCGAAAGAACTTGCTGATGCATGCAGCGGTGGCGGCGTGGCCTGTGTGACATTGGAAGAGCTTATTCAGGCTGAAACAAATGTTGCCAATGATGCTCATCCTTCGCAATTTCGGCTAGATGAGAAATTAAAGCAGCCCGAAGCCGCCGCATTAGTTAATTATCTAAATAAAAATGATCTTAAATTCCTTAAAGATAATATCACTACCGGTGATAGAGTGCTGTCTGTGGTCAGTGACCCTACGTCTTGGCCAGTCATTATGATGGGTGCAAAATCCATTATTCAAGGGCCAAGTGGAAAAGAGCAATTAATCGCTGCTGGAATATCGGGCGCGGCTAATGCGGCGATACAAGCAGGGGCGACAGGCGATGTCAAACTTACCGATGTGATCAACGCTGGAGTCATTGGTGCAATCACGGCGGGTAAAGGATATAACCCTACTGTCACCTGGAATGCGGCAGGCGGCTTTTATTCGGCGGAAATAAAAGGGGACGATCCTTTTATGGGGGCATTACTGAGTAAATCAGGGGCTTCAGTGGGCTATGCTGCAGGAAACGTATTCAAAGTCCCCATGGATAAGGTACTTAATCCAGTCTCGAAACAATACGAATGGGTGCCGATTGGGATCTGGACAATAACGAAGCCTGCGCCAATGAATCCTTTACCTTCAATTAGTGCAAATATTACTGATTCGTTTGTATCTGAAGTTGTGGGAGAACGCTTGAACCAAAGTGTATCTGGAATTAAAGATGAAACGAAATAAATTAAAATTTTGTTTATTTTTATTGATATATATGTGTTTTTCAATGGTTTTTATTTTTATTGTAAGTGGTGTCTTTGCTTACTTACTGAAAGGATGGTTAATGTGGGAATTTGATAAGCCATTTCCTTTTGGAAAAGAAGAGATAAAAATCATTTGCAAAATTGGCCTAACAGGTTTTCCAATCGGAATTATATTGTTTTGTTGTTATTATAAAGACATACAAAAAATCAGATAGTCAAATCCCGGCCTTATGCCGGGATGATAACATTAGTTCTAGACGTTAAGCTCAGTTTTGATGGTCAAGCATCCCTGCTCAGACGTTACCACTACCGTTTGCCCAGTGTTAAAGCCCAGTTCATCAAGCCACCGCCCGCTTATCTTCAACTGCGGGCTGGTCTGGCGCGTTCCGCCATTAGGTGCATAACCTACTGTATAATAACGAGGTTGTGATGGTTTTACTTCAGTTGTGCCAAGTTCTGACTTACAATCGCGCTTAGCCATAGTAACTACTCCTAATTGGAAACAACCGGAACGTACTTCGTTTAACCTGGCGATATTGTAATAACCCGATAGCTTCCCTTAACATCCTGGCATGAAACGAAAAAATCATGCCTTGCCCACTGATATGCCCGCGCTGCAAGCGCTGGTACTGCAACAACAAACGCTGGTCGCGCAACAACAGGCGACTATCGCATCCCTGCACAATGACCTTAACGCACGCAAAGCAGAAATCGACCGCCTGCTGGCGCAACTGGCGAAACTGCGGCGCCTGTACTTCGGCCGCAGCTCGGAAAAGGCCGGGCGACAGATAGTCCAACTGGAGCATCGCCTGGAAGAGCTGCTGACGGAAGATAAGGTCCAGCATGCGCCCGTCGATTGCCCGGCTATGCTGCCGGCCTCACGCCCCTCACCGGTACGTCGGCCTTTACCGTCACACCTGCCGCGTGAAGAGTGCTGCCTGGAGCCGCACGAGCCGGCCTGTCCCGCCTGCGGCGGCGATCTTAAGCCGCTGGGCGAGGATGTCAGCGAACAGCTTGAGCTGATTAAAAGCGCGTTCAAGGTGATAAAAACCCGGCGTAAAAAGAAAGCCTGCGCCCGCTGCGATGTCATCGTCCAGGCGCCGGCGCCGTCGCACCCCATCGAACGTGGCATCGCCGGTCCGGGCCTGCTGGCGCGCGTGATGACGGCGAAATACGCCGAGCACTCGCCGCTGTATCGCCTGTCGGAAATCTTCGCCCGTCAGGGCGTCACACTGAGCCGGGCCACCATGGCCGGCTGGGTGGGCCTGTGCAGCAACCTGCTGGCGCCGCTGGCCGACGCGGTATGCGACTATGTGATGAACACGGGTAAAGTGCACGTCGACGACACGCCGGTGGACGTGCTGCAATCGGGCAAAGGCAAGCCGAAAACCGGCCGGCTGTGGGTCTATGTGCGTGACGACCGCAATGCCGGTTCGCGACTTCCACCCGCGGTGTGGTTCACCTACAGCCCGGACCGCAAGGGGATTCATCCGCCAACGCATCTGGCCGGGTTCAGCGGACTGTTGCAGGCGGATGCGTACGCGGGCTTCAACCCGCCATACGAAGAAGGCCCTATCCGCGAGGTCGGCTGCATGGCCCACGCCCGGCGTAAAATCCATGATATCCATGTTCGCCATCCGTCGCCGACCACCACCGAAGCCCTGCAGAGGATCGGTGAACTGTATGCTATCGAAGCCGACATCCGGGGGCGCCCGGCCGAAGAACGACAACAGGTGCGCGAAGCGCGAACCCAGCCGTTACTGATGGGCCTGGAGAGCTGGATCAGGGAAAAACTCACCACATTGCCGCGACAGGCCGATACGGCAAAGGCGTTCAACTATCTGATGAACCACTGGCCGGCGTTGTGTTACTACGCCGGCGATGGCTGGGCGGAGATCGATAACAATATCGCGGAAAACGCGCTGCGGGTGGTGAGCCTGGGCCGGGAAAATTATCTCTTCACGGGGTCGGACAGCGGCGGCGACCGGGCGGCGTTGATGTACACGCTGATCGGCAGTTGCAAACTGAACGGTGTCGAACCGGAAGCCTATCTGCGCCATGTACTGGCGACAATCGCGGATCATCCCATCAATAAGATTAAAGATCTGCTGCCGTGGAACCTTGTCATACCTGCCGAATAAGCGTCAATACGTCACTGAGTTGACGCTTACGTTATAACGGCCACTGTCGATTTGTGCGCGGATAAACTCTTCGAAGTGAGGACTTAGCGCGATACTGGTTGTCATGGTTGCCTCCGATACAGAATAATATCTATTACTATCTGTTAGTATCTTTGATGGTTTATTAACGTCAACCCCCGTGGGGGCATCTTCTGCCATCAAGTCGAGCAACAACCCGATATCGTCGTCAACGTCTGGCCTATCGCGTTGACGCATGCACCGCCGACAGCGCCTTGATGCTTACCTGCGTGTAGATTTGAGTCGATTTGACGCGGCATGGCCCAGCATCGCCTGTATCCAGCGCAGGTCTGCGCCAGTTGAATAGCAAATTGTCGTTGATCCCATGCTCCTACGCCAGTTTGGCAATAGATACGCTGGGCTGGAGCGCCTGTTCCACCAGATTGATTTTGAAGTCCAGGATCTGGGGCGCAGATCAATTTAACAGAGGAGCACCCAGGTTATCTAACGACTTCTGTTAAATCAGACGGCGACTGGACGTACGCTTACGCAATAACGCCCCTATAAGAACTGATTTGCCGTCGCCGATGTTTTTAAACGCTATGGCTGAGGGGGGCTGCCAAACCTGGGACTGTTGCTTTTTCGCAGTCAATTTTTCCGCCAGCTTCCCTCACAGCTTAAGGTTATTTTCCTTTGCCCATTTTCTTAACCTGCCGCAGGCGTTGGCGTAGGGTGAAGACGTATTAAGAGAAATCATTCTTCCCATTGTCCATTTGCCATACCACGCTTTTCCATACAGATCATCGTCGGATCGCTTATTGATAGATTCAACGATTTCGTTTTTAGCTTCCTGCAGTTGGTTTTTTAGCGAGTCTAAATCCACATCGCCATAGTCGTGATAAAACTTTTGGGCGAGAAGACCAAGCTGGTTCCACTGGTAACCTTTTTCCGGGAAATCGACGGGCTGTCCTGCTTCGTCACGCGTTATCCATTTGATAACTAATCTATTCCAGCCAACTAAGTAAGCGACAAGATTGCAAACACTCATAACAGAGCCTTTTGCATGCCCTTCCATGGATGGATCCGATGCTAATTCTGGCGGAATGGATGCGAGGTAACCTGATAATTTATTGTAGTTTTTGTCGATGGCTAACAGAAGTTCCGATTTAGTTTGCGGCACACCCATCAGAATTCCCTCTCCGGTTGTTGGGGTATCGAGGTAGTTTGGCAAAGGCGGGGGTACTTATGCGAACACTTTCGAGGAAAGTGTGAGTAAATCTCATCGTTAAGCTGATCGGTTCTTATTTTGAAAAGTTACTAATATATTGTTTTTATTTATAGATATCTTCTATTGGGAGCAAGCTCGCCTAAAGGAATAAGGCGATATTTTGCAGTGTCGGTCGCTGGCCACACGCTTACGTTATGTGCGGGCGCAGCGATATATCAAAGGTACCGCGAACGCATAAATGATAATGACTGAAATCCAGATGGCGCCGGGCCACCATGTCCGGACCAGAAAGTATAAGGTCGAGAAAATCAATGGAGCCACAATAGACGCCAGGCTGACAGCCGAGGCCAATATGCCCTGAAGCTGTCCTTGTTGGTCAGCGTTAACCTGATGGGTAGCCAATGCCTGGAGGGCTGGCGTGCCGATGCCGCCAAGGGCCACAAGCGGCATAATCGCGAACACCATCCAACTCTGGTTGCTTATGGACAGGATAATCAATGCCAGGCATGAGCAGGCAATGCCGGCCAGGATAGTGCCGCGTTCGCCAAGCAGCCGGCTGGCAGGGCCGGGCAAAAATGCCTGCGCCAGTGTCTGGCATACTCCGAACGTGCCCAGGGACAGGCCAATCCACAACCCATTCCAGTGAAACATATCCTGCCCCCACAGCGCCCAACAGGTTCCATAAACCTCGCCAGTGGCGCTTAAGAAAAAGAAAACCAGCGTGACAATCAAAAGCCCTTTAGAGGCGGATAACCAGCGCAACGGCTTGAGCGGGTTAAATTCAGACAAATTCATTTTCCGGTTTGCCGGGGTGCGGGACTCTTTCAGGACGGTTAGCGCCAGCAGAAAGTTACCGGTGTTCAGTCCGGCGGCAACGAGAAAGGGGAGCCGTAATCCGTAGTCGCCGAGCCACCCGCCAAGAACCGGCCCGATGATGAAGCCAGCGCCAAACATGGCATTAAATAATCCAAAACGCCGGGCGCGTTTGTGTTGCGGGGTTATATCAGTCAGCCAGGCCATAGCGACTGCTATATTCGCGCTAGTGAGGCCTGCTATCGCCCGCCCGGCCAGCAGCATCCAAAGCTGGGTGGAGAAAGCCATTATCAAGTAGTTGATCACCGCGCCGGAAAGAGAAATCAGCAATATCCGGCGCCTGCCGAAATTATCGCTTAATGCGCCGAGAAAGGGGGCGAAAATAAACTGCATAAGCGCATAAAGCGCCGCCATAATACCGATGTAAGGCGAGATGTCCGCCGTATGCATGACATCTTCGAGAAGCCGCGGAAGAATAGGAAATATGATGCCGATGCCAATAGCGTCAAGCCAAATGGTAATAAAAATAACGCTCAGCGTTTTCTTCACCATGGCTGCAACATCAGGCTGGCAAGCGCCGTTCCCCACGGTTTACACATAGGGCGTTCCCTGTGCAGCCGCTTCGACGGCATGAAAGCCGCGGTCAAGAAGACCAAGGAATACCTGTCGCCTATCCTTGATTGATAAAGTTGTTTGGTGGCTCAGCGCCTCCTGGAATGCGATACGCCAGGTATTCAGCACGATGACGGCGATAAGGCTGGCCGCGGGATCATTATTTTGCGCGTTGATGCGCGAGGACAGGATATTGCTCAGCGTCAGTACCAGTATTTCAAACTGCTCAAGCGCATAAACGCGCAGTGATGGGCTTTCCGCGACCACCCTCCAAAAGTCGGCAACACCCTTATCCATCCTGACTAACGGATGTTCCTGTTCGACCAGTTCAGCGGCCAGGGTCCGTAATGCCGCCACCGGCGAAAGCGCGTGATGGCGGTCGATAGCGCTTTGTAATAATTGATGGATCTCGTCAATGCGATCGAAATAAAGCGCCTCTTTGCGCGGGAAGTAGTTGAATACCGTCATCTTAGAAACGTTTGCAGCGATGGCAATATCCGTAATAGTGACATTATCAAATCCATGTTTAATAAAGAGTTCCGTCGCGGTGTTTGATAGCTGCTGGCGCGTGATGCGTTTTTTTTGCTCACGCAACCCTTCCGCTTTACCGTTGATGTTCACTTGTCCGCTCCCGGGTGTTCGTGTCTCTATTAGGGCATGTTTTTATGTCTGGTAAAATTTTATGATCATCATAAAATTAAGTCCAGTAAAATTTTAAATCACGTCCATTTTGGGCGGCCAACAGCGCGGAAGGGTTATTGGGGCGGCGACCCCCGCAGGCGGCGGACCGACGGGAGGTTGTTATATGATGGGCAACCGGTGAATGTAGCGGGCAGGGGAGCCGCCGTTCGCTCAGGCGTAAGGCGTGCCCGCCATGGCGGCGTTCAGGCCGAGGGTTCCCCGATCGATAAGAGCGAGAAAGGCGGCCTGCGCTTCCTCTGCGTCCCGATGGTGGCGAAAGATCCGGTGAGCCTGGATGAAGGCCACGGTCCAGGTGGCCAGGAGCAGGCCGGCCGCCAGATGGGCGGCGGGATCGGTGGGCTCCCGCCCCACGCATGCGCATAGCGCTTGCGTCACCACCTGCGCTATCTCGTCGCGTATCCCGCGGGCCCGGGCCTTAAGGGTTTCGCTGCCCTCGATGGTCGCCATGAAGCGTTCGCTCCCGGCGGAAAATTCGACATAGGGGCTTTGTTCCGCCACCAGCCGGTGCGCGAGCAGGCGCAGCGCCTCGATGGGAGAGACTTGGGGATCGCGGCGCCGCAAAGCGTCGCGCAAGAGTTCACGGCCCTCCTCGTCGCGATCGAAGAACATGTCCTCCTTGCGGGGAAAGTGATTGAACACGGTCATCCTCCCGACGTCGGCGGCCGCGGCGATCTCATCCACCGTCACCCGATCGAAGCCCCGTTCCATGAAGAGGCGCGTGGCGGCATTGGAGATGGCTTGCCGCATGGCAAGGCGCTTACGGGAACGACGGTCGGATGGCATTGGCGAATGGACCTTATCAGCGTATGTATATGTACTGAGTATACCTCGAGCCGCGGCATAGAGGGACAACGCCTTGAGGTCCGGGCGCCGGAGAGACCATAACGGCAGGCTATTTTCAGCCTGCTCAGGCACCGGTTACCGCTTCATAAAGCACCTGCAGGCGCAGGCGCAGGAACAGCACCGCCTGGTGTTTGCGCGACAGCAGGGTTTCGACGGCGATCCCGGTCTCATCGGCCAGCTGCTTAAAGGAGTAGCCCTGAAGTTCGGTCTTTTCAAACGCCTCGCGCTGCTGGGGCGGCATATCCGCCAGCGCCAGCGCCAACTCCTGCCATACCAGCTCGCGCAGATAGGTGTCCTCGGCGCCGCTTTGCGCATTAAACAGCAGCTCGCCCAGTTCCTCGCCGGCGGGCCATTCCTGGTCCACATCGTCGGATAGCAATAATTCGCGCTTTTTACGCGACCGGTCGATAAGCTCATTGCGCGCGGCGCGATACAGCCAGGCGGCGACCTGCTCGATGGGATGAAGATAGCTATCGGCCTTGATCAGCTGATAGCTTATCTCCTGGAACACATCTTCCGCATCGGCGACATTAACGGTGCGCCCGGCAATAAACGCCCGCAGCCGCTGCTGGCAGCCGCGCAGCGCGGCCAGCAGATCGTGGCGCCGGTCCGCGGCGTTAGTCATTATGCCTGGCCGTTATCGTCGGCGCGCGGTTCATTGCCCCGATCCCTAGGATGGCAGTGGCCATGCCAGGGACCCTGCCGGTGGCCCATGCCGCGCTGTTTAATAAACGCCTCGCGTTCCTCGGGGCTCATCGCCATCCAGCGCGCGCGCATTTCCTGGCCCCGGCGGCCGAACATGCCCCGGCCGCCAAAACCGCCAAACAGGATTTTGCAGAGGATAAGCAGCCCCAGCGCCTGGAAAAAGCCAATGCTCTTTACGCCGAATATTACCGGCAGCAGCGCGTTCCACAGTAGCATGACCAGCGTGGTAACCGCGAGGATAGCCACAACGGCCATAACCAATATCTTTAACTTACGATCTCTCATGTTGTCTACTCCACATTGTTCAGATACAGAGGTAGACGAATCAGCGGCGAAAATATTTGCGTCGGCACGGGTTAAAAAAACCCACGCGCAAATATTTTCACCCAGGTTGGCTGTTACTCAAACAACAGAGAGCTCAATATCTCCTCAATCTGGTTTTTTGCCGCGTCGGAAACAAGTTGGTAGGATACGGTTATCATCGCCGTTTTTGCACTCAGCGGAATTTGATAAATCAGCACTCTCCACGGATCGGGGCCATAGGCGCCGCTGCGCTGATAGTCCGCAATAAACGCCGTCTTACCGGCTATTTTGCCCACTGAACAGTAGGGTTTTCTCACTAGGTGAGTGCCCATCTTTTCTAAGCCAGGATTCAGGCCGTTATTAAGCGCGTCGCAAGCCTCCTTTATTTCCGCCGCCGTCGCTGTTTGTATCTCGCTTTCGGTTAACAGATTATCGCTGAAGGAAACTCTGAATACCGCCTGATTCTGTTTTTGATCGGCGCTGGAATTGGCGGCTAGGGGCGTTTTTTTACTTTTATCCTGGCTATTCATCGCCTTACTGCCAATGTCCGCGATGTCTTTTACCTGGCTGTGTGCAAGAATAAACCATTTTTCAGGCAACTCAACGCTTACGCCATAGCCGGCCACATAGCGACGGAATCCATCTTTTGGCACCACCGCGTGAGCAGAAGAAACAATCGGTGCTGTCGCAGGGATTGGCCGGGGCGCTGTATTCGCCGACATGGCCTGGTTTTTACTAAATTCAGCGCTAAAAAAAAAGATGACCTTAATGATGATAAAAATGGCGACTAATTTCAAAAGTCCTTTGATTTTATTCATAACATCCTGCAATTCTATATTAACGCCTGGATAAACACCGTTCCCCATTCTTTTGACATGTTTGCTGCTGAGCAAATGGGTTGCAATACTGACCTACAGGCGCATAAGTTTGGTTATAATATGGGCGTGGCTCATGGTCATGCGCGGCCTATCCCTCTTTGGGCCCGGGGCGATCTGATTACCAAGACTATTGTGAATAATAATCTACCGTGGCGCATTCCATTTTACTCTACTCCCCGCCGCTTTACCCCGGATTTGGGTATTGCCATGGGGCGATTAAATTTTGCTGCGTGCCACCCATGTACGGAACAACACTACCTTCCGTATTGTCTGTAGTGTAAGTATTTTGATAAAACAGCATTTACAGCGGGAGACATGATGCGCAGCAGGACTCAAGTTTTACTCTTTACGGCGGGATTACTGGCCGGCAGCCTCAGCCTGGTTTCCCCCGTACGGGCGGAAGGCGAGCAGGATGCCGTTGCGCCGCAGCAGGAACAGGTACAACCGCAGCAGGAGCCGGCGCAGCCTGAACAGGCGCCGGCACCCGCGCAACCGGATTCGGCGCAGCCGCAGCTTACGCAACCCCAACCGGAGCTTACGCAGCCCCAGCCCGCCGCGCCCCCGTCCTACGAGCTCAATAAAATCATTATCGATGATAAAGAGCATCAAATCGGCGATACGGTACCGGCTAAATACCTCACCAAGCAGTATGAAATTGTCGAATGGCAAAAGCGCCATTTGCCCGCCCCGGTAGAGAATAGCCATTGGACCTATGCCAGCGGCAATTACCTTCTGATCACCAATGACACCGGCAAAATTCTCAAAGCCGAATCGGGCGATATCTTTTTCAGTAATAACTGACTACCTTTGCGCCCGGTAACGCCCCGGCCTTTGGCCGGTGGTGCGCGTAAACGCCGCACTAAATGCCGTATCGGAACCGTAACCGACGCTGTCCGCCACCGCCGCCAGACTTTTGCCGGCCCGCAGGGCGTCGCCCGCCACCGCCATGCGCCACTCGATAAGATATTGCAGCGGCGGCACCCCGACCAGCCGCCTGAAATGCTGCGAGAACGTGGTGCGCGACATGGCGACCCTGGCCGCCAGTTCCCCCACGGTCCAGCGGCGGGCGATATCGGCGTGCATCAGGCCCAGCGCCGCGCCGATCTGCGGATCGGCCAGGGCGCCCAGCCAGCCGGGCGCTTGCATACCCGACCCCAGGTGCGCCCGCAGGATCTGGATGAGCACCATATTGGCGAGATTGGTGGCCACCACCGCGGCCCCCGGGCGTGAGGCTTCGGTCTCGATGCGCAGCAGTTCCAGCACCGCGCGCAGCGGCGCGGCGCTGGCTGACGCCGCCGGCACATGAACCACCGGCGGCAGTAGCTTCAATAACAGGGTGCCGGAGTCGTGCGCAAAAATAAAACGTCCGCCCGCCGCGCTCACCTTCTCGCCGCTGTCGCCATAACGCGCAATACCGTCTGCGCCAAGGTTTTTCGCCAGGGCCTCCCGGCCATCAACCGGCGCCAGCGTGGGATCGCTGCCGGTGCAATAGTCCTGGCCGCGCGTCAGCAAATAAAAATCACCGGTCATGATATGCACGGGCGGCATGCCATCTTCACTCCACAGCCAGAATGATCCTTCCAACACGCCGGCGAATTTGATATGGCTCAGGCCGGAGAAACGCATCGCCCAGGGACCGTGCACCTCAATGCGCGCCGACAACAGGCTTTTAGCTTTCAACAGGGAAAACACATCCGACAACGGGTCCATAACATTCCGTACGATCGATGATAAATAGCGGAGAATTGATTATAGATTAATCGGCCGGCGGGCGCCATGATGCCATCTGTCCCCGGCGTGGCCCGGCAAGGCCGCGCCGATTTTGATGGCGAATTAGGTGGAGGCGTATTCATGTCGCAAATCAACGGTAAAGTGGTGATTATTACCGGCGCGGGCAGCGGTATCGGCGCGGCGACCGCGCTGCTGCTGGCGTCGCGCGGCGCTAAAGTGGTGCTGGGCGCGCGCAGGCCGGAGCGGCTGGCGGCGCTGGCAACCCGTATACGAACCGAGGGGGGGGACGCGGCCTGTTTGCAAACCGATGTCACCCGGCGCGACGATGTGGCGCGTATTGTCGACCTGGCGTGCGAACGGTATGGCAAGCTGGATGTTTTGATCGGCAACGCCGGCGTGGGCCCGATTTCACCTCTCGACGAACTGAAGGTAGACGACTGGGAGGCGATGATCGATATTAATATCAAGGGCGTGTTGTATGGTATTGCCGCCGCGCTGCCGGTGTTCCGCGCCCAGGGTTTCGGCCATTTTGTCCACACCGCGTCCACCGCCGCGCATCGTATCGTACCGACCATGGCGGTCTATGCCGGCACGAAAATGGCGGTGCGCGCCATCTCCGAAGGGCTGCGGCAAGAGGCGGGGGAAACGCTGCGGGTCACGGTCATCTCTCCTGGTATGACGCGTACCGACTTTGCGCAGACCATCACCGATCCGGCCGTCAAGGCCCGGATCGAAGAGTCCATGAACACGTTCGGCATTGCGCCTGAGGCGATAGCGCGCGCCATCGCCTTTGCCATTGAACAGCCCGCCGACGTGGATGTGGGCGAGATTATCGTGCGTCCCACCGCGCAGGGTTAACCCGCAAGGCGGCCGCTATAAACGGAAGCTGGCAACCAGTTCCTCCAGCACCGCCGACTGATCTTCGAGCGTGTTGGCGGCAAGGGAGGACTCGGTGACCAGCGCGGCGTTCTGCTGGGTCGTGGTATCCAGCTCGCTGATCGCCCGGGCGATTTGTTCGATGCCGTGGCTTTGCTCTTCCGAGGCCGAGGAAATCTCGCCCATGATGTCGTTGACGCGCGAAACCGAGGCGACGATTTGCTCCATGGTATCGCCGGCCTGGGCCACCAGTTTGGTGCCCACGTCAATGCGCGAGACGGACTCGCCTATTAAGGTGGCGATCTCTTTCGCCGCCTGCGAACTGCGTTGCGACAAATTGCGTACTTCGCTGGCCACCACCGCGAACCCACGGCCCTGCTCGCCGGCGCGCGCCGCTTCCACCGCCGCGTTAAGCGCCAGGATATTGGTCTGGAAAGCGATGCTGTTGATGACGGCGGTAATATCCGTGATTTTTTTCGAACTCAGGGAGATGTCGTCCATGGTCCTGACGACATTTTTCATCACTTCGCCGCCTTGATGGGCATTGTGGGTGGCTTCGCCGGCGATCTGGCTGGCATGTCTGGCGTTGTCGGCGTTGTTTTTCACCGTTGAGGTAAGCTCTTCCATGCTGGCGGCGGTCTCGACCACGGCGGCGGCCTGTTGCTCGGTGCGGGAAGACAGGTCGGTATTGCCCGTGGCGATTTTGGCCGCCGACGAGGCCACGGTGCCGACGCTGTCGCGCACATCGGAAATGATGGTGCGCAGTTTGGCGTTCATGCGCGCCATGGCGGCGGTAAGCTGGCCCAGTTCATCATGACTTTCAGGCGTTATCGACGCGGTGAGATCGCCGTCGGCAATGCGCTCGGCAACCGCGAGATTTTTCAGCACCGGCCGGGTAATCTGCCGGGTGATATACCAGGAGACGAGAATACCGAAGACCACCGCAATCAGGCCGATGATAATGGTAATGCTTGAAGAGCCGTACGCCAGCGCGTCATTTTTTTCTTTCACGATATTAATAATGACTTTGACCGCGGCGCTGCTCTTATCGCCGGCAAGTTTTACGCCGTTTTCCGCCGCATTTAAATCCTTATAATCGGCATAGTAGTTCTGGCTTATATCCTTATATTTGCCAAAGTAGCTCCAAAAAGCATCAAGGGTCGGCTTGTTTTCTGGTGCGAGGCTGACCGCCAAATCGTTATATTTTTTCGCTGCATCCGCATAATTCTTTTGCAGCAAGGCTAATGCCTCATCGGTGCCTTTTAATTGCAAATTAAAGGAATTGTCTTTAATTAAAATATAGGCCAATACAAAATCATTGAGTTGATTATCCCTATCGGTGCCAAACGTCTGGTTTAGCAAGGCGGTTTTAAAGGGGCCGATGGCGTCCTGGTTATGGAGATCGTCCAGCTGGGCGCGGATGGCAACCATCTTTTTGGAAAAAACACTCATGTTTTCCAGAGATTTATTAAAATCTCCCAGATAGCGGGCAATGCTATCCAGGCTTGCCATCGATTCTTTATCCCATGACAGCGCCTGGGCTTGGTGGGTGAGCGCGGCGGCGTCATCGATAAAGCCGGCCATGACTTTACGCACCGCGTCGTCGGACGAGTAAAGGTATTTAACGCGGTTGACTTTAACCTGGAAAACATCAATATTTATATTATAAACCAGATTGGTCTTTTCATAAATATCGCGAATTTCCTTGAAGCGTTGAACACTAAGGCCTGATGCAATAACGACCAGTAATAAGACAATGCCGAAGCCTAAAAAAAGTTTATGTGACACTTTAATGCTATTTATTTTACTTATTAAACTTGTCATTTCTGTTTCCCATATAAATGTCACAAATCAAACTGTGTAATACCTGAGATAAATGTCCTGCCTAGCTATCGGCAAATTTTTCCGCTTCTTTAGGTTATTTTCCGCGGAATGAGAGAATGGACAGTAAAAATATCGATGCAGAGTGGTGCGGCGGCGGTAGGGCGGTTGTTGTGGGAATTATGGGGATTCGCTCATGCCACCCTGTGCTTTGCGTGATGGCGTTAAGCCCAATTTTTGTCTTTTGCCCGCGCTGATATGCGGATGCCTGAAAAAAATAGTGCAACCGTCCAATGGATGATTATGGCTCAATCGTGACGGGTAATGCCTCGGCTTACCGAATGCAAATGAACGTTGGGAAATAATTACTGCTATTTGTTAATAAAATAACAGGGCATATATTTTCCGCCAGCCGCATGGCGGAAATAGAATAGCCGCTTTAACAAAAGAGCGAAAAAAATAAACCGGGTTGCTGTCACGTCGCTTACCCGGCCGCATTGGCCTGGGATTTCCCCACCTCCGGCAAGAGTAGCTATACTAAAAGCCTATGGGTAACAAACAGGAGGATGCAGATGACTATTCATAAATACGGACAGGCACATTGGGAAGGCGATATCAAGCAGGGTAAGGGCACCATCTCCACGGAAAGCGGCGCCTTAAGCCAGCAGCCCTATGGCTTCAATACCCGCTTTGAAGGCAAACCCGGCACCAATCCCGAAGAGCTTATCGGCGCCGCCCACTCGGCCTGCTTTTCCATGGCGCTATCCTTGATGCTGGGCGAGAAGGGATACACTGCGCAGAGCATTGATACCAAAGCCGATGTTTCCCTTGATAAGGTGGGCGGCGGCTACGGCATCACTAAAATCGCCCTGGACAGCAGCGTGGTAGTGCCCGGGATCGATAAACAGGAATTTGACGCCATTATCCAGCAGGCAAAAGAAAACTGCCCGGTGTCCAAGGTGCTTAAGGCTGAGATTACGCTAACCTACCAGTTAAAAAACTGAATTGGCAGCACGACCTGATCCGCACCCCGTCTATCAGGGCGGGGCTTGCGCCACCGCTTTACCACGCAGTGGGTTTCCCCTCCCTACGCCGCATACCGCGTTTCGCCGCGCCGCCAAACCCCTTGCTCTTCCTTTACTCGCCTGAAGGCAAGTACCCGGATGCGCTGGTTTAATGTGATATTCATCACAAAAATCATGCTATGCTTACCGGTCTTTCCGTAAGGAAACTATCACGACGAGGTATGGGTATGATTACCGGTATGCGTATAGCGACCGTGCTGCAAATGATCCTGAATATCGGCCTGCTGTTCCTGGCGGCGATCCTGATCGTTTTTATGGGTAAGGAAACCGTTCTTCTGGCCAGGGTATTGCTGGTAAACGGCGAACTGGCGTCTTACTACCAAATGATTGAAGGCATCGTCATTTATTTTCTGTATTTTGAGTTTATCGCCCTGATTGTGAAGTATTTCCAGTCCGGGTATCACTTTCCGCTGCGCTACTTTGTCTATATCGGCATCACGGCGATTATCCGCCTGATTATCGTCGATCATAAAGATCCGCAGGATACGCTGTATTATTCGGCCGCCATATTAATCCTGGTGGTAACGCTGTGGCTGGTCAACAGTAACCGGCTTAAGCGCGAATAGCCCCGTCAGTGATGCGGACTGCCCATGATTAGCGCTTCCCCCAAGCCTGGCGATCGTCGCCTGGATGAAAACGTGCCGGCGCCGGACATCATCCGGCCTGCTTTTACATGATAAAAACGCGCCATGGCGCATTGGTGGGCGAGGGTAGGGCAAGGAGCCTTCAGTAATAGGCCGCTAAGCATTGCAAAATCCCCTTGCCGCTATTGGCCAATGACGGATATCCCTGCAATAATTTGTCAATAACATCATGATTAAGCTCAGGCAAGCCGGCGTGCTTTAGATAGTTACTTAAATGCATTATAACCAATGAAATATAAAATTTTTTATTGATCGATGCGGCATTAAATACCGTATTTGCGCATTCCAACGTCAGATAAAAATTTTCCCCCGTAAAATTTTTCTTAGGGAATATCAGTTTATACATTTTTTTCTTTTTATTTGGCTCACAATAATAAGATGCATAGAAATTATTACCTAATATAGGGTAATGCATATTTATTTGGTCCATCAGTTTTAACGGGATATCGTTAAATTCATTATCATCTTTATCTGTGACAGTGGTGATGGACAGCCTGCCGGATGCCGCGTGAAAGTTTAAAGCAGGGTTATCACTATCATCGATAAGGGTGGTATTTTTGAGCAGTTCTATCGTCCCGCTATCGCCGTCGAGCAAAATCGGCAGATAAAGGTGTTTTTCATGCGGCAGCAAAACGCTTATATCATAATATTTTTTATGCAGTTCTTGTTTTAAACATTCATATGAACGACAGGCGAAACCTGGGTTTCCCTTGCCGGGGGTATTATCACCATCGGCGAAGTTTGGTTTATGGATTTTTGCCGGGGGGCCTTCCTGGTGGCGGAGTATGGGGCTGCGCATTGCGGTAAAGGGCCGCGGGACATTGGTTACGCTTAAGCCGAATGCCGGATTGAACGGCCCGGCTTGCCGAGCGGCGGCGACATCATTTATGGCGGTATCGGAGGAAGAGGATGTTGAATTGATATTGTTCATGCGCCCGCCGTTGAGTTTCACCTGATAAAAAGAGTGTGGGTATAATAAATCACCGGTGTCTTTGATAAAGCGCTTAATCAGTACAGAGATTGAACGCTATTCTTTGAAATTTTGTAGGAGATTGCCCCGGAGGACTTGCCAGGCGTGTTGATTAGGCGGTAGCGACGTTGGTGTGGCCGCGCGCAGGCGGGTTTGCCCTTGCGCTCAATCAAGGCCGATATAATAGCGGCGATATTGCGTGGGCGTGGTTTTCAGCCGCCGTAAAAAGGCGCGCCGCAGAATATCCACGCTGGAAAAACCGCAGGCGGCGGCGATTTCCTTCGGCGCCAAACGGCTGGATTCAAGCAGGTCGCGCGCTTTGGCCACCCGCTCCTGCTCCAGCCAGCGCGCCGGCGCCACTCCCAGCGCCTCCTGGAAGAGACGCGTAAAATGCCGGGTACTGAGCTGCATATGATTGGCCAGGGTTTTCACACTTTTCACCTCATCGAGATGGGCGACGGCCCAGCGCTGCATATCCTGCAAGGACGATCTGCCGGCCAGCGAGGCGCGGCCGCTGCGGCTGAAATGCCCTTGGCCGACCGGGCGGGTGAAAAACATCACCAGGTTGGCGGCGATCGCCATCGCCACCTCGCGGCCCAGATCCTCTTCCACCATCCGCAACGCCAGATCCAGACCGGACGTTACGCCCGCCGCCGTGCGCAGCGGGCCGTCGCAGATATAGATTTCATCGCCATTGACCCGCACGCCGGGGTAGCGGCGCGCCAGTTCCCCGCATACCGCCCAATGGGTGGTGACCCGGAAGCCATCCATTAATCCGGTAGCCGCCAGCACCAGCGCGCCGGTGCATACCGAGCCATAACGCTGGCTTTGCCGGCAGCAGGCCGCCAGCGCCGCCAGGCTGTGCGCATCCAGATTAACGCCCGCCGCCACCGCCGGCGCGCCCGCCACCAGGAAGCTATCCAGCGGCCCGGTAAGCGTCTCCCGCAACGACAGGTCGGGGACGATTTTTACCCCCGAGGATGAGGTAATGATCTGCTGATCCAGCCCCATGACCCGCATACGGTAAACCACGCGCCCCAGGATGGCGTTCGCCTCGGCAAACACGTCCAGCGGCCCGGAAATATCCAGCAGTTGCGCGCCGGGCAGCGCGAGGCAGACTATTTCTTTACGCATATCCTATTCCGTACCTCAATGGGTTATTGCATGGCACCGGTCAGCGTTTTGTCTCAAATCGTCGTAATACGGTGATTGAAGACACCGAGCATGAGCCATTACCCTGGTCAGGTCAATTAACCGGAGGTAATCACCATGGCTTTCAGCATCAACGGTATCAGCGTGCCCGACAGCAAAATGGCGCGCGAAGCAACGGAGCTGGTGCGCGACACCGAATCCGATCTGCTGTTTCATCATTCCAGCCGCACCTATTATTGGGGGGCGCTGGCCGGGCGGCAGCGCGGCCTTCGCGTCGATCAAGAATTGTTGTATATCGGCTGCCTGTTCCACGACATGGGGCTGACACGGGAGCACTGCAGCTGCGATAAGCGTTTTGAGGTGGATGGCGCCGATGCGGCGCGCGATTTCCTGCGCCGGTACGGTGTCGGCCAGGCGGATATCGATAAGGTCTGGACCGCCATCGCCCTGCATACCACGCCGGGGGTGCCGGAGTTTATGGCGCCGGAAATCGCCCTGGTCACCGCCGGCGTGGAGATGGATGTACTGGGCATTAACTATGCGTCCTACCCGGAAGACGTGCGGGAACAGGTGGTGGCCGAGCATCCGCGCACGCCGGCGTTTAAAGAAGACATTATCCAGGCGTTTTATGACGGCATTAAGCATAAGCCGGACACCACCTTCGGCAATGTTAAAGCCGATGTGATTGCCGATAAGGAACCGGGTTTTATGCCTGGCGACTTTTGCGCGCTTATCCGCGCGTCGCGCTGGAAAGGGTAACCGCCGCGCAAGGCGGCGAGTTGATCAGCGGCTTTGCGTCAGTTTTGCCATAAACGCCAGGCTGTGGCGCCACGAATCCGCCGAGGCGTGGGCATTGGCGGCGGGCGTGCCGCCGGCGGCCATGATAATGCCCGATACCGCATGGGGCTTATCGATAACCGTGGCTGGCACATACGGCGTGGCGATAGCGTGGCCGGCGTCGGGATAATCCAGGTGCTGAACGGGGTAAGGATAGGCGTGATCGTTAAGCGTCCTGGTCACATGGCGGCAGTAGTCGGTGGACGGCCAGAATCCATCGTCGCCGCCGGAAATCAACAGCACCGGGCAGCGCATATTTTCCACCTGGATGCGCGCGGCTTCCACCGCGGCGGTATTCCGCTGGGCGTGGACAAACGCCGCCGCCTGGCGCCGCGGCTGCGGGGCGTTGTCAATTTCGCGCCAGCATGCCTGCGCGTCGTTTCCATGCCAGACAATCGGCAGCGGCTTGCCCTGGTAAACCCAGCAGGGCGCGAAGCGGCTTTCACCCGGGCGTCCCGCCGCCAGTACGCCGTGCGTTACCGAACTGGGAACATAGGCGATCACGGCGGACACCCGTTCGGGAAAGGTGGCGGCCAGCAGCAGGGATAATTCCCCGCCGCGCGACTGCCCGCTGACCGCGACAAAACCCTTGCGCGGCCGCAGCCGCTCGTGTACCCAGGCCAGGGCGTCGGCGAAATATTCCAGCGGCGTGGCGGAGATATGCGACGGCAGGCCCGGCGCGCCGAAGTACCCCAATGCCAGCGCCGCATAGCCGCGGGAAGCCCATAACGCGGCGCGCTGATGATTGATGCCGCCGCCGGATCCGTTGAGGTAGATAACCACCGGATGCGGCCCCGGCGTGCCAGGCGTATAGAGCGCGCCCACCAGGCCCTGCTCTTCAATCGGCCGATAGGCGACGTTATCGGCGCTAAACTGTTGCACCATTTGCGCGTCGGCATGGACAGGTGCGGCATCCACCCCGGCGGAGCGTCCCGTTGCGCGCAGATGCACGGTGACCGGCGCGATAACCGCCGGATGACCGGCGGCGCCGGTCGGCGGGGAAACCTGCCGCTGCGACCACAGTAATCCCTGGCCGTCGACGCCCCGGTAATCACCGGCAACCGGCGCATCACGCTGCAAATCCACCGTGCCGTCATCCGCCGCGATAAATTGCGCGTAACTGCGCCAGGCCGCGCCATCGCCGGTGCGGGATGTGGCTTCAATCTCAACCGTGGCGCCGGGGCGCAGGCCATGGAGACGGATGCGGCGCGGTTCATCCACCAAGGCGATGGCCGGGGTAACGGTCAGTGTCAGCGGCATCATCAATTCTCCTCCATTTTGGCCACGCGGGCCTGTTGCTGTACGGCCTGTTTATCGAAATGATTAATATCGCCGACCAGCGCGTTGGTGAAAATCTTATCCAGCGGTACGCTGGCCACGTCCAGTTCACCGGCGTCATGCATCAAGGCGACATAGCGGGCAATGGCGTCGATATCGTATCGTCCCGGCACCACCGGCTGACCCTCAGGTGTGTAAAGGGTGCGTTTTAACCGGCGTTCCAACAGGAATACCGCGTCTTTCAGCTTGGCCTGGTAGACCTCGGCGCCCGGTTTTAATTCCGGCTGCGCCTGCCAGAATGTCTGGACGCAGAAGCCGGGATTGGCCTCACACGCCAGTGTGGCCTTGGTGATGGCGCGGCCAAAACCCACCAGCATGGCGCGGCGATCGCGCAGGGTATCGTTATGGGCGATAAAGCCATTGCCCACCATCGCGGAAAATTCGGCCGGATAGGACAACCGGCGGATTTTAGTGCCGCTTTGCTCCAGCATGTCGTGCCAGCTCTGGTTAAAGTTCAGCGCGTCGACGCGGCCTTCCTTTAACGCCAGGAAGCCGGCGCCGAGCGCGCCGGTGGCCACGATCTGCACGTCTTTATCCGGATTCAGTCCCTGGTTGGCCAGCACGGCGCGGGTTTGCGGAATCGAAGCCCAGGTCAGCGCGCCGACGCCGATTTTTTTCCCTTTCAGGTCGGCCAGGGTCTTGATGGGCGAACTGTCCAATACCGCCAGCTCCATGCCGCCGGAAGGCCGGGCGTTATAGAAAAACTGTACCGGCAAGGGTTGTTTGCCGGGGGCATAGGACGCCAGCACCGGCTCCGGCATCGGAAAGCCGATATCGATTTTTTTGCTGTTAACCTGCGGCAGCAGGGCGCCGGCGCCCTGGAAAACGATGGTTTTCACCGCCAGGTTTTCCGCGCGGAAGTAACCCAGCTTATCGGCGGCGCTATAAATACTGCCGTCGACCACGGTTTGGGGAATATTCAATCCCACGATAATCTGTTCTTCAGCCTGGGCCGCCGCACTTAGCGCCAGGCAAAAAAAAGTGCTGAATAAATAACCACGTTGTGTCATGAAATAGCGAGCCTCGTTAATGTCATCAAACCTGGGGTTAGCGCACCGTGCGGGTATCATCGGCCCGGGGTGTTTCCCAAAAAACCAGGCGCCGGTGCAGCCAGCGCACGCTTTGCGCCCCGATAAGCCCTATCACCGCCAGCAGGAATACGCCGGCAAACATCGTGCTGACGTTTAAATTCGCCGCGGCGGCGCCAATCATGTAACCGAGCCCGGCTTCCGACGACACCAGTTCGCCCACCACGGCGCCAATCAGCGCCAGCGCAATGCCTATCTGCAGACCGGCAAAAATATCCCCGGCCACCGACGGCAGCTTAACGTGGCGGAAGATATACCAGCGGGAGGCGGAAAAGGCCCGGCAGGCGTCAATCAGGTCGGCATCTACCCGCTTAAATCCCACCAGAGTATTGATAAACAGCGGGAAAAAGCATAACAGCACCACCAGCACCACCTTGGAGGCGATGCCGAAACCAAACCAGACCAGGATCAGCGGCGCCAGGGCCACTTTAGGCGTGGATTGGATAGCCACCAGCAGCGGGTAAACGAATTTTTCGAAGGTGGCGGATTCCGCCAGCGCGGCGCCGGCGATCAGGGCAAAGCCGCTGCCCAGCGCATACCCGATAAGCGTGGCCGACAGGGTATAGCCGATATGCTTCCAGATAACGCCCTGGCGGAACAGATCCAGCAAGGTGGTCCACACCGCGGTGGGGGCGGGTAAAATATATTCCGGAATATTCAGCAGGCTGACGGCCAGTTGCCATGCCAGCAACAATACCGTAAGCGTTATCAGCGGATAAATCACCGATAGGATCCGGTTCATTGCGCGTGCTCCATAAAATGCCGGCGCAGGTGCCGGCATGCCTCGCTGAACGGGGGCGAGGAGAGGGTCTCAGGCGATCGGGGCCGCGGCAGGGTTATCCGGTAGTCTTCGATAAGGGTTCCCGGGCGGGCGGACATGACCAGGACCCGGTCCGACAGGAACACCGCCTCCGGGATGCTATGGGTAATAAACAGCACGGATTTCCGGTCTTGCAGCCAGACGCGCTGCAGTTCCAGGGTCAGGGTTTCCCGGGTCATGGCATCCAGCGCCGCGAAGGGCTCATCCATCAATAACAGTTTGGGATCCCCCAGCAGCATGCGCGCCAGCCCGACTCTCTGCTGCATGCCCCCGGACAGTTCATTAGGGTAGTTGTGGCTGAATTCGCTCAGTCCCACCAGCGCGAGCAGCTCCAGGGCGCGGGCATGGGCCCGGGTTAAATCCAGCTTAAGCGTATGCGCCGGCATGAGGATATTTTCCAGCACGGTTTTCCAGGGCATCAGGGTGGGTTTCTGGAACGCCACGCCGATATTGCGGTTAGGGCCGTGGGACGGCTTGCCGGCAATGGTAATTTGCCCCGCGGAGGGACGCAGCAGGCCGGCGGCAATTTTCAGCAGCGTCGATTTTCCGCAGCCGGACGGCCCCAGCAGCGTGACGAACTCGCCCGTGCCGATGCGCAGGCTGACCTGTTTCAGCGCTTCTATTATCCCACGACGGGTACGGTAGGTGACCGAAATACCTTCGGCGTTAAGCATCGGGTCAGCCGGGGCAATGCCCGGCGGCGAAGAAAGCGTATCGCCCGGCGCGCCCCGGACAATAGCCCCCGTAAAGCGGGGTGAAACGGCAACCATAAAATGATCCTTAATGCATATTGTGAGCAGCTCACCGCGGGTGTCTGGGGTGATTTGACATGGCTCAGTATGTGAGGAAAATAATGGAAGCTCTAATAAATAAACCGGGATTAAATATGAGTTAAATGCATCGGCTGAGCTGCTTAAGGATCAGCGCCGGCCAGGTGCTGACGGCGTATTGGCGGTGCTGATGACGCGGGGTTGATCAGAAGCTGTCGATGATTTTCGCTACTTCATCCGCGCTATTATCCGTGCAAAACAAAGTGATTTGCTGCTTTTCATTATCTTTATTATATTTTGTTGCCATATAGTCGACGAAATGTATGCCGGAGGCTACCGCGGAAAGCGCCTTTGTCCGACCGGAATAAACAATATCATTTTTAATATCATAATAGCAAAAGTGGCCGACGCTGTAGCTGCTGGTCAGAAAAATACAGTGGTCGCCTAAATTGGCGGCAAGGAAATGCCGGATCTCCGCCGCGTGGTTAAATAAATCCCGGGGGCGGACATTCGCCTGCAGGCTGGTTTTCTGATTATCATGGCGCGTGAGGGTAAAATCGACGCCATGGCGCTCCTGGCTGATATCGTTACCGTCCAGCATGCATAAGCCGATGTCGAACTGCCCGCCTTGCCTGAGCTGCGCCAGGATCGACGCCGGTACGGAAAAGTCGAAAGGACTGATGGATCTGTGCGCCATCATATACGCGGCGGCAATAAAACAGGGCTGGGGAATGTCGTGGTATATATTATGCAGGATATCGATTTTTTTATGGACATCGGGTTTATCGGTATTATCGTCCAGCGCTGTCTGCATCAGGATAAAATCCGCCAGCAGCGTATTATCGTACGCGGCGGGATGATCATGGTAATCGCTTATGATTAAATTCGTTAATAATTCGATAGTAATATTAGACAGCTCAAAGACTTTCTCGCCATAGGCTATTACCAATCCGCCATCGCAGTCGAGCAGCGAAAGGGTGAATGCGTTGTCGAATCGGATGTCCTGAACGTTTTTTTTATCACGGGTAGCGGTATACGTTTTAACGAAAATCTCATTAAAAAAATCGATATTATTGCTATCTATAGTCACATCCCCTATTTCTGCGGGAAGCGGCGTTGCGGCGTAGCCGGTTTTTTTTAACAATGCAATTAAAAGGTCACCGGCAAGATGGGGGTCGTGCGCGGTGCTGCCAGGGCCGGCGGTAAGGGATGGCTGATTTTGCGGTGCCGAGGCGAGTGTTACATTTAAAGGCATATAGTAGAAACCTAATGGATAATGATGTCGATGGGAGTGAGCATTATATTGATGGCATAAGTGCCGAAGCATAGTGCGCAATAAGTAATGCGCTGCGCAGTTTACGCGAACAGGTAATAGCATTGCAATGCGCGGTGCTATTGAATTTAATTAATGCCAGATATTAATTTATTTGAAAAAATAATATCTACGAATAAACTAATCAACTTCTTTCAATACGGCAATAAATGCCCTCAGCCCCAACGGCACATGGCGATTGCCGGGATAATATAAAAATAACCCGGGTATCGGCGGGCACCACTCCTCAAGCACCCGGATAAGTTTACCCTGGTCGATATAGGGCTGGGCCACCGGCGCGGGTAAGTAGGCGATGCCCAGTCCGGCGACGGCGGATTCCGCCATCAGGCCCAGGTGGTCCAGGGTCAGGGCGCCGGGCACGTCGAGGGCGATTTCCTGGCCGTTGCGGGCAAATTCCCAGCGGAAAATCTTGCCGCTGGGCAGGCGCAGGCGGATGCATTCATGTCCTTTCAAGTCGTCCGGCGTCTGCGGCGGCCTGCGGCCCGCCAGATAGACGGGAGCGGCCACCGTCACAAAACGTACCTCGCCGCCGAAACGCACGGCAATCATATCCTGCGGCAGCGCCTCGCCCAGGCGAACGCCGGCGTCAAAACCGCCGGCGACGATATCCACCAGCCGGTTCTCCGTCACCAGATCGAGGGACATTTCCGGGTAGCGCGCCAGAAACGCCGGCACCACCCGCGCCAGCAGTTGCCGGGCCGCCGGCTCGCTGGCGTTAATGCGTAATATGCCGCTGGGCCGGTCGCGGAATTCGTTGACATCCTCCAGCGCCGAATCCAGATCCCTGAGCAACGGGCGCAGACGGGACACCAGCCGCTCGCCGGCCTCGGTGGGCGCCACGCTGCGGGTGGTCCGGTGCAGCAGCCGCACCCCCATATTCTGCTCCAGCACCCGCATCATATGGCTGAGGGTGGAGGGGGACAGGCCTAGCTCGTCCGCCGCCTTGCGAAAGCTGCGATGGGCGACTATCGCGGCGAAAGCGGTTAAATCCGCTAAATCGGGTTTTTTCATTGCTGGGTTTATTTCACTTCTTCATGCGATATTGTACGGATAGTAGCATGGATCTGCGGGCCTTATACTCAGTTAACGCGCCATCATAGCGGCGCCTTAACAATAAGGAGACAGCGTATGTCTAGAACGTGGTTTATTACCGGCACGTCCTCGGGACTTGGCCGGGAACTGACGGAAAAACTCCTGGCGCGCGGCGATCGCGTCGCGGCAACCTTGCGCAAGACCGGCGCGCTTGACGATCTGCTGGCGCGGTATGGCGACCGTCTGTGGGTGGCGTCGTTGGACGTTACCGATACGCAGCAGGTGCATCGTGTTTTCGATCAGGCCGTCGCGCATTGGGGCCGTATCGACATCGTGGTGAGCAATGCCGGTTATGCGGTGTTCGGCGCGGGCGAGGAGGCGAGCGATGAGCAGATCCGTCATCAGATCGATACCAATCTCATCGGCTCGATCCAGCTTATCCGCGTCGCCTTGCCGCACCTGCGCCGCCAGGGCGGCGGGCGGATCCTGCAGATATCCTCGGAGGGCGGCCAAACCGCCTATCCCAATTTCAGCCTGTATCATGCCACTAAATGGGGTATCGAGGGATTCGTCGAGGCGGTGGCCCAGGAAGTGGCGCCGTTCAATATCGAGTTTACCCTGGTGGAACCGGGACCGGCGAAAACAGGCTTCGGCGGCGCGCTGATCACCCCGCCGCCGATGGCGGAGTATGACGCCACCCCGGCGGGGGATATGCGTCGCGCGCTGGCCGCTGAGGCTTTCCCGATCCTGGGGGACCCGGTAAAGATGGTCTGGGAAATCATGGCCAGCGTGGAGCGCAGCCCCGCTCCCCGGCGGCTGACGCTGGGCAGCCAGGCTTATGATCATCTCCACGCGACGCTGACGCAGCGGCTGGCCGCGCTGGAAGCGCAAAAAGACATTGCTCTATCGACCGATATTGACCAGTGAAAGACAAGATATCGCGCAGGGCGGCGGGAATGATTCCGGGTGCCGATCCTCTGCGCGATGATTAATTTAGTAATTTACCGGGCGGCGACATTTCCCGCAGACAATAAAAGTTACTGCGATCCTTTTCACGTTTTGCAGATAAACAGCTTTATTCGGTCAGGGTCATGATCCAGCCCCAAAAGTTAAATAATCCCTGTTGCTATTCAGTTATATAAACTTATAACTGGTATGGGGCTATTCCCATCAGCAGGGACACGACGAAATGAGTGAACAAATTCATCTTCAAGAGCCGAAGGATAAAAATTTTATCAGCCTGCGGGAACCGTGGGAAGTGGAGTACTGGACGCAAACCTTAGGAATCACCAAACAAAAACTCTCCGCCGCCATCAGGGCGGTCGGCAATGGCACGAAAGACGTGAAGGAGCATTGTGGTAAATAATGCGCCGGCGGCGGGGCGCGCCAATCAGGATGAATGCTTGTATCTGAAATTTATATAATTAACCTCATTACACTTTCAACTCTTTGCGTTAAACTTCCTGCGGTGGAATGTTTCCCGACCATTTTGATGATTCAGGAAGAAAACAATGAAGACGTTTTTTATTGCTGGTGCCGCCGCCAGCCTGTTACTGGCCGCCGCATCCGCCAATGCCGTAAGCGTAACCGGTGAAGTCGGCGAACATTATACCAACGTAGGCGTTGGTTTCGGGACCACTACGCCGGGCATTGCCGTCAGCGGCAATTGGGCGCATAACGATGACAACGGCGATGTCGCCGGCCTCGGCCTCGGTTACAATATTCCCCTCGGCCCGTTTATGGGCACCGTGGGCGGCAAGGGACTGTATGTGGGGCCAAAAGACGGCGATGAAGGTTATGCCATTGCCGTGGGCGGAGGCCTGCAGTTGCCGGTGGGCAGCCTGTTCAGCCTGTATGGCGATTATTACTACTCGCCGGATTCCCTTTCCAGCGGCGTGGAAAACTATACCGAAGCCAATGCCGGCGTCAGGCTGACCGCCATCCCGCTGGTAACCGTCAGCGTCGGTTACCGCTATATGGCGATGGACGGCAAGGACGGCGACCGCGACAATATCCTGGCCGACGGCCCGTATATCGGCGGCGCGTTTAACTTCTGAGGGGCGTCCTCGTCCTCCCGTCATCATGCCTGCGATTTCATTTGATCGAAACAAGACCGCCCGGCGGCGGTCTTGTTGAGTTTGATGGCAACGTCGTGCGCGCCATCCCTGGTGCGCTACGCTTTACTGAGCCTACCCATCATACCCACCGCTAGCTCATGTGCACGCTTGTCAGCAGTCTGAACAAGACCGCCGCCGGGCGGTGGCGTTTTATTTATTAAACCGCGACATCAGCCCGATAATATTACGCAGGCGCTCGCCCTGCAGCAGATGCTGCTTGCTGGGCTGCAGGTCCGGCGTAAAGGTCTCGAAGATCCCGCCCGGGTAGACGACGTCAATCTGATCGGGGGACACCACCGCGTAATTGTAATAACTGCCGACAATGATATCGTCGGAACGCGGCGCGTCGGGCTGCAATAAATTGCGTCCCACGCTGTAGTCGCCCACCGGGGTCGTGACGCCCGCAATAGTTTGCATCAGCGTCGGCACCACATCGAAATGGCTGGTGCGCCGGTTGATATCGCCGCTTTCGCCGCCCGGCAGCTTCATAAACATCGGCACATGGATTTGCACGTCGCTAAAGTTGCTGCCGTGACCCCAGTAGTTCTTTTTATGATCGTTAAACTCTTCGCCGTGATCGGAGGTAATCACCACCAGGGTATTGTTGTCCAGCCCCGCCTGCGCCAGTTTGGCCAACACCTCGCCTATCAGGCTATCGTCATAATACAGCGCGTCCCGGTAGCGGTTATGGTATTCGGTCGGGTCAAAATCGTTGTTGAGCTTAATGTGATCCACGCGTTCCCAATAGGGCTTGAACGGCGTCGCCGCGTCGGGCGGCAGGTCGTAGCCATGGGCCGCGTCATAAAACAGAAAACCGAAAAACGGCTTTTTAGCGTCCCGCTTATCGATAAACTGCTTAAAGGCATCGGTGATCTGCCGGTCGCGCCGGGCGGGAGACGGTTCGCTGTTGCTGATGGTCAAATCGGGAATATGGGAAAATACCGTGCGGTCAAACGGCGGATGGTTGAGATCCGCCGACCCGTGAATGGAAAATTGATACCCCTCGTCGGCCAGGGTTTGCATCAGCACCGGGCGCTGGCCGCTGTTACGCACCGCCAGCCAGTAGGTATCCGGCAGGCTGTAGAACAAACTGAATATGCCCGGCTCGGTAGAGTTGCCGCCGCTGCGATGCTGATGGAAGCGCAGCGCCTGCTGCGCGAACCGGCTGACGTTGGGGGTCACCCGGTCATTGGCGTCGTCGTAGCGCCAGGCGTCGATCAGGATAAACAGCACATTGGGCTGCTGGGCCGGCTTGGCATAGGCGATAGGGTGCAGGGGGTAATGCAATGTCCCTTCCGGCTCGGCCTGTAGATTGTTCTCTTTATTCAATGCCAGGGAGGGATCCACCAGTCCCCAGGCGACCAGCCTGGACTTGGCCGTCAGCGGGTAATAAAGCGGAAAATCATGGGTATAACTTGGGATCTGGGTTCTATAGTTGGCGTCATCCCAGGCGTGCATACCCTGGCTGACCAGGATACTGAGCGCCATCAGGCTGTAGCCGGGCGTCCTGAGCGTGCTTAGACGGCGTACGGCGCGCGCCAGGCGGTTAAACAGCAGTTGCAGCGCCAGCAGCGCCAGCCCCATGCCCGCGCCCACCAGCCAGGTGTACCATGAGAGGTCGACCACGTCGCGCCCCTCGAACAGCATTTCGAGCACGACGCCGTTAAGGTGAAAGCGGTATTGGGCGAACACCAGGGTATCGACAACCAGCACCGCAACGGCGCAGAACCCCAGCAGGATGCCGATGCCCCGGAACAGCCGGCCGGGCAACAGGCACAACAGGCAATTCAGCGCCAGGCCCAGCAGGCAAATGGTGCCGAACAGGGCGTATTGGGCGGTAAGCAAATAGATAACCGAACGGTAATCCCCCGCCGGAATGGTAATCCATTGCCAATAGCGGAAACTTACCGCCGTCAGTAACACAGCGTTTAATAACCAGAACACCGTTGCCCATTTTACATTGGGTTTAATTGAACTAAAGGCATTCAATCTAAGCGTCATCTTCAGTAATCCTGTATGGCAAATAGAGCGGCGAGCTGAGAGGCGGTGAGATTTAACACCCAAATTGTGTTTAACCGGCTATCTATTTTAGTAAACAACTGTAACGCGCCGCTCATTATCAGCCGGTCACCGGATGGCTTTATCGATTAACTTGGCTTAAGCATAGCGGGCGGATGAGAAAATGGGGAAAACGACAGGCGCCGCCGTCAACGGCGCCAGAGGCGGCCATGACCACATCAACGCGTAAATCCGGCGATAGGCGACGGTGGAATCACCGCGGTTTTATTTATCAAATGGGCGAGCCGCGCGGACGTATTCCGTTAAGCTTTCTGATACGTTAACCGCCGGCGCAACCTCTGCGCCGGACGGCATGGCGTCATTGATAGCGTAGCGCCGTTATTTTGGCTTCCCGTTCTTGATCGGACGGCCGGACCAGTAGCCGGCCAGCACCGAACCGGACAGGTTGTGCCATACCGAGAACAGCGCGCCGGGCAGCGCGGCCAGGGGGGAGAAATAAATCTTGCCCAGGGTGGCCGCCAGACCGGAGTTTTGCATGCCGACCTCCATGGCCAGCGTGCGGCAGGTGGTTTCGTCAAAGCCGAACAGTTTTCCGCCCCAGTAGCCGCTCAGCAGGCCGATGCCGTTATGCAGGATCACCGCCGCGATCACCACCAGCCCCACCGAGCCGATAAATCCCTGGCTGCCGCCCACCACCGCGCTGATAATCGCCAGGATGCAGATCATTGAGAACGCCGGCAGCCAAGGCTCCACGCGCTTAACGGCGCGGGTAAACAAATGATGGATAACCAGGCCGGCAAAGATCGGGATAACCACAATCTGCAAAATGCTCAGCAGCATGCCCGCCACATCGACCTTGATCTGCGCATCCACATACAGCCGGGTCAGCAGCGGCGTGGCGAAAACCCCCACCAGGGTGGACACGGCGGAAATGGTCACCGACAGCGCCACATCGCCTTTCGCCAGGTAAATCATCACATTGGAGGCCGTGCCGCTGGCGACGCTGCCCACCAGGATCATGCCCGCCGACAGATCGGGCGGCATCTGGAACAGCTTGGCCAGTATCCAGGCGGCCAGCGGCATCACCAGGTAGTGCAGGAAGGTGGCGGCGATAACCGGCGCCGGGCGGGAGAGGACGCGTTTAAAATCAGCCACCCGGAGCGTGACGCCCATGGCGAACATAATCAGCATCAGCAGGATGCTCACATAGGGCCCGATGCGGGTAAAGGTGGTCGGGGAATAGTAGGCGGCGATGGACAGCAAAACAGCCCACAGCGGGAACAGGCGGGTAATCTTGGCTAACATGTGAGGTGTGTCCTTATTATCTTATTTTAATAGGTAAATTGTGTTGCCGGGAGCTGATACGGCCCCCGCGCTTGCCATAGCGGCTTTATTTGTACCGTCAATCCGGATGGGTGGCAATATATTACCGTCAATAAAGCGCGTTGCCGGCTGTGCCGGCCTTGCCCGCGCGGCTTTTTTAACCCCGCGTCTTCAGATTATCCTGGCGACGGGCAATTGCCCCCAGCGCGTGGTATAAGCCGGCGATAGCATCTCGCGCTTCATCGCCCAGGCGGGGGCGATGCCCTGGCCCGCAAACCCGATATGGCCGATACCGGTCTGGTTGATGCGGTCGAGCACCGCCATCAGCTCACGGCTGGACGGACGGGGAGGATGGTCGTCAAACAGCTGGAACTGGGCCTGGCGGGTGGGAGAAAAATCATTCAGCATTACCCCCGCCTTGGCGTAACGGGGGCCGTCGCGCCAGATGCGCTCCAGGCCGCGCACGGCGGCCGCCATAATATCCCGGGTATCCTGGGTGGCGGTGAGCAGCGTTTCGCTGGCGCCGTTGGCATAATAAGGCTCATTGATGGCGTAGGGGGATGAGCGGATAAATACCGCTATCTGGCGGCAATACTGTTTTTCCTGGCGCAGTTTTTCCGCCGCGCGCCCGGCGTAGCGGCAGACCGCCTGGCGCATGGCGGCAAGATCGGTGACCCGGCCGCCAAACGAGCGGCTGCAGACGATCTGCTGCTTGGCCGGCGGCTGCTGCTCCAGACTGAGGCAGGATTCGCCGCGCAGCTCCCGTACCGTGCGCTCCAGCACCACGCCGAAGGTTTTGCGGATAAAATGGATATTGGCGTCGGCCAGCTGCAGCGTGGTTTGCATGCCCATGGCGGTGAGTTTTTTGCCGATACGCCGCCCAACGCCCCACACATCTTCAACCGGCGTCAACGCCATCAGCCTGCGCAGCCGGATCGGATCGTCAAGCGCCACCACGCCGCCGGTGGCCGGCCACCGCTTGGCCGCATGATTGCACAGTTTGGCCAGGGTTTTGGTGCGGGCAATGCCTACCCCCACCGTCAATCCGGTCACCTCCCGCACCGCCGCGCGCACCTGCCGGCCGAACCGATCGTAGGGCACGCTGGCATTTATGCCGGCGACATCCATCCAAGCTTCGTCGATGGAGTACACCTCGGTACGGGGCGCCAGGGCTTCAAGCGTCGCCATCACCCGCGCCGACATATCGGCGTACAGGGCGTAGTTCGAGGAAAACACGGCGATGCGCTGCCGGCGCAATAACGCTTCCAGTTGAAAATAGGGCAGGCCCATTTTCACCCCGAGTTTTTTCGCCTCCGCCGATCGGGCAATCACGCAGCCGTCGTTATTGCTCAGCACCACGATCGGCACGCCGCGCAGATCTGGACGGAACAGGCCTTCGCATGAGGCGTAGAAGCTGTTGACGTCGGCCAGGGCAAACATGATCAATTGCGGGTGTCGTGAACGGCGAACAGCACCACGCCGAAAATTTCCAGCGTGTCGGGGTCGGGAAACAGTTCGGGGAACGCCGGATTCATCGGCTGCAGCGCCAGGCGCGGCCGCAGGCAGAGCCGTTTGACGGTAAATTCGCCGTCGACGGCGGCGATGACGATATCGCCGTGGCCGGCTTTTTCCGCCCGGTCCACCACCAGCAGATCGCCGTCGCCGATACCCGCGTCGGTCATGGAATCGCCGCTGGCGCGGACAAAATAGGTGGCGCTGGGATGGCGGATACAGTATTCGTTCAGGTCGAGGGTCTTTTCGACATAATCCTGGGCCGGCGAGGGAAAACCCGCCCGGCACCGGTCGGCGAACAGCGGCAGGGACAGCACCGGCAACAGGCCGGCGGGCGCAAAAAATGTCGTGATGATCTTCATGCTGATAAATCCATTAATACTGTTTATGTGTCCAGTATAAATAAATCAGGCGGTTTGAAAAGACACCAAAGCGGGATAGCGGCCTAAAAAGCGATTAGCTGGCTGATAAATAAGGATCAAAAAATTTAACCGGCAATGCGTCGGCGTTATCTCGCTCATGTATATAATTTATATAGCTAATTATTAGTTAGGATATGTTATTGGTTTCATGCGGCAACCTTATGTTGCCCCAGGGCGCGGGCGCGGGAAAAACACCGCCATACGGATAACCTATCTCTGCGCGCCAGCCAGATCAAAAATGACTGCATTACTATTTCGCTTGCCGCCCCGCCGCTCTTTATTCTGCCCCCTGCTCAGCCCGCGCAATGCCTGCTACGGGCCTTGGCGGTATACGTTCGCCCGGCGCCGGACGCGTCCGCAGCCGGTCAAGAAATAAGATTTGCTTATTTTACTGCAATTCGCCGCCTGTTATCAGACGTTCAGGGCATTTAAGCGGCGGATGTTGCGGTAGACAAATGGTATACAAATAGAATACAAAAAGAGGGCAGGGTAAAAATCATGCAGTACGGAGGCAATAATGAAAGCAACGGAATTAACCCCACCGCACGATCAATCGTTAACGCAAAATGCCTTTGATGCCGTGCTGCGCATGATCCAGGCCGGCGCCCTGGCCAATGGCGACGTGGTAAACGAACGCCGGCTGGCGGAACAGCTGGGCCTGTCGCGTACGCCCGTGCGCGAGGCGCTCGGCCGGTTGGAAGGCAGCCATTATCTGCGCCGATCGGGGCGGACGCTGCTGGTTAACGGCGTGGAATTAAGCGAAATTTTAGAAATCATGTCGGTGCGCATGCTGCTGGAAGCCGACGCCGCCCGCAGCGCCGCCGGCAAGATGTCGGCGGCGAAGCTGGGCGCCATCCGCCAGCGGCTGATGGCGATGGCCGGTCCCGATCAGGTTACGGCCGGCCATCATTGGGAAGTCGACGACTTCCTGCATCTCAGTATCGCCGAGACCAGCGGCAATAAGCTCTTGCTGCGCCTGATAGGCGAGCTGCGCACCCGCACCCGGATGTTTGGCAAAGAGACCGTGCCCTCGCGTTTTGAACCGGGGCGCAACGAGCACCTGGCGATCGTCGACGCCATTGAGGCGGGCGACGGCGAGCGTGCGGCGCAGGCGATGGTGCGGCATATCGAAGGGGCGCGCAACGCCATATTCCAGTCGGTCACCGGCGGCGGTTCGCGCTAACTACCGGCCGCCGACAGCGGTTCGTTAACGAGTATCAGGAGGGCCCGATGGGTCGCAAGCGTCTGCTGTATCTTCACAACGGCCAATCGCAACAGACGATCGCCCGCCTGGACGATCGTTTTGAATCATGGGGGCTGGAGGTCGATCGCCACTGGGCCTACCAGAACCAATTTCCCGCCGACCTGGCCGGTTATGACGGCATTTTTCTTTCAGGCAGCCCGCACGGCGCTTATGAAGATATTCCCTTTATCCACCGTGAACACCAGCTGATCACGCAAGCCGCCGGCCTGGGCATCCCCATGCTGGGGATCTGTTTCGGTAGCCAGATCCTCGCCTCGGCGTTGTGCGGGCGGGATCAGGTCTTCCGGCGCCCCACGTGCGAAATCGGCAATAAATGGCTGCAGGCGACACCCGCGGCCGCCGGCGATGCCATCGCCTCCGGCATCGTGCCGCAGGTGTATATGTTTGTCTGGCACAACGATGAAGTGCGCGCCACCCATCCCGACATGACCATCCTCGCGGCCAGCGATCAATGCCCCAACCAAATCTGGCGTTATAAAGATCAGCCGATCTGGGGTATCCAGGGCCATCCGGAAATTACGCTGCGGCAGGCGCCGCTGTGGTTTGAGCAAAACCGCGCCACCATGGAGCGCGACGGGGCGGATATCGGGCATCTTATCGCTACCGCCGACGAAGCCGCGGCGGCCAAAACCATGCTGACCCGCTTTGCGGCGTTTATCGCACGTTAACGGCTTATCGCCCGGCGCGGGGCAGGGTTTCGTGCCGGGAACGATGTTTCCAGTGATGAAGGGAGAGAAGTGATGACAAGATTGCGCATAAAACTGCTCGGCGCGTTTGCCGCCGCCACGGTCGTTGCCGCGTCGGCGCTGCCGTTAAACGCCGCCGCAGCCGATGAAATGACGTTTGCCAGTTGGGGCGGCGCATACCAGGATGGCATTCGCGCGGCCTGGATGAAACCTTTTACCCAGGAAACCGGCATTGAGGTTATCGAGGATACCAATCCGGTTATCGCGCGTATCAAGGCGATGGTGGATACCCATAAAGTCGAGTGGGACGTGGTGACCGCCGGCGGCGCCAGCCTGATGCAGGGGGCGAAAAGCGGCCTGTTTGAAAAAATCACGCCGGATATGGTCGATGAAAGCAATGTGCTGCCCCAGGCCCGCAACGACTACGGCGTACCGTCGGAAATCTTTTCCACGGTAATCGGCTATTCGACCAAGGCTTTTCCCAACGGCGGACCGAAAACGTTCTCCGACTTCTGGGACGTGAAGAAATTCCCCGGTAAGCGCACGCTGCCGGATAAGCCGGACACCGTGCTGGAAGCGGCGCTGCTGGCCGACGGCGTCGCGCCCGCCGATGTGTATAAAACCCTTGATACGCCCGCCGGCATGGAGCGCGCGTTGAATAAGATCCGCCAGATCAAGCCCTATGTCGCCATGTGGTGGTCATCGGGCGCGCAGCCGGTACAGGCGCTGGGCAGCGGCGAAGTGGTCATGGCGCTGGGCTGGAACGGCCGTTTCCAGGCCGGCATTGACGACGGTCTGCCGATTGCCATGGCCTGGGATCAATCAGTGGCCCAGGTAGGCTATTTTATGATTGTCAAAGACGCCCCCAACAAGGCGCAGGCAGTTAAATTCCTCAACTACATCATTCGCCCGGAGGTGCAGGCGCGTTTCAGTCAATATGTGGCCTACGGTCCGGTAACGCCTAAGTCAATCCCGCTGATTGATAAATCGCGCCTGGGGCGGCTGCCCTCGACGCCTGAACGCCTGGCCAATGCGTTGTTTATGAATATCGACTGGTGGGCGGCCCATTCCCTGGCGGCGGGTGAAGCCTACAACACCGCCATGCAACAGTAATTCACAAATAGGGTATCAATGATGGTGGAAACCAATTACTGGTTTGAAAAAGCGGAATATGACCAACGCCTGGCGCGGGTGCGGCAACAACTGGTGGCAAAAGGCTATGATGCCCTGCTGGCGTTTATGCCGGAAAGCGTAACCTGGCTGACGGGATTCTTTACCCGCGCCTACTCGTCGTTCCAGTTTGCCATTATTCCGGCGAACGGCGATCCGACGGTGATTTGCCGTGACGTGGAAGCATATTATCTCGACAGCACCTGCCTGTTCCCCGATCGGGAGATGTGGAGCGACAGCGACGATAAAACCGCCGTCGCGGTGCAGGCGATCCGCTCGCGGCTCGGCAGTTCGCCCCGGCTGGCGGTGGAAATGGGGGCATGGCCGCTGTCGGTGGCGCGGTTTAACGGCCTCCGGGCCGGTCTGCCGGATGCGCTGATGCTCGATGAAAGCCAATTGGTTACGGAGATGCGCTTTATTAAGTCCCCGGCGGAAATCAGCTATCAACGCAGGGCGGCGCGGGCGGCCGAGGCCGGCATGGCGGCGGCGATCGGGGCGGCCAGGCCCGGCGTCAGTGAACGGGACATGGCGGCGGAAATCTGTAGCGCCATGATCCGCGCCGGCAGTGATTTGCCGGGGCCGGGGGTCATGTCGTCGGGGGAGCGTGCTTACCATTTGCACGGCGGTTACAGCGATCGGGTGCTGGCGCACGGCGATATCGTACAGATTGAAACCACGCCCAACGTACGGCATTACCATGCGCGCTTTATGCGCCCGATCCGCGTCGGCCAGGCCAGCGATGAGGACCGCCGCACGGTGGAGCAGTTGATTGCCATACAGGATGCGGCGCTGGCGGAAGTGCGGCCCGGCGTGGCGGCCACCGTGCCGGACGCGGTCTATCGCGAGGGCGTGCTGGCGGCGGGACTGCGCGAGACCTACACCAATAAAACCTTCTATTCGGTCGGCCTGCTGCTGGCGCCGAGCGGCGGCGAGCCGCTGGAAGCGGCGCCGGGCTGCGCCTGGCATTTTGTCCCGGGCATGACGTTTCATACCTATGTACTGGCGCGTGGTTTCGGCATGTCCGAAACCATCGCGATTACCGACAGCGGCCATGAGCGGTTAACCCAGTTCCCGCGCCAGTTGTTTATCAGTTAGCGCAGCCGGGCGCAGGCCTGTTTAATGCGTTCGCAGGCTTCAGACAGGCGTTGGTCGTCGAGGGCATAGGCGATGCGGATATAGGGCGACATGCCGAATGCCGCGCCTTGCAGCGTCGCCACCCGGGCGCTGCGCGCCAGATAGTCGGCCACGTCGCCATCGGTTGCCAGCAAAGCGCCGTCGGGCGCGCGTTTACCCAGCAGTCCGCAGCAGCAGGCAAAGACATAGAAGGCGCCGGGGGGAGTTTGGGCGCTGAGTCCCTCCACCTGGTCAATCATCGCCATGACTATCGCCCGCCGCGCCGCAAGCCGGGCCAGCCAGCCGGCGGTAAAATCGTCGGGCGCGGTCAGCGCGGTCAGCGCCGCCGCCTGGGATACCGAACTGGGATTGGAGGTGCTCTGCGATTGCAACACCTGCATGGCGGTAATCAGCCAGCCCGGCCCGCCTGCATAGCCCAGCCGCCAGCCGGTCATGGAGAACCCTTTTGATAACCCGTTAACCGTCAGCGTCCGATCCCGCAGGCGCGGCTCAACCGCCGCCAGCGTGGCAAACGGCTCGTCCTGGTGGCGCAGGCGTTCGTAGATATCATCAGATAGCACCAGTACCTGCGGCGCATCGACCAGCACGGCGGCCAGCGCCGCCAGTTCCTGATGGCAATAGACCGCCCCGGTGGGGTTGTTGGGGGAGTTGAGCACCAGCCAGCGGGTGCGCGGGGTAATGGCCGCCCTCAGATCCTCGGGCTGTAGCTTCCAGCCCGACGCTTCGCTACAGGCCACTATTCGCGTCTCGCCCTCGGCCAGCGCCACCATATCCGGATAGGAGACCCAATAGGGCGCCGGAATAATCACTTCATCTCCCGGCGACAGGGTGGCCATAAAGGCGTTGAAAATAAGCTGCTTGGCGCCGGTGCCGGCGATGATCTCCGCCGGCCGGTAGGATAGCCCGTTATCTCGTTGGAACTTATCGGCGATCGCCTGCCTCAGCGCCAATGTGCCGGCCACGGCGGTATATTTGGTGTCGCCGCGCACTATGGCATCGATCCCGGCTTGGCCGATGGCCGGCGGCGTGGCGAAATCCAGCTCGCCCAGGCCCAGGTTTATTACATCAAGGCCCGCTTCCTCCATGGCGCGCACGGTATCGGCTATGGCCCCGGTTGGCGAGGGGCGTACGCGTTTCATACGCCGGGCAATAAATTTTTCTGACATGTCATCCCCTTGAATAATGTGGTGCCATTAAGGTTTCTGGGCGGCGATAAAGGCCTTATCCTTTGCCCCGTTGCACCCGCCTGGGGCCTGATGCCCCATAAACGAACGCCGCCGGCTGGCGCAGGCCCCGTCTGTACCGATATCTATGCAGCTTAGAAATACCCGTACCGCCATGATATGCGGGGCGATGTTCGCTCTGCGCGCGCCGACGGGGCCGGGGAAGAATGAAATTTTCCCGACGCTGCATTTCGGGTCTGCTTCTTGCATAAGATTTCAGCGTTACTCTTGGTATACCAGAAGTATGCAAAAAGAATGCCGGACGAGGCCTTCCCCGGCAAGCATGCGCCGGCGCGGTCAAGGTTGCGTGCAAGCTGCGGAGGCAAAGTGAAAACATCATTCCTATCATGGATCAACGCGGCCGACGCTTATCGTCAAAACCGCAGTCAGCCCCAGGCTGGCGGCGGTCTGCGCAAGTTCGGCCCCATGGAGAATCTATGTCGACCATAACACTGAGCGCGGCAGGCCGGGACAAGGAGACGCGGCGTTTTTCCCGCCTGTGCCTGCTGGCCCTGCCGCTGCTGGTTTTCCTGGCGCTGTTTTTTATCTGGCCGATTCTGGGCCTGCTTAAACAGGGCTTGTACAGCCAGGGCGCGCTGTCGGCGGATAATTATCTGCGCCTGCTGCAGGTGCCGATCTACCGCATCGTGCTGCAAAACACCTTTGTCATCGCCACCGTGGTGACCGGCAGCTGCGTGATCATGAGTTATCCGCTGGCTTATCTGATGGCATCGGTCAGGCCGGCGCTGTCGAAACTGCTGTTTTTTGCCGTGCTGCTGCCGTTCTGGTCCAGCGCGCTGGTGCGCACATCGGCCTGGATCGCGCTGTTGCAGCAAAACGGGCCGCTGAATACGCTGCTTATCACCACCAGCCTTATCGATCATCCGATCGCCTTTCTCTACAACTTTACCGGTGTGCTGATCGGCATGACCCATGTATTGATGCCGTTCGTGGTATTACCGCTGTACGCTTCGTTCCGGGCGCTGGATAACTCGCTTATCCTGGCGGCCCAAGGCATGGGCGCCGATTCTATCGGCATATTCACCCGGGTGATTTTGCCGCTGACGCGCCCCGGCATGGTGGCGGGAGCCATTATCGTGTTTATGAACGCGGTGGGGTACTACATCACGCCTTCGCTGATGGGCGGCCCGGCGCAGCGCATGATTGCCGAGCTTATCTCGCACAATATCAGCGATGAGTTGAACTGGGGCATCGCCGCCGCGCTGGCGGGAGTATTGCTGGTGACCACGCTGTTCGCGCTGTGGCTGTTCAATCGCCTGTTCGGACTGGATAAACTCATGAGCGGCCAGGCGGGCAAGGGCAGCCAGATGAGCAGCGCCCGGCGGACGGGCGGCGGACGTATCGGCGCGCTGGCGGGCGTATTGTGCGCGGCGTTCCTGCTGTTGCCGATCCTGGTGGTGATCCCGATGAGCTTCGGCACCGGCAGCTTTCCGACCTTTCCGCCGCCGGAATACGGCGTCCGCTGGTATCGCAATTTCTTCCAGGATCCCAAATGGATGGCCGCGCTATGGCAAAGCGTCAAGGTCGGCGCGATGGTCACCGCCGCCTCGATGGCGCTGGGGGCCGCCGCCGCGCTGGGCGTCTATAAGATGCGCCCGGGCCGTAAAGGCTTGCTGGAAACGTTGTTTATCATCCCGATGTCGGTGCCGGCGATTATCACCGCCGTGGCGCTGTATTATCTGTGTGGTCCGCGCGGCTTGATCAGTAACTCGGTGGCGCTGGTTATCGGCCATACGGTGCTGGCCACCCCCTATGTCTATATTACCCTGCGCGCGGCGCTGCAAAGCTTTGATCCCAACCTGGAGCTGGCGGCGCTCAGCCTGGGCGCGAGTTGGCCGCGGATGTTCCGGCGGGTGATGCTGCCGGCCCTGCTGCCGGGCATCATCGGCGGGGCGGTGTTTGCGTTTATTACCTCGTTCGACGATGTGGTGATGGCGCTGTTCCTGACAACCCTGCGCAACCGCACGCTGCCAAAACTGATGTATGAGGGCTTGTCATTTGACTTCGACCCGACGGTCATTTCCGCGTCCTGCGTGCTGATCGCCGCCACCGCGCTGATTTTAATCGCCCACAGCCTGTTCGGTCGCCATGGAGAAAAGCATGCAACAGCTACAAGGTAAAGACGTCGCACTCAAGGGGATCCGCAAAACCTACGGTGGCGTCATCGCCTTGCCGAACGTGGACCTTGCGGTGCGGCGCGGCGAGTTTTGCACCTTACTGGGTGCCTCAGGCTCCGGCAAGACCACCTTACTGAAAATTATCGCCGGGTTTGAAATGCCGGATCGCGGCAGCGTGCACATCGCCGGAAAAAATGTCAGCAGCACGCCGATTGCCGATCGCAATATCGGCATGGTATTCCAGAACTACGCGCTGTTTCCGCATATGTCGGTGTTTGAAAATGTCGCCTTTCCGCTGCGCATGCGGCGCATGGCCAAAGCGGATATAGAACGCAAGGTGGCGGAGGCCCTGGCGCTGGTCAGCCTGGACGAGTACCGCGCGCGCATGCCGGGGGAACTGTCCGGCGGCCAGCAGCAGCGCACCGCGCTGGCGCGGGCGCTGGTATTCAATCCGGATATCCTGCTGATGGATGAGCCGCTGGGGGCGCTGGATAAAAACCTGCGCCAGACCATACAGCTGCAGATTAAACAACTGCACCGGGAACTGGGCCTGACCGTGGTGTTTGTCACCCACGATCAGGAGGAGGCGATGAATCTCTCCGATACCATCGTGATCATGGAAAACGGCGGCATTGTGGAGTCCGGCGCGCCGGAAACCTTGTACCGCCGGCCGGGCAGTCCTTTTGTCGCCGGATTTCTGGGGGAATGTAATTTTATCCAACAGGACGGCGGCGCCCGACTTGGCATCCGCCCGGAACATCTGCTGGTGGGCGACCCGGGCCGCCGGGCGGCGGTGCGCCACCGGGGCGAAATTCAGGCGGCGACCTTTTGCGGCATGCACTGGAAGCTGTTTATCGCCTCGCTGGGACAAACCATTATCGCCTATGCGCCGCCGGATATCCCAACCCTTGAGCGTACGCCCGGTCACATCGTCGACTGGGGGTTCCAGCCGGGGGACGCCATGGTATTTCACCAGGACCCGCGTGCCTGAGGGACCGCCCTCCGCCGCCGCGTCCTGGCGGACGAGACACATTTTATTCAGCAAGGTAGGGTAGATATGACCGATAAACTCAATGAACAGGCGCGCGGCGTCTATATCATTTCAGCCACCCCCTTTACCGATGACGGCGGGCTGGATTTGGACAGCGCCGATCGCCTGACCGATTTTTATTTGCAGCAGGGCGTCAGCGGTATCACCATTCTCGGCATGATGGGGGAGGCGCCCAAGCTGACGGACGACGAATCGCTGCTGTTTATGCGCCGGGTGCTGACGCGTGTCAATGGGCGGGTGCCGGTGGTGGTCGGCGTCAGCCACGCGTCCCACCGTCACGTACAGCGGCTAAGCCATACCGCCATGGAGCTGGGCGCCGCCGGCGTGATGCTGGCGCCGGTGGCCAATCTTAAAACCGACGATCAAATAAGCCAATATTATTTGACGGTGGCGGGATTGCTGGGGGGCGATGTGCCCATCTGCCTGCAGGATTTTCCCCAGTCCACCGGCGTGCATACGTCGGTGGCGGTTATCCTTCGCTTGATTGAGGCGCTGCCGCAGTTGGTGATGCTGAAACATGAAGATTTGCCGGGATTGCGCAAGCTGAGCCAGGTACGGGGACAAAGCGCGGCGCGCGGCCTGCGGCGCATCAGTATCCTGGCCGGCAACGGCGGTCTGTTTTTACCGCAGGAAATGCGGCGCGGCGCGGACGGGGCGATGACCGGATTCGCCTATCCGGAAATGCTGGTGCGGGTCTGCGCGCTGTTCCAGGCAGGCAAGGCCGAGCAGGCCGAGGATGTATTTGATGTCTATCTGCCGCTGCTGCGCCACGAATTCCAGTACGGCATCGGCCTGGCGCTGCGCAAGGAAACACTGCGCCGCCGGGGGGTGATCCGCAGCGCGGCGGTGCGGCAACCCGGCCCGGTGCTGGACGGCGACGATATGCGCGAACTGGGGCAGTTGATCGCACGACTTGAAACGCGATTACGCGAACATAGCACGGCGGATAGCTGAGCCGCGGCGCAAAATAGGCTAGGCTATCTTGCATCGGATCGTTAATTCTTTATCCCGACCCGGGATTGAAGACTCTGTTACAGGACGCTAGCTATGACTTTATCCACCGTTCCCGCCACCATGCAAGCCGTCAGGATTAAACAGCCCGGCGGCCCCGAACAACTGATTGCGGCCGAGCTGCCGGTACCCCGTCCCGGTCCCGGCTACCTGCTGGTCAAGGTTGCCGCGGCGGGCGTTAACCGTCCCGACGTGTTGCAGCGTAAAGGCAGTTATCCGCCGCCCGCGGGCGCCTCCGAACTGCCGGGGCTTGAGTTCGCGGGGGTCGTGGCGGCGCTGGGCGACGGCGCCGGGCGTTTTGCCGTCGGCGACGAGGTGTGCGGCCTGGTGGCCGGCGGCGGTTACGCCGAATATTGCGTGGTGCATGAAAGCAACGCGCTGCCGGTGCCGCAGGGCCTGTCGCTGCTGGAGGCCGCGGCGCTGCCGGAGACCTTTTTCACCGTTTGGGTTAACGTTTTCCGGCGCGGTAAACTCAAAGCAGGGGAGATCCTGCTGGTGCACGGCGGCACCTCCGGTATCGGCACCGTCGCCATTATGCTGGCGAAGGCCTTTGGCGCCACGGTGCTGACCACCGTCGGCTCCGAAGAGAAATGCGCGGCGGCGCGCAAGCTGGGCGCCGATCATGCCATTAACTACCGTACCGAGGATTTTGTCGCACAGACGGAACGACTGACCGGCGGGCATGGCGCGGATGTGATTGTCGATCTGATTGCCGGCGACTATGTGGCGCGTAACTATGCGGCGGCGGCGATGGACGGGCGCATCGTGCAAATCGGCGTACAGGATGGCCCGGCAAAAGAGCTCAATCTGATGAAGATGCTGGCCAAGCGCCTGATCCATACCGGCTCGACGCTGCGGCCGCGTCCGGTGGCGGACAAGGCCGCCATTGCCGCCGACTTGCAGCAGCAGGTCTGGCCGCTGCTGGCGGCGGGTAAGATCCGGCCGCTGATCGAACGGGCTTTTCCGTTGCGCCAGGCCGCCGAGGCCCATGCGCTGATGGAAGGGAGCACCCATATCGGTAAAATCATGCTGGTAACCGACGCCTATGCGGATTTACTGGACGGCAACGGCTGACCGGCGGCCGTTTTTTTCGCCCGGCGGGATTCACCTTGCCGGCTTCATCTTTACTTATCGCCGCCGGCGCTTCATTATCGCGGGAGATACGGGGCGGCAGCGATATGGGCAGGGGATGGACAGGATACTGAAAACCGGGGCGTTCGCCCTGGGATTGTATAGCGCGTTGAGCTATGCGACGCCAAAAGACGAACAGATCAAAACCGATTGCGCGCGCCTTGACGACTATGCCCAGGCGGGCAATACGGCTTATCAGCAGGGCCATATGGCGCGCGCGGCGGATGAGTTTACCGCCCAGGCCGCCTGGAGTGAATTTTGCCGTTTGCCCGCCGCGGCCATCGCGACCGCCTATAACAACGTGGCGCTGGCGCTGATCCACGCCGGCGAGCCGTTAAAGGCCGCGGCCTGGCTTTCCCTGGCGCCGGATGACGACAAAACCCGCACCAACCTGGCGCTGATCCAGCCGGTGCTTGACCGCCTGCGCCCGGCACTGGCCGCCACCCCGATGGGCACCTACTGGCGCTACGCCGGTAAAGGGGTATGGAGCACCGTTTCGGTACAGCCCGAGGGCGAGGCGTGGAAAATCAGCTTTAACGGCTTTTATATGCCGGTGATGGGGATGTACTACGGCCCGAATATGGGCGAGTTTTCGGTGGTGCAATCACTTGACGGCGGCCATGGCGTTTATCGCCAGGACGCGCAGGCGGACGGGTCGTCCTGTCAGGTCAACATGACCTTTACGGCTAATGCGGCGCACCTGGAAACCGTCTCGGGCGACTGCGGGTTCGGCATGAACGTGCGGGCGGACGGCGATTTTCAGCGGGTCTCGCTCTACTGAGCACGCAGCGGTATTGGCGCCGGCCGCGGCGCGTGTTATTTTAACAATATTATAACGATTAGCCCGGCAATCGCATTGCGGCTCCCTTGGCCGCCCCCCTCTTTTCCCTACCGTACCGTCCTCATTATCGCTACATAACCTTTCCGGCCCGCGGGCGGGATGATGTATAGGAGTCTGTTATGCCTGTTGCTCTTCTGGCCCTGGCGCTGAGCGCGTTCGCCATCGGGACGACTGAATTCGTCATTATGGGCCTGTTGCCGCAAGTGGCGGAAAGCCTGGCGGTATCGCTGCCGGACGCCGGCTGGCTTATCAGCGGTTACGCCATCGGCGTGGCGGCGGGTGCGCCCATCATGGCGATTCTGACCGCCCGGCTGCCGCGCAAAACCTGCCTGGCGCTGCTGATGGTGATATTTATTATCGGCAATGCCCTGTGCGCCTGGTCCTACGATTACGGTCTGCTGATGCTGGCCAGGGTGATCACGGCGCTGAGCCACGGCGCCTTTTTTGGCATCGGCGCGGTGGTGGCCGCCGGGCTGGTGCCGCCGCACCGGCGGGCGTCGGCGGTGGCGCTGATGTTTACCGGTTTGACCCTTGCCAATGTGCTGGGGGTGCCCGCCGGCACCTGGCTTGGGCAGCTGTACGGCTGGCGCGCGACGTTCTGGGGCGTCTCGCTCCTGGGCATCGTGGGATTTGTCGCCCTGCTGGCCAGTCTGCCGCCGCAGCGCGATGCGGCGCCCGCCGACCTGGCCCGGGAATTCGCCGCGCTGCGCAATGGCCGCCTGCTACTGTCGCTGCTGATGACGGTGTGTTTCGCCGCCGCCATGTTTACGCTGTTCAGCTATATTGCGCCGCTGTTGTTGCAGGTGACCGGGGTCAGCGATCGGGGGGTCAGCTGGACGCTGTTTTTAATCGGCGCGGGTTTAACGCTGGGCAACCTGATTGGCGGCCGTCTGGCCGACTGGCGGGTCTCCTTCAGCCTGATACTGAGTTTTGCCCTGATCGCGGTGTTCTCGGTAATGTTTTACTGGACCAGCCGCGCGCTGCTGCCGGCGGAAATCACCCTGTTCTTTTGGGCGCTGGCCACCTTCAGCACCATCCCGGCGCTGCAGATTAACGTGGTGGCGCACGGCGACGACGCGCCCAACCTGGTATCGACGCTGAATATCTCCGCGTTCAATATCGGCAATGCGTTTGGCGCCTGGGCCGGCGGCAAGGTGATCGCCACCGGGCTGGGACTGACCGCGGTGCCGCTGGCCGCGGCGGCGATGGCGCTGTGCGGGCTGCTGGTGTGCCTGCTGACCTTCGCTCGTTCTCCCGGCCGGCCGGTGGCCGCATAACGTGGCCGGCGGCGGCCCCCCCGGCGAATGAACGGGGACCGGGTTACGACTGTGCCAGCGCGGCGTCCAGCCGGGCGGGAACGGCGGCGGCAAACGTATGCAGGTAATCGATAAAATGGCTGACCAGGGCCGATGCCGGACGGTGCAGCGGCCGGATCAGGCTGACCGTGAACGGCACCTGATGACTGAAGGGGCGTAATACTACGCCGCCGGCGGCGTAATCCAGCGCGGTCAGCGGATTGACAATGGAAATGCCGACCCCGGCGCGTACCATCGCGCACACCGACGCGGCGCTATGGGTCTCCACCACCATGCCGCGCTCCACGCCTTCCTGGCTGAACAGCCGATCCAGCAGCTGGCGGTAGCTGTCGGTGGCCGACAGGCTGATATACGGCAGACGGTGAAAATCCTGCGGGGTCAGGCGCTCCCGCCGGGTCAACGGGTGTCCGGCGGGCAGCACGCACACCTCGTTAAGGGTCATCAGAGTCTCGCGCCCGGTGCCCGCGGGGGTAAAGGTATTTTCCGTCAGGCCGATATCGTGGCGCTGGGCGGAGAGCCATTCCTCCAGCAGCGGCGACTCCTGCGGCACCACGCTCAGGCTGACCGCCGGATGACGGTCGAAAAAATCCCGGCATACCAGCGGCAGCAGCGATTGGGAAAACACCGGCAGGCAGGCCACCGACAGCTGCGCCTGGCGGAACTCGCGAATGGCCTGCGCGGCGCTGACAATACGATCCAGCCCGTAATAGGAGCGCTGCACCTCTTCAAATAGGCGCAACCCTTCGCCGGTGGGTTTCAGCCGGCCTTTAATCCGCTCGAACAGCGTCATGCGCAGCAAATGCTCGAAGCGTGCCAGCTCCCGGCTGACCGTGGGCTGCGAGGTATGGAGCAGCGCCGCCGCCTCGGTAAGATTGCCGGTGGTCATCACCGCGTGAAAGATATCGATATGTCGCAACGAAATTGCCGCCATAATACCGCTCCCGGCCCCTAAACCCATATCATAGGTGAATAGCTGACGCTAAAATAGATATTTTATCGATAGCCAGTAATAGATAAAAATAGGCTCAAAGCGGTAACACCGACGGGAACCCCATGCCACATAACCTTTTTCACACCCAAAGCGCGCTTAACGCGGTCAATTTGCGGCAACTGGCCCGGCAATACGGCGGCCCGGTGTGGGCCTATGAAGCCGAAGTGATTAGCGAGCGCATCCGCCAGCTGCGGCAGTTCGACGTGATTCGTTTTGCCCAGAAGGCCTGCTCCAACATCCATATCCTGAGCCTGATGCGCGAGCAGGGGGTAAAGGTCGATGCCGTGTCCCTGGGTGAAATCGAGCGGGCGCTGGCGGCGGGCTACCGCCCGGGACAACAGCCGGCTGATATGGTGTTCACCGCCGATGTCTTTGACCGCCCGACCCTGCAACGGGTGGTGGAGCTCGCCATCCCGGTCAACGCCGGTTCGGTGGATATGCTGGAACAACTGGGGCGGCATTCGCCCGGGCATGCGGTATGGCTGCGCATTAACCCCGGCTTCGGCCACGGCCATAGCCAGAAAACCAATACCGGCGGCGAAAACAGCAAGCACGGGATCTGGTATGCCGACCTGCCGCTGGCCATCGCGCAAATCCGGCGCTACGGCTTAAAGCTCGTCGGCCTGCATATGCATATCGGATCTGGCGTGGATTATGACCATTTGCGCCAGGTCTGCGCGGCGATGGTGCGGGAAGTTATCGCCTCCGGCCAGGATGTCCACGCCATTTCCGCCGGCGGCGGGCTGTCGGTGCCGTACCGGTTTGGCGAGGAGGCGATCAACACCGGGCATTACTTTGGCCTGTGGGATGCCGCGCGCCGTGAAATCAGCGACCATCTGGGCCATCCGGTGACGCTGGAAATCGAGCCGGGGCGTTTCCTGGTGGCGGAATCCGGCGCGCTGGTGGCGCAGGTGCAGGCGATCAAGGAGATGGGCAGTCGCCATTTCGTGCTGGTGGACGCCGGTTTCAACGATCTGATGCGCCCGGCGATGTACGGCAGCTATCACCATATTTCGCTGATCCCGGCCGACGGCGGCGAGCCGGACGACCGGGCGGAAATAGCGACGGTGGTGGGCGGCCCGCTGTGCGAATCGGGGGATGTGTTTACCCAGTTGGCCGGCGGCGGCATCGAGCCGCGGCCATTGCCCGCCGCCCGGGTGGGCGATTACCTGGTGTTCCATGATACCGGCGCCTACGGCGCCTCAATGTCATCCAATTACAATACCCGCCCGCTGCTGCCCGAAGTCTTGTTCACGCAGGGCCGCCCGCGCCTGATCCGCCGCCGCCAGACGCTGGATGAGCTGCTGGCGCTGGAACGCTTGTAACCCAAAACGGCGGGGTCTTCGCCGGCGGCGCGGCGGTACCCGGGAACTCAGGCTTTGCTGCGCCCGGCCGCCGGCAACGGCGCCGCGGCCGCGGTGTCGGACGCCATGGGGCGATAGGCAATATAATAGACCAGCGCGACAAAGATGGCGCCGCCGGCGGCGTTGCCCAGGAACACGCCGGGGAAGTTGCCCCAGTACTGCGCCCAGGTCGCCTGCCCGGCAAAAATCGCCGCCGGAATCACGAACATATTGGCCACCACGTGCTGGAAGCCGAGATCGACAAACGCCATGATCGGAAACCAGATACCCAGGATCTTACTAGCCACATCCTTGCCGCTGTATGCCAGCCATACCGCCAGGCTCACCAGCCAGTTGCAGCCGATGCCGGAAATAAAGGCGTGCAGGAAATCGGCGGAAATCTTTGCCTGGGCGGTGGCCGCGGTTTTGGCCAGGAACGCGCCTTCGGTCAGGCCGAGCACGTGGCCGAAAAACCACGCAATCAAAATGCTGCCGGCAAAGTTGGCGACGGTAATCCAGAACCAGTTGCGTATCAGCGACATAAAAGAGATTTGCCGCGCCAGCCAGGCAATAGGCAGCGTCATCATATTGCCGGTCAGGAGTTCTCCTCCGGCGATAAGCGTCAGCACCAGCCCCACCGGGAACACCGCCGCCCCTAAAAAGACGCCGAACGACCCCCAGTCGGCGGGCAGGCTGGCGGTCACATGGATATCCAGCATAAAACCTATCGCGATATACGCACCGGCCAGACAGCCGAGCACCAGTAAATAGGGGAGCGGCGCGCGGCTTTTGGTGGCGCCCGTTTGCACAGCGATTGCTGCGACTTCTTTAGGAGAATGAAACGACATGGTAGTTTATATGTTAAAAGAAAGTGGTGATTCGCATCATATCCTCCCCCCGCGGCGAAGCCAACGGTTGGCCGCTAAAAGAGTGTTAAAAATTAAAACACCGTTCTGCACCGACATGGCCGCGGGCTTCAGGCCGCGCCGGCCATTCGCCGCCGGCGCGGCTTAAGGCCCGTGCGGATCAGCGCGCGGCCAGGTCCGCCAGCTCGCGGCGCAGCAGGATAAATTCCTGCGCCAGATCCTGGCACAGCATGGCGGTCATCAAATGATCCTGCGCGTGGACCATGATTAAATTGACCGGCACCTTGCCCGTTCCCTCATCCAGCCCGATAAGCCGCGTCTGGATGGCGTGGGCGCGGCGCGAGGCCTGGCGCGCCGCGTCCATCCTCTCCCGCGCCTCGTCCCAGTTGCGTTCCCGCGCCGACTGGATGGCGCTCATGCTCTCGGAACGGGCTTCGCCGGCGTTAATCAGCAATTCCATCACGGTTTGTTCAAAATCTTCCATTCGCCACCTCTATTGGTATACCAAATTTGGTAATTTCATCATATTGGAATTCCAATGTTGGCTTGTGAGAGCATGATCACAGAAAATAAATTCAGTTACGCTAGTTTTTGGTATGCCAAACCCACAATAAAACCTGCCGGCTACCGGCAAACGTGCATATCAATAGGCTTAACTCACTGATGATGAGGTGGTGTCATGTCATTTAAGGATCGTATGATCGATTCTCTGGGATCGTTTGCCACTAAATTTAATAGCTTTCGCTATATTATGGCGATCAAGGCGGCATTTATTACCTTAATGCCGGTCATCATTGTCGGCGCGTTTTCGGTGTTGATCTCCAATATGGTGCTCGATCCGGTTAACGGCCTCGCCAGTTTTAGTTTCTTCGCGCCGCTGGCGACGCTCAAGCCTATTATGAGCAGTATTAACTACGCCACCCTGAATTTTTTAACCATCGGCGCGGTATTCCTAATTGGTATTGAGCTGGGCCGGCTTAATGGGTCACGCACCTTATTTCCCGGGCTGCTGGCGGTAATTTGTTTTATCGCCGTCACGCCGACCACGCTGCAGTTAATGGTCGGCGACCAGATGATGGTGGTCAAGGACGTGCTGGCGCGGCAGTTCTCGGATACCAAGAGCCTGTTCCTCGGCATGTTTATGGCGATTTTATCGGTGGAGGTTTATTCGCGCCTGGAAAAGGTGGATAAATTCCGCATCAAGATGCCGGATACCGTGCCGCCCAATGTGTCCGCGTCTTTTACCGCCCTGATCCCGGCCATTATTACCGTGCTGCTGCTGGCGACCTTTGGGTTCGTCTTCCAGCGCGTGACCGGCATGTATCTGTACGATGCGGTATATAAGGTGGTACAGCAGCCGCTGGAATCGGTGGTGCAAAGCCTGCCGGGCATCCTGGTGCTGATGTTCGTCGCCCAGATGTTCTGGGTCATCGGCATTCACGGCAACCAAATGATTAAGCCGATTCGCGAACCTTTATTGCTCGGCGCCATTACCGTCAATATGACCGCGTTTGAACAGGGCAAGGATATTCCCAATATCATTACCATGCCGTTTTGGGATGTGTATATGAGCATCGGCGGTTCCGGCCTGACCATCGGATTATTAATGGCGGTATTGTTTACATCCAAGCGCAAGGAGATGAAAGAAATCGCTAAATTATCCCTTGGTCCCTCGGTGTTTAATATTAATGAACCGGTGATCTTCGGCATGCCGATCATGCTTAATCCGATCCTGGCCATTCCTTTTATTATTACGCCGCTGGTCACCGGCACCATCGGCTATTTCGCCACCAGCCTGGGTTTTGCCGACAAGGCGGTGGTGATGGTGCCCTGGACCACGCCGCCGCTGATTAACGCCTGGCTGTCCACCGCCGGATCGATGGGCGCGGTGATTACGCAGTTGTGCTGCATCGTGGTGTCGTTCCTGATCTATCTGCCTTTTGTCCAGGTGGCGTCGCGCCGCGCGGACCAGGCGCAGCTGGCGGCGGAAATGAGCGAAGCATCCCGCGCGCAAACCCTTAAGTCATCGTGAGGACGGACATGAGCAAGGTTAGCATCGCCATCCCGGCGGATTTTATCCTGGGCGCCGCGGCGTCCGCCTGGCAAACCGAGGGCTGGAGCGGCAAGAAGCCGGGCCAGGATTCTTATCTCGACCTGTGGTACCAGCAGGACCGCCACGTCTGGCATAACGGCTATGGTCCGGCGGTGGCCACCGATTTTATCCATCGCTACGCCGAAGACGTGGCGCTGATGAAGCAGGCCGGGCTGACGCATTACCGCACCTCGATCAACTGGTCGCGTTTCCTGGTGGATCACGAGCAGGTGATTGTCGATGAAGACTATGCGGCCTATATCGATAATTTTCTTGATGAGATGATCAGGCAGGGTATTGAGCCGATGATCTGCCTGGAGCATTACGAGCTGCCGGCCTGCCTGTTGGAACACTATGGCGGCTGGCAGTCGAAGCGGGTGGTGGAGCTGTTTGTGCGTTACGCGGAAAAAGTGTTCGCGCGTTATGCCGGCAAGGTGAAGCGCTGGTTTTCCTTTAACGAGCCGATCGTGGTGCAGACCCGGGTTTACCTGGATGCCCTGCGCTATCCCTATGAACAGAATACCCATAAATGGATGCAGTGGAACCATCATAAAATCCTCGCCACCGCCCGGCTGGTACAGTTGTTTGAAGAACAAGGCTACCGGCGCGGCGGCGGATCGCTCGGGGTTATCCTTAATCCGGAGGTGACCTATGCCCGTTCCAGCGCTCCCCATGACCAGCGGGCGGCGCATCTCTACGATCTGTTTTATAACCGGGTATTTCTCGATCCGCTGCTGCTGGGCGTCTATCCACCGGAGTTAATGGAACTGCTGCGCCACCATGGGGTCGACTGGCAGTACGACGCGCAGGAACTGGAGATTATCCGCCGTTATCCGGTGCATGAGGTGGGGATTAATCTTTATTATCCCCATCGGGTCAAGGCCCCCAGCCGCCAGTGGAATGACAATACCCCGTTCCATCCGGCATATTATTATGAGCCGTTCGAGCTGCCGGGGCGGCGGATGAATCCCTCGCGCGGCTGGGAAATCCATCCCCGGATTGTCTATGACATGGCGCAGCGGATGAACCGCGATTATCCGGATACGCCCTGGTTTATCGCCGAAAACGGCATGGGCGTTGAACATGAGGAACGCTTTAAAGACCCCGCCGGCGTGATCCAGGATGATTACCGCATCGACTTTATCGCCGAACATCTGTACTGGGCGTTAAAAGCCCGGGAGGAGGGCGCGCGCTGCCTGGGTTATATGCTCTGGGCGTTTACCGATAATGTTTCGCCGATGAACGCGTTTAAAAACCGCTATGGTCTGATTGAAATCGACCTGCAGCAACAGTTGCGCCGGCAGCCGAAAAAATCCGCCGCCTGGTTCGCCCGCTTAAGCGCTACCCGCACCCTGGCGTTAACGCTCGATGACGAAGATAAATAAGAGGAGTACCTATGAAACGTATCGTCCTGGCCTGTTCCGCGGGCATGTCCACTTCGCTGGTGGTGACCAAAATGGAAAAGGAAGCGGCCAGCCGCTCCCTGGAATACAAGATTTACGCCATCCCCGAACAAAATCTGCGCGATGAGCTGCAAACGTTCGGCAACGATATCCTGGTCGTGTTGCTGGGGCCGCAGGTGCGCTTTAAGCTTGTGGAAAACAAAAAGCTGACCGATGAATACCAGATCCCCATCGCGGTAATCGATTCGGTGGCCTATGGCACTTTAAACGGCGCGAAAGTACTCGATCAGGCCCTGGGTTTGTTACACTAGCCCGCGCGCCGGCAAACGGCAGGAAGCAAGCCTGCCGTCCTGTCGCGGGCATATCGTGTTTGAGGCTACGCGTTAACGGGCGAGGGGAAGAAGGTGTGATGTTGCAGGAAAAAAAACAGTATCAGGAAATTGGCCGGGATCTGCGGCAGAAGATCCAGTCAGGTCATTACCCGATCGGTACGCGTTTGCCCCCGGAGCGTAATATTGCGGAAACCTACGGCGTCAGCCGCACCATTATCCGCGAGGCCCTCCTGATGCTGGAGCTGGAGGGGGTGGTGGATATCCGCCAGGGTTCCGGCGTATATGTGATACGCATTCCGGGCGGGGACACCGAGGGAACCCATTACCTTGAAAGCGAGGTGGGGCCGTTTGAACTGCTGCAGGCCCGCCAGCTTCTGGAGAGCAATATCGCCGCGTTCGCCGCCAAAATGGCCACCAAAATGGACATTGAAAACCTGCGCCGGACGCTGGAGCAGGAGCAGCGCGATATCATTACCAACGAGCGCAGCGAGAATAACGATAAGCTGTTTCACGAGCTGATTGCCGGCGCCACGCAAAACCAGATGCTGCTGGAAACGGTAAAATCCATCTGGCTGCGGCAGGAATCCAGCGCGTTGTGGCAGCAGCTCTACAGCCATATAGATACGCGTTCCCTGCGGCTGCGCTGGCTGGCGGATCATCAGAATATTCTGGTGGCCCTGCGCCGGCGCGACGTGATGGCCTCCTACCAGTGCATGTGGCAGCATATGGAAAGCGTCAAAAACACCCTGATGGAAATTTCCGATGCCGATGCGCCGGAATTCGACGGCTTTTTGTTTGAATCGGTGCCCATTTTCCAGGGAAAACTGGTCTGATGCCGGTGGTGATTGCCCCGCTGGCGGACCATGCCCGGCATAAAGAACAGGTGACCGACTGGCTATGGCGCGCTTTCGGCCACGGCGCCGGCCGGGGGTTCTATGCCGCCATCGTCGACAATGGCATGCGCCGGGACGGCCTGCCGATCACCTTTATCGCCCTTGACGACGGCCGCCCGGTGGGCACCGTGGGCCTGTGGCGCAGCGATCTGTTGAGCCGCCAGGACCTCACCCCCTGGCTGGCGGCGCTGTATGTCGATGAAGCATACCGGGGGCGGGGCCTGGGACGGCAGCTGCAGGCGTTTGTGCAGGATTTCAGCCGCCGGGCCGGTTTCGGTTCCCTGTATTTGTATGCCACTTTTACCGGCTATTATGAACGCCACGGCTGGGACTATATCGGCGACGGGATCGAATATCCCGATATGCCGGTGCATCTCTATCAGCTGCGCGCGGACGCGCGGTAAATCCGCGGTCGCCGCTTAAGGCGGCGGCGCGACCGAGTGACGCCTTACCAGGGTCGGGCTGAAGGTATTGGTCACCTCCGGCAGCGGGTCCCCGTTCGCCAGCGCCAGCGCCAGCTGCGCCGCCTGGGTGGCCATCGCCACCACCGGATAGCGGATAGTGGTCAGGCGCGGTCGCAGGTAACGTGAAATCAGCACATCGTCAAAGCCGACCAGCGAGATTTGCTCCGGCACGTCGATACCGTTATCGCTGAGGACCGCCAGCGCGCCGGCAGCCATGGAATCGTTGTAACAGGCGATGGCGGTAAAATTACGCCCGCGCCCCAGCAGGCTGGTAATGGCCTGCTCGCCGCCCACCTCGTCGGGTTCGCCGTAGGCGATAAGCTTCTCATCCACCTCGATATCATGATCCTTCAGCGCATCCAGATAGCCCTGCAATCGATCGGTGCTGTCGGAAATGGGATGGCTTGAACAGATAAACGCAATGCGCCGGTGGCCCTGCTGAATCAGGTGGCGGGTGGCCAGCCAGGCGCCATAACGGTCGTCGAGGGCCACGCAGCGGCTGGCATAGGCCGGCAGAATACGGTTAATCAGCACCATGCCCGGAATATGCGCCATCAGGGCGTTAAGCTCCTCTTCGGGGATCATCTGCGCATGAACCACCAGCGCAGCGCAGCGGTGGCGGATCAACTGCTCGATGGCCTGCCGTTCCTGCTCCAGGATATGGTAGCCGTTGCCAATCAGCAGAAAGTTACCGGTGCGATAGGCTACCTGCTCCACCGCCTTGACCATGGCGCCGAAAAAAGGATCGGATACGTCCGAGACGATAAGCCCCACCGTTTCGGTGGATTGCTGCGCCAGCGCCCGGGCATTGGCGTTGGGATGATATTGCAGCTCTTCCATGGCGCCAAGCACCGCCTGGCGGGAATTGTCGCTGGCCTTCGGTGAATTATTGATAACGCGCGAGACTGTGGCGACTGATACACCCGCCAGTTTAGCTACATCCTTTATGGTGGCCATATCGCTTACAAGCTCTCAATAGGGTAATCGTTTACATTATTAAGTTTTACGGAAAAAGCCCGCCGATGCAAGGCGTTGGCGCACAGCTTTGGTGATCGCTGCGGGATAAATGAAAATTATCGCCGCGACTGATTTTCTGCTTTGTGGCGGGGGGGCGATTAATGTTAGTTTTATGTTTCAATTCCTGAACAAGACACCAATAGCATGGCTATTTCACGTTTCCCCCATCTGGCCCATTGGGGGGCGTTTACCGCAGTGGTCGAGGACGGCAGGTTAATCGGCTGCGAGCCCTTCGCCGGCGATCCGGACCCGTCGCCGCTGCTGGACTCCATCGCGCCGATGCTATACTCGGACCAGCGGATCCGCCAGCCGGCGGTGCGCCGCTCCTGGCTGCAAAAAAGGGAGCGCAGCGACGGCGCGCTGCGCGGCCGGGAAGCCTTTGTCGATGTCAGCTGGGATGTGGCGCTGGACCTGATTGCCGATGAGAACCGGCGGGTGCGCGATCGCTACGGCGCGTCCGGCATTTTTACCGGCTCCTACGGCTGGTCTTCCGCCGGCCGTGTCCATCATGCCCGCTCGCTGGTCAGGCGCTTTTATTTTGCCGGCGGCGGGGCGGTAGACCAGGCGGGCAACTACAGCTGGGGCGCCGCGCAGTTTTTCCTGCCGCATGTCATCGGCACCTTCAGTCCGTTAACCGGGCGCGTCACCGCCTGGCCCAGCGTGATTGCGCACTGCCAGCTGTTTATCGCCTTTGGCGGCCTGGCGCTGAAGAATGCCCAGGTTTCGTCGGGCGGCGCGGCCGAGCACACGCTGAAACCCTGGCTTAAGCAACTGGCGGCTAAAGGCACGCCGGTTATCAATATCAGTCCGACCCGTGATGATTGCCCGGCGTTCCTCCAGGCGGAGTGGATCCCCATCCGGCCGAACACCGACGTGGCGCTGATGCTGGCGCTGGCCTATGAAATCCAGCGCCTCGGCGCGCAGGATGACGCCTTTCTGGCCCGCTATTGCGTCGGATATCAACAGCTGGCCGGCTATCTGCGCGGGCAGGATGACGGCATCGGCAAAACGCCGGCCTGGGCCAGCGCCATTACCGGCATACCCGAGGCGCGCATTGCACGCCTGGCGCGCCAGCTTATCGGCGTGCGCAGTTTTATGACCTGTTCTTATGCCGTCCAGCGGGCGCACCGGGGCGAACAACCCTATTGGATGGTGATTGCCCTGTCCGCCATGCTGGGCCAGGTTGGCCTGCCGGGGGGCGGTTTTGCCTTCGGCCACGGTTCGATGAACGGCGTGGGCAATCCGCGCCTGGACGCCCAGGCGCCGACCCTGCCGCTGGGGCCGAACGCCGCCGCCGGCCTGACCATTCCCGTGGCGCGCATCGCCGATATGCTGCTCAATCCCGGCGGACATTACACCTTTCAGGGCGAGGACCGGCGCTATCCGGATATCCATATGATCCACTGGGCGGGCGGCAATCCCTTCCATCACCATCAGCAGCTTAACCGCCTGCTGGCGGGCTGGAGCAAACCCGATACCGTGGTGGTGCAGGATATCTGGTGGACGCCGGCGGCGAAGCTTGCCGATATCGTCCTGCCGGCGACCACCTCCCTTGAGCGCAACGATATCGGCGGGTCTTCGCGCGACAGTTACGTGCTGGCGATGCATAAGGCCGTGGAGCCGCGGCACCAGGCGCGTAACGATATGGATATCTTCGCCGATCTGGCCGATCGCCTGGGCTATCGCGCGGCATTTACCGGCGGACGGGACGAACAGGACTGGATAGAGCATCTCTACCGCCAAAGCGCCGAGTCCCACGCCCGCGCCGGCCATGCGTGGCCGGCGTTCGCGCAGTTCTGGCGGGAAGGCCATATCAAGGTGCCCGCGCCCGCGCAGGATTTTATCTTGCTGGGGGATTTTCGCCGCGACCCGCTCGCGCATCCGCTGAAAACGCCGAGCGGGCGCATCGAGCTGTTCAGCGCCGCCATCGCCGGTTTTGGTTATGCCGATTTCGCCCCGCATCCGCAATGGCAGCCGCCGGCGGAATGGCTGGGCAGCGCGCTGGCCGCAACCTATCCGCTGCATTTGATTAGCCTGCAGCCTAAAGATCGGCTGCATAGCCAGCTTGATCCCGCGCCCCTGGCCCAGGGAAATAAAACCGCCGGCAAGGAGACGCTCCATATTCATCCCGATGATGCCCGCCGCCGCGGCATCCAGGACGGCGAAATAGTGGAGGTGTATAATCAGCGCGGCCGGATCCTGGCGGGCGCCAGGCATAACGACGGGGTGGCGCCCGGCGTTATCCTCATGGCCACCGGCTCCTGGTTTTCGCCGGGGCGGCAGGGCGATGAGGCCGGTATTGAACAGTCCGGCAATCCCAATGCGCTGACGCTGGATATCGGCACCTCGCCGCTGACCCAGGGCCCCAACGCCATGGGTTGCCTGGTGGAAGTGCGCAGGCGGTAAGGCTGAACGCCGTCGCCGCCGCCGGCCGTGACCAGCCGCGACCGCATTGTTTTAGACGGTCCGGGCGATAACCTGGCCGAATGGAATCAATGATGGGGTAAATTTTACAGTTGGTTTCATTTCGAGCGGTAATCTTGCGATTATGCGGTAGTGTAATCGGGTGACGGACTATAGAGTAGGTACTCCCAGAGGTATTGATTGGTGAGAAATCAGCATACTCTGTATGTTGAAACCATTTCAGTTGCACCAACCTACGCGGATGCGTAGGTTTTTTTTTGCCCGCGCTTTTCAGTTCCCGCCGCACGCTATTGTTATTCCGGACTTTATGTATGACCGCTTTTAGGTTGTAATACCTTTTGTGCGCCGCTTTTTTTTTCTCTTCACCGGTTACCAGGCAAAAGGACCAGATTATGCAACAGGCAACGTTGGTAAATGAATACGGCCAGCCTATCGGCGCCCGGCTTGCGGACTGGCAGTCCCGTCCGCTGCCGCAAAAAATTACCCTGGCCGGGCGTTTTTGTCGCCTGGAGCCGCTGGCGTTAACCCATAGCCCGGCGCTGTTCAGCGCCTGGCACAGTATCGCCGACGAACGCGACTGGACCTACTTTTCCCGCCGCCGGCCGGCGACCCCCGCCGCGTGCGATGCCCTGATCGCCGCCAATGCGGCCAGCGGCGATCCGCTGTTTTACGCGGTCATCGACCAGGCCACCGGGCTGGCGGCGGGCTCGGTGGCGCTGATGCGCATCGACCCGGCCAACGGCGTGCTGGAAATCGGCTGGGTTAACTGGTCGCCGCTGATGAAACGATCGCCCTGCGGCACCGAAGCCATCAGCCTGCTGCTAAGCTATAGCTTTGACACCCTGGGTTACCGGCGCTGCGAATGGAAATGCCATAGCCTGAACCAGCCTTCCAACCAGGCGGCCCGCCGGCTGGGGTTTCAATACGAGGGCACCTTCCGCCAGGCGGTGGTGGCCAAAGGACACAATCGCGATACCTGTTGGTATTCCATTATCGACAGCGAATGGCCGGCCGTCGGCCGGGCGTTGCGCGCCTGGCTGGATAGCGATAATTTTAGCGCCGAAGGCAGGCAAAAGCGGCCGCTGGCGGATTTCAGGTCCGCAAACCAATAAGGAGATGGTATGCTTTTTTCCGTGTTGCGCCGGCTGTTCCGGCTGCTTTATCGGGTGGAACTGGTTGGCGATACGCGGGTATTGCAGCAGCCGAAGATCATGATTACCCCGAATCATGTCTCGTTTATGGACGGTATTCTGCTGGCGCTGTTTTTGCCGGTAAAACCGGTATTCGCCATTTATTCCACGATTACCGACGTATGGTATATGCGCGTGGTAAAACGTTATGTGGATATCCTGCCGCTCGACCCCACCAAGCCGCTCAGTATTAAACAGCTTATCAAGTATGTCGGCAGCGGCCGGCCGATTGTGGTCTTCCCCGAGGGGCGCATTTCGGTCACCGGGTCGCTGATGAAAATCTACGATGGGGCGGCGTTCGTTGCGTCCCGTTCGGGCGCAACGGTGGTGCCGGTCTGGCTGGATGGGCCGGAACTGACGCCGTTCAGCCGCATGGGCGGCATCATCAAGCGCCACTGGTTTCCCAAAATCACCCTTCATCTGCAGGCCCCGGTGTCCCTGCCGATGCCCGCGGCGCCCAGGGCGCGCGATCGCCGCCGGCTGGCCGGCGAGAACCTGCATCGCATCATGATGGAGGCGCGCATGGCCTCCCGGCCCCGGCAGACGTTGTATCAGGCGCTGCTGGCGGCGGCCCGGCGCTATGGCGTCGGCAAGCCCTGCATCGAGGATATCGCCTTCAGTCCGGACAGTTATCGCGGATTATTGAAAAAAATCTTCGGCGTCAGCCGGATTCTCGAACGTTTTACCGCCCGCGGCGAGCATGTCGGCCTGCTGCTGCCCAACGCCACCATTACCGCCGCCGTTATCCTCGGCGCCGGTCTGCGCGGACGCATTCCCGCGTTGCTGAACTATACCTCCGGCGCCAGCGGCATCAACAACGCGCTTAAAGCCGCCACCATCAATACTATCGTCACTTCCCGCCAGTTCCTGGACAAAGCCAAGCTGGCCGGCCTGCCGGAACAGGTCACCGGGGCGCGCTGGGTCTATCTGGAGGATCTGAAAGATCAGGTGACGCTGCGGGATAAGCTGTGGATCCTTGGGCATTTACTGTTCCCGGACCGGGCCGAGGTGGCGCAACAGCCCGGCGACAGCGCGCTGGTGCTGTTTACCTCCGGCTCGGAAGGCACGCCGAAAGGCGTGGTCCATTCCCATGACGGCATCCTGGCCAATATCGAGCAAATCCGCACGGTGGCCGATTTCACCCCGCGTGACAAATTTATGTCGGCGCTGCCGCTGTTCCATGCGTTCGGCCTCACCGTCGGTTTGCTGACCCCGCTGCTCACCGGGGCGCGGGTGCTGCTTTATCCGAGCCCGCTGCATTATCGCATTATTCCCGAGCTGGTTTACGACCAGAACTGTACCGTGCTGTTCGGCACCTCCACCTTCCTGGCGCAGTACGGCCGTCTGGCCCACCAGTATGATTTCGCCCGGGTGCGTTATGTGGTCGCCGGGGCGGAAAAATTGTCCGAAAACACCCGCTTGCTGTGGCAGGAAAAGTTCGGCATCCGCATTCTGGAGGGGTATGGCGTCACGGAATGCGCGCCGGTGGTGGCGATCAATGTTCCGCTGGCGGCGAAGCCTCATACCGTCGGCCAGATCCTGCCGGGCATGCAGGCGCGGATCATCGCGGTGCCGGGCATTGAACAAGGCGGGCGGCTGCAGCTGCGCGGGCCCAATATCATGCGCGGCTACCTGCGGGTGGAACATCCCGGCATCCTGGAAACGCCGGCGGCCTACAACGAACAGGGGGTGCGCGAAGAGGGCTGGTACGACACCGGCGATATCGTCACCCTGGACGCCCAGGGATTTTGCGCCATCCAGGGCCGGGTAAAACGCTTTGCCAAGCTGGCCGGCGAAATGGTGTCCCTGGAAAGCGTCGAGCAACTGGCCCTGAAGGTATCGCCGGACGCACGGCACGGCGCATCCGCCAAAAACGATAAAGCCAAGGGCGAGGGCCTGGTGCTGTTTACCACCGATGCCGCGCTGACGCGGGAGAAGCTGTTCCAGCAGGCCCGGCAGGACGGTATTGCCGAAATCTACGTGCCGCGGGATATCCGCCACCTCGACGCGCTGCCGTTGCTCGGCAGCGGCAAGCCCGATTATGTAGCCTTGAAAAAAATGGCGGAAGCCACGGAGCCACAGGGATGAACCCATCTGTAACCACTCCGGCGGGCGTATTATCCCGACCGATGCTGGCGGTCATGTCCGCGCAGTTTTTTTCCGCGTTTGGCGATAATGCGCTGCTGTTCGCCACCATTGCATTGATCAAGGAACAGCAATATCCGGCGTGGAGCCAGCCGGTGCTGCAAATGTTGTTTGTCGCCGCCTATATCGTGCTGGCGCCCTTTGTCGGCCAATTCGCCGACAATTTCGCCAAGGGCCGGGTGATGATGGCGGCTAATTCCCTGAAGCTTGCCGGCGCGCTGCTTATCTGTTTCGGTTTTAATCCGTTTATCGGTTATTGCCTGGTGGGGATTGGCGCGGCGGCCTACTCGCCGGCCAAATACGGCATTCTGGGCGAATTGACCCAGGGCGGGCAATTGGTCAAGGCCAACGGCCTGATCGAAGCCTCGACCATTGCCGCCATCCTGACCGGTTCCGTGGCCGGCGGGGTACTGGCCGACTGGCATCTGATCACGGCGCTGGCGGTCTGCGCCCTGACCTATGGCGTGGCGGTGGCGGCCAATCTGTTTATCCCGCGCCTGCCCGCGGCGCGCAAGGACAGCTCCTGGCATCCGGCGCGCATGGCGGGCCATTTCGGCACCGCCTGCCGCCTGCTCTGGCGCGACGGCTACACCCGCTTTTCCCTGATCGGCACCAGCCTGTTCTGGGGCGCCGGGGTGACCCTGCGTTTCCTGCTGGTGCTCTGGGTGCCGGTGGCGCTGGGCATTAACGATAACGCCACGCCGACCACCCTCAACGCCATGGTGGCGGTGGGCATCGTGTTCGGCGCCGGCGCCGCGGCCAGGCTGGTCACGCTTGAGACGGTACGGCGCTGCATGCCGGCGGGCATCCTGATGGGCGTGGTGGTGGTGGCGCTTTGCCTGCAACACCATTTGTTGCCGTCGTATCTGCTGCTGGCGCTGATCGGTATCCTGGGCGGCTTTTTTATCGTGCCGTTAAATGCGCTGCTGCAACAGCGCGGCAAGGAGAGCGTAGGCGCGGGCAATGCCATCGCGGTGCAGAATTTCGGCGAGAATATCGCCATGCTGCTGATGCTGGGGCTGTATTCGCTGGTGGTCAGGCTTGGCGTGCCGGCCGTGATTATCGGGGTGGGCTTCGGCGTCGTATTCGCGCTGGCGATTGCCTTGCTGTGGCTGACCACCCGCGCCGGCAAAACCGCCGGCTGAAGCCGTGGCGACACGCGGAGCGACCGATAGCGCCGCTCCGTGTGGGTTAAGGCGCCGGGATGGTAAAGCGCTGATGGATGTTTTCCAGTTCGGCGATAATCTCGTCGTTTAACGTCAGTTCCAGGCTATCGAGATTGGTCTGTAACTGTTCCAGGGAAGTGGCGCCCAGCAGGGTAGACGCCACAAACGGTTGCCGGCGCACAAACGCCAGCGCCATCTGCGCGGGGTCAATGCCGTAGCGCTGCGCCAGCGCCACATATTCGGCAATCGCCTGCTGGGTATGGGGCGCGCTGTAGCGGGTAAAGCGGCTGAACAGCGTATTGCGCGCGCCCGCCGGTTTGGCGCCATTGAGGTATTTACCGGTCAGCGTGCCGAAGGCCAGGCTGGAATAGGCCAGCAGCTCCAGCCCTTCAAACTGGCTGATTTCCGCCATGCCCACTTCAAAACTGCGGTTCAACAGGCTGTAGGGATTCTGCACCGTGACGATGCGCGGCAGATCGTGCTTTTCCGCCAACTGCAGATAACGCATGGCGCCCCAGGGCGTCTCGTTGGAGATGCCGAGATAGCGGATTTTCCCCGCCCGTACCTGCTCGGCCAGCGCTTCCAGCGTTTCGAGTATGGTTACCGCCAGTTTTTCGTCGGTGTACTGGTAATTCAGTTTGCCGAAGCAGTTAGTGGCGCGCTGCGGCCAGTGCACCTGGTAGAGATCGAGATAATCGGTGCCCAGCCGCTGCAGGCTGGCGTCCAGCGCCATGCGGATATTCTTGCGATCCAGTATCTGCTGGGGCCGGATGCCGGCGTCATTGCCGCGCGTGGGGCCGGCGACCTTGCTGGCCAGGATGATTTTTTCCCGTCCGCCCCGTTGCTTAAGCCAATTGCCGATATAGGTTTCGGTCAGTCCCTGGGTTTCGGGGCGCGGCGGCACCGGATACATTTCAGCCGTGTCGATCAGATTCACCCCGGCGGCAACGGCATGATCCAGCTGCGCATGGGCATCGGCCTGCGTATTTTGCTCGCCAAAGGTCATGGTGCCCAATCCCAGAACGCTGACTTCTAGTGAACTATGGGGAATACGGTGATAATGCATTGAGGCTAGTTCCTTAATGTCTGAAAAGATCAGGCGTCAACAGGCGCCGCCCGATCAGACTATAACCAAGCCAGAGCGCGGGGAAAAGCGCAAAATGGGCGGGCGGGGATGTTTAACCGACAAGGGCGCCGAACGCTCAGCGCGCGATCATCTGCGATACCTCATTACCGTTAATCTGCATATCATTGCCCTGCTCGTCGGTATAGCGAATCAGGCCGGTGGACTTATCCAGTTTAGGTTTGCCCTGGGTCAAAATCATCCGGCCGTCCTTGGTCGCCATCACATAATCACTGGCGCAGCCCGATAGCATGACGGTGAATAACACCGCCGATACGATTGCCACTTTTTTATTCATATTATGTCCATGTTAAGCATTGGATCAATTACGACGGGCGTGGCTGACTTTCTTATTCCTGAGAAGGTTCAGCGCCTCGACGCCCATAGAGAAAAACATCGCAAAATAAATGTAGCCTTTAGGTACATGAATATCAACGCTTTCGAGGATCAGGGTAAAGCCGATTAAAATCAGGAACGCCAGCGCCAGCATCTTGACCGAGGGATGGCGGGCGACGAACTCTCCTATCGGCCGCGCGGCGAACATCATCACGCCCACCGCGATCACCACCGCCGCCATCATGATAAACAGGTGATTGGACAGGCCGACGGCGGTGATCACCGAATCCAGGCTGAAGATAATATCCAGCAGCATGATTTGCGTGATGGCGCCGAGAAACGAACTGACATTGGTGCTTTGATCGGCTTCGCCCCCTTCCAGCGCCTGGTGGATCTCCCGGCAGGATTTCCAGATAAGGAACAATCCTCCCAGCAGTAATATCAGGTCGCGGATCGATACCTCGGTCGCGAAAACGGTAAACAACGGGTAGGTAAGGCGAATCACCCACGAAATGGACGCCAGCAGGCAAAGCCGCATGACCATGGCGCCGAACAGGCCCAGACGGCGGGCTTTGGCTTGCTGTCTCGCGGGCAGCTTGGCGACGACCAGGGAGAGAAAAATGATATTATCAATACCAAGGACGATTTCCAGAACAGTCAGTGTTCCCAGCGCCAGCCACGCATCGGGATCCACGATCCAATCAAACATTGTGATCCATTACCTAAATGTAAACGAAGCTTAAACGAATATTATAAACAGGTCCAAAGGGCAGCAGGCAAGGTAAAATGCATTTACATCAGGAAATGCCGTGCCAGCATTGGCCCGGTGAAGGTCTTTTTCAGGTAAAACCCGCGCGGTAACGTCATGATCGGCTGGCCGAATTCGCCGATGGCCCTGGTCAGCGCCCGGCTATTGGCGGCCTTGGGCCTCAACTGCAGCACCTCGCCGTGGCGCGCGGTGATATGTTCCACGCGCCCGAGTACGATTAAATCCATTAATTCCTCCCAGTCGTTTTGCAACAGCGATTCTTCCTCGGCGCTGGGACTCCACAGCAGCGGCGTGCCGATACGGCGCCGGGTGAGCGGGATCGCGCGCTCGCCTTCCACCGGTATCCACAATACCCTGGCCAGCTTATACCTGACATGGCTGGACGCCCAGGTGACGCCGCTGTTGCCGGTCAGCGGCGCGACACAGACAAAGGTGGTTTCCAGGGGGCGGCCGCGGCCGTCGACCGGTATGGTTTTCAGTTCCACCCCGATGGCGGCAAAATCCTGCTCGGGTTTACTGCCCGCGCTGGCGCCCAGGTAACGTTCCAGCAAGACGCCGATCCAGCCTTTATCACGTTTCAGGTTGGCCGGCATTACCAGGCCCGCGTGCGCCGCCAGTTCACCCAGATTATAGCCCGCCAGGGCGCTGGCGCGCGCCAATAGCTCTATTTCGTCCCCCGGCGGGAGGATCGGTGTGGCGATGAGGGGAAGGGTCATAAACAGTTATCCGCGTGCTGTATAAAAACTAATCGGTCGCCGGGGCCGTCCGACCCAGGATCGGCATTTAATCATCAGCCATAAATAATAGCATGATTTCACACTCTTTTTTAAGCGTCGATCGCGTTTTTCCGCCGGCGCGCCCGAGGTTGTACACCTGAAGCGGGCGACAATGAACAGGATCTTACACCATGTTATCCACAGAAGTATGGGATAAACCTAATAAACTGGCACTACTGTCACTATTTACAGCCTTGACGCCCCTGTTTTTTACAGGTTTGTACATATATCGCCGCGCTTTACAGCATAATTTGTGGATAAAATCATCATCGTCTGTTTTTTAACCTCATCGCGCGCAACCGGTGGACAGGCGGATCCCGCACGATCGTTCCCACGGCGGGATCCGGCAACAGGCGATTGAAAATCATTGTGTTTTCCCGCGGCGCGTTTTGCAAAGCCGGCACGCGGCGAAAAGTTTTCCCTCTTTAACCCAGTGTTCTGCACATACCTATCCACAGAAAAAGTGAATAAAAGCACCGGCAGTTATCCCCGGCTGTTGATAACCAAGCCGCATCCGGACGCCATTCGACGTCCAGGAAGTCGGACATTCCTTAAAAGCAGTGGTTTACCGTATTGAGCGAGTGTGAAACAATCAGGCTATCTTGCATTTTATGTAATCGAGGTAGTCCGGTGATCGATGATGATGGCTACCGCCCGAATGTTGGTATTGTGATCTGTAATCGTGATGGGCAGGTGGTATGGGCCAGGAGATATGGGCAGCACTCATGGCAGTTTCCCCAGGGCGGCATTAATCCCGGCGAAACCGCGGAACAGGCCATGTACCGTGAACTGTACGAAGAGGTCGGGCTGAGCCGTAAGGATGTGCGCATACTGGCCTCCACCCGTAACTGGTTGCGTTACAAGCTGCCGAAGCGTCTGGTACGCTGGGACACCAAGCCGGTTTGTATCGGCCAGAAGCAAAAATGGTTCCTGCTGCAGCTCATGTGCCCGGACGCCGATATCAATATGCAGCGCGGGGGCACCCCTGAGTTCGACGGCTGGCGCTGGGTCAGTTTCTGGTACCCGGTGCGCCAGGTGGTTTCTTTTAAGCGGGACGTTTACCGCCGGGTAATGAAAGAGTTTTCTACTATTGTCATGCCGTTGCAGGAAAGCGCTGTGCAACGGACTCTCCCAGGCTACAGACGGAAGAGGGGTTAAGCCACGCAGAATATGCTCACGCGCTTGCGGGAAATCGTTGAAAAGGTCGCCGCCGCGCCGCGCCTGTCGGATACGCTGGAAATTCTGGTCAATGAGACCTGTCTGGCGATGGATACCGAAGTCTGTTCGGTTTATCTGGCCGATAACGATCGCCGCTGCTACTACCTGATGGCCACGCGTGGTTTGCAAAAACCGCGCGGGCGCACCATCACGCTGGCTTTCGACCAGGGGATCGTCGGGCTGGTGGGCCGCCTGGCGGAGCCCATCAACCTGGCCGATGCCCATAACCATCCCAGCTTCCAGTACATTCCGGCGGTAAAAGAAGAGCGTTTCCGCTCCTTCCTCGGCGTGCCGATTATCCACCGCCGCCAACTGCTGGGCGTATTGGTGGTGCAGCAGCGCGAACATCGGCAGTTCGACGAAAGCGAAGAATCCTTTATGGTGACGCTGGCCACGCAAATGGCCGGTATTTTGTCGCAATCCCAGCTCAACGCGCTGTTCGGCCAATACCGCCAGACGCGCATCCGCGCGCTGGCCGCCGCCCCCGGCGTGGCGATAGCCCAGGGGTGGGTGGACAACAGCCAGCCTTCGCTCGATCAGGTTTTTCAAGCTTCGTCGCTGGACAGCGCGCGCGAGCGCGAGCGCCTGACGCTCGCCCTCGGCGAAGCGGCGGCGGAGTTCCGCCGTTTTAGCAAGCGTTTCACCGCCAATGCGCAAAAAGACAGCGCGGCGATTTTCGATCTTTACTCCCATTTGCTTAACGACGCGCGCTTAAAGCGTGAGCTGTTTGCGCGAATCGATGCCGGCGCCATGGCCGAATGGGCGGTAAAACAAGTTATCGAGCTGTTCGCCGAGCAGTTCGCGCAGTTGAATGACAGCTATATGCGCGAGCGCGCCGGCGATTTACGCGCCCTCGGGCAACGCCTGCTGTTTCATCTGGGCGATAACATCCAGGGCGAGACGCCCTGGCCGTCGCGTTTTATCCTGGTGGCCGATGAGCTGAGCGCCACACTGCTGGCCGAGATGCCGCAGGACAAAATGGTGGGCGTGGTGGTCAGGGACGGCGCCGCCAATTCCCATGCCGCCATCCTGGTGCGGGCCATGGGCATCCCAACCGTTATGGGCGCCGATATCCAGCCGGCGCTGCTAAACCAGCGGCTGTTGGTGGTGGACGGTTATCGCGGCGAGCTGCTGGTGGATCCCGAACCGGTGCTGGTGCAAGAGTACCAGCGTTTAATCAGCGAGGAAAAACAGCTCAGCCGCCTGGCGGAAGACGATGTGGAACAGCCGGCGACCATGAAAAGCGGCGAGCGCATCCAGGTGATGCTTAACGCCGGCCTGAGCGCTGGACATGAACAGCGTCTGGGCAATCGCGTGGACGGCGTCGGCCTCTACCGCACCGAAATTCCGTTTATGCTGCAAAGCGGATTTCCGTCCGAGGATGAACAGGTCGCGCAATACCAGGGCATGTTGCAGCTGTTCCCGGCCAAGCCGGTGACGCTGCGCACGCTGGATGTCGGCTCGGATAAGCAACTGCCCTATATGGCGCCGCTTAATGAGGAAAATCCCTGCCTGGGCTGGCGCGGTATCCGCATCACGCTCGATCAACCGGAAATTTTCCTCATCCAGGTGCGCGCCATGCTGCGGGCCAACGCGGCTACCGGTAATCTCAGTATCCTGCTGCCGATGATCACAAGCGTCGACGAAATCGACGAGGCCCGGCGCCTTATCGACCGGGCCGGGCGCGAGGTGGAGGACATGCTGGGGTACGCGCTGCCGCCGCTGCGCATCGGGGTGATGATTGAAGTGCCCGCCATGGTGTTTATGCTGCCGCTGTTGATCAACCGGGTGGATTTTGTCTCGGTGGGCAGTAATGACCTGACCCAGTACCTGCTGGCGGTGGATCGCAACAATACCCGGGTGGCGGCCATGTACGACAGCCTGCATCCGGCCATGCTGCAGGTATTGGTGAAAATCGTCGCCGAGTGCCGCCTGCTGGGGCTCGATTGCAGCCTGTGCGGCGAAATGGCCGGCGACCCCATGGGCGCGCTGCTGCTGGCCGGCATGGGTTATCGCACCCTCAGCATGAATGGACGCAGCGTCGCCCGCATCAAATACCTGCTGCGTAATGTGGAGCTCGGCGACGCCGTTACCCTGGTGGAACGGGTGCTCACCGCGCAAAATGCCATCGATGTGCGTCATCAGGTGGCGGCGTTTCTGGAGCGCCGCGGGCTGGGCGGTCTTATCCGCGGCGGCAGGTAGGACGGCCGGCGGCGCAACCCGATATTAAAAACGCGTAAATTTTCCGTCGCCCCGCCGCGAACATTAGGCCGCTATGCTATGATATGCCGCCATCGGACGAACCAGGCGCACGGCGACGCAACGCTTTTTCGTGACCGAACGGCCTGCCGCCCCGTCGCACCGACGCGGTGAAAATGACTTAAATCGTGGTGATGAATGACAATGAATTATCTGGCCTTCCCGCAGTTTGACCCGGTGATTTTTTCCGTGGGACCGGTGTCGCTCCATTGGTACGGCCTGATGTACCTGGTCGGTTTCGTCTTTGCCATGTGGCTGGCGGTGCGCCGCGCCAACCGGCCCGGCAGCGGCTGGACCAAGGATGAAGTGGAGAACCTGCTGTATGCCGGGTTCCTGGGCGTGTTCCTGGGCGGACGCATCGGCTATGTGCTGTTCTATAACCTGCCGCAGTTCCTCGAGAATCCGCTTTATCTGTTTAAGGTATGGGACGGCGGCATGTCGTTCCATGGCGGCCTGATGGGCGTTATTATCGTGATGCTGTGGTTTGCCCACCGCACCAAACGCCATTTCTTCCAGGTGGCGGATTTTATCGCCCCGATGATCCCCTTCGGCCTGGGCGCCGGCCGGCTGGGCAATTTTATCAACGGCGAACTTTGGGGGCGCGTAACGACGGATACCCCGTGGGCGATGCTGTTTCCCAGCTCGCGCGCCGAGGATCTGGCCCTGCTGCCTTCGCATCCGCAATGGCAGGCGCTGTTTAACCAGTATGGCGTATTGCCCCGCCATCCCTCGCAAATTTATGAGCTGCTGCTTGAAGGCGTGGTGCTGTTTATCATCCTGAATGTGTTTATCCGCAAGCCGCGCCCGCTGGGCAGCGTCTCCGGCCTGTTTCTGATGGGGTACGGCGCGTTTCGCATTATCGTGGAGTTTTTCCGCCAGCCCGACGCGCAGCTCGGATTATTCGACGATGCCATCAGCATGGGGCAAATCCTGTCGTTGCCGATGATTATCGCCGGTCTGATTATGTTTATCTGGGCCTACCGCCGCCGCCCCCAGCAACAACTGTCCTGAGGTCACATGAAACAGTATTTGGAACTGATGCGCCTGGTTCGGCATCAAGGCACGCCGAAAGCCGATCGCACCGGCACCGGCACCTTATCGATTTTCGGCCATCAGATGCGCTTTAACCTGCAGCAGGGTTTTCCGCTGGTCACCACCAAACGCTGCCACCTGCGCTCGATCATTTATGAGCTGCTGTGGTTTCTCAACGGCGATACCCAGGTGGATTATCTGCACGAGCACAACGTGTCCATTTGGGACGAGTGGGCGGATAAGGACGGCAATCTCGGCCCGGTGTACGGTAAGCAATGGCGCGCCTGGGGCGCGGCGGACGGCCGCCGGATCGATCAGCTGAGCCGGGTGATCGAGCAGTTGCGCCAGGACCCCGACTCACGGCGCATTATCGTTTCCGCCTGGAATGTGGGCGAGCTGGATCAGATGGCGCTGGCGCCTTGCCATGCCTTGTTCCAGTTTTATGTCGCGGACGGTACGCTGTCCTGCCAGCTTTACCAGCGCTCATGCGATATTTTCCTCGGCCTGCCGTTTAATATCGCCAGCTACGCGCTGCTGGTGCATATGGTGGCGCAGCAGTGCGACCTGCGGGTGGGGGATTTTGTCTGGACCGGCGGCGATACCCATCTGTACAGCAATCATCTGGAGCAGGCCGACCTGCAGCTGACGCGCGCGCCGCGTGAACTGCCGCGCCTGGTGATCAAGCGTAAGCCCGCGTCGCTGTTCGACTACCGTTTTGAGGATTTTGATATCCAGGGTTACGACCCGTATCCGCCAATCAAGGCGCCTGTGGCAATCTGATATTGCGCGCCCGTTAACACGTCTGCTTTGCACGGGAGGTTAACGGGCCTGCCGCGCCGTGGGGCGCCATAGTTTTGTTATGCTCCCCGCAATATTTTGTCTGTTTGCACCTCTCCCCTAAATCCCTGCGACAGCCCGTCGCACTTTGCGTCTTACCCGGTAGCGCGGCGGGATGGATAGCCGCTATCCTGCGGTGCATGAAAATTCCCAACCTGTCACAGCGGGGCTATACCCTGATTGAAATGATGCTGGTGCTGGCCTTGACGGCGATGCTGGCGCTGTCGGGCACGTTTGTCTGGCGGCATTACCAGCATAAATCCCAGCTCGAACACGCGGCGCGCCAGATAGCGGATTTCATGCAGCGTTTACAGTGCCGGGCCGCCTGGGGCAATCATCATTATCGCATCAGGGTGCGAACCGGCCTGGACTGGTCGCTGGAGGCGCGTGGGGACGCGCAGGCGCGCCCTATGCCGGCGCCGGCAATGACCTTGCGGCGGCAGGCGTCCGCCGGGAGTATCCGGCTGGAAATTTCCACGCCCGGCTACCTTACCCTGGCGGGACTGCGCAATACCGCCACGCCGGCCCACCTGACGCTCAGCAACCCGGCGGGCAGGATCAGGGTTATCCTGTCTGGCAAGGGGCGGGTCAGGGTGTGCAGCGAGCACGGCCGCTGGGCGGGGATCGGGCCGTGCTAAACCGGGCGCAGCGGGGGGCGGGCCTGGCGGAAACCCTGGGCGCCCTGGCGGTGGTGTCCCTGCTGCTGCTGGCCGGCCTGCGGCTGTTGCCGCTATTGCATCGCCTCAGCCACGGCGGCATGCAACAGGCCAGGCTGGTTCGGCAGATTGATTACAGCCTGCTGGCCATGGAAAAAGATTTGCGCCGCGCCGGTCATTGCCGGCCGCCCTGCGCACGGTCCGGCGTCGTGCTGGGGCAGCGACGCGGCGAGCGTAAAAATTCCTGCCTGATCGTCAGTTACGCCTTTTATCCGACCGGGGCCAGAACGGCGGGAGGCCGCGTCGTCAACGATACCTTCGGCTACCGTTTGCATCGCGGCGCCTTGGAAACCCAGCGCGGCGTCAGGCATTGCGACGAGGCGGGCTGGGCCAATATGCACGATCCCCGGCAGGTGCGGATAACAAGGCTCAGGTTTGAACCGGTGGCGGCCCATGCATGGCGGATCACGCTGCATGGCGTGCAAAGCGATCGTCCCGGCGGCGGGTATCGGACCAGCCGGATCGTTGTCGGGCGTAATGGATGAATACTCAATCGCAGCGGGGCGGCGGTTCCCTGGCGGCGCTGCTGGCCGTATTGTTTACCGGCATGGCGGCTCTGGCGGCGTGGCAGCGTTTTATGGATGCTTCCCTGGCGTTGATTGCCGATGAACAGCATTACCTGAGCGCTTTTCATCAGGCCGAATCCGCGCTGTCGTGGGGAACCGGCCAGTGCTGGCGGGGGGAGGACGGGCAATGCCTGCGGCCGCCGGGCGGAAATTTCCAGGCCTGCCTGCTGGCGGGGGCGGGCGGCAGATGGATACTGCGCGGCCACGGCGATGGTGTAGCCGAACCGGTGTATCTGTACCGCGTGGTGGCGATGCGCCCTGCGGGGCAGTTGGGGGACGGCGCAACATCATGGCGTCTGACGCCGCTGCCCGCGGGCTGGCTGGACTACCACCCGGGCTGAATCCTTTGCGAGGTGTAATGAAAAGCTATCATCAGCGGGGGCATGGCATGCCGGAAGCATTAATGGCGGTACTGTTGTTTTCGCTGGTGGCGCTGTTTATGCTGCACTATCTGCAGCGGCTGGCGAACCGGCAGGAGGATGTGCGCCAGTACCGCCAGGCGTTGACGCTCAGCCACCAGGCGTTGGAAGGATATCGCCTGCCAAGCCTGCGGGACAGGCTGGCTGACAGCATGGACCTGCCCGCCGGTTGGCGGCTCGATATCGTCGTACAGCCGCTGGCCGGCGGCTGTACGCGGGTCAGTGCCGGGGTCGCAACCGCGCGCGGGCAACGGGCAACGCTGTGCGAATGGTTTTGTTTGCCCGTGGATGCGAAGCGACGTGGGGGTGATACCGTCGATGGCGGGTGATCAACGCTTGTTTTCAGCGCGAATACCGCTAGAGTGTCGGCATGAGTAACACCCGTTGGGTCAGGCGAAAGGGGGCGGCATGTTTACGGTGTACCATTCAAACCAGCTGGATTTGCTTAAAGCGCTGGCCGCCGCGCTGATCGAGGGGCGTCCGCTGCGCGATCCGTTCCAGCCGGAGGTGATCCTGGTGCAAAGCTCCGGCATGGCCCAATGGATGCAGATGGCGCTGGCGGCGCGGTTCGGCATTTCCGCCAATATCGAATTTCCCTTGCCGGCAAGCTTTATCTGGCAAATGTTCACCCGCGTACTGCCGGATATCCCGCAGGAGAGCGCGTTCTCCAAGGATGCCATGACCTGGAAACTGATGGCATTGCTGCCAAAGCTGTGCCAGCAGCCCGGGTTCGAGGTGATCTGCCAGTACCTTAAGGATGACGGCGACCGGCGTAAATGTTTCCAGTTTGCCGCCCGTATCGCGGATCTTTTCGATCAATACCTGGTCTTCAGGCCGGACTGGCTGGAGCGCTGGCAGCGCGCAGAGCCGGTGCCGGACCTGGGCGATGCCCAGTCCTGGCAAGCCCCCCTGTGGCGGGAACTGGTGGCGTTCACCGACCGGGCCGGGCAATCTCCCTGGCATCGCGCCAACCTCTACACGCGGTTTATCCAGACGCTGGAAGAGGCGGCCGAATGTCCGCCGGGCCTGCCCGAACGCGTATTTATCTGCGGCATTTCCGCCTTGCCCCCCACCTATCTACAGGCGTTGCAGGCGCTGGGGTGCCATATCGACATTCATCTGCTTTTCACCAACCCTTGCCGCTATTATTGGGGCGATATCCGCGATTACGCCTTCCTGGCCAAGTTGCAAAACCGCAAACGCACCCATTACCAGGAGCCACGGGAACAGGGCCTTTTCCGCCGGCCGGCGGAGGCCGGGGCGCTGTTCAACGACGCGGGAGAACAGCAGGTCGGCAATCCTCTGCTGGCTTCCTGGGGTAAACTGGGCCGCGATAACCTGTATCTGCTGGCCCAGCTGGAGGGCGTCCAGGAAGTGGACGCCTTTGTCGACCCGCCGGACGACGGCCTGCTATCCACCCTGCAGCGCGACATACTGGAACTGGAAGATCATGCCGTGGTCGGCATGACCCGCGAGACGCTGGAGAACAGCCGGACAAAACGGCTGCTGCAGCCCTCCGATCGTTCCCTCAGCCTGCATGTCTGCCACAGTCCGCAGCGCGAGGTGGAAGTGCTGCACGATCGGCTGCTGGCGATGATCGGCGACGATCCCGGCCTGTCGCCCCGCGACATTATCGTCATGGTGGCGGATATCGATCGTTATACGCCCGCGATCCAGGCGGTATTCGGTCATGCCGGCAGCGGGCGCTATCTGCCGTTTGCCATTTCCGACCGGCGCGCGCGCCATATCCATCCGGCGCTGCCGGCGTTTTTGTCCTTGCTGGAGCTGCCGCAAAGCCGCTTCGCCGCCGAACAGGTGCTGGCGCTGCTTGAGGTGCCGGCGGTGGCGGCGCGTTTTTCGATTAACGAGGACGGGCAGAAGTTGCTGCGGCAATGGGTCGCCGAGTCGGGCATCCGCTGGGGCCTGGACGACGATAATATCCGCGAGCTGATGCTGCCCGCCACCGGCCAGCATACCTGGCAATTCGGACTGACGCGCATGCTGCTGGGGTACGCCATGGACAGCCATAGCGGGGACTGGCGCGGTATTCTGCCTTACGACGAATCAAGCGGGCTGATTGCGGAACTGGTGGGCCATCTGGCGGAATTGCTGGCGCAGCTCAGGCGCTGGCGGGACATCCTGCGGGAACCGCGCGACCTGGCCGGATGGCTGCCCTGTTGCCGGGAACTGGCGGCGGACTTTTTCCTGCCGGACAGCGAGACCGAAGCCGCGCTGGCCCTGCTGGAAACCCAATGGCAGGAGATCCTGCAATTCGGCCTGCAGGCTGCCTATGACGAACCCTTGTCGATCACGCTGCTGCGCGACGAATTATCCGCCCGGCTGGATCAGCAGCGCGTCAGCCAGCGCTTCCTGGCGGGCACGATTAATTTTTGCACGCTGATGCCCATGCGATCCATCCCTTTCAAGGTTGTGTGCCTGCTGGGCATGAACGACGGCGTCTATCCGCGTTCGCTGCCGCCGCTGGGGTTCGATTTAATGGCCGGCCAGGCGAGACGGGGCGACCGCAGCCGCCGCGACGATGACCGCTACCTGTTCCTGGAAGCATTGCTGTCGGCCCAGCAGCGTTTTTACATCAGTTTTATCGGCCGTTCTATCCAGGATAACAGTCAACGCTATCCGTCGGTGCTGGTCAGCGAATTGATCGAGTATGTCGCGCAGAGTTTTTACCTGCCGGGGGATGAGGCGGTGGATGTGGACACCAGCGCCGCCCGGGTCAGCGCGCATCTGTGCCAGTGGCACAGCCGCATGCCGTTTGCCGCCGAGAATTTTATCAAGGATACCGAACAGCAAAGTTTTGCCGCGGAGTGGCTGCCCGCCGCCAGCGCGGGCGGCAAGCCCCATCCCGAGTTTACCCGTCCGCTGGACCCGCAGCCGGTTACCCTGCTGGCGTTTGACGTGCTGAAACGGTTTTACGGCCACCCGGTGCGCGCCTATTTCCAGCAGCGCCTGGGCGTCTATTTCCGCCTGGAAGAAACCGAGCTGTCCGCCGACGAGCCGTTTGTCGTCGAAGGCCTGGACCGCTACCAGCTTAACGACCAACTGCTTAATACGCTTATCGCCGGGGAAGATCCCGACCGGCTTTACCGTACCTTCAGGGCGGCCGGATACCTGCCCTACGGCGCATTCGGCGAACTGTATTGGGCCAAACAGCGCGATGAAATGGCCCTGCTGGCTGAAACGGTGCGCGAACAACGCCGTGATGGGGCGCAAAGCATCGAGATAAGCCTGATGCTGGGCGACGCCGAACTGAGCGGCTGGCTGCCCCAGACGCAGAGCGACGGCTTGCTGCGCTGGCGTCCGGGCGTTTTATCGATGAAAGACGGCATGGCGCTGTGGCTGGAGCATCTGGCATGGTGCGCCATGGGCGGCGGCGGGGAGAGCCGCATGTATGGCACCAAGGGCCAGTGGCGTTTTGCCGCGTTGGCGCCGGAGCAGGCGAAAGCGTTTTTACTGACGCTGGTGACGGGGTATGGCCAGGGCATGAGCACGCCGCTGCTATTATTACACCGCGCCGGCGGCGCATGGCTGGCACAAAGCTACGACCACGGTACGGGCGCCATTGACTGGGGGGAATCCTGCCAGCTCCAGGCGCGCGATAAGCTGATGCAGGCCTGGCAAGGGGACGGCTACACGCCCGGCGAGGGACAAGACCCCTACCTGCAGCGGCTGATGCGGCAACTCAACGCGCCGCATGTCGAGGCGATTATCCAGGCGGCGCAAACTTACCTGCTGGCGCCGTTCAGCCTCAATCTGGCGGAAGCCGAAAAGGCACGACGGGGGAAAAAAAGCACGTTAAGCTAACAACACCGGCGATAGCCGGCAAATACATCGCGAAATAAGCGAAGAGGCCATGGCCGGCCCTTCAGGGTTGTTGGAGAGTGGAATGCGTAGATTGGTTGTGGGATTGTTCAGTTGTGCTGTGTTGTGTTGTTTGGGCATTGCGCCTGCCGTAGCGGATGTCGCCGGCTGGCAGCCGATAAAGGAGACCATCCGCAAGAGCAGCAAGGACATACGCCAGTACCAGGCCGTCAGGCTGGCCAACGGCATGACGGTATTGCTGGTCAGCGATAAGCAGGCGGTGAAGTCGCTGTCCGCCATCGCGGTGCCGGTGGGATCGCTTGAGAACCCGGATGACCAGTTGGGCCTGGCCCACTATCTTGAACATATGATCCTGATGGGGTCGAAAAAATACCCACAGCCGGAAAACCTGGCGGAATTCCTGAAAAAGCACGGCGGCGATCATAACGCCAGCACCGCCTCCTACCGCACCGCATTTTACCTCGAGGTGGAAAATAACGCCCTGGAGCCAGCCATCGATCGCCTGGCGGACGCCATCGCCGAGCCGTTGCTCGATCCCGGCAACGCCGACAAAGAACGTCATGCGGTCGATGCCGAACTCACCATGGCCCGCGCCAATGACGGCTTGCGCATGGCGCAAATCCGCGCCGAAACCATGAATCCCGCCCATCCCGGCTCGCGTTTTTCCGGCGGCAACCTCGACACCCTGCGCGATAAGCCGGGCAGCAACCTGCACCAGGCGCTGAAGGCGTTTTATCATCGTTATTACTCCGCCAACCTGATGGTGGCGGTGATCTACGGCAACCAGCCGTTGCCCGAATTGGCGCGGATCGCGGCCGCCACCTACGGACGCGTGGCCAACCGCCACGCCACGGTGCCCAAGATTACCGCACCGGCGGTGACAAAAAAGCAAACCGGCGTCCTGATCCACTACCAGCCGGTGCAGCCGCAGAAAATGCTGCGCATCGAGTTTCCCATCACCAATAACAGCCAGGCTTTTCGCAGTAAAACCGATACTTATATCAGTTACCTGATTGGCAACCGCAGTCCGAACACCCTGGCTGACTGGTTGCAGAAACAGGGACTGGCGGATGCCATAGACGCGGGCGCCGATCCCATGGTCGATCGCAACGGCGGGGTGTTCGCCATCGCCACGTCCCTGAGCGATAAAGGGCTCAGGCAACGGGATGAAGTGGTGGCGGCAATCTTCAGTTACCTGAAGACCCTGCGCGAACAAGGGATACAGAGGCAATATTTCGATGAGATCGCCCATGTGCTGGAACAGGATTTCCGCTACCCGGTGATTACCCGCAATATGGATTATATCGAATGGCTGGTGGACTCCATGCTGCGGGTGCCGGTACAGCACGTGCTCGATTCCGCCTATGTGGCGGACCGCTACGATCCCAAGGCCATCGCCGCGCGCCTGGACGGCATGACGCCGGACAAGGCCCGCATCTGGTTTATCAGTCCGGACGAGCCGCATAACAAAAGCGCTTATTTTGTCAACGCGCCTTACCAGGTAGATAAAATCCCGGCGCAACGGCTGACGTTATGGCGCCAGACCCAGCCTCATATCCAGCTGTCGCTGCCGGCGCTCAATCCCTATATCGCCAGCGATTTTTCATTAATCAAAGCCACCGCGGCGCCGGCCTATCCGCAACTGCTGATCGACGAACCGGGACTGCGGCTGCGTTATATGCCCAGCCGGTATTTCGCCGACGTGCCGCGGGCGGATATCACCCTCAATTTCCGTAATCCCGCCGTCATGGCTTCCGCCCGCAATCAGGTGCTTTATTCCCTGAACGACTATATCGCCAGCCAGGATCTGGCCGAGCTCAGCAATCAGGCCTATGTGGGCGGCATCAGCTTTTCCACCTATGAAAACGACGGGTTGACCATTAAAGCCTCGGGGTATACCCAGCGCCTGTCGCAACTGGTATTAAGCCTGGTGGAGCGTTACGCCACCTTTACGCCGACGGTTGATCAGCTGTTACAGGCCAAAAGCTGGTATCGCCAGCAGCTGGACGGCACGGAAAAAGAGAAGCCGTACGCGCAGGCGATGATCCCGGTCAAAGTGTTGTCGGCCCTGCCGTATGTGGAACGGGATGAGCGGCGCGCCCTGATTGACGGCATGACGGTACAGGATGTGATTGATTACCGCGAAACCCTGTTCAAGCCCACCGCGCTGGATATGCTGGTGGTGGGCAATATGACGCCGCAGCAGGCCACCGAACTGTCGGCACAGCTGAAGAAACAGATAGGTTGGACGGGCACGCAGTGGCGGCGCGCCGACAAAGTGCAGATTACCCGGCCGCAGCTGGCCGTGATGCAAAAACAGGGCGGCAGTTCTGATGCGGCGCTGTCCGCGGCGTATGTCCCCGCCGGCTATGACCGGATACAGGGCATGGCTAATAGCTATATGCTGGCGCAAATCGTGGAGTCCTGGTTCTACCAGCAGCTGCGCACCCAGGAACAGTTGGGATATGCGATTTTTATGGTGCCGGTATTTGTCGGCGACCAGGGCGGGATCGGTTTTGTGCTGCAAAGCGGCACCCGGCAGCCCGCATACCTTTACCAGCGCTACCAGGCGTTTTTCCCCGAGGCGGAACGGCGGCTGCGCGCTATGGCGCCCGCGGATTTCGAGCAGTATAAGCAAGGCATTATCAGCCAATTGCTACAGCAGCCGCAGACGCTGGCCGAAGAAGTGGGACAATATACCGATGACATCGAGCGCGATAACCTGTCTTTCGATACCCGTGCTAAAGTAGTGGCGGCGCTGCGGCAGATGACGCTCGCGCAGCTGGCTGATTTTTTCCATCAGGCGGTAATTGCGCCGACCGGGCTGGCGCTATTATCCCAGATTGGCGGCAGCGGCGACGGCCACGCTCCGGCGGAATATGCCGCGCCCGCGGGCTGGCAGCTTTATCCCAACGCCTCGGCGCTGCAAAGGACGTTACCCGTACTTGCTCATCAATAGAGGAAAACAGCATCCTTGACCGCGCAGATACTTAATCCGCTGACGTTGCCGTTGCAGGGCGCAAGCCTTATCGAGGCGTCGGCGGGTACCGGGAAAACCTACACGCTGGCGGCGCTTTATCTCCGCCTGCTGCTGGGGCTGGGCCAGCAGGCGGCTTATCAGCGCCCGCTCAGCGTGGAAGAAATCCTGGTGGTGACCTTTACCGAGGCGGCCACCGAGGAACTGCGGGGACGCATCCGGGAGAATATCCACCGCCTGCGGCTGGCCTGCGTGCGTGGTCCTGCCCTGAGTGAACCCGGCAAGGACGACCTGTTTCAGGAACTGCTGGCCCAGGTCGCCGATACGGAGCATGCCGCCCGTTTACTGCTGGCGGCCGAACGGCAGATGGATGAAGCGGCGATTTATACCATTCATGGCTTTTGCCAGCGCATGCTCGGCCAGAATACCGTTGAGTCGGGTATGTTGTTCCAGCAAACCCTGGTGGAAGACGAATCGGCGCTCAGACGCCAGGTCTGCGCCGACTTTTGGCGCCGCCATTGCTACCCGCTGCCTTACGCCATCGCCCAGGCCATACACCAGGAATGGGACGGTCCGGAAAAACTGTTGGCTGAATTGCTGCCTTATATGCAGGGCGAGGCGCCGGTGGTGCGCAATCCGCCGGATAAAACCGAGTCCATCCTGGCGCGGCATGAGCGCATTATCGCCCGCATCGACGCCCTTAAGCGGTCATGGCGCCAATCCGCCGGTTTGTTGCCGGCCCTGGTGGGCGACTCAGGCGTCGATAAGCGCTCATACAGCAGCAAGAACCTGCCTGTGTGGCTGGATAAAATGTCAGCCTGGGCCGCCGCGCCAACCGATGATTATGCGGTGCCAAAAGAGCTTGAACGCTTCCGCCAATCGGTACTGCGCGCCAAAACCATCAAGGGCAGCCCGCCCGAACATGCCCTGTTCGACGAAATCGACCGGTTTTTCCAGGAGGCGTTGACGCTGCGCGAGCTGATTTTTGTGCTGGCGCTGGATGAAATGCGCCTCGCGCTGCAACTCGAAAAGCGCCGGCGCGGTGAACTGGGCTTTGACGATCTGCTTAGCCGTTTTGACGAGGCGCTGCGGGGCGAGGGCGGTGACGCCCTGGCGCAGTCGGTGCGCGCGCGCTATCCGGTGGCGATGATTGACGAATTCCAGGATACCGACCCCCAGCAATACCGCATTTTCCGCCGCCTCTATGGCGGGCAGCCGGCCTGCGGGCTGGTATTGATTGGCGATCCCAAACAGGCGATTTATGCTTTTCGCGGCGCGGATATTTTTACCTATATGCGCGCCCGCAGCGAAGTTAGCGCCCACTATACTCTCGGCACCAACTGGCGCTCCTCGCCGCCCATGATCGGCGCGGTGAACCGCCTGTTCCAATCGCTCGCAAACCCCTTTATTTTTGCGCAAATTCCCTTTTTGCCGGTCGCCGCCGCCCCGGAAAACGACGCGCTATCGCTGATGGTCGACCAGGCGCCGCAGCCGGCGCTGCGGGTCTGGCTGCTGGCGGGGGACGGAACCGGTGTAAGTGAGTACCAACATTTAATGGCGCGCCAGTGCGCCGCCGCCATCAGCGACCTGCTGACCGCCGGCCGGGACGGGCGCGCCTGGCTTAACGGCCGCAAGGGACGCGAGGCGCTGCAGGCCTCGGACATGACGGTGCTGGTGCGTAACCGTAATGAAGCCTCCCTGGTGCGCGACGCGTTAAGCGCATTGTCGATCCCCGCGGTTTACCTGTCCAATCGTGACAGCGTTTATGAAACGCCGGAGGCGCGCGAGCTGCTGTGGTTGTTGCAGGCAATCCTGATCCCGGGCCAGGATAACGCCCTGCGCTGCGCCCTGGCCACCAGCCTGATGGGGCTAGACGCCCAGGATATCGATGCCGTCAACCACAACGGCCAGGCCTGGGACGCGCTGGTGGATGAGTTCGCCGGGTATCGCCAGCTGTGGCGGCAACGCGGTGTGCTGCCGATGCTGCGCCAGGTGATGATTGCCCATCAGATAGCGGAGAACCTACTGGCCAGCGTTAATGGCGAACGCAGGCTGACCGATCTGCTGCATCTGGCCGAACTGCTGCAGGAAGCCTCGGCGCAGCTGGATAACGAACACGCGCTGGTGCGCTGGCTGGCGTTGCAGATTGAACAGCCCAACACCCAGGCCGATAACCAGCAGCTGAGGCTGGAAAGCGACCGCCATCTGGTGAAGATCACCACGGTGCATAAGTCCAAGGGATTGGAATTTCCCCTGGTATTCCTGCCGTTTGTCGCCGATTTCCGGCTGCAAAAGCGCCCCTTGTTCCATGACCGCAGTGATTTCCAGGCCTGGCTGGATCTGGCGGCCTCCGAGGAGAGCCTCGCGCTCGCGGAGGAAGAGCGGTTGGCGGAAGACCTGCGCCTGCTGTACGTGGCGCTGACCCGTTCCATTTATCAATGTTGCATCGGTATCGCGCCGCTGTTTCGCGGCACCCGTGCCAAAAACGGCGATACCGATGTGCATCAAAGCGCGTTGGGCTACCTGATACAGCAGGGCGAGCCCGGCGGCGGCGCCGTCCTGCGGGCGCGGCTTGAGCAACTGTGCGCAGCGGATATCGCCCTGGACGTGATTACCCAGCCGCAGGGGCACCCCTGGCAACCGGCCGTGACGGCGCGGCATAGCCTCGCCGCCCGGCGCTTTCAGCCGCGCGCGCAGGACAATTGGCGCGTCACCAGCTATTCCGGCCTGCAACAGCACGGCGGCGGACCGGGGCTGATGGAACTGCTGCCCCGGCTGGACGTCGACGCGGTGGGCGAACGCCGTCAGGACGCCGAACCCGAGCTGTCGCCCCATACCTTTGCGCGCGGCGCCTCCCCCGGCACCTTCCTGCACGCCCTGTTTGAATCGCTCGATTTTACCCGGCCGCTTGATGAGGATTGGCTCAGTGGGCAACTGGCGCAAAACGGCATCAGCGACATTTGGCGACCGGTTATCGGGCAGTGGATGGACCGGGTATTAAACGCGCCGCTCGGCGCCTCCGGCATTACGCTCTCCCGACTGGCGCCGGGGCGGAAACAGGCGGAGCTGCAGTTCTATCTGCCGATCGACGCCACGGTGACCGCCGGCGCGCTGGATATGCTGTGCAAACGCTACGATCCGTTGTCCGCGCGCTGCCCGCCGCTGGATTTTCCCCAGGTGCGGGGAATGCTGAAGGGGTTTATCGACCTGGTATTTTGCTGGCAGGACCGTTATTACCTGCTGGACTACAAATCCAACTGGCTGGGCGAAGACGATGCCGCCTATACGCCCGAGGCGATGGCGCAGGCCATGGCGGAGCATCGCTACGATCTGCAATACCAGCTTTATACCCTGGCGTTGCACCGTTACCTGCGCCATCGCCTGGCGGATTATGATTATCGCCGCCATTTTGGCGGAGTCTTTTATCTGTTCCTGCGCGGCGTCGCGGCCGATAATCCCGGCAACGGCATATTTTACTGCCGCCCTGAACCGGCCCTGATTGACGGGCTGGATACATTATTCAGCCAGGGCGCGGCGGTCACCAGCGAGGATAAGGCGATTTAATGGACGTTGTGATCGAGCAGGCGCAATTACTGCGGCTTTGGCGGCCGCTGGATATCCAGTTTGCCCGCATGCTGGCGAGCGCGGATGAGCCGGCCCTGCTGCTGGCTTGCGCTTGCCTGAGCGCCGACGCCGGCGCCGGACATGTTTGCCTGCCGTTGACGCTATTGCAGCCCGGCGGCCTGTTCAACGGCCGGCATCCGCAGCTGGCCGAGCATGCCTGGCGCCTTGCCGGCAAGCCCTCGCCGGACGAGTGGCCGCGTTTGCTGAACGCGTCGCCGGCGGTCAGCGACGGTTCCAGGCCCACCCCCCTGGTATTAGATCAGGGCCGGTTGTATTTGCAGCGCATGTGGCAAAATGAACGGCGGGTCGCGCATTTTTTTAACGCCATCCGGCCCATGCCCGCTGGGGATGAAGCGCTTATCAGGCGGGTGCTGGACCGGTTTTTCCCGGCCGGCGCCGATGCGGTGGACTGGCAAAAAGTGGCGGCGGCGGTGGCTATCACCCATCCGGTGGCGCTGATTTCCGGCGGCCCGGGCACCGGTAAAACCTCGACGGTGGCGAAAATGCTGGCCGCCATGGTGGTGCTGGGCGGCGATGCCCGTCTGCGTATCCAACTGGCGGCGCCCACCGGGAAAGCGGCGGCGCGCCTGAGCGAGTCCCTTGGCGCGGCGCTGGCGGCGCTCGGCCTTGACGAACGGCAGCGGCGGCTGTTCCCCGCGGAAGCCGTGACGCTGCACCGGCTGCTGGGCGCGCAGCCCAACAGCCAGCGCATGCGTTACCATCAGGATAATCCGCTGCATGTGGATATCCTGATTGTCGACGAAGCCTCGATGGTCGATCTGCCGATGATGGCCAGCCTGATCGCCGCGCTGCCGCCGCAGGCGCGGGTGGTTTTTTTAGGCGATCGTTGCCAACTGGCGTCGGTGGAAGCGGGGGCGGTGCTGGGTGACATCTGCTTTCTGGCGGAGAACGGCTATAGTCCCGGGCGTAATGCGCAGCTGCGGCGGCTTACCGGCTGCGAGGTGCCGGCGGGCACGCCCGTGGCGGGACACCAGACGGGGGACAGCCTGTGCCTGCTGCGTAAAAGCTACCGCTTTGACGCGGGATCCGGCATCGGCCGTCTGGCCAATACCGTTAACAACGGCGATGGCCGGGGGGCGCTGGCGTTGCTGAAAGCCGGGCGTGATGAGGACGTGGCCTACGCGCCGGTGCGCGACGGCGAAAACTATCTGCGCCTGCTCGACGGGTGCGTGGCGGGCTATCGTGATTACCTGCGGCTGGTGCGGGACGGCGCCGGGGCAGGCGCGGTGTTAGCGGCATTTGACCGCTACCGCCTGCTGTGCGCGCTGCGCGAAGGGCCTTTCGGCGTCGCCGGCCTTAACGCGCGGATTGAACAGGCGCTGGCCCAGGCGGGGTTGATTAAGCGCCAGGCGGATGCCGCCGGCAGGGGGTATGCGGGACGGCCGCTGATGATCACCCGCAATGCGCCGTCCCTTGGACTGTATAACGGCGATATCGGTATTATGCTGCCGGATGCGCAGTCGGCGCTGCGGGTCTGCTTCCCGCTGCCTGACGGCACCATCAAGGCGGTGCCGTTAAGCCGTCTGCCCGATCATGAAACCGCTTTTGCCATGACGGTGCATAAATCCCAGGGGTCGGAGTTTATCCATACGGCGCTGGTGCTGCCCAACCAGTTTCTGCCGGTGCTAACCCGCGAGCTGGTCTATACGGCCATTACCCGCGCCCGCGAGCGGCTGTCGGTCTATGCCAACGACGAGGTGATAAGCCAGGCCATCGCCACGCCGACCGAGCGGCGCAGCGGCCTGCGGGAATTGCTGTTAAAGGGGTAGGCCGCCGGCAGGCTTGCCGGCGCACGCGGTAGCCGGCGGGCGTCCCGGGAATGCTCGCCGGCGCAGCCCGGTTACTGGCCGGTGAGGTCCGCCACCAGGATTTTTGAACGGCGATGGTAGTTATACAGCGCCTGCTTCTGCTGCGGCAGCACTTCCACTTCCGCCGGGGTAAAACCGCGCTCCTGGAACCAGTGAATGCTGCGCGTCGTCAGTACAAACAGCTTTTTCAGCCCCATCTGGCGCGCCTGCTGCGTAATGCGCTGCAACAGCATTTCGCCGCGCGACGAACTGCGGTAATCGGGATGCACGGCCACGCAGGCCATCTCCCCCAGCTGTTCTTCCGGAAAGGGGTAAAGGGCGGCGCAGGCAATGGTCAGGTTGTCCCGTTCGATAATAGTGAATTTATCGATTTCCATTTCCAGCTGTTCGCGGGACCGGCGCACCAGGATGCCCTGCTGCTCCAGCGGGCGTATCAATTCCAGGATGCCGCCGATATCGTTAATGGTCGCGCGCCGCACCTGTTCCGCGCTTTCCATCACGATCTGGGTGCCGATGCCTTCGCGGGAGAACAGTTCCTGCACCAGCGCGCCGTCATCCTGATAGCTGATCAGATGGCAACGGCGCACGCCGCTGCGGCAGGCTTTCACCGCGCCGCGCAAAAAGCGCACCGTGCCGGAATGGTAATCGCCTTTTTTTTCCAGCGCGTCGATACGCAGCTGGGCCTCATTGGGAAACAGTTCGGATATTATCTCGCCCTTATCGTCACACACCCCTTGCGAAGAACAAAAGCCGATAATCTTTTCCGCTTTCAGTTTGATAGCCAGCTGGGTGGCCACTTCTTCCGAGGTCAGGTTAAAGCTCTCGCCCGTTACCGACACCGCCACCGGCCCGAGCAGCACGATAGCGCCGCTGTCCAGCTGGCGGTGTATCGCCTCGTCGTCGATACGGCGGATGCGGCCGCTGTGGCAGTAGTCCACCCCGTCGTCCACCCCGAGCGGCTGGGCAATGATAAAATTGCCGCTGACCACATTAATATGCGCCCCCTGCAGCGGCGTATTGTTCAGGCTCATGGACAGCCGCGCGGTAATATCCAGCTGCAGCAGGCCGGCCGCCTGCTTGACCAGTTCAAGGGTCGGCGCGTCGGTGACGCGGGTATGCTTGTGGTAAATAGGTTCCAGGTGGTGCACCGACAGATTGGCGTCGATTTGCGGCCGTGCGCCGTAGACCAGCACCAGGCGGATGCCCAGGCTGTGAAGGAGGCCGATATCATTAACGATGTTGGCGAAGTTTTCATGTTCGATGGCTTCGCCGCCTAACATGACGACAAACGTCTTGCCCCGATGGGCATTGATATAGGGAACTGAGTGACGAAAGCCTTGGACCAGTTCAGTACTACGTTCCTTCACGGCAAATCCTCTGTGAATGATTATTCTGATTTTGTGTATTTTTATTCTATAAATAGGGTATTGGCAAGCAGCATTTTTCCCCATTCTTGTTTGTAAAGAATCGAAAATAAACCCCGAAGCACTAAGCATAGAGCCTTTTAAGGATGACAGATACCGGCGGATTCGCTAAAGTTTTTGCCATTCGAAAAAATGACTGCTTTTTCATTATATTAGCTTTTATCCTGGGGCGATATGCCGGATTCACATCATAATAAGGGGCGCAGGCGGTCTGCTGCAGGCAACCGCCGCCACCTGGCTGTTAACGCTCAGTCGCATCGGAATGGCGGCGCCGCTGGTGGTGGCCGTGCGCATCTGGCCCGCGGCCAGTTATACCCGCATTACGCTTGAATCCCAGTCCCCCTTGCGCTATCGCCAGTTTGTCCTTGGCAATCCCGACCGGCTGGTGGTGGATATCCAGGATGCCCAGCTTAATTCGGTGCTGAAGGGCGCCGGTCAATTGGTCAGGGAAGAGGACCCCTACATCAGCCGGATACGGGCCGGCCAGTTTGACGATCGCACCGCCAGGATGGTGATCGAACTGAAGCAGCCGGTCCAGGCGCGCTTCCTGGCCCTGCCGCCGGTGGCCGGGTTCAAACATCGTCTCATCATGGATCTCTATCCCCGGGCCGGCAGCCGTTCCGCGCTGCAGGACGATCCGCTGCTGGCGCTGCTGGAGGACTACAATCAGGGCGATCTGGCGCGCAGCCTGCCGCCCGAATCCCAGGCGCCGCGCGCCGGCAAAGCCGGGCGCGACCGGCCGGTTGTCATCATGCTCGACCCCGGCCATGGCGGTGAGGATCCTGGCGCCATCGGCAAGTTCCGCACCCGCGAAAAGGATGTGGTGCTCAAGATTGCCCGCCACCTGCGCGCCTTGATTGACCGTGAGCCCAATATGAAAGTCTATATGACGCGCAATGAGGATGTCTTTATTCCGCTGAAGGTCAGGGTGGCGAAAGCGCGCAAACAGCGCGCGGATCTGTTCGTCTCCATTCATGCCGACGCGTTTACCAACCGCGCGGCACGCGGCGCGTCGGTGTTCGCGCTGTCCACCAAAGGGGCCACCAGCGCCGCCGCGCGTTTCCTGGCGCAAACCCAGAACGCCGCGGACGATATCGGCGGGGTAGGCAAAAGCGGCGACCGCTATCTGGATCATACCTTGTTTGATTTGGTGCAGACCGCCACCATCAACGACAGCCTGAAATTCGGCAAGGCGGTGTTGCATCATCTGGGGAAAATCGCGCACCTGCATAAACGCAGCGTGGATCAGGCAGGTTTTGCGGTGCTCAAGGCGCCCGATATTCCCTCCATCCTGGTGGAGACCGCGTTTATCAGCAATGTGGAAGAGGAGCGGCGCCTGCGCACCACGCATTTCCAGCAGCAGGTGGCGCACGCCATCCTGGCGGGCATCAAGGCGTATTTTGCGGCGGGTGGGGTGATCTCGGGCCGGTGAGGCGGCGCGTTTTGCGTAATGCAGACAACAAAAAACCCACCTTAGAGTGGGTTAAGCGCTTTAGCCTGTCATTTTTCAAGAAGTGGTTGCGGGGGCCGGATTTGAACCGACGACCTTCGGGTTATGAGCCCGACGAGCTACCAGGCTGCTCCACCCCGCGTCCGATATACTACATCTGTGAGCAGTCAGATGCTTGCTTCTTTTACTCTTTTTTTTAATTCTTTTCTTAACGTATGACTTTTACTGCTTAATTGGTTGCGGGGGCCGGATTTGAACCGACGACCTTCGGGTTATGAGCCCGACGAGCTACCAGGCTGCTCCACCCCGCGTCCGTGGAAGCGCACTATACTCCGGACAGCCTTTGATGCAACCCCTTTTTGCGATTAATCGCCTGCTATAATGATTTTTGTTTAAAGAGGCGCTTTTTTGCCTGTTTTATAAGCAAAACAGACGGTTGTTTTTGCAATAATGCATTTATCTATTGAACCGCCTTTGCTATCGTTCGCCGTTGATACATAGGCAAATGGAACCGGCATGAGAACGTTATGAACAAACAATGGGCACACTATCTTTTCATTGGCCTGATTTTCGCCATTCTGGCCGGCTGTTCGTCGCGCCCCACCGATCGTGGACAACAGTATAAAGATGGTCTTCTTACCCAGCCGTTCGGGCTGGTCAATGAACCCAATGCCAAGGGGCGACCGGTTAATGCCAAGGACTACGCCGATCAGGTGGCTGAAACGCAATACGCCGCCGCGGGCCTGTATAGCCGCAACAGCGCCAATTTCGACGCCGTCAAGCGCTGGGCCATGGCGGGCGCGGATACCCGCCAGCTCAGCCAGTTCGGCGTCAAGGCCTACCAGATGGAAGGGGTGGATAATTACGGCAATGTACAGTTCACCGGCTATTACACGCCGGTGATTCAGGCCCGCTATACGCCCCAGGGCGAATTTCAGTATCCGCTGTACCGCATGCCGCCCAAGGGCAGGAACCGCCTGCCCGACCGCGCCGCCATCTACGCGGGCGCGCTTGACGGCCGTAACCTGGCCATCGCCTACAGTAATTCGCTGATGGATAATTTTATGATGGAAGTGCAGGGCAGCGGCTATGTGGATTACGGCGACGGCCGGCCGCTCACCTTTTTTGGCTATGGCGGTAAAAACGGTCACGCCTACCGCAGCATCGGTAAAATATTGATCGATCGCGGCGAAGTGGCGCGCGAGGATATGTCGATGCAGGCGATTCGCCAGTGGGCCTCGCGCCACAGCGAGACCGAGGTGCGGCAACTGCTGGAAGAGAATCCGTCCTATGTGTTCTTCAGGCCGGTTCCCTTCGCGCCGGTAAAAGGCGCCAGCGCCGTGCCGCTGGTGGCCAAGGCCTCGGTGGCGTCGGATCGCTCGCTGATCCCGGCCGGCACCACGCTGCTGGCGGAGGTACCCCTGCTGGACAACGCCGGCAAATTTACCGGTAAATATGAGATGCGCCTGATGGTGGCCCTGGATGTGGGCGGCGCCATAAAAGGACAGCATTTTGATATCTACCAGGGCATCGGCGCCGAGGCCGGCCACGCGGCGGGTTATTACAACCACTACGGCCGGGTATGGGTATTGAAAGGGTCGCAGGACAGCGCCCCGTTATTCACGGGCGAGAGCCAGGGCCTGACAACCCAGGCCAGCACCGGCCAGGTACAGGTTACCTACGATAATTAGATGCTATTGGCACCGCCAATAAGGTTAGCAAGATGAACGGGCACCCTTCACACGCGTACCAGTCAGACGCGTATCTGCAGCGGTTCGGCGGCACCGCCCGCCTGTATGGCCGGCAGGCGCTGGACGTGTTTTTCCGCGCCCATGTCTGCGTGATAGGCATCGGCGGCGTGGGCTCATGGGCGGCGGAGGCGTTGGCGCGCACCGGCGTCGGCGCCATTACGCTTATCGATATGGATGATGTGTGCGTCACCAATACCAACCGCCAGATCCATGCGCTGCGCGAGCAGGTGGGACAGCCGAAAACCGAGGTCATGGCCGCGCGCATCGCCTCGATCAATCCGGAATGCGTGGTGACCTGCGTGGATGATTTTATTACCGCCGACAACGTCGCGGCCCTGCTCGATCGCGGCTTCGACTATGTTATCGATGCTATTGACAGCGTGCGGCCGAAAGCGGCGCTGCTCTCATACTGCCGTCGTTATAAAATTCCGGTGGTCACCGTGGGCGGGGCGGGCGGGCAAATCGATCCCACCCGCATCGCGGTGGCCGATCTGGCGAAAACCATCCAGGATCCGCTGGCGGCAAAACTGCGCGAGCGGCTCAAGCATGATTTCAACGTGGTAAAAAACAGTAAAGGCAAATTGGGCATAGACTGCGTTTACTCCACCGAGCATCTGGTCTATCCGCAGCCGGACGGCTCGGTGTGCGCGTCGCCTGCCACCGCCGTTGGGCCCAAGCGCATGGATTGCGCCTCCGGCTTTGGCGCGGCGACCATGGTCACCGCCAGCTTCGGGTTTATCGCCGTATCCCATGCGCTAAAAAAAATGCTGGCCCGGGCGGCGCGGGGCGTCAGCGTTTAATATAGCTCTCGGCAATGGCGTTGATCCGCCCGGCGATAGCCGCCAGCCCGCCGGCGCGGCTGACGCTCAGCTCGGCGCGCAGCCCCAGGTCGTCAAACGGCGCCAGGGGATCCCGGTGGGACAGTTGTTCCGGCGTTTGGCCTTCGCTGCCGGCCAGCACCACGGCCAGCAGACCCTTGACGATGCGCCCGTCGCTGTCGGCATAAAAATGCAGCGTACCGTCGCGCAGCCGCTGATGGCCGAGCCAGACGCGGTTTTCGCAGCCCGTCAGTATCGTTGCCGGCGTTTTCAGCGTATCCGGCAGCGGCGGCAGCGCCTTGGCCAGCAGGATAATCTGCCGCAGGCGATCTTCCCAGGTCCGGCAGCCGGCAAAGCGTTGCGTCAATTCCCGCATAGCGATCTCGCCGCCGAAAGGATGGCTGCCCGCTTGATGTTCTGTCATGACGTTATCCCCATCAGAATCAATCCCTCAGCAGGGAGACGGCTTTTTCCACCGACGCGACCAGCCGGTCGACGTCATGGCGGGTATTATAGGGCGCAAAAGAGGCGCGCAGGGTGCCGGATACGCCCAGCGCCGCCATCAGCGGCTGGGCGCAATGCTGCCCGGCGCGCAAGGCAATGCCGTCCTGCGCCAGGATCATGGCGATATCCTGATGGTGAAGACCGGCAAACACAAAGGATAACACACTGGAACCCGGTGCGCGGAACGCGCGAAAACCCGGCAGGGCGGACAGACGTTGCGCGGCGAGGCCGGCCAGCCCGGCGCTGTATTCCTCCGCGGCCGCCAGATCCTGCGTGCGCAGCCAGTCGAGCGCGGCGCCCAGTCCAAGCACGCCGGCGATATTGGGCGTGCCCGCTTCAAAACGCAGCGGCGCCGCCTGCGGAATAAAACCGTCGAAACCCGCCGCGGTCAGCATCTTGCCGCCCCCTTGCCAGGGCGGCATGTCCTCCAGCAGCGCCGTTTTGCCATACAGCACGCCGATGCCGGTCGGGCCATACAGTTTATGGCCGGAAAAAACGTAGAAATCGATATCGGCGTCCCGCACGTCGGGGGGACGGTGCACCGCACCCTGCGCGCCGTCAAGCACGATCGCCGCCTGCGGGTAGCGGCGGACCAGGGCGGTGATGCCCGCCAGATCCGGGCAGGCGCCGGTGACGTTCGACATCTGTGTCACGGCCAGGATACGGGTTTTGCCGTTCAGCAGCCCGGCGAGTTGCGCCGGGTCCGGCAGCCAATCGCGTCCCAGGGGCCATCGAACCACCCGCGCGCCGGTCTGCTGCGCCACCATCAGCCAGGGGATGAGATTGGCGTGATGCTCGGCCTCGCTGACCAGGATTTCGTCACCCGCCCGCAGGCGCGGCCGGGCATAACTTTGCGCCACCAGGTTAATCGCCTCGGTGGCGCCCCGGGTCCAGATAATGCCGGCGGCCGGAGCGCCGATCCAGGCGGCGGCCTTGAGGCGCGCCTGCTCATAACGGGCGGTGAGCGAAACGGCGCCGGGATACTGGCTGCGATGGACATTGCCGGTGCCATGGCGATAAAAGGCGTCGGTGGCATCAATGACCGCGTCGGGCTTCAGGGCGGTGGCGGCGCTGTCCAGATACACCGCGTCATTATCCAGCGCGGGGAAATGACGGCGGAAGGCGGCAAAATCAAATTCGGTCATGGTTACCTCATACACCTTGTTTCGGCAAAGCAGAACTACAGACTTATCCTATTATCGCCGTCTGGAGGGGATAAGTGACAGGATTTAATCCGGTTTTATGGAAAAATGAACAATGCTTGTTATGCTGATTATTATCAGGTAAGCAAAATACCTGCCTGCCTGGAAGCTTAATAACAGAATTAAGTGGTGATTTTTTATTTTTAAAATGAGATTGCAAGGAGATAACGATGAAGAAAACAGCCGCAATGCTATCCGCTTTTTTGTTTGCCCTGACGCTAAGCGCATGTTCAAGCAACTATGTTATGCACACCAACGACGGGCGCACCATCGTGACGTCCGGCAAACCAAAGGTTGATGATGAAACCGGCATGATCGGTTATCAAGACGCCAACGGCACCGAGCAGCAAATCAACAGTTCCGATGTCAAAGAAATGATGAAGGCGCAATAAGCGCCCGTTTTTGCCAAGCCGGACAATACCAAACCCTGCCGCACTTCATGATTGCCGGTTATCAGGCATAAAAAAGCACCGCCTCAGGCGGTGCTACATATTTCACGTATTGGACAGACAGAAAAATGTTCAGTAAGGCTGAAAGAATAAAAAATAGTCACCTGGCACGATAAGACCGGTTACCGTAAATACCACAGGCCCGAAAGACAGACCAAAAAGGGCAAACACAACACCACACCGCAGGCCAAAAGCTCGCCTGAATGGCAAAATCCAGACTTACCTTTCGTTCCGGCCCGCGTGGTAGAGCGATACTATAGGTATTTGCTGGTGCATCCACAACGGACAAATTATAATGTCTCGGATAAAAAAAACTAATAGGTCAATTCTTCGTGCCCATCTTACTTGCCACCGGCGCAGAAAAGCGTCTCGCCCATGTCTAAACGCTTACCGCCGCTAAATGCCTTGCGGGTATTTGATGCCGCCGCCCGTCATTTAAGCTTTACCAAAGCGGCCGAGGAGCTGTTCGTCACCCAGGCGGCCGTCAGTCACCAGATCAAGTCCCTGGAAGATTTCCTTGGGTTGAAGCTGTTTCGCCGCCGTAACCGATCGCTGTTGCTCACCGAGGAAGGACAAAGCTACTACCTGGATATCAAGGAAATTTTCTCGGCGCTCATCGACGCCACGCGCCGGCTGCAATCGCGCAGCGCCAAAGGCGCGTTAACGGTCAGCCTGTTGCCCAGTTTCGCCATTCAGTGGCTGGTGCCGCGTTTATCCAGCTTCAATAGCGCCTGGCCGGGGATTGATGTCCTGATCCAGGCGGTGGATCGCGAAGAGGACAAACTGGCCGATGACGTTGACGTCGGCATCTTTTACGGCCGCGGCAACTGGCCCGGGCTGCGGGTGGAAAAACTGTATGCCGAATATTTGCTGCCGGTCTGTGCGCCCGCCCTGCTGAGTGGGGCGCACCCGCTGAAAACGCCCGGGGATTTAGCCTATCATACCCTGCTGCATGATGCGTCGCGCCGGGACTGGCAGGCCTATACCCGTCAGTTGGGACTGACTCATCTTAACGTGCAGCAGGGGCCGATTTTCAGTCACAGCGCCATGGTACTGCAGGCCGCCATCCATGGTCAGGGGGTGGCGCTGGCCAATAATGTCATGGCGCAGACGGAAATCGAGGCGGGCAGGCTGACCTGTCCGTTTAACGACGTATTGGTCAGTAAAAACGCTTTTTATCTGGTTTGTCATGACAGCCAGGCGGAAGTGGGTAAAATAGCCGCCTTTCGCCAATGGATCATCGGGCGCGCGGCGAGCGAACAGGAAAAATTCCGTTTCCGTTATAATAACGGTCATACGGTTGAATCCGAATAAATATCACAAAAATAACACCCTAATCAGGATTAATACGATGCGTAGTCGCGCTATGTTGGTATTTGCCGCCGTCAGTGGTCTAATCTATGTCGCCCTTGGCGCTTTCGGCGCCCATATCCTTAGCCAGACGCTGGGCGAGCTGGAATTGGCCTGGTTGAAAACCGGCCTGGAGTATCAAGGATTTCACACCCTGGCCGTGATGGCGCTGGGGGTTGCCATGCAGCGTAACGCCAGCGTGTGGTTTTACTGGAGCGGTGCGCTGCTGGCCATCGGTATTGTCCTGTTTAGCGGCAGCCTCTATTGCCTGTCGCTGTCGCATCTGCGTCTGTGGGTTTATGTTACGCCGATAGGCGGGGCCTGCTTTGTGGCGGGTTGGACGTTAATGTTAATTGGCGCGCTGCGTCTGAAGAAAAAGGCCGATCGCCGTGAATAAAGTTATTTTATATTGCCGACCCGGATTTGAAAAAGAGTGCGCCTCGGAGATTACCGAAAAAGCCGGCGCCCTGGAAATCTATGGTTTTGCGCGGGTTAAGGACAACAGCGGCTACGTGATCTTTGAATGCTATCAGCATGAAGAAGCAGACCGGCTGATCCGCGAGCTGCCGTTTCGCGAGTTGATCTTTGCCCGGCAAATGCTGCTCACCGGGGAACTGCTGCGCGATTTGCCGGTGGACGACCGCATCACGCCGATAGTCGGCATGCTGACCGGCGCGGTGAAGGGCGCCGGCGATTTGCGGGTGGAAGTGCCGGATACCAATGAAAGCAAGGAACTGATGAAGTTCTGCCGCAAATTTACCGTGCCGCTGCGCGGGGTCCTGCGCGCGCAGAAAATACTGGCCGTGCGGGAAGAGCCGTTCCGTCCGGTGATCCACGTGTTTTTTATTGCCCCGGGCTGCTGTTATGTCGGGTATTCCTATAGCAATAACAACTCGCCGTTTTATATGGGCATCCCGCGCCTGAAATTCCCGTCCGAGGCGCCGAGCCGTTCCACGCTGAAGCTGGAAGAGGCATTTCATGTTTTTATTCCACGTGATGAATGGGATGAACGGCTGGGCAGCGGCATGTACGCGGTGGATCTGGGCGCCTGCCCCGGCGGCTGGACCTATCAGTTGGTCCAGCGCAGCATGATGGTGCATGCGGTGGATAACGGCGACATGGCGGAGAGCCTGATGGCGACCGGGCAGGTCATCCACCACCGCGAGGATGGATTCAGGTTCGAGCCGCCGCGCAATAATGTGTACTGGCTGGTCTGCGATATGGTGGAAAAACCGGCGCGGGTGGCGCAGTTGGCCGCCGATTGGTTGGTCAAGGGGTGGTGCCGCGAGGCTATCATCAATCTTAAGCTGCCGATGAAAAAGCGCTACGAGGAAGTGAGCCAGAACCTGGCGCTGCTGCGCGCGGCCCTGAAGGAAAATGATATTCATTCCGAGGTCCACGCCAAGCAGCTTTACCACGATCGCGAAGAGGTGACGGTGCATATCCGCCGGTTCTGGAGCGCGGTGCCGGGACGGCGGGACGAACGCTGAAGCCCGGGGTCAAGTTAATCATTATTCTCGCTCACCATGGCGTCGTCAGGCCGGCCCCGGTCTTCCCAACGCAGGCGAGGGTGGTGGATTAAACCCAGGCGGCGTCGGTTATAACGGCCTTGTACCCAATCTTAATTGCTGCAGATTGCCATCCAGATGGATGCCGGTATCAAGCGTCGCCACCTGTTGGCAGGTAAAGGCTATTTCCCGCTGCTGTTCGAGCCTGGCGCGCCACTTGCCGCCCAGTTGATCCAATTGCTGATACAGCGCGGCTAAGGATCCGGCTTGGCCGATTAGCAGGGCGGCGGTTTTGGGACCGATGCCGGTGACGCCCGGGATTTTGCTGCCGCTGATGCCGGCCAGGCCCCAGTAATCGGTAAGCTGCCGCGGCTGTACGCCAAAGGTATGGGTGACGAACGGCATATCCAGCCAGCGTTTCTGGAAATAATCACGGATTTGAATCGACGGAGACAGCAGTTGGCAATATCCCTTGTCGGTGGAAACCAGCGTCACGCGGTGGCCCGCCGCGGCCACTTTGCATGCCAGCGTCGCGGCAATATCATCCGCTTCATAGCCCGCCGCCTGCCAGCTGGATACGCCCGTTCGGGCAAAAGACTGTTTGATGTCCGGCAGCAGGAGCCGCAAATCCTCAGGCATCGGCGAGCGGCCGCCCTTATAGCCTGGCAACCGTTGGTGCCGCCAGCTCTCATGACGTTCCTCATCGTCGAATACCGCCACCGCGTGAGTCGGCGCGCTGTGCAGGATTAACTGCTGCAGCGCATGCAGGCAGGAGGCCGCGCAGGACGCTCCCTGCACCGCGTGGATGCGGCGTATCAGGTTTAACGCATCGACAATCAATAAGTGAACCGACATGGCATACCGTCCTGATCATTTACCGGCGCGGCGGCAAGCCGGGCCGGTAAGCCGTGGTGCCGCCCTGCCGGGCCGCGAGGCGCGGGATTAAATACAAATCTCGTAGCAGGGGATATAAGCGCTGCCGGGCAGCTTCATCCGGTGCTGGGCGACAAAACCCTGCAACAGGGCGTCCATGCGTTTCATGATGGCCGGGTCGCCATGCAGCTTATAGGGACCGTACTGCTCAATCAGGCGGATGCCGGTTTCCTTGACGTTGCCTGACACGATGCCCGAAAAGGCCCGGCGCAGCGCGGAGGCCAGCTGTTCGGCCGGCTGGTCGCGATGCAGGTTCAGGTTGGCCATATTTTCATGGGTCGGGTCGAACGGATGCTGCAGGTCCGGCGCGATGCGCAGCGACCAGTTAAAGCTGTAGGCGTCGCCGGTGTTGCGACGGTTTTCCTTCACTTCCGGCATCGCTTTTTTCATGCGCCGGGCCACTTCGGCGGCATCGTCGATAATGATGGTGTAATACCGGCGTGCCTGCTCGCCCAGGGTGCTGACAATAAACTCGTCCAGGACCCGGAAATAATCGGCGCTGATGCCGGGACCGGTCAGGATCAGCGGCAGCACCTGGTGTTTATTCTCCGGGTTCATCATGATGCCGAGCAGGTAAAGCAGCTCTTCGGCAGTGCCCACGCCGCCGGGGAAGATAATGATCCCATGGCCGATACGCACGAAGGCTTCGAGGCGTTTTTCGATATCCGGCATGATAATCAGCTCGTTGACCAGCGGGTTAGGCGGCTCGGCGGCGATAATAGAGGGTTCGGTCATGCCGATAAAACGCCCTTCCTTGTAGCGCTGCTGGGCATGGCCCACGGCCGCGCCTTTCATGGGCGCCTCCATGGCGCCCGGACCGCAGCCGGTGCAGATATTCAGCTCGCGCAGGCCCAGTTGGCTGCCGACATTGCGCGCATAAAGATATTCGGTTTCATTGATGGAATGCCCGCCCCAGCAGACGATCATGTTCGGCGCCTCGCCCACGTGCAGGCCGCGGGCGTTGCGCATGATGGAAAACACCAGGTTGGTGATATGGACGGAGTTTGTCATGTCCAGGTGCTGATGATGGCCGGCGCTGACAATCTGGCCGTTGACGAACAGGATATCGCGCAGCACCGCGAACAGGTTCGCCTGCAGCGAGCGGATAATCCGGCCGTCGACAAAGGCTTCCTCGGGCGGGTTGACCAGCTCGAGCTTGACGCCGCGCTCGCGGCGCAGCACGTTGATATCGAAATCCTGATAGCGGGCCAGCAATTCCTTGCTGCTGTCGGTCTGGCTGCCGGAATTGAGCACCGCCAGCGAACAGTTGCGGAATAAGCGGTAAAGATCGCTGCTGGCGGTACGCTTGAGCATATCGACTTCGAGTTGTGACAATAAATCCATTGAGCCAAGGGGGCTGATATGCGTAATCAATATAACTCCTTGTGTGCGACTCGGCACAAAATGCAAACAGACAGTCGACGCGGCCGCCGGAGCGCACGATGGCGGCGCGTTCGCTGTTTTCTAGTCAGGTTAACCATAATAATATCGGCGCGGTTTTACCAACGGTCCGCGCCAAAATGCCTCTGAGTTGCGCGCTTGCGCGCATTATTGCCGCGCCAGGCGGCTTTTTGACGGGACAAAATCCGTATTGCTCCGCCAGGGATTGATGTCCAGGCCGCCGCGCCGGGTATAGCGCGCGTACACCGCTAAGCGCTCCGGCCGGCAAAAACGCATCAGATCGGTATAAATCCGCTCCACGCATTGCTCGTGAAATTCATTATGCTGGCGAAACGATACCAGATAACGCAGCAGGGCTTCGCGATCGATACGCGGGCCCCGGTAGCTGATTTGGACGGACCCCCAGTCGGGCTGGTGGGTAATCAGGCAGTTGGATTTCAGCACGTGGCTGACCAGGGTTTCGCTGACCGGCTGGGCGCCCGCGGCGGCATTCTTCAGCCAATCGGCGTTGAAGGCGTAGTCATCGATGGCGATGTCCTGCTCGTCGATGCACTCGCCGGTAAAATCGGCAACCGGCTGATTTGTCAGCTCGCCGAGCCTGAACAGCGTAACGCCCACTTCGCCCACGGCGCACCGGGCGAGATCGCGGGTTAATATTTCCCGCACCGTGGCCCAGTCGGCAAACCGGGTTTGATTGAAACTGTTAAGATAGAGCTTAAAGCTTTTGGATTCAATCAGGTTAAGGCTTTGCGCGTTCAGGATGACTTCACCCATTGCGACCTGGGGCAGGCCCTTATCGTTGAGCCACGACAGTTCATAAAGCGTCCAGATATCGGCGCCGTGAAACGGCAGCGCCCGCGCGTCGATGCCCAGCGGCTCGCGATTGAGCGCGCGCGGCACCGCCTGCAGCAGCGTGGCGTCGTACCGGTCGCGATAGGCGGTGGGTTTACCCAGCGTCAAATGATCCAGGGTGTGGCGTTCTTCATTCAAGGACATAATAGAGTATCCGGCATGTTCCGTAGTGCAATGCGCTTAGTGTAACGTAGAGAGTCGTAAGATGAGAGAGAATATGGATTACCAAGTGTCACAGTCATTACAGGATTTCACCCGCCGTTATCTGCGCCACTGGCAGTCTCTCACCGGCCATGGGCCCGCCAGCCAGGCGCTGTATGGCGTTCCTTCTCCCTGCGTGGTAAGCGAGGACGACGGCCGGGTAGTCTGGCAACCGCGCCAGCCGGAAGAGGCGTTGACCCTCGCCGGCGTCGAGCGGGCGATGGACATGCGGCTGCGTCCGGCGGCCTGGGATTTTTATTGCACCCAGCTTGCCGGCGATATGGCCGCCTCTTTCCAGGGCCAACCCCTGGAGCTGCTGCAAGTCTGGAGCGCGGCGGACGGGGTGCGCATCCAGGAAAACCTCATCGGCCACCTGCTGATGCAAAAGCGGCTTAAGCTCCCTCCCAGCGTATTTATCGCCACCACCGACTCCGAGCTCAGCCTGGTGTCTTTATCCAACCTGACCGGCGAAGTCCTGCTCGAAGAAGTCGGCCGGAAAAAAAATACGGTGCTGGCGCCGACGCTGCAGGACTTTTTATCCCGCCTCGATCCCTGTGTTACATGAAAAACCGAGCGGGTTTTGCAACAATGCATGTGAGAGATCTCTTACATTACATGTAAGACAAAGCTATTAATTCAGGTTTTTTTAATCACTGGAATGCGGAATTAAACGCTATTAATCAATAAATTAATTAGCAGAATTAACAGTGCGGTGGTAAACAATGTTCGCTATTAACAGTGATCGTCTTGTATAAGCGGTTCGATTAAGCGATCTTACCATTCGGTTCAGGACGCGGCAAACGCCGTTGGTATTGGGCCAGCCTATTAGGGAAGGGCCCAGGACGGGCTGCAACAGGGATGGCTTCATGAAGAGGCCCGGACGATTCAGGATGATGAGCGGGACACCTCCAGGATGGAGAATGTGCGCGGGTCAGGGAGTACCGGCGGGGCGGGAATGCCTGCAGGAAATACGTTGGAGAACGTAGGCGGCTTTCACGGATGGAGATTGCCGACAAGGAGTGTTGCCAAGTTATCGTGAATATAACGCTTATCATGGATGAAGGCAGGGAGCACAACAATAGCGGGATTGCTATAAACGAACCGGGGGTACTGTAGCGATACAGTACCCCCTTTTCTTTGGCGCGCCGGGCATGGCGCGTAGCGTCTTGACAGGCGCTGTCCCTTGACCGTGGTGGTTAAGGGGCGACTTGGCGGTGAAAGCCCTCTGCACACCCGGCGAGGGGGACGTGCTAGCTGAACGGCAAGGGTGCCCACCGCGAGGTGGGATCTGAAGGCAGCTGAAGGCAACATGCTGGCCTAACGAACAGGGATCGGTTTAGGCGAGACAGCGGGATAAGGAGGCAAATATCATCAAAGCCCCAATACTTGCACAGAACGCTGTGACATACAGTGGAGAGGTATAAGCAGGGAGTTCACGCGCATCATCCGGGGAGAGCTATACGTTTGCCATGGTACTACCGAGCGCTGAGAGGCGACGGAATGAACGTACAGAAGTCAGCCGAGGCCCGTAGTAGCGGTGCAAAACCGGCATGGTGAAGGGCTGAACATTTACAACCGTGATCAGGACAGGTTATTTCGATGCGTATTGATGAGGCACAAGCGCAGAATACCGCGGCCCGGACAGGAGGAAGCGCATAGTATTTGCAAGAGCCTGACGCGGATGCTGAAATGCGCACGGCGCAACCTGAGCAAACGAAAGCGGAACAACCGTTGTCAATCGAAGCGGTGATAACCCGCAGCAACCGGGTGCTGGCCCGTCAGCGGGTGATTGAGAACAAATGCGCGCCGGGTGTAAATACCCTGGGCCTCGGGGAACTCAAAGACTGGCTGAAACGGCTTTGGCCGACGGTCAAAGCGGCCCCGCTGGACGGTAGCTTTATACCGCGGGCGATACGTCGGGTCGAGCTCCCCAAACCTAATGGCGTAGTCAGAGTCCTGGGTATCCCCACGGCCGTGGACCGATTGATCCAGCAGGCCATCCAATAGCACCTTACCCCTTACTATGAGCCTACGTTTTCCGAGTTTAGCTACGGCTTTAGGCCGGGACTCAACGCATGGCAGGCAGTGCGTCAAGCACAGGCCTAAGTGCGAAGTGGTCGGCGCTGCGTGGTGGATAGGGATCTGGAAAAATTCTTTGACCGGGTTAACCACAATATCATGATGTCGAGACGAAGCCGCAAAATCAAAGATGCCAGATTGCTCAAGCCCATCAGGCGGTACCTGGAAGCGGACCTGGTCAATGGTAAGGTGGCGACAAAGCGACGGGAGGGAATGTCGCAGCGCAGTCCGTTATCGCCGTTACTCTGCAACCTGCGATTGACCGGCCTTGACCTTGAGCTGGAGCGCAGGGGGCGCCGGTTCCGCCGTTACGCAGATGACTGTAATAATACGTGAGCAGTCGCAAAGCGGGGAAAAGGCGATGAACTCGATAAGCCGGTACCTGTAAAAGCATCTCCATCTGTCGGTAATTCCAAACAAAAGCGCGATGGCCGGGCCCTGAGAGCGCAAGTTCCAGGGATATAGCCTGACGTGGCACAAACGGGTAAAACTGAAGATAGCCGCGAGCAGCGTGGCAAGGCTGAAGGATAAAATCCGCAGCCTGACGACAGGCGACTGTTCAAAAGCGCTGAAAACGGTGATCGGCGGGCTTGCGCCGGTGCTACGAAGGTGGATAAGTTACTGCCGGCTGACCAAAGTCAAAGGGATACTGGACGAAATGGATGGCTGGGTTCGCCGTAAACTGCGTTACTGCTGTGGCGGCACTTGAAAAGGACGAGCAAGCGGGCAAGGATGCTGATGAAAATAGGCCTAGGTGAAGAAAGGGCGTGAATATCGGCGACGATCCGACGGGGTCTCTGGTAGAACGCGGGGGCCAGTCATATGAACCACGCGTTAGCGAAGAAAGTGTTCGAGCGCTTAGGACTGTGAACACTGCTGGAGTTGTATAGTGAGTTCCAGCGCTGTAAATGAAGCGCCGTATACGGAACCGTGAGTACGGTGCCGTGAGAGGACGGTAGGAGCAATCCCGCCGCCTACTCGATGGCGCGCCGCCTATTACGCAAAGTATTTTGCCGTGCGTTGCCCCCTGGATTTTCCTGCCGGTTAAAAGAAATTAAATATAATTAAATCTATTAGATATCTATTTATTTGAATTTACCCGCCGGCATCAACCAAACATCAACAAGTGAATGTTTTGTTTATAAAGCCCGCTATTATAATTGTGTTTTTTCTAGAAAAAACAGTACGCTGGCAACCTGATTCGCTCATCTTATAATAATGAGAACTGATTATGCCCATAAATAATGTACAACAAAATTTAAATCATACCCTTTCTTCACTGATGGAAGAAGGTAAAAATAATAATCATTTGCTCAAGAAAGAAATAAGAATTATTTATACAAAAGAGGTCCATGGGGAAATTGAGTCTTTTGAAAAAATGTTTTTAACAAAATATATTCTTCAAGTGAAGAATGATTTCGATGATATAATTGATATAATGGGATTTGATAAGCATTTAAGCAAGTCTATAAATATATTCATTCAAAAATTGGCAGACCCAAGTGAGATACATCCCTCGATTAAATATAATATATATCATGAGCTTAGTAATTGGCTTCTGCAATTAAAATCCCTTAAGAAACCAATATGCGAGACGATAGTAGATGAAGTTAGAAATACGCTCAGCGATCTTGAATATTGTGTTTCCGGTTCACTGATTAGAATCCAACAGACGTGCCATAAAATTAATCTAATCAAAAGTGCAGGGTTGGTTGAAAAACTTGAAAATGAAAAAAACACGATAGCGAATGATGTGATTTCCTGGTTTGTGAGTAATAATCACCAATCTATATCCGTAGCTATGGAAATACATTATGTCAATGCTTATAAATTGATGCTAAACAAAGAACATAACTGGAATTTGGCAAGCTCTGACAGCGATCCTTTCCATGGCGTGCATATGAAAGAAGAAATCAGTGAACTATTTCCACGTTTATTGATAGAGATTAATAATAACTGTCAGATGCCCGCGCTAATAAAAAAATATGGTGATTGTATTTATGAGCAGCTTGTAAATATTAGTAATAAAAAAGCTAACCATGTTATCGACGGTACTCAATGTTATTTGACTGTAGAAGGATATCGCGCCATCTTTGGCAGCCCAGAGGTTATTTCCCTTAAAATAAATGATTGGGCGATTGTAGAGGAAGGTGATATAGCCGGCCAATATCACTTGTTGCCGAATGCTGAAGGTATTTATATTGCCTTGGCCACGGCGCTTGTGGATTCTGGACAAGCTACATTAAAAAATGAAATTAGCACTCTCGACTTCAGTTTAATGTCAGCGGCCAATATATTTTGGTTTTTAGATAAAAATTCAGATATTCGTAGCCTTGTTACTCTTGAATTATTACAACAAAATAAAATAAGTGGCAAGCAAAGTTCTGAACTTTTGTATTTCGCTATTGATAATACATTAACGGAAAAAGTTTCTTATTTTTTTGACACCGAATGGTTAATAGATATTAAGGATTTTTCCAATAATATTGATAACGAAAAACGTTACAAGGCTTTATTGTTTTGTATAAATTATAATATTTTTAATGAAAAAGATTATGCCGAGTCAATGAACAAATTCGTGATGTATGCCTTGACATATAATGATACCGAGATGGTTAAGAAATTAATAACTAATAATAAGAAAACTTATAACATAAATTACAAAGATCTTCATGGTAAGACAACCTTGTTTTACGCTCTGGAAAATAATATCTCTGTTGAGATAATTGAATTTTTATTGGCAAATAATCTCGATCAAGGTAATGAAGTTCTTGCCCTCGATCAAGCCTTAATTGCGTCCGTTAATAAGAAGCGCCTCGAAGTGGCGCAGGTTTTACTGAAATATGGCGCCAAACTCATGCCTCAGAAGCATAATGGGGAAACTGCGCTGTTTATAGCTATAAAGAACGAAGATATAAACATGGCTAAACTTTTACTGGAGCATAGCGCGAGCGCGGACGTCGAGCATGTCAACATGAAGGGAAATGCTCCGTTGACCTTCGCGGTCGCCAGCAATAATTTAGAAATGGTTAAATTATTACTCAGCCATGGCGCTAATATCAATCATGCCGATCTAAATGGAAAAACCGCTTTATTAATTGCCATTGCAGCTAAATATTATGACATGGCTAAAATTTTACTTGAGAATAACGCCTCTGTTCATTTTAAGGATAGAGATGGGTGGGATGCTTTGGTAAATTCAATTTATATGGACGATTTAGATTTAGTGAAGTTGATTGTTGATTACAAACCAGATTTTTATTCAAAAGATCAAGATGGAGTTCCAATGGGTATTTTGATGGCTCTAACCCAAAAACGTTACGATATAATTGAATTTCTTTTAAAAAACAATTTTGATGTGAATGAAATGATAAGTTTGGGCGCCGAAAGACCTTCATTTCCAGCTCAATTCATAGCGATCGAAGCGAATGACATTAAAATTTTCAAGATGTTTATTGATAGCGGTAAGCTAAATTTGAATATGCAAACAGATACCGGCAAAACATCGTTATTATATGCAATTGAAGTGGGAGCAACCGAGATAATAGAACTTTTGTTAAATGAGAAAAAAATCAATTTCAATTTAGAAGATGCATCAGGCGTAAATGCGTTAATGATGGCTGCTAGTAATGATTTGGGTAGTATCGTTGTTAAATTGTTCGAGAAGATTAAGTCCAATACCGATGAAACTGCTTTACCTTTGAAAACGGCTTTTTTCCTGGCAGTGGAAAGTGGACGGTTCGATCAGGTTGAAAACTACGTTAAACAAGATCACTCTTTAATTGATTCGACACAATTAACCGGGAAAGCGGCTCTTTATATCGCCAGTCTGACGGGTGATACGCAAATGATTGATTTTTTGCACAAAAAATGTAATGAAGCTGGATTTTGACAATAATATTGCCAAATGAATATGTAGCCCGATAGAGAAGGATAGGGTTGCGATACGGGCAAAGCCGAGACGGTTAAAAGCGGATGCAGGTAATCAAACCGTGCCCGCTGGGCGCAAGTTAAGAGGGGTAAGATGCTTAAAAATCCTGAATGGCGCCTGGTATCGCCTTTCAGGATTATCTCCTCGCTTAGCGTTCGGGCTATTCCACGCATTGTTACAGACGGTCGCGGTCGCCGGTGCCAGCAGCTGTAATTATCAGGCTAACTTTATATGTCATAATTAGTACCGGACAAAGTTAAGTGCTATGCTTTGCCGCTTTGTCAGATCAGGCGCAGCAGTCCTTTACGGGGAGCATACGATGGATTTCCACCAACAGGTTCGCCAGCGGCTGTTTGCCGTTGAGCAGGCGATGCGTTCATTGTCAATATGGCAGCCGCAGCCGCCGGCGCGCGAGGCGTTTGAAAGCCGGGAGCCGTTTTGTATCGATACCATGCGCCCCGAAGAGTGGCTGCAGTGGATCCTGCTGCCGCGTATGCACGCCTTGCTCGATCAGCAGGCGGCACTACCGCGGCGCTTCGCCATCACGCCCTATTTTGAGGAAGCGTTTGCGCACGCCGCCGGATTGCTTACCCAGTTACAGCGGCTGGACGACTTACTTAATATCGATTCCCCCCAGGATCCCCCTACGCAGGCGCCGAAAATTCAGCATGATTGAGATCTGTTACCAGGACGAATATATCGTGGCGGTCAATAAGCCGGCAGGGTGGTTGGTACACCGCAGTTGGCTGGACCGCAAGGAAAAAATAGTCGTGATGCAAACGGTGCGCGACATGCTGGGACAGCATGTCTTTACCGTCCATCGCCTGGACCGCCCCACGTCCGGCGTGCTGTTGCTGGCGCTGTCCAGTGACGTGGCGCGCAGCTTATCCGAACAGTTCGAACAGCACGGGATCAGGAAAACCTACCATGCGGTGGCGCGCGGTTATATGGAAGGCGAAGGCGTGATCGATTATGCTCTGACCCAGGAACTGGACAAGATAGCCGACAAATTCGCCCAGCCGGACAAGGCGCCGCAGCAGGCGATAAGCCATTACCGGACGCTGGCGCAGGTAGAAATGCCGGTGGCTATCGGCCGCTATCCCACGTCCCGCTACAGCCTGATGGAACTGCTGCCGCAAACCGGGCGCAAACATCAGCTGCGCCGCCATATGTCCCATTTGCACCATCCCTTGATCGGCGATTCCACCCACGGTGATTTACGCCAGAATCGCGGATTTGCCCGCACCTTTGACTGCGCGCGGTTAATGCTGCACGCCAGCTGCCTGGAGTTAACCCATCCGGTCACCGGGAAACCGTTAAAAATCAACGCCGGCTGGGACCAGACCTGGCAGGATCTGATGGTACGGTTCGGCTGGACCGGTATTATCCCTGACTATGAAAGGGTTGAGTTTCCCGGGGCATCGGGTCAGGATATGGCATCTTCTACGCTGACGGAATGAAAGGGAGTCAAAGCATGGCCCAAGTGGGTATTTTTGTCGGGACAGTCTACGGTAATGCCTTATTGGTCGCCGAAGAAGCGGAAACCCTCCTGGCCGAGGCGGGCCACGAGGTAAAATTATTTGACGAGGGCACGCTGGAGTCCTGGCAATATTATCGGCAACATCATGTGCTGATCGTGACCTCCACCACCGGGCAGGGCAATTTCCCGGACTCCATCGCGCCGCTGTTCCAGGCGGTAAAGGATCATGTCGGCTACCAGCCGGAACTGCGGTATGGCCTGATTGCCCTGGGCGACAGCAGCTATGACAATTTCTGCGGCGCCGGGCATACCTTTGACGCGCTGTTGCAGGAGCAGGGCGCGGTCAGGGTGGGTGAGCTGCTGGAAATCGATGCGCTGGCGCACCCTGAACCGGAGGTGATCTCCGGCCCCTGGGTCAAAAAATGGGCCGAACTGATCAAAAGTTAACGTCAAGCCCCGGCGCGCTATACCCGCCAACGCCGAACTCAACGCAGACGTGTTCAAGGGAGAGCGTGCCAATGGGGTCGAATCGGGCGTGCTTTTCCCGCCCGACCGAGGCCCCATGGCATGCCAGGCCCGCCAACACTGATCTCAACGCAGTCGTGTTCAAGGGAAAGCGTGCCAATGGGGTCGAATCGGGCGTGGTGTTCCCGCCCGACCGAGCGCCCCATGGCATGCTAGGCCCGCCAACACTGATCTCAACGCAGCCGTGTTCAAGGGAGGGAGTGCCAATGGGGTCGAATCGGGCGTGGTGTTCCCGCCCGACCGAGCGCCCCATGGCACGGTATGCCCGCCAACGCCGAACTCAACGCAGACGTGTTCAAGGGAGAGCGTGCCGATGGGGTCGAATCGGGCGTGCTTTTCCCGCCCGACCGAGCGCCCCATGGCACGGTATGCCCGCCAACGCCGAACTCAACGCAGACGTGTTCAAGGGAGAGCGTGCCGATGGGGTCGAATCGGGCGTGCTTTTCCCGCCCGACCGAGCGCCCCATGGCACGGTATGCCCGCCAACGCCGAACTCAACGCAAACGTGTTCAAGGGAGAGCGTGCCGATGGGGTCGAATCGGGCGTGGTGTTCCCGCCCGACCGAGGCCCCATGGCGCGGTATGCCCGCCAACGCCGAACTTAACGCAGACGTGTTCAAGGGAGAGCGTGCCAATGGGGTCGAATCGGGCGTGCTTTTCCCGCCCGACCGAGGCCCCATGGCATGCTAGGCCCGCCAACGCCGAACTCAACACAAACGTGTTGAAGGGCGGACGTGCCGGCGGGATTATGGCTTATTGCGGGTCAGCTTTTCCAGATCGGCCTCGATCTCGGCGATCTTATTGGACACCACGCTGTCCAGATGGCGCAGATCTTCCAAAATCTTATGTTTCAAGTCCACCTCGGTCTGATCGCGCAGACAAAGCTGATCCAGCTCGTCAATCACATAACGCAGGTTAGGGCTGATTTCGTTAATTTCGCGATAGCCCTCGGCGACGTTATCGGAAACCACGGTTTTACGCTGGCGCGGATATTTAAATTTAACGCTCTTGGCAAAAAATTCGCCTTTATCCCGCCGAAAATAAATTTTCAAAATATCGTTATTGGCTTCCTGACGCAGGCTGTATCTGTCGATATCGTCCGGATGATTAACGCCAAGGCTTTTAAGATTATCGTACATAGCGCTACCTCTGGTATGTAATGCCGGGGTTCCGGGATGATTATGACGCCCGCGGGCGCCATAAAATGTGATTAACGGCTAAGATTGCAGCCAGATATCCGGGCGGTTAACGCTTTCGCCACTAAAGATATTAGTCTATCGTACGCAACAGCTCATTGATACCGACCTTGCCGCGGGTCTTGGCGTCGACTTTCTTGACGATAACCGCGCAATACAAACTATAACTCCCGTCCTTTGAGGGCAAATTGCCGGAAACCACCACCGAACCGGCCGGCACGCGACCATAGTGCACCTCGCCGGTCTCACGGTCATAAATCTTGGTGCTCTGGCCGATAAACACGCCCATGGAGATCACCGAACCCTCCTCGACTATCACGCCTTCCACCACTTCCGAACGGGCGCCGATAAAACAGTTATCCTCGATAATAGTGGGATTGGCCTGTAGCGGCTCCAGCACGCCGCCGATACCGACGCCACCCGAGAGATGAACGTTCTTGCCAATCTGCGCGCACGACCCCACCGTCGCCCAGGTATCCACCATGGTGCCTTCATCCACGTAGGCGCCGATATTCACATACGAAGGCATCAGCACGGTATTGCGGGCGATAAACGCGCCCTGGCGCACGCTGGCGGGGGGCACGACGCGAAAACCTTCGCGCTGGAAACGGGCGGCGTCGTATTGGGCGAATTTCATCGGCACTTTATCGAAGTAGCGCGTTTCCGCCCCTTCCATAACCTGGTTATCGCTGATGCGAAAAGACAGCAATACCGCTTTTTTCAGCCATTGATGAGTGATCCATTCGCCGTTGATTTTTTCCGCCACGCGCAGTGCGCCGTTGTCCAATTGGCTGATAACGCGCTGGACGGCGTCGATGGTGACGCTGTCGGCCGTGGCCGGCGTAATGTCCGCGCGGCGCTCGAAGGCGTTTTCAATGATCTGTTGTAATTGCTGCATCCTGTCTCAGTCCCGTCTCTTGTCAAATGGATAAATGGGCGCAGCGGACCTGCCGTCCGCGCACGCACCCGTTGTATCATATTTTATCGTTTGGATTGAGCGCCTCTGTCAAGCGCCGTTCCAGTTCCTGCTGTATTTCCGGACTTAATGCGCGCCGATCGCTGCCCGCCAGGATAAATAAGTCCTCAACCCGTTCGCCGATGGTGGAAATCCTGGCGCCGTGCAGCGACACGCCCATATCGACGAACACCTCGCTGACGCGGGCCAGCAGGCCCGGCTGATCCAATGCCGTCAGTTCCAGATAGCTGCGCCTGTCGGAATGGGTCGGCAGGAACACCACCGAGGTGGCGACATTAAAATGCCGCAGCTTCGGCGAAGGACGGCGCACGCGCGGATGCTGATACTTGCCCGGCTGCAGCGTTTGCAGCAGCGCCTGGCCGATAACCTGATGGCGATCCGGCGCCAGGGGGCTGCCGTCCGGCTCCAATACCACAAAGGTATCCATGGCCATGCCGTCGCGGTTGGTAAAGATCTGCGCGTCATGCACGCTCAGGTTGCGCCGGTCCAGCTCGCCGGTCACGGCGGCGAACAAATAGGGACGGTCCTGGTTCCAGATGAAAATTTCGGTGCCGCCGCGGGTGGCCTGCGGGCTTATCAGTACCAGCGGCTCATTGGACCGGTGGCGCAGCAGATGGCGGGCGTGCCACGCCAGCTGATTCGGCGAGTGGCGCAGAAAATAATCCGCGCGGCAACGGCTCCAAATGGCGTGCAGCGCTTCTTCGTCGATGTTCTCCATTCGCAGCAGCGACAGCGCCTGCATCCGGTGGTGGCGGATCCGGGCGCGCATATCCGGCGCGCTTTGCATACCGCGGCGCAGGAGTTTTTCGGTGGCGAAAAACAGCTCGCGCAGCAGGCTCTGCTTCCAGCTGTTCCAGAGGGTTTCATTGGTGGCGCAGATATCCGCCACCGTCAGGCACAGCAGGTAATGCAGCCGGTTTTCGGTTTGCACCTCGGCGGCGAATTCCCGCAGTACGTCCGGATCCTGGATATCCCGCCGTTGCGCCGTGACCGACATGACCAGATGATAACGCACCAGCCAGGAGACCAGTTGGGCTTCGCGGGCGTGCAGGCCGTGCAGCTCGGCAAATTCCAGCGCGTCTTTCGCCCCCAACTGGGAATGATCGCCGCCGCGCCCCTTGGCGATATCATGGAACAGCGCCGCCAGCAGCAGCAGATGCTGGTGCGCCAGGCGCGGGAACAGCTCGACGCATAACGGATGCTGCGGACGCACTTTTTCGTCGGCGAAACTTTCAAGCTTCATCAAGACGCGGATGGTGTGCTCATCCACCGTATAGGCATGGAACAGGTCGAACTGCATCTGCCCGACGATATTGCTCCACTGCGGCATATAAGCCCAAAGCACGCTATGACGGTGCATGGGCAGCAAGGCGTGCCGCACCGCGCCGGGATGGCGCAGGATGGCCAGGAACAACTGCCGCGCCTTGGGGTTGTTGCACAAGGGTTCGGCCAGATGACGGCGGGCGTAGCGCAGCTGGCGCAGCGTGGCGGAATAGATGCCGGTGATCTTCTGGTGCACCACCATCTGGTAGAACATGCGCAGTATGGCTTCCGGCTCGCGCGCGAACAGCGTTTCGTCGCGCAGGTCGATAAGGCTGCCGCGCAGCTGGAAGTCGGCGTCCAGCGGCTGGGGTTTATCGTCCGGCCCCAGGGCCAGGATGGCCTCGTCGAACAGCTGCAGCAGCATCTGGTTCAGCTCGCCGATGCGGCGGGTGACGCGGAAAAAATCCTTCATCATCCGTTCGACCGGCAGATTGCCCTCGCCGCCGTAGTGCAGGATTTGCGCCACGCTTTGCTGGCGGTCGAACAGCAGCCGGTTATCGTACCGGTTCAGCACCAGGTGCAGCGCGAAACGGATGCGCCAGAGAAAACTCTGGCATTCGATAAGTTCATCGCGCTCGGCCTGGGTAAGAAAACCGAAACCGACCATTTCATCCAGCGACGTGGCGCCGAAATGGCGATGGGCCACCCAAAGCAGGGTATGGATATCCCGCAGGCCGCCCGGGCTGCTTTTGATATCCGGCTCCAGGTTATAGCTGGTGCCGTGGTAGCGCTGGTGCCGCTCTTCCTGCTCCGCCAGCTTGGCCGGGAAAAATTCACGGGAAGGCCAGAATTCCTCGCTGAAGATGCTCTTTTGCAATTTCAGGAATAACGCCACATCGCCGCAGATCAGCCGCGACTCGATCAAATTGGTGGCGACGGTCAGGTCCGCCAGCCCTTCCTGCAGGCATTGCTCCAGGGTGCGCACGCTATGGCCGACTTCCAGTTTTAAATCCCACAGCAGCGTCAGCAACTCGCTGACGGCATGGGCCTGCGTGGCCGAAAGCGGATCCTGGCTCAGCACCAGCACGTCGATATCCGATAAGGGATGCAGCTCCGCGCGGCCATAGCCGCCTACCGCCACCAGCGCCGTTTCCGGCGCCGCGCCGAAGCCGTACAACCGCCACAGCTGGCGCAGCAGCTGATCGATATACAGCGCCCGCGCGTCGATCAGCGTCTCCGCCGATACCCCGGCGTTAAACGCCTCGGCCAGCCAGGTCTGGAAATCATCCAGCCGGCTTTTGAGAAAAGTGCGGTTCAAGGCGTCGTCCGGCCAGGTCAGCGGCGAGGCGGGCTTGGCCGGCAGGACGGCGGTGGCGGCGGGCTTGTCGGCGTACAGCAGGATTTTATCCGGCATAGGAGACCCATGGTAAAGCCGGTAGGTCCGGGGCGGGGCACATCGGCCCCGGACTACCCGCGGGAGGAGAAGACATGGCGCGCGGGACGCCGCCGGCGGGCGGGCGCCGCGCGGTTAACAATCAGGCCGCGTGCGTAATGACCGTCGGCAGCGTATCGTCGCTGCGCAGGGTCATGATTTCACAACCGCTGTCGGTGACCACAATAGTATGTTCGTATTGCGCCGACAAGCTGCGATCCTTGGTCTTTACCGTCCAGCCGTCCTTCATGGTGCGGATGCGGTAGTCGCCGGCGTTGACCATGGGTTCGATGGTAAACGCCATGCCCGGCTGCAGTATCACGCCGCCGTCATCGGCATCGTAGTGCAGGACCTGCGGCTCTTCGTGAAAACCCTCGCCGATGCCGTGCCCGCAATATTCGCGCACCACGGAAAAATTTTCCGCCTCGACAAACTGCTGGATGGCCTTGCCCAGCGTGCGCAGGCGAATGCCGGGCTTCACCATATTGATGGCCAGGTACAGGCTCTCCTTGGTGATGCGGCACAGGCGCTCGCCGAGGATGGTCGGCTTGCCGACGATAAACATTTTCGATGTGTCGCCGTGGAAGCCATCTTTAATGACCGTCACGTCGATATTGATGATATCGCCGTCCTTAAGTATTTTTTCATCCGAGGGAATGCCGTGGCACACGACTTCGTTAACCGAAATGCAGACGGACTTCGGGTAACCGTGATAGCCGAGGCTGGCGGAAATGGCGTGCTGATGAACGGTGATATGCTCATGGCACAGGCGATCGAGCTCGCCGGTGCTGACGCCCGGGACAACATAGGGCTCGATTATTTCCAGCACTTCAGCGGCAAGCCGGCCGGCAACGCGCATTTTGGCGATATCATCGGAATTTTTAATTGGAATGGCCATGAATAGATCCACAGTCGGCGTGAAAGTCGACAAATTATGATTAAGCTTAAGTAGAGGATAATGTTACCAGTCCAGCCATAAGACTGCCAAATTATCATTTGGTGCCGGTGCCGTGACTGAACAAAGAGTGGAGTCCGGGCGCGGATTATGGTATAAAGCGCGCCGACGATCGGCGTAGAGTATTTTGGTCCTATGCGCCGTTCAGATCAACTAAACTCAATTGTGTAATTACACACACGTGTCGGCACATGCGCCGGGGTGCCTTGGCCAGTAAGGCGGGGTCGGTCGTATGGGACACGTGGAGGCATAACCCCAAACTTTAACAAGAGGTTTAATCATGGCTACTGTTTCCATGCGTGACATGCTCAAAGCGGGTGTACATTTCGGTCACCAGACCCGTTACTGGAATCCGAAAATGAAGCCTTTCATCTTCGGTGCGCGTAATAAAGTACACATCATCAACCTTGAGCAGACGGTACCGATGTTCAACGACGCCCTGGCCGAATTGAACAAAATTGCCTCCCGCAAGGGTAAAATTCTGTTTGTCGGCACCAAGCGCGCGGCAAGTGAAGCGGTAAAAGAAGCTGCCAACAGCTGCGATCAGTTCTTCGTGAATCATCGCTGGTTAGGCGGGATGTTGACCAACTGGAAAACGGTTCGTCAGTCCATCAAGCGTTTGAAGGATCTGGAAACCCAGTCCCAGGACGGCACGTTCGAAAAGCTGACCAAAAAAGAGGCGCTGATGCGCACTCGCGAACTGGCCAAGCTGGAAAACAGCCTGGGCGGGATCAAGGATATGGGCGGCCTGCCTGACGCGCTGTTTGTTATCGATGCCGAGCACGAGCACATCGCTATCAAAGAAGCGAACAACCTGGGCATCCCGGTGTTCTCTATCGTTGATACCAACTCCGATCCGGACGGCGTGGACTTCATCATTCCGGGTAACGATGACGCCATCCGCGCCATCAACCTGTACCTGACCGCCGTTGCCACCGCCGTTCGCGAAGGCCGCTCTCAGGACCTGGTTGAACAGGCCGAAGAAAGCTTTGTAGAAACTGAGTAATAAGGCATGCTCTTCATTGAGCCCTTATTAACCAAGTTTTAACTATGTTGGTTAGAGGGCCTGGCTTCAGGCCCTCTTTTTTACCTATCCCCCCTCATGGGATAACGAGGAAAAAATAATGGCTGATATTACCGCCGCCCTGGTGAAAGAACTGCGTGAACGCACTGGCGCAGGCATGATGGAATGTAAAAAAGCGCTGGTTGAAGCTCAAGGCGATATCGAGCTGGCTATCGACAACATGCGTAAATCCGGTCAGGCCAAGGCCGCCAAGAAAGCGGGCCGCGTTGCCGCCGAAGGCATCATCCTGACTAAAATCGCCGCCGACGGCAAATACGGCGTTATCGTCGAGCTGAACTGTGAAACCGATTTCGTGGCCAAAGACGGCGGATTCAAAGCCTTCGGCGACGAAGTGATCAGCGCGGCCCTGGCCGAACGCATCACGGATATCGAGACGCTGAAAGCCAAATTTGAAGATCAGCGCGCCGCGATGGTTGCCAAGATCGGCGAAAACATCAATATCCGCCGCGTAGCCGCATTGGCGGGAGACGTGCTGGGTTCTTACCTGCACGGCGCGCGTATCGGCGTTATGGTGGCCGCTACCGGCGCCGACGAAGAACTGGTCAAGCATATTGCCATGCATATCGCCGCCAGCAAGCCTGAATATGTCCATGCCGAAGACGTACCGGCGGACGTGGTGGCCCGTGAGCACCAGATCCAGCTGGATATCGCCATGCAGTCCGGCAAGCCGCGTGAAATCGCCGAGAAAATGGTTGAAGGCCGCATGCGTAAGTTTACCGGCGAAATCTCCCTGACCGGCCAGCATTTCGTGATGGATCCGAGCAAGACCGTGGGCCAGTTGCTCGAAGAGCATAAAGCCACTGTTGCCGACTTCATCCGTTTTGAAGTGGGTGAAGGCATCGAAAAAGCGGAAGTCGACTTCGCCGCCGAAGTTGCCGCCATGAGCAAACAGTCTTAAATTAGAACTCCGGAACCGCCATCAGGCGGTTCCTTTTTATGAGCTGAAATAAAGTCAGGGGACTTTTGCCGCATAAAAACTGCAACGCGCGGTCCAGCAGTCGGATCCGCCCATCTCGTTATCGCTGCTTAGGAACAGAACAAATGGCAACCAATGCAAAACCCGTATACCAGCGTATCCTGCTTAAATTGAGCGGTGAAGCCCTGCAAGGCGCAGAAGGTTTTGGTATCGACGCTAGCGTCCTGGATCGCATGGCCCAGGAAGTGAAGGAGCTGGTCGAGCTGGGCATCCAGGTCGGCGTGGTGATAGGCGGCGGCAATCTGTTTCGCGGCGCGGGACTGGCCCAGGCGGGGATGAATCGCGTGGTCGGCGATCATATGGGCATGCTGGCGACGGTAATGAACGGGCTGGCGATGCGCGACGCGCTGCATCGCGCCTATGTCAACGCCAGGCTGATGTCGGCCATTCCGCTTAACGGCGTGTGCGATAACTACAGCTGGGCCGAGGCCATCAGCCTGCTGCGCAACAACCGCGTGGTCATCTTCTCCGCCGGTACCGGCAATCCTTTCTTCACCACCGACTCCGCCGCCTGCCTGCGCGGCATTGAGATCGAAGCCGACGTGGTGCTGAAAGCCACCAAGGTGGACGGCGTATTTTCCGCCGATCCGGTGAAAAACCCTGATGCTACACTGTATGAACAGCTCAGCTACCAGGACGTCCTGGAGCAGGAGCTGAAAGTGATGGATTTGGCGGCGTTTACCCTGGCGCGGGATCATAATATTCCCATCAGGGTATTCAATATGAACAAACCCGGCGCGCTGCGGCGGGTGGTGATGGGCGAGAAGGAAGGCACGCTCATTACCAAGTAGCATTTGTTCGCCAGGTTACAGTATCATGCCGATTTTACGGCAATAATAGACACGACTGGCTGCGGCTGGTCAGACTATCACGGGCTTGACGTAAGCTTAAGCCCGCCCGGATAACCAGTTTCCAAGGGTTCGCAACGTGATTAATGAAATCCGCAAAGATGCAGAGCAACGCATGGAAAAATGCGTAGAAGCATTCAAAAACCACATCGGCAAAATCCGTACCGGCCGAGCGTCTCCGAGCCTGCTTGATGGTATTCAGATCGAATATTACGGTACGTCCACGCCGCTGCGCCAGCTGGCGAACGTGGTGGCCGAAGATTCACGCACTTTGGCCATTACCGTATTCGATCGCTCCCTGAGCGCCGCGGTGGAAAAAGCCATCATGGCCTCCGACCTGGGCCTGAATCCCTCGTCCGCCGGCACCGTGATCCGCGTTCCGCTGCCGCCGCTGACCGAGGAACGCCGCCGTGATCTGATCAAGATCGTGCGCGCCGAGGCCGAGCAGGGCAGGGTATCGGTGCGCAACGTGCGCCGCGACGCCAACGATAAAGTCAAAGCCATGCTCAAGGATAAAGAAATCAGCGAAGACGAGGATCGCCGTTCGCAGGATGATATCCAGAAGCTGACCGATGCCTTTATCAAGAAGGTCGACAGCGCCCTGGCCGACAAAGAAGCCGAGTTAATGGAAATCTAAGCTAACGGCGCTACGCTGACGTCATGCCGGCCTGCAGGGGCCGGCAGCGCGCCGGCCCGTCAAACACGCCGCGGCGGCCAATCAATTATATTGTTTGTCCGCCGCGGTTTTTTTTGTCGGCAACGTCATAGACAAATGTTGCGCAACGTTCCAGACTACTGTGCCTTCTTTATTTTTAACACGCGGTTGTCCAGAGTACCTCATGAGAAATTTGACGATTCTCGGCTCCACTGGTTCGGTTGGAACCAGCACACTGGCCGTTGTTCAGCAAAATCCGGAAAAGTTCGCCGTGCGCGCCCTGGTGGCCGGACGAAACAGCGCCGTCATGGCCCGACAATGCCTGGCTTTTCGTCCCGCGTATGCCTGTATGGCCGACGAGGCGTCGGCGCGTGAGCTCAAACGCCTCCTGCATGAGGCGGGGAGCGCCACCGAGGTCATGGCGGGGCCGCGGGCCGCCTGCGAACTGGCGGCTCTCGACGGGGTCGATCTGGTGATGGCCGCCATCGTGGGCGCCGCGGGGCTGCCGTCGACCCTGGCGGCAATCCGCGCCGGTAAATCCGTGCTGCTGGCCAATAAAGAGGCGCTGGTGACCTGCGGCAGGCTGTTTATAAACGAGGTTCGCCAGAGCAAAGCGCAACTATTACCGGTGGACAGCGAACATAATGCGATTTTTCAGAGTTTACCCGAACCATTTCAGCGTCAGTTAGGGTACGCTTCCCTGGAGGCGCATGGCGTGTCGAGCATCATCCTCACCGGTTCCGGCGGCCCGTTTCGCACCACGGCCCTGTCTGAACTGGACGCCATGACGCCGGATCAGGCCTGCGCCCACCCCAATTGGTCGATGGGGCGCAAAATCTCCGTTGATTCGGCGACGATGATGAACAAAGGACTGGAGTATATCGAGGCGCGGTGGTTATTCAACGCCTCGGCGGCGCAAATGGAAGTGATTGTGCATCCGCAGTCGGTGATTCATTCCATGGTGCGTTATCGCGACGGCAGCGTGCTGGCGCAGTTGGGTTCGCCGGATATGCGCACCCCCATCGCCCACGCGATGGCCTATCCCGAGCGGGTGGCGGCCGGGGTCGAGGCGCTCGATTTCTACCGCATCGGCGGGCTGACCTTCGAGCGGGCCGATGAAGCGCGCTACCCGTGCCTGCAATTGGCGATAGACGCCTGCGAACGCGGCCAGGCGGCCACCACGACGCTGAATGCCGCCAACGAAATAGCCGTGGCGGCGTTTTTGCAGGGGCGGGTGCGCTTTACCGCCATCGCCCCCCTGGTGCGCGCTACGCTTGAACGGATGGTATTGCCGGAACCGGAGAGCGTGGACGACGTCGTGGCGATTGACGCCGAGGCCAGAAGCGTGGCGGAGCGCGAAATGGCCGCTTTTATGCAGTAAAATCAGCCGGCGCGGGTCGTTGCGTCGGTCGCGGCCTGATTTGTTCCGCCGCTGCTGAAATGATATAGTCAGCGCCAATTGTCTCCAGGATGATGGCTGGCCATAAGAAATCCGGAGTGAGCCGTGTGAGTACACGGCTTTTTTGCGCATTCGGGGCCTACTGTTCCGGAAAGACGGTTGTATTCTTATTGAGGAAATACGTAAGCGTTATGTCGTCCGAAAATCAGCACGAGGCTACTATTCTGTCATCATCCACTCCCCGTCACGTGGCCATCATCATGGATGGCAACGGACGTTGGGCGAAAAGCCGGGGAAGATTACGCATCTTCGGGCATAAAGCGGGGGTGAAGTCAGTCCGTCGCGCGGTCAGTTTTGCCGTCAGCCATCATTTTGATGCTCTGACGCTCTATGCCTTCAGCAGCGAAAATTGGAACCGGCCGACGCAGGAGGTGTCCGCATTGATGGAATTATTCGTCAGGGCATTGGACAGCGAAGTAAAAAGCCTGCATAAACATAACGTTCGTTTACGTATTATCGGCGATACTAGCCGTTTCGGCCTGCGTTTGCAGGAGCGAATCCGCCGCTCAGAGGCCCTGACGCAAAATAACACTGGCTTAACCCTCAATATTGCCGCGAATTATGGCGGCCGTTGGGATATTATTCAGGGCGTGAAGCGACTGGCCGAAGAAGTGCAGGAAGGGATATTGCGTCCCGACCAGATAGATGAGGACGCCCTGTGCCGGCATGTCTGCCTCAATGAACTCGCGCCGGTGGATTTGGTAATTCGCACCGGCGGAGAACATCGCATCAGTAATTTTTTATTATGGCAGATAGCCTATGCCGAACTCTATTTTACCGATGTGCTGTGGCCGGATTTTGACGAAGACGTTTTTGAAGGTGCGCTGAATGCTTTTGCTCAACGTGAGCGGCGCTTCGGAGGAACTACGCCTAATGATGCCAACGCGTCCTAGGGGGGATTTTTGCTGAAGTCTCGCTTGATCACTGCCTTTATTCTGATACCTGTTGTTATCGCCGCGATCTTTTTACTGCCCCCGCTGGGGTTTGCGCTGGTTACGCTCGTTGTCTGCATGCTGGCGGCGTGGGAATGGGGGCAGCTTGCCGGCCTGGCGACCCGAAGCCAGCGCATCTGGCTGGCTATTCTGTGCGGGCTGCTGCTGGCGTTAATGATGTTCACTATTCCGGATTACCATCCGTTCGTCACCGCCACCATGGTGAAATACGCGCTGGGAGCCTCTCTGGCGTGGTGGGCCGCGGCCTTGGTGCTGGTGCTGTTCTATCCGCGCTCCGCCGCGTTCTGGCGCCATTCATGCGCGCTGCGGTCTCGTGTTCGGCGTCCTGACCATCATGCCTTTTTTTTGGGGCATGCTCACCCTGCGCCAGTACCACTACGCGGTGAATCATTTTACCGGCGCCTGGTGGCTGCTGTATGTGATGCTGCTGGTGTGGGGGGCCGACTCGGGCGCCTATATTTTCGGGCGCGCGCTGGGCAAGCATAAGCTGGCGCCGAAGGTCTCTCCCGGCAAGACCTGGGAAGGCCTGGCGGGCGGGCTGGTGACCTCGGCCGTCATTTCCTGGCTGTTCGGCAAATACGCCCCGCTGGACGCGCTGCCGCTCAGCCTGCTGCTGTGCTCGGTGATTGCCGCCCTGGCGTCGGTGCTGGGCGATTTAACGGAAAGCATGTTTAAACGCGAGGCCGGTATCAAGGACAGCGGGCACCTGATTCCGGGGCACGGCGGCATCTTGGACCGCATCGATAGCCTGACCGCCGCGGTGCCGGTTTTCGCCTGTTTAATGCTGCTGATTTTTAGAGCTATTTAATCGAGGGGCCAGGAGTTATCATGTTGCACTTTCTCTGGAGTCTCGCCGCATTTATCGTTGCGTTGGGTATATTGATCACCGTGCACGAGTTCGGTCACTTCTGGGTGGCCCGCCGGTGCGGTGTTACGGTGGAGCGATTCTCCATCGGATTCGGCCGCGCGCTGTGGCGTCATCGGGATAAGCGCGGCACCGAGTATGTTATCGCGGCCATCCCCTTGGGGGGCTATGTGAAAATGCTGGACGAACGGGTGGATACCGTCGCCCCCGAACGCCGGCATGAAGCGTTTAACCACAAGAAGGTTTGGCAGCGCGCCGCCATTATCAGCGCCGGCCCCATCGCCAACTTTATTTTTGCGGTGTTTGCCTACTGGCTGGTATTTTTGATCGGCGTGCCGAGTTTTCGTCCGGTAATCGGTGAGGTTACCCCCAATTCTATCGTCGCGCAGGCCGATATTTCGCCCGGCATGGAACTAAAGTCGGTTGACGGTATCGAAACGCCTGACTGGGATTCGGTGCGGCTGGAGCTTATCGGCAAGATTGGCGACGGCCAGACCAGCGTCGGGGTGGCGCCTTTCGGGTCTTCCCATATCGAACGGAAGATACTCGATCTGCGCGGGTGGGATTTTGAACCGGATAAGCAGGATCCTATCATCGCGTTGGGGATTATTCCCCGGGGTCCGCAGATAGAACCGGTGCTCGCCGAGGTGCAAAATGCATCGGCGGCGGCAAAAGCCGGTTTGCAAGCGGGCGACAGGATCGTTAAAGTCGATGGTCAGCCTATCGGCCGCTGGCAGAATTTCGTCATGCGGGTGCGGGATAATCCCGGCAAGCCGCTGGCCCTGGAAATCGACCGACAGGGTGAAAGCCTGCCGGTGACGTTGGTGCCCGACGAGAAGTCGGTAGGTAAAGGCGAAGTGGAAGGCTTCGCGGGCGTGGTGCCGAAAGTGACGCCCCTGCCCGAGGAATACAAAACGATACGCCAGTACGGCCTGTTTCCCGCGTTTTATCAGGCTGGCGAAAAAACCTGGCAACTGATGAAATTGACGGTCAGTATGCTAGGCAAACTGGTCACGGGAGATGTTAAGCTGAACAACCTGAGCGGGCCGATATCAATAGCCCAAGGCGCGGGGATGTCAGCGGAATATGGTTTGATCTACTACCTGATGTTCCTGGCGCTTATCAGCGTCAACCTGGGTATCATCAACCTGTTCCCGTTACCGGTGTTAGATGGTGGTCACTTGCTCTTCCTGGCGATAGAAAAGCTTAAGGGGGGGCCGGTTTCCGAACGAGTGCAGGATTTCAGTTATCGTATCGGCTCGATTTTGCTGGTGCTGTTAATGGGCCTTGCTCTTTTCAATGATTTCTCCCGGCTCTAGCGCCGGGGATTATGTTAGGAAGAACGCATAACCACGATGGCGATGAAAAAGTTGCTCATAGCGTCGCTGCTTCTTAGCAGCGCCACCGTATACGGTGCAGACGGGTTCGTAGTGAAGGACATTCATTTCGAAGGACTGCAACGGGTCGCCGTCGGTGCGGCGTTACTCAGTATGCCGGTACGTGTCGGAGACACGGCCAGTGATGAAGATATCGGCAATACTATCCGCGCCTTATTTGCCACCGGGAACTTCGAGGATGTCCGGGTGCTGCGTGATGGAGACACACTGCTCGTTCAGGTCAAGGAACGTCCCACTATTGCCAGTATCACCTTCTCCGGCAACAAGGCGGTGAAGGAGGATATGCTCAAGCAGAATCTCGAGGCTTCCGGCGTGCGCGTCGGCGAGGCGTTGGACCGCACCACGATTTCCAACATCGAGAAAGGGCTGGAGGATTTCTACTACAGCGTCGGTAAATACAGCGCGTCGGTGAAAGCCGTGGTCACGCCGCTGCCGCGTAACCGGGTAGATTTAAAACTGGTCTTTACCGAGGGCGTTTCCGCCAAGATCCAGCAAATCAACATTGTCGGCAATCATGCCTTCACCACCGACGAACTGGTTTCGCGCTTCCAGCTGCGCGATGAAGTGCCGTGGTGGAACGTGGTCGGCGATCGTAAATACCAGAAGCAGAAACTGGCGGGCGATCTCGAGACCCTGCGCAGCTTCTACCTTGACCGGGGCTATGCCCGCTTTAATATCGACTCGACCCAGGTGAGCCTGACGCCGGACAAAAAGGGTATCTATATCACCCTGAATATCACCGAAGGCGCGCAGTACACCCTGTCGGGCACCGTGGTCAACGGCAACCTGGCCGGCCACTCCGCCGAGATCGACGCCCTGTCGCGCGTTAAGCCGGGCGAGCTGTACAGCGGCGCGAAAGTCACCAAGATGGAAAACGACATCAAGCAGCTGCTGGGCCGTTATGGTTATGCCTATCCGCGCGTGGTGACGCAACCGGAAATCAACGACGCCGACAAAACCGTCAAACTCCATGTCAATGTGGACGCGGGCAACCGTTTTTACGTCAGGCACGTGAAGTTCGAAGGCAACGATATCACCAAAGACGTGGTGTTGCGGCGCGAAATGCGCCAGATGGAAGGCGCCTGGCTTGGCAGCAACTTGGTGGATCAGGGCAAGGAGCGCCTGAACCGCCTGGGCTACTTTGAAACGGTTGACGTGGACACGCAGCGTGTTCCCGGCACCGATGATATGGTGGACGTGACGTACAAGGTGAAGGAGCGCAACACCGGCAGCATCAACTTCGGCGTGGGCTTCGGCACCGAGAGCGGCGTCAGCTTCCAGTTCGGCATCCAGCAGGACAACTGGCTGGGCACCGGTAATTCCGTTGGTTTCAGCGGCACCAAGAACGATTACCAGACCTATGCCGAACTTTCGCTGACCGACCCGTACTTTACGGTGGACGGCGTCAGTCTCGGCGGGCGCATTTTCTACAATAACTTCGACGCCGATAACGCCGACCTGTCGGATTACACCAACAGGAGCTATGGCTTAGGCACCACGCTCGGTTTCCCGATCAGTGAAACCAGTGCGCTGCGCCTGGGCGTGGATTATGTCCATAACGATCTGTCGAATATGTATCCGCAGATTGCCATGTGGCGTTACCTGGAATCCACCGGTTTCCAACCCAAGGTCGTGGCGGGCGAGAAGAAAGACAACGACGCTGATTTCAGCGCCAATGATTTCTTCCTGACCACCGGCTGGAATTACAGCAACCTGGATCGGGGCTATTTCCCTACATCGGGTACCAGCGCCAGCCTGACCGGCAAGGTCACCGTGCCGGGTTCGGATAACGAATACTACAAGGTGACTTTCGATACCACCAGCTATGTGCCGCTGACCGACTCCGGCAGCTGGGTGCTGATGGGCCGTGGGCGCGCGGGTTACGCCGATGGCATCGGCAGCAAGGAAATGCCGTTCTACGATAACTTCTACGCCGGCGGTTCCAGCACCGTGCGTGGTTTCCGGTCCAATACCATCGGGCCGAAAGCGGCGTATTATAAGTGCGGCGGCGGCGAGTCGTCGCTTGGCGATTGCCCGCTGGATAAATCCAGCGATGCGGTGGGCGGCAACGCCATGGCGCTGTTGAGCGCCGAGCTTATCGTGCCGACGCCGTTTATCAGCCCGAAATACGCCAACTCGGTACGTACCTCGCTGTTCGTGGACAGCGGCACCGTCTGGGACACCGCGTGGGAAAACACCGCGCAGACCCGGCAATACAACGTACCTGACTACAGTAATCCGGGTAATATCCGCATTTCCAGCGGTTTTGCCCTGCAGTGGATGTCTCCGCTCGGGCCGTTGGTATTCTCTTATGCCCAGCCGGTCAAGAAGTACGATGGCGATAAGGCGGAGCAGTTCCAGTTTAATATCGGTAAAACGTGGTAACATTGCGTCGATTCACAGCGCAGGCACCATGCAAGGCAGCGAACGGAGCCTGAATGACATGACCGGCGGCCATGCCGCCGGTTTGGGTGTTAGTTCCTGCCGCGTTGAAATGTTTTCAAACTTAAATGTAGTGTTAAGGAGTTTATAGTGAAAAAGTGGTTGTATGCCGCGGGCCTCGGATTAGCATTGGCTGCCTCAGCCAGCGTGCAAGCTGCTGATAAAATTGCTGTTGTCAATATTGCCAATATCTTTCAGCAGTCTCCTCAGCGCGCTGTTGTCGCTAAACAACTCGAAAATGAGTTCAAGGGCCGGGCAACCGACCTGCAAGCGCAGGAACGTGATCTGCAGACCAAAATGCAGCGCCTGCAACGTGACGGCTCTACCATGAAAGCCGCCGATCGCAGCCGTCTGGAGAAGGAAGTCATGGCGCAACGTGAAGACTTCTCCGGCAAGGCGCAGGCCTTTGAACAGGACAATCGTCGCCGTCAGGGTGAAGAACGCAATAAAATCCTGAGCCGTATTCAGGATGCGGTGAAAGCCGTCGCCAGCAAACAAGGTTATGACATCGTTATCGATGCCAACGCCGTGGCGTATGCCGGTTCTGCCAATGACATTACGGCTGATGTGTTAAAACAGGTTAAATAAGTCATGCCATCAATTCGACTTGCTGATTTAGCGCAGCAGTTGGATGCACAATTGCACGGTGATGGCTCTCTTGTCATCACCGGCATTGCTTCCATGGGCTCCGCCAAGGCGGACCAGATTACGTTTCTGGCTGATAGCCGTTTTCGTGAAAAACTTGCTTCCTGCCAGGCCGGCGCGATCGTTCTTACCGAAGCCGACCTGCCCTTTTGCCACAGCGCCGCGCTGGTGGTTAAAAATCCCTACCTGACCTATGCGCATATGGCGCAATTGCTAAATACCACGCCCGCCGCCGCACAGGATATCGCCCCCAGCGCGGTCATTGCAGCCGACGCGCAGCTTGGCAGCCAGGTGGCCGTCGGGGCCAACGCGGTCATTGAATCCGGCGTGATCCTGGGCGATAACGTGGTTATCGGTCCGGGCTGCTTTATCGGTAAAAATACGGTCATCGGCGCGGGCACCCAGCTGTGGGCCAACGTCACCGTTTATCATGAAGTGCGCATCGGCGAAAAATGCCTGATCCAGTCGGGCACCGTTATCGGCGCCGATGGTTTCGGTTATGCCAACGATCGCGGCAACTGGATTAAGATTCCCCAACTGGGCACGGTTGAAATTGGCGATCGGGTTGAAATTGGCGCCTGCACCACCATCGATCGCGGCGCGCTGGATAACACTATTATCGGCAATGGCGTCATCATTGATAACCAGTGCCAGATTGCACATAACGTCATAATTGGCGACAATACCGCGGTTGCGGGCGGCGTTATTATGGCCGGCAGCCTGCGAATAGGCCGCTATTGCATGATTGGCGGCGCCAGCGTCATCAACGGCCATATGGAAATATGCGACAAAGTGACCATCACCGGCATGGGAATGGTGATGAGACCTATCACTGAACCTGGCGTATACTCCTCGGGTATTCCGCTGCAACCCAATAAAGTGTGGCGCAAGACCGCAGCGTTAGTAATGAATATCAACGAGATCAGCAAGCGGTTGAAAGCTATCGAGCGAAACCTGGCAAAAAACTAATCGCCTTCGCCAGATAGTGATAATTATGCGCGTTCAGGCACTTAAAGCCTGGCAAGACATTTTTTATTTGCGGCCTGCTAAATTGTCCTGTGTGGGATTGTTGCAGGCCGTGTTGTTAATGCCATCGTTTTTTCAGACAGGAAGAGTATTTTGACTAATGACACTCATGCTCATACTCTGCAGATAGAAGAGATATTAGAACTATTGCCGCACCGTTTCCCTTTTTTGCTGGTGGACCGGGTGCTGGATTTTGAAAAAGGGAAATTCCTGCGTGCGGTGAAAAATGTTTCTTTTAACGAGCCGTTTTTTCAGGGACATTTCCCCGGCAAACCCATCTTCCCCGGTGTGCTAATCCTGGAAGCGATGGCGCAGGCAACGGGTATCCTGGCTTTTAAGAGCGTCGGTAAGCTGGAGCCGGGTGAGCTATACTATTTTGCAGCGGTGGATCACGCGCGCTTTAAACGCCCGGTGCAACCAGGCGACCAAATGATCCTTGAAGTCGAATTCATTAAAGAGCGCCGCGGAGTTGCTCGTTTCCAGGGGGTTGCCAAGGTGGACGGCGAGATCGCTTGCGAAGCGTCAATGATGTGCGCCCGTCGTCGGGAGTCCTGAAAACGTGATTGATCAATCCGCCTTTATCCATCCCAGTGCCATAGTTGAAGACGGCGCCATCATTCATGCCGGTGTACAGATCGGGCCGTTTTGCTTTATCGGCCCGCAGGTCGAGATTGGCGCCCGCACGGTGCTGAAATCCCATATCGTCATCAACGGCATTACCAAGATCGGTGAAGATAACCTGATCTACCAGTTCGCCTCCATCGGCGAAGTGAACCAGGATCTGAAGTACGCCGGCGAACCCACCCGTGTTGAAATCGGCGATCGCAACAGCATCCGCGAAAGCGTGACCGTGCATCGCGGCACCGCCCAGGGCGGGGAAGTGACCCGCATCGGCAGCGATAATCTACTGATGATCAATACCCATATCGCTCACGATTGCGTTATCGGCGATCGCTGTATCCTGGCCAATAACGCCACCCTGGGCGGCCATGTCTCGGTGGGCGATTACGCCATTATCGGCGGCCTGACCGCTGTGCATCAGTTTTGCAGCATCGGCGCCCATGTTATGGTCGGCGGCTGCTCGGGCGTGGCCCAGGACGTGCCGCCGTTTGTCATCGCCCAGGGCAATCACGCCACGCCGTTCGGCATTAATATCGAAGGGCTTAAGCGCCGCGGTTTCGATAAGGAAGCCCAACACGCCATTCGCGCCGCGTATAAGCTTATCTATCGCAGCGGCAAGACCCTGGATGAAGTAAAACCCGAACTCGACGCCATGGCGGTCCAGCATCCGGTGATTTCCGCCTTTACCGATTTCCTGGCCCGTTCGCAACGGGGTATTATCCGCTGAACATGCAGGCTTGCGCGGTGGTAATCGGCTTGGTAGCCGGCGAAGCATCGGGGGATGTCCTTGGCGCCGGCTTGATCCGCGCGCTGCGCCGGCATCTGCCCGACGCCCGTTTTGTCGGCGTCGCCGGCCCGCGTATGCAGGCCGAAGGCTGCGAAGCGTGGTACGAGATGGAAGAGCTGGCGGTGATGGGCATCGTCGAGGTGATAGAGCGGCTGCCGCGGCTGCTGCACATCCGTCGCGACCTGACCCGGCGTTTCACCGCGCTGCGCCCGGCGGTGTTTGTCGGCATCGACGCGCCGGATTTTAATATCACCCTCGAAGGCCGGCTCAAGCGGCGCGGTATCCGCACCATTCATTACGTGAGTCCGTCGGTATGGGCCTGGCGCCAGAAGCGGGTATTTAAAATCGGCAGGGCCACCGACAACGTACTGGCATTCCTGCCGTTTGAGAAAGCCTTTTACGACCGGTATAACGTTCCCTGCCAGTTTATCGGCCACACCCTGGCCGACGCCATGCCCCTCGATCCGGATAAAGCGGCCGCCCGGCAACATTTGGGCATTGCCCAGGATGCCCGCTGCCTGGCCCTGCTGCCCGGCAGCCGCGGCGCGGAAGTCGAGATGCTCAGCGCCGATTTCCTCCATGCCGCCCAGCTGCTTAGCACCCAATATCCCGGACTCGATATCCTGGTGCCGCTGGTCAATGCCCGCCGCCGCGCGCAGTTCGACGCCATTAAAGCGCGGGTAGCGCCGGATCTTCAGGTGCACCTGCTCGACGGGCAGGCGCGCGAGGCGATGGTGGCCAGCGACGCGGCCCTGCTGGCCTCCGGCACCGCCGCCCTTGAATGCATGCTGGCCAAATGCCCCATGGTGGTGGGCTACCGCATGAAACCTTTCACCTACTGGCTGGCGCGGCGCCTGGTGAAGACGCCCTATGTCTCGCTGCCCAACCTGCTGGCCGGGCGCGAGCTGGTGCAGGAACTGCTGCAGGAAGACTGCGTGCCGGAAAAACTGGCCTCGGCGCTGGCGCCCTTGTTAAAAAAGAGTGTCGATAGCCAGGTGCTTAAAGAGACTTTTCGCGATTTGCACCAGCAAATTCGCTGTAACGCCGACGAGCAGGCCGCCCAGGCGGTGCTGCAACTCATCGCGCAGCCTGCGCGTTCACGGTAGCTATCATGATGGAATTGTTTGTTTATCCGCAGGCCGCCTGTATCGCAGGCGTTGACGAAGTCGGCCGCGGGCCGCTGGTCGGCGCGGTGGTGACCGCGGCGGTGATCCTCGATCCCCGGCGGCCGATAGCCGGCCTGGCGGATTCCAAAAAACTCAGCGCCAAACGTCGCGAATCGCTGTATGACGAAATCACCGATAAGGCCCTGGCCTGGTGCCTGGGACGCGCCGAAGCCGAGGAAATCGACCGGTTGAATATCTTCCATGCCACCCTGCTGGCGATGCAGCGCGCGGTCCAGGGGCTGCATATCCCGCCGGACTTTGTTTTAATAGACGGCAATCGCTGCCCGCTGTTGTCCATGCCGTCGCTGGCGGTGGTCAAGGGCGACAGCCGGGTGGCGGAAATCAGCGCGGCCTCCATCGTGGCAAAAGTGTCGCGGGACCGGGAGATGGCGGTGCTGGATCTGGAGTTCCCCGAATATGGTTTTGCGCAGCATAAAGGCTATCCGACGGCGTTCCATTTGGAAAAACTGGCGCTGCTGGGCGCCACGGTGCATCATCGCCGCAGCTTCGCGCCGGTAAAACGGGTACTGGGACTGGTCTAAAAGGCCGGTATCCCGGTGGATTTCGGGTCTTCACCACAAAAAATCAACTTTTGGTAGCAGGATAATGGCCGAACCACGCTTTATTCACCTTCGCGTTCATAGCGACTACTCGATGATCGACGGGTTGGCTAAAATCGGCCCGCTGGTTAAAAAAACGGCGGCGCTGAATATGCCCGCCCTGGCCATTACCGATTTCATGAACCTGTGCGGCCTGGTGAAATTCTACGGCAGCGCGCACGGGGCCGGGATCAAGCCTATCGTCGGGGCGGATGTCCTGGTGCAGAGCGATATGCTCGGCGAGGAAATGGCGGAACTGACCATTCTGGCGGCCGATAACGTCGGTTATCAACACCTCACGCTGCTGATTTCCGAGGCCTACCAGCGCGGCTACGGCGCGGCGGGTCCGATAATCGATCGGGACTGGCTGATAAAGCATAACGAAGGGCTGCTGCTGCTCTCCGGCGGTCGCAAAGGCGACGTCGGCAAGTTCCTGATGCGCGGCAATATGCCGCAGGTTGACCAATGCCTGGCGTTTTATCAACGGTATTTTCCCGATCGTTATTATCTCGAACTGACCCGTACCGGCCGCGCGGATGAAGAAAGCTACCTGCATGCCGCGGTCGCCATCGCCATCGAGCGCGGGCTGCCGGTGGTGGCCACCAACGATGTGCGTTTTATCGGCGAAGGCGATTTTGACGCCCACGAAATCCGCGTGGCGATCCATGACGGCTTTACCCTGGACGATCCGAAACGGCCGCGCAATTACAGCCCGCAGCAGTTTATGCGCAGCGAAGAACAAATGTGCGAGCTGTTCGCCGATTTGCCGGAAGCGCTGCAAAACAGCGTTGAGATTGCCAAGCGCTGCAACGTCACCATCCGGCTGGGGGAATATTTCCTGCCGCAGTTCCCCACCGGCGACATGACCACCGAGGATTTCCTGGTGGCCCGCTCCCGCGAGGGGCTGGAGGAACGGCTGGCCTTCCTGTTCCCGGACGAGCAGGAACGCAGCGTCAAGCGTGCGCCTTATGACGAACGCCTGGAAATCGAGCTGAAGGTGATCAACCAGATGGGATTTCCCGGCTACTTTCTGATCGTGATGGAATTTATTCAGTGGTCGAAGGATAACGGCGTGCCGGTGGGGCCCGGGCGCGGGTCGGGCGCGGGTTCGCTGGTGGCCTACTCATTAAAAATCACCGATCTCGATCCGCTGGCGTTCGATCTGCTGTTTGAACGGTTCCTCAACCCGGAACGCGTCTCGATGCCCGACTTCGACGTGGATTTCTGCATGGAGAAGCGCGACCTGGTTATCGACCACGTGGCCGAGACCTACGGCCGCGAGGCGGTATCGCAGATCATTACCTTTGGTACCATGGCGGCGAAGGCGGTGATCCGTGACGTCGGCCGGGTACTGGGCCATCCTTATGGTTTTGTCGATCGCATCTCCAAGCTGGTGCCGCCCGACCCGGGCATGACGCTGGAAAAGGCCTTTGCCGCCGAGCCGCAGCTGCAGGCGATCTACGACGCCGATGAAGAAGTCCGGGCGCTTATCGACATGGCGCGCAAGCTCGAAGGCGTCACCCGCAACGCCGGCAAACATGCGGGCGGGGTGGTTATCGCCCCCACCCGGATAACCGACTTCGCCCCGCTCTATTGCGACGCCGAGGGCAATCACCCGGTCACGCAATTTGATAAAAACGATGTGGAATATACCGGGCTGGTGAAGTTCGACTTCCTGGGGCTGCGTACCCTGACCATCATCAACTGGGCGCTGGAGATGATTAACGCCCGCCGCGCCAGGCACGGCCTGGCGCCGGTGGATATCGCGGCGATCCCGCTCGAGGATAAAAAAAGCTTCGATATGCTGCAGCGTTCGGAAACCACCGCGGTATTCCAGCTGGAATCCCGCGGCATGAAGGATCTGATCAAGCGCCTGCAGCCCGACTGCTTCGAAGATATGATCGCCCTGGTGGCGCTGTTCCGTCCCGGTCCGCTGCAATCCGGCATGGTGGATAACTTTATCGACCGTAAACACGGGCGCGAGGCTATTTCATATCCGGATATCCAATGGCAGCATGAATCCCTGAGCACGGTACTGGAGCCGACCTACGGCATTATCCTCTACCAGGAACAGGTGATGCAGATAGCCCAGGTGCTTTCGGGCTATACCCTGGGCGGCGCGGATATGTTGCGCCGCGCCATGGGCAAAAAGAAACTCGAGGAGATGGAAAAGCAGCGTTCCATCTTCAAGGAAGGGGCGGAAAAAAACGGTATTGACGGCGAACTGTCGATGAAAATCTTCGATCTGGTGGAGAAATTCGCCGGTTATGGGTTTAATAAATCCCACTCCGCCGCGTATGCCCTGGTCTCGTATCAGACCCTGTGGCTGAAGGCGCACTATCCAGCCGAGTTCATGGCGGCGGTGATGACCGCCGATATGGACAATACCGAAAAAGTGGTCGGCCTGGTGGACGAGTGCTGGCGCATGGGCCTGAAGGTCTTGCCGCCGGATATCAACAGCGGGCAGTATCATTTCCATGTCAATGACGAAGGCGAAATCGTTTACGGCATCGGGGCGATCAAAGGCGTGGGCGAGGGACCGATCGAAGCGATTATTGATGCCCGCAACCAGGACGGCCATTTTAAAGAGCTGTTTGATCTTTGCGCCCGCACCGATATCAAAAAGCTTAATCGCCGCATGCTGGAAAAACTGATTATGTCCGGGGCGTTCGACCGCCTTGGGCCGCACCGCGCCGCGTTAATGAATTCCCTTAACGATGCGCTTAAGGCGGCGGACCAGCACGCCAAGGCGGAAGCCATCGGCCAGGGCGATATGTTCGGCGTGCTGGCCGACGCGCCCGAGGCGGTGGAGGCATCCTATAGCACCGTGCCGCCCTGGCCGGAGCATGTGGTGCTGGACGGCGAGCGCGAAACCCTGGGGCTGTACCTGACCGGCCATCCCATTACGCGTTATCTGCGCGAAATCGAGCGTTATGCCGGCGGCCTGCGCCTGAAGGACATGCATCCCACCGATCGCGGCAAGATGATTACCGCGGTGGGCCTGGTGCTTTCCGCCCGCATTATGGTGACCAAACGGGGTAACCGCATCGGGGTCTTGACCCTCGACGACAGGTCCGGTCGCCTCGACGTGATGTTGTTCACGGATGCGTTGGAAAAATACCAGCATTTGCTGGAAAAAGACCGTATCCTGATCGCATCTGGACAGGTCAGCTTTGATGACTTCAACGGGGGTCTTAAAATGACCGCCCGTGAACTGATGGATATCAGCGAAGCACGTGAAAAATATGCCCGGGGTCTTGCTATCTCGCTGACTGACAGGCAAATTGATGACCAGCTTTTAAACCGTCTCCGCCAATCGTTGGAACCACACCGATCCGGGACGATTCCAGTGCATCTTTATTATCAACGCGAAGATGCTCGCGCCAGGTTGCGATTTGGCGCGACATGGCGTGTCACGCCGACCGACCGGTTGCTGAATGATTTGCGTACCCTGGTAGGCAACGAACAGGTAGAACTGGAATTTGACTAATATAGGAATACTATGAGTCTGAATTTTCTTGATTTTGAACAGCCGATTGCAGAGCTGGAAGCGAAAATTGACTCGCTGACCGCAGTCAGCCGTCAAGACGAAAAATTAGATATTAATCTGGATGAAGAGGTGCAGCGGCTGCGTGAAAAAAGCGTAGAGCTGACCCGTAAAATTTTCTCCGATCTGGGGGCCTGGCAAATAGCCCAGCTGGCCCGTCATCCCCGCAGGCCTTATACGCTGGATTACGTCCAGCATATTTTCACCGACTTCGATGAGCTGGCGGGCGATCGCGCCTATGCCGACGATAAAGCGATTGTCGGCGGCATGGCCCGCCTCGACGGCCGGCCGGTGATGATCATCGGCCATCAAAAGGGCCGGGAAACCAAAGAAAAAATCCGCCGCAACTTCGGCATGCCCGCGCCGGAAGGCTATCGCAAGGCCCTGCGGCTGATGGAAATGGCCGATCGTTTTAACCTGCCGCTGCTGACCTTTATCGATACCCCAGGCGCCTATCCGGGCGTCGGCGCCGAGGAGCGTGGCCAGTCCGAGGCCATTGCCCACAACCTGCGCGAAATGCCGGGGCTGCGGGTACCGGTGGTCTGCACCGTTATCGGCGAGGGCGGCTCCGGCGGCGCACTCGCCATCGGCGTGGGCGATAAGGTCAATATGCTGCAGTACAGCACCTACTCGGTGATTTCACCGGAAGGCTGCGCGTCCATCCTGTGGAAAAGCGCCGACAAGGCGCCGATTGCCGCCGAGGCGATGGGCATCGTCGCGCCGCGTCTGAAGGAACTGGAGCTTATCGACAGCATAGTTCCCGAGCCGCTGGGCGGCGCGCATCGCGATGTGCTGGCTATTGCGGCGTCATTAAAAGCGCAGTTGCTCTCCGACCTGGACGAGCTGGACAGAATGAGCGAAGAAGAACTGCTGAACCGCCGTTATCAGCGGCTGATGAATTACGGCTACTGCTGATACCCACCCGGCCGCGCCGGCATGCGCCGCCGGCACCGCGCGGTTGATCACGGCCAAACACCCCGCAAGCGTGCGCTCGCGGGGTGTTTTTTCATGGGCCGCGCGCAGCCGCCGGCATTTGCGGCCATGGGCGTAATGAAGTCATCTATGCTTATGGGGCGGCGTAGTATTGCCAGGGAAGTTTTCAAGGGAACTTTTTAAGCGACATCTTCAGGCAAAACAGACCCAGGCTAAAAGGACCGGCTGAATGAACATCATTGCAATACTAAGTCCGGAGCGGGTATTTTATAAAAATGAACCCATCCGTGAGCTGGACGAGGCGTTGAAAACGCAGGGTTTTCAATTAGTCTATCCCACCTCGAGCGGCGATCTGGTCAAGCTTATCGAGCAGAACCCGCGCATCTGCGGCGTGATTTTCGACTGGGATCAGTACAGTATGGATCTCTGCATCGAGATCAATGAACTGAACGAATACCTGCCGCTCTACGCGTTTATCAACACCCATTCGTCACTGGACGTCAGCCTGAACGAAATGCGTATGGTGCTGTACTTTTTTGAGTACGGCCTGGGCGTGGCCGACGATATCAGCGTGCGCATCCGTCAGTATACCGACGAATATATCGACGCCATTATTCCCCCCTTTACCAAGGCGCTGTTCAACTACGTGAAGGAGGGTAAATATACTTTTTGCACCCCCGGACACATGGCCGGCACCGCCTATCAAAAAAGCCCGGTGGGCAGCCTGTTTTATGATTTTTTCGGCGCCAACACCCTGAAGGCGGATGTCTCGATCTCGGTAACCGAACTGGGATCGCTGCTCGATCACTCCGGCCCGCACCTGGAGGCGGAAGAGTTTATCGCCCGCATCTTCGGCGCGGAGCAAAGCTATATGGTGACCAACGGTACATCCACCGCCAATAAAATGGTGGGGATGTATGCCGCGCCGTCGGGCAGCACGGTGCTTATCGATCGCAACTGCCACAAGTCGCTGACGCATTTGCTGATGATGAGCGACATTGTGCCGATCTACCTGTGTCCTATCCGCAATGCCTACGGGATCCTGGGCGGCATTCCCAAACGTGAGTTCAGCCGGGAAAGCATTGCGCTGAAAGTAGCGCAAACCCCCCACGCCTCCTGGCCCGTGCATGCGGTGATCACCAATTCAACCTATGACGGCTTGCTGTATAATACACAGTATATTAAAGAAACCCTGGAGGTGGCCTCGATCCATTTTGACTCCGCCTGGGTGCCTTATACCAATTTTCATCCGATTTACCGCGGCAAAAGCGGCATGAGCGGCGACCGTATTCCCGGCAAGGTGATTTTTGAAACCCAGTCCACTCATAAACTGCTGGCGGCGTTTTCCCAGGCCTCGTTGATTCATATTAAAGGTGATTATGACGAACGCACCTTTAACGAAGCCTATATGATGCATACCACGACGTCGCCGAATTACGGCATCGTGGCGTCGATTGAGACCGCGGCGGCCATGGTGCGCGGCAAGCCCGGGCGGCGGCTGATCCTGCGCTCCATCGAGCGGGCGCTGCATTTTCGCAAAGAGGTGCAGCGTCTGCGTGAGGAGTCCGAGGGCTGGTTTTTCGATATCTGGCAACCGGAGATTATCGAGGAGGCGGTGTGCTGGCCCATCGAGCCGGGCGCGCCCTGGCACGGATTTAACCATGCCGACGCCGACCATATGTATCTCGACCCGATCAAGGTCACCATCCTGACGCCAGGCATGGATGAGTTCGGCAACATGGCCGAGGAAGGCATACCGGCGGCGCTGGTGGCCAAATTCCTCGACGAGCGCGGCGTGGTGGTGGAAAAAACCGGCCCCTACAACCTGCTGTTCCTGTTCAGCATCGGCATTGATAAAACCAAGGCCATGAGCCTGCTGCGCGGGCTGACGGAATTTAAACGTTCCTATGATCTGAATTTGCGGGTGAGGAATATGCTGCCGGATCTGTTCGCCGAGGATCCTGATTTCTATCGCAATATGCGTATCCAGGATCTGGCCCAGGGCATTCACCGCTTGATCCGGCAACACCGGCTGCCGCATCTGATGTTAAGCGCCTTCGACGTGCTGCCCGAGATGAAAATGACGCCCCATGCCGCTTTCCAGCAACAGGTGCGGGGCAATGTGGAGACGGTGGAGTTGCCTGACCTGCTGGGACGTATTTCCGCCAATATGCTGTTGCCGTATCCGCCGGGAGTGCCGGTGGTGATGCCGGGTGAAATGATCACCGAGCAAAGCCGCGGCGTGCTGGATTTCCTGATTATGCTGTGCACCATCGGGATACATTATCCGGGATTTGAAACCGATATCCACGGCGCCCAGTTGACCGAGGACGGTCGTTACCTGGTGCGGGTGCTGAAAACCGATAGTCCGGCCTGAGGCCGCGTGATAAGCATGCGGCGCCCGGGCCGGCCGGCGGCGAACCGGTGCGGTCATTCCCCGGGCCGGCAAAGGCGGCGGCCGTGTCGGCCCATCTTCAGGCAAAGCGGCCGGCGGCCTGATGCCATGGGCCCGGATCAAAGCGTTCAATGGCGCAGGTAATTTCCGCAATATATGCACTGAATCTCTCCATCATGTCGTCGAAATCATCGTGCTGCCTTAGGGTTAATCTGGCCAGGATCAGATTATCGGCGGCGCAGAAGCTGATATCGCTTTTGCCATTTAGCGCTAACAGCTCTAGTAATTGCATCTGCTGCGCCGGCACGGGAAAACAGGGACAAAGCAAGATGATATCCTTATCTGTTTCATCAAAATAAATAACCACATCTTCATTAATGTATAATGTGTTTTCTTCATGGGGGATAATATTATAACGGTCGTATAAACCCTGCAAAAAGGTTTCCATACTCTCTCCTATACGTATTTAGAAAATCCTTCTGCCTGGTCGGCTATTCTTTTATCGCCAATGCTGCGGCGCAATGTTAATTTGCCGAATAAAAAATTAAATATTTTATTATTCTTCAAACATTTGTTGCCGGGGACGCCGGCGTTATGTTGCTGGATTTGCATATTTCCGCTGTTGAGCATCACTTTCTGCATCAGCGTTTTGTTCTCTGCATCAGGCAATACACTGTCTGCATCGGTTTTACGCAGGTATTGACTTACAGCCTGATGCTTAATGACCGCATCCATTATACCGGTGCGGTCTTTTCCGCTCTTGCAGTTCCAGCAGGGGGTAATGCCTATTTCATGGGATAATAACGCCACCCGCACGGCCGCCTTGTACGGCTCGCCTTTATCGGCACGGTACGTCTTCTTGGCCCAAATCTGTTTCAGTTCGCTGGCAAGCGAAGAAACCCTGTCGGCATTATCCGGCCGGGAAGCGAGATATTGCCCCACCCAGCCTCCGTGCGCCGAGCCGGGGGAAAGATCCTTGCCGAGCAGCTTGACCAGGGCGGAGCGATTATAAGCGCCGGCGGTGTTATGTCCCAAATGCAGCCGTTTCAACGCCAGCTCATTGACCCCGAAATTAAAGGCGGCGATGTCAAGGCGCAGGGTGACCCGCACCATTTCGCCTTTCTCGTTCCTGATAGGTATTTCAACCGGGCCGGCGCCCAGTTTCTCCCAGGCTTCCATCTGATCCCTGAATTGTGATTCCTCCGTTGACGGCCCGATATCCACCGGTGTCAGCAGGCTCGTCGACGTAAGCGGCAATACTACCGTCTGGCCCGCCAACGCCGCGGCCAGTTTTTCCGGATGCAGGAACAACGCGGCGGCGGCCACTTCCCTGGCCCGATTCAACGCGCCTTGTTGACGTTCCGCGCTGCCCGCTTTCAGGCCGAAGGGACTCAGTACGCCGTGGCGGATGCCGGAAAACAGCGGATCCCGGTTATCGTCTCCCGCGTAAAACGTCGAGATCCACATATTCATCGCATGGGTGGTTTCCTCATTGGATTTACTGCTGATCCCTTTGTTAGCGTAGCCCGCGGCAAAAATATCCTGATCACCCAGTTTTATTTGACCCGCGGGTATTAATGTACTGTTAAAGTGAGTACCGCGAAAACGAAAACTGTCTTCAACGGTATTCCAATCCAGATTGTTCAATACATCTTTACTGGACGTATTAAAAAGCGCTTTGGCCTCGCTGCTGGCTTTGCGGGAACTGCATCCGCTGTGTTTCTTTATAAAATTGGCTAACAATTTTATAATCCCTTTTTCCAGCGCCAGTACGGCCTTGTAATCCTTATTTTCCCTGGGCGTATCATCATCGTCTTTTTCATTATCCAGCATGACGGCAAAATAATTTACGCCTTCGTCGTCGCCCAATTTCTCCGCGGCGCCGAGCCCTGTCGCCAGCGCCAGCCTGCGCCGCGCCGCAATCGGGGAGCGTGGGAAACCGGCGGCTGAAGGCCTGCCCATGATATTGACCGGATGACTGATACGCGGCGCTTTCAAATGCGCAAATGTTCCGGTAACCGCCTCGCAAGGGCTAATACCCGCCACTTGACCGGTAGCGAACCGGCTGGGGTCGGCTGGACGATTAATAAGGATGTGGGAGGAACTGCTCATGGCGTTACCTGTTGCTATGCATCAATTTAATGGAAGGTGTATATAATTTAATCAGATGCTAAATCAATGAAATGGATAATTCCAGGCATTACTCCGGGCGTGAGCGTTTTATGCATCTTGCCGCGCGCATGACAGGCGGGCGAGGGCGGAGAGAGTGTGGTAAATTGCCTTTGAACGCCGGGCGGCAAACCCGGGCAACGCGCATTAACGGAATAAAAAGGACTATGCCGATGCTAAAACTACAGCAGGTGCACCATATCGCCATCATCGCGTCGGATTACCCGCGCAGTAAGCAATTTTATTGCGACATCCTGGGGTTCACGTTGTTAAGCGAGGTATATCGCGCCGAACGCGATTCCTGGAAAGGCGATTTGGCGCTCAATGGCGCCTATATTATCGAGCTGTTCAGTTTTCCCAACGCGCCGGCCAGGGTCAGCCGCCCGGAGGCCCGCGGTTTGCGCCACCTGGCGTTCAGCGTGGCGGACGTCGCCGCGGCCGTCAGCGCGCTTCATATCGACGGCGTCGACTGCGAGCCGATCCGCATCGATCCCCTGACCGGCAGGCGCTTTACCTTTTTCGCCGATCCCGACGATCTGCCCCTGGAACTCTATGAAGCCTGATGACGGTGAGGCGCTCTGCCGCCATATCGCCGCCAGGCTTGAGCGGCGCAGAACGGTGCTGGTGGCCCTGAGCGGCGGACTGGACTCCACGGTGCTGTTGGATGCGCTGGCATGCCTGCGCGGGCGGCAACTGCCCGATCTCGCCCCGCGCGCGGTCTATGTTCATCATGGCTTGAGCGCCCATGCCGATGATTGGGCGCAGCATTGCCAGGCGCTGTGCCGCCATCTGGCGATTCCGTTCCAGCAGGTCAGGGTGAGCGTGGATCCCGCCGACGGCGGTATTGAAGCGGCGGCGCGCTCCGCGCGTTACCAAGCGCTGGCCCAGGCGCTGCTGCCCGGAGAGACATTGCTGACCGCCCAGCATCAGGACGACCAAAGCGAAACGCTGCTGCTGGCGCTAAAACGCGGCAGCGGACCGGCCGGATTGTCGGCCATGGCCGCCGCGTCGCCTTTCCACGGGCACGAGCTGCTGCGTCCTTTACTCGATATCAGCCGGGCGCAGCTGCGCGACTATGCCGAAAGCCGGCGCTTACGCTGGATTGAGGATGAGAGTAACCAGGATCAACGCTTCGATCGTAATTTTCTGCGCCTGCGCATTCTCCCTGTGCTTAAGGAGCGCTGGCCCCATTTCAGCCGGGCGGCGGCGCGCAGCGCTACGCTTTGCGCCGAACAGGAAACCCTGCTCGACGAGCTGCTCGCCGAGACGCTGCAACAATTAACCCGCGATGACGGCTCACTCGAACTGGCGCCGATGATGGGCATGAGCGCTATCCGGCGCGCGGCCGTATTGCGCCGCTGGCTGGCGTCGTTTGGCATGGCCATGCCCGCGCAGGAACAACTGGCCAGGATCTGGCAGGAGGTTGCGTTAAGCCGCCAGGACGCCGAGCCCATGATGCGGCTGGGTGACCGGCAGATCAGGCGCTTTCGCCAACGCTTGTTTATCCTGCCGCTGTGGCCCCCGCTCAGGGGGCGGGTGCTATTATGGGAGGACACCGGACAACCGCTGCCGCTGCCGGAGGATCTCGGTCTACTGCGCCTGGGTTCCAGCGGCGGGGCGGTGCGCCGGCCGCGGATGGACGAGCGGGTAAGCGTGCAGTTTTCGGCGACCGGTACCCTGCATATCCTGGGCCGGCGCCATGGACGATCGGTAAAAAAATTATGGCAGGAGCTGGGTATCGCGCCCTGGCAACGCGAGCGCACACCTCTGGTGTATTACAATGAGCAACTGATAACCGCACCCGGCATCTTTATTACTCGCGAAGGACAGGCCGGGGAGGAGGAAACAGGCCTGAATGTGGAATGGATACGATAGAGTTACGCTAACGGGTAGCAATCCTACTGCCCGTCAGGAAGGAAGGGGCGCGGGGGTTATTCGCTAACCACCACTGTACCGAGTTCAGGATGGGTGAAACTGGCAATATGGTCCAGCCGTATTTCATGGCTGCCGCCAGCGTCATCGATAACCAGATACTCGACATGTTTTCTTGAGATCATATCGCGCGCCGTGCCGGCAACGGTATCTCCATTCTTAAGCGTCAGAGTGAGGACCCAGTGGCGCTGACAGGCGAGCTCAAGATTATCGTAATCATCACAATTAATGGGTTGATATTCTTCATTCGTTGACATAATAGCTCACCTACTTGTTACGGCGGTAAATACCGCCTGTTCCCTGAGGGAGGATGAAGTGCGATTTTCATCCGCCGCTCATCCCGCCTACATCTTTCAACAGTATTTCCTTATCAGACTATAGCACAGAGCGCCCCTATCCCTGGAATAAATGGTTTAGGAATTAATAGAGCCAGCACTATGCATTTACCGCTTTTCTGGCGGCCGACGGGCGATGTCAGGTACACTGCCGGGCAAAGCATATCTTACGGAATCACCATGGCGTTAAAAGCGACTGTACATAAAGCGGCGGTCAACATCGCCGATATGGACCGGAATTATTTTTCCGATGTTAATCTGGTACTGGCCCAGCATCCCTCGGAAACACCGCAGCGCATGATGCTGCGGCTGCTGGCATGGATTTATCATGCCGACGATCGCCTGGAGTTTACCCGCGGCCTCAGCGCCGAAGATGAGCCTGCATTATGGCTGCGCAACGATCACGGTGAACCGGAGTGGTGGATTGAGCTGGGGCTGCCGGAGGAAAAACGGCTGCGTAAAGCCTGCCACCTGGCGCGCAATGTGGTGCTCTATGCCTATAACGAGCGCGCGGCGCGGATTTGGTGGCGACAGGTCGAGCCAATATTATCCCAGCACGACAATCTGAGCGTTTATTTTGTCGACGATGCGCAAATGGCGCAGCTGGCCGCGCTGGCGGCGCGTAATATGTCTTTGCAGGCAACACTGCAGGACGGATTGATGTGGCTGTCGGATCAGCAAACTCAGCTGGAAATTACCCTGGCGACCTGGAAAAACGCGGCTGGCTAAGGACTTTGGCTGCGCCGATAAGCCCGGGCCGCGCAGCGGCGTCGACGATGCATCCCCAGAAAAAGTTGCGCGGTTCATGGCGAATGGCCCGCGTAATAAACGCTATTTAATATCCCCCCGGCACCGGCGCAGCGTAATGATTAAATATTGATTAACCTGATCCGCGGTTGACGCTTAGCCGCCGCAAAAGATAATGTTCGCCATTGATTATAGCCTCTTCCAATCATCAACCTGATCACCGTGAATAAAAAAGGATATAATATCTATGCTAATAGCGAATGCAACTCAACTTTTTTCTATTATTTCTTTCTTTAATAATAAAACGAAAATAAATAATTCGCCGCAAGTCACCTGGGGAGCGCATAGTCTAACCAACGTTTCAAATAGAGAACAACATGGGGAGGGCGTCACAATACGTCAGTTTAAGAATGATGAAAATAAATTTTATGGCAATAAAGATATATTAAAGGCTTCGCATCCAGTAATCAATGATACGTTGCTGTACTATTTGCGCTATGGCAGTGAGGCTATCTCCGGCAATAAATGGCTGGAGGAATTACCGCCTGAGGAACAACGGGAGGCGAGAGGAGTACTTTGCGCAGTCAGAGATGCCGCTGAACGCGTTCATCCGCTATCCCGGCAAAAGATTCGATTTACCGCGGCGCTGCTTGAGGCGTTCGCCTCGATCAGACTGCCCGGTTTCTCTCTTATGCCATCAAAAATATATCCAGGATGGGACGATAGCGAGGCTATCGCCCCGCTAAAGGCGCAGCCAGCCCGGGATGGATCGCCATACCCCGCCATTATTACCCGCTGCGTGGTTCCCGCGGAAAGAATATCGCAAGGCAAAATAAAAAAAAAGCAGAGCAGATAAGCGATAAAATCTTACGTGGCAGAAGGCAAATAACTGATGAAGCTCAATCACCCGCTTGTGCAAGCCAGGAAGAGCACATGGCGTATTGGCGGACGTTGCGTGAAAAAATAAATACATATTCTCAGATGAACGCGGCCATGGATAAACCGACAGCAGATGGACATTATCCTTCTCTACCCGATTTGGCGCCTGTTAACCCGAATCCCAACCGAAATAACATGTCCCGACACCACATGATGCTGGAACGTAATCAATGGCTGCATACATTCGGTGTTTCCCAAGAGTTTCCGGCGGCACGTGATAACGTGACCCTGAATTTTGTTGATATGATGTTAAGTGACCTGGTACAGAGAAAATACGGCCTGTCCCTGACGGCGCATCAACTTTCCAGAAAAATCTCCCTGCTTATTCTTTTTATGAAACACGACCGCAAAGGCATGCAGCCGACAACGCATATAAAAGAAGGGATCTATAGCGTCCGGCAACTGTTGCTAAAGGAATTCTCTAATGCCATATTAAATATAGGTAATAATGCAAAAGAAGATAATGATTATATCATTATTAAAACTACCATTTTGGGATCTGATAAGGAAAATTTTCTCTCCTATCTGGAATTTATTATTAATGGTGACGCCATCACCCTGACGGCTGAGCTAGAACGGTTGCTTGAATACTTTGGTGCTAGTACGGATATCAGCGCCGCTTATATTACTATGGCTAAAAACCGGATGGTCGCGGCGTTGTTCCCATTTATGGCCAGCGACGCGGATCGTGATTTACGAAATATGATTGATCGCTGGATGGATGGACTGATAGGCGAGCGGCTGATCAGTGTGGCTACCCCTGAAGGCCGGTTCACTGTTCCGGGCATTGTCGCTATCGCCGAGCCAACAGGCGGGTTATTTATCTCCCTGGCAACGGGCAGAATTTATCTTTGGACTCCTGACGACGCATCCACCGCATTAAAGCACTTTATCGCCGGGCACCTCTCGATTCAACATAAAGCATGGCTAGAATCAACCAGTCTGACACCAAGGTTGAATAAGCCTGCCTGTATTTTAGAATCCACTATCGTGTTGATCAATCAGGTCAATATTTGGGAACGTTTAAGACATCTGGATATGGAAAAACTGGACGAGCATATTGGTTATAATGCTCTGGTTTCAACCAATCCAAACGATGCCGGCCCTGATGACGTGACACAACAGCGTTTACTGGCTGCAAGCAATGCCATTTCTCTGCTGGCGCTGTTTTTCAGCGGCGGTTCACCTGCGGGCTGTGCCGCCATGATACTGGGCGATATGCTGGCGGGTGCCGGTAGTGTTCTGCAACTGCAAAGCGCCGCCCGCGAACAGGACGCGCAAAGGCGCCAGAAGGGCTGGGAATCAGCCTTGTTAAGTATAGTGATTACCGGCATAACCGGCGCGGCGGATATCTATGGCGTGATAAAATCCTATGGTAGCCAGGGATACGCATTACTGCACGAGCAGGCGGGCAGGATCGGTGAATTGTTAAAGTCCGCCACCACCGCCACACAGGTGGCCGAGACTTTTACCAAAGGGGAAACACGCGATCGTATGGTCATGTTGGTTAAAGCGCTGGTAAATGAAGAAAAAGGTCGTTTAAATATCCTGGGAAATAACAACATTAAGGCGATGCTGCAAGTGTTTCAGCTATGTCGCCGGATAGATGATGAAACCTATCAATTTGCCAATGAACTTTATTTTTGGGATGAAAGTTCTAGTCCAAAAATAATTTTACGCGAAAGGGAGTCATTGCGTTTCATTCCCCCTGGCTATAAAGTTGCGGTAGTGGATAATTTAACCAATAAATTGACGCTATTATTGCTTAGTCTAGGTAACGACAGATTTGCCGGCTTTGGACTGCAAAAATTGGATCACTCTCTTTCCGCCTCGCAGTGGCAAGAAGTTGGCGGCGACGCCTTCATAATGAATAACCAGCAACTGATATTAAAGAATGGCAGGTCCGCCACCTTGTATGTTGAGGATTATAATGTGGTATCAACATCGACGTTAGACAAGGAAATTTTCAGTTATGATGATAATTTAGCCTTAAGGTTTCGTCGTTATTGCAATCGATTCAAATTTGAAGGGAATTTAAAACAAGCATTAAAAGGAGTGGAACGCTTTGCCATTAATCATGGATTTTATAATGTCCGTTATCGCGCACTATTTATTTTCGACCCAATTATAAATAGTGAAGTTATTCGCCATTACTTGTTGGCCGCTAAATATAAAAATATAGATTATCTACTTGAGCCTAATGCTGAAAATTTACGGTCTATAAAACTGCCTGACATCGAAGATGTGGCGATTTTAACTGAGGATAAATGGACCCTGAGCTTTAAAAATTCCGGTTCCGCCGCTTTGATCACTTATAAAGACTTCGCTACGGAACAACTGGCTCAAGATTATCAGGAAAGTTTTATGATTAGCCGCGACAATGAACAATTATTATTGTCGCCGCCGGGTTTCAGTGAATTGCTGCAGCCGGCTACGCCGATAACGTTTTCAACTTTTTTATCGCATTATGATGGCGTGGAACAACAGTTATTGCTGCAAAAAAAAATACGTAAATCCATTATCAAAGATCAAACGTCCAAAAACAGTTATGAATTTATTATATCGGTTATGCAAAAAGCCGGACAGCTCACGCTTAATCAGAAGGATAATTTATTGGCAGCATATAAAAAAAACTCCTCAGAAGCGATGCTTGAGATTATACCACATCCCTTTCAGATCAGGACTTATAGCGACATGCTGCGTATTGAACCGGGAAAACTGGTTCGTTTTACTAATCTTCAAGACAGTTCAATCTCACATCTGATGCTCAGCGTGGGTAACGGCAGGTTTACCGGGATGAATAATAGCCTGCTGGATGCGGAACTCAGTGATGAAAAATGCATTTTGATTACTGAGCAATTGGGACATTTCAAGGACGATGTGTTAGTTACTTATAACCAATGTAAAAGCTTTATGGTTGAAAAAGGGGATTTTCCGCACTCAAGCCCGACAAGCAAAAGTATCATGGATATTGCCAAAGAACTTAGCGCTAAAAGTTCCAACGAAAAAACCAGCATCCGTTTTGCACTGGAAATTTTAATTGCCGCTAAACATCTCGTACCTCAGCAAGCCGATGCGCTGGAACGTTTGGCAAGGCTAATGATCGGAAAAATGGATGGTAATAGGATATCAATAATAAAGCTCAATAAATTTATGGTTATAGATAAGTATATTGACAATAACGCTCAGCTTGCCAATGTGGCTGCCGGAAAGTTGTTGGTTTTTTATACCGATGATAAAGATTTTCATATGATGGTCAGCTTGGGGGACGATCGTTTTGCGGGACTTAACAATGATTATATCAATAATATGCTGAGGAGTGATCAGAGGATAGTTTCTTCGCAAGAGATAGGGGATATCACTAACGGCAGAAGGATCAATGATCAAAAATCCTTTAAGGTTGTGGTCGGAGAGGGTAATTTAGAAAAAAACCGGATTTCAGCATTATTAGGGCCTGATGGTCGTATTGACTACGTTCGCAACGGGCTAAATAGCCTGCAAATGGAAATAAAGGCCCATGGCGCCCTGGCTTCCATCAATCATTACGACGCCGTTGAACTATCAAATATTATTCTTGGGTTACATCGCTCGCTGCACCCGGATCAGCCTATTAGCCATATCGAGCTGATCTCGTGCTTTGGCGCGTTAGGGGGACGGCGCTCTTCCGCGCAGATTATTGCCGACAGGCTGGGTGCCACGGTAGAAAGTTATCGCGGGGTGATTACCGACAGTAAATCGCGTAATCGGGGGACGGGAGTTATGTTTAAGCCGCAGCGTGGCTGCGGTATTGAACGGCGGCGGGATAACGAGCGCTGGCACCGGCGTATCCATGATTTCATCGAGGACGCTCTTAGCCTCATTGGAAATTTGCCATTCCAGCGCCACAGCAGGGCGGTTAGTGAAAACATTCCCTTCGGCATGGTGGTAATTGATGTGCTGCATTTTCTCAGGAAAGAAATCGGCGCGCAAACGCTGATGGCTTATTATCCCGGCCTGATGACGGCGGAATCCCTTTATCAGGCCAGCTTGCTGGCAAACCCCACCGGGGATGAGGAAACGCTTATCGCCGCCATGCTGACCATTTTTTATGGCAGCCGGACTATGAGCAACGCCCTGGATGCCTATATTTTGTCGCGGGAATATAAGGAGATGCCGGCGGGGACTCTCGTCGTGGACGGACAAGATTTACGCCATCCGCTGCATTGGCGGGATGTCCTGCCGTCGCTGGACACCTTCCGGCAGTCTCCCCTCGATCGTTGTTTCCAGGAATCTGCTGAGCAAGAGCAATATTTATATCTCTTTAACGGACGATAAAGATCATTTGAGAGAATATCTCATCCGCCTGGGTAGTGAATGCCATCGCAAGACATTATGGCCACTTTTACTGGCTAATTTTTTCAAGGAAAAATCTGCTTTCTTTCCCATTATGGCGGGCGTCAGAGATCAGGATATTTTAAGCATGGGATTTGATTTCTCGCATTTTCATTTTTATCTTAATTCCTGGTTAAGGTCTGATTTCAGCCTGCAAATCGATATGACCACCGACGAACCCAGGCTTGATCCCATTCAGCCCGCGCACTATGTTCATTTTAGCGAAACAGGCGGAAGGCGTACCGATACGCGCGATGATATCGGATTAGGGCATTCCCTGTTGGTGGAACAAGTAGGGCGGCTCGCTTTGCAAATGAATGAGACGTTAATCGTTGACCGCCCCGGCGGGCCCGATAATGGTGAAAATAACGGTTCGACAATGTCCCCTTTGCCGTCAACGCCAAGGGTGGTCATCACACTGCTGGAAAACAGGGAAAGGCTGGTGATGTTGCAAAGGAATATTCCAAGCGAAATATTTTCCGACCAGGGAGAGATCGCTTTTTTTATTGCCACCGAAGTTAATAAATATACCGAAACCATTAAGCTTGGCGCCAAGGATCATCTGGATATTAGACCGGTAAAATCGAACAGCCGCAACTTTATCTATGGTGACCCGGGCATCCTGCAAAAAAGCTGGATATTGATCAATCTCATTCACAATGATTAACAGATGGCGGGTTTAATCCGGCGATCGGAAAAAACGGCCGGCATATTGCCGGCCGGATAGTGGGCGGATTACCGGCTTAACGGCCGGCGTTGCTGATTTCAGCCACCAGATAGTCGACGATAGCGCTGATTTTCATCATCTGCTTTTCGCCAATCCGGCGGTGTTTATATTCAATCTCTTCGCTGTCGAGATTGCGGTCGCCGATAACAATGGTGTGCGGTATGCCAATCAGCTCCATATCGGCGAACATGACGCCCGGGCGCTCCTTGCGATCGTCGAGCAATACGTCGATGCCTTTGGCGCGCAACGCGTTATAGATGCCTTCCGCCGCATCCTTGACCCGGAAGGATTTATGCATGTTCATCGGCAGGATGGCGACCTGGAACGGAGCAATGGCTTCTGGCCAGAGGATGCCGCGCTCATCGTGGTTTTGCTCAATCGCCGCCGCGACCACCCGGGAAATGCCGATACCGTAGCAGCCCATGGTCAAGGTTTGGTTACGGCCGTCCTCGCCCTGAACGGTGGCATTCATCGCCTGGGAATATTTGGCGCCCAGTTGAAAAATATGGCCGACTTCAATGCCGCGCTTAATCTGCAGCGTGCCCTTGCCGTCCGGGCTGGCATCGCCTTCCACGACTTTGCGCAGATCGGCGGTTTCCGCCAGCGGCAGATCCCGTTCCCAGTTAATGCCGAAATAATGCTTGCCGTCGGTATTGGCGCCGGCGCTGAAATCGCTCATCGCCGCCACGCTGCGGTCAATCACCAGCGGAATCGGCAGGTTGACCGGCCCGAGGGAACCGGGGCCGGCGCCGACGGCCGCGCGAATTTCTTCTTCGCTGGCGAACTCAAGAGGGCTTGCCACCTGCGGCAGTTTCTCCGCCTTGATTTCATTAAGCTGATGATCGCCGCGTATCAGCAGTGCGACCAGCGCGTGGCCCGCCTCGTTATCGCCGTGAACGATCAGCGTCTTGACGGTTTTGCTCACCGGCAGGTTGAATTGTTCCACCAGTTCATTAATGGTCTTGGCGTTGGGCGTGTCCACCAGGCGCAGCTCTTCAGCCGGCTGCGCGCGCGGATGGGACGGGGCAACCGCTTCGGCCAGTTCGATATTGGCGGCGTAGTCCGAACCGCTGGCGAAAACAATATCGTCCTCGCCGCTGTCGGCCAGCACCTGGAACTCATGGGAGGCGTTGCCGCCGATGGAACCGGTATCCGCCTGTACGGCGCGGAAGTTCAGGCCGATACGATTGAAAATGGCGCTGTAGGCTTGGTACATGGCGTCGTAAGTCGCCTGCAGGGATTCCTGGCTGGTATGGAACGAGTAGGCGTCCTTCATCAAAAATTCGCGCGCGCGCATCACGCCAAAACGCGGGCGTACTTCGTCGCGGAATTTGGTCTGGATCTGGAAAAAATTCAGCGGCAGCTGTTTGTACGAACTGATTTCATTGCGCACCAGATCGGTAATCACTTCCTCATGGGTGGGGCCGAGCACGAACGGACGATCCCCGCGATCGACAAAACGCAGCAATTCCGGCCCGTACTGTTCCCAGCGTCCGCTCTCCTGCCATAGATCCGCCGGTTGCACCACCGGCATGGAAACCTCAATGGCGCCGGCGTTGTTCATCTCTTCACGCACGATGGCTTCGACTTTTCGCAGTACCCGCAGGCCGGTGGGCAGCCAGGTATACAGGCCGGATGCCAGCTTGCGGATCATTCCGGCGCGCAGCATCAGCTGATGGCTGATAACCTCGGCGTCGGCGGGGGTCTCCTTAAGGGTGGAGAGCAGATATTGAGTAGTACGCATGATAGTTGGGTTCCACAAGAACGGCTTAATGCCACAGGCTGCTTATCGGCAGCAAAGTATCAAAAGTGAATCAGTTTACCAGTGCAGGCGGGCGGCCAAAAGAGAGCAAATGGAAAAATCGCAAAAACCTGTCCGCGGCCGGTATGCGTTCGCCGGCGACGGCCGCTGATTACCGGCTCTCGCCTGCCGCGGCGCCGGGATAATCCTCGATCGACAGCACTTCGGTCACCTCGCCCAAGACACGCCAGCTGACATTAAAGGTCAGCAACAGCGCCGCGTAGGTGCGCTCGCCGTCGCGATCCCGGCGATAGGCTGGGCGCGGATCCTGCGCCAGCACATCGGTGAGGAACCGGCGCAAGTGGGGATAACGGCCCGCCAGCGCGGCCAGACGATGCTCCGCCGCTGTGGTAAAGGTTACCGCCATCGAAGCCGCGGGAGGATGCAGGGCGAAACCGGCCCGCGCCGCGGGGATGCTTTCGGCATAGGGCAGATAGGGTTTGATGTCCACCACCGGCGTGCCGTCCACCAAATCCAGGCTGCCCAGTTCCAGTATCACTTCCGCGCCCTGAAGGCGGATACCGCGCAGCGCCACCAGGGACATACCTATGGGGTTGGGGCGAAACGTTGAACGAGTGGCAAACACGCCGATACGGCTATTGCCGCCCAAGCGCGGGGGGCGCACCGTAGGATGCCAGCCCTGTTCCATCGTTTGGTGAAAGATAAACAGCAGCCAGATATGGCTGAACGCCTCCAGCCCGCGCACGGCGTCCGGCTGGTTATAGGGCGCCAGCAGCCGCAGTTCGCCGGTACCGTCCGGCACCAGTCCCGGCTGGCGGGGAACGGCAAATTTTTCTTTATAGGGCGAATGGATTACGCCGATTTGCCGCAGGGCGTATGCGCTCATTGCGAAACTTTCAACGCCGTGCCCTGGCAAACGGCCTGCTGATAGCATCCCGCCACCGCCCGCACCGTTTCACACTGGTGCAGCAATACCGCGTTGCCCTTCATATACGCCGCACGCATCTGCATTTCCTTGCGCGCCGCGGGCAGGCTTGGCGGTGGATCCTGCAAGCTCACCTGGCAGGTGGAGCCATACACTTCGCCCAGATCGCGGAACGGTTTACCGACCAGCTCTTCGGCGGATTTATACAGTTTGGCCGGCTGCGGGCGCGCGGGGGCCTTGTGGGCGGGCGGCGCGCTCTTGAACGGAGAGACGGGTGCGGCCTGGGTCGTCGTGGACGATGGGGGCGTATGGACCCATGCACACCCCGTCAACGAGAGCACCAAAATACATCCAGGTAAAGCACGCATACATTTTCCTCTGATTATTTTTATTTCAACGGCGCTATTGAATCAATCTACGGCATAAATAACAAGACGGGCCGTAGCCCGTCTGGTCAAAAACGCACGTTATTAATGTATAAAGATTACCAGCCCTTAACGGCGCCGCCATTGAAGACTTTATTGGCGGCATCGTTAACTTCATCGGATTCATATGCCTGCACGAATTTTTTTACATTTTCGGCATTTTTATTATCTTCGCGGGCCACGATCAGATTGACGTAGGGAGATTCCTTATCTTCCACGAACAGGCCGTCTTTCGCCGGGGTCAAGCCAATCTGGCTGGCATAGGTGGTGTTGATAATCGCCAGGGCAATTTGCTGATCGTCCAGGGAGCGCGGCAATTGTGGCGCTTCCAGTTCAACCAGTTTCAGGTTTTTCGGGTTGCCGACCACATCCAGCGCGGTTGGCTGCAGGCCGACGCCGTCCTTAAGGGTGATCAGGCCCACTTTCTGCAGCAGCAGCAAGGAACGGCCCAGATTGGTCGGGTCATTGGGCAGGGCTACCTGTGAGCCTGGCTTCAGTTCATCCAGGGATTTGATTTGTTTTGAATAACCGGCAATCGGATACACAAAGGTATTGCCCACGGGCGTTAGCTTATAACCGCGATCCTTGATTTGCTGATCAAGATAAGGTTTGTGCTGGAAGGCATTGGCGTCGATATCGCCTTTGCTCAACGCTTCGTTAGGCAGCACGTAATCGTTGAAGGTGACCAGCTCGACATCCAGACCATATTTTTCCTTCGCCACTTTTTGCGCCACTTCGGCAACCTGCTGTTCCGCGCCGACAATCACGCCGACCTTGATATGGTTTGGATCTTTTTCTTCCTGCCCGCAGCCTGCCAATGCCAGGGAACCGATCAACGCGCTGACGGTAGCCAGAGTTTTTATTTTAGAAAACATATCCCTTTCCTCTTGTGGATAAAGTTGCCGCAATGAAACGCCGGAATGGCAGTTTCATTATTGACTATTTATGGGTAACGGCTTTGACGATTCTATCGCCGCCGATTTGTATTAAAAACACCAGGATAACTAATAACGCCAAGACAATATTCATGATGGTCGCGTTATAACCGATATACCCGTACTGGATACCGATTTGACCCAGGCCGCCGGCGCCCACCGCCCCCCCCATGGCGGAATAGCCCACCAGGGTGATAAGCGTGATGGTGGCGGCGTTCACCAGGCCAGGCAGCGCTTCCGGCAACAGAACCTTGCGGATAATCTGCAGCGGCGTGGCGCCCATGGCGCGCGAGGCTTCAATCAGGCCGGCCGGGATCTCCAGCAGGGCGTTCTCCACCATGCGGGCGATAAACGGAGCGGCGCCGACGGTCAATGGGACAATCGCCGCCTGCAGGCCGATTGACGTGCCGACAATCATGCGGGTAAAGGGGATCATCCACACCAGCAGGATAATAAAAGGAATGGAGCGAAAGATATTCACCAGCGCCGAGGTTGTGCGATAGACCTTGCCGTTTTCGATAATCTGCCCGGGCCGGCTGATATACAGCAATACGCCGATGGGCAGTCCCACGACGAACCCCAGGAAACCGGAGACAAATGTCATCATCAGTGTTTCCCAGATTCCCTTGGCGAATAACGCCACCATGGCTTCAGACATAACCCAGTACCTCTACTTTAACGTGCTGCTGCTGCAAAAAGGCGATGGCGTCACGGGAATTTTGTTCATCCCCGGCCATTTCCGTCAGCATAATGCCGAACTTAACCCCACCGGCATAATCCATCTGCGCGCTGATTATATTATTGTTGACGTTAAAACGCCGGGCGGCCTCGGATAATAACGGCGCATCCACCGACTGGCCGGTAAACTCCAGCTGCAGAATGGGGATTTTACCCGCCGACGGCGCGTCGGTCATGCGCTCGCGATAGTCGTCCGGTATATCCAGATGCAGGGTGGACTTGATGAATTGCTGGGCCAGCGGCGTTTTGGGATGCGAAAACATTTCGCTCACGGTGTCCTGTTCGATCAATTCACCCTGGCTTATTACCGCCACCTGATCGCAGATGCGCTTCACCACGTCCATTTCATGCGTAATTAACAAAATGGTCAGGCCGAGGCGGCGATTGATATCCTTCAGCAAAGCCAAAATAGAACGGGTGGTGGCCGGATCCAGGGCGCTGGTGGCTTCATCGCACAGCAGCACCTTGGGGTTGCTGGCCAGCGCCCGGGCAATGGCGACCCGCTGTTTCTGGCCGCCGGACAGGTTGGCCGGATAGGCGTCGGCCTTATCCTCAAGCCCGACCAGGGTCAGCAGCTCATTGACCCGCGCGGTGATATCGCGCCTGGATAATTTATCCAATTCCAGCGGCAGGGCGATATTGCCGGACACGGTGCGCGAGGACAGCAAATTAAAATGCTGAAATATCATGCCGATTTGCCGGCGGGCGGCAATAAGCTGACGCTCAGGCAGGTTGGTAAGATCTTTACCATCGACCAGCACCGTACCCCTGGTGGGACGTTCCAATAAATTTACGCAACGGATAAGCGTGCTTTTACCGGCGCCGGAAGCGCCGATAACGCCATAAATCTGACCTGGCGCAACGTGCAGGGAAACATCCGACAGGGCATTAATAGTCAGGGCGCCCTGCGAATATTGCTTGGTAATATGAGAGAGTGTGATCATGCTTTTTTAGGGTTACTGGTTACCTGTTGCGAGAATAAATGGCACCTTTACGATATCCGCAGATATCAGCGTGCGTGGATGTTAGGGCGTCTAGACGGCTAAGTCAACTGGGTTTCATTTTCTCCGTTTCTCTTCGCCCGATAAAACATGCGATACTGGGCGCCGTTTATGTTGTCAGGAGCCAATCAGTGACACAGCCTGTCCCAGCTATATTTTTAGACCGCGATGGTACCATTAATGTCGATCACGGTTATGTACATGAGATCGATGAATTTCAATTTATCGACGGTGTTATCGATGCCATGCGGGAATTGAAAACCATGGGATTCGCCCTGGTGGTGGTGACGAACCAGTCCGGTATTGCACGGGGTAAATTTACCGAAGATCAGTTTATGCGCCTAACCGAGTGGATGGATTGGTCGCTGGCCGATCGCGACGTGGAATTGGACGGCATCTATTTCTGCCCGCATCATCCCGACGGCGTGGAAGGGGAATACCGCCAGGATTGCGACTGCCGCAAACCCAAACCCGGCATGCTGCTCGATGCGCAGCAGTTCCTGAATATCGATATGGCGGCCTCCTATATAGTAGGTGATAAGGCCGAAGACATGCTGGCGGGGCAAGCCGCGGGCGTCGGCGCCAAAGTGCTGGTGCGCAGCGGCAAGCCGCTGGACGAAAAGGCCCAGGCCCTGGCGGATTGGGTGATAGACAGTCTTGCGCAACTACCGGCTGCCATTAAACAGCATGCAAAAGGTGCATAACGGTTAGATTTTAACCGGTCGGTTAAAATGACGTTTTTTTTACTTGCCATTTTTCCGTACCC